>NZ_BNCJ01000078.1 GCF_014656415.1 Seohaeicola zhoushanensis | reverse complement strand
GATCGAGGCCCATCGTTTCCTGAACCAGCAGGGCCAGGCCGTCTATGCCCTTCCGGAAATCCGTCGGGCGCGTGGCCACGTAGACGCGCAACCCGCCGGTCGGCGAGATCATCGCGAGGCCGCCCGGATCGCGCGGATCATCCGGGTCAAGTGCGCTTCGTCGATGTCCGACGCCACCCGCAGGGTCACGCCATCGACCACCATCTCGATCCTGCCGGACCTGACCGCGCCGCCGCTCCGCTTCGGGCTGGGTGTGGGACCCGCCGGCTTCGCCTCAACGACAAGCGCCGCGAACATCGGGGCGTCAGCCGTCTCGGCGGGCAAAGCCAGCGCGCCAGCCATCAGCTTCTTGCGCCAATCGTAGACCTGCCAGCGGGTCACCGCGTGCCGCCGCGCGACGTCGGCGACCTTCGCTCCGGGCATCATGCTTTCCGCCGCGATCCGCGCCCGCTCCGCCTCGCTTCGAAACCGTCGGCCTGACCGGCCCTCGAGAACCTCGATCCTGCCCGCGTAGCCACCCGTCGAGCCGTCCAAAGAGACGTCCATTTTGCCGTCCTATCCTGTCTCACCTCGA
>NZ_BNCJ01000077.1 GCF_014656415.1 Seohaeicola zhoushanensis | reverse complement strand
AGCGGGCGGGCATCCACCCTCCGAAACCCATGCGCGGCTCTCACCTCAATCGTCGACGCCCCCTATCCCCACCGGTCGTTGTGGTTCGGGCGGCCAAGTCGTTCCGACGCCCGGACCGTGCAAGCGGTTCGGCACACTGACGACCCATATGTTTTCCCAGCGGGTCTCGTGTCTTTCCGAGGCCCGCCGGTGTCGCGCTGGAGATAGCCCGGCGCGTCTTCGAAGGGATGTTTCCCGGCGGTGCTGGCGACACGACCGGTCAGGGCCGGGGCGGTCCGCCCGTGATCAAGATCCAGACGAAGACCTCCTTCGGATCAGACATCATCTACCGTCTTCGGCAGTTGAGAGCGGATGCACGACAAGGTCGGCGGGTCCCTTCGAGACGCGTGCGGCGGACACCGGAATGTCCGCGCCGCGCATCTATCGGTTGGAAATCTGGAGAGGCCTGGGTCCAGGCGCCGGGGCAAGTGGTCGTTCGTCGGACCGATGGCCGGTTCAGGCCGCGCGGATCTTGTGACGCGCAGCCGGAACCGACCCTCGGGAAAATTTGGGTGATCCGGGTGAGACGCGTCGACAACGCGATGAAAGGACTGAAATGTTCGACTT
>NZ_BNCJ01000076.1 GCF_014656415.1 Seohaeicola zhoushanensis | reverse complement strand
CGGCATCGGCGCGGCGCTGGCTTTCGACGGCCAGTTCCTCGGTGGCGCGGCGCGAGATGCCCTCCATGGTGGCGATGGCGTCGGCGCAGATGCCCTGGGCGACCTGGGGGTGCAACCGACGCAGGTTCAGGTTGTCGGCGTCGAACAGCCGGGTGCGCGCGGCCCTGGGGTTGCCGTAGTTGAAGGACATCATCTCGGCCCCGCCGGAGATGACGATATCCTCCATGCCGGCCATCACGGTGGCGGCGCCGAAGTTGACGGCGGTGAGGGCCGAGCCGCAGAAACGGTCGAGCGTCACGCCCGAGGCGCGGACGTCGTAGCCGGCGGCAAGCGCGGTCATGCGGCCGAGGTCGTTGCCCTGCAGGTTCTGCTGGTTGGAGCAGCCCCAGATGATGTCGTCGACCTTGTCGGTGGGCAGGTCGTTGCGCTGTTTCAGCGCGCGGAGCACGGTGGCGCCGAGCTCCTGCGGGTGCAGGCCCGAGAGCGCGCCCTTGCCGATCTTGCCGAGGCCGCGCGGGGTACGGCAGTGATCCACGATATAGGCTTCGGCCATGACGGCTCCTGTTTCGAAAAGGGCGGCGCCCTTGCGAGGCGCCGCCAGGTGCGTCAGTCGACGGGAG
>NZ_BNCJ01000075.1 GCF_014656415.1 Seohaeicola zhoushanensis | reverse complement strand
CACATGCTGGAGATAGGCGCCGTGCAGTTCTTTCATGATCCACTGGTTGTCGGGATTGCCGGCATTCAGGAGCTGTCGAAGACGCATGAGATCGTCTCGCGTTCGAAGACCGAGCTCTGGCACCGCATTCTGACGCATTACCTGCCGCTCTACTTTCCCGAGGCCGAACGGTTTCATCGAAGCTCGCGAACCGACTGGTTCCTCGCGTTCCTCGAGAAGTATCCAACGCCCGGCATGATCACGGCCATGAGCAAGGAGGTCTTCGTCGCCGACGCCTGGCAGGTGGTCGGCCGCAAGGTGTCCAAAGAGCGCCTGCTCTCAGACATTTACGCCACGGCGGTCGGCTCTGTCGGGCTCCCCGTTCACCCGGATTCCGACGCCGTGCGCATGTTCCGTATGGTGCTCGCCGAAGGGCGCAGCCTGGTTTGCCAGCGCAACGAGATCGAAGCACGGGCGGCCGAGCTGTTGTCCGATCACCCCGATTACCAGCTTCTGACAACCATTCCCGGTATCGGCCCGATCAACGCGCTGACCATTCTCGCCGAGGCTGGCGATCTGCGACGATTCCGGCACCACCGGCAGTTCCTGAAGTTCTGCGGCATGGACCTCGCCACAGTGCAGTCCGGCA
>NZ_BNCJ01000074.1 GCF_014656415.1 Seohaeicola zhoushanensis | reverse complement strand
CACATGCTGGAGATAGGCGCCGTGCAGTTCTTTCATGATCCACTGGTTGTCGGGATTGACGGCATTCAGGAGCTGTCGAAGACGCATGAGATCGTCTCGCGTTCGAAGACCGAGCTCTGGCACCGAATTCTGACGCATTACCTGCCGCTCTACTTTCCCGAGGCCGAACGGTTTCATCGAAGCTCGCGAACCGACTGGTTCCTCGCGTTCCTCGAGAAGTATCCAACGCCCGGCATGATCACGGCCATGAGCAAGGAGGTCTTCGTCGCCGACGCCTGGCAGGTGGTCGGCCGCAAGGTGTCCAAAGAGCGCCTGCTCTCAGACATTTACGCCACGGCGGTCGGCTCTGTCGGGCTCCCCGTTCACCCGGATTCCGACGCCGTGCGCATGTTCCGTATGGTGCTCGCCGAAGGGCGCAGCCTGGTTCGCCAGCGCAACGAGATCGAAGCACGGGCGGTCGAGCTGTTGTCCGATCACCCCGATTACCAGCTTCTGACAACCATTCCCGGTATCGGCCCGATCAACGCGCTGACCATTCTCGCCGAGGCTGGCGATCTGCGACGATTCCGCCACCACCGGCAGTTCCTGAAGTTCTGCGGCATGGACCTCGCCACAGTGCAGTCCGGCA
>NZ_BNCJ01000073.1 GCF_014656415.1 Seohaeicola zhoushanensis | reverse complement strand
GCGGCGAGATCCGCGAAGGTCTGGAAGGCGGTGGCGCCATTGGTGGGGATCTGCCCCTTGCGGATCATATGCGCGGCTTCGATCCCGGAGATGGTGGCCGCGGCCGAATGGAACGCCTTGAAGCCCATCATCGTGTGGGTGATCCGCTTGATGAAGCGTTGGTCCTGTTCAAGGATGTTGTTGAGATATTTGACCTGCCGGATCTCGACTGTGCGGCCTTCGCCGGTGAATTTCAGGATCACGTTCACCGCGTGCAGGCCGGCTAGATTTGCGCCGCTCTTGTCGATTACGACACGGTCAGGCACGCCGTTTATGGCGATTGTCCGCTTGAAAAAGCGCCGGGCAGCGGCTAGATTCCGGCGCTCGGAGAGCATGAAATCAAGGGTTTGGCAGTTACGATCCACGGCCCGGTAAAGATAGGTCCACCGGCCCTTCACCTTGATGTACGTCTCGTCCATCCGCCAGGAATCGGCGGTTGGACGTTTCCTTGCTTGTGCCCGTGCCGCGAATAGCGGCGCGAATTTTACCACCCAGCGATTCAGCGTTGCATGGTCGACGGTGACGCCACGCTCGGCGAGGATTTCTTCGAGGTCTCGGTAGGAGACTGCGTAACGGACATAGAAGAACACCGCGTGCAGGATCACTGACTTCGGATATGCACACCCTTAAACTCGATCAACCCATCGCTCCTCGCCAACAC
>NZ_BNCJ01000072.1 GCF_014656415.1 Seohaeicola zhoushanensis | reverse complement strand
CTTCCTTTCGAAGAAGCATGGACCGGATCACTCATACACAGAAGATCTGACACTCTCTTGGGTGACTGTGCAGAGCGTTGATCGCCTATGTCCTCTGCCGGATCAGAAGCTAACTCCCTCGAAAGATCATTGCCGCGTCCTGGGTCTCGACGCTCTTCATGGGCACGAAGCGCATCGTCGGTTGCTGCGCCGCCTCGGAGAGTGCTTCGGCATCAGCCATGTCTTTCTTCTGGCGCTTCATAAAAGGCTCAACGTCGGCGGGCGGGATCCGTCGCCCCTTAGGCTTGATCTTCCCGATCTTAGGTCCTCAGAATTGAGCGCCATCACAGGTTTCCATCGCGATAAAGTAGGCTGGCAGTCGTCGGAGGAATACAAAAACATTTTTATCTCAGCCCCTTACGCAGAACCGCCCGGCCTTCGGCGTTGACCACATGGACCTAGAACACATTCTTGGCCAGATCGCACCTGACTGTGATAATGGCCGTCTTGACGGTTCTCCGTAGTGGGTCGTTACAGACCCATCTTGCAACAAAGATACCGTCGCGGGACGGTCCCAGCATCACAGCCACTCCAATAGGTCAGCTCATGCAGAGCTGTTCTTAGGGTCAGGATTCATAACCAGTAGATGACGGTTGCGGCGAGAGCGATGGCCGAGAGGAACACCTTGGGGCAGCGGTCGTATCGGGTCGCGACGCGCCTCCAATCCTTGAGCCTGCCGAACATGATCTCGATCCGGTTGCGCCGCTTGTAGCGGCGCTTGTCATATTTGACTGGCGTCTTGCGCTGCTTTCGGCCGGGGATACAGGCGCGTATCCCCTT
Source organism: Seohaeicola zhoushanensis (assembly GCF_014656415.1). Classification (GTDB taxonomy): domain Bacteria; phylum Pseudomonadota; class Alphaproteobacteria; order Rhodobacterales; family Rhodobacteraceae; genus Seohaeicola_A; species Seohaeicola_A zhoushanensis. The sequence goes on along the minus strand of NZ_BNCJ01000072.1, from coordinate 69 downwards.
GTCCTGCAACGTGTTTGATCCCACGGTTTGATGGTGTGATCCTTTCGAAGGAATGGAAGGATGCCCTAT
>NZ_BNCJ01000071.1 GCF_014656415.1 Seohaeicola zhoushanensis | reverse complement strand
CGTCGAAGCGCTCGCCGAACATTATGGCGAACTGGTTGCGGGCTGCAAACCATTCCCGAACATTTCTGCCATCCTTTTCGAACTTGCGGATTGCGAGGTAGATCAGCTTGGTCGCGGCCTCGTCGGTCGGGAATGAGCCCCGTGTCTTGATGGATTTCCGGATGACGCGGTTCAGACTTTCTATGGCATTCGTGGTGTAGATGATCTTGCGGATCGCGGGATCGAAACCAAAGAACGGGATCACCTCCTGCCATGCCCGGCGCCAGGCCGGGGCGATGGAGGCGTATTTCCCGGCCCATTTCTCTTCGAAGGCATCGAGCTCGGCTTCGGCCATATCGGCGGTCGGGGCGCTGTAAACCCGGCGCAGGCCGGCAGCCACCACCTTCCGGTCCTTCCAGGAACAGAAGTTCAGGCTGTGGCGCACCAGATGCACGATGCAGGTCTGGACCATGGTCTCCGGGAAGGCGGCGGTGATGGCCTCGGGGAAGCCCTTCAGACCGTCCACGACCGCGATCAGGATGTCCTGGATGCCGCGGTTCTTCAGCTCGTTCATCACCGACAGCCAGAATTTGGCGCCTTCATTTTCGGCGATCCAGAGGCCAAGAACCTCGCGCTGGCCATCTCGGGTAACGCCCAAGGCGACATACACGGCCTTGTTCTTCACCGTCCGGCTGTCGGCATCGCGGATCTTCACCCGTAGCGCGTCGAAGATCACGATCGGATACATCCGTTCCAGCGCCCGGCTCTGCCATTCCCGGACCTCGTCCAGAACGGCGTCGGTCACGCGGCTGATCAGGTCGGGCGAGACCTTCAGGCCGTAGAGATCGAGCAGATGAGCTTGGATATCCCGCACCGTCAGCCCGGCGGCATAGAGCCCGATGATCTTGTCATCCATCCCGTCGATCCGGGTCTGGCCCTTCTTCACCAGTTCGGGCTCGAAGCTGCTGTCGCGGTCGCGGGGCACCGCCACCGGCATCTCTCCGTCCTGCCCCTTCAGC
>NZ_BNCJ01000070.1 GCF_014656415.1 Seohaeicola zhoushanensis | reverse complement strand
ATGGCTACCGCGACAGGGATTGGCAGACCCGTGCGGGCAGTGTCGAGTTACGCATCCCGCGCCTGCGGACCGGCTCTTACTTTCCCTCGTTCCTCGAGCCCCGGCGCTCGGTGGAAAAGGCGCTGACGGCCGTCATCCAAGAGGCTTATGTCCATGGCGTTTCGACGCGGTCGATGGATGACCTCGTGCAGGCCATGGGCGGGAGCGGCATCTCGAAGAGCCAGGTCAGTCGGCTCTGCGAAGAAATCGACGAGCGGGTCGATGCCTTCCTCACCCGACCGATCGAAGGAGAATGGCCCTACCTCTGGATCGACGCGACCTATCTCAAGGTCCGCCAGGGTGGTCGGATCGTGTCCGTCGCCGTGACGATCGCGGTGGGCGTGAACACCGACGGCCGACGCGAAGTGCTGGGCATGGCGATCGGTGCTTCCGAAGCCGAGCCCTTCTGGACAGAGTTTCTGCGCGACCTCGTGCGCCGCGGCCTTTCCGGCGTGAAGCTGGTGATTAGCGATGCGCATGAGGGCATCAAGGCGGCCACTGCGCGGGTGCTGGCGACCTCCTGGCAGCGCTGCCGGGTTCATTTCCAACGCAATGCGCTCGCCCATGCCGGCAAGAGCAGCCGCAGGGTGGTCTCGGCCTTTATCGCCACCGCCTTTGCGCAGCCCGACCATGCCGCGGCCAAGACCCAGTGGCGGCTGGTAGCGGACCAGATGCGGCCCAAGCTACCGAAACTGGCCACGCTCATGGAGAAGGCGGAGGAAGACGTGCTGGCCTACATGACCTTCCCGGCCCAACATCGCGCGAAGTTGCATTCCACGAATCCCATTGAGCGCCTGAACGGTGAGATCAAGCGACGTACGGACGTCGTCGGGATCTTCCCCAACGAAGCCTCGATCCGGAGATTGGTAGGGGCAATCCTGATGGAGCAGACCGAGGAATGGACCGTCCAGCGCGGCCGTTACATGACACTGGAAACGCTCACGCAGCTCTGCGATGATGTCATGGTCAGCCTGCCTGCTGCGCAGCGCGACTGACCAGCT
>NZ_BNCJ01000069.1 GCF_014656415.1 Seohaeicola zhoushanensis | reverse complement strand
GCGAAGCGCAGGCCCTGCTCCATGGCGATCGGGGCGATCAGTTCCACGGTGAACTTCAGGTTGTCGCCGGGCATCACCATCTCGGTGCCTTCCGGCAGTTCAACGGTCCCGGTCACGTCGGTGGTCCGGAAGTAGAACTGCGGGCGGTAGTTGGCGAAGAACGGGGTGTGACGGCCGCCTTCTTCCTTGGTCAGGATATAGACCTCGGCTTCGAAGTTGGTGTGCGGGGTCACCGAACCGGGCTTGCAGAGCACCTGGCCACGTTCGACGCCTTCACGGTCGACGCCGCGCAGCAGCGCGCCGATGTTGTCGCCGGCTTCACCGCGGTCGAGCAGCTTGCGGAACATCTCGACGCCGGTGCAGGTGGTCTTCTTGGTGGCCTTGATGCCGACGATCTCGATTTCGTCGCCGACGTTGATCACGCCACGCTCGACACGGCCGGTCACCACGGTGCCGCGGCCCGAGATCGAGAACACGTCTTCGATCGGCATCAGGAACGGCTGGTCGACAGCGCGCTCGGGGGTCGGGATCCACTCGTCGACGGCCTTCATCAGCGCGCGCACCGACTGCTCGCCGATTTCCGGCATCTCGCCGATCAGCGCCTGGTGGGCCGAGCCCTTGATGATCGGGATGTCGTCGCCCGGGTAGTCGTAGTTCGACAGCAGCTCGCGCAGTTCCATCTCGACGAGCTCGAGCAGCTCCTCGTCATCGACCAGGTCGACCTTGTTCATGTAGACGACCATGGTCGGGATACCGACCTGGCGGCCGAGCAGGATGTGCTCGCGGGTCTGCGGCATCGGGCCGTCCGAGGCCGCGCAGACCAGGATCGCGCCGTCCATCTGGGCCGCGCCGGTGATCATGTTCTTCACGTAGTCGGCGTGGCCGGGGCAGTCGACGTGCGCATAGTGGCGCGCTTCGGTCTCGTATTCCACGTGCGCGGTCGAGATCGTGATCCCGCGGGCCTTCTCTTCCGGCGCTGCGTCGATCTGGTCATAGGCCTTGAAGTCGCCGAAATACTTGGTGATCGCCGCCGTCAGCGTCGTCTTGCCGTGGTCAACGTG
>NZ_BNCJ01000068.1 GCF_014656415.1 Seohaeicola zhoushanensis | reverse complement strand
TCGACGACACGCCCGAAACTCTTCGTACTTTCTATGGCTGGCTCAACGCGATCAAGCTCGTCGAGCGGGGGCAGGATCTGATGATTGGATTGATGGATGAGTAAGACCTACGACACCCGCAGCCGCGAGGAGCTCCTCTCGGCGCCGCACTTCGCCCCCTACCTGGGGGCAGGGCGCCTGGCTGAGATCGGTCTGCGCGAGTTGCGCACGCTCGATGCGTTTTTCCTCTATGCGGCGGCACAGGATATCTCGGTGCCGGAGGTCGAGGATTTCCTGGCCTTCGTCGCGGAGGACACCTCGCCACGTCGGCTCGAAAACCTGAGGACGGCTTTCGATCGATTGCTGCCCGACGGCACGCCGGTGCTGCGCACCATCCGGGATGCAATCCGCATCAAACAGCCCCGCAGCCGCGTCTGCGACCGAACGGATCGCGGGACGCTTCTCGCCAGCCTGGCGATGGCGCCTTATCGGGATTTGCCTGCGATGGCGGAGCTTGGGCTCGAGGACCTGCGGGTCTTTGCGCGGTTCCTCGACTTCAGTGAAGCCCGGTCGATCACGGTTCCGACGGTCGACGACTATCTGGCCTTCGCCGGGGATGTCGCCTCGAGCCGGCGCCTGCGGTCGCTCAAGATCGCGATCGAGACGCTGTTGCCGGGCAGTCCGGCCGCCCATGTCATCCTGGCGGAGGCCATTGCGCGGAAATCTCCCCCGTGCGTGTCTCGCGCAGGCAGCAAGCCCCGGCCGCCGGCAGCCCGCCGGGTCGAGCTCGAAGATCTGCCGGACGAGTGGAGGGCACAGCTCTCCCGCATGCGGGTCGGCGCCGTCGCGGTCCATGAGCGTGCCTATGCTGCCTCGGTAATCGACAGCATGATCGAAGTCCTGCGCGAATATGCGCGGGTCCAGATTGATGCGGGGGCCGAGGTAGCCATTACCATCGAGGGCATTCGCCGCATGGAAGCCCGACGGACAGAGCTGGCGCCGGATGCCGAGACGGCCCGTTACACGCTCCAGGGGGATCGCCCGGCCACCCGGCACACCGCAGTCATGCGGCTTCGGCAGTTCG
>NZ_BNCJ01000067.1 GCF_014656415.1 Seohaeicola zhoushanensis | reverse complement strand
GATGAGCAGCAGCAAGTTCAGCGATGAGTTCAAGCGGGACGCGGTCGCGCAGATCACCGAGCGGGGCTACCCGGTCAGGGAAGTGTCGGAGCGGCTCGGGGTCAGCCCGTATTCGCTCTACGCCTGGAAGAAGAAGTTCGCGAAGGTATCATCAGGAGAGGCCGAGAAGGACACCGAGATCCGGCGCCTGAAGAGGGAGCTGGCGCGGGTCTCGGAGGAGCGTGACATTCTAAAAAAGGCCACCGCGTATTTCGCCAGGGATGCAAAGTGAGATACGCGTTCGTGGCCGAGCATCGCGGGCAGTTCTCCGTCCGGGCGATGTGCCGGTGTCTGCGCATCCAGCCGAGCGGCTTCTATGCGTGGCTGAAGGCGCCGTTGAGCAAGCGTGCCTACGAAGACGCCCGACAGACCGAGCTGCTGAAGGAAGCCTGGGTCGAGAGCGGCAAGGTCTATGGGCATCGCAAGCTGCACGACGATCTTCTCGAGCAAGGCGAGGACGTCTGTCTGAACCGCGTTGCGCGCCTGACCAGGCTGGCCGGGATCACTGCACAGATCGGCTACAAGCGCCGCCCCGGGAAGTATGGCGGCAAACCTTCGGTCGTGGTCGACAACACCCTGGATCGGCAGTTCGACGTGGCGGCGCCGGACAAGGTCTGGGTGACCGATATTACCTATATCCGCACGCAGGAGGGCTTCGCTTACCTCGCCGTTGTCATCGACCTCTATTCCCGGCGTGTTGTCGGCTGGTCGATGCAGAGCCGTCAGACGACCGATGTCGTGCTACAAGCGCTGTTGATGGCGACATGGCGGAGAAAGCCAAGAGAAAAGGTTCTGATTCACTCGGACCAGGGCAGCCAGTTCACCAGCATGGACTGGGCGGCATTCCTGCGGGCCCACAATCTGGAGCACTCGATGAGCCGCCGCGGGAACTGCCACGACAATGCGGTTGCCGAGAGCTTCTTCAACCTGCTCAAGCGCGAGCGGATCAGACGACGGACCTACCGAACCCGCGAGGAGGCAAGGCAGGACGTGTTCGACTACATCGAGATGTTCTACAACCCGAAGCGCAAGCACGCCCGGAATGGAATGCTGTCACCCGTCGA
>NZ_BNCJ01000066.1 GCF_014656415.1 Seohaeicola zhoushanensis | reverse complement strand
TGCCGGCGGTCAGGTTGGCCGGCGCGAAGGGGTCGAAATCGGCCGGCAGCCGGGTGCGGGTCTCGGCGAAAAGCTGTTCGGCCTCGGCCATGTCGGGGTGCCTCTGGTCGTTCATCGCGCCCCTCCCTCCACGGCCATCGCAGCGCCGCCGGCAGCTCGTGCGGCCTTGGTGCCGAGATAGGCCTCAATCACGCCGGGATGGCTGCGCACCTCGGCGGGGCGGCCCTCGGTGATGGTGGAGCCGAAATTCAGGACGTGGACGCGGTCGGAGATATCCATCACGAGGTGCATGTCATGTTCGATCAGCAGGATGGCGATGCCCAGTTCCTCGCGGATGTCGAGGATGAAGCGGGCGATGTCCTCGGTCTCTTCCTGGTTCATGCCGGCGACGATCTCGTCGAGCAGCAGCACCTTGGGGTCGGTGGCCAGAGCGCGGCCCAGTTCCACCCGTTTCTGCTGGCCGTAGGACAGCGTGCCGACAACCTTGTCGCGGATGTGCTCGATTTCGAGGAACTCGATGATCTCCTCGACGCGGCGGCGCGCGGCGACCTCCTCGCGGCGGGGGCGGCCGAAATGCAGCGCCGCTTCGATGACCGAGGTCTTCATGCGCCAGTGGCGGCCCACAAGGATGTTGTCGACCACGGTGCCATGCTTGAACAGCGCGAGGTTCTGGAAGGTGCGCCCGATGCCCAGTTGCACGTAGCGGTGCGGCGCCACGCCGGCGAGGTCGCGCCCCTCGATCGAGATCGAGCCGGAGGTCAACGGCAGCACCCCCGAGATCAGGTTGAACAGCGTCGTCTTGCCGGCGCCGTTGGGGCCGATGACCGAGACGATCTCGCCCTTGTCGACATGCAGCGTGACCGCATTGACGGCATGGATGCCGCCGAAACTCTTGGTGACGTCGCGCAGTTCCAGCAGGTGGGTCATGACAGCCAGCGCTTCCGTCGCTTGTAGTGCTTGATATCTCGGAAGCTCTTGCGCTCTTCCCCGCCGCCCGAGAAGCCGAGGTAGTATTCCTGGACGTCGAGGTTGTTGCGCATCTTCTCGGCGGAACCGTCCAGCACGACGCGGCCGTTTTCCATGATGTAGACGTAGTCGGCCACGTCCATCGCCTGGGTGGCGTTCTGCTCGACCAGGAAGATGGTCATGTTCAGCTCGGTCCGCATCCGCGCGATGG
>NZ_BNCJ01000065.1 GCF_014656415.1 Seohaeicola zhoushanensis | reverse complement strand
TGCCGGCGGTCAGGTTGGCCGGCGCGAAGGGGTCGAAATCGGCCGGCAGCCGGGTGCGGCTCTCGGCGAAAAGCTGTTCGGCCTCGGCCATGTCGGGGTGCCTCTGGTCGTTCATCGCGCCCCTCCCGCCACGGCCATCGCAGCGCCGCCGGCAGCCCGTGCGGCCTTGGTGCCGAGATAGGCCTCGATCACGCCGGGATGGCTGCGCACCTCGGCGGGGCGGCCCTCGGTGATGGTGGAGCCGAAATTCAGGACGTGGACGCGGTCGGAGATATCCATCACGAGGTGCATGTCATGTTCGATCAGCAGGATGGCGATGCCCAGTTCCTCGCGGATGTCGAGGATGAAGCGGGCGATGTCCTCGGTCTCTTCCTGGTTCATGCCGGCGACGATCTCGTCGAGCAGCAGCACCTTGGGGTCGGTGGCCAGCGCGCGGCCCAGTTCCACCCGTTTCTGCTGGCCGTAGGACAGCGTGCCGACAACCTTGTCGCGGATGTGCTCGATTTCGAGGAACTCGATGATCTCCTCGACGCGGCGGCGCGCGGCGACCTCCTCGCGGCGGGGACGGCCGAAATGCAGCGCCGCCTCGATGACCGAGGTCTTCATGCGCCAGTGGCGGCCCACAAGGATGTTGTCCACCACGGTGCCATGCTTGAACAGCGCGAGGTTCTGGAAGGTGCGCCCGATGCCGAGTTGCACGTAGCGGTGCGGCGCCACGCCGGCGAGGTCGCGCCCCTCGATCGAGATCGAGCCGGAGGTCAGTGGCAGCACCCCCGAGATCAGGTTGAACAGCGTCGTCTTGCCGGCGCCGTTGGGGCCGATGACCGAGACTATCTCGCCCTTGTCGACATGCAGCGTGACCGCGTTGACGGCATGGATGCCGCCAAAGCTCTTGGTGACGTCGCGCAGTTCCAGCAGGTGGGTCATGACAGCCAGCGCTTCCGTCGCTTGTAGTGCTTGATATCTCGGAAGCTCTTGCGCTCTTCCCCGCCGCCCGAGAAGCCGAGGTAGTATTCCTGGACGTCGAGGTTGTTGCGCATCTTCTCGGCGGAACCGTCGAGGACCACGCGGCCGTTTTCCATGATGTAGACGTAGTCGGCGACGTCCATCGCCTGGGTTGCGTTCTGCTCGACCAGGAAGATGGTCATGTTCAGCTCGGTCCGCATCCGCGCGATGG
>NZ_BNCJ01000064.1 GCF_014656415.1 Seohaeicola zhoushanensis | reverse complement strand
TCCTCCATCTGGCTCGAAAGCCTACTTCAGGGAGGACCACTTTTCAGGGGGCAGGCCACGCTCAACGTGGCAGGGCAAGGCAACGACTTAAACCTTGACACTCGCCCCGAACGAAAGGGGGGCCCGAGAGGCCCCCCTTCATTTCGATATCTATCGGTATTCAGGATCTATCGGTGTTAGGCGCGGCGGCGCAGCGCCATCAGGCCGAGGCCGCTGATCAACAACAGTGCGCCAGCGGGAAGCGGGACCGGTTCCGGCTCGTCCACGACAAAGCTTGCCGAAGCAGTTCGTTCCTTGAGCACACCGTCGACACCAAAGAGGGTAATATGCTTGATACGGCGCCCTTTGCCTGCGCCGTTGATCATGCCCAGATCTGCAGAAGCGAAGCTGTTGCCATAGATCCCCGGCTCGAAGTACTGGGCCGTGAAATAGCTCTTCGCCTGGTAGGCCACGAAGGAGATTTCGTCCTCGCCTTCCCAGGTCCAACTGCCGCTGCGATGCTTCTTCTGATCATAGTTGACCGAGAAGTCACCAACGCTCTTCTGCCTCTTGGAGAGCCGCTCGATCTTGTAGACCGTGAAGCCTTCCTCGTAGAGGTCAAGGTCGCCGACCCAGCGCGTGAAGCGGGCCATGCCGAACTTTTTGGCGTCATTTCCCTTTATTAGCTTGGATTCCGTCGCGAACGTAGCCGCCGAAGCAAAGCCGGCTGTGCTGGTGAGTGCCGCGGCAAGTATCGCGATAACTGTCCGTCTCATTCTATCGCTCCTTACTGGTTACAGAACTAACTTGGTTCATCTTTACTAATACCTTTAGTAGCGCAAGTAATTTCAGGATTCTGAAGACACTTGTTCGATTTTGGATACAAAGCGTCGTGGTTTTGAGATCAATGCACTCGATACCCCTCTCCGGATTGGCAACTAGGAAGCGCATTGCCCAAACCCAGAAGGGGCAACTCCCCTGCCCTTCCCAGAACCTATTTCACCCGCAAGCTGGCCTGGCCCTGAGCAAGATACCACTGGTAGGTCTCGGCGATCCCCGCCTCCAGCGGAATGCTCGCGCGCCAACCCAGCCGGTCGAGGCGCGAGACGTCCATGAGCTTGCGCATCGTGCCGTCGGGCTTGGTCGCATCGAAGGTCAGCCGCCCCCTGAAGCCAGTGACACGGGCCACGATCTCGGCCAGCTCGCAGATAGTCACGTCGCTGCCCGAGCCGACGTTGATGTGGCTTAGCATCGGCTGCGTCTCGCTCTCGTATGTCTCCTTGTCCAGACCTGCGACGAAGAGTGAGGCCGCCGCCATGTCGTCAACATGCAGAAATTCGCGCATCGGCTTGCCC
>NZ_BNCJ01000063.1:709-1586 GCF_014656415.1 Seohaeicola zhoushanensis | reverse complement strand
CGGCCCGCCAGTGAGCGCGAGGCCCATGAGGAGCTACACCACTTCCCGGGACATCATCTGCGCTGGGTCCAGGGCCCGGAGCATTTGCCCCCGATGAAGCACCGGGAGCCACGCGCCAAGTCTCGTGCTGACCCGAGAGAGCGGTGCGAATTCGGAATGCCGAAGCTTCGTGGCGGCATGAGGCGGGAATTCCCCCCGTGCCGGCACGATGGAGGTCCGGTGGTGTTATGCGCTCACGGCTTTTTTGGGGGGCGAGATCGCCGGGCCTAGTTCCTTGCGACCATGATCGAAAAGCCCCTCACCCGTGATGATCTCGTCAGGTTCTTCGGACTGAAACCGGTCCGCACGGGTGACTACCGCCCTCTGTCCCGTGTCCTGTCCGCGCTCGGGATACGGCTGGTCGGGGGCACGACGCGCTGGGTCGTGGTCTGGGGCGCGCTCGGGCTTTCCGCTGACCAGAAGCCCTGCCATCAGAAGCATCTGACGGAACCGCTGATGACCGCCAAATCCGCTGCGGCCGCCCTCGGGGTTGACCCCTCTATCGTCTACCGCTGGTCGAAGGGCCTGCTACCGAATGGCATGCCGTCCTTCCCGGACGCCATCGATCTCTCGAACGGCCGGAAAGATGCGCGCGCCTTGCGCTGGCGCCGGGCTGAAATCGTCGCCTGGCACGGCCGCCAACCCCTGCCGGGCTATGCCCGCACGGCCCCCGCCTTCGGTTCTCTCACTCCCAGAAAATGAGGTCTCATGCATGCCTGACCAGGCTCTCGGACACAGGAATTTCCACCAAGCGACGCGGACATCCCGCAAGCGGCAGGGACACGAACTCCCGGCCGTTTTCACCGGCGGCAAACGGTCAGGCCTCTGTGTCCGGAGC
>NZ_BNCJ01000063.1:0-704 GCF_014656415.1 Seohaeicola zhoushanensis | reverse complement strand
GACCTCAACCCTGGCCTTGGCATCCGCCAACGCCAGACTGGCAACCGGTCTCACGCTGGCGGACCTGAAGACGTTCACGGCCGCGCGCACGAACCTCAGCGAGACAACCCGAGACCGGTATGTCAGCGCGATCACCCGGGTTGGTGAGATCCTGAATCGCCCGCTGACGCAGATCGAAGCGAGCCTCGATCAGTTCGAGGTCCGCTTCCCGCTCGACGGGTTCGATCCGTCGCGATGGCCGACGGATGCGGCTTACCAGACGTTTCGTCGGCGTCTCCAGGCGGCCCTGCGGGCGTTCCACGGCATCCAGGAGGCGAAGCGGCAACTACGGGACTGTGACGACGAGTGGACAGATCTCTTCGCGGCGCTTGAGCCCCTGACCAAAGGCCGTATCGGCGTCTCCGCGAAATGGCATCCGATGAAACTCTCGATGCTGCGGTCGTTTGCCCTTATCGCGCGGTCCTACGGCTGGCAGCCGAAGGATCTGACCCCGGACCGGGCGGCGCAGATCGACGGCGACTTCAACGGCAATACCCGCGAGGCAAATGCACGCTCGCTGGTCCGCCTCGACGACCTGCGCGTGTTTCCTGAAATCCTGCCCCTCCTGCCAGACCGCCCGATCGGGTTTGTCCGGAGCGCCCGGACTCCCGGGGCCAATAGGCTGCCGGAGGCCTGGGCGGCGCAGTATCACCCGTGGATCAAGC
>NZ_BNCJ01000062.1 GCF_014656415.1 Seohaeicola zhoushanensis | reverse complement strand
GCATAAGGTCGTCGATGCGGCTCTTGGGGTGTCCGTCGAGCAATGCGCGCAAAGTGGCGGTCAGATAGCTGACCGGATCGGCGCCACACATCTTGCAATTGGCAATCAGGCTGGCGAGCAGTGCCCAGTTCTCCGCGCCGACCTCGTGCCCGGCGAAGAGGGCGTTTTTTCTTGTCAGAGCGATCTTCCTGATCTGGTTCTCGACCGGGTTGGTGTCCAATTCCAAGCGACCGTCTTCCAGGAACCGCGTCAGGCCTGGCCAGCGCGCCAGCGTATAGCGGATGTCCTCGGCCAGCTTCGATGATCGCGGAATGCGCGACAGCTGTGCCTCGAGCCAGGGGCGGAAGGCCCCGATGATCGGTGCGGACAACGCGCGCCGGGCGGCAAGCCGGGCGTCGGGGGCCTGGCCGCGCACGGATTTCTCGACGGCATAGAGCTCGGCGATCTGGCGCAGGGCCTCCTCGGCAATCGGCGAGCCGTCCTTTTCCAGCCGTTTGACGAAGCGCCGACGAGCGTGGGTCCAGCAATGGACAAGCGTCCATGGACCCTCAGGCCGGTCCACCCTGGTGAGCTTGTCATAGGCTTCATAGCCGTCGCATTGCACGAAGTGCCCGCGATAGTCTTCGAGGAAGCGGAGCGCATGCACTGCGCCGCGGCCGGGCGCGTAGTGGAACATCACGACCGGCGGACCGACGCCGCCATAGCCCCGGTCATCGGCCACAATGGCCCAGAAGTAGCCAGTCTTGGTCTTTCGCCGTCCGGGATCGAGCACCGGCGCACGGGTTTCGTCCATGAACACCCGATCCGCGCCTTTCAGCCGCTCCTTCAGGTGATCGGCGATCGGACGCAGGTGGAAACAGGCACGCCCCACCCAGTTGCCGAGCGTCGCCCGGTCCAATGTGAGCCCCTGCCGGGTGTAGATTTCTGCCTGGCGATAGAACGGAAGGTGGTCGCCGAACTTGGCCACCATGACCTGCGCGATCAAAGCCTCGGTCGGCAGACCGCCGGGCACCACATGTTCCGGCGCATGCGCCTGAACCACCGCACCGGAACAGCGCCGGCAGGCGTATTTCGGACGGCGGGTCACCAGCACGCGAAGCTGGGCCGGCACCACGTCCAGCCGCTCGGAGACATCCTCGCCGATCCTGGCCATCTCGCCGCACCCGCAGGGGCACAACGTGCTCTGCGGCTCGATGATCCGCTCGACACGGGGCAGATGCTTCGGGAGGTGCCCGCGGTTCCGGTGCGGCGTGCCGCTTTCGACACGGCCTTGTCCCTTCAGTGCGCGCCGCGCTTTCTCCTGCGCCGCTTCCAGCACGCCCTGCGCGAGTTCCACATCCTCGAGCGGCAGGTTGAACTGTTCCTGATCAAGCTTTTCGGATTTCCGCCCGAACTTTTCCCGCCGCAATTCGCTGACGATGCTCTCCAGCCGTTTCTGGGCCTCGACCGCATCCGCCAGCGCCGCCTCGGTCTCGGCGAGGCGAGCCTTCAGGCGTGCGTTTTCTTCGGCCAGGGCGGTATTCGACATGACCCGGACCAAGCACATGGGTGAAGTCGCCACCACCGACAAAACGATACTGAGTCACTCAGCCGCAGCTATCCCGCCAGTTCCGGTCGCCGCACGCGCTCGGGCCGCACAAGCCGCCAGTCGAGCCCCTCGAACAGCGCCGAGAATTGGGCGGGCGACATCTTCATCACGCCGTCCCGCGCCTTGGGCCAGA
>NZ_BNCJ01000061.1 GCF_014656415.1 Seohaeicola zhoushanensis | reverse complement strand
GGAACACCGGATGCCCCATGACCTGCTGACCTAAGCAGCAAAATCTTCCCAACATAGGACGTTGTCGGTATCCAGCAGGATCAGGTCATAGTCTGTGGTGATCTCTGCCAGATGTGTTTGCACATCGCCGACCAGTACTCGTGTCCGCGGATCGTCGAGCGCATGATCTGCCAGATGGGCCAACGGACCCCGGTTCCAATCGACGATCTCCGGGATCAGCTCGCAAACGGTCACTTCCGCATCTGGCGCGGCAAGATCAAGCACCGCGCGCAGCGTGAAGCTGAGGCCGAGACCTCCGATCAGGATCCGCCGCGCCTCAAAGTTCATCCGACGCATGGACCGCAGCGCAAGCTGGTCCTCGGACTGATGGTTCAGGTTCGACATCAGTTCTATGCCGTTATAGCGGATTTCGAACAGTTCATCGCGTTTGCGCAAAAGGATGTCATCTCCCGACGCCGTCCCGGCGCGGGCAAGTGTGGTCCACGAGGTCATGTCATGTCCTGTAACAAAAGTGACCCCTCGCTCTTAGGCGGGGGCGATCAGCGGTTCATCGCTTTCCGGGGTTGCCCTGCGCCTCAGGCGATCAGGCAACCCTCAGACATTGTTTGAACTGATTCCGCACAGGAGGGGGAAGACAGCCGAAATGTTGAACAGGGAATTCATCAGTCCAGCCTGTCTGACAGATGCCGTCGCAGATAACGGCTCCCCGGCTAGATAGCGGCGGCTAGCCCGAAAAGCAACCAAGACACCCCAGCCAAGCAGGAACCAGCACCGGTCACTCCGCAACATGCCCGCCTTAATGAACTGGGGATCGAGTTGGGCGATGCGCCACTCGACCAAGCACAACTGCGCCACCTCCGCGTGGCCGATCCGGACTTCCGCGCCGTGCTAACGCAGCCGGTGACCATGGGTTTCTTCCGCTGGGTGTTCCAGAGCCAGGTGGCCAGCCAACCTGTTCCCATATCTGCGCGCGCCGCGTCTAAGCGCTCCAACCACAGATCAGGCACCCATCCCGGCGTACATCATCGAGAAGCTCTGTCAGCAGAACGCGGTAGAAGGGCAGCGCTGCCACCCAGTCATCGGGCTCGCCGAAGAAGAACTCGCGGGGGATCGCCGACCGCAGGTCCGCGAACTCGATCGTGTCGCGGTCCGGGAGAGTGGGCAGGGGTAAGCCGTTTGCAGTCATCTCCTCTTCGATCTCCTCGAGGACGGCCGTCACCATCGGACGTGTCACGTAGAAGTCGTCATAGGGCTCGACCCGGACGTGCGGCTGCGCGATGATCATGTCGAACAGATCGCCATGGTTTCGGAAGCCGAGCGCTTCTGTTTCATCCTGTCGGTAGAAGCCAATATCCAGTCCCATGGTTGTTCCTTTCTGATGGATGGGTGGTCGTCGTCTGAAGAGAAGCTGGGTTCGACCGCGGGACGACGGAAACCCCGCGGCGAACAGTGTCACCGTCTTGCTCATGCGGTTACGGCGCGAGGCACTGGCGATCTCGCAACGCGGTCGGGCGGAATTGGTCCACCCACCCCCAGAGGTCTTCCACGGTGCCGTGTTCGAAGCCGACGCCCTTGTCGAGAATGCCGAAGATGCCGCTTGCGTTGAGGTTTGTACAAAGTCGTTCGGTCGGAATGCCGACGCCGAGATAAACGGCACCCTCGACATCCCGCCATGTTGTGTCCAGGACCGTGCCGGAGCGCGGGTCGACGCACCAGGCATGATGAAAGGGCAGGGCGCCGCACTCGGGGTGCCAGGCGTAGCCCTCCCAGTAATCGGCCCGCGATGTCAGAGCGAGATCCCAGGCGTTCCTGAACGCCTCGCGGGGCTTGCCCGGCTTGATCTCAGGCGGCAATGGTGTTGCGCCCATCCGAGTGCCATGTGCGGCAAGAAACCTGGCCATGGTCTCCTGGCCAAACGGTTCTGCGTAGCATTGGTCGATCAGGTGGAAATTCGGGTGGTGCATGGTCGTTTCCTGTGTGTGTCCCGAGCACATAGGTTCGACCCTTGGAGGCGGAAAAAGATTTTTCAGTCGCTGATTACCCTCCGCCCGCATCATCCCAAGGCAGAGGGCCTGCCAGGCGCACTGCGGCTGGTGAGCGCTGGCGCTTTGCTCGCGCGGATGATCTTGGCGTCCCTGTGCCGGAGCACAGCGGTCGAGCACCTCACCGGCTCACGCGAAACAATTTCAATGATGATGTCCCGGGAAGTGGTGTAGCTCCTCATGGGCCTCGCGCTCACTGGCGGGCCG
>NZ_BNCJ01000060.1 GCF_014656415.1 Seohaeicola zhoushanensis | reverse complement strand
AAAACATATGGGTCGTCAGTGTGCCGAACCGCTTGCACGGTCCGGGCGTCGGAACGACTTTGCCGCCCGAACCATAACGACCGGTGGGGATAGGGGACGTCGACGATTGAGGTGAGAGCCGCGCATGGGTTTCGGAGGGTGGATGCCCGCCCGCTCCGCCTGCGCCCGCACGTCCGGATCGGGGAACGCTTTCGCGATGTCCATGAAGACACCTGCCAATTGAGGAATGTAGCGGGCCGGGAGACGGCCGATGACCGGGGTTCCGCCATCCGGGCAAGGTTCGATGCGCGGGTCGGTATGATCGACGCGGATCCTGCGTGCACAGACAAACCGCGTCGGCCGGTCAAGCCCGCAGGCCGCGAAATCGGCCTCGACGCTGACCTCGAGACCTCGGTTAGAGCGGGTTGTCGAGGTGGTGCCGTAGGCGATCACAAGTTCTGTCCCGATAGCCTGGAGCACGAGGCAGGGGCGTGCGTACGATGGCCCCTCGCGGCGCGGAAATCGGAAGCAGACGATGTCGCCAGCGTGAAAACGGAAATGGGCATTCGACATGATGAGTCCAACTGAGTTTACGGGGTCGAGAACGGCCCGGCCGCGGAGATGCCGCGGCCGGATCGAGGGCATGGGTTGGGATTTGAAGAGCGGGATAGCCGCCGCGCATCGGCCGGATTGGATCCGGTGATCCCGGTCGCAGGCCACTGCCTCAGAATCGGCTGAGCATTCCGGGGTGCGCGAGGATACGCTCCGCAACGTCGCGTCGATGCGTTTCGTCCTGGACGAGCGCCGTCCTTGCGAGGCGCAGCGCCATCTCCGCGTCGACCTTCCCGATGCCCGCGACAAGGTGCGAGACAGCGGCACCGAGGGCTGCGGCACCGCCGGTGTCGTTCACTGCCACGGCCCGGCGCGGCTTCACCGCCCGATCCGGCCCGAGAGCGAAGACAAACCGCGCGTTGCGCAGCGTGACCAGGTCGCAGACGAGTGCGGTCAGAGCCGCCTCGTCGAAGCGACCATGTTCGGCCACCTCGCCTCCCCCGTTCAGCCAGGCTGTTACGCGACGGGCCTGCGGCGACGTGTCGGCGCCGAGGACCGGCCGGAGTTCGGTCGCCAATACCGTGAGCATCGAACTGAGATGCGTTGCCATATCAGGTGTTCTGGGATCTTCGCCTGCCGCTCCCGCGGGCTTGGTCGTCGAAGTTTGTGTCATGCGGTTCTCCTGGATGATGTTGTGAACAACACCGCCAACCACCCTGGCCCTCCCGGACCGGTCGCGGTGTGAGGTGTCGCAGATCCCACCTCACGCCGCGTCCGGCCCTCGGCCAGCACCTGTTATCCCCCCCCTCGGCCTTGTCGCGATCGCCGGTCTCCGGAAACCGAAAGGGCGACGCCCGTGATCGGCGTCGCGAAACGCTACCGGGTCATGCGGTACGGCCTGTCTTGTCCGCCTTGGCGGAACGCCTGCGATCGATGACGCTCCCGATTTCCGCGGGCCTGAACATCTCATGGCCATCTCCACCGACAAAGAACACACGGCGCACCTCCAGATCGATCTTCGCCAATCGATCCTTGGACCATTGGGATCCGGCCCGCACAAGGCGCACTTCGATGTGATCAATGCCACGGCGGCTCCCGGTCTCGCGCAGCAGCACGAAAGCCCTCAGGTCGTGATGGGCACAACACGTTTGTAGCGCCCGCAGGACTCGTGCGCTGAGCTTCGACCAGGGCTGGTCAGACTGAGCGAGTCCCTCGCTGAGCAGGTCGAGATCAAAGGCAAACATCGGCTTCCGCATCCGCCGCGCGAGCGCAACGAAAGTGTGAATTCGGTAGCCCAGGATCGACGTGAGTTTTGGCAGGATGCTGGCGTCGAGCAATGCGTACCGATTGTCCGCGAGCAGCATGGAGAGCGTCTCATCGCGGAAACGCCAGGCCAGCCACCGGTTGTCGTGAACCAAGAACAGATGGTCGAACAGGCCGGTGTCGCGCAGCGGATCGAGCGCACGAGCGATTGCGCGGTTGTCATTGCTGCTCTCCAGTCCGAACAGGCGACGGGCATCCACACACCGCATGCGGTAGCCTTCCTCAGGCTGGATCATGTCCGGCCGCCACGACTTCAGCCGTCGGCACGTATGATGCAACAGCGCGTGAAGGACGCGATGCACCATCATTTGGGCCGGCAGCGCGGGCGCTCGGGTTTGGATGAAGTAGGCCGACATGCGATACATGTGGTCTGCGGCGATTCCGGTCTCGCAATACGTGACGGCATCGGGGCCGATGTCTTCGATGTCCATGTCTCTCTCCTGTAGGGCCTGTAGGGGCTGGAGAGAAACTGGGTGCGACTGCCAACGAGCCAAAAAGAAAAAATCAGTCGGTGTAGCGCGCTTTCTGGCCCCGTGATGGCGACCCTATCCGCCCGTGAGTTTCAGCGCTTCTCCGGATCGCGATCGGTCAGGTCCGGTTTCCCGCATCGCCCCTCCGGAAACCGGCGTAGGGACCCCGGATCCCTTCCTTGGGACGGAGGCCATCATGCTGATTTGGCGCGGCAAAATGGCTCTGGAAAACAGAACATAGGTATATGGGAACACCTGAAAAGTCCCTACCGGGCGGTTTTTCAGGGATTGAAATGGTGACGTCCCGGTGCGTGGTGTAGCTGTCGGTGGCCATCGGGTTTCTCGGTAGGGT
>NZ_BNCJ01000059.1 GCF_014656415.1 Seohaeicola zhoushanensis | reverse complement strand
TGGCATCGAAGCCGATCAGCTCTTCGGCGATCTCGCCGTTGACGGCAGCAACCGCCTCCAGCACGCCCTTGCCCAGATAGCGCGACTTGTCGCCGTCGCGGCGTTCGACCGCCTCGTAGGCGCCGGTCGAGGCGCCCGAGGGAACGGCGGCGCGGCCCAGGGTGCCGTCTTCCAGGATCACGTCCACCTCGACGGTCGGGTTGCCCCGGCTGTCAAGGATCTCGCGGGCGTGGATGTCGATGATGGTGCTCATGGCCCAATCCCCTGCCTTGGTTTTATCGGAACGTAGCAGCTCGGATGTTGTTGGTGCTGCCGACCTGGCCGAAAGGCACACCGGAAAGTATGACCATCTTGTCGCCAATCTGCGGGGCCAGCAATTTCTGACACTCATCCTTGGCAGTCAGCACCATGCTGTCATAATCCGAGGCCGAGGCTTCGAGTACGGAGCGCGCGCCCCAGACCTGGTCGTAAAGCATTGCCTTATGGCATGCGCTTCAGTTGTTTCACCGATCGAGATCTTTGCCGCCGATGACGTTGGTCGTCGCCGGCACTGGTCTGACGCGGACAAGATCCGGATCGTCGAGGAGAGCCTTCGGGGGGGATTGCCAACTTGTTCTGATGCGTGCGAATTCGGCCTGAGCGGCGTCTTTCAGGCGGTCATTTCAAGGGTGTATCCGGCCCACAGGTCATGGGCATCGGATCTGGCGTGGCAATAGGATGTGGCGGAGAGGCGATAGCGGCGGGGCCGGAAGATCGTGTTTATCTGGTCATGCGCGTCGAGGAACCTCTGTGCCTGCCTTGGTGACTTAAACTTGCCCATAAGCTTTTCGCGCTTTCGGGTCGGTCGGTGGGACCCTTCGATGCGGTTATTTAGGCCTTTATGCGCTCGGTGAGCGGCACCCGGCGCCAATTCGCGAATTGGTTTGACATAACTACGCAGCTTGTCGGTGACGATGACACGCGGCGCGCCGAACCGGCCGACCAGCCCCTTGAGGAAACGCCTTGCAGCCCTGGCGTTCCGCCGGGGCTGTACCAGAATGTCGAGCACGTAACCGTCCGCGTCGATGGCCCGCCAGAGCCAGTGTTCCCTCCCGCGCATCGAGGTGACGACCTCATCGAGATGCCACTTGCCGCGGGAGTCGGGCCTGCCGCGCTTGATGCAGCTGGCGAAATGGTGGCCAAATCGGTTGACCCATTTCCGGACCGTTTCCCGACTGACGATCACGCCGCGTTCCGCCAGCAGGTCCTCGACCTCCGCCGTGCTGAGCGCAAACTGATGGTACGCCCAGACCGCGTAGGCAACGATCTCGCGGTGGAAGCGGTAGCCTTTCAAACGTGGCATCTCGAACGGTGCTTTCATTCCGGATGCTTATCCAACGGAGCCATCCCGAACAAGTTGGCAATGCCTCTCAACCTATTGTGCGGGCCGTTTCCGTATGTCCCCCTTGCTGGGGAAGACCGCGAACGGCCATCCGGGCCATATGTTGCATCAACCGGCTGGCGCTGTCCGGCACCTACTGATGCAACCGAAAGGACAGGGTCCAACCGATGCAGAACATCGTCATCCTCGGCGCCGGACAGGCCGGGTTCCAGACCGCCGCATCGCTGCGCCAGCTTGGATTCGACGGGACCATTCGCCTTGTCGGCGACGAGCCCGGCCTGCCCTATCAGCGTCCGCCGCTGTCCAAGGCCTACCTGCTTGGCAAGACCGACACCGCCGGATTGCAGTTCCGCCCCGACACATACTTCGCCGACAGCCGTGTGGCGTTGATCGAAGATACCGCCTCAGCCATCGACCGCACAGCAAAACGGGTGTCGCTGGCCCGGGGCGAGGCGCTGGAATACGACCATCTCGTGATCGCCACCGGCGCGCGCAACCGCCTGCTGCCGGTGCCGGGCGCCGACCTCGGGGGCGTCATGGGGCTGCGCACGCTGGCTGATGCCGACCGGCTAGGCGAAAAGCTGAAGCAGGTTGAAGATGTCGTCGTCGTCGGCGCGGGCTTCATTGGGCTGGAATTCGCCGCCGTTGCTGCCACGCTCGGCAAGACCGTGCATGTCGTGGAACTCGCCGACCGACCAATGCAACGCGCTGTTTCGGCGGCGATGTCGGACTGCTTCACCGTCGCCCACCGCAACTGGGGCGTGACGCTGCACCTTGGCGCAGCGCTCGCGCGGCTGACCGGCAAGCGCCAGGTGTCGGGCGTGGAACTGGCCGACGGCTCGCATATCGCAGCGGGGCTGGTGGTCTATGGCATCGGTGTTCAACCAAATGCAGAAATCGCACAGGCGGCAGGCCTTCATGCCCCGAACGGGATCACGGTGGACGCCTTTCTGCGCACCCCCGATCCGGCGGTTTCGGCTATCGGCGATTGCGCGCTGTTCCCATGCGCACAGGCGGGTGGTCAGGCGATCCGGCTGGAGTCGGTGCAGAATGCCGCCGACCAAGCCCGCGCGCTGGCCGCCAACCTAACCGGCACGCGAACTCCCTACACCGCCCTGCCGTGGTTCTGGAGCGATCAGGGCGACCTGAAACTCCAGATGGTCGGCTTGTCGAAAGGCCACGACCGGACGGTCACGCTGGGCGATACGGGCGCGCGGGCCTTTTCGACCCTGCTGTTCCGTGACAACCGCCTGATCGCCACCGAATCCGTCAACCGGCCCGCCGACTTCATGATCGCCCGCAAGCTGCTCGGCACCCCGGGCCGCGCCCTGCCCACACCAGACGAGGCCGCCTCCGAAAGTTTCGATATGCGCGCGTGGGAAAAGGCCATTGCGCCCCATCCCGAAAGGAACTCCGCATGATACGCGCCGATAAGATGACCCCGCGTGACGCAACTGAGGCGACCGGGTGTTGGCAGACTAATTCGAACCAGTCTTGGCTGAGGGAGTCGTAAGAACGGTTCCGTCGGAAACTTTCCTGCAGGACGAGCGGAGCCGTCCGGCAGACATAACTAT
>NZ_BNCJ01000058.1 GCF_014656415.1 Seohaeicola zhoushanensis | reverse complement strand
CGGAAAGATACTTTTTCGCCAGTTCGACAAAGGCCTTGCCGGCGTCCGATTGCAGCGGTGCGACGTAGTCGACCGAGTAGATGCCGTTCGAGGCCGGGCCGATGGCCTTGAGCACCTCGGGCACGCGGCCGGGCCAGAAGGTGGCGATCACCGGGGCGATGCCCAGCTTCTCGGCTTCTTTCACCATGGCGATGTTCTCGGAGATGATGCCGCCGGCGATCAGCACCTCGACGCCGGCATCCTTGACCCGCAGCATTTCCGAGGCGAAGTCCTTCTGCCCGCGGGCATAGGTCGTCTCGTAGGCGACGTTGATCTCGGCCTCGGCCTTGGCCTGCTCGATGCCCTGGCCGAGCGCCTTGCCGTAGTCGTCATCCTGCAGGATGATGCCCCATTTCTTGCCGGGATAGGTCTTGGCGAGATAGAGCGCGAGCTGGTGCATGCCCTCGGTATAGGACTGGCCGACCACGAAGATATTGTCGTTCGGCGGCTCGTAGAGCGGGGGCAGGGGGCCGATCGGCACCATGGCGGGAATGCCCGCCGCCTTGACGATGGGCAGCGAGGCCAGCGCCTGGCCCGAGCCGGAGAGCGAGGTCAGCGCGAAGACCTTGTCCGAGCCGATCAGCTTCTTGAGCGACTGGATGGTGCGCGAGGTCACGTAGCCGTCGTCCTCGGCGATCAGCCGCAGCTGCCGCCCGCCGATGCCGCCCTCGGCATTGACCTCGGCCATGGCGAGCTTGACGCCGATGTTGTGGGCGATGCCCAGCAGGCCCGGCGGGCCGGTCAGCGGCTCGACCTCGCCCAGCAGGATTTCGGTATCGGTGACGCCCTGCTCTGCCGTGGCCGTTCCGGCCGGGACGGCAAGCAGCGCGGCGGCCGCAAGTCCCTTCAAGAGTCTCATGTCTTTCCTCCCATGATTGATGCTGTCAGTACCGAAGAGGCCAGAGCGTCCAGGCGCGTCTGGCGTCCTGCCAGAGACCCATCAGCCCGTGCGGCTTGAGCCTCAGGAAGAGAATGATGACGAGGCCGTAGAGCAGGCCCTTGATCTCGTGCGCGCTGGTGGACAGGACGTCCTGTGCCCGTTCGCCCAGCAGCGAGAACACGAAGGAGGTGACCTCGGGCAGGCCGACCAGGAAGATCGAGCCGAGGATGGCCCCGGCGATGGACCCCATGCCGCCGACGATCAGGATCGCCAGTGCCTCGATGGCGAGGAGGAAGGGGAAGCCGTCGACGGTGACGAAGCTGAGGAAGATGCCGTAGAGCGCGCCCGACAGGCCGACGATGAACGAGCTGGCCATGAAGGCGTAGAGCTTGTAGGCGCGCAGGTCGATGCCCATGACCCGGGCGGCGTTGTCATTGTCGCGGATGGCGATGAAGGCGCGGCCGATGCGCGAGCGGCGCAGGTTCAGGCAGGCGAGGATCGTCAGGATGCCGGCGCCGACGCAGAGATAGTAGAAGCTGGTGTCGCTGTCGAAAGCATAGCCGAGGATCTTCGGCCGGTTGACGAAGATCCCGGAGGAACCGTTGGTCAGCCCGTCGAATTCGAGCACCATGTGGTTGACGATGAAGGCCGAGGCCAGCGTGGTGATGGCGAGGTAGAGCCCGGTGAGGCGCAGCGAGGGCACGCCGACCAGCACACTTGCCAGCGCCGGCACGACGCCGGCCAGCGCGAAACCGGCGAGCGGCGGCCAGCCCCAGCTTTCGGTGGCGATGGCATAGGCATAGGCGCCCAGCACCATGAAGGCGGTCTGCCCGAGCGAGATCAGCCCGGTCCAGCCGGTGAGGATGTTCAGCCCCATCGCGCCGATGGCGGTGATCGCCATGAGGGTGACGATGGACAGGCCGTAATAGCCGAGCACGAAGGGCGCGGCGAGGGCGAGGGCCAGGCCGATGGCGATCCAGGCGCGTTGCAGGCCGGAATCGGTCAGGTTGATGTGCTGGACGATGGTTTCCTTGTAATAACCGCTGCGCATCAGAGCCTCTCGATCCGTTTTTCGCCGAACAGCCCGTAGGGGCGGAGCATCAGGATCAGGATGATGATCACGAAGCCCGCGACTTCCTTGAGGCTGGAGCTGAGGTAGCCGCCGACCAGGTTCTCGGTGACGCCGATGATGAGCCCGCCGAAGGCCGAGCCGATGATCGAGTCGAGCCCGCCCAGGATCGTCGCCGGGAAGGCCTTGAGGCCGAGGGCGTAGAGGCTGGGCGAGAGTTCATAGGCGATGGCGAAGAGCACCCCGGCGGTGCCCGACATGACCGCGGCGGCGCCCCAGGCGGCCATCTGCACGCGGCCGGTGTTGACCCCCATCAACTGGGCGGTCGCATCGTCCGAGGCGACGGCGCGCATGGCGATTCCGAAGCGGGACCAGCGGAAGTAGGCCCACATCCCGACCACGGCGGCGACGAGCAGGAGCAGCACCGCGACCTGCGCGACGCGCACCCGGATGCCGCCGAAATCGACCAGCGCGTTGCCGGCGGCGATGTCCATGTTGTGCGGCAGCCCATCCCACAGCAGGATCACGCCCGAGCGGAAGATCACCGAGAGGCCGATCGTCACCATGATCTGCGCCAGGATCGACTCGCCCATCATCGGGCGGATCGCGATCCGTTCGACCGCCAGGGCGAAGAGGATGGCGAAGCCGATGGCGCCGACGGCGACGATGAAGGGATTGCCGTCGACCGAGGTGGAGATCGACCAGGCGACATAGGCGATGATCATCGCCATCTCGCCCTGGGCGAAGTTCAGCAGGCCGGTCGACTTGTAGATGATCGCGAAGCTCATCGCGATCAGCCCGTAGACGGCGCCGACGGCCAGGCCCGAGGACAGCAGTTCGAGGAAATAGGTCATGCGCCGGCCCCGTAGATCATCTCCAGCTCGCGCTCGAATTTGGTGTCGATGATCGAGCGGCGGACCTTCTGGGTCGCCGTCAGCTCGCCATCGTCGTGGTCGAGTTCCTTTTCCAGGATCACGAACTTGCGGATGTTCTCGACGCGGGCGAAACGCGGGTTCACCTCGTCGACGATGCCCTGCACCAGCTCGCGCACCTCGGGCAGCTGGGTCAGCGACTTGTAGGTGGTATAGGCAAGGTCGCGGTCCGAGGCCCAGAGGCCGACGTTGTCGAAGTCGATCTGGATCAGCGCGCCGAGGAACTTGCGGCCGTCGCCGGTGACGATGACTTCCTTGATGTAGGGGCTGTCCTTGAGCGCGTTCTCGATCTCGGAGGGGGCGATGTTCTTGCCGCCCGAGGTGATGATGATCGCCTTCTTGCGGTCGACCACCGCGATTTCGCCGTCATCCAGCGTCGAGACGATGTCGCCGCTCATCAACAGGTCGCCGCGC
>NZ_BNCJ01000057.1 GCF_014656415.1 Seohaeicola zhoushanensis | reverse complement strand
TCTGGCAACGCTGACAGATTTCCAAATCCAAGGGACACTGAAATTTTGCGACAGCGCCAGAATGCGCCCATCGGATTGCTCTATTCCGAAGACCGCGTCGTCCGACGCGGCAACCGGCGATCTTCGGCTACGGCCCGGACGAGCTCAACGGCCAGCCGCTCGCCATCCTCTACCCTTCGCTGGACGATTTAGCCCATACCGGCCAGCATTGGATCCCCGAACTCGGCGCGCATGGCATATATTCCGACGAACGTATCATGCGCCGCAAGTCAGGAGAGCTGTTCTGGTGCCGCGTCCGGGGGCAGGCGCTCGATTCCGAACAACGCTCACCCGGGCCGTCTGGTCCTTCGCCGACCTGTCGTCCGAACGTCCGGTCCTCGCCCTCTCGCGACGCGAGCGGCAGGTCAGCATGCTTCTAGTTGAGGTTCTCACAGCCAAGGAAATCGCCCGCCGGCTCGATATCTCGCCACGCACCGTCCACGTCCACAAGAACCGCCTGATGACGCGGTTCGGCGTGCGCAACTCGCTCGAACGGGTGCGCTGCCTAGCCTCGGTCCCGCATTAGGACCCGGGCGCAAGGGATCAGACGCGCACCAGCGCCTTCCCGAAATTGCGCCCCTGCAGCATGTCGATGAAGGCCGAAGGCGCTTTTTCTATCCCATCGGTGATGGTTTCCCGCGTGCGGAAGGCGCCTTTGGCCAACAGATCCGACACCTCCGCGATGAAGTCCGGCCTCAGCTCCAGGTGATCGCGCAGCAGAAACCCCCTGACCGTCAGCCGCCGCGCCAGCGCCAATTGCCACGACGGGCCACTCACCGCGCCCTCGGCGTTATACTCGGAGATCAGCCCGCAGATTGCGATCCGGCCAAAGGGGTTCATGAGCCGCCAAACGGCATCCCGCACCGGGCCGCCGACGTTCTCGAAATCCAGGTCGATCCCATCCGGGCAGGCCTCGGCCAACCGTTCGGCAAAGGCCGGATCGCGATGGTCGACGCAGATGTCGTAACCGAACTCTGTCACCGCGGCCGCGCATTTCTCGGCGCCCCCGGCAACCCCGATCACCCGGCAACCAATGGCCTTCGCGATTTGCCCGGCCACATGGCCGACCGCCCCCGTTGCGGCGGAAATCACGATTGTCTCGCCCGCCTGCGCCTTGAGGATCTCTTTGACGCCGACATAGCCTGTCATGCCCGACACGCCAAGACAGCCCAGCCAATAGCTCTCCGGTGCGATCTGCGGGTCGAACGCCCAGGCCTTTTCCCCTTTCGAGATCGTATGACTCTCCCACGCGCCCTCAAGCGCAACGTGATCGCCTTCGGCAAAACCCGGGTGGCGCGACTGCACGACCCGACCCACAGTCTGCCCATACGGAGGGGTGCCCAGCGGGGTAGGGGCGGCATAGCTGTCTCCCGTTCCCATCCGGATCCGGGCCGCGGGCTGCAACCCGATGAAACTGTTGGCGACGAGGAACTCGCCCTCTTCCAACGCACGTATCGGAGAGTCCTCGAGCGCAAAATCGGTAAGTCGGGGCAGCCCGTCGGGACGCTGCTTCAGGATGATATGGCGGTTCTGCATGGGCGCTCCTCACTCAGGTCAGTCGTGAAAGGTCGTGAAGCTGTCGACATCCGCGCGGTCGGTCTGCAGCTTCGCCAACCGATTGTCCTCGTCGGCAAACCCCACCGACATGCCGGCCACCAGGACATTGGCCTCCGGCTCGCCGAGGATTGGCCGCACCACATGGCTGACCGTCGACCAGACCGCCTGCGGACAGCTCGACAGCCCGCGATCCCGGCACAACAGCATCACGTTCTGCAGGAACAGACCGAGGTCTGTCCACTGCGACGGCTCCATCCGCGATTCCAGGAAAATGAACAGCCCGACCGGAGCGCCGAAGAATCCGTAGTTGAGGCGTGCCATGTGGTCGGTTCCCTCTGCGGTCCGCCCGGTCTCGCCCAGGGCCTGAAAGCGCAGCGTGCCGGCATCGCGGCGCCGGGTGCGATAGGGCTCCCACAGGCCGGGTGGATAGACCGGGAAGGGGTTCCGCGTCTCTCCGGCTTCATGCGCCTTCAGCGCCGCTGCAATGATCCGGGCGCGGGTCTCACCGGTCACCACATGCACGCGCCATGGCTGAAGGTTGCCGCCGGAAGGGGACAGCCGCGCATGATCCAGAATGTCGCGCACCCATTCGGCCGGCACCGCCCGATCCGTGAAGGCGCGCACCGAACGCCGGCTCTTGATCGCCTCTTTCAGCTCCATATGTCGCGGATCCTTCGCATCTTGTTCCTCGGCTCACGCATTCGGCCACACCGGATCACGCTTTTCGTTGAAAGCCGCGATCCCCTCCCGCGCGTCCTCCGTCAGGATCATCGGGCCGATCTGCGTTTCGGCAAAGGCAATCATCTGTTCAAATGTCATGTCCGCCATCGTCCGAAGCGCGTATCTCCCGCGCCGCGCCGCGACCGGCGACACACTCAGAAGCGTCTCGATCAGCGTTTCGACTTCGCTCTCCAGTTGGTCAGCCGGACAGACCGTATTCACGATGCCCCGCGCCAAAGCCTCTTCCGCGGACATCAGCCGCCCGGTAAAACACAGGTCGCGCATCAGCCGGTAGGGCAGGAGATCGCGCAGCACGGCCACGATCTGCATCGGGAACAGTCCAATCTTGGCCTCTGGCATCCCGAACCGGGCCGTATTGGCAGCCAAGGCAAAATCGCAGATGCCCAGAAAGCCCATGCCGCCAGCCACGCAGGCACCATTGAAGGCGCAGACGATAGGCACCGGACTGCCTTGCGCCGCACGCAGCAGGTCGGCAAACGGCAGGTTGAGCTGGGCGAAATCCGGCTTGAACGGCGTGTCGCCGGCCGACAGGTCAGCCCCGGCGCAAAAAGCCCGGTCGCCGGCGCCGGTGATGACGATCACGCGCGCCTCCTTGTCGGTCCGCGTCGCCTCGATCGCCTCACGGATCGCGTTCATCATGCCGACCGTGATCGCATTTCGGCGCTCGGGACGGTTCAGCGTGATGCGCAGCACACCCCGGCTGTCCTGCGCGATGAGGACCTCTGGCATGATCGACTCCTTTTACGCTTGATTGGGTCCGGGCAACCCGCGTCCCACCCTTCGCACCAATTGGCCGAAAGCTAATTAGTATGGTAGTCTTGTCAATAGGCCTTTTATCATCCGACTTGCGGGGCAGTCTCCCCGAGAAGAGGTTGGTGTAGCCCTGTTTAAGATGTGCCGATGTGAGCTCACGCTGAAGTGCCATTTCTGATTTATCGTTTTACGTCAGTCTGTTCCGGATCTCTATCAGCTTGCTCTCGAAGATTTCAGCAGGGGTCCGGTAGCCGAGGTATCTGCGCGGCGTGGAATTGAGGCGCTGTCAAATCGACCTCAGATATCGATTTGTCAGCGCCGCCGGGTTCGGTGGAACGGGGCAGATACTTTCGCAGGCGCTGTCGCAAAATTTCAGTGTCCCTTGGATTTGGAAATCTGTCAGCGTTGCCAGA
>NZ_BNCJ01000056.1:328-3719 GCF_014656415.1 Seohaeicola zhoushanensis | reverse complement strand
CGGAAAGATACTTTTTCGCCAGTTCGACAAAGGCCTTGCCGGCGTCCGATTGCAGCGGCGCGACGTAGTCGACCGAGTAGATGCCGTTCGAGGCCGGGCCGATGGCCTTGAGCACCTCGGGCACGCGGCCGGGCCAGAAGGTGGCGATCACCGGGGAGATGCCGAGCTTCTCGGCCTCTTTCACCATGGCGATGTTCTCGGAGATGATGCCGCCGGCGATCAGCACCTCGACGCCGGCATCCTTGACCCGCAGCATTTCCGAGGCGAAGTCCTTCTGCCCGCGGGCATAGGTCGTCTCGTAGGCGACGTTGATCTCGGCCTCGGCCTTGGCCTGCTCGATGCCCTGGCCGAGCGCCTTGCCGTAGTCGTCATCCTGCAGGATGATGCCCCATTTCTTGCCGGGATAGGTCTTGGCGAGATAGAGCGCGAGCTGGTGCATGCCCTCGGTATAGGACTGGCCGACCACGAAGATATTGTCGTTCGGCGGCTCGTAGAGCGGGGGCAGGGGGCCGATCGGCACCATGGCGGGAATGCCGGCCGCCTTGACGATCGGCAGCGAGGCCAGCGCCTGGCCCGAACCGGAGAGCGAGGTCAGCGCGAAGACCTTGTCCGAGCCGATCAGCTTCTTGAGCGACTGGATGGTGCGCGAGGTCACGTAGCCGTCGTCCTCGGCGATCAGCCGCAGCTGCCGCCCGCCGATGCCGCCCTCGGCATTGACCTCGGCCATGGCGAGCTTGACGCCGATGTTGTGGGCGATGCCCAGCAGGCCCGGCGGGCCGGTCAGCGGCTCGACCTCGCCCAGCAGGATTTCAGTATCGGTGACGCCCTGCTCTGCCGTGGCCGTTCCGGCCGGGACGGCAAGCAGCGCGGCGGCCGCAAGTCCCTTCAAGAGTCTCATGTCTTTCCTCCCATGATTGATTCTGTCAGTACCGAAGAGGCCAGAGCGTCCAGGCGCGTCTGGCGTCCTGCCAGAGACCCATCAGCCCGTGCGGCTTGAGCCTCAGGAAGAGAATGATGACGAGGCCGTAGAGCAGGCCCTTGATCTCGTGCGCGCTGGTGGACAGGACGTCCTGCGCCCGTTCGCCCAGCAGCGAGAACACGAAGGAGGTGACCTCGGGCAGGCCGACCAGGAAGATCGAGCCGAGGATGGCCCCGGCGATGGACCCCATGCCGCCGACGATCAGGATCGCCAGCGCCTCGATGGCGAGGAGGAAAGGGAAGCCGTCGACGGTGACGAAGCTGAGGAAGATGCCGTAGAGCGCGCCCGACAGGCCGACGATGAACGAGCTGGCCATGAAGGCGTAGAGCTTGTAGGCGCGCAGGTCGATGCCCATGACCCGGGCGGCGTTGTCATTGTCGCGGATGGCGATGAAGGCGCGGCCGATGCGCGAGCGGCGCAGGTTCAGGCAGGCGAGGATCGTCAGGACGCCGGCGCCGACGCAGAGATAGTAGAAGCTGGTGTCGCTGTCGAAGGCATAGCCCAGGATCTTCGGCCGGTTGACGAAGATCCCGGAGGAACCGTTGGTCAGCCCGTCGAATTCGAGCACCATGTGGTTGACGATGAAGGCCGAGGCCAGCGTGGTGATGGCGAGGTAGAGCCCGGTGAGGCGCAGCGAGGGCACGCCGACCAGCACACTTGCCAGCGCCGGCACCACGCCGGCCAGCGCGAAACCGGCGAGCGGCGGCCAGCCCCAGCTTTCGGTGGCGATGGCATAGGCATAGGCGCCCAGCACCATGAAGGCGGTCTGCCCGAGCGAGATCAGCCCGGTCCAGCCGGTGAGGATGTTCAGCCCCATCGCGCCGATGGCTGTGATCGCCATGAGGGTGACGATGGACAGTCCGTAATAGCCCAGCACGAAGGGCGCGGCGAGGGCGAGGGCCAGGCCGATGACGATCCAGGCCCGTTGCAGGCCGGAATCGGTCAGGTTGATGTGCTGGACGATGGTTTCCTTGTAATAACCGCTGCGCATCAGAGCCTCTCGATCCGTTTTTCGCCAAACAGCCCGTAGGGGCGGAGCATCAGGATCAGGATGATGATCACGAAGCCCGCGACTTCCTTGAGGCTGGAGCTGAGGTAGCCGCCGACCAGGTTCTCGGTGACGCCGATGATGAGCCCGCCGAAGGCCGAGCCGATGATCGAGTCGAGCCCGCCCAGGATCGTCGCCGGGAAGGCCTTGAGGCCGAGGGCGTAGAGGCTGGGCGAGAGTTCATAGGCGATGGCGAAGAGCACCCCGGCGGTGCCCGACATGACCGCGGCGGCGCCCCAGGCGGCCATCTGCACGCGGCCCGTGTTGACCCCCATCAGCTGGGCGGTCGCATCGTCCGAGGCGACGGCGCGCATGGCGATGCCGAAGCGGGACCAGCGGAAGTAGGCCCACATGCCGACCACGGCGGCGACGAGCAGGAGCAGCACCGCGACCTGCGCGACGCGCACCCGGATGCCGCCGAAATCGACCAGCGCGTTGCCGGCGGCGATGTCCATGTTGTGCGGCAGCCCGTCCCACAGCAGGATCACGCCCGAGCGGAAGATCACCGAGAGGCCGATCGTCACCATGATCTGCGCCAGGATCGACTCGCCCATCATCGGGCGGATCGCGATGCGTTCGACCGCCAGCGCGAAGAGGATGGCGAAGCCGATGGCACCGATGGCGACGATGAAGGGATTGCCGTCGACCGAGGTGGAGATCGACCAGGCGACATAGGCGATGATCATCGCCATTTCGCCCTGGGCGAAGTTCAGCAGGCCGGTCGACTTGTAGATGATCGCAAAGCTCATCGCGATCAGCCCGTAGACGGCGCCGACGGCCAGGCCCGAGGACAGCAGTTCTAGGAAATAGGTCATGCGCCGGCCCCGTAGATCATCTCCAGCTCGCGCTCGAATTTGGTGTCGATGATCGAGCGGCGGACCTTCTGGGTCGCCGTCAGCTCGCCATCGTCGTGGTCGAGTTCCTTTTCCAGGATCACGAACTTGCGGATGTTCTCGACGCGGGCGAAACGCGGGTTCACCTCGTCGACGATGGTCTGCACCAGTTCGCGCACCTCGGGCAGCTGGGTCAGCGACTTGTAGGTGGTATAGGCAAGGTCGCGGTCCGAGGCCCAGAGGCCGACGTTGTCGAAGTCGATCTGGATGAGCGCGCCGAGGAACTTGCGGCCGTCGCCGGTGACGATGACCTCCTTGATGTAGGGGCTGTCCTTGAGCGCGTTCTCGATCTCGGAGGGGGCGATGTTCTTGCCGCCCGAGGTGATGATGATCGCCTTCTTGCGGTCGACCACCGAGATTTCGCCGTCATCCAGCGTCGAGACGATGTCGCCGCTCATCAACAGGTCGCCGCGCATGGTGTTGGCGGTGGCCTGGGGGTCGCGGAAGTAGCCCTTGAAGACGGCGGGGCCG
>NZ_BNCJ01000056.1:0-303 GCF_014656415.1 Seohaeicola zhoushanensis | reverse complement strand
GGTATTTCTGCACGTTGCGGAACAGCGCCCAGTGCAGCAGCCAGGCCTGGAGGCGTTCGCCCGCCGAAAGCGCGCCGCGCCTGGCCTGCCGGGCGTCGTCGATGCGGCGGCCCTGCCTGAGCAGCCAGCCGGCGACGGTGCGCTGGACGGGGCCGCTTTCCTTCAGGCGGAACTCGAAGCTTTCCTTCATCTTCTCCCAGATGCGGGGGACGCCGACCATGAAGGTGGGCGCGATCTCGCGCACATTCTCGTTCACGGTGTCGATGCTCTCGGCGAAGTTCACCGTGCCGCCGACGCAGAGCA
>NZ_BNCJ01000055.1:4173-4465 GCF_014656415.1 Seohaeicola zhoushanensis | reverse complement strand
TTCATCCGTTTACGGCGCGCCTTCTCCTCTTTCTTGGCAAGATCACGAGCGCGCGCTTCGCGAATGAGGTTCGCGAACCCTGCCAGGCAGCGAGCGTGGCGATCATGGGCCGGCGTCAGTGCCGCTTTGGACGCCTCAGCGAGGAGGAGACGATCTTCGGCGTCGAGGGGTTCGCTGTCGTTTTGAGGCAAATTGGCTTCCGGGAGATGTTCGGGCAGCAAGATCAAGGCCGGAATCATACTGTCGACAAAGCTCTGGACATCCGCCTCGGTCGCAAGAGCGGTGGGAACTT
>NZ_BNCJ01000055.1:0-4164 GCF_014656415.1 Seohaeicola zhoushanensis | reverse complement strand
TCAACTTCCACGTCGATGAACTCTATATTCGTGGTGCGATAGACGGCAGGTCCGCGACGGCCGAGCTCGCGTTCTTCGGATGTCATCTGCGGGACTTTGATAAAATCCATGTTTGAAAAACCTCGTTTGGTTGTTGCACGACTGAGCGCGTGAAGACCAAATAGGTTCGAGTGCGATACTCCGGAAAAAATAATCTGCTCCACCGATCGAGTTCCGGACCGGCAGGAAAGGCAGGCCGCATCCGCGACCGGGCATGTGCCTACTGAATCGGATATCGCTTCAGAAACAGGTATTTATCGAGAGTGAGTTCGTCAGCTTCCGACAGGGTCTCCCCCAGAAGTTTCCTGGCCAGGAGAGCGCATTCGGGGTCGTAGGTCTCAGACGACCCCTCGTCCACATCTGGTTCACTCTGGCGCGATTTCTTGGAAGCGCTGGTCATCTCGGCAGTTTAGTCACCCGCGGGCTCTCAGGGAAGGTCCCACCGCCAGAACGTCCGTCGTGCACATATCGATACATGGCGGCGCGCTCTGATATTTGAGTGCGGCCTGCCAGGGTGGCCTACGCAGCGTGCGTGGGCATAAATGTGGCGACACGACCGGTCAAGGTCGGGACGATCTGGCCCGAGATCAAGACCCAGACGAAGACCTGCTTCGGATCAGACATCATCTTTCGCCTCCGGCGCGTGAGAGTGAATGCAACACGGCGACAAGGTCGTCGGGATCCTTCGCGATGCGTGTGGCAGACACCGGATATTGGCCGTTTGCCGCATCTGCCAAACGAAAACCGACCGGGGCCCACACGGCGTCACCGAACCTCCCCGCTGACGGGTGGAGAGACCGGAATGTCCGCACCGCGCATCTATCGGTTGGAAATCTGGAGAGGCCTGGGTCCAGGCGCCGGGGCAAGTGGTCATCCGTCGGACCGATGGCCGGTTCAGGCCGCGCGGATCTTGTGACGCGCAGCCGGAACGGACCCTCGGGAAAATGTGGGTGATCCGGGTGAGACGCGTCGACAACGCGATGATAGGACTGAAATGTTCGACTTTGATCAGATGTGTGCCCTCCCGACGTGGCAGACTGCCCTCTCGGTAGGAGTCATTTTGCAGTTTCCATTCCCGATGAGCGATGACGCGACCCCGTCCGCGCCCCGGCCCTGCCTCGTGCTCGAGGTTGAGCGGGGCGGCGCCGCCCCGCGGATCGTGCTGGCGCCTGGCGCGACGCACGAGGCAAATGCCAGGGACTGCTACGATATCGTGGTGTCCAGCCCGGCGGAGTTCCGCGCTGCGGGCTTGACGCGTGCATACTGTTTCCAAGCCCGAAGACCGCTCAGCGTGGCATTGGGACAATCCCGGGTCCACGTGGCGCTGCCCGTTCTGTCGCCGGTGATGGGACGCCTCACCGGCAGCGCTCATGCACGGATGCAGCGTCTTCGTGCGCGGCTCCACGCCGAGCACGACATCGCCTCCGAACGTCGGCGCGAAGCCGCGGCAGCGGCAGTCGAAGTGAGCCTGAAGCCGGTGCCCCTGCGGCTGCGGGACGATCTTCCGGCACGCTGATCCATCGGCGCACCTGCGAGGGCCGGGACCCGTCAGGGAACAACGACGGTCCTCGCACTGTCGGGGAGAGAATGCCCCGGCCCGGTGATGCGCCGCCCCTCGCGACGCGCAAGAGAGCATTGCCGAAGAAAATTCTGCCGAGACCCAACTTTTTTCGCCCGAGCGTTTCCGGCGCAAAAAACACGAACCGATTTCCGGGGCTCCACTGCTCGAACCCGGAGATCATACCATGGCGAAGCGCCTCGATAACCACGACAACTACTACACCTCCACCGATCTGGCACGCGCCTGTATCGAGAAGCTGAACGAGATCGCACCCGGATGCGACCTCTATGTCGAACCTTCTGCCGGCGGCGGTGCGTTCTTCGATCAGTTGCCGGGCCGGAAGGTTGGCCTCGATATTGCGCCCGGCGCCCCTGGGATCCTTCAGGCAGATTTTCTGACTTGGACGCCGCCCCAGGGCTCCGAGACGATCGCGGTGGTCGGCAACCCGCCGTTCAATTGCCCGCATGGCACCGCCGTCAATTTCTTCAACCAGGCGGCCACCTTCAGCACCTGGATCGCGATGATCCTGCCCGCGGCCTTTGCGAAGGCTTCGGTGCAACGCCAACTCGATCCGAATTTCGAGTGCGTGCATCACCAGGCCCTGCCGAACGAGCCGTTCTATCGTGATGGCAAGGCTGTCCGCGTGAACGCGTGTTTCCAGATCTGGCGGCGGACCGCCAAGCCGCGGGTCATGCCGAAACCCTTGACCACGCACGCCGATTTCGAATTCGTCAAGACCATCGAACAGGCGGATTTCGCCATCCGCCGCGTCGGCGGTCACGCGGGCAAGCTGATCGCAATTACGCCCGAAAGGCGGTTCGGACGCGGCCTGGCCCCCACTTCGAACTACTATATCCGCGCCACGGCCGTCCCTGCTCAGGACGTAGAGACGGTGTTCCGTGCAATCGACCCCACCGAGGTTCGCTCAAATACTGTCGCCGTGCCGTCCATTTCGAAATCCGAGCTGATCGCTCTCTACGATGCTCAACGGGTGCTCGCACTTCCGAGTCCGGTGGGGTGCGGTGCGCCCCGCAAGGATCAGACGGGAACTCCGGCCCCGGATCCCGAACAGCTCCTTCAGGAACTTGAGCGCGCGCGTTGTGAACACATCGCCGGGACCGAGAGGAGGGAGCGGTCGCGACTTGGCCAGTTCATGACACCGGCCGCGGTGGCTGGCAGGCTGGCCGACATGTTCGACGACCTCCCGCAGCAGGTTTCGCTTCTCGATCCGGGGGCGGGCATGGGCGCGCTGACCGGTGCCTTCGTCCTCTCGGCCCTGAGATCGGCTGATCGTCCAGTATCGATCAAGGTCACAGCCTATGAGGTGGACCCGGCCCTTTTGCCAATTCTTGAGCGAACGCTGGCCAGTTGCGCCGCCCATTGTTCGGCAGCAGGGGTCGCGTTCTCCAGCGAAATTGTCCATGCGGACTATGTACTCTCGGCACCCCAGGACCGCGATCGACAGGACCGGCGCTATAACTGCGTCATCGCGAACCCGCCCTATGCCAAGCTGCCGGCATCCGCGGGTGCCCGTGCGGCTCTCGACGCACTCGGCCTGCATGCGACCAACTGGTATTCGGCGTTCGTCGCGGTTGCCCTCACGCAGCTGGTTGAAAATGGCACGCTGGTGGCGATCACCCCGCGGTCATACTGCAATGGAACCACGTTCGAGCGGTTCCGCAAGCATCTCAATGCGGTGTCCGCCATCCAGGCGCTCCATCTCTATCAGTCCCGCAACTCGGTCTTTGCCGGCGACGACATTACGCAGGAGGTGATCGCGATGAAAACGGTCAAGTCTGGCGGGAAGGCATCGGTCCGGCTGAGCTCGGATTGCGGCGACGTCCGGGATGTGGCGTTCTCCGATATCGTCGACCCGGCCGACTTGTCCCAGCTTATCCATTTGCCATTCCGGGATGATGGGACGGTGGCGGCGGTGCGCGCCTTGCCTTGTTCGCTCGACGATCTGGGCGTGCAGGTTTCGACTGGCCGGGTCATGCCGTCGCGTTTGCCGCAGGCTGCTTTCGCAACCGGCGAGAGTGCCGTCATCCCCTTGATCCGGGCGGAAAATCTGCGGAACGAGGCTGTGAACTTGCCGACGGACGGTATCGGGAAACCCGATGTCATCGCCGACATTCCAGAACTCGCCAAGCTTCGCCTTCCTGCCGGAACCTACGTTCTCGTGAAGCGGATCTCGTCGAAGGACCAACCTCGCCGCGTCCAGGCATTTGTGCACGACGCAGGACCGGCCTTCTTCGAAAACCATCTCAACGTTTTCCACGTGAACGGGGAGGGGGTCTCACCGGACCTGGCGCGTGGTCTCGCGATGTTTCTGAACTCTGACGACGTTGATAGGTATTTCAGGACATTCTCCGGATCGACGCAGGTCAACGCACGCGACATCCGTAGCCTGCGGTATCCCGACCGGGCGACGCTCGAGGCCTTGGGACGAGGCCAGATCCAGATCGCCGGGATTTGGTGATCCAGGCGGAAATGGCAAATGCGCTGGGGTGACGTCCCGGTGCGTGGTGTAGCTGTCGGTGGCCATCGGGTTTCTCGGTAGGGTC
>NZ_BNCJ01000054.1 GCF_014656415.1 Seohaeicola zhoushanensis | reverse complement strand
GACCCTACCGAGAAACCCGATGGCCACCGACAGCTACACCACGCACCGGGACGTCACCTTCAGTCTTCATACGAGGTACCTGCTCAACGCAGGAAACACACTGAACCGCCGGTAGCCCCGGGCGGGATCAGGCCGCTTGCCTGTCCGCGCTTCGGGGTCTCCTCGATCTCTTGCAGATCATTCGAAGTGGCGAACGCGCCAATTTGTCCGGACGATCACGCCTGTGCGGGTCGCCTGGCTGATGGGATGCGTGCGTCTCGGTTCGGTTTCCTCGTCATGGAGAATCATATGCACCCCCACGCCTTCAAATCCATCACCCCTCACTTTCCACCCCGTCGAACGGCCGGTCGTAACAATCGCAAGCCCGGAGCTATTCGACGTTGGCTCCGGGCCGTATTCCACAACTGGCAACGCCGGAAGATGATCGAAACTCTTCGAAGTATGGACGATCGCCTGCTACGCGACATCGGGATTGAACGCAGTGATATCCCGCGCGTCGTCGATGGTCTCACGGATCGCGAACTGAGCATGCGTCCAGTTTCTTCGGTTGTGCAGTTCGATGCGAGGTGGCGCGACGGCCGGACGGCATAGGCAGGATTTCTGCATCAAGTACGCGCACCACTGGACCAC
Organism: Seohaeicola zhoushanensis; assembly: GCF_014656415.1. GTDB lineage: Bacteria > Pseudomonadota > Alphaproteobacteria > Rhodobacterales > Rhodobacteraceae > Seohaeicola_A > Seohaeicola_A zhoushanensis. Next base: position 4,298 of record NZ_BNCJ01000054.1, on the reverse strand, counting down.
AGTGGTGCGCGGCTTTGGCCGCGTGGTGGCTCGCTAAGGAGCGATCAAAAAGGAGTGACGAAATGATGATTTGCAAAGCAGATTTCGAAGATCTGTTTCCAGATATTTTCCTGCCAAGAGATATTGGCGGGTCGACCGCGGAGCCGAGCGCCGCATGTCTGGCGCGTTGGGAAGACGATGGCGGTCTCGCAACATCGGTCGAAACCACCCCGCAGCACAACCGCCGGCCACTCCGGGAGACTTGGTCTGGATTATTCCACCGCTTTGCCTAACTTGTGGAGGTCGATGGCGAGCGTCATGTCGGCATCAAGCACCTGATCCGCCATCGCGGAGCCAAGAATGCGCCAAGTCCCCAACTTCTTAACGGGCTGCTGCGCCACAAGCTGCGGATCTCGCGCGGACCTCCCGAACCAGCCTCACCCAATCTCGCCGTGGCCGGATGCAACGTCACCTAAATGAGCGGCGGCGCGGGTGCTGGCACCGATGTGCGTTCCATGAGCCGTTTGCCGGTCCCGAGTTAATTTCTCGGCGCTTAGCTGCTTGGGGTGAGCCTGATCGAGATGCGGAAGCTGCAGAAGGTCCCTCTTCTGCGGGACGACGGGCGGATGGAGGTCGCCGTGCTGGATGCGAGTCTCTCCTGACCACGAGGCGCGGATGCTCTGATCCGCCACTGGGGGGCAGGGACGTTGGCCACCCATAATTCACTCACACCACCAGTAGGTGGAAAGGATACTACGATGAACAAACAACGCTCCACTCCTCGTGGCACCGGCCGGCGGCCCAGGGTCGTCATAGGCGCCGACTGCCTTGGTAGGTTCGAGGCACTTGCGGAGGGCGCGATCCAGCGTAACCCCGACCTTGCTGACCGACTGCTCGGTGAAATCGGCCGGGCCCGTGTCGTTTCAGCGGCGAAACTCCCGCAGAACGTGGTGGCCATCGGTCGCAGTGTCACCTATCGCGATGAAACGACCGGCCAGGAAAAGACGGTAACGCCAGTCTTTCCCGAGGATGCCGACATCGCACAGGGCCGGATCTCGATCCTGACACCGATCGGGGTTGCCCTGATCGGCCTGGCAGAGGACGCCTCGCTCCACTGGGACACCAGGGACGGAGAGCGGCGAGTTCTGACCGTGCTCCACGTCGTGTCCGAGGATGCCCCCGAAGGCCTGGCGGCACAATGATCCGCCATTCCCGAGGCCTTGTCGAAGCCCATGCCCTGCCCGGAAGGAGCCGCTCGATGCGCTGACGAAGCCACGATGCTCCTTCCGGGATACCGGCAATCGCCGCTTCGGCGCCTTCCCTTCCCGTTGAAAGAGGGTCTCATGAACCGTCACCTTCCGCTTGCCTGCCCCTCCTGCAAGACATCGCTTCCGCGCGCAGCCGCTCATCGTTGTCCCAGCTGTCGGTACATTCTCGGGGGCGCTACACCCATCATCCGAATTTCGTGTCGTCGTTGTGGCTCTACCGTCGAGGGACATGCCGGTGCCGCCGTGACCTGCCTCCGGTGCCGGTCTCGCCGGCCATCGCGACTTCTGCAACAGAGCTGCTGACATGAGAGTTCTCTCTCATCTCCGTCGGCTGATCGTGCCTTCGATTCTGCTTCTTGTCGCCGTCGGCCTGGTATTTTTCGACCAGGACGTCGAGCGGCGGGTCGGAATGTCTCTCCGCCGGGTTGGAGGCGTTGCCGGTTGCCTTGCCGCGGCCTGGCTCGGTAACAGGCTATTCGGCCTGTTCGCAGATCGCCGGAGACGCAACAAGCGTCCCTATCCGCGCCTGTTTCGGGATCTCGTGGCCGTTCTGCTGTTTTTCGCCGCGATCGTTGGCTCTGCCGCGCTCCTGCTGGAACAAGGTCTTCTTGGCGCGCTGGCGGGATCGAGCTTGATACTTGCGGTGCTGGGTTTCGCGATCCGGAACGTCGTGGCCGATACGTTGTCCGGCATCGCACTCGGCGTAGAGGCACCCTACCGGATCGGGGACTGGATCGATATCGAGCAAGTCGCAAGAGGGAAGGTCATCGAGATCGGCTGGCGCACGACGCGGGTGCTGACGCAGGATTCCACCTACATGATCTTGCCGAACAGCCAGATCGCACGCCGACGCATCACCAACTACTCGGCGCCGAAACCGCAGTATCGGGCGCAGTTGTCTCTGAAGCTTGCACATGAGGTCTCCGTGGACGCCGCCAAGGAAATGATCCTGAAGGCCATTGGCGAGGCGCGCCTTATCCAGACCGAACCGGCACCGGACGTCCGTGTGCAGGAGCTGGGAAGCGACGGCAATTCCTATGCGGTCCGGTTCTGGCTGTCGCGCTTCGAACAGGACGTCGACTGCCGGGATGAGCTTCTGACTCTGATCGACCGCGCGATGCGGCAGGCGAAAGTCCCGACCCCACGCATGCAGATCGAGCTGAAATGGCCTCGCGGGAGAACAATGACCCGCGTTGATCACGAAACGGAGGTTGCACGGATATTTGCTGCGCCGCCTGGGGCAGAGCGCATCGAGGCGCGAGGAGCCGATGACAGCATGGAGAGAAATCCGATGAGAAACGGCCCTGGCGGTTAATACGCCGTCCTCTCCTGTTGCTCGGGAATTGGGAAGCCGTCGCTGCTAGCCGAACCAGCTTCACGAGGCTTCCAAGTTGTCGAGGAGTCCGGCGACAAGATCGTGCAGCAGGAGTTGAACACATCGGCACTGAACATAGGCTACATTGGCGACCAACATGGTTTACGGACACCCCCCAAGAGAATAGTCGGCAAAGGTCCCAAGAAACCTCGATACAGCTCATTCTATGCGGCCGCCCCCTACGCGTGACCGACAAGGGACGGAGACCTTCCAACCTGATCCTCTCGGAAAAGTTCAGTCCGATCGCACCGCACAATAATGACGAAGACTGGAGGGCGACGCCGATCACGGGCGTCGCCCTTTCCGTTTCCGGAGACCGGCGATCGCGACAAGGCCGAGGGGCGGGATAACAGGTGCTGGCCGAGGGCCGGACGCGGCGTGAGGTGGGGTCTGCGACACCTCACACCGCGTCCGGTCCGGGAGGGCCAGGGTGGTTGGTGGTGTTGTTCACAACATCATCCAGGAGAACCACATGACACAGACTTCGACGACCAGGCCCGCGGGAGCGGCAGGCGAAGATCCCAGAACACCTGATATGCCAACGCATCTCAGTTCGATGCTCACGGTATTGGCGACCGAACTCCGACCGGTCCTCGGCACCTACACGTCGCCGCAGGCCCGTCGCGTAACAGCCTGGCTGAACGGGAGAGGCGAGGTGGCCGAACATGGTCGCTTCGACGAGGCGGCTCTGACCGCACTCGTCTGCGACCTAGTCACGCTGCGCAACGCGCGGTTCGTGTTCGCTCTCGGGCCGGATCGGGCGGTGAAGCCGCGCCGGGCCGTGGCGGTGAACGACACCGGCGGTGCCGCAGCCCTCGGTGCCGCTGTCTCGCACCTTGTCGCGGGCATCGGGAAGGTCGACGCGGAGATGGCGCTGCGCCTCGCAAGGACGGCGCTCGTCCAGGACGAAACGCATCGACGCGACATTGCAGAGCGTATCCTCGCGCACCCCGGAATGCTCAGCCGATTCTGAGGTAGTGGCCTGCGACCGAGATCACCGGATCCAATCCGGCCGATGCGCGGCGGCTATCCCGCTCTTCAAATCCCAACCTATGCCCTCGATCCGGCCGCGGATTCTCCGCGGCCGGGCCGTTCTCGACCCCGTAAACTCAGTTGGACTCATCATGTCGAATGCCCATTTCCGTTTTCACGCTGGCGACATCGTCTGCTTCCGATTTCCGCGCCGCGAGGGGCCATCGTACGCACGCCCCTGCCTCGTGCTCCAGGCTATCGGGACGGAACTTGTGATCGCCTACGGCACCACCTCCACAACCAACTCGAACCGAGGTCTCGAGGTCAGCGTCGAGGCCGATTTCGCGGCCTGCGGGCTTGACCGGCCGACGCGGTTTGTCTGTGCACGCAGGATCCGCGTCGATCATACCGACCCGCGCATCGAACCTTGCCCGGATGGCGGAACCCCGGTCATCGGCCATCTCCCGGCCCGCTACATTCCTCAATTGGCAGGTGTCTTCATGGACATCGCGAAAGCGTTCCCCGATCCGGACGTGCGGGCGCAGGCGGAGCGGGCGGGCATCCACCCTCCGAAACCCATGCGCGGGTCTCACCTCAATCGCCGACGCCCCCTATCCCCGCCGGTCGTGGTGGTTCGGGCGACCAAGTCGTTCCGACGCCCGGACCGTGCAAGCGGTTCGGCACACTGACGACCCATATGTTTT
>NZ_BNCJ01000053.1:0-2500 GCF_014656415.1 Seohaeicola zhoushanensis | reverse complement strand
CTTTTGTATAATGGGTCATCGACTTGGTCTATCTAGCAAGCTTAAGCCGTTAGGTGTAGGCGCAGCGAAAGCGAGTCTTAATAGGGCGAATGAGTTAGATGGATCAGACCCGAAACCGAGTGATCTAGCCATGACCAGGATGAAGGTAAGGTAACACTTACTGGAGGTCCGAACCCACACCTGTTGAAAAAGGTCGGGATGAGTTGTGGCTAGGGGTGAAAGGCTAATCAAACTCGGAGATAGCTGGTTCTCTGCGAAATCTATTTAGGTAGAGCGTCGTCCGAATACCCTCGGGGGTAGAGCACTGGATGGGTAATGGGGTCCCACAGACTTACTGATCCTAACCAAACTCCGAATACCGAGGAGTACTAGACGGCAGACACACAGTGGATGCTAACGTCCATTGTGAAGAGGGAAACAACCCTGACCTACAGCTAAGGCCCCCAATTCATGGCTAAGTGGGAAAGCAGGTGGGACGTCCAAAACAACCAGGAGGTTGGCTTAGAAGCAGCCATCCTTTAAAGATAGCGTAACAGCTCACTGGTCTAATCAAGATATCCTGCGGCGAAGATGTAACGGGGCTCAAGCCATGAGCCGAAGCTTAGGATGCACATAGTGCATGGTAGCAGAGCGTAGTGTGACATAGTGCCTATCCTCTTCTATCGCGTCGATACGAACAGCGCAGCAATGCGCTCAAGTGGCGAAGCGGTAGCGCAGGATAAGGTGCTTTCTGTGAAGCGGGCGCGTGAGCGATCCCGTGGAGAGATCACTAGCGAGAATGATGACATGAGTAGCGACAAAGAGTGTGAGAGACACTCTCGCCGAAAGTCCAAGGGTTCCTGCTTAAAGCTAATCTGAGCAGGGTAAGCCGACCCCTAAGTCGAGGCCGAAAGGCGTAGACGATGGGAACCAGGTTAATATTCCTGGGCCAGGAGGATGTGACGGATCGCAGGTGTAGTTCAGTCTTATCGGATTGACTGGGCTGCTGAGCGGTTCCTGGAAATAGCCCTCCGCTAGATCGTACCCTAAACCGACACAGGTGGACTGGTAGAGAATACCAAGGCGCTTGAGAGAACGATGTTGAAGGAACTCGGCAAAATACCTCCGTAAGTTCGCGAGAAGGAGGCCCGGTTCCAAGGCAACTTGGAGCTGGGGACACAAACCAGGGGGTGGCGACTGTTTACTTAAAACACAGGGCTGTGCGAAGTCGTAAGACGACGTATACAGTCTGACGCCTGCCCGGTGCCTGAAGGTTAAAAGGAGGGGTGCAAGCTCTGAATTGAAGCCCAGGTAAACGGCGGCCGTAACTATAACGGTCCTAAGGTAGCGAAATTCCTTGTCGGGTAAGTTCCGACCTGCACGAATGGCGTAACGACCTCCCCGCTGTCTCCAACATCGACTCAGCGAAATTGAATTGTCTGTCAAGATGCAGACTACCCGCGGTTAGACGGAAAGACCCCATGCACCTTTACTATAGCTTCGCACTGGCATCAGGATTGTGATGTGCAGGATAGGTGGTAGGCTTTGAAGCGGGAACGCCAGTTTCCGTGGAGCCACCCTTGAGATACCACCCTTCGCACTCTTGATGTCTAACCGCGGCCCGTTATCCGGGTCCGGGACCCTGCGTGGTGGGTAGTTTGACTGGGGCGGTCGCCTCCTAAAGTGTAACGGAGGCGCGCGAAGGTTGGCTCAGAGCGGTCGGAAATCGCTCGTTGAGTGCAATGGCAGAAGCCAGCCTGACTGCAAGACTGACAAGTCGAGCAGAGACGAAAGTCGGTCATAGTGATCCGGTGGTCCCAAGTGGGAGGGCCATCGCTCAACGGATAAAAGGTACGCTGGGGATAACAGGCTGATACTGCCCAAGAGTCCATATCGACGGCAGTGTTTGGCACCTCGATGTCGGCTCATCTCATCCTGGGGCTGGAGCAGGTCCCAAGGGTATGGCTGTTCGCCATTTAAAGAGGTACGTGAGCTGGGTTTAGAACGTCGTGAGACAGTTCGGTCCCTATCTTCCGTGGGTGTAGGATACTTGAGAGGAGTTGCCCCTAGTACGAGAGGACCGGGGTGAACGTTCCACTGGTGGACCAGTTGTCGTGCCAACGGCAGTGCTGGGTAGCTATGAACGGACAGGATAACCGCTGAAGGCATCTAAGCGGGAAGCCCCCCTCAAAACAAGGTATCCCTGAGGACCGTGGTAGACCACCACGTCGATAGGCCAGAGATGTAAGCACAGCAATGTGTTCAGTTGACTGGTACTAATTGTCCGATAGGCTTGATTTGATCCAGTAAAAGACAGTCTTTTACGATCAAAAGCATACACCAACAGCGTGTTGCGACTTGGAATACAGAGGATTTTTTCGGTTTGGTGGTCATAGCGCAAGTGAAACACCCGGTCCCATCCCGAACCCGGCAGTTAAGCACTGTAGCGCCGATGGTACTGCACCTTAAGGTGTGGGAGAGTAGGTCACTGCCAAACCTAAAAAATCCTCTGAATTTGTAT
>NZ_BNCJ01000052.1 GCF_014656415.1 Seohaeicola zhoushanensis | reverse complement strand
TGCCGCTGAAGGCGGGTCGATACAACAGGCTGCCGGACCTCAGAGAGACCTGGCGGCTTGCCCATGCCTTGCTGGAGGAGAGCCGCACCACAAGACGCCGCCAGTCGCAGCTTCGCCTGATCAACGAGGCGTTCTGTATTGCGTTCTGGACACTGATCCCGCTGCGTCTGGAAGATGGTCAATTGGTCTGGGCGCGGGACATCACCTTCGACGGTGCGCGCTACCAGGTCGATATCGACACCCACAAGGAGGGCGAGCCGCTCCGGGGTCGACTTCATCCAGGCCTGACGCCGTTCCTCGATGCCCTTGTCTGCCGCGGCATGGATGAGGCCTACCTGGAGCATTTCCGCCAGGACGCTCTGGGGCAGGGGCTGCCCGTGCTGCGGGACATCTCCGGCAGGCAGCTGTCGCGAGATTACCCGTCGGCCGTCTGGCGCAAGCACATGGGGACCGGCGCCCATATCGCGCGGATGCGGATCCATTCGGAGCTTGGGCAGCTCGGACCCGACGAGGTCGAGATGGCGCTGGCGATGAATGCGCAGCGCGATCCCCGCACGCGCCATGCCTACCAGTCCGAGTCCGTCGCGCAGGCGCAGCGCAGACGGGGGCAGGACATGATCGACGCGTTGATGGCAGAGGCCTTCGACACCGTTTGATCCAGGCGCGTTCCGGACCTGCTCCGGAACGCGCCTGCGTGACGTGTGGGCAAGGTGTCGAAGCCCTTGAGGGGGCTCAATGCAGCCAACGACCCGGTGCGCAGCCCATATTGAAGGGCTGAATCGGCGTCGTGAGCCGGGCCTTTCGGCCTTTGGCCCCGCGACCTTGGTGCAAATCGAAGGCGATCCGTGAGTATTCATGGAGGACGTAGGCCGCCAACGCCAGAAACCGATCGCGGGTCTCATCCTTGCCAACCCCGGTCAGATGCATGTTCATGCCGACACCCTCGGCACATCGTGCCGCCTCAATCAAAAGGGCGAGGCCGTCCGGGCTGTCCAGCAGACATCCGTCGATGGCCTTGGCCATTGCGGCGGAGAACCGTCCTGACAGGGCTGCTCGATCGTAGGGTGATCCGGAAAGGGAGCCGAGCATGGCGATGATGTTGTCGGCCTCGCCGAGGAACTCCAGCACCGCCACGCCCACGTGAACGGAGCTGAACGGTTCCATCGCGGTCTCTTGCAGCAAGATCCGTGGATCGTCGGCTGAGAGCACGCCCAACCTTGCGAAGCCTCCCGCAATGATGCGCGGATCCCAGAGCAAGCGGTCGGCGATATCGGCGCAGAAGCCATTGCACCGCTCGGTCCATTCCATGTAGACGGCGATGTCGGTCAGTCGCGCGACCATCTGCGCAAGGTCCACTCGGACGTCCTTGCTCCAATCCCAATCCAGCATTAACTCTTCCAGTTTCCTGGCGAGGCTTGCGCAGGTTCGGCTATTGCAGTCTTGCACCTGGACCTGCCGGACAAGACGTTTGATGCGTCGATCACGGGTCGAGTTTGGCTGGCGCTGAAGGGCACCCAGAAGGTCCACGACATCGAACGGGACATCACTCAGAGAGAGCTTCGGCATGGGGTTCAGGACGGTGGCATGCGCGCGCGGGTCGTCGTGGACAAGAACATTTGCGGCGGCGGATTCGGCGACCACGCTGAAGGGCAATCCGTAGTCGATGGCAATCGGAGAGATCAGATCCGCGTCGTGTCCGCTCATGCCGAAGAAGTCTGCGAATGTGGATTGGGTCATCTTGGGTGTCCTTTCGATGGACTGTTGGTGATGACCATGACCTCGGTTCGAATATTTTCGGCGGAAGCGATGGCAGTGAAGATTTTTTTGAAAAGTTTGTCAGTGCTGTATCCGGAGCGGTGACGTCTCTCCCTGACCGTCAACGCTCACTGATCTGAATGGACCCGGATCCATCTACATGCTTCGCTGCCCTGTTCCGGCAATACGCCGGGCAAGGCGGATGCTATTCCGGCGCACCTGGTCTGGAACGCGGTTGGCTGGGGCAGGCCGAGGAGAGGGATCAGGCCTCCGGCCGGATCCGGGGCGCCAGACTTCCATCGGAAAGGGCATCCCCATCGCTCTACCCCGAGACGTCCGAACCTCTGGTCGATTTCAATCCAGCAACTCGTCCCGCACCCAAGTTGGGAAGTCCCGAGCCATGTGCAGGACGCGCCAGAGGTCGATGTGGTCGCGGCCTTCCGCGTAGAAAGCGAGATAGCCGAACCCCTTCACCGGCCAGGTCCTCAGGCCCGGCCGATCCAGCTCCCATCCGAACCGGGGAGATCCTGCAGCGGGATTGGTCGAGATATGGTCACAGGCCTCTTCGAAGGCTTCGATGAAGCGCAGTGCTGTGTCGAGACCGGCTTCGCGTGCCAAGTAATCGACGATCTCTTCAACATCCCTGCCGGCCGCGCGCCGTGGGACGACGGGCCTTGTCGCGTCCATCAGACCGCGTTTCCGGCGATCCTGGCGGCTCTGTTTCTCAGGTTCTGAAATGTCTGTTTTGTCATCGGCTCACCCGGTTCGCTGGCGCGGCCTTCGTCAAGTAGGGCGCGCAGCGCCTGCCGATCCAGATCACGTCGGATCAGGTCACGCACGTACTCGCTGGACGTGCCGTAGCCACGAGCTTCGGTCTGCGCATCAACCGCGGAACGCATGTCGTCGGGTAGAGAGATGTTCATGGTGGCCATGGCGGCAAAATGTGCCTTATGGCAAAATTTGTCAAGGTTGCAGGCTCTGGACTGGACACTGAAGTTCCCGCGACGAGCCAAGGCGGAAGGCACCGCAAAGGCAAGTCTTTGCCACTGCTCGGCTTCCCGTCCGAACGGGGGGCGCGGTCACCGAGAGCGGGGTGTGAGACGACTTTGATCGGGCGAGATGGAGCTATGCGAAGTGAGGTCTCGTCCGTGGGCGATCTCCCGCATTCACCCTGCATCGAAGAAATGTTTTTGGCCACCCGTGCTTTGGCGCCATCTCCCTTGGGCGTCGCGATGTAGCCAGAGGAGACTATGCGGCGCGGTCCCCTGCAACCCCAACCCATGAAGGGTCAATCATGAAGACCAAGACCTCCCGGCGCGACAAGCGCTACCTGATACAAAACCTGGCGGCCAAGTTGGTCGGCATCACCGCGCCCATGACCTGGGAGCCCGGCTGGTCCCGCATCCTGGTCGGCCCCGCCCGGTTTGATCTCGAATTCTTCGGCTATGGCGGAACGCGTCGGTCGCCGGAGCGTATTCTCGCCGTCGCGTCGGATCGCGACCACATAGCCGTTCGGGAAGTGACCCGGGCCCAGGTCGATAGCCTCGAAGATGATGTGGGGTGCTATGATTTCAGTCCTGACCCTTGGGGCGACGCGAATGCGCTCGAAGCCATGGCCCGGTATATTGTCGGTGTTGACTGCGTCTCGATCGGCCGGTCCCAAAGGTACTTGTAGGTGGTTTCGCGGGCTGGCGCGGGCGTGACACCCCTGCGCCAGCCCGCGAAACCGCCGGGCGTTCAACCGGACCGCAGGGATCAGCGCCAAGTCGTCACGGTGCCCCATATTCGGTCGGTTGCTCGCACCCTCAGGGGGCCACTCGCAGCCTCGGATTAGCCCTCCAGAAGGGGCGTGGCGGCGTAGTCTTCGAAGGCATATGCATTGAAGAACTGGCGTCCGGCGAAGAAGCGCCGCTCGGCGATCGGGAGATCAGCCGCGTCGCAGGCCTCGGACCAATGCGTGGCGCTCAGGTCGATCAATCTGTCGATCTCGGCGCGCGCGGCTGTCGCATCGAGCAGAAACTCCGGTGCTGCCCGTAGGCAGGTAGCGAGCCGCGCCCTGCGGTCTCCAGGAAAAATATTCAACGCCTGGTTTGCCTCTCGACCGCCGCGCGGCTGCGGTGCGATATCATAACCCGGCGTCAGATCCAGGAAGTGTCCGTCCCAGAACATGGCATGATTGCGGGCGTGATCGTCGGTATTGCCGACAAGGACATTGAAGACCATCCGTCGGAACAGCTCGTGTAGATCCGCCGCCACGTTGCGCGAGGATTTGCGCAACCGTTCTGCGATCTCCGTATAGGCGATGTGATGGGCCGACAGCTCCGTCTCCCCGCAGACCGTCAGAGCGGAGACCATGGCGCTGCGGGCAAATGCAACGGTCTGGCCGTCCGGCACGGGCTTGCGGTCAAAGCGTTCGATCAGGATCACATCGCGACCGGCGACCTTCTCAAGCGCGACTGGTGCAACGGAGAGGCCGATCAGTTGAGCAAGTCGCATCGCCAAGAACTCCGCCTTGACCATGGAGATCAGATCCCCAGTGGCGGAGAACTTCGCGATGAGTTTGCGATTGCCAGCTGGATCATCAAGCAAGGCCTTGGGGCGGGCCCCTCCGATCGAGCTTCCGTGCAGGATCACCCGATCCAGCGCCTTTGGTACGGGCTTTCCGTTGGCCACCAGGTCCGCAAACTGCTGAAGCTCTTCGAGTGTCGCCTCGCCGCCCCGCCTCGGAACATAGGTGTCCGGCGAGGACTGAAAATCCAGGGCGCCGATGCGATCTGATCCGGACGCAATCATCAGGGCGGACTCATCAAAACCGTCCTCGACAAGGTCGCGGCCAGTCCGCCCGGTCAATTCGTGGAGAAGGACACGACGCCCCCATCGGTCGGGCAGGGCGTCCCTCAGAGAACTGGCCAGCTCACCGACGCGAGGCTGCTGAGCACCGGCGCGCAGTGGAAGGTCTTCGTAGATGGAGATCGCGCGGTCCCGCTCGAGATATCGGCGGCCATAAGCGAAATCCGCACGGCCTGAAACAGTCCTCAGGGCACCACAGGGCACGGGGTCTGTGGCGCCAGGAAGCCAGATCCAGACATAGACCTGATCCGGGCGGATCAGGGCATCAGAAGTCATCGAAGATATCCGTCTGGGTCCGAGGCTGAGGCAAGAGATCGACCTCGCGCTGCGCCTGGGCGCCGCGATCCCGGATGGTTGCGGGATCACCGCCCATCAACGGGACACCGACCAGAGCCGCGGCTTCCAGGAACAGTCCGATTTCCACCGTCGGCCTGCCTTCCTCGATCGCCCGAAGTGTATTGCGTGAGCATCCCACGCGGAGGGCGAGATCTGCCTGCGACAGGCCGCGGCGCTTTCGGCCACGGGTGATTTCGGCCCCGAGCGTCTGAAGTACGGCGCGCACCAGGGAAGACTGAACGCGATCGGTCATATCGAAGCCTGTTGTTCATTGCAGTACGCATTTTGCGCCATTTTGAGCAACATGGTGAACAATATTGCGTTGCCTGCTGAAGGTCAAGGCTGGCTGGGAGGTTGTTCAGTGAGATGCCTATCATGGCAAGAGATGCCCATCATAATGAACACAAAAGAACCCGCACCGTCGCTGCACGTTGGCAAAGGATGAACCTTGGGAATGGCGCCCACCATGTTCCGGCCCGGCTCTCAATAAGGGTGGCTTCATCTCCGTCGCAAAGGCGCGACGTAGAGCTAGGCTCTGAGGGTCCGGACGCGAGACGCGGGACAGCCAAGACGGCAATTGGGCACGGACAATGAGCGCCTCTTCGGTGAAGCCGGGTATCGCTCCTGAGCGGAATGCCCCTCGGAAGCCATCTTTGTGACAAATATGGCCCCATAGTTGATTGCGGTGGAACTCGCGTTCCACAATGCAACCAAAGAGTAAATCGAGGACATCGTGCAAGATACGCAACACTACGAGCTGATCAATCCGATTGCGGAGATCTATTTTGAGGCCCCCAATGCCGAAGTCGCCGCTTGCGTGGTGTTCCTGATTTCGAATGGCAAGTTTGGCGCGGATCCCATAGAAAGCGACGGACAGAATGTCCCCGTATTCAACGAGGGCGGTGGCCTTTCATGGTTTCAAGAAACCTTCGGCAGGGGGTTCGATGTGAGCCTGCAAGACAACCTACAGGCCATATCGGATGCCATTCTGTCGTTTGGCTACGCAGGCCAGGAAGATCTTGGCCAAATCAAGTACACTGAAGAAGATATCTGTCTTTCAGCCTACGAATTGGGCATCGGTATCGCCAAGAAGCATTCACTGATGCCCTGGTGTGCCGTTGTCGAAGGGGACGACGATGGCTTCGCAGCCCTCGAAAAGCGCTATCTGGAAGCCCACAAGGCAGGCGAGCCCTGGCCCGTGCCTGTGGGCGAAAGAATGACCAACTTCGAGATCGAAGTGGCCAAATTTACGATTGCGACGCATTTTACGCCGATCGACAAGGCTGAGCGGCCACTTGGCGACCTGCCAGACCTACGACGGGTTTCGTAGCTCCGGCGTGAGTTCGGCCAGTGGCAGAGCTACACACGCCAGGAAGGGCTCCCGCGCCAAAACCGGGCCCTTACTCAGCCGACTTTCACGGCGGCGAACGGGATCGACTTGAGTGAGTTCATTCTAGCCGCATGGCCTGCCCCGATCGAGTGGTCCGGTTTCAGTCTTAGTGCATAACGGGTCTTGGTGC
>NZ_BNCJ01000051.1 GCF_014656415.1 Seohaeicola zhoushanensis | reverse complement strand
CTCTCTTTACAAACACTACACAAAACGCCGCCCATAATCAGGGCGGCGTTCATGCGTTCAAAGCACAGCAAAAGGCCCGAAGGCCGGCCGCGCCTGGGTCTCGGCGCGGGCGCGCGCTCGGAAGCCGAAATCAGAACCAGGCAGGCACTTACGACCACCGACAGACGGACATGGCGCCAAGCCGGAGGTTGGCCAGGCTTCCCGCTGGGATGCAACCTGATGCGCGTCCGCTCGATCCGTGAGAACCGAGTCTGCCGCGTCTCTAGCCCGCTCTTCGGTCTTGGGGTGGCCATGCCGCGCGTCTTCAAAATCGAAAAAAACCCAATGGGTTATGGGGCGATCGAGCTCCCGGACCTGTACCGCCGGCGGACCTGTTTTGCTCGTGCAGAATAATGTGACGATTTCAAGAAAAAAACCGTCGACAGCCATTGCATCCCCCGTTCGAGAGGGATAGATGATCCCCAGTTGGCGCGGGATGGAGCAGCCCGGTAGCTCGTCAGGCTCATAACCTGAAGGTCGTAGGTTCAAATCCTACTCCCGCAACCATTGTCACAGAACGGCCCGTAAGCTTAGTGCTTCGGGCCGTTTTTTGTTTGATCCAAAGCCAACAGGCCTGCGAGTTCACCAACCAGTTCAATCGCCAGCGTGTCTCCCTCGGGAACCAGCCTGATCTCGGAGAGCAGACTACGAATCATCTCGGTAGCTTCGGGTCTCAGCGTAGGTTCGTTCAAAGCCGCTGTCAGACCCCGGACCTTTTCTCGGTAGATATCGGACAGGCCGGGATGCAAAAGCACCGGCGGTTCAATGCCCTTGCTCTGCAGCTGTATCTCCAATTCTGCCTTACGCGCTTCCAGACCGTCCATTTTGGCCTTCATGCTCGAATGGAACATGCCGTCTGCAATGGCGTCGACGATGCTCGTGATTTGTCTCTGGGTCTTGCCAAGTTCGCGTTCTGCGATCGCCCTGTCTTTCACCTCCTCGGCCACCAGTCGGTTGAATTCCGCACGGTAGGCTGTGACGAACTCAGCGATGAGGTCCGGATCAAGAAGCTGGTCCTTAAGACCGGACAGCACGCGTGCTTCTAGGTCTTCGCGTTTTATAGTTAGGCGGTTGTCGCAGGTGCCCTTGTTGCGGGCATTAGCGCAGCCGTAGTGGGTCTTACCGACGATGGTGTATCCGCCGCCGCATACACCGCATTTCAGTAGCCCGGAGAAAAGATGCTTCGGGCGATGCGCCCGCTCTGGTCGAGCAAGGCCATCTTGAATTACCTCGCTTCGAGTTGCCTTCTGACGCGCCTTCACGCACTCCCACAGGTCTTCTGATATGATCCGCAGATCGGGGACATCTTCAATGATCCAAGCATCCGGTGAATTGGGACGAGCCTGGCGTTTGCCGTTGGACGGATCTTTCACAAAGCGCTGACGGTTCCAGACCAGCCGACCGACGTAAAGTTCGTTATTAAGAATGCCAGTTCCGCGTCGCCAGTTGCCGTAGATCGTGGATGCACCCCATCCACTGCCACGCGGGCCCTCAACGCCTTCTGCGTTCAGCTGACTGGCGATGGTTCGTGGGCTGAGACCTGCCGCGAACTCTTCAAAGATGCGGCGGACAGTTGAAGCCTGGTCTTCGTTGATGGCGCGCTCTCCCGTTGTCATTTCCCCATCGCCCTTAAGGCTACGAACGACATCGTAGCCGTATGTGACGCCCCCAGCCGACTTGCCTTTTCGAACGCGGCCTTCGAGCCCCCTGTGGGTCTTCTGTGCAAGGTCTTTCAAGAACAGACTACTCATCGTCCCTTTGAGGCCGATGTGCAGTTCGGAAATCTCCCCTTCCGCAACGGTGACTATCGGGATGCCCTGAAATCGCATGCTTTTGAAGAAAGCCGCAATGTGTTCCTGATCTCGGCTGATCCGATCCAGGCCTTCGGCTACGACGACATCGAAATGGTTGTGCCGTGCGTCTTCAAGGAGACGTTGATAGCCGGGACGCAAGTGGGTCGCACCGCTGATGCCACGGTCGGAATACGTGTCAGCCGCCAGCCATCCGTGGCTCTGGATTAAGCGCATACATATGCGATGCTGGTCTTCGATGGACGCATCGCTTTGAAGATCGGTGGAATAGCGGGCATAGATCGCAGCACGCATGGGAGGGCCTTTCCGTTCGCAAGAAACCGTCTGACCCTCCCCATAATAGGCACGAAATAGCATTTGTCTTCAACTTTCGATTGCAACCCGTTGCAATGGAAAAATACGCAATATCAGTAATGTAGGGTTTCGGCAAAGCTCCATTCTTTAGTTGTCCCGCTTGAACCCGTCCTTGCGGATGCCCTCCATGACGGATTGCAACGCGTTGCAACTAGAGATGCCCGTCGCGCGGTTGTAGTGTTTTTCGGCCATATTCAGCGTCGCGTGCCCAAGTATGTCGCGGATGATGTTGACGTGCTCCGGATCGAACTCCGCGATGGATGTCGCGGCAACGTGCCGGAAGGCATGGGGACGCAATGCGACGCCCAAGTGGCGTTCCGTCACCTTCGGCAGTTCCCGCGCGAGGCCATCTGCCGTGATTGCCACGCCATACTGGTTAATCCAAAGCGCGTCGGAGCCTCGGGTTCCCAACAAGACGAGGCGATGCCGTTCGACGTAGTCGCGCATCGGCGCGGTGAGCGCGGCCGGCAGCGGAAAGTCGCGGTCCTTGCCGTCCTTCATGTCCTCGGCTCCAAACTTCAGGAAATACCGGTCCCCTGTCAAAACGAGATGGCGATCGACGGTCATCGCCAGCAGGGCACGACGGCGAACCGGGCGGGCGACGAGGAAGCCGATCATCAGTGCTTGCCGGAACCAGATCGCCCGCTTTAGCGGCGGCAACTTGGGGTCATCGTCCAGTTGCGCAATGCGATCGAGGCTCCATTCGAAGACCTGGTTCGCGCTGACCGGGTGAGGCGGCGGCAAGCTGCGGCGATTTGCTTTGGTCTGAAGGCGTTTGCAGGCTGTCGCGAGCCAGGACCAGTCCCGTTCCCGCGACAAGGCCAAGGCCAAGGCAAAGACATCATCGATCAGTCCCGCGACGGATTTCGGCTGAAGCCGGGCTTCGCATTCCTCGATGTAGTTGCGAACGCGAGACCGGTCGATGCGGTCGGCGGGAGCCAGCGCCAGCGCGTCGGTGTCGGTGCGCATCAGGAAGGACAGCCACTGGCCGTATCCCTGGCGCCGTTTGCGCCGGGTTCCGTCCGACCAATCCCTGCAGGGGCCGATGTCGTCGAAGATGTCCCCGGACGTGAAGAGGGCCTTCCAGGCGGACTTGTCCGCCTGGGGCCAATGTTCATGCTTGAGCACGAGAGGGATGTGGTCAGTCACGGCGCCCCCCAAACTTGGAAAGCACGACCTCGTCATAGTGATCATGTGCCCACTGGTTAGAAAGCTCGGCGTAGAAGTCCATCGTGGTCTGGAGTTTGCGGTGCTTCAACATCCGCCGCACCGCCTCGAACTGACCGGGCCGTTCTTTAAGGTAGAGATATGCCGCGATGTGGCGGAACAGGTGGGCATTGACCGTCAGGCCGGTTTCGCGCTGGATCACAGCCATCACGGTCTGTCCCAGATTGCCCGCACTGCGGGGTTTCCCATCGCTCTCCTTCGGGAACAAGGCTGATCCCCGTGCCTTGGAGACATGAGGCCGGAACACAGTGATGTAGTGGTGCAGTATCCTGGAGTTGGAACTGTTGAGCTGAGCCTCAATCGGCTCTCCGTTCTTCACCTCGGCACCCTCGATGCGCAGCGTATACAGAGAATGCGTGCCGTTGCGGCGGAGGATGATGTGGCGATCCAGATCGAGACTGGCAAGGTTCTTGGCCCGGACCGGGCAGGACAGGAGGATGGCGATTGCGGCTGCATGCATAGCCACCAGGGCGTTGCCTCGCGACGACTCTGCCCCTTTGACCTTTTCCATGAGAACAGCAGGCAGGTTGATCAGGTTGACGACATTTTCCCAGTCCTTGAACTGACCCAGCCGTTCCCGGTTCTTCTGGCTCATCCCTTTGGGGTCTTCGGTCACGCGCTTCTTTATGTTCACGATGGAGGCGAGGTCCTTGTCGTCCAGCTTCAGATGATGGCGTGCGATGGCCGTCATCGTGGCCGCGATGTTCTGCAGACCCACGGGTTTCGAGTTCGCCCCCCGTCGGGTCATGATCGCGCGGAACGCGTCCTTCATCTTTTCGGGCGTGATGACGGCGGCCAGCGTGGTCAGGTCCTGCGGGTCTGCACCGGCACAGACCAAGCCATCGAGATATTGGCGGACATGGGCCTCCGTGTTGCGCAACGAGGTGGGTCGCAGCGGCTTGTCCGGCCCCTCTTCGTCGAAGATATCGACATGCGAGAGACGGCCAATGTAGGTTGCAATCTCCTGCCGCAGGGGGGCCGGATAGATAGCGAGCGGACGGCAGCGGTACTGGCCGCCCTTCTCATAGGTCAGCGAGGCCAGTGGGAGGCCGTTGCGCGACACGATCCCGTTCCAGGTCTGGCACATTTCCTTGCAGAGCTTGGAGGGATCATTCGTCAGCAGGCGGGCGTCCAGATACGCCTGGAATGCCGACATGACGCCGTCGTCCACGGCCTCCGGTTCAATGCCGCGATGGCAACAGTAGGAGGTGAAGCGCGACAGGCTCCACGCCTGATGCGGCGCGCTGGCCGATGCCAGGAAAGCCTCCCAGGCCGTCGTACGGTCGGTGCCAGGGTCGTCTTCCGGCAGGCAGCCCGTCGCACGCAATGCGTCGGCCAGAGCGGACTTGATGTTGGCGAGGCTCTTGGCGTTCAAGCCATGCTGGACCGGATGAAGACCGACGAGACGGTGACGCAGGCTGGGGGCATCGCAAGGAACGTCAGCCGGGTTGCGTCCGAGCATGGTCGCGACCCGGTTGATCGCCGAAAGACGGTCGCGCTGGCGGGTATCGGTCGTTTTGGATTTCGCAAGCCGTGCCAGTGCATCGGCGAGGGTAGTGGGTTTGTTCTGATCGAAGGGCATGGCCTTCTCCTTTGCTGATTGTGTTGGGAATTGTTTGGGCCGTGGGGGGACACGGCGGCCCTCGGGCGGACATTCGGGAAAACACGGCCATGGATTTCAGTCCAAAGTCCGTGCCCCCGTTTTCCCGAACACCGGAAAAATCGCACCAGATGAGGACTTTAGAGGACATGCGCCAATCCAGGATTGGAGCGACCCGCGGCGAGTGCGCGAAGATCGTTGCGCGAGATACGCCAATCACGTCCCAAACGGGTCGCGGGCAAAACCCCGGCGCTGATCCAGCGCCGCTCCGTCTTCGGGCACACCCGGAAGAGTTCGGCGACTTCCTTCACGCTGAGGTAAGACGCATGCGTCGGGAACGGCAGATCAGTCATGACCCACCCTTTCGCCGCCAGACTTGCAACGCGTTGCAAATTCGGCCTTGGCGGCCTCACGCGCCAGCAGGCGCACCAGGCCAGCGAGGATATTGGGGGAAGGGGCGGCAGAGTTCGTGCCGCTGGAAGAGATCGGGTCGAGCGTCATCAGACAGTTCCTCATGAAGGAACCGCACGCGACAATGATCGAGAAGGTCTAGCTCAGGAAAGCACTCCAGATAGCAGACCGCTGGTCCGAAGTCGGACCAGGATCATTGCCATCGAGTGCTCGCATTCGGGCCACCATGGCCCAGCATGCTCCCTGCGGCCCAGCCATCGCGGCTGGTAGGTTAAGTGGAGCCAGTTTAGCGTAGCATGTTCGGTGTTGCAAACTGGCATCCGTGGCGCCGGAAAAGGGCGGCCCAACCTCGAACGTATTGTCAATCAATCAGGGTGGAGGACGACCCAATTCAATCCCATCCGTCCTTTACAGCCCCCTGCAGCGTGACGGTAATCGGGTGAACCGGTGTGCCGTTCTCAAAGGTGAACATGAAGATCTTGGAGAAACCGTTCCGTGTGCCCAAGCCTCGGCTTTTCTGGATAAAGTAGCCACCCTGGATTTTTGCCCGCACCGCCTTCACCATTTCATGGTCGTTGAGACCCAAGGCGCGAATGGCATCATCTTTGATCTTGCAATGACCGAAGCGCCCATCGAAACTCGTCGGCCGTTTGTAGAAGTAACTGATTTGACGCAAGTATTGATTGGTTTTCGGGCGAAGGTGCGAGGGGAAGTGACCAGTAATGTACAGATAGGCCGCCCTGTCCCGCAGAAGTTCCTCGACATATGGGGCGTCAAGAATTTCGCTCGCGTGGTCTCCATACAGCGCTTTGCGGTCTACTCGTTTCTGAACGAAAACCTGCATGCTACGTCTCCTTCACTTAGTTGCAACTCGTTGAGATGGGGGGACTTGCACTGATTGCCCCCAATTTGGGGTTAAACCCATAACAGGGGTAGCTGCACGTGTCCACATGTATCGAGGCACGCGCAATGGCTGGAGCAGTCAGAACCCAAGCCTACCAAAACCTACTCACTGAGTTGGTGAGTTATCGCCAGAAGGCTGGCCTGTCACAGGCAGCCTTGGCGAAGAAACTGGGAAAACCACCTTCATATGTCGGGAAATATGAGCTCGGCGAACGGCGGCTTGATGTCGTTGAGCTTTGCATGATCCTACAGGTGTTGAATATCGATGTTGCGCGGGTGCTGGGCACTGTTCTGGAGAACGTTTCTCCCCGATCAAATAGTTAGTTTGGGCGGTGAGCGGTCGCCCGCTGCGGGTGCAAAGGCAACCCTGGGCAGTGTGGAAGCGGGATGATGTCCCGGGAAGTGGTGTAGCTCCTCATGGGCCTCGCGCTCACTGGCGGGCC
>NZ_BNCJ01000050.1 GCF_014656415.1 Seohaeicola zhoushanensis | reverse complement strand
CGGCCCGCCAGTGAGCGCGAGGCCCATGAGGAGCTACACCACTTCCCGGGACATCATCAGACTGAACATGGTCATGCATTATGATATCGGTAATCCGCGTGTGTTTATCAAGAGCGCGACGCCGCCTGCGACTTTCTGGCAGCATTTGGAACTACCTGGAAATGTGGGGAGTACCAGCTGAGGAACCAGGCGGTCGCTACGGGAAACGAGACCGATCACCGCGGTCCGCAACGGTGAGAATAGGGTGCTGCTACCTTGAGAGACCACGCATCATCTTCAGCCCATGCGTCGTGAAGCCTCGCAACCGGGCGCGGCGGCTGTGGAGAATTCTTTGGATCGGCGAAGTCCAAACGCTTACTCGGGCACCCTCGCGCGACTCACGCTGGTAGGTCTTGCCCACCTCGATGTTCCCGGAAAAGTCGGCCGATATGATGCTGGCTCCGATGATCGATATCACGCGTATTCGCCAGCGCCAGATCGGGTACTAGTTGAGCTAGGGCTGCCTTGCGAGCTTTCGCGCCGATTGCGGCGCGGAGTCGTCCATCATTTCCTTCAATGCTACCATGAACAAATCCAGGAGATGGACGCGGTCGATGGCGGACCCGATCCGGCCAGAGTATGTCTTCTGGCCGCTGCTGCATCAGTAGCAGCTGGATCTTGGCTCGGGTGCGGCCCTGCTTCTGGTGGCGCTCGTCGCCGCAGAAGCGGCATTTGCGAGCCCGGTCGACCGTACTTCGATTTCCGGGAACGCCTCCGACTGCCGCCGGAGATCCATGATCCTCGTCTGAGCGTCCTCGACGCTGGGCCGGGTACAGCTAGTCGAATGCATCGAGAAATCGGCGAAAGTCGTGGTGTGGCCAGGGTATCCTGCGCTTGCAAAGCGGGGGATATAGGCCATTTCAAAAGATCACGAAGGGCTCCAACTCGGTTTCCGGACACCTCCTTTTCCTCACGAAAGCCGTCCGACCTGCCGCATAGAGCTACGCAGGTATCGACAGGACCACGCGGGCTGCCAGAAGCTGGCAAATACCAATTCCTTGATACTTTTTTCCTGTGCCAGGATTGCGGCCTTACGCGAAACGCTACCGGGTCATGCGGTACGGCCTGCCTTTTCCGCCTTGGCGGACTGCCTGCGATCGATGAAGCTCCTGATTTCCGCGGGCCTGATCATCTCATGGCCGTCTCCACCGACAAAGAAAACACGGCGCACCTCCGGATCGATCTTCACCAATCGATCCTTGGACCATTGGGATCCGGCCCGCACAAGGCGCACTTCGATGTGATCAATGCCACGGCGGCTGCCGGTCTCGCGCAGCAGCACGAAAGCCCTCAGGTCGTGATGGGCACAACACGTTTGTAGCGCCCGCAGGACTCGTGCGCTCAGCTTCGACCAGGGCTGGTCAGACTGAGCGAGTCCCTCGCTGAGCAGGTCGAGATCAAAGGCAAACATCGGCTTCCGCATCCGCCGCGCGAGCGCAACGAAAGTGTAAATTCGGTAGCCCAGGATCGACGTGAGTTTTGGCAGGATGCTGGCGTCGAGCAATGCGTACCGATTGTCCGCGAGCAGTATGGAGAGCGTCTCATCGCGGAAACGCCAGGCCAGCCACCGGTTGTCGTGAACCAAGAACAGATGGTCGAACAGGCCGGTGTCGCGCAGCGGATCGAGCGCACGAGCGATTGCGCGGTTGTCATTGCTGCTCTCGAGTCCGAACAGGCGACGGGCATCCACACACCGCATGCGGTAGCCTTCCTCAGGCTGGATCATGTCCGGCCGCCACGACTTCAGCCGTCGGCAGGTATGATGCAACAGCGCGTGAAGGACGCGATGCACCATCATTTCGGCCGGCAGCGCGGGCGCTCGGGTTTGGATGAAGTAGGCCGACATGCGATACATGTGGTCTGCGGCGATTCCGGTCTCGCAATACGTGACCGCATCGGGGCCGGTGTCTTCGGTGTCCATGTCTCTCTCCTGTAGGGGCTGGAGAGAAACTGGGTGCGACTGCCAACGGCCCAAAAAGAAAAAAATCGGTCGGTTCAGCGCGCTTTCTGGCCCCGTGATGGCGACCCTATCCGCCCGTGGGTTTCAGCGCTTCCCCGGATCGCGGTCGGTCAGGTCCGGCTTTCCGCATCGCTCCTCCGTAGACCGACGTAGTGACCCCGGATCCCTTCCAGGGCGCAGCAGCCATCATGCTGATCTGGCTCGGCAAAATGGCTCTGGAAAACAGAACACGGGTATATGGGAACACCTGAAAAGTCCCTACCGGGCAGCTTTTCAGGGATTGTGATTGCTTCGCGTGAGCCGGTGAGGTGCTCGACCGCTGTGCTCCGGCAACAGGGACGCCAAGGTCATCCGCGCGAGCGAAGCGCCAGCCCTCACCAGCCGCAGTGCGCCTGGCAGGCCCTCTGCCTTGGGATGATGCGGGCGGGGGGTTCTCAGCGACTGAAAAATTTTTTCCGCCTCCAAGGGTCGAACCTATGTGCTCGAGACACACACAGGAAACGACCATGCACAACCCGAATTTCCACCTGATCGACCGATGCTACGCAGAACCGTTTGGCCAGGAGACCATGGCCAGGTTTCTTGCCGCACATGGCACTCGGATGGGCGCAACACCATTGCCGCCTGAGATCAAGCCGGGCAAGCCCCGCGAGGCGTTCAGGAACGCCTGGGATCTCGCTCTGACATCGCGGGCCGATTACTGGGAGGGCTACGCCTGGCACCCCGAGTGCGGCGCCCTGCCCTTCCATCATGCCTGGTGCGTCGACCCGCGCTCCGGCGTGGTCCGGGACACTACATGGCGGGATGTCGAGGGTGCCGTTTATCTCGGCGTCGGCATTCCGACCGAACGCCTTTGTACAAACCTCAACGCAAGCGGCATCTTCGGCATTCTCGACAAGGGCGTCGGCTTCGAACACGGCACCGTGGAAGACCTCTGGGGGTGGGTGGACCAGTTCCGCCCGGCCGCGTTGCGGGATCGCCCGCGCCTCGCGTCGTAACCGCATGAGCAAGACGGTGACACTGTTCGCAGCGGGGTTTCCGTCGTCCCGCGGTCGAACCCAGCTTCTCTTCAGACGACGACCACCCATCCATCAGAAAGGAACAACCATGGGACTGGATATTGGCTTCTACCGACAGGATGAAACAGAAGCGCTCGGCTTCCGAAACCATGGCGATCTGTTCGACATGTTCATCGCGCAGCCGCACGTCCGGGTCGAGCCCTATGACGACTTCTACGTGACACGTCCGATGGTGACGGCCGTCCTCGAGGAGAT
The DNA here is from genome assembly GCF_014656415.1 of Seohaeicola zhoushanensis. Taxonomy (GTDB): domain Bacteria; phylum Pseudomonadota; class Alphaproteobacteria; order Rhodobacterales; family Rhodobacteraceae; genus Seohaeicola_A; species Seohaeicola_A zhoushanensis. The sequence continues at coordinate 4,724 of NZ_BNCJ01000050.1, read as the reverse complement.
CGAAGAGGAGATGACCGCGAACGGCTTACCCCCGCCCACTCTCCCGGACCGCGACACGATCGAGTTCGCGGATCTACGGTCGGCGATCCCCCGCGAGTTCTTCTTCGGCGAGCCGGATGACTGGGTGGCAGCGCTGCCCTTCTACCGCGTTCTTCTGGCAGAGCTTCTCGATGATGTACGCCGGGACGGATGCCTGATCTGCGGTTGGAGCGCTTAGACGCGGCGTGCGCGGACACATCCGCCAGACGCCTCCCACGGGAGTACAGAAACACTGTTCTGGCGGCGAGTAGCGCGGAAGCACCAAGGCGCCTCTCAGAGCCACAGTCTACGTCAGGAAGGACAAAGGTTGGTGGGATGGAGGTGTCGGACGCGGAGCGATTGAACGCACTCGAGAAGGAGAATGCTCAGTTGAACCGGCTGCTCGCAGATTCTCTGCTCAACCAGGCCGCGCTGAAGGGCTTCCTCTTGCGAAAGTGGTGAGCCTCGCCAAGCGTTATGAGCGTGAACCACTCCGGGTTTTCCGGAGGCTGATCTCCGTTAGATAAGCGGCCATGCGTTCCGTTTCCAAAGGACGCGTAGAAGTTGGCCTGGGCTTGGGCTGGCGAGATGCTCCCGATAGGTGCGAGGAGGCTGCGGTTGTTGAACCAGTCGACCCATTCGAGAGCGGCATATCCGGCGGCCTCGAGGCTGCGTTACGGGTGCTGCCAGACCAATGCAAACCAGCGTCTATGCAAGGGCAGAACGCCTGCCCATTATTCCGCGCAGTGACCGCGCAATTCGGCGAGAGCGGCGCTGCGGATTGCCTTGAAGCGGACTCGTGGGGTGAGGCTGCACGGGTCATTTCTTCGGGCCCCAAGGGCGCATTCGCTGTAACTCGTCAGCTGACAGCCGTAATCGAGTAGTGCGATGTCCCATCCCATACAAGATCCCAAGACGCGCCCGGCCGGACGTTCTGGATGGCGTGCGGCTCGAAGCAGACCAGGCAATTCCCGCCCGGCGCAGGAGCCCGGACTGAGGGGTAAATCAGGCCCCGGGATCCGGCCCGGCGCAGATGCTGGGCTAGGCTTTGACCTTCGGGATATCCGACCGCCGGATCCGGATGCAGCGCAGGATGACCTGCCTCGTCGGTCATGTCGTTGAACACGCCAATAAAGTCTGCCAGCAATTCCACATATCGGGCGCTGTCATGGAAGCTGCCGGTAAAACCGAGTTCCCGTGTGCGGTGCCAGGCCACTTCGCTGACGGAAACCATCACGTCCCAAGCGCAGTACCAAGCGCCGCGCTCCTCGGTGTTGAATCGGTTTCCGCCGGCGCGGGTATAGGTGAAGGCTGCGTTGACGTGACTGTCGCCATAGATGCGTAGATCGCGGCTTCGGCGTTGCCAAGCGAGCTCGCGCGGGTCCAGATGCGGGTTGCGGCCACGTTCCGCCAGAAGACGGCCGCTAGTCAGGCCCTCGATCTCGGCCAGAATCTCCATCTCGTCATCTGTATCGACGAGACCGCGCAGCGATGGCGGCTTGTGGTATGTGGCAGGCAGGAGGCGAACGAGACCGCGATCGGAAACCTCGGTCTGCTTCATGCCCCACCCCGCAACGCGTCAAGATAGGTACGCACCGCGAGGATCTGCGGCAAGCCCCCATCGATGGCGGTGTCGACTGGACGGCTGCCCCCAAACAGCGGACCCGTGTTCGGTCGGGTGAACCAGCTTCGCGCGAGAGGCTCGGAGAAATAGAGCTCGAGCGACTTGTAAATGCCGATAACCGCGCTGAGCCGCAGTAGTTGGTCCTTGGTAAGCTCCCCCGCGAAATCCGGCTTCTTGGCGCGCTTCCACGTGCTCTCTGACATGTCAGCAAGGCCAGCCGCCTCCTTGAGGCTAAGACCCCAGGCATCGGCCACGCGTGCGTAGGCTTTCAACGCGACAGCGTTGATCTGTGCGGGTTCCCGGATTTTCTCTGCGACGTACATGGCATCCTCCATTGGCCTCAATATAGCTCATGTGGACCCACTGTAAAGGTCAAATGGACTACGTATCTTGATCCCCGTTACCCGAACCGCCGAATTCCTTCGATGAATGTATACTCTTAGAAGATGATGCTCTTCCGCAAAGTTAAAGACGCGATGAAATCGCCCATCCTGCGGACATAATCATCCTGCGAGGGTCGCAAAGATCGCAAGCGGCGACTGCCTGCCATTCGGGATCAGCTCGACGGCTTGAAGTTCCATGTATGAACGCTCGTTGTTTGCAAGGGTTTTCTTGTCTTGATGTCGACACTCTTGCAGCGAGACCCACGAAGATCTGGAGAGCTGTTTCCCCGTTGACCGGGATTTATGCCTTGCGGATCAGGTGTTCCGTCTCAATCCCGGCGATGTTGGCTACGGCGGAGCGAAAAGGCCTTGCCCCCCCCAATCGTCGGGCCGGTGGTCTTCATCGATGGCGCGGTTCAAGGTGTTCAACCTCATGCGCTGTCAGATAGCTTGAGGCCGCCTAGCCGTTCCATGGCCGCTTTGCTGACAATATCGACTATGGCTGGCGGAAAGGATTCCGGGAGTGCATTTGCGGCAGTTTCGAGCGCTTCGGGCGCTCTTGCCGCGATCTCCTCGATAATGTCCGTGGCGCGCTTTTTCGAGAAACCAGCGCGCATGGCCGTTTGCAGGAAATGCCGACCGTGGATCTGGTCGAAGCGATAGTGACGGCTGTTGCCGACCGACATCGCCATCTTCATCTGCTTGCGTTCGATCTGGCGGGCGTCCAGTGCCCCTTGTGCTGTCACGACGTCATAGAGCGGGGTCATGCGGTAGCTGCCGCCAGGACTCAGGAACACGCTGAAGTTCTTGGCATGGGCGTCCGTCGCGCGCATCAGCCAGAAGACGAGCTGCGCTTTGAGAAAGATGTCCTGATCCTCGATCGGTGTATCGCTGCCCTTTAGCAGGCCCAGAACATCAATCATGCCGGGCCCCCCCTCGTTCTGGTATTTCAACGTCGGGGGTACTGAGAGCGCCTGGCAGCAATCTTCCTGCGGCAGACGCAGCAATCGCCCGTCTTTCGTCCAGCGGCGATCAAAGCGTTCAATGACCAGAGCCCTGGTCTCGCCGAAGGTCTCGATGGTGGCGGTGTTCACGGGCAGGCCAAATGCCGTGGTGAGTTTCAGGCAATAGTATTCGTTCTCGACGCTGTCAGAAAGATCGATGCCATCACGCAGTTTGCCGATCTGCGTCTTGATCAGATGGGTGGTCGGCGTCGTACCATGTGGCTTGATCCACTGTCCCTCATGCCAAAGCAGGGCGGTCTTTTCTTGCGCCCCCGCAACCGAAATCCTGAATGCGTCGTCGCGGGCGAGGCCAAGCGGCGCCTGGCTCAATCCCTTCAGCATCTTTTCAATGGTTGCTGCATCGACCGCTTCACCTTCGATCTTGCCGGTAACATCAGGGATTTCGTCGTCTCCCGCGATGAACTGGAGCGCCCCGACGCAGTCATGGCCGATCCTGGTCAGCATGCTGTAGGCATCAGTTCCGCGCGCGCCGACCTTTTCCGCGACGAGGCGGCGCAGATGGTCCGAGTCAGGCAGCAGGTTCTCGAAAACGGCAGAGACGGTTTCGCCGCGATAGGGCGTCTCCCGCAGCGGCAGCGACAAAGAGACTGGCAGCGCATGTTCCCAGTCCAGCCAGTCCGCGTCGTAAGAGAATCCGATGGCACCGCTTGCCTCTCGACCCAGCGTACCGACGCGGCGATTGTTCAGATAGACCCGCAGGGGCGCATAGGCTGGACGCCGTCCCATCAGAACAGCTCTTCGATGTCACTGCCATGACCCTTGGATCGCTCTCCGATCCTGAATTCCAGATCGAGAGCCGCCAGGATAGCCAGGATGGTTTCGAGCTTTGCAGGCTTTTCTCCGCTCTCTATCATCGAGATCGTCGCCTGGCGCAGGCCTGCCCTCTCGGCGAGCTTCATCTGTGTCCAGTCGCGCTTCTTGCGTGCCCGCTGGATGATGGCACCAATTTGTCTCGGTGTGCGCGCTAAATCATTCATGTGGTTTGTATACGCCAAAGCGCATAAGTAGTCAACATTCGTCATAGCGTATACGACACTTCTATGCTATTTGGCGCAAATATTACGATTATCTCCTGAGGCGTATAGCGGCGCTGGCGCGCACCAGCACGGCTGAGCGGGCGCTTATGGAGGCAGCGCCGGTAAATCGATACATTCCTTGGCGTAGCGCTCGGCTTGGCGGTTAAGCGGTTGGCGCTGCCCCAACTGCTCGAACAAGACCATCGCTAGCTGGTTCGGCCCAACTCATCCTCGCTACGTCGGATCGAAGGGTGCGATGGGCGGACCGAGGTGAACCGCAATGTGAAGAGGCCAATTCAGCATTGCTGGTGGTCGGGCTGGGAGCGTTCAATACTGTTTTGCTCCGTCTTCTTTGGGGCCGGAGACGATCGACCCATCTCCTCGCCAGCGATGATTCCCGTCGCGATATCCAACCCTCGTGAGGACATGATGCACAATAAGATCACCTTCGGCCCCGCTGGCTATACCTACGACGAGATCATCAAGATGGCGCTCGGAATTGTTCAATCCTTTGCGTCCTTTGGTGTGACAGACCTCCCGGATACGGCGAAGCACTGCATGAACCTCGGCCAAAAGCTGACGTCGGAGTACAACCGGCTCGATGATGTCCCGGGAAGTGGTGTAGCTCCTCATGGGCCTCGCGCTCACTGGCGGGCCG
>NZ_BNCJ01000049.1 GCF_014656415.1 Seohaeicola zhoushanensis | reverse complement strand
CAACACACCGCCATCCCCTCTCCCCTCGGGGGAGAGGGCTAGGGTGAGGGGGCCAAGCGCACCACCCCCAACCCAACACACCACAAATCCCCTCTCCCCTCGGGGGAGAGGGCTAGGGTGAGGGGGCCAAGCGCACCACCCCCAACCCAACACACCACAAATCCCCTCTCCCCTCGGGGGAGAGGGCCAGGGTGAGGGGTCAGGCGCACCACCCCCAACCCAACACACCACCATTCCCTCTTCCCTCGGGGGAGAGGGTTAGGGTGAGGGGACTAAGCGCACCCGCCCCTCCGACGACAGGATAAGCCCCCTACAACAGCCCCTCCGCCCGAAAGCTCAGCTCCCGCGATTTGCCCACGATCAGGTGGTCATGCAGCGTCAGCCCCAGGGCGTCGCAGGCGGCCCGGATCTGGTTGGTCATGCCGATATCCGCCTCCGAGGGCGTCGGATCCCCCGACGGATGATTATGCACCAGGATCAGCGCCGAGGCGTTCAGCTCCAGCGCCCGCTTGGCCACCTCGCGCGGATAGACCGGCACGTGGTCGACCGTCCCGCGCGCCTGTTCCTCGTCGGCGATCAGGATGTTCTTGCGGTCGAGAAACAGCACGCGGAACTGTTCGGTCTCCCGATGCGCCATCGTCGTGTGGCAATAGTCGAGCACCGCGTCCCAGCTGGAGATCACATGCCGCTGCAGAACCCGCGAGCGCGCCATGCGATGCGCCGCCGCCTCGATGACCTTGAGGTCGCAGATCACCGCCTCGCCCACGCCATGCACCTCGCCCAGCTGCTCGGGCGGGGCCGAGACCACGCGGTTAAAATCGCCGAACCGGTCGAGCAGCGCACGGGCCAGCGGCTTGGTGTCCTTGCGCGGCAGGGCGCGGAACAGCACCAGTTCCAGCAGCTCGTAATCCGGCAGCGCCGCCGCGCCGCCCGACATGAACCGCGCCCGCAGCCGGGCGCGGTGGTCGGCGATGTAGGACGGCAGCCGTCCCGGCGCCAGCGCCGCAACGGGCGCTTCGTCGGTGACGAAGAGCGGCAGCGATTCGTGGAAGGCGCGCGGTGTCGGCATGGCCCCAGCCTCGCCGACACAGGTTAACAGGCCGTTAGCGGCCTCGGGTCAGACCACAACCTCGATCAGGTTCGGCCCGCCGCTCGCCAGCGCCGCCTCGATGGCATCCACCAGCGCCCCGGCCTCCTCCACGCGCACCGCCGTCACGCCCATGCCCTGCGCCATGGCGACGAAATCCAGCGCCGGCCGGTCGAGCGAGAGCATGTCGATGGCGCGCGGTCCGGGGTTCTGCACCCCCACGTTGGTCAGCTCGCCCCGCAGGATCTGGTAGGTGCGGTTGGCCAGGACCAGCACGGTGACGTCCAGCCCCTCGCGCGCCATCGTCCAGAGCGACTGGATCGTATACATCGCCGACCCGTCCCCCACCAGCGCCAGCACCTTGCGGTCCGGGCAGGCCACGGCACAGCCGATCGCCACCGGCAGGCTGTAGCCGATCGAGCCGCCGCAGTTGTTCAGCCAGGTATGGGGCGCGGCCCCTGCGGTGGCCGGGAAGAAGGCGCGGCCGGTGGTGATCGATTCATCCACCACGATGGCATTGTCCGGGATCGTCGCCGCCAGCGCCTGGGCGATGGTGACGGCATCGGCCTTGCCGGAGGGCCGCGCGACATGCTTGCGCTCGGCGATGCCCCTGGGCGCACTGCCCGCCGCGCCGGTCGCTTCGACCAGCCCGTCCAGCGCGCCCGACAGGTCGTCGCCCGCCCCGGCCAGGGCCTGGATCTCGGCCCCCTCGGCGGTCAGCACCGCCGGCTTGCCGGGATAGGCAAAGAACCCGATGGGCGCGCGCGCCCCGACCAGCACGACCCGCTTGTAGGGCTTCAGCACCCCCAGCGCCTGGTCGATCGGATAGGGCACGCGGTTGATGACGACCCGCCCCGCCCCGCGCTCCAGCCGCGCGTTCGACCATTCCGACAGGATCGCGCAGCCAGTCCTGGCGGCGATGCGCCCGGCCTTCTCCAGGTTCTCGGCGGTCAGCGCCAACCCGCCCAGCAGCAGCAGGGTCTCGGGACCGTCCAGCGCCGCGGCGGCGCGCTCCAGCTCGCCCGCATCCACGCCGGGCCGATCAGCCGGCGCCGGCGCGGCATGGACGCTGCCGCCCTCGGTCCAGGCGGTGTCCGAAGGCAGGATCAGCGTGGCGATCTGCCCCGGCTCCACCTGCGCGGCGGCCACCGCGCTGGCGCCATCCGCACCGACATCCGCCGCCGAGAGCGAGGAATGCACCCAGTGCGACACCGGGCGCGACAGCCCCTCGATATCCGCCATCAACGGCGCGTCCAGCTTGCGATGCGTCTCGGCATGTTCGCCGACGATGTTGACGACGCCCGAATGCGCCTTCTTGGCGTTGTGCAGGTTGGCGATACCATTGGCGAGGCCGGGGCCGAGGTGCAGCAGCGTGATGGCCGGCTTGCGCGCCATCCGCCAGTAGCCATCCGCCGCACCGGTGGCGACGCCTTCGAACAGGCAGAGCACCGAGCGCATCCCCGGCACGTGGTCGAGCGCGGCGACGAAATGCATCTCCGAGGTGCCGGGATTGGTAAAGCAGGTATCTACCCCGCTGGCGATCAGGCTTTTCACCAGGCTTTCGGCACCGTTCATCATTCGTCTCCTGTCGCGGAAGCTTTGACCGCCGGGGTAAGCGTCCTGTTTTCGGATTGGGCGTCCCTGCCGGGCGGCAGGCGCGGGCGGATCGTTGCCCAGCGCGGCGGGCAGGTCAAGCCGAAGGGCGCCTGAGCGAAAAATTCCGGCGGGGCCTTGACCTTCCAGTTACCGGAAGCCCTAGATCATCGGTCAGCCGGGCCGAATGTGCCCGACTCAGCTGTTCACAACAAGGGTTCCAACCAGAATGACCACCACTTTCCACGTTCCCGACATGACCTGCGGCCATTGCGAAAAGGCCGTCAAGGGCGCGCTGGCCGAGGCACTGCCCGGCGCGCCGGTCGAAGTCGATCTCGCCGCGCATCTCGTCCGGGTCGAGGGCGATGCCGCCACCGCCCGCGCGGCGCTGACCAAGGCGGGCTACACTCCCGCCGCCTGAATCTCAGGTCGGGTTGGGCAGGGCCGCGCCCTGCCCTTCGCCCTTGCCGTGGTCATGATCATGATCGTGGTCATGACCCCCGGCACGGGGATCCAGCACGCAGATCGGATCGCCCTGGCCCCAGTCCACCTCGATGGTCGAATGGGCGATGCCGAAATCCTCCAGCAGCACCCGCTTGACCGCCCGCACCACCTCGGGCGCCTCGGCACCCTCGGCCAGCTGCACCTCCATGGTCGTCGAGGGCTGACCCGAGGTAATCGACCAGACATGCACATGGTCGACCCCGGCAAGCCCCGGCACCTTCGCCACCAGTTCCGCCTTCAGCTCTGACACGACGACATTGCCCGGCGTGCCCTCCATCAGCACGTTGAGCGAGGCCTTGAGCAGCACCCAGGCCGAGCGCAGCACCAGCGCCGAGAGCAGCACCGAGAGGATCGGGTCGACCGGCGTCCAGCCGGTGGCCCAGATCACCACGGCCGCGACGATGGCGGCAACCGAGCCCAGCAGGTCGCCCAGCACATGCACCATGGCGCCGCGAATGTTCAGATGGCCGGTATCGCCCCGCGACAGCAGCCAGTAGACCCCGGCGTTGACGACCAGCCCCAGCACCGCGATCACCAGCATCGGGCCGGCATGCACCGGCTCGGGGCTCAGCAGACGCTGCACCGCTTCCCAGGCGATCCAGCCGACCAGCGCGATCAGCGTCACCGCATTGACCAGCCCGGCGAGGATCTCGAAGCGCATGTAGCCGAAGGTGCGCTTGTCGTCGCGGCGGCGGCGGCCAAAGCGGAAACCGGCCCAGGCCAACGCCAGCGCGGCGGCATCGGTGAACATGTGCCCGGCATCGGCGATCAGCGCCAGCGACCCCGACAGCAGCCCGCCGACCAGCTCGGCCAGCATGAAGCCGAAGGTCAGCACCAGCCCGGCAAGCACCACGCGTTCGTTGTTGGCGCCGACCTCGGGGGCGTGGTTGTGCCCGCCATGCCCGTGGTCGTGGTCATGCCCGGAATGATCGTGTCCGTGGTCCATGTCGGCTCCTTCACCCTTGCCTGGAAAAGGTAGGGCAGCCCGGCGGCGGCGGCAACCGGATGGCCGCTCAGGACAGGTGACGGCCCAGCGCCATGACCATCTCGCAGGCGGCATCCAGCTCGGGCCGGGTGATGAATTCCTCGGGCTTGTGCGCGCGGGCGATGTCGCCGGGGCCGCAGACCACCGCCGGGATGCCCGCCGCCTGAAAGCGCCCGGCCTCGGTGCCGAAGCTGACCGGCGCGCCCGGCGCATTGCCCGACAGGGCGCAGGCCAGCGCCCCCAGCGGATCGCCCTCCGCCAGCCCCAGCGCCGGATAGGCGGCGAGGATCTCGGCGCTGACGCCCTCCTGCGCGGCGGCGGTCGCCACCACCGGGGCCAGCACCGCCTCGGGGTCGGCGCCGGGCAGCACCCGCGCCTCGATCTCGGCCCAGGCCGCCTCGGGCAGGATGTTCAGCGCCTCGCCGCCGCCCATGCGGCCGACCTGCACCGTGTGATACGGCGGCGCAAAGGTCTCGTCGCGCGGGCCCTCCGCCGCCATGCGCGCCGACAGCTCGCGCGCGGCGGCCAGCACGGGGATCAGCGCGTGGATCGCATTGCGCCCGAGGTCGGGGCGCGAGCTGTGGCCGGTAATGCCCCTGGCCGTCAGCCGCAGCGCCGCCTTGCCCTTGTGACGCAGCACCGGCGCCATGCCCGTAGGCTCGCCCACGAAAGCGCCCAGCGGCGTCGCGCAGAGGTCGGGAAGCGCCTTCAGCATATGCACCACGCCCCGGCAGCCGTTCTCCTCGTCGTAGGAGATTGCCAGGTGCACCGGCGCACTCAGCGGCAGCGCCGCCAGCGCCGGCACGCAGCTCAGCACCGCGGCGACATAGCCCTTCATGTCCACCGCCCCGCGCCCGATCAGCTTCTCGCCCTCGCTGCGCAGGACAAACGGATCGGCCAGCCAGCCCGGTTCGGCGGCGGGCACCACGTCGACATGGCCCGAGAGGATGTATCCCGGCACGCCCGGATCGCCGATCGTCGCGAAGATGTTCGACCGGTCGCCCTCCGGCCCCGGCAGCACATGCACCCGCGCGCCATGGCCTTCGAGATACTCGGCGACAAAGGCGATCAGCGCGCCATTGGGCTGGCCCACGACGGTGGGAAAGCCAACGAGGCGGGCAAGCATCTCGGGCGCGGTCAGGGTCATCGGCATGGGTTCGGTCCTTCGGGCAGCACTCGCCCATGAATGGACCCGCGCCGGCAGGACATGCAAGACCCCTGCCCCGAACCCGCGCGGTTGCCGCAATTGTGACCTTTCACATGCATCATTCCGCGCATCACCCCGCTTTGGTGCTGTGCTGGCCGGATCGGGATGCTTATCTCTGTCCCTGTCCGGTCGCGGACCGGGCGGAAAGGACATGGCGACATGAACATATCCCAAACTCCGAAATGCGCCGAACCGCTGGCCGAAGACCTGCGCCAACACCCCCTGCCCGGCCAGGCGGTGCTGGTGCTGCAGGGCGGCGGCGCGCTGGGGGCCTATCAGATCGGCGTCTACCGCGCGCTGCACGAGTCTGGCATCGAACCCGACTGGGTCATCGGCACCTCCATCGGCGCGATCAACGCCAGCCTGATCGCCGGAAACGCGCCCGCCGAACGGCTGGACCGGATGGAGGAATTCTGGCGCCGCATCGGCCTCACGCCCTTGCAGAACGTGCTGGCCGCCGCGCCCTTCTACGGCCAGGCCGCGAGCAACTGGATGACGCTGGCAACCGGTGTGCAGGCCTTCTTCCGCCCCAACCCGCTGGCCCTGCTCGGCCCCCACGCCCGTCTCGGCGCCGAGGAGGCCGCCTATTACTCGACCGAGCCACTGGAAGCGCTGCTGGGCGAACTGGTCGACTTCCGCCTCCTGAACGACGGCGAGGTGCGGCTGACCATGGGCGCGGCCAACGTGCGCACCGCCGAAATGCGCTACTTCGACAGCCGCGACGAGCGGCTCGACCTGCGCCACGTGCTGGCCTCGGGCGCGCTGCCGCCCGCCTTCCCGGCCGTCCGCATCGACGGCGAGCTGTTCTGGGACGGCGGGATCCTGTCGAACACCCCGGTCGAGGCGGTCTTCGACGACAACCCGCGCAAGGACGGCGTGGTCTTCTCGGTCCACCTGTGGAACCCGGACGGCTCGGAACCGGACACGCTCTGGGACGTGATGAACCGGCAGAAGGACATCCAGTATTCCAGCCGCGGCAAGAGCCATATCCAGCGCCAGCGCGAGCTGCACCGGCTCCGGCACATCATCAAGGAACTGGCGATGAAGCTGCCCGAGGACGAGCGCAACAAGGACATGGTGCGCGAGATGGAATCCTACGGCTGCCTGACCCGGATGCATGTGATCCGCCTGATGGCCCCGAGCCTGCAGGGCGAGGACCACCTGAAGGACATCGACTTCTCGGAAAGCGGCATCCGCCAGCGCAGCGAGGCGGGTTACGCCGACACCATGCGGGTGCTCGAACGCAAGCCCTGGGATGACGAGCACGACCTGCTCGAAGGCTTCATCCTGCACGACGCCGTGGCGCTCTAGATTTCGATGTCGAGCGTCACCGGGTAATGATCCGAGGCCTTGAGCAGCGCATCGCGCAGCTCGGGCACGCGCCAGCAGCGCAGGTCGTCGAAGGGGTGCCAGATCCGCCAGGCCGGCTGGCGGTCCATCAGGCCCGGCGAGATCATGATGTAGTCGAGCAGCGCCGAAAGGTAGCGGTCCTCGCTCTCGATGCGGAAGCGCGCCGTGGTCGGGGCGGCGGTGATCGGCCGCTGCAGCGCCAGCCGGGCATGGGGGTCGTACATCTGCTCGCCCAGCAGGATCTCGACCGAGGAGCGCCGGAACAGGTTCTCGAATTCATCAAGGCCGGGGCCGTCGTTCAGGTCGCCCGCCAGGATCACCTGCCGCCCCTCGGCCAGCCGCGCCGCGATGCGCCCGCGCAGCCAGAGCGCCTGCGCCAGCTGCTTGCGCCGGTTGGCGATCGAGAGCCGCATGGCATGGTCGCCGTTCTTTGCGCCATGCGGCGCCTTCGACTTCAGATGCGCCCCGAGCAGGCAGAACTCGGTGCCCGTCGCGGTGCGCACCGCCAGCTCCAGCGGCGGTTTGGAGAAGGTCACCAGGTCTTCGTTGGCGTCGACATCCAGGTCGATTCGATAGGTCGAATCAAAACGCGGCGGCTCGGGGTCGTCCTGCGCCGGGCTTTCCGCCCCGCGCGGATCATGCACCGCGCTCAGGCGGTCGGGATCGTAGAGCAGCGCGATTTCCTGGTGGGTGTCATTGGCGAACCCCATCACCGCGCTGCGCTGGCGCAGGCTGAACACCGCCGCGAAATGTTCGAGCGCCGCCACCGTGTTCTGCGACCGCCCGGTATTGGGCGCTTCGATCACCATGATCGCGTCGGCTTCCAGCGCGGTGAAGACGATGCCCAGCGCCTCGGTCTGCTCGGCGCGGGTGACGTCCTGCCGCCCGGACCAGCCGTCGTCGTCGATCAGCCGGTTGTGGCTGTCGAAGAGATTGGCGAACCATTCGACGTTATAGGTGGCAATGCGCATCAGTGCACCGCCGCCGCGCCGATCTCCTCCCAGGCGCGGTTGATGTCGCGCAGCTTCCTCTCGGCCAGCTTGACCGCCTCTTCGGGCACGCCGCGCGCGATCATCCGGTCGGGGTGGTTCTCGCGCACCAGCTGCCGCCAGGCCTTGCGGATCTCCTCGTGGCTGGCGTCGGGGCTGACGCCCAGCACGGTCCAGGGATCGGGGTGGGCATCGGGCACGAAGCGGCTGCGCAGGGCCCGGAAGGCCTGTTCGCTCAGCCCGAAGATGCCGGCCACATCGGCCAGGAAACGGTCCTCGGCCGGGTGATAGGCGCCATCGGCCACGGCGATGTGGAACAGCCCCTCCATCAGGTCGCAGAGCACGCCGTTCTCGCCGCGGAACATCCGGGCGATCGATCCGGCATATTCACGGTAGCCGGCGACGTCGGTGCGGGCTAGGTTGAACACCCGCGCCGCATCGGCCTCGTCCTCGCGGGCGATCTGGAACACCTCGCGGAAGGCGGTCACCTCGTCGCGCGTCACCATGCCGTCGGCCTTGGCCATCTTCGCCCCCAGCGCGATCACCGCGATGGTGAAGGCGACGCTCTTCTCGGGCGGCGTGCGCAGGGTCTCGAAGACATGGGCAAGGCTCTCGCCCTTGGCCAGGGCGGCAAGCGCTTCTCTTATGCGGGTCCAGATCGACATGGATGCATCTTACCCGCTCCGCGTGTCGCTGTCAGGTGCGCCCATAGAGCGCAGCACCTTCTGCATCAGCACCAGGTCGAGCCATTGCCCGTTCTTGCGGCCAACCTCCGCCATCCGGCCGGTCTCGGTGAAGCCGAGCCGGGCGTGGAACGCCATGCCGGCAGCATTGGAGCCACTGATTCCCGCCACCAGCACGTGGATCCCGGCGGCGCGCGCCACCTGCTCCAGCCCGGCCATCAGCGCCCGCCCGGCCCCCCGGCCGCGCGCCTCGGGGGCGAGGTGGACGGAATGCTCGGCCGTGGCGGCATAGCCCGGCCCCTTGCGGAAGGCGCCATAGGTCGCATAGCCGATCACCCTTCCATCGGCCTCGGCGACCAGGAAGGCCGGCAATCGCTCGGCGATCTCGGCGGCGACCTCCTCGGGGCGGCGCGGATCGGTGGTGAAGGTCACGGTGGTGTCGCGAATGATCGGGTTCAGGATCGCGCAGACCGCCGCCGCGTCGGCGGCAACCGCCGGGCGGATCCTCACAGCAGCACCCGCAGCCCATTCGGCGTGTCGATCTCGGCCCGCAGCAGCGCCGGCCCGGTCTCGTAGACCACGCGGGGCTCGCGCAGGAGCGGCGCAAGCGCTCGCCGCAGCACCTCGGCCTCGGGGTGGCAGACCACCAGCCGGCGCAGGGCGCAGCCCGAGACGGCGAGCAGGTCGCTCGGGTGCACCGGGCTCTGCCATTCGATCAGGGCGGGGAACATGTTGTCGAAGGGCAGGATGCCGCTGTCCGGCACCGCCATGCGCCAGCTGAGATCGCCGCGCGCCAGTTCCATCGGATGGCCGGCACCGTGACCCAGCTGCGCCAGTTCGCCGTCGAGATCCTCGGTGGCGCAGATCCAGTTGGTCAGCCGCGCCCGGCCGGCGAATCGGTCGAGATCGAACCAGCGCGGCCGGCCCGGCGGCGGCGCGGCGGGGTCGATGGCGATGGCTTCGAGGTAGAGCCCGTCGGCCAGGCCCAGCAGCGCGTTATGGGTGCCGAAGGCGGCATGGTCGCCCCCCGGCTGCAGCGCCACGCCCAGCGCCTCTTCCACCGCCAGCACCGCCTCGGCCCGGCTGGCCCCTGCCACCGCGAAATGATCCAGCCGCATGTTCCGCTCCGCCTGTCTCCGTTGCGAGGTTAGGCGCGGAATTCCCGTTTGAGAAGAGGCGCTTCGCAGCGGCGGGGTAAACCCCGCCCTACTGCGGTGTCCCGGCGTCAACGCCGGTGGCGGGCGTTGCCTGGGGGCGCTGCCCCCGCCACCTTCGGCGGCTCCCCCTGTCTATTCCGGCCTGTGCTATTGTTGATCTGCGGGTGGCATCCCGACCTCCCCCGAGGCCCGCAAGCCTGAGCTCCGGACTGGGAGCCACCCGCAGCTGCTTTGTCAGCCTGAACAGTTGCA
>NZ_BNCJ01000048.1 GCF_014656415.1 Seohaeicola zhoushanensis | reverse complement strand
CGACGCGTTGATGGCAGAGGCCTTCGACACCGTTTGATCCAGGCGCGTTCCGGACCTGATCCGGAACGCACCTGCGTGACGTGTGGGCGAGGTGTCGAAGCCCTTGAGGGGGCTCCATGCAAGCTCCTGTTTTGCTACAGAATTTGCACTTCGTTTGTGAATCCACCCGCGTTCAAAATTTCATCGCATAATGGATGTTATGTTATTTTTATGATGGCATACTGCCACCAATCCGCATCCTGACCGTCGCTATAGCGAAGATGTGCAGCGCGTGCTGCGTCACATTTGAGAGAACAGCGATGACCGAGAAACCTCATGAGAACACCCGGCTGGCCGATTACATCGAGCGTCGTGTGCTCGAGTTGAAGCCGAAGAAGACCCAGGCGGAGATCGCCGCCGAGGCCGGCTACGTGAACCAGAACATGATCAGCATGATCAAGAAAGGAAGCACCAAGGTCGCGCTCGACCGCGTGCCGGCACTGGCACGCGCCCTGGACCGCTTCGTTTAGCGCCTCGACGCAGTTCGCCAAACATTGAAGGAAAGTGGCGCCCTAGCGCCGGGAGACGCAACTTTTGGGTTGGCAGGCCGCCAACACTGCGGACACTTCTGAATAGGTCGCTAAATTGCAGCCCACCGAGAGGTTAGCAAGTTCGGGCAGCGGCATGACCGGGTCGGACGCGGATCGGGGGTCGGGACGTGGCACGGGCTGACGGCATCAGGAGAACGATACATGCAGGCGAAAGCTTGGCCCGCCCTGTTGGCGTTGCTTGCACCCCTGGTCGGGGCGGATGCCGCCGCGGCTGACGGGCTGCGCCATGTCGGCACATTCGAGTGGAAGACCGAGGCCGTCATCGGGATTTCGGGACTGGAGGTCGCGGCAGACGGCCTGTCCTTCCAGGCGGTTGGCGATCGCGGCTGGTATCTTTCCGGGCGCTTCCAGCGGCAGGACGGGCGGATTTCGGGCCTGACGCTGGACAGGCTGCTCCCCATCCTGGGCAATGACGGCCTGCCGGTGGCGGCCAGGCGCGTCGGCGACTGGGCCGATGCCGAGGGCCTGGCGGTGGCGCCGGACGGCGGGTACTGGATTTCCTTCGAACGCTGGGCGCATGTCGCGCGCTACACCGCCCCCGAACTCGGGGGGGCCTGGATCAAGGACCACCCGAGCTTCAGGCAGCTGGCCGACAATCGCCAGCTCGAGGCCCTGGCGCTGCATCCCGACGGCACGCTCTATGCCTTTCCCGAACAGCCCCTGGGCCCCGGGTTTCCGATCTACCGCCTGGCGCCGGAGGGCTGGAGCATCGCCGGCCACATCCCTCCGCGCGACGGTTTTTCCCTCGTCGGCGCCGACTTCGCGGATGACGGGCTGCTCTACCTGCTCGAGCGCAAGCTGGTGCTCGGTCTCTGGTGGCAGAACCGGGTGCGGCGCCTGCGGATCGAGGATCCGGACGCGGCCGAAATCCTCTGGACCGGCCAGCGCGGCGCCTTCAACAACCTCGAGGGCATCGCGGTCTGGCCCGCCGATGACGGGCTGCGCCTTACCCTGGTCTCCGACAACAACGGCGTCCACGGAGAGCCGACCCAGTTCGTGGAATTCCGCCTGGTCACGTCAGGGGGCTGACCGCCCCCTTCAGTCCGGGTAGCCGTTCGGGTGGCTCTGGTGCCAGGCCCAGGCGGTGGCGATGGTGTCCTCGATGTTCGTGTAGAGGGGTTCCCAGCCGAGCTGCGTCTTGAGCTTGACCGGGTCGGCCACCAGCCGCGGCGGATCGCCCGGGCGGCGGGCGACCACCTCGCGCGGGATCTCGCGGCCGGTCACCTTCTCGCAGGCCTCGATGATCTCCATCACCGACTGGCCGTTGCCGGTGCCGATGTTGAAGACCTCCGCCGTGCCCTCGCCGGTTGCCTCGATCGCCAGCAGGTGGGCCGAGGCGAGATCGCGGGTGTGCACGTAGTCGCGGATGCAGGTGCCGTCGGGCGTCGGATAGTCGGTGCCGAAGACCTTGATGTGGTCGCGCTTGCCCAGCGGCACTTCCAGCACCAGCGGGATCAGGTGGTTCTCGGGGCGGTGATCCTCGCCGTGGCGGCCGTCGGCATCGCCGCCCGAGGCGTTGAAGTAGCGCAGCAGGGTGAAGCCCATTCCGTAGGCATGGGCAAAGTCGCGGATCATCCATTCCACCGCCAGCTTGGTGCGGGCATAGGGCGAGAAGGGCGCCTGCGGCGTCGCCTCGGTCATGGTCTCGGATTCGGTCATGCCGTAGGTCGCGCAGGTCGAGGAGAACAGCATCCGCCCGATATCGGCCGCCCGCATCGCGTTCAGCAGCGAAAGCGTTCCGGTGATGTTGTTGCGGTAGTGGTATTCCGGGTTCTCGACCGATTCACCGACATAGGTGGCGGCGGCGAAATGCATCACCGCATCGGCGCCGAAGTCCTTCAGCGTCCTGGTCAGCAGCTCGGTGTCGGCGATGTCGCCCACCACCAGCGGATGGCCATCGACCGCCGAGCGGTGCCCCATGACCAGGTTGTCATAGGCCATCACCTCGTGCCCCTGGGCCGCGACATGGCGCAGGCAGGCGCTGCCGACGTATCCGGCACCGCCGGTGATCAGGATCTTCATGGCTGTTCCTCATTCTTGGTCTTGTTCAGGATGATGTCTGCGGCGGCGGCAAGGTCGGGGGCCTCGCCGTCAAGCGCCCCGATATCATGGGCGTAGTCCGCCCCATAGCCCGTCCGCACCAGCAGCGTGTGACAGCCGGCGTTGCGCCCGGCCAGCATGTCGGAGACGGTGTCGCCGACCATCCAGCAGGCGGGAAGCTCCAGGCCCATCTCCGCCGCGGCGCCGAGCAGCATACCGGGACCCGGCTTGCGCATGACGTCCTCGATCACCGTCGGATCCTTCTGGGCCGGCGCCAGCGGGCAGAAGAGGATGGCGTCCACCTGGGTGCCCTCGGCGGCCAGCTGGCGGGCCATCTCGGCATGCACCTCGGCCAGCCCCGCCTCGGTCAGCTTGCCGCGCCCGATCACTGACTGGTTGGTGACGATCACCACCTTCCAGCCCGCCGCGCGCAGCCGCCGCACCGCCGCGCCGGCGCCGGGGATCAGCCGCACGTCGCCGGGATCGGTCAGGTGGTGCACCAATTCGATCAGCGTGCCGTCGCGGTCGAGGAAGACGGCGCGGCTCATGGCGCGCGCAGCCCCGGCGCATCGGCATTGGCCGCGGCCAGCGCCTCGGGCGTGCCGATGTCGCGGTGATAGCCCTGGTGCGCAAAACCCCGCATCCGGCCGACGAAGCGCGGGATCACGTCGAAGCCGAAGTCGAAGGCCTCCATGTCGGCGATCTCGCGCCAGGCCGCGGCGTCGAGCACGTAAAGCCCGGCATTGGCCAGGTTAGAGACTGGTTTTTCCGGCTTCTCGACGAAGCTGGTGATGCGCCCTGCCCCGTCCAGTTCGGCGATTCCGCATTTCTCGGGATGTTCGGCGCGAAACAGCGCCATGGTCATCGGATCGGAATGCCCGCGGTGGAAGGCGAGCAGCGCGCCGAGGTCGATGTCGGAGAGGTTGTCGGCATAGATCACCAGGATCTCGTCGGCATCCTCGGCCCATCCCCGGTTGGCATGGACCGTTCCGGCCGAGCCGAGCAGTTCGGGTTCATGCGCCTCGGTCAGCTGCACCCCGCCGCGCGCGTTGACCGCTCCGATATAGGCGCGCACCTGCTCGGCGTGGTGATGGGTATTGAGCAGCGCCTGGCCGATCCCGGCCCGGTCCAGCGCCTCCATCCAGTAGTCGAGGATCGGCCGGCCGGCGACCCGCACCAGGCATTTCGGCATGGTGTCGGTCAACGGCTTGAGCCGGGTGCCGAGCCCGCCGGCCAGAAGCAGCGCCTTGGCGCGCCGCATCACCGCACATCCCCATCGGCGGCAGCGACGGCGGTCTCGACTTCGGCCCACACCCGCTGCAGGTTGCTGACGAAAGCATCGCGGGAATATTTCCGGTTCACGGTATCCGAGGCATGGTGCCGGATGCGGTCCAGCCTCTCGGGGCTTTCCTCATACTCCCCGATTGCCGCCTCGACGGCGCGGACCAGCGCGGCGGTATCGCCTTCGGGCACCGGAATGCCGGTGGTGGTGTCGAAATATTCATCGCCCCCCAATCCGGTATAGCCGACGACGACGCATCCTGACGCCATCGCCTCGGCTGCGGGAAATCCCAGACCCTCACGGCTCTGAAGCGAGATGAAAAACCGCGACCGCGCCAGCCGTTCAGCGACATCGGCAAGAGGAATCCCGTCGATCGCCTCGAGTCTGTAGCCATGCAGCTTGCCCCGCGCCCGCAGCACCGCCTCGATGATCGTCGCCTCCTCACGCCGCTTGCGCGGCATGAAGGTCACCAGTTTTTCCTTGTTCTGCTGGAAGGGAAACCGCTCCGGCCACATCGTGACCGGCACATATCCCAACTGCCGGCTGCCCAGAAGATCACAGACCCCGACGCAAATCTCCGAGACCCCCACCGCATAGACGAACGCGTGCGTGGCTTCGCGGCCCTGCTTCAGTAGCCGCGCATAAGCCCGCAGATGCGAGAACGGGTTCTGCGAGATCAACACCTTGCGGTTCTGCGGGAAGGCCGCCACGGCCTCGGCCAGCAGGAACTCGGGCACCACGATGACATCCGACGCCTCCGGCTCCAGCGTCTGGATACCCCCGCGCAGCGCATAGGCCATCTGGCTGATCCAGCTGGCAATCCGGCGGCGCACCCCGAACCGCGCCCGCATTGCACGGAGAAAGCTGGGACTCGCGAAGATCAGGGCCTCGGCATGGCCGTCCGGATAGCGCGCGCCGCGCTCGCCGTGCAGGATCACCGCATCGTAGCCGTTCCGCCGCAGTTCCGCGACCATGTCATAGAGAACGGCGATCCCGCCCGAAGCCTTCTTCTTGTCCGGGCACAGGAAAAGGTAGCGCTGCCCTGTCCTGTCCCTGCCCGCGCTGCCTGGAGTCCCCGTCATTCTCACCCCCCGACCGCGCGCACGACGCCAAGCGCGGCCATCAGCTTGTCGGACTGTTCGAGGATATCCTCGGCCGGGGCCGCGGTCTCCATCCAGTCGCGATAGGCGCGCACGCTGTCATGGGTGCTCCGTCGCGGCGCCCAGCCGAGCGCCTTGAGCCTGGAGACATCCGACAGGATGTGCCGGGTGTCGCCGAAACGGTATTTGCCCGAGGCCGCCGGTTCGTAGCCGTCGCGGCCGAAGACCTCGGCCACGACGGAGGCGAATTCGCCCACCGTCACCGCCTTGTCGCCGCCGACGTTGAACATCTGGTAATCGGCGCGGTCGTCCTCGAGCACCTTGAGGTTGGCATCCACCACGTCGAGGTAGTTGACGAAATCGCGCACCTGGTTGCCGTCCTCGTAGATCACCGGATCGCGGCCGACGTAAAAGGAGAGCGAGAAGATCCGGCAGGCGCCGGAATAGGCGTTGTACAGGCTCTGTCTTGGGCCTTGGACGATGGAATAGCGCATTGCCACCGAGGGGATGCCATACATCTTGCCGAGGTTCAGCGCCGCCTTCTCCTGGGCGATCTTGGACATGCCGTAGCAGTTCTGCGGGTTGGCGACGCTCTCGTCGGTGGCCTGGTACTGCAGCGGCCCGGTCTCGCCGGGGCCGGGCTGGATCTCCCAGATGCCGCGCCTGAGGTCGGCGTCCGCGCGCAGCCCAGGCAGCACCGCGTTGCCGGTGGCATCCCTGTAGAGCCCCTCCCCCAGCGCCGCCTGCGAGGAGGCGACGATGACCTTTTGGATCGGCAGTTTCTCCCGCACGATCAGCTCGTAGATCAGCGCGGTGGAGGTGACGTTGGTCGAGAAGAAACGGCTGAACTCGGGCAGGTAATCCTGGAAGGCGGCGAGGTGATAGACCGCGTCGACGCCCTTCAGCGCGGCAAGCAGGGTCGCCTCGTCACGCACGTCGCCCCGGATCTTCTCGATCGAGGGATCCAGATAGGCCGGCCACTGGCCGCCCCGGTGCACCGGCTCCTGCAGGATGTCGAGCACCCGCACCTGGTGGCCCTTCGCCAGCAGCGCGTCGGCGGTATGCGAGCCGATGAAGCCGGCGCCGCCCGTGATCAGGATCTTCATGAGGGTCCTCCGGTTGTCAGAACGTGTAGCGGTCCGAGATGAAGATCACCCGGCTGCCGCGGCGGTCGATGCGGAAGGAGATCTCGCGCGGGCGGCCGACCGCCTCGCGGATTGCCTCGTGCCGCTCCGGGGGCGCCATCACCAGCAGGAAGCCGCCGCCGCCGGCGCCGAGCAGCTTGCCGCCCATCGCCCCGGCGCGGCGCGCGGCCTGGTACCACTCGTCCACCCCGGCGGTGGAGATGCCGAAGCCGAGCGAGCGCTTCAGCTCCCAGCCCTCGTGCAGGATGCGGCCGAAATCGTCGAGGTCGCCCTTGCCGCCCATGGTGTTGCGCAGCTCGCCGGCGAGGTCGCGCATCTGGCGCAGCACGCTCATCTTGTCGGCGCTGCCCTCGGACTGCTTCTTGAGGATCACGTCGGCGTCGCGCTGCTGGTCGGTGTAGAGCAGCAGGATGTGCTTCTCGAGCTGGTCGAGGAACTCGGGGCGGCAGGGCACCGGCTCGACGTCGACGGTATGGTCGGGGTTGAAGCGGATGTAGTTCACCCCGCCATAGGCCGCGGCATATTGGTCCTGCCGGCCGATCGGCTTGCCCAGGATGTCGATCTCGATCTGGCAGGCCTGCTCGGCCAAAAGGCCCGGGCTCGTGACCTGGCCCTTGTAGGCATAGAGCGCGTTCAGCATCCCCACCGCGAGGCTCGAGGACGACCCCATGCCGGTGCCCGCCGGCACGTCACCCACGGTGGTGATCTCGAGGTGTTCGCCGAGGCCGGTCATGCGCAGCGCCTCGCGGGCGATGGTATGCTCGATCCTGTCGATGCCATCGGCGATCTCGACGCGGGTATAGGCGACCCGGGTGGTCTTGTCGAAACGCGGCGAGACGGTGACATACATGTGGTGGCCGACGCCCATCGACAGCACCGCGCCGGGTTCGTGCTGGTAGAAGGCGGGAAGATCGGTGCCGCCGCCGGCGAAACTGACGCGATAGGGGGTCTGGGTGATGATCAAAGGGGCTGCTCCAATGCGGTTCCGAACCGGGACAACAACGGGTCCAGGCAGCTGTCGATATCGAAGGACTTCGTGACGTGAATATGTCCGGCCTCGGCCAGTTGCCGGGCAAGTTCGGGGCTGTCGCCCAGGCGCACCAGCGCATCGGCAAGCGCTGCGGCATCCTCGGGCGGCACCAGCAGGCCGGTTTCGCCGTCGATCACCAGGTCGGGGATGCCGACCAGCTGCGTCGAGACGGCGGGCAGCCCGCAGGCCATCGCCTCCATCAGCATCTGCGGCAGCCCGTCGACGTCGTTGTCCTTGGCCCAGACGCAGGGCAGGCAGTAGAGGTCGCCGGAATACATGAACTCCGGGATGTCCTCCTGCTTCAGCGCCTGGCCGGTGAGGCTGATCCTGTCGTCGAGACCGGCGGCGGCGATCTGCGCGCGCAGGGTCGCCTCGTCCGGGCCGCTGCCGGCGATGGTGCAGCGGAAATCGTAGCCGCGTGCGCGCAGCAGGGCGCAGGCCTCGATCAGCACCGGGAAGCCCTTCTTCTCGACCAGCCGGCCCGAGGAGAGGATATGCAGCGGCTCGCCCTCGGCGCGGGTGCGGCGGCGCGGGGTGAAATGGCGGGTGTCGATGCCGCAATAGGCGATCGCCAGCTGTTCGGGGCGGGCGCCGTTCTTGAGGAAGAACTGGCGGTGGAATTCGGAGATGCAGATGATGAACTTCGCCCGGCGGATCTTGTCGGCCAGCGCGGCGCGGTTGCGGAAGAGGTCGGCGGCATGGCCGGTGAAGCTGAACGGGCGGCCGAGCAGCCAGGCGCCGTACATCGCGACGGTGCCGCCGGAGTGGATCCACTGCGAGTGGATGTGGTGCACCTCTTCGCCCCGCCGCGCGGCCGCCCAGTGGCAGGCCACCGCGTAATGCCAGATCCCGGTGAGGCGCACCCTCAGGCTCTCGCGCTCGCCGGTCAGCGCGTTCCAGAGCGCGGCCAGGGCGCGCGGGCCGAAGCGGATCGGCGCCGCCAGCGCCGCCCCCAGGGCGCGCAGGGGCGACAGCGGGTAGATCACGTTGGTCGCGCGGTTCAGCGCGTCGATGTCGGCGGCGGTGAAATAGGTGCTGGCGGGGCGGTTCAGGGCATGCAGCCGGACAGGAATGCCGGCCTTCGTCACCATCCGCAATTCGTTGCCGACCCAGGCATCGCCGACGCCCTGCGTTGTCATGTAATGGATCATTGTGCCGAGCCTGCCTTCCGCGCCAGTCGACACCCTAGGTCTGCCGGACAAGGGATGCAATATGCCGCCCCGGATGCGGAGCATTCCGGCCGGGCGGCGCGGCAATTTTCAGCGTCCCAGCCAGGATGGGGGGTCAAGATATTGATTTCAAATATATTATTAAGATTGACTTTCCAGGGCGCTAAAAACCGGCACTAAAAACCGATACGAAAACCACCACCGGGAACCGTCCGCCTCAGGCGGCCGGCGGCACCGGGGCCAGCCCACCGCGCTCGGCCTCGATCTCGGCCACCGCACGGCTCTTGCCGCGGAACAGCGCCCGGCGCTGGTAGGCGCGGATGAAGGCGACCAGCTCGGGATCGTCGAGCTGCCGGTCGCCCCGCATCCAGGCCTGCACGTAGCCCTGCAGCATCGCCAGCCCGCCCAGGATGAAAGGACGCTCGCTCATCCGGAAGACGCAGGTGGCGAGGTAGAACAGCGGGTCCGAGCCCATGAACCACTGCCCGAAGCCATGCCGCCGCTTGCCGGTCCAGATCGAGACCTGCGACGAGCCCATCGGGCGCAGGTGCTCGAAGTTCAGGTCGGGGTGGTCCCAGCTCGCCGCGCGCCAGCCCAGCATCCGCGCCTTGTGGCAGTCGATCGCGTCCCACATCACCTCGCGGACATAGCCGCCGATCGCCTCGAAACATTCGCGGCGGTAGAACTTGGTCATGCCCACGCTCATCTCGTCGCCGCGCCGTTCCGAGACCAGCCTGCCGGCGTGGCGCACGTAGGGCTTGCCCGAGCAGGTGCCGAGGCGCGGGTCGGCCTCCATCCGTTCGATCAGCGCCTCGAAGTAGCGCGGCGGCAGGTCGAGATCGAGGTCGAGCTTGCAGGAATAGGCGAAGTCGGCGGGATCGATGGTGTCATAGCCGACGTAGAAGGCCTCGATCACGCCGGGGCCGACGGCGCGGTGGCCGCGGTCGGGCTTCTTCACCACGCGGATCCAGTCGTGCCGGGCGGCATAGTCGGCCAGGATCTCGGGCGTCGCATCGGTCGAGCCGTCGTCGACGATCACCCAGAGCGCCGGCGTCAGCGTCTGCGCCACCACGCTGTCGAGCGTGCGGCGCATGTAATCGGCCTCGTTGCGGCAGGGCGAGATCAGCACGTAGGCGCGACCGGATGATCGGGACTCGGACATTGTTCAAGCGTTCTCCGTCGGGTAGGCCTTCTTGTGTCAACCGCGATCCCTTTTGGCAATGCCGCGTCGGCTCGGGCCCTGGCCTGACGGCAAAGCGAGCGGGCGGAGACGACAATCTGACCGATAGGAGGCGATTGTCTGCCGGTTGAGCCAACCGGAGGATACAGGCGCATCCCCCCAGGCCCGACGTTGACAAGACTCACGCCTCTGGTCAAACCAGAGGCATAGTGTTTCGTCAGGGGTTTTGCAGATGCCGGGTTTCGAAGAGTTTGCAGCCGATTATTACAAGCGCTTTGCCGAGGTTCTGCTGAGCTTCGACAAGGGTCCGCTTGCTGAAGTCCTGGCGGTCTTCGACCGGGTCATCGCCCAGGGCGGCACCGTCTGGGTCGCCGGCAACGGCGGCAGCGCGGCAATTGCCGATCACACCGTCTGCGACTGCTCGAAGGGCACCCATGTGCATGGGCAGCCGCCCTTCCGCACCATCTCGCTGGCCTCCAACATACCGATGCTGACGGCGCTGG
>NZ_BNCJ01000047.1 GCF_014656415.1 Seohaeicola zhoushanensis | reverse complement strand
CGTGCGAGATGTCCTGCCCGGCGAAGCGGATCGCGCCCTTTTCCAGCGCGCCCTCTTCAAGGTGCAGCGTGCCGGTCACGGCCTTGAGCAGGGTCGACTTGCCCGCGCCGTTCGAGCCCAGCAGGGCGACGACGCTGCCCTCGGGCACGGAAAGCGAGACATCGCGCACCGCTTCTATGGCGTTGTCATAGACGATCTGCGCGTTCCGAAGCTCCAGCAGCGCGCCCAGTTCGGCGCGCACGTCCGGAGCCCACGGAGAAACCGTCTGCATCATGCGACGCACACCGCGCAGGTTGCGAAAACCCTTGCGCAAGGCATTGTCTTCACGGTGATCCTCCCTTCGCCAGCCAGTCCCGCGCGTCTCGCGCCGGAAAGGCATCGCTTCAATCACCGGTCGGTTGACCGGTTTTTTTAATGGGTATCATATTTTCATCTTCAATCAAGAACCTTGGCATTAAAAAACCGGTGGTCCGGCCTACTAATTCCCCACCGTCACGGGCACCCTTGGCCTCATCTTCCTGCGACCGCCCCCCGCAAGTACTCCAGAGCGATCCTTATCCACCTGAACTGCCATGCAAATTTGACGCGTATCCTCTTCAACACCGTTGAAAATCTGCCTTTCGGGCCGCTCAGCTCTACGGCGCGCATCTGTTCTTGCGGCGGCCATCGCCCGCACTCCTCCGTCACGCGCGCAAGCAAAAGACGCCGGTTGTATGGCCCGAATGCTGTCAATATAAACCGGATGAACGACAGGCTTATTGCCGCGAGCCAGGTTCCAACCACACAGGGGAGACCGCCTTGAGCACCACCGGACCGCTTTCACACCTAAGGATTATCGAGATGGCCGGCCTCGGACCCGGCCCGCTGGCCGGGCAGCTGCTTGCCGACCTCGGCGCCGAGGTCATCGTGATCGACCGCGCCTCTGGTCCGGCCGAGCCCACGGACATCAACCGCCGCAACAAACGGTCCGCCGCACTGAACCTGAAATCCGAATCGGGCCGCGAAGCTGCCCTGCGCCTGATCGCCAAAACTGACGCATTGATCGAAGGCTTCCGCCCCGGCGTTATGGAAAAGCTTGGGCTTGGCCCCGACATCTGCCTCGACCGTAACCCCCGGCTGGTCTTCGCCCGGATGACCGGCTGGGGCCAGTCCGGCCCGCTCGCCCACACGGCCGGGCACGACATAAACTATCTCTCGCTGACCGGCGCGCTGGCCGCCATGGGCTCTGCCGACCGTCCGCCCATGCCGCCCCTAAACCTCGTCGCCGATTACGGCGGCGGCGCCATGTTCCTGATTTTCGGCATTCTGGCCGCGCTGCTGGAGCGGCAGCAGTCGGGCAGGGGGCAGGTGGTCGACACAGCCATGGTCGATGGCGTGCCCGCCATGATGGGCGTCTTCCACATGCTGCTGCAACAGGGCATCTGGGACCTGCAACGCGCGCACAATATGCTCGACGGCGGCGCCCCCTATTATCGCTGCTATGAAACGGCCGACGGCAAGGCCATCGCCGTAGGCCCCATCGAACCGCAGTTCTTCGCCGAACTCTGCCATAAGGCGGGCCTCGAACCCCTTTCCCCCCGCCAGCAGAACGACAAGGACGCCTGGCCGCGCCTCAACGCCGAATACGAGGCCGTCTTCCGCAGCAAGACCCGCGATGAATGGGCGGCAATCTTCGACGGAAGCGACGCCTGCGTCTCGCCGGTTCTGACGCTCGACGAGGTCGAACAGTCGCCACACAACAAGGCTCGCGAGATCTTCTTCCGGCAGAACGGCGTGCTTCAGGCCGCGCCCGCGCCGCGGTTCGACCGCACTCCTGCCGGCCCCGTGCGCGGTCCGGCGGCACCGGGCAGCGATACCGACGACCTTCTGCGCGACGCCGGCTATTCCGCCGAAGACATCGCCGCGATGCGGGCCGACGGCACACTTACCTGAAGCGCGGCAGCCAGGCGGTCACATCCGCTTGGCCACCTCTTCCAGCATGACCTCGGTGGCGCCACCACCAATCCGCAGGATGCGCGCATCGCGGGTCATGCGTTCGATCGGTGTGCCGCGCATGTAACCCGAGCCGCCGTGCAGCTGCAGACAGCCATGCACCACATCGTGCAGGATCTCCGGGCCAACCGACTTGATCATCGCCGTCTCGCGGCTGACCGGCTGGCCCGCGTCCTTGGCGGCGGCGGTCTGATAGGTCAGCGCGCGGATCATCGCGACCTTCGACGCCAGGTCCGCCAGCCGCTGACGCGTCGCCTGCTGATCCCAGATCGATTTGCCAAAGGCCCGGCGCGTGCGCACATAGTCCAGCGTCAGCTCGATCGCCTTCGCCCCCTCGCCGGCGCAAAACGCACCGATCATCAGCCGTTCGTGCTCGAACCCCTGCATGATGGCGTGAAAACCCCGGTTCATCTCGCCCAGCAGGTTCTCGCCCGGCACCCGCATGTCCTCGAAGGACAGCTCCGCCGTGTCCGAACACAACCAGCCGTGCTTTTCCAGCTTTGTCGTCACGTTGAAACCGGGCGTATCGGTCGGGACGATGAACAGCGAAATCCCCCTGGCTCCCGCCTCGATCCCATCCGTCCGTGCCCCCAGAACGACCACCTTGCCATAGACGCCATTGGTAATGAACATCTTGGTGCCGTTGATGATCCAGTCATCCCCGTCGCGCACCGCGCGCGTCCGTATCCCCGCAACGTCCGATCCCGCGCCCGCCTCGGTCACACCGATGGCGCAGACCGTCGTGCCGCTGATGATGTCGGGCAGAAACCGCGCTTTCTGGTCCGGCGTGCCGACGCGGGTGATGTGGCTGGCCGACATGTCGGTATGCACCGTCACAGCCGCCGTGAAGCCGCCGAAGGTTGACCGCGACAGCTCCTCGCCAAAGACCACGCTGGCCAGCGACCCCATCTGCGTGCCGCCATAGGCCTCTTCATGCTGCATCCCCAGCAGCCCCATGTCACCCAGCTTGCGGAACATCTCGCGCGGGATCTTGCCCTCGCGCTCCCAGGCCTCGCCATTGGGCGTGACCTCCTTCTCGACAAAACGGCGCACCTGATCGCGCAGCATGACAAGTTCCTCGCCCACGAAGACCGGATCGTTCAGGCGGAACCCCGCCTCCGGCATATCTGCATTCGCTCTGCTGGTCATGTTCATGCTTTTCCTCTTTGCCGCCTGGCTGAATGACGTCTGAAAATTGCACATCTGTCCGCGCGATGCTAGATAAGACAGACGGTTGACCGGTTTATTAAATTTCCCACCGGACGGAGGCCAGCAAAATGACGGCAGTCGAACTTGTTTTCCACGACGACCTTGCGGAAATCACCCTGAACCGTCCAGAGCGCAAGAACGCCCTGAGCGGTCAGGACTGGTCCGCATTGGCCGACGCCGCCCGGCAGGTGACAACCAGCCCCGCGCGCGCCCTGCTGATTCGCGGCGCCGGAGACGCGTTCTGCTCGGGCTTCGACATCGCCGAAATCGAACCGGACAAGACCGACGCCCTCGCCGTCATCGACAGCCTCGTCAATCCCGCCCTGCGCGCGCTGCGCGACGTGCCCGTTCCGACCCTCGCCGCGGTGACCGGCGCCTGCGTCGGTGGCGGTTTCGGCATCGCCGCGGCCTGCGATATCACCATTGCCGCCGAATCAGCCCGCTTTGGCGCGCCTTACAGCAACATCGGCATCATGTGCGACGCCGGCCTGCACAGCTTCCTGCGCGACACCATCGGCCACCAGCGCGCCGCCTATATGATCTTCACCGGAAAAACGATCCCGTCGCGCGCCGCGCTGGACATGGGACTGTGCAGCGACGTGCTGCCCGACTCCGACCTGCAGGAGGGCGTCCGGGCGCTTGCAAAGCGGCTCGCCACGGGACCGACGGCCGCGCTGCGCCGCTCCAAGCACATCCTGCGCCACGTCACCGATCCGGATGCCTCACTCGACGCCGAGGCCCGGCTCCAGGCCGAGGTCTTCGCCACCGAAGACGCCCACGAGGGCATCTCCGCATTCCTCGCCGGCCGCCGGCCCACATTCACCGGGCGCTAAGCACGCGCGTGACGTTGCGGGATTGACTTGCGCCGCTTCGCCAATTATCAGGATGGTCGTCCGGTTTTTAAATGAACGCCGAGACCCCGGAACTTCCCGCCAGCAAGATCAAGAAAAGGAGGGGACCATGGACGGAAACTTCAACCCAAAATGGGATGACCTGATCCAGCCCGGCAGGGTTCACGGATCGCTTTACTATGACGAGGCCATCTTCAAGGAAGAGGTCGAGAAGATCTGGTTCAAGACCTGGGTCTATATCGGCCACGAAAGCGAAGTGCCCGAGAAGAACGACTTCGTGACCAAGTCGCTCGGCCCGATGCCTGTCCTCATGGCGCGCGACTCGAACGGCGAGATTCAGCTTCTGCTGAACCGCTGCCCTCATCGCGGCAACGCCGTCTGCGTGCAGGACAAAGGGAACCGGGCCCGCTTTACCTGTCCGTACCACTCCTGGACCTTCGCCAATACCGGTGAACTCATCAACTACGCCTTCCCCGAGGGCTACAAGGGCACCGACAAGTCCAGCCTGGGCCTCTCCAAGGTCACGCGGGTTGCCAGCTATCGCGGCTTCGTCTTCGGCTCCATGGCCGCGGATGGCCCGACACTGGAAGAGCATCTCGACGGCGCAAAAGGCAGCATCGACCTGCTCTGCGACAACTCCCCCACGGGCGAGATCCAGATTTCCGCCGGCTTCCTGAAACACCGCACGCGTGCCAACTGGAAGTTCATCCTCGAGAACGAATGCGACGGGTACCACCCGGCCTTCGTGCATTCGTCGATCTTCTCGGTCTCGGACAGCGCCATAGGCGATCTCTACGGCGACGCCGCCGTGGCCGTGACCCGCAGCCTCGGCAACGGCCATACCGAGGTCGATCCCCGGCCCGAATTCCGCCGCCGCGACAAGCCGCTCAGCTGGTTCGGGACCACGCCCGATCGTCTGCCCGATTACGTGCGACAAATGAACGAGGCCTATGGCGAGGACCGCGCCCGCCAGATCATGATCGACGGCACGCCGCATACCATGATCTTCCCGAACCTCTTCATCGCCGAAATCCAGATCTTCGTGATCCAGCCGATTTCGGCCACCGAGTCGGTCCAGCATTCCACCGCCATCCAGTTCAAGGGCGCGCCCGACATCAACCGCCGCCTGCGCCAGCAGACGATGGGCTCGGTCGGCCCGGCCGGCTTCCTGCTCGCCGACGATACCGAGATGTACGAACGCAACCAGCGCGGCCTCGAAATCCGGCAGCCCGAATACCTCTACCTCAAGCGCGGCGAGCACCGCGAACGGCGCGACGAGAACGGATATCTGATCGGCCACTCCACCGACGACCTGCCGTCGCGGGCAATCTGGAAACACTACCGCGAGATGATGGAAGACAAATGAGCACTGACGTCGCTGAAATCGAAGGGCCGGACATCCTCAAGGAATGGGTCGGCAAATCGCGGGTCTACGAAAAGTCGTTCAACCCGCAACTGTACCATGAGGTGCAACAGTTCATTTTCCGCGAAGCCCGTCTTCAGGACATTCACGACTATGACGCCTGGGAAGAGCTCTGGACCGATGACGCCCTCTATTGGGTGCCTGCGAATGGAACCGATACGGATCCGGAAAAGCAGATGTCGCTGATCTACGACAATCGGTCCCGCATCGCGTTGCGGATCCGCCAGCTCAAGACCGGGCGGCGGCACTCGCAGACGCCACCCTCGCAGCTGGCGCGCGTGATCTCGAATTTC
Source organism: Seohaeicola zhoushanensis (assembly GCF_014656415.1). Taxonomy (GTDB): domain Bacteria; phylum Pseudomonadota; class Alphaproteobacteria; order Rhodobacterales; family Rhodobacteraceae; genus Seohaeicola_A; species Seohaeicola_A zhoushanensis. Next base: position 4,366 of record NZ_BNCJ01000047.1, on the reverse strand, counting down.
GAATTTCTGGCGTCCGACACCGACGACATAAAGGTGATGTGCAACACCCAGATATTTGAGACCAACTTGCGCGGCGACACGATGTGGGCGTCACGCAACGAATACTCGTTGCGCCGGGTCGATGGTGCGCTGAGGATGGCCTACAAGAAGGTTGTCCTCATCAACAACAACAAGGCGATCTACACGCTGTCCTTCCTCGTTTGAGGAAGCCAAGGGGAGGAAATCCGTGTTCCAAGGCGAAGAAACGTTGGTCGGCGAAGGGCCGGTCCTGCTGATATATGGCGAAGGGATCGCGCATATTCAGCTCAACCGCCCCGAGACGGGTAACGGATTCGACGTCGATCTGATGCGGCAGTTTCAGGAGGTCGTCATGCAGGTGCATGGCGACGCGCGCGTGCGGTCCGTGATCCTCTCCGGCAACGGCAAGATCTTCACCGGCGGCGGCAACGTAAAGGATTTCGCCTCCAAGGGGGCCGAGCTACCGCATTACCTGCGCATGGCCACCGCCTATCTGCAGATCTGCGTCTCGGGTCTCGTCAATCTGGAAGTCCCGGTGGTGACCCGCGTTCATGGCTTTGCCGCAGGCGGGGCAGGGCTGGGCCTTGTCTGTGCATCCGACATCGTGATCTGCGGCGCCAGCGCCCGTTTCATGGCCGGCGCCACGCGGGTCGGCATGGCGCCGGACGGCGGCGCCACGGCCACCCTCTCGAAGATCGTCGGCTTCCGGCGCGCGATGGATCTGGTGCTGACCAACCGTATCGTCGACGCGGAAGAGGCCGAACGCATCGGCCTCGTCACCCGCGCCGTGCCGGACGACCAGCTGGACGAGGCGGTCCTGACCGTCGCGCGCCAGCTCGCCGCCGGTGCGCCCCGCGCGCAGTCGTCTGCCAAGCGGATGATGTGGAACGGCCTCGCCCGGGGCTTCGAATCCGCCTTGCCGGACGAGGCCCGCGAAGTCGCCGCGCTTTCGGGCACCGCCGACTCGATGGAGGGCCTCCAGGCCGTCATCGAAAAACGCCCGCCCGTCTTCAAAGGCCACTGACATGGACATGTCGAACCGTCTGCGCGGCCTGTCGGCCATGGTCACGGGCGGCGCAAAGGGCATCGGCGCGGCCATCGTCTGCCGTCTCGCCGCCGAAGGCGTGCGCGTCGCGATCTTCGACCGAAACCCCGACATCGCCGAACCCCTCGCCAGGGAATGCGGCCAGGGCGCCACGGTCGCCGCCGTCGATCTTACCGATTTAGCCCGGCTGCGCACCCTGATCGCGGAACAAGGCCCGTTCGATATCGTGGTGAACAACGTCGGCGTCGACCAGCACGCCTTTTTCACCGAGACCACCGAGGACGACTGGCGGCGGCTTCTGACGGTCAACCTCGAAACCGTCTTCGCCGTCACCCACGCCACGCTTCCGCACATGCAGGTGTCGGGCTTCGGGCGCATCGTCAACATCGGCTCCGAGGCCGGGCGGCTCGGCTCGCGCGGCGGGTCGGTCTATTCCGCTGCCAAGGGTGGCCTGATCGCCTTTACCAAATCCATTGCGATGGAAAACGCCCGCTACGGCATCACCGCCAACACCGTCGTGCCCGGCCCCATCGACACGCCCTTGCTGCGCCGCGCGGTCGAGGAGGGTGGTGAAAAACTTCTCAAGGCGATGGAGAACGCCACCCTGTCCCGCCGCCTCGGTACGCCCGAAGAGGTTGCAGCCACCGTCGCCTTCATCGCCTCACGCGAAGCCGGCTACATCACGGGGGAAACCCTCGGCGTATCCGGCGGAATGGGCGTCGCCGCTGGCTGACGGGCGGCCTTCACCGAAAAGTCTGCTTGAACATACTACTTTGCTGCCGTAATCTGACATTGATCCCTCTGGCCCTCCGAATGTAACGCAAGAGTCCTGCAGGCCGGCTAACATCTTGGAGGCACCGTCATGACCCCGAAACTCAAATCCACCGCGACCGCCGGGCTGCTCGCGGGTAAGGTCGTCCTCGTGACCGGGGCTGCCTCGGGCATAGGGGCGGCCGCAGCCCGCGCGGCCGCGCACGAAGGGGCCAAAGTCGTCCTGGCCGACCGGAACGCCCCTGGCACCGAAGAAATCGCAACCGGTTTGGCCAAAACGGGCGCCGAGGTCCTCGCAGTCACCGTCGATGTGTCGGACGCCCAAAGCGTCACCGCCATGATCGCCTCCGTCACCAAAAGGTTCGGACAGCTCGATGCCGCCTTCAACAACGCCGGGATCGGCACGCTGGAAACCCGCGCCGTCGGCAACCGCGCCGGAGACCTCGAGGAAGACAGCTGGCGCCGGATGCTCGACGTCAACCTGACCGGTGTCTGGCTTTGCATGAAGCACGAGATCGCAGTCATGGCGCGCGGCGCCGCAATCGTGAACATGGCATCCATCGCCGGCCTGATTGGCCTGCCTCGTGCCGCGCATTACACTGCCGCCAAACACGGCGTGGTCGGGCTGACCAAGGCTGCCGCGATCGACTACGCAGACCTCGGAATCCGGGTCAACGCCATCTGCCCCGGCTTCGTCGAAACGCCGCTGACCGCGACCAGCAACGCGGAAAAGCGGGCCGCGTCGGTCGCCAAAACGCCGATCGGGCGCTATGCCACCGCCGAGGAAATCGCCGCACAGGCCATCTGGCTGATGTCCGACCACTCCGGCTATGTGACCGGGGCCGCCATCGCGGTCGACGGCGGCTATACGGCCACTTGACGGATCAGACCGCCATTGCGGCCAGCCGTTCACGCAGCTCGGTCTTCAGCACCTTGCCGTAGTTGTTCTTTGGAAGGTCTTTCACAAAGACATAGCGTTTCGGCTTCTTGAACCGGGCAATCAGCGCGGGGCAGGCGGCATCGAGCGCTGCCGTCTCCGGCGGCGTCGCCCCGCTGGCCACGACGAAGGCGACAACGATCTCGCCCCGTTCCGGATCGGGCGCCCCGACAACCCAAACCTCACTGACCTCCGGATGGGTCAACAGCGCCTCTTCCACCTCGCGCGGATAGATGTTCGACACGCCCGAAATCACCATATCCTTGGCCCGGTCGTGCAGCGTCAGATAGCCATTCTCGTCCAGCTGCCCCAGATCGCCGGTCCACAGCCAGCCATCGCGCAGCGTCTTCGCATTGGCGTTGGGGTGGTCCAGATACCCCTGCATCACCTGTGGCCCCCGCACGGCGATCTCACCGATCTATCCCGGGGCAGGGGCGTGCCGTCCTCGCCAAGAACGCGTACTTCGACCACCGAATGCGCCTTGCCTACTGATGCCAGCCGCCGGAGCCAATCGGGATGGACCGAATCCGCGATATCCTCCCGCGACAGTGCCGTGATCGTCATCGGCGCCTCGCCCTGACCGTAAATCTGAACGAACTTCGGGCCGAACACCTTCAGTGTAGCCTGGATTTCGGCCACGTACATCGGCCCGCCGCCATAGACGATCGTCTTGATCCCGGCGCCATCCGCCCCCGACCGCTGCGCGAAATCGACGAGTCGCTTGACCAGCGTCGGGGCGGCGAACATCGAGATTTTCCCTAGCTCCGCCGCCAGTCCGATGATCTCGGCCGGATCGAATCCGCCGCTTTCGGGCACCACATGACGCGCGCCGCGTTGGACGTGGATAAAGTTTTACAGCCCCGCGCGATGCGACATCGGCGCGGGATAAAGCGCCGCATCCTCGCACGCGACATCATCGACATCGGCCAGATAGGCCAGCGAGGCCGCCATCACATTGCCGCAGGTCAGCACCGCGCCCTTTGGCCGCCCTGTCGTGCCCGAGGTATAGAACAACCACGCCGCATCGCTTCCAGCCACGGGGCAAGGGGCCTCCAAACCAGGCGTCCCCTGCATAGCGGCAAAGGCCTCGGTCGCCGGATCGACACAGGGCAGGCCGCAGGCCTCGCTCAGCGCAGCATCGCCGGTAAAGACGAACTTGGTCGCGGAATGCTCCACGATCCAGCCGGCTTCTTTCGCGTGCAGCTTGCCGTTGATCGGAACCGCCGTCGCCCCTGCCCAGGGGATCCCGTAATGGATCGGCAGGTAATCAACGGAATTGGCCAGGAAGATCGCAACCCGGTCGCCCAGGCCGATCCCCCGCGCGGCCAGCGCCGCGCCGATACCGGCAGCCCGTCGGGCAAAACCCGCGTAATCGGCGATTACATGCGCGTCGCGATATAGCGCCGGTGCCTCCGGAACCGATCGCGCGGTCCGGGCCAGCCACTCCGCCGGATTCATCGGTCGCGTTCGAAGAGCGAACAGTAGTTCGCTACCACCGATCCGCCCATGTTGAAGACCAGACCCAAGTCAGCCTTCTCGGTTCCGTCGGAAACTTTCCTGCAGGACGAGCGGAGCCGTCCGGCAGACATAACTAT
>NZ_BNCJ01000046.1 GCF_014656415.1 Seohaeicola zhoushanensis | reverse complement strand
CAGCCAGGCTGTTACGCGACGGGCCTGCGGCGACGTGTCGGCGCCGAGGACCGGCCGGAGTTCTGTTGCAAGTATCGTGAGCATCGAACTGAGTTGCGTTGCCATATCAGGTGTTCTGGGTTCTTCGTCTGCCGCTCCCGCGGGCCTGGTCGTCGAAGTCTGTGTCATGCGGTTCTCCTGGATGATGTTGTGAACAACACCACCAACCACCCTGGCCCTCCCGGGCCGGTCGCGGCGTGAGGTGTCGCAGATCCCACCTCACACGCGTCCGGCCCTCGGCCAGCACCTGTTATCCCGCCCCCCGGCCTTGTCGCGATCGCCGGTCTCCGGAAACGGAAAGGGCGACGCCCGTGATCGGCGTCGCCCTCCAGGCTTCGTCATTATTGTGCGGTGCGATCGGACTGAACTTTGCCGAGAGGAACAGGTCAGAAGACCTCCTGTCGGTGTAGCTCGCTTTGTCACCCCGTATGGGCGACGCTATCCGCCCGTGAGTTTCAGCGCTTCCCCGGATCGCGATCGATTAAATCCGGAATTCCGCATCGCCACTCCGGAGACCGGTGCAGTGCCCCCGGATTCCTTCCCTGGAGCAGCAGCCATCATGCTGATCTGGCGCGGCAAAAACGGTCTGGAAAACAGAACATCAGGTATATGGGAACACCTGAAAAGTCCCTAACGGGCCGCTTCTGCTTGACGTCGCGCAGGCCGCGATCAGCCAAGGACCGCAGGAACGCGGTCCAGAAGGTCTCGGCTTCGGAGGGGCCGGTGGTGACCCCCAGGACCTCGCGTTTCTCCTCGTTGCCGGCGACTCACTGACCGGATTGTCGAAGGACCGAACTTCCCGCATGCTCGGCTCATGCAGTTCCGATAAGGTCGATGTCCTCGCCGGGGGGCGGTGCAACATCGTGTGGACGCTGGAGCGGGAGACGGGAATGCGCCATGCGCGCCGCAAATTCATGCTCGCCATCGTCGGGCTCTGCCTCGCGATCCTCCTTCTCTGGGCGACATTTTCCGGCGCGCTCGGATCCGATGATGGTATGCCCGCTATGGCAGCCGGCGTGGCTGGTCTTCTGATCTTCGGCGTCGCCGGATATTTCGTGGTCGCCGCGGGAATCGCCGCACGTGCGGCCGCGCGATTGGAGGCCGGAACAGACGTGATCGCACGCTGGCGGGTGCCCTCCCCGACTTGGCAACGCTTTCGCGACATCCGGCTCGAAGAGACCGGTGTCAGGGTGCCCAAGCTCAAGGGCCTTTTATTCGCTCCGCGCGCCGTCGCCGGGAACGAAACGGTCGAGATCGTCTGTGGCGCGCGCGGCGCGCTGATCGACGGTTGCTACTTCTCGCTGGCGCCCGGACGCGGGGCGGGGATGGAGCAGGCGGGGCTGGTACTGACCGATCCGCCCTGCGTGGCGATCATTGTCGGCATGCTCGCCGGCGCTCATGGATCACCCCGGACGACGCGCTGGTTGCTGCTCCTGCCGATCCCGCCCGAAGCACGAAACGAAGCGAACAGGGCAATCCGCCATTATGCCTCGGCCGCAGACAGCGTGCGCGATATCGGGGATCTCGCACACGCCTATCCCCGCCGGGCTCGAATCCTATTTTGGGCACTCCTGATCCCCGCGGTCGTAGCGGCCATCACAGGCGTTGCACTTGAGGCTAACGACTATCCCGGCGCACTTCCGGCCTGGCTCGGGATCACCGGCATCATGTCGACCCTCGGCATTCTGCTGATCGCCGCTGCGGTCCGCTTCTCGCGACGCCGATGAGCCCGCAATTCGGGGAGCGGCGAGGCACATCTCCGGGAGGCAGAACTCCGGTCGCGGAATGCCGCCCGCCTCGGTTAGGTCGAGCCCGAGGCCACCAATACGGCCTTGCCCAATCCACGCTGTCGACGACCACGATCATGGTGCTGGCCCTGCGCAGCTCGTCGCCAAACAAACCTTCCAGCCTCTCGGCCTTCTGGGCCCTCATCAGCTGGTCAAAGCGGATCGCAGTTGGATGGTCACTGGAAGGATATGTCGCGCTACCCTGCCCCGCATTTGAACGAACATCGAAAGGTTGCCCAGGGGCGCGCAGCCAGAATGCCGGTGCCGGAGATTGCAGATCGCCGGGGAATATCGGTTCAATTCCGAGGCACGGCGGCTATGCTCGAACTCCAACGGATCGAGCGCGACGGGAGCCGGCTCCATGTCACCACCGAAGACGCCCAGCGCCTTTTCAAGCTGGCTGAGATCTTTCCGGAAGAGGTGGCGATGCCTTCATCTCAGTGATGACTATCGCCGACCGCTGATCCCGCGTTTCCGCGAGGTGGATGGTGTTCTGCAAGTCTGCCTTGCCGAGAAGGCGGATGGAACGCCGGGCGGGGAGATTTGGGCTGTCCCCCTGCCCCTCGACGATGATTAGAGGGCCACGCACAGGTCGGCTCACCAGATGACAAGAGGTGTATTGCTGCCGGGGATCGATGGGCACCAGCTCAAGCGCGGGGTCGGGGTCGGTTTGGCCACCTCCGGCGAGGTCAAGCTGAGGGCCAGCAGCGCGCGCATGTTGTCGCCCATCGCAGGTACCTTGACCGTGCTCGCGGTAAGAGGCCGCTGGAACGCCTCCGTCTTGGCTTGGTCGGGGCCTCCAAGGCAGAAGCTGACCACGGCACCTGCGGCCCCCAGAGCGGCTCAGGGGTCAATGTGGCGCCTTGCATTCGCTCGGAGACTCAGGGATCGCCACCACGGCCAGCAGGATGCCGCCCAGCGCAAGCAGCGAGCGCGGGAGACAGTTCAGGCCGCCCAGCACGCCACCGAAGGACCCGTGCAGCGGTCGGGCTCCCGTTGTAGCCGACAAACCAGGTTCCAGGGCCGCGGGCCTTGTCCGATCAGATGCCGCGCTTGAACAGCTTGCGCGCGCCCAGCGCCTCGGAGGTCTTCATCGCGTCGAAAGCCGTCCATGTACGTTCTCGACTTTGATCTTCTGAACCGCGGCGAGCTGGATTGTAGCGGCACGGCGCGATTGATCTCAAAGAACAGCATGCCGCCGGGAGACAATTATATGAACGCGCAGATGCTGGAGAGCGCGCGACAGCCCCCAAACGCTGGGTGATGCAGTCCTCGTTGGATTCACAAACGAAGTGCAAATTCTGTAGGGTGGATTCACAAAAGAGTGCGACCGGGAACGCGCCCCTTGTTAGGCTGCGGAAATGGCGGACTGTCACGCTGAGCGGCTTAGGTCTTGGCTCGACTCAGAAAGCCGGCCACTCGCCGGCTCAACCAGAGGTCAACCGGGTTGTAAAGCCGCCACAACAGAACACCTCCGGCAAGGGCAGCCGCCCATTTCAACCCCGCGGCGGGTTCGTTCATTATTTTTGCGAGTGCCTGGCCAAATTGAAAGTGGCTGAGGTAGATCAGGAGCGACGCACCTGCAACTTGGCGGATCGGTGATCGCAAGAGGCTCGGGAGCGGAACGGCGGGTAGCCAAATCAGCGCCAGCGCGGCGACATGGAAAAAGCCGATCCTGGGAAGTCCATAGCCTCCGAATTGCCAGCTGCCGACCGCCAGGATGGCGCTCAGGACAAGGCGGTGCGCAAGCTTGTCGGCCGAGCCGATGGCTACTCCCAGCAGGAAATACCAAGCCATCAAATGCGGAACCCTGCGAAAGAGGTGATGGAGATCGAACAGCATGTCCGAAACGGCACCGATGCCGACGAAGGCGGCAGCGGCAACCGCCGAGCAGAGAAATGCATGGCTCTCCAGGGCACGACGCGCGGCAGGAAGGGACAGCACGGCCATGGCGACCAGAAGAAACTGCAGGTAGATTTCGATGAACCAGAGCGCGCCTTCGGTATGGGGTGAAAAGTAACTCCCAACGAACAGAAAAGCCGGCCACTCGCCATAGCCGGTGAGAATGAGGTGCAGGGCCATATAGGCGAGTGTCAGCCCGGCAATCCGGAAGAACAGATTGGCGATAGGCGTGATCCGCTGGTGTTCGAGTACCTGGGGAAGAGTGAACAGAGCGAACGTCAGCCCGGCTACGACGAAGAGGCTGAAGGCGCCGCCTCGTCCATAGTCGACGAAGTGAAAATGCCCCGAGACGACGGCCATGATGGCCAAGGCGCGCACAAGCGTCGGCGTGTCGATGGAGGATATGAACTTCCTGCTTTTGCGCTTCTGCTTGAGCTGGGCGACGGTCATGTTGGCCCAGTCCTCCGGTAAAGCACCCAGAACGCTTTCCAGGGCCAGGGACAGCTCCACGTAGGTGAGGCTGTCTCCTCCCAGCGATGCGAAGGTCGAGTTTTCCTTCACCTGGTCCGCCCCGAACTGCTTTCGGAAAACCTCTTCCACACTCTGGCCCCGCCGAAATATCCGTGTCAGCGCGCTCTTGCGTGCGCCGGCACTGGCGGATGCCTCCATCTCGGCTATCCTGCGACCTATGGCCTGGAGATCTGGCTTCCCGTTGCTTCGGCGCGGGATCCGGTCGATGGTTTCAAGCACGAAACTGTCCGGCGGGATCTTCAGCCATTCCGACAGGTCGCCGCGCAGACGCCGCAGATCGGCGTCTTGGGTAAGGGCTTCCACCAAGACATACATTCGGTCGTCATGGGCGCCGCAGGCACCGGTAAACCCCATGACCTCGAGTTTTTTCTCCACTTCGTCGAGGCTGATACGCAGGCCGAACAACTTCACGAACCGGCTTTTCCGCCCGACGATTTCGATCATGCCATTGGGAAGCTTCCGCGCGATGTCGCCGGTTTTCAAAACATCGCTTCCTTGTGGCAGGATCAGATCTCTATCGCTCGTCGCATACCCCATCATGGTATTCGGCCCACGATAGACCAACTCGCCCGTTTCTCCGTCCGGCAAGCGCCGATCCGCCTCGTCGCAGATCCACATCTCCCCACCGGGCACCGGAACCCCGATTGCTGAGGGCGATACGGATGCCATTTCCGGCGGCAGGTAAGAAATCCGGGGGGCGGCTTCCGTCTGTCCGTACATGACGAAGAACGCCCAGTTCTCCCGGCGAGAACGCGCGGCCCATTGAAGGACACGCTCGGGTGCGAGACGGCCGCCGGCCTGGGTCATGTAGCGTAAGGATGCCAGCTGGTCCGTCTTGATGTTTGCCTGCTCCATAAGTTCGAAGCTGTAAGGAACTCCGGCGAAGCCCGTGCACTCCGCCTGCTCGAAGAATCTCCAGAACCCCTCGTCAATGACCGATCCCTCGCTGAGCGCCAGCGTAGCCCCGGCGGCAAGATGGGAATTCAGGATTGACATCCCGTAGGAGTATTGGAACGGCAAGCTCATCGGGGCGCAATCCGCCTCGGTAAGCCCGAGATACTCGACGATGGAGTTCGCATTCGCCGCGAGATTGGCATGGGACAGGCGTACCCATTTAGCCGCACCGGTCGAGCCTGAGGTGGAGAGGAGCAATGCGAGATCGTCGTGCCACGCCGGCTTCGGATCGGGCTCAAGCCGCTCGAGCCGGTCCTGCCCCGGCGAATAAAGCATCGACAGGCCAAGCCCGGTACCTTCTGCGCCCTGCCCTTCCTGCAACAGCACAACGGGGCAGCCTGCCTGCAAAGAGGCAAGGTAAGCCACATATTGCCTCAGGTGGCCGTCGCATCTAATTCCGATCAGTCCCGGATCCGTCCGCAGACGCCCGGTGAACTCCTCGATCATCTCCGCCAGCGACCGGTAACTGACACGTTGCAGATCCGGCAGGACGAAGGCGGTTTTCTCCGATGGGACTATCTGCCAGAAGCCTGCGTCAGCCGAAGCGCCTCCGGCCTTTCCAAGCCGCTCTTGATCCGGGTTTGTCACTCTTCACCTGCCTCGAACGCCCGCGCCGTTCATGGCACGTCTCCTGCTCTTCCGGCGCACTCGGGCGCGGTGTCAGGTTTGAGTCAGGTCCTGAGCAAGTCAAGCCAAAACAGGGCATCTCCGGCGCGCCAACTCTGATGCCAGCCTTTTGGACGCCTGCCCGGGGCCGGCGCGCTCATCTCCTGCTGTCTCCGCGGAGATGCTGGCGCCGGAAGACTGCAAAGCGGTTGCCGAGGAAGTTGAACACGAGGCCGCAGGCGATGCCGGTCATCGCGGCGAACTGCAGGCCGAACGGGCCCTGGAACCAGTCGAGACGGGACAGCTGTATGGCAACGACGTAGTTGACGAGAATGCCGACCAGCGACGCGACCAGGAAGCCCCTGAATTGCGTCCAGGGATTGCGCCTGCGCGCGTAGGAGAAGGTGAACCGGCGATTCAGCAGGAAGTTCGAGATCACGCTGACGCCGATGCCGCCCATCAGCGCCACCCAGTCCGCCATCCCGATGAACTGGAGCGCCGAGAGCGTGGCCAGGTTGACCACCATGCCGGAGGCGCCGACCACCAGGAACTGCAGCAGGTACATCGCGTTGGCGAAACGATAGAGATACAGGCGCCGGACGTGCTGTATGTATCTCAGCTGTTCCTTGAAGGTGAGCTTGCTTTCCCCCCGGGCGCGATCGACGAAGTGGATGGGCACCTCGCCGATATTCTCGAGGTCGCATTTCACGATAATCTCCAGCGCGATCTTGTAGCCGATCGGATTGAGGTCGCGGGCCTGGTCGAAATCGCTCTTGCGGACCGCGAAGAAGCCGGACATCGGGTCGCTCACCCGTGTCAGGGGCCGTGCCAGAAGGGTCGCCATCTGGCTGTTGAGCCAGCGAAAGAACCCCCAGTCGTCATCGGTGGAGCCACCCCGGACATAGCGGGAGCCGATGGCGAGATCATGACCGTTGTCCAGCATCAGGATCAGGTCCGGAATCGTTTCGGGCGGGTGGCTGAGATCCCCATCCATGCAGACCAGCACCTCGTTGCGGGCCGCCCTGAACCCTTCGACCACGGCCAGGCTCAGCCCGCGGGGGCCGTCGCGGACGATGATCCTCACCCAGTCCAGCCCGGCGGCGGCGACGGCTTCGACACTGCCGTCGTTGCTCTGGTCATCGACGAAGATCAGTTCCAGATCGAGATCACGGGCCTCGCGAAGCGCGCGGATCCGTTCGATCACGAAGGGAATGTTCTGTGCTTCCCTGTAGGTCGGAATGATGATCGAGATCGGTGCGACGATGCGCACCTCGGCCAGGCGCGGCGGGTTGCACACCCCTGTCTCCGCCGGTTGGCCAGCCCTGCCCTTCATGAGGCATTCCTCGCTTTGGGGGGGAAGGATGTCATCCGCCTGGTGCCTTTCCGGACAGGATGTAGACGGCATGGCCGGGAAGGGTCAGCGTCCGGCTGTTGCCGGTTTCGGCCGCCAGCCGGTCCAGGAAACGGGTCCATGCGGCGGCGTTCTCCTTCTCGAACCGCGGGTCGGGCTCCATGATCACATAGGTCCTGCCGCATCCGGCCGGTGCCGGCAGCGGCCCGTGGCAGGATCGGACCCGCGAGAGGATCGCGGGGAACTGGGCAGCCGGATCTTCGAACCGGAGAGGCTGGAACCGCTCGCGTCCGGGCAGGCGGAACAGCTCGAACTGGGGGCGCAGGGGCGCGATGTAGAAGACCTGGTCGCGGTCGGGGTCGATGTCCGCCAGGACCTCCGACAGCGCCTCGCCGGCCATCGTTTCGCGTTCGGCGGGATAGTCTGCCCGGGCCGGCCAGAGCTGCAGCGCGACCAGTGCCGCGGCGGCGATGCCCGGCAGCGGCAGCCTGGCCACCGCCACCGCCAGGGCAAGCGGCGCCAGCAATGTCAGCGGCTGCGCGGTGCGCACCAGCAGCATGGGCCGCCAGATCCCGATCACGCCGAGCGCCGCGATGCCGACCGCCGGCATGCAGAGAAACAGGATGCCGAAGCGGCGGTCGCGTCGCCAGATCATCACGGTGCCGGCGGCGTAAAGCAGGAGGAAGACCGGCTTGGCCCAGGTCGGGAAGGGAAAGCAGCCCAGGACCGTCTTGAGGAACAACTCCGCAGTGGTCGGCGGGATCCATTCGCTCTCCCCGGGGCTGACGAAGCCGAGCATGTGGAAGATCTGCGGCAGCGCCAGCAGCGTGGCCAGGGCCAGGCCGGTCCCGACCAGGCCGAGCAGCCGCAGATCGCGCTCGAGCAGGAAGATCCAGACGACGGCGGCGAGGAAGCACAGGTAATAGACCGCCGCGGAGTAATGCGCATAGAAGGTCGCCGCCAGCGATACCGCGAAACCGGTGACCACCAGCCCGAGCGCAAGGGCCGGGTGGCGTGCCCTGCTGCGGATCCGGGCATGGTCCAGCAGCATCGTGCAGAACAGGATGGCAAGCATCAGGCAGAAGAACAGCATGGCATACATGCGCGCTTCCCGCCCGTAGTGGAGGAAACCGGGGAAGCTGCCCAGGAACAGCGCGGCGAGCAGGGCGACGCGGGGTCCGAAGAGGGGGCGGGCAACCAGGTAGATCAGCGGCAGGCAGGCAAGGGCGCAGGCCACCGACAGGCTGCGCGCACCGGCACGGCTGTCGCCGGCCAGCGCGGTCCAGGCCTTGAGGGCGAGGAAATACCCGGGCGGATTGCGCTCGTCCGGGCGCGCCAGGTCGAGCAGGTAGGCCACGCCGTTGCGGATGTAGTTGACCGAGAATACCTCGTCCATCTTGAGCGCCGGATGGTCCAGCCGGAACAGCAGCAGGGCAGCCGTCATGCAGACGAGGACGGCCAGCACCACGACCGGGAGCCTGTCCGTCGCCGCCGCGCCTGGCCCGCCCGCGGTCATGCCACCAGGGCCTGCAGATGGTCGATCCGGCGCTGGAATTCCTGCTCGAAAAGATGGGCGGAGGCAAAGGAGACGGCCTTCGCGGCCTTGTCGACGATCTCCTCGCGGCGCAGCGCGATATCGTGCAGCTGGTCCGCCCGTGCCTTCCAGTCGCCGAGGGGCACGGTCCATCCCGCATCCGACGCCTCCCTCAGGCCCTTCCACATCTCGTTGGCATAGCCCGCGATCGGCAGGCCGCAGCCCATGCTCTCGAGATAGGTGCAGGAGGGGTCGGACTGGCGGTGGCAGCTCAGGAAGATGTCGGCCCGGGTGCGGGCGAAGGGGACCAGGCCGGTCTCGAAATCCACCGGGTCGTGCAGGCGCACGCGGGAGGACAGGCCGGTGGCGTCGATCTCGCGGCGGATCCCGGCGGCCAGGCTCCCCGTTCCGAAGATGTCGAGCTCGAAATTCACGCCCCGCTCGAGGAGCCGCCTCGCGATGGGGACGAGATCCTGCGCACCCTTCAGGGGTTCGAGCCGCCCCGAATGCAGGATGCGGATCGGCTTGCCGGAGCGGATATGCGCCTCGCGTGCGGCGATCTCGGCCTCCGTGGCCACGAGCGCCGAGGTGATCCGGTTGTCCAGGTAGAGGATCGTGTTGGCGTTGACGCGCCGATAGACCTCCATCGCCGGATAGCCATTGGCCTGGAGACCGTCGCAGCGCCGGAAGGCCCGGCGCCGGCGCCGTTCCTGCCGGTGGGTCCAGGCGAGGGAGTAGAGCTTTGCGAAGATGCTCGCCCGCGGGTCCAGGAAGATGATCTGCCGCCGGGTCTGTGGCGTGTATTCGATGATGTAGACGAGCTTTGTCCGCGTGTTGGCACAGCGTTCGGCAAGGTCGAGATACCGGTGGTTGTCGCCGCTGCACAGGATGACGTCGAAGGATTCGAGAAAGGCGCGGTCCATCCGCTCGCCGGGCTGGCGCAGGTGCAGGGCGAAGGGCAGGTCGGCGGGATCGACGGTGCGGCCGAAGGGAACCGCCTCATTGCGCAGCTGGAGGCTGCTGGAGACCGGGCCGTTCCAGGCCTCGGCATAGTATTTCATGCCTTCACAGTATTTCACGTCGAGATGCGGCTTTCCATCGACGAGAGAGGCCGGTGCCGACGACACGACAAGAAGTTTCTTCATGAATGCAGGTCCAGGGGCGCCAATGCGCCACGCGGACGCTTGCTGGATGCGAAGGGCACGAGCGGGTGACGGTAAACGGCCGCGCAGGCCGGCAGCACGGGACGAACGGGCGGGAGTTTCATCGGTGCGGGAACTCTTTCAGCAAACGTATGGGGGCAGACCTTCGCCAAGGCCAGTCTATGAAGATCCTCCTGTCGTTCCAAGAAAAACGTGGCCCCGACCGGGGTTTTACGGGCGGGGTTTTACGGGCGGGACGCGAGCGGCGTCGGCGCCGGGGCCGACGGAGCTGCGGTCGGGGCTGCGCTCGTGGGCAGGGGCGGCGGGCATCGTCAAAAGCGTCCTCCGTCGGGGTCGGCCTCCTTGTGGCAACCGCGCCCCGCATTGGCAATCCTTCTGCGGGCTTTTCCCCCGCTCCGCCGCCGAGCGGCGGGCAGCCGCGAACAATCCCGCCCGATCCAGGGCAATTGTCTGCCCGCGGGCACGGTCGACCGTCCCCCTGCCCCGCAATCCCAGCCCGGCGTTGACAAGGCTGCAGCCGCTGGTCAAACCAAATGCGGAAATTGCGCCCAGAGGACTCCGATGCCGGACTTCGCAGAATTTGCAGCCGATTATTACAAGCGCTTCGCCGAGGTTCTGCTGAGCTTCGACAAGGGTCCGCTTGCTGAAGTTCTGGCGGTCTTCGACCGGGTCATCGCCCAGGGCGGCACCGTCTGGGTCGCCGGCAACGGCGGCAGCGCGGCAATTGCCGACCACACCGTCTGCGACAGCTCGAAGGGCACCCATGTGCAGGGACAGCCGCCCTTCCGCACCATCTCGCTGGCCTCCAACATACCGATGCTGACGGCGCTGG
>NZ_BNCJ01000045.1 GCF_014656415.1 Seohaeicola zhoushanensis | reverse complement strand
ACCCTACCGAGAAACCCGATGGCCACCGACAGCTACACCACGCACCGGGACGTCACCCTCTTGGGTCGTGACACACCGGGAAGTCCCATGACATCAGCTGAATACAGTCCCCTGACGCGTAAGCTTTCGGCCTTCGTCGCTTTGTCGGACGTCGAACTGGCCGTGCTTGAACGACTGCACCAACGTCGCCGCACCTTCGTCGCGGGGCGTGACATCGTGCATCAGGGCCAGTCGGCTCAGGCCGCGTATATTCTTTCCGCCGGTTGGGTCTGTTCCTACAAGCTGCAGGCCGACGGCACGCGGCAGATCGTGGATTTTCAGGTGCCGGGGGATTTTCTGGGACTGCGCAGTGTCCTCTTGCGCACGTCGGACCACAGCTTTGAACCCGTTGTCGACATCGAGGCTGCCGAAGTGCTGACAAGCGATCTTCTCGATGCGTTCGTGCAGACGCCGCGCCTTGCGACCGCCGTACTCTGGGCTGCGTCGAGGGACGAGGCCATGGTGGTGGAACATCTCGTGGGGATCGGCAGGCGTGACGCGGAAGCCCGCATGGCGCATTTCCTGCTGGAACTCGGATCGAGGCTTGCACTGGTCGGCATAGGCAGCAAGGAAGGGTTCGACTGTCCGCTGACGCAGTACCATCTCGCCGATACGCTGGGTTTGAGCGCGGTCCATATAAACCGCATCCTGCGGCAACTGCGCGAGAGCGGACTGGTAACCTTTCGGGACGGCCACGTGACTTTTCACGACCATCGCGGGCTGGTGAGCCTTGCCGACTTCGATCCGGCATATCTGGATCAGACCGGACCTCTCCTGAAATAGCGAGGGCCGCCCTCCTTTGCTCGGCAGACGGCCCCGGTGATCAGGTCAGACGCTGGAGATCACGCAAGGGCGTGGGTCGCCGCATCCAGTTCCTTGTTCGTCTCGGCGTCGTTCCGCGCCGTATTCGCCTTCTCGGCGGCCTGGTAGTGTTTGAGCGCCGCATCCTTCTTCGGGCCGGCGGGCGCCTTGTCCCATGCGGCCTTCACGGTCGTCATCTTCTCGGCAGTCTTTTTCTGTTCGGGAGTCATTGGCTTTGTCCTTTCCTGGACGTTCCGAGAATAAGACGCGCGCCGACATGCCCACCTTGTTAAGGGTAGGCATGCCCACACGCGTCTCGGGTAATCGGAAAATTGCGCCACCAAACATTCAGTGGGCAGGTCCTGCATAGCCGATGCCGCTACCATGTGGCACTGACGCAGGTTAGCCCTTGCCCCTGCAGCGGACCGAATGGCGCTTCGGCATTCAAGTGACCGCGGTTTGCTGGTGGGAACCCGGTATTCTCAACCCGCACCCGCGCGAATTCGAGCGATTTCTCTATGCTTCGGTCGGCGAAGACAGGAACGGTTACGTCGTGACGGTCCTTTCAACGCTTGCACGGCTGGGCCTCGATCCATGGAAGGAGACCGCTGAACTGGTCGCGCTGGGGCACGAAGCCGCCCGCGCTCGGCTGGGAACGCTGCTTGCGGGGTTTCGGGATGTTCCCGCGCTTGCAAGCGATCACGGCAGGGTCGCACAAGACCTGAGCCACCTGCTTCCCGAAGCCCGAATGTCGGCCACCCTGAAGCGAGCCGCCTTGACGGTCGCCGACCGCCGTTCCGACACAAGCGGAGCGGTCTGGGCCGTGCTCGCGATCATGCTGTTGCTTTTTCAGACACTCTTATTTGGCGGGGCGGGGCCAGGCGAATGACCGTTTCAAGCGGGACTGCCGGGACACGCCATCATGCAGCCCGCACCTCCGGGACGCTATCGCAAAGCGAACAGGAGGTTTTGTGGGGCATCGAGGAACACTTCTGGACCAGCGGCGCGGACAGTGCGCGGGCGACGACGGCGACCAACGCCGTCATGGTCTTTCCCTATCCGCCCGGGATCCTCCAGGGAGACCAGATCTGGGTTCATCTTCGACAGAGGACCGGCTGACGGTCGGTACTTTTGTCCGAACGGCGCGTGATGTGCTGTGGCGACATCGCCATTCTGACCTACTTCGTCTCGGCAGAGAAGGCCGGCGTGCCGATCTACAAGGCCCTCTGCACCTCGACCTATATCAACGAGGACGACACCTGGCTGAGGCTTTCGGGCATCTTCTTTCCAATCCTTCCTGGAGGGGACGCAAATTGTCCCTGGGCCCTGGAATGTACGCGAGCTCCAGTTCTGGCGCCCTTACCCAGGTCAGTGCGCGAACGCGGCCCAGGGCGCTCGCAGCCCATTCTTTACGCGGGACTAACATGTGTCAGCGCCAGTCCGGACATTCCATCGTACAAGGGAAGAAATCGTTCGACAGTTGAGGTCTGCAATTCGGACGGCCTGCTGAAAGGTCGGGCGAAGGATCTGCCTGCGTCACGGAGCTACTAGATGGACATGCGTTCAACCCGATCGACGGTGACGTTTTCACACCCGTTCAACTTGCCGGAGTATCCGGGCGAATTGCCCGCGGGAGACTACGAAGTTCTTGTCGAAGAAGAGCTGATCCAGGGGTTAAGCTTCGAGGCCTATCGGCGGACGGCGACCTACCTGGAGGTGCGCGGAAGAGGCAGTCATGCCGGACGCACCGAGTTGCGCGCGATATCCGACAGCGCCCTGAATGAGGCGCTGAACCAGGATCTGACGACAAGCAAAACGAACATTCATAGCGACGCGGTACTCACTCGGCAGGGGTAATTACAATGACAACTCCCGAATGGATCAAGAGCGCCCCCTCGCGACGCGAGGGAAGCGCAGCCATGACAACAGTCGAAAAGCTTTCCGGGACACCCGCAGAGACAACCGATCTTGAGCGGCGGGTACTGGCCCATGAAAGGATCTTGCAGGCGTTGATCGCCTACATTGCCCGCTCTGAGCCGCGGTTCGTCGACCACTTAAAAGAACGTTTCGTGGAGCCGATGAAAATGTCGCGGCACGAACACGATTACCGCGAAACCGACGATTACGCGGAAGAGTTCATGCGGGCCGTAATTCTCCTTGGCGAGACACGCGCGCCGCAACCCAAGCCGCTCGATATGCCCGTTGAACAACCGGCTCCGACACAAGGCGAAGGTGGCCGGAAACCCTCCGCGGAGCAAATGGTACAGAGGGATCGGGTTCAGATGCGCGAGAGAAGTGGCATCTGGGAAGTCAAGCTAGATGGCAAATTCTACGGCGACTTCCTCCAGAAGGAACCCGCCATCGCAGCCGCGGCGCTGCTAAAACTATCGCTGCGTTGAAATACCGTAACCGTCCGGGCGGTGCTGTCAAGGGAACCTGACTTGAGGTGGAGGGATGGGCTGGGTAGCCTTTGGCCATGACCCAGCGCTCCCCGTTCCGCTACTTCAAGACGTCGCCCGAGATCATCCGGCTGGCGGTCATGATGTACATCGCCCGCAACGGCCGTCAGCTCGGCGTTCTCGATCGCCTGCATCGAAGCCACCGGATCGATGGCGCTGACTTCCACACCGCCCCCCACCTCGCGCAGGATGACGTTGCAGGGCAGCATCGCACCCACGCGCGGCTCGATCCCAATGGCCTGATAGGCCATCTTCGGGTTGCAGGCGCTGAGGATGCGATAGGCCGGCATCTCGACATCGAGCTTCTTCTTCATCGTCGCCTTGACGTCGATTTCGGTCAGAACGCCGAAACCCTGATCCGCCAGCGCCTTGCGCGCGCGAGAGTCAATGTCGTCGATACCTGCGCCGAAGATCACGCGATTGATCGTGTAAATTGCGAAGTCCTTTTTCCTATTCCCGAAGATATTTGCTCAGCGCTGCTATGGCCAAAACCACCAGGACGAGGATTAACAGGCCGAATAGCCAGTCAACCCCCACCCCGAAACCCATTCCGGAGCCCATGTCGTTCCAATTCGTGTTCCCTTCTTTACGGGCAGTTGCTGCACGTTGTGCTCCGTCGTCGGCTGTTGCAGCAACATTGGGCAGCAAAGCATCTCAGAACTGATCGGCGTCAACATCGACGATGGACAGTGAAGTTACATGAAGGAGGTCGCGCAGCGCACCGGCTGTGTGTTTTCGTCACCTCCTTCGCAATGTGAGCCAAATCAGCAGCGAGATGCCGAGTATCGCCGAGAGCGCCGCTCCGCCGAGAATACCCAACTTTGCCGCATTCAGGACGGAACTGTGGAATGCGAGTCCGGCGATGAACAGCGACATCGTGAAACCGATTCCCGTCAGAAAAGAACCGGCCAGAATGAAAGGCCACGACAAACCCGGCGCGAGTAGTGCCAAGCCAGATCGGACAGCAATCCAGCTGAACCCGAAGACACCGATCGATTTTCCCAACACCAGGCCGACAATGATCGCCAGCGAGATCGGTTGTGCGAAATCGACACCCTGAACCGTGATGCCGGCATTTGCCAGTGCGAAGATCGGCATGATTGCAAAGCCGACCCAGGGGTGCAGCATCATCTCGAGCCGTTCGACTGGGGAGAGCGACTCAGTGACCGCTCTGCCGGCCTGACGCAGGTCGCGGTGGCTTGCGGCATCTCCTTGTCGACGATCGCCCGTCGGAACGGCGAGTACTCGCCCAAGGATCTCACGCAGGCGGGCATCGCTCACCCATATGCGCGTTGGCGCCATCAGGCCCAGAATGACACCTGCAATGGTCGCGTGTACGCCGGAAGCATCGAAGCATAACCAGACTGCCGCTCCCAGAAGGAAATAGACCGGTACGCTTCTGATCCCGAGTCGCGATGCGCCTGCGACGATACAAATCCCCAGAAAGCCCAATCCGAGAGCTGACCAGTTCAACGCCTCACCGTAACCGAAGGCGACTACAAGGATTGCACCGACGTCGTCAAAGATGGCCAAAGACAGCAGGAACAATCGCAAGGTGGGCGGGATCCGGCTCCCGAAGAGCGCGAGGCACCCGATCACGAAGGCCGTATCGGTCGCCATCACGGTTCCCCAGCCGTGCATGCCGGGTTGCCCGGACATCAACACAAGATACAGAGAGACCGGCACGACCATGCCACCCAAGGCGCCTGCGAACGGCAGGGCGGCCTGTCGAGTGTTTCGCAATTCGCCCAGAACCAACTCGCGCTTGAGTTCCAGAGAAAGCACGAAGAAGAAAAGGGTCATCAGACTGTCGTTGATCCAGTGCCGCAGAGAGCGGGTGAAATCCAACGAGCCGAATGTGAGACCGATGGGGGTCTCCCAGAAACGAAGAAAACCGTCTTGCCACGGCGAGTTGGCCAGTCCCAAAGCCAGCAGAACAGCCGCGAGCAGGAGCCCACCAGCTGCCGCTTCGATCTTCAGGAAGCGTGCGAATGGTTTCGTTATACGGTCGGCGGCCTCATGGGGCAGGCTTTGATGAGTATCGATCACGGGAAAAGCATACCTTTTCGGGTCGTGAGAGGCTATGCCGTCGCAATGCGGATGCGTTGACCACGAGAAGCAGTTACCGGCGCCTCAGCCGCGTCCCGGACGGCTCAGGCAGCAAGCGTCCGGGCCTCCGCGAATGAAAGAAGTCTCCGGTGCTTCTCGTCCCAAAGGTGCAACCTTGCGCAGCGGAAACTCTCCCACAGCGTGATGCGGCTCGTCCCTGCGAGGGTCGCGTGATCCGCGATAACCTCGGGCAACCGGTAGAACGGGATCCGGCTGGCCAGATGATGGACGTGGTGGACACCGATATTGCCGGTGATCCAGCGTAGGATGCCGGGAAGGTCGTAGTGCGAACTGCCGTGAAGGGCCGCCTCCTGCACGTTCCACGCGTCCTCGTGCTGCCAGCTGGTCTCCTCGAACTGGTGCTGGACGTAAAAGAACCACATGCCGGCTATGGCAGCCAGGAGCATGGTGGGCAGGAACACGAACAGAAGCACGTCCCAGCCGCCCAGCCAGACGATTACGCCGAGGACGAGGCCAATGGCGGCATTCGTCGCCATCGCGCTCAGCCAGTAGTGCCAGCCGGAGCTCATCAGGTGAACAGGCAGACGGTTCTGCAGGAAAAAGGTATAGAACGGAACCACCCCGAACAGAAAGACCGGATTGCGAAGCAGGCGGTAGAGTGCCCGGCCGAGCCATCGCTTCTGCCGATATTCAGTCACCGTCAAGGTCGGGATGTCTCCGACGCCCCTGCGGTCGAGATTCCCGGTCGCGGCATGGTGGATCGCGTGGGTCCGGCGCCAGACGTCGTAGGGTGTAAGCGTGAGGACGCCGATCCCCCGGCCGATCCAGTCGCAGAGGCGCCGGTTGCGAAACAACGATCCGTGCCCGCAATCGTGCTGGATCATGAACAGTCGGACGAGGAAGGCCGCGTTCGCCAACGCAAGGACCATTGCCAATACGGCACTGATCGACAGCATCCGCCACGCCACCGCCCAGATCGTGACGAAGGGCACGAGCGTGAAGGCAAGCTCGAAAACGCTTCGGGAGGGCCGCGGCTGGCGATATCTCGCCAGCTTCCTCGTCCAGTCCGACGCGCGTAGGTGCGTGCTGTCCTGCGCGGGAACCGTCGCAAGCGAGGAGTTGCCCGCGTCAGGGGAGGCCGCCGCGGATGGACCCTCTGGCCCGTGGGTTTGACCCGGCGATGCGCCCGGACGCCGTTCGTCATCCCAACGGGTGGGTCGCACGTTGTCCTCGCGCCCGTCGTTGCGGGGAGCCATGTCCTGATCGTCGGGCGATTTAAGCAGCGGGTGGGGCAATGGGGAAGGCAATCTGGGGTCCTCGGTGGAGGAACGTGTTGGGTCAAGGCCTGCGCACGGAGTTTCCGCCGGCGATAATGTGGTTGATGAGAGCCGCAACCGCTCGGCGCATTTCTGCGTCCGGGCCGGTGTCGTTCTCGTGGGTTGCCGCGGCATCGCGGAGAACTCCTATGATCTCCTGCTCTGGCAGCAGCTTTCGGTCGTTCATCGCCAGAAGAAGCGCTTCGCAGATCGACAGGGCCGCCATTCCTGCATGATCTTTCTGGTCGGGCATCGTGGGCGTTCCTCGCTGCGAACTGGCGTGCACGAGTGTGGCACTCCGGGGTGATCCGCATCTTTGTTGCAGAGAATGTGCTAGGATGGACTGATCTGAAGCAGTGGCTGGGCCAGAAGTTTTCGCTAATTCATCAACCTGACCCACCCAGCCGTCGAGGGAGAGCATGACCGTCGAGGCGCACAGTCCGCTGATCCGCAAGCTTTCCGCGTTCGTCGCATTGTCGGAAGCCGAGTTGGGCGTGCTCGATCGTCTGCACCGGCGCCGGCGAACGTTCGTCGCCGGACGGTACATGGTGCATCAGGGACAGTCGGGCCAGGTGGCTTACATCCTGTCGTCGGGCTGGGTCTGTTCCTACAAGATCCAGGCGGACGGGACGCGTCAGATCGTCGATTTCCAGATACCGGGGGATTTTCTGGGGTTGCGGAGCGTTCTTTTGCGCACGTCGGATCATAGTTTCGAACCCATCGTGAACATCGAGGCTGCGGAAGTGCTGACGAGCAATCTACTCGATGCGTTCGCGCAGACGCCCCGCCTCGCGACCGCCATCCTCTGGGCAGCGTCAAGGGACGAAGCGATGGTCGTGGAGCATCTCGTCGGGATCGGCCGGCGGGACGCCGAAGCGCGCATGGCACATCTCCTGCTAGAGCTGGGGTCGAGGCTGGCGTTGGTGGGTATGGGCGGCAAGAAGGGATACGACTGCCCGCTGACGCAGTATCACCTGGCGGATGCTCTAGGACTGAGTGCCGTCCACGTGAACCGCATCCTGCGGCAGCTGCGCGAGAGCGGACTGGTAACCTTTCGTGACGGTCACGTGGCATTTCATGATTATGGCCGGTTGACGGATTTCGCCGACTTCGATCTGGAATACCTGGATCAGACGGGGCCTCTGCTTGCCTGAAGCCTGAGGAACCACCGCACGGAGGTCAAATGCGGCCAAGCAGCATCAGGATGACCACGATGATGAGGATCGTGCCGAGGACACCTGTCCCGGCATGACCGAAGCCATAGCCGTAGCCCCCGAAGCGCCCGCTGAAACCGCCGAGCAGAAAAATGACAAGAATTACGACCAGAATTGTGCCGAGCGACATGGTGTTATCTCCTTTGTTTGCACGCGCCAGATAGGGGATGCGCTCTGTTGATGACTGCGTCTGTACGAGGCGCTTCAGTTGCCCTCGATGGTGACACCTTTCTCGTTGATCTCGATATAGATGCCGCTTTGGCGTTCCTGATAGCAGAGATAGCCTGATCCGATGGAGAGGACCGTCACGACATGCCCGTTCCGGTCTTGGCCGACCGGCGCGTAGAGAAATCGTTCGAACTCGGGCGGGTGCGGGTTGAGAACATTGGGTTGGGCCATCGTGCTTCCATTCTTGGTTGCAGGAATGCAGATCATCCCCGTTTCCCAAAGTGTACGCGCAGGTCGGTCCCCGCGCCCTTACACAGTTCAGTATCCGCAAACCTCCCCAGGTTGTTCTCTACCCGCGCGGCGCCAGGGACTAACATGTGTCAGCACAAGTCGAACGTTTCCCAAGTACAAAAGGAGAAATCGTTCGACTGGTCAGGTCCGGAAACCAATGGGCCGTCAACAGTGGCGAGCGACCGATCTGCCAAAATCGTGGAGGCCAGAGATGAGCGTGCGTTCATCCAGTTTGAGGGCGACTTTCATGCACCCGTTCAGCCTAGCCGATTTTCCGGACGAACTTCCGACCGGGGACTACGAAGTCCTGATTCAGGAAGAACTTCTCCGCGGGCAAGGTTTCGAAACGTATCAGAGGACGGCGACCCATATGACCGTTCCTGACAGAGGGGATCGGACGGGTTGGATGGAACTGCACACCATATCAGAGCGCGACCTGAATGAGGCGCTGAGCCGGGATCAAGGTCCCACTGAGATGAACAACCACAGCGAAGCGGCGCTTTCTCCGCAGGAGGATGGAACATGAACATTCCCGAATGGCTCAAACCCGGCATCTATGGTGCCGTGATCGGTGCTGTCTTTGTCGGCGTCGTCGGATTTTCATGGGGTGGCTGGGTGACCGGCGGCACTTCGAATGACCGGGCGGTGGCGATGTCCCGTAACAATGTCGTCGCCTCAATGGTACCGGTCTGCCTCGACATGGCGCGGTCAGACCCGGCTCGGGCGGACAAGCTTGCAACGATCCGAGCCGCCTCGACCTACCAGAGGCGCGACGCTCTCATGACAGCCGGCTGGGCGACGATGCCAGGAACCGATGCCCCAGACCGGGATATTGCGCAAGCCTGCCTGAAGGAACTGGACCTCTGAGGTCGTGCTGTTCAGAGCCGACGATGTGATGGCGCACAACGAGTCGTACCGTCAAACGCGCGAGCCAAGCATCGTACCGCTTGCCAAAACCGAGATAGGAGCTTGCGATGCCTTCTGATGACAATGGACCGGAAGATCGCGGACCTTGGAAAAACAAGCAGACCCGCGTTCCCCCTGAGGTTGACGCAATTCTCAGGCGGGGCCGGGATCAGATGCACGACATCCTGCCGGACGGTCTGCCACCGGTGAAGCGTGTTGCAATCGGGGCCGCCATTGCGCTTGCGGCGTTTGGGGCGTGGTCCTCACATTACACGGTGCCGAGCGACTCCGTTGCGATTGTCCAACGGTTCGGGAAGTACGCGGCCGAGATCCCTCCGGGGCTGCACTTCAAGATCCCGTTCGGGATCGACGTGACCACATTGCTCCCGGTCAAGCGCCAGCTGAAACAAGAGTTCGGGTTCACAACTCCGGGTGCCTCCGATCCCTATCAGAGCCCGACGGACGGTCGCCGCGAGACCGAGATGGTGACTGGCGATCTCAACGCCGCGCTCGTGGAGTGGGTGGTCCAGTACCGGATTTCCGAACCTCGGAAATTTCTGTTCGAGGTGCGTGAGCCGAGCGCGACCCTGCGTTACGTCTCGGAGTCCGTCATGCGCGAAGTCGTGGGAGACCGCACAGTAGACGAGGTGATCACCGTCGGGCGCCAGGAAATCGAAAGCGAAGCCCTGCTGAAGATGCAGGCGCTCGCGACCAAATACGCGATGGGCATCAGCTTCGATCAGGTGCAGCTGAAGAACATCAATCCGCCCCAGCCGGTTCAGGCCTCGTTCAACGAGGTCAACCAGGCACAACAAGAGAAGGAGCGGATCATCAACGAGGCCCGCCGCGAATACAACCGCGTCATACCGCTCGCTGAAGGCGAAAAGGACCAGCGCATCCGCGAAGCCGATGGCTATCGCCTGAGGCGGATCAACGAAGCCGAGGGCGATGCGGCACGCTTCACGGCTCTCCTGACGGAATACCGTCTGGCGCCCGAAGTGACCCGGCGCCGGATCTACATCGAAACTCTGCAGGATGTTCTGCCGGGAACTGGTTCCAAGATCATTGTCGACGGGTCCACGGCAAGCATCCTGCCGCTTTTGAACCTTGATCGACAGACAGGAGAGCAACCATGAAGACCCTTGCGCTTATTGCCTCGGGGATCGCGGTTGCCGGGGTCGTTGCTGCGTCATCCGCCGTCTACACGGTCGGCGAGGTCGAACAGGCCATCATCACCCAGTTCGGCAAGCCGGTCGGCGCGCCGATCACCGAGGCTGGTCTCAAGTTGAAACTCCCCTTCGTTCAGGAGGTTAACCGGATCGACAGCCGGGTTCTGGAATGGGACGGCTCGCCATCGGACATGCCCACCATGGACAAGCTCTATATCTCGGTCGATCTCTTCGCGCGCTGGAAGATCACCGATCCTCTGCAGTACTTTCTGCGTCTGCGCGACGAACGCAGCGCCCAGTCGCGCCTCGATGATATCCTCGGCAGCGAGACGCGGAACGCCGTCGCCAAGCACGAACTCATCGAGATCGTGCGCACGACCAGGGGCCGGACACCGCTTCGGGACACGCTTCTGACGGATCAGGAGCTTGCGCAGGACATCGGCGCACTGGTTCCCATCACGAAGGGGCGGGCGCTGGTCGAGCGGCAGATCTTCGAGGCGGCGGCGGAAAAGGTGCGCGTTTTCGGGATCGAGCTTCTCGATATCCGCTTCAAACGCATAAACTACAACGAAAGCGTCCGACCCAAGATCTATGACCGCATGATCTCGGAGCGCCGGCAGATCGCCGAACGCTTCCTGTCTGAAGGCAACGGTGAAGCGGCCCGTATTCAAGGCAACAGGGTGCGGGATCTGAACAAGATCCAGTCCGAAGCCTATCGCGCCGTCGAGGAAATCCGCGGTGCCGCCGATGCCGCAGCAGCAGCAATCTATGCGGGTGCTTACAATGTCGATGCCGTCTCGGTCGAATTCTACGATTTTACCCGAACGATGCAGGCTTACGGCGACATGATCTCCGACGACACGACGCTTGTCCTGACGACGGACAGCGATCTGTTCCAGTTCCTGCGCGGCATGCAGGGCGAGGCAGACCCACTCCGCGATCCGGACAGCGTTCCAAGCGACGGTGGCGTGGCGTCAATCGGCAGGGCCCGACCAGCGCAAGACCCCGCGACGCCAATCATGACACAGACGGAGGCCGAAGCAGACCGATAGGTTCAGCGTGGAGGGTTTCAAGCATGAATAGAGGGTATTAAGCGGGAAGCAGGTCAATGACACCTGGACCACCGAGGTCGGTTTCCGTCCGCTTCTGAGCAAGACACACCCACTTAATTTCCGTACCCCTAACCTGCGTCAGCACCCGATGTTCGCCTGACTGGCAGGTGAATACCAAGAGTTGGATCGCGACGAGGCGAAGGATTGCCTGCCCACGCTCGAAGACAGACATCCGGCGTCGCACCGCGCAGCGTAAAGGATGACAAGCCATGACATCAGTCAAATATCTTACCAGAACGGCCGAAGAGACGACCGATCTCGAACGGCGCGTGTTGGCCCATGAACGGATTCTGCAGGCCCTGATCGCTTACATGGCACGTTCCGAGCCGCGTTTCGTCGACCACCTCCGAGAACGGTTCGTAGAGCCGATGAGATTGACCCGGCACGAATATGACCACCGTGAAACGGACGACTACGCGGAAGAGTTCATTCGCGCCGTGATGCTCCTCGGAGAAGCGCGCGCGCCCAAGCGAAGGGGCCGGAAATGACCGACAAGCAACCCATGCCGCTGAAAAGCAGAGGAGAAAAGGGGTCTTTCATGGACCGGCCAGTGCAGCGCGGTGGAGTTCAGGTGCGCGAAAGGAACGGCATCTGGGAGGTGGAGGTCGATGGCAAGTTCCGCGGCGACTACTGCCAGAAGGAGCATGCTCTTTCCGCTGCTGCCTTGCACAAGTTGTCGCCCCGATGACCGGTGGCTCTCATCCGACAGTCCCGCAGGATTTCGCGATCCAGGTGGCCGAGAACGAAGGCATGCCAACGAGACCGAATTCCAGGGGCTCCCCGCCACCGCCCGCGCCAACTCGACGGCTGACCGGAACGCTCACGCTTGGGCCATCGAAGACACGCGGGGCAACCGGCGGACTCCGGTCCGCCAAGGAGAAAGCGGCGATGAGACATCCGCTGGCGAGGCTGATCGCGGGGACGGCAGTTATAGCGGGTCTGATCGCGCCCTTCGTCTTCCCCGTCCTTGCGAAGGATGGCACTGACCTGATGCCTCGGACGCTCATCCTTGCAAGATGATCATGACATGACCAGGCGCGGCCGTGTGTCCGGCAAGCGGGTCAGCATCGGGTGCCGTCTGCGATACAGCTTCCCGCAACCGACGCCGCTGATCGCGCTGCTGAACGTGCACTACTCCCGCTTTGGCGATCTGGAGCGCGCCGACTATCTCGTGACGTCGCCGAGCGTGCCGATTGAAAGCTACCGGGATGGCTTTGGCAACTGATGTACGCGTCTCGTGGCTCCGGCGGGCGATTTCTGCCTGTCGACGGATGGCATCTTCCGCGACACGGGCCAGCCCGATCCCGCTTCCCCGGGCGCGCAGCAGCACGCGGTCCAGGATCTGCCTTTCGAGACCCTCGTCTTTCTGCAGGGCAGCCGGTATTGCGATACCGACATTCTGTCGGAGGAGGCGTGGCATCTTTTCGAGACCACGGACCCCGGTTGGCCCCGCGTCCAGGCGATCTGTGATTTCGTGCATGGACATGTCCGCTTCGACTACATGCAGGCGAAGGGTAAGCGCCACGCCGATCCCCTCCTGCCGCGTTGAAGCTGGCTGTGCGAGTCCTGCT
>NZ_BNCJ01000044.1 GCF_014656415.1 Seohaeicola zhoushanensis | reverse complement strand
CAGCAGGACTCGCACAGCCAGCTTCAACGCGGCAGGAGGGGATCGGCGTGGCGCTTACAACCGAGATAGCCGCAAATCTCTTCAGCGGAGCAATGATTGGCCTTTGCCAGCCGACCGATCCAGCTGGACAGAAGCTCATCGCGTGCCGGTAGCGGCCGACGCGGCAAGGCCTTGAGCGTCACCCGAACGTGGCGACCGGCTGGCGAGGGATGTTCCAGGCGTGCTTCGTCCATACCGGTTGCCAAGCCTGAACCGCCTCGTCGGTGATCCGTTCCTCACCGGTTTTAATCGCATCGATGGCCAGGGACTTTATCATGATGAACACGCGCGACGTGATCCCCCCAGTCAATTTCAGGATCGTTCGAAGCGACGCCAAGGTCAGACCCGAGCGTTGCTCAAGTGCCATCGCTGCGATCAGAGTCTGGATGAGGCGGGAGAACTCCACGTCGTCTTCCCAGAGCGGCAGATAGTGTTCGTCCAGCCGTCGGGCCAGTTGGTCGTCCCCCCGAACCGCCTCGAGTGCCTCGTTCACACCGAAGACGACGAGCGAGGCACAGAGATCGTTGGCCAGGAACCGAAGCATATTCAGGAAACGGCGTTGCTCACGATAGCTGCCAGCAAGCAGGTTATGAACTTCGTCGATCATCAACATCCTCAGGTCCATGTCCCGAAGATGACCTAGCGCGCGCACCTCGAGCTCAGACACGGTATGTCGGCCCCACATCGGTGCACCGATCGTCGCAAGGATGTGCTGATAGAACCGTCGCTCGTCAGGCGCGGGCGGGGCCTGAACCAGCAAGATGGGCGTCTTCGTGGCGCCCAGTTCCGCGTTGTACTGTGTCGGGTATTTGCTCGCCATGCGCTTGGCGATCATCGTCTTGCCGATGCCGGAACTGCCATAGACCATCAGGCCCAGCATCCGGCTCTGCTGCGGCATTTCCATCAGGGAGGTCAATCGGTTGAGAACGATCGCGGCACGGTCGAAGGCAATCCAGTGATCGCTGCGGATGCGGTCAATTCTTTCGTCTGGGGTCATCAAACTCATCAATCTCATAGGTTGGCAGATCAGGGTTGCCCGTGTCGATCGCGAACATTTCGCGCGACGGATCGCGGCGCGGTTGGTGCTGGGGAATCCGAGCGCCCCGCTCGCTTTCCAGCCTGGCGGTCCTCGTCTTCTGGCGCGCCGCCTCGGCAAGGCGCCGTTGCGCATCGATCACCTGGAACAGGGCCCGCTCGTCGATCCGGCCGCCATGTTTGTCCTGCCATTCTTTCCGCGCCCGCCGACTTTCCCATAGCGATATACGCGGGTGGCTGAGATCCCGGTAGCGTGCCGAGATCACGCGGCCGTCATCCGTGATGACCCAGACCTGCGACAAGTCTCGCGGATCGTATTTCACCTGTACCTTTCCCTGCCCGCGTCCGACCAACGACGCGAAGACATCACTCCAATAATGGACCCCGAAGAGCGTGATCCCGGTGCGTCCGAGCTGGCGCCACTCGAAGGGCAAGAAGCTCGTCCGAAAGGCTTCGACGTCAACGACCTGCCGCCCCGCGGTATCCCCGCCGAGGTCAGCCCAGGCAGCCAACGGCGTTCGGCCGAGGGCTTCGTGAACCGTATTGTGGTAGCGGCAGATTTCCAGATGAAGCCAATCCTCGAACTCGGTCAGTGTCAGGGCCGCATGTTTCGCGCTATCGTAGTCACCTTTCTCGACGATTGAGGACTGGGTCGTCCCGGGCAGCACATGAACGGCCCCCATGGTCGTTCCGATCAGCCGTTCGACATGGCCGCCATAATGTTTGCCGCCAAGCGGACGATACTCGACAGCAATGCCCCAATCTTCGCAGGCCATTCTGAAGGCGTCGCTGTGGAACTCCTGCGCATTGTCGACGTGGATCGCCCTCGGAATGCCAGAAGTCGGCCAAACCAACTCTTCCATTGTTCCAGGAACGTGCACCGATTTTCGGCGGACACAATGATCGAGACATAGGGCGATCGACAAGACAGATGGCTCATCGAAAGTGACATGGACCCCGAGAACGATCCGGCTCGCGACATCGATGGCCACCGTGAGATAGGGGCGCGCAAGCGGCCGGCGATCGACGTGATCGACCAACGTGATGTCCGAAGTCGTATGATCGATCTGAACGACTTCCAGCGGAGCTGAGACTTCAAGGCGACCAGGACGCGCGGCAAAGACCTTGTCAGCCTCCTCTGCCCCGCGCCGTTTCCGGAAGACCTCTCGCTGATCCATCGCGTCGAGACGGGCTTTAACCGTTTTCCGGGTCGGAGGCTGAAATCCCTTCGCTTCGCACTCGGCACGGATCTCGCGCCAGATGCGAAGAAAGCTCGAGCGCTCACGAACCAGATAGTAGCGCTGCAGACTCTCACTGATAATAAATTCGACGTCTTTGGAAATCCGCTTCGAACCACGTTTCGGCCCACGACGGTCCAACTCCAACGCCGTGGCACGTGCATCGTTCTCTCTCAGACGCCGGTATAGCGACCATGTGTGGCTTTTCGCCAAGCCGAGTTCCCAAGCGGCGTCACCGATAGCAGCGCTGATCGGCTCGCCCCTCTTCTCAAGCTCCAGGATCGGCCGAAGAACCGCTGCACGGTGTTTCGCAATACGCTCGCTGGCCACGTAAATCCCCCACCCCAAGAGGCCGACACTTATCCACAGTTCCGACCGTGCGGCAATTAAGGGTACAGTATGGTAATTAACGGTACAATATGAAAATTAAGGATGCAACCCGCCATTGATTTTGCAGGATAACTTCAGACAAGATTCTGATTAATTAGGGTACAGTGACAATGAGCCACGGGCAGACGTCGACGTCCACAGCGGTGAACAGACGGCAGACGGGCAGGGCGCTGAGCTTTCAGCTGCGAGCAGCGCCGATGGTGTCGGCCATGGCACGGTGGTCGCCTCTGCCGGTCAGGCGCTTGGCGCCAGCATGCCCGACGACGAGGACGATGGTGCGTTGAAGCCCTTGCCTGAGCGGCTGGTCATGGAGTTGACGGCGCACCGGACATTGTCACTGCGCGAAGCTGTCGGTCGTTCCCCCGACGTCGCGTTGACGCTGCTGCTTCTGAAGCTCGTGGGTGACACCTTCCGGACGTCCAGTTCGGCCGGCAGCTGCCTCGAAGCCTCGGTGCGACACGTCTACATGTCCGCGCAGGCCAGCGATCTGAAGGACAGCGTGGTGGCCAAGCTGGTAGACGATCGTCACGCCGAGTGGGAGGCCGACCTGCCGCTCGGCGACGATGCTGCTCTCTGGGACTACTTGGCGTCCCTCGATCAGGCGAGCCGGCTGTCCCTGCTCGCGCATTGCCTCAGCTTTGGGATCAACGCGTTGCATGAGAAGGTGAACCCCTATGGTGCCGGTATCTCCGCCAGCGGTTTGAACAAGCGGATGACCCAGTCCGACTTGGTCGCACAGGCGGTCGATCTCGACATGGTCGAGGCGGGTTGGGAGCCGACGGTCGATACCTACCTGAACCGCGTGCCCAAGGCCCGGATCCTCGAGGCCGTGTACGAGGCGAAAGGGGAGGGGACCGCGCAGCTCCTCGATCACCTGAAGAAGGGCGAGATGGCGACCGAAGCCGAGCGTCTGCTGAAAGGCAGCGGTTGGTTGCCGGAGGTTCTTCGCCGTCACGATCTGGCGGCACTCGACGGTGCGGAAGGGCAGGGGGCGCCTGAGCCTGTTTCTGACACCGCTCAGGCCGAGGATGTCGACCTTCCCGCCTTCCTCACCGCTGACCTGCCGGGTGATGATGCGTCGACGATGGCTGCGGAGTGATCCGCGCCATCCGAGGGCGGGCTTCCCCGCCCTCAATCACATAAAATACAATAATATCAATATGATGATATGCAAAATGACGCATTCAGGATGAGGAATCATGTCTGCAACCACCATTCTCGATACCGCGCCCCTTGGCGCGCTCATTCGCTACACCGACAACAGTCCGAAACCGCCTGCGCGGTTCACGAAGAAGCTCGCGGCCTGGGAGCGCTCGAACGGCGTCGGACGTCTCGTCAAGAAGGAGCCGCCGCGACCCTACCCCGCTCCTGACCGAGGATGCGGCCCGACGCGTGGACCTCGACGAGGTCATCCTCGTGATCGACGCGCAGATGCCGATCCGGGCAAAAAGGGTGAAGTATTTCGAGGACCCGGCTTTGAAGGTGCTGCACGCCGGTCAATCGGGAAGCTTCCCATATCCGGACGAGGAAGGCCTTCGGTGGGACCGACAGATGTCTGAGACTCAGGAAACGGTTGAGATGCTGAAGCAAGAGCTAATGGATGTGCGGGCGGCTGCAGGCGCAAATGGTTCTGGGGTAGCGACCTCACCGGCAATGGCGGAGATGCCCGCATCGAATACGCAGAGTTCCACGCCTTCGCGGCCAAATCGTGCGCGGGGTCGAGCAGCTCGCGCGGGAGCTAGTGGAGGTGGGCCAGTGCAGTTGTCATTTGATCCGGTGGGGCTGGGGCTCAAGGAGCCGGACAGGGTTGCGCTTGCCGCGGCAGTTCAGACGACGAAGGCGATTATTGCGGAGCATTCATAAAACTGGAACCGTCTATGTCTTCTTGTGGGACTGGAATGTCATAGGGCAGCGACAAGCGGACTGGAACGAAATCTCGGTTCAGCCTTCTGTAGCGCGCATCCACACCGTGCGACGGGCCTCGACCGGAGTGCCGTGCACGACCGAGTCGATTTCCATGATGCCGTAAAGCGTCGACCAGTCCATCGCCATCATGCGATAAGTGAAGTTCATCTGGACGCCGTCGACGACTGCAGTGGTGGTTCCGATCAATCGGGGAAGTTCGAGTTGCGAGCATCCTGCCGTCAACGCGACATCATCGGGGCTTAGCAACGCCTCGGGGATAGCGGGGTTGTCGGTTTCGACAGTCAACCGGGGCTCGTCCGCAAGGCGCAGGACCAGCGGCGCCTGCGCTTCTGGATGGGTCGCCTGCAATGTGTCACCCATTTGCCAGATGGTGATCGTCTCGACCTCGCCATCATCGGGAAACGGCAAGATCATGCCGCCCATCGCGGCATAGCCCGCCTGATGCTCGATCAGCCAGTCGCCGGTGAAGATTTCTTGGATGCGGGGCCAGTCTCGTTGAGTTGATGTCCCGCATAGCGGCTGGTCTTCGGCAGCGGCCGGGGAGACAAGCATGGCCACGACGAATGCTGCACCAAACCTCATGAGATATCCTTTCACGCTCGATAATCTTTCGCACTCACCGGCAACCGGCGGTGGTCAGCCGAAACGCACCGGCCTCCGTCACCTCTGCCCGTCCTTCGGCCATCAGCGCCTCGCCGATCTCGCGGAACTCTTCGTCGGCCAGTCCCAATCCGTCGAGTATCTCGTTGATGTTCGAGCGGTCCACGGTGCAGCCGGCGGCCTCGATCGTGGCGACGGTGCGTTCGGTGGGAGTTGCTCCGGCTATGGTGCAGCCGGGGGTCGTCAACCGAAAGACTCCCATTTGGGACACGTCGGCCAGACCGTCGGCGACAAGTCCCTCCCCGATTAAGCGGAAGTCCGCCCCGCTCAACCCGAGGCCGTCCAGAACATCGTTGACGTTGGAGCCATCGACGGTACAGCCGGCGGCCTCGATCGCGGTGACGGTGCGTTCCCTCGCCGTTTCGGCGAATGCCGGGGTCAACAGGCCCGCGATGCAAAATGCGAGCGGGATGGATGTTCTTGTCATGCTGGATGTCTCCTTGGGGTCGCCGGATTCAGGCCCATGTCAGCGGCAAGGGTCATGGATCGCTCCACGCCATCGGCATGGACAGGATCAGAGCCACCAGGTCGGCCTGGCGGCGGGTGCCGGTCTTGTCGAAGATGTTGCGCAGATGGAACGCCACTGTGTTGGTCGAAACCCCCAGCCGCGCTGCGACCTGGTCCCGCCTTAGCCCCTCGGCGACAAGGCGGGCGACGTCAGCCTCGGTCGGGGTCAGATCGAACAATTGTCGCAGCGCGACGGGATCGAGCGCCTCGTGGCGGTCGGGATCGCTGAGCGTGAGCATTGCGGCGGTGCCGTCCCGCGTCGGGCCCGTCCCAAGCGGACGGCCCAGCACCATCACGCGGCGCGAACCGTCATCCAGCCACAGGGCAGCACCGCTCTCGCTGCCTGACAGTATCCGTGCGAGTAACCCGGCCAATTTGCGGCCACCCTCGCCCTTCCCGGTCAAGCGCGGCTCAAGAGTGATGCCGGCATCACGCGCCAGCTCGATTGCCGCACGATTGGCATGGCACACGCCGCCTTCCACGTCCAGCAGCACGACCCCGACCGTCAGGCGGTCCAACGCGTCTGTTTCCGCCTCACGCCCGCCCGCAGACCGTAGGCGGGCCACCTGGTCGAGACGGGCCGCGATCATTGCCCGCAAAAGATCGTAGTCAATTGGCTTGGTGAGATAATCGTCGGCCCCCGCCCTGCGCCCCTCGATCATCTGCTCGCGCGACGAAAGGGCGGTCAGGAACACGAAGGGGATACCATTCAGCTCGGGCCGGGCGGACCGTAGATGGGCCAACAAGGCGCGGCCGTCCATTCCTGGCATGACAATATCGCAAAGGATGAGATCGGGGCGCCGGTCGTCGAGCCGTTCGAGAGCGTCGCGGGCATCAGCCGCCTGGATTACCTCATAGCCCGCCTCGCCCAGTTCGGCGGCGATATCGTCTCGCAGCGAAGGCTCGTCTTCGATGCACAGGATCAGGGGGGCGCTCATGCCGTCACCGCGCCAGGCAGGGTCAGCCGCGCGACCAGCCCGCCGCCGGCGCGCGGGGCAAGGGTCACGTCGCCGCCCTGGAGCCGCGCGAGATGGCGGGCGAGTGGCAGCCCCAGACCCGAACCTGGCAGATCGCGATGACGTGCCCCGCGCGCGAAGTCCTCGAAGGCGCCAGCCAGTTCTTCCGGCGTCATCCCCGGGCCTCTGTCACTGATGTCGCAGATGGCCATTTTGCCGCCAAGCATTGGCCTGACGTCGATCTCGCTGTCGGGCGAAGAGTAGAGCAAGGCGTTTCGCAGCAGGTTTGCGAGAATCTCGCCAGTGAGGACCGGGTCGCAGATTGCGGCGACCTGCCGGTTGCCGCTGCCGAGGATCACCCGGTCGGTGTCCAGCGGTCTGACCGAGCCGTGCAGGTCTTCGATGGCGGCAGCCGCGATCCTGTCCAGGTCATGGCACGCCAGTTCTGGTGCGACAGCACCCCGATCGACCCGCGCCATGAGAAGTGCCGTGTCGGTCAGCCGGACAAGGCGCGCCACCGCCTCGCGGGAGACCTCCGCCTTGGCGCGGATGATCTCGGGCGATGGCGTTCTGCCCGGCCGGGTCAGGCGATGCATCGCGCTGTCGATCACGGCAAGCGGCGTGCGCACCTGATGCGCGATCAGGTCGCTGAAGCGCCGATAGCCTTCAGAGGTCAGCCTTTCCTGATTGAGGTCACGCTCCAGTCGCTTGGCGCGCAGCTGGTCCATCCTGGCACCTGTCAGGCGCCTTTCGCGGTCGATCAGGAGCACCGCCAGCACTGCTCCGGCAATCAAGGCTCCCAGGATGGTCCCGAGCGCCAGAAGGTGCAATCGGCCCAGACTGTCCAGGCGTTCGGACTGGAGCTGCCACTCGCGCGACATGACCCTGCTCGCCTTGCCGCGAAGCGCCGTTGACAGCGCCGCCACATGCGCCGCAAGCGCCACCCGGTCGCCGCCCTCGGCCGGATCGAGGGCCAGCAACCCGTCGCGCCAGCCCATCAGGCCCTCGGCCAGCCCGGCCTCGCTGAGGAACCGCCATTGTGGTCCGTCGCGCAGAAGGTTCAGCCGCGACACCAGAAGATCGAAGCGAAGCCGGAGCTCGGTTGGGTCCGCGTCGTCCGACAGGGCCGCGGCAAGGTTCAGCGCCTCGATCTGGGTCTGCCCGAAAATCCAGGTCATGTTCTCGGTTGCCGAGATCTGCATCTGTCGCTCGATCCGCAAGATGTTGACCGCTGCGATCAGAAGAAGCCCCATGCAGGCGACGATCAGCGCGGCAAGGCTGACATAACGCAGGGGCTCGGCAAACCGCTTCATTGCACATGCAGCGCGACGAGCTGCCAGACCCATCGCATGTCATAGCGGATGTCGGCCAACACCGCGTGATCGTCGCGCGGATAGACGATCCAGACCGGCCCTTTGTCGCGTGGCGTCAGGGCGGTCCCATCCATGTAAAGCGCCGCGATCACGTCGAGCTCGTGGAAGTCGCTGACGGGAATGTCGATGACGTAATCGTTCAGCGCGCGGGCGGTCACCATCTCGCCCCGCGCGCCGGCCAGCACCAGGATGTCGCGCATCAGCACCCCTCTGAACAGCGGCCGTCCGTCGGTGACGGTCGTCGAGGTCACGATCTCGTGCCACTCCAACGCATCCAGATCGGAGCGCGATATCTCCACCTGCCCGCCATCCACCGCACCCGTCAGCGTCAACAGCGGGCTTTCCGCAATCGCTTTCGGCGCGGCAAGAACGATCATCGCCAATACGGGAATGCAAGAATAGAGGCGATGCGTAAATGTCATGAGAATCGCGCGAATAGTGAGGCCTGAATGGACGCTAGCACATATTTTTTCCGCGGCGCCCCATTCAAACGGACGGGGCGCGAAGCTGCGCGAGTGCATATCCTGCGGCTCAACAAGGAGAACGTTACATGTTCATAAACGCTTCCATGCGCCGCGCGATCGGAATTTGCGCCCTCTCCTGTCTTCTGGCGACGGCTGCCATTGCCGAGGAACCGGGCGGTCAGGTCATCGGCAGTTTCGGGGAGCAGCCGCTGGAACTGTCGATCTCGCCCGATCTTTCGGCAGCGACGATCATCGGAAGTTACGGCGACGCATTCTTTTCCGGCGTGCAGACGGAAGGCGATCAGGAAACTGTCTTCATATCGCTGATGCTGAGTGGTGAGCTGCCAGACCCCGAGGAACTGACGCTCGAAATCGCCTTCGCGCGCGACATGGGGGCCAACTGGCGAGGCGACCGTGACGGCCTGACGCTGGAACTGACGGATTTCTCTGCAACGGATGGACTCGTGAGCCTCTCGGGTACAGTGACTGGGAATGTCAGCGGCGGACCAGACTCGGAAACGCGCCCAGTGACCTTGAGCTTTGACGCACGGCTGGAGCAGGTGAACTGAACATGCGCGCGACTGCCATTGCAATGATCATGCTTGCCGCCCCCGTGGCAGCAGTGCCCGCGGATGGCGTCTATGACGGCTTCGACTGCACGGCCCCGGTCAGCGACCAGCGCGTGACGCTACAGGGCGACCGGATCGTCTATTATGAATCAAGCTGCCATCTGACCGACCCCCGAAGCGTCGAGGGTTGGGAAAACGCCACGCTCTACTGGGCCAATTGCCGGGGCGAAGGACAGGACTGGCGCGAACGCACCCTGCTGATGACGCGCATGGACGGCGATCTGATCGTGATCGGCGATGGGTGGGCGGAACGCTATGCACCCTGCCCGAACCTGCAACCGAGGCTCGACTGATGCGAAACGCAATCTTCACCGCCGCCCTCTGCGCTGCCGCACCGCTGGCGGCGGAGCCCGTCACCGTCATCGTCTTCGACGCATCCGGCTCGATGTGGAACCGGCTTGAAGGCGATCTCAGCCGGATCGAAGTGGCGCGCGATGTTATGGGCAACTACTTCGTCGACCGCGATCCCGACGCGCCCTATGCGATCGTGGCCTATGGGCACAATCGCCGTGGCGATTGCGGAGATATCGAGGTGGTCACGCCGATGGGCCTCCATATCGGCGCGGGCCAGGCCAACCGGCTGGTCGGGCTGATCCCCCAGGGCATGACGCCGCTGACCAACGCGCTGCAGGTGGCGCGCGAACAGATCCCCGACACGGCGGAGGCGGCCGATATCGTGCTGATCACCGACGGGCTGGAGAATTGCGGCGGCGATCCCTGTGCGCTGGCCACCCAATTCGCAAGCGAGGGCATCGCTCTGCGCGCGCATGTCGCGGGGTTCGGAATGGCGCCGGGTGAGGTTGGCGCGCTCTCCTGCCTGCCCGATCAGACCGGCGGATTGCTGTTCGAGACCGCAACCGGGGCGGAACTTGCCGCCGCCCTTGCGCAGGTAACGCCCGCCGAACCCGTCGCGGTCACGGTAGTAATGTCGCTTCATGCGGTCTCTGCCGAAACCGGAGCGCCGCTGGGCGCAGCCGACTGGCAGATCGCGGACGAGACTGGCGCGGTCGTCGCGGAAGGCGAAAGGAGCGATCCTTTCGACATCGTCCTGCCGCCGGGGGAATACAGCGTCGCTGCAACCGCGCCCGGCTACACCGGCAAGATGGCCCTGACCGTCCGGCCTGACATAGTTCAGCGCGTGGCCGTGCCCTTGACTGAGGATCGTCCCGAAGCATCGCTTGAGGCCCCCGAAACCGCCCCGGCGGGCGGAGCCCTCAATGTCTCGTGGTCCGGTCCCGATGCCGAGGGCGACCGGATCACGCTGGCCAGCCCCGGTGCAGCGGCGGGAGAGACATTCGCGGTGACGCTGACCCGGAACGGCAACCCCGTGACGCTGCGCCTGCCCGACGAGACCGGCCCCTACGAACTGCGTTACGAACAGAACCAGCTACAGCGCATCCTCGCCACTCGCCCGATCACCCTGACTGCGACCGAGGCCAGCATCTCGCCGCCGGACACAGCCCCCCCGGCGAAAGGTTCGAGGTCGCCTGGACCGGACCCGCCGGCCCGAAGGACGAGATCGTGCTGGCGGAAACCGGCTCGCCCGACGATGCCCGTATCACGGCAACCCTGGCGCGATGGGGATCTCCTGCAAAGCTCAAGGCACCCGACGCCGCCGGCACCTATGAACTGCGCTACCGGGTCGGCGCCTCGGGCCGCATCATCGCACGCGCGCCCGTCACCGTAGGAGCAACCGAATGATCCGCACCGTCCTTTTCGCGCTGCTCATCCTCACTGCCGGCCCGGCTGTCTCCCAACAAAACGGCGCCATCCCAAACGAGATCTGCTCTGAAGCACAGCGGGGCGCGGACAAGCTCGATCTGCGGCGCATCGGACCGCTGCTGGAAGGCAGCTGGACCGAGACTGCCGTGGGCATCGGAGCCACAGTGGGCGTTCACAGGAACGCTCTCGAGATCGTCTACGACCGGATGCGCAACAGGCTCTACATCGCCGCTGACGGGATGCAGATCGAACTCGTCCCGGTACGGGGTGGCAACAGGGAGTTGCGCTATGATTTCGTCAAGGGCGCGCCGATGGACCCGAGCATGTTCGCGATCGAGCCTGATGTGGTCGAATGGACCTTCGTGCTTGGATGCGACATCGGCCTTGCCCCGCAATTCTCGTGGCACATCGGCAGCGGCGCACGGCGTGCGGACGGCATCATCAGCTTCTTCTCCGAAACCGAGGCGATGGGGACGAAATGGAACTCGGGCAGAGGCGCCCGCGAAGTCAGCCTGAGCAAGAGGTAGTTGCCATGAAAAGACTTTTCCTTACACTTGGCCTTGTCGCCACTCCGGCCGTTGCGCTGGATTCCGTCGGTACCGTGACGGCCTATCTTGATGGCGCAGACCGGACGTGGGAGGTGCTGCGGATGGACGACGGTGCGACCATGGTGCAGGTCAACGACATCGGCCCCCTGACCATGATCGACATCAACGCCATGGGGGACGGACATTTCCACATCAATCTGATTTTCGAAGGGGAGCCTTCGGCCGACACGGCCCCCGCGGGCATTACCATCGACATCCGTCCCGAAGGTGTCACTGGCCCCGGTTGGCAGAGCGATGGGGCGCCGCACCCGCCCAAGCTTATGCTCGAACGGCTCGACCTCGATGATTCCGGCCGGATGGAGGCCAAATTCGTCGCCTCCCTCTGCCGCAGCGATGCGCCGACAACATGCAAATTCGTGGAGGGCTGGATCGACACAGACCTAGGGATGCCGTGAACCTGCCGGATTTGCTCGCTGATCCCTTCCGCGTCTTGCAGCAGACGGACGCCGTGCTCGAGATCGAATACCGGCCCATCCGCCGCGCCGCGATCGCGGTCGGCGCGATCCTGTTGGCTGCTGCCATGGGCCTTGCAGCGCTTGCGGATGGCGCCATCGGGACGGGGATCACGGTTCTGGCGATGACGGCGCTGATCGGCGGCCTCATCTTGCGCGAGACGGCGGTGGTGACGCAACTGCGCCTCGATCGTGCGGCAGGTCATGCGCAGTTGCGGGTGACGCGCCTGCAGGGACGAGAGAATAGAACGGTTCCACTGGCACCGTCCTTGCGGGTCGAACCGCGCATCGGCTACGGCAGTTCTGCGGGAACTGACAGGGCCGAGCTTGTTCTCGTCACAGCCAACGACAGCTCCCGGCTTAAAATCCAGATCCCGACGGGCCGTGCGGACCGCGAGGACGTGGCCCGGATGGCTGCCGAGATCACGTCATGGTTGTCACGAACCTCGGAGGACCGGCCATGATGGCGAGGCTGAACACCCCCGAGCGGTTCGAGATCGAACTGGCCATTCCCCGTTTCATTCTTTGGTTCGTGATGCTGCCGGTGATACCGGTTACGATTTTCGGGCTTGCCCATCTGCTCGGCGGCGAGGTGATGACCGGACTCATCCTTCTGCTCGGCCTCAACGGCGCGTTCTATCTGGGCTACGCTGCGCTGACCGAGCGCACGGTTCTGATAATCGACAAGCCGAGCGGGCTGGTGACGGTCAGACGCGCCTCGCGGTTTCGCGCGCGATCGGACACCTATCCTCTGGATGCGCTGGACAGCGCCGAACTCGAGCGCACTCATACCTCCGCCGAGGAGCGGGCGACCTCGAAGGTCATGCTGGTGTTCCGCAACACACGTCCGGCGACACGGATTGCGCTGTCGGGCTGGGGCGTGTCCGGCGATGGACCGGGCAGGATCGCCAACGAAACCAACGACTGGTTGCGGCGAAGCGTGTTTTCCCCAAACGACCCATGATCGGCAACGGAGCCACTTGATGTCCGTCGTCAGATGATTTGGAACACGAGGGCCTGATCGGGAACGGAGGGCCTGGCTCGTTAGGGTTTCAGTCTATGCCGCGTTCTGGCGATGCAGCAAGCGGCGCTTCTCGATGGTCGTGGCTTTGATCTCCCATCGTCGTTGCAGGATGGTTTCCGCCCAGCCGTGATAGACGTCGGCAGGGGTGAGATTTCCGAGGCTCTCGTGGTAGCGGTGATGGTTGTAGGCGTCGATTAAGGTCGCTATGGCCTCCTCGATGGCGCCGGGCAGGTAGTAGTTTTCGAGCAGGATGCGGTTCTTCAGTGTCTGGTGCCAGCGCTCGATCTTGCCCTGGGTCTGAGGGTGCCGGGGAGCGCCACGGATGTGATCTATGCCTTTGTCCGCGAGCCAGTCGGCCAACTCGCCGGAGATGTAGCTCCGTGCCGTAGCACGTCGGGAAGA
Source organism: Seohaeicola zhoushanensis (assembly GCF_014656415.1). GTDB lineage: Bacteria > Pseudomonadota > Alphaproteobacteria > Rhodobacterales > Rhodobacteraceae > Seohaeicola_A > Seohaeicola_A zhoushanensis. The sequence goes on along the minus strand of NZ_BNCJ01000044.1, from coordinate 38 downwards.
AGCGCTGCCGAGAGGTTATGGCCACGCGCGGAGCCCTC
>NZ_BNCJ01000043.1 GCF_014656415.1 Seohaeicola zhoushanensis | reverse complement strand
GACCCTACCGAGAAACCCGATGGCCACCGACAGCTACACCACGCACCGGGACGTCACCGGAAGCGGACATTCAGCTGGGTCCCAGGGCGGTAGCGGCCTGATCAACACGATGGGCGGAGAGCCGTCATTCGCTGCGCCTCGCACGAATGGCAGCTCATTGCCATTTACGGTTCCCGATAATCTCATGGCGCCGCGGGGCAGTCTTCGGCCAGTTAAAATCTGGACGCCCAATCCTTCGTCCGCGGCGCCGCCCGCTCACGCGACTTCGAAGAGACCCGCCGCCCCCATGCCGCCGCCGACGCACATCGTGACGACGACATAGCGCACGCCCCGGCGCTTGCCCTCGATCAGGGCGTGTCCAACCAGCCGCGCGCCGGTCATGCCGTAGGGGTGGCCGATCGAGATGCCGCCGCCGTTAACGTTGTAGATCTCCGGGTCGATCCCGAGCGTGTCGCGGCAATAGAGGGCCTGGCAGGCAAAGGCCTCGTTGAGCTCCCACAGGCCGATGTCTGCGACGCTCAGGCCCTGCTGTTTCAGAAGCTTCGGTACGGCATGGACCGGGCCGATGCCCATTTCCTCGGGCGCGCATCCCGCGACCGCCATCCCGCGGTAGAAGCCGAGCGGCGACAGGCCACGGCGCTCGGCCTCGGAGCCTTCCATCATGACCAGCGCGCTGGCGCCATCGGAGAGCTGGCTGGCGTTCCCCGCCGTGACGCTGCCGCCTTCCAGGACCGGCTTCAGGCTCGCCAGCGACTCGGCCGTCGTGTCGGGCCGGTTGCCCTCGTCGCCTTCCAGGGTGACCGGCATCTCGGTGATTGCGCCGGTACCCTTGTCCTTTACCAGCATCGTCGTCGAGAAGGGAACGATCTCTGCATCGAAGCGCCCGCTGTCCTGCGCGGCGGCGGTGCGCTGCTGCGACGACAGGGCATAGGCGTCCTGCGCCTCGCGGCTGATGCCGTATTTATCGGCCACGAATTCGGCAGTCTTAAGCATCGGCATGTAGGCGTGCGGGACTTTCGCCGTCACGTTCGGGTCGATGGAGGTCATCACCGCGTCGAAATAGGGGTTCTGGACGGCAGAGATGTTGTCCTGTCCCCCTGCCATCGTGATGGTCATGCCATCGACGATGATCTGCTTGGCGGCTGTGGCCACGGCCATCAGACCGGAGGCACACTGACGGTCCATCGTCTGCGCGGCGACCGTAACCGGCAGGCCGGCGGCAAAGGTCGCATTGCGGGCGATGTTCATCCCGGCGGTGCCGGCGGCCAGAACCGTGCCGATGACGACGTCATCCACCTCGGCCCCCTCTACGCCCGCCCGGTCCAGCGCATGGCGCATCGCATGCCCCATGAGCGTCGGCGACTTGGTGTTGTTCAGCGCACCCTTGAAGGCACGTCCGATCCCGGTTCGGGCAGTGGATATGATGGCGGCGTTTCTCATGATGACTCCCGTTGTCAGTTGGCGCTTGGCGCCCGTCAGAAGGCTTGCGGAATGGCAAGGATGATCCCCGGCACGGCGATCAGGAGGCCGAGAAGTGCCAGGTCCATCACGAAGAACCAGAGCACCCCTCGAAAGACCATCGCCGTGGGTGCCGCCTTTCCGACGGTGGAACTCAGGACGAAGACGTTCATGCCTATCGGAGGGGTGATCATGCCGATCTCGAGCAGCTTGGCGACGAAGACGCCGAACCAGATCAGATCGATGCCCGCGGTTTGCACCAGGGGCAGGAAGATCGGCAGGGTGATCAGCATGGCCCCGATCGGCTCCAGGAACATTCCGAGAACAAGGTAGATCAGCGCGATCCCGACCAGCAGCAAGGCGGGCTGGTCGTTGAGGAAAGCGACTGAATCCGAGATCATGAAGCCCACGCCCGACATCGTCAGGAACCTCGTCAGCATGCTGGCGCCGATCGTGACGATGAAGAGGCTGCCGCAGGTCGACAGGGTCTCCGTCACCGAATTCCAGAAGACACGCCATGTAAGTTCGCGTTCGAAGGCGGCGACACCGATGGCAAGCAATGCGCCCACGGCTCCGGCCTGCGTCGCGGTGAACAGGCCTCCGAACAGTCCGCCCAGAACCCCGATGATAAGCAGGAGGACGGGCATCGCGCCCTTCATGGCGCTGATCTTGTCCGACCAGGACACCGGCTCGGTAATCCGCGGTGCCAGAGAGGGCTTCAGTGTTACCCGCAGCAGGATCACGCAGATATAGGCCACGGCGGTGGCAATTCCTGCCCCGATGCCGCCAAGGAAGAGGTCGGTGATCGAAACCTGCGCGATGACTCCGAAGACGATGAGCAGGATACTTGGAGGGATCAACGCGCCGATTGTTCCGGCGGCCGCAACGGTCCCGGCAGCGAGGCTGCCATCGTAGTTGTTGCGCATCATCTCGGGCACCGCGACCTTGCCCATGGCAGCGGCGCAGGCGACAGAGGATCCGGTGACGGCGGCGAAGCCCGAGCATCCGAAGACTGACGCGATCGCAAGCCCGCCGGGCAGCCGCGCCAGCCACAGCCGCGCCGCATCGAAAAGGCCCCGTGTCAGGTTCGCGTGGAAACAGATGTAGCCCATGAATACGAACATCGGGACGGAAGAGAGCGTCCAGTTCGAGATGAAGGTAAACGGCACGACCTCCAGCATGCCCCAGGCCGCGTTCTGTCCGACAAGCGCGATCAGGCCCAGGTAGGAAACCAGCATCAGGGCGATGCCGATGTGCATGTTGGCGGCGATGAGGAGGAGGAGGCCCCCGATGCCGACCGCTCCGATCATGGCGTCAGACATGGTCATGTCCTTTTCTGCCCGGCAGGAATTCTTCGCCCGGTCCCATGCCATAGCTCAGGCGCAGGGCAACCTTGGCCAGCATCAGCAGGGCCACGGCGGCGAATGTCACCGGCAGCATGAAATAGCTTGGCCAGATCAGAATCTTGGTGGTCTGCTCGACGACGTAGTCGTTGACCGCGAATTTCTTGACCGCCTGGCCCCAGGACTGCGCGGCAAGAAGCGCATAGACCCCCGCGGTGAGCGATAGCATCAACATGTCCAGCCAGTTCTGCACCCTGACAGGCAGGGTCGCGGTGACGAGGTTCACGCCGATATGGCCGTTGCGGACCTCGGCGGTGTAGATCGGAAGGAAGGCGACGGCGATCATGTAATAGCTCGTCACGATGGCACTGGTGGTCGCAATCGGCGCGTTCAGCAGAAGGCTCGCGCCGATATCGAGACAGATGTGCAGCATCATCGCCATCAGCCCGAGTGAGGCGATGGCAACGAGCGCGCGGTCCGCGCCCCGCACAAGGGAGATGATCCATCGAGGCGTCATGGGCGCAGACCTTCGTGTCAGAGACCGTATTTGGTTTCATCGAGCTTCGAGAAGATCTCGGACCTGTAGATCTCGGCGACTTCTTCGGCGGTCCACTCCTTGTCCATCGGGAGCAGGCCTTCCCACTTGGCGACGAGTTCCTTGAAGTGGGCGATCTTGGCCTCTGCGTCCTGGATGCCGTGGGTTTCGGTCGCGATCTTGGCGATATTCGCCAGATCGGCCTCGATCACCGCGGCCGACTTTGCAAGCATCTCCGGCGAGGCTTCATGGACATTGATGCCCTTCTCCTTCGCCATTTTCAGGTTGTCGGCCACGTCGGTGACGAACTTCCAGGTCGTCGCGGCATTGCCCAGCGCGGCAGCGTCGAGATAGGCGCGGCGCTCCTCGTTGGAGAGCGACTTCCAGAAGTCGCGGTTGACGCTCATCACGTCCAGGCCATGCACCGTGCCGCCGGGCATGTTCGTCGTGACATCGGTCGCCACGTCGATCAGCCGGATCGACGTCAGCTCGGACGGGGCGTTCATGGCGCCGTCGATGGTGCCCTGGGAAACCGCTTCGAATATCTCGTTGCCCGAAAGGCTGACGCCGACCGCACCCATGGCGGCGGCCCATCGAGACCATGCGCCGCCCGCGGCACGAAGCTTCTTGCCCTGGAGTTCGGCCTCGGTGGTCATCGGAGACGTCCCGAGGATGGCGTATGCGCCGGTAGAGGCGTTGCCCAGCGGAACCTGATTGTTCTTCAGCCGCTCGGCCACGCAGGGCTCGCAGGTGACGATATATTCGCTCATCGCGCCGGCCATCGCGTAGGGGTTCTTGCCGAGCATCGCGAGCTCAATTGGCAGCATCGCCTCGGGCAGGTCCGAGGGGAAGTAGTTCAACACCAGATAGCCGCCGTCGACCACCCCGTCGCGCATGCCCCCGAAGGTCTGCTTGAGATCCAGCAGCGACGGCGGGAAGATGCGGACGTTCAGTTCGCCGTTGGAGCGGGTCTTCAGCTCTTCGCTGAAGGCCTTCACCCCGAATTCCGCGCCGCTTCCCGGAGGAACGCCGACAACGATCTTGACGTCACGGGCCAGCGCGACGCCCGACGCCATGACAGAGAACACAAGGGCTGCGGTGCAGCCCAGAAGTTTTGCCTTGTAGTTCATCCCAAATCCTCCCTTGGGTAACCCGGTCCTGTCTCAGGACGTCGGAGTGGAACGGCCGCTCCTCGCGACCGAAGTCTTCAGTGGCCCGTCATCTTCCGCGCCAGTTCGGGGTGCGCTTCTCGGCAAATGCGGCCGCACCTTCGCGGGCGTCTTCCGAGGTGATGACGGTTTCCAGGATTGCGTTCTGGCGGGGCCATAGTTCGGCTTCCGACCAGCGGTGGCTGTTCGCGACAACCTGTTTCGTCGCGGCGAGGGCAAGCGGGGCGTTCGCCGCGATTTCACCCGCCAGCGCGCGTGCCGCATCCAAAGCGCCGCCCGCCGGGGTGCATCGATTGACAAGCCCCCATCTCTCAGCCTCGCGTACCGGGATCATGCGCCCGGTCAGAGCGCATTCCATGGCGATCTGGCGGGGCATCCTTTCGGGCATACGGACCAGCCCGCCGGATCCGGCAATGAGGCCACGCCTTGCCTCGGGCAGACCAAACTGCGCCGACTCGGAGGCAACGATGAGGTCGCAGGCCAGCGCGATTTCGAAGCCGCCGGCCAGCGCGTACCCCTCGATCGCGGCGATGACAGGCTTTCGCGGCGGCGTCTCGATGATCCCCGCAAGTCCCCGGCCCGCGAGTTCGATCCGCTCGCCATCCAGAAAGGCCTTGAGGTCCATCCCGGCGCAGAAATGGTCGCCCGCGCCGGTCAGGATGGCAACCGAGAGTGTCTTGTCCGCGTCGAAGGCATCCATCGCAGCGGCAATCGACTCCGAGGTCGCCCGGTCGATGGCATTGCGCCGCTCGGGCCGATTGATCGTGACGGTCAGGATCGCACCGTCGCGGCTGACTAGGACCGTCGCGCTCATGCTGCCGCCCTCAGCCGGGACCAGAGACCCATGCGGTCACGGATTACACGCCCGGACACCACACGCCCGTCGACGACCCGGAGCAGCCCGTTCACGTCGAGGGTTTCGTCGGCGGGGCCTTCCGTAACCTCGGGAAGGCCCCGCAGATACCGGCCGCGCTGTCGCAGGTTGAAGGCGACATGGTCGCCCGAGGAATGAAGCGCGCCGACCTCTGCGCCCGTTACTTCGAATTCAAGCGGCACGCCGGTGATCAAGTCGTCATCGCAGGGGATGGCGCCAGGCCGGGGCCATGACCCTTCGAGCCAGGAGAGGACGGCTGCCTCGGCATCCGGGTCCGCGGGGGCCTGCGCCACATCCCAGGGGGCGGCGGCGGGCGGATCGACGGGATCGCAGACACCCGACTTCAGTTGACGGCGGCGGGTAAAGTAATCCTCCTGCGCTACGCATCCGGTCAGAACCGCGCCGTCACTGCGGTAGATCCCGACCCCGGACCAAACAGCGGCTTTGCCCTTGCTTGCGCCATGTTCACTGAACCAGATCGCGGCCCAGTCGTCACCGGCGACAGTCTGGTGCACGGTCATCCCCATACCGGGAAAGTTGCGCATCTGGACCTCGACGGCCGGCAGCCAGACGTCGTCCCGTCCTGCAAGCACCATGTCGCCGATGCGCAGCGCATAGTCCGTCGCACAGAACTCCCGAGCCGCGGCAGAGTCGTGGCTGTTGAAATAGTCAACCACCCAGCGACGGAGGAGGGGGAGAGCCTGCGTCACGATGCAGCCCCGTAAGTCTTGCGCATCTCGTGCTTGAGCAGCTTGCCCGAGGCGTTGCGCGGCAGGCTGTCGGCAAAGGCGATGCGGCTGGGGCATTTGTAGGTGGCAAGGTTGGCGCGGGTATAGGCGATCAGCTCGTCCGCGCTTGTCGACTGGCCCGGCTTACGGACGACCACGGCAAGCGGTGTCTCGCCCCATTTCTCGTGGGGGACGCCGATCACGCCCACTTCGGCGACGGCGGGGTGGCCGTTCAGCACGTTCTCGATCTCGGCCGGATAGATGTTCTCGCCACCCGAGATGATCATGTCCTTGAACCTGTCGAACAGGAACACATGCCCCTCTTCATCGAGATAGGCGGCATCACCCGTGCGGAACCATCCTTCGGGCGTAATCGCCTCGCGCGTGGCGACCTCATTGTGCCAGTAGCCGCGCATTGTCATCGGCGTGCGGAGCCAGATTTCTCCGATCTCGCCCATCGGCGCATCCTCTCCGGACGCGGCATCGACCACACGAAGCTCCACCCAAGGCAGGGCGCGGCCGCAGGATTTCAGCAGACCGCTGCGGGGCCCGCCCGGATCGTGGCTTTCGGGCGCAAGGATCACGACGGTGCCCGAGCTTTCGGTCATCCCGTAGGCATGCATGAACCGGCATCCCAGCACATCCATCGCCCGCCGCAGCAACACATCGCCCATGGGAGCGGCACCGTACATCAGCAGTTCGAGGCTCGACAGGTCGGCGCTCCGGACCCCCTCGGCGTTGAGCAGCGTCTGCACCACGGCCGGGACGAGAAAGGTGTGCGTAACGCGGTAACGCGAGATCAGCCGAAGCATCTCGTCGATCTCGACCGCTTCCATCAGCACCGTGTGCCCTCCGGCCAGCATCGTGCTGCTGCCATAGCCGCAGCCCCCGATGTGGAAGAGGGGCATGGCGACAAGGTTGACGCTCCGCTCCGTCATCCCCCAGCTTTTCGCCAGGTCGCGGGTATAGGACATCCCCCGGTTCGAAAGCATCACGCCCTTGGGCAGCCCGGTGGTGCCCGAGGTGTAAAGGATCAGCGCGGTGTCGTCGGCGGCTCCCGCAAAGCCTGGATCCCGCTGCGCCGCTGCCGACCGCATCGCGTCGAATTCCGGGCCGAAACGTACCACCGGCAGGCCGGGCTCCAGCGCAAGCAGGCCCGCTCCGGTGTCGTCGACGATGATCAGGGACGCCTCGCAATCGGCCAGGATCAATCCGATCTCGCGGCTCGAAAGCCGCCAGTTCAACGCCGCCAGAACCGCCCCGATCTTGTTGCAGGCATAGATCAGTTCGTAGATCTCGGGCCGGTTCTTGCTGAGGACCGCGACGCGGTCCCCCGGCCGCACGCCACGGGCGGCAAGCGCGTTTGCCGTGCGCGAACTGGCCTCGTCCAGGGCGGCGAAGCTCTGCGTCCGGTCGCGGAATGTCAGAGCAGGAGCATCCGGTCGCGCGGCCGCATGGCGGCGCAGGACGTCGGCGAAGGTTTCAAACCCTGTCTCCATCTCGGCCATCTCCTCCTCCCCCTCCTGACCTCTCAGTAGCTCTTCGGCAGCCCCAGCGAGTGCTGCGCAAAGAAGTTGAGAACCATCTCGCGGCTCACCGGCGCGGTCTTGTGGAGGCGCGCGATGAACCAGAGGTCCGCCAGCCCGTATTCGATGGCCAGCCCGTTGCCGCCATGCACCTGGATCGCCTGGTCAAGCGCGACTAGCGAGGAATCCGCAGCGGCGAACTTGGCCATGTTCGACACCTCACCCGCTTCGGGCGATCCCGCGTCGTAGAGTTCAGCGGCCCGCGCGGTCATCAGCCGGGCCTGCTGGACACCGACATAGGCCTGCGCCAGCGGGTGCGCGACACCCTGGTGCTTGCCGATCGGAACGCCCCAGACGGACCGTTCGCCGGCATATTCCGCACCTTTCTCAAGGGCGTATCGGGCAATCCCGTTGTTGATCGCCGCCGCGCAGATGCGCTCGGGGTTGAGACCCGCGAAGAGCTGTTTCAGGCCCTGGCCCTCGACCCCGACCAGCGCGTCGGCCGGCACCTTCACGTCGTCAAAGTTCAACATGAACTGCGTCTCGGGCACATGCAGCGCGGTCTCGATCGGGGTCTTGCTGATCCCTGCCGCATCGACGGGCACAAGGAACAGCGACAGCGCCCCGCGACCGCGGGCGTCCAGTTCCTCGCCCCGCGCAACCACCATGATCGCGTCCACTTCGTCCACTGCCGAAGTCCAGTATTTGTTGCCGCGGATCGACCACCCGTTTCCGTCGCGCCGGCAGATCGTCGAAACCTGGTGCGTGTTCGATCCGGCGTTCGGTTCGGTGATTGCGAAGGCCAGCCGCTTCTTGCCCGAGGCCAGCCCCGGCAGCCAGTCCGCCTTCATCTCGGCACTTGCGTGCTTCTGGATGATCGGGGCGCAGATCGACCCGATGACCAGAGACAGGATCGGGCAGCCCTGGGCGGCCGTTTCCTCGACGATCACGTTGTAGTCGGCCAATCCGCCGCCGCCGCCGCCGAATTCCTCGGCGACATGAACTCCAAGGAACCCGGCATTCCCAAGCGCATCCCACAGCTCGACGGGTTTCGCGTTCCGCTTGTAGACGTCCTGGAAGTATTTTCGCCCGAAGCCGCCGACCAGCTTGCCGACGCTGTCGCGCAGCATCGCGTGGTGTTCGGCCGTATCGACCAGAGAAGAGTTGAAAAGCTTGCCCATCTGCGCAGCGTTCCCTTGTTATGTCCTGGGTGCCGGGGTCGGCCAGTCGTAGAAACCCTTCCCGGATTTCTGACCAAGCTCGCCACGGGCGACCATGTCCTGAAGAAGTTGTGGCGGCGCGAAGTGGGGGCCCAGGACCGTCGCGAGATGAGTCGCGATGTCGAGCCGCACATCGAGGCCCACCATGTCGCTGAGTTTCAGCGGCCCGACCGGGTGGCGGTAGGCGGTCGTGATCGCCCGGTCGATATCCTCGGCACTCGCCACGCCGTCCTCGACCATGCGAATCGCCTCGAGCGCCTGAACGAGGTCCAGACGGCTGGTCGCAAAGCCGGGGCGGTCCGCGACGACGGCCGATTGCTTGCCGATGCCTTCGGCAAAGGCGCGGGCCTTCGAGATGCTGGCGTCCGAGGTCCGGGCGCCCCGCACGATCTCGACCAGCATGAGCGACCAAACCGGGTTGAAGAAATGCATGCCAAGGAAGGTCGTGGGGTCCTCGACCGATCGGACCAGTTCGTCGATGGAGAGCGCGCTTGTGTTCGACGCGATAAGGGCGGGCGTCCGGGCGGCGATGTCGGCCAGCACCTTCTGCTTCAGCGCGAGGCGCTCGGGCACCGTCTCGATGACAAGGCCGAGGCCATCCGGCAGATCGCCGACGGCTGTCATTCGGGACACCGAACCGATGGCACGTTCGGCCGTTTCGGCATCCACCTTGCCGCGGGCGACGGCGCCGCGGGCGGCGTCTTGCATGGTGGAAAAGGCCGCTTCCATGCGCGCAATGTCAGGCTCCACAAGATGGACGCCGTAGCCGCCCATGGCGAAGACATAGGCAATGCCGACGCCCATGGTGCCCGCGCCGACCACGCCAACAGTCTGCGACGCGCGATCAGCGGGCATCCCGCACCTCCTCGGTCCTGGCGAGGGGCGTCTTGCGCAGTTCGAAGCCGGAATAGCCCCCGGTCGCACATGTCTCGAGCAGTCGGCGATAGTGCCGGACCCCGCCCGAATAGGGCATGAATACCCGCGGTTTCCCTTTAACCTCGCCGCCGTTGTAGAAACTATCGGCGGTCATGTAGAGCGTTTCGCTGACCCGTTCGGCGACATGGGCGTTCCAGGCTTGCTCGGCTTCGGGTGAGACCTCGATCTCTTCGATGCCTTCCGCCCGGAGGGTCTTCATGAGGTCGGTCAGCCAGTCGACCTGCAGTTCGGTCGAGACCATGACGTTCGAGAGGACCGTCGGGCTGCCGGGGCCGCCGACGATGAGCAGGTTCGGAAAGCCCGCCGTGCCAAGGCCCAGCTGCGTGATCGGCCCTCGCGCCCATTTCTCCTTCAACGTCAGCCCGTGCCGTCCGGTGATGCGCGGCTTGAGCAAGGCGCCGGTCAGGGCGTCGAACCCGGTGGCGTAGATGATGAAGTCGAGCGGATAGTCCTTCTCTGCGGTGCGGATCCCCGTCTCGGTAAACTCAACGATCGGAGTTGCGCGGATATCGGCAAGTTCGACATTGCCGCGATTGAACGCTTCGTAATAGCCGCTGTCGACGGTTGGCCGCCGGGTGCCGAAACCATGCGTGACAGGGAGCAACTTGGCCCGAACCTCGGGGTCGTTCACTCGCTCGCCGATCTTGCGACGCAGGAATTCCGACGCAACCGCATTTGCCTCTGGGTCGAGCAGGATATCGGGATAGGCCAGCGCGAAGCCAAAGCCGTAGCGGTTATAGGCCGCCTCGAACACCTTTTCGCGCTCCTGCGGGTCGACATCGAGCGTTCTGACCTTGCCCGGCTGGAAGCCGAGGCCGGTCGGAGAATTGCGCGTCATCTCGCGGCGGGCGGCATAGTTTGCCTTCACCTCGTGGATTTCCTCGTCGGTGAGGGGCGCGTTGGCCGCGGGGACAGAATAGTTGGCGGTGCGCTGGAAGACCGTCACGCGCTCTGCGACCTCGGCGATCACGGGTGTCATCTGCATCCCGGACGACCCGGTCCCGATTATGCCCACGCGCTTGCCGCGGAAGTCGATCTCACGGCGCGGCCACTGTGCGCTCACGATGGTTTCGCCCCTGAAACGCTCTTGGCCCGGATAGTCAGGCGTTTTGGGGGCCGACAATTGGCCGAGGCACAGGATCAATCGGCGGCAGGAAAGCCGCGAGCCGTCCTCGAAGGCGACGTTCCACCGGGCGGCCTCTTCATCGTAGTCGGCCGAAGTGGCGCGGGCGTTGAAGGTGATGTCCTTGCGCAGGTCGAACCTGTCGGCGACGTGGTTGAGATAGGACAATATCTCGGGCTGGCGCGGATAGCGTTCCGTCCATGTCCACTCCTGCTCCAATTCGGACGAAAAGCTGTACGAGTAATCATAGCTTTCGACATCGCAGCGAGCACCGGGATATCGGTTGTGGTTCCAGACACCACCGAGCTCGTCCGATGCTTCGGCCACCCGGACATCGAACCCGGCTCCGCGCAATGAGTAGAGCGCCCTCAGCCCCGCGATGCCCGCTCCGACAATCAGGATGTCCACGTGATCCAAGCGCCAGTCCTCCCCTCGGCGGTCCGGGAACGGCGAGTGTCTCCTCCGACTCGCCCCCATGACTTACTGGTATTCATACGATACTCATCAGTATCGATCAAGTACTGATTGGTTTCGGGCGGCGGAAAGGTCTCTGTATTGCAGCGAAAAGGACCCGGAAAAGTCCGAGCCCTCGAATTTCAACTTATTGATTTAAATAGGTTTCAGGCGTCGATCTGAAGTGTGTCCGGCTGGACTGTCTCCAGAAGGTTCAGCACCACCGCAGACATGCGCTCGGCCACCTCGGTCGCGGCAAGGGGGCCTTCAGGATTGTACCAGAAGGTCAGCCAGCTCACCGCGCCGACGATCGCAAAGGCCGAGATTCGCGGGTCGGTCACCTCGATCTCGCCATTGTCCCGGCCGCGCCTGAGAACATCCTCGACGCTGGCGACGAACTTATGGCGCAGCCTCGCGAGGGTGACTGCATCCGCCGGAAGCAGGTTCTTTTCCTCGCGGATATTGATGGCGATGGCCTTCCGGGTCGTGATGATCGCCTCGACATAGCGCGGCACGAAGACCGAAAGCGTCTCTCCCGGACCTTTGCCAAGGGCGATGGCCGCGTCGATCTCGGCCTGCGCTGCCTGGACGCCACTGGCACAAATCTCGGCCAGCAGCATGTGCTTGGAACCGAAGTTCTTGTAGATGAAGGGTTTCGTGACACCCAATCTCTCGGCCACGTCGTCAAGGGTCGTGTTGGTGTAGCCCTTCTCATAGAAAAGCTCGGTCGCCGCCGCGAGTGTCCTTTCCCGCTTGAGGGCGGCCACTTCGTCACCGATCGTCATTCGTTCGCCTGCCATACCCTCAATCCTTGTCCTGCCGATGGCGCTTGCCTCATCAGTATTCTGAAGATACCAGTTAGTATGAATGGATACCAAAACTCAAGGCTTTCATCGTGAATATCGATCCCGCTTACCTCGAATTTCTGGCAGATCCCCGCAATACCGTCCGTCCACCGCCCCCACACATTCCCCTGGAAAAGGTGCGAAACGCGGCGGACAGGGCCATGCACCAAGGAAAGATCGTCGATCTGCCTCGGGTCGAAGATCACCTAGTCGACACGGGAACACATGCCGTCCGCTTTCGCCTCTATCATCCGGCCAAAGATCAGGTGCGGCAGGTCATATTCTTCTTTCACGGCGGCGGCTTCGTCTGGGGCTCCATAGACACCCATGACGGGATCTGTCGGCGCCTGGCGGCACTCACGGATGCAGCGGTCATCAGCGTCGACTACCGCCTCTCGCCCGAAACACCCTTTCCGGGCGCCCGCGATGATTGCCTCGCGGTGATCCGTCACGCGCTTGACGCCTCTGACGGACTGGGGATCAACAAGGCGGGCTTTGCCCTCTGCGGCGACAGCGCGGGTGGTCAGATCGCCGTTTCAACATGCGCCGCACTTGTCGCGGCAGATAAACTACCACTCCACTTGGCGCTGATCTACCCGACCGTCGATCCAGCGTGCAACAGCCCCAGCCAGACGGAGTTCGCCGACGGCCCCCTCCTGACCCGCGCCGCGATGCGCTGGTTCTGGGACTGCTATCTGCGGGGCGTGCCTTCATCGGAGGTCGTGATCGACGACGAGGTTTTCCGGCGGTTTCCGCCGACCTGCATCGTAACGGCAGAAAATGACCCGCTGAGAGATGAGGGGGAAATGCTCGCTGCACGGCTACGTGGCCTGAACATACCCGTCGAGGTTCACAGAGCGCCCGGTCTTCTCCATGGTTTCCTGTCGCTCGCGATCTTTCCGACCGCTGCTGTCGAAGCCTTCGATATTTTGGGAAAAGCAATCGATTCCAAGCTGGCAGCACGGATATCGGGTTAGCGTGCGAAACTCCGCAGGTCTTTGGAGTGGATGCGCGGCGCATCGAAGGAGACATAACCTGCGCCACCTCGGAGCGGCAGCTATGGGCCGTCCGCGCAGGGCGGCCCGATCCTTCTCATATCTCCACCGCCTCGGATATTTTCAGGGCGTCTTCTAGCTCGATACCGAGGTAACGGACGGTGCTGTCCATCTTCGTGTGCCCGAGCAGTAGTTGGACGGCCCGAAGGTTCCCGGTCTTACGGTAAATCTGGGCGACCTTGGTGCGTCGCATCGAATGCGTGCCATATGAACTCGGCTCGAGGCCGATCGAGGTGACCCAGTCGCGAACGAGGCGGGCATATTGCCGTGTCGAGATATGGCGCCGTTCGTGGAAGCGTCCTGGCCAGAGATGCTCGGACCCGAGCATCAGCGGATCGTTAAGCCAAGCAACCAGCGACTTCCGGGTCCCCTCCGTGATCTCGAAGCGGACCGGCTGACGGGTTTTGGTCTGTGTGATCGATGTCCGCTCCTTCACGTGACCGGCGGCGTAGATGTCCGCGACCTTCAGTCTGACGAGGTCACACCCGCGAAGCTTGCTGTCGATGGCGAGGTTGAATAGCGCAAGATCGCGGATGCGGCCGGCAATCTCGAGGCGCACACGGATTGCCCACACGTGCTTCGGCATGAGCGGTCGTTTCTGGCCGACGATACGGCCCTTGTTCCAAGCCGGGCGGCAAGCACGGACGGCGGGAAGGTTGGCGATTGGCATGACGGTTCCTCAGGTCCGCCGCTCGCCACCCCATCACCGACCCCAAGTCGGCGCCACACCATACCATGCCGCGCCGCCGCAGGTCCGCTTGGAGCCCAAATTAACCGATGCTGCAAAATGCACCAACGGCTGAAAATGCGGAAAAGCGGTCATTCGGAGATGCGCTGTGCGGCTGCCCAGTGATGGATGGTGGCGATTTCGACGCGATTTTGGAGGTTTGGGCGGCGCCATGTTCAGCACATGTTCATGTTTCGATCGCGCATTCTCGTGCGGCATCGCGCTCATTGCGACGGGCTTTTTCCGCTGCCGAGCAATTGCCGAGCAACACTCCGGATGGTGACGTCCCGGTGCGTGGTGTAGCTGTCGGTGGCCATCGGGTTTCTCGGTAGGGT
>NZ_BNCJ01000042.1 GCF_014656415.1 Seohaeicola zhoushanensis | reverse complement strand
TATCGCGGTCGACAACTACGGCATCGTCGAGGACACCCACCAGAGCCTGATCCACATGATCACGCAATACATGAAGGCGCGCAACGAAGCAGCGGCTGCCCGTTGACCGCCACTCAAGCCTACCCGATCCGACCAGGACCCGAGGTACAGTCTCTAACTGCCCTGAGAGGCGTGGCTGCCCTGTGGGTCGTGCTCTATCATTACGAACACCATTTTGTCGCCGACTTCGGCCAAGTGATCGGAATGGGAGATCTGGCCGTCGACCTCTTCTTCGTGCTCTCCGGCTTCATCATGGTCTATGTCTACCGTGATCGCGCCCGCTTTGGGCCGTTCCTACTAAAGCGTTTCGCCCGGCTGTTTCCCGTTCACGCCGTCACTCTGGCAGGGGTCGCGATGATGATCGCCGCCGCCGGTTTCCTGGGCGTCCAAAGCGACGGGAAGGTCGAACCTTGGCCCTTTGTCATGAATCTCCTGTGCCTGCATGGCTGGGGACTGCTGAACAATATGAGCCTGAATTACCCGAGTTGGTCGATCAGCGCCGAATTCGCCGCCTATCTGGTCTTTCCGGCCATCGCCGGACCGCTCCTGAAGATGCCCCTGGCCCGGGCGATCCTGCTGGCGCTGATCTTCGCGGCAGCCTGCATATGGGTCGCCGACGCGACCGGACGGAAGATCTACCTGCGTAGCTTCGATTTCAGCCCGATTCGTATATTGCCGGAATTCGTGCTCGGCATGATCGCTGCTAGGATCGGCCTGGAGACCCGACTCAATCCCTGCGCGGTGCTGCTGGTGGCGGCGGTTCCGCTCGCAGGCGGCCTCTTCTGGGCCAGCCCGCTGCTGTTCATCGCTGGCGTGCCCCTGCTTGTCCTCGGACTGTTTCTCTGCGATCGGCCCTTGCCGGCTGCCCTGCTCTATCTGGGCCGGATCAGCTACAGCCTCTACATGGTTCACGCCCTTGTCGAGAAAGCCGGGTTCAGCCTGGCTGAACGTGCATTGGGCACCGAGCTGATGCCGCTCTGGGTCTTGCCAGTGATGCTGGCCGCGGCGATCGCGGCAGCCGCCGTCCTGTATCACGCGGTCGAGGTCCCGGGCCGACGCATCCTCCTGCCACATGCCGCCGGAAGGCTCTCATGATGACCGATCGAACAGTCCCGCAGCGTCCGCGCGTCCTGCTTCTTGCCGAGAACTGCAATCCCGAATGGCCCTCGCTGCCGGTGGTGGGATACAAATACGCCCGGGCGCTGGCGAAAGTGGCCAATGTCACGGTTGCAACCCATATCCGCAACCGAGAGAACATCGAGAAGGCCGCCGACATGGGGGCCCCGGTTGTCTATATCGACAACGAGTGGATCGCCCGCGGCATGTACCGCCTCTCGCGGCTGCTACGCGGCGGCGACCAGATCGCCTGGTCGACCAACCAGATCATGGCCTACCTGCCCTATGTGGTCTTCGAACGCCAAGCGCTGCGCCAGTTCCGGGCCGAACTGGCGCGGGGCGACTTCGACCTGGTGCACCGGATCACCCCGATGTCGCCGACGCTGCCGAGCTATGCCGCCGGCCGCACCCGCCAACCCTTCGTGATCGGCCCGCTGAACGGAAACCTCGCTTGGCCCGAGGCCTTCCGCGGCGAGCAGAAGCGCGAGCGCGAGGGCCTGCGGCGGCTGCGCGACCTCTACCGCTACCTGCCCTATTCGCGGGGCACCTTCACGAAGGCGGCCGCGATCCTCGCCGCTTTTCCCCATACCATCGCCGACCTGCCGGAAGTGGTGCGCGACCGGGTGGTGGATCTTCCCGAGATTGGCTTTGACGACACGGTCTTCCACGGCCGGGGCCGCACCCCTGCCTTCGCGGGCGAGGGGCCGAAGCGCTTCGTCTTTGCCGGTCGCCTGGTGCCCTACAAGGTGCCCGAAGCCGCGGTGCGCGCTTTCGCCACCTCGGAGCGGCTGAAGGGCCACGTGCTCCAGATCGTCGGCGACGGGCCCGAATTGCCACGGCTGCAGGCGATCGTCGCCGAGACCGGCGCGCAGGAACGCATCCGCTTCGAGGGCCGCAAGACGCAGGCCCAGGTCGCGGAGATCATGCGGCAGGGCGATGCCTTCGTCTTCCCCTCGATCCGCGAACTGGGCGCCGGCGTAGTGATCGAGGCGATGGCATGCGGCATGACGGTCCTGGTGACCGACTACGGCGCCCCCGGCCATCTCGCCAGCCAGGGCCGCGGGGTGCGGGTGCCGCTGCAGCCGCTCGACGGGCTGGTACGCGACTACCGCGCCGCGATGGAGGCCTGCGTCGCCGAGCCAGGCCGCTACGCGGCCATCGCGACGGCAGGCCAGACCCATGCGCATCGCCACTATACTTGGGCGACCAAGGCTGCCTATACCGCCGAGATCTACGCCGACGTCCTGGCCGGGCGACGGCCCCGGCAGAGTGCGGCCTATGCCTCGGATGCCTGACACAAACGTGAACGCCAGCCCTGTCCGCTTGGCAGTTTTGGGCAAAAATGATAGATCCGGGATCGGACGGCGCGGGGCAGGTCACCTCGTTTTCCAAGTGAAGGTTAATCAGTCATGAATTTCAGGATGGTTCTTGCATGTCCGTGATCCAGGATACCCGCACGCCGAGCCTTTCGTTCAACTGGGGCATTTTCTGGCTCGTGGTCGCGACCGCGGCAGCCGGGGTGTTCTTCGTCGACGGGCTCGACGCCCTGCTGACCGCCTGGCAGCGCCCGGAATACAGCCACGGGCCGCTGATCCCGGTGCTCTCCGGCCTGCTGTTCCTGCGCCAGCTGAAGTCGGTCCCGGTCGAGCCCGGTCCCAAGAACGACCGCTGGGCCGGCGTCACGCTGCTGCTCTTCGCCATCTTCTGCGGCGCGCTCGGCAAGATGTCCAACATCTCCGACG
Source organism: Seohaeicola zhoushanensis (assembly GCF_014656415.1). Classification (GTDB taxonomy): domain Bacteria; phylum Pseudomonadota; class Alphaproteobacteria; order Rhodobacterales; family Rhodobacteraceae; genus Seohaeicola_A; species Seohaeicola_A zhoushanensis. Next base: position 12,650 of record NZ_BNCJ01000042.1, on the reverse strand, counting down.
TGGTCGCCTATGCCACCATCCTCTGGGTCGGGGCGATCCTGCTCATCAGCTTCGGCTGGAACACCGGCAAGCACATGTGGCCGCCGGTGCTGCACCTGGTCTACATGCTGCCGCTGCCCGGGGTGATCTACTTCAAGCTCTCCACCTACCTGCAGTTCGTCTCTTCCGAGCTGGGCGTCTGGTTCCTCCAGCTGATGGACGTGCCGGTCTACCTGGAAGGCAACATCATCGACCTCGGGGTCATGAAGCTGCATGTCGCCGAGGCCTGCTCGGGGCTGCGCTACCTCTTCCCGATCCTGTCGTTCAGCTACATCTTCGCGGTGCTCTACCGCGGCCCGATCTGGCACAAGGCGGTGCTGCTGATCTCGGCCGCGCCGATCACCGTGCTGATGAACTCGGTGCGGATCGCGGTCGGCGGCGTCCTAGTGCAGAAACTCGGCATCGAATGGCTTGAGGGCTTCAGCCATTTCTTCGAGGGCTGGGTGATCTTCCTGATCTGCGTGCTGATCCTGTTCGGGCTGGCCCGGCTCATGCTGTTCCTCCACCCGTCGAAGATGTCGCTGGTCGAGGCGCTCGACCTCGATACCGACGGGTTGATGAGCCAGTTCACGCGGCTGCGTCACGTCTACCCCTCGACGGCGCTGATCGGCGGCGCCCTGCTGACCGCCGTGCTGGCCTTCGGCTGGATGGCCCTGCCCCAACGCGACGTGACGATCCCTCCCCGCGACGGCTTCACCCAGTTCCCGCGGCAGATCGGCGACTGGCAGCAGATCGGCCCCCCGGAGATCCTCGAGGCCGGAGTCGCCAAGGCGCTGCAGGCGGACGATTACCATTCGGCGCAGTTCCTGCGCGACGGCGATCCGGCCCAGATCGGCTTCTTCTCGGCCTGGTATGCCGATCAGAGCAACGGCGGCGTGCATTCGCCCGAGGTCTGCCTGCCCGGCTCCGGATGGGAGATCGCCTGGCTCGAACGGGTGGACATCTCGCGCCAGATCGGCGCGGCGCAGCCCTTCAACATCAACAAGGCGATCATCCAGAAGGGCGAGTCCCGGATGATGGTCTACTACTGGTTCGAACAGAAGGGTCGCAAGGTGGCCTGGGACTTCGCCGCCAAGCTGCTGCTGGTCTATGACGGCATCACCACCGGCCGCAAGGACGGCGCCATCGTCCGCCTGACCACCCGGATCTTGCCGGGCGAGAAGGATGCCGATGCCGCCGCGCGGCTGGACGAGATGCTGCAGACCGTGGTGCCCGTCCTGCCCCGCTTCATCCCCGGCAGCTAGGCTCCGCTTGGCGCCCCCGTTCCATCAGAGGCCCCGGATCGGGGGCATGACCTGGGGTCAGGACCCTTCCGCATGAGACAGCTCGACTTCATCATCATCGGCGCCGCCAAGGCCGGAACGACCAGCCTCCACGCGCTCCTGACCCGGCATCCGGGCATCTTCATGCCCGACCCCAAGGAGCCCGAGTATTTCGCCAGGGACGATCTCTTCCTGCGCGGCCCCGCCGAATACGCCGGCCTCTTCGAACCGGCCTCGGAGAGCCAGCTCATCGGCGAGGCATCGACGATCTACTCGCTGTCTCCGCTGTTCCCGGACACGGCGGCCCGCATTCACGCCCACAGCCCCGATGCGCGTCTCGTCTACATGCTGCGCCAGCCGGTCGACCGGGCCTATTCCTACTACGTCCAGCTCACCAAGAACTATCAGAACAGGTCGAAGGACTACACGATCCGCAGGCGCTTCGAGGACTTCATCCTGCCGGAAAGGCACGCGGCGGCCGCAGGCCGCGCGGGATGCATGGCGGACTTCGATGCGCACCTGCCCGACACGCCCGAGCTCTGCCTCGCGGGCAGCGACTATGTCCTGCAGATCGAGGCCTACCTGTCCCGCTTCGAGCGCTCGCAGATGCTGTTCCTGAAGTTCGAGGACTTCAAGCGGAACCCGCAGGCCGTGGTGCGGCAGATCACCGATTTCCTCGGTGTCCCACCGCTCGACGAGAGCGTCTTCCGGGATCCGGCGACGCGCAAGAACATATCCAGCTCGCATTTCGCCGAGGTCGCCACCACCGAGTCGATCGGCGCGCTCAAGCAGCGCCTGGGACGGTTCTGGAACCTGCGGAAGCTGCTCCCCGAGTCGCGCAGGACGCAGCTGCGCCGCTACATGCGCAGGCGCGCAGACCCGGAGCGCTACGCTCCGGTGCCGATGGAGGCCTCGACGCGCGCCCTGCTCGAACAGCGCTTCGCCGCGCAGATCCCGCGCCTGTCGGAGCTGACCGGCCTCGACTTCGGGGAATGGGGTCTCGGGGCGCCGGACAGCGCCCGGCCGGTGGCGGCGGGATCCTCTCAGAGCGGATAGCCGAGGGCGGCGAGGTCCTCGCCGGTCTGTTCCGCCAGGCGCCGGTTCGACGCCTCGTAGATTCCCCGGTAGCGGTGTTCGATCTGCTGTTTCCAGCGGTCGTCCAGGGCCCGGTCAAGCGCCTTGGGACTGAGGCGGTTGACCAGCGACAGGGTCTTGTTGACGGCCCGCTCGGCCCCCGAGCGGCGCTGGCTCAGCGGGCTGCGCAGATAGAGCGCGTTGAGCGGCCGGGCGAGGCGCAGCGCGGTGCCGCCCAGGCCGACGTTGTGGGTTTCGCGCGGCGGCGGCGGCGCGCCGGGCAGCCCGAGGAACCGGGTCAGGCGGGACAGGAAGGCCGCCGGATCATTCCGCAGCACCTCCTGCGGCAGCACCAGGAGATTGTCCGCCCCGAAGACCCGGCCCCAATGTTCCACGACCCGGTCATAGAACAGGAATTCCGGCCGCAGGATCGGACGATACGACCGGGGTTCCTCCCCGGTTCCTATGAAGTCGATCAGGCTGTGGCGGTTGCGCTTGAGATATTCCCGATAGGCCGACAGCACCAGGTCGTGCTGGTTGCGGATGGTGATGACCACCTTCATCGGCCGCTCGAGACGCCCGAGCTTTTCGAGGATCGCGGGGCCGTCGTAGCTGCGCGGCAGCGGATCGCCCAGCAGCGTCTCGTCCGACCAGACCGGCAGCAGGCCCTCGGCCCGCAGGGGCGCCTCGAGCGCCTCCATCTCGGCCGCAACGGTGGCGGGGTCGAACAGGTACCCATCGGAACTGCGGAACCAGTCGACCAGGTAGCCGCGGCTGACCGTGCCCCCGGGCAGCCCCATCCCGAAGGCGGGATTGTTGAATATGGCGTGCTGCAGATAGGTGGTCGCCGTCTTGATGTAGCCCACGTGTAGCAGCGCTGGTGCGGTGTTGAAGGATGTCATCTGTGCCGGGGACGCCTGCATGTTGTGCCGCCTCGCGGAGCCTTAGCATGCTGGTCTCGGGGCGTCATGCACTTTGCCGCGCCCTCAACGTGGCGCAGGGCGGTTCAGTCCGGGTGACAACGGTAGACGTCGCGGTCAGCGGCAACAGGCTGGTGCTGACGCTGAGCTGACCCTGCGTAACCGTCCACCCCTGCCCATGGAACAGGCAGCCCCCCGGGCCGTGCTGGTGCGCAAAGACCATTGGCGCGGGGATCTTGCCCGCCGGGGCTCTCCGTCCCTTGTCGCAACTTCGCTTCTTCCGGTATAGGTCGGGAGGTTGCAACGAGTGCCTGGACGAATGCCTGATCCCTTCACACGACTGCGGTCCCGGCCGGGGCAGGCGCGCGCGGCGGCCGCCAGGCGGTGACATGAGCGCCGCTCCCCTCCCGATCGGCTACCTGGTGCCCGAATTCCCGGGCCAGACCCACGCCTTTTTCTGGCGCGAGCTGTCGGCCATCGAGGAGAGCGGCGTGCCGGTCGAAGTCTTCTCGACCCGCCGCCCGGCGCCGGGCAGCTGCCCGCATGGCTTTGCCGAGGCCGCCGCGGCGCGCACCACCTACCTGTTCCCGCCGCGCGGCGGCGCGGTGGCCGGCTTCCTGGCCGCCCGGCCTGCCCTGCTCGCCCGGGCCATGGCCTATGTAGCGGGCCTCACGCAGACGCCGGCGGCGCAGCGGGCCAAGCTGATGGCGCTGATCGCCTCGGCGGCGGACCTGGTGCTGCATTGTCGCGCCCGCGGCATCGACCACGTGCATATCCATTCTTGCGCCAATGCCGCCCATGTCGGCGCGTTGGCCAATATCCTCGGCGGGATCTCCTACAGCCTGACATTGCACGGCGACCTGCCGGTCTATGGCACCGATCATGGCGCCAAGATGGCTCGCGCCCGCTTTGTCAGTGCGGTCACCGCGCCGCTGCAGGCCTCGCTACGCCGCGAGATCGGCGGGAACCTGCGGTTTCCGGTGATCTGGATGGGGGTCGACACCGCGCGCTTCCGCCCGGCCCCGGTGCCGCGTGCCCCCGGTGGCCCCTTCGAGGTGGTGAGCATCGCCCGGCTGAACTTCACCAAGGGGCACCGCTTCTTCCTGCGCGCCATGGCCAAGCTGCGCGCCGAGGGGCTCGACATCCGCTACCGGATCGCCGGCGAGGGCCCCGAGCGGGCCGCCATCGAGGCCGAGATCGCCGGGCTGGGCCTCGGCCCCCATGTCGAACTGCTGGGATCGGTCGGCGAGGACCGGGTGCTGGCGCTGCTGCAGGAGGCCGATACGCTGGCGCTGACGAGCATCCAGCAGGGTGAGGCGGCGCCGGTCGCGATCATGGAGGCGATGGCCTGCGGGCTGGCGCCGGTCTGCTCGATCATCGGCGGGACACCCGACATGATCCGCGACGGCGAGGACGGCTTCCTGGTACCGCAGGAGGATGTCGCGGCGATCGCCCGGGCAACCGGGATCCTCGCCACCAACCCGCTCCGCCGCGCGGCGATGGGACAGGCGGCGCGGGCCACGGCCGAACGCATCTTCGATCACCGCGGCAATGCACTGGCCCTCCGCCGCGAGATCCTCGGCGCGGAGCGGTAATGACCGATACCGCCGCTCTCCGTCCCGGCACCGCCGGCGCCGTGGTGATCGGGCGCAACGAAGGCGCCCGGCTGATCGCCTGCCTCGACTCCGCCATCGCGTCGGGGCTGTCGCCGATTGTCTACGTCGATTCCGGCTCGACCGACGGCAGCATCGCCGCCGCCGAGGCGGCGGGCGTCGAGGTGATCCTGCTGGATCACGACACCCCCTTCACCGCCGCGCGGGCGCGCAACGCCGGGCTGGCCCGGCTGGTGGCGCGCCCCGACCCGCCCGACTACGTCCAGTTCATCGACGGCGACTGCATCCTGCGCGACGGCTGGATCGCCGCGGCCAGGGCCTTCCTGGATGCCCGCCCGCGGGTGGCGGTGGTCTGCGGCCGGCGGCGCGAGCGCTTCCCCGAGGCCTCGCTCTACAATGCGCTGGTCGATCGCGAATGGGCCGGTCCCCCGGGCGAGACCCGGGCCTGCGGCGGCGATGCGATGATGCGGGTCACCGCCATCGAGGCCGCCGGGCGCTATGACCCGGGGCTGATCGCCGGCGAGGAGCCCGAGCTCTGCGTGCGGTTGCGCCAGGCCGGCTGGACGATCTGGCGGCTCGATGCCGAGATGACCTGGCACGATGCCGCGATGACCCGTTTCGGCCAGTGGTGGAACCGCTCGCGCCGGGCCGGCCATGCCTTCGCCGAGGGCGCCGCGATGCACGGGGGCGCGCCCGAGCGCCACTATGTTCCGCAGCTCCTGCGCGCGGTGGCCTGGGGCATGGTCCTGCCGCTGGCGATCCTCTTCGGATCGCTCCTGACCCCCTGGGCCCTGGCCCTCGCGCTGCTCTGGCCGCTCAAGGTGCTGCGCTTGATCGCCCGCGGCCAGCCCCCGGCGCAAGCCCTCTTCCTGACCCTGGGAAACTTCGCCGAATCAGCGGGAATCCTGACCTATCTGGGGAAACGGCTGACCGGCACGCGAAGCCGGCTCATCGAGTACAAGTAGGCCCTCGCGGCTCCTGCCGGGCGCCACGAAAATGACAAAAACCCGCATGGGTTGATATTGGCGGCAGAATTGACCGTATAACGTGGATGCGCCGCTCTGTCGCTCCTGGCGGGGGCGGCCCGGCGGGGGCGGCGCCTCTCCCGGATCATACGAAGTATATTCAAATATATCAGTTCATTAGCCAGACACACGGTTGAGTCCATGCAGCTGTCCTGTGCACTTCGCCGGAAATTTGAACAGTCTGTAAACGCGGGCGCTTGCAGGCGGTGAAATACGTTTAAGTTTTGGACAGTGAGGCAAGATTGTGTTAAGGATTGGCTTGGAATGTGTCATTTTGTGAGTAGGGATTAACTATGAAACTCAAGAAAATTGCGATAGCTGCCGCCGCAACGGCGACAATGGCAGCTGGGGCCGCAAGCGCAGCGACGCTGACGTTTTCGCCGAGCACCGGGGTAGCGGTCGCCTGGGGAAGCGGCAATTACAACGCCGGCCCTTGCGCGGCCACTCCGACGAAATGCTACGACCCGACGGGTACGGCGGCCGGACTGGCTTTGGACCTGCATACCTTTGATTCCAGCAATCCCGGACCGGGCCTGCACCTGGACAAGGCGGCCACGCTCACCGTGACCTTCCTCGGCAAAGAGGCCGGTGCGACGAACGTTGCCTTCTCGCTGGGCGGCGACGTCTCCAACAACGATCTCGTCGGGACCTCTTACAAGGTCTCCGTCGGCGCCGGGGCGCTTGACTTCGCCTTCAAGTCGTCGCTTGGCACGGTCGCCTCGAACGACGGCAATTTCGTCGATACCGCGACCCGCCGCTCCGCGATGGGCTTCAGCGACATCTTCACCGATGGCACGACCTCCTACGTCTATGCCTACTTCGACGACAGCGGAGCGGGCCTCGACCGCGACTACGACGACATGGTCGTGAAGATCACCGTGTCTTCGGTTCCGGTTCCGGCCGCAGGCTTCCTGCTGATCGCCGGCCTCGGCGGCCTTGCCGCGCTGAAGCGCCGCAAGAAGGCCTGATCGGTCCGACATCGATTGCGAGACGGCGGCCTCCGGGCCGCCGTTTTCATTTCCGGCCCCTCACGGCGCCCCGCGCCGCTCGTACCACTTGCGGCAGAAGCCCGCGAAGGCCTTGTCCGGGCTCTTGGGCGCATCCAGCCCGCCCTCGGCCATCCAGCGCCGCCACTCCTGTTCCAGCAGGTAGACGTCCCAGCCCGGCGCCGCCTCGCGCGCGCGCTCGTGGGCCCGCGGCGAGAGCCGCACCAGGGCCTCGGTCACCGGCTCGTCACGCGGCATGGTGTTGCGGTTGAGGAAGACCACGAAGCCCTCCTCCATCCGCACCGCATAATCCGGCATGTGGTCGTGGCTGGCGTCCTGCTCGACGATGGCGGCGACCAGCCGGCGGAACTCGCGGATGGTCGAGGAGGACCCGCACTTGCGCTGCAGCATCTCCAGCGAGATCTTCCACTCCGCCTGCCGGCCGCAATGCTTGCGGGCGATCTCGTAGATCCGCCGCTCCAGCGGCTTCCGGAGGCGGAAGTAGTCGCGCGACAGCGTCAGCACCTCGCGCGCCTGGATCGCGTTGAACACCCAGTCCGAGAGCTGCACCTCGATCTCCTGCATCCGCCCGTCGCGGGTCTCGCGCACGATGCGGGCGCGGTCGATGATCGAGAACAGGTCCATCTGCTCGGTGCCGCCGGTGACGATATTGGTCTCGATCTGGGTGCCCTGCAGCCGCACCAGCGCGCTCTTCAGCGCCTCGTAGCCGCGCCCGTCGGTGACCCGGTTGGTCGCCTTCAAGAGGTCATAGGCCTTGAGCCTGACGGTGCGCGAGACCTTCTGCCCGCGGTTCAGCGCCGCGACGATCTGGCTGATGCAATAGATCAGCACGTCGCGGTCGTGGATCGTCGCCAGCCCCTCGCTCGAGGGGCGCACCTCGAGATAGTTGCGCCCGGTGGCGTCCTCGTAGCGGCGCACCCGCCGGTCGGGCTTGGTCGAGAGCGAGAAGATCGGATGCGCCATCGAGGCCATGTCGCCCTTGGGCGCGGCGTCGAAGATATCGCAGACGAAGAAGTCGCCCTGCTCCTGCCGGTCGGGCAGCAGCGGCGAGCGGTCCGAGGGGACCAGGTCGCTCACGCCCCTGCCCCGCACTAGGCCGGATTCGTGAGATTACCCCCACCCCACCGGATTCGTGATTTCACCCACAAATCCTCGTGACTCTACACACGATCCTTCGTGACTCTACACACGCGGCCTCTAGAATTGTCTTTTATGATCAAAAATTTGCAGAAAAACCCGGATCTTAACTCATATCTAACTAATTATAACACCTGAACAGGCCAGCAAGGACCGCGCCTCCCCCGCGCCGCGCGGATCGCCGTCAACGCGGCCCGAAGGGTTGCCGCAGCTTCGGCACCCGCAGATTCAGCGTGCCCAAACGGGTATCGAGAGCGCGCTCTCGATACCCGTTTCTCCACGTCGTGCGTTCACCGCTGCGTTCGTGCCGACCGGCACCGATCAGGCCTTCGACATCGGCCTCCATGATCATCTGAAGAACCGCCTCGGCGATGGTTCGAAGGAAGTCTCCCTGGTCGTGCTTGGCCAGAAGCTCGGACAGGTCCATGTTGGTCTTGGTCATCGGGGTCTCCGTAGGGTTCGTGGTTGAAGTCGCCAAACTCCACCTCGACCATACACCTCGATGGCCACCCAGGATTACACCGCTGGCGGCGGCAAAATTACACCAGCTCCTCGGACGCTAACTCGCGCGAGCGTCAGAGCGGCGGGGCTTCTTGGTCATCTGGGTCCAGCTTAGATCGGTGGCGGACGCAATCTGCTGATCTATGAACTTCGATTTCTGGAAGCCACGGTTCCCCTGGATGGCCATTCACAGCGGAATATTCTCACTCAGGCCTTCCATGGTCCTGGCAACGGCCAGACTTGCAGCGAAACGCCGCCGTACCTACCCCGCCCCCAAACTTGACAAAAAAAGTAAGTCAACTTAGGCGCGCGCTACGCTGTCTCGTCTGAAGTCTGGTCCATATGTTCTGCACAGAAGAATCTTTGTCGTCTTACGGAGATTTGCCCGCACTGATCACCGACGCAGGGGTCACCACCTATGCGGATTTGGCGGTGGCCGCCTCGGACTTCGCCAGGCGGTTCCCAGAGCGCCGTGGCTTGGTCTCAATCGAAATGACGCCCACGCCGACCACGATCGTCGCCTATCTGGGGGCATTGCAGGCAGGACATGCAGTCATGCCCTTGCCGTCCGGGCAGCCCGAGGTAGCCCGGAGCCTCGAGGCACGGTTTCCTCCGGCAGCGAGTTGGCGCACAGCTGGAGGTCGGCAACGGCTCATCCGTCATCGGAGTTCGGCAGAGTGTCATCCTGATCTGGCACTCCTTTTGACGACCTCGGGAAGCACCGGGCAGGGTCGCGGGGTGCGTCTGTCCCGCTCCGCCGTGGCAGCGAACGCATCGTCCATTGTAGATTTTCTCGAGATCGGAAGCGCGGACCGCGCGGCGCTCGTCCTCCCTCTCCACTATTCCTACGGCCTCTCGGTCCTGCATTCGCATATCTCCGCCGGAGCGAGTCTCTGGCTCTGCCGGAGCACCATCCTCGATCCTGGCTTCCTGCCAAGTCTCGCGAGGGCTGGGGCCACCAGCCTCGCCGGTGTGCCGCATCATTTCCGCATGTTGAGCACGGCAACCGCCAATCATGATCTCCCGAAGTCATTGGCGTGTATGACAGTCGCCGGCGGGGCCATGCCACCCTCGGAGGTGGCTCGCTGGAGCCGGTGCATGGCCGAGCGTGATGGCCGGTTCGTGGTGATGTATGGTCAGACCGAAGCAACGGCTCGGATCGCCTATCTGCCGCCCGCTACGGCTGATCGTGCGCCAGACGCTATCGGGCACGCCATTCCCGAAGGTCATCTGTCGCTGCGAGACGTGAAGGGTGACCCGATCACAGAGCCTTTGCAGGAGGGTGAACTGGTTTACCGCGGCCCAAATGTGATGATGGGCTATGCCGACGAAGCCGAGGATCTCGCCCGCGGTCCCGAAATCAGCGAATTGCGCACTGGCGATATGGCCGTGGTGGGCGCGGACGGGCTGTACCGCATCACCGGGCGGCGGTCACGTATGTCCAAGATCGCCGGACTCCGGATTGGCCACGACGCGCTTGAACAAGCGCTTGCCTCCTCTGGCATCGAGGCAGCGGTCTGGGGCGACGACGCGCACATCTGGGTGGCCGCCGATCAGCCCGATGTAACATTGAGCAAGCAGGTTGCACGACTCGCTGGGATCGGCACACACCACATTCGCCTCGTCGCCTGCACCACGCTGCCCCGGCGCGCCAATGGTAAGATCGACTATCCAGAGCTGAAGAAGATGGCTACGGCGCCCGAAAGCAATAGGGACGTTCTGGCCCTCTTCGAACGCACATTCACCTCAATCCGCGTGTGCCGGTCCGATAGCTTTAACAGCCTCGGTGGCGACTCGTTGCAGCATGTCGAGTTGTCCCTCGCCTTGGACGAGCACTTCGGTGGACTGCCTGAAAACTGGGAGCAGCGCCCGATTTCGGATCTCGAGAGCACCAGACCCGCGGGCGTCAGCTCAGTGCCGATGCCGCTTCTGGCGCGCGCGCTCGCGATCCTCGCGGTCGTGGTGGCGCATCAGACCTACTGGCCCGTATACGGCGGGGCCGCCGCGATGCTCATTCTGCTCGGCGTGAGCATCGCGCAACACCGGACGAGTTTTCTGATCGATGGAGACGCCAAGCGTTTCCTCGCACCCTTGGGTCGTGTGTTGCTTCCCTATTTCATCGTGCTCGCCGGATACGCGATTGTGTGGCAGCAAGTGCCCTGGGCGTCTTTCGCTCTGATCGGCAACTTCGCCGTCACGATCCCCGAGACGCATCTGATGCTGCCCTACCTCTACTGGTTCGTTGAAGCCTACGTTCAGATGTGCCTTCTGATCGCGCTACTGTTCCGCCCAGCCGGTACGCGCCGCTGGCTATCCCGATCGCTTTACGGTGTAGGACTTGCGTTGCTAGCTGTCGGTGTGGTGCTCCGCATCGTTCTCCCCGAGATTTGGCCGCTGCCCGCCGGGCGTTCGCAGTTCTCCGTCCCTTGGGTGTTCTATCTCCTTGCCCTCGGATGGTGCATTGCCGCAGCCGACAGCACGTCGCGCCGGGTCCAAGTTCTCGCGGCCGCGACCGTGATTCTGCCTATGGCAGCATGGCTCGGTGGCAACTGGTATGGGTCATGGTCGAAATACTTAAGCCTGCTCGCACTGACCGGCCTCCTGCTTTTCGTCCGCACCGTTCCGATACCGCGCATTGCCGTGCGAGGGATTATGCAATTGGCCCAAGCCGCGTTTCCGATCTATCTGTTGCACCGTTTGGTCCCCGAATTACTGATGCAACCTTGGGCGGAAAGCCTGCCGCGCGGTTTATTCGATCTGATCGCGATCCTGGGTGGATTGGCGCTGGGTCTGCTGGCAGGAAGACTTCTGACATGGTGCTCGAAAGCCGTCATTGCTTCGCCGGTCTATCGCAAGCGAGTGCTGACCTCCCTGTAGGCCGACAGGTCGGTTCCTTCAGCTTGAGGTCATAAAGCGAAGCCCCCCGGCGCTATTAAGAACAGGATTCTACTCCTGTCCGGATCTGGACCCACGCGCAGGCGAAAAGGCCTCTGTAAGATCAAATAACATCAAAGACTTAAATCATGAACCGCAAAAAAACCCGTAAGAAAAACGGCCAAAATTGCACGGGGATAACAGGGGGTATGAGGGGCTTTGCGAGCGTTCTGCCGCCGGGGTCGCGCCTCCCAGAGCTGACAAGCGTCCCGATCCAGGTAGCGACAATCAAGCGCTCCCGGTTCACACTCCACCCCGCCCGGAAAACACTCTCAGAATTCGCGCTACAGACGCGTTGCGAGCTTCCCCCCGCAAGGGAGCACCCGACACGTCACATGCGCTGTAGCGACGTTCTGAGAGCTCTGAGCGTACAGCCCGCTGATGATGCTCGCTCTCTGGTTTCCCGTGCAGCGCCCGGTGTCCAATTCCATATCAGAGCCCTCCGGTGGCGCGACATGAACCTGCGGGTCCCCTACCCTGCCCAGTCCTGGCGATGTCCGCACCGGAGCATCTGGAGACTGGGTCTGATCGTTCGAATGGCAAGCGTCACCCTACGGGTAATACCCCGTGCCTGGGAACGGGGCTGCAGCACTCAAGACCAAGGTGGCATGCAACCTGCTCCTGCAAGGATCGGCAGGGAGAATGGGAGAGGCAATGTGGGGTCGCAGTTGCCCTAACCCACTCCATGTATCAACTGCCTTGCTCTCCCTGTAGAGGCCCTCCCTCCCCTGCTCTCCCATTGCTTTCACGAATGGTTCGCCGATCCTGGGCTAGAGGGATGCTGCTGGGGAACTGCCTTCATCGCGACAGTGCCAGCAGCCTTTGTCGTATCAGCTGTTCCCGGCTGCGAACGAATTCGGGCAACATGGTTGGCATCCACAGGTCGGGTGCATGCTCTATCAGGTGTCTCGCTCGATAGGCTTCACTCCGGCCGTTGATCCAGGAGTCGAACGGCAGGTCGCTCTTCTCCAAGTTCTCCTGGCTGGGCAGCAGCTGCAGATTGCCAAGCCTGTTCACACAGCCGGTGATTTCTCGGATCCGCTGTTCCGGCAGGTTCATCCCCATCAGGATGCGGCGCTCTGCAGGACCCGTCGTTGAGCCAGAGCCGCGACTTCTTCGGTTGCTTCTGGGGAACCTT
>NZ_BNCJ01000041.1 GCF_014656415.1 Seohaeicola zhoushanensis | reverse complement strand
TTGGTCGGCATCACCGAGCGGTAATCGGTGCCATACTGCCGGTTGTAGCTCTCGCAGAGCTTGATGCCGGCGATCTTAGCCACCGCATAGGGTTCGTTGGTCGGCTCCAGCACGCCGGTCAGCAGCGCGTCCTCGCGCATCGGCTGGGGCGCCTCCTTGGGGTAGATGCAGGAGGAGCCGAGCTGCAGCAGCTTCGTGACCCCGGCGGCGTAGGCCTGGTGGATCACGTTGCACTCGATCATCAGGTTCTCGTAGATGAACTGCGCCGGGTAGCTGTTGTTGGCGAGGATCCCCCCGACCTTCGCCGCCGCCAGGATCACCTGGTCGGGCTTCTCGGCCTGGAAGAAGGCGCGTACCGCGGCCTGGTCGGTGAGGTCGAGCTCGGCGCTCGTCCGGGTCACCAGTTGGTGCCCGCCCTCCGCCTGCAGCGCGCGCAGGATCGCGCCCCCCACCATGCCGCGATGCCCCGCGATGTAGATCTTCATGGCCCCTACCCCTCCAGGCTGACCGGCAGGTCCAGACCGTGTGCCTTCAGCAGCGCGTGGCGTTGCGCGGTCTTGAGATCCTCTGCGACCATCTCGGCGCACATCTGCTGCGCGGTGATCTCGGGCACCCAGCCGAGGCGCGCCTTGGCCTTGGCCGGGTTGCCGAGCAGGGTTTCCACCTCGGCCGGGCGGAAATAGCGCGCATCGATCCGCATCACCACGTCGCCCACCTTGAGCGCCGGGGCCTTGTCGCCGCTGATCGCGGTGACGGTGGCGATTTCCTCGGTGCCGCTGCCGGAGAACTCCAGCGTAAGGCCCAGTTCGGCAGCGCTCCAGCGGATGAACTCGCGCACGGAATACTGCACCCCGGTGGCGATGACGAAATCCTCGGGCGCCTCCTGCTGCAGCATCATCCACTGCATCCGCACGTAGTCCCTGGCATGGCCCCAGTCCCGCAAGGAGTCGATATTTCCCATGTAGAGACAGGGTTCGAGCCCCTGGGCAATATTGGCAAGCCCGCGGGTGATCTTGCGGGTGACGAAGGTCTCGCCCCGGCGCGGGCTCTCGTGGTTGAACAGGATGCCGTTGCAGGCATAGAGCCCGTAGGCCTCGCGGTAGTTCACCGTGATCCAGTAGGCATACATCTTGGCCACCGCGTAGGGCGAGCGCGGGTGGAAGGGGGTGGTCTCGGTCTGGGGCACCTCGCGCACTTGGCCGTAGAGCTCGGAGGTGGAGGCCTGGTAGAAGCGGGTCTTCTTTTCCAGCCCGAGGAAGCGGATCGCCTCGAGCAGGCGCAACGCGCCGATGGCGTCGACATCCGCCGTATATTCCGGCGCCTCGAAGGAGACCGCCACATGGGACTGGGCGCCGAGGTTATAGACCTCGTCGGGCTGCACCTCAGAAAGGATCCGGGTCAGGTTGGAGGTATCGGAGAGATCGCCGTAATGCAGCTTGAGCTGGGCGTGGTTGGAATGCGGATCCTCGTAGATATGGTCGATCCGCTGGGTGTTGAACGAGGAGGCGCGGCGCTTGATGCCATGCACCTCATAGCCCTTCTCCAGCAAGAATTCGGCGAGATAGCTGCCGTCTTGTCCGGTGATGCCGGTGATCAGGGCGGTCTTGCTCATCTGTCTCGGGTCCATTCGGCTGAAGGCGTCAATCTCTTTTCTCCGCAATCGCGCCCAAGGGCAAGCCGGGGGTGCTGCGCGGGTAAGTATACATCCGTTCGACGCTGGCAGCTCTTGCCCCCCGGCGCGGGAACTCCCCTAGTCAGGGTCTGATTTCCGGCGCTGAGGGATGTTCGGCCAGGGCCAGCACGCTGGCATGGGGCCGGCCGAGGCGGCGGGTCAGCCCGTCGGCCACCGCGCGGCTCATCAGGCGCAGGAAGATGCGCCGCTCTCCCTCGTGGGCGCGTGCCTTCATCAACCATTTCGGCAGCACCACCAGCAGCGCCGGCCAGAACAGCCAGCCCGCCGCCATGCGGTAGAGCAGCAGCAGGTTGCGGTGGTGGTAATAGGCCTTCCAGAGCGGCCGGAAGCGCTGGCCGCGATCGGCGGCGACCAGCGTGGTGAAGTCATGCTCGAAGCGGATCTGCGGCACGAAGGCGATCTGCCCGCCCTGCCGGCGCAGGCCCAGCGTGTAGAGGGAATCGTCGCCGTAGATGAAGAGCCGCGGGTCGGGATAGCCGATGCGCGCCACCGTGCGGGCGTCGATGAAGAAGCCGACGAAGGAGGTGACGTCGATCGCGCTGACCCCCTCACCGTAGGCGGCATGGGGGATGTGGAAGCCGTTGCGGCCCCGGCGCGCGGTGCGCAGGACGCCGCCAAGGCTCCAGAACGGGTTGCGCGAGGGGCGGTTCATCTCGCAGATGCCGCCATCGGGGAAATAGACTGCCGCCGCCAGCGCGTCCCAGCCGCTGCGGTCCATCGCGTGGAAGACCTCGAGCGCGCCGGGTTCGGGGCGGGCGTCGTCGTCCATCACCACCAGCCAGTCGGGGGCGTGGCGGTCCATGGCGCGGCGCATGCCGCTCTCGAAGCCGCCGGCGCCGCCGCAATTGACCGGGCTGGTGACGATATCGAGCCTCGGGTCGCCCTGCCCCGCCAGCCAGGCACCGGTGCCATCGTCCGAGGCATTGTCGACCACCACCACCGCCGGCAGCAGCGCCTCGGGCACATCGAGCAGCCGCGCCAGCGTCACCTTCAGCTTGTCGAGCCGGTTGTAGGTGACGACCACCGCCACCAGACGCACGGCCGCCGCCTCTTGCAGCCCCCCTGCCCCGTTCCGATACTGGCCCTGCCCGTCCACCTAGCGCTTGCTCCTGTCCCTGCAACGCCGCCAACACTCACAATTCGGCGCGCGAGTCAAATCCGCCCGTGCGGCCGAGCGCAACGCCGCCGGTTCCGGTTTGACAGGTCGCGCGGCTTCGGTCACCTAGAGAGCCATGTTGACCGCATTTGTCACCGGTTCGGCCGGGTTCATCGGATATCATGTCGCCACCCGTCTGCTGGCCGAAGGCTGGCGCGTCATCGGGCTCGACTGTCTCTCGGATTACTACGACGTGGCGCTGAAGAAGCGTCGCCACGCGCTGCTGGCGCAGCACGCCGGCTTCACCGCCGTCGAGGCCCGGCTGGAAGAGCCGGGGCGGCTGCGGGAGATCTTCGAGGCGCATCGCCCCGACCTGGTGGTGCATCTCGCCGCCCAGGCCGGGGTGCGGTTCTCCATCGATGCACCGCGCTCCTACGTCGAGTCCAACCTCGTCGGAACCTTCGAACTGCTGGAAGCCGCCCGTGCCTTTCCGCCGCGCCACATGGTGCTGGCCTCGACCTCTTCGGCCTATGGCGCCAATACCGAGATGCCCTATGTCGAGACGCAGCGGGCTGATCACCAGATGTCCTTCTACGCCGCCACCAAGAAGGCGACCGAGAGCATGGCGCATTCCTATGCCCATCTCTACGGGCTGCCGGTGACGATGTTCCGCTTCTTCACCGTCTACGGGCCCTGGGGTCGGCCCGACATGGCCTATTTCAAGTTCACCCGGGCGATCCTGCAGGGCGAGCCGATCGAGGTCTATAACCACGGGGCAATGCGGCGCGACTTCACCTATGTCGACGATCTCGTCACCGGCATCGTGAAGCTGGCGGATGCGGTGCCGGGGGACAAGCCGGTTTCGGAGCGCGACTCGCTCAGCCCGGTGGCGCCCTTCCGGGTGGTCAATATCGGCGCCGCGGCCCCTGCCCCGCTGATGGAGTTCATCGCCGCCATCGAGGCCGCCTGCGGGCGCGAGGCCGAGAAGGTGATGCTGCCGATGCAGCCGGGCGACGTGCCGGCGACCTGGGCGGACATCGGGCTGCTGACCGACCTGACCGGCTTCACCCCGGAGGTGGAGATGCGCGACGGGGTGGCGCGTTTCGTAAGCTGGTATCGCGACTATTACCAGGTCTGACGGCCTGTGATCTTAGAAATATCAATTAGTTACAAGGAAACGTTTCGCGCGCGAAACATTTCGGATGGGTAGGGCGGGGTTTACCCCGCCGCCCCCTGCCGGAGCAGCCAGCCCTTCAGCGCGGCATGCAGCTCGGGGGTGACGCCGGCGCCGCTCAGCACGATGCGGGACCCGTCGAAATTGGCGGTCACGTCGAGCGCGGGGGCACGGGGTTTGCTGGCAGGTGCAGGCACGGGCTCAGCCGCAGGCGGGGCAGGGGGGCGGGGCCGCTCCGCCGCCAGCCGGGCCAACAGCGCCATCTCGGCCTCGGCGGTCGTGGGCCGGGCGCGTGCCACCCCCTCGACGATGCGCTTGGCGCCGCCGGCCTCCACCGCCTTGGCCAGCTCCAGCCCCAGCTTCTCGGAGATCGCGGTGGGGAAGCGCAGGACCCCGTCCAGCGCCTCGACCACGTCGACCAGGCTGTTGATCTTCGACCGCTTCGAGCGCGAAACTGCGCCGAACAGACCCTGCAAAGCCAGTTTGCGGGTCGGATAGATCCCCTCCTGCCAGGCCTTCAGCGCGATGCGGGCGCGTTCGTAGAGGCTGAGGTTGGCGCGGATCTCGTTTTCCTCGACCATCGCCACATAGGCGGCCTGGCGGTCGGGCGGGGCCACCACCAGCGCCTTGACCGTGGCAAAGCGGGCGCCGTGCTCGCGCTCCAGCTCCTGCAGGGCGGAAAGCCGCCGCAGGCCCGAGACCAGCCCGTGGGTATGGCCGCCCCTGGGCTGCGGCAGCGCCACCACCTCGATCGGGGTCTGCTGGCCGCGCGCCAGCAGCGAGGCGGTCAGCGCCTCCATCTCCTCGGGATCCTGCGCCATGCGGTCGCGCACCAGGTGGTGCGGGTCGATCGCCGAGAGCGGCAGCGTCTCGATCAGCCGGCCCTCGGCGCGGGCCGAGGCCAGGGCTTCGGCCACCTCCCCCAGCGCGGCGCGGGCCGAGGCATCGCCCGCCACCCGGGCAATCGGCGGCGAGGCCGGCATCAGCGCCCGCATCGCCGGGGCAGGGGCGTTCTCCGCTCCGTCGAGGTAGCCCGCCTGCGGCGGCGTCAGTCGCTTGCGCTTGGCCATGTCGGCTCTCCCCGTATCAGGCTCTAACTGGCCAGTTCTGTCTCGGCCGCGGCTAGTTCTTCGCGCCGCCAGATGCCCAGCAGCAGCCGCTTGAAGGCGGCATAGGTGGCGTCGAAGGTCTCGCGGCCGCGGGCATAGGTCTCGCGGTTGAAGTCGCGGTAATCCGCCTCGTAGATGCCCGAGACCTGCTCGCCGGCCTGGCCGATCAGCGCGGTGAAATCCTGGCGGTGCGGCGAGAGCGTGCGCCCGAGATAGGCCTGCATCAGCGCCGCCAGCTCGCCCTGCTGGGCGCCGTCATAGCGGGTGATGACCGCGCGCACGGCATCCCATTCGAAAGCCAGCCCGGGTCGCCCCAGCGCCCGCGCCGCCATGTTCTCGCCCTCCTCGATGCTGGCGAAGGTCGAATGCAGCATGTCGAAGAAGCGCCCGGTCGAGTCGAATTCGAGGAAGGAGGCGCCAAGCGGCACCAGCAGGATATCGGCCGCCGCCAGCCCGTTGATGGTGAGGTAGCCAAGCGCCGGCGGCGTGTCGATGAAGATCACGTCATAGGCGTCCAGCACCCCGTCAGCCTCGAGCCGGTCGGTCAGCGCATCCCAGAGCTTCCAGCCGCGCGCCGCCATGCGCCAGACCGGCACCTGGAACTCGGCCCAGTAGAGGTTCAGCTGGGCGCCGATCAGGTCGATATTGGGCCAGTGGGTGGGCTGGATCACGTCCTGGGCGGTCATCTCCATCGCCGCCGCCAGCGTCTCGTCCAGCGGCTGCGGCGCCTCGCCCCGGTCGAGCCGGCGCTGGTTCTCAGCCCGCAGGTGCTCGCCGTAGTGGCGCGCGAGCAGCGGGAAGGCGGTCTTCCATTCATCCGCCACCTGGCCGCCGAAGATCGAGGTCATGCTGCCCTGGCTGTCGAGGTCGATCACCAGCACGCGGTAGCCGTCGAGCGCGGCGGACATGGCGAGATGGGCGGCGGTCGAGGTCTTGCCGACGCCGCCCTTGAAGTTGGCAACCGCCACCAGCTTGGCCGGCAGCCCCTTGGGGCGGTAGGGCAGGTAGTTCTTCGACCTGGCCCCCTGCGCCCCGAAGAAGGCGCGCAGGCGCAGCACCTCGTCGAGGGAGAACCACTTGGCGCCGGCCTCGGTATCGCTGACGCCCTGGGGCAGCTCGGGGTTGGCGCGCAGCACGCGGCGGAAATGCGCCTGGGCCACCGGGATCAGGTAGCGGGTGATCTCCCAGGTCGAGAACAGGCGGAGCTGCTTGCGCCCTTCGGCGTCCAGCCCCCGGCTGGCCAGGTCGGCGCGGCCGCGCGCGCAGGCCTCGGCGATGCGGGCGAAACCGGCGGTGCTGGTCGGCGCTTCCAGCTCGGCCTGGGCCGCATCGGTGTCGATGTTGAAATAGGGGGGCAGGGCGGAGGGGTCCTGGGCCATGTCATGCTCGATATGCCGTGTTTTTGTCAGGATATCACAAAAGGCAGCACATGGAAGGAAAAGCCGCATCTCGCAGCCCTTTTCCTGGCAAATCTGGGGGATTTCGCCCCGTGATACCCCAGATCCGGGGTCTGCGGGAATTTTTTTTCTGTTAGTGATGTGTTATTTATGTGTTACGGGATCCGCCGCCTGTGCCAATCGCCCTTGTTTTGCGGGGGATGGAGGTGCTGTCCGGGGGCTCAGGCGATTCCGAACCCCCGAAAGAGTGACTCCGTTCCCCCGATCTTCCGACTCCGAACCCCCGTTGCCGCAGGGTGTGGATAACTCTAGGGTGAGCGTCATCGAAACCACGAAAAAACCCGAGTCGGATCAACGACCATGAGCAGTGCAGGGACGGGCGGGCTGATGCCCGACCGCAGGATGCAGGGGGATTTCTTCCTCTGCGACATCTTCGACGCGATCCCCAAGGACGATCTCGCCAGCATGGAGCATCCGCTGTTCTCTCTGGCGACGCGGCCGGACCTGAGGGTGCTGAAATACGCCCATAACGGGGTGGCGATCGAGGTGACGCCCTCGGTCAAGGGGCTGGCGACGATCCACGACAAGGACATCCTGATCTTCTGCATCAGCCAGCTGATGGCGGCGCTGAACGCGGGGCGTGCGGTGTCGCGCACGCTGCAGCTGAAGGCGCATGACCTGCTGGTGGCGACCAACCGGGAGACCAGCGGCGATGCCTACCGCCGCCTGCGCGAGGCCTTCGAGCGGCTGGCCGGTACCCGCATCACCACCAATATCGTCACCGGCGAGATCGAGACCACCACCGGCTTCGGCCTGATCGAGCGCTGGGAGATCATCCGCAAGACCCGCGGCGGGCGGATGGTCAGCGTGAGCGTGACGCTCTCGGAATGGCTGTACCGGGCGGTGCTGGGGCGGGCGGTGCTGACGCTGTCGCGCGACTACTTCCGCCTGAGGAAGCCGCTGGAGCGGCGGATCTACGAGATCGCCCGCAAGCATTGCGGCCGGCAGGAGAGCTGGCGCGTCTCGGTCGACACGCTCCTGAAGAAATCCGGCTCGGCCTCGCCCCGGCGGGTGTTCCGCGCCATGCTGCGCGAGATGATCGCCTCGGACCACCTGCCCGATTACGCCATGACGGAAGAGCCGGGCGACCTGATCCGCTTCAGCCAGCGCACCGCCGTCGTCGAGGTGCCGCCGCCGCTGCTCTCGGAGGCCGCGCTCGAGGAGGCGCGCCGCCTGGCGCCGGGGATGGACGTGCACGCGCTGGCCGCCGACTGGCGCGGCCTCTGGGCCCGTACCGGGGCGCAGCGGCTGAGAAAGCCCGACGCGGCCTTCCTGGGCTGGCTCAGAAAGCGGCTCTAGGCAGGGATTTTCCAGGACTGATGCCCGATAGTCTTGTGCAAAGGGCATTGCGGCTTGAACTTACGACGCCAATCGGGAGATACATTTCCGATAGCCCACTTCAGATCGGTTCAGGTGATTTCATGATTACCCCAGTGCTACTTTGCGGCGGCTCCGGCACGCGCCTCTGGCCGCTCTCGCGCAAGTCCTATCCCAAGCAATTCGTGCCGCTGGTGGGCGAGACGACGCTGTTCCAGGCCTCGGCCGAGCGGCTCTCGGGGCCAGGCTTCGCGGCGCCGCTGGTACTGACCAATTCCGATTTCCGCTTCATCGTGACCGAGCAGCTGGCGGCGGCCGGCATCGATCCGGGTGCGATCCTGATCGAGCCCGAGGGGCGCAACACCGCGCCGGCGGTGCTGGCGGCGGCGCTCTGGCTGGAACGGAGCGACCCCGAGGGGCTGATGCTGGTCGCCCCCTCCGATCACGTGGTGCCCGATGCGGCGGCCTTCCGCGCCGCGGTGGCGACCGGGGCCGAGGCGGCAGAGGCCGGGCAGCTCGTCACCTTCGGAATCAAGCCGACCCATGCCGAGACCGGTTACGGCTACCTGGAACTGGCCGAGGATCCCGGCGCCTTCGAGGCCCGGCCGCTGGCGCTGAAGCGCTTCGTCGAGAAGCCAGACGCCACCCGCGCCGCCGAGATGGTCGCCGCCGGTACCTATCTGTGGAACGCCGGGATCTTCCTCTTCTCGGTCAAGGCGATCCTCGCCGCCTTCCGCGCCCATGCGCCGGACCTGGTCGCCCCGGTTCAGGCTGCGGTGGAACAGGGCTGGCCCGACCTCGGCTTCCTGCGGCTCGACCCCGCGGCCTGGAGCGGCGCGGGCGACATCTCGATCGACTACGCGGTGATGGAGAAGGCCGACAACCTCTCGGTGGTGCCCTTCGCGGCGGGTTGGTCCGATCTCGGCGGCTGGGACGCGGTCTGGCGCGAGGGCGGGCCGGATGCGAAGGGCGTCGTAACCTCTGGCGCGGCCACCGCGATCGACTGCACTGACACGCTGCTGCGCTCGGAGAGCGAGCGGCTGGAGGTGGTGGGCATCGGGCTGGAGAACGTGATCGCGGTGGCGATGAACGACGCGGTGCTGGTGGCCTCCATGGACCGGGCGCAGGACGTGAAGAAGGCGGTCGAGGCGCTGAAGGCGAAGGGCGCGGCGCAGGCGACGCATTTCCCCAAGGATCACCGGCCCTGGGGCTGGTTCGAGAGCCTGGTGATCGGCGGCCGCTTCCAGGTCAAGCGGATCCACGTCCACCCCGGCGCGGCGCTGTCGCTGCAGAGCCATCACCACCGTTCGGAGCACTGGATCGTGGTGGAGGGCACCGCGAAAGTGACGGTGGACGACCAGGTGAAGCTGGTGAGCGAGAACCAGTCGGTCTACATTCCGCTGGGGGCGGTGCACCGGATGGAGAACCCGGGCAAGGTGCCGATGGTGCTGATCGAGGTGCAGACTGGCTCCTACCTGGGCGAGGACGATATCATCCGCTACGAGGACGTCTACGCCCGGTCCTGAGACGGATGGCTGGGGCCGGGAGTAAGCCACTGTAATTTAGAAAAAAGTAGATGATTGATCGCGGGGTGCTCCGAGAGGGCACCCCGAATGTCCCGCCAGGGATGCGGCTCAGGCGTTCAGGATCTCGCGGTGGTAGCGGCCCAGCAGGACCTGCCCAAGCGCCATCAGCACTAGGCTGACCCCCAGCACGTAGAGCGGACTGGCATAGGTGGCCACATAGGTTGGGTAAAAGCCGCTGCGCATGATGCCGCTGATATGCATCAGCGGGTTAAACCACAGGATCGTGCGGGCGATCTCGGGGAGATCCTCGTAGATGTAGAGGATGCCCGAGGCGAGAAACAGCGGTCGGGTGATGATCGACCAGGCCACCTCCCAGATCGGGAACAGGCCTGAAAGCGCGCAGTTCAGCGTGCCTACGCCGAGCCCCAGTATCATGGCGAGGCCGGTCGCCTCGACCATCGGCACCATGTCGAGCGTGGCGCGATGGCCGATCACCGCCAGAATGCCACCGAGCAGCAGCACCGAGACCACCACGCTGGTCAAGCTGTTGAGCAAGAAGCGCGCCAGCACCGCATCGAGCCAGGTCACCGCCGGGTAAAGCAGCAGCGGGCGTGAGAAATTGATTGCCCGCGCCACTGCGTTCGAGATGCTCTGGTACATGTCGAAAGGCAGATAGCCGGTGGCGTAGAACAAAAGGAAAGAATGGCCGAGCGAGGGCGTGCGGATGAGCAAGGAAAAGCCGATGCTCAGCACCAGGATCGCGCCCAGCGGTTCGAGGATGCTCCAGGCATAGCCCCCTGGCGTGCGCCCGTAGCGCGTCGACATCTCGCGCAATACCAGCGCAAGTACCGTGCGCAAGGTCGCAAACCGGCGCCGGGCGGCATCGGCCGGCGGCAGCGCAGGAGGTGGGGCAGGGGAGAGGGAGGGCGGCGGGTCTGCGGGCTGGGAGGCCATCGGGCGGTGTCTCGGGCTGGCGTCGACCGGGGCTTTATGCAAGAGATACACAGCAATTACAAACGGCTTAACGCCACGCGCCGGGGCGCCCCGGCCCAGGTACAGGACAAAGCATGGACGGCAAGCCCGAGGAGAAACCGGCCCGGCGCAGCGCGGAGGCGGAGGATAGACCCGCCACGCCGCAGGTGGCCGATCCGGTGGATCTGGACGACGACGACGATTTCGACGACGATCTCGCGCCGCGTCGTCGCGGCAGGGGGCGCCGCGCTGCGCTGCGCCGGGCCGGGGGTGGACCCGCCGCAGCGGCCGGTGCGCCGGCGCAGGTGGTGCAGGTGCAACCGATTGCCCGGCCGGCCCGGCTGCGGCGGCGTCACTGGGGCTTGATCCTGAGCTTCGTGTTGCTGGTCGCCGCGCCCCTGGCCGCGACGGTCTGGTACCTGTCCGAGGTGGCGCAGGACCAGTACCAGTCGGTCACCGGCTTCATAGTGCGCAGCCAGGAAAGCGGCGGCGCCTCGGAACTGGTCGGCGGGCTGCTGCAGTTCACCGGTGGCAGCACCGCCTCGGACAGCGACATCCTCTACGAGTTCATCCAGAGCCACGAGATGGTGCAGGCGGTCGACGCGGAGATCGACCTGCGCGCGCATTACTCCCAGGTCTGGCCAACCGACTGGGTCTTCGGCCTCTGGCCCGACGCTAGCCAGGAGGATCTCGACTGGTACTGGAACCGCATCATCGGCATCTCGTACAACGCCGGCACCGGGCTGACCGAGGTCTCGGTCGCGGCCTTCGACCCAGCCACCGCCCAAGCGATCACCTCGGCCATCGTGCGCCAGAGCCAGGACCGCATCAACGCGCTGAACGAACAGGCGCGCGAGGATGCCATGCGCTATGCCCGCGACGACCTAGATGAGGCTCTGACTAGGCTGAAATCCGCCCGCGAGGCGCTGACCCGCTTCCGTACCCGCACCCGGATCGTCGACCCGGCCACTGATATCCAGGGTCGCATGGGGGTGCTCAACAACCTGCAGCAGCAGCTCGCCACGGCCTTGGTGGACTATGATCTGCTGCGTGGCACCGCCCCGGCGACTGACCCCCGTGTGGTCAAGGCCCAGCAGCTGATCGACGTGATCCGCGAACGCATCCGGCTGGAACGCGCCGGCTTCACCTCGGACAGCACCGACACCGGCGGCATCGGCGAGGACTATCCCTCCCTGATCGCCGAGTTCGAGAGCCTGAACGTCGATCTGGAATATGCCGAGCAGACCTATCGCGCCGCGTTGACCGCGCTGGAGGTGGCGCGCGATGATGCGCAGCGCCAGAGCCGCTACCTCGCCACCTACATCAAGCCGACGCTGGCCCAGTCCTCGGAATACCCGCAGCGCTGGATCCTCGGCGGGCTGACCGGGCTGTTCCTGCTGCTCGGCTGGTCGATCCTGGCGCTGATCTACTACTCGATCCGCGATCGGAGCTGAGGCGGTGGGTGGTTGGGCCCAAATTGCGTGGGTGTGCCTCACGGGCATCGCTGCACGATATCCTGCCGGCCCCCGGCGAACGCGGAGCGTTCGCCGGTGATCCGTTTCGAGAATCTCACCAAGAGCTTCATGATGCGCGGCGAACGGCGGGTGGTGATCGACGATCTGAACCTAACCCTGCCGACCGGCAAGTCGCTGGCGCTGCTAGGGCGCAATGGGGCAGGAAAATCGACCCTGCTGCGGCTGATTTCGGGCACCATGCGCCCGGACAGCGGCCGCATCGTCAGCGACGGCACGATCTCCTGGCCGGTGGGCTTCGGCGGCTCGTTCCACAAGGATCTGACCGGGGCGCAGAATGTGCGCTTCATCGCCCGCATCTACGGCGTTGACACCGATGCGCTGCTGGCCTTCGTCGAGGACTTCTCGGAGCTCGGCAAGTTTTTCCACATGCCGGTGCGCAGCTATTCCAGCGGCATGCGCTCGCGCCTCACCTTCGGCGCCTCGATGGGGATCCGCTTCGACACTTACCTAGTGGACGAGGTGACGGCGGTGGGCGACGCGGTTTTCCGGCGCAAGAGCCGGGCGGTCTTCGTCGACCGGATGCGGCATTCCAGCGCCATCATGGTGAATCACTCGATGAACCAGCTGCGCGCCTTCTGCAACGCCGGCATCGTGCTGGAACACGGGCGGATGCAGTATTTCGACGACCTGGAAGAGGCCATCGCGCTGCACGAGGAGATGATGGCCTGAGCCCAGGGGCCGCGGCAATTGTCCGGGTCGCGGCAATGACTTAAGCACGGCAGCACGCGTTCCCGCCCCGAGGTAAGAGATGACCAAAGCCAAGACCCTGATCTTCCACATCGGCGACCACAAGACCGGGTCGACCTCGATCCAGTATGCCTTTGCGCAAAAACAGGTGCAGCTGGAGGGCCGGAGCGTATTCTACCCGGCGAAGATCACCATGAACATGCTGCGCCGGCATTTCGATGCCGGCGAGGATGGCACCTCGCCCAAGGCGGTGGCGCGGGCGCAGCAGGTCTTCGCCAGCCTGGGCGAACGGCTGAAGGCGGCCAAGGAGGACTACTGCCTGGTCTCCGCCGAGGGCTTCGAGACGGTGCCGGCCGCGACCTTCCGCGAGACCCTGGACACCCACTGGGCCGCCGGGGACGAGCGCATCCGGATCATCGCCTATGTCCGCCCGCATGCGGCGCGGGTGATCTCGAGTTTTGCAGAGCGGGTCAAGATCGGCCTGCGCAAGGTAGTCGATGCCGATCCGGACGCCTTCTTCGAGCAGATGCGCGAGATCGACCGGTTCCGCTATTATCCCCGCTTCATGGCTTGGCGCGAACAGTTTGGCGAGGCCTTCCTGCTGCGCCCGATGATCCGGCAGCGGCTGCGCGAGGGCGACGTGGTGAAGGATTTCGTGCACCATGCCTTCGATGGTACCCCCTTCCGCCTTCTGGGCGAGGACAGCGCCAATGAATCGCTCTGCCTGGAGGATCTGATGCGCCTGAAGGTGGTGCAGATGGAACTGGGGCCGCTACCGCCGCAGCTGCGCCATTCCTTCGGCTGGGAATTCGGCCGGGTTCTCGCCACCCTGCCGCCGCTGCAAACCCGTACCAGGCTGGAGCTGCACAAGAGCCTGGCCGAGAAGATCCGCATGGAATACCGCGAAGACGCGCGGGCGATGGACCGCGATTTCTTTGGCGGCGAGAAGGTTCTGGAAGCCGAGCTGGACCAGGCCTGCGACACCGCACGGTCCGAGCCGCAGTCGGTGCGTCCCGAGGATTATCTCTCGGGAGAGGAGATGCGCGGCATCACCGTGCTGGCGCGTATCTTGGCCGGGGTCTTCGAGAATGACCAGGTGAACTGGCCCGTCTTCCTGCACGGCAAGCGGGTGCAGGAGGTGCGCCAAGTCGCGCGTGCGCTCACCGGCGGCGGCCGGGGCGGGCGTCAGCGCGCAGGCGCCTAGCCTGCCGGTCAGCCGACGGCGCGGGTCGGCGGGGTCGGCCCGCGGTGATCGGGGCTGCGCACCGCCCATTTGAAATGTTCGGGGTCGGCGGTCATCAGCCGGCTCAGCAGATCGGCCCAGATGTCGAACAGGCGCAGCTCCTCGGGGCCGAAATGGTTCTCGGCCCGGAACGACTGCGCTTCCGGCAACGCCTTCTGCGCCGCCCCGGCGAGGGCATCGGACATCGGCGTGCCCTCGAAGAAGGCGGCATCCAGCGCGGCAGCATCCTCGGCGTAGGTGGCCACCACGCGCCGGGCCAGGGCACTGTGCAGGCGGGGCCGGGTGCCGTTCCTGCGCGGAACCGAACTCAAGATATCAGCCAGATACCACCCCAGCGCCTGCTGCACCGGACGCAGGCTGCGGCCGGTCTCGGCGCGGATACGGCCATGAATGGCGCGCAGCATGGCGATATCCTCGACCGAGAGGCTCTCGTTCTGATCGGTGGGCCGGGTGATCTGGAAGGCCTCGCCCCGTGTCATCCAGGAAAAGAAATCATGCACGACATCACCTTTGTAGAGACTGCTGCGAATGAAGGGGCGCAGGGTGAAAGCCTCGCCGAAATGGCGGCGCCACTTCTCGAAGCGGGGGGCGTAGAACAGCAGGCCTTCCGCGGCCAGCTTGTCGTGCATGGCGGCCAGCGGCTTCATGAACAGCCCTTGCTTGGTGCGCTCGGCAAAGGCCGAGACCAACCGATCGGCATGCGGGCGCACATAGGCCACTAGGCGGATCCGCCCGGCATAGCCCTTGAGGTGCCGCTCGATCGCCGCCGCCACCCGCTCGGGATCGACGAATTCGAAATACTCGGCCGAGATCACCCCATGCGCGGCGTCGCTGCTCTCGAATGCCCGGCGCACCGTGGCGAAACGCTCTGCCTCGAAGGGCATCTCGGTGTCGACCCACAGCGACTTGGCCAGCGGAATATGGTTCACGCGCGCCGGATAGACGATGTCGGCACCCTGCCCGGCGGCGGTCCGCCAGGCCTGTTTTGCCAGCACCGCCTGCACCGAGGTGGTTCCCGTCTTGCAGTCGCCGAGGTGGAAAACGATCTCCTGAACCATGCCTGTTCCCTTGCCGCGCCAGCCCCTGTTAAGAGCCTCCCGGCGGAACGCTGTCAAGCGCGGGGCACGCGGCTTTCCTTGCCCTGCGTCTTGTTCTAGACACCCGGCAAAAGGGTTGCACGGGCAGGTTGCATGAAAGTCATCTTCTACATCGGGCATCACAAGGTCGGCTCTACCGCGCTGCAGAGCTTCCTGACGCTGAACTGGTGCCGGCTGGCCAAGCACGGCATCCTCTACCCGGCGGTCGAGACCCGTGGTTTCGCCGCCAACCTGGCGCGTGCGCTGGGGTATCCGGGTCCTGATTTAGAGCGTGATGTCAACATCCGCGAGCCGCATTCGGCACTGGCCTACAAGATGATGGCCGAAGTTAGTGACCGGAAGGTGCCGCAGCAGTTCAAGCGGTTGCCTGCCAGTGTCCAGATGATGCTGGCGCTGCAGAACCAGGTGCGCGAGATCGGCTCCGAGACGGTGATCCTCTGTTCGGAGGCCTTCGCCAATTTCGGCCAGGTGAAGCCTGAGCTGATCCGCACCCTGGCCGACTGGTTCCCGGGGGCAGAGTTTGAGATCTATTGCGCACTGCGCCGGCCGGACGAATACCTTGTCTCGTGGCATGGCCAGCGGCTGAAGGTGGGCGAGAAGATCCCGGCGCTGTCGGCGGGCGGGGCCGAGTCCTATTTCGACAATATCCACTTCAATTTCCGAACTGTGGTCGAACCCTGGCTGCAGCAGCTGCCCAAAGCGCGGATGATCCTGCGCCCCTATGGCGACATCCTTGCCGTCGGCGGCTCGACCGAGGATTTCATGGCGCAGATCTCGGTGCGGATGCCGGATCGGCTGGTGCCCGCAGGCCAGGCCAATTCCAGTCTGCCGCGCGCAGCGATGGAGATCGTGCGGCGCGGCAACCACGACCTGCCGCCGGCACGGGCCCATGCGCTCGCGCAATACCTGCTGACGCAGGGCGCGGCACTGAAACCGGTGGCCAATGGCACTGTCGAGATGTTTGGGGCGGAGCTGCGCGCCCGCCTAGTCGCGCAGTTCGCGCCGATTCACGACTATCTCTCGGAGCTGCTTGGGCGGCCCTTCTTCGACGATATCGACGCGCTCGGCGAGACCCTGCCGGTGCCCGAAGCCGAGGCGGTGCGCGATCTTCTGGCGCGGATCGATCCGGCGGCGCTGCCCGGGCAGGACCTGGGCGACTATGTCTTGCACCTGCGCAACACGCATGCGATCTGAAACCGGGGCCGGCCCCGCCGCCGCCAGCAATTTCGACCGCGCCCTCCGGCAGTGACCGGGGAACCGCATTCCGAA
>NZ_BNCJ01000040.1:1558-17466 GCF_014656415.1 Seohaeicola zhoushanensis | reverse complement strand
ATCCGCGACGGCACCGACTTCGCCGCAACGGCGTGAAAAAATACAGTTGCCGGAGATATTTGGAAAGAAGAGAAATCAGGGGCGCGGTCAGAGCCAGACGGCCAGCGACCAGAGGGCGGCGAGCGCGGTGGTGTAGAAGGTGGCCGCGAAGCCGAAGGCGCGCAGCGGCGGCGCGGCGTGGTAGCCGAGCCAGAAGGCGATCCGCGAGAGGGCGAAGGCGAAGCCCAGCACCACCACCACCTGCCCGCCCAGGGTCAGCGCGACGAAGGGCCAGATCAGCAGCGCCAGCACCGCCTGTTCGGAGGTATTGGAGAGCACCCGCTGGTCGATCCAGGCGGGCGAGCCCTGCGGGAAATCCTCGCCGTCAATGATGTCATCGTCGAAGAAACGGCGCTGCGCCAGGCGGGCGATCATCAGCGTCATGACCAGACCGACCGGCGCCATGGCCAGCGGCACGCCGACCAGCGGCGTCATGAAGGCCAGACCGGCGCGCTGGGCGCCCCAGACCACGGCCAGCGCCCAGAGGGCGCCGCCCGCCATGCCGATCAGGATCCTGCCGCGTCTGTCCATTCAGCCCCGCCTTACCCCCGGGCGGCGCGGATCAGGCCCAGGATGTCTTCGGCCGCCTTGGGGATATTGGTCCCCGGACCGAAGATCGCCTTCACGCCGCGCTCGTAGAGATAGTCATAGTCCTGCTGCGGGATAACCCCGCCGCAGATCACGATGATATCGCCCGCGCCCTGATCCTTCAACGCCTGCACCAGCTGCGGAGCGAGCGTCTTGTGGCCGGCCGCCTGCGAGGAAATGCCGACGACGTGCACGTCGTTGTCGATGGCGTCCTGCGCCGCCTCTTCCGGGGTCTGGAACAGCGGGCCGACGTCGACGTCGAAACCGATGTCGGCGAAGGCGGTGGCGATGACCTTTGCCCCCCGGTCGTGGCCGTCCTGGCCCATCTTGACCACCAGCATCCGCGGGCGGCGCCCCTCGTCCTCGGCGAATTGCTCGACCGATTTCTGGATCGCGGCAAAGCCCTCGTCGCCCTCGTAGGCGGCGCCATAGACCCCGGCCAGGGTCTTCACCTCGGCGCGGTGCCGTCCGAATACCTTTTCCATCGCCATGCTGATCTCTCCCACAGTCGCCCGCGCCCGCGCGGCCTCGACCGCCGCCGCCAGCAGGTTGCCGCCCTCGGCGGCGACCCGGCTCACCTCGTCCAGCGCCGCCTGGCAGGCGGCCGCGTCGCGGCTGGCGCGCACGCGTTCGAGCCGGGCGATCTGCGAGGCGCGCACGGCGTCGTTGTCGATCTCGAGGATGTCGATCGGGTCTTCCTTGTCCTTGCGGTACTTGTTGACCCCGACGACCACCTCCTCGCCGCGGTCGATCATCGCCTGGCGGGTGGCGGCGGTTTCCTCGATGCGCAGCTTGGGCATCCCCGAGGCCACCGCCTTGGTCATGCCGCCCATCTCCTCGACCTCCTCGATCAGCGTCCACGCGGCTTCGGCCAGATCGTGGGTCAGCTTCTCGACGTAGTAGGATCCGGCGAGCGGGTCGACGACCTTGGTGACGCCGGTCTCCTCCTGCAGGATCAGCTGGGTGTTGCGGGCGATGCGGGCCGAGAAGTCGGTCGGCAGGGCGATCGCCTCGTCCAGCGCGTTGGTGTGCAGCGACTGAGTACCGCCGAGCACCGCGCTCATCGCCTCATAGGCGGTGCGGATCACGTTGTTGTAGGGATCCTGTTCCTGCAGCGACACGCCCGAGGTCTGGCAATGGGTGCGCAGCATCATCGACTTCGGATCCTTGGGCTGGAATTCCGACATGATGCGGTGCCAGAGCAGGCGGGCGGCGCGCAGCTTGGCGGCCTCCATGAAGAAGTTCATGCCGATGGCGAAGAAGAACGACAGCCGCCCGGCGAAGGCGTCGACATCCATGCCCCGCGCGATGGCGGTGCGCACGTATTCGCGCCCGTCGGCCAGCGTATAGGCGAGTTCCTGCACCAGGTTCGCCCCGGCCTCCTGCATGTGATAGCCCGAGATCGAGATCGAGTTGAACTTGGGCATCTCGTTCGCGGTATATTCGATGATGTCCGCGACGATCCGCATCGAGGGTTCGGGCGGATAGACATAGGTGTTGCGGACCATGAACTCCTTGAGGATGTCGTTCTGGATGGTCCCCGAAAGCACCTTGCGCGAATGGCCCTGCTCCTCGCCGGTGACGATGAAATTCGCCAGGATCGGGATCACCGCGCCGTTCATCGTCATCGAGACCGAGACCTTGTCCAGCGGGATGCCGTCGAAGAGGATCTTCATGTCCTCGACCGAGTCGATGGCCACGCCCGCCTTGCCGACGTCGCCGGTGACGCGGGGGTGGTCGCTGTCATAGCCGCGGTGGGTGGCGAGGTCGAAGGCCACCGAAACGCCCTGCTGCCCGGCGGCGAGGTTGCGGCGGTAGAAGGCGTTGCTCTCCTCGGCGGTCGAGAAGCCGGCATATTGCCGGATGGTCCAGGGCCGGCCGGCATACATCGTCGCCTTGACGCCGCGGGTGAAGGGCGCCTCGCCCGGCAGGGTGCCCAGATGCGGCAGGCCGGCGGTGTCCTCTTCGGTATAGAGCGGCGCGACGGGGATGCCTTCCAGCGTGTGCCAGGTCAGCGTGTCGGCCGAACGGCCGCGCATCTCGGCCTCGGCGGCCTTGCGCCAGGTGTCTTTCTTGCTCATGGCAATATCCTCTCGTCGGGTCGGGGGGCGCAGGGGCGCACCCCTGTCGGGTGCGGTTGCGGGCATGGGACGGGTCCGCGCGCGGCGCGGGGCGATAAACTTTTGTGCCGCATGGGCAAATCAATGGTCGCAGAGCCGGCCGGGGTGACTATATTCCACTCCACAGGAGGCCGAATGTTCCGCATCACCAGCATAGTTCTTGCCGCCGTCATGGCGGCCACGGCCTGGGCCGGCGAGCCCGAGGCGCTGATCCGCCCGGCGGGCGAGGCCGACCTGCCGGATTTCCTCTGGCAGGCGCGGCCCGTGGTGGTCTTTGCAGACACCGCCGAGGATCCGCGCTTCATCGAGCAGATGCAACTGCTCAACGAGAACGTCCCGGCGCTGGCCGACCGCGACGTGGTGGTGCTGACCGATACCGACCCGGCGGCGAAATCGCCGCTGCGCCAGCGGCTGCGGCCGCGCGGCTTCATGCTGGTGCTGGTCGGCAAGGACGGGCAGATCGAACTCAGGAAGCCGCTGCCCTGGACCGTGCGGGAAATCTCGCGCTCGATCGACAAGATGCCGATCCGCCAGCGCGAGGTCGAAGAGCGGCGGCTGAGCAACTGAGCGGGCGCAACGCGCGGCGTGCCAAGGGCTTTGCAAAGCCCTTGGCCGGTGCCAGGCCCGAAGGCTATGCCCGCCGCCCGTTCCACCCTTATTCGAACTCCATGATCACGTCGTCCACCGCCAGGCTGTCGCCCGGTGCGGCGTTGATCTTGACGACGCGGCCCTTGCGTTCGGCGCGCAGGATGTTCTCCATCTTCATCGCCTCGACGGTGCAGAGCGCCTGACCGTCCTGCACCTCGTCGCCCTCGGCCACGTTGACCTTCACGATCAGCCCCGGCATCGGGCAGAGCAGCAGCTTGGAGGTGTCCGGCGGCAGCTTCTCGGGCATCAGCTCGGCCAGCTCGGCCTGGCGCGGCGAGCGCACGTGCACCTTCAGGTCGGCCCCCCGCGTGCGGATGCGGAACCCGCCCGAGATCTTGCCGACCTTCAGCACCAGCGGCGCGCCGTCGACCAGCATCTCGGCCAGGCTCTTGCCCGGCGTCCAGGCGCCCTCGACCCGATGCGAGGCGCCATCGGCAAAGTGGATGGTCGCGCCCTTCGGATCGGCCTGCACTGACAGCGCATAGCGTTCGCCCTGCAGCGTGACGACCCAGTCGTCGCCCACCTTGCGCTCGTGGTTGTCCATCCGGCCCGAGACACGGGTGCGGCGGATCTCGCTCACCCGGTTCATCGCGGCGCAGGCGGCGGCGATGCGGCGCAGGTCGCCCGCACCCAGGGTCGCCCCCTCGAAGCCCTCGGGATATTCCTCGGCGATGAAGGCCGTGGTCATGTCGCCGCTGACGAACTTCGGGTGATCCATCACCGCCGACAGGAACGGCAGGTTATGCCCGATCCCCTCGACCTCGAAGCTGTCCAGCGCCACGCGCATCCGCTCGATCGCCTCGGCGCGGGTCGGCGCCCAGGTGCAGAGCTTGGCGATCATCGGGTCGTAATACATGCTGATCTCGCCGCCCTCGTAGACGCCGGTATCGTTGCGCACCACGTGGCTGGCCTTGGTCACCTCGGCCGGCGGGCGATAGCGGGTCAGCCGCCCGATCGACGGCAGGAAGCCGCGATAGGGATCTTCGGCGTAGAGACGGTTCTCGATGGCCCAGCCGTTGATCTTCAGGTCGGACTGCGCGAAGGGCAGCTTTTCACCATTGGCCACGCGGATCATCTGCTCGACCAGGTCGACGCCGGTGATGAGTTCGGTGACCGGGTGTTCCACCTGCAGGCGGGTGTTCATCTCGAGGAAATAGAAGTTGCGGTTACCGTCGACGATGAATTCCACCGTCCCGGCGCTGGCATAGCCCACCGCCTTGGCCAGCGCGACCGCCTGCTCGCCCATCGCCTTGCGGGTCGCCTCGTCCAGGAACGGCGAGGGCGCCTCTTCCACCACCTTCTGGTTGCGCCGCTGGATCGAGCATTCCCGCTCGTGCAGGTAGACGCCATTGCCATGGGTGTCGCAGAGCACCTGGATCTCGATGTGACGCGGCTGGGTGACGAACTTCTCGATGAAGATACGGTCATCGCCAAAGGACGAGGCCGCCTCGTTCTTGGACGACTGGAAGCCCTCGCGCGCCTCCTCGTCGTTCCAGGCGATCCGCATCCCCTTGCCGCCGCCGCCGGCAGAGGCCTTGATCATCACCGGATAGCCGATCTCGCCCGAGATCTTCACCGCCTCATCCGCATCGGCAATCAGACCCATGTAGCCCGGAACCGTCGAGACCCCGGCCTCCTGGGCGATCTTCTTCGAGGTGATCTTGTCGCCCATCGCCTCGATCGCGCCCACCGGCGGGCCGATGAAGGCGACACCGGCCTTCTCCAGCGCCTCGGCGAACTTGGGGTTCTCCGACAGGAAGCCATAGCCCGGGTGCACCGCCTCGGCGCCGGTCGCCTTGATCGCCGCCATCACCTTGTCGATGACGATATAGGACTGGTTCGCCGGCGGCGGGCCGATGTGCACCGCCTCGTCGGCCATCTGCACGTGCAGCGCGTTGCGGTCGGCGTCCGAGTAGATGGCAACCGTCTTGATCCCCATCTTGCGGGCCGTCTTGATGACGCGGCAGGCGATCTCGCCCCGGTTGGCGATCAGGATTTTCTTGAACATGGATCGTCCTTCGTCTGGAAGATGCGGAAATGCAAAACGCCGCCTCCGGGGAAATTCCCGGAAACGGCGTCTTTGAGTGGTGGTCTTTGGAGTGCGGCGCTCAGAGCGCCGCTGTCACGGGCCTCAGCAGCGGCCCGGATTCTTCTGGCAGTAGAGCAGGTTCGCACCGGCACCGACCGCCGCGCCGGCGACCAGGTTGCCGTCGAGGATTGCCGCGGTGCCCATGCCGAGGGCCCCGCCATAGAGACCCTGTTCCAGCGGGTCATCGCCACAGGCCGCAAGGCCGCCGGCGAGAGCGAGAACCAGGGAAGCTCGAATGAGATATGCGCTACGCAGCATGAGGGTTTTCCTTCGGTTTTTATTTGGCTCGATGGAAGAACCCATGAACGGTTTTGCCGGTTCCGCAAGAGGATGCCGTTTTCCTGAGCGTTTTGAGCAAGAAAACGCGCAGAAACGGACCCGGTTTCAGGCTCGGGGCGCATGCGGCCGGCGAAGAAAGTACCGGGCAGGAAACAGGTAGTCCTGTCCTGCCCGGCAAGGGAAGGGGTACGGATTGTCGGAAGATGACCGAAGCTGGGGCAACCGGCCTCTTCCTTCGGTCCGACCTTGTACGACACGGAAAGCCCCGCCAAGACCGACGCGACGGCGGGCCGCGCATCAGCCGGAAAGCGCCCAAATGCGGGAACGCCGGGCAGGGTTTTGCCGATCGCGGGCGTCATTCGTCGAAGACCTCCGGGAAAGAGGCCCGCGCCACATCCGCGTCGATGCGCAGCAGCGCCTCGTAGCTCACCGGGTCGAAGGGCTCTTCCGCCGGCACCACCTCGCGCCCGAACAGCCAGCTCAGCCGGCCGGCGTCGAGATTGCCGCGCTCGAAGGGCTCCTCGCCGAAATGGTTCCAGAGCGCCGCCATGAAATACAGGTCGGCCTGCCGGTCGGCATAGCGGCGGTCCTTGAACCGCGCGCGCTCGATCAGCGGGGTGATGCCGCGCGGGTTGGCCCGGCGGATGACGAACTGGAAATCGGTGCCGGGCTGGCGCCCGGGAAAGCCGCGGTGCTTCAGCATGGGGCAAGCCCCCCGCCCGCGGCGATGGGCAGGACCGGCCGCACGGCCGGTCCTGCGCCGGTTTTACTTGTACTTGCCGGTAAAGACCGGTTCGGTCGAGATCGGCTCGGGCTGGACCACGACGTAATCGTCACGGGTGTTGCCGCAGGCGGCAACCAGGCCGCCAAAGCCGACGAGGGCCGCGAAAAGGATCGCTTTCGACATGCGTTTCTCCTGCTTGTTTCTTGTTTTCCGGGGCCTTGTGACCTCGGCTGCCTCATGTTTTCGGGCACCGCCACGGGGCGGCTCCCGGCCAGGAGAATAGCCCAATGGCGGGGCGAAGTGTATCCGCCCCCCGTGCGATGGGCGATTTGTGACCGCAAAGCATCAGCGCGCGCGGGGCGGCCGGCGGTCAGGTCAAGATCTTGTGGACGCATCAGAACTCCTCCCAGATGCAGCGACCGTCCTCGGGCCGGAAGGCCTCGAAGAACTGCGTCGCCTCGGGGGCGGACTCGCCGAAGGCGACGTCGCGGTCCATCAGCGAAATCACGATGCGGGCGGCGCTCAGCCCCTGTTCGGTCATGTAGGGCAACGCCAGCGCGTTGCAGAGATGCTCCATGTCCACCGAAGCGGTCGCGCCGTCAATGCGTCCTCCGTCGCGCGCGATCTCGGGAGCGAGAAAGCGGAACCGCAGCCAGATCTCGCCCGGCGCGTCGTCGATCACGATCTGGGAAAGGCTCACCGGCTGCTCCGAAGGCACGGTGATAAGCGGCTGCGCCTGCGCGCCGGCCGCCAGCATCGTCAGCACTGTTCCCAGGATAATGCCGCGGCCCCGACCCCTCCCTCGCGGGCGAGCTCCTCCTGTCGGGGCCGCAGGCGCGACGCCAAGGCTTCGCGCAAACCGATTAACGCCACGTAAAGTCATGGCGCTGATTCGTCCAGCGTCTCGAATGTTGCCGGAGAGACGATTTCAAGCAACTCCAAATTGTCAGAATGTCGCACCTCGCGGTGCTTGATCCCCGGCGGCTGCAAGACGCAGGATCCGGCGCGCAGCACGTGCTCGCCCTGCCCCTCGTATTCGAAGACCACCCAGCCCTGGGTGACATAGACCATCTGGAAGTCGAGGTCGTGGCTGTGCCAGGCGCCCGGGCTCTCCATCCCCGGCACCGCGCGGATCACATGCGCCCCGAACTTGCCCCCCGTCGCCTCGGCGATGCCGAGCTGGCGGTATTCAAAGAAGGCCCGCAGGCCGCGCCCCTCGAACTTGCCGTCATCGGCATGGGAAATGGTGAAGGCCTGGTTCTTCCACATCTGGTTCATCGCATCCTCCGTAGGGCGGGGTTTACCCCGCCATGCCCGTGCGGCGGGGTAAACCCCGCCCTACGATGTCAGGTCACAGCGGAATATTGTCGTGCTTCTTCCAAGGGTTGCTCAGCTGCTTGTTGCGCAGCGAGGCAAAGGCCCGGCTCACCCGCCGCCGCGTCGAATGCGGCATGATCACCTCGTCGATGAACCCCTTCTCGGCCGCCACGAAGGGGTTGGCGAAACGGTCCTCGTATTCCTTCGTCCGCGCCGCGATCTTCTCCGGGTCACCCAGGTCCGCACGATAGATGATCTCGGTCGCGCCCTTGGCGCCCATCACCGCGATCTCTGCCGTCGGCCAGGCATAGTTGAAATCGCCGCGCAGGTGCTTCGAGGCCATCACGTCATAGGCGCCGCCATAGGCCTTGCGGGTGATCACCGTGACCTTCGGCACCGTCGCCTCGCCATAGGCGAAGAGCAGCTTGGCGCCGTGCTTGATGACCCCGCCGTATTCCTGGCTGGTGCCCGGCAGGAAGCCCGGCACGTCCACGAAGGTCAGGATCGGGATCTCGAAGCAGTCGCAGAAGCGCACGAACCGCGCCGCCTTGCGGCTGCTGTCGATGTCGAGACAGCCCGCCAGCACCATCGGCTGGTTCGCCACCACGCCCACCGTCTGCCCTTCCAGGCGGATGAAGCCGGTGATGATGTTCTTGGCGTAGTCTTCCTGGATCTCGTAGAAATCGCCCTCGTCGGCGACCTTCAGGATCAGTTCCTTCATGTCGTAGGGCTGGTTCGGGTTGTCCGGGATCAGCGTGTCGAGGCTATTCTCCACCCGGCCCGGCTCGTCGAAGAAGGGCCGCACCGGCGGCTTCTCGCGGTTGTTGAGCGGCAGGAAGTCGACCAGCCGGCGCACCTCGGCCATGGCCTCGACGTCGTTCTCGAAGGCGCCATCGGCAACCGAGCTTTTCTTGGTATGGGTCGAGGCGCCGCCAAGCTCCTCGGCGGTCACCACCTCGTTCGTCACCGTCTTCACCACGTCGGGGCCGGTCACGAACATGTAGGAACTATCCTTCACCATGAAGATGAAGTCGGTCATCGCCGGGCTATAGACCGCGCCGCCGGCGCAGGGGCCCATGATGACGGAAATCTGCGGCACCACGCCCGAGGCCATGATGTTGCGCTGGAACACGTCGGCATATCCGGCGAGCGAGGCCACGCCCTCCTGGATCCGCGCCCCGCCCGAGTCGTTCAAACCGATCACCGGCGCGCCGTTCTGCACCGCCATGTCCATGATCTTGCAGATCTTCTGCGCATGGGTTTCCGAGAGCGAGCCGCCGAAGACAGTGAAGTCCTGGCTGAACACATAGACCATGCGCCCGTTGACCGTGCCCCAGCCGGTGACCACGCCGTCGCCTGCGGGGCGGCTCTTCTCCATCCCGAAATCGGTGCAGCGGTGCGCGACGAACATGTCGAACTCCTCGAAGCTGCCCTCGTCGAGCAACAGGTCGATCCGCTCGCGCGCGGTCAGCTTGCCGCGCTTGTGCTGCGCGTCGATCCGGGCCTGCCCCCCGCCCAGTCGGGCGTCGGCGCGGCGGTTCTCAAGCTCGGTCAGGATGTCTTTCATCGACGTGGCTCCCCTGTAAGATTGCGCGACCATAATGCTGCACGCGCGGCACCCAAAGCGAAATTTGGCAAATTTGCAATTACTTCAGTTTGCTAACGGCAATTTTTGCAAATACGCAAATCCACACCCCACACTGCCATGAGCGCTCAAATCCATGCTCCGCTGCAACAGCGCGATGGACAATTCACATGGCAAGGACTAGCTCCGTTCCATGACCGATGCTCCGAATGTCCGGTTTCTCGACCGCAGGACGGCCCCCCACACAAGCACCCTAGTGCTGCTGACCAGCCTGTCGGCCCTGGCCATGAACATTTTCCTGCCCAGCCTGCCGGGCATGACCGAGTATTTCCACGCCGATTACCGCCTGCTCCAGCTCTCGGTCGCGCTCTTCCTGATGTGCAACGCGCTGCTGCAGATCGCCATCGGCCCGATCTCCGACAGCCAGGGGCGGCGGCCGGTCATCCTCGGGGGGATCCTGCTGTTCGGGCTGGCGACGCTGGGCTGCATCTTCGCCCCCACGGCCGAGGTCTTCCTCGCCTTCCGCATGTGCCAGGCGGTCATCGCCGTGGCCATGGTGCTGACCCGCGCCGCGGTGCGCGACCTCTACACGCAGGACGAGGCGGCCAGCAAGATCGGCTATATTACGATGGGCATGGCGGTGGTGCCCATGCTCGGCCCGGCGGTCGGTGGCTTCCTCGACGAACACTTCGGCTGGCAGGCCAACTTCTGGCTGCTGCTGGCGCTGGCCGCCATGGCCTATGCGCTCACCTACTACGACTTCGGCGAGACCAAGACCCGCAGCGGCAAGTCCATGCTGGCGCAGTTCCGCGAATATCCCGAACTGCTCCGCTCGCCCCGGTTCTGGGGCTACACCATGGCAAGCTCCTTCTCCTCGGGGGCCTTCTACGCCTACCTTGGTGGCGCACCCTATGTCGGAACCGAGGTCTTCGGGCTGGAGCCGACGCAACTCGGCCTCTTCTTCGGGATGCCGGCCATCGGATATTTTGCAGGCAATTACCTCACCGGCCGTTTCGCGATGCGCGTCGGAGTCAACCTGATGGTCCTCTGGGGCGGGCTGCTGATCAGTATCGGGATGGCAATGTCGCTGGCCGTCTCCGCGGCCGGCTTCGGGTCGGCACAGAGCTTCTTCGGCTTCATGGTCTTCGTCGGCCTGGGCAACGGGCTCGCCATCGCCAACGGCACCGCCGGCGCGCTCTCGGTGCGCCCGCACCTGGCCGGCACCGCCTCGGGCCTCTCGGGCGCCATCATGCTGGGCGGCGGCGCCGGCCTCAGCGCCCTCGCCGGCGCCATGCTGAGCCCCGGCAGCGGCGAGATGCCCCTGCTCTGGATCATGTTCCTGACCGGCGTGATGAGCGTCATCTCGATGCTGCTGGTCATCCGCCGCGAGCGTCGCCTGCGGCTGTGAGGGCCTTGCCTCTTGGGTCAGGCCCACTCAAGGGGTTTGGGAAAGCGCACCCCGCCCTTTCCTATCACAGGATCTGGGAACTGGCAGCGTCCCAATATTGACGGGTTGGCGTGGCGAATGAAACTGGTCACCGCCCGGTGCTTCTTTCCCGGTCGTGACGCGTCGAGCCAACCAACTCCAACGACCTTCTTGAGATCCTGCGTCACGACCCTGAGTGGCTCGATCAGGTCTGTGTCCTGAGAAAGCACCAGGGCGACATCGAACCTCTCCCGAAACGCATCATACAGGAGGTGCGTCGCCAGGTTCACATCCGAGCCCTTTTCTTCGGTATCGTGAACTCGAACGAATATGTGCTCCTGCCCCACCAGAGGTCGGGTTTTCTCCTTGGGTAGGAACCGGCCCTTGTGAACGCTCAGGTTTGGCAGCGTCCTCAGCGCCCGCATATAGGCCTGCTGCCGCTGAGGCGCGCCAGCATCACCCGCACGGGGACTTACATCGGCCGTGAAATACCTGATTGCTTCGATGGTGTCGCTTGGATCGAGAAGCTCGGCCGCCAAGGCATGAACGTCGAGCCATTTGAATCTCGTCCCCTTCAGGGCACGATAATATAAATTGAAGCCGTCAATATAGACGCAAGCCCTCAAATGCTCTCCAGATACAGCAAGAGCCGCCGGGCTTGCGCCCTAACGGCCCTTGAACTGGCAGCCGAAGCCGCCAGCCGGTATGAAATGAACATAGCTGTCTGCGCGCGAAAATTCAACCCACTCGGATCGGCCACCCCCAGACCGCTTGCCCGCCAAGGTTTGCAAACATATCCTGCGCGCAAAGCTAATCTGCAAAGGCGCGCCATGCCCGTTCAGAAACTCTATGCCGGCGCCAAGCTGCGGGAGATCCGCGGCCGTATCGGGCTGACCCAGAAGGACTTCGCCGCCAAGCTCGGCGTCTCGCTGCCCTATCTCAACCAGATGGAGAACAACAACCGCCCGGTCAGCACCACCGTCGTGCTGGCGATGGCGCAGGAGTTCGGCCTCGACGTCACCGAGCTGACCACCGGCGACAGCGAACGCCTGGTCAGCGACATGCGCGAGGCGTTGGCCGATGCGATCTTTGCCGATGCCATGCCGCCGCTGGCCGACCTGCGGCTGACCGCCTCGAACGCGCCTGCGATCGCCCGCGCCTTCCTTGAACTGCACCGCGCCTACCGCCGCACCCACGAACGCCTCGCCTCGCTGGACGAGGCGCTGGGGCGCGAGGATTCGCGGCTGATCGCCAGCCCCTGGGACGAGGTGCGCGACTTCTTCCACTACTGCGACAACTACATCGACGCCGTCGACCGCGCCGCCGAGGGGCTCGCCCCCGCGGGCAATATCGCCGAAGCCGCCCGCGCCCGGCTCGACGCGCGCGGCGTGCGGGTGGAACTGGCCGATACCGAGACGCTGCGCCGCTACGACCCGAAAGGGCGCGTGCTGCACCTCTCGGCGCGCGCCGCGGCACAGACCCAGACCTTCCAGATGCTGCTGCAACTGGCCCTGCTCGAACAGGACAAGCTGATCGAGGCCACGCTCGACCTCGCCCGCTTCCATTCCGACGAGGCCCGCTCCATCGCCAAGATCGGGCTGGCGAACTACTACGCCGGGGCCGCGCTGATGCCCTACCGCGCCTTCCTGGCGGCGGCGCAGGACTACCGCCACGACCTCGAACGCCTCGCCGCCCGCTTCGGTGCCTCGATCGAACAGGTAGCCCACCGCCTCTCGACCCTGCAGCGCCCCGGCGCCAAAGGACTGCCCTTCTTCTTCGTCCGCGTCGACCAGGCCGGCACCATCACCAAGCGGCACTCGGCCACCCGGCTGCAATTCGCCCGTTTCGGCGGCGCCTGCCCGCTCTGGAACGTCTACCGCGCCTTCGAGACGCCGGGCCGCTTCCTGCGCCAGCTGGCCGAAACCCCGGACGGCGTGCGCTACATCAACATCGCCCGCGACATCTCGAAATCCGGCGGCCGCTTCGGCGCGCCGGTGCGCCGCTATGCCATCGCCCTGGGGTGCGAGGTGCGCCACGCCCCGGCGCTGGTCTATGCCGACGGCCTCGACCTCGACAACGCCGCCACCTACGAACCGATCGGCGTCTCCTGCCGGATCTGCGAGCGGCGCAACTGCCACCAGCGGTCGGTCCCGCCGCTGGAACGCCGCCTCACCATCGACCCCGACGCCCGCGGAGTCCTGCCCTACGAGGTGGGCTGACCCCGCAGGCATGGCCAAGCAGGATGCAATCGCCTATTCCTTGCGAAGGCAACAGTCAGGAGGGAAAGATGCTGAGAAACGACCAGATCGACAAATGGGACCGCGACCACTTCCTGCATCCCTCGACCCACCTGGCCCAGCACGCCCGCGGCGAAAGCCCCAACCGGATCGTCCGCACCGCCTCGGGCGTCTTCATCGAGGACCGTGACGGCAACCGCTTGCTCGACGCCTTCGCCGGTCTCTACTGCGTCAACATCGGCTATGGCCGCCAGGAGGTGGCCGAGGCCATCGCCGAACAGGCCCGCGAACTGGCCTATTACCACGCCTACGCCGGCCACGGCACCGAGGCCTCGGTGACGCTGGCGCAGATGGTGCTGGAACGCGCCCCCAAGGGCATGTCGAAGGTCTACTTCGGCCTCGGCGGCTCGGACGCGAACGAGACCAACATCAAGCTGGTCTGGTATTACAACAACATCCTCGGCCGACCCGAAAAGAAGAAGATCATCTCGCGCTGGCGCGGCTACCACGGCTCGGGGCTGGTCACCGGCTCGCTCACCGGGCTCGAACTCTTCCACAAGAAATTCGACCTGCCGCTCGACGGCATCCTGCACACCACCTCGCCCTATTTCTACCGCCGGGCGGACCCGTCGCAGGACGAGGCCGCCTTCGTCGCGCAATGCGTCGCCGACCTCGAAGAGCTGATCGACCGCGAAGGCGCCGACACCATCGCCGCCTTCATCGGCGAGCCGCTGATGGGCACCGGCGGCATCGTGCCCCCGCCGAAAGGCTACTGGCCGGCGATCCAGGCCGTGCTCGACCGCCACGACATCCTGCTGATCGCCGACGAGGTCGTCACCGGCTTTGGCCGCCTCGGCACCATGTTCGGCTCGGACCACTACGGCATCCGCCCCGACATCATCACCATCGCCAAGGGCCTGACCTCGGCCTATGCGCCGCTCTCCGGCTCGATCGTCGGCGAGAAGGTCTGGAAGGGCCTGGAAAAGGGCACCGACGAGAATGGCGTGCTGGGCCACGGATGGACCTATTCCGCCCACCCCATCGGCGCGGCGGCCGGGGTGGCGAACCTCCAGCTGCTCGACAAGCTGAACCTGGTCGAGAATGCCGGCACCGTCGGCGCCTATCTCAACCAGTCCATGCGCGAGGCACTTGGCGATCACCCCAATGTCGGCGAGATCCGGGGCGACGGGATGCTCTGCGCGGTCGAATTGGTGGCCGACAGCGACACGCGGCGCTTCTTCGACGCAAGCGACAAGATCGGCATCCAGGTCTCGGCGGCGATGCTGGCCGATCACAAGGTCATCGCGCGGGCGATGCCACAGGGCGATATCATCGGCTTTGCCCCGCCCTTCTGCCTCACCCGCGCCGAGGCCGACAGCGTGGTCGCGGCCACGGCGGCGGCGGTGCGCAAGGTGCTGGGCTGAGCGAAGCGCGCTTGTCATTCCGCTCCGGGCTGCGCAAGACTGGCCCGGAGCAGCGGAGCCTGACGCCATGAACTTTGCCTCTCCCCGCACCATTGACGAGGCGGTGCGCCTGCTGGCCGGCGTGTCCGGCGCGGGCCATGTGCTCGCCGGCGGCACCGACCTCGTGGTGCAGATGACCGCCGGGCTGCGCAGCCCCGAGCTGGTGGTCGACATCAAGCACATCCCCGAGCTGACCGGGATCCGCGAGGATGCCGATGGCTTCCACCTCGGCGCGGCGGTCTGCGGCGCGGCGCTCTCGGAACATGCGGCGCTCAAGGCCACCTGGCCCGGCGTGGTCGAGGCCGTGGACCTGATCGGCTCGATGCAGGTGCAGTCGCGCGCCACGCCCGTCGGCAACCTCTGCAACGCCTCGCCCGCCGCCGACTCGTTGCCCGCGCTGATCGCTGCCGGGGCCGAGGTCAGCATCATCGG
Source organism: Seohaeicola zhoushanensis (assembly GCF_014656415.1). Classification (GTDB taxonomy): domain Bacteria; phylum Pseudomonadota; class Alphaproteobacteria; order Rhodobacterales; family Rhodobacteraceae; genus Seohaeicola_A; species Seohaeicola_A zhoushanensis. The sequence continues at coordinate 2,519 of NZ_BNCJ01000040.1, read as the reverse complement.
CCCCGAGGGCCCCCGCCGGGTGCCGGTGGCCGAGATCCCCGCCGGTCCGGGCCGCACGACGCTGAGGAAGGGCGAGGTCATCACCACGATCCACCTGCCGCCAAGGCCACCCCGCGCCGCCGACGCCTACCTGCGCTTCATCCCCCGCACCGAGATGGACATCGCCGTCGTGGGCAGCGGCGTGAACCTCGCCCTCGGCCCCGATGGCCGCATCGCCGCCGCCCGCGTGGCGCTTGGCGCCGTCGCCCCCACCGCGCGGCTGGTCCCCGAGGCCGGCGCGGCGCTGGTCGGAACCGCACTCGACGACACCGCGCTCGACGCCGCCACCGCCGCCGTCCGCGCCGCCTGCCAGCCGATCGACGACAAGCGCGGCACCGCCGAATATCGCACCAGGGTGGCCGGGGTGATCTTCCGCCGCGCCGCCGCCGCCGCGCTTGCGCGCGCCCGGGCCCGGAGCCTCTGACAATGGCCAAGATCCACGTCACCACCACGCTGAACGGGGTCGAGACCGAGTTTCTCGCCCGCCCTGAACAGACCCTGCTCGCCGTGCTGCGCGACGAGTTGCACCTGACCGGCACCAAGGAGGGCTGCGGCTCGGGCGACTGCGGCGCCTGCTCGGTCGAGGTCGACGGCCGCGTCACCTGTTCCTGCCTGATGCTCGCGGCCGAGGCCGAGGGCCGCTCGATCACAACCATCGAGGGCGTCGCCCAGGGCGGCGAGTTGCACCCGGTGCAGCGCCATTTCCTCGAGGAAGCCGCCCTGCAATGCGGCTTTTGCACGCCGGGCTTCATCGTCGCCGCCAAGAACCTGCTGGAGCGGAACAGCAACCCGACCGAAGAGCAGATCCGCTTCTGGCTCGCCGGCAACCTCTGCCGCTGCACCGGCTACGACAAGATCGTGCGCGCCGTGCAGGCCGCCGCGGCAGAGATGCGCGGCGAGAGCTGACACGGGCGGCGGGGGG
>NZ_BNCJ01000040.1:0-1526 GCF_014656415.1 Seohaeicola zhoushanensis | reverse complement strand
TCCCCCGCCGCCCACTGACAACGCGCCTTCAGTCCGGGCAAAGGCAGCCTCCGGCCCTATCCGAACGCATGACCTGCAGGAAACCGAAGCTCCCCGCCCATTCTGGCATACTGCCATACTAGTCAGACATTCCGCGCCATGCTATCACGCTCGCAGGCAATGGGAGGATCACATGAAGCAGACCTGGCGCTGGTTCGGGCCAAACGACCTCGTGTCGATCGACGCCGTGCGTCAGGCCGGGGCAACCGGCATCGTCACCGCCCTGCACCATGTGCCCACCGGCACGGTCTGGACACCGGAGGAGATCGCCCGCCGCCAGGCCGAACTCGCCCGCATGTCGGACGGCAGCGCCTCGACCCTGACCTGGGACGTGGTCGAAAGCCTGCCCGTCTCCGAGGACATCAAGAAACAGCAGGGCGACTGGAAGGCCCATCTCGCCGCCTACCGCGAGTCGCTCAGGAACCTCGCCGCCGCCGGGATCGAGACGATCTGCTACAACTTCATGCCGGTGCTCGACTGGACCCGAACCGACCTCGCCTGGCGCCTGCCCTCGGGCGGGACCTGCATGCGCTTCGACCTGACCGATTTCGCGACCTTCGACCTGCACATCCTGCAACGCCCCGGCGCGGCCGAGGATTACGACGAGGCGCTCCGCGACAGCTGCGCCCGCCGCTTTGCCGCGATGTCCGAGGCCGCGAAGGACCAACTCGCCGGCAATGTAGTCTTCGGCCTGCCCGGTGCGGCCGAGCATTTCACCCTCGACGACGTCCGTGCCCATCTCGCGCAATATGCCGCCATGTCCGAGGATACCCTGCGCACCCATCTCGTCGACTTCCTCTCCGAAGTCGCCCCCACCGCCGAGGCGCTTGGCCTGCGGCTCTGCTGCCACCCCGACGACCCGCCCTTCCCGCTGCTCGGCCTGCCCCGCATCATGTCGACCGAGGCGCAATACGCCCGCGTGATGCAGGCGGTCGACAGCCCCGCCAGCGGCATCACGCTCTGCTCCGGCTCGCTCGGCGCGCGGCCCGACAACGACCTGCCGGGGATGATGGACCGCCTCGGCAGCCGGGTGCATTTCCTCCACCTGCGCAACACCCGCCGCGACACCGAGGCGATCCGCGGATCGTTCTACGAGGCCGAGCACCTGGGCGGCGACACCGACATGGTCGCCCTGATCGCCGCCGTGCTGTCCGAAGAGAAGCGCCGCAAGGCCGCGGGCCGCGCCGACTGGTCGATCCCCTTCCGCCCCGATCACGGGCAGGACATCCTCGACGACCTCACCCGCCGCGCCCAGCCCGGCTATCCCGCCATCGGCCGCCTCAAGGGCCTCGCCGAACTGCGCGGCGTCATCAGCGCCCTGGGCGCGGAGCACCTCGGCTAACCGGCGCGCCGCCCCTCGGGTCAGAGCCCCAGGCCGAGATCACCCCCGCCCGAAGCAGGCGCCATTCCCCTCTCCCCTCTGGGGAGCATGTATGAACTGCCTTCCCCTGCAAGTGATTTGTCGATCCGCCGCCGACCCTGCTTCT
>NZ_BNCJ01000039.1 GCF_014656415.1 Seohaeicola zhoushanensis | reverse complement strand
CAGAGCCGGACAGATTCATCTTGAACCCGATCCACCAAATGCCGGGACTGAACACCTAGTGGCTGACTGGCATCCAGTCGGCGAACTTCAAAGTGACGGGCTCTTCTGCGTAAGCCGGTGCTGCAACGGCTCCCAATGTTGCAGCAAACAGAATATTCCGGTCGACATATTTATTGAACTTGCGGTTCATTTCTACTTCTCCTCCACAAAGAATAGTGTCTTATTTATCCGGGTTTGGAGCCCTTGGTTGCGGCATTCGCCACAAGCCGGGCCGCGGCCGTTTTTGCGGCGGCACGCACATGGTCCGCCACGTCCTCGATTCGCTGCGCCTTTAGGCGCGCTGTTGGGCCGGTTACTCCGATGCTGTAAATGGCCCCGAACGGTTCGACAAAAACAGGGGAGGCGATCGAAATCACACCCTCGTCGATTTCGCCGTCGCAAATCGCATAGCCTGCGTCCCGCACGCCTGCCAACTCCGTCCAGAAGGATTCAGCCGGGTATTCAGAGGTTGGCAGCCCAGCCTCCTGCCGTGCGGCCGAAAGCCACGCATCGACATCGCGTTCTTCGCAAAAGGCCAGGATGGCCTTGCTGGACGAGCATTTGTCGAGCGGCCGATCACCGAGTCCGGGATAGATATAGGATTGCTGAGAGCCAGGAACGGGAAGTGCATCCACGATCTCGATCCGGCCACAATGCCTGCGGGCAAAGAAGGAAGTTTCCTTAAGCTCGCTCGCCAGGCTCAAAAGAACCGGAAGAATTGTATGAGACCGCTGCGCGTTGAACAGTCGCGGGATCAGAATGTCATCAAGCGCCGAGCCCAGAACAAAACTCAAAGACTCCTGCTGCTGAAGATAGCCAACCTCACACAAGGCCAGTGCCAAGCGATGTGCGGTGGACCGAGGCAGATTTACTGCCTCGGCGATTGCCGCCGCTGCAATACCATTGTCCGCGCCTGCGACCGTAGTCAGCACCTGATGATAACGGCCAAGCAAATTTGAGGTCAACGTCCCACTCCTCGGGATTTGATCTCAATTTACGGGACGACATGCGTGCTGTCAACAGAACTGAAGGCAACATTCAGGACGCCACAAACCGGGACTGGTTGACCTGAAGCGGATTGGCAATCTCCAGCCGCGTCATAGGGCGAAAGGATCCGCGACACCGTCATACAGTCCAAGGTCGCTTTGATTGCCACGTCGTCCGTCTTCGTCACTTGCCTGCCGAACCCCTCCAGGGTCGTACGGGTCATCTCGACGTGGTCTCCATGATGCGGGCGGTCTGTGGATCTGAAAACTGACTTGGCGCGATCGAAGCCGATGGCTGTGACGAACATTGCAGGCTCCAGTTTGACCGCAAGTCCCCGCTTACATCCCAGAGAGGTCGACGAGGTGGTCTAGGTCATCAAATGGCAGACCGGAACCCGATCTCGAATCTGGATCGGGTCTAGGTCACGCCGCCGGATCAATGGCAGTCTGCACCGGTGGCGCACCCGGCCGCTGAGCACATTCACGGAAGATCCTGGCCGTGCATGTTGCACATTTTTCGGGGTCAAGCAGGGGAACGATCTCGGCGATACCGTCGTGTTTGGACAGGTGTATACGCCGCTTGGTCAGCTCGCGCATGACCTTGAAACGGGCTAGTTTCCGGATCAGCTTCGGCGTCCGGGTCATCAGGTGGAAGGACCCGCCCCGACGATGCCGGCGACGGGTCTCCTCGATCAGCAGATCAGCGCCCGACATGTCGATCTCGCCTACGCCCTTGACGATGAACAGCATGTGGATTTGTTCAGGCCGGCTACGCTCCAAGGCCCGGAACTGTCGCCGAACCTCCTCGACAGAGCCGAAGAAGAGGGTTCCGTCGATACGCGCGATCACGAGTTGCGGGCATTCCCGCAACTCGTTGCTTTCAACGGCGCGGAACATGCGTGTCGAGCTTGCTGGATCCGGAGCCCCGACGGCGATACGCGGCCGCGCTGCGTTGCGGATGAAGAAGAGAAATGAAAGGAAGACTCCGACATAGACGGAAAATTCCAAGTCGACGAAGAGGGTGGCGAGAAAGGTGGCGAACGCAATCGCGCTTTCGCTGAGCGACTGGGCCGAGATATGCCGGATCTCGGAAAAATCGACCAGCCGCCAGGCCACCAGCAGGATGATGCCGCCCATCGCAGCCTCAGGGATATGAGCAAAGATCGGCGCCACGAATTGCAGGATCAGGAACAGGAACACGGCAGCAAAGATCGCCGCCAGCGGCGTCTGGGCGCCAGCTTCGTAGTTCAGGCCGGACCGGGTGAACGAGGCCGAACCCGGATAGCACTGAAACAACGACCCGGCGATATTCGAGGCGCCCTGTCCCAGGGTCTCGCGGTTGCCATTGATCGGCTGGCCCGACCGCAGCGCGATCGCACGCGAGACGGACAGCGCTTCGAGCAGGCCCACCAGGGCGATGGCGAGGGCTGCCGAGCCGTAGTCCTTCAGGAAGGCCGGTGACAGCGCCGGCATCTTCGGTTGCAGCGAAATCTCTCCGACCGCGCCGATCGTGCTGACCCCCGCGCCGGTCCGGGCCAGCACCAGCCCGGCAAGGGTGCCGGTGACCAACGCCAGCAGGTAGTTTGGCCAGGAAGGCTTCCAATGTCGCAGGCCGAGGCCGGTGAGCAGCGCCACACTGGCGATGATCAGGTTGTCCGGGTTTAGCAGGGTCAGCCGCTCCGGGAGCCGGGCAAGGAACTCCGGCAAGTTGCTTGGGTGCGGCAGGTCGACCCCGAGAATATAGGTCAGTTGACTGAGCGCGATCAGCAGGGCTGCACCAGCGACGAAACCCGTCATCACCGAATGCGACACGAAATCGACCAATGTTCCCAACCGACCCAGCCCGAGCGCGAACTGGATCAGACCGACCAGCAGTGTAAGAGCTATGGCTGTCTGGATGAACTCCGGCGAAAAAGGCTCCAGATTGCCTGCCAGCGACCCGAAGACCAACGCCGAAATTGCGGTAGTCGGCCCCGAGACCGCGTGCCAGCTCGACCCGGAGAGCGAGGCGACTACGGGGGTTACCATAGCGGTGTAAAAGCCATATTCGGGCGGCAAGCCGGCAATAGCGGCGAAGGCCACCCCCTGCGGCAGGACGACACTCGCCCCGGTCAGCCCCGCCAGCAAATCCGCTCGTAGGGTCTGCCGAGAGACCCGGTGAAGCCAATCCGGCGTGTAGAAGAGTTCACGCAGGTAGATGCCAAGCCAGTCTGCCATCAAGGGTTATTGCCGTTCTGCCCCGTGCCTTTCCGGGCGCGGTGACCCGATCGGGAGGCGGGCAAGCTGGGGGGGCATACCATCGTTGCCATTATTGCATTCGTCCTCTTACCGTGCGCGCCATGACGCCCCGCGCCAGCGGGATCAGAATCGCGGAGCGGCCAAGCGGAGGCGCGTCGCGCCTGCCGCTCGGCCAGAAATTGGCAGCCCCTCGTCAGGGCCTAGTAGTTGCCCGATAGCAGCGCCCCGCAGCCGGGGACCCGAGGAGTGATCTCGAGTTCACGTAGCATCTGGTACGTCGTCGCTACCGCTGCCGACAGAACCGGGATTCCGCATTCGTCCTCGACCTTCTGAATGGCCGCCAGCGACGGCATCTGAACGCAGGCCGACAGCACCAGCGCATCGATATTCTTCAGATTCACCTGCTTATATATTTCCGTCAGGTTCATGGGATCCTGCGCCGCGACCTGCAGGTTGTCCGGGATTTCGAGCGCGATGGAATCGCTCACTTCGATGCCTTCGGCCTCGATGTATTCGGCCACCAGGTTCGTCAGAGGCCGCATGTAGGGCGTGACGATAGAGATGCGCTTCGCCCCCATCCTGTGCAATCCATCGACCAGCGCGCCCGCGGAACTGACCACCGGTGCTGGGTGGCCATTGTCCACTGTGACCTGGTGCAACCGCTTCTGGCTCTCGCGGTGATAGCCCTTGCCCATCGACATGATCGCGACCAGGCAGGCATATCCCATGACATCGACATCCGCGTCTGACAGTTCGAGTGCGCAGCGGTCGCTGTCGCGGTCCATCGCCTTGAGTTCTTCGGCCGTGACCTTCTTCATCCGCATCCGGCTGGAATGGAACGAGAAGCGTTCGGGGAACATGGCTTCACGGGCGCGCAGCATGGCGGGAATCTCGCGCTCCATCGTCAGGTTCGATGACGGCACGATCTGCCCGATCTTGTAGGTCCGGTTCAGGTTCTCCATCTCAGGCTCCGATCTTCACGACGGGGTTGACCAGCACGCCGATGCCATCGACACCACATTCGATGACATCGCCCGGCCACATCCATTCCTGCGGTTCGCGGCCGGCGCCGACGCCCGCAGGGGTGCCGGTGGCGATGATGTCGCCCGGCTCCAGCGTGATTCCGGAAGAGATATCGGCGATCAGCGTCGGGATGTCGAAGAGCAGGTGTCTGGTGTTCGATCGCTGCTTCTCCTCGCCGTTCTTCCGAAGCCAGAGGTCGAGATTGTGCGGATCCGCAATTTCATCGGAGGTAATGATGGCCGGGCCGAACGGGCAGTAGCTATCCTGTCCCTTGGAGAAGATCCATTGACCCGCGCGGCGATTGTCCCGCGCCGAAACATCATTGATCACTGAATAACCGAAGACATGGCTCATCGCGTTTTCCTTGGAAATCCGGGTCGCCCGCTTGCCCACGATCACTGCAAGCTCCACTTCCCAGTCGAGTTGTTGCGTCATGGCGGCATTGTGCTGGATCGGCTCGCCATGGGCGATCACCGAGGTTGGCGGTTTGGAGAACACCACCGGCTTCTCCGGCAGGTTCTTCGAGGTATCCAGCGACTTTGCGCTTTCGGCGACGTGTTCGACATAGTTCAGGCCAATGCCGAAGATGTTTTTGCGCGGACGCGGGATAGGCGCCATCAGGCGGACATTCTCGAACGGAACGGCGATGCCTGCGGGGCGCTTGCCTTCGGTGGCTTCGAGCGCACGGGCAAGCGACGCCAGTCCATCCGGACCCTGTTCAATCAGCCCGAGCATGTCGACGGCGAAGGTCTCGCCAAGAGCCAGGCCAAGTCGGGCGACGTCGATGACCAGGCCATCCTTGATGACGCCGAGACGACCTTCTGCCTCGATCGAAGCGCGATAAGTAACGAGTTTCATTTTGGTTTTCCGTTCACATGTCAGGTGATGAGGATCTGGTGGCCGTTGTTGTCCTCGAGCGCCTGTTCTGCATAGAAGCCAAGCTTCTTCATCACCGGGAAGTCGTTGAAGGAGAACAGGCAGGCGTCGTCACCGGTCTGGGTGTTGCAATGCTCGTGCCAGACCCATGGCGGGACGCAGAAGATGTCGCGCTCTTTCCAGTCGAAACGCTGGCCGCCGACGATCGAATAGCCTTCGCCCTTGGCGACTTGGTAAATCACGTTGCCGGTATGACGATGTGCCCTGGTGTGTTCGCCCGGTCTAAGCAGTTGCATCGACGCGCCCATGGTCAGCATCGGGTCGCCGCCGGTCACTGGATTCACGTAGTCCATCTTCACACCATCAAAGGGCGAGCCATCGGTGACCTTTGCGTAGTTCTGAAGCGCTTCGTAGGTAGGTTCCCAACGATAGCAGAGCAGCGGCGAATAAGGCTTGTCCCACTTGTCCATCGCCGGCCGCAGACCTGGTCCACCATAGGTCATTGGACTGTCGTTCGCCGGAAGGTTGGTCACCTGGTAGTCATCCGGGTGCACGGCGTAGAAATTGGCTTCCAGCGCGTTGGTCAGCGGGATGTCGAGCCCGTCCTGCCACATGCAGGTCGTACCGTCCTCGGAAATGCCGTGTTCGTGCCAGGTGCCGTTCGGTGTCAGGACGAAATCGCGCGCTCCAAGCTCGACCTTGTGCCCGTCGACGATCGTATAGGCGCCCTGGCCCTCCATGATGAAGCGCAGCGCCGAAGCTGCATGCTTGTGGGCTCCGGCGCGTTCGCCGGCCTTCATCACCTGTATGCCCGAGAACAGCCAGCCGCAGGCGGCACTGACTTCGCGTCGCTTCGGATTGCGCAGATAGACGACCCGCCTGCCGGCATCTTCCGGGCGAACCAGGTCAATTGCGCGCAGAACCTGCGCCCGCAAATCAGCATTTCGCCACAGGACCGGCGCCGATTTCGGCGTCGGTTCCCAGGGCTCGATGTCATTGGCGACCGTCCATAGCGCGCCGGTCTCGAAGCCGGCCAGGTCATCATAGTAGGCTTCAAGTTCGGCTGTGTCGCGCACTCGGGCTCGGCCGAGAACATCGTCTCTATCGGCACTATTGCTCATTTTTTCCTCCGCATTCAGGCTTGGGTTTCGGTGATCTCGATCGGGCCCGCCTCGACATCGGGCGTGCTGGCACCGTCAGGGGCCACCTTGCCGTAGAGGTTCAACGGCTGTTGACTGGACCGATTGAGGCTCAGCTGGAACACGTCAAAGCGGTTGTAGTGGCCGGTGATGTCATGCATCTGACGAGGCTGAATGCACTTGCCCAGGTCGATGTCGGCATAGACAATGCCCTCTTCGTCCACGAGCCCTTCGCCGATCACCCGCCCGTCGGGGCCGATGATGCCGGAAAAGGCGCTGGACTTGCGCTCCAGCAGGCTGCGCGCATCGGGGCGTACCCGCTCCATTGCGCCGATGATCTCTTCCGAGACCGTCGACGTGGCGACCACGGTAAATACCTTACCTTCGAAGCTGTGTGACTGGGCGCGCAACCGAATCGCCTCGGCCATGTCGTAGTCGGGCGGGGCCACCGGCAGCGATATATAGCTGGCAGTATGCACCAGTTCTCCCTGTGCGAGCAGCGCAAATCGTGCCAGCGTATTGGTGTTTTCGCCGCAGGCCAGCCCGCCAAGGGGGCCGATGGCCGTCTCGTAGACCTTCAGCGACGACCCGTCACCGCCGGTCCACGTCAGCTTCTCCGCCCAGGTCGGCACCAGCTTGCGGTGTTTGCCCAGGATTTTTCCATCGGGCCCAATGAATACGAGGGTGTTATAGAGCGTTCCCAGCGAGACCGGGCTGCGTTCGTTGACGCCAATCACCACATGGGCGTTGGCGGCTGCGGCTGCAGAGCAGACGATGTCGATTTCCGGTCCCGGCAGAAAAATCGATGCGCGAATCAACTTCTCGAACCAGGCGCTTCCGGTCACCGGGTCGGTAATCCAGCTCCAATAGGGATAGCCTGGAATAAAAACTTCAGGAAAAACAACTAGTCGTGCCCCATTTTCACCCGCTTCGGCGATCAGCCGCGCCGCCTTGTGGGCGGTTGCTTCAGCATCGAGGAAGACAGGCGAAGCCTGAACGGCCGCAGCTTTGAACTGACCTAGGAAGGTGTCGGGTGTCATGGCTTCATCCACTTGTAGTGCATTCACCCGCGCAATCTTCCAACGATCATCTATTATTACTAGCAACTATTCCTTGGGTTCGTATAACCTAAATGACATGACAAGCTTCGCTTCCTGGACGCGCCGTCTGAAGATCCGCCACCTCGAGATCTTCTCGACGCTGGTCGCAACCGGCAGCCAATCGGCTGCGGCGGATACGCTGAACATGACACAGCCCGCCCTGTCAAAATGGCTGCGCGAGTTGGAAGAGGATATCGGCGCACCACTCTTTGTCAGGGGCAAGACGCTCAGGCTGACCGCGCTGGGGGCGCAGTTCCTGGGTTTCTGCGAGCACGTCCTGGGCGAGGCCGAAAACATCTCGGACCTGATGGAGGCAACGCGCCAGGGGCGCGCCGGGCGCCTGCGCATCGGGGTGTTGCACGCCGTGGTCTCGGAACTGCTGCCGACCGCGATCCTGAGATTTCGCGCTGACGCACCCAACGTGCGTATCGCCGTCACCGAGGACACGCTGGTGCCGCTGCTCGACGCCTTGCAGCGCCGGGAACTCGACTTGGTGATCGGCCGCGTGCAGGGGGCAGTCCTCGAAGGCATCCGAACCGAGGAGCTCTATGCCGAGCAGGTCGTTGCCGTCGTCCGCGCGGCTCATCCGCTGCGGCTGTCTCCGCGGCCCAGCTGGGTGGCCGCAAGGGAGTTCCCTTGGCTGGTGTCCCCGCAGGGCACACCTATGCGGACACGCTTCGAGGCGGAATTCGTGAATGCGGGTGTCCGATTCCCGGAAGACCTGATCGAATCGCGCTCCGTCGTGGTGAACCAGGCGCTTCTCCGACACAGCAACATGATCACGCTCTTCTCGCGCAATGTCGCGCCCTATTACACGACGAGCGGGGTGTTGACCGAACTGGCCTTGCCGATGACCGGCACCTTGGGGCCGGTCGGTTTGTATCTCGCCGAGGAGGAGCTGACTCCGACAGTGGCGAGCTTTGCTGCATTGGTGCGAGAGATCGCGCTCGGTCAGGTCGATCAAGTGAGAGATCATAACTAAAAGGATATAGGTGTCTAAGATTTTGTTCCTTTCCCTTATACGCCTCCGAGAGCAATGTGCGCAGGCACAAAGAGGCGGACGAGAGCGGTATACCGTTTGCGTCGGATAGGGAGACTTTCGAGATGACACGACTTTTCAGACGGTCCGCACTTGCCGGTGCCGTTTTGCTCGGCTTCATTGGAAGCGGCGCAAGCGCGGAAACCGAACTGCTGTTCAGCACATTCTTCCCGCCCCAGCATGTACTCGTAAGGGACGTGCTGGAGCCATGGGCCGAAGAGGTCAAGCAGGCTACCGGCGGCGAGGTGACCGTTTCATTTGCGGCGTCCAGCCTGGCGCCGCCGCCCAAGCAACTCGACATGGTGCAGGATGGCATTGCCGATCTGACCGTGCAGTTCGCCGGTGTTGTTCCCAACCGCCTGACGACTCTTTTTGTCGGCGCGGTACCCGGACCGACGACCAGCGCCAAGAGCATGTCGGTCGCGCTCTGGCGGACTCATGAGACGCATTTCGAGCCGGCCAAGGAATTCCGCGGCGTGACGCTCCTGTCGCTCTTCGCGCTGCCGCCGCAGATGATGTTCGGCACCCATGACGAACCGATCACCTCAATCGAGCAATTGAAGTCGGCAAGGATCGCGACCACCCCGGGCACAGCGGCTCAGGCGTTTGGTGCGGTCAGCTCCGGTGTCGTGGCAGGGCCTGCCTTTCGGTATTTCGAACTGGTCAGCAAGGGGATGGTCGACGCCTTCGTCGCGGTCACTCCGATCGACGTGATCGGATTCAACCTAGCACCCTATACCAAGACCGCAACCGATATGGGCGATCTCGGCACGGCCGGCACCTTTGCCCTGGTGATGAACGAGAAGAAATGGCGGAGCCTGTCCAAGGAGACCCGCGAGGCGATCATGTCGGTCTCGGGCGAGAACTTTGCCCGCAGGCTGCAGGCAGTCGACGACCGGAATCAAAAAGTTGTCGAGCAACTGCAGGCAAGCGGTGTGAAATTCGTCTCGCTTCCCGAAGGCTTGCGCAACGACCTCGCCCAGGCTTTTGCCCCGATCGCCGAGGAGTGGATCGCCAGCGTCGAGAAAAAGGGCGTTGCCGATGGCGCGGCGGCACTGGACTACTACCGCAAGGTCCAAGCCGAAGTGGCCGCGGAGTAAGGGGATGTCGATCGCTTCGTCGCTGCGCCAAAAATTCGCCTCCCTGGCGACCGTGTTGGTCGCGGTGGCGGGGCTGTCACTCTTCGCGATGATGACGCTCACTGTTATCGATGTGGTAGGCCGCTACTTTTCCGGCCGGTCCCTAACCGGTTCGATCGAGATGATCCGCATTGCGCTGGCGGTTTCGGTCTCCTGCGCTATGCCCGCGGTCACGCTGCGGGGCGAGCATATCATGCTCGGACTACTGTCCGGGCCACCTGACCACCCGCTCGAACGTCTTCGCGGCGGCCTCGTGTGGAGCTTTTGCTCCGTGGTCTTCGTAACCCTGGCGTGGATGCTGTGGGGTGCCGCTATGGAATCGATCGAGTTCGAGGACGTGATCGGCTACCTGGAGCTTCCCCTGGCACCGATGATCCTGGTGATGGCGGCCATGTCCCTGCTCAGTGGTATTGTCGTCCTGTTCCACGCCTGGGGCGCCCTCCTCGGGGAAAGCCTGCAGCCATCCAATCAGGAGGCGGTATCGTGACCATCGCGCTCATCGGTTTCGTTGCGCTGTTCGCACTTTGCTTCCTCGGTGTTCCGCTCACCGTCGCCCTGCTTTCCGTCGGCACCTTGGGGTTTGCCAGCTTCCGAGGTTTCAGTGCGGCCGGCTCGGTCGTGGGGCAGCAGATCACCGACGCGTTTTCATCCTACGGATTCTCGGTCATTCCGCTGTTCGTTCTGATGGGGGCCTTCATTCATCGGGCGGGCCTGGCAGACGACCTTTTCGACGGCGCGCGGGCCTGGCTCGGCCATATCCGCGGCGGGATGGCGCATACGACGATTGGCGCAAGCGCCGCTTTCTCGGCGGTCTGCGGCAGTTCGATCGCCACCGCGGCCACCATGTCGCGGGTCTCGTTGCCGCAGATGAAGCGCCATAGCTACAATGACGGTTTCGCTTGTGGCGCGGTCGCGGCGGGTGGCACGCTGGGCATCCTGATCCCGCCTTCTGTGCCCTTGGTGATCTTTGGTATCCTGACCGAGACCGACATCACTGGCCTGTTCATGGCGGCCTTCCTGCCGGGCATGATGCTGGCCCTGCTATATATGTGCGCGGCCTGGCTGGTGGTTCTCTGGCGGCCTGCGCTCGGGCTGCCGGCAGAACGTGTGAACTGGCGCGACCGTCTAGCTACCAGCCGGCGCAGCGCGATGGTCGGTCTTCTCTTCTTCACTGTCTTGGGCGGCATGTATCTGGGGGTCTTCACGCCGACTGAGGCGGCCGGCATCGGTGCCGCGGGCGCGCTCGCTATCATGATTCTGCGTAAGGCGGCCTCGTGGAGTGCGCTGTCCTCGGCCTTGTCGGAGTCGGTGATCACGACGGCATCACTCCTGATGGTTGTCGGCTCGGCCCTGGTCTTCAACACCTTTCTGACGATCTCGGGGCTGACCGCGGAACTGGTTACGCTGATCGCCACTCTCGATATCTCGCCGCTGGCCGTGATCCTGGTGATCTGCACGATCTACCTGTTGCTTGGCTGCGTGTTCGACAGTCTTGCCGCGATGATCCTCACCGTGCCGGTGTTCACGCCGATCGTCGTCGGGCTTGGCTTTGATCCGCTCTGGTTCGGCGTCGTGGTGGTGATCGTTGTCGAACTTGGTTTGATCACCCCGCCGCTGGGCATGAACGTGTTCATCGTGAAGAGCTTCGCGCCCAACGTCTCGATCTGGCGCATATTTGCCGGTGTCTCTCCCTTCGTCGCTGCCAACCTCGTTGGCCTGACACTGGTCGTTCTGTTGCCTGCGACCGCGCTGTGGCTGCCAGGCCTGCTCAACTAATCCGTTCAAAGGAGAACAAGAATATGTCCGGAAACTGGGTAGAAATCCAAGCCGCGGATGGCGGCACCTTCGGCGCCTATCTTGCACGGCCGGCCAAGGGCAGCGGTCCCGGTCTGGTCCTGCTTCAGGAGATTTTCGGCGTGACCAGCGACATTCAGGCCATGGCCGACATGTTCGCCGAAGAGGGATATGTCGTTGCTGCTCCGGATATCTTCTGGCGCACCGAGCCCCGGCTCAACCTGCGCCACGAAGGCGAAGACATGCAGCGCGCCATCAGGCTGGGGCAGGGCCTCGACGACGCCCAGGCGATCGCCGATATCGGCGACGTGGTAGCGGCACTGAAGGCCATGGAGTTCTGCAAGGGCGGGATCGGCGTGCTTGGCCATTGCATGGGCGCACGGCTGGCAGTGGGCGCGGCACTGGCGGGGCACGTGGACTGCGCTGCGGCCTATTATCCGGTCGGCCTGAAGCGCGTCCTGAAGGACGGGGACGTGCTTCCGGTCCCGACCGTCATCCATGTCGGTACCGAGGATCTCTACATGGGGGCGGACGAGGTTGCCGGGCTTCTGAAACGCTTCCAGGACAACCACGAGATCGAGATCTATTCCTATCCCGGCGCTGGTCATGCCTTTGCCAACCCGGGCCGGGACACTTACGTCAAGCCGGCCTCGGACATGGCGTACAGCCGCTCGCTGGCGGTCTTGCGCAAGGTCATCGGGCCTTGGTACGACCTCAACGCACTGTGGGAAGCCCATCGCGCCTGCGAGTTCGAAACCCGCGACGCTGACGAGACCATGAAGACCATGGTGGCCGAACCCTATGTGAACCACATCCCGACGTTGACGGGCGGCTATGGAAAGAAACTGCTGCGCCAGTTCTACGCCAACCATTTCATCCCGAAGAACCCGGAAGACATCAAGGGCATCCCGATCTCGCGCACCGTGGGCGCCGATCGCGTGGTGAATGAGGTTATCCTGTGCTTCACCCATGACATTGAAATGGACTGGATGCTCCCAGGCGTGCCGCCGACCGGCAAATACGTGGAGATCCCCTTCGTCAGCGTAATCCACTTCCGCGGCGATAAGCTGTTCAACGAGCACATCTACTGGGATCAAGCCAGCGTGCTGGTGCAACTTGGCCTGTTGGACCCCAGAGGTTTGCCGATCACTGGTGTCGCAACTGCGAAAAAGGTGTTCGATCCCAGCCTGCCGTCCAACGAATTGATGCCGAACTGGCCGGAGAGCGCGGATGCCTGAAGTCATCGGAACTCGGATCGACGGAGCAACCGCATTGGTCACCGGCGCCGGTGGCGGCATCGGCAGTGCCCTTGTCGAAGCCCTGCTTGAAGGAGGGGCCAAGGAGGTCATCGCCCTCGACCGCAACGCGCCCGACTTCTCGGACCCGCGGGTCACGGCGGGGGCACTGGATATCACCGATCCCGCAGCGGTAGCCCAGGTCGCTGCCCGATGGAGCGGTCGCGTCTCGATCCTGATCAACAACGCTGGGGTCAATGCAAACGCGCGGCTGTTTACTGAAGACGCGTTGCGCATGGCCCGTTCGGAGATCGAGGTCAACTATCTCGGCACACTGGCGATGATGCACGCCTTTGCCCCTTCCATGGTCCGCAAAGGTTCAGGACATATTGTCAACCTGGTCAGCTTCGTCGGCTTGATCAGTGGCCCCGGTATGGCCGGATATTCCGCGAGCAAGGCGGCCGCCCACATGGTTACCGTTGCCGCGCGTGCTGAACTGGCGCCGTTCCGCGTGAAGGTGCTCGGGATCTATCCCCAGGTGGTCGATACCGAGATGAGCCGCCAGTTGAACCTGCCCAAGCTGAGCCCGGCAGACCTTGCGGGGATGACCCTTAGCGCCATCGAAAGCGGAACCAGCGAGCTGTTTCCGGGACCTGCGGCAGAGGCAATCAACTTCCTGCGGCGAGACCCGGAGGGGTTCCAGGCCATGCTCGTCGAGCGGCTTGGCCCATCCCGCCCGCAGTTTCAGTAATCGGAGGAGAACCCAATGGCATTCGAGAACAAGGTCGTCCACGCGAACGGCAACGACTTTTCCTGCTGGTTCGAGGGCAAGGGTGACAAGGATATCGTTTTAATTCACGGCGAGATCCACGGAAAGGCCTACTGGGAGCCGCAGATCCGCGAGTTCATGAAGGACCACCGTTGCCTGGCCTATGACCGGCGCGGGCATCACGGCAGCGATACGGCGGCATTCGGCTTCTCGGTCGAGAACCAGACACGGGATCTGCGCGCCTTGCTCGACCACTTCGGGATGCGTCGGCCACGCATCGTGGCGCTGGCCTTCGGCAGCACGATCGCCGCGAATTTTGCCAATCAGAATCCCGACCGGGTCGAGTCGATGGTCATCGGGGCCTGGGGCGAACTGCATGACGCGCTCTCCTATCTTCAACGCTGGGAAGTGGCGGGCCGTCTTTCTGCCGAAGCCTTTGAGGCCGGCGGCAAGCCCGCGCTGGTCGACCTGCTGCGTCGGGAAGGCGGCAAGACCATGTATATGGTGATTCCACCCGAGGGCGATCCGCTGCGCGAACCGGTCATCGATTTGATGGCCAGCCATTCGGCGGCGCACTACCGTAGCGGGATGCTGGAAGTGGCTTCCTCTGTGCCGGATCTGGTTTCGCGCTTCGAACAGCTCGATCTCCCGGTCCTAGGCATCTGCGGCGCTGACGATCCGTTCAAAGACGAACCGGAGATGCTTTCGCGCATGAAGAACTTTCGGGAAGCCAGCATGATCGAAGGTGGTGGACGTTTTGCCCATTGGCAGCAGCCGGGTGTCTTCAACCGCGTCGCCCGCGATTTCTTCGAATCCGGGCGGGTCCGCTGAGACCGTTCCTTGACCACCTGTAACTGAGGTCATCCGATGCCGAGTGCTATCCGCAATATTCTCTTCATCATGTTTGATCAGCTGCGCTGGGATTATCTCGGCTGCGCCGGTCATCCCTATCTGAAGACGCCAAACCTCGACAAGCTGGCGTCGAAGGGGTTGCGTTTTACCAACGCCTATGTGCAGTCGCCAATATGCGGCTCATCCCGCATGAGTTTTTACACCGGACGCTACGTGCACAGTCATGGGGCGCAGCGAAACAACTTCCCGCTTAAGGTTGGCGAGCTCACGCTGGGTGACCACCTCCGCGACGCCGGAATGGATGCCTTCCTGATCGGCAAGACGCACATGGAGGCGGATGCCCAAGGCCTGGCACGGCTGGGTATCGCGCCGGATTCGGTAATTGGTGCGAGGGTTGCTGAATGCGGTTTCGATGTTGTAGTCCGCGACGACGGGCTCTGGACCGAAGGCCCCGACGGTGCATACGATACACGGACCTCGCCGTATAACGAATACCTTGCCGCCAAAGGTTATGGCGGGGCTAACGGCTGGTCAGATCACGCCAATGCGGTGGAGCTCGAAGATGGCGAGGTGACATCGGGCTGGTTCATGAAATACATCGACCGCCCGGCAAATGTCGCCGAAGAAGACAGCGAAACCCCTTGGCTCACCAGCCGCGCCATCGACTTCCTCTCGGAAGCTGGTCGCGAAGACCGGCCTTGGCTATGCCACCTCAGCTATATCAAGCCGCATTGGCCCTACGTGGTGCCCGCGCCCTACAATTCGATGTTCGGCCCTGAACACGTCGTGCCGGCGGTTCGCGCTGAAGCAGAGAAACAGGATCCACACCCCGTCTACCAAGCCTATATGCAGACCCTCGTCGCGCGATCCTTCTCGCGACAAGAAGTGCGCGAGAAGGCAATTCCTTCCTACATGGCCCTCATCAAGCAGGCCGATGACCAGATGGGTCGGCTGTTTGAATATCTCGAGCAAGCGGGTCGCATGGATGACACGATGATTGTCGTGACTTCAGATCACGGCGATTACCTGGGAGATCACTGGCTGGGAGAGAAGAACTTCTTCCATGACTGTTCGGTCAAAGTGCCGCTAATCATCTACGATCCGCGCCCCGAAGCAGACGCGACCCGCGGCCAGACCTGCGACAAGCTTGTCGAGGCAATCGACCTGACGGCGACTTTCATCGAAGCTGCCGGCCGCAAGGTTCCCGATCACATCGTCGAGGGCCGGTCCCTTTGCGACCTGCTGCACGGCCAGCAGCCCGAAGCCTGGCGCGAGGCGGTGATCAGCGAGATGGACTATTCGACCACGCCGATGGCTGAAAGCCTGGGAATGGCACATCGCGATGCTCGTCTGTTCATGGTGTTCGATGGCCGCTGGAAACTGGTTCACGCCGAGGGAGGCCTGCCGCCGCTGCTCTTCGACCTGCAGTCCGATCCGCAGGAACTCGACGACCTTGGGCGTGATACAGCCTTTGCGGTCGAACGCGAGCGGATGTACGGACACCTCCACGCCTGGACCCGGCGGCTGTCGCAAAGGATTGCGATTTCCGATGACGAACTGGATGCCATGAAGGGAAAATACGCCCGGCGGGGTATCCTGTTGGGCCTCTATGACGGTTCAGAGGTGCCGCCGGAGAACCTCAGCGCGGTTCCGTTGCGACCGAAAGAAGAACTGGGCGTCAGCTGATTGAGCTTTCCCCCGCATTCATGCCCATGCAGCCCGAATGCGCCTCCTCGCAGACAATCATGATGACCGTTTAGGGATTGGAAGTCTTGGGGTCAGGGTGCGCGCGATCCAACTGAAAAATCTGGTCCGGGAATGCAAACATGCGGCGCCCATCGCGGTGATCGCGGAGAGAACCCAAGAGCTCGGCACGCAGGAGGACCACCGGGGACACAGCCGTCGGCAAAGGCGAATTTTGTCATTCAAGGACGGCGCTTAGCCGCGGCTGAACTAGTTTTGACATCCAATTTCCTTGGTCACATTCTGCGCCCTTATGGCTTCTCTACCGTGTCAACGCTTCGCCCAGATCGACGACATAGAGCTGCCGCTCGCCCTCATGGACCGAGTCGATGCAGACAGATCCGCCGTCGGGATGCCAACGCGGATGCAGGTCGCAACGATTCTCCTTACCAAGCGTCGGATCGGTCTGCAGGTCGGCCACGTCGATGCGCTGCCCCGTCGCCAGGTGGTAGAGGAACAGCTTGCGAATATTGGTGTGCTTGTCCGGGTAGGTATCCGAGATCATCCAGGCTTGATCGGGCGAATAGGTCATGTGTCCGTTCTCGGTGAGCACCGGCGCCCCCACCGCCTCAGCCTCCCCGGTCTCGATGTCGTAGAGATGGTAATGGATCTCGCCCGCATGCGGCCCCCAGACCATGATGTGCCGGTCATCGCGCCAGGTCGGGTGCGAGATCTGATACTCCGACTTCTCGTAGTCGAAGGTGTCAAGTGCATTGGGATCATGCGCGTTGTCCAAGTGCGGAATCGGATGATCGCTGCATTCCAGCAGCTTCAACCCGGTGCCGTCCGAGTTGACCACCAGGAGCCGGTGTAGCCAGCAGGTCTCGTCCTCGATCCGCCGGGTCCAGCGATGCAGGAATAGCACCCGGTCTCCAGCCGGGTTGATTTCGAGATGCGTGACCCAATGGATCGCTCCTTCCATCGAGGCCACCGGCTGGAACGCCTTCAGGTCGGCCAGACTGAGCAGCAGTCGCGACTCGCCGCCCGGCAGCTCCATCCGGCGAATGCCGTCATCGGTCGGCGCAAGATCAAGTTCCGGCGCGGGCCCGGCCAGCACGTAGCCGATAGTGGGATGGGTCGCGGTGAACCGCATGTAGTCGACGCAGATGGCATAGCTGCTGTCCGGCGCGACCACGTACACCGGGTCGGGCAGGTCGATTGCGGTGCCATCATCGATATCGAGAATCCGCGCCTGCAGACCCGGATAGGTTCCGGTGGCGTCATCGCTACGGCGGTTGAAGATCAGCTTGCGACCCGGCAGCCCCTCCAGCCATTGCAACTGGGTGCCCATCTGCCAGTTCCACGCCGTCGTGGTATCTACAGTGCGAAACGTCTCGCCGTCAGAAAGGTCGAAATACCCCACCTCGGCAACGTCCTCCGCCGCCAGGTCCCAAGCCATGCGCGGCACCCGAAGCGCCAGCATGCGCCGCCCTTCACGATCCCAGATACTCTTGTTGTAGTAGCCGAAGAAATGATGGTCAGCACTCTGGCCGATCTTGCGTACAGGGCAGGGAATCGTCGTAATAACGCTCACCGGGAAGCTCCTCTCGGTCGTGTTTCTGGAAGCGAGTGAGGGCAGGCCCTACTCGAGAAATTTCGAGTTGCGGCGGTGCTGGACGATGCCATGCACGATGGCGAAGGTACACAACACGATGAGAACCAGGCAGATCGGGCGGGTCACCAGCTGCAGGGCAAAGGCGCCGACATCGCCACGCACCAGCGCCAGAGACCGAGCGAGTTCGCCTTCGGCCAGCGTGCCCAGCACCAGGCCCAGCACCAGCGGCGCGCGCGGCACGGCCAGCGCCGCCATGCCCCAACCCAGAGCGCCTATCGCCAGCATCACCCAGATATCGTCCACCGAACCGCGCATCGCATAGGCGCCGATGATCGCAAGCGCCAGGATGATCGGCGCGAGGATCGCCGGCGGCACCTGCACCACGCGCAGCCCATAGCGCGCCAGCAGCAGGCCGACTGGAATGAACAGCAGGTTCGACAGGAACAAGCTGAAAATGAAGGAATATGTAACGTCGGCGTTTGTCGTGAACAGCTCTGGTCCCGGCCGCAGACCGTGGATCATGATGCCGCCCAGCAGCACCGCGGTAACCGGGTTGCCTGGGATACCCAGTGTCAGCAGCGGGATCAGCGTGCCGCCGGTGACAGCATTGTTGCCTGTCTCGCTGGCGACGATGCCCTCGGATGCGCCCTTGCCGAAAGTCTGCGGCGCCTTCGAGGCCCGCTTGGCCGCGTCATAGGCCAGGAAGCCGCCAACGCTGCAACCGACACCCGGCACGATCCCGACGATGATCCCGATCACGCTCGACCGCAGCAGGTTCAGCTTCTGCGACATCAGTTCCGGCAACACCCGCAGCGGGCTCGACCGGTCGACGCCGCGGCCATCGCCGTCCGAGGTGCGGGCGCGCCGGATCAGGTCGATGACCTCGGGAATCGAGTAGAGACCGATCAGCGACACCACAAGCGGGATCCCGTCATAGAGCGTCGGCAGGTCCATCGTGAAGCGCATGGTGCCGGTCAGCGGGTGCACTCCGACGGTGCTCAGGATCAGGCCGAGCGCACCGGCGATCAGGCCTTTCTCCATTGCGCCCGCCGACATCGAAGCGATGACGGTGATCCCGAAGAGCGCCAGTAGGAAGTATTCGGGCGACCCAAATCGCAACGAGAATTCCGCCAATTGCGGAGCCAGTAGCAACAGCGCCAGCACGCTGACGATGCCGCCAATTGCCGAGGCGAAAGTCGCCAGCGAAATGGCGCGCCCGGGCTCACCGGCCTTGGCCATCGGGTGGCCGTCCAGCATCGTGGCGACCGAGGCGGAAGTACCGGGGATGTTCAGCAGGATCGCGCTGATCGCGCCGGAATAGGTCGAGGCGCAATAGATCCCGCCCAGCATTGCGAGGCCGACCTGCGGCGGCAGCGAGAAGGTCACTGGAATCAGCAGTGCCACGCCCATGGTGCTCGTCAGCCCCGGCAGCGCGCCGATGATGACACCTCCTACCACTCCCGCGACAACCGCGAGCAGCATTGCCGGATCCAGCAGGGATGCAGCCCCCATCAACAGATATTCGAGCATCGGTGCGCTATCCCGCGATTGTCAGAAGAAAAGGCTTTCCGGCCGGGCGACGCCAAGCAGGACGAAGAAGATGACGTGGAACGCGGTCGTGGCCCCGACCGCAACCGCCAGTGCGGCGACCAGCCGCTGGCGGCCGCCCAGAGTTACGATCAGACCGAAGAGAAACATGAAGGTCGTCGCCTCGTAGCCGATGAACTTCATGGCCAGCGCGCAGATTGCGATTGCTGTGAAGGCGATGAAGGCGGCCCCCGCTCCAACGCCGCTCACCGGCTGGGCGACCGCCCGGCTGCCCCAGACACGAAAGCCGTAGATCACCGACATCACACCTATGAAGCCAGCCAAGCTGCGCGGGAAGTATGAGGAGCCGACGGGATAACCGAACGCCGTCACACCGATCACCAAGGCTAGGCCAAAGGCCAGGGCGGCAAAGATTGCATCACGGGTTGTTGTGGTCATCTCGGCTCTCTCCATACTTCCGTTTGCGAGCTTACTTCAGAAGCTCGACGTAACTATCAAGTTCGGCGTCGGCCTTGGACATGTAGGCGCCGAATTCCTCGGCGTTCATGTACTGCAGCGGCAGGCCTGCCGACTTGGCCTGTGCCAGGAATTCGGGGTCTTCCATCACCGCGGCAAAAGCTTTCTCAAGGACGGCTTTCTGCTCCGGTGCAAGCCCCTTTGGCGCCGCGATCCCGCGCATCGAGGCGCCGACCGAGTTCACGTCCGTGCCCGCGGCCTCGCTCACGGTAGGCACGTCGGGGAACAGCGGGCTGCGCTGGTCGGCGAAGACCCCCAGCAGCCGCAACCGGCCGCTTTCCACCTGCGAGGTAGCGCCGCTTGCCGACGGTAGCGATGCTGCAAGTTCACCTCCCAACGTTGCCTTCACCGCCGGCCCGGTGCCGTCGAAAGCGACAAAGTTGAAATCTACATCGAGTGCCTTTTCGGCCACCACCAGTTGCAACTGGTTGTTCGACTGCGGCCCGTCCGCGCCGATGTTCAGTTCACCCGGATGCGCCTTGGCGTCAGCAAGCAGATCGGCAAGCGTCTGATACGGGCTTTCCGCCGCAACCGCGACGACCACCGGGTCGAGTTGGATATTGGCAATCGGGTCGAAGTCGGAGATCTCGTAGGGCACACCCTCGCGCAGCTTCTTCACAAGGTGGATCGACGGCACGTT
Organism: Seohaeicola zhoushanensis; assembly: GCF_014656415.1. Taxonomy (GTDB): domain Bacteria; phylum Pseudomonadota; class Alphaproteobacteria; order Rhodobacterales; family Rhodobacteraceae; genus Seohaeicola_A; species Seohaeicola_A zhoushanensis. The sequence continues at coordinate 3,405 of NZ_BNCJ01000039.1, read as the reverse complement.
GATGAAGCCGATCTCGTATCCGTCCGGCTTGGCGGTGGCGAGCGCCGAGAAGCCGATCTGTCCCCCTGCCCCAGCCTTGTTCTCGACAACCAGCCGCTGGCCGAGGTGCTTCTCGACGTATTTCGCAATGGTCCGCGCGGCGGTATCGGTCCCGCCGCCGGGCGAATAGGCAACGATCATGGTGATAGGCTTTTCCGGATAATCCGCAGCCGCCGGCGCCGCTGCCGCGATCGCGGTCACACCGCACATAGCTGCAAGAGTGGACTTCAGAGTGGCGATCATTCGTCTTCCTTTCCCTAGATCTGCTGGCGCCATCGGCCATGGTCTCTGAGCCGGATCGACTCGAATTGTATTTGATTGCATACAATATCAAACTTTTTTGAACATTCTTGTCAACCCCGCTCGATTTACGGCACCATCCGGCTTAGAAATGCGCTACCATCATATGAACAACGATGCCCACGCGGCGCGCAGCAAGGACCCATAACGTGCTGAAAAGGAATGCTGAATCTGACGGGGCCGACACGGCTCCCTCGCTTGCGGAACATGTCTACCAGGAAATGTCCCGGTGGATCCGAGAGGGCGTGTACAATCCTGGCGACCGTATTCGCGAGGCGGTGGTCTCCAAGGAACTGGGCGTCAGCCGAACACCAGTCCGCGAGGCGTTACGTCGTCTGCAGTCGGAACGGCGCGTCCTTCTCGAGCCGCAGCGCGGAGCGGTCGTCGCCGAACTTGACCGCCACGAGGTCGTCGAACTCTACCAGCTGCGCCAGCACCTCGAAGGCGTCGCAGCGAGGTTCGCGGCGCAACACGCCTCGCTGGCAGAAATAGAGGAGATGGCCTTCATCCTCGATAAGAGCAGCACGGCGATGGACGACCCCAAGCTGCTAAACCAGATCAACTGGGAATTCCACAACGCGCTATACTCGGCGGCACACAACCGTTTCCTGCTTCGCTCCATCGAGGCTATCTCTGACGCGATGGCGCTGCTGAAGGGCGCGAAATACGTGCCACCCGGACGCCCCGCCGAACTGCTGACTGAACACCTGCGCATCCTCGACGCTATTCGCGCACGCGACCCTGACGCCGCCGACAAGGCCGCGCAGGACCACATCGAGAACTCGCTACGCGTCCACCTGCAGATCGGCTTCCACAAGCCGACATTCGGATAATTGGCCTGCCGAGTGGCCCTTTTACTTCAGCTGGCCTACTGTCGAAATGTCAAACGAGACACGCCAAGAAACGAGTGTTCAAAATCGGGAACAACGCAGAGCTCACAACTGTGCGTGCGAGGTGATATCCTTCGACCCATCGCGGTCACATCATCACAGCCCCATTCCGGTCAAACAGGGCTCACGCTTGCAAGTTAAGTCGGACACCGCGCCACGGTTCGTCTGCAATATGACGGAGCGCTTCCCCTCAACGCCATGCGGCTCAAAGACAGGCTCGGCCAGATCGATCTATGACTCGATGCCCAAGGCGCTGCGCGCTAATTTTGTCCACTCAAAGCGCAACTCCCACAGCCAAACTGCCGCGGCTATGGAAACCACCCCAACGACCAGTACCAACACCTATTCCGTCATTCCCAACCGTATCTGACTGTTTCTCATGTTGTTCAGCTAAACTTTATCAGCGGAACGTTCGGCCAAGGCTGCTCATGCGCCTCCAACTTTGAGGCGGGCAGATCGCCTCTACTCGGCGGGCATGGGCCTGGAAATCGCTGCCAGCAAAGAAAAGGACCGCAGCCCCGAAGATGCCAGAAGCAAAGGCCAGAGCGATCGCATGCCGGCCCCTTGTACGAACGCTTTTCTTATGCTCCACGACGGGGCGGAATTTCGTTGTCGCGGAAGCGGCGGGACCGAAGTCGAAAGCGTTTCTATTCCGGCCAAATTTCAGGCAGAAGGTGCGAAAGCCGCTCAATTACTCATCGATTCCCATGCCGCACCGACGCCTTGCTCTCTCCGGCTTCCTGCCCGCCCTGCCGCGACCGTTGGCGCGAGAAGTCTGGCGCGCCTCGGCCGGGGTCGCGCTCGGTATCGCCCTGTGCGCCGCGCTGGCCAGCGCGATGCCCGCTTTCGGGACCATTCACCTTGCGCTGATCGCCCCGCTTGGGGCGACAGCTGTTCTGGCCTTCGCGGTGCCCAACGCGCCGCTTGCGCAGCCTTGGTCGGCGGTGGTCGGCAATTCGCTGTCGGCGCTGGTCGCGGTGTTGGTGCTGTCGTTCTATCCGGGGGATTGGGCGGCGCCGCTGGCGGTTGGCTTTGCCATCGCTGCGATGATGGCCGCCCGCGCGCTACATCCGCCCGGGGGCGCGGTGGCACTGCTCGCGGCCCTGAACCCCGGCCCGGTCCTGGAAGCGGGCCCGTTCTTTGCGCTGGCGCCGGTCGGGCTGATGACAGCCGTGCTGGTTGGCGCGGCAATCCTTTTCAACCGCGCGACCGGGCGCGTATACCCGTTCCGACAGACCGGCGAGAAACCGACAGAGGTCGAGGAGATCCGCCTGGGGCTGGGCGAGGAGGAGCTGGCGGCGCTGCTGCAGACCTACCGGCAGTCGTCCAATATCGGCGTGGCCGACCTCGGGCGGCTGCTCGCCGCCGCCGAGCGCAAGGCGGCGAACCACCGGTTCGACAACGTCTCCTGTGCCGAGATCATGACCCAGCAGCTTGTCACCGTCGCGCCCGAGGCCGATATTCGGCAGGTGGCGCGGCTGTTCCGACAGCACCGGATCAAGAGCCTGCCGGTTGTCGATGCGCAGGGGCGGTTGGCGGGGCTGATCCTGCAGGCCGATATCATCGAGGCGCTGACCGCTTCAAAGCTGGACCTGCGGATCGTCGGGCGGGTGCCCAAGATCACCGCCGGTAGCATCGCGCGCGCGGCGGATCGTTCGACGACCACCAATACGCCGGTAGGTCAGATCCTAAACCGCCTCGCCGTCCAAGGGACCGAGACGGTGACGGTGATGGCGGACGAGCGGCTGGCCGGCGTCATCACCCGGTCGGACATCATGCAGCTTCTGCTGGCCGAGGCACCAGACCGCAAGACCGCTTGATCAGGCCGGTCACTTCCTGCCGCTGGCGGGCTGTGCCCTTGCCGTTACCGGGAAGGTCGACCGCGACAGCAGCATTGCATGGTGCAGCGCCGGTACTGGATCCGTGAAAGCATTGGGATTTCGGGCGCTCAGCCGTGGATGGCCATCGACTCCTGCATCGGCACCATAAAGTTGAAGCTCTTGCCCTGCGGAAGACCTCCTTGAATTGTTTCAAGCGCCTTCGACCTGCGCGATTTCGCGCCGCGCCCCCATGGCATCGGCTCTCATTTCGCGAAGTTCGGCAGTAGTTATTTCAGAGGTAAGCGCCTCGGCGGTCCCCTACGCGGCGCGGCTTGACGCGGTTCGGAAGTTCCAAG
>NZ_BNCJ01000038.1 GCF_014656415.1 Seohaeicola zhoushanensis | reverse complement strand
CTTCGAGCGGCAGCAGAAACTGAGACACGAAGGCGTCTAAGAAACGCGGGGCTATTCACATAACCCATTGAAACTATTTGTTTCCAAATTCCGCCCCCGGCACCACTTCAGCCAAAAGCTGTGGTCTTTCTCTTGCTGAGAGCAGCCTGACTTTTGTAGGGGATTTGGGCGCATAGCTTCGGATCCGCCCAAGCCGTCGCCCATTCGGTTCGCCCTGACCAAACGCCTGGCCACGAGCGCCTTCAATGTCCTTCAGGCACTCCCTCGGGCAGTGGCGCGTTGGCCTGCCGGGCGATGCAGACCTGCCAGGGTCCCATGTGCAACATGCCGTCGCGGCTCATGCTGACGGCGCCCAACTCCTGGCCGATGATCTCCCAGTCGCCGGTGGGCAGGTTATGGGTCGAGGGCGTGTCGGACATGTTGAAGGCGCAGTAGAGCGTTTCGGCCTCGGTCGCGGTGCGGAAGTGGAGCACGTCGCCATAGACGTAGACACCATCCAGCCGGCCCGACCGCAGGGCGGGGTGCGCGGCGCGGAAGGCGAGGGCGCGGCGGTAGTGGTGCAGGATCGCGCCCGGTTCGCTTTCCTGGATGTCGACGGCGTGGCGCAGGTGTTCCTGGCTGATCGGCAGCCAGGGATCGCCCTCGGTAAAGCCGCCGTTGCGCTCGGTTCCGGTCCAGACCATGGGCGTGCGGCAGCCGTCGCGGCCCTTGTATTCCGGCCAGAACTCCTTGCCGTAGGGGTCCTGGATATCCTCGAAGGCAAGGTCTGCCTGACCGAGGCCAAGCTCTTCCCCCTGGTAGAGGCAGGCCGAGCCGGGCAGGCAGAGCAGCAGCGTCGCGCAAAGACGCTGTGCGGCGGGCGAAAGCCCCCACCGCGAGGCATGGCGCATCACGTCGTGGTTCGAGAAGGCCCAGGTCACCCATCCGTCGCGGGCCAGATGGTCGGCCTTGTAGAGTACCTCGGCCACGCGGGCGGCGCTCAGCGGTTCCTGGGCCAGGAACTCGAAGGCATAGCACATGTGCAGGTGGCGGGTGCCGGTGGTATAGAGGCCGATCAGCTCCAGCCCGCGCTGGGCGTCGCCGATCTCGCCCAGGCTGGTGGCGCCGGGGTACTCGTCGAGCAAGCGGCGCAGCCGCGCGAGAAAGTCGAGGTTCTCGGGCTGGTTCTTGGAATGGATGTGCGACTGGTAATTGTAGGGATTGACCGAGGGCGCGAGGATGGCGTTGCGCTGCTCGGGCGGCAGCGGCGGGTTGTCGCGCAACTCCCGGTCGCAGAAGTAGAAGTTGACGGTGTCCAGCCGGAACCCCTGCACACCCCGGTCGAGCCAGAAGCGCATGACCCCGAGCAGGGCGCTCTGCACCGCCTCGCTGTGCAGGTTCAGGTCGGGCTGCGAGGTCAGGAAGTTGTGCAGGAAATACTGCTCGCGCCGGGGCTCCCAGTGCCAGGCGGGGCCGCCGAAGATCGACAGCCAGTTGTTCGGCGGGGTGCCGTCGGGCCTGGGGTCGGACCAGACATACCAGTCGGCATGAGGCCCTTCGCGCGCGGCGCGGCTGGAGGTGAACCAGGCGTGCTGGTCCGAGGTATGCGACAGCACGAGGTCGATCATCACACGCAGCCCGTGTTCATGGGCGGCGGCGACCACGGCGTCGAAATCGGCGAGCGTACCGAAGATCGGGTCGACGTCGCAGAAATCGCTCACGTCATAGCCGAAGTCCTTCATCGGCGAGGTGTAGAAGGGTGAGATCCAGATCGCGTCCACGCCGAGGCTGGCGAGGTAGGGCATGCGCTCGACGATGCCGCGCAGGTCGCCGATGCCGTCGGCATTGGCGTCCTGGAAGCTGCGGGGATAGATCTGGTAGATGACGCAGCCGCGCCACCAGTCCCGGTCCTGGTCTGTTCTCTCGGTGCTCAAGGCCGCTGTGCCGCCATGCGTGGGCGGCCCCCTGTTCGTGATCTTAACGTTCGAGGTCAAAAAACGACATGCCTTTGCGGGCTTGTCAATTCGCCGGGCGCGCCGCCGCGCAGGGATGGCGCAGGCATGCCGGTGAATTTCGTCTAAATTTATCTATTTTTATCAGGTGCTTGAACGTTGTTTCCCAAGGCGTTCGGGCCTGCAAGCTGCCCGGTAACGCAGACTTCACTGTCTTTTCAAGCTGCGCAGCTATTGGGCAAACCGCGTCGGAATGCGTCAAAAATGTCGTTTTTATGCCTTCCAGAGGTTGAACCTCCGGCCTCAGCCTGTAGGTAAGGGGCCTTCACCAATCAACCTGTCGAGGAACCTTCCCAAGGCATACGCCGTTATCGTGTGTAGTAGAGACAGCAGGAGCCCATGGACGCAGAACCGCAATCAGACAGACTTGAAACCCGGCCCTATTCGCGGATCGCGGTGATCGGGGCAGGGGCCTGGGGAACGGCGCTGGCGAGCGTGGGCGCGCGCGCCGGGCACCAGGTGCGCCTGATCGGGCGTGACCCCGCGGTGGTGGATGCGATCAACCGGACCGCGCGCAACCCGCGTTACCTGCAGGGTATCCCGCTGCCGAACGCGTTGAAGGCCACGACCGATCCGGCCGAGGCACTGGTCGGGGCCGATGCGGTTCTGCTGGTGGTGCCCTCTGTTGCGGTGCGCGAGACGGCGCGGCAGGTGCGGGCGCTGATCCCGGCCGGCACCCCGGTCGCGGTTTGCACCAAGGGAATCGAGCCGGGCACGGGCCTGCTGATGTCGCAGGTCGTGGCCGAAGAGCTGCGCGACGCGCGGGTCGGGGCGATCTCGGGGCCGACCTTCGCGCGCGAAACGGCGCTCGGGCATTTCACCGCCGCCACGGTGGCCTTCGATTTCACCCATGCCGACCGGCTCGACCCCTACAGCAGCCCCGCCGCGCGGCTGGCGCTGTCGATGAGCACCGGCTTCTTCAAGGCTTATATTTCAGACGACCTTGTCGGCGTCGAGATCGGCGGCGCGGTCAAGAACGTTATCGCGATCGCCTGCGGGATGATGACCGGCGCGGGTTTTGCCGAGAATACCCGCGCGGCGCTGATAACGCGGGGCATGGACGAGATGAAACAGCTGGCCGAGGCGCTGGGCGGGCGGCGCGAAACCGTGACCGGGCTGGCCGGGGCGGGCGATCTGACGCTGACCTGTTCCAGCCAGACCTCGCGCAACATGTCGCTGGGGGTGCAGCTGGGGCAGGGCACACCGCGCGCCGCCTGTTTCGACGGCAAGCCGGTGGTGGTTGAGGGTGAGGTGAATGCCGTCTCCATCGTCGAGCTGGCCCGGCGGCTGAAGGTGTCGATCCCGATTTGCGAGACGGTGCATAGCATCCTGCACGGTGGCGCCGATATCGGGCAGGCCTTTGCCGAGCTCTGGACCCGGCCGATCCAGGGCGAGCCGCGCGCGCTCGACATCCTGCTGTCGCACCCGGCGCAGGCCGGGCAGTTGACCGGTGGAGGAGACCTGGCATGAGCTTTGACAATACTTCATCGGACGATGGCCGTTTCACCCTGGCGACCGACCTGGACGGAACTTTCCTTGGCGGCAGCGCCGAAGACCGCGCCAGCCTCTACCGCTGGATCGAGGACAACCGCGACAGCGTGCGCCTGATCTTCGTCACCGGGCGCGACCCGGAGTTCATCGGGCAGACCTGCGCCGAGGGCATTCTGCCCTGGCCCGAGTATATCATCGGCGATGTCGGCACCACGATCGCCCGCGTCGCCCCCGACCGCAGCATCGCGCCGATCGAGGCCCTGGAACACGAGATTGCCACCCGCTGGAACGACAGCGGCGAGAGAGTGCGCACGGGGCTTGAGGACGTGGCGGGGCTGGCGCTCCAGCAGACCCCGTTCCGCTATCGCGTCAGCTATCACTACGACCCCGACCGTTTCGACCCGGTCGCGCATGAGATCGTCGGCGAGCTGGGGCTCGATGTTCTGATCTCGGACAACCGCTTCCTCGATGTCCTGCCGCCCGGCGTCAGCAAGGGGCCGTCGCTGCTGCGGCTGCTGGACCACCTCGGGGTGCCGGTCTCGCGCACCCTCGCGGCAGGCGACACGCTCAACGACCTCTCGATGCTGGTGGCCGGCACCTATGCCGTTGCGGTCGGCGGGTCGGAGGCGCCGCTGTTGCAGGCGCTGCCCTCGCGCCCCGAGATCCTGCGCGCCCAGGGGCAGGGCGCAGCCGGGATCGCCGAGGCGATCGCCCATTTCAACCTTCACGCCCAAAGCGGAGAGATATTGTCCGATGCCGTCTGACCTGGTCATCGTCTACCACCGGCAACCCTATGAAGAGGTCGAGGTCGACGGCAAGGTGACCCTGCGCGAGAACCGCAGCCCGAACGGGATCGTCCCGACCCTCAAGAGCTTCTTCGGCACCGCCGAGCGCGCCTCGTGGATCGCCTGGAAGCTGGCCGAGGACCCGGCCAACCCCGACTTCGAGCGGGTCATCGAGGTGTCCGACGCCTATGGCACCTACAATGTCTCGCGCCTGCCGCTGACCTACGAGCAGGTGTCGAGCTTTTACCATGTGTCGTCGAAAGAGGCCTTCTGGCCGATCCTCCACAGCTTCAAGGAAAAGTTCAACTACGACCCGGTCGACTGGCCGACCTTCCGCGAGGTGAACTGGGCCTTTGCCGAGGCCGCCGCCCGCGAGGCCGCCCATGGCGCCCGCGTCTGGATCCACGACTACAACCTCTGGCTGGTGCCGGGCTATCTGCGCCGGCTGCGGTCAGACGTGACCATCTCCTTCTTCCACCACACGCCGTTTCCGGGGGCCGACATGTTCAACGTGCTGCCCTGGCGGCGCGAGATCATCGCAAGCCTGCTGGAATGCGACATCGTCGGCTTCCACATTCCCCGCTATGCCGCGAACTTCGTCTCGGTCGCGCGGAGCATGTTCGACGTCGAGACCGTCTCGCGCGCGGCGCTGGGGCCGGAACGCATTTCCGAGGGCACCGCGCTCAGCGAGCGCAGCGCGCCGACCATGCTGGCCTACGAGGGCCGCCGCATCGCCATCAGTGCCGCCGCGGTGGGGGTGAACTTCGACTTCATCTCGGGCCGGGCCGCGGACCCCGAGGTGCAGGCCGATGCGCAGCGCATCCGCGAGTCGCAGCACGGGCGCAAGCTGCTGCTGTCGGTCGGGCGCACCGATTACACAAAGGGCGGGGTCGAGCAGCTGGAAAGCTTCGAAAGGGTGCTGACGGAACACCCCGAGCTGCGCGGCAACGTCAAGCTGATGCATGTCTCGGTCAGCGCGGACCGGAGCATGTCGGCCTATGCGCCGATCCAGACAGGGATCGAGGAGACGGCGGGGCGGATCAACGGCCGCTTCGGCACGCTGGAATGGCAACCGGTGGCGCTGATCTCGCGGGCGATCCCCTTCGACGATCTCATCAAGTATTACCTTGCCGCCGATGTCGCCTGGATCACCCCGCTGGTCGACGGCATGAACCTGGTCTGCAAGGAGTTCGTCTCGGCGCGGGTCGATGGCGACGGGGTGCTGGTGCTGTCGGAATTCGCCGGCGCGGCGGTCGAGCTGCATTCGGCGGTGGTCACCAACCCCTTCTCCCACCGCTCGATGGATTCCGCGATCCTCGCGGCGATGAAGATGCCCGAAGAGGAGCGCCGCAGCCGCATGAAGGAGCTGCGCGCGGCGGTCGGCCAGTTCACCGTGGCCCATTGGGGCGCCGAGCAGGAACACCAGTTCGACGAGGTGGACCGGCGCAAGAAGGCATCCGTGGCGCAAGAGGCATGAGCCTGCCAGCGCGCGTAATCAGCCGGGACGCCTGTAAGGCGTCCTGCACGGTCTCGCTGATGGGTCGTCAGGCCTCGTAGGCGACGCCGTCGCGTCCCGGATCGGCAGCGCCTTCCAGCTGGTCGCCGTGGATGCGGACGCCATGGACCCAGCCGATGGTATAGCCGACCGGGTTGCGCACGACGGTTTCGCCACGCGCTTCGAGTTCGCGCGTCACGTAGCGCGGGATGCGGTTCGAGACGTCGATGACATTGCCGGTTGCCGAGAAACGCGGAGCGGCGACGGCCTGCGACAGCGACATGCCGAAATCCAGGACGTTGAGGATCACCTGCAGCACGCCCATCACGATCTGGGTTCCGCCGGGCGCGCCGAGCACCAGCGACGGGCGGTCGCCCTCGAAGACGATGGTCGGGCACATGGCGCTGAAGCGGGACTTGCCTGGCGCGATGCTGCCGGCACGGCCGGGGCGGGGGTCGAAGACGCCCATGCAGCCGTTGTACATGAAGCCCAACCCGTCGGTGACAACGCCCGAAGGCATCCCGAGCGAATGGGTCATCGACACGCAACCGCCCTGGCCATCGACCACCGAGATATGCGTGGTATCGCGCGACACGTGGTCGGCGCCGACGCGCGGCACCACCGCCCGTTCGCCGTTGCGGATCTGCGCGGCGAGGGTGGCGGCATAGTCCTTGGAGGTCAGCTCGTCGAGCGGCACGTCGATGAAGGCCGGGTCGCCGACCCGCGCGTCCTTGTCGATCGTCGCCCGCCGCATCGCCTCGCAGACCACCTGCATGTAGTCGGGGCTGTTGTGCCCCAGCGCCGCGAGGTCGAAGTTCTCGAGGATGTTGAGCATTTCGAGCAGCATCACCCCGCCGCCGGGGGGGCGGTTGGTTGAAATGCGCCGGCCGCGATAGGTGCCATAGAGCGGATCGGTGCGATGGCTGCGCACGGCCGCAAGGTCGTCGGCGGTGAGCAGCCCGTCATGGGCGGCCATGTCGGCGACGATCCGGCTGGCGATGTCGCCGGAATAGAAGGTGTCGGCCCCTTCCCTGGCGATCTGCCGCAGGGTCTCGGCCATGTCCGGGTTGCGCACCGGCGCGCCCACGGGTTTCGGAGTGCCCTCGGGCGTGCAGTAGAGCGCGCGCCCGCCGTCACTGTAGGCCAGCCGTTCCGCCGTTGCGGCGCGGCCCATGGCCGAACCTTCGCTGAAGAATGCGGCCATAGCGGGGCGTATGAAGTAACCCTCCTCGGCCCATCGGATCGCCGGTTCGACGACGCGTGCCCAGGGCAGCTTTCCATGGGCGCGATGGGCATCCTCGTAGGCGCGCAGCGCCGCCGGGACGGCAATCGACTGATAGCCGATGTCGTTCACCCGGCCCTTGAGGATGAAGCCGAAGCCATCGCGGGTCTCGCCCTCGAGGAGGTCCTCCCACATCTCGGGGCGGGCCGCCGCCGGTGCTGTGGCGTGGAAATCGAGGTAATGGTTCACGCCGGTTTCCGGGAGCCAGAGCGCCATCGAGCCGAAGCCGGCGATGCCGCACATCAGCGGGTCGACCACCGTCTGGGCGAAGGCGGTCGCAATGGCGGCGTCGACCGCATTGCCGCCATCGCGGAGCACCTCCACCCCGGCTTCTGCCGCCTCGGGCTGGGGGCAGACGACCATTCCGCGAGAGGTCATGATGCCTTCTCCATCGGATTGCGCGGCAGGCGGACATCGTGGCGAGGACGGCCCCAGTCGCTTGCCTCTGCGATGCTGCGGGCGACGTCCTCGTCGAGCATCAGCCCGTCGGCGGCGAGCGCCTGGGCCGCTGCGGCGATGGCAGCGACATAACCCTCGGCATCGCCATAGCGTTCAACGACCGAGGGGCGCGGGTCTCGGGTCTGGGCGCGTTCCTCCTCGTCGTCGGGGAAGGGGATGTAGCTGCCGGTGATGCCCAGCATCGCGCCGGAGCCGTAGCGCCGTTGCCGCACGCTCCAGCCGGTGTAGGTGCCAAGGGGTGCCTGGGCCATCGGGGCGAGCAGTCCGGCGATGTCGTTGCCGTCCCGGTCGACGGCGGGTACCAGCACGGCGTATGTCTTGCCATCGACCAGTTCGGGCGGCTCCTTGGTGACCAGGCCCCGGTCGATCCCCTCGCCGAAGTCGAGCAGTTCCAGCGAACTGGGCCCGCGCGGCGTCACGACGCCGGGAATCGCCGGGAAGGCCGCGCTCCATTCGTCATGGGTCGCCAGACTGCCGTCGGCGCGCATCGGGATGCGGCTTGCCGGGGGCGGGGTGCCATCGGTGGCCCATGCGTCGAGCCGGTCGAGCAGGGCGCGGAAGAACATGCTTGTGGCGACGATGTTGAAGTATTCCTGTGCGATCCCCTTCGACGGCGCGGGCACGATGGGCGCGGCGAAATGCTGTGAACTGCCCCAGAGATACATCCGGACATTCTCCGGCAGGGCCAGGTCCTTGCCGTCGGTGGAGGTGTGTACCAGCGAGGCGTGGCGATGCCAGTATTCGCTCGCGGTGTCGGTGTGGATGACCAGCGGGTCTGTCTCGGGCCGGCTCAGGATCGCGCCTTCCTGCCCGGTCAGATGGTCTTTCGACCGTGCGTAGGAGAAGGGGAAGCGGTCGGCGGGGGAGAAATGGTTCTCGTGCTCCTGTCCCGGCAGCAGGACGAGGTTGGCAAAGCGGTGGTTCATCCACATCTTGCCGGCCCCGGCGACATGCGGCATCACCCCGTCGAAGGTGCGGCGGCCCTGGTCGTCTGCGTTGAAGCCGAGATGCAGGAAATCGCGGATGCAGCGCCCGGTTTGCGAACGCCCCCAGGCATAGGCCTTCTCGACGGCGGCGCCATTGTCGCGGAGCGGGTTCGCCTTGCCGCCGGCGTCGGTCTCGCCATGCTTCAGGAAGCTCACGAAGTTGCGCACGCCGACATGGCCGAGGCCCAGCACCAGCGGGTCGCGGCCCTCGTAGACCAGTTCATAGATCCAGCCGGTCTCGAAGCCTTCGGGCAGATAGAGGTGGCTGTCGGAGGGGATGACCGCCTGTTCCAGCCCTTGGCCATCGACGCCGCCGCCCTGGTCGAGCCGCGCGAAGGCCCAACGGTGGTGCGGGATCTCCTCGCGCGGGCTGAGCGCGTAGCGCCGGCGCGTCAGGCGGGCCTTGCTGGTGTCGAGCGAGGCGGCCGGGTAGCTGCGGGTCGAGGTGAGGGTGCTGAGCGGGAATACCTTACGGCCGTCCTCCACCGCGATGTATTCGGCGCGCACGGTCCCGGTGATCGGGCGCCCCTGTTCGGTGGCGACGGGCACGTCGAGCAGCATTCGACCGTCTCCGGGCAGCAGGTCGCCCTGCCAGCCGAGCCAGGCGACCGAATAGCCGCGCCGCATCAGGAAGCCGTTGCCGGCATCGGCGGCGGTGGTCGGCACGTTGGTCGGAGGCGCGTCGTTAAAGAACTGCAGGGCGCGCTTGTTGCCGCGGTTGCCGTAGTCGAAGAAGACCCGGCGATTGCCGCGGGGCAGGTCGACGGGCCGGAGAATGGCGAAATCGGCCTCGAAGCGGACGAGGCCGCGGTCGTCGACCGGCGCAAGGGTGATGTCGCAGACCGCCGATTGCGCCTCGGCTTGCGGGTCGACGCCGAACCTCGCGCGCCCCCGAAGCATTTCATAGGCGCCGGCCTCGCCAAAGGTGGTTCCTGCGGCGAAGGTCCTGCGATCGGTGATGACAAGGTCGATTTCAGAGGGGGTCATGCTGTCTCCGGGGTGGTCATGGCAGCCGCCTGGTCTCCCCCGCCAAGCGGGTGGTGACAGCGGAAGCTGTGGTTCGTGCCGTCGCGTTCGGGTGCGCGTTCCGCGCAGAGACCGTCAGCGACGCGGCAACGCGGGTGGAAGGCGCAGCCCGAGGGCGGTCTCAGCGGGCTCGGGAACTCGGCCTCGAGGCCGAGCTCGGGAAGGCGAACCCCGGCGCGCGGCGGCAGGACCGCCTTGAGCAGGGCCTCGGTATAGGGATGGCGCGGGCGGGCGAAGACCTCGGCGCTCGGGCCGCTTTCGACGATCTGCCCGAGATACATGACGGCCACCTCGTCGGCGAGGTGATGCACCACGGCGAGGTTGTGGCTGATGAGGATCATGGTCAGGTCGAGCTCGCTCTTGAGCCGGTGCAGCAGGTTCAGGATCTGCGATTGTACCGAGACGTCGAGCGCCGAGGTCGGCTCGTCGCAGATCAGGATGCGCGGCTCGCCGATCAGGGCGCGGGCGATTGCCACGCGCTGGCGCTGCCCGCCCGAGAGCTGGCTCGGGTAGGACGAGACCAGGTGATCGGGCAGGCCGACCAGGGCCGCCATCTCGCGGGCGCGCCGGCGCCGCAAGGCGCTGTCGCCGATGCCGCGCACGGCGAGCGGCGCCGCGATCAGGGTTTCCACTGTCATCCGCGGGTTGAGCGAGGAGTAGGGGTCCTGGAACACTGGCTGGATCAGGCCGGCGCGTTCGAGGCGACCGTATCCGGATATCGGGCGGCCCTCCACCAGAACCTCGCCCGAACTGGCCTGTTCGACGCCGAGCAGGATCTTGGCGAGCGTGGACTTGCCGCAGCCCGACTCGCCGACCAGCCCGAGCGTGCGGCCCTTGCCGACGGTAAGGTCGATCCCGCGCAGGGCGCGCAACGTCTGCTTGCGGCCGAAAGCGGTTCCAACCGGGTAGTCGCGCGTGACGCCGCGCATGATCAGCGCATCACTGGTCACGATGCCACCTCCTCGGTCTCGAACCGTGTCCACAGGCCGGGGTCGCGTGCGCCGGGGTCGGGCGGCAGCAGGCAGCGCACCCCGCGTCCGTGGGCTATGTCCCGGATCGCCACCGGCCCGCCGGCGCATTCCGCCATCGCGTAGGGGCAGCGCTTCAGGAAGCCGCAGCTGGTCTGCTCTCCGGATTGCCGGGGAACGACACCGGGAATGAAGCCCAGCCGCTCGCCCTGCCGGGTTTCGCCGGGAACCGGGATCGAGCGCAGGAGCCCCTCGGTATAGGGATGCAGCGGCGCGCCGAGCACCTCGTCGCAGGTGCCGGTCTCGACCACTTCGCCGCCATACATCACCACGATCCGGTCCGCGACGCCGGCGACAACGCCGAGATCGTGGGTGATGAGGACAAGGCCGATGCCGGTTTCGCGCTGGATGTCGCGCAGCAGCCGCAGGATCTGCGCCTGGATGGTGACGTCGAGGGCGGTGGTCGGTTCGTCGGCGATGACGAGTTCCGGCTCGCAGAGCAGCGCCATCGCGATCATGACCCGCTGTCGCAGGCCGCCCGAAAGCTGGTGCGGGAACTGCGAAAGCCGCTCTTCGGGCGTCGGAACGCCGACCTTGCCCAGCAGCTCGACGGCGCGGGCCTGGGCGTCGCTGCGCGAGATGCTGCGGTGCTGGCGCAGGATCTCGACCATCTGGTCGCCGATTCGATAGCAGGGGTCCAGCGCGGTCATCGGGTCCTGAAAGATCATCGCGATCCGGTCGCCGCGCAGCTTGCGCCAGCGGCGGGGGCTGGCCTTCGAGATATCCTCGCCCTTGAGGCGGACATGGTCCGAGGAGGGCCGGGCGCTGCGGGGCAGCAGCCCCATGATGCTCAGCGCCGTGAGGCTCTTGCCGCAGCCGGACTCGCCCACGATGGCCACGGTCTCGCCGCGTCCCACGGTCAGGTCGACCCGGCGGACGGGCCTCAGGGTGCTGCCGTCGACGGGGATATCGACCCGGAGGCCGGCGACTTCGAGTATCGGTCCGTCCATCTCAGGCCTTCCCTTCCGGTGTCGTCACGTCGCGCACGGTGTCGCCGACGAGATTGATCGCGAAGATCAGCAGCACCAGCGCGGCGCCGGGGATGGCGATCATCCACGGGCGGAACATCAGCTGGCTCTTGGCTTCGGCCACCATCAGCCCCCAGGAGACCTGCGGCGGTTGCACGCCGAGCCCGAGGAAGGAGAGCGCGGCTTCGAGCAGGATCGCATGGGCGATCTCGATCGAGGCGACCACGATCAGCGGTCCGGTGATGTTCGGAAGGATCTCGCGGAACAGGATCCGCGGGGTCGAGCTGCCGATGGCGCGGGCCGAGGTGATGTATTCGCGCGAGGCGACCTGCTGCGTCGCGCTGCGCACGACGATGGCGAAGCGGTCCCAGAGCAGGAGGCCGATCACCAGCACCAGCAGGGTGAGCGAGTTGCCGATCAGGGCCACCACCACCAGCGCCACCAGCACGACGGGCAGGGTCAGCCGGATCGTGATGAGGAAGTTGATGACGAGATCGGGCCAGCCGCCCCAATAGCCTGCCGCGATGCCCAGCGAGACGCCGATGGTGCCGGAAATCAGCAGGGTCAGCAGGCCGATGCCCAGCGAGATGCGGGTGCCGTAGAGCACGCGCGCAAAGTAGTCGCGGCCCAGGTTGTCGGTGCCGAGGATGTGGTCCCAGGTTCCCTTCTCCGACCAGACCGGCGGAATGTACCGCTGGGTGAGGTCCTGCAGCGCGGGGTCGTAGGGGGTCAGCAGCGGGGCGAAGATCGCCGCCAGCACGATCACCAGGATGATGAGGCCGCCGGTCCAGAACCCGCCATGCCGCAGGGCACGACGGAAGGCCAGCTGACCGGGAGAGAGCGGCGCGATATTGGTGGAATTGGCCATCGGTCAGGACACCCGGATGCGCGGGTCAAGGGCCGCGTTGAGAAGGTCTGCCACGAGGGTCAGCAGCGCATAGGCGGTGGCGATTACCAGCAGGATGGCCTGGATGATCTCGATATCGGCGCGCTGGATCGACTCCCAGGCGAGATAGCCAATGCCTTTCAGCGAGAAGATCGTCTCGATCACGATGGAGCCGCCGAGCATGAAACCCAACTGGACTGCCGCAAGGGAAACGACGGGGATGATCGCGTGGCGCAGGCTGTGCTTGATGATGACGCGCCAGGGCGAGAGACCATAGGCGCGCGCGGTGCGGACGTGGTCGGATTGCAGCACATCCATCATGCCCGAGCGCGTCAACCGCATGATCGCGGGCGTGGCGTAATAGCCGAGCGCGATGGCGGGCATGATGTAGTTCTGCCAGCTTCCAGTCCCGGAGATCGGCAACCAGCGCAGATAGACGCCGAAGAGATACATCAGCCCAAGCGCGAAGAGGAAGGAGGGCAGGGCCTGGCCCGCCACTGCCAGCCAAAGCGAGAAGCGGTCGATCATCGTGTTGGGCCAGAGCGCGGCGAAGACGCCGAGCGGCACCGACAGCAGCAGCGCGAAGCCGAGCGCCAGGGCGCCGAGCGTGGCGGTGATCGGCATGTGCTCGGCGAGCACGTCGCCCACGTCCATGCGCAGATAGTAGGACCGGCCGAAATCGCCCTGCAGCAGCTTGGCGACCCAATCGAGGTATTGCGCGTAGAGCGGGCGGTTGAAGCCGTAGGTTTCGCGGACGGCGGCGATGTCGGCGTCGGTCGCGCCTTCGCCGGCCATGGCCGCGGCTGGGTCGCCTGACAGGTGGACGAGCATGAAGGCCACGATCGAGGTGACGATGATCACCAGCACCGTGAGCGCGAGCCGCTTGGTAATGAACGCAGCCATGAGAACTCCTTAGGAGGCCCGCAGGGTAGGATCCCTGCGGGCAGTTTTCGTCACTTCCACTTCGCGAGGTAGAAGTGGGCCATTTCGTCCGGGGTCACCGGGTAGTCGAGATCCTTGTTGAAGGCGTAGGTCCGGCCGTAGACGAAGAGCGGCAGGTAATAGGCCTCGTCTGCGATCTTCTTGAGCGCCTTGGAATAGAGCCCCTTGCGTGCGTCCGGATCGGTCGTGCTGTCGCCCTCATCCAGCCATGCGCGCACCTCGTCGTCGCGGGCATAGTCGTCCGAGCTGCCCTTGAAGTAGTAGCTGGTGGAGGCGGAGACATCGAGGATGCCGTTCGAGCCGAAGGTCAGGTGGGCCATCGGGGTCTTGTCCTCGGCAATCAGCGGCCGCAGGGCGCGCCATTGCAGGAACTGGAAGTTCGCCTTGATGCCGACCTCGCGCAGGTAGTTCAGAACCGCTTCGGAATAGGCGCGGTCGCGATAGGCGAAGAAGTCGATCTCGAACCCGTCCGGGTAGCCGGCTTCGGCCAGCAGCGCCTTTGCCTTGGCGGGGTCGTATTCATACTGCGTCACGTCCGTTTCGCAGCCGAACTGCACCGGCACGCACATCGACTTCTGCACCGCCGAGCCCTCGCCGACGAGGCTCTTGCTGATCGCCTCGCGGTCGATGGCATGAGCCACGGCCTTGCGTACGCGGACGTCGGTCATCGGGTTGCCGGCACCGGTACGGCCTGCGGCGTCGAGCGACAGGAAGGACATGCGCATGGTCGGCGCGGAGACAACGGTGAGGTTGTCCATCGAGCCGAGCATCTCGGCGTTTTCGGGCGGAACGCCCCAGATCCAGTCGACGCCGCCGGTCATCAGTTCGGCGATCTGCGTTTCCGGGTCCTTGATGGTGCGATAGACGATCTTGCCGATGCTGGGCTTGCCCTTGGGGCTGCCCTCCCAGTAGTTGTCGTTCCTCTCGAGCGTCAGCGACTGGCCGGGCTGGTAGTCGGTGACCTTGTAGGGGCCGGTGCAGACCGGCACGACCGCACCCCAGTCGCGGCGGGTGGAATTGTTGGCGCCAGGCACTTCGGGCGCGCTCTCGTAGTGGCCCGAGGGGAAGATCGGCGAGGTGCCGGTCAGGTATTCCAGCGCGGCCGGGGTCGGCCCCTTGGCGTGGATCACGACCTTGGTGGGGCTGACCACCTCGACGTTGTCGATCCAGTCGACGATCACGCGGATCTTCATGTCGCTGTCGGGCGCGGCCACGTGGTTCAGCGTGTAGGCGACGTCTTCGGCATCGAAATCGGTGCCGTCATGGAACTTGACGCCTTCGCGCAGTTCCAGTTCGAGCGTCTTGTCGTCGGTCCATTTCCAGCTGGTTGCCAGCAGCGGCTGGTATTCGTTGGTGACCGGATCACGATGCACGAGGCTGTCGCACATGGCGTAGGAGGTGATCAGCGCCTCGCGCTGGTTGCCGTAGTAGATGTCCGGCGTGTCCATCTCGGTGGAGGTTGTCCAGGTAAAGGTGTCGGTGTCCTTTCCCGCGAAGGCGGGGCCGGCGGCCAGGACGGACATCGCCGCCGCCAGGACTGTGCTTCTTTCGATCATCTCAGGTACTCTCCTTGTTGTGGTGCGATTCTTATTCTGTCCAGGGCAGGTCCAGGTACGAGCCGTCCTGCCCGCCAAGCTTCAGCGTCAGGCGCGGCGGGCGCCCGTGGGGAAGCTGCACGTAGTGGTCGATGTCGGCCCCGGCGACCGAGAGCCGGATCCGGCTGCCCGCCGCGAAGGTCCATGAGGTGGGCAGGAGCGCAAAGCGCAGGCGGGCCGTCTCGCCTGGCACCAGCGGCGCGGCCTTCGCGCGGCTGTAGTCGCGGTAGGGCCAGCTCCACTTCTGGAGCGGCGGCGCTTCGCTTTCCTGCCGGTGCAATGCGCGCAGCACGCCCTCGGTGACATAGCGCAGGCTTCCGTCCGCGCCTTCCTCGGAGAGGTAGACATGCACCACGGCGTCCGCTTCGCTTGATGCGATGTGAAGGTCGACGACAGCGTGGCCCGTAAAGGTCCCCGCGGTTTCGAGCGGGGCCGAGGTGAAGGAGAGCATCCCGCGCTCCTGCTCGGCCCAGTCCGTGTAGTAGTCGGTCGTGTTGATCGCGGCGAGGCGCTCGTGACGGGTATTGGCGCCGGTTCCGGCTGCGAAGTCGGCCTGGAAGCTCTCGTCGCCAGGCGCGCCGGGGGCCGCGTCCAGGGTCCCGCCCGCGCCGAGGTGGAGCGACTTGCGCGTCTTGACCGGCGGCCAGGTTTTCGCGGATTTCCAGGTCTCGTCCCCGATGGTGTAGTAGTGGACCGGGTCTTCCTCCGACAAGCCGGTGTCGAGGCCCATCAGGTGCTCGTCGAAGAAGCGCAGCACCTCGGCGAGCACGTTGAATTCGGCCTCGGGACGTTCCCGCCAAGGCGAGACGTTGGTGCGCGCACCGTGGTCCCAAGGCCCGAGCAGCAGGCGCTGGTTGTTGCGCGGCAGCGAGAGGTACCGCGCGATCGCGCCATTTGAGAAACCCGCGCCATCCATCCAGCCCGAGATGGAGTAGATCGCCACATCGGGCGAGATCTGATCGGCATAGTGGCAGGGGCTGAAGGACAGCGCGCTGAAGCCCGGATCGTAGGGCAGCGTGTCGTCGGCGAACTGGAACTCGGTGATGAAGTCCGGCATGTGGAAGTTCGCCAGGTGCTCCTGCACCGCCTGCCGCAGCAGCGTGCCGTCATCACCGTCGACGGGCTGGGGGCCGGCAAAGTGCGGATTGCTGAAATAGGGCAGGTTGGCGAG
This sequence comes from Seohaeicola zhoushanensis, assembly GCF_014656415.1. GTDB lineage: Bacteria > Pseudomonadota > Alphaproteobacteria > Rhodobacterales > Rhodobacteraceae > Seohaeicola_A > Seohaeicola_A zhoushanensis. Next base: position 7,945 of record NZ_BNCJ01000038.1, on the reverse strand, counting down.
GATGTCGCGCCGGTCGTGGTCCAGCCCGATCATCAGCTCGTCATAGCTGGAGGCGAGTTTGTTGAGCAGCACCCCGCCCGGATAGTAGTGATCGGCCCAGGTGTTCCAGACCGCGAAGAGCGGGGCGATGGCCTTGACGGCAGGGTGGCCGGTACTGGCCAAAAAACAGGCAGCAGCCCCCAGGTAGGACACCCCGGTCGAGCCGATCACGCCATTGGACCAGGGCTGGGCAACGATCCAGTCGGCGATCTCGCGCGAATCCTCGCGCTCGGCGGGCGAGCGGAAGCTGTCGCGGGTGCCGAAACTGGCCCCGGTTCCCCGGACGTCGACGGTCACCACGGCATAGCCGCGCGGGGTGAAGAGGTCGCGGTAGCTTGCGATGTTCGGGCCGGCCTCGGTGCCCGCGGGCGCATCGGCTGCCAGGGCGAAGCGCCGGTAGTAGGGGGTCAGGACCAGTACCGTCGGAAAACCGCCTTCCGGGGCGTCTCCGCCGGTGGGCAGGTGGATATCGGCGGCGATCCGGCAGCCGTCGCGCATCGGGATGTAGACGGAAAAGGGCCGGTCGGGACAGCGATAGCCTGCCTTGCGGCTTTCGAAATACCGCGAAGGCGCCGTAACCCAGGCTGCGCCACTGCTGTCATGATCCGACATTCCGTCTCCCTTGTCGTCGAGTGCATCTTCGGGCGAGTCATCTGCGCGTTGCCCTGCTGTCACGTTAGGCAACTTGAATTATGCGTCAAATTCTGATTTAGCAGCATTATATACGGAAAGCGCATATGAGAGCCTGATGAACGCGAAAGGTCTGGAGGCATTCCGCGCCTTCATGGAGCATGGGTCGATCACCGAGGCCGCGGCTGCCCTGCATCGCACGCAGCCGCAGATCAGCCGGCTGCTCCAGGCGCTCGAGGACGAGGTCGGGTTCGCGCTCTTTGCGCGCAGGAACCGGCGGCTTCTGCCCACGCACGAAGGCCGCGAGTTCTATGCGACGGTCGAACGCGCGCTTTCGGGCATGGATGAGGTCGGCAACGTCGCCCGCAAGATCCGAAACCGCCAGGTCCAGCATGTGCGCATCCTCAGCGCGCCCCATGTCATCAACGCGCTGCTGGCGGAATCCCTCGATACGCTGATCGAGGAATTCCCGGACTTCACCGCCTCGATCGACGCGCGCTCGCGCCAGGATATCGAACTCTGGATCGGACGCGCGAACTTCGACCTCGGGATCTCGGTGCTGCCGATCAACAACGATGCCTTCAACCTCGAGTCGATGGCCAAGGCGCGCGCGGTTGCCGTCATGCACGAGGATCATCCCCTCGCTGCAAAAGAGGTCGTGACCTTCGAGGACCTGCGCGACCTGCCCTTGGTGATGAACAGTCCGCGCACGGTTCTGAGGCAACGCATCGACACGCTGTTCCGCGAGCATGGCGCCAAGCCGCGAGTTCGTCTGGAAACCCCGAATGGGACCGTCGGCTGCGACCTTGCCGCGCGGGGGCTGGGGGTCACCATTTCGGACGGGTTCGTCGCGCTTTCCAGCATGCGGCCGGGCATGGCAATCCGTCGGTTCGAACCGGCGATCATCCTGGAGTATGTCTTTCTCTTTCCCAAGTCCCAGCCCGAACTGGCCGTGGTCAAGCGGTTGGCCCAGATGATCGGGGCGGCGGCGCGGGAGTTGTCGGCCACGAAACTTGGCATCTGAGGGCGCGCGGAGGCGCGCGGGAGAGTGTCCCCCGCGCGAACCGGCCGCCGCTTATGGCAAGTCGTTGGCCGCCAGATAGTCCATCGCGGCCTGAGCGCCGCCCGGCTGGTAGGCAACCCCGGCGCGGTTCAGGCCCATCTCGACGCCGCAGAGCGTTCCCATCAGCATGAGGTCGTTGAAGTCGCCGAGATGGCCGATGCGGAACACCTTGTCGGCGACCTTGTTCAGGCCGGTGCCAAGCGACATGTCGAAGCCGTCGAGGATGGTCTTGCGCAGCGCGTCGGCGCCTTTCTCGTCGGGCATCAGCACGGCGGTCAGGGCGTTCGAATATTCCGCCGGGTTGCGGCAGAGGATCTCGAGCCCCCAGGCAGCCACCGCCCGGCGCGTGGCCTCGGCATGGCGGGCGTGGCGGGCAAAGACGTTCTCCAACCCTTCTTCGGCAAGCATGTCGAGGGCCTCGCGCAGACCGTAGAGCAAGGTCGTCGCCGGGGTGTAGGGGAAGAAGCCTGAAGCGTTCGGCCCGACCATGTCGCGCCAGTCCCAATACGACCGCCGCGTGCCATTGGCCTCGGCCGCCGCCATGGCCTTGTCGCTGATGGCGTTGAAGGAGAGGCCCGGCGGCAGCATCAGGCCCTTCTGCGAGCCGGCAACCGTGACGTCTACGCCCCATTCGTCCATGCGGAAGTCGATGGAGCCGAGCGAGGATATCGTGTCGACGATCAGCAGGGCGGGGTGGCCGGCCTCGTCCATCGCGCGGCGGACCGCCGCGATGTCGCTGGTCACGCCGGTTGCGGTGTCATTGTGAACCACGCAGACGGCCTTCACCGCATGGGCCTTGTCCTCGCGCAACTGGGCGCCGATGGCCTCGGCGTTGGCGCCGCTGCGCCAGTCGCCCTGCATGAACACAGGATCGAAGCCGAGCTTTGCCGCCATGTTCTTCCAGAGCGTGGCGAATTGGCCGGTTTCATACATCAGCACCCGATCGCCGGGTGCCAGCGTGTTGACGAGCGCGGCTTCCCAGGCGCCGGTGCCGGAGGCGGGATAGATCACCACGCGGCTTTCGGTCTTGAAGACCGCCTTGAGGTCTTCGAGCAGCCCCGCGCCCAGCGTCGCGAAGTCCGGCCCGCGGTGGTCGATCACCGAACGGTGCATGGCGCGATGGACGCGTTCGGGCGTGTTGGTCGGTCCGGGGATCTGAAGGAAATGGCGGCCAGATTTCATGACGTCTCGGTCTCCGTGATCGTTCTTGCATTGCGCGTTGCATTCGTTTCATATGAATTTTGAATTATGAATACAGTCAAGGGTATTCGCGTTGAACTCTCTGAACCTCGGAAAACTGAAGGGCGAAATCGAAGGCGATGTGCTGGACGGCGCCTTCGATCGGGGGCGCTATGCCACCGATGCCTCGTTCTACCAGATCGTGCCGCGCGCGGTTGTCGTGCCGAAGCGATGGGAGGACGTGGAGGCGACGCTTGCCTTCGCGCGGGCCTCGGGCGTGCCGCTGCTGGCGCGCGGCGGCGGCACCTCGCAGTCGGGGCAGACGATCAACGACGCCATCGTGGTGGACTTCTCCAAGTTCCTGAACCGTGTGCTCGACTACGACCCGCAGGCAAGGCGCGTGACGGTCGAGCCGGGGATCGTGCTGGACGAGCTGAACCGCAAGCTGGCCAGGGACGGGCTGTGGTTCCCGGTGGACGTCTCCACCGCTTCGCGCGCCACCATCGGCGGCATGGCGGCGAACAACTCCTGCGGTTCGCGGTCACGCTATTACGGCAAGATGCGGGACAATACCCTGTCCATCGACGGGATGCTGGCCAATGGCGAGCGGCGGCACTTCGGAGCGGTGGAGCGGTCAGTGAACGACGCGCTCTTCCGCGACATGCTGGCACTGGGCGCGCGCGAGGCCGACGAGATCGCCGCCCGCTTTCCCAAGGTGTCGCGCCGGGTCGGCGGCTATAATATCGACGCGCTGGTGCCGGACGGGCCGACCAACAACATGGCGCATCTGCTGGTCGGCTCGGAAGGGACGCTGGCGGTGAGCGAGCGGCTGGAGCTGAAACTCTCGCCGACGCTGAAGCGAAAGGCGCTGGGGGTCTGCCACTTCCCGACCTTCTACGAGGCGATGGATGCGGCGCAGCACATCGTCAAGCTGGACCCGGTCGCGGTGGAACTGGTGGATCACAACATGATCCGCCTCGGGCGCGACATCCCGCAGTTCCGCCCCATCGTGGAGGAATTCGTGCGCGGAGAACCGGCGGCGCTGCTGCTGGTGGAATTCGCCGAACCCGACCCCGCCGAGAACCGCCGCCGCCTGACGGCGCTGGGCGAGCTAATGGCCGAGCTGGGATTCCGCTGGGGCGATCCGACCCGCAAGGAGGGCGGCGTGATCGAGGCCGAGGACCCGGCCTTCCAGGCGCGGATCTGGGGCGTGCGCACACAGGGCCTCAACATCATGATGTCGATGCGCAGCGAGGGGAAACCGGTCTCCTTCGTCGAGGACTGCGCCGTCGAGCTCGAACACCTGGCCGAATTCACCGACCGGCTCACCGGCGTGTTCCGCAAGCACGGCACCGATGGCACCTGGTATGCCCATGCCTCGGTCGGCCTGCTGCATGTCCGCCCGGTGCTGAACCTCAAGCAGGAACTGGGCGCGCGGCAGTTGCGCGCCATTGCCGAGGAAAGCTTCGAGATCGTCGCGGAATACAAGGGATCGCACTCGGGCGAGCATGGTGACGGCATCGTGCGCTCGGAGTTCCACGAGAAGATGTTCGGCGCGCGAATGGTGCGCAGCTTCGAGGAGGTAAAGGACCGCTTCGACCCGGCAGGCGTGCTGAACCCCGGCAAGATCGTCCGCGCGCCGAAGATGGACGACCGCACTTTGTTCCGCACGCCGCCGGGATACAAGGCCGAGCCGCGCGAGAGCGTCTTCGACTGGGGCGCATGGCCCGGCGGCCTGCTGGGCGCGGCCGAGATGTGCAACAACAACGGCGAGTGCCGGAAGCTCGCCGGGGGCTCCATGTGCCCGAGCTATCGCGCCACGCGCAACGAGCGTGACCTGACGCGCGGTCGTGCGAATACGCTGCGGCTTGCGCTGACCGGGCAGCTGGGGCCGGGGGCCTTCGAGTCGGACGAGATGCAGGAGACGATGAAGCTCTGCGTCTCGTGCAAGTCGTGCAAGAGCGAATGCCCGATGTCGGTCGACATGGCCAAGATGAAGATCGAGGTGATGGCCGCGCGGGCGAAGGCGCGGGGCGTGCCGCTGCGCGAGCGGCTGGTGGCGAACCTGCCGCGCTATGCCCCGCTGGCCTCGCGGCTGCGCTGGCTGGCCAATGCGCGCGACCGTCTGCCCGGTCTCGCGGCTTTGTCCGAGAAGACGCTGGGCTTCAGCGCCCGGCGCAAGCTGCCCGAATGGCGCAAACCCTTCGCCCATCCCAGGACCACGGGCGATGTGCTGATCTTCGCGGATACCTTCAGCCGCCATTTCGAGCCCGAGAACCTCGAGGCGGCGGTCAAGGTGCTGACGCGCGCCGGCTATGACGTGGGAATCGCCACGGCCGAGGGCGCCGATGCCGCCCGCCCGCTCTGTTGCGGCAGGAGCTACCTCTCCGCCGGGCTGGTGGAGCGTGCGAAGGAAGAGATGCGCCGCAGTGCCGAAGTCTTCGCCGAAGCGATCCGCGCCGGCCGCACGGTGATCGGGCTGGAACCCTCCTGCGTGCTGACCTTCCGCGACGAGGCCCCGATGCTGCTGGGCGATGCCTGGACCGGGGAGATGGGACGCGAGGTGCTGATCTTCGAGGAGTTCGTCGCGCGCGAGCTGAAGGCAGGCCGATTCGAGCTGCCGCTGGCCCCCATCGGGGCGCGGGCGCTGCTGCACGGGCATTGCCACCAGAAGGCCTTTGGCCTGATGGGGCCGATCCAGGCCGCGCTGGCCGCGGTTCCGGAGCTTGCCGTCGAGGTGATCGAGTCCTCGTGCTGCGGCATGGCCGGGCCGTTCGGCTACCAGGCGGAAACCTACGAGGTCTCGCGCGCCATGGCCGAGCTGTCGCTTGCCCCGGCCGTCCGTGCCGCGCCGCAAGACGCCCTCATCGTCGCCGACGGCACCTCCTGCCGCAGCCAGATCGCCGATTTCGGCGGGCGCGAGGCGCTGCATGTCGCGCGTATCCTTGCCCTCTCCAGCGATGCAGCCATGAAGGAGGCGTCATGACCCTCGGCATCCAGATCCCGCGCGTCTCGCTTCACGACCAGATCGTCGAGCACCTGCGCGAGGCGATCATCTCCGGCGACCTCGCGCCGGGCGACAAGGTGAACGAGCGCGAGCTCTGCGACAGGCTCGGTGTGTCGCGCACGCCGCTGCGCGAGGCGATCAAGGTGCTCTCCAACGAAGGGCTGATCCGCCTGACCCCGCGCTATGGTGCCACCGTCGCCCCGCTGACGCTGGATGACCTCGACGAGGTCTTCCCGATCATGGGCGCGCTGGAGGCCCTTGCCGGCGAACTCGCCTGCGCCAGCATCGAGGATGCCGAGATCGCCGAGGTCGAACGCCTGCACCACCGCATGGTCGAGCATTACCGCAAGGGCGAGATGAAGCCCTACTTCGAATGCAACCAGGCGATCCACGAGGTGATCCTGGTTGCCGCCCGCAACGCGACGCTCTCGGCAACCATGCGTGGCCTCGCCGGCCGGGTCCGCCGCGCGCGCTACCTTGCAAACATGTCGCCCGAGCGCTGGGCGAAGGCCGTGGCCGAACACGAGGAGATCCTCGCCGCGCTGAAGGCCCGCGATGCCGCGCGGCTTGGGGCAGTGCTGCGGGGCCACCTCGTCAACAAGCTCGAAACGGTACGCGCCGCGCTGGCCAGTGCGCCGGACGCGGGCTGAGCACGGCCGGCCCATCAACCAGATACGAAAACCGAATGAATGCGAGGGTGCATGACGATCTATTGGCCTGACAAGTCCGACTGGCAAACCGCGGCGGCAGCCGAGACGGGGTTCGACCCGGCGGCGCTCGAAGAGGCGAAGGCCTTCGCGCTGGCGCACGAGTCGAAGATGAATCGCGATATCGGCGCGGCCCTGGCCGACGGGCACTTTGCCGAGCCCTGGCCGGTCTGCAAGATCATCGGCCCGGTCAAGGATCGCGCCGAGCCGAGCGGGGTGATCCTCCGCGGCGGGCGCATTGTCGCGTCCTGGGGCGACGTCGAGCGTGTTGACATGACCTTCAGCGCGACCAAGAGCTATCTCGCGCTCTGCGCCGGCCTCGCCGTGGACGACGGGTTGATCCCGGACGTGCACGAACCGGTGCGGCGGCTGGTCGACGATGGCGGTTTCGACAGCGAGCAGAACCGCGACATCACCTGGGCGCAGCTGCTGCAGCTGACCAGCGAATGGCAGGGCACGCTCTGGGACAAGCCCGACTCCGTCGATCACAACCGTGACCTCTCGGCCAAGCCGGGCGCCGCCACCGCCAAGGGCGTGGCGCGCGAGATGCAGAAGCCGGGCACGCTCTGGGAATACAACGACGTCCGGGTGAACCGGCTGGCCCTGGCGCTTTTGCGGGTGTTCCGCCGCCCGCTCCCCGAGGTGCTGAAAGAGCGGATCATGGATCCGATCGGCGCATCGGACAGCTGGCAGTGGCACGGCTACGAGAATTCCTGGGTCGAGATCGACGGGCGGCAAATGCAATCGGTCTCGGGCGGGGCGCATTGGGGCGGCGGGCTCTGGATCAGCACGCTCGACCATGCCCGCATTGGCCAGCTGATGCTGCACGATGGCGAATGGGGCGGGCGGCAGATCCTGTCCAAAGCCTGGGTCGAAGCCTGCCGGACGCCCTGCGCCCTGAATCCCTCGTATGGATACATGTGGTGGCTCAACACCGAGGGCATCCAGGCGCCGGCCGCAACGCGGTCGAGCTTCTTTGCCATGGGTGTCGGGTCCAACGTCATCTGGATCGACCCGGACCACGATCTCGTCGCGGTCGTGCGCTGGATCGACAAGCCCGCCTTCGCCGGATTTGCCGAACGGGTCACCAGGGCCCTGCGCTGAGGCAGACGGCCGAACCAACAACAACGCGAGGCGCCGGGATCGGCCCCTCGCAGTGCTCCGGACCTTCTGTCCGGGGGCAGGGCAGGGGCCCCGCCGGGACCTGCGAAGGTCACTCCTCCTCTATCTATATATACGGCACACGCCTGCCCTTCCCCGTCCTCCTCGGTTCTTCGTCGCGAGTTGGTGGCGATTCCGGGGTTGGTCGGGGGTGAGTCT
>NZ_BNCJ01000037.1 GCF_014656415.1 Seohaeicola zhoushanensis | reverse complement strand
ACCGACCGGCCCTGCGATACCAACACATCGACCTGCCGGAGCTTCACGACAATCTCCTTATAGCGCGACAAACTGGATGAGACGCGCGCGTCAATCTGGATGGGATTCTACGTCGCGGCGTCAGCGACGGTATCATCCTGATTGTCGCTGGCAAGGGCTGATGTTTGGGTTGATTGACGCTCCGCGACAATCTGCGGGGTGTTGTTGATTGTCGCGAAGGCGGCGGGTCTGCCGCGTGATCGCTTGGCCTCCATGGCACTTCGCCGCCTGTAGCTCTCGACGTTCATCTCGAAGATGGTGGCGTGGTGAACCAGCCTGTCGACGGCGGCGAGCGTCATGGCTGGGTCCGGGAAGACCCGGTTCCATTCACCGAAGGGTTGGTTTGCGGTGAGCAGGATTGACCTTCGCTCGTAGCGAGCGGAGATCAGTTCGAACAGCACGCTGGTCTCGGCCTGATCCTTGGTGACGTAGGCGAGGTCGTCGAGGATCAGCAGGTCGAACTTGTCCAGCCTGGCGATAGCTGCTTCGAGCTGCAATTCGCGCCGCGCTACCTGCAGCTTCTGGACCAGGTCCGTGGTTCGGGTGAACATCACCCGCCAGCCATTCTCGATGAGGGCGAGGCCAATGGCGGCCGCGAGGTGGCTCTTGCCGCCGCCCGGCGGGCCGAACATCAGCACGTTCGCGCCCTTGGCGAGCCAGCTGTCACCCGCCGCCATGGCCATGACCTGCGCCTTGGAGATCATCGGAACGGCCTCGAAGGCGAAGCTGTCGAGGGTCTTACCCGGCGGCAGATGCGCCTCGGCGAGGTGGCGTTCGATGCGGCGATTGGCGCGCTCGGCCAGTTCGTGCTCGGCGATGGCGGCGAGGAAGCGCGCCGCGGGCCAGCCCTCGCGATCGGCCGTTTCGGCGAACTGCGGCCAGAGCGTCTTGATCGTGGGCAGGCGCAACTCGTTCAGCATGATGCCGAGGCGGGCCTCGTCGACGGGATGCGCGGTCGTCATGCCGTTTCTCCCATCCAGGCCGTCGGGGCGACGAGCGCGTCGTAGCTTTCGAGGCCGACCTGCGCCACCGAGACGGTCGGCAGGTCCGATGGATCGGGTCCGAACCGCCGTCGCAAGGCGACCGGATCGGGCAGAAGTCCTGCCGCCAGAACCGTCTCGATCTCGACGCCCAGCTCGCGCTCGCAGCCGCGATCATGCGCCAGCGCCAGGAGTTCGACGGTGACCTTGCAGGCCATCTTCTCGGGCAGCTGGGCCATCAGAGCCTCGAAGGCGCGGCGGTAGGCCGCTCGCGGGAAGAGCTTGTCGCGATAGACGAGGTTCAGCAGCGCCATCGGCTTCCTGCGCAGCGAATGGATGACGTGATGGTAGCTGACCACCTGATCGTGCTTGCCGCTGGCCTGGGCGCGACCGCGCGGCAGGGTCAGCAGATGCGTTCCGCCGACGAAGATATCCAGCCGGTCATCGAACAGGCGCACACGCAGCCGATGCCCGATCAGGCGGGACGGCACGGTGTAGAAGACCTTGCGCAGGGTGAAGCCGCCGGTCGATGACACAGTGACGATAACCTCCTCGAAGTCGGTCGTGCGGTTCGAAGGCAGGGCCTGAAGATAGGCCCGTTCTGCGGCGATGCGCTTGCCATGAGCCGCATTCCGGCGCCCCACGATCTCGTCCACGAAGGCGCGGTAATCCGCCAGACTGGCAAACTCTGCCCCGCCCCGCATCAGCAGGGCGTCGCGGATCGCCGCCCTGAGATGGCCGTGCGCGCTTTCGATGGCGCCGTTCTCATGCGCCACCCCGCGGTTGTTGCGCGTGGGTGTCATCCGGTAATGCGCGCAGAGCGCATCGTAGCGCCGCGTCAGATCAGCCGCGGCGTCGGCGTCGAGGCTGCGGAAGGCCGCGGAAAGGCTGTCGGTGCGATGCTGATGCGGCGCGCCACCGGCGGACCACAGCGCGTTCTGCAGCCCCTCGGCCAGGGCGACGAAGCTTTCGCCGCCGAGAATGACATGGCCATGCTCAAACCCCGACCACGGCAGGCGGAAGTGATAGAGCAGATGCGCCACGGGCTGGCCGCCGATCGTGACACCCAGGGAGGACATGTCGGTGAAGTCCGACAGGCCCAGCCGGCCCGGCTCATGAACCTGCCGGAAGATCACATCCTGCTCGGCACCGTGCAACGCGCGCCAGGACCGGATCCGGCGTTCGAGGGTTCGGCGGATACCCGGCGAGAGTTCGGGATAGCGGCGCAGCATCTCCTCGAAGATCGCCACCGGCCGCAGCCCCGGCGCCTCCTTCAGGAGCGGCACGACTTCAGCATCGAAGATGGCCTCGAGCGGATCGGGCCGTCGGCGCTCCCTCGGCTGCGCCTTCTGCGAAGGAAGTCGTGGGTCATGCGCGATACGATACCCAGTGGAGCGGCTGAAATCGGCCTTGGCGGCGGCCACCTCGATCGGGTGGGTCTGTCGGAGCTTCATGAAAAGCCTCGTCTGTTGATCGGTTACATGGCGGCCCGGCACAAAGGTGGTTCCCATTCCTGAAAACCACCAGCGTATCGGTCCGGCCGCGATCGCAGACGCAAATTCGAAGCGCACGCGGTGTTGGGCCTGTTCCTCCAGTCGGGCTACGCCCTCCTTCTGTCACAGGCCCAACACCGCGTCCCATCCTGATTGACGCTGAGTCTCAACTTGTTTGTCGCGCCGCACTCCTCGGGCTTATGCTTCTTCTGGGGCATTCCTTGATCCTCCATCTGGCTCGAAAGCCTACTTCAGGGAGGACCACTTTTCAGGGGGCAGGCCACCGCGTGCCGCGGACGACCGACAGCCGGCACAATCTGGGGATCGCTCCGAACCTGCTGATGCGGAATTTCCGGGCCTCGGAGCCCGACCGCATCTGGCTGGCGGACATCACCTACGTGCCCACGGACGAGGGCTGGCTTTACCTCGCCGCAGTCAAGGACATGGCGACCATGGAGATCGTCGGCTGGTCGATGTCCGACCGCCTGAAGAGCAGCTTGGCCGTCGATGCGATGCGCATGGCGCTGCAGAACCGCCGGCCAGCGCCGGGTCTCATCTGTCATTCAGACAGGGGCATCCAATATGCTGCCGGTGACTACAGGCGGCTTCTCTATGCTTGGAAAGCCGTCGCCTCGATGAGCCGAAAGGGCGATTGTCTCGATAACGCGCCGATGGAGAGTTTCTTCGGATCGCTGAAGAACGAGCTGGTCCACCGCACGCGGTTCCGGTCGCGCCAGAAGGCAAAGGCCGCGCTGTTCGAGTATATTGCGATTTTTTACAATCGCCAGCGACGCCACTCGACCATCGGTTACCGCACGCCCGAGCAGACACGGATCGACATGGCCGCCAAGATGGCCGCATAGTGAAAATCGCCCCACTCCGGGATCCGGGGGCAAGCTCTTTCCTGTTCTCGACAGGTGTTCCGGTCTGAAAGCCGTCCAACTCGGAAGCCGCTGAAACCATCAAGACTACTTGAAATCAGACATTCCGAGGATCATGCTACCAGAAGTCGAGTGCTATCCGGCCTCGCGGAAGACATGATTGGAAACTCGCATGTCGCAAAGAACCTGGGTAATCGTCATCGTCGCTCTGATCGTCCTTGTCGGGCTATATTATGTCTGGGGTAACAACTCGGAAACCAAGGGACCTGAGGCGCCTGCAACAACCGCACCCTCTAACTGACTACCCGCTGAACCGCGTATCGGCGCATACGCAGATTGGCTGATGGAAAACATGGGCCGTGCATTGGCGCGGCGGCGAGTCTGGGTTCAGACCGTTCGTCAAACAGTTGCACCCCTGCGGCGGATCGCGCTGCCGGTCAGCCCGGCGAGGATCCCGACGGTGATGGCGACGACATATTCCGTCACCGTGAGCGGCACATAGGTTGAATGCGACCCGCCCATCAGCCAGGCCGACAGCAACCCGATCAGGCCGCCAATGCTGCCCCCCAGCAGCCAGTTCCGGGTCATCATACCGAAGGCTACGCCGAATATGCCTGGCAGTCCGAGGATGCTTCCGCCGATGGTTCCGAGAAGGTCGAGAAAACTGAGCATGTCAGGGGTCTCCGTAGCCTTGAGATCTGCGGCCCATGCGCCGCCGGTTCTGCGGGTTCAGTCGCGCGCGGCGTCGAGGTATGTCCGGATCGAGGCCAGGTCCATGCGCGCTGGTGTGATGTCCCCGGCGCTGGCGAGGCTTTCGACAACGTGGCGGTACTCCTCGAGGTAGCCCGGCGCAAGATCGTGGGCGATGCCCTGGTGGCAGTCGATGCAGGTCATGCCCTCGTCGATGGCCCGCTGGTGGTTCGAGGCCGCACGAGTTTCCTGAAGGGTGAAGTCCATATACTCGAAGGCGTGACAGTTGCGGCATTCGCGGCTGTCCGAGGTCTTCATCTTGCGCCAGACGGCCGAGGCCATCTCGAGGCGGCGTTCCTCGTATTTCTCCGGTGTCGAGATGGTGCCGAGGACTTCGTGGTAGACGTCCTTCACCGCCATGATCTTGGCCTTCATCTTGTATTGCCATTCATGCGGCACATGGCAGTCGGAGCAGATCGCGCGCACGCCGGAATGGTTGTTGTAGTGAACCGTCTGACGGTATTCGCTCAGATTGGTTTCCATGGTGTGGCACGAGGTGCAAAACTCCTCGGTATTGGTCAGTTCCAGCGACCAGTGAAATCCGCCCCAGAAGATGATGCCGGCGAGGAACCCGGCGATCAGCAGGAAGCCGGTGCTAAGCACTCCGGTCGGGCTCCAGAAGGCATCCCAGGCGCGGCGCAGGATGTTTGGGCGGCGTGGCGTGTTCTCGGTGTCCGGCATGGTGCGTCTCCCTGTCGATTGGTCAGTTGGATTGGCCGGAGGGGCGGAAGGTATTGCCCACCAGAGAGGGCGTATCGGCCTGCGGGACGTGACACTGGTTGCAGAACCAACGGGTTCCGGCCACGGTATCGAGCTGGTTGCCCGCCCGGTCGAGGTAGTGGGTCATTGACAGCGTCGGCGCGCCACGGTCGCCGGCGTTGGTCCAGTCGTGGCAACTGAGGCACTGGTTGGTGCGTCGGTCGATCTGATAGTTGTCGATGGGATGCGGAATGATTGGCGGCTGCTGCCGGTAGTTGCGCACCTGCCGGCCTTCGTCCTGGCTGGGGAAGCCCGGCGGCGGCAGCTCGCTGTCGACACCGGCGCCGCGCAGCGCCTTGACCGGGGCGGTCGACTGCGCCGTCACCAGACCGCCCATCGCCAAGCTCAGACCTACGGCGGTTATCACCGCAAAGACTGACAGTTTCATGTCACGACTCCCTTTCCTCATGTCACACCGCTTTGCGGGCGGCCTCGGTGGGCCTTGGGTCTTTAGTGTCGTCGACGCGATGGTCGAACCGATGGGTGAAGGCAAAGACGTCGACCGAGCAAACGTCGATGCAACGACCGCAGTTGGTGCAGTCGGGCGACAGGATGAGCGGCGTCTCGCCCTCCCGGCCTCGCAAGGCAGGTGAAATCACCTGATTCTCGGGGCAGATGGCAAAACAGTCCATGCAGTCGTCGCAGGTATTTCGCCTCGTAGCCGAGACGCGCAGCAGGCTCTTTTGGCCGATCAGCCCGTAGAAAGCGCCGACGGGGCACAGGTGACCGCACCAGCCCCTGCGCGACACCAGCAGATCGAAGACGAAAACCAGCGCGACCAGCGCCCAGGCGAAGCCGAGGCCGAAGATCAGCCCGCGGTGCAAGATGGTGATCGGATTGACCATCTCCCAAGCGATTGTCCCGGTCAGCGTCGAGACGGCAAGCACCGCGCCAAGCGCCCACAGCCGGGTCTGGCGTTTCGGTTGCCATCCCTTTTGCAGGCCCAGCCGATTGTGCAGCCAATAGGCGGCATCGGTGACGGGGTTGATCGGGCAGACCCATGAACAATAGACCCGCCCGCCGACAAGCGCATAGACCGCAAGCACGATTGCCGCACCGGTAAAGGCGGTCAGTTCGGGCCAATGCCCGGCAACAACGCTCTGCGTCAGCACCAGCGGGTCTGTGAGCGGCAGCAGACCGAAGGTCCGCGAGCCGGCAAGAGTGCCGACAACCCACCAGATGCCGAACCAAGGCCCGAGCAGGAACAGCATCAGAAAGCCCGCCTGTGATAGGCGTCGCAGGACTTGGAACCGATGCGCCAGCCACCAACCCTTGGTGCGGATGGCCTCGACGCCGACGGGCATGGCGGTCTTGGCCTTCATTGCCCGCCCTCCGGCAGTTTGAAGGCCGGTTCGAAACCGCCCGGCGCAGCAAGGTTATCGGTGCCGGGGCCCGGCAGGCGGTCTGGCAGGTCGATAATCCCTTCGACCAACGGACCGCCGTTGTTTTGCTCTTCTTCCCAGCCCTTTCGGTAATGGTCGCCGGGAGCACCACGCGCAAGACGAAGCGGGAGCACCTTGATGGCCGCCTCGGGCAGAACGCAGCTCTTCTCGCATTTGCCGCAACCGGTGCAATAGTCGGCGTGAACTGTCGGAGCGAAGATGGCGTGATGCCCGGACCGGTTGTTGTGCGAGAGTTCGAGCGTGATCGCCTGGTCGATCACGGGGCAGACCCGATAGCAGACGTCGCATCGCAACCCGAGGAAGTTGAGGCAATTCTCCTGATCGACCAGGACCGCCGTGCCCATGCGGGCCGCATCGATATCGGTCAGCCCCGGATCGAGTGCGCCGGTCGGACAAGCGGCGACGCAGGGGATATCCTCGCACATCTCGCAGGGCACGTCCCGAGCGGTGAAATAGGGCGTACCTGTCGCCGGGCCATCAGCCCCCAGTTCGGCGAGCGACAAGGTGTCGTAAGGACAGTCGCGCACGCAAAGCCCACACCGGATGCAGGCGGCCAGGAAGTCGCCCTCGGGCAAGGCGCCAGGCGGACGCAGGGCCTCGGCTGGCAGGGAACGGGCGTCCTCGACCCACCAGACCAGCCCGCCGCCCAGAAGCAGGCCGCCTCCTGCCAAACGCGCGGTGTCGGTCAGGAACCGGCGGCGCTGGGGCGATAAGGTTGGCTTGGCAAATGACATGCCCGGCTTCCATGGTTGACTGTGCGGGGCGCGCAAACCATCGCGCGCCCCCGTTTCTCAATCGCGGCGGATCATGCCCGTTCGACCTTGCAGGCGCACTTCTTGAAGTCCGTCTCCTTCGAGAGCGGGCAGGTTGCATCCAGTGTGAGCTTGTTGATCAGCTGGCCCTCGTCGAACCAGGGCACGAATACCAGCCCCCTGGGCGGCTTGTTGCGACCCCGGGTCTCGACCCGGCTCAGCATTTCGCCGCGACGGGTCGAGATCACGATCTCCTGGCCGCGCCGCAGCCCGCGCGCCTCGGCGTCGTCGGGGTTCATGAACACCACTGCCGCAGGGAATGCGCGGTGCAACTCGGGCACCCGCCGGGTCATCGAACCGGAATGCCAGTGCTCGAGCACCCGTCCTGTCGAGAGCCAGAGGTCATATTCCTCGTCAGGCTCCTCGGCCGCCGGCTCGTAGGGTGAGAAGATGATCTTGGCCTTGCCGTCCTTGTGGCCATAGAAGGTCAAGTCGCTGCCAGCAGGCACATAGGGGTCATAGCCTTCGCGGAATCGGTAAAGCGTTTCCTTGCCGTCGACCACCGGCCAGCGCAGGCCACGCGCGTGATGATAGACGTCAAAATCGGCGAGGTCGTGGCCGTGGCCGCGGCCGAAGCTGGCGTATTCCTCGAACAGGCCTTTCTGCACGTAGAAACCGAAGTGCAGGGATTCATCGTTTTCGAACCCCTCGGCGGTCTCGCTCAAAGGGAAGGCGTTGACCTGCCCGTTCTCATAGAGCACCTGATATAGCGTCTTTCCGGCGAGTTCCGGCTTTTTGGCCACCAGCTCCGCGCCCCAGACCTCGTCGACGGTGAAGCGTTTCGAGAATTCCATCAACTGCCATAGGTCGGACCGCGCTTCGCCCGGAGCCTTGACCTGCTGGCGCCAGAACTGCGTGCGGCGCTCGGCATTCCCATAGGCACCCTCTTTCTCGACCCACATGGCGGTGGGCAGGATCAAGTCGGCGGCCATTGCAGTGACGGTCGGATAGGGATCTGAGACAACGATGAAGTTGTCGGGGTTGCGATAGCCAGGATAGCCTTCGCCGTTGATGTTTGCCCCAGCCTGCATGTTGTTGTTGCACTGCACCCAATAGGCATTGAGCGTGCCGTCCTTCAGCGCGCGGTTTTGTGCCACCGCGTGCAGACCGGGCTTATCAGGAATGGTGCCGGGCGGCAGTTTCCAGATCTCTTCGGCATGGGCGCGATGTTCCTCGTTCGTCACCACGAGATCAGCCGGCAGCCGGTGCGCAAAGGTGCCGACCTCCCGCGCGGTTCCGCAGGCCGAGGGTTGGCCGGTGAGCGAGAAGGGCGAGTTGCCCGGCTCCGATATTTTCCCGGTCAGCAGGTGGATGTTGTAGACCGACCCGTTGGCCCAGGATCCGCGGGTGTGCTGGTTGAAGCCCATGGTCCAGAGCGACATGACCTTGCGGTTGGGGTCGGCATATTGCCGGGCCAGCTTCTCGAGCTGATGCGCCGGCACACCGGACAATTCGGAGACATATTCGACAGAATACCTGGCTACTGACGCCGCATATTCGTCGAAGTCGATCGGGGTCAGCTTGCCGGAATTCGGGTTGGCAGCCTTCTCCTGGCGCGGATCATTGTCGCGCAGACCATAGCCGATATCGGTATCGGTCTTGGTGATGTTGACGTGTTTGTTGACGAAGTCCCAGTTCACCGCGTCGTTCTGGATGATGTAGTTGGCGATGTAGTTCAGTATTGCCAGGTCGGTTTGTGGCGCGAAGACGATGCCATTGTCGGCCAGCTCGAAGCTACGGTGCTCGAAGGTCGACAGGACATGCACCTGTGCCCCCTCCTTGGTCAGCCGCGTATCGGTCAGCCGCGACCACAGGATCGGGTGCATCTCGGCCATGTTCGAACCCCATAGCACGAAGGTATCGGCGTGCTCGAAGTCGTCGTAACAGCCCATCGGTTCATCGATACCGAAGGCACGCATGAAGCCGACAACGGCTGAGGCCATGCAGTGCCGCGCATTCGGGTCGATGTTGTTGGAACGGAAGCCTGCCTTCATCAGCTTCGACGCAGCATAACCTTCCCAGACCGTCCATTGGCCAGAACCGAACATGCCCACCGAGGTCGGACCCTTGGCCGCCAGCGCCTCCTTCCACTTCGCGGCCATGACGTCGAATGCCTCGTCCCAGCTGACCGGTTCGAATTCGCCGTTCTTGTCGTAGACGCCGTTGGCCTTGCGCAGCAGCGGCGTGGTCAAGCGGTCAGCGCCATACATAATCTTGGACAGGAAATAGCCCTTGATGCAGTTCAGCCCCCGGTTCACCGGTGCCTCCGGATCGCCCTGAGTAGCGACGACGCGGCCCTCCTTGGTGCCCACCAGCACGGAACAGCCGGTGCCACAGAAACGGCAGGGCGCCTTGTCCCAGCGGATGTCGGAATTGCCCGGCGTCTGAGCCTGCGCGAGAGCCGGGCTGAGGGTAATGCCTGCGGCTGCGGCAGTGCTGGCGGCGGCAGTTGCCTTGAGGAAGCTGCGGCGTGATTCCGACATGGTCATGGGCGGGTCTCCTTATGAGCGCCGCGACAGGCGCAATCCTAGGACGAAGGTTCGAAATGATGGTAATTTAGGGTCAGCGAATACACGCCGGGGATCTGGTGCAACGACATGATGATTTCCGAGGCAGGCGCTTCTGCGGTGTCCTCAACGACCACGACAAGGCGGCCGTCCGGCGTGGCGGCGTGAACTTCGACGCCGGCCATGCCCTCCATCTGTTCGCGGGCCCCAGACAGGGCTTCGCGGGAGACATGGACGAGGCAGCCACATATATTCATGCCTGAACCTCTTGGCCGGGTTGCGAGACCGTGAATGTGATCGCGCCCGCCGGGCAGACATAGGCGCATTCGCCACAGCCAGTGCACAAGTCAGTGTCGATCAAAGGGATCGCGCGTCCGCCAGTCACTAGGCGGAAACGGAGCGCCCGCTCGCCGCAGCCATCCTCGCAGGTGCGGCAGGCGATGCCGGCAAGCGACAGGCAGGTCGCGCCTACCGAGGCGCGCCAAGGCCATTCGGGGGTATCATCCTGCGCCAAGGCCCCCGTCGGGCAGGCTCGCATGCAGTCTTGGCAGAAGGTGCAGGCGCCTTTGGAGAAGTCAAGTTCCGGAAAGCCTGAAACGCTTTGCACGACTATGGCTTGCGGACAGGCACGTGAGCAGTCTCCGCACTGCGTGCACAACTGCAAAAAGCCCGCGTGGGCACCGGGAGGATGGAGTGCCGGGCTGCGGCACGTGGAAAGCCGGCCCCGAAGGAAGTTGCGTCGGCTGGGATTGGACATCACCTTACGCCCGTCTTCTATCGTTCCCCCACCCTATCTCTTTTCGATATGGAATCCAGTAATTTTGCCAAAACGTCGAAAGGAGGGCTAAGCTGGAATAATTACAATCCAAATTATCGGGTTTTGGCTGCAGTGAGGCCGGTAGAACCGAAGCGCAACCAGATCAGGTCAATCTGCCACTGCCAATATCAGGTTTTGCCGATTTCAACGGGGTCTGTTCCGAGCGACCGGCGTCCATTGCAGTGCCGCCCCATGCCTGCCTGGAGCCCCTGAAGGAGAGACATGTACGTCGCCCTCCGTCAGGATGAGGTCCAGCGGAATGTCATGTGGTTGCGGATAGATGGTCGCCAGTTTCGCCGCCTGCAGGCCGATCCCGATGACGAAGGGCTTTGGGTCCAGCGCTGCCAGCGTCCGGTCGAAGTAGCCGCCACCATAGCCAAGCCGATAGCCTTCCGCCGTCCAACCGACCAGCGGTGCGAGGGCGATGTCGGGAGTGAGGACCGGAGCATCGGGAGGAGGCACCGGAATGTTCCAGTCACCGCGCACCATGCGCGTATCTGGTGTCCAGCGGCGGAAGGTCAGCGGCGCGGCTCTGGTCTCGACCACCGGCAAAGCGATGATCACGCCGTCACCGTGCAGTTCCGACATCAATGTCCGCAGGTCAGGTTCACCCTTGATCGGCCAGTAAGCGGAAAACACCAGACCCCGCGCGCCGCCGAAACGGCCTTGCAACAACTGCCGCAGGTGCCCGGTCAACGCCGCGCCGGCAGCTTTGCGATCGGCCACCGACAGCGCCAGGCGCGCGGCGCGCAGGCGGCTGCGCGCGGCCCGGCGCCAGCGGGCGACATCGCGCGCCTGTTGCGGATCCACCGCCAGCGAATCGAAGTATCCCGGTGCGATCTCGGCGGCATAGCAGGGCGGCGAGGAAAAGCCACTGGAACAGGCGAAGCTTTTGAAGTCGTCGTCACTCATGACGGAGCCCCCATCTCGTTTCACACCATTCCTTGAAGCAGGTTTCTGGCTTGGGCGGCCATCCTTGCCAAACGCTGTGCCGCTGTCGGGATGTCGTGGATGGCACCGGTTCCCCGTCCGGCATAGAGGGCCATGGCCTCAAGGTCGCCAGCGGTGGTTCGCAGCGGCGAATCCGTGCTGTAGCGCAGGCGGGCCTGATCGCCATCCCAGGCTATAGTCTCGCGCGGCAGAGCGTCGGGATCGTGGCCGAGATACTGTCCGTTCAGCCGTTCAGTCACGCTGTTGGAGATTACCCGCACTGCCGCGCCTCGTGGCCAGTTCAGAACGAAGACATCGGTCAGTACAGTGTCCTCGCCACTGGCCTCGACGATGCGGGACTTGTGATAGGGGTGCGCGAAAGCTTCCTGGGTTGCCAGGAAGGCGGTGCCGCATAGTACACCTGCTGCGCCAATCGCAAGCGCCGCGGCCAGGCCCTCTCCGGTGGCGATCCCGCCCGATACCACCACCGGCAGCTTTGTCTGTGCGAGGATCTGCTCGGCCAGCTCAAAGGCTGGGCTGCGTCCGTGCACATGGCCACCCGCCTCGACGCCTTGCGCGATGATGACATCCGCCCCGGCGGCCTCGGCCATGCGGGCTGCCGCAAGTGTTCCGACCTGATGTAGCACCAGGCAACCCGCGCGCTTCACCCGCGCGACCACCTCCGGCATGACGTCCCAGAAGAAACTGAACGCCGGGACATCGAGATCGATACAACAGTCGATCTGTGCGTCGAGCAGCCGCTGCTCCGTTGCCGCCGGGATCAGGTTGACAGCAAAGCGGCGATCGGTTGCCTGGCGCAGCGCGGCCACCTCCGCGGCAATCAAGCTGGGGGCTTCGCGCACCATGCCCAGCGTAGCATAGCCACCGGCATTGGCTATTGCGGCGGCCAGTTCCCAACGCGCCACACCGCCCATACCTGCCAGCAGAATGGGCACCTTGCAGCCCAACAGATCGCAAAGCGGTGTATGCAGGGCCGCGTCACCTCTCGAGTCGGTCACCTATTCGGTCCTCCTCGTTCATCTGTCGGCGAATGTAGTTGCGCAGTACGATGGCATTGTTGTGCTCCTCGTCCTTCGCGCCAAACAGGAGAGTAATGATCCCCTCGCGCGCCAATCCCGCTAACTCACGCACCAGCTCGTGTCGCGTGGCGAGTTCCGACTGGTAACGCTTTTCGAATTCCGCCCAGCCATCGGGATGGGCGTGGAACCATCGCCGCAAGCTGTCGCTCGGCGCGATCTCTCGGCACCAACTCGCAAGCCGAGCGCGATCCCGCGTGATGCCACGCGGCCAGAGGCGATCGATCAGGATCCGCTTGCCGTCCGAGACACGCGCTGCCCTATAGATGCGTTTGACACGGATGCGTTCGACAGCTGTCTCGGGAACGGGTAGGCGATGCTCAGGCATGGCCCGCCTGCTTTGTCTCGAAATGGGGAAAGAGTACCTCATTCTCAAGCCGGATATGCTCAAGCAGGTCGTCCAGGAAGGCGCCGATGCCGGCATAAAGCTGCATCCAGCGCCGGCAGGCGCCTTTCGCCAGGGCCTGATGGTCGGTCAGCCGCATGATCTGCCCTACCTCAGCTTTGTGGTCGTCGTGATCCGCACGCACCTCCGCGATCAGCGGGTCGAGTAGTGCAGCATTCCGACGGATGGCGGGGAAGAGGATCAGTTCTTCCTTCTTCATGTGCACTTCCAGCTCTTCGACCATACGGCACAGCAGCTGGCCCAAGCCGGCAGGCACCTTTGGCTCCCCGGCGTGGAGAGCTTCAACTTTCTCCGACAGCGCCACCAGTTCGAGCAGTTGGGCACGGTGCCTGGCATGGAACTCCGTTTCGATAAAACGGGTGAGACGGGCAGCGTACAGGCGAGTTGCTGGTTTCCTCATTTCGCTATCCGCAGATCAGCGAGGGGATTGCACCGGGCTTCGCATCCTCGACCGCCATGTGCAGCGATCGGGCGATCCGCTCGGCGCGTTCGACCACATGCGCGGCGCCTGCGGGCGAACAGGTCTCTGCCGCCGTCTCGCGAAACAGGTCCAGCCAGCGTTCGAAATGATCCCAGGTGACCGGCAGGGCCACGTGTGCAGGCACCGGCGCGCCGTGATAGCGGCCGGTCATCAGGGCGACCGACGACCAGAAGGCCACCATGCGCTGCAGGTGCGGGTCCCAATCGGCGATACGCGCCGCGAAGATCGGCCCCAGCACCTTATCGGCGCGCACCTTGCCATAGAACCGATGCACCAGCCGGGTAAGCACAGCTTCGTTCAGGCCGGTGCGGGACATGATCTCGGCGGTCATCTGCGGACGCGCGGACAGGATATCGGGCTCTTCGGGCGGCATCGGGGTCTCCGCAGTTTTGGCTTGATCTCAGGCCTATCTTGATTAATAGGTATTGTAAATACCAATTCATGCAATTGCGAGGTCACATGCGTCTCACCTCCTTCACCGATTACGGACTGCGGATGCTCATGCGGATGGCCAGCGCGCCCGATCGGGCCTTCTCGACAGCTGAGCTGGCCGAGGAATTCGCCCTCTCGCGCAATCACCTGACCAAGATCATGCAGCAGCTCGCCCGCGGCGGCATTGTCGAGACGCGCCGGGGCGGCGGCGGCGGGGCGGTGCTCTGTCGTGAGGCCTCGACCATCCGGCTCGGCGACATCGTGCGGCTGCTCGAGGATGGGCAGGCGCTGGTCGAATGTTTCGGGACAGGCGGAAGCGATTGCAGCATCGAGGGCTGCTGTCGCCTCAAGGCCAGGCTGCGGCGCGCCGAGGCCCGGTTCATCGAGGATCTCAACCAGTCAACACTCGCCGATATCGCCCTGCCGCAGCGCGCCACGGCATGATGGCGGAAGGTTGGACACGATGACAGCCACACTGACATATTCCGAACGCCGTGTCGGCCTTGCCCTGTCAGTCCTGCTGACCCTTCTGGGGTTCGCCATGGCGGCGGCGGCGCGCCAGGGGGTGATGTCAGTGCATGGCTTCATGGCGCTAGCGCTCGGGCTCGGCCTCGCCGTGAGGCTGGGGGGCGCGCTCTACGATCCGCCGCCGCCGCGCGAGCGGATGCAGCGCTACGACGATGCGCCAACCCGGTTCGGTATCGCGATGACGCTGGTCTGGGCGATCATCGGCATGGCGGCCGGCGTCTGGGTCGCCGCGCTGCTGTACTGGCCCGAGGCGACTCCACCCTGGCCCGCGACGAGCTTTGGCCGGCTGCGACCGGTGCATACCACCGGCATCATCTTCGGCTTTGGTGGCAATGCGCTGATTGCCACATCGTTTCACGTGCTCCAGCGCAGCGCGCGGGCCCGGCTGGCCGATTCCGTCAGCCCCTGGGTCGTGCTGCTAGGCTACAACCTGTTCTGCGCCTGGGCCGTCACCGGCTATCTGATGGGCAGCACCCAGTCTAAGGAATATGCCGAGGCCGCCTGGTATGCCGACCTCTGGCTGGTGGTGATCTGGATCACTTATTTCGCCCTCTACCTGCGCACGCTGGCGCGCCGGGCCGAGCCGCATATCTACGTCGCCAACTGGTATTACCTGGCCTTCATCCTGGTCGTGGCGATGCTGCACATCGTCAACAACCTGGCTCTGCCGGTGCGGCTCACCACCGCCGAGAGCTTTCCGGTCTGGTCTGGAGTGCAGGATGCGATGGTGCAGTGGTGGTACGGTCACAACGCGGTTGCCTTCTTCCTGACCGCTGGCTTCCTCGGCATGCTCTACTACTTCCTGCCGGTGCGTTCGGGACGGCCGATCTGGTCCTATCGGCTTTCCATCGTCAGCTTCTGGGGCATCACCTTCTTCTACATCTGGGTTGGATCGCACCATCTGCATTACACCGCGCTGCCCTACTGGGCGCAGACACTGGGCATGACCTTCTCGATCATGCTGCTGGTGCCCAGCTGGGCCTCGGCCGGTAATGCCATCGCCACGCTCAATGGCGCCTGGCACAAGGTCCGCGACGACGCCACGCTGCGCTTCATGTTCGTCGCGGCGGTGTTTTACGGGCTGTCGACGTTCGAAGGCTCGTTCCTGGCCATCCGGCCGGTCAACTCGTTGAGCCACTATACCGATTGGACCATCGGCCATGTCCACTCCGGCACCCTGGGCTGGGTCGCGATGATCGTGTTCGGGGCGATCTACACCCTGGTGCCGCAGGTGTCGGGCCGCGTCGACATGGCTTCGCCCCGCGCCGTGGAATGGCACTTCTGGCTCGCAGTGACCGGCACACTTGTCTACGTCATCGCCATGTGGAACGCGGGTATCACGCAGGGCCTGATGTGGCGCACATATGACGCCAACGGCGCGCTGTCCTACAGTTTCCTGCAATCGGTTCAGGCGATGGCGCCCTATTACCTGCTGCGCACCATCGGCGGCGCGATGTTCCTTGCCGGGGCGGCGATCTGCGCCTGGAACTGCCGGGCCACCATGCGTGCGGCACAGGGCGAGGCGCGTGACCGCCCGCTTGTCGCCCAGCCTGCGGAGTGAGGCCATGCTGAGACTGCACTACAACCTCGAACGGGTTTCGATGGGCCTGGTCGCGGCCATCATCGTCGCGGCCTCGGTCGGCGGGATCGTCGAGATCGCGCCGCTTTTCACCATCGACGAGACCGTCGAGATGCCTGCCGACCTGCGCCCGCTCACGCCGCTGGAACTGGCGGGGCGAGGCATCTACATCCGCGAGGGCTGCTATGCCTGCCATAGCCAGATGGTGCGCAGTCTTGCCGACGAGATCGACCGCTACGGGCCCTATTCGCTGGCCGGAGAATCCGCCTATGACCACCCGATGCTCTGGGGGTCCAAGCGTACCGGGCCAGACCTTGCGCGGTTGGGCAGCAAGTATTCCGATGCCTGGCATGTCGCGCACCTGCTCAACCCGCGCGCCATGGTGCCGGCCTCGATCATGCCGGCCTATCCCTGGCTGACGGAGACGCTCGACACCGGGCTTCTGTCGGATTCGCTGGCCGCTCTGGCGCGTCTTGGTGTGCCCTACGCCCCGGAGATGATCGCCGCCGCCGAGGCCGACGCCCTGGCACAGAGCCGCCCTGACAGCGACGCAGCCGAAGGTTTCCTGGCGCGCTACGGCGAACGACCGGCGCTGCGCAGTTTCGACGCCGATCCGTCCCGGCTCACCGAGTTGGACGCGTTGGTGGCCTACCTGCAATCGCTCGGCACGCAGACCGATGCGCCATTCGGTATCCTGACGGAGCGCAGCCAATGACCCATGATCTGCTGGTCTACCTATCCAAGACGCTCGGCCTGATCTGGCTGATGGGCTTCTTCGCCATTGTGGTGATCCGCGCCTATAGCCCGGCGCGCCGTGCGGCGCACGAGGCGGCCGCGCGCTCGGTGCTGGCCGGAACGGAGACAGCGGAATGAGCGAGCTACACAACCGCGAGGTCGATCCGGTGACCGGGCATGACACCACCGGTCACGACTGGAACGGCATCAAGGAGTTGAACACACCCTTTCCCAAGTTGGTGATATGGGCGCTGGTCCTGACCTTCGCCTATTCCGTCATCGCATGGGTACTGCTGCCGGCATGGCCGCTTGGACGGGACTACACGCGCGGTCTCTGGGCGCTGGATCAGGATGAGGAAGCGGTCACCGGCTACCGCGCGCTGGAAACCGGGCGCCAAGGCTGGCTGGCGCGCTTCACCGAGTCCGATCTCGAGGAGCTGCGGGCCGATGCCGGGCTGATGGCCGCGGCGTACCCAGCCGCACAACGCCTCTTCGGAGACAATTGTGCTGCCTGCCACGGAACCGCGGGGCAGGGCGGACCAGGCTTCCCGGTGCTCGCCGATGCCACCTGGCTCTGGAGCGGCGAACCTGCGGAGATCGCCCTGACCATCCGCCACGGCATCAACGCAGAAGATCCCGAAACGCGCTATGCCGAGATGCCCTCCTTCGACTGGATGGAGACGGGCGACCTGGAGGCTCTGGCGCAATTCGTGGCCGGGTTGCGCGACGGAACTGCCGATGCCGGCAGCCCGGCTGCGACGCTCTTCTCCGAGAACTGCGCCTCCTGCCACGGCGAGGGCGGCGAAGGCGGACTGGGTGTCGGCGCACCCTCGCTGACGGACCAGGCGGTAATCTACGGTCAGGATGCCGCCACGGTGCTTGAGACCCTGCGTCACGGCCGGCAGGGGGTGATGCCGGCCTGGACGGCACGCCTGTCGCCGGCCGAGATCAACCTGCTGGCGCTCTATGTCGCGGGGCTGGACACCGCCGGTGATGAGGCAGGGCAATGACCGGAAGCACCCAAAAACGCCTGGCGATTGCCGTGGCGCTGGTCGTCGTGCTGGGGGTCGTTGCCGCCAACGCGCATCTGGTCGCGGTGGCCATAGGGTCACAGCCCGAATGCAAACTGGCCGCCGGCGCGATGCCTGCCCGACGGGACTGCTGAAAGGAGACTGTCGTGCTCGAACCGCTTCCCAGACTTCGCAAGCCGGACCGCCTGGTTCCGGTCTATGCGCGCAATCTGCCCGCCTCCGCCGCTTTTGGCTGGCTGTGCGGCGGCTGGGTTGATTTCCGGGCCGCTCTTGGGCCCAGTCTCGCCTACGGGCTGTTTCTTACCCTGATGTCCTACGCGGTACTCTGGTTACTCGAGGTCAGCCACCTGCTCTATCTCGCGCTGCCCGCACTGTCGGGCTTTCTGATCGTCGGACCCTTCCTCGCCATCGGCCTCTACGAGAAGAGCCGCCTCCAGGCGGCGGGCGAAACTGTGACGCTGGGGCGGATGCTGGCGTTCCGCCCGGCCTCGGGCCCGCAGCTCGCCTATGCCGGTCTGCTGCTCGGTCTCCTCATCCTGTTCTGGTTACGCGCCGCAGACCTTCTCTATGCGCTGTTCTTCGGCCTGGTGCCCTTCCCCGGTGCGCAGGAGGCCTTGAGCAACGTGCTGACAACTCCGCGTGGCTGGGCGCTGCTCGGGACGGGCGCGCTGGTGGGCGGGCTGTTCGCGGCTTTCGCCTTCGCCATCAGCGCCTTTTCGGTTCCGATGCTGGTGTCGCGGCGCACCGACGCCCTGACAGCCATGGGCCTGAGCCTGGTGATGACAGTGCAGAACCTGGCGCCCATGCTGGCCTGGGGCATGGTGGTCGCCGCCGGCCTGGCGCTGTCGCTGCTGACAGGCCTGCTTGGTCTGATCGTGATCTTCCCGGTCCTCGGGCATGGAACCTGGCGCGCCTATGTCGCCATCGCGGAGGACACGACATGAGCCTAGGCATTCTCATCCCGCTCTCGATCGCCCTCGGGCTGATCGGTCTCGCCGCCTTTGTCTGGGCACTGCACGATGGACAATTCGATGATCCCCTGGGTGCGGCCTGGCGCATCATTCCGGAAGATCGCCCGTCAGAGCTGAACAGGCTGGTCCAAGACAAGCCGGCTCCCGACGCTGCAGACCTGCACACTCCGGGCCGGCAATGACCTCATGAGCAAACCCGCGCGCATATTGGTTGGAAACGTCGTGACGGGCACTATTCCCATTGCCCACGCCGCCAATGACGATAGGTATTGTACGTCATGAGCGACGTCACCCGGAACGCCGATGGCTTCGAGGTCGACGCGCGGCTGCTCTCTGCGACTTTCGGGCTCACGGAACGCGAGATCAAGGCGCGGATGCGCGATGGCCGGATCACCACGCTGAGCGAGAAAGGCGAGGGAGAAGACGAGGGCCGCTGGCGGATGACCTTCTACCACGGGACCCAGGCATTGCGGCTGACAGTCGACAAGGACGGAAACCTGCTGTCGCGGTCGACCTTCCCGGTCGCGGCGAGGGCGCAGCCTGCCAGCGGCAAGGAGTGACCGGCCCGATCAGGCGGTCCTGCAGTCCCGTGTCTTCGCCAGCAGAAGCCGCATGATGTCCGAACCTGTGATGACGCCGGCCAGCCGCTCGTCCGTCCTCACCGACACCGTCTCGGCCCCCTGGACGGCGAGACGGTTCAGGATCTGACCGACCGGCGTGTTGGTCGCCGTCAACCGATCCGCAGGTCCAGCTTCGCAGCCACAAGCGCCTCGATGATATCGGCCTGCAGGAGCCCTGGCGTCACCCGGCCTGGCGCACCCGATTGCCGCCGTGGTCGAACCAGAGTTCGCGCACCCGGTCCCAGCCGATGCCGCAGGTCTCGCCCTCGGCGGGCACCGGCGCGGTGCCGTCCTGGCGCAGGGTGAACATCTCGCCGCCGGTCAGCCGCAGGTGCAGCAGCGTCTCGGCGCCAAGGGCCTCGGCGAAGAGCAGGGTTCCATTGGCCAGGCCCTGATCGGGCGCGACAAGGCTGGCGTTTTCGGGCCGCACTCCGAT
The DNA here is from genome assembly GCF_014656415.1 of Seohaeicola zhoushanensis. GTDB lineage: Bacteria > Pseudomonadota > Alphaproteobacteria > Rhodobacterales > Rhodobacteraceae > Seohaeicola_A > Seohaeicola_A zhoushanensis. The sequence continues at coordinate 4,878 of NZ_BNCJ01000037.1, read as the reverse complement.
CCGCGCAACGCCCGATCGGCCCAGTGTCTCGGCGGCCAGGAAGTTCGTGGCGGGCGAGCCGATGAAGCCGGCGACGAACTCGGTGGCCGGGTTGGCGTAAACCTCCAGCGGAGCGCCGATCTGATCGGCGCGGCCGGCGTTCATGACGATCATCCGGTCGGCCAGGGTCATCGCCTCGACCTGATCGTGGGTCACGTAGAGCGAGGTGATGCCGAGCCGCTTCTGCAGTTCCTTGATTTCCAGCCGCATCTGCACCCGCAACTTTGCATCAAGATTCGAGAGCGGCTCGTCAAAGAGGAACACTGACGGCTTGCGCACGATGGCGCGGCCCATCGCAACGCGCTGCCGCTGACCACCCGAGAGTTCGCGCGGCTTGCGGCCCATGTAGGGTTCGAGCTGCAGCATCTGGGCCGCCTGCGCCACGCGTTCGGCGATCTCGGCCTTGGGCGTGCCGGCGATCTTGAGCCCATAGGCCATGTTGTCGAACACGCTCATATGCGGGTAGAGCGCGTAGTTCTGGAACACCATCGCAATATTGCGGTCCATCGGCTCGACGTCGTTCATGCGGCGACCGTCGATGGTGATTTCGCCCGATGTGACGGTCTCGAGCCCCGCTACCATCCGCAGCAAGGTGGACTTGCCGCAGCCCGAGGGGCCGACGATCACGATGAACTCGCCTTCGGCCACGTCGATGGAGACGCCATGGATCACATCGGTCTTGCCGAAGGTCTTTTTCACGTCGGTGATCGTCAGGGTTGCCATCTGTTTATTTCTCGCTGTCGACTAGGCCGCGGATGAAGAGCTTTTGCATCGAGACCACGACGATGACCGGCGGCAACATGGCGAGGATCGAGGTCGCCATGATCACTGGCCAGTCGGCAACGTCATCGCCCGAGGGGAACATCTGCTTGATGCCCATCACGATGGTGTTCATCGACGGATCGGTGGTGATGAGCAGCGGCCAGAGATACTGGTTCCAGCCGTAGATGAAGAGGATCACGAAAAGCGCGGCGATATTGGTGCGGCTCATGGGCAGCAGGATGTCCCAGAAGAACCGCATGGGGCGGGCGCCATCCACGCGCGCGGCCTCGGCCAGTTCGTCGGGCACGGTCATGAAAAACTGCCGGAACAGGAAGGTCGCCGTGGCCGAGGCGATCAGCGGGAAGATCAGCCCGGAATAGCTGTTCAGCATGCCAAAGCTTGCGACGACCTCGTAGGTCGGCACGATCCGCACCTCGACCGGCAGCATCAGCGTGAGGAAGATCAGCCAGAAGAACAGCCGCCGGCCCGGAAAGCGGAAATAGACGATCGCAAAGGCCGAAAGCAGCGAGATCACGATCTTGCCGACGGCGATGCCGACGGCCATGACAAGCGAGTTCGCCAGCATCAGCGCCACCGGGGCATTGACACCCGAGACCAGCGCCTTGCGGTAGTTCTCGAAGAACTGGTCGCCGGGCAGCAGCGGCATCGGCGGGCTGACGATCTCGGGCTGTGAAACCGTCGAGGCGACAAAGGCGAGCCAGATCGGGAAGAAGATCACCAGCACGCCGATGGTCAGCCCGATGTGAGTGAACCAGTGGCCCGCGCCCCGGTTTTCGACCATTCCGTCCCGCATCAGTAATGCACCCTGCGTTCAATGAACTTGAACTGCACCACGGTCAGCAGTCCCACCAGCACCAGCAGGATGACCGATTGCGCGGCCGATCCGCCAAGATCCTGGCCGACGAAACCGTCCTTGAAGACCTTGTACACGAGGATCGTGGTGGCTTGCTGGGGGCCGCCCGAGGTGATGGTGTGGATCACACCGAAGGTCTCAAAGAAGGCATAGACCACGTTGACCACCAGCAGGAAGAAGGTCGTCGGCGACAACAGCGGCCAGACGATGGTGCGAAAGCGCGTCCAGAAACGGGCGCCGTCGATGGCGGCGGCTTCGATGACCGAGCGTGGGATCGCCTGCAGTCCGGCGAGGAAGAAGAGGAAGTTGTAGCTGATCCGCCCCCAGGCCGAGGCGACGACGACAAGGCCCATGGCCTCGCCCTCGTTCAGCACGTGGTTCCAGTCATAGCCGAGCAGCCCGAGGTACCAGGCGACCACGCCGACGCGGGTGTTGAACATAAACATCCACAGCACCCCGGCCACGGCGGGCGCAACGGCATAGGGCCAGATCAGCAAGGCGCGATAGGTGCCGGATCCCTTGATCAGCCGGTCGGCCAGCACGGCGAGATACAGCGCCACACCCATCGAGACCAGCGTGACGAGGCCCGAGAACACGGCGGTCGTAACGAAGGAGGCGCGATAATAGGGATCGCCCAACAGATACTCGAAGTTTCCAAGACCGACAAACCGCGATGACAGACCGAAGGGATCGGGAATGAACAGCGACTGCCAGACCGCCTGTCCGGCGGGATAGAAAAAGAAGACGGCCGTGATGATGACCTGCGGCAGCAGGAGCAGCATCGGCAACAGCCAGCCTTTGAAGGTGACGCGCTTTTCCATGACGAAAGGCGGGGGCCGGGGCCCCCGCTGCCGACCTTAGCGGTTGGCTTGCTCGAAGCGGCGCAGCAGCTCGTTGCCACGTTGCACGGCGGTATCAAGGGCCGTCTGCGCGTCCTTGTCGCCGGCCCAGACGGATTCGAGTTCCTCGTCGATGATGCCGCGGATCTGGTCGAAATTGCCCAGGCGGATGCCCTTGGAATTCGCCGTCGGCTCTTTCGCGGTCATTTGCTTCACGGCGATGTCGGTGCCGGGATTGGCATCATAGAAGCCCTGGCTGCGGGTCAGTTCGCCGGCGGCGCGGGTGATCGGCAGATAGCCGGTGTCCTGGTGCCACTTGGCCTGCACCTCGGGCGAGGAGAGATAGTTGAGGAAGGATGCGACGCCTTTGTATTCCTCGGCCTCGTGCCCGGTCATGACCCATAGCGATGCGCCGCCGATGATGGTGTTCTGGGGGGCGCCTTCGGTGCCGTCCCAATAGGGCAGCGGCCGAACGTCAAAGGCGAACTTGGCTTCGGACTTGATGCCGGCATAGCCTGCCGAACTCTCGGTGAACAGCGCGCAGGTGCCGGCGCGGAAGTCGGCGCCGCCCTCGTTGCGGCGGCCCTTGTAGATGAACTTGCCTTCCTTGGCCCAGTCGCCCATCGTCTGGATGTGCTTGACCTGAAGCGGCGCATTGAAGGCCAGTTCGGTATCGAGACCGCTGAAACCGTTGTCCTTGGTGGCGAAGGGCACGTTGTGATAGGCCGACAGGTTCTCGAGATGGATCCAGCTCTGCCAGGCGGTGGTCAGCGGGCAGGCGTGACCGGAGTCCTTGAGCTTGTCCAGCACCTCGCCGACCTTCTGCCAGGTCGAGAGATCGACCGCAGGGTCGATGCCGGCCGCCGACAGCGCGTCCTTGTTGACCCATAGCACCGGGGTAGAGGAGTTGAACGGCAGCGAGAGCATCTGGCCGTCGGCCGAGGTGTAATAGCCTTTGACCGAGCCGATATAGTCATCGGGATTGAAGGCCGCGCCGGACTCGGCCATGACCTCGTAGACCGGCTTGATCGCGCCCTTGGCGGCCATCATCGTGGCAGTGCCGACCTCGAAGACCATCAGGATCTGAGGTTGCTCTTTCGCGCGGAATGCCGCGATACCGGCGTTCAGCGTCTCGGAATAGTTGCCCTTGTGGGTCGCTACGACTGTGTAGTCGCTCTGGGACGCGTTGAACCCTTCGACCTGCGCTGCGACCAGCTCGCCGAGCCGTCCGGTGAAAGCATGCCAGAACTGGATTTCCGTCTGCGCAAAAGCGCTGGTGCCAAAGGCAATGGCCGCCGCAGCCGTTCCTGCAAATGTATTGAACTTCATTTCGTCCTCCCCGACTTTTCAACTAACTCCGCAGCAATACTGGTGATTTGCGATTCTTGCAAACCGCGACGCGGTGCCCGAAGAACTGGCTTTCCCGGTGCCGACGGGCCAGGAAGCGACCCCGCGCGGGATCGACGCGACCAGAGGCGCCCGGTCACCCGGTTGAAGAGGATTGCCGCACAGACCAGCGCGGCCGTCATCAGCCCGACCTGCGCCAGCGAAGAAAATCGGGCCCGCCTCCAGGACCGGGGTTCAAGGTCGCGAGCAGCGCCTCCGCACCGCTTGGCGGATGTAGCGCGCCGGCGGCCATCATCGCCGCGATGGCAAGGCCAACCCTCAGCGCGGGCGCCCAGTCCCGCGGATAGATCGACAGCATCAGCACCGCGACCCGCGCCGACAGCGAATTGCCCAGCATCGCCGACCAGGGCTGCGTAAGAGGCGCGTTCAGAACCTCGAAGGCGAGTACGGCGGTCGTGCACGCTTGCCGGATCGAACAGCGTGATTTCTTCATGGGCGCCTTCCCGGATGACACCGCGATCAACGTAGCCGAATTCGGGGACGGTCAGGCCGGTCATCTTGTGGACAGCAGTTTCGAGGCTGAACAGGCTCCTGTCGCGGCTGAAATGACCGAGAATGCGCGGTAAGGTTCCCCGGAGGCGCGGATGCGGGAATTCGTCATGGGGCAGGCCGTCGGACCCTGTCATCGTCGGATCGTCCTGATAAGAAGAAGTAGAGCCGGGTTCCAAGAGTGATGGTCGCCGACAGGCTGCCATCCTGTGGGGCTGCGAGGCGCGATCTCAAGCTGGGGATCGAGGGTCGTGCGCAAAAGGGATTCAACAATCGAAAAAAGAATTTATACCAGCCATTCCGGAGGCGGAAGTAGATGCGCAACCGGTTCAAGTCGCCGGCAGATGTGCAGCGCTTCGTGTCGATTTTCGACCCGATCGCCAATCTCTTCCATCTTCCCCGCTCTGAAAGTAAGCGCCACGCCGATCCCCTCCTGCCGCGTTGAAGCTGGCTGTGCGAGTCCTGCTG
>NZ_BNCJ01000036.1 GCF_014656415.1 Seohaeicola zhoushanensis | reverse complement strand
TTCGAGCGGCAGCAGAAACTGAGACACGAAGGCGTCTAAGAAACGCGGGGCTATTCAAACGGCGCAAGACGCGCTTGGTTTAATGGGAAGAGAGTCTACGAACACCAGTTCATATTCGTTGTGTTGGAGACGTTGGGCCGTCGGCGCTTCATCGTTGAAGTGCTTCCTTCCAACAGATAGTGGTCACCTCATCGAAGAGCTTCTAAAACCACTAAGCTTAGCCACCGAAGCAGAAACCGAAGGCCGGCTTGCGAAAATTTTGCACGACACATTGAATCTGTGCCCCGTCTAGAGAGCCTGTCAAGAAGTCTAGTATGGTGAGGTTGGAGAAGATTGCTAGCGTGAACCCCGCCCTACTCCCTACCCCGCCGTGGGGGCACGCAGGTTGCCTTGCAACCCGCTTCCGCCCGCCAGCCTCAAGATGGACAGCCTTCAGCTGTCCATCTTGAGGGCGGAAATAAACGCTTCCTGCGGGATCTCGACCTTGCCGAACTGCCGCATCTTCTTCTTGCCCGCCTTCTGCTTGTCCAGCAGCTTGCGCTTCCGCGTCGCGTCGCCGCCATAGCACTTGGCGGTCACGTCCTTGCGCAGGGCGCTCAGCGTCTCGCGGGCGATCACCTTGCCGCCGATGGCGGCCTGGATCGGGATCTTGAACATGTGGCGCGGGATCAGGTCCTTGAGTTTCTCGACCATCGCCCGGCCGCGCATCTCGGCGCGGTCGCGGTGGACCATCATGCTCAGCGCGTCGACCGGCTCGTCGTTCACCAGGATCGACATCTTGACGAGGTTGTCCTCGCGGTAGCCGGTCAGCTGGTAGTCGAAGCTGGCATAGCCCTTGGTGACCGACTTCAGCCGGTCGTAGAAGTCGAAGACCACCTCGTTCAGCGGCAGGTCATAGACCACCATGGCGCGGGAACCGGCATAGGTCAGGTCTTCCTGGATGCCGCGGCGGTCCTGGCAGAGCTTCAGCACGTCGCCCAGGTATTCGTCGGGCACCAGGATGGTCGCCTTGATGCGCGGCTCTTCCAGGTGGTCGACATGGGTCATGTCCGGCATGTCGGCGGGGTTGTGCAGTTCGCGCATCGTGCCGTCGCGCATGTAGACGTGGTAGACCACCGAGGGCGCGGTGGTGATGAGGTCGATGTCGAACTCGCGCTCCAGGCGGTCGCGGACCACCTCGAGGTGCAGGAGGCCGAGGAAGCCGCAGCGGAAGCCGAAGCCCAGCGCCGCCGAGGTCTCCATCTCGTAGGAGAAGGAGGCGTCGTTCAGCGCCAGCTTCTCGATCGAATCGCGCAGGTCCTCGAAGTCGTTGGCATCGACCGGGAAGAGGCCGCAGAAGACCACGGGGATCGAGGGCTTGAAGCCGGGCAGCGCCTTGTCGGCGCCCTTCCTCTCGTGGGTGATGGTGTCGCCGACGCGGGTGTCGCGCACCTGCTTGATCGAGGCGGTGAGGAAGCCGATCTCGCCGGGGCCAAGCTCGCCGATATCGGCCATGGCCGGGCGGAAGACGCCGATGCGGTCGACATGATGGATGGTGCCGTTCGACATCATCTTGACCCGGTCGCCCTTCCGCAGGACGCCGTCCATGATGCGCACCAGCACGATCACGCCGAGATAGCTGTCGTACCAGCTGTCCACCAGCATCGCCTTGAGCGGCGCATCGCGGTCGCCCTTTGGCGCCGGCAGGTGGTGGACGATGGCTTCGAGCGTCTCGTGGATGCCCACGCCGGTCTTGGCCGACACCAGGATCGCGCCCGAGGCGTCGATGCCGATGACGTCCTCGATCTGCTCCTTCACGCGCTCGGGTTCCGAGGCGGGCAGGTCGATCTTGTTGAGGATCGGCACGATCTCGTGATTGGCGTCGATCGCCTGGTAGACGTTGGCCAGTGTCTGCGCCTCGACCCCTTGCGTCGAGTCCACCACCAGCAGCGAGCCTTCGACCGCGCGCATCGACCGCGAGACCTCATAGGCAAAGTCGACGTGGCCGGGGGTGTCGATCAGGTTCAGCACGTATTTCTCGCCGTTGTCGGCGGTATAGTCGATGCGAACCGTGTTGGCCTTGATGGTGATGCCGCGCTCGCGCTCGATATCCATCGCGTCGAGCAACTGCTCCTTCATGTCGCGGCCGGCAACGGTGCCGGTCTCCTGGATCAGGCGGTCGGCAAGGGTCGACTTCCCATGGTCGATATGGGCGACGATCGAGAAGTTCCGGATATGGGCGAGATCGGTCATGATGGCGGGCTGTTCTCGGGATGAATTTAGGGGTGAATATGGGAAGCGGCGCCAGACTGCAATGGATCATGCGGCGCGGCCGCCCGCCCCCCACAACGCCGTTTGCGCCGCGCCGCCCGGATTGAAGTCACGGGCCATCTGGGGCATGTATCGCCGCAGGCATGAAACGCCCGGCCCGGCAGCGCCGGAGACCGGACAGGAAGAAGGCGGGAACAGGTGAAGCGGATCGTCATTGCAGCACTGGTGCTGACACTGGTTGCGGCCTGCGGAGGGCGTTCGCACCGGTCGCACAGCGGATCGAGCCATGTCGTGGCCTCCAGCGGGCCGATTCTCACCGCCTGCCTGCAGGCCGGGCGCAAGGGTGCGACCCGCCAGACCTGCGGTTGCGCCCAGGCGGTGGCCGACGCGCGGCTTTCGTCCAGCGACCAGAAGCTGGGCGCCAGCTTTTTCTCGAACCCGCACCGGGCGCAGGAAATCCGCCAGTCCTCCAGTTCGTCGCATTCGGCCTTCTGGGAACGGTGGAAAGCCTTCGGCGACGAGGCCGAGAAGGTCTGCAAGGCGGCTTGACCGCCGGCCACCACAGTTTCACAAAAGACAAAACTACCGGAGCGGGCGATGCTGCTGAAAGGCGTGACCCTGCGCGGGCTGGAGGTGTTCGCCGCGCTGGCAAGCACCGGGTCGGTGGCGCAGGCGGCAGAGATGACGGGACTGAGCCAGCCGGCGGTGAGCCAGCAGCTGAAGAACCTCGAAGCCGCGCTCGGGGCCGAGCTGGTCGACCATTCGCGCCGCCCGATGGTGGTGACCCCTGCGGGCCGCAGCTTCCTGGCCCGCACCGAGGCGGCGCTGGCCGAACTGCGGCTGGCGCAGAGCGAGCTTTCGGTGGTGGACCTGACGCACCTCAGCCAGCTCTCGATCGGGCTGATCGACGATTTCGACAATGACCTGACGCCGCGCCTGGTGACCATCCTGGCCGAGAGCATGACGCGCTGCCGCTTCAAGCTCATCACCGCCCCAAGCCACGAGATCAGCGACGCAATGGAGGCGCGCAGCCTGCATATCGCCATCGCGGCCAGCACCGGCAAGCTGCGCGGCGGGGTGATAGAATACCCGCTGGTGCAGGATCCCTTCATCCTGGTGGCCCCGCGCGGCACCATCGGCACGGGCGACATCCTCGAGGCACTGCGCCCCCTGCCCTTCCTGCGCTACAGCCGCGAGCAGCTGATCAGCCAGCAGATCGAGGGGCACCTCGCCCGCCAGCAGGTCGAGTTCGACGACCGCTTCCAGATCGGCAGCCACCTGGCGCTGATGGCCATGGTGGCGCGGCGGATCGGCTGGGCGATCACCACGCCGCTGGGCTACATGCGGGCGATCCGCTTTCACGACGACCTCGAGGCGCACCCGCTGCCGTTTCCCGAATTTGCCCGGACGATCTCGCTCTTCGCCGGGGCCGACTGGGCCGATACCGTGCCCCGTGACGTGGCACAGACGGTGCGGCGCCTGGTACGCAGCCAGATGATCGACCCCGCCGTGGCGCGACTGCCATGGCTTGGCGGGCAGCTCAAGGTGATCGAGGGCTGACTTCCGGTTTCCTTAATCTGCCGCCGCCCGTGCAAGCCCCCGCGCGGCGACCTCGATCAGGTCGAGCGCGCCGTCGTAGTCGCCGGTGTAATAGGGATCGGGCACATGGTCGGCTCCGGTTTCGGGCGCGTAATCGGTGAACAGGTGCACCGGGGTCACATTGCCCTCCGGGCGCAGCGCCTCGATATCGGCGAGGTTCTTGCCGTCCATCGCCAGGATCAGGTCGAAGGCCGAGAAGTCGGCGGCAACGAACTGGCGCGCGCGCAGCTGGGTGAGGTCATAGCCCCGCGCGGCGGCGGCGCGGATCATCGGCGGATGCGGCTGGTCGCCGATGTGCCAGTCCGAGGTGCCGGCGCTGTCGATCTGGTCGCCGGGCAGGAGCGCGCGCAGCACCGCCTCGGCGGCGGGCGAGCGGCAGATATTGCCAAGGCAGACGGCGAGAATTCTTCTGGGCATCGGGCGAGGCTCCGCGCTAGGAAGTGGCCACACATACCTAGCTGACCGGGAACGCAGATGACCAGCCCTTCACGCAGCGCAGCCCGCGCATGACCAAGATCGTGATCCTCACGGGCGCCGGCATCTCGGCCGAAAGCGGCATGGGCACCTTCCGCGACGAGGGCGGGCTCTGGGCGCAGATGCGGATTGAGGACGTGGCCACACCCGAGGGCTTTGCGCGCGACCCCGCGCTCGTGCACGACTTCTACAACAAGCGCCGCGCCGCCGCCGCCCGCGCCCTGCCCAACGCCGCGCACGAAGCGCTGGCGCGGCTGCAGCGCGAATGGCCGGGCGAGGTGGTGATCGTCACCCAGAACGTCGACGCCCTGCACGAGAAGGGCGGCGCCACCGGGGTGATCCACATGCACGGCGAACTCGCCCGCGCGCTCTGCGCGCTTTGCGGCAACCGGTGGGACGCGCCCGAGGTGATGGTGGTTGGCGAGCGCTGCCCGCAGTGCGGCGGCCCCACCGCGCGCCCGGATGTCGTGTGGTTCGGCGAGATGCCCTACCGCATGGACGAGATATACACCCATCTGGCCGAGGCCACGGTCTTCGCCTCGATCGGCACCTCGGGGCAGGTCTACCCGGCGGCGGCCTTCGTGATGGAGGCGGCGGAGGCAGGCGCGCATACGGTCGAGCTGAACCTCGAACCCTCGGCGGTGGTCTCGGATTTCGCCGAGACCCGCTTCGGCAAGGCAACCGAGGTGGTGCCCGCCTGGGTCGAGGATATGCTGCGCCGCTAATATGATGCGCCGCTAAAAAGCGCACCGCCCGACAGCTCCGGGCGATGCGCCTGCCGTCTCAGCGGGTCAGGTCGACCGGAACCTCGATGGTCATCTCGCCGGCGTGTTCGAAGGTCAGCACCAGCGTGACCGTGTCGCCCTGCACGAGGCTGCGCTTGAGGCCCATCAGCATCACGTGATCGCCACCCCGGGCGAGATCGTGGCTCGCTCCGGCGGGCAGCGCGATGCCCCCCTCGATCGCCACCATCTGCATCACGCCGTCGCCGGTCTTCTTGTGGGTGTGCAGTTCCACCTTCATCGCCACGTCCGAGGCGGCGCCGACCAGGCGGTCATCCTCGGCGCCGGTGTTGTTCAGGGTCATGAACACCCCACCGGCCTTGGCCGAAGGCGAGGCTGCGCGGGCATAGGCGCCGGTGACCTCGATGCCCTCGGCAAGGGCGGGAAAGGCGAAAGTCATGCCGGCCAGCGCGGCCAGCGTCAGTTGTTTCAGGGACATATCCGTTTGCTCCGTTGGTTTGGGTCTGAAAATCTTGGGGATTCAAACCTGAACCGGAGGCCCGCGCGCCTGCGCGGGCTGGGGCCGCAGCGCGGCGAGATGTACGCCCTTGGGGATCGTGAGAATGCGGACGGCGCCCACGGGCCGCTCCAGCAGCGCCATCGGCGTGGCCACCGCCGCCAGCAGCGCCAGCGCCCCGTCCGGGCAATAGTGGCGCGAGACCGGCTCGCCCTTGCTGTCGAGCTCGACCATCACCGGGCCCGAGCCGGTGCAGATCACCGCATAGCCCTGCGCACCGGGCTGGGCGCGCACCATGCCCGTCGCCTGCGCGGTCAGGATCATGACCAGGCAGAGGGCAATCGTCGCAAATCTGTTCAGCAGGCGGCGCATACCGGCGATATAGGCCGGGAAACGCCCGGCCGAAAGCGCAAAAGCCCCGCCAGAGGCGGGGCTGACAGCTTGTCGCAGAAGGATCGGATCAGGCGGCTGCGCCGGCCTTGGCGATCTCTTTCTTCAGCTTCAGCGCGCGGGCCGACAGCTCGTCGTCCTTGGCCTTGGCCAGGAAGGCGTCGATGCCGCCACGGTGATCGACGCTGCGCAGGGCGGCGGCCGAGACCTTGAGCTTGACGACACGGCCGAGGGTCTCCGAGACCAGCGACACGTCGTTGAGGTTGGGAAGGAACCGGCGCCGGGTCTTGTTGTTGGCGTGGCTCACGTTGTTGCCCGACATCGGGCCTTTTCCGGTCAGTTCGCAGACGCGCGACATGGGTTCATCCTCTGGGTCTTCTGCGGGCCGGCAGGCCCAGTGCAATAGATCAGGCGCCGCCAGAGGCCGCGCCCGGAAACTCGTCCGCTGCCTTTAGGGGGAATCGCCGCAAGGGTCAAGGGGAGAAGGCGGTCAGGGGGCCGGCGAACGGGGCAACCGCTCCCTGCGGGCCGGTTAGCAACCCGCCGGGCGGGAATCAAGCACCCCCCGCCCCGGAAATCGCGCGCCCGCGCAGGCCGCGCTTGAGCGGCGCGCCCGCCTGCGCCTAACTGGCGCCAGCAGCGGAGATCCTTCGATGACAGATTCCCCCGGCAACGGCCCCGGCCGCCTCTCGGTGCGCGCCCTCGGCCCCGAAGACGTCGACGACTGGCGCCGCCTGCGCACCGAGGGGCTGCGGCTGTTTCCCGGCGCCTTCCTCATCACCCTGCAGGAGGCCGAGGCGGCAGAGCGGGACACCGACCTGGCCGCAATGGCCCGCGGCGGGCGCTTCGGCGTCTTCGACGGTGCCCGCGCCATCGGCATCGGCGCGATCCGCTGCATGGGCCTGTCGCGCATCCGCCACCGGGCCGAGCTCGGCCCCTTCTACGTCTCGCCCCAGGCGCAGGGCTCGGGCGCGGCCCGGCTGCTGCTCGACGCCCTGCTGGACCATGCCCGCGCAATGGGCGCATTGCAGGTCGAGCTCTACGTCGCCGGCGACAACCCCCGCGCCATCGCCTTCTACGAACGCCACGGCTTTGCCCGCTGCGGCACCGTCCCCCGCGCGGTGATCATGCCCGAGGGCCCGGTCGACGACCTGTTCTACGTGCGAATGCTCGACGGCGAGGCGGCGTGACCGCCTTGTGAAGCCGCCCCCGCCCCGCTAGGACGGGGCAACGTTTCACGAGGTCCGCCCATGCCCGTCTTCCTGAACACTGCCGATGCCGGCTTCGAGACCGCCTTCACCGCGCTGCTCAACGCCAAGCGCGAGGACAGCCCCGATGTCGACGCCGTGGTCGCCGGCATCATCGCCGACGTGCGCGCACGCGGCGACGCGGCGCTGATCGAGCTGACGGCGAAGTTCGACCGCATGGAGCTGACGCCCGAGACGCTGGCGATTCCGCCCGGCGAGGTCGACGCGGCCATCGACCGCGTCTCGCCCGAGGAACGCGCGGCGCTGGAACTGGCAGCGGAGCGCATCCGCGCCTACCACGTCCGCCAGATGCCCGAGGATGCGCGCTGGACCGACCCGGAGGGCGCGACGCTGGGCTGGCGCTGGACCGCGATCTCGGCCGCCGGCCTCTATGTGCCCGGCGGGCTGGCCTCCTACCCCTCCTCGGTGCTGATGAACGCGATCCCCGCCAAGGTGGCGGGCGTCGAGCGGCTGGCGATCTGCGTGCCGACGCCGGGCGGGGTCATCAACCCGCTGGTGCTGCTGGCCGCGCGGCTGGCGGGCGTGGACGAGATCTACCGCATCGGCGGCGCGCAGGCGGTGGCGGCGCTGGCCTATGGCACCGAGACGGTGAAGCCGGTCGACAAGATCACCGGCCCCGGCAACGCCTTCGTCGCGGCGGCCAAACGGCGGGTCTTCGGCAAGGTCGGTATCGACATGATCGCCGGCCCGTCGGAGATCCTGGTGATCGCCGACAAGGATAACGACCCCGACTGGATCGCCCTCGACCTGATGAGCCAGGCCGAACACGACGAAAGCGCGCAGTCGCTGCTCATCACCGATGACGCCGCCTTCGGGCAGGCGGTGGCGGCGGCGGTCGACAAGCGGCTGGAAACGCTCGAACGCCGCGCCATCGCGGGGGCAAGCTGGCGTGACTATGGCGCGGTGATCGTGGTCAGCGACCTGGCCGAGGCCGCCACACTGTCGAACCGCATCGCGCCCGAACACCTCGAACTCTGCGTCGCCGACCCCGAGGCGCTGGCGGCCCAATGCATCCACGCCGGGGCGATCTTCCTCGGCCAATGGACGCCCGAGGCGATCGGCGATTATGTCGGCGGGCCGAACCACGTGCTGCCGACCGCCCGCTCGGCGCGGTTCTCCTCGGGCCTGTCGGTGATGGACTTCCTCAAGCGCACCACCATGGCCCGCATGACCCCCGAGGCGCTGCGCGCCATCGGCCCGGCGGCCGAGGCGCTTGCGGCTTCGGAAAGCCTGCAGGCGCATGGTCTCTCGGTGACGGCGCGGCTGGAACGGCTGAACCGGGGCTGACGCACAGGCCGCATTGCGGCGCGGGGCAAGCTGAGCTAAGCGTCACATGTATGTTTTGTGACAGGGTCCGCCGTGGAGTTCGCCATGTCCCATATCAGCGAGATCGCGCTCGATGATTCCAATCTCCCGCCGCCAACGCCGGAGATCGAGCAGGAGCGCAAGGTCGCCATCTTCGACCTGCTGGAACAGAACCACTTCGTATTGCCCAAACGCGACGACCGGTTGGTGCCCGAGGGCCCCTACAAGCTGAACCTGTCGATCCGCGACAAGCGGCTGGTCTTCGACGTCGAGACCCCGGAAGACCAGAAGGCGGCCGAGTTCCACCTCTCGCTCGGGCCGTTCCGGCAGGTGGTCAAGGACTACTTCCAGATCTGCAAGAGCTACTACGACGCGGTGAAGACCCTGCCGCCCAGCCAGATCGAGACCATCGACATGGCCCGGCGCGGCATCCACAACGAAGGCAGCCGCGTGCTGCAGGAGCGGCTGGAAGGCAAGGTCGAGGTCGATACCGACACCGCCCGGCGGCTGTTCACCCTGATCTGCGTGCTGCATTTCGGTGGCTGACTTGGCGCAGGCCCTTCCCCAGTCTGTACTGTTCTGCTGCGATCACAACGCCGTCCGCTCGCCCATGGCCGAGGGGATCATGAAGAAGTTCTACGGAACCGGGACCTATGTGCAGTCGGTGGGCGTGCACAACGATCTCGAGATCGACGGCTTCGCCATCGCCGCCTGCAACGAGATCGGCGTCGAACTGGCGCGCCACCGCTCGCGGTCGTTCGACGAGATGGAACGCTGGGGCGAGGACCTGTCCTCTTTCGACCTGGTCATCGCCCTCTCGCCCGCCAGCCGCGAGCGGGCCAGCGAGCTGACCCGCTTCTTCCACCTGGAACTCGACTACTGGCCGATCCTCGACCCGACCGGCATCGGCAACACCCGCGAGGACAAGCTGGCGCTCTACCGTCAGGCCCGCGACCAGATCGTCGACAAGCTCAAGGCGCGCTTCGGAGAGCCGAAGGGCGGCTGAGCGCGCCGAAGGCCCGGAAATCCCGGCCGGACCCTGCATCCTTGACCCAAAGGTTAATTTCTGTACTCAATTCGGCGTGGGTTATTCATGGGGGTTTCGAAGGTGACCATATCCAATCTGAAGGTCCTGGCCGCAGCGGCAGCGCTGGCCGTGGCGGGTGTCGCGGCAGAAGCGGCGCCGCTCCAGTTCACCCTGAGCGGCGCGGCATCAGCCAGCTTCGTCTTCGATTCCGACCCGGCGCAATCCGATCTTCTCGCTATAGGTGGCAATTATTTCAAGATTGCCGCGTCCGGAACGTTCCCGAACAACACGCCAGTCAATACTGCCATACTGCAGTTCTTCGATGGTGAATCCGGTGGGGGTTTCGCCATGTTCGAGGGAGGCGGCGGTTTTAAGTTTAACACCTTCGGCCCTCAAATCTTTGGGGGAAGTGTGAATGATCCCGCGTTCCAGACCGGAACGTTTTCGCTGGGATCTTACATTGGGGATAGGAGCGGCCCCTACACCCTGACCATCACCGAGATCTCGGCCGTGCCGCTGCCCGCCTCGGCCCTGCTCCTGATGGGCGGGTTGCTGGGGCTCGGCGCTCTGGCGCGCCGCCGCGGGGCCAGGGCCTGACCGGCCAGCCTCACACGGCGCACCAGCCCCGGAACTCCGCCGCGCGGTCGCGCAGCCAGAGCACGTCGAAATCGGCGATGAAGGAATAGCCGCGCCCGAACAGCGCCTCGGCCTGCCCCTTCGCGCGGGCGACATTGCCCAGCGGGATGCCGGCGGCCTTGCTGGCCGCCTCGACGCGGCTCATGGCGGCGATGAAGTCGGGATGGTCGAACTGGCCCATCACGCCGAGATCCGTCGACAGGTCGAAGGGCGCCGGCACAATCATGTCGATGCCCGGCACCGCGCAGATGGCGTCGATATTCTCGACCGCCTCGCGCGTCTCGATGGTCAGGATGCAGACCAGCGCCTCCTGGTGGCGCGGATACTCCATCAGCGTCGAGTTCCAGCGCGACTGGGCGATGAAGGGGCCGAAGCCGCGCGTGCCGACCGGCGGATAGCGCATCGAGGCCACTGCGCGCCCGGCATCGGCGGCGGTGCGGATCAGCGGAAAGACGATGCCCTCGGCCCCCATGTCGAGGATGCGCTTGACCTGGGTCTCGTCGATCGAGGTCACCCGCGCCAGCGGCGCGCAGCCGGTGCCCTGGGTCGCCGCGATCATCGCGTGCGCCGTGCCGATATCCACCGCGCCATGTTCGAGATCGACAATCACGCAATCCATCCCCGAAGCCGCCAGCGCCTGGGTCACCACGGGCGAGGGAATGGTGCAGAGCACGCCGCTCAGGCGCGCGCCGGGGGTGGTCATCTTCTGGTTGAGCTGCATTCCGGGGGCTTCCTTCTGCATGGGAAAGGGAGACTTGGGGAACCAGGGACCGGCGCGAAAAGCGCCCTACCGGGGCAGCATGTCGCCCTTCGCCCAGTCGATCAAGCGCGATGCGACCGGACGGGTTTGCAGAGGGCGCCAAAAGCTGGCACATCCCTTCGGGAACCACCTGAAGGGACGCCCCATGACCGTGATCCGCCGCTATTTCGACGCCTTCAACGCCGGTGACACCGCCGCCATGCTCGACTGCGTGACCGAGGACGTGGCCCATCACGTCAACGAGGGGCAGGTGCGCAGCGGCAAGGCGCTCTTCGCCGAATTCTGCGCGCACATGAGCCGCTGCTACCGCGAGGAGCTGACCGATATGGAGATCTTCGTGAACGAAGCCGGCACCCGAGGCGCGGCCGAGTTCATCGTCAACGGCACCTACCTGGAAACCGACGCCGGCCTGCCCGAGGCGCGCGGGCAGAGCTACCGCCTGCCGGGCGGGTCGTTCTTCGACCTGCGCGACGGCCGGATCGCCCGGGTGACGACCTATTACAACCTCGCCGACTGGATCCGGCAGGTCTCGTGACCGAGGTCCGGGTCCTGACCGGCGCGGCGCTTGACGCCGCGCTCGACGATGTGGCGGCGCTGCGGATCGCGGTGTTCCGCGACTGGCCCTATCTCTACGACGGCTCGCTCGACTACGAGCGCCGCTATCTCGCCACCTACCGCGAGAGCCCCGGCGCTGTGCTGGTCGGCGCCTTCGACGGAGCGCGGCTGGTCGGCGCGGCCACCGGCACGCCGCTGGCCGATCACGCCGACGATTTCGCGGCCGCCTTCGCCGCCAGCGGCATCGGGCTTGCCGAGGTCTTCTACTGCGCCGAGTCGGTGCTGCTGGCGGACTGGCGCGGAAAAGGCATCGGCCACCGCTTCTTCGACCTACGCGAGGGCCATGCCCGCGCCCTGGGCTTCCGCCGCTCGGCCTTCTGCGCGGTGCAGCGCCCGGCGACCCACCCGCTGCGCCCCGCCGGCTATCGCCCGCTCGACGCCTTCTGGCGCGCGCGCGGCTATGCGCCGCTGGCCGGCGCGGTGGCCGAGTTCGAATGGAAGGACATCGACCGCATCGAGGCCGACCGCAAGCCGCTGCAGGTCTGGCTCCGCGATCTCTGATCGCGCCCGGCGCGGCGGGGTGAAACCCCGCCCTACCCCCTCCAGAAGCGGAGGGTGAAGATCACGTAGACCGCCAGCAGCTCCAGCCGCCCGACCAGCATGGCGACAACCAGGATCCACTTGGCGCTGTCGTTCAGCGTGCTGAAATTCCCCGCCGGCCCGATGATATCGCCCAGACCGGGGCCGATATTGGCCACCGCCGTCGCCGCGCCCGAGACCGAGGTGGTGAAGTCGAGCCCGGTCAGCGCCAGGGCCAGCGAGAGCACGCCCAGCGTCACCACGAAGAAGACGAAGAAGGCGACGACCGAGTTCAGCACCTCGGCATCGACCGGACGCCCGCCATAGCGCGCCACGAAGACCCCGTGCGGCGAGCGGATGCGCTGCACCTGCACCTTCATCACCGCGAAGAGCAGCTGGTAGCGGAAGATCTTCACCGAGCAGGCGGTCGATCCGGCGCAGCCGCCGATCAGCCCGATGTAGAAGAACAGCACGATCAGGAAGGGGCCCCACTGCATGTAATCGACGCTGGCATAGCCAGTGCCCGAGATGATCGAGGTGATGTTGAACAGCGCCTCGCGCAGCGATTTCTCCCAGTGGTGCGGGAAGATCGTCGTCAGAACCGCCCAGGCCACCAGCACCAGCACCAGGATGGTCCAGAGGAACCCGCGCGCCTGCGGGTCCTTCCACATGCTGGTGTAATTCCCGTTCAGCATCTGCACGTAGCGCACGAAGGGCAGCGCCGCGAGCACCATGAAGAGCGAGGCGACATATTCCGCCGGCCCCGAGAAGACCGCGAAGGAGGCGTCGTAATTGGCGAAACCGCCGGTCGAGATGGTGGTCAGCGCATGAACCGTCGCGTCAAAGACGCTCATGCCCAGCACCAGGTAGCAGAACATGCAGGCCAGCGTCATGCCCACGTAGATCACCGAGATGCGGCTGGCGATCTCGGTGGCGCGGGGCAGGATCTTGCCCATCGTGTCGAAGGCCTCGGAGCGGAACAGCTGCATCCCCCCGACGCGCAGCTCAGGCAGGAAGACCATGGCGAAGACGATGATACCGATGCCGCCGAGCCATTGCAGGATGCCGCGCCACAGCAAAATACCCTTGGGCAGGTGCTCCAGCCCGGTGATGACGGTCGAGCCGGTTGTGGTGAAACCCGACATCGCCTCGAAGACCGCGTCGGTCACGCTCAGGTCGGTCGCCCCGAAGATCAGCGGCAGCGACCCGAAGGCCGGCAGCGCCACCCAGACCCCGGTGGTCAGCAGGAAGGACTGCTGGATCGTCAGGCCCGGCC
The DNA here is from genome assembly GCF_014656415.1 of Seohaeicola zhoushanensis. Taxonomy (GTDB): domain Bacteria; phylum Pseudomonadota; class Alphaproteobacteria; order Rhodobacterales; family Rhodobacteraceae; genus Seohaeicola_A; species Seohaeicola_A zhoushanensis. The sequence goes on along the minus strand of NZ_BNCJ01000036.1, from coordinate 14,291 downwards.
GGAGCCCGCTCGAACAGCTGATCGAGACGCCGCCCCCGATCATCACGCAGAGCAGCCCCGCCTCGAGGAAGGCGGCCCAATGGCCGTTGCCCTCGGCGATATCCACCAGCATGGGCAGCGACATCGTCAGCCCGAGGATGGCCACCAGCAGGCCGATGACATATCCGACGGGGCGAAGGTCCAGCATGGACGCAGCGTTGGCGGGACGGGCGAAGGCTGTCAAGGCGGGCGCTGCTCAGCCCAGCTCGCGCTTCTCGACGAGCACGCCGTAAAGCGTCGTCAGCACCGAGAGCGAGAGCACCATGCCGAACCAGCTGAACATCAGCCGGACGACCAGGCCCACCGGCCCGCCGGGCGTCGCGAACTCGGCCAGCGCGCCGAAGGCCCAGGTGGCCAGCGAGACGATGGCGAAGGCGCTGGTATAGCCCTTCGATACCGCGAGCGCTTCGCGGAAGGTCATCCGCCCGCCGATGGCGATGGCGGGAAGCACCAGCGACAGGCGCAGGGTCAGCGCCAGCACCGGGATGAAGCCCAGCATGATGACGAGATTGGCAAGCCCCGGATTGCCGGTGGCCGCGCCGGCCATGCCCGCCACCAGGACAACCGGCACCAGCAGGGCGAACATCGCCAGACCGACCTTGATCGAGGCCCAGAAGTAGCCGCGGAACTCCGCCGCGCCAAAGCCGGGAATCAGGCCGCCGGTGTCTTCGGACAAGAGCCCGTAGCGATGCCAGCCCACCGCCGCCCAGACGAAGCCGGCCAGGTAGCAGAGCGTCGCGACCAGCCCGGCAAGCGCGTCGCCGAGGCCCAGTTGCGCCATGTCGCCGCCCTCGGCAGCGGCCCCGCCGCCGATTGCGCCCATGACGAGGAAATCCGCGGCAACGGCCACCGCGAAGGGCAGCAGCGTCAGGCGCGCGGTCGTTCCGAGATCGTGGAACAGCATCCGCACCGCATGAACCAATACCTCAATGCTGAACATGTTCCCGCCACTCCGTTGCGCCGCGGCAAGCTATGGCGGCCCGGCGGGCGACGTCAAATCAACAGCCATCGACCGGGTGCCCGCCGTGCCCGACGGGCCACACCCGGCGAGGAGCCCGCCCTGCGCCCTCAGCCGACGTGGAAGAGCGTCGAGAACAGCCGCGGGTCCATGCTGGTGGCGGCAAAGGTCTCGCCCTCGAAGAGCACCGAGACGGCATCATGGCTGTGCAGGCTCTCCTGGTGGCTCGCGATCACCCGGAAGTCGCCGATTCGCGGGTCGGTGTGCAGCTGCTCGCAGAACAGCCGCGCCGCATCCTCGACGAAGATCGGGTTGGCGGCGTTCAGCTCGGCAAAGGCCTGTTCGTCCTCGCGCTTGACCATCACCTGGGTCTCGGTCGGCACCGCGCGGCGGCAGAGGTCGATCAGGTCCTCGAACCAGAGGCAATTCTGGTCGCAGTTCACCACCGCCGAGATCCGCGCCACAGAACGCTGCGAATGCGGCGTCGCCAGCTGGCCGCGTCGCGAACGCGCGTGCTCGGACAGTTCCAGCGAGCAGGGGCAGGTCGAGGAATAGACATAGTCGAGGTGCATGATCTTCTGGCGCACCCCGTCGATTTCGACCAGTTCCAGCGTGATGTCGTAATACTGGTAGCCCATCAGCCCCGAGCGCAGGCTCTCCACCTTCATCGGGAAGGAGAAGCGCATCTGGATGCGGGCGTCGAAGCTCTCCAGGTCGGTCTTGTAGTCGTCCAGCGCCGCCTCGATCACGCCAAAGCTGAAGGTCTTCTCGGAATGGGCATAGAAGGAGCGCATGATGCGGCTCATGTTGATGCCCTTCTTGTCGGCCTCAAGGCTGACGGTCCCGGTGACCGAGGTCTCCAGCGTCAGGTCGCCGTTGTCGCGGGTGTGAAAGCGGATTGGCAGGCGGAAGTTCGAGATGCCGACATGCTGGATCAGCCGCTTGGCACCGCGGATCAGGCTCGACGGGCCGTTCTGCAAATCGGGCAGCGTTTCCTTGTAGGCAGCATCGGCGACGAAGCCCTCTGGGTAGACTCGCGACAACTCGGGATAGGGCACGCCCGCCGCGCCCGGCAGCAGGCGCGCCAGCGCCGGGTCCATCGATCCAAGCTCGTCCTTCGACGCATTCTCCACCCAGCGGCGCAGCAGGTCGAGCGCGGCAGTGGCATCCGCCCGGTCGGGCGTGGCAGCGATTGTGGGCCGGTGGATGGTCATGTCAGTCCTCACGTCTTCGAAGTGTCAATGTAAGGTCTCGCCGCGGCTTTTGCCACGATTTGTTACCGTTACGCATGGCCGCCATGCATCGGATCACTAATAGCCGCGGCCCGGCCCGCGAAAAACGGCGCAATTCCCCTGTAGCCGACAGGAATCGCAACGCGCGGCCCCGTCATTTGTTGCTTTTGCTCCGGAATTTGAGGCCGGTTGCCCCTGTCAAACCCCTTCCGCATATGGCATTGCCTGCGACCAAGGACGACTCAAAGGAGCACGGCATGTCGCGAACCGTCTATGTCAACGGCGAATACCTCCCCGAGGAAGACGCCAAAATCTCGATCTTCGACCGCGGATTCCTGATGGCGGACGGGGTCTACGAGGTGACCAGCGTGCTCGGCGGCAAGCTGCTCGACTTCGACGGCCACAGCGCCCGCCTCGAACGCTCGCTGAAAGAGCTCGACATGGCCGCGCCGGCCACCGGCGACGAGTTGCTGGCGATCCACCGCGAACTGGTGGCGCGCAATGACATCGTCGACGGCATGATCTACCTGCAGGTCACCCGCGGCTCGGCCGGCGACCGCGATTTCGCCTTCCCCGACCCCGCAAAGACGCCCTCCTCGCTGGTGCTCTTCACCCAGTCCAAGCCCGGCCTCGCCAACAACCCGGCGGCGAAGACCGGGCTCAAGATCATCACCATCGACGATATCCGCTGGGGCCGCCGCGACATCAAGACGGTGCAGCTGCTCTACCCCTCGATGGGCAAGATGATGGCCAAGAAGGCCGGCGTCGATGATGCCTGGATGGTCGAGGACGGTTTCGTGACCGAGGGCACCTCGAACAACGCCTATATCGTCAAGGGCAACACCATCATCACCCGCGCGCTGTCCAACGACATCCTGCACGGCATCACCCGCGCCGCCGTGCTGCGGTTCGCCCGCGAGGCACAGATGGAAGTGGTCGAGCGCAGCTTTACCGTGGACGAGGCCAAGGCCGCGGACGAAGCCTTCATCACCTCGGCCAGCGCCTTCGTGATGCCCGTGGTCGAGATCGACGGCGCCCCGATCGGCACCGGCACGCCGGGCCACGTCGCCACCCGCCTGCGCGAGATCTACCTCGACGAGAGCCTCAAGACCGCGATCTGAGACGCCGCCGCGCCACCGCTCCCCCCAACTCAACACCATCCCCTCTCCCCTCGGGGGAGAGGGTCAGGGCGAGGGGGCCTCGCCCTCACGCCACCGCTTCCCCTCAGCGCAACGCCATCCCCTCTCCCCTCGGGGGAGAGGGTCAGGGTGAGGGGGCCTCGCCCTCACGCCACCGCTTCCCCCCAGCGCAACGCCATCCCCTCTCCCCTCGGGGGAGAGGGTCAGGGTGAGGGGGCCTCGCCCTCACGCCACCGCTTCCCCTCAGCGCAACGCCATCCCCTCTCCCCTCGGGGGAGAGGGTTAGGGTGAGGGGGAACCTACCAACCCCGAGAACGCCCGACAAACGCGCCTCCCCAAGGAGCAGAGGGCCAGACCAAGGGCACCGCGACCAAGCAGCGCCACCCGTTGCATCGTCGCCCCGTGCCCCTCGAAACCGAGACCGCCTCATGACGACGAGAGAGCAACCGGAGAACGACAACCGCCTCCTCTCCGACCTTCTCACCCGCCTCCCGTCCGAAGCCCGCATCGCGCGGCTCTCCGAAAGCGACCTCCAGGACAACATCCCCTGCTACGTGGAGGAGATCGAGGCCGCGCTCCGGGGCCTTGCCACGCCCCAGGCCTCCAGCGCGGCATCACAGGCAATTGCCGCCCTGCGCGCGGCTGCGGCGGCCGGCGACATCCGGGACGGCGTCATCAGGGCGCTCGATACGCTGCGCGACGCGCTCCCGGTTGCGCAACGCCCTCCCCTCTCCCCTCGGGGGAGAGGGTCAGGGTGAGGGGGCATCGCCCCAACCCCATTCCCCCGCCGCCCCGGCCCTGCTAACGTCGCGCCATGACACACAGCTGGCAGTTCTGGGCCCTCCTCTCGGCAGGCTTCGCCATTCTCGCCGCGCTCTTCCTGGGCGAGCGGCTCACCGCCGGCGGCTGGGCCGGGGTCGGGCTGATCTCGGCCGGCGCCCTGCTGCTCGCCATATCCTGACCCCGAGAGGTGCCATGTCGCTGCTCCTGATCCTTCTGCTCCTGCTCGTGGCGGCCTTTGCCGGTCTCTACCTCTGGTCGCGGTCGCTGGCGCGACAGGCCCGCGCGATGGTGCCCCCGGCGGGGCAGGTGGTGCCGGTCAGGGGCGGCAGCATCCACTACGTCGAGATCGGCAACCCCGAGGCGCCGCCGCTGCTGCTGATCCATGGCATCGCGGCGCAGCTGCAGCACTTCACCTATGGCGTGACCGACCTGCTTCGGGACGACTACCGCCTGATCGTGATCGACCGCCCCGGCAGCGGCTATTCCGACCGGATCGAGGACACCGACGCCGCCCTGCCCGTGCAGGCCCGGATGATCGCCGAGTTCCTTGACGCCAAGGGCATCGGCCCCTGCGTCGTCGCCGGCCATTCGCTGGGCGGCGCGGTGACGCTGGCACTGGCGCTCGACCATCCCGAGAAGGTCCGCGCCATGGCGCTGATCGCCCCGCTGACCCATGTGCAGGAAGAGATCCCGGCCATCTTCAAGGGCCTCGAACTGCGAAACCGCGCCATGCGCCGCTTCGTCGCCAATACCCTGGCCCTGCCGGTCGGCAAGGCCACCGCCGACAAGGTGCTGGCCTTCGCCTTCGCCCCCGAGTCGCCGGTGCCCGATTTCATGACCCGCGCCGCCGCCGTGCTGGGCCTGCGCCCCGAGGCCTTCATCGGCGCCTCCAGCGACCTGGTGACGCTGGAAACCGCCCTGCCCGCCCAGGTCGCGCGCTACGGCGCGCTGACGCCGCCGGGCGCGGTGCTCTACGGCGCGGGCGACGTGCTGCTGAACCCGGCGCTCCAGGGCGAGGCGATGCGCGCCTACGGGCTGCGCTACGAAACCCTGCCGGGGCGCGGCCACATGCTGCCGATCACCGCCCCCGCCGAGGTCGCCCGCTTCATCCGCGAAGTGGCCTCCAGCGCCCCCTGACCCCGCAGCCGCCTGCAAAATCATGATTTGTGAGCCACTCCCCCGGTTGCTATAAGCGGGAAAACACCAAGAACGGGAGGCAGGCAGATGGGGTTCCCGGGAACCTGGATGACGACCAGCGAAAGCGTGGTCTACCGGGTGGTGCCGAAATGCGCCTGCTCGACCATCGGCCAGATCCTCTACTACTCGGACCACGGCAGCTTCTACGACGGCGACATCCACGACTCGACCTCCGGCCTGCACAAATGGGCGCAGGAGGAAAGCCAGGAGCCGATCACCCGCGTGGTCGAGAGCCACGCCGCCTATGCCTTCACCTGCGTGCGCAACCCCTATTCCCGCATCCTGTCCTCCTTCTTCGACAAGATCTGCGGCATCCAGCGCAACGGCAGACGCTATCGCGGCAACCTGGTGCCGACGCTCGCTTTTACCTACGGCATCGAGGTCGGCGGCGATGACGGCCAAGGCGAGTTCGACCAGATCGCCTCCTTCCGCCGCTTCCTGCTCTTTGCCCGCGACACCATCCGCTGGCGCCGCCCGATGGAACCCGACATCCACTGGTCGGCCATGTCCGGTCATGTCGGCACCTTCGTCAGCGCCGGCGGGCGCTATGACCGGATCTTCTGGACCGAGAAGTTCGACGAGGGCATGGCCGATGTGCTGAAGCACATCGAGACGCCCCACCAGGTCGACCTGGCGCAGATCCCCCGCTTCAACGAAAGCGAGGGCCACGGGCCGAAACGGCTGCACCCGGTCGAGGACTACTTCGACGATCTCTCGATGCACCTGGTCTACGAGATCTACAAGAAGGACTTCGACCTCTTCCGCTACGATGCCGGGAACCCGGCCAACAAGATGCCCACCGGCGAGATCGACCTCGACGAGGTCCACGCCAAGCTCGGCGGCTGAGCCCCTTGGGCGAGATCGACACGCTGGTCTCGCACTACGGGCTGATCGCCCTGTTCCTCGCCTGCTTCTTCGAGGGCGAGACCGCCGCCATCGCCGGCGGGGTGCTGGCGCACCGCCACCTGCTGGTGCTCTGGCAGACCATCGCCGTGATCGCCGCGGGCGGGTTCTGCTCGGACATGGTGATCTTCCTGGTCGGCCGCCGCTTTCGCGCCCATCCACGCGTCACCGCGCTGACCGGGCGGCCCGCGGTGACCCGCATCCTCGCCGCCGTCGCCCGCTCGCCCCGGCGGGTCGCGGCGACCTTCCGCTTCATCCCCGGCGCGCGCATCGTGACGCCGCTGGCGCTGGCCCATTCGGCGATCCCGGCACCGGTCTACCTGGGCCTCACGGCGATGACCGCGCTGGCTTGGGCCTGCACCTTCGCCCTGCTCGGCCATGGCATCGGCACCGCGCTGCACCTGCTCTTCGGTCCGCCCCACACCCACCACATCCTGATCGCCGCCGCGCTCGGCATCCTGGCGGCCGGGGCGCTCGCCGCCTGGCACCTGCGCCGCCGCTGACTGAGGTTGCACAAAGCCGCGCCGCACCCTACATCTGCGCGTCATGAGCAAGGACAAGGACAACAAGAACTTCAAGCTGATCGCCGAGAACCGGCGGGCAAGGTTCGACTATGCCATCGAGGACGATCTCGAATGCGGCATCATCCTTGAAGGCTCGGAAGTGAAGGCGATGCGCCAGGGCGGCACCAATATCGCCGAGAGCTATGCCACCGTCGACAATGGCGAGCTCTGGCTGGTGAACTCCTATGTCGCGCCCTACGAACAGGCCAAGATGTTCCGCCACGAGGAGCGCCGCCGCCGCAAGCTGCTGGTCAGCCGCAAGCAACTCTCGGACCTGTGGAACGCGACCCAGCGCAAGGGCATGACGCTGGTGCCGATGTCGCTCTATTTCAACGAGCGCGGCATCGCCAAGATCAAGCTCGGCGTCGCCAAGGGCAAGCAGAACCACGACAAGCGCGAGACCGCCGCCAAGCGCGACTGGGACCGCCAGAAGGCGCGGCTGATGAAGGACCACGGCTGAGCGATCGCCGCGCTGCTGGCCCTGTGATTGCTGGCCGTGTGCTTGCTGGCCCTGTGCTTGCTGGCCCTGTGCTTGCTGGCCCTGTGCTTTTGGGGGCGCTGCCCCCGCCGCGCCTGCGGCGCGACTCCCCCGGAGATATTTGGAAAGAAGAGAAATCAGGGGCGCGGCGCCGCTGACGGCGGCGCCCGGCCCGCGAGGGCGGCAATCCGGGTCGCGCGCGGAAACTTCCGAGCCGGCGTTCCACCAGCGAAATCAATGTTTTGCCCGCGGCCCCCGCTGGGACAGCCGGAAAACCCCCTCTTGCCCTGAACCCCGTCGCCAGCTAGTCAGAGCCATCCATGCGAAGGAGGCCGCGATGGCAAGCGACGATCCCAGAACCCTCGTTTCCACCGATTGGCTGGCGGCCCATATCAAGGACCCCGACCTGCGGATCATCGACGCTTCGTGGTACCTGCCCGCCGCCAACCGGGACCCCAAGGCCGAATATGCCGCCGCCCATATCCCCGGCGCGCGGTTCTTCGATATCGACGACATCTCGGACCACCGTTCGGACCTGCCCCACATGGCGCCGCCGGCCGAGAAGTTCATGTCGCGCCTGCGCGCCATGGGCATCGGCGACGGCCACCAGGTGGTGATCTACGACGGCGCCGGGCTGAACTCGGCCGCCCGCGTCTGGTGGCTGTTCCGCCTGATGGGCCAGAACGATGTCGCCGTGCTCGACGGCGGGCTGCCCAAGTGGCAGGCCGGGGGCCGCGAGATCGAGGACATGCCGCCGATGATCCGCGACCGCCACATGACGGTGCGGGTGCAGAACCAGCTGGTGCGCGACGTGACCCAGGTCTCGGCCGCCAGCAAGCTTGGCGATCACGAGATCATCGACGCCCGCTCGCCTGCCCGCTTCCGCGGCGAGGCCGAGGAGCCGCGCGCGGGCCTGCGCAAGGGCCATATCCCCGGCTCGAAGAACGTCTTCTTCATGGAGCTGCTGAACAAGGACGGCACCATGAAGTCGCCCGCCGAGTGCCGCGCCATCTTCGAGGCCGCCGGCGTCGACCTGTCGAAACCCGCCATCACCACCTGCGGATCCGGCGTCACCGCCGCGATCCTCTCGCTCGCGCTCGAACGGATGGGCAAGAGCGATCACGCGCTCTACGACGGCTCCTGGGCCGAATGGGGCGCCTTCCCGACCCTGCCCGTGGCCACCGGAGCCTGACCCATGTTCGAGTCGCTGAAACCCCAGCCCGCCGACAAGATCCTGATGCTGATGCAGACCTTCCGCGACGACCCGCGGACGGACAAGATCGACCTGGGCGTCGGCGTCTACAAGAACGCCGAGGGGCTGACCCCGGTGATGCGCGCCGTCAAGGCGGCCGAGCACCGGCTGTGGGAAACCCAGACCACCAAGACCTATGTCGGCCTGCTGGGCGACCCGGCCTACAGTGACGCGATGATCGACCTGGTGCTGGGCGATGCGGTGCCGCGCGCCTCGGTTGCGGCGGCGGCGACGCCGGGCGGCACCGGCGCGGTGCGCCAGGCCTTCGAGCTGATCCGCTACGGCAACCCCGAGGCGCGCGTCTTCGTCTCGGACCCGACCTGGCCGAACCACCTCTCGATCCTGAACTACCTGAAGATGCCGGTGGTGACCTACCGCTACTTCGATGCCGAGACCGGCGGCGTGAACTTTGCCGGCATGATGGAGGATATCGCCCAGGCCCGTCCCGGCGATGTCATCCTGCTGCATGGCTGCTGCCACAACCCGACCGGCGCGAACCTGAACCGCGTCGAATGGCAGGCGGTGATCGATTCGATGCTGAAGACCGGCGCGCTGCCGATGGTCGACCTTGCCTACCAGGGCTTCGGCGACGGGCTCGAGGCCGATGCCGAGGCGACCCGCATGGTCGCGGCGGCGATGCCCGAGACGCTGATCGCGGCAAGCTGCTCGAAGAACTTCGGCATCTACCGCGAGCGTACCGGCCTGTTGATGGCGATCAGCGCCGATGCGTCGAAAACGCCGCTGGCGCGCGACACGCTGGCCTTCCTGAACCGGCAGAACTATTCCTTCCCGCCCGACCACGGCGCGCGGGTGGTGACGACCATCCTGACCGATCCGGTGCTGCGGGCCGACTGGGCCTCGGAACTCGAGGAGACGCGGCTGTCGATGCTCAACCTGCGCCAGCAGCTCGCCGACGAGCTGCGCCAGCAGACCGGCTCCGACCGGTTCGCCTTCCTCGCCCAGCACCGCGGCATGTTCTCGCGCCTCGGCGCCAGTCCCGAGAAGGTTGAACAGCTGCGCGCCGACAACGGTATCTACATGGTCGGCGACAGCCGCATGAACATCGCCGGGCTGAACAGCAAGACGGTGCCGATCCTGGCCCGCGCCATCGCCCAGGCGGGGATCTGAGGCCCCATCCTTCTCGAATGAATACTTCGGCGAAACCCTCGCAGGTTTCGCCGAAGTCGTTTCAGGCCCTCAGCGGTCGTACGAGACCATGGTGAGCAGCTCGTATTGCGCCACCTGTTCGCCGTTCTGGTTGGTCAGCGTCACGTTCCAGGCCACCTCGCCATAGGTGTCGGTGCGCTGGGTCTTGCGCGCGCAGACCAGCCGCACCGCGATGCTGTCGCCCGGGCTGACCGGTTTCTGGAAGCTGAGGCCGTTCAGCCCGGTATTGGCCAGCACCGGGCCGGGATCGGGCTGCACGAAGAGGCCCGCCGCAAAGCTCAGCAGCAGATAGCCATGCGCCACCCGGCCGGGGAAGAAGGGGTTCGCCTTCGCGGCCTCCTCGTCCATGTGGGCATAGAAGGTATCGCCGGTGAAATGGGCGAAATGCTCGATATCCTCGAGCGTGACCTCGCGCGCCTTCGTGTGCAGCGTCTCGCCGATGGCGATTTCGCGGAAGGTGCGCTGGAACGGATGCGCGGGGCCCTCGATCTCCGTCGCGCCCGGCATCCACTGGCCGGTGATCGCGGCGATCACGTCCGGGCTGCCCTGCACCGCCGTGCGTTGCATGTAGTGCAGCACGCCGCGGATGCCGCCCAGTTCCTCGCCGCCGCCGGCGCGCCCCGGTCCGCCGTGCACCATATGCGGCATCGGCGCGCCGTGGCCGGTGGCCTCCTTGGCGTTGGCCCCGCCGACGATGTAGAGCCGCCCGTGCCAGGCGGCGCTGTCCAGCGCGACAGCCCGCGCCACCGACGGATCCGCCGTCACCAGCGAGGCAACCAGCGAACCGCCGCCGCGATTGGCCAGCTGGCTGGCATGGGCCAGGTCGCGGTAGGGCATGAGGGTCGAGACCGGGCCAAAGGCCTCGATCTCGTGCACCGCCCGCGCCGCGTCGGGGTCATCGCATTGCAGCAGGGTCGGCGCGAGGAAGGCGCCCTCGGGGCCAGCCCCGGTCAGCGCCGGGCTGGCCGGGTCGCCGGTCAGACGCTTGGTCTCTCCTGACAGGGCCGCGATGCGCGCCAGCACGTCGGCCTTCTGCTCGGCCGAGGCCAGCGCGCCCATGCGGACGCCCTCGGCGGCCGGGTCGCCGATGGTCAGCCCGTCCAGCCGCCCCATCAGCGCGTCGCGCACCTCGCCCAGCAGCGCCTGCGGCACGATGATCCGGCGGATCGCGGTGCATTTCTGCCCGGCCTTGGTGGTGATCTCGTTGGCCGCCTCCTTGAGGAAGGCGTCGAACTCGCCCGTGCCCGGCACCGCATCGGGGCCGAGGATGGTGGCGTTCAGGCTGTCCTGCTCGGAGTGGAACCGCACCGAGTTGCGCATCAGCGCCGGGTTGGCCCGCAGCATCAGCGCGGTATCGGCCGAGCCGGTGAAACTCACCACGTCCTGCGCACCGAGGCGGTCGAGCATGTCGCCCAGCGAGCCGATCACCAGCTGCACCGCGCCCTCGGGCACCAGCCCCGACTCGATGATCATGCGGAAGCAGGCCTCGGTCAGGTAGCAGGTCTGGGTCGCCGGCTTGACGATGGCCGGCATCCCCGCCAGCAGCGTCGGCGCCAGCTTTTCCAGCATCCCCCAGACCGGGAAGTTGAAGGCGTTGATATGCACCGCCACGCCCTGCATCGGCACGCAGATGTGCTGGCCGACGAAACCGCCCGATTTCGACAGGATCTCGGGCTCGCCGTCGATATAGACCAGCCCGTCGGGCATCTCGCGGCGGCCCTTGCCGGCCATCACCATCATGGTGCCGATGCCGCCCTCGATATCGACCGCGCCGTCGCGCCGGGTCGCCCCGGTCAGCGGGTTCAGCGCGTAAAGCTCTTCCTTGCGGCTGGCGATGTAACCGGCCAGCGCCTTCAGCATCTTGGCGCGCTCGTGGAAGGTCATGGCGCGCAGCGCCGGCCCCCCGGTCCCGCGCGCCCAGTCGAGCATCGCCTGCACGTCGAGCGGAGCGCCGCCGGCCTCGGCGATCTGGGTGGCGGTGACGGGGCCGTGGATGGCGCGGGCATCGCGGCCCGGCTCGATCCAGCGGGCGGCGGCGAAACTGGCGGGTCTGAGCATGATCTCTCCTCCTCGGGGATTCGCGCGCAGAGTGGACCGTGCCGCGACGGAAATCAACACTCTTGACCGCGCGGTCGGCTTTGTGCAAGTTGCCCGAGACCAAGGGGGAGGGTTGAGGATGACGCCACAGGACCGCGCCGAGAAAAGCGCCGAAGCAATGTGGGCAACCGATTCCGCCTCGAAATGGCTCGGCATGACGCTCGATGCGGTCGGCCCCGGCACGGCGGTGATGTCCTTCACCGTGCAGGAGCACCACCTCAACGGCCATCGCATCTGCCATGGCGGCTATATCTTCACGCTGGCCGACAGCGCCTTTGCCTTCGCCTGCAACAGCTACAACCAGGTGACGGTCGCGCAGTCGAACTCGATCACCTACGTCTCGCCGGGCCGCCCGGACGAACGGTTGACCGCCACCGCCACCGAGGTCTCGAAGGCCGGACGGTCGGGCATCTACGACGTTGCCGTGACCGGTGAGGACGGGCGCACCGTAGCGCTGTTCCGGGGTCTGTCACGCAGCCTCAAGGGCCAGAATTTCGAAGAAGATCAATGACCCGCGCCCGCATGTCGCCGGGCCAGGGGGTTGTCCGTCATGGAGGAGAATGACTGATGCAGGATCTGACGCCGCCGCGCGAAAGCCTTGATGCGATCGAGATCGCCAGCCGTGACGAGATCGCGGCGCTGCAGTTGCAGCGGCTCAAGTGGTCGCTGCGCCACGCCTATGACAACGTGCCCCATTACAAGGCGGCCTTCGATGCCAAGGGCGTGCATCCGGACGACCTGACCTCGCTGGCCGACCTGGCCAAGTTCCCCTTCACCACCAAACTCGACCTGCGGGCGAACTATCCCTTCGGCATGTTCGCCATCCCGCGCGAGCAGGTGCGGCGGATCCATGCCTCCTCGGGTACGACGGGCCAGCCCACCGTGGTCGGCTATTCCGACAATGACCTCAAGGTCTGGGGCAGCGTGGTGGCCCGCAGCCTGCGCGCCGCGGGGCTGCGGCCCGGCGACATGCTGCACAACGCCTATGGCTATGGCCTCTTCACCGGCGGCCTCGGCATCCACCTCGGCGCCGATGCGCTGGGGCTGACCACGGTGCCGATCTCGGGCGGCATGACCCAGCGCCAGGTCCGCCTGATCGAGGACTTCAAGCCGAAGGGGATCACCGTCACCCCCTCCTACGCGCTCTCTATCCTCGACGAATACGCGGCGCAGGGCCTCGACCCGCGCGACAGCTCGCTGCAGGTCGGCATCTTCGGGGCCGAGCCCTGGACCAATGCCATGCGGCTTGAAATCGAAGCCGCCTTCGACATGCACGCGGTCGACATCTACGGCCTTTCCGAGGTCATGGGCCCCGGCGTCGCCAATGAATGCGTCGAGACCAAGGACGGGCTGCACATCTGGGAAGACCACTTCTACCCCGAGGTGATCGACCCGGTGACCGGCGAGGTGCTGCCCGATGGCGCCCAGGGCGAGCTGGTCTTCACCTCGCTCACCAAGGAAGCCTTCCCGATCGTGCGCTACCGCACCCGCGACCTGACCCGCCTGCTGCCGGGCACCGCCCGCTCGATGCGGCGGATGGAGAAGATCACCGGCCGCAGCGACGACATGATCATCCTGCGCGGCGTCAACGTCTTCCCGACCCAGATCGAGGAACAGCTGATGGCGGTGCCGGGGCTGGCGGCGCATTTCCAGATCCACCTCGCCCGCCCCGGCCGCATGGACGAGCTGACCGTGCGCTGCGAGGCCGCCGAGGGCCATACCGCCGCCGAGGCGCGCAGCGCCGCCGCGCGCGATCTCGCCCACCGGATCAAGGCCACCGTCGGCATCAGCGTCAAGATCGAGGTGGCCGACCCCGGCGGGGTCGAGCGCAGCCAGGGCAAGGCGGTGCGCATCATCGACAACCGCCCCAAGAGCTGATGCCGAGGGGCGTCGCACGCGACCACGACGAGAAGCGGGGCGCCCTGCGCAAGGGCGCGGCCCGCTATTTCGCGCAGCATGGCTACGACCGCGCCTCGATGACCGGCGCGGCGAAGATGTGCGGCGTGTCCAAGGCGCTGCTCTACCACTATTACGACAGCAAGGAGGCGCTGCTCTTCGACATCCTCCAGGACCACCTCGCCGACCTGGTCGACCGCGCCGAGGCGGCCCGCGCCGAGGGCATTCCGGGCCTCGTGCGCGGCATCCTCGCCGCCTATGCCGACGCCGATGCCGAGCACAAGCTGCAGATCGACGCCTTGGCGACGCTGCCGCCCGACCTGCAGGCGCCGCTGGTCGCACTGCAGCGCGAGCTGGTGGCGCTGATGGCCGAGGCGGTGCGCGAAAGGCGCGGCGATCTCGACGCCGACCACCTGCGGGCGGCCACCATGTCGGTCTTCGGCGTGCTCAACTGGTTCTACATGTGGCACCGCCCCGGCAAGGGGCTCAGCCGCGACCAATATGCAGAGCTGGCCTCGGAATTCGTCCTCGGCGGGCTGGCCGGGCTGTCGGCCAACGGGTGAAGCCCGCCGCGTCCCCTCTCCCCT
>NZ_BNCJ01000035.1 GCF_014656415.1 Seohaeicola zhoushanensis | reverse complement strand
GCTTGAGTATCCCAAACCGCATGGGCCGGCCCGGATACACAAAGTTCAGGACACTCCCGCATTGGGTGGTCCTTCCGGGTGCTTCATTTTCCCCGAAGTATCACGTATGGTTTCACATACATCAAGAAACTGGTCGAGATGGGCTACATGCACCACCAGCGGTGCGAGATTGACCGCCGCTCGGTCCGCGTGCGCCTGACCCAGAAGGGGCGCGAGGTGCGCGACATCGTCGCCACCCTCTTCGCCCGCCATGCCGAGGGGCTGGAAGGGCGCGGCGTGATCGGCCCCGACGGTATCGATGCGATCACCACCTCGCTCAAGCGGGTGGAACGCTACTGGACCGACCAGATTCGCTACATCTACTGAAGCGCCGAGAGGGCCAGCCCCTCCAGCTCGCGCTTCAGCTTGCGCACCATCGCCGCCTCGTAGTTGGCATAGCCGAGGGCCGTCTCGACAAATGCGTCCGGCCCGAGGATCACATAGGCCTGGAAATACGCGGCCAGCTCGCCGATCTCGACATATCGCATGTCGCCGCCCCGCCGCGCATCCGATCCGATCACCAGCCCGTTGATGGTGATCCCTTCGCCCGCCAGCGTGGCGCGCACCGCCTCGGGCCGCGGGCCGGCGTTGTTCTTGCCATCGCCCGAGATATCCAGCGTCCGCTTCCAGCAGCCCTGCCGCTGCCCGAGCAGCGCCGCGCCAAAGGCCATCGTCCGCCCGAGCGCCGTTTCCGGCGGGGCCGAGTGGCGCGCCGCCGCCAGCACCTGCCCGGCCAGCGCGACGATATCGGCCGGCCCGGTGATCCGCACCCAGTCGGCGATCAGCCGCTGGTAGCCCGGCCCGCTCCAGACATAGACGGCAATCTCCACCGGCGCCGAAGGCTCGGCCAGCAAGGCCGCCACCACCTCGGGATGGCGCAGCGCATTCGCCAGCCCGCGCAGTTGCAGCGCATATTCCGCGCTATCGACCGATCCCGAGACATCCAGCCCCAGCGCCAGCGCCTGCCGGCAGGGCGCCTCCTGCGCCGCCACCGGCGCGGCCAGCAGCAGCGCCGCGATCAGCGCGCGCCACCTCATCCCGGCCCGGCCCCGGCCAGTTCCGCCTGGCCGACGATGCGCGGCAGCACCTCGCGTTCCAGTTTGCGCCGCATCGCCTCTTCGTAGTCGTGAAAGCCCTGCGCCACTTCGACAAAGGCGCCGGGGCCGCGCAGCACCTCGGCGCGGAAGAAGTCGAGCAGGGTGAACGCGCCCTCGCCATCCGCCGCATTGACCACCAGCCCGTTCACCGTCACCTCGTCGAAGGCGAATTCGGCATAGGCCTGCCGTGGGCCGAAACCCTCGTTGTTCTCGCCGTCGCCGGCCACGTCGACCGTGCGCTGGGCGCAATCGGGCGCGCGCCGAAGCAGCCCGGCGGCATAGCCGAGCGCATGGCCCATGGCTGTCGGATATTCTGTCTGGCTGCGGGTCGATCCGGCGATCTGTGCCGCCGCGGCACCCAGCGCCTCGGGGTGGTCGATCACCAGCCAGTCGATCAGCAGCTGCTGGTTATAGCGCCCGCTCCATTCGAAGACCGCCAGCGCCACCGGCGCCGGCGTGGCGAAGAACGCGCGCTGTACCTCGGGGGCGACGAGCGCCGCGGCCAGCCCGCCGCGCTGGAGCGCATCCTCGCGGGCATCGACCGACGAGGAGACGTCCAGCGCCAATACCAGCGCCAGCCGGCAGTCCTGCGCCGGGGCCGGAGCGGCCCCAAGCGCCAGAACCGCCGCCAGCGCGTGTCGCATCACCAGTGACCGGTATTGCCCATGCTGGCCCAGGGCTCGACCGGCGGCAGCGCCTCGCCGTTCTGCAGCAGCTCGATCGAGACATTGTCGGGCGACCGTACAAAGGCCATCCGGCCGTCGCGCGGCGGGCGGTTGATGGTCACGCCGTTGTCCATCAGGAACTGGCAGGTGTCGTAGATGTTGTCGACGCCAAAGGCGAGGTGGCCGAAGTGGCGGCTGTCGCTCGGCAGCCCCTCGTCGCCGTCCCAGTTGTAGGTCAGCTCGACCGGGCATTCGTCCTGTCCCGGCGCGGCGAGGTAGACCAGCGTGAACCGCCCGGCCTCGCTCTTGTATTCGCGGATCTTCCTCAGGCCGAGCAATTCGTAGAAGGCCTGGCTCTTCTCCAGGTCCTTCACGCGGACCATCACGTGCAGATATTTCAAGGGCATCGTCATTCTCCTGATGTCGGGGAAAGACTAGCGCATTCGCCGCCCGACGACAGCCCCGCAGCCTCAGAATTTCGACTGGATGCCCAGCGAGAGGGAGACCTCGCTGCTGGTATACTGGCTGAAGTTCGACGATTTCTTGCCCGCGCGCAGCCGCAGGCTGGGGGCGAAGCCGGCATAGTCGAAATCGGGGAAGAACAGCGAGACCTCGCCGTAATAGGAATTGTCCTCGCGCCGGGTGGCCGGGATCACGCCACTCAGTCGGAACTGCGGGTAGTCGGCATATTCCAGGCCAAGGGCCGCCGTCACCTTGGCGGGCCCCACCGGCCTGGCCAGCGCATAGCTCGTCCGCATCGAGGCGGTCGAATAGGTGCCGTTGATCGAGGCCGCCTCCATGTCGCGCAGCGCCAGCGAGACCGCCAGCCCGTCGCCATTGGCCAACTTGCGGGCATAGAACAGCCCCAGCCCCAGCCCGTCGGCATCATCGGTCGGCCGCCGCGCGTCGAAGCGGTGCTCGACCCGCCCGTTCAGCTGGATCGTGCCCGAGGTCCCCAGCCGCCAGTTCCGCTCGGCATGGATCTGCAGGGTGCCATAGTTGCGCTGCCCCGCGTACCAGCTCGTCCCCAGCGCCACCTCTACCGTCGCCGTGCCCCGCTTTTCCGGCGCGCCAACCGCGAAGGCGTGGTTCAGCGAGACCTCGGCATAGGTCGAGCCATAGTCCGAATTCTCCGCCAGCGGCGCGAGCGCCTTCGCCGAGCCCGACAAGGCCACCCGCTGCACGTAAAGCCGCCCGCCCAGCGTGGTCGCGCTGGTCTGCGAGGCGCGCAGCCGGTATTCCGCGTTCAGATCCACCGCCGCCACCGTCCCCGACAGCGCCTGCGAGGCCAGCGGATAATCCGGCGCGATCACCCCGTCGATCACGTTGTAGACCGCCGACGAGCCGCTGTTGACGTTGTCCGAGGGCCGCAGCTCGGTGCGCAGCGAGAAGGAGAAGGGATTGAGCCGCCGCAGCGCCGCGTAATCCGCCGCCAGCCGCTGCTCCTGCTCGGGGTCGTCGATGTGGATCGCCGCCCGCCGCAGCCAGGCCTGCGCCATGGTCGGCCGGCTCTCCTGCAGCGCAAAGCGCGCCGCCAGCTCGGCCGAGCGCGTCTTCTCCGCCGGCGTCCGCGCGAACCGGTAGGCCCGCGTCACCGCCGCCCGCGCCGCCCGCGGATTGCCCGCCCGCATCTGCGCCGCCGCCACCAGGTACCAGGCCCCGGTGTCACGCCGGTCGGCCTCGATCAGCCCGCGCGCCAGCCGGATCGCCAGCGCCGTGTCGCCCGCCTCCAGCGCCTGCGCCGCCACCATCCGCGCCTGCGGCAGCGTCAGCGCCGCATCCGCCAGCGCGGGACCGGAGGCCAGCAGCAGCGCCGCGAGCAGAAGCTTACGGGTTAGGCTGGTTGCACAACGCATCTGCGCCCGGCGTGCCGCACTTGGGCAGAACGAAGACCCCGTATTCCTCTTCGTTGTCGACCCCGTCGATGTGGTCCTTCACGAAGATCGACCCCGCCACCGCGCTCGACTCGGTGCCGCCGAAGATGCCGCCGTAGACGCCCTTGTTCTGCAGGTTGATCGTCACGTCGCCGGTAAAGGCGCCGTTCGTGTCGATCGTCGCCGGATTGAGCGCCAGCGTCGCCAGCGGCGTCGCCGTGTCCTCGATCTGGCGCTGGTAGATCGTCCCGTTCACGCTGTTGTCGGTGAAATCGGCGTTCACCAGCACCTTGCCGGTCACTTCCGCGGCCTGCAGCGGGCGCACATCCGGGTCGGTGCCCGGTGCCACCGGCAGCAGGTCGCCGCCGTCGCCAGCCATGTTCAGCAGGCCGACGTAATTGCCCGCATAGCTCACCAGCTGGTTCGGCTGCGCCGTGGTCGCCGCGTCGAAGGCGCCCGAGCGGCCATAGACGGTGCCCGCGAAGTAATTCTCGAACTGCCCGCCGGTCACCACCACCGCGGCGCGCGTCCCGTCGATATCCTTGACATAGGCCGTGGTGTGCCGCTGCAACGAGCCATCCTGCGAGGTGTAGGCCTCGTAGCCGCCACGGTCGAGGCCCGGCTTGCGGGTATAGACCGCCTCGTAGGGCGTGTTGTCCAGCGTGATGCCGCGCACCGTCAGCGTCTGCGCCACCGGGTTGTATGTGATCCCGTCCAGGTCCGAAGAGAGCGCCGCCGGGATGCCGCTGTCGGGCGTCTCGGTATCGGTCCCTTCCTGGAACGGATTGCCGCCACTGCACGCGGCGAGTGCGACAAACGCCGCAACGCTGAAGGAAATCCGCTTCATCTGCCTCAACCCATGTTTTTATATCAGGTCTTTGAAACGAAAACTCCGCGCGGCGGGCTTAAAAGTCAACGATCTTGCAGCGGGAAGTTGTGTGACGTGGCTTAACGGTGACCTTCATATTGGGGGTGACACGGGTGTCGCCCCCAGATATTGTGAGATCTTCTCAAGGATTCATCTTCGCAAGGACCGACCGCCATGCCGCTCTCGCCCGAACAACAGGCCGAAATCGACGCTCTGCGCGCCACCCCCGCGCCCACGCTGCGCGCCGTTGCGCCGGGGATGGAGCGGCACCTCTACGTGCCGCAGCCGGTGCTCGACCACGGTTTCGTGCGGGTGGTCGACTACATGGGCGACGATGCCGCGATCTGCCAGGCCGCCCGCGTCTCCTATGGCAAGGGCACCAAGTCGGTCCAGAACGACGAGGGGCTGATCCGCTACCTCATGCGCCACTGGCACTCGACCCCCTTCGAGATGTGCGAAGTGAAGCTCCACGTCAAGCTGCCGGTCTTCGTGGCCCGCCAGTGGATCCGCCACCGCACCGCCAACGTGAACGAATACTCGGCCCGTTATTCGATCCTCGACCGCGAGTTCTACATTCCCGCGCCCGAGCACATCAATTCCCAGTCCAAGGTCAACAACCAGGGCCGGGGCGAGCTGCTGAGCCCCGAGGATTCGGCCCGCGTGCTGGAGATGCTCAAGGCCGATTCCACCCGCGCCTACGACAATTACGAGGCGATGATCGCCGAGGACGGCATCGGCCTCGCCCGCGAACTGGCGCGGATGAACCTGCCCGCCAACGTCTATACGCAATGGTATTGGAAGGTGGATCTCCACAATCTCTTCCATTTCCTCCGCCTGCGCGCCGACGCCCACGCGCAATACGAGATCCGCGTCTATGCCGAGGAAATCTGCAAGCTGGTCGCCGACTGGGTCCCCTTCGCCTATCGCGCCTTCGAGGATTACCGCCTTGGGGCAGTGACCCTTTCCGCCCAGATGGTCGAGGCGATGCGCCGGATGCTGAAAGGCGAGGAAGTCACCGCCGAGAATTGTGGTATGAGCGCAAGGGAATGGCGCGAGTTCATGGGGGTTGTGGATAAGTCTTGACACGATCAATTGAGTGGCGCTGAATTTCCTCGAATTTTTCGAGGGGATAATATGAGCAACTTCGAGGGCGCAATTCAGTCTCTGGCCAAGAGAGTTGAGGAATACTCGGAGACCATTCAAACGGAAGAAGCCGTCAAGACTTCTGTGGTTTTGCCTTTCCTGCAGGCACTTGGATACGACGTGTTCAATCCGGCCGAAGTTGTGCCGGAGTTTACGGCCGATGCGGTAGGCAAGAAGGGCGAAAAGGTCGACTATGCTATCCTGCGGCAAGGCGAAGTCAGCATTCTGATCGAGTGCAAGGGGCTGAATGCGGTTCTGACCGAAAAGCATTTGGCCCAACTTTTCCGATATTTCACGGTCACGAGCGCGCGGTTCGCAGTGCTCACGAACGGCCGGGAGTATCGCTTCTACTCCGACTTGGAGGAGAGCAACAAGCTCGACAGGAAGCCGTTCTTCGTCTTCGACCTTCTCGACTATGCCAATTCCTCGCTCGGTGAGTTGTCGAAGTTTTCCAAGGCGGACTTCAATGTCGAGAACATATTGGAGCAGGCGGAACGGCTGAAATATGTTGCCGCAGTCAAGTCGGTTCTGAATTCCTGGATGGAAAGCCCTCCCGAAGCTCTGGTGAAGCTCGTCGCGCCTGAGGTTTACGAGGGGCGGCTGAATGGTTCAGTGCGGGAAAGCATAGCTTCGGCGATAGCCTCGGCTTTCCGCGAAATTGTTAGGGATAGGCTCCGGCTGAGAATATCCAGCGCTTTGGAAGACACGCCTGCCGTCTCCTCGAATGCCGAGCAGCCTGCTGCGGGTGGCGCGTCCGGAGATGATATCGAAATGACACAGGAAGAGCTCGAAGGCTGGCTTTTGATCAAGTCAATTCTTCGTGGAACCGTTGATGCAAAGCGCGTGGATATGCGGGACGCCAAGAGTTACTGCGCCATTCTGTTGGACAATAACAATCGTAAGCCGCTGGTCCGCCTGCACTTCAACAGAACCCAGAAATACGTTGGTCTGTTTGACGGGGAAGAGGAGCAGCGCGTCCCGGTTGAAAGCCTTGACGATATCCTGGAGCATTCGGAACGCATTCGAGCGACCGCGAAGAAGTATGCATAGAAGGCCGTAGGGTGCGTGCTTGTGCGCACCGCTGCGGGACAGCATCCGTAGGGTGGGCCATCAGCCTGCGGAACAACACACCCCACCCCGCTCGGAAACAAGCCGAAGGCGCCGGGCGAGCGCCTGACCCGCCCCCCGGTCCGGCGCCTTGGGCACCGCGCACTCCCCCGCCACCGTCACCCTGACCCGACAGCCATCAAGCGCCCCGCTCGGACGATGCGGCGCCAGCCCCCGGCCCGGCGCTCGCCCGACACCACCCCGCGCAACATTCCCCCCTCCCCTCGGGGGAGGGGGCAGGGGGAGGGGGAAAGCGGGGCCAGTGGGAGGGGGAAAGCCCGTCCGGGGGAGGGGGAAAGCCCGTAGGGTGCGCATTCATTGCGCACCTGAACCGGCCCAAACATACCCCTCCCGGACCCCGAAAAACGGTGTCCCGGATTCACTCCATCGAAAAATGTCCTGAAATCAGCAACTTGACCCCCCGTCCTAGCTGGGACGCTTGAATCCGGGGTCGGATCATCCCCCAGGCGGGCGCTGACGCCCACCTGATTCACCCTCTCCTGTCGCGAATTTTTTGTACCGCCCGCTCCGGGGCGCTTTGGCGGACCCTGTCCGCTGCGCGGCCCCGCTCGGTCGGGCCGCCTGTTGTTGGGGGATTACTTCAGCTTGAGGTCCGAGGCCATCTGTCGGCCGTCCCGTCCATCCTGCAGTTGGAATTCCACCTTCTGATTGTCGGCCAGACCCGTCAGCCCCGAACGCTCGACGGCCGAGATGTGAACGAACACATCCTTGCCGCCGGAATCCGGCGCGATGAAGCCATAACCCTTCGTCGTATTGAACCATTTCACGGTGCCAGTCGGCATATTCCGTGTCTCCTCATGTTGTCTTGCCGCGTCGTTAGTGCGCGGCGATTCGTACGGACCGCCGAAGAAAAACCCCGCCGGACCGGTTGCAGAATCGCATGACCGCTCAAAAAATCAAGAAAAACGGCGTACTCACAGCCGGAAGCGTGGCGGCTGTGTCCGCCAGAAGATGGAGCCAGAATGAACCTTTACGGACTGAAAGCCTGTGACACCTGCCGCAAGGCGTTGAAATCGCTCCCGGATGCCGAGCTTGTCGACGTCCGTGACGCCGGCTTTCCCGAGGGGCTGCTTGACCGTGCCCTTGCCGCTTTTGGCGGCGACCTCGTCAACACGCGCTCGACCACCTGGCGCTCGCTGGGCGAGTCTGACCGCACCCGGCCGCCGAAGGAGCTGCTCGAGGACCACCCGGCGCTGATGAAACGACCTCTGATCGAAGCGGATGGCCAGCTTTATCTCGGCTGGACACCGGAAGTGCGCGCGGCCCTTGGCGTTGCCTGATCAAGGGCTTATGTCGAAGCGGTCAGACGGAGAGATTTCATGCGCAACGCAGCACTGGTTCTGGGCATCATCGCCGGCGTCTTCGGGATGATCGTCGGTTTCTTCGGCTATGGCTATACCGTGGCTGTCCAGGCCTGGGGCGATGCGACCAGCCAGGTCGACAACGTGCAACTGGTGCGGCTGGTCTCGGTCGGCTCGCCGCTGCTGGCGATTGCGGGCGGCGCGATGGCGCGGGCGCGGGCTCTCTGGGGCGGCATCCTGATGCTGATATCGGCGGCGGGAATGTATGCCGGCTTCGGCTTTACCTTTTACACCGTCTTTCCGATCGCCTTCGCCGGGCTGGGCGGGCTGTTGGCCATCGCCGCCGGCAAGCCGGATGAGGAAAAGGCGCACTTCTGAGCGGTCACGCGATCCGCAGCCAGCGCGAGATGATGCGGTCGACGGCCAGCGGGCCGCCGCCGCGGAAGACCAGAACCAGCAGCAGCATCAGCCAGAGCGCGCGCTGATCGAGGATTGCGCCGCCGGGGTGGGGGTCGAACCAGCTGCCAAGCGACTTGGCATCTACCCCGTGGCCGTAGATGTCGGTCAGCGTCTGCACCACGACAAAGGCCGCCATTCCCAGCGCCGCCGGCCGGGTGAACAGGCCGATCACCACGAGAACCGGAAGCAGGAATTCGGCCCAGGTGCCGGCGAGGACCACCGCCTTCTGCAGCGGGGTGGCGGCGGCGATGTTGTAGTGCAGCGCTTCGGCCACCTTCGGGTAGATCTGCGCGAAGGCCCCTGCGCTGGGCTGGTAGAGGCCGGTGAGGCCGTCGCCGAGCTTGGTGAGGCCGGACTTCAGGTAATAGACCAGCAACACGCCGGCAAAGACCAGCCGGGCCAGCGTAGGCATCAGCGCAGGCGCTATGCGAAACTCGGCAAAGGCGGCGAGGCGGAGGTAGAGGTTGATAAGGCGGATCATGCCGTCGTCTCCGGAAGTGTGACCGAGGTGATGGCATTGCCCCGCAGGAGCAGCGCCAGGCAGGGGCCGGGGTCGAAGCCGGGTGCGGCGTCCATCGCCTCGTCGAGCGTGGCGCCGGCGGTCAGCGCGCCGATCCAGTCGGCGCCGCCCGGCGGCAGCAGGTGCGGTTCGGGGTCGAATTCGGGCCGCAGGACCAGCACGTCCTCGGCCACGGGGCGGGGTTTGGGCGCGTCTTCCTCGGTGTTGAAGCGCCAGATGCCATGCAGCGGCCAGTCCGAGCGAAGCAGCTCGACAGCGGGCGCGAAGCCGAACTTCGCGCCAACCAGCGCCTCCGGGTCGGCCTCCAGGGCCTCGGGGGGGATCGGGGAGGCATCGGCGGCATGGTAGGAACGGCGCAGCGCCAGCTCGAGGCGGGCGACGTCGCCGAGATAGCCGAGGTGGGCGAGTTGCTCCATGCCCTCGAGGAACTCGGGGAAGCCCGCGCCATAGTGCATCAGCAGCGGCGAGGCCGGGGGATGGGCGCGCAGGAAGATCCCGGCCAGCCCCTTCATGTTCGCCTGGCCCAGCAGGCGGGTGATCACCGGGAAGCCAGTCAGCAGCGCTTCGGTCAGCGAGACGGCGACATTGTTGCGGTAGACGTCGAACCGCTTGCCCGCCGGGCCGCCAGCGGCGTCGCGCAGCCCTTCGGGCGCGGGCTGTGCGGCGTCGAGCAGCGCCGCGACGAAAGCGTCCTCTCGCGCGGTCATGCCACTGCCGCCAGCCGCCTTGCCGCGCGGGCGGCCTCGTCGCGCAGGGTGCTCCAGTCGGGCACGTCGTTGTCCCATTCGATCAGCAGGGGTTTGGGCCCGGACAGGGCCAGCACCTCATCGAGCAGGGCCCAGACCGGGTCGGCCACCGGGCTGCCGTGGTCGTCGATCAGGAGCTCTCCGGCCGCATCCTCGGCATGGCCGCCGAGGTGGATTTCGCCCACCTGGGCCATCGGGATTGCCGCGACATAGGCACGGGGATCCTGGCCGAGGTTGTGGGCCGAGACAAAGACATTGTTGACGTCCAGCAGCAGACCGCAGCCGGTGCGGCGCACCAGTTCGGCCAGGAAATCGGTCTCGCTCCACGTGCTTTCGGCAAAGGCGAGGTAGCTTGACGGGTTCTCGAGCAGCATCCGCCGGCCAAGCGCGGATTGCACCTGGTCGATATGTTCGGCCACGCGGGTCAGGGTGGCATTGGTATAGGGCAGGGGCAGCAGGTCGTTCACGTAGGCGCCCGAGTGGGTCGACCAGGCAAGGTGCTCGGAAAAGCTCGCCGGGTTCAGCCAGCCGATCAGCCTGGACAGCCGGGCGAGGTGGTCGGCATCGAGCGCGCCTTCGCCGCCGATCGACAGGCCGACGCCATGCACCGAGATCGCGAAACATTCCGCCAGGGCGCGCAGCTGGGCCAGCGGGCGGCCGCCGTCGCCCATGTAGTTCTCGGCATGGATCTCGAGCCATTCCACCGGGCCGGGATCGGCCATGATCGCGCCGAAATGCTGCGGCTTGAAGCCGACGCCGGGGGCAAGAGGCAGGGAGATGCGATTGCTTTGGTCGAGCATGGCTGTGTCCGAGGGTCAGAAGGCGAGGCCGGGCTCGGCGCCGGGCGGCAGGCCAGGGCCCGCCGCCGCGCGGGTTTTTCTTATGCAGGCTTGTCGCGGTCGAGCGCCTTCAGCGAGCCCTTGCGCGCGGTGCCGTCTGCCATGGCGGGCAGTTCCATGCTCTCGCAGGTGCCGGCGTCAACCAGCTTCCAGGCGTTGCCCTGGTAGTCGGTGGTCGAAGTGCCGGCACAAGTGGTGCCGGGGCCGGCAGCGCAGTCGTTCTTGCCGGCGAGCGCGACGCCAAAGCACTTTTCCTTGGATTGCGCGCTGGCGGTGGTCGCATGGGCGCCGAGGGCGGCGGCCACGGCACTGGCTACGGCGAGGGTCTTGATCGTGGTCGACATGGGGTCCTCCGTTTCGATAGCCGGATGATACATCGTGCGGCTGTCTGAAACCATATCGCCGCGCGGCGCGGGGGCGAGGTCACAGGCCCGTGACTCACGGATGCGTCAGAGGCCGTCAGCAAAACGGCGCCCGAAGGCGCCGTTCGTTACGGTTTCCTGCAACTTCGGGCCCGCGAAGGCCCGGATTGTTACAGAAGATCCGGCGGGGTTGCCTCGCGCGCGAGCGCCGGGACGACGTCGGCGAGGGCCAGCACTTCCGAGTTCTTCTCGCCCAGGCGACGCAGCGAGACGGTGCGCTCTTCCACCTCGCGGTGGCCGACGGCGAGGATCACCGGGACCTTGCCGAGCGAGTGCTCGCGCACCTTGTAGTTGATCTTCTCGTTGCGCGTATCGGCCTCGGCCCGGACGCCGGCGGCGACCAGCTGGGCGACAACCTCGTTCACGTAGTCGTCGGCCTCGGAGGTGATCGAGGCGACCACCACCTGGCGCGGGGCGATCCACATCGGCAGCTTGCCGGCGTGCTCCTCGATCAGGATGCCGATGAAGCGTTCGAACGAGCCGAGCGTGGCGCGGTGCAGCATGATCGGGCGGTGCTTGGCGCCGTCCTGGCCGATATAGCTGGCATCCAGACGCTCGGGCAGGTTGGGGTCGACCTGGAAGGTGCCGCATTGCCAGTCGCGCCCGATCGCGTCGGTCAGCACGAATTCCAGCTTGGGACCATAGAAGGCGCCCTCGCCGGGGAAGATCTCGTAGCTGTGGCCTGCCGCCGTGACGGCATTCGCCAGTGCGCCCTCGGCGAAATCCCAGGACTCTTCGGTGCCGATGCGCTTTTCCGGGCGCGTCGACAGCTTGATGCGCCAGTTGTGGAAGCCGAGGTCGGCGTAGATGTTCGAGAGGAACTCGATGAACTTCTTGGCCTCGGCCTCGATCTGCGCCTCGGTGCAGAAGATGTGGGCGTCGTCCTGGGTGAAGCCGCGCACGCGCATGATGCCGTGCAGCGCGCCCGAGGGTTCGTAGCGCGCGCAGGAGCCGAATTCGGCCATGCGCAGCGGCAGGTCGCGGTAGGACTTCAGCCCGACGTTGAAGATCTGCACATGGCAGGGGCAGTTCATCGGCTTGAGCGCGTTGATCGTCTTTTCGCGCGCGTGCTCCTCGTCGACTTCGACGATGAACATGTTCTCCTGGTAGTTGGACCAGTGCCCGGATTTTTCCCAGAGCACGCGGTTCACCACCTGCGGCGTGTTGACCTCGACATAGCCGCCGCGGCGCTGCTGGCGGCGCATGTAGTCCTGCAGCGTGGTGTAGACGGTCCAGCCGTTGGGGTGCCAGAAGATCTGGCCTGGCGCCTCTTCCTGCATGTGGTAGAGGTCCATCTCGCGGCCGAGCTTGCGGTGGTCGCGCTTGGCGGCCTCCTCGAGCATGGTCATATGCGCCTTGAGCTCGTCGCGGTTGCGGAAGGCGACGCCGTAGATCCGCTGCAGCATCGGCCGCGAGCTGTCGCCCAGCCAGTAGGCGCCGGCCACATGGGTCAGCTTGAAGGCATCCGCCGGCACCTGGCCGGTGTGCTGCAGGTGAGGGCCGCGGCAGAGATCCTGCCAGTCGCCGTGCCAGTACATGCGGATATCCTGGCCTTCCGGAATGCGGTCCAGAAGCTCGAGTTTGAAGGGCTCGCCCTTGCCGCGATAGTATTCGACGGCGCGGTTGCGGTCCCAGACCTCGGTTTTCACGGCGTCGCGGGCGGCGATGATCTGCTTCATCTTCGCTTCGATCTGGCCGAGATCCTCGGGCGTGAAGGGCTCTTCGCGGTCGAAGTCGTAGAACCAACCGTAGTCGCGCACCGGGCCGATGGTGACCTTCACGTCGGGCCAGATCTCCTGCACCGCCCGCGCCATGATATGGGCGAGGTCATGGCGGATCAGTTCCAGCGCCGGGGCGGCGTCCTTCATCGTGTTGATCGAGATCGCGGCGTCGGCGTTGATCGGCCAGGCAAGATCGTAATGCGCGCCGTCGACCTGGGCGGAAATCGCGGCCTTGGCCAGCGAGGGGGCAATCGATGCCGCCACTTCGGCAGCGGTCACACCGGCGTCGTAGTGCCGGATATTGCCATCGGGGAATGTCAGGGAAATCTGGCTCATCGGCCTATTCTCCTCGTCGGTTTGGCGCCCACCAAGCGCCCGGTTGCGGGTTATGTGTCCGCACGATTTGGCAGCGCGCCGGGTGACTGTCAAGCGCAAGCCGAATACCGCTGGACCCTTGGTGCCGGTCACAGCACAATCGGGCCATGTCGATTCTCCGCGGTCCCGTCCTGCGCCTGTTTCTGGCGGTCGTTCTCCTTGTCGCCGCCTGTTCGCGGCCCCCTGACCTCATCGGCATCGACAACCCGGAGTTTCCCGCGCTCAAGGCCCAGGGCGTGGTGCCGAACACCATCTTCATCGCCACCACCCGCGCCGCCAGCGAGATCTCGGGTACCTTCTATTCGGCCGAGCGCGCCGATGACCTGAATCTCGCCTCGGTCACTGTGACGGTGCCGCCCGTGCACGCGCCCGGCAAGATCGAGCGCGCTTTGCGGCTGCCGCCGGACCCGCACCGCGATTTCGCCGTGGTCGATCCGCTGATGTATCCGCGCGACCGCGATTTCGTCGCCGGGATCAACCAGGCGCTGGCGGCCCGAGCTCCACAGGATCGCAACGTCCTCGTCTTTATCCACGGCTACAACAACACCCTGTCGGATTCGGTCCTGCGCGTCGCCCAATTCGTCAACGACACGGGCTTCAAGGGGGTGCCGGTGCTGTTCTCCTGGGCCTCGGCGGGCAAGGTCACGCATTACGTCTATGACCTGAACTCGGCACTGGTGGCGCGCCCGATGCTCGAGAAGACCTCGGGCCTGCTGCTTCAGACCAGGGCCACCGGCTTTGATGTCTTTGCCCATTCGATGGGGACGTTCCTGACGATGGAGACGATCCTGCGTTCGACCATCCGGGGCGATTTCGGCGGTTCGACCCGATTGCGCAATGTGATGCTTGCTGCACCCGACATCGATCTCGACCTGTTCCGCAGCCAGCTTGCGCAGATGCGCGGCAAGCTGGGGAATGTCTTCGTCTTCGTGTCGCGCGATGAT
This sequence comes from Seohaeicola zhoushanensis, assembly GCF_014656415.1. GTDB lineage: Bacteria > Pseudomonadota > Alphaproteobacteria > Rhodobacterales > Rhodobacteraceae > Seohaeicola_A > Seohaeicola_A zhoushanensis. Next base: position 16,391 of record NZ_BNCJ01000035.1, on the reverse strand, counting down.
CGGGCCCTGGGCTTTTCGCGCCGTATTTCGGGCGGCGTGGAACGGGTGGGCGCTGCCGATGCGGCGGAGCTCGAGGGGCTTGGCGTCACGGTGATCGACCTGTCGGACATCGAGAGCGAGACCAGCCACGACAAGTTCGCCAATTCGCCCGCCGTTGTGCAGTTGATCGGGCAGAGCCTGGAAAGTGACAATTTCCAGGACCGGCCGGCCACGCCCACGCTGGTCGAGGTGGTGCAGGGGATCCCGATCCTGCGCGAACTGGTGCCGGACTGACGCGGGTTGTCCCGCGCCAGTCCGCATGGTCTAGTCGCCGCGCCTGAAAGAACCGCGACACCGGAGACGCGCCTATGACCGACTATCTCGACACCCCCCAGGGCCGTCGTCTGGCCTACAACCGTGTCGAGGGAGGCGGCCCGACGGTTGTGTTCCTCGGCGGGCTCAAGTCCGACATGGAGGGCACCAAGGCGGTGCATCTGGACACCTGGGCGCGGGGGCGGGGCCAGGCTTTCCTTCGGTTCGACTATTCGGGCCACGGCGAAAGCAGTGGCACCTTCGAGGAGGGCTGCATCGGCGAGTGGCACCAGGACACGCTGGCGGCAATCGATACTCTGACCGAGGGGCCGCTGGTCGTCGTTGGCTCGTCGATGGGGGGCTGGCAGGCGCTGTTGCTGGCGCGCGCGCGGCCCGAGCGCATCGCAGGGCTGGTCACCATCGCCGCCGCGCCGGATTTCACCGAGGATGGCTGGTGGGCGGGCTTTTCCGACGCCCAGAAGCGCCAGCTCGACACTGAGGGGCGGGTAGAGCTGCCTTCGGATTACATGGAGCCCTATGTGGTCACCCGCCGCATGATCGAGGACGGGCGCGCCCACCTCGTCCTGCGCGCGCCGTTGGTGCTGCCCTTCCCGGTGCGCTGTCTGCAGGGCACCGCCGACACCGCCGTCTCGACCGAAACCGCGCTGCGCCTGCTCGACCACGCCGAATGCACCGACATGCGACTGACGCTTGTCAAGGATGCCGATCACCGCTTTTCCGACGAGACCTGCCTCGGGCTGATCGAGGCGGCGGTGGCGGAACTGGCGGGCTGAGATGGCAGGGGCCGCATTCGAGCCGCGCGTCAGCCTCATCACGCTGGGCGCGCGCGACATTCCCCGGCTCGCGGCCTTCTACGAGGCGCTGGGATGGCAGCGCACGCCCAATCCGCATGACGTCGTCGCCTTCGACCTGATCGGCCAGACGCTGGCGCTCTACGAACTCGACGACCTAGCGCGCGACCTCGGCCTGCCGCCCGAAGCGCTGGGCCATGGCGCCATGACGCTGGCGCACAATGTGCGCAACCGCGAGGACGTTGCGGCCCTGATCGCCCGCGCCGCGGCGGCGGGCGGCAAGGTGCTGCGCCCGGCAGGTGAGATCTTCTGGGGCGGGGTCATCGGCTATTTCGCCGACCCCGAGGGCCATATCTGGGAGATCGCCTGGAATCCACATGCGCCGCTGTCGGACGCGGGGGCGTTCCGCTGGAACGGCTACGGGAAATGAAGACCCCGGCCAGCATGTGGAGCCTCGAGACGCTGGGCCGCACCCGCCTCTCGCGTCACTTCTACCTGCGCGACTTCCTGCACTCGGAAATCTCGGCCTTTCACGGCATCCCCAATATCCCGCAAGACCCCGACCGCGTCATCGCCCACGGCCGTGCGCTGTGCGAGCTGCTGCTCGACCCGCTGGAGGAGACCTTTGGCCGTATCGCCGTGCGCTCGGGTTATCGCTCGCCGGCGCTGAACGCCTACGGCAATGCCAACGGGCTGAATTGCGCACGCAACGACAACCCGATCGAATGCCATATCTGGGACTGCGCGGGCCCGGCCATCGCCGGGGCTTCGGTCGTCATCCCCTGGTTCGCCGACCGTTACGCGCAGGGCCGTGACTGGCGGGACCTGGCCTGGTGGATGCACGACCATCTCGCCTATTCCGAGATCTGGTTCTTTCCCAAGCTCTGCGCGTTCAACCTGGTCTGGCGACCGGAACCCCTGCGGCGCATCGACAGCTACATAGCGCCGCGCGGAACCCTGGTGCGGCCCGGAGAGGAACCCGGCGTGCCGCTTTCGGAACGGCAGGCCGCCTATGCCGATTTCCCGCTGTTCCGGGGGATCGACTATCCGGCCTGACCCATGGCTGCCGCGCGTTCCTCGCGGGTCAGCACCCTGGGTTCGGCCACCGGCTGGCCGGTGGCGATGTCGAAGAAGGGGGTCTGCTTCCAGCGTCCCGACAGCCGCGTAGCGGCCATTCGCTTGAACAGCCGCAAGGCCATGCCTGCCGCGCCCTTGTGGTGCTGCTGGTCATCCTTGCCGCGCTTGAAGGCCGTCATGCGCACCTTGCCGACCTGATCGGGATCGGCGAGTCGGTCGACCACCAACGTCGCGAAGGGCAGGCCGGGTTTGCGCAGCGTGATGCATAGCGGTGCATTGCAGCAGGCCGAGTACCACCGCAGCGGGCCCTTGGGGGACAGCTTCAGGACCGCGAGGTTTTCGGCCCCGGTTTCAATGTGCACCGCATCGGGGGATGTCTGGAACAGGTGCACGCCGTTCGGGCGCGGATCGGCATGGCCCAGGTGGACCTGGAACGCGCGGCAGCTGTCGCAGAAGCATTCGATATGCGTCCCGCCCGAGGGCGAGAGGGCGTCGATCGTGCCACGGAGGCGGCCGCAGGTGCAGGAGAATGCGCCCGGACCGCCCGCCATCTCAGGCCGCCGACTTGTTCGTGACCTTGCGCGCCGGCTTGCCGCTGTTCGCGTCGATGAAGCTCAGCACCAGCGGGCGGATGTTGTCGCGCCAGGACTTGCCGGCGAAGATGCCGTAGTGGCCGGCGCCGGGTTCCAGGTGGTTGGCCTTCTTGCTGTCGTCCAGCCCGGTGCAGAGCTTGAGCGCTGCGATGCACTGGCCCGGCGCCGAGATGTCGTCCTTGGCGCCTTCGACCGTCATCACGGCGACATTGGTGATCTTGCCGATATCCACGCGGCGCCCGTCGACTTCGAAGACGTTACGGGCGATTTCACGGTTCTTGAAGATCCGCTCGACCGTCGACAGGTAGAACTCGGCCGTCATGTCCATCACGGCGAGGTATTCGTCGTAGAAGCGGTTGTGGGCATCGTGATCGGCTGCCTCGCCGTGGGCCACGCGCAGGATCTGCTCGTAGAAGGCGGTGCTGTGGCGGTCGGCGTTCATCGACATGAAGGAGGCGAGTTGAAGCAGGCCCGGATAGACCGGACGGCCGACGCCCTTGTACTTGAAACCGACGCGCTGGATCATCGTGTGTTCGAGCTGGCCCATGGTCACGCGGCGGCCGAAGTCGGTCACTTCGGTCGGGGTGGCGTCGGGGTCGACCGGGCCGCCGATCAGGGTCAGCGAGCGCGGCTGCGCCGCCGGGTCTTCCTCGGCGAGATAGGCGGTGGCGGCCAGCGTCAGCGGCGCCGGTTGGCAGACCGCGATCACGTGGGTGTCGGGACCCAGCTCGCGCATGAACTCGACCAGGTAGCGGGTATAGTCCTCGACGTCGAACTTGCCGGCGCTCACAGGGATGTCGCGGGCATTGTGCCAGTCGGTGATATAGACTTCGCAGTTGACGATCAGGCTCTTGACCGTCGAGCGCAACAGGGTGGCGTAGTGGCCTGACATCGGCGCCACCAGCAGCACGCGGCGCGGCTGCACCGGGCGGCCGACAACGCGGAAGTGGATCAGGTTGCCGAAGTCCTTCTCGAGCACGGTGTCGATCTCGACCAGGTGGTCGCGGCCGTCCTCGTGGGTAAAGGTGCGAATCCCCCAGTCGGGTTTCGCGATCATCCGCATGAAGGTACGTTCCGTCACCTCGCCCCAGGCGGCCATCATCAGCACACCCGGATGCGGGACCATGCTGAGTGCCGGATATGAGGCAAGCGCCTTTGCCGAGGCCCCCATCCACTGGTTTGTGTTGCGGAAGGTCTCCATCAGGTCATAGGATGACATCAGACGCATTCGGGTCTCCTGCGATTTGGGGGTACGCCGGACGATCCCGGGCACCGGACCATTCGTCGCTTTGCCTCCCGAAAGCGGCGACATTATTCTGCGTGGCAGCATATGTAGGGGGGAATTGTTAAGATGACAACTGCGGAAGGGAGCAACACGGGATTGTCCTCTGAACATTTGGACCGGCTCACGGATAATCTCGGGAAAGTCGAGGCTTTGTCGAAGCGGCTGGTGGAGGTGATGGCCCACAAGAGTGGTCATAACCCGGCCCTGGACGCTCCGAATCACCAGCTCTTCGCAAATGCGGCGGCGGCTTACTGGGCCGATGCGGTGAACAACCCCGCGAAGATCATCGAGCAGCAGGTTGCCTTCTGGGGCAAGACCGTGACCCATTTCGCCGAGGCACAGCAGGCTCTGGCGAAAGGCGCCTTGAAGGCGCCGGACGATCCGGGCCCGGCGGATCCGCGGTTCAAGAACCCGCTCTGGGACACGCATCCCTATTTCAACTTCATCAAGCAGCAGTATCTGATCAACGCCAAGGCCATCCAGGACGCGGTCGACTCGGTCGAGGACATGGATGCGAAGGAGAAGAAGCGGCTGACCTACTTCGCGCGCCAGATCGTCGATCTTATGGCGCCGACCAACTTCCTGGGCACCAACCCGGACGCACTGGAAAAGGCAGTTGCCACCGACGGGCAGTCGCTGGTCGCCGGGCTCGAGAACCTGGTGCGCGACCTGGAGGCCAACGATGGCGAACTGGTGGTTCGGCTGGCCGACGAGAAGGCCTTCGAGCTGGGCAAGAACATCGCCACCTCGCCGGGGCAGGTGGTCTATCGCAACCGGATGATCGAGCTGATCCAATACGAGGCGGCTACCGAGAAGGTGCACGAGATCCCGCTGGTGATCTTCCCGCCGTGGATCAACAAGTTCTACATCATGGACCTGAAGGCCCAGAACAGCCTGATCAAGTGGATCACCGAGCAGGGCTTCACGCTCTTCGTGGTGAGCTGGGTCAATCCGGGCATAGAATATGCCGACGTCGGCATGGAGGATTACATCGAGGAGGGCTATCTCGCCGCCTTCCGCGAGATCAAGGCGATCTGCAACGTGAAGCAGGTCAACGCCGTCGGCTATTGCATCGCCGGGACGACGCTGTCGCTGGTGCTCTCGCTGCTCAAGCAGCAGGGCGACAAGACGGTGAAGTCGGCCACCTTCTTCACCGCGCTCACCGATTTCTCGGAACAGGGCGAGTTCACGCCTTTCCTGAGCGACGATTTCATCGACGGGATCGAGTCCGAGATCGCGGCCAAGGGCTACCTGCGGTCCTACATCATGGCGCGCACCTTCTCGTATCTGCGTTCCAACGACCTGGTCTATGGCCCGGCGATCCGCAGCTACATGCTGGGCGAGACGCCGCCCGCCTTCGACCTGCTCTACTGGAACGGCGACGGAACCAACCTGCCGGGCAAGATGGCGGTGCAGTATCTGCGGGGGCTGTGCCAGGGCAACAAGCTGGCCGATGGAGGGTTCGACCTGCTTGGCCATACCCTTAAGCTCTCCGAGGTCGACGTGCCGCTTTGCTCGATCGCCTGCGAGACCGACCACATCGCCGCCTGGCGCGACTGCTATCGCGGCGTGCAGCAGATGGGCTCGAAGGACCGGACCTTCATCATGACCCAGTCGGGCCATATCGCCGGCATCGTGAACCCGCCGAGCAAGAACAAGTATGGCCATTACACCAACGAGGATCTGAGCCTGCCGGCCTCCGACTGGCTGGCGGGCGCCGAGTTCCACGAGGGCTCGTGGTGGCCGCGCTGGGGCGAGTGGCTGAAGGCCCGTTCGGGCAAGCAGATCCCGGCCCGCGAGGTAGGTGATTCGAACCATCCGGCACTGGTTGCGGCGCCTGGGACCTATGTTCGGAACAAGCCAAATGCCTGATAATTCAGCGAAATGAAAACTCTTTCTGCGGTGCAGCAAAAATAGCTTGAAATGCTGCGCCGCAGCGATCATATTCCTCCCAGACACGACAAAGCGGGATGGCCCCGCCGATAAAGAGGAAGATGACAATGGCAAAGACGCAAGACTTCACCGCCGTCATGAAAGACTTCATGGGCGCATTCCCGGTTGACACCAAATCCTTCGAAGGTGCCTTCAAGACCACCGCCACCCTGAACGAGAAGCTCTCGGGTGTTGCTCTGGAAGCCGCCGAGAAGTCGGCCGAGATTTCCAACAAGTGGACCAAGGCAACCCTGTCGAAGCTGGGCGAGCTGTCGAAAGCAAAGGCCGAGCCGGCTGACTATGCCAAGGCAATGAGCGACTTCGCTTCCGCCTCGGCCGAAGTTGCCGCCGAATACATGGCTGCCTATGCCGAAGTTGCCAAGAAAGTTCAGATGGACACCGTCGAACTGATGATGGCTGCCGGCAAGGACCTGACCGAAGACGCAACCGCCGCGGTCAAGAAGGCCACCACCGATGTGACCGCAGCTGCCAAGAAGGCCGCTGCCCACTAAGGGAAGACCACGCGATCAAGGCGCCAATTCCTCCCAAGCGGCGCCATCGCGGGGGCGGACCGAAAGGTCCGCCCTTTCTCGTTGTACGGATCCCGGACAGACAGACCCAAGGCTGTGGCGTGACTGACCGGGTTGCGCTATTCTGAGCGTCGGGAGGCCATCTCGATGGAACAGCGCCTGGCCGCAGTTCTCGCCGCCGACATGGCGGGGTTCAGTCGGCTGATGGAGGCCGATGAACGCGGTACGCTCGAACGCCTGCGCACCCACCGGATCGAGCTGATCGACCCCTCGATCGCCAAGAACAACGGGCGCATCATCAAGACCACCGGCGACGGGATGCTGGTGGAGTTCTCCAGCGTTTCGGATGCAGTCAATTGCGCCGTCGAGGTGCAGGCCCGCATGGCGCGTCGCAATGCAGACGTGCCCGAGGACAAGCGCATCCAGTTCCGCGTCGGGATCAATCTCGGCGACATCATCTTCGACGGCGGCGACATCTTCGGGGACGGCGTCAATATCGCCGCCCGGCTGGAGCAGCTTGCCGACGTCGGGCAGGTCTTTGTCTCGGGCGCGGTCTATCACCAGGTGGCGGGCCGGCTGAACCTGTCTTTCGAGGAATTGGGCGAGAAGCTGTTGAAGAACCTCTCGCGCCCGGTGCAGGTCTACCGCATTCTGCTCGACGGCCCGGCCGCGCCCAAGCCGGCCAATGTGCGCGGTGTGGAGCCAGCGGCGGTGATCAAGCCTTCGATCGCCGTGCTGCCCTTCGCCAACCTGAGCGGGGATGCCGAGCAGGAATTCTTCGTCGACGGGTTGACCGAGGATATCCTCACCGAGCTCAGTCGCCGGCACGAGCTTTTCGTGATCTCGCGCAACTCGACCTTTGTCTACAAGGGCCAGTCGGTGAACATCCGCGAGGCGGCGAAGGATCTCGGCGCGCGTTACGTGGTCGAGGGCAGTGTGCGCAAGGCGGGCAACCAGGTGCGCGTGACCGCCCAGCTGATCGATGCCACCACCGACGCGCATATCTGGGCCGAGCGGTACGACCGCAAGCTCGACGACATCTTCGCGATCCAGGACGAGCTGACCTCGGCCATCGTCGCCACGCTGCCCGGCCGGATCGAGGCGGCGCAGACCGATCAGATCGGGCGCAAGAAGCCGAGCAGCCTGGCCGCCTATGAATGCGTCCTTCAGGCCAAGGTGTTGCACCACCGCAGCACGCGGGCCGACAATCTGGAGGCGCAGGCGATGATCGCCCGCGCGGTGGCGCTCGACCCGACCTATGCCCATGCCCACGCCTGGCGCGGTTGTATCCTGGGGCAGGCCTGGGGTTATGGCTGGACCGACGATGTGGATGCGACCTTTGCGCTGGGGCAGGAGGCGATCCAGACCGCCGCAGCATTGGATGACAACGACGCCGACGTGCACCGTCTGATGGCGGCGCTGCATGTGCTGAGCAACGATCTCGACCGCGCCCGCTATCACCAGGAACGGGCGCTGGCGCTGAACCCGAACTATGACCTCGTGGTGGTGCAACACGGCGAGCTTTTCACCTGGCTCGGCGATGCCGAGCAGGGTGTCACCTGGATCCTGAAGGCGATGCAGCTCAACCCGCACCACCCCGCGCGGTTCTGGAGCCATCTGGGGCGCGCCTATTTCACCGGCCGCCAGCATCGCGAGGCGATCGATGCCTTCCTGCACATGGCCTCGCTGGACGTGCTGCAACTGGCCTTCCTTGCCGCCGGTCACAGCCACCTGGGCGAGGCGGACAAGGCGCAGGCCTATGCCGCGACCCTGCGCCGCAAGTCGCCCGAGTTCGAGATCGGGGCCTTTCTTGCCACGATGCATTACGACCGCCGCACCGATCTGCAGCATCTCCGAGACGGGCTGGCAGGGGCCGGGCTGGCCTGAGGCGAGGCATTTTCAGACTTGGTAAAGCCTTCTCTTTCTTTTCATTCTGCAGTCGCCTAGTGTTTTCGCTAACTGCAGCAAGATCGGGAGGACCAGGATGGCGGACAAGGAAAAGCCTCTGCTCATCAAGCGCTATGCCAGCCGCCGTCTGTATAATACCGAGACCAGCGATTACGTGACGCTCGAGGATATCGCCGGTTTCATCCGCAAGGGCCGCGAGGTGCAGATCGTCGACCTCAAGTCCGGCGACGACCTCACCCGGCAATACCTGCTCCAGATCATCGCCGAACATGAAAGCCGGGGCGAGAACGTGCTGCCGGTGAACGTGCTCAATGACCTCGTGCGCAGCTACATGGTGCCGGGCGGCGGGATGATGCCGCAGTTCCTGCAGTCTTCCTTCGAGATGCTGCGTGAGAACCAGGCCAAGATGATGAAGAACATGAGCGCGATGAACCCGATGGCGAAGCTGCCGGGGTTCGAGGCGCTTCAGGCCCAGCAGGAGGCCTTCATGAAGGCGATGACCTCGGGTTGGCCGGGTTCGTCCGGTCCCGCGCCCGAGGCCGGGGATGACGACGGCGGGCCTGAGGACCTTGCCGAGATCAAGAAGCAGCTTGCCGAGTTGCAGAACAAGCTGTCGAAGCTGAAGTAGGGCCGGTCAGTCCGGCACCCCGGCGCGGCGCAGGGCTTCGAGCCAGCGCTCGTGCGCCTCGGGTGCGCGGACAGGAACCATTGTCCGGACCTGGCTCACCGTCAGCCCCGGCATCCGTTCCAGCAGCCTTTCGGCCGAGGCATGGGCCTCGGCCTCGCGGCCCAGCATGGCAAGCGCCGCCGCCTCCTGCCGCATCGACGAGGCATAGCCGGGAAAATCCTTCAGCACCTGCCGGCTCACCGCGACGCAATCCTCATAGGCCTCCACGACAAAGGCGCCGATGCCCACCCCGCCGAGCCAGAAGCAGCGCATCGGATCGAGCGGGCTGAGATCGAGCGCGAGGTTGGCGCTGGCCCTTGCGCCTTCGTAGTCACCCGACAACCCTTGGACGGTGCAGAGGTTGCCATGCGCATTCGCAAGGTTAGGGTTGAGCTGGATGGCGCGGTGGTAGTGCGACTCGCAGACCTCGAAGTTGCGCGCGAAGCCTTCGACCATGCCAGCCAGCGCATAGGCATTGGCGTTGGTCTGGTCGAGTTCGATGGCTCGCTGCGCCTCGGCGCTGGCGCGGCGGATAAGGTCGGAGGTTTCGCCACCCCAAAGGTGCAGCATGTCCCACATTCGGGTCAGCGCCAGCGTTGCATAGGCGTCGGACATGTCGGGCGCTTCGGCGATGGCCTCTTCCAGCAGTGCGCGGCCGGCGGCGTTCTCCGCGCGTGTCATACGTGACATGTGCCAGCGCGCCTGCAGCAGCTTGTCCCAGGCGTCGAGATTGCCGGGCGCCTTTTGCCGCGCCCGTTCCAGTTCGGCCCCCAGTGCCTGGGGCGCGACCGCGGTGACGATGGCGCGGGTCATCTCGTCCTGCACGGCGAAGATGTCGTCGAGTTCGCGGTCATAGCGGTCGGCCCAGATATGGGCGCCGGTCTCGCCGTCGATCAGCTGGGCAGTGACCCGCACGCGGTTGTCTGCCTTGCGGACGCTGCCCTCCAGCAGATAGCGCACGCCCAACTCGCGGCAGACCTTGCCGACGTTGATCGCCAGGCCCTTGTAGGTGAAGGAGGTGTTTCGCGCGATCACCCGGAATTCGCGGAAATGGGACAGGGCGGTGATGATGTCCTCGGCGATCCCGTCCGAGAAATACTCCTGCTCCGGGTCGGCCGACATGTTGTCGAGCGCGAGAACGGCGATGCCCGGCTTGTCGGAGCGCCCAGGGCGGGCCGGCGCCAGAAGCCGCTCGATCCCGCCCTCGGGCACCCAGCGGAAGACCCGCACCGGCTCGGCGATGTTCTTCAGCTGGTGTTCGCCGGCATCGGCGAAAGTCGCCTCGATCCGCCGCCCGACACTCTGATGCACGATGCCCGAGAGGCAGATGCCGCCCGGTTCGGCCAACCCTTCGAGCCGCGCCGCGATGTTCACGCCGTCGCCGTAGATGTCGCGCCCCTGGGCGATCACGTCGCCCATGTTGACCCCGATCCTCAGCTCCAGCGGTTCGGACTGGGCGCGCGCGCCCCGCTGGATGTCGAGCGCACAGTTCACCGCGTCGACCACGCTGGCGAATTCCACCAGCGCGCCGTCGCCCATCAGCTTGACCAGCCTGCCGTTCCGCGCCGCGATGGCAGGGTCGAGTACGGCCTTGCGGAAGGCGACCAGCCGGGCCAGTGTCCCGGACTCGTCGCGCGACATCATCGCCGAATATCCGACGACATCGGCGGCCAGAATAGCGGTCAGGCGACGCGACATGGGCGCTCCACGAGGATTGCCCATACAGGGTGACGTACCGTCCGATTTTGCGCAACGGTTCCGGTTGTGGGTCAAAAGAAAACGGCGGGGCAGGCCCCGCCGCTTGATCCTTCGGTTCCGGCCTATGGATCAGGCCGCCGCAGCCTTGGTGACCTCGTCCATCGCCTCGAGCAGGATGTCGGCCACCGCGTCCAGCTGGTCACGCGTCAGGTGCACCGGCAGGCGCACGTCGCAGGCGCGCATCAGCATGGCGCGGGTCTGAGGCAATTCGGGCACCTGTCCGAGGAACTGCCAGTTCCAGAAGGCGCGGGCGTTGTCGGTCGACAGGCCGAAGACCTGCACCTTGACGCCGCGGGCCTCGGAGGCCTTGGCGAAGGCGCGGATGCCGGTTTCGTCCAGCCCGACCAGGTTGAACTGGATCGAATCCGGAGCACGCACTTCCGGTGCAAGCTTCTCGGGCACGTTCATGTAGGGCGAGGTGTTCAGCCGCGCGGCCACGTGGTCATGCCCGGCGCGGCCGTCGCGGACCCGGCGCGCCAGCTCGGGGATCTGCGGGCGGATCACCGCCGCCGAGAGGTTGTTGAGCCGCAGGTTGTAGAGCGGGACCTTGTTCTGCCATCGGGCGAAGGCTTCGGCCAGGTCCGACGAGTTCTCGCCGTGCGGGCCCTTGTGCTTCTTCCAGTTGTGCTCGTAAGCGCCCGACATGATCACCGCGCGCGCGATCAGCTCGGCGTCGTCGGTGACCATGATGCCACCTTCGCCGGCGTTGATCATCTTGTAGGACTGGAACGAGAAGCAGCCGATCTTGCCGATGGTACCGATGTTGCGCCCGTGCCAGGTGGTGCCGAGCGAATGCGCCGCGTCCTCGACCACCGGGATGCCGCGCGCCTCGCAAAGCGCCATGATCGCATCCATGTCCGAAGTATGGCCGCGCATGTGGCTGATGATGACGGCCTGCACGTCGTCGAGCTTGGCCGCAAAATCATCCATGTCGATGCGATAGTTGTCGCCGACCTCGCAGAGGACGGGCACGCAGTCGGCATGGATCACCGAGGAGGGCACCGCCGCGAAGGTGAAGCCGGGGATCAGCACCCGCGCGTCGCGCGGCAGGTCGAGCGCCTTGAGCGACAGGAACAGGGCGGCTGAACAGGAGGAGACGGCCAGCGCATAGCGGCTGCCCAGCATGTCGGCGAACTCGCGTTCAAGCAGCGCGACCGGGGCGTCCTCGGGCGCGGTGTAGCGGAACAGGTCGCCCGATTGCAGCAGCGCGTCTATGGCCTCGCGGGCGGCTGCGGGAATGGGTTCGGCCTGATGGACGTCGGGTGCCTGAGCCATATTCGTTTTTCCTTAAGACTGTCTTTCAATAATCTAAAACAAGACTGTAACATCGGAAAGACGAATTTGTGCCGCAGCGGATATGCGCCGCCGCGGCACGGTATTCAGGCAGTGCGAAGCCCGCGCAGCGCCGTGGCTTCAAGCCAGGCCAGAACGATGACGGCGACCGTCTGTATCAGCACGAAGACCACGCCGGTTGCGACAAGGTCGCCTGCCACCAGGAGCCAGAGCGAGCCGGCGACCCAGCCGATATTGCCGAGGATCACCAGCCAGGCGCCGGACACCCACAGGGGGCGCAGGGCGGCGGTCAGCGCCATCAGCGCGGCCGCCGCAATCAGGATTCCGGTGGCGGCGATGCGGACCACGCCGGGAATGCCGGTCATCCGGTCGATCTTGCCGCCGACCAGGGCGAAGGCCAAGGCCATCAGGGCGCAGGTCGCGCAATCGAGCCAGAGCAGGCGGCGCAGGGGTCTGTCGTTGGTCATCGGGCGTCTCCTTATGCCGCGGCGGGGACGAGGTCGAGGAACCCCGTCACCTCGGCGATCCGGCCGTCTTCGAGCCGCACGACATCCGTGCCGATGGCGACCGGGCCTGCCCCGGCCGGGCCAAGGCCCCAGCTGAAGCGAACATAGGGGCCATGGCCGTCCGGCGTGGAGACCAGTGTGAATTCCAGCGCGGGCATGTATTTCGCCTGCATCGCGGCGATCATGGCGTCGATCTCGTCCAGGCCCCGGCCCTGCATCATCGGGTCGCGATAGCGGGCGTCCGGCGTCCAGAGCCGCCCGAGCACCGCCCGCCGTGTGGCGGCGTCGGTGGTGTTCCAAAGGGCGATATAGCCCTGTGCGACTTCCAAGGGGCCAGTCATGTTCGTCTCCATTCTCGGGTTGCGATGGGGTCAACATGATCGGCTCGCCGCCGCCTGCCGATTAACCCGCAGGTAATAATCGCGCAAATAATCGCCGTTCCGATTACCTCGCCGGTAATGGACCATCGGCCACCCGCGGCTCTATCATGACGGCATGACCCAGGCGATCACCCGTACCTCTCCCGCCGTCGGCGACCTGCTCCGCGTCTGGCGCCGCCGTCGCAACCTGAGCCAGCTCGCTCTCTCCTCCGAGGCCGAGATCTCGCAGAAGCACCTGAGTTTCGTCGAAGGCGGACGCGCCGCGCCCTCGCGCGAGATGGTGCTGCGGCTGTCAGAGTTTCTCGACATTCCCCTGCGCGAGCGGAACGACATCCTGCTCGCCGCCGGCTTTGCGCCGGTCTATCCCGAGCGTCCGCTGGACCATCCGGAGATGGCCCCGGCGATGGCGGCGGTGCAGACCATCCTGGATGCACATGCGCCCTTTCCGGCGCTGGCGGTCGATCGTCGCTGGACGCTGCTGGCCGCCAATGCGGCCTTGCGGCCGATGCTCGACCTCTGCGCCCCGGTGCTGCGCGAGGGGGCGGTCAACGTGATCCGCCTGAGCCTGCACCCCGAGGGGCTGGCGTCGCATATCGTCAACCTGCCGGAGTGGCGGGGCCATATCCTGGACCGGCTGCACCGCGAATACCGCCACAGCCACGACCCGGCGCTTGCCGCGCTGCTGGCCGATTGCCGGTCGATGCCGGGTCAGGCCAGACCCGTGCCGAAGGGCGGCGCCATCGCCCTGCCGCTGCGCCTGCGGCTGGGCGGGCAGGTGCTGTCGTTCCTGTCGACCACCACCGTCTTCGGCACGGCCTCGGAGATCACCCTGTCGGAGCTGACGCTGGAGACCTTCTTTCCGGCCGATGCCGAGACGCGCGCGGCGCTGGGCGGGTAGGTCAGACGCCCAGCCGGTCGCGCAGGCTGAACCAGGTCATCGCCAGCACCAGCAGTGGCGAGCGCAGTGCCGCACCGCCGGGAAAGGCCGGGGCGGGCACGCGGGCGAGGGTGTCGAAGCCTTCGGCCTGGCCGCGGATCGCCTGCGCCATCAGCTGCCCGGCATGGGTGGCCGTGCCGACCCCGTGGCCGGAATAGCCCGAGGCGGTGAGGATGTTCGCGCCCAGCCGCGCGAGATAGGGCATGCGCTTCATCGTGATCCCCAGTGTGCCGCCCCAGGCATAGTCGATGCGCACGTCCCGCAGGTGGGGGAAGATCTCGGCCATGGGCTTGCGGACCTTGGCGGCGATATCGGAAGGGAAGCGATAGCCATAGCTCTCGCCGCCGCCGAACAGCAGGCGACCGTCCCCGGAGAGGCGGAAATAGTTCACCACGAACTTGGTATCTGCCACCGCCACGTCGCGGGTCAGTACCCGCGCGGTTTCGGCGCCCAGCGGCTCGGTCGCGACGATGAAGTTGTTGATCGGCATGACCCGTGCAGCCACCCGGCCGTTCAGCCGCCCGAGATAGCCGTTGCAGGCGAGGATCACGTGGTCGGCGGTGACCCGGCCGCCTTCGGTCACGACCACGGCGGGGCGGCCTTCTTCGATCGCGCGCACGTGGCTGTTCTCGCAGATCATCGCCCCGGCCGCGGTCGCCGCCCGCGCCAGCCCGAAGGCATAGCGCAGCGGGTGAAGGTGCCCGGCGCCCATGTCGAGCATTCCGCCGTGATAGGCGGGCGAGGGGCAGAGCGCCTGCATCCACTCGGCGTCCAGCGTCTCGATTTGATCGTAGCCATAGCGCGACGCAAGCAGCTCGGCGTATTCATGCGTCTCGCGCATTTCGCTCTTGTTGAGGCAGGCCGTCGCCACGCCCGGTCTCAGATCGCAATCGATCCCGTGGCGCGCGATCAGGTCGCGCACCAGCGTCTTGGCCTCTTCGGCGAGCGTCCAGAGCTTGCCGGCCTCGTCGCGTCCAATCAGCGCCTCGAGGCTGTCCTGTCCCACGCGTTGCCCGCTGCCGAGCTGCCCGCCATTGCGCCCCGAGGCGCCGAATCCGACCCTGTGCGCCTCGAGCAGCACCACCCGAAGCCCTGCCTCGGCGAGGTGCAGGGCCGCCGAGAGCCCGGTATAGCCGCCGCCGACGATGCAGACATCGGCGCGTGTCTCACCGCTCAGCTGGGCAAAGGGGGCGGGCGGGGTCGCGGTGGCGGCATACCAGCTTGGCGGATAGACGCCCCGGCGGTCGTTCGAATACAGCAGGTCCATGCCCCGAGATATGCGCCGCCCGCGAGCGGGATGCAAAGCGTTTCGGGTTGCCAGCTGAGGCGGTTTTTGTTCAGTCGAAGAACTCGCCGGCGATTTTCTCGAGCTGTGGCAGAGACAGCGGTTTTTCCAGTGCGTAGTTCGCCCCGGCGGCTTCGAGCTCCGCGCATTCCGAGCCGAGCGTCGAGGCGGTAATGCCGACGATGGGGACACTGGTATTCGTGGCGCGGATTTCCCGCACCACCTCAGACCCCAGCATGCCCGGCAGCAACTGGTCGACCAGGATCAGGTCTGGATCGTTGGCATGAAACGCCTGCAAACCTTCGGTGCCGGTCTCGGCCCAGATGGTGGTGCCGACCAGCCGCCGGAGGCGGGCGGCGGTGATCTCGCCGACGATTCGATTGTCCTCGATCAAAAGGACGGTCTTGTCTGGATAGCGCACTTTCGATTCGGTCACGGGTTGCGGCTCCAATTTGATGTAGCTGGCCGGTCTGGCCGGACGGGCGGGGTGGTGCAGAACGAAGGACGCGCCGGTGCTTCCGGCATCGTTCGTGGTGCGGAGCGTCAGGTCGCCGCCCATCAGCCGCATGGCCTGGCGAGCGGTGTAGAGACCGAGGCCGACATTTGCGCCGGTCAGGCCGCCGGTATCGGCGTCGAAAGGGCGGCACATGGCGCTCTGCGCCTCGGGCGAAATGCCCAGCCCGTTATCGCTGACCTGCCAGGTGACGGTCCAGGCGGTTTCGGAGGCCCGCGTCATCAGCACGCTGAGGACGGTTTCGGAGCCCTGAGAGTGGACGATGGCGTTGTGGATCAGCTTCGACAGGGCGATGTAGATGCGCCCGTAGTCGGACCGGATCAGCATGTCGCTTTGCTGCGAGAGCGCCAGACGCAGGGTGATCCCGTTTGCCTCGGCGGCGGCGTGGAACGTATCCTTGAGATGAGCGGCGAGGGTGCGCGGGGTGAAGACAGTCTGCACCGATTGCGGCGTCTCGGTGCCGCTGTGCAGGCGCAGATCGTCGAGGATCCCGGTGACGCGGCCCAGGGTGTCGCGGAAGCCAGGCGCGACGTCGGCCCAGGGCGTATCGGCGTCGAGTTCCTCGTGGCCTGCCCCGATCGAGTGGTCCGGTTTCAGTCTTAGTGCATAACGGGTCTTGGTGC
>NZ_BNCJ01000034.1 GCF_014656415.1 Seohaeicola zhoushanensis | reverse complement strand
GCTTGAGTATCCCAAACCGCATGGGCCGGCCCGGATACACAAAGTTCAGGACACTCCCTCACCCAAGGGAGTTTGGGCGGATCGTGCCGAACGATGCAGCACTTGCACCGCGTGCGGTTTAGCGGCGCTGCCATAACGGACTCAATCAATAGTGCTTTCTTTCCACTCCGGCCAATGGATCGCACGATCAAACACTGGCATCAAACAGCCAGGACCGAGATCCAACTTCAATAGCGCCTCGCTTCGATCAGCCGCCGACTGCTGTGTATGCAGCATTTCGACCAGACGACAATTTCCGGGAACCTTTTCGGTCTCGCTGCATCCAATGGTCAGGTGAGGACAGATCTCACCGATTGCAGTTCGGAAAAGGACTACCCCATGATGAAACACATCCTGCTGGTTTCGAGCCTCGTCTTTTCTTCGGCGACGATTGCCATCGCTCATGACAAAGAAGCCCTGCGGCAATCGCCGCCGGGGCCGCCATTCGTGCAGGTCAGCGACGCGCTGCCGCTGCCCGCGTTCATTCCGGGTCTCGGCACGCTGTTTGTCGACCCCGCCAGCCTGCCCGCTGGCCCCTTCCTGGCCTACGACCACGACGGCAAGCTGTCGGCCACCATCTATATGACGCCGCTGGAAGAGCTACAGGCGGGTAGTGCGTTCGACGGTCTCGGCCTCGGTGCTCATGAAGTCAGCTCAGTCGACATCTATTACAACGCCGGGCATCCGGGGGTCGAGAAACCCCATGCGCATGTCGTGCTTTTCCACGACGCCGAGGCCAAGGGACGGTTGGCCAAATGAGCCGCATCAACCGTCGGATCATCCTTCTCGGGGGCAGCGCTGCCGCTGCCCTCGGGGTTCCTTGCGTTGCTCTGGCCCAGACCAAGGTGGAAATCGAGATGCGGGGCACCGCCCGTGGCGAGCAAATATGGTTCGAGCCCCAAGGCCTGGCGGTGGATCCCGGCACGACGCTGCGCTTCACCAACCGCGATCCCGGCAACAGCCATACCGCGACCGCCTATCATCCGGAGCTTTTCGGCAGGACGCGACGCATTCCGGCATCGGCCAGGCCATGGGACAGCGACTTCCTGCTGCCCGAAGAGAGCTTCGAAGTCACGCTTACGGTTCCCGGCGTCTACGACTTCTATTGCCTTCCACATGAGATGGCGGCCATGGTCGGAAGGATCGTGGTCGGGACACCACTTCATGTTGGCTGGGAGGGCCCCTCCAGCGACCGCGACGACATATCCGCTGATGTGCTCGCGGCGCTTCCAGCGGTCGATGCCATTCTCGCCAATGGCGTCATACACGTGGAGAGCAAGCCATGAATGCGCAGCCAAGCCTCCAGACACGCATCGTGCGGGATGACACCAGGTCCGAGACAGCCCTGGTAACGGCTGCGCGCAATGGCAGCGAGTCCGCCGTGCGTGAACTGATCCGCCGCCTCAATCCCCGGCTCTTCCGGGTCGCCAGAGGGATCGTCTCGAGCGATGCTGAAGCGGAAGATGTGGTACAGGACACCTATCTCGTCGCGTTCAACAAGCTGGATAGCTTCCGCGCCGAAGCGAGCTTCACGACCTGGATCACCCGGATCGCCATCAATGCCGCCAGAATGCGGCTCAGGCGCCATCATCCGAGCGAGGTTTACGATACAGTGACCGAAAGCGACACTTCCCATGTTCTGGATTTTCCCGGCCAAGGCTCCGAACCCGTCGAAGCCGCAATCCTGCGAGCCGAGATCCGGCGCTTGATCGAGACAGCAGTGGCCGAACTGCCGCCGGATCTGCGGCTGGTCTTCATGCTTCGCGAAACCGAAGGCCTAAGCACTGCAGCCACCGCTGACCAATTGCAGATCAATAAGATCACAGTGAAGACCCGGCTGTTCCGAGCTCGCCTCCTGCTGCGCATTGCGCTGCAACGCAAGATGCGCGGCGGCTTCGAGGAGATTTTCCCGTTCGACGGCAAGCGCTGTGCCGACATGGCGAACCGGGTGGTCGCGAAGCTAAAGACAGAAGCAATATTTTGAGCTGCAAGCGGTTTGAGAAGATCTGGTCCTCGCCCAGAAACCTGTCCCGTCAATATCATCCGCCCAAACGGTTCGGCCCGAGGGGCACGCTACATCGCGAACGCCCCGCCGGAAAAGCCGATGAATGACTCAGGCACGGTGACGCCGTAGTGAGATATGACTCCTCGGAAAATCTCCGGCCGGGTGCTCCAACGGGCGGTAGAAGCTCACTATTCGACAGAACGCTTGCTTGAGGTCGAAAAGCATTCGCGCCAAGGGCCGGCTCACGATCTGTCCGGCCTTTCCACCAAACCTTTTCGAAGTCGCGGTCCTTATCTGTCCGCTTTAGACGTTGAGAGGCAACGCAACACACGGCCTCGTAGTCCGTCAAT
The DNA here is from genome assembly GCF_014656415.1 of Seohaeicola zhoushanensis. GTDB lineage: Bacteria > Pseudomonadota > Alphaproteobacteria > Rhodobacterales > Rhodobacteraceae > Seohaeicola_A > Seohaeicola_A zhoushanensis. Next base: position 28,297 of record NZ_BNCJ01000034.1, on the reverse strand, counting down.
CACGATAATGCCTGCAGCTGCCGGTAAGCCAGCCGCAGCAGATTGACTAATCTGCGCGCCGGTAGAGCAGCTACCCACGCTTTGCTGACCTGCGCAACCAGCGAAATACGAGCATGAGAACAAGGGTCGTGGCGACCAGTCCGATGGTATCGCCAACCGCGTAGGTCAAGAGTACGGCCAATGAATGCTCAGATAAGATTGTGCCAGAGAAAACGACGGCCTGGCCGATCGAATTGAAGATCGAAGCCAGGATGCCCACGATCAACAGCCACTTCCAGTGGATGCGCAAGCTCCCACCCGCGTACAGGTCGTGACCGAACATTTTCATGACCTCAAACGCCAGGAGCGCAGAGAAAGCGCCGACGGCAATCGACATCATGATCGTTGGGCGCGCGGCGAGACTCACCTCGGGCGGCGTAAAAATCACCTCCGCTAGAAAAGCCCCGAGACACAGCGGAGCAAAGGCCACACGTCCCAACAGCCAAGTGGTCAAGACGCGAACGCCATGAGGAAGATAGATGAGGCTGGCAAACGGAGTGATTTCCGGAAGAACGCGCATCTGAAGCGGCGTGACCAGCAGCGCGATGATGCCGTGGGCCAGAATGTAGGCAACCACCACCACAGCGAAGTCTGCAAGCACCTTCATCCGGCGTATTTCCGTGAATTTCGGGTTGGATGCGCGCCACCTGCCGCAGGGCTCGCAGGTCCCACCTTAGTGGCCTGAATGATCGCCGTTGACGAGATCGCTGCGAACGACATAGGAACGCGCCTTGGTCTTGGCAGCCCGTTCCAAAAGGCCGTGTCCCAGGAGAGTGCGGATGGCGCGATATAGCGTTGCCTGGGCAACGGACTTCAGGAGCGCGTGACTACGCAGCTGTTCGGAACTGACGATTTCGCCTGGTTGGTCTGACAGGCTATGCGCCGCAAGCAAGACATCTCGCTCAGTGCGGTTCAGAGCCTCAAGGCCGACATCCCGTTCGAGCTCCCGCAACATTTCCCGGAGTTCAAATATGGATCTGAGCTTGTCCATGTAAACTATTCGTCCAATCATGCTCTGTCGGTGGTCTCAAACTGGAAAACGCACCACGGAATACATTATCATAATGATAAGTTCTTGGCGGCCAAGGTACTCCGTGGTAGCGTTCCGATGGCGACGTTCCGTGAGTGGTGATGCCGCCAAGCATTTCCAGTAGTTTGCCTTGGCGGCTGGCGTCGCCAAGGCTATTCTGTTTATGATATATGTTGCGTCCAGAGGCGGCAAGGATTGTAATTGGGGCAGCAGCTCCCAGGTTGTCCCAATTCGCAAGCCGTCCGTTTGAGTCGCTGATCCGAGTGCGAAGCAGCGATAGGTTGTCGATCGTGGACTGTAGAGCAGGATCGCCTCGCAAGACCGGCAGATTGCGTGGTGCTCACAAGCGTGCCGACTCCCTTGTTCGAAGCGAAAAGGATGGGCCTATTGTTGGAGCCTCGGGTCGGCGGACGTCCTACTTTCGTTGGGAGACGTTGAAGTCAGTCATGCAAAAGCGATTACCCCCGCTGTCGAGCCCGTAAGCGTCAAGCATCCCTGACTTGCTTGTGCGGTCGTGCTGGTCGCGCTCGACCGCAGGCCATTCAAACGACGCCTGCGTGGATCACGGCATGCGGTTATCAAGAGGTCTCAGAGTTCAGTCGGCTGTGTAGGGCTCTGCCAGTCTTGAAATGAATGGCCGCCTTTGCGTCAACGGCAACCTTGTCTCCCGTGCGCGGATTGCGCCCGTCGCGTGCATCACGTTGCCTGGTAGTGAAGGCGCCAAACCCGCGTAGTTCCACGCGGCCGTCATTTGCCAAATGTCCTGCGATGGTGTCGAACACGATGGTTATCGCGCGCGTCGCTTCCATCGCCGTCAAATGCGGGTTCTCGTCGGCAATTTTTGCGATGAGTTCGCTCCTGATCATGACGTCTCCTCTCGTCGGCTTGAACCTGGCAAATGACCACACGCGGTTGTCACATCAGCCCGGCTGTTAGACCCACTGCCGTCACCAGCGTCAACATCTATCGAGCAGATTGGAAGACACAGAGCGACCTTCTCGCATCAGCGACCATATCCAACCGTGGAGGTCTGACGTCGGCAGTATCACCGGCGAATCCTCACACTGTTCCCGATTGCTTTGCATGAAATGGCGCCGGCGGGTGCCTTTTGTCTACGAAAGAGAGAAAACAGCAACCCAAAGACTGGAGTACGTCGACAGCTTGAGAGCAGGTATCGAACAGAAATGCCAGATCATTCGATGGCGTTGGAGCAAGCCTACATTCGCATTCTCATGTGGAAAATCCAGTGGGTAAGGTTTATGTCGCGGATCGTAGATTTCCGGAAAGAAACGGCCATGGCCAAAATAGATCTAGACAAGCTTGATCTCAAAGAACTGAAGGCACTCCGCAAGGATGTCGAGAATGCAATCACGGAGTATGAGAAGCGAAAAAAGCAGGAAGCTCTCGCAGCGGCGCAGTTAGCCGCCAAGGAATTGGGATATTCGCTCGCTGAACTCCTGGATGGGATGAACGGGCCAAAAGGCAAGGGCACGATCAACCCGCCGAAGTATCGTCATCCGGAAAACCCGGCCATGACCTGGACGGGCAGGGGGCGGCAGCCGGCCTGGATCAAAGAAGCCATCGAGGCTGGCACGGGATTGGAGAGTTTTCTGATCACGGAGGACTAAACGACGATTGTACTGGAAATTCAGGGTCTTTTCCCTGCTCATGCCGACAAAAAAGGAGGCTGAGAGAATAACCGGATCTGCGAAATCTCTCAGCCCTCATTCTTCCAAAAATCAATTCTTCGGAGGAGGTGGCAGTAGGATACTTCGAACCGGTTCGACCGATCCCGAGTTGTTTTGGGAATATGTTAGGGCCGGGTCGATCTGTTGCTTCAAACTGGCTCGACGGCCTTCTCGCCCGACCGCGCCGCCACCGTCGGCGGAAGTACCGGCACGTTGTCGATCAGCCGCGCCCCGTCGAGCCAGGCGGCCACGAAGAGCCGGCCCGGCCGGTCGGCCTTTGCCATCGGTGCAAGATCCGGATCGCTTCGCACCTCCAGGTAGTCGATATCGGTGAACCCCGCGGCCAGCAGTGCCTGTCGCGCCGTCTCAAGAGCTAGCGAAAGGTCGCCGCCGCGAGCGATCACATTGGCCGCACTGGTGAGCACCCGCCCAATCACCGGGGCGGTCTCACGAGCCTCGGAGCAGAGGCGCAGGTTGCGCGAGGACATGGCGAGGCCGTCTTCTTCGCGGATCGTCGGAAGCCCGACGATCTCGGTCTTGAGGTCGAGATCGGCTGCGACGCGCTTCACCACCTGGAGCTGCTGGTAGTCCTTTTCACCGAAAAAGGCGGTGTCGGCGTCGGTCTGAAGCAACAGCTTGGTCACCACCGTGGCCACGCCGTCGAAATGTCCCGGCCGGGTGGCGCCGCAGAGCCCGTCGCTGACGCCGGTCACAGAGACAGTGGTTGCGAACCCCTCGGGGTAGATCTCTTCTGGCTCGGGCAAATAGAGCACGTCGACATCAAGTGGCGCGAGCTTTGCGGCGTCGCTTTCCTCGGTGCGGGGGTATTTCGCGAGATCCTCGGGATTGTTGAACTGCCGGGGATTGACGAAGAGCGTGACGATGACACGGGCACAGCGGGCGCGGGCAGCCTCGACCAGGCTGAGATGCCCGGCATGGAGCGCACCCATGGTTGGCACCACGCCGATTGTCTTGCCGGACTGGCGCCAGCTTCGGGTGAGGTCGCGCAGCTCGGCCTTGCGTCGGATGATCTGCATTACTTGGCTCCTTCGTCGGTGAAGACATGTTCGGGGGCCGGGAAGGCACGTGCGCGCACCTCCTCGGCATAGGTCCGGATTGCCTCGGCGGCATCCGCGGCAAGATGGGCGTAGCGCTTGACGAACTTCGGCTTGAAGGCGTCGAACAGGCCCAGCATGTCGTCGATCACCAGGATCTGGCCGTCGCAACCGGCCGAGGCGCCGATGCCGATGGTCGGAATGGTGATTTCGGCGGTGATCTGGTCGGCCAGCGCGGCGGGCACCTTTTCAAGCACCACCGAGAACGCCCCGGCGTCGGTCACGGCCTGGGCATCGTCGCGGATGCGTTCGGCGTCGTCGCCCTTGCCCTGCACCCGATAGCCGCCGAGCGCGTTCACCGACTGCGGGGTGAGGCCGATGTGCGCCATGACGGGAATGCCGCGGTCGACCAGGAAGCGAATAGTCTCGGCCATGTGTCGGCCACCTTCGAGCTTGACGGCTCCTGCCCCCGTCTCGGCCATGATCCGGGCGGCGTTGAGGAAGGCCTGTGCCGGGCTTTCCTCGTAGCTGCCGAAGGGCATGTCGACGACCATCAGCGCCCGCTCCAACCCACGCGCCACGGACTGGCCGTGCAGGATCATCATCTCCAGCGTCACCGGCAGGGTCGAGGGAAGCCCGTGCAGCACCATGCCGACGCTGTCGCCGACGAGGACAAGATCGCAGTGGGCATCGGCGAGCCTGGCAATCGGGGTGGTATAGGCGGTGAGGCACACCAGCGGCGCCCCGCCCTTGCGGGCTCGGATCTCGGCGGCGGTCAGGGCCTTTTGCGGTGCGGGTTGGCTCATGTCAGGTCTCCCATCCGACGCTTCAGAAATCGAGGCCGAGGTCGAGCGTCCTCGCCGAATGGGTCAGCGCGCCCGAGGAGATGTAGTCCACCCCGGTTGCCGCGACCTCGGCCACGCGCTCCAGGCGCATGTTGCCCGAGGCTTCGAGGATGAGACGGCCCGCATTCAGCGCCACGGCCTCGATCATCATCTCCGTCGTCATATTGTCGAGCAGCACGACATCGGCTCCGCCCTCGTCGAGCACCTCGGCCAGCTGGTCGAGGCGGTCGACCTCGATCTCGGTGCGGATCATGTGCGAGGCGCGGGCCTTGACCGCCTGCAGCACAGGCCGGACGCCGCCCGCTGCGGCAATGTGATTGTCCTTGATGAGGATGGCATCCGACAGCGAAAAGCGGTGGTTGAAGCCGCCGCCATGCAGCACGGCTTGCTTTTCGACCAGGCGCAGGCCGGGCGTTGTCTTGCGGGTGCAGGTGATGCGGGCAGCGGTGCCCTGGGTCTCGGCGACGAAGGCTGCGGTCAACGTGGCGATGCCGCTGAGCCGCCCGGCAAAGTTCAAAGCCACCCGTTCGGCCGAGAGGATCGAGGCGGCCTCGCCCGTGATCTCCATCAGCAGGCTGCCGGGGCCGATGGTATCGCCATCGACGGCATGGGCCGTGACGGTCAGACCGGGATCGACGAGGCGGAAGGCCAGGGCCGCGAGTTGCAGCCCCGAAGCGACACCGGCCTCTCGCGCCTGAAGGAGCGCGGTATAGCGGGTTCCAGCGGGGATCACGGTGCGCGTGGTGATATCACCATAGGTGCCGAGGTCTTCCAACAGGGCGGCGCGCACCAATGGTTCGAGGATCAGGTCGGGCAGAGGAGGGTGGGTCATCAAGCGTCCAGTCTATCGGAGTGTCGCGAAGCCAAGGCGTCCGTGAGGTAGACGAAAGAACGTCGGCCGGTTTCGCAGTCCGGTGTCGGAAAGTCGGCGCGGTAATGCGCGCCACGGCTTTCCCTTCGGTCGAGCGCAGCCGAAGCGATCAGCCGCGCGGTGGCAGTCATGTTGAGCAGTGGCGCGCAATCGGGCTGGGCAGTCTTGACAGCGCGGATCTCGTCAAGCGTTCGCGCCAGGCCGGCTGCCGTGCGGATCACCCCTGCGCCATCGGTCATGGCACGGCGTAAGCGGGCAACCAACGCGGGGTCGGACGAAGCTGCAGGCGGCAGATCGGGCAGGGCGATCAACGGGGCCGTCGGCGGGGTAGGGCCCATGTCCCTGGTGATGTCCTGCGCGCAGCGCCGCGCGAAGACCAGCGCCTCGAGCAGCCCGTTCGAGGCAAGGCGATTGGCACCGTGGAGCCCCGTTGAGGCAGACTCGCCGCAGGCCCAGAGACCGGGGAGCGAGCTCTTGCCCTCGGCATCGGCGGCGATCCCGCCCATGTGGTAATGCGCGGCCGCGGCGACCGGGATAGGGTCGCGGAGCGGGTCGATGCCGCCCCTGCGGCAGGCTTCGGCCACGGCCGGGAACTCTTCGAATAGGCGGTTTCCCAGTGCGGCGCGGGTGTCGAGAACGGGGTGCAGGCCGGCCTGGCCCTGGGCATAGACCGCGCGGGCCACGATGTCGCGCGGCGCAAGCTCGGCATCGGGATGGATGTCCAGCATGAAACGCTCGCCCAGGGCGTTGACCAGGGTCGCCCCCTCGCCGCGCAGGGCCTCGGTGGCCAGCGGCGCCGGATCGAGACCGCAGTCGATGGCGGTCGGGTGGAACTGCACGAACTCCGCATCCGCGATCACCGCGCCGGCGCGGGCGGCCATGCCGATCACCTCCCCGCGGATGCGGGGCGGGTTGGTGGTCAGGGCATAGAGCCCGGCCGATCCTCCGCCCGCGAGCAGGACCGCCGGCGCGCGCACCAGGCAGGGGGCCGATTGCACGGGATGGCAGCGGGCAATCTCGACTCCGGTGACGCGGCCTGCCTCCACTCGCAGCCCGGTGGCCAGGACACCTTCCAGCACCTGGATCGAAGGGGTGCGTCGCACCAGGCCCACCAGGGTCCGCATGATCTCGGCCCCGGCCTGGTCGCCGCGCACCCTCACTACGCGCGCAAAGGAATGCGCCGCCTCACGCGACAGGACGTATTGCCCGGTCGCCGTGATGTCGAAGGGAGCGCCCAGTGCGGTCAGGTCGAGGATATGCGCCCGCGCCTCGGCTGTGACCAGATCTGCCACTTCCGGGTCGACCGATCCGGCGCCGGCAAGGATGGTGTCGCGGGCATGGGCGGCGGCACTGTCGCGCGGATCCATCGCCGCGGCCACACCGCCCTGCGCCCAGGCCGAGCTGGCGCCGCAGCCCAGCGGTTCGGGCGAGAGGATCAGCACGGGGTGCGGCGCAAGCTTCAGCGCGGCATAGAGCGCGGCCATCCCCGCGCCCACGATCAGGACCCTGCCGGTATCGATCACCTTCATGGTCGTCAGGCCGCCAGCTTGCGCGAGAGGTCGATCATGCGCTGAACGGCAACCCGCGCCTTGGTGGCAATCTCGGGGTCGACCTCGACCGCGCCCTGCATGGTGTGCAGCGACCAGAGCACCTTTTCGAGGGTGATCTTTTTCATGTAGGGGCACATGTTGCAGGGCCCGACGAAGTCGATCTCGGGCAGGGCGTCCGAGATATTGGCGGCCATCGAGCATTCGGTCACCAGCATCGCCTTGGCCGGCCGCTCGCGCTCCACATAATCGATGATCCCGCTGGTCGAGCCGGAGAAATCGGCCTCGGCCACCACCTCGGGCGGGCATTCCGGATGCGCGATGATCCGGGTCTCGGGGTTCCAGCTGCGAAAGTCGCGAAGATCTTGCGCGGTGAAGCGTTCGTGCACGATGCAGGCCCCGTCCCACCAGACGATGCGCTTGCCGGGCACCTGCTTGGCGACGTTCTGCGCAAGGTATTTGTCCGGCGTCATGATGACAGTGTCGGCCTCTTGCGCGGCGACAATGTGGGCCGCGTTGGACGAGGTGCAGCAGATGTCCGAAGCCGCCTTCACCTCGGCGGTGGTGTTCACGTAGCTGACGACCGGCGCGCCGGGGAAGCGCGCGCGCATTTCGGCGATGCCCTCGGGCGTAATGCTCTCGGCCAGCGAACAGCCTGCCTCGGGGTCGGGGATCAGCACCGTCTTGGCCGGGTTCAGGATCTTCGAGGTCTCGGCCATGAAATGCACACCGCATTGCACGATCACATCGGCCTCGACCCTGGTGGCCTCGATTGCCAGTTGCAGGCTGTCGCCAACCACATCGGCGATACCGTGGTAGATTTCCGGCGTCATGTAGTTATGCGCCAGGATCACCGCGCTGCGTTCGGCCTTGAGCCGGTTGATCGCCGCGACGTAGGGCGCGAAGACCGCCCAGTCGGGCGGTGCGACGGTCCGCTTCATGCGGGCATAGAGGTGGGCGTTGGCCTCGGCTATCTCGATTGAAGGGGAAAGATCATAGTGATCGGCGAGTTCGGCGCGCAGCGCGATCTGGTCGAGCAAGAGCGGGAATTCCTCAGGTTGTTTCAGGCCGTCGAGCAACGGTAAGTCGGTACGCCAGCGGGCCAGGTGCCGGAGTGTTAGGTGCAAGGTTACGTAAGGGCAAGCGATGCTTTGTCTTATATATATCAATGTCATGCGCTAACATCCGCCATCACCCACGATTGCCACGGACGGATGGCCCGCAGTGTGCAGGGCCATTGCCGCACGCCAGGCGCGCAGGCCTGTGGTGCAGAGGAATACGACACGTTGACCGGGTTTGGGTCGTGGTTGGGCGTTCGGCCCCGTGCGCAGATCGACCACCAGGTCGCCCGCAACGATGTCGTTTCGCGAGATCACGGCAGGTGTCCGGTGCGATGTGTCTGTCGCACCATCGAAGCGGAAGCCTCCCAGCCGCCAGTCCGCCAGGTCGAGCGTCATGAGCTGGCCCAGCGGTGAGGGGCAGAGGCCCAGCAGAACGGCCAGTGTCATCTGCGCCTGAAGCGCCCCGATGGTCGCGACGACAGGGCCCATCACGCCATCGCTGGCGCAACTGCCAAGCTGGTTCGGCAGATCGGGAAACACCGCGCGCAAGCTGGGTGCGCCGCCGCAAAAGCCGCCGACATAGCCGCGCCGTGCCAGCACCGAGGCGCTGATCAGCGGAAGCCTCGCGTCCTCGCAGAGATCGGAGAGGGCGTAACTGACCGCGAAACTGTCAGCGGCATCGACGATGATATCGGCGCGGTCCAGTGCGCCCGGCGTCGATCCCGGATCAAGGCGCATGACAAGGGGTTCGATCTTGCAGTCGGGGTTGAGACCGGCCAGGGACTCGGCGGCGACCATGGCCTTGGGGTGTCCGATATCCGACATCCGGAACATCGTCTGGCGGTGCAGGTTGCCGACTTCGACCACATCCGGATCAGCCAGGCGGATATGACCGACCCCGGCGCCGACGAGCAACGGCAGGACGGCCGATCCGAGGCCACCGGCCCCGACCACCAGGACGCGGGCGGCGGCAAGCCTGGCCTGTCCGGTCGGCCCGATCTCGGGCAGGAGGGTCTGGCGTTCGTAGCGGCTCATCGGCGATACCTTTCCGTCTGGGCGATCCATTCACGGCAGCGGGCGCCGGGGTCGTCGGCCTGCAGGATATCCGTGACCACGGCGGCGCTGTCGGCGCCGGCCTGGAACAGCCCCGGCAGGCGTTCGGGCGTCAGGCCGCCTATGCCGACGAGAGGGAGGTCTCCGATCCGCGTTTTCCAGTCCCGGACCCGGTCGAGCCCCTGGGGCGCCCAGGTCATCTTTTTCAGCCGGGTCGGATAGACCGGGCCGAGCGCGACATAGGCCGGGCCGTATGCCAAAGCACGGTCAAGTTCGGCCTCGTCATGGGTCGAGAGACCGAAGGATACTCCCTTCCGGCGCAGGGCGGCGAAATCGGCACTGTCCATGTCCTCCTGGCCCAAATGAACCGCGTTGCAGCCAAGGTCGATTGCGGCCTGCCAGTGGTCATTGACCACCAGCTGCGCGCCATACGAGGCGCAGATGTCGCGCGCGCGTGCGATCTGGCGGCGGATTTCTTCCTCCTCCGCCTCTTTGAGGCGGAGTTGGACCAGCCGTACGCCCTGCGGCACCAGTTGTTCGAGTTCGTCAACGTGGCCGACGATCAGGTAGAAGGGGTCGAGCTTCATGCCAACAGCTCCGCCATGCCGAAAACCGGGGTCGAAGCCCGCGCCATGTCGCGCCTGGGCATCAGGCCGGCGGCTTGGGCGGTTCGCCCAGCCTCGACCGCCTGCCCGAAGGCCCGCGCCATGGCAACCGGGTCGCGGGCGCTGGCCACAGCCGTGTTGAGCAGCACCGCGTCGAACCCCATCTCCATCGCCTCGGCCGCCTGGCTTGGCGCGCCGATGCCGGCGTCGATCACCAGCGGGATGTCCGGGAAATGCGCCCGCATTCGCGCAAGGCCCGCGCGGTTCGACAGCCCCTGGCCCGATCCGATGGGCGCGCCCCAGGGCATCAGCACCCGGCAGCCCGCTTCGACCAGCTTCTCTCCGAGGATCAGGTCCTCGGTGGTATAGGGAAAGACGTCGAAGCCCTCGGCGCAGAGGATCCGCGCGGCCTCGACCAGGGCGAAGGGGTCGGGCTGGAGCGTGTCGGCGTGGCCGATGACTTCGAGCTTGATCCAGGACGTGCCCATGACCTCCCGCGCCATATCGGCGGTGGTGACGGCCTCGCGGGCCGAGTGGCAGCCGGCCGTATTCGGCAACAGGCGACAGCCGCTGTCCGTCAGGATCTCGCGGAAGGCCCCGCCTTCGCGCCCCTCGCGGCGCAGGCTCACGGTGATGACCGCGGCCCCCGAGGCCGCGATGGCGTCGCGCAGCACCTGCGGCGAAGGGTATTGCGCCGTGCCGAGCATCAGGCGGCTTGGCAGTTCAATGCCGTAGAACATCGCTCAGCCCCCCTGCATCGGTGTCAGCACCTCGACCCGCGCGCCCGCGGTCAGCGCGGTGCCGGAGCGGGCGTTGCGCGGCACGAAAACGCCGTCGAGCGCCGTTGCCACGGCGGCCTCGGGGAAGCCGCGCTCGGTGATGAGATCGGCCAGGGTGGAAGATCCGGTCTCGACCGGGCTGCCGTTGAGTTCAATGCGCATGGGTCATGTCCTCCGAGAGTTTGTTGGCGAGGTCACATGCCAGCACGGGCGCCATCAGGAAGCCGTGGCGGTACATGCCGTTCAGGTGGATGCGCCCGTCTTCGTGACGCAGCGCCGGGATGTTGTCGGGAAAGGCCGGGCGCAGCCCCGCCCCGGTGGCGAGGACCTCGGCCTCGCCGAAACCGGGATGCACGGTCCAGGCGGCCGAGAGCAGTTCCATCAGCGCGCGCGCCGTCACCGCCCCGTCACGGGCGCTCTCCACCATGGTTGCGCCAACCATGAACCGGCCATGTCCGCGCGGGACGATGTAACAGGGAAAACGCGGATGCAGCAGGCGGATGGTGCGGGTCAGCGTGACGTCGGGCGCGAGCAGTTCGAGCATCTCGCCCCTGACCGCCCGCAGGTCGCGCAGCCGGTCGCGCGCGGCCATGCCGCGGCAATCGACGATGCGGCCCGACGGGCGGTCGCGGAACGCGACACCGCGCGATGCAAGCCCGCCGCGCAGTGCGGCCAGTGCCTCGCAGGGGTCCAGGTGCGCCTCCTCGGCAAAATGCAGCCCCACCGCAAAGCGCCCCGAGAGCTCGGGTTCGAGATCGCCGGGGTCTATCCTGGCATGGCCGCGCGTTGCCCGGGCAAACCGGTCGAGCTCGCCGGCATCCCGTGGCGCGGCCACCACCAGGGTGCCGCGTTGCACGAAGCTTTGCGCGCGGACGCGCCACCATTCGATTGCGCTCCGGCCGCGCGTCACGATGACCTCGGGGGCGCTCTCGCCTTCGCAGAAGGGCGCGAGCATCCCGCCCGCAAGGCGTGAAACCGGCGGTGTCACAGCCTCGACAATCTCGACCGGCAGACCGCGCTCGGCCAGCGCGGTGGCGGCGCAGAGCCCCGCCACCCCGGCCCCGAGAACCGAGATCATTCCGCTGGCTCCGCCGGGATGTAGAGCGCGCCACCCTCGCGGAATTTCTCGGCCATTCGCTCCATGCCCTGCTGCTTTTCGGCCTCGGCGCGAATGTCGTGGCTGATCTTCATCGAGCAGAACTTCGGCCCGCACATCGAACAGAAATGCGCGACCTTGTGCGCCTGTGCGGGCATCGTCTCGTCATGCATCGTGCGGGCGGTATCGGGGTCGAGCCCGAGGTTGAACTGATCCTCCCAGCGGAACTCGAACCGCGCTCGGGACAGCGCATCGTCACGCCGTTGCGCCCCGGGGTGCCCCTTGGCGAGATCCGCCGCATGGGCCGCGAGCTTGTAGGTTATGACCCCGGTCTTCACATCGTCGCGGTCGGGCAGGCCCAGGTGCTCTTTCGGCGTGACGTAGCAGAGCATCGCCGTCCCGAACCAGCCGATCATCGCCGCCCCGATGGCGCTGGTGATATGGTCGTAACCGGGCGCGATGTCGGTGGTCAGCGGCCCGAGCGTGTAGAAGGGGGCCTCGTGGCAGTGCTTCAGCTGTTCCTCCATGTTGGCCTTGATCTTGTGCATGGGCACGTGACCCGGCCCCTCGATCATGACCTGGCAGTCCTTCGCCCAGGCGATCTTGGTCAGCTCGCCCAGCGTCCGAAGTTCGGCGAATTGTGCCTCGTCATTGGCATCGGCGATCGAACCGGGGCGCAGACCGTCGCCAAGGCTGAAGCTCACGTCGTAGCGGCGGCAGATGTCGCAGATCTCTTCGAAATGCTCGTAGAGAAAGCTTTCGCGGTGATGGTGCAGGCACCACTTGGCCATGATCGAGCCCCCGCGCGAGACGATCCCCGTGACCCGCTTCGCGGTCATCGGGATCATGTGCAGCCGCACGCCGGCATGGATGGTGAAATAGTCCACCCCCTGTTCCGCCTGTTCGATCAGCGTGTCGCGGAAGATCTCCCAGGTCAGGTCCTCGGCAATACCACCGACCTTCTCCAGCGCCTGGTAGAGCGGCACCGTGCCGATGGGCACCGGCGCGTTGCGGATGATCCAGTCGCGGATGTTGTGGATGTTGCGCCCCGTCGAGAGGTCCATCACCGTATCGGCACCCCAGCGGATCGCCCAGACCATCTTCTCCACCTCTTCCTCCATCGAGGAGGTGACGGCCGAGTTGCCGATATTGGCGTTGATCTTCACCCGGAAGTTGCGGCCGATGATCATCGGCTCCAACTCGCGGTGGTTGATATTGGCCGGGATGATCGCACGGCCCGCCGCGATTTCGGCGCGCACGAATTCCGGGGTCACCAGGTCGGGCAGTTCGGCGCCAAAACCCTCACCGTCGCGCTGGCAGGCATCCAGCCGGCCCTCGTTCTCGCGGATCGCGACGAATTCCATTTCCGGGGTGACAATGCCGGCGCGGGCATAGGCGAGCTGCGTCACCGCCCGTTCGCCCACGGCCCGAAGCGGGGCGCGCCGGACGGGGAAGGGCGGCGTCAGGCGGCTGCCGGTGGCAAATCCGTTGTCGGCGTCGGTGACGCTCCGGCCCTCGTACTCCTCGATATCGCCGCGCGCCTGAAGCCAGCCGCCCCGGGTTTCCGGCAGGCCCTGCGCGACGTCGATCTGCGCCTCGGGGTCCGTATAGGGGCCGGAACTGTCGTAGATCACCAGCGGCGCCTCGTTCGAGATCGCGATCTCGCGCATGGGCACGCGGACTGCATGGCAGCTCCCCGCAACATGGATCTTGCGCGAGGCCGGCAGGGCGCCGGTGGTGATGGTCGGTATGGTGTCTTTCATCTCGGTCTCCTCTTGCGATGAGACCCAAGTGAGACTTTCGGCAGAAAGGGGCCGCCAGGCCCCGGCGCGTCGCGCGCAATGGGCCCTTCGGCCCGAAAGGCCGCCCCATGTCACAGGTTGCGGAAATGCCCTTCGGTCTTCCTACGCCAGCATCAACTGGGTCAGGTTCAAAGGGTCGCTTCACCGGGGTTTCCCCCTGTCGGCCTCTCAGTCCCCTGGGCGGGACTCCCCTGACGTGGCGGCACTTAAAGAAATGTTCGGACTCTCTGTCAAGCCAAATCAACAGGTTGGAACATTTGACCATTCCTGCTCCATCCTAGCCTGAACATGGTCCCGGATTTCGGCGCCAGTCTCGAAGTTGGCTTCGGTATTGAGAAAGAAGAGACCGCTGTCGCCCCACTGGCAGCGCCTCGTGACCGATACGAGTGGTTCATGTTCGTCCCTTTTTCGAAGAGTTGATCGCCAACCCGCTTGGAAAAAATGGCGGAGCGCATAAGTCCGATCCGAAAATGGTCCGAGACCACAGGAGAGCCAACCACATGCAATGCCCCATCGATGGAGCAACTCTGGTGATTGCTGAGCGTAGCGGCATCGAGATCGACTATTGCCCGAAATGTCGAGGCGTTTGGCTCGATCGGGGCGAACTGGACAAGATAATCGAGCGAGCCGCGCCTGTGGCCCCCGAACCGCGGCATGCGCGCGAGGAGCAGGTTTCGCCCCCTTACAAGAAGAAGCGGGAGTCGTTTCTCGGCGACTTGTTCGACTTTTGAGCGGGTTTTCTTTCGTGGATCACATGCGCTTTATCTCTGAAACCACCCTGTCGGTGACGTCGATCCTGTTGGCTGGAGGTCTGCTGGCATTCCCTCTGACGGCGATCGGCCAGGAAGCAAACGATCAGCAGCAGCTTCGCTCTCTGGGCCGCTGCGAAGGTTGCGATTTCAAGGAGTTGGACCTGGAGGGCCGGCGATTGACGAGTCTCGACCTCAGTGGGGCGACACTTACCAGCGTGGATTTCGCGAATGCCAAGCTGAACATTGCAATCTTCGACAATGCGAGGCTCGAAAATGTCTCGTTCGACTCTGCGGACCTTGGCGGTGCGAGTTTCACGGGTGCCACTTTGATCAACGTCTCCCTCGATGGAGCCGACCTGACGGGCGCCGTGTTTGAGGACGCCATCCTCGAAGGTACTGACCTGGACGAAGCTCATCTCTGCTTCACCCAAATGCCCGACGGCATTACTGGAAACACCGACTGCAACTGAACATGTGAGTTATCGCCAGCCTCGAGCCGACCACTTCAGTGGATCATGGCTTCTGCACCCGCGGCGAGAGATGTAAGGACCACCGCGGTCAGCAGAACCGAGGTTGCACCCAAAGCCAGACCCAGAATGGCGACCAACCCGTCTCGCTCGACATGGCCAACGCCGAACACGAACAGCGAGATCGCTGGGAACCAACCGCTCAAAGGGATCGGCAGAAAAAGAGCAAAGGCGACCACAAAAAGCGCGGCACCCAACAGCCGTTCGTTCCGTCTCGCAAAGAGCGGCAAGTAACGGGGCGTCAGGATGCGCTCCAACCTGCGCGTGATCGGTCGAAGGCTCAACACCGTGCGTCTCAGCTTGCCGGGGTCAAGCTTGAGCCGTGCCAAAGGTCCGGGGAGCCGCACGT
This sequence comes from Seohaeicola zhoushanensis, assembly GCF_014656415.1. GTDB lineage: Bacteria > Pseudomonadota > Alphaproteobacteria > Rhodobacterales > Rhodobacteraceae > Seohaeicola_A > Seohaeicola_A zhoushanensis. The sequence continues at coordinate 13,198 of NZ_BNCJ01000034.1, read as the reverse complement.
GCCGATAGCCCAATGCCATCTGACACGTCGTCACCAGGAGCGGCAAGGCCGTGACCAGCGTCGACCCAGGCGGCAATGGGAGCAAGGTAATCAACGAAAACACGACGATCGCCCAACCGAAGGATCTTTCGCCAAGCGCTGACAAAAGGTTTCCCAGCGTCAGTGAACCGTCTCGGTGTTGGCTGCGGGAGGTTCGCAGGATCGGCAGCGACAGGGATGGTCGCCGTCGCGCTCCGTTTTCGCGCTGCATTGAAGCTCTTTCACATGGCTGTGAAGCATATGAGGGTGCGAATGGGCGTTTGCAATCGCTGGCGATCGTCAGCGGCCGAGCAGGCGAAAAAATGCAGCGCAGAGCATCGACGGCTATTTCATCGCGCCCACCTGCAACCTAGATCCGGCCAAACTCTTGTTGAACAGGCCGCGGTGAACCGTGGCTATCTGGCAGGACAGCAAATGTCTCATGATCTTCTCCTCGTGACCTCCGGCTTGATCCTTCTGTTTCTGGGTGGTGAGGGACTGGTACGCGGATCGGTCGCCTTGGCCGAGCGCCTTGGCATCTCCAAGCTGCTGATTGGTCTCGTCATCGTCGGCTTCGGCACGTCAACACCGGAGTTGCTCGTTTCGGTGAATGCTGCTCTCAACGGTGCTCCCGAGATAGCTCTTGGCAACGTCGTAGGGTCCAACATCGCCAATATCCTGCTGATCGTTGGCCTTGCTGCAGTGATAACACCGATATGCGGCTGGGAACGCACGGCAGTGCGTGAGGCGATTGTTGCCTCCTTGGTGTCGCTCGCGGCTCTCGGGCTTGTCTTGGGGACGGTCATCAGCAGGACTGAAGGGATTGTCCTGTTGGTCCTGATGCTTGCTTATCTGCTGTCCAGTTACTGGCTGGAAAGGCGCGACCGAAAGTCGAAGGCCTTCCAACATGAAGCCGAGGAGTTCGAAGATATACCGCTAAGGAGGCCCTGGCTTGCGCCGTTGCTGGCGGTCGGCGGCATCGTTGCACTGGTGTTCGGTGCAGACCTGCTGGTCGAGGGAGCCGTGAATATTGCCCGCGATTTCGGAGTGCCGGATGCAGTGATCGGCTTGTCGCTGGTCGCCGTCGGCACGTCACTTCCAGAGCTTGCTACTGCCATAATTGCGGCGGTCCGGCGGCATTCTGACGTGGTTCTGGGCAACGTCATCGGTTCGAACATCTTCAATATTCTAGCAATTCTTGGGATCACGGTTGTTGTCCAACCCATCGAGGTTATGGCGCGGTTCCGCGAGATTGACGCGCCCGTGATGCTGGGATCGGCCTTGCTGCTACTTGCAGTGCTGTTCGCGACGAAGACGATCGGGCGTGTAGCAGGCGCATTGATGTTGGCAGGTTACGCCATCTACATGGCATTCCTGTTCTCGACAGGTGTTCCGGTCTGAAAGCTGTCCAAATCGGAAGCCGCTGAAACAATCAAAACCACTTGAAATCATACATTCCGAGGCTCATGCTGCCAGAAGTCGAGTGCTATCCGGCCTCGCGGAAGACATGATTGGAAACTCGCATGTCGCAAAGAATCTGGGTAATCGTCGTCGTCGCTCTGATCGTCCTTGTCGGGCTATATTATGTCTGGGGTAACACCTCGGTAACCAAGGGACCTGAGGCGCCTGCAACAACCGCACCCTCTAACTGACTACCCGCTGAACCGCGTATCGGCGCATACGCAGATTGGCTGATCGAAAACATGGGCCGTGCATTGGCGCGGCGGCGAGTCTGGGTTCAGACCGTTCGTCAAACAGTTGCACCCCTGCGGCGGATCGCGCAGCCGGTAAGCCCGGCGAGGATCCCGACGGTGATGGCGACGACATAGTCCGTCACCGTGAGCGGCACATAGGTTGAATGTGACCCGCCCATCAGCCAGGCCGACAGCAATCCCACTCAACTCCCGCCTGTCATCGACCCGCGGCTTGCCAGGCGACATCGGGAAGAAAGGGGAAAGCTTGGCCATCTGCTCGTCGGTCAGCCAGTAAAGGTCGTTCATGTCACCGCTCCGTTTTTCGGGCCGTGAACCACGCAGGGCGACTGAAATCAATGCATCTTGACCCTTGAAATCAAAGGCCGTGAAGGACTCCAAGCGGTCATTGGCCATCCGCTACAAGTGCATCAGGTGTGCAACGAGACGCGGTCGCGCCGCGACCATGAATATAGCCGGACGGTGCTTGCGGGGGCCATGTTGGTGACTACCGAACGGAAGCAATTGGCAGCTTGGGGGCAGTGTGTTGGGATCAACGAATAATAGAGGTCGTTGTCGCAGCGCGAACACCTTCGCGCGGGTTCTTATTTTTATAGAGAATCACGCCAATGATCAGGACAAGCGCGATTAGGATCGCGGGCGAAAGTTTTTCCATGAACGCACCGGCATATTAATGTTTAGATCCGGGTAGCGGGCAGGGAGGGCAGAGAATTGGCGTTTATGCGGCGATTGTTGGGCGACCCGCTAAACTGACCGGCAGTGTTCAGGGTTGGCGAGTTCGTGGTCGCCATTGTCGTCAGCGACGACGATCATAGTCCATTCCCGTCTGCTGGCCCCCATGTATGTGACTTCCGTGCCCTTGTAGTAGATGCGTTCGCCCGGATAGACCTCGTAGCCGTCCTGAAGTCGGGGCGAGGTGATTTCGTCATACTGCATGAGTGAGTCCCTCCGCTCGCCGGAACATACACCCAAATGGGGCGATGTGGTGGCGGCGTCGTTTTCGGCGGCGGAGCCTCGCGCACGCCGGTAGGCGTCCAGGATCAGTGGGTGGTCGTGAAGGAGCGGCTCGATACGCACCAGGTTCCGGTGCTGGATCTAACGGTAGCGTCAGAGATGCGACAGAAGCGCGACTGATCGCCTGGTCAGCATAGCCATGGGTGCGGCCAAGATCTGCTCAACTGCCGATGGCGGGTATCGGAGTATTGCGCGGCAAAGATAGTCGGCCTAGTTTCTCAACCGGAAAGGGCGCTCCCCGGACATGCTACCCGAGCCCCAACGACGGTGGTTGTTCACCCCCTACAGTGTGCGCTCTTTCCTTTACCAACTGAAATTTCCTTCCTTGGCTCCGCGGACTGCCGACCGGACAAGGCTATGCCGCGATATTCATGACCGCCTTGTGAACCAGGCGTAACCGTCTGTCGGTGAAATCGAATTCTTCCATGTCGGGCACGATATCAGCGGTGACCTCTGGTCCGATCAGCTCCATGGTCCAGTCCGGGAAGGCCCGTGTGGCAATCTTCGCGACTCCGAAAGGAACAACCTCGTCATGACGGCCATCTTCGACGATACGAGCGAAGAGGGTGGCGGAGTTGTCCAGGGGGCCTTCAATCGTTTGCATGAAGTAGGTGCCGTCGAACAAGAGGATACCGGTTATTCCGAGCTCGGCGTTCCTGCGCCTGCTTTCCTTTAGTATCGCCTGCAACTGGCTGGTTGGCTCGCGCAGGCGAGCCAAACTTCGATAGGAAATGGTCAACAGATCACTCATCCTGAGCCTCGTGCATTTGAAGGGGAAAAGCGGTGCGGATCCCACAATCCGGTGGTCTCCGCGCAGTATGCGTATGTGGCGGGCTGATTGGCCGCGCGCCTATTAATTGAGCAACTAGTTCAAATCTTTTGCGCCGGCCATACCTCGAAGCCGATCTCGGCACAGATTGGCGCGTAGGATGTGTCACAAGCGCAACGTCACCGATCCATGAGTTGTTCCCGTCGCATCAAAAGTCCGCCGAGCGTCCGGGCACGGTGGGCGATCGTGAGGGAGAGGCTTGAGAGGCACCAGGAGCCGGTGCCGGATCTACCGGTGACGCCGGAGCTGAGGCAGAAGCGCGACTGATCTTTGCATGGAGGGCAGTAAAGCAGTCCTTGGCTGTGCAGGCCGACAACGACCGCTAGTCTGTCCGGGAAAGGGGAAGCTCGGTCGTCAGCTGATTTACGCAACAAAGCCTTACTCATCACCAATGTGGTTTTGTGCGCGCAGATCGCAGTCTTCGCGATCGCAACGAGCTTGCTGAGCGGCTGCGCGACGGTCAGTTCTGACGGTAGCGGTCGTCGAATACAGCAGTGAGTTTCAGGCGCGGGCGTCCGAGAAGCTGGCCCTGCTGCCGGAGGGTTCGGCGGTCGTGACGATGCTCGCGAATTACGCCGTGATGCGCGACCAAGCGCGCGCTTGCTCAAGCGCAGAGACACTCAGCCCGCGTCGATGAGCACGGGTCTTCCATCTTCGCGCCACTCCGGCAGACCGCCGTCCAACCGCCGTGCGTTGAGCCCGTGACGGCGCAAGGTTGCGACGGCCTGATGGGCGTAGACGCAGTAGGGTCCGCGGCAATAAGCGACGATCTCGGTGTCCGGCGCGAGCGTGGGGAGGATCTGCTCCAGCTGCGCCAGAGTCGCGTTCAGCGCGCCAGGAATGTGCCCGGCGGCGTATTCATCTGCCGGTCTCACGTCGAGCAAGGTGACTGAGCCGTCCGCGAGCCGTGCGGCGAGGTCCGCGCGGCTGAGGGGCTCCGGTGCGTCCTCGCCGCCCGAGAGGCCGCGCAGGATGCGTTCGACTTGCGCGAGGTTCCGCTCCGCGACGATGCGCAGCAGGTCCATGAGCTCAAGCGTCTTCGCGTCGGTCAGCCGGTAGATCACCGCCTTGCCGTCACGACGGCTGGTGACGAGGCCCGAGCGGCGGAGCTGCTGGAGATGCTGCGAGCAGTTGGCGATGGTCAGGCCGGTCTTGCCGGCCAGCGCCTCCACGCCACGCTCGCCTTGCGCGAGTTGTTCGAGGAGCGACAGCCGGGCCGGCGCCGACAGGGCGCGCGCAACGAGCGCGTATTCCTCGAGCAGAGCCAGCTTCGGGCTGATTGACATAGGACGGCTCCCAACTATAGATCATTCAATCGATAGTTTGAATGATAGCGTTTCCATCGCGCCCCACAAGTCCGAAGTCCAGACCCCATGTCCGAGACCATCCTCGTTGCCGAGCCGACGATCCGCCTTGCCGCCTTTCTCGGCATCCTGGCGGCCATGGCGCTTTGGGAGGTGGCGGCCCCGCGCCGCAGGCGAGAGATCCCGCGCGTCATCCGCTGGACGAACAACCTCGCGCTCGTGGTGCTCGACACCGCGATCCTGCGGCTGACCTTCCCGATCATCGCGGTCGGGCTCGCGGTCATGGCAGAGCAGCGTGGCTGGGGTCTATTCAACAACATCGACCTGCCGTTCTGGGTTGCTATTGTCGTCTCCATGCTGGTCCTGGACCTGGCGATCTACCTGCAGCACGTGATGTTCCACGCGGTGCCGGGGCTCTGGCGGCTGCACCGAATGCACCACGCCGATCTTGACCTCGACGCCACCACCGGGCTGCGCTTCCATCCCGTCGAGATCCTCATCTCGATGGGGATCAAGCTGGCGGTGGTCGCGGCGCTCGGACCGCCCGCCGTCGCGGTTCTGCTGTTCGAGGTGATCCTGAACGCCACCGCGCTCTTCAACCACGCCAACATCGACCTGCCGCGCCCGGTGGACCGTGTCCTCCGCCTGTTCGTCGTCACGCCGGACATGCACCGCGTTCACCATTCCATCGATCCCCGCGAGACCAACTCAAACTACGGCTTCAACCTGCCGTGGTGGGACCGGCTGCTCGGCACCTACATCGCTCAGCCCGCCAAGGGACATGAGGTGATGGAGATCGGCATCGAACAATTCCGCGACCGCCGCGACCTGTGGCTCGACCGGATGCTGGTCCAGCCTTTGCGCGGACCCGCCAGCGGCCACGCACTCGACCCTCGCATCACGACGAAGGAGCCCGCCGAATGACCGGGAGGGACCTTCAGCACGGCATCCGCGAAAATCTGGCGCAGGTCTCGCATCAGCTGATCCAGGTCATGCTGGTCGGCTTCGCCATCGGGATGACGCGCACGGTGGTTCCCGCGCTGGCCGAAAGCGAGTTCGGACTTGAGCGCGGCTCGTTTCTGCTGCTGGCGTCCTTCGTCGTGGCCTTCGGCGCGGTGAAGGCGGTGATGAACTTCGTCGCCGGGCGCTGGTCGGAGCGGATCGGGCGCAAGCGGGTGCTGTTCTGGGGCTGGGTCGTAGCGCTGCCGATCCCGGTGATGATCTGGGCGGCTTCCGACTGGATTTGGATCGTCGCGGCGACCGTGCTTTTGGGCGTCAATCAGGGGCTCTGCTGGTCGATGACGCAAACCGCAAAGCTCGACATCACCAGGGCCGAGGAACGCGGACTCACCATGGGGCTGAATGAGTTCTCCGGCTATGTCGGCGTGGCGATCGCGGGCGTCCTCACCGCATATGCCGCCGAAGCCTTGGGCGCACGGACGGGGTTGCTGGTCTTCGGCATGGCCGTGGTCCTGCTGGCGCTGGTCCTGACGGTCGTATGGGTCAAGGACACGCTGCTATGGGCGAAGGCCGAGACCGCCGCGCACAAGGCCGCGCCGCCGGAATCTCTGCCGCGCTATCCGCAGGGCGCGTCCGAGCACCCCACCACGGGCGAGGCCTTCGCGCTGATGAGTTGGCGTGACCGCCGCCTATTTGCGATCTCCCAGGCGGGCCTCGTGGAGAAGTTCGTCGATGCGCTGGTCTGGGCGCTCTTCCCGGTGTTCCTTGTGACGCAAGGCGCGACCCTGACGGAGGTTGGCTGGATCGTCGGCACCTACGGCTTCGTCTGGGGCGGCTCGCAGCTCTTCACAGGGCGGCTGTCGGATCATGTCGGCCGGTTCTGGCCAAACGTGCTCGGCATGTGGATCTGCGGCGCGGGCGTGGCGATGGTGCTGTTGGGCACGGGCGCGCTCTGGTGGTCGGTTTCGGCCGGGGTGGCGGGCTTCGGCATGGCGCTCCTCTACCCGAACCTCTCGGCGGCGGTGGCCGATATCACCCCGCCCGCATGGCGCGGCACTGCCATCGGCATCTACCGCTTCTGGCGCGACCTCGGCTACGCGATCGGCGCGCTCGGCCTTGGCCTTGCCGCGAGCCTGACGGGCGCGGCGGAAGCCGCCTTCTGGTTCGTAGCCGTCTCCATGTTCGTCTCCGGCGCCGTGCTCTTTTGGCTGTCCGAAGAAACCCACCCGCGGCTGAACCCCGCCAGCCCTCGGGAGATCGCAGATGCCTGACACTCTTGTCCGCCGTCTGGGCTACCTTTCGATCGTGTTGGGCGTCGCCTCAATCGCCCTTCTTGCTGTCTCTGTCTGGGGCTTCCGGGCGGGCGGCTGGCCCTGGCCGCAGGCCTATGACATTGCCGGGTGGGGCGCCTGGGCGGCGGGTGCCGGCATCATCGCCGCGCTGGCCGGGCTGGTGGTTTGGCTCCGGCGCAGGAGGGGCGGCGCTGGCGCGGTCCTGCTGGGACTGATCTTGTCGTTGCCCGTCGCGGGCCTTGGCTCGGCCTTCGAGATCGCCGCCCGTACCACGCCGCCGATCAACGACATCTCGACCGACACCGAAGATCCGCCGGTCTTCTGGTCCACGGCCACGCCGAGCGACTACCCCGCGAAGAACGCCAAGCAGCAGCGCGCCGCCTATCCGGACGTGCGCCCGCTGGACCTGCCGGTCTCCGCAGACGAGGCGTTCGCCGCGGCGCTCGCCCTCGTGGAAGAGCGCGGCTGGGAGGTACTGTCGGCGGACCCTGTCGAGAGTCAGATCGAGGCCATCGCCCGAAGCAGCCTCTTCGGCTTCGAGGATGAGGTGGCGATCCGCGTCACGGAAACCGATACCGGCGCCCGCATCGACATGCGCTCGCGCTCGCGCCTCGGCCAGATCGACCGCGGCGCCAACGCTCGGCGCATCGAAGCGTATCTCGGCGATCTAGATACGCGCGCCCGGACCTGAGGACCTACCATGAAACACCTGATCCTGCTGAACGACCCACCCTATGGCACCGAGCGCAGCTTCAACGGCCTGCGCTTGGCCTACGCGCTGGCGAAGAGCGATCCCGAGTCCGAAATCACCGTCTTCCTCATGGCCGACGCGGTGCTTTGCGCCAAGACAGGGCAGAAGACGCCCGAGGGCTTCTACAACATCGAGCGGATGCTCCACCGGGTTTTCACGGTGAAGGGACGTGTCCTGATGTGCGGCTCCGGCATGGACGCGCGCGGCCTCACGGAGGCCGAAGTAATCGAGGGGGCGAGCCGATCCACCATGGACAAACTGGCGGAGGCAACACTTGCCGCCGACAAGATGCTGGTTTTCTGAGGCCGGCCAACGAACACAAATCCGAAACGAAGGAGACCCAAGATGACCCTGAGACACCTTGTGGCGGCGGCGACCGTCGCGCTCGGGCTGCAGGCAGCGCCTGCGCTGGCACAGGATGCTGCCGTCGACGCCATGCAGGAATACATGATGTTCTCAGAGTACGAGGCCGGCATCATCCTGCCCCAGCAGATCGATCAGAGCGTCTTCGAGACGGCGCTCTTCATCGACACCCGCGATGCGAGCCAGTTCGAGGAAGGCACGATCCCCGGCGCCGTCAACATCGAGTGGCGCGAGGTTCTCGACCGGATCGACGAGACCCCCTCGGACCGGATGACCATCCTGTTCTGCAACACCGGCAGCCTCTCGGCGCAGGCCGCTTTCGCGCTGCGGGTCGCGGGGCGGTCGAACGTCGTCGTCATGCAGTCGGGTTTCACCGGCTGGCAGCAGGACGCTGCCTATCGGCCTTGACCATCGTGAACCGCGCCTGGGAGTTCAGGTCGCGGCGACAGGTACCTATGTCCGGGTGCCGAGGGGCGGTAGCACGAGCAAACCGGGGAGGGTCACGCAGCCTCGTAACTCGTGAACACCTCGGCGCTGCCGTCGCGCCGGATTAGGAACACGTCATAAGCCTCGCGGCTCTCTTCCGGTCCCATGCCGGGCGAGCCGTAGGGCATGCCCGGCACGGCCAGCCCTACGGCATCAGGGCGCTCGGACAACAGCCTGAGGATGTCGGCGGGCGGGACGTGGCCCTCGATGAAGTAGCCCTCGATCTCACCGGTGTGGCAGGAGGTCATGTTCTGGGGGATGCCGTTCTCGAGTTTGTGCCGGATTAGGAGGGTGCCGAAACTGCGCTCGGTGGTGACGGTGAAGCCGGCCTCTTTCAGGATCTCGATCCAGGCAGTGCAGCACCCACAGTTCGGGTCCTTCAGCACGTGGATCGCGGGCGCAGTCTGGGCCATTCCTGGGAGGGGAACGGACGCAGCGAAGTTCGCGGCAATCGCCAGCAGGGCACGTCTGGTGAGGGTCATGAATATATCCTTTCAGGTCGTTGGGGATACGCGGTCGGAGCGCGTGTTTCCGTTGTCATGGTTCGCATATTGCGACGTGTCGATCGCCACGGAGGGCCGGAAGAACAAGAGCCGGAGGGCGTTCATCGTTACCAATACTGTGGCGCCCGTGTCGGCGAGGATCGCGATCCAGAGGCCGGAGATCCCGAGAAGGGTGGTCACGAGGAAGACCGCCTTCAGCCCGAGTGCGATGGCGATGTTCTGGCGGATGTTCGCCATGGTCGCGCGGGCGAGGCGGATCTTGCCTGCCACGTCCGTCACCCGGTTTCGCAGGATCGCCGCGTCGGCCGTCTCCAGCGCGACGTCGGTGCCCGAGCCCATGGCCACGCCGACATGCGCGGCTGCGAGCGCGGGCGCATCGTTGATCCCGTCGCCGATCATCATCACGCGCGCATCGGACGTCAGATCACGGATCGCGGCGACCTTGTCTTCCGGCATGAGTTCGGAGCGATGCGCGATACCAAGTCCCTCCGCGATGGCCTGCGCGGTGCGTGGGTTGTCCCCGGTCAGCATCACGGATGAGATGCCAAGCGTGCGGAGTTGCGCCACGGCAACGGCCGCATCGGCGCGCGGTTCGTCCCGGAGCGCGATGAGGCCCTGAGGCACGTCTTCGCGCAACACGATGACCACCGTCTTGCCCTCGGCCTCCAGCGCCGCCACGCGGGTCCACAGGTCGCCCGTGAGTGCGCCACGCTCATCCGCCAGCCGTGGGGAGCCCACGCTGATGGTCAGGCCGTCGATGGACGCTTCCGCCCCCTTGCCGGGAAGCGCGCGGCCGCCGGTCGCCGCCGCTGCGTCCACGCCCCTTCTTTCGGCCTCGGCGCAGATCGCCTGTCCGAGCGGGTGGCTCGCGCTGTTCTCGACCCCAGCGGCAAGCGCCATAAGGTCGTCCTCGCTTCCGCTCAGCACCGAAACGTCCGTCACGCGGGGTCTGCCATGCGTGAGCGTCCCGGTCTTGTCGAAGGCGACATGGGTCGTGCGGGCCGCTGCCTCGATCACCGCGCCGCCCTTCATCAGCAGACCGTTGCGCGCCCCCGTTGAGAGCGCCGAGGCGATCGACGCCGGGACAGAGATGACCAGCGCGCAGGGGCAGCCGATCAGCAGCAGCGCCAACGCGCGATAGACCCATTCACCCCAGGCCAGCCCGAAGGCCAGCGGAGGGATGACGGCGACGAGGACAGCGGCCCCGACGACCGCGGGCATGTAGATCCGGCTGAACCGGTCGATGAAGCGCTCGGTCGGCGCGCGGGCGCTCTCGGCCTCTTCCACGAGGCGCACGATGCGAGCGATGGTGTTGTCCTCGGCCGACCTCGACACCCGCACGCGCAAGAGCGCCTCGGCATTGATCGACCCGGCGAAGACCGCCGCGCCCGGCTCCTTGAGGCTGGGGACGCTCTCGCCTGTCACCGGACTCTCGTCGACGCCCGAGGTGCCCTCGATCACCTCGCCGTCGCAGGGCATGCGGTCGCCAGGGCGGACCTGAACCACCTGGCCGACCTGAAGGCGGCCGGCCGGGACCTCCCGCGTGCGTCCGCCCACTTCGAGCCGCGCCGTCTTCGGCACGAGCTTCGAGAGTGCGCGGATGCTGTCGCGCGCCTTGCCGGCCGCGACTCCCTCCAGCAGTTCACCGACCGCGAAGAGAAAGACGACGAGTGCGGCCTCTTCCGCCGCGCCGATCACGAGTGCGCCGCCGACGGCGATCGTCATCAGCATCTCGATCGTGAAGGGCATCCTTGCGCGCGCCATGGCGAACGCGCGCTGCGCCACGGGGACGAGCCCGATCAGCGTGGCGAGGATGAAGGTCCAATGGGCGATCTCTGCCGAAAAGACGAGGCGGGACGCCCAGGCTGCCGCCAGAAGGGCTCCTGTGCCGATCACGAGCCGCCCCTTCGCTGTCTGATACCAGGACGGTGTCGGTGCCTCCTGCGGCCCTTCAGTGTCTCCCGCGGGACTGCCCTCGGGGTCCGGGGCTTCCGCTGCCTTGGGAAACGCACCATCGGGCAGGACGAAGGCACCCTTGGGCTTCTCTGGGTGGGCTCCCTTGGCCGCAATGCCGAAACCGACCCCGCGCACGGCTTTCTCGATGCTTTCGGGAGAGGTCTGACGCTCGTCGAGCGTCAGCCGCAGCCGCTCGGCCATAAGTGCCACATCGACATCCGCCACGCCCGGCAAGCGCTCGACCGCGCCCCGCACCTTTGCAGCGCAGGACCCGCAATCCATGCCCGTCACGCGCCATTCGCGTAGTCCTGTGCTCCCGTCGGCCATGATGATTCTCCGCCATGATTCCTGTTCGGGTATCGATATAGGATCTACAGCAACTGTAGCTTCAAGTGCGACGTGCACCACTTCGCAAGTCGGTCGCCGCTGGCCGGCAGCGACCATCAGCTCGAGGCTCCACCATGTGCGGCTATCGCCCGGCGGATCTTCGGCAGCGCGAACTCGCGGGGCTCGTGGTAGTCGATGATGCTGACGACCACGCCTCGGGCGTCAAAGAGAAACACGCCGGCGGTGCGTTTCATTGTATACTCGCCGCTCTCTAGCGGGAACTTCCCGTAGCGGACTCGAAAACCGTTCGCGGTCCGCGCGCTCTCCGAAGGGCTGCCGGTCCAGCCGCGGATCTGCGGGTGGAAGTAGCCGACATATTCTGCCCTCGCTTCTTCGCCCGATCATACCGTCATGTGAGGTCTGACGCGTTCAGCCTTTGTGCCGACTATGCCGCAGATCTGGCCGTCTGAAAACCGTGTTGGCGGATCGTAGCACTCAGGGCCAGGTAACCTGACAAAGCCCCGGAGTGTTAGTCGCAAGGTGACGTAGGGAAACTTTCAGTTTGTCTTATATATCAATGTCATACGCTAACATGTAAATTTACCTTCGAGAAGCCTCAGAGGGGTCGATCGGTCGCCGTTATTCGCGTTGAAGAGCACGCTCCAAAAGAGAAAATCTCCCGGCCAAAGCGCGTATTGCAGCTGACTGCACGGCAATGGGTGTCAACAACCAGACCAAGGGACCCCTGTCAGCCTCAAAGACATCTTCGTCCAGCAAGAGCTTTTGCGGGGTTTGCAGGCCTTCATACTGCCATCTGAAAAAGGGCGGCACCGTATAGTCCGGTGCCGCCAGGTGCTCGCCCACAGGGAGGAAAAGGACGAATAATCTATCTAAAACATATATTTAGTATAGATCGCATAATCAGATTTATGTAAATTTTTCTTTGCTCGATCCTAGTTTCGTCGGTGATCGCCCTGTCATGTCGCTATGTTCTAGACAGACCGCGAACAACTATCTCACCCGCATACTGAGCACTATCTCCAAGTCGTTCTTCGATCCGGATCAGCTAGTTGTATTTCGCCAGCCGGTCCGAGCGCGCCAGCGAGCCGGTCTTGATCTGGCCGCAGTTGGTGGCGACAGCGAGGTCGGCGATGGTGGCGTCCTCGGTTTCGCCCGAGCGGTGGCTCATCACGTTGGTGTAGCGTGCGCGGTGCGCCATATCGACGGCCTTCAGCGTCTCGCTCAGCGTGCCGATCTGGTTGACCTTCACCAGCATCGAGTTCGCGCAGCCTTTGGCGATGCCCTCGGCCAGACGCTTGGGGTTGGTCACGAAGAGGTCGTCGCCGACCAGCTGCACCTTGTTGCCGAGCGCCTCGGTGAGCGCCTTCCAGCCGGCCCAGTCATCCTCACTCATGCCATCCTCGATCGAGATGATCGGATAGTCGTTCACCAGCGCGGCGAGATAGGCGACATTCTCGTCCGAGGTCAGGGTTTTCCCTTCACCCGAAAGTACATACTTGCCGTCCTTGAAGTATTCCGTGGCGGTGCAATCGAGCGCGAGGTAGATGTCCTCGCCCGGCTTGTAACCGGCCTTCTCGATCGCCTTCAGGATGAAGTCGAGCGCGTCGCGGGTCGAGCTCAGGTTCGGCGCGAAGCCGCCCTCGTCGCCCACGCCGGTGGCGA
>NZ_BNCJ01000033.1 GCF_014656415.1 Seohaeicola zhoushanensis | reverse complement strand
CGGCCCGCCAGTGAGCGCGAGGCCCATGAGGAGCTACACCACTTCCCGGGACATCATCGGGACGGCTATGCAGCGAGATCACTTGGGGGCCAGCTTGTCAGCCATGTGAGCGACATAGGCATCGTGCAACGGGCTCATCGCCGCAATCTGCTCTTCGCTGAACGTGCACGGGCGGGCAAACCATGCATCACTCACCGGCGTGCGCCCGAGGATATCCATCACAGTTTCATAGGTGCTCTTCTGCAGCTTGGCCTTCGTTTCGGTGCCGAGCTGGGCGTCCAGATCAGCGCGAATTTGGTCGGTCGGACGGGATCCCCAAGCGACCAACTCCTCACAGGTGCCCTCGACCATGAGTTCCGGGGCCATATTCTGCGCCGAGGCAGCGGGAGCCAAGACCAGCCAGACCAAGGCAGCAATTGAAAATCGCGACATGAAGAAAATCTCCCCTCTTTCAATCAGACTTGGGATGATCCCCGGATCATCGGAAAATGCGTGCACATTGCGCTGTTGTCGGTGCTTTCGGGGCCGACCAGCTTTCTTATCCTTATCCAGAAAGGACAGCAGGAGAGGCCGGTCTGCAAGGAAAATGTCCCGGCAAAGCGCAACGGGAACTATCGACCCGGCCAGGCGAGATTTGGCGGACGAAGCCTTTCGACTGTATCCACCAACTCAGTTCCTGCGTCTCAGCGATCCCGAAAGGTCAACCGCGCCCGAAAGCGTGTTCGAAATGGTTCCGTATTTCAGGATGTTGCGATGCAGAAGGTTCAGGCGTTGATCGGTCTCGGCGCTGTCCACGACGATCTCGTATCGGATGTGCGTAAGCTTCGGCGGCGCGTCCTGGCGCGTGGCCTCCAGTTGGATTTCAGCGCCGTCGATCCGGAAATCCAGCATCGGCGTGACCCGCTCGATGCCCTTCAACATGCAGGCCGCCAATGCCGAGAGAAGCAGTTCGACCGGGTTCATGGCATCGCGTCGCCCCGACAGGTCGGTGTCGAGAGCGACTTCGGCTTCCTTCGCGACGGCCAGGCTGCCATGTTCATCGATGCGTCGGGCGTGAATTCGGTATTCCTGCATCGTTCCATTCCATCCGAGGGGCCGCCCCTGACCTGGCACCGGCCGATCTCCGTTCATGACAGGAGTCTGCAGGTCGGCGCCCGGAGCCACCGCGGGCTTGGGCGGTTAAGGCGATGTTAGGACCCGATTGTCGCGAGGTGTAGCCCAAAACAGCCGGCGCTTGATCAACACGCGCACATACCGCAGTCTTGACCGATCGTTGCAAATCCGAGGTTACCAATGGTTTCCAGGATTAAGGCGCATCCAACCCGTTATGCCAAATCAGGCGGCGTGCACGTGGCGTACCAGAAATTTGGGCGCGGCAACCTGAACCTGGTTGTCGTGCCCGGCTGGATCTCGAACCTCGACTGCGTCTGGGATCATCCCGCTTCGGTCACCTGGATGGAACGCTTAGGCGAATATCCCAACGTCATCCTGTTCGACAAGCGAGGGACGGGCCTGTCGGACCGCGGGCAAGGGATGCCGGGCATGGACGAGCGAAGGGATGACATCCGCGCCGTCATGGACCATGCCGGTATCGACGACGCGGCATTGTTTGGATTGTCCGAGGGCGGAACGCTTGCGACCCTGTTTGCGGCGTCGCACCCCGATTGATGTCGAGCCCTTGTCCTGCAAGGATCGCTGGCCCGCTTTGAACAATGGCTGGAGGACGAGACGGCTTGCGACGCCTTTCTCGCATACGTCCGCGACTATTGGGGCACCGGGGCAAGTTACCTGCGCTATTCGCCTTCAATGGCCGGGGACGCCGACTATCAGGCGTGGTGGGCACGGCGCGAACGGCAGGGAGCAAGCCCAAGCGCAGTCTTCGATCTGATGAGCCTGAACCGTCAGATCAACGTGGCGGATATCCTGCCCGTGGTTCAATGCCCGACCTTGGTTGTCCATCGTCGCAACGACCTGATCGTGGACGTGGAGGGCGGCCGGGAATTGGCCAGGCTGATTTCGAATGCAGAAATGCTGGAACTTCCCGGAGACGACCACGTGCCCTGGACCGGCGATAACATCGACATGATCGCGAACCGGATCGAGGAATTCCTGACCGGCACAAAGCCCTCGCCGGTCATGGACCGCGTCCTTGCGACGGCCCTGTTCACGGACATCGTGGATTCGACCAGACATGCGGCCGCCTTGGGCGACGAAGCCTGGAACCGCCTCTTGCATCGCCACGATACCTTGGTTGAAACCGTGCTGGAGCGCTTTCGAGGGACCAAGATCAAGTCGACCGGCGACGGTTGCCTGGCCACGTTTGACGGTCCGGCCAGAGCTGTCTACGCCGCGATGGCATTGGGCGAAGCTGTCACGGAGTTGGGGATCGAGATCAGGGCCGGCATCAATACCGGTGAAATCCACACGAACGACGGTGATGTCAGCGGGCTGGCCGTCCACCTGGCCGCCCGGGTAATGGACGAGGCCGAACCTGGTGAGTGCCTTGTATCCCGGACCGTTCGGGACCTGGCGGCCGGATCGGAGCTCAGCTTCGAGGACCGGGGGTTGCGTAGTCTCAAGGGAATTCCAGAGGCGGTTCGACTGTTCAGGGCTTCGGGAAAGTAGCCGATATCAGATCGACGCGAAACCTAAGCAAGCCCAATGACATTCCGCTGATGCCGCCCGCCTAACCGCATGGTTTCACATCATAAATCATTCACGATCAGAGTTCCGCAGCAACGCCTCGCGACGGCGCCCGGAACAGCTATTTCCGGGACAAGATGTCCGCGCCGCTCCACCCCTCGGGCACGCCGTGACGCTCCAGCACCGCCGCACGGTCGGCCATCCAACGCGCGGCCTCATCATTGGGGTTCTTCTGGTGGATCTCGGCGAACTCGGCGCGGGCGCGGGCGAATTGCGAACGCAGGAACTGTTTGCCGGCTGCCTCGAACTCGGCCCGGCTCGATTGCTTCATTCGGATTTCGGCGGCATCGGCTCCGGCAAAGAGCTCGAAAACATCAATGGCGCTGGATTTCCCCACGACCTGCACCTTGGTGAGCCGGCGGCAGAATTGCTTGTGCTCCCTGTCGAGCCTCGACACCACGGCGGCCGAGGCGGCAACCCCGATGCCGCACTGCGACGTGAGCGTTTCAAGCCGTGCGGCAACGTTGACGGTGTCAGAGACCACGTTGCCGTTCAGGCGATACTTGTCGCCCAGGATCCCCATCACGAGATCGCCGCAATGCAGGCCTATGCCAGTGGAAATCGGGCTCTTCCCAAGCGCGGCGCGGTCGATGTTCAGACGCCGCAACTCCCTCTGAATGCCGATTGCGGCCTTTACCGCGTCGCCGGGATCGCCGGGGAACAGGGCCATCACGCCATCGCCGAGGTAGTTGTTCACCACGCCGCCGCTCTCCTGGATGATCGGACCGATACGCGCGAAATAGGTGGCGAGAAACTGAAAGCTTTCGGCGGGAGAGGCTTGCTCGGCGATCGAGGTGTAGCCGCGGATATCGGTGAACATCACCGTCATCTGCCGTTCGACGTTATCTCCCAGATGGATATCGACGATGCTGTCGCGCTTCAGGAAATCGAGGAATTCGACGGGCACGAAGCGTTCATAGGCGGTGGAGACGCGCGTCAGCTCGATATGCGAGTGCATGCGCGCGGAAAGTTCCTGGCGCGAGAATGGTTTGGTCAGGTAATCGGTCGCGCCGACGTTGAAGCCCGCCTGCAGATCCTCGACGCGGTTCTTGGCCGTGAGCATGACGATAGGCAGCCGGGCCGCCGGGTAGGTTTCGCGCAGGCGGGCACAGACTTCGTAACCCGACATGCGCGGCATCATGACGTCGAGCAGAACGATGTCGGCCTCGTAGCCGTCCGAGACCAGCCGTAGCGCGTTCTCGCCATCGCTCGCCAGCACGACCTCGAAACCTTCGAGCCTCATGTAGTTCTTCAGCACCTGGAGATTCACCGGGTCGTCGTCGACCACCAGCACCTTGTAGGCGGCTTCACCTGCGGCCGCATTCTGTCCGCCATCGACATCAGCGGACGACGGTCCGGAGTGGAACATCGCAGGCTCTTCCGCGACCTCGCCGATGGGCGGAACAGAGCCCTGGAACTCCCTGGAATGCTCGACCTGCGCCACGATCCGATCGTTGAGGCGAGAGGCGGCAGCCCGCGTGATCTGCAGGTCGAAGGTGAAACGGGCGCCCTGCCCCAGTTCGGAGGCGACGGAGATCGTTCCGCCGTGCAACTCCACAAGGCTCCGCGTGATCGCGAGCCCCAGCCCCATGCCACCATAGGTTCGCTGGATCGACGCATCGGCCTGTTCGAAGCTCTGGAAGATCACTTCCTGGGCTTCGGCGGGTATGCCATCACCCTGATCCGCGACGGTGACGCGGGCACGTTCACCCTCGACCTCAAGCGAAACCCTGACCTCGCCGCCCGCGCCGAATTTCACCCCGTTGTCGACGAGATTCAGCAGGATCTGCTGCAACCGGGCCTCGTCCGCCAGGACGCTTGGCGCGTTTCGCGGGATGTCGTTGACCAGCTTCACCCCGCTGCCGGTCGCGCGCAGTTCGATCAGAGCGAAGACCAGGCTGACGATGGTGTGCAGATCGACCGGCTTCAACTGAAGCTCGATCTCGCCATCCTTGAGGCGAGAGAAATCCAGGATATCGTTGACGAGGTTCGACAGCCTCCGCCCGGAGGAGACGATCAAGCCCAGCGTATTCATCGCGGCCGGCGCGAGCGGGCCATTGGCCCCGCCGATCATCGAGTCCGCCAATCCGATAATGCCGTTGAGCGGCGTCCTCAGTTCGTGGCTCGTATTGGCCAGGAATTCATCTTTTAGCTTGTTGACGCGGGTCAGTTCCTGGCGCGCGCGCGTCTCGATCTCCAGCGTCTCCTCCTGGCGCGCATAGAGCAGCGCGTTGGTCAGCGAGATCGCGGCGAGCGACATGATTGTCGTCAGAACCTCCTCGCGCCCGGCCGTGAAGACCCCGCGCGAGAGCGTATTCTCGAGCTGCAGAACCCCCTTCAGGCTACCGGAACTGACAATCGGCAGGCACATCAGGGATTGCGGCGCACGGGCCCGCACATAAGTGTCGTCCTCGAAGCCACGGCCCCGCACGGCATCGCCGAGAATGAGCGCCTCGTGCGAAACGGCGACGCGCGAGATCAGTTCGCGCGGGTATTCGTCCGAAGGCAGCCTGTCCAGGGTCAGCCCCTTTTCCAGCAGCTTGACCCTCAGGTCTCGCCGCGTGATGCTGGCCTCGGCCACCAGTTGCAGTGCTTCGTCGCGCATCAGGTAGAGCTTGCCAACGTCCGCACCGGCATTCTCCATGGCGATTTCCAGCAGGTGCTGCAGCATGGTGTCGAGATCGGTGATCTCGAGTATGGCCTGGCTCGTCTTGATGATTGTCGCGAGGTCGAGCCCCTCTCCCGCCACCGGAGATGCGGCCCGGCCTTGGCGGTTGAAGACTTCGGGCCACTCGGCTTCGAGTGCCGCGACCTTCCGTGTCGCTCCCCATTTCGCGTAGGCGGTCACGGCGCGTTCCAGGAAACCGTCGCGCCGGCCCGTATCTCCCGACTGTTCCGCCGCGCGGGCGGCGCATTCGCAGGCGATACCGACATAGCTCCATGTCTGGGTATCCTCGGCCTTGCGGATGGCTTCGCCGAAGAGTGTCAGCGCCTTGTCCGTGCGGCCGGCGCCGCGCGCGACTTCGGCCTGCAACAGGGTGTATTGGAACTGGTGGTTGACGGGAAAGTGGTCAGCCAGACGTTTCAGCGCGGCAAGATGCTTGCGCAGCCTCCGACGGCGGGTCAGCCGTGCAAGTTGGAGCGTGTTCGGCGGCGGGCGGGTCAGGCAAAGCCCGGAGAGCAGGTGAAAATCGACGAATTCCGGGCCGAGCGTGGTAAAGCTCTGCTCTTTCCAAAGCCGTTCGTAGAGTTGGCGCACGACGGACCAGTCGGAGTAGATGTGTGTCAGCAGCAACTCGGCGGTCAGGAAACTGCCAACCGAGGCTTCGCCGCGCATTGTCTGGTCCAGCTTGCGGTCAGCTTCCGACCAGCGGTGACCATCCCCCGGCTGCGTCAATCGCTCCACCGCGCGGCGGTAGATCGCGGTGATGTTGTTCAGAACCTCGTGGTTCAGCCGCTTCTGGTAGCGTTCGAATTCGTCGAGTTCCCCGACCAGCGTGCCGAGCGAGGCGCATCCGACCCACGAATACTTCAACATGCCGTAGTAGAAATACCCGACATATTCGAGATCGGCCGCGGTCCAGCTGTGCTTGATCCCTTCTCGCAGGAGGTCGTGCAGATCTTCGTAACGTCGAAAATGCCAGGCGATCACCACGCTGTAGGTGTAATACAGGCGGCCGCGGACCTGGGCAGAGATGTTGCGCGCCTCGAGCAAGGGAAACAGGTTCGTCCCGATCCGGAATGCCCGGTCGACCGCCTTGAAGGCCAGGTAATTGACGATCGCGTAGGTCTGCACCGAAAACAGGCCGGCACTGGTCATCCCGTCGCGCAGCGTCACGCGGAACATCCGGAGGGAAATGAGGACGAACAGGTCCTTGTTCTGCAGAAACGCCGGTGTCGCCACGATCATCAGCATCTCGATCAACTGCTCGGATTCCTCGTTCCTCATCGCCGGCAACGAGGAAAAGTCGAAGACGTCCTGCCGGCGCACTTCGATCTGGGTGCGGGCAAGTTGCGCCATGATCTTGGGCGCGAGCGGCGGGCTGAGGTTCACACCGAGCAGTTTCAGGCCTTCGATACCGAACTCCAGCGCACGCTCGTATTCCGACCGGAAGGTGAAGAGCGTGACCAGGACCTGAAAGACATGCGCCTTGGTTCGGGCTGAGGGAAGATTTTCGAGAAGCTCGCGGAAATAGGGTTCGGCCACCTCGAAGCCGGAAATGAAGAACAGGACCTCCATGGTTTCCAACCGCAAGCGGGCCGTGATCTCGGGCTCTGTCTCCCAATCCGCTCCGCCCAGGCTGACCGGCAGGCTTTCGACCGCGCGCAGATAGCGCAGGGCATTCTCGTAGGCGGCAACGGATTTGGTGCGTGTCACCGCTGCAAGGGCGAATTGCACAAGACGGCGTCCGACCGGGGGCTCCTTCAGCAGGTCGATCCCGAGCAGGATCTGGTCCAGCGCCGAAAACAGGCGGTCATCCGTCGCCGGGTTGGCAATGTCCTCGGCAAGGAAGGCGCCGATGCGATAGTGCAGCCTGGCGCGCTCGGGTTCCGGCGTCGCGCGATAGGCGGCATCTCGGACCATGTCGTGACTGAATGCATGAAGGCTCCCGTCAGACCCGCCGAGCCGAAGGACAAACCCCTCGTCGCCCGCCTCCTTCAGGTTTCGCTCGATCTCTTGAACCGACAGGTCGGAGACAATTTGCAGCGAGGAGGCTGTGAAGTTCGTTCCGAAACAGGCCGCGCAACGCAGGGTGTGCTGGGCCTGGGGCGACAACCGCTCGATGCGTTCGGTCATCAGCAATGCGACGTCCGTGTCGACCACGCGCCGGGTCACCTCGTCCAGCGCCCAACGCCAGGTTTCCGCGTCGATGTCGAACCTTATCGCACCTTCCTGGTAAAGCGCGTTGAGCATCTTGCGTAGGTAGAAGGCGTTGCCTTGCGTCTTGGCGTGAACGATGCGGGCCAGTTCCGAGATCTGGGATCGATCCCCGAGATGCATCGCATCCGCAATCATCTGCGTCGTGTCTTCGACACCCAGCGACCGCACGGTGATATTTCGCGGGGTCACGCCGGAAGCGACGAGAGCGTCCGAGAACAGTTTCACCCGCTCGACCGCTCCCCCGGCGTTGTCTCGATAGGCCGCGATGACCATCAGGCTGGAGAGCCGCGCAGTCAGGAACACATCCTCGATAAGGGCAATCGAGGCGGCATCGGCCCATTGCAGGTCGTCAAGGAACAGGATCACCGGGGCGTCGGCCTCGGCCATCACCTCGAAAAAACCCTGCATGGCGATCCGGAAACGCTGGTTGCGTTCGAGTGGATCCCTGGCCGTATCGGGAGGGATATTCTCGACCAGGTGCTTTAGTTCCGGCAGGAACTCGGCCACGATGGCCAGGTTGTCGCCCAGCCGCTCGACCAGACGGTCGCGATAGCGTTGCTGCCCGGCTCCGCCCTGCACAACCTTGCGCATGACGAATTCACGAAGCGCCTCCAGCAGGGCAAGATACGGCAGCTGCTGGACTTCCTCGTATTTGCCCGAAACGAATTGCGGCCGGGCCCCGGGGCCGGCCATATCGCGCAGCTCGGCGGCCAGCGCGGACTTCCCCGTCCCGCTCCGCCCTCCAAGCAGAACGACCTCGACCCCGCCTGCGCGTACGTTCGAGAGCGCCTCTTCAAGAACGCGGCGTTCCGTGTCCCGGCCATAGAGGCGGTCCGGAATGACGAAGGTGGACAGGGCATCGCGCGCACCGAGCGGGAAGTCGGATACCGTACCATCCCGGCGCTCGGCCTCCTTGCACAGGCGCAGGTCGCTGAGCAGGCCATAGGCGCTCTGGTAGCGATTGGACGGGGATTTCTCGAGTAGCTTGTGGACGATCGCCACCACCATGTGCGGCAGATCGGGGCGCAGGTCCGCGAGCGGTTGAGGCGGCACCGCGAGATGCCGATGCACGAGCTCCAGTTCATCTATCGCGCGGAAGGGGGCTATGCCGGCGAGCATCTCGTAAAAGATGACACCCAACGCGTAGAGATCGGCCCGAAGATCGGCCGTTTCGGACGTGCGCCCGCTCTGTTCCGGCGCGCAATACGCTATGGCCGCCAAATCGCGGCCCTCGATCCCCGAAGGGCGCGCCGCGGCCTGGAACAGGCACTCCGGATGCAAGGCAATCCGGACCGCTCGCGTGGTGGGTTGAACGAAGATCGCCGCGGGCGACAGGTGACCGTGGGCAATTTGCCGGCCGTGCAGCGCCTGCAGAGCCTCGGCCATCTGCGTGGCCAGCGTCAGGAACAGGCCAAGGTTGAAACCGCCCCGCTCGATCATCGTGGCAAGCGGCGCGCCTGGCGGTTCCTCCATGTCCAGCCGGGCGCCGTCGGCTACGATCTCGACGTCGATAGGAAGGGCAACAAGCCGCTTCGGCAGCTCCTTCAGCGTCGCGAGACGCGCACGCCAGCCTGTGCCCGAACCGGCGGGCCGGAGCGTTTCCCAGGCAAGGGTTCTTGCGCCAGTTTTGGTGACGCGAACTTGCGGGCGAGCGGCCTGGCTCGGAGCATCTAGGGGGGAGCGCTGCACTGTCCGCACCTCAAAATGAACCGTGCCGCCATGCTATGCCATTGCCCGCGAAAAGTCAGGTATCGTGATCAGCGAGAAATAGGCCTTGGCTCTCTCTTTCCCCGGCAAACTGGCCGCGACCAACTTCAGATGGTTCAGGCCGAAATCGGCCCGCAGCGGCATGTCTTCAGCGCCGAATTCCTGCAGCGAATGGCGAACGCTCAGCCGCTCCAGGGCCCTGGCCTTCGGCTCGGAGCAAAGCCCTTCGCGGAGCAGCCTCGCCGAAAATCCGGGATCAAGTGCAGTGCCTGATATCTCGACCCCCAGCTCCGGTCCAAGCCCTGCCCCGAGGTCCAGGTCGACCCGCACGGTCGCGGAATCGGCAAGCTCGCTCACCAGGATGGCAAGGCGCTCGGCGCTGGCCATGTTGCCGGGCCATCCCAGCGTCGTCAGCATTTCAACGATCGCTCCAGGTTGCACGCCATCCAGGACCAGCCGGATCCTCGGCACGCCGGGCTTCCGCCCTGTCATGACGCCGGATTGCTTGAGGTAGGCGCCCTCCGGCAAGCTTGCGAGCAGCCTGCCGACAGGCGGCACCTGCCCTGCGCCCATGGCAGATCGAAACAGGGCGGTGGCGAGCCCCGCGGCGGTTTCATGAGGAGTTGGCAGAGAACGAGCCGCGACAAAGAAGCTGGGACAACCAAAGCCGCCCGTTTCTGCACCGTCGTACTCCAGCCAAACAATCCCGGCATCCTTCAGCGCAAGGACTTCGGGCGCGAGGCCCGCGTCAGCTTCGCCCTTCTCGATGGCCGAAAGGAAGCGCTCGAATCCGGCGTCACCACGCGTGAGGGCCAGCGAATAGTCACACCTGCCCGCACCACCATCGAGCCTGGTTTCCAGGATATGTCCCGAGGCGGCCTCCGGTAAGCCTTCGGCAAAACGCACGAGAGTGTCGCGCGTTTCGCCAGAGAGGAATGCCCCCAGCAACCGATCAGCCGCGAGAGCCACGAACCGCTGCGAGCAGATCATGGCATCCAGGCAGGAAAAGACCCCACCGACAAGTCTACCAGAGGTAGCCGCAGACGTTCCCGCCAACGAATTTGGCCAATTCCTCGCCCTGGAGCGACACCAGCTTCTTGGCCATGTCATCCGGCAGGCCGAGGTTCTTGACCAGATAGGCCTGCGCGTCAGGCGTGCTCTGCCCGTAAACGTGCATGAACTCCTTGAGCATACTCTCGTTCTCGAAAAGCTTCGAAACCGCCATGGTCGCGTAGTATTCCGGTGTCGTCTTGTTGACTGGCATCCCTGTGTCTCCCGTTGGATTTTTGTTGTCCTGGTGTGAACCTCTACCTGGCCTGCAGCGGCACGGTCGGATTCAG
Organism: Seohaeicola zhoushanensis; assembly: GCF_014656415.1. Lineage (GTDB taxonomy): Bacteria > Pseudomonadota > Alphaproteobacteria > Rhodobacterales > Rhodobacteraceae > Seohaeicola_A > Seohaeicola_A zhoushanensis. The sequence goes on along the minus strand of NZ_BNCJ01000033.1, from coordinate 20,316 downwards.
CACATCCCGACCGAAGCTGAACAGGAAATCGTACATACCCTTCGGCGAACCATTGACCTCGGGTCCGGCGAAACTGTGGCAGGACATGCAATTCGACGTGTCCTGGGTGAAGGTCTCGATGACCGCGTTGCCCAGGATCTCGGGCAGAACGGTGTAGCCGCCCATTCCGGGCGAGTATTTCAGCCACTGGGTTCCCTTGAGCCGGTAGTTGCCAAGGGGCGATCCGGCAAAATGTCCGGCAAGTTGCACGTTGAGGCAGTGGAATTCCGGCGTGGTGATGCTGCAGGTCTCGGTATCCCCGGCCGAGACGGGCCCGGCATAATAGCCGTTCGGATAGAACCGCGTGATGCGCGAGGGCTGGTTGTCTAGCGCCTTCTTCGGCGGCGTGTTCAGCTTGGCGGCTCCGCGCTGATCCACGCTCGGCTTTTCCTTGCCGTAGAACAGCCAGTCCGGCACCGCGCTGCCATCGCCGAATGCGCCTTCTTCGGTTGCGCCGATCTCGGACCAGAGCGGCGCGATTTCAGTATGTTCGAAGGTGCTCCAGGCCCAGTCCTTCATCGTGGCAGTCTTGTAGGCGATATGCAGGCCAACCAGACCGACGGGTTTCAACTGGCATTCATGGGTCAGCTTGCCGTTCTCGATTACCGGCGTGATATAGGCCCATGACTTGTGGAACCTCGCGGGATCGTCCTTTGCGTCGAGAACCTTCCAGGCCGACTTGATCACGATCGCCCCGCGTTTCGCCGGAACGCCATCGCCCTTGTCCCAGGTGCCAACCGGCAGATCCAGCCGCTTGTTGGCCTCGATGAATCTCTCCAGGTCGCGCGCATCCCAGAGGCGGTTGCCGGCGACATAGTCGTATGCCTGCCGGTTGAAGTGCACGTCGAAACGCACGGGGACGCCGTTCCGGTCCAGCAGAGCATGACCGTCCGGGTTCACGTATTCGTCCAGGAACCGGGGCGGCACCGCATCCGGTATCTGGCTGGAATAGGGGATGGCGGCCCGCGCCGCGGCCGTGTCGATTTCGGAACAGGCCCCGGGCAAAGGCACGCCGGGTACATCCCAGTCGAGCGGCGGGTTGCCATTGCGGAAGATCGCATTGGTGCTCTTCCAGGTTTCCCAGACCGTGGTCCAATCCCCGCTCAGGCTCGCATCGAAATCGGGCAGGCCTGTCACTGCCTTGCCTTCGCCATCCCGTTTCACCGGCCAGTTCAGCGCAATGAATGCACGCTGGGACAGCGGGTCGACCTGCGTGATCGTGGCGTAGTTGACGTCCCCCAGGAAGCAGGCGTTCTGACGAGGGTCCGATGGCTTGAAACCCAGGTTGGTGCAGGCACAGACCAACTGATCGTGAGGGTCACAAGCTGCGGACGTCTGCGCAATACCGGCGGCAGGCCATGCGGCAAACGCGAACAGGCTGATAACGACAAGTGCAGGCTTCTTCATTGGGCTTCCTTGACATCAGGACGCCGGCAACGGCCGGAGAAGACAGCTAGACTATACATCATCCTCAATAGACGAATTTTTCCGAGAAACCAAATCAGTACGACAGGCTACGCGGACTGGATCATCGTTTTTCGACCAACCGTCGCCCATCGTGATGCCAGCGACGAACCAATGTTCGAAACCGGACACTCAGAAAGCTCCGAGAATAGCTGACCCCGCGCAATCGGTCCGGATGGGCACGAGGGCCATTGTTCATTGCGTTATAGGTTGCGACAGGATCCACAGGCTGAGCACGGTCAGCCCCACCATCGCCAGCGTCAGCGGAACCTGCGAGATTGCCGCAGTCCTGGGTCCCGAGAAGACCTGCAAGGCGCGGCGGTGGCCTATGAACACCGACAAGGCATGCCCGGCAATGACCGTCACGAAGGCAATCCACCAGATGTCCTGCGCCCCGATGACCGAAATGTCGATGGAACGCCCCCGCGTTCCGAAGAGATCCCATCCCAGCGCAAATGGGTCGGAGGCGGCCGGGAGGATCAACTGACCGGCAATGAGCAGGTAGGAAATGTAATGCGCCAGGTGATAGGCGACTGCAATCGGAAGCAGGACCTCGATGAACTCGACGCCAAGCCTGGCCATTGGTTCTTTCGCCCCTGTGATCCAGGCGACGGCCGCAATCACGATCCAGTAGCCGGCAAGGAACAGCCCGATGACGCAAGCCAGTCCAAGGCCCCGAATGACCTTCAGCAGATCGAAGCCCTGTTCGCGCAGCCAGAGCAATGTCGGACGGAGCCACCCGGCTCCGCTGGCATAGTCCAACACCGCAGCCCAGGCCGGAGTTTCCGAAAGCCCATCGAACAGGACCACTCCGATCAGGCAGACAACCAGGGCGACATCTCCGGGCAGAGCCCGGCGATTGTCGAGCAGCCCGCTCCCCGGAAAGCGAAGTCGCAGCACGCCGGGAGCAGGCGCGCAAATCGGCGCCAACCGTCCGAAAACTCCAATCACGCGGCTGATCGGGTCGGCGATGTCAAACCAGGGCCGACCGAAGACAACTCCGCCGATGATTGCCACGCCGAGATAGATCAACGCCAGGATGCCCATCGCGGGCGGACCCTCGGAATAGTCGGAGATCATTTCGAGCCAGGCGATGCACAGCAATCCGATGGGCGCCAACCAACCGAAGACAAGAGGCAGCCCTGCGTCCCGGCCCTGTCCCATTGCGCGCCTCACATGGACCAAGCCCACGGCAATTCTTCGGAACGGATCGACCAGCGGCCATGTCTCGACAACAAGCGCGGACAGCAACAGGTAGCCCACCCACCAGATCACCCAGATCCAGATCGTGGCGAAGTTGCGCGTAGCCTCCGGGGGACCAGCGAAGGCCGCACCGATCACCACCGCGAACAGGATCAGTCCCAGCGATGCGAGAAGCACCCGGAAGAAGCCCGCCAGCCCCGGTAGAACCCTGATATCCATCGCGAAGGAGTGGCGAGAGCTTTTTTGCGGATAGAGCAATACCCCGCCGAAGGAGAGCGCCACGGCCAGACCGGCAGCGGACAGGTAGAGCCCCAGCGGAAGCGGCAGGTCATACCGCGCGCCAAAGGCATGGGCCGTCGCCGGAACCGGCAGAAGTGCCATCATCGCGATGAGCACACCCCTCGGCAAGGTCATCTCGGTCGCACTTCGACATAGAGAACTACCCTCTCGTGGCGGCCAAGCGCATCGACGATGCCATGCGCCTCGATTGCAAAACGCCCGGTCCTGGTGGCCTGGAAGGCAAACTCCGCAGGTTTGCCGGGCGATACGCGCGCGCTCTGGTCGAAGGCATGGAAATGCAACTCCAACGCCTGGGGGCTTTGCACGATCAGGCGGACCTTCGACCCGACCGCGACCTGAACGGTCTGCGCGGTTTTCAGGTCCAGTTGCACCGCGACCTCGACACTGTCCTCGGCGCCCACCCGCCAGACGGGGCTATCCGGGTCCAAGCCCGTCGCGGCGACAAGGGGTTCCGCCGGATACAGCGCAGAACCGAAGACCACTGCCAGGGTGACGATACGATTGGATGCCATCACGCGAGCCTTCCAGATCGAGGCGAGCGGCGCCGGAACTCCGGCGCCCTCCCTTTCAATGTCCGGCGAGATGGTTCCACTCGGGCAGCAAGGTCAACGAATTGGGATTGAACCCTGCATCCCTGAGCGACGTCATGTTCGCAATCACTTCGCCCTTGGCCAGGTCGACGACCGAAACCGAACCATCGCTCATGTCCGGCAGGTTGATGAAGGAATTCTGAACATGCGCCAGCTTGAAATCGGGTGAAAACCCGACGTGATGAGCGCCGTCCGCCGTAACGATCTGGTGCAACAACTTCGGTTTCGTCGGCCCCTCGGAAATGTCGAAGATGTGCAGATGCCCAGGTTTCATCGCCGTCGTCACATACATCCGGTCCGGATTGTCAGTTCCGTTGAAGTAGATCTCCAAAGGAACATGGGCACCGTTTTCGGCAAAATTGAACACGGTTTCCCGGCTGAACTCCTGCGTGCCGCCGTCCCAGACCAGGGCCTCGAGCGTATGCCCGAACATGTTGGTAACAATCGCCGTGGCCGGTTCATGGCCGGGCACGAACAACACTTCGACCGGCGCGACACTTGATGGAGAGGCGGCATCCGACATCTTGATCTTGCCGATCGGTTCCAGTGTCGAAGCCTTCACCACCGAGATGTATTCGTCGGGTCCGGTCAGGTCTGGTGTGATCGTCGATGTCACGAGAATGCGGTCAATCGCCGTATTCACCGCGAGACCATGCGGATAGGTGCCCGGCAGCTTTATCTCGCCGATCACCTCGTCGGTCTTCACCGATCCGACGATCACATTTCCCGACGCCATGCAGGTGAGGAACCAACGCTCGTTCGCTTCGTCGAAGATGACGTCCTCGCCCATGCCGCAGGGCGGTGTCTCGATCACCGATAGCCGGTATGGGTTCTTGGTCATGTCCAGCACTTGAAGCGGCGGGGACTGGAGGCTGGAAATATAGGCCTTGGCCATCGTGCGATCATAGAAGATGTGATGGGCCACCGTGCCGGGATCGATAGGAATATCCGACACGATCTTGCCGAAGTTGGGGCTGGCGGGATCCAGGTCGACGATGGCCAGGCCCTCGCGCCGCGGTTGCTCTCCGGTCAACTTGAGGCTTTTCAACTGATCCGCCGGTTTGCTTTCATAGTTCATGATGGCAAGGATTTCAGCGTTGGCTGCCGAGGACATGACCCAGACAGCAACGGCCATTCCAAATACGTGCAACGGCTTCATTGTTCCGACCTCCCATTTTTCTGACGGGCTGCCCTCGGGGTCGAGGTTGACCCTACGTCACCCTTAACACATGCGGGACGGAATATATATGGCGGAATCCGTCAGGCGCGACGGGCGGCCCAGGCGGCGACAGGCCTGAACACAGAGCAGAACCGACGGTCAGACATTCCGCCTCGAAGCGAGAGACATGTCGCCGCCCGTCACGCGGATCCGGAACGGCACAACAGCGGCCCCGCTCTGTCTGCTTGCCTTTGAAGTGCCATCGGATGCCGGAAGCCCGTTCCAACACGCTGTCCCGTGGCTCAGAATGACCCGATCAGCGGCGTCAGCGCATCAAGATCAATGAAATCGACCAGCGTAAGGCTATTGCCCTCGCCAAGATCAAAGATCGTATCGCCCCCCGATATCCGGGCAAATTCCAGGATATCACCTGCGCCGAGTTGCGCGCCCCCCCAGAGATCGCTGTCGAAACGCAACAAGTCCCCGGCAAAATCCGTTACCACGTCGGCGCCTCCGTTGAAGATGAACGTATCAACGCCTCCACCGCCGGTCAGCGTATCGGACCCCAAGCCGCCGTTGAGAACGTCGTCTCCCAGGTTGCCAAAGATCCGGTCGTCCCCCGCACGTCCGTTCAAGACATCCTGACCGCGCAATCCTCGCAGCACGTTGTCCCTGAAATCGCCTCCCAGGGTGTCGCCGTAGTTGCTCCCGGTCAGGTTCTCGATGCTGATGTACTGGTCACCCCTGGCTTCGCCCTGGTTGCGGTCATAACCGATCAGATAGGCTTTCACTCCTTCCGTGGCCGTTGCGAAGGTGACGGTGTCATTGCCCGCATCGCCTCGGATCTGGTCGGCTCCCACGCCTCCGGACATGACATCATTGCCGTCACCGCCAACCAGGACGTCATCGCCGTATCCTCCATTCAGGATATCGTTCCCGATCCCGCCCGCCAGCTGGTCGTCCCCGGCATTGCCGTTGAGCGTGTCCCGTCCCTGGTTGCCATTCAATACGTCGGCCCCGCCCAGGCCGTTCAGTTGATCGTTGCCCAGGCCACCCGTCAGCACATTGGCGAGCCGGTCTCCGGCCAGCACATCGTCGTAGTCACCGCCGCGCAGGTTCTCGATCAGCGATAGGACGTCACCTTGCGCCGCCCCGGCATTGCCTGTCGAAGCCAGAAGGCTCGCGACGACAGAGGTCGTGGCGCTCGCGTAATCGGCGAGATCGGTGCCCGCGCCCCCGATCATCGTATCCGCGCCCTCGCCCCCGACGAGAACATCGTTCCCGTCGCCGCCACGGATCACGTCGGCGCCGCCCAGCCCGAAGAGCAGGTCGTTTCCGCCTCCACCGCGCAGCTTGTTGGCGGCGGAATTCCCGGTGATATCGTCGTTGCCGTTTCCTCCGACGGCATTTTCGATGAGCACGCCATTGGCGATGGTAAAGCCTCCACGGATCCCTTCCGCCCAGGAAACGTAGCCACCTCCGCCGACTTCCTGCTGGAGCGTGGCCGGACGAAGGTCGATGGTCACGTCCAGCGCGGATGCGCTTCGTATCTCGTCCGCGCCACCTGCATCCCATATGCAAGTGAAATAGGTCCCCAGGCCATTCTCATCCGGCAGCAGATACACATCGTCGCCGGTCGCATGATCCAGATTGGCTCCGTATTTCGCCTGGACCACGGCGATGTCCAATGCCATCAGCGTCCCTTGGTAGCCGTAGTTGGAGCCAAGGTCCTGCGGCCCGAGCGGCCCCGCCGGCCACCCCCGGTTAAAGCTCTCGACCGTGAAAATGCCCTGGTTCAGGTCTCCGACCCCGTAGGACCCGAAGGGCGAGGTTACCCCCTCCATGATCGTGGAAGTCCCACCGTCATCATGCGGGTGCGCCAGCCCGACACCGTGGCCAAACTCGTGCACGAGCGTGGAAAAGCCCATGCCTCCCTGCTCGAGCGCGCCGGAACCGGGTTGATCCCAGTCCCAGCCGTAACCCGCGAAATTGAACGCGGCATCGCCCGCGTATTCCGTCCCCGGCGGATACATCACCGCGAGGAAATTGGGATCGGCGATGCCAACCGTGATAAGTTTGAAATCGGCCGCACTCTGAGAGTAGACCCGCGTAAAACTCAGATTGGAAACCGCCTCGAACTGCTTCAGCGCGAGCATGGCCTGATCGATCTCATAGTCTGTCCAGCCCGCCGAGGCGCTGCCGTCGACCAATGCTCCATAAGGCGCGAAATAGACCGTCACTTCGGTTGAGGAGAGCCGGGTTCCCCAGTCGATAGACTGCATGGGCGGTGTCGCGACCGCGATCGACTGGACCTCGGGCGAACTCCCTTGAACCCAATCCTGCGCGGAACTTGGCATCGCCCAGCATTGAAGGCTGCTCCCGCCGCCCAGCCAGCCGGGAAGCGGCGTGGAACGGCTGGGCGGACTTACGGTCCGGGAAGTATCGAGATACGAAACGTCCGACGATAGCACTGCCGGGGGTTCGCCGCCCTCACCCTCGGCATAGGCTGCCGAATCGTGCATGGCCCATTGGGTCGTGCGGGCTTCAAGCCCCCCTGCCAGATCCGACATCTCGGCCTCCTACACCCTGCGGTCGTTCCCGTGCCAACTGCTCAAACCCGCTCTTTTTCTAGGCAGCACCCACAAGTGTCACATTGATCAGGGTCAATTGTGTGCTGGGATCGGCCGCTTGCGACGGCTCGACCGTGCTCAATCCTCCGGCACCCCGACCCGCCGGATCAGCTCCGAGGGCTGCCCATGGTGCCGACTGCCGCAAGCTGCAGCCTCCTGGACACAATGTTGAGGAGGCGGATCCAAGCTCCTCCCCGAATGCCTAAGCCATTGAAATAAAAGACCACCGGCTGCGCTGCAGCCGGTGGTCGCCAATCCTGTGCCGGAATGGTCAAGTCACCCCGGAAACGCACATTCTATCGTGGATCTGACGACTGAACGCCCCAGCCCTCAGCCGCACTTCGAATGGCCGCAGGAGCCGCAGGTCATGCAGCCCTCGACCATGCGCATCTCGAACTGGCCGCAGGACGGGCAGGCCTTGCCGCGCGGGGCGTCGAGGTTGACGACCTGGGCCTGCGGGTCGGACTTGAGGCCCATGCCCTCGCCCTCGATGAAGCCGATCGAAATCATGTGGCGTTCGATCACGCCGCCGATGGCCGCGAGGATCGAGGGGATGTATTTGCCGTTCATCCAGGCCCCGCCGCGCGGGTCGAAGACGGCCTTCAGCTCTTCCACCACGAAGGACACGTCGCCGCCGCGCCGGAACACGGCCGAGATCATCCGGGTCAGCGCCACGGTCCAGGCGAAGTGCTCCATGTTCTTCGAGTTGATGAAGACCTCGAAGGGCCGGCGGTGGCCGCCCAGGATGATGTCGTTGATGGTGATGTAGAGCGCGTGCTCGCTGTCGGGCCACTTGACCTTGTAGGTCTGCCCTTCCAACGCCTGCGGCCGGTCCAGCGGCTCGGTCATGTAGATGACGTCGCCATGCGGAATCTGCGGTTCGCCCATGTCCTTGGCAACCACCTCGGGCGCGCTGCCCTGGGCCGGCTTGGACTCTTCCGAGACGCTCAGCACCGACCCCGTCACATCGTTCGGCCGGTAGGTGGTGCAGCCCTTGCAGCCCGTATCCCAGGCCTGCATGTAGACGTCCTTGAAGGCCTCGAAGGAGATGTCCTCGGGGCAGTTGATCGTCTTCGAGATAGAGCTGTCGATCCACTTCTGCGCCGCCGCCTGCATCTTGACGTGGTCCGAGGGCGACAGCGTCTGCGCGTTGACGAAATAGTCGGGCAGCGCCGCATCGCCGAACTTGTCGCGCCACATCTGCACGGCATAGTCGACAACTTCCTCTTCGGTGCGCGACCCGTCCTTCTGCAGCACCTTGCGCTTGTAGGCATAGGCAAAGACCGGCTCGATCCCGCTCGAGACGTTGCCCGCATAGAGCGAAATGGTCCCGGTGGGCGCGATCGAGGTGAGCAGCGCGTTACGGATGCCGTGCTTGCGGATCGCCTCGCGCACATCCTCGTCCATGTTCTTCATGTTGCCCGAGGCGAGATAGGCCTCGGCATCGAACAGCGGGAAGGCGCCCTTCTCCTTGGCCAGCTCGACCGAGGCGAGATAGGAGGCGCGGGCGATGGCGTGCAGCCAGGCCTCGGTCTGGGCCGCGGCCTCGTCAGAGCCATAGCGCAGCCCCAGCATCAGCAGCGCGTCGGCCAGGCCGGTGACGCCCAGGCCGATGCGGCGCTTGGCCTGGGCCTCGGCCAGCTGCTGCGGCAGCGGGAATTTCGAGGCATCGACGACGTTGTCCATCATCCGCACGGCCAGGGCGACCAGGTCGGAGAGCGCCTTTCCGTCCAGCTTGGCGTCCTTGCCGAAGGGGTCGGTGACCAGACGCGCCAGGTTGATCGAGCCGAGCAGGCAGGCGCCGTAGGGCGGCAACGGCTGCTCGCCGCAGGGGTTGGTTGCGGCGATGGTCTCGACGTAGTTCAGGTTGTTGGCCGCGTTGATGCGGTCGATGAAGATCACGCCCGGCTCGGCGTAATCGTAGGTTGCCTTCATGATCCGGTTCCACAGCTCGCGCGCGGGCAGCGTGCGATAGACCTTGCCGTCGAAGACCAGGTCCCAGGGCCCGTCGCCCTTGACCGCCGACATGAAGGCATCGGTCACCAGCACCGAGAGGTTGAACATGCGCAGCCGCGCGGCATCGGACTTGGCGCCGATGAAGGATTCGATATCCGGGTGGTCGCAGCGCATCGTCGCCATCATCGCGCCCCGCCGCGAACCGGCGGACATGATGGTGCGGCACATCGCGTCCCAGACGTCCATGAAGGAGAGCGGGCCGGAGGCATCCGCCGCCACGCCCTTCACATCGGCGCCGCGCGGCCGGATGGTCGAGAAGTCATAGCCGATCCCCCCGCCCTGCTGCATGGTCAGCGCCGCCTCGCGCAGCATCTCGAAGATGCCGCCCATGCTGTCGGGAATCGTGCCCATGACGAAGCAGTTGAACAGCGTCACCTGGCGCGCGGTTCCGGCGCCTGCGGTGATCCGGCCGGCGGGCAGGTACTTGAAGTCTTCCAGCGCGGTGTAGAAGCGGTCTTCCCAGACCTGCGGATCCTTCTCGATTCGCGCCAGGTCGCGGGCGATGCGGCGCCAGGTGTCCTCGACGGTCACGTCGTTGGGCGTGCCATCGGCGGCCTTGAAGCGGTATTTCATGTCCCAGATTTGTTCGGCAATAGGGGCGGCAAAACGGGTCATGGCAGGCTCGCAAGTAAGTGGAAGGGCAGAAGCATCAGATTAGCTCAGAACGCCCGGTGCGTCTACCGCAAGTGAGCGGGCGAACACAACCGCTTGTCGACGATTGGATTTGAACTACAATATCGGCCGGGAGCGCGGATTCTGTGGAAAAGCACGTACATCTCATAAAACTCTCCGTCGGCACCGAGAGCGTCGAGGATCTTGCCGCCTGGCAGGAGATGCGCCGCCGCACCGTCTGGACCGACGGCTTGAACCGCCATGTCACCCGCATGTGGCCCAAGCGCGAGGCCGAGGTGCTGAACGGCGGCTCGATCTACTGGGTCATCAAGGGCGTGATCCAGGCGCGGCAGAAGATCGTCCGGCTCGACGAGGTCATCGGCGAGGACGGCATCCGCCGCTGCGCCATCGTGCTCGACCCGGAACTGGTGCGCACCCAGAGTGCCACCAAGCGCCCCTTCCAGGGCTGGCGCTACCTCTCCCCCGCCGACGCGCCGCCCGACCTGCCGAAACAGCGCGCCCATGAAGAGGCGCTGCCGGCCGAGCTGAACCGCGCCCTGGCCGAGATCGGCGTTCTCTGACGCGTCAGGCCGTGACGGTGCGGTAGGTGATCAGCCCCTCGGCATCGACCAGCTGTTCGACCTCGCCACGCCGCACCAGTCGGTTGATATGGGCCAGCGTCTCGGTGAAGGCAAAGCTCATCTGGTGGGCGTCCAGCTTGCGGGTGAACAGCACCGGCACCAGCGCGGCAGCCGATTGCGGCGTGGTCCGGCAGGTGTCGCGGATCAGGTCGCAACGCTCCTCGTGGTGCGCCTCCAGCTCGGCGCAACGCTCGCGCAGGCCGATGAAGGGGCGGCGGTGACCCGGCAGCACCAGCACGTCTTCCGGCATATGCGACTGCATCAGCCGCAGCGACCGCAGGTAATGGCCCAGCGGATCGCCGTTCGGCTCGCCCGGGAAGACGCTGACGTTGGGCGATATCTGCTCCAGCACCTGGTCGGCGGCGAAAAGCAGCTTCTCTTCCTCGCAATAGAGCATCACCTGTTCCGGCGCATGGCCGTCGCCGGTGTAGATGCGGAAGGTGCGCGTGCCGATCTCCAGCAGGTCCGACTGCAGCAGCCGCTGGAAGGTCGGCGGCAACTCGGCCACCCGGCGCAGGTATTCGTTGCCCTGGATCGCCACCACGCCGGCAATCTCGTCGGTCATGCCGTGGCAGCGGTAGAAGTCGAAGTTGTGCCGCGTCAGGCTCTCGCGGCCGCCGAGCGAGATGTACAGGCTGCCCATGAACGAGGAATAGCTGGTCAGCAGCGGCGCATCGCAGCGCTCGCAGAGCCAGCCGGCAAGGCCGATGTGGTCGGGATGCAGGTGGGTGACGATCACCTTGCTGATGGTCATGCCCTTCAGCGGCCCGGCAAAAAGCTGCTCCCAGACGGAAATGGCCTCGTCGGTGCGGATGCCGGTATCGACCACCGCCCAGCCATTGGTATCGCGGATGAAGTAGATGTTGACGTGGTCGAGGCGATAGGGAAGCGGGATCCGCGTCATCAGGATGCCGTCGCGGATCTCCATGATCTCGCCATAGGCCGGAACCTCCGGAAAGGGAAAGCGCAGCACGACTGCTTCGTGTCCGCCAGTTTTCTCGACCATGCCCGTTGTCCTCGTCCTATCTTCTCTTGTGGCGGCCCTCTCGGGCCCGACCCGGCCTTTCTATGCGCGCCATCCACCGGCCTGTCGAGAGGCACGGCGGATTTTTGGAATTTCCCTCGCGGCGCAAACCGGCGATCCTGTCGAGGACCGGGGATTGCGGGGGCTTTCCCGCTTCCTATATATAACGAAACATGAATGTGATGAGGTTCACATGACCGCCGTCAAACTCACCTGCCCCGATTGCGAACAAGGCAACCGCGTCCCCGCCGAGAAGCTGGGCGCCAACCCGCGCTGCGGCACCTGCGGGGCGCCGCTGATGTGGGACAAGCCGAAGGAGGTCTCGCTCGCCTGGCTGCAGAAGGCGCAGGCGCGCGACGATGTGCCCCTGGTGGTCGATTTCTGGGCCTCCTGGTGCGGCCCCTGCCGGATGATGGCCCCCGAATTCGCCAAGGCCGCGGCCGAGATGAAGGGCCGCGCGCGCTTCGTGAAGCTCGACACCGAGGCCTATCCGCAGGCCGGCAACAAGTATGGCATCCGCGGCATTCCCCTGCTGGCGACCTTCAAGGGCGGCCGCGAGACCGCGCGCCAGGCCGGTGCGGTTCCGGCGGCAGGCATCCTCTCCTGGCTGAAGGGCTGCGGCGCGGCCTGATCCGGGCAATCTGTCGCAGTCCTGGGGGCACTCGCGTGCCCCCATTTCACATTCAAACTATTGCATATAACTTCAGGATCACCTAGATTGGCACCGTAACGGCGGCCATGGCCGTCAGCGGCTCTGGATTGGGGAGACAAGCGATGACGATTGATACTGCGGTGTTTCGATTTGCCGGCGTGATGGTGCTGCTGAGCGTGGCGCTCACGGTCTGGGTCTCGCCCTATTTCGTCTGGTTCACCGTCTTCATCGGGCTGAACCTGCTGCAATCCTCGTTCACCGGCTTCTGCCCGGCGGCGACGATCTTCCGCAAGCTGGGCGTCAAGACCGGCTGCGCGTTCCAGTAAGGGCGTAGGGCGGGGTTTACCCCGCCGCCCGTCAAGGGAACCTTAACCGGATTGTCCTAGACTGGGCGGCATGCCGAATTATCGCCGCCCCCGCGCCCCCGGCGCGACCGTCTTCTTTACCGTCTGCCTCGCGGACCGGTCGTGGACCCTGCTGACCGACGAGATCGCCATATTGCGCGAGGCGGTGCGTTACACCCGCGCCCGCCGCCCCTTCGGGATCGACGCCTGGGTGGTGCTGCCCAACCACATGCACGCGATCTGGACGCTGCCGGCGGATGACGGCAACTATTCCGAACGCTGGGGCGCGATCAAGGCGCGGTTCTCCAAACACTTCCGCCTCGCCGGCCGCGCGCCCGAAGTGCCCGCCTTCGGCGCGGGCGGCGGGGTGAACCCCGCCCTACGCAAGGGCCAGAGCGGAATCTGGCAGCCGCGGTTCTGGGAACATCACATCCGTGACCGGCAGGACCTGGAGTGGCACCTCGCCGCCTGCCACGAAGACCCGGTGAAACACGGGCTGGCGGGCAGCGCCACCGACTGGGCCTATTCCTCGGTGCATCGCGACCTTCGGAACCGGCATGCGGCGTGACGTCAATACGACGAGGGCGGGCCCGTGGATACAGGCCCGCCCGCCAGCGCAACGGCGTTACAGGTTACGAGCGGTCGTCGACCACCAGGGTCACCTGGTTGGCACCATCGACCTGCACCATCACCACGTCCTCGGCGGTGAAGCTCTCGGCCTCCAGCGCGCCTTTCAGTTCGGCATTCGCCTCGATGGCGGTGCGGGCGGCGCCGGCGTCGGCCTGGGTCTCGGTCAGGGCGGTGTCGAGCGCGGCCGAGTTCTCGGCGGCTTCACCCTTCAGCTCGCTCAGCTTGACGATCTCGACCTGGGCGCTGCTTTCCAGCCCGGCGATCTCGCTGGCCCAGTTGGCGCTGTCGGCCTTGCCGGTCTTGAGTTCGGAGATCAGGTTGCCGTGGGTCATCACCGCGGCGCTGCCTTGCGCTGCCGGGGCCTTCTGGGTCTCGGCGACGGCGGCCGTGCCCAGCGAAGCGGCGAGGATGGCGGCGGTAAGGATCGTGCGTTTCATGGTCTTCCTCCATTTCTGGTGCGGCCGCCCCGTGGCGACCGTGCAGGGATAACGGCGGGGTGGAGGATCGGTTTCCGGGCCGGTTCGGGGCGGCGGGGGATCGCCGGAAAGGGGCGCCGGGGATCGCGGGAAATCGCCGGTTCGAAAATCGTGATGAGAGGGGGCCTTGAAGGCGGAAAACCAGGTGTCCCAGCTAGGACGGGGGGTCAAATTATTGAATTTACGTCATTTCCCTTGGGAGTGATTTCCGGGACGCCCGTCGAGTCCGGGCATCCCGAAGTCTTTCGCGGTCAGATCCGGCCCATCAGCAAGAGGATCACGATGATCAGCAGCACGACCCCGAGGCCACCCGCCGGCGCGTAGCCCCAGCTGCGGGAATGGCCCCAGGTCGGCAGGGCGCCGATGAGGGCGAGGATCAGGATGATGATGAGAATGGTATAGAGCATGGCGGTTCCCACGGTTTGTTCAGGTCTGGATGACAAACGCGTGAACGGACGGCCGGGTTCCTGGAGCCTTCAGACGAGGCCCGGCAGAAACACCCGCAACGGGCGCGGGGTGCGGCGGCGGATCTTGCGCAGGTCGGCCATGACGGGCTCGCGGAGGGGGCCGGGACGGGGAAGATGGCGCGGATCTGGGGGGATGGATATCGGATTCGGGGCGGAGGGGTGCGCAGGAGGGGGGCGCAGTGAATGCGCACCCTACGGGGGGGCGCCGGGCGGGCGCCGGACCGGGGGCTGGCGCGGCCACTGCCGAACGGCGCGCTTCATGCCAGCCAGGTCATTGCGCGGGTGGCGGGGGAAGTGCCCGGCCTCCAAAGCGCCAGACCGGGGGGCCGGTCCGGCGCTCGCCCGGCGCCTTCGGCTTGTTCCGGGCGGGCTGGGGATTGGTAGGGTGTGTGATTTCACGCACCATTTCGGTTGGGAATGCGGTGCGTGCAGGGCACGCACCCTACGCTTGTCGGGGGATGGCTATCAAGTTTCGGGCGCAGCGGTGCGCAGTGAATGCGCACCCTACGGGTGGGCTATTGCGAGGTGGATTGCGCGCCATCCGCTTTCTGATAGCCCGGCCAGTGTTGCTCTATCGCCCAAAGGCCATTCATCTTGGGCAGGCCATCGTCAGTCTTTTCGATCGTGCATTTGCGGATCAGAGAAATGACCTGGACATAATCTTCATATTCAAACAGCGACCAACTCGCTGTCTTTAGCCTGCGCCATTCCGCTTTGAAGCCACCGACATCTAGCTCTTCCAAAACGCCGAGAAGGCTTCGGTCGATAGGCGGATGCACCACTGCCACCCGATCAGAGTATTCGGTTGTCTCACCGAACTCGCCAACCAGCAAAGCTTTCAGGTAGACATTCACCAGTTTGGCCGAAACGCCGAACCGATAGGTCTCGCCGTCCAAGCCTCTCAGATTGTTCTGAACGTTTTCGCAAACGCTGCGATGCCACGCGTCGAATTCACCGGGCTCCGGCAGGAACTGAAGCCCGTGCGAAACTTGCGTCAGTCTTGGTTCGTCATTCAACGCGTTGCGCCCCACCGTCACACTGAACCGCGCATATTTGCTGGACCGCGCGGCGGTGCTGGCGGCCCAGGCAGCGAAATCATGGCGAATTTGCTGCCCGAGCGCACGCATCGTCCTACCTCACGAACTTCTTGAACTTCACCCGCTTCGGCTCCAGCGCATCGGCTCCGAGGCGGCGCTTCTTGTCCTCTTCGTAATCCTCGAAATTGCCCTCGAACCATTCGACATGTGCCTCGCCCTCGAAGGCCAGGATATGCGTGCAGATCCGGTCGAGGAAGAAGCGGTCGTGCGAGATCACCACGGCGCAGCCGGCGAAATCGACCAGGGCGTCTTCCAATGCGCGCAGCGTTTCGACGTCGAGGTCGTTCGTCGGTTCGTCGAGCAGCAGGACGTTGCCGCCCTCTTTCAGCAGCCGCGCCATGTGGACGCGGTTGCGTTCACCGCCCGAGAGCAGCGAGACCTTCTTCTGCTGGTCGCTGCCCTTGAAGTTGAAGGACGAGCAATAGGCGCGGCTGTTCACCGTGGCGTCGCCCAGTTCGATCACCTCGGCGCCGCCGGTGATGGCCTCCCAGACGTTGTCGCCGTCCTTGAGGTCGTCGCGCGACTGGTCGACGTAGGAGAGCTGCACGGTATCGCCGATCTCGATGGTGCCGGCGTCGGGTTTCTCCTGCCCGGTCAGCATCTTGAACAGCGTCGACTTCCCGGCGCCGTTGGGGCCGATGACGCCGACGATGCCGCCCGGCGGCAGCGCGAAGCTCAGGTCCTCGATCAGCAGCTTGTCGCCCATGTGCTTCTTCAGGCCCTCGACCTCGATCACCTTGCCGCCAAGGCGCGGGCCGTTGGGGATGACGATCTGGGCGCGTGCGAGCTTCTCGCGCTCGGACTGCTCGGCCAGCTCGTTATAGGCGTTGATACGGGCCTTGGACTTGGCCTGCCGCGCCTTGGCGCCCTGCCGCATCCATTCGAGTTCGCGTTCCAGCGTCTTGGCGCGCGACTTGTCCTCGCGGGCTTCCTGCTCCAGCCGCTTGGCCTTCTGTTCGACCCAGGAGGAGTAGTTGCCCTCGTAGGGGATGCCGCGGCCGCGGTCGAGTTCGAGGATCCAGCCGGTGATGTCGTCGAGGAAGTAGCGGTCGTGGGTGACGATCAGGATCGTTCCCTTGTAGTCGATCAGGTGCTGTTGCAGCCAGGCGATGGTCTCGGCGTCGAGGTGGTTGGTCGGTTCGTCGAGCAGCAGCATGTCGGGCGCTTCGAGCAGCAGCTTGCAGAGCGCGACACGGCGGCGTTCACCGCCCGAGAGGTTGGCCGGCATGGCATCGTCGGGCGGGCAGCGCAGCGCTTCGAGCGAGACGTCGATCTGGCTGTCGAGATCCCAGAGGTTCTCGGCGTCGATCTTGTCCTGGAGCGCGGCCATCTCGTCGGCGGTCTCGTCGGAGTAGTTCATCGCCAGTTCGTTGTAGCGGTCGAGCACGGCCTTCTTGGCGGCGACGCCGAGCATGACGTTGTCGCGCACGTTCAGGCTCTCGTCGAGCTGCGGTTCCTGCGGCAGGTAGCCGACCTTGATGCCCTCGGCGGCCCAGGCCTCGCCGGTGAAATCGGTGTCGAGGCCGGCCATGATCTTCATCAGGGTCGACTTGCCCGAGCCGTTGACGCCGACGACGCCGATCTTCACGCCGGGCAGGAAGGAGAGATGGATGTTCTCGAAGCACTTCTTGCCGCCGGGATAGGCCTTGGAGACCCCCTGCATGTGATAGACGTATTGATAGGCTGCCATGATCGGATTCCCGCGCGTGAAAGGTTTGCGCGTATCTAGTGGATCACGGGCCCGCCTGCAATGTCAGCTCTTCCAGCGGGCGCGGGTGCTTTCGGGGATCGGCCAGACCACGCGGGAGTTGTCGAAGTGATGCACCCGCTTGCCTTCCGAGTTGCGGCCCTGCCGGTGGTTGAGGCAGGAGGCCAGCGCCTCGACGATAGCGGGGTCGGTATTTGCCGCCAGGTCGACCTCGTCGCCGCTCATGTGGCGGGAGAGCTTGTCGAGGTCGGCCTTCCTGCCCAGTACCTCGATGAAGGTCTTGCGGTCCTTGGCCTGTTTCAGGGCTTCCAGTTCCAGCCGCAGCTTCTCGTTGGCGGCGAGATAGGCGTTGTCGCGGCCGTTGCGCAGGTGGCTCTGCCAGTTGGCGAACATCTCGCTCAGCTGCTGGTTGCGGTTGCGCTGGCCCGAGACGATGTCGATGGGCTGGCCGAAATGGGCCGAGACGGCGTTCAGCACGTTCATCAGCTTGCGCTCGATCCCGGCGGTCTTGCCGGTGACGGTGCCGCTGGCCTCGGGCGGGGCCTCGGCGGCTTCGGGTGCGGGTTCCGGCGCTTGGGCGGCCGCTTCGGCCAGCTCGTCGAAGCCCAGCGCCTTGCGGGTCTGGCGGGCCACCAGCTTGGCGATCTTGGCGGCGGCCTGGGCCGGCGGCTCCTTTCGCTGCTGGCTGACGGCGAAATACTTGTCGAAGAGCTCCCTGGCATGGGCCGCCACCGCATCGGGTGCCGGGCCGCCCGCGGCTTCGGCCTCGGCCTGCAGCGTGGCGATCAGCTCGGCGCTGGCGCTGTCGCGCAGGGCAAGGGCGGCGGGGTCGATATCCATCGGCGGCTCCATCGGGGAAGGTCTGACTCGGCCCCCAGACTACCGGTGCGCGCGCGGCACGTCAAAACCCCAAGGGACCAGCGGACGATTGACAAACGCCCCCCGCGCAACGGAAAAGTCCCCGTCAGACGGGGGGATAGGTGTCTCTGAACCATCCATATGCACGGGCCGGCCAGGCCATCGGACTGTTCGGCGGGTCGTTCGATCCGCCGCATATGGGCCATGTGCACATCACCCGGCAGGCGCTGGCGCGCTTCGGGCTGGACCAGGTCTGGTGGCTGGTCTCGCCCGGCAACCCGCTGAAGGCGCGCGGCCCCGCCCCGCTGGATCAGCGCATGGCGGCGGCGCGGGCCTTGATGCAGCACCCCCGCGTGCAGGTCACCGATATCGAGGCGCGGCTCGGCACCCGCATCACCGCCGAGACCATCGCCCGGCTCAAGGCGCTCTATCCGGGGGTGAACTTCGTCTGGCTGATGGGGGCAGACAACCTCGCCCAGATCCACCGCTGGCACCATTGGCGCCGCATCTTCGAGTCGGTGCCGGTGGGCGTGCTGGCCCGGCCCGGCGACCGCATCTCGGCGCGGATGTCGCCGGCGGCGCGGCTCTACGCACCCTACCGCCTGGTGAGCGGCGACAGCCACCTGCTGGGCCATGCCCGCGCCCCGGCCTGGTGCTTCGTCAACGTGCCGATGGTCGACCTCAGCTCGACCGAGATCCGCGCCCGCGGCGGCTGGGGGAATGCCGCCACGGACAAGGGCTAGGCCGCGCCGGACGGCTTGCCGAGGCCGGCAACCTGCGGTTTATTGTGCCCATGCAGCACCGTCCCACCCGTCGAGTCGTCCTTGGCCTGCTCGCCTCCGTCGCAGCGGCCCCCGCGGCGCTGGCCGAGGCGCCGGCCCGCTCGCTCCGCCCCGTGGCGCGCCCCTTCGGCGGCGCCGCCAGCCCCGGCGAGACCCGCGCCCGCCTGCCCGAACGGCCCGAGAGCCTGCTCGAAGGCTCGGGCCTCAGCGGCGATACCGCCTGGGCGGTGGCCGACCTGAAATCCGGCGTGACACTTGAGGCGGTGAACGGCAGCGAAGACCACCCCCCCGCCAGCGTCGCCAAGGTGCTGACCACACTCTACGCGCTCGAGGCGCTGGGAGCCGAGCATCGCTTCCGGACCCGCGCGCTCGCCACAGGGCCAATCCGCAACGGCGTCCTGCAGGGCGACCTGGTGCTGGCCGGCGGCGGCGATCCGACGCTCTCGACCGACGACCTTGCCGAGATCGCCGCGCAGCTCAAGGCCCGCGGCCTGCGCGAGGTGCGCGGCGACTTCCTGGTCTGGGACGGCGCCCTGCCCTATGAATTCAGCATCGACGCCGAACAGCCCGAGCAACTGGGCTACAGCCCCGCGGTCTCTGGCATCGCGCTGAACTACAACCGCGTCTATTTCGAGTGGAAACGCGCCGGCAAGGGCTATGCCGTCTCGATGGACGCCCGCACCGAACGCTACCGGCCCGAGGTGGCGATGGCCGAGATGAAGCTCGCCGACCGCGCCATGCCGGTCTACACCTATGCCGACCGCGGCGGGCGCGACAGCTGGTCCGTCTCGGCCCGCGCCCTGGGGCGCGACGGCGGGCGCTGGCTGCCGGTGCGCAAGCCCGCCGACTACGCCGGCGACGTGTTCCGCACCCTGGCGCGCGCCCATGGCATCGTGCTGAAGGCGCCGAAGGTCACCCGCGACCTTCCGGGCGGCGAGGTGCTGGCCGAGAAGGTCAGCCCGCCGCTCGCCGCGATCCTGCGCGACATGCTGAAATGGTCGACCAACCTGACCGCCGAGATGGTGGGCATGGCCGCCACCGCCGCGCGCGACGCGCGCCCGCCCGCCTCGCTGCGCGCCTCGGCCGAGGCGATGAGCCGCTGGGCGGCAACCCGCTACGGCATGCAGCGCACGGCGATGCGCGACCATTCCGGCCTTTCCGACGACTCGCGCATGTGCGTGAACGACCTGCTCGGCGCGCTGGTCGCGGCGCAGAAGAGCGGCGCCTTGCGCCCGCTGCTGAAAACGATCCCGGTGCGCGATCCCAAGGGAAAGGTAGTCAGGAAACCCGAGATCCACGTCGACGCCAAGACCGGCACGCTGAACTACGTCTCGGGGCTGGGCGGCTTCATGACCGCCTCCGACGGCACCGAGCTGGCCTTCGTGATCTTCTCGGCCGACACCCGCGCCCGCAACCGGATGAGCCAGGCCGAGCGCGAGGGCTCCGACGCGACCCGGCACTGGAACGGCCGCGCCAAGATGTTCCAGCAGAAACTGATCGCCCGCTGGGGCACGCTCTACGGCTCCTAAAAACCGCCCAGCGCCCCTGATTTCTCTTCTTTTCAAATACCTCCGGCAACTGTATTTTTTCACGCCGTTGCGGCGAAGTCGGTGCCGTCGCGGAT
>NZ_BNCJ01000032.1 GCF_014656415.1 Seohaeicola zhoushanensis | reverse complement strand
ATCCGCGACGGCACCGACTTCGCCGCAACGGCGTGAAAAAATACAGTTGCCGGAGATATTTTTGAAGAAGAGAAGATGCGGGCGTGGCGTCAGACGGGCGGCGCGCGGCGCACGATGACCTCGGCGCCGGGTTCCTCGGGTTCGTCGTCGACCATCTCGGCCGGGAAGCCCGGCGCGCGGATGTCGAGGCCGGTGGCCTCTTCCAGTCGCCTGATGATGTTGTCGGACTGCTCGCGCGCGCCGTAGCGGGCGATGCCGTCCTGGAAGATCGAGATCAGTAGCGGGTTCAGCTCCAGCGGCACTCCGGCGCGGTCGGCCACGGCCTGGAACAGTCCGATGTCCTTGGCGACGAGGTCCATGGTGAAGGAGATGTCGCGGCTGCCGTTCAGGATCACCTGGCTTTCGGTCTCGTGCACGAAGCTGTTGCCCGAGGAGATGCGGATCGCCTCGAAGGCGGTGCCGAGATCCATGCCCGCCCCGGCGGCGACGGTCAGTGCCTCGGTGCAGGAGATCAGGTTGGCGGTGGCGAGGTAGTTGGTGATGACCTTGAGCACCGAGGCGCTGCCGATCTCGCCCGTGTGCAGGATGCGCCGGCCCATGATGGTGAGCAGCGGCAGCACACGGTCGAAGGTGGCGCGGTCGCAGCCGGCGAAGATCGAGATATTGCCGGTATCGGCCCGATGGCAGCCGCCCGAGACCGGGCAGTCGACCGCCGCGCCGCCCCGCGCGATGACCTCGGCGCCGAGGCGGCGGATCTCGGCCTCGTCCGTCGTCGACATTTCCAGCCAGACCTTGCCGGGGGTGACCTCGGGCAGCATCTCGGCAACCACGGCGGCGGAGATGGCGGGGCTGGGCAGGCAGGTGATGACCACGTCGCAGTCGCGCATCAGCGCCGCGGGAGAGGTCCCGGCGCGCGCGCCCTTGGCGACCGAGGCCGCGACCAGGTCGGCGTTGAGGTCGTGGACCATGACATCCACCCCGTTGCGGATCAGGCTCCCGGACAGCTTGCCCCCGACATTGCCAAGACCGATGAACCCGACGCGCATGTGACCGCTCCCCCTGTGGTATCAGATTGAGCCTGCCGCGCGCGCCCAAGCCGCGCGCCTCTGTTTGCGACACGCGGAGAGGTCGCCTGCGGGTCAGCCTTCGAGCGACTTGTCCGAGGCGTCGGCCTGTCCGGCGATCCAGTACCCCGCGGCCTTGAGCCAGCTGAGCGGATGGCCGCGCGCGGTCAGGTGGTCGCGGATGGCGCGGGCGACGCCGGCCTCGGCGGCGATCCAGACGAAGGTGCCCGGTGCGATGTCGATCCCGTCGAGCGCCGCGAGATAGGGGGCGGGGTCGGTCGCCTGCGCGGCGGGGCGGTGTAGCCAGAGGGCGCGGTGTTCGGCGGCGCTCTCGAAGCGCTGCTCGTCCGCCGGGCCGGGCACGGCGACGATGCTGGTGACGCGGGGGCCCTGCCGCAGTTCTTCGACCTGGCGCCCGATCGCCGGCAGGGCCGTCTCGTCGCCGATCAGCAGCCATTGCGCGATATCGCCTGCGATCACCGCCGAGCCGCGCGGGCCGGCGATTTCGAGTGTATCGCCGGCCTGTGCGCCGCGCGCCCATTCGGCGGCGGGGCCGGCATCATGATCGACGAAATCGAGCAGCAGCCGGTTGGCGGCGGCGTCGTAGCGGCGCGGGGTGTAATCGCGCCGGTCAGGCTCGGCCCCGTCCCGCGGCAGGAACACCTTGAGGTGGTCGTCGAAGGCGGCGGAGACGAAACCGGCAAGATCCGCGCCGGTCAGGTGCACGCGGATCATGTGCGGCGTCAGCCGCTCGACCCGTTCGACGGTGAGGCTGCGCCGTTTCAGCTCGTGCCGCATCCGGCGGATTTCGGGATGCGCGATATCGGTGGATTGGTCGGTCATCTTGGTCCTTTCAGGGCGGTTCCGGCAACGCCGCCCAGGGCCAGACCGACCGGGACGCACGTCTCCGGACAGGGCCCGTGCCTGTCGGCTACGTGCGTTGGTTGACGTTAACGCTTGCGATGGTGGCCTTGGGGGGCCGCCTGTCGGGTATTTACGAGCGTTTTACTCAGGCATCAACTCCCGCCTGATGCACAGGGAAATTGCCGCCCGCGCACAGTGCGGCTAGGCTCGGGCACATGAGCTATCCCGCCAACCATCCCCCGATGACCCGCTCCGGCGATGCCGAGGCCGGATCGAGGTGACCGAGGATTTCGCCCCCCTTCGCGCAGCGCAACGACATCTTCACCCGCGCGATGTGGGACGAGACGGTGCGCAGCAAGGCGACCGAGGGGTTCTTCAACTCGTATCGCATGGAGGCCATTCCCCGGCGCGGCGACGGCTTCACCCAGCGCGACTTTGCGCTGCGCAACGCCGCCTGGCTGATTTCGGACGTCATCACCAACCGTTTCGCGGCCCAGGGCCGGCGCGAGGGGTTCCAGGCGCCGATCTCGGACGACACGCCGGTCGCGCCCGATCAGGTGCCAGTCGGGGACCCGGCTGCGATGGCGGAGGAGATCAAGCGGGTGGCGCGGTTCTTTGGCGCGGGGCTTTGCGGGATCACCGAGAGCGACGAGCGCTGGCACTACACCGCCCGCGTCGACGTGCGCGACATGAGCGAGGCACCGCTGGGCCTGCCCGAGGGCCTGACCAGCGTGATCGTGCTCGGCCAAGACATGGACGAGGGCCTGGTCGCCACCTACCCTTCGGCGCCGGCCGGCGCGGCGACGGGGCGGGAATACAGCCACGAGGCGGCGGTGGTGATGCAGGTGGCGGCCTATATCCGGAACCTCGGCTGGCGCGCGGTGGCCTCGATGAACGACACCGGGCTGGTGATCCCCTATGCGCTGAAGGCGGGACTGGGCGAATACGCCCGAAACCAGATGGTGATCACGCACGAATTCGGGCCGCGCCTGCGGTTCTCGAAGATCTTCACCGACATGCCGCTGGCCCATGACGCGCCGCGCCCGCTTGGCGTCGCCGCCTTCTGCGCGATCTGTACCAAATGCGCCGATACCTGCCCCGCCAAGGCGCCGCCGCTTGGCCCGCCCAAGGTGGGGGGGGGGCGCGAATGTCTCGGCGATCCGGGATGTGCGGAAATGGACCTCGGACGCCGAGAAGTGCTTCTCGTTCTGGGCCAAGACCAGCACCGATTGCGCCATCTGCATGCGCGTCTGCCCGTTCAACCGCGACTTTCGCAAGCCGCTCCACCGGCTCTGGCTGCGGCTTGCGCTGTCGCCGCTCAGGCGGATTGCGCTCTGGCTTGACCGCGGGCCCGGGGCCGGATCAAGCCGGCGCGTTGGTGGGGCGACTCGGGGTAATCCGGCTGGCGTTTCCCTTGTGTGACCAACATTAGCAAAGCTTGCTATACTGTTTCCAGAATTGGCGGGGTTTCCGGGTGTATTAAGGCAAACTTGCCCTATTTCTGGCTGAAACCGCCTTATTTTCGTATCCAGATGCCATGAAGAACTGGCACCCATATCCCACGTCGAACACGCCCGCAGCCGAGGTTGAGCCGGTGGCACAGCCCGCCCTGGCGGCGGCCCTGGACCACGGCGCGCAGCCGGAGAACCGTCTGGTTGATGCCGACGCGGCGCTGCTTGCGGCGGTGCTATCGAAGACCTCGGCCCGGCCCGCGAAACCTGCGCCGCGCGCGCAGGCCGAGGCCGCTGCGCCGGTGATCTGGAACCTGCCCGGCTTCGAGGGCAAGTGCCGCGTGACGACCAATTTCGGCGAGCTGCCCGTCGAGGCGCTGCGCCGGCGCGACATGGTCAAGACGCTGTCGGGTGCCTATCGCGAGGTGAAGCGGGTCGATGCGATCCGGCTCGACGCCGATTTCATGGAGCGCCACCCCGCCGCGCAGCCGGTGATGATCCGCGCGCGTGCCGCCGACGGCCTGGTGCCTGCGCGCAACATGCTGGTGTCGCCGGCCCAGAAGCTCTGGCTGCCGAAGCAAGGCCAGCGCGCCGGAGCGAAGACCGCGCTGCAGCTCGAGGGCACGCCCAACGTGCTGCGGGCGCATCGCACCGAGATTACCTACTACCGCTTCCACCTGGGCGAGGAGGAGACGGTTGCCGTGGAGGGTGCCTGGTTCTGCACAGCTCCGTACTGAGTATTCGCCCCTGTTACTTGCCGGCATGTTGCCGGGTATTTTTGACGAGTGTGCGTAAAGAGTGAGTTGGTAAAGGTCTGTCCCCCGGATTTTCCGCGTCTGGAGGCAGGCTGAAGGGCCGGAGCCGGGAGCGATCCCGCGCTCCGGTCCGCCTGTATTGCAGGTCTGCACAGGGTCCGTGTGGCGGCGCGCATTGATCGGTGCGGCGCAGCGACTATTGTCTGTCCCAACCGCAATCGAGGAGACCGACAATGTCGCTCAGACCCACGATAGAGACCCGCCGCGCCCAGCCCACGATGGAGGGCGCTGGCGTCAAGCTGCACCGCGCTTTCGGCTTCCAGGATCCCAGCGAGCTGGATCCCTTCCTACTGTTCGACGACTTCCGCAACGAGCGCCCGCAGGACTACCTGCGCGGCTTTCCCTGGCACCCACATCGGGGCATCGAGACCATCACCTACGTGCTGGCCGGCACGGTGGAGCACGGCGATTCGCTGGGCAATACCGGCAGGCTCGGCGCCGGGGACGTGCAGTGGATGACCGCCGGTTCGGGGATCATGCACCAGGAGATGCCGCAGGGGAATGCCAAGGGGCAGATGCATGGCTTCCAGCTCTGGGGCAACCTGCCTTCCGCGCAGAAGATGACGGCGCCGCGCTACCAGGACGTGAAGTCGAAGGAGATCCCCGAGATCATCGATGACGACGGCACCCGCGTGCGGGTGATCGTGGGCGAGTTCTGGGGCAAGACCGGACCGGTCGACGGGATCGCGGCCGATCCGCAGTATCTCGACATCTCGCTGCCAGCGGGGGTGAAGAAGACCTTCAGGATCGACACCTACCGCCGCGCCTTCGCCTATGTCTTCGAGGGGGCCGCGGCCTTTGCCGATGCGTCGAAGCCGGCGGGCGTGCTGCTTGAGAAGGAAGTGGGCGGCGAGGAGGTGAACATCCGCGACCTGTCGGGCAACCGGACGCTGATCCGGTTCGGGACCGGGGACGAGATCACCGTGCAGGCCGGGCCCGAGGGCGCGCGGTTCCTGCTGATCTCGGGCGCGCCGATCAACGAGCCGGTGGCCTGGCACGGGCCGATCGTGATGAACACCCGCGAAGAGCTGATGCAGGCCATGACCGAGCTGCGCAACGGGACCTTCATCAAGCCCGCGCATTAGGCGTCCCAGCTAGGACGGGGGGTCACTCCCTTGATACAAAACGATATTTCCGGGGAGTGAATCCGGGACACCGTGACGCGCCGAGATATCGGCGCGTCATTTCGCGTTTGTAGGGCGGGATTCATCCCGCCGCGCCGGCGCCTCAGCGCGCGTCGCGGTCGGGGTGGCGCTTGAGCGCGAAGCGGGCCAGCACGGCGAGATAGCCGAACTCGGCCAGGAGCAGCAGCGGCCAGGGCCAGGTCAGGAAAGCCGCCATCACGCCCAGCACGCCCACCATCATGAAGGGCGCCTTGTCGCGCGAGATGCGGATGAGCTTGAGCGAGGGCGTGGTGATGCGCGAGATCATCATCAGCCCGACCAGTACCAGCCAGACAGCGGTGATCTGCGACATCACCGGGTCGATCAGCTCGGGCATGTTCTGCTGCAGCACCAGCGGCAGCAGCGCCAGCACGGCCCCACCCGGGGCGGGCACGCCGGTGAAGACCACGCGGGTCACGCCCGGTTCGGCCTTGGAGGTGACGTTGTAGCGGGCCAGCCGCATGCAGCAGCAGAGGCAGTAGATCAGCACCGCGATCCAGCCGAGGCTGCGCGAGTGCTGGAGCACCCAGATATAAAGCAGCATCCCCGGCGCGACGCCGAAATTGACGAAATCGGCCAGGCTGTCGAGCTCGGCGCCGATGGCGCTTTCGCTCTTGAGAAAGCGCGCGAGCATCCCGTCGAGCGCGTCGAGCACCGCCGCCAGCACGATCAGCGACATCGCCAGCACGGCATTGCCGTCCATCGCAAAGCGGATCGAGGTGAGGCCGGCACAGATCGCGCCGAGCGTCATCATGTTGGGCAGCATCTGGATCGGCCGCACCGGCATCCGGCGCCGTGATTTCTCGGTGGCGCGGTGGTCGTCCATCATTCGCTCCGGGCCTGTCGCACCGGCTCGGCGCTGCGCAGGTCGGCGAGGACGGTCTCGCCCGCGATCATGGTCTGGCCCAGCGCCACCATCGGTTCGACGCCCGGCGGCAGGTAGACGTCGAGGCGCGAGCCGAAGCGGATCAGGCCGAAGCGTTCACCGGCGCGCAGCCCCTGCCCCTCGGTCACGAAGGGCACGATGCGGCGGGCGACAAGGCCGGCGATCTGAACCACCGCCAGCTTGCGGCCGTCATTCATCTCGATCGCCAGCGAGTTGCGCTCGTTGTCCTCGCTGGCCTTGTCGAGCGAGGCGTTGAGGAACTTGCCGGGGCGGTAGACCATCCGATCGACCCGGCCGGCGACGGGGCTGCGGTTCACGTGGCAGTTGAAGACCGACATGAAGACGCTGACGCGGGTCAGTTCCTCGCCGCCCATGCCCAGTTCCGGCGGCGGCGCGGCGTGTTCGATCAGCGAGACCACCCCGTCGGCGGGCGACAGGATCAGGTCGGCGCGCACCGGCACGCTGCGCTTGGGATCGCGGAAGAAGTAATAGCACCAGACGGTCAAGCCGACGCCGATCCAGCCGAGCGGTTCCCAGACCAGAAAAAGAACCAGCGTGATCACCGCGAAGATGGCGACGAAACGGCGCCCTTCGGGGTGCATCGGCTTGATGAAGGTTTCGTGCATCTTCATGGCGCGGTCTCACCCTGTTCAAAGTGGATTATGGGTTATCCCGGCGCGCCGACATATTCAACGCGCTTGATGCCGCGGATGCGAAAAAGGGCCGGATCCAGCAGATCCAGCCCTTCGCTTGTTCCCCTTTCAGGCGGGGATCAGCATGCCCTTGTCGCGGGCGAGTTCGCGCATCCGCTTCTGCAGCTTCTCGAAGGCGCGCACCTCGATCTGGCGGATGCGTTCACGGCTGACGCCGTATTGCACGCTCAGATCCTCCAGCGTCACCGACTCTTCGGCGAGGCGGCGCTGGGTCAGCACGTCCTTCTCGCGGTCGTTCAGCACGTCGAGCGCCGCGATCAGCAGTTCGCGCCGGGCTTCCAGCTCGTCGCGCGCCTCGTAGTCGCCGGCCTGGTCGGCATCCTCGTCCTCGAGCCAGTCCTGCCATTGCATCGAACTGTCGCCCTCGGTCCCGACCTGGGCGTTGAGCGAGGCATCCGAGCCGGACATGCGCCGGTTCATCGAGATCACTTCCTCTTCGGTGACGCCGAGGTCATGCGCGATCTGACGCACGTTGTCCGGATGCAGGTCGCCCTCTTCCAGCGCGCCGATGCGGGCCTTGGCCTTGCGCAGGTTGAAGAACAGTTTCTTCTGCGCCGAGGTGGTGCCGAGCTTCACCAGGCTCCACGACCTCAGGATGTATTCCTGGATCGAGGCGCGGATCCACCACATGGCATAGGTCGCCAGGCGGAAGCCCTTTTCCGGGTCGAAGCGTTTCACCGCCTGCATCAGGCCGACGTTGGCCTCGGAGATCACTTCCGCCTGCGGCAGGCCGTAGCCGCGATAGCCCATGGCGATCTTGGCCGCGAGGCGCAGGTGCGAGGTAACCATACGATGCGCCGCCTCGGTGTCCTGATGGTCCACCCAGCGCTTGGCCAGCATGTATTCCTCTTCCGGTTCGAGCAGGGGAAACTTGCGGATCTCCTGCAGGTAACGGTTGAGGCCGCCTTCGGGAGACGGAGCCGGCAGATTTGCATAGTTCGACATGTGTCGCGTCACTCCCACCTGGAACGGGCCAATGTTTAGGCCCTTAACATGCCATATGGTTTCAGCTTTGCCCGCCTTCAAGGGGCGGTAATGGCATGATGAAGTTAAAATAGTGTAACCTGAATGGATAATCCTGTGCACTCACGCACAGGTGAGTTTCATTTCAGGCCCTCCCGCCCGGATTGGCGGGGTGCGATGTTTGCGCTATCAGCCACGGATTTGCAAGAGGTTGCGATGACAGCACCGAATTCCCCCCTGCCCCGGATCGCCGGCGCGCTCTACCTGGTCATCATCCTCTGCGGCATATGGTCCGAAGGTTTCGTGCGCGCGGCGCTGATCGAGCCCGATGACGCGGCGGCGACCGCCGAGATGATCGGCGCGCGGATCGGGCTGTTCCGTGCGAGCCTTGTCGCCGACACTGCGATGGCGGTGGCCGACGTGGCGCTGGCGGTGGTCTTCCTGATGTTGCTGCGGGCGCAGGGCGAGGTTCTGGCGCTGATCGCCACCGCCTTCCGGCTGGTGCAGGCGGCGCTGATCGGGGCGAGCCTGGTGGCGCTTGGCGGCGTGCCGGCGGCGCTGGAGCTGGGCGAGGACGGGCTGGCGCTGGGGCTTACCGCGATTCACGCCGGGGGTTATGACCTCGGGCTGGTCTTCTTCGGCGTGACCTGCTTCGCGATGTGCGCGCTGCTGCGCCGTTCGGGCGGGGTGCCGGCGGCGATTGCCTGGGGGATCGGCGCTTCGGGCGTGGTCTATATCGCCGGCAGCCTGCTGCGGCTGGCGGCACCCGAGTGGCACGAGGGTTTTCAGCCGGCCTATGTCGTCCCGCTGGTCAGCGAGAGCGCGCTTTGCCTGTGGTTGCTGCTGCGGGGCCGGATCTAGCCTTCCAGCGCGGCGATCAGGGTGGCCATGTCCTCGGGGAGCGGGGCCTCGAAGCGGAGCGCCTCGCCAGTGACCGGGTGGATGAAGCCGAGCACGGCGGCGTGCAGCGCCTGGCGGGAGAAGTCGCGCAGCGCCTGTTCTCCGGCGGGCGGCAGCGCGCCCTTGGCCACCTTGCGGCGGCCGCCGTAGACCGGGTCGCCGACCAGCGCGTGGCCGGCATGGGCCATGTGCACGCGGATCTGGTGGGTGCGGCCGGTTTCGAGCCAGCATTCGAGCTGGGCGGCGACCGGCGGCGCGCCGTAGGCCGCGACCACCCGCGCCCGCGTCACCGCGTGGCGGCCGCCCTGGAACAGCACCGCCTGCTTCTGGCGGTCGGTCTTGTGGCGGGCGAGCTGGGTGGTGATCTTGAGGATATTGCCGGCCTCGAAGCTGGTGCCGCGGATGCCGCGCAGGCGGGGATCGCTGGCATCGGGCACGCCGTAGCAAACGGCGCGGTAGTAGCGTTCGACCGTGTGCTTCTCGAACTGGGCTGCGAGGCCGTGGTGGGCGGCGTCGGACTTGGCGACCACCAGCAGGCCCGAGGTCTCCTTGTCGATGCGGTGGACGATGCCGGGGCGTTTCACGCCGCCGACGCCGGAGAGATCCTCGCCGCAATGGGCCAGCAGGGCGTTGACCAGCGTGCCGGCGGGCGAGCCGGGGGCCGGATGCACCACCATGCCGGCGGGCTTGTTGATGACAATGAGCTCGGCGTCCTCGTAGACCACGTCCAGCGCGATGGCCTCCGGGGCGATGTCGCTCTCCTCGGGCGCCTCCAGGGTAAGCGCCACCTCGGCGCCTTCGGCGACGCGGGCCTTGGCGTCGGTCACGAGTGTTCCGTCGATGGCGACCCCGCCCTCGGCGATCAGGCGGGCGAGTTGGGTGCGCGAGAGCGACTCGGCGTCTGGAACATCGCGGGAAAGCGCCTTATCAAGGCGGGGCGGCGGATCGGCCGCGATGGTGAATGTGATCCGGCGGATGGCCATGACTGAACCCCTAGAACCGCTGCCCGAGCCGGCGAACCTGAGGGTCCTGCGGATCCTCGTCACGGTGCTGACGGTGGTGATGATTGGCGGGCTTCTAACCATCGTCGCCCTCTTTGTCATCCGCTTCTCGTCCAGCCCGCCGATGGTGCCCGACAGCGTGACCCTGCCCGACGGTCTCAAGGCCGAGGCCTTTACCCTGGGGCCGGACTGGTATGCGGTGGTGACCGAGGGCGGGAAAAAGATCCTGATCTTCGACCGCGAGACCGGGGTTCTGCGGCAGACCGTCGAAGTGAAATAGGCGGGCCAGGGAGGTGTCCTAGCTAGGACACTCCTCAAGACGCTGAAATAAAACAACTTTTTCAGAGTGGCTTTCCGGGACGCGGTTTACAGCGGCCTTCAGCCCTCGGCGATCATGTCGAGCAGCGCCCGCACCGCCATCGCGTAGCCGCGCGCACCGAAGCCGGCCATGACGGCGGTGGCCACGGGCGAGACCAGCGAATTGTGATACATCTTCTCGCGGCGGTGGATGTTGGAGATATGCAGCTCGATCAGCGGGACGTTCAGCATCTTGAGCGCATCCATCAGCGCCATCGAGGTGAAGGTGAAGGCGGCCGGGTTGATGATGACCCCGGCGGCCTCGTCCACGGCCTCGTGCACCCAATCGATCAGCTGCGCCTCGGAGTTCGACTGGCGGAAGACCAGCGGTCGGGCGCCGACCGCCGCGCGGCAGGCGGTTTCGATATCCGCCAGCGTAGTGGTGCCGTAGATTTCCGGCTCGCGGGTGCCGAGGCGGTTGAGGTTGGGGCCGTTCAGGATGTGGATCGGTTTCATTTCGCCTCCAGCCGCGCCCTGAGCGGCGCGAGGTCGCCGGCGCGCATCTTGCCCTCGCGCAGCACGAACATGCCGCGCAGCTCGTGCCCCTCGACCACCGCGCGACTGCCGACATAGCCGGTGTATTCGAGGCGGAGCACCTTGCTGCCCCAGTCGGCGATGGTCATGTCGAGGCGCATCCGGTCCCCTTCGGTCGCGGGCGAAGGGAAGCGGGCGGCGACGTCCATCAGGCCGATTCCCTTCGCGTCGAGGTCGGCGCAGAGTGCGCGGTGGCCGCCGGCGCGGTCCTGCAGGAAGCTGTGAAAGCAGCGGTCGAACCAGCGGAAATAGTTGGGATAGAAGACGATGCCCGCCGGGTCGCAATGGCCGAAGCTGATCGGGATATCGAGCGAGAAGTCGGGCATGGTCAGCGGTCCTCCCAGCGGGGGCGGACCATCTCGAAACGCTCGCCGCCCCGCTGGTACCAGCCCGAGCCGTGCAGGCGGGCGATCAGGTCGAGCTTGGCGTTGTCGACATGGCCGCGTTCGGCGTCGAGCAGGCAGTCGTCGGCGATGTGGATCGCCTCGACGCGGCCGATGGCCAGCGTCTGGTGCGGGCTGGTGGCGACGGCGCTGTGCAGGCTGCATTCCAGGGAGACCGGCGCGCCGGCGATGCGGGGCGGCGCGATCTTGACCGAAGGCTCGGTCTGCAGGCCGGCAAGGTCGATCTCGTCCACCTCGGCGGGGGCGTTGATGCAGGTGGCGTTCATCTGCCGGGCCAGGGCGTAGGGCACCAGGTTCACCACGAATTCGCCGGTGTCGAGGATGTTGCGGCAGCTGTCCTTGAAGCCCTTGACCGGGTCGCGCATCAGCCCGACGCAGACGATCGGGGGATTGTCGCCCATCATGTTGAAGAAGCTGTAGGGCGCGGCGTTGCGCTGGCCCGAGGCGCCTTGCGTGCTGACCCAGGCGATGGGGCGCGGCGTGATCGTCGAGGTCAGCAGCTTGTAGGTGAAGGACGGCGGATAAACACTTGTATCGTATAGCATGTCAGGGCTTGTGCACAGGCTGGTGGCCGCCGTTGTCGCCGAAGGCCTCTTCGCGATAGAGGCCGAGTTTCTCCATCACCGGCAGGTCGTTCAGGCAGAACAGGCAGGCGTCCTCGGTGGCCGAGGCATTGGCGTGTTCGTGCCAGGCCCAGGAGGGGACGCAGAAGATGTCGCGCTCGGTCCAGTCGAAGCGCCGGCCGTTGATGACCGAATGGCCCGAGCCCTTGCAGACCTGGTAGAGGAAGCTGCCGGTGTGGCGGTGGGCGCGGGTCCGCTCACCGGGACGGAGCATCTGCATCGAGGCGCCAAGGGTGCCCATGACATGACCGCTGGTGACCGGGTTCATGTAGTGCATCAGGATGCCGTCGTAGGGCGAGCCATCCGTTTCCGCGAGCCCCGAGAGCGCCTCGTAGGTGGGGGCCCATTCATACTTGAACATCGGGCTGTAGCCCTTTGACCAGGCACCGGTTCCGGGGCGCAGCCCGGCATTGCCCCAGGTGCGGGTCATGTCGTCGACCGGGTGGGTCACGGCCTGGGCGAGGTCGGGGTGGACCTCGTAGAAATTCGCCTCGAGCGCGTTGACCAGGGGAATGTCGAGGCCGTCCTGCCAGATGCAGGGGCTGCCGTCGCTGGCCACCGCATGTTCGTGCCAGGTGCCGTTCGGCGTCAGCACGAAGTCATTGGCGCCGAGCGTCATCTTGTGGCCGTCGACGACGGTATAGGCGCCGGTGCCCTCCATGATGAAGCGGATCGCCGAGGCCGAGTGGCGGTGCGCCGAGGCGCGTTCGCCCGGGTGCATGACCTGGAGGCCGGCATAGATCCAGCCGACCGCCGCCGCCACGTCGGAGCGGCCGGGGTTGTCGAGGTAGATCACCCGGCGGCCGGCCTTTTCCGGCGTGACGAGATCGACCGAGCGCAGCACGTCCTCGCGCAGGTCCTTGTAGCGCCAGATCATCGGGACGGACTGCGACCTGGGTTCCCAGGGCTCGATCTTGTTGGCCACGGTCCAGAGCGCGGCGGCGCCCTTCTTCTTCAGGTCGTCGTAATAGGCGAGCAGTTCGGGCGTATCCTCGACATTGGCGCGCCCCGCGACGTTCTCGTTATACTGGTCGTGCCGTGTCATGCTGCCCTCCCCTAGGCCAGGACCGCGGTGGCCTCGATCTCGATCTGCGCCTCGTCCTCCACGAGGGCAGAGACCACCACCATGGTCATCGCCGGGAAATGATAGCCCATGACCGAGCGGTAGGCAGCCCCGACTTCGGCCTGTCTTGCCAGGTATTCCTTCTTGTCGGTGACATACCAGGTGAGGCGGGTGATATCCTCGACCTGGCCGCCGGCGGCCTCGACCACCGCCTTGATATTGGCGAGCGCCTGGGTCATCTGGCCGATGAAGTCGTGGGTCTCGAAGACCTGCTGCGCGGTCCAGCCGATCTGGCCGCCGACGAAGAGCACGCGGCCCTCGGCCACCATGCCGTTGGCATAGCCCTTGGCCGGCTTCCAGCCTTCGGGATGAACGGTGATCGTGGGCATGGCGTGTCCTCCGGTTGCGAATGCCCGGGACTCTCCCCGAACCGCGATAAATTTCAAGCCTGAAATTTCAAGTTTGAAATATTTCAGGCGCGGCCCTGCGTGGTGAAGGACCGGATGGTGTCGAGCGCCCCGTCGAGCGCGGTGCCGGCCGGATCGGCCAGGGCGGCGGCGATGAGGCGGGCGGTCCATTGCGCGGCGTCGTCGCGGCCCTCGACGAGCTGGGCACCGGCCATGGCGCGGTCGAACTTCGACAGGCCGCGGGCATGGGTGTCGGAGTAGCCCTTGACCAGGCGGCGGATCTTCAGCGTCTCAACCGCGTGTTCATAATTCTTCGGTAGACGAGTCGTCGCGGTGTCGAGCCAGGCGGCCATATGGGCGCGTTCGCGGCGGTGGCGCAGCAGCGACCGGCGCCAGCGGCGCAGGCCGGCGACGGCATAGAGCAGGAGGAAGGAGGGCAGACGATCGGTGCGCATCCGGCGGCCCCGGTTCACCAGTCGGTCGAGGGCGCGCATGAGCGAGGGGCGACTTTCGACGAAGGCGCCGAGGCGGGCGGGCATGAGGCTCACGAACTCAGGCGCGCCGGGGTGGAGGTATTCGGTGACCTGCACCAGCGTCTCGGGCCGGGCGGCGAGCTCGGCGGCGATGCGGGGCATACGGGCGACGCGGGTCTTGTGGTCGGCGACATGGGGTAGGTCATCGTAGGCCATGGCGTTGGCGAGATACTTGGCGGCGGCCTGGGTAAAGGCATGGGCGTGCTGCGCGCCACCGGCGTTGCGGTCCTTGGCGGCAAGCGCCTCGAGCAGGTCGAGGTATTCGGCGCCATAGGCGGTGTCCTGGAAGTCGACGACCTTGCGCAGGCCGGCGCGGGCGATGTGCTGCGCCTCGGGCGGAAGGCGCGCGAGGCGGGCCTCGAGCGCGGCATAGGCGGCGCGCAGGGTCTCGGGGCCGGTGAGGCGCGGCGCCGGGGGGCCAGGGTCGGGCGCCGGGGCGGACGCGGTATTGGGCCCAGGGTCAGGCGCGGTGTCCTGCACGCGGGCTTCGGCGGCGGTGCGGGCGAGTTCGAAGGCGGCGAGCGAGGCCTCGGCCCCGCGGCCCGAGGCGCGGATGCAGTCCCGGTAGCTCTCCGCCGGGAAGGGCAAGGCGCCGGAGCCGGCCAGCGCGCCGAAGAGGCTGGCCGAGATCACACTTCCGGAGGCCAGGGCCATGGCCTCCATGTCGAAGGCGATGAATTCCCTGGCCGCGATGGCGGCGGCCTTGCGCACCTCGGAGGGGTCGCCGCGACCATCGCCGGGCGCCACCTTCTCGAGCGTGGCGAGGTTGCGGTGGGTCGAGGCGATGAGCGTGGTGCGCTCGGGCGTGACGAAGCCGCGCAGGATGGCGCGGCCGGCCTCCATCAGCTCGGCGGCGATGAGGATGTCGACATCGCCCTCGGCCGGGGCAAGGGCGAAGACCGGGGGCGTGCCGGTGTCGGGCAGCATCTCGACATAATAGATTGTCGCCCCGGTGCGCTGCGCCACCCCGGCGACCGAGGTGGCCTGCACCGCGTAACCGTTGCGCTCGGCCAGGTCGACGATCCAGCCGTTGAGCACGCCGCCGCCCTGCCCGCCCACGGCCATGACAGCGAGCTTGACGATGCTCTCGACGCGGGTGTCACGAGCGATGGGGGGCACGGGGGCGTTCATGGGGCGGGCTCGGGGGTGGTGGGGACGTTGGAACGCGGTGCGTCCACCCTAACCCTCTCCCTTCGAGGGAGAGGGGATGGGCGCATTTGGGGGTGGAGGGTGCGGTGGCCGGAATTGGGAGCATCCACCCTCACCCTCTCCCTTGCAGGGAGAGGGGATGGGCGCTTTTGGGGATGGAGGGTGCGGTGGCCGGAACGGGGGGCGTTCACCCTCACCCTAGCCCTCTCCCTTGCAGGGAGAGGGAATTGGCGTCTTTGGGGATGGAGGGTGCGGTGGCCGGAATTGGGAGCATCCACCCTCACCCTGACCCTCTCCCTTGCAGGGAGAGGGGATGGGCGCATTTGGGGGTGGAGGGTGCGGTGGCCGGAGTGGGGCGTATCGCCTGCAACCAGCGCGCCCGGCGCCACATGCGGGACAGCGCGCTCGCCTCCCCCTGCCAAGGAGAGGGAGAGGGAGGGGGTGCGCCGGGTCATTCCGCCGCCTCCACACCCTCGTCCCAGGCCAGTCGCCTGCCCTCGCGGCGGCGTTGCAGCCAGGCGATGGCGCGGGTATTGAGGTCGGCCCACCAGCGTTCCAGCCGGCCGGGGTTGTGGACCAGGTCGGCGCGGTAGAAGGAGGGGCAGAGCACCGCCGCATCGGCCACCTCGCCGCAATTGCCGCAGCCGACGCAGGAGGTGTCGATATGGGCGACGGGATCGTCGCGCAGCGGGTCGTCGGGCATCTTCAGCGTCAGCGAGGGGCAGCCCGAGAGGCGCATGCAGGCGTGGTCGCCGGTGCAAATCTCCTCGTCGACGCCGAATTTCGGCTTTTCGACGCGGCGGCCCTCCCTGATGGCGGCCTCGCGCAGTGGGCGTTCGCGGCGCTGGCGGTTCAACATGCATTCCGACGAGGCGACGATGACCTTGGGGCCTTCGTGGGGGGTGGTCAGCGCCTCTTTCAGCGTGTCGCGCATTCGGGCGACGTCATAGGTGCGGTCGATCTGGCGCACCCAGGTCACGCCGACGCCTTCCACGGCCTTGGTGATCGCGTGTTTGGTCGCCTTCGACCTGTTCTCGGCGCGGGAAGAGAGGATGTCCTGTCCGCCGGTGGCGGCGGAATAGTAGTTGTCGACCACGATGGTGACGCCGTCGGACTTGTTGAAGACGGCATTGCCGATCGAGGAGTTGAGCCCGTTGTGCCAAAAGCCGCCGTCGCCGATGATGGAGATCGGGCGCTTGTCGCCGCCGCCGTCGAAGGCGGCGTTGGAGGCGGGACCGAGGCCGTAGCCCATGGTCGTGCCGCCGATCTCGAAGGGGGGCATGATCGAGAAGAGGTGGCAGCCGATGTCGCAGGAGATCTGGTGCTGGCCGAATTCCTCTTCCACCAGCTTCATGGCGGCGAAGATCGGCCGCTCGGGGCAGCCGGTGCAGAAGCCGGGCGGGCGCATCGGCACGGCTTTGAACAGGTCGGGGATCGGCAAGGGCTGTTTCGGCTGGTTCGGCGCGCGGCGGTCAGCGGGGAGCAGGTCGGGCGCGTGCTGGCGCAGGAAGCTCTCGACCCCTTCGAGCATGACGCGGCCGGTCAATTCCCCGGCCATCGGCAGCACGTCCTTGCCGGAGAGCAGGGTCTCGTGGTTGCCGGCCCTGTGCAGGACGGCGCGGAAGGCCTGTTCGAGGTAGTCGGGCTGGCCTTCCTCGACCACCAGCACCGCGTCCTTGCCTGTGCAGAAGTCGAGAAACTCATCCCCGACAACCGGATAGGCGACGTTCATCACGTAGAGCGGCACCTGGGTTTCGCCGTGCAGGTCGGCCAGGCCAAGGCGCTGGAGCGCGCGGATCACGGCGTTGTACATGCCGCCCTGCAGGACGATGCCGACGCGGCCCTCGTCGGGGCCGAAACGCTCGTTCAGACGGTTGGCGCGGATGTAGTCGAGCGCGGCGGGCAGGCGCTTCTCGATCTTTTCCTTCTCGTGGAGGTAGGAATAGGGCGGCAGCACGATACGCCGGGTGTCGCGGCGCGGGTTGGCGAGGGCCTCCCTGACGGTGAGCGGCGGGGCTGCGTTGTCCTGCGCGGTGAAGCTGCCGTGGACGTGGCAGGAGCGGATGCGCATGAGCATCATCACGGGGGTGTTCGAGGCTTCGGAGAGTTCGAAGCCATAGCGCACGGCGCGGGTCAGCGAGGGCAAATTCGGGCGCGGGTCTAGCAGCCAGATCTGCGACTTGGTGGCAAAGGCGTGGCTGCGCTCCTGCATGATCGAGGAGCCTTCGCCATAGTCCTCGCCCACGATCACCAGCGCGCCGCCGGTCACCCCGCCCGAGGCGAGGTTGGCGAGCGCGTCGGAGGCGACGTTGACGCCGACGGGGCCCTTGAAGGTGACCGCGCCGCGGATCGGGTAGTGGACCGAGGCGGCCAGCATGGCGGCGGCGGCGGCCTCGGAGGCATTGGCCTCGAAGCGGATGCCGAGTTCGCCCATCAGCTCTTCGGCGTCGGCGAGCACGTCCATCAGGTGCGAGATCGGCGCGCCCTGGTAGCCGCCGACATAGCCGACGCGGTTTTCCAGCAGCGCCTTGGTGATGGCGAGGATGCCCTCGCCGCGGAAGGTCTGGCCGGCGCCGATGCGCAGCTGTTCGACCTCCTTGCGGAACGAGCGTTCGGCCATGTGCCTAGCCGGCGACTAGCGCGAGGGCGCGGATCGGCGAGCCGGTGCCGCGGGCGAGCTTGAGCGGCGCGGCGATCAGGATGGCCCCTTTCGGGGGGAGCTGGTCGAGGTTGCAGAGGCTGGCGAGGCCGAAGCAGTTGTCGCGGTGCAGCAGGTTGTGGGCGGGGAACGGCGGGGTCATGCCACCCGCCTGCCCCGCATCGGTGCCGATGCACTGGGTGCCCCAGCCGACGATGCCGCGCGAGAGCAGGTATTCGATGCACGCCGCCGTCGGGCCGGGCGAATGCGGGCCGGTGTCGTCGGCGTTGAGGAAGGCGGCCTCGGAGGTGGCGCGCGCGTCCCAGTCGGTGCGCATGACCACCCATTCGCCGGCGCCGATCGCGCCGTGTTCGGCCTCCCATTCCTGCACCGCCTCGGCGGTCAGCAGGAAATCGGGGTTGGCGGCGGCTTCGGCCGAGCAGTCGATCACGTTCACCGGGGCGACCACGCGGGCGAGGTCCAGCGTGTCGGTGAAGCCCTCGGCGTGGTCCCTGCCGGTGATCCAGTGGTGCGGCGCGTCGAAATGGGTGCCGGAATGTTCGCCGAGCTTGAGCCAGTTCCAGGCCCAGAAGGGGCCGTCGGCGTCATATTCGCTGATGCGGTGGATCTCGACCTGGGGGGTGTCGCGGGCAAGCTCGGGGGGCAGCTTGAGAATCGGCGTCTCGGGGCCGAGTCTGGCGCTGAGATCGACCACCCGGATCGCGCCGCCGAGCAGCCCCTGCCCCACCTGTGCCAGCAAAGCCGCCGTATCCATCCCCGCCTCCCCGCGTGTTCCGCAGGCGAGCCTAGGTCATTTCAGCAGGGGCGCAAGCATCTTTGCGACGCGAATGTGCCGCTCAGAAGACCTTGAAGGTCATCGTGGTGAGCGAGCGTTCGATGCCCGGAATGTCGAGCAGGTGGTCGTTGATGTATTTGCCGACATCCGCGTCGGCGGGAATGTAGAGCTTCATCAGCAGGTCGTATTCCCCGGAGGTCGAGTAGAGCTCGGAGTGGATTTCGCGCAGGGCGATGTCCTCGGCGACCTTGTAGGTGGTGCCGGGCTTGCAGCGGATCTGGATGAAGACGCAGGTGCTCATGTCTGTCGGGGGCCTCGTTCTGTCGTCGCCAAGCTGGCATGGCGGGGGAGGCCTTGCAATCCCCCTGCCCGGTTTCGCGGCTGGCTCAGCCGGCGAGCGCCTTGAGCGCCTCGGCCAGGTCGATGGCGCCGTCATAAAGCGCGCGGCCCGAGATGGCGCCGGCGATCACGCCGGTGTCGCGCAGGGCGATGAGATCGTCCATGCGGCTGACGCCGCCCGAGGCTATCACCGGAATCGAGACGGCGCGGGCCAGCGCCTCGGTCGCGGGGATGTTCGGCCCCTGCATCGCGCCGTCGCGGTCGATGTCGGTGTAGATGATCGCGGCGACGCCGGCGTCCTCGAAGGAGCGGGCGAGATCGGTGGCCATGACTTCGGTTTCCTCGGCCCAGCCCCGCGTTGCCACCCGGCCCTTGCGGGCGTCGATGCCGACGGCGACCTGGCCGGGGAAGGCCCGCGCCGCCTCGCGCACGAGGTCGGGGTTCTCGACCGCCACGGTGCCGAGGATCACCCGGGCGAGACCGCGCTTGAGCCAGTTCTCGATGGTGGCCATGTCGCGGATGCCGCCGCCCAGCTGGCAGGGCACCTTGACCGAGGCGAGGATCGCCTCGACCGGGGCGGCGTTGACCGGGGTGCCGGCGAAGGCGCCGTTGAGGTCGACGAGGTGGATCCACTCGCAGCCGGCCTCGGCGAAGGCGCGGGCCTGGGCGGCGGGGTCGTCGTTGAAGACGGTGGCCTTCTCCATCTCGCCGCGCAGCAGGCGCACGGCCTGGCCGTCTTTCAGGTCGATGGCGGGATAGAGGATCATGGGCCGGTTCCTTCCTTGGCGGATCGGCGCGATATGGCACAAGGATCCGGGCAATTGCAACGCGCCCCGAGGTCAAGCTTGTCCGACTCGCCCCCCGCTGCGAAGCTGGCTGCAAAACGGGAGGAATTTGACATGAAACGGTTGGTTCTGGGTGCGGTTGCGGCCCTGGCGATGGGCGGGGCGGCATGGGCCGATCCGGTCGAGGGCATCTGGCAGACCGAGCCGGACGCGGGCAGCTATGCGCATGTCGAGATGGGCCCCTGCGGCGCGGCGATCTGCGGCACCTTCCTCAAGACCTTCAAGGATGGCGGCGAATACCAGTCGCCGAACCTGGGCAAGAAGGTGGTGATCGACATGGTGCCCAATGGCGACGGCAGCTATGCCGGCCAGGTCTGGCGCCCCTCGAACGACAAGGTCTATACCGGCAAGATGCAGCTGTCGGGCAATTCGCTGGCGATGTCGGGCTGTGTAATGGGCGGTCTGATCTGTTCGAAGCAGACCTGGACGCGGGTGAAATAGGCGCGGGCCTTTCCGTTTGCGCGACTCGGCGCGGCCGGGACACCCCGCCGCCGGGAGATGTGTCGTGATACAGATGTTTCCGCTCCTCAGCCTGGCGCTCGCCGCTGTGGCGCTTGTCGCGGCTCCGACAGCGCGGGCCGCCTCGCCCGAGGGGGTCTGGCTGACCCAACCCGACCGCAAGGGCGGCTACGCGCATATCCGGGCCCATGCCTGCGGGCCGGCGCTCTGCGGCACGGTCGAGAAGGCCTTTGACCGCACCGGCGCCGAGATCTGGACGCCCAATGTCGGCAAGCGGGTGTTCTGGGACATGTGGGAGGACGAGCAGGGCCACTATCGCGGCCGCGCCTGGGTGCCGATGCTGAAACGCGAGTATCCGGGGTCGATCCGGCTGCTGGGCGACCGGCTGCAGGTGCATGGCTGCTCCGGGCCGATCTGCATGTCGCAGACCTGGACCCGGGTGAAGTGATCAGGGTGTCCAGCGCAGGAAGTTGCCGATCAGGCGCAGGCCGACGGCCTGACTCTTCTCGGGGTGGAACTGGAAGCCGATCATGGTGTCGCGCCCGACGATGGCGGTGACATCGCCGCCGTAGTCGACATGGGCGATGCGCTGCGCCGGGTCGGCCATGCGCATCTGGTAGGAGTGCACGAAATAGGCGTGATCGCCGGTGGCGATGCCATCGAGCACGGCGTGGGGGTGGTCGATAACCAGGTCGTTCCAGCCCATGTGCGGCACCTTCAGCGCCGGGTCCGAAGGGACGATCCGCTCGACCTCGCCGTCGACCCATCCGAGGCCCTCGACGGTTTCGTATTCGTGGCCGAGGCGGGCCATCAGCTGCATCCCGACGCAGATGCCGAGGAAGGGGCGACCCTTGCGCTCCACCGCCTCGACCATCGCCTCGAAGCAGCCGGAGCGGCGCAGCGCGGCTGCGCAGGCCGGGAAGGCGCCGTCGCCGGGCAGCACGATACGGTCGGCGCGGGCCACGTCCTCGGCCCTGTCGGTGACGATGACCTGGCCGGCGCCGGTCTCGGCGGCCATGCGCTGGAAGGCCTTCTCGGCCGAGTGCAGGTTGCCGCTCTCGTAGTCGATGATGACGGTCAGCATGGGGGGCGCCTTTCGCAGTTCGGCAGTGGATTAGGCGAGATCGCCGCCCGTGCCAAGCGGGCGGAAGGTCTCAGAGCGTGCCCTTGGTCGAGGGCACCGCATCGGCCTTGCGCGGATCGGTCTCGACCGCCTGGCGCAGGGCGCGGGCCACCGCCTTGAAGGCGGCCTCGGCGATGTGGTGGCTGTTGAAGCCATGGACCTTGTCGAGGTGCAGCGTGATGCCGCCATGGGTGCTGAGGGCCTGGAAGAACTCGCGCACGAGCTCGGTGTCGAAGCTGCCGATCTTGGCGGTGGGCATCTCGACGTTCCAGACCAGGAAGGGCCGCCCCGAGAGGTCGAGGCCGCAGACCACCTGGGCGTCGTCCATCACCAGCCGACATTCGCCGTAGCGGCGGATGCCGCGCTTGTCGCCCAGCGCCTTTGCCAGCGCCTGGCCGAGCGCGATGCCGGTGTCCTCGACGGTGTGGTGATCGTCGATGTGCAGATCGCCCGTGGCGCGCACCGTCATGTCGATCAGCGCATGGCGGGCCAGCTGGTCCAGCATGTGGTCGAAGAAGCCCACCCCGGTCTGGTTGTCATAGGCGCCGCTGCCGTCGAGGTTGATCTCGACCGAGATGTCGGTTTCGGCGGTCTTGCGGGTGATGGTGGCCTTGCGCATCGGTTCCTGTCCCTCTGGTTGCGCGCCTTATACGGTCCGCGCGCGGCCATTCCAAGGCGGGCGCGCGGCGAATTGCGTGCGCTGTGACCGCGGCGACCCCTGACGTGGCGGCGGCGTTCAGGGCAGCGGGGAGTATTTTTGAAGAGAAGAAGCCGGGGGCGCGGCCTGCTGCTTCTTCTCTTTCACAAATACTCAATCGGCGCCGGTGGCCCCCGCGCGCCCTAAGGGAGGGGCGCAGTGCGCCAGAGCGTTACCTTGAGGCCGCCATGGGCGACCGGCGGGCCGGGGTCGAGGAAGGCGAGGCCGGTTGCCTTGGCGAGCCCGCTGTCGGAGGTGACCATGCCGAGGCGCCAGCCGCGGAAGCGTTCCTTCAGCACCCCGCCCAGCGCGCCGTAGAGGCCGAAGAGCAACTTGCGGTCGCCGATGCGGGCGCCATAGGGCGGGTTCACCATGACGAGGCCGGGCGGGCCGGGCGGCGGCTCGGCCGCGCTGACGGCGTGGCATTCGAAGCGGCACCAGTCGGCGACGCCGGCGCGGGCGGCATTGGCGCGGGCGCTGGAGACCGCGCCCTGGTCGCGGTCGGAGCCGTGGAAGCGCAGATCGGGCGTCCGGGCCGGGGCGGGCTGCTTCAGCGCGGCCCAGGCGGCGGGGTCGAAGGTCGCCAGTTGCTCGAAGGCGAAGGCGCGGCTGCGGCCGGGCATCAGGCCGGCGGC
The DNA here is from genome assembly GCF_014656415.1 of Seohaeicola zhoushanensis. Lineage (GTDB taxonomy): Bacteria > Pseudomonadota > Alphaproteobacteria > Rhodobacterales > Rhodobacteraceae > Seohaeicola_A > Seohaeicola_A zhoushanensis. The sequence continues at coordinate 8,652 of NZ_BNCJ01000032.1, read as the reverse complement.
GATCTCGGCGGCCTCGAGCACGAAGGTGCCCGAGCCGCACATCGGGTCGACCACCGTCTGGCTGCCGTCGAAGCCGCATTCGGCCAGGAACATCGCCGCCATGGTCTCGCGCAGGGGCGCCTTGCCGACCGCCTCCTTGTGGCCGCGCCGGTGCAGCGGTTCGCCCGAGGTGTCGATCGAGAGCGTGCAGAGGTCGTCGTCGATGCGGGCGAGGATGCGCAGTTCGGCCTCCTCGGAGAGCGGCGCGCCCAGCGTTTCGGTGATGGCGCGGCCGATGCGCTGCGCCGCCGCCTTGTGATGGTAGATCCGCGAGGCGCGGCAGACCGCCTCGACCTTGACGGGCACGTCCGGGCGCAGCACCGCGGCCCAGTCGACCTTGCGCGCCCGCTTGTCGAGCTGGGCCAGGTGCATGGCGCGGAAGCTGGCGAAGCGCAGCAGCACGCGGACCGCGCCGCGCAAGCTCAGGTTGGCGCGCATGGCCTCGGCCCAGCCGCCGCGCAGGGCGACGCCGCCGGGCTGTTCGCTGACCCCGGCGAAACCGGCGGCACGGGCCTCGGCCGCGAGCCAGGGTTCCAGCCCCGGCAGGGCGACGAGGAAAATCTCGAAATCAGTGTCCATCGCGCCTCATACCCCGCCCGTCCGGCGCAAGCGACCCCTTTCGCGCGGCCACGATCCGCGCCATAAGGCGGGCATGCTCAAGACCCGCATCATCCCCTGCCTCGATGTCGCCGACGGCCGTGTCGTCAAGGGCGTCAACTTTGTCGATCTGCGCGATGCCGGCGATCCGGTGGAGGCCGCGCGCGCCTATGACGCGGCGGGGGCGGACGAGCTCTGCTTCCTCGACATCCATGCCACCCACGAGAACCGGGGCACGATGTTCGACCTGGTCACCCGCACCGCCGAGCAGTGCTATATTCCGCTGACCGTGGGCGGGGGCGTGCGCACCGTCGAGGACGTGCGCGACCTGCTGCTGGCCGGCGCGGACAAGGTGAGCTTCAACTCCGCCGCCGTGGCGCGGCCCGACGTGGTGGCCGAGGCCGCCGACCGTTTCGGCAGCCAGTGCATCGTGGTGGCGATCGACGCCAAGACCGTGGCTCCGGGCAAGTGGGAGATCTTCACCCACGGCGGGCGCCGCGAGACCGGCATCGACGCGGTGGAATTCGCGCGCACCGTGACCGCCAAGGGCGCGGGCGAGATCCTGCTGACCTCGATGGACCGCGACGGCACCCGCGCCGGGTTCAACCTGCCCCTCACCCGCGCCATCGCCGATGCGGTGAGCATCCCGGTGATCGCCTCGGGCGGGGTCGGCACGCTCGACCACCTGGTCGACGGGGTGCGCGAGGGCCATGCCAGCGCGGTGCTCGCCGCCTCGATCTTCCACTTCGGCGATTACACCATCGCCGAGGCCAAGGCGCATATGGCCGCCGCCGGCATTCCGATGAGGCTGATATGAGCGCGCTGGAGCGCCTGGCCGCCACCGTGGCGGCGCGCCGCGGCGCCGATCCGGAGGAGAGCTGGACGGCCAAGCTGCTGTCCAAGGGCCCGGAGAAATGCGCCGAGAAGTTCGGCGAGGAGGCGGTCGAGGCGATCATCGAGGCGGTGAAGGGCGACCGGGCCAGGCTGACCGCCGAGGCGGCGGACGTGCTCTATCACCTGCTGGTCATGCTGGCCGCGCGCGATGTCGCGCTGGCCGATGTGCTGGCCGAGCTGGAGCGGCGCGAGGGCACCTCGGGGATCGCCGAGAAGGCCAGCCGCTAAGCCGCCCCTGACCGCCGTCGCGGCGGCGGGGCCTTGGGCTTTGGAGTATTTGTCAAAGAAGAGAAATCAGGGGCGCGGCCTGCTGCTTCTTCTCTTTCACAAATACTCCAGATGCTGCCTGTCCGCTGCGCCGGACGGCAGGACTCAGAGTTTCGAGGAAATCACCCCGGTGGCGAAGCCGCCCATGCGCAGTTCGCCGAAGAGGCGTTGGTATTCGATCTTGGGGCAGCGGTTCTGGATCACCGTGACGCCGCGCGCCTCGGCCTTTGCCGCCGCTTCGGCGTGTTCCACGCCGATCTGCATCCAGATGGTCTGCAGGTCGGGAAAGGCGGCGAGCGCCTCGTCGACGATCTCGGGCACCGCCTCGGAGCGGCGGAAGATGTCGACCATGTCGACCTTCTCGGCGATGTCAGAGAGCCGCGCCACGATCCGGCGGCCGAAGAGCATCTCGCCCTCGCTGACGGGGTTCACCGGGATGACCGTGTAGCCCTTGAGGGTGAGGTAGCGCGCCACGAAATAGCTCGGGCGGACCGGATTGGTCGAGACGCCCACCACCGCGATGGTGCGGGCGCGCTTGAGGGTCCGGGTCAGGAGGTCGTCGCTGTAGTCTGGCATGACCCCAGCATAGCAGCCCGGAGGACAAGAAAAAGCGCCCTCGGATGGGACCGAGGGCGCCAGGTGCGGAACGAGGGACAGTAATATGAGCGACGGGCGTTCCGGCCCATGCTCGTGATGTATTTAGGTGCCACCTGGCCGCAAAAAAGACCCGCTCGCAAATCTGTGATTCGCCGCTCAGTTGCGCAGCGCGCCCGGCCAGTTGGCATTGGCGAGCGCGATCTCGCCCGGCGCGTCGCTTTCCCAGCGGCCCATCAGGTCGCGGTTGTGGATCAGGTAGAGGCGGCCGTCGCGAATCGCCCAGGCGTCGGGGGCCGAGGCGATCACCTCTCCCCGCGCCATGCCATAGGCGCAGTAGCCGCCGTAGCGCGGCGCGTAGGCGCGCGGGTTGGCCTCGAAGAGTTCGCGGTTGCGCATGCTGGAGAACAGCCAGACCGCGCCCTTCCACATCACGTTGAAGCGCATCTCGCCCTTCACCGCCCTGCCCTCGGTGAAATAGGCCACCACGTCGTAGCCGCCGACCGCCTTGCCGTGGCGGGCGTAGATCATCGGCTGGTCGGCCAGCGCGGCCAGCGGCAGCAGGACCGCGACCAGGCAGGCCAGGACGGATCGGCGCAGGATCATGGGTGGGGCTCCGGAACGATGGATGCCCAGACAATAGGAGGAGAGATATATATCAGAAAGACGGCATACGCCGATGTGATCCGTTGCGCACGGCCCTGTGATCTTTGACTCACACCCCCGCGGCGCGCGGCGGGCGGGCGGCATAGAGCGCCACGGCGGCGGCGTTGGAGACGTTGAGCGAGCCGAAGTCGCCGGCGGCGTCGATTCGGACCAGCTCGTCGACGGTCTCGCGGGTCTTCTCGCGCAGGCCCGGCCCCTCGGCCCCCATCACCAACGCCACCGGGCGGTCGCGCCGCCCTTCGAGAGCGGTCTCGATGCTTTGCGTCGCCTCGCCGGCGAGGCCGAGCACGAGGTAGCCGATGGATTGCAGTTCCTCGATCGCCTCGGCGAGGTTCTTGACCCGCAGGTAGGGCTGGCGTTCGAGCGCGCCGCTGGCCGCCTTGGCGAGCGCCCCGGTCTCGGGGGCGGAATGGTGGCGGGTGCCGATCACCGCGCTGGCGCCGAAGACCTCGGCGGTGCGCAGGATGGCGCCGACGTTATGCGGGTCGGTGACGCGGTCGAGCAGCACGACGCGGGGCGTGGCGGCGCCGATGCAGACATCTGCAAGCCGGCCCCAGTCGAGCGGCTTGACCTCGAGCGCCGCGCCCTGGTGCACCGAGCCGGGGTCGATCGGGGCGGCGAACTTGCGGGGGTCGACAACTTCCGGATCGATTCGGGCCGCCTCGATCGCCTCGGCCAGCTTGTCGCGCGCATTGGGCGTCACCATCAGCTGCAGCTTCTCGCGGCGCGGGTTCATCAGCGCGTCGCGCACCGCGTGCAGGCCGAAGAGCCAGACGGTCTCTGCCGCCGCCGCTTTCCTGGCCTGTTCCTTCTCGACGACCCATTTGGGTTTCTTCACCATCACCGCCTCCGCGAAATCTCTCTGCAAGGCTCCGGATTTTCCTGTTGACGCCCCTCAGGCCCGCTAGTAATCACGCCTCCACTCCGGGTGCAATGCACAAGGGGTGTGGGCGACAGGCCGCAAGGTGTGGCAGGGGACTGTAACTCCCTCGCGGAGACGCACGCCTGGTTCGATTCCAGGGTCGCCCACCATCCACCCCCTCGATTTTCGGTAGATATCCCTCCAAGGGAGAGACTGCGTCATTTCAGGAGGTTGCCGGACATATCTGCTGTGGATTTCGCGCAGAGACGTCTCTGTCGGGCCGGCTTTCGGCCGTTTCCGGCAAAAGTCTCTGTGGCCCGATTTCGCGTGAGGTCTTGAGCTATTCCCGAAGGGGTATCAGCGTGCCGGGAATCCCAGGACGAGGCGTTGCGTGGTCCAGTCCAGGGGGAGGTCCGGCAGGTCTCTCAGCCGTTTGGCCGACAGCTCGGCGGGCTGATGTCCGGCCAGGATTGCGGCGGCAATATCCGGTGCGAGCCAGGCGAGTGGAAGGATGCGGCTGACACTGCCGCTGCGCAATCCCTCCCGTTCGGTGATCGCCGCAATCGAGGTGGCGCTCCCGTCCGTCAGCTCCTTCATCCACCTGCGCGCATCGGCAACGAGTGCAATGAGATCCGCATCCGGCTTGGCCTCGCCAAGGCCCGTGCGCACCACGATCGGGCGGGCGCGGCCGTTCTGGTTCATCCGGAACGGCGTGTCAAAGACGAGCGGTTGTTCCGAACTCGTCGAGGAGCGCTCTTGCGTCCCATCAAGATCAAACGTGATCCGAAGGTGCTCCTCAAGGACGTCGACCCGGCGGACCAGAGACGAGAGCCGCTGGTCCCGTTCGCTGGCCGAGGCGTTCTGAAGGGATTCGATCAACGTCTCCGCGCATTTCAGGACGGTCGTTCGAGTTCCGGCGCAGCCCGTCGCGATCGCATCGAGAAGTCTTGCCTTGTCCTGGAGCAGTCGCGCAACCGCGCAGCACACCGCCGTTTCGGTTTCTTGCGCCGGCAGGCGGGTGGGTTTCGGCTCGGTCGCGTTATGTTCTGTGCGTGAGACATAGTACCAGTAGCGCTTGCGGGCCGAGGAGGAACCGAGCTTCTTCGAGGCATAGTCGGTCTTCATTGACCGGCCCTGCTGATCGAACAGGACGCCGTCCAGCCAGCGGGCTGCAGGTTTCCGCTCCATGGCAATCCGACCGCCCCCGTTGGCGTCGAGGCTCTGTTTTGCCGCGGCCCAGGTGGCATCGTCGATCAGCGCGGCATGCTGGCCGGCATGGAGGGCCTGACCATGGCGCACCTTGCCGATGTAGATCGGGTTCCTGAGCAGGTGATAGAGCGCCCCGCGGGAATAGGGCGTTCCGCCACTGACTCGGCCGTAGCGATCCGCCCTGACCTTGCTGACGATGCCAAGGTCTTCGAGACGCCGGATCAGCTCCGGCACGCTGCCGAGCCTGACATACTCCCGGAAGATCACCCGGACGGCCTCGGCTTCGCGCGGGTTGGCCACGAGGCACTTGTCGATCGCGTCGTATCCCATTGGGACGGCGCCTCCCATCCACATGCCCTTGCGCTTCGAGGCGCCAACCTTGTCGCGGATCCGTTCTGCCGTGACCTCCCGTTCGAACTGCGCGAAGGACAAGAGCACGTTCAACGTGAGCCGCCCCATCGACGAGGTGGTGTTGAAGGCCTGCGTCACCGAGACGAAGGAGACCCCTGCCCCATCGAAGACCTCGACCATCTTCGCGAAGTCCGAGAGCGCCCGTGTCAGCCGGTCGACCTTGTAGACGACGATCACGTCGATCCGTCCCGCCCTGACGTCCTCGAGCAGGCGAACAAGCCCCGGACGCTCCATCGATCCCCCCGAGTAGCCTCCATCGTCATAGCGGTCCGGCAGTTCCGACCAGCCTTCGTGCCGCTGGCTGAGGATATAGGCCGCGCAGGCCTCCCGCTGGGCATCCAGCGAGTTGAAGCTCTGGTCCAATCCCTCTTCGGTCGACTTCCGCGTGTAGATCGCGCAGCGCTGCCGGATCATCGTGTCCCCTCCCGCAGGCCGAAGAACTTCGGTCCGTTGCGTGGCGTTCCCGTCATCGCCCGCGCGACCGCCGAGAGCGAGGCATAGGTCCTGCCCTGCCAGAGAACCCCTGTCTCCAGGACGATGACCTCATGTGTCTCACCGCGCCAAGCCTTCATCAACCGGGTGCCGGTCTGCGCATCCGGGCTTCGCAGACCGCCGACCGCCTCCCTGGCACTGCTCCCCGCTGCCCGACGGCGCATCACCGCCTGCCATTGCCTGCGGATCGCCGGACTCTCGCCGCCGTCGCGATCCGCCTGGATCCGCCAAGCCAGGGCCAATCGCATCAGGCGTGCCGAAAAGGTCGATGGCGGCGCCCCACCCAGATGATCCGCCCACAGGCGACGTAAATCGGCGGCACTCGAAGCTTCCAGCGCCGCGATGTCGGCACCGGCCTCCCGGTGGGGCTTCACACTCCTCGCCATGTCGGTCAGCCTCGCAGCCGGTAGACAGAGCCACTCGCACCCTTCTCCCGATGCACCTGATGCCCGGCCTTCCGCAGCCCCGAGATTGCTGCCCGCGCACTATGCGCCTGCCAGCCGAACTCGAGGCACAGCTGTTCGAGCGTTGCCCCCTCCTTGCGCGCGAGCATCCGGCGCAGGCGTTCCTGCTTGCCTGTCTCGGTGCCAACGATGGGCTCGAAGGTCGCCCGAAAGATTTGCCGGCACTCGTCGTCAGCGGCAGCGGTCGTGCTCTGGGAATTCGTCATGGCCTGGTCTCCACCTGGTTCCGGCGCGGACAATCCGCGCGCTTGCACCAGGCAAAGCCCGGAGGGCCGGGCAGTCGCGAGACCGGAGCGAACCGATGCGCGACACCGTCAGTAGCGCTCGCGTGGCACTGGAAGTCCAGTCGATTGAGAAGGTGGGCCAAGAGGCAGAATTCGGCAAAATGGGCGGGGTGCGGTCCTTCGTTGCTGAAGCGAACGTGCCTTTCCCGCTCACTCGAAGCAGACCCACATTTGCCTGGTGGATAGCCGAGAGTGCGAAATAAACAGCGAGTGCGATGACGCACCTTGAGTATTCGTCACGACTCGGGGTCCAGCGGACCACCGTGCTGGGCGAGTATCTCGCCTTCGAGCTCGGGTTCCATAGCCATACCTGCCATGCACTTCTGTAGCCACTCCGTGTTTCGGATGCGTGCGACTGCTTCGTCGTACGCCTTGCGGGCAGTGTCGCCGTAGGCTTCTTCGGCGATGGTCCACGCGCTGTCAGGGATCCGTCCCCAACGCGAGATCATCATGGAAAGGTCGAGAATGTCGCGGTTAAGAACCGCCTTGTCTGCCCAGCGATCGGCGTTCGCGAGTAGCTTCTCTGCATACATGCAGTCCCGCGTGAGAACGGGGACGCCGAAGCGGTCGTCCATTTCGCCGGCGAGCTGGATTCGAGCCTCGCGGACGATTTCAAACTTGATGGGTACATCCCCCACGCCGATCAGAGTGCGGATGCCGTATTGGTCAGTTCTAACGTCACGCAGTGTTTTGAGCTCTGCCTCCGGGAGCAGGAGCCCGGCGAGATCAGACCTGCCCCACAGGGCTTGGCGGAGCTTCCGGTACCCCTCCTGAGAAGCGCAGAGGAAGTCGATGTCCACGCTTTCGCGATACTCATTCATGTTAAGGACAATCGCCGTGCCGCCGCCGAAATAGCACTCGGCGTCGAGAAGTAAGCTGCCGTTCAGACAGCGAAGGACACGAAGGATGTCGTTATGATGTTGCCGCCGGAACAGGTCCGCACACTGCGGCCCAGTCATCAAGCGGTCAGCAAGTGACCGTTGCCATGCACAGCAACAAGGCGATTCAGAAGTTTCTGTTCGCGGGGGGTGATAGCGTCACGGTCCACAAAGCGCCAGTTGCGCTCGTAGAGTGCAAGCGCAGTTTCGCCGTCCACAACTGCGTCATCGGGACGGTTCCAGCATAGCTGGCGTAGCTGCGGGTATTGGTTCACTCTGACGTTCATATCATCCTCGGATGGTGCATGATCATCCGTACCAGTTAAATATAGGTAACTTTGCGGGAGTTGCAAAGATTTTCCAAGGCGAACGTCAGCGTTGTGTTCACGTGCACACCCATGTGCTTGATGCGCGCTGCGACCGACATCCCGCCAATGTGCGGTGAACAACCCAAACCGTCGTGCGTATATAGGATCGCTCAGAAACGTCCACAACCGCCTCAGCCGCCCCCGTCGGGCCCTCTTCGGTCCGTCCTTTGGATGCCTTGGCAGGCGCGGCATTGGTCGAGCGCCTGCGAAGAATGGCTGGGATATGTCCCGCACTCCTGACTTCCCGCAATATCAAGACCGTGCGTCTGAGGCGAATGTCGGCTTCGCCGGACCGCAGCGCAGCAAAACCATGGTCGCCCGAACGTCCGCAAAGGGCCGGAAGCGTCAATTAATCCAGTTGAGGAATCCGAGAAGGCGGCCGCTGCATCGTAGGCGATCTCGCAAGGGGCCCTAGTCCGAGCAGCATCTCAAGTGGAAACGGCACACTACGTGCGCGGCGGGCCGGAATGTTCATGCATCGACACAGAGCGATTGCGAGATGCACAAAGTCGCGGGAGACACCCTGTCGCTCGGCCATGGTCTGCGATGCGGTGCGCGTAGCCTTCGCCGTAAGCGCCTCGGCGGTCCCCTACGCGGCGCGGCTTGACGCGGTTCGGAAGTTCCAAG
>NZ_BNCJ01000031.1 GCF_014656415.1 Seohaeicola zhoushanensis | reverse complement strand
AGCAGGACTCGCACAGCCAGCTTCAACGCGGCAGGAGGGGATCGGCGTGGCGCTTACGGATAGTCTCACCAATGGTGACTCAAATCGGCGTCCAGTCTCACATACCCTGAATCGGTTTCAGAAATGCGACACAGGCAAGCTGTTGAAAACAAATGGAACGCAGTCTCAGAAATTCCGGCAGACCGACAAAAACCACGAGAAGTCGAACTCAGACCCGCCAATCGGGTCTTTGGACAACGAGAGAGATCGCCCCGACGGCGAGGCCTTGAGCCTGCCTTCTTTTGTCGCCGGCTCCGGCACCCTTGATCGATTGGTGGACACCGCCCGCGACTATGCCCGCGCGGCGGCCTCGGACAACACGCTGAAAGCCTACGCGAAGGACTGGGCGCATTTTGCGCGCTGGTGCCGGATGAAGGGCGCGAGCCCCCTGCCCCCCTCGCCCGAGATGATCGGGCTTTACCTCGCGGACCTGGCCTCGGGGACAGACCCCTCCCCTGCCCTCTCGGTATCGACCATCGAGCGCCGCCTCTCGGGCCTTGCCTGGAACTACGCGCAAAGCGGCTTCACTCTGGGCCGGAGGAACCGCCACATCGCCTCAGTGCTTGCGGGCATCAAACGCAGGCACGCGCGTCCGCCGGTGCAGAAGGCGGCGATCCTGGCCGAGGATATCCTCGCGATGGTCGCCACCCTGCCCTATGACCTGCGCGGTCTGCGCGATCGGGCAATCCTGCTGCTGGGCTATGCCGGCGGTCTGCGCCGCTCGGAGATCGTGAGCCTCGATGCCGGCAAGGACGACACGCCCGACAGCGGCGGTTGGGTGGAGATCATGGAGAAAGGTGCCCTGCTCACCCTCAACGCCAAGACCGGCTGGCGCGAGGTCGAGATCGGCCGTGGCTCGTCGGAGCAGAGCTGCCCGGTTCATGCGCTGGAACAATGGCTGCACTTCGCGAAGATCGACTTCGGCCCCATCTTCGTCGGCACCTCGCGCGACGGCAAGCGTGCGCTGGAGACACGGCTGAACGACAAGCATGTCGCGCGGCTGGTCAAGCGCACGGTGCTCGACGCCGGCATCCGCGCCGCCCTGCCCAAGAAAGAGCGCCTGGCGCTGTTCTCCGGTCACAGCTTGCGCGCCGGTCTTGCCAGTTCGGCCGAGGTGGACGAGCGCTACGTGCAGAAGCATCTCGGCCATGTCTCGGCCGAGATGACCCGCCGTTACCAGCGCCGCCGCGATCGGTTCCGGGTGAACCTGACCAAAGCAGCCGGTCTCTGACCTCCTGCCCCATCACGCCGCCTGCCCGCTGAGCCTGCCATAGAAGCTGCGCTCGAGATGCAGCTCCCCTGCCCCGGCCTTCTCGACCATGCCGCGCAGATAGCCGCCCGGCGAGGAAACTTCCCCTGCGCAATGCTTCTCGAAGACAAGCGCCAGCGCCGCTGTCGCCACCTGTTTGCCCAACCGCTCCTGCGCCACGTTCCAGGCATGCTCGGACACACCGATCATCGGCCTGAGTTGACCTGCAACCCGGTGAAGATCGCCCCAATCTTTCAGGAACCCGCCCATATTGCGCGCCCAGGATGCGAATTCCGGGCAGGCTTGCATGACGGTTGGGAGATCCAGCGCTGCGCGCTTCTTGCGCACCTCTGCCACCCACTCTTCCAGCTCCCTATCAACCTGATCTTCGGGCTGAGCATTGGGCACCACGGCCGCGACTTTCTCATTTTCTGAGGAATTACGAGTTACAGGATTAAGTTGGTTTGTAATTAGTATATGAGGGTCAGAAATGACCTCCCTGGGGTTCATTTTTTGAGTCTTCTCAGAGGCTTGTTCCTTGGTTGTGAGCGTGTTTTCCACAGACTCGACCACCTGAGTTGCCTTGAGATAGGCAGCTTCGACGCGTTCCTGAAGTTCCTTGAACCACGTCAGCAGCCGAGCAAGCTGCTCAGACGCTTCATGGCGACGAGGAAGCCGGTCCAGAAGCTCCTCGAAAAGACCTGTGAATTGCGTCCAGGGACCGCGCAGCGCGCTGCTGACGGCCGCCTCGATCCGAGCGCGGATCATACGTCGTGCAACTGTGATCTGGCGCTTCAGGCGCTGACAGAGCTCGCGCTCGGCATGCAAATCGGCATGGAGCTCCTCGAACTCCTCGACACGCGCCGAAAGCGGCGACAAATCAAAGCCATAGGCCTCGATAATGCGCCCCTCGACGTCCCTGCGGCCCCACCGCTTGCCGTTAGGGCTGTCTTGAAAGGAGATCACCCCGATCTCAGCCAGGCGCCGCGCATGGCGCTTAAGCGCCGAAAGCGAGAACCCCGTCTGCTCCATCAGATAGGCGTTGGACGCCCAGACGATCGGGCGCTGTCCCTCCTCCCAGTCCTGGGCCTGGGTAAAGGCCCCGAGCGTGTCGAGGAGCAACATGTCTCCGGCCTTGAGGCCAATGTAGGCGCCCACGCGCTTCAGAGCCACGAAGGCACGCGTTTTGGGTACTCCTACCTGTTCACCGGCTTGTGCAAGCTGCTCTGCGGCAGCGAGACCCGCGGAGGCTTTACGCCAGCCTGAGGGTTGCCATGCGATGGGCATATCTCTCTCGTGCTGAGGTATACCTACCTCAGTTGCTCCAGACGGAGCATCACTGAATTTTTCCATGTTTTGTCAGCAGACAAAGAAATCCCGTTCGCTCAGAAGCGTTTTCTCTTGTGTGGCGATTCGGTGGCTGCTAGATTCTAGGTGTCTAATCTAAGAATTGCGCTCTGCGCAGCAGCCCTCGAAGCTTCGGTTTCGGGGGCTTTCTTCGTTTACCTTTCCTCCTTTCTGCTCGTCCTCACTTGTCATCCTCCGAGTTTACATCTGTAAATTCGGCGTAGGATCTCTTGATGATGTCCTCAAGATTGCTCTCAAGCCAGTTTGCGAACTCAGCACTTGTGCCGGACTTCTTCACCGAAAGAGAGACGCTCCCTCGGCCTGCTTTAATGACGACACCGTCCATCGGCGTAATCTCATGAGGACCGCTGGACGCTTTCGTTCCGCGCTTGCTTGCTTCCTTGATCAGCGCTTCCAACCGTTCATCAGACGTCAATGAGGCGCTGATCTTGGTCAGCAGGTCGAGCGCGACTTTCTCGGTGAGCTTCCGTTCGAGGAATAGCTCGGCAAGGTCCGTCCACCTCGGCCTGCCGGATTTGGGTGCCGCACCTATCAGGTCGCCCACTCGGGATGGGACATTTTGCGTTACCTTGGTAAGGTGCGAATGCCCTGAGGCCGAAAGATTCAAAACCTGGCGCACTCTCGCGCTTTCGTGACCCGCGGTTTGGATCGCTTCTGCAAAGCGAGCCTTCTCATAGAACGAAAGGTTGCGACGTGCCGCATTTTCCAGCCCTTTGGCCAACAACGCCGTTGCGTCGTCGACATCCTGAACGTTTGCACGCACCTTGATGCCGAGCTCCCGGCACGCCTTCAGACGGCGGCGGCCATAGATCGCTTCGAAGCGCCCCTCGGCAGCCTTGGATCGCCGAACGAGGATTGGGACCTGCTGACCGCCTTCGCGGATGCTATTCTTGAGAGCCTCAAAACCCTCATCGTCATCCTCGGCGTTTACAGCTGTAAACTCGTCCAATCGATCCTTCGGCCCCCAATCATCGATCAGGCCGGGATCGATCTCACGGATAGACGCCAGTGACCCCTGAAGAGCTCCTAATGCTGGTGCACTTGTCTTGGGGGTCTTCTCAGTCGAAGTGCTGCTGGAACGCGCGATGGTGTTCGCGATCCCCGACATATCTCGAAGCGACTTCCTTGCCATTACTTACGCCCCCATGATTGGTGGATCATGACTTCCACTTCGTGGCCAACGGCATCCATCGAACCTTTTGCGCGATCGTAGGTCGCGCGGGTCATCTCAGAGCGCACGACTTCATAGATGGATTGTTTGAGCATGGTCGCATCACTGATTGCTGTACTCTTGAGAGCGGTCGCCGACATGACGCGATCCTGGAATAGCGCACGCATAAACGAGGTCAGCTGTTGTGAGGGCACATCCGTTGGCTCGTCCCGCGTGATCAGGAACTTGAAGTGATCATACTGTAGAGTCGCGCCGGCGTCCTCGATCACCCCCATGTAGGCACCCGCAAGTTCGAGGAACTGTGCGGTCGACGAAACATCCAACATCGAAGGCGTCAACGGGACGATCAGCGAACTCGCTGCGGCCATTCCAGCAATCGTCAAAAAGCCCAGCTGTGGTGGGCTGTCCATCAGGACGAGGTCGAAATCACCCTCGACCTGGGACAATGCGTTTCGGATGCGGGTAAAGAACGGTTGGTCAGGGTTCGAATGGACGGCAGATTCAGTCTCGAATTCTGACAGCATGAGGCGCGACGGCGCAATCGAAAGCCCCGGGAAGTAGGTGGGAACGACGACATCGGCCATGCTTACTGGATCGTCATAGCGGATCGCGTCATAGACAGTTAGCCCATCAAACTCGATTTCCGGGCTGATGCCGCACATGGATGTGAGAGACCCCTGGGGATCCAGATCAACGACCAACACGCGGTAGCCGCGAAGCGCAAAATAGTGCGCAAGATGGATACTCGTGGTGCTCTTGCTCGACCCGCCTTTGAAGTTCATCAACTGCCAAACTTGCAGTTTCTCGTCACCAGACCGTCGAGGCAGATAGCGCCCTTTCTTGCGAGACGACTTCTCTAGAATCTCGCGCGCATCCCATACCTCTTGCGCCGAGTAAAAGCGCCGCCCTCCACGAACATCTTCGGGCTCTGGGATGGTCCCCTCTGAGTGCAGCTTTCGCATGAACTGACCGGAGACCCCGAGGAGTTCTGCGGCCTCAGGTGCGGAAAAAGACCGTAGCGTTTTCGTGCTATCTGGGGCAAAAGCCGAAAGAAGATGTTCCCGGATGGCAGCATTCAACCGCTCGGAAATATCTGTCGCGAGCGCTGAAGGCTTCTCGTTTGCCAGTGGTGTCACAGGAATCATCTAGTTGCCCCAAAATCGAAAATATGGCCTTTTTCGCGCCACTTGGGGATAAGAGCCGTGATTCACGGCGCTAAGTCAAGATTTTTCCTCAATATAGTGTCTATTGAGGCGGGAAGAGACTATATGCGCGGACAGCGCTTGCTTCGGAATTTACAGCTGTAAACGGGTTGGCAGAGGAGAACCTCTTCCAGCCCTTGGCTTAGGCGGCGTCTTTCGGGCCCCAGGGGATGACGGCCTGCAGGGACAGATCGTCCTGGTTGGCGGCCTTGCCGAGGTTGGCGTTGAAGCCGTGGTCGCGGATGGTCAGCGTGTAGTAGTCGGCGCCGGTCTCCTTGTTCTGCTTCTTCCAGATGCCGCCGCACTCGACCAGTTTGCCGCGCGGGGAGCGACCAAGGACGCGGTGCGTGGGGGCCATCGGGTTCGCGCTTGCGACAGGTTCGACCGTGATGTCGAGGTCGAAGGTCAGGGTCGAGATGGAGCCGACGCCCTTGGCGGTTTCGATGTCGGCGCTGGCGAATTTGATGCAGTTCGTGGTCATTGCTCTTCTCCTTGTTTGCGTTGCAATGATGGTCACCTTGCAGCTGGCCAAGGCCCGGCCACACCGAAGGCGAAGCGCAGCGGAGAGGGGCAGGCACCGGTCTTTTTGCTCCGCGCGGAATGAGCCGAAGGGTCAGGGGAAAAAGATCGGCGACAACCTTTGTGGACGGGACGACAGCTGCGACCAGCATGTCATGCAACTCAGACACAGGGAGAAGTGCGGTGGCCTCGAAGGAAGGTGGGTGAACAGCCGAGGGAGATGCCGCGAGGGCCTTGGCTCCCTTCTAACTCACCGGAGGCAAGACACAGCGCAGATGTCAAATCGCATCCCCCAGGTTCACTACTGCGCCGACTGTCTTCGCTGAAGCGCCCACGATGCGGATGAGTGCTCGAGGCGAACAGAGCGTGGAACGAAAAGCCGGGTTGCCAAGAAACACTGCAACCATCCAATCCCCCGAAATGACGTTCGGGCTGGTTGGTTTGGTCAGAAAATGTGACAGGACATTTGACCAAGGGCCGCCGCTACCAACGGACTGGACATGCTCTCTAGCTCCGGCAAGCGTCGCCGACTTGCCCTTCCAGTGCTCATGCTATACGTCATTGACACATACACCGCCGAAACCTATATGGGACAAGAGATGACACGATTGCAAACAGTGGTCGAACTGCCCGAATTTCAGAGGCGCGCCAAGGCAATCATGTCGGACCAGGAGCGAGAGGCCGCGATCGACTTCATCGCCGCCAATCCGGAAACTGGCGTCTCTCTTGGCGGCGGACTTCGGAAGGTCCGCATCCCGAGAGAGGGGGGCGGAAAGAGCGGCGGCTTCAGGACGGTGTATGTCTTTGGTGGGACCCATATGCCGATCTTTCTGATTACGGTCTTTGCCAAGAATGAGAAAGCCAACCTGTCGAAGTCTGAGCAGGCTGCGGCGGTAGAGATGAGCAAGGCGCTTGTCGCGAAATATGGAGACGCAACATGAGTGCATTCGAATCCATCACCAAGGGGCTGGAAGAGGCGCTGACCTTCGCAGATGGCGACTTGGCCGACGCGAGGGTCCATGAAGTTTCCGTTGCGGAAGTCGATGTCGCCGAAATCCGGCAACGGACGGGCCTGTCCCAGGCGGAATTCGCCAAGAGCATCGGCGTCGCGAAAGGCACGCTTCTGAACTGGGAACACGGGCGCCGGCACCCCACGGGCCCGGCCCAGGTTCTGTTAGCATTGATCGCAAAGAAGCCTTCTGTCGTGCAGGACCTGTTGCGCGGTGCGTGAACCGGGGCCTAAGCCCCGATCCTCTTGATGCGAATCCCGAGCTTGCGGGCCTTGTCGACGATGTTCTCGGTGATGCCCGAACCGGGCGTGGCGATCAGACCCTGCAGCATGGTTTCGAGCATTTTGTCGTTGCGCTTGAAAGGAGCGGCCTTACCGTTGCTTTTCCAGTCGGGTTTGAAGACCACCTGGGTTACACCTCGGGTATCTGCCCAACGGGCCGCGATCATCTCGGCACCCTTGGACGTGCCACCGTGCAGGAGCACCATGTCGGGGTATTTGGCGTGCGTGGCGTCGAGGGCGGACCAGATCAGATCGTAGGCCTGATAATCGCCCCCTGAGAAGGCTATCCGCGTGCCTTCGGGGCAGTGCACCTCGGTCTCCTTGCGTCGCTTGGCCGAGAGATAGGCCCGACTGTCCACCACGGCGGAGGTGAGACCGCGATGCGAGACCTTGGATCCGGTGCGGGGCAGCTAGGGCGAACCGGTGGCCGTCGAGAAGTGCTCCACGGCCAGATCGCGCATCTGCGTGAAAGCGTCGCGATGGTCCCAGAGTTTGAGCCCGATCATCTGGAGGCGTTCGAGCTCGACTGAGGCGACCTCGGAGCCGTCCTGGATGGCCAGACTTTCCCGGACCTCGAATTCGTGTCGTCGAGGAGCTTCTGAATATGGGTCAGCCGACGATGGCAGATCGAGGTGAGGGACCAGAGCACTTCTTCGAGATGGTCTTCCAACTGACTGCTCGTGAGGAGGCCGATGGTGGTGCCAAAGAGCGTCGCAATGGTGAGCTCGACCTCATCTGGCTGGGGCAGGGGGCGACGATCTGTCTCGCCGGGCCCGGGCGTTGCGCCGTGAAGTGCGAGATGGTCGAGGATGGCGGAGAACATCACATCGGCGCTCAAACCGATCCGCTGAAAGGTCGATTGGAGGGAGTTCGCAGGGGGACGGAAGCTTTTTCCGGTGATGACGACGTAGGGCCGCGGCGTCGATGGGTTTGCCCGCTTCGAATAAGGAAGCGAGTGAAGTTGCCGCCAGCAACAGGTGTTCGGCGATGCCGAGGGCCTCTGGCAGGGCAGGGGGTTCGGCCTCGGTTGCAAGAGGGACGGAACAGGGGTCAGCCGTTCACTGGCGATCTCCGGGGTTATATGTTGGCCACGAGCCCGCGCGCACCCTCTATCCCGGGCGGGGTCCCCCCTTCCGCCCTAGCTCTCGCTCTTTCATGGTTTTGCTAATCTCCGACTTGGTCGCGAAAAGTTGTCCCCAGGATCTGGGGATGGGACTGTGGGTGGTGCTGCGGAAGCCCTTGTCAGCTTGACGTTTTATCAGATCGCCTAAAATTTGGGCAATTTTTGACCTGCGCATCCGACAATGAGGCACTTCGTCAATGTAACGGCGAGCTACAAGACTTGGATAATCTTCAGGAAGAGCTTTGAACAAGAAAAAGGCGGCACCCGGGAGGAGGTGGATGCCGCCGATTATTCTGGACCGGCTCAGGGAGGAGGAGAGAACCGACCACGGCCATAAGATAGCGGCCATGCTGCAACCGCACAATAGCTGAACCATGCTACTTCTGCATTGCAGCAATGCGAGCTTGCTAGAGCTTCTCAAAGAGTTGAGTCATTTGCTGTGTTTTCAGTTCTCTATTGGTGGTGTGCCTGCGATCAAGCGGCAGTGGAATGAGGTGGTTGACCCGACGACGGCGCAGGCAACGCCCGCCGCGCCTCGGGTAAACGGTCCAGCTCATAGTCGCCGACACCCTCAGCAAGAGTCGATCTCCTCGCCGTTCCGCTCGATGTCATAGCCGTCGACCCGGCCACCGAAATAGGCGGCGTAGCCGACGATTTCCGCGCGCGAGATGCGTTCAGCCTAATGGCGCAAAGCCTTGGTGACGGGTTTCACACCGAACTCCTTTCGAGTCGTCTCGACCGTACCAAAGAGAACTTAGCGACCGCCAGGTGCCTAAGCTCGAAACGTATACGATTTTGGACATAAGCCCCTAATATTTCCACCATAACCCAGAAACCGTATACTTCTTTCTTGACGTCCCCACCACTGGCGTTACTCATGGAACTCGGGAGGAATGACGCTATGACTGATTCGGAAGAAAACCAGTCCCAAACCATGATGGCGGTTCTGGGGCTGCGAGGGCTCATCATTGACGGGACGCTTGCTCCTGGCGCACGCGTTGCTGAGCCCCTGATCGTCGAGCGCTTCAATGTGTCTCGAACACCGGCCAGAGCGGCGCTTTCCCAGCTGGCAGAGGAAGGGCTGCTGACCCGCCGAAAGACAAGTGGGTACGAGGTCAAGGCCTATACCGAGAAGGACGTCTATCAGGCGATAGAGATGCGCGGCCTTCTGGAGGGTATGGCTGCCCGTATTGCGGCAGAAAATGACGTTTCTCCTGGTCTGTTGGGCAAGATGAACGCCGTCGTAGAGCAGCTCGACGACGTAGTCGCGCGGCTCTCCTCGGACAGCGAACAGACGGAATACGTCCATCTGAATAACCAATTTCACAAATTGCTGCTGGAAGCGTCCGACAGTGACATGCTCACCATGTCGCTCGATCGGATGCGGGCGCTGCCTTTCGGATCGCCGAATGCGTTCGTGGAATCGCTTTCGCTCAACCATGTCGCTGTCAAGCGGGTGCTGATCATGGCTCAGGAGCAGCACCGTGCGATTGTCGAGTCGATCCGCTACGGTCACGGGGCGCGGGCCGAAGCTCTGGCCCGGGAGCATTCCTTTTGCGCCGCCCGCTACCTGAACCTGCTGAGGGCAAAGGACGAACCCATACCCTGGATTGCCAGGCCCTCGAAAAGAGCCTGATTAATTCACCTAAATCGCGAGACCGTTCCGAGGCTGCGATGTTTTCGCAAGCGTTGGAATCTTGCGGCCTGAACAACCCGGAGAACACCATGCCAGAATTCGACCAACTGAGAAAAACACCCGAAGGATATTTTACGACCAGGTGGGGGCAGCCGGAATATACTGACTGGCAGGACGAAAGCATGTCCTGGAAGGAGGGCTGCTACATCGGCGACTGGTCGTTCCTGTGGGAGCGGCGGTTCCGGGGGCCGGACGTCCTGAAACTTTTCGCGGACACTTCGGTCAACAACTTCGCCAAGTTTGACCTCAACCAGTCGAAACATGTCATCCATACAGACAAGAACGGCAAGCTGATCGCTGAAGGTATCCTGACCCGTCTGGGCGAGGACGAGTACATGCACTTCGGGCGCGGCACCTTTTGGGTGGATTACAACCTGCGCCACGGCGACTACGACGCGACTTCCCAGGCGGACGACTGGTTCAACTTCCAGGTGCAGGGGCCCGAGGCGATCCATGTGGTCGAAAAGGCCTGCGGTGAGAGCCTGCGTGACGTGAAGTTCATGTACAACGGGCACATCAAGATCGCCGGCTGCGACGTCGTCGCCCTGCGGCAGGGCATGGCTGGTGAACTGGGCTTCGAGCTTCAGGGCGACATCAAGAAGAGCCAGGAGGTATATGACGCGATCATCGAGGCGGGCAAGGATTTCGGCATCCGCAAACTCGGCGGGCGGACGGCCTTCATCAACCATCTGGAAGCCTGTTTCCCGACGATCGTAACCGATTACCTGCCGGCGATCTTCGAGCCGGACATGGCGGATTATCTTAAGGAATTCCGGGATGCGATGCCCGCCTTCGCCTCGACTTTCAACGTTGCGGGCAGCTTCGAGGGCAAGCAGATCTCCGACTGGTATCGCAGCCCGGTCGAACTGGGCTGGGCCAACCGCATCCATACCGGGCACGACTTCATCGGTCGCGATGCACTGACAGAGGAAAAGGCCAATCCGCGTCGGGTGATCCGCACGTTGGTCTGGAACCCGGAGGATCTGGTCAAGGTCTATGCCTCTCTGTTCAAGCAGGGCGATCCATATGACTACATGGAGATGCCCCGCGAACAACGCGGCTTCATGTACTGCGACAAGGTCGTCAAGGGCGGCAGTGAGGTCGGCGCAACAACGTCGCGCGGGTATTCCTATTTTTTCCGCGAGATGCTGTCGCTGGCAACCATGGACGTGGCCGAGGCCGAGATCGGCAACGAGGTCAGCGTCGTCTGGGGCAACCCCGGCCATCCGCAGATCGAGATCCGCGCGACCGTTCAGCCCGCACCCTACAAACAGGACAACCGCCGCGCGTCCTATTGAAATTCCGGCAGCCGGACGGGCGGGTCCGGTTGCCAATCACACATCCAAGGGAGGACAAACATGTCATTTGGAACCGTATTGAGAGCCGGGGCTGTCGCGCTTGCGATGACAGCGCCCGCGATGGCCGAAACCGTGAAGGTCGGCGTGATCGGGCCGTTCTCGGGACCGTTCTCGGGGTCGTTCGGAGAGCCGTTCCGGCAGGGGGTCGAAACCTATGTCGCGATGAACGGCCAGCCCGCCGACGGTATCGAGGTCGAATTCATCTGGCGCGATTTGCAGAAACCCGATCCGGGCCAGGCGCGTGCGCTAGCCCAAGAGCTGGTTGCCAAGGATGGCGTTCAGTATCTTGCCGGCTTCGTCTTCACGCCCAATGCCATTGCTGCAGCCGGGATTTCACAGCAGGCGAAGATCCCGACTGTGATCTTCAACGCCTCGGCCTCGGCCGTGGTGTCGCAGTCCGAATATTACGTGCGCACGTCCAACACGCTGGCGCAGGTGTCGGTGCCGACGGCGCAGGATGCGCTGGACAAGGGGTACAAGACGGTGGTGACGGCGGTCAGTGATTACGCGCCCGGCGTCGATGCGGAAACCAACTTTGCCAAGGCGTTCACCGAGGGCGGTGGCGAGGTGCTGGAATCGATCCGGATGCCGCTGTCGACCACCGACTTCGGACCGTATCTCCAGTCGATCCAGTTGAAGAAGCCGGATGCGCTGTTCGTCTTCCTGCCCTACGGTCCGCCGACCTACAGCTTTGTCAACGCCTATCGCGACAACGGGCTGGACAAGGCAGGGATCGCATTTGTCGGTACCTCCGAAACTCAGGAGGTCGACCTTCAGTCGCTTGGCGACGCAGCACTGGGGCTTGAGACCGGGTATTTCTACTCGGCCGCGCACGAGTCGCCGGAAAACGACGCCTTCAAGGCCAAACTGAAGGAACTCTATCCGAATGCCGAGCCTAACCCGGCAACGGTCGCAGCCTTTGACGGCACCCACGCGCTCTACGAGATGATCCGCGCGACGGGCGGCAAAACGGATCCGGATGCGGCCATCGCGGCGATCAAGGGCAAGAGCTGGGAAAGCCCGCGTGGGCCGATCACGATTGACGCCGACACCCGCGACATCGTGCAGAACGTCTATATCCGAAAGGTCGAGAAAGACGCGGACGGCCGGTTGGTCAACCGCGAATACAAGACCTACGAGGCGCAGCCCGACTTCGGCGCGCAGAAGTAAGGACGCGGTCGCATGGCATCCCTTCTCGCGAGCATCCTGATCGACGGCTTTGCCTACGGCATGGTGCTGTTCATGGTGTCGGTCGGCCTGACCGTCACTCTGGGCCTGATGCGATTTGTCAATCTGGCGCATGGCATGTTCGCGATGATCGGGGGCTATGCGGCCGCAAGCCTGATCACCATGGCCGGGGTGCCCTATATCCTGGCCCTGATCCTGGCGGCGATCGTCGCCGGGATCATCGCCTTAGGGCTGGAAATCAGCGTCATCCGCTGGATGTATGGTCGGCCGGAACTCGATCAGGTGTTGCTGACCATCGGGCTTGTGTTCATCGGGATTGCGCTGGCGGGGATGCTGTTCGGCAATTCGCTGGTGCCGGTGCCGCTGCCGGACATGCTGCGCGGGGCCTCGGACCTGGGTTTCCGGGTCATGCCGACGCAGAGGATCGTGGCCGCTGTCGTAGGGCTGCTGTCGCTTCTCGCGATCTGGCTGCTCCTGGACCGGACGATGTTCGGCATCCGTCTGCGTGCAACGGTGGACAATGCCCGCGCCGCCGGCGAGCTTGGGATCAACACCCGTCGCGTCTATGCCATTGCCTTTTCCGTCGGCGCGGCGCTGGCAGGGCTGGGCGGCGTAGTCGGCGCCGAACTGCTGCCGGTAGAGCCATATTATCCGCTGAAGTACCTTGTGCTGTTCCTGGCCGTCGTCGCTGTCGGCGGGCCGGGCAGCGTCTTCGGCAGCCTGATCGCCGCCCTGCTTTTGGGTACGGTCGAGACTGCGGGCAAGTATCTTGCCCCCGGTTTCGCGACCATCGGCCTCTTTGTCGTGATGCTGCTGGTGCTCAGCTGGCGGCCCGACGGACTGTTTCACCGCAAGTCCAGACTGTGAATTGACCATGACTTCGTTCCCGACGCGCATCCTTGGCGATCTGGCCGTGCCTCTGGCCGGGTTGATCCTGCTGGCGCTCTACCCCTCGCAACAGGCGTTTCTGGCGCAGATCGCGATCACGGCGATCCTTGTCCTGTCACTTGACCTGGTGGTCGGCTTTGCCGGGCTGGCGACGCTTGGCCATGCGGCGATGTTCGGGGCAGGGGCGTATGCGGCTGGGCTTTATGCGCTGCATGTCTGGTCCGAACCGCTGACCGGGCTGATTGCCGGCGCACTGGCGGGTGCGGTCGTGGCGGGTGCGACGGCGCTGATGCTGATGCGGGCGCACGGGCTGACGTTTCTGATGATGACCGTCGCGATCAGCCAAGTCCTGTACGAGATCGTCAGCAAGGCGCGCGACGTGACCGGCGGCGACGATGGTCTTTTCGGCTTCACCATGCAGCCGGTGCTGGGCGTGTGGGAGTTCGATTTCTTCGGCAAGCTGGCCTTCTGGTACAGCCTTGCCGTGCTGTGGATCGTCTTTGTCCTGTTGCGGCGGCTGATGGTGACGCCCTTCGGGCAGACCGTGCGAGCCATTCGCGACGATGCGGGCCGGGTCGGATCGCTCGGCGGGCGGGTCTACCGGCACCGGGTCGTGGTTTACACCCTGTCGGGGGGAATCGCCGGGCTGGCCGGGGCGTTGTCGGCGCAGACGGTGCAGGTCGTAGGCCTGTCCAGCCTGAGCGTCACCTATTCGGCCGAGATCCTCGTGATGCTGGTGCTGGGCGGGACAGGGCGGCTTTGGGGTGCACTGGTCGGCACGCTGGTGTTCACGGTCATCCACCACTATGCGGCCTCTATCGACCCGGTGCGATGGATGCTGTTCATCGGGCTCATCCTCGTGGTCATTGTGCTGTTCCTGCCGGGCGGGCTGACGCGGGGGATCGCGCTGATCCACGCCTGGCTGACAGGGAGGCGCGCGCCATGACCGCTTTGCTGGAAGTGCGCAACCTGACCAAGAGCTTCGGCGGGCTGAAGGTCACCAATCATGTTGACCTGACGTTAGAGCCGGGCGCGCGGATGGCGCTGATCGGGCCGAACGGGGCGGGCAAGACGACGCTGGTGAACCTGATCACCGGCGCGCTGGCCGCCTCCGGCGGGTCGGTCCGGCTGATGGGCGAGGATGTCTCGGCGCTGCCGGAGCCCGTGCGCGCCGCCCGCGGGCTGATCCGCACCTTTCAGGTCACGCGGCTGTTCGGGTCGATGACCGTAGCCGAGAATCTACGGATCGGGGCGATCCACCGGCAGCGCCGCAGCTATGCCATCCTGCGACGCACCGCGGTGGAGCAGGCGCTGGACGAAGCGGTGGCGCGGGTGCTGGCGCAGCTGCGCCTGACCGACCGCGCCGACACGCCGGTCGCGCGGCTGGCCTACGGCGAACAGCGGCTGGTCGAACTGGGCATCGCGCTGGTGATGGAGCCGCGCGTGCTCTTGCTGGATGAACCCGCGGCAGGGGTGCCGCAGAGCGAAAGCCATATCATCATGGACGCCATCGACGACCTGCCGGAGGATCTGGGCGTCGTCTTCATCGAACATGACATGGACCTTGTCTTCCGTTTCGCGACCGAAATCGTCGTTCTGGTCTCGGGCGCGGTGATCTGTACCGGCACCCCGTCCGAGATCGCGGCGAACGAAGAGGTCCGAAGGGTTTATTTCGGGGAGGCGGCACATTGAACGGCATCGCATGGAATGGCGTTTCAGCCGGATACGGCGCCACGACGATCATCGAAGAGATCGACCTGACCGTCGCGCCCGGCGAACGCATCGGGGTTCTGGGCCGGAACGGCGCGGGCAAGACGACCATGCTCAGCGCGATGACCGGCGGGGCGCAGATCCTCAAGGGTACCGTGCGTGCCGGCGACCGCGATCTGAGCAATCTTCCGCCATGGGCCCGCAGCCGCGCCGGCATTGGCGTGGTGCCGCAGACCCGCGACATCTTCCGCTCGCTCACCGTGCGCGAAAACCTGATGGCAGGCGGCGGCACGGCGGCGGACATGGCAGATGCCTTCGCTCTCTTTCCACGGCTGAAGGAGCGGCTGGGCAATCTGGGCGCCGACCTCAGCGGCGGCGAACAGCAGATGCTGTCGATCGCGCGGGCATTGATGAACCGGCCAACCTTCCTGCTGCTGGACGAACCGCTGGAGGGCCTTTCACCGCTAGTCTCGCAGGATGTCATGGCGGCGATCCGCAAACTGGTTAGCGACCGCAACCTGGGTTGCGTGCTGGTGGAACAGCATGTCGGCACCGTGCTGGATTTCTGCGACCGCGTGCTGGTGCTGCAACGAGGACGGGTCGTGTTTTCCGGCACATCCGACGCGTTGCGCACCCGCCCGGACGTGCTGGAAAGCGCCATTGGCCTGTCGGGCGTGTCCGGCTGACCCACAATCCCTTGTCATTGTCTGAATAGGAGACCGAAATGGCCGACGCCAATGTCATCACCCTGTCCTGCATCAACCACCCCGGCATCGTCGCGGCGGTCAGTACCTTCCTTGCCCGTCACGGCGCCAATATCGTCGAGGCCGAGCAGTTCGACGACCCGGTGACAGGCAAGTTTTTCATGCGGGTCGCGTTCAACTTCGTCGGTCAGGACCAGATGCCGAAGGTGACCAAAGGGTTTGCCGATATCTCGCAGGACCACGGGTTCGACTACCGGATCACGCCTGCGGGCACGCGCAAGAAGGTGCTGGTCCTGGTCAGCAAGTTCGACCACTGCCTTGTCGATCTGATCTATCGCCACCGCATCGGAGAACTGCCGATGGACCTGGTAGGCGTTGCAGGGAACCATCCGGCGGATGCCCTGGATGCGGGGACGCTGGCCCATACAACCTACACGCACCTGCCGACCACCAAGGACACGAAGCCCGAGCAGGAGGCGCAGATCAAGGCGCTTGTCACGGAAACCGGCGCGGATCTGGTGGTGCTGGCGCGCTACATGCAGATCCTGTCGGACGATCTTTCGGCCTTTCTGTCGGGACGCTGCATCAACATCCATCATTCGTTCCTGCCGGGTTTCAAGGGGGCCAAGCCCTACCACCAGGCCTTTGACCGGGGCGTGAAGCTGATCGGCGCGACCGCGCATTTTGTCACGGAGGACCTCGACGAGGGTCCGATCATCGCTCAGGACGTGGAGCCGATCACCCACTACGATACGGCCGAGGATCTTGTGCGCAAGGGACGGGACATCGAGCGGCGGGTCCTGGCGCGCGCTGTCAGCGCATATCTCGAGGACCGGGTCGTGATCAACGGGACCAAGACGGTCGTATTCAAGCGGTGATACGGCATGAAAATCATAGATGGAAAGGGACTGGCAGAGCAGCTTTGCGACGGTCTGCGTGACCGCATCTGCGTCTTTGCGACTCGGCAGGGCAGGGCGCCCGGCCTTGCGGTTGTCATCGTCGGCGCGGATCCGGCCAGCCAGGTCTATGTCGCCATGAAAGAGCGCAGGGCAAACTCGCTTGGCATCCGTTCGTTTCGACACGACCTTGCGGCGGATACCAGCGAAGACGATCTCATTGCCCTCGTGGACCGGTTGAATGCGGACCCTGGAGTTGATGGCATCTTGGTGCAACTTCCTCTTCCAAGACATGTCGATGCCGGGCGGGTGCTGGACCGAATTTCCCCGGCCAAGGATGTCGACGGTTTCCATCCCGTCAACGTTGGACGTCTGTCGATCGGAACCGACGGGCTGGTGCCCTGCACCCCGCTCGGGGTCATGCGGCTTCTGGAGACGGTCGTGACCGACTTCCGAGGGCTGAACGCGGTGGTCATCGGCAAGTCGAATATAGTTGGCAAGCCGGTCGCCTTGCTGCTTCTCGAACGCGAATGCACGGTGACGGTCACCCATATCGAAACGCGCGGCCTTCACGGCATCGTGAGCGGTGCAGATATCGTCGTGGTGGCAGCCGGGTCACCGGGCCTCGTGCGCGGCGACTGGATCAAACCCGGCGCTGTGGTGATTGATGTGGGCATCACCCGGATGGCGGACGGCTCCATCCGCGGCGATGTGGCCTTTGACGAACTTGATCCATCGGTCGCAGCGGCTACGCCGGTGCCAGGCGGTGTAGGGCCGATGACCATCGCGTGCCTGATGCTGAACACCGTGCAGGCAGCAGAACGGCGGGTCTGATGTCCCGCCGCAATAGGGGAGGTTCGGCTTCCATCGCGCATTAACGACGATCCGGTTGTGAGACGGCGGATGTGGCTTGACAAATCCGGCAATTTGCTTAACACGTTAAATTAAGGAGGAGCCATGCCACATTTCCACATCGACTACTCGCCCAATCTCGAGGGCAGGCTCGATATCGCACAGCTGTGCCGCGTGATTGCAGAGACCGCACGAGAGACCGAGCTGTTCCCCGCAGCCGGAATTCGGGTTCGCGCAACCGCGTGCACGCACGTCTACATGGCGGACGGCGATCCGAAGCACGCCTTCATCGACATGTCCGTCCGTTTGCGCGCGGGCCGACCGGCCGAGGCCAAGGTTGCCGCAACTGAAACCATCTTTGCGGCAATGCAGGGGTATTGCCAGCAGCTGCTCGACAGCGGTTCCCTGATGCTCTCGATGGAAATGCGCGACATCGATCCGGACCTGAGCCCGAAGACCAGTTCCATTAGAAAATACCTGCCAGAGGACATGCGATGACCGTTCTTGCCACCCATCAGAAAAAGCTGGACGCCTATCTTGCGCGGTTCCGTGCTGTCGGCATCCTGAACATGATCGACGGCAAGGATTTCGAGAGTGCGACGACTTTCGAGACACGTTCGCCCGTGGACGATTCCCTGATCTGCAATGTGGCGCGTGGCGGTGCATCCGATATCGACGAAGCTGCCAAAGCGGCGAAGGCGGCCTTCCCGGCCTGGGCCGCGATGCCCGGTGACAAGCGCAAGAAACTGCTGCACCGGGTTGCCGACCTCATTGTCGAGCGGGCGGAGGAAATCGCACTCTGTGAATGCTGGGATACCGGACAGGCCTACCGTTTCATGTCCAAGGCGGCATTGCGGGGCGCGGAGAATTTCCGCTTTTTCGCCGATCTTGCACCAGGTGCACGCGACGGCCAGTCCCTGCCGACCACCGAACACCTGAACGTGACCAGCCGCAGCCCGATCGGACCTGTGGGGGTGATCACCCCCTGGAACACGCCTTTCATGCTGTCCACCTGGAAAATTGCTCCTGCCTTGGCCGCAGGCTGCACGGTTGTCCACAAGCCTGCCGAATTCAGCCCTTTGACCGCGCGTCTGCTGGCAGAGATTTGCAAGGAGGCGGGACTGCCTGATGGGGTGCTGAACCTTGTGAACGGGTTCGGAGAGGATGCGGGCAAGGCGCTGACCGAACACCCGGACATCAAGGCGATCGCTTTCGTGGGCGAGTCCAAGACCGGATCGATGATCATGAAACAGGGCGCCGACACGCTAAAGCGGTGTCACTTCGAACTGGGCGGCAAGAACCCGGTCGTCGTATTCGAGGACGCCGATCTGGACCGGGCGCTCGATGCCGCGATCTTCATGATCTATTCGCTCAATGGCGAACGCTGCACCTCATCCTCGCGCCTTCTGGTGCAGGAGAGTGTGGCCGATGCCTTCGAAGCCAAGCTTGTCGAGCGCGTGAATCGCATCCGGATCGGTCATCCTCTGGACCCGCAAACCGAACTCGGCCCGCTGATCCACAAGACACATTTCGACAAGGTCACGGGCTATTTCGAAGTTGCCCGCAGCGATGGAGCCCATATCGCGGCTGGCGGAGAAGCCACTGGCGGAGAGGGTTGGTTCGTCAAGCCGACGTTGTTCACAGGCGGCAAGCCGTCCATGCGGATTGCACAAGAGGAAATTTTCGGCCCGGTTCTGACCACCTTGCGCTTCAAGGACGAGAGCGAAGCGTTGAGCATTGCGAATGACATCGCCTATGGGCTGGCGGGCTACGTCTGGACCAACGATCTGACCCGGGCGCTCCGCTTCTCGGATGCGCTGGAAGCCGGGATGATCTGGGTGAACTCGGAGAATGTGCGTTACCTGCCCACACCGTTCGGCGGAGTCAAAGCCAGCGGCATAGGCCGCGACGGCGGTGACTGGTCCTTCGACTTTTACATGGAGCAAAAGAACGTCGCATTCGCGCTAGGGCAGCACAAGATACCGAAGCTCGGCGGGTGAGAAACAGTCTGGGAGGAAAGATTGATGGGCGAAATCGTACTTGCGGCCAAGTGTACGCACGTCCCGACCATGCTGATGTCCGAGCAGGAGGGACCCATCAAGGGCACCCGGCAGCCGGCCATTGACGGGCACATGGAAATCGCACGTCGGGCCAAAGCGCTTGGCGCCGATACCGTGGTGATCTGTGACACCCACTGGGTCATCAACGCCGGGTTCCACATCAACGCGAACAGCAGCTTCAAGGGGCTGTTCACCTCGAACGAGTTTCCACAGTTCATCCAGGACCTCGAATACGACTACCTCGGCAACCCCGAGCTTGGCGACGCCATCGCCGCCACCGCTTCGGACATGGGCATCTATACCCTTTCGCACCACCTCGACAGTCTTGAACTGGAATACGGCAGCCTTGTCCCAATGCGCTTCATGAGCCGCGAACACGAGATGAAGGTGGTCTCGGTCGCCGCCTGTTGCACGGTGCACGATCATGCTGAAAGCCGCGTCGTGGGCGAAGCGATCCGCAAGGCGGTCGAAGCCTCTGACAGCAAGGTGCTGCTGGTCGCCTCCGGGTCGCTTAGCCACAAAATTTGGGCCAACAAGGACTATGCCGCCAACAACGGCACCTTCACCATTTCGTCCGAATTTAACCGTCAGATGGACTTGCACGTACTCGAGATGTGGCAGCGTGGCGATCACGCGACCTTCCTCAAGATTTTGTCTGACTATGCCAACCTTTGCTGCGGCGAAGGGTCGATGCACGACACCGCGATGCTTTACGGCGCGCTTGGCTGGGACAGCTATGACAAGCCCTGCGAAGTGGTGACCGAATACTTCCCATCGTCCGGTACCGGACAAACCAACGTCATTTTCCCTGTGTGAGCGGAAGGAGAGACCATGCCCATTCCCGCACCGAACTTGTACCCGCCCTTCAACATCATCCGGCTTAGCCATGTGGATTTCGGGGTCAAGGACCTGACCGCGTCCAAGTCGTTCTACGTCGACACGCTTGGCCTGCAGATCACGGACGAAGACGACACGACTGTCTATCTGCGCGCGATGGAGGAACGTGGCCACCATTGCATGGTGCTGCACAAGTCCGACACGGCCCACGTCAAGGCCCTGTCCTACAAGGTATTTGACGAAGGCGAACTGGACAAGGCCCACGACTGGTTCAAGGCCAAGGGACACAAGGTCGCCTGGGTCGAGCGTCCCTACCAGGGCCGCACGCTGGCCACGCATGACCACTTGGGCATGCCGATGGAGTTCTATTTCAAGATGGATCGCCTGCCGCCGATCCACCAGAAATATGCGCTCTACAAGGGTGTGAAGCCGCTGCGGATCGACCATTTCAACTGCTTCGTGCCCGATGTCGACGAGGCGGTCGCCTTCTACAACGAAATCGGCTTCCGCGTCACCGAATATACCGAGGACAGCGAGAGCCAGCGTCTCTGGGCGGCCTGGACGCACCGCAAGGGCGGCGTGCACGACATCGCCTTCACCAACGGGCTCGGCCCGCGCCTGCATCATACCGCCTTCTGGGTGCCGACGCCGCTGAACATAATCGACCTTCTCGACCTGATGTCGACCACGGGATATGTGGCGAATATCGAACGCGGACCGGGGCGGCACGGGATTTCGAACGCCTTCTTCCTGTATATCCTCGATCCGGATGGTCACCGGATCGAGATCTATTGCTCGGATTACCAGACGGTCGATCCTGATCTTGAAGCAATCAGATGGGATCTGAAGGATCCGCAACGCCAGACGCTTTGGGGTGCGGCAGCGCCGCGGTCATGGTTCGAACACGGATCGCTTTTCGAAGGGTTGGAACCGGTCGCCTCGACCCTTGGCGCATCGCCCATCATTGCGCCGTGAGAACACCATGCTGAAGGATGCTTCGCTACTGCGGCAGGCAGCGCTGATCGGTTCGGACTGGATCGCGGCCGGCGACGGCGCGATCGCCGTCACCAACCCTGCAACCGGTGACGTGATCGGGCATGTGCCAAACCTTGGTGCAGCTGAGACAAACGCGGCCATTGCGGCGGCAAAGGCTGCCCAGACATCCTGGGCCGCGCGCACGGCCAAGGATCGAGCGGTGATCCTGCGGCGCTGGTACGACATGATAGTCGAAAACGCCGACGATCTCGCCCGCATCCTGACCATGGAACAGGGCAAGCCGCTTCCCGAAGCGCGAGGAGAAATCCTCTACGGCGCGTCCTTCGTCGAATGGTTCGCCGAAGAAGCGCGACGGGTTTACGGAGATGTCATCCCCAGTCACGGGGTCGACAAGCGAATCGTCGTCATCAAACAGCCCGTGGGCGTGGTGGCAGCGATTACGCCGTGGAATTTCCCGAACGCCATGATCACTCGCAAGGCCGGCCCGGCCCTGGCCGCTGGCTGCGCCATGGTGCTGAAACCCGCGTCGCAGACCCCGTTTTCGGCCATCGCGCTGGCAGTGTTGGCAGAGCGCGCGGGCCTGCCCCCCGGTCTCTTCTCGGTCGTGACCGGATCGGCGCGTGCCATCGGCGGCGCGATGACCGGCAGTGAGACCGCACGCAAGCTGACTTTCACCGGCTCGACCGAGGTCGGGATTGAGCTGATGCGCCAGTCGGTGCCGACGGTGAAAAAACTTGCGCTCGAACTGGGGGGCAACGCACCTTTTATCGTCTTTGACGACGCCGATCTCGATGCGGCAGTCGAGGGGGCGATTGTCTCGAAGTTCCGCAACAACGGCCAGACCTGCGTCTGCGCGAACCGAATCTACGTGCAGGCCGGAGTCTATGACGCCTTCGCCGAGAAGCTTTCGGCAAAGCTTGCTACCCTGCCTGTCGGTGACGGTATGTCCGAGGGCACTGTCTTCGGACCGCTGATCGACGCCGCTGCCGTGGCCAAGGTCGAAGAGCACATCGCGGATGCCACCGCGCAGGGTGCCTCGGTTGCCTCGGGCGGACACCGTCACGCGCTCGGCGGCACCTTCTTCGAGCCGACCGTGCTAACCGGCGTCACCCAGAGTATGGCGATCGCGCGGGAGGAAACTTTCGGACCCGTCGCGCCGCTCTTCCGGTTCGAGACAGATGACGGAGTCATCGCCTTGTCGAACGACACCGAGTTCGGTCTCGCCAGCTATTTTTACACCCGAGATCTGGCGCGGGCGTGGAAGGTCGGTGAGCAGCTCGAATACGGGATGGTCGGCATCAACACCGGCCTGATCTCGACCGCCGAAGCCCCCTTCGGCGGCATCAAATCCTCAGGGCTGGGACGTGAGGGATCGCGCTATGGCATCGAGGAATTCGTCGAAATCAAATATCTCTGCTTCGGCGGAATTGCATGAGGACGTCGCCATGACCTATCACCCCGCCCGCATCGTCGCGTTTCACGTCAATGGCGCGGATCGCTATGGCGTCGTCACCGATCAGGGGATCATCGACCTGACACCCGAATTCGGAAGCCGCTTCAAGGGCCTGAAAGAGGTCATCGACGCCAGTGCACTGGCCGAGTTGGTCTCGGCCGCAGAAGGACGTGCCCCGACGTGGCGCGAGGAAGAGGTCACCTACCTCATCCCGATCGCAAACCCGGAAAAGCTGATCTGCATCGGTGTGAACTTTCCCGACCGCAATGCCGAATACAAGGACGGCACAACAGACGCGAAATCCTATCCGTCGGTGTTCATCCGTTTTCCCCGGTCCTTTGTCGGACATGGCGCGGCACTGGTGCGTCCGCCAGAAAGCGAGCAGTTGGATTACGAAGGCGAAGTGACCATTATCATCGGCAAAGGCGGTCGCCGCATCCCGCGTGACGACGCCTATGACCACATCGCCGCGATCACCCTGTGCAACGAAGGTACGATCCGCGACTGGGTTCGCCACGCCAAGTTCAACGTTACGCAGGGTAAGAACTGGGACAGTTCCGGCTCGATCGGGCCGTGGATCGTTCCCTTTGAACGGGCCGAGCAGTTGGACGACATCAAGCTCGAGACCCGGGTGAACGGCGAGATACGCCAGTCCGACCGGACGGCTCGGATGATGTACGACTTCCGCTATATCGTGAACTATGTCTCGACCTTCACCACGCTTGTCCCCGGAGACGTGATCGTCTGTGGTACGCCCACGGGGGCGGGCGCACGGTTCGATCCGCCGATCTGGCTCAAGCCGGGTGACGTGATCGAGGTCGAGGCAGAGGGTATCGGCATCCTGCGTAACACCGTGG
Organism: Seohaeicola zhoushanensis; assembly: GCF_014656415.1. Classification (GTDB taxonomy): domain Bacteria; phylum Pseudomonadota; class Alphaproteobacteria; order Rhodobacterales; family Rhodobacteraceae; genus Seohaeicola_A; species Seohaeicola_A zhoushanensis. Next base: position 12,143 of record NZ_BNCJ01000031.1, on the reverse strand, counting down.
AGGACGAGGCGTGACCCCGGAGGAGATCGACATCGCCGCCGCAGACCTTTTGGCCGCCGAAGACGACCGCACGCAGATTGGCCTGCTATCAATCCGCCACCCCGGTATAACACTGGACGACGCCTATGCGATCCAGTCCGCCCAGATGGCGCAGAAGCTGGCGGCCGGTCGCAAGGTGATCGGCTGGAAAATTGGCCTGACCTCCAGGGTTATGCAGGAGGCGCTCGGGATCGATACGCCGGACTCTGGTGTGCTCTATGACGACATGCTGTTCCAGACCGGCGCCGCCGTTTCCAAGGGCCGCTTCATACAGCCGCGCGTCGAGGCCGAGATCGCCTTTGTTATGAAGGCACCAATCGACGGTACCGTCACTCGCGACGACGTGCTTGCCGCGACGCAGGCTGTTGTGCCTTCGCTTGAAATTCTCGACACGCGGATTCTGCGGTCCGATCCGGCGACGGGACAGCTGCGACAGATATTCGACACTGTTGCCGATAATGCCGCCAACGCGGGTATCGTGCTGGGCCGCGAACGCCACCTGCCAGATGCGAAAGATCTGCGCTGGACCGGGGCGATCGTGCGCAAGAACGGCGAGGTCGTTGCAACCGGGCTTGGCGCGGCGGTGTTGGATGATCCAGTCATGGGCATCGTCTGGCTGGCCCGGCGTATGGGCAAATACGGTCAACGAATCGAGGCAGGACAGGTGATCCTGTCCGGAAGCTTCATCGCGCCAATTGAATGCCCGCCGGGCACCACTGTCGATGCAGACTTCGGTTCGTTTGGCTCCGTTTCCATTTCTTTCAACTGAGGTATCCCGTGCCGCCCCCCAAGAACAGCTTCAAGGCTCGCCTTAAATCCGGCGATACACAAATCGGTCTCTGGATGGGGCTTGGCGATCCATCTGTCGCTGAACTCGCTTCGGGCTGCGGCTTCGACTGGATGGTGATTGACGCAGAGCACGGGCCCAACGGGCTTCGCGACGTGTTGGCCCAACTTCGCGCCGTGGGCGAACGGTCGCATGCCGTTGTGCGCACTCGCGACGACAACCGGGCCGAAATCAAACAGATGCTCGACATCGGAGCGCGCACGCTACTGGTGCCAATGATCGAAAGCGGCGCGCAGGCGCGCGAAGTGGTCCGTTCCGTGCTCTATCCGCCGCGTGGTGTCCGCGGTGTCGGTGCCGCATTGGCGCGCGCCTCTGACTACAGCGGTACCCCCGACTATCTTCACACGGCCAATGATCAAATCTGCCTTCTCCTTCAAGTGGAAAGCACGGTGGGCCTTGCTGCGCTGGACGAAATCCTGACGGTCGAAGGCGTCGACGGCATCTTCGTCGGGCCTGCGGATCTCGCGGCGGACATGGGCTATCTAGGCAATCCCGGCGCGCCGGAAGTCCAGACGGCAGTCAATGACGCACTGGGCCGGATTCGGGATGCGGGACGGGCAGCTGGAATTCTGACCAGCGACCGGACGCTGGCCGCCCAATATGAGAAAACAGGCGTAAACTTCCTGGCCGTCGGGTCGGATGTCGGTGTCCTGCGGTCTGGCCTGACGGCGCTTCGAGCCAGTTTCGGGACTTCGGCTTCGGCGTGACTGGAAATACAGCTTGATTGCCATTGTTTAACGCGTTAAATTAAATTCAGACCGGAACCGTCGGGAGAACGGACGCCGGCAAACCGGGAGGAACCCATGTACATGAAGTCAATCCGTAGCCTCATCCTGTCGAGTGCGGTCCTGATTGGAACGCTCTCGACCGCCGACGCCGAGACGCTGGTCATTTCGAGCTGGGCCCCGCCGACCCATGTCCTGAATGCCGAGGCCTATCCGGCCTTCATCAAGCTTCTGGAAGAGGTCACCAATGGCGAAGTCACAGCCGAACTGAAGCTCGGTCTCGCTCCCCCGCCTGCCCAGGCCGATCTGGTCATGGACGGCGCTGCCGACATCACCCATATATTCCACGGTTACACGCCGGGCCGTTATCCTGCGGCAGAATTGGCCGAACTTCCCGGGTACCAAGGCGGTGCAGAGGCTCTGTCCGGCGCGTATTGGCGTGCCTATGAAAAATACCTGAAAGACACGGGCATGCATCAGGAGTTCAAGCTCCTGGCCCTTGTCGCCCATGGTCCGGCGACGCTTTTCTCCGTGGACAAAGTCAATGATCTCGCAGCGATCAGGGGCATGAAGGTGCGCGTTCCCGGCGGCGTTGGCTCCGAGGTCATGGCTGAGCTTGGCGCAACCGGCATTCAGGTTCCCGCAAACAAGGTCTACGAAACGCTGTCTGCCAAGGCTGCCGACGGCGTGACGCTGAATATCGATGCGCGGCAGGGCTTCAACCTAAATGAGGTCGCCCCCTACATGTACGAAGTGCCCGGCGGGTTTTATCGCGGGTCCTTCGCCATCCTGATGAACCGTGCCAAGTGGGACTCCCTGTCGCCGGAAGTGCAGAAGGCCATCGACGAGAAGATTACCGGAGAGACTCTGTCGCGCCTCTGGGGCAAGATCTGGGACGAGAGCGACTCTCGTGTACACGACGAGATACCTGCCGACAATCTGGTCTCGGCCAGTACGACGGACGTGGAGGCGTTCAAGGCGATCAGCGACGTGGTGTCTCAGTCGGTCTTTGCCAAGGTCGAGGCCGCGACCGGACTCGATGCCATGGAAGTCCGTGACTTCATTGCCGAACAGACCGTTGCCATCGAGTCTGAAAAATGAAGGTCCTGAAGCCGGTCCTCTCCCTGGCTGGTTTCGCGGAGACGGGCGCCATGCTCGTCTCCGCCCTGTCACTGTTCGCTATGATGCTGCTTACGCTCACCGACGTCACAACACGCAGCCTGTTTTCGGCGCCAGTCTACGGCGGGGCGGAGGTGACTCAGATCCTGTTGGCGACGTCCGTCTTTCTGGCGATGCCGTCAATTTCTCTGCGCGACGGGCACGTCAGTGTCGATCTCTTCGACTTTCTCTTTCCGGAGCGGATACGCAGTTTACGCGACGCGGTGATCTCGACCGGCGTCGGTGTCGCACTGACGTGGCCGGCAGTCGTGCTCGTTCATCATGCGCAGCGGTCGATGTCGTACAACGAAACGACACTTTTCCTGCAGATTCCCGTTTTCTGGATCCTTTACCTGATCGCGGCGGGTGTCGCAGCTAGCGCAGCGCTGCTGATCTTGCGCGGCCTCGTCCTGTTGATCGACGGGCCCGACGGCGCAGTGGCTCTGAATGACGGCGCGGGCGGCGCACAATCATGATCGAAGCACTGATCGGGTTCAGCGCCGTGCTGGTGCTTGTATTCTTGCGCACCCCCATTGCGTTCGCCATGGGCATCGTCGGCGTAGCCGGCTATGCGGCCGAAACCAACATGACTGCGTCGCTGTCACTGGCCAGCCGTATCATCGCGGACACCGCCCAGGACTACGGGCTGACTGTGATCCCGCTGTTCATCCTCATGGGCATGTTCGTGAACCAGAGCGGGATGTCGACCGAGATCTACCGGGTCAGTCACGCGACGCTTGGCCATTTGCGCGGCGGGCTCGCGCTTGCCACGATCTTGGCCTGTGGGATCTTCGCGGCGCTTTCGGGATCCTCACTTGCGACAGCTGCGACCATGTCGCGTGTCGCAATACCGGAAATGCGGCGGCACCGTTATTCCGACCGTCTCTCCACGGCATCCATCGCCGCCGGTGGCACACTGGGCATCCTGATCCCGCCAAGTGTCGCCCTGATCATCTTCGGAATCCTGACGGAAACCAGCATCGCTTCGCTTTTCCTGGCAGGAGTCATTCCTGGCCTGATGGGCATCCTTTTCTATATGGCTGCGGTTCGTTTCGTGGTCTGGCGTGACCCTGCGGCAGGCCCGGCGGGTCCCAGATCAACCTGGGGCGAGCGGCTTCGCGCACTCACCGGAGTATGGACCGTGCTGCTGCTCTTCGTGGCCGTGATCGGCGGCCTCTACGGCGTGTTCGACTTTGCCCCGCTCAACCTGACCTTCTCCCCGACCGAGGCGGCGGGGATCGGTGCGGCGGGCACGTTCCTGATTGCGCTTGTCCGTCGTCGGCTGACGTTCCGACTGTTGAAGACCGCGCTGTTTGAGACCGCGAGAACCAGTGCGTCGCTTTTCGCGGTGCTGATCGGTGCCTGGATTTTCTCGAACTACATCAACTATGTCGGCATGGCCGACCAGTTGCTGGCGATGATCAAGGCCGCAGACTTTCCGGCCATGGGTGTGATCTTTCTGATCGTGGGGGTCTACTTGATCCTGGGCTGCGTTTTCGAAAGCCTGTCCATGATGCTGCTCACCGTTCCGGTGTTTTATCCGCTGGTGGCGGAGCTGGGCTTCGACCTTGTGTGGTTCGGCATCGTGGTCGTTGTGGTGACCGAAATCAGCCTTATCACACCGCCGGTGGGAATGAATGTTTTCGTCCTGAAAGGTATCGTGCGGGACGTTCCGACAGCCGAGATCTTTCGGGGCGTGACGCCGTTCTGGGTGGCCGATATCGCCAGGCTTCTGCTGATCGTCCTCATCCCCGGCTTGAGCCTGATGCTGGTGGCTCGATGAACACTGACGGAGACCGCCATGCTTGACGACGCCCGAACCCCGCACACTTTGCCGGGGCGGCACGAGGTGGCCGCCTATTCATTGGCGGACAGATACGCCCGAACCGATGGTCGTGTCTTTCTGACCGGGGTGCAAGCGTTGACGCGGATCCTGATCGACCAGGCCCGCCGCGACGCGGCAGCCGGGCTAAGGACCGGCGGGTTCGTCTCGGGGTACCGTGGCTCGCCCCTAGGGGCCTTCGACATGGAATTGGACCGTGCAAGCGATCAACTGGCTGAACACCGGATCCGGTTCCTCCCCGCGGTGAACGAGGAGATGGGCGCGACCGTCCTTCTGGGCACGCAGCAGGCGGAAACGCACGCGACGGCGCAGGTCGATGGCGTCTTCGGCATGTGGTACGGCAAGGGACCCGGTGTCGACCGGTCAGGCGACGCTCTGAAACATGGCAATGCCTACGGCTCGTCGCCGCATGGGGGCGTGCTGGTCGTGGCGGGCGACGATCACGGATGTGTCTCGTCCTCGATGCCGCATCAGTCCGATACCGCTTTCATGGCGTGGTTCATGCCGGTTCTCAGCCCGTCGACACTGGCGGAATACCTGAGCTTCGGTGCCTATGGTTACGCCCTGTCGCGCTATTCGGGCACTTGGGTCGGGTTCAAGGCCATCGCCGAGATGGTCGAGGCGGCGCAGTCCGTGGATCTGCCACCCGAACGCGCCTTTGTTCTGCCGCCGTTCGACGCCCCGCCGGGTGGTCTGCATTACCGCTGGCAGGATCTGCCCAGTCCGCAGATCGAGACCCGGCTGGCCGACAAACTGCGCGCGGTCGAGGCCTTCGTGAATGCCAATCCGATCGATCGCGCCATCTATGGTGTTGCGCGGCGTCGGCTAGGTATCGTCACCTCTGGCAAGGCACATCAGGACCTGATGGAAGCGTTGCGGCTGCTCGGGATCGACGAGCCAGCCTGCGCCCGGCTTGGCATCGACATCTACAAGGTGGGGCTGGTCTATCCGTTGGCCCGTCGCGACATCACCGCTTTCTGTGCGGGTGTTGAGGAGATCCTGGTCGTTGAAGAAAAGCGCGGCCTGATCGAGACGCAATTACGCGACTATCTCTATGACGATCCGAAGCGGCCCATGATCGCGGGCAAGACAGACGAAACCGGCGCACCTCTGATACCCTGGACCGGAGAGCTGTCACCAACCCTTCTGGTGAACCGCATCGCCGATCGTCTGGATCGCATGTTTCCGGGCGAAGGCTTCGCTGCCCGCGGGGCAGGACTGTTACGAAACGCACCGCCGGTGATCCAGATTCCCGGTGCCACCCGAACCCCCTATTTCTGCTCGGGCTGCCCCCACAACACCTCGACCCGTGTGCCGGAGGGCAGTCAGGCGATGTCCGGGATCGGCTGCCATTTCATGGCCAGCTGGATGGGCCGCGACACGACCTCTGTCATCTTTATGGGAGCAGAAGGGGCGAACTGGGCCGGCGTCGCGCCGTTCACCGGAAACGGCCACACCTTCCAGAACCTCGGCGAGGGGACGTGGCATCACTCCGGGTCGATGGCCATCCGGCAGGCGATCGCCGCAGGGGTGAACATCACCTACAAGGTGCTTTACAACGACGCAGTAGCCATGACCGGCGGCCAGCCCGTCGACGGGCAGATCAGCCCGCAGGCTATCGCCCATGTGAGCCGCGCGGAAGGCGTCAGCCGCATCGCCTTGGTGTCAGATCAGCCCGAGAAGTTCGCCCCCAATGATCTTCCGTCGGGCGCCACGGTGCATCATCGCCGCGATCTCGATGCTGTGCAGCGCGAGTTGCGCACCGTGCCGGGCGTGTCCATGCTGATCTACGAACAGACCTGTGCGGCCGAGAAACGGCGGCGGCGAAAGCGCGCCACGATGGAGGATCCGAACCGCGTTGTCGTGATCAACGAACTGGTCTGCGAGGGATGCGGCGATTGCTCCGTCGCGTCGAACTGCCTGTCGGTCCAACCGGTTGAAACAGAATTTGGCCGCAAGCGGCGCATCAACCAGTCTTCCTGCAACAAGGACTTTTCCTGCATAGACGGTTTCTGCCCCAGCTTTGTGACACTTGAAGGCGCGACACGGCGCAAGGGGCAGGCGGCGGACTTCGACCTAGACGCCCTGCTTGTCGAACTTGAACAGCCGGTTGCCAGCGCGCTGAACGAACCCTTCGATCTTCTGGTCACCGGCGTCGGCGGGACAGGGGTCATCACTGTGGGTGCCTTGGTCACCATGGCCGCGCATCTGGAAGGTAAAGGCTCGAGCGTTCTCGACTTTACCGGCTTTGCGCAGAAATTCGGCCCGGTCCTGAGTTTCGTGCGTATCGGTCGCACACCCGCCGACATTAATCAGGTACGCATCGCCGAGGCCAGCGCCGACGCGGTGATCGCCTGCGATGCCGTGGTCTCGGCATCGCCCCGCGCCTCGGTTCTGTATCGACCCGGAACCAGGATCGCGCTGAACCTCGCCAGCATGCCGACCGGGGATCTGGTGCTGAACCGAGATGCACAGCTGTCGATCGAACGGCGTCAGTCTGCGATCGCGACCGCTGTCGGCGCCGAGAACCTCGCGGCCTTCGATGCGGGCGAGGCGGCTGAACGTCTGCTGGGCGACGCGGTTTTTGCCAATGTCATCATGCTGGGGTTTGCCTGGCAAAGCGGAATGGTCCCGGTGTCGGAAGCCGCCCTGATGCGGGCGATCGAACTGAACGGCGTCGCGAAGGCGCAAAACATCCGGGCCTTCGGCATCGGTCGCGTTCTCGCCGCGCGTCCCGGGGCGCTGACCCCTCAGCCGGTTCAAAGCGACGCCGTACCCGAGACGCCCACCCATGTGATCGAGCGGCGGAGCGAGTTCCTCGAAGACTATCAAAGCAAGGCCTGGGCACGCCGTTATCGCGACACCCTCGCCATCCTTGAGGCCAGGGGCGCACCCGAAGCGCACCGGATCGCGGCGGCCAAATCGCTGTTCAAGCTCATGTCCTACAAGGACGAATACGAAGTTGCTCGCCTGCACCGGTCGCCGGAATTCAAAGCCCGCCTCGCGCGGGATTTCGACGGCGACTTCACACTGCATTATCATCTTGCACCACCTGCTCTGAGCAAAGGCAAGGACGCACGTGGCCGGCCGCTCAAACGGCAGTTCGGGCCCTGGACCGATCCCCTGTTCGCCGTCTTGAAGGCGGTCCGGAGCCTGCGCGGCACGCCCCTCGACCCTTTCGGATATACGCAGGACCGACGGCTGGAACGCGACCTTATCGCGTGGTTCGATGCGGTCATCGACCGGTATCCCGGCGCCGGGGCCGATCAGGATCATTGGGCGCAAATCCTTGCAGCGCCGATGGAAATCCGCGGCTATGGCCCGGTGAAAGACGCCGCCGCCGAGAAGGTAAAGGCCGAAGTCGAAATCCTGATGGAGGCCGCGAAATGACCGTTGGTTCAGAAGCTCCGATCAACACGGATATGACGCGTGCCCGCCTGGCCAAGGGTATGGTCGACGGCGATTCAGATTTCACGATCCCGGACAATCCGTCCCTCGCGACGCTCGGCACGGTCGTCAATGAGGCAACAAAAGGCCGGGTGCGGGTGACCTTCACCGCCGGGGCAGGGAATGTCCAAGGCAACGGCGTAGTCGGCGGCGGCACATTCGCCAATATGATCGACAGTGCAATGGCACTTTCGGTCATGACGCTGCTCGACAAGGGCACGATCTGTTCAACGGTCAGCCTGACTGTCAACATGATGCGGAGCGGTTTGCCCGGGGCATTCACGGCTGTCGCCAAGGTGGACAAGATCGGGCGGCGAATCGCTTTTGCCGCGGCCGAACTTGCAGATGCGCAAGGCCGTGTCGTCGCCACAGCGACCTCGTCGCTGGCCATTATCGAAACCTGACGCAGAAATAACTGTCCGCTGGACCGGCATCGCTTAGCGGACCAGCGTATCACTTGGAGGAAAACCATTGGAAAACATCACTGCCCGGCTCGCGCATCCGTTCTACACCGATCACGTCATGTATCATGCGCACGACAAGGGACTTGCCGTGCCGACGGTCCGGGCCTGGGCGTTCAATGGTTGGCGCAAGGAGGCGCTGTCCTGGCGCACCGGATGCTACATCCATGCCGGCCTGTCCGGAACCGGACCCGTCTCGATCAAAGGCCCTCAGGCCAAGGACTACTTGCAAGGCCTCGTGATCAACAGCTTCGAGAAATTTCCGGTCGGCGCGATGAAACACGCAGTACAATGCGATGATCACGGGCTGATCACGGCTCATGGCATCGTGTCCCGCCTGGCCGAGGACCATTTCGAATCCTGGGCCGGCGGACCTCCCGGCCCGACGCCGATGACGAATGTCGGCTATGATGTCGAGATCAAGGTCCAGGACAAGTACCTGTTCCAGGTCGCCGGGCCGACGTCGCTCCATGTGCTGGAGAAGGCGACCGGCGAAAGCCTGCGCGACCTAAAGTTCCTGCGCTTTCGCGACATCACGGTCGCAGGGATCCGCTGCGAAATCGCACGGCTGGGCATGAGCGGCAGCCTTGCCTACGAACTGCACGGTCCCATGGAGGACGCCGCCGCCGTCTATGACGCCGTCTACGAGGCGGGAAAGGAATTCGGTATCGAGCGGCTGGGGTGGGGCACGTACCTTGTGAACCACGTCGAAGGCGGCTTTCCCCAGCACACCTGGACTTTCATCTCGGCCCTGCCCGAGGCGAAATGGCCCCGCGCCATGCGCCGTTGGGAGGTCAGCGGTTCCGTCGATCCGATGGAGCTCCGCCCGCGTTTGCGCACCCCTGTCGAAGTCCGTTGGGAAAACATGGCGAAGTTTGACCACGACTTCATTGGGCAGGATGCGCTGGCAGCGGAAATTGCAGATCCAAAACGCCGCACCGTGACGCTGAAGTGGAATCATGACGACGTCCTCGATGTCTTCGCCTCGCTCCTGCGCAACGGCGAGCCCTACAAGAGCTTCGACTTCCCCTATTCGCCGCAGCGCTGGCCGATGGCCCATGCGGACCATATCACAAAGGGCGGCAAGGCGATCGGCTGGTCCTCGGGCACGATTTACAGCCCCTATTACCGTGAATACCTGTCGCACGGCTGCATCGACATCGCCGCGACCGACATCGGCGAAGAGGTCGTCGTCCACTGGGGCGACTACGACGGTCCGATCAAGGAAATTCGCGCGACGGTCGAGCGGTTTCCATACTTTAACGAAGGCCGCAACAGCGACATTGATGTGAGCAAATTGCCGCTCTAATCGGGCGGTAATCGAAGGGGAGGAGGCCAATCATGCGAATTTCCCAAGGGTTGAAGCGTGCGGCGCAGGTCGAGGCGCGCAAGACTGCGCTCATCGACGGCTCCGTGCGCCAGAGTTGGAGCGAGACACAGGATCGGGTCGCCAGGCTGGCGAGTGCGTTTCAAGGGATGGGTGTCGGCAACGATGATCGCGTCGCTGTCCTCGCCATGAATGGATTCCGCTACTATGAGGTGATCTACGCCAGCATGTGGGCCGGCGGCGCGGTCGTGCCCCTGAACATCCGCCTCGCACCACCGGAAATCGACTACATTCTTGGTGACTCCCGGCCCCAGGTTCTGTGCATCGATCACAACTTCGTCGATTTCCTTCCCAAACTCACGGCACTTGGTCAGATCGGCGAGGTGATCTTCATGGGTGAGGGTGAGGCTCCGGCTGGAACACGGTCCTATGAAGCGGTCATGGCCGCACATGCGCCGGTGGACGCTGCGGACCGCTCAGGCGCGGACATGGCTGGCATTTACTACACCGGCGGGACGACAGGTCCGGCAAAAGGTGTGATCCTCTCGCATGGCAACCTGGTCACCAATGCCTTCGACGTCGCGCAGGCGTTGCACTACACGCGCGACTGCAGCTACCTTCATGCCGCACCCGCCTTTCACACCTCGGATGCCTGCTCTACATACGGTCTGACGATGCTGGCTGGCCAGCATGTCTTCATGCCCCGCTTCGAGGTCGACGCCTTTTGCCGGATCGTAGCCGCCGAGGCTGTGACGAACACCACCATGGTGCCGACCATGCTTGGCATGCTGGTCGATCACCCGGCCGCCAAAGCGGCGGATCTGAGCGCGCTGAAGCGTATCCTTGTCGGCGGGTCGTCAATGCCGGAACGCACGATCCGCAAGGCACTCGAGCTGATGCCAGGGATCCGCATGCACCAGGCTTGGGGCATGACCGAACTGTCTCCGATTGCCTCGGTGACCCAAGCGAAATATGCCACGCTGGACGGCCCGTTCGCAGGCAAGCTGCTCTCATGCGGGCAGGCTGTGTCGTCGATCGAGCTGCGGATCGTCGCCGAAAACGGCTCCGAGCAACCGCGCGGGGAGGTGGGGGAACTGACCGCGCGCGGACCGACAGTCATGCAGGGATACTGGAACAAGCCGGAGGAGACCGCCGCCGCGCTCAGAAACGGCTGGCTCCATTCCGGCGACGCCGCCTATATGGACGAAGACGGGTTCGTGTTCATCGTCGACCGGATCAAGGACATGATCGTCACCGGAGGAGAGAATGTCTATTGTGCCGAGGTTGAGAATGTCCTCTCTCTCTTGGACGGTATTGCCGCCTGCGCGGTCATCGGCCTGCCTGACCCGACCTACGGCGAGCAGGTCCATGCGGTTCTTGTCCCGAAACCGGGGGCGGAGCTGGACCTGAATGCCATTCGTGCCGCCTGCCGGGAAAAGATTGCTGGCTACAAAGTTCCGCGCGGTTTCACATTGAGAACCGAACCGCTGCCGCTGTCGGGGGCAGGCAAGGTGCTGAAGAGCGATCTGAAAAAAGAGGTGATGGCAGGGTTGGACTGAGACACTTAAACCTCAGCCATTGGCCTGATCCGCGCTGCGATCCAGCGCCTTGAGCAACTGTTCGATATCGTCAAGCATTCTGGCGATATTCTCAAGCCCGATCCGATCCTCGATTTCGGCGTAGATGCGGGAACTTTCCGGTGCAACTTCCTTGAGGAAGGCTTCTCCCGACTCGCTGATACTGATCAGGGATCTGCGCCGATCCTCGGGATCATGGCGCACGTGAATAAGACCCGAGCCTTTCAGGCTGCTGAGGATGCGTGACAACGACGGGGCCAGGACGCAAGCAATCACCGCCAGCTTGGTTGCGTCAACCTCACCCGTTTCACGCAGGACGCGCATGACACGCCATTGCTGTTCCGTCACACCGTGGCGGGTCAGCATCGGTCGAAATCGCTCCATTACGGCCTCGCGTGCCCGCAAGAGAGCGATCGGAAGAGTCCTTTGCGTGCGGGCAAGCAGGAAATCAAAATCAGGCGGTGCTTCGTTCAATTGCGTCTCTCCGACTCCTCTTTTGACCGCGCTCAAACTGTCTTCCGCGATCGGGTAAGCCCATTGTGAAAGGTTCGGATGGGATGAACAAGACTTGGCGGTTGCTCGCTGGAGTTTCTGAGGCAAATTGCATCGGACAACAAGATAGCAGAGCCAATCTCAGTCTCGCTTTCGGAGTGTCGCTAGTTGTTTGATCCCACGGTTTGATGGTGTGATCCTTTCGAAGGAATGGAAGGATGCCCTAT
>NZ_BNCJ01000030.1 GCF_014656415.1 Seohaeicola zhoushanensis | reverse complement strand
GCGACGGCCGAGCTCGCGTTCTTCGGATGTCATCTGCGGGACTTTGATAAAATCCATGGTTGAAAAACCTCGTTTGGTTGTTGCACGACTGAGCGCGTGATGACCAAATAGGTTCGAGTGAGATACTCCAGAAAAAATAATCTGTTTCACCGATCGAGTTCCGGACCGGCAGGAAAGGCAGGCCGCATCCGCGACCAGGCATGTGCCTACTGAATCGGATATCGCTTCAGAAACAGGTATTTATCGAGAGTGAGTTCATCAGCTTCCGACAGGGTCTCCCCGAGAAGTTTCCTGGCCAGGAGAGCGCACTCGGGGTCGTAGGTCTCAGACGACCCCTCGTCCACATCTGGTTCACTCTGGCGCGATTTCTTGGAAGCGCTGGTCATCTCGGCAGTTTAGTCACCCGCGGGCTCTCAGGGAAGGTCCCACCGCCAGAACGTCCGTCGTGCACATATCGATACATGGCGGCGCGCTCTGATATTTGAGTGCGACCTGCCAAGGTGGCCTACACAGCGTGCGTGGGCATAGATGTGGCGACACGACCGGTCAAGGTCGGGACGATCTGGCCCGAGATCAAGACCCAGACGAAGACCTGCTTCGGTTCAGACATCATCTTTCGCCTCCGGCGCGTGAGAGTGAATGCAACACGGCGACGAGGTCGTCGGGATCCTTCGCGATGCGTGGGGCAGGCACCGGATATTGGCCGTTTGTCGCATCTGCGAAACGAAAACCCGTCGGGGGCCCACACGACGTCACCGAACCTGCCCGCTGACGGGGAGAGAGACCGAAATGTCCGCACCGCGCATCTATCGGTTGGAAATCTGGAGAGGCCTGGGTCCAGGCGCCGGGGCAAATGGTTATCCGTCGGACCGATGGCCGGTTCAGGCCGCGCGGATCTTGTGACGCGCAGCCGGAACCGACCCTCGGGAAAATGTGGGTGATCCGGGTGAGACGCGTCGACAACGCGATGAAAGGACTGAAATGTTCGACTTTGATCAGATGTGTGCCCTCCCGACGTGGCAGACTGCCCTCTCGGTAGGAGTCATTTTGCGGTTTCCATTCCCGATGAGCGATGACGCGACCCCGTCCGCGCCCCGGCCCTGCCTCGTGCTCGAGGTTGAGCGGGGCGGCGCCGCGCCGCGGATGGTGCTGGCGCCTGGCGCGACGCACGAGGCAAATGCCAGGGACTGCTACGATATCGTGGTGTCCAGCCCGGCGGAGTTCCGCGCCGCGGGCCTGACGCGTGCATACCGTTTCCAAGCCCGAAGACCGCTCAGCGTGGCATTGGGACAATCCGGGGTCCACGTGGCGCTGCCCGTTCTGTCGCCGGTGATGGGACGCCTCACCGGCAGCGCCCATGCACGGATGCAGCGTCTTCGTGCGCGACTCCACGCTGAGCACGACATCGCCTCCGAACGTCGGCGCGAAGCCGCCGCAGCGGCAGTCGACGTGAGCCTGAAGCCGGCGCCCCTGCGGCTGCGGGACGATCTTCCGGCGGGCTGATCCATCGGCGCACCTGCGAGGGCCGGGTCCTGTCACGGGACAACGACGGTCCTCGCACTGTCGGGGAGAGAATGACCCGACCCGGTGATGCGTTGCCCCGGGCGACGCTCGAGGCCTTGGGACGAGGCCAGGTCCAGATCGCCGGGATTTGGTGATCCAGGCGGTAATGGCAAATGCTCCGTGCCCAGGGCCCGGAGCATTTTGGGGGGTGAGATCGCGGGGCCTAGTTCCTTGCGACCATGATCGAAAAGCCCCTCACCCGTGATGATCTCGTCAGGTTCTTCGGACTGAAACCGGTCCGCACGGGTGACTACCGCCCTCTGTCCCGTGTCCTGTCCGCGCTCGGGATACGGCTGGTCGGGGGCACGACGCGCTGGGTCGTGGTCTGGAGCGCGCTCGGGCTTTCCGCTGACCAGAAGCCCTGCCATCTGAAGCATCTGACGGAACCGCTGATAACCGCCAAATCCGCCGCGGCCGCCCTCGGGGTTGACCCCTCTATCGTCTACCGCTGGTCGAAGGGCCTGGTGCCGAATGGCATGCCGTCCTTCCCGGACGCCATCGATCTCTCGAACGGCCGGACAGATGCGCGCGCCTTGCGCTGGCGCCGGGCTGAAATCGTCGCCTGGCACAGCCGCGAACCCCTGCCGGGCTATGCCCGCACGGCACCTCCCTTCGGTTCTCTCACCCCCAGAAAATGAGGTCTCACGCATGCCTGATCACGCTCTCGGACACAGGAATTTCCACCAAGCGACGCGGACATCCCGCAAGCGGCAGGGACACGAACTCCCGGCCGTTTTCACCGGCGGCAAACGGTCAGGCCTCTGTGTCCGGAGCGCGTTTTAGCGACGAAACGCGCGTCCAGACGACAGCAGCGCATCCCTCCTCAACATGGTAGAAAGGAACACGACATGCTCGATCTCTCCGGCCGCCCGGCGGCGACCTCAACCCTGGCCTTGGCGTCCGCCAACGCCAGACTGGCGACCGGTCTCACGCTGGCGGACCTGAAGACGTTCACAGCCGCGCGCACGAACCTCAGCGAGGCAACCCGAGACCGGTATGTCAGCGTGATCACCCGGGTCGGTGAGATCCTGAATCGCCCGCTGACCCAGATCGAAGCGAGCCTCGATCAGTTCGAGGTCCGCTTCCCGCTCGACGGGTTCGATCCGTCGCGATGGCCGACGGATGCGGCTTATCAGACGTTTCGTCGGCGTCTCCAGGCGGCCCTGCGGGCGTTCCACGGGCTCCAGGAGGCGAAGCGGCAACTACGGGACTGTGACGACGACTGGACAGATCTCTTCGCGGCGATTGAGCCCCTGACCAAAGGCCGTATCGGCGTCTCCGCGAAATGGCATCCGATGAAACTCTCGATGCTGCGGTCATTTGCCCTTATCGCCCGGTCCTACGGCTGGCAGCCGAAGGATCTGATCCCGGACCGGGCGGCGCAGATCGACCGCGACTTCACCGGCAATACCCGCGAGGCAAATGCACGCTCGCTCGTCCGCCTCGACGACCTGCGCGTGTTTCCCGAAATCCTGCCCCTCCTGCCGGATCACCCGATCGGGTTTGTCCGGAGCGCCCGGACACCCGGGGCCAATAGGCTGCCGGAGGCCTGGGCGGCGCAGTATCACCCGTGGATCAAGCGCGTGACCACCAACGCATGGGACCCCGTCACCGAAACCCATACGAAGGAAAACAAGAAACACGCGCGGGTGATGGAAGCGGCCTTCGCGACCTTCCTCGGTGCCGGCCTCGCCGCGGACCTGATCTCACCCGGCGAGCCGGATGTGAAAGCCATCCTTGGGTGTGAAGAAACCCTGTGCGGCATCGCGGGCGCGCTCTTTCGGCGGGCAGACTTGCCGAAACCGAAGGGGCGGTTGAAGCCTCGGACTTCGAGGAAATACCTCAAGTGCATCAGGCAGATCATGGTGCATCTTGCGCTCGATACGAGCAATCTGGACCTGATCCTGGCCAACAACAAGACCGCGCAAGCCGGGGCTTTGGCGGAACAATCGATGACGCCGGAGAACCGCAAGTTCTGCGAGGCCCTTGTCAACAAGCGGCACCTGCGGCGGCGCTTCCTGCGGTCCTTCCTGACCCTGCGCGAAGACGCCGAGCGCATGCTTGCGGCCGCCAGGGCTGAGGATCGTGACCT
Source organism: Seohaeicola zhoushanensis (assembly GCF_014656415.1). Classification (GTDB taxonomy): domain Bacteria; phylum Pseudomonadota; class Alphaproteobacteria; order Rhodobacterales; family Rhodobacteraceae; genus Seohaeicola_A; species Seohaeicola_A zhoushanensis. Next base: position 32,788 of record NZ_BNCJ01000030.1, on the reverse strand, counting down.
CTCGAAGCGCGAGATATCCCAAATCAGGATGCTGGGGGTTGCGGCCTGTTTCGCCGCGATCGAAATCGGCGGCGCGCCCATTCGTCGATTGAACGCCATTGCGCTGACCTGCGTCGGGGAGGACGCGCAGATCGCCATACCGGCGAAGGGCAGGAAGCCGATCAGCGTCGTCCTTCCGGCCAATGTGACGAAGAACAAGGTCGCGATCCGCTTCCCGATCAAACACAACACGTATGGCGCACACGACACCATCACCTGGTATCTGAAAGTGATCCGCCCGCTCTTTCCGCACGCGGAGACGAGCCGGTATCTGTTCCCTTCGGTCAAGTCCCAGGGTCGGCATCTCGATCCGGATTACTTCGGGGCCGAATTCCAGAAGCTGATGCGGACGATCGTCAATCTGCCGATGACCCCGCACCAGATGCGGCATGGGCAGACCTCGCTGCTGCTCGACCGGCACCCGAACGAGATCGAGGTCATCGCGAAACGCATCGACGACACGCCCGAAACTCTTCGTACTTTCTATGGCTGGCTCAACGCGATCAAGCTGGTCGAGCGGGGGCAGGATCTGATGATTGGATTGATGGATGACTAAGACCTACGACACCCGCAGCCGCGAGGAGCTCCTCTCGGCACCGCACTTCGCCCCCTACCTGGGGGCAGGACGCCTGGCTGAGATAGGTCTGCGCGAGTTGCGCACGCTCGATGCGTTCTTCCTCTATGCGGCGGCACAGGATATCGCGGTGCCGGAGATCGAGGATTTCCTGGCCTTCGTCGCGGAGGACACCTCGCCACGTCGGCTCGAAAACCTGAGGACGGCTCTGGATCGATTGCTGCCCGACGGCACGCCGGTGCTGCGCACCATCCGGGATGCAATCCGCATCAAACAGCCCCGCAGCCGCGTCTGCGACCGCACGGATCGCGACACCCTTCTCGCCAGCCTGGCGATGGCGCCTTATCGGGATTTGCCCGCGATGGCGGAGCTTGGGCTCGAGGACCTGCGGGTCTTTGCGCGGTTCCTCGACTTCAGTGCAGCCCGGTCGATCACGGTTCCGACGGTCGACGACTATCTGGCCTTCGCCGGGGATGTCGCCTCGAGCCGGCGCCTGCGGTCGCTCAAGATTGCGATCGAGACGCTGTTGCCGGGCAGTCCGGCCGCCCATGTCATCCTGGCGGAGGCCATTGCGCGGAAATCTCCGCCGCGCTTGTCTCGCGCAGGCAGCAAGCCCCGGCCGCCGGCAGCCCGCCGGGTCGAGCTCGAAGATCTGCCGGACGAGTGGAGGGCACAGCTCTCCCGCATGCGGGTAGGGGCCGTCGCGGTCCATGAGCGTGCCTATGCCGCCTCGGTAATCGACAGCATGATCGAGGTCCTGCGGGAATTTGCGCGGGTCCAGATTGATGCGGGGGCCGAGGTGACGATTACCATCGAGGGCATTCGCCGCATGGAAGCCCGACGGACAGAGCTGGCGCCGGATGCCGAGACGGCCCGTTACACGCTCCAGGGGGATCGTCCGGCCACCCGGCACACCGCGGTCATGCGGCTTCGGCAGTTCGCCGAGGCGCTCGGGATCGACGGCCTGACCTTGGCCGCGATCCGCGCCCATGAAAACGCGCTGCGCGCGGATCTCGACAGTGTCGTGCCGCTGAAGGCGGGTCGATACAACAGGCTGCCGGACCTCAGAGAGACCTGGCGGCTCGCCCATGCCTTGCTTGAGGAGAGCCGCACCACGAGACGCCGCCAGTCGCAGCTTCGCCTGATCAACGAGGCGTTCTGTATTGCGTTCTGGACACTGATCCCGCTGCGTCTGGAGGATGGTCAATTGGTCTGGGCGCGGGACATCACCTTCGACGGTGCGCGCTACCAGGTCGATATCGACACGCACAAGGAGGGCGAACCGCTCCGAGGTCGACTTCATCCAGGCCTGACGCCGTTCCTCGACGCCCTTGTCTGCCGCGGCATGGATGCGGCCTATCTGGAGCATTTCCGCCAGGACGCTCTGGGGCAGGGGCTGCCCGTGCTGCGGGACATCTCCGGCAGGCAGCTGTCGCGAGAATACCCGTCGACCGTCTGGCGCAAGCACATGGGGACCGGCGCCCATATCGCGCGGATGCGGATCCATTCGGAGCTTGGGCAGCTCGGGCCCGACGGGGTCGAGATGGCGCTGGCGATGAATGCGCAGCGCGATCCCCGAACACGCCATGCCTACCAGTCCGAGTCCGTCGCGCAGGCGCAGCGCAGACGCGGGCAGGACATGATCGATGCGTTGATGGCAGAGGCCTTCGACTCCGTTTGATCCAGGCGCGTTCCGGACCTGATCCGGAACGCGCCTGCGTGACGTGTGACCTGCCGGACCTCGATCGTTCGTCCACTGTCGGTGAAATTCAGGATCGCATTCACCGCCTGAAGAAGCGTCGTCCCGCTGCCAAATCGCGGCGCTCGGACAGCATGAAGTCCGGGGTTTTCTCGTCGCGGTCTACCGCCCGGTCAAGGTACCTCCAGCGGCCTTTCACCTTGATGTATGTTTCGTCTATCCGCCAAGTTGTGGCCGTCGGCCGTTTCCTGGCTTGAGCACTGTCGTCAATCTGCGGCGAAAACTTCACAACCCAGCGGTTCAGCGTGGCGTGGTCAACCGTGACGCCACGCTCGGCCAGGATCTCCTCAAGATCCCGATAGGAGACGGCGTAGCGGAGATAGAAGAACACTGCGTGCAGGATCACAGGCTTCGGATAGTGCACGCTCTTGAAATCGATCACGCCACAAGCGCCTCAACAAATAATTGACAACGCTTACATATCCGCTGCAACCCGGAAACAGAAAAGTTTGCGACACTACCCGGTAAAATGCCGCTTTACAAATCCTCGGCTCTCTATATGTTACTTACTAGTTAGTAAAAGATAATGGCATGACCGACGATTCCTCTATCACCCTGACTAAGACACTTCCGATCGCCACGATCATCCTGTCGCGTCCGGATACCCTGAACGCACTCTCGTTTTCGCTGCTGATGGAACTGGACGCCGCGATCGACGCGGTCGCCGCAGACCCGCAGGTCAGAGTGCTGGTCATCAAGGGGCAGGGCAGGGCGTTCTGTGCCGGGGCGAACCTTAAGGACGTCCTTGCCTCCGTCGAAGCCCAGAGGCGGGGGCCCGATTTCCTCAACCTCGTCACGCGGGTCTTCGGAAAGCTCCGGGCTCTGCCGAAGCCCGTCCTGGGCGGGATCAACGGCATCGCTGTCGCGGGGGGGCTGGAATTGGCCATGTGCTGCGACATGCTGATCGCCGCCGAGGATGCAGTCATCGGCGATGCGCATTCCAACTTCGGCCTTCTGCCCGGGGCTGGCGGCGCGGCCGTGTTGCCCGCCCGTATCGGGCTGCAGAACGCCAAGTACATGCTTTTCACCGGCGACAGCCTGCCGGCCGCGCACTGGCTTCGGATGGGCCTGCTGCAGGAAGTGGTGCCGGACGACGACCTGGACGCGCGGCTCGAGGCGCTGGCCCTGCATATCGCGTCGAAAAGCCCGCGCGCGCTGGCCGAAATGAAGGCAATCGCCAATGCCACGCAGGGCGACCTGCCCGAAGTTCTGTTGCAGCGCGAGATCGAGGCGCTGCGGGTGCATCTGGTGTCGGAAGACGCTCAGGAAGGGCTCCGGGCCTTCGCGGAAAAACGCAGGCCAGTCTTCACCGGGAAATAGGGGGGAACGATGGAGAAAGTCTATATCGCAGGGGTCTCGATGACGCCTATGGGTCGGCTCGAGGGGGAGACGGTCAAGACGCTGACCCGGTCCGCCGTGACCGGAGCGCTGACCGATGCAGGCATCGGGCAATCGGCGGTCGAGGCGGTGCATTTCTCCAACGCCACGCAGCGGCACATGGAGGGGCAGACCATGATCGCCGGGCAGATCGCCCTGCGCGACATGGGCATCGAGGGCATCCCGGTCATCAATGTGGAGAACGCCTGCGCCAGCGGATCAACCGCGCTGAACCTCGCCGCCCAGTTCCTGAAGGCGGGCGAGGGCGATGTCGCGCTGGCCGTCGGGGTCGAGAAGATGTGGACCGGCGACAAGGCCCGCATGTTCAGCTTCTTCGACGCAGGGTGGGAGCTGGCGCGGGCCGAGGAGAACACGGCGGAGCTACTGGCGCTTGGCGTCGGCGTCGACGATCCCGAAGGCTCGCGCTCGCCCAAGCCGTTTTCGGTCTTCATGGCGGTCTATGCCGCCTTCGCAAAGGCGCACATGCGGATGTTCGGCTCGACCCAGGCGCAGTTCGCCGCCGTGTCCGCCAAGAACCATCGGCATTCGGGCGCAAACGCCAAGGCGCAGTTCCGCGATCCCTATACGGTTGACGACGTGCTGAACGCGCCGCCGATCACCTATCCGCTAACCCTGCCGATGTGTGCCCCGATGAGCGACGGCGGTGCGGCTGCGGTGCTGATGACGGAGGCGGGGCTGCGCCGCCATGGCGTCCCGCGCGAGCGCGCCATCGAGGTGCGGGCGAGCGTTATCCAGACTGGCTCGGCCCGGACTGCCGCCGAGTTCGAGAACCACCTGACCGCCCGTGCCGCCCGCCGTGCCTACGAGATTGCGGGGCTGGGGCCGGAAGATGTCTCGGTCGCAGAGGTGCATGACGCGACGGCGGTCGGCGAGGTGATCCAGGTCGAGAATCTCGGCCTCGCGTCCTTCGGCGAAGGCGGGCTTTGTGCCGTGCAGGGGGATTTCACCATCGGGGGCCGCGTGCCGGTCAACCCGTCGGGCGGGCTGGAATGCAAGGGCCATCCCATCGGCGCGACCGGACTGGGGCAAATTTACGAACTGGTCACGCAACTGCGCGGCGAGGCCGGCGCACGCCAGGTTGACGGGGCGCGGGTCGCCGTGGCGGAAAATGGGGGCGGGCTGATCGGCATCGAAGAAGCCGTGGCCGCTATAACCATCCTGAGCCGCTGAGGAGCCGCGATGTTTCCCACTGAAGAACAGACCCTCGCCTGCCAGAGCCTGCGACGGTTCCTCGATGACAGGATCGAGCACGCCTACTTGGCGCTTGACGGCGCACCGATGGAAAAGGCGGTCATTCAGGGCTTCCTGAAGGACCTTGCGGGCTTCGGCCTGACCGCCGCTCCGCACCCCGAAGAGGTCGGGGGAATGGGTCTCGACTGGCTGACCCACCTGATGCTCTTCGAGGAGGTCGGTGTCTCTGCGATGGACATCGCCATCCCTATCCTCATCAACGTCTCCGGCGCCGACCTGATGATCCGGCTGGCGCCGGATCCGCTGCGCGACCGCTATGTGCCGCCACTTCTGGCGGGCGAAACCTCCATTGCCATCGGCATTTCCGAACCCGCGGTCGGGTCGGACGTGGCGGCGGTGACGACACGCGCGCGGCGGGACGGCGGCGACTGGGTGATCTCGGGCGAAAAGACCTGGATCTCGAACGGGCGCTTCGCCGACTTCCTGCTCTGCACCTGCGCGACCGAAGAGGGGCTGACCCATATCCTCGTCGACCGCGAAGAGCACGGGTTCGAGACACGGGACATCCACAAGCTGGCGCTGAACGGCCAGTCGACGGCGCAGATCTTCCTCGATGAGGTCCGGGTGCCGATCGAGAACACCATCGGCGTCGCGGGGCGCGGGTTGCAGCAGACGCTGGTGGTCTTCGAACGGGCGCGCATCCACATGGCGATGTGGGGCGTGGCCCTGGCCCGCCGGGCGCTGGAGGAATCCATCCGCTACGCGACGGAGCGCAGCCAACACGGCCGCAAGATCGCCGGGCACCAGCTGATCGCCGACAAGATCGCCACCATGGCGACCGAGGTCGACGCCGCCCGGCTTCTGGCATGGCGCGCGGCGGGGCTGATCGACCGGGAGATCCGCTGCGACACCGAATGTGCCATGGCCAAGTGGTACGGGACCGAGATCGCCGTGAACGCCACCCGGCAGGCGGTCCAGATCCACGGCGGCAACGGCGTCACTACCGACTTCATTGTCGAGCGTCTGGCGCGCGAGGCCATCATCGGCCCGATCCCGGACGGCACAACAGAAATCCAGAAACTGCTGATCGCCCGGTCGCTGACCGGCGTCTCGGCGATCCGGTAGGGGGCAAGTCATGAAGATCGAGGGCAAAACCATCGTCGTGACAGGCGGCGCCTCCGGCCTTGGCGCGGCGACGGCGGCCTATCTGGCGGGCAAGGGCGCCAGTGTGGCCATATTCGACCGGGTGTCGGCGGAGGGGCCGCTGGCCTCCTTCGAGGTCGACGTGACCGACGGGGCCAGCGTCGCGTCCGCGATGGACGCGACGCTGGCCCGGTTCGGGGCCCTGCATGCGGCGGTGAACTGCGCGGGGGTCGTCGGCCCGCTCAAGGTGATCGGACGGGACGGTATGGCGGCGGACCTCGACCTTTTCCGCCGGACGGTGGAGGTCAACCTGATCGGTACCTTTAACGTGATGAGCAAGGCGGCCGAGCGGATGTTGCGCAACGACCCCGAGGACGGGGAAGAGCGGGGCGTGATCGTCAACATCTCGTCCGGGGCGGCCTATGAAGGGCAGATCGGGCAATGCGCCTATGCGTCCTCGAAGGCCGGGGTCGTCGGACTGAACCTTCCCGCCGCGCGCGAACTCGGGCCGAAGGGCATACGGGTGAACGCCATCGCGCCGGGTCTTTTCGGTACGCCGATGGTGGCGAGCCTGTCGGCCGAGGTGCAGCAAAGCCTCGTGGACAGCGTGGAGGCGCCCAAACGCGTCGGGCGGATGGAAGAATTCGCCCACTGCTGCGCCTTCTTGATCGAGAACGCGTACATGAACGGCGCGACCGTCCGGCTGGATGCAGCCACGCGGCTTCGGGCGCGCTAGGAAGGAAGGGGGGGGAGGAGATGGAACTGCTGACTATCGCGGATGTCCTCCAGCTGTTGCTGGTCGGGCTGTCGCAAGGATGCCTCTACAGCCTGATCGCGATCGGGCTGGTGCTGGTCTACAAGGCGACGGAACAGGTGAACTTCGCACAGGGCGAGTTCATGATGATGGGCGCCTTCGTCGGCTACCAGTTCATCGTGCTCATGGGGCTGCCCTACTGGTTGGGCGTCGGACTGACGCTCATCGTTATGGGCGCCTTCGGCTACGGCATCGACGCACTGGTGGTGCGGCGGCTGACCGGGCAACCGGTGTTCACGGTCTTCATCCTGACGCTGGCGCTTGGCATTGCACTACGGGCCGTGGCTGGGATGATCTGGGGCTTCGGGAACTACACCTTGCCTGCGCCGATCCCGGGCAACCTAAAGATTGGCCCGGTGGTCATGGCCTGGTCCAGCATCCTCGCCATCCTGCTGACGGCGCTGATCTCGGTCGGGCTTTACGCCTTTTTCCGGTTCAGCCGCCATGGCGCGGCCATGCTGGCGCTGTCGCAGAACCAGCTGGCGGCCTTCTACATGGGCATCCCTGTCAAGCGCCTCACCTCGGTCATCTGGGCCATGTCGGCGGTGTTCGGCGCCTGCGCGGGGCTCTTGCTGGCGCCGATCACGCTGGTCTCCACCTCCATGGGGTTCATTGGGTTCAAGGCTTTCGCGGGCGCTATCGTCGGCGGCTTCGGCTCGATCCCCGGGGCAGTCGCGGGCTGCCTGCTAATTGGGGTGACCGAGCCGTTTTTTGACATCGCTTTCCCCACGATGAAGGGGATCGGTGCCTACCTCGTCATGTTCGCCGTGCTGCTGATCCGTCCGCAGGGCCTGCTGGCCCAGATCCACGCCAAGAAGGTCTGAGCGATGCGCGTCCTCTTCCGCAAATCCTACCTGCAGGACATCCGGCTGTTCCGTGACGGCGTGCAGGCGGCGTGGTACGGCGGATTCCTCGCTCTCGCACTCTCCGCACCGCTCTGGCTGGACGGCTACTTCCTCGACGAGCTGGCGCTTGTCTACATCTACGCCATCGCCGGGCTGGGACTGATGATCCTCACCGGGTTCTCAGGCCAGGTCAGCTTTGGACAGGCGGCCTTCGTGGCGATCGGGGCCTATGCACACACGATCCTCATGGGCCGCTATGGCCTGCCCTTCGTCCTGTCGCTGCCCGCGACGGCGCTGGTCGCCGGGCTGGCGGGGGCGGCGGTCGGGCGGGTCTGCAGCCGGATGCATGGGCTTTACCTTGCCATCGCGACGCTGTCGGTCGCCATCGTGACCGAGCGGCTTCTGGGCGGGGGCGGCGCCTTCACCGGCGGGCATCGGGGGCTTCCGGTGCCGGAGATGACGATCCTCGGCCTTGCGATGGACGACAGCTGGAAGACCTACCTCGTCAACCTGACGCTCTTCACAGGGGCGATCCTGCTGACCCGCAACCTGCTGCGCACCCGCTCCGGCCGGGCGCTGATCGCCGTGCGCGACAGCGAGGTGTCGGCCCGCGCGCTTGGCGTCAACGTCGCCTTCTTCAAGACCTGGGCCTTCTTCCTCTCCGCCGCCTTCGCGGGCGTGGCGGGGGCGATGCTGGCGCATGCCTTCTACTACGTCACGCCCGAGGTCTTCGGCATGAACGAGTCGATCCGGCTTTTGCTGATGGTCGTGGTCGGCGGGCTCGGCACGATCCACGGCGCGGTCTTCGGAGCCTTCTTCATCGTGCTGCTGCCGACTGTGCTGAGCCTGATCAAGGTCTGGCTGCCTGCCGCCATCGCGCAGTCGGGCGGCTTCGACAGCCTGATCTTCGGCCTTATCCTGCTGGTCTTCATCCTCTTCGAACCGGACGGTCTCTATGGCCGCTGGCAGAAAGTCCACCATTTTTTCAGCGTCTTCCCGATGTACAAGAAACGCGGCTTCCAACGGCAGAAGACCTTCCTGAAGACGGAGCGGTTGAGATGAGCGCGCTGGTGGTCGACACTGTCTCGCTCTCTTTCGGCGGTCTCAAGGCTGTGGACGGGCTCAGCTTCTCCGTAGAGAAGGGCGAGATCTTCACCATCATCGGCCCGAACGGGGCGGGCAAAAGCACCGTTTTCAACCTGATCTGCCGGATCTACACGCCATCGCATGGCGACATCCGGCTGGATGGGCGGAGCCTGCTGGATGCGAAACCGCATCAGGTGGTGCAGCGCGGCATCGCGCGGACCTTCCAGAACATCGAGCTTTTCGAACATGCCTCGCTGCTCGACAACCTGCTGATCGGGCGGTTCCGGCACGGGCGGTTCGCACCGCTTTCAGAACTGCTGTTCCTGCCCTCGCAGCGTCGGCAGGAGCTGGCGCATCGCCGCCGGGCCGAGGAGGTGGTCGAATTCCTCGATCTCGAGGCGCACCGGCATGCCCGGGTTGCTGACCTGCCCTATGGCGTGCGCAAGAAGGTCGAACTGGCCCGTGCGCTGGTGTCGGAGCCGAAGGTCCTGCTGCTCGACGAACCCTCCTCCGGCCTGACGGCGGAAGAGACGGACGATACCGCCTTCGCCATCCAGGACATCCGCGACAACCTCGGCATCACCGTGGTGATGATCGAGCATGACATGAAGCTGGTCGGCAAAGTCTCGGACCGGGTGCTGGCGATCAACGAGGGGCGGTTCCTCGCCACCGGCACGGTGGGCGAGGTTCAGGCGGATCCGTCGGTGCAGGCGGCCTATCTGGGGGCGGCGGCATGAGCGATGTTCTCACACTCTCGAATGTCGAGACGATGTATGGCCGCGTCATGGCCATCCGCGGCGTCAGCCTGAAGGTCACGGAAGGCTCCATCGTCACCATCATGGGGTCGAACGGGGCGGGCAAGACGACGATCCTCAAGACGATCTCGGGCGCTCTCGACCCGTTCAAGGGCCGGATCGCCTTTGAACGGGCGGAAATAGCGGGGCTCGACCCCGACGTGGTCGCGCGGCGTGGTATCGCGCATTCGCCCGAGGGGCGGGAGGTCTTCCCGCTGCTCTCGGTCCGCGACAACCTGATGATGGGTGCCTACACCCGCCGCGACCGCGACGAGGTGGCGCGCGACATGGAAAAGGTGCTGGGCTGGTTCCCAGTACTGCGCGACTTCCTCGAGAAGTCCGCCATCTACCTGAGCGGCGGACAACAGCAGATGGTCGCGCTTGGCCGCGCCTTCATGCAGCGGCCGAGGCTGATGCTGCTGGACGAGCCCTCGCTCGGCCTCTCCCCCCGGCTCATTCAGGAGATTTTCGCGATCATCTGCCGGATGAACGGCGACGAGGGCGTGACCATGCTTCTGGTCGAACAGAACGCCAACGTGGCCCTCCCGGTGTCGGACTTCGGCTACGTGCTGGAGACCGGGCGGATCGTCATGGAGGGCCCGCGCGATGTGCTGCTGGCCAGCGACGACATCCGGGAATTCTACCTTGGGATCAAGGGCGAAGCGGCGCGCGGAGACCGCCGCTGGAAGGTGAAGAAGACATGGAGATGAGACCTGCAAGCTGGACCCCGCCGCGGGTCGTCATCGAGGGCTGTGACACGCTGCCCAAGCTTTTCCGCCAGACCGCACGCACCAACGCCAACCGCATCGCCATGCGCGAGAAGACCTTGGGCATCTGGGAGGCCTTCACCTGGGCCGACTATTATGCGCAGGCCCGCCGTGTCGGCTGCGCGCTTCTGGCGCTTGGCTTCCAGCCCGGCGACGTGGCGGGGATCCTCAGCGAGGACAACAAGGAGTGGCTCTTCGCCGATCTCGGCATCCAGAGCATCGGTGCCCTGTCGCATGGCATCTACCCGACGCTGCGCGCGCCGCAGCTGGCCTATCAGCTGACCGACAGCCGCGCCCGGCTGGTCTTTGTCGAGGACGAGGAGCAGCTGGACAAGTTCCTGGCCGTCGAAGCTGAACTGCCGCTGCTGGAGTATGTCGTCGTCTTCGACATGGAGGGGCTGAGCAAGTTCCGCCACCCCAAGGTGCTGGGCTGGGACGCTTTCTTGGCCCTCGGCGATGCGGACCGTCCGGCGCTGGAGCAGGTGTTCGAGGCCCGCATCGACGCGGGCGGGAACGAGGATATCGCGATCCTCATCTACACCTCGGGCACCACGGGGGCGCCCAAAGGGGCGATGGTCTCTCACCGCTACCTGCTGGCGCAATCTGACGGCTATCCGGAACTGCCGCTTGGTCCGGGGGACGAGATCCTGACCTTCCTGCCGCTCTGCCATGCGGCCGAGCGCATCATCTCGGTCTGCATCCCGATCCGCCATGCGATCACGATCAACCTCGCCGAAAGCGGCGAGACCTTCGCGGCCGATATCCAGGAGGTCGCGCCGACATTCGTCTTCGCCGTGCCACGGGTTTGGGAAAAGTTCTACTCTCGCGTCAGCTTCATCATGGCCGACGCGACATGGTTCGGCCGCCGTGCCTATGACACCGCGTTGAAGGCCGCCACCCGCGCAGCCGCGCTGCGGGCCGAGGGTCGGACGGTCCCGTTCTGGCTCAAGACGCTGCACCGCGCGCTCGACCTTGCCGTGTTGCGCAACATCCGGATCGAACTGGGGCTGAACCGGACGCGCGCCATGATGTCGGGTGCCGCGCCGATCTCTGCCCGGCTGCTCGACTGGTTCTCGGCGCTTGGGCTGACGGTCTACGAAGGCTACGGCCAGACCGAATGCGGCATCATCACCAACACCATTCCGGGCCGGTCGCCGGTCGGATCCATCGGGCGGGCGATGCGCAACGTCGAGGTCCGGCTGGCCGAGGACGGCGAGATCCTGCTGCGCAGCGCCAGCAACTTCTCGGGCTACATCAACCAGCCCGAGAAGACCGCCGAGACGATGATCGACGGCTGGATCCACACCGGCGACGTGGGGGCGATGGACGGCAACGGGGATCTCACCATTCACGACCGCAAGAAGGACATCATCATCACGGCGGGCGGCAAGAACATCACGCCGTCGCAGCTCGAGAACGAGCTGAAGTTCAGCCCCTATGTCTCGGACGCGGTGGTCGTGGGGGATCGGCGCAAGTATCTCGCCGCGCTGATCATGATCGACCAGGAGAACGTCGAGCGTTTCGCCCAGGACCGGCGGATCCCGTTCTCCGATTACAAGTCGCTCTGCGCCAACGAGGACGTCGTGGCGCTGATCGAGGGAGAGGTCGCGCGGGCCAACGCCGGCTTCTCCCCGGTTGAACAGATCAAGACCTTCCGGCTGATCGACGTCCTGCTGACACCGGAGGACGAGGAGCTCACACCCACCATGAAGCTGAAGCGCAAAGAGGTGGAGCGCAAATACAGGGACCTGATCGAGACGATGTACTGAGGGTTCAATCCAAGGGAGGATCACATGAACCATTTTGCCAAGGCGCTGACCCTGGCCGCGATGATGGCGGCAGGCGTGACGCAAGCCCAGACGCAGGGCGTGTCCGACGACAAAATCGTGCTGGGCACCTTCACCGACCTCAGCGGCCCGCTGGCGGTCTGGGGCGTGCCCGAACAGAAGGGCATGCGGATGCGGGTCGAGGAGATCAACGCCGACGGCGGGATCAACGGACGCATGCTGGAGCTGGTGGTCGAGGACACCCAGTACCAAGTTCCCCGCGCGATGCAGGCGGCGAACAAGCTTCTGCGGCGTGACAAGGTCTTTGCCATGGTCGGCTCGCTTGGCACGCCGGAAAACCTTGCCGTCATGCCGCAGCTGATGGAAGCCAATGTCCCCAGCCTCTTCCCGATGACTGCGGCGGTCGAGATGGTGGAACCTCTGAGCCCGCTGAAATACGCCTTCTTCCGCAGCTACCCGGAGCAGTTCCGCGCCGCGACCGCCTATTTCCATGACAACGGCGGTTTCAAGACGCCGTGCGTGGCGCAGATCGCGAACGAGGCGGGGGAGTCCATGGCCGCCGGTGTTCACGAACAGCTTGAGGTCTATGGCATGAAAGTCGCCGCCACGACCGAGCATTCGGCGACCGAGACCGACATGGTTTCTTCCGTCACCACGTTGAAGAACGCGGGCTGCGACATCGTCTTTCTCGCCGGCAGCGTGAAGGACACCATCCTCATCGTGCTGACCTCGCGCAAGCTGGGGTTCGATCCGATCTTCGTCACCGGCATGGTGCCTTACATGGATGCCGTTGCCGGGGCAGGGGAGGGCGCCATGGACGGCCTCTACCTCGTTTCGCCTTTCGTCTACGTGGACGTCGCCTCTGCCGAGGGCAAGTCGAAGGAGATCGTGGAGGCCTACGAGGCGAAATACAGCGAGAAGATGGCACCACAGGCGCAGCTTGGCTACATCTTCATCGATATGGTGAAGACCGCTCTAGAAAAGGTCGGGCCCGAGGTGACGGTCGAAAAGTTCACCGCCGCACTGGAGGGCATGACGGACTATGTCGACCCGATTGGCGGCCAGCATGTCAGTTTCGGGCCGGAGGATCATCAAGGCGTCGAGACGCTCATCCTCGCCAGGGTCGAAGGCGGCAAATGGACAGTTGCGGCGCGCGGGCTGGACTACTAACAGTTGTCGGAACAGCCCCGGTCGGCCGACCTGACGGGGCGAACCGGAAAGGCAAGTTTTTGACCGAAATCGTCTGGCATCGCAAGACCAAGGACGTCGAGACCCAACAGGAACTGAAGCGCCGCGCCGTACTCGACGTCGCGGCGCATCTCTTTTCGACGATCGGCTACAAAAAGACCTCGCTGGACGACATCGCGGTCCGGCTCGACCTGACGAAGCCGTCGCTCTACTATTATGCCAAAAACAAGGAGGACATTCTGCTGCAATGTGCCTTCGTGTCGCTCGAACGGGTCGAGGTCTGTTTCGATGCCGCACAGGCCTCGCAAGATTCCGGACTGGAACGCGTGCGGGTGTTCTACCGCCATTATGCCGAGCTCGTAGTCAGCGATTTCGGCTCGGCCCTGATGCGCGAGGCGCGGCGCAACCTGACCGGACGCAAACTGGTGGAAATGCGACGGGCACTGCGTGACGGACAAGACCTGTTGGAGGGGATCATTGTCAGCGGGATGGAAGACGGTTCAATCCGCCGCTGTTCCGTGAAGCGGCTGGCTCAACTATTGTTTTCCGCGTTCAACCAGATGCCAGAATGGTACGATCGCAACGGCCCGTCTTCACCCGAGGGCGTCGCAGACGAGATGCTGGACATGGTGTTCAACGGAGTGCGCACAACAGCGTAGAACCGTTGGCCGAGCTCTGTCGGGAGGACATCAACAGAGTCCTGCACGAGGTGACGCAGGCGGTCGGTGCGGGTTTCGCGGGCGGCGAAGCCTCGGGCCAGGCGGCAGTGGCGATGAAGCTGGGGGGGAGTGGGCAAAACCTGGGGGTGTCTGTGTATGTTGGTGGTTCATTGAGAGGGGAACTGCCATGGACGTGCGGAGTATAGTCGAGACGACCGTTTGAGAACGGAACCACAAAGAGGCATCCTCTCGGCCGTTTGTCCCGTCCGTTTCGACGCACGCAGCCTGAGGGGTTCGGGTTGTTACTCGAAGATGCGAAGACGATCCTGGGGCAATTGCAGAATGCGATCCTGCTCGACCAGATCGAGGAAGTTTCCGAAGCCAGCAGAATTTGTCCTGACTGCGACGAGGTCCGAGCCATACATGATTATCGGTCTCGGGTGCTCGACACCCTCTTCGGCAGGTTCCAGGTCAAGGCCCCACGCATTCGTCGCTGCGCCTGCGATGCAAAATCCGACGACGTCCTGGGCGGACCGCTTTCGCCACTCGCTCACTTTTTTCCGGACCGGTCGACTCCGGAACTGCAACGCCTTCAGGCCGAACTTGGGGCACGACATTCCTTCCGGGAAGCGGCACGAATCCTGGAAACCTTCCTGCCTTGCGCGAAGCAGGTGAATACATCGGTGCGCAATCGTCTGGGCAAAGTCTCCCGGGAGATCTGCGACAGCGAGCAGACTGAGCCGGTAGTTCCTTCGGCCACCGAAGAGGCGTCTGCGTTGACGGTTTTCCTGGACGGTGCGCATATCCGATGCCGACCGGAGTACCAGAAGCGACACCTCGATGTTGTGGTCGGCAAGATCGAAAGCCACGACAAGTGCCGCCGCTTCGGCCTTGTTCAGCAGGCGGTCCTGTCACCTGCCAGCCAGCTTCGCCAGGACTTGAGGGCTCTCGGTTGGGATCACAAACAAACCGTCACTGTAATTTCGGACGGGGAACCCGCCCTGCCAAACCTCGTGCGCGTCGCCGTCGGGGGAAAGGTTCGCCACATTCTCGACTGGTGGCACATCTCGATGCGCATTCAGCACGTTGAGAACGCCGTAGCCGCCAGAATATCCGCCGGGAGCGGGTAGCGATGTGCTGATCGCGGCACTTCAGGCTGGCAATGACGAGGGGCTGCGTGACGTGCTCGAGCGCGCCGAAGAGGTGGGCATGGACAGCGAGGAGCTGGTGGCACGGTACTGTCGCAAACTTTCGACTTTCTGCGCGCGCGTGATATGTCAGCGGTGTCAGGGAGTTGGCAAGAGGCGATTGGCGTGATGGAGTTCAAGGGCGTGCATTATCCGAAGTCCGTGATCCTGCACGCGGTTTTCTTCTACCTCCGCTACAGCGTCTCCTACCGTGACTTGGAGGAGATCATGGCAGAGCGCGGGGTGAAGGTCGACCATGCCACGCTGAACCGTTGGGTGGTAAAGTTCGCGCCGCCAATCGCGGCCCGGGCGCAAGCGAGGAAGCGGCCGACCGCTACATCCTGGCGGATGGACGAGACCTACATAAGGGTGAAGGGCAAATGGACGTATCTTTACCGGGCCGTGGATCGCGACGGCCAAACCCTTGATTTCCTGCTTTCCGAACGCCGAGATCTGTCCGCTGCCCGGCGCTTCTTCAAGCGAGCGATCGGCACCAACGGCGTGCCGGACCGGATTGTAATCGATAAGAGCGGTGCCAACCTAGCCGGCCTGCAGGCGGTGAACGTGATCCTGAAGTTCACCGGCAACGGGCGCACCATCAAGGTGCGGCAGGTCAAATATCTCAACAACATACTGGAACAAGACCACCGCTTCATCAAGCGGATCACCGGCCCGATGATGGGCTTCAAGGCTTTCCGATCGGCGGCCGCCACTATCGCAGGCATCGAGACCGCCCACATGATCCGCAAAGGTCAAATCGCGACCAACGGCGCAACCGCATTCCAGACCTTCGCGGAGCTCGTAGCATAATTCTGTCCGCAGATCAGGCTATGCCGACACTCGGCAAAGTTTGCGACAGAACCGTCGGGATTGCCGGCATTCAGGAGCTGTCGAAGACGCACGAGATCGTCTCGCGTTCGAAGACCGAGCTCTGGCACCGCATTCTGACGCATTACCTGCCGCTCTACTTTCCCGAGGCCGAACGGTTTCATCGAAGCTCGCGAACCGACGGGAGTGGGCAAAACTTGGGGGTCATGCGGCTGCTCTCTGGTAAACGCCGGTTAGCCGACCGTCGAGAACGGCGGCAAGCGAGAGGACCAGCGACAGGTCCAGGGGCAGGGATCGCTTCATGTCAGGCTCCTGGCTGGCGCAAATGCTGGCTGGGTGTGCTACTTTGTCAATTGGCCCTCTCGCCCCGAAATGCAAGCGCGGCGATGGCAGTCCAGATGCCGGTGCGCAAGATCATCGCACCGATGGTGCGCCCCTCCCAAGCGCCGCCCGTCAGGATATGCCAGAGGAAGGCGGCGAAGATCAGCGCTGTTGCCACGGCAATTCCAAGCGCCAGCATCGGCGCCCAGGCCCCGCCGCGCCAGAGTCCGATCCCGGCCAGGACATAGGCGAACCCGGCGGTGAAGTTGAACCATAGCACGAAGGGCACCACCGCGCCCATGTCGACGTCGCCGAAGAGCGCACGACCTCCCGAAACGATGGTCAAGAGGCCGAAGATCACGGCGACGGCCGCGGCGACGGTCAGCGAGAGGGGGCGGCTGCTCATTGGGTTTCTCCGGGTCAGGCGTCGGCCAGGCGGCCGTCGCGCAGGTGGATCAGGCGGTCGAAACGGTCGAAGATCTTCTCGTCATGGGTGACTATGACGATGCAGGCCTCCTGCTCGACGGCCAGCTTGCGCAGCAGATCCATCACCAACCCGGCGCGTGCGCTGTCGAGCGCGGCCGTCGGCTCGTCGGCCAGGATGATGCGGGGCCGGTTGGCGAGCGCGCGGGCGATCGCCACGCGCTGCGCCTCGCCGCCCGACAAGAGCGCCGGCTTGACCTTCGCCCGGTGGCCGACCTCGAGATAGTCCAGCAATTCACGCGCCCGAGCCCGGCCTTCGTCGGCGGGCCGCTTGGCGAGGTCGAGGACGACGGCAACATTCTCTTCAGCGGTCAGGAACGGCAGGAGATTGTGCGCCTGGAAAATGAAACCGATCTTGTCGAGCCTGAGGCGTCGCAGGTCGCGCCGCAGCCATCTGCCGTCGAACACCGGCTCTCCGTCCAGCATCACCCTCCCCGAGGACGGCGCAAGGATGCAGCCGATGATGTTCAGAAGCGTGGTCTTGCCGGAACCGGAGGGGCCAAGCAGCGCTATCACCTCGCCGGCGCGCACGGTCAGATCGAGGGCGCGCAGGGCATCGACGCGGGTCTCGCCCTCGCCGAAGTGCTTGGCCACGCCCGAGACCGCGATGAGGGTGTCGCCAAGCGCCATGTCAGCTCCCGAGCGCGGTGGCCGGATCGACCTTCATCGCCGCCCGCACGCCGAGCGCCGAGGACAGAAGGCAGACGGCAGCGATGATGCCGGCCAGCACCATGACGTTGAACGGCTCCAGCACCACGCGGCGGGGGAAGTAGTCCTTGACGGTCAGGATCAATATCAGCCCGATCCCCCAGCCCGAGGCGCCGAGGATCAGCGCCTGCTGCACGATCAGCGCGACGATGGCGCGGTCGGGAGCGCCAATCAGCTTCAAGGTGGCGATCTGCTTCAGCTTCTCCATGGTCATGGTGTAGATGATCAGCGCGATCACCACGGCGCTGACCGACAGCAGGATGCCGAGGAAGAGGCCTATCTGCCTGCGCGCCTTGTCCACCACGGAGGCCAGCAGCAATTCCTCCTGTTCTCCTTGGGTCATGGCGGCAAGGTGCTTCCACTGGCGCACGGTCGCGGCCAGCAGATCGACGTCAGCCCCCGGCGCCATGCGGGCGATCACGGCGGCGACCGATGCGGACTTGACGGAAACTGCGCCGCGCGCGGTCTGCACCCGCTGCGCCGCCGGGTCGAGTTCGGTTTGCAGCGCCATCGCGTCGGCCAGCGTCACATAGACCGCCGGATCGCCGCCCGAGTTCATCGCCCCTTCGACCAGACCAACCACGGTGAAGCGGTTGCGCCCGAGCCGGATGGTCTCGCCCGGCGAAAGGCCGGTCTTGCGGTCGGCCACCATCTCGAAATGACTGGCGCCAATGCCGCGCCCCTCGGCGATTGCCCGCGGCCCGCCCGGGCGACCCGGCTCGTAGCCGACAACGTAGAGCCGCAGGGTGCGCCCGCCATGCGGCGCCTCGACGTTCTGGTAGTTGACCGCGCCGGCCTCGGCCACGCCGGGCATCCGCGCCACCGCATTGCGCGTATCGGCGGGAATGCTGGAGGCTTCGGCGAAGGGGCCCTTGGTTCCGGCCTCCACCACCCAGACATCCGCGGCGGGCGCCTTCACCACCGCCAGCGCGTCCGAGACGAGGCCGTTGTAGATGCCGATCATCGCCAGCACGACCGTCATCAGCAGCCCGAGCCCGAAACAGGTCAGCACGAAGCGGAACAGCCCGTGGCGGATGTCCTTGAGCGCGAGGTTCATGGCGCCTCCCCAATGCGCGCGCGCCGGCCCTCGGCCGCGCCCTTCGGCACCCGGGCGACGATCATGGCCCCTTCGGGCAGGCCGCCGATGACCTCGACCCGACCGCGATCGTCGCGGGCGCCGAGGGTCAGTTCCGCGCGGGTCAGGCGCCCGTCCACAACCGTCCAGACCGTGCCGCGATGCCCGTCGAAGCCGGCGATCGCCAGTTCGGGTACCATCAGCGCGGTCGCGCGGGTGCCGGTCAGGATGCGCACCTCGGCCTGTTCACCGAGAAACATCTCGGCGGGACAGTCGGCGCAGGTCAGCCAGACGCGGCGTTCCTCGTTCACCCGGTCGCTTTCGATGCCGATGCGGGCAATGGTGCCGTGAAACTGGGCCGCGGGCTGCGAGCGCAGGCGGATCGTGCCGGGCTGGCCAAGGGCAAGCTGGCCGGCGCGTTCCTCGTCGACATAGGCCTGAATCCAGACGGTCGCGGGGTCGATCAGGGTCAGAACCGAATCGCCGGCCTTGACCACGGTTCCCGCCTCGGCATGGCGGGCAACGACCAGCGCATCATAGGGCGCGATCAGGCGGTGATGGGCCAGCAGGGTTTCCTCCTGCTGCAAACCCGCCGCCGCATCCATGCCCTGGGCCCGGGTCACCGCGACATCGGCCTCGGCTACCGCCAGATCGGCGCGCGCCACGTCCTCATCGCGCTGCGCCTCCTCGGCGCGCTGGATCGAAGCGATATCGCGCTGCGCCAGGCCCTGTTGCCGGCGGTTCGCCGCCTCGCTCTGCGCGAGCACTGCGCGGGCGCGCACGACCGCCGCTTCTGCCCTGGCAAGGCTGGCCTCGTTGGCCGCCACCGCCGCATGCGCGCGGGCTACGCGCGCCTCCTGCTCGGCGGCGTGCAGGCTGGCCATTTTCTGACCCGGTGCCACCCGGTCGCCGGCATCGACCGCCAGCGCCGTCAACGCCCCGCCGACCTCGAACCCCACGCGGCTGAGGATGCGCGCCTCGACGGTGCCAAGCCCGTAGATGCGCAGGGCCACATTGCTTTCGGGCTGCGCGACCGTGACCGTCAGCGGCCGTTCAGTCAGGAACAGGAAGCCCGCCGCGATCGCCAGCGCCGTTAGGAATCCGAAAAGCCAGACGCGCCGCATCGCCTATTCCCCTTCCGCGGCCAACAGCCGCAATTGCACCTCGAACAGCCGCAACCCCTCATCGCGCAGGTCGAAATCGCGTGCACCCAATGCCCAGCGGATCGCCACACCCTGCACCAGCGAGGTCAGCAGCACCGCCGCATCCGCTGTCTCGATGTCGCCGCGCAGAATGCCCGCTTCCTGCCCGGCGTCGACCTCGCGCGCGAGCAAGCCGCGAAAGGCCGTCAGCAAGCCATGAAACGTGGCGCGCAGTTCCGCGTTGGTGACGTTCAACTCGCGTGAGAACAGCAGCATCGGCAGCGCTGGCGTCGCGGCGATCTGTGCGAATTGTGCCGCGATCAGCGCGCGCAGCCGGACAATCGGCCCATCGCCGCGGCTGATGGCGTCCTCCCAGGCCGCTGCCAGCCCTTCGGCGACATGTTCGGCGACGGCCTGCCACAACGCGGCCTTGGTGGGAAAATGCCGGAACAACGCCGCCTGCGTCACCCCGATTGCCGTAGCCACCGCCCCGGTCGTCACCCGGTCCGGCCCGATCCTATCGGCCAGAGCGAGAACTACGGTGACGATCTCGGCCTTGCGCCGCTCAGCTGACTTTCGCATGGACGTTGATAAGTGAGTAAGTAATTACATACGTCTGATTGATGGAAGCATGTCTGTCAAGATGCGAGGTCCGCAATCCGCTGATCTCGGGCGCCTCGGCACCTTTCGGGGAGCTGGCAGACAAATGCGAACCAGTCTACGCAAGGGCAGAACGACTGCCCCTTATGCCGCGCAGAGTCCGCGCCACTCTGTGAGAGCGGCGGTGCGGTTTGCCTTGAAATGGACTCGTGAGGTGAGGCTGCGTTCCTGGTTGAAAAGGTTGTGGACCGAAGCATGGATGGATGCGAATTTCTGCAAACTTCGCATCCGCCGGAAGCGGAGCATCGCTCGCTCCCTTCGTCGAAATGGTTGGTATGAGTTCTCCGCCCTGTTGTTCAGCCAGCGGCCAGTTTCTTGGCGATCAGCCGCTCCGATCTCCCTCAGCGCGGCGCCGTAAGACCATAGCTTGTCGGTCACCAGGACCTCCACCCGGCCATGCTTCCTCATTGCTTTCTTGAGGAATTTCAACGCGGCCTTATTGTCCCGCGTCCGCGTCACGAAGCTTTCCAGGACTTCGCCCTCATGGTCGACCGCCCGCCAGAGGTAGTGCCGCTCGCCGTTGATCTTTACGAACACCTCATCAAGGTGCCAACGCCAGTGGCTGGTCCGCATTCCCTCGATGTGAATAGCCCCGCGCGGCCGACCAGAAGGGCGTCGACGAGGCGAAGCCGTACGCACAGCTCATTCCCGGCGGCAGCACGGCTCTAAAAAACCCCGCCGATGAGGTTCTTGTCGAACTCGCGGAAGCCATGTGCAGACGGGATGACACCAATTCGGATATCCCGGCCGCCTACACCTATCTTGGGCAGTTCTTAGCCCATGATATGAGCTATCTCCAAGGGGGTACCGAAAGCGAAGGCGTCGCCTGGGTCAATGCCAATGCCTTGCACGCGCTTGAGTTCAAGTCGTTGTTCGGGACCGCCAGCATGGACGAAGGCTCTTCGAGCGAGTGGATCAGCGTCGCGGGCTCGTCGTTGGGAATCGCGACGCAGCCGCTGGCGGGGCAAAACCAGACCTACGACCTGCCGCGCAGCATTGAGGGTGGTTTTCCGTGCTGCCCCGACCCGCGCGCCGACAGCAAGCTCGGCCTGGCCCAGATGCATGTTCTGCTGGTACGGTTCCACCAGATGATGGCGCTGAACCAGCAACTGAATACGGAGGAGGCCCAGTACGAGACGAAGCGGCATCTGCAAGCGATGGTGCTGACCGACTATCTACGTCGGATCATTCCGGAAGAAATATATGTCGACGTGATGCGCAACGGCCGCAAGTTCGTGGCCCCTTCCGGCCCGAAGGAATTCCTCGTCTCAATCGAATTCGCCACCGCGATCTTCCGCTTCGGCCACAGTATGATCCTTTGGAAATATGGCTGGTGGGGCATCAAATGGCCAGAATTATCATCCTTGCCGCCCGTCAAGGCTCTGCTGCGCGATCTGTTGGACTTTATTCAGCACGTCGAGAACGCGGTAAAGGGCCTGCTGCAGATCCGGGGCTTCTCCGGCATTCCAGTACAGTTCAGGCACCCGGCCGAAACGCTGCGATGGTATCTGTGGCATGGGAAAGTTCTGACGGCCACAACCAGTCTGCAATGGTTGATCGTTGATTGCGCGCGGCTGCATACAGATGATCCCGTGGCGGCTGAAGCGGCCCGACGCGTGCAAGCCCGGTGCCGAGACCTCTATTCCTACCTTGCGAACAAAACGGACAATCTGACCGATTATGGTCGACGGTACCGCCGCGGTCTTCCGATTTCTTCGTCCCGGGCTGAGGGCTGCGTGGACGACATCGGCAACACCCGCATGGGAAAGCGACGCCGCATGAGATGGTCACCCAAGGGAGCCCACCGCGTGGCCGTTGTCCGCGCCGCCGTTCTCGACGGTCGGCTAACCGGCGTTTACCAGAGAGCAGCCGCATGACCCCCAAGTTTTGCCCACTCCCGTTACGCCACGTCCCAGAAGCACCGAAAGAAGATCGAGGAAGCGTTCGGCTGGGCAAAAACCGTCGGGGGCATGGCTCAAACCATGTATCGTGGCGTCGAACGTGTTCGGTCGCGGTTCATCCTGACAATGGCCGCCAAAAACCTCGCCAGACTGCCTCGGTTGCTGACTGCTTGACGCGCGAGCACGCCACCAGGTGCGTGTGCCGCACTCGCCAACGGGCATCGAGATCACGTGACCAAACCCTGATCACGGGAAAACGTTCCGGCTCGGCGACTAATTCAGCGGCCTGCTAGAGCATAATGCCGAATGTAGTGGTATCTGCCTCAAGCCCGGAAGTCACGGCTTCATCTAGCTGCTGTTCAGGGGACCCAATACCGCAGTGACCTCCAAAAGCACGGGCGCATTGCGCGGAAGGCGGCTTACGCCTATGACCGAGCGGGGGTGGCGTCCCGTTTCGCCAAGTGCCGAAATGAACAGGCGCGAGGCCGCATCGGCAACGGTCGAGATGTCGAACGGTTGATCCCCGACTGCGATATGGGCGGTCATCCGCAGGATCCGCTCGATCCTTTCGCCCGGCCCGCACTGCTCCGACAGCCATGCCATCACCTGCCCCGCAGCGATCTCGGCGTTCTTGCAGGCCGTCTGGAGGTCGACATCCTCACCACACCGCCCCGTTGCGTGAAGCGCGTTGTCCCCGACCTTGGCGATCTGTCCAGCAACCATCACAAGGCAGTCATGGCGGGAGGCCAGGATGTATTCGTAGTTCGTGCCGATCGGCGCGGGCAATTCGAAAGCTTCGTTCATCAGAAGGTAACCTCGCGATTTTTAGAAAACTTGATACGTTGGAGCAGATAGACGCCGAACAGGATTGCTACGCCCATTGCCGAAGAGATAAGCTCGGGATGGATCATCAGTACGGCGGCCAGAACAAGCAGCCCCCGCATCACCCATCCAAGTGCCGCGCCGAAAAGCCAGCCGATCACCACGGCAGACAGCACGGCAACGGCCAGCACCGCGCGAAGCAGCGAATAGAACAGGTCGAGGCTGAAGTCGGGCGTCAGGAGCACCGAGTTCGACACGAACATGAAGGGGATGATGTATATTGGCAGCCCGATCAGGAAGGCCGTCCACCCCACGCGGGACGGACGCTCGCCTGCGATCGGGGCGGCTGCATAGGCCGCAACGGCCAGAGGCGGCGTGATCTGCCCAAGCACGGCGTAGTAGAACACGAACATATGCGCGGCCAGCGGATCGGCCCCCAGCTTCACCAGCGCCGGCGCCACCAGCGTGGCCTGAACGATATAGGCCGCCGTCGTGGGCATACCCATGCCAAAGATGAAGGCAGCGATCATGGCCAGCAGCAGCGCAATATCGAGCGAGCCACCGGAGAAACTGGTGACCACGGCGCTGAACTTGAAGCCAAGCCCCGAGATTTGCACGACCCCCACGATGATGCCGGCAGACGCACAGGCGGCCGCAACGGTCGCGGCACCCTCGACGCCCAGCCGGATACCCGCAACATGCTGACGCCAATGCACGAACGTCGAGCGCCGCAGGTAGGGCGTCACGAATGCCGCGACCACGCCGAAAAAGGCGCTGAAGCTTGCCGAATAGCCCTGCATCAGCAGCGCGACCAGGATCACGACCGGGATCAGGAAGGTCCAGCCCCCCATGAGCACCGCACGGGTCGATCCGGCCTCGGCAGCCGCAAGCGGCTGCAGGTTCAGCTTTACGGATGCCAGATGCACCGCAAACAGCAACGCCACGTAAAACAGCAGCGCCGGGATGAGCGCGGCGGCAGCCACCTCAAGATACCCGATGCCCAGAATGCCAGCCATCAGGAAGGCAGCGGCCCCCATGATCGGCGGCGTGATCTGCCCGCCGGTCGAGGCGATGGCCTCGATTGCCCCGGCGAAACGGCGCGGGTAGCCAAGCTTGAGCATCATCGGGATGGTCAGCGAACCGGTGGTCGCGACATTCGCAACGGCACTGCCCGACATCATGCCCATCAGGCCACTGGCGATGACGGCAATCTTTGCCGGGCCACCCCGGCTTTGACCGGTCATGGCACGGGTGATGGTGATGAAGAAATCGCCACCACCAGCCACTTGCAGCACAGCACCGAAAATCACGAAAAGAAAGATGTACTCCGCCGACACGCCAAGCGCGGTGCCGAACAGGCCCTCGAAGCTGAAATACATCTGGTCGACGAATTCGCTGACCCCTACCCCGCCATGGGCAAGCGGGCGCAACCAGCTGACGTAGCGCAGTTCGGGGCCGACGAAGGCATAGACGATGAAAATCAGGCAGAGCCACACGATTGCCATGCCAAGACTGCGGCGGGTGGCCTCGAGGATCACCACGATCGCGCCGATGGCGACGAACAATTCCATCGCTGAGGCATCCAGCGTCCAGGGCGGGCGCACGACGATGGCACTGTGATTAAGAGCGGCATAGCCCAGCGTCACCACGGACAACGCGATCAGGCCGAAGTCGACCAGATGCCCCAACTTCCGGCGAGGCATCGGTTGGAGCAGGAAGACGATGATCACCGCGAACAGAATGTGCACCGATCTGAGCAGCAGGTTGGGCGCAAGCCACAGCGGCGAGGCCGCAAGCAGATGGAAGGCCGTCATCGCCAGAGCAAGGACGGCGATTGCGCGGTCCCGCAGGGGCGCGCGGCCGGTTTCGGTTGCGGTGGTCATCTGTGCGGTCCTCAGGCGTCGAGCTTGGAATCGGAGACCGTGATCCCCTGCTCTTCGAAGTATTTCCGCGCGCCCGGATGAACCGGCACGACCATGCCCTGACCAACGGTTTCGGGGGTCATGTAGCGAAGCAGAGAATGCGCCGTGTAGAGCTCCTCACGGTTCTCCCACAGCTGCTTGACGATGGCGTAGGCCGTCTCGTCCGACATTTCCGCGCCTGCAAACAGAATTGTGTTGGTGCCCAGCGTCTGGGCGGGCTCTTCCTGGCCGCCGAACAGGCCCGCGGGCAGCGTGACCGGCTCGAACCCGGCTCCGTGATCGGCCACGAATTTCTCCAGCACCGCCGGATCGAACGACAGGGCGCGCATCGGGCGGACCGTTTCGTTCTGCAGCACCGTCGGATGCGGCCAGAGCGACAGCCACATCACCGCGTCGAGCTGACCATTGCTCAGCGCCTCATGAGATTCCGACCAACTAAGCGGGTGCAGTTTGCCACCATCGGCTTCTATGTCGGCGATGGTCATTCCGGCCGCCGCGAGCAGGTTCTCGAAGGTCAGCCAAGAGGTTTGGCCGGGCTGACCCGCGCTGACCTGCTTGCCGCGCAGATCTTCGAGCGAATGGATGTCGGACCGCGCATCGACCCAGATTTGGATCGCGCTCTGCATGATGGTCATCAGGCCGCGTGCATTCTGAACCGGTGCCTCGGGCGTTGCCGGATCACGGCCGTTCCAGGCGTCGAGCGCGTTGTTGGCCGAGGTGATCCCCAGATCGGCCTTGCCGTCGCGCACGCGCAGCAGGTTCGGCCCCGAACCGCCGGGTTGCACGTCGATGATGGTCGCGGGGAAGATCGCGGACAGTTGGTTGGCGACCGCCGTCCCGACGATCCCGAACACGCCACCTGAGGGGCCGCCGCCAATCGTCAGGAAGTCGGGCGCCTGTGCCAGCGCAAACCGGGGTGCGGACAGGGCAAAGGCAGCTGCGGCGGTGCCGCGCAGAAGCGTTCGTCTGGTTATGTCGGTGGTCATGCGATTTCTCCCTCTTGAAATCTGCCGGGCGGGCCGGCTTCGTGATGTGTTAATTCCGCATGAGCTGGGATTCCAATCAATCAAGAAGTAGTGGCGCATACTTCAACTATCTTGAAGTCATCGGGATGGCTGCGGGCCCTTCTCGCCACGCCGTCGAAGATCGCACGTTCGAACATTTGCGAGACCGGCGGCAACTCGGCGTGGCTTCGGGTGAGAATGCTGACCCGACGCGTCGCAGCCGGGTCGGCAAGCGGCAGAAACAGAAAATCATCCGCCTGCCCATCCAGCGTCAACTTCGGCAGGACCGTAATCCCGACATCCGCCCGCACCATCCCCAGAACCGATCCGGTATTGCGGATGCGCAGGTGTGCGGCCTCATCCATCGTCCGGAACTCGGGGCTGGCGATCTGTGCGCCGGTCGCGTTCGAGATCAGCGTATAGGGCCGAAGGTCATCCCATTGCAGTGGTTGCTTAAGACCCTGCAACGGGTGGCCCGCGCAGCACACCACGCCAAACCTGTCCGAGAACAGCGGCCGCGTGGTGATCGAAGACAGGCTGCCCCGGCCTGACGCGATCCCGATGTCGATGCGCTGCATCTCGACCTCGCGAAGCACGGTGGTCGAGTCCATGTCGCGGATGTGGATAATGACATCGGGCCGCTCGGCGCGAAACGCCTGAACGACAGGCGGCAAGAGAACAGCGGTGACCGAGGGAACGGCCCCGATCCGGACAGTGCCCACCCGCGCCTGCGCGTAGGCGCTAATGGATTCGATACAACGATTAAAATTCTCGACCTCCCGGCGCCCTTCGGCAAACGTGAACTGGCCCAGAGCCGTCAAGCGGTTCTTCCGATCAGTCTCGAACAGCGGCGCGCCCAGATGATCCTCCAGCTGTTTAAGCGACATGGAGACCGCCGAGGCGGTGCGGCCAAGCCGCTCGGCCGCATCGTTCAGATTGCCTAGCTCGGCGACGGCGACAAAATTCCGCAGCATCTCGATCTTGATGGCCATTCTTCAACATTCCTTTAATGCGGTTAAGCCGTTTGAATGTGACTGAAGCGCTGCCACGTGGCAATAGTCCGGAAACTCACGAACAAGTTCAGGGGACTTCCGGATGTCCAGCTACCTCATCGATTGCCTGCAATACGCGAACTGGTCGGAAAAGATCTTTCGTCAGATGCGCGAAGGCGGCGTGGACGCCGTCCATGTCACCATAGCCTACCACGAGGATTTCCGCGAAACTGTGCGGAACATCGCGGATTGGAACCTGCGGTTTCAACGCCATTCCGACCTGATCATGCAGGGCTTTACCGGCGACGATGTGCGCCGCGCGCGCGAAATGGGGCGCACTGCCATCTTCCTCGGGTTCCAGACACCTGCCCCGATCGAGGCGGACATTGGTCTTGTGGAGGTGCTGCATCGGCTCGGCGTACGCTTCATGCAACTGACCTATAACAATCAGTCACTGCTCGCGACCGGCTGCTACGAGGCCGAAGACCCCGGCCTGACCCGCATGGGCCGACAGGTCGTGACCGAGATGAACCGCGTCGGGCTGGTGGTCGACATGAGCCACTCCTCGGAACGCTCCACCCTTGACGCCATCGCGCATTCCGGCCGCCCCATTGCCATCACGCACGCGAACCCGGCCAGCTGGCACCCGGCACGACGCAACAAATCCGATACGGTGCTGCGCGCGCTGGCCGAGAGCGGCGGAATGCTGGGCTTCTCGGTCTATCCGCACCACCTGAAGGGCGGCAGCGCCTGTACGCTAGAGGACTTCTGCACGATGATTGCACGCACCGCCGAACTGATGGGCGTCGAGCGCATCGGGATCGGCAGTGACCTGTGCCAGGATCAGCCGGATTCGGTGGTGGAATGGATGCGCGTCGGCCGCTGGACCCGCGAGATCGATTACGGCGAAGGCTCGGCCGACGCCGCCGGTTTCCCCGATCAGCCCGAATGGTTCGCCGACAACCGCGGCCTGCGCGGGATTGCAACCGGCCTGCGCAGGGTCGGCTTCTCCGAAACCGAGGCCGCCCGCATTCTCGGCGGCAACTGGCTGGACTTCTTCGATCAAAGCTTCGGGCCCGAGGCCTGACCCCACACGCATCACGACACTCAGGAAAACACAATGACATTGACCCGTTTCCAACCCAGCCCGCGCATGAGCAAAGCGGTCGTCGCCGACAACATCATCCACCTCGCTGGGCAGGTGCCCGACGATCTCGACGCTGACGTCGCCACCCAGACGCGCCAGGTGCTGGCCAATATCGACTCTGTTCTGGCCTCGCTGGGCGCATCCCAAGCGGACCTGATGTCGATCCAGGTCTGGCTTGATGACATCTCTGATATCGGCGTGATGAATGAGGTCTGGGACGCCTGGGTCGACCCCCAGAACCCGCCCGCCCGCGCAACCGGCGGCGTCCGACTCGCCCGCGCCGGCATGCGCGTCGAGATGATCGCCGTGGCGCGCCTGCCGGGCTGATTGCCGGACGGACAGCAACACGTTTCCGTCCACGGTTGCACACCCGGTGCCGGTTCGGATCGCACCCGGGGAGATGCCCATCGGGCGCCATGACGTCGGCAAATGGGCCTGCCTCCGCGAGCTATGCCTGATCAGAAAGATCGCCAGGGCCCTCCAAGCCGGAAGCGGCCAGGAAATACCCCGAAAACGTGCCCCAGCCCCGTTGTATGAAGCGCCAGCCGCCCGCGCAACAAGGCCCGGTGCACAGCTTTCTGTGCCACCAAAAGATGCATGTGGCTCACGGCTGCGTCCGATAATAACGCAACATCTTAGAGAGTATCTGGACGTGGCGACAAGACCCAAACTGGCATCCCGGGTAGCGTATGAAGGTCGCGGACCGGGTCTTGTCGGGCGAATGTCGTGCCAGAAGCCTGAACCACGGCGGCGCTATTCTTTCCGATATTGCGAGTTAACCGCCCCGCCTTGCCGTTCACATCTATGTCCAATAAGTTTGCATTATCGGGCCTTAAAAGATATGCTCAGCGCCATGTCAGAAAATCACGAGAAATCTGTCGGATGACCGGAGTTGATGAGATTCAAGCACTTCCCTGAAAAACGAGTCGGGGTTCATGAGATTCTGGACCGGTATTGATGAGACTGGATGAGTCGGTATTTGTGAGACTGGCGCTGTCTCGCGGCTTTTTCTGCAGACTGGCGTGCTCTCTCGTCGCGCTCAGCGCGCCAGAACCGAGCCGAGATACTCCGCCTCAACGAGAGCGGCCATGGGCCAATCGCCTGCCGGACCCGTCCCTGCCCCTCCGCATCGCTCACGAGCATGACTGAGATCGCCCATTTGACCGGATCCTCAATGATCCGTCCGATGCCGACCGTCAGCGCGAAACACTGCAACAGAGAACCCTGTGCCAAGGCGTGGAGACCGGGTCGCACCGGCTTGGCGAGCACTGGCGCCACCTGATCGTATTCGGGGACAACGATCGTCAGTGCCTGCCGGAGGATCGGCGTGGTCAGAAAATCTTGATAGTCCCGCCGGTCCTTCAGAGACATACGTGGCTGCTCCCAAACGTTCGGCGGCGAGGCGCGGCGATGCCGTGCCGTCAGAACCTCAAGCACTTCGGGCGCTTCCATTCGCTGCTCCGCACCGCGCGCCCACGCATCGAGATAGGTGACCCCAGCCTCGGCATGCCGTTCAAGTTTCTTGAAGCGATCACTTCCGAACCGGTCGGATAGAGTCTCGCCGGTGGCGTCCCGAAACTCCACGCCATGCACCGGGCAGCGAAATCGCCACGGCAAGGCTGTGGATTTGCGTTGCGGCTCTTCGGGACAGTGCGGGCAGTAATGCCGGCTCTTCCGCGCGATCATCATACGCGCCTGTGGCCCGAACTCCCGGAATGCCATGGCCTGCACTGCTTCGGGCGAAAGGCCGGTCCGAGCCGCGATCAGAGCCCCCTGCCCTTCCGAAAGACGCCATTCCAGGTCGAACACCTCGTGCCCCTTCAGGCCAAGCGCGGCGACGAATTCCGAAACCGTCATGGCGTAGAACGGGGCCATGCGCGCGGCCCAGGAAGACAGCCGTTCGTCCGCCTCGGGGAGGTAGACAACCGGCAGGCGCCCGTGCGCCGTCACACCGGCTCTCCCAGGACCGCCTGCAACCGGTCGCCGCCCAGAATATCGCGCGAGAGGATACGTTCCTCGCCGCTTTCGATGGCGGCGATCGCCAGCTGCGACAAGATCGAAAAGATGCCCGAGGTGATGCCGCCAGTCACCTTGATCATCCGCGTGAGTGCCTTCTCGTCGATCTGGCTTTGGCGCCGAAGCGGCAGCGTGCGCGTGAGCGTGCTCATCAGCCCGTTCAGATCCTCGCCCTCCCGCCATGGCGGCAATGCGAAGGCCTCGAAGCGACGCACCAGTTGATCATCGGTGCGCAGCGCGTTGCGGGCCTGCGCCGTACCGACACAGACCAGCGGGATGCGCAGCTCGTTGCCCAGAAAGCGCAGCATGTTCAGGAATCGTGCCTGTTCGCGGATCGTCCCCGCCTGCAGGCTGTGAATCTCGTCGATGACCAGCATCCCCGGACGCAATTCGGCGAGCAGACGCAAGGCTAGGCTTTCCAGCACAGACAGTGTCGCCCGCGGCGGCTCCGGGGCACCGATCGCCGCCAGGATCCGACGGTAGAAGCGCGATTCATCAGGCCCAGACACCATCTGCACGGCGACAACCGGCATATGTAGCCGTCCGCTGGTCTCGTCGAAGCTCGATGCGTGATCGCGGGTGAACTTCTCGATGATCATCGTCTTGCCCATGCCGCTGTCACCAACAATGAGCAGGTTCGGCATGCGGGCGCGCTCGGGAAACGACATCAGCGTTTCCAGCTTCTCCAAGGCGGCCTCAGCCCTGGGATAGGAGATCCAGCGGTCGGCGCGAATCCTATGAATGCGCTCCTCGGCGCTGAACGCGGCGATCTTGCCGGCTCCCGGATAGAGATGCGGGAACTCAGTCATCGTCGTACCACTCCTCGACCTTGAAGCCGGGGTGGCTGAGGAACGGGCTCCCCGTCCCTTCCGGCGCAGGCAGGGCATCTGGCGCGTCGGCATCCGGTGTCACATCGATCATCGGCAGAGGGACCAAATGCGCCCGCCGCGCCTGGTGGCGCCGTATCGCCTTCGTCTGCCGTTCGGCGCTGTCGACGAGGTCGCGCTGCGCCTCGATCGTCCTGAAAATCAGTTCCTCATCTACCGACCGGCGCCCGGCCTCGCGCATAGCGCGTCGCGCCGCGCGGTGCTCCCAGAGCGTGACTGCAGGCCGTGTCAGATCCGCCGGCCGGGCTTCGATGATCCCGTTCTCTGTCAGCACGAAGATGCGCGAAAGATCACGCGGGTCGTATTTGAGCGTGAACTTGCGGCTTTCGCGGCCCATCAGCCAGCGCAGCTCGTCCGCCCAGTAGCGGATGTGGAAGAGATGCAGGCCGTCGCGCTGCAAAACTCGCAGCTCGGAGGGCAGGAAATCGACCAGGAACTGCCTGAGATCGGCCGGGATTTGTACCTGGACCTCGTTCGTCCGCGCCGCCCAAGCCG
Source organism: Seohaeicola zhoushanensis (assembly GCF_014656415.1). GTDB lineage: Bacteria > Pseudomonadota > Alphaproteobacteria > Rhodobacterales > Rhodobacteraceae > Seohaeicola_A > Seohaeicola_A zhoushanensis. Next base: position 1,154 of record NZ_BNCJ01000030.1, on the reverse strand, counting down.
CCGCAGGAGTGGTTTCCAGCGCGCTGTGGACCCGCGCATGGTAGGAGCCAGTGATCTCGAGAGCGAGCCAGGTTTCCAGCTCTCTGAGCGTCATCACCGCCTCGGCTTCCGCGTCGAGATCACCGCGCTCGAAAATATTCGAGAAATGCGAGCCCGGCAGCAGGTGAATCGCGCCCATCATCGTGCCGATCAGGCGCTCGATATGGCCGCCATAGCGCGGCGTTCCCGGTGGTCGGTGCCGCAGGTCGATCTGATATTCGGAACAGGCCCGCTCGAAGGCGCGCGCGTGGAACTCCGCGCCATTGTCCACGTAAATCGCGTTTGGGATACCCTGCGCAGCCCACTCCGTGTTGATACCCCGCGCAGTGAGCCAATGCGATTTGTCCATCACCGCATGGGTCAGACACAGCGCAACAGCCAGAAGCGATGGCGGCTCCAGCGACAGATGAAACCCCAAAACCATGCGGGTGTTCACATCGATTGCCACGGTCAGCGTCGGACGACCGAGCGGGCGACGCGTCACCGGGTCGACCACTGTCACATCGGCCTTGGTATGGTCGATCTGGACGATATCGAGAGGGCTGTCTGCAGTAAGGCCTCCCGGCGTGGCCAGATGGCGTCGCTCGGCCTTGTCCTTGCCTTCACGCCGGGCCATCAGCTTTGCCTAATCGTGCCCCTCCAGCCAGCGGCCCAAACGCCGGATCGAGGGCGGTGCCAACCCTTGCGCCTGACAATCGGCAGCGATCTCCCGCCAGAACCGCGTCCTGGTGGGCTTGCGGCGGGTGGCATAGAAAACCCTGAAATGGTGGGACACGATCGCTTCCACCGCCGGGTCCAAGGGGTGCATGCCCGGTTTGGGCCCCCGGGTATCCCGTAGCAGTGCACTGGTCCGCCCGTCTTCCCGGAACTGCTTCACCAGACGAAAGAGCGTGGATCGGCTGACATTCAACTGGCGCATGGCCCAGTCGACATTGCCCTGAGTGAGCCGGACCGGCAGCTCCGCGATCACTTGCGCGCGGCGCTCGGCCTCTTCCCAATCCTTGTCAGCTGGAAAATTATCGGACATAACTTACTCAGTGCATGGATGCCGGATAGTCGTAAGCGCCTCGGCGGTCCCCTACGCGGCGCGGCTTGACGCGGTTCGGAAGTTCCAA
>NZ_BNCJ01000029.1 GCF_014656415.1 Seohaeicola zhoushanensis | reverse complement strand
TGGACTGAAGACGCGACCCATGATCACCCTGCAGAACTTCCTGATGCCTGACCCGGTCATCTGCACCGAGCATTCGCTCTACTTCCATGCCTCGGGGGCCTTCGGCCTGTCGCAGCACAATGGCGAGATCTGGCTGGGCGAGGGGGCGACGGTCGTCTTCGACACCTATTTCAACCTCTTCAATCTCGGTAAGTGGCACCGCGCCTGCACGCTCGACGGGCTCTTCGCCGAGATCCGCGGTGCCGGTCGGGTCGAGGTGCGGGTGCTCCAGGCGATCCCCGAGCAATCCTGGGAGATCCTGCATTGCGAGGTAGTCATGCTCGAGGTTGGGTCGCCTTACTTGGTGGACGTATCGAATTACGCCAATCGCTCTACACAGGGTCTGGTCTTCGTCGAGATCAAGGGGCTGGACTCCACCGGCGCCACGGTCTCGGGCGGGCGGTTCCTTACCCGGACGGTGCCGGCGGAGCTGCCCCGGCTGGCGGTCTCGATCACCACTTTCAAACGCGAGGAACAGGTGCGCGCAACGGTGGCGCGGCTGGAGGATTTCCTGGCGACCTTCGAATTCGGCGACCAGGTTCATGTGCAGGTGGTCGACAACGGCAACAGCGCCGGCATCGCCCCCAGCAACAAAGTCACGCCCTTCGTCAACCACAATTACGGTGGCGCCGGCGGCTTTGCTCGCGGCGTGCTCGAGGCCGAGGGGGCGGGCTTCAGCCATTGCCTGTTCATGGATGACGACGCCTCCTTCCACATGGAGAATATCGCCCGCGCCTATGTCTTCCTGGCGCTGGCCCTTTCGCGGCGCGCCGCAGTCGCGGGGGCGATGATCAACAACACCCACAAGTGGGCAATGTGGGAGAACGGTGCCTATTTCGACGGCTCCTGCAGGCCACAGTTCTGCGGCACCGACCTGAGGAACCGCGACGAGGTATTCGAGATGGAGCATGAATCGGACCGTGCGCGGCCCACCACCTTCTACGGCGGCTGGTGGTTTTTCGCCTTCGCCATTGCTGAGGTGAAACACCACCCCTTCCCCTTCTTTGTGCGGGGCGACGACATCTCGTTTTCGTTGATGAACGATTTCGAGATCTCCACGCTGAACGGCGTGGTCTCGTTCCAGGACGATTTCTCGGAGAAGGAGAGCGCCCAGACCCTCTATCTCGACCTGCGCAACCACCTGATCCAGCACCTGGTCACGCCCCGTTTGCACCGCAGCGCGCTGGGGACAGCGCAGGTGGCGCTGCGCTTCATCATGCGCTCGATGCTGCGCTTCCACTACGAGAGCGCGGCGGCACAGATGCTGGCGTGGAAGGACGTGATGGCGGGGCCGCAATTCTTCGACGCCAATATCGACATGGCGGCGCGGCGGGCGACCATCAAGGAGATGATGAAGACCGAGGTCTGGCAGGAGGTCGGTACGCTACCGCCGGAACGCCGGCGCCTGACCCGTCTGCCGCGCAAGTGGCGCACCCGTCTGGGGCTCTGGACGCTGAACGGTCACCTGGTGCCCTTCTCTGCGCGCCGCTGGGACCGCGTCGTGCTGGGCATGGCAGACCGGGGCCTAGTCTACCCGGCGCTTGGCGCGACGCAGATCACCTATCTGAACACCGCCCGCGACAAGGCCTATACCGTGACCCAGTCGAAACGGGCCTTCTTCGCCATGGCTTGGCAGATGACCAAAACGCTGACCCGCTTCCTGCGCGAATTCGACAGTATCAAGGCCGCCTACCGCGAGGGCTACGACGCCCAGACCACTCGCGCCTACTGGGAGCGTCGGCTGGCCTGAGCCTATTGCAGCGGCGGCCGGCTGTGCTGGATCGCGAGGAAGTCGTCGAGATACTGGTAATTCGGCGCCGCCCCGTCGGCGCCTGGGAGCACCGCCGCGGCAGAGAACAGGTAGCCGAGGTACCAGGGCGCCCGGTCGGGATTGAGCCGGCGCTTGTTCGGCCTGTTCTGCACCAGCCCGAATGTGGCACCGCGGATGCCATATTCGCGGAACAGCGCATCGGCCTTCAGGATGAAATGGTCGATGAACCAAGGCCGCGTGGCCATGAAATCGTCCCATTCCGCCTTGCTGACCGGCCCCTTGTCCTTACAGCCCTTGCCAGTGCCGAAGACCTCACAGGCCATGTAGGCGGCGCTAGTCTGTTTCGGATCGTGCCCCCAGCGCCCGGCAAAAGCCGCGCCCAGCCGGTCGCCGCCCTTCAGCGCCTCCTGCATGCGCCAGATGAAGGAAAACTCGGTGACGATGACCGGTTTGCTGATCGCGCCCCGCATGAAGCGCAGCGCCGCCTCCATCTCCTCAAGGCTGGCCACATGGGCATGCATGTCGACACCGTCGACGAAAGGTGCGCTCTCGGCAAAGCCGAGGAGCTGGCCCACCGCGGGCTGGTGCTGCATCTTTTTCGACTGCAGCCGGGTGAAGGCACCGACATAAACCTCGACCCTGTCGCGCAGGCCACGGGAGACCAGGTAGTCATGCACGTGCACGGTCAGCCGTTCGTAGAAGACCACCAGCGGAATGCCGCCATAGGCCGGGTTAGGTTCCCAGTCGGTCTGCAGCGTGTTGATGAAGGGCTCGTTGCCCGTGACGATGATCTCCACATGGGGGGCCAGGGTGTCGAGGATCACCTGGTCGAGAAAGCCGAACAGATCGGCCTCTTCGGGTGAGCCGGGGCGCGGCGGATGCCGCTGCTTCGCCTCGAAATTCCACATTAGGTTCAGGATCGCTTTGCGCCGGGTGCCGTCGGCGGCAGCGATATAGATCTGCCAGTCACCGAAATCCCATTTCGGATCACGCCGCCCGTTGTCCTGCTGTTCCTTGTATTCCAGCACCTCGATGTTCGAGCGGATCCAAGCGGTGCCGCTGCGCGCTAGAAGGACCGGATCGAGATCGCCGACTTGCCGGTTGGTGTTGACGCCAAGGAAGTCCTCGAGCTCGGTGCAGCGGGCATGTCCGAAGGCTACGGCGCCGCCGAGCCGCCCGTTGCCGCAGCGGCGTGGTTGGGCGATCGCGGCGCAGCTTTGCCCGCGCGGCACGCTGCGGGCGCTGTAGAAGGTCGCGCTCTGCCCCGCTGCGACGGCAATGCCGTCGAGCGTGCAGGTCTGTGCCAAGGCCGGCCCCCCGGCAAGCGCCAGCACCAGAAGGAGGGCGAGGCGGAAACGGGAGGGCATGGCGATACTCGGGAGACGGGAGACGGGATTAGGCTAACAGCCGCCCTCCAGGCCAGCAATCACGTTCCCGGGCATCGGCGCCGTCTTGCCGGGCTTGAAGCCGGGGAGGATATTCCGTTTAAACGGGTGCATAGGTCAATGAAGGGCAGAACATGTCGACAACAAAATTCCTCATGGTCGGCGCCGGGCTTTCCGGCGCGGTGATCGGCCGCCATCTGGCCGAGGCTGGCCATGACGTGACGGTGGTCGATGCGCGCTCCCATGTCGGTGGCAACTGCCATACCGAGCGAGACGCCGAGACTGGGGTAATGGTGCATGTCTACGGGCCGCATATCTTCCACACCGACGATTCCGAGGTCTGGGATTACGTCAACTCTTACACCACCTTCTTACCCTACAAGAACCGGGTGAAGACCACCTCGAAAGGCGTCTCGGGTGAGCGCGAGGTCTATTCGCTGCCGGTGAACCTGCACACAATCAACCAGTTCTTCCGGCGCACCATGCGCCCCGACGAAGCCCATGAATTCATCACCACCGAACAGGCCGATACTTCGATTGCCGATCCGCAGACCTTCGAGGACCAGGCGATGCGCTTTGTCGGGCGCGACCTCTACGAGGCCTTCTTCAAGGGCTACACCATGAAGCAATGGGGCTGCCACCCCTCGGAACTGCCGGCCTCGATCCTCAAGCGGCTGCCGGTGCGCTTCAACTACGACGACAATTATTTCTTCCACAAATACCAGGGCATGCCCGAGAACGGCTATACAGAGATGGTCGCGGCGATCCTTGATCATCCCCGCATTTCGGTCAAATTAGAGACTGTTTTCGACCGTTCCCAGGCGGCGGAGTATGACCACGTCTTCTATTCCGGCGCGCTGGACGGCTGGTTCGGCTACGAGTTGGGCCGGCTTGGCTATCGCACGTTGGACTTCGAGCGTTTCACCTATCAGGGCGATTACCAGGGCTGCGCGGTGATGAACTACGGCGAGGTCGAGGTGCCCTATACGCGCATCACTGAGCACAAGCATTTCGCGCCCTGGGAAAGCCACGAGGGCTCGGTCTGCTACCGAGAATTCTCGCGCAAATGCACGCCGGACGACATTCCCTACTACCCGATCCGCCAGGTCAGGGAGAAGGCGCTGCTCTCGGATTACGTAGCGCTGGCCGAGAAGACCCAGGGTGTCACCTTCGTCGGGCGGCTTGGCACCTATCGCTACCTCGACATGGACGTGACCATCCGCGAGGCGCTCGACACCGCCCGCGCCTTTGCCGCCGACCTGTCCGAGGGACGGGCTCCGCGCGCCTTCTACCAGGCGCCGCTCTGACAAACCTTTCGCCGGCGGTATCTTCAAACTACAGAGGATGCGCGCCATTCCGCCACCAGCCCCTCGGGCGTGGCGGGGACCAGCGGCAGCAGGCCGGCGAGGCGGGTGAGGTCGAGCGTCACCTCGGCGATTGCCTCGGGCGGGGCCGGGCGCGGGCGCCAGGGCAGGCCGGCGGCGTCGAGCAGCGCGCCCATCTCCACCGTGCCCGGCTGGGCGATGTTCAGCGCCGTGGGCAGGTCGTTGCGCGTACATAGCGCGACCAGCTGGTCGGCCAAGGTCACCATGCCGATCCAGGACCGTCGCGGGGTGGCGCCGCCGGGGAAGCTATCGAGTTGACAGCCCGGCCGCCAGCCGCCGAGCGCGGCGTCGAGCCCGGCGATATTGCCGATCCGCAGGGCGCAGGCCGCGACGTCGAGTTTGGTGGCTAGGGCAGCGGCCGCGCGCTCCATTGCGACTTTAGCGCGGCCATAGTCAGTTGCAGGCTCTAACCTAGCGGTTTCCTCGCCGCCCCCGGCGCCGTAGACCGCCGCGGAGGAGGCCAGAAGCACCCGCGCCCCGGCCGCCGCCCCGGCGCGTAGTGCGGTCAGCGCCAGGCGGGTATTGTCGGCAAGATCGCCGCCCCGCGCCGCCGCGGACGGGGTGACCCCGGCGAGGCAGAGGATCGCGGTGCATCCCCGCGCCGCCGCTGCCAGTACCTCCGGGTCGGCGAAGGCCGCGCGCCCTTCCCAGTAGGCAAGTCCGGCGGGCCAGCGGCTGCGCAGGAGGGCGCCGATCCGCCCGGTCGATCCGAGCACCAAAACGCTTGGCTTTTCCATGACCACTCCTGTAGCAGTTGACCGACCCTCTTCCGCCAGTATCCTCTGGCGGGAAAAATGCAACGTCCCAGACCGCAGGCTCACCCGTCCCATGTACAATCCGATGATCCTGATCGCCCTTGCGGGGCTGCTGCTGACCTCCGCCTGCGGACACCTGCCCGGCGGCGCTCCCGTCGCCCGCGATGTCGTTCGCGAGGCCGGCGAACCGGTGCCCGACCTGGCGGTCTACCCGGTGACCCGCGCCTTCCTGCCCACGGTGGCGCAATGGCCGGCCACCGGCAAGCAGGAGCGGCTCGGCTGGATCGGCGCCAGCGCCGGCGCGCGTCACCAGCTGATCCAGCCCGGCGATCGGTTGAACATCCGGATCTGGGACAGTTCCGACAATTCGCTGCTGACCGCGCCGACCCAGAAGGACATCCAGCTGGCCGATATGGAGGTCGCATCCAATGGCACGGTCTACCTGCCCTATGTCGGCAAGGTGACGGTGCGCGGCCTGACCGCCGATCTCGCCCGCGAGGAGGTGCAGCGGGCGATGGAGGCGATCATCCCCTCGGCCCAGGTGCAGCTGAGCCTGACCGAGGGCCGCTACAACTCGGTCGACCTGGTCGGCGGAGTTGCGGCACCCGGCAGCTACCCGATGCCCGACCGCAACTACTCGGTTCTAAGCCTGATCGCCGCCGGTGGCGGTGTGCGCACCGATCTGAACAACCCGCAGATCCGGCTGATGCGGGGTGGCCGGATCTATGGCACCTCGGTCGAGGCGCTGCTCGACCGGCCGGCGCTCGACACCAGACTGGTCGGCGGCGACCGGGTCTTCGTCGAGGCCGACACCCGCTATTTCCTCTCTTTCGGCGCAGCGGGGAACGAGGCGCAGCACCGTTTCACCCGCGACCATGTCTCGGCGATGGACGCGGTCTCGATCATGGGCGGGCTGCAGGACAGCAAGGCCGATCCCAAGGGCCTCCTGATCCTGCGCGAATACCCGGCCAGCGCGGTCAGCGCCGGGGTGCGGGGGCCGCGGCAGAGCCGGGTGGTCTTCACCGTGGACCTGACCACCGCCGACGGGCTGTTCTCGGCCCGCAACTTCGACATCAACCCGGGTGACCTGCTAGTCGCGACCGAGAGCCCGATCCAGGATGCACTAACCATCTCCAACATCGTCGGCAATGTCTTCAGCATCTTCGGGCGGGCCAACAATCTGACGAACTGAGGCGCGGCCTTCCGGCAGATGCCCATATATTCGTCCGGACATGACCGGTTTTCTTAGATCCAGTAGATCGGCACGCCGTAATGCTCGTGGGTACGCCGCTCCCAGTCGCGGTCGTCGTACCAGCGGTCGTGACGTTCGGGCGCGCCCTGCACCTCGGCCTCTGTCAGGTCGGTGACGAAACCGCCCTGCACGGGGTCGTAGGTGAGCTTGCCCCATGGCACCGGGCGATAGTCCTCGCCCAGGCCCAAGAAGCCGCCGAAGCCCATGACAGCATAGGCGACCTTGCCCGAGGCCTTGTCGATCATCAGGTGGTCGATCGCGCCGATATGGGCGCCGTCGCGGCCATAGACATCGGTGCCGTTGACATTGTCCGACGACACGAGCGGATGCGTGCTGGTGGTCATTTGGGAATACCTCCTCATATGAGAAGGCAACGGCCGGGCCGGCACCGGGGTTCCCCCGGCGCGGCCGGGCGCGCGGCGGATTGCCGGTCCTATTCCCTGAGCAACCCCTTCAGGTAGGCGCCATAGCTGTTCTTGGCGAAGATCTCGGCGCGGGCGCGCAGCTCCTCGCGGCTGATCCAGCCCTTCTGGAAGGCGATTTCCTCGGGGCAGCCGGCCTGCAGGCCCTGGCGTTCCTCGAGCGTGCGCACGAAATTCCCGGCGTCGAGCAGGCTGGCATGGGTGCCGGTGTCGAGCCAGGCATAGCCGCGGCCCATGGTCTCGACCCGAAGCGCCCCCTCGGCGAGATACATGCCGAGCAGCGAGGTGATCTCCAGCTCGCCCCGGGGCGAAGGCGTCACCGCGCGGGCGCGGGCCGGGGCGGTGCCGTCGAGGAAATAGAGCCCGGTCACCGCGTAGTTCGAGGGCGGCACGGGGGGTTTCTCGATGATCTCGCTGACCGCGCCATCGGCGCCGAAGGCGACCACGCCATAGCGCTCGGGATCGGCGACGTGATAGCCGAAGACGGTGCCGCCGGCCTCTTGCGCATCCGCCCGCGCCATCAGCTCCGGCAGCCCGTGGCCGAAGAAGATGTTGTCGCCTAACACCATGGCGCTGGGGGCGCCGTCAAGGAACTCCTCGGCCAGGATATAGGCCTGGGCGAGGCCGTCGGGGCTGGGCTGCACCACATAGGTGAGCGCCACGCCCCATTGCGACCCGTCGCCCAAGGTGCGCCTGAACTGGTCCTGGTCCTGCGGCGTGGTGATGAGGCAGATCTCACGGATGCCCGCCAGCATCAGCACCGAGAGCGGGTAGTAGATCATCGGCTTGTCGTAGATCGGCAGCAGCTGCTTCGACAGCCCCATGGTGATCGGGTAAAGCCGGGTGCCCGAGCCCCCGGCGAGAATGATGCCCTTGCGTGTCATGCCGCCCCCAGTTCCTTCAGGATCGCCGCCAGGCTGACCCGCCAATCGGGCCTTTTTACGCCGAAATCAGCCTCAAACCCGGAACAATCCAGGCGCGAATTGGCCGGGCGCCGCGCCGGTGTCGGATAGTCGGCGGTGGCGATCTCCTCGACCGCGCAGGGCAGGCCGGCCTGGGCGAAGATCTCGCGCGCGAAGCCCGCCCAGCTGACGTCGGGCGCGCCGGCGAAATGGTGGATGCCGCCGGGAATTCCCTTTTGCAGACCCTGTACAGCCGCCAGGCAGGCCGCCGCCAGGTCGCCCGTCGGGGTCGGCCCGCCGACCTGGTCGGCGACGACGCGCAGAACCTCGCGCTCGGCCCCGAGCCGCAGCATGGTCTTGACGAAATTCGCGCCATGGGCCGAGACCACCCAGGAGGTGCGCAGGATCACATGCGCGCCGCCCGCCGCCGTCACCGCCTGCTCACCCTTCAGCTTCGTGCGGCCATAGGCGCCGAGCGGCCCGGTGGCATCATCGGTGCGCCAGGGCGCAGAGCCCGCGCCGTCGAAGACGTAATCGGTCGAGACATGCACCAGCGGGATACCGCGTTCGGCGCAGGCGGCCGCGATGGCACCCGGCGTCTCGGCGTTGACGGTGGTGGCCAGCGCCTCCTCGCTTTCCGCCTTGTCGACGGCGGTGTAAGCGGCGGCGATGATCACCGCCTCGGCGCCATCGACCTGCGCGGCGCAGGCCTGGGGGGCGGTGAAATCGGCTTGGTCGCGGCCCAGGAAGCGCGCCTCCGGCGCGCGACGGGCCAGCTCGCGGGCCAGTTGCCCAGTTTTGCCGAAGACCAGCAGGCTCATGCCTTCACTCCCAGCCGTTCGCCGACGCCCTGCCGCGATTGCAGCGCCCGCCACCAGGGCTCGTTGGCCAGATACCAGTCCACCGTCTTCTCCAGCCCCTGTTCCAGCGTCACCGAGGGCCGCCAGCCCAGCTCGGCGCGGATGCGCGCGGGGGCGATCGCATAGCGCGCGTCATGGCCGGGACGGTCTGTCACGAAGGTGATCTGATCGGCGTAGGATCCCGATTTAGGCCGCTTAGTGTCTAGAATGGCGCAGATCGCGCGCACCAGGTCGATGTTCCTGGCCTCGTTCTCGCCGCCGATATTGTAGGACCGCCCGACCGCGCCCTGCTGCACCACGGTCAGCAGCGCATCGGCGTGATCCTCGACGAACAGCCAGTCGCGCACGTTCAGCCCCTGCCCGTAGACCGGGATGGGCTTGCCCGCCAGCGCGTTCAGGATCACCACCGGCACCAGCTTCTCGGGAAAGTGGAAGGGGCCGTAGTTGTTCGAGCAATTGGTCAGCACCACCGGCAGGCCGTAGGTCTCGTGCCAGGCCCGCACCAAGTGGTCCGAGGCCGCCTTGCTCGCCGAATACGGCGAGCGCGGGTCATAGGGCGTGTCTTCGGTGAATTTCACCGCGGGGTCGGCGGGCAGCGAGCCGAAGACCTCGTCGGTCGAGACATGGTGAAAGCGAAAGGTCTCGGGCCGCCCCTGCGCCACCCAGAAGGCGCGGGCGGCCTCGAGCAGCGTGTAGGTGCCGGTCACATTGGTCTCGATGAAGGCGCCGGGGCCGTCGATCGAGCGGTCGACATGGCTCTCGGCGGCGAGATGCATCACCGCGTCGGGGGCGTGGTCAGCGAATACCCGGTCGAGCGCGGCGCGGTCGCGGATATCGGCATGGACGAAGGCATAGGCGGGGTGGTCCGCCACCGAGGCCACATTGTCGAGGCAGGCGGCATAGGTCAGCGCGTCGAGGTTCACCACCGAATGCCCCGCGGCGATGGCCTGGCGCACCACCGCCGAACCGATGAAGCCGGCCCCGCCGGTCACGAGGAGCTTCATGCCGCGCCCTCCCAGGTGAAAGGGCTCTTGAAGGTGTCGAAGGGCACTGCCGCCGCATCCTTGGCCGAGAGCACCGGCTCGCCGGTCAGCCCCCAGTCGATGCCGCAGCTCGACCAGAGCACCGCGCCGTCGCACTCGGGGGCGTAGTAATCGCTGCACTTGTAGATAATTTCGCTGTCCGGCTCGCGCGTTGCGAAACCGTGGAGGAAGCCGGCCGGGATCAGCAACTGTTTCCCGTTCTCCGCCGAGAGTTCGAGTCCGAACCAGTTGCCGCAGGTGGGCGAGCCGCGCCTGATATCCACCGCCACGTCGAAGATCCGCCCCCGCCCGCAGCGCACCAGCTTGGCCTGGGCATGGGGCGGGGCCTGGAAATGCAGGCCGCGCAGGGTGTTCACGGCGGCGGAAACCGAGTGGTTGTCCTGAACGAAATCGAGCGTGATCCCCTTGCTTTCAAGGGTCTTGCGGTTCCAGCTCTCGCTGAAGAACCCCCGCGCATCGCCAAAGCGCGCGGGCGTCAGGACCAATAAGCCCGGCAGGGCCGTTTCTTCGATCTGCATCATCACCCTCGTCAAACTCCCTCACCCTTAGCAAGAGGAGGGAGGGCTGTCACCGATAGGTGGGCGGGGAAGGCTATGCGCACATCCCGCAAGGGTCGCTCTGGGGTGTCCCTGCCCAAAACTGTAGATTTCGGTGATTGGAAAAACCTAAGAGGTCTGACCAGTTCTAATGCGGGACGATCCAGGATGTACTCGTTCCGCGTTTGCGCCATGACTGCCGCCGGTAAAGGCCGGCCTGCTGCTCTGGCTCTCGGCACAGCAGAGGTTCCCCTGTTCTGTGTCGCCGAGCGGACGAAAGGGGCAGAATTTGCCTGTTCAACCTTTTACCAGCTCAGATATACGGAAACGGCGCGAGGTATGGCTGATCGACATGAGCAAGAAAACACTTCATATCCATATCGGTTCCCACAAGACCGCCACCACCACCCTGCAAAACACCTTTGCAGTCAGCTCCGATCTTTTGGAACATGCGGGCGTACTTTACCCTGCGACCGGACGCAAGTTTCAAGCTCATCACCCGTTGGCCTGGCAACTGCGCGACACGGCACAGAGCGGAACGAGTCTGGAAGATTTGGGCGATTGGCCCGCAACACTGCAGGAGATCGACGCCAGCTCCGCAAGTCAGGTAATTATCAGTTCCGAAGATTTCGAATGGCTCCAGGATCTTAGCCGCCTTGAGCTTCTGAAGGACCGCTATGACGTGCGAGTTCTGTTCTACATACGGAGTCCCGAACGCTATCTGGAAAGTTACTACAATCAGTTGGTCAAGGATTTTCAGACCCGCGAAGCACGCACGCTGGAAACCTATGTGGCGGAACAACCACTATTTTTTCTTGACAACCTTACTATCCTAAACCGTTGGAGCGAGGTTTTCGGTCAAACGAACATCCGGGTGCGCCTGTTCGACAGAAAATACCTGAAAGGGACCGTGACCGAAGATTTCATGGATGCCATAGGTTGTCAGAGCCAAATCGCCTTTCGCGTCCCTGACGTGTCAGTGTTACAAAAAGTTTCCTTGCCGCCAGATGCTTTAGAGTATCTGCGCCTTTGCAACCCTCATTTCACTCGCGAAGCTGGGCATCATAGCTTTGTTGTGAAATTGGTGCAGATGACACAGCAACACCACTTACAACTTCAGCAGACTCGTGCCGGGTTACTGTCGCTGCAGGCGCAACACAACGTGATGCGCCGCTTTGCTGGCGGTAATCGGCAGGTGGCGCGTCGCTATTTAGGCAGCGACTTCGTACCTTTCCCCCCAAACCAAGCCAAACCACACCCAGATTTTGAGAACCGCATGCCAGTGGCCGATGCCGCTGTAGTCGCCAAGGTCGCCGCCATGATACACAGTATCGACTGATCCCATAGCGCGGGCCCCATACTGTCCATACGGCACTTACTCTGCTCCTAACCTCCTGCAAGCGCAATACTAGTCTCCCGACTTGACCGCCTGCATCATGCGGAGGAACTCGGGTTGCCAGCGCCAACTTTCCAAGCGCATAAAGCCATAGTTCGCTGGCTGATCATGTATTGCCTTCAGGTGCCGGTCCACCAAGAAATCCAGCCCCTCAATCCCAACACTGCTCAGTTCTTGCGGGGTAAATACGTGATCGAAGGTCTTGGAGACTATTGCCAGGAACTTGGCCGCGCCTTCCTGATAGGTCATCTTGAGATCGTCGCGCAGACCGCCATATGACCAGGCCATCGTGTTCAGCAGCGAGCGCGCAAGCGGCGTGATATCGGGCCAGTGCTCGTCGAGCGCCCGCAGGAACAGCTTGCGGAACATGTTGAAGCTGTAGAAATGCCGCTCGTCTCCCTGTTTGATGTCCTGCGCAGGGTGCTGACGGTAATGATAGGCATGCCCCTTGAGGTGCGCGAGTGAGCCGGAATAGTGCGCCACCATGAGTTGAAAAATCTGGTCGTCGAAAGCGCGCACATGTTCGGGGAACCAGATATTTTTGCGGTCCAGGAAGTCGCGACGATGAACACGGCGCCAGATTGTCGGCTGCCCCGCAGCGATCGCCTGGCCGGAAATCCAGAAAAACTCGTGCGGTCCGACACCTTTGTCACCGGGCAAGGGATAGGTACTAGTCTCGTAGCTGAGGGTCAGCACCTCGGAACCGGTTTCCTCTTCGAGAGTCAGAAACGCAAACTCGGCCTCGGTCACGAAAGCGCCCGTATAGCGGGCAACCTCCAGCAGGGCAGTGAACATTCCAGGATCGACGCGGTCATCAGCATCGATAAAGGCGATATGAGTAGCGTCCGAATACCGGCGGCCGTAATTGCGCGCAGATGCACAGCCGCCATTGGCTTTGTACAGCAGCCGGACCCGGTCATTACCGGCGAAACGGCTGGCCACCAGAGCGCCACATCCGTCGGTCGAGCCGTCATCGACGACAATCACGTTGATGTCCGGGTTGCCGTCGGCCAGAACGCTGTCGATGCATTCGAGAATATAGTCGCGGGTGTTGTACATCGCGACCACCACGTCCAGGCGCGGCCGCCGGGTTGGGAAATTGTCCTCGTAATCGCGGCGCAGGGCGTATTCGCCATAGGTAAGGTAAAATTCCCGCGCTCCCGCCGCGTCTGCGGGATGGAACAGCCTCGAAGGCACATATGAATAAAGCCGCCCGGTCAGAAAACCTACTGGAACCTCTCGCAGGGTGCGTGCAATAGCTTTCTCACAGCCAGGCGCATCCAGCTTCACCAGGTCGGGCACGAGTTTTGCGAGTATGTCCACCGGCAAGGCCGGACAGGAAACGGTCTGATCCTTTGCGCCGTTCGCTGGCGCAACGCGGGGAGCGAAGGCCAGAACTGGCGTGAATGTCCCCATCACCGGACGAGCAAGCGCCTTCTTCAGCGATTTAGGCAATTCAGTACTGCCGGGTATACGGGATTCGCCAGTTGCAGGCTCCAAATCGGGGTGTAGAGATGCATTGATGCAGGTCACATTTTCCAGACCAAGGCGCTCTACATTGGCCTGCAGTCGCGCAAATGCATCCGTGTCGGATTCGAACGCGATGACCCGCCATCCTGGAAACGCTGTCGCGAATGGTAGGGCAAACCATCCCTCGCCCGCCCCCAGGTCGGTGCACAGTCCTGTTTTCGGCAGAACGCGCGACGCCAAGAAACGTTCGTAGTCCTCTTTCAGTTCGCGCAGACGCTGGGCGACTGCCACGCTATCCCGGGCAGCTTCCAACCGCACATTCGACCCAAAGGCGTTGACGTCGACGAATACACCAGTCTCGTCTCGAGCGGCTACATCCAATTTTGGGATCATCCCATGATCTCCTTAGCATAGCGGGTCAAAACATCGCGCTCGCACCTTGGATCTGGCGTACCCTCCGGCAGGATGAAATAGAGCGGATTAATCCCACGGAATGTCTCACGTAGGGCGAGACGAAAAGCGTAACGGTGGTAAACCGCGATATTTTCCTCGCACCATTTCAACAACCGCAGAATGCTGAGCATCAAGGCCCCGCGCTGGCGGGCATCGCTAAAATCCGAATGCTCCTGAAACAGTTGTAGCGTGACGCGAGCGCTCCCAATGATGTCGAAACGGATCGTACCGTTCGACCCCGTAGTCTGCCGGTGCAGTTGACGGTGAAAATAGGTATAATTGCATGAATTAACAAACTCGATCGATCGAGCATGGGTAACAGCCATCGCGTGAAACAGGATATCTTCGAAAAAATGGTCATTGGGAAATCGTATTTTTCCACGATCGACCAGATCGCGGGAGATGAACTTGTTTGCCGATTGCGGTTCACATGAGATTGCCCAAGCTTTACGGTCAGCCAAATCAGCGCAGCCCATGGCGGCGCATTCCTCCTGAAAACATTTGAAATGGGCGTCGTCAAAAAATGGGGCAATCCGGGTCACCTCGCTAGAATACGCGCCACGCACCAATATTAATTCGGCGCCGGATTCTGCAATGACGCGAGCCACTTCAGCAAAGGCCCAGGGGGCACGTATGTCGTCGGCATCCAGAAAGCAGATGTAGTCGCCCTTGGCGTGATGCAGGCCGCGGTTGCGTGCCGAGGAGAGGCCGTCATTGGCCTGCGGCAAGATGCTAAGCCGCGGGTCGTCGAATTCTTCCAAAATCGCTTGGGTTTCCGGCCCTGAGCCATCATCGACGATCAAGAGTTCCAGATCCGTATGGGTCTGGTTGAGAACAGACATCACCGACTGACGCATGATTGCCCCGTCGTTGAACGTGGTCATGATGCAAGAGAACTTCATGGCAGGTATTCCTTGGATCAAGCGGTCAACGGAGTCCAGTCACGACTAAGTCGTGTAGGTCGAAGACGTTGGCTGCGCTTTCGAAGAACAGGTGCAAATCACATTTCTGAGCATGTTCCAGCAATTGCGCTGACATGACGAAATCGGCGCTGACGTGTTCCGGAATGCCATGGACTTCGTTGTCAAGTCCGGAAAAATGGTCATAGAAGCCGTCCGACCTATGCAGTCGCAACGCCACGCGAACACGTGCTGGCTTTTGTGCGCAGGCCATGTATTTCACGTGAATGCTGCGGCACTCCAGCCAACCCTTGTCGGGTAGCGCAATACCAAGCTCAACCCAGCGTGGGGCCGGGGAGGATGGTTCAAATATCAACCGGAATGATTCTTCGGGCTCCAGTTTGATTATTCCTCGATCCGGGTCAAGTGCGATGTGAATATTTTCTCCAATATCAGCACGCCCCGTGGTCAAGACTTCTGTGAATTCACTGGCGGAAGGGAAACGATAATTTAGCAAAGAAACTGCTCCTTGTCCGCGCTACCGGCCCCACCATAGTCAGGAAAACTTTTCGGCAGGGCACACAGCTGCATGTATTGGCAATTTACAAACGCAGTCAACCCTAGCTCCCTGCGAGCCGATGAGCTCAACCGTTGCTTGTTAAGGCCCTGTGATCGTTAAGTTAGCTACTCTCCTTCCAAAGCTGCATCATTCGGGATGGAGCCAAACCTCCAGAGGATGTGAGCAACCTGCAATAAGATCGCATGTTCATGGGGTTGGACGGTTACAAGTACGCGAATCGGTGGCAGCTTCGGTGTGGGGCAGGGTGAACGCCACCACATTCTCTTGCCTGCTACGCCGCTCTCTGCTTGAGACTGGCCGCATGACCCCGCAGAAACGCGCCCTCGACCTCCTCTTCGCCTTGCTGCTGATCCTACTGCTGGGGCCGGTGATGCTCGCCCTGCTGACTTGGCTCTTGCTCCGCCAGGGTCGGCCGCTGTTCTACGTTGCCGAGCGGATGAAGGGGGTGGATGCGCCCTTCCGGCTCTGGAAGCTCCGCACTATGACCGTCACCGCCACCGATAGCGGCGTCTCGGGCGGCGACAAGGCAGCGCGGATCACCCCCGCGGGGGCCTGGCTACGTTCCAAGCGGCTCGACGAGTTCCCACAGCTGTGGAACATCCTGAAGGGCGATCTCTCCTTCGTCGGCCCGCGACCACCGCTGCGCCAGTATGTCGAGCGCCACCCCGAACTCTACGCCGAGGTACTGCAATGCCGCCCTGGCGTCACCGGACTGGCCAGCATCGTCTATCACCGCCACGAGGCAGCCCTGCTCGCCCGCTGCACCACGCCCGAAGAGACCGACGCGCTCTACTCTCGCCTTTGCGTGCCGGCCAAGGCGCGGCTCGACCTGATCTACCGCGACAACCGCAGCCTCTGCTACGACTTCGACCTGGTGTTCCAGACCATCGGCAACCTGTTCCGCCGTGGCTGAGACGCGTGCGCCGGATTGCCCGGATTCCGGGCGGTTCTGCCCGCGTGTTAACCTGTTCGGCGGCTTCCCGCCCATTTCGCGGGCACTGCCTTCGCCAAACGCCGCCGGCTTGGGCAAAAACGCCCCGATGCAAACGCCTTCCGGTTGATTGCCGCGACGGCTACATTGTAGATTGTCAAGGGTGCCGCCTCGGCGCGTAGGGGCCGCGGTGACGCAAATCCCTGTTTTCATCACGAACCCTGGTGTCAGTCGTTTGGGGGCGGCAGTCTGAATGTTCAACCTGCTCAGCTCGATGTCCCGCCGCCAGAAGGCCTATGTGTTCCTGGCCCTCGACCTGGCGCTGATTCCCGTTGCGCTGCTTTTCACTTACCTGGTCCAGGCCCTGCCGATGCCCGTCTGGGAGGCACTGCGGGCCACCCTGACGGTACTGCCCTACCTGCTCGTCATCGCCGCCGGCCTCTCGCTCTGGCTCGGGCTGCCCTCGATCCAGCTGATCGCCTACGAGCGCCACGCCATCGGGCTGACGGCGATCTACGCGCTGGCGCTGGTAGCGGTCTCAGCGGGGCTGTCGACCTTCACCGGGATAGCGCTGCACCTCGGCACCCATGTGATCTTCGGCATCTGCTACTTCGTTTTCTTGGTGGCCAGCCGCGCGGTGATGTTCCAGGTGGTGACCGCGATCTACCGCCGCGCCCAGCCGCGCCGACGGGTGCTGATCTACGGCGCCGGCACCACCGGCACCCAGCTGGCCCAAGCGCTGAAGGCGCATGACAGCATCGACCCGGTCGCATTCGTCGACGACAACACCTCGCTGCAGGGGGTGACCCTGCTCGGCCTGCCGGTGTTCCAGCCGGCCCGCATCGCCGAGATCGTGCGCGAGCGCAACATCAACCGGGTGCTGCTGGCGATGCCCTCGCTGAGTCAGCCCAAGCAGGCCCAGATCGCCCGCCGGCTGCAGCAGATGAAGCTCGAGGTGCAGACCCTGCCCTCCTTCGCGCAGCTGATCGGGGAGGAGGCGCTGATCGACAAGCTGACCCCGGTCGCGCCGGCGAATTTCCTTGGCCGCAAGTCGGCGGACGTGGCCTTGGGCGACGCCTGCGAGAGCTACGTCGGCCGGGTGGTGCTGGTCTCTGGCGCAGGCGGCTCGATCGGTTCGGAACTCTGCCGCCAGGTGCTGTCGTGCCGGCCGGCCAGGATGGTGCTCTACGAGCTCTCCGAGCTGGCGCTCTACACCGTGCACCAGGAGCTCGGCCAGCTGGCCGAGGGCACCGGCATCGAGATCGTGCCAGTGCTCGGCTCGGTCACCGATCCGCGCCAGGTGCGCAAGGTGCTGGCCGACCACCGGGTGCAGGTGGTGCTGCATGCCGCCGCCTACAAGCACGTGCCGCTGGTCGAGGCCAACCCGCTGCCGGGCTTGGCCAACAACGTCTTCGGCACCCAGACGCTGGCCGCCGAGGCGGCGGTCGCCGGGGTCGAGCGCTTCATCCTGATCTCCTCGGACAAGGCGGTGCGCCCGGCCAACGTGATGGGCGCCTCCAAGCGGCTGGCCGAGCTAGTGGTGCAGGATCTCGCCACCCGCCACCCAGCGACGGTCTTCACCATGGTGCGCTTCGGCAATGTGCTGGGCTCCTCGGGCTCGGTGGTGCCACTGTTCCAGGACCAGATCAGCCGCGGCGGGCCGGTCACCGTGACCGATCCTAGGGTGCGGCGCTTCTTCATGACGATCCGCGAGGCGGTGCAGCTGGTGCTGAAGGCCGGGGCCGAGGCGCGCGGCGGCGAGGTCTTCGTGCTCGACATGGGCCAGCCGGTGCCGATCATCCGGCTGGCCCGCCAGGTGATCGAAAGCGCCGGCTACACGGTGCGCGATGCCGAGAATCCCGACGGCGACATCGAGATCGAGATCATCGGCCTGCGCCCCGGCGAGAAGCTCGAGGAGGAGCTGACCCTTTCGGGCGACCTGATCGGCACCCGCTACCAGAAGATCTTCTGCGCCCGCGAGAGCTATCTCTCCGAGATCGAGGTCGCCTCGGTGCTGCGCGGGCTGCGCCAGGCGCTGGCCGCCAGCGACGAGGAGGCGGCGCGGGCGCTGGTGCACCGCTGGGTCGAGGGCTTTTCTGAGAGCAGCGCCGGGCGCAAGACCTCCTAATTCGGGGCAACGTATAATGGCATGCCCTGCGGCGTGTGAGCTGAGCGCCCTCAGCGTGACGCCTTTGGCACGCCGCCGCCGGCGTTTTCCGGCCCGCGTTGATCGCGCTCCGGCTTCGTGTTCTAAGCGAAACAGACTGCGGAAGGGCGAAAGGGGCCGGGGATGAGCGACAGGGTCCGGAGGGCCTTTGCGACGGGCGGGCTGGCCGTTCTGCTGGCGGTTCCCTTGGTCATGTCGGCCGTGGCGCAGGAGCGTGGCGAGCCCTCCTTCGCTCCGCTGCCGACTCCCAGCCTCAACTTCTACGGCGTGCCAGGCCTGATCGACATGCCCTCGGCCGAGACCTTGGCCGACGGGCAGTTCACCTTCGCCTATTCCTGGTTCGGCGGGCAATCGCGCTACACGGCCAGTTTCCAGGCACTGCCCTGGCTCTCGGGCAGCTTCCGCTACAACGGCATCCAGAACTGGAACTTGGGCGGCTTCGGCACCTATTACGACCGCGGCTTCGACGTTCGCTTCCGACTGCACCGAGAGACCCGCCGCTGGCCCGAGATCACTCTGGGGCTGCAGGATTTCATCGGCACCGGCGTCTATGCCGGCGAATATATCGTCGCAACCAAGACCTTCGCTACACCGGGGCTCAATCCCGGAAGTTTGCCTGGACGGCTGAAGTTGACCGCCGGGCTCGGCTGGGGACGGCTCGGTTCGCACGGCAGCATCGGCACCCCCTTCGGCGCCAAGCGGCCGGCCTTCGTGCCCAATTCCACCGGCGGCAAGCTGGCCTATGACCAGTGGTTCCGCGGCCCTGTCGCTCCCTTCGGCGGCGTCGAGTGGCAGATTAACGACCGCTGGGGGCTGAAGGCCGAATATTCCTCGGACGCCTATCTCACCGAAACGCAGACTACCTCAGTCTTCGAGCGCAAGTCGAACCTGAACTTCGGGCTGGAATACCAGGTCACCCGGCGGACTCGGCTTGGCGCCTACTATCTGTACGGCTCGGAACTCGCTGTCACCGCGCAGATCCAGCTCAATCCGAACCACCCGATCAACCGACTGGCGGCGCCGGCGCCGCAGCCGGTGGTGCCGCGCCCGCCGCGGGTCGACAACCCGCTGGCCTGGTCGACCGACTGGGCGGCCAGCCCCGAGGCGCTGCGCGAGGTGCAGGCCCGGGTGACGCCACTGCTGGCGGCCGAGGGGCTGGTGCTCGAGCACCTGACACTGAGCGCCGACCGCGTCGAGCTGCGCTATCGCAACGAGCGCTATACCTCCCAGACCATTGCCGCCGGGCGGGCGGCGCGGGTGCTGGCTGGCCAGCTGCCCTCCTCGGTCGAGACCTTCCGCCTGGTGCCGGTGGCGGGCGGGCTAGGGTTGGCGGCGATCGAACTGCGCCGCTCGGATCTCGAGGCGCTGGAATTCGACGGCATGAGTACCGCGGCGCTGCGCGCGGTGACCGGCATCGGCGAGGCGCCGCCGCTGGCCGCCGAGGCGCTGACCGGCACGGTCTACCCGCGTTTTACCTGGGCGGTCGGACCTTTCTTCGAACCGGCCTATTTCGACCCGGCCAAGCCGATCCGGATGGACTATGGCGTCGAGCTGAACGCCGCCTGGGAGCCGGGCCCTGGTTGGATCGTCGCCGGCACGCTGCGCCACCGTCTCGGCGGCAACGTCGCGGGCGGGCGCGCCTCGAACTCGGTGCTGCCGCATGTGCGCACCGACCAGGTGCAATATGCACAGTCCGACACCACGCTGCGCAACCTCTATGCCGCCTACCAGTGGAAACCCGGCGCCAACCTCTATGCCCGTCTCACCGGCGGCCTGCTGGAACGGATGTATGGCGGGATCTCGGGCGAATTGCTGTGGAAGCCGGTCGACAGTCGGCTGGCGCTGGGGATCGAGGGCAATTACGTGCGCCAGCGCGACTTCGACCAGGGCTTCGGCTTCCGCGACTATACCGTGGCCACGGGCCATGCCTCAGCCTATTTCGAGATGGGGCGCGGTTATGTCGCCGAGGCCAGTGTCGGGCGCTATCTCGCCGGTGATGTCGGTGGCACGCTCAGCGTCGACCGTATCTTCGCCAATGGCTGGTCGGTGGGCGGCTGGTTCACGCTCACCAATGTATCGGCCGCCGAGTTCGGCGAGGGGAGCTTCGACAAGGGGGTGCGGTTCAGCATCCCGGTGAACTGGTTCCTCGGCAAGCCGACGCAGCAGTCGGTGGGGCTGTCGATTCGGCCGATTCAGCGCGACGGCGGCCAGAAGCTCGACGTGCCGGGCCGGCTCTATGGCCAGGTGCGGCAGGCCCACGAACGGGCGCTGGACACCGAATGGGGGAGAGTCTGGGAATGATCGCCCGAGGCCTGGTGATGTTGGTCGCCGCCGCGGCGCTGGCCGGCTGCAGCAGCGGCAACGATACCGCACCGCTGTTTCCGCAGCTGTTCACCATCGGCAAGGAGGCTGTTGCTGGGCGTGCTGCGCGCCGCGCCCAAGCCGCCGCGCCGCTGCTGACTCGGGCCGCGCTGGAGGGCATCGAGGGCAGCCATATCGAGGTGACGATCGAACGGCGCGCCATCACCGGCTATCTCGAACGCGGCCTGGTGCGCAGCGACGCGGGGCCGGGGCGGGTCGAATACTGGCGCACCCAGGACAATGTCTCGCTGGGCTTCCGCAACGGGGTGCTGATCGCCACCCGCGGCCTGGGCGGCGACCTGGTGTCGAGCGAGGTGCAGGTGGCCGGGGGCCGGCTCGGCCCGGCCTCGGGCGGTGAGCGGGGGATGCATATCCGCAGCGGCGATCTGCAGGTGGTGCGGCTGGGGCTGGCCTGCGACCTCGAGGACCTGGGCCCCGAGACCGTCACCGTGGTCGAGCGCGCCCATGCCACCCGGCACCTGCGCGAACGCTGCGTCACCGCCGGTACGGTGGTGGGCGGGCAGCAACTGGGCGCGGGCGAGGTGGTTAACGATTACTGGATCGACACTCGCGCCGGGCTGATGCGGCAGTCGCGGCAATGGGCCGGGCCCGAGATCGGCTACCTGAAGATCCGCCGGCTGCTCGACTGATCCCGCCCGGGCGGAGAACCGCCGGGGCCAGGCCGGGTGGCGGCACCCTGCCGAGGGTGCCGCCGGTTCGGGCGGAAAACCTCCGTATTGGCAGGGGAGTGGGCGCCTCGGGTTGTCTTGCAGCGGGGTTGAGTCAAGTGATGGGAAAACCCATTCCACAAGGAGTTTCCCATGTCCCGTCTTCTGACACGTTCTCTCGGCCTCGTGACCGCTGGCCTGCTCGGCCTCGCAACCTGGGCGACAGCCCAGGCGCCTAATGCCAATCCCGCCGCCCAGGTCAGGAGCGGCAATGCCGGCCCACAGGCCCAAGCGAAGGGGCCGGGCAATGGTGCCGATGTCACCCCCGGCGGCGCGACCGGGGCCAAGGTCTCGGCCACCGCGACCGGGCTTGCCGGGGGCGGCACAGCCACCGCGGCGGGGGTGCTGGCGGCGCTTGGTCTGGCGGTTGTCCTCGGCGGCGGGAACAACGGCGTGGCGACCACCACCACAACCACCGGGAGATAAGCCCAACCCGCGCTGTCTTTGCCCGCTTCTCGGGCAAAGACAGCGTCCTGCGCCCCCGAGAAGGGCAGACGTGGCAAAAAATGCCCACAAAGCAATCAATCGGCCGTGCGCCAGATTGATCGAAACCCTTTTGTGCGCTACAGCTTTCCGCAACTGTAAGCGGAAAGGAATTTACGCATGAAAAAGACGATTGCTGCGCTTGTTATCGCAAGCATGGGCGTCAGTTCGGCCGCCTTCGCACAGAACGCCCCTGCGGCGCCGGCGCAGGCGACCGGCGCTGGCGGTGGTGGTGTGGGTGGCGCAATTGGCGGCGGCCTCGGAGCAGGTGCGGCTGCGGGTGTCATCGCAGGCCTGCTCGTGCTGGGTGTGGCTCTCGGCGGTGGCAGCAGCGGCACCACTACTACGACCACCAAGTAATTACCGTATTTCCGGTTCAATCTAAAGCCAGGCTCCGTATCATGCGCGGGGCCTGGCTTTTGTGTGAGTTCGGGTGAACGCGCTAGCCCAAATGCGACTTTGATCGACGTGACAGCTTCTCCCTTCTGTAGCTGCTTCCGCCAGCATTTGCTCTGAATACTTCGGTAGGAGTCCTATGCGCAGCATTTAGCCCGGCACAGGTCTATTCCCGTTCCCGATGCTGCCTTCCTGCCGCGGTGATCGCGGGTCGCAGAACCATGCCGGCAAACAGGCTTCGTATGTTGCTCCGGCGGCTCGCGAGATACCGCCCGATCCATCATTCATAGCAGGTTCCGCAATGAAACGAGGCTCAACTCCTGGGGGTGGAGCATCATAAGCAAGATCACGAACACGTTTTGCCTTGAAGTGCCCAAGCGTGTAGCGACGGTTTCGTTTGAGTTTTCCCGCGCGGGGGCCTATCGGCCAAGATATTGACAGAGAGGCACCATGGCGCGCGCAATCGTACATGTCGGACTGCCCAAGACGGGGACGACGTCGATACAGGTCTTCCTGAAGCTGAATCGCGCGGCACTTGAGGCGCAGGGGCTGATCTACATGCCGCCGCGCCTGAGCCTACACAGCCAGATTGAATACGCGTTCATCGGCTGCTCAGAGGCCGGTGCGCTGGTGCCTGACCATATCGAGAAGGCCGTACGCAAGATCGAGACGCTGGAGGACCAGCGCGCGGTTACGTCGAAATTCGAGGAGCGACTGGCCGAAGAGCTGGCCGCACATCCGGAGGCGACCTTCGTCATCTCCTGCGAGCAGATCGGTGCCTATCTGAGGACGCCCGAGTTGCGTGGTGCGCTCGACCGCTGGCTGCGCGCGCGGTTCTCGCAGGTGCAATATCTCCTCTATATCCGGCCGATGGAGGAGTTCTTCCTGTCGATCTATTCCGAGGCGGTGAAGCGCGGCCATACCGGGGATCTCGACAGTTTCATCGCCACCGCCAACGAATTGCCGATGGCCAAGACAGCGCGGGACTGGTCGGCGCAGTTCCCCGGACGGGTCGCGGTGCGGTTGAAGCCGGCGAATGGCGCGGAGATCTTCGCGGAATTCGCCGGGCTGGTGGGGCTGCCGATGGAGGGCCTTGTCCTGCCCAAGCCGCATAACACCGCGCTGAGCCGCTGGGAGGCGGCCTGGATGCGCAAGGCGAACCGGATTCTCGGGCCGGCCGACCGCCGCGGCCGCGGAACCCGCTATTTCGCGCATCAGGTGCGCCGCGCGATCCGGCTGCTGGTGGGGCGCGGGCCGAAGCTGGCGCTATCGCCCTGCGAGCGGGCGCTCATCAACATGCGGTTTCCGGTGTCGGTCGAGAAGACGGCAACCGAACTCCGCGAGCGCGGCTGGACCGGCCGGTAAGTCAAATTGACTCTACGTTAATGAAACTCACGCGTTGTTACCGTACGCTTTTCGAGGTGGGACATCCCTGGAGTATCCTGAGTCAAATTGCATAAAATGCCGGCCTGGTGGCCGTGTGATTTCCGTGGCACTTATCCTCATCATCCATCTCATGTCCGTTCGACACATGGGTGCATTGTGCTCTCAACCATTATTCGGGAGAACACCTAACAAGTGCCGCAGCGGCGCCCGTGCGTCCGGGATTTCGATGTCCCGGAAGCACTATCGTGTTCTGACCCCCCTGCCCCCGTCCCAGCGGGGACGGGGGCAGGGGGGTCAGAACACGAAATCGCTCACCGAGAGGTCGCCGACAGCAATCCCCTCCAGCACGATCACGCCCTGCGAGGTATTGATCACCGTATCGCCCCCGCGGCCCCGGAAGAGCAGGTCTTCGAATGAGGCGCCGGCATAGTCCAGGTGGATCTTGTCGATCCCGATCTGGAAGTCGATGATCCGGTCGCGCCCGAAGTTTTCGCCGAAGCCGAAACCATCTTTGCCATCGCCGCCGGTCAGCCGGTCGTTGCCGAGCTCGCCCCACAGCATGTCGTCACCCTTGCCGCCGAACAGCTGGTCGCGACTCGTCCCGCCAAACAGGGTGTCGTTGCCATCGTCGCCGAACAGGCTATCCGCTTGGCGGTTGCCGTAAAGGGTGTCGTCTCCGGCTCCGCCGTGGAGCGTATCCTCCCCGGCCCGGCCGCGGAGAGTGTCGTTACCGGAAAATCCCTTGATCTGGCTGTTCCCCATCGAGCCCTTGAGGGTGTCGTTGTTCTCGCTGCCGTCCAATGTGTCGGAGAACCCGCCGTCGGGGCGGTCGACGGGGTAGACGCCATGCCCGTCGGTCAGGATGGCATAGAGACCGGCGTCAGCCTTCGCGTCGCTCGGCTCGCCCACGGTCTGCAGGGTGGCGACGCCCTTACCGCTGCCGAGCGCGCCCAAGTGCAGGATGACCTTGTCGGTGGTGTAGTTGACCACCACCTTGGCCGCCTGGTTGCTGGCGAGGCCGACGATGTTGATCGCCCCGAAGGTGCCGATCAGCTCGTCGACGTGGATCAGCTCGAAGCTGCCCTGGCCCAGGGCCGCGACGTCCGAGACATCGACCTCGAGCGTCGCGCCGCCGAGGTTCACGCCCGAGCGCACGCCGGAGCCGCTCTGTTCGTATTTGCCGGAGTAGAACTCCTCGATGGTGCCGATCTTGCCGCCCTCTGCGACGAACTTCAGATCCGCCCCCTCGGTCAGCAGCAGCGCGGCGGTGCCGCCGGCAACGCCGTCGAAGCCGACCCTGGCATCGCCGCCGGTCACGGTCAGGTTGCTGCGGGCCCGCATGATGTATTCCGCACCATCCGTGGCGAGGATAACCTGGGCATTGTCCGAGACATCCATCTGGATGTTGCCGAGCGCGATGCCGGTATTGGCGAAACGGCCGCCGGCGGCATCGACCTTCAGCACGTCGAGATCGGAATAGCCGTCGATCCAGATCTGGCCGGCCTTGTCGACGTTCAGCTGCGCGCCGCTCGGATCCACGGAGATGGGACCGTCGACCCGGAGCACGCCCTGATTGACGTTGAGCGTGCCCTGCAGGCCGAAGGCGAGCCCCGCCAGCTGCGTGATGCCGCTGTAGTAGACGACGTTGCCGCCGAGATCGACGCTGTCACCATCCTGGGTGCCGGGCAGGTCGCCGCTGTCCCAGTTCAGCCGGTTGTCCCAGCGCACGCCGTCGCCCAGTTCGTTGGGGATGAAGCGCAGCGTCGCGGCCTCGGCGCGCAGATCGGTTTCCAGCCCGAAGCCTTCCCGGAAGAAGGCGATGACCAGGTCGGCGTCGACCATGCCGTCGAGCTTGTCGCCGCCGGGCATCGAGCGCAGGTAGTCGGCGAATTCCGCGATGGTCGCGGTCGGCTTGCCCAGCAGGTCGGCGGCGAACATCTGAATCGTGGTCTGGTTCAGGACCGAGGTGTCCAGGCCGTCGATATTCTGGTCGTTGGTGCCGGGAGCCAGCCTGGCGCCTTCCCAGTTGTAGATGATCGTGTTGTCGTAAACCGGCAGGTTCTGGGTGGCGGTAGCCAGGGACCAATGGGTGACCTCTTTCGCGGCCTCCTCCGCCGGATTGTTCGGGTCGGCGAGGTGGGCGACGATGTTGCCGATCAGCGTCGCGGAGTTGCCCTCGTTGCGCCATCCGCCCGAGAGCACGGAGATGCCCTCGTCGGCATCCCTGTACCCGGCCGAGGTCACCACGTTCCCGGTGAACAGGGAATAGTTTCCGCTTCCTGCATCGCCGGATCCGAAGAAGCCGCCCCCGTTGTTGTCCAGGAAGAGGTTGTCCTCGATGAAGCCGCCGGACCGGACCTGTGCCCCGGCTGCGGCGCCGCGCATGATGATGTTGTCGCGGAGCGTGATGTCGAGGTTCGTGTACTGGAGGTAGATGTTGTGGCTGTATTTGCTCGGGGGCTGGCCGCCCTCGACCGACATGTCCTCGCGGTAATCGTCCGCCCAGCCGTTGTGGTCGAAGAAGCTGTTTTCCAGCAGGATTCCCTGCGACGAGCTGACGTAGATCCCGGATTCGCGATTCGAGTGGGAGGACCAGCCTGCCGTCGGGTCGAGCGGTTCTTCCCGGAAGACGTCGTAGATGGTCGAGTTGCGCAGCGTCACGGAGTCGAGATTCTGCAAGTTCATCATCTCGTCGGAGACGGTGACATGATCGAAGAGGAAGTTCGCGCCTCTCATCGCGTCGATGCCGCCGGTAAAGTTGAGGTCCTGGAAGACGACGTTCTGCGAGCCGGGGCTGATGAACTTGAGCTGCGCCGCGATGTTCGGGTCCTCGCCTTCGCCATAGGCGCCGATATAGATCGGATGCACTTCCGACTCGCCCGGCAAACCGGTCGTGCCGATCCTCAGCGTGCTGTAGGTATAGCCGCGCTCGAACAGCAACCAGTTCGAATGCGCCTCGCCGCCGGTATTCTGGGCGCCGCTGTAGAGCCGCCAGATGAGGTCTCCGACCTCCTCGGCGACGGCCATGTCTTCGGTCGCGCCGTATTCCGGGTGCTCCTGGAGGAAGCGGTACCACTGGCTGTCATCGGTGATCGTGAGGTTCTCGCGGGCGGCGATATCTTCGAAGGTCAGGGCATTCTCGCTGCCCGAGACATAGACCTTGCGATGGTTCTCGCCTTGCTCGACGACGATCCGGTCCTGGCTGTCGGTCTCGAGCATGTAGTGGTCGCCGATGCCCCAGCCGCCCTGCTGGGTGCCCTCGACCACGTCGACCGCCACCGTCTTGACCTCGCTGGTCCCGTCGTTGTGCGTGATGCGGATGACGAAATCCAGGTCCGCCGTCTCGGTCGTCCCGGTCAGCACCAGTGCGAGGGAGTTGTCGGGGTTGACCGTCACGTTGCCATAGCTGGCCTTCGTCACGATCTCGACATTGGCGACGCTGGTGTCGTCGAGATCAAGGGTGGTCACCCGCCCGGCAATGGCCGTGGCGTTGAATACGTCAGTTCCGCTCATCTCTTCCCCTGCTCCGGGTAAGGTGTTCGTTGAAGCAGGAGCGGAGGCCGAAGCCTGCCTGTCGCCTGCCTGTGCTGCTGAGACTGAATTCCGTGATGCCGGTCCTATGATGAGACCAATTAGAAGCACCAACACCAGATACAGTCGCCATCTCCTCGCGACTGTCAATATATACGGTCGAATCGCCTGCAGTTGGGCCAACGTTCACCCTTCGAGGGTTTGGTAAGATGATTGTCCCGAACACTACGATGATCTCCCGAAAACTGGAATGACGGACAGCTTTCGAGAACAGTCTTTCCACTTCTTTTGCGGCGTTTTCAGGTTTGGTGTATGGTCAAAAGGCGAAGACATTGCGAGTGAACTGTGGCGCTGTTTCCAGAACGTGGGCAAATCCTCGCCGATTGGGTGGATTTTTGCCGGTTTTGGGCTAATCGGGGGCGGGAGGCGGCTGCGAAGCAGGCGTCCGGCGTGGCGCGACTCGTTGAACGGCCTGTTTGGCGGCCGGAGACGGGGTGGTCTGGCGCGGTCCCGGGCCAAGGGCTCGCGGTATTGCGGCGTGCCGGGTTTGGCGATAACCCCTTGGCAGATGTTTAGGCGGCGAACGGGTATGCGGGTGTCCGCAGTGTGGCAGCGATCTCAGGAGCGGTGCGCCGGCTTGGAACGGGATTCACGGGCATGAGCGGAAACGCGGGGCAGGGGCTGCTGGCGGCAATTGCCGGCCGTGCCGCGCGGGTCGGGGTGATCGGGCTCGGCTATGTCGGGCTACCGCTTGCGGTCGCCGCAGCCGAGGCGGGCTTTCCGGTGACCGGCTTCGATATCGACCCTGGCAAGATTGCCCGGCTCGCGGCCGGTTCCAGCTATATCGACGCGGTGCCCTCCGCCGCGCTGGCGGCGGTGCGCGGGCGGCTTTCGGCCACCGGCGATTTCTCCAGGCTGGCCGATTGCCAGGTGATCGTGATCTGCGTGCCGACCCCGCTCGATCAGCAGCGGGCCCCGGATCTGTCCTTCGTCACCGATACCACCCGCACCATCGCAGCCCATGTCCGTCCCGGCACCCTGGTGGTGCTGGAAAGCACGACCTGGCCCGGCACCACCGAGGAGGTGCTGGCGCCGATCCTGAAGACCAGCGGCTTGGTGCCCGGCGAGGACCTGTTCCTGGCCTTCTCGCCCGAGCGCGAGGATCCCGGCAACGCCGCCTTCACCACCCGCACCATCCCCAAGGTGGTGGCCGGGACGGGGGCGGTCGCGGGCGACCTGGCCGAAGCCTTCTATGGCGCGGTCGTCGCCCGGGTGGTGCGCGTGCACGACACCCGCACCGCCGAGGCGGTGAAGATTACCGAGAACATCTTCCGCGCGGTCAACATCGCCCTCGTGAACGAGCTCAAGCTGGTCTACGACGCCATGGGCATCGACGTCTGGGAGGTGATCGAGGCGGCGGCGACCAAGCCCTTCGGCTTCATGCCCTTCTACCCCGGCCCGGGCCTTGGCGGGCACTGCATCCCGATCGACCCCTTCTACCTGACCTGGAAGGCGCGCGAATACGAGGTGCCGACCCGCTTCATCGAGCTTGCCGGCGAGATCAACACCGCCATGCCGCACCATGTCGTCGCGCGGCTGCGCGAGGTGGTCGACGCGGCCTCGGGGCGCGGGCTGAAGGGGGGCGAGATCCTGCTGGTCGGGGTCGCCTACAAGAAGAACGTTGCCGACATGCGCGAAAGTCCGGCGATGAAACTGATGCAGCTGCTCGAAGAGGCGGGGGCCAAGGTTGCCTTCATAGACCCGCATGTGCCGGAGATTCCGCCGATGCGGGAATACGGGCAGTACGAGAAACGCACCGCGCTCGACCCGGCAGAGCTGGCGCCGGGTCGGTTCATGGCGGTGCTGATCGCGACGGATCACGACGGGGTCGATTATGCCGGCCTGCTCGAACTCGGCTGTCCGGTGATCGATACCCGCAACGCGATCGCGCGGCGCGGATTGCCGCTGACGCACGTGGTCAAGGCGTGAAATCCCGGGCGACCGGCCGCCATGGAGGGCGGGTTGCCTGCAATCTGCCCGCCGCGGCCCGGCCGATGCGGGTTGCGGGCCCTGCAAACCCAGAAACTTTCATGCTTTGGCCTTTTTTTTGTTATGCCCGAAAGCGATCTGTTGGTCATGATTGAGCGTTTGAGATGATGAACTGGAATCAGGAGGTCCCGCTGCCCGAGACAGGCAGGTCGATCGCCGTCAATGTCGCGACGCGGGAGGCGTTGCTTGCCGATCTGGGCGAGCGCCTGCAACAGCGGCGCGGCTTCTGCCTCGCGACGCTCAACCTGGACCATGTCGTCAAGTTCGGCCGCTTGCCGGCCTTCGCCGAAGCCTATCGCCAGCACAGCCACGTAACGGCCGACGGCAATCCGGTCGTCTGGCTCTCCCGCCTGGCCGGGCAGCAGGTCGATCTTCTGCCGGGGTCGGACCTCGTCGTGCCCGTCGCGGCGCTCGCCGGAAAAGCGGAGGTGCCGGCGGTGCTCTTCGGCTCGACCGAAGAGGCCCTCGAGGGCGCCGCCCGGGTGCTTGAAACTCGCGCCCCGGGCTTCCGCGTGGCGGCCTGCATCGCGCCCTCGATGAATTTCGACCCTGTCGGTGCCGAGGCCGACCGCCATGTCGAGGCGCTGCGCGCTTCCGGGGCCGGTCTGTGCTTCGTGGCCCTCGGGGCGCCCAAGCAGGAGCTGTTCGCGGCCTACGCCAGTCGGCAGCTGCCCCACATGGGTTTCCTGTCGATCGGGGCCGGGCTCGACTTCCTGTCCGGCCGGCAGCGCCGCGCGCCGCGTCTCTTCCGCCTGTTCGCCGCGGAATGGCTGTGGCGTCTCGCGCTTGACCCGCGCCGGATGGCCCGCCGCTATGCGCCCTGCATTGCCATCCTGCCCCGGCTGGCCGGCCGCGCGCTGAGAACCCGTTTCGGGGATAGCTGATGCCGCTGGGGGGAGGTTTGCCATGATTCCGCCGCTGACCGCCCTCTTCGGTTTTCCCGTGGTGGGCCTGATCCTGTTCCGGACCCTGAAGCCGCGGACGGCCCTCGTCTGGACCCTGCTTCTGGGATATCTCTTCCTGCCGCACGGGATGGGATGGAACCCGCCGCTGCTGCCGACGATCGACAAGGACACGATGCCGTCCCTGGTCGCCCTGGTGTGCCTGCTGGCGCTGGCGCGCCGCCTGGCGGCGGATCCGGCCAATGCCCCGCTGCCCGGCTGGCTGCCGCGTCACCCGCTTGCCAGGCTTCTGATCGCAGCCATTGTCCTCGGGGCCTTCCTGACGGTCATCACCAACCGGGACCCGCTGGTCTACGGCCCGCTGAGACTGCCGGGACTCAGGCTCTACGATGGGTTTTCGGCGGTACTTACCGCCTCCATGATGTTGCTTCCGATGCTGCTTGCCCGCAAGTATCTCGCCTCGGACGACAGCCAGAAGCTGGTCGTGCGGGCCTTCTGCATCGCCGGCCTGATATATACCCTGCCGATCATCTTCGAACTGGTGATGTCGCCGCAGCTGCACCGGATGGTCTACGGGTATTTCCCCAGTTCCTGGAAGCAGGTCCTGCGCGGCGGCGGCTACAGGCCGCTGGTGTTCCTCAAGCACGGTCTCTGGCTGGCCATCTTCATGTGCGCCTGCATTCTCGCCGCTGCGGGGTATTCCCGGATCGACGGGAAGCGGCGGGTGCAGTTCCTGGCCGCCACGGCCTGGCTTCTCCTGATACTGGTGGCCTGCAAGTCGCTGACCGCGCTCATCATCGTTCTGCTCCTGCTGCCCTTCGCCCTGCTGGCGAGCCTGCGCATCCAGCTGCTCGTGGCGGCGGCGGTCTCGGCGGCCATCCTGCTCTACCCGGCCCTGAGGGGGGCCGACCTGATCCCGGTCGACCGGGCCGTCGCGATTGCAGACGCAATCGACCCTATACGGGCGGGCTCGCTGA
Source organism: Seohaeicola zhoushanensis (assembly GCF_014656415.1). GTDB lineage: Bacteria > Pseudomonadota > Alphaproteobacteria > Rhodobacterales > Rhodobacteraceae > Seohaeicola_A > Seohaeicola_A zhoushanensis. Next base: position 5,760 of record NZ_BNCJ01000029.1, on the reverse strand, counting down.
AATACCGGATCTTCAATGAGGACCAGCTGCTCGCCAAGGCGAACGAGCGCCCGCTCTTCGGATGGGGCGGCTACAGCCGGCAGAGGATATATGACGACCGCGGCAACGACCAGAGCACGACCGACGGTCTTTGGACCATCGTCGTGGGAGAGCGGGGCTGGGTCGGATATCTGGGCCGTTTCGGCCTGTTGTGCCTTCCGATCATGCTGCTGGCATTGCGAAGGCGGGACGCGGGGCTCACGTCGGCAACGCCGGTGCTGGCCCTGATGCTGGCCGGAAATCTCATCGACCTCATCCCGAATGCCGGGCTGACACCGCTGACCTGGATCATCGCCGGGTCGCTGATCGGCCGGCTCGAGTACCGCACGGCGGACGCCCCTGCCACCGAAGCCGAGGTCCCGGCGGCGTCCCGCACCCCGTCATCCACCCGCTTCGCCGCCGGGCACGCGCGCCGCAGGTCCGGAAAGGCTGCGGCCGGGGTGCGCTACAGCCGTTTTTCACCAGCCACCCCGGAGGATACGGATGCCGTTTGATCTGGTCGTTTCCATCATCAACTTCCGCACCGGTGACCTGACGCTGGAATGCGTGCGCTCCGTCCTCGACGACATGGCGGGGATCAATGGTCTTGTCGTTGTCGTGGACAATCTCTCCGGCGACGGTTCCGCCGAACAGATCGAGGCCTGGATTGCCGCGCAGCCCGAAGGCACGCCGGTCCGTCTCGTCCGCTCCGCAACCAACTCCGGTTTCTCGGGGGGGCACAACCAGGGCATCGCGGCGGCCGAGGCCGCCTTCTACCTCGTGCTGAACTCCGACGCGGTGCTGCGGCCGGGCTTCCTGGGCGCGATCATGGCGGCGGCCCGCACCGAGGCTCGGGTCGGCCTGTTCGCGCCGGTGATCGAATATGACGACGGCGGCGTGCAGGACAGCTGCTTCCGCTTTCCCGGTCCGCTGAGCGAGTTCATCCGGGCCGCGCGCAGCAGCGTGGTGACCCGGCTCTTCAAGCATCGCGAGGTCTCGCTCGGCCCCGATCCGGTGCCGGTGGACATCGAATGGGCGAGTTTCGCCTGCATCCTCCTGCGCGGCGAGATGATCCGCGAGATCGGGCCGATGGATGAAGGCTACTTCCTCTACTTCGAGGATGTCGAATACTGCCTCAGGGCGCGCCGGGCCGGCTGGGGCATCCGCCAGGTGCGGGGCGCCCGGGCGGTGCATTTCCGGGGCGGCTCCGGTCCGGTGAAGTCGCTCAGCAGCCAGCGGGCCCGTCTGCCGCGCTATTACTACAGCTCGCGCACGCGGTTTCTCTACCAGGCGCACGGGCAGGCCGGCCTGCTTGCCGCCAACCTGCTCTGGTATCTCGGGCGCGCGATCAAGCACCTGACCCGGCTGGGCGGCAAGAGGATCCGGCCGATGGCGCAGGCCGAGGGCATCGATATCTGGACCAACGCGATGCGTCCGCTCGGGCCGCGCTTCGCCCCGGGTGAAACCGAATGAGCGCCCCCGGGCTTCCGGATTTCCTGATCATCGGGGCGATGAAATCGGGCACCACCACCCTGCAGGTGCAGCTGGAGGCGCAGCCGGGCATCTTCATGACGACGCCGAAGGAGCCGAACTTCTTTTCCGACGACCCGGTCTACGCGCAGGGCATGGACTGGTACCGCGGCCTCTTCGCGGCGGCCGCCCCGGGCGATCTGAAGGGCGAGGCCAGCACCCATTACACCAAGCTGCCGACCTACCCCGAGACGATCGCGCGCATGGCCGCGGTCCTGGCGTCTCCCCGGCTGGTCTATGTCATCCGGGACCCGGTCGAGCGGGCGCTGTCCCAATACCTGCACGAATGGTCGCGCGGATCGCTCGGCCATGATCCGGTTGCGGCCTTCGAGGCCACGCCCGAGCTGATCGCCTACAGCCGGTACCCGATGCAGATCGAACCCTATATCGACCGGTTCGGGGCCGGGAACGTGCTGCTGACCAGCCTCGAGCAGATCACCTCCGATCCCGAGGGCGAACTCGGTCGCATCGGGGTGCATATCGGCGCCGGGCAGGCGCTGAGCTGGAAGCCGGAACTCGGGGCGCAGAACGTCTCGCGCGACCGCATCCGGGTCCTGCCTTTCCACCGGCTCCTGGTCGCCAACCCGGTGGCGCGCGCCCTGCGTCGCGGCCTGGTGCCCAAGGCGGTGCGCCAGCGCATCCGCAACAGCCGCCTGCGCGACGAGCGTCCGCAGCTTCCCCCCGATCTGCGTCGCCGCCTGGAAGAGACCTTTGCGCCCGACGCCGCCCGGCTGGCAGAGCTGTTCCCGGACTTCCCGGCGCTGGCCAGGTCCTATCCTTTCCTGGCCTGAAGGGGCGGGGGCCTGCCCGGCTATCCCGCCAGGAGGATGATCCGGTCCCAGTAGAGCAGGCAGGCCGCGCCGGTCGTCGCAAAGCCGAAGGTGCCGAGCAGGAGGTCGCCGCGGGTATCCCAGCCGTTATGGCGGCGCAGCAGGCGCACCCGAAGCGGGCTCAGCAGCATCGTGACCAGCCCGGGCACCAGGATCACGCCGAAGGTTCCCATGGTCTGGACCGCCAGGAGCAGCAGCGGGACCTGCGCGGTCGCCCCGATCACCACGAAGAAGAAGGGGCTGCGGGAATCGCCCGCCGCCATGAACACCGCCCGGTAGCTGAAGAAGATCGTCTGGGGGACGAGGGCCAGACACATCAGCACCACCACGGGTCCGGCCATGGTGTAGCGCTGGTCGTACAGCAGATCCACCAGCGGCACCCCCGCGAAGGCCAGGAGCGCGTTGCCAGCGAGCGACGCGCCGAGCACGAGGCGCCGGGCGGTGAAGACCTTGCGCCGGTTCGCCGGGTTCGCGGCAATCGGCAGGTGGCGGAAAAGCGGGAAGACGATGGCGTCGTTCAGCGCCTTGCTGACCATGAAGGGCAGCGTCGCCAGCATGGCCCCGATGTTGTAGATCCCGAACTCCGCGAGCGGGAGGTATTTGCCCAGGACCAGCCTGTCGCCCTGGTTCATGATGAACCCCAGCGCGGAGGACAGGAAGATGAACTTGCCGAAGCTGAAGATCTCGTTGAAGGCGGCCCGGTTCCAGCAGAAGCGGTTGTTCATGCCCGGCAGCAGGTAATGCTGGAGCACAACGGCTGACGTCGTCGAGATCAGCCCGCCGATCACCAGCGCCCAGACATTTTCCAGCCACCAGGCGAGCAGGACCGTGATGGCGATGCCCATGGCCTGGGTGCCGATGCTGATGGCCGTCTGCAGGCCAAGCCGCATGTCCCGCTGCGCCGTGGCCCCCTTGGTGGTGGTAAAGCCGGAGATCAGCAGCGAAAGCCCGGTGACCGGCAGGATCTGCGCCAGCATCGGCTCGTCGAAGAAGCCGGCGGCGGGCAGGGCGAGAATGCAGGTCAGAAGCCAGAGTATGAGGCCGCGGCAGACCTGCACGGTCCAGGCGGTGTTCAGGAAATCGGCGTCATCGCTGTTTTTCGAGCGGATGATCGAGGGGGTCACCCCGCTGTCCGACAGCATCTTCATGCCCTGGAGGAAGGTTTGCACCAGGGCCATCAGGCCAAAGGCCTCCGGGAACAGGATGCGTGTCAGGATGAGGTTCGACGCGAGCCGCAGCACGTTCGATCCGCCGATCTGGAGGACGGTCAGCGACGAGCCGCGTAACGCCCGGGCTTTCAGACCATCGCGCGTCAGCCAGGAAAAGCTGAATTTCATTACCCGTCCGCCAGTTTTCCATCCAGGAGCATCATGCCGGGACCTGTGTCGCGGCCGCCTTGCGGTGCAGCTCGTAATCCGCGGCGTAGTGTTCGGCGACAAAGGCCCTGACCTCCCGCGACTGGCGCAGCGCCGTCTCGAGCGCGGGCACGCCCTTCTTCGTCAGGGTCCGGATCCCCAGGTCGCGCAATGCCACATAGGCGGTCTGGGGAAGCACTTGCCGGGACATGCTGTTGAGCCGCTTCAGGGTCTGGCTGAGACCGGAAACCCGGTAGGTGACCGTCGGGTTCCAGGTCGAGTCGCCGCGCAGTTCGAGGCCATGCCGCTCCGCGATCCGGGCGATCAGCGCCTTGAGGTGCTCCATCGCGTAGACATGATCGATGATCTTCTCATCGCCCAGATACACGTAATCGACCTGCCGGAAGAAGATCGTGTTGCGGATTTCCCGCTGCTCGGAATCGGCCTGCACCGAGGAGATGATCCGGTCGGTTTCGGCGAGGATCTGATCGGTCGTGAGCTCGGCGGGCTCGCTGATGTGGCTGCGCATGTACTGGGCGACCGCCGAGACGAAGCGGTCCAGCGGCTCGCGCACGATCGCGTAGGAGGTGACGGCGCGCAGGCGGGCCATGTCGTCGGGGAAATGGCTGTCGAGCAGGTAGAGCGGAACATGGTTCCCGTTGATCCGCCCGATCTCGGGCAGGGTCATCGTGTGATAGAACTTGCCCCCCAGGTCGTCCTGTTCGCGCAATTGCTGGCGGATCGTCGAACCCGCGCATTTGGGAATATGGACAAAGCCGAAGTCATGTGCGGCGTTGATGATCATGGCTGGGCCCCGGACATGGCTGCAGGCCGACTCGCACGGTGGGGCCGCCTTCCCGCCTTATGCTCCGGGCGGGAGGGCAGGGGGAATAATGGAAGGGCCGGTATCAGGCGGACCGTCCCGGCGAGGATCAAATTATTTTTGGACACCTGAGGCACTACGCTTGTTACTGCATTGGCAACGTCGGTTGCGAAAGAGAGCTCCACCCGGATAGATCACGCCCCGTTATCCGCGCAAGGCGGGCTACGTCCTCGGCAAAATACTGCGTCATCTCTGCACGCAGGGCGGGCGAGAGCGGAGGACGGGGTGCGGTTTCCGCGGTGCGGTTCTGAAGCCTTTTCACGATCCCCCAGGACTGGACGCCGAAGGAGCGCTTCAGGCTTGCCGAGGCCCGGCGCAGCATCCGGTTGGTCTTGAGAATGCGCAGGACGGCGGAGGGTCTCGCGTTCTGGTTCTGGTTCACCACGGGAAACGCGGTGCGGCCGTCGTTGGACAGTTCGAGGAATTCCAGAACGCAACGATATTGCAGGCCGGTATCCGCCTTGAAGTCATCGAAGAATATCCACATCACCTGGTCGCGAGGGAAAATCTCCAGAACGGTTTCAAGCTGTTCGCCCAGTCGGGCCATGTCGCCGTAAAGCAGGGACTGCACCCGGTCCGAACCTTTCGGGATGCGGTTGCCGTTGCGGCGTGTCTCCTGCAGGGACCAGGCGGTTTCGAAATCCTCCTCGTCTTCGTGCAGATGCAATCGGCACTCCGAGTGCAGGGCATAGGCCAGGTCAACAGGGTTTCGCAGCATCACGATGATCCGGGCCGCTGGCTGCAATTCGCGAATTTCGGTCAGCGCCTGCCGCGAGCTCAAGTATATGGTCGACCCTTCGCCGACCGCCTTGTGCTTGTTGTGATCGGCTTCGGAGAAGAGCTGCAGGTAGGCATCCAGCTCGCAGCGAAAAGGCAGGAGTTCCGGGCGTATTTCGTCGCGCCACAGGTGGCGGGCGAAGTAGCTGGGCTCTTTGGGGGTGGAAATGAAAACTTCATCGTGCTGGGAGAGATACCGCGCCAGCGAGGTCGTGCCGCATTTCGGAGCCCCGACGATGAAGAAGTTCGGTTTCATCCCGCCGGCTTCCCGGCCGCGGCTTCATTGCGGGCCTTCATGTACTGGGTCAGCATGTGGATCAGGCTCTGGTGGGTGTCCTCGACGATGCCGTAGTTGTCGACCGCGATA
>NZ_BNCJ01000028.1 GCF_014656415.1 Seohaeicola zhoushanensis | reverse complement strand
TCGCCACCGGCGTGGGCGACGAGGGCGGCTTCGCGCCGAACCTGAGCTCGACCCGCGATGCGCTCGACTTCATTCTGAAGGCGATCGAGAAGGCCGGTTACAAGCCGGGCGAGGACATCTACCTCGCGCTCGACTGCGCCGCCACGGAATACTTCAAGGACGGCAAGTATGTACTTTCGGGTGAAGGGAAAACCCTGACCTCGGACGAGAATGTCGCCTATCTCGCCGCGCTGGTGAACGACTATCCGATCATCTCGATCGAGGATGGCATGAGCGAGGATGACTGGGCCGGCTGGAAGGCGCTCACCGAGGCGCTCGGCAACAAGGTGCAGCTGGTCGGCGACGACCTCTTCGTGACCAACCCCAAGCGTCTGGCCGAAGGCATCTCCAAGGGCTGCGCGAACTCGATGCTGGTGAAGGTCAACCAGATCGGCACGCTGAGCGAGACGCTCAAGGCCGTCGATATGGCCCACCGCGCACGCTACACCAACGTGATGAGCCACCGCTCGGGCGAAACCGAGGACGCCACCATCGCCGACCTCGCCGTCGCCACCAACTGCGGCCAGATCAAGACCGGCTCGCTGGCGCGCTCGGACCGGCTCGCGAAATACAACCAGCTCATCCGCATCGAGGAAATGCTGGGCGAAACGGCGGAATACGCCGGCCGCTCGATCCTGCGCTAAGGCGACAGGAACACAAAACCCGGCGGAGCGATCCGCCGGGTTTTTTCTTGGCCGATAGGCCGGAATTAGGGGCAGGGTGCCGTGTAGTAGGTGCCGTTGCCGTTCGAATAGGCGCAGGTGGCGCTGTTCTGGTTGCGGGCGACCATGGTGCCGGCAGCCGCGCCGGCCAGCGCCGAAACCACCTTCCAGTTGTCATTTGCATCGAAGGCGTCGGCCAGCAGCAGGCCGGCGGCACCGCCGGCGACAGCGCCGGCCGCGGTGTTCTGGGTCGTGGTGGTGGTGTCGCAGGCCGCGAGGCCGAGCATGGTGAGACCGATCACGGAAGAGGTCAGGAATTTCATCTCGTTGTCCTTTCGTTTGTGTCCGACCCAAGCCGTCATGCGGCCACGGGTCCGATATGCGAGAGGATAACCCATTGATGCGGGAAACGGTTCCCGCCCGGTTTCGCGGCGGCGAGGTTCCGCCACGCCCTGCGCGGTTTCCCGCGAAGGGGTCAGGACGTCCGGGTCAGCAGGATCAGGTTGCCCCGCGATTCGAAGCCGGTGCGTCCGAACAGGCGCACCGCCTTGTCGTTGGCGGCATCGACCTCGAGGTGCAGCGCCTTCATCCCGGCCTCGGCCAGAACCTTACCCAGCGCCAGGATCACCTCGCTGGCGATGCCGCGCCCGCGCACGGCGGGGCGCAGGTAGATCTCGTCGATGAACCCGTCGAGCCCGCCATGTTCGACCGACCAGCCGAAGGTCACGACGATATAGCCGATGGGCGCACGGGTCGGGCCGATCAGATAGGCCGCGCCATGGGGAATCCCGTCAAGCAAGGGCTGCAAGGCCGCCTCGCGCGCGGGATCGTCCATCTCGCGGCCGCTCTCGACGTGGCAGCTGCGTGCCAGCGCGACAAGGCGGTCGAGGTCTTCGGGACCGGCAAGGTGCAGCGCCGCCTTCACAGCCGGGCCAGCCGTTCGGTGAGCAGGGCGAAGAAGCCCTCGGCGTCGATATCGCCCATGAAGGTGGCGTTCGGTTTGCGCCCCGACACGCCCCACCAGTCGGCGACGGTCATGCCGAGCGTCAGTTCGGATTGCGTCTCGATCTCGACGTTGACGAAGCGGCCTTTGAATAGCTCGGGCCGGATCAGGTAGGCGGTCACGCAGGGGTCGTGCAGCGGCGCGCCTTCCGAGCCGTATTTCTCCTTGTCGAAGCGCTCGAAGAAGTCGGTCATCTGCGCCACCGCCACGCCCACCGGCGTGCCCAGCGCGCGGAAGGCATCGTTGCGCGCCTTGGTCACCAGCGCCTTGTGCGTGACGTCCAGCGGCATGATGGTGATATTAACGCCGGATTTCATCACGATATCTGCGGCTTCCGGGTCGACGTAGATGTTGAACTCGGCCGTCGGGGTGATGTTGCCCACCTCGAAATATGCCCCGCCCATCAGCACGATCTCCTGGATCCGCCCGGCGATCTCGGGCGCCTTCTGCAAGGCGGCGGCGATATTGGTGAGCGGGCCCAGCGGGCAGAGGGTGACGGTGCCGGCGGGTTCGGTGCGCAGCGTGTCGATGATGAAGTCGACCGCGTGGCCCTCGGCCAGCGGCATGGTCGGATCGGGCAGCGAGGGCCCATCGAGGCCGGTCTTGCCATGCACGTGCTCGGCGGTCACCAGCTTGCGCTCCAGCGGCGCGTCGCAACCGGCAAAGACCTTGACGTCGCGCCGCCCGGCCAGTTCGCAGACGATGCGGGCGTTCTTCTGGGTCAGCGGCAGCGGCACGTTGCCGGCAACGGCGGTGATGCCCAGAACCTCGATCTCCTCGGGCGAGGCGAGCGCCAGGAGGATGGCGACGGCGTCGTCCTGGCCGGGGTCGGTGTCGATGATGATCTTGCGCATGGTCTCTCCAATCCGGCCGGACACTCGCCAATCGGGGGGGACTTGTCCAGCGCCGGGATGCGCGTCAATTTGCCGGTCATGTCCAAGCCCGTGTTCATCCACGCCGGGGCGCATCGCACCGGCACCAGTTCCTTCCAGCTCTGCCTGGCCGAGAATCGAGGCCTGCTCGACCGGCACGGGCTGGATGTGGTCTATCCGGGCCGTGACGGGGTGCCGGGCGGGCGGCTCAGGATGCCGATGCCAAGGCCGCGCCATGGGGCCAAGCGTATTCCGGCCTTTGCGGCGGACCTGCGGGCGCATCTGTCAAAGCTGGCCCCCGATCCCGACCGCGGCCTGGTGATCTCCGAAGAGAACATCCCCGGCCCGATGCATCACTTCTACGAGGGACGGTTCTTCCCGGCCTCCGCCAGGCGGCTCGCCGTGCTGGCCCAGGCGCTGGAGGGGCGGGCGCAACACCTGCTCTACGTCTTGCGGCCCTATGATGCGCTCTACGTCTCGGCCTACCGCAAGCGGGCCGAGGACAACCCGGTGCCGCCCTTTGCCGAGCTTGCGCCGCAGTTCCTGGCGATGGATCGCGGCTGGCCCGCGCTGGTGGCCGAGTTCCGCGACATCCTGCGCCCCGAGACGCTGACCGTCATCGACTATGCCCGCCGTGGCTCCAGCGCCGCACTGCTGGCGCGGCTGGTACCCCAGCTGGCGGCCGAGCCGCTGGCGGAACCGGCGCGGCTGGTCAACCTATCGGCCACCGACCGGGCGCTCGAGGTGCTGCAGGCGCGCTATCGCGCTGGCGAGGAACTGGCGCGCAAGGAGTGGCAGGAGGTCATCGCCGAACATCAGGATGACCGGGCCGACCGGGGTTTCGCGGCCTTCGCGGCAGAAGACGCCGACCGCCTGCGCGCGCGCTATGCCGCTGACATTGAGACAATCGCCGCCATGGACGGCGTCACCTTCCTCTAGCCCTGCCGCTCGGCCAGCTTCTCGGCATCCCAGAGCGCGTCCATCTCGGCCAGGTCGCTGTCCTCGGGGCGCTTGCCCATGTCGGCCAGGCGGCGCTCGACCCCGCGGAAGCGGCGGATGAACTTGGCATTGGCCCGGCGCAGCGCGGCCTCGGGGTCGATCGACAGATGCCGCCCGAGGTTCGCCATCACGAAGAGCAGGTCGCCGAATTCCTCTTCCAGCTTGTCCGGGTCGCCGCCCATCTCGGCCACCAGCTCGGCGGTCTCTTCGCTGATCTTGTCGAGCACATGGGTCGCATCCGGCCAGTCAAAGCCGACCCGCGCCGCGCGTTTCTGCAGCTTCACCGCGCGCAGGAGTGCCGGCAGGCCCACCGCCACGCCATCCAGCGTGCCCGCCTGCGCCTTGCCGGCGCGCTCGGCCGCCTTGATCTTTTCCCAGTCGACGGTCTGCTGCTCGGCCGACTTGTCGCGGCTCTCGTCGCCGAAGACATGCGGATGCCGCGCGACCATCTTGTCCGACATCTGGTTGGCCACGTCGTCAAAGTCGAAGAGGCCCTTTTCGGCGGCCATCTGGGCGTGGAAGACCGACTGGAACAGCAGATCGCCCAACTCGCCCTTCAGCTCGTCCCAGGCCTCGCGTTCGATCGCATCAGCCACCTCGTAGGCCTCCTCGATGGTATAGGGCGCGATGGTTGCGAAATCCTGCTCGATGTCCCAGGGACAGCCGGTCTCGGGGTCGCGCAGGCGGCGCATGATTTCGAGAAGGCGGGCGATTCCGCCCTTTGGGTCGTGGATCAGGTCGTGATCGGGCATTGCGGCGCCTTGGCTTCCGGTGTCAGATAAGGGCCTGCGCCCGGCGCCAAGGAGGTGTAACCGATGCCCGTTGTCAACCGCATAGCCGAGTTTTCCGCCGAGATGGCCCGCTGGCGACAGCACCTGCACACCATCCCCGAGCTGGGGCAGGAGTGCCACGAGACGGCGGCCTTCGTGGCCGAACGGCTGCGCGAATTCGGCGTGGACGAGATTCACGAGGGCATAGCCAGGACCGGCATCGTCGCCATCGTGAACGGGCAGGGGCCGGGGCCCACCATCGGGTTGCGCGCCGACATGGACGCGCTGCCGATCCCCGAGGCGACCGGCGTGCCCTATGCCTCGCAGCGGCCCGGCAAGATGCACGCCTGCGGTCATGACGGCCATACCACAATGCTGCTGGGCGCCGCGAAATACCTGGCCGAGACGCGCAAGTTCTCGGGCCGTGTCGCGCTGATCTTCCAGCCCGCCGAAGAGACCGGTGGCGGGGCCGAGCTGATGGTGGAAGAGGGCGTGATGGAACGCTTCGGCATTTCCGAGGTCTATGCCCTGCACAACGCGCCGGGCTTCGAGGCCGGGGCCTTCTATACCACGCCGGGGCCGATCATGGCGGCGGTCGACACCTTCCATATCCATATCACCGGCAAGGGCGGCCACGGCGCCATGCCTCATGAGACCCGCGACCCGGTCATGGCCGCCGTGGGCATCGCCCAGGCGCTGCAAACCATCGTCAGCCGCAACCACTACGCGCTGAACGACCTGGTGCTCTCGGTGACGCAGATCCATGCCGGCACCGCCGACAACGTGATCCCCGACACCGCCTATATCAATGGCACCGTGCGCACCTTCGACGCCGAGGTGCAGTCGATGGTGCGCGAGCGCATGGCCGCAATCGTCGCCGGGCAGGCGGCGAGCTTTGACGTCGAGGCCGAGCTCGACTACCAGGTCGGCTATCCGGCAACGATCAACGACCCTGCCAAGACCGAATTCGCCGCCGAGGTGGCGCGCGAGGTCTCGGGCGAAGGCCGGGTGCTGGCGGATTCGGGCCGCGAGATGGGGGCCGAGGATTTCGCCTATATGCTGAACGTGCGCCCCGGATCCTACCTGTTCATCGGGCAGGGCGACAGCGCCGGGCTGCACCACCCGAAATACAACTTCAACGACGAGATCGCCCCGGTCGGGGCATCGTTCTTTGCCCGCATCGTCGAACGGGCGCAACCGCTGGCAGCGAGGTAGGGCATGGCGCTGGAAGACGCGAAGACACAGGTAGATCAGGCATTTACACGCGAAAACTTGCGTGGCGCCTCGTTCGAGAATGCCTTTGGCGGCGCGACCTCCTTCCTGCGACGGCGCTATACCAAGGACCTGGCGGGCGTCGATATCGCGGTGACCGGCATCCCCTTCGACCAGGCGGTGACGAACCGGCCCGGCACCCGTCTCGGCCCCCGCGCGATCCGCGAGGCAAGCGCGCTGCAGGCCTTCGACGCGCCCTACGGCTGGCCCTTCGACGTGCTGGAAGAGCGCAGCATCGTCGACTACGGCGACATGGCCTTCGACTATGCCGACGTGCCCTCCTTTCCGGGCCGCGTGACCGACCACATCCGGGGCATTCTCTCCGCCGGTGCGGCGCCGGTGGTGCTGGGGGGCGATCACTACATCACCTTCCCGGTGCTCAAGGCGGTGGCCGAGAAATACGGCCCGATCTCGCTGATTCAGTTCGATGCCCATACCGACACCTGGCCCGATGACGACATGGCCCGCGTCGACCATGGCACCATGTTCTACAAGGCGGTGAAGTCAGGGATCGTGGATGCCAGCCGCTCGGTGCAGATCGGCATTCGCACCACCAATACCGACACGCTGGGCGTCGCGGTCATCGACGCGCCCGAGGTGCATCGCATCGGCGTCGACGAGGTGGTGACGCGGGCGCGCGAGGTGGTGGGCAAGAGCCCGGCCTGGGTCACCTTCGACATCGACGCGCTCGACCCGGCTTTTGCGCCCGGCACCGGTACCCCGGTCTGGGGCGGGCTGGCGAGCTGGCAGGCGGCGGCGATCCTGCGGGGACTTTCGGGCATAAACATCGTCGGCGGCGACGTGGTCGAGGTCTCGCCCCCCTTCGACACCACCGGGGCCACCGCCATCGCCGGGGCGCATGTGGCGGTCGAGATCCTGAGCCTGCTGGGCGCGAGGAAGCGGGGATGACCTCGTTCAACCAGCCGATCAGCGGCAACGACCTGGCGCGCTTCTCGGGGCCGAACACCTTCATGCGGCTGCCCACCGCCGAGACGCTGGATGACCTCGACGTCGCCGTGCTGGGCGTGCCGATGGATATCGGCACCTCCTGGCGCTCGGGCACCCGCTTCGGCCCCAAGCAGATCCGCGCCGAAAGCGCGATGATCCGGCCCTACAACATGGCCACCGGGGCCGCGCCCTTCGACAGCCTTCAGGTGGCCGATATCGGCGACCTGGCGATCAACACATTCTCGCTCACCGAGAGTATCCGCATCATCGCCGAGAGCTACGACGCGATCCTCGCCTCGGGCGCGCTGCCGATGGCGATGGGGGGCGATCATTCGATCACCCTGCCGATCCTGCGGGCGATGGCGCATAAATACGGCCCCGTCGCGCTGGTGCATGTCGACGCCCATGCCGACGTCAACGACGAGATGTTCGGCGAACGCGAGACCCACGGCACCGTCTTCCGCCGCGCCTGGGAGGAGGAGCTGATCGAGCCGACAAAGGTCTACCAGATCGGCCTGCGCGGCACCGGCTATGCCGCGACCGATTTCACCGAGGCGCAGGGCTGGGGCTTCCAGATGTTCCCGGCGCACGAACTCTGGGGCAAATCGCTCGACACGCTGGGCCGCGAGATCCGCCGCGAGATCGGCGACCGGCCGGTCTATGTCACCTATGACATCGACAGCCTGGATCCGGCCTATGCGCCCGGTACCGGCACGCCCGAGATCGGCGGTCTGACAACCCCGCAGGCGCTGCAGCTGATCCGGGCGCTGCGGGGCGCGAATATCGTCGGCTGCGACCTGGTCGAGGTCTCTCCGCCCTACGATCCCTCGGGCAATACCGCGCTGACCGCCGCGAATATCCTCTACGAGTTGCTCTGCATCCTGCCGGGCGTCGAGGTGCGCTGAGCCGTGTTGAAGCTGGTCGGCATCCTTGGTCTGCTGGTCGTCGCGGCGGCGGCCTATATCCGCCTCGCGCCCAGCGACCCAGCGCGCTGGCACGTGCCGCTGACCTTCGATGCGGACCAGGATTCCAAATACGGCGTGCAGCGCGTGGTGCAGACCGGCCCCGACGGGCTGGCCCGGCTCGACGCGCTGATTGGCAAACCGCCCCTGGCCGGCAGCGTTGCCGAGGGGCACGCCACCTACGTGGTGCGCACGCCGTTCTGGGGCTTCCCGGATTATGTCACCGCGCAGCAGGACGGCGACCGGCTCCGGATCTTCTCGCGGCTGCGCTTCGGCCGTTCAGATCTTGGGGTAAACGGTCGCCGTGTTGAGCAATGGCTCGCCGTGCTCAAGGCTGGATGACAGACAGCCCTTCTGCACCTCGCGCCACATCGGCACGTTGAGCGACATCTGGCACTGCGCCATGAACATGCGGCCGTCGACCTGAAGGCAGATCGTCTCGCCCAGTTCCACCCGCGCGCCGGTACGGTCTGTGCAATAGCAGTCCTGCACCTTGCCCTTCGGGCCAACGACATCGGCCGCGGCAGGCGCGGCGAGCAGCATCAGCAGGGCGGCGAGGCGTATCATCCCGCAAGGATACCACGCCCAGCCCCTTGACCAAAGCCTTTCGATATATGACACCGCGCCGATGGTACCCGAGGCCCGCCTTATCCAGATCGTCCAGCGTTTCCAGTATCTGGAGGCGGCAATGTCGGCTGGCGGCGGCGATATCGCCAAGCTGGCCAAGGAATATTCCGACCTCAAGCCGGTGGTCGATCAGATCGACGCCTGGCGGCGGCTGACCGACGATATCGCCGAGGCGAAGGCGATGCTCTCGGATCCCGACATGAAGGCTCTGGCGGAAGAGGAGCTGCCGACCCTCAAGGCGCAGCTGCCCGAGGCCGAACACGCCCTGCAACTGGCGCTGCTGCCCAAGGACGAGGCCGACGCGCGGCCGGCGATTCTCGAGATCCGCCCCGGCACCGGCGGCGACGAGGCGGCGCTCTTCGCGGGCGACCTGCTGCGGATGTATCAACGCTATGCCGAAGCGCGGGGCTGGTCCTTCGAGATTATCGAGTTCCAGCAGACCGAACTGGGCGGGGTCAAGGAACTGGTCGCGCGGATCGGCGGCGAGAACGTCTTCGCGCGGCTCAAATACGAAAGCGGCGTGCACCGCGTCCAGCGGGTGCCGACCACCGAGAGCGGCGGGCGCATCCATACCTCAGCGGCGACCGTGGCGGTCCTGCCCGAGGCCGAGGATGTCGATATCGTCATCGCGCCGTCGGACATCCGGATCGACACGATGCGCTCGTCCGGCGCGGGCGGTCAGCACGTCAACACCACCGATTCGGCGGTGCGGATCACCCACCTGGCCACCGGGATCGTGGTCACCAGCTCGGAAAAGTCGCAGCACCGCAACCGCGAGATCGCCATGCAGGTGCTGCGCGCGCGGCTCTATGACCTCGAACGCAGCCGGGTCGACAACGAACGCTCGGCCAATCGGGCGGCGCAGGTCGGCACCGGCGACCGTTCCGAGCGCATCCGCACCTACAACTTCCCGCAGGGCCGGCTGACCGATCATCGGATCGGCCTGACGCTCTACAAGCTCGACATGGTGATGCAGGGCGACCTGGACGAGATCATCGACGCGCTGACCGCCGACGACCAGGCGCGGCGCATGGCGGAGATGGAAGGGTGATCGCCGCCCAGGCCCTCGCCGCGGCCGCAGCGCGGTTGCGGGCGGCGGGCGTGGCCGACCCGGCGCGCGATGCCCGCATCCTGCTGGCCCATGCCGCCAGCATCGACCCCTCGCGCGTGACCCTGATCGCGCCCGAGCAGGTGGAACCCGAGGTGGCCGATCGGTTCGAACGGCTGATCTCGCTGCGCGCGGTGCGGGTGCCGGTCTCGCATCTGATCGGCGAGCGCGCCTTTTATGGCAGGAATTTCAAGGTCTCGCGCGATGTTCTTGATCCTCGACCCGAGACCGAGACGCTGATCGAGGCGGCCCTTGCCGCGCCCTTCGGGCGCGTGCTCGACCTTGGCACCGGCTCGGGCTGCATCCTCGTGACCCTGCTGGCCGAACGTCCGCAGGCGACCGGCCTGGGCGTCGACCTCTCGCCGCTGGCCTGCCGCCAGGCGGCGCTGAACGCCGGTGCGCTGGGGGTGGCCGAGCGCGCCGCGTTCCGCGAATCCGATTGGTTCGCCGCCGTCGACGGCACCTTCGACCTGATCGTCTCCAACCCGCCCTATATCGCGCTGGCCGAGATGCCGGGGCTTTCCGACGAGGTCCGCCGCCACGAACCCGAGCTGGCGCTGACCGACGGCGGCGACGGCCTTGGCGCCTATCGCGCCATTGCGCCGGGGCTCCTGGACCACCTCGCGCCGGGCGGAAGGATGCTGGTCGAGATCGGCCCGACGCAAGGCGCGGCGGTTGCGCAGATCCTCGCCGGGGCGGGACTAGTGGACGTTTCGGTCCTGCCCGATCTCGACGGCCGCGACCGCGTCGTGAGCGGTAACGCGCCGCAAGGGTGATGCGGTAAACCCGCAAATCGCACGAAAAAGCGTGAAAAAAGCCGACTCGCCTCTTGTGCGCAGGCCCAGAACGTGTTTTCTCAACCGTGCTGCATGGTCGGACGCTTGACGGCTCCCGTGCAGCGCCTGCCCTAAAAGTCGATGATCCGGCGCATTGTTGAACCCATCGAGGCTTCAAAACGGATCATTCGCAACGAGCACAAGGCTGACAGCAAGTACATGAGATCGTCCAAATCCCGCTCGCGTTCGAAATCGAACCGCAACCGTCCGCCTTCGGGTGGAAATGTCATCAACCGGGTCTTTGACAGCTCCGGTCCCGAAGGCAAGGTGCGCGGCACGCCGCAGCAGATCATCGACAAGTACAACCAGCTCGCCCGCGATGCGCAGCTCTCGAATGACCGCGTCGCGACCGAGAACTTCTTCCAGCACGCCGAGCACTATACCCGGCTGCTGACCCAGGCGCAGCGCGAGATCGACCAGCGCAGGGAAGAGCAGGAACGTCACAACCGCGACCGCCAGGCCGACCGCGACCGCGATCGCCAGGACCGCGACCAGGACCGCCCGGAGCGCGACCAGCAGCCGTCGTTCCAGGCCCAGCCCGAGCCGCAGGCGCAGCCGGAACCGGCGCCCGAACCGCAGCCCGAGCCGGAAACCCACCTCGGCCTGCCGAGCAACTACCTTCCCGACTCGAGCTCGATGGCGGTTGCCGACACCGGCAGCTCGGACGAGGACAGCGGACTGGTGGAAACGCCGGAAAGCGCCCCCAAGAAGCCCGCGCGCCGTCCGCGCACGCGCAAGCCCGCGGCCGCCAAGGCGTCCGCCGATGCTCCGGCCCCCTCCGACACCTCGGAAGCGGCGGAGTAAATCCTCCTACGACTTGCTCGCCTGACGCCGCTCGGCGGCGATCAGGCGCGCGAGGGTGCAGAACTGCTCCAGCCCGATCTGCTCGGCCCGTTCGGTGGGGGCGATCCCGGCCTCCCTGAGCAGATCCTCGATATTCTCCGAAACCGACTTCAGCGAGGCCCGCAGCATCTTGCGGCGCTGGTTGAAGGCCGTCGCCACAACATACGACAGGACCTTTGGATCGGCCGGAAAGCGCGGCTCGGGCAGGGCGGTCAGATGCACCACGGCGCTGGCCACCTTCGGCGGCGGGGTGAAGGCATTCGGCGGCAGCGACATCACGATGCGCGCATTGCAGCGCCACTGCGCCAGGATCGCCAGCCGGCCATAGGCCTTGGACCCCGGCTGTGCCACGATCCGGTCGGCCACCTCGCGCTGGAACATCAGCGTCAGGCTCTCCCAGACCGGCGGCCAGGTCTGCGGCGTCAGCCAGCGCACCAGCAGTTCGGTGCCGATGTTGTAGGGCAGGTTGGCCGCGATCCGGATCGGCGGGGTCAGGTGGCTCAGCGGGTCCACCTCCAGCGCATCGCCGTTGATGATCTCCAGCCGGCCGGGATAGGCCGCGGCGATCTGGTTCAGCGCCGGCAGGCAGCGCGCGTCCTTCTCGACCGCCAGCACCCTGCGCGCCCCTTCCGACAGCAGGCCGCGTGTCAGCCCGCCGGGGCCGGGGCCGATCTCGAGCACGTCGCAATGGGCCAGGTCACCGGCCTGCCGGGCGATCTTGGCCGTCAGGTTCAGGTCGAGCAGGAAGTTCTGCCCAAGCGCCTTCTTGGCCGAAAGCCCGTGTTCGGCGATGACCTCGCGCAGCGGGGGCAGGTTGTCGATGGCGGACATGGGTGCATTCCTTCTCAGCGATAGGCGTCGGGCGCCTTGCGCAGGCCGTGCCATTGGTCGGGGCAATGCCCCCAGATGATCGTCGCGCCGCGCTCCGAGGCAAGTCGGGTCAGCCGTTCGCCGTGATGACAGGCCAGCGGCACGTCCCATGACCCGGCAAAGCCCTCGCCGATCTCGGCGGGCCGCGAGATGGCGTCCGAGGTATAGAGCACGGGCCCCGTCTCGGGCAGCTCGATCAGCAGCGACAGCTGGCCCGGCGCGTGGCCGGGGCAGAAGAGCACGGTAAAGCCGGGGCCGATCTGCACGTCTTCACCAATCTCGACATAATCGCGTTCCGGCCAGTCCATCGGCTGCGCCCCCGGCCAGCCCAGCGGGCGCGGCAAGGCGCGCTCGGCGCTCGCAATAAGCATCGGCGCCTGCGGGGCGATGTCCAGATGGCCGGCGTGGTCGATATGGGTATGGGTCTGGATCAGCAGCGCGATCCGCTCGGGGCTGGTCCCGGCCAGCACCAGCTGGGCCTCGGGCAGGTTCCTCGGCGAGCACTCCAGCACGTTGCCGAAACTGTCCAACCGGTCGGCCAGCTCGGACTCGGTGGGTGCTTCGGTATAGCGGCGGGGAAAGCCGGTATCGACCAGCACCAGTTCGCCGGCGTCGGTGGTGATAAGCGCCCCCATGATCCCGACAACGCGTGGGCCGGCGTGGACGCGGAAATAGCCGTAGTCGAGGATATGCAGCGCCACGGGGCGGCCCGTCAGCAGTCCTTCGGCGGTTGGCATCGGCATACTCCCTTTCGGTCCCTCCTTACCTCCGGTTCGGGCGGGCCACCAGCCGGGCCTTCAGTCGGGCCGACCCATCAGCCGGTCGATCGGGGCGAAATCGTCGGTCAGCACCAGGCCGGATGCGCTGGCGACCGCGTTCACCCAGCGGTCGGACATGGCGCCGAAGGTCTCGGTATCCGGGGCGGCGACGGTGATGGTGGGCACCGGGGTCGGCCTGTCGCCGGCAACCAGCACGAAGACCAGTCGCGCGCCGGGTTCGGGGCGGACGGCGCGGGTCCAGACCTCGACCACCGGGAAGACCTCGCGCAGCGTGGCGACCAGCGCGCCCAGCGCGTGCAAGCGGTCCTCGTAGTCGATCACGTTCATCAGGAAACTGCCGCCGGGCGCCATCCGCGCCGCGATCAGGTCGAAGAACTCGCGCGTGACCAGATGCGCGGGCACCGCCACATCGGTGAAGGCATCGCCAATGACGATGTCGAAACGCGCTTCTGGCCGGACAAGCAGGGCGCGGCGGGCATCCTCGTGCAGCACCTGCGCGCTGGCCGGGTCATACCAGAAATCGCGGGCGGCAATCTCGGTCACCTCGGGGTCGATCTCGGCCACGGTGATCGGGCCGGTGCCGCGGACGGCAAAGGCGCGGGGCACGGAGTAGGAGCCGCCGCCGATGAAATAGCTCGAGAACGGCTGCGGCGCGCGCAGCCGCGCCAGCGCGTCGAGCATCGCCGAATGCTCGGTGAACATCACCGTCGGCTGCGACTTGGCGCTGATCCCGTGGCCCAGGTGGTCGATCACCATCAGCCGCACCGGGTCGGCCGGGTCGGCCGAGACATCCACCGTCCGGATGCAGAAATAACGGCTCTCGCGGGTGCAGGGCGCCTCGGCGGTGAGCGCCAGCCCGGTAAGCGCCAGCCCCGCCAGCGCATAGGCGGACAGGGCGCGCGCCCGCGCCAGCCAGAGGCAGAGCAGCGCGGCGATGGCATAGCAGAGCGTCACCGCGGCCAGCGTCCAGGTCGTGCCCAGCCACGAGATGAAGAGGAAGCCCGCCAGCAGCGTCCCCGCAATCGCACCCAGCGCCCCGGCGGCAAAGATCGCGCCCAGCGCCCGGCCGGCGCGCTCGGGGTCCTGCGTTGCCAGCTTGGCCAGCACCGGCGCCGGCACCCCGGCAAAGAAGGAAGGCAGGAAGAACACCAGCATCGCCAGTGCCGCGATTCCCCAGACCGGGTGGCCGATGCCCGCCAGCACCGGCGCCGCGAGCACCGCCAGCAGCCAGGCCGACACCGCCGTCGAGGCCGCCGCGCCCACCATTGCCAGCCCGGTGGTGAACAGCGCCCGCCCCGCCGGCCGATCCGCCAGCAGCCCACCCCACCAGTGCCCGGCGGAAAAGCCCGCCAGCACCACCGCGATCACGCTGGTCCAGGTGTAGAGCGACATGCCCACATGCGGCGCCAGCATCCGCCCGGCGACGATCTCGACCACCAGCGAGGCGGCGGAAACGGCGGTCTGCAGGACAATCAGCAGCCAGAGCGGAGCAGGGCGGGGCATGGCGGTCATCTTTCTGGAAACTCGCGCCATTTGGCACGGCTCCAACCCAACGGCCAAGTGCTTTCAGGGCGCGGTTTTCCGATTGCGGCGCATCGGTTCTTGCCCTATACGCCCCCTCACCGGCACCCGTAGCTCAGCTGGATAGAGCGCTGCCCTCCGAAGGCAGAGGTCACAGGTTCGAATCCTGTCGGGTGCGCCAAAACTTCCTCATAAAATCATGGATTTACCGTAACGCTTGGCGATCAGGCTGTTTGAGCCTATCCTGCTTGGGACAATTTTGGGACACCCGGTGGGATTTCGGACATGGCGTCCATCACCAAGCGCGGAGACGGCCAGTGGCAGGTGAAGATTCGCCGCAAGGGCTGGCCTGCGCAGTCCGGAACCTTTGCCACCAAGAAGCTTGCGCAGGATTGGGCGCATCGCACCGAAAGCGAGATGGCCGCTGGTCACTTCGTCGATCGGACGGCAGGACAGCGCACCACGCTCGGTGAACTGGTCGAACTCTATCTGACAGACGTGACGGAGAAGCGGCCCGGTGAGCAGTCACGCATCGCAGAGCGTTCAAGGCTAGAGCGCTTCCGGCGGGAAGAGAAAACGCTGTGCGCCCATGCCGTCGCCAATCTCACACCGGAACAATTCGAGGATTATCGCGACCGGCGGCTGGCGCAGGTCAATCGCGCGGGCAAATCCATCGCTCCCGGCACGGTCAAGCGCGAGTTGACGCTGCTCAAACGCGTCATCGATTACCGCAAGCGGCGGCTCGGGCTGCTGGTCAATCCTGTCAACACCGAGGACGTGGCGCGGCCGGCCGTCAATGACGAGCGGGATGTCCGGCTTTCTGCTGATGAGATCGTGCGGCTGCTCGACGCCTGTAGCGAGGCCCGCAATCCGTGGCTACGGCCGTTGGTCGAGCTTGGTTTCGAGACGGGCGGGCGGCGTGGCAGTCTGCTCGATCTATTCTGGAAGGATGTCGATATCGCCGGTCGTGCCGTGACCTTCCGTGGCGTAAAGAACAGCCGCAGGCCGGATCAGGTCATTGATCACACCGTGCCGCTGTCGCCACGGGCGATCGAGGTGTTGCAGGGCTTGCCGCGTAGTGTTGATGGCAGGGTTTTCCCGCTGACCCCCAATGCCTTCCGGCAGGCCTTCAGCCGTGCCCGTAAGAAGGCTGGGCTGGAGCACTTCCGGTTTCATGATACGCGCCATGAGCGCGTGTCGAGCCTCTTCGAGGCAGGCTGGTCGGATACGGCAGTGATGGCGATGTCAGGGCATCGTGACCCAAAATCTCTCAAGCGCTACGCCAATCTGCGACCGGATCATCTGGCCGATGAGCTCGCGAAGCTGGGCAAGGGAAAGACGCAGTAGCCGACGCTGGACAGTCTGCGCTCTATGGCGGCGCGCCTAGTCCAGCGGTCCTTCGCGGTGCTTCTCGACAAAGCGTTCAAGGTCTTTGATTGCGAAGAAGGTCCTGCTGCCGATCTTGGTGACTGTTGGGCCTCTGCCCTTGTAGACCAGATCGCGCAGAGCGCCGCGTGACATCGACAGCGCTTCCGCCGCTGCCGGATAGTCAAGCAGGAGCTTGATCGGCGGCATCTCGGCATGGGCGCTGATATGTCGGGCGTGTCTGGTCATGTCACGCAGGCTATGGCCTGCTCGGAGTTCTGTCCTGAGCACGGGCTGGTCATTGAACGATGACGAAGATTGCCCGCCGGGCCGTTAGGTCCGGCAGGCGGATGTTACAGGCGGGGATCGGCGCTGATGCGTGTCGCGATCGTCCGGCTGATGGTCTCAAGGCTCGCCAGTGCGTCACTGCGCTCTTGCGATCCCGCATCGCTGCGGACCAGGTCCTGCTGCACACTGGCAAACAGCGCGCGCAGTTCCGGCAGGGATTTTCCCTGAAGGGCGGCTTGGGTGAAGACTTTTCTCATCACTCTCTCCTTCGTTCAGAGGCCGTGCCCATCACGGCCTTTCTTGCCGTCCCCGCATCATCATCAGCACGGAAAGGCGCTGATGGGATGGCCGTATGGACAGGGGAGAGAGTGGTGAAGATCGGGAAGCCCATCCCGGTTGGGCAGGGAATTCAAGGATGGAACTGTCGTCGTCTGTTTGGAGGTGTTGCTGGAAACTGGCTGTCAGTAAGGGTTTGCGGGATTCGCAAATTTGACGCAGCGCGATATATGGCGATACAATTAAATTATGGGAAGATATTCCCGCATTTGATTAAGTAATTTTTGAATTGGACGACTCATGAAAACCGGTAAAGGCTCGTTTGAGCCTCACGGACTGCTTATTGCCTACAAGCAGCTTGGGACCATTAGCATCGAAGAGCTCGCTCACGCGATCATGGAAGACCTCGGCGCCCTGAGAGACATCTACAATGTTCGCTACGTCACGGCACCACGATTAAAAATATTCGTCACCAATGAGTATGGCGAAGAATTGACAGTCCGCCGCCCGGAAGGGGGGCGGATTTTTTACATGGACACACATCACTACCGCCCGGCCTGCAAGGACTATGACCTGTAGAGGCGGGCCTGCACGGGGTGATGCAGTCCGGAAAGGAGCACATCATGAAACCACCAACATATATCGGGCTTCCCGAGGCCAGGCAGGTTCTGGCGGAAATGGGCATCGAGCTCAATGACCGCCAGATGAAGCGCGCTGCCGAGAAGGACGCCACCGGCCAGCGCAAGCTGCCATTCTTCGTTGATCCGATCGATGGCAAGCTAAAGATTGAAAAAGGCTCCTTGGTGCGCATTTATCGTGAAGCGCAAATTAATGCGGAGAACAGTGCAAAATACTGAATCGATCACGTTTTGTTCTTGTTAATTGGTTTTGATTTGTTCTATTTTGGTAAGCGATGTCAGACATAAGAAAGCGGATAGGCGCGAAAGGTACGAATTACCAAGTACGCTATCCAAGTAATTCCACAAAATCAGGTTATGCGTATAAATCATTTAACACGCTGAAGGAGGCGCGTGCCTGGATCGAAAACGGCGGTACTATGGAAGCAGGACGTCGGCGTTCATCAGAAGTTATCACAGTAGAACAGGCCATCGATCGATGGCTCGATATTTGCGAGAAGGAAGGTACCGATGGCAACGAGCCCGTCACAACGTACACCCTCAAGAACTACCGATATATCGCACGATTCATGCGTGAGTACCGCTGGGAAAAGCGCCTCGCTGACCTGACCCCTCCGGACGTGGTCGAGTTCCGCTCTTGGCTCCTGGAGAACTGTCCGTCGCGGTTCGTTGCGCGCCGCACGATGTCTTGCTTCCAAACCGTGATAGGCGAGATGGCGTTACGCGGCATAATAACCGCGAACGTGGCATCAGGGATAACAATCAACTCCGCATCCCGCTATGATCAGCCTGTGACACCACCGACGATGAAAGAGTTCCTTGATCTTCTTCGCGCTGCGGATCGACTGGCGAACTCCAAGAACGCACAGATAGCCAAGTCTTGGGAGCGCTACCGTCCCATGGTCTATTTGGCGGGCGACACCGGGATGCGTCCAGGCGAGTATCTCGCGCTGCCGCGCTTCAACGTTAGTCAGACAGAAGTTAAGGTGGATCGTGCGGTAGAGCGCAGCGGTGTAAGCATCTCGGTGACGAAGACGCCCTCGGGCTGGCGATGGATCGGCATTAGCAGTGACACTGCTGACATGGTCATGCATTACGCCGACAAGCTTGCACCAGCGAGCAAGTATGATCTCGTCTTTCCGACCGCCTCGGGGAAGTGGCAGTGCATCAACAACTGGCGCAACCGTGGCTTTGCCGCGCTCTGCGAAGAGGCCGGCCTGATGAAGGATGTTGAGCAAAACGGCAAGATCGTTCAAAAGCCGATGTACTCACCCTATGACCTACGCCACTTCTATGCGTCGATGCTCATTGAGCAGCGCGTCAACATGAAGAAGCTTCAGAAGCTAATGGGGCATGCGAACGTCACAACGACATTGAATGTCTACGGTCACCTGATTGAGCGCGCTGAAGAAGCCGAGGAAAAGAGAACGGGACTGATTTCGTCGCTGTCTGAAAATCCTTGTGGCAAATCTGTGGCGAGTCCTCTGCAAGCCGCAGAATAGCTTGTGTTTAATACTCACTTTTAATCAGTAGGTCCAGGGTTCGAATCCCTGCGCGGTCACCATTTTCAAATCAATCACTTAGCGAAATATTCTGGAAAGAAACGGCCGATATCGGCTGGTTTTGCCACAAAATATCGCCCCTCGCCAAGCCGCAGAAATCCGCCATTCTCTGAATCCCTCCGAGATTCCTTGTGGCGAGTTTGTGGCAAATTTAGCCCGCCAGTTCCTATTCCAAAACTAGCGGGTCAAATTCTCTGATCCAGTATATTGATATTGTTAGCGAACGACTTTGTCGATGAACCCAAGCGTTGTTGCATTTTCCAGAAGTGTACGAACCTTCGATCGGTCCAGGCCTTGCGATACTTCGGCGTCGATTTCTAGTTTGAGCGTTACATCGCTGCCGGGGATCGTCGTGAGCTGCTCCACGATAGCTTCCACGATCTGGTGGATGTCTCGGGCAGGTCGATCCGCCGATATCATCACCGTTCCTAGGAACCGCGTGGGCAGCTTCTCAGCTGCAACCTGTGAACCCGTGCCATTTGTGGCACTGGCGCCACCGGGTGCGTCTGTCGGCTTCTGGTTGTCACCGAGAGAGAAGTCGTCACCCTTGGGCTCAGCTTCTGCCTTGGTTGGTGCCGGCCTGTGGGCTTCGGCTACCGCCGGTTTGACGATGACGCTTTGGCTGTCAATGATGACATGCGGGTCGCGAGCGCCCTCGATCAGAAGTCCCGCATAACTATCGGCTCCCTCGTTCCAGCTTTCAGCATAGGCAAACGGGCCGGCTACAGTTCCGGTAATTGCTGCCTGAACGGCCTTGGCAAGAACCTGCTGGTTCTTGATCCGTGGCAGATAGAGATACCGGTTCATATACTCCCAAAGGTCCTTCAGGAGCAGATGAGATTTACCGTTCCAGATGTATTTCTGCAGATCACGATCTAGCCGCGTCGGCCCAAGCTCAGGAAGAAGAGCCTCGTCACTGACCAGTTTTCGGCTTGCGCGGGACAGTAGACCGTCCTGAGCCGGAATTTTACCTGATGACCACTCGAAATCAGCGTGAGCAGAATCCTGGTGCGGATAGAGCAGGTAGCACCAGCACTCCTGCAGCCGCGTGCGCATGGTGTCCTGGGATTCATCGCGCTTGGCCTTGGCAAGGGCACTGTCGCTCTGAGTCAGGTTTAGTCGCTCGGTTTCACGCACTATCTGCTGCCAGCCGAGCGCGCTTCTTACGGCCTCTTTGAGGCTATCGAGATGGCGCGCTTCAGCGGCAATAAATACAAGCATATTCCGGTAGACGCGCGGCACTGTGCCCCGTTGCATCAGGATTTCGCGGGCAGCCTTCTGCGCTTCAGAGCCGTCGCGCCCGTTGTGTGGGTGTGCCACGCCGAGGATCACAGCACGCACACCGCCGGGTTCATCCGGCACATCCGCGGAACTGGCAGGTGCCACCTGGATGGCGTCAAAGTGGCCGCGGTCACCGATGCTGTTGATGTACTTGGTTAGTTCCTGGTCGATGGTCACTAGAACGAGCGCTTCTTCGAGTTGCGCGGCCTTGTCCGCTGCAAGGCGGTTCAGGCTTGGTGACATCGAGTACCAATAGCGCCCGAGGTCGCTATGCATGTACTTTGCCTGATTGGTCAGGCGCCGTAGTGCATCACCGAAAATCGCTGGACGTTCGCCCGGCTGAACGACACCGAGATTGATCTGCTTGTCGTCGAGCCCTTTGTTCTTCTGTGTGTGCGCTGGAGCAGACCCCATGAATATCGCACGCGCTACGCGGCGAGTGGCAGAATAGCGATTGAGGTTCGGTGCTGACTGGTCGATGCGGTACGGCGTCGAAGTCGGGCCGTCGGCATCACTGGCGATGATCGACTGCCAGTTTACGTCGAGATAGTGCAATAGCTCCGGCTCCACACGAGCAGAGCTGATCGCCACGCTGCCGGGCATGATCATCACCGACGGATCGTTGCTCATCCACAGCTCGTGGATGACCTGCGCCATCAGACGCAGCACACCGCGGGTCCGCTGAAACTTCTCCAGCGAGCCCCAACAGGTGTAGAGCTGATCGAACAGTTCAGGGTGGATCGGGTATGCCTTTTCGAGCTTGCGCCGGTAGTCCTCGTCGGCACAGCCCTGCGGGAAATCGTTGGTGTTTTCACGATAGAGTTTGGCAAACTGCTTGAGCGTATTGTCCTTGTGGTGGTGTTTGTCACCCGGAATGGCCTTGAACAAACGGCGGCGGACGATTTCGTAGCTTTCTTCCTGCGAAGCCGGACGCCATGAGGACTCCACGCGTGAGAAGGTCTGCTTCAGGCGCGCCAGTGCTTCCTGACCGCCTTCACCACCGACTTCGATCTGCGAAGCCGGGAGCGACGCTACTAGCAGCGTTCCGGGGCTCGACTTCACTGCTTCGGTCAGCGACTGGACGAATGAAAGATTGGCATCAAAGGAGCCTGACGGTAGCCCCTCGGCCTTGTAGATTTGGCGGAGATAGGCGACCCATTCATCGATGAGGATCAGGCAGGGCGCGCACTTCTTGAAGACTGCTTCCAGCAGGTTCGAACCGGGTGCGATACCTTTTTCATCGCAGTCGGCGATCATCTGATAAGCGGATTTTCCGCCCAACTGCCAGGCCAGCTCGCCCCATGTCGTTCTGAGTGTGAGGCCATCATCTGTTTCGATGACGTCGTGCGGTCCGCGTGTCGTGCCGACGAGGACTGCTCGGCTGACCTTGGTAGGTACGTCTAGCCCTTCATCCTTCAGGAGTTGGTCAAGGCCGGGAAGATCGTGGGCAGGCGTGCCGCCCACCATGTGGTAGAGCGCCAGCATCGAGTGCGTCTTGCCGCCGCCGAAGTTTGTCTGCAACTCGACAACGGGATCGCCACCGGTGTCAGCCAGGCGTTTTGCCGCCCCGATCAAGAGATTGCTAAGGCCGTCCGTCAGGTAGGTACGGCTGAAGAATTCTTTCGGATCGCGGTATTCGGAAGGTGCGCTTCCGGAATGAACCTTGCCAAGATCGGCCGCGAATTCTGCTTGCTTGAACTCGCCGGTTGCAACGTCATTGTGCGGCTCGATGACTTCGCGCCATGGCAGAAGACCTGCGACAGTCTCGACCGAAATCGAG
Source organism: Seohaeicola zhoushanensis (assembly GCF_014656415.1). GTDB lineage: Bacteria > Pseudomonadota > Alphaproteobacteria > Rhodobacterales > Rhodobacteraceae > Seohaeicola_A > Seohaeicola_A zhoushanensis. Next base: position 15,886 of record NZ_BNCJ01000028.1, on the reverse strand, counting down.
AGCTTCTGCGATTTTCGCCGCTCTTCATTGCGCTGGAGCTCAGTGTATTTGGTGCGCAGGATTGTGTCCCGCATCTTGCCGATCTGATCGGCCACGTCGCCAGCGCTGATCGACTCCATGAGACGGCGCATCGAGTCGAGCGCTCGCTCGGCATCATCGTAGGTGAACGTCTCGTTGTGGGACAGGCGGTTCCGCACGTCGAGCAATTCCGAGACATAGGATCGCTCAGGATGTCCTAGCACGGTCCCGAACGCTTCCTTCCAGAACGCCATCATGGTCTTGAGCAGCGCTTGTTGGTCCCAGCTGATGGTGCCGCCGCTGGCCTTCAGGCCGGACACACGCTCCATCACTTCCACCTGCCAGTGTCCCGTGAGGGCACTGTCGAGCCGCTTCTCTACAAACGGGATCAATGCTTCCGGAAGCAGCTCCATCCCTTCAAACACATAGTGCCTTGTACTCTTTGCCATTGTCTGCCTCTCAGAAATTCATTGCCGTCTGGCGGTTTCCGGTCATCTCGTGATCCGGGATCGACGCTGCCTGACGGGTTAGTTCAGTCCATACTGCGATGAGCGCGTTGTAGGACGTTGCTTCTTTCGCATCCTTCCGCTTGTTCGAGCAGATGTCGTACAGGCAGTAGGCGAGGTCCTTCACCGCCTCGGCCTTGTCAGCCCCCATCTTCTTCAGGAGCATCGCCGCAGCGTACTCGCCATCATTTTCCAGTGCGCGGATCAGGTACTGACAACACTCCCAGACTGTGAGGTGAGGGTCTGTGTTCGGGTCCCAGTCATCAAGTAGTTCGTCGCGCTTTAGGATGCGCACCTTGCCAGCAGCGCTCTCTACGATACCGGCATGTTTGACACTCTCCACTGCGATGCCGCGCGCGCGAGCAAGGTTGTCTGCAGCGCCGTAATCGCCCTTCTCCGAGCCGTGCAGTTCGAACCAGCTGATAGCGAAACGTGTATCGGGATCAAACTCGCCCTGAATGTTGCTAAGGAATTCATCGAGTTCTCGATTGATGAGCTGTAGCGCTGCCTTGACGGTCATCGGGCTGTCGTCCGCCTCAAGGACAGCTTTGTAACGCGAGAATACACCCATCCCTGGGCCGATCGCTGACTGCGGCATATCGGCCGGGGCGATATTGGCTGCCTGAAGCTCTGCGATGGCTGGGGGTAGCTCCCGTTTCAGGGCGCGGATGAACTCAGCTCGGGTGATGATCTCGGCCGAAGCTTCCTTCTTCCGGCAGACGAGGACGACTGAGTTGGCGAGGGCGTTGGTGCCCGAAGCGATCATGCGGTTTGCCATTTCCGTACGCAGCGGCCACGTGCCAACGACTGCATACCCAGCCTCAACCACTGCTTGAAGAAAGGTGGCCCAACCGGTGGAACTGATGCCCTCTTGAGCTACTTCGCTCTGCTTGAAAGCATAATAGATGGCAGCAGGATAATCCTTGGAGGATTGACGCGCCATGTTGGATATGGCGCTTCGCATTCCGTCCAAGAAAAAGGACTCCGCAGAATCCTTACTCCCATGGCGATAGGGAGTGGCGACCAGTTCTTCGGATTTTGGCGTAGCCAATACACCGAAAATTGCAGGAAAAACTGACTTTAGAGATGGCTTGAGCCAGCAGAAAAAGAAGTCCGAAAGGTCAGCATACCCGATGTTATCATAGTATGGAGGGTCCGTCGAAATCACGGTTCCGTCCGGGAAATCAACAGTCTGAGCGTCATGCTGGCGTTCCACACCTATAGCTGCAGGCGACAAGCGCTCGATGGCTTTCACGACCCAATCTACGTTTCCACTGAAGTTCCCGCTGGCGTCGGAAAAGGGATTGCCTTCCGCAAAATCCCAAGTCATCGGAAGTGATTGCCGCGCGAAGGTATTCCTCAACGCCTCCATCTTTGGCGAAGAGTCCCATGTACAAATTGATGAACCCCGATCAACCGAACGATTTATTGCAAAGGCCAAATATACAGAAACTGCCTCCGCATATGACAAGGCACCGGCGCCTCCTTCTTGCAAAGGCATTTTGTCTTGGGAGAGCTTATGGGTAGAAAGATCACTCACAATTCGATCACGAACTTCTTGCAGGCATTCGACCAATCCTCCCAGGGCCGTCAACTGTCGGTCAGTGAAGAGATCACCGAAAGTGGTCAAACCATAGTCAACCGTCCAGAAGTTTCTTGGATCATTTGCAAGCCCGGTCTCGGGGCGCCAATTAGGCCTGGCCGATATCGCCAATTTCTCGTGAGCTTCAGATGGAGGTAGGTAAATTCGTCGACCCTTTCCCTCAGCGACGATCGCAATGAGAGACTGCTTCATTTCTCCAGCTTTGCCTTTGGATTTCACATACTCAGGTGTAATCGCAGTATCCGAAATCAAACACCGGAAATTGGCTCCTCTACCCGCCTTGGTGCCACTCTTAGCTTTGGAAATTTCGGACGTGGTACCGCCGTGACGAATTCGATACGAGATTGTTTTGCCCGCTTTGTCGACTGACGGTTCAATCCAAGTCTCCCTTCCTGGCTTCGAGCCAAGGACAAAGCTAGAAGCAATGGGTACACGTACATCCGCAAATGCCGGGTCTGGGCTCGGCACTGTCCGCGCCCAAATCCAGGCGATCACTGTAGCTTTGCCGCCACCGTATTCCCTGGGAAGATCGACTTGCGGGTATAGGTGGCCGATACGTTCGAATGCCTTCTCTCGCATCCATTCGCCATAGTATTTGACGTCTTCGGCGAGGCCTTCGGCATTGCGATAATGGTTGCGTTCCTTGCCGCCTGGGTGGATGGGTGGCATATCTTTGAATTTAGGAGGTATCTCTATCATGGCCTTGCCGATCATCACGGCAACTGGGTTCAGGTCGGAGCCGTAAGCGGGGAGGCCGAGCCGTTGGGCTTCCAGCGGAATCGTGCCACCGCCGGAGAAGGGGTCATACACGGGCGGAAGTTCATCGCCGCAGCAGCGGCGGATTTCGGCCCGGGCGCGTTCCAGCACCTCTTCGTTGGTGCTGTTTTCCCACTTTACGAGCTCTTCAATGATAGTGAATAGACGCTTGCGCTCCAGCTCGACGGCGATCTCTTCAACGCTGAGGGGCTTTTCATCAAGTGGGATGGCCTTGCCTTCAATCTTATCTAACTCGCGCTTCTTTTCGCGTGCATCCAACTCGGCTTCTGCGGCCTTACGGGTCTTGTCGTTGGCCAGAAGATCATCAGCATACTCAGAAGGGTCATCGACCAACTGGCAGAACAGAACGGCGCGGCAGGCGGCCAGGGGGCGGCGCGCCCACCAAAGATGAAGGGTTGAAGGATGGCCGTGCCGGATGGATTTTTCGCGCGCAGAGGCGGCGTTGATCGCCTCCAGCGGGATCGCGACTTCAATCAGTTTCTTCTTATAGGTCTTTGTCATGTTCTATTACCAGTCGATAGGTTGAGGGATGCAGGGCGAGCACGCCCCGATCCCTGAGTTCAGTCAGCAGCTTGCCGGTCACTTCGACCGGATCACCGTCAGCATTTGCGAGGACAAGCACATAGGAATCCGGGTGCTGTTCGAGCACGCCCCAGATCGCCGCATCGAGTGGCAGCGGTTCCAGTTCCAGGCAGTGATCCTTCGGCCAGTAGCGTTTGCTCACATCGCCTGCCGGCGAGCGCAGTTCCCACGGGAACAACGATCCATTTGCCCGCCCGATGATCTGGCCCTGATCGTTGTAGAAATGACTGTCGCCGTCTTTGCGGAAGCCCTTGGCGAGCGCGAAACGCTCTATGATTGGCGCCTTGGTTTCGCGGGGTTTCCGGGGCGCAGGTAGTGGCGCGTCGTCCGGCTCTTCTTCCGGTTCGGGCTCTTCCGCGACTGGGCTCTCATTCTCTTCCGGTTCGGCCTTGTTGACCAATTCAGCGTTGTCGTCTCCGGCGAAGTCTTCGTCGTCCTCGCTGTCAGCTTCATGGACGATCGTTTCGGAGGAGGGGTCGTTGGTGCTGTCTTGATCCTCTGCCTGCTGTGACCCGACTGCGGGTGCTGCCGCACCCTGCTGTTCAGATTGACTGTCGCGCTCTTCGATCTCCTCCGGCGGGACCAGATCGAAGTTCTCTTCCATGTAGTTGCTCACGAAATCGGCAGGCCGGTCGAAACACAGCTTGATGGCATCTATGATTTCAGTGCGGCGGAACGCCTTCCCAATTTCCTGCGCGGCCGACTTTGCCAGTCTGGCCAGCGGGCGATCCTCCGCATAGAGGGCGCTGCCTTGCCAAAGAACGTCCGCTCTACGCGCCGTTCCTGCAGGTTTACCGCCGATATATGGGGTAATTTCGATATCACTGCAGGTCACCCATCGGGTCCCCGCAAGCTGCGCGCCCAACTCCCGAACCCGCGCGGTTTCTTCCTCATCATCCAGCTTGATCCGCCGTAGGGAGCACCCGAGCTCTGTGAGCCAGGCGCGTTCTTCAGCGTGTCCTGCGGGCCTCCCGTGCTGGCTGAACTGTTCCTCGATCACCGACGCCAGCGAGGGCAGTATGTCGAACGGCGGCGCATCGACACTCTCTGCGCTCAGAGCACGCAGGTCGGCACTCTTCTGCTTTACCCACGGATGAAGGTGCGCCCAGTGCGTCAGTGACTGCATCGACAGTGCATAGGCGAACTCTTCGACCGGCAACCACTCGCCGCCGAGGCTGAGCCAGTGGCCGCATTCAGTCCAGACGCGCGCGGGGTAGCGGGCGAGTAGAGCTTTCGTTCGCCTGAGGTCTTCTGCCGGGAGTGGCATCCCGCTCTCAAGTGTGGTCAACCAAGCAATGGCAAGATCGGCTGTTGGCCGATCGCCAATGCCGAGCTTTCTCCATAGTGACAGGTCGCGGACTGAGGCGCGTATGACCGGCGCGCCCGGCACGTCTTCATCGCCACCCGCGAGAAAAACGCCGCGGACATTTTGCCAGCTACCGTCTTCTGCAAGAATAAGGCGGTCCGCTTCGAATGCTTCGCGGACTTTGAGGAAGGCTTCCGTCGAGCAGCCGTCGATCAGTTGGTCAAGGCGGCGGTACCATTTTTCGACTTCGTGCGGAGGGGGCGTATCAGACTTTGATAGCGTGGCCAGTCGCAGCAGAAGTTTGTCTGGTCCGGTTGGTTTATTCGAGACACCGAGCAGCCTAAGGATAGGCTTGGTTGCCTCCACGTCGAGCAAGCCGTGAACGAAGGGCTCGATGTCCATCAACGCTTCGGTTTCATGGGTGCGCATAAGAAGCTCATCGGGCTTCCGGTAGTTGCCTTGCGTGTCGCGAAGGCAAGGCTTCTCCCGCAGCTTCATGATCCATGCAGGGGCAAGGCCATCACGCACGCAGCGGCTTTCGGCGCCGTTTGAAGCCCGTTCGGTTACCGTGGCTGTCAGCCGACTGGACCATTGCCCAGGCTGCGCGAGAACCTTTTCTACGATCCGGCCCCAGATACTGGGGACTTCAGGAGCCAGCGCTTCCCAGTGCTCCCAGAAATCATCGTCGAAGTCCCAGTCGGAAATGGTAAAGGAGGGGTTGCTGTAGCGGGGTTTGAACGTGCCCTCCAAGTTTCGACGCACCAGCTCGGGCCGTAGCTGCTTTTCGCTCCAGTATCTGCCGGAGGTTTGTTCGAGCGGCACAAAGCTGCCGAGACCGGCGCGGCCGCTGGCAATCCATACTTCCCACTCCTCTCGGGAGCACGACTTGAAGAATTTGGTGTAGTCCGGATGAAGCAGATGCTCTTCCGCCCATTCGTCAGGCAGCAGAATGCCTAGTGATCCATCCTGGTCGATCAGGACTGTTTTGCTGAGCGAACGCAAGCGACGATCCTGACAGGCGAACTTGAAGCTGTCACCGGTCTGAGCTCCAAGCTTAGCTGCTACGTGCGCAAGCCTGATCGCATCGGTGAGCTTGATGTTCTTTTCGCTGAAAAATCCGCTTGCAACGGTGTCGATGACTTTGCCGGTATCGCTCGGCTCGTCCAAGCCAATTTCTTCAAGAACATGATCTGCCGCCTCAACGAGCTTGTGCAGTACCTTGTCCTTCTCGGACTCAGACTGGCGGCGTTGTTCCGAAAGGAACCGCATCCAGTTCTGATTTAGGACCGATATCCGGTCACCAAGAAACTGCCAGTCCTCTTCGGATGGGATTATCCGCTTCTCTCCAAGACGGATGACTTCCGAGGCAGCAAACAAGACATCCTTGCCCTGCACAGGGACGATGCGCAGGGCATCTTCTTCGCAGTAATATTCGTAGCTCTTGAGCCGTTGATCGACGTAAGACCACAGGGTCAGCAACTGACGCCAAGTCTGCGGACGCGGGAAACGTCGCTGCTGAAGAACGTTTAGAACGTCTTGATGATCTACCTCTTCGATAGCGTTCCAGTTTTTCAGCTTCTTGATGTTCCGTTCACTGATGTGGTGCGACAACGGCGGACGCTCATCTTCGTCGAAGAAAGATGAAACCTGCTCCTGCGGCCAAACCTCAAACAGTTCGCGCGGCAAAACAACTGCACCGCTGGAGTCCACGAGCTGACCGTTATCGGTCAACAGGATAGGCGGGTCTGCAATGACCTCTTCAAATGACTTTTCGACGATGGCCGCACAGACGCCCTCTAGGGTGCTGGCAGAGCGGTCCACATCGGGCATGATGTTGTACGCGTTCGCGCGCTCCTGTGCTGAAAGGTCTTTTCGGTTAAGCCATTCGAGCAAGACTGTACCGGCAAGCTTGCCTATCCGCTCAAGAAGCCAGCGGTTAGTCGGCGATTGTGCGGGGTCCTTAATTTTATACCGCGCGGCGTCCTGAAGGAATGGCGCGTTGCAGGAGAACGGAAGGTCAGTTTTGACGCCGGTTGGAAGCACAACGAACAAGCGGCCTTCCGCGCCCATGATTAACTCGACCTGGCATGGCGGGAATTCAAGTTCCTGTGCCTCGGCCACCATGCGCTCTTTCCTGATCTCGGCCAGGGCTTCCTGAGGCAGAGCTTCTGGCTTCGATCGTACGAAGAGGTGGCGTCGCGCCCGATCACTATCCAGCGAAAACCATTCACTGCCCTCGATCGGTCCCGGACCTTCGCTGTGCCAGTGAACCACGCCGTCCCCGATCTTGACCCGGCGGATATTGCGAAAGAACAGCAAGGAAAGCGGGCTTTTCAGCCATTCGGAAAAGCTATCTTCCACAGCCTTGCGGAGATGGCTGTCGGAAAATTGGACGCGCACTGTCGTCCATCTGCCTTGCATTATTGGGCGTTCAATCCACCGGGGTTCTGTGAACCGCTGTTTGTGAAAATCCAATGAAAGGCTTGGGGTTAACAGTTCGACTTTTTCGCCGAGGCTGAACGTGCTTTTGAACTCTATGCCTCGGAAACCGATTGTGTGCAGCGCTCTCTTGTTCGAGTAGCCGAAACGGCAGAGCGAAGCGAAGTGTTCCTCTGTGAAATCCTCGCCGTTGTGACGGAAGACGAACGCACCGTCCTCTATTGCAACGCGGGCTTCTGTTGCGCCCGCGTCGTCAGCATTTTGCAGGAGTTCCGAAAGTACGTGACGTGGACTTTGTACTTGGATGAATAGCTGATGCCAGGGAGCAGCCAGCTCGGGATCGTCCTCCAGCTGGTCCCAGCGGCGCGCGGCACGTTCCCGGATCGGCTCGAAATATGCGGGTCTAGCGCTCATCGCGGCGGTTCCGCTTTCTGAAGCAGATGCTTTAGGTCGAACTGCTCGGCAGTGACGCCAAACGCTGGCTCTACCTCGAAAGGCCGCCAAACATATTTGGGCTCCTGAGCAAAGCCCGCTGCTACATGGACGACAGCAAGGATGTAATCATCCGGCTTGTTGAGGCACGTGATGATCTCATTCCGCGTGACCATGATCGAGGTCGCGCCGTCGATCCGGCCCTTCACTTCGATGAAACGCTGCTTCTTGCTTCTTGGGTCATAGGACAGGATATCGTAGCCGACTTTGTGGACTGATACATCGAGCGGCTCGTTTCCAAGAATTTCTTCGGCCTCTAGGACCGCCTGCATCGCACGCTCTTCAATCAGTTTTCGCGCTTCGGCATCTTCAGCGAAACCCGACGGGGCACTGGTACTGTTCGACTTCTGAAGAAGCAGGCCTTTGGGGATTACGACCAGACCGCCGCGGACAGCAGGCGGTGCTGCCTTGATCGTCTTCTCCTCCGCGAGCTGCTGCAATCGCTTCTGGAGGCGGTCAGACAGGTCCTCCGCACGGCGTACGGCATTCTCCCAGTTGAGCCGCGTTTTCTTCCCGGCTTTTTCCTGCTCCTTCAGCTCGAAGGCGCGCGAGTCCCAGTAGTTGATCTCTTTCTTCAGCCGCGCCTGGACTTCCCTTTCGGTCTTCTCGATCTCCGGGATGCGCCGTGCCTTCACCTCTTTCAGGTGTTCCTGTGCGAGTTCGATGATGGCAAAGCCCTTCACCGCGTCCTCAAGATTGCGGGACAGCCAGTCCTTCCCGAGTTCGTCTTGCGCAATGTTCTTTTCATCCGCTGTGGCGGCGCGAAGATCGAGGTGCGGCGCGATGCCTGCACTGCTGACCTTCCCAGCCTCATTGATCGCCGCGAATTGCAGGCGCTGCGATACGGTCTGTGGCGAGCCTTTGCTGGTGCGCCGTCCGTCCTCGATGCTGTGCTCCAACAGGAACACAGCCCGCACCTCATTACCGAGGTCTGCATCATCGACCATGACGGCACCCTGCTTCAGCAGGTGACCATATTGCTCGCGGACGAGACTGATGACCGACTCGAGAAGCGGGTGACCCGGACAGACAAATTCCGCAACGGGCTGCCTGTTGATGAATTTCTTGTCGAAGCAGATACGCTCATAGCGCTTCTGGATCGGGGCGCCGGTTCCGATCAACCGGTCGCGCTCCCGAATGCGGACCGGGACATGGGTTATCTCGTAGCGGCCTTCCTCGCGCGGCTTCAGCTTGCCGCCGAGATGTTCGAATGCTTCGAGGAAGAACCCTTGAATGTGGTGAGGCTGCAGGCGCTCGGCTTCGGCCCGCTCCATCTTCAGCCGAACTTCTTCGACTGTCGCCTGTGGCATCACATCGTTGGTGAGCTTGCGCTTGCTGAGCAACTCTTCGATGTGGGCGTAGTCAACTGCACCGTCGATCTGCTGGAATAGCTTAGATTTGACGTCCTCACGATCGCCGTACTGGATGGCGTCCCACAAGAGGTCCTTCAAAGAGGTTCCCTCGAATAGCTCGCCAAGGACGTCGTAGACGCGGCCCTTCAGAGCGGCGCGGGCAATCTCCAGTTTGTCGAGCAGACGTCCATAGACCTGGCCTTCGCGCGTGTTGGCGGCGACAAGGTTCCAGAGATGGCAGACTTCCGTCTGGCCGATCCTGTGGATACGACCGAAGCGCTGTTCGATCTTGTTCGGGTTCCAGGGCAGGTCGTAGTTCACCATCAGGTGCCCGCGCTGAAGGTTAACGCCTTCGCCAGCGGCATCATTGGCAACGAGCACCATCAGGTCGCGGTCCTGCATGAAGCGGCTGATTACCTTGCGCCGTTCCTCACGACTCACGCCGCCATGAATAACGTCAACAGCATCGCTCTTACCGAGACGGCCCCTGATCCTCTCGGCAAGATAATTGAGAGTGTCCTTGGCCTCAGTGAAGATGATGAGCTTGCGACGGATGCCGTCGGCATCGATCATCAGATCGTCATCGAGTATCTTGTCGAGCTGCGTCCACTTTGTGTCTTTTCCGGACTTCAGGACCTCAAGCGCCTGCAATTCGAGTCCCTTGAGCGTCTCGACTTCAAGCTCCAGCTGTTCGATGGACTCGGCGGACGTTGCGGACGTCGAGATCGTCTCCTCGAAGCGCTCGACATCTTCCTCGCTGTACTCGTCGATATTCGACAGCACATCATCACTGACTAGGTCGCTCCCAGCGCCCAGCTTATGTTTCTTGCCGCGAGCAATCAGGCGGGCTTCGGCCAGTTCATTCTCAAGACGCTCGCGGCGGCGCTTGAGCGACTGGTAGATCGCTGCCGGTGATGAGGCGAGGCGGCGCTGCAGCACTTGAAGTGCGAATCCAACATTGTTCTTTCTCTTGGCGTCTTCCTCAGCGAACCGCTGCACGCGGTTCATTTCGTCACGGACATATTCAGTGACTGCGGCGTAAAGTGCAGCCTCCTCGTCGGACAACTCATAGTGGACAGTTCGAGCGCGGCGCTCAGGGAAGAGGGGCGTGCCGTCGAACTTTAGAAGCTCTTCCTTTGTTAGGCGCCGCATCATGTCGTCGGTATCGGCATAGTGGATGCCGTCGCGGAACCGGCCTTCAAAACGGTCTCCGTCGAGCAGTGCCATGAATAGTTGGAAGTCAGCTTCCTTGCCATTATGCGGCGTCGCCGACATCAGCAGCAGGTGTCGGCACGTCTGACCGATCTTCTCCCCGAGCTGGTAGCGTTTCGTCCGCTTGACCTCGCTCCCAAAGTAACTGGCCGACATCCTGTGCGCTTCGTCAGCGATGATCAGGTCCCATTCGGTCGACCGGATCAGCTTTTCTTGTAGCTCTTCGTTTCGCGCCAGAACATCCAGGCGAGCAATCAGATGGTTCTTGTCATTGAACGGGTTACCTGACCGGGAATGCTCGATCATGTCTCTGGTCAGGATATCGAACTCAAGGTTGAACTTTTCGCCGAGCTCGTCCTGCCACTGTTCAACGAGGCTGCCTGGCGCGACCACTAGACAGCGTTCCAGATCGCCTCTTGCTATCAACTCCTTGATGAGCAGGCCCGCCATGATCGTTTTGCCGGCACCGGGGTCGTCCGCCAGCAGGAAGCGCAAGGGCTGTCGCGGCAGCATCTCCCCATAGACCGCTGTGATCTGGTGCGGCAACGGCTGCACCAGACTGGTATGGATTGCAAGGTACGGATCAAAGTGGTGCGCGAGCTTGATCCTGTGAGCCTCGGTGACCAGCCGCAGCAACTCACCGCTGGCATCGAATGAAAACACGGAACCGGTGCCTGCCACCTTCAGGGAATGTTCTTCATCGCGATAGACGATACGATCCTGAACGCCGCCGTTCGGGTCCTCGAACACGACCTTGACGGCCTGGTCGCCGAACCACTCGACATTGATGACTTTGGCACTACCGGCAGGGGTCAATCCCTCTATCGAGGCTCCAGATTTTAGGTCTTCGAGTTTTGCGCTCCGCACCTCAGCCATCGAATTGCTCGCTTTCGCCCACAGAAGAAGGGTGGGCAGCGGCGGCCTGCTTTCCTATCGCTGAGCCGCTCGCCTTATTGGGGGCGAGGGGTACGGACAATACAACAATATGTTCACGCGTCATGCGCGGCTCCCGTTGAAATTCTTTCCTGATCGAAATCAATATTCTGCGGCCCCGAGGCCTTTTTCAGCGCATTTTGCACATCATCTGGGTTCAGGGCAACAATATGTTGGCGCCGCGGGTCTTCTTTCTCGGGCTTTCCCAGTAGACCGAGGCGCTTCAATACATAGAAGAGCATAGCGTAACGTGCGGTCACCGTGCCCTTGCCGCCGACGAAGCCGTAGTCTTTGCCGACAACGAGTTTCTGGCTTTCGGTCAGACCGGGGTGGGCGACGATCTCGATGTCGTAGTACTCGTGCCAAAGTGCATCTGCATCACCGCGCTTTCCGGGTTTTCCCAGCGGCCCGGCTTCGAGGATTCGCGGCAGCAGGAAGTCTTTGAATGTCTCCTGCAGGTGGCAGAATGACCGCGCGTGCCAGCGGAACCCGTCAAACCCGAAGGCGTGCGGTGTAATGCGACGCCAGACCGGGTCCGGCCTTTTGGGGCTCATTGACTGGTAGCATATCTCGATGGATTGCCCCGTGCGCACTGCCGTTAGCACCTTGCGCAGGATGTCGATGTCGATGTCCCTTCGCGGGGTCGCGGCAATATCGGCGTCAGGCATTGCGCCGATCCAAGAGTCGGTCGCTGACAACTGTCCTTCGCAGACAGAGCGCAGCCGGGACAGGAAGACGTAGGGGTCAGGCTCCAGGAAGCGTAGCGTGAAGTCGGGCAGGGCGACATAGCGCCTGCTGCTCTTGTCATAGTCCATGTTTCCGGGGGCGCGCTCCTGGTAGAGACTCAGGTCTTTTGAAGCCTGCGGGACCGACACGCCGAACGCATCGATGATGTCGCTACGGTTGATCGTGCCCTCCCAAAACAGGCGAAACTCAATAAATTCAAGTCGTTGCTCTACGCCCCAACGCATCTTCCCTCGTTTCTGACTATATCAAAACTATACGCGCTTGACATTCGAGCGCATATCTACTATACTATCGTCAATCACAGAATGTCAACTACGAGGAGGGCGCCATGCCAGATCGTTACGTAACTAAACATCCGAAGGGCTGGGCCGTGAAAGCTGCTGGCAGTGCGCGGGCAAGCAGCGTCCATGGGACGCAGCGCGAGGCCGAACAGGCAGCGAAGCAAACAGTCCGAAACCTTGGTGGCGGCGAGGTTCGCATCCAAGGCCGTGATGGGCGCTGGCGCGACTCCGATACTGTCCCGCCGGGTCACGACCCGAACCCGCCGCGGGACGAGAAGCATTGATTCCGGCACGTACATTTTATGCCGGCTAGTTATTGAAGAGGAAGAAGATTTGAAAAGAATTTTGACAATCGACGGTGGCGGTATCCGGGGAACATTCCCAGCTGCCTTTCTCGCAAATTTGGAGGAGGACCTACCGGAGCCGATCGGCCGCTATTTTGATCTGATATCTGGGACGTCGACAGGTGGCATCATCGCCATCGGACTCGCACTGGGAATGAAAGCCGCCGACATTCTGAAACTTTACGAAGAGAAGGGACCCACCATTTTCGCGCAGACGCGAACTGGCGTTCCAGGGTGGCTTGAGCGTCGGCTCCGTTCTGGCAAGAGGCTTTGGGCACCCAAGTACGATGCCGAACCCCTACGGCTCGCCCTGCAAGAAGTCCTTGGTGCACGAAAGCTTGGTGAAGCGCAGACGCGGCTCGTCGTTCCTGCCTGGCACCCCCAGACGCAGGGCGTCTATATCTTCAAGACGGCTCACCATGGGCGGCTGAAAACTGACTACAAGGAACTTGCCGTAGATGCGGCGATGGCAACAGCCGCAGCGCCGACCTTCTTCGCCCAGCACGTGACCGCCAACGATGTCGGTTTGGTCGATGGCGGCATTTGGGCCAACAACCCGATCGGCATCGCCGTCGTTGAGGCGATCGGAACACTCGGCTGGCCCCCGGATCAAATCAAGGTCCTTAGTGTCGGCTGTCTGGAAGACATAAAGATCGTTCGCGAGGCCTATGGCGCTGCGCAGATCGTGCCGCAACTCGCTAGCCTGTTCATGGCCGGTCAGTCACATGGCTCTCTTGGTATTGCCCACATTCTTACAGGTGATCCGCACGAACGTAAGGCGATCTACCGCGTGTCGCAACCCGTACCAGACGGTTTCTACAGTCTGGATGACACACGCCGCATTCGCAGCTTGAAGGACCGAGCATTCGCCGAGGCGCGCATCCAAAGGCCCATTCTTCAATCACAGTTCTTCGGCCAGCCGGCTGAAGAGTTCGAACCGATTCATAGGTAATGCCATGACAAAGCATACGAAAATCGCTAAATCCCACGACGATGTCCTAGAAGAACTTGCGGACGCCCTCGACATCCCGCCGTCCAAGTTCGAAGAGGCCAAGAGCCGCTACGACTCAATCGGTGCCTGGCTGGACAGACCTGAATCCAGCCTAGCCCGTTACAGTCCTGCGATTTCGCCCCAGGGCTCGTTCCTGCTCGGCACGGTGACCAGACCGCTTACATTGGCTGAGGAATATGACGTTGATCTGGTCTGTTTGCTGCAGGGTTCCAAGACAGCTTTCACACAGAAGAGCCTCAAAGAAGCGGTCGGAAACGAAGTCCATCTATATGCCGCGGCGCGTGGCATGGCAAAGCCAGTCGTAGAAGGGCGCCGGTGCTGGACTTTGACCTATGCAGACGGCGCGCAGTTCCACATGGATATTTTGCCCGCCATTCCGGACGCACAGAGTTACCGTCAAATGCTAACCGAGCAGGGCCATCCGATTTTGGCAACGAGCCCTGACTTGGCAGGTCAAGCAATCGCAATCACAGATCGAACTCTCCCTCAGTACGCTAGGCCTACCGCAGACTGGCCTTTGAGCAACCCGCAGGGCTACGCCGCCTGGTTTAGAAGCCGCATGCTCATCCAGTTGACTGAGCGAAAGATCGAGTTCGCCAAGCGTGAGCACATCACCGCAAGTGTGGACCAGATTCCGGACCATAAAGTGAAGACGCCATTGCAGCGCACCATCCAGCTTCTGAAGCGCCACCGTGACTGCATGTTCGCCGATGACGCTGACTACAAGCCAATCTCGATTATTATCACCACGCTTTCCGCACATGCTTACAACGAGGAGCCGTCGGTCTCTGCGGCGCTGCAGGGTATTTTAAGGGGAATGGATCGTTTCATCGAGAATCGGGATGGTCAGTCGTGGGTGGCGAACCCTGTCAATCCCGCAGAGAACTTCGCCGACAAGTGGGCCGATGAGCCGAAGAAGGAGGAGAATTTTCGCCGTTGGCTCGAACAGGCCCGTCGTGACTTCGGCACCTATTTGCGCTCCAGCCCGTTCAATTCCATTCCCTCGCCGCTTCGCGAAAATCTTGGTTCTGATCTGGTCAACCGCACGCTTCAGGCCGTGCTGCCCGCTGCTGCGGTACTCGCGACACCCGCTGTGGCGCGACCTGCCGAAGCAGATCAGACGCGTCGCGCAGAGGCGGCAATCGAACAGATTCAACGTGACGGCCCTCAGTCAAAACCATGGACCAGATCGTAGGAAGATCGGGCACCTTGTTGACACTTGATCAGGTGAGGGCGGCCGTTTCATTCGATCAACCCAACTTAATCGCCGAGTCTGATGGCAAGAGAATCCGCCTCGAAGGCACATACTTGGTCTTCGAAAAAGGCGTCGTCGCAGCTCCGGATGGACCGATTACTTCCTTCGAAATTTCGATGGAGCTGTCCGAACGCTACCCACGGCAGGAGCCGAGAGTTTTCGAAACTGGCGAACGAATTCCGCGCGTCGCCGAGCGGCACATCAACCCCAACGGAGACTGTTGTGTAACTGTTTGGGAGAACTGGCTCGTCGAAGTAAATGACCATACCTTATCGAGCTATCTCAACGGTCCGATGAACGAATATTTTCTCGGACAGTTCTGGTACGAGAAAACGGGGAAGTGGCCTTTTGGCGAGCGTTCTCATGGTTTGAAAGGCCTTGAGGAGGCCTACGCCGACGCTCTCGGTATATCCAATAATGCTGAAAGCTTGCGCTATCACTTGCGACTTCTTTCCCATGACTGGCCCAAGGGTCATTGGCTTTGCCCATGCAAGAGCGGCAAACTGTTGCGCCACTGTCACCGAGATGATCTCGCGGCTATGCATGCCAAGGTGCCACCCCCCGTTGCACGCCGCATGTTGAGTCGACTGAAGGCCGACGGGCGACTGTAACTTCTACGGGAGTGCTTGGGGCCTCGCGAGAGCCGGTGCAGCTTCCAGCTTCGTTGTGGCGAGCATTATCTGGGGGTTGAGCTCTGCCTAGACTTTTGTGCTCGTTTTCGTCGTGAGTGGTCGCATCTTCCTTCCGCCTTCGTCCCTTGAGGTTTGACGCTTTGTCTGGCCGGACGCGCCGTCCGGTCAACGGGCTGCCCGCACCACCCTTGCCGCCTGCGGCCTGAAGCCTTGGCGCAAGGCCGTGTTTCCCGTGTCCCCGCTATGGCGGGTGACCCTCCGGCTTTTTCCTCCGGCCTTCTTCTTTCGCGTCCTCAGGGACTTACAGCGAAAGGAGAACATCATGACTACCCACGACGTAAGCGCCTCGGCGGTCCCCTACGCGGCGCGGCTTGACGCGGTTCGGAAGTTCCAAG
>NZ_BNCJ01000027.1 GCF_014656415.1 Seohaeicola zhoushanensis | reverse complement strand
AGCAGGACTCGCACAGCCAGCTTCAACGCGGCAGGAGGGGATCGGCGTGGCGCTTACGGTGGACGTCGCGCAGACGCCTCAGCTGAAGTAGGCCAGACGGATCGGCGTCGCAGAGCCAGAATACTCGCAGGCGAGGTGGCGTGATTTCCAAGACGCGCCGAGCAGTCCAAGCCTCTTCGTGTTCTCGGCTTTGCGGCGCGGAGAAGCCATCTATGTACAGCCCACCTCGCGTCACCTTCTGAAAAAGCGAGATGTATTCGGCAATTAGCTTGCTTTTCGAGTTGGTCTGGTCGGGCGGAAAGCCAAGTCCCCTTTCCGGAATCCGAACTCCATCCACCAAGAAGTCACCTTGCAACTTTCGGGTGGTGGTTTCACTTTCAGAGAAGAGCTCTGCCTGCCCTTCTAGTTTGCCCTTGCCACGGGCAGTTGATCCCATTCAGTTCCGTCCAACGCGCGACCAGCAACTTTCTTGCCAACACGTACCATCGTTGTTCCGTCGGCAACAATTTTTTTGTGCTTTGCCCGTGCGGCAAGAAGATTCAGGCCGTCGCCAGGAGCCCAGTCGCCCCACTGCTTGAAGTGAAAGGCGACTTCATTCTGCATGCACTGCATGTGGAGATCTCGGAACCAAGCTGGTGAAGCCGGCCGAGCCTTTGGGCCGCTTTCGCCTCCAGTTATCACCCAATCGATCGACGACTTCAGCCAATCGTTGATCTCCAGTGGTCCCAAGAGTGGTTCGGCGGAGATGAACCTAACCTTGGCCGGTATTTGGGACAGATGCGGAAGCAATTCGTCCGCGCGAGCTTGAAGTTCGACCGTAGTTCCCAGCCAGACATTTGCCGGCCAATCCCCGCCCCAGCCAGCTAGACGCCCGACGTTCTGCGGCCTCTTTGTGAGCAGAAGCCAGTCCAAATGTGGTGTGTCGTCGATCAACTCCCAAAGTCGGGCGCGCCAAGGCGAAAGCTCTTCGCGGTCCTCAAAAACGTCGGCCATGGATGCGCAAAACACTCGCGGTCTTGTATCGCCGCCGGAGGCAAGCTTGTTCCATCGAAGCGGTTGCTTCCAATGCTCATCGCCGAAGGTCCGCCGATCGACAGATGGCCCCCAAACTTTCTGACCGACGCGCTTTGCCCAGCTTTCTGCGTAGCAGTGCTTGCACGCTTCGGACACCTTGGTGCACCCCCACCAGGGATTGAAGGTGTGGGTTGTCCATTCGATTTTCGAGTTCTGACCCATGACGTGCTCCTTGCCTCAATTCAGCTTCGCACGACACGACTCAGGGCGCAAAACACTTTCTGCCTTGAGAAAAATCCGAGCGCTGGAACAAAGACCTCCGCCTTCGGAGGGCACAGGCAGAGGTCGGCTTCACTGATTTCCAACGGCTTTTGCCCGGCCGAGGCCGGTTCGAAACGGCACCAAACCGCCTGAAACCGCACCATAGCCGCACCAGGCGATCAGTCGTGCCTCTGTCGCATCTCCGGCGCCACGGGCAGGTCCGGCACCGGCACCTGGTGCTTCTCGAGCCATTCCTTCACGATCGCCCACTGATCTCGAAACTACCGCGGACCTTTCATTCGACGGGAACCGAGCAGGGATCGGCGACGTTGCATTTGCAACACATCGCATGCGCCAGACTATGCCGACACCGGCTTCGAGGGCTGGTCGACGCAAAAGATTTGACCTAGACGCACATTTAATAGGCGCGCCGCAAAGCGGCCCGCCACATGCGTATACTGCGCGGAGACCACCGGGTTGTGGGATCTGCACCGCTTTTCCCCCTTCAAACGCACGAGGCTCAGGATGAGTGAACTGATGACCATTTCCTATCGAAGTTTGGCTCGCCTGCGCGAGCCGAGCAGCCAGCTGCAGGCGATCCTAGAGGAGAGCCGACAACGAAATGATGAGCTCGGCGTAACCGGTATCCTCTTGTTCGACGGTACCTACTTCATGCAAACGATTGAAGGCCCCGTTGAGGCCACGGCCAGTGTGTTCGCTCGGATCGTCGAGGATGGCCGTCATGACGACGTTGTTCCTTTCGGTGTCGCGAAGATTGCCAAACGGGCTTTCCCGGACTGGACCATGGAGCTGATCGGACCAGAGGTCACTGCTGATATCGTGCCTGACATGGAAGAATTTGATTTCACCGACAGGCGGCTGCGCCTGGTTCACAAGGCGGTCAAGAAAATCGCGGCATAGCCCTGACCGATCAGCAGTTCGCGGAGCCAAAGGAAACAAAACTGGCGGTAATGGAAAGAGCGCACACTGTAGGGGGTGAACAACCACCGTCGTTGGGGCTCGGGTGGCATGTCCGGGGAGCGCCCTTTCCGGTTGAGAAACTAGGCCGACTATCGTTGCCGCGCAATGCTCCGATACCTGTCACCGGCGGTTGAGCAGATCTTGGCCGAAGCCATGGTTATGCTAATCAGGCGATCATTCGCGCATCTGTCGCATCTCTGGCGCGACCGGTAGATCCGGCACCGGCACCGGCACCTGGTGCGTATCGAGCCACCCCTTCACGATCGCCCACTTATCCTGGACGCCGGCCGGCGTGCGCGGGCCTCCGCCGCCGAAAACGACGCCGCCACCACGTCGCCCCATTTGGGTGTATGTTCCGGGGTACTGGAGGGACTCACTCATGCAGTATGACGAAATCACCTCGCCCAGACTTCAGGACGGCTACGAGGTCTATCCGGGCGAACGCATCTACTACAAGGGCGCGGAAGTCACTTACATGGGTGCAAGCAGGCGAGAGTGGGCCATGATCGTCGTCGCTGACGACAATGGCGACCATGAACTCGCCGACCCCGACCACTGCCGGTCAGTCTAGTGGCCCGCCCAACCATCGCCCCAAAAACGCCAACTCTCTGCCCTCCCAGCGCGCTAACCGGATCCAAACATTCTTATGCCGGTGCGTTCATGGAAAAACTTTCGCCCGCGATCCTAATCGCGCTTGTCCTGATCGTTGGTGTGGTCCTCTTTACAAATAGCGCCCCGCGCGAGGGCGTTCGCGCTGAGACGGCGCCGGTCACTACGCGTTGATCGCAACGTTGCGCGCCAGGTCAGGCGGTATGGTCGATGGCCAGGGCATGTCGCTCCTCATCTGCTTTTCATGCGCAGCGAACGACCTAGGGTGGAGACCATAGACGCGCCAGCCGCAATGCACGCGCCGTCAGGTGCTAGCGAGAATCGGCAACTAATAGGTCGAAGCACCAGTTCAGAATCGCCGCCCGCTCAACTATAGTCAGAGACGACGAAGTTCGAGACAGGCATCCACGGGGGGGGGGGAAGTAGGGTTTGTTTAAAGGACCATTTCAAGGTGAAGTGACTGTAGTATCGCCACCTGCCGAACCAGACTTCACGCGGGTCTCAATGTCGCTAGATCTTCCGTTGTTCGGAGCCGGCCGACAGTATGCAGGTCTTGAAATCTCCGGCACCGCCGGCGAGACGAGACAAGAAGATCTGGATGTAGAAGCGGTGGCCCAGTATCTGATGTATGCCAAGACGTTCCAACTTCTGATAGCGGAGGAAAATGTGTTCGTGAGCGCCGTGATGGACGTGAGGCACATTTGGCCGCCAGAACACGGCATAGGCCGCTACGAGATTTGGGTGAATGGCATATACCCGTTGCGCGCGGCTCAAACGTAGGCACTCAAAAAGCTGGCTGGGCTCGCACAGCCGCTCCCGAGAAATTCGCCGCCCAGAGCGGAGCTACGTCAGCCCCCTCCCTACGCAGCGACGATCGACGGCCTCACCGTGAACGTGAACTCCGACGGCGTCTCGGCATCATCCCCGATCCTGACCCGCACTTGGCAGGTATATGACCCCGGCGCACCCAGAAACGTCTCTCGGGCGAAGGACACCAGGACCTTGCCGTCGGTGGCCGGCGACTGGATGGTTGCGGTCGCGGGAAAGACCGCCCCGGTGCCATTCGTCTTCCGCGCGGCGGCCTCGACGGTCGCGGAGGATAGGTCGAGCGGCGCCAGGTCGTTTTCCTGGTCCGAAATCGGAACCAGCACGCTCAGGCTGTCCTTGCCCCAGATCTTCGCAACATCGGCCATTACGCGATATCCTTCCACATGCCGTCGATCTCCACCGTTCCTCGCCACGTCGCGGGCACGGTTCTTTGCCCAAACCACAGACCAGGCGCGATGGCCTGGATGACGACGTTCCCGCCCGATTGCGCGACCGATACAGTCGCTGTGCCGGCGATGACGACCGACCGGCGGATCGTGCGCACCGCCACGGCCGAGACCGCTGAATTTGCGCCGATCTGGACCGACCGGGCCACCTTGCCGCTGAACGAAACAACGAGGCTCGATGTGCCTGCTATCGCGACCGAGCGGCGAATCCGTCGTGTCGCCAGTGCCTCGAAGCTCGATTGCGCTGCGATGGCGACTGCACGCTCTGAACTGCCGGCCGAGGCCACCGAGACCGACGAGACGCCGGCGATCGCGACGGCACGGCGCAGGGTGCGCGTGGCGGTCGCCGTGACCGTCGAGATCGCCGCGATGCCCACCGCGCGCGGTATCCCGGCCTGAGCGACAGCCGTAACCGTCGAGCTTGCCGAGATCGACGCCGCCCGGCGCAGGGTCAGGGCGCCAGAGGCCGATGTTGTCGAGACGCCGGCAATGGCGACGGCCCTGCGCCGGCGAACCGAGGCAGAGGCGGCGAGCGACGAGCTGGCAGCGATGCCGACGGCGCGCGCCTTAGAAGCGGACCCGACGACATTGACCGTGGAGGTTGCCGCGATCGAGGCCGCCCGGCTGCGCGTGACCGTCGCGGTGACGGAGAGCGTGGAGGTCGCCGCGATCGAGGCCGCCCCGCTGATCCCGGATGCCGTCTGCGCGAAGAACAGCAGCGACATGGGTTAGGGCCTCAGGCCAAGCAGGAAGATCCGCGGCGCCCCCATCGTGCCGATATCCGAGGCCTGCCAGCGCGCCGAGATACGGTCCCCAGCAGGACGGCCCCAAGGGAACCAGAGCGTCGTTGCGGTCAGCGCACTGGAAGCGTTGTTCGCGCGCGCCGGAACAAACAGGTTTTCGACGAAGGGGACCTCAGACCCCGACGGGCCGTAAGCGAGATCGATGAGCCAGTCGTAGTTGACGTTGCTGATGTTCGCCTTACCGATGGTCACCCCGAGGTAGTCGTAGGCATAGGGGAGGCTGTCGCCATTCAAGATATTGTTCGGGGTCGAGAACGTCCCCGAGAACGAAATCTCGGTCCAGGCCCCCTTGGTGTTGTTCCCAGCGGGGGTGGCGGGAACAACACCAAAGGTGAAGTCGTTCCCGGTGACGTCAAGGTTGATTGGTCCGAAGTCCATAACCCCAAATGGCGCGATGTTCGGTGCCTCTGCGGCAGGGACGCCGTAGAGTTGCACACCGTTGGGGTATCCAAAACCGGACAAAGCTCCACCTGCAGAAAGCCGCGTCCCTGCCGGAATTGGGATAGGGACGAAGGTGGTGAGAATTCGTCCAGAAATGTCGCCGTTGAGGAACACGGTCGCGATCCTGCTTTCGCTGGATGCCGCCCCAGTCGCAATGTGCATAAAACCGGGGTTGCCGGAAAGAACAGAGACGTAAAAGCCAGACCAGTCTTCGGCCGTGCTGTCCTCGAGTTCAGTCCATGTCACCGTGGTTTCGTTGAAAAAATCCGAGTTCGCGGAGCTGAAGAAAGGCACCCCCGCCAGAGACGTTCCGGTGTCGAACGGCTGGATGTCGAGCTTGACCATTACGGCTTCTCCCCAGCCGCGATAGCATCAGCTCGCGCCTGCGTGATGATGCCGCCAGCCACCAGCGCCGCCAGGCCATCGGTGACCAGCGCGTGATCAGAGCGGATCGTGGTCGCCGTCTGCACCATGAACAGGTAATCGTCCATCGCAGGCACGGTCTTCGTCAGCTCCCGGATCGTCAGGCGCTCGGCGGCGGTGAAGAGCTCGAGGAACTCGGTGCGGCTCCAGGTCAGCACCGGCGCGGGCGCCGGAACATCGAAGGCCTGCGTGGCCTCGTTCCAGAGCATTGCCCCGTCGGGTCGACCGGCGAGATCGACAACCGACAGGCCCTCGGGGAGCGGATCGGCGACGACGGTGCCCACCGAGCGGAGCTTGCCGGTCGCGGTCTCAAATACGGCTTTCCAGGTCATGGTATCTCAGCGCCCCATTTCGGATCTGTGGCGGTCAGCTTGACGCCGATCCCGTAGAAGGTTTCGATCTTGCAGGGCCAGCCATGGTCCCGGATGGCCCTGCGGACTTTTTTCAGGTAGCCCTGCACGTCGCGGATATCGAGCGTGGTCCAGCCCGAGTAGGTCGACTCCATGAAGTCGATCAGGCTCTCCCAGGCGACGACGGTGCCGCGGCGCGTCCAGAGAAAATGGAAGAGGGCCAAGGGCGCGCGAGGCACATGCACGCCCCCAAGGGCGGTCTGCACCTCGGCGAGCTTCTGCCCGTCGAACCGGTCCATTACGCCACTGGATCAGTCGAGCGACAGATCGATGTCGCCGATGGCAAAGCTCAGCGTGTCGCCGTCGCCGACGGCCGCCGAGGTGATCGCATCCCAGGCGAGCAGGTTGCCCCCGGACGAAGCGTCGAAGATCCCGACGCCGGTGACGGTGCCGAACGACGCGCCCGAGGCCGTGAACTCGACCGCTGCCGTGTTCGAGATCGCGCCGCCCGAGGCCGCGCCGAAGGTGATCGCCTGGCGGGTGTAGCCGCCGCCGGTGACCTCGGTGCCGCCGCCGGCATCGGTCGGATTGGCGGTGTAGAGCGCCAGGTAGACGTTGGTCGGCGACGTCAGCGCGGTGTTGCGGAAGACGTGGTTGAGAAGCGCGTTCTCGAGGTAGTCGGAAAAGCTGGACATGTCGCTTGTATCCTTTGGGGTTCAGGGTTCAGGGTTGAGATCGATTGCAGCTGCGGCCGGCGCTGCTTCGAGGGCGGATCCAGATGCGATCAGGCACATGCGGCCGTTCGGCCAGGTCAGCGCCACCGTCCAGGTCCCGGATTCGGGCGAAGCGAAGACCTGCATGATGGCGCCACGGTCATCGAGGCCGACAACTTGCGGCCGCTCGCCGAATTTCTTGGCCAAGTTTGCCACGACGAGGTCGCGTGCGGCGCAGTTGGACTGGGCGGTTGCCTGCCCCGCCGCCAGCACCAGCGACAAGACCAGCGCCTTCATTCCGCGCACCCGGCCTTCATACCGGTCAGCAGTCTCTCGCCCGTGTCCTGTGAACGCGGGCCACCGTCGACCAGCAGAGCCGCCGCGTGGGCCTTCCGAGCCGCCAACGTGCCCGCACATATCGCGGCTTCATTGGGCGAGACGTCGCAGCCGCTCAGCGATATCGGCAGGAGTGCGAGGATCAGAAATCGCATCGTCTATCCTTTCACGGGTCTGTATGTGCTGCCGGTAGTCGCGCAGCTCCTGGGCGCGCCGCGCGTCCCGCCAGGCATCCCAGCGCCACCAGCCGAGGAAAGCGGCCACCACCAGCGCCAGCAGCGCCCAGCGGCCCAGAGGCGAGCGCAGGAAGCGCCCTGCCGCCGCGAAGATTTTGCCCCCGCAGAGCTCAGCGACGGCCGCGCAGACGGCCACGGCCATCGCGCCGAGAACGCCCGGCCAGCCGAACATGATCCAGCCCGTCGCGCCGGCGGAGAGGCCGAAGGCGGCCCAGGCGATCACGACGAGCCGCCCTTGGCCTTGGCCACACGCCCAGCGACGAAGGTGCCGACATAGGCAACCGCTCCGCCGAGAAGCAGCGACAGACTGTTGAGGTCGAAGGTGATGGTCTGTGCCACCGGGTCATAGGTGGCGATGCCGAGCGCCGCGGCACTGGCCGCCAGCGCGTAGATGATCATTCGGATGTAGACGCCCATGTCGGGACTCCTTCAGTTGCCGCAGCTCGAGAACAGCCACGCGATGAACGGGATCTTGCAGGCCAATGCCCATGCGGCCCCGAGTGCGGTCACGCCGGCGCCAAGGACGATTGCCGGCGCAGTGACCGCTGGACGCGGCGGCACCTCGCGCGCGGGCGGCGCCTTGGGGGCATTGCGATTCATCAGCGCCAGCAGGTCGGCCCCGTCGAAGCTCCGCAGGATACCCTTGAGGTTGCCCTTGCCGTCCGTCCGCCAGACCGGGATGTCGTCGCCGTTCGCGTCGTAGTTGCCGGTTCGGAACAGCGCCCGTTCGGCCTTGCGCCGCTTGATGATCTCCTTCGGCTTCTGCCAGCCCATGAACCCCTCGCCCGAGAAGTCACCGGCGTTGATCTGCCGCACCAGCTGGCACGGCTGGCCGCTGGCCGATTTCCACGTGAGCCCGCCGGTGTTCAGATCCCAGGACGCGATGGCGTCTATCTGATGTTGTTTCAGAGGCACGCGGATCACCGCTTCGATCCGGCGCTCGACCTTGGCGATGTCCTCGCGGAAGACCGAGATCGCGTGGCCGATTGCGGCCTCAACGTTCGACGGCATGGCCCGGTCCAGCTCGAGCGGGTCCAGCCCGCCCGCGCCCGCCGTGTGGCCGATCCCGTAGGTCCAAATGCCTTTGCTGTCGAGGTATGGCGCCGGGACGATACCCTCGTGCTCGGCGATCTCGAGCAGGCCCTTGTCGGATACCTTCATCACTTGTCCCTCTGCAGGAGCGTCTTGATGTCCGCCCGCATCTCGCGCAGCGTGTTGCTCATCTGGTCCCAATCGCGCTGGCGGGAGGCCATGTCCTCGGCCCGCTGCTTCTCACGACGAGCCTCATCCTCGGCGCGCCTCTTCTCCCAGCGAGTCTCCATCTTCACCATCTCCGCAGCGTTCTCTGCGATGCCCTTGGTGTTGCCAGTCGCCCGGTATTCAAGGCGGAAAAGCCATGCGGCAAAGGCGAGTGCGGCAATGATGATCGGCCACCAGTCCTTGATTTCCTGAAAGTTCATCAGGCCGACCTCACGCTGTCCTGTAGGAGCCACGGCCCCAGATCGACGCCGTGCCCGAGGTCAGTTGGGAAACGGCAACTGTAGTTGATGCTCCGCCGCTGACGCTCTCGCGCAGCCTGAGCGCGGATGTGCCGCCTTTCGGGACAAGAACTGGGAGTTCCGTGAAGATGACATTGCTCATCCAAGCGGTTCCAGGGCCGCCATTGGAATTAAGGTTGTCCACGGTGAACGGCAGCCCTTGAATGTGCAGTTCATTCCCGCCGGTCATGCCGGCCGTGTTGATGCTCTGGACAGCGAACTGGAACTCAACAATGTTACCGTGCCGGGTATATCTTCCCTCGGCAACGCCAAGAGTCGCCAGATTGCCGCCAGCCTCTGCATCTGACAGCACGGGCGTCCAAGACCCCGTGACATACTGCGCTCCAATCGCTACCCAGCCGGTGTTGCCGCTGCCGGTTGTCTTGAGGTAAAGCGACGTCCCAACCCCACCGTTGTCCCGCAGATAGAGTGAACCGACCACGGCCGAGATCGCGCCCTCAGGGCTCCCCGCGCCAGTCAGGATCTGAACGCTGCCAAGCCCGAGATCGATCTGCTTTGCGAAGAGGCGGGCGATCCGGTAGCTCGCCGCACCGAGGTTCTGAGCATTGTCGACCTCGGGACGGAAGTGACCGTCTGTCGTCGATCGCCACTGGCGCACTCCGCCAGCCTTCAGATACCAGACACCGCTCTCGACGGAGATGCCATTCGCGTTCGCGCCGAGATGGAGGTCCGTCGCTCCCGCGCCAGCATCGAAGCGGAAACTTGGCCCCTCGATCCTGAACTCCGCCGAAGCGCCATCGACCGTCATATCGACCTGAGCGCCGCCCGCCATCATCCGGTGCAGGAATTCGTCGGTGACGGACACTTCCGTCACCTGCGGACGGTCCGCCACCTTAGCGCCCGTGTAGAGGTTCATCGTACTCTGCTGGACGTTCGTCGCGAACCGCGAGGTTTGGCGAACTGGCGCGCTGTTTGCATTCACGACCAGCCAATCTCCCGCGCTGGCTGGAGCGGCCGTCAGCGCGTAGAGGATCTGACCATCTGCGGCCGCAACCCCGCCGGGGTTGACCGTCACGGCAGCATGGATGACCCAATAGTCTCCCGCCGCGCTCACTGTCGGCGACCAGGCGCCCGCCGTCGCCCTGCGCCCGCGATACTGGACCTGACCAGCGTAGGATCCCGACGCACGATTGAGGCGGTTCCATTCGTCAAAGTCGCCGTTCCAGCTGGTGGATGCCTCGACCAGCGCAGAGCCGTTCCAGTAGATCTCCGCCGGGTTGTCGTAGAAGGCAATCGTCATCTGCCGCTGGTGCTTCATCGACGACATGAACGGATAGCGCTGCGCTCCAGCAGAGCCGCGGGAGGCAAAGACCCGGATGCGCGGATCGAGCAAGGTGCCGGTATCGGTGCTGAGGGAGAGTGGCTCTGCCTGAGACCCCGGCAGCTCGCCTTCGCATTCGATCTGAGCGCCGAACAGCAAGTGGATGCATTGGTCGTTGTCGATCTGGTGGAACTTCGACAGGTTCCCGACCTTGCAGAAGCTGAGAATTCCGATCGGGCTGTCGACTTTGCGGAAGACCATTTGCCCGCTGGTCAAATCGTAGTCGGCATACACGCCGTAACGGGGCGCGATCCCCTCATCAAGGAAAGCCGTGTTCGACAGGCCCTGCATCATGTGGATGTCGCTGAAGACATCGTCGCCACCGCCGTTGTCGCCGTCCACGTAGCCCTGCGCGGCCGACAAGCCGCACCAGTAGCAGTTCTGGCCTGGGATCCGCTGAGCGGTGTTCGTCGGCATCGAATCCAGGATGCGAACACAGGGGCCGCCCCATCCGACCTGCCCGCCGATGAACCGCCGGTCCTTGGTCGTGATGACGACAGCATCGCCATTCCACTCATCCCAGTCGGTCGTATCGACGCCGTTCCGGACCCAGAGCGGATCCCGGATGAACTGCTTGATGATGTAGTCGAACCAAGTCGAGTCGTTGTTCTGGACCGGCCACAGGCCGTAGCGGTGATACCCTTTGAGCCTCAGGCCGAAGTGCTGGTTGGCAAGGTCCTGCTTGCACTTGATCCCTGCGCAGAGCATCTCGCACTCGAGGCGGGGCCAATGCACCACGCAATCCCGCAGCCGCATATGCACCAGCGGGATCGGGCGCTCATGGGTGTGCGCCTCGAGCCCGCCGCCCGCAACCGCGATCACGGTCCCTGCCCACTTGATCGTCATGGCCCGCGCTGCCGTCGACCCGTTGGTCATAGACAGCATGTCCTTTGCCAGGAAATCCGTCAGGCATTCGAACTCGTAGCCACCAGTCTCGATGACCTCACTCGCCTCGGCATCGTCTCCGGTATAGGTATCTCCGACCGATGCGGCATAAGCGAAAGCGGCATTCCACTGCGCCGAGCGCTCCTGCGCGTGCCCATCGACGTCCAGGACAACGCCGAACTGTTCGGCGCGAATCAGCGCGCCATGCAGCAGTTTGGCTTGCAGGCTCGATCCAGGTAGGTCGATGTAGGATCCGCCGTCGTCGGTTCCGGTGGCCGCGGCCACGATCTGATAGCGCGCATCCCCATGGTCACCAGGTCGCTCATACCCAGCCGTTTCGACAAACTGGCCGACGACAAGGTTGGCCGCAGCCTTCATGGCTGCAACGCTGGCAAATGGCGGCTGGCCCAGGGAGATGCTGTCCTGCATTCCGTCGAGCAGCTCGACGACTTCGAGCGGATCAGGCTGGTGCGTGTCCGAAGGCGGGCTGCCTCGAAACACCACGGTCGGGGTGAGCGCCATGTTGTCCTCGTTTTCTGATGTTCGGAAGGTCTGTCGGGCCGCTACGGCCCTGGCGGAACGACGGTAATTGGCAGCGGCCCTTCGAGGGGACCCTCGACGCCGCTGGAATTGATTGGGGCCGCCCAGTAGTAGAAGGCCCCTGTCAGGGTGGGGTCAGTGAAGCTGTCGCCGTCGCTCGGGATGCCATATTCGGTGTGGATCAGCGTCGCACTGCTGAAGGTCGCCGTCGCCCCACGCCAGATCCGCGTCCCGAAATACTGGGCGTCATTTGGAGCGGTGAAGCTGACCAGGACGGCCTCGCCGACGTCCGAGACCGAGAAGGACGTCAGGGCGCCGGGTGCCACCGGGTTCACAACGACCTGCGTCTGGACCGGAACCTCTGGCCCCCAGTCCGATACTCCCGCCCCGGCAGTCCGGTTCCGGATCTGCGCCTCGATCATGGCCCCATCTTCGAAACCTGAGATCTGCAAGCGATCGGCGCTGGTCGCCGTCACTGCCGACAGCCAATAGGTGTCGCCCAGCGTCCGGTAACGCACTTCCTGCGTGTAGCCAGCGTCCTGCTCGGCCCAGGTATAGATCAGCGTGCCCTGCGCCAGGGCGCCGCCAGCAAAGCTGCTCGGCACCGGGATACTGCTATCGGAAACGACGCGCTGGCCGTATGACGGCCGCTCCGGTTCATTGACCGGCGCGTTCAAGGCGAAGTCGCCGGCTTTGACCGAATTCGCGGTCAGGGTGAACATGCTGGTCCCATCGCGGCTCAGCTCACCCACCTCGAAGGTCTGGTCGATGCCCATCTCCGGATGCACGACCCGAAAGAACCGGTGCGCTCGGCCGCCATCTCGCCCGCCGAGCAGCTCGTAGCCGGCGAGCCCGATCGTCGCCCGGAGCTGGTATTTTGCGCGACGCATCCGGGCGATCCGCTTGCCGATCCGGGTAGCCTGGTTGTGGTTCGAGATCATGAATATCTGCGGCTCTTCCCGAACCGGCTTCGGAACCGCGTTCTCGACCCAGGTGCCAGCCGGTGTCTCGCGCCAGGCATTCTCCGGCTCGGTATAGGTGACCGCAACCTCGTCTGGCGCATCCGCGCCCCACTGTCCCTCCGTCAGCTCGAAGGAGTAGAAATCATCCGCCGTCAGCGTGAGCGTCGGCGCGATCCAGCGGCCGACCGTAAACCCGACCTTGCCGTCAGTCCGCTCATAGAAGAAGGCATCGCAGGCCGCGGCGAGCTGCGCGCGCTGATCCTCGTAATCCTGCTCATCCGACACGGTTCCGTTGATCGTCCACCGGGGCTGGATCTCGCCTTCGGCGTTCGTGACTCCGACGTCGCTTGCGTTCGCCTCATCGGTGACCTCGTCCCAGTCGACCTCGCCGCCGAGGCTGTTGACGACCCAGTCGGCGATCACCAGGGCGGCATTGTTGGTGTATTTCCGGGAGCCGTCCCGCGGATCGTAGATCCGGTCGTTCCCGTCGATGACCGGCGCATAGGCCCACTGGCGGCCCTGCGGATAGATCTCTGTGAAGGACGATTCCGGCGGTCGCTTGGCCCAGATCACCGCTCCTGCCAGCCCCCGAAAGTTGTGCGCCGTGGTGATCTGGTCGAATGCGTCGACAAGGCCGGGATCCGCCGTCTGACCGGCGCGCCCCGTGAAGGTGTTGATCCGCCCATAGCCAGCAATCGGTGCGGTCGCGATATTGCTCAGGCTCTGGTCGGCCTCGGTCGTCAGCGTGACGGTGCGTTCATCGAGCCAGTGCTCGACAACGCCTTCGATCCGATGCGCGGCCAGGATCGGCACGTAATAGCGACGGCCATCCACGAAGCCGGTGAAGCCGATCGGCCCGCCCTTCCGCGTCCGACCATAAACACGCTCGGCATAGACTACCGGCTGTGCGAAATTGACCATCCTCGCGGCGGGCGGCGGCGTCGTAGGCTTCGGCTGCAGCTTCATCGCCAGCGCCGAAAGGCCGATCGCGACAACGGTGTTGACCACGAAGCCGCCAAGGGCCGTGGCCGCAAACGCCGTGCCAGCCGCATAGGCCGCCGTCGTAGCGATCGCAGACCCGCCGGCCACCCCGAGTGAGCCAAGAATGAAGCCCGTCACAGGTTCCGCCTTGGCCTCTACCGGAGTGAGAGAAGTCGTCGCCAACAGAGCGGCGATCAGCAGGCTACGCCGCATAGCCGACCCCCCAGATCCCCGGAACGCCATCCGCGTCGCGTGCCACGTCGATGAAGCGCGGATTGAGCGTCGTCGTGCCACTCGGCCCCTTGCAGCCCCAAGCCGAGCCGAGCCAGATTGCGCCGCAGGGTGACAGCCGGCCATCCGCGACAGGCGCGAGGATCACCGCGACGTCGCCAGCTTGTGGCCCCTCCACGCGCGGCAGGCCGCCGATGGTGGCGAGGCAGCGTTCGATCGCGGCTACAGGATCACGGAAAAACCCGGTTTCGCGTTGGCAGCTGCCCCGGCTGTCATAGGTGCCACGGATCTCCGCCGCCGGGTCCACGCCGCGCACCCGCAGAACCCAGTCGGCGAGGCACGTCATGCAGTCGGTCTCGCCCCAGATGAAGGGTGTCGAGGCCCAGCGGTGCAGTTCCCGGTATAGCGGCGTCATCCGAACAGCTTCTCTTCTTCGAAGTCGCTAGTCGGGATGAACTCCAGCGACGGATTGGGCTGGCCGATCAGTTTCGCGTGCCCCTCGGTGTTCAGCACGATGCGGCGCGCGGCGCGCCGGTTTTCGGACCAGGCCTCGAAGGCCAACGTGATCGACCGATCCTGCGCCCCACTCGCCGAGAAGGTCAGTGACCTCGCCGTGCGGCGCAGCCACTGGATCGGCGCGCGCGTCGGCGCGTAGAATTCCGCATGGCTTCCGATCGGTTGAATGAAAAACGTCACGTCGCGATCCCGCACATAGTCCAGACCGAGCGCGCGGACCTGCGCGACCAGATCGACCGCATTCGGATCCTGGAAGAACGACAGCGTGATGCTGCCCTCCGGGGCCTTCCCGCCAATGGCGCTCTCCAGGCTCGACACGCTGGCGAGCTGAGAGCCGTACCACTGCCGGCCAAGCACATCGATGAACACGCCATCCGCACCGATCATGAAGCGGGCGGGACCGTCCACCGTGTCAATCTCGCAAAGGTCGAGCGCGCCCAGGATCGCCCCAGCGCGGTCGAGATCGGACGGGAAAAAGCTCATCTGGTCAGGACCTCACGGAAGCGGAACACCGGCCGGCTCTCGTGCTTGAACTCGTAGGTCAGATCCCCTGCACCATCCTCGGTGATTTCGAAGAGTCCAACGCCTTCATGGCGAATAGCCGCACCTGAAGGAACAGCGGAGCGCAGCGGCATCTGAATGCCGAGATCGTAGATGCCGGTCGAGACCAACGTGACCGAAACGACGGCGAACGGCCAATCGTCGTGCCCCATGATCTGACCAACCTTCGGCACGATCCCGGAGGGAGCCGTGTTTATGCGGATCTGGGTCGCGCCTGCCGTTGCAGCCAGGGCGGCAGTGCAAGTCGCCACATACTCGAACCCCATCCCGGTCGAGAACGTCTCCCCTGTCGAGAACGGGATACCAGTCGGCGCAACCCCCGCACCTGCCGCTGCCGACATGTAATCGAAGCCAATCGGGTCAATCAGGGGCAGACGATAGACGTTCGTCTGCCCCTGGCCGCTCAGCTTGAAGGCTCGCCACGCCAGGATTGCCTCCCGTTTCAGGTAAAGGTTGGCGGACCCAACCCATCGCGGGAAGGCATTGAAGACGACCTTGCTCGTTCCGGCATTGGTCTCACCCAGAGACTGACTGCGCCAATCGATATCCCAGGACGAGTTCATGATCCGCATCAGGCTGCGGGGAATTGTGATGATTTCACGCTGCATCAGGCTCGTCTCGCGCTATAGGCCTGCAGGTTCTGCGGCATCTTCCGATCCTGTGCAGCCATCCCGGCAGCAACTGCCTGAGCCGACACTCGGCCACTCACCGACTGGATCAGCGGGACCAAGTTGCCGCTCTGGTCGACGCCGACCATGACATGCACAGTCCCATCCCCGGATTGGGAACCTCTCGCGACCTCGGCGCGTGACAGCACCCGCTCTCCGCGCTGGAGGATCGTCGGCACTTCGTCGCTCCGCAGGCCGGGCCAGCCGCCACCGTGGAAGCGCGGCGCGCCAGCAAACAGGGCGGCAGGGACATTGCGCACCATGCCACCGGCACCAACCTCGCCGCCGGTATGGCTCACGGCCGCTGGGAACAGGCCACCGAACCAGTCGGCGATCGGCGTAAGGATTGCTCTTCGGAAGCCGATGACAGCCAGGTCGGCCACGATGGAGCGGATGAATTCCTTGAAGTTGAACTTGCCGGTCTCGATGAAGTTTCGGAACTGGTTTTCCGCCCCCTTCAGGCCGTTCACCAGCGCCTCACCCACCGCCTTGCCGGTACGTTTCCCTTCTTCCGCGTAGGTGCGCAGCGAGATCCCGATCGACTCCCATCCGTTCTTCGCGTTCTCCAGGGCCGTGACCAGGCCGAGGACCTGCTCCTTCTCGCCCATCGTCGCGCCGGAGAGCTTCTCGGAATACTCGAGCATCTTCGCCTTGACCGGGTCGGTCTCGCGCAGAACGGCCAGCTCACGCTGCAACGACTTCACCAGGTCGTCGACAGCGTCCTTCTGCTTTCCGCCCTTGCCGTCGTCCTTGTCCTTCGAGTTCTTGATCGCCTGGCGACGGACGGCCGAGTAGAAATCGCCCATTGGATCTTCGGCAGCGATCTTGTCCCTGCGGTCCTCGAAACCATCCCAAGCCTTTTCGACGCGATCCTTGGCGTCCACGCCTCCCTTGTAATACTCGCCACTCGATTTGCTCAACGATGACACCAGACCATCGAGTGATGATGTCGAAAGGTTTGTGCCGAAGACATCGTTGAGCGCTTTGGCTATCGCATTCACAGCCTGCGCCACATGCCAGACCATGTCGTGCAATTTCGTCAGCACGAAGGACACGGCGAAGCTGAACGCGGAGCGAAACAAGTCCGGAATAACGCTGATCGCGGTCCCGATCGCGTCGACCGCGATCTTCGTCCCGTTGATCAGACCATTCCCTGCCCACTTCACGCCATCGACAACGGCATCCCAAGCGGTCGAGAACCACTCGCCGATCTTGTCGACGCCGGGCTTGATCCAGGAATAGATGCCACGGCCGATCACCTGGAAGACGGCCAGTGCGGTATCCCCGAAGCCGACGGTCACCCCTTTGGCCTTGTTGATCTCGTGCTGCATTCCGGCGACCGCCGCGCTGCCTACGGCGACAGCCGCCGTGAGAAGCGGAAAGCGCATGGCAGCGCCGCGGATCATGCCGCCGAGATCCCGGAAGAGCCCACCCACGCCGCCGTTGCCCGCGCCATAGATCTGCGCAACCTGCGTGCCCTGTTGGGCCAGCACTGTGAACGGGTTCATTCCGCCGGCCAGGGACACCCCGATGTCGTTGATCTGGTATCCCAGCATCTGCATCCGGAACGCGCTCGCGCGGGTCGATTTGCTCATATCGTCGATCGAACGGCTGCGCCCCTTGAATGCCGCGATGCTGTCGAGAGAAGCTGTCCGCGCCCGGTTGATCGCGGCCGTCATTTCGTCGGCCGAGATCGCCCCTTCGAGGTGGGCCGCGCGGATCGACGAGACTTCGGCGCGGTAGGTCCGGATCGCAGCGAAGACCGGATTGAACTTCGCGCGCATGTCGTCCAGCGCTTGCCCCTGGCGCAGGTAGTCAGCGGTCGATTGCCCCAGGTCCGGGGTGACGCCGGTCGCGCGGTTGATCCGGTCAACCAGCGGAGAGGATGCCTGCGCCGATGACCGCATCGCCGCAAGCGCCGCCGTCGATTTGGCAACGATCGCCTCGAGCTTGGCCTGCGCCTGCGCCGCGGCGTCGCCGACGCGGTCGAGTCCGGCCGCAGCCGGACCCGACCCATCGCGCAGGCCGTCCATCGCCTCACGGCCTGCCGTCCCGATTCCGCGCAACTCCGCCTTGACGGTGTCGCCGCCGGCCGCGGCGAAGCGGACGGAATACCTCTTCTCACGGGTCATCGGAGCCCTGGGCCCTTTCGTTGATGTGACGGATGGCCACCGCCTCGATGTCGGGCAGCAGTTCGACGATGGTGAGACGGTCGAGCCCCATGGCATCGCCAAGGGCAAAGGCCGCGTTGAAGTCCCACCCGAGGACCACGACCCCCATGCCCGAAGCCACGCGCAGCTGCCCGCGCAGCTTCAGGACCAGCGCCCAGGTCAGCCTGCCTTCTTCGGTTTGCGGGCGGTGCGTCCGGCGCGGGCATTCCCCGCAGAAGGTTTCGCAGCCTGCGCAGTAGTCTGCACCCCCACCGAAGTGCCATTCGGCGAGGGCGCAGAGACGTTTTTTTCATGCTGCACGATCAGCCAGCGCGTGAGGTAGACGGACGTGAAGGCATCATAGATCGGTGCGATATCGAGAAAGGCGTCGATCCGGTCAGGGGTGACCGGTGCGGGTTGCCCGTCTTCATCCTCGACACCATCCCAGCCATCGATCACGCGCCGAGCCACGGCTTTCGCGAACATCAGGCCGACGCGGCCCTTTGACCGGATCACCTCCGCCGACACTTCCGCGTCTTCTCCGACCTCGACCATCGCGCGGATCTCGTCGGCATAGGCGATCAGGCAGTCGTCGGCCTTGGCATCCTCGATGATCGAGGTGAGAGCCGGCCGCGCCATGATCGCGACACCGGGATCTCCTTCGTCGGCGCCCGCGATCAGTTGATACCGCTCGACGGCGGGGGAAAGGTTCAGTCTCATCGAGGCTCCGTTCAGCTCGGGTTGTCGAAATTCGCCATGTCGTTGACCAGCGTGGCGGTGCACATGACGCCCTCGACGTCATCCAGCGCCGCCTGCCAGGCAAAGGTTGCCTGCATCCCACCGGGGCCGGTGATCGGGAGCCGCGGGGCAGGCAGATAGACCGAATGCACCGTCAGCGTGAACTTGGTGCTGGCGTCGATCTCGTAATCGAAAACCAACTCGCACGGCGCGCCGCTGACAGCCTGGTCGAGCAGCGTGGTATCAGCGAAGCGGACGACGATCTCGCCCGACAGAGCAGCGATGGACGGATCGGCGCCCGCGATCTTGCCGTCGCTGCGGATTGTTTCGACCCGGTCGAGGTTGTTCGAATAGGTGATCTGACCCGATACCACGTTCGCGAGAAGGCTGCCTTCCCGGCTGATCGACCCGTTGAAGGAGCCGAAGCGCGTCAGCGCAAGCTCTTCCAGGGTGCCAGCCGCGCTCGAGGTTGCCTTGCTTTCACCCTGCGCCACGCAGTTGATCGTCGCGGTCACCAGCCCCGAACGCTGCATCGTCCAGTTGATGCTGTTCGCGACGACGCCAGTGAGCATGCGGTAGGACGGCACATCGGGGTTCCCTACCTCGACTGCCATGCTGGGCAGGCTCCAGGCTCCAGAGACGAACTCATGCGAATAAGGCGCCGAACCGCCGGTCGTCGTCGGCGCACCGAACAGGGCCTTCAGCCAGATGCCGAGAAAGCGGGCGTCGATCGGTACGACCACGTCGCCATCGGCGGTGATCGCGTCCTTGACCGGCGCCAGGGGATCACGCCCGTAGCCCAGGAGCTCGTTGTTCAGCAGCGGCTGTTCGCTGCCGAGCGTGGTCGAGGCGAAAGGCATCTTCCAGAAGCTGTTCGCCGCCGGCGCAGTGCCGTAGACAGATTCGAAGCCAAGCGCCATCTGCGCGCGGGCCCCCTGGGCGCGTGTCATGATCGGTCTCCTTTCGGTTGGTCAGGCCAGCGGATCGCTGGTGGAATAGGTCAGGCGGACACCGATGGTGGCTGCCTTCAGTGGGATACTACCGACGAACGGCAGCTCGACCGGCACCGGCGCAACCGCCTCGACCCAGTCGCAGAGGCCACCCAACGTTCGATCCGCCGCGATGGCGGCGCCGATGAGGATCTTCAGGTCATCGAAGGCGGCATCGCTGTCGTCGGCCTGCACGAAGAGGTCGAGTTCGACCTCGTGCTCGTAGATGTAGGTGGTCGGCGACAGCAGAACTTCGGGGGGGCCAGGATCGCCGTCATGCAGGATAACCAAGCCGCCCGCGGGAACTGTTTCGGGCAGCCCTGTGTTGCGCTCCACGGTCGGTCCCCAGACGTCCTGGAGAACTGTCAGCAGCGCGGTCAGAACGGTTTCGGACTTGCTTGCCATCTCAGTCCTTCCATTCCGCCGCGATGATCGACGGCAGTTGCCCCGCGATGGCTTCGGCCGCGCGGCCGAGGTCGAATTTCGGGCGCAGTTTCGCCTGAGGGAGCAGAACGAAGATCGGAGTGGTCTTCCTGGCCTTCCGCTGGCGCCCTGCCCGTTTCCAGCTCACCGGATCGGAGATCGTCCTCTCGATCGACGTTCCATCGTCGACCAGGAGCGCCGGGCGCCCCTTGCGGTAGACGAAACGCAGCCTGCGGCCCGTTTTCTGCTCCCAGCCCAGAGGGGTAATCCGCTTGTTTCCGGCCGCCCGCATCTTGCCGATCTCCGCAATCGGGATCGCCAGGTAGAACCCAGAGCTGGAGCGGATCAGCGCGCCGCGCTCATGCGCATCGACCACCGTCGCCGCACTGGCATCGGTGCCCCGGTTCGGCCTGACATAGACCAGCGAGGCGGCGTTCAGGCTCTCGCCAGCGGACGGATAGGTTTCACCGCGAACGGTGTTGGCGAGCTTGCGGCCGAGACCGCCCGCCGCGATCAGCGAACGCCAGCGACCCTTCAGCTGCAACTGCGCCTTGTTCATGGCGCGGGTGATCCCGCGCTCGGCGAGGCGGATCAGGCGCTCTGCATCTTCGGCCGGATCCGGCGTGAGCGAAAAGTCGAACCTCACGTCACCGGCCTCGTCTCGATCCGCCAGACCAGGCGCTGTTCGTCGCGCACCGGCATGCCCTGCACGACGTAGCGATTGCCGAGATAGGTGACCTCGTCGCCCGCGACCGGAGCCGCTACCGCGGACGTCGGGACATCGAACGCGAAAGTCTCGCTGACGATCCGGTTGCGCCCCCCGAACTCGACGGTCTCGTCGGGGCGAGCGGGAATGATCCGGATGGCAACCGAGCCGGACCCGCCCGGATGATAGAGCGCGTCCGAGGCCATGTTGGCATCCCGGAAGATGGCCGCCATTGCAGTTTCGAACGCGCCCATGATCAGGCCGCGGTGCCGTTCAGGCGGACCTTGCCGAGCGTCTCGCCAGCGCCCGAACCGACCGCCTCGTAGGCCACGCCGATCAGGGTGTTGGCCGTGGCCGTAGTGGTGCAGACCTTGTTGGTGTCATCCCAATAGACCTTGGCGCCGACCGTCCAGGCCTGCGAACCGACCTTGGGCAGCTCGAAGACACCGGTCGTCTTGATCTCGCCGGTCTCGCCGTCGGCGATGCTACCGGCGCAGACCCCAAACAGCGTGCCGGACAAAACGCCGTCGCCCGATGCAAAGTCGGCCCCCGAGGCCGTAAAGGGGAACATGTCCCCAAGTCCGATATAGTTCTTCATGGATCCGATCCTTTCTCGATCGAGGGAGGAAGTTCCTCGGGCCCTGCGCCCGAATGGTCAGGGCGCCAGCGAGAGCCGGCGCCCTTCGGTCAGCCTCAGGCCGGGGCCGCGCCGGGGTTCTTGTAGAGGCCGCGGTGGTCGATTGCCTTGGCGGCAAAGTCGTGACGAGCCTTGATCTCCATGCCGTCGACCTCGAAGCCCATGCGGGTCTCGGTGTAGACGCCCTCCTGGCCGTCCAGGTAGGCGTATTCCACCGTGTCGACGCGCGACGGATCGGCAGCCAGGAACCAGGGATCTTGCCCCGAGGACGGGATGAGGCGCGGTTCGCCGACGATGTCGTAGGTGCCGGCAAAGGCGTTGACGTCCGAGGTATTGCTCGGCGTGGTCGAGGCGACCTGCTTGCGAGCCTCGACCCAGCGCTGGCCGGTCGGCACGATCAGGAAGCGCGGGCGGATCGAGATCAGCCGGCCCTCGAGGCCCTTCTGCTTGCTGAACGCCTTTTCCGCCGCAGCCAGCGAGGTCTCGTTGATGACCGCTGCGGTGCCGAGGTTGCCGTGGTTGGCATGGAACAGCGCGACGCCATCGGCCATTGCCGTGTTGTCGATGAGGATGCCGTAGACGATGTCCGACTCGAGGTCGGCAGCCGAGGCACCGAAGGCGGCCGGAATGCGGGTGAAGGCGTTCAGGTCGTCGTTGATGATCGCCTGCCGGGTGACGCCCAGGATTTTGCCATAGGTCGCCAAGGCATAGGTCTCCTTGCCCTCACCCATGGTGCCATACTTGAACTCGCCGCTCTCAAGCACCTTGCTGAGATCCGGCGCGCCGCCCAACTGGACCCGGTTCACCGGCTTGAAGTCGACGATGGTCGACCGGCGCGCCCAGGCCATGAAGGTCCGCTGGGTCGAGGCGTAGGCATCGCGCAGCGTCTTGTTGGCGACGTTCGCCAGGATCTCCGGGAAGTCGCTGGTCGAGTGGTAGCCTGCCGAGCGCATCTGGAACGCCGCGGCGGAGAGTTCCATCTTCGACATGCCACGGGTGTTCACGCCGCGCCGGCCGAGCGCATCGCGGGCAATTTCCAGCAGCGTCATGCCGCGGAACTCACGGCCATCGGTGGTCAGCTCGATCACGCCGGGGTTGTGGCGGTGCATCAGCGCGTTGACCAGCGCATCGCGATACTGCTCCTCGGTCTGGCCGTTTCCGCGCGCCTCAGCCGGGCGCGGCTCGAAGGAACGTTCGTTCATGGGGTCTGCTGCCTCCAGCTTATCCAGCACATCCTTGCGGGCCAGCTCGAGCGAGACGCCCCGTGCGACCAGGTCGTCACGGAATGCATCGTCGAGGCCATGGCGCGCACAGAGCCGGTTGATTTCGGTAATCCGCGCGCGCTCTTCGCTGCGCACGGCATCGGTGTCGGCAACGGCCGTCTGACCGGTGGCCACGGGTGCGCCCGCCGGCGGAGCGGCCGGCGCTTCGCGCGTCTGCAGTTCGCCTTCCGGCGCGGTGCGGCCCTGTTCCTGCCCGGCCGCGGGCTCCGTCTTCTTGGACATCTGCGTCCCTTTCTGGCTGGCCGCGGCTGCGGCGGTGACGTCCTGCCGGTTCAGGACACATGCAAAGCGATTCACCGTCCCACCTTCGGAACGGATGGTCGCGCCGGGATCGGCGGGCATGGCCACGGCCGAGATCTCGTAGGGTTCCCAGTCGACGGCGCGGTAGTGATCCCGCTCGCCGTCCTTCTTGGTGATCTGGTATTCATGCACCCGGTAACCGACCGACACCTTGTTGATGGTGCGCTCGAGGATGCGCTGCACGATCGGCGCGGCATCCGCCGCCTGCGTCAGGCGGATCTTCGCGGTTCCCTGCCCGCCCGAGATCCGCACGGAGCCAGGCACGACCGAACCGATGACGGTGTTCAGCCCCCAGGACCGGTGGCTGTCGAGGAACGGTGCGCCGCCGTTCAGGCGATCGAGCCGCACCGCGCGGGACGAGACCTCGAGCTCTTCGTCGTAATCGACGACATCCCAGCCCTCCCAGCGATAGCGCTGCACGGTCGCGCCGGTCGTCCAGACCACCTCGATCGTCCGCTCCTCGGTGTCGATCGTGTCGGCAACAACCGTTGCCTCCCGCCCGATCAGGGGCAGGTCAACCATGTCCTTCGCCATGTCTTGTCCTCTTTCAGGTGGCCGGGTTGTCCGGCTTGGTTGCGGTGTCCGCTTCGCCCGGCGAGGTCGACTGCGCCTGCCCGACGCGCGTCACCTTGCGCGGGTCGCTGTCGAGTACGAGCCCGAGCTCATCCGCGATCTTCAGGGCCTTGATCTGCTCCTCGAGCACCTCGCGCAGGTCATACCCGCGTTTGGCAATCTGCTGTGGCAGGCTCGAGAACCCTGCGCGGGTCTCAAGCAAGTCGGTCTGTGCGTCCTGCCAGGGATTGACGCTTTCGAAGCGCGGCGGGGCCCACTCGACGGGAATGTCGGGCTGCTCGATCAGACCCGCCGTCCAGGCCGCCTCGCAGAACCAGTCCCAGATTCGCTGGCAGAACATCGGGATCACGACCGACCACTGCACCTGCTCGACCATCCGGCGGAACTCGTTGAGACCGGCGCGATTGCTCGAGAAGTTCGCCTGACTCATGTCGTTCGTCATCAGCGCATAGGGCACCCGGAAGCCGGCCGAGATGATCAGCATCTGGGTGATGTTCCACTCCCGCACCCCGCCCGAATTCGCCGGCGAGTTGAACTTGATGTCGCGGCCATTGGTGTAGCCGAACATGCCGGGGCGGAAGGACTCGATCGCCTTGCCGTCGCTGTCCTTCACCTCCGGCGTGATGCCCGCGGTGCCGTCCCCTTCTTCGCCGACAACGACGCCAACCAGGCAGGCCTCGGTCTTCTTGCGCACCATCTCGGCAACCTGCCAGTCGCCGAGATCCTGCAGCGCCCGGATGGCCGGTGTTCCCCAAGGCACACCGCGCGATTGCACCCGCTGGCGTTCGAACAGGTGCGCGACATTCTGGGCCGAGATGCGGATGCTCTCGAACTTGCGCCGGAACGCCGGCGAGGTGTCGCCGGGGTGGTCCGGAAACATCCAGTATCCGACGCGTCGGCCCGTGCGATCGTATTCGATGCCCGTCGAGATCCGCGTTCCCTCGCTGCTGTCGTCGAACTTGCTGCCATCCAGGTGATCAGCCTCGAACAGCTCGATCTCCAGGGGAACTGGCGACGTGCGACGGGTGCGCCGCGGACGGCGGAGGGCGAACAGGTCGCCCCCCTCGATCATCTCGCGTACCGCCAGGGCCGTCAGACCATGAAAGTCGGTATGACCATGGGCATCGCACCGCGCCGACCAGGCCTGCCAAAACTTGTCGATCTGCTTGTCGAGCTCGGGCTTCCCCGTCGCCGCGCGCGGCCGGATGCCGGTTCCGACGATGTTGTTGACCAGCACCTGCACCGCCTGCGCAGCCAGCGCATTGTTGCGCACCAGGTCGCGCATTCGGTCGCGCAGCAGGCCGCCGGCCACGCGGATCTCCGAGTCGGCCGAGGTGTTCGCCGTGCGCCACCCGTCTGAGAGACGGCCCTTGGCCGCGCCATCATAGGCCCGCCGCAGGTTGGCGCTTGCGATCCGCGCCGAATAGCGCTGCTGCGCGGCACGCGGCGAGAAGAACTCGAGCACCGCCTCCTGCCAGCCCCAGCTCACCCCACGATCGGTTGTCTGCTCGCTCATGGATCAGTCCCGCGAAAAGGTGGCATAGCCGACGCGCGGCTTCGCCTTGCCGCCCTGCGACGAGATTTCGGCTTCGATCGTGCGGATGCGGCGCAGCAGGTCGGCTTCGCTGCCATACTCGATGCGTTTCCCGTCGTACTGCACGACCACGGTCCCGGCGGCGTAGGCCGATTTCAGCGCGTCGAGCTCGATCTGCGTCCAGGCCATCAGAACCAGTTCCCTTTCTTCGCGCCGGCGCCGAACCAGTCGGACGTCTCGGCGGGTTTCGTCTTCTGCGGCGCTTTCGCAACCGTCGGGGCGACCACCACGGTCTGGTCGAACAGATCCGGCTGCGGTTCGAGCGGGGCCGCGCCGCGCTCGGCCTCGAAGGCCGCCCACTGCTCGGCGGTCAGCGAGGTCCAGCCCTTCCGGCGGGCAGCGGCCTCGGCATAGTTCATGGTGTCGAGACCTTCGTTGCGCCGGGTCGGCTCGACCAGCTCCCAGCTGCTGGTTACCACCCCGGTGCGGCTGCGCTTCAGCACCCGAACCTCCGAGGTCACCTGCCGGTAATACTCGTCCCCCATCCCCCTCGGGAAATGGCAGTAGCCGCGCTCGATCGGATCGTCCTTGTCGAGCCAGGTGTAGAAATCAGCCTTCAGCTGGCCGACGTTGAGGTTCCAGCCCCGCTTCTGCCGGCGCTTCGCGGCACCATCGGCGCGCCGCTCGAACTGCTGCGGCACCATCACGGGACCAGTCGCGCTGTTCGACCCCTTCACGATGATGACCCGTGACCAGGGCCACCGCTTGGCAAAGGACCACACGTCCTCGGTATAGGTGCCGCCGTCGATCGCCATCATGTCGAGCGGCAGCCTCAGCCCGCGTTCCGTCCGCCAGGTCGTCTTCAACAGCGCGTCGAGGGCAGCGCGCCCTTCGTCGTCGCCGATGTGATGCGGGATCACCGTGTAGTCGACGACCCACCGGCGATAGTTCTCGCCGAAGGCGACAACGTGCACCTCGATCCGGTCGCCCTGGCAGTCGACCCCAGCTGTCAGGATCACGCCACGCGCCGGCACCACCGACCTCGGCCGACCTTCACCTTCGGGCGCGTTCTCCACGCGGTTGCGCAGCAGCTCCCAGTCCGGCCCCTTGCTCGCCTGCTCGTAGGGCAACCCGAGGACGTCGTTGTAGAACGTCTGCTCGGTCTCGGCTTCGACCTTCTCGGCGATCGCCGCCTCGGTCTCGCCGCTGGTCCGGACGCTGGTCCAGCCCATGACGCGGGCATAGTCGATCGCGATCGAGGCCCAGTCCCGCTGCGGCGCATAGGCGCGCCACAGGTGAAACCCCGGATGATCGCCTGCCGGGTTCTGCGGGATCCACCTGCCCAGCCCGACGATCTTCTCCTTGTCGGCGTGCGAGATGACGCCGCCACAGTCGTCGCAGCTGAAGCAGGCTGCGTGCAGACGTTCCGGATCGAGGTTCTTCCGGAAGTTCTCCCAGGTCAGCGGCGCCTCATGCCCGCAATGGGGACAGGGCACGAAATAGAGACGACGGTCGCTCCGGTCATAGGCCTTCGAGATCCGGCAGGTGCCCTTGATCTGCGATGTGGACACCCGGAGCAGCTTGGCATCCTCGAACCCCGACGCCCGGCTCTCGGCCAGGGCCTCCGGATCACCCTTCGCCGTCATCTCGAACTTGGCGACGTCATCCATGACGACCAGGCGGCGCGTGGTGCCGGCCAGGTCATCCGGAGAGCCTGCGCTTGCCACCTTCAGGGAGCCGTTGCGCGACAGCGTCTCCTGGTTGAACTTGGCGTCCTTGTTGTCGCCGCGACCGTCCCCGAAGATCCGTTTCAGGCTCGGGGCCTGCCGGCGCATCGGCAACCACTTGTTGTCGACCCATTCCGTCGCAGCGCTGGTCGTCGGATGCACCACCAGGCTGTCGAGCGGCCCGAACTCGTGCCACGCGCCGACAACCGGATTGACGATCGAGACCGTCTTGCCCCACTGCGCGGAACCCCGGATCGTCACCTCCCGTGCCGGATGCTCAGGCGACAGAACCTCGTGGATCTCCCGCAGGAACGGAAACCGGTCGATCCGGAACGGCCCCGGCATCGGCGAACGCTCGTCGAAGACGATGTTCTCCTCGCACCACCGGGTGATGTCCGGTTTTGGCGGCGGCGCGATCGCCTCAGCCAAAGCCAGCGCGACGATGCGCTCGGCAGAGGTCAGGAAGCCCATCAGATATCCGCCGCGCGCT
Organism: Seohaeicola zhoushanensis; assembly: GCF_014656415.1. Classification (GTDB taxonomy): domain Bacteria; phylum Pseudomonadota; class Alphaproteobacteria; order Rhodobacterales; family Rhodobacteraceae; genus Seohaeicola_A; species Seohaeicola_A zhoushanensis. Next base: position 12,826 of record NZ_BNCJ01000027.1, on the reverse strand, counting down.
CTTCGTCATCCAACCCGGCGGCGGCCGCGCGTTCGGTCAGCGTATGCGTCCGAGCGCCGCGATGTTCCCGCCAGGTCTCGACCAGGATCTGCCGAACCGTGCGGTAGTCGACCCCCAGCCGATCCGCGATCCGGCGCGCAGCTTCGCGCATAACCGTCTCGAACTCGGCGATTTCCTGACCGATCTGCCGGGCGACCTCTCGTTGAACCGTCGCGACCAAGACAACCGTGCCCTCGGCTTCGGCATTGGCCCGGCGAAGCTTGCGGGCCTCTTCCTCGACCTTGACGATCCGCGCCAGCTCGTACCGGTCAGGATCGTTCGGCTTCAGGACGTCGCCCAGCCGATCCTTCGACGGCGGGACATCGTCATCGCTATCGATGTCCGTCGCCTGGACCTCGGCGATGCGCTGCTTGGTGGCAGAGCCGTTCCCAAGCATCTGGCCCGGATCGAGCTTGCGGTTCAGCGCGTCGGCGCAGGCCTTGAGCTCGAAGCGCCGGGCACGCCCCTCGCCCGAGTAGCAGCCGTCGAGCCGACCATCCGCCACCAACTGGCTGATCCGCCCACGGGTCAGGTTCAGCTTCGCCGCCAGCTCGGTTGCGGTCAGACCCGACATCACCATTCAGCCCTAGTTTAACCTCTGCCGTTGTTTAGCCCGCCCGAAGTTTAGGCTTCTCCAAGTGTTTAGCGCCGCGAAACCCACGCGCTTCAGCGCACCGTATACGGCCTGGCGCCGGGAGGACCCGAGGGGGTGGGGTATACGCCACCCCCCTTTCACGCTGCGCCAGCGTCGGGCATGATCCCGAGCATGAATCGCATCATCCTCGCCATCGCCCTGCTTCCCTTGCCCGCCTTCGCCCAACAGGTAAGCGATGCCGCCCTCGCCGAGTGCCAAGCGCAGCACCAGTCTTACACCGAGGTTATGGAATGTTTGCCTTTGGTGGAGACAGCACACCGGATGCTCGCGGCCATCAGCACAGAGGAGGTCTTCGCGCCGGCCGCGTCCAACGTTCTGCCATGGTGCAAAGAGCACAATGAGCTAACCGCAAATGTTTGGCAGTGCGTACACACCGCGATCACTGATGCCGGAAAGCTTCTCGAAATGGTTGGCGATCCGAGCCGAATTAACGATCCAAGGTTCGCGACGATAGCGAGCCCTGGGGCCACCGAACGTCTTTCTTCCCTAATTCGCACCGCCATGGAAGAGTTCGGGCCCGGCGTCGGACACTACGTGATCGGGACTAAGCACTTCGAATAGGCCGGCCACCCGCCCCGCCGCTGCAGAGGGCCATTGCTATCGCGCCTGTCGGCGGGCGCGCTCCAGGTATTCTGGTTGCCGGGGATGGGATCGAACCATCGACCTCCAGCTTATGAGGCTGGCGAGCTACCGCTGCTCTACCCGGACAAAGGAAAAGCCCGGCCGGGTATCCCCGCCGGGCGTGTTTCAGGCTGGTCGTTCCGAGCGTTTGCAACCGGAACTCGCCGCTCACCCGCCGGGCGCTGCCGCCATTTGGGCGGGGGCGTTCCGGCATAGAGCTGTTGGGCACGGAACCTAGGCGACCGATTCGCCGTCTGTCAATCCGTTTTGTGAAGAGGCGTCAGCGCACCATCCGAAGCATCCGCCAAGATCTCGCGCCCGAACAGCTGCAGCCGAACCTTCGCGCCGCCATCCGCCTTGATCTCGATCACCTCGCAGGGGAACTCGGCAAATGGCCCGGTATGGAACAGCGCCCTATCGCCCGGATGCAGCAGCTGCCTGCGCCGAACGGCCTTGCGCGCCTCTTCGCTCGCAGCGTCGATCTTGCGCATGGCGTAGATGGCACGAAGCCCCTGCGGCCGCAGAATTCCCCAGTGCCCTGATGATCGGCACAGGGCGCCCAGAATGAACGGCGTTCCGGCAACGAGGTGCTCGAGCGGATCCCCTGGAAACCGGGCGAAGACATATCCCGGCAAGTATCGCCGCTGATATTCACGAACCCGGCCATGCTGGACGGATCGCCGGGACAGTACCGGATGGAAGGCATAGACGCCACGCCGTAGCAACCAGGCTTCGGCTTGGTCCTCGCGCTGCGGCGGCACCCGCAGGGCATACCATCGCTGCGGTCCCACACTGAAGATCGCCCGGTTGCCCGCATCCGCCGCGCCGCAGTAGCGCGCCTCTAGATCCGCCACGAGCTCGGCGTCGAAGCATTTGCCCTTGGGAGGAAGGGCCAGGCGGTCATCGTGCATCATCGGAATTCCTCGCCGAACGGCCGCACCGGCAGCGTATTGAGCCACTCATTCACCTCGGCCGCGGGGATCTGGCAGAGATCAGGTTCGAGCCGTCCACGGCGCGCGGGGAGTCGGCCTCGCCTTCGCTTCGACGGAAACACGTCTGCGGACACCACCTCAAATTCCCCGTCACGCTCTTTCTGGAGCAGGGTCCAGGCCTCTCCACGGCGATCCCGCAACCACTGCCGGCGCGCCGCATTCGTCTGCAGGTGAACCGGACGTTTGAAACCCCACTGGCCAGCCTGAGCTATCCAGATTTCGAGATCGGCGGTCTTGGCGCGATCAAGCGTCGGAGCCAGCCACCCGCGCGGGAGATCGGTAACATCGCCAGTCATGCCGACACCGATCCGACCAGGGCTTCGACCCGCTCGAGGGTCCGATCATACCACCCAGCCCACTGCAGCTCGTCTTCGCGCACCGTCACGCCGCGCGCCTGGCGATCACGCACCAGGTCGCGCCGCTGGTTGTGGGTCTTTGCCCGCTCGGCCGCGCGGACGCGGTCCTCCGGGTAGATTGGCGGGCGCTTCTTCGACTGCCAGAACTCGAACTCGGCCACCAGGCGGCCGCCGGCCAATGCCTCGCGCCCCGCCGCAGAGCCGAACCAGCTCGCCAGCTCCGGCACCTCTTCGAGCGGGCGCGGTTGCACCTTCTCGGCCCAGCCGACCACCGTGGCGTAGCACGGCCAGAAGCACCGCGCGCTGCCCTCGCCCTTGGTCAGCAGCAGCTCCCGCAGCCGAGCGAGCGAGGTGTCGCTGGCATAGCCCAGGTAATCGGCGATCCGGTTCAGGCTGGCCTTCGCCTCGTCGTCACTGGTCCCCTTCGGGAAGCGGAAGCCCGCATCCGTCAAAGGGTCGATCAGGAGCCGTCGCACCCGATCGCGTTTGGTTTCCTCGATTTCAGGTGCAACCGTCGTTTCCATGCTCGGCCCCTCTCTCAGCAGTTTCTGAGTTATCCACAGGCGCGGTCGGTGCAGAGTGTCGCGCAAGTGTCTGTTTCTTTTTCTTTATCTCTGTCCTTGTCTTTATCGTGCAGGACACTTCGAAATTGTCCGAGGACTGTCCTGAACTGTCTTGCGGACAGTCTCGAACAGTTCAGGACAGTGTGCGGATCACCCCGTGCGCGCCCTCCCGTTCAGGTGCACCATGTGCTGCGACCAAGCGGTCATGGCACGCTCGACCCAGACGGCCGTGCGGTAACCGCAGCCCTCTTCGACCAGCCAACCGTCCATCCAGAGGATCGCCGCGTCGTTCTTCGCCAGCTCCGCATGCAGCCCGGCCACTGTGCGCCTCAGGCGCTGCAGCCGCTTCGCCGTGTTCGCGGCGTCGTTCTTGGCGATGCTGCTCTCTTTCCCGGCGATGGCATCCAGGACCGTCTTCAGGACGATCGGATGGTAGAGGCGGATTTCCTCGCCGCAGCGACATGGGCGCCACTTGTGCAGGGGGCCATAGTCGAGCTGGCACAGGGCCTTGAAGTGGGAGGCATCGGCACCTGCAAGCCGCGCCAGGACATCCGGATCACGGGGCAAGGTCCCGATCGGAGAATGGTCGAAGGCGATGTTGATGAGATCGAAGTAGAGCGCCCGACACTCCGGCGTGCCCCTAAGACGCATGTCGGAATTCAGCCAGCGCCGGCGCTCCCAGGTCATGAACCAGTGGCTGTCGAGGCGATCGTCGACCGTCAGCGGGTAGTCCGGCAGGTCGTCGACATCGATCGAGGTTAGGGCGCGGATCTGCGACATCAGAGTTCCCCGCGGCGTCGGGCGCGCTCAAGCACGTATTTCACCTGGGGAACGGTCAGACCGAGCTTGTAGCCGATCCTGCCCGGCTTCTTCCCCTCACGGTAAAGCCGCAGAATTTCGGGCTCGCGACTGACCACCTCCGGGTTGCGCTGGCGCATGTTGGTCGGCGGTCGACCATCCACCATGCCCGCGCGCTTGTAAGCGGCCCTGGTGGCGGCGGCGCTGGCCTTCATCGCCTCGAGCCCGGTCATGTCAGCTCTCCGCAGCCGCGCCCGATCTCTCCCTCGTTGTCGCCAACGAAGTCGCGCCAGTGGACCCAGCCCTTCGGACAGTGAAAGCCCCACTCGCGGACGCGCGGGCCAGTGATGAATAGCGTCTCGGTCGGCTCGCCGTCGATCAGCTCGAGGCGGTGCGAGAACTCGGGGCCGCGATATATGCAGTCCCCGACGTTCACGATCCGCGAGCCCTCCGCCGTCACCTCTCGCAGGCGCCCCGAGGTCATGACCGAGAAGCTCGGCCAGGGGTGATCGTGCAGCGCCCTGTCGTCGTCGTCGCGCAGGAACCGGTGATAGTAGACGTTGAACTGGTCGTTGCGCGGGATCAGCCACCAGCGCAGCAGGTAGGGCCGATCGGGCGTGCCGATGATGAAATCCGGCGCGCGCGTGGGCTGCAGGGCGGCGAGCTGGAGCGGAGCATCAAGCATGGAGGCCCCCACGACATATGGGGGTCGGCGATCCACAGGCTACAGCATGGCGCAACAATTGCATTGCAGCCAAGGCCGTTAGCCCTAACGTTTTGGGTTGCCGGGCCAGCGACTGCGAATCGCTGACCCGGCGAGCGAACCTGCGGCGCTTACCGCAGCTCAACCCGGCAGCGGGCCCAACGGTTTGCCAACCGCCCGCTGCCTCCATCGCCACGAGGAGCACCGTCCCATGGCAATTCAAAAACACCCCATTACAGGGGTGGAACTGAACGTTCTGTCGAAGAAACGCAAGTTCCTCGACGACGTCGAAGCCGTCACCGTCTTCCTTTTGCGCTTCGAAGGCGTCGACACGACTGAGATCACCCACAAGATGGGCACCAATCCCGCGCGCGTGGCCGAGGTTCTGAATGGTGAAGTGCACCCCAAGGCGCGAACGCAGGCATTGAGGCTGATCCAGGAGCGTAAGCTTTCGTTGTTGTGATGCGCCGCCCTCGAAAGGCGGGCGCGGGATGGCCCCGCGCCCCAGTCCAACAGGAAGATGAGGGGGACATACCGCGCGGCCGCGCCCCCTCCGGTCACGGCGAAGCGGATCAAGGACTGTGGACCCCGCGCGGTTGTTCGGAAAAGGGGCGCGGCGGGACAGAACCGCCGCGCCCAGTTGATCGATCGGTGCGAGTACGGTCGCGCCGGTCGAGGCATTGACTGGTCGGATCAAGTTCGTTCGCGACCCCTTCACGACAAAAAAGGCGTTTTCAGAGCGCGACAAATGTCCCGAATCGCAAATAGCCTCCCTAACTGAGGCAGTGAAACCGCGCGGGTTACTTCTCGGTCGCAACGCGCGCACGCCCGAGCAGGCGGCTGGTCGTCGGCACCCTCTGCGGCGGCCAGCCCAACCCATCACGCCGCACCCCGCTCGCTGCGCAACGCAGCACGCTGCCGGACGAGCGAGGCGATGGCTTCGTCGATCTCGCGCTCGGCGGCCTCGATGTCGCGGGGCGAGCGCGTGTCCGCCGCCTGGATCGCGGCCGCCTGCGCCTCGCCGCATTCCTTGGCGACCAGGCCGCAACGCGCATAGAGGCTGATGACGTCGGCGGCGGGCAGCACCGGCTGATAGACCCCGCCTGCCAGGTCAGAGAAGAACTCCGCCAGCGGCAGCGCGCAGCGCGCGTCGATCATCGCCAGCCGCACCAGGTAATTCACCCCGATCCCGCCCGGCCGCGCCTCGTTGCGCTCGGTGCCGTAGGAGACGGTGCTGTTGGCGAGGCCGAGCTGTTCTGCGACAGCTTCGACCCCGCCGGCCGCCCGATAGCACCGCTGGACTGCGTCCTGGATGGTTCCTGCCTTCGTTGCCCTCATGGTGTGAATTGCTCCGCAATCGTTTCGCTTGAGCCAACGGAGCGCCCAGACGAAAATTGATATGTTCCTGAATGAGTGCCAACCTGGCCGGCGGGCCGCATAAGCTTTGGGAAAGGAATGCGGCCCGCCAGTCCCAACCGCGCACAGGAGGCACAGCGGGAAATGAGTGACATAACAGCAGCCATTGAGATGCTGCTACGCCGACACATGGCCCTGGAAGGTAAGCTCGAGGCCCTGACCCAAGTATTCGCGACGGTCTTGGCGCGAGCGGCGAATGAGTCAAACGATGCGACGGGATACATCATCACCGCCCTAGCCCCAATGACAGCCATGGCCGAATCCTTCGACCAAGACGATCCACAAATGGCATATGTCGCCGAGAGGATCCTGGACTTTGCCGACCAGCTCGAAAGCTCCGCTCTGTCTCGACTGACTTGAGGTCTCCGGCTGCCCTCGCAACCGCCAGTTGACGGTCGAATTTCGCGACAGCCTCGCTCAGATCCCGTATAAGTTCGCCCCTCATGTGAATTGCTCCGCAATCGTTTCGCTTGTTGCGTTTCAGGTCAGGCCGCATGCTCCGGGCATGTCAGTGGCCTGTTGGATAGAGAGTGCCGGACGGACCGCTCCGGGGAGGAGGAGGGGAGCGATCCGTCCGGAGCCGCCGAACACCGGGGGATGTTGCGGACGGGGTTCATCATGCCACAGCCCTCACCGCCGGATCGTGCAGCCTTACGACGTCATCCGCAGAGACGGTGAACCCTCTTCCTTGCGCCGCAGATATCAGCGCTCGGTGAAACCTTGCTGGAATGGCGCATTTTTGCGCCCACTTGTGGACCTGCTCACCAGTCACGCGCGGCCCCTCTTCCGGCAGGTGGTTGTTCATATCGACAGCCACGGCCGCTCGGGTCGGCCAGAGGTCTATGACGTCGCGGATTGTGGAAAAATCATCCATGCAAGTTCGATAATGGAAGAATCTTCCATATGTCAAGCATGGAAAAGACTATGGTGGAAAGGATCCACTGGGCATGCCAGTTGACCCCATGACGCCAAAGATCACACCCCCCAAGCTCGACTCAGTCGAGATCGGAGCTCGCCTCCGCATCGTTCGCGAGGCTCTCGGCCTTTCCAGCGGAGACTTCGCGCGGTCAGTAGGGATAGATCCCTCCAGCTACTCGAAAATCGAGTCCGGCAATAAGCCTTTGAAAATGGACATGGGTTTCGCCATCGCCGAGGCGTATGGCGTCACCATGGACTATTTATACCGAGGCCGACTGACTGATTTGCCTGACCGCGTGGCAGAACACCTGCGCCAAACCCTCAAGGGCCAAGACGAGTAGATCCGATCGATCTTCAAGCCAGTAACAACCGCGACCAGGAAGACCACCCGGTCGCGAACAGGAAACTTACCCAATTACTTAACTCCCCCAAGAATTCAGCATCTTAGTCCCACCTGACGCCCCATAGCGCCAAGAAGATTTCAGCAACAAATTTGGACGTTTCTTCCATTTCATAGTTGACAATGGAAGAAACGTCCATTCTTTTCACCTCCATCGCAACCGATGGAGGCACTCATGGCCGACCGCCAAAGCCCCGCCCACCAAGTCATAGCCAACCCGGTCGCCTTCGCTGACCGGCCTTGGCTCTATGCCGTCGCCTGGGACATCCTGCTGACCAGCCGGGGCCGCACCTTCCACGTCGACACCGCCGGCCCTGCCCGGCACCACATCGAGCCGGAACGCCCCGGCGACCTGATGGACCGCATCCGCGCCCGCGCCGCCGAGATCGGCTGGCCGGCACGCCGCACCCTGATCTGCCCCGGAGCGCGGACGTGACCGGCTTCCAGATCGCCCTCGTGGTCATCACGTCGCTTGCCGTCTGTGCCTCGGCCTTCGCCATACGGCAGTCCCTCTGCGACCTCGAGGACGCGCGCGATTACGACGTGCCTCCGCCCGCCCGGCGCTGGCACGTGCCGACCTGGGCGATCACGGCCGCGCTGCTGGCCGCGTTTCCGCTCTCCCTTTGACCCCAACCGAAAGGCGCACCCATGCCCTCCGACGCCCAATTTGACATCCGATCGCTCGACCAGCTGGTCGCGCTGCTCGACGGCGGCAATTTCCTCAACGAGGTGATGACCGCCGTCGCAGACCTGCAGAAGACGCTGATCGACTACCGCGACGACCACGGCGGCAAGCCGAAGGGCGATGTGACGCTCAAGCTGCGCTTCCAGCTGAACAAGTCTGGCGATGTCACCATCGGCGGCGAATACGAGGTGAAGCGCCCGAAGGCGCCGCCCGCCGCCGGTGTCGCCTATGTCGACGAGGACGGGAAGCTCTCCCTGCACTCCCCGATGCTCACCCGCATGACGATCCGCGACGTGACCCCGCCCGAGCGCGAGATCCGTCCCGCCGCCGAGTAAGACCAACCGCAACCCCCAGAAGGGAAACCCCATGCAAGACCTAGAGCAGACCCCCGAGAACGTCGCGCAGACCATGCGCGACGTGATGATGCAGCGGGGCGACGTCGAGATGATCCCGGTCACAAAGGACGCCGATGGGCTGCAACTGATGCTCGCCTCGGTGCCGCAGGGCCGCACGGTCCAGGACTTCACCCCCGCGCTCCGCAAGGCCGAGCAACTCTACGCACCGCACCGCCGCACCGGCACCGCCAAGCTCAAGACGCTGCAGAGCCTCATCGACTGGGCGATCCGCTTTAAGGGGCCGGAGAGCGCTCTCTTCGCCAATCCCGACCCCGGCGCGGCGAGCCTGACCTGCATCGCCAACTATCACGCGACCGGCCCGGCGAGTGGCGAAGGCAGCGATCCGACCGCGCGCTGGCTCGACCACGTCGGCCGCTACGAATTCCCGCTCTCGCGCGAGTGGAAGCTCTGGAAAGCGATCACCGCCGGACCGATCAGCAAGGAAACCTTCTGCGAGTTCATCGAGGCCAACGCCAAGGATCTTATCGACCCGACGCCGGCCCTGCTGCAGCAGGACAAGGTGCAGCCGACCGAGGACTGGGAACGCCGCCTGATCGAGGTGGCCGGGAAGATCATGGGCCGGTTCGGCCAGGTGCGCCAGCTGATCCAGCTCGGCCGCGAGTTCCAGGTCAACGAGAACAGCACGCTGGACGTCTCGCGCGACCCCGACACCGGCGCATCGCGCTTCCAGTTCAAGTCCGAGCACCAAGACGCCAGCGGACGGCCGATCAGCATCCCGAACCTGTTCCTGATCGCGATCCCGATCTTCCACGGCGGCGATCTCTACCGCCTGCCGCTGCAGTTCCGCTACCGCAAGTCCGGGCCCGAGGTGAAGTTCATCCTGAACCTCTACGACGCCGAGACAGCCTTCGAGACCGCCTGCAACGAAGCCGCCGAGCTCGCGGCCGCCGAGACTGAGCTGCCGCTGTTCATCGGCGAGCCCGAAGGCCGCCCGCGCCTCGACGGCAACCATTCCAGCTGACGCATCCTCCCGGCGCGCAGGCCGCGCCGGGGCCACCCCACGCGAGATTGCCCACATGCCCGCATTTCCCTTCGGCGCCCCCAGTGCCGCCCCGCCAGTGCCGCAAGCCACCACTCACGAAAAGACCGCGGCGCTGGCGGATGGCCCTGCCACCAAGCAGGCCATCATCCCGGTTCACAGCTGCAGCAGCTCGATAGCGCAATACGCCTCGGTCACCATCCCGGCCGCGCCATGGGATGCGCAGGCCAGCTGACCGAACCCACCGGATGCGCGGCGCGGTGCCGCGCGCCCTCGCCGCGGGCGCTTGGCCCAATACCCTGCCGGGGCGGCGAGGGCATTCAGATCGAAAGGAAACGCCGAATGACCAAGGTCACAAACTTCAAAGAGCAAGAACCGGCCCTCGACCTCGCCATGCGCGAGTTCATTGCCAGCACGATCAGCACTGCATCGCGGACGATGGCCGCAACCTTCCGCATGGCGCCGGCCTACACCCTGTCCATGCTCATCCGGCGGTGCATCGGATACCTCATGGTCTACGATGCCATGGCGACAGCCGACTATCTGGAAGCCCTCGCGCAGGAGGCGCGGGGAACTGATGCCTATGCCGCGCAGCAGGGCGCCTTCCAGCGCATCGTCAACGCAGCAGAGCTGACCGACCGCATCGCCATGGGCCAGGCATGAGCCGGCCTTTCGACTACCCGCCAGAGCGGTTCTGGCAGTTCTCGATCGGCGCGGTCGTCAGCTGGTCGCGCAAGATGCAGACCGACGGCAAGCGGCAGGAGATCGGCCACGTCGTCGGCCTCGACCAGGACGCCGAGAAGCTGCCGCTGATCCAGGTGCGCTGGCAGGACGGCCGCACCGAGACAGTGACACCGCATTACCTGAGAACGCAGCGCGACCTGTGATCGCGGCAAGACGGAGATCGACACCATGGGCACCCAGCTCGGCGACCTGAACAACCACCTCTTCGCGCAGCTCGAGCGCATGGCGCGTGATGACATGACGCCCGAAGAGATAGAGCGGGAGGTAAAGCGCGCCGACGCCATCGTCGGCATCTCCGAGCAGATCGTGCGCACTGCCGACACCCGCCTGAAGGCCGCCAAGCTCTACGCGGATCACGGCGACAAGCTGCTGCCGCACCTGCCCCTGATCGGGAAGTCGGAACCATGAGGGGCGCGCCGATCACCTATTCGGCCGCCGAGCTCGCCTGGATCGAGGCCAGGCACGAAATGCCGCGCCGAGATCTCTTTGCCGCCTTCGTCGCCACCTTCGGGCGCAGCGACGTTACCCAGGCCAACCTGACAGCGCTGTGCAAGCGGCGCGGATGGCTGACCGGGCGCACGGGCAGATACGAGCCTGGTCAGACGCCCCAGAACAAGGGCAAGAAGATGCCCTACCACCCGAACAGCGCGGCGACCCGCTTCAAGAAGGGCCACCGAGGCGGGGTAGCCGAGAAGAAGTACAAGCCAATCGGCACAGAAAGGGTCACCAAGTACGGATACCTCGAGCGCAAGGTCAACGACGACATGCCGCTGCAGGCCCGATGGCGAGCGGTGCACCTGATCCACTGGGAGGAGCGGAACGGCCCGCTGCCGAAGGGTTACGCGCTCAAGTGCCTTGATGGCGACAAGCTGAACACCGACCCGGCGAACTGGGAAGCGATTCCGCGCGCGCTGCTGCCCAGGCTGAACGGGCGCTTTGGCCGGAACTACGACACCGCGCCGGCCGAGCTCAAGCCGACCATCATGACCATCACGAAACTCGAGCACCGCGCGCGCGAGCTGCGCCAGCAAGAGAGGAAGGAAGACGCGACATGACCAAGCATGCCCCCATCCTCGCCAACGAGAAGACCGCTGCCGCCCTGCTCGACTTGACCGCGGCCGAATTCCGCCGCCTTGTGGACGCTGGTCACCTGCCACGCGGCCGAGAAATCGCGCCCGGTTTCGTCCGATGGGAAACCGAGGAGCTGCGACGGATCTGCAGCGGTGAGGCCGTCGAGGGGAACATCGAATGGTGAAACGCGATCTGCCGTTTTTCTGGCGCAACCGCCACGGGCGGCCGAATGTCCGGATCAAGGGCAAGGTCTACCCGATGCGCGACGAGAAGGGCGTCTGGCACGAGCCAGGCACCGAGATCGGCGACCGGATATACTGGGAGATCCGCACAGGCCGGCAAGTCGAGATCCGCCGGTCATGGGGCGCCGCGATCGACCTGCTGCGCCATTCCGATCGCTGGGCCGCGCTCTCGCCCCGATACCGGGGCGACCTGGAGCCAGTGCTGATCTACCTTGCCGAGAAGATTGGCCGCCGCGACGTACGCCGCCTGACGCAGGCAGACATCTACGAGGCGATGGACAAGAACAAGCACCGGGTTCGCTTCGCGAATTACATCCCGGTGGCCATTAGCCTCATCTACAAGGTCGTCGTGCGCAAACGTTGGCTGACCGACAACCCCGCGGCGGGCATCGAGCTGCTGAAAGTTCCCAAGGAACGGCGCCAGCCGCATATCCCATGGACGGATGCCGCCGTCGCGAAATGGCGCGCCGAGGCCAAACCGCTCGAGCGGCTGATCTTCGAGATTGGCGTTGGCAGTGTCCAGCGGCCGGGCGACTGGATCGGATTCACCTGGGGCGATTATGACGGAGACAGCCTGCGGCTGAAGCAGAACAAGACGGACAAGCCTTTGATGCTACCCTGCACCGCAGCCCTGAAAGCCGCCCTGGACGAAGCCAAGGCCGCCCTGCCCTTTTCACCGATGCCTAGCCGGCACATCCTGACCAAGGCGGACGGATCGCCGCTGCCCTATCGCCGGATGGCCGAGATCATGCGCGCAGAGCGCGAGCGCCTCGAGCTGCTGGCCTACGACCTCCACGCGTTGCGCTACCGTGGCGTGAAGGAGCTAGCCTGGGCCGGATGCGACGACGACGAGATCATGAGTTATTCAGGGCACTCGACGAAGGCGATGGTGCGGCTCTACGCGGGCGAGGCCAGGCAGGAGATGGCAGCCCGGAGGGCGCGGGAAAAGCGGCGCTAGCCTGTCGTCCTGCGAAACCGGTCGTTGTGTAGGCTTCAGGGCCGGAAACAGTTTTGCCATGGCTCAACCCACGGCCTGCGATCACGCCCGGTGACTCAATCGGATGGCATGCTTGTTGCGGGCTCTTCGTGTCCCCCAGAACTTTCAAAGCCGCCTCCCCAATAGAAATAGGCCGCAAATAACACGACCAGAAGCATCATGACGGTCGCAAAGGATGATGTCCCGGGAAGTGGTGTAGCTCCTCATGGGCCTCGCGCTCACTGGCGGGCC
>NZ_BNCJ01000026.1 GCF_014656415.1 Seohaeicola zhoushanensis | reverse complement strand
GGCCCGCCAGTGAGCGCGAGGCCCATGAGGAGCTACACCACTTCCCGGGACATCATCCCCAAGAGTAGTGATCAGGGCGGACACTGCTCTGGATCAGTCCAGTATAGCGCACTTCATGCGAGAAATACGGATGCATTTGAAACCCACCTTCCCCTGGGTTCAAGATGCCATGGAAGGAAATCCTGATGTCCATCGCGAGCAAACATGCAGGCCAAGCCGCCCTATCGATCTGTGAGGCGCTCCTGTCCCAAATCATCTGACGACGGACAGGCGGTTACATCACGGGCAGAGTTCCTCTGATCGACCGAGGCGATACCGCAAACTTCTACTAAGGCCTCGATAAGAAGAAATCATGAGCGGCCGCGTGAAAGGTGGTGAAGTCCGTCGCTGCCAAGTTCTGCAAAACGCGCGTGCATCACCGCACAGTGTGCACCGGCGGCGCGCTGTCGAAAACGACCGCCAAATTCATCATGTTCAACCTCATCCGGGCGGCATCGAAAACATGGCGCAAGCTCAAGGGCAGGAACCCGTTGCCTCGCGTCATGGAAGGCGACATATTGATCGACGGCGTCACCCCGTTCGACGGCGCCCAGAACCGCGTCGCTAGACCACGCCGCGTCACCCAAAATCGGCCATATCTCTCCATGACCAATCCAGCCGTTCAGCGCCGTCTCGCCGCGGTGATGTCCACGGACATCGCCGGCTTCTCGACGAGGATGAATGCCGATGAAACGGGCACATTGGCTGCAGTCAATCGGATTCTACGGGAGATTTTCGCCCCCCGTGTCCAGGCTAACAGGGGCCGTGTGGTCAAGCTTATGGGCGACGGCGCACTCGTCGAGTTTGCCAGCGTCGTTGATGCGGCCACCTGCGCTGTCGAAATCCAAACCGCCATGGCCGCACGCGAGCCTGATGGTCTAGGGCTGCCGCTTCTTCAACTGCGGATCGGAATCAATCTCGGCGACATCATCATCGAGGGCCGCGATATCTTCGGCGACGGCGTCAACTTGGCCGCGCGACTGCAGGAGATCGCTTCTCCCGGCGGCATCAACCTCAGTGCCAGTACGTACGAGCATTTGGGCAATAGAATCGGCGCCGCCTTTTCCGACGATGGGGAACACGAACTGAAGAACCTCTCCAAGCCGGTACGCGTGTTCCGCTGGCCCGTCGACGTCGAGTCCGGCGAGCGGAAGGGCAGTGTGCGCCACCCTCTACGGCGTCCGGATAAGCCGTCGATCGCAATCTTGCCCTTCGACAACATGTCCGGTGATGTCGAACAGGACTATTTCGCCGATGGCGTCGTAGAGGCGATCACCGCCACGTTGTCGCGCATCCGCTCGTTCTTCGTCATCGCCCGTAATTCCGCCTTCGCTTACAAGGGCAAACACCTAAACGTGCGGGAGATCGGGCGTGAGTTGGGGGTTAAATACGTGCTCGAAGGTTCAGTACAGCGCGCCGGGAATCGGGTGCGCATCACCGTGCAGTTGATCGAGACCGACGGCGGAGCGCATCTCTGGGCTGACAAATACGATGGTTCACTCGATGACATTTTCGATCTTCAGGACAAGATCACCGAACAAGTCGCCGGTGCATTGCAGCCGTCGATCCAGTTAGCTGAGATCGAGCGAACGCGCCGCAAGCTGCCTCAGGATCTCAGTGCTTACGACTACACAATGCGCGCGATGCCCGATGTCTGGATGCTAGAGGAAGACGCCGCGGCGAAGGCCCTGAGGCTTCTAGACAAGGCGCTGGATATCGACCCCGACTATCCTCTTGCGCTGGCGTTGGCCGGTTGGTGTTGGGCGCAACGTTCGGTCTATAACTGGGCCGAGGATATCACTGCCGCTCGACACGAGGCGCTTTCTCGCGCGGAACGAGCGGCGCAGATGTCCTCAGACGATCCGCTGATCTTATCGGTGCTTGGGACCGTTCAAACCTTTGCGCGCAACTACCGCGCGGCCCGCGTCCTTCTCGAACGTGCGATCCAGATCGACCCCAACGCCTCCTGGGCGTTAAGCCGCCTCGGCTGGCTCGAGAATTATTCGGACCGGCCGGAGGTGGCCAAGCAGCATTTTGCCCGAGCGATTCGGCTCAGCCCGCTCGATCCGATGAATTTCAATAATCTTGTTGGCATAGGCTGCGCACATCAAATCGCGGGCGAGGAAAGCTGCGCTGCCGATCTGTTCCTGAGGGCGCTGGAAGAACGCCCCAACGCGCATTGGATCCACCGTAACCTCTGCACTGCGCTTCTTGGCGCGGGCAGAGAAAGGGAGGCTCGCGCGTCTGCCCACGCATTGATGAAGGCCCATCCAAACATGACCGTGCGGCGTTTCAAGGACGCAATGGTGTTCTCCGCGCGTATGTTGGATCGGATAGGAAAACAATTGGCGGCCCTCGGCATTCCAGTTGAGTGATGGGTCCGATCATGTGCGGATGTGTATTGACCCCGCCTGAATGCAAGTTTTGAACTAGTCGGTTTCGAGCTTCGAAATTGCGGAAGAGTATCCGGCTTCCTTGAGCGGCGCGATACGTCATCACCACGAGCCCCAATGGATCTCCGCGTCTTTGCTCATTAATTCCCCGGAGGCATCGGCCGGCGCCGTGCCAGCCCACACAGCCGTTTCAAAAGGCAATGGGAGCGCCTTTCCACCATCTCCAGCCGCGTTGCTGCAATTTCTCGGGCGCGACGGCCCTTTTATCAGTGTCCTCAGCAGCCTCAGCCGACAGCAGCGCAGCGCAGCGCGTAGGATCGTATTCGTCGTTTCACTTAAAGACAGATCAAATGATCCTCGTGTTCTTTTTAACAGGCTCGGCAGCCACTCCATTCGGATCCGGGAATGGGAACCGATCCGCAGTTGATGCTTAAGTCAGCGGTGAGCGGATGATCATACTACTGGCCCGACGGCTCCTGTGATACGGATGAAGGGCTCGTGTATGTGCACCGTGGTATTAGGCGCACCCAACACGCGGGTAGTCTAACCTACGTCGGCGATGCGACCTCATGCGCCAAGCCTGTGGCATAAACCGTCCACCTTCAAGAGAACGCCGAAATATGGGGTCCGACATGGATTGTTCAGAAATCGATCAAGCGCGACCCCGTCTATCCTGTATGGTGGAGCGACCGAGGCTTAGACGGGTTGGATCAACAGGGGGAGAGACAGGCATGAGTACCGAAAACATTCGCACGTCGGCGGGACGCGGGCGTCTCTTCGACAGCATCCTGGACACGGTCGGAGACACACCGGTGATCCGGATCAACAATCTCGCGCCGTCCGACATCCGTTTGTACGTCAAAGCGGAATTCTTCAATCCCGCTGGTTCGGTAAAAGACCGGCTAGCGCTCAACATTATCGAAGCTGCCGAGCGGTCAGGAACTCTGCGGCCCGGCCAGACAGTGGTGGAGGCGACCAGCGGCAACACTGGTATCGGTCTTGCGATGGTCTGCGCTCAAAAAGGCTATCCGCTAGTCGTGACCATGGCCGATAGCTTTTCGGTCGAACGGCGGCGGCTGATGCGTATGCTGGGCGCGAAAGTAATCCTGACACCGCGCGCGCAGATGGGCACGGGGATGTACATGAAGGCGGTGGAATTGGCGAATACCCATGGCTGGTTCCTCGCACGGCAATTCGAGACTGCGGCCAACGCGGACATCCACGAATTCACCACAGCGCGCGAGGTCATCGGCGACTTTTCGGGTGACCGCCTGGACTACGTGGTGACAGGATATGGCACTGGCGGAACGGTGACAGGGCTGTCACGCGTTCTGCGCCGTGAGCGGCCAGAGACCCGGATCATCCTGTCCGAGCCGTCCAATGCGCAGCTTGTCGGCAGCGGTGTGGTCCAGGACCGAGGCGAAGGCGGATCGCCGGCCAGCAGTCATCCAAAATTCGAGCCGCACCCGATCCAAGGATGGACGCCTGACTTCATTCCGAAGGTCCTTCAGGAATGCTTGGATGCTGGGGGCTATGATGAATTGATTCCGATTGCAGGCACCGAGGGCGTCGAATGGGCCAAAAAACTCGCGCAGCGTGAGGGAATACTAACTGGAACTTCAGGTGGCGCGACCTTTGCAGTCGCAATGCAAGTCGCCGGACGGGCGGACCCCGGCGCAGTGATCCTTGCAATGCTACCAGATACTGGCGAACGATACCTGACGACGCCACTCTTTTCCGACATCCCCGAGGACATGGACGCCGAGGAATTGGCGCTGTCGAACTCGACGCCCGGCTACCAATTGACTTAGGTGGTCTGGTTGAACCCTACATTCTCTCGGCTGGTCCGTGCATGTCGAATGCGACTCGACCGAAAACGTCCGGGAGGTGGCCTGCCGGGGGGCCGTTGCAATCGCGCAAATAGATTCCCCACATTTGGAACATGCTATTGGCCGCCCAACTACGTGAGGATGCCCCGCGCATTCAGGTCCGCCGCTATTCTCTACTGTCCGTTGTCAGATGATTTGGGACAGGAGCGCCTGATCTGGAACGGAGCGCCCGGCTTGTTTAGGTTTCAGTTTATGCTGCGGTCTGACGATGCAGCAAGCAGCGATTCGTGGCCCAAATCGTACGGAGCACACAACTGCGGCGCCGCAGTTGTGTGCTCATACTCGCACTCCGCGTCGCACTGGAATTGAAGTGTGGCCGGGCTCACTTTCAAAAGTTCGCATTTGTAATCTCAGGTTTGTCACGTAGCCCCGGCTTTGCCGGCGACCGCGTCCAACTCGCGGCCTCAGCCAATGA
Organism: Seohaeicola zhoushanensis; assembly: GCF_014656415.1. Classification (GTDB taxonomy): domain Bacteria; phylum Pseudomonadota; class Alphaproteobacteria; order Rhodobacterales; family Rhodobacteraceae; genus Seohaeicola_A; species Seohaeicola_A zhoushanensis. Next base: position 35,436 of record NZ_BNCJ01000026.1, on the reverse strand, counting down.
ACTGCGGGATTGTGATGACATAGCGTCTCGCGCGGCGGTTCAGCAGCTTTCGACAACCGCGGCCTTCTCGAGCCCATCTGGAACATCCCTCCGACGGAAGCATAGGCAAACTTCTACGCGGCTCTGGAAACTGAATATCTGGTCGCGTAACTGACCGAAATCAGATTCCGGCAAGCGCGGTTAGGTTCAATGCCATTGGATCAATCTGACTTTGCAGATCTTTAACAAAGCACTTCTCAAAACCGGAGACCCACACGAAGGCATCATCACCCAAGGTATCATAACCAAGGCTACCAGCAGTCAACCTGGAACACTTAGATCTGGCCAGCTTTAGTTCTCCATCGGTTGCCGATAATACTGGACAGTTTCATCGCATCAAATGGTTTGACCAGCACGGCCAAAGCTCCAAGGCCAAGCAGCTTGGCTCTCAGCTCAGGCTCGGCTCGGGCCGTAAGAAAGATGGCCGGGACATCCTTGTAGCCAGGCAGCATCTTGATAGCATTCCAAATCACGAGGCCGCTATGGCCGGGTAGCATATAGTCCAGAAGCAGCAATTGAGGTTGGAAATTCAGAGCCAAGCCAACAGCTTCCGGCAAGGTGACGCATTGCTCAATTTCGTATCCACCGATTTCTTCCAATACTAGCCTACTCAGGGTTGCGATGTCTGGGTCGTCTTCGACTTGGAGAATACGCTTTAGATCCAAGGTCACTTTGCTCCATTTCGGCTCTCTGAGGGTGTCCGGACGGGCGAATAGATTCGAAAATTCGCGTAAGTATTGAATTAACTGAATTGCTTGGGTCCAGGTCGGCGTGGCCGCACCTGTGGCAGGCTACCCTTCGCCGCCTACACATGCAATGCGATCGATGTGCAAGCGTACACATTGGGGAGAACGGTGAACACAAGTTGTGTCTATCGCACTTGGGTGTATGGTTTCGGAGTGGGTCCGCGCTTCCAAGTTCCAGGATCGGGGATTCATACCGGAGTTTCGGAATTCAAGTTCCGCATGCCGAAGGCAATCATGGGTTGCGTGGAAGGAGGCGTCGGTTGACCGTTGGTGCAGGACGATGCTTTTGACTTCATAATTTTTCTCGTTGGGCGAGGTCACGGCACGTCAGGTTGCTGCCGGTGAGAATGCCGCGGGAGTTCAGCTCACAGGCTATCGCCCTCAGCGTGTCGTACCCCAAGCGATCGCTTCTCCAACATGTCGCGGCCGACTGGCTGTCACTGACACATGTTATTCCCGGGCCGCAGTCTAGTTGGTGGTCAGAAAGGCGATGGCAACGACCAGAACCACCAGCAGAAAGACCAAAACGGAGCCTCGCCCGCCGGACATTCCGAATGACAACACTCCATCACGACGCCAGTAAGGAAGGAGTCCGGCGACCAGGAGTCCGAGAAGCAAAAAGGAAATGATCAGGATGTACAACATGTTGGTTTGACCCCGTTTGGTTTGCTGGTCGATTGACCGATGTTGCCTAAGCAAAGCACGTGTTGCGCGGGTTCACACTGATTTAGGTTAGAATGACTGGAACTTGATACTGCAGGGCGTCCGGACCCAAACTCGCCATCATGCCAGCTCACCGGCGAAAAAGCCGTAATTCAGGGTGCAATTGACATATTTTTGAACCGTCCTTTGCGCGTTGCTCCGCTCGCAACTATCTCTGTAGGATTGGCACTCATGTATGGCGAGTGCCAGCAACTCCCGACATTGCCATCCCTCATCGGAAACCTCGCGGAAGGTGTCTTTCCAAATGTTCACACCCTTGCGTGACCAAGTCCTAGTCCGTCGCCTTGAAAGGGTCGACAAGACCTCCGGCGGGCTGATCATCCCCGAAAACGTCAAGGAGAAGCCACAGGACGGAATCGTGGTTTCGGTCGGAACCGGGACCAGAAGTGAAAATAGCGACACGATCCCGATGGACGTCAAGGCCGGCGACGAGACGCTCTTTGGCAGATGGTCGGGCGCGGAGATCAGGCTCGACGGGGAAGACTTTCTCATCATGAAGCAGGGCGACGTGCTGGGCATGGTGAGCTGCTGCCGGTTTCGTGGACACGAAGATAAGATCGTGACCATGAGACTGGAGACAGCAAATGAAGAGACGGAAGTTCAGCCGAGAGTTCAAGATCGAGGCCGTAAGGCTGGTGACGGACCGCGGTGTGGCGGTGGCGCAGGCCGCCCGTGACCTAGATGTGGCCGAGAGCGTTCTGCGCCGCTGGATGCGGGAGCTGACAGCTGCGCCTGCCGTCGCCTTTCCCGGGAACGGACAGATGCGGACCGACGTGGCCGAGATTGCAGCGCTGAAGAAAGAGGTCGCTCGGCTTCGGGCGGAGCGTGACATCCTGAAGAAAGCGGCAGCTTTTTTCGCGCGAGAGGCGACATGAGGTTCGCCTTCATCGCCAGGCATCGCCACATCTGGCCCGTCAGCTGGCTGTGCGACGTGCTGGAGGTCTCGCGGTCGGGCTTCCATGCTTGGCTCAATCGCCCGACCAGCGCCCGCGAGATCCATGACGCCAGGCTCGTCACGGCGATCGAGACAAGCTTCAAGGCCAGCGACCGGACCTATGGCGCGCGCCGCGTCTGGCGCGATGTTCTGGAAGAGGGGCTGGCCTGCGGGCTTCACCGGATCGAACGGCTGATGCGGATCAATGCCTTGCGGGCACGGCCGAGACGCCGTGGAAAGCCGAAGGACGACGGCGAACGGTCGGTCATTGCAGACAACATCCTTGAGCGGGACTTCCAGGCCGACCGGCCAAACCAGAAGTGGTTGGCCGACTTCACCTATATCTGGACCGCGGAAGGCTGGCTTTACGTTGCTGTCATTCTCGACCTCTTTTCCCGGCGTGCCGTTGGTTGGTCCATGAAGGCCGAACGGGATGCGTCACTGGTCATGGATGCGCTGATCCCTCTCATTGATTGCTGCGCAATCAACTGCCGGGCAATGGATGGCCGTCTGGCGACGCGGAAAGGCCGACGCTTTGCTTCATCATTCGGATCAGGGATCGCAATACACAAGCGAGCAGTTTCAACGGCTTCTGGCCGACAACGGCATCACCTGCTCGATGAGCCGGGCCGGAAACGTCTGCGACAATTCGGCGATGGAGAGCTTCTTTTCATCACTGAAGACCGAACGGACGGCCCGGAAGGTTTACCGCACCCGCAACGAAGCGCGTGCCGACGTATTCGACTACATCGAGCGCTTCTACAATCCGCGCAGGCGGCATTCGAAACTGGGCTACCTCAGCCCCATGGAGTTCGAGGCCCGCGCTATGCTAGCTTAACCTGCTGTCCACGAAGCCGGCAGCAGCTCAAGATGCCAGCGCCAGTGGCTGGTCCGCATACCTTCGATCCGCCGTTTCCTGATCTCAGACGCGAACAGCGGACCAAATTGGTGCCACCAAAATCGAACCGTCTCGTGGCTGATGTCGACACCGCGTTCGTGCAGCAGATCTTCGACCTTGCGCAGCGATAGCGGGAAGCGAATGTACATCATCACGGCTAACCGAATGAACTCCGGGCTGGTCTTAAAGTATCGGAAAGGAGAGCGTTGGGACATGGCCGGACGCTAGCCGGCGCCCTGCCCAGCCTCAAGCCAAGTTCGTCTGACAAGACCGGCCTGAGACAGGCCGGCCCGCCTGTTACGAGAGGACGAGCTCCGTCCTCTCGATCATGTCCGCGGCGGTCGTGCCGGACAGGATGAAGAGGGCATCGACAACGCAAACGCTGCCACTGCCCGGAGTGACCAACACCGGATTGAGGTCACATCCGCCGATCAGGTCGCCGAGATCGGCTGCCAGACGGGAAAGACGGACCAGTAGATCGGCATAACCGTCAAGGTCGGTCTTCGGCAGGAGGTTGCGATATCCCGCCAGCATCTTGCCGAGGCGCGTGGAAGCGATCATGCGCTCGGCATCGGGCGGGGACAGCGGCGCAAGGCCGACCGCGCGGTCTGCCTCGATTTCTACCCTCACGCCGCCCGTCCCCGTGACCACCATCGCGCCGAAGGGCGCCGCAGCGGCAAAGCCGGCCACAGCTTCTTCGCCTGATACCTGCGCTTGCAGCTCGAACCCGTCGATCGTGGCCTTGGGTGCATGCGCGGCAATGTTGCGCCGGATCGAGGCGATTGCCAGTTTTAGAGCGGCTTCGTCCTGCACGTCGAGCATCACGCCACCGATGTCGGAGCGATGCGCGATGTCGCCAGAGGCCACTTTGACCACCATCGGGAAACCGACAAGGTCCGCGTTCTTTAGCGCGTCGTACTCATCGCTTGCGACATAAGCCGGAACGGTCGGAATACCGTAGGCCTTCAACAGCCGGAAGGCCAGTTCGGCAGGCAGCGCGCCGCTGTAGCCTGCGATCTCTTTCCGGAAGGCGGCGAGTTCAGGCGAGCCGGGAGCGTGATCGCCACGCGCCCTGGCCCATCCACCGGGCGCGCCTTCGAGCGAGTTCGAGAGGCACCGCACCGCGGCCAGACCTGCGCGCAACCCCCGCACTATCGGGATGCCGGCGCGATCGAATTCGGCGCGAATACGCGGGGCGATTTCTCCACTGGTCGGCGAGATCACGACAACGGGCTTGGTGACACTGGCCCCAACCGCGGCATAGCCGGGGATGTGCAGCATGTAGTTGTCGAGCGTTGCCGGGTTGAGACTGTCCTGGCAATCTTGAAGCAGTGCCAGAACGTTGACGTTGTCGTCGTCGATCGCCGCCCGCAACGCCTCTTCGGATTTGCGTTCTTCGCGCGAGACGACGGCGCCAATGTCGATGGGATTGGCGCCCGAGGTGCCGGGCAGATACTTTCCAACGAGCTCCTGAGTAGCCGGGGTAAACTTGGCGATGGTCAGGCCGACGCCTTCAGCCACGTCGCAAGCCAGGGCCGTCTGCCCGCCGGAAATTCCGGCAATGGCCACGCCTCCCCGATTCAGCACAGGGCGTGCGAGGTTGAAGCATTCCAGGGCGGCAACGAGTTCGTCATAATCGTGAACCAGCGATATTCCGCAATCGGCAAAATAGCGGTCATAGGCGTCACGGGGCGAGATCAGCGCGCCGGTATGCGCTCGCGTAGCGGCCGAACCGATCTCGGAAGCGCCAACCTTAAGGACGACCAGCGGCTTGCCCGCATCGCGCATCTTCTGTGCTGCGCGCGCGAAGGCTACCGGATCCTTGACGGATTCCATGACTACGCCGACCACATCAGTCTCGGGGTCGTCCGCGCACCAAGCGACGTAATCGGCCGCACTCAGCTGGAATTCGCTGCCAACGGTCACGACCTTCGAGAGGCCGACGGTGATCGTGTTCATCACTGAAATCGCCGCAGAACCGGATTGGGCGATCAGCGAGACGCGGCCCGCCGTAATCCGCGGCGAAGGGCGCGACGGGTAGAGCGGTGCACGGTCGCGAAAGTCGATCAGGCCCATGCAGTTGGGGCCATGGATGTGCAGCCTGCTGGTCGCACCGAAGTCGCGGATCGCCTGTTCTTCGGTTACGCTGAAGCCGTTGGCGAAGACATTGGCCGAAGCGATGCCGCGCGCCTCCAACTCTTGCAGGGCAGCCAGCACGCCAGCGGCGGGAATGGCCACGATGACCGTGTCGGTATCACGCGGCAGGTCGGAAATTGCCGCCAAGGTGGCGATGCCTTCAATTTCTGGCGCCGTCGGATGCACTGGGAGGATCTCGCCCTGCCAATTCCAGTCCTTCAGATTGGCAATGACCACGTTGCCTTGCGATACCTTCCTGGCAGACGCGCCGATAACGGCGACTTTGCGTGGCTTGATCAGGGGAGATACGTCGCGAAACATGTTTGTCCTCGTTGAAAGTATTTGCGCGCGGCGGGCGCCGAGGCGCCCGCCGCGATGTTCAAGCAGATGCCTGTGCTACTTCTGCTTGTCCTTCGGGATCCAGACTTCCTGCCAGTTGGGGTGGGTGTTGTAGGAGAAGTCGAATTGCTTCTCGAGGCCCATCAGCCGGGTCGACGCGGCTTCGAAAAGGCGGACGTTGGTAAGCGTGATCTCGTTGATGTCTTCGGCAACCTTGGCCGCATATGCGGCGTAAGGCGCCTGTTGCTGGCCCTCCGGCGCAGCGGCGGCGGCATCGATCAGCTTGTCGAGTTCAGGGTCACAGTAACCGGTGGGGTTGACGAAAGGCACCCCGCCTTCGGTACAGCGATAGCTGCGGTCGATGCCAAGCACCGGATTGGTCCGGCCAGTGAGAGAGATCACTGAGGCATCGAACTCATGCTGCTTGTAGACCTTGTCGATCCAGATCTGCGCATCGAGGCCCGACAACGTTGCATCCACGCCGACCTCTTTCCACATAGCCGCGATAACGCGCGAAATCGCGTCATAGGGCGGCTTTGCGATATAGGTCACTTCGGCGCTGAAACGCTTGCCGTCCTTCATCGGAAAGCCGGCTTCGTCGAGCAACTTGCCCGCCGCGACCGGATCGTAGGGATACAGCTTGTTGTAGTCGATCGAGCCATCATGCAGCGCCTTGAACTGCACCGGGATCGCGTTGACCGCCTTGTTGGCGAGCCCTTGGTAGGCATCTTTCACGACGCGGTCGCGGTCGATCGCCATGAACAGGGCCGCGCGCACCTTCTGGTTGTCGAATGGCGCCTTGCGCATGTTGAAATCTACAACGGCACGCTCTGGTGCGTTGTTGATGATCTCGATGACCTTGAAGGCTCCATTCTTCGATGCCTCCTCGGCGGCCGGCACCTGGGTTGCGTTGAGTTTGACCCAATCGATTTCCCCGCGGGTCAAGGCATTCAGCTGCTGCTGCGCGTCAGGGATCAGGGCGAAGACGACGGAGTCAATGTAGGGTTTGCCTTCTTCCCAGTAGTGCGGGTTGCGCTCGAAGGTGATCGCCCGGCCGGTGTCCCAGTTCACGAAGCGGAAGGGCCCGAGCCCGACCGGCGCGCGGTTAGCCTCGTTCGAGGTGACGTCGGTACCCTCGTAAATGTGCTTGGGCATCAGCGGGAAGACCTCCTTGTCAAAGAGGTCGAGGATGGCCGTCAGCGGTTTCTTGAGCTTGACAACGAAGGTTGTGTCATCGGGGGCCGAGACGCTTTCAATCAGCGGCATGGACTTGGCGATGTAGGTGTTCAGCGATCCAAAGGCTTCCAGGGTGAAAGCGACGTCGGCGGCGGTGAAGGGTTCGCCATCGGACCATTTCACCCCGCTTTTGATCTTGAAGGTATAGGTCAGGTTGTCGTCGCTGACGGACCAGCTCTCGGCCAGACGCGGGATGCGATTGCCCTTGCCGTCATAGGTCATCAGACCGTCGGCCCAGACGTCAGCGATCACCAGAGAGCCGGTGATCGAGGTGAGCTGTGTGTTCAGGTTGGTGATCGTCGAGCCGTCAACGCCGGGAACAACGGTGCCGCCGGTGACCGGTGTATCTCCTGCCGCGAGTGCAGCAACTGCACAGCCTGCCGTAAGCGCCAGCGATAGCCCTATGGCGCACGCCGAACGGCGCAATCCAGCCCACAGGATTTGGCTGTCGAGACGGGCTTGAGGCCCTTTCGTCCGTGGATCGAGATACATTGGTGAGTCTCCTTGGTTGGATTGGATGCCCGCCTCCGGTCGTCGGAGGATCAGGCGGAACCGGGAAGCTTCTGCTTCTTCTCTTTGGTGAGGCTGGCGTCCGTTTGTGCGGACTGGGACATGTGGCAGGCCACCATGGCGCTGGACTGCCCGGTGGGTTCGAGCCCCGGCTTGGCGCTGGAACAGATCTCTGTGGCCAGGGAACAGCGATCGCGGAATTGACACCCCTGCGAGGCGAGCGGCGTCAGGGTTTCGGCCAGCGGCACATGATCCGGCACTTCGCGCCTTTGGCGCGGATCGAACGACAGGCGCGCGTCAAGCAGGAGTCGAGTATAGGGGTGCGCCGGCGCACTCAGGATATCGCGGCCGACCTCGACGATGGACCCGCGATACATCACGGCGATGCGGTCCGCTATGGACTGAACTGCGTTGAGGTCGTGACTGATCAGCACAAATCCGACGTTTCGGTTGCGGCTGAGATCCCGCATGAGGTCTAGGATCTGGGCCTGGATCGAGACGTCGAGCGCCGAGAGAGGTTCGTCGGCGACGATCAAACTGGGCGTCAGCATCATCGCGCGAGCAATGGCAACGCGTTGCTGCTGCCCCCCGGAAAGCTGATGTGGATAGCGCAACAGGATGTCCGGCGCCGGATGAAGGCCGACGGCCTCTAGCTGAGCAATGAGGAACGCGTCGAGACCTTCCTTCGGATTGAGCCCATGCCGGCGAGCAACGTAGCTCAGCGACTGACGAACGCGCATCCGTGGGTTAAGCGATGAGGCCGGATCCTGGAACACTGCTTGCACATCGCAACGATATTCACTCCGGCGCACGCGCGATGCTGCCGCAAGATCGTCCCCACGGTAGAACGCCTGTCCCGAGCTGGGCTTCTCGAGCTGCAGCATGACTTTTGCTAACGTGCTCTTGCCCGAGCCGGACTCGCCGACGATGGCGAGTATCTCGCCTTCCCTTACATCGATGTCGACTCCATCCACCGCGTTGAAATGCACCTTGCGCCAGCCGGACCTGTGGCGATCCGCGTAGGTGCGTACGACGTTGCGAAGCGATAGTATCGGGACGTTCATGGAGCAGCTCGCTGGGCACCCTGTTGGGCGACTTGCAGATGGCGGGTGCTGAGGCGGATAAGTTCGGCCGTATATGGGTGCTGCGGTGTCTCGAAGACGTCGACAACCGTCCCGCTTTCCACCGCCTTGCCGCCCCGCATCACGTAGACCCGGTCGCAAAGCTCAGCGATGACTCCGAGGTCGTGGGTAATGATGGCAATCGCCATCCCCCGGCTTTTGTGCAGGCGGCGGAGCGTATCGAGTACCTGCCGCTGCACAGTCGCATCCAACGAAGTCGTCGGCTCGTCGGCGAAGAGCAGCGCGGGTTCGCTGGCCAGCGCAATCGCGATCATGACCCGCTGCCGCATCCCCCCGGACAGCTCATGCGGATAGCTGCGGGCGACCTGGTGGGGTTTGGGTAACCCGACCTCGTGCAACAGCGCGAGAACACGATTGTCGTCGGAATTGTCCAGCGCTTCGGCGATCTGGCGACCGACTTTCTGCGTCGGATTGAGATACCCCAGCGGGTCCTGGAAGATCATCGAGAAGCCGTTCTGACGGCGCAATCTACGCAATACGGTGCCCGAGGCGGTCATCAGATCCGCGTCATTGAACCGGATTGTTCCGCTCAGCTCGGCGATCGCGACATTGGGCATGAGCTGGATGATCGCTCGGGCCAACGTGCTCTTCCCCGAACCGGACTCTCCGACGATGCCGACAACTTCGCCCGGAGCGACGGCGAAATCGACCCCGTCGACGGCGCGCACGGTTTTGCCGTCGACGGCGAGGTGGACCTTGAGATTGCACACGTCGAGCAGCATGTTTGGCTTCTGACTTTGGAAGGAGGACATTACTGGAGCCCTCCTTTGCGACCGCGGGTTCTCGGGTCGACCACCTCGTTCAACCCGTCGGCGAAAAGGTTGAGTCCAGCCACGGCGAGACAGATAGCGGCACCGGGAAAAACGCTCATCCACCAGGCAACTGTCATGTAGCTCTGGGCGTCATAGAGCAGCTGCCCCCAGCTCACGACGTTCGGATCGGACAGGCCGAGAAATCCGAGGCCAGCTTCGATCAGGATCGCGACGGAAGCATCAAGGGCTACCTGGACGATGACGGGTTGAATGGCATTCGGGAGCAGTTCGCGGAGCATGATATGGGCCGCGGACATGTCGGCCACACGGGCGGCATCGACGAAGCTCATGTTGCGCAGCCGGAGGTACTGGCCATAGACGAGCCGCGCCTCGATCGGCCAGATGGCTAGGATCACGGCCGTTATGAGCAACCAGAAGCTGGAGCCGAAGAATGCGACCGTGAAGAGCACCAGGATGATAACCGGCAAGGTCTGAAAGAGCTCGGCGATCCGCATCAGCACAGTGTCGACAATCCCTCCGAAGTAGCCGGCAAGCATCCCTACGGTGCCTCCGAGCAGCAGTGCGCCGAGCGCGGCACCCAGACCAATGGTCAGCGAAGTTTGGGTGCCGTAGATCACCAGGCTGAATATGTCGCGGCCGATGCTGTCGGTGCCCATTGGGTTCGTCCAGGAGGGCGGCGCCAGGCTGGACGGGGTCAGCGATTGCGGATCGTATGGTGCGATCAACGGCGCCAGCAGGGCGATCAAAACCATGAGCAACAGAATGGCACCGCCTGTCGCTCCGTGGCGCGTGCTTGCTATCGCACGCAACGTGCCCCAGATGCTTTGGGCCGTGTCGGAAAGTTGACTCGGGACCTTGCGCGACTGGTGAGCTCCGGCACTGTCGGTCATGCTCGGCTCCGGATACGCGGATCGAGAAGCGCGTAGAGCACGTCGACGATCAGGTTGATGAGGATGATCGCTATGGCCGCAAAGATGACGACGGCGACCACGGTCATGTTGTCACGCATCCGGACCGCTTGAACGAAGAGAAGGCCAAGTCCGGGCCAGGCAAAGACCGTTTCCAGCAGAACAGCCCCGCCCAAGGCCGTGCCGAAGGCATAGCCCGCGATGGTGACAAGCGGCAGCGACGAGTTCCGCAGAACGTGTTTGCGGATGATACTGCTGCGGGACAGGCCCTTGGCGCGGGCCGTCATGATATATCCCTGGGACAGTGTGTCGATGACGCTGGCGCGCATGATGCGGGCAAAGCGCGTCCCCTCGTGGACTGCGAAGGCAAGCGCAGGCAGCGCGATGTAGTGGACACGTTCCAGGAACCAGTCAAAGCCCTGGGCCCGCGAAATCATGGGCTGCATCCCCTGCGTGGGAAACCAGCCGAGCTTGACCGAGAGACCGAGCACTAGGATTTGGCCCAACCAGAAGCTTGGGATCGCGTAGACGAGCAGCGAAGCCGTTGTCACGAGATGATCCGTGCGCCGGTTCGGCGTTGTTCCGGAAATCAACCCGATCAGGATACCAACCGGAATCGCGAAGGCGAATCCGGTCACGGTCAACAGGATCGTGCGCGGCGCATGGGTCAGTATGAGGTCGAGAACCGGCCTCTGGAACTGATAGGAATAGCCGAAGTCGCCTTGCACCAAGTTGGTGAAATAGCTGAGCAGGCGCGTTGGGAAGGGATCGTCGAGGTGATATTGCTTGGTGATGGCTTCGCGGAATGCAGGCGAAACGGGATAGTCCCCCACCATCGCCTGCACCGGGTCACCGGGGATCAGTTGCAACATGAGCAGAATGAGCGCGATGATGGCGATCAGCAGGGGGATCGAGTGCATCAATCGCATCAGGATGAAGCGTGCCATGCTCCCGCCTTACGCGATCCGGAAGAACTGTGTGGCGTTGTGGTAGAGCCACTTCTCGATGACTTTTTCCTTAAGCGGAAGGTTCTGGTACGCCTCGATGAGTTTCTCGAAAGGCTGATCGAAGAGATACCGGGACAGCCCAACCATCACTTTGTCCTGCAGCAGCGTATTGCCGAACTGGAGGAACATCTCCCAGCCGGATCCAGCCTGTCCGAAATATCGGGGGTGGTGCGCAGCTGTGTCGACGTAGAGGTTCGGATGGCGGCGCAGCAGTCCGACCATATCGTTGATCCAGGGCCAACCGGCGAGGCCCGCCACGATCCGCAGTTCGGGAAAATCGATGGCGACCTGGTCTATGTGGCGGGGATGTCCAAGATCGTAGGGACGATCGTTGGCGTAGTTCATTGCAGTGTAGATGCGCACCGGCACGTCAAGTTCGACGCATTTGGCATACAGCGGATAGTAGCGCCGGTCGTCGCAGGGCAGCAGATTGTAGAGCGATGACACCCGCAGGCCGCCTACCCCGTCTTCCTTGACGAGGCGTTCAAGTTCGCGCGAGGCGCGCATTCCATCCAACGGGTCGAGCGCCGCAAAGGTGATGAAACGATCGGGATAGTTGCGCTGAATATTCCCAAGCTCGGAGTTCTTGGCCCCCACGAGATACCCCTTGGCGATACCTGCCCGGTCCATGTCGGCGATCAACTTTTCCATGCCTCCATCGTCAACCGGCGCATCGGGTTGAGCCGGCGCGGATGCGCGATTGGAGGCTTTCTGAAAGACGCGGGAGTAGTTTTGGAAGCCGTAGCCGTCTGGACGGGGCAGCGACGCGGGGTTCGGCGTACCAGGACGACCGTGACTGACATCCGCGTTGTTTTCGTCCCGCAGGCTGCGTGGGATGCTGATTTCAAGGTCGATTACGCGCGTCATGTCTCTCTCCCAGCCGCGATTGCCACCAGCCCGTGGAGGCCAGATTTGTAAGAAGTAACGACTCGATGACATCATGTGTCAACTTATTTGTGTTTTTTTGTTGTTTTGTCCGATATGTTGACATATTGAGGCGAGATGACACCTATTAAACTTGAGGCCGCAATGAAAAAAGATGAACGAGATCCGGACTTTGCGACTACGCTGGCAAAGGGGCTGACCATTCTGTCAGCCTTCCGCCCGGACCGGCTTCGCATGTCGAACGCAGAGCTTGCCGAGATCGCGGGAATCACCAGGCCAACGGCTGCACGCCTGACCTACACGCTCACCAAGATGGGCTATCTGAAGGCGGAGAAGTCGAAGTACCGGCTGGGCTGGAGGGTGGTGTCACTTGGCCTGCCCCTTCTGTCCAGCCTGAGATTCCTGCAACTTGCCAAGCCCTCGGTCGATCGTCTGGCACAGGACGTTGGCGGCACTGTTTCGATTGGCGTCATCGACAGCACCAATTTCATGTATCTCGAAACCGCACGAGCCAACGAGAACATCTGGAGCTCGCCCGATGTTGGCACGGTCGGACCACTTCTGCGGGCAACAGTCGGCCACGCACTGTGCTCGTTGCTGAATGAAGATGAGCTTGCCGCCAAGATCGAAGCCATTCGCCGCAAATCCCCGGAAGACTGGAAGACACATGGGAACGCCTTCCTGAAGGGCATCGACGACTGTCGTTCGTCAGGAGCATCGATCATCAAAGGCGATTGGGTTCCCGAGACAAACTCCGTTGGCGCTCCGCTTTTCCGCAACGCAGACGGCGAAGTTTTTGCCATCAATTGCCGAGTTCCCATACATCGATTGAGGCCGGGGCAGTTCGAGGAAGAAATTGCGCCACGCTTGAAGTCGCTTGCTAGTGCAATACGCACGCATGCAGCCCATGCAAAAGATGACCGGCTGTTCAAGTGAAACCGGTTGGTGCCACAACTTTATGTTGAGTTTCAATACCCCGTCGTTCTGTTCCTCCCGTATCTGAACCCGTCGTCCCCGTCGTCGTCCTCGTCGTCTTCCCAGGCCTGGACGGGATAGGCGAAGGTGAGGGCAAAAGCGTCGGCAGTGTCGGGAGAGGGAATCCCGCGCTTCTTCATGTCCTCCTTGCGCTCGAGGATGAGGGCGTTGCTAGAGTCGAAGCGATACATCGGCGCGCAAAGTTCGGCGGCGAGACGGTCCAGCTTCGGGAGATGACCACCCGCGAGCCAGGCGCGGGCCGAGAGCCACATCTCGGTACGTTTGTTGGCGGCGCGCTCGCCGGTGCGCGGGGCGTCCGAGCGGGCACCGAAGTTGACCCCGCGCACCTGGCGGAAGTTCAACTGGTGCAGACGGTCGACCACGCCGCCGCCGACACCGCCATCGTCAACGAAGACCGCGTCCGGTTGCCAGCGCTGGATCCAGCGGGCCACCCGCGCCGCCAGTTCCATGGTATCCAGGTCGGAATGACGCTCGTGCGGGACAGGCGCCCCGTCACGTCCCTGCCGGAACCAGATCACCGATTTGTCGTCGCCGAAGCGGGCGACATCGACGCCGATCACCTTCTCGCCGAAGGGCTGCGGCGGGCGCTCCCGCCGCATCGCCGCCTCGACCAGAGCGTAGGGAATCAGCTGGTCATCGTTCTCGGCCTCGAAGCTGCAGTGGTACTCTTGGCGGATCTTGCCCTCCGACATTCCGGTCTGTCTCTCGCCTTCGATCTGCTCGGGCTGGATGAGACCTGTGTCGTCGACCGTCAGCCGCTCGCAGAACCAGGCATCGGACTCGAGCGCCTGCATCCAGGTCCCATAGGCATGGTTGCGTCCGCGCGGCGTAAAGATGAACAGCGCCCAGCCATCGTTCTCGACGAGGATCGGCCGGATGTAGTCCCAGGCCTCCGGCTTGGCCAGCGCCCATTCGGAGAACACTACGCCCACCGGGTTGGACCCGACCAGGCTGTCGTAATTGTCCGACCCGCCCATCTGCCAGACCGATCCGTTCACCGTCTCGATCAGCATCTCCTGCGCGCTGATGCGCCGGCGCAGGGGCGGCGGGAAGACCTGGTCGATGATCCGCCGCCCCTGCCCGTCCACACCATTCCAGATCGCCCGGCGCGCCTGCGCCTGCTCCGGGAACAGATGCCAGTAGGACCCGACCCGCTTGAACATGTCCCGCGCCGTGAGGTTCAGCGCGACACTGTCCTTGCCCGCCCGGCGATGCCAGACCACGCAAGCGCGGGTGCAGGGCTTGCCGTGACCGAACTGCCGATAGAGCGCCTGTTGGTGCGGCCGGGGCGTCCAGTCATTCGGAATCGTCAAATCGATCGATGACATTGATCGTGACCCCTTCCTGCCTAGTTTCCGCTTCACCGCGGTCCTGATCCTGTATCAGCCCCAGCACCTGGGCGGTGGCCCGACCGTCCCCCTTGATCGCACGGTTGAGCAGCGCCACGATCAGCGCTTCGCGTTTGCTGACCTCGGCGGTGCGCTCACCCTCGCGGATGGTGATCCGCTGGGCCAGTGCAGCCGCCAGCAGCTTGCCGACGTTCTGCGCATTCTTCGGCCGTCCCCGTGGATTGCCGGACTGGCCCGGCTTGAAACGGCTTGCCTTCGGCGGCTTGCGATAGCCGACCTCGTAGTTCCCGTCGTCGTCCATCTTGTCGGTCATCACGCCACCTCCCCTTTCGTAGTGTTGGAGGCCGGCATGGACGATGGCGTTGGACCCTGGCCCTGAGTCCTGCGCTCGCGTTCGGCGAAGCTTTCGCCCGTGGCGACCAGAACCGCGTCATCCTTGGACAGCGCCTGCCAGCGGCGGATCGTCCGGTCGACATATAGAGGATCGATCTCGATCAGCCGGGCCCTGCGGCCGGTCTTCTCCGCCGCGATCAGGGTCGAGCCAGAGCCGCCGAAGGAGTCGAGCACGATACCGCCCCTCTGCGAGCAATCCCGAATGGCATCCGCAATCATCGCCACCGGCTTGACCGTCGGATGCAGGGCAAGTTCCTCGCGTCGATTGGCCCCACCGGAGTTCACCCCGCGATACTCCCAGACATTGGTGCGGTAGCGCCCGCCCTGCCCCAGGCCGAAGGTGTTGATGTGCGGCGCCCTGCCCTGCTTGAAGGCGAAGATCAGCTCGTGTCGCGAGCGGTAGAAGCTGCCCATGCCGCCATTGTCCTTGGCCCAGACGATCAAGTTCTTGAGTTCGGTGTAGACTGCCTCGCCCGCGGCCAGCATCTCGCCCATGTGGCGCCAGTCCATGCAGTGGAAGTGGATCGCGCCGTCTTGTGACACCGCGACCAGCCGGGTGAACACCTCGGTGAGGAAGGCGGTGAACTGGGCCCGGTCCATCTCGCCCGAGGCCATGGCGAACTCGCGATGGCGGATCGCGCCGCTGCCGCAGACATGACCATGCACAGGAACGTTGTAGGGCGGATCGCAGAAGACCATCTGGGCTGTCTCGCCGTCCATCAGATCAGCATAGCTGTCAGCGTCCCGCGCATCACCACAGAGCAGGTGATGCGGTCCAAGCTGCCAGAGGTCGCCTGACCGGGTGATGGCCATCTCTTCGAGCGTCGGGATCCGGTCATCCTCCGGCGCACCGGGCTGTGCGGGCGCCGCAGCCTCGATGATGAGATCGATCTCGCCGGCGTCGAAGCCGATGACGCCGAGATCGAAGTCGAGATCCGCCCCCGCGAGAGCGCCAAGCTCGATTGCCAGCAGGTCCCGGTCCCAGCCGGCGTTCTCAGCCAGGCGGTTGTCGGCGATGACATAGGCCCGCTTCTGTTCCGGTGTCATGTGATCGAGCCGCAGGCATGGCACCTCGGTCAGACCGAGCGACTTGGCTGCCGCGACCCGGCCGTGCCCGGCGAGGATATGTCCCCGCTCATCGATCAGAACCGGGTTGGTAAAGCCAAAGGTCTCAATGCTGGCCGCAATCTGGCACAACTGTTTCTTCGAATGGGTCCGGGCATTGCCGGACCAGGGGGTGAGCGCTTCGATGCGCTGATGGGTGATTGAACTGACCATATCCTGGCCTCCAGGTAAGGAGCCCGGCCGTCACGTCAGGTGGTCAGAAAGAGAAAGCCAGATGACGATCCGTGCCGCAGCCCATGTTGGGGTGAGGTCGCCTTGACGCCGGCGCGCGCATCGATCTGGTCTTCATCGGTTCGAGCATTGCGCTCGTCGTCATCTGTCAGGGTTCGACCCAAAGGCTATCTGCCTCGCATGGCCTGCCGTCACCCAGCGGACGTCATCATCTATGCCACGTACCCTACACCACAGGGTCGCCAGGAACAAGGTATGTTGTGCGTGTGACCGAATGCCCCACCAGATGCGGTGCGGACGACGTAGCAGACCGGGAATTGTTCAGGCAATAGGGCTTCCCTGTTCTGCCTCGTAATCGGGTAAAATTTTCCCTGATCCATCCGAATTATTTCCCTGATCGGCACCGCAGGGAATTTCTCACCCAACCATCTGAAAAGATGCACAAAAGCATGGGAAAAATCCGAGGATTTCGGCCAAAGTCGGTCGTTTTCCCTGTATCTTCCCTGTTTACAGGGAATTTCAGACCAGAGACGCGTTCGGCCAGGACTGTGACCACCACCATCCACCCCCTCCATTTTCGGCAGATATCCCTTCAGGGGAGAGTGCTCGACTTTTCAGAGAGTTACCGGACATTTCTGCTGTGGATTTCGTGCAGAGACGTCTCTGTCGGGCGGGGTTTCGGCCGTTTCGGGCAAAAGGCTCTGTGGCCCGATTTCGCGTGAGGTCTTGGGCTATTCCCGGAGGGGTGTCAGCGGGCCGGGAATCCCAGGACGCGGCGTTCCGTGGCCCGGTCCAGGGGGAGGTCCGGCAGGTCTCTCAGCCGTTTGGCCGACAGCTCGGCGGGCTGATGTCCGGCCAGGATTGCGGCGGCAATGTCCGGTGCGAGCCAGGCGAGCGGCAGGATGCGGCTGACGACGGACAGTCTTCGCATATGGCCTCCTGACCCGCAGCGCTTTCGGAGACATGACTGCATCCGCCTGAACGCAACGATCCCTGTCCTGCTGCGACGGCGTCCGGTACGGTTTTGACTTGCCGGGCGGTAGAGGTTCATTTGAATGGGCCGTCATTCGTCATTCCGCGATGCTGCGCAATCGCCCCGAACCACTGTACCGGGCTCCAACCTTCTTTCCTTGAACCTGTCCCGAAAGGGCCGAAAACACAGGCGCGACCGGTCCAAAGGCACTGGGAGTTCAGCGGCTGAGCGGTTTCCAGGGCACGTCGGTGTCGAGCGATACTTTGCGCAGGGCATTCAGAAGCTTTTCCGTCTGAGATCCGGCCGAAGGCGGAACGAGCGTCACGAAATCCACTTGCGCCGGTTCGAGGTGGAAGTCCTCGACCATGAGTTCCGCCACCAGCCCGACGCGGACCTGGTCGAACAGCGCCGACATTGGGACGCAAACCAAACATTCGGTACCGGCGGCAAAGCCCAGCATTCCAATAAGATCCGTTTCAATCAAAGGCCTGGGTGCGCGCAGGCCGTGGTATCCAAATGCGCGACCGACTGCCGCCCAGTTCGAGGATTCTCCGCCGGAAGTGGCCCAAGGGTATGCGAGCAGGTCCAAGGGTCTGACGACTTGGCACCTGGTCAATGGATGATCGGCGGCACAAGCCACCGTAAGCGGTGTGACATTCAGGGGATTGCAGATGAGCAGGTCGGCGGCATCACGGTCGACCTTGAGCCAATCGACGCGGCCAATGTAGCAGTCGATTTCGCCGGCCACGAGATCGTTTACCATTTCGCGCACGAGGCCGGAGCGGATGACGTGGCGGATCGACTCACCAGAGCTGAGCAGGTGGTCCACCGCGCGTGGCATCAGATGCATCAGCACCGCAGGGTTCGTGCCTATCCTGAGAACCGGCTGCGCACGGTCCTCTATCTCGCTCCGCAACTTGTCAATGAACGCAAGGCTCGGCCGGCTGCGGATCAACGCAAGCCGTCCGGCCTCGTTCAGGGTGATGCCCCGCACAGAGCGGTCGATCAGTTCTGCACCCAGGACATTTTCCAAGTCCTTAACCATCTGGGAAACAGCGGGTTGGCTGAGATTCATCTTCTCGGCCACGGCGCGCAGCGAGGGGTTCTGCTCGAGCAGTTCAAGAAGTCGCAGGTGGCGCAGACGGAGCCTGTCGACGGGAAATGACATCAGAAAAACCTATCACATTAGAGATTATTTCGACTTTATCTATCATGCAGCCAGCGACTACCGTCACGCAAGGCCCCGCAGAACGCAGTGGGGACGCCCTGGTAAGGAGGCCGGGGGCACTTGGGAGGGTGCAGTGCGACGAGCAAATATTTATTCCGGCGGCTTTCTGGCCCTGCTTGGGCTGGCGATGATCCTTTTCGTCATCCCGGCCCAGATCGAGGAAGGTCCGGCGGGCATGATGTCGCCGCGCCTGGTGCCACAGATGATTATGGGACTGATGACCGCGCTCTCGGTCATGCTGGTCGTGCGCAACCTGATGCTGCCCGATGACGGCGAGGGCTCGCCGGTATCGCGGTCCGAATACATCGCCCTGCTGAAGATCGGCAGCGTGTTCGCGTTGGCACTCGTACTGTTCTACTTCGCGGGGCCACTCTGGGCAGGGCTGGCTATCGTTCTCGGCAGCCTGCTGGCGCTCGGTGAACGCCGGCCCCTCGTGCTGGTCCTCATGCCGATAGCCTTGCTCGCCGGAGTCTGGGTGCTGTTCTATCGTGTCCTGGGCACGGCAATCCTGTGAGGTCGTGATGCAAGCCCTGATCGGCGGATTTGCCGAAGTCTTCACGTTTTCGACGATGTTCTGGATCGTGACCGGCGTCACGGTCGGCTACATCCTGGGTGTGCTTCCGGGGCTGGGAAAGGCCACCGGAGTTGCCGTGTCGATCCCTTTGACCTTCTATCTTCATCCGGTCGCAGCCATCGCGATGCTGATCGGCATCGCCAAGGGCTCTACCGCCGGTGGAGCGGTATCGGCGATCCTCTTGAACACGCCGGGCGAACCGTCTTCGGCCCCAACCGCGCTCGACGGATATCCGCTGGCCCGGCAGGGGAAGGCCGGGAAGGCCCTGAAGATGGGGCTTTACGCCTCTGTCATCGGTGACTTGCTCTCGACCATCGTCCTGATCGGACTGGCGGCGCCGCTTGCCTCCTATGCGCTGCTGATAGGGCCGGTCGAACTTTGCGCAATTCTCGTCTTTTCGCTGACCTTCATCGGCGGGCTGTCAGGCAAGTCGCTCATCAAGGGACTGATTGCCGGCTGTCTCGGCATTGCCTTTTCCACCGTCGGACTTGAAATCGAGACCTTCATTCCCCGGCTCACGTTCGGAATGCTCGAGCTCGACGACGGTGTGAAGCTTGTGCCGATGGCCATCGGGATGCTCGCCGTGGCCGAGATGATCGTTCAGGCCGGCAACATCCGCAAACTCGACGCGGAGACGGCCGAAATCGGAAAGTCGAACCGACGCGAGGACCGCAACCTCTCGCTGGAGGACTGGAAGGTCTGCGCGATGCCAATCATTCGTGGCACCTTCATCGGCACCGTCATCGGCATCCTTCCGGGACTCGGCGCTTCGGTCGCGTCCTTCCTGTCATACGGGGCGGCCCGTCGCGCCGCCGACCGGCCGGAGGAATTCGGGACCGGGCGCATCGAGGGTGTCGCAGCGGCCGAAAGCGCCGACAATGCCGTCATCCCTTCCAGTCTCGTGCCACTCTTCGCGCTCGGCATCCCCGGCAGCGTGATAGCGGCCATACTCATCGCGGCTTTCGTGCTGCACGGGCTGACCCCGGGCCCGCTGATGTTCAAGGAAAATCCCACGATGGTCGCGGCAGTCTACGCCTCCATGCTCTGCGCAAGCCTGGCCATGCTCGTCGTGGGATCGCTCGGCCAGCCGATCTTTGCCCGGATCGCGCGCTT
This sequence comes from Seohaeicola zhoushanensis, assembly GCF_014656415.1. Classification (GTDB taxonomy): domain Bacteria; phylum Pseudomonadota; class Alphaproteobacteria; order Rhodobacterales; family Rhodobacteraceae; genus Seohaeicola_A; species Seohaeicola_A zhoushanensis. Next base: position 15,238 of record NZ_BNCJ01000026.1, on the reverse strand, counting down.
TCCGATCCGGCTCATCATTCCCGGCGTCCTGCTTCTCTGCTGCGTCGGCGCCTATATGGAAACGTCGAGCCTCTTTTCGATCTACATCATGCTGATCTTCGCCCTGATCGGGTTTTTCGCGAAGAAGTTCGACTATTCCTTCGTGACCTTCCTGATCGGTTTCGTCATCGGTCCACAGGTCGAGCTCACATTCCGTCAGTCGCTCCAGCTGCTCAACCACGATCCGACGCGCCTGCTCCAGCATCCGATCGCCGCCGTATTCATCGTCATCACGCTTGTCACGCTCGTGCTCATGGCACGCTCGCGTAGGAACCAGCCCGAAGCACCGGGGGTTGCGACCACCAAAAGTCTGAACCAGGGAGGAGAGATCTAATGACACTGAAGAGACGCGCCTTATTGGCCTTGGCCGTTGCCGCGACGGGGCTCGCCGCATTGCCAGCCCTAGCCCAGGATTATCCGAACAAGCCGATCACCATGCTTGTCGGATACAATGCCGGGGGTCAGACCGACCTTGTTGCCCGCGGCGCGGCGCAGGTGCTCAGTCAGGAACTGGGACAGCCGATCAACGTCGTCAACGTGCCGGGTGCCGGCGGGGTCGTGTCGGCGAAGAAGCTTCAGGAGAGCCCGAATGACGGTTACACGATCATGTTCCACGCGAACAGCGTCGTGAATTCAGCGCCCTTCCTCATGAAGCGGGTAGACTTCAAACCCGATGATTTCGAATGGGGCGGCTTCATCACCGCCTATCAGGGCGGCCTCGTCGCTCCGGCCGACGCGCCTTACAACGACCTCGCCGAGTTCGTCGCCTGGGCCAAGGAGAATCCCAACTTCGCCTATGGCGCGCTCAGCCCCGAGGCGCGGATGTACATGAACGAAATCGCCAAGAAGAACGATCTGAAGGCGAATATCGTGCCGCTGAACTCGGGCGGCGAGATGATCAATGCGATCCTGGGCCACCAGGTCGTGATGGCGCTCTCCGGCGGCATTCACGCCAAATACCCGGACCAGATCAAGATGCTGGCGACGCTCACCACGTTCCGCCACTCGAACGCCCCGGAGGTCAAGTCGATCGACGACTTCGGCTATTCGCTCGCGATGGACACGCGCGCCGGGATCATGGCGCCAAAGGGAACGGATCCGGCGATCATGGCCAAGCTTTCGGCGGCGCTAGCCAAATGTGAGACCGACGAGAGTTTCCAGAAGATCGTCGCGGCCGCGAACATTCCGATCATTTACATGGATGCAGCCGCTGCCAAGGCCGAGATGGAAGCCACCTTCGCCAAGAATGGCGAGATCTACAAGAGTGCCGGCGTGGAGCCCCAGTAAGGCTTCCCGGCAAGGGGCGGTCTGGGCCGCCCCGACAAATCCAATTCAAGGAGAACTGAGATGTTCCAGCCCCTCGCTGGCGTGCGCGTTGTTGACCTGAGCCAGGTTCTTGCCGGACCCTACGCCACCTACCTGCTCGCGCTCATGGGGGCCGAGGTTCTGAAGATCGAGAAGCCGGGCGAAGGCGACTGGACGCGGATCGGCCAGGGTATACCCAAATTGACGGAACAGCGGATGGGCCTGTCCTACCTGGTCCAGAACGCAGACAAGAAGAGCGTGGCGGTCGACCTGAAGACCCCCGAGGGCATCGAGATCGTGAAGCGTCTTGTCGCCACCTCCGACGTGTTCCTGGAGAATTTCAAACCGGGCGTCGCCGAGCGACTGGGGCTGGGCTACGACGCTTTGAAGGCAGTGAACCCGAAGCTTGCCTACGTCTCGATCTCGGCCTTCGGACAGGATGGCCCGATGAGTCCGCGACCGGCCTATGACCACGTCATTCAAGGCATGTGCGGCATCATGTTGACCACCGGCGCCCCGGGGGCAGGACCGACCAAGGTCGGCTCTCCTTACGTCGACTACGCAACGGGGATGAACGCCGCGATGGCCACCCTGGGCGCGATCATGGAGGTGAGGCGCACGGGACAGGCGGTGCGGATCGATGTTGCGATGCTCGATACCGCCCTGATGCTGATGGCATCGCTGGTGACCAACGTGCTTTCGTCGGACTGGAAGCCGGTGCAGACCGGCAATGAGGCATGGAGTCAGAGCCCATCCTCAGGCGCTTTCCAGACCTCGGACGGGGTGCTGATGCTGGCGGCGAACAACGAGTCACAGTTCCGCCGTCTGTGCCCGGCCATCGGCCGGTCCGATATCCTGTCCGATCCGCGCTGGAGCGATCCCGAGATCCGCAAGAGCAACTTTCCGGCGCTGCGCGAAACACTAATCGAAACCTTCAAGAACCGCTCCGCGACCGAATGGGAGGAGATCCTCTCCTGCGTCCAGGTTCCGGCAGGGCGCGTGCGCGGGTTGGACGAAATCCTGGCCGAACCCCAGATTGCCGCGCGCGGTTTGACGGGGGCGATACATGTCGAGGGACATGACGCGCCCGTGATGGTTCCGGCCATGGGCTTCAAGGCCGATGGTTCATCAAACCCTCCGAAGTCTCCCCCACCTCAGCTTGGCGCGGATACCGAGGCAGTCCTGCGTGTTGCCGGTTTCAATGACCTGGATCTTGTCCGCTTCCGCGAGGCCAGAGCGATCTAGGCTTCAGGCTCATCGATCGTCAAAGCGGGAAGAGGAGACCAGCGGCAAGACAGATGGCCGAGGGGCCTGAGGCACGCGGCCAACAGGTTCGCAGGTGGGGCGGTTCATCCTGACCCCAAGGACGATTTTCCCGGAACACGATTTCGAGTTTCGTGGGCTGGACCTGCAGCTCCGGCGGACAAATCGCGCCGATTGCCCTGTCGATCAGTGTTTCGGTGCTGGCAGACGAATGCGACCCAGTCTCCGCATCGCGGGAGGCCGGCGTCCCACTTCAGCGCAGAGACCGCGCCACTCGCGAGAGCGGCGGCGCGGCTTGCCTTGAAACCGGTTCGTGAGGTGAGGCTGCGTTCCTGGTTGAAAAGGTTGTGGACCGAAGCATGGATGGATGCGGAGCATCGCCCGCTCGCTTGGTCACAATGATTGGTGTGAGTTCTCCACCCTGCGTTTCAGACAGCGGCAAGCTACTTGGCGATCAGCCGCTCCGCCTCAAGCCAAGTTCCTCTGACACTGCCTGATGGGCGGATAAGGACAGCTGCAAGTTCTTGGTATGACGACATCCTGAACCGATCTAGACCAGCTTCCCCGGGTTCATCACGTTCAACGGGTCGACCGCCGCCTTGAGACAGGCCATCAGACTGTAGGCCGCGCCATGTTCGGCCGGCATGTATTTCTTCTTGCCGGTGCCGACGCCGTGCTCGCCAGTAACCGTCCCGCCCAGCGACAAGGCGATGCGGTTGATCGACGAGGCCAGTTCGCGCGCCCGTGTCATCTCGGCCTCGTCATCCGGATCGACCAGGATCACGAGGTGAAAGTTGCCGTCGCCGACATGCCCGACCAGCGGTGCGACGAGGCCCGACATCGCGATTGCCTGCTTGGTCCGCCCGATGCAGCGCGCCAGTTCCGAGATCGGCACGCAGCAGTCGGTGACCACGCCGCTCGATCCCGGCTTCAGCGCCTTGGCGGCGTAATAGGCCTGGTGTCGCGCGGCCCAGAGGCGGTTGCGGTCTTCCATCCGGGTCGCGAAATCGAAGTTGCGCACCCCGAAGGCCTCGGCGATCTCGCGGAAGGTCGCGACTTGCTCCTGCACCCCGGCCTCGCTGCCGTGGAATTCGAGGAACAGATGCGGCAGTTCGGCCAGGCCCAGGTCGGCGTGCAGCAGGTTCATGCCGCGCATCTGGACCTCATCCAACAGCTCGATCCGCGCCATCGGCAGTCCACACTGGATCGCCTGGATCACCGTTTCCACCGCATCGTCCACCGTCTCGAAGGCGCAGGTTGCGGCCAGGGTGCTTTCCGGCAGGCCGTGCAGCTTGACCGTCAGCTCGGTGATGACCCCCAGCGTACCCTCGGCCCCAATGAACAGGTGGGTGAGATCATAGCCCGAGGCCGATTTACGGGCCCGGCTGCCGGTGCGGATGATCTCGCCATCCGGCAGCACGACTTCCAGCGCCAGCACGTTCTCGCGGATCGTGCCATAACGGACGGTATTGGTGCCTGAGGCGCGGGTCGAGGCCATCCCGCCCATGCTGGCGTCGGCACCGGGATCGACGGTGAACATCAACCCCGTCGCGCGCAGTTCGTCGTTCAGCCGGGTACGCGTGACACCGGGCTGCACCACGGCGTCGAGATCCTTCTCGTGCACCTCGATGACCCGGTTCATCCGGCTCATGTCGAGGCTCAGCCCCCCGGCCACCGGCACCACCTGCCCTTCGAGCGAGGTTCCGGTGCCGTAGGGGATCACCGGGAGACCGTGCCGGGCACAGATCTTCACGATGGCCGAGACCTCGGCGGTGTTTTCGGGGAAGGCCACCGCATCCGGGCGCTGCGGCGGCGTATAGGCCTCGTCGCGGCCATGCTCGTCGAGGATCGAAGCGCCGGTGGACAGGCGATCCCCCAGCAGCGCACGCAATTCTTCGAGCGCCGCCAGGGGGGCGGCGCGAACCGTCTTGTTCATGGTGTCATCCTCAGGTTTCGGGTGGCGGCGTCGCCGCCGGCGCACCCATGTTCATCGCGACCTCGCGGCCGCCATAGCCCTCGATCATCGCGTCCTGGTCGGCGAAGGCGAGATCGTTCATTGCCGCCGGGTCGCAGATCTTGCGCAGCTCGTTCTCAAGCTCGGCCAGCACCAGCGCGCAGGCGGGGTCCTCGGCCCGGTTGGTGGTCTCCTCCGGGTCCTCGGCAAGGTTGAAGAGTTCGGGCCGGAAGTTGTGGTAGTGGATCAGCTTCCAGTCACCCTTGCGCAGCATGTAGGCCGCCGAGACCGCGCCAACCGCGTGATACTCGCTGAAGATCACCCGGTCCGGCTGCTCCGGCGCGGCAGCGATGTCATAGAGCGACCGGCCCGGCCGTTCGCCTTCCAGCGTGGCGCCGAAATGGTCGATGATGGTCTGCGACACGTCGAGCAGGCTGACCGGTGTGGCGCAGATCCCGGCGGTCGCGCCCGGCTCGGCCAGGATCAGCGGCACGGCGACCGATTCCTCGTACATGTTCGACTTGCCCCAGAGTCCGCGCGCCCCGACGTTGTCGCCGTGGTCCGAGGTGTAGATGATCGTGGTATCTTCCAGCTGCCCGTTCGCCTCGAGCGCCGCCACCAGCTTGCCGATGTTGTCGTCCAGGAAGCTGCAGAGCGCGAAATAGCAGGCCGCTGCCATCCGGCGCTCGGCGTCGTCCTTGAAGCCCTCGTCGCCGGTCAGGGCAAAGTTCTGCTTCTGCACCCAGGGGTGGTTCACGAAACCGTCGAGCGTGTGCAGCTTGAACGGGGGCAGGCTGTCGACCGGGTAGAGGTCGAGGTATTCCTGCGGCACGATCAGCGGGAAGTGCGGCGCCACCAGGCCGACGTAGAGGCACCAGGGCTGCTGCGGCCGGCCCGCCGCGTCGTCGAACCAATCGATGGCGCGGTTGACCACGGCTGTGTCGTAGCGCGTGTAGTTGCTCTCGCCCGGGCCGATGTAGGGGCCCAGCATCCGGCCCTCCTTGCGCACCCTCTCGTCCTCGCGGCGGATCGAGCCCCAGACCATGCCATGCCCGCCGACCACCTGCATCGGGATGTGTTCGACATCGAAGCCGGCGGGATCCTCGGCATCGCGGTAGTGCAGCTTGCCGATCGATTCGACCCGGACGCCCCTATCCTGCAACGCATGACCCCAGCCGCGCGGCTTGCCGGTATAGGGCATCGCGTTGTCCCATAGGCGGATGTCGTGAACGTAGCGCCCCGAAGCAAAGGCCGCGCGGGCCGGCACGCAGATCGGCGAGGGCGTGTAACCGTTGGTGAAGCGGACGCCGCGCGCCGCGAGCTTGTCGAGGTTCGGCGTCTTCACCAGCGGATGGCCCGCGCAGGAGAGCGCGCGCGACTGGTGTTCGTCCGACATGATGATGAGCAGGTTTCGCGTGCGGGCCACGGTGTCAGTCCTCGAACTCGGGTGTCTTGAGAAAGTCGATGCTGCTGGCCGCCTGGGCCAGAGCATGGATGGCCGGGAAGATCATCTCGCGCTGCTCCGGCGTCAGCGCCGCCAGCAGGTGGCGCTGACGGGCATCCAGCTCGGGGGCCAGCCGCGCATGGGCGGCGATGGCCTTCCCGGTCAGGTGGATCTCGAACTGGCGCTGGTCCTCGCCGCAGGGCGCGGTCGTGACATAGCCCGCATCGGCAAGGGCATTGACCGTCTTGCTGAACTGGCTCTTGTCGATGCCGGCACTCTTGCGGATATAGGTCGACCGGTTCGACAGGCCGGTGGCGATCACCCGGATGATGCGCCACTGCGGCAGCGACAGGTCGCCGTGCCGCGCGAGGATCAACCGCGCCTGCGCCGCGAGCTTGGTGCTGAGCTGGGTGATCTGGAACGGCAAGAGAAGCGACAGGTCAAAGCCGTCACCGTCAAGCGCGAGATCCTCGACATCGTCAGTCATCTGCATGTCCTCCCCGTTCAGGATCATTTCAAAATGTGGACATGTCAACCTTTTTCGTTGACATGTCCACCTTTTTGGAGAAGTCTCTCCGGCAATTCATCAGGGAGGAGACGATGGATAACTTTCTCAAGCCGCTGGCCCTCGCGGCCGCCCTTGCCCTTGCACCTGCCGCGTCGAACGCCGGCGACTGGGCGCCGCCGGGCCCCATCACCATGATGATCGGCTTCGCCGCAGGCGGTGGCGCCGATACCCAGGCCCGCCTGATTGCACAGGGAATCGAAGCGAAATACGGCTGGAAGATCCTGCCGCAGCAGGTGACCGGCAACAGCGGCCTGAGCCTTGCCGCAGAACTGGCCAAGGCGCCCGCCGATGGCACCGCGATCGGCATGGTGGTCTCCGAATCGCTGACCTACAGCGCCCTGGCCGCCGGCGACCCGAACCTGCAGCTCGACAAGTTCACGCCGCTTGCCACCACGGCCAGCTTCGAGCTGGGCCTCGTCGCCATGGCCGACGGCGCCTTCAACAGCTGGGACAGGGTGGCCGAGGCCGCCAAGGCCGGAACCCCGATCCGCTTCGGCATCGCCTCCGACCGGCAGGCCGATGTCGCCTACCTGTTCGGCAAGTCCGCCGGGATCGACTTCAACATCGTGCCGGTGAAGGGTGGCGCGGGCGTCATGAACGGCCTGCGCGGCGGCGACATCGACATCGGCTGGGTCGCCGGGGCGCAATCCAAGGCGGTACAGCAGGGTGAAATGGTCAATATCGCAAGCGGCATCCCGGCCAAGCTGAAGGATTCGCCCGATGCGCCGACGATCACCGATCTCGGCAGCACTTTCTACCTCGACGGCTACTTCATGTTCATCGCCCCGGGCAATCTCGACCCGGCCGCGCGCGAAGCCCTCGGCGCCGCCATCAACGACGTGCTGAACGACCCCGCGACCGAGGCCCACGCCCTTGTCGCCAAGGGCTTCGGCGGAGCGGATGTCATCACCGGCGAGGCGCTCGACACCAAGATGAAGACCCTGCTCGATAACGCCGCCGAGCTGCTCGAAAAAGCCAGCGCCAACTGAACCGGCCCAGCCACCGCGAGGGAGGTCCGCCCATGTCGCGCAACAAGGCCGATCTGATCCTTGGCGGTCTCGTCGTCGTCCTGGCACTCCTGGCCATTCTGGCCTGGGTCCCGAACGACAGCGCGACCGGCATGATCGTCAAACAACGCGGGCGTCTCCTGATCGGAGACGCCATGGCCCCGGTCGTCGGCTTCTCGGTGGTGGCGCTGGCGGGCCTCCTGATCATCGTCGAGAAACGCAAGGCCGGTCTCTCCGCCGCGCTGAGCCCGTCCAACCTGCGCTTCCTCCTGCTGTTCATCGGGATCTTCGTGCTCTCGATCCTGCTGATGCGATGGTCGGGGCCCGCGCTGGTGACGCTTGCCAAGGCCGCGGGGCTGACCGATCACACCTACCGCGACCTGCGCGACACCATCCCGTGGAAATACACCGGCTTCATCATCGGCGGCACCACGCTGGTCACACTCCTGATGTCCTACATGGCGGGGCGCGTCACGTGGCGCGCGGTGCTGATCGGCCTGCTCGCCACCTTCGCTCTGATCGCGGTCTTCGACCTGCCCTTCCCCGACCTCCTGCTGCCCCCCAACGGTGACACATGAGCGAGCTGCTGAACTACATCTGGCTCGGCGTCCTCGCCGTTTTCCAGGGGCCGGAGATCTTCTCCCTCTTCGGGTTCGGCATCCCCGCCGCCCCGGTGATGGTGCTGGGCGGGCTGCTGACCGGAATCGCCGTCGGCGCGACACCGGGACTGGCGGGGCCGATGGCCATGGCGGCCTCGCTGCCGATCCTGATCTCGGTCTTCGGCTTCACGCCGGACGCCCTGCTGCCCGTCTTCGGCTTTCTCATCGGCATCATGAAGGGCGCCTCGGTCGGGGGCGCGGTGCCGGCCATTCTCTTCAACATGCCCGGCACGCCCGACGCGCTGATGACCACGCTCGACGGGCACCCGATGGCGCGCAACGGCCAGCCGCGCCGCGCGCTGCGGATCGCGCAGCTGTCCTCGGTCACCGGCGACACCTTCTCGGACATCGTGCTGTTCATCTGCGCGCCCTTCCTCGCCGTGGTGGTCGAGGCCTATCTCGACCTGCCCGAGAAGACCGCCCTGCTGATCCTGTCGATCTCCTTCGTCGCCGCCGTCATGGGCGGCTCGGTCGGGCGCGGGCTGCTCTCGGTCGGGCTGGGGCTGGTCGCCGCCTTCGTCGGCACCGGCCAGGCCCTGACCCCGCGCCTGACGGCGGGGGTCGATGGGCTGGCCGACGGCTTCCCACTGGTTGCGGCGATCCTCGGCGTGCTGATCCTGGGCGAGATCTTCAAGGGCATCGAGGAACTGGCCCACGAGAAGGCCGCCGCCCGCGCCGAGGCGCGCGCCGACGGCCCCCGCCTCAGGGACGATCTCGAGAAGGGCGATATCCGCCGCATCGCCCCCTATATCGCCCGCTCCGCCGTGATCGGCACCATCATCGGCGCATTACCCGGAGTAGGCTCGACATTGGCCGCAACGCTCAGCTACTCGCTGGCCTCGCGCCGTCACGCTGCCCGGCGCAGGGACGACGAGCCCGCCTTCGGCAAGGGCGCGCCCGAGGGCATCGCCGCGACCGAGGCCGCGAATTCCGCCGTCTCCGGGGCCAACCTGATCCCGGTGCTGTCGCTCGGGATCCCCGGCAACGCAGCCGCCGTCTTCCTGATCCTCGCCGCCGACAGCATCGGCGGTTTCAACCCCGGACCGGCGGTCTTCAAGTTCACCGCCCCCGAGATCAACCCGGAACTGGTCACCGCCTTCGGCATCTTCACCCTGATGTCCATCGGCAACCTGCTGAACTGGACCATCGGAGGCCGCTTCATGCGCTCGATGGGCGTTCTCGCCCGCGTTCCCGGCCAGATCCTGCTGCCGGTGGTGCTGCTGCTGACCCTCACGGCGATCTACGTGCAGGAAACCAGCCTCTTCGCGATCTGGGTGACCTTCGCCTTTGGTCTCGTCGGCTATCTCTTCCGCCGAATCGGCGTGCCCGTGCTGCCCTTCGTGATCGCCTTCATCCTGGCCCGCCCGCTCGAACAGACCGCCCGCGAGGCCTTTGCCGCGACTGGCGGCGATCCCTGGTTCCTGTTCAGCAGCCTGACCTCGATCCTGTTCATGGTCGCAGCGGTGGCCTCGGTCGCCCTGCTGAGCCGGAAGTAGCCCATTGTCGGACAGTCCCGTCTTGGGAGCTTGTCATACAAGGCAGGCCGGCAAGTAGCCGATTGGTGGGGGCTGGCAGAGAAATGCGAACCAGTCTCCGCATCGCGGGAGGACGGTGCCCCCGTTCAGCGCAGAGACCGCGCCACTCGGCGAGAGCAGCGGCGCCGTTTGCCTTGAAACCGGCTCGTGAGGTGAGGCTGCGTTCCTGGTTGAAAAGGTTGTCGACCGAAGCCTGGATGGATGCGACTTTCTGCAAACTTCGCATAAGCCGGAAGTGGAGCATCGCCCGCTCGCGTCGTCGGAACGGAAGGTGAGAGTTTTCGGCCCTGTTGTTCGCCCAGCGACGGGATTCCTGCCGCGCGCCGCCACTCCAAATGCCCTTGGGCTTCGAGGCACCAAACTTGTCGCGAATCCGTTCCGCCGTGACCTCCCGTTCGAACTGCGCGAAGGACAGGAGCCCGTTCAGCGTGAGCCGCCCCATCGACGAGGTGGTGTTGAAGGCCTGCGTCACAGAGACGAAGGAGACCCCTGCCCCATCGAAGACCTCGGCCATCTGCGCGAAGTCCGAGAGCGCCCGTGTCAGCCGGTCTACCTTGTCGACGACGATTACGTCGATCCGTCCCGCCCTGACATCCTCGAGCAGCCGAACAAGCCCCGGACGCTCGATAGATCCGCGCGAGTAGCCGCCATCTTCATAGCGGTCCAGTTTTCAGGGGGCAGAGCACTGTCTCACGATGACGGGCTGGTGACGCCGTCCCTGGTGCCGTCGGCAATTTTCAAACAACAACAGTGCGGGCGGGAGCAGAAGAAAATCGCCTCGGTTTCGGCTCGCAAAGTGCAGGAAGCGGCCAGAGTTCCCTTCAGCGCGTCAGCAGCGCCCGAACCCGCGCCAGATCGTCTGGCCTAAGCTGGCGGGTGCGTACCAGGCTGCCCGACGGGTCGGTCAGCGAGTACCGGCCACCATCCATCGTCTCGCGCCAACCGCGCCGATCCACGAGCTCGACCGCGCCGGATCTGCTGTCCATGCGCAAGAGCAGCTCACCTCGGCGAGCGCCGCCGAGATTTGTATGCGCCAAACGTGCCAGGTCGGCGTGCGTGGCGGGCCTGTCTTCGGCAACCCCGCCATTCCGGTCGAGGCGCGCATAGCGCCCTTCGACCACGCTCTCGCGGCTGCCGTCGCCGTAGGACAGCGCAACGGTATCCACGGAGGAGGGCCCATGCGCACGGCCGTCGTCGGCGCCCCTGTCGCGGCCGTTTCTGTCGGTCTCACGCGAATGGCCATCGCGATGACCGGAACGGCTTCCGGAGGGATCCTTGTCGTCACCACCGCTGCTTCCGTGACCGCTGCTGTCGCCGTCATCACCGCTGCCCGATCCACTGCTGCCGCCGTCATCACCACTGCCCGAGCCGCTGCTGCCGCCGTCGTCACCGCTTCCCGAGCCGCTGCCGCCGCCATCGTCGCCGCCGTCCTTGGCAAAGGACATGGCAGGCCAGATCACCTCGGCCGACAGCCCGGGCAGTGCGGCAGACAGCATCAGAAATCGGCGTCGGTTCATTCCATCCTTCTCCGAAACGCCGGCCCGGTTCGCCACCGGGCCGTTCGCAACCTGGTTTACAGGGCCAGCTCAACCCCGGCCAAGATCATCGCTGCCGCGTCCGCGCCGCCCATGGTCCTCTCCTGCGGAATCATCCGAACCCCACCCGTGGTGTCCGTGATCGTCGCTGCCGGCGTCGTCCGAACCGTGCCCGTGGTGTCCATGATCATCGCCGCCCGCGTCGTCCGAGCCGTGCCCGCCACCATGATCGCCGCCGCCGTGGTCGTCACCCCCATGGTCGTCACCACCATGGCCACCCTCTCCCTCGCCGCCACGGGCATGGGCCGCAGAGACCCCAAGTGCAGAAATGCTGGTCAGGTTGGTGCCAATCGGCGCGAGGGCAAGAACCGCGCCAGCGATGAGTGTCCTGGCTATCCGGGCAATGTGCGTATCCGACATCTCGATGTCTCCTGTTGTGAAATCGCCGTCCTTTCGGCCCCTTTACCGCTGCTCCTTCCTCCGCTTCTTTGCCACCCCGAGGGGACCTTCGCGCCCGACCGTCAGACTTCTTTGCCTGGCATCATAGACGATGGTCGCCAATGATCATCGGACCAAGGTCGGATGATCCGCAGCGGCAGCCAGTTTTCGGACCTTGGTCCGGTCCGCCCCCGACCATTGCGCGCGAACCGCCGGACCAGCGCAGGATGTGCCCGCCACCGCAGAAGGTTAGCCAGTCTGCACCAACCTCATCAGGAGAACGGCGATGGACATTGCAAGGATCGAAGTTTTTGGCAGCGATATCACGGTGCGCTTTACCGACGGTTCCCGCGAACGGATCGAGAATGGGATTTATGAACTCCGCAACGCCGAGGGCGACCGGCTCGACCGGCACGAGGCGACCGCCGAGGATATCGCGCGTCTGGGTGACATGGCGTCGGACTGGGAGAGCGCGGTCAAGCCGCTCGACGCCGTTGTCATCAAGGTCGAGGATATCCCCGACCATATCGACATCTACTACAACGATGGCCGCAAGGAGCAGATCGACTTCGGCATCTACGAGATCAAGGACGCCGACAACCTGACCGTATTCGAGCGCCCCGCGACGCAGGCGGACATCGATCGTCTCTTCAGCCTCGATCCGGGCGAGTTCGGGACCGGCGAAGCGGCCGATCTCGGGCCGATCGAAATCACCGGCGGGGCGGGCGAGGACGATCTGGACGGGAGCGCGCTGGCCGACGACATCAGCGGGCTCGACGGCGACGACCGGCTGCGTGGGCGCGGCGGGGACGATACCGTGGACGGCGGTTCGGGAGACGACCGGGTGCGCGGCGATGGCGGGGACGACATCGTGCATGGCGGTGAAGGCAACGACCGGGTCCGCGGCGACAGCGGCGACGATACGGTCCATGGCGATGGCGGCGACGACAGGGTGCGCGGTGGACGTGGCAACGACACAGTTCTGGGTGGCGACGGCAACGACCGGGTCGACGGTCAGGAGGGCGACGACGTGCTGAATGGCGGCGCCGGGTCCGACGTCTACAATGGCGGGCTGGGCAACGACGTCTTCGTGTTCGAGGCCGATGGCGTGCGCGACGTGATCAAGGACTTTGAGGATGGCGCCGACCTGATCGACATATCGGCCTTCGGGGTTGCCGATTTCGCGGCGCTCTCGATGACCCAGGTCTCTTTCGACCGGGTGCTGATCGACCTGGGCGGCGGCGATATCATCGCGGTTTCGGACGTTACACTGGCGCAGCTCACGGCCGAGGACTTCATCCTCTGATCGGCCGCGCGGCCGGACCACTTCATCCGACCAAAGCCCGTATCAGCCGGCGCAGGACTGTCCTAGACTGCGCCGGCAATCCCGCCGCGAAAGGACCCGGCACGGTGCTGCCCGCCTGGACGAAAGACCTGACCCTCGCCACCCGGTTCGCCCTTGCCGGTGGCGTTGTCCTGGTGCTGTCCGCCGCGCTCATCGGCCAGTTTTCCGCCCGCAGGATCGAGGCGGCCGTGGTGCGCAGCACGGCCGATGCGACCGCCCTCTTCATGGACAGCGTCATTGCCCCGCTGGGCCAAGAGCTGAGCGAGGAAAACGATCTCTCGCCCGGCGCCAGGCGCGCCGTGTCAGAGCTGCTGTCGGGGACACCCTTGGGTCAGCGGGTGATTTCCTACAAGCTGCGCAACCGTGACGGCGTCCTGGTTGCAGCCAGCGATGCATCGTTGATCGGTCGTGACTTCGGACTTTCCGGCGCAGTTGCGCGGGCGCTTCGCGGCGAGGTGATCGCGACCTTCGAGGATCTTCACGACGAGGAGGACAGCGCTGAAGCCGCGCTGGGCCTGCCACTGCTCGAGATCTACAGTCCGATCCGCGCCGCCTGGTCGGGAGAGGTCATCGGCGTGGCCGAGTTCTACGAGGTGGCTACCGGCCTGGCCAATGACATCGCCGAGGCGCGGCGCAACGTCTGGACGGCGGTCGTGCTCGTCCTGGGCTGCATTGGCTGCGCACTTTATCTGATCGTGCTTCAGGGGAGCCGCACCATCGTGCGCCAGCAGGGCGAACTGGCACGCCAGCTTGCCGACCTCCGCGCCATGTCCAACCACAACACGCAACTGCGGCTGCGCATCCAGCAGGCGGCCGCGCGGGCCACCGCGATGAACGAAACCGCATTGCGCGGCATTGGCGCCGATCTGCATGACGGCCCGGCGCAATACATGGGATATGCCGCGCTGCGTCTCGATTCCCTGCGCGCCCTGGCGCCGGGTGAAGCGGCCCAGCGCGAGATCGATGCGGTGATGACGTCGGTGCAGGATGCGATCCGTGAAATCCGCCAGATTTCCCGCGGCCTGGCCCTGCCCGATATCGAGAACCGCAGCCCCTGCGAGATCCTGCGCAGCGTGGCTGAGGCGCATATGGCCCGCACCGGCGTTGCCGTCGCAATCGATTGTTCGCTGCCGGCCGACCTGCCCCTCGATCCGGCCAGGCGCATCTGCCTCTACCGCTTCGCCCAGGAAGGACTGACCAATGCCTGGCGACATGGACAGGGTTCTGACACATCGCTTTCCGCCGCCCTGGCAGAGGGCGTCATCCGTGTGGCGGTTCGCGACCGTGGGCCCGGCGTCAGTTCCGAACGGTCCGAAGACGGCATGGGGCTGGCCGGATTGCGCGACCGGGTCGAAAGCCTTGGCGGCACCGTTGTCCTGCGCAATCGCGACGATGTGCCCGGCGCCGAACTTGTCATGGAGATGGAGTAGATCATGGCAGACCGCATCCGCATTGTCGTCGTCGACGACCACCCGCTCTACCGTGAGGGCGTGGTCCGCTGCCTCGACGAAGATCCGGACTGCAACGTGGTCGGACAGGCAAATGACGCGCAATCGGCCATCGAGATCGTCGCGCGCGAGCGTCCGGACGTGGTCCTGCTCGATCTGTCCATGCCGGGCGGCGGAGGCATGGCGGCCCTGAGATCGATCCGCGGCCTCGACCCCAGGCCGGTAGTGGCGATGCTGACGGTGTCGGAAAACGATGATGACGTCTTGCAGGCCCTGAAGGCCGGCGCGCTCGGCTATGTCCTCAAAGGCGTGGGCGGCCGGGAACTGCTGGGAATCGTCCACGACCTCGCTGCCGGAAGATCCTATGTCTCACCGGCGCTCGCCGCACAGATCCTCAACGCGATGCGCGACGATAACCGCCAGCCCGCGCATCCGGTCGACAGCCTCAGCAAGCGCGAACAAGACATTCTCCGATTGGTTGCCGAAGGCCGCTCGAACAAGGAGGTCGGCCGCGACCTCGACCTGCAGGAGAAGACCGTCAAACACTACATGACGGCGATCCTGCAAAAGCTGCATGTGCGCAATCGAACGGAAGCGGCCTTGATGGCACGAGATCGTTGGAGCGGCTGACCTGGCGGAAGTGACCTAATGGGATGAACTGCCTTCCCACCAACGCGCTGCTACCGTGACGGGCATTG
>NZ_BNCJ01000025.1 GCF_014656415.1 Seohaeicola zhoushanensis | reverse complement strand
ACCGATCGTTCCGATGTTCACGTGCGGCTTGTTGCGTTCAAACTTTGCCTTGCCCATTGGGGTCTCCTTTTCTGTGTCGGATGGTGGGTTGGCACCCACCCTACTGGATTGGGTAGGGCGGGGTTCACCCCGCCACCCGGCTTATGCGTATTTGGCCTGGATCTCGTCCGAGATGTTCTGCGGAACCGGATCGTAGTGGTCGAACTGCATGGTGAACTGGGCTCGGCCCGACGACATCGAACGCAGGGTGTTGATGTAGCCGAACATGTTGGCCAGCGGCACCATCGCGTTGATCGCCACCGCGTTGCCGCGGCTGTCCTGACCGGTCACCTGGCCCCGACGCGAGGTCAGGTCGCCGATCACACCACCGGTGTAGTCCTCGGGCGTCACCACCTCGACCTTCATGATCGGTTCGAGCAGCTTGGCGCCGGCCTTCTTCATGCCTTCGCGCATGCACATGCGGGCGGCGATTTCGAAGGCGAGGACCGAGGAGTCCACGTCGTGGAACTTGCCGTCGATCAGCGCGACCTTGAAGTCGATCACCGGGAAGCCTGCGAGCGGACCCGAGTCCATCACCGACTTGATGCCCTTCTCGACACCGGGGACGTATTCCTTCGGAACGGTACCGCCGACGATGCGGCTTTCGAAGGAGTAGCCCTCGCCCGGCTGGGTCGGGGAGATGATGAGCTTGACCTCTGCGAACTGACCCGAACCACCCGACTGCTTCTTGTGGGTGTAGGTGTGTTCGATCTCGCGGCTGACGGTCTCACGGTAGGCCACCTGCGGCGCACCGATGTTGGCCTCGACCTTGAACTCGCGCTTGAGGCGGTCGACGAGGATGTCGAGGTGAAGTTCGCCCATGCCCTTCATGATGGTCTGGCCCGACTCCTGGTCGGTCTCGACGCGGAAGGACGGGTCTTCGGCGGCAAGCCGCTGCAGACCGTGGCTCATCTTCTCCTGGTCGTTCTTCGTCTTCGGCTCGATGGCGATCTCGATCACCGGATCGGGGAAGGTCATGGTTTCGAGAACCACGGGATCCTTGTCCGAGCACAGCGTGTCACCGGTGGTGGTGTCCTTCAGACCCGCCAGCGCGATGATGTCGCCTGCGAAGGCCTCGGTGATCTCTTCCTGCTTGTTGGCGTGCATCATGACCATACGGCCGATGCGCTCCTTCTTGCCCTTGGTCGAGTTAAGCAGCTGGTCGCCCTTGGCCATCTTGCCCGAGTAGATCCGGGTGAAGGTCAGGGTGCCCATGAACGGGTCGTTCATGATCTTGAACGCCAGGCCAGAGAAGGGCTCGTCGTCCGAGGCGTGACGCTCGATGTTCCGGGTTTCGGTCTCGTCGCCGGGCTTGAAGCCGACGTAGGCCGGAACGTCCAGCGGGCTGGGCAGATAGTCGATCACGGCGTTCAGCAGCGGCTGGACACCCTTGTTCTTGAAGGCCGAGCCAGCGAGGACCGGAACGAAGGACAGCGACAGGCAGCCCTTGCGGATCAGCTTGCGCAGGGTCGCCTCGTCGGGCTCTTCACCTTCCAGGTAGGCTTCCATGGCGTCGTCGTCCATTTCGACGGCCACTTCGATCAGCTTCGCGCGCCACTCGTCGGCGAGATCCTTGAGCTCGTCACGGATCGGCTGACGGGTCCAGGAGGCACCGAGGTCCTCGCCTTTCCAGGTCCACTCTTCCATCTTGACGAGGTCGATGATGCCTTCGAGCTTGTCTTCCGCACCGATCGGCAGGGCCACGGGCGCGGGGGTCGCGCCGGTGCGGTCCTTGATCATCTTGATGCAGTTGAAGAAGTCGGCGCCGATCTTGTCCATCTTGTTGACGAAGACGATACGCGGAACCTTGTAGCGGTCAGCCTGACGCCACACGGTCTCGGTCTGCGGTTCCACACCGGCGTTGCCGTCGAGAAGGCAGACGGCGCCGTCGAGCACGGCCAGCGAGCGTTCGACTTCGATGGTGAAGTCGACGTGGCCGGGGGTGTCGATGATGTTGAAACGGATCTTCGTGTCCGAGGTGCCTTCGGCGGTCGGATCTTCCTGACGCTGCCAGAACGTGGTGGTGGCGGCGGAGGTGATGGTGATCCCGCGTTCCTGCTCCTGCTCCATCCAGTCCATCGTCGCGGCGCCGTCATGGACTTCGCCGATCTTGTGGGACTTGCCGGTGTAAAACAGGATACGTTCGGTCGTCGTGGTCTTGCCCGCGTCGATGTGGGCCATGATGCCGAAGTTGCGGTAGCGTTGGAGCGGATATTCGCGTGCCATGGGGGCAGTCCTCGAAACTGTAGGGGTTACCAGCGGTAGTGGCTGAATGCCTTGTTGGCATCGGCCATCTTGTGCGTGTCCTCACGCTTCTTCACCGCTGCGCCGCGCGACTGCACGGCATCCAGAAGCTCGCCGGCCAGGCGCTCTTCCATGGTGTTTTCGTTGCGGGCGCGGCTGGCGTTGATCAGCCAGCGGATGGCCAGGGCCTGACGGCGCTCGGGGCGCACTTCGACCGGAACCTGGTAGGTTGCACCACCAACCCGGCGCGAGCGAACCTCGATGCTGGGCTGGATGTTGTCGAGCGCTTCGTGGAACACTTCCAGCGGCGAGCGCTTGACCTTGCTCTCGACGCGGTCGAGGGCGCTGTAGACGATCTGTTCGGCGACCGACTTCTTGCCCTGTTTCATCAGGTTGTTCATGAACTTGGTCAGCACGATATCGCCAAACTTGGCGTCGGGCAGAACTTCGCGTTTCTCAGCGGCGTGACGACGGGACATCTGTCGATCCTTCGGTTTTGTCTCTCGAGCCCGGCACCGGGTGCAGGGCGAAACAGTGAGGAGGCGCCACGGACGATCCCATGGCGCCGGAAAATCTTACTTCGGACGCTTGGCGCCGTATTTCGAGCGGCGCTGCTTCCGATCCTTGACGCCCTGCGTATCGAGCACGCCGCGCAGGATGTGGTAACGGACGCCCGGAAGGTCCTTGACCCGGCCGCCGCGGATGAGCACGACCGAGTGCTCCTGCAGGTTGTGGCTCTCACCGGGGATGTACGAGATCACCTCGAAACCGTTGGTCAGGCGCACCTTGGCGACTTTCCGCATTGCCGAGTTCGGCTTCTTCGGCGTCGTGGTGTAGACGCGCGTGCAGACGCCCCGCTTCTGCGGGCACTGCTCGAGGTGCTGGGACTTCGAGCGTTTCACTTTCGGCTGCCGCGGCTTGCGGATCAGCTGTTGGATCGTTGGCATTCCGGTTCATTCCCCGTTTCGCAACACATGTGTCATGCACGCATGTGCGTGCGGCTTCGTCTTCGCGTGCCTTGCGCGTCCGCAAAACACAAAAACCGCCTTCGTCCCCGTTTCAGGAACGACGCGGTGGGTTTCCAGAGGATCGGGCCCCTTGCGGACCGGATCGTGACCACTACAGTTATGAAATCGGTGCGCGAGGACAGACCTCGAGCCCGAGATTGCGGGCCGTATAGGGGGAGTCGCGGCCAGTGTCAACAGGGGGCGCAGTGGCCCTGGCGTCAGATCGCCTCCCCTGCCCGGTTCAATCGGCCTCCTGCACCACCCTCTCGCGGTAGAAGGTGAACAGGCCCGAGGCGACAACCACCCCCGCGCCCAGCAGGGTCACCGCGTCCGGCCAGTGCCCGAAGACAAGCCAGCCCAGCAGAAGTGCCCAGAGCAGCCCCGTATAGCGGAAGGGCGCGCTGAACGAAACCTCGCCCGTGCGCATGACCAGAATGCTGAACAGGTAGCCGAAGAAGACGAAGACCGCGGCGTTGACCACCAACAACCCCAGCCGCAGGTCCAGCGGCACCCATTCCGTGGTGATCGAACCGACGAGGCCCAAACAGGCCACCGAGACCGCCGCGCTGAGCGCCACCGTCAGCGAAGGCACGTGGTCGGACAGCTTCCGCGTTGCCAGGTCACGCAGGGTGACACAGGCGACCGATATCAACCCGTAGACCGCATCCAGGCTGAACCCGTCCGGCCCAGGCCGCACGATCAGAAGCATCCCGCAAAAGCCGAGGCCGATGGCCGTGTAACGCCGCCAACCCACCTTCTCGCCGAAGAACAGCGCTGCCCCCAGCGTTACCGCAAGCGGCAGCGACTGCATCAGCGCGTTCAGATTGGCGATGGGCATGTTCATCAGCGCATTGAGAAAGAAGAAGGTCGCCGAGATCTCGCCCACCGTCCGCAGCCCGATGAAGGCCCAGTCCCGCCGCGAAAGGTCAAAGCGCAGTCCGCCGTAGAAGCGGGCCAGCCCGTAGATCAGCACGCTGGCGAGAAGCCCCCGCAGGGTCAGCAGCTGCGGCAGAGGCACATCCGCACCGGCCAGCTTGATCAAGGTGTCGTTGACGGTGAAGGCTGCCATGCTCACCATCATGAAAAGCGCGGCGCGGGTATTCGATGTCATGATTTAAATTGCTTTGAGATCTTCGAGGGTAAGGTGGAAATGGGTACGGATCGCCGTGGCGATATCCTTCGGCTTCATCTTGCGGGTCAGCCCCATCTGGGTCGGGTTCGACTTGTTGTCGCCATGAACCGAACGGATGAAGGCCGGGACCGAAATGTCCGAGTAGCAGTCGTAATGCTGCGGGAACTTGCGGTGCACATAACGGTAGGGGTTGTTCTTGTAATCGACCGGCGCGACGAGCGTGGTCCCGGTCGAGAGCGGGGCGCGCTCGCAGGCGTCGAAGACCTCGTTGCCCCCATCCGCCGTATCCACGTAGAACCCCCGGTTGTAGGCGATGATCACCGGCGCCTCGGGCGAGCGCAGGGCCACCAGCCCCTTGGCAAGCCGCTTGGTGCGGGCCACGAAATCCCGGTCGACCGCATCGTCGTCGTCGAGGCGAAACATGATGCGGTGGCTGGCCTTGCCGACATCGACCGATCCATAGGCCTCACGCAGCAGCGGATAGTGGTTGCCGGTCCCGGCCTTGCGCAGGTGGATATGCGGATAAGGCGCCACCAGCGCCTCGAGCCGCGACAGCCAGGGCTCGGGCATCGACTCGGCGGTCAGCACGATGGCGGTGAAGTCCGGGTCGCTCTGCCCCGCCAGCGAGGGCAGGCACAGGGTCTCGAACAGGCGAAACCGCAGCTCCATCCGCTCGGGCGAGAAGAGATGCGCGGCGGTCTCTTCGAGGGTCGGGAAACGCTCGGAATAATAGGTGGGCGTCAGCACCGAGAAGCGCAGCAGGCCGATGGTCTTGAATGTCGCCTGCACCGGGTCTCTCCGTCTGGCCGCCCCGAAAGATGTGACACGAATTGCAGGCGTCGTCACGGGGGCTTCACCCCATTGAAATGACAGGCTTCACGCCCCGTGATACCCTTGCCACGGGGCAGGCCACCGCGCGCGGGGGATGGGTGAGCGACCGCACTTTGGGAGGCTCGCCCATGATCATGCGCATTTTCCAGGTGGTGACACGGCCCGGCAAGGAGGCCGAGTTCGCCCGCTTCTTCCACGAAACCGCCATTCCGTTGATGCGCGGCACGCCCGGCATCGTGCACGTCCTGCCCGGCGCGCCCCGCCCCGACAGCCCGCGCGAATTCAGTTTCGTGATGGTCTGTAAGGATCTGGCGGCGCTGAAGGCCTTTGTCGGCGAGGACTACCAGAGCCCGAATATCGACCCGGCCGAGGCCGAGCTCGTCGAAAGCCGCGATATCCGCCACTACGACTACGTCGAGGGCTGACGCCCCAAAAGAAAAACCCCCGCACCTTTCGGCGCGGGGGCGAATGTTCAGGCCTGGGCCGGGATCAATCCCGGCTTTCCGGCGTATCCACCAGCGTGTCGTATTCGTCGCCGCCGATGATGTCGCCATCGAGGATCGGCGCAGCCAGTGCGGCGGCGGCCTCTGCCTCTTCGCGGCGCGCCTCGATCACGACGTTGTCGCGCTCGGTGGCGATCCGGCGCACCCGCTGGGTCGCCCCGCCGGTGCCGGCCGGGATCAGGCGGCCGACGATGACGTTCTCCTTGAGGCCGACCAGCTTGTCCACCTTGCCCTGCACCGATGCCTCGGTGAGCACGCGCGTGGTTTCCTGGAACGAGGCCGCCGAGATGAAGCTGCGGGTCTGCAGCGACGCCTTGGTGATCCCGAGCAGGATCGGCTCGCCCTGGGCCGGACGGCCGCCACGGGCGATCGCCTTTTCGTTGGCCTCGTCGAATTCCGCCTTGTCCACGGTCTCGCCCTTCAGCAGCACGGTGTCGCCACTGTCGGCGATCTCCCACTTCTGGAGCATCTGGCGCACGATGACTTCGATGTGCTTGTCGTTGATCTTCACGCCTTGCAGACGATAGACCTCCTGCACCTCGTTGATCATGTAGTTCGCCAGCGCCTCGACCCCCATGATGGCAAGGATGTCGTGCGGCGCCGGGTTGCCGTCCATGATGTAGTCGCCCTTCTGCACGAAGTCGCCTTCCTGCACCGGGATGTGCTTGCCCTTCGGCACCATGTATTCGATCGGCTCCATCGTCTCGTCTGCCGGCTCGATGGTGATGCGACGCTTGTTCTTGTAGTCGCGACCATAGCGGACATAGCCGTCGATCTCGGCGATGATGGCGTGATCCTTCGGACGGCGTGCCTCGAACAGTTCCGCCACGCGGGGCAGACCCCCGGTGATGTCCTTGGTCTTGGCGCCTTCGCGCGGGATACGCGCCACGACGTCGCCGGCCTTGATCTCCTGGCCATCCTCGATCGACAGAACCGCGTCCACCGACATCGGATAGGTCACCGGGTTGCCCGCATCGTTGCGGACCGGCTCGCCATCCTCGTTCACCAGGATGATCTCGGGCTTGAGCTCGTTACCCTTGGGGGCCGCGCGCCAGTCGATCACGATCTTCTGGGTCATGCCGGTGGCTTCGTCGGTCTCGTCCTTCACGGCGATGCCGCTGACGAGGTCGACGAACTTGGCCGTGCCCGACTTCTCGGCGATGATCGGCAGGGTATACGGGTCCCATTCGAACAGCTTGTCTCCGCGGGCAACCTTCGCGCCTTCCTTGACGAACAGCTTGGAACCGTAGCCGACCTTGTGGCTGGCACGCTCCTCGCCGTTGTCGTCCTGGATGACGAGCTTCATGTTCCGGCCCATCACCATCGTGTCGCCATTGGCGTTCTCGAGAAGCTGTGCGTTCTCGTAGACGATGGTACCGGGCTGGGTTGCCTCCAGGAAGGACTGCTGGCCACCCTGCGCCACGCCGCCGATGTGGAAGGTCCGCATCGTCAGCTGGGTGCCGGGTTCACCAATCGACTGCGCCGCGATGATACCGACGGCCTCGCCGGTGTTCACCATGGTGCCACGCGCCAGGTCGCGGCCATAGCACATGGCGCAGACGCCCTCTTCGGCCTCGCAGGTCAGCGCCGAGCGGATGCGTGCCGAAGCGACGCCGGCTTCCTCGATGGAATCCGCCATACGTTCGTCGATCAGCTCGCCGTACGAGACCAGGATCTCCTCGGTGCCCGGACGGACGATGTTCTCGGCCGCGACACGGCCCAGGATACGATCCGCCAGGGTCGCCACGACCTCGCCGTCGTTGACCGCCGCTTCCACGGTGATCGCACGATCGGTGCCGCAATCCTTCATGCGAACGATGCAGTCCTGCGCCACGTCCACCAGACGGCGGGTCAGGTACCCCGAGTTCGCCGTCTTCAGCGCGGTATCCGACAGACCCTTGCGGGCGCCGTGGGTCGAGTTGAAGTATTCAAGAACGGTCAGACCTTCCTTGAAGTTCGAGATGATCGGCGTCTCGATGATGTCGCCGTTCGGCTTGGCCATCAGGCCGCGCATCCCGCCGAGCTGCTTCATCTGGGTCACCGAGCCCCGCGCACCGGAGTGGGCCATCATGTAGACCGAGTTCGGCTCCAGCTCGGCGCCGTTGGCGTCGCGCTTCGGCGTCGAGATCGCGGTCATCATGGCCTCGGTCACGCGGTCGTTACACTTCGACCAGGCGTCCACCACCTTGTTGTACTTCTCGCCCTGGGTGATCAGGCCGTCCATGTACTGCTGCTCGAAGTCCTTCACCTGATCGCGGGTTTCCTCGACGATCGGCCATTTGGCTTCGGGGATCAGCATGTCGTCCTTGCCGAAGGAGATACCGGCGGCAAAGGCTTCCTTGAAGCCCATCGACATGATCTGGTCACAGAAGATCACCGACTCCTTCTGACCGCAGTAACGGTAGACGGTGTCGATGACCTGCTGCACTTCCTTCTTGCGCAGCAGGCGGTTGACCAGGTCGAAAGGCGCCTTGGCGTTCAGCGGCAGCAGCGCGCCGAGACGGACCCGGCCCGGCGTTGTTTCATACCGCTTGACGACCTCGTTGCCTTCGTCGTCGATCTGGGTCACGCGGGCGGTGATCTTCGAGTGCAGGTGAACGACACCGGCGTCGAGGGCGTGCTGCACCTCTTCCACCGAACCGAAGACCATGCCTTCGCCCGGCATCCCCTCACGCTCGAGCGTGACGTAGTAGAGGCCGAGGATCATGTCCTGCGACGGAACGATGATCGGCGCGCCGTTGGCGGGCGACAGAACGTTGTTCGTCGACATCATCAGGACGCGCGCTTCCAGCTGGGCCTCGAGGCTCAGCGGGACGTGAACGGCCATCTGGTCACCGTCGAAGTCGGCATTGAACGCCGAGCAGACCAGCGGGTGCAGCTGGATCGCCTTGCCCTCGATCAGGATCGGCTCGAAGGCCTGGATGCCCAGACGGTGCAGCGTCGGTGCACGGTTCAGCATCACCGGGTGCTCGCGGATCACCTCGTCGAGGATGTCCCAGACTTCCGGGCGCTCTTTCTCGACCAGCTTCTTCGCCTGCTTCACGGTCGACGACAGGCCCTTGGCCTCGAGCCGCGAGTAGATGAACGGCTTGAACAGTTCGAGCGCCATCTTCTTGGGCAGGCCACACTGATGCAGCTTGAGTTCCGGGCCGGTCACGATGACCGAACGGCCCGAGAAGTCGACCCGCTTGCCCAGAAGGTTCTGACGGAAGCGGCCCTGCTTGCCCTTCAGCATGTCCGACAGCGACTTCAGCGGGCGCTTGTTGGCGCCGGTGATGACGCGGCCGCGGCGGCCGTTGTCGAAGAGGGCGTCGACCGATTCCTGCAGCATCCGCTTTTCGTTGCGGACAATGATGTCGGGCGCGCGCAGTTCGATCAGGCGCTTCAGACGGTTGTTCCGGTTGATGACCCGGCGATAGAGGTCGTTGAGGTCCGACGTCGCGAACCGGCCGCCGTCCAGCGGGACCAGCGGACGCAGTTCCGGCGGGATGACCGGGATCACGGTCATCACCATCCACTCGGGACGGTTGCCCGACTCGAGGAAGCTCTCGACGACCTTCAGCCGCTTGATGATCTTCTTCGGCTTCAGTTCGCCGGTGGCTTCGGCCAGTTCCGCGCGCAGCTGCTCGGCCTCGGCCTCGAGGTCGATCTGGGCCAGCATCTCGCGGATGGCTTCGGCACCGATGTTCGCCGTGAACGCGTCCATGCCATAGGCATCCTGCGCGTCCATATACTCTTCCTCGGTCATCATCTGACCGTATTGCAGGTCGGTGAGGCCGGGTTCGATGACGACGTAGTTCTCGAAGTAGAGCACGCGCTCGAGGTCACGCAGGGTCATGTCCAGCATGAGGCCGATGCGCGAGGGCAGCGACTTCAGGAACCAGATATGCGCGACCGGCGAGGCCAGTTCGATGTGGCCCATGCGCTCGCGGCGGACCTTTTGCAGCGTGACTTCCACGCCGCATTTCTCGCAGACGACGCCGCGATACTTCATCCGCTTGTACTTGCCGCAGAGGCACTCATAGTCCTTGATCGGCCCGAAGATACGGGCGCAGAACAGGCCGTCGCGCTCGGGCTTGAAGGTCCGGTAGTTGATGGTTTCGGGCTTCTTGATCTCGCCGTAGGACCACGAGAGGATCCGCTCCGGCGAAGCCAGCGAAACCTTGATCTCGTCGAAAACCTTCGGCGGGGTCAGCGGGTTGAACGGGTTGTTGGTGAGTTCCTGGTTCATTTTGCGTCCTTACGAATTGGGATGGGATGAGCGGGGGCGCGGACGCCCCTACTCTTCCTCCGCATCCAGGAGTTCCATGTTCAGGCCGAGGCCGCGGACTTCCTTCACGAGCACGTTGAAGCTCTCCGGCACGCCGGCCTCGAAGTTGTCCTCGCCCTTGACGATGCTCTCGTAGACCTTGGTCCGGCCGGCCACGTCGTCCGACTTGACCGTCAGCATCTCCTGCAGGGTGTAGGCGGCGCCGTAAGCCTCGAGGGCCCAGACCTCCATCTCCCCGAAGCGCTGGCCACCGAACTGCGCCTTGCCGCCCAGCGGCTGCTGGGTAACGAGCGAGTACGGGCCGGTCGAACGCGCGTGGATCTTGTCGTCGACCAGGTGGTGCAGCTTGAGCAGGTATTTCACGCCGACCGTGACCGGACGGGCGAACTGCATCCCGGTGCGGCCGTCGAACAGGATCGACTGCCCCGAGGTGTCGAAGCCCGCGCGACGCAGCGAGTCGTTGACGTCGGCTTCCTTGGCGCCGTCGAAGACCGGGGTTGCGATCGGAACGCCACGGGTGACGTTCTGGGCCGCTTCCACAAGGCGGGTCTCGTTCAGGCCCTCGATGCCCTCGTCATAGACGTCATCGCCATAGGCGTGGCGCATGGCGTCGCGCACCGGGGTCAGGTCGCCCGACCGGCGGTATTCATCGAGCGCATCGTCGATCCGCAGGCCCAGACCGCGTGCGGCCCAGCCCATGTGCGTCTCGAGGATCTGACCGACGTTCATACGCGACGGCACACCCAGCGGGTTAAGGCAGAAGTCGACCGGGGTGCCATCCGCCAGGAACGGCATGTCCTCGATCGGAACCACCTTCGAGATGACGCCCTTGTTGCCGTGACGGCCGGCCATCTTGTCTCCCGGCTGCAGCTTGCGCTTCACGGCCACGAAGACCTTGACCATCTTCATCACGCCCGGAGGCAGATCGTCGCCGCGGCGCACCTTTTCGACCTTGTCCTCGAACCGGGCGTCGAGCGCGCGCTTCTGCGCCTCGTATTGCTGGTTCAGGGCCTCGACGATCTGGGCGTCCTGCTCTTCGCCAAGCGCCAGCTGCCACCACTGGCCGCGGCTCAGCGTGTCGAGCAGCTCCTCGGTGATTTCCGAACCCGGCTTGATGCCCTTCGGCCCCTTCACCGCGGACTTGCCGAGGATCAGGCCCTTGAGGCGGGCGTAGATGTTGCGGTCGAGGATCGCCAGCTCGTCGTCGCGGTCGCGCGCCAGGCGCTCGACTTCCTCGCGTTCGATCTGCAGGGCGCGCTCGTCCTTCTCGACCCCGTGACGGTTGAAGACACGCACTTCGACCACGGTGCCGAAGTCACCGGGCTTCACGCGCAGCGAGGTGTCGCGCACGTCGCTTGCCTTCTCGCCGAAGATGGCGCGGAGGAGCTTCTCTTCCGGCGTCATCGGGCTTTCGCCCTTCGGAGTGATCTTGCCGACCAGGATGTCGCCCGGTTCCACATCGGCACCGATGTAGACGATGCCGGCCTCATCGAGGTTGCGCAGGGCTTCCTCGCCGACGTTCGGGATATCGCGGGTGATTTCCTCGGGCCCGAGCTTGGTATCGCGGGCGGCGACTTCGAATTCCTCGATGTGAATCGAGGTGAAGACGTCATCCTGCGCGATGCGCTCGGAGATCAGGATCGAGTCCTCGTAGTTGTAGCCGTTCCAGGGCATGAACGCGACGATGACGTTCTTGCCGAGAGCCAGTTCGCCCATATCGGTCGACGGACCGTCGGCGATCACCTCGCCCTTCTCGACCGTCTGCCCCACCTTCACCAGCGGACGCTGGTTGATGCAGGTGTTCTGGTTCGAACGCTGGAACTTGCGCATCCGGTAGATGTCCACGCCGGCGTCGCCGAGTTCCAGGTCATGGGTGGCCCGGATCACGATACGCTGGGCGTCGACCTGGTCGATGATCCCTGCCCGGCGCGCCATGATGGCGGCACCCGAGTCACGGGCCACGACTTCCTCGATCCCGGTGCCGACCAGCGGCGCCTCGGCCCGCAGAAGCGGAACCGCCTGGCGTTGCATGTTCGAACCCATCAGCGCGCGGTTGGCGTCGTCGTTCTCGAGGAACGGGATCAGCGAGGCGGCGACCGAGACCAGCTGCTTGGGCGACACGTCGATCAGGTCGACGTTCTCGCGCGGGGCGAGGGTATAGTCGCCCGACTGACGGGTCGAGACCAGCTCGTTGAGGAAGTTGCCTTCGGCATCCAGCGTCGCGTTGGCCTGCGCCACGGTGTGACGCATTTCCTCGGTCGCGGACATGTAGTGCACTTCGTCGGTCACCTTTGCGTCCTTCACGACGCGGTAGGGGGTCTCGATGAAGCCATACTTGTTCACGCGGGCGAAGGTCGCGAGCGAGTTGATCAGACCGATGTTCGGGCCTTCCGGCGTTTCGATCGGGCACATCCGGCCGTAGTGGGTCGGGTGAACGTCGCGAACCTCGAAGCCCGCGCGCTCGCGGGTCA
The DNA here is from genome assembly GCF_014656415.1 of Seohaeicola zhoushanensis. Classification (GTDB taxonomy): domain Bacteria; phylum Pseudomonadota; class Alphaproteobacteria; order Rhodobacterales; family Rhodobacteraceae; genus Seohaeicola_A; species Seohaeicola_A zhoushanensis. The sequence continues at coordinate 29,003 of NZ_BNCJ01000025.1, read as the reverse complement.
GACCGCCCGGCCCGAGGGCCGAGAGACGCCGCTTGTGCGTGACTTCCGACAGCGGGTTGGTCTGGTCCATGAACTGCGACAGCTGCGAGGAGCCGAAGAATTCGCGAACGGCAGCAGCCGCCGGCTTGGCGTTGATCAGGTCCTGCGGCATGACAGTGTCGATCTCGACCGACGACATCCGCTCCTTGATCGCGCGCTCCATGCGGAGCAGGCCGACACGGTACTGGTTCTCCATCAGCTCGCCGACCGAGCGCACCCGGCGGTTGCCGAGGTGGTCGATATCGTCGATCTCGCCCTTGCCGTCGCGCAGTTCCACCAGCGCCTTGATACAGGCGATGATGTCCTCGCGGCGCAGCGTGCGCTGGCTGTCCTCGGCGTCGAGGTTGAGGCGCATGTTCATCTTGACCCGGCCCACGGCCGAGAGGTCATAGCGCTCGCTGTCGAAGAACAGCGTGTCGAACAGCGACGAGGCGGCTTCGACGGTCGGCGGTTCACCCGGACGCATCACGCGATAGATATCCATGAGCGCGGTGTCGCGGTTCATGTTCTTGTCCATCGCCATGGTGTTGCGGATGTAGGCGCCGACGTTGATGTTGTCGATGTCCAGCACCGGGATGTCGGTGATACCCGCGTCGAGCAGCTCCTTCACGGTGCCGCCGACCAGGTCGCCATCGCGGTCGTATTCCAGCGTCAGCTCGTCACCGGCCTCGACATAGATCGCGCCGGTTTCCTCGTCGATGATGTCCTTGGCGACGAACTTGCCGTTGATGTGATCGAAGGGCACCAGCAGGTTCTTCACCTTGCCCTCGTCCATCAGCTTCTTGACGGCGCGCGGGGTGATCTTCTTGGTGGCCTCGGCGATGATCTCGCCGGTGTCCGCGTCGACCAGGTCGAACGGCGGACGGGTGCCGCGCACGCGCAGCGGGAAGAAGGGGGCAACCCAGCCCTGGCTCTTCTTCTGCAGCTTGTAGGTGATGGTGTCGTAGTAGGCATCCATGATGCCTTCCTGGTCGAGACCCAGCGCATAGAGCAGCGTCGTCACCGGCAGCTTGCGGCGGCGGTCGATGCGGGCAAAGACGATGTCCTTGGCGTCGAATTCGAAGTCGAGCCACGAGCCGCGGTAGGGGATGATGCGGCAGGCGAAGAGCAGTTTTCCGGAGGAATGGGTCTTGCCCTTGTCATGGTCGAAGAACACGCCCGGCGAGCGGTGCATCTGGGACACGATAACCCGTTCGGTCCCGTTGACGATGAACGTGCCGTTCGGCGTCATGAGCGGCATGTCGCCCATGAACACGTCCTGTTCCTTGATGTCCTTCACCGACTTGGCGCCGGTATCCTCGTCGACATCGAACACGATCAGGCGCAGCGTGACCTTCAGCGGCGCCGAGTAGGTCATGTCGCGCTGCTGGCACTCGTCGACGTCGTATTTCGGCTTTTCCAGCTCGTAACGCACGAACTCGAGCACCGAGGTCTCGTTGAAGTCCTTGATCGGGAAGACCGACTGGAAGACGCCCATGATGCCTTCACCGTCGGCCGGCTTGTCGCCGTCGCCGGAGTTCAGGAACAGGTCATAGGAAGATTTCTGAACCTCGATGAGGTTCGGCATTTCCAGCACTTCGCGGATTTTGCCGTAATATTTGCGGATACGCTTCTGGCCGAGGAAGGTCGTCGCCATGGATAAGGGATCTCCAAGTCATCTCAGGTAACAGCACGGTTGGGCGGCCGGCTGCACCAGATCCGGGTAGTCTCGCTTCCATACCAGGAGAGCTTCCCACAGCTCTCCGCCCGAAACGGAAGACAACCCCGTCAAAGCAGGACTCGTCCTGCTTTGAGAGGGTAGTCATTGACAGATTTGATTCTAGCAGCGCCCGTAGTTCGAATCACGACTCCGGCTATCTAACAAGCCGTGCGGCAGCTTTCAACCACCTGCCCGCGCATTCGGTCGCGACGTCAGGCGGCGCTGAGCCCCTCGACCCGGCCATTCAGGCCATGGCAGGCAAGGTATATCCTGTCGAGCGCGCGTTCAAGTTGCTGCTGGAAGATCGCCAACTGCACGGCCACCTCGTCGATGCCGCTGGTGTCCTCGCGGATCGCCGCCGCCTCGATCCGGCAGGTGACGCGGGTGACCGCCAGCCCCGAGACCTGGCGGCGCAGCTGGGTGGCGAGATGCACGAAGCGCCCCACCTCTGCCCCGATCCGCTGCACCCCGTCCACCGCGTTCCGCAGGAACCGGTCGAGCGCGCCGGTCAGGATCTCAACCTCGGCGTCGTGGCTGGCCGCGCCGTGGTCGGTCTCGCAGGCGCAATACTGCTGGATCGCCTCGCGGTAGAGAAAGCTCGCACAAAGTCCCATGCGCCCGTCATGGGCGGTGCGCAGCAGCACCTCCAGCCCCTCGGCCAGCTCGGTGATCGAACGCAGCAGCTCGTCGGCAAGCAGCCCGTAGTTCTGCGCCACCACCTTCATCGGCTCGCGGGCGGACTTGAGCCGCGCGCCGAGGATGATGAGGTTGGCCGGCGAATTCGCGATCAGCGCGAAGGAATCCTGCACCAGCGCTACCTCGCGCATCAGCTGCGAGAGCAGGCTGCCGATCTCGTCGAACCGGCTCACGCCGGCATTGCCCGGCCGCCCCATCGCCGCGTCCCGCGCCGCGAATTCGGCCCCCAGCGCGTGGCCCATGAAGGCGCGATAGTCCCAGTGCCCCAGCCCCTGCACCGCCGCAACTATGGCGGCGGCGCTTTCGGCAGGGGTCTGGCCCGCCGCCTCGGCCACCAGCTGCGCGCGGTAGAGATCGCTCACCTTGGCCAGCAACCCGGTCGACGGCTTCAGCCGGACCGAGAGATAGCCGCCCTGCACCGGCACGACCACCGCGAAGACCCAGTAGTAACGCCCGTCCGAGGCCCGGTTCTTGACGTAGCCGCCGAACGACCGCCCCTGCTTCAGCGTCTCCCACAGCAGGTGGAACACGCCACGCGGCATGTCGGGATGGCGGATCAGGCGATGCGGCGCGCCGATCAGTTCGGCCCAGCCGTAGCCCGCCAGCCGCGCGAAGACGCTATTGCCCGACAGGATCACCCCGCGCCCGTCGGTACGCGACAGGAAAAGTTCCTCGATGCCGAACCCTTCCACGGGTTCATCGATCACTGGCCGTTCGTCCCGACTCACCTTCTGACCCCGCTGCGCATCGGGACCAGTGCTAGCGGGAAAGGATTGCGGCCCCCTTAACGAAAATCGGGCGCCGCTTGCGCGACGCCCGATCGAATTCGGGGTATCCCCAGCCAATTAGGCCAGGTCGACCTCGGCGCCAGCTGCAACCAGCTTGGCCTTGATGTCTTCGGCTTCGGCCTTCGACACGCCTTCCTTGATCTTGCCGCCGGCTTCGACCAGGTCCTTGGCTTCCTTGAGGCCCAGGCCGGTGATGCCACGGACTTCCTTGATCACGTTGATCTTGGAAGCGCCGGCGTTCTTCAGAACGACGTCGAATTCGGTCTTTTCCTCTTCGGCTGCAGCAGCAGCGCCCGGAGCAGCGGCCATCATGACGGCGCCACCGGCTGCCGGCTCGATGCCGTATTCGTCCTTGAGGATGGTTTTCAGTTCTTGTGCTTGCAGCAGCGTCAGGTTGACGATTTCTTCTGCGAGTTTCTTCAGATCAGCCATTTTATAAGCTCTTTCCGTTTACAGGTGTGTGTTCCAGCGACGCGGGATCATCCACGGGCCGGTCATGCAGTGCTCAGGCGGCAGCCTTGTCCTCGATGGTGGACAGGATGGACGCGATGTTCGAAGCAGGGGCGCCAATGGCACCGGCGATGTTTGCAGCAGGCGCGCCGATGCAGCCGACGATGGAAGCAATGAGCTCCTCGCGCGACGGCATTTTCGACACGGCCTCGACACCGGCCCGGTCCAACGCGTTCGCACCCATTGCACCGCCGAGGATCACGAACTTGTCCGTGGTCTTGGCGAAGTCCTCGGCAACCTTGGCCGCAGCCACAGGATCCTCGGAATAGGTGAGAACGGTCATGCCCGTCAGGAGATCTGCGATGGAAGCGCAGGGTTTTCCCTCGAGGGCGATCTTGGCGAGCCTGTTCTTGGCAACACGCACGGAGCCATTCGCGGCACGGGCACGTGCGCGAAGGTCCTGCATCTGGGCAACTGTCAGACCGGTGTAGTGGGCAACCACGACAACGCCAGAGCTTTCGAAGATCTGGCCGAGTTCCTCGACCACTTTCTCTTTCTGGGCTCTATCCACAGTCTTACTCCAAGTAATGGAGGTGTGACCCTCCGGCTCAATTCAGCCGGGCCAAGCGTGGCCCGACATCGGGTCCGCACGGGTCCTTCCCAATCACGCCCGAGAGAGCACAGCTCCCCGGAAAGTATTGTTCATTTCCCGTCTCGGGCAGGAATTATGGCTTGCGCCACCCGCCGTCTCGGACGAAACGCCAGACCGGCCGAATCTCGGCCTGCCTGACGAGCGGTGTCTCTAGGCTGTTTTGCCGGACTTGTGAAGAGCAAAAGCAGAGGCCCGCCGGATCGCATGACAGATTGCCCGGCAGCCCCGCAATCCCCTAGAAGACCCCCAGCCGCCAACCGCCCGCGAGACGTCCCATGCCCTCCAAGCCCCCCGCCGCGCCGGTCAGCTTCCGCCTGCTGAACGCCCGCCTCGCCCGCGCCACCATCCCGGCCTTCGGATATGGCGTCACGGCCCGCGCGCGCGCCCTGCTGGCCGGATACCTCGCGCGGGCCGAGCAGGCTGGCCAAACGCCCGAGGCCGTCGCCGACACCCTCGCCTCGGGCGCCACCGCCCGCGCCTTGGCCGACGAGGTCACTGCCGAGATCACCGCCGCCTCCCCTGCCCTCACCCGCGATATCGCCTGCCGGTCGGGCTGCGCCTGGTGCTGCATCTTCCTCGAAGGCGACGGCGGCCTCATCACCGAGGCCGAGGCGCTTGGCCTGCACGCGGCGCTCTCAGCCCTGGCTGGCCAGCCCGATGGCGGCAGCTGGCACCCCAATGCCTGCGCCGCGCTCGATCCCGCAACGCGCAACTGCCGCGCCTACGACGCCCGGCCGATGATCTGCCGCAGCTTCATCTCGACCGACGCCGATGCCTGCCGCGAGAACGCCGAAGGCGGCGATGCCGAGGGCTCGGGCACCATCGGCAGCCATATCGACTACCTCGCGCTGCTGGCCCTGTCGCGCGAGATCCTGCGGGGCCGGCGCAACCTTGCCACCTACAGCCTCGACCGCCTCGCCTGCGCCGCCACCGCCGGCGCGACGGCCGAAGCCGCGCTCGCCACCGCGCGCCACGCCCCGCGCGAGCTGCGCCTCACCTGCGAGGACTTCGCCGACTCGATCTGACCTGCGAACGCAAAAGGGCGGAGCCGAAGCTCCGCCCTCTGCAATCCGGTCGGGACCGGACTTATTCGGTGGTGGCGCTCGCCACGTCGATGCTGACGCCCGGGCCCATGGTCGAGCTGACCGACACCTTCTTGAGGTAGGTGCCCTTGGCTCCGGCCGGCTTGGCGCGGGCAACGGCGCCAACGAAGGCGCGGATGTTCTCGGCCAGGGCCTTGTCGTCGAACGAGGCCTTGCCGACGCCGCCGTGCACGATCCCGGCCTTCTCGACCTTGAACTGCACTTCACCGCCCTTGGCCGCCTTGACGGCGTTGCCCACGTCCATGGTCACCGTGCCGACCTTCGGGTTCGGCATCAGGTTGCGGGGGCCGAGGATCTTGCCCAGGCGGCCGACGATCGGCATCATGTCCGGGGTCGCGATGCAGCGGTCGAACTCGATCTTGCCGGACTGGATGGTTTCCATCAGGTCTTCGGCGCCAACGATGTCGGCCCCAGCCGCGGTGGCCTCATCCGCCTTCACGCCACGGGCGAAGACCGCGACGCGCACGGTCTTGCCGGTGCCGTTCGGCAGCCCGACAACGCCGCGGACCATCTGGTCGGCGTGGCGCGGGTCGACGCCGAGGTTCACGGCGAGCTCGACGGTCTCGTCGAACTTGGCCGAGGCATTGGCCTTGATCAGGGCAACGGCGTCCTCGACCGAGAGAGCGGCCTTGCCTTCGAAGTTTTCACGCGCAGCGCGGATGCGTTTTCCAAGCTTTGCCATCTTACTTCACCTCGATGCCCATGGAGCGGGCGGAGCCCAGGATGATCTGCATCGCCGCCTCGACGGAGTTGGCGTTCAGGTCCTTCATCTTCGCTTCGGCGATCTCCTTGACCTGCGCAACGGTCACCGATCCGGCGACGGCGCGGCCCGGGGTCTTCGAACCCGACTGCAGGCCGGCAGCCTTCTTCAGGAAATACGACGCCGGCGGCGTCTTGATTTCCATCGTGAAGGACTTGTCCTGGTAGTAGCTGATGACGGTCGGGCAAGGTGCGCCGACTTCCATGTCTGCAGTGCGCGCGTTGAACGCCTTGCAGAATTCCATGATGTTGATGCCGCGCTGACCCAGTGCCGGACCGACCGGCGGCGACGGGTTCGCCTTGCCTGCGGGCACCTGGAGCTTCAGCGAGCCCACGAGTTTCTTGGCCATTGGCCTTCTCCTTTCCCAACGCCGTCGGGGCGCGCCCCTTCGACTGCATGTTGATGTGGTCCGGTCCGTCCGCCGCGGCGGATTCGCCTCCCACATGGATTGCCGCAATACGCGACAGGGGCGGCGCATACACCGGGCCTGTCCTGTGTGCAAGCCCTAACGGTCGTGCATCCCCTTGCCGGCAAGGATCGCCGGCCGTGCCTTGTCGATGCGGGAGAGGCGGGTCGCCGCCTGCTTGGCGCCCGAGATATGGATGACCCAGCCGCGCCTGCGGCCCGGTGTCAGGGCGTCGAAGGCCTCGGCCAGCTCCGCGTCCCCGGCCAGCGCCTCGGCCAGTTCCTCGGGCAGGTCGAAATCGTCATCGGGAAGATCGACCTTGAGGCCGCTCTTCTCGTTCTCGATGGCCTGCCGGACAAACCCGCGGATCGCCTGCTCGGCGGCGGCGATTTCTTCAAGGCTCGTAAACTTGAAATACCGCGCCGAGCGCGAATTGGGCCCCGGCGGCGCGAGCCGCCCCTCGGGGTCGTCGAGCAGCACGCCCTTGAAGAAGGAGAGGAATGCCGCATCGCTCAGCGCATCCATCATCAGGATGTTCGCCTCATGCGCCCGGTAGCAGGGCGAGCGCCATTTCAGTGTTTCGGTCAATTCCTCGGAGAGGAGGATCCGGCGCAACGCGACCATCTCGTCGCGCCAGGGTCGTTCCTTGGAGAGGTACCGCTCGATTCGGGGATCGGCGGCACCCATCGTCTCAGCCCTGCTTGGAAACCTGGCTGAATTCCAGCTCGACCGGGGTCTCGCGACCGAAGATCGAGACCGTCACCTTGAGGCGCTCGTTCTCCTCGTCGACCTCCTCGACCATGCCGTCGAAGTCCTCGAACGGGCCGTCGTTGACCTTGACCTTCTCGCCGATCTCGAAGCGGATCAGGGTGCGCGGGGCTTCCTCGCCTTCCTGCACGCGGTTCAGGATCGCGTTTACCTCGGCATCGCGCATCGGCATCGGCCGGCCCTGGGGCCCGAGGAAGCCGGTCACCCGGTTGATCGAGCTTATCAGATGAAAGCCCTTGTCGCTCATTTCCATGTGGACCAGCACGTAGCCCGGCATGAAGCGGCGCTCGGTGGTGACCTTCTTGCCGCGGCGGATCTCGATGACCTCTTCGGTCGGGACCAGCACCTCGTCGATCTCGTCCCCGAGGTTGTTCTCGGCCACCGAGGTCCGGATCTGTTCGGCAATCTTCTTCTCGAAGTTCGAGAGAACGCTGACCGAGTACCACCGTTTCGCCATCGCCTGTGCCGTCCTTGTCTTTTGCGGGCCTCCAGCACGGAGGGCCGTTGCATGTTCCTCTGCCGCACCGCTCGGGCCGGCGTTTGCGGAATACCAAACCGGCGCGCAACGCGAATCGCCGCACGCCAGGGACCGAAAACAGCCGCTGACTAAACGCCCGGCGACCGATTATCAAGGCCGAAGGGCAAGGCTGCCCCCCGCGCCGGCGTCAGCCGAAGGCGCCGAGGATGCCTTGCAGGCCGAAGCGGATCAGCACGTCGACCAGGGCAAAGAAGATCGCGGTCAGGGTCGCCATGACAAAGACCATGACCGTGGTCAGCATGACCTCGCGGCGGGTCGGCCAGACCACCTTCGAGATCTCGCTGCGCACCTCGTTGACGAACTTGAACGGGCTGGTGGCCATGTATCGGGGCCCTTCTGATATGCGGTTCCCGCCGCACATAGACCCAAGCGCGCGCTTGTTCAAGGCCGCAGAGGTTGGGGGGCGCTGCCCCCGTATCCCTTCGGTCGACACCCGCCTGTCTATTCCGGCCTGTGCTATTGTTGATCTGCGGGTGGTGTCCCGACCTCCCCCGAGGCCTCCAAGCCTGAGCTCCGGACTGGGACCCACCCGCAGCTGCTTTGTCAGCCTGAACAAATGCAAGGCGCTGCGTGACCCAGACCCCGCAGACAGGGGCAGGACCATCATCTGTGTTGGCGTCGATATCTCCAAGGGCTGGATCGACGTTTCTCATCCATCCGGCGGGGACGCGCGGCTTCTGCCGGCCGTTCATGCCCGTTTCAGCCGGCGAGCCCCCGCCGCACCAGGTTGGCGCCCGCGATCAGCAGCACCGCCAGTGTCGCCTTGCGGAAGGTCGCCTGGTCGACGCGATCGACGAAACGCCCGCCGATCCACATGCCGAGCACCGCCGGCGCCACCAGCAGCACCGAGAAGGGCAGCGTCTCGGCCCGCATCACGCCGGAGGTGAGATGCGCCCCCAGCAGCGCCACCGCGCCGAGGCCGTAGATCACGCCCTGCACCCGCAGCTGTTCGCCCTTGGGCGTGTCGAGGGCGGTCAGATACATCACCGTCGGCGGCCCCCAGACCCCCGATAGCCCGCCGATGAAGCCCGCCACCGCGCCGAAGGCGGCTTCGACCCTCGCGCTGGCGCCGGAGAGGCGCAGCCGCAGGCCAAGCAGCTGCACGATTGCGAAGGTGGTCACCGAGGCGCCCAGCGCCAGCAGGAAGGTCGAGGGGTGCAGCATCCGCACCAGCTGCGCGCTGAGCAGCAGCATCACCAGCCCGACGCCGAGGAAGACGCGGAAGCGATGGATCGAGGCGAGCGCCGCCCTTGCCCCCTGGCGCAGCGCCTGCATCCCGTTGGTGGTCAGCGTCGGGATGATCAGACCGGCCAGCGCGATCTCGGGTGGCAGGAAGGTGCCAAGCCCCGACACCATGATCATCGGCATGGCGAAACCGACCATGCCCTTGACCAGCCCGGCAAGGCCCGCGATGGCGAGCGCAAGGACCAGTTGATCGGCGTCGAGGAAGGGGATCAGCGTGTTCATGCGCCCCTCGTAGCGGGTTTGCCGCGCGACCGGAACGGCAAAGCGCACCCCGCCCCGCCGAAGGCCGCGCGCCCCGCCCGCGCAAAAGATTTGCGCAAGAATAGAACCCGGTGCGCTGCGATGCGGTATTTTTGTTGCGCTGCACCTGCGAAATGACTAGGACCGGGCGACACCCGGAAAGGAGCCGATTCATGCCCCACGATGGCCAGGACAGCACTGTGCAACCGACCGTTCACCTGCCCGATCTCCTGACGCTGACCGGCGCTGCGCTTGCGCCTGTCGGAGAGGTCTTCGATGCCGCGCTGGCCTCGGTGCGCGCGATGGTCAGCGAAGGCGGCAAGATCTCGGCGGCGCTGATCGAGGCGAACCAGGCCGCCGCCCACGCGCTGTCGTGGCTCGCCACCTATGCCGAGAGCCTGCGTCAGATGCAGCGCTGGGCCGAGAAGCTCGACGCCGAGGGCAGGTTCGGCGAGATCGAGCAGCTGATCCACCAGATCGCTTTTGGTGAATACCTCGCCCAGATCCTCGGCGGCATCCCGATGAGCCAGGGCGAGATCGTGCGCCCGCAGGATCTCGGGCTTGACGCCGGGGCGCTGGCCGGCATGGCGGCGCCGGATGTCCAGTCGCTGATCGCCAACGGCAACAGCCAGGCCGCGCGGATGCGGCTGGCCGAGTTGCTGCAGCAGCAGTCGGGCACCATCACCTTCGGCGCCTCGGGCCTCGAGGAAGAACTCGAGATGATCCGCGACCAGTTCCGCCGCTACGTGGTCGAGAAGATCGAGCCGGTGGCGCATGAGTGGCACCTCAAGGACGAGCTGATCCCGATGGAGGTGATCGACGAGCTGGCCGGGATGGGTGTCTTCGGTCTGACCATCCCCGAGAACCTCGGCGGTTTCGGCCTGTCCAAGGCCTCGATGGTGGTCGTCTCGGAAGAGCTCTCGCGCGGCTATATCGGCGTCGGCTCGCTGGGCACCCGCTCCGAGATCGCGGCCGAGCTGATCCTCTGCGGCGGCACCGACGAGCAGAAATCGCAGTGGCTGCCGAAGATCGCCAGCGGCGAGATCCTGCCCACCGCCGTCTTCACCGAGCCCAACACCGGCTCCGACCTCGGCAGCCTGCGCACCCGCGCTGTGAAGGAGGGCGAGGACTATCGCGTCACCGGCAACAAGACCTGGATCACCCATGCCGCGCGCACCCATGTGATGACGCTGCTGGCGCGCACCGATCCCAACACCACCGACCACCGCGGCCTGTCGATGTTCCTGGCCGAGAAGATCCCCGGCACCGATGCCGAGCCCTTCCCGACCGAGGGCATGACCGGCGGCGAGATCGAGGTGCTGGGCTATCGCGGCATGAAGGAATACGAGCTCGGCTTCGACAACTTCAAGGTCAAGGGCGAGAACCTGCTGGGCGGCGTCGAGGGCCGCGGCTTCAAGCAGCTGATGGAGACGTTCGAATCCGCCCGCATCCAGACCGCCGCCCGCGCCATCGGCGTGGCGCAGTCGGCGCTCGACATCGCGCTGCAATACGCCCAGGACCGCAAGCAGTTCGGCAAGCCGCTGATCGCCTTCCCGCGCGTCGCAGGCAAGCTCGCCATGATGGCGGTCGAGATCATGATCGCCCGCCAGCTCACCTATTTCTCGGCCTGGGAGAAGGACCACGGGCGGCGCTGCGACCTCGAGGCCGGCATGGCCAAGCTGCTGGGCGCCCGTGTTGCCTGGGCGGCGGCGGACAACGGGCTGCAGATCCACGGCGGCAACGGCTTCGCGCTGGAATACAAGATCTCGCGCGTGCTCTGCGATGCCCGCATCCTCAACATCTTCGAGGGTGCCGCCGAGATCCAGGCGCAGGTGATCGCAAGAAGGCTGCTTGGCTGACGATGTCGCGGGGTGTCCAGTGGACACCCCGCCTCGGCGGCACGCCGAGATCCAGGCCCAGGTCATCGCACGGCCTCTGCTCGGCTGACGCGTTCGGTGGGCACCCGAAAGGCCCCCCCTTCCTTTTGCCAAAAATATTCCTGGGGGGTCCGGGGGGCAAAGCCCCCCGGCTTCGGTCGGATCGCAAGGCGATCCGAAACCGGCTTCGCGCCGCTTGACCTCATCCCTGCCTCGGGGTTCGATGCCGCCACCCGATGGAGGACACCCGATGGCCCTGACCAGCGATGCGGCGATGGTGCTGTTCTACGATTTCGAGGGCGACACCTCGGATCACGACGACTGGCATTCGCGCGAGCATTTCCACGAACGCCTCTCGGTTCCCGGCTTCCTGCGTGCCACCCGTTTCGTCGCGCAGGACGGCGGGCCGCGCTATCTGGTTCTCTACGAGGTGGAGGGGCTGGAGGTGGCGACCTCGCCCGGCTACCTCGCGCGGCTGGGCGCGCCGACGGAGTGGACGCGCGCGGTGATGCCGCGCTTTCGCGGCATGGTTCGGGGCTTCGCCTCGGTCGTCGGCAGCACCGGCTTCGGCCTTGGCTGTGCAGTGCGTGCGCTGACCTTCACGCCCCGCCCCGGCCACGAGGACGAGGTGTCCACCCACCTGCGCGACGAGGTGCTTCCACGGCTCGCCGGGCAGCGCGGCATGGCCGGCTGTTTCCTGTTCCGCCCGGCACCGCCGCCACCGATGACTGCCGAGCAGGCCCTGCGCGGTGCCGACCGCCCCCTGCCCTGGCTGCTGCTGCTGAGCGCCCATGACACCGAGGCGCTCGACCGCGTGGCGCCGGCCTGGTTCTCGGTCTCCGACATCGCGGGCCCGGAGGCGGAACCCGAGACCGAGGGCGGCACCTATGTCCTGCACCTGACCGCGACGGCTGCCGAGGCGGCGCGCGGTCCGGCCCCGGCCGGACGGGGTGGTCTGTAGGGCAAAGGCTTGAGGGCGAGGCGCAACGGCAGCCCGCAACCACCATCGCAGCCTCGCGCAGGACTCCGGTGGCCGAGAACCCGGAAAATGATATCGGATTTTCCGATATCATACTTCTGACAATAGAATTTGTGAAACCTGCGAGTCGCCTGCACAGTGACCGGCAATGACAAGGCCCGCAAAAGGGCCGGCCAATCGTTCACATAGGGAGATTTCCATGACTTCGACGCTGAAATCCTGCACGGCGCTGGTGACGGCCGGCCTGCTGGCCGTCCAGCCTGCCCATGCCCAGATGACCGCGCTTGGCGCGGGCGAGGGCCAGGTCGATATCGTCGCCTGGCCGGGCTATATCGAGCGCGGCGAGACCGACAAGGCCTTTGACTGGGTGACCAAGTTCGAGGAGGCCTCGGGCTGCAAGGTCAACGTCAAGACCGCCAATACCTCGGACGAGATGGTCGCCCTGATGAACGAGGGCGGCTTCGACCTGGTCACCGCCTCGGGCGACGCCTCGCTGCGGCTGGTGGCAGGCAAGCGGGTGCAGGAAATCAATACCGCGCTGATCCCCTCCTGGTCAACCGTGGACGACCGCCTGAAGGACGCGCCCTGGCACACGGTAGGCGGCAAGCACTACGGCGTTCCCTACATGTGGGGGCCGAACGTGCTGATGTATAACACCGATGCCTTCGCCGGTGCAGCGCCGACTTCGTGGAACGTGGTCTTCGAGGAGATGAACCTGCCCGACGGCAAGACCAACAAGGGTCGCGTCCAGGCCTATGACGGGCCGATCCACATCGCCGATGCGGCGCTCTACCTGATGGCGCACAAGCCCGATCTCGGGATCAAGTCGCCCTACGAGCTGAACGAGGATCAGTACAAGGCCGCGCTCGACCTGCTGCGCGTGCAGCGCACGCTGGTCAGCCGCTACTGGCACGACGCCTTCATCCAGATCGACGACTTCAAGAACGAGGGCATGGCCGCCTCGGGCTCCTGGCCGTTCCAGGTGAACCTGCTGCAGGCCGATGGCGTCAAGGTCGCCTCGACCATCCCCGAGGAAGGCGCCACCGGCTGGGCCGACACCACCATGCTGCATGCCGATGCCGAGCATCCGAACTGCGCCTACATGTGGATGGAGCACACGCTCTCGTCGAACCTGCAATCCGATCTCGGCGTCTGGTTCGGGGCCAACCCCAGCGTGCCGGCCGCCTGCACCGACGGTCGCGGCATGATGACCGCCGAGACCTGCAAGACCAACGGCATGGACGACTTCGACAAGATCCGCTTCTGGCAGACCCCGGTCAGCAAATGCGAGAGCCAGGGTGAATGCGTGCCCTACTATCGCTGGGTCTCGGACTATATCGGCGTGATCGGCGGGCGCTGAGCGCCCCGGCCCCGGCCCATGCACCTTCGGGCGCATGGGCCCCAACTGACGGAATTCCCATGACTTCTGCTGTCCGCTTCTCGGGCGTCTCGCGCCATTACGGGGCCGTTCGCGCCGTCGACGCTGTCGATATCGACATCGCCGAGGGCGAGTTCTTCGCCATGCTGGGCCCCTCCGGGTCGGGCAAGACCACCTGCCTGCGGCTGATCGCCGGGTTCGAGCAGCCCACCGCGGGCCGCATCGAGATCTTCGGCCAGCCGGCGCAGGGGCTGCCGCCCTACCGGCGGCAGGTCAACACGGTATTCCAGGACTATGCGCTGTTTCCGCATCTGAACGTGATCGACAACGTCGCCTACGGGCTGATGATCGCCGGGCGCGGCAAGGCCGAGCGCCACCGTGAGGCCGAGGCCGCGCTCGAGATGGTCGCCCTGCCGGGCTATGGCGGGCGCAAGCCCTCGCAGCTTTCCGGCGGGCAGCGGCAGCGGGTGGCGCTGGCCCGCGCGCTGGTGATGCGGCCCAAGGTGCTGCTGCTCGACGAGCCGCTGGGCGCGCTCGACCTCAAGCTGCGAGAAGCGATGCAGGAAGAGCTGAAGGCGCTGCAGCGGCGGCTGGGCATCACCTTCGTCTTCGTCACCCACGACCAGGGCGAGGCCTTGTCGATGGCCGACCGGGTGGCGGTGTTCAACCAGGGCCAGATCGTCCAGGTCGGCGCGCCGCAGGATGTGTATTACCGCCCGCAGGTGCCCTTCGTGGCCGATTTCGTCGGCTCCTCGAACGTGCTGCCCCCCGCCCTGACCGAGCGGCTGACCGGCACCCGCCGCTTCGCCTCGCTGCGCCCCGAGGCGGTGCGTCTCGCCGCTGACGGCCTGCCGGCGGTGCTGCGCTCGGCCAGCTTCCACGGCGCGAATACGCGGGCGGTGTTCGAGACCGAGGACGCGCAGATCGTCGCGCTGCTGCCCAAGGGCGTCGAAATTCCGCCCGAAGGCAGCGCCGTGCACCTGGCCTGGGACGCGGCCGACCTGCACCTGATGACGGGGGCGTCATGAGCTGGCTGCGCCCCGCCTCGGACGCGCTCTGGCGTCATCCCCGCCTGCTGCTGGCGCTGCTGCTGGTGCCGCCGGTGGCCTGGCTGGGCGTGGTCTATCTCGGCTCGCTCTTCGCGCTGCTGGCGCAGAGCTTCTTCTCGATCGACGAGTTCTCGGGGCTGATCGTCCACGAATTCACGCTCAAGACCTACCGCGAGCTGCTGAACCCCGCCAACCTCGACATCATCCTGCGCACCGTGACCATGGCCGCGGTGGTGACGGTGGCCGCGGCGGTGATCGCCTTCCCCATCGCCTATTACGCGGCGCGCTATGCGCGCGGGCCCTGGAAGGCGGTCTTCTACCTCGGCGTCATGCTGCCGCTCTGGTCCTCCTACCTGGTCAAGGTCTACTCTTGGAAGCTGATCCTCGCCAAGGAGGGGATCCTGTCCTGGCTCTTCGAGACGCTGCACCTGACCTGGCTGCTCGACGCCTACCTGGCGATCCCGGTGCTGGGCGGCAACTCGCTCTCGGTCAGCTGGACCGGCACCTTCCTCGTCTTCCTCTACGTCTGGCTGCCCTTCATGGTGCTGCCGGTGCAGGCTTCGCTGGAGCGGGTGCCGCTGAGCGTGATCGAGGCCTCGGGCGACCTCGGCGCCGCGCCGGGGCAGACCTTCCGCCACGTGATCCTGCCGCTGGCCCTGCCTGGCGTGATCGCCGGCTCGATCTTCACCTTCTCGCTGACGCTGGGGGATTACATCATCCCGCAGATCATCGGCACCTCGCGGCTGTTCATCGGCCAGGCCGTCTATTCGCACCAGGGCACGGCGGGGAACATCCCGCTGGCGGCGGCCTTCGCCGTGGTGCCCATCGTCATCATGGGCCTCTACCTCTGGGCCGCGAAACGCAAGGGGGCCTTCGATGCGCTATGAAGCGGAACGGCAGGGTGCGGCGCGCCGGGCAGCGTCTGCTTGGGCCGGCGCTCTCGCGCCACGCGGTCAGGGGCGCGTCGTCAGGCGCCGTCGCGCCGCAGTCACGGGCGGCAAGGTCGAAAGCGCCTGCCGGGGGGCAGACAGGCGGTGCCCGGCGTGCCGCCGGGCGAAAGTGCGGAGCCGGTCCGTCGCAAGGGAGCCTGCCCATGTCCTCTGACCGCGCCTCGCTCGGCCTGAAACTCGCCGCCGCCGCCGGCCTGCTTTTCATGCACCTGCCGCTGTTGCTGATCTTCGTCTATGCCTTCACCACCGAGGAGAAGTCCTACCAATGGCCGCCGCCGGGCTTCACGCTCAAGTGGTTCGCGGTCACCTGGAACCGCCCCGACGTCTGGGAGGCGCTGTCGCTCTCGCTGCGCGTCGCCGCGATCTCGACGCTGATCGCCATGGTGCTTGGCACGCTCTGCGCCGCCGCGGTCAGCCGGTCGCGCTTCTTCGGACGCGAGACGATCTCGCTGCTGGTGATCCTGCCCATCGCCCTGCCCGGCATCATCACCGGCATCGCGCTGCGGTCGGCCTTCAACCTGGCCGAGATCCCCTTCAGCTTCTGGACCATCGTGCTGGGCCACGCCACCTTCTGCATCGTGGTGGTCTACAACAATGCCGTCGCCCGCTTCCGGCGCACCTCGGCCAGCCTGATCGAGGCCTCGATGGACCTGGGCGCCGACAGCTTCCAGACCTTCCGCCACGTGATCCTGCCCAATATCGCCACCGCGCTGCTGGCCGGCGGCATGCTCGCCTTCGCGCTGTCCTTTGACGAGGTGATCGTCACCACCTTCACCGCCGGGCAGCAGGCCACCCTGCCGATCTGGATGCTCGAGGAACTGGTGCGCCCGCGCCAGCGCCCGGTGACCAACGTCGTCGCCATGGTGGTGGTGCTCGTCACCTTCCTGCCGATCCTCGGCGCCTATTACCTGACCCGCGGCACCGAAAGCGTGGCCGGACAGGGCAAATGACATGAGGGAGTGAATCCATGCAGACCAAGATGCTGATCGGCGGCGGTTTCGAGGCCGGGACCGAGACCGAGGAAAACGTGCTGAACCCGCGCACCGGCGAGAGCATCCTGCTGATGCCCGAGGCGAGCCCCGTGCAGATCGACAAGGCGGTGGCCGCCGCGCGGCGCGCCTTTGCCACCTGGTCCCGCACCACGCCGGGCGAACGCTCGGCCTACCTGCTGCAGATTGCCGACGCCATCGAGGCCGATGCCGATGCCTTCGCCGCGCTCGAGGCGATGAACTGCGGCAAACCCATCGGCTGCGCTCGCAATGACGAGATCCCGGCCATTGTCGACTGCTTCCGCTACTTCGCCGGGGCGGTGCGCAACATGCATGGGGCGGTGGCCGGGGAATACCTCGCCGGGCATACCTCGATGATCCGGCGCGACCCGATTGGCGTCGTCGCGTCGATCGCGCCCTGGAACTATCCGCTGATGATGATGGCCTGGAAGCTGGCCCCGGCGCTGGCAGGCGGCAATACGGTGGTGCTCAAGCCATCGGAGCAGACGCCGCTCACCGCGCTGAAGCTGGCGGAGAAACTGGCCGGGATCCTGCCCGAGGGCGTGGTCAACGTGATCGTCGGCCAGGGCGCCAGCGTGGGCAACACGCTCATCAACCATCCCGGCGTCGACATGGTCTCGATCACCGGCGACATCGCCACCGGCAAGAAGGTGCTGCAGGCGGCGGCCAACTCGGTCAAGCGCACCCACCTGGAACTGGGCGGCAAGGCCCCGGTCATCGTCTTCGACGACGCCGACATCGACCGCGTGGTCGATGGCCTGCGCGCCTTCGGCTATTACAACGCCGGGCAGGACTGCACCGCCGCCTGCCGGATCTACGCCGGCGCGGGGATCTACGACAAGCTGGTCGCCGAGCTTTCGGCGGCCGCCTCCTCCATCGCCTATGCCCAGGCCGACGACAGCGCCAACGAGATCCCGCCGCTGATCTCGAAACGCCAGCGCGACCGGGTGGCCAGCTTCGTTCAGCGCGCCGCCGAGCAGAAGCATATCGAGATCGTCACCGGCGGCGGGCTGCTCGACGGCCCCGGCTTCTACTACAAGCCCACGGTGATCGCCGGCGCGCTCCAGGGCGACGAGATCGTCCAGCGCGAGGTCTTCGGCCCGGTGGTCAGCGTCACCCGCTTCAGTGGCGACGACGACGTGGTGGCTTGGGCCAACGACAGCCAGTATGGCCTCGCCTCCTCGGTCTGGACCCGGGACGTGGGCCGCGCGCTCGACGTCTCGGCGCGGCTGCAATACGGCTGCACCTGGGTGAACACCCATTTCATGCTGGTCAACGAGATGCCGCACGGCGGCGTCAAGCAGTCGGGCTACGGCAAGGACATGTCGATGTATGCGCTCGAGGATTACACCGCCGTGCGCCACGTCATGATCGCCCACTAAGGGGAACGGACGCCGTCAGTCGGCGACGACGGCGTCCACCTCGATCTCGACCAGCCACTCGGGGTTCACGAAGCGATTGATCGCCATGATCGTATCCACCGGACGGGCGTCGAGGCAGTAGAGCTTGCGCGCCTCGATGGCCGGTTTCCAGTTGTCGATGTCGGTCAGGATCACCCTGGTGCGGACGATGTCCTGCAGGCCCGAACCGGCCTGCTCCAGCGCCGCCTTGATGATCTCGAAGCACTGCTGCGTCTGGGCGAAGACATCGCCGACGCCCACGGTCTTGCCGTCAGGGCCGACCGGGGCAGTTCCGCCCACGGCGATGAAGTTGCCGACCCGCATCGCGCGGCTGAAGCCGACGATGCTCTCCATAGGGTTACCGTTGGAAATCAGTTCCCGCTTGTGTCCCATGCCGCCTCTCCCGCATTGCGCCAAGGGTGAGTGTGCCATCGCGCGTGCCGCCTGTCTCGCGGCGATTATCCCTGCCAGTTCGCGCGGGGGCGAAAGTTGCGGGCATCGGTCCGGACGCGCCGGCCGCCCCAGAGATCGGCCTTGGCGGCAAGTTCGTCGTAGAGGAAGGACATCAGTGCCCGGACCCGCGCGGTATTGCGCAGGTCGGGGTGGGTCAGCACCCAGAGATCCATGTCGAGATGCTCGAAGGGGTCGCTGACCCGGATCAGCCGGGGATCGGCATCGCCGACGTAGCAGGGCAGGAAAGTCAGCCCCAGCCCCTCGGCGGCGGCATTCTGCACCGCGCGGGAGGCGCGGCACTGGAAGACCGCCCGCTCCTCGCCCGCCTCGGGGCTGGGCCAGACCGCCGGCACCAGCCAGTTCACGGTGCCCTCGATCAGACAGACCGGATGCTCCTCGAGCGGCAGGTCAGGCGCCGCATCGAGATAGGCCGGCGCGCCGTAGAAGGCGAAGCGGAACGGGCAGATCCTGCGACCGAAGGCGGTCTGCGGCGGCGCGCGGGTGGCGCGGATGGCGATCTCTGCCTCGCGCTTGTTGAGGTCGACCGCACCGTGGCCAGGAGTCACGTCGATGCGCACCTCGGGGTGCAGGCGCTGGAACCGCGCGGCCAGGCGCGGCGCGTGCTCCTCGGCAAAGGCCTCGGGGCAGGTCACCCGGATGCGCCCGCTCAGGCGGGTGTCGAGGCCCAGCACCTCGAGGCCCAGCGCGTGGAACTCGCCCTCGACCCGCTCGGCATAGCCCAGCGCCACGCGCCCCGCGTCGGTCGGGACATAGCCGCTGTCGAGGTGGTCGAAGAAACGCACGCCGGTCTTCTCCTCGATGGCGCGCAGGTTGCGGAAGACGGTGCTGTGGGTGCGCCCCAGGCTGCGCGCCGCCCCCGAGAGGCTGCCGGCGCGCCCGATCGCCAGCAGGATGGCGAGGTCGCTCCATTCCATCTGGCGGCGCGGTTCGGGGGCCTCGGGGCTCTCCGGCATCGGCACCTGTCCGTTTTTGCAAGGTCGCCTTTCGAGATTGGCGAATTCCGCGGCAGAAATAAACAGGGCAGTCTTCTGGCATGGCCGCAACGCCCGGCCCCAGCAGAGGAGAGACCAGGATGATCGTTCAATTCGTGCAGTTCGAGACCGCCCTGAGCGAAACCGAGGCCATGGCGATTGCCGAGGAACGGCTGCCGCAGTTCCGCGCCCTGCCGGGGCTGGTGCAGAAGTTTTACCTCAAGCTCGACAAGCCGAACCATTTCGGCGGTTTCTACATCTGGGAAAGCCGCGAGGCGATGGAGGCCTTCCGCGCCTCGGACCTCGCCAGGACCATCCCCTCGGCCTACCGGGTGATCGGCAAGCCCGAGGTGACGATCTACGAGATGATGTTCCCGCTGCGCGACGCAGTCGATTTCGCGCGGGCCGGCAAGGCCGCCTGAGCGGCCCTGCCCCGCGCGTCAGAGCGCGACGCGCCGCGCCTCGGCGAAGGAGAGCAGCCGCCGGCTGCTCTCGTCCCAGAGATGCAGGCGGGCGCAGCGGAAGCTTTCCCACAGCGTCAGCCGCTTGGACTGGGCGAGGATGTCATGGTCACGGATCACCTCGGCCAGGCGGTAGAAGGGGATCCGGCTCGCCAGATGGTGGACGTGATGCACGCCGATATTGGCGGTCAGCCAGCGCAGCACCGCCGGCAGGTCGTAATGCGAACTGCCCTGCAAGGCGGCGTCATGCACGTTCCATTCGCTCTCGCGGTCCCAATGCGCCTCCTCGAACTGGTGCTGCACGAAGAACAGCCACATGCCGGCGGCGGCGGCGAGGAAGGTGGTCGGCAGGAAGACGAAGATCAGCAGCTCCCAGCCGCCGAACCAGGCCAGCGCGCCCAGCAGCGCGGCCAGCGCCAGGTTGGTGCCCAGCGCGCTGTTCCAGTATTTCCAGCCCGACCGCATCAGCCCGACCGGCAGACGGTGTTCGAGGAAGAAGGTGTAGAAGGGCGCCAGCCCGAAAAGCACCACCGGGTTGCGCAGCAGTCGATAGAGGGTGCGGCCGATCCAGCCCTTCTCGCGGTATTCCCGCACCGTCAGCGTCGGAACGTCTCCGATCCCGCGCCGGTCGAGGTTGCCGGTATGGGCGTGATGGATCGAATGGGTCTGCCGCCAGACCGCGTAGGGCGTCAGCGTCAGCACGCCGATGCAGCGCCCGATCCAGTCGCCGAGCCGCCGGTTGCGCAGGAAGGCGCCATGGCCGCAGTCGTGCTGGATCATGAAGAGCCGGACGAGGAAGGCCGAATTGACCAGCGCCAGCCCCAGCGCCAGCCAGGGGCTGACCGACAGCGCCCACCAGGCCAGCGCCCAGATCACCAGGAAGGGGCCGGCGGTGACGGCCAGTTCGAAGAGGCTGCGGGACAGGATCGGCTCGCGGTATCGGGCGAGGATGCGGGTCCAGTCGGTTGCTTGCATCCGGGTCTCTTTCATCTGCATTCAATGTCTTGCGGACGCCTCCCGCGTCCGGGGCCGCCGGCGTGAAATACCGGCGGACACCGCTGCAGGTCGCGCAGTTCCCCGCCCCGGTCAATGCTGCCCTAACGGAAGGGCGCGCCCAGTGCACGCCCCCTGCCGCCGCCTTGGGCAGCCCGCCGCCGATACCGCGGCCTATCCTTGCACGATGGAATTGACGGAGTGTTACCCGCTCTCAGGGCGCCGCCGCCGGGTTCAGCGCGAAGAGCGCCGCGTTCAGCAGCGTGGCGAAGGAGACCCAGGCGAGATAGGGCGCAAACAGCCAGGCCGCCAACCGGTCGACCCGCCGCGCCGAGGCGATGAAGCTCAGGATCGCCAGCAGCAGCGCCACGATCACCCCCAGCCCGAGGTCGAGCCGGTGCCAGCCGAAGACCATCGGCGACCACAGGAAGTTCAGCGCCATCTGCAGCCACCAGAGGCCCATGGCCCCCGACCGCGGCGCCAGGCGCCAGACCCGCCAGCCGGCGATGCCGATGGCGATGTAGAGCAGCGTCCAGACCGGCCCCGAAGATCCAGGCCGGCGGGTTGAACACCGGCTTGGCCAGCCCCGCATACCACGCGCCCGGTGAGTTCAGCACCCCGATGACCAGGCCGCCCCCGAGGCTCAGGGCAAGAAACAGGGCAAGCATCGGCAGGGATCTCATCGGCGCACTCCGTCGGGTCTCGCCCCAATGATGGCGCGCGGCCCGCGCAAGGCAAGCCCGCCCCTGATTTCTCTTCTTTTCAAATACCTCCGGGGGGCCGCCCGGCACGGGCGGCGGGGGCAGCGCCCCCTTCCCGCTCGAAATTTGCGATGGCGAATGCCCGTGATCCGAGGCGATCGCCCCTCGCAGCCTTCCGAGCAGGGGGCGCTGCAAATATCGGTTGGATTGGCCCCCTCCCCGCTCCGAGGTCGCGTAGGGCGGGGTTCACCCCGCCGACTCCCTCAGCGCTTGTTGCAGAGATCGCTCCAGGCGGCGCCCAGGTCCTTGTTGCGGATGTCGCTCATCTTCTGCTCGTAGACCCAGGGCGTGATCAGCGGGATGGCGGCGTTGTAGTTCGCCGGCCAGGTTGCGCGCCCCTTTAGCCCTTTGATTTCTTGTTGATTTGATTGACGTTATCCCATTGCTGGAGGCACTGCGTTTCCATGGATTCGCCAATATTGATTTTGCGAAGATCGCGCATCTTCAATGAAGGCGCGTAAATGAAGTCAATAAGGTAAGGAATAGCTTTGCTATAGGACTCGGGCCACGTAGGCCGCGAAGCTAATATGAAAGATTCGGCTTCGCCCTTCTTTACCCCGTCCAACCTAGCCTTCTGAACAGCGGCGGCAACATCTCCTTGGTAACCACAAGATACTTCTTTGCTGTCCCCCGCCAAAGCGGGAGTGGCAAACAGAAGGGCGAACAGTGCGGAACGAAACATCAAAAGCCTCCATAACCTTTTCTAGCTTGCCGACATTCTAGCCGCGCGCGGCGACGCCTTCCATGGCTGTCTTGAGATCGTGCACCAGCGTTGCCGCCATTGAGCGGAAGACCGCGATCGAGAAGGCGTTGACCCCGGTGCGGGTGACCGAGGCCATCATGTGGCCGAGCGGGCTGCGCAGGGTGTGGCCGCGCTTGAAGCTCGCCGCCCGCAGGTCGACCGGCAGCAGCCGCGCCAGCACCTGGTCGGCTCCGGCCCCTTCCAGCCGCACCCGCGCCCAGGCATCGCTCTGGTCGACCACGGCGGCATGTTCGGCAAGCGACCCGTCCGGCCCGGCCCCGACCAGCAGGAACTGGCCGCGCCCGAACCACAGCACGCTGATCCCGGCCTTGGAGGTCGACCGGTTCACGCCCGGCAGCTTGACGCCATGCGCCGCCTCCAGCGCCGCCGAGAGCGCCTTGTCGCGCCCCTTGTAGGGCATCAGCGAGGTCAGCGGCGCGACGGGTTCCTCGCTCAGGGTAAAGGGCCCGGCCGTTACCGACAGCAGCCCGTCGCAGGCGGTCTTCGCAAGCAGCTCAGTCACGCATCCGCCCTCCTTCGGGATCGAAGGCAATCGGGTGCACCACCTCGCAGAGGGCCTCGATCTTTCGCACGTGGTCGACCATCTTGACCCTTTCGCCGATCCGTTCCGGCCCGTTCTTCAGGAAGGCCAGCGCCAGCATGTGCCCCAGCGTCGGCGAATAGCAGACCGAGGTGACATAGCCCTTGTCGTTCTCGCGCACCGGGGCGTCGTCGACCTCGAAGAGATGCGCCCCGGCGATCACCTGTTTCACCGCACCGACCGGCTTCAGGCCCACCAGCCGTTCACGCATCGGGTCGATCAGCCCGTCGCGCTCGGACATGGTCTTGCCGATGCAGTCCTTCTTCTCCGAGACCATCTTGCCGAGGCCCACGTCATAGGCGGTGGTGCGGCCATGGATCTCGGAATGGGTGATGAAGCCCTTCTCGATCCGGAGCACGTTCAGCGCCTCCATCCCGTAGGGCCCGCCCCCCAGCGCGCCCGCGCGCGCCAGCAGCTCGCGGAACAGCGCGTCGCCATAGCGCGCCGGCACGGCCAGTTCATAGGCGTGTTCCCCCGAGAAGGAGATGCGGAAGAGCCGCGCCTTCACCCCCATCACCGTGACCGGCCCGCAGGCCATGAAGGGCCAGTCCGGCCCGTTCAGCGGCTTATCCAGCAGCGCGTCGAGCAGGTCGCGCGATTTCGGGCCGGCGACGGCGAATTGGGCCCATTGCTCGGTGACGCTCGTGAACACCACGTCGAGTTCCGGGCGCAGGCACTGGTGCACGAATTCCAGGTGCCGCATTACCTCGCCCGCCGCCGCGGTCGTGGTGGTCATCAGGAAGTGGGTTTCTCCCAGCCGCGCGCAGGTGCCGTCGTCCATGACGAAGCCGTCCTCGCGCAGCATCAGGCCGTAGCGGGTGCGGCCCACCTTCAGCGTCGAGAAGGTATTGGTATAGACGAAGTCGAGGAAGGCCGCCGCATCCGGTCCCTGGATGTCGATCTTTCCCAGTGTCGAGACATCGCAGATGCCGACTGTCTCGCGCACCATCTTGACCTCGCGGTCGCAGGCCTGCCGCCAGTTGCTCTCGCCCGGTGCCGGGAAATAGCTCGGGCGGTACCAGAGCCCCGCCTCGATCATCGGCGCGCCGCGCTCGATGCTGGCCTTGTGGCTGGTGGTGAAGCGCTGCGGGGCAAAGCCCTTGCCCTGCGCCCCGGCCCCCATCGCGGCGATCGAGACCGGCACGAAGGGCGGGCGGAAGGTGGTGGTCCCGGTCTCGGGGATCGCCCTTCCGGTGACATCGGCCAGTACCGCCAGCGCGGCGACGTTCGAGTTCTTGCCCTGGTCGGTCGCCATGCCCTGCGTGGTATAGCGCTTCATGTGCTCGACCGAGCGGAAGTTCTCCACCGCCGCCTGCTTCACGTCCTTCACGGTCACGTCGTTCTGGAAGTCGAGCCAGGCGCGGCCCTTGCCCTCGACCGACCAGAGCGGCGCAATGCGGAAGGGGTCGTCCTCGGCCTGCGGCAGTTCGAGCGCAGCAGGTTTGAACCCAAGCGCCTCGAGCGCGTCCTCGGCGGCCTCGGCACCCTCGCGCAGGCAGGCGGCGGTCGAAAAGCTTCCATTACAGGCACCCACGGCCTGCAGTCCCGGAATCATGCCGGGCACCGGGGCAAAGCCCTGGATATCCTCGCGCCAAGCCGGGCGGCCGTTCATGTGGCAGGTCAGATGCAGCGTCGGATTCCAGCCGCCCGACATGGCGAGGCAGTCGGTCAGCAGCTTCTCCTCGCCGCGATGGGTGCGGATGGTGATGCTCTCCAGCCCCTTGCGCCCGGCGGCGTCGCAGACCTGCGCGCCCTTGATGACATGCACGCCCGGCAGGTCGGGGCCGTCGTGCCGGCTGTCGATCAGCGCGGCGACATGCACCCCCGCCGCCACCAGGTCGCGCGCGGTGCGATAGCCGTCGTCGTTGTTGGTGAAGACCGAAACCGCCTTGCCGGGGCTGACGCCCCAGCGGTTGGCATAGGCGCGCACGGCGCTGGCGGTCATGATGCCGGGGCGGTCGTTGTTGCGGAAGGCGACCGGGCGTTCCAGCGCCCCGGCGGCGAGGATCGCGCGCTTGGCGACGATCCGCCAGAAGCACTCCAGCGGAGCGCGCGAACGCGGGACATGATGGCTGACCCGCTCCAGCGCGCCATAGGTGCCTTGGTCATAGGCCCCGGTGACGGTGGTGCGGGTCATCAGGCGCACGTTGTCCATCGAGGCCAGTTCGTCCAGCAGCCCGGCAGCCCAGAGATGCCCCGGCTTGCCGTCGACCTCATGGGTCTCGGCCAGCAGCCGCCCGCCCATGCGGAAATCCTCCTCGGCGAGAATCACGTCGGCCCCGGCGCGCGCTGCGCCCAGCGCCGCCATCAGCCCGGCGGGGCCGGAACCGATCACCAGCAGGTCGCAGAAGGCGAAGGCGCGCTCGTAGGTATCGGCGTTGTTCAGCCCCGACAGCGCCCCCAGCCCGGCGGCCCGGCGGATCGCCGGTTCGTAGAGCTTTTCCCAGAAGGCCTTGGGCCACATGAAGGTCTTGTAATAGAACCCCGCCCCGAAGAAGGGCGCGGCGAGGTCGTTCAGCGCCAGCAGGTCCCAGTCGAGCGAGGGCCAGCGGTTCTGGCTCTGCGCGGCCAGCCCCTCGTAAAGTTCCTGCTGCGTCGCGCGCACGTTCGGATCCTGCCGCGCGCCGCTGCCCAGGGTCACCAGCGCGTTCGGCTCCTCGCTCCCGGCGGTCAGGATGCCGCGCGGGCGGTGATACTTGAACGACCGGCCGACCAGCCGCACCCCATTGGCCAGCAGCGCCGAGGCCAGCGTGTCGCCCTCGAAGCCGGAATGGCCGACGCCGTCGAAGGTGAAGGTCACCGGCGCGTTGCGGTCGACCATGCCGCGGTTGGCAAGCCTCATCGCGCACCCTCCGCCAGCTCGGCGCCCAGCACCTCATGGGTGACCGTGTTGCGCGTCACCACGATCCAGGCGGAGCAGCCGCCCTCGTGATACCAGAGATCGCGCGTCACCCCGGCGGGGTTGTCGCGCAGGTGGACATAATCGGCCCAGGCCTCGTCCCCCGCGTCGGGGTCGGGACGATGCAGCGCCAGTGCCGCGCCCCGGTAATAGAACTCGCGCCGGTCGCGCTCGCCACAGATCGGACACGGGAGTCTCATGCCTGCCACCCCATCTTCTTCTCTTTCCAAATACTCACAGCCACCTCTCCACGCGCCTCAGTGCAGGTTATGCTGCGAGCCAGTGCCTTCCTCGTCCATCAGCCCCACGCCAGTGCGGAACCGGTCGAGGCGGAAACGGGTGGCGGCGGGATGCGGGCGGTCCTGGGCGATCAGGTGGGCGAAACAGTTGCCCGAGCCAGGCACGGCCTTGAAACCGCCATAACACCAGCCGCAGTCGAGGTAGAGTCCGTCGATATGAGTCTTGTCGATGATCGGGGAGCCGTCGGGGCTCATGTCCATGATCCCTCCCCAGGAGCGCAGGACGCGGGCCTTGCCGATCATCGGCATCAGCGTCATGCCGGCCTCCATCACGTGTTCGACCAGCGGCAGGTTGCCCCGCGCGGCGTAGGAGGCATACATGTCGAGGTCGCCGCCGAAGACGAGACCGCCCTTGTCGGACTGGCTGATGTAGAAGTGCCCCATGCCGAAGGTGATCACCTGGTCGATGCAGGGCTTCAGCCCCTCGGTGACGAAGGCCTGGAGCACATGGCTCTCGATCGGCAGGCGCATCCCCGCCAGCGCCGCGACCTGGCCCGAGCGCCCGGCCACCACGATCCCGACCTTCTTCGCCTTGATCGCCCCGCGCGTGGTCTGAACGCCCGTCACCCGGCCGTTCTCGACGTCGATGCCGGTGACCTCGCAGTTCTGGATGATGTCGACGCCGCGCATGTCGGCGCCGCGGGCATAGCCCCAGGCCACCGCGTCATGGCGCGCGGTGCCGCCGCGCGGGTGGTAAAGCCCGCCGTAGACCGGGAAGCGGACGTTCTCGAAGTCGAGGTAGGGCACCATCCTGCGCACTCCCTCGCGGTCGAGAAGGATCGCGTCGTCGCCCTGGTTGATCATCGAATTCGCCCGCCGCGCGGCATAGTCGCGCTGGCCGTCCGAATGGAACAGGTTGATGACCCCGCGCTGGGAATGCATCACGTTGTAGTTGAGGCTCTCCTCCAGCCCTTCCCAGAGCTTCAGCGAATGGGAATAGAACTCGGAATTGCCCGGCATGTTGTAATTGGCGCGCACGATGGTGGTGTTGCGACCGACGTTGCCGCCGCCGATATAGCCCTTCTCCAGCACCGCGACATTGGTCAGCCCGTGCTCTGCGGCGAGGTAGAAGGCGGTGGCCAGCCCATGCCCGCCGCCGCCGATGACGATGACGTCATAGGCCGGCTTCGGCGCCGGGTCGCGCCAGTGCGGCGTCCATCCCTTGTTGCCGGTCAGGCCTTCCTTGAGGATGCGGAGGGCGGAAAAGCGCATGTCGAACTCCCTGGGCGAGCCGGTCCAGTGAACCGGGTCGCGCCAGCAGTATCAATCCCCCAACGCACCGCCGCAGCGCTTTTCGACATTCTCGGGTCAACCCGCGACCCGTCCCGGCGGATTGACGCCAACGCCCGGCGGCAGCCGTTGCCTCGGGGGCGCTGCCCCCGCCGCCTTCGGCGTTTCCCCGGAGATATTTTTGAAGAAGAGAAGCCAGCGGCGCGGGGAAACCGGGAAGGTGACAATTACTTGCGGGCAATTCCGGGGCTGCACTCGCGCGCTGTCAAGAGAATACGGCCAGCCTGCCTGTGGATGTGACGGGAAAGCGCCGCGGCATGAACACGGCCTTGCGAGGATATGGCCGCCGCGGTCATGCGGCGCCAGGCCGCGGTGGGATGAGCGGATCCTCGCGCGGCAGGACACCGAGCGCGGCGGCGCGCTCGACCCGCCGGAAGTCGCGGCTTTCCTGGACGAACGGATTGCCGGGACGACCGGTGCTGCTGTTGCGGCCATGCGGCAAGGTCTTGCGGCCGCGCACAATTCAGCGCGCCGACCGATCCGGTCGCTCTGCTCTGCACGGAAGTGGGGGAAACAATGGTTCCGGCCGGACCCCGGCGGATCGGTCCGGACGGTGGCTGGCAGGGGCAGCAGGGCTCGAACCCGCGACCTACGGTTTTGGAGACCGTCGCTCTACCAACTGAGCTATACCCCTAAGCCGCGCTTCCTCTATGACAGGCAACCGGACTGGGCAAGAGGAAATTGTCAGCTTTGGCGCAAAGGCTTGCCTCCGGGTGCAAATCGCGCTGTAACGCCCCGGAAAGCAGACCGAAGGACCCATCCGCGTGAGCCTGAGACGCAAACTCGCCGACAGCCCGCGCCTGAATGGCGCCGTCGAGGCGCTGATCGCCGGCTATGTCCGCTTTGCCCATGCCACCTCGCGCTGGGAGCGCAGCGGATTCGAGGAGATGGCGGCCGAACTCGCCAGGGGCGAACCGGTGATCTTCTGCGTCTGGCACCAGCGGCTGATCATGGCGCCCTGGATGTTCGACCAGCGCCTGGGCAAGTTCTGCTCGCTCACCTCCTCGGCGCGGGCCGGACGGCTGGTGGGCGGGGTGCTGGGCCGCTTCGGCTTTGCCACCGTCCCGATGTCGAGCCACAAGCGCCACGTGGCGCTCTCGCGCGAGGTGCTGCGACGCATCGCCGATGGCTATACCGTCGGCATCGCCGTCGACGGGCCGCGCGGGCCGGCGCGCATCGCCTCGACCGTGCCGCTGGTCTGGGCGCGCAGCACCGGCAAGCGCATCTTCGTGCTGTCCTGGTCGGCCCGCCGGCGCATCCGCGCGTCGTCCTGGGACCGCTTCATGCTGCCCCTGCCCTTCTCGCGCGGGGTGCTGATGTGCCGCGCCTTCAACGAGGAGGTGCCGCGCGGGCTGGATGTCGAGGGCACCGAGGAACTCCGCCGCCGGCTCGAGCAGGCGCTCGACGATGTCACCGACGCCAGCGATATCGCCGTGGGCCGCCGCCCCGATCGGTTCTGAACCAGGCCGCAGGAACGAGAAACGG
>NZ_BNCJ01000024.1 GCF_014656415.1 Seohaeicola zhoushanensis | reverse complement strand
AGCAGGACTCGCACAGCCAGCTTCAACGCGGCAGGAGGGGATCGGCGTGGCGCTTACCCCACGACACACAGCGGCAGGACATCTACAGCCGCATCACCGATCAGATAATCGTCCATCTGGAGAAGGGCGTGAAACCCTGGACCCA
This sequence comes from Seohaeicola zhoushanensis, assembly GCF_014656415.1. Taxonomy (GTDB): domain Bacteria; phylum Pseudomonadota; class Alphaproteobacteria; order Rhodobacterales; family Rhodobacteraceae; genus Seohaeicola_A; species Seohaeicola_A zhoushanensis. The sequence continues at coordinate 60,128 of NZ_BNCJ01000024.1, read as the reverse complement.
GCCCTGGAAAGCCACCCATGCCGCCGGTCCCGTCACGCGGCCGCTCCGCTTCAACGGCGAGCCCTACAGCGGCATCAACATCCTGACCCTCTGGGCTTCGGCCATGGAGCGCAGCTTTGCCGCCCCGATCTGGATGACCTTCCGGCAGGCCCGCGAGCTTGGTGGCCATGTCCGCAAGGGCGAGAAGGGCTCTCCCGTCGTCTACGCCAACACCATCCAGCGCACCGAACTGGACGAGAAGTCCGGCGACGAGCTCGATGTCACCATCCCCTTCATGAAAGGCTACACCGTCTTCAACGTCGACCAGATCGAAGACCTGCCCGTGCACTACTACGCCATCGCCGACGGCACCGTGAATCCCGACGAGCGTGATGCCCGTGCCGAGGCATTCTTCGCTTCCACCGGTGCGCGCATCCTGAACGGCGGCAATGCCGCCTTCTACCGTCCGGCATCCGACCACATCCAGATGCCTATGTTCGAGGCCTTCTTCGATGCGCAGGGCTACTACGCCACGCTCGCCCATGAGAGCATCCATTGGACTCGCCACCCGTCACGGCTCGACCGGAGCTTCGAGCAGCAGCGCTTCGGCGATGTCGGCTATGCCAAGGAAGAGCTCGTTGCCGAACTGGGCGCGGCGTTCCTGTCCGCCGATCTCGGGCTGAATCTCGAAGACCGTCAGGATCATGCCGCCTATATCGACTCCTGGCTGAAAGTGCTGCGCGATGACAAGCGCGCCATCTTCGCCGCTGCCGCTCATGCGCAGCGTGCGGCTGATTTCCTGCACCAGCTGCAGCCTGCCGTGCAACTCGAAGCGGCCGAGTGAGGCCGCTTCCTGCGGTCGCCTTGATTGTCAGGGCGACCGCTTTCTGACTTTCGCGCATCGCAGGTGCGAGAAAGTTAGGAGCATCTCTCAGGCTTGCTGAATGTCCAGCCGGAATCCCGGATAGGCGAAGGCGGATTTGATGATTGCGCAATCCTGATCGGTGACGCCCTCGCGGCGGGCGGTCTCGTACCAGGTCGCCTTTACCTGCTCTTCCATGCCATCGATGATCGCTTCCGCTTCCTCGCGCTGGAGGTGAAAACGCGCGCACTGCGACAGGATGTTCGTCGCGTTGGCATAGCGGCCGAGATCGCCGCAGGTCATGGCAAGGTCGCGCCGCTCGATGCTGACCGGCATCGAGGGCGTCAGGTCGTAGGCCGGTGACAGCTTCCAGTCCTTGTCATGGGCGATGGCCGCATGGTTGCGGGGGTGATCGTCGGTGTTCGAGATCAGCGCGTTGAAGACCATGCGCCTGAACAGTTCGGCGGCATCCTCTTTGGGGCGGGCGCTGATGCGGCGCAGTTCTTCTGCCAGCAGCACATATGACCAGCGGTCGCGGTGCTGATGCGTGTCCTCCGTGCGCAGGATCGTCAGCCCGCTCATCATGCGGGTGCGCAGATATCCTTTCTCTGTGCGCTCGCGGTCGAAGCGCTTGACCAGCAGCACATCGCGGTCGCCGACCGTCGTGATCCGGCTTTGCGCGGTATGGATGCCGCAGGCTCTGGCGAGTTCCAGCATCGCGTGCTCGACGCGGGCATAGTTCCACTTGTCATCCGGCCTGTTGAATTTTGCGATCCAGAGTCCGTCTTCGTCCTCGACAACGGCTTTCGGGCGCGCGCCGCCCATCGACGTGCCGACCAGCATCAGATCATGGACCTGTCCTGTCTCCGGTTCGTCCGGCACATCTTCATTGGCGATGATCGCATCGGCGATGCCGATCAGCTTGTTCAGATCGAGCGTCCTGTTGAAGCGGCGCTGCGGGGCGGGGGGCTTGGGGCCGAGCCCGAAGCCCAATGCGCCCGCGCGGTCATCCGGTGCATAAAGCAGGTAGTCGATCTCGCCGAGCTGGGGCAGACCCGCGTGTTTTTCGATGACCCGGCGCCCCCAATAGTCCGGACCGGCATCGCGCAAAGCGCCGAACACGCCCTTGAGTGCCGTTGTCTGATAGGTGGTCGTTGCCAGCTTGAGCTCCAGCGGGTCGATCGGCACAGCATCGTGGTTGGAAAGGTAGCTCTTGCCGTAGACGAAACGGCCCACGGGCGTCCCGTCACGGTCCGGTTCCAGCACGAAGCGGCCCGCCGTCACGAATTCAGTCGTGCCGGGCAGCATGATGTAGACGAAGCACTCCGTTGCGCCGAACCTAGAAGTCATTGTCTAGCCCCTTGCCGGTACGGGCGCGCGTGCGGCTGTCGAGTTGGTCCAGGGCCAGGCCTTCGCTGTCGCCCAGCGGGTCTGCAAGGTCGCGGAATGGGCGCAGCAGATCGTATGTCCAGAGCAGGGCGGTATAGACGGCGATCCCCGTGCTCAGCTTGCCCTTCTCGGCATCCATGACGGCGCGGGGGCCGGTGCCGATCTTCTCGGCGACCTGCTCGATGGTCATGTTGCGGCGGAGCCGCGCAGTGCGCAGGTTCTTGCCCAGGCGGCTGATCGCCTGTTCGACCTCGTAGGGCGGGGCCTCAATGAGTAGATTCTTCTTTGCCATCTGCTTTAAAGCGCTTCTTATCTTTTTTTGACTGCTTTTTAAAGCATACGCTGACAAAGTCGGTTTGTCAAGGTCCATACCTTAAAGGGCGCATTATCGCCCATAGCATGCTCTTTAAAGCATGTGCGGATTGGATACAGTGACTATCGGACCTGCTGGCCTGTGCCGGAAATCCATCCTGCGCACTGCTGTTCGAGCAGCGCGATCAGCTCCGGTGCGTCGCGTCTGAACTTGTCCGGCACGTCGAGGCTGGCCATCGGCGTGTCGCCGAGGGCGTCTGCGAAGCGCTCGCGCACATGGTCGGCGTAGCCTTCTTCCATCGTCAGGATCAGGTCTGCCCAGTCTATCAGCTCGGCGGTCAGGGGCCGGAGCGCGTCGGCGCCGATACCGGCGGACAGCGTTTCGATACCGGGGTGGTTAGCGAAGTGCCGTTCCGCCGTCGGGCTTCTGATCAAATTGCTGGAACAGATGAACAGGACGCGCATGTCTGCTTATCGCTGATCCGCTTCGTTGCGGGAAGGGCAGTGGTGGGTCGGGGTGATTTCTGATGCCGCTCCCCTTGCCCGGTTTCCTCAATCTTTGACGCTTTGTCTGGCCGAACGCGCCGTCCGGTCAACGGGCTGCCCGCACCACTCCTGCCCCCTGGCGCAGGACCGGGTTGCCCGTGTGACCGGTCGGCTTGTCCGTTCGGCCTGTCGTCTCCGCGTCTTGAGTAAAACCCCGAACAAAGGAGACGAACATGAAACTCTTGACCCAATCCATCCGCGACCAGCTTCTGCGCAACGGTCGCCTGCGTTTTACCGCCGACGAAGCCGGTGAGGACGCGCCCGACTTCCTGCCCGTCGTCAAGCTCTTCACGCCCGACGCCGGTTGCACCTGGCTGCTGACCGAACTCGACCCCGAAGACAACGATATCGCCTTCGGCCTCTGCGATCTCGGCCTTGGCTTCCCGGAGCTCGGTACGGTGCGGATTTCTGAACTGGAAGAGGTGAAGGGCTGTCTCGGCCTGCCGGTCGAGCGCGATCTTCACTTCACCCCGAAACACACCATCTCGATCTATGCCCGCGCGGCCTGGAATGCCGCCGGTATCACCGAGCGGCCGGATGCGCTCGCACAGGCCGCGTTCGCAGGAGGTGCGCTATGAGCAGCTGCGAACATTTCCGCGTGGACTGGCGCGGCATCATGATCGAAATCCGTTACGCGCCGAACTGGATGGATTTGTCGGAGGTCTACGGCTACCAGCTCGCCCATCTCGAAGTCGAAAGCATCGAGCCCGCAAGGGCCGTGCTGCCGATCACCGAGACAGGCTACCGCTCACACTTCATCGCGGACGCGGACATTCATGCCGCCGGTGGTCCCGTTGCCTTTATGCTGGATGCTATCGAGCAGGCTGCGAGCCATCCTGCGTGGAAGCGGCAGGAGGATGCCGCCCGCCAGTATTCACTGTTCTAACGAGAGGGCGCTTCGGCGCCCTTTCTTCTTCCTCGTTCCTGATACCGACGTTGCGACCCCGTTTTGCGCCGATGATCATTGCGGTGCATCTGCCCCCTGCCTCGCTTTCCATCGACGGGTTTCGTCCATCTGGATTGCCGCGACCGTGGCAGCGGTCGCACTGCCGTCAATGGCCTGCCCGCACCGCCCCTTCGGGCCGTGTTGGCCATGACCGCCGCGCTGTCCCCGCCGCCTTTTTCGGGCGCGTCCATCAGGACGTAACCCGCAACGAAAGGAAAAGACGATGGGACTTGATATGTACGCAAAAATCACTGCCGAAAAGCTCGACACCGAGGTCGATTTTACGGTCACCGAATCCACCGAAATCCACTACTGGCGCAAGCATCCCGACCTGCACGGCTGGATGGAGCAGCTCTACTTCGACAAGGGCGGTAGCGCCGACTGTTTCAACTGCGTCGGTGTGGTTCTGACCGCCTTCGATCTGGACCGCTTGGAGAAAGCGATCCATGCGAAGGAGCTACCCGATACCGCCGGTTTCTTCTTCGGCGACTCGGACGGCAGTGAGTGCGATGACGATCTTGCTTTTATCGCCAAGGCCCGTCAGGCGATCGTCGACGGCTACACGGTCTACTATGACTCGTGGTGGTGACCATTCCGGCCGGAGGCTCTGTCCTCCGGCCAGTTTCCCTAATTTTGCGTTCTTGGCCTCCGCGATGGTAAAATGACTCATTGAGGAGCAGACAATTATGGACGCCGAGAACGACAAGCTGAAAGATAAACTCCCGCAGGACTCCGACGAAACGTCAGAGCGTATTCCTTATTCGTATGATCAGGGCCGCTTTATCGGGCCGCACGAACAGCAATTGGCTCCCAAGCAGGCGTTCGACGAACACGCGTTCCTTCTGCGCGCAGCCGCTCGCGTTCGCGCCCGAAAGGCGCGAGACAAAGCCGAAAGATCACATGACAACGATCCGGGACGGGAGCTTGGCCGCTAGTCTTTCGGTGCTGCAACGTTTTCACTTCTTCGATCAGCTCCCCATCTTCATTAATCTCACTGAAGGTTTCTCACGCGCCAGGGCGGTGAGCCCGCTGCGAGCGACGACGGACGTCTGTGCCGACGGTCGCGCCGTGTCCAGAATTTCGGAATGCCGGTCTCATCTGTTGCGGCGGGCCGGCAGCGATTGGGTTTTGACGGGCAAGCGGCAGGGTGCGCGTCACTGCTGTCGCCGTTTCCCCTTTCGCTGCTGTTTCCCTCGAAGGTCACGCCAAACCTGACGGGGCGCGCCGTCCGGTCAATGGCTGCCCGCACCACCCTCCCGCCTGCGGCCTGAAGCCTTGGCGAAAGGCCGTGTTGTCCATTGACCCGCCGGCTTTGCCGCCCCGTTGGACGGAAGGCGTATCGAGGAAAACATCAACCGAAAAGGAGAATACCATGACGACTCGTAACAAAAACACCCGCCGCACCGAAGCTCGTGAAACCACACCGCCGAGCCTGATCGCCTACCATGTCAGCGAACGCGGCAAGAAGAAATTCTGGACCCGCATCGGCGCAGCCTGGGACCACGAAGACGCCCGCGGACTGACGCTGCAGCTCGAACTGCTTCCCGCCGGTGGCGGTCGCATCGTCCTTCGCGAACCCCGCGATGAAGATGGGGAAGTGATCGAAGAGGAGGGCGCGTAAGCGCCCTTCGCGAAAAACAGGGACGCGGGTGACCGCGTCCCTGTCAGCTATTTGCGGGCTTGGCTTTCGGCGGACGCCCGCGGCGCCGTTTCGGCTTGTCGATCTTCACGTTCAGGCCTTGCTCTTTGGCAAGGCGCTGAATCTGTTCAATCGCGTCCTGCTTGCGCTTGGCCGCGCGCTCTGCGAGCAGCGCGCCCGCTTCAGCTATCAGGTCCTGTAATTCCGCATCGGACCTGTCTTGCAGGCGGGGCGCACGCTCCTGCGATACGCCCCCGCCCGGGTCAATGATGATGTGGTTCGTCATATTTACTCCTTAGCTAGGATGGAAACGTCTTGTTTGCCTTTTCACACCAGAACCAACGCGGGGCTACTTTCTGTCCCATTTCCAGAAGCTTGAGGTCTTCGTTGTCATAGACAGGCGTGCGCGCGAGTTCTGCCGCCAGTTCACGCTGGTCGTGCATCGCCAGGCTCAGCATCGCGAGCAGATTGCGGATCGGCAGCTTGCTATCGCCCTTGTCTTCGCTGGTGAGATGGACAGCGAGTGCCCAGCAGGCTTCGAACAAGTCCATCATGGCCTTTCTTTCGGCCGCACCGCTGATCTTGCCGAACATGATGGTTTCAGGGCGGGAGCGCCGCAGCTGCGCAATGTCCACCATGTGATTGATGCCGACCTTTTTGCCGACGATAGTGTCGAGCGCTTCATTTACGATTGTCTCGATGCTCCAGAAGGTATTCGTTGGCTGGATATTCGCGGCAAGAAAGTCATACACGTCTTCATTCACGGACACGGTGATCTCGACGCGGCTCTGGTTGTGATAGGTCATCGGCTCCGGAATGGGGTACAAACCACGCTCGCGGGCTTTGGTCAGTCTTTTCATTTCACATTCCTTTCATCATCTTTGGTTTCGGGGTGGCCGTCTTCGGCGGGAAAATCATCGACGTGCCAGACGCCGCCGCCGGGGTCTTCGATGAATTGCTCACGCAGCTCGCGCTGGCGTTCGCGTTCCCGTTCATTCGGGATTTTGGGATTGGTCATGGTCTCTCCTTTCAGGGTTTGGGCGGCGGCAGCAGCAGTTGCCGCGCCTTGGCATTGGGCAGGCGCTTGAGCGCATCCTTCCCGCCTGCGGCCAGCAGCGCCGCCCCGCTGCAGAGGTCTGCCAGCGGCAGCTGATCGCCCAGTTTGATCGACCGGCCGCCGGTGGTTTCGGCGATGGCATTGAAGGCACTCCGCGCGACCGGATCGTCGCCTTCGTGGAAGCAGAAGACGCGGGTGCCGCGATCGCGCAGGTTCCATGACGGCATCAGCACGGCGGTGCTGCACTCTTCGAACGCGTCGCCGATCAGGATCAGCGCGTCGGCCTTTGTCTCGTCCTTCGCGAAAGCTTCGAGCGCCGGGATGAACTGCGTCAGGCCCTGGCGGCAGCGCACCGCTGCCATCTTCTTCGCGACCTGCAGCGCATCAGACTGCCAGCCATAATCGCTCAGCTTGCCGCCCCCGAATTCCAGCAGCCTCAGCTGCAGCGCTTTCAGGCCGGCGAGGTCCTTGAACATCCGCAGCTGAGCGGTCTGGGCCTGTTCCCAGCTGTGTTCACGGCTGCCGGTGGCATCGATGATCATGCCGATATGCACGGGGCGGCGCTGCGCCTTGAAGGCTGCCACGGCGCGCGTCAGCGCCGTGGTCTTGGTCGGTCTGATGATGGCAGGCAACATGGTCATCGTGCCTTCTTGTTCGGGGTTTCGTTCTGGTTGCTGCGCCAGCTGACGATCCTGTTCTTCATCGGCGGGAAGGTCGGCAGTGGCGGTTCCGTCCAACGTCGCCGCCATTGCGGGTTATGCTCGGGATCGCTCATCCGGGCGTAATCGGGTTTGCTGCGTTTCATGTCGGGCTCCTTCCACCGGAAGATTTTGTTCTGATGGGAAGAGCTTACGGACGCGGGTCACCCCGCGTCCTGAGCACAGACTGGTCACATGCGGCGGCGCGATTTCTTCAGAACATCGCGCGCGGCATTGATCTGCTTGGCCGCTTCTTCACTGCCGCCGGGGGCATCGGGATGCGCCGCCGCGATGGCCTGGCGATATGCCTTGCTCAGGGCGTCGTCGCTATAGCCCGCTTCGAGGCCGAGCAGCCGCATCGCGAATTCATGATCATCATCGCCGTCATCGTCGGCTTGATGGTCATCGGACTGATGATGCCGATGAACGTCATCATCATCGTGCTGATCATCAGCTTCGCTGCGGCGCATCTCGTTGGCCAGGAGTCGGACGAACAGAAGCCCGTCCGCCACCAGCCGGAACGGCAGCACGATGATCAGCACCGGCAGGCGCATCATCGTTTTGAGTGCCGTCCAGATCACGAGCACGATGAACCAGAGCAGATAGCCGATCCCCGTCAGCAGGATCGGGGCGATCTCGGCAAAGATCATCGAGATCAGCACCCAGCCAATCAGCAGCCAGATCATTTTGCACCGCCGATCAGTCCGGCATCCTGCAGGTAGGGAAGGCCGTAGATGAGCATCAGTCCGGTCATCGTCAGCGCGACTAGCGGGTGCGGGGCCATAAGGCAGACGAGCGCGTAATAGAGCCGCCCCCAGAATGAGCTGATGCCGTTGAACGGGCTGCGCTTTGGCATCTTGCCGTCATAGAACGGACCCGGATGGTAGCGGCCTTGCAGCGCGGGCCGGTTCCAGTACGCGACCTTCTTGAGTTTCATTGGCCACAGATTGCCCAGCAGCACGATCTGCACATCGTCTTTGGTGCGCAGCAGTTCTTCAGCCATCAGCAGCGGCCGCGCGGTATGCGACACCGACCGCTCGCCGCGCGCATTCACGGTCTCAGTCGCGACCGTGCTCTGGCCGATCATGTCGCGCGTGTACTGCGCTGTCTGCAGGTCGCTGACGCCGAGTATCTGCATCAGCGCGCAGTTGCTGATGATCGTCTGCCAGTTCGCGCCGTAGAGCTCGACCACCTGGCCGATATTCTGCCAGATCGTCCAGACACGGACCTTGTACTTGCGCAGCGTCGCCAGCCAGTTCGGCAGCCGCGCGATCTTGCCGAGCGCCGCCGCTTCATCGATCAGGAAGGTCACCGGTTCGGGCGCATAGGGCTCGCGCTGCAATGTGAGGATCGCGCAGGCCATCGCCAGCCGCGTGATCGCCGCATGGCTCTCGATATATTCCAGCGGCATGACGACGCTGATGATGCAGCCCTTTACGGAATTGCCGCGCGCCTTCAACTTCCGGAATTCGACATCATTCCGCGACAGGTTTTGCCGCACGAGCGGATCGGCAAGGAAGGCGAGGTCCTGCTGGATCGTCGACATGATCGCCGAGAACTCTTCGGGCGCCGTAGCCTCGATGCGCGAAAGTTTATCAGCTTCGAATTTCGCCAGATGGCCGCAGGCCGGATTGGCTTTCATGGCGCGCAGCAGCGCGTTCCAATTGGCGATGCCCGCATAGGCGTATTCATAGAGCGTCGCGATGTTCTGACGGTGCGCCGGTTCTGCTGTCTTGATATGGACAAGCATTGCCCGCTTGGCGCTCGTTGCCGCGTCTTTGAAGTAGCCGGAGCTGCCGCTTTCCTTGCCCGTGCGCGGGGTTAGCATCTCTGCGAACAGCAGGGCATCGGCCGCAAAGGTCGCGCTGTTTGCATCAAGCAGCGCCAGCGGATTGAAGCCGTGCACCGGCAGCACCCAGGGCTTGTCCGTGTGCATCGCAAACGGATTGATGCAGGCGATCTCAAGCCGGTCCTTGCGCCACGCCTTGATCGCCGTGGCGGCGTTCTCGCCGCCGGGATCGACGACAAAGGCGCGCTTGAGCTTCAGCAGGTTCGGCAGGATCGCTGCCGTGCCCTTGCCGCAGCCGGTCATGCCGAAAGTGATCGCGTGCGCGCCCTGATAGTGGACGGCCAGACGGCCGGTCCAATCACCGACATACAGGCCGCGCTTCTTGAACAGCCCCTTGCGGAAGGCGGTGAACACACGGCACCAGGCAGCCGCGCCATGCGTGATCTTGCTGTTGTTCTCGAAGCGCCAGCACAGCAGCACCAGCGCCACGATGATTATAATCGCATAGGCGACATAGTCCGGTCTGATCGCTTCCATTTGCGGGCGTCCTTGCTATTCTGGTCCGGCTCGCGCCGGCGCATTGCGCTGCCCACAAACCTGCCGTCCGCCCGCGCGGAATTCCTGAGCAAGGACTGGTCACGCTGCGCCGCGCTTATTGCGGAGACGCGCGCATGAACGAGACCGGCGGTCTCATCACGGTCAGCGAGGAAGAGCGCGCGCGTGTCCGCGCCGCGCTGCAGGGCTATATGCGCGCCCATCGCATCGGTGTGCCGACGCTCTGCGCGCTGGTCATCGACCGTGATCCACGACAGCGCGAGATGCCGCTCTCGACCTTGCAACGGTTCCTGCGCGGCAAACATCGGACGGGCGATGCCTATGTCACGCAGTGTGCGCAGTTTCTGGAGCGCGAAGGCTTCATGCTGGCCGAAGAGCGCGATCCGCTTGCCGATCTCGGCGGCGCGATGGCAGGCTTCTGGTCAGGGGCGGAGATCGATGCGTCTGTCTATGCGCCGCTGATCGGCAGCTATGTCCCTGTCGAAGGCAAGGACGGGGAGCAGGCAGACTACGTGCTCACCGTCAGTGAAGTGCCTGCCGAGCGCTACATGAAAGCGCACGAGCAGCGCGGCGGCATCGTGCCGGAGCTGCGCTACAACTTCGAAGGCGTGCTGGTGCGCGCAGGTGCTTTGATCCTGATCGCGATGCGGGAAACTCTCACCGGTCTGCCGCGCAGCTACTGGCTGGAACGTCTGTCTTCGCCGCCGCAGTACAGGGGCACCTATCTGCACGGGCACGTTACACAGGCCCTGTTCCGTGTCGAAGGCGATAACGGCACCTGCATAACGAGCGAACGCGTTATGATCGAATCCGGGAGGGGCGTCGGTGCTGTGGATTGAGGTCGATGCGCAGGGTCGTCCGAAGCTGGCCGACCGGCAGCGCTACGATGATGACGATCTGCTCGCCTGCACCTATCGTGGGGACACCGACAAGGTGTTGGCCGCGCTCGCTGCCGGTGCCGAGGTCGACATGGTCGATGCGCCGACGGGTCTGACTGCCCTGCACATCGCCGTCGGCACCAATAATCTGAAGCTGACCCGTGCTCTGGTGGAGCACTATCGGGCAGGCTTTTTCCCTGATCGGGCCGGACGCTGGCCGAGCCTGATCGCCATTGAATGTGACGTCGACGAGGAACTTGCCGACTATATCACAGAAGCAGAAGCGCGCTTCCTGGAACAGGAGCGCTCCGCATAATTTGGCGGTCTAATTGACGGGCCGGAGAGGATAAATCCGGTCGGGGAATTTGACCCAGCCGCAAAATTAGGGCAGTGTAAGCTGGCTCTGAGAGCCGGTTTGCGCGTAATGGTTAAGGTTTCCTTAATCCCCATGCCGCATACTGGTGAAAGAGAAGCTTAAGGGCGAATACAAGATGTGCGCGGGGTCCCCGCGCCATCTTGGCAAGGGTGTGCTCCGCCCCCCGTTGCATCCCCCAGGTCATCGTCTTTTGCCGGGCATCGAGCCCTGAAAAGACGATCGCAGCGCGCTCCTCCGCCATGCCGTCAGTTCACTGTGACCAGTTCATGACCTTGGCTGCGACCGCGCTGCTGCGCCACCTTCTCAGCTGACAGCTACAAACGATGGCGAGGGGAGATGTCTCTCTCCCCGCAATCCGGAAATTCACGCCGCTGCGTGAGGTTTCCGGTTGCCCCCATAGACCACCGTTTCGCCGCTGGAGGACGATCAGGAGACGGCGCTCTCCTGAACCATCGCGGAACGTTTGCCCGTTCCATCAGCACCGAGGGGCGCGCCCCTTGGAAACCCGCTCCGGCCCGTTTGGGACCGGGCCATGCCGCAAGCTGCCGCTTCGTGCATGGCGCAGAAAGAAGGACGACATGAGCAAAAGCGGCAGCGAGAAACGCCAGCGCGCGATCAGCCTGAAGGCGCGCTTTAACGATGCGGAGGCCGCCCTGATCAGGGACCAGGCCGCCCGCACCGGCGTTTCTGTGGCTGCGCTTATCCGCTTTGCCGTTCTGCACCAGCATCCGCCAAAATCATCCCGCATACCGCCGCTCGACCGCGAGGCCGCTGCGCAGATGATCGGCAAGCTCGGTCAGGTCGCGGGCGCGTTGCGCGCCGCCGCTGACCAGAGCGATGCGGTGCAGTGTGCTGCCATCATCGATGCCGCCCATCGCGATCTTGCCGACATGCGCGCCGCGCTCTTCGAGGCGCTTGGCAGGCTGCCATGATCCTCAAGGGCAGCCAGCGCGGCAACGGCAGCGATCTTGCCGTCCATCTCATGAATTCCTACGACAACGAACGCGTCGAGATCGCAGAAATTCACGGCGCGGTCGCCGATGATCTGTTCGGGGCCTTCGCCGAATTCGAGGCCGTTGCCTCCGGCACCAAAGCCTCGAAATACCTCTACAGCCTGTCGATCAATCCGCCGTCGCCGCTGACCCGAGAGCAGTACGGCGAGGCGATCGCGCTGATCGAGGAACGGCTCGGCCTGCAGGGGCAGCCGCGCGCTGTTGTCTTTCACGTCAAACCCGACGGGCAGGGCATCGGCCGCGAGCATTGTCATGTCGTCTGGTCGCGCATCGATGTCGACCGCATGAAGGCGGTTCATCTCTCGCACGACCGCTCACGGCTGATGGACTGCGCGGTGCAGCTTGCCCGGAAATTCGGGCTGGAGCTGCCGCCGGGTCTGAAGGCGTGGGAGGAGAATTCCCGCACCTTCGAGAAAGACAAGCTCGAACCCTCGCTCGCTGAAAAAGCCCAGGCCGAGAAGTCCGGCATCACGCCCGACGAGCGCCGCGATGCCATCACGCAAGCCTATGAGCAGTCTGATACTGCCGAGGCGTTCCGTGCTGCGCTGTCCGACCAGGGCTATGTCCTTGCGCGCGGTGACCGCCGCGCCTTTGTCGTTGTCGATGAGCAGTGCGATGTGCACAGCCTCACGCGCTACGTCAAAGGCCACAAGGCGAAGGACATCAAGGCGAAGCTCGCTGCCATCGAGCTCGATGATCTGCCGGATGTGGATGCGGCCAAGGAGCTGATCCACGAGCGGCAGCGGAATCAGTCGCAGCAGCAAGGCGAAGGTGATAGCGGCGACGTTGATGATGGCGCAATAGTTCGCCGTCGTAAGGAAATCGCGCGCGAGCTGCAGCGTCAGCATGAGCGGCGGCGGGCGACGCTGCGTGGTCAGACGCAGGAACTGCTGATCCGCCAGCAGCAGGAGCGCATGGCGCTTCATGCTGCCCAGGCCAGGGAGAAGTCAGGGCTGCTCTTCCGCGCGCGCCGTGCCGTTGCCGATCTGATCGGTAAGACACCGGCGCTGCGCAGCATCCTTGCCCCGTTGCAGAAGCTGACCGGCCTCGATCCGCTGGAACGGCACACGCGCGAGGGCGAAGCGCTGGTGCGGCGCCATGAGCGCGAGAAGAAGTTGACGGAGCGGAAAGAGCGTTTCCTGGCGAGAATCGAGCAGCGGGAAGCAATGGCGATGGAGCGCAAGATCGCGGCGTTGGAGCGGGACGATCGGGCGCTGTCGTTGGAGAATTCAGGTACGGATCATCAGCTACATCAGGACGAGACGCCACAACGGCGTGCGTTCGAGCGTGGCAACCTGCAGGTGGAATTCAATAATGCTGGGGACTTCGTAGAAGGTGTTGATCGATCGGACTCAGATGATGGTAATGACTCACCGACAGATACGAGCGGCTATCAAGAGCGGCACAATTACAAGACCAATAGATCGAGAAAGAAGGGCTATAACCGAGATGATCTGCCATAGGGTCGATCTTGCATGTGATGCAGCACAAAACCTTTTTGACAATTGACATGATATTTGAATCGTTCATTATATTTCGAGATTAAATAAAAGAAAATTTTCATATTGCGCAGAGCGACGAGCATACTTTACGCCCCTTTTGTCACTGAAGACGAACTTTCAAAAGTCGTCTCGCAATTATTCTCTATGAACTTCACGTTATGCTTTCTTTCGATTACTACATTTCTTGTATTTGGCGCGCTGCCCACATTAGGAAGTGCTGCGAGCCTATGCTTGATGATGTGGTTGCCTATAGGGATGCTAATAAGGAAAAAGCTAGAAAGTATCCAGACAGTCGTTTCTTCTAAGAGTAACCGCTGGTCACTCGAACTCACAATAGTCGGAGTTATCAGCGGAATTCTTTTTGCAGCCATATGCGCCAAGTTGGATCAGTTGGTTCTGGGCACCCTCTCAGCCGTTGTTGCTTCACTGGCCGTATCATATTTCGTCACAATTTGGAACACGCTGGTAGTTCTCGTAATGGTCTCTTGGGGTGTTTTCGAAGGGCGCTTCGTCTACTTCGCTGGAGCAGCAGTTCTTATCTTCGTTTTGTTTGAGTATGTTTAGGGGATTCTTTAATGAGTGGGTTTTCAGAATTAGACTATATTGAGTTGTATGATGCTTATGTTGCTGAGCTTGACGATGAGTATGGGTCTGAGAGCGCTTTAGCGACTGAGATCGAAAGCTACTTTAACTCCAATGGAGGAGCTGCATCCCCTTGGATATTGGATCGCATGTCGGAGACAGGTACGGCAGCACAACTTTACTTACCTGACGTAGTTGATACCGCAAATACGGTCGTTAATGACTTCATGATTACATTAGGTGGAGCCGGCGCCTACGATTTGTCTAAGATGCTATCCACAAAGAATATGGCAGAGATAGTCGATGATTTCGGTGCAGCCGCTACGGCAAACAATCCTCCTCTTACGGCTCAGGCACAGTCAGCATTCAGTGATTTTTCTCGAGCTGCCTCGAAGTGGGCGCTTAAGGGCGCAGTGGTTGGTGTGGCATCTCAGGTGGCGCTCGAGGCTCTCGATCAAGACTGGGTTGGTGTCGCGCATGATATGGCTGGCTTTGGTATCACATTCCAGGCGGCGAAGATTGGTCAAGTTGGAATGGAGGGTTTTGCGAAAGCATTGGCAGACGGTTTATATGGTCCTGTCTCCGGATCTAAGTTATCGTTCTTTGGAAGCAAATTTGTTCAAGCCTCTGGTGGTCTTCTTTTTGCAGGATCGGCTTACTTTGCATTCGATCAAGCTTGGAAGCTTGCTGAGCAACTGCACTCAGGACAGCTTCAAAGTGACTATAGTTGGTTCCTTGGTAAGGTTCTTGAATACGGCGAAAATTATCTCGATGACTTGTTCGACGGCCTGGTTGATCCGCAGGATTTCGCTGACGCGATCAAGCCTTATCTTGATAAGTGGGTTCCGGAAGCGCCGAGATTTGGGCTTCCTGGTTGGCTTGATGGTCCGCTTCCGCTTTTTGGTGGGGCAAAAGACATTGTTTCTCCGCTGGTGCTCGACCTAGACGGTGATGGGGTCGAGCTAACGACCTTTAGCGCCGCCACGACTACTACTTTCTTCGATATCGACGGGGACGGATTTGCCGAACAGACAGCTTGGGTCTCGTCAGATGATGGCTTTCTCGTTAGGGACGTGAATGAGAACGGGTCCATCGATGATGTGACGGAGCTCTTCGGTAGCCCGACGGTTGATGGTTTCGCCAAGTTAGCGCTGCTGGACAGCAACGGTGACCTCATCATCAACCAGTATGACGATGCCTGGGACGAACTGCTGATCTGGCAGGATGTGAACGGTGACGCAACATCGCAGGCGGAGGAACTGGTCACGCTTGCTTCTCTGGACATCGTCAGCATCGACTTGGCTGGTGTGACGGCAAGCACGACTACCATCAGCGGCAACCCGATAAGCCATACGAGCACTTTCCGCTATGAAAACAACACCACTGCGGCGATCGTCGATGCGTGGTTTGTCCACGACAACGTGAACACCACCTACGCTGCCGACTACACGTTGGATGTGGATGCGATCTTTCTGCCGACCTTGCGGGGTTTCGGCGAAGTTGCCGCTCTACACATCGCGATGAGCGTGAACGAGGACCTACTGGACCTAGTCGCTGACTTGACGACGGGTTGGGGATTTGATGCCTGGGAGGACCCAAGCGCTCTCGACAACGCAGTCTCTGAAATCTTGTACGAGTGGGCGGGAGTGACAGATAGCTCCCCGAGTGTTTACGGCGGCGTGCTCGATAGCCGAAGCTTGGCCTTTATGGAGGTCTACTTCGCTCAGGCGTGGTCTCAAACACAAGTTACGCCCCAGTTACAACAGTCAGCCACACTTCATGCGGCCTGGCTTAGCATCTTTGGTCATCTGAAAGCTGCGATCTTGGTCCAATCCGGTGCGCACTCACTCTTTGCCAGCAATGTGACATACGACCTTTATGCGGGCGAAGTGAGCGGGACAATGTCCCTTTCCTCGTCGGCGATTGCGAGCCTCACCGCTTTTGCTGACAATGCCACGGACACCGAGGCATACTGGATCGCTGTCGCGGAATTTCTGGAATTTACGGCCGGGCTCGATAATCTTTCAACTGACGAAAATACGTGGTTGGGAGATGCTGTGGCTGCTTCCTCAAGCCTACTTACATGGACGGAGCTTGCCTATCTGGCAGTTAACGGCCTAGAGCCAGAGAGCATTTACGGAACGAACGTCGGTGAGACAATCACAGGAGACAACGGTGCTGATCATGTATACGCGGACGGAGGTAACGACACCATCTACGCTGAGGGCGGCAATGACATTGTAGAAGGCCACGGCGGCGACGATACAATCTATGGCGGTACGGGTAACGACGAATTGGATGGTGGCGTCGGTTCCGACACTCTCTACGGGGAGGGAGGTAGTGACCATCTTGTTGGCGGAGACGATGCGGACCTGCTTGATTCCGGCACAGGTGATGATATTGCTATAGGTGGGAACGGAAACGATACATACGTTTACACGTCGGGTAACGACTGGTATTCAGAGTGGGCGGGCGCAGGAACTGATGTCATCCTAATGCCCACCGGGATCACTTCGGCGGATATTTCTCTCGCGCGTATCAATCAAGACAATCTCCTAATTTCTGTTGATGGATTGGGGACGATCGAGGTAAATGAGTTCTTTTATGGGACGACTTTTCGGATTGAAACCATCCAATTTTCGAATTCAACAACACTCGACCTTACCGCGATCTCAGAAATATCCGTGTTGGGAACAGATGGCGATGATTTCATAGACGGTTCGAACTACGTAGAAGACACGATGTACGGCTTTGCGGGGAACGACCGTTTGCGAGGCTTCACGGGTGACGACATACTTGATGGTGGTTCTGGAAACGATGTTCTGCAGGGGGCCGCGGGGGCAGATCGATACATCTTCAGTCCAGGTTTTGACACTATCAACGAATCCGGCACCGATATAGATACACTCGTAATTCCCGTGGGGTATACCATCAATGATCTTACGTTCACTAAAAGCGGCGTTGATCTATTAGTGTTTGCCGCTGGATTAGGTCAGGTCGAAATAGATAAGTTTTTCCAGTCGTCCAGCTACCGCGTCGAAGAAATATATCTCGAGGAGAGCTCAAGTTCTGTTCTCTTTTCTTCCTTGAGTATTGAGCAGCGTGGAGGCGATGGAAATGATAACTTGAGTGGTATCTCAAGCGGCGTCTCTGCGAACGACGTTCTGAATGGTATGGCTGGCAACGACACCTTACAAGGTCTACTTGGAGACGATACCTATGTGTTCTCAGTGGGGCAGGACATCTTCATCGACACCGGCGGTACTGATACGATTGTGTTTTGGGAAGATTGGTTGCCCGAAAATATCACAATGTATCGGCAGTCAGCCTATGGCACTGGCTCTAACGCAGATGATCTTGTCGTCGTTGATCATCTCGGCAACAAGACGATTGTGCCTGACTTCTTCGATATATCATCCAGACTCATTGAGTATGCAGAATTCTCCGATACAACGGTCTGGGACTTAGGGGCTATTTCATACGAGACTTGGGGAACTTCCGGGAACAACGTCTTGGACAATAGTGACAGTTCAAACGGAGTATTTAGGCCTTATGCAGGGAACGATATAATTTACGGGCGTGGTGGCGACGATATTGTATATTATACCTCGGGGTTGGACACGGTGAGTGACACGGGTGGCACTGACACACTTCACATCGAGAATTATACCGTCAGCGATGTCAGCATTTCAAATTATAGTACCTATCACATAAAGCTAGTGTTCAGTTCTGGCGTTGACGAGATAACCATGAACTATTTCCGTCAGAGCGCTACAAATGAAGTGGAGATCATTCGCTTCGAAGACGGGTTCCAAGCCGACCTTCCATCATATGCTTCTTGGCAGTGGGGGACAACAAGCGGCGAAACCTTAAACGGCACATCCGGCGCAGACACGATCGTTGGCAAGGCCGGGACCGACACCGTGAACGCAGGTGCGGGTGCTGACGCCGTTCATGGCGGAGCTGATGCCGATACGCTGTATGGCGGCGATGGCGACGACCTGCTTCATGGCGGCACTGGCGATGACGCGCTCTACGGCGAGGACGGTCTCGATACGCTGCTTGGCGGCAGTGGAGCGGATACGTTCGCCCTTGAGGCGGCAAGCGCGTTTAACGATGTTGATGTGATCTCCGATTTCAGTGAAGGTGATGGCGACATCATCGACATCTCGGACATCCTTGATGGCTACTACACGTTTGGCACGGACGTCCTTACCGACTTCGTTCTGATCACGGACGTCGGCACCGACAGCACCCTTGCTATTGATCAGGACGGTACTGCGAACGGCAGCAACTTCACTGCAGTCGCGACCTTGCTCGGTGTCACCGGCCTTACGAACGAGTCGGCTCTGGAAACCAGTGGGGCATTGGTTACACACTAGGTCCATGCTTTGCGACGGAGCGGCCGATGATCGTTTGTCTGGGTTGGGGATCGTTGATCTGGAACCCCGGAGACTTGCCTATCAAAGGTGGCTGGCAGGCCGATGGGCCTGTCCTGCCACTTGAATTCGCGCGGCAATCAGGCGAACGGCACATCACACTTGTTGTCTGTGAGAGCGGCACTCCCTGCACCTGTCTTTGGGCGGAGCTTGATGTTCCTGATGTTGAAGCGGCTCGTTCAGCGCTCAAGACGCGCGAGCGGTTACCGTCGACACGCAACGCGGCATATTGGTCACCTGGCGACCGGTCGGATCACTTTGGTGGTGAGATCATCGAAGCGTGGGCGATAGGGAGGAAGCTCGATGGCGTCGTCTGGACGGGACTCCCGCCGAAGTCTCCTGCAACAGAAAAGAACCATGACTTTCCGAGCGCTGACGTCGTCCTTGAGCATCTGAAGGCGCTCGACGGTGAAGCGCGTGTCAAGGCCGAGGAGTATGTCCGGCGCGCGCCGCCGAAGGTCAGGACCCCCTATCGCACTCGCATCGAGGCGGAGCTTGATTGGCTGCCCCAGGACTGATGTCCCTTGGGACAAATATGGGACACTCGGTAGCCGATTCGGGCGACAAAGAGCGACATACGGCGACAACTAAGCTATTGATAAGATGAAAAAACCTTTCATCATCAAGGGCTTGGGATCGCCCTCCGAAGGCAGAGGTCACAGGTTCGAATCCTGTCGGGTGCGCCATCTTTCCCACATGCAGACCTCTTATGTCCAAGCCGGAGCCGCCTTGTTTCGCTGGCGAACCGGGTATTCATGCCCGGCGGGTGCGGACGAGCGATTATGACCATACAGATTCGGTGTTCAAATCACGGCCGCCGGGCGCAAATGATCGGGGAAATCCGTCGCCTACCGTTGCCTGTGGCGGCGACGAAGCAGAAGGGTTGCAAGCCCGCAGGCAAGCAAGACACCGCTTGCCGGGATCGGAACCGGGCGGACCAGGGCGAAATTGTAATCGGCACCGACCCCGTAGTATTCGACCCCATCGAATACCCAGCCAACTTCATAGTCGTGCGCAATGGTAAGTTTCCCGCCCGTCCTGGGATTGTATTCAAGTTCGATTACTGCGGTCGCGGATTCATTCATAATGTCCGAAAAAAGCGTGCCGTCATGCCTTGTCAGTACGCCGAAGCCCAAGATCGAATAGCTGAACGAGGAGTTCCCCGGCGTGACGAACCTGAGCCGATAGTCCCGGCCTACCGCTTCGATGGATATCGTGGCGGCGAGCGACCGTGTGCCCCAAAAGCCTGTCCAGTTACTGGCGGCATAGCTGGGTACGCTGTCGGATAAAAATGTGATTGCTCCAACGCCTGGGATGTATTCTCCCGACTCTAGGTCTGTGCCTCGCCAAAGATAATAGGTTACGCTTTCTAATCTGGCCTGTACGTTCAAGAGTTCCTTGTTGAATTGAACCGGTGCAGCTTGCGCGGACGAAGCAAAAAGGAGCGCGAAGAGCGCAATAATCAGTTTCATGAATACCCCCACGGTCGAAACGTAACCAAGTTGTGGCCATGTTCGATTCTTCGCAAGTGAATTATTAACAGATTGCAGTCTGCAACTTCGCGCAAAGCTGAGCACTTGGGCAGTGCTGACTGCGTCTCAGGCGGCAATCGCAGGAAACGAGGACTGCGACATGCCCTGATCGGCAGCCCGCGCCACCAACTGTCTTCGGCACGGTTCCCGAAGCCTGACGTTCCGCCCACGGCCCTTGAAACGGAGCATCAACCCGATCCGTCGGGGGATCAAGGCGGGAGGGGTTCGGCAAAGCCTCCTACACAAGGTCTCGCCGGCCAAGCGGCGGTTGGCCCCAACCGCCTGCCAGCCATGACGATCATCGCCCCCATCCGGGGGCATCTGAAAAAGGTTGGAAATTCCTGCCAAAAGGCGCTTGACGCCACTTGGGCCATAGCCTATCTCGCCCTCATCGCGCGGTTGTAGCTCAGTCGGTTAGAGTACCGGCCTGTCACGCCGGGGGTCGCGGGTTCGAGCCCCGTCAACCGCGCCACTTCTCCCCTCGGTCGGTAGATACCTCTCCCGGCGCAGACATCCCAACAATCGTAATGACCGTTTTTCCAGGGCCTCCGTTCCGGGTTATCATGTGCATGCCATGGTGGAATTTGCCCTCTGTTCAGACTGTGTTCCAAAGGCGCTTGACGCCACCCGGGGCATAGCCTATTCCGCCCTCATCGCGCGGTTGTAGCTCAGTCGGTTAGAGTACCGGCCTGTCACGCCGGGGGTCGCGGGTTCGAGCCCCGTCAACCGCGCCACTTCTCCCTTCAGTGGGTGATCCTTCCTCCCGGCGTCGCAATCCAGAGACTGCAAAACACCGCTTGAACAGTGTGTTGCCGCATTTTCTTCATGTACGTGTCCTGGTGGAAGCCCGCCCGCGCTCAGTCAGCCGCGGGACAACTCGCGTCAAAGGCCGCGATCACCGAGACGGCCTTTTCGCCAACCGTCGCCGCGCTGTCTCCTGGCCGGTAGAGCGCGGTGCCGATGCCGAACCCGCTGGCCCCGGCCGCGAACCATTCGGCGAAATTGCCCCGCGCCGCGCCGCCCACGGCCAGCACTTCGGTGCCCTCGGGCAGCACCGCGCGCAGAGCGGCCAATCCGGCGGGGCCGATCAGCGAACCGGGGAAGAGCTTCAGCCCGTCCGCCCCGGCGCGCAGGGCGGCGAAGCACTCTGACGGCGTCATCACGCCGGGATACGACAACATCCCCGCCGCCTTGGTCGCACGGATCACCTCGGGATTCATGTCGGGCGAGACCACCAGCCGCCCACCGGCGGCCTGTACCTCGGCCACCTGTTCCGGCTCCAGCACCGTGCCCGCGCCGATCAGCGCGGCATCGCCGAACCGCCGCGCCAGCCGGGCGATCGAGTCATAGGGACGGGGCGAGTTCAACGGCACCTCGATGCGGTCGATTCCCGCCGCGATCAGCACCGCGCCGATGTCTTCGACCTCCTCGGGGCGCACGCCACGCAGGATCGCGATGATCGCCCGGCTCATGCCATGACCTCCCGCGCCGCGATCAGCCCCGCCAGCGCCATGCGTTCGCCCGAGACCAGCTCGGCGGCCAGCCCCTGCGCCGCCAGCGCCTCGCGGTAGGGCTCGGCCACGGCGGCCGAACCGATCAGCACCACCTCGGCCCCCAGCCACCAGGGCCGCGCCCCGGCCAGCTCCAGCCCGATCAGCAACCCCGAGAGACGCGCCCGCGCGACCACCGGGTCCAGCCCCTCCAGCAGCGACCCCGCCCGCAGCGAGAACAACGCCGCGCCGAGCGACTCGGGGCGCGAGATCGCATCGCCTACCGCATCGCGGAAGGCGTCGGCGTCATGGCCGTCGCTGGCGACCGAGAGGCGCAGCACCGATTGCCCCGCCAGCAGCGCGAACAGCTCGCCGGTCATGAAGGTGCGGAAACTCACCACCTCGCCGGCACTGATCTGCACCCATTTCGTATGGGTGCCCGGCAGGCAGATCACCCCGTCGAAGCGGGGCCGCCCGGCGAGGAAGCCGGCAATCTGCGTCTCCTCGCCGCGCATCACGTCGACCGGGCGGGCCTGGCTCAGCCCAGGCAGGATGCGCACCTTCAGGCGCTCGTCCCGCACCGGCACCTTCACCGCGCCTTCGCCCGCCGGGGTGCAGGGCACCGCGCGATAGGGCGCCTCGCGCCAGCCGGTGCGCGCCCCGGCCATGCCGCAGACCAGCACCTCGGTCACGCGATCACCTGCAAGGTAGCGCTCGGCATGGCGCAGCAGCACGGCCTCGTAGTCCTCGGGCGCAAGCTGGCCCATGCCCTCGCTGCCGCGCGTCTCGGCGAGAACCTCGCTCCCGCGCATCGCCCAGATCCGCAGCGCGCTGGTCCCCCAGTCGACGGCGATCCATTCGGCCCTCTCCGGCATCCGTTCCTCCGCAGGCAGCTGTTCCGGCCCTGTCTTGCCAGCCCGAACGCCCGCGCGCAATCGTCAGAGCGGCCCCGACCAGGCCCGCCAGCTCTCGGGCGAGCCGGCAAAGACGTTGATGTCGACCGGCCCCGAGACGCCCGGCACCACCCCGGTCCCGGTATACTGCCAGAACGTCCAGCGCGCGCCCGGGTAGACCTCGCGCGGATGCCCCGCGACCGAGCGCAGCCAGAACTCGGTTCCAGCCAGCTTGCCGATGCCGGTCTCGCGGTAGAAATCGGGCGTGGTATAGACGATGGGCCGCCGCCCATAGTGGCGCTCCAGGATGTCGAGGAAGCGCCGTGCCTCCGCCCGCACCGTCGCGCCATCGGGCCGGGTGCGGCAGGTGGGCGAGCGGTGGTTCCACTCCATGTCCAGCACATGGGGCAGGGCGGAGGCGTCCCTGGGAACGTTGCGGATGAACCAGCGCGCCTGTTCCGCCGCCGGTCGGCAGAAGTAGAAATAGTGATAGGCGCCCTGCCGCACCCCCGCGCGCGCCGCCCCGCGCCGGTTGTCGGCAAACATCGGGTCGACCACGTCGCCGCCCTCGGTGGCCTTGAGATAGGCGAAGCTGACCCCCGACCGCCGCACCTGCGGCCAGTCGATCGCGCCCTGGTAGCGGGCGACGTCGATACCATGCACCGGATAGTGATGCGGCGCCCCGGCCACCCAGTCGTGCGGGTCCAGATCCTCGAAGCGGGGCGTCTCGATAAAAGAGAGCCGCTCGCCATCCGCCACCGTCACCGGCGGCACGCTGCGCGTCCCGCAGGCGGCCAACAGGGCAAGCGCGAGCGGGATCAGGATGGAATGGCGCATGTCGGAGATCTCCTTCGGCGTATGCCCAGTAAACCCGCGCCGCCCCCCGGCTGGCAAGCCTTGCCTCTGCGATGCGCGCGACCTTGCCACCCGGCTTGGCCCGGCTCCCGCAATGGGTCTATCCTGCCGCCACAGGAGGAGCCCATGACCACCTCACCGCCCCGCAGCGCCCTGCCGACCCACGAGGTCACCAACCAACCGCCGCCGCGCGGCGATACCGATCTCTGGGCGAGTGACACGCCCCTGCGCGAAGGCATCGCCCGCGAAGGCGGACAGGAGGCACCGCTCGCCGCCTATGGCGCGGTGCTCGGCACCAAGGCGATGCGCGAGGCGGCCCGCGACGCCAACCGCGTGCCGCCCGAGCTGCGGCTCTTCGACCGTTCCGGCCGGCGGCTGGACGAGGTGCATTTCCACCCGGCCTACCACCAGCTGATGCAGGCGGGCCTGGGCGCGGGCTATGCCGCCCTCGCCTGGGAGAGCGCGCCCGGAGGCCATGTCACCCATGCCGCCATGGTCTATCTGCACAGCCAGGTCGAACCCGGCACCTGCTGCCCGATGACCATGACCTATGCGGCGGTCCCGGCGCTGGCGGCCTCCGAGAGCCTTGCGGCCGAATGGCGCCCCAAGCTGCTCTCCCGGCGCTACGACCCCACGGCCCGCCCCCTGGCGCAGAAATCCGGCGCCACGCTCGGGATGGCGATGACCGAGAAGCAGGGCGGCTCGGACGTGCGCGCCAATGCCACCACCGCCACCCGCGCGGGCGATCACTGGCGGCTGCATGGCCACAAGTGGTTCTGCTCGGCGCCCATGTCCGACGGCTTCCTCACCCTGGCCCAGGCGCCGGGCGGGCTCAGCTGCTTCCTGGTGCCGCGCTGGCTGGACGGCGAGCGCAACCCCATCCAGATCATGCGGCTCAAGGACAAGCTCGGCAACAAGGCCAATGCCTCCTCCGAGATCGAATACCAGGGCGCGCTGGCGTATCTGCTGGGCGACGAGGGGCAGGGCGTGCGCACCATCATCGAGATGGTGCATCACACCCGGCTCGACACCGCCATGGCCCCCACCGGGCTGATGCGCGGCGCATTGGCCGAGGCGCTGCACTGGGCGCGCCATCGCCGCGCCTTCCAGAAGGGCCTGATCGACCAGCCGCTGATGCGCGCGGTGCTGGCCGACCTCGCGCTCGACGTCGAGGGCGCGCTGGCGCTGGGGCTGCGCGTCGCCCGCGCCTTTGACAGCACGACAGAGGAAGACCGCGCCTTTGCCCGGATCGGCGTGGCGCTGGCCAAATTCCTCAACAACAAGCGCTGCCCGCAGGTGACCTACGAGGCGATGGAGGTGCTGGGCGGCATGGGCTATGTCGAGGACACGCCAATGCCGATGTATTACCGCGAGGCCCCGCTGAACGGCATCTGGGAAGGCTCGGGCAATGTCATCTGCCTCGACATCCTGCGCACGCTGGCCAAGGAACCCCTCGCCGTCGAGACGCTACGCGCCGAACTCGCCGCCGCCCGTGGTGCGGATGCCCGTTACGACGCGGCGCTCAGGGCGCATCACGAGCGTTGGCCGACGCTCCCGCCCGAGGCCGAGGCCCGCTGGTTCGCCGAGCGCACCGCGCTGCTGCTCACCGCCTCGATCCTGATCCGCCACGCGCCGCCCGCCGTGGCCGACGGCTTCACCGCCACCCGCCTGGGCGAGGCCGGGCGCATCACCGGCGCAATCGGCGGGGTCGATAAGGTAGGCATTCTCGCCCGGCTGGAACCCTAAAGCCCGCCGAGGAACGCCATCAGCGCCGCCGCCGTCTCGCGCGGGGCGGTGTCGGGGAAGAAATGCCCGCCCGGTATGCCCTCGGTGCGCATGTCGGCCAGCCTGTCGGCCCAGGTGGCCGGCACATCATATTCGCGCGCCATGACCCCGTCGGCGCCGTAAAGGACAAGGGCAGGGCAGGCGACCCTGCGCCCCAGGTCGATGGCGTCGTGGTGGATATCGATGTCGATGGCCGCGCGGTAATCGTTGCACATGGCCGCGATGGCCGCGGGCGCGCGCCAGTTGCGCCGGTAGAACTCCATCGCCTCGGGGTCAAATGCGTCAAGCCCCGCCGCCCCGAACCCGGCCATGGCGGTCTCGAAGAAGTAATCCGGGTCGTGGCCTATCATCCTCTCGGGGAAAGGCGCGGGCTGGGCCAGGAAGAACCAGTGGTAATAGGCCCGCGCAACCCTGGTCTGCAGCTCCGTCAGGATCAGGTGCGTCGGCACGATATCCATCAAGGTCAGGCTGGCCATCGCCTCGGGCGCATCCAGCGCAAGCCGGTGCGAGGTGCGCGCCCCCCGGTCGTGCCCGACAAGGTGAAAGCGGTCGAACCCCAGCGCCCGCATCAGCGCCAGCTGGTCCGCGGCCATCTCGCGGAAGGCATAGGCGGCGGTGCCCTCGGGCTTTGAACTCTCGCCGTAGCCGCGCAGATCGGCGGCCACCACGGTAAAGCGGTCGGTCAGCACCGGCGCGATCTCGCGCCACATGGCCCGCATCTGCGGGAAGCCGTGCAGCAGCAGCACCGGCGGGCCGCTGCCGGCGATCGAATAGGCGATGGTCTGGCCGTTCACTTCGGCCAGCGCATCGGCAAATCCGGGGATCGGGCCGCTCATGGCGCGCCCCGTCCCGCCGGGAGCCGGAATTCGCCCCGAATTCCGGACGGATTTCTTGCAGAAATCCGGACACCCCCGCCCATCGCTCAGCCCTTTCCGGTCAGCGCCGCCAGCACCCGCGCCCAGCTGCGGATGCCCTTGTGGAAGCTCTCCATGTCATACTTCTCGTTCGGCGAGTGGATCTGGTCGTCGTCCTTGCCGAAACCGATCAGCATCGGCGTGGTGCCGAGGATATTGGCGAAATGCCCGGCAATCGGGATCGAACCGCCGCAGCCGATATAGGCCGCCGTATCCGGCCATTCGTCGCTCAGTGCCTGGCGCGCCTTCTCGAAGACCGGGTCCGAGGTGTCGAAGGCCCCGGCCTGCGAGGCGCCGTGGGGCTTGAACTCGACCTCGCAGTCGGGCGGCAGCATCGCGCGCACCATCTCGCGGAAGCTCTCGCGGATCTTCAGAGGATCCTGGGTGCCGACCAGCCGGAAGGAGATCTTGGCATGGGCCTTCGAGGGCAGCACCGTCTTGAACCCGGCACCGGTATAGCCGCCCCAGATGCCGTTCACCTCGCAGGTTGGGCGCGACCAGATCATCTCCAGCGGCGTGCGGTCCTGCTCGCCCGCCGGTTGCGACAGGCCGACATCGCCGAGGAAGGTCGCATGGTCGAAGGCCAGCCCCTGCCACTGGGCGCGCATCTCGTCCGACAGCTCGGGCACGCCGTCATAGAAGCCCGGCACGGTGATGCGCCCGGTCTCGTCGTGCAGGCTGGCGATGATCTTGGACAGCACCCGCACCGGGTTGATCGCCACGCCGCCATACATGCCCGAATGCAGGTCGCGCGAGGGGCCGGTGATCGTCAGCTCTTCGCCCAGCAGGCCGCGCAGCATGGTGGTGATCGCCGGCACGCGGGATTCGAACAGCCCGGTGTCGCAGATCAGCGCGAGGTCCGATTTCAGCTCTTCCGCGTTCTCCTTCATGAAGGGCACCAGCGAGGGCGAACCCGACTCTTCCTCGCCCTCAAGGAAGAAGGTCAGCCGGCAGGGCAGCTCGCCTTTCACCTCCTTCCAGGCCCGGCAGGCCTCGACGAAGGTCATCAGCTGGCCCTTGTCATCGGCCGCGCCGCGCGCGCGGATCACCTTGCCCTTCGGCGTGTCCTGGATTTCGGGGTCGAAGGGGTCGCGGTCCCAGAGGTCAAGCGGATCAACCGGTTGCACGTCGTAGTGGCCGTAGAACAGCAGGTGCGGGCCGGTGCCTTCGATATGGCCCACCACCATCGGATGGCCCGGCGTGGTCCGCTTCTCGGCCGCGATGCCCAGCGCGTTCAGATCGGCCACCAGCCAATCGGCGGCGGCGTCGCAATCCGCCTTGAAGGCGGGATCGGTCGAGATCGAGGGAATGCGCAGCAGATCCAGCAGCCGCTCGGTCGCGGCGGGCAGGTCGGCATCGATTCGGGCGAGTACAGCGTCCAGGGACATTCCGGCAATCTCCGTTGTTGGCATGGCCGCGCGACCGTATCAGCGCGCTCGCCCGTGTCCAGAGTGCAGTTGCCATCCGGCCCGTGCCGGCGAAAAACGAAAAATTTATTGCATCTTTTGCAGGGGAAAGTCTCCGGCAACGGCCACAAGAACCATGGGGAAGAGACGTTGGCCGTTGCCGGATCATGACTGCCCGGACGGCGACACCAGCCGGCCGGAAATGCGAAACCTGCATCCGCCGGCGGGACGACCGGCGCAGTCATGTCGCTTAAAATCAATTGCTTAACCGAGGCGGTCAATTCGCCCCTAACATCACTCCCACTCATTAATCACCCAGTGGTTGCAGCCTGCGCTTACTGTCGCATGACGTAAAGTCAGGTATTCCTGACCGGGCCTCCTCGGGCCTATTGGCTTGATGCAGATCAAGGCTGCGACATGCTGCCCACGGTTAGGCAGTTGATCGAAACGCAATCGGCCTGTATCCATTCGCGAATGTGAATACGGCTCGGGCCGGCCGGCCGCCACACAGGCGGCACCGAATAAATGGAGGACCTCCGGTGGACTACACCGCGAAACTCGACGCTGCCCTCGGGCGACTGCATGACGAAGGCCGGTATCGCACCTTCATCGACATCGAACGGGTCAAGGGCCAGTTCCCCCATGCGGTCTGGACGCGTCCCGACGGCACGCAGCGCGACATAACCGTCTGGTGCGGCAACGACTATCTCGGCATGGGCCAGCACCCGGTGGTGCTCGCGGCGATGCACGAGGCGATCGACGCCACCGGCGCCGGTTCGGGCGGCACGCGTAACATCTCGGGCACCACGGTCTACCACAAGCGGCTCGAGGCCGAGCTGGCCGACCTGCACGGCAAGGAAGCCGCGCTGCTCTTCACCAGCGCCTATGTCGC
Source organism: Seohaeicola zhoushanensis (assembly GCF_014656415.1). Lineage (GTDB taxonomy): Bacteria > Pseudomonadota > Alphaproteobacteria > Rhodobacterales > Rhodobacteraceae > Seohaeicola_A > Seohaeicola_A zhoushanensis. The sequence continues at coordinate 31,799 of NZ_BNCJ01000024.1, read as the reverse complement.
CAATGACGCGACGCTGAGCACGCTGCCCAAGCTGTTCCCTGGCCTCATCATCTATTCGGACGAGCTCAACCACGCCTCGATGATCGAGGGCGTGCGCCGCAACGGTGGCGCCAAGCGGATCTTCCGTCACAACGATGTCGCGCACCTGCGCGAGCTGCTGGCCGCCGACGACCCCGACGCGCCCAAGCTGATCGCCTTCGAGTCGGTCTACTCGATGGACGGCGATTTCGGCCCGATCGAGGAGATCTGCGACCTGGCCGACGAATTCGGCGCGCTGACCTATCTCGACGAGGTGCACGCGGTGGGCATGTATGGCCCGCGCGGCGGCGGTGTTGCCGAGCGTGACCGGCTGATGCACCGTGTCGACATCATCAATGGCACCCTGGCCAAGGCCTTTGGCGTGATGGGCGGGTATATCGCCGCATCGGCGAAAATGTGCGACGCCATCAGATCTTACGCGCCGGGCTTCATATTCACCAGCTCGCTGCCGCCGGCTGTCGCGGCAGGTGCCGCGGCCTCGGTTGCCTTCCTCAAGCGGGCGCCGGAACTGCGCGAGCGTCACCAGACCCAGGCCAGGATCCTCAAGACCAGGTTCAAGGCCATGGGCCTGCCGATCATCGACCACGGCACCCATATCGTGCCGGTTATCGTCGGCGACCCCAAGCACACCAAGATCCTCTCGGACATGCTGCTCGAGCATTACGGCATCTACGTCCAGCCGATCAATTTCCCGACCGTGCCGCGCGGCACCGAACGGCTGCGTTTCACGCCGTCGCCGGTGCATGGCCCGAAGGAGATCGACGGGCTGGTGCGCGCCATGGATGCACTCTGGTCGCATTGTGCGCTGAATCGCGCCGAACTCGCCGGCTGATTGCAAGGATCCGTGGGCAGAACCCGCGAATCCTGTTAAGGTGACCTCAACGAAAAGCGTGGACGAATCGATGGGACGATTCCAATACGCTGGAGTTGGGACAATGCAGGCGGAATGGGGCGGCAGGCATGATTGGGCGCAGATCCCCGCGCACCTCTGACGACGACAAGGACGTTGTCGAGCTGAAAGGCTTTGACGACTTCGAGCTACGTCTTGGGGACATGATGCGGGGCGAGAGGGCGACAATGGGAAAGTCGCTGCTCGACGTCCAGCGCGAGTTGCGGATCAAGGCCTCGTACATCGCCGCAATCGAAAATTCAGACCCTTCCGCTTTCGACACGCCCGGCTTCATCGCCGGGTATGTTCGGTCTTACGCACGCTATCTGGGCATGGACCCGGACGAAAGCTTCACCACATTCTGCCGCGAAAGCGGCTTTGCTGTCGCGCATGGCATGTCTGCCGAGGCCTCGGTGGTGAAGAACCCTCTGCGGAGCGGACCTTCCCGCCATCCGATGCCGGCACGCGACATCTTCGCCGCGCCCAATACGCCCTTCGCGCCGGTCGGTGAAAGCCTCCTCAGCCGGATCGAACCCCGCGCACTCGGCTCGACGATGGTGCTGCTGGCGCTGATCGGCGGTATCGGCTTCGGCGGCTGGACGCTGCTGAAGGAAGTGCAGCAGGTGAAATTCGCACCCGTGGACCAGGCCCCGGTGGTGCTCTCCGAGCTCGACCCGCTTGCCACCGCCCGCAACGCCCGGCCCGAGAATGCCCGCATGGTCGCCCCCTCGGTCGAGGCCTTCGACCGGCTCTACCGCCCGCAGGCGCTGGATGTGCCGGTGCTGGTCGCGCGCGATGCGCCGATCTCCACGCTCGACCCGCGCAACGTCGGCACCTTCCGCGCCCCCGGTCTGCCCGAGGTGCAGGACTCCGACGGCAGCCTGATCGCATCTGCCGCGACCACCGCAACCGCCACCGGCCCGACCGAAACCGTGCCGCAGGTGGTCGAGACGCCCGGCCCGGCGCTCCAGGTCGTCGCCGTGCGCACCAGCTGGGTGCAGATCAAGGACGCCAGCGGCACCGTGATCTACGAGGCCACCATGCAGCCCGGCGACAGCTGGGAAGCCCCGCTGACCGAGGAACCGCCGCGCCTGCGCACCGGCGAAAGCGGGGCTATCTATTTCGCGATGAGCAACAAGTTCTACGGCCCGGTCGGCAAGTCCGGCCAGATCACCTCGAACCTGCCGCTCTCGGTGGCGAGCCTCAAGGAAGCCTACCTGCCGGTCGAGATCGGCACCGACGCCGGCCTCGTGCGCTATGCCGAGGCGCGAGGTATCAGCGCACCCGCCGCCGACTGATTGCGGCCCGGCCGCGCGCGGCCTATGTTCCCGCCAAACCCGGTCCCCAATTGGGAGCTTTCGCATGTCGCATAACCCCGTGCGCCCCTGGCGTTCCATCGAACGCCGCAAGTCGCGCCGCATCATGGTGGGCAACGTGCCCGTCGGCGGCGATGCCCCGATCTCGGTGCAGACGATGACCAACACGCTGACCACCGATGTGGCGGCGACCGTCGCGCAGGTGCAGGCCGTGGCCGATGCCGGCGCGGATATCGTCCGTGTCTCGGTGCCCGACGAGGCCTCGGCGAAGGCGCTCAAGGAGATCGTGCGCGAAAGCCCGGTGCCGATCGTCGCCGACATCCACTTCCACTATCGCCGCGGCATCGAGGCCGCCGAGGCCGGCGCCGCCTGCCTGCGCATCAACCCCGGCAATATCGGCAGCCCCGACCGCGTGCGCGAGGTCATCAAGGCCGCGCGTGAGCACAACTGTTCCATCCGCATCGGCGTCAACGCCGGCAGCCTGGAAAAGCACCTGCTCGAGAAATACGGCGAGCCGTGCCCCGACGCGATGGTCGAATCCGGCCTCGAACACATCCGCATCCTGCAGGACAACGACTTTCACGAGTTCAAGATCAGCGTGAAGGCCTCCGACGTCTTCATGGCCGCCGCCGCCTACCAGCAGCTGGCCGAGGCCACCGACGCGCCGATTCACCTCGGCATCACCGAGGCCGGCGGCCTGGTGAGCGGCACCGTCAAGAGCGCCATCGGTCTTGGCAACCTGCTGTGGATGGGCATCGGCGACACCATCCGCGTCAGCCTCTCGGCGGACCCGGTGGAAGAGGTCAAGGTCGGCTTCGAGATACTGAAGTCGCTCGGCCTGCGCCATCGCGGCGTCAACATCATCTCTTGCCCCTCCTGCGCGCGGCAGGGCTTCGACGTCATCAAGACGGTCGAGATCCTGGAAAAGCGGCTGGAACACATCAAGACGCCGATGAGCCTGTCGATCATCGGCTGCGTGGTGAACGGCCCGGGCGAGGCGCTGATGACCGATGTGGGTTTCACCGGCGGCGGGGCAGGGTCGGGCATGGTCTACCTGGCCGGCAAGCAAAGCCACAAGATGGGCAACGAGGCGATGGTCGACCATATCGTCGAGCAGGTCGAGAAGAAGGCCGCCGAGATCGAGGCGTTGGCGGCCGCTGCCGAGTAAGGCTTGATTTGTCCATATCTGGACATTATGTTCGGATCAGGACAAAGGAGCCCGCCATGGCCAAACCCGCCACAGCCCCCGAGATCGTCGCCGCCGAGCAGATGGGCCCGGCCCGGCGCAAGCAGCTAGGCGCGCCGGGGCTGCGCGCCTTTCTCGCCATTGCCGACCTCTGGGGCCTCACCGAGAAACAGCGCCTCGCGGTGCTGGGCCAGCCCTCGCGCTCGGCCTATTACGGCTGGGTGAAGAAGGCCGAGGCCGGGGCCGAGGTGGCCCTGCCGCTCGACACGCTGCTGCGGGTCTCGGCGGTTCTGGGCATCCACAAGGCGCTGGCGATCCTGTTCCACGATCCGCTGCAGGCGCTGGTCTGGCTCAAGGGTGCGCACCAGGGGCTGCCCTTCGCCGGGCAGGCCCCGCTCGACCTGGCGGTCTCCGGCACCCAGGACGGGTTGATGAGCCTGCGCCGCTATCTCGACGCCTGGCGCGGCGGCGCCCAAGGCGTGCCGCCCGAAGGCATGGAACCCGTCACCCGCGACAGCCTCGTCTTCGCGTGACCGATCCCGCCGATGTCCCGACCGTCGCGGCCCCGGCGCGCACGCATCGCGTCGTGCCCAGCCGCTTTCCCCCGGTCAATGCCTTCGAGACTGTGGCCAGCGCCGACGACCTCGCCGCGGTGATGGAACTGGAAGGATGGACCAACGACCGCCTCGTCGCCCACCGCCTGCGCCGCCTGCCGCCGGATCAATGGGTCTGGGGCAGGGCGAACGCCAGCGTGGTCATGGCGGCCTTCCTGCACGGCTCGCCCAACGGCTCGCGCTTTACCGGCGGGCATCTCGGCGCCTGGTATGCCGCCGCCACCTCGACCACCGCGCTGGTCGAAGTCGCCAGCGCCCTGCGCCGCGAGGTGGTGCTGTCAAACCTGGCCGAGATGACCGCCGACTATCGCGGCTATGTCGCAAGGCTCGGTGGTGAATACGCCGATATCCGGGGGCAGGCGCCCGACCTGCACGCGCCCGACAGCCATGCGGCGGGCCAGGTCTTCGGCGAGGCGGTGCGCGCCGGCCCGCTGGCCGGGATCAGCTATGACAGCGTGCGCGACAGGGGCGGCTGGAACCTGGTCTGCTACCGCCCCGCGCTGGTCACCGACGTCCGCCAGGGCCAGCACTGGCGGCTGCGCCTGGGCGCAACCGGCAAGGTCCTGGTCGAGACGCTGGCGAAACCCTAGCCGCGCTCGGCGGCGACCAGCTGCGCCAGCTGCGCCGCGGGCAGGTAGCCGCGCAGCATCTGGCCTTCCAGCACGAAGGTCGGCGTGCCGTTGATCTGCAGGCGTTGCGCCAGGTCGCGGTTGGCGGCGATCTCGCGCGTGACCTCGTCGCTGTTCATCTTGGCGAGGATCGGCTCGGCATCCAGCCCCAGCCCGTCGGCCAGGCGGCGCAGCGAAACCTCGCTCAGCTCGCCGTCGAGTTCGAGCAGCGCGTCATGCACCTGGCTATAGGCATCGCCACCGGCCACCAGCCGCGTGGCGATGGCAAAGCGCGACGAGATCATCGAGGCCTCGCCCAGGATCGGGAATTCCTTTATGATGAGGCGGATATTACCGTCCGACTTCAGCAGACTCGCCACCTCGGGCACCGCCTTGCGGCAATAGCCGCAGCGATAGTCCATGAACTCGACCAGCGTCACGTCGCCTTCGGGGTTGCCGCCGACCCAGGAATAGCCGTCCTCGAAGATCTCGGTGTGAAAGGCCGTGATCATCGCCCGGTCCGATTCCTCGGCCGCCGCCGCCTCGCGCGCCTTCATGGCGTCGACGGCTTCGAAGATCACCTCCGGGTGCTCCATCAGGTAGGCCCGCACCTCGGCGCGGAAGGCCTCGCGTTCGGCATCCGACATCGCGGCCGGGTCGAAGGCAAAGGCCGGCGCGGCGCTGGTCAGCAGGGCGGCGATCAGGGCAGGGCGAAGGACAGTCAAAATCATGTGTTCACGGATCCCGGGAAAATTGCGGTTGCGGCGATTGACGCCAACGGCTCTACGCGGTCAAAGAGCGCTTGCCGCGACAATGGAAGATGGTCATGCGAAACTCAACCCGGTCCCGTGTCGATCCCTTCATTGTGATGGATGTCATGGAGGCTGCCCGCAAGGCCGAGGAGGCCGGGCGTCACATCATTCACATGGAGGTCGGACAGCCCGGCACCGGCGCCCCGAGGGGCGCGATCGAGGCTCTGAAAGGCGCGCTCGACGCCGATGCGCTCGGCTATACCGTCTCGCTGGGCCTGCCGGCGCTGCGCCGGCGCATCGCGCAGCTTTACGGCGAACGCCACAACCTCGACCTGAACCCCGAGCGGGTGATCGTCACCTCCGGCTCCTCCGGCGGCTTCCTGCTGACCTTCACCGCGCTCTTCGACACCGGCGACCGCGTCGGCATCGGCGCGCCGGGCTATCCTTCCTACCGCCAGATCCTGCGCGCCCTCGACCTGGTGCCGGTGGATATCGAGACGGCGGTGAAGAACCGCTACCAGCCGGTGCCCGCCGATCTTGCCGGGCTCGACCTGGCGGGCCTGATGGTGGCCTCGCCCGCCAACCCGACCGGCACCATGCTGGGCCACGACGCGATGGCCGGCCTGATCGGGGCCACGCAGGAGGCGGGCGCCAGCTTCATCTCGGACGAGATCTACCACGGTCTGGAATACGAGGCGAAGGCCGTCACCGCGCTGGAAATCAGCGATGACGTCTATGTCATCAACTCCTTCTCCAAGTATTACTCGATGACCGGCTGGCGCATCGGCTGGATGGTGGTCCCCGAGGATCACGTCCGCGTGCTGGAACGCATTTCGCAGAACATGTTCATCTGCGCCCCCCACGCCAGCCAGGTCGCGGCCCTCGCCGCGATGGAATGCGACGAGGAACTGCAGGCCAACCTGCGCGTCTACGCCGAGAACCGCCGCCTGATGCTTGAGGGGCTGCCCAAGGCCGGCTTTACCAGGATCGCGCCGCCCGACGGCGCCTTCTACGTCTATGCAGATGTCTCCGACCTGACCTCCGACAGCCGCGCCTTTGCCGCCGAGATCCTGGAAAAGGCCGGTGTCGCCGTGACCCCGGGCCTCGATTTCGACCCGGTCCGCGGCGCGACCACGCTGCGCTTCTCCTACGCGCGCTCGACGGCGGATATCGCCGAGGGGCTCGACCGGCTGGCCCGCTTCATGGCCGCGCGCGGATGAGACGACTGCTCGCCGCATTGGCGCTGACCCTGCTGGCCGGCGGGGCCTTCGCGCAGGGCTTCGGCGTCGCGGCGCGGATCGATCCCGCGCAGAGCCGGATCGCCGACGAAGGCACCGGAGTGCGCATCGGCCTCGCGCTCAGCCAGGGCGTGCCCTGGCGCGTCTTCACGCTGGATGCGCCGCCCCGCCTCGTGCTCGACTTCCAGGAGGTCGACTGGACCGGGCTGACCCCCGCCCAACTGCTGGCCACCAGCCGCATCGGCGGCGTGCAGTTCGGCACCTACGTCCCCGGCTGGTCGCGCCTCGTCGCGGAACTGGCCGCGCCGATGGCGGTGGGCCAGGCGGCGCTGACGCTCGACGCGTCAGGCGTGGCCCGCCTCTCGGTCACGCTCGCGCACACGACCCCCGAGGCCTTCGCCGCCGCCGCAGGCGCGCCGCAGGACCCGCGCTGGGACCTACCGGCGCCCGCCACGCTGCCCCAGCGTCCCAAGCGCCAGCCCGGCGACCCGCTGCGCGTCGTGCTCGACCCCGGCCACGGCGGCATCGACCCCGGCGCCGAGACGGCGGATATCGACGAGAAGGGCCTGATGCTGACCTTCGCGCGCGAGTTGCAGGAGGTACTGGTGCGCAGCACCGGCTTCGAGGTGACCCTCACCCGCGACGACGACTACTTCGTCTCGCTCGAACGCCGCATCGCCATCGCGCATGAGGCGGGGGCCGATGTCTTCATCTCTCTGCACGCGGATTCGCTCTCCGAAGGGCTGGCCCATGGCGCCACCGTGCATGTGCTCTCCAAGGACGCCTCCGACAAGGCGACCGAGAAACTGGCCGAGCGTCATGACCGCGACGAGTTGCTTGCTGGCGTCGACCTCAGCGAGGCCGACGACGAGGTGACCTCGGTGCTGCTCGACCTCGCCCGACAGGAGACGCAGCCCAGGACCGAGGCGCTGGCCCATGCGCTGGTGCAGGGCATGGCCGAGCAGGGCGGCCCGATGAACCGCCGCCCCTTGCGTGCCGCCGGTTTCTCGGTGCTCAAGGCCGCCGACATCCCTTCGGTGCTGATCGAGATCGGCTTCCTCACCAGCCCGCGCGACCTCAGGAACCTGCGCGATGCGCAATGGCGCGCGGGCATGGCGCAGGGCATCCGCAACGCGCTGGTGCGCTGGCGCGAGGCCGATACGGCCCTGCGCCCGCTGGTGCGCCACTAGATGCGCGCCTTCGCGCTCAGGCATTGCAGGAACGTGTTTTGACCCTGCCGCCGGCAGGGCCTATATTGACGCTTACTCCAGAGACAAGGGCAGTCGCGTGATCCGGTTCGTTTTATCCTTTTTCGGGGCGATCTTTACGGTTGTCACCCTTGGCATCGTCGCGGCGGCTGTCGGCATCGGCGGCATCTTCTGGATGTACACCCGCGACCTGCCGAGCCATGAATCGCTGGCCCAGTACAAGCCCCCGACGATCAGCCGGATCTACTCCGGCGAGGGCCACCTGATCGACGAATTTGCCCAGGAGCGCCGTCTCTTCGTGCCCGCCGACGAGATTCCGCCGCTGGTGAAAGAGGCCTTCATCTCGGCCGAGGACAAGAATTTCTACACGCACAAGGGCTATGACCTGCGCTCCATCGCGGCGGCCGGTGTCGAGGCCATCAAGTCGCGCGGCAAGAGCGTGCGCGGCGCCTCGACCATCACCCAGCAGGTGATGAAGAACTTCCTGCTCTCGGGCGACCGCAAGATCGAACGCAAGATCAAGGAAATCATCCTCGCCTCGCGGATCGAGGAGACGCTCTCCAAGGAACAGATCCTCGAGCTCTATCTGAACGAGATCTTCCTCGGCCAGAACTCCTACGGCGTCGCTGCCGCGGCCCAGACCTATTTCAACAAGACCCTGGGCGAACTGGCCCCGCACGAGGCTGCGATGCTGGCCTCGATGCCGCAGGCGCCCAGCGAATACCACCCGGTGCGCGCCAAGGAGCGCCTGCTCCAGCGCCGCAACTACGTGCTGCGCGAGATGCGCGAGAACGGCTACATCGACAGCGCGACCTACGACCACGAGGTGGCCGAGCCGCTCCGCTCGGTCCAGAACGGCGATTTCGAGGGCTTCCGCACCGCGTTGCCGCCGCGCAGCTACTTCACCGACGAGATCCGCCGCCAGCTGAGCGAGAGTTCGCAGCTGCGCGCCGATATCGGCCGTCAGCTGGGCCGTGACTTCGGCGAGGGTGAGTTCTTCACCGGCGGCTTCTCGGTGCGCGGCACCATCGATGAAGAACTGCAGAAGGTGGCCGAACAGGCCCTCCGGCGCGAGCTTGAAGGCTATGACCGCAGCAGCGGCGTCTGGCGCGGCACGGGTGAGACAATCGAGGCCGCCAAGCTCAAGTCCGAGGACGACTGGCGCGCCGCGCTGGCCGCCGTCTCGGTCCCGCGCGACATCGTGCTTGATGGCCAGTGGTATCCGGCAGTGGTGCTGCAAGTCACCGACAAGGCCGCCCGCATCGGCATCGAGAACGTCGACGAAGACAAGGACGGCCACTGGATCGAGGCCAAGGATGTCACCTGGGCGCGCAAGAAGAAGAAGGACGGCACGCTTTCCTCCAAGGCCAAGGTGCCTGGCGATCTGGTCGATACTGGCGATGTGGTGCTGGTGCGCGCCATCACCGACAAGGAAGGCAAGTTCGTCCGCTGGAGCCTGCGCCAGGTGTCGGAAGTGCAGGGCGGCTTCATGGCGATGGACGTCAATACCGGCCGCGTGATCGCCATGCAGGGCGGCTTCTCCTACCAGGCCTCGGTCTTCAACCGCGCGACCCAGGCGATGCGCCAGCCGGGCTCGTCGTTCAAGCCCTTCGTCTATGCCGCCGCGCTCGACAGCGGCTTCAGCCCGGCCACCATCGTCATCGACGCGCCCATCGAGATCAATACGCCCCAAGGCGTCTGGCGTCCGCGCAACTCGTCGAACAAATACTACGGCCCGACGCCCCTGCGCACCGGGATCGAGCAGTCGCGGAACCTGATGACCATCCGCCTGGCGCAGGAAGTGGGCATGGAGGTCGTCGCAGGCTATGCCGAACGCTTCGGCGTCTATGACAACATGGGGCCGTTCCTGGCCAACTCGCTGGGCTCCGAGGAAACCACGCTCTACCGCATGGTCGCAGCCTACGGCATGTTCGCCAACGGCGGCGAGCGCGTGGTGCCGACCCTGGTCGACCGGGTGCAGGACCGCTACGGCAACACGATCTACCGCCACGACCGCCGCACCTGCGTCGATTGCGACTCTGCTGCCCTGCCGCTGGGCCGCGCGCCGCGCATCGAGAGCAACCGCGAGCGGGTGATGGACGCGATCACCGCCTACCAGCTCACCTCGATGATGAAAGGCGTGGTCGAACGCGGCACCGCCGCCGGCACCGTCAACCTTCCGGTGCCGACCGCCGGCAAGACCGGCACCACCAACGACGCCCGCGACGTCTGGTTCGTCGGCTTCACCTCGAACGTGGTGGCCGGCTGCTACATCGGCTACGATCAGCCCCGCCCGCTGGGCCGCGGCGCCTATGGTTCGTCGATGTGCGGCCCGGTCTTCCAGGAGTTCATGACCGAGGCGGTCAAGAAGTTCGGCGGCGGCCCCTTCGAAGTGCCGCCCGGCGGCCATTTCATCAAGATCGACCGCTATACCGGCAGCCCGCTGCCCGACGACGCCAGCGGCCCCTACGTGGTGGCCGAATACTTCCGCGACGGCCAGGACATCATGTTCGGCCTCGCCTATGACGGTGGCTTCGGCATGGGCTCGAACCTGCCGCTCTTCGAGGAAGTGGTCGAATCCGGTCGCCAGGTCCAGACCTCCACCGGCCAGACCGTGGTGGTGGGGCCGAAGGCGAATTTCGGCACCGTCAGCTCGGGCGGCCTCTACTGAACCAGCACAGGGGGCAGGCGGCTCGCCGCTTGCCCACTCCGTCGGCGTGGTCTATCACCGCCCGCAAACAAGATCCCGAAGGACCGTCATGCGCGCCGAAATCCAGAACATCGTGGCCGAGATCGAGAAATCCCTGGACCTGCTGGCCCAGCGGATGGACTACGAGACCGCGCCGCACCGGCTCGAGGAATTCAACGCGCGGGTCGAGGCGCCCGATCTCTGGAATGACCCCGAGAAGGCGCGCAAGCTGATGCACGAGCGGCAGATGCTGGTCGATGCGCTCGACACCCACAACTCGATCCGCCAGGAGCTGAGCGACAACATCGAGCTGATCGAACTGGGCGAGGCCGAGGACGACAGCGAGGTGGTGACCGAGGCCGAGAACGCCCTGCGCGCCCTGCGCGAGAAGGCCGCCCAGAAGGAACTCGAAGCCCTGCTCGATGGCGAGGCCGACGGCAACGACACCTTCCTCGAAATCAACGCCGGAGCCGGCGGCACCGAGAGCTGCGACTGGGCCTCGATGCTGGCGCGGATGTATGTCCGCTGGGCCGAGAAGAAGGGCTACAAGGTCGAGCTCCAGTCCGAAAGCGCGGGCGAAGAGGCGGGCATCAAGTCGGCCACATACAAGATCTCCGGCCACAACGCCTATGGCTGGCTCAAGTCCGAAAGCGGCGTGCACCGCTTGGTGCGCATCTCGCCCTTCGACTCGGCGGCCAAGCGGCACACCTCCTTCAGCTCGGTCTGGGTCTACCCGGTGGTGGACGAGAACATCGAGATCGAGGTCAGCCCGGCCGATATCCGGATCGACACCTACCGCTCCTCCGGGGCAGGCGGGCAGCACGTCAACACCACCGACTCGGCGGTGCGGATCACCCACTTCCCCACCGGCATCGTGGTTACCAGCTCGATGAAGTCGCAGCACCAGAACCGCGAAGCCGCGATGAACACCCTGAAATCGCGCCTCTACCAGCTCGAACTCGACCGCCGCATGGCCTCGACGCTGGAAGCCCACGAGAACAAGGGCGAGGCGGGCTGGGGCAACCAGATCCGCTCGTATGTTCTGCAGCCCTACCAGATGGTTAAGGATCTGCGGACCAACTACGAGACCTCGGACACCAAGGGCGTGCTCGACGGCGACCTGGACGGTTTCATGGCCGCCACCCTGGCCCGCGACGTATCGGGCAAGAGCCGCGCCGAGGCGCAGGCGGGGGCGTAGGCTTTACCTGGCGTCAATAAGTTTTTCGGATTCGCGCGTTTTCGTGATACGGTCCCCCATCGGGGATCTGGGCCCCGATTTATTTGATCAGGGGGAATTCTACGATGGCAACGCAATTCCTGAATGTGACACTTGATGGCATTAATCCTGCGGACCGACTGCCGGGGGGCGGTTCTGTGCCTTGGTACATGTCCGGCAGCCGCGCAACGATTGATCGATACTCGGTTTATGTCGAACTGCCCGACGATCTTGACGCAACGGTAAATCTCACAGGCACGAACTGGCGCATTCGAACGTTCCAGGTGGCCGCCGACGAGGGTATTACACGCATTGTCGATCTGGACAATGGGGCCGAGCGCGAAATCGAATTCATGAACATCGGATATGACTCTGTGGTCAATTTGATGTCCACCCGCGTCCGCTACATGAACGGTTGGGACGGGGAGTTGCACGACATCACTCTTGGATCAGACGTTCCTTGGGTGCATTGGATCAACCTTGGCGCTGCCGTCAACAAGATCGACACGTCGGCTGGCTGGGTTGGCGGTGTGGACATGTATAATGGTCGAGGTGAGGTAACGGTTCGGGGCGGCGCTGGGACTATCGACATGGGCGGTCAGGACGACAAACTGACCGTCGATGGCGGGCGGGTCATTTCGGCCCTCATGCAGAACGGCAACGACACCACCATCGTGCAGAATGGCGGCCGGATCGAATACCTCAACGATTTCGGCGGGAATGCGAGTATCACGATTGGCGATGGCAGTCGTATCGAGAGCTTTCGCGGTGGCAATGGGGACGTCTCCATGACGGTCAACGGCACTGGCCGGGTCGAAACGGTGGCGGTCTTCTTTTCGAATTTCACCTTCAGGTCCGAGGACGGCTGGACGAGAACTATCACCGGCCACGACGTCTCCTCTGACATTGTCATCGGCGCCGGCGGTGGCAGTTCCATCAAGTTCACATCCGACACCGCTCAGACCCACAAGATCGTGACCAACGCGGCTATCGACCTCATTGATCTGTCCGACAGTGCTTCCAACGCAGAGGATGATCAGTCCTCCAATCTCTGGATCAAATCCTGGGCCGATGCGCTGATACTGGGCAATGGCGACGACGTCGTGCGCACTGGCGACAAGTTCGTGGGGACCATCAATTCCGCAGGGGGCAGCGACACGATCCGCTTGGGCGACGGTGGCGCAGAAACCGTTGTCACCGGTGACGGCAACGACAGGGTCGTTACCTCCACCGGCTGGGTCGGCAACATACGCACGGGCAACGGCGACGACACCGTTGTGCATGGCGGCGGCGGCGGGAGTCTCGTGTCGCTCGGCGATGGCGACGACAAGATCCTGGTCAGCGAAATGGACCCGAACTACGGCCTTACAATTCACGGCTGGCTCGGCACGGATACCATCGATTTCCGCAATTTCACCGTCGGTGTCACGTTCACGCTGGCAAGCCCCGGCACGCTTCAGGATGTCGCGGGCAATACCACCCCCGCAGATAGCGTCGACAGCCCTTCGGTGAAGGGATACTTCGCCCAGACCGGAATGGACAATATCTATGGCACCAGCAAGGTCGACGTTCTGACAGGCAACAAGCTGGCCAACCTCCTCCTCGGCCAGGGCGGAAACGACCGCCTCTTCGGCCTTGCCGGCAACGACACGCTGAACGGCGGGTTCGGCAATGACCGGCTCGTCGGCGGCCTCGGGAGGGACAAGCTGATCGGCGGCAAGGGCAATGACGTGCTGCAGGGCGATGCGGGAAATGACATCCTGCGCGGCCAGGCGGGCAAGGATGTCTTCGTCTTCGGCGCGAACAGCGGTACCGATACCGTCAAGGACTACACTGACGGCATCGACACGCTGCGCATCGCCGATCACACCGGCGGCTTCGCCAGCCTCGCCATTTCGGTGGCGAACGGCGACAAGATCATCGAGCATGACGGTGGAACCATCATCCTCGACGGCAAGGGCGGAGTGACGCTGACCGCATCGGATTTCGATTTCGTCTGACTTCCGACCCGGATCCCGAGTTGCCAAGGTATTGAACATGTGAAACGGTGAAATGGCCCGCCTGGAACACTGGCGGGCCATTTTTTAATTGGGGTTTCATGAGAAATGGCAACGCAATTCCTTAACGTCACTATCGACGGAGTTAATGACGTTCCGCGCCTGCCAGGCTGGAGCGTAATGCCTGGTGGCCCGTATATGGGCTATTATGACATCTATCTCGGCGACGGGATCATCGCCCCGACGGATGTGCGCCTGGATGCGACGGTCTCGATGACCGGCAGCGATTGGCGGGTCAAGACGCTGCGCGTCAGCGGCGACGACAATATCACCCGGCTGACCGACGTGGACGCAGGCGCAGGTCGCAAGATCGACTTCGTCGAGCTCGGCTACAACTCCGAGGTCGATCTGATTTCCACCCGCCTGCGCTATATCTTCGGCTGGGAAGGCGATCGGCACGAGGTCAATCTCGGCAACCAGCAGGTCGGGTCGACCTATGCGATCAACCTGCTCGCCAGCGAGAATATCGTCACCACCGGCAATGCCTTCGTGCGCTCGATCGAGACGGGGAGCGAGAATTCGGTGATCATCGGCGATACGATCACCATCGGCTCCGGCGGCGCAAGGACAGTGTCGACCGGGCAGGGTAGCGACACGGTCAAAACCACCAGTGGCTATGTGGATTTCATTAATACGCGCGCCGGAAACGACACGGTCGAGATCGGCGCTGCAGGAGCCCATTCGGTGCGCACGGGCAGTGGTGTTGACACGGTCACGACCGGTGCCGGGTGGGTTGCCTCGATCGTCACGGATGACGGCAACGATACGGTTAATCTCGGGGTCGGCTTTGCGGGGCAAATTCTGCTGGGCGATGGCAATGACACCGTGAACATGTCCGAGGCGGCCGACGCCAACCAACTGGCAACGCTCCGGGCAGGAAGTGGCATCGACAAGATCAGCTTCGCCGCTTTCACGTCGGGGATCACCTTCGGACTTGACACGGTCGGCCAGACCCCGGCGGGCTGGATTTTCAACGACGGCTTTGAAAACGTCACAGGCACCAACCACTCCGATACCCTGACCGGAAACCTCGATGCGAACGTCCTGCTGGGGCTTGGCGGCAATGACAAGCTCTTCGGCCTTGCCGGCAACGACACCCTGAACGGCGGGTTTGGAAATGACCGGCTCTTCGGCGGGCTCGGCAAGGACAAGCTGATCGGCGGCAAGGGCAATGACCTGCTCCAGGGCGACGCGGGAAATGACATACTGCGCGGACAGGCGGGCAGGGATATCTTCGTGTTCGGCGCCGATAGCGGCACCGACAGGGTCATGGATTACGTCGATGGTGTCGACACGCTGCGCATCGCCGATCACGCCGGCGGCTTTGATTCCTTGTCGATCTCGCGCTCGAACGGCAACAAGATCATCGAGCATGACGGTGGCACCATCATCCTCGACGGCAAGGGCGGAGTGACCCTGACGGCATCGGATTTCGATTTCGTCTGAAAACTGCTCGGCGCGCCTGGATGTCAGTCCGGCAGCGCGCCGATGCCGCACCGCCTCAGGCGGTGAAATCGGCCAGTTCGGCGCCGGCGGCGGCTTGCAGCTGCCCGGCGGTTGCCGGGAAGACGTGATGCGGCGTGCCGGCAGCGGCCCAGATCACCGGGAATTCGGCCAGGCGCGGGTCGAGGAAGGCGCGGATCGGCGAGAGGTGCCCGACCGGCGCGACGCCGCCGATGGCGAAGCCGGTCTGTTCGCGCACCAGCGCCGCATCGGCCTTGCCGAGCGGCTCGCCCGCCACGGCTGCGGCCTTGGCCGGATCGACCTGGTTGCCGCCTGCGGTCAGGAACAGGATCGCCTGGCCGCTGGTCTCGCCGCGGAAGATGATCGACTTGGCGATCTGGTCGACCTCGCAGCCCACGGCGGCCGCCGCGTCGGCGGCGGTGCGGGCGAGCGCGGTCTCGCGGATCTCGGCGGGAATGCCGGCGGCCTCGAGGGCGGCGCGGACGCGTTTCATGCTCTTGCTCATGGCACGCAGTCTTGCGGTGGGCCCCGGCGAAGATCAAGCCCCGCGCGCGATTGACCATTCCCGCGCGCCACCGCAAGACTGCCCATATGTCGCATCGTCTCCAGATCTCCCGCCTGCCGCGTCCCTATCAGCCCGAACTCGGGGAGGAGGCGCTTTCCGCCGTGCCTGGCCTCGACGCCGATCACGCCGATCTGATCCGCGGCACTGCCGGGTCGAGCCCCTATCTCAAGGGCCTGATCGAGGCCGAGGCCAGCTGGCTGCCCGGCGCGCTCGATGCACCCGACGCCGCGCTGGCCCAGATCCTCGCCCGGGTGCCCGAGATCCCGCGCGAGGCGCTGATGAGCGAACTGCGCCAGGCCAAGCGGCGCATCGCGCTGATCCTGGCGCTGGCCGACCTGGCCGGGGCCTGGCCGCTGGAGCGGATCACCGGCGGGCTCTCGGATTTCGCCGGCGCCGCCTGCGACGTCACCCTGCGCGCCGAGATCGCCGCGCTGATCCGGCGCGGCAAGCTGCCGGGGCAGACCGAGGAAGACGTCGCGACCGCCGGGGGCATGGTGGTGCTCGCCATGGGCAAGATGGGCGCGGGCGAGCTGAACTATTCCTCGGACATCGACCTGATCTGCCTGTTCGACGAGACCCGCTACAGCCACGACGACTTCCACGAAGCCCGCGCCGCCATGGTCAAGGCCACGCGCGGCTTCACCGCCGCGCTCGGCGACCGCACCGCCGAGGGCTATGTCTTCCGCACCGACCTGCGGCTGCGTCCCGATCCCTCGGTCACGCCGGTCTGCATCTCGACCGCCGCCGCCGAGAGCTATTACGAGAGCCTCGGGCGCACCTGGGAGCGGGCCGCCTATATCAAGGCGCGGCCCTGCGCCGGGGATATTGCCGCCGGTGAACGCTTCATCCGGTCGCTGCGCCCCTTCATCTGGCGCCGCCACCTCGATTTCGCGGCCATTCAGGACGCCCACGACATGCGCCTGCGCATCCGCGAGAGCAAGCGCCTCGGCGGGCCGCTGACCGTCATGGGCCACGACATGAAGCTGGGCCGGGGCGGCATCCGCGAGATCGAGTTCTTCACCCAGACGCGGCAGTTGATCGCCGGCGGCCGCGACGAGAGCCTGCGCCTGCGCGGCACGGTCGAGGGGCTGGCGGCGCTGGCCGCCAAGGGCTGGGTGCCGCCCGAGGTGGCCGAGCAGCTCACGGGGCACTACCGCGCCCACCGCGAGGTCGAGCACCGCATCCAGATGCTGCACGATGCGCAGACCCACAAGCTGCCCTCCAACGAGGCCGAGTTCGAGCGGCTGGCCTGCCTGATGGGCAGCGACATCCGCAGCGTCGGCGCCGAGATCGTGCGCCGCCTGACCGAGGTCCACGCGCTCACCGAGGATTTCTTCGCCCCCGATGCCCCCAGGCGGGTGGATGTCCCCGAGGACTTCGATACCTCGGTCTGTTCGCGCTGGCCGACCTATGCGGCGCTGCGCTCGCAGCGGGCGCGGCAGATCTTCGAACGGCTGCGCCCCGAACTGCTGGCGCGGCTCGCACGCACCGCCAAGCCCGACGAGGCGCTGATCGCGCTTGATGGCTTCCTCAAGGGCCTGCCCGCGGGGGTTCAGCTGTTTGCGCTCTTCGAGGCCAACCCGCAGCTGATCGACCTGCTGATCGACATCGTCGGCACTTCGCCTGCGCTGGCCGGGCACCTCTCGCGCAACTCCGGTGTCTTCGACGCGGTGATCGCCGGGGATTTCTTCAACGACTGGCCGGGGCAGGTGCCGCTGGCCGCCGAATTGGCGGAGCGCCTGGCGCGCGAACGCGACTACGAAGCGCAGCTCGACACAGCGCGGCGCTGGATGAAGGAATGGCATTTCCGCATCGGCGTGCACCACCTGCGCGGGCTGATCGGGGCCGAGGAAGCGGGCGCGCAATATGCCGATCTCGCCGATGCGGTGATCGGCGCGCTCTTCCCGCTGGTGCAGGCCCAGTTCGCGGCCAAGCACGGCGCGCCTCCGGGCCGGGGTGCGGCGGTGCTGGGCATGGGCTCGCTCGGCGCGCGGCGGCTCAATACCGAGAGCGACCTCGACCTGATCGTGATCTACGACCCCGAGGGCGTCGAAAGCTCGGAGGGGCCGCGCCCGCTGGCGGCACGGACCTATTACGCGCGCCTCACCCAGGCTCTGATCACCGCGCTGACCGCGCCGATGGCGCAGGGGCGGCTCTACGAGGTCGACATGCGCCTGCGCCCCTCGGGCACGCAGGGGCCAGTGGCGACCAGCTGGGCGAGCTTCCGCGACTACCAGAAGACCAGCGCCTGGGTCTGGGAACACCTGGCGCTGACCCGGGCGCGGGTTGTGGCGGGCGGCGAAAGCCTCGCCGCCGATATCGAGGCCTTCCGGCAGGAGGTGATCGCCGCGCCCCGCGCACGGGACGAGGTGCTGCGCGAAGTGCGCGAGATGCGCGCGCGGATCGCCGAGGCCAAGGTCCCGGCGGGGCTCTGGGACATCAAGACCGGCGCAGGACGGCTGCAGGATATCGAGCTGGTGGCGCAGTCGGGCGCGCTGCTGGCGGGCCTGGCGGCGCGCGACGTGATCTCGGGGCTGGAGGGCGGTGTCGCCTGCGGCTGGCTTTCCGCCGCGGATGGCGATGCGCTGACCACGCATTACCGGCTCTACTGGCAGGTGCAGACGGCCTTGCGTCTGCTTTCGGGTGAGGCGCCGGACGACATGAAGCTGGGAGAGAGCGGGCAGGACTTCCTCTGCCGCAGCGCGGGGTTCGAGACCATCGAGGTGCTGCGCGGGGCCTTGGCCGATGCCTATGCCGACGCTGCCGAACGGATCGACCGTGTCGTCGGCGGGGAGGACCTGGATGACTGAACGGGCGGGTCCGCCGAGCGACCCCAAGCACCTGGTGCGCGAGGCCTACCGGATCGAGGGAATCACCGAACCCGAGTGCCGCAGCATCTTTCTCGACTGGGCGCTGAGCCTGCCGGCGGGGGCGGATGTGCGCGCGGCCATCGAGACTCTATTGGCCACCTATGGCGATCCGGAGCACCCGATGACCGAGGTTCTGCGCGCCGGGCTGGAGCGCGCCGCGCCCCCAAGGCGGCGCGGCGGCTGGCGGAGCCGGCCTCGGGGCACATCGTAAGCCCTTCCGCGCCGCCGCGTCTGCGCGTATGAGGGCGCCATGACAGCACCTTCCGAAATGTTCGAGCACCCTCGGGTGCGGATGAAACCGAAATCCGACGCGCGGGCGATCCGGCGCGGGTTCCCCTGGGTCTATGCCAATGACATCGTGACCGACCGGCGCACCAAGGCGCTGCTGCCCGGCGCGCTGGCGGTGCTCGAGGACGAGGCGCGCGCGCCGCTCGGACTGGTGGCGGTGAATCCGGCCTCGAAGATCATGTGCCGGATGCTCGACCGCGACCCGGCGGCGGTGGTGGACCAGGCCTGGTTCGCGGTACGGCTCAAGCGCGCGCTGGAGCTGCGCGAGCGGCTGTTCGACACGCCCTTCTACCGGCTGGTCCATGCCGAGGCCGACGGGCTGCCCGGCGTGGTGATCGACCGCTTTGGCGAGACCTGCGTGGTGCAGCCGAACGCGGCCTGGGCCGAGACCCATCTCGACGCGCTGGCGGCGGCGCTGGCCGGAGTGACAGGCGTGACCTGCATTCTCAAGAACGCTGGCGGCAGGACGCGCGCGCTCGAGGGGCTCGACGATGTATCCGGCGTGCTGCTGGGCAGCGCGCCGGACACGCCCGTGCATGTGCCGATGAACGGCGCGACCTACATGGCCGACCTGACCGGCGGGCAGAAGACCGGCCTCTACTTCGACCAGCGCGACAACCACGCCTTCGCGGCGCGGCTGGCGAAAGGCGCGCGGGTGCTCGACGTGTTCAGCCATGTCGGCGGTTTCGGGCTGGCCGCGCTCGCGGGCGGGGCGGAAAGCGCGCTTTCGGTCGACGGCTCGGGCCCGGCGCTGGCGCTGTCCGAGGCGGGGGCGATCGCCAGCGGCGTGGCGGGCAAGTTCACCACCCGGCAGGGCGATGCCTTCGACGTGCTGGCCGCGCTGGGACAGGAAGGCGCGCGGTTCGATCTGGTGATCTGCGACCCGCCCGCCTTCGCGCCCTCGAAACAGGCGCTGGACGCCGGCCTGCGCGCCTATGAGCGGATCGCTCGGCTGGCCGCGCCGCTGGTGGCCGAGGGCGGCTACCTGGTGCTCTGCTCCTGCTCGCATGCCGCCGATCTCGCCCGCTTCCGCGAGGCGAGCCTGCGCGGCATCGGGCGGGCCGGGCGCTCGGCGCAGCTGCTGCACACCGGATTCGCCGGGGCCGACCACCCGCAGCTGCCGCAACTGGCCGAAAGCGGCTATCTCAAGGCGGTGTTCTTCCGGCTGTGAAGGTCCTGCTCGACACCTGCGTCCTCTATCCGACGGTGATGCGCGAGGTGCTGCTGGGGGCGGCGAAGGGCGGGCGCTACACCCCGCTCTGGTCGGCGCGGATCCTCGAGGAATGGGCCCGCGCGGCGCGCAAGCTCGGCCCCGGCGGCGAGGAGCAGGCGCGCGGCGAGATCGCGCAGGTGCGCCGCCAATGGCCCGACGCCGAGGTGCCGCCCGCGCCGGGGATCGAGGCCCGGCTCTGGCTGCCCGACCCGGCCGACGTGCATGTGCTGGCGGCGGCGGTGGCGGGCCATGCCGATGTCATCGTGACGATGAACGCGGCCGACTTCCCGCGCAACGTGCTGGCCGAGGAGGGCCTGAGCCGGGCCGACCCCGACGCCTTCCTGCACGGGCTCTGGCAGGCCGACCCAGAGGGCATCCGCGCCGTGGCGCAGGCGGTGCTCGACGAGGCGATACGGCTCTCCGGCGAACCCTGGGAGATGCGCGCGCTGATGAAGAAGGCGCGGCTGCCGCGCCTGGGCAAGGCGCTGGCCTAGACGGGTTCCAGCGTGCCCCAGCGCCGCTCCAGCGCCTCCAGCGCTGCAATGCGCTCCTCGACCTTGGGGTGGCTCATCAGCCAGGCCGGGGCCATGCCCGAATTGCTCTGCGTCAGCCCTTCGAGCTTGCGGAACAGCGATTTCTGCGGGCCGACCCCGATCCCCGCCTTGGTGAGCAGCGCGGCGGCATAGGCGTCCGCCTCGTATTCGTCGCCGCGCGACAGGCGGGCGGCGAGCATCGTGGTCAGCATGTTGGCGATCCAGACCCCGACGATGGGCACGAAACGCCCCAGCAGCATGATGAGCACGGTGCGCAGCGCGTTCTGCCCCGAGAAGTCGATCATCCGCCGCCGCGCGTGCCCCAACGCGACATGGCCAAGCTCATGCGCGATGACGCTGGCCATCTCCTCGCCCGAGACCTCGCCGCTCAGGAACTTCTTGTAGAACCCGCGCGTGATGAAGATCCGCCCGTCCGGCGCGGCAAGGCCGTTCACCGGGGCGATCTCGTAGATGAAGACCTTGATGCGCGGCAGGTCCAGGCTCGCCGCCAGCCGGTCGGTCAGCGCCTTCAGGCGCGGGTCGGCCAGCTCGGTCGACTTCTGGTCAAGCTCGCGATGGGTGCGCCAGACCGAAATACGGTACCAGACGACCGCATAGAGGATGGCAAGCAGGATCGGGGTCAGGCGCAGCATAAGACCGATATGGCGCGGGCGAGGGGGCGCGGCAAGGGGTCAGGCGTCCCAGGCCACGGGAACCGAGACCGGACCGCGGAAGGCCCAGCCGGTGACGGCGACCTCTCCGGCAAGGCGCAGGTTCGGCAGGCGGTCAAAGATCATCGGCAGGGCGACATCGGCGATCATGCAGCGCGCGGCGGCGGCCCCGGCGCAGAAATGCGGCCCGGCCCCGAAGCTGATCGCCGGTTGCGTGTCGCGGGTGATGTCGAAACGCTCGGGGGAAACGAAATGCGCCTCGTCCCGGCAGGCCGAGCCGAACATCAGGAAGGCGCGGTCCTCGGACTCGAAGGTCACGCCGCCCACCGTATCGCGCTGCGCCACCCGGCGGGGCGACATGCCGATGGGGGCCATCCAGCGGGCGTATTCCGAGAAGGCCTCGTGCCAGGTATTCTGGCCGCTCCGGATGCAGGCAAGCTGGTCCGGGTGGCTCAGCAACGCCCAGATGGTGCCGGCGATGGCGTCGCGCGGCTCGTTCTGGCCGCCCGAGATGATGAGCTTGATATTGGCGCGCACCGAATACGCGCTCATGCCCCCGGCGATCATCACCGCCAGGGCCGAACGCGGCGGCGGGTCGGACCACATCCGCGAGATATGCTCGTCGATCGAGGCGGTGGCGGCGTTGCAGCGGTCCTCGACCTCGGGCAGGCTCGCGTAATTCGCGCAGCCGTCGATCATCGCCTGGCTGACCTCGTCCATATGGGCGGCGGTCATGCCGGTCAGCCCGGTGATCGCCTTCAATGCCTCGGCCGAGACCGGCATGGCATAGTCGCGGACAAGATCGCAGGCGCCCAGAGGCGCGAGACGGTCGAGGATCTCGGCCGCGCGTTCTGCGAAGATGGCGCGCCAGTGGTCGTTCACGGTGCGCGGGCTGACGGCGGGGAAGAGGATGCGCCGCTCGGCCATATGGGCCTCGCCATCCTTGCGCATCATGTTCTCGCCCATCAGGCGGGTCATCAGCCCCTGCGGCTGCAGGGACGAGAAGACATGGATGCGCTTTTCCTCGCGGTGGACGTCGTCGCGGCGGGTCAGCAGCGTGGCGCCCAGTTCCGGGACATAGGCGATGGGCGTCTCGGCCCGCATCCGCGCCAGCGCGGGGTAGGGATCGGCCGCGAAGGCGGCAAGGTCGATATGGACGACCGGCGCGTCGGACATGGCGCTTGCTCCTCCCAGGCTGGCGGCGTGTCACGGCCAGTCAAGGCGGGCCGGGCGGCGCTGTCAACGCGGGAAAGCGCGGATGGGGTCAGCGCGCCGCCATGTCGCGCGCCAGTTTCAGCGCGGCGATCAGGCTGGCCGGGCTGGCGATGCCCTTGCCGGCGATGTCGAAGGCGGTGCCGTGGTCGGGCGAGGTCCGCACGAAGGGCAGGCCCAGCGTCACGTTCACGCCCGAGTCGAACTCCAGCGTCTTGATCGGGATCAGCGCCTGGTCGTGATACATGCAGACCGCCGCGTCATAGCGCGCCCGTGCCGCCGGGTGGAACATGGTATCGGCGGGCAGCGGGCCGAAGACGCCAATGCCTTCGGCAGCCATCGCCGCCACCAGCGGGCCGATCCAGTCGAGTTCCTCGCGCCCCATCTTGCCGCCTTCGCCGGCATGGGGGTTCAGGCCCGCCACCGCGATGCGCGGATTGGCGATGCCGAAGCGGCTGCGCAACCCGGCGTCGGTGATGGCGATGGTCTCGCGCAGCAGATCTGGCGTCAGCTGCGCCGGCACCTCGGAAAGCGCGATATGGATGGTCGCCGGAACGGTGCGCAGCTGCTCGCCTGCGAGCATCATCACCACCCGCTCGACCCCGGCCAGCGCGGCGAGGAACTCGGTATGACCGGGATAGGCGAACCCGGCGCCGTCGATCAGCGCCTTCTTGTGGATCGGCGCGGTGCAGATGGCCGAGGCCTCGCCCCGGTGCACCAGCGCCACGCCGCGCTCGATGGCCGAGATCACGCCGGTGGCATTGTCCGGGTCCGGCGTGCCCGGCACCGTCGGCGCGGCAAAGGCATGGGCCAGCACCGGCATGGCGCGGGCCGACACCGCCTCCGCCTCTTCGGGGCTGTCGATCAGCGCCACCGGCGCGCCCAGCGGCAGGTGGCGCGGGTCACCGATCCAGAAGAACGGGCAATCTTCGCGCAGCGCCTCCCAGGCGCGCACGGCGATCTCCGGGCCGATGCCCGCCGGCTCGCCGCAGCTCAGCGCGACGGGGAGGCTCATTGCTCGACGATGCGGGCTTCGTTGCGCAGCTTGGCGATATAGGCGTCGGCCAGCTCCGAGACCCGGTTCTGGGTCAGCGCGTTGGCGACGTCATCGCGCGACAGCTCGGCATTCTCCTGCGAGGTGCGCCCGCACATCATCAGGAAGACCAGCGTCTGCCCGTTGTTGCGCGTCAGGTTGGTCGAGACCTCGCCGTCATCCAGCTTGGCGAGCTCCAGCGCCACGTCGCGCGGGATCTGGCCGGGAGCTTCCTGCACGCGGTCGAGCGCGGTAACGGGCTGGCCCTTGGCGATGCCGTAGAGATCGTCGCAGCGGTCGACCCGCTCGCGCAGCGATTGCGCCAAGGCCAGCGCCTCGGGAGAGCGGCCGCCGTTGATGTAATACATCGCGTAGTCGATCTTCGAATAGCTGGCCGGCTTGCCGGCGGTCTCCTGGGTGCCGCGCATCTGGAACACCGCGATCGCATTGGGCAGCGGGATCGGCGACGAGGTCTCGCCCGGCTTCAGCGCCAGGATCACCGGGCGCAGCGCCGGGGGCAGGTTGGTCAGCGGCAGCCAGTTCAACCGGCCGCCGATATCGCGGGTCGAGGCAGCGGAATACTGCCGCGCCGCTGCCGCGAAGGCGTCGTAGCTGCGAATGGTCGAGATCTCCAGCGCCAGCGCCTCGGCATCCTGAAGCGTCTCGGGCGTCACCGGGATGATGATCTCGGACAGCAGAACCGAAACCCCGGTCGTCGAGCTGTCACGGGCTATCGCGCGGTCGATCTCGGCGCGGGTCGGCCGCGCGCTGTCCAGGAAGTTGCGGCCGGCATACTCGCGCCAGGCCAGCCCGACGCGGACGAAATCACGCATCGTCTGCGGTTCGACGCCACCCTCGGCCAGCGCCTTCAGGAGCTCGGCCCCGGAAAGCTGGGTGCGCTGCGCGAACTCGTTGATCCCCGCATCGACCTGCTCGGGCGTGATGGCGATGTCGGTCTTGGACACGGCCTGCATCCGCAACCGCTCGTCGATCAGCCCCTTGCGGGCCTGTTCGACCGGATCGCCGGGAGCGCGCAGCAGGGTCAGGAACTGGATCCGCTGTTCCAGCTCGAAATTGGTGATGACGTCATCGTTGACCGTGATCGCCGGCGAGAACAGACCCTGCGCCGCGAGGGGGCCACAGAGACCGGCCGCCAGTGCCAGCGCGGCCAGCGGCCGCCTCAGGATGGAAACTTTCAACTGCATGATCGCCTGTACTTGTTTGGTTCCGCGTCCACCGAAAACCCGCTCAGCGAGATGGTAAAGCCGATATCGGTGGACGGCTCAATACTTGTCGACGAGGTATAGCGCCGGTTGAGGCCAAGGTCGACCGTTACGCATTCGTTGCGATAGACGAAGCCAAGGCCGGCGCGGGATGCCCGCTGGTCGGAAATGTCGTAACGCAGGCTGGCGCTTGCGGTCCAGCCGGTGGCGATCTGGTAGCCGCCGTTCAGCCAGATCTCGGAAAGCGCCTGGGCACGGCCCTCGGCCGGGTCGGGTCCCAGCCAGAGATAGGTGCCGGCCAGCTGCGCGCGGGACGAGGTCCAGTCGCCGCGCACCTCGGCCTTGGACAGGCTGAAGGTATCGTCCAGCAGGGTCCGCGCCGTCAGCGAAAGCTTGTCGGCAAAGCGTATCTGGCCGGCGACCAGCACGTCCGAGGTGGTACTCGAGAGGCCAGACGTTCTGGTGAAGTCGGGGTTGGCGTCGCGCCGCTGCACCTGGCCGATGGTGGCATTGGCCTGCCAGCCCTTGGCGCCATAGGCGGCCCAGTTCAGACCGTAGGCCACCGTCGTGCCGCTCTCGCGGCGGTCGGGCGCGGGAAAGCGCGAGAGAGCCAGCAGGTTGCCCTGGTCGAACTCGACGAAGGTGCTCTCGTCATTGGGCGGGTTCAGGCCGTGCACGTTGGTCCAGCCGATCTGCACCACCGGTTCGAGGTAATGTGTGACCCTGCCGGTGCTCATGACCATCGGATAGCTGAACTTGATCGCACTGCGCGGCGTGATCCGGTTGAACCGCGATTCCGAGGTGCTGTCCTGGCGCACCTGGAACAGATCCGCCGCCACGCCGATCTCGAAATCGGTGCGCAGACCGTTGTCCATCAGCCAGAAGCGCTGCCACGAGACATCGGCGGTCGCCCGGCGTATGTCGCGGCCGAGGATATCGATGTTCGACGGCCGCCGGTGCGTGTGCAGCAGGAACGAGGTGCGCACCTCGCCGCCGATCACCTTCGGGAAGAAGCGCCGCTCGAAGGAGGCGTCGACAACGATGGTGGGGAGCAGGGATTCGTCGTCGGCGTCGCGCAGGCTCTCGAAGTTGATGAGGCGGGTGCGGAAGGCAGTATCGAGCCGGTAGCGGCTGATCGAAAGTTCGCTGCGCAGGCGGTCGAGATCGGGCAGGCCGTAGTCCACCAGGTAGGAATTGTCCGAGGCCAGCTGCAGCGAGAACTCAAGCTTGTAATCGCGCGGCAGGTCGAACCGGGCCGAGCCGAAGATATAGCCGCGGGTCTCGCCCGAGATCAGGTCGTCGCGCGTATGCGCGCCCTCGAACTCGATCCGGCCTTTGCGGAAGGCCTGGCGATAGCGGTATTCGAGCGTGCGCGTGGCCGAGGAGATATAGGGCGCAAGCGTCAGGTCGGCATGATCGCCCAGCCGGAAGAAATACGGGATCTTGACCCCGGTGCCGAGGTTCGAGGTCGAGCGCACCGAGGGGATCAGGAAGCCTGTTGCCCGCTCCAGCGTCGGGTCGGGCAGGCGCATTCCGGGGAAATACATCACCGGCACGTCGAGGATGCGGAACTGCGCGCCCTGGAAGTAGAGCTGCCGCTCCTCCTGGTCATGGGTGATCGTGCGGGCGCGGATCTGCCAGAGCGGCGGGCGTCCGTCGCCGCAGACATGGCACGAGGTCACGGCGGTCTTGTAGAGTTGGGTATAGCGCCCGTTCACCCGCGCCATCTGCAGCGCGGCCAGTTGCAGCTGCTGGTCGAGCACCATGCGCGCGCCGGTCAGCAGGCCATTCTGTAGGCCCTTGTCGAGCTCGGCAAAGTCGGCCAGCACCACCATGGTGCCGCCCTGGTCGATGCGGATCGGGCCTTCGATGGTAAGCTTGCCCTCGGTCCGGTCGAAGGTGATCTTCCGGGCGCGCAGGCGGATATCGCCCTGGAAGGCCTCGACATGGCCCTCGGCCACCAGCACCCGTTCGGGCGTGATGAAGACGCGGTCGGCCACCAGGACGGCGGGGCCTTCCTCCTCCTCGGTGGCGGACAGCGGCTCGCGCCCCTGGGCTGCCGCGTCGAAGGGCAGCACCAGGGCGGCGATCACCAGGAAACGGGCAAGCAGACTCATCCGTCCTCCGCGTGCAACAACAGTCCAAGGGCGAGGAAGATCGCCGCTATGGGCGGTCCCCAACTGGCCAGGATCACGGGAATCTGGCCGTTCTCTCCAAGGATCTGCGCGAAATTGCGGACGAAATACAAGGCGAAACCGAGCAGGATGGCTGCAAGCACAGCGATGCCGGTGCCGCCGAAGCGGGTGTGGCGCATGGTGAAGGCCGCGCCGATCAGCACCATCGACAGGAGGAACAGCGGCCGGGCCAGCTCGACCATGTACCAGACTTCCTGCTTGCGGGTGGCAAAGCCCGCCTGCCGCAGTGCGCGGATGGTGCCGGGCAGGTCGTAGATCGAGATGCCGTTGGGCTGGCCGATGCTCTCGCGGATGCGGTCGTCGGTCAGCGTGGTGGGCAGACGCAGGGTGTCGACCGACTTGGCCGCCGTCTCGGGGTTGCGCCCGGTCGCCAGCGGCCAGACCTTGACCTTGCTCAGCACCCATTCACCCGGTGCCAGCTGCGCGCTCTCGGCGCTGATGCGCTGTTCCGGCCCGCCGCCGGGCGCATAGCTTAGGATCGTCACCCCGTAGAGCGTCACCGGCTCGGCCCCGCCATAGCCGGTGGCGTGGATCACCGCCTGTCCCTGCGCGCCGCCCTGGCGCATCCACAGTCCTTCGCCGGTAAGCGAGAGCGCCGCCGGGCCGCCGGTCTGATAGGTATCCGCCAGCTGCTGGTAGCGGTTCGAGGTCGCCGCCGCGATCGGATTCAGCATCGTCACCGCCAGCGCGCCGATCACCAGAGCCACCAGGCAGGGCCCCGCCAGCGCCCGGATCCCCGAGCGCCCGATGGCCCGCGTCACCACCAGCTCGCTGCTGCGCGCCAGGCTGACGAAGAGCACCACCGTCGACAGGATCATCAGCAGCGGCAGGATGTCCTTGATCGACCCGGGCACGTTCAGCAGCATCAGCGTCGCCATCTGGCCGAAACCGAGGTCGGCGTTCTCGAACCGGCGCAGCTGCTCGATCAGGTCGATCAGCATGATCAGCGTCAGGAACACCGCCAGGATCAGCAGGAAGCTCTGCAGGAAGCGGCGCGCGAAATAGCCGTCGAGGATCATGCTGCCACCTCCGCCGCGCGTCGCCCGAAGAGCCGCGGCAGCGGCCGCCCGGCAAAGCGCAGGAAGATGCCCGAGATCACCAGCCCCACCACCGTCGGAAGATAGATCAGCGGCCAGGCGGCCGGATTGTCCAGCACCGGCCCGTCGACCACGCCGCGCAGCGCTTCAAGTACGATCAGCAGCACGAAGGCCACCAGCGCCTGCCGCCAGACCCCGAAGCGCGAGAAGCCGCCGAGCATCAGCGAGGAAAAGCCGATCAGCGCCACCGAGACGCAGATCAACGCGCGGGCAAAGCGCAGGTGCAGCTCTTCGGCCAGCTCGCCTGCGGTGAACTTCTCGTTGGCGAGGATCTGGGCCTGGCCGGTAAAAAGTTCGACCGTCGGGATCGCCCGGATATCGCGTGCGGCCTCGGTCTCCTTCCGCACCAGCGCGGTGATGTCATACGAGAAATCCTGAAACGCCGTGGTCGAGAGCATGTTGGCCGCATTGTTCAGGCGCTGTGCGATGCCGTCGACCATGATCAGATTGGCCCGGTCGCCCTCGCGCACCAGGAAGGCGCGCGCGGCGGTATAGGTCGCGCTCTGCGCCGGGTTGCGCCGGTCCGACAGGAAGACGTCGTTCAGCGTGCCGTCACGGTCGATCTGGCGCACGAAGAAGGTGACCCCATCGGCCGGGTGCAGGAAACTGCCCTCCGAGAGCAGCCGCGCGGTCACGTTGCGCGAGACCTCGGCCTCGCGGATCGCCAGCTGGCTGGTCGAGGCCGGCATCAGGATGTG
Organism: Seohaeicola zhoushanensis; assembly: GCF_014656415.1. Lineage (GTDB taxonomy): Bacteria > Pseudomonadota > Alphaproteobacteria > Rhodobacterales > Rhodobacteraceae > Seohaeicola_A > Seohaeicola_A zhoushanensis. The sequence goes on along the minus strand of NZ_BNCJ01000024.1, from coordinate 2,925 downwards.
GGTCAGCACGCTCATCATGCCCGCAGCGATCAGGCCGAAGACCAGCACGGGGCGGGCCAGCCGGAACGGCCCGGTGCCGGTCGCCTGCATCACCGTCAACTCGCTTTCGCTGTTCAGCCGGTTGGTCACATAGACCGCCGCCGCGAAGGCCGCCATCGGCAGCACCATGCGGATCAGGTTGGGCAGGGTAAGCGCGGTGAATTCCAGGAAGACCAGCGCCGACTGGCCGTCGCCGATCAGCCTGTCGAAGAGCACAACCGCGCGATTGATCCAGAACACCGCGACCAGGACAAGCGCGAAGAATCCAAAGAAAAGCAGCAGTTGCGACAGGACGTATCTGTCGTAGCGTGACACTTGGACCCCCGGGCGCCTGTATTGTGTTGGCCGTTGATGCAATCCTAATGCAATAGTCGGGCGGGGAAAACTGCTATCTGGCCAAGGGGCACGGCGCGCGCTACCTCTGGGCGGATCCCTGCAAGGAGCTGAATATGACTGCACCGACCCCGATCCGCTTCACCGCGACCGATCTCGACGCGATGGCCTCGGCCGAGGGCCGGCTCGCCATCGTCGTGCCGCCCGACGGCAAGCTCGACACGGTGGCGCGGCGGGTGAACCGGCTGAGCCGCGGTGCGCTCGAACGCCTCGTCGCCAGCGCACGTTTCGCCAAGGCCAAGACCGGGCAGGTCATCACGCTGGAGATGCCCGCGGGCCTCGCCGCCGAGACGCTCGACGTGCTGGTGCTGCCGCGCAATGCCGCGCGGCTCGACCTGCGCAAGGCCGGCGCGGCGCTCGGCAAGGCGAAGGCGGGCAAGGGCCTGACGGTGATGGCCGGCAACATGAAGAACGTCGCCGAACTCGCCCTGGGCATCGCCCTGCGCGACTACCGCTTCGAGGCGCACAAGACCGGCGATGACGTCGGCAAGCCCGCCGCCGAGACGGTGATCCACCATGCCGACCCCGCCGCCGCCGAAACCGCCGCCGCGCCGCTGCTGGCGGTGGCCGAGGGCGCCTTCTTCACCCGCGACCTCACCAACGAACCCGCCAACGTGCTCACCACCACCGAATTCGCCAACCGCCTCAAGGCCCTGACCGAGGTGGGGCTCGAGGTCGAGGTGCTGGACGAGGCCGCGCTGGAAAAGCTCGGGATGCGCACGCTGCTCTCGGTCGGGCAGGGGTCCGACAGCCCCTCCTACGTGGTGGTCATGCGCTGGAACGGCGGCGCCAAGGGCGATGCCCCGCTGGCGCTCGTCGGCAAGGGCGTGGTCTTCGACACCGGGGGCATCTCGCTCAAGCCCGCCGTCGGCATGGAAGACATGACCATGGACATGGGCGGCGCGGGCGTCGTCGCCGGGGTCATGCGCACGCTGGCCCTGCGCAAGGCCCGCGCCAATGTCGTCGGCCTCGTCGGCCTGGTCGAGAACATGCCCTCGGGCAATGCCACCCGGCCCGGCGACGTCATCCGCTCGATGAAGGGCGACACGGTCGAGGTGGTCAATACCGACGCCGAAGGCCGCCTCGTGCTCTGCGACGTCATGTGGTACGCGCAGGAGCGCTTCAAGCCGACCGGCATGATCGACCTCGCCACGCTGACCGGGGCCATCATCATCGGGCTGGGGCATGAATATGCCGGCGTCTTCTCGAACGATGACACCTTCTGCGAAAGCTTCCTCAAGGCCGCCAGGGCCGAGGGCGAGGGCGCCTGGCGGATGCCGACGGGCGGCGGCTACAACGAGCAGATCAAGTCGCGCATCGCCGATATCAAGAACAGCGGCGGCCGCCCGGCGGGCTGCGCCACGGCGGCGACCTTCCTGCAACGCTTCGTCAAGGACGGGATGCCCTGGATCCACCTCGACATCGCCGGCATGGCCTCGGTCAAGTCCGACACCGATTTCGCCCCCAAGGGCGCGACCGGCTGGGGCGTTGCCGCGCTGAACCGGATGATCGCCGACACCTGCGAGAAGGGCTGAGATGGGGGCCGCCTATTTCTACCACCTGACCCGCAACCCGCTGGAGCAGACCCTTCCGGTGCTGCTCGGCAAGGCGCGCGAGGCGGGCTGGCGCATCGCGGTGCGCGGGCGCGAACAGGCGCGGATGGAATGGCTCGACGACCGGCTCTGGCTCGGCCCCGAAGAAGGCTTCCTGCCCCATGGGCTGGCGGGCGGGCCGCATGACGCGGCCCAGCCGATCCTGCTGACCACGGGGCAGGCGGCCAATGGCCCCGCCTGCCTGATGGCGGTGGACGGGGCCGATGTGGCCCCCGACGAGGTGGCCCGGATGGAGCGGGTCTGCATCCTCTTCGACGGCAACGACGAGGCCGCGCTGAACCGCGCCCGCACCCAGTGGAAGGCGCTCACTGACGCCGGCTGCGCCGCGCAATACTGGTCCGAGGAGTCGGGTCGCTGGGAGAAGAAGGCCGAGAAGGGCTGAGACGCGCGCCACGTCAGGGAGAAACCCTTCCTCGAAACAAGGCGTTCGGAGCAGAGACTCGGGACGCTACCCCTCCATAGGCAGCCGGATCACATAAGAATCGGAGAGTTCTATCCGTTCGCGGACCACTGGGGCCGTGGAACGGGCTCATCCATCCTCGCGCACGCCTTCGCCGTGGCGGATGGCCTGCGCCTGCCTGTCAGGCTCAAGCATCTGCACCGGAACCCGGTCGGCTCGCTCTACCGTCGTCACGGCTTCCGGGAGATTTCCCGCTCGGAAACGCACTGCTTTCTGGAACGGAAGGCGGAGTGTTGGTGAAATCTTGTAAGGCGCGGGGGAAGAATGACGTCTCATGTCGCAGTTGCCGTTTGGAGCGCACTATTATGATTTTGTCTGCTGCACACAAAATGTCCACTTTGGGGAAGGTGATGATAGGGCGCTGAATAGCCCCGTGTATCGTGGACGCCTTCTTCGCTAATTTTGAGGCAAGGAGGCCAT
>NZ_BNCJ01000023.1 GCF_014656415.1 Seohaeicola zhoushanensis | reverse complement strand
AGCAGGGTCGGCGGCGGATCGACAAATCACTTGCAGGGGAAGGCAGTTCATACATACTCCCCTGAGTGTCCGCGTTTTTTAGTTCGCTCTGTTCAGGTTTTGGTCCTCTACTGACCGTTGGTGATACTCCCACGGGGTGAGCCCGTCGAGGCTCGTGTGGGGGCGGTGATGGTTGTAGTCATCGCGCCAAGCCGAAATCAGCTCTCGGGCATGGCGCAGATTGGCGAACGGGGCTGATTGTCCTAGCAGTGTACGGATGGGTCGTTCGTAATTCCGGAAGCCGACTTCAAGCAGCATACTCTCCACGATATCGTGGAGTTGTTCGGCCAGATCAGGCCCTTCTTCGTCATCCGCACCTTGCATAAAGGTAAGGTCGCACGCACCTTTTTTCGCGGCAAGCCTTTTGATAGCCCATAAAGGCGGAGCGGAAGGTCGAAGACCCCCGACATTTACGTATTAATTTTCTGCACTTTTGCTGAAATTAATCACCTTTCCGGAATTTCCGGTCACGAAATTTGACCAACGCTCCATCAAGGTCCGTCGTTTATCCAGAAGGTCTGACCGAGCATAAGCGCGTTCCACATCCGACCCGATTCGATGCGACAAGCTCATCTCGGCTACTTCGCGCTGGGCGTTGGCCGATTCCGAGGCCCAATCCCGGAAAGTGCTACGGAAACCGTGAACGGTGACGCCTTCAACGCCCATTCGACGCAAGAGCATCAGCATCGCCATATTGGAAAGCGGCTTGTGGCGCTTCTGGCCCTCGAAGACATATTCGGATTGCATCGCCCTCAGGGGTTCGATGATCGCCAACATGGCGTCCGTCAGCGGCACCTTGTGATCCTCGCCGGTTTTCATCCGTGCCGCCGGGCAGGTCCAGACGCGCGCGTCCTCGTCGATTTCCGCCCAGCGCATTCCAAGTGCCTCATTCGTGCGCGAGCCGGTCAGGCAAGTGAACATCAGCGCCTTTGCGGCCATCGCTTCCCGTGTCGCAAGATCGGCATAGAAGGCAGGCACGTCCTGCCAGCGCATCGCCGCATGGTGCTTGGGCTTCTTCGCCACCTTGGGCAGAACCTTGGCGTCCTTGATCGCAGTCACGGGGTTCTCGCCAGACCGGAAGCCCTTTGATTTCGCCACGTCGAGAACCGATTTGATCCGCTGCGCGAGTCTGGCGGCTGTTTCGTGCTTTTCCGTCCAGATCGGGGACAGGCACATCAGGACTTCCGGCTGGCCAATGCTGTCGACCGGCATCCGCCCAATCTTGGGGAAGGCATAATCCCGCAGCGTGTTGATCCATTGCGCGCCATGCTTCGCGTTCTTCCAGGTTGGCAGTCGGTCGATATGCACCTGTTCAGCGATTTCGGCGAAGGTCGGGATTTCCTGCCGAGCATTGAAACGCGGGTTGAGCCCCTGCTTCGCCATCCGCCGGTATTCCAGCGCCCGTTCGCGCGCCTGCGGAAGCGTTACGATATCTGCGCCACCTAGGCCGAAGTCGGTGCGCAGCGGCGCGCCCATGCGGTTTTTCTGGCCCTTGACCACCACGCGCACGATCCACCGCCGCGCGCCAGAAGGGTCGACCACCAGATACAGCCCATTGCCGTCACCGTGCCGACCGGGGCCAGCGTTCTCTACCAATTTCTTAGTCAGCTTTCCTGAGAGCGTCACCATGACCGATACCACGTTCCATACCACTCAAGAGAAGAATACAGGCGACATCGAAACAAAGCGAGCACAAACAATCAGACGCTCAAACGCCAGTAAAACATAGCCATTGCGCCATGTTTTGCCATTCAACAGAACTCGTATAATTTGGGTGGTGGCGGAGACGAAGGGATTCGAACCCTCGAGACGGTTTCCCGCCTGCACCCTTAGCAGGGGTGTGCCTTCGACCACTCGGCCACGTCTCCACGGACGCGTCTAAATGTGCCGTTGAATGATGACAAGACGAAAGTTGCGTTCGGCCTGTTCATCGCGGGAAATCTGGTGGGCTCCGGGCAACGGTCTTGGGGTTTCGTGCGGCATCGCGGAGACCTGACGGGCTTCGGGCGCGCATAAATGGGGGGATTTATCCCATCCGGGCCAGGGCACCGCCCTGCCCCCGCTCGTCCCCAAGGGGTCCTGCGGAAATGATCGCGCCGTGCCTCGCGGCGCGGGGCCGCGGCGGCGGTCTTGCGTGGCCGGAAACCGGTCCCGGCCACGCAGCGCGAACTCAGAAGTTCGCCGTCACGCCAAGCCAGAGGCTGCGGCCCGACTGGTAGGTGTTGCTCTCGGCTTCGGTGACCGTTGCGTCGAACAGGTTGTAGATGGCGGCGTTCAGGGTCGCGTGATCGCTCAGCACGTAGGAAAGGCCGATATCGACGGTGGTATAGGCGTCGTATTCATAGGCGATGGCATTTCCCAGCGAGTCATAGGCGTAGGGCGTGCCGTTGGTCCCGATGCGCGCGCCGGCGTTCACTTCCTTGCCGTGGTAGTTGGCCGCGCCCCAGGTCTCGAGGCCCGCAACCGGCGTCACCCATTCCATCCGCAGGCTCGCTGCGTGGCGCGGGGTGCGGGCGAGCGGCAGACCGGCATAGGCGCCGCTCTGCTGCTCGGAATCGGTGAAGGTGTAGGAGCCGCGCAGCAACACCGAGTCGCTCAGCTCCACCCGTCCGGTGAGTTCCACCCCCTGCAGCAGCGCGTCCTGGATGTTGCGGTATTCCCAGCGGTTGTAGGTCGTGCCGCCCACCACGACGGTGCCGCCGGTGTTGAAGCTCTCGATCTTGTCGCGGAAGTCGGTGCGGAACAGGGTCGCGCCGAGTTCGTAGGCGCCTTGCTGCCAGAGGGCCGAGACCTCGTAGCTGGTGCTGGTCTCGGGCTTCAGGTCGGGGTTGGCGACGATGACGCCGGCGCCGCGCTGGGTGGTGTAGTAATAGCCGTCGATGGTCTGGCGCAGCGAAGGCGTGCGGTAGCCGGTCGAGACGCCGCCCTTGAGGGTGAAGGCGTCGTTCACGTTCCAAACGGCATAGAGCCGCGGGGTCCATTTGCCGCCGAAGTTCTCGTTGTCGGTATAGCGCAGGCCGGCGGTCAGGGCGAAGCTGTCGCTCAGCTTCCATTCGTCCTCGGCGAAGACGGCCCATTCCGAGGAGGTGTATTCCTGGTAGAGGCCATTGCCCAGGCCGGGGTTCTGGTCTGTCAGCTCGGCATGGCGATACTGGAAACCGGTCACGATGGTATGCGCACCGCGGAACTCGGCCGGGATGGTGAACTTGCCGTCGAGCACCGAGTTCACGATCTCGGGGTTGCGGCTGCCTTCGACCAGGGCGCCGGCCAGATAATCGTAGCTGGTGCGCTTGCCCCGCTCCTGCTGGAAGCTGAAGTCGGAGGTCACGGCGCCCCAGTTGCCCTTGTAGCCCAGCGCCCAGTGCTGGCGGTCATTGTCGACCCGTTCCGGATCGGTGCCGAGGGCCAGGGTCCTGCCGGGGTTGGAATACTGGTCGATCCTGGTGAAACCGTATTCGAAGCTCAGCTCGTGGTCGGGGTTGACCATCCAGGTCAGCCGCGCGGTCAGGTCGATGTCCTCCTGCTCGCGCGGGCCGTTCAGAACGCCGGATTCGTCGCGGTCGAGCCGGCGGCCCCAGATCTGCAGGCCCAGCCGGTCGGCAAGGATCGGACCGTTCAGGTAGAAGGAGAGCTGGTTCGAGGCCGCATCATCGCTGCCCTCGGGAATCGTCGTCTCGGCAGTCACGGACCCGGTCCAGACCGGCGAGACCTTGCGGGTTATGATGTTCACCACGCCGCCCATGGCATCGGAGCCGTAGAGCGAGGACATCGGGCCGCGCACGACCTCGATCCGCTCGATGGCGGCGACGGGCGGGATGAAGCTCTGCTCGTAGCCCGAGGAGCCGTTGGTGCGGCTCTCGCGCGTGCCCTGGCGTTTGCCGTCGACCAGGATCAGCGTGTAGTCGCCGGGCAGGCCGCGGATGAAGATGTCCTGCTCGTTGGCGATGCCGGTGGTGATGACACCCTGAGCCTCGCGCAGCGCGTCCGAAAGGTTGGTCACATTCGCCCGGCGCAGCTCTTCAACGGTGATGACCGAGATCGAGGCCGGCGCATCCACGACGTGCTGCTCGAAGCCGCCGGCAGTGATGACGAGCGTGCCGAGGTCGAGAGCATCGCTGCTCTGCGCATTGGCAGCCCCGGCAAAGGCAAGCCCGGTGAGGCAAAGCGCGGTCGTCCGCCGGTAGCGGGTCATGAGGGATTGGGTCACGTCTTGGTCCTTCTTTCGTGCGTGAGGTCGGAAGTCCGAACTGGCTGGCCGGTCTGGCGGGCTCGATGGACTGGGGTTGGGGCCAGGTCCCGCCGGGGACAGGCCTGGTTCGGAATGGCTAGCCGTAGATGTCGACCATCAGCTTGCCGTCTGTCCGGCTGACGTTCAGGTCGATTCCGTAGAGGTCGCGCAGGGCGACGGTGCGGATCACCTGGTGCGGAGGTCCGGCGAACTGCAACTGACCGTTCTTCATGGCAATGATGCGGTCGGAATGCCGGGCCGCGAAGTTCAGGTCGTGCAGCACCGTCACCACGGTCTTGCCCAGCTCCTCGGCGGCGCGGCGCAGCAGCTGCATGACCGAGACGGCATGGCGGATGTCGAGGCTGTTCAGCGGTTCGTCGAAGAGCGCGTATTCAGTGTCCTGCGCCAGCACCATGGCGATGAAGGCGCGCTGGCGCTGGCCGCCGGAAAGCTCGTCGAGGAAGCGGTGGCGATAGGGCTGGAGTTCGACAAGGGCCAGCGACTCCTCGATCTTCGCATGGTCCTCCCCGGTCAGGCGCCCCTTGGAATAGGGGTAACGCCCGAACCCCACCAGGTCGCTCACGGTCAGCCGCGCCGCCATGGCGTTGTCCTGGCGCAGCACGGTCAGGCGGCGGGCCAGTGTATCGCCGGGGATGCGCAGGATGTCCTGCCCGTCGAGCGTCACCACGCCCCGGTCGGGGCTCTGCAAACGGGCGATCATCGACAGCAGGGTCGACTTGCCTGCCCCGTTCGGGCCGATGATCGCCGTGAGGCCGCCGCGCGGCAGTTCCAGTTCGGGAAGGTCCACGACCCATTGGCCGGCATAGGATTTGCCAAGGTTCTCGACACGGATCATCGGGCACGCTCGATCAGAAGGAGGATGAAGATGAGGCCGCCCAGGAACTCGATCACGATGCCGACGGTGCCGGCAAAGCCGAGCACCCGTTCCAGCACCACCTGAGCGGCGACGAGAAGAGCGGCGCCAAGCAGCCCGGCCAGCGGCAGCGTGAGGCGCAGGGGCGCGCCGGGCAGCAGGCGATAGGCGACATTGGCGACCAGGAGGCCGAAGAAGGTGATCGGCCCGACCAGCGCGGTGGAGGCCGCCACCAGAAGGGTGACGATCAGGAAGACCTCGGCGGTCAGGCGGCGATGCGGTACGCCGATCGCCAGCGCCGCATCGCGGCCCAGTACCATGGCGTCGATCGCCGGCAGCCGCCAGATCGCCCAGAGCGTCGCCACACCGACCAGCCCGGCGGACATGGTCAGCACCTGCGGCTCGGCCCCGCTGAACGAGGCGAACATGCGGTCCTGCACGATGAGGAACTCGCTCGGGTCGATCAGCCGCTGCAACAGGCCAGAGACGGAACGGAACAGCACCCCGAAGACGATGCCGACCAGCAGGAGCAGTTCCAGGCTCTGCGCGATCCGCGAGAACAGCCAGTGGAACAGCAGCGAGGCAAAGACCACCATCACCGCCAGTTCGCCCAGGAAGACGAGTTGCGGCGGCCAGGCCGACACGGTTGCCGAGCCCAGCAGGAAGACCGCCAGCGTCTGGATCAGCACGAAGAGCGTGTCGAATCCCATGATCGAGGGCGTCAGGATCGGGTTGCGCGAGATGACGTGGAACAGCACTGTCGCCGCCGGCACGGTCCATGCCACCAGCAGGATGGTCAGCAGCTTCTCGCCCCGGTAGCTCAGCACGAAAGACCATTTGCCCACGGCGCCCAGCGTCATGTATCCGGCCACCGCCAGCGCCAGAACGAGACCCAGCGCCAGAGTCAGCCGGCAGGCCCGCTGCCATCGCAGCTCGGGGCTCATCGTCCCTGCCCCTTCAGCAGAAGCACCAGGAAGATCACCGCGCCCAATACGCCCATGGTGATCCCGATGGGCAGTTCGAACGGGTGCAGGATCAGCCGCCCGGCGATATAGCAGACCAGCGTCATCAGCGCGCCAAGCAGCGCCACAGCGGGCAGTGCACGGCGAAGGTTGTCACCGAAGCGGCGCGCGACCAGGTTGGGCACGATCAGCCCGAGGAAGGGGATATAGCCCACCGTGACGACGATGCAGCCGGCCACCGCGGCAACGATCGTCACCCCCAGCGCCAGCACCTGGCCGGGGTTCAGGCCAAGCGAGCGCGCCACGCTGTCGCCGAGACCGGCCAGGGTGAAGCGGTCGGCCGCGATCCAGGCGAAGACGGTGAAGGCGGCGGCGAGGTAGAGCATCTCGTAGCGACCCGCCAGCACGATGGAGAAATCCGCCGAGGTCCAGGCGAAGAGCGCCTGCATCAGGTCGGTCTGCCAGGCGATGAACATGGCCACCGAGCCGATGACCGCACCATAGGAGATACCCAGCAAGGGCGGGATCAGAGGCGAGCGGCGCGGCATGGCGCGCAGCAGAAGGAGGAAGACGCCGGTGCCGAGCCAGGCGCAGAGCGCCGCGGCGGCCATGCGCAGCATTGGCGGCGCGTCAGGGAAGATGATCACGGTCAACAGCAGCCCGAGGGAAGCGCTGTCGACCGTGCCCATGGTCGTCGGATCGACGAACCTGTTCTGAACCAGGCGCTGGATCACCAGCCCGGTGATGGCCGAGGCCATGCCCGCGAGGATCAACGCGGCGGTGCGCGGCAGGCGGCTTGTCATCAGCAGGTCGAGGCCCGCCGGATCGTCGAGCAGCTCGCGCAGGCCGATGCGCCCCGCCCCGACCAGCAAGCTCAGGCCGGCCAGCAGCACCACAAGCGCCAGCCCGAGCCAGAGCAGCCCCCGGCCGGGCGAACCGAACGGGCGCTCTGCCCTGCCCTGCGATGTATCGACCGCCTCGCTCATCCGCCTATTCGCCGAGCGCGCCCGCGACCTGCGCGGCGGCATTGCCGACCGAGGTGATGCCCGCTGCGATCAGATACCAGTCGACCGGGTTCAGGTAGACGATCTGCCCCTTCTGTGCCGCCGTGGTGGCCGCGACCATCGGGTTGTCGAGCATCTGCGCCGCCGGCTGCCCGTCACGCCCGATGGCGGCGTCGCGGTCGACGACGAAGATCCAGTCGGGATTGGTCTCGCGGATGAACTCGAAGCTGATCGGCTGGCCGTGATTGCCGGGCTTCACGCCCTCGATGGCCGGGGGGAAACCGAACTCGTTGTAGATCAGCCCGAAGCGGCCCTTGTCGCCATGCGTGCTCATCCTGGCGCCGGTGGTCAGCAGCGTCAGCGCCGTACCGCGCCCGCTGGCGGCGGCCTTCACCTTGGCCAGTGCCTCGTCGAGCGCGGCAACCTTCGCGGCCGCCTCCTCCTGCTTGCCGTAGATCGCGCCCAGGGTCGCAGCGTTGCGCCGGATCGACGGCATGACGTTTGTCGTGTCCGGCGTCAGGTCGATCACCGTGGCGATGCCCGAAAGCTCGTCGAACTTCGGCGCGGAGCGGCCGGCCACGATGATGAGATCCGGCTGGAGGGCGGCGATCTTCTCGACATCTGGCTCGAAGGGCGATCCGACCGGGGTGGCCGTCTCGGCGTATTTCGACAGGTAGGTCGATACCGTCTGCGCCGGGATACCCGCGACGGTGCCGCCGATCGAATCGATGACGTCGAGCACGGCCATGTCGAGCGTTATGACGGACTGCGGCTGCGCCGGCAGGGTCACCTCGCCACGGGCGGTTTCCACCGTGATGGTCTGTGCAGAGGCCGCCGTGGCAAGGCCGGCAAGGCAAAGGGCGCTGAGCCAGTGTCGCATTGTCGATATCCCGATATTGGTGCCGACGCGACGCGCCAGCGATGTGCAAAGGGGGGAATGGCGGCTGGGCCTGCGCTGCTTTCGCGCGGCCGTGGCGGTGCCGTTTGGGTACAGGTCGCAGTCCATGCTGCAACGCCGATGGGAGGTCAAGCAGTTTTCCGACTAATTTTGTCGTCTATACACAGAAATGTGAAATTACAAAGCCTTCGGGGATGGAACCCCTCGGCAAGGCCGGAGCAGAACCTTTTGATGACGTCAGAAAAGAACGAGCCGGCCGAACAGCGTGGCCCGCATTCCATGACAGGCAACAAGGCCGAAGACGCTTTGGCTTGCCGCTGCTGCGACGCGGTGCCGCGCCTCTCGATGCCGCACTGCAGCATTTCCATGTTGCAATGCAGCATTGGCAACCTATATTCCCAATCATCGCAGATTTCAGCCCATGGAGACCGCACATGGCCACCAAGAAAACCGGAACCACCCAGGACCAACTCGACCAGGCGGGCGCCTTCGTTGCACAACTGTCGGAAGCCGGGAAGGCATTCGTCACTGGCACCATCGAAGTCGACCGCATGATCCTCGGCCAGATCGCCGATGGTGCAAAAGGCACCGTCGCGCACGGCCAGGCCCTGCTCGGCGTCAAGGACGTCAAATCCGCCCTCGAACTGCAGGCCGGCTTTGTCCAGGCCAGCCTCGAACAGGGAATCGCCAACACCCGCGAAGTGATGGAAGCCGCTCAGGCCAACTGGCAGGCCATCTTCAATTCCTTCGGCAAGGCCGCCTGAGCACATCGTCTCGCTTAGAGATGTCGAAAGGCCCGGTTTTCAGCCGGGCCTTTTCCTTTGGCGGCAGATCGCATCAGGCTAAAAAAGAGGCTCCCGCCAAATACCCAACCAATTCAGTCGGGTTGCCGGTTGACTTATCCGACTATTTCAGTAAATTTTCCATCACACGTCCACGCCACCCATTTCCAGGCAGCCGGGATCGAGAGAAACGATGGAGACCGTTCATGACCGACCCGACTGACCGCGCCGCAAAGGCAGAGGCGCTGCGCCCTTTGGACCAAACGGGGCCCACGCCATGAGCCTCGCCGGTCCGATTGCAACCGCCCCCGCCCTGCCCGCCTATGATGCCCGGATGCTCACGCAGGACGGCAACCAGGCGCAGATCGTGCTGGATGGACAGGTCTACACGCTGCGCATCACCCGCGCCGGCAAGCTGATCCTCACGAAATGAGAATGCGCTTCGACTTCCAGCGCCCCGAGCCGGCCACGCCCCGTGGCGGCGCACCGGTGGGCCACCTGCGCGAGCTGGGCGCCGTCGAACAGGCGGCCGTCCTGTGCCTGCGCGGCTGGTGCGACAGCAACACCCGCGAGGATATCGAGGCCGGCTTCCGCCTGGCGCTCGGCCCCGCCGCCGAGGAGGCGCTGGCCGATTTCGATGCTCTGATGGCCACCGCCACCCGATGCGCCCGCCGCCCGCTCATGCGCCACGACATCACCTGCCGTTGCATCGGCGGCGATGAATGCGCATTTGCCCATCTGATGGCTGCCGCAGCCCAGCAGGACACCGAGGAAGCCACCCTCTTCGCCTGCGCGCTGGTGCGCGGTCCCGCCGCCTTCGAAGTGGTGCGCCTGGCCGGAGCCTTCGGCCCCGCACTCCTGCGGATGGCACGCACTGCACCTATCGACCAACCGTCGCCCTCCGCCTTCACGCACTGAAAGGACTATGATGACCCGCACGCTCATGGCAGCTCTCGCCACCTCCGCGCTGACGGCCCTGCCGGCTTTCGCCGTCGAAAAAGCCGCCGTTCTCGACACCTATGCCGACATCGCCGAAGCCGCCTATGGCGACAGCCTGACCACCGCCAAGCGGTTGCAAGCTGCCGTGCAGGTGCTTGTCCAGACCCCCTCGCCCGAGGCTCTCGAAGCCGCCAAGGCTGCCTGGAAGGCCGCCCGCGTGCCCTATCAGCAGACCGAGGCCTTCCGTTTCGGCAACGTGATCGTGGACGAATGGGAAGGCAAGGTGAACGCCTGGCCGCTCGACGAGGGGCTGATCGACTATGTCGACCTCTCCTATGGCGGCGCGACGGATGAGAACGAATACGCGGCGCTGAACGTCATCGCCAATCCGAAGTTCACGCTCTCGGGCAACGAGGTGGACGCCACCGAGATCACCCCGGCGCTGATCGCCGACACGCTGAACGAGGCCGACGAGGTCGAGTCGAACGTCGCGCGCGGCTATCACGCCATCGAGTTCCTGCTCTGGGGCCAGGACCTGAACGGCACCGAACCCGGCGCCGGCAACCGCCCCTGGACCGACTATGCCCAGGGCGAGGCCTGCACCAACGCCAACTGCGACCGGCGCGGGGCCTACCTGCTGGCCGCGACCGACCTGCTTGTCAGCGACCTCGAGGAGATGGCGGGCAACTGGGCCGAAGGCGGTGCGGCGCGCGCCAGCGTGCTGGCGGACGAGAATGCCGGGCTGAACACCATCCTCACCGGCATGGGCTCGCTCTCCTACGGCGAGTTGGCGGGCGAGCGGATGAAGCTGGGCGTGTTGCTGAACGACCCCGAGGAAGAGCAGGACTGCTTCTCGGACAATACCTACAACAGCCATTTCTACGACGGCATGGGCATCCGCAACGTCTACCTGGGCGAATATGTCCGCGTCGACGGCTCGGTGGTCAGCGGCCCCTCGGTTTCGGACCTCGTCGCCGCCGCCGATCCGGCGGTCGATGCCGGCCTGCGCGCCGCTCTGGCGAACACGATGGACAAGCTCGGCCAGATCAAGACCACGGCCGAGAGCGGATTCGCCTATGACCAGATGCTGGCACGCGGCAATGCCGCGGGCGAGGCGCTGGTGCTGGGCGCGGTCGACGCGCTGGTCGCCCAGACCCGCGACATCGAACGCGCGGTGAGCGTGCTGGGCCTTGACCAGATCGCCTTCGAAGGCTCGGACAGCCTCGACAACCCGAGCGCCGTCTTCGAATGACCTGACCGCCGGGGCGCCTGTCGCCCCGGCCCTTCCTGGGGGTTCCGGAATGATCGTCTGCCACTGCAACACCATATCCGACCACGAAATTCGCGCCGCCGTGGACTGGATGCGGGCGGCCGACCCTGATACCCTGATCACGCCGGGCAAGGTCTATCGCGCGCTCGGGAAACGACCGGACTGCGGTGGCTGCCTGCCGCTGTTCCTCGACACGATGCGGGGCTGCGACAGCCTCGGGGTACCCATGCAATTGCGCGGCCTGCGCCGCGCCGCCACACAGGGAAATGGCCATGAAGGGCGACAAGAAAGTCATCGAATATCTCAATAGCGCCCTGCGCAGCGAACTGACCGCGGTCAGCCAGTACTGGCTGCACTATCGGCTGCAGGAAGACTGGGGCTTTGGCCGGATCGCCAACAAGTCGCGCGCCGAGAGCATCGAAGAGATGAACCACGCCGACAAGCTGATCGCGCGGATCATCTTCCTGGAAGGCCACCCGAACCTGCAGAAGCTCGACGCGCTGCGCATCGGCCAGACCCTGCGCGAGACGCTGGAATGCGACCTGGCCGCCGAACATGATGCCCATAAGCTGTATGTCGAGGCGCGCAAATACTGCGATCAGGTGGGCGACTATGTGACCAAGAACCTCTTCGAAGAGCTGATTGCCGACGAGGAAGGCCATATCGACTTTCTCGAAACGCAGCTTGGCCTGTTCGACAGCCTGGGCGAGGAACGTTATGGCCTGCTGAATGCCAAGGCCGCCGACGAAGCGGAATAGCCGTTTGCGGCATGGTTCGGTTGCGCACATTCTCTGGCGTCCTGGCGCTTTGCCTGGCCGCCCCGGTCGCCGTTGCCGGCCCTGAGCTGACGCAGCCGCACCTTGCCGTGCAGGCCCGCACCGCCGACGAGGCGGCGCGGGTCGCCCAGGTGACAGAACCCGCGACCGATTTCACCCGGCCCGAACCTTTCGAGAACAACCCCGGCGGCGCCGCCACGGTGCCGCTGCTGGCCAATGCCGACGCCTTTTCGCAGCCCTCGGCCAACATGAGCTTCGAGCGCGAGCTGGACTTCCGCCTGGGCAACGGGCTGTTCCGCAAGCTCTGGGTCTCTTCCCCGTCCTCGACGCTGGCCTCGGACGGGCTTGGCCCGCTCTACAACGCCCGCTCCTGCCAACGCTGCCACCTCAAGGACGGGCGCGGCCATCCGCCCGACGGACCGGGCGACGGCGCGGTCTCGATGCTGCTGAAGATCTCGGCGCCCGCCGCGCCGGATGACCCGATGACCGAGATCGAACGCTATCTCGCCGCGACGGGCGCGGCGGCAGACCGCCGGCGACCCGACCCGGTCTATGGCGGGCAGATCCAGGACCTTGCCATCGCGGGCCACGCCGCCGAGGCGCAGCTGGCGGTCACCTATTCCGACGTGCCGGTCGAGCTGTCCGAAGGCGAGACGGTCACCCTGATCAAGCCGACCTACAGCGTCGAGAGCCTCGCCTATGGCCCGCTGGCCCGAAGCGCGGCGCTCTCGGCCCGCATTGCGCCGCAGATGATCGGCCTCGGCCTGGTCGAGGCGATCCCCGCCGCCGACATCCTGGCGCTGGCCGATCCCGACGACGCCGACGGCGACGGCATCTCGGGACGCGCACAGATCGTCTGGTCGGCCGACCGCAACCGCCCGATGCTGGGCCGCTTTGGCCACAAGGCCGGGATGCCGACGATCCGCGACCAGAGCGCGAGCGCCTTTTCCAGCGATATCGGTATCTCCTCGCCTCTTGCGCCGGCACCTTCCGGCGACTGCACACCGGCCCAATCCGCCTGCCTGAACGCCCCCAACGGCGCAAATGACGTGCGCGGCACCGAGATCGACGCCGAGAGCTTCGACCTCGTCGCCTTCTACAGCCGCAATCTGGCCGTCCCGGCCCGGCGCGACAGCGGCGATGCGCAGGTGCTGCGCGGCAAGCAGGCCTTCCACGACTCGGGCTGCGTCGCCTGCCATCGCCCCAAGTTCGTCACCGACCGCCTGCCCGACCAGCCCGAGCAGAGCTTTCAGCTGATCTGGCCCTATTCCGACTTCCTGCTGCACGACATGGGCGACGGTCTGGCCGACGACCTTCCCGAGGGCCTTGCCTCAGGTCGGGAGTGGCGCACCGCGCCGCTCTGGGGTATTGGCCTGACATCGCAGGTCAACGGCCATACAAGGTTCCTGCACGACGGGCGTGCGCGCTCGCTTCTCGAAGCCATCCTCTGGCACGGTGGTGAAGCCGCGCCGGCCCGGCAAAAGGTGATCGACATGCCAAAGACCACGCGCGCTGCCCTGATCCGATTCCTGGAGTCCCTCTGATGCGTCTCACGCTCGTCGCCTTGATCCTGTCCCTCGCCTCTCCGGCCCTGGCCGATACCGAGGCTGTGATCCGCGACCATATCCTGCCCGGTCAGGCGGCCTTCTCGGCGGGAACCAGGGCCCTGGCAGAAGCGGCGCAGGCGGATTGCACGGCAGCGGCGCTGCAACCGGCCTACAACACCGCCTTCGACGCCTGGATGGGCATCAGCCACCTGCGCCTTGGCCCGGTCGAGGAGGCCGGCCGCTACCAGGCCATCGCCTTCTGGCCCGATGCGCGCGGGCTGACCGAAAAGACCCTGCGCCGCCTGATCGCCGAGGAAGACCCGGTGGTGAACACGCCGCATGGCTATGCCGAGGTCTCGGTCGCCGCGCGCGGGCTCTTCGCGCTCGACTACATGCTCTACGACGAGGATTTCGCGAGTTACGAGGCCGGCAGCTATTCCTGCGCGCTGGTCCAGGCGATCACCGCCGACCTCGCCGATCTCGCCGGCAAGATCGAGGCCGAATGGCTCTCGGGCTTTGCCGAGACGCTGAGGAGCGCCGGACAGCCCGGCAATACTACCTACCTCTCTGCCCGCGAGGTCACCCAGGCGCTGTTCACCCAGCTCACCACCGCGCTGGAATTCGACGCCGACCAGCGCCTTGGCCAGCCGATGGGCACCTTCGAGCGGCCCCGTCCCAAGCGCGCAGAGGCGCGCCGCTCGGGCCGGTCGCTGCGCAATGTGACCCTGTCGCTCGAAGCGCTCCGGCAGATGGCCTCGCTGCTCGCCGAGCCGCCCCCGGCCGAGACCCTCGCGGCCTTCGACATGTCGCTCAAGAACGCCGAACGGCTCGACGATCCGGCCTTTGCCGGGGTGGAAACCCCGCAAGGACGGCTCAAGGTCGAAGCGCTGCAACAGAACATTCGCGCCATCCGCACCGCCGCCATCGAAGAAGTCGGCACCAGCCTAGGCGTCAGCGCCGGGTTCAATTCGGCAGACGGAGACTGACATGACCACCCGCCGCGGCTTTCTGGCCACCCTCGTCGCCGCCTCGTCCTGGCCCGCGATCAGCTGGGCCGACGCCGGCAACCCCGCCTTCCTCGCCGCCGCCAAGGACGCGGACGGTTCCTACGCGCTCTTCGGCCTGTCGATGACGGGAGAGGACCGCTTCCGCATTCCCCTGCCCGACCGCGGCCATGCGGCCACCGCGCATCCCACCGCGCCCGAGGCCGTGGCCTTTGCCCGCCGTCCCGGTACCTTTGCGCTGGTGATCGACTGTGTTTCGGGACGGCTGGTGCAGAAGCTCGATGCGCCCACGGGGCGGCATTTCTACGGCCATGGCGCCTTCATCGGCGATGGCGACATCCTCTGCACCGCCGAGAACGAGATCGAGACAGGCCAGGGCCGCATCGGCCTCTGGTCGCGCAGCCGGGGCTACGCCCGCATCGGCGAAATCGCCACCGGCGGTATCGGTCCGCATGACGTGAAGGCCCTGCCCGACGACACGCTGGTGGTTGCCAATGGCGGCATACGCACGCACCCGGACTCGGGCCGCAAGAAGCTGAACATCGACACGATGCGGCCGAACCTGACCTATCTGGGCAGCGACGGCACGATCCACGAACAGGTCGAGAGCGACCCGGCGCTGCACCAGAACTCGCTGCGCCACCTGGCACTTGGCCCCGATGGGCTGGTCGCCTTCGCCTTCCAGTGGGAAGGCGATCCGGGCGAGTCGCCGCCACTGCTGGGCCTGCACCGGCGCGGCGAGGCCATACAGCTGCTCACGGCCGACCTTTCAGAACAGATCGCCATGAAGGGCTATGCCGGCAGCATCGCCGCCGACCACGAACGTGCCTGCGTCGCAATCACCTCGCCCAGGGGCGGGCGGGTGCATATGTTCGGCTTTGACGGCGCCTTCCAGGGAGTGGTCCGGCGCGCCGATGTCTGCGGGATCGGTGCCGCGGACCACGGCTTTGTCGCCACCGACGGGCTGGGCGGCATCCTGTCGCTGGTCGACGGCGAGGTCCGCCCGCTTGCCGCGCAGCCGCGCGCCTGGGACAACCACCTGATCGCGATATGAGCACGTTTTCCCTGACCCGCCGCCGCACCCTCGGCCTGCTGGGGGCTGCCGCCATCACGCCGGGCCTTGGCGCATGGGCCAAGGCCGCGAGCCGGCCGACCCTGCGCATCCAGCCCGCGCGCGCCGAGTTGCTGAAGGGCTTCGTGACCGATGCCATGGTCTCGACCCTGCCCGACGCGCCGCCGCCGGTGCTGCGCCTGAAACAGGGCCAGCCCTTCACCGCACGTGTCGAGAACGCGACGCCGGATTACACCACGATGCACTGGCATGGCCTGCGCCTGCCCAATGCGATGGACGGCGTGCCCTATCTCACCCAGTTCCCGATCGGCCAGGGCGAAGCCTTCGACTATACCTTTACCCCGCCCGACGCCGGCACCTACTGGTATCACCCGCATTGCATGACGATGGACCAGATGGCCCGCGGCCTGACCGGGATCCTGGTGGTCGAGGAAGCCGAGCCCCCAGGGTTCGACCGGGATATCGCGCTGAACCTGCGCGATTTCCGCCTCGGCGGCGATGGCCAGTTCATCGACCTCTGGACCGCGCGCGGCGCCGCCCGCGCCGGCACCTTCGGCACCGTGATGACGACGAACTGGGCCACCGAGCCGGTCGAGGAGGTGCCCGCCGGCGGGCTGGTGCGCCTGCGCGTGGCGGCCACCGATACCGCGCGGATCTACAAGCTGTTCCTGCCGGGCGCGCAGGGGCTGGTGATAGCGCTCGACGGCCATCCCCTGGCCGTGCCCCTGCCCTTGCCAGTCAGCGATGCAGAGGCGCTGCTGCTGGCCCCCGGCCAACGCGCGGACCTCGCCATCGCCATGCCACCGACCGAGGGCGCGACGGTCGACCTGATGACCCACGCCCCCGGCAAGCCGCGCCTCATGGCGCGGCTGCTGGCCAGCGGCGGCACGCTGAAACGCGAGCTGACCGAGCTGAAACCGCTGGCGCCGAACGATATCCCCGAACCGGAGCTGGACAAGGCCCGCGTCGAGGAGCTGGTCTTCGGCTGGTCCCCCGAGGGCAACCTGCCCAACGACGGGCTCTGCGGCACGATGGGTTATACGTTCTGGTCGATCAACCGGCTACCCTGGCCGGGCGATGCCGCCGGCGCCGGCCCTCTGGTCGATCTGCGGCAGGGCGAGTCGGTGATCCTGCGCCTGCGCAACGAAAGCCCGAACGACCACCCGATCCACCTGCACGGCCTGGCCTTCAAGGTGATCCGGTCGAACCGGCGCGAGGTGTCATCCCATTGGACGGACACGGCCTTGCTGCTGGAGAAGGAAGTGCTCGACATCGCCTTTGTCGCCGACAATCCCGGCGACTGGGCCTTCCACTGCCACGTGATCGAGCATCAGAAGACCGGATTGGCGGGCTATATCCGCATCAGCTGACCGCCAATCGGAAAGGAAGCAGCCCCCGCCCGCGACCGGGGGCTGCCGTTTTCACTGGTGAACCACAGGCGGGTCTACTTCGCGTTCGGGAAGAACAGCTGCTGGCCCTCGAGCTGGAAGCCCGCGATCGCCGCCTGCCCCTCGGCCCCGATCAGCCAGTCGACAAAGGCCTGCCCGGCCTCGACCTTGACCGAGGGGCGCTTCTCGGGGTTCACCAGGATCACGCCATACTGGTTGAACAGCCGCTGGTCGCCCTCGACCACGATCTCCATCCCGGCCTTGTTGCCGAAGGAGATCCAGGTCGCGCGGTCGCTGAGGACATAGGCGCCCATGCCGGCCGCCGCGTTCAGCGTCGCGCCCATGCCCGAGCCGGTCTCGCGATACCAGCCGCCCGAAGCCGCCTTGACGTCGACCCCGGCCTCCTTCCAGAACTTCAGCTCGGCCTTGTGCGTGCCGCTGTCATCCCCTCGCGAGGCGAAGGGCGCGCCCTTGTCGGCGACGGCCTTCATCGCGGCCACGACGTCCTTGCCGCCCTTGACACCGGCCGGATCGCTTTCGGGGCCGATCAGGACGAAGTCGTTATACATCACGTCGAAGCGCTGCACGCCCCAGCCGTCAGCGACGAATTTCTCCTCGGCCGGCTTGGCATGGACCAGCAGAACGTCGCCATCGCCGTTCTCGGCGTTCTTGATCGCCTGGCCGGTGCCGACGGCAACCACCCGCACCGCGATCCCGGTCTTGGCAGTGAATTGCGGCAGGATCGCATCGAGCAGACCCGAATTCGCGGTCGAGGTCGTCGACTGCACGACGATGAACTCGTCGGCGGCCTTGGCAGCGCCGGACAAGCCGAGGGCTACGGCCAGCCCGACAAAGGCGGCCCTGAAGGGTATTCCAGTCATGTCTTGCTCCATTTCCTTTCGTTCAGATCACCAGCGCCCCGGCAAGATAGCGCCGGGCCGCCGCCGATTGCGGGTCGGTGAAGAAGGTGCCGACGCGCGCCTGTTCGGCCACCTGTCCGCCATTCATCAGCACGATGTCGGCCCCCAGGCGCCGGGCCTGGCCGATGTCATGCGTCACCATCACGATCCGGGTGCCCCGCCGCGCGGCGGCGAGGATCAACCCCTCGATGGCCTGCGTGGCGCTCGGGTCCAGTGCGCTGGTCGGCTCGTCAAGGAACAGGATCTCGGGCTCGATCGCCAGCGCCCGCAGGATCGCCAGCCGCTGCGCCTCGCCGCCCGATAGGCTCTGCGCCGACTGGCGGGCCTTGGCGGCCAGGCCGCCTTCCTCGAGCAGCTGCACCGCGCGCAGGCGACGGGCGCGCCAGCCAAGCCCCTGCCGGCGCAGCACGTAGGTGAGGTTCGCCATCACCGAGCGGCGCAGCAGCACCGGCTTCTGGAACACCATTGCCTGCCGTGCCCGATGCGTTGTCGAGAGCGGCACGCCCTCCATCGTGATCCGGCCCTCGTCCGGCACGATCAGCCCGTGCAGGCAGCGCAGCAGCAGGCTTTTGCCCGCGCCGTTCGGCCCGAGGATCAGCGTCGGCCCCGGCCCGTCGAGCACGAGGTGAGCGACGTTCAGCAGGCTCGCCCCGTTGCGGCCGATCCGCAGGCCGGTTGCCTCGATCCGGGGTGAGATATGCATGAAATCACGCATGGCGCATCTCGCTCGCCCGTTCTTGCGGGGCCAGCAGGCTGACCACGGCGGTGACGGTGACGGCGATGAAGATCAGGATCGCGCCCAGGGCCAGCGCCAGCGCCAGATTGCCCTTTGAGGTCTCGAGCGCGATGGTCGTGGTCATCACCCGCGTCACGTGGTTGATATTGCCCCCCACCATGATGACCGCCCCCACCTCGGCAATCGCCCGCCCGAAACCGGCGAGAAAGGCGGTAAGCAAGGCCAGCCGCGCATCCCAGAGCAGCGTCGGCACCGAGGCCAGCCGCGAGATCCCGAGCGAGCGCAGTTGCTCGGCATATTCGGCGTCCAGCGTCTCGATCGTCTGGCGCGTCAGCGCGGTGATGATCGGCGTGACCAGCACCACCTGCGCGATGATCATCGCGGTCGGCGTGTAGAGCAGTTGCAGGACGCCCAGCGGCCCCGAACGCGACAGGCAGAGATAGACCAACAGGCCGACGACCACCGGCGGCAGCCCCATCAGCGCGTTCAGCAGGATGACGACGGCCCGCCGCCCCGGAAAGCGCGCAACCGCCAGGGCGGCCCCCAGCGGCATCCCGATCAGCGCGGCGATAACCACCGCCAGCAGCGAAACCCGCAAGGAAAGGAGTACGATTTCCCACAGGTCCGAATCCCCGGAAAGGATCAAACCAATCGCACTCATGAATTCTTGCGAGAAATCCTGCACGATCTACGAAATCTCCCATTTTTCGTAGCACATGCAAACTATTGCACAGCAGGCGCGGATCGTCATCCCCGAAATTCCCCGGAGAGATGCGACGGTCCAATCTGGCAAATACCTCAGGCCCGCGCGGTTACCACGTTGGACACATGGGGAAACCGCAGCGCGGTGCCGTCGAAACAGGGGCCCAGCGCGGTCAGGAAGTCGTCGATGCAGCGCTCGCGTTCCGCATCGGACATGCGCGAGAGCTTGTCGCCGGTATGCATCCCGCCCAGGGCCCCGGCGGCAAAGGCCCGCCCGTCGGGATGGACAAGCTCCAGGCTCACCTCTTCGACCGCCACGTCTTCGAAGCCCGCCCCTTCGAACAGGGCACCGATCTCGGCGCCATCCGGCAGACCGCAGATCGCCCGCACCGCCGCACCGGCATCGGGGCCGGCATGGGTATCGAGCGTCGCGGCCTGCGCCACGAGCAGCGGGTTCTTCTCCAGATCAGTCGATACGCAGAAGGCCACACGCCCGCCCGGCCGCAACACCCGGCGCAATTCCCGCAGGGCCGCGGGACGGTCGGGAAAGAACTGCAGCGCCTGCTGGCAGAAGGCCAGGTCGAACCGGCCCTCCACGAAGGGCAGTTGCCCCGCCTCCGCCTCGACCCAATCCGAGGCGATCCCCGCCTCCTCGGCCTTGCGCCGGGCCACGGCCAGCATCCCCGCGCTGATATCCGCCCCGGTCAGGCTGCCCGGTTCCACCCCGGCCCGCAGCAGTTCCTGGCTGACCGCGCCGGTGCCACAGGCCAGGTCGAGCACATGCTCGCCCGTCCGGGGCGCGGCACGGCGGATCAGCTCCTGCGCCCAGGGTCTGAAGATCACCGGAACCAGCGTGGTCTCGTAGCGGTCCGCAAAGGTTGTCGACATCCCCTGACCCTCCTCGCTGTCGCAATTCGCGATCCTAGCACGATTCCGGGGCAAGCTCTTCCTGTTCAAACGAAAAGGCGGCGGGCACCCAAGCCCGCCGCCTCCGGTCCTGATGAACCTTCGTTGTTACTTCAGCGCCTCGTCGGTGATCTGATGGGTCCAGGCGCCTTCCGGCTGCTTGGAGATCACCGGGTCCGAGCCGCCGCCCAGCAGCGTGTCGACCGTGCGCTGATAGTCGGCCTCGTCCAACGCGCCGTTCGAACCGGCGGTCAGCTTGGCGATCTCGCCCATCATGCGGACCTGGTGCGCCTCGGTCTGGGCGCCGGTCGCGTCATTGTCGAGCACAATGCCGGCAGCCTCGTCCGGATGCTCCTCGGCGTATTTCCAGCCCTTCATCGAGGCGCGCACGAAGCGGACCATCTTGTCGGCAAAGGCCGGGTCCTTGAGGTTGTCCTCAAGCACGTAGATGCCGTCCTCGAGCGTGGCGACACCCATGTCCTCGTATTTGAAGGTGATCAGCTCGTCTTCCTTCACGCCGGCATCCAGCACCTGGCCATATTCATTGTAGGTCATGGTCGAGATGCAGTCGGCCTGGCGCTGCAGCAGCGGGTCGACGTTGAAGCCCTGCTTGAGCACGGTGACGCCGTCAGGCCCGCCGTCGGTCTTGATGCCTTCCTTGCTCATCCAGCTGAGGAAGGGATATTCGTTGCCGAAGAACCAGACGCCGATGGTCTTGCCCTTGAAGTCCTGAGGGCCGGTTATGCCGGTGTCCTTCCAGCAGGTCAGCATCAGCCCCGAGGTCTTGAACGGCTGCGCGATGTTCACCACCGGCAGGCCCTTCTCGCGCGCGGCCAGCGCCGAGGGCATCCAGTTCAGCATGGCGTCGGCGCCGCCGCCCGCCAGCACCTGCGGCGGTGCGATATCCGGCCCGCCGGGCAGGATCTCGACGTCGAGGTTCTCGTCCGTGTAATAGCCCTTGTCCTTGGCCACGTAGTAGCCCGCGAACTGGGCCTGGGTCACCCATTGCAGCTGCAGCTTCACCGAGTCGGCCGCCATGGCCTGACCCGCCGCCAGCGCCGCCATCAGCGCGATCCCCGAAATCATCGTCTTCATCAGTCACACTCCTTGTTGGTTGTTGATTTGCCCGGCCTCACCCGGATCTTGGTCTTGTTGCGTCCTGTCACCGTCTTTGCGAGGGATGCCAGAAGGTTACCGTCTTTTCGGCCAGCGCCACGATGCCATAGAACACCGAGCCCGCAATCGCCGCCACGACAATTTCGGCCCAGACCATGTCCAGCGCAAGCTGACCCACCGAGGTGGAGATGCGGAACCCCATGCCCACGGTCGGAGAGCCGAAGAATTCGGCGACGATGGCCCCGATCAGCGCCAGCGTGGTCGAGATCTTCAAGCCGTTGAAGATGAAGGGCATCGCCGCCGGCAGCCGCAGCTTGACCAGCCCCTGCCAATAGCTCGCGCCATAGGTCTGCATCAGGTCGCGCTGCATCTGGGTCGCCTCGCGCAGGCCGGCGACGGTGTTCACCAGCATCGGGAAGAAGACCATGACCACCACCACGGCGGCCTTCGACTGCCAGTCGAAGCCGAACCACATCACCAGGATCGGCGCGGTGCCGACGATGGGCAGGGCCGCGACGAAATTGCCGACCGGCAGCAGGCCCCGGCGCAGGAAGTCCGAACGGTCGACCAGGATCGCCATGAGGAAGGCCGCGCCGCAGCCGATCACATAACCCGAGAGCGCGCCCTTGAGGATGGTCTGCGAGAAATCCTCCCAGAGCACCGGCAGGCTGCCGGCAAAGCGCGCGGCGATCAGCGAGGGCGCGGGCAGGATCACCAGCGGCACGTTCAGCCCGCGCACCACCAGTTCCCAGACCCCGAGGATGGTCAGCCCGAAGATCAGCGGCACGGCCAGCCGCACCAGGGGCGTGTTCGCCATCGGCCCGCGCGCCAGCCAGCCGTTCACCGCCCAGCCCAGGATCCAGACGAGAAGCGCCGCAAATGCCAGGGTCATCGCGCCATCCCCATCCGGGCCAGCAAGGCCCGTTCGATCAGCCCCAGCAGCCCGACCAGGCAGGCCGCCAGGATCGCCGCGCCGAACAGCGCCGACCAGATCTGCACTGTCTGCCCGTAATAGCTTCCCGCCAGCAGCCGCGCCCCCAGGCCTGCCACCGCGCCGGTCGGCAGCTCGCCGACGATGGCGCCGACCAGGCTGGCCGAGATGCCGATTTTCAGCGAGGCAAAGAGATAGGGCATCGAGGCCGGCAGCCGCAGCTTCCAGAACCCCTGCGCCGACGAGGCGTTATAGGTGCGCAGCAGGTCGAGCTGCATCGCATCCGGGCTGCGCAGCCCCTTGACCATGCCCACCACCACCGGGAAGAAGCTGAGATAGGCCGAGATCACCGCCTTGGGCACGATCCCCTGCATCCCCACCGAATAGAGCACCACGATGATCATCGGCGCCAGCGCTATGATCGGGATGGTCTGGCTGACGATGGCCCAGGGCATCACCGACATGTCCATCACCCGGCTGTGCACGATGCCGACCGCCAGCAGGATGCCAAGGCCGGTGCCGATGGCAAAGCCCAGCAGCGTGGCCGAGAGCGTGACCCAGGCATGGTAGACCAGGCTGCGTTTCGAGGTGATATTCATCCCTACCGTGGTCTTCCAGAGCTCGTTTACCACCTGGTCGGGTGCCGGCAGCCGCGGCCGCTCCTGCGCCCAGGTCGCCGGGATGGCAAAGCTGTTCTTCGCCGCCAGAACGATCCCCGAGGTGGCCCGCCGCTCGGCCCCGTCGGTGGGCGTCACCGTGGCCCCGGCGCGTTCCGCCTCGACCAGCACGCCGGCAATGTTCATCGGGATGCAGGCCAGGTACCAGACCACCACCAGCGCGGCAACGACCGTCAGAACCGCAACAAGCGATCTCATCGCGCGCCCTCACTCATCGACATGCCCCGCCCGCAGCCCTTCGCGCACGCGGTGGGCGATCTCGATGAACTCGGCGGAATCGCGGATGTCGAGCGGCCGCTCGCTCGGCAGCGGGCTGTCGATCACGTCGGTGATCCGGCCCGGACGCGGGCTCATCACCACGATCTTGGTCGAGAGATACACCGCCTCGGGAATGGAGTGCGTCACGAATCCGATGGTCTTGTTGGTCCGCGCCCAGAGCTTGAGCAGCTGCTCGTTGAGGTGGTCGCGCACGATCTCGTCCAGCGCGCCGAAGGGCTCGTCCATCAGCAGGATGTCGGCGTCGAAAGCCAGCGCGCGGGCGATCGAGGCCCGCTGCTGCATCCCGCCCGAGAGCTGCCAGGGATATTTCTTGCCGAACCCTGCCAGATCAACCAGTTGCAGCACGTCATTCACGCGCCGCTCCTGCTCGTCGCGGGCAAATCCCATGATCTCGAGCGGCAGCTTGATGTTGCCGGCGATGGTGCGCCAGGGATAAAGCCCCGCCGCCTGGAAGACATATCCATAGGCCCGCGCCCGGCGCGCCTCTTCCGGGCTGACCCCGTTCACGGTCAGCGACCCGCCGGTCGGTTGTTCCAGGGCGGCGATGCAGCGCAGGAAGGTGGTCTTGCCGCAGCCCGAGGGGCCGATGAAGCTGACGAATTCACCCCTGTCGATCGACAGATTCACGTCTTTCAGCGCATGCACCGGACCGTCATTGGTCTGGAAGGTCAGGTTGAGCCCGCGGGCCTCGATCACACTCACGGTTGGTCTTTTCCCCTTGATTACAGGCTCTTGCGGCCCATTTCCTGCGCCATCATACCGACCTGGTGATGCCGCCGTCGACCCGGATGTTCTGTCCGGTGATATATCCCGCACCCTCGCTGGCCAGGAAGGCCACTGTCGCGGCGATCTCCTCGGCACGGCCATAGCGGCCCATCGGGATCGTCTTCCGGCGCTCTTCCTTCTCGGGCAGGCTGTCGATGAAGCCCGGCAGCACATTGTTCATCCGCACGTTATCCGCCGCATAGCGATCCGCGAAGAGTTTCGTGTAAGCCGCCAGCCCGGCACGGAAAACACCGCTGGTCGGAAAGGCCGGATCGGGCTCGAAGGTGGCGTAGGTCGAGATGTTGAGGATCGTCCCGGCCTTCTGCGCCACCATGACCGGCGCGACGATGCGCGTCGCCCGGACCACGTTCATCAGGTAGAAGTCCATGCCGAGGTGCCAGTCTTCGTCGGTCAGTTCCAGCAGCGCGCCCTTGGGCCCGTGCCCGGCGGAATTGACCAGCACGTCGATCCGGCCCCAACGGTCCATCACCTTGGAAACAACGGCTTGCAGGTCGTCGTTGCTCTGGTTGCTGCCGGTATGGCCAACCCCGTGCAACGCTTCCGCCAGCGCCTCGCCCTTGCCCGAGGAGGACATGACGCCCACCTCGAAGCCGTCCTGCCTGAGCCGCCGCGCGGCGGCCGCGCCCATGCCGGACCCGCCGCCGATGATGAGAGCTACTTTGGTCATCACACCCCCGTCGCCGGAATACCGCTGCGCTGCACCGGGCGCGGCGCGGTCAGTTCCTTCCAGGACGACAGCGCCCTGTTCACCGCCATGTTCGGCTCGCGCTTGACGAACTTGCCGTGGCCCTCCTCGGTGCGGATCTCGCCGTCATGCACCGCCACCTTGCCCCGCGTCAGGGTGAACCGCGGCAGGCCCTTCACCTTCTGCCCCTCGAAGACGTTGTAGTCGATGGCCGACTGTTGCGACTTGGCGCTGATCGTCTTCTCCTTCGTCGGATCCCAGACGACAAGGTCGGCATCCGCCCCCACCAGCACCGCCCCCTTCCTCGGATAGCAGTTCAGGATCTTTGCGATATTGGTTGAGGTTACGGCGACAAATTCATTCGGCGTCAGCCGCCCGGTGTTCACCCCATGGGTCCAGAGCATCGGCATCCGGTCCTCCAGCCCGCCAGTGCCGTTCGGGATCTTGGTGAAATCGCCGACGCCATAGCGTTTCTGCTCGGTGGTGAAGGCGCAGTGGTCCGTCGCCACCACGCTCAGCGAGCCCGACTGCAACCCGGCCCAGAGAGAATCCTGGTGCTGCTTGTTGCGGAACGGCGGCGACATAACGCGCCGTGCCGCGTGGTCCCAGTCGGGGTTGAAATACTCGCTCTCGTCCAGCGTCAGATGCTGGATCAGCGGCTCGCCCCAGACCCGCTTGCCCTGCATCCGCGCCCGCCGGATCGCCTCGTGGCTCTCCTCGCAACTGGTATGCACGACATAAAGCGGCACCCCCGCCATGTCGGCGATCATGATGGCGCGGTTGGTCGCCTCGCCCTCGACCTGCGGCGGACGGGAATAGGCATGCGCCTCGGGGCCGGTGTTGCCCTGCGCCAGCAGCTTGGCGGAAAGCTCCGCCACCACGTCGCCGTTCTCGGCATGGACCATGGCGATGCCGCCCAGCTCGGCCAGACGCTGGAACGAGGCATACATCTCGTCATCGTTCACCATCAGCGCGCCCTTGTAGGCCATGAAATGCTTGAAGGTGGTGATGCCGCGCTCCTCGATCACGGTCTTCATCTCGTTGAAGACCTGCTCGCCCCACCAGGTCACCGCCATGTGGAAGGAATAATCGCAGTTGGCGCGCGTCGACTTGTTGTCCCACATCTGCAGCGCATCCAGCAGCCCCTGCTGCGGATTGGGCAACGCGAAGTCGATCACCATGGTGGTGCCGCCCGCGAGCGCCGCCCGCGTGCCGCTCTCGAAATCGTCACTCGAGTAGGTCCCCATGAAGGGCATCTCGAGGTGGGTATGGGGATCGATCCCGCCGGGCATGACATAGCAGCCGGTCGCATCCAGCTCCGTATCGCCTTTCAGGTTCGGCCCGATCTGCGCGATCACCCCGTTCTCGATCAGCACGTCCGCCTTGTAGGTCAGGTCGGCGGTGACGATGGTGCCGTTCTTGATGACTGTGCTCATATGGACGTCTCCCTGTCCGTTAGTTTCCGTAGGCCGCGAAATCCGGCAGGGCGCTGTCCGGACAGGGTCCGGGCAGGCTTCCTCGCAGGATCACGGCATTTTCGATCAGTGTGGCGCGCAGCACATCGGTCGGCTGGTCCGACCCCTTCAGGTCGCGCAGGGCGGCCAGCGCCGCGGCCGCCTCGGCCGGCCAGCCGAGATCGACCGCCCAGGCCGCCGCCGTCGCCGCGCGGGTTCCGATGCGCAGGACGGCCATGTGGTCCCTGCGCGTGCTCTGGCCCCAGGCATCCAGCTTTTCCGCAGTGGTCTCGAGCACCTCGCGCGCATCGCGGCAAGCGTCGCTCTCGGCCAGCGCCGGCGCCGGCAGCAGTATCAGCGCCAGCAGCGCCCCGCCCCATTTGCCTCCCTCAGACCGACGCATAGCAGTCAATCGCTCCCCCATGCACACCGATGTCGAGCGGCCCGAAGCGGCTCTCGACGCAGAGCGCGAAATAGCCCGCGCTCGGCAGGTAGATCACCCGGTATGGCCCCTCGGCCCGCGTCACCGCCCAGCAGGTCTGGGTGATGCCGCCCGAGAACTGCACCTCGACGGTCTCCGGCGGACAGAGCGCGGCGCGGAAGTCCTCCAGCGTGCGCGCATACCAGCGGGCCGGCAAGGGCGCGCCCTGCTCGTCCGCCGCTTCCCGCTGTCGCCGGTCCGCGTCCCACGCGATCATCTCCCTGTCGATCAGCGCCACGATCTCTGCCGCCGTGACTGCCATTGCCGTCATTTCCCCGCCCCCCGATACTTCTTCTCTTGAAAAATACCTCCGGGGGTCCGGGGGCAGCGCCCCCGGCGCTCTCCACCCTAGGACACGATCTCCGCCGTCTCCACCACCGCGTGGAACAGCACGTTCGCCCCTGCCGCCGCCCATTCGGGCGAGATCTCCTCGGCCTCGTTGTGGCTGAGGCCGTCGACGCAGGGGCACATCACCATCGCCGTCGGGTAGAGCTTGTTGATCCAGCAGGCATCGTGCCCGGCGCCCGAGATGATGTTCATGTGCGAATAGCCCAGCCGCTCGGCCGCGTTGCGGATGGCGCTGACGCAGCCCTCGTCGAAGGTCACCGGGTCGAAATGCCCCACCGCCTCGATCTCGATCCCGAGGCCGAGTTCGGCGGCGATCTTCGGCGCCTCGGCCTCCAGCCGCGCGCGCATGCCGTCAAGCTTGGCCTGGTCCGGCGAGCGGAAGTCGATGGTGAAGACCGCGCGGCCGGGGATCACGTTGCGCGAGTTCGGATAGACGTTGGCCTGGCCCACCGCCCCCACGGCGCCGGGCTGGTTATCCATGGCAATGGTATGCACCAGCTCGATGATCCGCGCCATGCCGAGGCCGGCGTTCACCCGCATGTTCATCGGGGTCGAGCCGGTATGCGCGTCCTTGCCGGTCAGCGTCACCTGCAGCCACCACAGGCCCTGCCCATGGGTGACGACACCGATGTCCTTGCCCTCGGCCTCGAGGATCGGGCCCTGCTCGATATGCAGCTCGAAGAAGGCCTTCATCCTGCGCGCGCCCACCGGCTCCTCGCCGCGCCAGCCGATCCGCTTCAGCTCGTCGCCGAAGGTCTTGCCCTCGGCGTCGGTACGCGCATAGGCCCAGTCCTCGGTGTGGACGCCCGCGAAGACGCCCGAGGCCAGCATCGCCGGGGCAAAGCGCGTGCCCTCCTCGTTGGTCCAGTTCGTCACCACCACCGGGTGCCGGGTGCGGATGCCAAGGTCGTTCATCGAGCGGATCACCTCCAGCCCGCCCAGCACCCCGAGGATGCCGTCATACTTGCCCCCCGTGGGCTGGGTATCGAGGTGGCTGCCCACATAGACCGGCAGCGCCTCGGGATCGGTGCCCTCGCGGCGCGCGAACATATTGCCCATGGTGTCGAGTCCCATGGTGCAGCCCGCCGCCTCGCACCATTTCTGGAACAGCGCCCGGCCCTCGCCGTCCTCGTCGGTCAGGGTCTGGCGATTGTTGCCGCCGGCCACGCCGGGGCCGATCTTTGCCATCTCCATCAGGCTGTCCCAGAGGCGCTCGCCGTTGATCTTCAGGTTCTGTCCCGGTTCGGCCATCTCTGCCCCCTATTTCAGTTCCACTTCGACAAAGGCCATCGGACCCTCGCCGCCATTGATGACATTATGTTCGACACCGGCCGCCCGCGCATAGCTCTGACCTGCCGGAATGGTGACGCTGCGCGTCGCCCCGCCCGGTTCTTCCAGGGTCATGTGGCAGTCGGTCAGCGCGACGATGACATAGTCGAGGCCGTGGCGATGCCACCCGGTCTCTGCACCCGGCGCGAAATCGAACCGGGTGACTCGCACCCGGGCATCGTCGATCATCTGGCTGGCCAAAGCGGCGGGTCGCTGCATATCTCTGGTCTGGCATTTATCTTTTGACCATCTGGTCAAGATCACGCTAGCAGAGGTGAGAGGGCAGTCAAGGATTTCGCCGCCCCCGCGCCCGCCGCCAGAGGAGTTGCCCGGAAAGTGGACACCAAGCCGACCCCGACCCGGATCCAGCGCAAGAACCGCGCCGCGATTCTCGAAGCCGCGCTCGACGTCTTCTCGGCGCAGGGCTTCCGCGGCGCGACGGTGGACGAGATCGCGGCGGCGGCGGGGCTGTCCAAGCCCAACCTGCTCTACTATTTCCCCTCCAAGGAGGCGATCCACGACGCCCTGCTAGAAGGGCTGCTCGACATCTGGCTGGCGCCGCTGCGCGCGCTGGACGAGACCGGCGAGCCGCTGGAGGAAATCCTCGCCTATGTCCGGCGCAAGCTGGAGATGAGCCGCGAGATGCCGCGCGAAAGCCGGCTCTTCGCCAACGAGATCGTGCAGGGCGCGCCCCGGATCGGCGCGGTGCTGTCGACCGACCTCAAGGCGCTGGTCGACGCCAAGTCAAAGGTCATTGCCCGTTGGGCCGCCGAGGGGCGGATCGCCCCGGTGCACCCCTATCACCTGATCTTCTCGATCTGGTCGCTGAGCCAGCACTATGCCGATTTCGACGTGCAGGTGCGCGCCGTGCTTGGGCCCGAAGACCCCTACGACCACGCGCCCGACTTTCTCGACACGCTCTACCGCCGCCTGCTGACGCCGCATATCGCCCCCTGACAGGGCAGCCCTCAGCTGTGCTCTTCCGCAGCCGTCGCCGCCAGGGCGCGGTTGTAGGCCCTCAGCGCGTCGACGTGGAACAGCCCGCCCACGATATCGACCGAGCCTTCTTCCTTGTCCCGGATCACCACCGCGAGAATGGGGGCATCGTCGCGCTCGAACACAGGCATTGCCGCCTCGAGGGTCGAGGAAGCCTCGACCATCAGCCCCTCGCCCACCAGCGCTTCCAGAGCTGCGCGGTCCGGCGCACGCGGGTCGCCCAGCGGCCGCATCACGCCTCCGGCGCGGAACATCGCGAGCAGGTAGGCCTGCGGCCCGGCGGCCAGGTGAATCCGCCGCCGCTTGAGCTGGGTCAGGAAGAACGACCGCGCCACCAGGCGCGAGGCCAGCGCGGTGGAGAGCGACACCGAGGTCATCACCGCGATGCCGATCTGCCAGTCGCCGGTCAGTTCGAAGACGATCAGCGTGGTCGAGATCGGCGCGCCCAGCACCGCCGCGGCCACCGCCCCCATGCCGGCGAAGGCATAAAGCGTATGCGCGCCGGACACATGCGGCAGGATCCCGGTCGCGATCAGCCCGAAGGCCAGCCCCGTCAGCGCCCCGACCATCAGCGCGGGCGAGAAGACGCCCCCGCCCATCCGCCCGCCGAAGGTGACCGCTACGGCCACGGCCTTGAGCACTGCAAAGACAATCGCCTCATGCAGGACGAGGTCGCCGCTCAAAGCGCGGTAGGTCGTCTCGTATCCGACGCCGATGATATGCGGGAACCCGATGGCCATTCCGCCCAGCAACAGCCCGGCCACCGCGGGTCGCAGCCAGCCCGGCAGACGGATCAGCCGCTGCAGCCAGGTGCCGACATCCTCGGCCCAGAAGATCCCCCGCATCAGCAGGGCCGAGACCAGCCCGCAGACCATGCCGAGGATCAGGAAGGCCGGCAGTTCGACATAGAACTTGAGCGATCCGGGCGTCGTCAGCATGAATTCGGCAACGTCGCCGAACTCCAGGCGGTTGATCACCGTCCCGGCGACCGAGGCGATGACGATGGGCGCGAATGCGTGAACGGCAAAGTGGCGCAGCACCACCTCCAGCGCGAACAGCGCCCCCGCAATCGGCGCGTTGAAACTGGCCGAAACGGCGGCGGCGACGGCGCAGCCCAGCAGGTCGCGCCCGGTGATCCCGTCGGCGTTGATCTTGCGCGAGACCAGCGTGGCGATTACCCCGGCCAGGTGCACCACCGGCCCTTCGCGCCCCGATGAACCGCCCGAAGACAGCGTGATGAGCGAGGCCAGCGCCGAGGCGAGGCCCGCCTTGGTCTCGACCCGCCCGTCGCGCAGCGCCGCGCCTTCGATCACGTCGGCCACGCCCCGCGCCCGCCCGTCGCGGGTGAAACGGTGCAGGATCACGCCAACCGCCAGTCCGCCCACGACCGGCAGCAGCAGGATCCAGTACCAGGGCAGCGAACTGGCGTAGGAGTGCAGGAACTGCACATCCTCGGTGCCGTAAATCGCGGCCTGCAAGGCGTTGATGCCCTTGCGGAAAAACAGAGCGGCAAAGCCGGCGGCCACCCCGATCAGCAGAGCGATGAACCAGAACTGAACCTGGCTCGGCCCGCGCCGCAGCATCACCGTCCACCCGTCCCGGATCGCCGCCAGCGCGAGGTCGCGCTGCGTGGTCAGGAAGGAACGCTCCGGCTCGGTCATGGTCGCTTGCCGCCGGCCTCGATCTCGGCGCCGATGCGCTTGACCGCCTCGACCAGCAGGTCGAGGTCCGACAGCCGTGTGCGGTGGTTGGTGATATTGACCCGGATCGCCTTGCGCCCCTCAACCGTCGTGGTCGAAGGCGCGGCGATGCCCAGCTCCTGCAGCCGGATCACGATCTCGTCGTTCAGCGCGTCCGGGTCGCCGCCCTGCCCCCGGTAGCGGAAACAGCAGATGTTGAGCCGGACCGGCGCTAACAGCTCCAGCGCCGCATCCGCCTCGACCAGCCGCCCGAGATAGGCCGCCTGGTGACAGTTGCGCGCGATCATCCGGCCCAGCCGCGCGGTGCCATGCTCGGCCAGCTGCGCCCAGACCTTGAGCGCGCGGAAGGTGCGCGACAGTTCGGGGCCGTAATCCACCGGCCAGGGGTTGCCCGCCGCCAACCCGCGCTCGGCGCCCTTGAGATAGCGGGGCCGGTCCGAGAAGGCCTGCCGATGCGCCTCTTCCGACCGGATCAGCACGCAGCCGGCGTCATAGGTGACATGCAGCCACTTGTGGAAATCGAAGGCCAGGCTGTCGGCGCGCTCGATCCCGTTGAGGCGCGGACGCAGTGCCTCAACCAGAACGCCCAAAGCGCCAAAGGCGCCGTCGACGTGGAACCAGAGGTCTTCCTCCGCCGCGATATCGGCCAGCGCGTCGAGATCGTCGATGGTGCCAAGGTCCACTGACCCGGCCGTGCCGATCAGCGCGAAGGGCGTCAGGCCCGCCGCGCGGTCCCGGGCGATGGCCTCGCGCAGCGCCGCCAGATCCATCGCGCCGGTGTCATCTACCGGCACCCGGCGCAGCGCCTCGCTGCCCAGCCCCAGCATGTCAAAGGCGCGGTCGGCGCAGCCATGCACCAGCGCCGAGGCATAGCCGGTCAGCCGCGCCTCGCCGACACCGGCCTTGCGCACCGAAACGCCCAGCCGCGCCTCACGCGCTGCCTTCAGCGCCACGATGGTGGCCATCGAGGTGCCCGACACGATCAGCCCGCTGGCCTCGGCCGGAAAGCCGAAGATCTCGCGGCACCAGCGGATCACCTGTTTCTCGACATGGATCGCGCCATGCTCGCGCCCGCCGAGGTTGGCGTTCATCGCGCTGGCCGCCATCTCGGCCACCACCTGCGACGGCGTACCCGAGCCATGCACCCAGCCGAAGAAGCGCGGATGCGTGTTGCCGACTCCGAAGGGCAGCAGCTCGGAAATCTGGCGGTCCACCGCCTCGGGCCCCAGCCCGTCGACGGGCAGCGCCACGTCGAAGGCGGCCTTCAGCTCTGCCGTGGGATCGCGCCAGACCGGGCCATCGCTGCCATTCTGCATTCGGTCCAGCGCGGCATCGAGCATCGCATGGGCGCGGGCGCGGAAGGCAGTCCAGTCCTTGGGGTCCAATGTCTCGATCGTCTCGTCACGCTCGTCCATCGGTCCCTCCCTCATCCGTCCAGCAGAGCCTGTGCGGCGGCGCGGGCGGCGTCCGTGATGGTGTCGCCCGCCAGCATCCGGGCGATTTCGTCCACGCGGCCCTCCTCGGCCACGGGAACCACGCTCGACAGAGTCACCCCGCCCTTCACGTTCTTGGCCACCCGCCAGTGATGCGCCCCGCGCGCCGCCACCTGCGGCGAATGGGTGACGACCAGCACCTGCCCGCCGGCGGCCAGCTGTTCGAGCCTGCGACCCACCGCATCTGCAGTGGCCCCGCCGACGCCGCGGTCGATCTCGTCGAAGATCATGGTGCGGCCACTGTCGGGTCCGGTCAGGCAGACCTTGAGCGCCAGCAGGAACCGGCTCAGTTCGCCGCCCGAGGCAATTCGATTCAGCGGCCCAGAGGGCGCGCCGGGGTTGGTCGCCACGGTGAACTGCACCACGTCGCGCCCGTCGGGCCCGGCCTCGCCCTCGGTGATCTCGGTGGCGAAGACCGCACGCTCCATCTTCAGCGGGGCCAGTTCGGCCATGACCGACTTGTCCAGCGCCTTAGCCGCCTTGCGCCGCGCCTCGCTCAGCGCCTTGGCGGCCGCATCATAGGCCGCCTCGGCGGCCTTCAGCTCGGCCCGCTGCCGCCCGAGGTCGGCATCGCCGGCGTCCAGCGCCGCAAGGCGGGTGCGCAGCGCATCGGCGTGGCCGGCCAGGTCGTCGGGCGCAACGCCATGCTTGCGCGCCAACCCACGGATGGCGAAGAGCCGCTCTTCGGTGGTCTCCAGCTCGCCGGTGTCAAAACTCATACTGTCGAGCGCGCGCTCCACCCCGGACTGCGCCTCGCCCAACTCGATCATCGCCCGGTTCAGCGCGGCAATCGGTTCGTCGAGCATCCCCTCGGCCTTGTCGGCAACCCCGTCGAGCCAGCGCAGCGCGTCTCCCAGCGCGCCCTCGCCCGCATCGGTGCCCATCAGTTCGTAGGCCCGCGCGATATCACCACGGATCCGCTCGGCCGCCTGCATCGCGCGGCGGCGGGTGTCGAGCGTCGCCTCCTCGCCCGGCTCGGGCGCGAGCTTGTCCAGCTCCTTCACCGAATGGCGCAGGAATTCCTCTTCGACGCGGACCTTCTCCAGGGTTTCCTCGGTCGCCGTCACAGCGGCCCGTGCCGCCCCGACCGCGCGCCAAGCCCCACGCACCGCCGCCCGCTCGGCCTCCAGCGCGCCATAGGCGTCGAGCATCTCGCGGTGGCCGCGCGGGTTCAGCAGGCCGCGGTCGTCCTGCTGGCCATGCAGTTCGACCAGCGTGTCCGACAGCGCCCGCAGCACCTCGCCCGAGGCGCGGCGGTCGTTGACATAAGCGGTCTTGCGCCCGTCCAAGGTATTCACCCGCCGAAGGATCAACTCCTCGGCCTCGCCCATGCCCGCCTCGGCCAGCACCGCCTGCGCCGGATGGTCCGGGCCGATCTCGAACACCGCCGTAACCTCGCCCTGCGCCGCGCCCTGGCGCACGAGATCGGCGCGCCCGCGCCAGCCCAGCACGAACCCCAGCGAATCGAGGAGAATGGACTTGCCCGCACCGGTCTCGCCGGTCAGCACGTTCAGGCCGGGCTGAAAGGCGATGTCCAGCCGGTCGATGATCAGCATGTCGCGGATTTCAAGCGCGCGCAGCATCTGTCCCGCCTTCCGTGCGCAGCGGCACGATCAGAGCCACTTCCCTTTCAGCGACTGCCGATAGATCTGGGCCAGCCAGTTGTCGCCGCGGGACTTCATCTTGAGCCCCCGGCTGGTCAGCAGCTTGTAGCTGTCCTGATACCAGTCGGTGGACTGGAAGTTGTGCCCCAGGATCGCCCCGGCGGTTTGCGCCTCGTCCGTCAGGCCCAGCGAAAGATAGGCCTCGACCAGCCGGTGCAGCGCCTCGGGCGTCTGGCTGGTGGTCTGGAACTCTTCCACCACCACGCGGAACCGGTTGATCGCCGAAGCATAGTGACCATGCCGCAGGTAATAGCGACCGATCTCCATTTCCTTGCTGGCGAGGTGATCGAAGGCGAGGTCGAACTTCAGGATCGCCGAAGTCGCGTATTCGCTGTCGGGATATTGTTCGATCACCACCCGCAGCGCCTGAAGTGCCTGGAAGGTCAGGCCCTGGTCGCGGCCGACCTCGTCGATCTGGTCGTAGTAGGACAGCGCCAGCAGATACTGCGCATAGGCCGCGTCCTCGTCTGCCGGGTAGAAGTCGATGTACCGCTGCGCGGCCGCCCGGCTTTCGGGATAGTCGCGCTTCTGGTGGAACGAATAGGCCTGCATGATCAGCGCGCGCTTGGCCCAGGACGAATAGGGATAGAGCCGTTCGACCTCGGAGAAGTAGAAGGCCGCGTCACCGGACCTCTTCCGGGCGAGTTCGAACTCGCCGCGTTCATAGATCTGGTCGGGCGTATAGGCCTCGAGCGACTCGGTCCGATCCGAAGGCGCACTCAACCCGCCACTGCAGGCAGCGGCCGCGCTCACGAGCAGAGCGGCTCCGATCAGTTTAAACCGCGCCATGCCGCCAAACATCCATAGTCACCCTTGTCACCGCCGAAGCCTCCCCCAAACCTCTACAAGGAGAGGCTGTCACGGCCAGTCTCTTTGCTGAATGTCTTACGGGCAACCTTGGGGTAGAGGCAAGCGGCAACAGGCGATTCCGGGCCTTTAGGCGACCTTGGGGATCTCGGAAAGCACAAGTCCCTGCCCCGGAAGACGCTCTGTCATGGCCTCGTCACAAAGCACGGGGCGTACCGCGCCGGGGGTTGCGAAGACTTCGCGCAGCAGCGTGTTGGTCAGCGAATGGCCCGCACGCTCGCCGATGTAGTGGCCAAGCAGCGGCCCGCCGGCCAGCGAAAGGTCGCCGAGCGCGTCGAGCATCTTGTGGCGCACCGCCTCGTCGGGGTGGCGGAAGCCGCCGGGGCTCAGCACCGCGTCGCCGTCGACGACAACGGCATTGCTCAGCGTGCCGCCCAGGGCCAGCCCGTTGCGGTGCATCGCATCGACATCCGCTTGGCGGCAGAAGGTGCGGCTGTCGCAAAGCTCGCGGGCAAAGCTGCCGTTGCGCATGTCGAGCGTCTTGCTCTGCTGCCCGATGGCTGCATCGGCGAAGTCGATGTGAAACTCGATGATGAGGCGGTCGGCCGGCTTCAGCGTGGCGCGGGCCCCGTCCTTTTCGACACTGACCGTCTTGGCGATCTGATAGGCGAGCACGGGTGCCGCCAGGCGGCGCAGACCGCGCGCCATGATGCCACGCACGAAGGGCGCCGAGGAGCCGTCAAGGATCGGCACTTCCGGGCCGTCGATTTCGATCAGCGCGTTGTGCACGCCACAACCGGCCAGCGCGGCCATCACGTGTTCGACGGTGGAGACCGAGAGACCGGCCGAGTTGACCAGCCGGGTGTTGAGCGGGCTGCGCTCGACCACGTCCCAGACGGCGGGGATCAGCGTGTTGCCCAGTTCGATGTCGGTGCGGCGGAACCAGATGCCCTGACCGGCGGCTGCGGGCCGCAGAACCATTCGCACCGGCGCGCCGGTGTGCAGGCCGACGCCTTCGAAAACCACGGGTGATTTCAGCGTATTCTGCAAGGTAAGCCCCAAGTCGAGTTTCGCTGCCCCAATACGGGGCGGGATTGCTTGGGGAGTTAATCAAGCCATTGGAAAGGCTCAACTCAAAGATTGCAACGGAATGAAACATCACTGTAACAAATCGGCAAAACGGCGCCTTCGAGCATCTAAGAACATGATTTAAAAAAGAAAAAGGCCACCTTCCGGTGGCCTTTATTTTCGTTTATGTTACCGGATCAGTTCGCCTGGCGGCGCAGGAAGGCCGGAATTTCGATCCGATCCTGGCCAGCTTCCGGCTCGCGTGCGGGCCGTGCCGAGGCGTCCGTCTGGCGCAGCTGGGGCTGCGGGCGGGCCTGCGTCGGGCGCTCGGCCGGGGTATCGGCGGCATGGCCGGTCATCCGGTTGATGAGCGAGTTGAACCCGAAACCGCCCTTGCGATCGGCTGCCGGAGCGGCCGGCGCAGCCGGTGCGGCGCGGTTCTGGCCGATCCCGCCGGGATGGCGCTGCGCTGCAGCCTGAAGCCGTGCCAGCGCCTCGGGCGACGGCGTGCCCGGCGCCGGGGCGCGCGGTGCCACGAAGGCGGCGGCAGGCTCATCTTCCTCATAGTCGCTGTGCGGCTGGAAGCTCGGGACGCTGGGGCGGTAGGCCGGAGCCGGCAGGCCGTCGTCCTCGTCGACAACCGCGTCCGCACCCTCGTCTTCTGCACCCATGCTGTCGAAGAGGCTCGGCTCGGGCTCGGCGCGTGCTGCCACCGCCTGAACCGGTTCCGGGGTCCGCACCGGGGCCGGCGCCGCGGCAACCGGGGTTTCCAGCACGACCGGCTTGCTCAGCGGCTGCGACATCGGACGGCGCGGCAGCGGCACGTCTTCGACGTTGGTGTTCGCATCGATGCCGGTGGCGACGACGCTCACGCGCATCATGCCCTGCATGTCCGGGTCCAGCGTCGAACCGACGATGATATTGGCGTCCGGGTCCACTTCCTCGCGGATGCGGTTGGCCGCTTCGTCGAGTTCGAAGAGGGTCAGGTCGTGGC
The DNA here is from genome assembly GCF_014656415.1 of Seohaeicola zhoushanensis. Lineage (GTDB taxonomy): Bacteria > Pseudomonadota > Alphaproteobacteria > Rhodobacterales > Rhodobacteraceae > Seohaeicola_A > Seohaeicola_A zhoushanensis. The sequence continues at coordinate 25,054 of NZ_BNCJ01000023.1, read as the reverse complement.
TGCCGGTGATGTTGATGAGAACACCCTTGGCGCCGCGCAGGCTGATCTCGTCGAGCAGCGGGTTCGCGATGGCCTTCTCGGCGGCTTCGATGGCGCGGTTGTCGCCCTCGGCCTCGCCGGTGCCCATCATCGCCTTGCCCATCTCGTCCATCACCGAACGCACGTCGGCGAAGTCGAGGTTGATGAGGCCCGGACGCACCATCAGGTCGGTCACGCCCTTGACGCCCTGGTAGAGCACGTCATCGGCCATCGAGAAGGCTTCGGTGAAGGTGGTCTTCTCGTTGGCGATGCGGAACAGGTTCTGGTTCGGAATGATGATCAGCGTGTCGACGACCTTCTGGAGCGCCTCGACGCCCTCCTCGGCCTGGCGCATCCGCTTGGCGCCTTCGAACTGGAACGGCTTGGTGACGACGCCGACGGTGAGCACGCCCAGTTCACGCGCGGCCTGCGCGATGATCGGTGCGGCCCCGGTGCCGGTGCCGCCGCCCATGCCGGCGGTGATGAAGCACATGTGCGCCCCGGCGAGGTGATCGACGATCTCCTCGATGCTTTCCTCGGCGGCGGCGGCGCCCACGGCGGCACGGGCACCTGCACCCAGGCCCTCGGTCACCTTCACACCCATCTGGATGCGGCTGCTGGCCGCGCTCTGCGCCAGGGCCTGAGCGTCGGTGTTTGCCACCACGAACTCGACACCGTCCAGCTTCTTCTCGATCATGTTGTTGACGGCGTTACCGCCGGCGCCACCAACGCCGAAAACCGTGATACGCGGCCGCAGGTCTTCATGCCCCGGCATGGATAGATTCAATGTCATAACTTTTTCCGCCTGTCGCTGATCGTATTCGTCCAGTCGCCGCCTCTGCCGGACGGCTCCGCCATCAAAGTTATTAATACCGCGACGGCCCGTCGCCGTCACCCGAAAAACAGGAGTTCTCCACAAAATGTGGAGTCAGCAGCCGCCACGATGGCGGTATTTTGCTCACGACTCGAGATATTGGGGTTGTAGATAAGGGGGATACAATAGAAGGCACGCACGACAACGGGAGCGGCGAATCTCCACAATGCGCGGCGCGTTTCAACCTCAGATTGTGCGGACAACTGCTCGTTCAGCTGCCGGGCCTCTCTCGGGCCTTGTGGATAAGTCTAACAGACCCCTACAGCGGCGTCACCCGATTCCCTCGGCGGTGGAATCGGGCGCCCCTTTACCTCACCAATTGTCGCGGAACCATTTCACCGCGCGCTTGAGCGAACGCGCCGGATAGCGGTCGACCGGAATTTCGAAATCCCACCATTCGTCCTGCGGATGCGCGGCGAAAAGGCTGAGACCAACCGCCGAGGCGAACCCCGGCCCGGTCGCCGACTGCGGCAGCCCGTGCACGCGCAGCGGCCGCCCCAGGCGCACTTGCTGGCCCAGGATCCGGCTCGCCAGCCCGTCGAGACCCGGCGTCTGGCTGCCACCGCCAGTCAGCACGATCTGCTGGCTCGGAAGGTGATCGAAGCCCGCGGCGTCAAGACGGGCACGCACCTCCTCCAGGATCTCCTCGACGCGGGGCCGCATGATCCCGATCAGCTCGGCGCGGCTGACGCGGCGGCGGTCATGTTCGTAGTCGCCGGTGTCGCCGCCGATCTCGATCAGCTCGCGGTCGTCCATGCCGGTGGCCTGCACGCCGCCGTGAATGGTCTTCAGACGCTCGGCATTGGCCATCGGAATGGCGAGGCCCATGGAGATGTCCTGCGTCACGTGATCCCCGCCCATGCCGACGCAATCGGCAAAGATCATGTGCTTTTTCATGAAGATGGAGACCGAAGTTGTACCACCGCCCATGTCGACGCAGGCGGCGCCCAGCTCCTGCTCGTCCTCGACCAGCGACGAGATCCCCGACACATAGGCCGAGTTCGCGATGCCTGCCAGTTCGAGGTCGCAGCGCTTGATGCAATGCACGAGGTTGGCAATCGCATCAGAATCCACCGTGAGCATATGCATGTCGACGGCAAGGCTCTGCCCCAGCTGCCCGCGCGGATCGGCCAGCCCCGAGCGGTGGTCCAGCGCAAAGTTCACCGGCTGCGCGTGCAACACCTCGCGCCCGTTGCCGTATTCCGGCACTTCGCAGGCGGCCAGAACCCGAGCCACCTCGTTCTCGGTCACGACCTGGCCTTCCAGCTCGACCCGTGCATCCAGCCCGTAGCTGCGCGGGCTGGCGCCCGAGAAGCAGGCGATCACGTGGTCGACACGCACCTCGGCCATCTTCTGCGCCTGCTGGAGCGCGGTGCGGATCGCCCGCTCGGTCTCGCCCATCGCGGTGATCTCGCCGAAGTGCACCCCGCGCGACCGCGTCGTCGCCGCGCCCACCACGCGAAAGCCCGACTGCCCCGCCAGAGCGCCGATCGAATTGTCGTCGCTCAGCCGGGTGCTGCCGTCAAAACGCAGCACGAGGCAGGCAATCTTCGACGAACCCACGTCGAGAATTGCAATCACCCCGCGTTGCAGCGCCTGCTGGCGCATCTGCCGCATGGCCCGTTGCGACTGGTAGAGATCCGTCATCGTTTACCGCCCGTTTCTTCTTCTTGCTTTTTTTAGTTTCTCACCACGCCAAGAGCGCGTGTCTGCCACCAGGCCTGAACCGCCTCGGTGCTCATCTTCACCGTGGGCCGCTCTTCGAGGCGCATGTCCACGGTCCTGACGTCGCGGCCCAGCATGTCCTGCGCCTGGTCCAGCGCGATCACCCGTTCCAGCGCCAGCACCGGCTGCTCGGTCGGCAGCAGGATCCGCTGGTCGCGGTCGAGCACGAGGTCCCAGCGCCGCTCGCCCACGCGCACCAGCCCGCGCATCCGCGCGCCCAGCGGCGCCGCCGCGGCGATCAGCTCCAGCGCCTCGGCCACTTTCCGGTCCGCCCCCTCGCCCGCGATCAGCGGCAGGTCGCGGTAATCCGCACGCGAGGCGACTTCGGCGATGTGGATACCGGTCTCGTCCAGCAGCGACAGCCCCTCCGCCGTCCGCCAGATCACCGCCGGCTGGCGTTCGATCACGTCGATCTGCAGGATGCCACCCGGACGTATCCGCACGCTGGCCGATTTCACCGGGTCCAGCCCGGCAACCGTCTGGCGGATCTCCTCGATGTTCAGCTCGAAGCTCGACACCGGAAAGTCGATCGGCAGGACCTCGCGGATATCCTCGGACAGGCCGGTGCCGGCGCCGTCGATCGCCATCAGCGAGACCATGAACTCGGGGCGTTCCTCGATGCCGGTGCGAATGTCCGAGACCCAGTCGCGAAGGGCGATGCGGCGCTCTTCCTTGGCCATGTAGGCGCTGCCCATCGAGAAGACGAGCAGGAACGGCACCCCGGCGCGCAGCGCCAGGCGGATGCCGGGCGTCAGCATCCAGCGCTGCACGCGATAGCTGAAGCGCGAGGGCGCGGGGTCGTGGCGGGCCACTCTCATGCCAGCCACCCTGCGGCGGCGGCAAAGGTCATGCCCAGGCTCAGCGGTCGCACGAGGCATCCTCCACCAGCATGGCGCAGAGCTGCCCGAAGGTGATCCCCTCGGCCGCCGCCTGCTCGGGCGTCAATGAGGTCGGCGTCATGCCGGGCTGCGTGTTGGTCTCGAGCAGGAACAGTCCCTTTGCGCCCCGGCTCCCGTCCCAGCGGATATCGGTGCGGCTGATCCCCCGGCACCCGAGAGCAGTATGAGCGTGCAGGGCATAGTCGAGGCAGAGGTCGAAGATCTCGTCCGGGATCTCGGCCGGCACCACGTGGCGCGACCCGCCCGGCTTGTATTTGGCGTCGTAGTCGTACCAGCCGTCGGTGATGATGTCGGTCACCGTCAGTGCGCGGTTGCCCAGAACCGTCACCGTCAGCTCGCGCCCCGGCACATAGGCCTCGACCAGCACGTTCGCCGGCATCGCCTCGCTCAGTTGCGGCGGACCGTTGGCGTCCTCGTGCACCAGGTAGATCCCGACCGACGAGCCCTCGTTGTTCGGCTTGACCACATAGGGCGGCTGCATGACGTGCCCAGCCATCACCTCGGCCTTGGGACGGATCAGCGAGGGCGCAACCGGCAGGCCGGCGGATTCATAGGCCGCCTTGCTGCGCTGCTTGTCCATCGCCAGCGCCGAGGCCAGCACGCCGGAATGCGTGTAGGGGATCTTGAGCCATTCCAGCATTCCCTGGACGCAACCGTCCTCGCCCCAGCGGCCATGCAGCGCGTTGAAGACGGCATCGGGGCGCAATTCGGTCAGCCGCTCGGCCAGATCGGGGCCGGCGTCGACCTCGATCACCTCGTATCCCTCGCCCCGCAGCGCATCGGCGCAACCGCGCCCGGTCGACAGCGAAACTTCGCGTTCCGCCGAGAACCCGCCCATCAATACCGCCACGCGCCGGACTGTCCCGCTCGACTGTCCCAAATCTCTCTGCCCCAAAATATCCGGACCTGCGATGCCTGCGGCCCGTTCTTGTTATCCCTCTGGATGGCCCGTTTTTATTGCCTGTATCGGGTCCGGTCCTGGGTGGAGTATTCCTACGGATCACCGACCCGCATGATTTCCCATTCTAGCTTTATCCCGCTGGACTCGTAAACCTTTTTTCGCACTTGCTCGCCCAGGCCTTCGAGATCGGCGGCCGTTGCGCCACCCGCGTTGATCAGGAAATTCGAGTGCTTGGGGCTCATCTGTGCCCCGCCGCGCTTCGCGCCGCGCATGCCCGCATCGTCGATCACCTTCCAGGCCTTCAGCTCGTGGGTATCGTCTGCCCGACCGGTCGACGAGAACCCTGCCGGGTTGCGGAAGGTCGAGCCCGCGCTGCGTTCCTTGGTGGGCTGGCTCGCGTCGCGCCTGGCGATCTGTTCGTCCATCCGCTCGTGCAGGTCATGCGGCGCGCCTTTCAGGCCGCGGAAAGTCGCCTGGGTCAGCACCCAGCCCTCGGGCAGGCGCGACTGGCGGTAGCGCAGGTCGAGGTCGGCGGGCGTCAGCGTGACCACCTCGCCCTTGCGCGTAATCGCGCGCGCCGAGACCAGCACATCGGCGACATAATGCCCATAGCAGCCCGCGTTCATCCGCACCGCGCCGCCGATGCTGCCGGGAATGGTGCGCAGGAAGGTCAGATCGAGACCCGCATCCGCCGCCTTGCGCGCCACATGCGAATCCAGCGCGGCGGTGCCCGCGGTGACGGTATCCCCCGCAACCTCGATCTGGTTGAAGCCCCGCCCCAGCCGGATCACCACCGCCCGCAGCCCGCCATCCCGCACGATCAGGTTCGACCCGACCCCCATCGGGAAGACCTTCACGCCGGGATCCAGTGCCTTGAGGAACTGCGCCAGGTCGGCTTCGTCCGCCGGCTGAAACAGCCAGTCGGCCGGCCCGCCCACGCGCAGCCAGGTGAGGTCGGCCAGCGGCCGGTTCGCGGTGAGAGTGCCCCGCACGGGCGGAAGATCAAAGCTCATGCGGCAGAGCTAATCGGGCAAGGCCAGCCCTGCAAGCGGCAAGATGGCCCTATTCGCCCGGGCTGCGCCGCGCCCGGCGCTTCACCCAGCGCCCGAAGTAGATCACCGGCCAGCGCAGCACGCTCATGCCCGCCACCAGCACGATCAGTCCCACCCATGGTCCGTTCTGCCAGGTCACGTAGCCGAGGATCGGGATCCCCACCGCGATGAGCACGTAGGCCGCGCGCCAGTGATAGTCGCGGCTGGGCAGCAGGGCGATGACGTTCGCGGCAAGCCCCCAGAGCGCGGCAAGGGCGATGGACAGGTTCATTTCGGCACATCCACCTCGAGGCCGCGCCATTTCCTCCAGAAATAACGCAGGGGATTTCGGAACATCGACACGAAGGCCGCAAGCGCGAGCAGGCCGGCAATCCAGCCATGCACCATCCAGATCCAGACGATCAGCACCGGCGCCAGCACCAGCAGCGCGACGCCGGGAACATATTGCAGCCGCATCGGCAGAAAGGCCGTCGCGGTGGCGGCCAGCGCCCAGAGGGCGGCGGCGATGACGGGGGCGCTCATGCCAGCCCTCCGGCGAAGGAGGCAACGAAGGTCGCAAGGCAGGCGATCACGCCCAGCCAGGGCATCCATCCGGGCGTGCGGAAGGGAAAGTCGGGCGCCTTTCGCTTGACCCCGATCAGCGCCGCATTGACCACCGCAAAGACGATCAGCAGGGCCAGCGTAGTCACCTCGGCCAGCGTCGCCACCGGCAGGGTGAAGGCCGAGGCAATCACTGCAGCGCCAACCACCAGCGTCCCCACCATCGGCGTTCCGAAGCGCTTCGAGGCATGTCCGAAGACCGCCAGCATCGGCGAACGCCGCGACAGTCCGAACAGCACGCGCGAGGCCATGACGATCTGCGCCAGCACCCCGTTCAGCGCGGCAGCGACCGCGATGGCCGATAGGAACACCGCGCTGCTGCCCATGCCGCTTTCCCAGACGAGCGCCAGCGGCCGCTCGGATCCGGCCAGCACCTCGCGCGGGACGGCGCGCACCGCCGCGAGCGATACAAGCGTGTAGAGCAGCGCGGTGATCGCCAGCGCCAGCAGGATCGCGCGCGGCATGTTGCGCTGCGGATCGTGCGTTTCCTCGGCCATGTTCACCATATCGTCAAAGCCGATGAAGGCGAAGAAGGCGAATATCGTCGCGGCGGCAAGCCCCGGTCCTTCGATCTCGGGCAGCGGCATCGACCAGTCCGCCACCGGCGCGGCCGTGAAACCGGCAAAGATCACCAGCGCAAGGCCGCTCACCTCGACCAGCGTCAGCACCGCCGCGAAGGCGAGGCTCTCGAGCACGCCGACCAGCGCCACGCCGGTCAGCGCTAGGCCCAGGCCGATCACGGCCCAGTCGAAGGGAATATCGGCAATCGACACCAGGTAACCGACCCCGCCGCGCAGCACCGCCGCCGCCGCAACCGTTCCAGCCACGACGTTGATCGCGCCGACGACCAGCGCCAGCCAATGCAGGCCGAGACCGACCTCGACATAGGAAGAGTCACCCGCCGCCTCGGGAATGCGCGCCGAAAGCTCGGCGAAGGACAACGCCGAGGGGATCGCCACCAGCCCTGCCAGCACGAAGGCCAGCGGCGCCCACATGCCGGCGGCCCCCGCCGCCGCGCCGGTCAGCACGTAGATGCCGGCGCCAACCATGATCCCGACGCCGTAGGCCGTCAGCAGGACGGTGCCGATGCGCCGCTTGAGTGGCGCACCTCCGCCACCGCCAAGGGCCATCGGCATCGCCATCAGAGAACCTTGCCCAGCCGCTCGGGCAGGCCATTGGCCCAGGCGCTGATCGTGCCCGCCCCGAGGCAGACCACCATGTCGCCCGGCCGCGCCTGTTCCCGGACCAGCCGTTCGAGGTCATCCTCGCTCAGGATCGCCCGCGCGTGGCGGTGCCCGTGCCGGATCAGGCCCGCCACCAGATCATCGCGGCTCGCGCCGGGGATCGGATCCTCGCCGGCAGCATAGACCTCGGCGATGGCCACCACGTCGGCCTCGTTGAAGCAGTTGCAGAAGTCCTCGAACAGGCTCGACAGGCGGGTATAGCGGTGCGGCTGGTGCACCGCGATCACCCGCCCCTTGGTCGCCTGCCGCGCTGCCTTGAGCACCGCCGCGATCTCGACCGGGTGGTGGCCGTAGTCGTCGATGATGGTGACGCCATTGACCTCGCCCACCTTGGTAAAGCGGCGGTTGACCCCGCCGAATGAGGCCAGCGCCTTGCGGATCTCCTCGCCCTTCATCCCGAGATGGCGCGCCACGGCCACCGCCGCCAGCGCGTTCGAGACGTTGTGATCGCCCGGCATCGGCAGGGTGCAGCCCTCGATCACCATGTCCTCGCTCTGCAGCGCGATGTCGAAATGCGCCACGCCGTTTTCATAGGTCAGGTTGATCGCCCGCACGTCGGCCTGCGCGTTGAACCCGAAGGTGCGCACCCGGCGGTCGGTGATCCGGCCGACCAGGGCCTGCACCTCGGGGTGATCGGTGCAGCAGACCGCCAGCCCGTAGAACGGGATGTTCGAGACGAACTGGTAGAAGCCGTCACGCAGGTTCTCGATGCTGTGCCAGTGCTCCATGTGCTCGGGGTCGATGTTGGTGACGATGGCGATGGTTGCCGGCAGCCGGTTGAAGGTGCCGTCGCTCTCATCGGCCTCGACCACCATCCACTCGCCCTGCCCCATGCGTGCGTTCGAGCCATAGGCGTGGATGATCCCGCCATTCACCACTGTCGGATCGAAGTTGCCCGCGTCGAGCAGCGTCGCCACCATCGTGGTGGTGGTGGTCTTGCCATGCGTCCCGGCAATGGCGACGTTCGACTTCAGCCGCATCAGCTCGGCCAGCATCTCTGCCCGGCGCACCACAGGCAGCCCGCGCCGACGTGCCTCGTCGAGTTCCGGGTTGCCACGCTTGATCGCCGAGGAGATCACGACAACCTCGGCCCCTTCCAGGTTCTCCGCCTGCTGCCCCACGAAGATCCGCGCGCCCAGCTTCTCCAGCCGGTCGGTGATCTTGCTCGCCTTCAGGTCCGAGCCCTGCACCGAATAGCCGTGGTTCACCAGAACCTCGGCGATCCCCGACATGCCGATCCCGCCGATGCCGACGAAGTGGATCGGGCCGATGTCGAGCGGGAGTTTGGTTGCGGCGTTCATGGCAAGGCTTCCATCCATCATGTGTTCTCCGTCCGTCCGGCCAGTTCCTCGACCAGAGAGACAAGACGTTCCGTTGCGTCGGGCGCTCCGGCCGAGAGGGCCGCCCGCGCCATCATCTGTGCGCCCTCGGGGTGGCCGAGGATCGTCGCGGCCTGATCGGCCAGGCTTTCCGGGGTCAGCATACCCTCGGGGATCAGGATCGCCGCGCCCGCCTCGACCAGGCCCCGCGCATTGGCGGTCTGATGGTCCCCGGCGGCGGCGGCGAAGGGAATAAGGATCGACGGGCGCCCGATCACGGTAAGATCGGCAATCGACGAAGCCCCGGCGCGGCAGATCACCAGCTGCGCCTCGGCCATCCGCCGCGGCACGTCCTGGAAGAAGGGCTGCACCTCGGCCTCGATCCCGTGTTCGGCATAGAAGGCGGTGACGCGGTCGTGATCTTCCGGGCGCGCCTGGTGGTGCACCCGGACGTAACGGCGGATCTCCTCGGGCAGCATCGCCATCGCCGCCGGCACTACGTCCGACAGGATCCGCGCGCCCTGGCTGCCACCCATCACCAGCACCGACATCGGGTAATCGCCCGGCGCGATATAACTCGCCCCGCCCCGCTCCAGCACCGCGCGCCGCACCGGGTTGCCGGTGTGGATGCCCTGGGCGCCCTCGGGCAACTCGGTCGGCCAGACGCCACAGGCGACACAGGCAACCCGCGGCGCGAACAGCGTGTTCACCTTGCCGAGGATGCCGTTCTGTTCATGGATCATGCGCGGCAGCTTCAGCAGCCAGGCCGCGCCAAGGGCCGGGATGCTCGGATAGCCGCCGAAGCCGACCACCGCCGCCGGCCGGTCGCGCCACATCGCCCAGGCGCTGCTCAAGACACCCATCGCCACGCGCGGACCGACCAGCAGCTTGGACAGGATGCCGCCACGGGCGAACGTAGCGCTCTGCACCTCGACGATCTCGGTGGTATGCGGAAAGCCCCCGGTATAGCGCGCCCCGCGCGCGTCGGTCGACAGCCGCACCCGCCAGCCGCGCCGCAGCATGGCCTCGGCCAGCGCCTGCGCCGGAAACATGTGCCCGCCGGTACCGCCTGCCGCGATGATGAGCAAGGGCTGGGTCATGCGCCCGCCCTCACCGGTTCCGCCCCCGCAGCAGGTCGGCGATCTCGCCCTGCGGACGCGAGCGGGTGAAGGCCAGCAGCATCCCCACCGCGATACCGCCCGCGATCAGCGACGACCCGCCATAGCTCACGAAGGGCAGCGTCATGCCCTTGGCCGGCAGCAGCCGCACCGCCACGCCCATGTTGATCATCGCCTGCACGCCGAAGGTGCAGGCCAGCCCGGTGCCCGCCAGGCGGATGAAGGGATCCCGCTCGCGCATCAGCCGCAGCAGCGAGCGCACCGTTACCGAGGCGTAGAGCGCGATGATGACCAGAACCAGCACCAGGCCGTATTCCTCGGCCGCAACGGCGACGATGAAGTCGGTATGCGCGTCCGGCAGCGACCATTTCACCTGCCCCTCGCCCACGCCGACGCCGAACAGCCCGCCGCCCATGATCGCATCGGTGGCGTAGCCAAGCTGGGTGGTCGGGTCGACATCCGGCGTCAGGAAGCCGTCGATGCGGCGGGCGAAGTGTTCGGAGGTGGAATAGGCAAACGTCCCGCCCAGCACCACGAGGCCGGCCATCAGCACCAGCAGCAGCATCGGCGCACCGGCGACGAAATACATGACGCCCCAGCCGAAGAGCACCAGGCTCGCCTGCCCGAAGTCGGGCTGGAAAGCCAGCATCAGCACGATGGCGACACAGAGCGCAAAAGACCAGGTCTTGCCCGGCGGGCCGTTGATCTCCTGGCTCGCCGCCAGCAGCCAGGCGGCGACCACCATGAAGCCGGGCTTGAGGAACTCAGACGGCTGGAACGAGGCGAAGCCCAGCGAATACCAGCGCACCGCGCCCTTGCCGAAGTCGGTGCCGAGGAAGGGCAGCATCGCCAGAGCCACGAAGGCCCCGAGGAACCCGAGGATTGCCAGGCGGCGCACCATGATCGGCGACATCATCGAAGTTAGCAACATCGCCACGATGGCCATGCCCCCGAAGGCGGCCTGACGCTGAACGTAGTGGAAGGGCGCGAAATCGTTGCGCGCGGCCAGCGGTGGCGACGAGGCAAGGCCCAGCAGAAGCCCGATCGCGAAGAGGAGCAACACGCAGACCATCGACCACTTGTCGACCGTTCGCCACCACTTCGGAAGAATCGGCTCGCCGCCCCTGTCGGGGACGGCCCCATAGACCATCTCTGTCACGGTTCACTGCCCTTTGCCTGTCGCCCCTTTGCGGGGTCTCAGGATGAACACTACAGGGAAAATGCCGATCCCGCCAGAGTCTTCCTACCAGTTGTTGTCAATGGCCTGAGCGAAGATACGCCAGTACTGTTGCATCCTTTCACGGCCCGACCGGCTCCGGGGCAATCACCGCCAAGCTTCCCCCTTGCCAATCCCCGCGATCCGCGCGAGGGCAATGTAATGCGCTATGACACCGTCATCCTCGGCGCCGGCGCCGCCGGCATGATGTGCGCCGCCTTCACGGGCGGGCGCACGCTGGTGATCGACCACGCGCGCAATCCAGGCGAGAAGATCCGCATCTCCGGCGGCGGGCGGTGCAACTTCACCAACCTGCACGCCGGGCCGGCGAACTTCCTGTCGCAGAACGCGCATTTCGCCAAGTCTGCGCTGGCGCGTTATACCCCGCGCGACTTTCTCGGCCTGATCGCCCGCCACGGCATCGCCTGGCACGAGAAGACCCTCGGCCAGCTCTTCTGCGACGGCAAGGCCACCCAGATCGTCGAGATGCTGCGCGCCGAGATGGCCCGCGCCGGGGCCGAGCTCTGGCTCTCGACCGCGCTGGCGGACTTCTCGCACGACGGCGCGGCCTTCACGCTTGCGCTCGACCGCGAGGGTGGGCGCGAGACCGTCACCGCCGCGAACCTCGTCCTCGCCACCGGCGGCAAGTCGATCCCCAAGATGGGCGCCACTGGCCTCGCCTATGACATCGCCCGCCGCTTCGGCCTTGCCGTGACCGAGACGCGGCCCGCCCTGGTGCCGCTCACCTTCTCCGACAATCGTTTCGCCGCACTCTCGGGCGTCTCGCTGCCCGCGCGGCTGTCCAATGACCGCGCCAGTTTCGACGAGGCGCTGCTCTTCACCCATCGCGGCCTTTCCGGCCCCTCGGTGCTGCAGATCTCCTCCTATTGGCGCGAGGGCGAAAGCCTGAGCGTCAACCTGACCCCCACCGCGCCGCTGTTCGACGCCCTGCGCGCCGCGCGCCAGTCCAGCGGGCGGCACGAGTTGAAGACCGAACTCGCCCGCCACCTGCCCGCCCGCCTCGCCGAACATCTCGCCACCGAGTGGAACCTGCAGGGCCGCCTCGCCGACCAGTCCGACACCGCCCTGCGCGCCCTGTCCGACCGGCTCGCCAGCTGGTCGCTCACCCCCTCGGGCAGCGAGGGCTACCGCACCGCCGAGGTGACGCTGGGCGGCATCGACACCGCCGGCCTCAATTCCTCGACAATGGAAGCCAAGAAGCTAACTGGCCTCTACGCGATCGGCGAGGCGGTCGACGTAACCGGCTGGCTTGGCGGCTACAACTTCCAGTGGGCCTGGGCCTCGGCCCATGCTGCCGGCACGGCGATCTCCGCGCGCTGAACCGGGAACCATTGCGCCGCGCCCGGTGTTTGCCGACTGGAGGAAGCGAATGACCATCTCGAAGGACGACCGCGTGGAATGGACCTGGGGCCGGGGCACCCCCTCGGGCCGCGTGACCGAGATCCTGCCCGAACGGACCATCCGCATCATCAAGGGTTCGCGCATCGTGCGCAACGGCAGCCCCGAGAACCCGGCCGTGGTGATCCGCATGGACGATGGCGGCGAGGTGCTGAAGCTCGCCTCCGAGGTGCGGTTGCTTTGACATGGCCCCCTCGGATCTGCCCGCCGGACTGACCTGGTATCCCGACAGCCGCCCCGGCATCACCCGCCGCCGCGCCGGCCGCGGCTTCAGCTACCTTGCACCGGATGGCACCACCATCGCCCGCGGCACCGAACGCGACCGGATCGAGGCGCTTGCCGTGCCGCCGGCCTACGAGAGGGTCTGGATCTCGCCCAGAGCCAACGGGCACCTGCAGGCCACCGGCATCGATGCGCGGACCCGCAAGCAGTATCGCTATCACCTCAAATGGACCGAGGCGCAGTCGGCCCAGAAATACGACATGCTGCCGGAATTCGCCCGCGCCCTGCCCCGCATCCGTCGGCGCATCACCAGCGACCTGGCCGAGGACCCCGGCGGCGAACGCTTTGCCCTGGCCGCGGCGCTGCTGCTGATCGACCGGCTGTCGCTGCGGGTCGGCAACGAGGAATACGCCCGGCAGAACGGCTCCTACGGTGCGCTCACCCTGCAGCGCCGCCACCTGCGGCTGACCCGCACCGGGTTGAACCTGTCCTACACCGCCAAGGGTGGCAAGCAGGTGCGCCGGAAGCTGACGGACCGCAAGCTGCTGCAGGTCCTGAACCAGGTGCGGGACCTGCCCGGTGCCGAGCTGCTCACCTGGACCGACGATGACGGCGCGGTGCGCACCCTCTCGTCCGGCGCGCTCAACAGCTACCTCGCCGAGGCTGGCGGCGCCGATTTCACCGCCAAGACCTTTCGCACCTGGGCCGGCACCCTGGCCGCCTTCGAGGCGGTCGAGGCCGGCGCCTCCACCATTCGCGCCCTCGCAGAGGCCGCGGCGCACCGGCTCGCCAATACGCCGGCGGTCGCGCGCAAGGCCTATATCCACCCCGACGTCATCGCCCTGGCCGAATCCCCGTCTCCGTCGGCGTCCTCGGCGGGGCTGTCCGGGCTGAGCGCCGCCGAGAACCGCCTCCTCGGCCTGCTCGAAAGCTGATCCCGGGCCGCCCGGCGCCCGGCAAACGCGCCAACAGCGGCAAAGCCAGCCTTCAGGCCCGGCCTGCGCGGATCAATCCTCTTGCCTCTGCCCCGGCGCGCGCCTAATCAGCGCGTCATGAGCCAGCCCCATCATGACCGCCTCCTCATCATCGACTTCGGCAGCCAGGTAACGCAGCTGATCGCGCGCCGCCTGCGCGAGCTGAATGTCTATTGCGAGATTCACCCCTATCAGAACGTGTCCGATGCCTTCCTGAAGGACTTCGCCCCCAAGGCGGTGATCTTCTCGGGCGGGCCCGACAGCGTGACCCGCGAAGGTAGTCCGCGCCCGCCGCAATCGGTCTATGACCTCGGCGTGCCGATCCTGGGCATCTGCTATGGCCAGCAGGTCATGATGCAGGACCTCGGCGGCCGCGTCGAAGGCGGCAAGATCTCGGGCGGCGGCGGCACCGCCGAATTCGGGCGCGCCTATGTGACCCCGGCCGAAAGCCGCATCGACCTGTTGGCCGGCTGGTTCCTCGATGGCCGCGAACAAGTCTGGATGAGCCACGGCGACCACGTCGCGGCACTGGCCCCCGGCTTCGAGGTCTACGGCACCTCGCCCAACGCGCCCTATGCCATCACCGCCGACCTGAAACGCAACTTCTTCGCCGTGCAGTTCCACCCCGAGGTGCACCACACCCCGAACGGCAAGACCGTCTACGAGAACTTCGTGCGCCTCGCCGGGTTCAAGGGCGACTGGACCATGTCCGCCTACCGCGAGGAGATGGTCGCCAAGATCCGCGAGCAGGTGGGCGACGCCAAGGTGATCTGCGGCCTCTCCGGCGGGGTCGACAGCTCGGTCGCCGCGGCTCTGATCCACGAGGCGATCGGCGAGAACCTCACCTGCGTCTTCGTCGACCACGGCCTGCTGCGCCTGAACGAGGCCGAGGAAGTGGTCACCATGTTCCGCGACCACATGAACCTGCGGGTGATCCACGCGCAGGAGCAGGAGCTGTTCCTCGGCGCGCTCGAAGGCGTCTCGGACCCCGAGACCAAGCGCAAGACCATCGGCAAGCTGTTCATCGACGTCTTCCAGAAATACGCCGACCAGATCGAGGGTGCGTCCTTCCTCGCGCAGGGCACGCTCTATCCCGACGTCATCGAAAGCGTCAGCTTCTCGGGCGGCCCCTCGGTCACGATCAAGAGCCACCACAATGTCGGCGGCCTGCCCGAGAAGATGGGCCTCAAGCTGGTCGAACCGCTGCGCGAGTTGTTCAAGGACGAGGTCCGCGCGCTTGGCACCGAATTGGGCCTGCCGGCCTCGTTCATCGGCCGCCACCCCTTCCCCGGCCCCGGCCTCGCCATCCGCTGCCCCGGCGAGATCACCCGCGAAAAGCTCGAGATCCTGCGCAAGGCGGATGCGGTCTATATCGACCAGATCCGCAAGCACGGCCTCTACGACGAGATCTGGCAGGCCTTCGTCGCCATCCTTCCCGTCCGCACCGTGGGCGTGATGGGCGACGGGCGCACCTATGACTACGCCTGCGCCCTGCGCGCGGTGACCAGCGTGGACGGCATGACCGCCGACTACTACCCGTTCAGCCATGACTTCCTCGGCGAGACCGCCACGCGGATCATCAACGAGGTGCAGGGGATCAACCGGGTCACCTACGACATCACCTCGAAGCCGCCGGGCACCATCGAGTGGGAATGACTTTGAAACGGCCCGCCTGAACGGCGGGCCTTTTTGTTTCAGATCAGAGACTTGCAAATCGTTTTTCGCGTCATGCACGAAGCGAGAGACGCCCCTTTGCCTGTCTCTTGCACCGCAGTCAAGACCACCCATGGCCCGCCTGCGCCGGTCCCCCGGCACATCCAGATTCCATCTGGTCAATCGCCGTGCGGCCAAGGAAGATGGGGCCGAACGCAGCCTGCGCTGCAAGTTGAACAGGCGGCGGCAAGAGACTGGTCAGGCGTCGTTTCGAGGAGGAGACCGCGCAGTATGGATGGAACCCGACACGCCCGCCGGGGCACCTTGGCGCCGCGCCCCGAACCAGCCCCCGAGGCCTGCGCATGAATATCGGCGACTGGACCGAACGCTTTCCCGGCACCCGCAGCCTGCCGCCCCAGGTGCGCAAGCGCCTGCTCGACGCGGCGCGCGTGATGCGGGTGCCGCAGGGCACGCAGATTTTCGGCCCTGGCAAGGCGCCCGACAGCTTCCTCTTCCTGATCGAGGGCACCATCCGCGTCTCGCAGACCTCGGAGAACGGCCGCGAGATCGTGCTCTACCGGGTCGAGGCCGGCGACAGCTGC
This sequence comes from Seohaeicola zhoushanensis, assembly GCF_014656415.1. Classification (GTDB taxonomy): domain Bacteria; phylum Pseudomonadota; class Alphaproteobacteria; order Rhodobacterales; family Rhodobacteraceae; genus Seohaeicola_A; species Seohaeicola_A zhoushanensis. The sequence goes on along the minus strand of NZ_BNCJ01000023.1, from coordinate 9,218 downwards.
GTGCTGACCACCGCCTGCATCCTGGCCGAGGAGGCCTATAACGCCGAGGGCATGGCCGAGACGGATGTCGTCGCCGTCACGCTGCCCCGCACCGAGTTCGACCGGCTCTCGGCCGAGGAGGCCTCGTTCCGCAGCTTCGTCTTCGCCGCCTACTCGCGCCGGCTGATCGACCTGCTGCGCGTCGTCGATGATGTCGCTTTCGGCCGGATCGACGTGCGGCTGGCAGACCGCCTGCTGGCGCTGGCCGGGCAGACGAACGACCTCGCCGCCACCCACCAGCAGCTGGCCAGCGAACTCGGTTCGGCGCGCGAGGTGATCTCGCGCGTGCTGCAGGACTTCCAGAAGCGGGGCCTCATCACCCAGACGCGTGGACATATCACGCTGGCCGACCGGCCGGCGCTGGCCAGGCTTGCCGCCAGCGCCTGAACGCCAGGTCATTTTCACCCATCGGTGACAATATCACTGAAGCAGCGCCGGCAACGTCGTATGCGCATGGTCTGTTATCCGTAGCGGAGGCAAACCATGAAACCCAACGTCGGCACCATCGACCGCATCCTGCGCTTCGCGCTCGGGCTGGTCCTGCTCTACCTCGCCTTCCTGAGCGGCCTGCCGCTCTTCGACGCGCCGCTCTACAAATACGGCGCCGCGATCATCGGCATCGTGATGCTCGTCGTGGCCGCCCTGCGCATCTGCCCGATCTACGCGATCCTCGGCATCCGCACCTGCCCCGCCGCGCGCTGACCCCGCCCCAAGGAGGACACCCCATGACCAGCTATCCCGTCCGCATGGACATCAAACCCGTCGTCCAGGCCTTCTTCGACGAAGCCACCAACACGATCAGCTACATCGTCAAGGATCCCAGCTCGAACGCCTGCGCGATCGTCGATTCGGTCATGGACATCGACTATGCCGCCGGCCGGATCACCTATGACCATGCCGATACGCTGATCCGCGAGGTCGAAACCCAGGGTCTGAAGCTGGAATGGATCATCGAGACCCACGTCCACGCCGACCACCTCTCTGCCGCGCCCTATATCCAGCAGAAGCTGGGCGGCAAGATCGGCATCGGCTCGAAGATCATGATCGTGCAGGACACCTTCGGGAAGGTCTTCAACGAGGGCACCGAGTTCCAGCGCGATGGCTCGCAGTTCGACCGGCTGTTCGAGGACGGCGACACCTACATGATCGGCAACATGCCAGCCTTTGCGATCTACACGCCCGGCCACACCCCCGCCTGCATGGTGCATGTCATGGGCGACGCGGCCTTTGTCGGCGACACCCTGTTCATGCCCGACGGCGGCTCGGCCCGCGCCGACTTTCCCGGTGGCGATGCCGGCACGCTCTATGACAGCATCCAGAAGGTGCTGGCCCTGCCCGACGACATGCGCCTGTTCATGTGCCACGACTATGGCCCGAACGGCCGCGAGATCCGCTGGGAGACAACGGTCGGCGAGGAGAAGGCGCACAACATCCACGTGGGCGGCGGCAAGTCCAAGGAAGACTTCGTCCGCTTCCGCACCGAGCGCGACGCCACCTTGGCCATGCCGCGCCTCATCATCCCCTCGCTCCAGGTGAACATGCGCGCCGGGGCCGTTCCCAAGGACAGGGACGGCCGCCCGATGCTCAAGGTTCCGGTCAACACGCTCTGAAAGCCGTCGCCATGGATCTCAAGCAGCTCACCCCGCGCATCACCGTCAGCCCGCAGATCACCCCGGCCGATATCGCCGCGCTGAAGGCGCGCGGCGTGCGGTCGATCATCTGCAACCGCCCCGATGGCGAAGGCGCCGACCAGCCGACCTTCGACGAGATCGAAGCCGCCGCCAAGGAGGCCGGGATCGAGGCCCGCTACGTCCCGATCAAGGCCGGCATGGTCACCGATGCCGACGTCGATGCCTTCGGCGCGGCGCTCGAGGAACTGCCCCACCCGCTGCACGCCTATTGCCGCAGCGGCACGCGCTCGGTCACGCTCTGGTCCTTCCACCAGGCCAGGACCCGGCCGATGCCCGAGATCCTCGCCGCCGCCAAGGCCGCCGGCTATGACATGAACGGCGTGGCGCGCCGCATCGCCAATGGCGGCAAGACCCCGACCGACACCGGCGATGCCAGCTTCGACGTGGTGATCGTCGGCGGCGGCGCCGGCGGCATCTCGGTCGCCGCCAGCCTGCACGCGCGCAAGCCCGGCCTTTCGATTGCCATCATCGACCCGGCCGACATCCACTACTATCAGCCCGGCTGGACCATGGTCGGCGGCGGCATCTTCGATGCCGCGACCACGGCGCGCACCATGGGCTCGCTGATCCCGCGCGGGGTGAAGTGGATCAAGGCCGCCGTTGCCGCCTTCGAGCCGGCCAACAACGCCGTCATCCTCGACGGTTGCCGCGTGGTGAAATACACCCGCCTTGTGGTCTGCCCCGGCCTCAAGCTCGACTGGGCCGCTGTCGAGGGGCTGGAGGAAACGCTCGGCCGCAACGGCGTCACCTCGAACTACCGCTATGACCTGGCGCCCTATACCTGGCAGCAGGTCCAGGGCCTCAACCGGGGCCGCGCGCTGTTCACCCAGCCGCCGATGCCGATCAAATGCGCCGGCGCGCCGCAGAAGGCGATGTATCTCTCGGGCGATGCCTGGTACCGCCGCGGCGTCCTGAAGGACATCGACATCCAGTTCATGAACGCCGGCGGCGTGCTCTTCGGGGTGAAGGACTATGTCCCCGCCCTGATGGAATACATCGCGAAATACGACGTCACGCTGAACTTCTTCAACAACCTCACCGCCGTCGACGGCCCTGCCAAGACCGCCACCTTCAAGGTCTCCAAACCCGACACTGAGCCCACCGAGGTCAAGGTCGAATTCGACATGATGCACGTCTGCCCGCCACAGACCGCGCCCGACTTCATCCGCGTCTCGCCGCTGGCCGACGCGGCGGGCTGGGTCGACGTCGACCAGGCCACCCTGCGCCACAAGAGTTATGACAACATCTGGTCGCTGGGCGACGTGATGAACGCGCCCAATGCCAAGACGGCAGCAGCCGCGCGCAAGCAGGCCCCCACCGTGGCCGAGAACATCGCCGCCGATATCGACGGCCACTCGGCCGTGGCGCAATACGACGGTTACGGCTCGTGCCCGCTGACGGTGGAGCGCGGCAAGATCGTGCTGGCCGAATTCGGCTATGGCGGCGTGCTGAAACCCAGCTTCCCGACCTTCCTGCTCGACGGCACCAAACCGACCCGCGCCGCCTGGTTCCTGAAGGAAAGGATGTTGCCGCCGATCTACTGGAAGGCGATGCTGCGCGGCAAGGAATGGCTGGCCCGCCCCGAGAAGCTCGAAGTCGCCTCGCGCTGAGGCACCCACAAACCGGGCGGCCGCCAAGGGCCGCCCGCAAGAGACTGACCGCAATGCACAAATACCTGCCGATCCTCGACTGGGGCCGGACCTACGACCGCCAGGCGCTGTCAAATGACCTGATCGCAGCGGTGATCGTCACGATCATGCTGATCCCGCAGTCGCTGGCCTATGCGCTGCTGGCGGGCCTCCCGCCCGAAGCGGGCATCTATGCCTCGATCGCCCCGATCCTGCTCTACGCGATCTTCGGCACCAGCCGGGCGCTGGCGGTCGGTCCCGTCGCCGTGGTCTCGCTGCTGACCGCCTCGGCGGTGGCGCAGGTGGCGGAACAGGGCACCGCCGGCTATGCCGTCGCGGCGCTCACGCTGGCCTTCCTGTCGGGCGGCTTCCTCGTGCTGCTGGGTGTGCTGCGCCTCGGCTTCCTCGCCAATTTCCTCAGCCACCCGGTCATCGCCGGCTTCATCACGGCCTCGGGCATCCTGATCGCCACCAGCCAGCTCAAGCACATCCTCGGGATCGGCGCCGGTGGCCACACCCTGCCCGAGATGCTCGGCGCGATCTTCAGCCACCTGGACGAAACCAACTGGATCACGCTGCTGATCGGCGTCACGGCCACCGCCTTCCTGTTCTGGGTCCGCAAGGGCCTGAAGCCCGCGCTCAAGCGCCTCGGCACGCCTGCGCTGCTTACCGATATCGCCGCCAAGGCGGGGCCGGTCGCGGCGGTCGTGGTCACGACGTTGGCGGTCTGGGCCTTCGACCTGGGGGCGCATGGCGTCAGGATCGTCGGCGAGGTGCCGCAAAGCCTGCCGCCCTTCACCCTGCCCGGCCTCTCGCCCGACCTGCTGGGCAAGCTGCTGGTCCCGGCCATCCTGATCTCGGTCATCGGCTTTGTCGAAAGCGTCTCGGTCGCCCAGACCCTGGCCGCCAAGAAGCGCCAGCGTATCGACCCCGACCAGGAACTGATCGGCCTCGGTGCCGCCAACCTCGGCGCGGCCTTCACTGGCGGCTACCCGGTCACCGGCGGCTTTGCCCGCTCGGTGGTGAACTTCGACGCCGGTGCGGAAACCCCCGCCGCCGGGGCCTTTACCGCCATCGGTCTCGCCATCGCCGCCGTGGCGCTGACCCCGCTGGTCTATTTCCTGCCCAACGCCACCCTGGCCGCCACCATCATTGTCGCGGTGCTGAGCCTGGTCGACTTCTCGATCCTGAAGAAGACCTGGGGCTATGCCAAATCCGACTTCATCGCCGTCGCGGCGACGATCCTGCTGACGCTGGGCCTTGGCGTCGAGGCCGGTGTCGCCTCGGGCGTCGGCCTGTCGGTGCTGCTTCACCTCTACAAGACCTCGCGCCCCCATGTGGCCGAGGTGGGCCTTGTCCCCGGCACCCAGCACTTCCGCAACATCAACCGCCACAAGGTGCTGACCGACCCCAGCCTCGTCACCCTGCGCGTCGACGAGAGCCTCTATTTCGTCAACGCCCGCTTCCTCGAGGACCTGATCCAGAAGCGCGTGACCGAGGGCTGCGCCATCCGCAACGTAGTGCTGATGTTCTCGGCGGTGAACGATGTCGACTTCTCGGCGCTCGAAAGCCTCGAGGCGATCAACCACCGCCTGCGCGACATGGGCATCGGGTTGCACCTGTCCGAGGTGAAGGGCCCGGTGATGGACCGACTCAAGCTCTCGCACCTGCTGTCCGACCTGAACGGCGAGGTCTTCCTGTCGCAATACGACGCCTGGCAGAAACTCGCCCCCGAAGCCGGACGCAAGCTGTCGGCGGTCTGAAACCGCCGCACCGCTGCCGGTCGGGATCAGAAACTCGGCCAGCCCGACAGCGCGCCGATCTCGGCGCGCGACCAGCCGGACCGGCAGCGCTCCGGCTGGCAAGGCGCAGGGTTGCCGCGACTGAAAACGGAAAGTGTGGCATAGACCGCCAGGGCCAGCGGCCCGGCAGCCATCCAGGCCAGAACGGCCCAGCCCCACCCTGCGCCCGATACCCAGACCGCCACGCCGCCGGCAAGTCCGACAATCCCGCAGAGGGCTGCAATCACGATCCCGCTCCCCGACGGCAGCCGGCTCTCATCGGCGCAATGGCAGGCGGCGCGCGTTTCGGCGATGGCCGCAGTTGCAGCGGGGTCTGACCAAATCGGGGTGATAACCTCGCCCAGGACGGGCGCGTGCAGTCCGATCGAGATGGAATGGAACATCTGTCTACCTCCGGCGAGCCTTGGTTTCGTGCCAGGAGACGGACGTCCCTTGCGGATCGGGTGGCGCTCCGCACAGCGGGAGGTTCCATCTCCTGACAAGGTAATTACGACACGATCAGTCGTGTTTATCAACGGAAAAATCACGCCCTTTTCGGTCGTGTATTTAGTGGATCATTCCCCAGCCACGCCGCCCGGCAGCGCAAACCGCTCCAGCGGGCGTGAATCCTCCATCAGATCCGCCAGGGTCAGCGATTCGATCATCAGGATGTACGAGGCATAGAACCCGCCGAAAACCGCCCTCACCCGGCAGTTCAGCTCGTCCTTGCAATCCTCGCAGGGCTGATAGGCCCGCCGCGACAGGCAGGGCAACGGCGCCAGCGGCCCGTCGATCAGGCGCAGCACCTCGGCCAGCGAGACGCGCCTGGCCTCCTTGATCAGCTCATAGCCGCCGTTCCGCCCCCGCCGGCTGCCGATCAGGCCTGCCCGCTTGAGATCGAGGAGAATATGCTCGAGGAACCGCTTCGGCGCGCCCGACCGCTCGGCGATATCCTCGATGCGCAGCGCCTCGGCACCGGCCGCCCTCTCGTCGGCCATCACCATCAGTGCCTTGAGGGCGTATTTCGTCTTGTGCGTGATCATGGTGCGGCAGGCTGCCCCGAAAGCGCGACTATCACGGTCAACATTAGCATCATCGGCGGAAATCGCGAGCCTTGAATAATAACACGATAAACATGATCGACATTTTGTTGAAATATGGCATCATCCGCCCGACTCGCGCAGACCAAACCAGGGTGGCACCATGAGCTTTGACCGGATCGACCTGAACATCCTCGACCTGCTGCAGAAGGATGCCACCATGTCCGTGGCTCGCATCGCCGACCGGGTCGGGCTGTCCCAGACGCCTTGCTGGAAACGCATCCAGAAGCACGAGGAGTCCGGCGTCATACGCTCCCGTGTCGCCCTGCTCGACCCCGACGCGCTCGGCCTGTCGCTGACCGCCTTTGTCATGATCGAGGCCGCCGAGCACAGCGCCGCCTGGCATCGCGAATTTCTCGCCGTGGCCGATGCCTTGCCGCCGGTGCGCGACGTCTATCGCCTCGCCGGCACCTACGATTACCTGCTGCGGGTCATCGTGCCCGACATGGCGGCCTTCGACAGGTTCTACGAAAAGCTCACGTCGAGCATTCGCCTGCGCGGCGTCAACTCCTTCTTCGCGCTGGAGCGCGTGCGGGTCGCAACCACCGTGCCGCTTGGCGAGCTGACCGCCTGACCGGAGCCCCGGTCAGGCCGCGGGCTGCATCGACACCGCAACGTCAGCGTCGACCGCCAGCGTGTGCAGCACATCGCTGCCCTGGGTATACTGGTAGATATCCAGCACCGCCCCGCCCGCATCCACGACCTGCGCGCCGGTCGCCTGGAATTGACCTCCGGCCTCGCCAACCAGCGTGACGCTGTCGCTGGCATCGCCGTAGATCGTCAGGCTCTGCCCGATATCCTCGCCCAGCAGCCCGGCCAGCGCATCGTCCTGGTCACCGGACATGCCCAGCAGGTCGGCAATCGTCAGCTCGACCGTATTCGCCTGTCCATTGGCCATATCCAGCGCCTCGATCCCCGAGAGATCGACCAGCGACATGTAATCCGCCGTCAGGTCTCCGCCGAGGTCGATCCGCAACACGTCCCGACCGTCACCGCCGTCGAGCGTTTCCTGCCGCCCGCCGGTCAGCCCGTCGAAACTGTCGACCACGATCAGGTCATCGCCCGCGCCGCCCAGAACGGTATCGGCGCCCGCGCCGGTCACGAAGGTATCGTCCCCGCCATAGCCCAGCATCACGTCATTGCCGGCGCCCCCGCTCAGGCTGTCGGCCTCATCGCTGCCGAACAAAAGGTCGCTGCCATCGTTCCCGGTGATATCCTGCGCCGTGGCCGCCTTGCCCAGCACCTCGGAATCGAACAGCGTCAGCTCCACGGTGGTCGGGTCGCCGTCGAGATCGAACCCGCCGGTAACCGAAAAGCGGTTCTCCTCGCCCAGCAAGGTTACCAACCCGTCGATATCCGCGAGCGAGAGCGTGGCGTTGAAGCCGCTCAGCACCAGCCCCGCCGCGGTCTCGTCGGCGATCTGGCCCTGATCCACCCCGTCGGCGATCAGGGTCACCGACAGGTCGACCAGTTCGGCGGAGAACAGCGGCGTCTGGCTGAAGGCATCGGTCAGATCCTCTGCCCCCTGCAACAGGGTCGGCGTATCGTCGAACAGGGCCAGCGTGTTGTAATTCACGTTGCTGCCCACGCCAAAGGCCTCGATATCGACGGAATACCCCTTGGTCGCCTCATCAGTCAGCCTGTCGAGAACGGCCTGCCAGGTGTTGCTGGAGGGCGACCCGTCGGTGATGAAGTAGAGGAAGTTCTTCTCGCCAACCGGCTGGGCATCGAAGAAGTCCTCGGTCAGCTCCAGCGCCGCCGTCCAGTTCGTCTGCCCTCCGGAATAGGGCATCGCGCGCACCATCTGGATCAGGCCGGGGTCGCTCAGATCGAAGGTCCCCTCGACCCTGGCGGAGCTCGCATAGGTGATGATCTGCACGTCCACATCGGTCAGCGCGCCGTCGAAGCGGTCGGCCAGGGTCTCCAGCGCGTCGGCGACGGCATTGATCATGGCGGTCCACTGGGTCTGCCCGACGCTGCCCGACCGGTCGAGCGTGACGACGAGGTTGACCGCCGTGGCATTCACGTCGCTGGCATTGGCGAAGATGCTGCCGGCAGGCAGGCCACCCGGCTCCGGCAGGATGTTCAGCGTCACGATCTGCTGCCCGGCATTGCTGTAGGGCGCCGAATTGACCGCCACGGTCACCGTCCGCGTCACCGCCGCGCCGAAATCGTCGGTCACGGTATAGTCGAACCGGTCTAGGCCCGCGAAACCGGCATCCGGCGTATAGGTCCAGTTGCCGTCACTCTGAATCAGCACCGAGCCGTGATCCGGCCCATCCGCCCCCAGCGCGAATACGAGCGTGGCTCCGTTGTCGATGTCCGTCGCCGTCAGGGTGCCGCTCACGCTGTTGTCCTGATCGGTCTGCGTGCTGACGTTCAACGCGACAGGGCCATCGTTCGTGCCGGTCACCGTGATCTTCACGACTTCCGTCGCCGTCGCGCCCTGGTCGTCGGTCACCGTCGCCGTAAAGCTCTCGGTCACCACCTGCCCCGCCTTCAGCGCCTCGGCCGCGGCCCCGAGCGCATAGCTCCAGCTGCCATCCGCGTTCATGGTGAACGAACCATAAGCGCCTGCCGCCGAACCGGACCAGGTCAGCACCGCACCGGCGTCGTTGTCGCTGGCGGTCAACTGCCCGCCAATCGCCGCGCCGCCCTCGTTGAGAGCGCCTCGCGCATCCGCCGTAGCGCTCGTCACCACCGGCCCGTCATTGGCCCCAGTGATCGTCACGATCACCGTCTCCGTCGCCGTCGCGCCCTGTTCATCGGTCACCGTCGCCATAAAGCTCTCGGTCACCACCTGCCCCGCCTTCAACGCCTCCGCAGAGGCCCCAAGCGCATAGCTCCAGCTGCCGTCCGCATTCATGGTGAACGAACCATAAGCGCCCGCCGCCGAACCGGACCAAATCAGCACCGCGCCGGCGTCGCTATCGCTGGCCGTCAACTGCCCACCAATCGCCGCGCCGCCCTCGTTGAGAG
>NZ_BNCJ01000022.1 GCF_014656415.1 Seohaeicola zhoushanensis | reverse complement strand
ATGATCCGCGACGGCACCGACTTCGCCGCAACGGCGTGAGAAAATACAGTTGCCGGAGATATTTATGAAGAAGAGAAGCCGGGGGCGCGCGGCGCGGCTTGACGCTTGCCGCAGTGCGCCGGGCGGGTCATCATCGCCGGACGGTCTTGTCACGGGAAATCTCGATGCGCCTGATGTTCGCCCTGCTCCTCGCGCTGCTGCCGCTGGCGGGCCTCGCCCAGCAGGCGGCCCAGCCCGAGGGCACCATCACCGTCGAGGACAGTGCCCAGCAGGACGCCGCCATCGCCGTGCGCATCCGTGACATCCTGGGCGAACTCGACGGCTACGGCGATGTCACGGTCACCGTCTCCTCGGGCATCGTCACCCTGCGCGGCACCACGCTGGACGCGGCCGCGGCGGCGCGGCTGAACGAGATCACCCGGCGGGTGCAGGGCGTGGTGGCGATCCGCAACGAGGTGCACGAGACCACCGACGTGGTCGAGCGGCTGAACCCGGCGGTGCAGCGCTTTCGCAACCGGCTGGTGCAATTCGTAACGATCCTGCCGCTGCTCTCCATCGCCATCGTGGTCTTTGCCCTGATCACCGCGACCGGCTTCCTGCTGGCCGGGCTGAAGCGGCCCTGGGACCGGATCGCGCCGAACCTCTTCATCGCCGATATCTACCGCCAGGCGGTGCGGCTGGTCTTTGCCATCGCCGGCGTGGTGGTGGCGCTCGACCTGCTGGGGGCGACGGCGCTCTTGTCGACCATCCTCGGCGCGGCGGGGATCGTCGGCCTCGCCATCGGCTTTGCCGTCCGCGACACGGTTGAGAACTTCATCGCCTCGGTGCTGCTCTCGGTACGCCAGCCGTTCCGGCCCAACGACACGGTCGAGATCGACGGCGACCAGGGCAAGGTCATCCGCCTGACCTCGCGCGCGACGATCCTGCTGAGCTATGACGGCAACCACATCCGCATCCCCAATGCCACCGTCTTCAAGTCGCGCATCGTCAACTTCACCCGCAACGACGAGCGCCGCTTCCTCGTCGATTTCGGCATCGGCTATGACGCCGATCTCGCGCGGGCGCAGGCCATCGTGCTCGAGACGGTGGCCGCCCTGCCCTTCACCCTCGCCAATCCCGCGCCCTCGGTCTGGATCGAGACGCTCGACACGCATACCGTCACGGTGCGGGTGGCCGGCTGGATCGCCCAGCACGAGACCAGCTTCCAGCTGGCCCGCAGCGAGGCGGCGCGGCTCTGCCTGCTGGCGCTGAAGGCCGGCGGCGTGCCGATGCCGGAACCGACCTACCGCATCGTCTCGGAAGGCGCGCGCGGGCCGGGCGGCACGCCGGGGAAGGCCGGTCCGCCCCCCGAGATGGAGGCGCAGGAGGTCAGCGCCACCGCCGAGAAGGAGCTGTCGCGGATCGTCGAGGCCGAGCGCAGGGATCAGAAGGACGGCGACCTGCTGAGCCGCGCCGCCCCCGAGGAATAGCGCGGGCCCAAAACAGGTGCGCCCCGACCCCTTTCCCCGTGCAGGAACCCAGTTGGGGGGATCTGCAGGGAAAGCGGGATCGGGGCGCCGGATTGCCAGATGGCTCGGGCCATTGGCAACCCGTTCGGTTACGTGAGGCGGATCAGTTCACGCCGGTCACGTGGCAATACCAGTCTTCGACCTCCGGGAGTTCCGGGCAGTAGATGTCGTTGGCCTGGTCCCAGGAGGCGATGGCGGTATAGCCGCCCGAGTCCAGCCCGTTTGCCGTCCCGTTGATGCCGACACCGCCGCTGAGGTTCGAGTCCTGGCCCAGCGACGAGAAGGTCGTTGCCGGGATGTCGAAGGCCGTCACATCCTGCCAGTTGACGTCCTGCAGGATGATGGTGTGGCCACCGATCTGGATGGTGGTATCCGCCGCCGAGGTGCCGACGCCGGCATTGCCTTCCGTCACCACCGCCTGGTCGTCGAGCAGCTCGAAGATCTTGGTGCGGATCTGCGCAACCGTCGATCCCAGGGTGCCTTCGGCCGATTCATCGACGGTCACGCGGAAACCGATGACATCCTGGTCTTCGTTGAAGTCGAAGTCGCGGATGATGTCGGTGCCGTCGTTGGAGCTGAACGAATACTCCTCGCCGTCATACGACAGGGTCAGGTCCGAGAAGAAGACGTCCTTGCCGTCGCCGCCGGTCAGGTCGTCGTCCCCTTCGCCGCCGAGGATGTAGTCGTCATCATCGCCGCCGTTCAGGGTGTCGTTGCCGACGCCGCCGCCAAGGAAATCGTCGCCGTCGCCGCCGGAGATATTGTCGTTGCCTTCTTCGCCGAACAGCGTGTCGTTGCCGGTGCCGCCCGAGATGGAGTCGTTGCCGACACCGCCGAAGATCACGTCATTCCCGGAGTCGCCGGAAATCGAGTCTCCGCCTTCCTGGCCGAACATGATGTCGTTGCCCGAGCCGCCCCACATCTGGTCGGCCTCGTCTTCCTTGGCTTCGCGCGAAACGTCCGGGCCGTTTTCGCAGTCATAGGGCGCAGAGAGTTCCGGCCGCGGCGAATAGTCCTCGCAGATGCCGTCCTGGTTGAGATCGAGGTCGGACAGGCCATGGCCGCCGAACATGATGTCATTGCCATCATCGCCCCACATCTGGTCGTCGTGGGCGTTGCCCTGCATGATGTCGTTGCCGCTGTCACCGTAGAGGACGTCGTTGTCGTTGTTCCCTTCGATCCAGTCGTCGCCCGAACCGCCCCAGATGCGGTCCCAGCCGTCGTCGCCCTTCAGCATGTCGTCGCCGTCGTCGCCGTAGATCCGGTCGGCGCCAGTGCCGCCATAGGCGCTGTCGTTGCCGCTGCCGCCACGGATGAGGTCGTTGCCCTGGTCACCGGCGAGCGTGTCGTTGCCGGCATTGCCGCAGACCTTGTCGTCGCCCTCGCCGCCCGACACGAAGTCGTGGCCGCGCTGACCATAGAGGCGGTCGTTGCCACCTTCGCCGAAGATCCAGTCGTTGCCGCTGCCGCCGGTGAGGATGTCGTTGCCGATATCTTCGCTGTCGCCTTCCGGCGCTTCGGCGACGGGAACCGGGCCGTCATGCTTGGCCGGCTGGCCGCCGAACGAGATATTGTGGCAGGTCCAGTCTTCCTCGCAGTCGTATTTGTCGAGACCGGCAATATTGCCGTTGTCGCCGAAGATGATGTCGTGCCCGGCCGAACCGTCGACGATGTCGGACCCGCCGCCACCGCGCATCAGATCCCTGCCGGCGTCGCCGTTCATCGTGTCCTTGCCTTCGCCGCCGCTCATCTGGTCATGGCCGCGGCCGCCGAACATCAGGTCGCGCCCGTTGCCGCCGAACATGGAGTCGTTGCCACCCTGGCCGTCCATCTCGTCGTTGCCGTCGCCGCCATACATGCAGTCGTCGCCATGCTTGGTGGTATCGGTGCCATAGTTCAGGTTCGGACCAAGGCCGATGCGCACGTCGCCGAACATCTCGTCGTCGCCGGTGCCGCCCAGCATCAGGTCGTCGCCCAGGCCGCCGGCCATGCGGTCGGCCTCGCTCTGACCGGCCATCCGGTCGTTGCCCGAACCGCCCTGCATCAGGTCTTCGCCGGTGCCGCCCCACATGACGTCATCGCCGCCTTCGCCGTCCATGCAGTCGTCGCCGGCGCCGCCGTCCATCCAGTCGTTGCCATCGCCGGACTTGTCGATGTCGACCGTGGCGTCGTCGCCCGACATCACGTCCGCACCGTCGCCGCCCCACATGGCGTCCGAGCCAAAGCCGCCGATCATGTCGTCGTCGCCGTATTCGCCCCACAGGCAGTCATTGCCGCCTTCGCCGTTCAGGTAGTCATCGTCGGACACCGGGTAGCCGAGATAGTTGAAATCCCCGTCATAGCCCCAGATGAAGTCGTCGTCCTCACCGCCGAGGATGTAGTCGTCGCCATCCAGGCCCCAGAGGCTGTCGGCGCCTTGCTCGCCGTCCATGTAGTTGAAATTCGCGTTGCCGAAGATGCTGTCGTTGCCCTTGCCGGCCTCGACGTGATCGGCGTCAAAATCGGACGTCAGCGTGCCGACGTTGTCATCGTCACCCAGTTGGAGAACTGGCGGTTCAATATAGGGGGGGTCCTGGTTAGGATCGCATTCGCCCCAATTGTCGTAGGCCACATCGTTTCTATCAGACATTGTATTCTCTCCACTGAAAAACAACTCTCAGGTCGAATTCCCACTCCCCGAGACATTGAAAGCCGGCCCTGGCCGGCCAGGATCACGAGCAGGGAACGTGCTCATGATGAGAGTTGACGCTGATTTCGGCCAATCCTCTGCCCCCATTCAGGGATAAAGTGACGCCACCCATCCCCTTGTTTTGACTTGCACAACGATGCGCGGCCATTTGCAGGGAATTCCCCCGCAAATGACCACGGCCTGGTCTGGCATGAAGGTATCGGAAAGCCTCAGTCGCTTTCCCGCATGGCCGTCTCGATCCCGTGGATGATCGGGCCCATCAGGTAATTCACCACCGTCTGCTCGCCGGTGGCGATCATCACCTGCGCCGGCATCCCCGGCGCGATCTCGACCCCCGGCAGATTGTCCAGCGCATGGTCCGAGACGCGGACATGCACCTTGAAGAACGTGCCCCCGGTGCGGTTGTCGGTGAAGCTGTCGGCCGAGACATAGCTCACCTCGCCCTCGACCGGGGGCGTGGTGCGGAAGTTGTAGGCGGTCAGCCGCACCCGAGCCTTGTCGCCCTCCTGCACCTGGTCCACATCCTCGGGGCGGATCTGCCCCTCCACCACGTAGGAGGCGCCCTCCGGCACGATCTTGAGAATGTCCTCGCCGGGGCGGATCACCTCGCCCGGCGCGGTAAAGCCGAGGTCGATCACCCGGCCCGCCGCCGGCGCGCGCACCAGCAGGCGGCGGCGGACGTCCTCGTTGGCGATGATGCGCTGGCGGATGTCGAACAGCAGCGACTTCACCTGCTGGCGCTGCTCCGAGAGCGCGCGGGCGCGGTCGCGCTTCACCTGCAGCATCCGCTCGCGGGTTTCCGACATGCGCTCTTCCAGCCCGTCCATCTGGGCGGAGAGCACGTTGACGTCACCGATCAGCGCCACCTCGGCGTCGCGCCGCGACAGCAGCCGGTCCTTGGTGATGAGGTTCTTCGCAAACAGGCTCTCCAGCCCGTTCAACTCGTCCTGGACGATGGCCAGCCGCTGGTTCAGCGCGTCGAGCCGCGAATTCATCCCCGCCAGCTGGTTCTCCTGGTCCGAGTAACGGTCGCTCAGGATCGAGAACTGCCCCTGCCACATGGCGTTGTTGGACTGGAACAGCTCGGTCTGAGTCTGCACGATCTCGGCGAAGGAGGGATCGCTGGCGACGAAGCGGCGCAACTCGTCCGACATGGTGATCTCCGGATCGTCGCGGAACTCGGCCGCCAGGCGCTGATCCTGCGCCAGCGCGGCGACCAGCTGGTTCGCCAGGATACGGTCCTGCGCCCCCGGCATCGTATCCGCCAGCTCCAGCAGCACCTGCCCCGCGGCGACCCGCTCCCCCTCGCGGACGTTGACCTTGCGCACCAGCCCGCCTTCCAGGTGCTGGATCACCGGCAGGCTGCCCTCGACCTTGAAGGCCCCCGGCGCGATCACCGCGCTGGCGATCGGCGTCCAGGCCGCCCAGAACACCAGCCCGCCCCAGAACAGCAAGGTGGCAAGGATCAGCCCCAGCACCAGCGGCATAATCCGGGTCGGCGGGGCCAGCGCGATGGCGCCCGACTGCGGCAGCGTATTCGGCAGCGAGAGTTCGGTGCCCTTGCGGATGTCCAGCGCCGTGCTCATTGCGAAGCCTCCTTCACGCCCATGCGGTCACCGACCGGCTGCCCCGGATCCAGCGGCGGCATCTTGGCCGCGTCGGTCGAGACGCGGCCGGTCATCGGCAGCACGTTGTCCTTCTCGAACACCGCCTTGGCCTTGCCGAAGCGCACCATGCGGCCGCGCTCCAGCACCGCGATATGGTTGACCGCCTTCAGCACGTTCATCCGGTGCGACACCACGACCACCACCGCGCCGATGCCCGTCACCTCGGCAATGGCATCCGCCAGCGCCTCCTCGCCGTCGGGGTCGAGGTTGGCGTTCGGCTCGTCCAGCACGATCAGGCAGGGATCGCCATAGAAGGCGCGCGCCAGCCCGATGCGCTGGCGCTGCCCGGCCGAGAGGAAATCGCCGTTCGGACCGACCGGCGCATTATAGCCGCCGGGCAGCGAAAGGATCAGCTCGTGCACCCGCGCCCGCTTGGCCGCGCGGACGATGTCCGAGGGCTTCGCCTCGGCATCCATCAGCGCGATGTTCTCGGCGATGGTGCCGTCGAACAGCTCGACCCGCTGCGGCAGGAAGCCGATGTGGCGGCCGATCTGTTCCTCGGGCCAGTCCTGCAGGGCGGCATCGTCGATGCGGATGTGCCCCCGCGTCAGCGGCTGCAGCCCGACCAGCGCCCGCACGAAGCTGGTCTTGCCGGCGCCCGAAGGCCCGAACAGCCCCAGCGAGTCGCCGGGGCGCAGATCGAAGCTGATGTCGAAGAACAGCGGATCCTGCCGCGCCGGCGAAACCACCGTGGCCTCCTGCACCGAAAGCCGGCCGGTGGGGGCCGGCAGGTCCATCTTGGCCTGCTGCACCCGGTTGCCCGCCAGCACATCGTTCAGCCGCTGCACCGCGACACGCACCGCCAGAAGTCCGCGCCAACCGGCAATTGACTGTTCGACCGGCGCGGCAGCGCGGCCCAGCAGGATCGAGGCGGCGATCATCATCCCCGGCGCCAGTTCGCCCTGCAGCACCAGCCAGACGCCGGTGGCCATCACCGCGATCTGCAGCGCCATGCGCACCATCTTGGCGAAGGACGACATGCGCGACATGCGGTCATGCGCGCGGGTGCCGGTGGCGATTGCGGCAAAGGACTGCCGCTGCCAGCGCGACACCAGCACCGAGGTCCGGCCCATGGCGCGCACGATCTCGGAATTGCGCAGCACCTCGTCGGCGGTCATGTTCGACCGGCGCACCGATTCCGACGCCGCCTTTGCCGGCACCCGCCCGGTAAGCTCGCTCAGCACACCCAGCAGGAACAGGATCGCCAGGCCGACGGTCGCGACCACGCCGAGCAGCGGGTGGAACATGTAGATCACCGCCAGGAACAGGATCGACCAGGGCGCATCCAGCAGCGCGGTGAAGGCCGGCGCCATGACGAAGGCGCGCACCTCATGCAGGTCGCGCACCGACTGGGTGTCATGCCCGCCGCCGCCATTGCCCTGCACCACCGCTCCCAGCACCACCGGGCCGATATCGGCCTCGATCCGGTTGCCGAGACGGGTGAGCAACTGCGCCCGCAGCGCGTCGAAGATCATGAAGAAGACCAGCGCGATGCCGGCGGCGACGGTCAGCGCGATCAGCGTCGACAGGCTGCCCGAGGACATCACCCGCGTGAACAGCTGCAACATGTAGATCGGCGCGGTAAGCACCAGAACGTTCAGGCAGAGGCTGGCGAAGAAGATCGCCGTGATGAGGCCGCGCTGCCCATGGAAGACCCGGCGTGGTGTCATGATGTTTCCTCCCGGAAAGGGCGGGCCGGGGCCGGTGGCCCCAGGGCCGCGCCAGGGAATGGTGTCAGCGTCCGGTGACGGCGACGAGGTAGGGCGAAAGCGCCGCCTCGGCCTCGGCCGCGTATCGGGCGAGCGGCGCGTGGAACACCGCCCCGCCCACGAGTCCGACCAGCAGCGCCATCGGCAGCCAGAGCGCACTGCGCCGTCGGTGCTGCGGCGCCTGCGCCCGCACCGCCTCGGCCACAGCCGTCGACAGGTAGGGCGCGAGTTCGATCCGCAACGCCCCCTCCAGCCCGTCGAGCGAGGTCGAGAGCGTGTCGAGCCGCGCCTCGATCTTGTCCATGCGCGCGCTCGCCGCCGCCTGCGGCGCGGCGATCTGCGTGGCGATCTCCTGCGGCAGCCGGGCGAACTTCTCGCCGATCCGCTTGTGCAGCTCGACGATGTCGCCCTGGCGGGCAAAGCCGGCCAGGCCCTGGTTGGAGGGCTGCGCGGCGGCAGGTTTCTCTTCCGCTTCGGGAACGGCCTCGACAGATGTCTCGGCGGTCAGGTTGATCCGCGGCTGACGCGGTTGCGATGCCGTGCTCATAGCGACCGCTCCATCGAGGTTTGCCAGGTCAGCATCTGCGCCATCTCCGAACGGCAACTGACGTTCATCTTGGACAGCACCCGCTTGGCATAGGTGTTGAAGGTCTCGACCTTGAGCCCGGCCACCTCGGCCGCGCTACGGTTCGACAGACCCGACCGGATCAGCGCCGCCACCCGTGCCTCGACCGGGGTCAGCCCCAGCTCCAGCGCGATCTTCTCGATGTGCTTCTGTTCCGGCGGCATCGGCAGCATCGCCAGGAACAGCTTCTGCCCCGTCGCCGGATCGGGATAGACCGACAGCGACATCGGCACATGCGCCTTCCGCTGCGCCCCGCGCAGGATCAGGATGAACTCCGAGCGGTTGCTCTCGTCGCGCAGGCTCTCCTGCACGGCTGCGCGCAGCGCGCGGGTCTCGCGGTCATTGGAACAGGCCAGCGCGCCATTGCGCACCGCCAGCAACTGCCCCTCGCGGATCATCTGCCCCCCGGCATCGTTGCACTGGAGCAGGTGCAGCCCCGCGTCCAGCACCAGGATGGCCGCGTTGACCTTCTGGTCGATCATCCAGAGCAGAGCATCCTGCGAGACATCCTTGGCCGCGCTCTGCTGCACGCAGAGCTGCCGCAGGCCGGGCCACGCCGACCGCAGGAACCTGTCGAATCCCTCCGGCGCATGACGCGTGCGCACCGCGATGTGATCCTCGACACCCGAGGCAAAGACACAACGGAAGCAGGTCCACTGACCAGGCCTTCCGCCCCCTTCGAGGCCGGAAAGTCGCCGAGCCTCTTCGATGCCGGCAACATGCTGATCGACGCGCTGAAGCACAGCCCCGGCGTCGCGCAGCATCACCGACGCCGGCGCGGCCGGCTGCGATGTCGTGATCGTGACGGTTGGTCCGAAAACGTCCAGGTCCATGACAAGACTGTCGACCGCATGGGCGCAGACCGACCCGAAGATGTCCTGAATCGTTTTGCAAACAGAAATTGCCGCAACTGCCGCGGCCGGCTTTGTCAAACCCATGGTATCCCCCAGTTCACCACGTGACGATAATGACTAATGTGCAAATTTTAATTTGTTAATCTTTAGCGTTTCCCACCTTATTACGTTTCACCACCCGATTAATGTTAGTTTATCGGGAAAGGTCCTGAAAGGGATTGAAAGGGTTAATTCCGTTGGTATCGCGAGTTTCCTTAGCAAGATCATTGCCTTGTACGCTGAGTGCCAGCCAGGTACACTCTTCCGCAGACTCAGGGGGACCAAGCGGAAGGAGCAGGTACCTACTACTTAAGAGTTACTACCTGCGCTTTAGAATGTCGCTTCGGGCACTTCGCCGTGCCTGATGGTCGGCAAGCGCACCCCCAGAGCCGTTCACGATCCCGTGATCTGGCGTGAACACTCAGTTTAAATGATTAATTTCAGAGACTTAAAAAATGGCCCGGCAAGGCTTACGCAAGGTCACACAATCTATGGGCGAATGAGCGCCTCACCCAGCGTACACCCCCACCTGTTTACCAATATCGTGCTAACGCAGAGCATTAGATAAGCGGAAAAAATTCTGTATTTTATCGCCCACTCACTCATAAGTTGTATTGACCGGCAACCCGTCCGGAACCCCAAAGTTTACGAATCACCGCTTGTGGGCTAGCTTTCTCGGCCTGGGGGAGGTATCCGCAAACGGCGAGCGATTTTCTGCAAGCTGTTTCGGAATTCCATCATTTTTTGTTTTAGGCGTGTCACGGCATGCGTATCGTTATTGCATCACAGAATAACCTGTTTGGCGAATTGCTCAGCCAGACCTGCTCCGCGAATGGAATTTCAATTCACGCCTTCGTGGGCAACCTCGGCGACATCACGCAGCTTCCGGCGGACGCGGTCGTGATGCTGCACGTACGGGCGGAAGCGCGCCTTGCCGATCTCGGCATTGCCAACTTCCTCAACCGCCATCCCGGCGCCCGCATCATTGCGATCGCCAATGCCAAGGCCCCGCCCGACGTGCTGGCCTTCCTGCGCGGGCATGTCGAGGCGGTCCTGTTCGATGACGTGTCCTCCAGGGTCCTCATCAGCCTCCTGACCATCGTGCGCGAAGGCTTCCAGGTCCTCGCCGGGGGTGGCGGGCTGCCGAACGGCCGCCCCGAGCCACCATCGCCCATCGACCTCGATGACCCCGAGCTGCCCGACGCGCACCCCGAGGACCCGCCCGACCTCGACCAAGACCAGCCGTTGCATCTCTCGGGCCGCGAGCTGGAGATCGTCGAACTGCTGCTCAAGGGCGCCTCCAACAAGGAGATCGCCAAGCGGCTGAACATCGTCGAGAACACGGTGAAGGTGCACCTGCGTTCGTGCTACGCCAAGATCGGCGTCCGCAACCGCACCCAGGCCGCGCTCTGGGGCTCGCGCCACCTGGAAGACTTCAAGCGCCGCTTCCAGGAAGACAGGCGCCCCGCCCGCTATTCCTAAACAACGAAGCTTTGCCCCTTGAAAAGGGCGCTTCCGTCACGATCTGCTCTGGGAAGGGGCCTGGAGGTTTCAGGCCAATGGTGCGGTCGAGAAGACTCGAACTTCCACTCCGGTTAAGGAACAGCGACCTCAACGCTGCGCGTCTACCAATTCCGCCACGACCGCACATCTAGGCTTGGTAGCGGGGGCTATAACCGAGGGGAGAGGGCTTGTGAAGAGGCAAAGAGACAGGAATTTCTCGCGGCGAGGTGAGTCCACACTTCCGGCGCCCTATGTTACCAGAAGGACACCATCTCGCAGCCAAGGAGCCGCGCCATGACCGAACTCGTCGTTCAGGTCGATATCGTCTCGGATGTCGTCTGCCCCTGGTGCTACATCGGATTTCGCCAACTGGAACAGGCACTTGGCCTCACCGGCATCGGTGCGGTGGTGCGCTGGCACCCGTTCGAGCTCAACCCCGCCATGCCGCCCGAAGGCCAGAACCTGCGCGAGCACCTGGCCGAGAAATACGGCACGACCGCCGAACAGAGTCGCGCCGCGCGGGCGCGGCTGACCGGCCTGGGCGAGGAATTGGGAATCGACTTCCGATTCAGTGACGACAGCCGCATCGTGAACACCTTCGCGGCGCATCAGCTGCTCGGCTGGGCCCTGGGGTTGAACAAGCAGCACCCGCTCAAGCTGGCGCTGTTCCATGCCTATTTCACCGAGGGCCGCGATGTCTCGGACCCCGGCGTGCTGATCGAGGTGGCCGAGTCGGTCGGACTCGACCCTGCGGCCGCGCGGCAGGTGCTCGAAGGCGGCAGCCACGCGGCCGAGACCCGCGACAGCCTCGAACTCTGGATCCAGAACGGCATCACCGGCGTGCCGGCAATGGTCTTCGGCGGCAAATACCTGGTGACCGGGGCGCAGGGGGTCGAGAACTATGCCCGCGTCCTGCAACGCTGCGTCGCCGAGGCCGCCTGATGGAATGGATCACCACGCCGGGCCTCGTGCCCTACGAGGAGGCGCTGGCCGTGATGGAGGCGCGCGTCGCCGGCATCGCGGCGGGCACCGCCGATGAATGCATCTGGTTCCTCGAACACCCGCCCCTCTACACCGCCGGCACCAGCGCCCGCCCCGAGGACCTGACCGACCCCGACCGTTTCCCGGTCCACGAGGCGCGGCGCGGCGGGCAGTATACCTACCACGGCCCCGGCCAGCGCGTGGTCTACGTCATGCTTGACGTCGGCGCCCGCGGCCGTGACGTGCGCTGCTTCGTCGACGCGCTGGAACGCTGGGTGATCGCGGCCCTGGCCGAGTTCAACGTCACCGGCCACATCCGTCCGGGCCGCGTCGGCGTCTGGGTCGAACGGCCCGACCGGCCGCTGAACGCCGACGGCAGCCTCGCCGAGGACAAGATCGCCGCCATCGGCATCCGCCTGCGCCGCTGGGTCAGCTTCCACGGCATCTCGATCAACGTCGAACCGGACCTGTCGCATTTCGACGGTATCGTGCCCTGCGGCATCCGCGAGCACGGCGTGACGAGCCTCGTCGACCTCGGCCTGCCGGTTGCCATGGGCGACCTCGACACCGCCCTGCGCCAGACCTTCGACGGGGTCTTCGGCGCGGGCATGAAATGCGCGCTCCGCAGCGCGTGAGTGGCCCTTAAGGAGGGCGAGTGCCGGACCGGGGGCCGCACATGCCACATGCACCAACCCGCCCGGAATCAAGCCGAAGGCGCCGGGCGAGCGCCAGACCGGCCCCGCGGTCTGGCGCTTTGGGGACGAAGCACTGCCCCCACCAAGGCCGCGATGACCTGGCTGCCATCAAGCGCAGCGTTCAACCGAAATAGCGCCAGCCCCCGGTCCGGCGCCCGCCCTTCCCTACACGCGCAGCCGCCACCCGGTGCGGAAGATCCACCAGATCACCCCCATGCAGACCCCGGTGAACACCGCGATGGCGAAAAGGCTCATCCCCACCGGCACATCCGCCAGCCCGAAGAACGCCCAGCGGAACCCCGAGATCAGGTAGAGCACCGGGTTGAACAGCGCGATGGTCTGCCAGACCGGCGGCAGCATGTTGACCGAGTAGAACGAGCCCCCGAGGAACACCAGCGGCGTCACGATCAGCAGCGGCACCAGCTGCAACTGCTCGAAGTTCTTGGCCCAGATCCCGATGATGAACCCCATCAGCGAGAAGCTGAGGCAGGTCAGCAGCAGGAAGGCGATCATCGCCACCGGATGCGCCACCGAAATATCCACGAACAGCGTCGAAGTCGCCAGGATCACCAGCCCGATGAACAGCGCCTTGGTCGCCGCCGCCCCGACATAGCCGGTCACGATCTCGAGGAAGCTCACCGGCGCCGAGAGGATCTCGTAGGTGGTCCCGATGAACTTGGGGAAGTAGATCGCGAAGGACGCATTCGAGATCGACTGCGTGATCACGCTCAGCATCACCAGCCCCGGCACGATGAAGGCGCCATAGCTCACCCCCTCGACCTCCTGGATCCGGCTGCCGATGGCTGCCCCGAACACCACGAAATACAGCGAGGTCGAGATCACCGGCGACAGGAAGCTCTGCAGCAGCGTGCGGAAGAACCGCATCATCTCGTAACGATAGATAGCCCGGATGGCAGTGATGTTCATTCCGCTTTCTCCCGCACCAGGTCGACGAAGATCTCTTCCAGGCTCGACTGCCGCGTCTGCACATCCTTCAGCCGCAACCCCGAAGCGGCCAGGTCGTTCAGCAGCTGCGTCAGCCCGGTGCGCGGCCCGCGCGCGTCATAGGTATAGACCAGCGAATGCCCGTCCGCCCCCGGCTCCAGCCGGTGATGCGCCAGCGCCGGTGGCACGCCCTCGACCGCCTCGGCCAGCTGCAGCACGATGTGCTTGCGGCCCATCCGCTCCATCAGCGCCGCCTTCTCCTCGACCAGCAGGATCTCGCCCCGCGCGATCACGCCCACCCGGTCGGCAATGGCCTCGGCCTCCTCGATGTAATGGGTGGTGAGGATGATGGTCACCCCCTCCGCCCGCAACTCGGCCACGATGTCCCACATGTCCTTGCGCAGCTCGACATCGACCCCCGCGGTCGGCTCGTCCAGGAACAGCACCCGCGGTTCGTGGCTCAGCGCCTTGGCGATCAGCACCCGCCGCTTCATGCCGCCCGACAGCTCGTTGATCCGCGCGTCGCGCTTGTCCCAGAGCGAGAGCCGCCGCAGGATCCGCTCCAGCAGCGCGTCGTCCCTCTGTTTGCCGAACAACCCGCGCGACAGGCGCACCGTGTTCCAGACCTTCTCGAAGGGTTCGAGCGCCACCTCCTGCGGCACCAGCCCGATCAGCTTGCGCGCCGCGCGATAGTCGCGCTGGATGTCGAACCCGTCGACCGTGACACTGCCCGAACTCGCATTGACGATGCCGCAGACAATCGAGATCAGCGTCGTCTTGCCCGCCCCGTTCGGCCCGAGCAACGCGATGATCTCGCCGCGCTCGATCTCGAGGGTCACCCCCTTCAGCGCGACCTGCCCCGAGGCATAGGATTTCTTCAGATCATGGATGGAGAGAATGGCTGACATGAAATGGGCCCTTTCGACCATCCGGAGATAGCCCGCCCCGGCCCGCCGGCCAAGCCCCGCCCGCGCACAGGCGGGTGTGCGGGGGTGCGGGGAGAGGGGGAAGGGGGGGGCGTTGAGCGGGAAGCTGTGCCTTTGGCGCTAGGATAGACAATCGCCATTAACAAAGCACCAACTTGCCCCACGAAATCATTTGCAACGTCAACCGCCGACCTAGCCATTAACGCGTTGCCCACGGCCTCGATCCGTGCATACTTGCCCCGAAACTGATAGTTCGGAACCACATTATGCAAAAAAAGACTCAAGCACCAAGAATTGCCCTATTCAATCACAAAGGCGGAGTATCAAAAACAACATCCACCTTCAACATTGGGTGGAAGCTGGCAGAACTGGGAAAGAAAGTTCTTCTTGTGGATTGCGACCCACAGTGTAACCTTACAGGACTGATGCTGGAGTACTCTCAAGACGATGAATACCCGTATGAATCCAGCGACGTAAGACACCCAAGAAACATTCGAGACTCTGTTTCGCCCGCATTTGATGGCCGGCCTCGGCCGATTGAAGTATCTGAAATTCAATCCGTCCCAGGGAGACCGAACCTTTTCATTCTTCCAGGCCATGTCGGACTGTCAGAATACGAAAGCAGACTGGCGATTGCACACGAACTCGGCGGAGCTCTAGTCAACTTCCAAAACATCCCAGGAGCAATTGCTCACGCCATAAACATTACAGCAGAAAAAAATGGTATCGACGTTGTTCTCATCGATTTAAGCCCCAGCCTCGGAGCAATAAATCAGAACATCCTTATGAGCAGCGATGCATTCATCATACCAATGGCACCAGATTTTTTCTCAGCGATGGCACTTAGATCTTTGGCAAAAACGCTTCCAGTCTGGGGAGAGTGGTCAAAGCACGCCGGCGAGAACGCAACACTCAAATCAGCAGACTACCCTTGGACTGGAAAGCCTGTTAAATTCATTGGATCGATAGTACAAAACTACCGAAAGAGAATCCGCGACGGGGAAGATCGACCAACCCGCGCGTTTGAAAAATGGTTTAACAACCTTAAGTCAGTCCTGGAATCTGATCTTTTCGAAAGCTTCAACAAGGCAGGCTTCCTACTTGAACAAGACGCCTACCAAGGCATGAAATCTAACCCGAAAGAGTTTATGGTAGAAGTGCCAGACTTCAACAGCCTGATGGCGATATCCCAGGATCTTTCAAAACCTGTTTTCACCCTTACGAGAGACGATATAAACACATCTGGATCGGTGGCCAATAACCAAATCGCAAGCGTAGCTACATTTGACAGCATTTACTCAAGTGCAGCTCAAAAAGTCAACCTCGCCCTCCAACACCTCCAATGATATTTGGTTTCGCCAAGGATGGGTTTGAGAAGTGCATTGCGGACGCAAGGAGCTTGATAATATCAGCCTCAATCCTATCCATTAACGATCAAAATACCGCCATCCGCGGAAGTCTTATGCTTGTTGTTGGCGCTTTCGATTTCTTTATCCATGAAGTGATCCGCGTCGAGACAGCAAGGAGAGTTGCATCCGATCCCGAGAGCGTTAGCCTTCAGGTACCCCTGAGCGTTACCGCACGCGGCCAAGACCGATTAGGAACAGAAATCGATCTCCTGATACGAAAACAGAACTCTTTTCGTTCTTTTGTCGGATCAGCAAACCTTAAGGATTGCTTCTCTTCAATCTCGATAAATATTTGGCCTGAACTCGAGAAAACAAAAGGCTTAGACATTAAAGAAACGCGAAAAAGACTGGACACCATCTGGAGATGGAGAAACAGAATCGCCCATGAAGGAGATTTGGTGCCCAGCAACTCTAGCTTTACCTATTGGAGCATTTACTCCGAGGACGCAATTGAAGCAGCTGATTTTCTCGAGTCCCTAGCCAAAGCCATTACTGATGTTCTTGAAAACTTAGCATCATGACTTTCCCCAAAGATGACAGCTGCGGCAAAAATGCCATTTACATTAAGAGCAGCATCAGTCATCGATGTCCTACACTGCCCCTACACTATTGTGTGCTGGGCAGGGATTGCGCCTCGCACTCACGGTGCAGCGCAAGGCTGAGCCGAGCCATTTCACTATGGCATTGAGGAACTGCGCAGAATACTCTTATTCTCCCGCCTAATCTCCGCCAGTGGCTGCTTCCCACGCCACGCAGTACAGGGTTTGCCCCAAGCCTAGGCCTCGAAGGCATCTGTGCGACCTCGCCTCACCCCCCAAAAAAACGTCACTCACCCAAAACCAAGCAAAATCAATCCCTTGCTCCCTGTCCTAGCTGGGACACGCCTTTGGACGGCCTCACCCCCGTCCGGTGAGCCGCCCGAGCCAGCCCTTTTTCTCCCCCTCCGGCTCCCCCTCGGGGGTTTCGGACGGACCCTCCAGGTGGCTCACCAGGCGCGAGAAGAACTCGTCGGCCATCTTCTTGGCAAAGCCGTCGATCAGCCGGCTGCCGAGCTGGGCCAGCTTGCCGCCGACCTTCGCCTCGACCTCGTAGGCCAGCAGGGTGCCGCCCTCGATCGGGCTCAGCCTCACCACCGCGCCGCCCTTGGCGAACCCCGCCGCGCCGCCCTTGCCCTCGCCGGTGATGGTCAGCTTCTCGTTCTCGACCATGTCCGACATGGTGACCTGCCCGGTGAAGGTCGCCTTCACCGGCCCCACCTTCTGCACCACCGTGGCAGTATAGCCCTCGGCCGGGGTGCCGCTCACCTCCTGCGCGCCCGGCACGCAGAGTTTCAGAACCTCGGGGTCCAGCAGCGCCGCATAGACGGTGGCCGGTTCCGCCTTGATCTCGCGCTGTTCGCTCATCTGCATGATCGTTCCTCCATCTGCACGCCGTTTCCCGAGTCCTAGCCCAAGCCACCCGCGCGGCCAAGCCGTCGCGCGCGGCCTTCCGCAGGCCATCGCGCTCTGCTAGCTCGGCGCTACAGGCAAGGAGAGGCGGACATGCAGGGCAGCACGAGCAACCGGCCGGGCGCGGCGATCGGCTTCGTCCTGGCGGCGATGCTGGGGATCTCGGTCAACGACGTGATGATCAAGTCGCTCTCGGGCGGCTACGCCCTGCACCAGATCGTCTTCCTGCGCGCCATCTTCGGCATCGGCCTGTCGCTGCTGCTGGTCCAGATCGAAGGCGGCCTCGGGTTGCTGCGCACCCGCACGCCGCTGCTGCACGCCCTGCGCGGGCTGCTGGTGGTGGTCTCGAACATGACCTACTTCGCCGCGCTCGCCGTGCTGCCGCTGGCCGATGTCACCGCCCTGTTCTTCGTCGCGCCGCTGTTCATCACGCTGCTCTCGGTGCCGGTGCTGGGCGAACGTGTCGGCCCGCTGCGCCTGGGCGCGGTCACCGTGGGGTTCGCCGGGGTGGTCATCATGCAGCAGCCCTGGGCCGGGTCGGCCACGCTGGGGGTCAGCCGCTGGGTGATGCTGCTGCCGGTGCTCTCGGCGCTCTGCTATGCCTTCCAGCAGGTGCTGACCCGTCGGCTCGGCATCAGCACCCGCGCCTCGGTGATGACGGTCTATATCCAGGTCACCTTCATCCTGGTCTCGCTGGCCTTCTACGCCGTGGCCGGCGACGGCCGCTTCGCCGAGGGCCAGGAGAGTGCGAGCCTGGTCTTCCTGCTGCGCGCCTGGCAGATGCCCGAAGGTAGCGACTGGTGGATTCTGGCAGCACTAGGGCTCAACTCCACCCTGGTCGGCTATTGCCTGAGCCAGGCCTACCGGCTGGCCAATGCCGCCACCATCGCCCCCTTCGAATACTCGGCACTGCTGCTGGCGGTGTTCTGGGGCTGGGTCTTCTTCGCCACCCTGCCCGGCCTGCCGGTCTGGGCCGGCATGTCGCTGATCGCCGCCTCGGGCCTCTTCGTCTTTGCCCGCGAGCGGATCAAGGCACGAGCGGTAGCCGGGACCAAGCGGTTCTGGCGACGCTAGGCGGGCTGGCTTTGCCCCCTCACCCCTGGAGGGGAGAGGGTCCGGGACAAGGGGGCGCCGGGCATGCCCGGCATGGCCCCTGAATACTACCTGAAGTTGAATCTGTAAATGGCTTGCAACCCAGAAGCCGTTTACCTAGCGTTAATTTGCCCAAGAAACAGGCGGTTACCTCCATCTGCCACCATTTTCGGCGGAAACGCTTGCGCCCAGTTGTGCGCCGCATCGGTCTGAATAATATGAATTCATGGTCCAGAAACCGCCCCCCTTCGACGAAATGATCGCGCCGGATGGCAGCATCCGCCCCGCCTATGCCGCCTATCACGCCTGGTTCTCGGAACAGGACCCGGCGCGGCTGGCCAAGAAATCAACCGATGCGGAGGCCTTCTTCCGCCGCGTCGGCATCACCTTCAACGTCTACGGCGAAAGCGAGGCGCAGGAGCGCCTGATTCCCTTCGACCTCGTCCCGCGCATCCTCTCGGCGCGCGAATGGGCGCGGCTGGCCAAGGGGATCGAGCAGCGCGTCTCGGCGATCAACGCCTTCCTGCACGACATCTACAACCGCCAGGAGATCCTGCGCGCCGGCCGCCTCCCCGAACGGCTGATCGCCGAGAACGAGGCCTTCCTGCCGCAGATGCTCGGCTTCACCCCGCCGGGGCGGGTCTATACCCATATCGTCGGCACCGACATCGTGCGCACCGGCGAGAACGACTTCTACGTGCTCGAGGACAACGCCCGCACCCCGTCGGGCGTCTCCTACATGCTCGAAGACCGCGAGACGATGCTGCAGATGTTCCCCGAGCTGTTCAGCCGGGTGCGGGTGCAGCAGGTCAGCGACTACCCCAAGAGCCTGCGCCGCTCGCTCGCGGCCTGCGCCCCCGAGAGCTGCACCGGCAAGCCCACCATCGCGGTGCTGACGCCGGGCATCCACAACTCGGCCTATTTCGAACACTCCTTCCTTGCCGACCAGATGGGCGCGGAACTGGTCGAGGGGCATGACCTCAAGGTCATCGACGGCCATATCGCCATGCGCACGACCCAGGGCTACAAGGTCATCGACGTGCTCTATCGCCGGGTCGACGACAACTTCCTCGACCCGCTGACCTTCAACCCGGAATCCATGCTCGGCGTCCCCGGCATCATGGATGTCTACCGCGCCGGCAACATCACCATCGCCAACGCGCCCGGCACCGGCATCGCCGACGACAAGGCGATCTATTCCTATATGCCCGACATCGTCGAGTTCTACTCGGGCGAGAAGGCGATCCTGAAGAACGTCGACACCTTCCGCTGCGGCGAACCCGAGGCACTGAAATACGTGCTCGACAACCTCAAGGAGCTGGTGGTCAAGGAAGTCCACGGCTCCGGCGGCTACGGGATGCTGGTCGGCCCCGCCGCCAGCAAGGCCGAGCTGGAGACCTTCACCGCCAAGCTCAAGGCCAACCCGGGCAACTACATCGCCCAGCCGACGCTGGCACTCTCCACCGTGCCGATCCTGGTCGACAAGGGGCTGGCGCCCCGCCACGTCGACCTGCGGCCCTTCGCGCTGGCCAGCCCGCGCGGCATAGACATCGTGCCCGGCGGGCTGACCCGTGTCGCGCTCAAGGAGGGGTCGCTCGTCGTCAACTCCAGCCAGGGCGGCGGCACCAAGGACACCTGGGTGCTGGAGGACTAGACCATGCTCGGCAAGACCGCAGGCGGCCTGTACTGGATGTTCCGTTACCTCGAGCGCGCCGAGAACATCGCGCGCCTCGTCGAGGCCGGGTTCCGCATGGCCCTCACCCGCTCCTCCATCTCGGCCTCGGAATGGGAGTCCGTGCTGACCACGTCAGGCGTGCTGAATGCCTTCAACGCGCGTTATGACAAGTGGACGGCCAAGGACGTCATCGACTTCATGCTGCGCGATCCCTCGAACGTGTCGAGCGTGCTGACCATCGTGAAGAACGCGCGGGACAACGCGCGCCTGGTCCGCACCGCCCTGACCGGCGAGGTCTGGGAGGCGGTCAACGACAACTGGATGACGCTGAACCAGCTGCTGGCCAAGCCGGTGCGCGAGGCGGAACTGCCCGAGGTGCTGAACACCATCCGCCAGCACAGCGCCCTGGTGCGCGGCGCGCTGCACGGCACCATGCTGCGCAACGACATCTACTACTTCTCGCGGATGGGCACCTTCATCGAACGGGCCGACAACACCGCGCGTATCCTCGACGTCAAGTATTACACCCTGCTGCCGCATTCGAGCTTTGTCGGCTCCAACCTCGACAACGTGCAGTGGGAGACGATCCTGCGCTCGGTCTCGGCGCATCGCTCCTACCGCTGGCTGGGCGAGGACGACATGACCGCCCCCGGCATCGCGCGCTACCTGATCCTCGACCGCCGCCTGCCGCGTTCGCTGGCCTTCTGCGCCGACCAGACGGTCAAGAACCTCGACCTGCTGGGCGAGGAATACGGCGACCAGCGGCCCTGTTACGAACTGGCCTCGCAGATCCGCGCGCGGCTGCGCAACCGGACCATCGAGGAGATCTTCGACGAGGGGCTGCACGAATACATCAGCCGCTTCATCGGGATGAACAACGCGCTGGGCGCGCAGATCGAAACCGATTACCGTTTCAATGGCTAAACCAGGACCGGCGCGTGCTACTGACCATCTCCCATACAACCGTCTACACCTATGACGCCCCGGTGAGCTATGCGCTCCAGCGGCTGCGCCTGCGGCCGCTGAGCAACCGTCAGCAGAAGGTGCTGTCCTGGGATCTCGACATCGAGGGCGGCCAGCGGCAGGTGAGCTACATCGACCATTACGGCAACCAGACCGACCTGGTGTCGATGGACGACGGGTCCGACCAGCTGAAGATCACTGCGCGCGGCAAGGTCGAGACGACCGACACCGTCGGCGTGCTGGGCTTCGTGCCAAGCCCGGTGCCGATGTGGCACTATCGCCAGCAGACCGCGCTGACCGAGCCGGGCGCGGCGATCCGGGCGCTGGCCGAGGAGATCGACACCAGCGGCGGGCCGCTCGCGGCGATGCACGCGCTTTCAGAACGGATCGCGGGCCAGGTCGCCTATGAACCCGGCACCACCTATGCCGCCACCCCGGCCGAGGATGCGCTGACCGGCGGCAAGGGCGTCTGCCAGGACCACGCGCAGATCTTCATCTCGGCCGCGCGCGCGGCGGGGGTGCCGGCGCGCTATGTCAGCGGCTACCTGATGCTCGACGACCGGATCGAACAGGAGGCCGGCCACGCCTGGGCCGAGGCCTGGCTGCCGGATCTGGGCTGGGTCGGCTTCGACGTCTCGAACGGATATTGCCCGGACGACCGCTATGTCCGGGTCGCCTCGGGGCTGGATTACCGCCAGGCCGCGCCCGCCGCGGGGATGCGGCAAGGCTTTGGCAACGAAACCATGATTGTGTCGCTGCAAGTGCAGCAGTAATGATGCTGCAATGCGCAACGTCGGCAGCCGGATCCCTTCATGACCTATTGTGTCGGCCTGAAACTGAACCGCGGACTGGTCTTCATGTCCGATACCCGGACCAATGCGGGTGTCGACAACTTCTCGATGACGCGGAAGATGTTCACCTGGGAAGTGCCGGGCGACCGGCTCATCACCATCATGACCGCCGGCAACCTGGCGACGACGCAGTCGCTGATCAGCCTGCTCGAGGAACGTTCCAAGGCCACGCGCGAGCGTGACCCCTCGATCCTGCGGGCGCCGACCATGTTCCAGGTCGCCCGCCTCGTCGGCGCGACCCTGCGCGAGATCATCGCCGAAAGCGCCCCCACCGGCAGCAACAGCGACAGCCCCTTCCGCGCCTCGCTGATCGTCGGCGGACAGGTCAAGGGCAGCCAGCCGACGCTGTTCCTGGTCTACCCCGAGGGCAATTTCATCGAGGCCACGGCCGAGACCCCCTATTTCCAGATCGGCGAAGCCAAATACGGCAAGCCGATCCTGGTGCGCGCCTTCGATCCGGAGATGACCTTCAGCGAGGCGGCCAAGCTGCTGCTGGTCTCCTTCGATTCGACGGTGAAGGCCAACCTCTCGGTCGGCCTGCCCTTCGACCTGCAGACCTACGAGAAGGACAGCTTCAAGGTCGACCGGCAGATACGCATCGCCATGGACGACCCGATGTACCAGTCGATCTCGACCGGCTGGGGCGATGCCCTGCGCGAGGCCTTCAACTTCCTGCCCTCGTACGAACTCTAGGGCACCCCGGCAGGCCTCGGAGTCCGGGGTTTCGACTCTGTCCCGAAGTGTCCCGGATTCACTCCCTGAATTTTATCATTAAAATCAGTATATTGAGAAGCGTCCTAGCTGGGACGCTTTCAGAAGCCCTGTTTTCCCGCCCCGAAGCGCCTCAATTCAGCGCCTCCAGATCGCCGCAGATGCTGATCGCCTGCCCCGAAATCGAGGCCCCGTGACGCGAGGCAAGGTAGACCGCCATGTCCGCCAGCTCACTCTGCGGCACCAGCCGTTTCAGCGATCCATGCGCCATCGATGCGGCCTGCTGCTCCGCCGCCGTGATCCCCTTCGCCGCCGCCTTGCTGGCAAACACCGCCTGGATCCGCGGCCCGTCCACCAGCCCCGGCAGCAGCGCATTCACCCGGATCCCGTCCCCGCCCAGCTCCTTCGCCAGCGACTTGGTGAACCCCACCACCGCCCACTTCGACGCCGCATAGGGCGTGCGCAGGGCGAAGCCCAGCCGCCCGGCGGCGGAGGAGAGGTTCAGGATGCTCGGGTTCGCACTATTCCTCAGATGCGGCACCGCCAGCCGCGTCAGGTTGAACTGCCCGGTGATGTTCACCGCCAGCGTCCGGTCCCAATCCTCCGGCGCGATCTCTTCCACCGCGCCGGTCGGCCCGGCGATGCCGGCATTGTTCACCAGACAGTCGATCCCCCCGAGCGTGGCAACACAGGCCGCCAGCCAGCCCGCGACCGATCCCCGGTCGGCCACGTCGCAGGGCGCCGAAAGCAGCGCCGGATCGCTCCCGGCCAGCGCCGCCAGCGCGGCGGCATTGGCGTCGCCGATGAAGACCCGCGCCCCCTCGGCCGCGAAGTGCCGCGCCATTTCCAGCCCGATCCCCGACCCCGCCCCCGAGATCGCCACCCGCAGCCCGTCCAGTCCCATGTCCATGCCTGTCCTCCCTGTCCTGCCCGAACACTCGCAGAGCCCGCGCGGCAGGACAACGCCCTTCCCAGACGCGCCGCGCCCGGTCATGGTGACGCGCAAGCGTCTGGAGGAGAGACCACATGGCCCCGAGGAAAGTCATCATCACCTGCGCCGTCACCGGCGCGATCCACACCCCCTCGATGTCGCCGCAGATCCCGATCACCGCGCAGGAGATCGCCGACGCCGCCATCGGCGCCGCCGAGGCCGGGGCCGCCATCGTCCACCTGCACGCGCGCGACCCGAAGGACGGCCGCCCCGACCAGTCGCCCGAACTCTTCGAACCCTTCCTGCGCACGATCAAGCAGCGCTCGGACTGCGTGGTGAACATCACCACCGGCGGCTCGCCCGCGATGACGGTCGAGGAGCGCATCCGCCCGGTCGTGACATTCAAACCCGAGGTCGCCTCGCTGAACATGGGCAGCATGAACTTCGGCCTCTACCCGATGCTGGAGCGTTTCAAGGAGTTCCGGCACGACTGGGAGCGGCCCTATCTCGAAGGTTCCGACGACCGGATCTTCAAGAACACCTTCAAGGACATTGCCGGCATCCTCACAACCTGCGCCGAGAACGGCACGCGGTTCGAGATCGAGTGCTACGATATCGGCCACCTCTACACGCTGGCGCATTTCGTCGACCGCGGGCTGGTGAAGCCGCCCTTCTTCGTGCAGTCGGTCTTCGGCATCCTCGGCGGGATCGGCGGCCACCCCGAGGACGTGATGCATATGAAGCGCACCGCCGACCGGCTGTTCGGCGACGCCTATCGCTGGTCGGTGCTGGGCGCGGGCAAGAACCAGATGTCGATCGCCGCCACCGCCGCCGCCATGGGCGGCAACGTGCGCGTGGGGCTGGAGGATTCGCTCTGGATTGGGCCGGGCCAGCTCGCGAGGTCGAATGCCGAGCAGGTGAGCCGCGTGCGCACCATCATCGAGCAATTGGGTCTGGAGATCGCCACCCCGGCCGAGGCGCGGGAGATGCTGCAGTTGAAGGGCGCGGACCGGACGGCGTTCTGAATGCGTAGCGAGAGAGGGGGCGCTGCCCCCGCCGCCTTCGGCGGCTCCCCCGGAGATATTTGGAAAGAGAAGAAGATCAGGGGGCCGGTCGAAGCAGGACAGGTCGCGCTTGTGGCGGGCTGCTAGGACTGCCCGCTGATGTTCCTGACCATCAGCCGTTCGAACAGGGAGGGGGACAGGCGGTTGATCCACCAGGCCAGCCTTGCGACCCGGCCGACCGGGATGAAGGGCGCGCCCCTGTCGAGCCCCCTGAGGATCACTGCCGCCGCGTCGTCTGGCGTCATGTA
The DNA here is from genome assembly GCF_014656415.1 of Seohaeicola zhoushanensis. Lineage (GTDB taxonomy): Bacteria > Pseudomonadota > Alphaproteobacteria > Rhodobacterales > Rhodobacteraceae > Seohaeicola_A > Seohaeicola_A zhoushanensis. The sequence continues at coordinate 38,003 of NZ_BNCJ01000022.1, read as the reverse complement.
GTCCACCCCGTCCTTTGCCGAGCCGGGGCGGACGATGCCGTCCTCGGTGCGCTCGGCATTGCCGAGGTTGGTGGCGACAAAGCTCGGCGCGGCGATCTGGACGCGGACGCCATGGGGGGCTTCCTCGGAGCGGAGCGAACCGAAAAGGCCCTCGAGCGCGTGTTTCGAGGCGGCATAGGCCGTGCGCCGGTAAAGCGGGCTGAAGCCGGCGACCGAGGAAATCGCGAGATGGGTGCCCCTGGCCTGCCGCAGCGGTTGCAGGAAGCCGCGCGCCATGGCGACGGCGGCGAAATAGTTGATCTCGAAGACGCGGCGGTGGGTGGCGTCGGGGGTGTCCTCAAAGGCGGCGATTTGCGAGATTCCGGCGTTGTAGATCACCAGATCGATCGAGGGACGCGCGGCGACGACCTTTGCGATGGCCGCGTCCAGCGCGGAGGGGTCGGTCAGGTCGACCTGTACCGGGGTCTGTGCACTGGTGGTCTCCAGCCCCGCGATGTCGCGGTCGAGCAGCACCGTGTGCCAGCCCCGCGCCTGCAGCGCGCGCGCCAGTGCCCGGCCCAAACCGCCGTTGCCGCCGGAGATGACCGCCGTTTTCACAGCCCCGCCTCGCGCCGCCAGAGATCGAAGACCTGCGCCGAGGTCAGTTCGGGCACATAGCCGAAGACCCGTTTCAGCGCGTCATTGGCCAGCACCGGGCGGTATTGCAGGAAGCGCACCTGTTCCGGGCCGTAGCGCGACAGGCGCAGTGGATGGGCCAGCGCCAGCGCCGCCTTCAGCGCCCAGGCCGGCAGGCGCAGCACGCCCTTGCCCAGCGCGCGGGCGAGGTCGTCGACCGTCAACGCGCCGTCGCCCGCGACGTTGAAGATGCCCGCCGGCCCATCGGTCGCGGCGCGGTGTAGAATGCGGGCGAGGTCGCGGGTCCAGATGAACACGAAGGGGCTGTCACTGCCGGCGATTGCCAGCAGGCGTGGCTTGCGGAAGAGCGCGGTGATCTGGTTCTCGGTCCCCGCCCCAAGCACGGTGCCGACGCGCAGCACCACCTGCTCCAGCTGCGGCGCCGCGGCGCGCGCCTCGGCCAGCATCTCCTCGACCTGGCGCTTGTGGTCGGCATAGGCGAATTCCGGGTTGCCGCGGCAGGGATCGCTTTCGCGCAGGGGCACCGGGTTGTCGGCGTGATAACCGTAGGCCGCGCCGGAACTGGTGACGACCAGCCGCCGCACGCCGTTCGCCAGGCAAGCGTCGAGCACCCTGCGGGTGCCGGTGACGTCCACTGCATAGGCCGTCTCGCGCCCCATCCCAGGCGGCGGGGTGACGATGGAGGCAAGATGCACCACCACCTCGGGGCGCAGCCGGGCGATCAGCCGGGCGGGGTCGTCGGTGGTGACGTCCATCCGCTCGAACCGAGTGCCCTCGGGCAGGGCATCGGCGCGCAGGTCGGTGGCGACCACATCCTCGCCCGCCAGTTCGGCCAGCAGGGCGCGGCCAACCATGCCGGCGGCTCCGGTCACGAGGATCATCGCGCTGCCTCGGTGCGGGCCATCAACGCGGCCAGTCCGATACCCGAGATCGCGTGCCAGATGCCCCAGAAGGCCGCCGCCACCGCCATGCCGCCCAGCCCGCCGAAGAAGCCGAAGATCAGCACCAGGCCGAGGCCCGAGTTCTGGATCCCGGTCTCGATGGTCACGGCGCGGCGGTCATAGGGGCTGAGCCGGGCCAGCGTCGCCAGCGCATAGCCACCGCCCAGCGCCAGCGCGTTGTGGATCACCACCAGCAGCGCGACATAGCCCGCGTATTGCAGGAAATAGCCCCAGTTGGCCGCCAGGGCGAGCACGATGAAGGCCACGAAAATCCCCATCGAGAGCCATTGCAGCGGCTTCCTCAGCCGCGCCGTCAGCGCCGGGCGCACGACATTCAGCGAGACGCCAAGCACCAGCGGCAACACCAGCATCAGACCAACGGTCACCGCCACCTGCACAGGGTCGATATGGGTGGCGCGCAGGATCTCGCGCGTGGGGGCATAGAGGTTGCCCCAGAAGGCGATGTTGAACGGCGTCAGCACGATGGCCCCGACCGTGGCAATCGCCGTCATCGAGACCGAGAGCGCCGCGTTGCCGCCGGCGCGATGGGTGATGAAGTTCGAGATATTGCCGCCCGGACAGGCGGCGACCAGGATCAGCCCCAGCGCTATCGAAGGGATCGGCTGCACGACCGAGACCAGCAGGAAGGTCAGCGCCGGCAGCAGCAGGAACTGCGAGGTGAGCCCCACCACCAGCGACCGCGGCGCCCGCAGCAGGGCGCGGAAGTCGCGCGGTTTCAAGTCGATGGCGATCGAGAACATCACCACCGCGAGGATCGCGTTCAACAGGGTCAGCGAGGCGGGGCTGAAGTTCAGCGTGACATCGTCGATCATTTCGTGCCTCCGCCCAGCGCCTTGATCCAGCCCTTGACCGCGCCGCGATAGGTGGCCTTGTCGACGTAATAGGCCATGCGCGGCAGCTTGAGGTAATTCATTCCGCCGGTCGCGCGGGCAAAACCGCCGGCCTTCTCGTCCTTGAGCAGTTTCGCCGCCGTGCTGCCCGACTTCAGGCCCTGGACATAGCGCACCACCATCTCGGCCTGTTCGTGGCGGCCCTGCCAGCCAAGGCCGCTGGCCTCAACCATGCCCAGCACGAAGAGGTCATCGCGCGCGGGATGCATCGCGTTCAGGAACAGGTGCGGCGCGTCGCCCTGCCAGTTCAGCTCGGCCCGGTCGATGAAGGGATAGTCGAGCTTGTAGCCCGTCGCGGCCAGGATCATGTCGTAGTCGGCGTGCGAGCCGTCCTTGAAGTGAACCGTCTGCCCGTCGAAGCGGTCGATGTCGGGGCGGATCGTCAGGTCGCCGTGGCCGGCATGGTAGAGCACCAGCGAATTCACCACCGGATGGCTTTCGTAGAGCCTGTAATCAGGCTTGGGGAAGCCGTATTTCTGCGGGTTGCCGACGAACCAGCCCAGGATCATCGCGTCGACCCTGCGCTTGAGCCACATCGGCAGCTTGATCGCGCCGCCCAGCGTGTCGGCCGGCCGGCCAAAGACATACTTGGGCACGAAGTAATAGCCGCGCCGCATCGACAGGTCGCAGGAGGCCCCGTGGTGGATCGCATCCACCGCGATGTCGCAGCCCGAGTTGCCCGCGCCGATCACCAGCACGCGCTTGCCGTCGAACTGGGTGGCGGACTTGTATTGCGCGGCGTGGATGAATTCGCCGGCGAACGTGCCCTTGAAGGCGGGCAGGTTCGGCTCGGACAGCGTGCCGTTGGCGATCATCACGCCCGCAAAGACCGCCTCGTGCTCGCCCCCGGCGTCGCGCCAGCGAACGGTCCAGCCCTCGCCATCACCGCCGAGCGGGGTGCAGGACAACACCTCGGCGTTGAAGGTATAGCGGTCGTAGAGACCATAGCGTTTGGCGAAGTCGCGGAAATAGCGCGCCATCTCGCGGTGCGAGGGGTATTCGGCCACCTCGTCGCGCATCGGGAAATCGGTGAACTCTGTCATCCGTTTGGACGAGATCAGATGCGCGCTCTCGTACATGGTCGAGCGGGGGGCGGCGATGTCCCACAAGCCGCCGACGTCGGAATGCATCTCGAAGCCCCGGAAGGGCAGGCCCAACTCGGCCATCAGCTTCGCGGCAGCAAGGCCCATCGGCCCCGCCCCGATCAGGGCGAACTGGTCGCGCGTCTCTGTCATGGTTGTCCTCCGTTCGCTTATTAGATTGAACAAGCGTTCTATATAAGGCAAGCTGAAAAGATGCAGAGCGCAGTCAGGTCAGGACGGGAACGCCAGCGCGCCCCTTCGGAGCGGGCCGTGGCAACGCGTGAGAAGATCCTCGACGCGGCGGAAACTGTCTTTGCAGCCAATGGGTTCGACGGTGCCACCCTGCGCGACATGGCAGAGCTTGCCGGGGTCAGGGTGAGCCTTGTGCACCACCATGGCGAAAGCAAGGAACAGCTTTTCGAGCAGACCGTGGCGCGCCGGGCCAAGGCGCTTGCCGTCGCCCGACTCGCCGCGCTGGAGGCAGCGAAGGCGGCCGGGGAACCCGATCCTGAGGCGATTCTCGCGGCCTTCTTCCGCCCCTTCCTCGCACTGGCCGAGACCGATCCGCGCTGGCGCGCCTATGCGCGGCTGGTGGCCCATGTCTCGGCCGATCCGCGTTGGGCACATATCTCGGCGGCGCATTTCGACCCGACGGCACAGGTCTTCATCGCCGAGCTGTCGGCGCGGCTGCCGCAGGCCCCGCGCGAGGCGGTGGCGCGCGGCTTCGTCTATGCCGTCTCGGCCATGCTGGCGCATCTCACCTCGCAATGGCGGGTGCGCGCCCTGGCCGCCGAAAGCGCGCCGGCGGGGGATGATGTCGACCGATTGCTGCATTTCTGCGCCTGCGGTCTCTGCGCGGCGGCGGGGGGGCGCGGCTAGAGCCGCCCCGGCTCAGAGGATGTCGGCCTGGGCGATGTCGCGGACGGCGAAGTCGATCAGTGCGCGGATCTTGCGCGGCAGCTGGCGGCCTTCGAGATAGACCGCGCTGACCGGGATCTCTTCGCCCGCATGGTCCGGCAGCACCGGGACGAGACGGCCGTCGGCCAGTTCCTCGCGCGCGGCGAAGCGCGGCAGGAAGGCGATGCCGCGCCCGGCCAGCGCCAGCTGGCAGACCGCCCGCGCCGAATTGACGATGAAGCGGCCGTCCATCGAGACCGGCACCTCCTGCCCGTCGCGGTGCAGCAGCCAGCGGCGCGGTTGGCGGCGGTTGCTGTCGACGATGCAGCTGTGCCCGGCCAGATCCTCGGGCCGCTCCGGTCGCCCGGTCGCTGCGAGATAGGCGGGGCTGGCCACCATCATTACCCGCATCATCCCCAGCTTGCGGGCCTTGATCGACAGGGTGTCGCTCACGCCGACGCGAAAGGCCAGGTCGATCCCTTCGGAGGCGAGGTCGACATAGCGGTCGTCGAGCCGCAGGTCGAAGGTCAGCCGGAGATTCCCGGCGGCAAAACGGTCGAGCATCCCGGTCACATATTCCTCGCCGAAGGTGACCGGGGCCGAGATGCGGATCACCCCCGAGAAGCCGTGCGAATCCTCCGAGACACCGGCCAGCAACTCGTCGAGATCGTCGAGCAGCGCCGGGGCGCGGGCCAGCAGGTCTTCGCCCGCCGGGGTCAGACCCACCCGCCGCGTGGTGCGCTGCAGCAGGCGGACTCCCAACCGGGCCTCGAGCGCTGCGACGTATTTCGATGTCAGCCGGTTCGACACGCCCAGCTGCCCGGCCGCCGCGGTGAAGGACCCGGTCTGGGCAGTGGCGACGAAGGCGCGCAGCTCGTCGGTGATGTCCATGGTGTGATCCGGAACATTTTGTGGATACTCATTCGGCAAAGTCGCCATTTCGTGGAAATAGATCAAGGCCTATGTTCGGGACAGTTCAAAACCCCGCGCTACATCAAGGAATACGACATGGAACAGAAATCGCTCACCGACCTTGCCGCCTTCGCCCTGCGCGTTTCCAGCGGCGCCCTTCTCGTCGCCCACGGGCTGACCAAGGTGCTTGTCTTCACGATCCCCGGCACCGTCGGTTTCTTCGAAAGCCTCGGCCTCCCGGCGATTGTCGCCTATCTCACCATCCTTGCCGAACTGGGCGGTGGCCTGGCCCTGATCCTCGGCGTCGGCGTGCGCGCCGTCTCGGTCCCGCTGGTCGCCGTTCTTCTGGGCGCCGCCTGGGCCCATGCCGGCAATGGCTGGAGCTTCTCGGCCCCCGGCGGCGGCTGGGAATACCCGCTGTTCTGGGCCATCGCCCAGGCCGCGATCGGCCTGCTGGGCCGGGGCGCCTTTGCCCTGCGCCTTCCGGCGATCGACAAGGCGCTCGGCCAGTTCGCCTGACCCCTGCGGGCCGCCCCACGGGGCGGCCCCTTCATTCGAGGAGACCCGTCATGTCCAAGGCCCCCACCCTTTCGCAGCTGCGTGACAGCCTTGCGCCCAGCGCCCGGATGCCGCTGGTCTTCCTCGGCCACGGCAGCCCGATGAACGCCCTCGAGGACACCGCCTACAGCCGCGCCTGGACCGACCTCGGCCGCGCGCTGCCGCGCCCGGAGGCGATCCTCGTGGTCTCGGCGCATTGGATGACCGAGGGCACCACGCTGGTCGATGTCTCGGCCCTTCCGCGCACGATCCATGATTTCTACGGCTTCCCGCGGCCGCTCTACGAGATGACCTATCCCGCCCCCGGCAACCCGGCGCTGGCGCGCGAGGTGGCGACGCTGCTTGCCAGCCACCATGCCGAGACCGATGACCGCTGGGGTCTGGACCACGGCGCCTGGGCGGTGCTGCGGTTCCTCTACCCCGAGGCCGACGTGCCGGTGTTCCAGCTCTCGATCGACATGACGCAGGACCTGCCCCACCATGTCGAGATCGGCCGCACCCTTTCGGAGCTGCGGGACCGCGGCGTGCTGATCCTCGGGTCGGGCAACGTCGTGCACAACCTCCGCGCCATGCGGCCCGGCGGCCGTCCGCAGGACTTCGCGCTGGAGTTCGACAGCCTCTTCGCCGACCGCCTGGAAGCACGTGACTTCGATGCGCTGGCCGACCGGCCCAAGCTTGGCTCGCTGCTGCGGATGGCGCATCCGACCGTCGACCACTACCTGCCGGCGCTCACCGTGGCCGGTGCCTCGGACGCGCGCGACGACCTGACCTTCATGACCGACGCCATCGACCTCGGCTCGGTCTCGATGCGCTCCTTCGTCTTCCACGACCGCAAGGCGGCCTGAGCCATGCTGGTCGAGGGCAAGTGGACCGAGGACTGGCAGCCGGTGCAGAAGGCCGACGAGAAGGGCCGCTTCATCCGGCAGGTCTCGGAGTTCCGCAACTGGATTACGCCGGACGGCAGCGCCGGGCCGACCGGCGAGGGCGGCTTCGCCGCCGAGGCCGGGCGATACAGGCTCTATGTTGCGCTTATCTGCCCCTGGGCCTCGCGCACGCTGATCGCGCGCAAGCTCAAGGGGTTGGACGCGGTGATCTCGGTCACGGTGGTGAACCCCGAGCTGACGCCGCAGGGCTGGCGCTTTGGCGGGATGCCCGGCGCGGATGAAGACCCGCTGTTCGGGGCGCGCTACATGCACGAGATCTACACCCGCGCGCATCCGCATTACACCGGGCGGGCGACCGTGCCCGTGCTCTGGGACATGCAGCGCAACGTGATGGTGAACAACGAGAGCGCCGACATCCTGCGGATGCTCGACACCGCCTTCGAGGACCTCGTGCCGTCAGACCTGCGGCTCTACCCGGCCGAACATGCCGCCGGCATCGACGCGCTGAACGCGCGGGTCTACCGGATGCTGAACAACGGTGTCTACCGCGCGGGCTTTGCGACCACGCAGGGCGCCTATGACGAGGCTGTGGCCGAGGTCTTTGCCATGCTCGACGAGCTGGAGGCGCGGCTGAGTAGCGACTGGCTGTTCGGAGATACCGTGACCGAGGCGGATATCCGGCTGTTCGTCACGCTGATCCGTTTCGACGCCGCCTATCACGGGCTGTTCAAGACCAACCTGCGCCGGATCGCCGACTATCCCCGGTTGTCGGCCCATATGGAGCGGATGCTGCGCCTGCCGGGCCTGGCCGAGACGGTGAACCTCGACCATATCAAGCGCGGTTACTATTCGATCCGCTCGCTCAACCCCAACGGCATCGTGCCGGCGGGCCTCGCCCATGTCGAGGCACTGCTCGCCGGGCTCTGACCTCAGCCCGCCAGCGCGCGGGCGATGACCATGCGTTGGATGTCCGAGGTGCCTTCGTAGATCTGGCAGACCCGGACGTCACGGTAGATGCGTTCGACCGGGAAGTCCTCGGTATAGCCATAGCCCCCCAGCGTCTGGATCGCCGCCGAACAGACCGCCTCGGCGGTTTCCGAGGCGAAAAGCTTGGCCATCGAGGCCTCTTTCAGCGCCGGTTGGCCCGCATCGCGCAGCGCCGCGGCGTGGCGCACCAGCTGGCGCGCGCCCTCGAGGCGGGTCGCCATGTCGGCCAGCCGGAAGCCGACGGCCTGGTGGCCCATAAGCTTCGAGCCCATGCTCTCGCGCTCGCCCGCATAGGCAACCGCCACCTCCAGCGCGGCCCGCGCCATGCCGACCGATTGCGAGGCGATGCCGATGCGCCCGCCTTCGAGGTTGGAGAGCGCGATGCGATAGCCCTCGCCTTCCGCGCCCAGCAGGTTCTCGGCCGGGATCTCGCAGTTCTCGAAGGCGATCTGGGCGGTGTCCGACAGGTTCTGGCCCAGCTTCTTCTCGATCCCAGCGACGCGATAGCCCGGAGTGGCCGTCGGCACGATGAAGGCCGAAATGCCCTTCTTCCCCGCCGCCGGGTCGGTCACCGCAAAGACGATGGCGACATCGGCGTTCTGCCCCGAGGTGATGAACTGTTTGACCCCGTTCAGCACCCAGCCGGAATTGGTCCGCTCGGCCCGCGTCTTCAGCGCCGAGGCGTCGGACCCGGCGTGGGGTTCGGTCAGGCAGAAGGCGCCCAGCTGTTCGCCCCGCGCCATCGGGCGCAGAAAGCGTTGTTTCTGCTCCTCGTTGCCATAGCACAGGATCGGCACGCAGCCGACCGAGTTGTGCACCGACATGATGGTCGAGACCGCGCCATTGCCCGCCGCAATCTCTTCCAGCGCGACGGCATAGGCGATGTGGTCGGTCTTGGTGCCGTCGTATTCCTCGGGCACCAGCATTCCCATCAGGCCCAGCGCGCCCATCTCGGCGATGACCTCTTTCGGAAAGCTGTGGGAGCGGTCCCATTCGGCGCTGCCGGGCCACAGGCGGTCCGCCGCGAAACGGCGGGCCATGTCCTCTATCATGCGCTGGTTTTCGTCGAGGATCATGCCGCTCTCCCTGTCCTGCCGGTCATTTGCCGGCGCTCAGGTTGACCGCTTCGCCCGCGAGGTCAAGGCCTCGCGCGGCGGCAGGTCCGGGGCGCGCCTGGCGCCCCGGTTGGTCTGTCAGCCCAGCGGCGCGGCGGCCGCGACGCTGACCGCGACATAGCCGGCCGCATGGTCGCGCACCGCCGAGGCCAGCGCGGCGCGGGCCGACAGCAGGTTGCGTTCGGCATCCAGCACGGTGAAGAAGGTGCTCTGCCCCGAGCGATAGATCTCGCGCGCCAGCGACACGGTTTCCTGCGCCGAGGCCACCAGCCGGCGCTGCGCGACAACGTTGGCGGCACCGCGGTTATAGGCGGACAGCCCGTTCTCGACCTCTTCGATGGCATCCAGCACCGAAGCGCGCCAGCGGGTCTCGGCTTGCTGCGCACGGGCCTCGGCGGCCTTCAGGCGGGCCTTGTTGGCGCCTCCGGTGAAGATCGGCAGGCTGATCTGCGGCCCGATCGACCAGGAGGTAAGGCTGCCGCCGCCCTTGATGTCGGTCGGGGTGATGGTTCCCGACAGGGTGACCGACGGCCAGAAGGCCGCCTCGGCCACGCCGATACGCGCGGCGGCGGAGGCAAGCTGGCGCTCGGCCACCTGCACGTCGGGGCGCGCGCGGATGACTTCGGCCGGCACGCCAACCGAGGGACGGAAGCGGGCAACCGGCTGTGCCGAGCCCCGTTGCAGCATGGGCCGCAGCTCCGCTGTCCGCGAAGCGGTGAGCGTGGCCAAGCGGTTCAGCGACTGGTCGAAGCCGATCTGCAGCGAGGGCAGGTTCGCCTCGGCCTGGGCCACCGCCTGTTCGGCTTGCAGCACGTCGAGACGGTTGGCCTGTCCGAGTTCCAGCATCGACCGGGTCAGGTCGAGCGTTTCTTTCCGGCTGGCGACGCTCTGACGGGTCAGGGCGATGCTCTCCTGGAAGAAGCGCAGGTCGATATAGGCCGAGCTGACCGCCGCCGTGACGGCACGACGGGCGACCTCTTCCGAGATCTGCGCAGCTTCGAGTTCAGCGACTGCCGCCGCGCGGTTCGCCCGGTTTGCACCGAAGAGATCGAGCATCCACGAGGTCGAGAGTGTGGCAGAAGTGGAGTCGCTCACGCGGCCGATGGCATCCGGATCGCCCCGCACCGCCGCGCCGCCAGCGCGCAGGGTCGGGAAATCGGAAGCCCGCGCCAGCTGGGTGCCGGCCTCGGCCTCGTCGATGACGGCCAGCGCCTCCTGGATCGAAAGGTTGCGCGCCAGTGCGCGAAGGATCAGCTCGTCGAGCCGTCGGTCCTGGAAACTCTGGAACCAGGGAGCCTGCGCGGTCCGCGCCGGCGCGGCGACCGAGAAGGAATTCGCAAGGTCCGGCGCGCGCGCGACGAAGGGCGTGGTGGCGCAGCCCGTCAGCGCGGTCGCCATCAGAAGGGACAGAAGTACCCGCCGCGGCGGGACGAGGTTTGCTGGAAACCGGGTGCTGCTCATGTCACTGCTCTCAATTTTTTTACGTTTCGTTGACCGAAATCGTTTCCTTATCATAGCAAGGGGCGAACTTTTGTCCGCCCCCCTTCGACAATCATTCCGCAGGCGTGTTCATTACGCCGCGCTCTGGTGCGATTTTCCTGTGCGTGCCGAACAAATTCATCACGAAGACGAAGAAGACCGGCGCGAAAAGGATACCCAGAACCGTGGCCGAAATCATCCCGCCGACCACGTTGGTGCCAATCGCGTTCTGCGCCGCGGCCGAAGGGCCGGTGGCAATCGCCATCGGCACCACGCCCATGGTGAATGCCAGCGAGGTCATCAGGATTGGCCGGAAGCGCAGGCGGCAGGCTTCGACGGTGGCCGACATGAGGTCCTTCCCCTCGGCGATCAGGTCCTTGGCCACCTCGACGATCAGGATGGCGTTCTTGGCCGACAGACCGACGATGGTGATGAGGCCCACGGTGAAGAATACGTCGTTCGCCATCCCCGCCCAGGTCACCGCCGCCACCGAGCCGATGGCCCCCATCGGCACGATCAGCATCACCGACAGCGGAATCGACCAGCTGCCGTAGAGGCCCGAGAGGCAAAGGAACACGAAGAGCACCGACAGCCCGATCAGCAGCGGCGCCTGGTTGCCGCTCTCGATTTCCTGCAAGGACTGGCCGGTCCACTCGAAGGCAAAGCCCGCCGGAAGTTGCCCGGCCAGGCGCTCCATCTCGGCGATTGCATCGCCCGAGGAGAAGCCGGGAGCGGCCGCACCGTTGATGCGCACGGAGGGATAGCCGTTGTAGCCGACGATCTGCGCCGGCCCGTATCCCCATTCCGCCGTCGCGAAGGAGGACAGCGGGACCATGCCGCCCAGCGTGTTGCGCACGTTGAGCCGCATCACCGCCTCGATATCGGTGCGCGCACCGGCGTCGGCCTGGACCATCACCCGCTGCATCCGCCCGTCGTTCGGGAAGTCATTCACGTAGGCCGAGCCGAGCGCGACCGAGATGGTCCGGTTGATCTCGCCGAAGGTGACACCGAAGGCATTGGCCTTCTCGCGGTCGATCTTGAGGCTGAGCTGCGGCCCCGGCGGCAGCCCCTCGGTATAGAGCTGACCCAGCGCCGGACTTTGCGCCGCGCCCGCAAGGATCTGCCCGGCGGCGGCCTGCAAGGCGGCGTTGCCGTGGTTCGCGCGATCCTGAAGCCGGAACGAGAAGCCCGAGCTGGTGCCAAGCCCCATGATCGGCGGCGGCGAAAGCGCGAAGGCGATCGAGTCGCGGATCGAGAAGAGCATCCCGCTCAGTTTGCCGGCAATGGCCGTCGCGCTGAGGTCGGGGCGTTCGCGCTCGGACCAGTCCTTGAGGGTGATGAAGGCGAGACCCGAGTTCGCGCCCTGCCCCGAGAAGGAAAAGCCCTGCACGACCACGATGCTGTCGGTGCCCTCGGTATTGGCGACGAAGGCTTCGGCCTGCTTGGTCACTTCACGCAGTCGGAACGAGGTCGCCCCCGGAGGGCCCTGCATGTTGGCAAGCAGGAAGCCCTGATCTTCCTGCGGGATGAACGAGGTCGGAATCTGGATGTAATACCAGCCCATGCCGACGACCAGCGCCAGGTAGACCACCATCATCCGCTTGGCCCGGCGCGCCAGGCCGCCGACCAGCCCGCCATAGCCGCGCGAGGCCCGGTCGAAACCGCGGTTGAACCAGCCGAAGAAGCCGCGCTTGGCATGGCCGTGGCCCTTTGGAACCTGCTTGAGGAAGGTCGCGCAGAGCGCCGGGGTCAGCGACAGGGCCAGGAAGGCCGAGAAGGCGATCGACACCACCATGGTCAGCGAGAATTGCTGGTAGATCACCCCGACCGATCCGGGGAAGAAGGCCAGCGGCACGAAGACCGCCATGAGCGCCAACGTGATGCCGACGATGGCGCCCGAGATCTGGCCCATGGCCTTCTTGGCGGCCTCCTTGGGCGGCAGCCCTTCTTCGGACATGATCCGCTCGACGTTCTCGACCACGACGATGGCGTCATCGACCAGGATGCCGATGGCCAGCACCATCGCGAACATGGTCAGCACGTTGATCGAGAAGCCCGAGACCAGCATCACCGCCAGCGTGCCAGACAGCGCGATCGGCACCACCAGCGTGGGGATCACGGTATAGCGGAAGTTCTGCAGGAACAGGAACATCACCACGAAGACCAGCCCCACCGCCTCGAGCAGGGTGTGCACCACCTTCTCGATCGAGGCCGAGACAAAGGGCGTGGTGTCATAGGGGATCTGGTAGCCGACACCCTCGGGGAACAGCGGTTTCAGCCCCTCCATCACCCCGCGCACCCCGGCGGCGGTATCGAGCGCATTGCCGGTCGGCGAGAGCTGGATGCCGATGGCCGCGGTTTCCTGACCGTTGAGGAAGGTGCGGAAGTTGTAGAGTTCGGCGTCGATCTCGATCCGCGCCACGTCACGCAGGCGCACGAGCGAGCCGTCGTCCTGCGCACGCAGCACGATATTGCCGAATTCCTCGATTGTGCCGAGCTGGCCCGAGACCATCACCGTCGCCTGCACCTGGGTGCCCGGCGGCGAAGGGTCCGCGCCGATCGAGCCGGCGGCGACCTGGGCATTCTGCTCGGCAATGGCCGAAGTAACATCGGTCACCGAGAGGTTGAGGCCGACCAGCTTGGCCGGGTCGATCCAGACCCGCAGCGCGCGCTCGGTGGCAAAGACCTGCGCCCGCCCGACGCCGGGCACCCGGCGCACCTGGTTCACCACGTTGCGCGAGATGTAGTCGCCCAGCGCGGTGGCGTCATAGCCCGACTCTTCGGTGGCGGTCAGCGCGACCACCATCAGGAAGCTCGAACCAGCCTCCTCGACCGTGATGCCCTGCTGCTGCACCTGCTGCGGCAGCGCCGACTCGACGCGCCGCAGGCGGTTCTGGGTGTCCACCACGGCCTGCGAAATCTTGGTCCCCGACTCGAAGGTCGCGTTGATCGAGACCGATCCGGTCGCGTCCGAGGTCGATTCGAAATAGAGCAGGCCGGGAATGCCGTTCAGCTCTTCCTCGATGGGTTGCGTCACCTGCTGATACAGGTCTTCGGGCGCCGCGCCCGAGAAGCGCGTCGAGATGGTCACCTGCGGCGGGGCGACGTCGGGATATTGCGAGACCGGCAGGTTGGGCAGCGACAGCACACCGGCGAGGGTGATGAAGATCGCGATGACCCAGGCCAGGACCGGGTTGTCGATGAAGAAACGCGCCATGATGTCAGACCTCAGTTGCCGGCAGGCTTGGCAATGCGCTTTTCACAGGCATCGGTGGGGAAAAGGTCGGGGTTCGACGGATCGCTCCAGCAGGCCGGGGCCACGGGCGCGCCCGGTCCGATCTTCTGGAAGCCGTCGACAACCAGCATGTCGTCGGCCGCAAGCCCGGTCTGCACGGTGATGCGGTTGCCGCTGATCCGGCCCAGCTTGACCGGGCGCAGTTCGGCCGCGCCCTGGGCGTTGACCACATAGACCTGGGCCGCGCCTGAGGCATCGCGCTGGACCGCCTGGCTGGGGATTGCAATGGCATCGGCCTGGGTTGCCTGCTCGACCGAGACACGCACATACATGCCGGGCAGCAGCAGCCCCTCAGGGTTGGGAAACTCGGCCCGCAGGGTCACCTGGCCGCTGGAGCGTTCCACCGTCGCCTCGGCGAAGAGCAGCTTGCCGGGATGCGGATACTGCGACCCGTCGTCGAGATGCAGCACCACACGCGCCGCGCCGGCGTCGACCTGTTCCAGCTCGCCCGAGGCCAGCGCCTTGCGCAGGCGCAGCAGTTCGGACACGGGCTGCTGCATGTCGGCATAGACCGGGTCGAGCTGCTGGATGGTAGTCAGCACCTCGCCCTGGGCCGAGACCAGCGCGCCCTCGGTCACCAGCGTGCGGCCGATGCGGCCGGATATGGGGGCCTTGATCTCGGAGAAGCCGAGGTTGATCTCGGCGGCGCGCAGCTGGGCCTGCGCCTCGGCCAGCGAGGCCGCGGCCTGCAGCCGCGCGGCGACGGCGGCGTCGTATTCGGCCTCGCTGGTGATGTTGCGCTCTTTCAGCGAGATGTAGCGGCGTTCGGTGGCATTGGCGTCGGCCAGCACTGCCTCGGCGCGGGCGACATTGGCGCGGGCCGCATCGACCGCGATCTCGTAGGTCGCGCGGTCGAGCTTGAACAGCACGTCGCCTTCCTGCACGACGCTGCCTTGCTCGAACTCGCGGCTCTCGATGATGCCGCTGACGCGCGGGCGCACGTCGGCAACGCGGGTCGCGCTGATCCGGCCCGGCAGTTCCGAGGTCACGGGAATGGTCTCGTTACGGAGGATGATCACGCCGACGCCCGAGGGTGGCATCTTCTGGCCGTCCTGCGCCATACCCTGCGAGGCGGCGAATACAAAGGCGAAAAGCGCGGCAACAGCCGCGCTGGACAGGGGGCGAAGGAAAGGCATGTCGGATCCCTTGAAGAGAGGAAGCGAATAGAGATTGATTTCTGGACGTCTGTCCAATATTTTTGAACGCGTGTCCAGATTGAAATGCTGACTCTGTTGCAAATCAAATGACGGACGATCGACTAAAGGAGGTGACGTGGCCTATTTGTCACGCGAAGAGCGCCGCGAGCAGATCAGGAACACGGCAGCGGATATCCTGTCGCGGGAAAGCCTGGCAGCGGCGACGGTCCGGCGGATCGCGCAGGAGACCGGCTGTTCGCTTGGCCAGATCCACCACCATTTCGACTCGGCCGCCGCGCTGCGCGCCGAAGCCGTCGGCCAGGTCTGGGCTCGGCTGGAGACGCTGCTTCTCCCCGTCCTGCGCGACCTGCCGCCGCGCAAGCGGCTGCTGGCTATCCTGGCCTGCTCGCAGGACCAGCTGCCCGCCGAATTCGCCGAGACGCTGGATACCGCCGAGCGCCTGTGGAAGGAGGTCTGGGACATCCGCCAGGAAGAGCCGGTGCGCGCGGCCATCTGCGAGGTCCTGCTGAAGATGCGCGGCGAACTCCGCCTTGCACTCGAAGACGGCATCGCAGCAGGGGCCTTTCCCTCGGGGATCGATATCTGCGACGTGAGTATGCGCCTGATGGCGGCAACACATGGCTATGACCTGCTCGAGGACGCCGGCGTGACCGCCGACGCGCCCTGCGACAAGATCGCCTTCCTCGAAAGGTTGCTCGACCTGGAAGGTCTCTGACCCCCCGGAATGGCAAAAGCCGCCCCTTGGGGCGGCTTCGGCGTGTCATGCAGGCGGGGTTACGCGCTGCGCGCATCCAGTTCGACCGGATCCCAGCCGAAAGCCAGCCGGCGCTGCGAGATGATCGGCATCCGCCGCCGCAGTTCGGCCTGCTCGTCGAGATCGAGCGTGGCGGCCAACAACTCGCTCCCCTGCCCGGCCTGCGCCAGCTTCCGCCCCCAGGGGTCGATGATTGCCGAATTGCCGAAACAGGCTTTCTTCTGGTCGCGGTAGGTGACCGAACCGCCCAGCCCGCAGGCGACCAGGTGGCACTGGGTCTCGACCGCGCGGGCGCGGGTCAGCAGGCTCCAATGCGCCGCGCCGGTTTCAAGCGTGAAGGCCGCCGGGAAGGTTATCACCTGCGCGCCGCGCAGCCGCAGCTCGCGGAACATTTCGGGGAAGCGGATGTCGAAGCAGATTGCAGTGCCGAAGGTCACGCCGTCCAGCTGCCAGGTGACCACCTCGTTGCCGGGCCGGATGTAGTCCGACTCCCGGTAGGCGCCGCTGCCGAGGTCGTCAACATCGAAGAGGTGGATCTTGCGATAGCTCGCAAGCACCTCGCCCTTGCGGTCAAACACGACTGAGACATTCTCGACCCGCTCGTCGCCCTCGATCCGGGCCAGGATTGTGCCGGCCTGCACCACCACGCCGTGACGCGCGGCAAAGGTCTGCGCCATGCGATAGGCGGGCGCCTCTTCCAGCGGGGTCGCCAGTGCGCGGGCGCTGTCGTTGTCGAGGCCGTAATAGCTGAAATACTCGGGCAGGAGCAGGAAGTCGGGCCGCTCGTCGGCCTCCATCGCGCGGGTCATCGCCGCCTCGGCCCGGGGCAGGGTTTCGTCGGGCGAGAGGCCCATCTCGGTCTGGATGACGGCGATCTTCACAGCTGCGCTCCCTCGAAAGCCAGGATATCGGCCGAACAGGTCGCGCGGCCGCCCTTGTCAGGGTCGAACACCCGCTCGACGAAGGTAGCTTGCTGCGGCGCATAGGCGCTCCACAGCGCCGCGAGATCGGCAAGCGGGTCTTCGGACATGTCGACCCGAAGGTCGACCGAGGAGAAGCCCGGATGATCGGCCACCTGCAGCGCGGCGG
Source organism: Seohaeicola zhoushanensis (assembly GCF_014656415.1). Lineage (GTDB taxonomy): Bacteria > Pseudomonadota > Alphaproteobacteria > Rhodobacterales > Rhodobacteraceae > Seohaeicola_A > Seohaeicola_A zhoushanensis. Next base: position 21,306 of record NZ_BNCJ01000022.1, on the reverse strand, counting down.
ACTTCAGCGGATAGATCTCGCCCCCCGCGCCCAGCCCGGCCCAGAGCGCGGCGAGAAGGCGTTCCGCCAGCGGGCGCCCCTCGGTGTCCTGCGCCGCCTCGACCATCGCCAGCGGCACCCGGGTGTCGCGCAGGATGTTGCCCACGGCGACGATGCCCTCAGCCTGGGCCTCGGCAAAGAGCGGCTCCTGGTTGAGGCCCTGACGCGCCGCGGTGCGACCGGCGGTATCGACCAGCGCCAGCTCGCGCCATTCGACCCCCGGGGCGCGCAGGGCGAGCACCGACAGAGCCTCGGGCGCGGTGCAGCCCTGCCGCATCAGCGCCAGGCCCTGCTGGCCAAGCCGCGGGTCAGTCCGGTGCTGGGTGATGACGGCGCCGACGCCAGCCTCGACGAAGAGACAGCGTGCGCCCACGGCGATGGAAGACGTCGTGCCGGCAACCCCGAAGTGTCCGGTCTCGGCGCAGCGGATGGCGATGGAAAAGGTCATGTGTCAGATCCTCATCAGCGGACGGCCGGGAGAGAAGGGAGCGAGATCGAGCATCGGCGTCTTGCCGTCGACGACCTGCGAGATCAGCAGGCCGGTTATACCGGCGAGCGTCACCCCCATATGCCCGTGCCCGCAGGCGAACAGGATGCGCGGATCGCGCGCGGAGGGGCCGATAAACGGCTTGCTGTCGGGGCTCGACGGGCGGAAGCCGAGCCACTGGTCCTGCCGCTCGCCCAGGGCCGGAACCATGCGGCGGGCCTTGGCCTCGAGCACGCGCAGCCGCACCTCGCGCGCCGGCTTGTCCAATCCGCCGAGTTCGACGGTGCCGGCGGCGCGGATCTGGTGGTCGAGCGGGGTCAGGAAGAAACCGTCCGAGGGATACATCACCGCGTGGTTCAGCAAGCCGGCGTGCGGCGCGAAGGCGACGTGATAGCCGCGTTCGGTGTTCATGTTGAGCCGCTGGCCCGAGGCCCGCGCGATGCGGCGCGACCAGGCCCCGGCGGCGATCACCGCGCGGTCGGCGGTCACGGCGCGGCCCGAGGTGCGGACGCTCACGCCGTCGGTGGTGCTGTCGACGCCCTTGCAGCGGGCCTGGACGAACTGCCCGCCGCGCCGCTGGATTGCCCGCGCCAGCTCGCGGCAATAGTCCTCGGGGCTATCCAGGATGTAGCAGTCTTCGAAAATCGCGCCGCCCGCGTAATCCTCGGCCAGGTTCGGCTCCATCGCGCGGATCTCGTCCCGCGACAGCAGCCGCGCCCTGATACCCTCGTGGTTGCGGCGGGCCAGCGCCGGGCGGACACCGTCCATTTCGGCCGTGCTGCGGTAGAGGTGGATGCTGCCCTCGCCCCGGCGCGGCTGGACACAGTCGGCCTCGGCCATCAGCGGCGCATGGCCGGATTCGACCAGCCGCATCAGGCCCGAGAGTTCCGAGGTCAGGCGGTCGAATTTCTTCATCCCCGAGGCCAGCACAAAGGCGGTCAGCCAGGGCAGCAGGTCGGGCAGATCGGCCCAGTAGAGCGAGAGCGGGCCCTCGCGGTCGAGCATCATGCCCGGCACGCGCCACAGGATGCCGGGGCTGGCCACCGGGAAGATCCCCGAAGGGGCGATCGTCGCGGCATTGCCGAACGAGGCGGCGCCACGGAACCCGATGCCCGGAAGCGGCGGCGCCGGGTCGATCACGACGACCTGGTGCCCGCTGCGTTGCAGCCAGAGCGCGGTGGAGAGGCCGACGACCCCTCCGCCGATCACGGCCACCTTCAATCCAGTGCGATGCATGTCTTGCAGGACGCTCTCTTCTTGCGGTCAGATTGCCGCGGTCACGATGATTTCGACGTCATAGCCCTCGGCCGCGGGCGGCACGACACCGGCCGCGCGCGACGGCGGGTTCTCGGCGTCGACCCACTCTTCCCAAACCTCGTTCATCGGGGCGAAATGGCTTCGGTCGGCGACCCAGACGGTGGCGCGCAGGATCTTCGACTTGTCGGTTCCGGCGGCGGCCAGCCACTTGTCGACCTTGGCCAGCGCCACGCGGGTCTGCTCCTGGATTGACTCTCCGGGATTGCCGCACATGCCGGCAACATGGGCCACGCCGTCGTGGATCGAGACCATCGAGGTGCGCTTGAGTTTCTCGATCCGGGTCACTTCGGTCATTACTTAACTTCCTGTAGTTGCTTGGTTGGATATCTGGCACAGTCGGCCGGCATAGAAGACCATCGGCTCGACCTCGCGGACGCCGAGCGAGGTGATCTCGCCGATCAGGATCTCGTGGTCGCCCGCCTCGTGGCGCGACCAGACCCGGCACTCCATATGCGCGGCCGCCTCGTCGAGCAGCGGGATTCCGGCGGTGCCGGGGCGCCAGGCGTGGCTGTCGAAAGCGGCGCCCTCGGGCCTGGCGAAACCGTAGCAGGCGCCCGACTGATCGGCTGAAAGCACGTTCACCGCGAAGCGGTCGTTGGCGTTGAAGGCCGCGCGTTTCTGGCTGTCGAGACGGATCGACCAGAGGATCAGCGGCGGGTCCATCGACACTGTGTTGAATGAACTGGCGGTCATGCCCACCGGCGCTCCGTCGGCGTCCAGTGTCGTCATCACGGTGACGCCGGTGGGGAAACTGCCGAAAGCGCGCTTCAGCTCGGCGGCGGGGATGGGGGGCAGGTCCGACATTGCCGCCCCCGTCACAGCCGCAGGCTTTTCTGGAAGCCGATCAGCTTTTCGAGCAGCATCACCAGAACCACCGAGAGCACGATCAGCGCAGTTGCCATCGCGGCCACGGTCGGATCGTCAAAGTCCTTGATGTACTGGTAGGCCGCGACCGGCAGAACGCGGGTCTGGTCGTTCGACAGGAAGACCGCGATCGAGAAGTTGTCGACCGCCTCGACGAAGATGAAGACCGATGCCGCCAGGACGCCCGATTTCAGCTGCGGCACCACCACCACGAAAAACGTGCGCAGGGGCCCGGCGCCAAGGCTGCGCGCGGCTTCCTCCACCCGCGGGTCGATGCCGATCAGGTTGGCCGAGATCGCCCGCACCGCGAAGGGCAGCGCGAAGATCAACATGCCGAGGCAGAGGCCGAACATCCCGATCCGCAGACCGCCCGCCGAATAGAGCGAGAGCAGCGAGACGCCGGTCACAACGCCGGGGATGATCAGCGGCGAGAGGATCACCTGCTGGATCAGCGCCTTGCCCGGAAAGGTGCCGCGCACCAGCGCATAACTGGCCGGCACGCCGATCACCAGGCTCAGCGGGGTGACGATCAGCGCCATCACCAGCGAGTTGCGCGCCGCCTCCATGAACATCGTCGAGGTGTAGAAGTCCTGGTGCCACTTCAGCGTGAACTCGGTAGGCGGCCACTGGAAATAGCGGGTAGGACTGAACGAGTGCAGCACCACGAAGATCACCGGCAAGAGCAGGAAGATCGTCGCGAAGGTGGCCAGAAGGATCACGACCGGACCGAACTTGGCCTCAAGATCACGTCTCATCATCGCTCGTTCAGCCTTTTCACTTGTTTGGACAGGAGGGTCATCAGCCAGATGGCAACGAAGGCGCTGACCAGGAAGACAACCGAGGTCGCCGCCGCATAGGGAATGTCGTAGTCGACGAACATGCGGTCATAGATCTGGTTGGCGATCATCCGAACCTTGCCGCCGCCCAGCAGCATGGGGAACAGGAAGGACGCCAGGGCGATCGAGAAGATCAGCGTCAGGGTCACCATCAGGCCCGGAAGCAGCATCGGCATGGTGACGCGCCAGAAGGTCACGCTGCGCGAGGCGCCAAGGCTGCGGGCGGCCTCCTCGACCGAGGGGTTGAGGTTGCGCACCGCGCCGACCAGCGTGAATACCGCGAAAGGAAGCAGGTAGTGGACGATCGCGATGCCGACGCCGAGCCAGTTGTAGAGCAGCTTGAGCGGCCGTTCGATCATGCCGAGCTCGGTCAGGGCGAGGTTGAACAGCCCCTTGTTGCCCAGCAGGATCAGCCAGGAATAGGCCCGCGTCACGCCACCTGACAAGAAGGTTACGGCGATTGCCAGCATGATGAGGTTGGCGACCCACTGCCGCTTGGCCCGCACGATCACCATGGCCATCGGCACGGCAATCGCGATGGTCAGCACCGACATCACCACCGAGGCATAAAGCGTGGTGAACAGCACCGAGCGGTTCGAGGCCGAGGCCAGCACGCGGGTATAGTTCTCGAAGGTGATGGTCCCGGCGAACCCGCTGCCCATCGGGCCTTTCGCGAAGAGGCTGGAATAGGCGAAATAGCCGTAGGCCGAGACGATGACGATCGCAAGGATCAGCGCCGGCGTCAGCAGGACGGCAAGCCTGTTGCTCTGCCGTTCCATCATGCCTCCAGAACCACGGTGTGGACCGGGTCGAAGACCAGCTTGACGGCGCTGCCCTCGGCAAAGCGCTCGACGCTGCGCATCCGCGAGGCATTGGCTTCGATCATCAGGCCGCCGGATTCCAGATGATAGGCGGTGCGCTCGCCCAGCTCGCGGCCGATCACCACATTCGCCGCCAGTCCGGGGCGCGGGTCATCGGCGGCAACCAGCTCGACATGCGAGGGCCGCACCGAGACCTTGCAGGCGGCGCCGGTGGCCAGCCCGAGCTTGCGGTCCAGCGTGATCGCATGACCGCGCAGCGAGATGGTCGTTCCGGTCGCGCCGCTGTCGAGGACGACCGCGTCGAAGATGTTCGGCACGCCCAGGAAGCGAGCGACAAATTCGGTGCGCGGGCGGTCGTAGAGGCTCAGCGGATTGTCGAGTTGCTCGACGCGGCCCTTGTTCATGACAGCCAGGTGATCGGCGAGATACAGCGCCTCTTCCTGGTCATGGGTCACGAGGACAGTGGTGATCCCCAACTCGCGCTGGAGGTTGCGCAGTTCCATCTGCAGACCTTCCCGCAGATGCCGGTCGAGCGCGCCGAGCGGCTCGTCCAGCAGCAGGAGCTTCGGCTTGATGATCAGCGCGCGGGCCAGGGCCACACGCTGCTGCTGCCCGCCCGAGAGCTGGCTCGGGTAACGGTCGGCCAGGTGCGAGAGCTTGACCATCACCAGCGCGTCGGCGACGGCGGTGGCCTGTTCCGACCGCGAGACGCCGCGCATCTGCAGACCGAAGGCGACATTCTTGGCTACGGTCATATGGGGGAAGAGGGCATAGTTCTGGAACACCATGCCGATATCGCGGAAGTTGGGCTCGATCCCGCTGATGTCGGTGCCATCGACCAGGATGCGCCCCGAGGTCACGTTCGAGAAGCCCGCGATCATCCGCAGGATCGTCGTCTTGCCGCAGCCCGAGGGGCCCAGCAGTGTCAGGATCGAACCGCCGGGGATGTCGAGATTGACATCGGTCACAGCCTGAAACGTGTCGTATGTCTTGTTGAGTTGCTCAAGGCGCAATGAGCTGCTCTGCATCTTTTTCATGTGGGGCTGTCCGGCAAAGTGGTGGCGTACGCGGGCAGCGCTTTGACCGCCCGCGCGGGTCTTATCTCAATGTCAGCGGGGGGTCAGCGCGTCGCGATGGACTCGAAGCGGGCGTTCCAGTCGGCGATCTCTTCGGCGATCTTCTGATCGTCGAACACGATGCCGGCGCCCTCGGCGGGCATGATGTCGGCGAGGCTGGCAGGAACCTTAACACCGGCATGAACCGGGGTCATGTATTCGGCATCCGCCAGGATCTGCTGCTCTTGTTCCGAAACGACAAAGTTGATGAACTTGGCCGCGTTGGCCTGGTTGTCGCCGTTCACCATCATCATCACGTCGAAATACATCGGCGCCGGTTTCGGGGCGATCATCTTGACGTTCAGACCTTCATCCTTGAGCCGGCGGAAGTGTGCCGACTGGCCGATCAGGATGCTGCCTTCGCCCTGCGCCACCGACTGGCGGGCCTGCGAATCGGAGGTGTAGTAGAGCGAGACGTTCGGGTTCAGCTTCTCGAGCGCTTCAAAGCCGGGATCGACGTTGTCGATTGCGCCGCCGTTCAGCTCATTGGCGACCAGCAGGAGCGAGCCCTGGTAGATCGACATGCTCGGCGCGATGATTGAACCGGCGTATTCCGGCTTCCAGAGGTCTTCCCACGAGGTCGGCTCGGCCGGCACGGCATCGACATCATAGATGATGCCCATCGGGTAGTAATACATCGCCACCCAGTCCTCGTTGAACGCGCCGGGCAGCAGGCCCGCGGTGTTCGGAACTTCGGCGGCCGGGATCTTGGTGAAGAGTTCCTGGTCTTTCGAGGCCTTGGCCGCGACCGAGTTGGTGGTGAACCAGACGTCGACGGTGGGGTTGGCGCGCTCGGCCTGCAGCTTGACCAGGCCTTCGCCCGAAGACGACTGCGTCACGACTTCGACCTTGATGCCGGTCTCGGCCTCGAAGCGCTGGGACAGGGGTTCGAGCAGGCTTTTCCAGGTCGATCCCCAGACCTGCACGGTCACATCCTCTGCCAGCGCCATCCCCGGTGCGAGCAGGGTGCATCCCAGTAGTACCGCTTTGAAGTTCATCATACCCTCGTTGGATTGTTGAAGCCTCGCGTGACGTGGAAGCGCATGATCCTCTCTGCTTCGTCCGCGTCCCGCGCCTTGATCGCCGCGACCAGCTTTATGTGGTCTTCTATTGCCTCTCGCGACTGCTCGCGGTTCAGCGCCGCGAGATTCGATTCACTCATGAAGAACCCGGCGTATCCTTCGATTGCGTCGTGCAGCTCGGGCACGCCGCAGGCATCGAAGATCCGACGATGGAAGGCGGTGTTGTTCCGAACGCGTTCGGTAACCGCTTCGATCGGCAGGGCTTTCGCAATCTCGATTGTCCGTTCGAGATAGGCGAAATCCTCTTCGGTCAGGTTCTTGACCGCCAGCCGCGTGGCGTAGCCCTCCAGCGCGATGCGGATGGCCCGGATGCCGTCCAGCCGGGTTTTCGTGTCGGACACGATCACCCCGGTGGAGGTCTTTTCCAGCAGGCGGTCGGACAGAAGGCGCGTAAACGCCTCCCGCAGTGGTGTTCGACTCACACCGAGACTTTTCGACACTTCCACTTCGCGCAGCCGCTGCCCCGGCTCGAGCCGCCCATCGAGGATGAGCGAGCGGAGCAGTTCATAGACCGCATCCGCCGAGCTGACGGGCGCCAGGCGCAAGTCGCCCAGATCCGCAATCGCCGCCGAAGTGAAATTGTCTTTCCCGGTTGAATCCATTGTGCTTATTCCCTGATGCCTGCCATCTTGGCGGCTCGCATCTTAGCACCATCCCGGTCGAAGGTGCTATAAAGCGCCATACTTTGTGCGAAGATCGGGGTCTCGGCGAAGATCTGGTAGCACTGCGCCCGCCCGGCATAGGCCGAGTTGGTCAGATCGCAGGCCAGGTTCATCGCCCGCATCCGGTTTTCGGCACCGGTATTGCCAATCCGGAAGTATTTCTCGACAATCGGACCGATCTCGTTGCTCTCGAGGCTCTTGCGCGAGGGCACCACGATCGGGCTGCCGCCGATCACGTCGCGCAGGTCGTGCACGGCGTGGTGATAGTTGGTCGAGGCATAGACCCGGCCGGCATTCTGGATCGCCTGGTTCGGCATCCAGAGCCCGCTGATCGTGCGCTGCGCCGCCGCTTCGGCCGCCAGGATGAAGGCGTTGAGCGCTTCGCGGTAGACCATGATCTTGGAGATCCGATCCTTGACCTGCGGCACCGTGTCGACGCGCGACTGCTCGGAGACCAGCAGCGCCGCACCAACCAGCGTGTCGGCCTTGGCCAGCGAACGCAGCAGGAAGCCCTGCGCCGCCCAGCGGGTCAGGTCGGCGCGGATCGCGGCGGCGAGGTCCGGCTTGCGCGAGAAGACGACGTCTTCCCACGGAATGAACACGTTCTCGAAGACCAGCAGCGTGTCGATCTCGTCGAATTTCGCGGTCAGCGGACGGTCGAATTCATCGACGTTGCGCGCCAGCGGAGCGCGGCAGATGTGCTTCACCCCCTTGGCGTTCATCGGCACCACGAACGCGACGGCGAAATCGGTGTTCTCGGGGATCCAGGCGCCCACGGTCGGCTTGACGAAGGCGACATGCGCATAGGAGGCGCCGGTCTCGTATTTCGCGCCCGACACGATGATGCCGTCCTCGCGCTCTTCGACCACGCGCAGGTAATGGTCCTTGTCCGGCTGCTGGAACGGCTGCTTCGAGCGGTCGCCCTTCAGGTCGGTGTTGGCCGAGGACATGAACAGGTTGGTGCGCTGCAGCTTGTCGAGCCAGCGTGCCACGTTGGCATGATAGCGCGTGTCGTATTTGTCGAGCAGGTCCTTGCGGTCATGCATCACGAACAGCGGCGTCACCGTCTCGTCGCCGAAGCGGTCCATGGTCGAGGAAACCTCGTTCAGGATCGACATCGTCATGTGACGGCGGTTGACCAGATCCTCGTGGGTTTCCGGCAGCTTGTAGAACCGCGACCGGCGCACACCCGCCTCGTCCACATAGGTCAGTTGGTCCTGGAAGGCCTCTTCGTGCTGCATGTCATACATGCGCGCGGCGGCCTTGATCATGCCGGCAAAGGCGGGGTGCTTGGTCACGTCCTCGACGCGCTCGCCATCCATCCACACTTCGCGCCCGTCACGCAGGCTGTCGATATATTCGGCACCAGTCAGCAGAGTCATGGTCTTGCCCTATACTTAGTCTGTTGTTTTAATTGGAAAGTTCTGCCAGAAGCGCCGCGAAGACCGCGCCGCGTCCGACAAGGCTCTCGACCACGATCGTCTCATCGCGCGAGCAGATGTCGTTGCAGGTCGGCCCCAGCCCGTCGATCGTGGCCACGCCGAGCGCACCACAGAAGCTGGCGTCGGATCCGCCCGAGATATTGGTCAGTTCGACACAGGGCGTGCCGATCTCCTCGGCCGCGGCCGCGACGATGTCGAAGAGTTTCTGCGTGCCCTCGGACTTGGCCCAGGCCGGACGGGTCCATCCGCCCTTGAGGACAACGGGTACCTCGGGCGTGTTGACCGAAGCGATCAGCGCCTCGACCTTCGCCTGCAGGTCCGCGGCCGTTTCCGGGGTGCGGGCGCGCATGTCAACGTGCAGCTTGGCAAAGCCGGGGATCACCTGGCGCGCGCTGCCGCCCTCGAACACGCCGATATTGACGATGGTGCCGGCATCCAGGTCGGTCAGCGCCTCGAGCTGCGGCACGAGGGTCGCCAGCGGCCGGATCGCCGAGGCGCCCTTGCGATAGTTCGCGGCGGCATGGGCAGTCTTGCCCGTCGCTTCGATATAGAACGCCCCGACGGCCCCGCGCGAGGTGAAGTATCCGCCGTTGGGCCGTCCGGGCTCCAGCGTCAGAACCCAGTCCGAAGCCTGCGCGTTCTCTTCGATCCAGGTCCGCGAGAGCGGGCTGCCAAGCTCCTCGTCGCTGACCAGGATGAACTTGATCTCCTTGAAGTCCGCATTGCCCGCGGCAGTGGCAACCGCCAGCGCGTGCAGCGCCAGGACCAGACCGCCACGCATGTCGCCCACTCCCGGTCCCGTGGCGAGCGGCCCGTCGATTTCGAACGGCCAGTTTTCCAGCGTGCCACGGGGCCAGACGGTATCGGCGTGGCCGAGGATCATCACCTTGCCCTTGCCGGTGCCGCGGCGGACAGCGGTCAGGCGCTCACCACGCTCGGGAACGGCCTCGTACAGCGTCTCGAACCCCTGCGCCTCGAGCCGGTCGCCAATCCAATGCGCGGTACGGGTGACGCCTTCGACGTCATAGGAACCGCTCTCGATCGCAACGAGCTCCGCGATGTCTGCCAGGATGAGGTCCAGGCGCGAGCGGAAGGTTTCGTTGAACTTTGCAGCAAGTGGCACAGTGTTCTCCAGTCGTTGTATACAGGAATACTGGAATCCTGGAGCGCAGAGTTCAAGGGGAAAAAGATGTTCTCTGGCATCAAGTTCTAATGCGCTCAAAAAATGCACAGCTTTGATACGTTCTTGCCCATGCGGTACGCTGACGACGTACCGCCCTGCCGCCTCCAATCGTGGAGCGAACCGATATCAGACCGCGTCAACGCGTGCTGCAGCGGCTCAGCATCAGCTATCGGCACACGGAGCCTGATGGCCCCAAGAGCAATGCGCCAAGGTCTTGGCGTATTCGCTCTGATCTGATTTGCTCGGGGCGGGCCCGCCATTGACAAACAGTCCAGTTTGCGACTTCAGGCACAGGAAAAGAAAAAAAGCCGGACACGAGGTCCGGCTTGTTTTTCAGGTTGGTTGCGGGAGGGCGCAACCGCTGTTGCCGAACGGAACTTAGATGCTGTGTCTGAGCATAAGATCCGTCGGCAACCGGCATCTACTCTGAGCGCTAGAACGATTTTCTCAACCAATCCGAGCGCGAGGCCGCGAACAGTGTGGGCGTGATGAATGCGCTGCTCGACAATCCGGATGACGCCGGTACGGATGAAGAGCCTAGTAATCTGCTGAGCTTTCCATGCTGCAAGTGACGTTCCCGCCCTATGCCACTTTCGGCGGCTGTGGTCTGGACCGTCCGGCAGAAACAAGCCAGAGACTCATAACATGAATCATACGCCCGCTTTGCCGCGCCGCCAGGTGTCGCGCGAAGTACCATACTCCCTGGTCTGGAAAACGCCCATGAGCCGCCTGTCGGCAGACTTCGGGCTGTCGGGCAACGGCCTTGCCAATATCTGCGCCCTTTATGCGAGGCCTGGCCGCCGCGGCGCCGCGTACGAATAGCGGACGTCCGCGCCGCCGCGCAGCATCCTCACCACAGCGGATGTCGGCTAAGCGGGACAAAGTGTGAATTCGCTGCGTATGTGCACGTGGCTGCTGTGACACGCTTTGCGGACCTTCAATTTGCGTTGCACACAAACTGCATACCTCCAGGGGTTACGCTGTTTATCCAGCGGAACATCGTGTATCTTCCTCCGTGCCATCAGTTCTGAAGCCCGCTGCCAGCTTCGACAGACAATTCCCCTCTCCACCTCGTCACTCAGGAGCACATGCACATGGCGTCTTCGACGTCCACGCGCACTTCCATCGACAAGACGTCTGTCGGCCTCCCATGGAAACTGCCAGTAACCGGGGCAACCTGCTGGATCCTCCTCGCAACGGCGACGGGAATGAGATTGGTGGATCCGACCGATCTGTTGGTCGGGTCAAACGGGATCCAGCCCGCTCCGGGAACGAAGACCTCGACCCACGCGTGCGTAGAACCGGCGTCCATTGATCCGACCCGATCTCCGGCGGGATTGAACAGGTATCCCGACACGAGCCTAACCCCGAAGCCAAGCGTCCGGGTCGCCTCGGCAAACAGCACGGCGAAGTCCCGGCAGGATCCCCATCCCCTGTCGAGCGTCTCCAGCGGTCCCTGCGTGCCCTCCGTCTCCCGGCTCTGGTAGGAAATCTGGGCCGTGATGCCATTGCCGATGTTTTTCAGCAGCGAAAGCGTGTCCGTTGGCCGTGCCATGACAAAGCTCTCGACCCACCGCGACAGCCGCCCTGTGTCGTCCGCATATTGCGGCACGGCCAGGGCGCCGAGATCGGTCCAATTGTCGGGTGAATACACGAACGGGTACGAGGCCGCGGCAGCGGCAATCGGGAAGACCGGCCAGACCGGGGCGCGCAATTCCACACGCGCGCACGACCGGATCGAAAGCATCGTCGTGTTGGTGTCGAACTGTGCGGTTGCGATCGCGTTGCCGGCAACGTCGTGTGACCAGTCGATGCGGGCCTCGGGACTGATCGCTAGGTCGAAGGACGTCAGGCTTAGATCCCGGGTCTCGCGCGGACGCAGCATCAGCCTGTGCTGTCCGAGAGGGACCTCGGCTCGATAACGATAAGTGGTCGCGTGCGTAATCGTGACGGATGGCATTGGCGCGACCTATGACAACCGGCCGCCAGAGCGACGCCGACCTTGGCCGCCGCCCTCGGAAATTGCAGAGCGCCAGACGGCCGATCCCTTGCAACGAGAACATATTCGCTCGCCGAACCCTTCGCTCCAAAAGGTCGACCTGCATCTCAGGCACGCCTGCGCGGCAGCAACGTCGGCCGTTGCCTTGATTGTCCCGAAATCGGTCTCCGCAGACTTGATCGTCATTTCCGCTCCTCGCGTTTTCTCAATCGCTCCATGTCGCCAAGTGCGCGCTTGATGAGTTTCTGAATGCGTTCATCGCCAGCCTCGGGCGTCATCGCGTAACGGTCGAGAAGGAACCGCCATCTTTTTAGGACTTCGGCCCATGTCCACGCCGGCTCCGCCAGCATCTGATCTTCAAGGCTTTCAAGGTGAGGATGCTGCGGAAGTGCAAGTGGTGGCTGGCCATTCGCAGGGCGCCGTCGCATTTCCGACGCACGCTGTCCGGCAACGGACCTGCGGCCGTCGAGATTGATCGGGTCATCGGTCATTTCGGAATCCCGCCAATCCAACCGCGGACGGCGAACGATCCGCCCGACATGGCAGTCATTCTCCGATGCCCGGGCGCGCGCTTCCGGACCGTCGGCCGGAAACATCCGTAATTATCCCGCGGCGGGGCTCTCACGTCTTGGACGGGTGGTCTTGCTCTGCCTGCCTTCGGTCCGACCGGCGCGAGTAGAGATCGCGGAGGTCCGACTCGGCTACGCCGTCCGCTTGCATGACAAGGCGGATCATCGGATCGGCCAGCATTTCCTCAAGGAAGAAATCCATGAGTGCCTTGCCGGTCAGCTTATCCTTGGCAACCGCATGCTCCAGTTCGGCGAGCGGCACGGTGAGCGTTCGGCTGAGCCCAGGATGTGAGGCGCGCGGATGCAGCTGGACGAGCACGGACGAGGTCCATGTGCCCGGTTCGCTCCAGTCCACAGGTTCCAGCAACTGGGTCTCGATCTCGTATTCGCCCGGCGGAAGGGTCTCGTTGAAGCTCGGAAGCTGGAACGGTTGCAGGAATACGGCAGTCGTCTTGATCGAATTGGTCATCGAGGGTCTCCAGGACAATCGGTGATTTGGGATGCCATGACGGGAACACCGGCAGAGCGGCCGGCCTCGCGAGCCGACGACGAATGAACACTTCCGCCCTGCGATGGGACGTTGCCGTTTAATTGCGAGAAATAGGCGTCGTGTCGGCCGGGTCGTGTCTCGCTTCCCAGGTCCAGACTTCGAATTGCGTCAGAGTGTTCGGCCCGAATGTCTGGGTCAGAGGCACATCGGCGGCGTCCCGGCCGCGGGCAATCAGGATCCGCCCCTTGCGCCGCGCGTTGTTGCGTGGATCGAAGACCCACCAGCGGCCGCCCAGATAGACCTCCATCCATGCCGCGAAGTCACCGGGCGGATAGGGTTCAGGTTCGCCGATGTCGCTCAGATAGCCGGTGCAGTAGCGGGCCGGAATGTTCATGCACCGGCAGAATGCAATCGCTAGATGCGTGAAGTCCCGACAGACACCGTGCCGACCTGCCAGCGTTTGCGACGCCGTGCGCGTCGCGTCGGCCTTCATGTAATCGAACGAGACAGCATTGTGCACGAAGTCGCAGATCGCCTGCACCCTCGCCCAACCCGGCCGTGTGTTCTCGAACAGGCGCCACGCCTCTTCCGACAGAAGATCCGTGTCGCAGTAGCGACTGCCGAGAAGATAGACCAGCGTCTCGAAGGGCAGATCCTGCACGGCCGCTTGCGTAGCGTCGGGCGCGACCGGATCGGGCAGTCCGCCATCCCGGAAAATCCCGTCCGTGGACACCGTGAAGTCGCCGGCCGGCGCCACCATCCGCGTACACCAGTTTCCGAAACCGTCGCGATAGCTTTCGAGCGGTACACTGGGCGAGGTCACAAGATAATCGGCGCGCTCCAGGTCGCCGAAGCGCGAATAGTGCACGTTCAACATGGCAATGAGTGGCGTCGGTTGGGTTAGCCGGTACTTCAGCCGGCATCCGATCCGCATCCGGATGCCGGCGGCGTCGCCGTGGTCTGATCGGGGCGATTTATCGTCCAAGTGCGCATTCTCCTTCAGCAAGTTGAAAGCCGCGATCGCAGCGCCATGTGTTTCCGGATCGATCGAGATGCGCGTTTGCCGGTAGGTCGATCGCGACACAGGCGGTGTCGACGGTCTCAAATCCCCGCTCACAGCGCCATCCCGGGCCGTAGGACGCCGGGTCCAGAAAGGCGTTCGCCGGAAGCGCTACGGGATCGCAGCGGCCATCGATTTCGAAGAAGCCCCTTTCGCAGGCCCATTCGTCACCGTAGTCCGCATTGGTGAGATAGCCGTTCTCGGGGATTGCAATCGGAACGCAGGCGCTAGAACTGGCCGTGAAACCGCGTTCGCAGGTCCATCCGGAGCCTGACGTGTCGTCGGTGAGATAGGCGTTGTCAGGCAGAACGATTGGAACGCAAGTCTCGCGATCTTGCCGGTATCCGCGATCGCACTGCCAGTCATAGCCGGAGGATCGCAGAAACGCATTGTCGGGCACCGGGATCGCTGCGCAGAAGCTGCCTCCTACTTCTTCGTACCCGCGCCGACATGCCCAGCCCGTACCGTAGGACCGACCGGTTGCATAGGCATTTTCCGGAATGTCGATGGCAACACACTCCTCACCGGTCACCCGGTATCCAAGCACGCAGTTCCAACCGCCGCCATAATTTCGTGCCTCCGCATTCTCGGGCATCGGTCCGGTGCCGTCTTGCGCAAGGACCGGAAACGCCAGGGAGGCGATCATGCCGGCCACGACTGCCATCCTGGCGATCAGCCTTGCCAGCGGGTGTTTTGTTGGTTCCTCGGGATGTCTCATCAGCTTTTCCTTTGCGGACCGGAGCCCGTCGGTCGCCGCGCGTGTCTTCGACAGTGCAAGCGTGAGCGTACCTGTGACCCGTCGGGTGGGTGCGAATGGTGGCGAGAAGCCCTTGGAATCTGGTCCCGGCGGCATGCCTTCGTTCTCAGCTACCTCGATCGGGAAGTCCTGCGGGAGTGTTGGGCGGGTGCTATCGGTCATCGTAATGACAGCTTGTGCAGGGCCGCAGCCGCAAGCGCATGTTCCTTCTGGTAGTAGTCGCCGCGAAACTTGCCGTCGACCTGCACCTCCCAGATGCCGTTTCTTTCGCGTACCTCTACCCCATCGCGCTGCGCTGGCCGGTCCTCCATGGAAGACCCCTTTTCCCCTTTTTTTCTGGGCGGCACGAGCTGCTTCTCGGCTATGTCCGGCTCCTTCGATTTCGGTGCGCGCGCTTCTCCGAGGAGCATCACGGCGCGAACGAATTCTTCCGCGTAGTCGTCGGTTTCGCGGTAGTCATGTTCGTGCCGGGCCATACTCATCGGCTCGACGAACCGTGCTCTCAAATGATCGATGAACCGCGGCTCCGTACGGGCCATGTAGGCGATCAAAGCTTGCAGGATTCGTTCGTGGGCGAGCACACGACGTTCGAGGTCGGTGGTCTGGGGGGACGCCATTGGCATGATGTGGTTCATCCTCCATCAACCGCGGTTCCCGCAGGCTCCGGCGACCCATCGACATCGAGGGCTGCCAGGCAAGCTTGCGCAATATCCCGGTTCGGAGCATCGGTTCCGGGAACCGTCGCCCAGCCTGCCGACATGACAGCATCGCGCCGCTGATAGGTCGAGGCGGCCCGGATCGTCTCCATCTTGTCCGCCCGCGCCGGGTCGGAGCGCGCCATGTCGAGGCACACCGGTACCATGGAGGCGACGACATTGTCTCGGGACATCGCCATCGCCCTGTCATTCGCGGTTCCGCCGGTCACCCAGCCACCCCATGTGAATCCGACGACCCCGACGAAGACCGCGCCGATCACTGCGCCATAAATGCCGGGTTTTAGCCATTCGGGAGTGTTCATGTTCCATCCTCCTGCGGGAAAAGCGCCGCATCGCTGTGATCGTTCTTCTTGGCTGCGCCCTGGTCCCGGCTCAGCGCCTGTTTCAGATCACTGTCAGAAATTGCGCGTAACTCGAAGCGTCCTACATGACGGCCTCTGCCGCGCACTGTCAGGTAGGTCGCCGTCCGCCGATAGGCCTCGAAGCTCAGTCCCTGGATCAGCTCTTCTTCGACAAGAACTTCGTAGTCGCCCGCAGGCAATTCGCCCGGATACTCTGGCAAGGTGAACGGGTTCGAAAACGTCACCGTCGATCTGGTCGACCGCATGGTCATCTCTGGTCTCCGCGATGTTGGTAGATCCGTCGCTCACCACTGTTGACGGCCCCTTGGAGTCCGGGACGGACCAGTCGAACGATTTAGTGTCTTGTACCTCGGGATCGTCCGACTTGTGCTGACGCATGTTAGTCTTGGGCACCGAACCGGCTGCGACTCTCCCGGGGCAGTCGCCCGCACTGACCTGTGTAAGTTCGACGAGACCGACCTGGTCGTATCCTTTGGGAAACAGGGGCGATCTGCGTTCCTGCAACCGAGGAATGGAATGACAATGGCTGACCCCAATTTACTCAACCCGCACTCGCACGAGTTTGATCGGTTTCTCTATGCGCCCGTCGGCGAGGATCGAAACGGATATGTCATCACGGTCGTTTCCAAGCTCGCGCGGCTCGGCCTCGATCCATGGAAAGAAACCGCTGACCTGGTCGCGCTGGGGCGCGATGCCGCGCGATTGCGGTTGGGAAAGCTGCTTGCTCGATTTCCGAATGTTCCCACGCTAGAAAGCGATCACCGCAGGGCCGCACGGGACTTGAGCCAACTGCTCCCGGATGGCTCGACGCCGAGTACTCTGAAGCGAGCTACCTCGACGGCGGCCGTTGGTCGCCCGGGTACAAGCGGCGCGATCTGGGCCGCGCTTGCGATCATCTTTGTGCTGTTTCAGATGTTTATAGTTGGCGCGTCGGGGTCTGGCGAATGACCGTTTCAAGCGGGACTGCCGGGACACGCCATCATGCAGCCCGCACCTCCGGGACGCTATCGCAAAGCGAACAGGAGGTTTTGTGGGGCATCGAGGAACACTTCTGGACCAGCGGCGCGGACAGTGCGCGGGCGACGACGGCGACCAACGCCGTCATGGTCTTTCCCTATCCGCCCGGTATCCTCCAGGGAGACCAGATCTGGGTTCATCTTCGACAGAGGACCGGCTGGCGGTCGGTACTTTTGTCCGAACGGCGCGTGATGTGCTGTGGCGACATCGCCATTCTGACCTACTTCGTCTCGGCAGAGAAGGCCGGCGTGCCGATCTACAAGGCCCTCTGCACCTCGACCTATATCAACGACGACGACACCTGGCTGAGGCTTTGCCACCAGCAAACCGCGGTCACGTGAATGCCGAAGCGCCAATCGGTCCGCTGCAGGGGCAAGGGCTAACCTGCATCAGTGCCACATGGTAGCGGCATCGGCTATGTAGGACCTGCCCACTGAATGTTTGGTGGCGCAATTTTCCGATTACCCGAGACGCGTGTGGGCATGCCTACCCTTAACAAGGTGGGCATGTCGGCGCGCGTCTTATTCTCGGAACGTCCAGGAAAGGACAAAGCCAATGACTCCCGAACAGAAAAAGACTGCCGAGAAGATGACGACCGTGAAGGCCGCATGGGACAAGGCGCCCGCCGGCCCGAAGAAAGATGCGGCGCTCAAACACTACCAGGCCGCCGAGAAGGCGAATACGGCGCGGAACGACGCCGAGACGAACAAGGAACTAGATGCGGCGACCCACGCCCTTGCGTGATCTCCAGCGTCTGACCTGATCACCGGGGCCGCCTGCCGAGCAAAGGAGGGCGGCCCTCGCTATTTCAGAAGAGGTCCGGTCTGATCCAGATATGCCGGATCGAAGTCGGCAAGGCTCACCAGCCCGCGATGGTCGTGAAAAGTCACATGACCGTCCCGAAATGTCACCAGTCCGCTCTCGCGCAGTTGCCGCAGGATGCGGTTTACATGGACCGCGCTCAAACCCAGCGTATCGGCGAGATGGTACTGCGTCAGCGGACAGTCGAACCCTTCCTTGCTGCCGATGCCGACCAGTGCAAGCCTCGATCCCAGTTCCAGCAGGAAATGCGCCATGCGGGCTTCCGCGTCACGCCTACCGATGCCGACGAGATGTTCCACCACCATCGCCTCGTCCCTAGACGCCGCCCAAAGTATGGCGGTCGCAAGACGCGGGTTGTGCACGAACGCATCAAGTAGGTCGCTTTTCATTACTTTGGCAGCCTCGATGTCTACAACCGGTTCAAAGCTGTGGTCCGAAGTCCGCAAGAGGACGCTACGCAACCCCAGAAAATCCCCTGGCACCTGGAAATCCACGATCTGCCGAGTCCCGTCAGCCTGCAGCTTGTAGGAACAGACCCAACCCGCGGAAAGGATATACGCGGCCTGAGTCGTCTGACCTTGATGCACCATCTCGCGCCCCGCGACGAAGGATCGGCGACGTTGGTGCAGTCGTTCAAGCACGGCCAGCTCGACATCAGACAGGGCGACGAAGGCCGAGAGTTTGCGGGTCAGGGGGCTGTGTTCTGCGGATTTCATGTGGCCACTCGCTTTGTCTTGACCCAAGAGCGGAAATCGCCCGGACACTGCTCTGGATCAGTCCAGCATAGAACACTTCCTGCGAAAAGTACGGATGCATCTGAGCCTCACCTTTCACCGGTTCACGATGCCAAGGAAGGAAACCCGGATGTCCACGGCGAGCGAACATGCAGGCGAGGCCGCCCTATCGATCTGCGAGGCGCTCCTGCTTGCCTTGAAAGATCGCGCGCTGCTGCCGGAGCACGAGATCCTGGGGGTTCTTCGCGACGCCGCAGCGACGCATGAGAACGCGGTCGGGACCGACCTCGAAACGGAAAGGCACCGAGCCGTCGCAGACTTGATCAACGCGATCATTGCTGGCGGCAACTCTGTTCGGCGCTTGTGACGTCAAGCTTCAACAGTGGGCGGGAGCATTTATGGATATGCACTCATGGAAAGCAAAAAAGATATTCTTTGAGGCGCTATTGTAGAACCCCTGCTCAGCCATCACTTCAATAGCATTGGCACTCCGGTATGGCGAGTGCCAATGCACATCCCAACATCGCCATGCTCCCTTGGATAACCGAAGAAGGAGCAATTACGTGTCGTTCACTCCACTCCACGACCGGGTTCTCGTCCGCCGCATCGAAGGCGACGCGAAGACCTCAGGCGGGCTCATCATCCCCGACACCGCAAAAGAGAAACCACAGGAAGGTGAAATCGTCGCGGTCGGCGCCGGCGCCAAGGATGAGGATGGCGAGCGCATCGCCATGGACGTCAAGGCTGGCGACCGGATCCTTTTCGGAAAATGGTCCGGGACGGAAATCAAACTCGATGGCGAAGATCTCATGATCATGAAGGAGAGCGACATTCTCGGCGTCATGACCTGACCGCGACAGCGACGCCGAAATTTCATTCTCAGGAGCACCCGACCATGCCCGCCAAAGACGTCAAATTCAGTACAGATGCCCGCGACCGTATGCTGAAAGGCATCAACACGCTGGCCAACGCCGTGAAGATCACCCTTGGACCCAAGGGCCGGAACGTCATTCTCGACAAATCCTGGGGGGCTCCGCGCATCACCAAGGACGGCGTGACCGTCGCCAAGGAAATCGAGTTGTCCGACCATTTCGAAAACATGGGCGCGCAGATGGTCAAGGAGGTCGCGCAGCGCACCAATGACGAAGCTGGCGACGGAACCACGACCGCGACCGTACTCGCCCACGCGATTGTCCGGGAGGGCATGAAGTCGGTTGCGGCCGGCATGAACCCGATGGATCTCAAGCGCGGGATCGACAAAGCCGTCGCATCGGTTGTGGCCGAGATCAAGACCATGTCCCGACCCGTCGGCGACAGCGACGAGATCGCGAAGGTCGGCGCCATTTCGGCGAACGGAGAGGTCGCGATCGGCCGTCAGATCGCCGATGCGATGGCCAAGGTCGGCAATGAGGGCGTGATCACCGTCGAGGAAGTCAAGGGACTGGAGACCGAGACCGAAGTGGTTGAGGGCATGCAGTTCGACCGCGGTTATCTGAGCCCCTATTTCATCACGAACGCTCAGAAGATGGTCGTCGAGCTAGATGACTGCGTCATCCTGCTTCACGAAAGGAAACTGACCACCCTCGCATCCATGGTGCCTCTGCTTGAGGCGGTGATGGAGGCCGAAAAGCAACTTCTGATCGTGGCCGAGGATATCGAGGGCGACGCGCTGGCGATGCTGGTTGTCAACAAGCTGCGCGGCGGCTTGAAGGTTGCGGCCGTCAAGGCGCCCGGATTCGGGGATCGCCGCAACGCGATGATGGAAGACATAGCCGTGCTGACAGGCGGTCAGGTGATTTCCGTGGAAATGGGTACTAAGCTGGAAAACGTCACTATGGACATGCTCGGCACGGCGAAGAAAGTCGCAATCACGAAGGATGATACGACGATCATCGACGGTGCCGGCGACAAGGCCGCGATCGCGGCGCGCGTGTCTCAGATCCGCACGCAAATCGAAGACACCACGTCGGATTACGACAAGGAAAAGCTGCAGGAACGTCTTGCGAAACTCGCAGGCGGCGTCGCCGTCATCAAAGTCGGCGGGGCGACCGAAATCGAAGTCAAGGAGCGCAAGGACCGCGTGGATGATGCCTTGAACGCAACCCGCGCCGCCGTCCAGGAAGGTGTCGTGCCCGGTGGCGGCGTGGCCCTGATTCATGCCGGCAGGGTGCTGGCGACGCTGAAGGGTGAGAACACTGATCAGGACGCCGGGATCAAGATCGTCCGCCGCGCGATCCAGGCACCGCTACGCCAGATCGCCGAAAATGCCGGGGTCGATGGTTCTGTCGTTGTCGGGAAGGTAATCGAGAACGACAGCCCGAGCTTTGGATTCGACGCGCAGGCCGAGAAATACGGCGACATGCTGAAGGCCGGTGTCATCGATCCGACGAAGGTCGTCCGGATCGCACTCGAGAACGCCGCGTCCATTGCAGGGCTGTTGATCACGACGGAGGCGATGGTCGCGCAGAAGCCTGGGAAGGCCGGTGCAGGCAGCGAAATGTCCGACATGGGCGGGATGATGTGAACCGCCGCGTCCCGCGGGCTGAAATCCCGGGACACGAAATCACCCGGTTGATGGCAAGAGCACCGATCAACAGAGGAATAGAATCCGCAATCAGGAGAAACCGAAATGTCCAAAGGTGACAAGCAACGCGGCAACCGCGAAGCGAAGAAGCCCAAGAAGGCCAAGGAAAAGGTCGTTGCGACAGCCCACTTCACGAAGGGCAAGGGCCTGACCAATCTGGGCGAGCACAAGAAGAAATAAACGCTTGTGGTGGTCCCACTCGATGAGTTTTGCAGACTTGACGCTGGATTTCCTTACGTCAAATCTTCTTCACCGTGAACGCTATCTCATCTCGGCCCGAGCGATCCGGAGGATGATGTCCCGGGAAGTGGTGTAGCTCCTCATGGGCCTCGCGCTCACTGGCGGGCC
>NZ_BNCJ01000021.1:42992-62560 GCF_014656415.1 Seohaeicola zhoushanensis | reverse complement strand
ACCGATCGTTCCGATGTTCACGTGCGGCTTGTTGCGTTCAAACTTTGCCTTGCCCATTTTCCTCAGCGCCTTCCAGATAAGCGGGGCCGACAGCCCCGAGATTGAAACTCTGCGCGCGGCAGATAGGGGGTTCGCGCGGGGAAATCAAGCGAGTCCTGCCGCGCCCGCGCCCTACTCGGTGACCCGCGCCGTGGTTGCCGCGCCCGGACGCGGTTCGAACCAGCCCTGTTCCTTCTTCTGTTTGACCATCCAGGCCTCGACCTGGCGCACTGCGTTGGCGGCAAGACCGGCCATCTGCTCTTCCTTCGTGCGCTCGTTGCCCGAACCGACGAGGAAGGTACCGGTGGTGGTGCTTTCGAAGACGGTCATCTGCTCGACCTTGGGGTTGAGCTTGGCATTCGCCGCATCGTCCCAGACCGTGACGTTGATGATCAGCGCAGATTTCGGCTTGTAGACCAGCGGCACGCCGGGCGGGGCCAGCATGTAGCCCTCGACGCTGATCGCGAGGTGGTAGAGCTGGTCGCCCTTGTACTGCCCGAAGCGCTGCGCCACCGCGTTCTTGATCGCGGTCTCCCACTCTTCCTTGGTGGCGTCGCGCGACACCGGGCCCTTCTGCATCTTGTCGGCCACGACGACGTTATAGCCGAGCCGGAAGGCGCCGAGATCCGCCAGCGGATCCTGCGGGGTCGCGGCCGGGGTACAGGCGGCCATCATCAGGATCGCCGTCAGCAGGGAGAGTATGCGGGTCATGCTTGCCTCTTTCGCGGTTTCGGCAGGAGATAGCTCATGGCCGGGTATGAAGCAAACGCCGCAGGTCCCGGCCCGTCAGGTGAAGCGGTTGTCGCGCGGGAATCCGCGCGGCGCCATGCGGCCCGAGGCGGCACGCTTGCCCATCCATTCGGCAAGGTCGCTCTCGGTGCGGGTGCGCCCCGCCGGGTCGCGCCAGCTGAGACCCTCGGCCAGCGTGAAGGTCGTTGCGTCCGACATCCCGCCATCCTTGTATTTCTGCAGCCGCACGCCCTTGCCGCGCCCCATCTCGGGCAGCTCGTCGGCCATGAAGACCAGCACCTTGCGGTTGTCGCCGACCACCGCCACCGCGTCGCCGTTGACCGGCTTGCAGATCCTGGCGCGGACATCGCCGCCGACGTTGAGCACCTGCTTGCCCGCCCGCGTCTGGGCCAGCACGTCGGTCTCGGGCACGATGAAGCCATCGCCCGCCGAGGAAGCCACCAGCAGGCGGCGGCCCGGCACATGCACGAAGAGGTCGATGATCTCGGCGTCGTTGGGCAGGTCGACCATCAGGCGCAGCGGTTCGCCAAGGCCGCGCCCGCCGGGCAGGTTGGCGGCCGAGATGGTGTAGAAGCGCCCGTTCGAGCCGAAGACCAGCAGCTTGTCGGTGGTCTCGGCATGGATCAGGAAGCGCGGCCCGTCACCGTCGCGGAACTTCAGCTCGCGCTCGGCGTCGATATGGCCCGTCATGGCGCGGATCCAGCCCATCTGCGAGCAGATCACCGTGATCGGCTCGCGCTCGATCATCGCCTCGAGCGGGACCTCCTCGACCTCGGCGGCCTCGGCCAGCAGGGTGCGACGGGCACCGCCGGGATAGTCCTTGCCGAACTTCTTCTTGGTTTCCTTCAGCTGCTCGGCAATCTTCGCCCATTGCAGGCGCGGATCGTCGAGCAGGTCTTCCAGGTTCGCGCGCTCGGCCATCAGCTCGGACTGTTCGCGCAGCAGCTCCAGTTCTTCGAGGCGGCGCAGGCTGCGCAGCCGCATGTTGAGGATCGCCTCGGCCTGCACGTCCGAAAGACCATTCTCGCGGCCCTCGTAGCGTTGCGGCACCGTGCGCGAGCTTTCATCCGCGCCCTGCCAGGGCGCCGGCGCATCCTCGTCGATGACCAGGCGCAGCCCGGCCACGGTGACGCCCAGCAGCGGCGAGACGTAGTCGGCCTCCGAGGTCGCGCGCCGGATCGTCGCCTGGTGCGGCGTCGACCAATCCTCGAACATAAGCGCGGCCTTGGGGTCGTTGTCATAGCGGATGATGTCGATCACCCGGTCGAGGTTCAGGAAGGCGGTGATGAAACCCGCCAGCACTTCCAGCCGGTGGTCGATCTTGCCGAGGCGATGCCGCGAGCGGCGGATCAGCACGTCCTGGCGGTGATCGAGGAAGGCGCGCAGCACCTCCTTCATCGAGCAGACCTTGGGCGTCAGCCCGTCGATCAGCACGTTCATGTTCAGCGAGAACCGCACTTCCAGCTCGGAATTGCGGTAGAGCGTGCTCATCAGCACCTCGGGGTCGACGTTCTTCGACTTCGGCTCGATGATCACGCGGACATCGTCGGCACTCTCGTCGCGGATGTCGCCCAGGATCGGGATCTTCTTGGTCTGGATCAGCTCGGCCAGCTTCTCGATCAGCTTGGACTTCTGAACCTGGTAGGGGATCTCGGTGACGACGATCTGCCAGGTACCCCGGCCAAGGTCCTCGACCTCCCACTTGCAGCGCAGCCGGAAGCTGCCGCGCCCGGTGCGATAGGCCTGGGCGATGTTCTCGGCCGGCTCGACGATGACGCCGCCGGTCGGGAAATCGGGGCCGGGCACATATTGCAGCAGCGTGTCGTCGCGCGCATCCGGCGTCTTGATGAGATGCAGGCAGGCGTCGATCAGCTCGGCGATGTTGTGCGGCGGAATGTTCGTCGCCATGCCGACGGCGATTCCCGACGAGCCGTTTGCCAGCAGGTTCGGGAACTCGGCCGGCAGCACCACCGGCTCGGTCAGCGTGCCGTCATAGTTGTCGCGGAAGTCGACGGCATCCTCGTTCAGGCCGTCCAGCATCGCCTCGGCCACGATGGTCAGCCGCGCCTCGGTATAGCGCGAGGCCGCCGGGTTATCGCCGTCGATATTGCCGAAGTTGCCCTGTCCGTCGACCAGCGGGTAACGGACGTTGAAGTCCTGCGCGAGACGGGCCATCGCGTCATAGATCGCGGCATCGCCATGCGGGTGATAGTTGCCCATCACGTCGCCCGAGATCTTCGCCGACTTGCGGAAACCGCCGGTGGAACTCAGCCGCAGCTCGCGCATCGCGTAGAGGATGCGCCGGTGCACCGGCTTCAGCCCGTCACGCGCATCGGGCAGCGCCCGGTGCATGATGGTGGACAGCGCATAGGTCAGGTAACGCTCGCCAATCGCGCGGCGAAGCGGTTCCAGAACCTCTCCCGGCCCGTCGGGAGACTTCATGTTGGGGTCATCAACGACGTCACTCATAGATGCTGTGACTATCCTGAGCGGCGGCGCGGGTAAAGCGCCCTTGGGCGATTATCCACAGCCAAAGCCGCCCTGCGGTACCGCCACAATCGCCACCAAAATTCCCGCGCCACCTGTCGCGAATCGGCATTCAGGCGTATTTTCAGGGAACCGGACAGCTGCCGTCCGCGTATCATTTATAGTTCTGTTTTTGCCTGGGGGGCGCCATGTCGCGCTTTGTTCTTATTTCCTTCGCCATGCTGGGCTTTGCCGGCTACGAGATGAGCGGCGGCGCCGATTTCAAACCGCGCCCGCGCCCCGAGGTCGTCGTTGCGGCGGCCCCTGCCCCGCCGGTCACCCTGCACGTCCCAACCACCGCCGAAACGCTGGTCGCCACCCAGGCCAGAGCGCGCCTGCCGCAGAACGACGCGGCCTCGCTCGCCCAGGCCGGGGCGAACCTGCGCCAGGGCCTGCCAGCCTTCCCGAGCAGCGCCGAGACCGAGGTCAAGGTCGCCTCGCTGCAGGACTTCGCCACCCCCGCCAGCTTCGGGGACGGCACCGTCAGCGCCGAGCCCGCCGTGGTGCGCACCGATGCCGCCGAATCGACGCTGGAAGAGGCGGTTGCCGCCGCCATCCGCCCGACGCCCGGCCCCGATGCCGACCTGCGCGCGATCAGCGCCACGCGGGTCAACCTGCGGGCCGGTCCGGGCATCGACACCGAGATCCTCGGCCGCCTGACGCGCGGCCAGAAGGTCGAGGTGCTGGGCAGCGACGGCACCGGCTGGCTGCGCCTGCGCACCCTGCCCGACGACCAGGTCGGCTGGATCGCCGAGCGCCTGGTCGGCCCAGCCCGCAACTAATCCCGTTGCATACCCCGCCCCGCCGCGCCACATCTGGCGCAACGGCGAAAGGGCGGCCCATGCAGAAATCCATCCTCATCACCGGCTGCTCCTCGGGCATCGGCCTAGACGCGGCCCAGACACTGAAGGCGCGCGGCTGGCGCGTCTTTGCCGCCTGCCGCAAGCAGGACGACTGCGACCGCCTGGCGGCAATGGGCTTCGACGCCCCCCGCATCAACTATTGCGACACCGACAGCATCCGCGACGGCCTCGCCTCGGTGCTCGCCGCCACCGGCGGCCGGCTCGACGCGCTGTTCAACAACGGCGCCCACGGGCTGAACGCGGCAGTCGAGGATCTCCCGGTCGAGGGACTGCGCGCGATCTTCGAGGCCAATTTCTTCGGCTGGCACGACCTGACCCGCCAGGTGATCCCGGTGATGCGCGCCCAGGGCTCGGGCCGCATCGTGCAATGCTCCTCGACGCTCGGCCTCAGCTACCTCGGCTGGCGCGGCGCCTACACGGCGACGAAACACGCGCTCGAAGGCTTCTCCGACGTCATGCGCATCGAACTCGCGCCCGCCAACATCCAGGTCGTGCTGATCGAACCCGGCCCGATCACCACCCTCTTCCGCAAGAACGGAATCCCCTATTTCGAACGCTACATCGACTGGCAGTCCTCGCCCCGCCGCGCCGACTACGAAGCCAAGCTGATCCCCCGCATGTATCGCGAGAACGGCCCCGACCGCTTCGAACTCCCCGCCTCCGCCGTGACCGCCGCCCTGCTCAAGGCGCTGGAGTCGCCCCGCCCCCGCCCGCGTTACTACGTCACCATCCCCACCTGGATCGCCGGAACCCTGCGCCGGGCGCTGCCAAGCCGCGCAATGGACTACGTGATTTCCCGCCTCTGAGCGGGCGCGACAGAAAAGCGGTTCGCAATTTCCGTAGCGCCGCGCTATGTCACCGGCCAGACCAAGGGGACACAGCCATGAACGGCCTTTACTACCTCATCCTTATCCTGATGGCCGCCGTCGTTGTCGTGCTGGCCTTCGGCATCGGCAGCTTCGGCAAGGGCGGCGCCGCCGGTGCTAAGCGCTCCAACAAGATGATGCAGCTGCGCCTGCTGCTGCAATTCGCCGCCGTGCTGCTGATCCTGCTGTTCATCTACCTCGGGGGCAAAGGCTGATGGTCGTCCTCAACCGCATCTACACCCGCACCGGCGACAAGGGCGACACCGCGCTCGGCAACAACGCGCGGGTGCCGAAATACGCGCCCCGCGTCGCCGCCTACGGCACCGTGGACGAGCTGAACGCCACCCTCGGCGTCGCCCGCCTGCACGCCGAGGCCGAGACCGACGCCGCGCTGATGCGCATCCAGAACGACCTCTTCGACCTCGGCGCCGATCTCTGCCGCCCCGACATGGCCGCCGACGCCACCGCCGAATACCCGCCCCTGCGCATGGTGCAGGCCCAGACCGACCGGCTCGAAGCCGAGATCGACGTGATGAACGCCGCCCTCCAGCCACTGCGCAGCTTCGTGCTGCCGGGCGGCTCCGCCCTCGCCGCGCATCTGCACGTTTGCCGCACCGTGGCCCGCCGGGCCGAGCGCCTCGCGGTCGAACTGGCCGCCGAGGAAGAGGTCAACCCGGCGGCGATCCGCTACCTCAACCGCCTCAGCGACTGGTTCTTCGTCGCCGCCCGCATGGCCAACGACGAGGGGCGCAGTGACGTGCTCTGGGTGCCCGGCGCCAACCGCTAATCCGCCGATCCCGGCCCGCCGGGACGAAATTCCTTGGAATCCG
This sequence comes from Seohaeicola zhoushanensis, assembly GCF_014656415.1. Taxonomy (GTDB): domain Bacteria; phylum Pseudomonadota; class Alphaproteobacteria; order Rhodobacterales; family Rhodobacteraceae; genus Seohaeicola_A; species Seohaeicola_A zhoushanensis. The sequence goes on along the minus strand of NZ_BNCJ01000021.1, from coordinate 56,686 downwards.
CTCCGGCTACCCTAACCTGACCGGGTTTCACGGAGTCTATTTCCATGGCGGATTTGAAAAAGGGCTCGACCGGCAAGGCCGTCGAAAAGGCCCAGAAGAATCTGAACGTCTACAAGGCGAAACTGAAGGTCGACGGCGAATTCGGCCCCAAGACCGACGCCGCGACACGCGCCTTCCAGAAGGCCTCCCTGCTCAAGGTCGACGGCATCATCGGCGTGCAGACCCAGGACGCCTTCAACCTGCCCGCGCTCAAGGGCGCGTTGAAGGCCACGGCAACCTCCGGCGGCAAGGGGATCACCCTGCCCCAATGGCCGGGCGCCGATTACATGCAGGAAAAGGCCAAGCGGCAGATCCTCTTCATCGCCGCCGAGAAGAAGCACGCCAAGATGCAGACCTTCTTCGCAAACGCCAGGAAAGAGTTCGAAAAAGTCTACAAAGGCGCCACCGACGCCAATACGAAGACCTTCAACAAGAAATTCGCCGAGGGCGGAAGGGCGTTGAAGCAGGACTTCAAGGCCCTGACCGGCGCCTTCGCCGACCTGCTGAACTATACCGAGATGATGATCGGCCTCATGGTCCGCTACGAGGAGCTGCGTCAGGCCGGCAAGGTGCTGGACGCCGCGCAGATGATCGACGCCACGGCGCGCGAGCAGTCCAAGGACGCTGACTACGTCAAGGCCTTCAACACGGCGACGACGAAATACGACGCCACCTACGAGGCCTGTGACAAACATCTCTGCGATTTCCTGCTGCTGATGACCGGCAAGTTCGTCAAGCGCGCGGTTCGATAGCGCAAACACCCGGCGACTTGCAGCCCAAGACCACCTGAACGCGGCGTTCTGACCGCATAAGGTGACGATTTTGCGTTGTTTCCGGTGGACACAGCCCGTTATCAGGGGCGGGGAAAAATCCGAATTGAGTCGTTCTTGCGGCTCGGACAAACTGAGGAGAGAACCGCAGATGAAGGTCCTGGTACCCGTCAAGCGCGTGATCGACTACAACGTGAAGGTCCGTGTGAAAGCGGATGGAAGCGGTGTCGATCTGGCGAACGTCAAGATGTCGATGAACCCCTTCGACGAAATCGCCGTCGAAGAGGCGATCCGCCTGAAGGAAGCCGGCAAGGCGGAAGAGATCGTCGCGGTCTCCGTCGGCGTGAAGCAGGCGCAGGAAACCCTGCGCACCGCGCTGGCGATGGGCGCCGACCGCGCCATCCTCGTGGTGGCCGCCGATGACGTCCACACCGACATCGAGCCTCTGGCCGTGGCCAAGATCCTCGCCAAGGTCGTCGAAGCCGAACAGCCGGGCCTCGTGCTCTGCGGCAAGCAGGCGATCGACAACGACATGAACGCCACCGGCCAGATGCTCTCGGCGCTGCTGGGCTGGTCCCAGGGCACCTTCGCCTCCGAGCTGAGCGTCGACGGCGACCATGCCACCGTCACCCGTGAAGTCGACGGCGGCCTGCAGACGATCAAGGTGAAGATGCCCGCCATCATCACCGTCGACCTGCGCCTGAACGAGCCGCGCTATGCCTCGCTGCCGAACATCATGAAGGCGAAGAAGAAGCCGCTCGACGAGAAGACCGCCGCCGATTACGGCGTCGACGTCGCGCCGCGCCTCGAGATCGTCAAGACCGCCGAGCCGGCCGCGCGCGCCGCCGGCATCATGGTGGGCTCGGTCGACGAGCTGGTTCAGAAACTCAAAGACGTGGGGGCGATCTGATGGCCGTTCTTCTGCTTGCCGAAGTCACCGACGGGCACCTGTCGATGGATGCCACCGCCAAGGCCGTTACGGCCGCGGCGAAACTGGGCGACGTGACCGTGCTCTGCGCCGGTGCCCGCGCGGCGGATGCCGCCAAGGAAGCGGCGACCATCGCCGGCGTCAAGAAGGTGCTCTGCGCCGAGGATGCCGGGCTGGGCCACCGCCTCGCCGAAGCCACCGCCGACCTGATTGTCGGCCTGGCCGGCGATTACGAGCACATCGTCGCGCCGGCGACCACCGACGCCAAGAACGTGATGCCGCGCGTGGCCGCGCTGCTTGACGTGATGGTGATCTCGGACGCCTCGGGCGTGGTCGATGCCAATACCTTCGAGCGGCCGATCTATGCCGGCAACGCGATCCAGACGGTGAAGTCGAAGGACGGCAAGAAGGTCGTGACCTTCCGGACCTCGACCTTCGACGCCGCCGCCACCGGCAACTCGGCCCCGGTCGAGACCATTGCCGGCGCCTCGTCGGAGCTGTCGAGCTGGGTCGAGGACAAGGTTGCCGCCAGCGACCGTCCGGAGCTGACCTCGGCCGGGATCGTTGTCTCGGGCGGGCGCGGCGTGGGTTCGGAAGAGAACTTCGCGCTGATCGAGAAGCTGGCCGACAAGCTGGGGGCCGCCGTCGGTGCCTCGCGCGCGGCGGTCGACTCGGGCTTTGCGCCGAACGACTGGCAGGTCGGGCAGACCGGCAAGGTCGTGGCGCCGAACCTCTACGTCGCCGTCGGCATCTCGGGCGCGATCCAGCACCTTGCCGGGATGAAGGACAGCAAGATCATCGTCGCGATCAACAAGGACGAAGAGGCGCCGATCTTCCAGGTCGCCGATTTCGGCCTGGTCGCCGACCTCTTCACCGCCGTGCCGGAGCTGGTCGAAAAGCTCTGATTTCAGGTGTCCCAGCTAGGACGGGGGGTCAAGTCATTGATTTCCCCAGATCTTCAGCGGGAGTGAATCCAGGACGCCCGCCCCAACCGGGGCGGGCGTTCGCTATTCCAGGGCCGGAACGACCCCGAGCAGCGCCTGCGCCACCTGCCGATGCGCGCTTGGCCCGATGGTCTGCGCCGCCGCCGGCGCCTGCATCGCGCCGAAACGCATCCGCTTCAACTCGTGCGCCGCGCTGGCGGTGGCAAGGTCGAGCGCGACCACATGCGCCGCGCGCGGGCGCAGCCCCTCGACCATCTCCGCCCCGACCAGGGCGGGATGCTGCGAGAGCGGCGAGGGCGCCCGGTTGACCGGCGTGGTGTCGTAACGCAGCCAGAGCAGCACCGGCGGCCGCGGGAAATGGCCCAGCAGTTCCTCCATCCGGGCGGTCCAGGCCGATTGCAGCGCCGCGCGCACCTCGGCGAAGCCCTCTGGCGAAGTGGCTGCGAGCGCCGTCAGCATGTGATTGACGAAGGTGAACTCGGTGAAATCGACGCCGGGACAAAGCGCGCGCAGCGCCGGCAGCGGTTCGAGAAAGCGGTCGTTCCGGCGCGGATGCACCCGGTAGAACGGGTTGGAGAGCATCTGCGCGCCCGGCAGCTGGATCAGCGCCATCTCGGCCGCCGCCGCAACACGCACCAGCGCCGCGTCGCCCAGCCAAGCGTCGACCCCGGCATTGGCGGTGCCGAGGTTCACGCAGATCCGCCCGGTGTCGCGTTCCAGCTGCTCGACAAAAGGGGTCTGCACGAAGCGGCCGAAGGTTTCGACCCCGCCGAGGATGGCGACATAGGGCGCGTCGAGCCCCCGCGCCGGCCCGCGGCACTTCAGGCGCGACCCGCCATATTGGCAATAGGTGACCTCGGGCGACATCGCGCCCGGAAATTCAAAGCTCATGGCATCCACCGCGATCATTTCGCCCGCGCGCAGACTGGGGCCAAGGTATTGCAAAACCACTAAAATCCGAATTTTCGACGAATTGGCAAAAGCCTGGCCCCCTGCCCCTTGCCGCCGACCGCGCCGCGCCGGTATGGTCTTGCAGGCGCCAGGATGAGGGCAGAACACATGACTATCGGCAAAATCGGTGTGATCGGCGCCGGACAGATGGGCAACGGCATCGCCCACGTGATGGCCGTCGCCGGCTATGACGTTGTGATGAGCGACATCAGCCAGGATGCGCTCGACAATGCGATGAACACCATCCGCGGGAACCTGTCCCGCCAGGCCGGGCGCGGCAAGATCAGCGAAGAGGACATGGAAGCGGCGATCGCGCGAATCAGCACGACGCTGGCGCTGTCCGACGTCGCCAAGACCGACCTGGTGATCGAGGCCGCAACCGAGCGCGAGAGCGTCAAGCAGGCGATCTTCGAGGACCTCGGCCCGCACCTGCTGCCGCATACCATCCTGACCTCGAACACTTCGTCGATCTCGATCACCCGGCTGGCCTCGCGCACCGACCGCCCCGAGAAGTTCATGGGCTTCCACTTCATGAACCCGGTGCCGGTGATGCAGTTGGTCGAGCTGATTCGCGGCATCGCCACCGACAAGGCCACCTATGACACCTGCCTCGGCATCGTCGAGCGAATCGGCAAGACCGCCGCCAGCGCCGAGGACTTCCCCGCCTTCATCGTGAACCGCGTGCTGGTGCCGATGATCAACGAGGCGGTCTATACGCTCTACGAGGGCGTGGGCAACGTGCGCAGCATCGACCAGGCGCTGAAACTGGGCGCGAACCACCCGATGGGGCCGCTGGAACTGGCCGATTTCATCGGGCTGGATACCTGCCTGGCGATCATGAACGTGCTGCACGACGGGCTGGCGGACACCAAGTATCGCCCCTGCCCGCTGCTGACCAAATACGTCGAGGCCGGCTGGCTGGGCCGCAAGAGCGGCCGCGGATTCTATGACTATCGCGGCGAAGTGCCGGTGCCGACCCGCTGAGGCGGGCGGCACGTCTTGCCAGGGCAAAGGATCGCCGGAGCGGGCCTAGCCCTCTTTCCGGCGGTTGCGGCGCATCACCTCGCGGGCCGAGCAGATGTGGCATTGCATGACCGCACGCGCCCAGTCCGGATTGCCGGCGCGAAAGGCGTCGATCAGTTCGCGGTGGTGATGGTGGCTGCGTTGCAGCTCGGCGGCGCTGTAGCGGCTGAAGGTGCTCTGCACGATGGGCACCTTGACCGCATCTTCCAGCATCTTGACCAGGCGCGGCCGGCGGCTGGCCTGCGAGATCAGCTTGTGGAACTCGCGGTTGAGGTGGCTGGTCTGCGAGACGCCCCTCTCGTCGAGCGCCACGCCGAGTGATTCCATCCCGGCCTGGTATTTCTGCATCTGGGCCAGTTCTTCGGGGGTGATGCTGCGCGCCGCCTCTGCGGCGATATCGCTCTCGACGATCAGGCGGATGTTGAAGATCTCCTCGATCTCCTCGCCGCTCCAGCTGCGCACGAAGCTGCCGCTGTTGGGCTTGAACGAGAGGAACCCCTCGGCCACCAGCAGGCGCATCGCCTCGCGGACCGGGGTGCGCGAGGTGCCGAATTCCTCGGCCAGGCCCTGCTCGGTCACGCGCGAATTCGGGGCGAGTCGCCCGGCCGAGATCTGTTCGCGCAGGGCGGCGCAGATATCGTCGGCCGTTGTCCTTGCGCCGTTGGTCTCGGTCATCTCGATCTTCCCCAATGCGTTTGCCCCATGCCCTCACCTTAGCTGGATATTTTGGTCTGGGAAGAGCCAATTGCACACAATTGAGGCTGCGACTCACAATTTTTCGGTCAAAACATGACTTGACTGTATACAATCAATCTGGAATCGATTGTGGTGTTGAAGCCGGGGCCACGACCCTGCGCCAGAACGGACACCCTTTCGCGACCGGGCCGGAACCCGCGCGTCGGGGCGCGACGCGATCAATGAAAGGAAACGAGATGAACGACATGTCACGGATGCTGGAAAAGACGCTCGGCTATTACGCCCAGCGCGACGAGATCCCGGCCGAGAAGCTCGACACCGTCGAGGGCGTCAAGGAGCAGGGCCACGTCGAAGTGCGCAAGATGATGGTCGGCGACGAGATCCTGATGCTGCACGTCTACCGCAAGAAGGGCCTGATCGACCCGGTGCACAAGCACATGGACCACGAATCGATGGGCTACCTGATCAAAGGCAAGCTGAAGCTGGTCATCGGCGGCGAGGAATTCATCGCGACGCCCGGCACCGCCTGGATGCACCCCGTCGGGGTCGAGCACTTCAGCGAGGCGCTGGAAGACGTCGAGCAGCTCGAGATCAAGTCGCCGCCGCGCAAGACCTGGACCACCGCAGAAGACTGACCTCCCCCGTCGGACGAAGACCAACAGGAGTGCCTAAGATGGCCACTTGGAAGAACCTGCAGGAACACGACCTCACCCGCGAGAACCTGGTCGCCCTGCTGAACAACGAAATCCCCGCGATCCGGATCAAGGGCTTTGCCACCCCCGAGGAATGCGCGGTCTTCTCGAAGGCCGCCAAGTCGGGGAACGTGAAGTATTACAGCGTCGCGAAGAAGATCGGCTATATCGGCCAGGCGCAGTACGAATACCGCTGGAACCCGGACAAGTCCGAGTATTTCAAGGCCGTCGTCGAGGCCCGCAAGGACCTGAACGATGTGCTCTCGCGCAGCTTCGATCCGGTGCAGCGGCTGATCGAGAAGCTGCGCGCGGTCTACCCGGCGAGCGTCGATGTCGCCAGCGAACCGGAACTGGGCGAGTATTACGCCGGGATCATCCGCCTTGCCTCGCAGGGGGTCGACATGCATGTCGACTATGCGCCGCTGAACACGCTGGACTATGCGATCTCGAACATCGACTCGCAGCTGGGCTGGAACTTCTTCGCCGAGGATCCGGGCGTCGGCGGGCTGACCACGGTGCACAATGCGCCCTGGAACCCCGAGCGCAAGGAAGGCGAGATCCCGCAGAGCTATGGTCTGGACCGTTCGCTGGTCGAGGGGGCGCCGAACTTCACCTATGCGCCGACCGCCGGCGACGTGGTGATCTTCAACACCCGCAACCCGCACGAGATCAGCGCCGGCGCCGCGGGGGCGGACCCGACCAAGGACCGCGTCTCGATCGGCTCGTTCATCGGCCGGATGCCCGACAGCTCGCTCGTGCTCTGGGCCTGACGCCGTGATCGTCGAACAGCGGACATATACCCTCCGCCCCGGCTGTGTGCCTGACTTCGTCGCGCTGGTGCGCGACGAAGGACTGGCTATACAGGCGCCCTACCTGGGCGCCCCGCTGGGCTATTTCACGAGCGAATCCGGCACCTTGAACCAGATTGTTCATCTATGGGGCTTCACCGACGCCGGCGACCGCGAGACGCGGCGCGCCGCGCTGGCGGCGGACCCGGCCTGGCAGGGCTTCGTGCCGAAGGTGCTCAAGCTGATCGACCGGATGGAAAGCCGGATCCTTCTTCCCACGTCCTTTTCCGCCATCGGAGGGCAGACCGCATGACCGACGCATTGGGTTGGCGCAAGAAATTCGCGGTGCTGGTGCCGTCGACCAACACCTCGGTGCAGCCGGAATTCGACGCGATGCGCCCCGAGGGTGTGACCAATCACATCTCGCGCATCCGCATTCCCAACATCCCGCTCGCGGATGATGCCGACTTCCAGAAACTGATCGACCTGATCGCCACCGCGCAGATGGAGGCGGTCGACAGCGTGATGTCCTGCCAGCCCGACGTGCTGGTGCTGGGCATCTCGGCCGAAACCTTCTGGGACGGCTATGCCACCAGCAAGCGGCTCAAGGCCGAGCTGGAAGAACACACCCGCCTGCCCGTGGCGATGGGATCGGACGCCTGCCAGGCGGCGCTCTCGCTGTTCGGGGCCAAGCGGATTGGCGTCATCACCCCCTATCAGCCGGTCGGCGACCGCAACGTGGTGCGCTTCTTCGAGGAGGCGGGCTTCGAGGTGCCCCGGATCACCGGGCTGAAATGCCCGAGCCCGGTCGCCATCGCCCATGTCACCGGCGAAGAGCTGCGCCGCGCGGCGCATGAGGTGGGCGCGCATGACGACGTCGACGCCGTGGTGCAGGTGGGGACCAACCTCGCCATGGCCGCCCTGGCGCCGAAATTCGAGGCCGAACTGGGCAAGCCCGTGCTGGCGATCAACACCGCCATCTACTGGGACGCCCTTCGGCGCAACGGAATAACCGACCAGATCGCGGGCTTTGGCCCGCTGCTGGAACGGCATTGAGGAGACTAGACCGATGACCGCACTTTCCGACCTTCGGGTGATCGAGATGGGCCAGCTTCTGGCCGGCCCCTTCTGCGGCCAGCTGATGGCCGATTTCGGCGCAGAGGTGATCAAGATCGAACAGCCCGGCAACGGCGACCCGATGCGCGACTGGGGCCGCGAGAAACCGCATGGCAAGTCGCTGTGGTGGCCCGTCGTGGCCCGCGGCAAGAAGTCGATCGAGCTGAACGCGAGGGTGCCCGAGGGCCAGCAGATCATCAAGGATCTCGTGGCCAAGTCCGACATCCTGATCGAGAACTTCCGCCCCGGCACGATGGAGAAATGGGGCCTGGGCTATGACGTCCTGTCCAAGATCAACCCGCGCCTCATCATGATCCGCGTCTCGGGCTATGGCCAGACCGGCCCCTATGCCCACAAGGCCGGCTACGGCTCGATCGGCGAGGCGATGGGCGGGCTGCGCCATGTGGTGGGCGACCCCGACCGCGCGCCTTCGCGCACCGGCATCTCGATCGGCGACACGCTGGCGGCCACCTTCGCCTGCCTCGGCGGCATGATGGCGCTGCACGCCCGCGAACGCACCGGGCGCGGCCAGGTCGTCGACAGCGCGATCTACGAGGCCGTGCTGGCGGTGATGGAAAGCCTTGTCACCGAATACGACAAGACCGGCTATATCCGCCCGCGTACCGGGGCGATCCTGCCCAATGTCGCGCCCTCGAACGTCTACCCGACCAAGAGCGGCGTCGACATGCTGATCGCCGCAAACCAGGACAGCGTCTTTGCCCGCCTGGCCGAGGCCATGGGCCGCCCCGAGCTGGCCACCGATGACCGCTATGCCACCCATGGCGCACGCGGCGCGCATCAGGAAGAGCTGGACGCGCTGATCGCCGACTGGACCGCCACGCTGGAGCGCGAGGAGCTGAGCGCCCTGCTCGACAAGCATGGCGTGCCCGCCGGCGACATCTACCGCGCCCCCGAGATGCTGGAGGACGCCCACTTCAAGGCCCGCGAAGCCATCATCCAGATCGCGCATCCCACCTTCGGCGACCTGAAGATGCAGAACGTCGCGCCGAAGCTGTCGGAGACGCCGGGCGCGGTGCGCGCCAGCGACCCGGAACTGGGCCAGCACAACGCCGAGATCTACGGCGGGCTGCTGGGCCTCGACGAGCGCACGCTGGCCGACATGGCCGCGCGCGGCGTCGTCGGCCAGATCGGGGCGAAAGCGGCATGAGCGGCACCCGGCCAGCCAAAGTGGAGATCGTCGACGTCTGCGCCCGCGACGGGTTGCAGAACGACAAGGTGATGGTCTCGACCGCCGACAAGCTCGACCTGGTCCGGCGGCTTGCCGGGGCCGGTCTGCGGCGGATCGAGGCGACCAGCTTCGTCAACCCCAAGCGGGTGCCGCAGATGGCCGATGCCGATGCGGTGCTCGAAGGGCTGGCCGGGATGCGCGACCTCAGTGTCTCGGCCCTGGTGCTGAACGAAAAGGGGTTCCGGCGCGCGCTGGAACACCGGCTCGACGAGATCACCTTCGTGATCCCGCTTACCCAGACCATGGCCGAGCGCAACCAGGGCACCACGCCCGAGGCGCTGGCCGACAGCTGGCGCTCGATCGCGCGGCCGGCGGCGCAGGCCGGGCTGTTCCGCTCGGTCACCATCGCGGTGGCCTTCGGCTGCCCCTTCGAGGGGCGGGTCGACCCGGCCGCGATCAGCGCGCTGGCGGCAAGGATCGCCGATGCGGGGGCGGACGAGATCTCGCTTGCCGATACCATCGGCGTGGCCGCGCCGGCGGAGATCGAGGAGGGCTTTGCCCGCCTCGCCGAGGCGGCGCCGGGGCTGGCGATGCGCGCACATCTGCACAACACCCGCAACACCGGCTATGCCAATGCCGATGCCGCGATCCGCGCGGGCGTGAGCACGCTCGACGCGAGCCTCGGCGGGCTGGGCGGTTGCCCCTTCGCCCCCGGCGCCACCGGCAATATCGCCACCGAGGACCTGGCCTACATGCTCGACCGTTCGGGTGTGCAGAGCGGGCTGGACCAGGCCGCGCTGCGCGAGGCCGCGCTCTGGCTCGAAGGCATCATGGGCCGCCGGCTGCCGGGGCAGCTGGCCCATGTCGGCCCCGCGCCGCAACCGCAACTGGCCGCCTGAGGGGAGAGACGCTCATGACCGACCGCAACCAGAATTACAGTGGGGTTTTCGACGGGGCGGTCGGCTTTGGCCAGCGTCCCGCGGTGCTGGTGATCGACTTCATCCGCGCCTATACCACCCCCGGCGCGCCGCTTTACGCCCCCGACGTGGTGACCGCCTCGGAGGCCACCGCGCCGCTGCTGGACGAGGCGCGCCGCCTGGGCGTGCCGGTGATCTATACCAAGGTGCTCTACCACCCGACCCATCTCGACGGCGGGCTCTTCGTGCGCAAGATCCCGGTGCTGCAGACGCTGGTGCCCGGCGAGCCCCTGGCCGAGATCGTCGACGCGGTGGCGCCCCACCCCGAGGACCTGGTGCTGGTGAAGAACTATGCCAGCGCCTTCTTCGGCACCTCGCTGTCGGCGACGCTGACGGCGATGGGCATCGACACGCTGATCCTCACTGGCTGCTCAACCAGCGGCTGCGTCCGGGCGACGGCGGTGGACGGGCTGCAGCACGGCTATCGCGTGGTGGTCCCGCGCGAATGCGTGGCCGACCGCCACCCCGACCCGCACGAGGCCAACCTCTTCGACATAAACGCAAAATACGGCGACGTGATCTCGATCTTCGAGACCATCGATCTGCTGAACAGCACCCAGGGCAATGGGCGCGCCACCCCGCCGACACGGAGACAGGACAGATGAGAGAACCGCCTACCGAGCAGCTTTTGCACACATTGGCCGCCTGGGCGGCCCGGATCGGCGGGGGGATGATCTTCCTGATCGCCGTGCTGGTCTGCGGCGATGTCTTCACCCGCAACGTGCTGAACCGGATCGTGTTTCACTCGTTCGAGCTGGGCAACTACCTGTTCGCCATCGCGGCGGCCTTCGGCATGGCCTATGCGCTGCTGGCGCGGGCGCATATCCGCATCGACGTGGCCTACAACAAGTTTCCCGCCGCGATGCGCCGGACGGTCGACCTGCTGGCACTCGCAAGCACCACGGCGGTGGCTTCGCTCTTCGCCTACAAGGCCTGGGTACTCGCCCTCGGGGCGCTGGCGCGCGGGGTCAAGACCAACTCGACGCTGGGCATCGAGATCGGCTATCCGCAGGCCGCCTGGGCGCTGGGGCTGAGCTTCTTCGCGCTGGTTGGCCTGGTCCTGACGTTGCGCCACATCCGCCTGCTGATCGCAGGCCAGACCGTGCGCGCCGACGCGCTTGCCGGCATCGGCAGCGAGATCCCCGGAAACAGCGGCCAAGAGGCCCCCGCAGAGGCAAAGGTGGCATCATGATCGGGACCGCGACCGGCGTTCTTTTCGGACTGATCGCGCTCGGGCTTCCCGTCGCCGTCGTCCTGGTCATCACCGCTTTGGTGCTCGACCATTTCTATTCCTTCTTCCCGCTGCTCCCCGCCATGGGCGACGTGCTCTGGGGCGCCTTCGGCAACTTCACGATGATCGCGGTGCCGCTGTTCATCATGACCGGCGAGATCCTGCTGCGCTCGGGCATCGCGCAGGAGATGTTCGCGGGCGTCGACCTCTGGGTGCGCCGCATTCCGGGCGGGCTGCTGCACACCAACATCGCCTCGTCGGCGCTGTTCGCCGCCACCTCGGGGTCGAGCGTTGCCACCGCCGCGACGATCTCCACCGTGGCGATCCCGCAGATGGAAAAGGGTGGCTACAAGGCGCCGCTGTTCCTCGGCTCGATCGCCGCGGGCGGCACGCTGGGCATCCTGATCCCGCCCTCGATCAACATGATCGTCTATGGCGTGCTCTCAGAGGTCTCGATCAGCCGTCTCTACCTTGCCGGCCTGATCCCCGGCATCCTGCTGGCGCTGCTCTTCTCGGGCATGATCTTCGTGGTCTTCCTGGTGATGCCCTCGCTGGGCCGGGGCGACCGCAGCGAGATCACCTGGGGCGAACGCCTGCACGGCCTGCGCGGGATGCTGCCGCCGATGCTGCTGTTCACGCTGATGGTCGGCTCGATCTATGCCGGCATCGCCACCCCGACCGAGGCCGCCGCCCTGGGCGTCATGGCCGCGCTGGCGATGGCGGGCTTCCGCGGCAAGCTGTCGATGAAGCTGATGGGCGAGGTCTTTGACAGCACCATGCGCGTCACCTGCATGGTCATGTTCATCGTCGCCGCCGCGGTGCTGCTGAACTTCGTCCTCGTCGGCATCGGCCTGACCGGCAAGCTCGCCGGCTTCGTCGCCGGGCTGGATGTCGAGCCGCTGACCGTGATGCTGGTGCTGATCGCAATCTACCTGCTGCTCGGCTGCTTCATGGAGACGCTCTCGCTGATGATCGCGACCACCCCCATCGTGGTACCGATCATCGTGCAGCTGGGCTACGACCCGCTGTGGTTCGGCGTGCTGTTCATGATCCTGATCGAGGCGGCCCTGATCACCCCGCCGATCGGCGTCAACCTCTTCGTGGTGCAATCGGTCCGCCGGACCGGGGCCTTCCGCGATGTGACCCTCGGCGCCCTGCCCTTCCTGCTGATGATGATCGTGATGATGGGTCTGCTGCTGGCCTTCCCGGCCCTGGCGACCTGGCTTCCCGACATGATGCGCAACTGACCCAACAACAACCCTGCCAACAAGGAGTAAAGACCATGACCAAACGCGCAACCTGGATGGCGGCCGCCGCCGTCCACCTGAGCCTCGCGGGGGCGGCCCTTGCCGCCGACCTGCCGGCCACGACCATCAACGTCGTCGGCAACCTCGGCATCACCACCCAGAGCAAGAAGCTCGAAGCCCCGTTCTGGAACGAGGTGGTCAAGGAGAAGTCGAACGGCGCGATCACCGCCAACTTCCGCCCCTGGAACGAGATGGGCCTGAAGGGTTCCGAGGTCTTCAAGCTGCTCTCGCAGGGCGTGATGAACATCGCCTCGGCCCAGCTTGGCCACCACAGCGGCGCCGATCCGATCAATGACGGCAACGACCTGGCCGGCCTGTCCGAGAACTTCGCCCAGTTCAAGGAGCTGACCACCGCCTATTTCCCGGTGCTGCAGAAGTATTACCGCGACAACCTGGGCCTGCACCTCATCACCATGCAGTCCTTCCAGGACCAGGTGCTGTATTGCACCAAGGAGATCAAGACCCTGAAGGATCTGCAGGGCCGCCGGATCCGCGGCTCGGGCGCCTCGCAGAGCGATTTCGTGGGCTATTTCGGCGCCACCCCGGTCGACATGTCCTTTGGCGACGTGCAGCCGGCGCTGGAACAGGGCGTGCTCGACTGCGCCATCACCGGCACGCTGGGCGGCTATACCGCCAAGTGGTATGAATCGGCCAAGTATCTCTACACCCTGCCGCTGAACTTCGGCGCCAATGCCATCGTGGCCAACGCCGCCTGGTGGGATGGTCTCGCCCCCGAGGTGCAGGAATTCCTGACCACCGAGATCGGCGCGCTGAGCGATCAGATGTGGGCGCTGAACGCCGAGGAAGACGAGATCGGGTCGCAGTGCAACACCACCGGCCCCTGCGCAATGGGCGAACCCGGCGGCATGGTTCTGGTCGAGCCGAGCGCCGAGGACATCGCGCTGCGCCACGAGGCGCTGACCAACGCGGTTCTGCCGGGCTGGATCAAGCGCTGCGGCGACGTCTGCAAGACCGCCTTCAACGAAAGCCTCGCCCCGATCGCGGGCCTGTCGATCAAGTAAGCCTGACCGCCGCGCCCCAGG
>NZ_BNCJ01000021.1:0-42985 GCF_014656415.1 Seohaeicola zhoushanensis | reverse complement strand
ACCCTCCGGGCGGCGCCGGCGCGCCTGCCCGGACCCCCAGGGCCCTGCCCTCCTCTCCCCCCTCTCCCGGAACTGCAGCAACGGAGGCGCCGATGCCCGGCCCACGCACCCTTTACGACAAGATCTGGCAGGACCACCTGGTCGGCACCCAGGACGATGGCGGCACGCTGATCTACATCGACCGCCACCTGGTGCACGAGGTGACCAGCCCGCAGGCCTTCGAGGGGCTGCGCGCCGCCGGTCGCAAACTGCGCTCGCCCGAGCGCACCATTGCGGTGCCCGACCACAACCTGCCCACCACCGAGGGGCGCGAGACCCATATCGAGGACGACCAGAGCCGCGTGCAGGTCGACCTGCTCGACCGCAACGCCCGCGAGTTCGGGCTGCACTATTACCCGGTCGCCGACGTGCGGCAGGGCATCGTGCACGTCGTCGGCCCCGAGCAGGGCTGGACCCTGCCCGGTACCACCATCGTCTGCGGCGACAGCCACACCGCCACCCACGGCGCCTTCGGGGCGCTGGCGCAGGGCATCGGCACCTCGGAGATCGAGCATGTGATGGCGACGCAGACGCTGCTACAGTCGAAGTCGAGGAACATGCGCGTCGAGGTCAGCGGGCCGCTGCCGCGCGGGGTGACGGCCAAGGACATCGCGCTGACGATCATCGGACGGATCGGCACGGCCGGGGGCACCGGGCATGTGATCGAATATTGCGGCGACACCATCCGGGCCCTTTCGATGGAGGGGCGGATGACGCTGTGCAACATGTCGATCGAGGCCGGCGCGCGGGCCGGGATGATCGCCCCGGACGAGACCACCTTCGCCTATCTCAAGGGGCGGCCCCATGCGCCGAAGGGCGCGCAATGGGAGATGGCCCTGGCCTATTGGCGCGGCCTGCAGTCCGATCCCGGCGCGCGGTGGGACCGCGAGATCAGCATTGACGCCGCCGAGATTGTGCCGACCGTGACCTGGGGCACCTCGCCCGAGGATACCGCGCCGATCACCGGTGCGGTGCCGGACCCGGAGCGGTTCGAGGGCCCCAAGCGCGAGGCGGCGCGGCGGGCGCTCGACTACATGGGGCTGACGCCGGGGACACCGATGGAGGAGGTGGCGATCGACGTGGCCTTCATCGGCTCCTGCACCAACAGCCGGATCGAGGACCTGCGCGCCGCCGCCGAGGTGGTCAGGGGCCGCAGGCTGGCGCCGGGGGTGCGCGGCATGGTGGTGCCCGGCTCGGGGCTGGTGCGGGCGCAGGCCGAACAGGAGGGGCTGGCGCGGATCTTCACCGAGGCGGGCTTCGAGTGGCGGCTGGCGGGCTGTTCGATGTGCCTGGGCATGAACCCCGACCGGCTGGAGCCGGGCGAGCGCTGCGCCGCCACCTCGAACCGCAATTTCGAGGGCCGGCAGGGGCGCGGCGGGCGCACCCACCTGATGAGCCCCGCCATGGTCGCCGCCGCCGCGATCACCGGCCGGCTGACCGATGTGCGCAAGCTGGAGACGGTGGCGTCCTGAGCGCCAAGCGGGGCGCGGCGGCCGGCCATTGCGCGAGGCCCGCCGCCACACCCAATCATTCGATTGAAGCGAACATAATCTCAAGATCATTCCGTTGGATCACCGGGGGCGATGAGGCGTAACGCAGGGGCCGAAAGGACCCATCATGCAAATTTCCCTCTCCCCGCGCCGCGTCACCTCGGCGCTTCCCCTGCTGCTGCCCGGCCTGGCTCTGGCCGCTGCCATCGCCCTTGTCGCCCGCTCCGCCGCTTCGGCCTCGGAGGTCGGCTGGCTCAGCCCGATGATCCTGGCGGTGTTGCTGGGGATGGGGCTGAACCGGGCGCTGGGGGCCCCGGCCTGGGCGCAGCCCGGCCTTGCGCTGGCCATGCGCCCGCTGCTGCGGCTGGGGGTCATGCTGCTGGGGTTGCAGCTCAGCCTCGCGCAGCTTGGCGCGCTGGGGCTGAGCGGGCTGCTGGTGGTGGCGCTCTGCCTTGCCGCCACCTTCGTCTTCACCCTGGCCTTCGGGCGGCTGCTGGGCGTCGACCCGGCGCTGACCGAGCTGATCGCCGCCGGCACCTCGATCTGCGGCGCCTCGGCGGTGGTGGCGGCCAACACGGTGACGCGGGCGCGCGAGGAGGACGTGGCCTATGCCATCTCCATCGTCACGCTCTTCGGCACGGTGGCCATGCTGGTCTTCCCGATGCTGCAACGGGTGATCGAGCTTTCGCCGGCGGGCTATGGCCTGTGGATCGGCGCCTCGGTGCACGAGGTGGCGCAGGTGGTGGCGGCGGGGTTCCAGGGCGGCAGCGATGCCGGCGAATTCGCCACCATCTCCAAGCTCGCGCGGGTGATGCTGCTGGCCCCGGTGGTGCTGGTGCTGGGCCGGCTGGCGCTGCGGCGGCGCGGCGCGGGAAGCGACACGCCGGTGCCGGCGGTGCCGTGGTTCGTCGCCGGTTTCATCGCCCTGATGCTCGTCAACAGCCTGGTCGCGATCCCGGAACAGGCCGCCCAGGCAACCCGTGCCGCCACCAGCTTCCTGCTGACCGCCGCCCTCGCCGCCGTCGGAATGCAGACCGATCTGGCCAAGCTGGTCTCCAGGGGCGGACGACCGCTGCTGCTGGGCTTTGCCGCCTTCCTCTTCATCGGCACGCTGGCACTTGGCCTCGCCGCGATTGCGGTCTGAGGGTGCGGAGGCTAGGGATGCAGGCGGCCCGAACCGCCATGGCGCGGGCCGCCAATGGAGACGGCCCGTGACCCTTGACCAGCTTCGCATCTTCGTCGCGGTCGCCGAGCGCGAGCACCTGACCCAGGCCGCCCACGCGCTGAACCTGACCCAGTCGGCGGTCAGCGCGGCGATCTCGACACTGGAGGACCGCCACCAGGTCCGCCTGTTCGACCGGGTCGGGCGCGGGCTGAAGCTGACGCCCGAGGGCCGTATCTTCCTTGCCGAGGCGCGCGCCGTGCTCGACCGCGCCGCCGGCGCGGTGGCGGTGCTCGACGATATCGCCGGGCTGCGGCGCGGCACGATCACCGTGGCGGCAAGCCAGACCGTTGCCAACCACTGGCTGCCCGCGCGGCTTGGCCGCTTCAACGAACGCTTCCCCGAGATCGCCATCACCCTGGTGATCGGCAACTCGGCATTCGCCGCCGCGCAGGTCGAATCCGGCACCGCCGACCTCGGCATCATCGAGGGGCAGATCGCGCTGCCCCGCCTCGACGTCGCGGCGGTGGCCGAGGACGAGATGCACCTCGTGGTTTCGCCCCGCCACCCCTGGGCCGTGGCGGGAAAGATCACCCCGCGCCAGTTCCCGGCAACGAAATGGGTGCTGCGCGAGAAGGGTTCGGGCACGCGCGCGGTCTTCGAAGCGGTCCTGCAGCAGGCCGGGCTGGGGCTGGACGACGTCCAGATCGCGCTGGAGCTGCCCTCGAACGAGGCGGTGCAGGCGGCGACCGAGGCGGGCATCAACGCCACCATCATGTCGGGCGCGGTGGTCGCCCGCGCGATCGAGGCCGGCGCACTGGTGCGGGTCGCCTGCCCCCTGCCGAAACGGCACTATTACCTGCTGCGCCACACCGAGCGCCACGTCACCCGCGCCGCCGGGATGCTGGCCGCACTGCTGTCGGAGCCCGGCCCGGCGGAATAGGTTCAGCGCGGCACCGCCGTCAGGCAGCGCACCAGCTCCAGCGAGTTGCGCACGCCGAAGCGGGCCATCAAGCGGTTCTTGTGGACATGCACCGTGCGCGGCGAGATCTCGAGCCGGCGGGCGATCTCCTTGGCGGTCAGCCCCTCGACCAGAAGCATCCCCACCTGCCGCTCGCGCCGCGACAGCACCGCCACCGGGCGCTCGGCCGAGAGGTCGGAGAAGCTCCAGACCGCGCGGGCCAGCGGGCGCGCCGGGTCAAGCGCCTGCCCCCGCACCCGGCACCAGAACAGCGCCCCGTCGCGGCGGCGCATGATGCGTTCGTCGGCATAGGCCCCGTGTTCCAGCAACTCGCGCGTCCAGTGCTCGCCGGTATTGGCGAATTCGTCGGACGAGGGATAGAGCATCGCCAGCGACGCCCCCTCCAGCTCGTTCGCCGCGTAGCCGAAGGTCACGGCGAAACGGGCGTTGCAACGGCGGATGATGCGGTCCTCGGTATAGATGAGGCCGACCGGGGCATTCTCGAAAATGGCGCTGTCGATATCGGAAGGCATTCACCGGCACCCGGAATTAGGTAACTTTGCGGACTATCCGCCGGCCGCTTCCCGAGTAGGATCCGGGCCGAACAGGAGGACCATCATGCAACCATGTATCATCGGCTGGGGCCATACGAAATTCGGCGCGCTGCGCGATCAGAGTTTCGAGGATCTGGTCATTGCCGCCGCCCGCGAGGCGCTGGACCACGCCGGGGTCGCGGCCGAGGATGTCGACGGGATCTGGCTGGGGCACTTCAACTCGGGCATGGTGCCCGACGCCTTTGCCTCCTCGCTGGTGCTGGGCATGGACGAGGGCCTGCGCTTTACCCCCGCCACGCGCTGCGAGAATGCCTGCGCCTCGGGCTCGGCGGCGATCTGGTCGGCGCTGAACGCGATCCGCGCGGGCGAGGCCAAGGTGGCGCTGGTGATCGGCGCCGAGAAGATGACCGAACTCGACACCGCCGGGGTGACCAAGGCGCTCTCGGGGGCCTCCTACCAGAAGGAGGAAAGCGGCGTCTCCTTCCCGCAGATCTTCGGGCGCATCGCCGGGCAGTATTTCCAGCGTTTCGGCGACCGGGCCGAGACGCTGGCGAAGATCGCCGTGAAGAACCACTCCAATGCGCTGGCCAACCCGCTGGCCCACATGCAGAAGCAGGTGAGCTTCGATTTCGCCAACACGGTGTCCGAGAAGAACCCGCTGATCGCCGCGCCGCTGCGGATGACCGACTGTTCGCTGATCTCGGACGGGGCGGCGGCGCTGGTCATCGTCGCGCCGGAACTGGCCGGGGATTTCGCCCGCGCCGTGACCTTCCGCGCCACCGCGCAGGTCAATGACATCATGCCGATCTCGCAGCGCGACATGACCGAGCTGACCGGCGCGCGCATGGCCTTCGGGAAGGCCTTCGAGAAGGCGGGCGTCACCCTCGACGACATCCGTTTCGCCGAGGTGCATGACTGCTTCACCATCGCCGAGCTGATGGTCTACGAGGCGCTTGGCCTCAAGGACAAGGGCAAGGGCGCCGAGGCGGTTGACGAGGGACTGGTGTTCCGGGGCGGCAGGCTGCCGGTGAACCTCTCGGGCGGGCTCAAGGCCAAGGGGCACCCGGTGGGCGCGACCGGCGTGTCGATGCACGTCATGGCGGCGCGGCAGGTCACCGGCACCGCTGGCGAGATGCAGGCCGACCGCGCCGACCTGGGCCTCGTGTTCAACATGGGTGGCTCGGGCGTGGCGAATTACTGTTCGATCCTCGAGGCGGCGCGATGAACCCTGCGGAATGGCTCGCGCGGACGGCGCGGGCGAACCCGGACGCCCCGGCGCTGTTCCATGGCAGCCGGCTGGTCTGCGAATATGCCGGCTTCGCCCGGCAGGCCGCGCGGGTCGGCGCGGGGCTGGTCGCGCGCGGCATCGGGCCGGGCGACCGCGTGGCGATCTTCATGGCCAATTGCATCGACTACCTGCCGATCTTCTACGGCGTGCTCTATGCCGGCGCGACCGTGGTGCCGGTGAACGGCAAGCTGCACGCCCGCGAGGCGGCCTGGATCGTTGCCCATTCCGGCGCCAGGCTGGTCTTCACCCGCGATGCCGAGGCGATGGCGGCCCTGACCGACACGCCCTGCATCTCGCCCGGCAGCGCCGCCTTCGCCCGGATGCTGGACAGCGAACCGCTGCCCTGGCCGGCGCTGATGGCGGGCGGCGATGCGGCCTGGCTGTTCTATACCTCGGGCACAACCGGGCGGCCCAAGGGCGCGGTGCTGAGCTGCGACAACCTGCTCGCCGCCTCGCTGGCCTATATCGCCGACGTGGACGACGTCACCGCCGGTGACGCCGCGCTTTATGCCGCGCCGCTGTCGCATGGCGCGGGGCTCTACAACTTCATCCACGTGCAGCGCGGCGCGCGCCATATCGTGCCGGAAAGCGGCGGCTTCGACCCGGCCGAGATCCTGGCCCTGGCGCGCGAGATGCGGAACCTGTCGATGTTCGCCGCCCCCACCATGGTCAAGCGGCTGGTCGACACCGCCCGCGCCAGCGGCCAGGACGGCGACGGGATCAAGACCATCGTCTATGGCGGCGGGCCGATGTATGTCGCCGACATCAAGGAAGCGCTCGCCGTCCTCGGGCCGAAGTTCGTGCAGATCTATGGCCAGGGCGAGTCGCCCATGACCATCACCGCGCTTTCGCGCGGCGATATCGCCGACAGCGCCCACCCCGACTGGGAGGCGCGGCTCGCCTCGGTGGGGCGGGCGCACAGCGTCGCCGAGGTGCGGATCGTCAACCCCGAGGGCACCCCCCTGCCCCCCGGCGAGATCGGCGAGATCGCGGTGCGGGGCCCGCAGGTGATGACCGGCTATCTCGACAACCCGGCGGCCAATGCCGCCTCGCTGCGCGATGGCTGGCTGATGACCGGCGATCTCGGCCAGCTCGACAGCCAGGGCTATCTCACGCTGCGTGACCGGGCCAAGGACATGGTGATCTCGGGCGGGTCGAACATCTACCCCCGCGAGGTCGAGGAGGCGCTGCTGACGCATCCCGAGGTCAGCGAGGTCTCGGTCATCGGCGCGCCGGACCCGGATTGGGGCGAGATCGTCGTCGCCTTCGTGGTGCCCGGCGCGGACTGCGCCCCGACCGCCGCCAGCCTCGACGCGACCTGCGTCGCGCAGATCGCCCGGTTCAAGAAGCCCAAGCGATATGTCTTCGTCGGCGAGCTACCGAAGAACAACTATGGCAAGGTGCTGAAGACCGAGCTGCGCGAACGCCTGAAGGAGATCGACCGGGGCTGAACGGCCCCGGTTCTAGCGCCCGCCGAGCCGCAGCGTGTGATCGCGCAGCCAGGCGAGGAAGCCGCGCGGGTCGGTCTCGAGCTGCGCCATGCGGTCATCGGGCACCACCTCGCCGATCACCGGCGCGTTGGGCTTGTTGCACGAGCGCACGATCTCGTGCAGCAGCAGGCCCTGCCGCAGGATCGGCGAAACGCGGTTGGCGATGAGATACCAGCGCGAGTTGTGGCCGTGGAAGTGGATCGGCACCACCTTCGCGCCCGACTTGCGGATCATCTTGGCGGTGAAGAGGTTCCACTCGCGCTCGATCGCGGGACCGAACCAGCTGTCGGACGACATCACCACGCCCGAGGGGAACAGCGCCACGACGCCGCCCTGCGCCAGATGCGCCATCGCCTTGGCACGCATCTCGACCATCTTGCGCTGCGCTTCGGGGTCATGCGGGAAGGGCACCGGAATCATGAACGAGGTCGCCGCCTCGTCGAGGCCGGTCAGCACCGATCGGGTGAGGATGCGATAGTCCTGCCGCACGCGGCCGATCAGCTCGGCCAGGATCATCCCGTCGACCATGCCGTGCGGATGATTCGCCACCACCACCACGGGGCCTTCCTTGGGAATGTTGGCGATCTGCTCGGCCGGGGTCTGCAGGTCGATCCCCATGACGTCGAGCGCGCCCTTCCAGAACTTCTGGCCGCGATAGTCGGCGTTGGTCTTCTCGAACTTGTTGACCATGCGCAGGATGGTCAACTTGCCGGTCATCCACTCGATGGCCTTGATCGCCAGCGAGGTCCAACGGTCGTCGAAGGAATTCGCGTAGGTCAGCGTACGGCGGTCATAGATCTCGCCGTTGGTCGACTGCGTCTCGGCAGCGCCATGCCCCGGACCGTCCTGTGCGGTGTCCACCACTCTTGCCACCCCCAACGTTCTGCCGGCCCCTCCGGCGGTCAGAACCCTTCGCCGAACTTGTCCGCCACAAGGGACTCGATCGCGTCGGCGAGAGCTTCAGCATCCGGCCCGGAGGTCTCGACGTCAATAGTCGTTCCCTTCGAAGCCGCGAGCATGAGAAGGCCCATAATACTATCACCGGACGCGGACAACCCGTCGCGCGACACCTCTGCCCTTGCGTCAAAGGCCTCGACCACCTCGACCAGCTTGGCCGACGCGCGCGCGTGCAGCCCCTTTTCATTCACTATTTTCAGGGTGCGACGTGTCATTTGGTAACCGTGGGAGGATCGGACGTGATGATCTGGGTGTTGATGTATTTTTTACCCGCGTCCATCGCGTTGCGCACGGCCTCGGCCACCGGCAACTGGCGGCTTTTCGCCAGTTTGATCAACATGGGAAGGTTGGCGCCATAGAGGATGCGCCGGTTGTCGGGGCGGCAGGCCAGCAGCGAAAGGTTCGACGGCGACCCGCCGAAGAGGTCGGTCACCACCACCACTCCGTCACCGATATCGACGGCATCGGCGGCGGCGCAGATCTCCTTCTCCTTTGCGGCGCGGTCGTGGTCGACTTCGATCGACACGGCGCGAAGACCGGGCTGGTGCCCGACCACATGCTCCATGGCGGCCAGGTATTCCTTGGCCAGCCCGCCATGAGCGACAATGACAATACCGATCACGCCCTGCTCTCTTCCGTAGCTCGCCCTTCAAGCTCGCGATGCCTAATTGACACTTGCTGTCCGTCCTCCGCAAGGGTCTTGGCCAGGGTTTCGGCGAGAACGACCGAACGGTGTTGCCCGCCGGTGCAGCCGAACGCGATGGCCAGGTGCGCCTTGCCCTCGGCCACGAAGGCCGGCAGCAGGAAACGGGTCATGTCGACGACCCGGTCGAAGAAGCCCTCGAACCGCGGGTCGGCCCGCACATGCGCCGCGACCTGGGCATCGCGCCCGTCGAAGGCGCGCAGGCCCGGTACCCAGTAGGGGTTCGCCAGGAAGCGGCAGTCGAAGACCATGTCGATGGCGCGCGGCAAGCCGCGCTTGTAGCTGAACGACTGGATGGTGAGCGCGAGGCCGGTGCGGCTCTCGGGTGCGATCCAGCGGGCGACCTCGGCCTTGAGTTCGTGCACGTTCAGGTCGGAGGTGTCGATCAGCGTGTCGGCCCGGTCGCGGATCGCGCCCAGCAGGTCGAGCTCGCGCGCGACGCCGGTCTCGGGGCTCTCGGCGGGGGCCAGCGGGTGGCGGCGGCGGGTCTCGGAATAGCGGCGCAGCAGCACGTCGCGGCGGCAGTCGAGGTAGAGCAGCGTCAGCTCGGTATCGCCGCGCGCGGCCAGTTCGTCGATCAGCTGCAAGAGGCCGGCGGCCGAGAAATCGCGGGTGCGGGCGTCGATGCCCAGGGCCAGCGGGCGCTCGGCCCCGCCATCGAGCAGGCGCGGCACCAGGCGCATGGGCAGGTTGTCGATGGTCTCGAAGCCGATGTCCTCGAGCGCGTGGATCGCGGTCGAGCGGCCGGCCCCGGAAGGGCCGGTGACAAGAACCAGTTGTGTCTTTGCCGGCGTCATGGCGTGTCCCGTCGGCCTGCCCTGAGGAACTGCAGGAGGGCCGGTGCCAGATGTGGCATTTTTGCTGCCCGAAGCAAGGGAATATCGAGGCCGTGCAAGCAGATGTGATGCGGCGTTGGCAGCCGCTCGGTTTCCTCGGCGTCAAGATCTGCCGCCAGGATCACCGGCACCGGCCCGGCCGGCTCGGCGTTCAGCAGGCCGATGCCGCGCGCCTCGATCAGGCCCGAGAGCGGTGCCGGGCAGGAGGCGATCAGCGCCTCGCCTTCGCGGGCCAGGATGGTGCGGTCGTCGGCCACCAGCCGCGCGCCATGCGCCATCAGCGCCAGCGCGAGGCCCGACTTGCCGCTGCCCGAGGCGCCCAGGATCAGCAGGCCGCGCCCGTCGAGCGCGACACAGCTGGCGTGGAGCGTGAGGGGCGCTGCGCCGTCAGACCGGGAGGCCGACGACAAACCGCGCCCCCAGCGGTTCCGAGGTGATGTCGGCCTCGGTCGGGCGGATGTTCTCGGCCCAGATGACGCCGCCATGCGCCTCGACGATCTGCTTGGAGATCGCCAGGCCAAGGCCCGAGTTGTTGCCGAAATGCTCGGCCGGACGCTGCGAGTAGAAGCGCTTGAACACCTTGTTGAGCGCCTCGTCCGGGATGCCGGGGCCGGTATCCTCGACCACGACCAGCACGCGGTTCTGCCGCTGGCGGGCCCAGACGCGGATGGCGTCGCCCTCCTCGCAGAAGGAGATCGCGTTGGTGATGAGGTTGACGAAGACCTGCGCCAGCCGCGCCTCGAGCCCGTGGATAACGATCTGCCCGGCGGGCAGGTCGGTGATATAGTCGATGCCCTTGGCCTGCGCGTCCTCGCCCAGATACTGGTTGAGGTTCTTCAGCATGGTGAGCAGGTCGAAGGGTTCCTCCTCCTCCTTCACCAGTTCTGCGTCCAGGCGCGAGGCGTTGGAGATGTCGCTCACCAGCCGGTCGAGCCGGCGCACGTCGTGTTCGATCACGTCCATCAGCCGTTCGCGCTGGTCGTCGCGCTTGACCATGCGCAGGGTGCCGACAGCCGATTGCAGCGAGGCGAGCGGGTTCTTGATCTCATGCGCCACGTCGGCGGCGAACTGTTCATTGCCGTCGATGCGGTTGTAGAGCGCCGAGACCATGCCGCGCAGCGCCCGGCTCAGCCGCCCGATCTCGTCCGGGCGGGCCGAGAGGTCGGGGATGCGGATGCGGCCGGGGTTCATGCGGCGCGAGTCGCGGTCGCGGCCGAGTTCGGCGGCCTCGGCCAGGTCGGCCAGCGGGTTGGCGATGGTCGAGGCCAGCACCAGCGAGAGGCCGATCGAGACCAGGATGGCGACGACGAACATCTGCAGCACGCGTTCGCGTTCGCCGCGCACCAGCGCATCGATCTCGCCCGAGGGGCTGGCGACGGCGACCGCGCCCAGCGCGACCTCGCCCCGCTTGATCGGCGCGATGGCCGAGAGCACGGTGCCCCCGGCGGTGTCGAGCCCGGTCTCCACCATCGTCCCGCCGGTCAGCGCGGCGGGCACGGCGGCGGTCAGCTGCTCGGCCAGCGGTGCTGCGGCGCGCGGCTCCTTGGGGGCGAGCAGGCCGGCAGTGCCCTGCCAGATCCGGGTCAGCGTGTCGGTGATGAGCGTGTGGCCCTTCGGCTCGGGCGTCAGCGCGTCGAGCGCGGCGCTCTGGCCGATGCCCTTGGTGCGGCCCAGCAGCTCGCCCTTGCGGTCGAAGACCAGCACCTCGACGCCGTTGCGCAGGCTGAGGCCCGCCAGCGTCGCGGCGACGGCGTCGACCTGCTCGGTCCCGAAGGCGCCCTCTTCGAGCTTGGCCTCGAAGACGTTGGCGATCAGCTCGGTCTCGCCCACGAGCGCATTGGCCCGCTGACGCACCAGGCTGTCGCGGGTGTCGTTCAGATAGAGGATGCCCGCCGCCAGGATGATCAGGGCGATCAGGTTGAACATCACGATCTTGCGGGTGAGCGGCGACCCCTTCAGCGAGAAGAAGTTGCGCCGCGCGCGCTTGACCCGCAGCTCATCGGCGATGCCGGCGTCCGGGGCGACCCAGTCGTCGCCCAGAACGACGTCGCCGCCGCGATGATTTCGAGAGGTTGGCCGGTCGCGCACGAAGGTCCTTTCGGCGATGCTCATCAACGCCAACTATTCTTCGTTGTAGCGGTAGCCGATCCCGTAGAGAGTCTCGATCGCCGAGAAATCATCGTCGGCGGTCCGCATCTTCTTGCGAAGACGCTTGATGTGGCTGTCGATGGTGCGGTCGTCGACGTAGACCTGGTCGTCATAGGCGACGTCCATCAGCTGGTCGCGCGACTTAACAAAGCCCGGACGCTGTGCAAGTGCCTGAAGCAGAAGGAATTCCGTGACGGTCAGCGAGACGTCCTTGCCCTTCCAGGTGACCGCGTGGCGCAGCGGATCCATCCGCAGGTGGCCGCGTTCCATCACCTTGGCCTCGGGGCCGGTGCCGGTGGCATCGCCCTCGACCGCTTCCTGGCGGCGCAGCAGCGCGCGGATGCGTTCGACCAGCAGGCGCTGGCTGAACGGCTTCTTGACGTAGTCGTCGGCGCCCATGCGCAGGCCCAGAACCTCGTCGATCTCGTCGTCCTTCGAGGTCAGGAAGATGACCGGCATCTGGGTCTTCTGGCGCAGGCGCTGCAGCAGGTCCATGCCGTCCATGCGCGGCATCTTGATGTCGAGCACGGCCATGTCCGGCAGTTTCTTGTTGAACGCGTCCAGCGCCGCCTGTCCGTCATTGTAGGTTTCGACCTCGAAGCCTTCTGCTTCAAGAGTCATGGAGACGGACGTCAGGATGTTCCTGTCGTCGTCCACCAACGCGATCTTAGACATCTGAATGCCCCTATGCTGCTCGTTATTCGCTTCTTTTTCCTGAATACATCGCTGCTTTGGCCTTTCGAATCAATCCTTAAGTGCGAATCACCCAAGAGTTAGGGCGCAAATCTGGCAAAAAAGTGTTAGAAAGGACTGAATTGTCGCAGAACTGCCACGACCCCCTGACAGCCCGAAACGGATGATTGCGCTAAACATCGCCGTGGTGGCGCTAACTGTGCCAAAGCGTCCTGTTCACTGCTTCCAGCGACATGTTATGAGCGCCGTAACGGCACCCGAGCGCCCCAGCGCGCACCAGTTGCAGCGCCGTCCAAGGAGACTAACCCGCATGACAATCGGACACGTCAACCCGAGGTTCCGCCTCGAAGATCAAGGCATCACCGGACTGGGAGAGGTTCACTACAACCTCATGGAACCAGCGCTGGTCGAAGCGGCCCTGCGCCGCGGCGAAGGCCGCCTTGGCAAAGGCGGCGCCCTGCTGGTGACCACCGGTAAGTTCACCGGACGCTCGCCCAAGGACAAACATGTCGTGAAGACCGACAGTGTCGCCGACAAGATCTGGTGGGAGAACAACGCGGCCATGTCGCCCGAGGGCTTCGACGCCCTCTATGCCGACATGATCGAGCACATGAAGGGCCGCGACTACTTCGTGCAGGACCTCATGGCCGGCGCCGACCCGGCGCATTCGATCGACGTTCGCATGGTGACCGAACTGGCCTGGCACGGCCTGTTCATCCGCCACATGCTGCGCCGCCCCGATCGCAGCGACCTGGACGACTTCACCGCCGACTGGACCGTGATCAACTGCCCGAGCTTCCAGGCCAACCCGGAGCGGCACAACTGCCGTTCGGAAACCGTGATCGCGATGAACTTCGACAAGAAGGTCATCCTGATCGGCGGCACCGAATATGCCGGCGAGAACAAGAAATCGGTGTTCACCCTGCTGAACTACCTGCTGCCCGAGAAGGGCATCATGCCGATGCACTGCTCGGCCAACCACGCCGTCGGCAACCCGGTCGACACGGCGATCTTCTTCGGCCTCTCGGGCACCGGCAAGACCACGCTCTCGGCCGACCCGGCGCGCGTGCTGATCGGCGACGACGAGCATGGCTGGTCGGACCGCGGCACCTTCAACTTCGAAGGCGGCTGCTATGCCAAGACGATCTCGCTGAGCCCCGAGGCCGAGCCCGAGATCTTCGCCACCACCTCGAAGTTCGGCACCGTGATCGAGAACATGGTCTTCGATCCCGAGACCTTCGAGCTCGACTTCGAGGATGACAGCCTGACCGCGAACATGCGCGCGGCCTACCCGCTGGAGTATATCTCGAACGCCTCGGCCACCGCGCTTGGCGGCCATCCGAAGAACATCATCATGCTGACCTGCGACGCCTTCGGGGTTCTGCCCCCGATCGCCCGGCTGACCCCGGCGCAGGCGATGTATCACTTCCTGTCGGGCTTCACCTCGAAGGTGGCCGGCACCGAGCGCGGCGTGACCGAGCCCGAGCCGACCTTCTCGACCTGCTTCGGCGCCCCCTTCATGCCGCGCCGCCCCGAGGTCTACGGCAACCTGCTGCGCGACAAGATCGCCCAGCACGGCGCGACCTGCTGGCTGGTCAACACCGGCTGGACCGGCGGCGCCTATGGCACCGGCAACCGGATGCCGATCAAGGCGACCCGCGCGCTGCTGACCGCCGCGCTCGACGGCACCCTGGCCGAGGTCACCTTCCGCAAGGATCCGAACTTCGGCTTCGACGTCCCCGTCGACGTGCCGGGCGTGCCGCAGATGCTGCTCGACCCGCGCCGCACCTGGGACGACAAGGCGGCCTATGACAAGCAGGCGGCCAAGCTGGTGCAGATGTTCGCCGAGAACTTCGCCAAATACGTCCCCTACATCGACGAGGACGTGAAGGCCGCCGCCATCGGCTGAGGCTTTCGGCGCCGAGATTGGAAACCGCCTCCGGGAAACCGGGGGCGGTTTTGTTTTGGCCATTCAGGGCGGAGCAGGCCGGGCAGCGCCTGCCTGGGCGGGCGCCAGGGCACCGCGGCGACAGCGGCGGGCGGCGCGTCAGGCGCGCGACCGCGGCACTGGCGGGGAGGTTGAAAGCGCCTGCCGGGGGGCAGGCAGGCGCTGCCCGGCCTGCGGCCGGGTAAAGAGCGCCCTGCCTTGCCCCCAAGCGGCAAACCGCGGCCGCACGGGGCTGTGACCGGGGCGCGCTTGACAAGCGGGGGCAACGGGCGCCTGCTGCGGCCATGATCCGCCGCCTCGCCCCGCTCTGCCTTGCCCTGCTGCCGCTGCCGCTGAGCGCCGGCGGTGTCGAGCATCGCGCGGATACGCTGCTCAAGCTCGAATTCGGGGCCTTCTGCCAACTGGCCTCGGTCGACTCGGTCGAGGCACCGGACACGCTGGCGCAGCGGGTCGACCTGCTGCCCGTGACCCCGCCGATCCGCTGGCATGGCCCGGTGGTGCCAGCGAAGGCAGGCCTCTCCTTCGGGGTGCGCACCGAGACCGGGGGCTTGCAGATGTATCCGGTGACCATCGAGGTGACGCATCCGCCCTTCCTCGGCTCGGGGATGACGCATCAGAGCTATGTCACCACGCTGGGCGGCGATGACGCCTCGATCAACGCCTACAGCTTCGACCTGCCCGAGGAGATGGTGACCGGCACCTGGACGATCCGGGCCCTGTTCGGCGGCGAGCCGCTCTACGTGGTGAGCTTCGAGGTGGTGCGCCCCGAGGATGCGCCCTGGATCGGCCAGGACTGCGGCGCGGATTACCTGTCGTGACGCTGATCCTGCATTCGCATCCGCTGGCCTCCTTCTGCTGGAAGGTGCTGGTGGCGCTTTACGAAGCCGGCACGCCTTTCGAGGCGCGGCTGCTCGACCTCGGCGACGATGCCGCGCGGGCGGCGCATCTCGACCGCTGGCCGGTCGGCAAGATGCCGCTGCTGATCGACGAGGCGCGCGGCGAGGTGGTGCCCGAGACGACGATCATCCTGGAGTATCTCGACCGCCACTATCCAGGCCCCGAACCGCTGCTGCCGGCCGCTCCGGAGGCGGCGCTGGAGGTGCGGCTCTGGGACCGTTTCTTCGACCTCTACGTCCACCAGCCGATGCAGAAGATCGTGACCGACCGGCTGCGCCCGGAGAAGGACCGCGACCCCTTCGGCGTGGCCGAGGCGCGGGCGCAGCTGCAGGTGGCCTATGGCATGGTCGAGACCCGGATGGCGTCGCGCGCCTGGGCCTGCGGCGCGGCCTTCACCCTGGCCGATTGCGCCGCCATGCCGGCGCTGTTCTATGCCGGGATCGTTGAGCCCTGGGGCCGGCGCGACGCCGTCCCGGCCTATTTGGACCGGCTGCTGGAGCGGCCAGCGGTGGCGCGGGTGATCGCCGAGGCGCGACCGTTCTTCGGCTACTTCCCCTATGCCGAGGCCATGCCCGCCCGCCTGCGCGACGGCTGAGCGATTGCACCGCGCCGGCGCGTGGCGCCGGGTTGGGGGCGCTGCCCCCTCTTGGCCTGGCGGCCAATTCACCCCCGGAGATATTTTTGAAGAAGAGAAGCCAGGGGCGCGGCGCGGGGTGGCGGCGCGCCGCGGTCTCAGGGGATCACCACCCCGGCGCGGTTGAAGCGGACGCGGTCGGTGGTGAGGTCGTCATAGGTCAGCATCACCTCGATCAGCTGGACCGTGCGCAGCGGGAACTCGCGGTAGGGGTTGCCGTCGCCTTCGAGGATCGCCGCCGCCTGCGGCTGCTCGAGATGGCATTGCGGCAGCGGCCAGGGCTCGGGCGCGGCGCCGTTCAGGCCGATGCGGATTTCCAGCAGGCCGCAGCGCCAGGACCAGAGGTGGGTGACGTAGAGCAGGTCCTTGCCGCCGTATTCGCGCACCGCGATCCAGTTCGACCGGGTGGCGTTCAGGATCGGCCGCACCTCGAGCGCGGTCAGGAAGCGGCCCGAGGGCACCTGCGGTTCGGCGACGAGATTGGCCGCCGGCGCGGGGGCGGCGGCCTGGGTCCTGGGCGCGAGGAAGGCGAGCTGGGCCTGTGGCGCGGCGGCCTGGGGTACTGAGGGTTGCGGCGCTGAGGGTTGCGGCGCGAGGATCGCCGGGGCCACCGGCTGCGGCGCGGCGGTGGCGGGCTGTGCCGGGGCGGCGGCGGGTGCGGGCGGGAAGACCGGCAGGTTCAGGGCCGTGCCCTGCGGCGCGGGCGCGGGTGTCGGAATGACGGCGGGGGCCTCGGTCTGCGCGACGGCCGGCGCTTCGGCCACCACCGGCGACGGGACGACCCGCGACGCGGACGACCCGTTGTCGATCGCCGCCGCCTGCTGAACCGATGTTGCCAGCATCAGCAGAAAAATCTCGAGCATGAAAATCACCTCCACCAGATCCCGTTTGCCGGGAGAATTCAGGACCTGCGCAATTGCAGGGTTTTGGGCCGCCACCCCTGCCCCTATACTGCCCGCAAAACACACTTGTCGCAGCATAAATTTGCGACCGGGAGCAGTATGGCAAACAATCCGGGCGGCCGCCAAGCCTTCAATGTGATGATCGTCGGCCAGGCCGGGCGGCTGCAATACGAATGCCTGCTCTTCGCCGCCTCGCTACGCCATTCGGCACCGGATTTCGCCGGGCGGCTCTTCGTGGCGGTGCCGCAGGCGGGGCCGTGCTGGGACGGCGATCCGGCGATCCGCAACCCCGAGGTGCTGGCGGCGCTGGCGGGCCTGGGCGCCGAGATCCTACCCTTCGAGAACCGCGTCTTCGGGGCCTCCTACCCGCATGGCAACAAGATCGAGGCGCTACTGGCGCTGCCCGAGGGCGAGCCCTTCGTCTTCTTCGACAGCGACACGCTGATCTGCGGCGACCTGGGCGCGGTGCCCTTCGATTTCGCCCGGCCCTCGGCCTCGGAGCGGGTCGAGGGCACCTGGCCGGTGCCGACGCTCTACGGGCCCGATATCGGCGGCATCTGGCAGGCGCTCTACGACCGGTTCGGGCTGGATTTCGCCGCGAGCCTCGATCCCGGCCAGCCCGAGAACTACTGGCGACGCTATCTCTATTTCAACGCCGGCTGGTTCTATGGCCCCTGCCCCCGCGTCTTCGGGGCGCGCTTCCTCGACTATGCCCGCGACATCCGCGACGACCCGCCCGTCGCCCTGACCGGGCAGAGCTTCGACCCCTGGCTCGACCAGGTGGCGCTGCCGCTGGTGATCCATGCCCTGGGCGGCGGCCGCGATCTCCTGCCGGAGGGGCTGCTCGACGGGGCGGTCTCCTGCCATTACCGCCACTTTCCGCTGCTCTACGCGCGCGAGAGCGATGCGGTGGTCGCGCTGCTGGAGACCATCGCGGCGCCCAACAAGCTGAAGAAGATCCTGAAAAACCACGAAGCGATGAAGCGGACGGTCTACCAGGGCCGCGGGCAGAAGGTGCGGGCGATGTTCGACCGCGCCAACCTGCCGCGCAACGAGAAGGCGATCCGCAACCGGATCCGCGAGGCGGGGTTCTGGATCCGCTGAGGCGTGGCGTGATCTGGATCACCGACAGCGGCGGGACGTCATGTCAGGATTGAAGCATCCAAGCCCGACAAAAGGACCGGACGCATGACCTTCCTGCTCTTCGCCGCCCTGCTGACCTGCCTGCTCGCCGCGCCGCGGGCCGAGCGCGCCAGGGTCAGGTCATGAGAAAAGGCCGCCCCCCGAGGGAGGCGGCCTTGACGGTAACAGACCCGATCTGGAGGGGGATCAGGCGCGTTCCAGGAGCGTGTAGGTCGAGATCACCTCGCCCGTGACCTGGGCGCGCTGGATCTTGCCGTTCTCGTCGCGCTTGCTCTTGGCGCCGGCGGCGCGCTTGATGAGGCGGCCCATCTGCTGGTTGATCGGCGCCTTGGCGCGGGCCAGGGCGCGTTCGTCGGCGGTATCGGCGTCCACGGCGGCGTCGTAATTGGCCTGGAAGGTGGCGTCGGTCGCCGCGCGCTTCATCACCGAGAGGATGAAATGCTCGTCAAAGCCGCCAGCCTTGTCGATCTCGCGCGAGATATCGACGATGCGGTCGAGCACGGCGCGCTTGGCGGCCAGGCGCTTGGCCAGGGCATCGCCTGCCGGAGCGTTGTCGATCACATAGGTTTCGACCAGCTTCTGCATGAAGGGGGCGACGTCCATGCCGGCCTCCCTGGCGGCGGCGGTCACGAACTTGCGCACGTCGGTTTCCATCAGGAAGGTCACCGTGTTGGCTTCGGCCAGGCGCTTGCGCTTGGCGAGGCGCTTTTCGGCGAGCGTTGCCGGAGGCGCCTTGGCCTCGGCTGCGGCCTTGCCCTTGCCGGCCTTCGCCGGTTTCGCGGCCTTGCCCTTGCCAGCTGCGGCGCGCTTGCCTGCACGTGCCTTTTTGCCGGTCTTTTCAATCGTTTGAATTTCGTCGTTCATATCAGTCTCCTGACCTCAACATAGGTTATGTCTATGTTGGTCCGCAGCAAAAGTCAACATAGTCAAAAACTATGCTGTGGCCGATCGGCGACAGCCCGCCGCCCTGCTCCCTCCCGCTGATTTTGCTGCGACAATCGCGAATTGCGGTGAACCCCGGCGCGAAATGCTCTAACGCTGTCGCCTGAGTCATCCGAACTGAGGGAGAGGAAACCATGTCCGACGGACCCACCTATGGCTTCGACACGCTGCAGATCCATGCCGGCGCCCGGCCCGATCCGGCCACCGGGGCGCGGCAGACGCCGATCTACCAGACCACGGCCTATGTCTTCCGCGACGCCGATCACGCCGCCGCGCTCTTCAACCTGCAGGAAGTGGGTTACATCTATTCGCGCCTGACCAACCCGACCGTCAGCGTGCTGCAGGAACGCATCGCCACACTGGAGGGCGGCGTCGGCGCGGTCTGCTGTTCTTCGGGGCACGCGGCGCAGATCATGGCGCTGTTCCCGCTGATGGCGCCGGGGCGCAACGTGGTGGTCTCGACCCGTCTTTACGGCGGCACCGTCACCCAGATGAGCCAGACCATCAAGCGCTTCGGTTGGTCGGCCAAGTTCGTCGATACCGATGACCTCGGTGCCGTCGAGGCCGCCATCGACGCCGACACCCGCGCGATCTTCTGCGAGAGCATCGCCAACCCCGGCGGCTATATCAGCGACATCCGCGCGCTGGCCGATATCGCCGACAAGGCCGGCGTGCCGCTGATCGTCGACAACACCTCGGCCACGCCCTACCTCTGCCGCCCGATCGAGCTGGGCGCGACGCTGGTGGTGCATTCGACCACCAAGTATCTGACCGGCAACGGCACCGTCACCGGCGGCTGCGTGGTGGATTCGGGCAAGTTCGACTGGTCGGCCTCGGACAAGTTCCCCTCGCTCTCCGCGCCGGAACCGGCCTATCACGGCCTCAAGTTCCACGAGACCTTCGGCCCGCTGGCCTATATGTTCCACGGCATCGCCGTCGGCCTGCGCGACCTGGGGATGACGATGAACCCGCAGGCGGCGCATTACACGCTGATGGGGACCGAGACGCTGTCGCTCAGGATGCAGCGTCATGTCGAGAACGCCGAGAAGATCGCCAACTGGCTCGAGAACGATCCGCGCATCGAATACGTGACCTATGCGGGCCTCGAGTCCTCGCCCTATTACGAGCGCGGCCGCAAGGTCTGCCCGAAGGGCGCCGGCGCGCTGTTCACCTTCGCGGTCAAGGGCGGCTATGACGCCTGCGTCAAGCTGGTGAACGCGCTCGAGATCTTCAGCCACGTGGCGAACCTGGGCGACACCCGCTCGCTCATCATCCACTCGGCCTCGACCACCCACCGCCAGCTGACGCCCGCGCAGCAGGAAGCCGCCGGGGCGGGCCCCGGCGTCGTGCGCGTGTCGATCGGGATCGAGGACGTGAACGACCTCATCGCGGATCTGGACCAGGCGCTGAACAAGGCCACCGCCTGATCCCGCCTCGGTCTCACTCGATGGCGAAGGTCATCGAGACCGAGACCGAGACGTTGATCTCTCCCGCGGCGACCGGCATGCCGCCGCCGCGGGCCATGGCCATCTCCATCATCGGCTGAGGGCCGCCGCCGCCCATCTCGGTGATCTGCTGCACTGGCCCGAGCGTCACGCCGGCCGCCTCGGCCAGTTCCTTCGCCCGTGCCATGCCATCGGCCACCGCGCGCTTGCGGGCCTCGGCTTCCTGCGGGCCTGGGTCCTGCAGCGAGAAGCGGATACCGCTGAAGTCATTGGCCCCGTCGCCGATCGCCGTGTCCAGGATCGCGCCCAGCCGGTCGAGATCGCGCACCCGCACCGTAACCGTGTTCGAGGCGGCAAAGCCGCTGATCTCGGGCGTGCCGCCGCGGTTGCCCGGATCGCTCCAGATCGGCGTGACCGAGATGTTGCGGGTCTGCACGTCGCGCGCCTCGACCCCCATGGCCGTCAGCCGGTCGAGCACGGCCGCCACGGCGGCCGAGGTCTCGCCCATAGCCGCCATCGCCGCCTTGCCCTGGTTGGTGACCCCGAGCGAGATCACCGCCATGTCCGGAACCGCCTCGACCTGGCCTTCGCCGGTCACCACGATCTGCCGCGGCGGCACAGTTTCGCCCATCGCGGGCGCAGCCAGTGCACAGGCCAGTGCGGCTGCTGACAATACCTTGCCGTTCACGTCCATTCTCCCTTAATATTTCTCGAATTTTATCATACGTAGGGGCTGCGGACCGTTGCCCGCAAGGGCGGCTTCGGTGAATTTCTGTTCTTAGGCAAGGACCTGCCACGGGCCTTGCCGAATTGGCGCAGAGGGACTACCGGCGTCGCTGTGGGATGACCCGTGGCTCTGATTGGGAATCGCCGCTGATGAAACCGGCCTTTGCGCTCTCGCTGTCCTTCGATGGCATCGCCCTGCTGCACCGCGCGGCGGGCGGATGGCGTACGGTCGGCGAAGTTTCGCTCGACACCGCCGACCTGACCGGCGACCTCTCCGCGCTGCGCGAAAAAGCGCTGCGCATCGCCCCGGGCGAGCTGCGCTGCAAGGTCATCATCCCCAACGACCAGGTCCGCTACCTGAGCGTCGAGACCGGCAGCTTTACCGGCGAGGCGCGCGACGAGATGGTGCGCACGACGCTCGACGGGGCCACGCCCTATGCCATCGACGAACTGGCCTTCGACACCACGCCCGACGGCGCGATGACCCATATCGCCGCCGTCGCGCGCGAGACGCTGGACGAGGCCGAGGATTTCGCCAGCGAGCACGGCTTCAGCCCGGTGAGCTTCGTGGCGGTGCCCGGCGACAACCCCTTCCTGGGCGAGCCCTTCTTCGGCGCCGCGCGGGGGCTGGGCAAGAAGGAACGGGTCGAACCCGATGGCGTTGCCGTGGTCGTGGTCGGCCCCGCGGTGATTCCCGCCGAACATCCGGCGCCCGCGAAGGCCCCGTCAGGCCCGGTGCCGAGCTTTGCCAGCCGCCGGTCGCATAGCCTGGCCCCGGCTTATGACGTCACCCCCGACGGCGAGGCCCCCGCCCCCCGCATCACGCTGGGCGCAACCGCGGCCCTGGCCTCGGAACTGGCGGCCGAGCCCGAAGAGGCGGTGCTGCCTGACGAGGTGGAGGACCTGCCCGCCGAGGCCGAGGCGCCCGCCCCCGAGCCGGTCGACGCCGGCACCGCCGACCCCACCCTTCCAGCCGAGGAGGATGTGGCCGAGGAGGTTGCGGCGGAGGAAAGCGATCACGACGACCTCCCCGAAGAGGATTTCGCCGAGACCGACGACCAGCACGACCACGACCTGCCCGAGCCGGTCTTTGTCGACCTGCCCGAGGACAAGCCGAAACGCGGCACCGTCGCCGCACCGGCCCTCGCCGTGCCCGACGAGGCCGCGCCCGCCGAGGGCTTCGCCGCCTTCCTGACCCGGCGCACCCGCCCGGCCCGCAGCGAAACCGCAAGCGCGCCGCGCCCCGCGCTCGGCCCAGCCACGGCGAACGGCCCGGTGCCGCCTGCGGCCCGCCCGGTCGTCGCGCCGATACCGCAGCGCCAGGTGCCACAGGACGAGGCCGCGCGCATGACCGTCTTCGGCGCGCGCAACAACGAGACGATCTCGACCGACGGCCGCCGCATCGGCCTGATCGTCACCGGCGGCCTGCTGGCACTGCTCACCGTCATCGCGATCTGGGCCAGCCTGTTCCTCGACGACGGCGTCGCCGGGCTGTTCCGCTCGGGCACGCCCGAACGGACCGAGATCGCCCTGCGCCCGGCCACGGTTCCGGCCCCTGCCGTGCAGTCCGATGAACCGGTCCTGCCCGTCGCCCCGGTGGAAACCGGCGATGTCGAACCGGCGACCCAGCTCACCACCGGCGAGGCCGCCGCGACCGATGGCCTCTCGGCCACCGACGCCGCCGTGCTCGACGCCCTGCGCGGCGCGGCCGAGCCCGATCCGGCAGCCGAAGAGACCGTCGACGCCGCCCCCGAGCCGGACGTTCCGGTCGAACCCGAGGCATCGCCCGAGGCCCCCGCCGAGGTCGAGACGGCGATGCTGAGCAACCCCGACGTCGCGGTCGAGGACGAGGCCCTTGCTGATGGCGAGCCGATCGACGAACCCGTGGTCGAGGCCCAGCCCGAAGAGCCCCTGACCGACGCCGCGCGCTATGCCGCCACCGGTATCTGGCCCACTGCGCCCGAGGTGCCCGAGACCCCCTCGATCATCGGCATCGACGACCTCTACATCGCCTCGATCGACCGCAGCGACCTGGCGCAGGACGCCATTGCGCTGGTCTCGCCCGCCGAACTCGACACCGACCGCCCGCCCGGCACCCAGAACTCGCCGGCCGCGGCGACACATGAATTCCAGCTCGATTCCGCCGGCCTGGTGGAGGCGACCCGCGAAGGCACGCTGAACCCCGACGGGGTGATGGTCTATGCCGGCCGCCCCAGCAAGCGGCCGCCGAACCGCCCCGCCGTGGCCGACACCCCGCCGCCGGTCAACTCGGCCGAACTCGCGCGGCTGGCCAAGGTGCGGCCCAAGCTGCGCCCCGCCGATATCTCGGAAAAGGCCGAACGCTCGGAACTCGGCGGGCTGACCCGCGCCGAACTCGCCGCCGTGCGCCCGCGCCCGCGTCCCGCCTCGCTCTCGGTACCCGCGCCCGCCGCTGCCGAACCCGAGGCCGCGCCGGAAACCGCGGAGACCGAGCGGCCCAGCGCCGGCTCGGCCCTCGCCGTCTCCAGCTCGCCCCGCCCCGACGCCCGCCCTGCCGGCTTCGCCAGCCTGGTCGCCCGCGCCACGCCCACACCGACGCCCTCGCCGCAAGCCGACCAGGGCGACGATGGCGAGCCCGATACCGTCGCCTCCGCCGCCCCGCGCATCCCCACCAGCGCCTCGGTGGCGCGCCAGGCCACCATGCGCAACGCGATCAACCTGCGGCAGATGAACCTGATCGGCGTCTACGGCACGCCGTCGAACCGCCGCGCCCTGATCCGCCTGCCCAGCGGGCGCTACAAGAAGGTGCAGGTCGGCGACACCGTCGACGGCGGCCGCATCGTCGCCATCGGCGACGGCGAGTTGCGCTACCAGAAGGGCGGCCGCAACCTGACCCTCAAGGTGCCGAGCGGCTGAGTCCGACATCAGCGCTGCGCGCCCGACTCACTCGCCTCGCATTGAATGGAAACAATGCCCCTTCGTGAATCGCATTGTTTCCGCCCAGACCGGGCCCTCACAAGACACCTATTCAGAAAACCCCAGCATTTCCTGACAACTTCCGCGCGAATTTCTGCACGCGCGTCATTTCGATGGACCGCGCCCGGCGAAAGCGTCATCAACACCGCAGATTAACCGTCTTGAGTTTGGAGTTTACCTTGGGACCGAAGTTTGGAACCACCCTGGCCGCCGCCGTTTTCGGGCTGCTGTCGATCACGAATACCGCCCAGGCCGCGACGGCGGAATGCGTTGTCGGCGACTGGAAGTTCGTCTTTTCCGACGTCGCGAACGTCGCCACCGATGTTTCCTGCGGTTCCGGCCAGCCCGATTACAGCGGCTCGCCGACCACGGAAGAGCTGTTCGGCCAGACCTACACCCTGGCCGCGAAATACGAAAAGCAGGGTGACGGACCCACCGTCGCCTTCGAGAAGGGCGACCGCGCGATCGACTTCACGGACGGACTGGCGCTCAAGAACGGCGGCACCGACAGCTGGTCGCTCACCGACCCGCTCGGCATCGCCTCCTCCTGGCTGATCGGGCTGAAGCAGGGCAATGCCTATGCGCTGTTCAATGCCTCGGCCAGCTCGGGCACCTGGGCCATCTACAAGTGGAACCCGGGCAAGAAGAAATACAACCTCAGCAACGACTTTTCGCACTACGACCTGTGGTACCTGCCGAGCGAGGACGGCAATATCGAGTTCGAGCCCGAACCGGTTCCGGTTCCCGCCAGCCTGCCGCTGCTGGCCGCCGGCTTGGCCGCCTTCGGCCTGATGCGCCGCAAGCGCCGCGCCTGACAAGGCCCGGCACGCAAACGAAAGGCGCGGCCAGCAGCCGCGCCTTTTTGCTGTCGCGAGTGGGGCTCAGAACAGGAAGTTGTCGGCGTTTTGCAGGTCGGCGACCTGCATGTTCTTCACCAGGATATCGGTGCCCTCAAAGC
This sequence comes from Seohaeicola zhoushanensis, assembly GCF_014656415.1. Classification (GTDB taxonomy): domain Bacteria; phylum Pseudomonadota; class Alphaproteobacteria; order Rhodobacterales; family Rhodobacteraceae; genus Seohaeicola_A; species Seohaeicola_A zhoushanensis. The sequence goes on along the minus strand of NZ_BNCJ01000021.1, from coordinate 18,114 downwards.
TCACCAGCACGTCGCCGCCCTTCTGGACAAAATCCAGCCCGCGAAGCCGCGAGGCGCCCCGGCCGATCTCGATGTGATCGAGGCCCAGCTCGAAATCGCGGATGACATTGTCGCCCTGGTTCTTCTGGAACCAGAAGACGTCGCGCCCCGCCCCGCCGGTCAGCACGTCATTGCCGGCACCGCCGGCCAGAAGATCGTTCCCCTTGTCGCCGAACAGCACATCGTTGCCCTGGTTGCCAAGCAGCAGGTCGCGTCCGCCGCCCCCCTTCAGCCGGTCGTCGCCGTAGCCGCCTTCGAGCTGGTCGTTGCCGCCCCCGCCGAACAGCCAGTCGCGCGCGCGGTCGCCGAAGAGCTTGTCATCGCCGCCCTGACCGTAGAGCCAGTCGTCGCCTTCCAGCCCCCGCAGCGTGTCGTTCCCGCCCGCGCCAAAGATGATGTCGCGGATCACCCCGGCATAGGTATCGCCCGAAATGGTGTTCCCGGCCGAGTTGCCCCCGTGCAGGCCGATCTTCCAGTCGTTGAATTCGATGACCTCGACATTGCTCAGGGTATCCCGGCCCTGCGCGCTGACGACTTCGAACCTGTTGGAGAAGATCATGTTGAACTTCGCACTGGCCTGGTTGACCTCGAGCCGCATGGTGTCGACCCCGGTGCCGCCATCGACAAAATCGTTGCCGTTGCCCAGCCGGACCCAGTCGTCGCCGCCGTAGAGGTAATAGGTATCGCCGGTGTTCCAGTAGGAAGTCACCTTGTCCGCGCCGGCCAGCATGATCCGCTCCAGTTGGCTCGGATCCATGTAGGCCATCGTCTCGGCATCAATCGACAGCCCGCTGATCGACGCCAGCGTGGTGCTGCCATAGCTCACGGTCATCCCATAGACGGTTCCGCTGGTCAGACCATAGGCGTCGTAATAATAGCGGCCCGGAATGCTGACATAGAAACCGTCCACATAGCCTGCCAGCAAGGTCGCGCTGGTGGTCGTGATTCTCGCGTTATCGACGTTCAGCGCATAGAGATCCGAATAGGTAAAGGCATTCATGCCTGAATAGAGTGAAATGACGGCCATTGCCTTCTCCTAATAATAGACTTCGGAGAACCATCCGGGTTCGCTTTCCGTCGCATTCCCGGGGTTTCCCGAGGGCAATTAGACGCGAAATGCAGGAGTTAACAAGCAATACCGTAAATATCTGCGAGATTTGCGGGAAACGAAAAACGCCGCGGGCGTCCCCGCGGCGTCTCTCCACCTCCCCCTGGACCCGCTTATTCCGCGGCGATCTCCCCGGTGGCGATCTGCTCGGCCTCGATGCTTTCGAAGAGCGCCTTGAAGTTGCCCTCGCCGAAACCGTCGTCGCCCTTGCGCTGGATGAACTCGAAGAAGATCGGCCCGATCACCGTTTTCGAGAAGATCTGCAGCAGGATCCGCGTCTCGCCGCCGTCGACCACGCCTTCGCCGTCGATCAGGATGCCGTGCTTCTTCATCCGCTCGATCGGCTCCTCGTGGCCCTGCACGCGCTCCTTCGACAGCTCGTAATAGGCATCCGGCGGGCCGGGCATGAAGGTGATGCCCTTCTCGGAAATCGCATCCGTCGCGTCATATATGTCGTCAGTGCCCACCGCGATATGCTGGATCCCCTCGCCCTTGTATTTCTTGAGATAGGAGACGATCTGCCCGGTCTCGCCGCGGTCCTCGTTGATCGGGATGCGGATCCGCCCGCAGGGCGAGGTCAGCGCCCGCGAGAACAGGCCGGTATACTTGCCCTCGATGTCGAAGAAGCGGATCTGGCGGAAATTGAACAGGTTGCCGTAGAAATCGAACCACTTGTCCATGTTGCCCTTGAAGACATTGTGGGTCAGGTGGTCGAGATAGAAGAAGCCCACGCCGCGCGGCTTCGACTGGGCCAGCCACTCGAATTCGGCGTTATAGGGCGAGGTCTCGTAATACTGGTCGATGAAATAGATCAGCGACCCGCCGATGCCCTTGATCGCCGGCACGTCCATCGTCTTGCCCGGCCCCTCGAAGGGCTCGGCGCCTTTCGAGACCGCATGCGCGAAGGCATGCTGCGCATCGACCACGCGCCAGCCCATCGAGGGGGCGCAGGGGCCGTGTTCCTCGACAAACTTAGCGGCATAGCTCTCCGGGTCGGCGTTCAGCACATAGGTGATGTCGCCCTGCTGCCAGAGCTCGACATCCTTGCGCTTGTGCCGCGCAACCAGCTGATAGCCCATCTTCGCGAAGAGATCGCGCAGCGCCTGCGGCTCGGGATGGGCGAATTCGACGAATTCGAAACCGTCGGTGCCGGCGGGGTTTTCCTCGGAAATGACGGCTTTCGGCGCTTGGTGCGGGAACGGGCCCATGACGGCGTCTCCTCTGCTCTGATCTGTTCGCCCCATCATAATAGCGCAGATCCCATGCAGGTTTTGCGCGAAGTTGCGCCCCTTTTGCCTTCGACATGCGCGATTTTCACGTTATCCTTATATGGAACGCAAAAAGGCCGCACATGCTCGACTCGACCGACACCCGCCTGCTTGCCGCGCTGCAGGCCAATGCCCACCTGACGGCGCAGGAGCTGGGCGAGATGCTGAACCTCTCGCCCAGCCAGGCCGGCCGCCGCCGCCAGCGGCTCGAGACCGAGGGCTATATCACCGGCTATGCCGCCCGGCTCGACCCGGCGCGGCTCGGCCTCGCGGTGCAGGGCTTCGTGCAGGTGCAGCTCGCCACCCACGGCCCCGAGCAGTCGAAGGCCTTCGCCCGCCTGGTGCGGTCCCGCCCCGAGATCACCAGCGCCTGGACCATGACCGGCGAGGCGGATTATCTCCTGCGGGTCTATTGCACTAACCTCGGCGCTCTGAACACATTGATCCACGACGTCCTGCTGTCGCATCCCTCGGTCGCCCGCGTGCAAAGCCAGATCGTGATGGACCAGCTCAAGCAGGACGCCCCGCTGCCGACCTGACCCGACAGGAGTCCGCCGACCGATGGAAAGTTTCCTCTACCAGGCCTGCATCTACCTGGCCGCCGCGGTGATCGCCGTGCCCATCGCCGCGCGCCTCGGGCTGGGCAGCGTGCTGGGCTACCTCGCGGCCGGCGTCATCGTCGGCCCGGTGCTCGGGCTAGTGGGCGCCGAGACGGCCGAACTGCAGCATTTCGCCGAATTCGGCGTGGTGATGATGCTCTTCCTGATCGGGCTCGAACTCGAACCCCGCACGCTCTGGGACATGCGCCACCGGCTGGTCGGCCTCGGTGGGCTGCAGGTGGTGCTCTCGACGCTGGTGCTGATGGCGGCGGCGATGGCCGCCGGCCAGCCCTGGAGCGTGGCGCTCGCGGTGGGCCTGACGCTCTCGCTCTCCTCCACCGCCATCGTGCTGCAGACGCTTTCGGAGAAGGGGCTGATGCAGACCGGCGGCGGCCGTTCGGCCTTCTCGGTGCTGCTGACCCAGGATATCGCGGTGATCCCGATCCTGGCCTTCCTGCCGCTGCTGGCCGCGCCGGTCTACGGCAAGATCAACGAGGACGGCTCGATCTCGCTCGCCGTCAACGACGCCGGGAAAGGCGGCCACGCGGCCGCGCATCTGCTCCAGGGCCTGCCGGGCTGGGGCGTCACCCTGGTCACCATCGCGGTGATCGCCTCCATCATACTGGCCGGGGTCTTCCTGACCCGCCCGGTGTTCCGCTTCATCCATGCCGCCCGCCTGCGCGAGATGTATACCGCGCTGGCCCTGCTCATCGTGGTGGGCATCTCCTTCCTGATGACGCTGGTGGGCCTCTCCCCGGCGCTCGGCGCCTTCCTCGCCGGCGTGGTGCTTGCCAACAGCGAGTTCCGCCACGAGCTGGAAAGCGACCTCGAACCCTTCAAGGGCCTGCTGCTCGGCCTGTTCTTCATCACCGTCGGCGCCGGCATCAACTTCCACGCCTTCTTCGCCGCGCCCGACGACATGATCGGCCTCGCGCTGCTGGTGATCCTCATCAAGAGCGCCGTGCTCTTCCTGCTGGCTCGCCTGTTCAACCTGCACGGCCGCGACCGGGCGCTGTTCACCCTGTCGCTGGCGCAGGCGGGCGAATTCGGCTTCGTTCTGCTGGCCTTCTCGGAAAAGCTCTACATCATCCCCTCGGCGGTCTCCGAGAAGCTGCTGCTGGTGATCGCCCTCTCGATGATGATCACCCCGCTGCTCTTCATCCTCTACGACCAGATCTCGCGCCGCCTCGGCGACCGCGCCGACCCCTTCGAGCCCGACGAGATCGACGAGGAAGGCCCGGTCATCATCGCCGGCGTCGGCCGCTTCGGGCAGGTGGTGAACCGGCTGGTGCAGGCCAGCGGCTTTCGCACCGTGGTGCTCGACAAGGACATGCAGACGATCCAGCTGATGCGCAAATTCGGCTTCAAGGGCTTCCTCGGCGACCCCTCGCGCCCCGAGCTGCTCAAGGCCGCCGGGCTGATGAAGGCCCGCATCCTGGTGGTGGCGATGGACGACAAGGACAAGGCGACCCAGCTGGTGGCCTATGCCCGGCGCGAAAGGCCCGACCTGCATATCATCGCCCGCGCCTATGACCGCTTTCACGTCTTCCAGCTCTACCGCGCCGGCGCCGACGACATCGTGCGCGAGATGTTCGACTCCGCCCTGCGCGCCGGCCGCTACGTGCTCGAGAACATCGGCCTGTCGGAATACGAGGCCGCCGAGGCGCAGCAGACCTTCTACCACCACGACCGCGCCGCGGTGAAGGAACTGGCCCAACTCTGGGATCCGACGCAGCCGATCTCCGAGAACGCCGCCTATATCGCCCGCACCCGCGAGCTGCAGAAGGATCTCGAAACCGCGCTGCTCGCCCGCTTCACCGAAGGCGAGCGTAAGAAGAAATCCGCCTGACGCCGGCGCCGCCGACCGGCTCGGGCGCACCCTGCCCCAGGCTTCTCTTCTTCAAAAATACTCCAAAGCGACACCGGCCAGGCGCGCGGAGCACCGTATATCGCCTCCCCGGCCCACGCGCGGTAGGGCGGGGTTTACCCCGCCGCCCCTAGAGGCCCTTGGCGCGATAGCTTGCCGCCACCCGGCTGATCGAGATCAGGTAGGCGGCGGTGCGCAGATCCTTCACGTCGTCGCGGCCGTGCCAGACGTCGCGCATCGACTGGTAGGCGGTGCGCATGGTGTCGTCGAGGCCCGAGCGGACCAGTTCCAGCTCGCCCGCGCCGCGCAGGTATTTCTCCTTGAAGCCGGGGCTCAGCGTCCAGCCGAGGCCGCGGTCGGCGCTGAGGCGTTCGAGTTCTTCGACGATCAGCTGGTGGCGCGATTCCTCCTGGCGGCGGCCCATGCGGCCGAAGCGGATGTGGCTCAGGTTCTTGACCCATTCGAAGTAGGAGACCGTCACCCCGCCGGCATTGGCATACATGTCGGGGATGATGACCACGCCCTTGTCGCGCAGGATCTCGTCGGCGCCGGCGGTCACCGGGCCGTTGGCCGCCTCGATGATGAGCGGCGCCTTGATGCGGGCGGCGTTGCCGAGGTTGATGACCCCTTCCATCGCCGCCGGGATCAGGATGTCGCAGTCCTCCTCCAGCACCGCCGCGCCCTCGGCGGTATGGGTGGCGTCCGGATAGCCGGTGACGCCGCCGTGGCTGGTCAGCCAGTGGCGCACCGCCTCGACGTCCAGCCCCTTGGGATTGAACAGCGCGCCATCGCGCTCGATGATCCCGGTGATCAGCGCGCCATCCTCCTCGGAGAGGAACTTGGCGGCGTGGTAGCCGACGTTGCCGAGGCCCTGCACGATCACCCGCTTGCCCTCGAGGTCGCCGGACAGCCCGGCCTTCTGCACCCCGATCTGGTCGCGGAAGAACTCGCGCAGGGCGTATTGCACGCCGCGCCCCGTCGCCTCGGTGCGGCCCTGGATGCCGCCGGCGTTGATCGGCTTGCCTGTGACGCAGGCATTGCCGTTGATGTCGGTGGTCTGCATCCGCTTGTACTGGTCGGCGATCCAGGCCATCTCGCGCTCGCCCGTGCCCATGTCGGGGGCCGGCACGTTCTGGCTGGGGTTGATGAGGTCGCGCTTGATGAGCTCGTAGGCGAAGCGGCGGGTGATCTGTTCCAGTTCGTGCTCGTCATACTGGCGCGGGTCGATCCGCAGACCGCCCTTCGAGCCGCCGAAGGGCGCCTCGACCAGGGCGCATTTGTAGGTCATCAGCGCCGCCAGCGCCTCGACCTCGTCCTGGTTCACGCCCATGGCATAGCGGATGCCGCCCTTGACCGGCTCCATGTGTTCCGAGTGCACCGAGCGGTAGCCGGTGAAGGTGTGGATCTGGCCGCGCAGCCGCACCCCGAAGCGCACCGTATAGGTCGAGTTGCAGACGCGGATCTTCTCCTCGAGCCCTGGCGACAGGTCCAGCAGCGCCACCGCGCGGTTGAACATCAGATCCACGCTTTCGCGGAAACTCGGTTCCTTGATCGTCGCCATTACCGTCCCTCCCGGTTGCACCGCACGAGTCGCGCGCGGCCGACTGTTGTCCCGACTGTATGGCGAGGAGATGACGGAAAGCCACGCCAAACGGCAAATTTCTCCGCCGCGCCGCGGCAATCCCCCCTTGCGGCCAAGTCGTGCCCCGTACGATTCTCCGCTTTGTTCAAAGCCGCGCAACAACCCGCGGGAATCCGTGAAACCGTGGCGGGTACGGGCGGGAATAGGCCCGCTTCCGGCGGCTTTCCGCCCAAATTACGACATGTTTTTCGCCCAGAACGATGGGGATGAATTGTTGGTCGACCGCTGCCGGACTCCCGGCGGCAGAGAGGTTAGTCATGCGTGTGCAACAAGGAAAGAAAGCGACTCGTTCCTTCGGTTTGGCACTTGAATCCGGCAGGTTCGACAAGGGCGCACTGCGCCGCTTCGGAAAGGACGAAGACGGATCTCTCCTGATCTTCGGCGTCTACATCTTCGTGCTCATCCTGATGATCGGCGGTATCGGCATCGACCTGATGCGCTTCGAGCGCGACCGGGCCGAGCTGCAATATACCCTCGACCGCGCCGTTCTGGCCGCGGCCGACATGGAACAGCAGCTCGATCCCCAGGCGGTGGTCCAGGACTACTTCGACAAGGCCGACCTCGGCGGTTATCTCGGCGGTGTCGCCGTCACCGAGGGCACCGGCTTCCGCCGCGTCTCGGCCAATGCGGAATCGAACGTCCTCACCCAGTTCATGCACATGACCGGCGTCGACACGCTCAGGGCTCCGGCCATCGGGACCGCCGAGGAGAGTATCGACAACCTCGAGATCTCCATGGTGCTCGACATCTCCGGTTCGATGAACACCGGCACGCGCCTCGAGGATCTCAAGGTCGCCACGCACAACTTCATCAACTCGGTCTTCTCGAACGGCAACAGCGACGAGATCTCGATGTCGATCGTGCCCTTCGCCACCCAGGTCAACGTCGGCAAGTCGCTGCTCGACAAATACACCACGACGCAAGAGCACCAGTATTCGCATTGCGTCGATTTCGTCGCCGACGAGTTCAAGAAGACCGACCTGTCGCGCGTGGTCGAGATGGACCGCACCGCGCATTTCGACCCCTTCACCTCGACAACGAACCCGATCGAGATCCCGGTCTGCCCGGTGCGCAGCAACTCGGCCATCGTGCCGCTGAGCAACAAGCCCGCCGATCTGCACGCCTATGTCGACGACATGACGGCGCAGGGCAATACCTCGATCGACATCGGCATGAAGTGGGGCACCGTGCTGCTCGACCCGAGCACCCGCAGCGTGGTCAGCGACCTGATCGCCGACGGGATCGTGGACCCCGCCTTCGAGGGCCGGCCGAACGATTACAACAGCGGCCGGATCCTGAAGGTGATCGTGCTGATGTCGGATGGCGAGAACACCAACCAGTACATGCTGAACCCCTCGCTGCGCGAGGGCATCTCGGACGTGTGGTACAACGCCGAAGCCAACAAATACACGGTCTACAAGTCGAACGGGAACCCGAACTACTGGTGGCCGCATATCCGCGCCTTCAAGGACCACCCCTACGGCAACGAACTGCCCGGCCAACCGGCCGAAACCGGCACCGCGGTGCGCCTGACCTATCCGGAACTGTTCAACCGCGTGTCGCTGCTGTGGAACGTCTACAACAACTACACCTACAACGGGAACAGCTACGGCGATTGGTACCAGGCGGCCTTCAGCTTCCTCAACGGCACCGCCAAGGACCAGTTCACCAAGCAGATGTGCGGCGCCGCCAAGGATGAGGGCATCATCATCTTCGCGGTCTCGCTCGAAGCGCCCAAGCGCGGCGTGCGCGTCCTCAAGGATTGCGCAAGCTCCGACGCCCACTTCTTCGACGTGGAAAGCAACGAGATCAACGATGCGTTCAACGCGATCGCCACGTCGATCCGCAAACTGAGGCTGACCCAATGATCCGCGAATTCGCCAGTTCTCTGCGCCGGTTCCGCAAGTCGGAAAGCGGTCACGCCACCATCGAGTTCGTCATGGTCTTTCCGGCGATGCTCTTCCTCCTGCTCTCCGGGGTCGAACTCGGCATGATCTCGCTGCAGCACGCGATGCTGGAGCGCGCGATGGACATCACCGTGCGCGACATCCGCCTCGGCACGGGCAACGTGCCGCAGCATGACGATATCAAGGACCTGCTCTGCAAGCGGGCCGGCTTCATCAGCAACTGCAGCGACAACATGCTGCTCGAGATGGTGGTGATGGACCCGCGCGACTGGACCGGCATCTCGGGCACCGCCAGCTGCACCGACAAGGCCGAAGAAGTCATCCCCAAGGTCGAATTCCGCAATGACGCCAGCGAGAACGAACTGATGGTTCTGCGCGCCTGCGCCAAGATCGACCCGATCTTCCCGACCACCGGCCTTGGCAAGGGGCTGGTCAAGGATGGTGCCGGCCAGTTCGCCCTGGTCTCCACTTCCGTCTTCGTTCAGGAACCGAGGTAAGCCATGCTGTTGACTTCGTTCAAAAACCGCCTGCGCGCCTTTCGCGACGACACGTCGGGCAACGTCACCGTCGAATTCGTCCTGGCGATGCCCATCCTCTTCTGGGCCTTCATGGCAAGCTATGTCTTCTTCGACGGCTACCGGCAGAGCGCGGTGAACCTCAAGGCCGCCTACACGGTCAGCGACCTCATCTCGCGCGAGACCGAGGCGATCAACGACAATTACATCGACAGCATGTTGCGGCTGATGGAACTGATGACCCGGACGCCCTCGGACGTCGACCTGCGGGTCTCGGTGATCCGCTGGGACGAGGACGAGAGCCGCTACTACCTCGACTGGTCGGCCAATCGCGGCTTCCCGGCGGCGCTGACCAATTCCAACATCTCGGATATCGAGGCCCGCCTGCCGGTGATGCCCGACAACGAGCGGGTGATCCTGGTCGAGACCAACAACGTCTTCGTGCCGCTGTTCAACGTCGGCCTCGACGACATCAACCTGGCCAACTTCGTCTTCACCCGTCCGCGCTTCGTGTCGCAGGTGGTCTGGGAGGGCGACCCTCCGGGCGAAGAGACCTATCCCGACAACGACACCTGAGCCGAAGCATAAGGCTGACAAGGACAGGGGCGCGGATCTATTCCGCGCCCTTCTCGTTTCGTTCGAGCAGCAGGGCCGAGAGGATGTCGCTCACCAGCTTGGCCTGGTGTCCCGGCACCACGCCGCCAACGCCGACCCGGCGGCCGACGCGCCACCAGAGGCCGGGCCGCCAGGCCCGCCCGGCGGGGGTGTTGGTGGTCACGAGGAACCCGTTCGAGGGTTTGAAGGCCATGGCGCCACGCTCGATCGAGCGGATGTCCTCGACGCGGGCCAGCACCATGCCGGCGCTGTCGCGCAAAACCTCGCGGGTCAGTTCGATGCGCAGCTGCGTCGCCGCATACATCCGCGCCGCCGCCCAGAGCGACAGCAGGCCGATGCCGATGAGGAAGACTTGCCAGACCGGTTCCGGCGGCTTGGCCAGGGCCACGTAGATGGTCACGCCGCCAAGGCCGGCCAGCATGGCCAGCCCGATCCAGCGCCGGATCACCGAGGCCTCGATCACCGCCAGAATTTCATCGTCCATTCCCGCCCTCCCCGCGCGCGTTTTGTTGCGCTTAGCGGAAATGGCGGGAGAGGAACAGCCCGCTGATCATGCGGAAGATGGCATGCGGACTCATGGGCTACCCGGCCGCACAAGTGGTGTCCCGGAAAGTCACTCTAAAAATTAATAACGATTTCAATATCTTGAAAAGCGTCCTGGCTGGGACGCTCCGAAACGGGCCTCAGAAGAAGCTCTGCGGGTCGATATCGACGGCCAGCCGCAGGTCGCCTTTCAGCCGGAACGGCGCGATCCAGCGGGCCAGCGCGTCCTGCAGCGGCGCGCCCTTCGGCGCCTTCACCAGCAGCCGCACCCGGTGCCGCCCCCTGACCCGCGCGATCGGCGCCGGAGCGGGGCCGAAGACCTGCGCCCCGATCTGCCGCAGCGGCCCGTCGGCGCGGGCCAGCGCATTGCCCAGGTCGAAGACCTGCGCCACGTCCGAGCCCGACAGGATGATCCCCGCCATCCGGCCGTAGGGAGGCACCCCCGCCTGCTCGCGCTCGCGCGCCTCGGCCCGCCAGAAGGCCTCCTCGTCGCCGCCCAGGATCGCCCGGATCACCGGGTGCTCGGGCTGGAAGCTTTGCAGCAACGCCTCGCCCGATCGCTCCGACCGCCCCGCCCGGCCCGCCACCTGCCGCATCAGCTGGAAGGTCCGCTCGGCCGCGCGCAGGTCCGATCCCTGCAGCCCGAGGTCGGCGTCGATCACCCCCACCAGCGTCAGCAGCGGGAAGTTGTGCCCCTTGGCCACCAGCTGGGTGCCGATCACGATATCCGCGCCGCCCGCCGCGATCTCCTCGATGCTCGCCTTCAGCGCCCGCGCCGAGCCAAAGAGATCGGAGGACAGCACCGAAATCCGCGCATCTGGGAAGACAGCCGCCGCCTCCTCGGCCAGCCGCTCGACCCCCGGCCCCACCGGCGCCAGCTTCCCCTCGACGCCGCAGGAGGGGCAGGCCTCGGGTATCGGCTTGGTCTCGCCGCACTGGTGGCACATGAGCCGCTTGAGGAAGCGGTGCTCGACCATCCGGGCGTCGCAATGGTCGCAGCCGATCTGCTGGCCGCAGGCCCGGCAGAGCGTCACCGGCGCATAGCCGCGGCGATTGAGGAAGAGCAGCGACTGCTCGCCCTTCTCGAGCCGCGTCTGAACCGCGCGCCGCAGCGTCGGTGACACCCACCGGCCCGCCTCCAGCTGCTCGGCCCGCATGTCGATGGCCCGCATCGTCGGCAGCACCGCCGCCCCGAAGCGCGAGGTCAGGTCCAGGCGGCTATACTTGCCCGCCTCGGCATTGGCCCAGGTCTCGAGCGAGGGCGTGGCCGAGGCCAGCACCACCTGCGCGCCCAGGATCGAGGCGCGCAGCACCGCCATGTCGCGGGCATTGTAGAGCACCCCGTCCTCCTGCTTGTAGGAGGTGTCGTGTTCCTCGTCGACGACGATCAGGCCGAGGTCGCGGAACGGCAGGAACAGGGCCGAGCGCGCACCGACCACCAGCTGCGCGCCACCCTCGCCCACCATCCGCCAGGTGCGGCGGCGTTCGGTCATGGTGACGCCCGAGTGCCATTCCGCCGCCCGCGCGCCGAAGCGCGCCTCGACGCGGGTGGTGAATTCGGCGGTCAGCGCGATCTCGGGCAGCAGCACCAGCGCCTGCCGGCCGGTCCGCAGCGCCTCGGCCACGGCTTCGAGATAAACCTCGGTCTTGCCCGAGCCGGTGACGCCCTTGAGCAGCGTGGTGCCGTAGCAGCCGGCCCGCACGCCGGCCTGAAGAACGCCGGCCGCGGCGCGCTGGTCGTCGGTCAGCTCCTTCCCCGGCAGGTCGGGGTCGAGCCGGGGAAAGGGCGTGTCGCGCGGGCTGTCCTCTTCGGCCACCGCGCCCTGCGTCACCAGGCCCTTGACCACCGAGGGCGTCACCCCCGCCATCTCGGCCAGTTCGGAGAGGGTGAAGGCCAGCCCGCCATACTCGCGCAGCACTTCCAGCACCCGGCCCCGCGCCTCGGTCAGGCGGTCGGGAGCGCGCGCGCCCAGCCGGTAGACCTTGCGCATCGAGGGCGGGTCGCCCAGCCCCGGCGCGCGGGTGGCCAGGCGCAGCATGGCGGTCATCGGGGTCAGCGTGTAATCGGCGGCGCGGCGCAGGAAGAGGCGCATCTCCTCGCGCATCGGCGCCGCATCCAGCACGCGGCTGACGCTGCGCACCTTGGCGATGTCCCAGTCGCCCCGGCCCGGCCCCCAGACCACGCCCAGCACCCGGCGGGGGCCCAGCGGGACCTCGACGAAGGCGCCCAGGAAGCAGCCGCCCTCGGGCGCGCGGTAATCGAGCACGCGGTCGAGCGGCTGGGTGGTCAGCACGCCGACCAGCTCGCCTTCGCCGAAATACTCGCGTTCCGTCATCGCGCCCGCTCCCGATCGGGGCTTTTCGCCCGTCGGGTCATCAGGTAAAGCCAAGCCGACCCGAGGCCAACCCATCAGAGGAAGCTGCCATGAAATTCTTCGTAGACACCGCCGAGATCGACGCGATCGCCGAACTTCACGCGCTGGGGATGGTCGATGGCGTGACCACCAACCCCTCGCTCATCATGAAGTCGGGCCGCGACATCAAGGAAGTCACCGCCGAGATCTGCAAGATGATCGACGGGCCGGTCTCGGCCGAGACCGTGGCGCTGGACGCCGAGGGGATGATCGCCGAGGGCCGCGAGCTGGCCAAGATCGCCGACAACATCGCCGTCAAGGTGCCGCTGACCTGGGATGGCCTCAAGGCCTGCAAGGTGCTGAGCGGCGAGGGCCGGATGGTCAACGTGACGCTCTGCTTCTCGGCCAACCAGGCGCTGCTGGCGGCCAAGGCGGGCGCGACCTTCATCTCGCCCTTCATCGGCCGGCTCGACGACATCAACCTCGACGGGATGCAGCTGATCGAGGACATCCGCACGATCTATGACAACTACGATTTCAGCACCGAGATCCTCGCCGCCTCGATCCGCACGGTGAATCACATCACCGACGCCGCCCGGATCGGCGCCGATGTCATCACCGCTCCGCCCTCGGTCATCAAGGCGCTGGCCAGCCACCCGCTGACCGACAAGGGCCTCGAGACCTTCCTCAAGGACTGGGCGAAGACCGGTCAGAAGATCCTCTGACGCGGCGCCCGGCGGCCGCCGGTGCTGGTGAGTATTTGAAAAGAGAAGAAGCGGGGGGCGCGTGCCAATGGGTTGGCGGGCGCCCTTTTTCCGTCGTGGCGGCGCGGCCCGGCCATGAGCGAAAAATCCCGCCAGGCCGAATTTTCCGGCAGCATTCGCGCGAAGCCGTGTTATAGACCTCGCCAACAAGAAGAAGAGACGGGCAAGAGCGGACAGGCATGAGCGGCAGCGCGAAACTCGAAGAGGCGGTAAGGTCGGAGATCCTGGCCAAGCCCTACGCGATTCTTGACGATCAGGACGTGATGCACGCGCTGATCGAGGCCAATGCCAAGGCGATGGGCAACAATGTCGTCGACCTGCGCGGCATCGTGATGGAGCGGCTGGAAACGCGGCTCGACCGGCTGGAAGACACCCACCGTTCGGTCATCGCGGCGGCCTACGAGAACCTCGCCGGGACCAACCAGGTGCATCGCGCCATCCTGAAGATGCTGGAACCCACGGGCTTCGAAGCCTTCCTGCGCGGGCTGGGCGGCGATGTCGCCGAGATCCTGCAGGTCGACCGGATCACCCTGGTGCTGGAGACCGTGCAGAACGACGACGACCCGGTGGTCGACCGTCTCGATTCGGTGCTGGCCCTGGCCGAGCCGGGCTTTGTCGATACCTACCTCAGCCACGGCCGGGGCGGCCCGGCGCGGCCGGTGGTGCTGCGCCAGGTGCATGACGCCTCGCCGCTGGTCTATGGCGAGGCGGCGGACTGGGTGCGCTCGGAGGCCTGCCTCAAGCTCGACTTCGGCAAGGGGCGTCTGCCCGGAATGCTGGCCATGGCCGCCGAGGATCCGCACCAGTTCTCGCCCACCCAGGGCACCGAGCTGCTGGCCTTCTTCGCCGGCGTTTTCGAGCGGACCATGCGGCACTGGCTGTCGTGACCCCGGTCTCGCCCGCGGCGAGCGACGCGCTGGCCCGCTGGCTGGAGACGCGGCGCGCGCTGGAGGGCACCGCCGAGAACACGATCGAGGCCTATCGCGGCGATGTCGCGGGCTTTCTCGGCTTCATGACACGGCACATGGGCGAACCGCAGGGGCTGGGCGCGCTGCGGCGCATCGGCGTGGCCGACATGCGGGCCTGGATGGCGGATGCCCGCGCCGAGGGGCTGACCGCGCGCTCGCTTGCACGCAAGCTCTCGGCGGTGAAGAGCTTCATGCGCTGGCTCGCCGAGCGCGAGGGCATCGAGGTGACGGCGGTGCTCTCGGCCCGCGCGCCGCGGTTTACCAACAAGCTGCCCCGCCCGCTGGCCGAGGATGCCGCGCGGGCGATGATCGACCATGTCGAGCTGCAATCGGAAACGCCCTGGGTCGCCGCGCGCGATGCCGCCGTGGTGACGTTGCTCTATGGCTGCGGGCTGCGGATCTCGGAGGCGCTGGGGCTGAAGGGGGCCGACAGCCCCCTGCCCGGCGTGCTGCGCATTCGCGGCAAGGGCGGCAAGGAGCGTCCGGTTCCGGTGATCGGGGCCGCGCGCGATGCGGTGGCCGAATATGTCCGCCTCTGCCCGCATGTGCTGACGCCTGACGGCCCGCTGTTCCTGGGCGTGCGCGGCGGGCCGCTGTCGCCGCGACTGATCCAGGGCGCGATGGCCAAGGCGCGGATGCAGCTCGGCCTGCCGGCCTCGGCCACGCCGCACGCGATGCGGCATTCCTTCGCCACCCACCTGCTGGCCGCCGGCGGCGACCTGCGGGCGATCCAGGAATTGCTGGGTCATGCCTCGCTCTCGACCACGCAGGCCTATACGGCGGTCGACACCGCCCGCCTGATGGAAGTCTACGAGAAGGCGCATCCGCGGGCCTGAGCCGGCCGGGGCGCCAATGCGCTTGACCCGCGCCGCATCTGCCCGCACCCTTCCAGCAGCCGCATTTTCCGGCTGTCCGGTTCGCGCCGGTCCCATATTTCATGCAAGGGATTCATCATGCCCCAGTCGAATGACCCGTTTGCCCCGGTCAAGGAGACCGTGGATAAGATCCACAAGTCGCTCAGCCGGATCGCCAAGACGCTGCCGAAGATCCTGAAGAACCTGACCGGCTTCCTGCGCAACCTCATCAAGGCGATCAAGCAGGGGCTGGCGCAATTCATCGCCACCGTCGGCAAGCATGTGGTCGACGGCTTCCTGAAGGTGGGTGACAACCTGCTGAAACAGGCCGAGCCGCTGCTGGCCGATCTGAAGCTGACCCTTGCCTCGCTCGACAAGGTGATTGCGCTGCTGGCCAAGGCGGCCAATCCGGCGGCGATCCTGGCCAGGCTCAAGGCCCTGTTCAAGAAGATCGCCGGGATGATCGCCGGGCTGCTGGCCAAGATCGTGGCCTTCATCGCCAGCCTGAACGTGATCGCCCCGGTCCTCGCCACCATCGAGTCGTTCCGCACCGTGCTGCAGCTGATGTTCAAGTGGATCGGCCAGGTGAGCGGGCTGCTGAGCGTGGTCAAGACCCTGCGCAGCCTGCTGAAGAAGGCGCTGAGCGCGGTCAAGTCGCACATCAAGGACACTGCCGAGGCCATCCGGAAGGTTGGCCAGATCGCCACAGCCTGAGCCCCGCCGGAGGCGGGCGCGCCGGGAAACCCTTTACATCCCCGGCCCGCTTCCGGCATGACTCTGAGCCATGACACCGCAATCCCGCGCCATCCTGGTTCATCTCTTCACGGCCACCGGCGCCGTCTTTGCCATGCTGGCCATGCTGGCCGCCGTCGAGGCCAAGTGGGACATGATGTTCCTCTGGCTGGTGGTCGCCTTCTTCGTCGACGGCATCGACGGGCCGCTGGCGCGCCGGTTCGAGGTCAAGGAATACGCGCCGCAGTTCGACGGCGTGCTGCTCGACCTCATCATCGACTATCTGACCTATGTCTTCATCCCCGCCTTTGCCCTGTTCAAGTCGGGGCTGATGGATGGCTGGACCGGCTGGGTGGCGATCATCGTCATCACCTTCGCCAGCGCCATGTATTTCTGCGACACCCGGATGAAGACGAAGGACAATTCCTTCTCGGGCTTCCCCGGCTGCTGGAACATGGTGGTGCTGGTGATCTTCGCGCTGGAGCCGAGCTTCTGGGTCAGCCTGGCGGTCGTCACGCTGCTGGCGGCGGCGATGTTCGTGCCGTTGAAGTTCGTCCACCCGGTGCGCACCGAGCGCTGGCGCGCGGTGACGCTGCCGATGGCGCTGGCCTGGACCTTCTTCGCCGGCTGGGCCGCCTGGGTCGATTTCCACCCGGAAAGCTGGGCGCACTGGGGGCTGCTGCTGACCAGCTTCTACCTGCTCTTCGCAGGCATCGTGCAGATGCTTATCCCCCAGCGGCACTGAGGTGCCGCCCGGCGCGAGGCCGGGCAGCCGGTGTCAGAACACCTCGTCGAGCCTTGTCTTGCGCCCGTTGAAGGTGAAGCTGTCGCCCTCGGCCAGGCCGTCGATGGCGGCGAAGATCGGGCTTTGGGTCGAGATGCCCATGTAGCTGCGCCCTTCGCAGTCGAAGGCCGATGTCGCCACCGCCACCACGAAATGCCGCTTGTTGAACGAGACCACGGCGCCGGGGCGGACGTGGTCGGCCAGCGCGAAGTCGAGCGCCTCGAGGGCGTCGATCTTGGCCTGATGCGTATGCACCGGTCCATCGAAGGCGGCGGCGAGATCGGCGCTCTCGCGGCTTTCGGCGATGTCCGAATTGTCATGCCCCTCGCGGTCGTCGAGCCGGGCCTCGCCGAGGAAGCGCTCGTAATGGGCGCGGGCCGTGGCCAGTTCGCCCTCTTCCAGATCCAGCATCCGGCTGCGGATCGCCGCCTTGAGGGCGGCGCGGTCTTTCTTGGCGCTCATCGGGTCTCCTTTTCCGTGGTATGGTGTTGCATGGAACCTAGGATCCGGCCGCCGGGGCGGCCTTGATCTGCGTCATATCAGAAGCCCCGCCGCGCCCTCGTGGCGCAGCAGCGCCACCTTGGTCTCGACCCCGCCGCGCGCCGAGAAGCCGCCGAGGCCATTGGCGCCGAGCACGCGGTGGCAGGGAATGACGATGGGCAGCGGGTTGCCGCCGCAGCCCTGCCCCACCGCCTGCGGCGTCGCGCCGAGGTCGCGGGCAAGGTCGCCATAGGTGCGGGTATGGCCGTAGGGGATCGCCAGCATCGCATCGCAGACCGCACGCTGGAAGGCGCTGGCCTCGACGCGCAGCGGCAGGTCGAAGGTTTCCAGCGCCCGCGCGAAATAGGCGGCGAGCTGGCGCTCGGCCTCGCGCAGCAGCGGGTCGTCGTCCTCGTGCCGGTCGTCGCTCCAGGTCAGCCCGGTCAGCGCGCCGGCATCGGCGGTGATGACCAGCGGGCCGAGGGGCGAGGAGATCGAGCGTTTCATCGTTGGGCCTCCCGCCCCCAGCATGGCACCGCGCCGCGCCTTATGCCAGCGCCGTGAAGGGCCGGAGGCGAGGGGGAACGCCGGATTGCCAAGGTTCCTGCACATTGCTGCCCGATTTCGCCGGCATCCTAGCGCGCGTTTAAGGCCCAATCCGGAATGCCGCGGCCGGATGTCCGCGCAAGAGGAGAAGACCGAATGCCGAAGACCATCGCCGCCGCGCTTGCCGTCCTTGCCTTCGCCCTTCCGGCCAGCGCCGACAACATGGGGAAATCCGGCCGCATCGCGAGCCTGCCGGTCAAGGTCGGCGGCTCGGAACTGCTGCCGCCGCCCGGCTACAAGGGCCGCTGGTGGACCGCGCCCAACCGCTGCGAATATTCCCGCACCGCGCAGGATGGCAGCACGGTCTGGTATCTCGTCATCAGCACCGCGCATCGCAAGTGCGACGCCTACCTGATCGAGAACGGGGTGACCGTCTCCTATTGAGACCGCGCGCTTCCGGCAGTCGGATCATGGGGGCGCTGCCCCCGCCGCGCCTGCGGCGCGACTCCCCCTGTCTATTCCGGCCTGT
>NZ_BNCJ01000020.1 GCF_014656415.1 Seohaeicola zhoushanensis | reverse complement strand
CTCGTCACCACCGGGCCATCGTTGCCGCCGGTGATCGTCACGATCACCGTCTCCGTCGACGTCGCGCCCTGGTCATCGGTCACCGTCACCACAAAGCTCTCGGTCACCACCTGCCCCGCCTTCAACGCCTCCGCCGCGGCCCCAAGCGCATAGCTCCAGTTGCCATCCGCGTTCATGGTGAACGAACCATAAGCGCCTGCCGCCGAACCGGACCAGGTCAGCACCGCACCGGCGTCGTTGTCGCTGGCGGTCAACTGCCCGCCAATCGCCGCGCCGCCCTCGTTGAGAGCGCCTCGCGCATCCGCCGTCGCGCTCGTCACCACCGGCCCGTCATTGGCCCCAGTGATCGTCACGATCACCGTCTCCGCCGCCGTCGCGCCCTGGTCGTCGGTCACCGTCGCCACAAAGCTCTCGGTCACCACCTGCCCCGCCTTCAACGCCTCCGCAGAGGCCCCAAGCGCATAGCTCCAGCTGCCGTCCGCATTCATGGTGAACGCACCATAAGCGCCCGCCGCCGAACCGGACCAAATCAGCACCGCGCCGGCGTCGCTATCGCTGGCCGTCAACTGCCCACCAATCGCCGCGCCGCCCTCGTTGAGAGCGCCTCGCGCATCCGCCGTAGCGCTCGTCACCACCGGTCCGTCGTTGGCCCCGGTGATCGTCACGATCACCGTCTCCGTCGCCGTCGCGCCCTGGTCGTCGGTCACCGTCGCCACAAAGCTCTCGGTCACCACCTGCCCGGCCCTCAACGCCTCGGCTGCGGCCCCAAGCGCATAGCTCCAGCTGCCGTCCGCGTTCATGGTGAACGAACCGTAAGCGCCCGCCGCCGAGCCGGACCAGGTCAGCACCGCGCCAGCGTCGCTATCGCTGGCCGTCAACTGCCCACCAATCGCCGCGCCGCCCTCGTTGAGAGCGCCCCGCGCATCCGCCGTTGCGCTCGTCACCACCGGGCCATCGTTGCCGCCGGTGATCGTCACGATCACCGTCTCCGTCGCCGTCGCGCCTTGGTCGTCGGTCACCGTCGCCACAAAGCTCTCGGTCACCACCTGCCCGGCCTTCAGCGCCTCAGCCGCCGCGCCGAGCGCATAGCTCCAGCTGCCGTCCGCATTCATGGTGAACGAACCATAAGCGCCTGCCGCCGAACCGGACCAGGTCAGCACCGCACCGGCGTCGTTGTCGCTGGCGGTCAACTGCCCGCCAATCGCCGCGCCGCCCTCGTTGAGAGCGCCTCGCGCATCCGCCGTCGAACTCGTCACCACCGGGCCATCGTTGCCGCCGGTGATCGTCACGATCACCGTCTCCGTCGCCGTCGCGCCTTGGTCATCGGTCACCGTCGCCACAAAGCTCTCGGTCACCACCTGCCCCGCCTTCAACGCCTCCGCCGCGGCCCCAAGCGCATAGCTCCAGCTGCCGTCCGCGTTCATGGTGAACGAACCGTAAGCGCCTGCCGCCGAACCGGACCAGGTCAGCACCGCACCGGCGTCGTTGTCGCTGGCGGTCAACTGCCCGCCAATCGCCGCGCCGCCCTCGTTGAGAGCGCCTCGCGCATCCGCCGTCGAACTCGTCACCACCGGGCCATCGTTGCCGCCGGTGATCGTCACGATCACCGTCTCCGTCGCCGTCGCGCCCTGGTCGTCGGTCACCGTCGCCACAAAGCTCTCGGTCACCACCTGCCCGGCCTTCAGCGCCTCAGCCGCCGCGCCGAGCGCATAGCTCCAGCTCCCGTCCGCGTTCATGGTGAACGAACCGTAAGCGCCCGCAGCCGAACCGGACCAGGTCAGCACCGCGCCAGCGTCGTTGTCGCTGGCGGTCAACTGCCCGCCAACCGCCGCGCCTCCCTCGTTGAGAGCGCCTCGCGCATCCGCCATCGAACTGGTCACCACCGGGCCATCGTTGCCGCCGGTGATCGTCACGATCACCGTCTCCGCCGCCGTCGCGCCCTGGTCGTCGGTCACCGTCGCCACAAAGCTCTCGGTCACCACCTGCCCCGCCTTCAGCGCCTCCGCCGCGGCCCCAAGCGCATAGCTCCAGCTGCCGTCCGCGTTCATGGTGAACGAACCGTAGGTGCCCGCCGCCGAACCGGACCAGGTCAGCACCGCGCCAGCGTCGGCGTCCGAGGCCGTCAGCTTCCCGCCAACCGCCGCATCGCCCTCGCTCAGCGCAGCCGCCGCGTCGGCCGTCGAACTGGTCACCTGCGGTGCGTCGTTCTGGGCCGTGACCGTCACGACAACGACCTGCGTCGCCGTCGCGCCCATGCTGTCGACCACCTCGATCGCGAACTGGTCGGACCCGGAATAGTCCGGATCCGGCGTATAGATCCAATGCCCGTCCTCGGTCACCACCACGCCGCCGTGCTGCGCGCCTTGCAGCAGGCGGTAGCTCAGAACCGCGTCCTCGACGTCGCTGCCGACAGCCTGGCCCGCCCAGGCACCGTCTTCAAGCACCGTCACCGCCTGGTCTTCGATCACCGGAGCGTCGTTGACCGGCAGGATATCGACCGTGACGATCCCCTCGGAGACCGTTCCGTTGACCGATGTCACCACATAGGTGAACCCGTCGTTGCCATAGAAATTCTCATTCGGAACATAGACATAGGACCCGTTCGGCGCGATCGTGACGGTCCCGTTGACCGGCGCGTCGGCAAGCACGAAGGTCCCGTCCGAGGCGGCCGAGGGCAGGTTGCCGGCAATCGGCGCATCCTCGGAATCCTCGAGGCCCGTGATGATGATATTGCGCTCGACCGGCTCGTCGATGAGATTGTTGCGGCCTTCGTCGAAGGTCGGGTCGTCGTTGTTCTCCGACCCCGGCGGCGGCGCAAGTTCCGGCGCGGTTTCCTGGTCGGTGTTGTCGAGATCGACGCCGTCGCCACCATCGGGGTTCTGCAGGCCAGGCGACTGGTTGCCACCGCGATGGACACTGTCCAGTTCGACGAAATTCCCGCCCTGGCGGAAGCGCAGGAAGGCCTGCTGATAGGCCGCGGTGACCTCGGCAATCAGGACGTTGTCGGTCTGTTCGTCGAAGTAGGAACGCGCCACCTCGCGGGTTTCGCCGCCTGCGGTGGAAACGACCCACTTGCTCGCCGTTCCCGTGACATGCGCCACGAGGTTGCCCGCGAGATCGTGGATGTCGAACTTGCCGAGGCCGCCGTCCGGGTCGTGGGTCAGGGTCACCTCGGCGGTTGTCACCCCGTTCTCGGTCTGGACATCGACCAGCACCGTGGTGCCACGGATGCCCATGGTGGCGGCGGGGGTCGAAACCTCCATACCGCCGGTCGAGGCAACCTGGCCCGCGATGAAGACGAAACCGCCCTGTACCAGGTTGAACGCGCCCGAGTTGTTCTGGCTGCCGGGGGTATAGATCAGCTCGTCGATCACCATGCGGCTGCCGGGGGTCAGCGTGAAGATGGTGCCGTCAACGAAGGTGATCGAAAGGTTGCCGCCCGCCCCGGTCTGCACGACATCGCCCGAGAAGATCTTGCTGTCGGGGGTCAGTTGCTCGACCGCGCCATCGGTGCGCTGGACGCTGGCCTCTCCGCCGATCTTCTCGACCTGGCCGATCGGTGCCGCACCGGAACCGCCGCCAATCTGGGCGTATTGGCCGGGCGCTTCCGGTCCGGCCAGACGCTCGACCACCGCGCCACGCAGAATGCCACCATCGGGGCCTTGCAGGTCGGACGGTGTGGCGGTGCGGAAATAGTCGACGATGCGGATGTCCGGCGCGCCCTGGTTCTCGAGCAGGAGGTCGCGGCCATCACGGGAAAAATCGGCCCCGAAGAGCAGCGCGCCATCGGAAATCTCGATGGGGCCTTCGCCGCCGGCCTGAATAATAACGGAATCGCCCGGCTCCATCGGAGCCTGGCCGGAAAAATCGCGCATGACAAACCCCCAGGTTTGCGGCGCAGCCGGCCCGAAACGTGCCGGGTGCGCCAAACTACGCTCATTCTGCGCTGCTCCATGCAAAACACATAGAAAAATCCGCATTTCTTGCGCGGATTCTACCAAAACGGGCCTGCTTTGGCCTTATTCTTGCCGTAAAGGCAATCCGAACCCACCAGTACGCCCTCAAAGCCGCCCGGTGCTGCCCCGGACCCGATTCGCATCCCAGCCCGATAACAAGGCTTGCGCAAACGACGAGCGCACAGTTTGCTCATCCGCATGGTGGGATGGATCGGCAGGTGGATCGGATGGGCCCGCGTGATCGCGCTGGGGCTGATCGCTTTCGCGGTTGTCGTGCGCGTGGCCGATCCGGTTCCGCTGCGCATCGCCCGCAACCTGGTCTTCGACTTCTACCAGCAGCAGCGCCCGCGCGAACCCCAGGCCTTCCCCATCGCGATCATCGATATCGACGACGCCAGCCTGACCGAAATCGGCCAATGGCCCTGGCCCCGGACCCGCTTTGCCGAACTGGTCGACAAGACGATGGGCGACGGCGCGGTGGCCATGGCCTTCGACATCATCTTCGCCGAGCGCGACCGCCTTTCGCCGCCCAAGGTGGCCGACGACAACCCGGACCTGGACGAGGCGCTCAAGGCCGGGCTGCGCGCCCTGCCCGACAACGACAGGCTACTGGCCGAGGCCTTTGCCCGTGGCCGGGTGGTGGTCGGCCAGACCAGCGTGCGCAGCGCCCATGCCGCGGCGGCGCATGAGAGCAACGTGCCACAGGTGCCCCATGCGCTGGTGGGCCTCGATCCCCTGCCCTACATCACCACCTTTCCCGACCTCGTCGAGAACCTTCCCGAACTCGAAGCCGCCGCCGCCGGCCACGGCATGTTCAACGTCCGCCCCGACCCGGACGGCGTCTATCGCCGCGCGCCGATGGTGGTCAGCGTGGCCGGACAGCTGCGGCTCGGTCTCGGCCCGGAACTGCTGCGCGTCGCCACCGGCGGCAACCCCTTCGCGGTGCGCACCAACGAGGCGGGGATCGACGGCGTGGTGCTGGCCGGCAAGCTGGTGAACACCGCCGGCGACGGGACGGTGCGCCCCTACCTCACGCCCTCGCAGCGCCACCGCTTCGTCTCGGCCGGCGACATCCTCAGCGGCCGGATGCCCAAGGGTCGCCTGGCCGGGCATCTGGTCTTTGTCGGCACCTCGGCCATCGGGCTCGAGGACTACCGCGCCACGCCGCTTGGATTGCAGATGGCCGGGGTCGAGATCCACGCGCAGATGCTCGAGAACATCCTTTCGGGCACCCTGCTGGAACGGCCGAACTATGCCATCGGCATCGAACTGACGGCAGCCGTCGTGACCTGCATCGCGCTGGTCATCCTGACACCGATCATGAACGCCGTCTTCCTGATCGTCTCCGGCACGATCTTCCTGGCGAGTTTCGCCTGGTTCTCGTTCAACGCCTTCACCTCGCAGCGGCTGCTGCTGGATGCGACCTTTCCTATCTGGGCCGGCCTCGCCACGATCATCTTCATGTCGAGCGCCAACTACCTGCGCGAGGAACGCCGCCGCCAGCGCATCCGCACGGCCTTTGGCCAATATGTCTCGCGCGACCTGGTGACCGAGCTGATCGACAACCAGCAAAGCCTGCGTCTCGGCGGCGAGACGCGCGAACTCACCCTGCTGTTCAGCGACGTGCGCGGCTTCACCTCGATCGCCGAGAGCTTCAGCGACAACCCCGCGGGGCTGACATCGCTGATGAACCGGCTGCTGAACCGCCTGTCGGGCGCGATCCTCGAACAGAAGGGCACAATCGACAAGTTCATGGGCGATGCCGTCATGGCCTTCTGGAACGCGCCGATGGACCACGACGACCACCAGCGCGCCGCCTGCGCGGCGGCGCTGCGCATGGTGCGCGAGGTGGCCGAGATGAACGCCGAACGCGAGGTCGAGGACGCGGCGGCCGGCCGCGCCTTCCAGCCGATGCAGATCGGCATCGGCCTGAACACCGGCAAATGCACCGTCGGCAACATGGGCTCGGACATGCGCTTCGACTACACCGCCATGGGTGACCCGGTGAACCTGGCCTCGCGGCTCGAAGGCCAGTCGCGCTATTACGGCACCTCGATCATCGTCGGCTCGACCACCGAGGCAGCCGTGCATGGCGATTTCGCCCTGCTGGAGCTCGACATGATCCGTGTGAAGGGCAAGAGCCAGCCCGAACGCATCTTCGCCCTGCTCGGTGACCGGATGCTGCGCGAGAGCGACGATTTCGTCCAGACCACCCTGCTCAACGGCCAGATGCTGGGCGCGATGCGTGCCCGCGAATGGGACCACGCCGAACAGGCGCTGGACGAGCTGGAGGACATGGCCACGAGCTTCGACCCGCTGCTGGCCACTCATTTCGCCAACCTGCGCGCCCGCATCGCGGGCTTCCGCCTCGCTCCGCCGCCGCCGGACTGGGATGGGGTCTACGACGCCACATCGAAGTGATCAGCGTTCCCGCAGCGCCTCGGTGCGGATCTTCAGCAGCGGTTCCAGGAGATAGCTCAGAACCGTGCGCCGCCCGGTCTGGATATCGACCGTCGCGGTCATCCCCGGCGAGATCGGCAGCACCTGCCCGTCACGGCTGAAATCGGCCCGGTCCATCTCGACCGTCACCCGAAAATACTCATGCCCGTCAGGGCGTTGCACCGTGTCAGCCCCGATCCGCGTGACCTTGCCTTCAAGGGCCCCATAGACCAAGTAGTCATAGGCGCTGATCTTCACCGATGCCCGCTCGCCCGGCTGGATGAAGGCAACGTCCTTGGGCGGGATGTCCACCTCGACATGCAGCTTGTCGTCGCCCGGCACGATCTCGACCAGCGGCTTGCCCGGTTCCACCACCTCGCCCACCGTGGTCACGTTGACAGCGTTCACCACGCCCTGAACCGGGGCGCGCAGCAGGGTGCGCACCACCCGGTCCTCGGCCGCCCGCAGCCCCTCGCGCACCACCGCCAGTTCCAGCCCCAGCTTGGCCAGCCGCTGCCGCGCGGTCAGCACATAGCCGGACTTCGCCACCGCGATCTCGTTCCTGGCCTGCTCGATCCCCGCCAGCAGGTTCGGCTCCTGGGCCAGGCTCACTGCCAGTTCGCCCTTCATCTCGGCCAGCCGCGACTGCAGGCGCAGCAGCTCGATCCGGGGCACCGCGCCATTCGCCACCAGCTGCTCGGTCAGTGTCATCTCCTCCGATAACGGGCGAATGACCTCTTCCAGCTTCGCCCGGTGACTACGGAGCTCGTCCAGCGCCGCCTGCTTCTGGGTCAGTTTGCTCTCCAGCACGGCCAACTCGTTGTCGAGTTGGCGGAACCGCGACTCGAGCACGTCCATCTCGGCCAAGATCGCATTCGGCGCGCGCGCTTTCAGCTCTTCGGGAAATACCGGGCTGCGGTTCATCGCCACCTCGGCCTGCAGCCGCGCCTCCTCGGCCAGCAGCGCGGCCTCCTGTTCCAGCAGCTCGCCCCGCTGCGACGAGGCCGCCGTATCGTCCACCTGCATCAGCGCCTGCCCCGCCACAACGGTATCGCCCTCGCGCACGTCGATGCTGCGCACTATGCCGGGCTCCAGGCTCTGCACCACCTGCACCTGCATGGTCGAGACAACGCGCCCCACCCCGCGCGTCACCTCCTCGATCTCGAAGAAGCGCGCCCAGGCGACAAAGGCACCGATGCCGGCCAGGATCACCAGCAGGAACAGCCAGGACTTGCCGTCGCCGCCGGTCTCGCCCCCCTGCGCCGGGGCATTGACGAATTCGTCCGCCAGGCTGCGCCCGAACACCCCTCAGCCCTCCGCCTTGCGCAGCTGCGCGTTGCGCAGCGCGTTCAGCACGTCCTGCTTCGGCCCGTCCAGCAGCTTTCGCCCCTTGTCCAGCACGATGAAACGGTCGGCGAGATTGGCCAGCGACATCCGATGCGTGCAGAGGATCACCGTCCGCTCGCCCTGCGCCAGCTTCTGGATCCGACCGATCACCGCGGCCTCCATCGTCTGGTCCATCGCATTGGTCGGCTCGTCGAGGAACAGCACCGGCGTATTGCGCAGCAGCAGCCGCGCCAGCGCCACGCCCTGGCGCTGCCCGCCCGACAGGCTGTGCCCCTTCTCGCCCAGGAACATGTCGAGCCCCTCGGGGTTTGCAGCCACAAACTCATCCATCCCGGCCAGGTAGAGCGCCTGGCGGATTTCATCGTCGCTCGCCCTCGGCCGCCCGATCGTCATGTTCTCGCGCAGGCTGCCGGTGAACAGCTCACTGTCCTGTGTCAAGTATCCGATCCCGTCGCGCAGCTCGGCTGGGTCGTATTGCGCCAGCGCGTGGCCATCCACCAGGATGGTCCCGCTCTCGGGCACCAGCAGGCCGTTCATCAGCTTGCCCGTCGTCGACTTGCCCGACCCGACCCGCCCCAGCAGCGCCACCACCTCGCCCGGCGCGATCTCGAACGAGACCTGGTCCAGCGCCGGGTGCTGCGCGCCCGGATAGCGATAGGTCACGTCCCGGAAATTCAGCGCCCCGCGCCTCACGCGCAGGTCGGTGCGGATGGTCTCCTCGCGCTCGCGCGGCATCTCCATCAGCTGGTTCAGCGCCTGCATCGCGCTGCGCGCGTAATGCG
Source organism: Seohaeicola zhoushanensis (assembly GCF_014656415.1). Classification (GTDB taxonomy): domain Bacteria; phylum Pseudomonadota; class Alphaproteobacteria; order Rhodobacterales; family Rhodobacteraceae; genus Seohaeicola_A; species Seohaeicola_A zhoushanensis. The sequence continues at coordinate 67,206 of NZ_BNCJ01000020.1, read as the reverse complement.
CCCGAAAGATCGTCTGCGCCACCGCGGTCAGCGGCGCCAGCACCCGGCCCGAGAGGATATTCGCCGCCACCAGCGCGCCCACGGTGATCTGTCCCTGCGTCACAAGGTAGACGCCCCAGACGATGATCCCCACGCTCACCACCTGCTGCACCAGCAGGGCGCCATTGGTCGCCAGACCCGACCAGAACCGCGTCTTGCCGCTGATCCGGGCGGCGGCGGCAATCGCGTTCTCCCATTCGCGCTGCATCACCGGCTCGCCGTTCAGGCTCTTGACCGCCTCGATGCCCAGCAGCGCCTCGACCAGCACGATATGCCGCCTTGTCGCCAGCTGCTGGGCGCGCGCGGCGCTCCGCCGCAGCGGAACCTGCGCGATCAGCGCCAGCGCCAGCACCACCGGAACCGCCAGCAGCGGCACCCAGGCCAGCGGACCGACCACCAGGAACAGACCGGTGATGAATAGCCCGATGAACATCAGGTCGATCAGCGCGACGAAACTGGCCGAGCCGAAGAAATCGCGCACGCTCTCGAAATCGCGCACCGCGTTGGCCATGCCCGCCGCCCCGCCGGCCCGCGCCATCAGCCGCGCGCTCATGCATTGCTGGAACAGCGCCGATCCGACCTTGAGGTCGACCCGCCGCCCGATCCTTTCGAGGATGCCTGCCCGCAGGGTGCGCAGCGCGACATCGAAGGCCAGCGCGATGGCGACCCCAACCGCCAGCGTCGACAGCGTGACGAAGGCCGCGTTGGGGATGACCCGGTCATAGACGTTCATCACGAAGATCGGCAGCGCGAAGGTCAGCAGGTTGAGGCAAAGCGCGGCGACAAGGATCTGCCCCCAGGCCGGCCAGCATTCGCGCACCGGTCCCCAGAACCAGTCGCGCCCCCCGGCCTGCGTGCCATGCGGAGCAGCGGGCCGGTCCTCCTGCCCCGAGACCAGAATAACCCGGTCCGCAAAGGCTCGCCGCAGGGCGCGGCGCTTGAACTCCACCTCCAGGTTTCCGGCTAGCGGGTCGATCACGGTGAAGAGGCGCCGCTTTGCATCCACCCCGGCCAGGATCGCCTGGCTTCCATCCGGGCGGACCAGCACGCAGGGCAGCACCGCCGGATCTATGGACACCGGCCGCTCGCTCACCAGCCGCGCCTTGAGCCCCAGCAGCCCCAGCGCCCGCGACATGCCCTCGGGCGAGGCGAGGTCGGTCCCCGCCGGCAAGGCCGCGCGCAGCCCGCTTTCCGAGAAGGGCCGCTGATGCGCCTTCGCCAGCCAGGCGATTACCGCCATGTCCGACGAAACCGCCGCCGCGACCTCCTGGCGCCCGATCGTACCGGCAAGTCCGGGGGGCGCCTCTCGCGTCATGGCATCATTCCATCGGCGGGATTTCAGTCTTGAAGACCGAGGTTGGATTGGCCAGCGCCCGTTCGCGGAAATCCGGGACCAGAGCCGTGTTGCTGGGCTTCACTCCAAAGTGCTTGGCCAGCCGGCTCTGTGCCGCGAGCATCCGGTAGATGCTGAACGTATAGGCCGCCTGGGCGCTGATCCCCTCGAACTCGACGTTGAAGGCCGACTGTTCGGCATCCAGCACTTCCAGCAGGCTGCGGGTGCCGGCCTCGAACTCGGACTGATACTGGCCCACCAGGTCGCGGTTCACGTTCAGCTGCGCCGACAGCAGGTGCACCCGGTCGCCATTGGCGATGTAGCTGTTCCAGGTCCGCTGCGCCAGTTCACGCACCTCGCCCACGGCGACGTGCTGCTCGGCCAGCGCCTTGCTCTTGCGTTCGACCCAGGCGTTGCGCTCGGCGTCGCGCCCGCCCTTGTGCAGGATCCAGTTCAGCCGCAGCCCGATATAGGTATCCGTCTGCGGCCCGGCCGAGCCGTCGATATCGCGCCCGGCCTTCGCCCCGGCATTCAGGCTGAGACGCGGCATCCGGTCGGCTTCGACCACGGCGCCCTCATACTTGGCGCGTTCGACCTCGATCGCCGCGATCCGCACCCGATAGCTCGCGTCCACCGCCGACCGCGCCAGCGCTTCCTGCGAGTTGGCCGGCGCCTTGACCCCCGGCAGCGACACCGGGCCCGAGCGCTTTTTTCCGACGATACGCTCGTAACGCGCTTCCGCGTCACGCCCCTGGCGCCGAATGTCGATAAGGGCGATCTGAGCCGCCCGGATCCGGTCGTCGACCTGCAAGCGGTCGCTGAGCGGCAGCCGCCCCCCGTCGACCAGCTCGTTCACCTTCTGCCCGATCTCGCGATGCCGGCGCAGGTTCCGCGCCGCGGCCTCCTGCAGCCGCAGATGCCGGTAGAGGTCGATGTAGACCTCGACCACGTTCAGCGCCATCGTCTCGGAGGCGTCCAGCAGCCGGAAGATATTGCCATCGACCCGCGCGGCATTGGAATAGACCAGGTTGGCCCGCCGGTTGCCATCGAGCACAACCAGCTCGGCCTCGATGCCCAGCTGGCGCGCGAACTTGGTATCGCCGAGATCGGTGCTCACCTGCGAGCCCGGATCATAGACCCGCTGGGTCTGCGCCTTGCCGTAGAGTGTGACGATCGGTTGATACTCGGATTGCAGCTTCAACAGGTCATAGGCACTGGCGCGGGCCTCGGCCGTGGTCGCACGGATCTCGGGGTTGCTGGTCAGGGCGGTTCGCACCGCCTGTTGCAGCGTCTCCGACGAAGCGCTGCCCGCCACGAGCAGTGCGGCTGCCGCAAGGCATCCCGTCCGCAATTTCTTCACGGCGTCCCCCTATCCCTGTTGACCTTGCTGGCCGATCCCCCGGCATGGCTGGGCCTTTTACATAGTGTTTATTGAAACTGTTTGAATTTCAAGAAATTAGAAACGCGAGTGAAAGATCGCAGATTCAACCCTGAGGGAAGCGATAAACGCCCTCTGTGGAATTGCCGAGGAAACGCGGCCATTCAGCCGTCGAGATGAATATAGACCCGCCGGTTCTGGCGGCCCTTCTTCTCGATCTTGCCAATCCGCGCGCGCCCGATTTCTCCGGTGCGCGCCACATGCGTCCCGCCGCAGGGTTGCAGGTCGACCTGCTCTTCTTCGGTCCCGATCCGTACGAGACGCACCCGTCCCGCCCCGCGCGGCGGCGCAACCGACATGGTCTTGACCAGCCCGGGGTTGGCGTCGAGCTCGGCGTCGGTGATCCAACCCTCGGAAACGACCAGATCCCGCCCAATCAGCGCATTCAGCTCGGCCTCAAGCGCTTCCTTGTCCTCGGGCGCCTCGGGCATGTCGAAGTCCAGCCGCCCCTTCCCGGTCGAGATCTGCCCGCCGCTCACCGGCCGCGGGATGACCACCGAGAGCAGGTGCAGCGCCGTGTGCATCCGCATATGCGCGAACCGTCGCTCCCAGTCGATTTCCTGCGTGACAAGGGCGCCGACCTCCGGTCGCGGCCCCTCGCCCGGCAGCAGCGCGATGCGCCCGCCGTCGCGTTTGACCGCCTCGACCACCGCCATGCGCCCACCGTCCCAGGTCAGGGCACCGCTGTCACCAGGCTGGCCGCCGCCGGTCGCGTAGAACAGGCTCTGGTCCAGCACCACCGCCCCGTCCGGCTCATGCGTCACAACGCGTGCCGGCGCGCTCTGCCGATAGGCGTCATCCAGGTAAAGCGGCGCGCTGGTCATATCCGGCCCTCGCCTTCGGAACCTTCCGCCGAGGGGGCGTCGTTCTGCTCTGGTTCGTCCGTCGGGTTCTCGGGCGGCTCGTCCAGCACGGGGGCCGAAGGGGCGACGGGTTCGCCCTGCCCGGCCACCGCCTGCCGCAGCGCCTCGGGGTTGCGCAGCCAGATATCGCGCTGTGCGAAGGGAATCTCGATCCCCTCCTCGGCGAAGCGGCGGGCGATCTCGTGGTTCAGGTCCGAATGCACCGACATCGACCAGTTGACGTCGCGCAGGATCACCCGGATCTCGAAATCGAGACTATCCGCCCCGAAGCCGCGGAAGACCACGTTCGGCGGCGGATTGGCCAGCACCATCGGATGCGCCTCGGCGATCTCGCGCAGGATCTTCTCGACCTTCCGCGTGTCGGTCCCATAGGCCACCCCCACCGGCGCGATCACCCGCCCGATGGTGTTGCCGCGGGTGTAGTTCGTCACCGTGCCGCTTATGAAATCCGAGTTCGGGACGATCACGTCGGTGCGGTCGAAGGTCTCGATCCGGGTCGAGCGCACAGAGATATCGCGCACGTATCCCATCTGCCCGCCCACCGCGATCCAGTCGCCCTTCGAGATCGGCCGCTCGATCAGCAGAATGATGCCCGAGACGAAGTTCGACACGATGTTCTGCAGGCCAAAGCCGATACCAACCGACAGGGCCCCGGCGACATAGCCAAGCGCGGTAAGGTCGATCCCCGCACTGGTGATCGCGATCAGCGCCGAGATGAAGATCCCGACATAGCCGATGCCGGACAACAGCGCCGTCTGGCCGCCGGGGTCGATCCGCGTCTTGGGGAGCACCGAGTTGCGCAATCCCCCCTGCAGGATCCGCGTCGCCATGTAGCCGATCATGAAGACCAAAACGAAGGTCAGGAAGTCACCGGGCGAGATGCGGGTTTCGCCAAAAGAATAGCCCTCGCGAAAGCGCGCCCAGATCTCGGTCAGATCCGCCGTCCGCGCGCCCCAGATCAGCGCCAGCACCGGCAGCGCCAGCAGAACCAGCACGAAGCCGGCCAGCACCGGGATCAGCCCGCCCTGCTCCTGGTCGCGCTCGCCCGTCACAAGGTAATAGAGATCGAACACCAGCCGCTGCAGGATCGTGATAACGCCCAGCAGGATCAGTGTCCCGATCGCCGGATAGACCAGCGCCACACCCGCCGAGCCATAGCCGACCGCCTGCATCACCGGCCCGACCACGCCGATCACCATCGCCGCACGCCCGATGAACCACATCAGCCGCATCGCATAGCTCTGCGTCGTCTCGCCCTCGGCATCCGGCGAGGCGACCCGGCGGGCCGACAGGATGAGACCCAGCCGAAGCAGCGAAACCCCGGCCACGGCAATCACCGGCAGCTCCAGGACGACACGCACTTCCTCGGAATAATTCTCGCTCGAAACCAGCGTCCAGACAAAGCTGTGCGCGACCTGGCAGAGCGCGAGGATGGCGATATGCACCCGCGCCTCGGCGCGCAGCGTGGCATTGATCGGAATGGTCGCCAACTCGTCGTTGCGCGAGAAGACCTCGTCACCGACCCACCAGACCAGCAGCAGCGAGGCACCCCAGGCCGGCAGGGAATCGATCAGCGGCGCAGCGCGCGGGCCGAACACCCCTGTCAGCTCAAGGGCCCGCAGCAGCAGCATGATTCCGATCAGCGGCAGCACGATCTGCCCGAAGGAGACCATGACACGCCACACCCCCGAACCCTTCCGGGTCAACTTGCGGATCCGTGATGCCAGACGGCGAATCCAGACCCGGCTGCGGCCGATCAGCAGCGCTCCCAGGAACAGGAACAGCAGCGTCACCGGAAGGTTGGAATAGAGCTTCACGCGCCCGGTCGGCGACTGCCACGAGGCGATACTCTCGTCGTAGATGGCGCGCGCCGTGCTCAGCAGCGCCTTGCCCGCCTCGCCCCAGTTCCGCGGGTCGAGCGGGGTCGGCCCGAGCTCCAGCAATCGTTCGGTGCGGCGATCGCGGATCAGCGTGTCGATCTCGCGGATCAGCCCGTCGGCCCGCAGGTAGGCCTCCTCCCCGGCGATGACCGGCGCGCGCAAACGGTTGAGCTGGTCGGTCAATTCGGCCCGGCGGGCGGCCACATCTTCGGATTCCGTTGTCCCGGCTGCGGCATCGGGGGCCGGCCCCAGAGCCGCAATCTGGTTGCGCAGCGTCGCGATGCGGTCGCTGTTCAGGCCCTGCGCCGAAAGGAACTGCTCACGCCAGTCGACCAGCTGCGCGCGCAACGTCTCCAGCGCCTCGTCCGAGGCGCGGCCCTGTTCGGTCACCCGCTCGGCGTTATCGGCTACCTTGGTCCAGGCGTCATAGTCGGGCCCGTCCTGCGCCAGCGCAACCGTGACGGTCAGCAGCAGCGCCAGAAGCGCCGCCAGCGGAGCGAGGAGCCGCGCCCTCATCCGTCGACGAAGACGCCGGGGATCGAGGCGGGTGCGCGCGTCATCCACGACGGCACGGGCAGCCCCTTCTCGGCGAGGAAGTCGCGGTTGAACAGCTTGGACTGATAGCGCGTGCCGTAATCGCAGAGGATGGTCACGATGGTATGGCCCGGCCCCAGTTCCCGAGCGAGGCGCACCGCGCCGGCAATGTTGATCCCCGAGGATCCACCCAGGCAAAGCCCCTCCTGCCGCAGCAGGTCGAAGATATAGGGCAGCGCCTCTGCATCCGGGATCTGATACGAGAAATCGGGCGTGAAGCCTTCGAGGTTGGCGGTGATCCGCCCCTGCCCGATCCCCTCGGTGATCGAGCTGCCCTCGGATTTCAACTCGCCGGTCGTGTAATAGCTGTAAAGCGCCGCGCCCATCGGATCGGCCAGGGCGATCTTCACGCCCTTGGGCTGCAATGCCTCGGCCACGCCGGCCAGCGTGCCGCCCGATCCGACCGCCGCGCTGAAGCCATGCACCTTGCCGCCGGTCTGTTCCCAGATCTCGGGGCCGGTGGTTTCCACATGGGCCTGCCGGTTGGCGACATTGTCGAACTGGTTCGCCCAGATCGCGCCATTCGGCTCGGTCTGCGCCAGTTCCTCGGCGAGGCGCTGGGAATAGCGCACGTAGTTGTTGGGGTTCTTGTAGGGCGCCGCCGGCACCTGCACCAATTCGGCACCGGCCAGCCGCAGCATGTCCTTCTTCTCTTCGGACTGCGTCTCGGGAATGACGATGACCGTCTTGAACCCCATCGACGCGCCGACCAGCGCCAGCCCGATGCCGGTATTGCCGGCCGTGCCCTCGACGATGGTCCCGCCGGGCTTCAGCGTGCCCTTGGCGATGGCGTCCTTGATGATGTAGAGCGCCGCGCGGTCCTTGACCGACTGGCCGGGGTTCATGAATTCGGCCTTGCCCAGGATCTCGCAGCCGGTTTCCTCGCTGACACGACGCAGCCGGATCAGTGGTGTATTGCCGACGGCTTCGGCCAGGTCGCGTGCGATGCGCATGGATCCCCCCTTGAACGATTTCTCCAACCTGTAGCCCCGCTTGCGCGTGACCTCAAGCGCCTGACGCCGAACCGCGCAGCCGCTCGCGGTGCCTTGCCAACCAAAGCGCGGTCGTCACCAGCGGCATGTCACGGAATTGCTCGGCATCCACCCCGGCGATCAACTCGTCGAATCCGAACAGGCGGCTGCGCAGGTCCTCGCCCTCCGAAACCAGCCCGCCGCCGCCGGACGGAACATGAGAAAGATCGCACATCCCAATGTAAAGGTTCAGGAACTCGCTCGAAGATCCGGTCGAGGAATAGACCTTTCCGGCCGGGTGCAGAGCCGACAGCTTGACCCCGGCCTCCTCCATCGCCTCGCGATGGGCGCATTGCTCGGGCGTCTCGCCCGCATCCACCAGCCCGGCCACCGGCTCCCAGACCCAGGGGTTGGGATCGCCCACCATGAAGACCGGCGCGCGGAACTGTTCGACCAACAGCACAGCGTCGAGCCTGGGGTCATAGGGCAGCACCACCGAGGCCTCGCCCACCATCAGTGCCGCGCGGTTCAGCACGTCGCTCATTCGCCCGTCGTGGCGGCGGTATTGCAGGTCCATCTCGTCGACCGCGAAGAAGTTGAGATAGGCGCGCCGGTGCTCGGCAACCACGACGTCACGCGTGGGGTCGTGGTCCGGATCCGCCGCCCGCCCCGTCGCCAGCACCTGCGACGAGGCCCGCCGCTGGATCGGGCCGAACCGCACCGCCATCTGCTCGGGCGAGAGGCGCCCATACCAGGCCATGATCTCTGCCGCCGCGCGCAGGTTCACCGGCGCCCAGGTGTTTTCCCAGGCGGCCAGGTCCCAGGGCGACCCCACCGGCCAGCGCCCCTCGCGCGGCTGGAACATCCGCGCGACCATGCGACTGCCGTCCCCCAGCGTGACCTCGAAGGGCGCCAGGTCGTAGTTGAAGCCGCCCTCGTAGAACATCAACCGCGCGACATCCTCCTCGCCCAGACCAAGCGCCACAAGGCCCACGGCAACGCTGCCATCCTCGGCCCGGATCGTCGGGAAGGCCTCGCCCTGGGCCCAGTAGACGCCATGGCCCTCCAGCCGTGCCGGCCTCAGGTCCAGCCGGTCCGCCGACCTTCCGAGAACCAGTTCGAGAAGGGGGACATGGCACAGGGTGCCGTAGAAAAACAGATCAGCCACAGAATGCAACCCATTGAAACAGAGTGATTTCAGCGCCAGGTGCGCCAGGCGTATTCGGTCGCGAAGCCGGCAAGGATACCGCCGATCAGCAGCGTCAGGATCACATGAGGCACCATGATGATCGTGCCATACTTGATGCCGATCTCGAAGATCGCTGCGACCGCCTCGAAGGGGCCGTCATAGCGGTGCCGCATCGACAGGCGTATCATCTCGTAGGTGCCCTGCACGAAGAGCCCCCAGAACACCAGCGCCACCATGCCGGTGATGCCGTTGTTGATCGCCGCCGTGATGCCCCGCCCGGCTCGCTTGCCCATGATGACCCAGCCGCAAACGATTCCGATCCCCATGTTGATCCAGGTGAAATAGCCGAAGTCCATGCCCTCGGGCATCAACGGAATGATCTGGCCCGACACGATGAAGGCCAGCAGCGCAAGGCTCAGGGCAGCGACAAGTCGGGCGGCGTCGGGCATTTCGGGTCCGTCTCAGGAGGGGCGTGACACCGTGATCTGTGTCACGTCGACGGAGGCACTGTCAAAGGCCGCGGCACATGAAGTCAAATAGAAATTCCACATGCGTCTGAACCTGTTGTCAAAACCCATCTCCGCGATCTGGTCCCACTTCGCGTTGAAGGTCTCGTGCCAGCGGCGCAGCGTGATGTCATAGCTCTTGCCGAATTCGACCGATCGCACGATGCCCAGCCCCGCCTGCTCGATCTGGCGCCGCAGCGCCATCGGGCTCGGCAGCATCCCGCCCGGAAAGATGTGCTTCTGGATGAAGTCGACGCCCTTGCGATAGGCCTCCCAGCGCCGGTCCGCCACGGTGATGATCTGCAGCGTCGCATTGCCGCCCGGCTTCAGCCGGTCTCGCACGGTGTCGAAGTAGACCGGCCAGTATTTCTGCCCGACCGCCTCGAACATCTCGATGCTGGCGATGCCGTCATAGGTGCCCCGCTCGTCGCGATAGTCCTGCAGCTTGAAGTCGACCATGTGGGAAAGTCCAGCGTTCGCAATCCGCTGGCTCGCATAGTTGAACTGTTCCTTGCTGATGGTCAGCCCGGTCACCTTCAGCCCGCGTTCCCGCGCGGCATATTCCGCGAACCCGCCCCAGCCGCAGCCGATCTCCAGCACGTGGTCGCCGGGCTTGGCCCCCATCTCGTCGATCAGGTTGGCATATTTGGCAATCTGCGCCTTCTCGGTGCTCTCCTGCCCGGTCCGGAACAGCGCGCTCGAATAGGTCATCGTGTCGTCGAGCCAGAGCCGGTAGAAGTCGTTCCCTAGATCATAGTGATAGGCGATGTTCTTGCGCGCCTGCGCCTTGTGGTTGCGCTGCAGCCAGAACCGAAGCCGCTCGTAGAGGCGCAGCAGGCCCATGCCGGGAAAGCCGTCGTAGATCTCGTCGTTGTCCTGGTGGACCAGGTCCATGAAGGCCTGCAGGTCGGGCGTGCTCCACCACTCCTCGAGGTAGGCGTCGCAGAACCCGAGATCGCCCTCGCGCACCAGCCGGGCGAAGACATCCGGGTGATGCACCACCAGCTCGGCAACCGGGCCGGGGTTGGGCCCCTCGGCGCGGAACACCCGGCCATCGGGCAGCACCACGTCGAGCCGGCCGTTGCGCAGCTGTTTCAACCGCTCGAAGGCGGGGCCGAAATAGCGCGGCAGGTCCGGCTGCCCTTTCGTTTCAGTCAGGATCATCCACACACCCCATCGTGCTGTTTTATCAAGATTTGTCGGAATCGATTTGCGTGACAAGTCACTATTGCGCGGACTCGCGTGCGCCATAGGCTGCCAGCGCCCTGTCGCGGCCCTCGGCTAGGCCCACCACCGGCGCGGGATAGGCGGCCTCGGGCGACAGCCGCCAGCTGCGCGGCACCGCGTCGAAATACTCCAGCGCGGTCGCAGGCGGCATACTTTGCCCCTCGGCGATCCATGCGCGGGCATAAAGCCCCCTCGGGTCGAACTTCTCGAGCTGCGTCACCGGGTTGAACACCCGGAAATAGGGCGCCGCATCCGGCCCCGAACCGGCCACCCATTGCCAGCCCATGGCGTTGCTCGCCGGGTCCCAGTCGGTCAGACAGTCCTCGAACCACTTCAGGCCCACCTTCCAATGTACCATCAGGTGCTTGGTCAGATAGCTCGCAACCACCATCCGCGCCCGGTTGTGCATCCGCCCGGTCACATACATCTCGCGCAGCCCTGCATCGACAAAGGGCACGCCGGTCCGCGCGTGCTTCCAGGCAATGACTTCGGAGCGGCGCTGATCTTCCTGCCAGGGGAATGCGTCCCATTCTGAACGCCAGTTGTCGGTCAGCATGTGCGGCGTGTGATGCATCAGGTGATAGGCGAACTCGCGCCACACCAGTTCCTTGAGGAACGTCACGGCCCCCGCCTTGCCTTCCTCCACCGCGCGCTGCCCCGCCGCCCAGGCCCGGTGCGGGCTGATCTCGCCCAACGCGAGATATTCCGACAACCGCGAGGTGCCGTCGCAGCCCGGCATGTCGCGCCGCTCGCCATAGCGGTCGATGCCCTGCTCGATGAAAGCGTCGAGCCGCTCCTGCGCCGCCGCCTCGCCGGCATTGGTATGGCGCGCGACAATCTCGCCCCCGCGCAGCATGGCCGCGCCCAGCGCCCAGTCCTCCAGCCGGTCCGAGGCAGGCCAATCCTGCGGCCCGGCAATCCGCCCCGGTGCCGCCCGCGGCTGGCCGGGGTCGCGCCCCTGCACCGCCTTCCAGAACGGCGTGTAGACCTTGTAGTACCCGCCCTGCCCGGTCTCGACCGTCCAGGGCTCGAACAGCAGGTGCCCCGCGAACGAGCGCGCATCCACGCCCTCGTCCTTAAGCGCCGCCTTCACCGCCGTGTCGCGTTCCACGCAGGCCGGATCATAGAGCCGCGACCACCAGACCGCGCCGGCGCCCGTCTCCTGCACCAGCGCCCGCAGCACCTCCAGCGCCTTGCCGCGGCGCAGGACCAGCCGGCTGCCCCTGCGCTCCAGCGCCTGCGCGAAGACCTCCAGCCCCTTGCCCAGCCGCCACTTCGGCGCGGCGCCCAGCGCCTCGGCGACCTCGTCCAGCACGAAAACCGGGATCACCGGCCGCCCGCTCTCGAAGGCCGCCGTCAGCGCGGCATGATCGGCGAGGCGCAGGTCGCGCCGGAACCAGAGGATGATCGGTCTGTTGTCTGCCATCTGCCTGCCGCCTGTATCTTCAAGGAGATACGCGACACGGCAGGGGCCGGATCACAAAAGATCGTCGAGCGCGTTCAGCAACCGGTCGATCTCGTCCTGCGAGGTGTAATGGGTGAAACTCAGCCGCAGCACGCCCTGTGCCGCGTCCACGCCGACCCCGCCCAGCGCGCGCACGGCATAGAAGTCGCCAGCCCCCGCCATGATCCCGCGCCGGGCCAGTTCCTCGTTCACCGCAACCGGGTCGCGGTTCAGCGCCAGCGCCACTGTCGGCGCCCGATCCTCGGCCCGGTCCGGCCCGAGCAGGCGCACCGAGTTGCGCGATTTCAGAGCATCGAGCACCGGCTGCAAGAGTTCGACCTCACGGCTGCGCATCAGGTCATGCACGACCTGCCCCCGCAGCGACGCCTTGCCCGCAGGCGCGCCGTGATGGTCGGCCAGCGCATCGACATAATCCGCCATCCCCGCGCAGGCCGCGATTTGCGCATGGTCCGGCCCCGCCGGGGTGAACCGCTTGTAAAGCGAGTCGGCGTTGAAATAATGCCCCTGGTTCGGCAGCATCTGCCCAAGCGCCCGGCGGATCACCATCAGCCCCTGGTGCGGCCCATAGGTCTTGTAGGCCGAGAACAGGTAGATATCCGGCCCCAGCGCGCCCACGTCGGCAAAGCCATGCGGCGCATAGGACACCCCGTCGACGCAGACAAAGGCGCCGGCGGCATGGGCCACTGCGGTAATCTCGGTCACCGGGTTGATCTCGCCCACCACGTTCGAGCAATGCGGGAAGCAGACAAGCCGCACCGACTCGTCGAGGATATCCTCCAGCGCCGCCGGGTCCAGGTGCCCGGTCTCCGGGTCCATCTTCCACTCGCGCACCTCGATCCCGTCCGCCTCCAGCCGCCGCCAGGGGCCGGTATTGGCCTCGTGGTCCTGGTTGGTGACGACGATCGCCTCGCCCGGCTTCATCCACTGCCGGAAGGCCTGCGCCAGCACATAGGTATTGGCGGTGGTCGAGGGGCCGAAGCTCAGCTCGTCCGGGGCAACCCCGAGGATCGCCGCCATCCGGCTGCGCGCCTCGTCCATCTCCTCGCCGCCCAGCCGCGTCGGTGCCGCGGGGCCATAGGGCTGCACCTTGCGCTCGCGGTAGAACCGCGTCAGCCGGTCGATCACCGGCGCGCAGGCGTAGGAACCGCCGGCATTCTCGAAATGCGCGATGTTTGCCAGGGAAGGCTCGGAAAAGGCGGGGAACTGCGCCCGCACGAAATCGATATCGAGTGTCATGTGCGAACTGAAATACGAAACGGCCCCGCAGCGCAAGCTGCAGGGCCGTTCCCCGTCAGGCTATTTTTGGAGCCAGATCAGCGCGGTTCCTCGCGCAGCCCGCGCCAGATCGCCCAGCACATCACCAGCAGGACCACGGTGAAGGGCAACCCGGTCGAGATCACCATCGACTGCAGCGATTGCAGCCCACCGGCCGAGAGCAGCAGCACGATGGCCACCGCGCCCTCGAAGACGCACCAGAACACCCGCTGCGGCACCGGCGCATCGACCTTGCCGCCGGCGGTGATCGTGTCGATCACCAGCGAGCCGGAGTCCGACGAGGTGACGAAGAACACGATCACCAGCACGATGGCGATGACCGAGGTGATGTTGGCCAGCGGCAGCCCCTCCAGCATCGCGAACAGCGACAGCGGCGGGTTGTAGCTGTCGATCACCTGCGCCTTGACCTGGCTGGTCGCCGGGTCGCTCAGCACCTGGTCGATGGCGACGCCGCCAAAGACCGCCATCCACAGCACGCAGACCAGGCTCGGCACGATCAGCACGCAGGTGATGAACTCGCGCACGGTGCGGCCACGGCTGACCCGGGCGATGAACATGCCCACGAAGGGCGACCAGCTGATCCACCAGGCCCAGTAGAACGAGGTCCAGCCCTGCACGAAGCCGGTATCCTCGCGTCCGACCGGGTTCGACAGCGGTACGATCTCGCGCACATAGGCTGCCAGCCCCTGTCCGAAGTCCGTCAGGATCAGCATCGTCGGCCCCGCCAGCAGCACGAAGAGCAGCAGCAGCGCGGCAATCGCGATGTTGATCTCCGAAAGCACCTTCACGCCGCCGTCCAGGCCGCGCAGCACCGAAATCAACGCGATGGCCGTGATCCCGGTGATGAGCATGACCTGCGCCGTCGGCCCGATCGGAACCCCGAAGACATGGTTCAACCCCGCATTCGCCTGCTGCGCCCCGAAGCCGAGCGATGTGGCCAGCCCGAAGAGCGTGGCAAAGACCGCCAGCACGTCGATCACATGGCCCCACCAGCCCCAGACGCGCTCGCCCAGCACCGGGTAGAAGGCCGAGCGGATGGTCAGCGGCAGCCCCTTGTTGAACGAGAACAGCGCCAGCGCCAGCGCCACCACCGCATAGATCGCCCAGGGGTGCAGCCCCCAGTGGAAGATCGTCGCCGCCAGCCCCATCTGCTTGGCCGCCTCGACGTTCTCGGGGATCAGGTTGCCATCGGCATCAAAGGGCGATGGCACCCCCAGCGGCGCGGAGATCGCCATGTGATAGACCGGCTCCAGCACGCCGAAAAACATCAGCCCGATGCCCATGCCGGCCGCGAAGAGCATAGCGAACCAGCCGATATAGCTGTAATCCGGCGTCGCCTCGGCCCCGCCAAGCCGCACCTTGCCCACCGGGGTCACGATCAGCAGCAGGCAGAAGATCACGAAGATGTTCGCCGCCCCGAGGAAGAACCAGTCAAAGCCCTTCGTCACCGCCGAGAACAGCCACGAGAAGGCCGCTCCCGCCTGATCCGGCAGCGCCAGCGTGTAGAAGACAAAGGCCACGATGGCCAAACCCGAGATCAGGAAGACCGGGTTGTGGATGTCAAACCCGAAGGGCCCGACCTGCCCGTCGATATTGTCCTGCCCGATGTTGTAATCGGTTTCGATGATCGCTGCCGCGCCTTCCGGTTCGGGTATGCCCTGGTCGCTTGACGTGTCGGTCATGACGTCTCTCCCTCGAATTGTTCTCTTTGTTCCGCCGCGTGCCGCCTCATCCGCGCACCACCATGACCGAGGCCGCCGCATGGGCAGCGATCTTGCCGCCGTTCGAAGGCCAGAGATAATCGGCCAGCCCCGGAACGTGGCTCGCCATCACCACGAGGTCCGCGCCGGTATCCTTCACCGCCGCCAGCAGGACATCGTCGAGATCGGCGGTCGGGTCATGCGAGACAACGGCATGGCTCTGTGCCGTGATCTGCCGCGCGGCGCCCTGCGCCTCGGCAAAGGCCGCCAGCTTGCGGGCGTATTCCTCGGGATTGTGCGCGATGCTGCCCGGCGTCTGGGCTGTGACGCCCACATAGGTCACGGGAATGCCCCACAACCGCGCCAGTGCGGCCCCGCAGACAAGGCTGCGTTCCAGCCGGTCGGCATGGGCCAGGTCGACCGGCGTCATGATTTTCGTGAACAAGGTTGTCCCTCCTCCTGTGCTGGCGCCGCTGGACCTGATGGTCGCGCTCCGGAAGGGGACCGCAGACGCCCTGGATGTGCCGGGCGCGCGTTGATCTGAACGCCCGTTGGGGGCTCAGACTATGGGCGATCCGCCGCCGAGGCGCAACCTCAGCGGCGGAACTAATTCAAAAAGCGACACCCGATGTCGAAATCGAGCAAAGCGCTCAGGCGTTTACATCCACCACGATACGCCCTTGGACCTTGCCCTTCAGGATATCGGCCCCCAGCTGCGGCAGGTCCGACAGGACCGCCGGCTGCACCATCGCCTCCAGCCGGTCCATCGGCAAGTCGGCCGCGATCCGCTGCCAGGCGCGCAGGCGGTTGTCATAAGGCTGCATCACGCTGTCGATGCCCAGCAGGTTGACCCCGCGCAGGATGAAGGGCGTGATCAGCGCGCCCTCGATGGCCGCGCCGCCGGCAAGGCCGATGGCCGCGACCGAGGTGCCGTATTTCATCTGCTTCAGCACCCGCCCCAGCATCGCGCCCGCCACCGCATCGACGCAACCGGCCCAGAGCTCGCTTTCCAGCGGCTTGCGCGTCACCTCGGTCAGCTCCTCGCGCGGCACGATCTGCGTGGCGCCCAGCGACGTGAGGTAGTCCGCCGTCTCCGGCCGCCCCGTCACCGCCGCCACCTCGTGGCCGAGGTTCGCCAGCAGCGCCACCGCGACCGAGCCGACGCCGCCCGCGGCCCCGGTGACCAGCACCGGCCCATGCCCCGGCTTCAGCCCGTGGTCCTCCAGCGCCATCACCGCCAGCATCGAGGTCAGCCCGGCGGTGCCCACCGCCATGGCCTGCCGCGTGGTCAGCCCCTCGGGCAGCGGCACCAGCCAGTCGGCCTTGACCCGCGCCTTCTGGGCATAGCCGCCCCAATGCGCCTCGCCCACGCGCCAGCCGGTCAGCACCACCTTGTCGCCCGGCTTGTAGCGGCTGTCCTCGCTCGCCTCGACCGTGCCGGCAAAGTCGATGCCCGGAACATGCGGATACTTGCGCACCAGCCCGCCGCCAGGGCCGATGCAGAGCCCGTCCTTGTAGTTTACCGTGGAATATTCGACCGCCACCGTCACCTCGGCATGGGGCAGATCGTCGAGCCCGATCTGACGCACGGCGGCGCTGGTCTTGCCGCTGGCCTCGTCCTTGTCCACCAGCAGTGCATTGAACATGGTATCTCTCCCTTTGAAGTGTATATCCCGCCCGCCGTCTCTCAGGCGTCGTCCGGCATCAGGAACAGGTCGCTCACCGGCGCCTTCGACCCGGTCGCGGTCAGCATCGCATGGACCTGTCCGCGATGGTGCGTCTGGTGATTGAAGAAATGCACCACCAGCAGGCTCAGCGGCTTGCTCACCTCGCGCCCCGCCGCGCCCGAATACCAGGTCAGCGTGCCACGCAGCTCCGCGTCGGTCAGCCCTGCGGCCCAGGCAGCAATGCGCGCGTCGAGCCTGCTGCGCATCTCGGCCCATGCCGCCAGGTCGGCGACATAGCTTACGCTCTCCGAGGCCCCGATGCCCGGCCCCGAGCCACCATCGAAGCGCGACAGCCAGATGTGATCGCCCCAGCAGAGGTGGCTCAGCGTCTTCAGGATCGACCCGAAGAACGCGCCGCGCTCCAGCACCAGCTCGCCCGCCGGCTGCAGTTCAAGGAAACCCAGCAACTGCCTGTTCTGCCAACGGTTATACCGGGCCATCGTCATGGCATAGGCGGTGTCGATCATTTCGGCCCCCGCCAGTCGATCGGGCAGATCTCGGCCGACTTGCCGCCGAAATCCCAGACCCGGCCATAATCGCGCACCTTCGACTTCAGGCCCTTGGCGACGATGATGTCCGGCCCCATCCAGTATTTCGAGTTCGACACCATCACCGGGTGATCCGCGTCCTTGCCAGTGATCATCTCGATCTCGCCCTGGATCCGCCGCCCGATGCTGATGCGCCGCTTGTTGCCGTCGCGCTCGATCTGCACCGGCGCGCGCTCGGCGCCGATGATCTCGCTCACCAGCATGGTGAAGAGGCCCGTGGTCCCGCCCGCCTGGCCGCTGAAGATCTGCAGGATCCCGTTATAGGCCTTGCCGCTGGCACGCTCGTCGACATAGGCCGCAACCTTCCAGTTGCCCTCGCCCATGCGCCCCGGAATGTCGACCAGCAGCCCGACATTCAGCCCCGAGAGATCCTCGCCCTCGTAATGCCCCTCGTCGATGATGATCCCCATCCAGGCGTGGCAATGCCCCTCGGTCGGGGGATGCGCGCCCAGCGAGACCACACAGGGGCAGAACACCTCGCACGAGCAGTTCAGGAACAGCTCGCCCTTGATCGCCCAATGCGTCGGCGTCGCCTCGCGCCGGCGCGGGTTCGGCATCCGGCTGTCGATCCGCTGGCTGACCGGCAGGCGGTCGGCCTCGGAAAGTCGGTTGGTTGCCATGCTCTATCCTTCCATCACGAGGGGCGCCGCAACCACCGCCATTCCGGCGAGGATCAGCAGGACGCCCATGGGCTTCACCACATAGTGTCCGATCTGCGGCAGTTTCTCCACCACCATGAAAACCGTCGCGAGCCCCATCCACAAGAGGCTCATCATCCCGCCGACAAAGCCCAGCACCATGAAGCCCCAGCAGCAGCCGACGCAATAGACGCCGAGCGCGAGACCCATCCGCAAACCGCCGGCGGCACCGGGGCGCCAGTGGCTCAGGAAATAGCCCATCGGGCTGTGGCAGACGCCGTGGCAGGTCTCCTTCAGCCGGGTGAACTGGAACAGCCCGACCACGGCCAGCAGGCCACCGGCGAACCAGCGCGACCGGGCGATGCCCAGCATGTCGATGATCCCGCCATGCAGCAGCGCCAGCTGCACCCCCGCGATCAGCAGCGCGAAGCCGCCCCAGACCAGGCCATAGCCTGCCAGCAGCCCCAGCCAGCCCGCGCGCGAACCGTTGGCGCTGGCCATCAGGTCCTCGTAGGTGGTCAGCGTCGGCACCATGGTCGGCAGCATCATCGCCGCCATCATCAGCGCCCACATGCCCACCAGCGGCCAGAAGGCGGCCATCGGCATGTACATGTCCATGCCCGGATCCATCCGCCGCATCATCTCGGCCGCCGCATCGGGACGGCCAATCAGGTCCAGGCCCATGCCGGTGCTCATGCTGTAGAGCAGGACCCAGGATAACAGGATCGCGGCAAAGTACCCGCCCCAGAGTGTGTTGCGCCAGATCATGCCCTGCTCCCCTTCCTCTCCAGCGGTGTCGCAAGAAAAGCGGTTTCGAACAACGGCGAATTGCGTAACGGAGCGTTAACCAGGCGCGTGCAAGCTGGTGCAATGCAAGGCTCGCCCATCTCTCCCGAAACCTGGCTGCGCGATCTCTTTCTCTGCAAGGCGGTCGCCGAAGGCCATGTGATCCGCCGCAAGCGCCGGGATATCGAACGCTATGTCGGCATGGACCGCTTCACCGAGGAGGTGCAGCGCCGCGGCTTCCGCGCGCTCGAGAATCGCGGCCAGGTGCTCGTCATCTGCAACCAGGAACCGATTCGGCGCCTCGTCTGACGCCCGACGGTTTCCTTCGAGGAAACCGTCCGAAATCCTGCGAGGATTTCGCAACCCTCAACCCATAGTCCCTGTTTTCCTCGCAGGAAAACAGACCGAAATCCTCGCAGGATTTCGGCGCGCCCACCCGTTGCAACACCGATTGAAAGCTCTATATTGTGCCCTGTCCTTCGGGACTATGGACATAAACGCGCCTGTAATAAGCGGATCGGACCCGGGGGCGGTACCCGGCGGCTCCACCAATCACCCCTCGTTGGGGGGACATGGGGCCGAAACAGGATCGACGAACGTGTAAAGAGGATGGCTTTGTCCCGGTGAGGTACCACCGTTATCGGTCCGTAAAGCATAATTGCCAACGACAATCGTGCTCCGGTGGCTCTGGCCGCGTAAGCGGTCGGAAATGCCGAAACTTAAGCCCTTGCGCCTAGCAGCGTAAGGCGGGGTCCGCAGGCACCTGGCAACAGAAGCCTGCACCTTCCCTCACACTTGGCATGTTCCATTTCGCCCGCTAGGCTTCCGCAACGGAACCCCGTTCCGCTTCCGGCCCCTTTACACGAAGGATTGCAGCCCAATGGCGAAAGACCTCAAGGCCCTCGAAAAGGACGTGGCATCGCTCAGCAAGGACCTTGCCGATGTCCTCAAGCGGCTGCGCTACAACGAAGACCGCATCAAGATCCTCGCCGATGCCCTGACCAGCGAGAAGGACATCGAGAAGCTGCTCGACGCGCTCTACGACAAGATGAGCCGCGAGGCCTCCGACAACGTCAAGTCGACCTACAACGACACCGTGCGCGAGATGGAACTGCGGGAGAAGCGCGAGGCCGCCCGCAACAAGGAGTTCGACGCCGAGATCGAGAAATCGAAGAAGGAAGCGCAGAAATACACCGACGAGGCGCTGAAGGAGTTCGAGAAGATGAAGATCGAATCCCGCCTTCAGGTGCTCGAAGCCAAGGTCGCCTCGCTCGGCCGCTGAGCCGATTGACGCACCGGCCGCCGCTCCGGTAATCTGTCCTCATGGGGACCGAACGCGAACGCCCCGTGAGGCCCAGGCCCAAGGTTCGCATGTTTGCCTTGCCACAGGAGACATGCCCATGCCTGCCCCCAACGAGATCACCTGCGAACAGTTGCTGCGCCTGATCGGCACACCGCAGGCACCGGTGATCGTCGACATTTCGACCGATCCCGATTTTGCCGAGGATCCCTTCCTGATTCCGGGCGCCTTCCGCCATCCCCATAGCGATATCGCGGGATTGAAGGCCCGCCTCGACGGCCGCGCCTGCGTCGTCACCTGCCAGAAGGGCCTCAAGCTCAGCCAGGGCCTTGCCGCCTGGCTGCGCAACGATGGCATCGCCGCCCAGTACCTCCAGGGCGGCATGTACGGCTGGCGCGAGACCGCCGGCGCTCCGCGCCTGCCCGCCAGCGCCCTGCCCGCACCGGTCGGCGGCGCGACGCTCTGGGTCACGCGGCACCGCCCCAAGATCGACCGCATCGCCTGCCCCTGGCTGATCCGCCGGTTCGTCGACCCGGCCGCGCGCGTCCTCTACGTCGCCCCCGCCGAGGTGCCGGGCGTGGCCGAGCGTTTCGGCGCCACCCCCTTCGATGTCGAGGGCGCCTTCTGGAGCCACCGCGGCGAATCCTGCACCTTCGACACCATGCTCGACGAATTCGGCCTGCGCACCGAGGCGCTCGACCGCCTTGCGACGGTTGTCCGGGGCGCCGATACCAACCGCCATGACCTCGCGCCCGAGGCCGCCGGGCTGCTGGCCATCTCCGTCGGCCTCAGCCGCCAGTTCCGCGACGACCACGACCAGCTGGCAGCGGGAATGGTGCTCTACGACGCGCTCTATCGCTGGGCGCGCGACGGCCAGGGCGAAGGCCATGACTGGCCCGCGGGGCGCGCGGCATGAGCAGGCCATCCTGGGCCGAGATGGCCCGCGTCTTCGGCCGCATCGGGGTGCTCAGCTTCGGCGGCCCCGCCGCGCAGATCGCGCTGATGCACCGTGAACTGGTGGAAACCCGCCCCTGGCTGGACGAACAGACCTACCTGCGGGCGCTCTCGCTCTGCATGCTGCTGCCCGGCCCCGAGGCGATGCAGTTGGCGACCTATGCCGGCTGGCGGCTGCGCGGCGTGCCGGGCGGTCTGCTCGCCGGCCTGCTCTTCGTGCTGCCCGGCGCGGCGGTGATCGCCCTGCTGGTGGCCGGCTACGCAACATGGGGCGCGCTGCCCGGCGTGCAGGCCGCCTTCGCCGGGATCAAGGCGGCGGTGATCGTCATCGTCCTCCAGGCCCTGCTGAAGGTCTCGAAGAAGGCGCTGACGCGGCCCTCCGCCTGGGTCATCGCCGGGCTCTCCTTCCTCGCCATCTTCGCCTTCAACCTGCCCTTCCCGCTGATCGTCGCGCTGGCCGCGCTCTGGGGCTACGCGAGCGCCAGGGGCGCACCACCACCGGCCGCACCTCCGGTCGCCTTCAACCCGCTCCCGACGCTGGCCACCTGGCTCGCGCTCTGGCTCCTCCCCCTCGTCGCCCTCGATCTCGCCGGGCAGAGCTTCCTCGCCGATCTCGGCTGGTTCTTCGCCCGCCTCGCCGTGGTCACCTTCGGCGGCGCCTATGCGGTGCTGGGCTACATGACCCAGACCGTGGTGCAGGATTTCGGCTGGATCGACACCGCCCAGATGATCGACGCCCTCGGCCTCGCCGAAACCACGCCCGGCCCGCTGATCCTGGTGACCCAGTTCGTCGCCATGCTCTCGGGCCAACTGGCGGGCGGCCCGGCGCTGGCAGCGGCTGCGGGGCTGGTGGCGCTCTGGGCCACCTTCACGCCCTGCTTCCTGTGGATCTTCCTCGCCGGCCCCTACCTCGACCGCATCGCGGCGCGGCCGCGCCTGTCGGCCGCGCTCCAGGCCATCACCGCCGCGGTGGTCGGCGTCATCCTGAACCTCTCGGTCTGGTTCGCCCTGCACGTCGCCTTTGGCCGGGTCGGCCGCCTCGAATCCGGCCCGCTGCATCTTGCCCTGCCCGACTGGACGACACTCGACCCTGCCGCCCTCGGACTGGGCATCCTTGCCGCGGTACTGCTGCTTCGGCTCAAACGGGGCATGGCCGACACA
Source organism: Seohaeicola zhoushanensis (assembly GCF_014656415.1). GTDB lineage: Bacteria > Pseudomonadota > Alphaproteobacteria > Rhodobacterales > Rhodobacteraceae > Seohaeicola_A > Seohaeicola_A zhoushanensis. The sequence goes on along the minus strand of NZ_BNCJ01000020.1, from coordinate 45,612 downwards.
CTTGCGCTCATGGCGCTCGCCGGCTGGCTGTTATACTGGTTGGGAATCACCACGCCGGCGGGGTTCCGTTTCTGACGAAATCCCCTATGCTGGCAGCACATAGCCCCGGAAGAGCCCATGGCGCGTCACATAGACTATGGCAATCTGATGCACACAGCGATGCGCGGTCTGATCAAGACCGTGCTGCAGGACGTGGCCGAACACGGGCTGCCGGGCAAGCATCACTTCTTCATCACCTTCGACACCTCGCATCCCGATGCCGAGCTGGCCGACTGGCTCTCCGACCGCTACCCGAACGAGATGACCATCGTGGTGCAGCACTGGTTCGACAACCTGGTGGTGACCGATGACGGCTTCTCGATCACGCTGAACTTCGGCAATGCCCCGGAACCGCTCTACATTCCCTACGATGCGATCATTACCTTCGTCGATCCATCGGTGGAATTCGGGCTGCGTTTCGAATCCGGCGAGGACGGCAGCGACGATCAGCCGCCCGAACCCGAGGGCCACAAGCCGGAAGAGCGCACCGAAAGCAAGGACGCTCCCAAGGCCGACGCCCAGGTCGTCCGCCTCGACACGTTCCGCAAGTAAGGGCCCTTTGGCCGCAAGCAAGCGCCTACTGGCGCTTCAGAACCGTCGTGACCGTGCGGCGAGTCGAGGTGTCTCCCAATGCAGTGAAGTCGAGCCGCAGCCCCTCGGGCACCAGCGTGCGGTCGAACTGTTGCAGCTCGAACCCGCCGCTTTCGCTGACATAGAGCGAATAGACCGTCAGCGTATCGCCCAGCACCCGCGCCCAGACGTATGGCTCGCCCTTCATCGGATCGAGCGGCACCTCATGGCCGAAGACGTTCCGCGTCATGGCCGCCGCGAAGACATTGTCGCGGTCGGTCGGCACGAAGGTGATCTTGTAGGTCTTCTGCTTGCCCTTGCCGTCGCGATAGGTGGTCGAACTCCAGGTGACGGTGAACCCGTCCTTGGCCTCGCGGATCGAAACGCTCATGTCGCGCTGCGCCGTTCCGCCGTCGAAGGTCTGCACCTCCGCGGTGCCGGAATAGTCGCCAACGAAGCGGCTCACCTGCGCCAGGGCGGCAGGCACCAGGATCGCAAGCCAGAGGGCGGCGACAAGCGGCACTGCGAACAGGCGGCGGATAACGGACATGACGGCTCCCCCTTCATCCCGAAATCGGGCATGTGCCTACAGTAGTGAAGCCCATGACACCCGGCAACCGGGGTTTCCTCCGTTCCACGCGCAACTGCGTGATTGCACAGGGATGCGCGGGCCGTTAGACGCCTTGCCAACGTCCTTTCAGAACGGAGTCCGCAATGTCCGACACCCGCACCGAAACCGACAGCTTCGGTCCGCTCGAGGTTCCCGCCGACAAATACTGGGGCGCACAGACCCAGCGCTCGATCATGAACTTCCCGATCGGCTGGGAAAAGCAGCCCGTCGCCATCGTCCGCGCCCTCGGCGTCATCAAGCGCGCCTGCACCGAGATCAACATCTCGACCGGCAAGCTCGACGCCACCATCGGCAAGGCCATGGTCGAGGCCGCGACCGAGGTGATCGAGGGCAAGTTCGACGACAACTTCCCGCTGGTGGTCTGGCAGACCGGCTCGGGCACCCAGTCGAACATGAACGCCAACGAGGTCATCTCGAACCGCGCGATCGAGATCCTGGGCGGCGTGATGGGCTCGAAGAAGCCCGTCCACCCCAACGACCATGTCAACATGGGTCAGTCCTCGAACGACACCTTCCCCACCGCGATGCATGTCGCCATCGGCATGATGGCCCGCGACACGCTGCTGCCAGGGCTGGAAAAGCTGCACGCCGCGCTCGTCGCCAAGTCGGAAGAATTCAAGGACATCATCAAGATCGGCCGCACCCATACCCAGGACGCCACCCCGCTGACGCTGGGCCAGGAGTTCTCGGGCTATGCCAAGCAGGTCGAGAACGGCATCGCCCGCGTGAAGAAGGTGCTGCCCGAGATCTATGAACTCGCCCAGGGCGGCACCGCCGTCGGCACCGGGCTGAACACCGACAAGGGCTGGGACGTCGCCGTCGCCGGCAAGATCGCCGAGATCACCGGCCTGCCCTTCGTCACCGCCCCCAACAAGTTCGAGGCCCTTGCCGCCCATGACGCCATGGTCATGTTCTCGGGTGCGCTCAAGACCGTCGCCGCCTCGCTGTTCAAGATCGCCAACGACCTGCGGCTGCTCGGCTCCGGCCCCCGCTCGGGCCTGGGCGAGCTGATCCTGCCGGAAAACGAACCCGGCTCCTCGATCATGCCGGGCAAGGTCAACCCGACCCAGGCCGAGGCGCTCACCATGGTCTGCGCCCATGTCATGGGCAACGACGCCGCCGTCGGCTTTGCCGGCTCGCAAGGCCATTTCGAGCTGAACGTCTACAACCCGATGATGTCCTACAACGTGCTGCAATCCATGCAGCTGCTGGGCGACGCGGCGGGTTCGTTCACCGACAACATGGTGGTCGGCACCCAGGCCAATACCGCCCGCATCGACAAGCTGATGAAGGAAAGCCTGATGCTGGTGACGGCGCTGGCCCCGACCATCGGCTATGACAACGCCACCAAGGTCGCCAAGACCGCGCACAAGAACGGCACCACCCTGCGCGAAGAGGCCATCGCCCTCGGCTTCGTCGACGGCGAGACCTTCGACCGCGTGGTCCGCCCCGAGGACATGATCGGCCCGAAAGGCTGACCTCCTGCCTTGAGAAACGCGAGGGCCTCCGGATCTCCGGGGGCCCTTTGCATTCGTCTTGCCCAAGACGCTGCCCGGTGGCACGCTGCCGACAGCAACCGGACGCCAGAGATGTCGCAAGTCACCAACCTGAACCAGTTCCGCAAGCAGAAGGCCCGTGCCGAGAAACGCGCGCAGGGCGATGCCAATGCGGCGAAATTCGGCCGCACCAAGGCCGAGCGCGACCTGGAAGCCGCCCGCAAGGACAAGGCACGCCGCGACCTCGACGGCCACAAGCGAGAGACATGAGCCGCCCGGCCAAGCATTCGCTGACACTCAGCGGCCACCGCACCAGCGTTAGCCTCGAACCGGAGTTCTGGGAGGCCTTCCGCGAGATCGCCCAGACCCGCGACATCGCGCTGAACGCGCTCGCCGCCGAGATCGACGCAGGCCGCGATCCCGACACCGGCCTCGCCTCGGCAATCCGGCTCTTCGTACTGCGCCACTATCGCGGTTAACGGATTCGCAAGGAACCTCGGACGATAAACGGGCATGACCGAGACCCGACGTTTCCTGCCGCCCGCGATCTGGATGCAGCGCCTCTTCGACGCCAATGCCGCGCGCCAGGGCGGCGTGGTGCGGCGCAGGCTGCGCGACGTCGAACTGGTCGTTGGCCGCGCCGCTTTCGAGGCGGAAATCCGTCGCCGCGGCTATCACGCCATCCAGAACGGCGACCAGATCGTCGTCTTCTGCAACAACGAACCGATCCGCGTCCTGTGCTAAGGCAAAAGTTTCCCGGAAACTTTTGCCAAGACTTTCCTGGAAAGTCTTGGCTCACCCCCGCGGCATGACTTTCAACCAGATGCCATCCTTCGCCCGCACCGTCAGATGCGCCACCGGAACCGGCGGCTTGCCCTCGACCGGTGCAATCCGAAAGCTCCGCACCAGCAGCGCCAGCAGCAAAGGCCCCTCGATCATCGCGAACCCCGCGCCGGGACAGACCCGCGCCCCGGCCGAGAACGGAATGAAGGCCTCGCGCAGGCAGCTCTGCCCGTTCTCGCTCTGCCAGCGGTCCGGATCGAACCCGTCCGGATCGTCCCACAACCGCTCATGCCGGTGCAGGTGCCAGGGGCTCACCACCAGCTGCGCGCCCTTCGGCACTGCCCGGTCGCGGAACCGCTCGGCCCCCGTCGCCTCGCGCACCATCATCGGCACCGGCGGATAAAGCCGCAGCGCCTCGCGGAACACGTCGCGCGTCACCCGCAGCCGCGACAGCGCCGCGAAACTGCCGTCAAAGGCCGCCGCCTCCGCCGCCACCCGCTCCTGCCAGTCCGGGAACTGCGCCAGCAGGAACAGCGCCCAGGCCAGGGCCGAGGCGCTGGTCTCATGCCCCGCCAGGAAGAAGATCGCCACCTGGTCGACCATCTCGGCCGCATCGAAGCGGTCGCCGGTCTCGGGATCGGGCGTCGTCATGATCTTGGTCGCCAGATCGTCCGGCGCGTTGCCCGCCGCGATCTCGGCCGCCCGCGCCGCCACCAGCCCGCCGATCAGCCGCCGGATATCCCGCGCCGCCGCCTTGGTCGCGCGCCGGTGAAAGCGCGGCATCCAGCGCGGCAGCGGCAGGAAGGCCGCCAGGTTCAGGATCGGCTGGCTGCGCTGGTAGTCACGGAAGCGTTCAAAGACCTCCGCCGCCACCGGCGCGTCGATCGGCAGCGAGAAGAGCGTGCGAAAGATCACGTCCGCCGCCAGATGGCTGGTTACCGCCTCGATCTCGGTCTCGCCCGTCCCGAGCCGCGCCACCGCCGCCTGCCCCGCCGCCACCATCGCGGGGAAAGTATCGCGCAGCCGCCCGCCCTCGAAGGCCGGGTCGATGATGCTCCGCTGCCGCTTCCAGGTTTCGCCATTGCTCAGGAAGACCGAATTGCCCAGCAGCGGCCGCAGCCCCTCGCCCACCCGGTCGGATTTTGGAAAGTCAGAAGGCCGCCGCTTCAGCACCTCGGCCACGAGGTCCGGCTGGTTCAGCAGGAAGCTGCGGAAGAAGGGCGTGCGGAACTCGGCCATCCACGCCCGGTACAGCCGCGCCGGCTGCGCCGAGAGGATGTCCCGCCGGAACAGCCGCAGGTACCGCCAGAGCGAAACCTTGTCGGCGCGCGCGGCGGGCTTCGGCGGGATCATGCGGCGACCGAGGTGTATTTCGACACCGCCGCCTCGATCCGCGATTGCGACGGCGCCCGCCCCTCGAATCGCGCCGCCAGCGTCCTAGGCCCGGCAGTGATGCGGAAATAGTCATAATCCCCGGGCCGGTCGAAGGCGCAGAGATACTGGAAATGCAGTCGGAAGAACCGCCAGCGCAGGGCACGCCACCTCTCGGGGCTCAGCGTCTGGGTGAAGGCGGCCGAGAGCACCAGCGGCCACCGCTTGCCCGCGGGCGCAACCCCCGACACCGCCACCGGATCGCACAGCGCAAAGGCGCAGCCATCCCCCGGCGCGGTCACATCGACCCAGGCCAGCTCGTCCCGCCCCGACAGAAAGGCCAAGTCCCCCCGCAGCCGCTCCGCCCTCGGCAGGAACGACACCATCGGCACCACCTGCCCCAGCGACAGGAACCCCAGCGCCGGCCCGCCCGCCGGCACGTGGCCCGCGCGGATCAGGTCGGCCAGAACCGAGACCGCCAGATGCGCCCCCGAGGAATGGCCCACCACCAGCACTTCATCGGTCTCACCTGCCAGCGCCGCCGCGATGACTTCGCCGAACTCGGCCATCCGCGCCTCCAGCTCGGGCGGGTTGGCGCCGCCGAACTGCGCCGAATAGGCATAATCGTGCATCAGGTAGAAGATGAAGGTCCGCCCGTCCCGCGCCCTGACCCATTCCATCAGGCCCCAGCCCGCCGCGCCCCCGGCCAGAAGGCCGAAAATCCCGCCCGGCGGCCCGAACAGCCCCCAGCCGCCCCAGCCCCCCCCGACGGTCAGGACCAGCGCCACCAGCGCCAGCAGCACCAGCGCCCCGACCGGGTAAAGCGCCGCGATCACCGGCCCTTTGCGCAGCCGCATCAGCCGCCTCAGCGCCCCCGACCCGATATAGGCCCAGGCCGTGCGCAGCATCTGCCCGTAGGTCGCCGCCAGCGTATTCGCCATGCTGCCCCGCACGATATCCGACCAGACCAGCACCTCGACATCGCTCTCGACCCGCGCGCCCTCGATCTCGGCCGCGACATGCCAGCCGTAGGGGCCGGGCGTCGCCTTCGGCGTCAGCTCCAGCGCATAGCCCGAGATCGCCGCCTGCGCCTGCCCCTCCTTGCGGTAGAGCTCGCGGTAACGGCGGGGATGAATCGGATCGTAGCCGGGGATGTAGAACACCCGCCGGCGGCGCACCTGCCGCTCTGTCCCTGCCTGCCCGTTCATGCCGTGCCCTGCCGCGGTCTTGGCCCGCAGCATAGCGCGCATTTCCGGCGAGAGTAAGGCTCAGCCCAGGGCGCCGAGGGCGGGGAAGGTTTCGAGCAGCCAGAACGAGAAGCTGGTGAAGGCCCCGGTGACCAGCGCCAGGCCGACCACCACCAGCAGCAGGCCCATCACCTTCTCGATCACGCCCATGTGCCGCTTGATGCGGTTCATCAGGGTCAACGAGCGCGCCAGGAACATCGCAGCCAGCAGGAAGGGAATGCCCAAGCCCGCCGCATAGACCCCCAGCAGGAAGGTGCCCCGCGCCACCGATCCCTCGGCGGCGGCCAGAGACAGGATCGCGCTCAGCTGCGGGCCGATGCAGGGGGTCCAGCCAAAGGCGAAGGCCAGCCCCAGGATATAGGCGCCGAAGGCCGAGCCGCCGTTGTCACCGGCCTCGATCCGCGCCTCGCGGTCGAGGAAGGGAATCCGGAACAGCCCGAGGAAATGCAGCCCGAAGACGATCACGATCACGCCGGACACCTGCCCGAAGGTCTCGCGGTACTGCAGGAACATCCGCCCCAGCGCCGAGGCGGTGAAGCCGAGCAGCAGGAAGACCGTCGACAGCCCCAGCACGAAGAAGACCGAGGCCAGAACCGCCTTGCGCCGCCCCGCCGCCTGGCCTTGGATCTCGCCCAGGCTCACGCCGCTCATATAGGCCAGATAGGGCGGCACCACCGGCAGCACGCAGGGCGACAGAAAGCTGATGAGGCCGCCCAGCAGCGCCACGGTCATGGCGGGCAGCAGGCCCGCGTCGATGATGTCTATACCGAACATGCACAGGCACTTAGGCCATCGCGTCCGCCCCGTCACGCGCCGTGATGCCGCGCCCCGATCACAAGGCTGTGGACAGCGCCCGGCGCGCCGCATAGTGAATCGGCATGACCGAGATATCCGAGACCCTCGACGCCACCGGGCTGCTCTGCCCCCTGCCCGTGCTGAAGGCCCGCAAGCGGCTCAAGGCGCTGCCCGCCGGGGCGGTGCTGCGCATGCTCGCCGACGATCCAGCGGCGATCATCGACGTGCCCCACTTCTGCGCCGAGGCCGGCCATGCCCTGCTCGACCAGGGCGAGGCCGAGGGCGCGCAGGTCTACCTGATCCGCAAGGGCGGCTGATCCCCAAAGCAAAAGCCCCGGCACCTGGCCGGGGCTTTCATCATCTCAGCGTGGTCTCAGCGCGAGCCGATCGACCACCAGCCGCGCCGTTTCGGCTTGGCGTCTTCCTGGGCGGCCTCGGCCATCTCGGGCTCGGGCGTTTCCGTCACTTCCGCCGCCGGTTCCGGCGCAGCCTCGGCAACCGGTTCCGGCGCGGCTTCCACCACCACCTCGGGGGCAGCTTCGGCCACCACCTCCGGCGCAGGCTCTGCCACCGGGGCAGCTTCTGCGGCGGGCGCAACCTCGGCAACCGGCTCTGCAGCCACCGGCGCTTCGGCGGCTTCCGCCGCCGCGCTGGCCGCCGTCTTGCGACGCGAGGACGACCGGGTGGACGAGCGGGTGACCTTCGGCTTGGCCTTGGGCGCCTCGGCTTCCGGCTCGGCAGCAACCGGCTCTGCCGGTGCGGCCTCTTCCGCCGCGGGTGCCTCTTCGGCAGCCGCCTTGGCCTTGCTCGACCGCGAGCGCGAGCGCGACCGGGTCGTCTTCTTCGCCGGCGCCGCCTCTTCGGCCGCAACGGGCGCTGCCTCGGCCTCGGCGGGCGCTTCGCTCACCTCGGCAACCGCCGGCGCTTCCGGTTCCGCAGCGGGTGCGGCCTCGTCGCCCGAAGCGGCCTCGGCAGCGGCCTCTTCCGCCGCATCCTCCTCGGCCCCGCCATCCTCATCCGAGGACTCGCCCGAGGTCTCGCCGTTCTCGCCGTTCGACGACTTGCCCGAGCGACGACGACGACGCCGGCGCTTGCGCTTCGGCTTGCTCTCGCCTTCGGCGGCAGGCGCTTCGGCCGAGGTCTCGGCAGCGGCTTCCGCAGCGGCTTCCACCTCGTCCTCGTCCTCCTCGACGATATCCTCTTCCTCGGCGTCCACCTGGTCCATGATCGAGGTATCGACCGAGATCACCGGAGCAACCGGCGCCGGGATCGCCCGGGTCGCGGTCTTGAACTTCTCCATGGTGACGTCCGGGCTGACCAGATGCACGTCGCCTTCGATCCGCACGGCCATGCCATAGCGGGCCTCGATCTGGGCGATATGTTCGCGCTTCTGGTTCATCAGGAAGTTGGCGATGGCGACCGGGCACTTGACCAGCACCTCGCGCGAACGGTTGCGCGTGCCCTCTTCCTCGATCTGGCGCAGCACCGACAGCGCCAGGCTGTCGTCCGAACGGATCAGGCCGGTGCCGTGGCAGGCCGAACAGGGCTGCGTCGTGGCTTCCAGCATACCGGGCCGCAGGCGCTGCCGCGACATCTCCAGCAGGCCAAAGCCCGAGATGCGGCCGACCTGGATGCGGGCGCGGTCTGTCTTCAGCTTGTCCTTCAGCTTCTTCTCGACGGCGGCGTTGTTCTTGCGCTCGTCCATGTCGATGAAGTCGATGACGATCAGCCCGGCGAGGTCACGCAGACGCAGCTGGCGCGCCACCTCTTCGGCGGCCTCCAGGTTGGTCTTCAGCGCGGTCTCCTCGATCGAGCCTTCCTTGGTCGCCCGGCCCGAGTTCACGTCGATGGCCACCAGGGCCTCGGTCACGCCGATCACGATGTAACCGCCCGACTTGAGCTGCACCACCGGGTTGAACATCGCCGCCAGGTAGCTCTCGACCTGGTAGCGCGCGAACAACGGCAGGTTCTCGGCGTAGGGCTTCACGTTCTTGGCGTGGGACGGCATGATCATCTTCATGAAGTCCTTGGCGATGCGGTAGCCGCGGTCGCCCTCGACCAGAACCTCGTCGATGTCACGGCTGTAGAGGTCGCGGATCGACCGTTTGATCAGGTCGCCTTCCTCGTAGATCTTCGCCGGTGCGATGGATTTCAGCGTCAGGTCGCGGATCTGCTCCCACAGGCGCTGGAGGTATTCATAGTCGCGCTTGATCTCGGCCTTGGTGCGCTTGGCACCCGCCGTGCGCACGATCAGGCCCGCGCCGGGCGGCACGTCGATCTCGCCAGCGATTTCCTTGAGTTTCTTGCGGTCCACCGCATTGGTGATCTTGCGGGAAATCCCGCCGCCACGCGCGGTGTTCGGCATCAGCACGCAATAGCGGCCGGCGAGGCTCAGGTAGGTGGTCAGCGCGGCGCCCTTGTTGCCGCGCTCTTCCTTGACGACCTGCACCAGCAGGACCTGGCGCACCTTGATGACTTCCTGGATCTTGTAGCGGCGCGGACGCGGCCGGCGCTGCGGGCGCAGGTCCTCGACGTCATCCTCGACGGCGACCGATTCGATGGTGTCGTCGCGGGCGGCGGCGTCATTCTCTTCGGCGGCCTCGGCGGCGTCGTCCTCGGCCTCTGACTCTTCTTCCGGCTCGGCCACCGGGGTCTCGGCGACGCGCTCCATCGGCGAGGAGCCTTCCGGCACCTGCTCGTTCTCGGCTTCTTCCGAGAAATCGATGGTCTCCATCCCGTTGATCTCGGTGATGGCGTCCTGGCCGCCCGTGGTCTCGGGCTTGGCGCGTTCCTTCCGCTTTGCCGCGCGGGCGCTTTCCTCTTCCTCGCGGGCGTGCTGCGCTTCGGCATAGGCACGCTCTTCCTCCATCAGCGCCTTACGGTCGGCGACGGGGATCTGGTAGTAATCCGGGTGGATCTCCGAGAAGGCGAGGAAGCCATGCCGGTTTCCGCCGTAATCGACGAAGGCCGCCTGAAGCGACGGTTCGACCCGGGTTACCTTTGCGAGATAGATGTTGCCGGCGAGCTGCCGCTTGTTTTCGGACTCAAAATCGAATTCCTCGACCTTGTTTCCGTCAACCACCACGACGCGGGTCTCTTCCGCGTGGGTGGCATCGATAAGCATTTTCTTGGCCATTTTTCCTTGGTGCACAAACGCCGCCGCCCGTCCCCTGGCGGGGCCGGACGGTGCAGTGTGTGTCTGATGAGGGCGACATGTGACGCGGCGCGACAGGGCAGGCCTTCGGGCCTTCCTGCCTGAACTTCCAGTGCTCGCACGCGCGTCATCGCGGTTCTTCTCCGACAGACCGGGATCATCCCCGGAATGCCCATTCGACCCCTCGTCAATTCGTTGCGACGAAGGTAGTTCACTGACCCTTTCTGAGGGCCAAATCAGCACATCCGAACCCTGCGGCGCATTGCGCGCATATGGCTCGAAAATGAGAAACTCTATCGGTGCCGGTGCGGATACACCCGCGTCACCGTGTCTTTACATAAGGCCATGGGCCGGAGAAATACAATGGGCATGTTGGCGCCCTGCCCCGAATGTGGCGTGCCGCAGCGTCGCACCGGCCGGCTTTGGCCGCTCCGACATGCCTCCGAACAGCGCCCCCAAACCCCGAAAAACACATGTTTCCCTGGTAATTTGGCGACCGGAACAACCGCCCCGGAACCACGGGGCGGATGTCTCGGGAATACGCGCGAATTCTCTGCGCACGACCGTCCGCTGCCGTCAGAGCCCGTAAAGCGCCCCGAACTTGGCCTCCAGGTAATCCAGCAGCGCGGTTTCACTCACCGCCGCGCCGCTGGCCCGCTCGATCACCTCGCGCGGGGCGTAGAGCCCGCCATGGCGCTGCAAGTTCTCGCGCAGCCAGCCCGTGGCCCCGCTGGTGTCGCCTTCCGCCAGTTGCGCATCCAGCCCCGGCACCGCCTTGCGCAGCGCGGCATAGAGGCATCCGGCATAGACATTGCCCAGGCTGTAGGTCGGGAAATAACCGAACAGCCCGGCCGACCAGTGCACATCCTGCAGGCAGCCGTTCGAGGGCACGTCGACCGCATAGCCGAAGTCCGCCTTGAACCGGTCGTTCCAGGCAGCTTCCAGGTCGCCGACCTGCAGATCGCCCGACATCAGCGCGCGTTCGAGGTCGAAGCGCAGCATGATGTGGAGGTTGTATTGCACCTCGTCCGCCTCGGTGCGGATATAGCCGCGATGTACCCGGTTCACGGCGCCATAGAAGGCCTCGGCATCGGCAATCCCGAAATCGCCGAATAGACCTTTCATCTCGCCGAACAGCCAGCCGGTGAAGGCGCGGCTGCGGCCGAGCTGGTTCTCATAGATCCGGCTCTGGCTCTCATGCACGCCCATCGACACGCCCTGCCCCAGCGGCGTCAGCGCATAGGCGGCGTCGATCCCTTGTTCATAGGCGGCGTGGCCGGTCTCGTGGATGGTCGAGTAGATGCAGTTGAACGGATCCAGCGGGTTGGTCCGCGTGGTGATCCGCACATCAGACCCCGACCCGGAGGAGAAGGGATGCACCGCCTTGTCGACCCGGCCCCGGTGCAGGTCATAGCCGAAGGTCTCGGCCAGCTTGCCCGCGAGCTGCATCTGCAACCTGTCATCGAACTCGCCGCTCACACCCTTTGGCGCCGGCTTCTCCAGCACGGCTGCTCGCAGCGCCACCTGGCGCGGGCGCATGGCGTCGAACAGGGTGGCGATCTCGCCGCCGGTCATGCCCGGCTCGTAATCGGCGACCATCGCGTCATAGACATCGCCGCCCGCCGCCAGCGCCTGGCCCTCCTCGCGCTTCAGCGCAACGATCTTCTCCAGCATCGGCAGGAAGGCGGCGACATTCTCGTCCGCCCGCGCAGCCGCCCAGACGCCATGCGCCTCGGAAGTGATCTGCGCGATGGCCCGCGCCAGCGCCGCCGGTACCTTGCGGTTGCGGTCCCAGTCGCGCCGGATTTCGCGCAGCTGCGCCGCACCGGCCGCGTCCGGGGCCTCGGCCTTATCCAGCCACTCGCCGATCTCGGGCGCCGTGCGGCGCGCATGCAGCACGCCCTCGATCGCTGCCACCTCGGCGCCGCGCTGCGCGGCCGCGCCCTTCGGCATGGTGGTCTCCATGTCCCAGTGCAGCCGCCCCGAGACCTGCGCCAGCGCGCAGGTGTCGCGCTGGAAGGCCATCAACTCGTCAAACGCGCTCATTTCGCCTCTCCTCTGATCGAAACGGCCTTCGGATAGGCCGCCAGGTACCGCGCCCGCAGGATCAGCACGAAGACCACGACCGCCATCAGCTGGTGGGTGATCGCCACATGCAGCGTCGCGCCCTGCAGCACGGTGAGAATGCCCAGCGCCACCTGCACCGCCATCGCCGCGAAGGCGGCATTGAAGGCGAACCGCGTTGCGGCGTGTACGCTCTTACGACCCCGCGTCCAGGCAAAGATCGCATAGGCGAACAGCGCATAGGCCACCATCCGGTGGATGAACTGCACGAGGCCGGGGCTTTCGAGGAAGTTCAGCCAGAGCGGCGTCACCGGGAAGGCATTCGGCGGGAACCACTGCCCGCCCATGGTCGGCCAGTCGTTATAGCTGCGCCCAGCGTCGATACCGGCCACCAGCGCGCCGATCAGGATCTGCAGGAAGGCGAAATGCATCCAGCCCGTCGCCACCCCGAAGATCCGCGCCTCCTTGGCGCGCCGCGCCTGCATCAGCGCCCGCTCGGACCGGCCCAGCAGGAAGACATACCAGGCGATGAAGCCGAGGATCGCAAAGGCCAGGCCCAGGTGCACCATCAGCCGATAGCTCTTGACCGAGGTGATGCCCTCGCCCGAGGTCACGCCCGAGGCGACCATCCACCAGCCGATCGCGCCCTGCGCCCCGCCCAGCGCGCCGATCCACAGCAGCCGCCGCGTCCAGCCCGCCGGGATCTGCCGCGCCACCAGGAAACCGAAGAAGCCCAGCGCCCAGACCAGCCCGATCACCCGGCCCAGCTGGCGATGGCCCCATTCCCACCAGTAGATTTCCTTGAAATCGGCCAGCGTCATCCAGCCGTTCATGATGCGGAACTGGTCGATCTGCTGGTATTTCTCGAATTCCGATTGCCACTCCGCCTCGCTCATCGGCGGCAGCGCGCCCGTCACGGGGCGCCATTCGGTGATCGAGAGGCCCGCATCCGACAGACGCGTCAGCCCGCCCACGACGATCATGGCGACCACCAGCGCGAACAGCACCACCAGCCAGGCTCGGATGCCGCGCCGCGCGCCGCCCCTGCCCTTGTCGATCAGCCCCGGCTGCGCGACGGGTCGCGCCGCGCCCTGTTCCGAGACCTCTTCGAAGATGCTGCGCTTGCCGCTCATCGCACGTACCCCGTCATTTGCTTGGCACGGTTATCTATGGCCCGCGGCGGCTGGCGTCCAGCCGGCTCAGCCCCTTTCCTTCCAGCGGACCATCTGTCGCAGCACCCCGTGCAGCATCCGCACGTCGGCCTGGGTCAGCGGCAGACGCGACCAGAGGTTGCGCAGGTTCATCTTCATGCTGTCGGCCTTGTGCTCGGGGAAGAAGAACCCGGCCTCCTCCATCCGCTGCTCGTAATGGTCGCCCAGCTTCTCGATCTCGCCCGCATTGGCCCAGTCCGACCCGCCCGGCTCGCGCAGCTCGTGCACCACCTCGCCGGTCTTGCGCATCCACTCGTAGGCCACCAGCAGCACGCATTGCGCCAGGTTCAACGAGGCGAAGACCGGGTTCACCGGCACCGAGATGATGGCGTTCGCCCGCGCGATCTCCTCGTTCTCCAGCCCGGCGCGCTCGGGGCCGAAGATCACCGCCACCTTCTCGCCCGCCGCGATCCGCTCGGCGGCCAGCGCCATCGCCTGCTCGGGGCTCAGCACCGGCTTGGTCAGCCCGCGCGGCCGCGCTGTAGTGGCCAGCACCAGCGTGCAGTCGGCCACCGCCTCGGCCATCGTCTCGGTCAGTTGCGCCTCGTCCAGCAGCCGCCCGGCGCCGCTGGCCATCGCCACCGCCTTCTCGTTGGGCCAGCCATCGCGCGGTGCGACAATGCGCATCCGGTCGAGGCCGAAATTCCACATCGCCCGCGCCGCCGCGCCGATATTCTCGCCCATCTGCGGGCGGACAAGGACGAAAACGGGCAGCACAGGGTCAGTCATCGGCGGATCTCCGGGAAAATCCGCCCTCCTCTAAAGGGCCAGACGGCTCAGGGCAAGGCGGCGGCATTTGCAAGGCGGCGCACAACGCGCTAGAGCGGCGCGATACGCCTCGCCAGGACGAGAGACATGAGCACCCAGGATCGCCCGCAGCTTTACCTCATCACGCCCCCCGCCTTCGAACTGGAGAGCTTCCCCGACCGTCTCGCCGCGGTGCTCGACAGCGCCGAGATCGCCTGCGTGCGCCTCGACCTCGCAACCCGCGACGAGGACACCATCCTGCGCGCCGCCGATGCGCTGCGCGAAGTGACCATCGCCCGCGACGTCGCGCTGGTGATCTCCGAGCATGTCCTGCTCGCCCAGCGCCTCGGCCTCGACGGCGTCCACCTGCGCGATGCCGCCCGCTCGGTGCGCGCCGCGAGGAAGACGCTCGGCCCCGACGCCATCGTCGGCTGCTTCTGCGGCACCTCGCGCCATGACGGCATGACCGCGGGCGAGGCCGGTGCCGACTACGTCGCCTTCGGCCCGGTCGGCACCAGCGCGCTCAGCGACGGCAGCCAGGCGCCCTTCGAGCTGTTCGAATGGTGGTCCGAGATGATCGAGGTGCCGGTCGTCGCCGAAGGCGCGCTGACGCTCGATCTGATCCGCACCCTCGCGCCGGTCACCGATTTCTTCGGCATCGGCTCCGAGATCTGGGAGGCCGAGGACGCCGTAGCAGCCCTGAAGACCCTCAACGCCGCAATGGGCTGAGGGCCGGGCGTTCAGAAGAACGCCCGCTCCACGAACCAGTAGGCCCCCACGGCGGCGATCGCCAGCGACGCCGGCACCGCGATCGCCCGCCGATACCATGGCTTGCCGCCGAACCAGTAGCCGACCGCCAGGAAGGCCATCGCGATCACCGTGATCTGCCCCAGCTCGACCCCGACGTTGAACCCCAGCAGCGCCGGGACGAACTGGCCCTCGGGCAGGCCGAATTCCTCCAGCACGCTGGCAAAGCCCAGCCCGTGCAGCAGCCCGAAGCAGAACACCACCGCCGGCCGCCAGGCGTGCAGAGCATTGGTCAGCACGTTCTCGACCGCCACATAGGTGATCGAGGCCGCGATCAGCGGCTCGACGATCCCCGCCGGCACGCTGACCCAGCCCAGCGCGCCCAGCGCCAGGGTGATCGTATGGGCCAGGGTAAAGGCGCTGACCTGCCACAGCAGCGGCCGCAGCCGCGTGGACAGGAAGAACAGCCCCAGCACGAAGAGGATGTGATCCAGCCCCTTGGGCAGGATATGGTCGAAGCCCACCGGCACATAGCCCGCAAAGGCCGAGAGCGCGCCCTTCATGCCACCGCCTCCGATCTCGATCGGCCCGCTGGTGCCGCCCGCCTCGATCAGCCCGGTATAGGGTTTCTCCACCCCCTGCTGGCGCAATACCAACTGCCCCGAGCCCTCGGGCCAGGCCACCTCCAGCACCCGCGTGCCCTCCGGCACCTCCGCCGCGATCACCAGGTGCGAATTGCGCGCAAAGGACAGGTCGCCCACCTCGGGAATGACCACCTCCGCCAGCCGCGTCGCCAGCGGCGCGCCATCGGCGCTCACCCGCACCCCCGGCAGCCAGCCGCCGGCCCAGTCCCGCGCCTCGGCCTCCAGCGCCGCCGGCTCCATCGCCCGCAGCGCGTCATAACGCGCGGCCTCCTCGGCGGTGCTGGTGTCCAGCACGCTGCCCAGGTCGATCCCGGCGACGAAAACCTCGAGGTTCATCCGCAGATCGAGGCGCATCTCGCCATCCTGCACCACCAGGTCGGCGATCACCGGCACCACCTCATGCGCCTCGGCGCGCGCGCTCCAAAGGCTTGACAGCAGCGCCAGCAGCAACAGCTTGATACGCAAGGATCTCAAAAGGCCGTTCCACATGCGCATCTTCCTCGCCGCCCTGGTGCTCCTGCAGTCCACACTCCAGGTCGCCGCGCACGAATACTGGATCGAACCCGAGAATTTTCAAGTCGAAAGCGGCGCGCCGCTGGTGGCCGACCTGCGCAACGGCCAGCAATTCAAGGGCGGCACCCTGGCCTATTTCAGCAAGCAGACCGCCCGTTTCGAGCTGATCACCCGCGACGGCATCACCCCGGTCGAAGGCCGCATGGGCGACATCCCCGCGCTGCATACCGCCGCGCCCGAAGACGGGCTGCTGGTGATCCTCTACGAGACCACCGCCTCGACGCTGAAATACACCAAGTGGGAAACCTTCGCCGATTTCACCACCCACAAGGCCTTCCCCGAGGCGCAGCAGACCCACCGCCAGCGCGGCCTGCCCGAGAGCCTGTTCACCGAAACCTACCGCCGCTTCGCCAAGGCGCTGGTCGGCGTCGGAAGCGCCGAAGGCGCCGATGCCGAAACCGGGATGGAGACCGAATTCGTCGCCCTGACCAACCCCTATACCGAAGATTTGTCAAATGGCATGGCCGTCCGCCTGCTCTACCAGGGCCAGCCGCGCGCCGATGCCCAGGTCGAGGTCTTCGACCGCGCCCCCGACAAGACCGTCACCACCAGCACCCTGCGCACCGACGCCCAGGGCGAGGCGCTGGTCCCGGTGACACCGGGCCATGTCTACCTGCTCGACGGCGTCGTCCTGCGCCCGATGAACGAAGGCGCAGACTTCGCCGAGGACCTGCCGGTCTGGGAATCGCTCTGGGCCGCGATGACCTTTGCAGTGCCAACGGAGTGAGCCGTCCCGGATCTGCACGTCCTCGCCCGGAGAGAGCCATCCCCGCAGGGTCCGAGCGCGCCGACTGACGTTGCGGAACATCGTTCCGCAATCCGCTTCCACGTCTTCACTCCCGAGCCCCGGCCCAATAGCCTCCCCGCCAAAGGGAGAACCACATGACACACGCGAATTCACCGGAAGAGCTTCTGAGCCAGGCCGAAGTCCTGAAGATGTCGGGCCTCGAGTTCATGCAGGGCGTGCTCGACGGCCGCCTCCCCGGCCCGCCGATCTCGCGCACCATGGGCTATCACCTGCACGAGGTCGCCGAGGGCCGCGTCGTCTTTCGCGGCGCGCCCCGTTTCGAGATGTCCAACCCGCTCGGCACCGTTCACGGCGGCTGGTACGGCACCCTGCTCGACAGCGCCATGGCCTGCGCGGTGATGACCCGCGTGCCGAAGGGCTCGGTCTACACGACGCTGGAATACAAGATCAACATCGTCCGCTCGATCCCGCTCGGCACAATGATCGAATGCGTAGGCGAGGTGGACCACGCCGGACGATCCTCCGGCGTCGCCCACGGCGAGATCCGCGGCATCGAGGACGGCCGCCTCTACGCCACCGGCTCGACCACCTGCATCATCATGAAGATGGCCTGAGCCGCCCGGCTCAGCGCATTTCCTCGAACCCCTGGTAGAAGCGGTTCCAGGTCGGAGAGATCAGGATCTCGTTCAGGCAGGCACGGGGTGGCATCTCGGCCACGAAACGGATGGTGCGGCCCAGGTCATCGGCCTGCAGCATCCGGTCCATCTGCTCCTGCGAGGGCGGCACCGGGCGGGTCCTGAGGATATCGGTCGCCACCTCTCCCGGCATGATGACGGTGCAGCGGATCCCGTTGGCCCCCTCCTCGTCGTTCAGCGACTCGCCCACCGCCAGCACCGCGCGCTTGGTGGCGTTATAGGCCGGCCCGGTCAGCCGCGTCGCATAGCGCCCGGCCCAGCTCGCGATCAGCACGACCAACCCGCCACCGCGCGCCCGCATCCCCGGAAGGGCGGCCTGCACCGGGTAGAAGACACCGTTGAGGTTCACGCCCACCACCTTGTCCCAGCCCTCGGCGGTGATCTTCGCAAAGGACCGGTCGGGCACGTTCAGCCCGGCATTGGCCACGAGGATATCCACCGGCCCGATCGCCTCGGCCGCCGCCTGCACGGCGGCAGAGTCGGCCACGTCCAGCTGCCGCAGATCGGCGCGCCCGCCGGATGCGCGAATACCGGCGACCACCGCCTCCAGCGGTTCCGCGCGCCGTCCCGAGACGATCACCTCGGCCCCCGCATCCGCCAGCGCCCGCGCCGCCGCCGCCCCGATCCCCGACCCGCCGCCGGTGATCCAGGCCCGCTTCCCCTCGAGTGTCGCCATCTCCGTCCTCCCCTGTTGTCGTCCTCACCCTAACCGAAGGGCGCCGGAATTCTGCAAGAATTCCGGACGTTTTCCTTGCAGGAAAACGCCCCCCTATCCCAGCGTCGAGGAGGCATCGAAGCGCGCCAGCACCTTGCGCCCCTCGCTCAGGCGCACGCTCTCGTGGATGCGCTCGCTGCGGTCGCGCCCGACGATCCGGGGCCGGCGCAGCAGGAAGACCTTGCCCCAGGACCGCCAGGTGCCGACCGAAGGCGCATCCGGGTCGGTGTAGAACCGCGCGCGCCAGCCGTCGGGCAGCGGCAGCCCGCATTCCTCGGCCCGCTCCAGCATCCAGACCAGCGGGATATTGGCCAGCGGCCGCGCCGCCTCGTATCCGTCGAGCTGCCCGCCCACGTCGCCATGCGAGCCGCGGAACCAGACCTGCTCCACCCGCCCCGGCCAGACCTCGGGGCAATCCCACATCACCGGCGCATAGACCTCCCGCGTCTCGTCCAGCGCCAGCGCGTGAAAGCCGTTGCGCACCGAACGGCCCAGCTGGTGGTTGTGAAAGCCGTGCTGCTCTTCGGTCGCCATCCACAAGAGCGGCAGCCGCAGCCCCAGCGCCTTCACCGTGTCCCAGACCCCGACCATTTCGATCGGCAGTACCTCGTGGCAGTACTTCCGCGCGAAGGCCTGCGCCGCCGCGCTGTCGGGCGTCAGTTCGTAATGGCGATAGGCGGTGCGGATATTGCGCTCGGTCGCGTGCTCGGCCTTGAGAAGCCCGACCATGTCGATCACCCCGGCCAGCGAGCGCACCGCGAAGGCGCCCCGCGAATAGCCCAGCAGGAAGACCTTGTCGCCCGGCCGGTAGCGCGAGGCGAGATAGCCATAGGCGCGCCGGATCTGCCGGTTGATGCCCCGCCCCATCGACACGTCGAGAACCGAGCGCCAGCCCAGCCACTGCACCCCGCTCTCGTAGTAGACCGAGACATCCGCCCCCATCTGCGAGCAGAGCCGGAAGGCCACGCCGGCATTGGTCTCGAACCCGTGTTCCAGGCTCGACAGGGTGCCGTCGAGAATGATGACATGGCTGCGCGGCCCCCGCAGGCGCCGTTCCGGAGAATGCGCGCTGCGCAGCGGCCGGCCGAACCAGCCGAGCAGACGTTTACTCAGCCGCGACAGCACCATCCTGCAACAGACCCCACACCTTCAGCGGCGTCAGCGGCATGTCGACCTGCCGCACGCCCTGCACCCAGAGCGCATCCTGAACCGCATTTGCAACCGCCGCCAGCGCGCCCACCGTCCCGGCCTCGCCGCAGCCCTTCATGCCCATCGGGTTGGCGGTCGAAGGCACCGGCTCGGGCGTGAAGTCGATCATCGGCACATCAGCGGCGCGCGGCACGGCGTAATCCATGAAGGTCGCGGTCAGCAACTGCCCGTCCTCGTCGAAGACGACATGCTCGCTCAGCGCCTGCCCGATGCCCTGCACCACCCCGCCATGCACCTGACCTTCGGCCAGCAAGGGGTTGATGAGGTTTCCGAAATCGTCAACCACGGTGTAGCGGTCGACCCGCGAAACCCCGGTCTCGGGGTCCACCACAACCTCGGTGATATGCACCCCGTTGGGGTAGGACCGTCCCGGCAGCGTCGCCCGCGCCTCGTGCTTCAGCAGCTCGGTGCGGCCATCGGCACGGGCCATCTCGGCCGCCTCCAGCATGGTTGGCCGAAGGTTCGACCCCGGCGCACGGAAGCCATCCTCATCGAAGGTGATCTCCGAAGGCTCCACCCCCATCTTCTCCGCCAGGAAGGGCGTGAAGGCCTCGACCATCTTGCTCACCGTCGCCAGCGTCGCATTGGTCTGCGTCGTGACCGAGCGCGACCCGCCGGTGCCGCCGCCCTGGGCGATCAGGTCGCTGTCGCCCTGCACCACGGTGATGAGATGCGCCGGAATCCCGGTCTGGTCCGCCAGGAACTGGGCATAGACCGTCTCGTGGCCCTGCCCGTTCGACTGCGTGCCGACAAAGATGCTCACCGTGCCATCCTCGTGGAACTCCACCCGTGCGCCCTCGCTAGGATCGCCCAGAATGCTTTCGATATAGTAACTGACCCCACGCCCGCGCAGCAGCCCTTGTGCCGCATCCGCCCTGCGCCGCGCCTCGAACCCGTCCCAGTCGGCCTTGGCCGCGCCCTTCATCATCACGCGGGCGAACTCGCCCACGTCATAGGTCTCGCCGGTGGCCGATTTGTAGGGGAACTTGTCCGGCGCGATGAAGTTGATCCGCCGCAGCTCCAGCGGGTCGACCCCCAGCTCGCGCGCGGCACGGTCCATCAGCCGCTCCAGCACATAGATCGCCTCGGGCCGCCCCGCGCCGCGGTAGGCATCGACCTGCGTGGTATTGGTGTAGAAGGCCTGGGTGTTCAGCCAGACCGTCTGCACGTCATAGGTGCCCATCAGCACCCGGCTGAACAGCATCGACTGGATCGCCTGCCCGAACTGGCTGTTGTAGGCGCCCATGTTGGCCTTGTTCAGCACCCGATAGGCGGTGATGCGGTTGTTCCCGTCAAAGGCCATCTCGGCCAGCGAGACCAGGTCGCGCCCGGCATTGTCGCTCAGCATCGCCTCGGTCCGGTCCGCCATCCAGCGCACCGGTCGCCCCAGCGCCCGCGCGGCCTGCACCACCGAGAAATACTCGGGATAGGTGAAGGACTTCATGCCGAAACCGCCGCCCACATCCGGGTTCGTCACTCGCACGTCGTCCTTGTCGAGCTTGAAGGCAGCGGACATCACGCCCTTCAGCCCCCAGACGCCCTGCCCGCCGAAACACAGGTGCATCCGCCCGCCGTCCCACTCGGCATAGGCCCCGCGCGGCTCCATCGAATTGGCGATGATCCGGTTGTCGCCGATCTCCAGGCTGACGGTCTTCGCCGCCGCCTTGAACGCCGCCTCGGTCGCGGCCTCGTCGCCGACGCCGAAATCATAGGCCATGTTGTCCGGCGCCTCGGGGTGGATCGTCTCGCCACCGGGCGCATAGTCCAGCTTGGCGGGCAGCTCGTCGATATCCAGCTCGATCAGCTCGGCCGCGTCCTTGGCCTGCTCCAGCGTCTCGGCCACCACGCAGACCACCGGCTCGCCGACATGGCGCACCCGGCCCTTGGCCAGCGCCGGACGCTGCGGCGCAGCACCCTTCGAGCCGTCCCGGTTCGGCATCTGCACCCCCGGCAGCGAGATATCGATGCCCGCCGCCTCCAGGTCCGCCGCCGTCAGCACCAGCCGCACACCCTCCGCCTCGCGCGCTGCTTCCACGTCCAGGCCGGAAATCTCGCCATGGGCGACCGGACTGCGCAGGAAATAGGCGAAGAACGCACCCTCCGGCGCGATATCATCGACATACCTGCCCCGCCCGGTCAGGAAACGGGCATCCTCGACCCGCCGCACCGGTTGGCTTTTTCCGAACTTCTCCATGGAAGGCACCTTATTCAGCTGACGTTCGGACAGTATCGCCCAAGACGGGGATGTCCAGCGCCTCCCCCGGAATTTCCCGCAGACCTCACCACCTGAGCAGCCCCATCTTCCGGAACAGGATCACCTGCACCACAAGGATCGCCACAAGCAGCCCGCAGACCTCCCAGAAGGCCCAGGGGTTGTCCGCCCCCGGCACGCCGCCGACGTTGATCCCCAGCAGCCCCGTCAGCAGCCCAAGCGGCAGGAAGATCGCCGCCACCACCGAGAGGATCAGCATCTGACGGTTCGCCACCTCGGCGCGCAACTCCAGGATCTGGTCATGCACCACCTCGGCCCGGTCGCGGATCGCGTCGAGATCCTCGGCCAGCCGCGTCACCCGCTCGGTCGCCTCGCGGATGCGCGACCGCGCCGCCGGCGTCAGCCAGTCCATGTCCTCGATCCCCAGCGTCGAAAGCGCATCGCGCAGCGGGAACATGAAGCGCCGCAGGATGATCGAGACGCGCCGGATCTCGCCCACCTCGCCGCGCAGCCTGACGTGATCGGCCGCCTCGAAACGGTCCTCCAGGTCGTCGATCCGCTCGTTCAGCTCGGCCACCACCGGCTCGGCCCGATCCGCCAGCCGCAGCGCCAGCCGCGCCACCAGGTCGCCGGGGGCGCTCGGCCCGGCCCCGCGCTGGCAGGCCTCGATCAGGTCGCCCACCGCCCGCACCTGCCGCCGCTGCACGCTGACCACCAGCCGCCCCGTCACCCAGAGCCGCAGCGACACCATGTCCTCGGGCTGGGCGCCCTCCGACAGGTTGACCCCCCGCAGGTTCAGCAGCACGCCGTCCTCGAAGACCGTGCAGCGGGGCCGCGTCTCGGCGGCGTCCAGCGCATCCAGCACCGGCCCCTCCAGCCCCGCCGTGGTGAGCCAGTCCTGCTCGGCGGGCGTCGGCCGCGCGAAATGCAGCCACAGGAACCCCGCACCCGGCGCGCGCAGCGCGGCCACCGACCGCCTCGCGATCTCGACCTGTTCCGCCCCGCCATGCCCGTCCAGACGATAGGCCGCAATCAGCGCCATACCCTGCCCTCCAATGCCTTTTCCCCCAATCTGCGTCAGCAAACCGCCCATTTCCACGCCGAATTGCCTTCACCGCCCGCCAGCTTGGCCTTTAACTCGCACCCGGCATTCGCTAGACGGAGCCGAACGACTTTCGCAGGGTGACGATCATGGCCATGGAAAAGACATTCGACGCAGGCGCCGCCGAGGCCCGCCTCTACGCCGCCTGGGAACAGGCCGGCTGCTTCACGGCCGGCGCCAACGCGAAACCGGGCGCCTCCGCCTTCTCGATCATGATCCCGCCGCCGAACGTGACCGGCAGCCTGCACATGGGCCACGCCTTCAACAACACCCTGCAGGATATCCTGATCCGCTGGAAGCGGATGAAGGGCTTCGACACCCTCTGGCAGCCCGGCACCGACCACGCCGGCATCGCCACCCAGATGGTGACCGAACGCGAGATGGCCGCCAACCAGGAACCCTCGCGCACCGAGATGGGGCGTGAAGCCTTCCTCGCAAGGGTCTGGCAGCAGAAGGTAAAGTCTCGCGGCACCATCATCGGCCAGCTCAAACGCCTCGGCGCCTCCTGCGACTGGAGCCGCGAGGCCTTCACCATGTCCGGCGCCCCCGGCGCGCCCGAGGGCGAAGAGGGCAATTTCCACGATGCCGTCATCAAGGTCTTCGTGGACATGTACAAGAAGGGCCTGATCTACCGCGGCAAGCGGCTGGTCAACTGGGACCCGCATTTCGAAACCGCCATCTCCGACCTCGAGGTCGAGAACCTCGAAGTCGCCGGCCACATGTGGCACTTCAAGTATCCGCTGGCGGGGGGCGAGACCTACGAATACGTCGAGAAGGACGCCGACGGCACCGTCACCCTGCGCGAGACGCGCGACTATATCTCCATCGCCACCACCCGCCCCGAGACCATGCTGGGCGACGGCGCGGTGGCGGTGCATCCCTCGGATGAACGCTACGCCCCAATCGTCGGAAAACTCTGCGAAATCCCGGTCGGCCCCAAGGCGCACCGCCGCCTGATCCCGATCATCACCGACGAATACCCCGACCCGACCTTCGGCTCGGGTGCGGTGAAGATCACCGGCGCGCATGACTTCAACGACTATGGCGTCGCCAAGCGCAACGACATCCCCTGCTACCGCCTGATGGACACCCGCGCGCGGATGCGCGCCGACGGCGCCCCCTACGCCGAGGCCGCCGCCACCGCCCTGGCCGTCGCCCGCGGCGAGCGCGAGATATCCGAGGCCGAGGCCGACACCATCAACCTCGTCCCCGACGACCTGCGCGGCCTCGACCGCTTCGAAGCCCGCAAGCGGGTGGTCGAACAGATCACCGCCGAGGGCCTCGCCGTCATGATCCCCGGCCCGCGGAACGAAGAGGGCGAGGTCTGCATGGACGGCGGCATGATCCCGCTGGTCGAGAACAAGCCGATCATGCAGCCCTTCGGCGACCGCTCCAAGGTCGTCATCGAACCCATGCTCACCGACCAGTGGTTCGTCGACACCGCCAAGATCGTCGGCCCGGCGCTTGACGCCGTGAAGGACGGCACCGTCAAGATCCTGCCCGAGAGCGGCGAGAAGACCTATTACCACTGGCTCGAGAACATCGAGCCCTGGTGCATCTCGCGCCAGCTCTGGTGGGGCCACCAGATCCCGGTCTGGTACGGCCTCGACCTCGGAACCCACGGCTTCCGCGACGACGAGGGCGATGGCGACCTCGACGCGGTAGAACTCGGCCGCCTGCTGAACGAGGGCGGAATGCTGCACGCCGGCGAAGTCGCCCATTGCGGTTCCTCGCTGGAAGAGGTCACCAAGGCCTTCCTGCACGAGCTTGACGACACGCCGACCCCGATCAACCACTCGCGCATCGTCGAGGTGGCCGACAAGCACGCCGCGATCGAGACGCTCGCCCGCAGCCTCGCCGAATACAACGTCACCCAAGACCCGACCCAGCTGGTCTACCCGGTCTGGCGCGACCCGGACGTGCTCGACACCTGGTTCTCCTCCGGCCTCTGGCCGATCGGCACGCTGGGCTGGCCCGACAAGACCCCGGAACTGGCGCGCTACTTCCCGACCTCGGTGCTGGTCACCGGGCAGGACATCCTGTTCTTCTGGGTCGCCCGGATGATGATGATGCAGCTCGCCGTGGTGAACGAGATCCCGTTCCACACCGTCTACCTGCATGGCCTCGTGCGCGACGCCAAGGGCAAGAAGATGTCCAAGTCGCTCGGCAACGTGGTCGACCCGCTGGAAATCATCGACGAATACGGCGCCGACGCGCTGCGCTTCACCAACGCGGCGATGGCCTCGCTCGGCGGCGTGCTGAAACTCGACATGGAGCGCATCAAGGGCTACCGCAACTTCGGCACGAAGCTGTGGAACTTCGCCCGCTTCGCCGAGATGAACGGCGTATTCGAGGCCGCTTCAACGACGCTGCCCAGGCCCTCGCAGACACTCAACAAGTGGATCGTCGGCGAGACCGCCAAGGTGCGCGCCGAAGTCGATTCCGCACTCGACGCCTACCGCTTCGACGACGCCGCCAACGCGCTCTACCGCTTCGTCTGGGGCAAGGTCTGCGACTGGTACGTGGAATTCTCCAAGCCGCTGCTGCTCGATCCGGGCCCGCACCAGGCCGAGACCCGCGAAACGATGAAATGGGTGCTCGACCAATGCCTGGTCCTGCTGCACCCGATCATGCCCTTCGTGACCGAGGAACTCTGGGCGCTCTCGGGCAGCCGCGACCGGATGCTCACCGTCTCCGACTGGCCGTCCTACGGCACCGAACTCGTCGATGCCGCCGCCGACCAGGAGATGAACTGGGTCATCAACCTGATCGAACAGGTCCGCTCGGCCCGCGCCCAGATGCATGTCCCCGCCGGCCTGCAGGTGGCGATGCTGGTCAGCGACCTCGACGCCGCCGGCCAGGGCGCCTGGGAGCGCAACCAGACGCTGATCCAGCGCCTCGCCCGGATCGAGAGCCTCGACCAGGTCGACGCCTTCCCCAAGGGCACCGTCACCATTGCGGTGCCCGGCGGCACCTTCGGCCTGCCGCTCGCCGGCCTGATCGACATCGCCGAGGAAAAGGCGCGACTCGAAAAGACCCTGGGCAAGCTCGCCAAGGAGATCGGCGGCCTGAACGGACGCCTCACGAACCCCAACTTCGTCGCCTCCGCTCCCGAAGAGGTGGTCGAGGAAGCCCGCGACAACCTCGCCGCCCGCGAAAGCGAGGCCGCGCAGCTGCGTGCGGCATTGGACCGCCTCGCCGAGCTCGGCTGAACCGGCTATGACGGGGCCATGCCCGGCCCCTTCGACCGCCTCGTGGAACGCCAGATGCTCAAGGCCTCGGCCGATGGCAAACTCACGGGCCTCGCCGGCGAGGGGCAACCGCTTCCCGACCGCTCCGGCGAAGGCGACGCGGCCCTCTCCGCCGCCATGCGGGTCATGGCCGAAGCCGGGGTGCGGCCGCAGGAATTCGACCTCAAGGCCCAGCTCGACGCCGCCCGCGCAGCCTATGCCGCGCTGACCGACCCGGCCGAGAAGAAGGCCGCCATGGCCCGCATCGCCGATCTCGACATGCGCTACACCATGGCCCGCGACGCCCGCCGCAGCTTCTTCCGCTAGGACGCCTATCCCCCTTGCCACAGCAAGGATATCCGGGTGCCCCACCCCTGATTTCTCTTCTTCAAAAATACCTCCGGGGGGGCCGCGCCCCAAGGCGCGGCGGGGGCAGCGCCCCCAACGACTACACCAGCCCCAGCAGCGCCCGCGCCTCTTCCCAGAGCCGTGTCACCACCTCGCCCGCCGGCTCGGCCCGCGCCAGCCCCGCCGCCTGCCCGGCCCAGGCCTGCATCGCCTCGAGCCGCCCGTCCTTGGCCGCCTGCGCCCGCATCGGCCCGGTCAGGCCGCGCTGCACCGGATAGGGTGCCGCCTCGGGCCCGGCCTCCGCCGCCTCGGCAAAACCTGCGCGCAGCGCCCGGCCAAGCCGCCCGGAATAGGCCCGGGTCGCCAGCGTGTCCTCGGGCCGCGCGCGGGCCAGGCCATCGGCCCAGGCCGGGGCGATCCCCGCCTCGGGCGTGCGCAAGAGGCCGGTGCCGATCTGCACCGCGCTCGCCCCCAGCATCAAAGCCGCCGCCACGCCACGCGCGTCGGCGATGCCGCCGGTGGCCACCACCGGCAGCTTCACCGCATCCGCCACCGCCGGCAGCAGCGCGAAAAGCCCGACCAGTCGCCGCGCCGCCTCGCCCGCCTCGAAGGCGCCGCGATGCCCGCCCGCCTCCATGCCCTGGGCCACGATCACATCCGCACCCGCCGCCTCGGCCTCCAGCGCCTCGGCCACCGTGGTCACCGTAGCGAACCAGCGGATGCCCGCCGCCTTCATCCGCGCCACGAACTCCGGCGGATAGACCCCCATGATCGACGAGATCACCGCCGGCCCCGCCGCCAGCATCGCGGCGCATTGCGCCTCGAAATCCTGGCCCTTGGGGTCGCCTGCCTCCGCCGGCACCTCCGGCCCCCAGCCGCCGAGAAAGCCGCGCAGCGCCGCCTCCTGCGCCGCATCCCGCACCGGGGCCGGGTCGGGAATCCAGAGGTTCATCTGGAACGCCCCGTTGCTGGCCGAGCGCACCTGCGCCGCCCAACCGGCAATCTCCTCCGGCCCCATCAGCAGCGCCCCGCAGGCGCCCATGCCGCCCGCCGTCGCCACCGCCGCCGATAGCGCCGGCGGGCAGGCCCCGGCCATCGGCGCCATCAGGATCGGCAGCTGCAGCGCATAGGCCTCGCAGAAGGCCCGGACCCGCGCCTCCAGCGCGGCGCTCACTTGAACACCGGCTTGCGGCCCTGCATCTGCGCCGCGATCACTTCCATCTGGTCCGCCTTGCCGATCAGCCCGACGCTCTCATGCGACTCGTTCCACAGAACCTCCGAGCGGTCCGAGCTCTCGGCCACCTCGATCAGCCGCTTGGCCGCCCGGATCGCCGAGGGGCTCTTGCCAGCGATCTCCGCCGCCATCGCCAGCGCCGCCTTCAGCGGCTCCTCGTCCAGCGTGGTCACCAGCCCCCAGCGTTCAGCCTGCTCGGCCCCGATCGGCGCGGCGGTATAGACCAGCTGGCGCAGCACGTCCGACCGCACCAGCCGCGGCAATAGCGCCATGCCGCCCATGTCGGGCACCAGCCCCCATTTCATCTCCATCACCGAGAGCCGCGCCTCGGGATGGGCGATGCGGATATCGGCCCCCAGCGCCAGCTGCAGCCCGCCGCCATAGACCGCGCCCTGCAGCGCCGCGATCACCGGCACCTGCACCCGCCGCCAGACCATGGCCACTTCCTGCACGTCATTGGTGTCGCCGTGCTTGCGCGGCATCAGCCAGCCCTCGGCATCCATCTTGCCCATCTCGGCAAAGCTCGACAGGTCCAGCCCGGCGCAGAAGCTCCTGCCCTCGCCCGCCAGGACGACGGCCCGCGCGTCCGAGGCCGCCACCTCCTGCCCGGCGCTGATGATCGACTGGATCATCGCACTGTCGAGCGCATTCATCTTGTCGGGCCGGGTCAGCGTGACCCTGGCAACGTGATCTTCATATTCCACCGATACGCGTGACATGCCCGGCCTCCTCTTTCCGCAACACGGCCAGCTTGCCCAAAGCGACGGGCCGGCGCCAGTGCAACCTCGCGGCAGGGCGCGCGGGGGGCGAATTTACTTTCACACCATCCCGCCCTATCTCTGGCCTCTGGAGTTTTCGCCCATGCCCACAGACCAGCCCGCCCCGAACCGAAGGACGCGCCCGCTCTGGACGCTCGCGGGCATCCTGTCGCTGGTTCTCGGCGTGATCGGCATCGTGCTCCCGGTGTTGCCCACCGCCCCCTTCGTGATCCTCGCCGCCTTCTGCTTCGGCAAGGGCTCGCCGCGGCTGCGGGCCTGGCTCATGTCGCACCGCCAATTCGGCCCGATGATCGCCGATTGGGAGGCCACCGGCGCCATCCCCCGCCGGGTCAAGCTCTGGGCCTGCTCGGTCATGGTGATGAGCTTTGCCGCCTGCGCCGCGCTCGGCGTGCCGGGGCGGGTGCTGATCGCGCAGGCCCTGCTCATGGGCATCGGCGCGGCCTATGTTCTGACCCGCCCCGACAGATAGCTTGCCTGCCTCCTGGCAGTTGGATTATCTGCCGTCATGACAGATCCGCGCTACACCCCGCTTGCCGCCGCCCTCCCCTCCACCGTGCCCTTCGTCGGGCCCGAGACGCAGGAGCGCGCCCGTGGCGCGGCCTTCCGCGCCCGCCTCGGCGCCAACGAGAGCCTCTTCGGCCCCTCGCCGAAGGCCATCGCCGCAATCGAAGCGGCGGCGCGCGACATCTGGATGTATGGCGACCCCGAGAACCACGACCTGCGCGCGGCGCTCGCCGAGGCTCATGGCGTGACCCCGGCCCACGTGGTGGTGGGCGAAGGCATCGACGGGCTGCTCGGATACCTTGTGCGCCTGCTGGTCGAACCGGGCGACGCGGTGGTCACCTCGGAGGGCGCCTACCCGACCTTCAACTTCCATGTCGCGGGCTTCGGCGGCGTGCTGCACAAGGTACCCTACCGCGACGACCGCGAGGATCCCTCGGCGCTCTTCGCCAAGGCCGCCGAGACCGGCGCAAAGCTCGTCTACCTGGCAAACCCCGACAACCCGATGGGCAGCTGGCATTCGGGCGCCGATATCGCCGCCGCGCTCGACAGGCTGCCCGAAGGCTGCCTGCTGGCGCTCGACGAGGCCTATGTCGAATGCGCCCCCGAGGGCACCGCGCTGCCGATCGATCCCGACGATCCGCGGGTGATCCGCTTCCGCACCTTCTCCAAGGTCCATGGCATGGCCGGCGCGCGGGTCGGCTATGCGCTCGCGGCGCCGGGGCTCGCCTCGGCCTTCAACAAGGTGCGCAACCATTTCGGCATGAACCGATGCGCGCAGATCGGCGCGCTGGCTGCTCTGGCCGATACCGACTGGCTCGACCACGTGCGCGGAGAAATTGCCCGCGCCCGCGACACCATCGCCGGCATCGCCCGCGAGAACGGCCTGACCCCGCTGCCCTCGGCCACCAACTTCGTCACCATCGACTGCGGCTCCGACGGCGCCTTCGCCAAGGCGGTGCTCGACAACCTCGTCGCCCAGGGCGTCTTTGTGCGGATGCCCTTCGCCGCCCCGCAGAACCGCTGCATCCGCGTCAGCTGCGGCCGCCCGGAAGACCTCGCGATCTTCGCCGAGGCGCTGCCCCAGGCCCTCGCGCGCGCACGCGGCTGATCTGCCAGGCGCCCCCTGACTTCCGCCGAGGGCGCGCTATCTCTTGGCGCGGATCCCTCGGAGATGCGCCATGCAGCACCAGCCCCTGGGCGTTGCGCCGAATTACACCACTGCCGCGCTGGTCATGCTCGGCGTCAATTTCGCCTGGGTGTTCTTCGCCCTCTGGGCCGCCGCCGGGCTGATCCCGGTGCTGCTTCTCGCCGCTGGCATCAACCACCTGATCTCGCGCCTCGCCGCCCGCCGCCGCGCCTGAGGCGCGCCCGCCCGGAACCGGCGCAAACGGAGAGGCCGGACTGGAGTATTTTTGAAGAAGAGAAGCCAGGAGCGCGCGCCCCTGGCTTCTCTTCTTTCCAAATACTCCAAAGCACCCGCGTCGCCGCCGCGCGCGCGGGCAAGGGCGCGCTCAGCCCTCGGCCAGCACCTTGGCCGCCGCTTCCAGGCCACCCTTGCCATGCGGCACGCCAATTGCGCAGAGCCCGGCCTCGATGCCGCCCAGCATCCCCATGATCATCTGCCCGTTGACATGGCCCATGTGCCCCAGCCGGAAGAAGCCGTGCCAGGCCGGATCGTTGCTCTCCGCCATGCCGAGGCCGATGCCCAGCGTCAGGCCGATCTGCCCGGCCACCCACTCGCGCAGGGCCGTGCCGTGCGGCGCGCCCAGCCGGGCCGCGGTCACCGCGTGGCTGCGCAGCGAGGGGTCGGCGATGTTGAGGGCGAAGGGCCCCTCCTGCCCCCAGGTCTCACAGGCAGCCCAGACCGCGCGGGCGAGATGGGCGTGGCGGGCCCAGACCTGCTCCATCCCCTCGCCCAGGATCATGTCCAGCGCCGCACGCAGGCCGAAGATGTGATGCGTGGGCGCGGTGCCGCCGAAATGCTGGTAATATTCCGCCGGGTTCGCCCGCGGCGCCCAGTCCCAGTAGCGGCTGACCCGCGCCATCCTGGCGCGCGCCTCGGCCGCCCTGTCCGAGAACCAGACGAAGGAGACGCCCGGCGGCACCATCAGCCCTTTCTGACAGGCCGAGACCATCACGTCGACGCCCCAGGCATCCATCTCGAAGACGTCGCAGCCCAGCGAGGCGATGCAGTCGACCATCAGCAGCGCCGGGTGGCCGCATTCGTCGATGACCCTGCGCAGCCCCGCGATGTCGTTGCGCACCGAACTGGAGGTATCCACGTGGGTGGCCAGCACCGCCTTGAAGCGGTGGCCGGTATCCGCCTTCAGCGCCGCGCCGATCCGGTCGAGGTCGAAGGTCGAGGCTCGGCCGAACTCGATGATCTCGGTCTCGGCGCCCAGGCCGCGGCACTGGTCGGCCCAGCCATGGGCAAACCGCCCGGTGGCCGGCACCAGCACGCGGTCGCCCGGCCCGATCACGTTCGACAGCGCCGCTTCCCAGGCGCCATGCCCGTTGGCGATGTAGATCGCCACATGCTGCGAGGTGCGCGCCACGCGGCGCAGGTCGGCCACCACGCTGTGGGTCATGTCCACCAGCTCGCCGGCATAGATATTGGGGGCCGCGCGGTGCATCGCTTGCAACACCGCGTCCGGAATCACCGAGGGCCCCGGAATGGCGAGGTATTCACGCCCCGCGGCGAGAGTCTTCTGTCTGGTCATGGAGAGGGTCCGTTCAATAAGCGGCGCCAGCCTAGCGGCCCGCCCGGCGGCGTCAATGGCACATCTCGGCACGCTTGCGCCCGGCCGCGCGGGCCTTTACACCGGTCGGACCGCAAAAAGGCCGCCCATGACCCGAGATCACAACGTATCCGAGCGCCGATGAGCACGCCCCCGAAATCCTCCGGCGAACTGCTGGGCTGGCTCTGGCGCGGCTACCTGCGCCATCACCTCGGCCTCCTGGCCATCGCCGTCCTTTTCATGCTGATCGAAGGCAGCATGGTCGGCGCGGTCAGCTACATGATGCAGCCGATGTTCGACCTGGTCTTCGTCGAAGGCAATACCGACGCGCTGGTCTGGGTCAGCCTCACCTTCCTGGTGATCTTCTGCCTCCGGGGCTTCTCGGGGATGATCCAGAAGGTCACGCTCACCCGTATCGCCCAGCTCACCGCCGCCTCGCTGCGGCTCGACCTGCTGCGCCGGCTGATCCGGCAGGACACCGCCTTTCACCAGACCCATCCGCCGGGCTTCCTGATCCAGCGCGTGCAGACCGACGTCAACGCGGTGAACGACGTCTGGCGCAGCATCATCACCGGCGCCGGGCGCGATGCCATCTCGCTGGTCATCCTGATCGGCGTGGCGGTCAACGTCGACTGGCGCTGGACTGCGGTAATGCTGGTCGGCCTGCCACTGCTGATGCTGCCGATCGGCTTTGCCCAGCGCTATGTGCGCAAGAAGGCCTCGCTCGCCCGCGACCTCGGCGCCAAGCTCGCCACCCGGCTCGACGAGGTCTTTCACGGCATCGTGCCGATCAAGCTCAACAGCCTGGAAGACTACCAGGCCGAGAAGTTCCGTGAGCATACCGATACCTTCGTGCGCTCCGAGATCCGCGCCTCCTTCGGCACGGCCTCGATAACCGCCATGGTCGATGTGATGGCCGGCGTCGGCTTCATGGGGGTGCTGCTCTATGGCGGGGCCGAGATCATCGAGGGCGAGAAGACCGTCGGCCAGTTCATGAGCTTCTTCACCGCCATCGGCCTCGCCTTCGACCCGATGCGCCGCCTCGCGGCGGTCAGCGGCATCTGGCAGACGGCGGCGGCGGCGCTGGAACGGCTCAAGGAACTGATGGACGCTCCGATCCTGATCCAGCCGCCCGCCAAGCCCGCGGCCAAGCCCAAGGGCCTGCCCGAGATCCGGCTCGAGAACGTGCAGCTCAGCTACGGTGACGCACCGGTGCTGCGCGGGCTGAACCTGACCGCCGAGGCCGGCAAGACCACCGCGCTGGTCGGGGCCTCGGGCGCCGGCAAATCGACCGTGTTCAACCTGCTGACCCGCCTGGTCGACCCGCAGCAGGGCAGCGTGAAGATCGGCGGCGTCAACGTGCGCGACCTCGCGCTCGAAGATCTGCGCGACCTGCATTCGGTGGTCAGCCAGGAGGCGCTGCTCTTCGACGAGACCCTGCGCGAGAACATCCTGCTCGGCCGCACCGACGTCAGCGAGGCGCAGCTCAAGGAGGTGCTCGACGCCGCCCATGTCTCCGACTTCCTGCCCAAGCTGGCCGAGGGGCTCGACACGCTGGTGGGCCCGCGCGGCTCGGCGCTCTCGGGCGGGCAGCGCCAGCGGGTGGTGATCGCCCGTGCCCTGCTCCGGAACACGCCCGTGCTGCTGCTTGACGAGGCGACTTCGGCGCTGGATGCGCAATCCGAACAGGTGGTGCAGGCCGCGCTCGACAAGCTGGCGGGCGGGCGCACCACGCTGGTGATCGCGCACCGCCTCTCGACCATCCGCAACGCGCACAAGATCGTGGTGATGGACCGTGGCCGTGTCGTCGACGAGGGCAGCCATGACGAGCTGTTGGCCCGTGGCGGCATCTATGCCGACCTCTACCGGCTGCAGTTCCAGGAAGGAAAAACGGTGATCGACCCGGTCGGCGCCGCCGCCCTGGCCGCGCGGATGCCGACCAACGAGGACCGCCCCCCGACCCTGCTGCGCCGCCTGACCTTCGGCCTCTTCGGCTGAACCGGGAGGCGTTTTCCGGCACGGAAAACGTCCGAAATCCTCGGAGGATTTCGGCTCCCTAGCGGCGATAGCTCTCGGCCAGACGTGCCGGGTCGGCGCCCCCCATGTAGCGCGCCAGCGTCCAGAGGTTGCGCGCGCCCCGCCGGAGCCAGCCGGCGCGCTGATAGCGTTCCGCCCCGGTCAGCGCGACGCAGGGCAGCGCCGTCGGCCGCGCCGCAAGCGCCCGCACCAGGGCCACATCCTCCATCAGCGGCTGGTCGGGATAGCCCCCCGCCCGGTCATAGTCGCGCCGGCTGACCAGCAGCCCCTGGTCGCCATAGGGCAGCCCGAAGAGCGCCGAGCGCAGGTTGGCCCAGCCGGCCACCCAGGCCGGCATCACCCCACGCGCCCGGAACCGCAGCCGGAAATGCGCCGCTCCCTCGCTCTGGGCGATATGGCGGGCGACCGCCTCGGCCCAGCCCGGCGCCAGTTCGGTATCGGCGTGCAGCACCAGCAGCCAGGCCCCCCTGGCCTCGGCCACGCCCCGCCGCAGCTGACCGCCGCGCGAGGCCGGCCCACGCACGATCACCGCCCCCGCCTCGTCGGCAATCGCCAGCGTCGCGTCGGCGGAGCCCCCATCGCTCACGATCAACTCGCGGATCAGCCCCGCGTGCAGCCCCTCCATCAGCGACATTAGGCAGGCCGGCAGCACCTTCTCGGCGTCGAGGGTCGGGACGACGATACTGATCTGTGCACTCATCGGCCGGGCTCTCCCCTGTTCACGGGCGGTCCCTTTCCTATATGACGGGGCACGAGACGCAAGGAAAAGCCCATGAATGCCCGCCGAATCCTCCGACTGACCGGAAAAGACACCGAAGATTTCCTGCAGGGCCTCGTCACCAACGATGTCCGCAAGCTCGACCAGGGCCTGGTCTATGCCGCGCTGCTGACGCCGCAGGGCAAGTATATCGCCGACTTCTTCCTGCTGCGCGACGGCGACGGCGTGCTGCTCGACGTGGCCGAACCTTTGGCCGACGACCTGCTGCGCCGCCTCTCGATGTACAAGCTGCGCGCCGACGTGCGGATCGAGCCGACACCGCTCGGTGTCCGCCGTGGCACCGGCCCCGCCCCCGAGGCCGCCCTGGCCGACCCGCGCCACCCCTCGCTCGGCTGGCGGCACTACGGCGATTTCGAAAGCTCCGATGACGGCACCGACTGGGACGCTCTGCGCGTGGCGCAGGTGATTCCCGAAACCGGCATCGAACTCACGCCCGACAGCTTCATCCTCGAAACCGGCTTCGAGGCGCTGAACGGCGTCGATTTCCGCAAGGGCTGCTATGTCGGCCAGGAGGTCACGGCGCGGATGAAGCACAAGACCGAGTTGCGCAAGGGCCTGCGCCAGGTGGTCGTCGAGGGCGAGGCCGAACCGGGAACCGAGATCCTCGCCGGCGGCAAATCCGCCGGCACCCTGCTCACCCGGTCAGGCGACCGCGCGATCGCCTATCTCCGCCTCGACCGCGCCACCGAAGGCATGACCGCCGGCACCGCCACGGTCCGCCTGGAGCAATAGCTCAGCGGTCGCTGTAAACCGGCGCGGTCGACGTGGTGGTCGACGAGTTCTTGCTGCCGATCAGCGCACCAAGAGCCCCCACGGTGATGACGGCGATCGCGGCCGGCTGAGCACCCAGCCCGCCCTCGAGCGGATTCCTGCCGTTCCGGCTCTGCCGCTGATCCGGGCCATCCTGCCGGCAGGTCACACGCAACGAACCATTGCCCAGATACTGCGCCGAAACCAGCGTTGCCGTGCCGCAGACCAGCCGCGACCGGGCCTCGCCCAGAGCCCCCGAAGCAGCGCTTCCGCCTACGGCGACAGCCTGCGCCGAGGCAATCTGCGGAAGCGAAGACAGCGACAGCCCGACCGCCACGATACCTGCAATCCATTTCATGTTGTCATCACCCCGAGCTGCAATATCCTCTGACCCGCGCTGACGGCGCGAGTCACTCCAATCACTCTAAACCTTCCAACAAACGCGGCAGGAAAACAACGCCATACCGGTCAAGGCGGCAGGTTCCGGCCCATTTCCGGCCGTTTGGGACCCCGTTTGCGCGAATGGGCCGGCCACGGACACCCCCGGCCTTTTCATCTGGCCATCGCTGGTGTTCAATTCCCGCGTCAACAGAAGGCGAATCGATCATGATGAAACCGCTGCGCACCACGCTCGTCTCCGCCGCCATGCTGGCCCTTGCCGTTCCGGCGCCGCTGCTGGCGCAATCCCCGGCCGGCGCCCTGCTGACCTTCATCATTCCCGCCGGCAAGTTCGGGTCGAACAATTACACCAATACGATGGTGAGCTCCTTCGCTGCCGCCAAGAAGTTCTGCGGCGCGCTGGACAAGGCATATCAGGTCGACTGTCTGGCCGAGCGTATCGGCGAGATTGCCAAGGACATTCCGGCCGACAGCGACTATGCCGAGGTCCGCTCCATCCTGACCAAGACCTCCGAGGACATGGCAGCCTTGGCCCGCGCCAACCGCGACTCCGCCCTGCCCCGCGCCAAGGCGACCTCGGGCGCCACCCAGACCAGCCGTCCGCTGACCCCGGTCTCGCAGGCCAGCGCCGATGCGACCAACGCCCAGGCGGCGGCAATTCTGGATGCGACCACCACGCTGCTGCTGCGCAGCCCCGACGACGAGAGCGGCAAGAAACTGCACTACGCCCGCATCGCCGAGGCGCTCGGGTCGAACAAGACGCTGCTGCGCTCTGCCTGAGACCGGCGCACGCCCCGAAGGGCGCGCATCCTCGCGTTCCGGGCCGCGCCTCAGGCGCGCTCGGAATACTCCATGCTCTCGGTGTTGACGACGATCAGTTCGTCATTGCCGATGAACGGCGGCACCATCACCCGCAGACCATTGTCCAGCAGCGCCGGCTTGAACGAGTTCGCGGCGGTCTGCCCCTTCACCACCGGCTCGGTCTCGACGATCTTGCAGGTGACCTTGGGCGGCAGACGCGCGCTCAGCGCCTCGTCCTCGTAGAATTCCATCACGACCTTCATGCCGTCCTGCAGGAACGGCCGCCGCTCGCCCAAGATATCGCCCGGCAGTTCGATCTGCTCGTAGGTCTCGGTGTCCATGAACACCAGCTTGCCGTCGGTCTCGTAGAGGAACTGCTGGTCCTTGGTGTCGAGCTTCACGCTCTCCACCTTGTCGACGCTGCGGAAGCGTTCGTTCAGCTTGGTGCCGGTGCGCAGGTTGCGCAGCTCGACCTGCGCGAAGGCGCCACCCTTGCCGGGCTTGACGTGGTCGCATTTCACCGCGAGCCACAGGCCGCCATCATGCTCGATGATGTTGCCCGGACGGATTTCGTTGCCGTTGATCTTAGCCATGACAGCCCTGTGCACAGAGGTTGAACCGGAAATGCGGCGAGCTATATATCGCGGGACCACCCGAAGCAAGCTAACGAGATAGCGATCAAGAGCCCCACAAGCCATGCGCAGAACGCATAAGGGTCATGCATCAAAGCTGTATCCGAATCGATGCTCATAGGTCATAAGGTGCTTCGCGCCGAAAACTCAAGAGCAAGAAAAACAAGGGAAACGAGATGAAAGATTTCGTTGACGGCACTGCCTTCAATAACGAGCAAGGCAATCGTGCACGCAAACTCTTCGCAGCCGTTGTGTTGGCTGCACTCGATGACGCCATCGCCGACGACAAGAAGTACGGCAATGGTCCGGAACAGATCGCCCGCTGGGCACGCTCGCGCGATGGCCGCGAAGTGCTGAGCTGC
Organism: Seohaeicola zhoushanensis; assembly: GCF_014656415.1. Classification (GTDB taxonomy): domain Bacteria; phylum Pseudomonadota; class Alphaproteobacteria; order Rhodobacterales; family Rhodobacteraceae; genus Seohaeicola_A; species Seohaeicola_A zhoushanensis. The sequence goes on along the minus strand of NZ_BNCJ01000020.1, from coordinate 8,267 downwards.
GCGGGGATCGACCCGAACGAACGCGTCGTCACCGGTCTGATGGAATTCGTGGGTCGCGGTGTCCGCACCTCGGTCGCGCTCTCGCGCGAGGAAAGCGAACGCCGTCACGCCGCCGAACAGGCCGAAGCCGCCTGACAAGGACCGATCCGCAGGATCCGAAGAGCGCGCCCAGAAGGGCGCGCTTTTTCCTTCTTTTCGGCCTTTTCACGCCTGGCCAAATCGGGTCATGTGCCCTCGGATCACGAGGGTAGGACATGGCACGCGCGATCATGATTCAGGGCACCGGCAGCAATGTCGGCAAGTCGATGCTGGTCGCCGGCCTCGCCCGCGCCTGTGTCCGTCGCGGCCTGCGCGTCGCGCCGTTCAAACCGCAGAACATGTCGAACAACGCGGCCGTCACCATCGACGGCGGCGAGATCGGCCGCGCCCAGGAGCTGCAGGCCCGCGCCGCCGGGCTGGCGCCGCATACCGACATGAACCCGGTGCTGCTGAAACCCGAAAGCGAGACCGGCGCACAGGTCATCGTGCAGGGCCAGCGGCTCGGCCATACCCAGGCCCGAGCCTGGCAGAAGGACCGCACGGCGCTGATGCCGCGCGTGCTCGAAAGCTTCCGCCGCCTTGCGTCCAGCGCAGACCTCGTGCTGATCGAGGGCGCCGGCAGCCCCGCCGAGATCAATCTGCGCGCCGGCGATATCGCCAACATGGGCTTTGCCCGCGCCGCCGGGATTCCCGTGGTGCTGGTCGGCGACATCGACCGCGGCGGTGTCATCGCGCAGATCGTCGGCACCCAGGCGGTGCTCGACCCCGAGGATGCCGCGCAGATCCGCGCCTTTGCCGTCAACCGCTTCCGCGGCGACGTCTCGCTCTTCGACAAGGGCCGCGATGCCATCGCCGAGCGCACCGGCTGGCCCTGCCTCGGCGTGGTGCCCTGGTTCCCCGACGCCTGGCGCCTGCCCGCCGAGGATATCCTCGACATCGCCAACCGCCCCGGCGGCGCCTGCAAGATCGTGGTGCCGCAGCTGCCCCGCATGGCGAATTTCGACGACCTCGACCCGCTCGCCGCCGAGCCCGAGGTCACGGTCGAGATCGTGCCCCCCGGCCGCCCCCTGCCCGGCGATGCCGACCTGATCCTGCTGCCCGGCAGCAAGACCACCATGGGCGACCTCGCCGCCTTCCGCGCCCAGGGCTGGGACATCGACCTCGCCGCCCATATCCGGCGCGGCGGCCATGTGCTGGGCCTCTGCGGCGGCTACCAGATGCTCGGCCGCCTGATCTCCGACCCCGAGGGCGTCGATGGCCTGCAGGGAGAGGTCGCCGGTCTCGGCCACCTCGACATCACCACCCAGATGGCGGGCCGCAAGCGCCTCGCGCTGCAATCGGCCACCGCCCTGCCCGGCGGCGAGGCGGTCACCGGCTACGAGATCCACATGGGCGAGACCTCCGGCCCCGACTGCGCCCGCGCCTGGCTAGACATCGACGGCCGCCCCGAAGGCGCCGCCTCGGCAGACGGCCGCGTCATGGGCTGCTACCTGCACGGGCTCTTCGCCTCGGACAGCTTCCGCAAGAGCTTCCTCGCCCGCATCGGCGCGCGGTCGAGCGCCACCTATGAAGAAGGCGTCGAAGCCACCCTCGACGCCCTCGCCGCCCATCTCGAACGGCATCTCGATATCGACCTGCTGCTCTCGCTCGCGGCCGAGCCGGCTCAGTTCAACCCGTGAGCCGCCAGGGCCCGCTGGATCTCTAGCCGCACCAGCTTGCGCACATTGCGGGTGATCCGCTCGCCAAGCGCGCCCTGCAGCTCCTCGCGGACGATCTCGGCCACCAGCTCGCGCAGGCTATCCTCGTCGAGGAAGCTGTCCTCGCCGCCGGCAACCGCCTCGCTTGTCTTCCCGGAAGCCGGAACCTCGGGCTCCTCGGCTACAGGCTCTTCGACCTTGGTGACAGGCTCCTCAACCTCGGCAACAGAGGTTTCGTCCTCGACCACCCGCGCCGCGACCTCGGTCACAAGCTCTTCGACCGCCGATGCCACGGCCTCCTCGACAGTCTGCATCACCGGCTCCTCGGCCTCTACCTCATCGTCGGCCTCGAATGCCTCGTCACCGTCCATGTCCAGCAGGAACCCGTCGTCTGCCGGCCCGTCCTCCTCGACCGCATCGACCAGCGCCGCCGCGCCTTCCCACGGAGCGGTCTTGATCGGCGCGGCATCGTGATCGTCCATGCCCGAGCCATCCGGCTCCCAGGGACCCGGCGTCTGGGCAATCGCCGCTTCCAGCGCCGCGATCTTCGACTTCAGGCTGTTGCCCCGTGCCTCCAGATCGACCGCCTCTGCCTTCGGTGCAGCGGCCATCCGGGCCTCCAGCGCGGCGATCTTGGTTTCCAGCCCGCCGCCGCGCGCCTGCAGATCCGCTGTCTCGGCAACGGGCGCCTCCGGCTCGGCCACGATCTCCGGGGCGGTCACCGCAGGCTCTTCGGCAACCACCGGCTCCGCCGCGGCCTCGACGTCCTCGGCTACGGCCTCCGGGTCAACCGCCTCGGCCTCCGCCACATCGGCCTCTGCCTCGATCTCCGGGGTCTCTTCCTCCTCGGCCGGCTTCAGCGCCCCCGACAGGATCAGCGGCACCCGCAGCGAGGTGGCGGCCTTCGGTTCCTCCGGTTCCTCGGCCACGGGATGCGCGGCGGCCCCGAGCAGGGTCGCCTTCGGATCGCGCCAGGGCTCGCGCATCGGGGCCTTGCGGAACTGGATGTCATCCGCCCCCGCCAGCCGCCCGAACCGGTCATGCACCGAGGCGGTGTCGGCCTGCCCCGCATCTTCCTTGTTCACCCGCAGCGAAGGCGTCAGCAGCAGCCGCGTCGCCGCGGTCGAGGAACTGTCCCCCGTCCGGATCGCCTGCGACGGCTGCAGCTTGATCCGCCGCACCGGCGCCCGCGACTCGTCTGCCACGAGCCGCCTAATCGAGGACAGCACGTCCTCGATATCCACATTCGTTACCGGTTCCGACATGTTTTCATTACCGCTCTTGCCCCATCCGCAAGTGTAACCGCATCAAGGGATTCTCACAACAGGTGGGGTAGGATCCTACTCCTTGCCCAGCCTCTTGAGCACCCGGTCGAGTTCCTTGCCCTGCCGGCTCACCGCCGCGGGCGCCTTCTTGACCATGTTGTAATAGGCTTCCGGGTCATAGAGCGCGACCTTCAGCCCCAGCTTTTCCGCCGTCAGCAACCCCTGCGCCGCCAGCAGCTGATAGGCCGCCACCGATTCCTCGGCGCGGGCGGAAATCTGCGCAGTCTGCGCGTTCTGCAGCTCCTGTTCCGCCGCCAGCACGTCCAGCGTGGTCCGCGCCCCCAGCGTCGCCTCCTCGCGGATGCCGTCGAAGGCCACCTGCGAGGCGCGCACCTGCTCGATCGAGGCGGCAAAGGCCGCCCGCGCGACCTGCAGCCGGACATAGGCGTCGTTCACCCCCTGCACCACGTCGCGCTGCGTGGTGATCAGCGCCCCGCGCGTCGCATCCCGCGAAGCCATCACCCGCCGCACCGAGGCCGCAATCCCGCCGCCCTGGTAGATCCGCTGCTTCAGCTGCAAACCGACCGAGGCGCTCTTGTCGAAGTCGCTCGAGGTCATGTCGTCGGAATAGGAGGTATCCGCGACGATCGACAGCGAGGGCCGCAGCTTCGAATTCGCCACCGCCACGGCATGTTCGGCCGCCTTCACCTTGTGCTGCGCTGCAAGCACGCTCGGATGCGTGCGCACCGCAAGCTGCACCGCCGCTTCCAGCGATTTCGGCATCGCCGGCAGGCGCGGCTGGCCGTGCAGGTTCAGCGCCCGGCGGCCGATAACCGCCTGGTATTCCGCCTGCGCGGTCATCAGCTGGCCCTGCGCCGTCGACAGGTTGCTGCGCGCCGCGGCGACCCGCGCCTCGGCCAGCGCCACGTCGGTGCGCGTCACCTCGCCCACGTCGAAACGGTCCTGCGCGGCGCGCAATTCCTCGCCCAGCACCCGCAGGTTGTTGCGCTGCAGGGCAACGTTGTCGTTCTGCAGCAGCACGTTCACATAGGCTGCCGTGGCCCGGAACAGCACCTGCTGTTCGATCGCCAGCAGATCCTGCCGCGTCGCCAGCACCGTCTCGCGCGCCTGCTCGATCCCGTAGAACCGCTCGCCGGCATCCAGGATCGTCCAGCTCAGGCTCAGCCGCGCCGTCAGCGCCGTGCTGCCCCGCGACAGGCTGGTGGCATTGTTGGTGCCCGACCCGGAATAGGACCGGCCCATGCTCACCGTATAGTCGATGATCGGCCGCAGCGCCGAGACAGAGAGCGCGTAATCCTCGTCGATCGCCCGCAGCAGCGCGCGGTTCTGCTCGAGCAGCCCGCTGGTGTTATAGGCACTGATGAGCGCATCGGCGAGATTGTCCGCCCGCGCCGCCGGGGCCGCCAGGATCACCGCGGCGGCCGCAGCCACCAGTCCCCGCCGCAACCGCTTGCCCGCACCCAGCATACCCATCATCGTCTCCAAATACTCATCGCGCCAATGCCGACTGCCGGAGCCTGATACGAAACGCGGCCACTGGCAAGCGCACAGCCGTTACAGGGCGAAGGCGGTCTTCCGCTCGAACCCCGGCAGAACCGGTGCGCCCGCGTTGAACGAGAACCGCCAGGACACCACGCCACCGGCCTTGTGGCCGATCTTCACCGCCCCCAGCGCGCCTTCCATGAACAGGCAGGCGATACGCCCGCCGTCCTTCAGCTGCGCCACCAGCGCCTCGGGCAGCTCGCCCACGCCGCCCTGCACAAGGATCACGTCATAGGGCCCATGCTCGGCCGCACCCGCGGCCAGCGGCCCGGTGTGCACGATCACGTTGTCCGCGCCGGCCTCCGACAGCAGCGCCGTGGCTTCCTCGGCCATGCTCTCGTCTTCCTCGACGCCGACCACGGCCTGCGCCATCCGCGCGACCACGGCCGAGGAGTAGCCAAACCCACAGCCCACATCGAGCACCAGCTCATCCGCCTCGACCGCCAGCGCGTCGAGCATCTTGGCCAGCGTGCGCGGCTCCAGCATCACCCGGCCCCGGCCAAGCTCCAGGTTGTCGCCGGCATAGGCGGCTTCCCGGCGCGAATCCGGCACGAAGATCTCGCGCGGAACGCTCAGCATCGCTTCGATGATCGGGAATTTGGTCACATCCGAGGGACGAACCTGTGTATCCACCATCATGCGGCGGCGGGCGGCGAAGTCGGTCATGGGCTAAACTCTTCGGTTCACTGGGCCAGTTGGCGACAGGTTTACGACAAGCAGCGCGCCCCGGCAACGCCTTCGGCACGCCATTTGGCCGCAGAGCCACGGCAGATGCTCTGCCCTCCCCGGCGCTTGGCGACATGGACTGCGGCTTCTGCGCTGCCCATGCAATCCGAACTACCCTCCCCGCAGGCTCAAGCGCCGTCAGCCTGGCGGCACGCGAAAAGCTCATCTTGCGCGCGCTTCGCACAAGGAAGTGCAATCGGTTTCAGAGAGGCGCCCCAATGGAAATGATATTGGAGACTGCGAGTCCAATTCTTGCTGAAAATTGCCGCAAATCGCGCGCCCCCAAAGCCCAGAGTTCACGAGTTGATTAATAGCTTGACCGGAATCGACTCACCTGCCCTGTTAACGAAGATTAATGGGGGACTATCATGAAACTGTTTGCAGCACTTTGCGCGCTTTTTATTGCCACGACTGCTCAGGCCGCGACACACAACTACAACTTCACCATGCATTTTAAGGAAGGCGATATCGGGCCCGTCGAAAGCGCGACACAGTACTACGACTATATTTCCATAACGCCCGGCAACAATCTCTTTGGTTTCAAGGTCGGCCATGGCCTCGACAAGACCGTGGATGGACAGACCTACAGCGGAAGGCTTGTGATCGACGACACCCGACCTCAGTCCGTTGTGCATTGCACGATTGCTGGCGCGCAATGCTTCACATTCGGGCTCGATCTATTTGAGGACAGACCGGGCTACACCAGCATTCATATCGGAGTGCTTGGCTGGTACGGGTATGAGTTTAGCTTTCGGAAAGATGGCTCCGGAACCCTGTTGGAAAACGGAATTCTCCGCGTGTACGGAGGAGGATACAAATACGGCATTGATCCGGTCACGGGCGAGTCGGTCTCCACAACTGACGATGGCCTTTGGCTGTACGAGTATGATCTCACGATGACCTCAGTCCCGCTTCCCGCGACCAGCCTGATGCTCATCGCGGGTATCGCCGCGCTGGCAGGAGCGGGCCTGCAGCGCAAGCGGACCAGAAGGCACGTCTGACCACCCCTCAACGAGGATCGCCTACAACATCAGCTCGGACGTCGCGCAGACAATGACGTCCGGGCCCGCGCCTCCCACAGACAATCGCCTCGCGAAACCAACACCCTGAACCAGGCTGGCTACATAAAATAGCCCGAAACCCTAGCCCTGAAGGCCTTGTAGCCCAGCTAGGACCGCCCAACGGCAACCGTGGATCCGAACTGAGGCGGAAACACCAAATTTGGGACTTGCGTTAGGACTGGAGCGCCGATAATCCCTAGGCCACTGATCCGGCGGGTTGGCGGAGAGGTTACGCAGCGGATTGCAAATCCCAGCGATTTCCCCGGAAAAACAACACAATACGCCGGAATAGGTTATCAGACATTCCGTGAACGCAGGGTGAACGTGAAAACCGGTCTCCTGAGCCAAATCAGTCTTATCCTTAGCCGTACGAGGTCTGTCTCAGCCCAAAGCCTCTTGTGCAGAGGTGACGAGTTTAACCAGGAGACCCGCAGCGTCACGCTCAGAAATGGGCCGCACTCTGGTTGCTCGCTCGAGGTTGGGGGCCTAGAAGCGACAACTGAGAGTGCACGCCCTAATAGCTCACGCTAAGCTAAGGCTGAAATGCTTAGAAGCAGCCTGATCCGCAGTTTCAAAAACGAGAGACCGTTCGAACGACTATCTCAACGCGACCTCGACTCGAAAGGACGCGCACCGATCAGCCGATGCAGCCCGCCAGGCGTAACTGGATGCAAACCGACCGTCTTCGATGCGCGCCCTCGGCAGCTCGCGCTGCCGCTGCCCCGGCAGTCTTGACCCGATTCTGCCGGGACATCACCCTCCCCCGAGCGTTGGCTAGAGACCCAATACCAATCCGACGCCAAGGACGGACAATATCAACGATATCAAGATGGATACCAGGTCTCGACGCAACATAGCTGTCTCCCCTCATGTAGCAACCAGCGAACAAGTCAATCGCCGGTTTCATGTCTGTTAGAGATTCGAGTGTTCTTGTTGCTGCCCGCCGTTGAGCGTAGGAGCATTTGCCGGGAGGTCCAAACGAACTTTTGGTGGCGCTCCAGAACCGGCCATTATTGGCCACCTCCCACGCGACCGCCCCGGCGCCCGCGACGGCCGGGGCGGTCAACGGTCCATTGCGGCAAGGGTTGCATCCGGGATATTGGCGATCCCTGGAGGACGGCGCGAATCCAGAGAAAACAGGCACTTAAGCCGTAAACCGACGGTGCGGGGTGCCATTGATTTTCAATGGAAATTTTCGCGCCCTGTAAACCAAGAGCGCCATGCGATTCCGAAGAAACTTCATCGGATATCGATCGGATACCAGCAAGGTGTAACATGCCGGTCGGTGATAGGCGTAATGCCCTACTCGAATAGGTCACCTTGGCTGTCTGACGGGGCGCCGCTTCTGTCCCCACAGATCTTCTTGTATGCCCGGAGCATGAGTTTTGGCGCTTCGGGATGATCGCTCGCGTGGATTAAATAGAATGCTACCTTCTTTCCGGCCTCTCGCTGGTATATCGGGAACGGCTTAACAAACTTGTAGCCGAGCTCCTGGCGGAACCGCTCTGTGACCGCTTGAACAATTTCTATTTGAGACAGCTCCACAATGTCGCGCCATCCGTCGCCACCCCACCAGCGATCAATTTCACCCAATCTCTCAGCCGACTTTGACGTCTTCAATGACCGATGAAGCCACGCCGTGCCGAGAAAGTAGAGGAGCTCAATCTTCAGCTTTCCAGCGCGCTTGGCCAGAGCACGAACAGTCTCCCAGTGACATTCGGTGTTACGCTGATCCAAAAGAGCAAAAATCGCCGCGCTTCGCGTCAAGCGGTGGCTCTTGAGTATGATCTTGACTGTTTCGTTGAAGTCGCCCGCCATCACGAAAACGCGTCGTTGCGCCTTGGGATTGTGGTGGACGGTAAGCGCCTCGGCGGTCCCCTACGCGGCGCGGCTTGACGCGGTTCGGAAGTTCCAAG
>NZ_BNCJ01000019.1 GCF_014656415.1 Seohaeicola zhoushanensis | reverse complement strand
CAGAGCCGGACAGATTCATCTTGAACCCGATCCACCAAATGCCGGGACTGAACACCTAACCTTATCGACTTTCCCTCGGGGGCCCGGAAGCCGCACGCCATCCAGTCGGTACTGTAGCGGGGCTCTTCCCCACGAATTCTTGTAGAACCATCTCCTTCAATCCCGCTACTCCTACTGACGCCGAGCCCTGCGGCGGCCAGATTTCACATTCCTTGGCTTCACCGGGAGAAACGGGGCGATCATTGCGCGGTTCTCGCGACAGAAATACATGAATTTGATCGTGCAGCTGACCCAAGCCGCGAGGTCGACGATATCGCGGGGCTCGACCCCGCGGTTCCGCAGGCTATCGAAGCCGTGGAGCAAATTGGAAGCCTCGATGCGCGCGCGCTCCTCGTCGAAGGCACGACGAGGGTAAGGCATTTCCTCAGCACACGCTTTGACGCATTCGGGTCGCATCAGGAGTGTGTGCGGCAATGCCTCGGCGATATTTCGGAGTCGGGTCTCGAAGTCTGGCAGAGGACTCAGCGGAAAGAGGCGGCTGTACTCTTCCGTCAGCTTCTGGCCCAGATTTGTGCAGTGCGTCGCCACATCTGGCAGTTCCGTCACACCAAAGGACGCAGCGGATTGAACAATTCCGAGCGCCAAGTTGACGATCTTGTCATAGGCGTGACCGGCGGGGCCAAAAGTGATCGTGTTGTGCATCGTGTCCTCAAGCAGGTTATGAGTGGAGTTGGTCTTTCGCATTGAGCGGATCCTTGGGTAGTCCCGTCATCCGACAGGAGGGTTGGGGTGTGTGACGGTCGCGATGCCGTCTGGAATTACGTCGGTTCGACCTCGGCAGCGCGGAAACGGAATCTGCCTCTTCGATCGATTTTTTCTGGACCGGTGCGGTTACGGGAGATCGCGGGCAGGAATGACGTGGTGTTCCTGTCGCCCCGGCGGAAAACTTTTCTTCCGTGAATGGGGCAGGGGGTGGGACATTTGCCACAACACCCGTGCGGCCCGCCGCGGGGCCCCAGCGGTCTGATGCACGAACCTGACCCCGAGACCCCACAACGGTTCCAGCGCCGCGCGATACTGATTGTCAGACCGTAGCGGAACGACACCAGCACCTTGACCAGGAGGATGCGAGCCCTGCGATTTCGTCGGCCTGCGCACTTTGGTGTCATGCGGGTATTAGACACTTATTACCGATGTGACACCTTTGTGGGCCCGGATGTTTCCGGGGCGGATGTGATCGACCGACCTCCTCGAGATGTCACTTCGAGGATCTCATATGTCGTTCATATCCCCTCCCCGCGGGGCTTCCGGCCTGTTCGGCGGGCGCGGCGCCTATACCGTCACGACGCCGGCTCCCGCCACGGTGTTCACCAAGCTGACGGATGCGGATGCGGCGCTGCGAACCGCGCTTTCGGCGGCCATCGCGCATGTCGCCGGGCTGGGTCTCGCCGCAAAGGACGCCCCGGTCCCGGCCGCCGTCATCGCGGCAAGCCCCGGTGCGGGCAAAAGCCGCGTCGCGCGGGAGCTCTTGTCAACTGCAGCGGGACATGCACGGGTGCTGTTTCATGCGCCGACGCTGGCGCTCTGCGAAGAAGCGGCCGACCATGCCCGCGAACTTGGTGGCATGGCGCATGTGGTCCGTGGCCGCCTCGCGCCGGACCCGACGGATCCGTCGCAACAGATGTGCCGCAAATCCTCGCTGGTCGCGCGGGGCCTCCGCCTTGGCCTCAATATCAGGGAGACCTTCTGTTTCAACGAAGAAGCGCGGTGCGAACATGCCGACAGCTGTGCCTGGATGCGCCAGTTCGACCCGGAGCACGCCGTCGGTCATCGCTACCTCGCAACCAGCTACCTTGGTTACCCGGATCCCGACGGTTACGAGGGCAACCTACGTGTCGTCGATGAGACATTCTGGGGAGGGCAGTTGTCCTTCGCGACTGTCGATGTCGAGGAGTTCTGCTTGCCGCGCACGTTCCTGCAACACTTTACACGGAGGGGCCGGAAAGACGCGAGACGTGTCACGGCGCATGCCGACCTGATCGCAGCGGCACGGGCCGTCGTGGATGCACTGCGGGGGGACCGATCACCCTTGGATCTGCCCTACACCGAGGAGGATTACCGCGGCTTTGCCCGGCTCGAATATTCTGCTGAGGCGCAATCCCCGGCCCCGACGCCGGACCTGCCGCAGGATCAGCAGGCCCAGCTATTGGCGCAGGCCGAAGCGGCACTCAGGCATGTGTCTCGGTATGCGGCGGTCTGGACCTGCCTCGCCCAGGCGAAGACGGCCGGGCGCAGGACGCTGGAGCGGATAAGGATCGTGACCTCCGATGGTCGGAGCGCCCTCCGGGTCTGCCGCAAACATGCGACGGAGCATCGCCAGCCGATGCTGGTGCTGGATGCGGATGCCGACCCCGAGATCCTCGGGGCGCTTGAGATCGACGTCCAGCGCACGGCGCACATGGTCCTGCGGCCGCAAGCCGAGGTGCTCCAGGTCCACGACAGGCGGATGACCCACACCAGCCTTCTGCGGGGATCGAAGCTGCGGGAGGAATGGCGCCGCATCATCCGGCGCGAAGTCCTTCGCGATCGGGAAGGGCAGGGCGGGGGTGTGCTGGTCGGGGCCAGCCGCAAGGTCATCCTGCGTTTGTTCGAAGATGCCGGATACGACTTCGAGGGGCTGCCGGACGCCGAGGTGTCGCGGCGCATGCTCGAGACACCCTTGCACGGCGCGCGCTGGCTCTGGTTCGGTGGTCGGTCACTCGGGACGAACCTTTATCGCAATGCCTCGACAGTGATCGTCATCGGTCGCGAAGAGCTGCCGGTCGATGCGCTCGAGGACTACGGCCGAGCTCTCTGGGGTGACCGGACAGACGCGGACCTCTGTTTTATCGAGCCTGATAAAGACGGCATTCGGCGCCTGCCGGATCAGGAGTTGCTATACGAGATGACGGACGGCAGCGCGGTTGGTGTCCTCGTGCCGTGCCACCCGGATCCCTTGATCCGCCGGGTGCAGATGCAGACGCGTGAGCTGGCGACCCGGCAGCTGGTCGAACGCCTGCGCCTGGCGCGGTCGAACACCCGCAAACGGGTCATCCTGGGGTGCAACATGCCGGTCCCCGGGCTGCCCGTTGACGCGCTGATTGCCTGGGATGACCTGTGTCTTGACCGGCCGGCAGCGGCACTGGTCGATGCCGTTCTCGAGACTGGCGGGATCCGTCTTTCCGACGCGGGTCTCGTCAAGGACGCGCCGCGCATCTTCCCGACGCTGGACGCGGTCAAGGCTTTCCGCAAACGCGGGTCGATCAACGCCACTGATATGATTGAGGCGCTGCCGACCATGCTGAGAAGCCGTATGCACGTGGTGCAGCTCCAGCAAGACCGTCCCTATGCCCGGCTCTGCAAAGCCTTGGTGTTCGCCGGATCGGTAGAGGATGCCTGTCGGCAGGCGGAGTTGATCTGGGGGCCGATGCGGCACTGTTCCGTGGCGCCGCAGGCCATGCAGATCTGGAGCAATTTGGAGCCGAGGTCGGGCACGTGAACAGCGCCCGACAGGTCGGGGCGCCATGATGGCGCGCCGCCCTCACGGCTCCGGCGTATCCGCCGGAGCCGGGCATCTGAAAAGGCCGCCGAGGGCGGTGCGGGGTCGCTATGCGCTCCAACCGCAGATGAGGCACCCGTCGAGGAGAACCTCGGCGAGCAGGTAGGTCAGAGCGATCCGGTAGACCGGGAGGGCGGCGGTCCAGTCTTCAGGTTCAAACTGGGAAAACTCCCACGGGAGTTCGGCCCACAGCGCCTCCAAGGCGTCGCGCCCGTGTTCCGGATCGGGCAGGGCGGTCCTTGTAAGACCGGAGGCTGTCATCTCGTCCTCGATCTCTTCGAGAAGGGCGGTGAGCATCGGACGGGTCACGTAGAAATCCGAGTAGGGTTCAATGGTGACCACCGGCCGGGCGTTCAGCATGTTGAACAGATCGTGGTGGTTCCGAAGGCTCAGAACCTCCGTTCGGTCCTGTTTGTAAAAGCCAATATCGAGGCCCATGGGTCTCTCCTGCTTGGTCTGCGGGGCGGGCGGGATGCCGTGACAAGGACCTGGGATCCTTCGTCAGTCGGCGGAAACGGGATGGGGAGTTCTTCGGAGGCCGTGACGGCCGCGACAGGCTGTTGCGGAGAGCTATCCGCGTCATCTGCCGACGGCGCGGGTCCTGACATCGGAGGACCCGGCCTTTCCGCCGGGTCATTGAGTTTCTGGTGTCCCTATCCTGTCGTCCCCACCGGACGTGTGGGGCGCGTCCGCGCAGGTTCGACCTACGCGGGAACCGCGGGCTGGACCCAGCCCCAGACGGCCTTGATCGTCTCGCATTCAAGGCCATGGCCCTTGTCCAGGATGCCGAAGACCTGTGTCCGCGAGAGGTTCTCGAGGAGGCGGGTTGTCACGTTAACAAGGGATAGCCGCGAAATGGCGCGTATCTTTTGGAATTCAGGCGAGACTGGCTGCAACCTTCCATGCGTCGAAGGCCTTGAGGCGATGGTATCGGGTGGCGATAGCGCTGCGACGGCTGGCGGGGACGGAGAAGCTGTTGCGGATGGCGGAATGCACCGACACGAAGCGTTGCAATCCGCCAGGGGAGCGGAAGCCCTGCATTGTTCGTTCCCGTTTTCGGAACGGCAGGTGGCTGTTTTCGGCTCGATTGTTGAGACCCTTGTGAGAGCGATGCTCCAAGCCTGGTGCAACCTCGCGCCTGGCCGCGCCGTATGACGCTAATTTATCCGTCACGATGCGCCTTGGCACAAAACCATGCCGCTTCATCAGCTTGACGAGCAGGCGTCTGGCCGCCCGCATATCCCGCTTGCGCTGCAGGATTTCCTCCAGCACGACGCCATGCTGATCGACCGCCCGCCACAGCCAGAATTTTCGGCCGGCGATCTTCACCTGCACTTCGTCCAGATGCCAGATATCGCCGGGTCGCGCCTGTCGGCGGCGCAGGCTACGGGCAATCCGCGCGGCGAATTTGGCGGTCCATCGCCGGATCGTCTCGTAGGAAACATCGATGCCGCGCTCCAGCAGCATCTCTTCGACCTCACGCAGGCTGAGATTGAAGCGAACATAGAGCCAGACAGCATGTGCGATGATCTCGGGCGGGAAACGGTGGCGCTTGTAGCTTATCGGCGGCTGGGTCATCCGCATCGGCTACGCCGAAACCGCGCCAAGGCCAATGACCGCCGCGCTAACGTGACAACACCGCCAAGACTGCTCGGTTTTTGGAGTTGACCAATTTGATGCTATGATTCTATTCATAAGCTCAATTGGGAGGGACGCATGTCGACCGTGGATCAGAAAGACGGGATGACCGCCTATGGCAGGCTGGCCGCGGACCTGTGGACCCGTATCGCGCGGGGCGACTGGCGGCCCGGTGCGCGGCTGCCCACGGTGGTGCAGCTGGCCGAGGAATACGATCTGGCTCCGGTGACCGTCCGGACCGCGCTGCGTGTGCTGTCCAGTCAGGGGCTGATCCATGCCCGACAGGGGCGCGGCACCTTCGTGGCCAAGGATGCCCAGGCCCGGCTCGGGCCCGAGGCCGGAGACGACGGCGGCCTCGACGAACATTATTTCGAAAGCTGGATCATCGGGCCTTCGGAGCAGGTCAAGGTTCTGGGTCGTCACGCGGGCGTCGCCTGTCCTCCGCAGCTGTCTGACGGGGCGCCGACCTATCCGGACTACGTCCATTTCATCCGCCTGCACATGAACGGCCCGCGTCCCGTATGCATTGTCGACTTCTACATCGCGACCGAGGCCCACGCCTCGCTGCCGCAGGAGATCGAGAACCAGTTCAAGATCGGCCTGCTCCTGATGACGCGGAGCGATCCGGCGATCGCGCACGGCCGCCAGATCGTCACGGTGGAAAGTGCTCAGCCCGCCGATGCGGCCCTGCTCGAGATCGCGCCGTCCTCGCCCCTCGTGCGGGTGAACCGGCGCTTTCTCGATGCCCAGGGACGCGTCGTCGGAGGCGGGGTGCACAGGTACCCCGGATCGGTCTTCCGTCAGGTCATCGACGAACCGATCGACGAGATACTGGGCGGACTGAAGCACTGGCTGCCGTCCGAAAACAGATGACGACCGGGTGGCGGCTCCGTCACCCCGAACACCACTGGGAGGAAACCAAACATGACCAAGACGAAACTACTCGCGGGACTGTCCGCCGCCTGCCTCGCCGGCACCCTGTCGGCCACGCCCGCCGGGGCGAAGGATCTGAAGCTGTCGGACCAGTTCCCGACCCAGCACACCATCACGGCCGAGGGCACCAAGGCCTTCTTCGACCATATCGCCGCCCATCCCGAGGCCGACCTGACCATCAAGCACTTCCCGGCAGGCCAGCTTGGCAAGCCCACTGCGCAGCTTGATCTGGTGCAGGACCGCGTGGCCGATATCGCCATGGTCGGCATCAGCTATGTTCCTGAAAAGCTGCCGATTTCCACCATGATGGAGCTTCCGAGCCTCTATCAGAACCCCTTTGGCGGCTACGAGACGATCCGGCGAATGGCCCAGGACGAACTCAATGAAGCCGAGTTCAAGAAGGCCGGCATCAAGCCGCTTTGGTCCGTCGTGACGCCGCAGTACCAGCTTCTTCTGACCCGCAAGGACCCGATCACCGACATCGCCGACCTGAAGGGCGTGAAGGCCCGGGTTGCCGGTGCGACGGCGGAACTGGTCGCCAGCGCCATTGGCCTGACCCCGGTGCGGATGCCGGCGCCCGACCTCTACGTCGCGCTCGAGCGGGGGACGCTGGATGCGGCGATCTATTCGCTGTCGGTCCTGCAATCCTACAAGCTTGAGGAAGTGACGAACAGCTACACCTCGAACGCTGCGCTTGGCGGGGTGAGCTTCGTCGCCTTCATGAATCTGGATGTCTGGGAGGGTCTGAGCGAGGCGCAGCAGAAGGTGGTGATGGAGGCCAGCGACGCCGCCGGTTTCGCCACGGCCTGCGCGCTGATGAAGAACGAGGCCAAGACCATCGAAACGCTGAACGGCATGGGCAAGACCGTCTACGAGATGGACGACAAGCTTCAGGGCCAGTTTGCCGATGCCCTCGCGGGGGTCAGCGAGACCTGGAAGACCGACATGGACGCGCTCAAGGTGCCGGGCAGCGACATGCTGGCGCGCTTCAACGAGATCCGGGACGGGCTGATCGCCGACGGCACGGTCGAGGCCTCGACGAAAACCTGCATGGGCGGCGCATGACGCCCATTGGTATTCTGGAACGGTTCGAGCGCGTTGGCGACGTCGTGGCAGCGGCCTGCCTGCTGCTGATGATGGGCGCGATTTCGATCGACGCGCTCGGCCGGTTCATGGGCTCCCCGTTGCAGGGGGCCTATGAGTTCTCGGAGCTTTACCTGATGGTTATCATCGCCTTCCTGCCGCTGGCGCGCAGCGTCGTGACCGGCGGACAGGTGCGGATGGAGCTTCTGTTGCCCGTGCTTGAAAAGGTGCCCGGTCGCGCGGTCTATCGCGCGACCACCGCCCTGGCGCTTGCTGCGTTCCTGCTGACGCTCTGGGTCGCAGTGCCCGAGGCGCTGGACAAGATCGCCGAGCGCGAGACGAGCTACGGGCTCGTCCGGTGGCCACTTTACATGAGCTACGTCTGGTTCCCCGTGGGGATCGTCCTGCTCTGCCTCCGACTGGTGGCCGAGATCATCCGGCCCGCGCCGGTCAAACCGCATGGGACGGACGCCATATGATTGCCGCCGCGACGATCGCCTTCCTGTTCCTTCTGATCTTCCTGGCCATGCCGGTGTCGTTCGCAATGCTGGTGGCGGGCATCGCCGGGCTCTGGGCCGTGGGCGACTGGTACAGCGTTCTGGGCGTGCTCAAGACCGCGCCTTACCAGTCGGCGGCCAGTTTCACGCTGACCACCTTCCCCATGTTCGTCCTGATGGCCGAGGTCATGGGCGCCACGCGCATCACCGGAGATCTGTTCAAGGCCGCGAATTCCTGGCTGGGGCATGTCCGGGGCGGGATCGCCTATGCGGCGGTCTTCGGCGGCACGCTTCTGGCGGCGGCCTGCGGGTCGTCGAGCGCGGCGGCGGCGACCCTGTGTTCGGCGATCTATCCCGAGCTCAGGAAATACGGCTACAGCGAGAGCTTCTCGACCGGAGCGCTGGCCGCTGTCGGCACCCTGTCGATCATGATCCCGCCATCCATCGCGCTGATCCTTTACGGCATCCTCACGGAAACCTCGGTCGGGCTGCTGCTGATTGCGGGCGTGCTTCCGGGTCTGCTGACCGCGCTGGTCTATGGCGTCACGATCTACTTCGTCCTGCGCCGAACCCCCGATGTGCAGATTCAGGAAAAGGTGCCGATGGTACGTCGCATCCGCACCAGCCTGCCGGCGCTGCCGATGATCGTGCTGCTCTGCGCGATGCTGTTCCTGATCTATTCGGGCATTGCCACGCCGACCGAGGTCGGGGCGCTTGGCGCGCTCTTTGCCTTCGCGATCGGGATCTTGATGGGCCGGATGTCCTGGGCCTCGCTGAGGCAGGCGCTGTTCCGGTCGACCCGGTCGTCGGCCATGATCCTGGCGATCATCGCCTTCTCCTCGGTCTTCGCGGTGTTCCTGTCGCTGTCCGGTACGCCGCAGGCGCTGCTGACGGCGGTCCAGAACTCGGGCCTCGGGCCGTTGCCGGTGCTGCTGTTCGTGCTGGCGGTACTTCTGGTGCTGGGGGTCTTCCTGGACCAGATCGCGATCCTGATCATCGCGCTGCCGCTGGTCTTCCCGCTGATGACCGGGCTGGGCTACGACCCGATCTGGCTGGGGGTCATCGTCGTCAAGACGGCCGAGATCGGATTGCTGACCCCGCCCGTGGGCCTCAACCTCTTCATCGTCAGCGGAAGTTCCGGCGTTCCGGTGTCGAAGGTCGCGCGGGGCGTGACGCCCTTCGTGATCGCGGAACTCGTCATGCTGGCGCTGCTGGTCGCGTTTCCCGCGATCGCGACATGGCTGCCGGAACTGTCAAGGATAGGAGGATAGAACATGGAGTACGTCGTCGAGCTGGACAAGCTGGAGACCTACGCGCCGCCGCTGCACGACGGGACGGCCAATCGCCGCCTCGTGCCCGCCGATCTGGGCGCCGGGATCGAGGTCGTACACGGCACGCTGGAATCGGGCGGCACCGCCTCTCGGCACAAGCACGCGACCGAGTGGCAGGTGATCATCCTGCTGGAAGGCACCGCCAACCTCGAGATCGGGGCGGAGCCGAGCCGACCGCTGACCGCAGGGGCCGTCGTCCGCATCCCGCCCGACACGCCGCATTACTTCGAGGTGACCAGCGAGGAGCCCGCAAAGGTGATCGTCATCTACTCGCCTCCGCTTGGCGCGGGCGGGTTCATCGCGGCATGACCGACACGGACGACACCCTGCCGCTGGCCGGGATCCGGGTGCTGGACCTGACGGCGATCGTGCTGGGTCCGCTGGCGACACTGTGCCTGGCGGACTTCGGTGCCGATGTCGTGAAGGTCGAGGGGCCGGCGGGCGACGGGATCCGCAATTCGGGGGCGGTCACGGTCGCGGGGATGAGCTCCATCTACCTTGCGTTGAACCGCAACAAGCGGTCGCTGGCGCTGGACCTCAAGAAGCCTGGCGCGCAAGAGGTGCTGCACCGGCTGGCCGAATGGGCGGACGTGGTCGTGCACAACCTCCGCCCCCGGTCCGCGCGCGATCTGGGGCTCGATCCCGAGACGCTCCGCGCGCTGAACCCGCGGCTGGTCTATTGCAGCGCCTCGGGCTTCGCAGAGGGGAGCGCCCGCGCCGAGGAGCCGGCAGTGGACGACGTGATTCAGGCGACATCCGGCATGGCCGATCTGTTCGCCCGCACCGGCGGGTCGCCGCGCTATGCCCCCGCGATCATGGCCGACAAGGTCTGCGGCCTGATCCTGTGCCAGGCGATCCTCGCCGGGCTGCTCAGACGCGAACGCACCGGGCAGGGCATGTCCGTCAACGTGCCGATGGCCGAGACGATGACCGCTTTCAACCTGGTCGAACACATGGGCGCCGCGACCTTCGGCGGGTCAGGGGAGACCGGCTATGGCCGGCTGATGACGCCGCACCGCCGCCCGATCGCGACGCGCGACGGGTACATCGCCATGACTCCCTACACCAAGCGCGACTGGCAGGGGTTCCTGCGGGCCGCCGGCTATCCCGACCTGGCCGAGAGCGCGCGGGTCACCGATCCGGTCCTGCGCAACACCGAGGTCGGCATGCTCTATGCCCAGCTCGGCGAAATTCTGAAGACCCGCGATACGGCCGAATGGATCGACATCGCCCGCGCGGTCGGCATCCCGGTGGCGGCGGTTCGGTCCCTGGACGAGGCGCTGGAGGACCCGGCGGTGCGCGACCTGGGCTTCGTCGTGGAGTATCCGCATCCGGAGGTCGGACCGATCCGGGGTCCCGGCAGTCTGGTGAAGATCACCGGAGAGCCGGACGCGCCGCCACGTCCTGCGCCGCCTTTGGGGCGGGACACGGCGGCGGTCTTGGCCGGGATCGGATTTTCGGAGGCGGAGATCGACGGTCTGCTGGCCTCGGGTGTGGCGCTGGCGGGGTAGGCGGGATGGCGACGGATGTCCTCGTTATCAACCATACCCGCGACGTGGTGGCCCGGATGCTGTCGGAAGGGTTTGTGCTGCATCATGTGGCAGGCGCGGATTTGGCGGCCGACGTGCTGCCGCCGCTGCCTCCTGGCATCCGGGCGATCCTGACAGGTGTTCCGCCGGTGCCGGTCACCGACCACCTGATGGCCGTCCTGCCGGAGCTTGAGATCATCGCCAACTTCGGCGCTGGCTATGATGCCGTTGATGCCGCCGCCGCGGCTCGGCGGGGGATCATGGTGACCCATACCCCGGGCGTGCTGAACGAGGAGGTCGCCGATCTGGCCATCGGCCTGCTGCTCTCCACCGTGCGCCGTATTCCGCAGGCCTGGGATTTCGCACGGTCCGGTCATTGGGGCAGCCATGAGTTTCCGCTCTCGCCCAGCCTTCAGGGACGCCGGGTCGGGCTGCTGGGACTGGGCGGCATCGGACGTGCGATTGCCCGGCGCTGCGAAGGCTTCGGCGTCGAGATCGACTACCACACCCGGCGGGCGGTGCCGGACGTACCGTATCGCCATGTACCGGACCTTCTCGAGTTCGCGCGCGGGATCGACGTGCTGGTCGCGTCCGTTCCCGGCGGGGCCGCCACGCGTGGCCTGATCGGTGAGGCCGTACTGGACGCCCTCGGCCCGGACGGTGTCCTGATCAACATCGGGCGGGGATCGGTCGTGGACGAAGCCGCGCTGATCCGCGTGCTGGACCGGGGCGGCCTGCTGGCGGCCGGGCTCGACGTGCTGGCGGACGAACCGCGGATACCCGAAGGACTGCGTGACCGCGACAACGTGGTGATCCTGCCGCATGTGGGCGGCGCGACGGTCGCCAATCGGGACCGCATCGGCGTCTTGCAGGCGCGCAACATCCTGTCGTGGTTCGCCGGACGCGGGCCTGTGACCCCTGTCCCCGAAACGCCCGTTCGCGGCTGAGGTCGGCGGGCACCCCTGCCTACGACGAATGTCGATCAATTCGCTTATGATACGGGTTGCAAATTATTTGACCTTTTAGGAATCGACTCATAATGTCGCTGCGAAGGCGCGGGCCGCTTCACCCAGTGGGGTGCGCTCCGTGTCAGGCATCCCGATCCAGAACAGGAGAACGACAGGTGGCTGGAATTTATTTCGACGAGCTCGAGGTGGGTCAGGTTTTCAATCACATGCAGACCCGCACAATCACCGAGATGGACAACGTCCTGTTCACGACGATGACCCACAATCCGGCGCTGCTGCACCTGGATGAGGAATACTGCCGCACCCAGACCGAGTTCGGGCAGCGCATCGTGAACTCAAGCTTCACCCTTGGCCTGATGGTCGGGATTTCCGTGGGCGACACCACTCTGGGCGTCGCCGTCGCCAACCTTGGCTGGGACGAGGTGCGGTTTCCCGCCCCGCTGTTCCATGGCGATACGATCCGGGTCGAGACCGAAGTGCTGGAGCTGCGCGAATCGAAGTCCCGCCCGAATGCCGGGATCGTGACCTTCCGACATCGCGCCTACAAGCAGACCGGCGAACTGGTCGCGTCGTGCAAACGGTCCGGCCTTCAGCTGAAGCGCCCGGCGGAGACGGTCGCGTGACCGAGATGACCCCGCGATCCTGGCTGTTCATCCCCGGTGACAGCGACAAGAAGCTGGGCAAGGCCGACGGCTCGACCGCCGACGCGCTGATCCTCGACCTCGAGGACAGCGTCTCGCCCGAAAACAAGCCCGTGGCGCGCGAGAAGGTGCTGGCGCATCTGTCCGCCCGTCCGAAGGGCAGCCGCAAGCCGCTGCTCTATGTCCGGATCAATCCGCTGGACGACACGGCGCTGGCCGATCTTGCCGCGATCATGCCCGGCGCGCCGGATGGCATCATGATCCCCAAGACAACCTGCGCCGACGATGTGCGTGTCCTGTCGCTGTGGCTTGATGCGTTCGAGGCGGCGCATGGCATCGACGCCGGGACGACCCGCATCCTGCCGGTCGCGACCGAGACCGCCGCCGGGACGCTCAAGCTGATGGAATTCGCCGACACGGCCCTGCCGCGCCTGATCGGACTGACCTGGGGGGCGGAGGATCTGTCGGCGGCGCTTGGCGCGGGCACCAATCTGGACCCCGCGACCGGCGAATGGGCGCTGGTCTACAAACTGGCGCGGGTGCAGGTGCTGCTGGCGGCCAAGGCGGCGGACGTCGCGGCGATCGATACGCTCTACGTGGACTTCCGCGACGAGGACGGGCTGCGGCAATCGTCGTCCCGCGCGGCGGACGAGGGGTTCGCCGGTCGCATCGCCATCCATCCCGCACAGGTCGATCCGATCAACGAGGCCTTCGCGCCCTCGCCGCAGGCCGTGCAGCACGCGCGCCGGGTCATCGCGGCGTTCGATGCCAATCCCGGTGCCGGCACCGTGGGGCTCGACGGCAAGATGATCGACATCCCGCACCTTAAGCAGGCCCGCAACGTGCTGGCCCTGCACACCGCCATTCTTGCACGCGGCTGACGCGCGACCAGTCTTGCGCGCGCTTGACGCGCGACGCCATCGCCGCCCGCCGGCGTCCATACGGAGGAGTATCCAATGAAACGCGCCGAGAAGGTCATCATATCCTGTGCCATCACAGGCTCGATCCACACGCCGTCCATGTCGCCGCACCTGCCTGTGACAGCAGAGGACATCGCCGCGCAGGCGATCGGCGCGGCCGAGGCCGGCGCCTCGATCCTGCACCTCCACGCGCGTGAGACCGGGACCGGCCGGCCCACGCAGGACATCGCGGAATACGAAAAGTTCCTGCCCGTCATCAAGGACGGCACCGACGCGATCATCAACATCACCACCGGCGCGGGGCTGGGCATGACGATGGACCAGCGGCTGGCTGCCGCGAACCATTTCAAGCCCGAGATCGCCTCGATGAACATGGGGTCGTTCAACTTCAACATCTCGGGCGCGGCCAAGCGCGGCGGGTTCGAGCATGACTGGGAGCAGCCCTATCTCGAGATGACGACGGACTTCATCCTGTCCAACACCTTCAAGCAGATCGAGCGCGCGCTTACCGATCTGACCGAGCATGACACCCGGTTCGAGTTCGAATGCTACGATGTCGGCCACCTCTACAACCTCGCGCATTTCGCGGACCGGGGGATGATCAAGCCGCCGTTCTTCGTGCAGTCGATCTTCGGCATCCTCGGCGGCATCGGGCCCGAGCCCGAGAACCTGATGCACATGAAATCCACCGCGGACCGGCTGTTCGGTGACGACTACTACCTGTCGATCCTCGCCGCCGGGCGGCATCAGTTTCCCTTCGTCACCATGGGCGCGATCCTGGGTGGCAACGTCCGTGTCGGGCTCGAAGACAACCTCTATCTCGGCAAGGGCGAACTGGCGCCGGACAATGCCGCCGCGGTATCCAAGATCAAGCACATCCTCGAAGAGCTGTCCCTGCGCGTCGCAACCCCCGACGAGGCGCGGAAGATGCTGGGCACCAAGGGTGCCGCGAACACGGGGATCTGACCGGTGCCGCACAACGTCCCCGATTTCTCCTGTCCCGACCGCAACCGCAGGGTCATCCTGTCGGAGCGGCCGACCGGCGTGCCGCAGCCCGGGCACTTCTCGCTCGACGAGGTTGCCCGGCCGGAGGCCAGCGACGGGGAGATCCTCGTGCGCAACGTCTACCTCTCGGTCGATCCGGCGCAGCGGGGCTGGGCGTCGGACGTTGCGAACTATTCCGAACCCGTACCGCTTGGCGGGCCGATGCGTGCGCTGGCCGTCGCGCAGGTGATCGCGTCGCGGGCGGAGGGGTTCTCGGAGGGCGACTTCGTCTACGGCTTCTTCGGGTGGCAGGACTATGCCGCCGTCGCGCCGTCCGCCGTCCTGCACCGCTGCACGCAGGACCTTCCGCTTGAGGCGTTCGCGAGTCTCTGCGGCATCAACGGGGTCACCGCCTATCTGGGTCTCACCACCCTTGGCCGTCCGGCCGAGGGCGACACCCTGGTCGTGTCGACCGCCGCCGGGTCGGTCGGCAGCTTCGTCGGCCAGATCGGCAAGGGGCTGGGCTGCCGCACGATCGGGCTGACCGGCAGCGACGACAAGGTCGCGACCTGCCGCGACACCTTCGGCTATGACGTGGCGATCAACTACAAGACCGCCGATCTGGACAGCGCCGTGCGCAGCGCCGCGCCGGGTGGCGTGAACGTCTATTTCGACAACACCGGCGGCGCGATCCTTGACACCGTGCTGCGGCAGATGGCGGTCGGCGGGCGCATCGTGCAATGCGGGACCGCCGCCAATCAGGTCTGGTCGCCGCCGCCCACGGGGCCGCGCAACGAACGCGAGATCATGACGCGGCGGCTGATCTGGTCCGGTTTCGTGATCTTCGACCACCTGAACGCCTATGCCCGCGCCTGCGACGACCTTACGGCGATGCACGCGGACGGCCGGCTGACCTTCGCCACGGACATGAAACAGGGGATCGACACGGCGCCGGGCGCGATCGCCGATCTCTATGCGGGCCGCAACAGCGGCAAGTCCCTCATCTATATCGGCTGATGCCGGGAAAGGCCCCCGAATGATTATCGACCTGAGCGACGACCAGAAGGAAATCCACGAAAGCGTCACCCGCATCTGCCGCGACTTCGACGATCACTACTGGACCACGGCCGACGAGGAGGCCCGCTTTCCCGAGGAGTTCTACCGCGCCATGGCCGACAACGGCTGGCTCGGTATCACCATGCCCGAGGAGCTGGGCGGCGCGAACCTCGGTGTGACCGAGGCGGCGATCATGATGCATGCGGTGGCCAGTTCGGGCGGCGGGCAGGCGGCGGCATCGTCGCTGCACATCAACCTGTTCGGGCCGCACGCCATCGTCGTGCATGGCACGCCGGAGCAGAAGAAGCGCTGGCTGACCCCGCTGATCGAGGGTCGGGAAAAAGCGTGCTTCGGCGTGACGGAACCCGACGCCGGGCTCGACACGACCTCGATCAAGACCTTCGCGCGGCGGGTCAACGACGGCTATGTCGTGAACGGCCGCAAGATGTGGACCTCGACCGGGCAGGAGGCGCACAAGATCCTGCTGCTGACCCGGACCGTCCCCAAGGAAGAGTGCAAGAAGCCGACCGACGGCATGACGCTGTTCTACACCGACCTCGACCGCACCAAGGTCGAGGTGAAGCGGATCAAGAAGCTGGGCCGCGCCGCCGTCGACAGCAACGCCGTCTTCATCGAGGACCTGCACATCCCCGACGAGGACCGCGTGGGCGAGGAGGGGCGCGGCTTCCACTACCTTCTCGACAGTCTCAATCCCGAGCGCGTGCTGGTCGGGATCGAAGCCGTCGGGATCGGCCGGGACGCACTGAACCGGGCCGCGAAATACGCCGTCGACCGGACCGTCTTCGGCCGCCCGATCGGCATGAACCAGGGCATCCAGCATCCGCTGGCCGAGGCCTGGACCGCGCTCGAGGCCGCCTACTGGATGTGCATGCGCGCCGCCTATCTCTACGACGCCGGCAAGCCCTGCGGGGCCGAGGCGAACGCGGCCAAGTTCCTGTCCGCCCGCGCCGGTTTCGACGCCACGACCAAGGCGGTGCTGGCCCATGGCGGCATGGGCTACGCCAAGGAATACCAGGTCGAACGGCTGTTCCGCGAATCCTTGCTGCCGCGCATCGCGCCGGTGACCGAACAGATGATCCTGTCGTTCATCGGGGAAAAGGTGCTGGGCATGCCCAAGTCGTACTGAGACCGGACATGGGGGGAGAGGCGACGATGACGGACAGGGTGATCCTGATTACCGGCGCGGCGGGGGGCATCGGGTCTGCCACCGCGCGGCGTCTGGCGGGGGAGGGCGCCCGGCTCGTGCTGCTCGACCAGACGGAGGAGGCGGTCGAGGCGCTGGCGGCCACGCTGGAGACGGAGGTCCTCACGGCCTCGGGCGACATCGTGGAACCTGCGACGACGCGGGACGCCGTGGACCAGGCGGTCCGCCGCTTCGGCCGGATCGACGGTGCCTTCCTGAACGCCGGGATGGAAGGCCGCGTCACCGCCATCGAGGATCAGGCGCTGGATGATTTCGACCGCATCATGCAGGTCAATGTGCGGTCGGTCTTCATTGGGCTGGCCTGCGTGATGCCGCTGATGAAGGCGCAGGAGGCCGGGTCGGTGGTCATCACCTCCTCGGCCGCGGGACTGCGCGCGTCCTCGGGACTGGCGCCCTACGTCACCAGCAAGCACGCGGTCATCGGCATGATGCGCACCGCCGCGCTGGAAGGGGCGGGGCACAACGTCCGGGTCAACACGATCCATCCCGGCGCCATCGACACGCGGATGATCCGGGAGCTTGAGATGAAGTTCTCGCCCGACGATCTGGAGCGTGGCCGCAAGACCATCACCGCAGGCATCCCGGCGGGGCGCTACGGCACGCCCGAGGAGGTCGCGGCGCTGGTGTCGTTCCTGCTGAGCGACGAGGCCGGGTTCTGCAACGGCGGCACGTACCAGATCGACGGGGCCAGCCTTGCCGGTCCGCGGGCGCGCAAGTTCTGAGGGCGGAGCGATGACGGATTTCGGACTGGCGGGCCGGGTGGCCGTCGTGACAGGCGGGGCAAGCGGCATCGGGCGGGCCATCGCGCTTGGCCTGGCCGAGGCGGGCGCGAAGGTCACCGTGCTGGACCGCGAAACCGACGGCGCGGCCGAGACCGCCCGGCTGGTCGCGGCCACGGGCGGCAGCTGTCGCGTGCTGGACTGCGACGTCTCGGACCCCGACAGCGTGCAGGCGGCGGCGGATACCATCGGGGCGGAGGACGGGCCGGTGCGCATCCTCGTGAACAACGCCGCGATCATCCGGCCGGGCGGGCTGATGGACCTGGCCATGGCCGACTGGTCGGCGCTGCTGTCGGTGAACCTCACCGGCTATTTCATCTGCGCCCAGACCTTCGGGCGGATGATGAAGGCGAACGGCGGGGGGAGCATCGTGCACAACGCCTCCATCGCCGCGCGCAACCCCACGCCGCAGACCGGCGCCTATTCCGTCGCCAAGGCCGGGGTCGCGATGCTGTCGCGGCAGCTGGCCGTGGAATGGGGGCCGTTCGGCATCCGCAGCAACTGCGTCAGTCCGGGCATGATCCTCACCCCGTTCTCGCAGTCGATGTACGACAAGCCGGGCGTGATGGAAGCGCGCTGCGCCACCATCCCTGCCCGCCGCATCGGAGACCCGCAGGACATCGTGTCGGCGGTCCTGTTCCTGGCCTCGGACCAGGCGGGCTATGTCACCGGCGCCGACCTGGGGATCGACGGGGGCTTTGCGGGCAACCTTCTGGGTCTGGTGCCGCGCGCCGGGTATGACACGGCCTGACGCGAAGCAGGTGCTTTACAGGCTTCCCTAAGTAATCTAATTATCAGACCAATGTGCTGCAATGGAAATTGTCAGTCCATAGCGCATTGTGGAGGATATGATCCGGAGGACAGGGCGACGACCGGTTTGGACCGGTCTTTCCGGTCCGTCCGGCTCTGCAACAACGGGAGAAGGACATGAAGACGACGATTACGGGCGCGCTGGCGCTCAGCCTCTGTGTCGCCGCGGCGGGATCGCTTGGCGCGGAAGAGCGGATGCTCAAGTTCAGCTCGGGCTTCCCCGAGTCCGCGGCGCCGCCGCAGGCCTATGCCAAGGTCGCCGAATGGCTGGCCGCCAACAGCGAGATCAAGGCCGAGGTCTTCTCGATGTCGCTGCTGAGCTTCGGTGAAACCCCGGCGGGCATCCGCGACGGCATCACCGACGCGGGCTATGTCCTGACGCCCTACTTCCCCGCCGAGTTCTCGGAAACCAACATGGCGGCGGACATGGCGCTTCTCGTCAGCTCGGGCACCGATGCGCCGGCGCTGGTGATGGCGGCGGCGATCACCGAATACGTGATGCTGAACTGCCCCGAATGCGTCGCGGAATACACCGCGCAGAACCAGGTCTTCCTCGCCAGCGGGGCCAGCACCGAATATTCGCTGGTCTGCACCAAGCCGGTGAACACCGTCGCCGACCTCAAGGGCCTGTCGGTCCGCTCGGGTGCCTCGGTCTTCGGGCGCTGGATCGAACATTTCGGCGGCACCAAGGTCTCCATCCCCGGGTCCGAGATGTACGAGGCGCTGTCGCAGAAGGTCGTCGACTGCACCATGGTCTCCATGCCGGACGTGATGAACTTCCAGCTGGCCGACGTGGCGACCGACATGACCGTGAATGCGCCGGGCGGCGTCTTTGCCGGAACCGCGTCGATGAACCTCAACCTCGATCTGTGGCGCGGCATGACCCCGGAAGAGCGCAAGATCATGCTCGAGGCCGGGTCGCGGATGACGGCGGGCACCTCGGTGATCTACCACAACTCCTCCATCGAGGCCGAGCCGAAGGTGAAGGCCGCGGGCGTCAACGTCGTCGAGCTCAGCGAGGAGCTGTCGAAGGCCACGCAGGACTTCATCGTGGCCGACCTGGACACGATCCGCGACCAGTTCACCTCGCTCTACGGGGTCGAGAATGCCGCCGCGAAGATCGAGACCGTGAAGGGTCTGGTCGAGAAGTGGAAGGGTCTGGTTGCCGACATCGATCCGACCAGCATGGACGCCTACCAGGCGCTGCTGATGACCGAGGTCTATTCCAAGGTCGATCCCGAAGCCTACGCGATGCAGTGATCGCGGACGACCGGCGCGCCTCCGCGGTGCGCCGGTCCTGTCGCATTCGGACATCGGGAAGGACGGGACATGGGACTGACATTCCGGCTGCTTGGGCGCGTGATCGACCTGACGACGCTGGTCGCGGGTCTGGCGCTGGTGCTGATGATGACGCACATCGCCATCGACGTTGTTGCGAAATACATCTTCCAGGTGCCGATGCCGGGCACGATCACGGTCGTGTCGAATTATTACATGATCCTCGTCGCGTTCCTGCCGCTGGCCTTTGCCGAACGGCGCAACGGGCAGATCTCGGTCGAGGTGGTGACGGCGGCGCTGCCGATGCGGACGCAGCGCGGGCTGAACGTCGCGGGCATGGTCTTCTGCCTTCTCGTCTTCAGTGCACTTGCCTGGCAGGGCTGGATCGAGGCCGGGCGGGCGCAACAGGTCGGGTCGTTCGAGATCGAACAGAACACCAAGCTTCTGACCTGGCCCGCGCGCTATCTGCTGCCGCTCGGCTGCGGGCTGATCGCGCTGACGCTGGTCGCGAAGATCTGGGTCGCGCTGACCCGCAGGCCGCCGCAGTCGCTGGACGAGCCGTTTTTCTGATCAATTCATGACCGGACGAAGATCCGGAAGGGACGCCACGTGAGCAACGTAGAAATCGGATACTGGGGCATCGCTGTCCTTCTGGCACTGATTGCCCTGCGGGTGCCGATCGGACCGGCGCTGATCGGCGTGTCCTTTGGCGGGATCTGGATGATCACCGGGCCCAAGGCCGCCTGGGGCGCCGTCGGAATCATCCCGTGGAACTTCACGGCCACCTGGCAGATGAGCTCCATCCCGATGTTCCTGATGATGGGCTTCGTCTGCTTCCACGCCGGCCTGACCAAGGGCCTGTTCGAGGCGGCGCGGCTGTGGCTGTCGCGATTGCCCGGCGGCATGGCCATCGCCGCGGTCTTCGGCGCGGCGGGCTTTGCGGCGGTGACCGGATCCTCGATCGCCTGCGCGGCCGCCATGGGCCGGATCGCCGTGCCCGAGATGATGCGCCAGCGCTATGACGCGGCCTTCGCCACCGGCACCGTGGCTGCGGCGGGGACCATCGGCGCGCTGATCCCGCCGTCGATCCTGCTGATCCTCTACGGCATCATCGCGCAGGTTCCGGTCGGGTCGCTGTTCATGGGCGGGGTCGGCGCGGGGCTGCTGACGGCCCTGGGCTACTGCGTCATGATCGTCGTTCGGGTCAAGATGAACCCCGGCCTGGCGCCGCCGGTGAACGAAAGGTCGACCGCCGCCGAACGGCTCTCCGCTCTGCTCGACACCTGGCCGGTGCTGCTGCTCATGACCGGCGTTCTGGGCGGGCTGTTCTTCGGCATCTTCACCCCGACCGAAGCCGGCGCGGCCGGGGCCGCGCTGGCGGTCCTTGTCGGGCTGATCAAACGCTCGCTCAGCCTGCGGGGCTTCTGGAGTTCGGTGGTCGAGACGCTTCAGACCACGGCGGCGCTCTTCATCATTGCCATCGGAGCGAACATGCTGACGCGGTTCATGGCGATCAGCGGGGCGGGGCGCGATCTGGCCAGCTTCGTGGATGCGATGAACGCCGATCCGATGCTGCTGCTTCTCGGCATCGCCATCATCTACCTTGTGCTGGGCATGTTCCTGGAACCGATCGGGGCGATGCTGCTGACGCTGCCGATCCTGCTGCCGGTGCTCAAGACGGCGGACATCGACCTGCTCTGGTTCGGGATCCTGCTGGCCAAGTTCCTCGAGATCGGGATGATCACTCCGCCGATCGGACTGAACGTCTTCGTCATAAAAAGCGTGGTCGGGGACCTCGTCACCACGGGGCAGATCTTCTACGGGATCCTGTGGTTCCTGGTCGCCGATCTGATCGTGGTGGCCCTGCTGATCGCGTTTCCCGACATCATCCTCTGGCTCCCGACCGTCATGAAATAGGAGGCCACCATGGATGCGCCCTGGATCACCAACGTCAAACAGGTCTGCGTCGTGGTCGAGGACCTGGACGCGACGATCCGCGGCTATTGGGAAAGTGCGGGGATCGGGCCCTGGGCGGTCTGGACCCCCGCGCTGACCGACATGCGCATCCGTGGTCGCGAGGAGGCCTTCAGCATGAAGCTGGCCTTGGCCTGGACCAACGGGTTCATGTGGGAGGTCGTGCAGCCGCTGGAAGGGCCGAGCATCTACCGCGAACACCTCGACCGCAAGGGCGAGGGGCTGCATCACGCCCTGGTCCAGACCTCGGACGCCGGGTTCGAGGCGACGATGGAGCAGTGCCGCCAGCGGGGTCTTCCGCCGCTGATGGAGGGGACCTGGGGTCAGACCCGGTTCGCCTATGTCGACGGCGAGGGGCCGCTGAAGATGATCCTCGAGGTCTTCCACAGGGCCGAGGGCACGGTCCGGCCCGAGGCGGATTATTTCTATCCGCACCGTCCGGACAACATGCCGCTCTGATGCGCCACGCGGCGGGTCAGTGGACCGCCGCGTACATGATGCGTTTTTCCGTCGCCTCGGTCGGCGTGAACTCTTCGACCACGCGGCCGTTCTGTGACACGAGGATGCGGTCCGAGATGTTCATCACCTCAGGCAGGTAGGACGAGATCACCACGACCGCGTGCCCCTGATCGGCAAGGTCGCCGATCAGCTGGTGGATTTCGGCAATCGCGCCGACATCGACGCCGCGTGTCGGTTCGTCGAAGAAGATCACCTTTGGTTTCTGCACCAGAGATTTGGCTATGACGACCTTCTGCTGGTTGCCGCCCGACAGTTCGACGACCTGCGCATCGGTGTTGATCGCCTTCACGTTCAGCGCGCGCGTCCAGTGCTCTGCCAGCTCCCGCATCTCGTCCAGCCTCAGCACCATGCCCTTCGTGAGGCCGGCGGCGACATAGCCGGTATGGATGTTTTCGGAGATCGACATGGAGTCGAAGAAGCCCTCGATCTTCCGGTCCTCGGTGACATAGACGATGCCGTCGCGCACCGCCTGCCGCGGCACCCGGTAACGGATGCGGCGACCGTCAAGGAAGACCTCTCCACCATGGAAGAAGCGCCGCTTTTCCACGCCCGCGACGATCTTGGCCGTTTCCGTCCGGCCCGAGCCGATCAGGCCGAAGATGCCCGTGATCTGGCCACGGTAGACGGTGAAGGAGTTGTTGCGCACGATGTTGCCCATGGACAGGTCCTGCACGCTCAGCGCCTTGCGGCCGGGCTTGCGGATTTTCCGTTCGGAGCGTCTGGCGTAGATCTCGTTCGACAGGCTGCGTCCGACCATGGCCTGAACGATCTTGTCCCGGTCGAGGTTGGCAGACGCGTCAGTCAGGACGTGTTCGCCGTCGCGCAGGACGGTGATGCGATCGGCGATGCGCAGCGATTCCTCCAGCGCATGACCGATGAAGACGATGGACACGCCGCGCGCCTTCAGCCGCTCGATGAGGGAGAAGAAATGCGCCACCTCCTCCGGCGTGAGAGAGGCGGTCGGTTCGTCGAAGATGATGACCTTGGCGTTCTGGCGGACCGCGCGGGCAATCTCCACCATCTGCTTCTTCGCGGCGCCAAGTGTGGCCACGTTGGCCCAGGGATCGACGAGGAAGTTCAGCGATCCCATCAGCTGCTGCGCGGCGATGTACTTGCCCCGCAGCCGGTTGAAGAAGGTCTCGTCGCCCAGAAAGACGTTCTGGGCAACCGACATCGACGGCACGAGGGAGTTCTCCTGGAAGACCATCGCGATGCCGGCCGCCAGCGCCTCGGCCGGGGTGGCGAAGTTGACCGAGCGGCCCTCGAACAGGACGTCGCCATGGGTCCGCTGCGTGACGCCGGCGAGGATCTTGGTCAGCGTCGACTTGCCCGCCCCGTTTTCGCCCAGAAGCGCGTGGACCTCGCCCCGGCGCAGCGTGAAGTCGACATCGCGGATCGCGGGGATGCCGCGGTATTCCTTGGTCACGCCGACCATGCGGATGATCTCGTCCATCTCAGACCCCTTCCATGTCTAGCGCGACCATCACGTCGCCGCCCGTCGCCGCGACAACCAGAGTTCCGCCGATCAGGGCGGTCGACGAGATGCCGTGCCGGGTGCCGTCGGCACGGCTGTGGAAGCTGCGCCGCGCGTCGAAGCTTGAGTCCAGTTCAAGCACCAGCCCGTAGGAGCGGGACGGCGCCCAGGGCTTCAGCATCGCCAGCTTCTTGAGCGTGCCGCCCTGAAGCGGTTCGTAATAGCTTTCCATCGGGCGCAGGCTGGGAGAGATCCAGTATTCCGGCTCGATCTCGGCCATCATCCGGTCGCGGTAGGCCGTCTCTCGCATGACGAGTTCGGTCAGGCGCCGGCGCGGGGCGAAGAGCGATACGAAGACGCCGCCATCCGGGGCTGCGGAGAGGCCGCCGGGATAGGCGGGCAGCTCCGTGCTGACCGGATCGGGTTCCGCACCGGGGCGCAGGACGACCAACCGGGCGCGCCAGGCCTCGGATACCAGGACGCCCTCGGGCAGGGGCAGCAGACCACGGGGCCAGGCGAGGTTCCGCGCCAGGCATTCGGCCGCGCCGGTCTTGAGGTCGACCTGCCAGACCGACCCGGAGGCGGTGCGCGTCAGCAGGTCGTGGCGCCACTCCCCGGCGTCGTGACGGTCTGATCCGTTGCCGATCAGCAGCGTGTCGCCGTCACGGAACGCGAGCGCGACCGGACAGGAGATGGGCAGGTCCGCCGATGCCGCCAGACGTTGGCCGTCATGCGGGCCGCCCGATATCAGCACTTCTCCGGTCGCAAGTGCGGTGGCCAGTGCGCCCTGGTGCGCGGCCAGCGCCGTGACCGGGGCAGGGTGGGTCCGCAGATGCACAGGCGCCTCGCCAGGCCGGACGCGCAGGACCTCGGCCCCCGACGAAAAGACCGCCGTGTCCCCGTCGGTCGCGACATTGTCGGGCGAGGGCCAGTCGAACAGCGTCCGGGCCTCGTCCAGGGCTGTGTTGGGACGCAGCGCCCCGTCCATCGGGGGCACGGTGATGGCGTGGTCGCCAGCCCCGCGGAACCCGTCGTACCAGGTCTTCAGACGGTCCAGCATCATGTCGCCCTCCAGTAGGAGGAAACGCCCGTCCAGTCTGGATCGGCGCCGGGGATCTTCCATTTGCCGATCCGGTTGTTCAGCGACCCGCCGAGGTAGAGGTATCCCTTGTGTTCGCGCATCGAGGTGATCATCGGATGGTTTACGCCCTTGGAGTCCCACAGGCATTCCAGCACCTTGCCGGTCTCGTCGAACTTGATGACGCAGCCCGCATTCATGTTGGGATAAAGCCACTCGTCATGCGGGATCCGGTCGACCATCTTCTTGCGGAAGGAGGGCATCCGCATCGCCAGATCGAAGGCCGGCGCGCGCATGCCGACAAATGCGCACCAGTAATGGCCATCGGACGAACGGTTGATGTTGTCGGGATAGCCGGGCAGGTCCGGCATCACCAGCTCGACCTCACCCTTGCGGGGGCCTGCCAGCCAGTAGCGCGAGATCCGGCAGGGCCAGGTTTCGGCATAAAGGATCGACTGGCCGTCGTGCGAGACGCAGATCCCGTTCGGGAACATGAGCTTGGGCAGGATGGTGCGGGTCGTGTCGGCGGCGGGGTCGTAACAGATGATCCGCCCGTTGCCCCGGCTTTCCAGCGCGTCGATCATCCACTCGTCGGTGTTGAAGCGGATCGTCGCCTCGGAGAAGTAGATCTTGCCGTCCGGCGCGATGTCCAGGTCGTCCGCGAACCGCATCCGGCTGTCGTCGATGACCGACAGCAGGCTCCGGTTGGTTTCATCCGTCAGCTTACGGACCTCCTTGTCCGGCGTGATCTGGTAGAGGCCCATGCCCGAGACGCAGACGTTCAGGTTGCCCTGCGCGTCGAAAGCCATCCCGAGGGGATGCCCGCCGATATGGCCGTAGACCTCCCACCTCTTGTGGTCGGGGCTGAAAAACCGGATGACATCGCCGTGCCGCGACCCGCAGTAGAGGTTGTCGTCCTCGTCGAGGATCACGTCCTCCGGGCCCTCGATCTCCTCCAGCCCGATCAGGTCCACGTCCGCCAGGCGGTTGTTGTCTGCATAGGGCGAGGAGGACCCGATCCGGCCGATGTCGGGCAGCCGGAAATAGCCTGGCGAGACATAAACCTTGGCCAGCACCTTGAGCCGGTTCTTCAGCCATTTCACGTCGATCGCGACGGCGACGAGCAGCAGGATGCCCAGCACAAGCGTGTTGGCTCCGGTGCGCAGGCCAAGCCGGACGAGCGAACTTTGGATGATGATCACGATGAGGGAGCCAAGCAGCGCCTTGGCGATGGACCCGCGTCCGCCGCCGAGGCTGACCCCGCCCAGAACTGCGGCCGTCAGCGCCGACACTTCCAGCCCCAGCCCGGTGTCGCTTCCCGCCGCGCCAAGCCGCGAGGCGTAGAGCACGCCGGCGGCGGCGGCGAGGGTCCCGGACATGACATAGGTGTAGAACACCGTCTTGCGGACCGAGATCCCGGCGTTGAACGCCGACCGCCGCGACCCGCCGACGGCCTGAATGCGCCAGCCGATGCCCAGTCGGGTCAGCATGACATGGGCGAAAATCCCGACGATCGCGGCCAGGAGGAAGCTGAACGGAATGCCCAGCACGTCGCCGTCACCGATGAAGTCCCAGGCGTCGGAGAACCGCATCGCCATCGACACCTCCACCTGGTAGTTCAGCACCAGCGTGTCGAAGGTCGCGCGCACCATGATCAGGGTGACCAGCGTGGTCAGGAAGGCCCGCAGCCTGAGAAAACCGATCAGCGCCCCGTTCAACGCCCCGATCAGCGCGCCCAGAAGCAGCGTCAGAACGACGACGACGGCGAGCGGAAGCTCGAAATAGTTGAACATCCCGAGCGAGCAGAAGGTCGCAAGCGCGAAGGTCGCGCCGACGCTCAGGTCGATGCCGCCGGCCATCATGACGATGGTCATGCCGAACACCACAAGCAGCAGTTCCCCGATCTGGCGGCCGTTGTCGATCAGGCTGTAGGGCGCGAACAGGTCCTGGATGAAGACGCTGAAGAAGGCGACCGAGGCGATGAGGATCAGGAACGGGATCGCGTTGTCGATCCAGTTCTTCGACAGGACCTCGCCGACGATGTGGTCCGGAAACAGGCGGTAGCGCCAGCGCGAATAGAATTCGGATGGTTGCGACATGAAGACGTGCCTTGCTGGGAGATTGACCGGGGGTGCGCCCCCCGTACGAAGGGGACCGCGCCGCTGCGACGCGATCCCGGAGGGCGGATCAGAACCCGTTGCGCTTCACGCTTTCCAGGTCCCAGCACATGCTGTCCTGGTAGTTGTTCTTGGTGATGGCGACACTGGGCGTGTAAACCCCGATCGGATTCTTGCCGAGCTCCTTGGGCGGGTTCTGCAACAGCGACGTCACGACGGAAGCCAGCGCATAGCCCACGTCTTCGGCCTCGTAGCTCACCACGGCGTCGAAGTTGCCGTTGGCGATGTTGTCGCAGGACGATTTCTTCTCTCCCCCGCCCGAGCTGACGATGTGCACCTTGCCCTGAAGGTCCGCCTCCTTCACGGCCGCCGCGACCCCCATGTCCATGACTTCCCACATCCCGAGGAACCCGCAGAGGTCGGGATGCTGCTTCAGCACGGTCGAGGCGACCGCCTTGGCCTTGGTCGAGTCGTAGTCCGCCGGCTGGTCCGCGACGATCTCGAGCCCGGGGTATTCCGTCCAGAAATCGTCCATCGACTTGCGCACGATGTAGTTGGCCGGGGACGTCAGCACTCCCTGCACGATGGCGATCTTGCCATTGCCGCCGTTTTCGGGCGCGCACATCTTGTGGATCTGCTCGACCATCAGGCGGGCACTGTCGTACCAGTTTGCGCCCACATAGGCGTCGCCGGTGTTGGGCGACTTCATGTTGACCTGTACGACCGGCACGCCAGACTGCTCGGCCTTGTTGACCAGCTTGGCCCAGGCCTGCACTTCGGCCGGGTGGATCACCAGAAGGTCGACCTTTTCGCCGATCAGCTGGTTGATGGCCTGCGCGCCGTTCTGCACGTTCCAGCTGGATTCCCGCACGACGATCTCGTAGCCGAACCGCTTGGCGTCGCGCTCCATCGCCGCGAGCCAGACCTGGCCAAGGTCGATCCCCATGGACAGGGGGACGAAACCGACGCGTTTGCCCTTGAGCAGTTCGCGGGTGTCCTTGATCTGGCCGTCATCCCATTCCTCGGCGGCCAGGCTGGTGCAGCACAGGCCCATTACGACTGTCGCGACCAGCAGGTTCTTGATATTTTTCAGCATTCTTGGTTCTCCTCCCAGATGATGCGGACGGTATCGTCCGTCCTTTTCAGATGTCGCCCTGCTGCGATGTCTGCTCATCGCGCGGGTTGAAAAAACTGTCGGCGATGATCGCGACCAGCAGGATCGCGCCCTTGACGATGTTCTGCGCCGTGTAGGGCATGTTCATCATCGTCATGCCGTTCAGCAGCACGCCGATCATGACGGTGCCGATCAGCACGTTGCGCACGCTGCCCCGCCCGCCGCTGAGCGAGATGCCCCCGATCACGGCGATCAGGATGACGTCGTAGACGAGGGTGGAGTTGACGACCCGCGTGTTCATCGACTCGACCGCCATGGCGGTGACGAGCCCCGCGATGAAGGCGATAGTCGCGGTCAGCAGGTATTGCGCAACCATCATCGGGCGGACCGGGATGCCGGCGACCCGGGCGGCGCGGGTGTTGTCGCCCATGGCGAACAGGTAGCGGCCGAAGACGGTGCGGTGCAGGATCCAGTAGAGAACCCCCGCCACGATGGCGAGGCTAATGACGGAATTCGGCACTCCGAGGGTCCGGCCGGAGCCGATGGACATCAGCCGACCCACGGCATCGGACACGAAGACCACATCGGTATCGACCAGGAAATACTGCCCGAACCCCGCGACCGCCGTGCCCGAGGCGAGGGTGGCGAAGATGGCCGGGATCTCGATATAGGCGATGAGGATGCCGTTGATCAGGCCGACAGCCAGGGCAAAGCCGAAGCCCATGAGAAGCGCCAGATAGAGGTTCACGTCCTGATTGAAGGCCGACAGCGTCCAGGCCACCGAATAGGCCATCACCGACACCACCGACAGGTCGATGCCGCGCCCGATGATCGACATGGCCATCCCCGCGCCGAGGATGCCGAGGACCGATACGTTCTGAATCACCGACAGGATGTTGCCCGCCGTGAGGAAGCCGTCGATCGACAGGGCGAACACCGCGAAGAGGACAACCGCCATTCCAAGCACGATCTGTTCCTGCGACAGGGCCGACAGCCGTCCGAGTCTCATTCCGACCTCCTCCTCGAATTGACGCGAGGTTAGGCACGATAATTTAAAAGGTCCACCAATAAATTTGATCGTCGCACCGATTTCGAAGGCGGAGCGGGCCTCCTGCGGGCGAAATGGAAAAAGGCGCCCTTGCGGCGGGCGCC
This sequence comes from Seohaeicola zhoushanensis, assembly GCF_014656415.1. GTDB lineage: Bacteria > Pseudomonadota > Alphaproteobacteria > Rhodobacterales > Rhodobacteraceae > Seohaeicola_A > Seohaeicola_A zhoushanensis. The sequence continues at coordinate 53,769 of NZ_BNCJ01000019.1, read as the reverse complement.
TCTCACGTCGGTCTCTGAACGGATCGTCAGCCGCGGGCGGCGGTCCGGGTTCCGGCTGTGCCGCCCGACATCTCGAACCCGGGATAGCCTTTGGCCGCGACCTCGTTGCACGTCTTGCGATAGGCATCGACCCCGATGAAGGGCATGAACACCCTCGGCTTGCCGGGAATGTTCGCGCCCATGTACCACGAGGCGGCCTTGGGATAGAGCGTCGTGTGCGCCACCTCGGTCACGTGGCGCGCCCAGTCCTCCTCCTGCTGCGCCGTCGTCTCGACCCGGTCGGCGCCGGTCGCGCGCATGTGCGTGATCAGGTCGAACAGGAAGTCGACGTGCTGCTCGATCGAGACGATCATGTTGCTCAGCACGGAAGGGCTGCCCGGTCCGGTGATCATGAAAAGGTTGGGGAATTCCGAGGTTACGAGGCCGAGGTAGGCCTTGGGACCCTCGGCCCATTTTTCAGCCAGCGTCCTGCCCCTGGTGCCGGTCAGGTTCAGCCGGGTGAGCGATCCGGTAATGGCGTCGAAGCCGGTGGCGTAGATCACCACATCGAACTCGCGCTCCTGATCCGAGGTCAGGATGCCCTTGGCGGTCACCCGCTCCAGCGGGGTCTTGCGCAGGTTCACCAGCGTGACGTTGTCGCGGTTGTAGGTGGCGAAATAGTCGCTATCGACGCAGATCCGCTTGCAGAAGATGGGGTAGTCCCTCGGGCACAGCGCCTCGGCCGTCTCGGGGTCCGTGACGATCTCGCGGATCTTGTCGCGCACGAATTCGGCGGCGATGTCGTTGGCTTCCATACTGATGACCAAGTCCTCGAAGGCGTAGGCAAAATTTGCCCCGCCCTTGTCCCACCTGGCCTGAAGTTCCGCACGGACCTCGGCCGGATCGGTGCCCATCGCGGGCTTCTGCGGCAGGTCGTAGATCGTGCCCGACCGCATCGTCTCGCGCGCGGTCTTGCGCAGGTCGGGATAGTTCGCCTTCCACCAGGCGACCGTCTCCTCCTTCAGCGGCTGGTTGCGCGCGGGAACCGAGAAGTTCGGGGTTCGCTGGAACACGGTCAACTGCGCGGCTTGCTTGGCAATCTCCGGAATCGCCTGGATGGCCGAGGACCCGGTGCCGATCATCGCGACCCGCAGGCCGGTGAAGTCGACCCCTTCGTGGGGCCAGTCCGCGGTATGGATCGTGCGTCCCTGAAAGCTGTCGATGCCTTCGATCTGCGGCATGTTCGAGCTGGAGAGGCAGCCGACCGCCGTGATCACCTTGTCCGCGTGAATCGCTCCCGCGTCGGTCGTCAACGTCCACTGGTTGCGCGCCTCGTCGAAGCGGCCTGAAGTCACGCGGACGCCGAACACGATATCCCGTCGCAGGTCGAGCCGGTCGGCGACAAAATTCGCGTAGTGGCGGATTTCCGGTTGCGTGGCAAAACGTTCGGACCAGGTCCACTCCTGTTGGATGCCCTCGTCGAAGGAATAGGAGTACTGAAGGCTTTCGACGTCGCAACGGCACCCCGGATAGCGGTTCCAGTACCAGGTTCCGCCGACCTCCGGTCCGGCCTCGAAGACCTTGACTCGGAAGCCTGCGCTGCGCAGGCGGTGCAGCATGTACATCCCGGCAAAGCCAGCGCCGATCACCGCGACCTCAAGAGGGGCGTCGGCGGATGTCTGGGGGAATTCAGAAGTCATGGCGTGCCTCCTCCTCGGCAGGTCGACGTTTCGCGGCTGACCATAGTGTCGGCATTTCGAATGGTCAAATAATTTGACGAAGCCGGACATTGAATCTACGTTGCGCGGCAACTGATCGCCGGACCGGGGGAGGGGACATGGCACTTCATCCATTCATCACCGCCATGCTCGACATGCTGAAGGACGCGCCCGCGCTGTCGGCCGGAACGCCCGGCGATGCGCGGGCCTTCGTCGCCGCCGGGCGCGCGCGCCTGGGCAGCGGCCCCGAGATGCATCGCGCGGAAGAGCGCACGATCGAGGGCCGCGGCGGCCCGATCCGGGCGCGGCTGCTGATGCCGGTCGCGCGTCCGGAAGGCGTCATCGTCTTCCTGCACGGCGGTGGCTGGGTTGTCGGCGCGCTGGAAGATTACGAGACCTACACCCGCACCCTTGCGCAGCGCACGGGCCTCGCGGTGCTGGCGGTCGACTACCGGCTGGCGCCCGAGGCACCCTATCCGGCAGGGCTCGAGGACTGCGAGGATGCGCTTGCCGCTGTATTGGAGGGGCGCGTGGACGGGTGCCCTGCGGGTCCGGTGATCGTGATGGGCGACAGCGCGGGCGGCAATCTGGCTGCCGTGTGCTGTGCGCGGCTGAAGGATCCGTCGGCCGTGGCGCTTCAGGTTCTCTACTACCCGGTGACGGACCACGATTTCGACCGCCCGTCCTACCGCGCGCACGGCACCGGCCTGCCGCTGACGGCGCGGGACATGCAGTGGTTCTTCGGCCATTACGCCCCGACCTCGGCCTGGGCCGATCCCGACGTGTCGCCGCTGCGCCGCACCGACTTGGCGGGCCTGCCGCCCGCGATTATCGTGACGGCGGAATATGACGTCCTGCTGGACGAGGGCGAGGCCTATGCCGACCGTCTGGCCGCGCAGGGCGTGCCCGTCACACGGCGCCGCGTCGACGGGGTCACCCATGGTTTCATCCGGCTTCACCCCCTTTTCGACATCGCTGATGCGGAATTGTCGACCATTTCGGCGGAAATCCGCGATCGGGTCGTTCCGGGCTGACCGACTTCATCTTGCAAAAGAGGACATCATGACCATTTCCGATCGCCAGATCACGCCGGACTCCGTCCTGACGGACCGGCCCCACGGCCTTATCATCGACGGCAAGACCGTTCCCGCCGCATCGGGCAAAACCTTTGCCACCCTGAACCCCGCCACCGGCCGCGAGATCGCGCAGCTGGCCGAGGGGTCATCGGAGGACGTGGACCGCGCCGTCGCCGCCGCCCGCCGGGCCTTCGAGGGACCGTGGAGCAAGTGGACACCGACGCAGCGCCAGGCGCTGCTGATCCGCGTGGCCGGTCTGCTGGCCGACCGGTTCGACGAATTCGCGATGATCGAGACGCTGGACATGGGCGCGCCGCTGTCGCGCACGAAGATGCTGAAGGAACCGATCCGCCAGATGATCATGTTCTTTGCCGCGCAGGCGCTGAACGTGAAGGGCGAGACGCTTCAGAACTCGCTGCCGCTGAACATCCAGTCGATGACCATCAAGGCCCCGGTCGGGGTCGTCGCCGGGATCATTCCCTGGAACGGACCGCTCATCAGCCAGTGGTGGGTGCTGGGCGGCGTGCTGGCGACCGGATGCACCGCCGTGATGAAACCGGCTGAGGATGCGTCGCTTTCGGTCCTGCGCATGGTCGACCTGCTGCACGAGGCGGGGATGCCCGAGGGTGTGGTGAACGTCGTCACCGGCTACGGCGCCGTAACGGGAGAGGCGCTGGCGCGCCATCCCGGCGTCGACCGCATCGCCTTCACCGGATCGACCGTCACGGGCCGCCGGATCATCGAGGCCTCGACCGTCGGGATGAAGAAGCTCCAGCTCGAACTGGGCGGCAAGTCGCCTGACATCGTCTTTGCCGACGCCGACATGGACAAGGCTGTGCCCGGCGCGGCCATGGGGGTCTTCACCAACTCCGGTCAGGTCTGCTACGCGGGCACCCGGCTGTTCGTGCAGCGTTCGATCCAGGAGGAATTCGTCGAGCGGCTCAAGCAGTTCACCGCCTCGGTCAAGGTGGGCAACGGGCTCGATCCCGACGTGCAACTCGGGCCGCTGATCTCGCAGAAGCAGCTCGACCGGGTGATGGGCTATGTGGAAAGCGCTCCGGGAGAGGGCGCGCGGCTGGCTGTCGGTGGTGAACGTCTGGGCGGCGATCTGGCAGAGGGATACTTCGTCAAGCCGACCGTCTTCGCGGATGTGACCAATTCCATGCGCATCGCGCAGGAGGAGATCTTCGGCCCGGTCATCTCTGTCATCCCGTTCGACGAGGCCGAGGACGCGCTGCGCATGGCCAACGACATCGACTACGGTCTGGGCGGTGCGGTCTGGACCCGCGACGTGTCGACCATGTACAGGATGATTAACGGCATCCGGACCGGCACGCTCTGGGTCAACTGCTACGGCGCGGTGGACCCTGCGGTCGGTTTCGGCGGCATCAAGAACAGCGGCTATGGCGTGAAGGGCGGGGCAGAGCACCTCGACCTCTATACCTATCGGAAGGCCGTCTACATCAACATCGGCTGACACGGGCGGAACGGACATGGCATTGCGCATCGGATGCGGCTCGGGCGGGGCTCCGGACCGGGTCGCCCCGGCCGAGGATCTGGCCCGCGACGGGGCGCTCGACTACCTGTGTTTCGAGTCGCTGGCGGAACGGACTCTGGCGCAGGGCCACGTGGCGCGGCGCGCCGGGAGCGCGGGCTACAGCGGCAAGCTGGATGCGCGGCTCCGGGCCGTCCTGCCGCATTGCGTGCGCAACGGCACCCGGGTGCTGACCAACATGGGCGCCGCCGATCCGCTTGGCGCGGGGGAGGCCACGGCGCGGCTGGCGGCCGAGCTTGGCCTCTCGCTGAAGATCGCCGTGATCGAGGGCGACGACGTGCTGGGGCTCATCACGCCCGACACGCGGCTGGAGGAGACCGGCGGCACTGTCGAGAGCTTCGGGCGTACGCCCGTGGCCGCCAATGCCTACATCGGCCACGAGGCCATGGTAGAGGCGCTGGCGGGCGGCGCCGACGTGGTGATCGCCGGGCGCGTCTCGGACTCCTCGCTATTCCTCGCCCCGATCGCGCATGAGCTGAAGATTGCGCCGGACGACTGGGACATGCTGGCGCGGGGCGCGCTGGTCGGGCATCTGCTGGAATGTTCGACGCAGATCACCGGCGGCTATTTCGCCGATCCCGGCTACAAGGACGTGCCCGGCCTCGACAACCTCGGCTATCCGCTGGCCGAGGTCGATCCGGACGGCAGCGCTGTCATCACCAAGCTGGCGGGCACCGGCGGCTGCGTCACCCCGCTGACCGTGAAGGAACAGCTGCTCTACGAGGTCCACGATCCCGCCGCCTACCTGACCCCGGACGTGAGCGCGAACTTCACCACCGTCCGCATCGCCGAAGAAGGCCCCGACCGCATCCGCGTAAGCGCGGCCACCGGCGCCGCGCGCCCCGACCGGCTCAAGGCGCTGGTCGCCTTCGACGGCGGCTATCTGGCCGAGGGCGAGATCGGCTATGCCGGACCCGGCGCGCTTGACCGTGCCCGCCTGGCGGCCGAGGTGGTGCGGAAGCGCATGACCCTTCGCAACGGCTTCAACGGAGAACTCCGGTTCGACCTGATCGGCGCCACCTCCCTGCACGCGACGGCCGGTCGGGCGTCGGAGAGCGAGGACATCCGCCTGCGCGGCGCCCTGCGCAGCATGGACCGGAGGTGGGCCGACATGCTGCTGGAAGAGATCGAGAGCCTGTGGATGGGTGGCCCCGCCGGCGGCGGCGGCTTCCGCGGGCGTGTGACACCGTCGGTCATCACCCAGCCCACCTTCGTCAACCGCGCCGATGTCCGGTGCTCTGTCAGATGGATCGACGCATGACCCGCCGCGTGATGCTCAGGGAAGTCGCCTCGGCCCGCGCCGGGGACAAGGGCGACGTGTCCAACGTCGGTGTCTGGGTCTATGATCCGGCGCATTACGAGGCGGTGCGGCGCTCGCTCACGGCCGAACGGGTCAAGGCAGCCTATCCGGAGTTGTTCCGGGGCACCGTGACGCGCTACGACCTGCCCGGTCTGCATGGGCTGAATTTCGTGATCCAGCACGGTCTGGAAGGCGGTGTCAATGCATCGCTGAACGTGGATTCGCACGGCAAATCGTTCAGCTTCCTGATCCTGGCCCTCGAGGTCGAGATCGACTGAGGGCCGATCCTAGCCGTGCGCGGCGGTCTTCATCTCGCTGACCGCGATCGCCTGATAGCCAGAGACGTGCCGCTCCATCCTGCGGAAGGCCGAGGCGGCGTCCTGCGACCGGATGGCCTCGAGGATCTTGGTATGGGCCGCGATCGCCGTCCGCCGCAGTTCCGGCGTCGTCACGTGCTGGTAGTCCATCGCGTCGCGGATCGGCTTGGAAATCGCCTCCATCAGCGCGATGAGCGGCTCGTTTCCGCTGCTGCGCGCGATGGCCAGATGCCAGTCCAGGTTGACGGCCTTGTAATGCACCACGTTGTCGGCCGAGTTCGAGAACTTGACGTGCAGCTCCTCGATCTCCGCCAGCTGTTCCTCCGTCCGGTTCTTCGCGCAGAGCGCGGCGAGCGTCGGTTCCACGGCGACCCGGCACTCCAGCAGCGACTCCAGCCGGATGCCGTGGGTCCTCACGAAGAGCTCGACCGACCGCGCGACGGCATCGCGACCCGGCAGCGTCACCATGGACCCTCCGGACCGGCCGACCTTGGTGGCGATCAGCCCCTCGGATTCCAGAACCCTGAGCGCGTCGCGGACCGATGTCCGGCTAAGCCCTGAATCCGCGACAAGCTGGCGTTCGGCGGGCAGGAAACTGCCCGGCGTGACCTTGCCGCTGATGATCATGTCACGAAGCTGATTGGCCAGGATGTCGGCCGCCTTGGGCACCTGCACAGGTGCAATCTTCATGTTCGCACTATTCTTCATACCTTTGAAGATACCCTGCATTCGAAGCGGCGACCATAGGTCCTTTTATCGCCCCATGTATGTTTCCTGAATCATCCGGTCGGTGCGGAATTCACCGGCTGTACCGGATTTCATTATTCGTCCGTGATCAAGCATATGCGCCAGTTCGGCCATGGCCAATACTTCGGTGACGCGCTGTTCCACGATGACCACGGTCAGCGCCTCGGACGCCGCGAGATCGGAAATGGTCGACAACAACCGCTCCGTCATCAGCGGCGACAGTCCCACGGACGGCTCGTCCAGCATCAGCAGGCGCGGTCGGCTCATCATCGCGCGGGCCACGGCGCACATCTGCCGTTCGCCGCCCGAAAGGTGGCCCGCCATCTGCGACTGTCGCTCCGCGAGCACCGGGAAGATCTCGCATATCTCCGCGATCCGCTGGCGCATCCCCGCGTCACGGCCCAGGCTGTAGGCGCCCAGTTCCAGGTTCTCGCGCACCGTCATGAACGGGAACAGCCGCCCGCCTTCCGGTACCAGCGCCAGACCCGCCGCTGTCCGGGAGGCCGCCGGGGTGCGGCTGATGTCCGTCCCGTCCAGCATTAGCTGGCCCGACGTGGCGGGGATCAGGCCCGCGATGGTCGACAGAAGCGTCGTCTTGCCCGCGCCGTTCGCGCCGATCACGGCCGTCACCTTGCCCTGAGGCACCTCGAAAGAGACGTCGTGCAGCACCGGAATGTTGCCGTACCCGGTCGAAAGGCCGCGCACCTCAAGCATCGGCACGGTCTGTTGTGTCGTGCTCATGCCGTGCTTGCCCCCAGATAGGCCTCGATGACCGCGCGGTTCGACAGCACCTCCTCGGCGTTGCCCTCGGCCAGCATCGCGCCGCGATCCAGAACGACGACCCGCCTGGAAAAGGCGCGGACGACCTTGAGGTTGTGTTCGATCACGAGGAAGGTCTTGCCCGCCTCGTTCAGCCGGTGGACCAGGTCCAGGATCTCGGTGATCTCTGTCTCGTTGAGCCCGGCCATCACCTCGTCCAGCAGGATGATGTCGGGCTCCATCGCGATGGCACGGGCAACCTCAAGCCGCCGCCGCTCGCCAAGTGTCAGCTCGGACGACTTGCGGTCCGCCTTTGCCTCCAACCCGACCGAGTCGAGCGCGGCCATCGCCCGGACCGCCGCCGCATGGTTGCCGCGCAGCTTGAGGAAGCCGCCGATCATCGCATTCTCCAGCACCGAAAGCGACGTCATGGTCTGCGAGATCTGGAACGTCCGCCCGAAGCCGAGCCTCGCACGGTGATGCGGCCTGAGGCGGGTGATGTCCTGACCCTTGAACCGGATCTGCCCCTCGGTCGGGCGCAACTGGCCGGTCAGCAGGTTGAAGAAGGTCGTCTTGCCGGCACCGTTCGGGCCGATGATGCTGACGATCTCTCCGGCGCCGACCTTCAGGCTGACGCCGTCGACCGCCTTGAGCCCGCCGAAGCGTTTGGACACGCCGGTGACATCGAGAAGCGGTTCACCACTCATGCCCGTGCCGCCTTCATCCGGTCGGCCAGCCCGATCAGCGACCCGATGATCCCCCGTCGCAGGTAAAGCGCGGTCAGCACCAGCAGCACGCCCAGCACCAGAAGGTTGCCGCCGGGCACCGACGCGCCCAGTTCGGCGCGCAGCAGGTTCTCAAGCGGGATCAGCAGCAGCGTGCCCAGAAGCGGCCCGTAGATGGTGCCGATGCCGCCGATCAGCGTGATCATGGCGACCTTCACCCCCACGTCGAAAAGCGAGAACAGCGCATAGGGATCCACCACCCGCACGTACATCATGTAAAGCGATCCGCCCGCCGCCATCAGCGCCGCGCTCAGCCCCATGCCGATCAGCTTGGTGCGCAGGACGGCGATGCCGGCGGCCTCGGCGGTGTCCTCGTTGTCGCGGATCGCCTGAAGCGAATAGCCCAGTCGCGAATGCCGCAGCCAGCACACGATCAGCAGCGTCACCGCTACATAGCCCAGCATGAGCAGGGCGTTGTTCATCCGTTCGGCGAAAATCATGTTCTCCAGCCCGCGCTTGAACGGCACCGAAAAGCCCTGCGCGCCGCCGGTCCAGGTGCTGAAGTAGACGGCAAGCGCCATCGCCACCTCGGTCAGCGCCAGCGTCGCGATCGAGAAGAACGGACCCCGAAGCCGGAACACCGGCCATGAGATCAGCATGGCGACCGCCGCCGCCAGCGCCATCGCGGGCAGCAGGGAGATCCAGGGCGACAGCTCGTATTTCAGGAACAGGTTCCCGGTCATGTAGGCTCCGATGGCGAAGAACACGGAATGGCCAAGCGAGAACTGGCCGCCGAAGCCGCCGATGATGTTCCAGCTAGTCGCCAGCCCGGCGAACAGGAATGTCCCCGCCAGCGTGTTCAGGGTGAAGCTGTCGTCGCTGTAGAACAGCAGGACAAGGCCAAGCGCGGCCAGCACGGCGCCCAGCACGGGCAGTTCGCCAGCGAAGCTGCCAATCCGGGGGGTGCGGGAGAGTTCAGTTTTGGTCACGGAGTCCGACCTCCTCTGCACCGGCCACGCCGAACAGCCCGGAGGGGCGCACGACCAGCACGGCGATGAACACGATGAAAATGACGGCATGTTTCAGCGCCGGGTCCAGGTAGAAGCCCGCCAGCGCCTCGGTCAGTCCGACGACGAAGCCGCCCACGAAGGCGCCCAGTACGGAGCCGAGGCCGCCCAGCACGACGACCGCGAAGGCCGGCAGGATGAAGTTCATGCCGATCTGCGGGGTCATGGTGTAGAGCGGCGACAGCAAGCAGCCGGCCAGACCGGCTAGCGCCGCGCCTATGCCGAAGGTCAGTGTATAGACCGTCTCGACCCGGATCCCCATGAGCCGCGCGGCGGTGCGGTCCTGCGCGACGGCCCGGATCGCCTTGCCGTTGCGCGTATGTCGGAGGTAGAGCGCCACGGCGGCCGTCACCAGCGTGGCCACCGCAAGGACGATCACCCGCGACAGGCCGATCTGGATCGGGCCGAGGCTGACCGACATGCCGATGAACGCGGACTGAACCGAATAGGCGACACCCCCCGTCAGGGCGAGGATGGCGTTCTGCGACACCATCAGGATGCCGAAGGTGGCGAAGACCTGCATCATCGGGTCGTTCTGCAGCGGGCGCAGGATGACGATGTAGATCACGGCCCCCAGCACGAACAGCACGGGCACGACGATCAGCGGCGCGAGATAGGGGTCCATGCCCGTCGCGATCTGGGCCGCGTAGGCGCCGTAGAGCCCGAAGGTGACGAATTCGCCCTGCGCGAAGTTGACCACCCGGATCACCCCGAAGATCAGGTTCAGCCCGACGGCCACGATCGCGTAGATGCCCCCGAGGAGCACCCCCACGGTCAGAATGTTCAGAACGTCCAGCATGGCACTCTCCTGTTGGAACCATTGCCTGCTGCCGGCGCGATGCGCCCCGGCAGCAGGTCTGGCGTCACTGGCGAGGGAGGTTCACCAGGGCGACACCGTCCGCCACGGCGGAGGTCGGGAAGACGGCCTTCATCTGGCCGCCCTGCCATTGCGCGATCACTGGCAGCGCACGCACGTTCTGCATCGTGTCGTCGAACATGACGCCATAGCCGGTCAGGCTGCTGCCCTCGGGCCGGTCGATCGCCTTGGCCGCCGTCATCACCGCCTCGAACTCGGTCGAGCCGGCAGCCTCGATGGCCTCGAACAGCAGCATCGCGCCGAAGTAGGCGTTCATGCCCTGCGGGGCGATCGGGTCGCGGTTGTATTCGCTGCGGTACAGGTCGAGGAACGCGTCGGACCCGGGACCGTAGGTCTCGGAGATGTCGGCGCGCGGATAGGACACGACCAGCACGCCCTCCAGATAGTCCTGGCCGAGCGCTTCGAGCGTCTCGGAGGTGTCGCCGGTGCCGACGGTCATCATCACCGGAGGGGTGAAGCCCTGTTCCTGCGCGGTGCGCAGCAGCAGGTTGGTGTCGATCACGTAACCGGTGTTGATCCACACATCGGGCGCATCGGCCTTGGCCCGCAGGATCGAGTCGGTCAGGTCGATGGCCTTGAAGCTGTGCGCGCCGATCTGGACGCTGACGCCCGCCTCTTCCAGCAGCTCCTTCTGCGCCTCGGCGATCGAGGTGCCGTAGGCGCTGTCCTCATGCTCAAGCCAGACCTTCATCTCGCCGGGGGCCTTGCCGACCACCTTGGAGAGAAGCTCCGTCACGCCCTGGACCGAGCGCTCGGCGAAGGTCACGGCACTGGGGCCGGACCGGGCATAGTTCGGCAGGGCACGTTCGGTCAGCGACATGGCCAGGGCGTTGGTCTCCCAGTAGAGCTTGCCGTAGTTCAGCGCGGTCTCGCTGGCCGAGTTGGAGATCGAGCTGATGTAGGTGCCGATCAGCGCATCGACCTTGTCTCGGCCGACCAGCTGTTCGACCACGCTCAGCCCTTCCTGGGCGGTGGTGGCGCTGCCGCGCACGATCTCGACCTGGCGGCCGAGGACGCCGCCCTGGGCATTCACCTGCTTGGCGGCCAGCTCATAACCCCGCGTCGTCTCGTCGCCATACTGAGCGAAGGGGCCGGAATAGGGGTTCACGGCTCCGATCTTCAGGGGCCCGTCCTGGGCGCCGGCCGGGGCGCCGATCATCAGCGATCCGGCCAGGGCGGCCATCAGCGCCGCGCGTCTTGTCATGGTCATAGTCGTCTCCTCCTCCTATGGTGCGGTCCCTCGGGACGCGCGGTCAGCCGGTCCGTCGCAGGTCGGATTTCCGCCTGTCCCGTTCGGCTTGGGTTTTCTGCCGGTCCACGCTGTAGACCGGCCGGTCGAAAATCCTGCGGTCCTCGGTGACGACGGCGCCGTAGAGGTCGCGCGCCGCCTCCGCACCGACCAGCCCGTCGTTCAGGTCGTCCTCGATCGCGCCGGGGTCGCGCTCCAGCGGATCGCCGTAGCCACCGCCACCGGGAGAGCCGAGGTCGAACCGGTCCCCCGCCGCGAAGCGCACGCGTTCGGCCTTCGAGCGGAAGGGCGGGGTCCAGGTCTTGCCGCCGGTGTGCAGGGTGACGCTGTTGCCGGCCGCAGGCCGACCTCCGCCGACGCCGAAGGGCTGGTGGTCCACCCGGTCGCCGAGGATCGACACCAGCACGTCCGACAATGTCTCGATCCCGTAGGCCGACCCGCAGCCGCCCCGGTGCAGCCCCGCGCCGCCCGACCCCTCACGGATCGCGTAGTGGTCGAAGCGGACGGGATAACGGTGCTCCGACATCTCGACCGACATGAACTTGGCCATGGAGCTGGGCGGGGTGCCGTTGATCAGCCCGTCGGATTCCGCGCTGCCGCCGTAGCCGCCCGGGTAGGGATAGACGGCGACGAAATAGCCCCCCTCGTCCGGACGCCTGCCCGACACGGTGGCCACGCCGGTGGTCCCGAAGGGCGCGGCCGGGGCAAGCGCGGGCATCGCCTGGGCAAAGGCGCCGAAGACCACATCGACGATGCGCTGCGTGATCTCCGTCGTACCGCCCACGGCCGAGGGGTAGCTGGCCGACAGGATACAGCCCTCGGGGATCGCGAAGCGGGTCGGGCGGAAGGCGCCGCCATTCACCGGCACGTCCGGGAAGATGTGCTTGAGCGCGACGAAGCACATCGACCGCGTCGTCGCGTCCGAGATGTTCATCGGCCCGACCGCCGGGCCGTCGGTTCCGGCGAAATCAAAACTCAGGTCGCTGCCCGTGACGGTCAGTGCCAGCCGCACCTTCAGCGGTGCATCGACCACGCCGTCGTTGTCGAAGAAGTCCTCGACCCTGTAGGTGCCGTCCGGCATGTCCGAGATGTACGACCGCATCTGCGTCTCGGACCGGCTCATCATCTCGGCGATGCAGTCCTTGAGGACCGGCACGCCGTAGCGCCCGATCAGGTCGTCCAGCCCGCGCTGTCCGATGGCGAAGACGTTGATCATCGCCGACAGGTCGCCCAGAAGCTGCTGCGGAAGGCGGACGTTGGCGGTGATCATGCCGATGATCCCCTCGTTCCGCTTTCCGCCCTCGACCAGCTTGAGCGGCGGGATGATGATGCCCTCCTGGTGGATCTCCTGCGCGGTCGGAACCCAGCCTCCTGGCGTGCCGCCGCCCATGTCCATCCAGTGACCGGTATTGGCGAACAGAGCGAACAGCTCTCCGTCCACGAAATGGGGGGAAATCAGGATCACGTCGTTCAGATGCGTGCCGGAGAGGTAGGGATCGTTGGTGATCCAGACGTCGCCGGGCCGGAACCCTCCCGCCTTCTCGACGAAGGGGATCATCCGCTGCACGGTGAACTGCATGTTGGCCAGGAACATCGGCAGGCCGAGCCCGCCCTGCGCGATGGTCTCTCCGGTCAAGGGATCATAAATGCCATGCGCGCAGTCGTTGGTTTCCGAGATGATCGGGGAAAGCGCCGCCCGGATCAGGTGCTGGTCCATCTCGTCGCCGATCTGTTCCAGCGCGCCGCGCACGACGGCAAGGGTTACGGGGTCCATCATGCCACCTCCACCAGGATGTTCTGGAGCCGGTCGACCCGCGCTCTCTGGCCGGGCTCTATGACCGAGGTCGTGTCGCCCTGTTCCACGATGGCGGGGCCGTCGAAGCCCATGCCGGGCCGGAACGTCGCGCGGTCGTAGATCGGTGTCCGGATCCAGGCGCCGAACCAGACGTCGCGATGCCCGACCGGCGCGGGCGTATCGGTCGCCTCCTCAACTTCGGAGCCGAGCGGCGGCTTCGGCCGCACACCCTCGACCGCCGTGACCAGCCCGACCAGGGCCACCGGGATGCCGTCCAGCGTGTTGCCGTATTCGGTCTTGTACAGATCCTCGAACGCCGCGGTGATGCGGGCGTGCGACCAGTCGGCCTCGATCGGGACGCGCAGGGTGTGGATCTGTCCGATGTAGGAGATGTTGGCCAGATGCCGGACCTCGGTCGCCTCGAGCGTCACGTTCGCGGCCTCCAGTTCGGCCCGCCCGTCCATGGCCTGCCGGGCGAGGATCTCGCGGATCTCGGTCTCGGGCACGTCGCTCAGCGGTTTCTCGATGGTGCGGGACAGGTCGTAGCGCAGGTTCGCCACGGCGCAGCCAAGCGCACAGAGCACGCCGGGGAAAGGCGGCAGCAGCATCGTTCGAATCCCGACCTCGCGCATGATCGCGGCGCCGTGCAGCGGGCCTGCGCCGCCGAACGAGACCTGGACGAAATCGCGCGGGTCCAGCCCCTGCTCGACCGTCAGAAGGCGCGTGCGACGGGCCATGATGTGATTGACGACCGTCAGGATCGCCTCGGCCGTCTGCTCGACCCCGAGGCCCAGCTGGTCGCCGAGCCGCTGCATCGCCGCCCGCGCACCCGCGATGTCGAGCCGGTCGAGATGCTTCAGCCCGATCGGACGATCGGGATTGATCCGTCCCAGCACGGCGTTCGCATCCGCCACGGTCGGTTCGGTCCCGCCGCGTCCGAAGCACACCGGCCCCGGCACGGCGCCCGCGCTCTGCGGGCCGACCTGAAGGATGCCGCCCCGGTCGCAATAGGCGATGGACCCGCCGCCCGCGCCGATGGTGTGCACGTCGATCATCGGCAGGCGCAGCGGCACGCGAAAGTCGAGCTCTGTCGTCTCGGCGATCTGCGGCTTGCCGTCGACGATCACCGCAACGTCATAGCTGGTGCCGCCCATGTCACCGGTGATGACGTTGGCAAACCCCGCCTCCCGCGCGATCTGCGCGGCGGCCATGACGCCGGCGGCCGGACCCGAGCGGACGATGTTGGCCGCCTTCTCCGACAGCTGCGGCAGCGGCACGAGGCCGCCGTTGGACTGCATGACCAGCGTCTGCCGCCCGAATTGCAAAGTGCCCAGTTTCGCCGTGAGGTTGCGCACGTAGCGCGAGACCAGCGGCTGGAGGTAGCCCTGCACGACGGCGGTGCTGGTGCGCTCGAACTCGTAGTATTCGCGCACGACGTCCGAGGACAGCACGACCTCCCAGTCGGCATTGGCGGCCTTCAGGATTTCCTTCGCACGCCGTTCATGCGCGGTGTTGGCGTAGCTGTGCAGGAAGGCGACGATGACGCATTCCACGCCCTCGCCCGCCAGCGCGGCGGCGAGGTCGTGAAGCGCGGCCTCGTCCAGCTCGGTCAGCACGTTGCCCTTGTGGTCCATGCGGCCTGCGACTTCCCACCTCATCCGGCGGGGGACGAGGGGCTGCTGCACGCCGGTGAGGCCGTACATGCGCTGCCGGTCGCGGCGGCCCAGTTCCAGGATGTCGCGGAAGCCCTTCGTGGTGATCAGCGCGCATGTCGCGCCCCGACGTTCGATCACCGCATTGGTCGCGATGGTCGTGCCGTGCAGGATCGCGTCCAGCCGCGCGATGTCGAGCCCGGCGGCGCCAAGCGCGTCGATCAGGCCCCGGCTCGGGTCGTCGGGGGTCGACGGGACCTTGAGAACGCGATCGCCGTCCGGACCTGCGCCGGACGAATAGTAGAGGTCGGTGAACGTGCCGCCGACGTCGATGCCAACCAGTTCGGTCATGACAGTTTCCTTTGAGCGGCGGCGGCCGCAAATTCGGCCAGCACCCGCCCGGTATCCGCGCCCAGTTCGTGGCTCGGCTCAAGCTCTGCCAGCGGGGTGCCCTCGTAGCGCAGGGGCGAATGCTGGACGACGATGCGCCCCAGTTCCGGATGGTCCTGATATTGCAGCGACCCGCGGGCATGCATGTTCTCGTCCTCCATCACCTCGGAGAGCGTCCGTACGGGTGCGCAGGGTACGCCGCCGGCCATCAGCTGGCCGAAGGCTTCTTCCTTGGTGAAGCGCGCGGTCCAGCCGCCGACGATGGCGTCCACAGTGTCCATCACCGCCACACGCTCCTTGAGCGAGGCGAAGCGCGGGTCCTCCAGCAACTCGGGCCGCTCCATGACGTGGCAAAGCTTCTGCCACTGCTTGTCGCCGACGCAGATGATGGCGATCCAGCCGTCGGAGGTCGGGTAGACGTTGTACGGGCTCTCGGCCATGCCGCCGTGGCGGTTGCCGGTGCGTGGGGGCGGCGGCGTCGCCTCGTCGCGGGTGCCCCAGACCATGCCGAGGGACGAGGAGAGCGAGGCATAGACCGCATCCTGCATCGCAACGCTGACACGCCGGGCGACCCCGGTGCGTTCGCGGTCGAGCAGCGCGGTGGCGATCGCGCCATAAAGGTGGATGCCCGCGAAGAAGTCGCAGAGCGCCGGTCCCGCCTTGACCGGCGGGCGGTCGGGGAAGCCGGTGATCGACATGACGCCGGACATGGCCTGTACGGTCAGATCCATCGCCGGGTAGGTCCGGTAGGGCCCGTCCACGCCGAACCCGGTGGAGGACGCGTAGATCAGCCGGGGGTTCAGCGCCTGCATGGCGTCCGCGTCGATGCCGAGCTTGGCCGTCGTGCCGGGGGCGAAGTTCTCGACCATGACATCGGCATCGGCCACGAGCGACTTGAGCGCCGCAAGGCCCTCAGCGGTCTTGAGGTCCAGCACGACGGAGTCCTTGTTGCCATTGAGCATGGCGAAGGGCAGGGCCGCCCCGCCCACGACACCGCGCCGGCGCAGCGGCTCGCCCCCCGGCGGTTCGATCTTGATGACGCGGGCCCCGGCGGCGGCCATCAGGAAGGTGGCGTAGGGACCGTTGTAGATCTGGCTGAGGTCGATCACGGTGATCCCGGCCAGAGGTTGGTGCATGTCGGTCATGTCGTCGCTCACGTCCGGGACCCCATCCGTCCCTTGCCCCGGTGCCGCGTCCAGTTGTGGACCGGCCACATGTCCTGATCCTCGCCATGGCCGGTGACGCCGTTGATGGTCCATTCGATCAGGCCGTTGCTGTCGACGAAGCTGTGCCGGTTGATGATGATGCCGCTCAGCCGCCGTCCTTCGGCATGAAGCTCGCGGCCCAGATCGTCCCGTCCCTCGACCGTGATCGTCTCGACCACGCCGTCGGCGTCGCGGGTGACGCGGCGCTGGCCGGAAACGACATTCGCGGTTGTCCCGTCCAGCGTGAAGAACCCGTTGGTGATCGCGTAATCCGGGTCGTTCCATTTGGTCACGACAAGGAAGCAGCGGCTCGGGTCCGAGATGCCGCTCACATAGGCGCTCTGACCGGGGCGGTGTTCGGGGCGGGGGCCCCAGCTGCGGTCGCGGATGGCGTAGCAGTCGATGTCGATATCCTCGCCATGCAGACGGATCGTGCCGGTCACGTGGCCGAACTGGTCGAAATGCGTCAGTTTCTGGAAGGACCCGTCGTTCTTGGACATCGGGCGCGGCGGCATCACGGCGTCGAAGGTCAGGTCGAGCGCGATCAGCCCCCGGTCCTCGAACCCCATGGGGTCCTTGAAGGTCAGGTGATATTTCTTCAGCGGCTCGAGCATGCGGATCGACACGCCGTTGCGCAGGGTCACGTCCCGCAGGTCGGCGTCCCGGTCCAGCGGCATCGCGGTGAGGTTCGAATAGTAGGGCACCTCCCACGGCTGATGCGCGCCGGGCTCCCAGATCCAGCAGCCGCCCGAGACGGTGCCGATGTTGGGTCGGAACATGTTGTAGAGCCAGCCGCCCAGCCCGATCTCGGGCTTGCAAAAGGAGAACCAGGCCGTCTCCGTCATCCACCACTTGTCGCCGAGGACGTCGAAGTGGAAATTGTCGTCCTCGGGCACGACGGCGGGTTTGTCATGAACGGTCATGGTGTCAGGTCTCCTTGGCAATGGGGGGAAAGCCCCGCTCGGCCATCCGCCCCGAGGAGGGCGCGGCAAGCTGGGCTTCGTAGCGGACAAGCGCCGCGAACAGTGCGAGCGCGGGCGCGAAGGGAATGCTGTCGTCACGGATGCCCTGGGACAGACGCGCCCGGGCCTCGCGCAGCGTGTCGAAGCGCGCACCGAGGAGATCCTCGATCAGCCGCTTCTTCCGGATTTCCGTCTCGCGTCCGATCATGTCGTACTGGCGAAGGTACTTGATGACCTTTGCAGTGTTCTTCGCAAAGTCGGTGACCTTTCCCGGATGGCCGTCGGACAGCGTCAGCAGGTCGGTCACGATGTCGTCGTAGTATTCGGTCCGGTCTGTGGCCTCAACCGGGATCTCATCGACCACCGGGAGGTCGATGCCCTGAGCCGCCGCCAGTGCATCGACCAGCAGCCTCCGGTTCAGCGATCGCGACACGATGGAATTTCCCGGCAGGCCCGTCACGTTGCGGTGTCGGATCACGACGACCCGCAGAGACACGAAGACGCGGTGATACAGCAGCCGTTCGCGGTCGATGGTGCGGCCGGAGGCGGCCTCGTATGCAGCGAGTGCGGCGGCAAAGTCCGGCACCGGCTCCATCACGCTGCGCATGCAGAACCAGGCGAGGTCTTCGACCGGGTCGCCGGGATGGGCGAGTTCCCAGTCGACGAGGCCGGTCATGTGACCGTCCTTGAACAGAAAGTTGCCGGGTCCCGCATCGCCGTGCACCAGCACGGGGGGGTCCTCGGGATCGGGTAGGTTAGTGGTCAACCATTTTAGCGCAAGGTCGATCAGCGCGTCCTCGCGACCGGTTTCCTGATACATCGCCTGCCAGGTGCGGATTTCGTCCAGCACACAGCCGCGGATGGTCGCGGGGGCGGGGAAATCGGTGCCGCCCAGATCCGCGAACGGGTGCCGGTGCAACTCTGCCAGAGCCTTCGCGAAATCCTCTGCGATGGCGGCCTTCTCGTCCGGATCGGTGAGTCGCCGGTAGTCGGCGCGTCCTTCGGCCGCCGTGGTGATGATCGCCTGATAGCTCCTGTGGACCGCAAGCAGCCGCGGTGCACGCACGTCCGTCGCCTCCAGAGCCCTGTAGATCAAGGCTTCGCGCCATACTGTATAGGGTTCGGCCGAAGGTTCGCGGGGTGGCTGATAGCGCAGATAGACGGTGTGCGGCACATCATGGCCGGGCTCCAACCCGATCAGCCAGGACCGGCAACGGTTGCCTCCGGAAATCTGCATCCAGTCGCGAACGGATGTGCCAAAACAGGCTTCCACCCACTCCCGCAGTTCTGCCTCGGATGCGTCGTGCCGGGATCCGTCTCCCTGAGGTATGACCGTCAAGTCTGTGTGCACGCGAGTCACTTCTCTCTCTGGGCAATGGTTCTGGCCAAACCGTATGTCGGGCGAAATTCATTTGCAACTATTTATCAGACCTTTTATTAAGGTCTACGAATTTATCGCCCGGCCGCTTGCATGCGCGACGGGAGCAGGAGGCCTGACACCATGGCACGTTCAGAGACGGCGCGGTTGATTTCCGGTTTCCGACCCGGCGAACGGGTCTTCATGATCGGGTCGACCGGGGCCGTCCTGCCGTTCCTCGACGCCTTCGCGTCGGGTGACCTGCCGCCGCTGCATCTGACCTCGAGCCTGGTGCCGGGGGTGAACGACCTGCCCGCCGCGCTGCCGGATGAAAGCCGGCTCACCAACGCCTTTCCCGTTCCGGGCCTTCCGGCGTCTCGGGCGATGCCGCTGTCTTACGGGGGCTACCTTTCCTGGCTTGCGTCGCAGACCTTCGACACCTGCATCGTCCAGGTTGCGCCGCCCGCACGGGGCAGGGTGGCGAGCCTGGGTTGCGCGGCCGAATTCGCACCTGTCGGCATGACACGCAGCCGCCGGATACTGGCCGTTGTGAACCCTGCGGTTCCGCATGTTCCCGACGCGGCCACGCTGGACCTCGACCAGGCGGAGGCGGTGTTCGACATCGATCATCCGCTGCCTGAATACCTGCCGGGCGCTCCGGACGCGCAGGCCCGGGCGATCGCCGGCCATATCGCGGCCTTCATCACCGACGGCGCGGCGCTCCAGGTCGGGCTGGGGCGCGTGCCCGATGCCCTGCTCATGGCGCTCACCGACCGGCGCGGGTTGCGGATGCAATCCGGCATGATATCGGATTCCGTGCGGGCGCTGCACGAGGCGGACGCACTGGACCCGGACTGGATGCACATGAGCTGCGTTCACGTCGGGTCTTCGGCACATTACGACTGGATGCGCAAGCGCAGCGGTTTTGCGGTTCTCGGCTGCGACGTGACACATGATCCGGGGCGCCTCTATCGGTCCGACGGGCTGGTCGCGGTGAACGGCGCGCTCGAGGTCGATCTGTTCGGCCAGGCCAACCTCGAACATGCCGGAACACGTCGGGTCAGCAGCGTGGGCGGGGCGGCGGATTTTTCCCGTGCGGCTTCGCTTGATCCGCGCGGGATCAGCGTCGTCGGGCTGCCGTCCGATCTGCGCAAGGGCACCGTGTCGCGCATCGTGCCAAGGCTTTCGGTCCCGGCCTCGCTGCCGCGCCATGACATCGACGTCGTGGTGACGGAGCATGGCAGCGCCGATCTGCGCGGTCTCGGTCCCGAGGAGCGGGCGGACCGGCTGATCGCCATTGCCGCGCCGGACCACCGTCCCGCCCTTGCCGCCGCCTGGGAGGAGATGGCCCGGGCCTGAGACCGGCAGCGCGAACGCGCCGCCGGTCGGAACGGCAACCGCAGGTCAGGACGTCAGGATGATCCGGCCGGTGACTTGGCCGTGCTCCAGCTTGTCGATCGCCTCGTTCGCCTGGTCCTTCGGCATCCGGTTCACAGGCACCGGAGGCAGCTTGCCGTCATTGGCCAGCTTGATCACCGCCGCTAGGTCATGGAGGCTGCCGGTCGCCGATCCGATGATCTGGCGCGGCTTGAAGATCATCCCGGCCGTGGACAATGGAATCTCGCCCCCGCCGACACCGACCAGAACAAGCTTTCCGCCCCGACCCAGCACGTCGAGGCCGACCTGCGTGGTCTTGCCGTTATTGACGAGGTCGATGCAGGCCGCCGGCGCCCCGCCGGCGATCTTGTGCACCTCGTCGATCATGTCCGGGCCCGACAGGACAAAGCCGATGGCGCCGGCCTCGAGCGCCGCGTCGCGCTTGGATTCCGAGATGTCGGACATGATGATGTTGCTGTAGCCCAAGGCCTGAAGCATGGTCAGCGCGGCAAAGCCAAGCCCGCCCGCGCCGATCAGCAGGATCATCGAATCCTTCGGCATGTCACCCATCTTGGCAATCGCGGAATAGACCGTGATGCCCGAGCAGGCGAACGTGACCGCGACCGCCGGATCGACATTGCCGTAGTCGAACAGATAGCGCGGATGCGGCAGCAGGACGTGGGAGCCGAAGCCGCCGTGATGGATCACCCCGACCGCATGCGGCTTGTCGCACATGTTCTCGTCGCCGCGCTTGCAGACGGCACATTCGCCGCAGCCCATCCACGGATAGATCACCCGCGTGTCGCCGACCTTGACGCCCTCGGCGTCCGGGCCGACCGCGACCACTTCGCCCAGCACCTCGTGACCCGGCGCGCGGGGCAGGGACACGCCGCGCTCCAGAATGTTCAGCTTCTTGCCGCCGCCGAGGTCGTATTCGCCCTTCCACAGGTGCAGGTCGGAATGGCAGACCCCGCAATGGGTCACGCGGACAAGCACTTCGGACCCCGCGGGCACGGGGTCCTCTTCGTGAATTTTCTGAAGCGGTTTGCCCGGCTCCACGATTGCCCACAGTTCCATGATATCCTCCTCACAGGACAGAAATTATCTAAACATCAGACCAATTCAAACATCGGTCCCGAAAAGGTTCAAGTCCGAAACCGCGTCATTCCACCAGACCGGGCAGGAACAGCACGATTGCAGGAAACGCCATGAGCAGGACGACCACGACAAAATCCGCCAGGAGGAAGTACGTGACCCCCTGAAAGATCCGCCCGACGCCGATCCTGTCGCCGACCACGTTCTTGATGACGAAGACATTCAGCCCGATCGGCGGGGTGATCATTCCGATCTCGAGCAGTTTGGCGAGGATCACGCCGAACCACAGCAGGTCGAACCCGACCTCGCGCGCGACCGGCAACAGGATCGGCAGCGTCAGCAGCATCGCCCCGAGCGGATCGAGGAACATGCCCAGCACCAGATAGAGCAGGACAATGCCCGCCAGCAGGAAAGCGGTGTTGGAGGCCAGTCCCAGCACGCCCGCCGCGATGTAGTCGTCCGCGCCCGTTAGTGTCACGAAACGGCCCAGAAGGTTGGCGCCGATGGCTATGACGAAGATGGCGGCGGTGGTCGTGAACGTCTCGATCAGGGACACCCTGAACCGGTCCCAGGTCAGTGCCCGGTTGAAGAGCGCTATCAGCGTGCAGAGCACCGCGCCGACGGCTCCGGCCTCCGTCGGAGTGAAGATGCCGGCGAAGAGGCCTCCGAACACCAGCAGGGCCAGCAGGAGGATCGGCCCCACGCTGATGAGGACGCGGAGCCGGTCCGGCCAGGAATAATGCTCCTCCACCCGGGGCGCGATGGCGGGGTTGACCGTGGCCCAGATCGTCACGACGAGGACGTAGGAAACGGTCGTCAGCAGCCCCGCACCGACCGCGCCGACGAAAAGCGGGCTGATCGGGACCTGTGCGATGATGCCGTAGATGATCAGCAGGATCGACGGCGGTATAAGCGCCCCGATCGTACCGGCTGCGGCCACGGTGCCGGTCGCCAGCCTGTCGTCGTAGCCCTGCCGCGTCATCTCGGGCACCGCGATGCGGCCCATGGCGGCGGCACAGGCGACCGACGATCCGGTGACCGACGCGAAACCCGCCGCGCCGAAGATGCTGGCCACCGCCAGCCCGCCGGGCAACCGGGCCAGCCACATGCGCGCGGCGTTGAACAGCCCGCGCGTGATCCCGGTGTGATAGGCCAGAAAGCCCATCATCAGGAACATCGGCACGGAACTCAGCTGCCAGCTGGCGGCGAAATTGTACGGGATGACCTTCAGCGCGCCGATGGCCGGGCGCCACCCGAAGAGCAGCCAGATGCCGACGAAGGGCACCGCCACCAGCGCCGCGCCGATCGGCACGCGCAGGGCGATCAGCACCAGAAGGACACCGATCAGAAGTACGCCGAGCTGCGGATCACTCATGGGCCACCGCCAGGTCTTCGGAGCCGGGAAGCCGTTCCGGTGTCAGCGGCTGACCCGCGAGATAGGCCACGAACTTGAGTAGCACGTAGAGCGACAGCAGCGCATAGCCGAAGGGCAGGGCGAAGTAGCCGAACCAGATCGAGATCGCCATGTCCTTCTCGATCATGAAGGTCCGGATTGCGAATTTCGACATCGCCTCGGTCCAGGTGGCGTAGCCGATCACGGCAAAGATCAGGGCGGTCACGGGGTAGGTCCAGCCGTAGAGGTGATGCTTGACGCGGGCCGGGAAGCGTTCCGTCAGCACCTCGACCGAGATGTGGCTGTCGAACCGTTCCACGAAGGCGAGGGGCAGGCAGACGAGGAACACCATGTAGTAGTTCGCGACGAACACGATGGTGCCGGTCATCGGCCGGCCGAAGAACGACCTGAGCACGACGTCGAGCGTCACGTGCCCCATCATCACGACGATGCAGAGGCCGGCGATCACGGCCGTCACGTTGGTGGCCGCATCGAGGATGCGCTTGAGAAGGGTCATCGCGGGACTCCGATAGGGCGCCCGGCCGCGAATCCGGGCGCCGATGGTCAGTCGGGCAGGGTCAGTCCATCCCGAGCGTTGCGGCATCCACCTTGGAGCCGATCTCGGTCCAGTAGAGATCCGCAAGCTTGGCCTTGTCCTCGCCGATGTCGGCGGTCAGGCCCTTCCACTTGTCCACGAGGCCGCGGAACGTCTCGATCTTCTGGTCGACGTTCTGCACCTTGAACTGGTCGGTGAACTGCGCGGCCACGGTGGCGACGTCCTTTTCGACGAAGTCCGCGGTGGCCTTCAGAAGGCTCTCGTCGCCCTCGGCGATCTCGACACCCTTCTCCTTGGCGGCCGCCATGCCTTCTGCGTCATCCTCGAGATAGGCGAAGACCGCGTCGGCGCTGAGCGTCATCGCCGCCTTGAGCATCCCCGCGCGCTGTTCGGCGCTCAGGCCCTGCCAGACGTCGCGGTTCACGTTCGCCGCGCCGAGGCCCATGAAGACCCCGCCCGGTGCGCCGAGGTTGATGTTCTTGGTCACGTCGATGTAGCGCCCGCCGATCAGGTCGCCGAGGGGGCTCATCGTGCAGTCGACCACGCCCTGGCTCATCGCGTCGTAGGTTTCGTTGCCCGGTACGGTCACCGCGGACCCGCCAAGGGCATCGGTCCAGCGGGCATAGTTCGCGGCACCGGCGCGCAGGCGCGCGCCCGTGACGTTGTCAGCCGTGACGATCGGCTTTGAGCAGAGCAGCCGGTAGGGCGGCGTCGAGGTCCCAGAGAGGTAGACCTGGTTGTTCGCCTTCATCTGGGTCAGGCAGTCCGGGCAGTTCAGCAGGGTGTATTCCATCATCGCCCCCGCCATGGCCGCGCCGGGGTTGGCGTTCGGCGCGCCGACCGTCGCCAGCATCGACAGGTTGGCCGGCAGGTTCACTTCCGAGAATTCGACCGGGTGATAGGGGAACACGACAAAGCCGATGTCGGTCAGGCCGTCGCGGACGCCGCCCGCAGTTTCGGCCAGCGTCAGGAGCGACATGGCATAGACCTTCGCGGGCAGCTGAAGCTCTGTCTCCAGCGTCTTGCCGAAGGCGACCAGCGGTTCGTAGGCGGCATAGATGTCGGGCAGGCCAAGCGCGATGCGCAGGTCCTTGGCCGATGCCGCACCGGGCAGCGCCACGGTTGCGGCCAGTGTCGCTGCCGTCAGATAAGATGTGAACGTCTTCATGTCTTCCTTCCTTGTTGATCCGGACGTGGCCGGTGCTCCTTAGCAGAGACTGTCGTAGTTCGACGGGTTAATATCATACCATTTGCATATCGCAAAGGTGGATAGTTAGCTAAGTTACGTTAATTCCGGGTTAACGATGAGTACGCTCTTCCCGACATGTCTGCGCGCGAGGATGTCGTCGTATCCCTGAAGGGCGTCTTCGAACCCGTAGGTGCGACCGACCTGTGCCTTCAGCCGCCCGTCGGCGTAGGCCGCGAGCATCCGGTCGAACTCCTCGCGGCCGCGTCCGCCGGTGGTTTCGATGGCCAGCCGCGCCTCGACCCCGATGACCGCGATCATCTTGACCAGCATCACGTTGGTGCGCGGTGCAGAAGGTGTGCCAGAGGTGAAGCCGACGACCAGCACCCGACCGCCCGGCGCGATGCACCGCAGCGAGTCGTCGAAGACCTGTCCGCCGACCGGGTCGAGGAACACGTCCGCGCCACGCCCGCCGGTCAATGCCTTGACCCGGTCGCGCAGGCTCTCGGTGCCGAGGTCGATCACGTGATCGGCAATCAGGTGATGCGGCCCCGACCCTGTCAGCGTCGCAAGCCGTCTGGCATCGTGGCCCGTCGCGATCACCGTGGCGCCGAGGTGCTTGCCGATCTGGACCGCGGCCTGCCCGACGCCGCCGGTCGCGCCATGCACCACCAGCACCTCTCCGGGCTGCAACCGGCCGCGGCTGCCCAAGGCGTTCCACGCGGTCCAGGCGTTCATCGGATAGGCAGCGGCCTCGACCAGCGTCATGCCGCGGGGCACCGCAAAGACGAACTGGGCCGGCATCACGGCATATTCCGCCAGCCCGCCTCCGGCGAGGTCGAAGGAAAAGGCGGAGACCCGGTCGCCGACGGACAGGTGTTCCACCCCGTCGCCGACGGCCGTGATCACGCCCGACATCTCGCTGACCGGGATGTAGGGCAGGGGCGGCGTCTTCTGGTAGCTGCCGTTGAGGACCAGCGTCTCTCCGAAGGCGAGGCCGGCGGCCGCCACGCGGATCTGGACCTCGCCGGGGCCGGGCAGCGGCACGGGCATGTCCTCGATCGCCATGACGTAGGGGGCGCGGTATTCGCGGCAGACCCAGGCCTTCATGTCCGGGTCCTGTCGGCGAGTTCGGCGAGCACCTCTGCCGTGTGCTCCCCGAGCAGCGGGGCGTTGCGGCGATGCCGTGCGGGAGAGGCCCCGAAGTCCACCGGATGCACGGGCTGGCGGAAGGATCCGTAGACCGGGTCGTGATGGTCCGCCAGAACCCCGGCGGCCCGGATGATCGCATCGTCCGCGATGGTGGCGGCGGAATTGATCGGGGCGAAGACGGTGTCCTCGGCCTCCAGCAGCTCCAGCCAATGGGCACTGGTGTCCCGGGCCAGCGCGTCGGCGAAGAGCTTGTTGAGCGCGGCGGCATTGCGGAAACGGCCGCCGATGGCGTCGAACCGCGGGTCGGTGATCAGCGCATCCAGCCCGAGGGCACGGCAGCACCCGGCGAATTCCTCGTTCGAGACGTGCCCCACGAGGATGTGGCCGTCGCGCGTCGCGAAGACATACTGCACGCCCGAGAGGGTGCCGCCGGCCTGGACGCCCGGCCCGGTGAAGGTCGCGCCCGGCATCGCCTCGGGCCAGAGGAACGACAGCGCGGCACTGAGCATGTTGACCTTGATGTGCTGGCCCTTGCCCCGGCGGAGGCGGTGCAGTAGCGCCGCCGTCACCCCCTGCCAGACCACCATGGAGGCGATCTTGTCGGTGATGGCGGTCTGGACGGTCCGCGGCTCTCCGGTCTCGCGGTCGGCCTGGACGGAACAGAAGCCCGCCAGTCCCTGCGAGACGATGTCGTAGACACGACGCCCCCGGACCGTCGGATGGTCGCCCAGACCGCTGATCGAGACATAGATCAGCTGGTCGTTCGCCGCGCTCAGGTCGTCATAGCCAAGGCCCATCCGCTCCATCACGCCGGGACGGAAGTTCTGCACGACGACATCCGCCGTTTCGGCCAGGGCGCGGGCGGTGCGGGCGTCGTCCGGATCCTTGAGGTTCAGCACGACGGACCGCTTGTTGCGGTTGATGTTCACGAAGAGCGTCGCGATGTCGGCGACCCCGTCGCGCCGGTTGCCGATCTGGCGGGACTGGTCTCCCTGCGGCGTCTCGACCTTGATCACGTCCGCACCCTGATCGGCGAGGAGCATCGTCGCGAAGGGACCCGAAAGGGTCGAACAGAATTCGATGACGCGGAACCCGTCCAGCGGGCCCGCCGGATCCCCGGCCATGATTTTCCTCCCTTGAGGCGGAGCCGCGAGGGCAGCCTGTACCGGCCGCACCGCAGGGAGTCCGCCCCCTCCGGCGACAGGATAGCGGCACCGGATTTCCCGAGTCAATAAAAGATCAAATCATTCGATAATTAGGTTGGCCGGATCCATTTCTCTTCGTCGGAGCGCGCAGCCGGACGGGGCCGCGGACGTGCGGTCCGGGTGCAGAGGCGGGGTGCAGAGGCGCTAGAGGATGGTGTAGCCGCCGTCGATGGTGACGGCAGAGCCGGTCATGTAGGCCGCGTCGTCCGTCACGAGGTTCAGGACCGCGACGGCGATTTCCTCGGGCCGGGCAAGGCGCCGGGCGGGAATCTTGGCCTCGATCGCGGGCAGCCAGCCCTCAACGGTGTCGGCCCTGTGGTCCACGAGCGGTGTCCGGACATAGCCGGGATGGACCGAATTGACCCGGACCGGCGGCGTCATCGCCGCGCCTTCCAGCGCCGCGGTCCGCGTGAGCAGCAGGACCCCGCCCTTGGAGGCGCAGTAGCCGGCGGCCTTGGGAATGGCGACGAAGCTGTGGATCGACCCCATGTTCACGATCGCGCCGCCGGTCGGGGCCATCGCCCGCATCCCGTACTTCAGTCCCAGGAAGACGCCGTCGAGATTGACGTCGATGATCCGGCGCCAGTCCGCGAAATCGGTATCCATGATCGTCGCGGGCGTCCGCATGGAAACGCCCGCGTTGTTCACGAGGATGTCGAGCCGGCCGAAGACCTCGGTCGTCCGGGCGATCACGTCCTGCCAGGATGCCGGATCGGTCACGTCATGGACAAGCGGCAGGAAGGTCGGGGAGGCCAGGCCGGACTGCTCTGTCACGTCGGTCGAGACGACGCAGGCCCCTTCGGCAAGGAAGCGTGCGACGCAGGCCGCGCCGATGCCCGATCCACCGCCGGTGACAAGGGCGATCTTTCCGTGAAGTCTGGTCATGGCGTCATCCCTCTGTCGGATCCGTGGCGGATGCCGCCGCGTCCAGTTCGTTGCGAATGGCGTGGTAGGCGTCGACGTGCTTCTGCATGCGGCTGAAGGCCAGCGTCGCATCGCCATCGGCGATCGCGTCCAGAATCCGCCGGGCGGCGGCCACGACCACCGCACGCATGTCGGCATCGAGGAAATCGTTTGTGTGCGGATGCAGAAGGGTGGATCCGATCGGCTGGTAGACCGCCATCAGGATCGGGTTGTGGGCAGCCCGGGCCATGGCGATGTGCCAGTCGGAGTTCCGCCGGACAAATTCCGTCCGGTCGTCGGTGTCCGCCATGCTCTGAATCGCGTCGCGCATCGCGTCGATATCCTCGGGCGTCCGGTTCTGGGCGGCCAGCCGCGCCAGTCCGGGCTCAAGAAGTTCGACCGTGTCCATGATCGCGCGCAGCGGCGGATTGCCGTTCCGCAGATAGGCGTCCAGCGACTGCACGATGGTCTGCACGCCGGATTCGACCACAAAGCTGCCGCCGTTGCGGCCGCGGCGGGTTTCGACCAGACCCTGCGCCTCGAGCACCCGGAGGGCATCGCGGACGGACCCGCGGCTGAGCTGCGACCGCTCCATCAGGTACTTCTCGCTCAGCAGGTCGCCCGAAGTGAACTCTCCCGCCATGATCTCGTCGCGCAGTTGGGCGGCCAGAACCTCGAACAGCTTTTCGGTCTGGACCGGTTTGATTTCCAGCATGTCCCGCACGCCCTTCGGTTGCCTGCCACGCCTTGCCTATACCGGATTATTCGGACCGGGTGTCAACGGTCGCGACTTTTTCGGGTTTGTGCGGCAGGTGTGCCGCAGGGGTTGACGATCGGCGACCTTCGCCACGGGATGCAGACCGTACGGACCTGGGACGCATCCCAGTTGCCCCTGGACCGGTCATTCACTAACACTCGTCCGGGACCGCATCGGCGGGACTTCCCGGCGCGAAGGGCGCGAAACACAATCCGAATATTCTCCGGACATGCCTCGGGCCGATCCGGACTGCGACTGGACAGACGATGACAGACACCAGAGAGGCCGCCCGCGCGCCGCTGACCTTCCCATTCGAGGACATCCCGGCCTTCGGAGAGCCGGTCGAGATTGCAGAGGGCATCATCTGGGTCCGCTTTCCGCTGCCGTTCCTGCTGGATCATGTGAACGTCTACTTCATCCGCGACGGCGATGGCTGGGCGGTCATCGACACCGGCATCAACACCAAGGATGCCATCGCAATCTGGGAGATCGTCCTGCGCGACGTGCTGAAAGGTGCGCCGGTCACCCGTGTCGTCGCGACCCATGTCCATCCCGATCACATCGGTCTGGCCGGCTGGTTGTGCGAGAAGTTCGAGGCGCCGCTGCTTACCAGCCTGTCGGCCTTTACCGAAAGCCGTCTGATTTCTCTGGCACCGAACGAAACCGGGTCGCGGCAGTTCTTCGATTTCTACGTCAGCCACGGAATGTCCGCCGAAGGGGCGGGGATCGTGGCGATCCGGGGCAACGAATACCTTCAGCTGGTCCATCCGCTGCCGCGCTCCTTCCACCGGCTGGTGCGGGCCGACGTCCTGATGATCGGCGGGCGCGAATTCCGCGTGCTGACCGGGGAGGGGCACGCCGCCGAGCAGGTGATGCTCTACTGTCACGAAGAGGGCCTGCTTTTCGCCGCCGATCAGGTGCTCGAGCGGATTTCGCCCAATGTCAGCGTCTCGGCGACCGATCCGAACGGCGATCCTCTCGGCCATTTCCTGCGCAGCCTCCGCCAGCTGCGGCAGGACATTCCTGCCGATGTGCTGGTTCTGCCCGGCCACCGGCGGCCCTTCAGGGGGTTGCACACCCGCACGGCCGAACTGGAAGAGCATCACGAGCACAGGTGCGACCTGATCCGGAAGGCCTGTTCGGATGCTCCGAAGACCGTGGCCGACCTCGTTCCGGTGCTGTTCACCCGCAAGCTGGATGCGCACCAGATGAGCTTTGCCTTCACCGAGACGCTGGCGCATGTCAATCGTCTGGTCCGGCGCGGCGAACTTCAGCCGGTCCTGAAGGACGGACTTCTGGCGCATCGCACGCTGACCCGGGACTGACTTTCTCGGAACGCAGGCAGGTCTTTTGTCTAGCTCGGCCGGGATCGTCGGCGCGCAACCTCCGCCAGCACCCTGTCCGTATCCGCGCCCAGCTCGTGGCTCGGCTCCAGCGTGGCCAGCGGGGTGCCGTCGTAGCGCAGGGGGGAGTGCTGGACGACGATGCGGCCCAGCTCGGGGTGGTCCTGATATTGCAGCGACCCGCGGGCGTGCATGTTCTCGTCTTCCATCACTTCGGAGAGCGTGGTCACGTCCGTCAAGGTGGTGTAATTTCCCGGATGGCCTGAGGGCATGATCAGGCGGCTTTCGTTGTGATGCTGAGAATGGGGTCGATCTCCTCCTTGTCGATCTGGGCGAAGGCCTCGACCATCATGTAGCGGCTGGCCGTCTGCCATTCGTCGTTCTGCTCGAAGAGGACCGCGCCGATCAGGCGCATGATCGAGGCCTCGTTCGGGAAGATGCCGACGACGTCGGCGCGGCGCTTCACCTCTTTGTTCAGCCGCTCGATGGGATTGGTGCTGTGCAACTTGGTCCGGTGCTGTCGCTTCTTGACGGCGGTGACCGTCTGGGCAACCATATCAGGGCACCCGGAACACCGGATGCCCCATGACCTGCTGACCTAAGCAGCAAAATCTTCCCAACATAGGACGTTGTTCGAGACCACCATCGCCGGTCGGCCGCGCAGCGTGATCAGCGCATCGAGCTCTCGCACGACGCGAAGGCCGGAGAGCGAGGTGTCCGCCACCAGCGCCAGGCATTCCCGGCTGTAGTCGTCGACCACCGCCAGAACTCGGAACCGGCGGCCATCCGTCAGCGCATCGCTCACGAAGTCCAGGCTCCAACGCTGGTTCGGCGCATCCGGCACGAGCATCGGCCTGCGCGTTCCCAGGGCCCGCTTCCGGCCGCCCCGGCGGCGCACCTGGAGCTTCTCCTCGCGATGGAGCCGCCTGAGCTTCTTCAGGTTCATCACAATCCCCTGCCGGTCCAGCATCACGTGGATGCGGCGATAGCCGAACCGCCGCCTCTCGGCCGCGACGGCCTTCATCGCGGCCCTCGCCTCGGCATCGTCTGGCCGCACGCTGCGATAGCGCACGCTCGACCGGTCCACCGCCAGTGCCTGGCACGCCCGACGCTGGCTCACCCCGTGGACTGCCACGACGTGCTCCACCGCTTCCCGCCTGACGCCGGGCGCTACCACTTTCGCGACGCGACATCCTTCAGGATCGCGATGTCCAGCATGGCTTCCGCCAACAGCTTCTTCAGCTTCGAGTTCTCGTCCTCGAGCGCCTTGAGCCGTCGAGCATCAGACACCTCAAGCCCGCCGAACCGCGCCTTGTATTTGTAGAACGTCGCCGTGCTGACCCCATGTTTGCGGCAGACATCGGCCGTCGCCA
Source organism: Seohaeicola zhoushanensis (assembly GCF_014656415.1). GTDB lineage: Bacteria > Pseudomonadota > Alphaproteobacteria > Rhodobacterales > Rhodobacteraceae > Seohaeicola_A > Seohaeicola_A zhoushanensis. The sequence goes on along the minus strand of NZ_BNCJ01000019.1, from coordinate 22,699 downwards.
TGCCGGCCTCCTGCTCCTTCAGCATCCCGATGATCTGCTCTTCCGTGAACCTTGATCGCTTCATTGTCCGTCTCCTGGTTGGAGCGGACTCTACTTCAAACTGGAGGAAGAAACGGGTCTCAGGTCAATCACCAACCCCAAGCTGCTGCTTCTGGATGAGCCGACAGAAGGCCTCGCGCCAGTGATCGTCGAGGCGCTGGCGCAGGACGTCCAACGCATCTGCCGCGACAATGACTGCACCCTGATCCTGTGCGAACAAAACGTGTGGTTTTCTCGCGCCTGCACGGACATCGTCTATGTCATCGACAGCGGCCACATCGTGTTCAGCGGCAGTTGGGACGATTTCGACGCCAACCCGGACGTCAAGCAGAAGCACCTCGGCGTGTCCTGACCGAATTGCCGCGCCGCTCCGCGCGACGGGTCGCGGAGCGGCCGCGCGGAGGGGACGCCGGATCTACCGCGGTGCCAGCCGGATCGCGCCATCCAGGCGGATGGTTTCGCCGTTCAGCATTTCGTTGCCGACGATGTGAAGCACGAGAGATGCGAATTCTGCCGGGCGTCCGAGGCGCGAAGGGAAGGGAACCGACTGGCCCAGGCTGTCCTGCGCCGGCTGGGGCAGGCCCTTCAGCATTGCCGTTTCGAAAATGCCCGGAGCGATGGTGCAGACGCGGATCCCGTCGCGCGCGAACTCCCGCGCTGCGGTGATCGTGAGGCCGACGACGCCTGCCTTGGAAGACGCGTAGGCGGACTGGCCGATCTGACCTTCGTAAGCGGCGACGGAGGCCGTGTTCACGACGACCCCGCGTTCGCCCGTCGAGAGCGCCTCTGCGGTCGTCGCGGCGGCGGCGAACTGCTTCAGAACGTTGAACGTACCGATGAGATTGACCTCGATGACGCGCCTGTAGGCGTCCAGCGGCATCGCGCCGTCACGCCCCAGTATTTTCTGCGCCGGCGCGACACCGGCGCAATTCACGAGGATGCGCGCCGTGCCATGCGCTTCGCTTGCCGCAGTCAGTGCAGCCGTGACGCTGGCCTCGTCGGAAACGTCACATTGGCAGGCGATCCCGTTGATGCGCTCCGCGACGGCGCGTGCGGCCTCAGGGTTGAAGTCAAGGATGGCAACTTTTGCCCCTGCGGCGGCCAGAGCCTCTGACGTCGCTTCGCCCAGTCCGGATCCGCCACCGGTCACGATGGCTGCCAGTCCCTTGATGTCCATGTCTGTCTTCCCGTTCCTGAGTCAAAGTCGTTCGAGTGCCAGGGCGATCCCCTGACCACCGCCGATGCACATTGTCACTAGCGCCCGCCGTCCGCCGATGCGGTCGAGCTCATGCATCGCCTTCACGATCAGGATGGCGCCGGTTGCCCCGACGGGATGACCAAGCGCGATCGCGCCGCCGTTCGGATTGACCTTCTCCGGGTCGAGCGAAAGGCCGCGATTGACGGCAATCGCCTGCGCGGCGAACGCTTCGTTGGACTCGATCACGTCAAAGTCGTCCGTCCGGAGCCCGGTACGTTCACATAGCCGCGTCACTGCCGGAATGGGGCCGTAGCCCATCACATCAGGCCGGACGCCGGCGGTCGCGAAGCCGACGATGCGGGCTTTGGGTGTCAGGCCGTCGCCGGTGACTGCACTTTCACGTGCAAGTACCAGCGCGGCCGCTCCGTCGTTGATGCCAGAGGCATTTCCGGCGGTCACAGATCCGTCCCTCGCAAATGCTGGAGGCAGGGCCGCGAGTTTCTCCGGCGTCGTCGCCTTGGGGTGCTCATCGGTATCGAAGACAACCGTGCCGCGTCTGGAGGCGATCTCGACCGGCACGATCTCTGTCTTGAACCGTCCCTCCGCGATGGCGCGGCCCGCACGGCTCTGGCTCTCCAGCGCAAAGGCATCCTGATCCGTGCGGCTTATCTGTTGTTCGGTCGCCACGTTTTCTGCTGTGACACCCATGTGACCAGTTCCGAAGGGACAGGTCAGCGTGCCGACCAGCATGTCGGTCGCGACGGCATCCCCCATCTTCTGTCCAAAGCGGACCTGCGGGAGGGCATAGGGCGCCCGGCTCATGCACTCGGCACCGCCTGCCAGCGCAAACTCCGCTTCGCCCGAAATCAGGATCTGGGCGGCGGACACGATGGCCTGTACGCCGCTGCCGCAAAGACGGTTCACGTTCATTGCGGGGCTGGTGTCGGGCACTCCGGCTTCGAGTGCGGCAATTCGCGACAGGTACATGTCGCGCGGTTCGGTATTGATGACATTGCCGAAGACCGTGGTTCCGATGCGGTCGGCGGAGAGTCCGGCCCGATCAATCGCAGCCTTGGCGACGATGGCGCCGAGACGCGACGGCGGAAGCGACGACAAACTGCCGCCGAAGCTTCCGATGGCGGTCCGGGCGCCGGACAGTAGCAAGATGTCGGTCATGGTAACCTCGGGTTCAGTTCAGCGATGCTTGAAGACGGGTTTGCGCTTCTCGATAAAGGCGATCATGCCCTCGGCCTTGTCATCAGTGCCGAACAGAGCCTGCAGAAGCCGCCGTTCGTACCGGACGCCTTCGGCCAGAGAAATTTCCTGGCTGCGTCGGGTGGCATCGCGGATCGACATGGTCGAGGGTAGGGACATGCCCGCGATGGTTTCGGCCACCTTCAAGGCCTCGTCCAGCAGTTCGGCTGACGGAACGACACGGCTGACGAGGCCGGCACGTTCGGCCTCTTCGGCGGTCATCATGCGCCCGGTCAGGTTCATTTCCATCGCCTTGGCCTGCCCGACCAGGCGCGTCAGGCGCTGAGTGCCGCCCATGCCGGGCATGATCCCCAGCTTGACCTCGGGCTGGCCGAAGCGCGCGGTGTCCGAACACAGGATGAAGTCGCACATCATCGCCAGTTCGCATCCGCCGCCGAGCGCATAGCCCGACACCGCCGCGATCACCGGCTTGCGCAGCATCGGCACCCGGTCCCAGAGGCCGAACTGATCCGCCACATAGACCTCGGCGAACCCCTTCGGCTGCATCTCCTTGATGTCCGCGCCAGCTGCGAAGGCCTTGTCCGACCCGGTGATCACGATGCAGCCAATCGCGTCATCGATTTCCGCCGCGACCAAGGCTTCGACGATCTCGCCAGCCATGGTCGCGTTGAGGGCGTTCAATACCTCAGGACGATTCAGGGTGATCAACAATACGCGGCCCCTGTGCTCCGCCAGAATGGTCTCGTAGGTCATGGACGCTCCGAAAGGACGTGAATTGGAGAATGGACGAAGGACATTCTAAGTCTCTTGCGCACGGCACTTGCGACGGTGCGGCCCGACATCGCCGGATCAACAGTGCACCCGAAACGGCGAGCGCCCAAGGGTAGGGACATCAGCTCAGTTCGAAGCCGTTGTAGTCATGGTAGGCAACCTGCTCTGATCGTTGACGATATGCCGGACCGCCGCCGACATGGACAAGCGAGCGGCGCTCGATGGACCCATCCGGCTTCTCGACCACCTTTACCCACCACGCGTTGGCCTCTGCCAGCAAGGTGCGCGAGAAGTCGCGGTATACTTCCTCAGTCCAGCTGTCCTGCGCCTTTTCAGACGGTTCCGATCGCGTCAGGCCGCGCGCCTTCATGTAACTGATCATGCGGGTTACCCATTCGCCCTGAAGGGCTCCACAGACACCAACATTGCAGAACGTCGATCCGTTGTGCGGACCCACGAGCGTGAAAAAGTTGGGGAAGCCCTTGGACTGCAAGCCGAGGAAGGTTACGGGGCCATCAGCCCAGGCCTCCTTCAGCGGCAAGCCGTTCTTGCCCCTGATGTCAATGCGATCAAGAGCGCCGGTCACTGCGTTGAAGCCTGTTGCAAAGATGATGACATCCAGATCGTATTCTCCATCGCTGGTCCGTATGCCGCGAGGCGTGATTTCCTGAATCGGCGCTTCGCGAATGTCCACTAGGTGCACATTGTCCTTGTTGTAGGTCTCGTAATAGTTCGTCTCCATCGGCACGCGCTTGGAGCCGAACGGGTGATCCGTCGGAATGAGCTTCTCTGCGGTGACCGGGTCCTTCACCCGTTGACGGATCTTGTCGGCGACGAAATCTGCCAGGTATTTGTTGGACTCGGCACTTACCAGAAGATCCCTGAAACCGCTCAGCCAGATACCGTACCCCGGTTGGTCATAAAGCTTCGCGAACAGGGCCTGCCGTTCCTCGGCGGACACATCCGTCCCCTTGCGCGGGTCGCGGTGATACGGGAAAGCGGTATCGGTCGACTTCACGTATTCCAAGGTTGTGGGATAGCTGTTGCGCAAGAGGTCCATTTCCCGGTCCGAGATCTTCTCGTTTCCGAGGGGGGTGCACCAATTTGGGGTCCGCTGGAAGACGAACAGCTCGGCCGCCGTTTCGGCGGCAATGGGAATGATCTGGACGCCGGTCGCGCCCGTGCCGATGACACCGACTTTCTTGCCGGAAAAGTCGACGTTGACGGGGTGCCCTTCAGAATCCGTTGGCCAGCGCGAAGAGTGAAAGGATTCACCCTGATATGTCTCGATCCCGGCAATGTCGGGCATGCGCGTCGCCGACAACGGGCCCGTCGCCGAGATGAAGAAGCGACAGGTCACAACCTCTCCGCCGCTCAGCGTGATCGACCAGATGCCATCTGCATCTGAATAATGCGCCGCCACTACAGTGGTCTTGAACCTGAACAGTCTCCGGACATCCATTGCATCCGCGGCACGGTTCACATAGCGCAGCACCTCCGGCTGCGACGCGAACCGCTCTTCCCAGTTCCACTCGGGAATGATGCCCTTCATAGCGAAATAGCCGTAGGCGTAGCTTTCCGTATCCAGCCTGCATCCCGGGTAGCGGTTCCAGTACCAGGTCCCGCCCACGTCATCGCCGGCCTCAATGCCCAGAACCGTGTGGCCCGCCTCCTCCAGAAGGTGGACCTGGTAGATGCCGGTTATGCCCCCGCCGACGACAACTGCGTCATACTGTGGAACGTTTTTTTCGTCAGACATCATGCGACTCCCCGGCGCTACGAAACATGGATATATACAATCATGTCTTTTTTATTCACGCAAGAATATTTGTGGATCGGTAGGCTGGAAATCGATGAAATATTCCATGTGCTGTTGCCCCACGTCGCCTACGAACGAAGACGTTTCCCCGACAGTGCCGCCGAAATCCAGCTCCGTGTTTCGGCGGGATCGATGATCGCATCCAGCTCGAGGGACTCGGCCACACGAAGCGCTTTACCGTTGGCGTAGACCTCCGCCAGCAGCCGGTCGAACAGGGCCTGCCGTGCGGCTGGGTCGGTTTCTGCCATCAGTTCCCGGCGATACCCGAGCCGGACCGCGCCCTCTGGTCCCATCCCGCCGAATTCGCCACTGGGCCATGCCAGCGTAAGGGAGGGCGCATGAAATGATCCGCCGGTCATCGCCATCGCGCCCAGTCCGTAGGCCCGCCGGGTCACGACGGCGACCAGCGGCACGGAAAGCTCCGCCGCCGCATTGAGCATTTCGCCGGACGCCCGAACCAGTCCGGTCCGTTCGGTGCGCGTGCCGACGGAGAACCCAGGCGTGTCGCAGAGGGACAGCACCGGCAGTCGGAAGCGGTTGCACAGGCGCAGAAACCGGGTGGCCTTGCGGGCTTCGGCGGCGCCGATCGCGCCCGCATCGTACGCGGGATTGTTCGCGATGATCCCCACGGCGTGTCCGTCTATCCGGGCGAAGGCGGTGGTCATCGCAGATGCATAGGTCTGGCCCAGAGCGACGAGACTGCCCAGATCCACAATCAGGTCGAGCACCCGTGACACGTCATAGGCACGCCGTCGGTCGGCGGGCAGGACCTGCCGCAGCGGAACGGGATCCGGCGCCTCTCCGGATATGTGCAGGCCCGAGAGACAGGCGATGACGCTGTGTGCGGCCTGCGTCGCGGCAGCTTCGTCGGGAACCAGAAGGTCCACGGTACCGGTTTCCGCATGCATCCGGGCAGGCCCGACATCACGGGCCGCCGGATTTCCCATGCCGGCCGCGTCGATCATCGCCGGACCGGCCATGCCAAGCGATGCCTCGCGAGTCGCGATCACCACGTCCGAGGTGCCGGCCAGCACGGCATTGCCAGCGAAGCACAGGCCATGCACCACGGTGACGCGCGGTGCGCTGATCCGCGCGAACTGGAGAAAGCCGGTCATGTCCAGACCGGTCGCACGGGTGGCGTCGTCGACATCGCCGGGGCGACCGCCGCCGCCTTCCACGAAGCCCGCGACCGGCAGCCCGTCTCTGGCGGCGATGTCCAGCAGGCGTCGCAGCTTCTTGTGGTTCATCAACGATTGCGTTCCTGCCGCGACGGTCTCGTCATAGGCGAAGGCGGCGATCCGCTGTCCCGTTCCGCGCAGGGCGCCGATCCCGGCGATCAGTCCGTCAGCGGGCATGCGTTCCCGCAGTTCGGCTATGTCGCGCCGGGTACGTTGCGCGGCGACGGCCAATGCGCCGATCTCGTGGAAACTGCCGGGGGCGCAGAGGGCGTCGACATTCTCCCGCGCTGTCCGGCCACCATTCTCAAATCGGCGCGCCATGGCGTCGGGCCGCGCGGCGTCCTCGGTCAGGGCCAGACGTTGCCGCCATTCGATCAGATCCTGACGGTCCTCCGGGGGTCTGCGAATTGCCGCCGCAGATTCGATCCGGTCGCTTGCGGCAATCCGTGCAATCGGGTCATCCGCCGTTACTTTGTCCCCGTCGCGGACCGAAAGCCCTGCAACAGTGCCGCCGACGCCCGCCGACACGGGATACTCCATCTTCATCGCTTCGATGATCGCGATCTCATCGCCGGGTCTGACGACATCGCCCTCCGCGACCATCACCCGGCTGACTAGACCGGAGAGCGGCGCGATCACGACATCTCGCGCAGCGATGTCTTCGCCGGTATTGCGGGATGCCATCTGCTCCAGCAGCCGACCGACGAAACCAGTGTCGAGCGTGCCGTTGGCCAGTTCGGGCGCACGCAGAAGATCAGCGAGAAGCGGAGCGTTTGTTTCGATACCCTCGATCCGGCAATCGTCCAGTGCCTGCGCGGCGAAGCCCAGGCTGGCCTCAGCGTTCAACCCGCGTCCATGCACGATCAGTTTCGCCAGAAGGCTGTCATATCGACCGGTGACCTCGTCCTCCTCGCGCAGGCCGGTGTCGAAACGTAGGCCGGGACCGGTCGGCGGGCGCAGCGATCGGATACGACCGGTGGTTGGGGTGACCTGTCCGTCCCGACCCACACGTTCGGCGTTCAGGCGGAGCTGGATGGCATGACCCGAGGGCGTGGGCAACGGCGCATCGAGCCCCAGATCGGCAAGCGACGCCCCGTCGAGCACCAGAAGCTGGAGCTGCACGAGATCGAGGCCCGTGATCTCCTCGGTGATCGTATGCTCTACCTGGATACGCGGGTTGACTTCGAGGAAGCTGAAGCGACCGTCATTCGGCTCCACCAGGAATTCAACCGTGGCCAGGCTTCGAAGCCGGACCTCGGAGGCGATCCGGAGGGCTGCCGCCCGCATGTCAGCCCGCAATTTGTCGGGAAGATGTGGGGCAGGGGCGATTTCGATCAGCTTCTGGTTCCGCCTCTGCACGGAACAGTCGCGGTCCCACATATGAATGACGGCGCCCGACCCGTCGCCGAAGACCTGCACCTCCACATGACGGGCGTTGCGGACCATGCGCTCGATGAACAGCGCGCTGTCGCCGAAGGCCGACAGCGCCTCCGATGCACTGGCAGCGAACGCCCTGTCGAGTGCGTCCGCAGTTTCGACTGGCCTGATGCCCCTGCCGCCGCCGCCGGCGACCGCTTTCAGCATCGCAGCGGAGCCGTCAGGCAGGGAGGCGAAGAAGGCCCGCGCCTGCTCCAGTGTCACCGGATCCTCCGGACCTGCGATCACAGGCACATCGACGGATCTGGCCAGCCTGCGCGCCGCCACCTTGTCGCCCAGCAGGGCAATTGTCGCCGAAGGAGGTCCGGCGAACCCGATCCCCTCGGCTTCGAGGCGGGTCACGAAAGCCGAAGACTCGCTTAGAAAGCCGTAGCCGGGATGGACTGCGTCGCAGCCAGTTTCCTGGGCGACGGCGATCAGCGCGTCGATATTCAGATAAGCCGCCGACCCTTCCGCGTCGAGGTCAATCGCCCGGTCGGCAAGCGCCACGTGGGCCGATACTGCATCGTCGGTCGCATAGACCGCGATGCATTCGATCCCCATCCGAGATGCGGTCTGAATGATGCGGCAAGCAATCTCGCCTCGGTTCGCGACAAGCAGTCTGCGTGGCATCGGCTACATTCCGTATTGGGCGAGAACCAGCACGATCTGCGGGACTGCGGAGATCAGAAGCACGACCGCAAGGTCCATAATCATGAACCATAAGACACCCTTGAAGATGTCCGTCAATTGGATGGTGTTACCGACGACGCTCTTGATGACAAAGACATTCATGCCAATCGGGGGCGTGATCATCCCGATCTCAAGCAGTTTCGTGAGAAGTACGCCGAACCAGATCAGGCTCAGCCCGGCGCCGTCGACCACGGGCATGACAATGGGCAGAGTCAGAAGCATCGCGCCAACCGGTTCGAGGAACATGCCGATGAGAAGGTACACGATCACGATGGAGAGGATCAGCATCGCCGGGCTTCCGCCGAAGTCGATGATCGAAGAGGAAATGTACTCGCCTGTTCCTGAGAGTGTCAGGAAGCGCGTGAAGAGCGTGGCGCCGACCGCAATGAAGATCAGCGTTCCAGTCGTCTTCAGTGTCTCGACGATGGCGAGGCTGAAGCGCTTCCACGTTAGCGATCGCTTGATCGCGGCGACGATGGTGGCGAGGAAGGCACCGACCGCGCCGGCCTCGGTTGGGGTGAAGACGCCGCTGAAAAGACCGCCGAAAATACCGACCATGATGAGGATGATGGGCCATGTGTCCTGAAGCGCGGACATACGTTCCGACATCGACGGGTGTTCATCGACACGCGGTGCCAGCGAAGGGTTCAGTTTGACCCTGATCAGGACCACGAGGATGTAACCAATGGCCGAAATGACACCCACGCCTATGCCGCCGAGAAACAATGCGCTGACCGGAACCTGCGCAATAACTGCGTAAAGGATCATAATGATCGAGGGCGGGATCAGTGCCCCGATGGTACCTGCGACCGCGACCGTGCCGGTGGCAAGTTGCGGATGGTACTTTGCCGCCAGCATCTCTGGTACGGCGATACGGCCCATTGCGGCGGAACATGCCACGGACGACCCGCAGACGGCCGCAAACCCCGACGAGCCCAGAATAGCCGAGATCGCCAGTCCGCCGGGCAGCCCTGAAAGCCAGAGCCGCGCCGCACGGAACAAGCCGGCCGTGAGTTCGGTATGGTAGCAGATGTAGCCAAGCAGCAAGAACATCGGCACCGAACTCAGTACCCAGTTCGCAGCGAAGCCGTAGGGCATGATGCCGAGCGCGCCCCAGGCAACGTTCCAGCCGATCATCAGCCACATCCCCGCGAACGACACCGCGGTGAGGGCGATGGCAATAGGTACCCGAAGCGCCAGCAAAGCCAGCAGCACGCCGAGGGCCGACAGGCCGATCTGAATGTCAGTCATTGAAGTTTTCCACTGGGTCCAGCCTGGTGAAGTCGGGCAGGAACGGAGAGCGCGCGGACCGGGACAGGTATCCGATCAACTTGATGATCAGCACGATGACCATTAGTCCGAACCCGATCGGCAGCAGGAAATTGGATGGCCAGATCGTGACAGTGGAGTTGCCTTGCAGAACGGCCGCACCACTTTCCATTTGCCGGATCGCTTCTTCCCAGGTCTTTCCCGTGAACAGCATGCAGACGGCAAGCGACACAAAGAGCGTGATGATCGCGATGATCCGCTGGCCCGTTTCCCCCAAGCCAGCGGTGAACACCTCCACGGAGATGTGTGCGTCTTCTTCTTCGGCGAGCGCCAGAGGCAGAAAGACGGCAACGACCATATAGTAGTTCGACACGATGGTGATCGTACCGGGGAGGGACGTATTGAACAGGTACCTCCCGGCCACGTCGGCCGTGATGTGAAGCATCATCAGCGCGATCGCCAGCCCACCTAGAACAGTGGTGAAGCGGTTGATCCTGGTGACGAGCGTTGCTGTCTTCTGCATCTGGAACATCTCAGAAGCCGTGGGTGTTGACGTCGACTTTCGAGAAGATCTCGGTCCAGAGGAACTCTTCATACGTCTCGACGCTGTCGATGTCCTTGGCCAGGCCGACCCATTTCTCGAGGATCGGCGTGAAGGTGTCGAGCATCGCCGAGCCGTCCTTGATGTTGTACTTGGAGGCAACTTCCTCGAGCATCGCGGCCGTGTCCTTCACCACAAACTCCTTGGTCTTGTCGACGATCGACGCATCCGCATCCGCAACCTTCGCACCGGCGGCCTTCGCTGCATCGAGCGCCTGCGCCTCGGCCTGCTGGAATGCCCAGGCGTACTGTGCCTGGCTGTAGGCTCCGGCCTTCATCAGTGCGGACCGCTCTTCTGCCGACAGGGCCTGCCAGGTGTCGCGGTTGATGTTTACAGGAGCACCCGCGGCGACACCGCCCGGAACGCCCACGGCGATGTCGGTGACGAGGCTGGTGAGGTTCCAGTTCACCAGTTCGGCCGCCGAGGCGACGAGGCAGTCCAGAACGCCCTGGCTCATGCCTTCGTTCATTTCGCCAAGTGTGATGGATACCGGATTGCCGCCGACGTATGCCGTCCACCGTGCCCAGTTGGACGGTGCCCGCATCCTGAGGCCGGCCAGTGCATCAGCCGAACCGATCGGCTTGTTGCACATCAGATAGTAGGCCGAGGTGGAGGCGATGCTGGTGAAGACCTGGTTCTGCGCCTTGAATTCGTCGTTGCAGCCCGGGCAGTGGAAGAAGGTGTATTCGGTCAGTGCGGATGCGAAGGCCATCGCCTCGCGGCCTTTGACGTCGTCGCCGAAATTGATCATCTGGATCGTGGTGTTGGGGACCAGATTGTTGATCGGATACTCCGTCGGATGATACCCGGTCGCAAGAAGCCCCATATCGGCGATGCCGTCACGTACGCCCGGAGACGTTTCCGGGAAGCTGAGCAGCGACGAGGGGAAGACCTTGACGGTCAGGTCGCCACCGGTCAGTTCTGAGACCTTAGCCGCGTATTCCTCCATCACCTTCACCGGCGCAGAGTTCGGCGGATAGCCGATCGCGAAGCGCAGTTCTTTCGCTTCCGCGACCGTTGTCAGTGCAATCACCGCGGCGACCGCGCATGAAGTAGAAAGTATCCTCATCTTATCCTCCCTGGAATGATCAATATTGCTCTTTGTCGGCCGAATCGGAGAGATCAGTTGCCATAGTTCTCGAAGTCGATTTTCGAATAGATCTCCTGCTCGTAGAGTGCGGCTAGATCCTCGACACTGGCTATTCCGTTGACGAGGCCAACCCACTTCTCGAGCAACGGGCGGAAGGCCGCCATCATGTCCGGCGCGTTGGCCACGCCAAAAGCCTTAGAATACAGCTCTGCCACGGTGGAAGCGTCCTGCGCCAGAAAGCTCGCGGTCGCGGCCTTGAGGTCGGCCTCTGGCTCATGGGTTTTGATGCCCTTGCCTGCCGCTTCTTCTACCACCGCCGTCTCGCGGCTATGGTCGATGAAGGGGATGGCTGCGGACATATAGGCCGCGCCCCTCAGGAAGGCAGACCGCTTCTTGGTGTCCAGACCCTTCCAAACATCTGCGTTCACCGTCGTAGCCGGCGTCGCGGCGAAGACACCGCCCGGCACGCCAAGCGTGATGTCGGTCACCGCGTTGATCAGCTGGAAATCCTTGAGCGCGGTCACGGTCGAGAGCACCGTGCAGTCGATGATACCTTGCTTCATCGCCTCGAGCGATTCCTGCCCAGTAATCTGGACCGGAGATGCGCCGAGTGCAACGGCCCAACGGTTCCACTGGCCCGCTCCGGCACGTAGCCGCTTGCCCTTGAGCGCCTCGGCGGAGGTGACGGGCTGGTTGCACAGCAAGTGGTACGATGCCGTCGGCCCGACCCCCGTGAAAACCATGTTCTGCGCCTTGTATTCGGCGAGGCAGTCCGGACAGTTCAGGATGATGTATTCCATCATCGCGCCACCATAGGCCATGCCCGCGATCTTGTTCACGTCCGCGCCGACGTTCGAGAGCTGCATCGACATGTCGTTCAGCAGGTTGGTGCGCGGAAAGTCTTTCGGGAAATACGGCGTCACCATGTAGCCTATGTCAGCGATTCCGTCGCGGATACCGCCTTCCATCTCACCGAAGCTCAGCAGGGCGCTAGTGTATACCTTGACGGTCAACTCGCCACCCGATGCGTTGGCGATGATCTTCGCCGCAGATTCTGCTGCGTCGATGGCTGCGGCGCCCGGCGGATAACCGACGGCGTATCGAAGTTCTTCGGCGTCGGCACTTGTGACTGCACCAACAAGTAGAGCCGACCCCATAACAAAGGCAGAACGTAGATTCATAGTTTTCCCTCCCTGGTCTGCCGACTCTTGATCAGCATCTGAGCGCCAAGAATATTGCCGCGGGGCATCCTGTCAACAGTAAAGTTGACTGACGTAGTTGCACCGCGCCATGAAAAATAACTATTTTATTACAATAAGTTAATAGGATATTTTCGGAGAATTAGCCCGCCGGCTGCACGTAATATGCGTTGACAAATCCTTTCTCAGTCAACATTGTAGTTGACCAGAAGCCCGGCCTTGAGGGTTTCGTTCGGAATCAAAAACGGACAATCTTGGGCCGGGACGCAGGTATAGGAGGAGTTAAACTTGCGGGCTACGCGCGAATGGACGGAAGTGTCCCCGATCGGTGATCTGCTGATACGGTCAGCCAGGCTTTTCGGAGACCGGAAAGCCGTGGATTTCATCGACTCATCGACAACTTACGACGAACTTCTGAGAGGCGCGCGAAACGTTGCGGCAAGTCTGATCGCGTCGGGCATCGGCTATCGCGACCACGTTGGACTGATGGCGACCAACGGCGTACCGTTTCTGCACGGCATCTTCGGCGCACTTCTGGCCGGATGCGTCATCGTTCCCATCAATGTTCGGCACAAGAGCCGGGAAGTGGGGCATATCGTGCGCAACGGACGGTTGAAGGCTATCTTGGCCACGGCAAGCGACGATGAGTACGTAAATTTCACAGAGGTTCTGTCCGAAGCGGTCTCCGGGCTGGCCGAGGCTGCCGACCCGATGAACCTGTCTCTGCCGGAGACACCCGATTTACGGGTGGCAGCGCTCCTCGCAGGGGACGGCCGTGCCGGCTTCGTCGATGCCGATGCATTCCTCGCGGCTGGTGGTTCTGTCGATCCAGCAACTATCAACGACCGGCGACTCGCCGTGAACGTCCGCGACTTGGCGATGATCCTTTATACCTCCGGCACCACGGCGGATCCGAAGGGTTGCCTGCTCACTCACGAGGCCCTATCGCGAGGCACCGTCGAGCGCGCGGACACGCGGTTCCGGGTCGGCGATCACGACGTCCATTGGAATGCGGGGCCGCTCTTCCATATCGCGGCCCTGGGTCCGCTGGTGGGTTGCATTGGTGTTGGAAACACCTTCCTGTCAGACACGTTCTATGACCCGGTCCGGGCAGTCGCGCAGATGCAGCGCGAAGGCGTGACGATGGCCTGGCCATGGTTCCCGGCGCTCGTCCAGGGTCTGATGGATCAGGAGGCGTTCAGCGCCGAGGCGCTACCGCAACTTCGCAAAATCATGATGATCGGCCCTGTCAGCCTTGCCGAAAAGGTCGCGGCACGGTTTCCCGGCGTCGACCTCATGCAGGCCTGCGGGATGACCGAGACAAGCGGGATCTTCGCCCTGTCGAAAGCGGATGACACCTTTGAGGAAAGGACCGTGACCCAAGGCAAGATGTCACCAGGCATGTCGTGCCGGATCGTCGATCCCGAGACCGGTCAGGATTGCGACGACGGACAGGTCGGCGAGATCTGGGTGCGGGGATACTGCGTCACGGAAGGGTACTACAGGGCTCCCGAAAAGACGGCGGAGGCCATGACTCCCGACGGATGGTTCAAGACCGGCGACATGTATGTGCGAACGCCCGAAGGCAACCTCATCTTCTTCGGACGTTACAAGGACATGCTAAAGGTCGGCGGAGAGAACGTCGCGGCGATTGAGATCGAGGCCTTCCTGTGCAGCTATCCTGGCGTCCGGAGCGTGGAGGTCGTGGGCAGGCCCGACCCCAGGCTCGATGAGGTGCCGGTGGCCTTCGTCGAGCTCATGGCGAATGCCGAGGTCTCTGCCGAGACCCTGATCGAGTACTGCAAGGGCCGAATCGCGCGTTACAAGATCCCCGTCGAGGTGAGGTTCATGGCGCCTGGAGCTTGGCCGATGTCTGCGACCAAGGTCGACAAGCGTGCGCTGCGCCAGCTTCTGATATGAGCGGGCTGACCGTCGATGACCTCCGCGCCGAGGCCGAGGCCCGGCTGGCCGGACTGGAAGATGGCGCGAGCCTCGATGCCTTGCAAGACGCGCTCGTTCGGTACGCGATTGCCGTGTCTCCCTCCTGCCTGAATACAGAGGCTGCTGACGCCGCGGCGTCGCAGGCCCTTGCGGCGGGAGGAACGGTTGCGATGCTGCACGAGGTGATCGTCCTGGTGTCAGGTCTCGGGGTGCATTCGTTGATGACTATGTCCGCCCGTCTGCCCTTGCCGGATGCGTCAGACGCGGCGCGTGACGGACTTTGGAACAAGTTTGTCGGCGATAACCCGTACTGGACGCAATTCGAAACTCAGGTTCCGGGGTTCCTGGGCGCTTTGCTCGCCCATTCCCCCGCGGCATTCGAGGGCTTTTTCCAGTACTGCTCTCTACCCTGGTCGAACCGGACGCTGTCCAGTCGCACGATGGAACTCATTTCGCTTGCGGTGGATGCGTGTCCGGCGCACCGGTTCGGACCCGGTTTCCGACTACATCTCGAGAATGCTTTGAGCCTAGGGCTGTCGCGGCGTCAAATTCTCGAAGCGATGGACATTGCCGCGGCGTCAGGAGGACACGTCGGAGTTCACTGAGGCGGAGTGCCCCCGGAGGCCATCGAAGAAAATCTTGCAGAAGGCGTCCGCGACGACCTCCGGTCTGTTCCTGCCTTCGGGATCATACCAGCGGTGTGTCCAGTTCAGCATGCCGAAAATCGAGTTCGCGCAGAGCGATACGCTGATGTCGTCCCGGAAATCGCCGGCCGCTATGCCGGCCCGGATCAACGCTGCGAAGGCCGCTTCGATCATTTTGACCTGGTTGTCGACCTTCTTCGCCCAATCGCTTTTCGGATCGACGATCGTGCCGATGTCCTGTTGCAAGTAGACGAAAAGATAGGGATAGTTGTCGTGGTAGGATACCATGAGCATCCGGACCAGCTTCTCCAGTTTTTCCGGGTTTGATGTGTCTGGATCGTTCTGAATGCGGCGCAGCCCGTCGAGGTTGGAGCTCAGCGCTCCTTCAATCGCCTCTTTGAAGATCTCCTGCTTGCTGCCGAAGTAGTAATAGAGCGTGGCCCGGTCGAGCCCCGTGTGGACAGCAATGTCGCCGAATGTCGTGGCGTCGAAGCCCTTCGCCTTGAAGATAGTGGCGGCGATGCGCACCAGCTCGCGCCGACGTGTCACGTATTCTTCCGCGCCTTCATCCAACGCCGCCTGGCGCCTGCGCGAGATGTTCGACGGTGCATTTTTCTTTTTCTTCGCAGGCAATGGATTCTTCCGGATGAAACTATCGTCACAGCGAGATTGGACCGACGCCGAGACTTACTGGCCGACTCTCACGCGCGCAATGACCCCCGGTACAGGAATCTGTAAAGTGGATCCCCGAGGCCACGTTCGCCTTGTCGGAAGTCAGACAGCGGAATCGGAGGGGGTGCATCGGACCATGTCTCCGTCTTCCGCCATTCGAGGACGACGGTACGTTCCGCGATCTTCCAGAGGCCGTCGCGCCGTTCGATCCGGTCGAGATAGCGCGCCCCCATGAGATCGACGACATCGGGAGGGCTTCGTCGAACGAGGGTCACCAGAACATGCGACTCGCACAACGCCAGGTCGCCCTCGAGGGTCATGATCGTATTGGTCACCGAATGCATCGTGCGACTGTTCGCCCGCTGAAGTCTGTCCGCCAGAAAGTCGGCAAAGTCGTGTCCGTTGCCCTTCCAGTATCCGTGATCGTCGTAAGAGTCGGCATGATAAGCCGAGCGTATGATGTCCGGATCGCAGCGGTCAGCACCGCGGCAATAGGTATAGAGCACCTCGTGGACGGCTTCACGATCCAGAAGCCTTTGCAGTGTCGCGTCCGTCATTCCTGTTCCTCCCAAATGTCATCAGGCACCAGAACCTGCTTTCCGGTCACGGTCCTCTCTCCAAGTGCATGGATCGCCGAGGCCGCTTCGGAAAACGGCAGGATCTTGTGCACGTCAGGAGTGACCGCCCCGTCCTTCCAGTAGCGCAGCATCGTGACGAAATCGGCCTGATGCTGGGCCGGGTCACGCTGCGTGGCGGGCCACCAGTACGCCCCTACCAGGGCATAGCCCTTGAGCATGGCCAGGTTGGCGGGCAGCGACGGTATGCGCCCACTGGCGTAGCCCACGGTGACAAGGCGACCGCCCCAGGCCATCAGGCGCGACATCGCATCGAAGGCGTCACCGCCTACAAGGTCGAGGCAAACTTCCGCCCCGGCCCCTTTCGTCAGGGTCTTCAGCGCAGACCTCAGGTCCTCGGTCTTGTGATCGATCACGTGATCAGCCCCTCGGCGGCGGACCGCATCGGCCTTGGCCGTTCCTCCGGCGACGGCGATCACGGTGAGACCAAGAAGCTTGCCAAGCTGGATGGCGGCCAGTCCGACGGCACCTGCCGCACCGAGGACGACCAGAGTTTCGCCCTCCTTCACAGCCGCCCTCCGCACCAGCGCATGATGCGCCGTACCGAAGGCGCTGAAGAAGGCGGCCGCGTCGACAAAGCTCATGTCGTCGGGAATCTTGATCGCAGATGCGGCTTCCAGAAGTGCATGGGTTGCGAACCCCCCGTAACCCTTTGCCGTCAGGCCCATGACCCGTCGGCCAATGCGATCTGTCCCCGGGCCGTCGCCATCCTCGACGATCACGCCTGCGACTTCGAAGCCGGGCGCGAAGGGCAGGGGAGGCTTTTGCTGGTAGAGACCCTCAACAATAAGGCGGTCGGGAAAATTGACCGCGGCCGCCTGAACGCGGACCAACACACGACCCGGTGACACCGTATCGCGGGGCAGCAGACCCTGACGAAGTTCGTCAACGTTGCCAAGAGCATGGCAGACCACTGCGATATCGTTTTGCATCAAATCCTCTCTCCCTGACCTTGGAGCGGCCCATCCTCCTACAGGCCGCCGGAAGAGATTCTTCCACTCCAGTCAACTATAGTGTTGACTAACTTCGTCCGCTTTTGCAAGAGTTGTGTGGCCGATGGAGGTGCCGGACAAATCTCCGATTCCCGCTGCATCACCAGCGGTTGCTACCCTGAGCGGCTTTGAAAAATTGAGGAGGACATCGTGTCTGAAGCAGAAATGAGCGCGTTGGACCGTATCGTCGAAGAACGGGCGATCGAACGCATGATGTACGAGTATTCGTACAGCCTGGACATGAACGATCCGGCCACCCTAGCGGCGCTATTTGTCGAAGACTGCGAAGTGTCCTACGCACCCCGGTTCGGCGCCAAGGGAATGGAAGCCTACAAGCAGACGCTCGAAGGCATCGGCAGCTTCTTCAAGGCAACCAGCCACCACAATTCCAACATCGTGATCGACTTCGTCTCGCCGACCGAGGCCAACGTTCGGTCCATCGTTCTGGCGATCCACCGCTACCAGAAGGAACAGCCGGATGGCTGGCTGTTCGGTCAGTACTTCGACACGGTGGTCAAGGATGGCGGCCAGTGGAAATTCAAGCGGCGCGAGCTGCGCACCGACTTCACGATCGACTACCATGTCAGGGCGGCCAATCCGATCGGCCGGGCCTGACCGCGACCACCATGAGCGATGCCCCCATACTTCTGGAACATGACGGCCCGGTCAGTTGGATCGTCCTGAACCGCCCTGATGCTGCAAACGCCCTGTCGGTGGAGCTGCTCGAAGCCTTTTCGGACACGCTCGACACCCTCAGGACAGAGGGCGGGCCGGTCGTCGGCCTGCGAGCAAACGGCAAAGGCTTCTGCTCAGGCATGGATCTGGCGAAGTACGGTGGCGATGCCGTGGCGGGCCCCATGGGCGATGTTGCGCGGTTGCAGACCAATCTGGGCCGGTGGATGGCGATGTGGGACCACCCCAAGCCCGTCATCGCGGCCGTGCACGGGTACTGCATGGGGGTCGGCGCGCAGATGATCGGCTTCGCGGACATCACGGTCGTCTCGGACGATGTGCGTATCGGCGAACCCGGCCTGCCGATCGGTGGTGGATACGTGGCTCCGGCGTGGGTCTCTCATGTTGGAGTGAAGCGGGCGAAGGAATTCTCGTTCCTGCCCGGCAATCACATTGACGGCCCGACGGCCGTGGCGTGGGGTCTGGTCAACCACTGCGTATCTGCCGGACGTCTGCTCGACGTCGTGCGGGAGCTGGCGGCCCGCATCGCGACTGTCCCGCCCGAGGTCTTGCGAGGCAAGAAGGCTTCGATCAACCGCGCCGCAGAGGCGCAAGGCTTCCGCACCGCCCTGGCGGGTATTTCGGAATCGGATGCTCTGCTGCATTTCGAACCATCCGTCCTAGCGATCCGGGAACGCATGAAACGTGACGGCCTGAAATCCGTCCTGGCCGAGTTCCGGGGCAGGTCGTCAAACGAGATCGCCGGCGGCGAGTGACCGGCACATCCAAGGAAACAGCAATGTCCGATATCGAATTTTCCATCTCCGATCATATTGCGCACGTTCGGCTGAACCGGCCGAAGGCTCTGAACTCGATCACGCCGGAAATGGACAACCGCCTTGCCGAAATCTGGTCGCAAGTGAGCGACGACCCGGACATTTGGTGCGCGATCCTTTCCGCCGAAGGCGAGAAGGCCTTCTGTGCCGGGGCCGACATCAGCGGTGGCGCCGAGATGAAGCAGCGCGTGGCGCTTGGCGGCGGTCTGACCGGCATCGGCGGTCCCCTCGTGAAACTGAAAAAGCCCCTGATAGCAGCGGTGCAGGGCTACTGTCTTGGTGGTGGGTTCGAAATTGCGATGTGCGCCGACATCATTGTCGCTGCGGATACCGCTCAGTTCGGACTGCCTGAAACCCGCGTGGGCATCATCGGCGAATGCGGCGTCGTTCACAGGGCAATCCGACAGCTTCCGCATCACATCGCCATGGCGCTGATCCTGACAGGCGAGAGGATGAAGGTGGCGGAGCTTGCTCCTTATGGTCTCGTCAACGAGGTCGTACCATTCGCCGATCTCCAGTCCGCAGCTCTCGCCTGGGCGGGCAAGATCACGGCGTCCTCTCCCCTGGCCGTTCAGGCCGCCAAGGAAGCAGCCCTGTCGCGACTGTCCGACCCGTTGGAGGTCGCTCTGACGACCAAGTTCGAGGCGATCGAAGCCTATGCGGCCTCCAACGATGTCAAGGAAGGAATGACGGCCTTTTCGGAGAAACGGAAGCCGGTCTGGACTGCGACTTGACCATCGGACAAAGCAGTATTGATGTTCTGGGCCGGATCTATCCTCTCCGAGCAGACTACGGATCCGGGATATTCCGGAGGCGTGTACGGGTTCTTCCCGGCGCCGGAAGCGTCACGGCAGTCCTGAACGACTCGTTCCACTCCATGTGGATGCGCCTCCACCATGACGGGCGAACCGTGACGGAGGTGGAGGCGGAACTGAACCGGTTCCCCAAGTCCACTTGTCCGGCGGCCGCGGATGTTCTGACGGAGCTGCGGGGTCTGCCAATCAGCGCGGACCGCCGCGACCTGTTCTCGGACGGCCGGGCCGGTCGCAACTGCACTCATCTGTTGGACATGGGTCTGCTGGCGCTGCGATTGACGGATCGGGGCGACGGCGAGACGGTTTTCGATGTCGCCATACCCGATGTCGTGGACGGACGGACCGAGCTGACAGCCTGGGTCAACGGCGCGGTGTTCCATCACTGGACCTTGACCGGCGACACTATCACTGCGCCTGAAAAAATCGCCGGGACCAACGTCTTCGGTGGCTTTGCCTCCTGGGCCGAAGCACGCTTCGACGGTGTCGCCCTAGACGCCGCGCGGGTCGCTCAGAAATCCGTTTTCGTGTCGAAGGGACTTGCATACAAAGTCGATGGCGTTCCGCAGGTGCGCGCCATCAACGAAACCCACCGCCATGGTCAGTGTCACTCATTCTCGTGGCCCAGTGTGGAGGTCGCCACGGACAACGTGGGTTACGTCATCGATACGACAGCCGGAATAGACGAGCCAAACATTGAACGTGCAACACGAAACTAGCAGATCTCAGCGGGTTCAAAATTTTCTTCCAATTGACCGCCGCCATATGCCGCCATATGCCGCCTCTCACCACCGGTACCGCGTCGCAAGCGCCCATAGTTCGACTCGCTTCATTCTACTGATGTGTCTAACTGTCTAGCGACTCAAGCGCGTCGAACTGGCGAGGGGAGATTGCTTCATGGATTTTACCGGTATATCAGCTTGAGTTCAAGTTGTGCTAAGGCTATCGTATCGAAGCGCTTGAACTCGGTGTACGCGGCCCGGCAATTTTGCGAGCACCTAGTTACTAGGCGAGCTGAAAATAACGATGACTGCGAGCCGAGCAATTCCAGATGAAGAAAAAGCCCTCACTCACGAATTCCATCAAGCAGGATCTCGATGATATCAAACGAAAGAGTATCCTGGATGAGGCTAGGACGCAGTTTTTTGAGAGTGGCTATGAAACGACATCACTTGAATCCATAGCGGAAGCTTTGGGTGTAAGCAGACAGTTCATTTACTCTCGGTTTTCCAACAAAACAGAGCTTTTGGTGGAGCTATGTCGCATAGGAGCATCCGCGGCAGATCGTGCGGTTAATTACAATGAGACACTGAATGATACACCTCCAGAACGGCTTAAGAGGGTTGTTTCATATTTTGTAGAGATTCAGATTGAAAACCAAGTTGAGGTCTCGCTTTTCTTTAGAGAAGCCAACAGCCTCCCTAAAGAAGTGGCAGATGAAATGAACTCATCAAAGCTGAGGTTTCACAGAATGCTCTGTGGAATCCTTGCGGAAGGAAAAAATCAAGGATACTTCTGGTTTGAGGATACTTCCATTACTGCATCAGCTGTAGGAGGTATGGCGTCTTGGGCCTTTTTCTGGTTTCAGCCGGAAGGCCAATTGTCCGCGCATTTGGTGGCAGAGCAAATTTCGAAGATTGCACTTAGGGCAGTGGACAAAAGCAACTAGCAACTTCTGTGGTTGCCGCCCATTGTGCAAGTCCGTCTGGCTTTAGGGCTTAGTGATCGAGTGCGGTCTTCTGTCAGGCCGGTTGAGGCGACACCAACCCAGCGAGGTCCTGTCGCAAACTTCTGGGGTTGACCCGAGCGGGTCGTGGCCAGACATTGCATTCATCCTAGGAACACCGGACGGAGGCGGAGCGATGATCTCGTTCGAGGGCGCGCAGTTTCCGAAGGATGTGATCCTGTTCGCGGTGTTCTTCTATGTCCGCTACACGGTGTCGTATCGCGACCTTGAAGAGATCATGGCAGAGCACGGCGTACGAGTGGACCTTGCGACGCTGAACCGCTGGGTGGCCAAGTACTCGCCGCTGATGTCACTGTACCCTAATAGATCAGATTCTGCGGATTCGGGGCATTTTGGGGCGCTTTTGCACCCTTAATTGCAATATATCCACAGGCGCCACGCTTGAGTTCTCGACGCCCCTTTGGCGCTTCCAGATTGCATCGGCGCGCGCCAGAAGTGCTTGACGATTTGCGTCTAGTCCGAGCTCGGAGATGGCCTGGCGGGCTGCCCGCAGTGCGCTCTCGGACGCACTTGGACGGCTCATTCCATGTGTTTCCTGCCCGGTCGGATGCTCCGTTTCGCGCCGTCCCGGAAACCGCCGGTCAAGGTCCTGCGACAATCCTCGTACCCGCTCAATCACCCCACGATGCCGAGGAAAGACCCGGCGCAATTCCCGGAGCACCCGGTCGTTTCCTCGCACGATGATGGCGGCACCCAACAAGGGACGGGTCATGCCGACACCTACCGCGGCGAGTGCCATCAACCTTTCGCGCTCGTTCCCGGAGGTGAGCGACCCCAGATGCCCGATCCCCAACACGGTCATTACATGCAGGATCATATCCGTCCGGTGCAACCGCTTGAGGTCGTTCGTGGCGGTAGCTGTTTTCAGCGCTTTCGCGCCGCGAGCAGCCCGCGCAAGAAGTCTGTCTGATACGTCTCCGGCTGGATGCTTCGCCACCAGGGCCTGACCACAGGTTTCGCAGGTCATCGACCATGCGAACCGCCAATGGCGAAGAACCAGATCGGGTGTTTTATCAACGCACCCCGGACAATAGTGGAAGTCATGGCGCGCCACGCATCGCACGGAATGATGCACCGTGTCCGGGAGGGTCATGGCGGCGATCTCATCAGGGATCCGCCGAACCCCCTCACATAGGCGGGCCCAGTTCACCGCGTGCAAGTCACTTTCACGCTCCGGCACCCTGCCCTGCCCCAAACCGAGAGTAAGCGCCTCGGCGGTCCCCTACGCGGCGCGGCTTGACGCGGTTCGGAAGTTCCAAG
>NZ_BNCJ01000018.1 GCF_014656415.1 Seohaeicola zhoushanensis | reverse complement strand
TCCTCCATCTGGCTCGAAAGCCTACTTCAGGGAGGACCACTTTTCAGGGGGCAGGCCAGCAGGCGGTCTACCGCGAGGCCCTGGCGCATTATCCGACGAATTTCGTCCTGCTGAACAACTATGCGCTGTCGCAGGCGCTGTCGGGCCAGGTCGGTGCCGGCCTTGCGATCATGGAGGAACTGTTGCGCGACCCCGAGCAGGGCGCCACTGTGCGCAGCAATATGGCAATCGCCTATGCCCTGGCGGGCCGGCCGCGCGATGCGCGCACCATGCTCGAAGGCACGATGAGCGGCGCCGAGGTCGAGCAGACGCTGAAGCGATATGCGGCAATGGCCGGGAATTTCCGGGCCGGCAAGCCGATCGGATACTTACTGTTCAACTGAATGCGCGGGCGCAGCGAGGGCCGCGTGCGCCCCATTGAAGGCCGCTGCGCCCGCTGTCATACCTCGGCCATGCGTATTGCGATCAACGGATTCGGCCGTATCGGCCGCACGGTGCTGCGCCAGGTTCTGACCGGGGCGCGCCAGGATATCGACGTGGTGCGGATCAACGATATCGCCCCCCTCGACATGTGTGCCTATCTCTTCGCTTTCGACAGCACCTTCGGGCCGTTCCCCGGCGAGGTGAGCGGGGCCGACGGGCATCTGTCGGTCATGGGGCGGCGCATCCCGATCAGCCATTCGCCCGATCTCTCCTCGGTCGATCTTGCAGGGGTCGACGTGCTGCTCGACTGCACCGGCATTGCCCGCAGCTCGGACGTGGCGCGGCGCGGGCTGGCGGCGGGGGCGGCCAAGGTGCTGATCTCGGGGCCGTCTCCGGCTGCGGAAATGACCGTGGTGCTGGGCGCCAACGAGGACATGCTTGGCGGGGCGCGCGTGGTCTCCAACGCCTCCTGCACAACCAATGCGCTGGCGCCGCTGGCGAAGCTGCTGCACCGGCTCGGCGGGATCGAGCGGGCGCATATGACCACGATCCACTGCTATACCAACAGCCAGCCGATGGTCGACGCACCGCGCGGCGACTATGCGCGCAGCCGCGGGGGAGCGCAGTCGATGGTGCCGACCACGACCAGCGCGGCGCATCTGGTGGACGAGGTGCTGCCCGAACTCGCCGGCCGCATCAGCGGAGCGGCGGTGCGGGTGCCGGTGGCCTCGGTCTCGGCGGTCGACCTGGTGGCGCAACTGGAGCGCCCGGTCAGCACCGAGGCCCTGCGCGCGGCGGTAGCCGACTCGCATGTGCTCGGCTGGACCGGCCTGCCGCTGGTCTCCTCCGACCTGCGCGCCCGCCCGGAATCGCTGGTCATCGCGGGCCCCGAGACAAGGGGCATCGACAACCAGCTGCGGGTCTTCGGCTGGTATGACAACGAATGGGGCTTCTCGGCGCGGATGCTCGACATCGCGGCCCTGATGGCGTGCGGTTGAGGGCAACCAGGGAAGGGGTGGCGGGGTAAACCCCGCCCTACCCAGGATCAGACGTTCAGCAGCAGGTGCTCGCGTTCCCAGGGGCTGATGACCTGCAGGAACTCGTTGTATTCCGCCCGCTTGACGATCGAGTAGACCCGGCAGAATTCCGGCCCCAGCACATTGGCGAGTGCGGTGGATTCCTCGAACAGGTCGAGCGCGTCGCCCATCACCCGCGGCACGTCTTCCTCGCCCTCGTAGGCGTCGCCCTTGAACTGCTTCTCGGGCCGCTTCTCTTCCATCAGGCCGAGATAGCCGCAGGCCAGCGAGGCTGCGATGCCGAGGTAGGGATTGCAGTCCATCCCCGCCAGCCGGTTCTCGACCCGTCGCGCCTCGGGGCCCGAGAGCGGCACGCGGATGCCTGTGGTGCGGTTGTCGCGCCCCCATTCCAGGTTGATCGGCGCGGCGAAGTCCTTGACGTAACGGCGGTAGCTGTTGACGTAGGGCGCCAGCACCGCGATCGCCGCGGGCAGGTGATGCTGCAGCCCGGCGATGAAGTGGAAGAAGGCATCTGTCTCGCCGCCCGCGGGCCCCGAGAAGATGTTCTTGCCGGTCTCCATGTCGATCACCGAATGGTGGATATGCATCGCAGAGCCCGGTTCATCGGCGATCGGCTTGGCCATGAAGGTGGCGAAACAGTCGTGCCGCAGCGCCGCCTCGCGGATCAGCCGCTTGAAGTAGAACACCTCGTCGGCCAGCTTGACCGGGTCGCCGTGGCGCAGGTTGATCTCGAGCTGACCGGCGCCGCCCTCCTGGGTGATGCCGTCGATCTCGAAGCCCTGGTCCTCGGCAAAGTCATAGATGTGGTCGATCACCGGGCCGAACTCGTCCACGGCCGTCATCGAATAGGCCTGCCGCGCCGCCGCGGGCCGCCCCGAGCGGCCCATCATCGGCTCGATCCCCTTGGCCGGGTCGATGTTGCGGGCCACCAGGTAGAACTCCATCTCGGGCGCGACGACGGGCTGCCAGCCCTGGTCCTTGTAGAGCTGCACCACTCGCTTGAGCACGTTCCGGGGCGAGCAGGGCACCGGGTTGCCCTTGCGGTCATAGGCGTCGTGGATCACCTGGATGGTGGTGTCGCCGGTCCAGGGCGCGGCGCTGGCCGTGCTCATGTCGGGCTTCAGGATCATGTCCTTCTCGATGAAGCCCTCGTCGCCTGCCGCCTCGGCCCATTCGCCGGTGATGGTCTGGTAGAAGATGCTGTCGGGTAGGTGGAAATACTGCTGCCGCGCGAACTTGCTCGCCGGCACCGCCTTGCCCCGGGCGATGCCGGGCAGGTCCGAGATGACGCATTCCACCTCGTCCAGCCGCTTGCCGTTGAGAAATTCGCGTGCCGATTCCGGCAGGCTGTCGATCCAGTCGGCCATCAGGCCCTCTCTTTCCTGAAAAAGTCTGCCATCGCCCGACCGAACTCGGCATTGTCCACCGGTTCGTCGAGGTTGGCTGTGGCCTCGGCCAGCTGGGCCTCGGGCACCACGCCCTTGCCGCGGGTGCGGATCAACCCGCCGATGAAGTCGTTGCCGTATTCCGGGTGCGGCTGCACCGTCCAGATCGTATCGCCATAGGCCAGGATCGCATTCTCGCAGAAGGCGTTCGAGGCCAGCACCCGCGCGCCCTCGGGGCGTTCGACCACCTGGTCCTGGTGCCATGCGTTCAGCGTCACGGTGCGCCCGCCCATGTCGTATTCGGTCGGGCCCACGGCCCAGCCGCCCTTGAACTTCTCGACCTTGCCGCCCAGCGCCTGGGCGATGATCTGGTGGCCGAAACACACGCCGATCAGCGGCTGGCCGCGGGCGTGGATGTCGCGGATCAGCGCTTCCAGCGGCGGGATCCAGGGATGGTCCTCGTAGGCGCCGTGGCGCGAGCCGGTGATGAGCCAGCCGTCGCAGTCCGCCGCGCTGGCGGGAAAGACGCCGTCAACCACCGAATAGGTCTCAAAGTCGAAATCCGTCTCGCCCAGCATCTTCTGGAAGAACTGGTCGTAGTCACCGTACTCGCCCATCAGCTCGTCGGGCGCATGTCCGGTCTGCAATATGCCGATTTTCATGAGTCACACAGGAATATGATCATATTACAGCCTATCCGAGCATCACCGACTCGGCAAGGGGGGCACAGTCGCCAAGCTGCGCTCGAACGGCCTGCCATTCCCGCCATGCCGGAACGCATGAACCTGGGAAACGGCCCCAATTTCTCTTCTTGAAAAATATCTCCAGGGGAGTCGACCGCAGGGAGACGGGGGCAGCGCCCCCATGCGCCGGAAGGCCAGGGGCGTTGACCTGCGGCATGGGCGCGGCGGGGAGACGCCGCGCCGCGCGAGGTCAGTCGCCGAGTTCCTGCGGCAGGGCGAGGTTCAGCACGATGGCGATGAAAGCCGCCGGCAGAAGGCCCGAGGTCAGCAGGATCTTCAGCGTCGGCCCGAGATGCTGCAGCGCCTCGGGCACCAGCTGCAGGCCGAAGCTGACCGAGAGCGCGGTGGCGAAGATCACCATGTTGCGGCGGTTCCAGTTGACGTCCGAAAGCATGTTGATACCCGAGGCGCAGACCATGCCGAACATCACGATGACGCCGCCGCCCAGCACATGCTCGGGCATGGTGCGGATCACTGCACCGACCACCGGCATCAGGCCGCAGAGGATCAGGAATACCGCGCCGATGGTGACGACATGGCGGCTCATTACGCCGGTCATCGCCACCAGGCCCACGTTCTGGCTGAACGACGTATTGGGCAGCCCGCCGAAAACGCCCGCCACCGCGGTGCCGAGTCCGTCGGCGAAGGTTGCGCCGGCGATCTCCTTGTCTGTGGCCTCGCGGCCGGCGCCGCCCTTGGTGATGCCGTTGGTGTCGCCCACCGTCTCGATGGCCGAGACGATGGCCATGAAGCACATGCCGACGACGATGGCCCAGTTGATCTCGAAGCCGTATTTGAACGGCATCGGCAGCTCGAAGAGCGCCGCCTTGCCGACATTGGCAAAGCTGACCTGTCCCATCGCCAGCGCCACCAGGTAGCCCGCGACGATGCCGATGAAGACCGCCGCGACCGAAAGGAAGCCGCGGGCGAAGAACTTGATGGCCAGCGTCACCAGCACCACCACCACGGCCGGCCCCCAGTAGGTCCACGAGCCGAAGTCCGCGGCCATGCCGAGGGTGCGCTCTGCCACCTCGGTGCCCAGCTTGCCGGCCGCCGCCACGTCGAGCGCGGCGGTGTGGCGCAGCACGCCCCCGGCGGCATACTGGATGCCGACCTTGATCAGCGCGAGGCCGATCATCAGCACGATCAGGCCGGTGACCAGCGGCGGCAGGGCAAAGCGGATGCGCCCGACGATGAAGCCGAGGCAGAAGTGGAAGCAGCCGCCCAGCATCACGCCCGTCATCAGCCCGCCCAGCCCGCCGGCGCCCAGCCCCGCGACGGCGGGGATCATGATCGGCACGAAGGCGAAGGAGGTGCCCTGCACGATCGGCAGCCGCGCCCCCACCGGGCCGAAGCCGATGGTCTGGAACAGCGTGGCGATGCCGGCGAACAGCATCGACATCTGGATCATGTAGCTCATGTCCGGAAAGCCGAGCGCCCCCTGGTCCGAGCCGAAGCCGATGCCGGCGGCACCCGCCACGATGATCGCGGGCGTGACGTTCGAGACGAACATCGCCAGCACGTGCTGGATGCCAAGCGGAATTGCCTTGGAGAGCGCCGGGGTGAAATCCGGATCGCGCAATTGCTCGGGCGTGCCGAGCGAGGTGTAAGCCATGTCCCTGTTCCCTGTCCGTTGCGGGTTTTCAGTCCGGCCACCTCTGCGGGCGGTTCCGGGTCATTCCATGTCGATGAGCCAGGGCTCTTCGAAGCAGTATTCCTCCAGATTGGTGCCGGGGCCGATGCGGTCGATCACGGCGAAAAGGCCGGGCGCGTGCAGCGGCGTCAGCACGCCGTGCCAGGTGCCCCGGTGAAAGTTGATGGCCTGCCCCGCCTCGGTCAGGAAGGCCAGCGGCCGGCCCGGTGCGCCGCCCTCGTCGGGCGCCACGATGACCAGGAAGGGCTGCAGCGACATCGGCACGAAGCACTGGCTGCCGTCGGGGTGCCGCTCGACCAGGTCGAGCGCATAGGGCAGCGCGCGCGGGATCGCGTTGAACAGGCTCACCCCCGCGCGGCCATCGCCAAAGTCGAGCCGGGCGCGGTCGTGCCAGCGCCCGCACATGCCCTGGTTGATGATCCGGTCCGGCGCGCCGCCGCAGTCCAGCACGTCGCCGAAGGGCGCAAAGGCCGTGGCGGTGAGCGGGGCGAGGGCGATCCGGCGGCTCATGCGGGCAGCACCGCCTTCAGCCGCAGCGCAGCGATCCGTTCCACCTGCTTGCAGGCGGTCGCGAATTCGGTGGCGCGGTCGTTCTCCAGCCGGCTGCGGAAGGCTGCGAGGATCGAGGCCTTGGTGTTGTCGCGCACGGCGATGATGAAGGGAAAGCCGAATTTCTCGACATAGGCCGCGTTCAGCCCGTTGAATTCGGCGCGCTCGTCGTCGGTCAGCGCGTCGAGCCCCGCGCTCGCCTGTTCGGCGGTCGAGTCCGCCGTGAGCCTTCTGGCCGCCGCCAGCTTGCCGGCCAGGTCGGGGTGGGCCTGCAGCACGCCCAGCCGCTCGTCCTCGGAGGCGGTGCGGAAGACGCGCGCCAGCGCATTGTGCAGCCCGCCCGCCGTGTCATGGGCCGGACCCAGTTCGAGCGCATGGGCGCGTTCGGCGATCCAGGGGGAATGTTCGAAGATGCCGCCATAGGCCGCGACAAAGGCGTCCTTTTCCATCAGGTGCGGGCGCGGGCGGTCGACCGGCGGATGGGTCGCGGCCCAGTGCTCGGCGATCTGCAGGCGGGTGGCGAACCAGACTTTTTCGTGCGCGCGGGCGTGGTCGAGGAACTTCTCCAGCGCCCTGATCCGCCCCGGCCGGCCGATCAGGCGGCAGTGCAGGCCAATCGACATCATCTTGGCCTGTCCGGCCGCGCCCTCGGCATAGAGCGCGTCGAAGGTGTCGCGCAGGTAGGCGAAGAACTGGTCGCCCGAGTTGAAGCCCTGCGGCGTGGCAAAGCGCATGTCGTTGCAGTCGAGCGTATAGGGCACGATCAGCTGGTCGCGGTTGCCCACCTTGGTCCAGTAGGGCAGGTCGTCGTCGTAGGTATCGGCGACATAGGCGAACTGCCCGCTCTCCGAGGCGAGCCGCACGGTGTTGATCGAGGTCCGCCCCTCGTACCAGCCCTTCGGCGACTCGCCGGTGACCTCGGTGTGCAGCCGGATCGCCTCGGCGATGGCGGCGCGTTCCTGGTCCTCGGGCATGTCCTTGTGCTCGATCCACTTCAGCCCGTGGCTGGCGATTTCCCAGCCGGCCTCCTGCATCGCTGCGACCTGGTCGGGCGAGCGGGCCAGCGCCGAGGCGACGCCGTAGACCGTTATCGGCAGATCCTTCATCAGCCGGTGCAGCCGCCAGAACCCGGCGCGCGCGCCGTATTCATAGATCGACTCCATGTTCCAGTGCCGCTGGCCGGGCCATTGCGCCGCGCCGACGATCTCGGACAGGAAGGCTTCCGAAGCCGCGTCGCCGTGCAGGATGTTGTTCTCGCCGCCCTCTTCGTAGTTGAGGACGATCTGAACCGCGATACGCGCGCCCCCCGGCCACTGCGGGTCGGGCGGGGTCGCGCCATAGCCGATCATGTCGCGCGGGTATCTGTTCATCCTGGGCACTCCGTTTCGCCCGTTCTACGGCATTGTGCGCGCGGGCATTTTCAAAAAACAGCAAAAGCATTGTCAAACATGGCGGGTTTGCACAATGGTTGCGCCTGCGGCACAGGAAAGGGGCAAAGGAGAGCGAGCGATGACGGGTTATCTGACGACGCATGTTCTGGACACCGCCCTGGGCCGGCCGGGCGAGGGGATCCGCGTGGTGCTGTACCGCGTGACCGGGGAGGGCAGGGAATTCGTGGCCGAGGCCGTGACCAATGCCGACGGGCGCACCGACGCGCCGATCCTGCCGACCGAACGCTTCGTGACCGGTACCTACGAGCTGGTCTTCTTCGCGGGCGACTATCTGCGCCGCACCGGGCAGGCCGGGGCCGACCCGCTGTTCCTCGACCAGGTGCCGATCCGCTTTGGCATGGCCGAGGCGGCGCATTACCATGTGCCACTTCTGCTCTCGCCGTTCAGCTATTCGACCTATCGCGGCAGCTGAGGCGGCGGGCATGGCCGTCGTGCTTTTCCTCTGCACCGGCAATACCTGCCGATCGGCCATGGCCGCCGCCATCGCGCGGCACCGCTTTCCGGGGCTCACCATCCGCTCGGCCGGCATCCGCGCCGAGCCGGGGCGGCCGATGACACCCGAGGCCGCCGTCGCCCTGGCCGGTCTCGGGATCAGCTCCGAACATCGCAGCCAGGGCCTGGGCGACGCGGTGGTGGCGGGCTGCACCCATGTCTTCGGGATGGAGCCGCAGCACCTTGCCGCGCTGGGGCCTTGGCTGGGCGCGATCGACCCTGCGCCGCAGGTCAGCCTGCTGGCCGAGGGGCGCGAGATTGCCGACCCGTTGCACAGGGGTCAGGCGGCCTATCTGGCCTTGGTGGAGGAGTTGGACGGGCTGGTTCGTGACCGGCTTGCGCCGCTCGCGTCGTCTGACGCGACATAGGCGCGGACATTCAACCTGCCACGCTCTCCTCTGCGTCGCGGATCATCCGGGCAATGCGGGCGGCGGTGAAATCCATGAACAGCCGGGCTTTCGGGTCCTGGTGGCGGCGATGCGCGTAGAGGCAGGCCATCTGCACCGGCAGCGGCGGCGTTTGCCGCGCCACGGCGACCAGCGCCCCCGACCGCAGGTGGGCCGCGACCTCGAACACGGGCTTGAGCACGATGCCATGCCCGGCCAGCGCCCAGTCGGTCAGCACGTCGCCGTCGTCGCATTCGATCGGCCCGGCCACCGCGAACCGCTGCGGGCCATTGGGGGTTTGCAGCGTCCACTGGAATTCGGTCGCTCCGGGAAAGCGCAGGTTGAGGCAATCGTGGCGGTCGCGGATCAGATCGGCCCCGCTGGCGGGCATTCCGCGCCGGTCGACATAGGAGGGCGCGGCGCAGAGCAGCCGCGCGCAATCGGCGATCTTGCGGATGCGCAGGGTGCTGTCCGAGGGCTGGCCCAGGAAGAAGGCGAGGTCGAGCCCCTCGGTCGTCAGGTCGACCGTGCGGTCGGACAGCCGCAGGCGGAAGTCGATCTCGGGGTATTGCGCCAGGAACTCGGGCACCTGCGGCGCGACGAGGCGGCGGCCGATCCCCAGCGGGGCCGCGACGTAGAGCGAGCCGCGCGGGCTGTCGGTCAGCTGCATGACCCGCGCCTCGGCCTCTTCCAGCGTTTCCAGCACCGCGCAGGCGCCGTCATAAAAGGCGCGGCCCTGTTCGGTGGGCGACAGGTTGCGGGTGGTGCGCTGGAACAGGCGGACGTTCAGGCGGTCTTCCAGCTGCGAGATCCGCGCCGAGGTCACGGCAGGCGAAATGCGCAGGTCGCGCCCGGCGGCGGACATGCTGCCGAGTTCGTAGACGCGCACGAAGGTGCGGATATTGTCGAGATGGGACATCTTGCGAGAATTTTTGACAGTTTCCCTGACTGTCAATGATTACCGAAAAGCGGCCGCCTTTACCAGAGCGCCCTTGCGCGCCGAAATCCGCCAAGGCGGCGACATTTTCCGCCCTTTCGCGTTTTACTCGGCGGATGGTTGCGTTACCTCTTGGAGAGCGGGCCGTGCGTTGGGTTCGCGTGGTTCGAAGGCGGTGGGGCGAGTGAGGCGAACCTTGGCAGGGCAGGCGAAGAGGCGCGGCTTGGGGCCGCGCGGCTGGCTTGCCGCCGTGGTCCTGCTGATGCTGCCGCTGTCCGCCCAGGCGCTGGAGGCTGCGCTGACGGCCCCCGGCGCGCCCGATGACGTCACCGCGAGGCTGCGCGCGTCCTCGGCCGTGCTGGCCGCGAAGGGCAGCGGGCTGACATCGGGTCAGGAAATCTACGCCGCCGCGCTGTCGGATTACCGCACCCTGGTGCAGGTCATGTATGACGCGGGCTATTTCAGCCCCGTGGTGTCGATCCGGCTGGACGGGCGCGAGGCGGCCGAGATCTCGACGATCAGCCCGCCCACACGGGTTGCGAACATTGCCGTTTCGGTCGAGCCGGGGCGCCCGTTCCGGTTCCGCACCGCGCAGATTGCGCCGCTGGCCCCCGGCACCGAGTTGCCGGCGAGCTTTGCGCCGGGACGGCCGGCCAGCACCGGCATCATACGCGACGCCGGTTTCGCCGCCAAGGACGGCTGGCGCCGCGCCGGCTATGCCAAGGTGACCGTCGGCAGCCAGCGCATCGTTGCGCGCCACCCCACCGCCGAGATCGACGCCGACATCCGCCTGCTGCCGGGCCGCCAGCTGCGGTTCGGCAAGCTCTACGTGACCGGCGAGGACCGGGTGCGCGAGGCCGCGATCCTGCGCATCGCGGGCATCCCGACGGGCGAGGTCTACGACCCCGAGATGGTGCAACGGCTTGGCGCACGGCTGCGGCGCACCGGGGCCTTCAAGTCGGTCAGCATCGTCGAGGCGCCGGTCGCCAATGCCGACGGCACGCTCGATTTTACCGTCGAGGTCGAAGAGCAACTGCCCCGGCGCATCACCTTCGGTGCCGAGGTGCAGTCGCGATCGGGCGTGAACCTCTCCGCTGTCTGGATCCACCGCAACCTCTTCGGCAATGCCGAACGCCTGCGGCTCGAGGCCGATATCCGCAACATCGGAGGCGACCAGCCGATCGACGGGCTGATTGCCGTCCGCCTCGACAACCCGGCGCGGCTGGGGCGCGACAACAATGTCTTCTTCCTCGCCGAACTCGAACGGATCGAGCGGCTGCACTACAACATGGACCGCTTCATGCTGGGCGTCGGTATCCGGCGCACCAAGTCGGCGCAGCTGTTCGGCGAGGCCTCGCTGACGCTGAGCACGGCGCGCGCCAGCGATGCCTTCGGCGACCGCGATTTCAACCTGCTGTCGCTGCCGCTGCACGTCCAGCTCGACAAGCGCGATTCCAGCACCAACGCCACCCGCGGCTATTTCCTGGATGGTACGGTCACGCCCTTTACCGGCTTTGGCCAATCCGCCTCGGGCGTTGCCGCCAAGCTGGACGCGCGCGCCTATCTCAGCCTGTCCGAGAGCGGGTCGATCGTGCTGGCGGGGCGCTTGCAGCTTGGGTCGGTCGCCGGGGCAAGCCTGTCCGAGATCTCGCCCGACCTGCTTTTCTATTCGGGTGGGGCGGGCACCGTGCGGGGGCATCCCTACCAGTCGCTTGGCGTCCCGGTGGGCACCGATACGGCAGGCGGGCGGTCGATGCTGGTCGCCAATGCCGAGATCCGCGCCCGGGTGACCGAGAAGATCGGCCTGGTCGCCTTCTTCGACTATGGGGCGGTCGACAGCTCGGCCTTCGTCTCCTCTGTGACGGCCAGCCATTCGGGTGCCGGGATCGGTCTGCGCTATGACATCGGCGCCTTCGGGCCGATCCGGTTCGACATCGCCGCCCCGGTCAGCGGTTCGACCGATGACGGACTGCAATTCTACCTCGGCATCGGGCAGTCCTTCTGATGCGCCGCCTGCTGTTCTCCTCCACGCTTGCCGCGACCCTGGCCCTGCCGGTGGCCGCGCAGGAGTCGGGCGGGTTCATCGTCGATTTCCTGGAAAGCTCGCTCTCGGGCGACAGCCGCTTTGTCACGGTGACCGGGCTAGAAGGCGCGCTCAGCAGCCGCGCGACGCTGGAAAAGCTGACGGTTGCCGACGACGAGGGGGTCTGGCTGACCATCACCGGGGCGGTGCTGGACTGGAACCGTTCGGACCTGCTGCGCGGCAACCTTGTCATCAACGCGCTGACCGCCGAGAGCATCGAGGTTGCACGCAAGCCGGGCACCACCACCGACGACACGCTGCCCGCGCCCGAGGCGACGCCCTTCGCGCTGCCCGACCTGCCGGTCGGCATCTCGATCGCCAAGCTCGAAGTCGGCCGGCTGGCGCTGGCGCAGCCGGTGACCGGGATCGCGGCCGAACTGACCGCGCAGGGCCGGCTGACGCTGGAGGGCGGCGCGCTGGACACCGATTTGGGGATCGTGCGGCTTGACCGGCCGAGCGACCGGGTCGACCTCAAGGCCGCCTATGCCAACGAAACCCGCCAGATCGGTCTCGACCTTGCGGTGACCGAGGCCGAGGGCGGGCTGGTGTCCGAACTGCTGAACATCCCCGGCCGCCCCTCGGTGGCGCTGAGCGCAAAGGGCGAGGGGCCGGTGGGCGATTTCGCCGCCGATATCGCGCTGGCCACCGACGGTGTCGACCGGGTGACGGGCAAGGTGACGCTTGGCGCCGCGGGCGAGGCCGGCGGCATCGGGTTTGCGGCCGATCTGGGCGGCGACATCACGCCGGTCCTGGCGGAAAGCTATCGCGAGTTCTTCGGCACCGACGCGCGGCTGTCGCTCACGGGGCAGACCGGCGCGGACGGCAGCCTTTCGGTGCCGGAATTCGCCATTTCGGCCAATGCGCTCGACCTGGCCGGGGCCCTCGATATCGACGCCGCCGGCCAGCTGACCCGCGCCGACCTCGGCGGCACCATCGTCCCTCCAGAGGGCCAGAACGTGGTGCTGCCGCTGGGCGAGCCGGCGATCCAGGTCCGCCGCGCCGAGATTGCCGGCGGCTTTGCCCTGTCCGAGGGCAACAGCTGGCGGCTGGACACCCGCGTCGAGGGGCTGCTGCGTGCGGGCTTCGAGGTCGAGACGGCCGAGATCAAGGCCTCGGGCCGCTTCGAGCAGGGCGCGACCCCGCGTCTGGATGGCACCGTGACGGCGTCTCTGGCCGGGCTGGACCTGCACGACGAGGCGCTGCAGCAGGCCGTCGGGTCCGAAGTCACGCTGGACGGGCGCTTCGCCTGGGCGGGGGGCAGCGTGCTGTCGGTCGAGCAGATGGTCCTGACCGGCGAGGACTATTCCGCCCGTGTCACGGCGCGCATCGACGGGCTGGAGACCGGCTTTGCCGTCGATGGCCAGGCCGAGGTCGAGGCACCCGATCTTGGCCGTTTTGCCGGACTGGCGGGCATCGACCTGGGCGGGGCGGCGCGCCTGCGGCTGGTGGGTAAGGGCGTGCCGCTGGGAGGCGCCTTCGATATAAAGCTGGACGCCGAGGCGCAGGACCTTTCAAGCGGGATCGACAGCGTCGACCCGCTGATCGGCGGGCGCACCACGCTTATGCTCGACGCGCGCCGCGACGAGGGCGGAACGACGTTGCGGGCCTTCACGCTGGATGGCCGCGCGATATCGGCCACGGCCCGCGGCACGGTCAGGACGGGCCAGGCCGATGTGACCTTCCGCGCCCGGCTCGACGATCTAGCGCCGCTGGTGCCGGCGCTGCCGGGGCCGGTGACGCTGAGCGGGGACCTGACCCAGCAGGGCAGCGACGTGAGTGGCGAGTTGCGGCTGGCCGGGCCGAACAGCTCTTTCGCGGTAGCCAATGGCACCGCACATCAGGACGGCGCGGTCGAGATGACCTATCGCGCCCGGCTGGGCGGGCTCGACCGGCTGGTGCCGGCGCTTGACGGCATGCTGGTGGCCGAGGGCAGCGCCAGCCGCAACGCCGATGCCGCCTGGGTCGCCAGTGCCGAGGCGAGCGGCACGGCGGGGCTGAGCGGCAAGCTGCGCGCCCGTTTCAGCGAGGCGACCGGCATCGCCGATATCGGTTTCGACGCCGGGCTCGACGGGGTCGAGCGACTGGTGCCGCAGATCAAGGGCCGGCTTGCCGCGCGCGGGATGGCCAGCCGCAGCGAAGGCGCCACCTGGCGCGCCAGCCTGCGCACCGAGGGCACCGCCGGGATCGCCGGCACTTTCGGCGCGACCTACGAGGAACCGACCGGCATTGCCCAGCTGACCTTCGACGGGCTCTTCCAGCGGCTTGAACGGCTGGTACCGCAGCTGCGCGGCGACCTCGCCGCCAAGGGGCTGGCCGACCGTTCGGGCGAGGGGCACTGGCAGGCCGAGGCGGATGTCGAAGGCTCGGCGGGGCTCTCTGGCCGGTTCGACGGCAACTTCGACGAGACCAGTGGAGACGTCGCGCTGGCCTATGACGCGGCGCTGGCACGGCTTGAACGGATCGTGCGCCAGTTCCCCGGCACGCTGAAGGCGCAGGGCCTGGCGTCCCGGCAGGGCACCGACTGGTCCATCGACACCGATGCCACCGGCCCCGGCGGGATCGAGCTGGCGATGGCCGGCGACTATGATCAGGCGGCCAACCGCGCCGACCTGACCGCCAAGGGACAGGCGCAGCTGGGGCTGGTCAACGCCTTCATCAGCCCGAACTCGGCCTCGGGCGTTGCCCGGTTCGACCTGGCCCTGAACGGCACGCCGGGCCTTGGCGCGCTGACGGGCACGGCGACGACCTCGGGCGCCAGCATCGCCATCCCCGCGGTGGCGCAGGCGCTGACCGGGATCGACGCGACGGTGCGCATGTCGGGCGGCACGGCGCAGGTCAACGCCTCGGGCGGAATGCGGGCAGGGGGCACCATTACGGCCAATGGCAGCCTAGGGCTGGAGGCCCCGAATTCCGCCGCCATCGACATCGGCCTGAACGGCGTCGTGCTGACCGACAACATCAGCTACAAGACCACGGCAAACGGCGCGCTGCGCTTTACCGGCCCGGTGGCCGGGGGCGGCAGCCTGTCGGGGCGCGTCGACTTCGGCGAGACCGAGATCAACGTCGCCACCGCTTCGGGGGCCGTGGGCGCCGCGCCGATCCCCGATATCGTGCATGTCGGCGAGGGGCCGGCCTCGCGCCGCACCCGCGCCCGTGCCGGGCTGATCGAGCAGGGCGGCAGCTCCTCGCGCCCCATCGCGCTCGACCTGGTGCTGAGCGCGCCCAACCGCATCTTCGCCCGTGGCCGTGGCCTGGATGCCGAGCTTGGCGGGGTCATCACGGTGGGCGGCACCACCGACCGGGTGGTGCCCTCGGGGCAGATCTCGCTGATCCGCGGCGTCTTTGACATCCTTGGCCGCCGGCTGAAACTGGACGAAGGGCGCATCTCGATGCAGGGCCGGCTGGAGCCCTACCTCCAGTTCCGCGCCAGCACCTCGACCGGCGAAGGCACGGCAACGCTGGCGATTACCGGCCCGGTCGACGCGCCCGTGCTGGAAGTCACATCGGTGCCCGAACGCCCCAGCGAAGAGGCGCTGGCGCTGCTGCTGTTCGGCGACAAGTTCACCGAGCTTTCGCCGCTGAAGATCGCCCAGCTGGGAGCGCAGCTGGCGACGCTGGCGGGGGGCGGCGGAGGGCTGCTCGGCAATATCCGCAGCGGGCTGGGGGTGGATTCGCTGGATGTCGGCACCGATGACGATGGCAACGCCCAGGTCGGCGTCGGCGCCTACGTCAGTGAGAAGGTCTACGCCGACGTCAACGTCAACGCCAAGGGCGAGACCGAGGTCAACCTGAACCTCGACCTTACCGACTCGCTGACGCTCAAGGGCTCGGTCGGCAATACCGGCGATACCGGAGTGGGGCTGTTTTTCGAGCGCGACTACTGAGGTTGACGCCGATTTCCTGCAAGGAAATCGGTCCGAAATCCGTTGCGGATTTCGGTTTGCCTCGGGGCCGGGTGGCGGTGCAGGATGCCGCCCGACCCGCAGAGGAGCCGGCCATGACATTCACCACCCGCCCCGAGATCACCGGCACCTTCGGGGCCGTCGCCTCGACCCATTGGATCGCCTCCGCCGTCGGAATGCGGATGCTTGAACTCGGCGGCACCGCGGCTGATGCGGCGGCGGCCATGGGTTTCGTGCTGAACGTGGTTGAACCGCATCTGAACGGGCCGCTGGGCGACATGCCGGCGATGATCTGGCTGGCCGGGGCCGATGCGCCTCAGGCGATCTGCGGCCAGGGCGTGGCGCCATTGGGGGCGACCGTGGAACATATGCGCTCGGAGGGCCTGACCGCGATCCCCGGCTCGGGCCTGCTGGCCACGGTCGTTCCCGGCGCCTTCGACGGCTGGATGCTGATGCTGCGCGATCACGGGCGACTGCCGCTGCGCACCGTGATGGAGCCGGCCATCCACTATGCCCGCGCAGGTCACCCGATCCTGGCCCGCGCCGCCGGCACCATAGCTGGGCTGGCCCGGTTCTTTGAAGACGAATGGCCGACCAGCCACGCCACCTGGCTGCCGGGCGGCATGGCGCCGAAGGCCGGGGCGCTCTTCGCCAACCTGGTGCTGGCCGAAACATGGGAGCGGTTGCTGACCGAGGCCGAGGCGGTCCAGGGCGGCCGTGAAGCGCAGATCGAAGCCGCGCGACGGGCGTTCTACAAGGGCTTCGTCGCCGAGGAGATCGACCGATGGATGCGCGAGGCCTGCGTGATGGACGCCGCCGGGGCACGCCGCAAGGGTGTGCTCAGCGGCGAGGACATGGCCGCCTGGCAGGCCGGCTACGAACCGGCGCAAAGCGTCGATTATCACGGGTGGGAAGTGATGAAGCCCGGCTTCTGGTCGCAGGGGCCGGTCTTCCTGCAAACGCTGCGCCTGCTCGAAGGGCTGGAGGTCGACCCGTCCCGTCCCGCCGGTTTCATCCATGTCGTGACCGAGGCGATGAAGCTCTCCTTCGCCGACCGCGAGGCCTTCTACGGCGACGCGCCGGGAGACTGGCCGCGGGCGGCGCTGCTGGAGCGGGCCTATGCCGGGTCACGGCGCGGCCTTATCGGTGAGCGCGCCTCTTTGGAGCAACGGCCGGGCCGTCCCTCCGGGTTCGAAGTGCTGGCCGAGGCCGCCATTGCCCGCGCGCAGCGCGAGACCGAGGCGAAAGGCGTCGGCGCGGGCGAGCCGACAATGGCGCATCTCTCCGAGAAGCGCGGCGACACGGTGCATATCGACGCGGTCGACCGCTGGGGCAACATGGTCTCGGCCACGCCCTCGGGCGGCTGGCTGCAATCTTCGCCGGTGGTGCCGGGCCTCGGGATGCCGCTCAACTCGCGCGCGCAGATGTTCTGGCTCGACCCCGGGCTGCCCTCGTCGCTGGTGCCCGGCACCCGGCCGCGCACGACGCTTTCGCCCTCGATGGCGCGCGGGCCGGACGGCACGCGGCTGGCCTTCGGTACGCCTGGCGGCGACCAGCAGGACCAGTGGCAGCTGATCTGGTTCCTCCGCCTGGTGCACCAGCGGCTGAACCTGCAGGAGGCGGTGGACGCGCCATTGTTCCACACGGCGCATTTCCAGGGCTCCTTCTGGCCGCGCGAGGTGCGGCCCGGTCATCTCATGGTCGAACCTGCCGTCGGCGAGGCGGTGATCGCCGACTTGCGGGCGCGCGGGCACGATGTCGAGGTCGCGGCGCCCTGGACCGTGGGGCGGCTGACGGCGGCGTCGCGTGGCGCCGACGGACTGCTGCGGGCGGCGGCGACGCCGCGGCTGATGCAGGCCTATGCGATTGGGCGTTGAGCGGGGCTGCCCCTCACCCTAACCCTCTCCCCCCGAGGGGAGAGGGGACCGGTTGCGCTGGTCGAAGAGGGGAGGTCGCTCACCCCTGCGCCAGTGTCAGCGCCAGCCGGGCAAGACCGGTCAAGGCCGCCGCGTCGTCGGTGATGAGGCCCAGGGGCACACGATCGACAATATGCGAGAAGGCCCCGTCCTCGGTCTCGACCGCCCGCAGAAAGGCTGCCCGCCCGATCGGCCCGAGGATCCCGCGCCCGACGCTGCCGGCAAAGCGGATACCGTCGAGCGGCATGTATTGGAACACCAGCTGCCGTGCCAGCAGCCCGGTCAGATGCGCCGCCAGTTTCACCGTCGCGGGCGCCGAGGCGACGATCTCGTGCGCCGGCCGATCCGCCGCGCCGGTGAGCGCGCGGTGCAGTTCCGAAAGGCCCCGACCGGAGAAGAGATGTTCGACTGTCGGAAAGGCCTCTGCGCCTTTGCCCAAGGCCTCGGCCAGACCCCGGTGGACGCTGACCGGAAGGCTGGAATGGCCGAGCTCAGCCTCTACGACCACTTGCCCCGCTGTCGTCACCTTGGCGAGGCAGACATTGAAGCCGGTGCCCAGCCCCGCCACCAGCGCCTGTCCGTTGCGCGGCCCCGGCGCACCGGGGCGCAGCTCTTCGATCTGGTCGCCGCTCAGCCCCGGCAGTGCGTGCCCCAGTGCGGCAAGGTCGTTGACCAGCCGCACCGGCACCCCGCCCAGCCGCTCGGCGACGGCGGCCCGTTCGATGGTCCAGTCGCGGTTGGTGAGCCGCGCGCGCTCGGGGGTGATCGGTCCGGCGACGGCAACGCAGCAGGCGGCGACCGGGCCGGGATGGGCGGAGAGGAACCGCTCCAGCACCACGTCGAACCCGGCGTGCTCGTCATTGGCAAAGCGCGACGTCCCGTGCAGCCAGCCGCCAGGTCCGGCCAACGACAGGCGGGTATTGGTCCCGCCGATATCGGCGACAAGAACGTCCGGCCCCATGGGTCAGGCGGTCCCTGCCGGCGGTTTGCCC
Organism: Seohaeicola zhoushanensis; assembly: GCF_014656415.1. Taxonomy (GTDB): domain Bacteria; phylum Pseudomonadota; class Alphaproteobacteria; order Rhodobacterales; family Rhodobacteraceae; genus Seohaeicola_A; species Seohaeicola_A zhoushanensis. The sequence continues at coordinate 68,183 of NZ_BNCJ01000018.1, read as the reverse complement.
AGGATGATCATGCCAAGCAGGTCGTCGTCGGTCACATCCTCGACGTTCACCGTGCCGACCAGCTTGCCGTTCTTCATCACCGAAGCGCGGTCGCAGAGCTTCATCACGTCATGGATGTCATGGCTGATGAGGAAGATCCCGATGCCCTGCGCCTTGAGCTGCTGGATCAGCTCCGCGACCATCTGCGTCTCGTGCGGGCCAAGTGCGGCGGTCGGCTCGTCCATGATCAGGATCTTCGCATCGAAATAGACCGCCCGTGCGATGGCCACCGACTGCCGCTGCCCGCCCGACAGCGCCGATACCGGCACGTTGAACTTGCGGAAGTTGGGGTTGAGCCGCGCCATGATCTTGCGCGTCTCGGCCTCCATCGCGTCGTCGTCCACCATGCCAAAGGGTGTCACCAGCTCTCGCCCAAGGAAAAGGTTCGAGGCGGCATCCAGGTTGTCGGCCAACGCCAGTGTCTGGTAGATCGTCTCGATCTTGTAGGCGCGGGCATCGCGAGGGTTGGAGATCTCGGCCTTCTCACCGTTGATCCTTATCTCGCCCGAGTCCGCCCGGTAGGCGCCCGAGAGGATCTTGATCAGCGTCGACTTGCCGGCCCCGTTGTGACCCAGCAGCCCGACCACCTCGCCGGGGAAGAGATCGACGCTGACATGGTCGACGGCATGGACGCCGCCGAAGGCGATGGAGATGTCGCGCATCTCGACAAGTGGCGTGGTCATGTCTTCCCCCAGCGCTTGCGATACTGGATGTCGATCCAGACGGCAAAGACCAGCACGGCCCCCACCACGATATTCTGCAACGGCGAGTCGACGCCGACCATCCCCATGCCGCTTGCCAGCGACTGCATGATGAGCGCGCCGAGGATTGCGCCGTAAATTGTGCCACTTCCACCGGCAAGTGCTGTCCCGCCGATCACCGCGGCGGCAATCACGCGGAGTTCGTCGAGCGTGCCTATGTCATTGGCGTGGCTTTGCAGGCGCGCAGAGGCGACCACGGCGGAGAGCCCGCAGAGGAACCCCATCAGCGCAAAGACCTTGACGGTCAGCAGGCGGGTGTTGATGCCCGAAAGCTCGGCCGCATCCGGGTTTCCGCCGGTGGCGAAGATATAGCGCCCCAGCCGGGTGCGCCGCGCGATTACGGTCATGACCACGGCAACCAGGATCAGGATCAGCACCGAGTAGGGCAGGCCGTGCCCGGCGCTATAGCCCTCGGGCAGCTCCATTCCCTGCGCTTCGAACAGCCGCCGCAGCTTGCCCTTGGGGATCGCGTAGGCGTTCAGGATGGCGACAAAGCCGAGGATCGCCGCGACCGCCATGCCCGCCAGGGCCAGCTCGGCGCCCAGCGGCTTGACCGGGAAGTCATGCGCCAGCTTCGAGCGCCGCGCCGACCAGATCGCCCAGAGCGCCACCAGCGACAGCGCCAGCCCGAGGATCCAGGACCAGGTCTCGCCCAGCGTGCCTTCGGCGCCGCCGAACAAGAGGAAGGTCTGGTCGAGCGGGGCGATGGTCTGGCCCGAGGTCAGATACCAGCCGGCAAAGCGCCAGATCAGGAAGCCACCCAGCGTGACGATGAAGGCCGGGATCAGCTGGTAGCCGACCAGCCAGCCGTTCATCGCCCCGATCAGCGTGCCGGTGACCAGGCCGACAACCACCGTCAGCGGCGCGATCAGCGGTGAGCCGAGCTCCAGCCCGAGCATCCCCGGCAGCCAGCGCGCCTGCGTCATCGCCATCATGGCGGAGCAGATCGCCAGAAGGGCCCCGACCGAGAGGTCGATGTTGCGGGTGACGATGACGAAGACCATGCCCGTGGCCATGATGGCGACCGAGACGGTCTGAATCGTCAGGTTGAAGATGTTGCGCGGGCTCAGATAGGCCCCGCCGGTGGCCAGGTTGAAGGCCAGCGAGATCAGCACCAGCGCGCCGATCATGCCGACAAGGCGCATGTCGATATCGAGCGACTCGATCAGGCCGCGCCGTTTCTGCACTGGATTTTGGGAGATTTCGGCCATGTCGCCGCTGCCCCTCCTGTGGATGGGTCAATGCCGGGGCCCGCCGCCCCGCAGTGCGGGACGGCGAGGGATCAGGTCGTCAGTTGCAGGGGGCCGGACCGGCTGTCACGCCTTGGCAGAGCGCCTCCTTGGTGATCCAACCGGCATCGACCACTGCGGTCAGGTTGGCCTTGGTCACCGGCATCGGCGCGAGGAAGACGGCGTTCATCTCGTTCCCGCCGGGGGTCTTGAACTTCACCGCGTTCGGGATGTCCTCCATCTTGGTGCCCTTGGCGAGCGCTACGGCGATCTCGCCGGCCGCCTTGCCAAGCTCGCGCGCGTCCTTCCAGACCGAAACCGTCTGGGTGCCGGCCGCCACGCGGTTCAGCGCGGCATGGTCGCCGTCCTGCCCCGAGACCGGGATGCCCTGCATCCCCTGCGCGGTCAGCGCCGCAACCGCGCCGCCGGCGGTGCCGTCGTTCGAGGCGACCACGGCATCGACCTTGTTGCCCTGCTCGGTCAGGATCTGCTCCATGTTGCGCTGGGCATTGGCCGGCAGCCAGCCGTCGGTATAGGCCTCGCCGACGATCTTGATCTTGCCTGCGTCGATCGCGGCCTGCAGCACCTCCTGCTGGCCTCCGCGCAGGAAGTCGGCGTTGGGATCGGTGGGCGAGCCCTTAATCATCACGTAGTTGCCTTCCGGCGCGGCTTCGAGCACGGCGCGGGCCTGCATCCGCCCGACTTCGACGTTGTCGAAGGTCAGGTAGAAGGCGCGCGGATCCTCGATCAGGCGGTCATAGGCGATCACCGGGATTTCCTCGTCCGCTGCCGCCTGAACCGCCGGGATGACGGCTTGGGTGTCCTGGCCCAGTACGATCAGTGCGTTGACGCCCTGCGAGATCAGGTTTTCGATATCCGTCAACTGCTTGGCCGAAGACGACTGCGCGTCGGCCGAGACATATTTCGCGCCGGCAGCTTCGAGCGCGGCCTTGATCGCCGCCTCGTCGGTCTTCCAGCGCTCTTCCTGGAAGTTCGACCAGCTCACGCCCACGGTCAGGTCCTGGGCCAGCGCGGTCGTGCCGATGAACGCGCCGGCGAGGATCGCCGTCGCGGATGCAAGAATTCTCATGATCTCCCTCCACTGTGTTGCGCCCGGATTGTATTCTCCTCCTCCGGGCGTGCCTCCAAAGCGTGATCCATTTTAATTTGAAAATCAAATTAAATCGTCTAACGTGCCAGTGGGTGGCCATTGCGGGCCGCGCGCGCAGGAAGGGAGGCCGCGCTCAAATGGCTGTTCTGCAAAGGGAATATGGCCGCCGAAGGCTGCTTCAGGACATCCGCCGTGCCGGCCGGATTCCCCGCATCGCGCTGGCCGACCAGACCGGGATCAGCCGCGCGACCGTCACCACGATCACTGCCGAGCTTCTCCAGCACGGTCTCATCGAGGAGATTGCCCCCAGCAGCGACGACCCCGATGCCCGCCGTGGCCGGCCCCGAGTCGACCTCAAGATTCGCGGCGCGGCGCATCTGGTCGCAGGTGGCAAGATATCGAACCGCACGCTCTCGTTGGTGCTGATGGATTTCGAGGGCGCCCAGCTTGCCGAACTGGAAGTGCAACTGGCCTCGCCCCGCTTCGCGCCCGAGGCCATGGCCGAGGTGCTGGCCGGGGCGATCGACGCGCTGGCGGCCGAGGCCGGCGTCACGCGTGGCGACATCTCTGGCGTCGGGTTCGGAATCGCCGGTATCGTCGATGCCACCTCGGGCATGGTCTACTGGTCCCCCTCGCTGGCCGAACGCAACGTCGAATTCGGCACAATCCTCTCCGCCAGGCTCGGCCTGCCGGCCTTCATCGACAACGACGCCAACCTCGTGGCCGTGGCCGAGAAGACCTTCGGGCTCGGGCAGGACCACTCCGATTTCATCGTCGTGACCATCGAGAGCGGAGTCGGCATGGGCCTCGTCATCAACGGCGAGCTCTATCGCGGCACCCGCGGCTGCGGTGCAGAGTTCGGTCATACCAAGGTGCATCTCGACGGCGCGCTCTGCCGCTGCGGCCAGCGCGGTTGTCTCGAAGCCTATGTCGCCGATTACGCCCTGCTGCGCGAAGCGGCGACGATGCCGGGTGCCGACGCCAGCGCCAGTGCCGCTGCCCGAATCGAGGCGCTGCTCGCCGCCGCCCGCGACGGCGACCAGATGGCGCGCCGCATCGTCGAGCGGGCAGGGCGCATCTTCGCCCTCGGTCTCGCCAACCTCGTCAACATCTTCGACCCCGGCCTCATCATCCTGGCCGGTGAGCAGATGCAGTTCGACCATCTCTACGCAGAAGCGGTGATCGCCGAGATGCGCCAGTCGATCGTGCAGGTCGACAAGCCGCCGCCCGAGGTGGTGATCCACAAGTGGGGCAACCTGATGTGGGCGCGCGGCGCGGCGGCCTATGCGCTAGACAAGGTTTCGGACCTGGCGCTGGGGGGACTGGGCGAGAATGCGGCCTGAACTGGTCCTTCTGCTACTGCTTCCGACCGGCGCGCTCGCAGGGCCCCGGTTCGAACCGGTGGCGCTGCCCGAGCATACCTATGCCGGCGGCTGGGAGCATTTCGTCGGTGGCGGCGTGGCGGCCTTCGATTGCTCGGACGACGGCCTGCCCGAACTCTACGCGGCCGGCGGGGCCAATCCGGCCAAGCTGCTGCGCAATCGCGGCGGCATGGTCTTCACGGCCGATACGCCGCCTGCACTGGCGCTCACCGGAGTGACGGGGGCCTATCCGCTCGACATCGACGGCGACGGTTTGCTTGATCTCGCCGTGCTGCGGGTGGGCGAGAACCTGCTGCTCCGGGGCGGCCCCGATTGCAGGTTTACGCCCTTCGACGGGCTCGACTTCACCAGCGACACCCGCTGGACCACCGCCTTCTCGGCTACCTGGGAGGGGAGCAACGGCCTCCCGACCCTGGCCTTCGGCAATTACGTCAATCGCGACGATCCCAACGGCCCGTTCCGCGCCTGCGACGTCAACCTGCTCTACCGTCCCGAGGGCAACCGTTACGGCCCGCCGATCGAGCTGACCCCCGGTTTCTGCCCGCTCTCGATGCTGTTCTCCGACTGGGGCGGCGGCCGCGCCGACCTGCGGGTCAGCAACGACCGGCACTATTACGTCAGTGGCGGCGAGGAACAGCTCTGGGCCATGGAAACCGTTCCGCGCCTCTACGGCCTGCAGGACGGCTGGCAGAGTCACAAGCTCTGGGGCATGGGCATCGCCGCGCGCGATCTCGACGGCGACGGCGCCGGCGAGGTGATGATGACCTCGATGGGCGACCAGCGGCTGCAACGCCGGATGAAAGGCGCGAACGGCCCGGCCTTCGAGGACGTGCCCTACGCGCTCGGCACCACCGCGCATCGGCCCTACACTGGCGGCGACGGGCGGCCCTCGACCGGCTGGCACGTGGCCTTCGGAGACGTGACGAACGACGGGCGCGACGACATCTTCATCGCCAAGGGCAATGTGGAACAAATGCCTGACAGCGCCTGGGAAGACCCCAACAATCTGCTGATCCAGCAGCCCGACGGAAGTTTTGTCGAAGCGGGGATGGACGCGGGCGTCGCCAGCCTCGCACGCGGGCGCGGCGCGGTGCTGGCCGATCTCGATGGCGATGGCCTGCTGGACCTCGCCGTTGTGAACCGCCGTGCCCCGATGGAGCTCTGGCGCAACGTGTCGGAGCCCGAGGGCCACTGGCTCGCGGTACGCCTTGTTGCATCGGGCCCGAACACGCAGGCCGTCGGCGCCTGGATCGAGGTCGATGATGGCAACGGCCCGCTGCGCCGCCGCGAGATCACCGTCGGCGGCGGTCATGCCGGCGGCAGTGCGCTGGCCGAGCATTTCGGTCTTGGTTCTGTGACTTCAGTGCGGTTGCGCGTGATCTGGCCCGATGGCACCGCCTCGGACTGGCAGGAGAGTGCGGTCGACCGGATGGTGATACTGTGGCGCTGACCGCTGTCGGCAGGTCGGGCGGGTAGCCTGGGACGGGAGTATTTGGAAAGAGAAGAAGCAGCAGGAGGCGCCCATGTCTTCTTCTCTTCTCAAATACTCACTGTGGTCCGGGGGCGGAGCCCCGCGGCGGCACAATCCCTCAAAGCAGGTCGAGCAGCCGTTCCGGCGGGCGGCCGATCACCGCGCGGCCGTCGCGGATCGCCAGCGGGCGTTCGATCAGTGCCGGGTTGGCGGCCATTGCGTCGAGCAGGGCGGCATCATCCTTGCCGTCGAGGCCGGCCTCCTTGAAGGCCGCGTCCTTGGTGCGCATCATCTCGGCCACCGGCGGCCTGCCGAGCGCCTCCCAGGCGGCGGTCAGTTCGGCGCGGCTGGGCGGCTCGTCGAGGTAGCGGCGCACGCGCAGCGCGGCGCCCTTCTCCTCGAGCAGGGCAAGGCCCTGGCGTGATTTCGAGCAGCGCGGGTTATGCCAGAATTCGATCATGTCCAGTCCCCCCGCCGGGTGCCGACCGCCTCGGCCACGCTGGCAAAGCCGTCGCGGGCGAGCAGGGTGTCGAGGCCGCGCGCGATGCGGGCGGCCAGCGTCAGCCCCTCGTAGACCAGCGCCGAGTAGAGCTGCACCGCCGAGGCGCCGGCGGTGATCTTGGCATAGGCGTCCTCGGCCGAGGCGATACCGCCGACGCCGATCAGCGGGATCCGCCCCTCGGTGATCGCCGAGAGCTGCGCCAGCACGCGGGTCGAACGCTCGAACAGCGGCGCGCCGGACAGCCCGCCCGCCTCGCCCCGGTGCGCCGAGGTCAGCCCGTCGCGGTTCAGCGTCGTATTGGTGGCGATGATCGCATCGATGCGGGTCTCGGCAGCGGCTTCGGCGATATCGGCCAGTCCGGCGGCGTCGAGATCCGGCGCGATCTTGAGGAATACGGGGATCGGCCGGGACAGCGCGTCGCGCGCGTTCATCACCCCGGTCAGCAGCGCGGTCAGCGCGGCCTTGCCCTGTAGGTCGCGCAGCTTCTCGGTATTGGGCGACGATACGTTGACCGTGGCAAAGTCGAGATGGGTGGCGCAGCACTGCAGCACCTCCACGAAGTCCTGCGCACGGTCGGCGCTGTCCTTGTTGGCGCCGAGGTTCAGGCCGATCACCGCGTCCTTCGGACGCTTGGCCAGCCGCGCCGCGATGGCTTCCATGCCTTCATTGTTGAAGCCGAAGCGGTTGATGACCGCGCGGTCCTCGGTCAGGCGGAACAGGCGCGGGCGCGGGTTGCCCGCCTGCGGGCGCGGCGTCGCGGCGCCGACCTCGACAAAGCCGAAGCCCGAGCGGGCCAGCGGGTGCAGCGCCACCGCGTTCTTGTCGAAACCTGCCGCCAGCCCGACCGGGTTGGCCAGCTCCAGCCCGGCGAGGCGGGTCTTCAGGCGGGGCGAGGTCACCATGCCGGGCAGCGGCGCCAGGCCCAGGCACAGCGCCTTGAGGGCCAGCCCGTGGGCGGTCTCGGGGTCCAGCGCGCGCAGCGCGGCAAGGCCGAGGCGTTCGGTGATGCTCATGCCAGGTCCTCCGGGAAGGCGTGGGTGCCATCGACCAGCGGCAGCGGGCGCGACCAGAGCACGTCTGTCAGCCGCAGGTTGCGGTAGAGATGCGGGAACAGCGCGCCGCCGCGCGAGACCTCCCATTTCAGCGCCGTGCCCAGCGGTTCGGCCTCGAGCGCCAGCAACAGCAGCCCATCCTCGCCGGCGAAGTGTTTCGCCGCTGTCTCGCGCGCCTGTGCGGCGGTCGAGAAATGCACGTAACCATCGGCCACATCGACCGGCGCGCCGGCGGTTTCACCGGCGGCCTGCAGCGCCGCCCATTCGGGCGCGCGGAAAATCTTGTAGATCAACATGAGTGCCTGATGCCCCGAGCGGCGGTCTTTCGCAAGCCCCGGCGCCTGCCGCCGGGGCAGCAGGAGCTATCCTTTGACAAAACGCGAGGGGCCGACGCACCATCGCCGGCAATAACCAACAGGAGAGCTGCCATGCTGACCCGATTCCTCTGTTCCGCCGCCGCGCTGGCCTTTACCGCCGGCACGGCTGCCGCCGATTATTCCCTGACCATCCTTCACACCAACGATTTTCACGCGCGCTTCGAGCCGATCAACAAATATGACAGCGGCTGCGGCGAAAAGGATGCCGCCGAGGGCAAATGCTTCGGCGGTTCGGCCCGGCTGGTGACGGCAATTGCCGAGGCGCGGAAACGCTCGAACAACTCTATCCTGGTGGACGGCGGTGACCAGTTCCAGGGCACGCTTTTCTACACCTATTACAAGGGCAAGCTGGCCGCCGAGATGATGAACAAGATGGGCTATGACGCGATGACCGTGGGCAACCACGAATTCGACGACGGCCCCGAGGTGCTGCGCGGCTTCATGGACGCGGTGAGCTTTCCGGTGCTGATGTCGAACGCCGACCTCAGTGGCGAGGAAATTCTCAAGGGCGTCCTGCAGAAGTCGACCATCATCGAGAAGGGCGGCGAGAAGATCGGGCTGATCGGCTTGACCCCGCAGGATACCGACGAGCTGGCGAGTCCGGGGCCGAACATCATCTTCACCGATCCGGTAGACGCGGTGCAAGCCGAGGTCGACAAGCTGACCGCCGAAGGTGTCAACAAGATCATCGTGCTCAGCCACTCGGGCTATGGCGTCGACCAGCGGGTCGCGGCCAATACCAAGGGCGTCGACGTGATCGTGGGCGGGCATTCCAACACCTACCTGTCGAACACTGCCGAAAAGGCCGATGGCCCCTATCCGACGATGGTGGGCAGCACGGCGATCGTCAGCGCCTATGCCTATGGCAAGTTCCTGGGCGAGCTGAACGTGACCTTCGACGACGCCGGCAACGTGACCGAGGCCAAGGGCGAACCGATCATCATGGATGCCGCCGTGGCGCAGGACGAGGCCACCGTGGCGCGGATCGCCGAGGCGGCGAAGCCGCTCGACGAGATCCGCAACAAGGTGGTGGCCGAGGCGGCCGAGGCCATCGACGGATCGAAGGACAACTGCCGCCAGGTCGAATGCGCGATGGGCAACCTCGTGGCCGACGCCATGCTGGCCCGTGTCAAGGACCAGGGCATCCAGATCGCCATCGCCAATGGCGGCGGGCTGCGCGCCAGCATCGATGCCGGGCCGGTGACGATGGGCGAGGTGCTGACCGTGCTGCCCTTCCAGAACACGCTGTCGACCTTCCAGGTCAAGGGTTCGGTCGTGAAGGAGGCGCTGGAGAATGGGGTGAGCCAGGTCGAGGAAGGCGGCGGACGCTTCGCCCAGGTGGCGGGCATGACCTATACCTTCGATCCGGCGCAACCGGCGGGCAGCCGCGTCAGCGACATCATGGTCGCTGGTGCGCCGCTGGAGATGGACAAGGTCTATGGAGTGGTGTCGAACAACTATGTCCGCACCGGCGGCGACGGCTTCAAGATGTTCGTGAACGCCGAGAACGCTTACGACTTCGGTCCGGACCTGGCCGATGTGACGGCCGAGTATCTGGCGGCGAACGGCCCGTACAAGCCCTATACCGACGGGCGCATCACCCGGAAATAAGCCAAGTCAAGGGGCGTGCGACAACGCGCGCCCCTTTTGATTTCGGGGCGGTCAGTCCTTGTTGTTGAGGATGCCGAAGCTGCCCGAGGCGCTGCCGCCTTCCGCGCGGGTAAAGTAGCCCTCGGCCTCGAGCCCCCGGCGCAGAAGTTCCCGGACCGCTGCCGATCGGCTGGGCATCCTGGCCTCGAACCTCCAGTCGTCCAGCGCCCGGATCTCTTCGGGCGTCAGCATGATCTGAAGTCTGTCCGAACGTTTGGCGTTGTCGTCTTGCATGGCGCGTATCGTGCTGCTCTGCCTAAACTTACTCATAATACGGCGGATACGGTTTCTCTACAAATGGGATTCATCGCCTCTGTGATGGGTCCAAGCGGATATCGGCCCTTGAGGGGTATCCCCGCTATGCGGTAGGTGCACTGGTTAATCAAATTATGTATTTGATTTGTAATGAAAAAATATGAAAAATACTTGCCTTTTGGTTCCATTGCGGTTAAGAAGGATCTCGTGAACAAGGTACTGATCTTGCGCAACTCTGGCTGGCCGCCATGGTGGCCTGCCGTCCCGATCCCGGAATTGGTGGCCAAGAAAGATGACCGTACCCCGTTCGCAGAAACCCTGGATCATTGCTGCTATCCATGACGCGGTGGTCGGGCTCGATATCGAGTCGGCCTTCCTCGACGCAGGGTTCGATTTTCTGCACTATCGCCCAGGTCAGCGCAGCGCGGCCATACTCGACAGCCTGCGCAACTGCCGCCTCGTGCTGATCGATCCCGATGTCGGCTGGCCGCATCTGTTGCCCCTGGCCCGTCGGGCGCGCCAGCACGACGTGCCCGCGATGGTCTTCGTCTATGACGAGAACGATCGCACGTTGCCCGAGGAATTGGCGGACGCGATGCGGCTGGCGAAACCATTCGACACCGAGAAGCTGATCGAGGATCTGTCGGCCGTGTGGGGTGCCGAACGGCTGCAGGCTTGACCGATGGTGGCGATCGGTGCGTGATCTCGGCTGTGTCCTCAGCCCGAAAGTCTTTTCATGCAAGGCCAATGCACCTGCGGCGAGATCCGCTATCGCCTGACCGCCCGCCCACTCTTCGTCCATGCCTGCCATTGCCGCTGGTGCCAGCGCGAGACAGGCTCGGCCTTCGTGATGAACGCGCTTGTCGAGACCGCTTGCGTCGAACGCCTCGCCGGCCAGACCGTCGAAGTGTTGACTCCCAGCGAGAGTGGCAAGGGCCAGCGCATTCATCGCTGCCCGAGCTGCCATGTCGCTCTGTGGAGCCACTATCCCGGCGCCGGACCCAAATTCGCCTTTGTGCGGGTGGGGACGCTGGAGGATCCGGACACCTGCCCGCCCGACGTCCACATCTTCACCGATAGCAAGCAGGCCTGGGTGATCCTGCCGCCGGACGTGCCGAATTTTGCCCAGTTCTACGATATTGAGAAACTCTGGCCGGCCGCGGCATTGGCCCGGCGCGCAAGGGCGCGGGGGCAGGTTTGAGCAGGCGATGGAATCAGGTTGACTATATTTTGCAATGTAGTTAATTATCTATATTGTTAAATAATGGAGGCCACTATGAAATTGCATGTCTTTCCGCCCTCACCGAACTCGCGCAAGGTGATGGTGGTCAACACCCTGCTCGGGCTGAACCTGCCCCTGAACATCGTCGACCTGCGCACGGGCGCGCAGAAAGCGCCGGCGATCATGGCGCTTAACCCGAATGGTAAGATGCCGGTCCTCGAACTCGATGACGGCACCGGCCTCTGGGAATCCAACGTCATCATCGATCGCCTGGCCTCGGAGGTGCAGAGCGACCTCTGGCCAGCGGACGCACGCCGCTACGACATCCTGCGCTGGCAGTTCTGGGAGGCAAGCCACTGGACCCCGGCCTGCAGCAAATACATCGTCCGCTACCTGTTCAACAACGAGAGCGTCGACCTCGCCGCCGCCGCTACCGATTTCCGCCGCTTCGCCGAAGTGCTGAACAAGGCACTGGCCGGGCGCAACTGGCTGGTGGGCGACGCGATGACCACTGCCGATATCTCGGTCGCCGCGCCGCTCTGCCTGCGCGCGCTCTGCCATTACCCTATGGACGGCTATCCCGATATCGACCGCTGGCTGGCCCAGATCGAAGCTCTGGACGCTTGGAAAGCGGTCGACGCGGCGATGCAGGCGGCGGCGTGACGGGTGGATTGCTTTCCCGCGCATGGGGTTTAGGTTTGCCCCATGTGCGGACGTTTTGCAGTGACCCTGCCACCCGACGCGATGGGCCAATTGTTCGCGGCGCAGCCGGCGAACGACCTGCCGGACGTGCCCAATTTCAACGTGTGCCCGACCAATCAGGTCCACGTCGTGCGCAGCAGTGAGACCGGCCGCCGCCTCGTGGGGATGCGCTGGGGCTTCATCCCGCATTGGTACAAGGAAGAGAACGGCGGCCCGCTGCTGATCAATGCGCGGGCCGAGACGCTGGCCGAAAAGCCGGCCTTCAAGGCGGCCTGCCGTGAAAGGCGCTGCCTGATCCTGGCTTCGGGCTTCTACGAATGGACCAAGGACGAAGAGGACAAGCGCCTGCCCTGGTATTTCCGCCGAAGCGACGGCGGACCGATCGCCTTTGCCGGGCTTTGGCAGAGCTGGGGTCGCGAGACGCCGCAGGACACCTGCGCCATCGTGACCACCGGGGCCAATGACGAGGTCTCGGCGCTGCACCATCGGATGCCGCTCATCCTCGAACCCGAGGAGGTTGCGCTCTGGCTTGGTGAGGAGGGCACAGGCGCAGCGCGGCTGATGAAGCCGGGGCGCGAAGGGGTGCTGGAGTGGTTCCGGGTTTCGACCGAGGTCAATTCCAACCGGGCCAGCGGCGCCCAGTTGATCGAACCGCTGACCGAGGGCTGACGCCCGTCAGTCCTCCGGCGGACGAAGGGGCGCGCGACTCATGTCGTTCCCGGCCATTGTAACCTTTTCCAAAAGTTCGATCAGTCGCGCGCGTTCCTCTTCGTTCAGTCCCGTCAGGATCTGCGGCTGAATGGCCTGTACATGCGGCAATGCGGACTGGTAAAGCGCGTGGCCGGCCTCGGTCAGTTCCAGCACCCGTGCGCGACGGTCGGTTGGCGAGACGTCACGGCGCAACGCCCCGCGTTCCTCCAGCCGGTCGACGACCTTGCCCAGCGTCGCCCGGTCATAGGCAACCATCCCGGCAAGCGTCGCCTGGTCGATACCGGGACGGTCCGCCAGCGCATTCAGCGCGGCGAATTGCACCGGTGTCAGCGTCAGGCCCGCAGAGGCCATGCGCTCCATGAAGAGGCCGGTGGATATCTGGTTGAGACGCCGCACCAGGTGGCCGGGCATACGGTGGAACTCCATGTCCACATCCTGCGGTGTCGCGGGAAAAATGGCAAGTATGCTTATGATTTTGCCGTAGCCCTTCCGCTCTTCCGCGTTGAACCTTCGCAGGCTATGACTTGCCCATGGCGATGGAATTCACCTCACTCAAGGCTCTGCTCGACCACGGTTTCGATACCGTGATCGACGTGCGCAGCCCCGCCGAATTCGCCGAGGACCATATACCCGGCGCGATCAACCTGCCGGTACTCGACAACGAGGAACGCGCGCGGGTCGGCACGATCTACAAGCAGCAAAGCCCCTTCTTTGCGCGCAAGATCGGCGCGGCGCTGGTGTTCCGCAACGCGGCCAACCACATCGAGACGGTGCTGAGCTCCAAGGACGGCGGCTGGCGGCCGCTGGTCTATTGCTGGCGCGGTGGGCAGCGTTCAGGCTCCTTCGCCTGGATGCTGGGCCAGATCGGCTGGCGCTCCGAGGCGATATCGGGCGGTTATCGCACCTATCGGCGGCTGGTGGCGGGGATGCTCTACGACACGCCTCTGCCACTTCGTTTCGTGGCGCTCGACGGCTATACCGGGACCGCCAAGACCGAGCTGCTGAAACGGGCCGAGGCGAAAGGGATGCAGGTTCTCGACCTCGAAGGCGCGGCGGCGCACCGCGGCTCGCTGCTGGGCGCGATGGCCGAACCGCAGCCCTCGCAGAAGGCCTTCGACAGCCGGCTCGCCGGGGTGCTCTGCCGGCTTGACCCCAGCCGGCCGGTGCTGGTCGAGGCGGAGTCGAGCAAGATCGGCCGGCTGAACCTGCCGCCCAGCATCTGGGAGGCGCTCAAGGCCGCGCCCCGGATCGAGGTGGAGGCCGATATCGCCGCCCGCACCGGCTATCTGGTCGAGGCCTATGACGACGTGCTGTCGGATGCCGAGGGGCTGAGTCGCAAGCTCTCGTTCCTGCGCCGCTTCCGCGGTCATGCGGTGGTCGACGAATGGGACAAGCTGATCGGCGTTGGCGACAAGGCCGGGATCACCCGCGCGCTGATGGAACAGCATTACGATCCCGCCTATGATACCTCGCGCCGCGCCCATGCCCATACCGTGGCGGCGCAGGTCAAGGTCGACAGTTTCGATGATGCCGGTCTCGACAGCGCCGTCGGCCGGGTAGCCGAGGCAGTCGAGCAGATCCGGGCCAAGGGCCTGCTGGACTGAAGCGGGCGGGGCGTCCGCAGGACGCCCCGCCCGCCGGTCGGATCGCGCAGCGATCCGAAACAAGGCTTAATAGAGCGCCACCGGGTTGATGATCATCTGCACCGCCCCGCGGATCCGCGCCTGGCCGAGGACGAACATGAACTCGTTCACCCCGTCGCGCAGGATCGGCCCGGTGTTCATCGTCTCGAGGATGTAGATCCCGTTCTCCTTGAGCAGGACGACATGGCCGTAGAAGGCTCCGTCGCCCGGCGCCGGCGGGATCGGCTCGATGCCCCAGGTGTCGGCCCCGACCGCGATCGGGTTGAGCGAGGCCATGTAGCGCGCACCGTCGACGTTGATGCCCGGCTCGCCTGAAACCCAGGCCGTCGGGTCGCTGTCGAGCTTGCCCTCGGTCCAGCCGGTGTGGAACAGCACCACGTCGCCCTCGCGGATCTCGACGCCCTGCGCCGTGGCGGCGGCCTTGATCTCGGCCTCGCCGAAATGCTCCCCGGCGTCGAGCACCTCCTTGCCGAAGTGCTTGGCCATGTCGATGATCACGCCGCGAGCGACGATCGGCGGGATGTCATGGGTGCCAAGCTTGGTCAGACCGGTGATGGCGCTTATCTCGGTTTCGCTGAGGCAATTGTAGTAATAACCTTTCTCGCCGAGATGCCCGAGCCCGTCGATCTGGCTGCCGATGCCGATCCAGGTTTGCAGGATGTCGTCGTTGTAGTTGCCCGGATAGCCGAACTGCGTCAGCTTCTGGCCGCCCTGCTGGTTGGGCTGCACGACCTGCAGATTGAGGCTGCGCGGCGGAAAGGCAGGGGTATTGCTGTCGATGACGATGCCCAGCGGCATCGATTTGCCCTGCTTGATAAGGGCGGCAGCCTTCAGTGTGTTCTCGGGGGTGACGCGGTTGGCGGCGCCGATGGTGTCATCCTTGCCCCATTGCGATTCGGCGCAGTCCTGCGCCATTGCGAATTGCGCAGACAGGCCGAGCGCGCAAGCCAATGTGGTAATCGTCTTGAATTTCAATTGTTTTCCCTCCCTGATGTTTTGCCGCATATGCGAAATAATTTTCCGCACATCGGACAAAGCCGATGATCACACGGATTCGTGTTCAGGCAAGGAAAGCCGTGCGACCACTTGCCGCAACGGCAGGTTTTCGCGCATGGGTTGTGGATATCCTCAGCCGGCCGGCTGCCACTTGTCGGGATGCGCGGCGCCAAAGGCCGGATGCTGCGCGCAGGCCGCCGCAACCGCCGTCAGGCGCGGCAGGTCGGCGGTTTCCACGCCCCAGCGGGCGGCGTTGTACATCTGCGGCATCAGGCAGATATCGGCGAGGCCCGGTGCGTCGCCACAGCAATAGGGCGCCTGGGTGAACCCGCCGAGCAGGGCTTCGAAGGCTTCCAGCCCCGGCCGGATGAACCGCTTCATCCATTGCTCCATCGCCGCCTGGTCGCCGCCCGCCATCTCCTTGGCATAGCTTGCCACCTGCAGGTTGCAGACCGGGTGCAGGTCGACCGCGATGGCATAGGCCAGCGCGCGGGCATGGGCGCGGCCGACCGGATCCTTCGGCAGCAGGTTCATCCCGCGCGTCTCGTCGAGATATTCGAGCATCGCCAGCGACTGGGTGAAGCGCTCTCCGTCGATGTCGAGCACGGGCACGAAACCCTGCGGGTTGCGGGCCAGGTGCTCGTGCGTGCGGTGCTGCCGGGTAGGCAGGTCGACGGGAACCGAGGTGTATTCGATCCCGGCCAACTGGAGCGCAATGCGCATCCGGTAGCTGGCCGAAGAGCGCCAATAGTCGAAAAGGACGGTCTCAGCCATGCTCATAGCTCCGTGCGGTCTTGAGGATATCCACCAGCGAGTCGAGGTCGCCGATGCGGTTGGCCATCATCAGCACCAGCCGCGCGTTCAGGGCGTGGCTCTGTGCCTCGGTCAGCCCCTCGTGGGCCTGCATCAGGGCGCTGTAGAATTCGTCCTGGAAGGGGCTGAGACGGTCGGGGGCGATGGTCATCGGCTGGGTTCCAGTTCGGCACCCATCGCGCGGGCGCGGGCGGCAAGGATTGCGTCGGCCTCGGGCGCCGTGAAGCTGGCGCAGACATGGCCGTCGGGGCGGAAGAGATAGGCGCGGCCCTCGCCATAGCGGCGGATGGCCAGCCCCTTGAGCGCCGTGAAGCAGGGATAATCGGCGCTGCGCTGGTTGATGCCGACGCGGGCGATGCCGTCGACCTCGGGCAGCTGCACGTCGCCGAAGCCCACCAGGGTGAAACCGCCGGTCTGGACCTGTTCCAGCAGCCAGCCGTCTCCCTCGGGGCCATTGATCGGCGCATCGACAACGGCCCGGCCCGAGGGCACCGCGCCGGTGCCCGGAGTCTGCAGCGGGAAGCCTTCCAGCGAGCAGGGCACCGAGAGGCGGCCCGAGTTCAGCAGCTTGCGGGCAAAGGGTTGGTCATGGGCCAGCCGCAGCACCTCGGCGCGGAACAGCGCCTCGATCGGGGTCTTGGGCGTCATGAAGTTGGTGGCCCGCGACGAGTTCAGGATATTCTCGGCCGACCCGTGGCTGCGTTCGTCGTGATAGGTCTCGATCAGCCGCTCGTCGGCCTCGCCGGCGAGAACGGCGACCAGTTTCCAGCCCAGGTTGTCGATGTCCTGGATGCCGCCATTGCCGCCGCGCGCGCCGAAGGGGCTGACCACATGGGCGCTGTCACCGACAAATATCACCCGGTTGTGCACGAAACGGTCGAGCTTGATGCAGCGGAACTTGTAGACCGACACCCAGTCGAGCCGGAACGGCTTGTCCCCGACGATGGCCTTGATGCGCGGGATCACCTTTTCGGGCGCGGCCTCGGCCTTGCCGTCCGCATCGACGTCAAGCTGCAGGTCGATGCGATAGATATTGTCGGGCTGGGCGTGCAGCAGCGCCGACTTGCCGGCATGGAAGGGCGGGTCGAACCAGAACCAGCGTTCGGGCACCGGGTCCGGGCCGAAGGGGCTCTCGTCCATCTCGATATCGGCGATCAGGAATTGCTCCTGGAAGGTCTGGCCGGTGAAATCCAGCCCCATCCGTTCGCGCGTGGCCGAGCCCGCGCCATCGCAGGCCAGCAGGTATTCGGTCTGCAGCGAATATGTGCCCTCGGGGGTCTCGACGGTCAGGGCGACATGGTTGCCCCGGTCCTCGTGTGCGACGACCTTGTTCTTGAAGCGCAGGTCGATCAGCTCGGGGAAGTCGCGGGCGCGGTCGACGAGGTATTCCTCGGCGTAATACTGCTGGAGGTTGATAAAAGCGGGATACTTGTGGCCTTCCTCGGGCAGCAGGTCAAAGCTGTAGACCTCTTCGGCCCCGTGGAACTGGCGGCCGATCTTCCAGGTGACGCCCTTGGCCAGCATCCGCTCGCCCACGCCCAGCCGGTCGAAGATCTCGAGCGTGCGCTTGGCCCAGCAGATCGCCCGGCTGCCGACCGAAACCACGTTGTTGTCGTCGAGCACGACCGAGGCCACGCCGCGCTGCGCCAGGTCGATCGCCATGGCCAGGCCAATGGGCCCCGCGCCGACGATCACCACCCGGTGGCGCGCCTCGGGCGCGGTCAGGCCGGGGGGCGAGACATAGGGGAAGGGGGTATAGTCATAGGCCATCGCTCACTCTCCCATCCAGGCCAATCCGACCAGCCAGGCCAGCAGGCCCATCGTCAGCCCGGTCAGGCGCTGGCGCAGCGGTTTGTCTTCGGGGCCGCGAAAGAAGCGGCCCCATTGGCGCAGCGCCTGGCCGGGTCCCGGAAATGGACGCCCACTCTCCGCCTCGGCGCGTTTGCGCAGCAGGAACAACACCCGGAACATGTTGTAAGCCCAGGCCGCGAAGATCACGGCGCCAAGGGCAAGCATCAGGATCCGGGTGGCGCTCATCGGCTTTATCCCTGCAGGGCTTCCCACATCTTCATGTCGCGCTCGGCGGTCCAGATGCGGGGGTTGTCGATACCCTGCGCCTCGTCATAGGCGCGGGCGACGTTGAAGGGCAGGCAGTGCTCGTAGATCGCGTAATCCTTGAACTTCGGGTCGCATTCCGCGCGCACCGCGTCCCAGGCGTCCTTCAGCGTGCCGCCCTTCAGCGCGACACGGCGGGCGGGCGCATAGGTCGAGGTCACGAAATCCGCCGTCGCGTCGAGCGCGGCGTTGACCATGTCCTGTCCCACCAGCGCGTCCCCCCGGCCCGGCGCGATGGCGTCAAGGCCGAAGGCGCGGATGTTGTCCAGGGTGCCGGTCCAGTCGGCGAAGTGACCATCGCCGCAGTAGCAGGCCGAGTGGTATTCGACGATATCGCCGGTGAACATGGTGTTGGCGTCGGGCAGGTGGATCACGATGTCGCCGGCGGTATGGGCGCGACCAAGGTGCATCAGGTCGATCCGCCGCTTGCCCAGGTAGACGGTCATGCGGTCGTTGAAGGTGGTGGTCGGCCAGGTCAGGCCGGGGATGGATTCATGCCCCTGGAACAAGCGCGGGAAACGCTGGAACTCGCTGTCCCAGTCTTCCTGGCCGCGCTCGGCGACCATAGCGCGGGCCTTCTCGCCCATGATGACCTGCTGCGCCCCGAAGGCCGAGGCGCCCAGCACGCGCACGGCGTGATAGTGGGTCAGCACCACGTGGGTGATCGGTTTGTCGGTGACTTCGCGCACCTTCTCGATCACCTTGTTGGCCAGGCGCGGCGTGGCCTGGGCCTCGACGATCATTACCGAGTCGTCACCGATGATGACGCCCGAGTTCGGGTCGCCCTCGGCGGTGAAGGCCCAGAGGCCCTCGCCCACCTCGGTGAAACTGATCTTCTTCTCGTCGAGATCGCCCTGGGACGCGAATGCCTTGGCCATGGTCTGTTTCCTTTCTCGGGGTGCGCAAGGAATGCGCACCCTACAGAGTCGCTTCGTAGGGTGCGCATTCATCGCGCACCCCGGTTTCCTCACCTGGCGTAGGGGTTCTCCAGCGCCGGCAGTACCTGCCCCGCGCAATCCCCGAAGCCGATGGTATAGCCATCGCCATGCGCCGCGCCCTTCAGGGTCAGCGTGTCGCCGTCCTGCAGGAAGCTGCGGGTCTCGCCGGTGTCCAACGTCAGCGGTTCCTTGCCGCCCCAGCTCAGTTCCAGCAGCGAGCCGCGCTCGTCCTTGCCCGCGCCCGAGATGGTGCCCGAGCCGAGCAGGTCACCCACGTTCATCGGGCAGCCCGAGGTGGTGTGATGCGCCAGCTGCTGGGCCGAGGAGTAATACATCTCGCGGTAGTTCGTGCGGGCGATGGTGGTGGCCGGTTTGCCTTCCGGGGCCAGGGTCACCTCGAGGTCGATGTCGTAGAGCATCGGCCCGACGTCCTTGAGATGGTCAAGCAGCTCGAACTCGCGCGCCGGGGTGTCGACACGGAAGGGTTCCAGCGCGGCGCGGGTGACGATCCAGGGGCTGATGGTGGTGGCGGTCGCCTTGGCCTGGAACGGCCCAAGAGGTTGGTATTCCCAGGCCTGGATATCACGCGCCGACCAGTCGTTCAGCAGCACGTAGCCGAAGATATTGGCATCGGCCTCGGCCACGGTGATCGGGCCGTCGCTGTCCACGCCGACGATGGCGCCCATCTCCAGCTCGAGGTCGAAACGGCGGCAGGGCAGGAAGGCGGGCAGGTCGTGTTCGGGGCTCTTGAGTTGGCCCCAGGGGCGGCGCACCGGGGTGCCCGAGACCACCACCGACGATGCGCGCCCGTTGTAGCCGATCGGGATGTGCAGCCAGTTCGGCGGCAGCGCGTTCTCGGCGCCGCGGAACATGGTGCCGACATTGGTGGCGTGGTGACGGCCGGCATAGAAATCGGTGTATTCGCTGACCATGAAGGGCATGTGCATGGTCACTTCGGACAGCGGCACCAGCAACGGCTCGACCTTGTCACGCTCCTTCGCGCCCTCGGCGAGCAGCGCGGTCAGGCGCGCGCGCAGCGCGGCCCAGACCGCCGGGCCTTCTTCCATCAGGGCGTTCCAGAACGGCAGGTCGAACAGCGGCTCGTCGCCGAGGTCGACCAGACCCTCTTCCTCGGCCGCGGCCATGTCGAGCACCATGTCGCCGATCGCCACGCCGCAGCGCGCGTCCTCGTCATCGCCGGTGGAGAACACGCCATAGGGCAGGTTGTTCAGTGGAAAGGGGCAATCGGCACGATTGGCCGAGGCGACCCAGCTTTTCATCAGAGGCATGTTCGTCTTTCCGTTTCTGGCGGTCGTGCCGCCTAGTCCTTGTTCTGCTTGCGCTTCTGAAGCCAGCGCAACACCACGCCGAGGACGATGAAGAGGGCGATCCAGAACAGCAGATCCTTCATTGCGTCACTCACCGGGCATCTCCTTCTCGCTGGCTCCGTCGGGTTTCCCCTTGTCCCGGTCCCGGCGCGCGGGGTCAATCCCCGCCGCCGGTGTCCGCGATGCCGGAGGCCGGCCTACTTCTTGCCCGGCGTGCCGTCGAACTTCTTCTCGAGGTCCGACCAGCAGTCGATGTAGTCGTCCTGCAGCGGCGCTTCCTTGGCCGCGAAGGCGGTCAGGTGCTGCGGGAAGCGGGTCTCGAACATGAACGACATCGTGTTGTCGAGCTTGTGCGGTTCCAGCTTGGCGTTCGAGGCGCCCTCGAAGGCGTTCCGGTCCGGTCCGTGCGGCAGCATCATGTTGTGCAGGCTCATCCCGCCGGGGACGAACCCCTGCGGCTTGGCGTCGTACTGGCCGTAGATGTTGCCCATCAGCTCGGACATGATGTTCTTGTGATACCACGGCGGACGGAAGGTGTCCTCGGCCACCATCCAGCGCTCGCGGAACAGCACGAAGTCGATGTTCGCGGTGCCCGGCACGCCCGAGGGCGCGGTCAGCACGGTGAAGATCGACGGATCGGGGTGGTCGAAGAGGATCGCTCCGACCGGGCAGTAGGTCGAGAGGTCATATTTGTAGGGCGCGTAGTTACCGTGCCAGGCGACGACATCGAGCGGGCTCTGCCCGATTTCGGTCTCGTGGAACTGGCCGCACCACTTGATGGTCAGCGTCGAGGGCACCTCGCGGTCCTCGTAGGCCGCCACCGGCGCCTTGAAGTCGCGGGGGTTGGCCATGCAGTTTGCGCCGATCGGGCCGCGGCCCGGAAGTTCGAACTTCTGGCCGTAGTTCTCGCAGACGAAGCCGCGGCAGGGCCCTTCCAGTACCTCGACGCGATAGACCAGCCCGCGCGGGATGATGGCGATCTCCTGCGGGGCGAGGTCGATGATGCCCAGCTCGGTGCAGAAGCGCAGCCTGCCTTCCTGCGGCACCACAAGCAGCTCGCTGTCGGCCGAGAAGAAATAGGCGTCGACCATGCTTTCGGTGACCAGGTAGATATGGCTGGCCATGCCGACCTGGGTGTTCACGTCGCCGGCCGTGGTCATGGTGCGCATCCCGGTCAGCCAGGTCAGCTTCTGCCCGGCATAGGGCACCGGATCCCAGCGATACTGGCCAAGGCTGATCACGTCGTCGTTCACATGCGGCGCGCTTTTCCAGTAGGGCAGGTCGATCTTCTGGTAGCGCGCGGAATGCTTGACCGAGGGGCGGATGCGATAGCACCAGGTCCGCTCGGGCGGGTTGGCGGTAAAGGCCGTGCCGGAAAGCTGTTCGCCATAGAGCCCGTAGTTGCACTTTTGCGGCGAGTTCATGCCCAGCGGCAGCGCGCCCGGCAGCGCCTCGGTTTCAAAGTCGTTGCCGAAGCCGGGCATGTAGCCCTCGGTGATGCCGGTCTGGCCGGTGGCCTGGACGAACTTGTGCGGATGAGTCGGTCGGTTCATGGGCGTTCCTCCCTTTGCTGGTTGCGGAGGTAATAGTTGATTTTGTAACTAACAACATAAAAGGAGCCGCCATGACCGAAAAAGACGATTTCGACCTGCACCTATTCCTGCCCTACCTGCTGAACCAGGCGGCCGAGGAATCGAGCCTCGCCTTCCAGCGGGTCTACAAGAGCCGCTACGGAATGCTGCGCACCGAGTGGCGGGTCCTCTTCCATCTCGGCATCTACGGGCGGATGACGGCCACCGAAATCGGCCAGCGGGCGCGGACCCACAAGACCAAGATCAGCCGCGCCGTTCAGCGCCTGGCCGAGCGGCGCTTTCTGCAGCGAACCCCAGACGAGAGCGACCGCCGGTCCGAGCACCTGGAACTGACCCACGCCGGGCTGGCGGCCTACCGCGAACTGCGCCAGGTGGCCCGCGAATACGACGCCGCGCTGGTGCGCGACCTGACGGCGGACGAGTCCGCCACGCTGCGCCGGTTGCTGGTCAAGCTCGCCGGTTAAGAGGCGCGCTTGCCGGATCCGCGGTCTTGCCGGCCGCAAATTTCTTTTGGCACAGCGAATTTTGTTGCTAGAACCGTGCCCACACGGACCAGTTTTCTTCGTTTCACGTTTTTCAAGAGGTATCGATGGCAGACCTGACCCCGGCTCAGTTGCAGTTCCTGCAAAAGCATCTCGGATATGACACCAAGAAGTATTTCGCCAAGAAGGCGCTGAAATCGCAGGTCCAGGAGTTCTGGCGCCGGCGCGACAAGGCCGAGGCCGAGATCAAGGCGCTGCCGCCGGAACACCCCCAACTGGCCGCATTGAAGCAGGCAGTGGATGCCGCGACGAAGAAGGCCGAGGGCGGCGATCTCAAGGGGGCCTACCACGATCTGAAATCTGTCAAGGCAAACGCCCGTGCCGCCGCCACCGTGGTCAAGGGCGGCATCAGTCTCGGCGCCATCAACGCCGAGCTCGACGACCTGGAAGCCAGCGTCCGACGTCTGCAGACCGAACAGCGCCGCATCCGCGACCTGCTGGCCCTTGGCGCCACCGACGTGATCGACGAGGCGCGGATCCTGCGCGATCCGACCTCCGAGAATACCCGTGACGGCATTATCTCCCTGGCAGGCGAGAACCTGCGGCGCCAGAAGGAACTGATGATGGAGTGGGACGCGCTTGAGGCCAACGTCAACCAGGGGGTACAGACATACAAGGCGATGATGGCGAATGCGCCGACCATCCCCTCGCTGCTCGCCCTGATCTCGCACAATATCCAGCTGCTGGGCAAGAAAGACCCGGACTCCGTCAAGGGTATGCACAACGCCCGCTATGCCTTCCTCGACCAGCAGGTGCGCTCCAGTTTCCTGGCCGGTAGTGGCTCGGAACTCGCCAGCGAGATGTCCGCCGCGCTGCGCACCCAGCGCAACACGCTGCTCGAGGTGCTGAAGACCAAGACCAGCCCGCCCCCGATGGAGGTGCTGGCCGCGACCGACGATGCCGGCAAACGGCTGGAGGGCCCGGAGGCCAAGGAGGCCGCGCAGAAGCTCGCAGATCAGTTCAAGCATCTCGACAAGCTCGAGGCGGAGCGGCTCGAGAAGGCCAAGAAAGCCTATCTCGAAGCTCTGAAGACCGACAACGCCATGCTCTCGATGACCGAGGACACCTCGCTCATCACCAGCACGCGGATCCGGCCCTTCGACACCGCCGAGATGATGGACGACCTCGGCATCGATGTGACCGACACCCGCAAGCGCCCCGACGAGATCGGCGCGGCGGCGGGCAAGGGGGTCTCCGATGCGATGGACGCGCTGCTCGCCAACGGCACCGTGCCCGACGAGGTCTTCGAGATGTGTACGCGCAGCCAGCGCGACTGGTATGTCGAGGCGGCCAAGGCCTCGGGCATTCAGTTCGACCCCGACAAGCCCGACACAATCGACCCGACCGTCTGGTATAAGATCAAGGCTGCGGGCGACGCCATGCGCGAAGCCGCCCAGCAGAAATACCCCGACAAGGCCAAGGTCGGCGACGACGGCAAGCTGAGTGAGTTTACCATCGGCGGCGTGGTCTACGGGAACATCAAGTTCCTCGGTCAGGGCGGCGGCGGCACGGTCTACCTGGCCAAGGACGCCAATGGCAACGAAGTGGTGCTGAAGACACCCCGCGGCTTCAGCGCGGACAGTGCGATGGAAGAGGATGAGCACCAGACGCTGAAAAGCGAGGTGAGCAATCACCGCGCGGTCAGCGGCGGCGAGGATGGCGACTGTCCCGAGAACGTGCTCGACATGAAAGGCATGGTGCTGGCCCCCAACGGAGCACCGCTGATCGTGATGGACCTCGCCGGCGCGGGTGACGCCGAGAAATACTCCGACTCGATGAGCGCGGCCGAGAAATCGGGCCTTCTCACCGATGGCGCCCGACAGGCGATGATGGCCCAGCAGATGCGCGAGATCATCACCGGCATGAAGGCGATGCAAGCCAGCGGGATGACGCACCACGACCTGAAGGAGGCCAATATCTTCGTCAGCGAGGACGGCACGTTCAAGGTGGCCGACTTCGGGCTCGCGCGGCACGTCGATACCCACGACGAGGCGATCAAGGGCCTGGACGAGTTCACGCCGGGCTACGAGCCGCCGGAACTCTTCGGGGATGGCAAGGCCGTCACGCAGAAGTCCGACAACTTCACCTTGGGCGAGATCCTCGAACGTGTCACCGATCCGCTGCGGGGCGAGGGCACCTTCAAGGAGAAGTTCTCGAGCGCGAATCCGGGACCGTCACAGTCGACCGACGACGAAGGCAAGGTGGCTCAGGTCTCGTCGCTGACGCGGCTGATGAACCGGATGAAGGACCCGGACCCCGACAAGCGGCCCACGCTGGATGCGGTCCTGATGAGCAGCTATTTCGACGAGGTCGACCAGAACTACACCAAGGAAGATCTGACCCGCCTGAAGAAGGCGACCGTGGCCTATTCCAAGACGCTGGGCAAGCAGGCGGCCGAGCTTGGCAACGTTATCAACCGCGCCGAGGGCCAGATCCGGCAGCTGGAGCTCAGCAAGTCCGACGGGCTGCTTCAGGTGAAGATCCGCCAGGCCGAACTGTTGAAAGCCCAGGTGGAATCGCGCGGGCGTCGGCTGTCGCGGCAGCTGGGGCAGGAGTGGGACGCCAAGAAGAAAAAGGACCTCGAGCGCGACATCGACTCCAATGACAAGCGGATCAAGGGGCTCGACGACAAGATCGTGCAGATGACTGGTCAGCTCGGATCGGACAAGAGCCGGGTCGACCTCGAGGACATCGACAAGAAGATCGCCGCCGAGCGCGACAAGATCGCGGCCGCGCGCAAGCAACTGAAGGCGCTCCACGACGATCCGCAATACGCGGCGATCCTGAAGGAACTCGAAGAGGCGAACAAGGCCTTCGCCTGAACCGCTCCGGGCGTCAGAAGGTGATCTTCACGCCCGGCAGGTTCAGCGCCTTCATCATGTCGCGCAGCTCCTGGCGGGCGGCGACGTTCGAGATGTTCAGCTGCTTGACCCCGATATCCTTGAGGTCGAGCAGTGTCAGCCCGCGCGGGAAGAGTTCGCGGAAGATGACCCGTTCGGAAAAGCCCGGCGCGACCCGGAAGCCAAGCCGCTCGGACAGCATCTTGATCGCGCGCTCCATCTTCTCCTTGTTGACCATGCGCTGGGTAGCGACCCGGTTGCGCATGACCACCCAGTCGATCGGCTTGAGCCCGGCCTGCGCGCGCAGCTGCCGCGCGCTCCACACCATCTCGGAATAGACCGAGGGGCGGAGGATCTTCTCGCCGGTGGTGTCGGTCTGGGCCAGCAGGTCGAAGTCGATGAAGCTGTCGTTCAGCGGCGTGATCAGCGTATCGGCCAGCGAGTGGGCGACCTGGCTGAGGCGGGTATGCGAGCCGGGGCAGTCGATCAGGATGAAATCGCTGTCGGGCTCAAGCTGCGACACCGCCGCCGAGAGGCGGTGGTCGTAGATGTTCTCGCCGGGGCGCAGGGCCGCCGGATCGATCTCGGGCAGGTCGTGGCAGCTCGCGCTGGGAAGGTCCAGCCCGGCCTTCTGGAGGAAGGTCAGCCGGTTCTCGGCATAGCGCGCCATGGTCCGCTGGCGCAGGTCGAGGTCGAGCGCGCTGACCTTGTGGCCGAGCCGCGCGAGGGCGGTTGCCACGTGCATCGAGACGGTGGATTTACCCGCGCCGCCCTTTTCGTTCCCCACGACGATGATATGTGCCATGCCCGGACCTCTTCACAGCTGCTTTGCACAGTTCGCTTGTTCCGGCCACTATATTTAGTGTCTAAGCGGATGAAAAGCGCCCATCAGAGGTTGTGCACAGGAGATTTCCTCGCGTGTGCTCAAAGCAACCCGGCCTGCGCCAGCGCCGCCCGCAGCGGCT
Organism: Seohaeicola zhoushanensis; assembly: GCF_014656415.1. GTDB lineage: Bacteria > Pseudomonadota > Alphaproteobacteria > Rhodobacterales > Rhodobacteraceae > Seohaeicola_A > Seohaeicola_A zhoushanensis. The sequence continues at coordinate 41,947 of NZ_BNCJ01000018.1, read as the reverse complement.
CCATCTGGGTCTCGTAGCGGAGCCATGCGGCGTTCGAGGTGTCATGGATCGGCTGGCGCACCTGCGCTGCGCTGGCGGTCAGAACCGCGCTGCCCGAACGGTGCGGGCTGAGACAGTCATCGTGCCACTCCAGCCCGCAGGCGGCGACAAGCGCGCGTAGCTCGGGGTCGGGGTCACGCACCATCGCGTCATAGTCGAGCGTCGCGATCTTCCTCGGCAGGCGGCGTTGCCAGTAGGCCATCAGGTCACGGTGCAGCAGCATATAGGCGGTGATCCCGCCGATGCTGTAGGCAAAGCCGTTGCCGCGACCGGCGAAGGCATGACGGAACAGCGACCAGGCCACCGACATCGGGTCGCGCACCACGTGCACGATCCGCGCCTCGGGCAGGGCGGCGGCGATGAAGCCGAGCCAGCGGAAGTTCAGCGGCATCTTGTCGATCATCACCGGCGCGCCGTTGGAATAGCGTGCCAGCCCCTCGGCAATCTCGGTGCGCATCCTGCTCAGATCCTGCGGCTCCAGCGCCGCCCGCTTGTCTTCCTGCAAGCCGCGCAGCAGCCGCGCTGCGGCGCGGGCGATCACCGAAAGCTCGCCGCAGCCCTGGGTGCCCGGCGCCTGCGCCAGCACCTGCTCCACCAGCGTCGTCCCCGAACGCGGCAGCCCCACCACGAAGATCGGGCGCACGGGCAGGGGGCTCTCGGCCACGACCTCCTCCACCGGGGCCGCGAACAGCGATTTGACATGGGCGAAGCGCAGCGCGTCATGGCGCACCTCATAGCCCAGCGCAGCCTGTTTCATCCGGTTGCCCCGGACCAGGTGATGAAACGCCAGGTCGAGCTGGTCGAGATCGTCGAAGGCCTTGAACAGCGCGAAATGCAGCGGCGCCTGGCCCGGATCGTTCGGCGCGACCCGTGACAGCAGCCGCTCCATCTGCGCGATATGCGCGTCGCCCTCGGCATAGCGGTGCACGTGCGAGAGGTTGTGATGCAGGTCCGGCACCTCGGGGCGCAGCGCAATGGCCCGGCGATAGAACTCGGCCGCCGCCGCGCGTTCACCGCGTGCCTGGGCAAGAATGCCAAGGTGGTTGAGCGGGCCGGTATCTTCGATGCCGCCGCGCAGGGCGGCCCGGTGGCAGGCTTCTGCCTCCTCCATCCGCCCCAGGTCGCGCAGCGCGCGGCCGCGCGTATCCAGCGCGCGGGCATCGTCGGGGCAGGCCTCCAGCACCTTGTCGACCGCGTCCAGCGCCGCCGCCGCCTGGCCCATCTCCAGCCGGCAGAGCGCCAGCCCGACCCCCAGCCCCGCGGTCTCGGGCGAGCGGCAGACCGCAAAGCTCCACCGCTTCTCGGCGGCGTAGAGATTGCCCCTGGCCTGCATCTCTCGCGCGCTTTGCGCCATCTCGGTCGCGCTGCCCTGACAGAGCGTGAGCAGCCCCGCCTGCGCCCGCCGGTTGGCCGGAAACCGTTCGAGCACCTTGAGGTAGAGATCTTCGGCGACCTCGACCTCGCCGGTCTTGATTGCCTTGCTTGCGCGGTTCAGGGCCTGGGTGACGGACAGGGCTTGTGGCATGTTGACTCCGGACTGTTGCTTGAGCCCCGGACCATGCCGTCAATTCGTTTCTATTTGGTCACTTCCAGCCCGATACCGACCCCTGAAACGACAAACGCCGCCCTGGGGGCGGCGTCGGCGTAACGCTGCGGCGATGGATCAGAACCCGAGGCCGGCGTATTTGCTCTTGAACTTCGACACGCGGCCGCCGGTGTCCAGCAGGCGGGTGCCGCCGCCGGTCCAGGCCGGGTGCACCGAGGGGTCGATATCCAGCGACATCTGGTCGCCTTCCTTGCCCCAGGTCGATTTCATCTGGACCACGGTGCCATCGACCAGCTTGACGTCGATGACGTGGTATTCGGGGTGAATGCCTTGTTTCATGACTCTGTTCCTTACGCTTCGGCCGACGAAGACAGCTCTTTGTAGTTGGTGTTCTCGGCGATCCGGGCCGATTTGCCCTGACGCGAGCGCAGGTAGTACAGCTTGGCGCGGCGGACGCGGCCACGGCGGACCACTTCGATGCTGTCGATGTTGGTCGAGTAGAGCGGGAACACGCGTTCCACGCCTTCGCCGAAGGAAATCTTGCGAACGGTGAACGAGGCGCCGATGCCGCCGCCCTTGCGCGAGATGCAGACGCCTTCATACATCTGGACGCGGCTGCGGGTGCCTTCGGTCACTTTGTAGCCGACGCGGATGGTGTCGCCGGCGCGGAAGTCGGGGATCGTTTTCCCCAGCGAGGCGATCTGTTCCGCCTCGATCTGTGCGATCAGGTTCATCGCTAAAGTCTCCAATAAGCCTGCGGTTGCCCCGCAGAGTGTGCGCGCCCGAGAGCTCCTGGTCTTCAACCGGGTCCGCCGCAGCGCCCGCCGGAGATCGTTCGTCGGTTCCGTTGTGCCTTCGTCCTGGCCGCGGTCCGGTTCGGCCGAAGAAAGCCGGGCGCCCGCGTGATTGCCAATACGAAGCACCCAGAGCCGCGCGAGCGATTCCGGGATTGCGGTCGTGTAAGGGAAAGTCCCGCGCGGATCAAGCCCGGAATACCCTGCCCGCAGGCGGATCGACAGGGCGCGTCTGGGCTGCCATCCTGTCGTGGCGGGGGCGCAGTGCGAGGACGTCATATGGCCTTCTACCACGGATTGAAATCCTACGAGAACGACCCCGCCTATTCCGGCAAGGCGGCCTGGGTTGCGGCCCGGCTGCTTGCCCTTCGGCGTGACCTGCACGACCAGGTGCTGCGCAACCGGCGGGCCAATTCGCTGATCATCGGCTCGTGGAACATCCGGGCCTTCGACGACGGGCTGCCCCGGCTCGACGAGAGCTACCACTACATCGCCGAGATCGTGAACAGCTTCGACATCTGCGCGGTGCAGGAGATCAAGAGTGACCTTGCCCCGTTGCAGCGGCTGGTGCGCCTGCTGGGGCCGCAATGGGAATACTTCGTCTCGGACGTCTCGACCCACAAGGGTGGCAATTCCGAGCGAATGGCCTTCCTCTACAACACCGACAAGGTGATCTTCCGCAACCTGATCGGCGAGATCGTCCTCCCGAGCGAGGATCTGATCGCGGGCGAACAGATCGCCCGCTCGCCCTTCTTCGCGGCTTTCCAGGCGGGCTGGTTCCGCTTCGCGCTCTGTTCCGCGCATATCATCTTCGGCGGCGAGAGCGCGGCGGAAAAGGAGCTCAGGGCGCAGGAGATCCGCGCGATAACACGTGTGCTGGTCGACCGCGCGAAGGACGAGGACCAGGTCTACGTGCTGCTGGGCGATCTCAACATCGACACCCGCGACGGACCGATCATGGCGGCCCTGACCGCAAGCGAGATGGTGGTGCCCGCCTTTCCCGCGACCAACCTGGGCGGTGACAAGTTCTTCGACCAGATCGCCTTCACCGTGAAGGGCAAGGCCGAGCGCAAGACCCGGTTGCTGCGCCACGGCGTCTTCGACTGGCGCCGATCGGTCTTCGGGCCGTGGCCCGACCGCGACTTTCCGGCGCAGACAGCGGCCGAAGCGGCCATGCCGCAACGCCGCCTGACCGACGCCGAGCAGATCGCCCATTACCTGCCTGTCACCGTGGCCGAGCGCGCCAGGCATGGCCGTCCGCCCTACGCCCATTTCGAGAAGAGCTATCGCAGCTGGACCACCTACGAGATGTCCGACCACCTGCCGATCTGGATCGAGATCGAAATCGACTATTCCGACGACTATCTCGCGCGTTTCCTCGCCCCGTGACCCGGCGGCGAAGCGCTGCGTGGCGTGGCTTTTCCCTCTGGCCATGCCTCGCTGAGAGTCATAGAACCCGCCGGAACCATCTGGGGGACATAATGGCCGGGATCGCACCGCAACCGGGGATCATGGACATCGCGCTGTATGTCAGCGGCGAAAGCGCGATCGCGGGTCGCGCGGATGTGCTGAAACTGTCGTCGAACGAGAACCCCTACGGGTGCTCGGACAAGGCCCGCGCCGCCTACCTGGCCGCCGCCGCCGACCTGCACCGCTATCCCAACACCGATCACGGCGCCCTGCGCCGTGCCATCGGCGAGATCCATGGCCTCGACCCCGACCGCATCGTCTGCGGCGTCGGCTCGGACGAGGTGCTGCAGTTCATCGCCCAGGCCTATGCCGGGACGGGCGACGAGATCATCACCACCGAGCACGGCTTCTCGATGTATCCGATCCTGGCCCATGCGGTTGGGGCGACCCCGGTCACCGTGGGCGAACGGGAACGCTGCATCGACGTCGATGCCATCCTCGCGGCGGTGACCGACAAGACCCGCATCGTCTTCCTGGCCAACCCGGCCAACCCGACCGGGACCATGGTATCGGAAGCGGATCTCGACCGTCTGGCCGCCGGCCTGAAGGGCCGCGCGTTGCTGGTCCACGATGGCGCCTATGCCGAGTTCGTCGACGGGTTCGACGGCGGCGCCGGGCTGGTCGAGGCGCATGACAACGTGATCATGACGCGGACCTTCTCGAAGATCCACGGCCTTGGCGGGCTGCGGATCGGCTGGGGCTATGCCCGGCGCGAGGTGATCGACGTGCTCAACCGCCTGCGCCAGCCGTTCAACCTGAGCCAGGGCCAGATGGCCGCGGCCGAAGCAGCGATCCGCGACGTCGAGTTCACGACCCGTTGCCGCGAGGAGAACGCCCGCTGGCGCAGCTGGCTCACCGATGCGCTGCGCCAGATGGGTGTCGGCTGCGACGAGAGCCACGCGAACTTCGTGCTGGCCCGCTTTGCCGATGCCGAGGAAGCCGGCGCCGCCGATGCCGCGCTCAAAGCCGACGGGATCATCGTGCGCCGGGTCACGGGCTACGGTCTTCCCGAGGGCCTTCGGATTACCGTGGGCGACGAGGCCGCCTGTCGGCGCATCATCGCGGTCCTGGCCGCGTTCAAGGGGGTGCGCTGATGGAGCGGATCTATGACCGCGTCGCCCTGATCGGCCTGGGGCTTATCGCCTCGTCGATGTTCTGGGCAATGAAGCGCGACGGCAATCTCGCCGGCGAGGTGACGGGCTATGCCCGCACCGAGGCCACCCGCGAGACCGCGCGCCGCATCGGCCTCTGCGACCGGGTCTGCGACAGCATGGCCGAGGCGGTGAAGGATGCCGACCTGGTCATCCTCTGCGTGCCGGTCGGTGCGATGGGTCCGGTGATGGAAGAGATCGCGCCGCACCTCAAGCCCGGCTGCACCGTCACCGATGTCGGCTCGGTCAAGGGCGACGTGATCCGCTCGGTTACGCCGCATCTGCCCGAGGGCGTCTTCTTCGTGCCGGGCCACCCGCTGGCCGGGACCGAGCATTCCGGCCCTGAAAGCGGCTTTGCCGAACTCTTCGACAATCGCTGGACGCTGCTGATCCCCGGTTCGGCCCCCGACGAGGTGGTCGGCGACCTGCGCAGCTTCTGGGAGCGGCTGGGCGCCAATGTAGACCTGATGGATGCCGACCACCATGACCTGGTGCTGGCGGTGACCAGCCACACGCCGCACCTGATCGCCTATACGATGGTGGGCGTGGCCGACGACCTGCGCCGCGTCACCGACAGCGAGGTCATCAAGTATTCGGCCGCGGGTTTCCGTGACTTCACCCGGATCGCTGCAAGCGATCCGACGATGTGGCGTGACGTCTTCCTGACCAACAAGGAGGCGACGCTGGAAATCCTCGGACGCTTCACCGAGGAACTCTTCGCGCTGCAACGGGCGATCCGCACCGGCGACGGGCAGCACCTGTTCGATTATTTCACCCGCACGCGGGCGATCCGGCGTGGCATCATCCAGGCCGGCCAGGACACCGCCGCGCCGAACTTCGGGCGCGGGCCCTCGGGCCAGAAATGAGGCGCTGGCTGGCGGCCATATCCCTGGCGCTGGCCACCCTGCCCGCCGCCGCGAAGGCGCCCGACACCTCTCTGCGACCGCCGCAGCTGCCGGGTCAGGCAGCTGCAGTGCCCACTGCCCCGGCCGCCCCGGCAAAGCGTCCGCAAGCCCGCCCCGAAGTGACGGTAACGCCAGCCTCCCCCGAGATTGCGCCGGCCACGGCCGACCCGCAAACTACCCCCGAGGTAGCCTCGTCGACCGCCACGGCGCCGTCCATCCGTCCCCATCCGCGCCCCGAGGGGCTCGGCACGGTGACTGCCTCCGCCTCTGCCTCGCAGGCCCCCGCGCGCGTTCAGGCGACGGCCAAGGCCCCGGCCAGCAAGCGCGAGCTGAGACGCAAGGGCGCGGTCTGTGGCGATGTCGAGATCATCGGCGAACCGGTCGGCAAGGTCTCGTCCCCCAACGGCAGTTGCGGGATCGAGGACGCGGTAAGGATCCGCTCGGTCGCCGGCATCTCGCTGAGCCAGCCCGCGCTGATGAACTGCCCCACTGCCGCCGCACTCAAGACCTGGGTGGTCCGCGGCGTCCAGCCCTCGTTCCGCAAGCGCGATCAGGTCGTGCAATTGCAGGTCGCGGCCCACTATGCCTGCCGCAGTCGCAACAACGTGAAGGGTGCGCGCCTCTCCGAGCACTCCAAGGGCAATGCCGTCGACATCTCCGGCTTCGTGCTGAAGTCGGGCAAGACGCTCTCGGTGCTCAAGGATTACTCCAACAGCGGCCCGCTCGGCGCCGCCCGCCGCGCGGCCTGCGGAATTTTCGGCACAGTGCTGGGGCCGGGGTCGGACCGCTACCATGCCAATCACTTCCATCTTGACACGGCCCGCTACCGGACCGGAGCATATTGCCGGTAAAGCATTGTATCATGAGTGATTGCAGGGAAGATGATGCCGTGACGATGTGGGTCTTTGCCTATGGCTCGCTGTTGTGGAACCCAGGTTTCGAAGTGGCCGACCGCGCGATGGCCACGCTCGACGGCTATCACCGCTCGTTCTGCATGCGCTCGATCCACCATCGCGGCACCGAGGAAGAGCCAGGCCTCGTCCTCGCGCTCGACGCCGTTGAGGGCGCGCAATGCGTGGGCGTGGCGATGGCCGTCCCGCCGGGGCTGGAGGGCGAGACCATCGGCTATCTGCGCGACCGCGAGCTGATCTCTTCGGCCTACCTGGAAAAGAACCTCGACGTGCGGCTCGACGATGGCCGCACCGTGACCGCCGTGACCTATGTGATCGACCCCGCGCATGTGCAGTATTGCGGCGGACTCGACCTCGAAACCCAGGCGCAGATCATCGCGCGCGCGGTTGGCGGGCGGGGGCCCAACCACGAATACCTGTTCAACACCACCGACCATCTCGCCACCCTCGGTCTGCCCGATGAAGACCTCGAATGGCTGGCCGAGCGGGTACGCCGCCTGATGGCATAAAGCCTTGGCGTTCCATCGCTTAACTCTATAGACTCGGGCACGAGCAGAAACGTGCCGGGAGCCCAGCGCATGGCGCCGACAGACAGCAAGACCAGGCCGCAATTCTCGCAGCCTTTCCAGCAGTTGCTGTCCATGATCATCGTCGCCGGCCTTGCCTCTGCCGGGGCGGTTCTGGCGCTGCCATTCGTGCTGCCGGTCTTCCTGTCGAACCTCTGGCTGAACGGTTTCATCGGCATCGTCTTCCTTGTCGGCGTGGTCTCCTGCTTCTGGCAGGTGTTCCAGCTGATGGGTTCGGTGCGCTGGATCGAAGGCTTTGCCAATGACGAGAGCGAGACGGTCAACCGGCCGACCCGCCTGCTCGCACCGCTGGCCTCGCTGCTGCGCTCGCGCGGGGCGCGGATGCAGCTGTCGTCCTCCTCGACCCGCTCGATCCTCGATTCCGTCGCCACCCGGATCGACGAGGCGCGCGAGATCACCCGCTATATCGGCAGCCTGCTGATCTTCCTCGGCCTGCTCGGCACCTTCTACGGCCTCGCCACCACCGTTCCGGCGGTGGTCGACACCATCCGCAGCCTCGCCCCGCAGGAAGGGGAAGAGGGTCTCGCCGTCTTCAACCGCCTGATGAGCGGGCTGGAGGCGCAACTTGGCGGCATGGGCACGGCATTTTCCTCGTCGCTGCTTGGCCTTGCCGGTTCCCTGCTTGTCGGGATGCTCGAACTTTTCGCCGGCCATGGCCAGAACCGCTTCTACCGCGAACTCGAGGAATGGCTGTCCTCGATCACCCGCGTCGGGTTCTCCTCGGGCGAGGAGGGCGGCGTTGACAGCAATGCCATCTCGGGCGTCATGGACAACATGGCCGAGCAGATGGAAGCCCTGCAGCAGATGTTCACCCAGTCCGACGCCGGGCGCGCGGTGGTTGACCGCAAGCTCTCGGACCTGATCGACGTCATCTCGGTGATGAATGACAGGCAGGAGCAGAACGAGACCATTGCCACCGCGCTCGACCGGGTCGCCATCGGGCAGGAGACCCTGATCGAGCTGATGCGCGCCCAGGGCCCGGGCGAGGGGATGGATGCCGAAAGCCGGATGCGGCTGCGCTCGATCGACGTGCAGATGCTGCGTATCCTCGAGGAAATCTCCGCCGGCCGGCAGGAGAGCATGGCCGAGCTGCGCAAGGATATCGACCTGCTGGTCAAGGCGCTGGCCCGGCCGCGCGACGTGGTCCGCCCGGTGCGGGCACGCCCGGAGGAGCAGGAGTAGCGCATGGCCCTCTCGCGTCGCACCGGCAACCGCTTCCAGGGCAATATCTGGCCCGGTTTCGTCGACGCGATGACCGGGCTGCTGCTGGTGCTGATGTTCGTGCTGACGATCTTCATGATCGTCCAGTTCGTCCTGCGCGAGACGATCTCGGGGCAGGAGACCGAGCTGCACCAGCTTTCGGACGAGATCGCCGCCCTGGCCAATGCGCTGGGCCTGGAAGAGCGGAAGTCGAAACAGCTGCAGGCCCGCATGGGCGCACTGAACGCCACGCTGGGCCAGACGCAGAGCGATCTGGACGCGGCCCAGGCGCTGGTCGCCTCGCTCACCGCCCGGACCGAGGCGCAGGATGCCGCGCTGTCGCAGGCCCAGGCTCAGATCACCGCCTTCGAGGCGCAGGTCGCCACGCTGATCGCCAGCCGCGACAAGGCGCTGGAAAACATCGCCGGGCTGGAGCGCGAACGGGGCGACCTGCTGTCAGAACGCGACGCGCTGAACGCCGCGCTGGCGCAAAGCCGCAGCGAGATCGACGCCCAGACCGAGGCCGCCCGCCTCGACGCCGCCAAGCGCGAGGCGCTCGAGGCGCTGGTTGCCGATCTCAGGCGCGACACCGCCGCGCAGGCCGGCCAGCTGAGCGCGCTGGAACAGAAGCTCTCGGCCGAGGAAGCCGCCCGCCTGACCGAGGCCGCCGCTGCCGAGGCCCTGCGCAAGCGGCTTGAAAACGCCGATGCCGAGCTGACCGCCATGACCCTCGCGCTGGAGAAGCAGCGCCAGGAGGCCGAGGACACCCTGACCCTGCTCGCCGCTGCAGAGGCGGTGAAGAAAGAGCTCGACGCCCAGCTGACCGAGGCGCTCGACCGGATCGACGCCGCCAATGCCCAGGCGCAGGACCGCGACGCGCTGGCCGAACGGTTGACCCGTGTGCTGGCGCAGGTCGAGGCGCGCGAGGCGGAACTGGCCGAGGCCCGCGCCCGGTCAGACGCGGCGCAGGCGGCGCTGGACGAGACCAGGGGCGACGCCGCCACGCGGATTGCCACGCTCGAGGCGCAGCTGGCCCAGGCGCAGAAGGAGTTGCAGGCGGCAACCGCGGCGGCGAGTGCCAGTGCCGAGGACCGGGCCACGGTCGAAGCGCGGTTACTGGCGGCACTCGACGCGCTGGAAAAGGCCCAGGCCGCCGCCGGCGACGAGGAGGTGCTGCGCGCCCGGCTGCTGGCCGCGCTGGATGCCCAGAAACAGGCCGAATCCCAGGCGGTCGAGCGCCAGGACGAGGCCCAACGCCGCGCCGCGCTGCTGGAACAGGCGCACAAGACCCTGTCCGAACAAGAGCTGAAATCGGAACAGGCCCGCCGCGAGGCCACCCTGCTGAACCAGCAGGTAGCGGCCCTGCGCACCCAGCTTGGCCAGTTGCAGGCGCTGCTCGACGATTACACGGAACGCGACGCTGCGGCCAAGGTGCAGATCCAGAACCTCGGCACCGATCTCAACGCCGCGCTGGCCCGCGCCGCCTCGGAAGAGCGCCGCCGCCGGATGCTGGAAGAGGCCGAGCGCAAGCGGCTTGAAGAAGAGGCGAAGCAACTGGCGCAAGAGGCAGAGGAGGCCCGACTTGCCGCGCTGACCGCCCAGACCCAGGCCAAGGATCTGGAGAAATACCGCTCCGACTTCTTCGGCCGCTTGCGCGACGTGCTCGGCGGGCAGGAAGGCGTGCGGATCGAGGGTGACCGCTTCGTCTTCTCCTCCGAGGTGCTGTTCCCGCCGGGTTCGGCCAGCCTCTCGCCCGAGGGTGAAACCGAGATCGCCAAGGTCGCGCGGATCCTGCGCGCCGTCGCCACCGAGATCCCGCCCGAGATCAACTGGGTGATCCGGGTCGACGGCCATACCGACAACACGCCGCTGGGCGGGGCCGGCAAGTATTCCGACAACTGGGAACTGAGCCAGGGCCGCGCGCTTTCCGTGGTCAAGTTCATGATCTCCTCGCTTGGCCTGCCGCCCGACCGGCTCGCCGCGAACGGTTTTGGGGAATACCAGCCGATCAACCCGGCCGACACGCCCGAGGCGCGCGCACAGAACCGCCGCATCGAGATCAAGCTGACCGAGAAATAGCCCCGCGTTCTGCGCGAATTCGCACAGATCCCGTTTGGCCATCGGCCTGCCGACCTGGAACGGCTTCTGCTATCTCTCTGCCAGCGCCGATGTCCGGCACCCGCATCCAGGAGTCAAAAATGACCTCTCTCGTCTCGACCATCCAAACCCTCGCCGCGCCGGTGGGGCGCCTGCTGCTCGCGGCGATCTTTCTCATTTCCGGCCTCGGCAAGATCTCGGGCTATACCGGCACCCAGGGCTACATGGAGATGATGGGCGTGCCCGGCGGCCTTCTGCCGCTGGTGATCGCCGTCGAAGTCCTTGGCGCGGTGGCGCTGATCCTCGGCTGGAATGCTCGCTTTGCCGCCTTCCTGCTCGGCGGTTTCTCGGTGGTCTCGGGTATCCTGTTCCACCTGGTCCCGAGCTTCGGCATGGAAGGCATGGAAGCGCAGATGCAGTTCATCTCCTTCCTCAAGAACGTCTCGATCGGTGGTGGCATGGGCATGATCGTCGCGCTCGGCGCCGGGGCCTTCTCGCTCGACAACCGTTCGGTCAGCGCAGGCTGATCTCGCGCCTGATCTCGCCCAGCGTCTCGCCCTCGCGGGTCAGGCGCACGGTTCCTAGATACCGCCCCGTCGGCCAGCCGCCGGCGGGGCTTTTCTTTCCGGCCGCGCGAAAGGCCTGGGCCTGGTCCTTTTCCAGCGTCATCGCCTGCTCGACGACCCGCCCGGCCGGGCCATCGACGTTCAGCTCGATCACATCCCCCAACTTGAACCCATAGCCCAGGGCAAAGAGCACCAGGGGCGACCCCGGCTTGATCTCGGTGGCCGCGACACCCATGCGGATATCACCATAATCCGGGATGGCATCGGCAAAGCCCGCGTCCAGCAGGCCTCCCGGCAGGTAGGGTGGGGTCTGCTCCCACAGGTCCGGCTCGCCGGCGGCGCAACTCTCGGTCATTTCGGCGTCGAAAGGGTCGATCTTCTGCCCGTCACGGCGCACCGAGAGATGGACATGGGGGAATTGCGTCATGCCCGACAGGCCGACCTGGCCCAGCACCGCGCCCCGTTCGACGCGCTGGCCGGTGGTCACCGCGACAGACCCCTGCTTCATGTGGCAATACTGGGTCTCCCAGCCATCGTCGTGGCTGACGACGACCCCGTTGCCGCATTCGCGCCCGGCGGTACCGGCGGCGGTCTCCTCGGAATAGAACCGGTCCGGCTCGCCATCGCGCAGTGCCTTGACCACGCCCGGCGCTGCGGCCAGCGCGTTCACGCCTTCCCGCATCTCGCGCAGCGTAGGCAGGGCGAAATCGGTGCCGTCGTGGCCATCATAGCTCAGCCCGCCGCAGCGGAAATCGCGGATTCCGGGGCCGGGGTCGCGGTCGAAATAATTCTGCACGTGGCAGGTTTCGCCCAGGCTGCAGTCGATCGGCAGCCCCAGAACGAAATCGCCCGCCGCGGCGGGCGCGGCGAGCGATATGGCGGCAATGGCCGCACGCAACATCAGTCTGCGGTCAGCAGCGGCGGCTTGTTGCCCGACAGGCGCGGATGCTCGGGCCCGTCGACCTGCAGGTCGAGCTTGCCGTCCTTCACGCTCACCCGGACGTTGCCGCCCTTCGCGAGCTTGCCGAACAGCAGTTCTTCCGCCAGCGGCTTCTTGATGTTCTCCTGGATGACGCGGGCGAGGGGGCGCGCGCCCATCTTGTCGTCATAGCCCTTGTCGGCCAGCCATTCGGCCGCCGGCCGGGTCAGTTCGATCGAGACATGGCGGTCCATCAGCTGGGCCTCCAGTTGCAGGACGAACTTCTCGACCACCTGCAGGATCACTTCCTTCGGCAGCGGCGCGAAGGTGATGACCGCGTCGAGACGGTTGCGGAATTCCGGCGTGAAGGTCCGCTCGATCGCCGCCGTATCCTCGCCCTCGCGGCGGGTACGGCCGAAACCGATGGCTTCCTTCGCCTGTTCCGCGGCGCCCGCGTTCGAGGTCATGATCAGCACGACGTTGCGGAAATCCACCGTCCGGCCGTTGTGGTCGGTCAGCTTGCCGTGGTCCATCACCTGCAGCAGGATGTTGTAGACATCCGGGTGCGCCTTCTCGATCTCGTCGAGCAGCAGCACGCAATGCGGGTGCTGGTCGACCCGGTCGGTCAGCAGGCCGCCCTGGTCAAACCCGACATAGCCCGGAGGCGCGCCGATCAGGCGGGAGACCGCGTGCTTCTCCATGTATTCCGACATGTCGAAGCGCAGAAGTTCCACGCCCAGCGTATCGGCGAGCTGTTTGGCCACCTCGGTCTTGCCGACGCCGGTGGGGCCGGCGAAGAGATAGTTGCCGATCGGCTTCTCGGGCTCGCGCAGGCCGGCGCGGGCCAGCTTGATCGCGCTTGCCAGCGCCTCGATGGCGTTGTCCTGGCCGAAGACGACGCGCTTGAGCGAGCCTTCCAGGTCCTTGAGCACCTCGGCATCGTCCTTGCTGACGTTCTTGGGCGGGATGCGGGCGATCTTGGCGACCACCGCCTCGATCTCCTTGGTCCCCAGCGTCTTGCGCCGCTTGCTCTCCACCACCAGGTGCTGCGCCGCGCCGGCCTCGTCGATCACGTCGATGGCGCTGTCGGGCAGCTTGCGGTCGTGGATATAGCGCGCGGCCAGTTCCACCGCGGTCTTGATCGCATCCGAGGTATAGCGCACGCCATGGTGTTCCTCGAAATAGGGCTTCAGCCCTTTGAGGATCTTCACCGAGTCATCGATCGAAGGCTCGTTCACGTCGATCTTCTGGAACCGGCGGCTCAGCGCGCGGTCCTTCTCGAAGTGCTGGCGGAATTCCTTGTAGGTGGTCGACCCCATTGTGCGCAGCTTGCCGCCTTGCAGGGCGGGCTTCAGCAGGTTCGACGCATCCATCGCCCCGCCGCTGGTCGCGCCAGCGCCGATCACGGTGTGGATCTCGTCGATGAACAGGATCGCATCGCGGTGCTGCTCCAGCTCGCTGATGACGGCCTTCAGCCGCTCCTCGAAGTCGCCCCGATAGCGGGTGCCGGCCAGCAGTGCGCCCATGTCGAGCGAGTAGATGGTGGTCGAGGCCAGCACGTCCGGCGTCTCGCCCGCGACGATCTTGCGGGCCAGCCCTTCGGCGATGGCGGTCTTGCCGACACCGGGGTCGCCTACCAGCAGCGGGTTGTTCTTACGCCGGCGGCAGAGCACCTGGATGCAGCGCTCCACCTCGGCCTCGCGGCCGATCAGCGGGTCGATATCGCCCTCGCGCGACTTGGCGTTCAGGTCGACGCAGTATTTCGACAGCGCGCTTTCCTTCTGTTCGCCCTCGGTCACGCCCTGGTGGCTTTCCTCCGGCTCCTGCGAGGCGCCACTGATCGGGCGGTTCTCGCCATAGGCCGGGTTCTTCGCCACGCCATGCGCGATGAAGTTGACCGCGTCATAGCGGGTCATGTCCTGCTCCTGCAGGAAGAAGGCGGCGTTGCTCTCGCGCTCGGCGAAGATCGCGACGAGCACGTTGGCGCCTGTCACTTCGGTCCGGCCCGAGGACTGCACGTGGATCGCTGCGCGTTGGATGACGCGCTGGAAGGCAGCGGTCGGTACCGCCTCGGATCCGTCGATGTCGGTGACGAGGTTCGACAGGTCCTCGTCGATGAATTCCACCAGCGTGCCGCGCAACTCGGTCAGGTCGACATTGCACGCCTTCATCACCCGGATGGCGTCGGGTTCGTCCAGCAGCGCCAGCAGCAGATGCTCAAGCGTTGCGAATTCGTGGCGACGATCGTTTGCCAGCGCCAGTGCGGCGTGAATCGCGCTTTCCAGGGTGCTCGAGAATGAAGGCACGATGCGTGCTCCTCTTATAGGGCTGGGGAGGGAACAGCGGACACCGGCTCCCCCGGTCCAACCATGTCTTCATAGTGTTAGAGTTTGGTTGATCATTGCGGCGCTTCAAGGTTTTTCTTGTGGAATCCGTTCACATTTCTCCGGGGCGTTGCCGCGACGCGCGGATTTTCGACATCAGAAGCGGTCCTTCCGGCCACGGATCTCCGCAAAGACACGGGCAGGCTCGGCACCGCTCATCCCAAGGTTGCGCTGCACCTCGGGGAGGTGCGCACGCAGGAAGGGATTGGTGGCCAGTTCCAGCGAGAGTTTCGAGGGGACGGTCGGTTTGTTCGCCGACCGGGCGCGGGTGATTTCATCGACACGTGATATAAGCGCTGGGTTGTCGGGTTCAATGGTCATCGCAAAGCGGGCATTGCTCTGCGTGTATTCATGGCCCGAGCAGACGAGAGTTTCGGGCGGCAGCGCCGCGAGCTTGGAGAGCGAGGCCCACATCTGGTCCGGCGTGCCTTCGAACAGCCGCCCGCACCCCAGCGCCATCAGGCTGTCGGCAGTGAAGACCGCGGCGCTTTCGGGCATGTAGAAGGCGATATGGCCAACGGTGTGGCCCGAGACGTCGAAGACATGCACAGGCGCGCCGCCGACGGTGAAAGTATCGCCCTCGGAGACCGCCAGGTCGAGCGGCGGCAGCCGATGCGCGTCTGCCTTGGCGCCGATCACCTTCGCCTTGTGCTTTTCCAGGATCCCCGGCAGCCCGTCGACGTGGTCCCAGTGATGATGGGTCAGCAGCACATGCGTCAGGTTCCAGCCCTTTTCTTCCAGCGCCGCCAGGATCGGCCCCGGTTCGGACGCGTCGATCAGGGCCGTCTCGCCGCTTGCCGCGTCATGGGCAAGAAAGGCGTAGTTGTCCGACAGGCAGGGGATGGTCAGGATTTCAAGAGGCATGGCCTTTCGCCCTTTCATGGTTAACACTGCGCCGGGGGACAGCTTGGCCCATCGCCCGGGGAGCCGCAATGCATCTTGATGTGCAGGATCTGCGCAACTTCTATTACCGTAGCACGCTGGGCCGCGCCGCCCAGGCCTCGGTGCGCGGCCGGCTGCTGGACATCTGGCCCGAGGCGAAGGGCCAGACCGTCGCAGGCTTCGGTTTCGCCGTGCCGCTCCTGCGCCCCTACCTGGCCGAGGCGCGTCGGGTCATCGCCCTGATGCCGGCGCCGCAGGGCGTGATGGTCTGGCCGGCGGGGATGCCCAATGTCTCGGTGCTTTCGGAAGAAACGCTCTGGCCGCTGGAAACCGGCCGCGTGGACAAGCTTGTCGTGATGCACGGGCTGGAGACCTCCGAACGGCCCTCGGCGCTGCTCGAGGAATGCTTCCGCGTGCTGGGACCGGGCGGCAAGGCGGTGTTCATCGCCCCCAACCGCGCGGGCCTCTGGTCGCGCTCAGACCGCACGCCCTTCGGCTATGGACGGCCCTACACGCTTGGTCAGCTCGAGAGCCAACTCAAGGCGCACAGCTTCCTTCCGGAACGCCACGCCACAGCGCTTTATCAGATGCCGTCGGAACGGCGGTTCTGGCTCAAGACCGGACCACTGATGGAACGGATGGGCCGCCGGCTGCCCTCGGTCTTTCCCTGCGGCGCCTTCCTAGTCGAGGCCAGCAAGCGGGTGCAACCGGCCAGCGGCAACCCCGTGCGCAGCTCCATCCGCAACCCGCTGCCGGTGCTGCAACCCAAACCGGAAACCTCGCCGATCTGAGCCGCGACCGTTCCGCCGGTGATTCACCGAAATGGCCGCGAAGCGGTCCCAAAGCGCCCCTTCGCGCGCAGGAATCGGGCTTCACGGAGGCAAATTATGGATTTTTTGTAATGTTATATGCGGAGCAAACCGTCGCACCCCGATCAACCTATTGAAAACGCGTTAATAACTACTTCCGCCTCGTTCAAGAAGCTGTATTGCGGGCCAAGGACCGCTCTGTTACATCGGCCCTGATTTTGCGACCCCGCCTTTCGGTGGGGTTCTGTCACGCCCCCGGAGATCGCGCGTCGCGCGGCAAACCGGGGCCAAAATGTCGGAAGGGTGGACGTGTCCGAACCAGCTTCGATTTCCGCCGGCATAGCAGGACGCTATGCCACCGCGGTCTTTGAGATCGCGCAAGAAAGCAAAGGCCTCGATCAGCTCGAGTCCGGGGTGAACGCGCTGGCCGATGCGCTGGCCGAAAGCGCCGATCTGCGCAACGTTATCTCCTCGCCGCTGATCTCGCGCGAGGAACAAGGCAAGGCCATCGCCGCCGTTGCCGCCAAGATGGGGCTTGCCCCGGTGCTGACGCAGGTGCTGGGCCTCATGGCCGAAAAACGCCGCCTGTTCGTCGTGCCGCAGATGCTGGCCGCCCTGCGCGCCCTGCTTGCCGATCACCGCAACGAAGTGGTGGCCGAAGTGCAGAGCGCCGTGGCGCTGACCAAGAAGCAGACCGAAGCGCTTGCCGCCACTCTGAGCAAGAATGTCGGAAAGTCGGTGAACATCCGTGCGACCGTCGATGAAAGCCTCATCGGCGGTCTTGTCGTCAAGGTGGGCTCGAAGATGATCGATACCTCGATCCGCTCGAAGCTCGACTCCCTCCAGAATGCCATGAAAGAGGTCGGATAAATGGGTATCCAAGCAGCGGAAATTTCTGCGATCCTTAAGGACCAGATCAAGAACTTCGGCCAGGAAGCCGAAGTGGCCGAAGTCGGCCGCGTGCTGAGCGTCGGCGACGGTATCGCCCGCGTCTACGGCCTCGACAACGTCCAGGCGGGCGAGATGGTCGAATTCCCCGGCGGCATCATGGGGATGGCGCTGAACCTTGAAAGCGACAACGTCGGCGTCGTGATCTTCGGCTCGGACCGGGACATCAAGGAAGGCGACACCGTCAAGCGCACCAAGTCGATCGTGAGCGTTCCGATCGGTGACGAGCTGCTCGGCCGCGTGGTCGACGGCCTCGGCAACCCGGTCGACGGCAAGGGCCCGCTCAACGCCACGAAGACCGGCGTTGCAGACGTCAAGGCACCGGGCATCATTCCGCGTAAGTCGGTGCACGAGCCGATGGCAACTGGCCTCAAGTCGGTCGACGCCATGATCCCGATCGGCCGCGGCCAGCGCGAGCTCATCATCGGCGACCGCCAGACCGGCAAGACCGCCGTGGCGCTCGACACCATCCTGAACCAGAAGTCCTACAACGACGCCGCCGGCGATGACGAGAGCAAGAAGCTCTACTGCATCTACGTCGCCATTGGCCAGAAGCGCTCGACCGTTGCGCAGCTGGTGAAGCGTCTCGAGGAAACCGGTGCGATGGCCTATACCACCATCGTCGCCGCAACCGCGTCCGAGCCCGCTCCGATGCAGTTCCTCGCACCCTACGCCGCGACCGCAATGGCGGAATACTTCCGCGACAACGGCCGCCACGCCCTGATCGTGTACGATGACCTGTCGAAACAGGCCGTCGCCTACCGCCAGATGTCGCTGCTGCTGCGCCGTCCGCCGGGACGTGAAGCCTATCCGGGCGACGTGTTCTACCTGCACAGCCGCCTGCTCGAGCGTTCGGCCAAGCTGAACGAAGACTTCGGCGCCGGCTCGCTGACCGCTCTGCCGGTCATCGAAACCCAGGGCGGCGACGTGTCGGCCTTCATTCCGACCAACGTGATCTCGATCACCGACGGCCAGATCTTCCTGGAAACCGAACTGTTCTACCAGGGCATCCGTCCGGCCGTGAACACCGGTCTGTCGGTTTCGCGCGTGGGCTCCTCGGCCCAGACCAACGCGATGAAGTCGGTCGCCGGCCCGGTGAAGCTGGAACTCGCACAATACCGCGAGATGGCCGCCTTCGCCCAGTTCGGTTCCGACCTCGACGCCGCCACCCAGCGCCTGCTGAACCGTGGTGCCCGTCTGACCGAACTGATGAAGCAGCCGCAGTATTCGCCGCTGACCAACGCCGAGATCGTCTGCGTGATCTACGCCGGCACCCACGGCTACCTCGACAAGCTGCCCGTCTCGGACGTCGGCCGCTTCGAGCGCGGTCTGCTGGCCTTCCTGCGTGGCAAGCGCAAGGACATCCTTGACTGGCTCACCACGGCCGACCCGAAAATCAAGGGCGCGGACGAAGAGAAGCTCAAGGCAGCCTTGGACGAATTCGCCGCCGACTTCGCGTAAGGGAGAGATAGGCTCATGCCAAGTCTCAAGGACCTCAAGAAACGGATCGAGTCGGTCAAGTCGACCCGCAAGATCACCAAGGCCATGCAGATGGTCGCGGCGGCCAAGCTCCGCCGCGCCCAGGACGCGGCCGAAGAGGCTCGGCCCTACGCCGAGCGCTTCAACGCGGTGATGGCGGAACTGGCGGCTTCGGTCGGTTCGGACGGAAGCGCACCCCGGCTGCTCAGCGGCACGGGGAGCGACAAGGTGCATCTGCTCGTCGTGCTGACCGCCGAACGCGGGCTGTGCGGTGGCTTCAACTCGAACATCGCGCGTCTTGCCAAGGCGCAGATCGAGAAGCTGAAGGCGCAGGGCAAGACGGTCAAGATCCTGACCGTCGGCAAGAAGGGTCGCGACGCGCTCAAGCGTGACTACAGCGCGCTCTTCGTCGGCCACGTCGACCTCGGCGAGGTCAAGCGCATCTCCTATGGCGATGCGCAGGGCATTGCCGCCGACGTGCTGCGCCGCTTCGACGCCGGCGAATTCGACGTTGCGACGATCTTCTACTCGAAGTTCGTCAACGTGGTGACGCAGATCCCGACCGCGCAACAGGTCATCCCGGCTGCCTTCGAGCAGGCCGAGAGCACCGGCGCCAGCACCGTGTTCGACTATGAACCGGGCGAAGCCGAGATCCTGGCCGACCTGCTGCCCCGCGGCGTGGCGACCCAGATCTTCAGCGCGCTGCTGGAAAACGGTGCGTCGGAACAGGGTGCCCGGATGAGCGCGATGGACAACGCCACGCGCAACGCGGGCGAGATGATCGACAAGCTGACGATCCAGTTCAACCGCTCGCGTCAGGCCGTCATCACCAACGAGCTGATCGAAATCATTTCCGGCGCCGAGGCGCTGTAAGAGAAAAACCGGAGACGAAACATGGCTGCAAAAGGCAAAGTCACCCAGATCATCGGCGCCGTCGTCGACGTGCAGTTCGATGACGCGCTGCCCGAAATTCTGAACGCACTGGAAACCACCAACAACGGCAAGCGCCTGGTGCTCGAAGTCGCCCAGCACCTGGGCGAGAACACCGTCCGCACCATCGCAATGGACGCGACCGAAGGTCTCGTCCGCGGCGAGGCAGTGGTCGACACCGGCAAGCCGATCTCGGTTCCGGTGGGCAACGCCACCCTGGGCCGCATCATCAACGTCGTCGGCGAGCCGATCGACGAAAAGGGCCCGGTGAACGCCGACGAATTCCGCCCGATCCACGCTCCGGCACCTGACTTCGCCGCCCAGTCGACCGAGTCCGAGATCCTCGTGACCGGCATCAAGGTGGTTGACCTGCTGGCGCCCTACTCGAAA
Organism: Seohaeicola zhoushanensis; assembly: GCF_014656415.1. Classification (GTDB taxonomy): domain Bacteria; phylum Pseudomonadota; class Alphaproteobacteria; order Rhodobacterales; family Rhodobacteraceae; genus Seohaeicola_A; species Seohaeicola_A zhoushanensis. The sequence goes on along the minus strand of NZ_BNCJ01000018.1, from coordinate 21,940 downwards.
GGCGGCAAGATCGGCCTGTTCGGTGGCGCCGGCGTGGGCAAGACGGTTCTCATCATGGAACTGATCAACAACATCGCCAAGGTGCACTCGGGCTTCTCCGTGTTCGCGGGTGTGGGTGAACGGACCCGTGAAGGGAACGACCTCTATCACGAGATGATCGAATCCAACGTGATCAAGCCGGACAACCTGGCCGACTCGCAGGTGGCCCTGGTGTACGGCCAGATGAACGAGCCTCCGGGGGCCCGTGCCCGCGTTGCTCTTACCGGTCTGACCCTTGCAGAACAGTTCCGCGACCAGTCCGGGACCGACGTTCTGTTCTTCGTCGACAACATCTTCCGCTTCACCCAGGCGGGTTCGGAAGTGTCGGCGCTGCTCGGCCGTATCCCCTCGGCCGTGGGCTACCAGCCGACGCTGGCAACCGACATGGGCGCGCTGCAGGAACGCATCACCTCGACCAAGTCGGGCTCGATTACCTCGGTGCAGGCCATCTACGTTCCCGCGGACGACCTTACCGACCCCGCGCCGGCAACCTCCTTCGCCCACCTCGACGCGACCACGGTTCTCAACCGTGCGATCTCGGAAAAGGGCATCTACCCGGCCGTGGACCCGCTGGACTCCACCTCGCGCCTGCTTGACCCGGCGGTTGTCGGTGAAGAGCACTACAAGGTGGCAACCGACGTTCAGAAGATCCTCCAGCGCTACAAGTCGCTGCAGGACATCATCGCCATCCTTGGGATGGACGAACTGAGCGAAGAGGACAAGCTGACCGTGGCCCGCGCCCGCAAGATCGAGCGCTTCCTCAGCCAGCCCTTCGACGTGGCCCAGGTCTTCACCGGCTCGCCGGGCGTCCAGGTTCCGCTGGAAGAGACCATCTCGTCCTTCAAGGCGGTTGTTGCCGGCGAATACGATCACCTGCCCGAAGCTGCCTTCCTCATGGTCGGCGGCATCAGCGAAGTGATCGCCAAGGCCGAACGTATGGCCGCCGCCGCGGCCTAAGGAGCGCCCTCATGGCAGAGACGATGCAATTCGACCTCGTGAGCCCCGAGCGGAGCCTGGCTTCGCTCAAGGTGCGCGAGGCGCAGATCCCCGGAGCAGACGGGTACATGACGGCGATGCCCGACCATGCGCCGGTCATCACCACCCTGCGCCCCGGCATCCTCAAGGTCGACGGGCCGAGCGGCGCTGCCGAGTATCTGGTCTCGGGCGGTTTCGCCCAGATCAACCCGGATGGCGTCTCGGTCCTGGCCGAGAAGGCACTGCCGCTGGGCGAGGTCACGCGGGCCCATCTCGACGAGATGATCGAGGCCGCCCGCGCCGCGCACGAAAAGGCACGCGAGACCTTCAAGAACGAGCCGGGCCCGGTCGATGACGCAGCCAAGCTGCTTGCCGACATGATCGCCCTCGGCGACCACATCCGGATCTGACCGCTCGGTCACCGGACGGAAACAGAAGAACCGGTCCTGCAACAGGGCCGGTTCTTTTCTTTCACGCTTTCGACGGATTCAGCTGCTAGCCCTTGGGCCAGAGCAGCTGTCCACAACCTGGCAAGGGCATGAAGAAACTTCGCAGCCACCTCATAGGGATCGATCAGGGCGACGTCGTGGTCTTCGCCGAATTCGACACCGGCGGAGACATGTGGACCGGCTCCGGCCCGCGCGAACGCCGCCGCGCCGTCACCTTCTCCGAACCCTTCCGCGCGCCGCCCACGGTGCAGGTGGCCGCCACGCTCTGGGACATGGACACGCAATCCGCCGTCCGCGCCGAGCTGGTGGCCGAGAACGTCACCGAGACCGGCTTCGATGTGGTCTTTCGCACCTGGCTCGACACCCACGTGGCGCGTATGCGCGCAGGCTGGACGGCGATTGGCGAACTCGCGGGCGAGGACGACTGGGATATCGCCTGAGCCCACCACAGGGCAATTCAGGCGCCTCGCAAGAGATAAGCCGCGGACCCGTCCAGGTCCGCGGCGTTTTCATTCCCGGCTGGAAGGCGCTCTGGCCTCCCGACTCATTCTCCGCCGTAAAGCGACTCGTAGATCGGGATCAGCGTCGCGTCCTCGAACAGCGACGAGACCGAGGTGCCGTTCCAGATGTTGACGATCGCCTGGGCAAAGACCGGCGCGGTCGGCACGATACGAATATTCGTGGCGGCCTTGACCGCCTCGGTCGGCTGGATCGTGTCCGAGATCACCAGCGACTTCATCACAGAGTTCTGCACGCGCTCGACCGCCGGACCGCTCATCACGCCGTGCGAGATATAGGAGTGCACTTCCTTGGCGCCCGCCTGCATCAGCACCTCGGCCGCCTTGCAGAGCGTTCCGGCGGTGTCGCAGATGTCGTCGACGATCAGGCAGATCTTGTCCTGCACGTTGCCGATCACGGTCATCTCGGCCACTTCACCCGGCTTCTCGCGGCGCTTGTCGACGATGGCCAGCGGCGCATTCACCCGCTTGGCGAGCTCACGCGCACGCGCCACGCCGCCGACGTCGGGCGAGATCACGGTCAGCTGGTCGAGCTGGCCCTTGAAGTGGGTCCGGATATCCAGCGCGAAGATCGGCGAGGCATAGAGGTTGTCGACCGGGATGTCGAAGAAGCCTTGGATCTGCGCGGCGTGCAGGTCCATCGTCAGGATCCGCTCGATCCCGGCCTCGACCATCATGTTGGCAACCAGCTTGGCGCTGATCGGGGTGCGGGCCTTGGTGCGGCGGTCCTGGCGGGCATAGCCGAAATAGGGGATCACCGCGGTGATGCGCGCCGCCGACGACCGGCGCAGCGCATCCGAGATGATCAGCAGTTCCATCAGGTTGTCATTCGCCGGGTTCGAGGTCGGCTGGATGATGAACATGTCCTCGCCACGGACGTTCTCGAAGACCTCGACGAAGATCTCGCCGTCGTTGAACCGCTCGACCCGCGCCTCTACCAGTCCCGTGTGGGCGCCCCGGTGCATCGTCATGCGGCGGGCGATGGCTTTCGCCAAAGGCAGGTTGGCATTCCCAGCGATGAGCTTGGGTTCGGTCATGGTCGGCATTGGCGGAGTTCCCGGAGCAGCAGGGCGAATGAAGGATTCGGCTTATTGACACCGCTTAACATGGCCTTACCGTCAGGCAAAGGTTGCCTTGGGGAGAAACTTGCGCATGGCCGACATTGACTATTTCTTTGCCACCCTGTCGCCGTGGTCCTATCTCGCCGGCACAAGGCTGGAACAGATCGCGGCGCGGCATGGCGTCACCGTGGCCTACAAGCCGATCGACCTGCTGTCGGTCTTCGCCCGCACCGGCGGAGTGCCGCCCAAGGATCGTCACCCCTCGCGCAACGAATACCGTGCGCAGGAACTGCTGCGGCAGTCGGCCAAGCTGAAGATGCCCTTCAACCTGAAGCCGCAATACTGGCCGCCGAACATCGCGCCCTCGTCCTACGCCATCATCTCGGCGGCGAATTCGGGCACCGGAGATGTCGGTCCTCTGGTCCATGCCTTCCTGCGCGCCTGCTGGGCCGAGGAGAAGGACATCGCCGATCCCGACGTGATCCGTTCGGTGCTCGCCGACTGCGGCTTCGACCCGGATCTCGCCGACAAGGGGATGCTGACCGCCGCCGAAACCTATGCCGCCAATACCGAGGAAGCCGTGTCGCGCGGCGTCTTCGGCGCGCCCTTCTATATCGTCAATGCCGATGACCAGCGTTTCTGGGGCCAGGACCGGCTTGACGATCTCGACGCCTATCTGGGGGCGAAACGCAAGTGAACCGGCCGGAACGGGTCGCGCAGCCCTTGTTCTGCCGCAGCTTCGGAACCGGCCCGCGCGAGGTGATGGCCCTGCATTGCACCATGGCCCATTCCGGCGCCTGGCGCGGCCTGGCCGAGGCAATGGGGGATGTGGTGACCATTCACGCCGTCGACATGCCCAACCACGGCAAGAGCGCGGATTGGGATGGATCGGGCGATTTCCAGCAGCGCGTGGTCGACGGCGCGGCGGCGCATCTGACCCGGCCGATGGACGTGATCGGTCATTCCTTCGGCGCTACGGTGGCGCTGCGGCTGGCGGTCGACTACCCGCAGCTGGTGCGAACCGTGACGCTGATCGAGCCGGTCTACTTCGCCTTCGTGCGCGACAGCCACCCCGAGATCCTCGCCGCTGAACAGGCCGAGGCGGGCGAGTTTCACCAGGCCCTTCGCGAGGGCGACGATCTGCGCGCGGCACGGCTGTTCAACGGCGGCTGGGGCAATGCGGGTGGGCCATCCTTCGACGACCTGCCACCGCAGGCGCAACAGGCCATGGCGCGCGGCGTTCGCATCGTGCCGGCCTGCAGCCCGTCGATCATCGCGGATTGCCATGGGCTGACGGCACCCGGCGCGCTCGACAGTGCGGCAATGCCGGCAATGCTGCTGCGCGGGGCCGGCACCATCGAGATTGTCCGCCTGACCAACGCGGAAATCGCCGCGCGCCTGCCTGACGCGGTCGATCTCGCCGTGGAGGGGGCAGGGCACATGGTGCCGCTGACCCATCCGCAGCAGGTGGCCGACCTGTTGCGCGACTTCTTCGCGCGGGCGCCGCTCGGCGGGGCGGCGGGGTAAACGCCGCCCTACGCTACTTCAGCCGCGCACCAGCTCAAGGAAGCGGTCGATATTCTCTGCGCTGGCCGACCAGTCGCAGACGAGCCGGCAACCGACCACCTCGTCCGGGTCGCCCTCCAGCTCGCCGTCCCAGAGGTAATACTTCGCCCCGGCGTCGTGCAGCCGCTGGTGGGCGTGGCGCGGGAAGGCGGCAAAGATCATGTTGGCCTCGGCCGGGTGCAGGAAACTTGCGCCCGCCGCGCGCAGCCCCTCGGCCAGCCGGCTGCAGGCCGCGTTGGCCTTCGTTGCGGCCTCCAGCCAGAGACCGTCCCTCAGATAGGCTGCCATCTGCGCCGAGAGATAGCGGTGTTTCGAGAACAGATGCGCCCCGCGCTTGCGGCGTAGCTCGAACTCCCAGGCGCGGGACGGGTCGAACAGGATCACCGCCTCGACCCCCATGCAGCCGTTCTTGGTGCCGCCGAAGGAGACCACGTCGACGCCCGCCTTCCAGGTCATCTCGGCCGGCGTGCAACCCAGTGCCGCCAGCGCATTGGCAAAACGCGCGCCATCCAGGTGCACCGGCAGGCCAAACTCCTTCGCCACCTTGGTCAGCGCCGCCAGCTCGTCGAGGGAATAGACCCCGCCGCGCTCGGTCACCTGGGTCATCGATACCGGCCCGCGCTGCGGCCCATGCACCCCGCGCGTTTCTTCCTTGCCGATGGTCGCCCGCAGCGCCTCGGCGGTCATCTTGTCGCCGCCGGGCACCAGCGTCAGCTTGGCCCCGGAACTGTAGAACTCCGGCGCGTTGCACTCGTCCTCGTGGATATGGGCGACCGGAGAGCAGAAGACCGTGCCATAGGGCTGCACCAGCGTCGCCAGCGCCAGCGAATTGGCCGCCGTGCCGGTGGCGACCAGGTAGACCGCGGCCTCGGGCGCCTCGAAGACCTCACGCACCTGTGCGCGGACCTCCTCCATGATCGGATCTGCGCCATAGGGCATGGCATAGCCTTCGTTCGCCTGGGCAAGTGCGGCCATCACCTCGGGCAGAACGGGGCCGGAATTGTCGGAAGCGAAATACATCAGAGCGGTTCCTCGATCAGGTGGTCTTCCCAGTCTTCCTCGGGCACCTCGAACTCGGGAACCGTCATGCCCCGCATCGAGACGCCGGCATGATGCACGCTCTCGGGCCGCCCCGAGATCAGCGGATGCCAGTCGTAAAGGGGCCGCCCCTCGTGGACCAGCCGATAGGCGCAGGTCTGCGGCAGCCAGTAGAGATGTTCCTCGATGGTCGAGGGGCGCAGGACGATGCATTCGGGCACGAACTGGTGCCGGATCGGGTATTGCGCGCAGGCGCAGCTCTCGTCGTCGAACAGGCGGCAGGCGACGCGGGTGAGGACGACGATGCCGGTGTCCTCGTCCTCCAGCTTGTTCATGCAGCACTTGCCGCAGCCGTCGCAGAGCGCCTCCCATTCCCTTTCGGTCATGGCCTCCATCGGGATCTTTTCCCAGAAGCGGGGGCGCAGGCCCTTGCGGTCGAAACGGTCCGTCATGGGGGCGACACTACAGTCCGGGGCAGGAAAGGGAAGAGGTCAGAGCGCGCCCAGGATCACGCGCGAGCGGTCGCAGTCGGCGCCCATCTGGGCGATCAGCGCGTCGAGGCTGTCGAACTTCTCCTCGCCGCGCAGGTAGTCGACCAGCGCCACCGAAAGGGTCGACCCGTAAAGGTCGCCCGAGAAGTCGAAGAGGAAGGTCTCGAGGTTGGGCACCTCGCCGTCGAACATGGGGCGCACGCCCAGGCTCGCCGCGCCCTGGTAGTGGCCCTTGTGCGGCCCGTCGAGCACGTCGACCAGCACCGCGTAGACCCCGAAGGCCGGCAGGTGCAGCCCGCCAAGCGCCATGTTGGCGGTCGGAAAGCCAAGGTCGCGGCCGCGTTGCTCGCCGCCGATCACCGTGCCTTCGATCCGGTGCCAGTGCCCCAGCATCGCCGCCGCATCGCGCGGGCGGCCCTCGGACAGCGCCTTGCGGATCGCGGTCGACGAGACGGTAGTGTCGCTCTCGGCCAAGAGCGGCGCGATGGTCACGCCAAAGCCCATCTCGCGCCCGAAGCGGGCGAGGTCCTCGGCCGTTCCGGCGCGGCCTTTGCCAAAGCAGAAATCGGCGCCCACCACGACATGGCTCAGCCCCAGGCCCTGCACGATCACCTTGCGGGCGAATTCCTCGGGACTCAGCGAACTCATCGCCGCGTTGAAGTTCAGCTCGAAAAGGACATCGACGCCCAGCTTCTCGAGCCGGTGCCGGCGCGCATCCCGGCCCATCAGGCGGAAAGGCGGCGCCTTGGGCGCAAAGAACTCGCGCGGATGCGGCTCGAAGGTCAGCACGCCCAGCGGCGCGTCGGGCGCAGCCTTGCGGGCAATATCGATCACCGACTGGTGCCCCAGGTGCACGCCGTCGAAATTGCCGATGGCGGCGCTGGCGCCGCGATCCTCTGGCTTGACGAACTGATAATCCCGGATGATCCGCATGGCGCTTGCCTAGCCTTACGGGGCGGGGGGTGCAAGGGCCGCCGCGCGCGGTTCAGTCCAGCGATACCGGTATGGTATGCAGCCGCAACACCCCGATTTCCCGCGGTTTTCCCTGCAATCCCGAGCTCTTTGCCGGGCCGGTTGAACCTAGTCGAACTTCCGGCTCGGCGCGAGGACGGTCGCTTCGCCCACAAGCACCCTCTTGCCCTCGACCGAGCAGTGGCAGTCGAGTTGCACCCGCCGTTTGGACATGTCTATGCCGATCACCTTGACCTCGGCATAGACCATGTCGCCGGGTCGAACGGGGGCGAGGAACTTCAGCGTCTGACCCATGTAGACCGTGCCATGCCCCGGCAACTGCTCGCCGATCACCGCCGAGATCAGCCCGGCGGTCAGCATCCCGTGGGCGATGCGCCCCTCGAAGATGGTGTCGCGGGCATAGTCGTCGTCCAGGTGCACCGGGTTCCGGTCGGTCGAAACCTGCGCGAACATCTCGATATCGGCATCGGTCACCACCTTCCGCAGATGTCGGGTCATGCCCATCTCTATATCTTCGATGCAGATCGTTCCGCGCGGCAGGTTGTCCAACATGGCGTCCTCGTCTTGAAATCTGCCAAGCAACAATATTTGCGAGTCGCCGGGCTGTTCGGTAACTTTATTACTTCGCGACTGCAGAAAATCAAGCCCCAATCGGCCTATCGGAGGAAGCCGATCGAGTAGGTTGGATTGACCATTTCCCTTTCTAGATAAGCCGTTAGTTCTGCCGGATCGGGCTGGTGCACGGTTTTCGTCTCGGCGGCGGCAAGTCCACCGGTAATGAACAGGGAATCGATGTCCTCGCCCATTGCCCCGTCGATATCGGTATGCGCGCCATCGCCGATGGCGAGGATCCGCGAGTCGGGGCAGAGTTTGCCGATCTCGCTCAGACGGCGGCGGGCCAGGTCGTAGATCGGCGGATGGGGCTTGCCGAAGTAGAGGCTTTCGCCGCCCATCTCGGTATAAAGCCGCGCCAGCGCACCGGCGCACCATTCCCGCACGCCGCCGCGGTCGACCACGATGTCGGGGTTGGCGCAGAGCAGCTTCAGCCCCTTCTGCTTGGCATAGAGGAAGACCGGGCGGTTCACCTCCGGATCGGCCTGCGGGTCGTCGGGGCCAAGGCAGGCGATGCCCTCGGCCTGCTCCAGCGCGACCTTCTCGATGGCGACCGGATTTTCGACGACATGCGGCGGGGTGAAGAAGCCGTTGTCGGTTGCCTGGTTGCCCATGAACAGCACCTTGCTGCCGATCGCTCCCTGGAACATCGCCACGCGGGCGCTGTCGCCCGAGGTGGCGATGGTGTCCCAGGCGTCTTCCGGCACACCGAAGCCGGCGATCTGGCGTTTCACATCGGCGCGCGGGCGCGGAGCATTGGTCAGCAGCACCACGGTGCCGCCCTTGGCGCGGAAGGCCCGCAGCGCCTCGACCGCCTCGGGATGCGCTTCCACGCCGTCATGGACGCAGCCCCAGAGGTCGACGAAGGCGGCATCGTAGCGGTCGGAGATCTCGGAGAGGGCGGCGATGATCTGGGTCATGTCTGGGCTTTCACGGGTTGTGTCGCTCCGTTGTAGGCCCCTTCGCCGGCAAAGCCCAGAACCGGCAGGTCAGTGTTCGCGCGCTTTCTGGAAGAATCGGTGATTGCCCGGTTGGGGTTTTGTTCCGAAGCCGGAGCGACTTGGCTGCAGGTTGCTTGCCGGTGCGGCCCGGACCGGCGCGGCCCAGGTCTTCTGCGGCAAGCTCGGCATCGCGAGAATGAGCCCGCCCAGTCCGATCCAGAGAAACGGCACCACGTTGAGCGCGGCCGCGAAGGGCTGCTTGCGCGTCTTGTGGCGGAACTGGTGCTGGGCGACCTTGGCGCCGAGCCATCCTCCGGCGAAGGAGAGCGCCAGGAGCTGCGCCTCGGGGATGCGCCACCAGCCTGCCACCGCGCGGCGCTTGTCGGCTCGGAAGGCGAGCCAGGCAAAGGTGTTGATGAAAATCAACCAGTTCAGCAATGCAATCGTCATGCCCGCATCCGGACACGAAAAAGGCGGCGCCAATATGACGCCGCCGTGGGTCTTTCGGTCAGATCAGAGCGCCAGCGCCGGGATGATCTGCTTCTTGCGGCTCATGATGCCAGGCAGGACGACCGAGTCGCCGCTGACCGAAGCGCCGAAGCTCTTTTCGGCGACGGTCTTCACTAGGTCGTTGGGGACCAGCAGGGTGGCTTCCTCGTTCAGGATGTCGACCACGAAGAGCAGCACCTGGTCGGCTCCGTCCTCGGCGGCGACGCCGGGCATGGCGGCCATCAGTGCGGCCTTGCGGTCGAGCACGGTCTTGGGCGAGGTGGTTTCCAGGACCGAGACGCGGAACTGCTTGCCGCCGACTTCGTATTCCTTGGAATCCATCCGCAGCAGCTCGGCCTCGGTGAAGTCGGACACGTCGGACTTGGCGGCGAACATTTCGGCGGCGTAGTCGGCGACGTTCACGCCCAGCTCGGCGGCGAGGGCTTCGGCGACGGCCTTGTCATGGGCGGTGGTGGTGGGCGAGCGATATTCCAGCGTGTCCGACAGGATGCAGGTCAGCATGGCGCCCTTCACGGCCTTCGGCATCTTCGCCATGTCGGCGCCGATCAGGTCGTGCATGATGGTGGCGGTGCAGGCCAGCGGGCGGACGGTGATGTCGATCGGGCCCTTGGTTTCCAGCCCGCCGACCAGCTTGTGGTGGTCGATGATGGCCTGGATGTCGGCGTCGTTGATGTTGGCGGGCAGTTCGGCCGGGTTGTTGGTGTCGACGATCACCACCGGGGCGCCGGCCTCGACGCCGGGGATGATGGCGGGCTTGGGCAGGTCCCAGCGCTTGAGCATGAAGGCGGCTTCGGTGTTGGGCTCGCCCAGCAGCTTCGGCTCGGCGGGGGTGCCTTTCACCTCGGAGAGATACCAGGCCCAAATGATGGGCGAGCCGGTGGAGTCGGTGTCGGGGGATTTGTGGCCGAAGACTTGGATGGTCATGGGATGTGTCCTGTAGAGCGGAAAAGGGATTTGGCGCGCCTTATAGGAGGGGCGCGGGGCCTTGTCACGGGGGCGCGGCAGGGGGTGTCTGCGACCTAAGGTCTGGGCCTGCGAGGGGGCGTTTTCGGGTGTCCCAGCTAGGACGGGGGGTCAAGTATCTGATTCAAAAAGAAATAACGAGAGAGTGTTTCTGGGACATGTTTTTGGAGGTCGTGCGGGCAGCGAAAGGAGGGCCATTTTCGGCCTGGATTATTGGCCGAGTATCGGCGGCAGGTCGCGGGCGGCGCAATGCGGCCGCAGATCGCCTCCGCGCCGGAAGGTTCGGCGAGGCTGCGCGAATATTCCTTGTAATGTCGGGTGAGGACGCCTATCTGTGACAGGCTTACGTTTCTTCTCTTCGATATGCTGCTTCCGCTTACCCGGTTTCGGTTGACCGACTTGGATCGACTTTCGCCGGGCTGCCGCAATCTCGCGGGCAGCATTCTATAGGAGAACACGGTTATGGCCAATGGCACCGTGAAATGGTTCAACACCACCAAGGGCTTCGGCTTCATCCAGCCGGAACAGGGCAGCAAGGACATCTTCCTGCACATTTCCGCTGTCGAGCGCGCCGGCATCAACCGTCTCGATGACGGTCAGAAGGTGACCTTCGACATCGAAACCGGCCGCGACGGCCGCGAGTCCGCCAGCAACCTGGCGCTCGCTTGAAGCTGTCGCTGGAAGACCTGCTTGCGGGTGTTCCGGCCCAGGACGGAAATGGCGGCGAACTTCTGAAGCCGAACCTTTCCGCCAAGAAAAAGGCCAATGAGCCGGTTACCCAGCTCGACAAGACCACCACGAACGCCAAGCGCGTTCTGGAGGATGAGGCCGAGGCGCGCGCCGTGAAGACGGCGCGCCTGAAGTCCGCGCGAGAAGAGCGAGACGCCAGCGAGGCGGATTGACCGCTTTGCGCGACACCGTCGTGGCGGTCGCCCCAGATTGGCGCTGCCCAGGTCCAGATTACCGGAGTTCCTGGCAAGCGTGTCGAACGGAAGGATCCCCCTCGGGGTTCGCCCGGTCGCATTGTGACTTGCCCGGAGGATCTGCGGCAAGGCTCGCCTTGCCGCAGATTCCGGTATGAGCAATTCTCTCAAGGAGATCGATCATGGGTTATTCCGTCCCGAAGAAACAGCTGGACCTCAGGGAATTCCTGAGCAAGCCGGCAACAAAGCGTCCTGGAAGCAATGGCTTCGGATTCCGCAAATTCCCGACGGTGAAAGCGAAGCCGGTCGAGGACACGCGCGAAGAACAGGAAGACAACGAAGGCTGACAGCCTTCCGCAGCCAGACGTCGCAACGCCGCGACGCGACCCACCGGCGATTCCGCCGCGAAAGATGCTGACCGATATCGGGGGCGGGCAGGATGCCAGCCGCCGAAGCCGGAAGCGAACCGGGGCATTGGGCTCCGGACCAATCTTGATACCGACGCCGGCCCTTGAGGGGGCCTGGCGCAGGCCTGCACGACTGTTACGGCCGGTATCCCTGTAATCGAAAGACACCAAGAATGATGGAAATTCAGTGGGGCCAGCCTTTGGTCCTTATCAGCCCGCAGGATGGCGAAGCCGAACGGTTTGGCACGATCGAGAAGGCCAATTACTGGCTGCGCCGGAAATGGCCCATATCCGACAGGGCCCGCGACACCGCGATGGACCGGATCGAGTCGGCGATGGACTGCATGGTCCCGGTCGAAGAGGCGCGCCGCGCCTTCCTGCTCGCGGCCGTTTCGGCCGGTTTCAAACCGGGCGCCGCGATGTAACTGCGCGGACCCGTGGCGCTGCGCGCGTTTCGGCTGCGCGCCCGCCTCTGTCCGGCCCGTTTGCGGGATGGCGGGCATCGGCCTTGCGAGGCCCAGATCCGAGCGCTTGAGGCTGACGGCCCGGTGTTGTCGGCGTGCTTACCGGGCGCGCCGGAAAAGGCATGTCTGGGCGGTTCCAAAAATTTTCGTTTTTTCCATTAAAATCAATATCCTGGTTTAAATGATATGTATGCTTCTCTTTTTTGTTGACGACTCCATGTGGCGTCGCAATAATATGCCTACTTATTAAGTCGCGGGTGCGCCGCGACGTCCTGGGGAGGATCGACAGCGCAAAGGTTCGGACAAGGACGCGCAGCGCGGGCTGCGGACGCTTGCCCCCGGCGTGGTCTGGGCCTCTGCTCTTTGCTTTCCGCCCATCGGCGGCTGATCTGAAAGGAGACCGTCATGTCCGACCTTCCCATCATCATCGCCGGCGGCGGCATCGGTGGTCTGGCCACCGCCTGCGGGCTGGCGCGCAAGGGCGTGCGTTCGATCGTTGTCGAACAGGCGCCGCAACTGGGCGAGATCGGCGCCGGCATCCAGATCGGGCCGAACGCCTTCCACTGCTTCGACTACCTGGGCGTGGGCGACGAGGCGCGGGCGGTGGCGGTCTATATCGACCAGCTGCGCCTGATGGATGCGCAGACCGCCGAGAACATCACCCACATCCCGCTGGATGAGCCTTTCCGCAAGTTCTATGGCAACCCCTATGCGGTGGTGCACCGCGCCGACCTGCACGGGGTGCTGCTGCGCTATTGCGAGGCCAGCCCGCTGGTCGACATCCGCACCAGCCATGTCGTGACCGGCTATGAGCAGGACGGCACCAGCGTGTCGCTGCTGGTCAAGGACCGCGACCCGATCAAGGGGCGGTTGCTGATCGCGGCCGAGGGGCTGCGCTCGCCCATCCGGGCGCAGATGATCGGCGACGGCGAGCCGCGCATCTCGGGGCATACGACCTATCGTTCGGTCATTCCGACCGAGCAGATGCCGGAAGACCTGCGCTGGAACGCGGCGACGCTCTGGGCCGGGCCGAAGTGCCATATCGTGCACTACCCGCTGAAGGGCTGGAAGGTGTTCAACCTTGTCGTGACCTATCACCGTGACGTGCAGGAGGCGATTGCCGGCCGCCCGGTGTCGAAGGAGGAGGTCGCGCAGGGGTTCGAGCATATCCACCCCAAGGCGCGCCAGATCATCGAGCACGGGTCGGACTGGAAGCTCTGGGTGCTGTGCGACCGCGAGCCGATCTCGAACTGGGTCGACGGGCGGGTGGCGCTGCTGGGCGATGCGGCGCATCCGATGCTGCAGTATTTCGCGCAGGGTGCCTGCATGGCGATGGAGGATGCGGTGGCGCTGTCGCATTGCATCGAGAACTTCGGAGCGGATGGTGAGTTGGCGCTGCAACGCTATCAGGACATGCGCCGGGTGCGCACGGCGCGGGTGCAGATGAACTCGCGGCTGATCGGCGAATACATCTACCACCCCGACGACGCCAAGGCGGCGGTGCGCAACCACGTGATGCGCGGGATGTCGGCCGAGGATTGGTACAACCAGCTGAACTGGCTCTACGGGTCGAACGGTCTGGGCGCCTGAGCGGCGCCGCCTCCGGATTACACGAGAAGGAATGACTACCTTGGCACTTGTCTTTGAACCCCAGCCGATTCCCACCCTGGCCGTTGCCGGCTCCGAGGACCGCATCCCGGTGCGGCGCATCTTCTGCATCGGGCGCAACTATGCCGCCCATGCGCGCGAGATGGGCAAGGACCCGGACCGCGATCCGCCGTTCTTCTTCCTGAAGCCCGCGGATGCGGTGGTCGAGGACGGGGCCACGGTGCCCTATCCGCCGCAGACCGGGAACTTCCACTACGAGGCCGAGCTGGTCGCGGTGATCGGCACCGGCGGGCGCGATATACCGGAGGAGCGCGCGCTGGACCACGTCTGGGGCTATGCGGTGGGCAACGACCTGACCCGGCGCGACCTGCAGCTGAAGGCGCGCGAGCAGGGGCGGCCCTGGGATCTGGGCAAGGGCTTCGATCAGTCGGCGCCGATCGCGCCGGTGCATCCGGTGGCGAAGGTCGGGCATCCGTCGAAGGGGTCGATCCGGCTCACCGTCAACGGCGAGGTCAAGCAGGATGCGGACCTGGCGGAGCTGATCTGGTCGGTGCCCGAGATGATCTCGATCCTGTCGCACTCGATGGCGCTGCTGCCGGGCGATGTCATCATGACCGGCACCCCCGCCGGTGTCGGCCCGCTGGTCGAGGGCGATGTCTGTGTCGTGTCGATCGATGGGCTGGGCGATCTGACCACCACCATCGGGCCGCGGCAATGACGCTGAAGCTGCACAACTTCTTCCGCTCGTCGACCTCGACCCGGTTGCGGGCGGCGCTGAACCTCAAGGGGCTGGACTACGAGTATGTCGCCTATGTCCTGCGCGACGGCGAGACCAAGACGCCCGAGTATCTGGCGCGCAACCCGCAGGGGCTGGTGCCGACGCTGGAGCTGGAGGACGGTACCAACCTCGGCCAGTCGCTGGCGATCATCGAATGGCTCGAGGAGACCTATCCCGAGCCGGCGCTGCTGCCGGCCGACCCGCTCGGCCGGGCGCGGGTGCGGGCGTTGGCCTATATGATCGCCTGCGAGATCCATCCGCTGAACAACCTGCGCGTACTGTTCTACGCGCGCGACAAGTTCGGGGCCGATGAAGCGGCGCAGGCGGCGTGGTTCACCCATTGGGTCACGCTGACCTTCGACGCGCTGGAGACCGCGCTGGCGACCAGCCCGGACACCGGCCGCTATTGCCACGGCGATGTGCCGGGGCTGGCCGATGTCTGCCTTTATGCGCAGGTCTGGAACAACAAGCGGTTCGACATTGCGCTTGACCGCTGGCCGACCATTGCCCGTATTTTCGGGGAGCTTGACGCGCTTCCCGCCTTCCGCGACGCCGCGCCGCCGAACCAGCCGGACGCTGCCGCCTGACACCACGCCTGCAAGGAGAGTGCCATGGACAACGCCATGCAACCCGAAGACACGCCGGAACTGCGTGCGCTGTACAAGGGGTTCGAGGACAACCACCTGAACCCGCTGTGGACCCAGACCGGCGACCTGATGCCGCTGCACCCCAAGCCGAAGGCGGTGCCGCATGTGTGGAAGTGGTCGGACCTGCTGCCGCTGGCCGAACGCTCGGGCAAGCTGGTGCCGGTGGGCCGGGGCGGCGAGCGCCGCGCCATCGGCCTGGCCAATCCGGGCCTTGGCGGGCGGGCCTATATCAGCCCGACCCTCTGGTGCGCGATCCAGTATCTCTGCCCCGGCGAGAACGCGCCCGAACACCGCCATTCGCAGAACGCCTTCCGCTTCGTGGTCGAGGGCGAGGGCGTCTGGACCGTGGTCAACGGCGACCCGGTGCGGATGTCGCGGGGCGACCTGCTGCTGACGCCGGGCTGGAATTTCCACGGCCATCACAACGTGGCACAGGAGCCGATGGCCTGGATCGACGGGCTGGACATTCCGTTCAGCCAGCAGATGGACGTGGGCTTCTTCGAGTTCGGCGCCGAGCGGGTCACCGACAACGCCACGCCGAATTACAGCCAGGGCGAGCGTCTCTGGTGCCATCCGGGCCTGCGGCCGCTGTCGCAGCTTCAGGACACGGTGTCCTCGCCCATCGGCGCCTATCGCTGGGAGTTCACCGACCAGGCGCTGACGCAGCAGCTGCTGCTGGAGGACGAGGGCGTGCCCGCGACCGTGGGGCTGGGTCATGCGGCGATCCGCTATGTGAACCCGACCAATGGCGGCGACGTGATGCCGACCATCCGCTGCGAGTTCCACCGCCTGCGGGCCGGCACCTCGACCCCGGCGCGGCAGGAGGTCGGTTCCTCGGTGTTCCAGGTCTTCGAGGGCTCGGGCGCGGTGGTGCTGGGCGGCGAGACCCGCAAGCTGGAGAAGGGCGATATCTTCGTGGTGCCGTCCTGGGTGTCGTGGAGCCTTCAGGCCGAGACGCAGTTCGACCTGTTCCGCTTCTCGGATGCGCCGATCATGGAACGGCTGAGCTTCATGCGCACCATGGTCGAAGGGGCATGACATCGGGCGAGGCCGCCGCGCTCGAGGCGCTGCGTGCGCGGCAGGGGGCGGGGGCGCGGTTCGATGCCGCGACCGCGCCGCATGACGACCTGTTGATGGCGCGGCGCGGCACGGCCTATTTCGCGCGCAAGCTGAACGAACTGGACGATGCGGCGCTGGACGCCGCCTCGCTGCGCGCGGGCTGGAGCCGGCGGGCGCTGATTGCGCATGTCAGCTATCACGCGCGGGGGCTGGCGCGGCTGGTGGAAGGTGCCCGCACGGGCGAGGCGCTGGCGATGTATCCCTCGGCCGAGGCCCGCGACGCCGAGGTCGAGCTGGGCGCGACGCTGCCGGCGCAGGCGCTGCGGCATCTCTTCACCCATACGGCCCGGCATCTGGATATCGAGTGGCGCGACCTTTCGGATGCCGGCTGGGACGTGCCTGTGGCGCTGCTCGACGGCACCATGGTCGCGGTGCGCGAGACCCCGTGCCTGCGCGCGGCCGAGATCTGGCACGCGGCCATCGACCTGGGCAACGGCGGGCGGGTGACGGACATGCCCGAGGCGCTGCGCCGCTGAGCGCTTTCCCTTGCCGGATGGCCCTGAATGCGAAGCGCCCCGGAGGTTTCCCTCCGGGGCGCTTGTGTTTTGGTGCTTGGCCTTGGTTCAGCCCGCGATGGCCCTGGGCAGCCAGGTGACGATCTGCGGGAAGGCGAAGAGCAGCGCGATGGCGATGATCTGGAGCATCACGAAGGGAATGATGCCGCGGTAGATCGTCGAGGTCGGCAGGCTGTCGGGCGCCACGCCGCGCAGGTAGAACAGCGCGAAGCCGAAGGGCGGCGTGAGGAACGAGGTCTGCAGGTTCACGCCGACGATCACGCCCAGCCAGACCGGGTCGACATCGAGCGCCAGCAGCACCGGCGCGGTGATCGGGATCACGATGAAGATGATCTCGAAGGTGTCGAGGATGAAGCCCAGGAAGAACATGATGAGCATGACCACGGCCACCGCGGCGAGGCGTCCGCCGGGCAGGGTGCTCAGGAACTCGTGCACCAGGTTGTCGCCGCCCATCATGCGGAACACCACCGAGAAGACCGATGCGCCAAGCAGGATGACGAAGACCATGCTGGTGATGGTCGCGGTCGAGATGATGGTCGACTTCAGCACGTCGAAGTTCAGCCGCAGCCGCACCGCGGCGAGGATCATCGCGCCGACGGCACCCACCGAGGCGGCTTCGGTCGGGGTGGCGATGCCGCCGAGGATCGAGCCGAGCACGGCCAGGATCAGCAGCAGCGGCGGCAGCAGGGCCACCATCACCTCGCGGCCGAGGGATTTCTTCTCGTCCTGCGGCACCGGCGTTGCCGGGCAGGATGCGGGATCGGTGACCGCCTTGAAGACCATGTAGCCGAGGTAGAGCCCGACCAGCATGAGGCTCGGCAGCATCGCGCCGGCGAAGAGGTCGCCGACCGAGACCGGCACCGGGGCGAAGTTGCCCTTGGCCATCTGCACCTGGCTGTTTATGCCCGAGAGCATGTCGCCCATGAAGATCAGCACGGTCGAGGGGGGCACGATCTGGCCCAGCGTGCCGCTGGCGCATATCACGCCGGTGGCAAGCTTGGGGTCATAGCCCGCGCGCAGCATCGCCGGCAACGAGATCAGGCCCATCGTCACCACGGTGGCGCCGACCACGCCGGTCGAGGCGGCGAGCATGGCACCCACCACGATCACCGAGATGCCGAGGCCGCCGCGCAGGTTGCCGAAGAGCTTGCCCATGGTCATCAGCAGCTGTTCGGCGATCTGGCTGCGTTCCAGCATCACGCCCATGAAGATGAACAGGGGCACCGCGACCAGCACCTCGTTGGTCATGAAGCCGATGTAGCGGTTCGGCAGCGAGCCGAAGTTCGACGGGTCGAAGACGCCGAACCACATGCCGACGCTGCCGAAGAGCAGCGAGACGCCGGCGAGCGTGAAGGCGACCGGGAAGCCGATCAGCAGGAAGGCAATCACGCCGAAGAACATGGTGGCGGCGAGGATTTCGCCGATCAGGACGGGGTCCATCAGACGGCCTCCTCGTGGGTGCCGACGGCCTTCTGGTCGGCGGAATACTGTATTGCAGGGGGCACCAGTTCGGGGCGGCCGGCCAGGACGAGGATCGAGCGGATCAGCAGGGCGATGCCTTGCAGCGCCAGCACCGCCGTGAAGGCGATGATGAAGCTCTTGAGGATGTAGAGGCCGGGCATCCCGCCGACGTTCGCCGAGGCCTCGTGATAGCCCCAGGCGCGGATCACGAAGGGCATCGAATAGGTGTAGACCACCCAGCAGAAGGGCATCAGGAAAACGATGATGCCGATCAGGTCGGCCAGGGCGCGGGTTCGGACCTTGGCGGGGCGGTAGAAGATGTCGACGCGGACGTGATCGTCGCGCAGCAGGGCGAATCCCGCTACCGCGGTGAACATCGCGCCGTTCATCCAGATGTAGAGGTCCTGCATCCAGACGAAGCTGGTCGCGAAGACATAGCGCAGCACCACCACCGCGAAGCAGACCAGGACGATGCCGAGGGCAAGCCAGGAAAACACCTTGCCGATGAATTGGTTAAGGCCGCAGATCAGCGAGGCCAACCAAGCTAGCATGCGCATGACGTGTTTCCTATCCTCCGTGGGTGAGGGGTGCAGTCGTTTCAGGCCGAGAAGGCGCCGGGGCCGCGACGGGCCGTGCGTCAGGACCGGCCCGTATGAACGCCGAATGGCCCGGACTGTCAATCCGGGCCATCCAGTACTGTGTCGCGATGTCAGATCGTGAAGTATTTCTCACGGGCCTGGACAAAGGCGCCATCGGTGTCGCGCGACCGGGTGCGCACGATGTTGAGCGACGAGATGAAGCTCTCGGCGGTCTTCTTGACCAGCGGGTCGCTCGAGTCGCGCAGGCCGATCATGATTTCCTTGGCGGCTTCGGCGCCGGCCTGGAGGATCTCTTCGGGGAACTGCTTGACCTGCACGCCGTGGTCGTTGATCAGCGTCTGCAGCGCGCGCGGGTCGTTGGCGTAGAAGTCGGATGCGACCTGGTCGTATTCGGCCTGGCAGACGTCCTTGACGAGGGCCTGCAGATCAGCCGGCAGAGCCTGGTATTTCTTCTTGTCGACAACCAGCTCGGTGGCGAGGCCGGGTTCCACGAAGGACGGGAAGTAGTAGTTCTTCGCGACCTGGTAGAAGCCGAGGGCGAGGTCGTTGTAGGGTCCGACGAATTCGGCCGCGTCGAGCGTGCCCGATTGCAGCGCCTGGAAGATCTCGCCGGCTGCCATGTTGGTCACGGTTGCGCCCAGCTTCTCCCAAACGCGGCCGCCGAGGCCGGGGGTGCGGAAGCGCAGGCCCTTGACCGAGTCCACGCCGGTCAGCTCGTTGCGGAACCAGCCGCCGGCCTGGGTGCCGGTGTCGCCCGACAGGAAGCCCTGCACGCCGAACTGGTCATAGATCTCGTCCCAGATCTCCTGGCCGCCCATGTAGCGGACCCAGGCGGTCAGCTCGCGCGAGGTCATGCCGAAGGGCACGCCGGTGAAGAACGACAGCGCGGGCGACTTGTTCTGCCAGTAGTAGGCGGCGCCGTGGCTCATCTCGGCGGTGCCGTCGATCACGGCGTCGAGCGATTGCAGCGGCGGAACCAGTTCGCCGGCCGAGAAGACCTGAACCGTCAGGCGGCCGCCCGAAGCGGCGGTGATGCGATCGGCAAGCCGCTGTGCACCGACGCCGAGGCCGGGAAAGTTCTTCGGCCAGGTGGTGACCATGCGCCAGGTGATGTTGCCCTGCGCAATTGCAGGTGCAGCCAGCGCAGTCGCGGCGGCAGCCGCACCAAGCGTCCCCGCCTTGCGGATAAAGGAACGACGATCCATAGTAATCCTCCGGAATTTTGCTTTGTGGAACGACCCGCGCCGGGCCTGAAAGTCCACCACGCGGGAATTAATCGGGCAAAAACGCAAATGTCCATAGTTTGCGTAACGGAATTGCTACAACTGCTCGTGAAGATTTGATCGAGATCGAATTGAACCGTTTCAGCGACAGTTTGTTGCGGGCCATTGCGGGGGCTCAGGTGCCGCGGAAGCCGGGGCTGCGCTTGGCGGCGAAGGCGGCGATGCCCTCGCGCGCATCGGCGGTGCGGCTGACCTCGACGATGGTGTCGACCTCGGCGCGCAGCTGATCTGGCAGGCCGGTCTCGAAGGACTGGCGCAGCAGGCGGCGGATGCCGCCGAAGGCGCGGGTGGGGCCGGCGGCGAGGCGCGAGACCATGGCGGCGGCCTCGGCTTCGAGCGCGGCATCGGGGCAGACACGGGTGACGAGGCCGAAGGCCAGCGCCTCATCGGCGCCGAAACGGGTGTTCAGCAGGAACAGCTCGCGCGCCCGCTGCATCCCCACCAGCCGGGGCAGGAACCAGGTGCTGCCGCCGTCCGAGGTGAGGCCGAGGCGGCCATAGCCCAGCACGAATTGCGCGGTATCCGAGGCGATGGTGATATCGGCGACATAGAGCAGCCCCAGCCCGCCACCGCCCGCGCCGCCCCGGATCGCCGCGACGATGGGCGCGTCGAGCGCCATCAGCCGTTCCATCGCGAGGTGATAGCGGTCGATCATGCGGCGCAGGCGGTTGGGCAGCTCCTCGGCCGAGGTGCCGGCGAAGAAGTCGAGATCGCCGCCCAGTGTGAAATGCGGCCCGTTGCCGGTGATGAGCACGGCGCGCAGGCCCGGCGCCTCGGCCAGGCGGTTGGCGGCGTCGAGCAGGTCGACCGTGACCTGTTCGTTGATCGCATTGCCCTTGGCCGGGCGGTTCAGGCGCAGGACGGCGATGCCTTCGGCGATGTCGAGCGTGACCGTAGGCGCGGGCGCGGCCGCCTGGTGCCAGCGGTGGGTGTCGGTGTGCTGGTCGAGGCTGGCGATCTGCCCGTCGGCGAAGCCGATAACATGGATGAAAGCGGCGTCGAGTTCCGCGCCGCCCTGTCCCTGCCCACGATAGCGGCCGGTGACCAGCAGGCGGCCGTTTTCGAGCTGGATGAAATGCTCGGGCTCGACGCGGGCCTCGAAGTTGCGCGCGATCCGGCCCCAGACGTTGCGCCGCATCGCCTCGGGCCCGTCGTGCGGACCGCCGATGCCGAAGGGCATTCCCTCGGCGGCATGGCCCTGGAAGGCGGGGTGGAGCAGGGCGGCCAGCGCCTCGCGGTCGCCGGCGGCAAGCGCGGCGTAGAGGGCGCGGGCGATATCGGCGTTCTGGGGCATGGGGCGCGCTCCTGTTCGGGGTCAGACCCGTTCGATGATGATGGCCGGGGCCATGCCGCCGGCGGCGCACATGGTGACCAGCCCGCGGTGCAGGTCGCGGCGTTCGAGCTCGTCGAGCAGGGTGCCGATCAGCATGGCGCCGGTGGCCCCGATCGGGTGGCCGAGGGCGATGGCGCCGCCGTTGACGTTCACCCTGTCGCGGTCGAGGTCGAGGTCGCGGATGAATTTCTCGGCCACCACGGCAAAGGCCTCGTTCACCTCGAACAGATCGATGTCGGCGAGGGTCATCCCGGCCTTGTCGAGCACCTTGCGGGCGGCGGGGACGGGGCCGTTCAGCATCAGCTCGGGGCTGTCGCCGACATTGGCCATGGCGACGATGCGGGCGCGGGGTGTCCAGCCGTTGGCCTCGATGGCCTGGTGCGAGGCGATGAGCAGGGCGGCGGCGCCGTCGACCACGCCCGAGGATGTCCCGGCGTGGTGGATGTAGTTGATGTCGAGGCCCGGATAGACGCGGCGGATCAGGTCGAGCTGGGTGGTGCCCTCGTCGTCGACGGGCGATTGCGCCACCGCCTCGAAGACCGGCTTGAGCGTGGCGAGGCTGTCCAGCGTGGTCTGCGGGCGGGGGTATTCCTCGTGGTCGAGCAGGACATTGCCCTCGGCGTCGCGGACGGTGATTGTCGAGCGCGCGAAATGGCCGGCCTTGATGG
>NZ_BNCJ01000017.1 GCF_014656415.1 Seohaeicola zhoushanensis | reverse complement strand
CTTCCTTTCGAAGAAGCATGGACCGGATCACTCATACACAGAAGATCTGACACTCTCTTGCTGGTGGCTGACCGCTGCCCAAGAAGCTATCGCAGAGGCACGTTTCGCTAAGAAACGAGTTCCGTTCGTCCCTCAAGCTCAGTGGCTCTCACAAGGCGGATCGGCACGACCACCACTAAGCCCTACGCCGCTGCTTGCCGAACAAGAAAAGAAGAACCATTCCAGATACGATAAGAGGTCCCCCAGCCGGCAGGGGTACAACCGCAGGATCTACCGTGACCTTGGCAATCGGAGTGGCCGACGATTGAACTACCGGCGGACTGCCAGAAAATTGGTAGTAACGGCCCAGACTACCGCTTACCGGATCCGAAGTGAAATCCCACCCCAACGAATAAGTGCTCGGCGTCGACGCAATCAAACCATAACTTTGGCCGGCGACAAGGGCCGCTGTCCATCCCGTAAACTCCAGCGTCTGCCCGCCGGAACTTAAGACTGCACTTGCGCTGTCCATCGCACTTCCGAGCGCCCCGCCGCCAAAAGAATAGAGCGTCAGAGTAACCGTTTGAGGCGTAGGTGCGGCAAGCTCGAACAACGCATCAACACGGCTGAGCAGTCCGCCAACTGCCGATGTAAAAACTAACCCTTGATCAAGGTAATTAATAACGACAAGCGAGCCAGGTGCCAGAGAACTCCCTGTGCTGTCGAAAGCCACTGTAGATGCTGAAGCACTGGAAACTGACATGTGAAGCGCCACGCCGAGAATTGCGGCCGCTACGAATCTCTTGAGTATCATTCGCCTTCCCCCATGCATCTTCAATGAATCGTACGCTCGAAATCTGAACTCGCAGTGTCGTTGAGAGAAAGCGGGTCCAGGAATTTCACTTAACATAACAGTGACGTTTTCGCAACACACATCGTTGAGCATCTGAAGTTGGGACGCGCAGAGCTCCCAACAAACCGATGGTTCACTTTCCCAATCTTCGGTCATACACGAGCCGCCTCCAAGAAGGTGCGCCACGTTAAGACCTCGTTAACCGCCGAGCCCTATCGTGGCGCGATGGACCACAACCACACGCCCTCTCCGCACGTCCACTACGTCGTCGAACTCGAGGCTGTTCTCATGGAATACGTCGAGCGGTTCGGCCTCACCAGCCGAGCACGGAACCTCTTGGTTGGCAGCCACCCGCCCGAGGTCGAGAGAGCCGACCGGCCACAGGGGAGCACACAAGGTGAACACCGGGCTTCCCCGAGGCAGCATCTGGTGTACACTCGACCCAAAAGGGCGGTTGGCGAGCATGGCACAGAAATCCCAGATCGAGTGGACAGACGCGACGTGGAACCCCGTGACGGGGTGCACGAAGATCGGCCCAGGCTGTGACAACTGCTACGCTGAGCGGTTCGCAGAGAGATGGCGCGGCTTGGAGGGCCACCCGTATGAGCAGGGCTTCGATCTCCGCCTATGGCCTTCTCGGCTGGCCCAACCAGCGCTCTGGAAGAAACCCCGGATGATCTTCGTGAACAGCATGAGCGACCTTTTTCACAAGCGAGTGCCGCGCGAATACATCGACCGGGTCTTCGATGCGATGGAGACGGCCAACTGGCACGTCTATCAGGTTCTGACCAAGCGAAGCTCGCTGATGCGGTCTTACATCCAGCGGCGCTACGGTGGCCGAGAAGTGCCAAGCCACATCTGGCTCGGTGTATCGGTGGAGGACGCGGCGCATGTGTCCCGCATTCGGCACCTTCAGGAAGTAAACTCACCGGCGCGGTTCATCTCCTTCGAGCCCCTCCTCAGCCCGGTGGGGGCCGTGAACCTGTCAGGGATCGCATGGGCTATCGTCGGAGGCGAGAGCGGACCCAGAGCACGTCCAATGGAAGCCGAGTGGGCGAGAGAAATCCGCACGATCTGCGACCGCTACGGAACGGCATTTTTTTTCAAGCAGTGGGGAGGCCCCCGACCGAAGAGTGGTGGGCGCATCCTTGACGGGGAAGAGTGGAACGGCTTCCCGTGGCAGATAGTACCTGAATCGATTTTGTTGGAAATTAACGCAGCATGAACGGACCAAACGATTTCTATGTGGGTCGAGAGCAGACCTACATCAAGCACGTATTCCTCAGGCGCTACCTCGAGACCCTCGCAGTGAAGATCATGATGGGGGGCTGGGGCGCCTTCAATTATGTGGATGGGTTCGCGGGACCGTGGAACATCCGCGACGATCAAGGGTGCTCGGACGCCTCCTTCGGTGTGGCCGTCGAGTTGCTGGAAGTCGTCCGCAAGTTCGTGGAAGAGCGCCGGGGCGGGAAGCTGAAGTTGCGCTTCTGCCTCTGCGAAAAGGACCCGGAAAGCGAACGACGCCTCCGCGAATATGCAGCGGGGAAGAGCGGCATCGAAATTCACGTCTTCGGTGGCGCATTCGAAGACAACCTCGAGGGGATCGCCCAGCGTCTCCCGGATGGCTACACCTTCACGTTCATCGACCCGACGAACTGGGTGGTGCGGGTATCCGAGGTCTGCGACTTTCTCATGGAGCGAGGAGGAGACTTCCTGTTCAACTTCATGACAGAGGAAGTCGCCAGACACTCAGTCAACCCCAAGGTCGCCCATCAGTTCGGGGAGTTTGTGGGCGACCCGGATTGGGAACGAACCGCCCAGCAGCTTCCAGACGACATGAGAGGGGATCTCAAGGTCCTCCACCTGTTGAAGGACGCCTTCCGGTCTCGCGGCGTGGCGAACTACCTACCCGACTTCTCGATACTCAAGAACGGCGTGAACAGGGAGAAGATGCGCCTGATGCTCGGAACCAGACGGCCCGAAGGGGTGAAGGTGTTCCGGGACGTACACGCCAAGGTCGAACAAGAGGAGTTCAAGATCCGCCGGGAAGCCAAGGCGTTCCTGACCGGTCAAGGCATGCTGTTTACTTCAGAATACTTCGCTTCCTACGAGCAAGGAGAACGCGGCGTCGGGTGCAAGAGATACCTCGATTTGGCCGAGGAGCGGATCTCGGAGATACTGGCCCGTGAACATGCCATCGATTTCGGCACCCTCGCCCTCTTGCTCATGGAGCAGTTCCCCCTCAAGGAGACGCACGTGAAGGACGTGTGCTCGCGAATGAAGGCAAGAGGCCTCCTCGACTTCCAACTCGAGGGCAAAGCGAGGAAGCCCAGCGATGACACCCTGATCACCGCGCCCCAGGGGACCGACGAGGGGCTCTTCTAGGGCAACTGGGGCGACCTCACCCGGCGGTCCTCCAGAGATACCAGAGCACAAGGTAAGGCACAGCAGCGGCCACCGCGAGCACCCGCCAAGTGTTTCGCGAGGACCGGAGATCTTGGACCTCCACGAGCGCACCCGCGAGCCGGTCAACGGTCTCGTCGTTCCGCTGCAAGACCTCCTCGTAGGGATCAGGTACCGCGAAGTCGTTAAAGTAGAAGTCGCGCTCCTCGTCCTTCGTCTCGAACTCGCCTGGCCACCATACATGCTCAAGGTTAAACGCCGCCTTCGTCCCCACGAATTGGCGATAGTCCAAAACCATCCAACGCAGGGTGTCGCGGTCGGGTTCGTCGCTGGCCTCGGGGCCGATCTCTTTCAGCTTCAAGGTTGCCACCTTCCAGTTGGGATGGGCGCCGCACCCGGAGCCCACCGAGGCTGCAAGGGTGGCGGACGCCGCCGACCTCGAGAGGACCCGAAGTAGGCAGCGAGTTCAACTCCGCTTGCTCCTCGGCGATGTAGGGGGACCGGGGGGAACGTAGGGGGTCTCGGAGTGTGCTCTGAGTGTGCTCGAGTAAGCCGGTCGAACTTTTGGGTGAAAAATCTGAGTGCATATACGTATGAGTGCCTGCCGCCTCTTCCCCCCATCGGGGGTGGCCCAGTCGCCATCGGCCTCGATACCCACCCCCATATCCGTATCTTTCACAAACCTCTTGAGGTTGTAGCTGACGTTGCTGCCCTGGTAGTAGCCGCGCGTCTTAAGTTCGCCCGCCGTCACCTCGTTATCGCCGATGTTGAACAGCAGCAGCGCCTGCACGGCGTTGATGTCCAGCATGCCAACCCGCTCGAACTCGTCCTTGATGACGTCGAGCAGGAGGCGATGCAGGCGTTCGACCAGCGACAGCGCCTCGAGATAGCCGGACATGAAGCCCTTGGCCGGCGCATCGCCCAGGTACGTTCCGATGTTCATCCGTTACCCCGACATTGACTGCCCGAGCGGAGCATGACCGGAAATACCGAATTTTCGGTTAAGCCGTCCTAGCCCTGTTTCTGGAAGATCTGGGCCACGTCGTCGACCATGGCGGCAAAGCGTTCCGGCGCGGGGTCACGGCCGGTGACCCAGGCATAGAGGTCCTGGTCGTTCTCGGAGAGCAGCGCGTCGAACAGGTCGAGACGGTCTTCGGGCAGCGCGTCGAGATGGATGTCGGCCCAGGCCGACAGGATCA
Organism: Seohaeicola zhoushanensis; assembly: GCF_014656415.1. GTDB lineage: Bacteria > Pseudomonadota > Alphaproteobacteria > Rhodobacterales > Rhodobacteraceae > Seohaeicola_A > Seohaeicola_A zhoushanensis. Next base: position 91,514 of record NZ_BNCJ01000017.1, on the reverse strand, counting down.
GGTCCATCTCGCGGATACCGCGCCGCATGGCGCGCATACGGAGCCGCTTGATGCGATGCTCACGGGTTTCGGTTACCAATTGTCCTGTGCCTCCAGCAGCTTGTCCAGGCGCGCCTCGAGCTTGTCGGCGCGTTCCGCGGTTGCGCGCATCGCCTCGCGCAGGCCCCGCAGTTCGGTTATCACCTCGCGCGCCTCGCGGTCGGGCGAGGGGCGGTCGCCGGGCGCCGGCACGCCGTCGCCCTTGCCGGTCAGCAGCCAGCTGACCGAGACGTTGAGCATCCCCGCCAGCATCGCCAGGCGATTGGCGCGCGGGTCGGAGCGGTCGTCCTCCCAGGCGGCGAGCGTGGTCTTGTTCACGCCGAGCCGGCGGGCGAGTTCGGCCTGGGTCATGCCGGCGGCCTCGCGCGCGCCGGAAATGCGGTCGCCGAAGGTGGCGACGTCTTCGGCGAACCAGTCGCCTGTCTCGTCGGGCATGGTGTCCTCCTTGGGGCTCGGGTGATGTCGCTTGAACGTCCTCGGGGGCCACCCTATGACAAGAGCGCCCAATTTACAAACCGAGGTGCGCCTTGTCCTTCCTGTCCGATACCCTGGCCCGCGTGAAACCCTCGCCGACCATTGCCGTCACCACGATGGCCGCCGAGCTCAAGGCCGCCGGCCGCGATGTCATCGGCCTTGGCGCCGGCGAGCCCGATTTCGACACGCCGCAGAACATCAAGGACGCGGCGATTGCCGCGATCAACGCAGGCAAGACCAAGTATACCGCGCCCGACGGGATCCCCGAGCTGAAGGCCGCGATCTGCGCCAAGTTCAAGCGCGAGAACGGGCTGACCTACGTCCCGAACCAGATCAGCGTCGGGTCGGGCGGCAAGCAGAACCTCTACAACGCGCTGATGGCGACGCTGAATCCGGGCGACGAGGTGATCATTCCCGCGCCCTACTGGGTGAGCTACCCGGACATGGTGCTGCTGGCCGGCGGCACGCCGGTGGCGATCGAGGCGACGCTGGAGAACGCCTTCAAGATCACGCCCGAACAGCTCGAGGCGGCGATCACGCCGAAGACCAAGTGGTTCATCTTCAACTCGCCGTCGAACCCAACCGGCGCGGGCTATTCGCGCAAGCAGCTCAAGGCGCTGACCGACGTGCTGATGCGCCATCCGCACGTCTGGGTGATGTCGGACGACATGTACGAGCACCTGGCCTATGACGATTTCGAGTTCTGCTCGCCCGCCGAGGTGGAGCCGGGCCTCTACGAGCGCACGCTGACCTGCAACGGCGTATCCAAGGCCTATGCGATGACCGGCTGGCGGATCGGCTATGCGGCCGGGCCCAAGCCGCTGATCGACGCGATGCGCAAGGTGCAGTCGCAGTCGACCTCGAACCCCTGCACCATCAGCCAGTGGGCGGCGGTCGAGGCGCTGAACGGGCCGCAGGACTACCTCGCGCCGAACGCCGAACTGTTCAAGCGCCGCCGCGACCTGGTGGTCGGGATGCTGAACCAGATCGAGGGCATGACCTGCCCGCGTCCCGAGGGGGCCTTCTATGTCTACCCCTCGATCAAGGGGCTGATCGGCAAGACCACCAAGGGCGGCAAGCTGATCTCGAACGACGAGGATTTCGCCACGGCGCTGCTGGAGGAAACCGGCGTGGCCGTGGTCTTCGGCGCGGCCTTCGGCCTCTCGCCGAACTTCCGCATCAGCTATGCGACCTCGGACGAGAACCTCAAGGAAGCCTGCACCCGGATCCAGGACTTCTGCGCCGCCCTGAGCTGAGCCGGAAGGCGATACCAGGGGCCTGAGCCGAAGGGCTCAGGCGCCGTTGCCTGTGGGCTGCATCTCGGCCAGCTTCTCGAAGGACTGGCCCGAAGCGATCAGGCAGGTCTGGCCGTTCGGCGCGGTAAGCGTGATCGTCCAGCTGCCGGATTCGGCCGAGGCGAAGATCTCGAGCATGGCGCCGCGGTCGTCGAGACCGATGCCTTGCCGGCTTTCCCCGTATTTCTCGCCCAGCGTCTCGACCACCGCCGCGCGGGGGCCGCAGTTGCGGGCCTGCTGGGCGCTGGCGGATGCCGCGGGAAGGGCAATGGCGGCGAACAGTCCCAAAGCCCGAAGAATGAAGTTGTCCATGACCTCTCACCTTTCTCGGTTGCTTTCCGTTCACCCCTGGGTGCGCGGTCGGGAAAGCGCCGCGCGGGGCCTTCGACGTGCCGGGACGATCTGCCCCGAGGAGCGTCCCCTGCCCTGCGGTCTGATCCGTGGCGGGCGATGCTCCGACAGGATCAGACTGCCACGGCGCGACTCGGCTGTCAGTGAAGCGGATCACCGATGGCGCGGGGCCGGCCTATGGACAGCCGCCGAGGGGCTGCTAGTGTCGCCTGACCGCAGAGGGGACGTCCGGGGGCGCATGTCGACAGAACTGCCAGAGTATTACTTCCGCGTGCGCGAGAACGGCGCGGCGGTGTTCCGCATCGACACCGAGAACCGCCAGCGGCGGATCGAGATGGACCAGATCGCCGTCGTCAACATGAAGAACGGCGAGGTGAAGGCGCATGGCGAGCGCAGCCTCTCCGAGGCGGACATGGCCGAAATCCGCGCCTGGATGGACCGCCGCGCCGAACTGCTTGCGCGGCGCGAGATCGACGACATCCACCGCGCGGTGGATCACCTGAACCTCACCACGCAATGGGCGCAGTCCAAGGCCAGCGACGACCAGCTGGAGGAGGTGACGGACGCGCTGCTGATGGCGATGCACGACCTGCGCACGGTGCTGGTGCGCAAGAAGGCGGACCGGCTGAGCAAGGGCTAGGCCTCGTCCGGATCGTTCGGGCGGGCGCGGCCCGGAAGGCGCATCTCCATCCATTCGGGCCGATGGCTCGCGCCCTCGTCCATCCGCCGGATGTGCAGGCGGAGCATCTCCATGAACCGGTTCGCAAGCGGCGAGGCGATGCGGTCGCGCGGGCGGAAGGCCGAGAAGGTGAACTCGATGGGTGGATCGAAGGGGATCGCCACCACGTCGGGCCAGAAGTTCTGCCGCACGCCCAGCGGCTCGACGATGGCCACCCCTACCCCGCGCGAGACCAGCGCATTCGCCTCGGCCGAGGCAAAGACCTCGATCCGCATCTTCCGGGCGACGCGGTGCTGTTCGAAGACCCCGTCTGTGATATGGCGCATCCGGGTGTCGCGGGTGAAGGAGATGAATTCCTCGCCCTCGAGATCCCTTGGCCCCAGCCGTTCGCGGCCGGCGAGCGGATGGTCGCGGTGCACGACGCAGACCGAGCTGACGTGGAACAGCGGCTCGATCTTCAGCGCCGGGTGCTGGAACTGGGTGACCGAGAAGCCGATGTCGACATTGGTGGCGAGCATGTCGGGGCCGACGTTGGAGGACATGTCCATCAGCACGTCGACCTCGGGGTTCTCCTTGCAGAACTCGGCGAGGGCGTCGGCGGCCAGCGTCAGGCCGAGGGTGGAACCGGTGATGATGCGCAGCTCGCCGGTGCGGAAACTGCGCAGGTCGTCGGCGAAGCGTTCGACATCGGCGAGCGAGGCGAACAGGCGGCGCACCTCCTTGTAGAGCAGGCGCGCCTTGTCGGTGGGAATGAGCCGGCGCTTCTCCCGCTGGAACAGGGCCAGGTTCAGGTCGATTTCCAGGCCCGCCAGCATCTTGCTCATGGCGGGCTGGGTCACCAGCATCCGGTCGGCGGCTGCGGTGACGGTGCCGGTTTCCATGAACTGGATGAAGGCTTCGAGCTGGCGGTGTGTGATGCGCATTCGGCGGGTCTCCCTCGGCGCGAACCCTAGCGGCATCGGGCCGGGGCGCAACAGCCCCCCGGCGCGGCGTCAGGCGGCGGGCGGCCAGCGATGCGCCCAGGGCATCAGCGCCTCGACGGCGGCGGCGACGGCAAGCAGGCGCTGTTCGCTGTGCCAGGGGCCGACGATCTGCATCCCGATGGGAATCCCGCCCGAGGACATGCCGACCGGCACCGACATCGCCGGATGGCCACTGGCGTTCTGCGGGATGGTGTAGGGATACCAGGCCTCGCGCAGCGGGCCGCGGTCGATGCCGTCGGTCACCAGCGGGCCATCCTGGGCCTGGTCGGCGGGCAGCGAGGGGGCGGCGATGGTCGGCGTGATGTAGATGTCGGCGCCGTCGAACTGGCGCTCGACCTCGCGGAAGATCTCGGTCCGGGCACGCTGGGCATTGGCAAGCGCGTCGTAGGTGTGCTGCGGGCCGGGGGTGAGCGAGAGGCGCGCGGTGCGATCCATGCGGTCGGCGAACTCGCCCATGAGGTGGCCGAAGCGGGCGTATTGATAGGCGCGCATGACGATCAGGGCGTTGCCGATGTCGTGGACCGGGTCGTCGATCTGGCCAACGTTGACCGCGCCGGCGTCGGTCAGCCGGGCGACGGCATCCAGCACGGCGGCTTCGACCTCGGGGTCGACCCAGTCGTTGACAGTGCGCATCACCAGGCGGAAGCGCAGGCCACGCAGGGCGGCGACGGGGTCGGCCGGCAGCGCGACGGGAGGCGTCGCGGAACCGAAGGACATCGGGTCGCGCCGGTCGGGGCCCTTCATGGCGTTGAAGCCGAGAACCAGGTCGGGAACCGTGCGGGCCATGACGCCGATGACGGTGAGCGAGCCGAAGACGTCGGAGGTGGTCTCGTGGGGGATGGCGCTCCAGGTCGGTTTCAGGCCGGCGACGCCGCAGGCCGAGGCGGGGATGCGACCGGAACCGGCGCCGTCGGAGGTGATGTGGATCGGGCCGAAACCCATCGCCGCGGCGATGCCCGCGCCGCCGGAGGAGCCGCCGCAGCTGTGACTGGTGTCCCAGGGGTTGCGGCTGATGCCGGCGATCGGGCTGTCGGTCAGCACCTTGTGGCCGAACTCGGGCGTGGCGGATTTGGCGAAGGGCAACGCGCCAGCGCGACGCAGGCGCGCGATGCCTTCGGCGTCGTCCTCGGCGACCTGGCCCTCGAAGGCGTAGGAGGCCATCTCCATCGGCAGGCCGCGGACGCGGAGCAGGTCCTTGACGGTGACCGGGATGCCGTGCAGCGCACCCGGCGCCTCGCCTTTGGCGAGGAGTGCGTCCAGCGCCTCGGCCCCGGCCATGGCGGCCTCGGGGTCGAGATGGGTGATGCCGTTGGTCGCGGTGTCGAGCCGGTCGATGCGGTCGAGCACCGCGCGCATCAGGCGGGCGGAGGTCAGCGCGCCGCTGCGCAGGCGCGGCAGCAGCTCGGTCGCCGACAGGCGGCAAAGGTCGTCATCACTCACGTCTCGGTTCTCCTCTCCATGTCCCCTCCGGGCGGTGGTAGCGCCTTCGGGCGGATGCTCACAACCGCAGGAATGCCCTGGCGTTGCCGCCCAGCCAGCGGTCGGCGATATCGGCCTCGATCGGCAGGGCGCGCACCTCGTCGATCACCCGTTTCATCGGCATCATCGGCCAGGCGGTGCCGACGATCATGCGGTCCCTGAGGATGGTGCGGCCATATTGCAGCAGCGCGCCGTAGCCCGAGTGTTCGACCGCCAGCAACCGGGGCCGGGCCGCGACGAGGCCGATGGAGAGGTTCGGGTGCCGCCAGGCGACGGCGAGCAGTTCCTCGACCCAGGGCCAGCCCGGCGGGGCGGCGCAGACGCGCAGTTCGGGGAAGTCGCAGAGCACCCGGTCGAGCATCATCGGGCGGCCGAATTCGGGCGAGGAGTTCAGCGAGAAGTTGATGCCGACGTGGATGTTCACCGGAATGTCGAGCTCGATGCACTTGGCGTAGAGCGGGTACATGCGGCGGTCGTCGATGGCGAGACGGTGCTCGAAGCACTGCAGGTTCAGCCCCCTGAGGCCGAGTTCGGTGACGGCGTATTCCAGTTCGCGCAGCGCGGTCATGCCCTTGTTAGGGTCTACTCCCGCAAAGCCGATGAAGCGCGCGGGGTGCGCGCGCACCACCTCGGCCACGGCCTCGTTGGTGACCCGGCCGCCGAAGGTCGTCTCGACGTCGCGGCCCTTGATGACGGTCAGGCCGATGCCCGCCTCGTCGGCGGCGGCGAACCAGTCGTCCAGCGTCATCTGCCCGCGCTCGGCGGCGGTTTCGGAGGCGGCATAGACGCGGCGATAGTTCGCCAGGTGGCTGCCGTTCGAGAGCGAGAGTTCGGGGATGGGCGGGGTGGCGCCGTAGTCGATGATCATGGGCTGTCTCCTCAGCGCCAGACCCGGTCGACCCGGTCGAAGGCGCCGAGGCGCTGGTCGACACGGGCGCGGGCCAGTTCGGTCTTGGCGACCTTGAACGAGGTGGTGCGGGGCATCTCGTCGATAAATTCGAAGTAGCGGGGCACCTTGAAGGCGGCGAGCCGCTTCTCGGCATAGGCGACGATCCGGGCGACCAGGGCCTCGTCGGGCTGCTGGCCCTCTTGCAGGGTCAGGAAGGCCTTGACCTCTTCGCCGCGCATATCGTCGGGGACCGGCACGAGGGCAACTTCCTCGATCTCCTCCATGTCGCGCAGCACGCCTTCGACCTCGCGGCAGGCGATGTTCTCGCCCGAGCGGCGGATCATGTCCTTCTTGCGCCCGACGATGTAGTGGAAGCCGGCGGCGTCCTTGCGGAAGAGGTCGCCGGTGTGGAACCAGCCATCGCGGAGCGATGCCGCCGTCGCCTCGGGGTTCTGGTGATAGCCGAGGAAGATGCCCGGACCGCGCACCAGCAGTTCGCCGGTCTCGCCCGCGCCGACCTCGGCCCCGGTCTCGTCGACGATCTTCGTCTCGCGGAAGGGCGACGGCAAGCCACAGGTGCCCGAGCCGGTCATCTCTTCGGCTTCGAGCGGGACATACATGCCCGAGCCGATCTCGGTCATGCCGAAGGCCTCGCGGGCCCGGAAGCCATAGCGCGCCTCGATTTCGGCATGGGCCGAGGCGCGGACGCCGTAGATGTTGGCCCGCACGACCGCGTTCTTCGCGTCATGCGGCGCGGGCGGCTGCTTGCTGGCGGCCTCGGGGAAGAGACAGAATTCGATGCGATGCTCGGACAGCCATTTGGAGAAGCGCGTGGCGCTCTGCTTGCGGCCGACCACAAGCGTGCCGCGCTGGTAGATCGCCATCAGCAGCAGCCACTGCGGGTCCATGTAGGTGAAGGGCGTGGTGGCGAGGATGCGGCGGAAGCGGTGACCGTCGCGCCAGGCGTTCACCATGCCGGTGGTGAGCCAGTAGCGATGGGTCAGCAGGCAGCCCTTGGGCAGGCCGGTGGTGCCGGATGTGTATTGAATATTGACCAGCGTGTCGGGGTCGAGCGCCGGAGCCGGGCAGTCCTCGGCCCGGGCGTTGGCGAAGCGGCGCTGCCAGTCGGGCGAGCCGACAATGATCACCCGCGCGTCGAGATCGCCGTCCTCGAGGATTGCCGCCAGGTCCTGGTGGATCAGCAACAGGCGCGCGCCGGAGTTCCCGACGGCATAGGCCAGTTCGCGGGCCGAGGAGCGGGTATTGACCGGCACCATCACCGCGCCGATGCGGGCAAGACCCAGCCAGGCGAGCGGCATCTCGGGCAGGTTCGGGATCATCACCGCGACCCGGTCGCCGCGCCAGATGCCCTCGGCCGCCAGCAGCGCGCCCATGCGGCGGCTGTCCCGTGCGACCTCGGCATAGGTTGCTTCGGTGCGATCGTCGAAGAACTCCCACAGAACCGCCTCGGGGCAGTCATCGGCCGCCGCGTCGAGCAGCGCCGGGATCGAGGAGGGCATCGGCGCCGCCTCGATGGTCGCGCGGCGCTCCGCGGGGGTCTGGTCCGGGGTCGTGAGGGGGACGGGCGTCATGGGGGAGTGGTCCTGCAATGCGTTCCGGGGGCGGGGGGTTCACCCTGCTGTCGGGCCTACCTAGCCAGCCTGAGAAGGGGGCGGCAAATTGCGAATGGCGACCAAATTATTACCAGAGGTTATGAATATTTCGGCGCGCAAATCCTCGCAAATTCAGATGGTTGCAAACGGGGTACCGAAGGCGGCGGTCATGAGTTCGCGGAATGATATTCGCCGGACTTGATATTTGACGCCCTGGGTGGGCGGCGGCTCAACTGGCGGTCGACGCGCGCCCCGCCCGGGCGCGAAGGAGTGACGCATGAGCCTGATCCTGACGCCCTACTGGTGGGACGAGACACCGCCGCGCCACCTGGGTCACCAGCCGCCCGCGCGGACCGACGTGGTCATCGTCGGGGGCGGCTTTACCGGGCTGAACGCCGCCATCGCGCTGCGCGCGGCAGGGGTGGGCGTGGTTGTGCTGGAGGCCGAGGCCTTTGGCAGCGGCGCCAGCAGCCGAAACGCGGGGCATGTGTCGAGCGGGGTGAACCTGGGCAAGGGGGCCTCGGCCTCGAAGGTGCGCTCGCCGCTGGAGCAGCGCTTGCCCGAGGGCGTGTTCCAGGCGCTGAAGGAGGAGGCTGCAGCCTCGTTCGATTTCGTCGAGGCGCAAGCGGCAGCACTGCCGCGCGATGCGCAGTATCGCCGCTCGGGGCGCGTGGTCTGTGCGGCGCTGCCGGGGCATTTCGAGGCGATGAAAGGCAAGGCGGCGAACATGGTGCGCGACGGCGTGCGGCTCCATGACCGCGCGACGCAGCGCCAGGTGATCGGGTCGGACCTCTACCACGGTGCGATGACCATCGCGCGGGCGGGGCAGCTGCATCCCGGCAGATACCTGCAGGGGCTGGTCGACCTGGCCGAGGCGAGGGGCGCGGTGCTGTGCGGCCGGACGCGCGTGACCGGGCTGACGCGGACCGGGAGCGGCTGGCAGGTGCAGGCGGGCGGGTGGAGCATCGCCTGCGACCAGGTGCTGATCGCCACCAATGGCTATTCCGACGGTCTCGCCCCCTGGGTGCGGCGGCGGGTGATCCCGGCGGCGAGCTATATCGTGGTGACCGACCCGCTGCCCGAGGGGCTGATCGGGCGGCTGCTGCCCGAGGGACGCACCGCCGTCGACAGCCGGCGGCTGCTCAGCTACTTCCGCCCGACGCCGGACGGGCGGCGTATCCTGTTTGGCGGGCGGGCGAGCCTGCGGGTGCGGGATGCCTCTGCGCTGACCGGGGAGCTGGCCGGGCGGTTGCATGCGGTCTTTCCCGAGACGCGGGGCATCGCCATTCGTTACGCCTGGTCGGGGCAGATCGCCTTCACCTTCGACCTGCTGCCGCACCTGGGCGAGCACGAGGGGCTGGCCTATGCGCTGGGGTGCAACGGGTCGGGGGTGGCGATGCAGAGCTACCTCGGGCACCGCGCCGGCGAGGCGCTGGCCGGGGGCGCGCGGTCGGCGTTCTGGAACCTCGATTTCCCCTCGATGCCCTTCTACCGCGAAACGCCCTGGTTCCTGCCGGCGATGACTGGCTGGTATCGGTTCCGGGATGCGCTTGAGCGGCTGACCGGGCGATAGCTGGTCTCCAAGCAAAACGCCCCTCCGTTTCATGCGGAAGGGCGTTTTTCTTTCCGTTGTCCACACGGTCAGCCGGATTGACGCTGCACGAAGAAGCTGAGGCCGGCGACGCGTTCCAGCACCAGGATGGCGATGAAGGTGATCACCACCGAGAGCGTCGAGATCGCCGCCAGCACCGGCGAGGCGTCGTCCTGGATGAAGGTGAAGATCTGCACCGGCAACGTGGTGATGTCCGGACCGATCAGGAACATCGTCACCGTCACCTCGTCAAACGAGATGATGCCCGTGAACAGCAGCGAGGTCAGGATGCCCGAGCGGCAGATCGGCAGAACGATGTCCCAGAGCGCGCGCATCTCGGAGGCGCCCATCACCTCGGCGGCGCGGATCAGGTCGGGGTCGACCGACTTCAGCGCGACGTGGATCGGGCGGTAGGAAAACGGGATCGTCACCATAAGGTGGGCGAGGATGATCGCCCAGGGCGTGCCGACGATGCCCATGCCCGCCATCAGCGCCACCGCCGCCACGCCCATCGAGGCGTGGGGGAAGAACAGCGGCGAGAAGATCGCGAGTTCCAGCCAGGAAGAAATGCGCGGCGCGTAGCGCAGGGTGAAATAGGCGGCCAGGAAGCTGATCGCGGTGATCAGCGTTGCCGTCACGGCGGCGATCCAGAGCGAGGTGAGCACCGCCCTGCCCCAGCGCGGATCGGTGAAGGCCTCGACATACCAGCGCAGCGACAGGCTTTCCGGCGGGAACTGGATATAGCCGGTGCCGTTGAACGAGGCACCGAAGACGATGACGATGGGCGCGGGCAGCATCAGCAGCAGCAGGATGCCGGCGGCGCGGGTCATGGGGGTCAGCTTGCGCATGGGTCACTCCTGCCCGCGCAGGGCGCGGCGTTCGATCAGTTTCAGCACGACGAGAGAGACGAAGGAGAGCGTCAGCAGGCAGATCGACCAGGCCGCGGCCTTGGACATGTTGAAGGTGGCCATGACCTCCTGGTAGATCTGCGAGCCCACGAATTTCTGCGTGATCCCGCCCAGCAGAAGCGGCGTCACGATGGCGCCGACGCAGGCGAGGTAGATCACCATCAGCGAGGTGAAGACCCCCGGCAGCGAGAGCGGCAGCACGATGGTGCGGAAGGTCTGGAGCCTGCTTGCGCCCAGCACTCGCGAGGCCTCTTCGAGGTTCTCCTCGATTGAGAGCAGCGAGGCCAGGATCGAGATCACCGCGAAGGGGATCAGTACGTGTGTCAGGCCGATGACGATGCCGGTATCGTTGAACATCAGCTTGAGCGGCGTGTCGATGATGCCGGTCCAGCCGAGGAAGGCGTTCAGGAACCCCTTGGGGCCGAGCAGGATGATCCAGCCGTAAGTGCGCACGACAAGGCTGACGAGCCACGGCACCAGCACGACGATCAGCAGCATGTTGCGGTTCTTCTCGGCCCGCCAGAGCACCAGCGCAATCGGATAGGCCAGCGCCACCGCGAGGAGCGCCACCACGATGGAGGTGAGCACCGTGCGGTAGAAGACGACGTGATAGTCGGGGCGGGACAGGATCTGCTCGAAATACTTCAGCGAAAAGCCGCCCCGGTCGACGAAGGCATTGCTGAACAGCAGGATCACCGAGGTGAAGAACAGGCCCAGCACGATCAGCGCGGGCAGCAGCATCAGCGCCTTGGCGGCGGTGGGTTTCTCGCCGGTGTTCATGCGTGCTCTCCGAAGGCGCGGGCGAGGCTGGCGGTCAGCGGCGCGAAGACGCGCGCGGCATCGGCGGGAAAGGCGATGCGAATGCGCTCGCCGGGCGCTGCCGCGCCCAGGCGGTCGGTCATCTGGACGGCGGTCATCCGGGTGCCCGCGACGTCGAGCGTCACCCGTGTCAGCGGGCCGATCACCAGCGTGTCGAGGATGCGGGCCTCGGCCGAGACCATGCCGGGGCCGGGCTGCGCCCCGCCGTCGAGAAGGGTGATTTTCTCCGGGCGCAGGCACATCACCACGTTGTCGCCGGCGGCCGGGTTCATGCCCCGCGCGACAGCGGCGGGCAGTTCGAAGGTGCCGGCCCCTGTCTCGATGGCGAGTGTGCTTCCGGCGGCGCGCAGGCGGCCCGGCAGTTCGTTCACCTCGCCGATGAACTTGGACACGAAGAGGTTCTGCGGATCGGCATAGATTTCCTGCGGAGAGCCGACCTGCTGCACGTGGCCGTTGCTCATCACCACGATCCGGTCCGAGATCATGGTGGCCTCTTCCTGGTCATGGGTGACGAAGACGAAGGTGGTGCGCAGCTGGCGCTGGATGTCCTTCAGCGCGAACTGGAGCTGCTTGCGCAGTTGCAGGTCGAGCGCGGACAGCGGTTCGTCGAGCAGCAGGATCGAGGGTTCGAGCACCAGCGAGCGTGCCAGCGCGACCCGTTGCTTCTGCCCGCCCGAGAGCTGGGCGATGCGGCGGTCGCCGAGTCCGGCGAGGCCGACGAGCTGGATGAAGCGGCCGACGCGTTCGGCGATTTCGGTTTGCGGGCGGCGCTGGAGCTTGAGCCCGTAGGCGATGTTCTCGGCCACCGAGAAATGCGGGAAGAGCGCGAGGTTCTGGAAGACCATCCCGATGGGGCGCTTCTGCGTCGGCACCTGGGTCATGTCGCGCCCGTCGATGCGGATCCGCCCGCGGGTGGGGTCGATGAAACCGGCGATCAGGCGCAGGAGCGTGGTCTTGCCGCAGCCCGAGGGGCCGAGGAGCGTGAGGAAACTGCCGGCGGGGATCGAGAGCGAGACCTCGGACAGGACCTCGGCATCGCCGTAGGACTTGGAGACTTTCTCGATGTCGATGCTGCCGATGGCGGCGGCCTGGGTCGTGGCGGGATGTGTCATGCGTCTTGTCGGCCTCTGACAGGTCGGAAAAAAGGCCGGGGCAGGCCCGGCCTGATCTGGTTGGTCTGCGCCGGCGGCCTACTTGGCCGCTTCGGACATCAGCTGTTCGACCATGTTGATACGTTCCTCGTGATGTTCCCAGACGGTCTTCCAGTCGGGCACGTACATTTTCTTCATCAGCTCCTCGCGCGTGGTGCCGAGCGTGTCGAGATAGTCCTGCGGCAGCTTGGCGAGGTTGTTGGTCGGGATGCCGCCGCCCTCGATCGAGACCGCGACCTGGCTTTCGGCGCCGGCGAGGTAGTTCATGTATTGGCGCGTCTCCTCGCGGTTGGCCGCGCCCTTGGGCGCCACCACCGCGTAGGCCAGCATCAGGCCACCCTCTTCGGGGATGACGATCTGGATGTTCTTCTGGCCCTCGCGCTGCAGGTGCCAGGCGCGGGTCGAGTAGAAGGGGACGGCGGTGACTTCGCCGGTGCCCAGCAGCGTGTTCATGTGGGCCAGCGAGGTATAGGTCGTCAGCGCATTGCCGATCACGCCCTTCAGAAGGTCGATGCCGGGTTCGATGTTCGCGGCATCGCCGCCGTTGGCATGGGCAAACATCGTCAGGTCGTAGGCCGAGGCATAGACCGGGCGGGTGACCGCCAGCTTGCCCTTCCACTTGGGATCGGCAAGCGCGTTCCAGCTCTTGAAGTCGTCGGCGCTGGCGAGGTCGCTGTTATAGACGATGCCGTAATAGGCGAAATAGGTCGGGATGCCGACGATGAGACCTTCCTCGTTGCGGATCACAACCTCGGGCGGCAGGTTCTTGACCTCGGGGATCTCCTCGTCGGTGAAGCCTTCGAGCAGGCCGGTGTCGGACAGGCCAACGCCCTCGAAGAAGGTGACCGTGACGGCGTTGTACTGCGAAGCCGTCGGCGCGCGGACCGCGCCTGCGGTGTTCGGGACCTCGACCACGCGGGTCGCGATTCCGGTCTGATCGGAGAAGGGCTTCTGGACGTAGTCCGCCAGGGTGCGCGCGCCGCCGCCGCCCCAGGTGGCGTGGATGACTTCGGCCGAGGCGCCGGTCGCGAAAGTCGCGCAGAGGCCGATCGCAGCCGCGTTCAGGAAATGTTTCATCTTGCTCCCCGTTGATAGTCGCCGCATCGAGCCGCGGCCTGATGTGGCGTCACTGTGGGGGCGGGTTGGAAGGCTGTAAAATTCAATAGGTGAGCCATTTCATAAAAAATGGTTATGACCTGAGGGGAAAGTTCCGGATGCCCGTGTACGGCCAGCCTCACGCGGCGCCGCAGCGAAGCAAGGGACACAATTCCGCTTGCATTGCAGGGGGTTTCACGGTGCTCGGCAAGATAACCTGGCGGAATGACTAGGCGGCGACTTTGTATTACCGATCGGCGTGCGAAGCCAATAGCCTGCACCGGAATGACCCGGAAGACAGGACTTGGGAATGATCGGAGCGGAAGTTGTGGTGCGGAGCCTGCATGGCTGCGGGGTGGACCTCTGCCTGGCCAACCCCGGCACCTCGGAGATGCATTTCCTCTCGGCGCTCGGCGCGGCGCCGGGGCTGCGTCCGGTGCTGGTGCTGCAGGAGAACGTGGCGACCGGAGCCGCCGACGGTTATGCCCGCATCGCGGGGCGGCCGGCGGCGACGCTGCTGCACCTGGGGCCGGGCCTGGCGAACGGGCTGTCGAACCTGCACAACGCGGCGCGGGCGCTGAGCCCGGTGGTCAACATCGTCGGCGACCATGCGACCGGGCACCGGCGGCTTGACGCGCCGCTGACCTCGGACATCCGGGCGCTGGCGGAGACGGTCAGTGTCTCGACCCGCTGCGTGATGCCGGGGCGCGGGGCCGGGGCGGAGACGGCCGCGGCTGTGGCCGACAGCCTCGGCCCGGTGCCCGGCGTGGCGACGCTGCTGCTGCCGGCGGACGCGGCCTGGTCAGAGGACGAAAGCGCGCCGGGCCTGCCCCAGCGCGGGCCGGCGGTGACAACCGACATAAATCCAGCGGGGCTGGTCGAGGCGCTGCGGCGGCCCGGCGCGGTGCTGCTGCTGGGACATGGCGCCCTGCGCGGCGCCGGGCTGGAGGCGGCAGGGCGGGTCGCCAGGGCGACCGGCGCGGCGCTGGTGGCGCAGACGACCAACCCGGTGGTCGATCGCGGCGCGGGGCGGGTGACGGTCGAACGGCTGCCTTTCGCACCCGATGCAGCGCGGGCGCGGCTGGCGGGCGCGCCGGTCATCGTGCTGGCGGGCGCGCGCGCGCCGGTGGCCTTCTTCGCCTATCCCGGCAAGCCTGGCCGGCTGACCGCGCCGGGGACGACGATCATCGAGTATTTCGCGCCGGAATGCGACGCGGTGGCGCCTCTGGAGGCGCTGGCCGAAGCCTGCGGCGCGGATGGCGACACCGCGCGCAATCCTGCGGTCTTGCCGGGGCGGCCCGTTGGCGCGCTCGATGCGGCGAAACTGGGGGCGCTGCTGGCGCGGCATCTGCCCGAGGGGACCATCCTCGTCGATGAGGCGATGACCAACGGTGTCCCCATAGCCGCCGCCACCGCCGGAGCCGCGCCGCACCGCTGGTGTCAGAACATGGGCGGCTCCATCGGCTCTGGCGCGCCGCTGGCGACCGGCTGCGCCCTGGCTGAACCTGCCGCTCCGGTGGTCTCGATCATCGGCGACGGGTCGGCCATGTACACGATCCAGGCGCTCTGGACCCAGTCGCGCGAGGGGCTGAACGTCAAGACCATCATCCTCGCCAACCGCGCCTACCGCATCCTTCAGGCCGAGGTCGCCAAGCTGGACCCGGCGCGCCGGACCAACGCGATGGACGAGATGCTGCGGATCGACGCGCCGGAAATGGACTTTGTCGCCATGGCGCAGGGCATGGGTGTGCCCGGCATCCGGGTCGCGGATTGCGATGGGCTCGACCGCGCGCTGGGCCGCGCCTTCGCCGAACCCGGCCCCGCGCTGATCGAGGTCACGCTGTGACCGGGCGCGCCGATGTCGTCATCATCGGGGCCGGCATCGCCGGGGCCTCGCTGGCCTGGCAGCTGCGCGGCGGCCGTCGGGTCGTGCTCCTGGAGGCCGAGGACAGCCCGTCGCACCATGCCACGGGGCGCTCGGCAGCGATCATGACGCCCCATGCCGGCGCGACGCTGATCCGCGCGGCGAGCCTGGCCAGCCGTGGCTTCCTGACCGCGCCGCCCGAGGGCTTCTGCGACGTACCGCTGACCTCGGCGCGGGGCGTTCTGCGGCTGGCGGATGAGTCGGGGCGCGAGGCGCTTGCTTTCGCCCTCGCCGAGGGTCTGGCGCTGGGGCGGCCGTTGCGGATGCTCTCCCGTCCCGAACTTGCAGAGATGGGCCTGCCGGTGACGGCGGGGGTGGTCTGCGGCCTGCTCGATACCGAGCCGAGGGATATTGACGTCGACGCGCTGCACCGCGCCTTTCTGCGTGGCTCGGGGGCTGACCTGCGGCTGCGTGCACCGGTGACGGGTCTGGACCGGAGCCGAGATGTCTGGCGGGTCCAGACGCCGCAGGGGACACTGGAGGCGCCGGTGGTGGTGAACGCGGCCGGCGCCTTTGCCGACCGGGTCGCGGTGATGGCCGGTCTGCGGCCGCGCGGGCTGGAACCGCGCAAACGCACGATCGCACATTTCGACCTGCCGGGTATCGGAACGCGGCACTGGCCGCTGATCGCCGATCCCGAGGTCTCGTTCTACGTCAAGCCCGAGGGGCGCGGCATCCTGCTCTCGCCCTCGGACGCGACACCGGCCGAGCCGGGAGAGATCTGGCCCGACGACATGGACATTGCCATCGCCGTCGACCGGATGCAGCGCTGGCTCGACCTCGACCCGCGCCGCCCGAGCGCGAGCTGGGCAGGCCTGCGCAGCTTCATGCCGGATGACGACCCTGTCGCGGGCTGGGACCCGGAGGCGCCCGGCTTCTTCTGGTTCGCGGGCCAGGGCGGTTTCGGTATCCAGTCGTCGCCCGCCCTGTCACGCGCGGCGGCGGCCATATTGTGCGGCGACCCCATTCCCGGTGGCCTTGCCGCCGCCGGGCTTACGGCAACACCCCTCTCTCCGGCGCGGCTGGACAGGATAGAAAGCGAGGCACTGGCATGACCAGACTGTTCATTGGCGGCATCGCCACCGAGACCAACACCTTTTCCGCCGTCCCGACGACGATGCACGATTTCGAGACGGGCGGGCTCTATCGCGGCGATGCCACCAGGCATCCGCCGCACCATTTCACCGCGCCGCTTCATGTCTGGCGCGAGCGGGCCGAGGCGGAGGGGATCGAGGTGGTCGAAGGGCTTATGGCCATGGCCCAGCCCGGCGGCACCACGCTTGCCAGCGTCTGGCAGAGTCTCTGCGCGCAACTGCTGGCCGACGTGCGGGCTGCCGGACCGGTGGACATGGTGCTGCTGAACCTGCATGGCGCGATGATCGCCGATGGCGAGTTCGACTGTGAAGGGGCGCTGCTGGAGGGCATCCGCGAGATCCTGCCCGAGGCGGTGATCGGCTGCGAGCTGGACCTGCATTGCCACCTGACCGAGCGGATGCTGCGCGCGGCCGACCTGATCGTGGCCTACAAGGAATATCCCCATACAGACATCGTCGAACGGGCCGAGGACCTCTGGACCCTGGCGCTGGCGACCGAGCGCGGCGAGATACGGCCAACGGCCGGGCGGGCGGAATGCCACATGATCTCGGTCTGGCACACGACCAGGGCGCCGATGACCGGCTTCGTCGCGCGGATGAAGACGCTGGAGGCGGAGGGGACCGCCCTCTCGGTCAGCTTCTGCCACGGGTTCGCGCTGGGGGACATGCCCGACCTTGGCGCGCGGATGCTGGTCTATACCGATGCCGACCCGAAGGCGGCGGGGGCGCTGGCCGAGCAGCTGGCGCAGGAGATCTGGGAGATGCGGCACCAGACCCGTACCCGGATGATGACCGGGGCCGAGGCGGTGGCGGCGGCGCTGGCCGCGCCGAAGGGGCCGGTGGTGATAGCCGATGTGGCCGACAACCCGGGCACCGGGGCCGGGGCGGACAGCACCTACATGCTGAGCGCCCTGATCGAGGCGGGGGCAAAGGGCGCGCTGGTGGGGCTGATGTACGACCCGATGGCGGTCGAGACCTGCATCGGCGCGGGCGAGGGCGCCGCGCTGAGTCAGCGGATCGGCGGCAAGTTCAGCCCGAGGTCGGGGCCGCCGCTCGACCTGGAGATACGGGTTCTGAAGGTGGTCGAGGATCTGCGCCAGACCACCGTCGCGGGGCAGACCATGCGCTGCGGTCGGGCGGTGCTGGTCGAGACCACCCACGGCATTCGCATTGCCCTGAACGACCTGCGCACGCAGACCTTCCATCCCGATGCCTTCGCGGCGCTCGGCGTCGATCTGGCCGGCACGCCCGTCGTGGTGGTGAAGTCGACCCAGCACTTCCATGCGGGATTTCCGCCGGTGGCGGCGGATATCCTCTATGCCCGGACCCCGACGGCGGTGCAGTTCGAAGGGCCGGAGAACCCCTACCGTATGCGCGGCGGCGACTACTGGCCGCTCTCGGCAGAGGCGCTGCGGGCGGGCTGATCGGCCTCAGGCCGCCTGCGCCACGCTGTGCACCGCGCGACGCCAGAAGCGCAGCATCAGGAAGACGCCGGCGCAGGCGAGGCCGAAGACCAGGCCGAGCCAGATGCCCTGCCCGCCCAGTCCGAAGACGAAGCCGAGGATGTAGGAGGCCGGGATGCCCACGGCCCAATAGGCCAGCACCGCCACGATCATCGGCACCGCCGTGTCCTGCACCCCGCGCAGCAGGCCCAGCGCGATCACCTGCGCGCCGTCCACCAGCTGGAACAGCGCCGCGATGGCCAGCAGCGAGACGCCGGTGGCGATGATCTCGGGGCGGGCCGGGTCGTCCTCGGCCAGGAAGGCGGAGACGATGGTCTCGGGGACGGTCAGGAAGGCGGCGATGGTAAGCAGCGCGGCCAGCAGCGAGAGCAGGATCACCGCGCGGGCGCCGCGGGCGAGTTCCAGCGCCTGGCCGAGACCGAAGGCCGCGCCGGCACGGATGGTGGCGACGTTCGACAGGCCCAGGTGCACCATGAACGAGCCGCTCGCCACGGTGATGACGATGCCGTGCGCCGCCAGCGGCACGGTGCCGAGCCAGCCCATCATGAAGGCCGAGGCGGTGAACAGGCTGACCTCGCTCAGCATGGTCAGGCCAATCGGCACGCCGAGGCGGAAGACCCGGGCCAGCATTCCGGCGTCACCGCGCCAGAGCCGGTGGAACAGCGCGTGATGCGGCAGGGCGCGGGCGGCGTAGATCACCACGGCGAGCAGCGAGACCGCCTGCGAGGCGAGCGAGGCGATGGCGGCCCCGGCCAGGCCCAGTTCGGGCGCGCCCCAGTGGCCGAAGATCAGCGCGTAATTGGCCAACCCGTTGGTCAGCGCCGCGAGCAGGGTGATCCAGAGCACGACCTTGGTGCGCTCCAGCCCCGCGAGATAGGATTTCAGCACCATCACCAGCAGGGCCGGGATCAGCCCCCAGCCGGCGATGCGCAGGTAGACAGCGGCATCGGCGGCGACCTGCGGCGCCTGGCCCAGCGCGCGCAGGATCGGCTCGGACCACCACATCGCCGGCATCGCGGCCAGCGCGTAACCGAGGCTGAGCCAGAGGCCCATGCGGGTGGCGCGGCGCAGGCCGATCTCGTCTCCGGCGGCGGCCTTGGCGGCGACCAGCGGCATCACGGCCAGGGCAAAGCCCGCGCCGAGCATGAAGAAGACGAAGAAGTAGGAGGCCGCCAGCGTCTGTGCCGCCAGCGGCGCGACGCCATACCAGCCCAGCATCACGGTGTCGGTCATGCCGATGGCGAATTGTGCCAGGTGCCCGCCGATCAGCGGCAGCCCGAGGGCGAGGATTCGCCCCGTATGGGCGGCATATGACATCGGCACCTGCATATTCTGCCCCTAAGCGGCTTTCGACGCCGCCGCAAGAGCCGGTGATTTCGACGGATGTTTGCGCTACAGTGGCCGGGCTGGAGAGGACTTCACCTCTTGCCGGGAGCCGCTCCCTCCCGTGTCGCCGTGCCACCTGCCGGAGGACCGAACCATGCCGGGACTGCACCTGATCGCCAATACCGTGCTGGGAACCGCCTATGGCCACATGCAGCTGGTCTTCGACGCCGACGGCATCTTCGGCAATGGCGACGAGCTGGAACTGGAGGTGCAGGCGCCGACCCTCATCGGCCTAGGCGACTGGGACGTGCGGCCGGTGCAGGCGATGGAGGTGTCGGACCCGAGCGTGCGTTACACGCTCGACGTCGAGGATGCGGCGGCGACCTGGGGCCTGCTTGTCAAGGCGCGCGCGGCGCTGGCGGCGGAGCCCATATTCTACGAGCTCGGGCTGTTCGGGCTGGAGGGGCAGAACAGCAATTCCTACATCGTCACGCTGGCGCATATCGCCGATATCGACGTCTCAGCGGGTCTGAATGTCCTGCTTTCGGCCGGGGTGATCGACGAACTGCCCGGAGCCGGGCGCAACGTGCTGTTCGACCGGATCGACGGCACCGGCGCGGATATCGCGCCCTACGACCTGGTGCTGGCCGGGACGGCGAAGGGCGAGGCGATCCGCGGCGGCGCGGGTTCGGACAGGATCAAGGGCGTCGGCGGCGATGACGCCATTGCCGGCCATGGCGGGCGCGACCGGCTGTTCGGCGGGGCGGGCCGGGACGATCTTCGCGGCGACTCGGGGCGCGACCGGCTGAAGGGCGGAGCGGGGGCCGACCTGATCTTCGGCGGGGCCGGCAAGGACCGGATATCGGGCGACAGGGGCAACGACATCCTCGTCGGCGGGACGGGAGCGGATGTCTTCGTCTTCAACGGGCTGGTCGACCAGGGCAGCGACCGAATCCGCGACTTCAGGCTCGGGGTCGACCTGATCCAGGTCTCTGGGCTGACCTTCGCCGAGATCGAGATCAGCGGCGGCGGCAATGCGCATATCCTGCTCGACGGGCTGACCGAGATCACGCTCCGGGGCGTGGCGGCGGTGGAGGTGGGGGCCGACGACTTCCTCTTCACCTGAGCAGCGGTGGCCTGCCGGTGATCGACCGTCATCAAATTGTCGCTGGCGTCATGGGGCCGGACCTGTAGCATGACCGCGATGCCATGACCCGGAGGAGAGACCATGCGCACCGCCCTGACCGGACTGGCGATCGCCGCCACCCTTGCCGCCTTCCCCGCCACCGCCGAGAACCGGATCGACCGCATCCGCCCCGACGCGCCCGAGCTTGCCGCCTTCGGGCCGCTGCCGATCGGGGTGACGACGCTGGAGTTCACCAACCCCGGCCAGATCGACATCGTCAACACGAAGGACGGCGCGCAGCCGGTCTACGACCGCAAGCTGACCGTCGAGGTCTGGTATCCGGCCGCCGAGGGCACCGCGCCCGGCGGCAGCTATCGCGCGCTGCTGCGCGACGGCAAGACCGAGGTGACGCTGCAGGGCCGCGCCGCGCGCGATGCCGCGCCGGCCAGCGGGGCGACCTATCCGCTGATCGTCATCAGCCATGGCTATCCCGGCAACCGCTTCCTGATGTCCCACCTGGGCGAGAACCTGGCCTCCAAGGGCTATGTCACAGTCTCCATCGACCACCGGGACAGCACCTATGACGACAAGACCGCCTTCGGGTCGACCCTGCTGAACCGGCCCATCGACCAGAAGTTCGTGATCGACAGCATGGCGGCGCTGGAGGGGCCGATCGGGGCCATCACCGATGCCGGCACCACCGGCGTCATCGGCTATTCGATGGGCGGCTACGGCGCGATGATCTTCGGCGGCGCCGGGGTCACGCAGGCCTCGACCGAATACAGCTGGGGCACGCCGAACGGGCTGCTGGCGCGCCACCTCGCCGGCTCGGACACGCTGAAGGAACTGGTCGACCCGCGCGTCAAGGCGATCATCGCCATCGGCCCCTGGGGCATGAACACCGGCTTCTGGGATGCCGAGGGGCTGGCCGGTTTCGAGAAGCCGCTGATGCTGATGGCCGGCAGTGCAGACGACGTCTCGGTCTACGGCGCCATCCGCGAGATCTTCAAGGGCACAACCGGCACCACGCGGCACCTGCTGACCTTCGAGGGCGCCAACCACAACGCCGCCGCGCCGATGCCCGCGCCCGAGGAAAGCTGGGGCTTTGACGCCGAACTGGGCTTTGCGCCCTTCGACCATTATGCCGACGCCGTCTGGGACACCAACCGGATGAACAACATCGCCCAGCACTTCGCCACCGCCTTCATGGACCTGCACCTCAAGGGCGACAGCGGCAAGGGAGGCTACCTCGAGCTGATCGAGCGCGCCGCCGACGGGGTCGTCGCGCTGGACGACAGCGCCAGGCCCAAGCCCGAGCATACCTACTGGAAGGGCTTCCTGCCCCGCACCGGCGTCGGCCTGACCTTCGAGACGCGGGGTCAGGGCGAATAACCCTGGCTTCTTCTCTTTCCAAATACTCCAAAGCGCGGCCCGCCACGGGCGGCCCGAACCGAAGCGGAGCACCCATGCAGACCGAGACCATCAGCCTGAACGGCCACCCCTTCTTCCTGCGCCGCTGGGGCGACCCGGCGCTGCCGGTACTGCTCCTGCTGCATGGCTTCCCCGAATACGGCGGCGCCTGGGCCGAGTTCGCGCCGCTGCTGGCCGACCGCTATCACGTCATCGCGCCAGACCAGCGCGGCTACGGGCGCAGCTGGGCGCCGGAAGGGGTCGAGAACTACCGCGGCTCGGCGCTGACCGGCGACATGGCGGCGCTGATCGAGGGCCTGGGGCGCGGCAAGGTCGTGGTGCTGGGCCATGACTGGGGCGCGGCGGTGGCCTATGGGCTGGCGATGTTCCGCCCCGACCTGGTGGCGCGGCTGGTGATCGCCAACGGGGTGCATCCCGCCCCGTTCCAGAAGGCCCTGATCGAGGACCCGGCCCAGCGCGAGGCCTCACAATACATCCGCTTCCTGCGCCGCACCGACTCGCAGGACATCCTGGCCGAGGATGATTTCGACCGGATGTTCCGCTTCTTCTCGTCGAAGATGAACCTCGGCTGGATGACCCCCGAGCGGCTGGCCGAGTACAAGGCCGAATGGGCGCGCGACGGGCGGCTCGGCACGATGATCCACTGGTATCGCGCCTCGCCGCTGGTGGTGCCGGCGATGGGTGAGGATCCGGGGCCCCTGCCCGCCCTGCCGCGCGAGAAGCTGATGGTGCGGATGCCGCACCTGCTGCTCTGGGGTGCGGATGACAAGGCGCTCTTGCCGGTGGCGACCGAAGGGCTGGAGGACTTCGCCCCCGATCTCACGCGGATCACCCTGCAGGGCTGCGACCACTGGCTGTTCCACCAGAAACCGGAGGAGGCGGCGGCGGCGGTGCGCGACTGGCTGGCGCGCTGATCTTGCCGGAGTGTGTATTGAAGTGTATATTGCAATGCAAATTCCAGAGGACACCATCATGGCCCGCCTGCACACCAACCAGATCTGCACGATGACCGAACTGCGCGAACCGCAGAAGGTGCTCGACCGCGCGAACGGCAAGCCGGTGGCGATCATGAAGAACTCGCGCTGCGTCGGCTACCTGGTGCCGGAAGAGGCGACGCTGGACGGCGAGCCGCGCTATGCCTCGATGGAGGAGGTGCTGCGCGCCGTTCGCGAAACCCAGGAGCAGGCCGCCCCGGTCCTTGAGTATCTGAAGGACAAATGACCTTCATCCTGCTCGACGCGGGCAGCGTCGAGGCGCTGCACGACATGGTGCTCAACCCCGGCGAGTTGCAAGGGCGCGCGCGGGACAAGTCGCTGGAAGGCGCGCTGGGGCGCGTCGACAACCGATTGATCTACGGGATGATCGGCGATGTCTTCAACCTGGCCGCCGCTTATGCCACGGCGATCTCCACCGGACATTGCTTCAACGATGCCAGCAAGCGGACCGCCTATCGCGCCATGCTGGTCTGCCTGCAGTTGAACGGCATCCGCATCGACCATGACACCGCCGAGGTCGGCGACCGGATTATCGCCCTGGCGCAGGGGCTGATCGGCGAGGAGGCCATGGCCGACTGGCTGCGGATGAAGGCGCGCTGACCGCCCGCCCCCGGTGACCACCCTTTCGGCAAGGGCGCTTCCCTCCCCCCTCGAGGGGGAGGGAGAGGGTGGGGGCACCCCCGATACTCAGACTGGCGCGGTCTCTCACAGCCTGACGCGGGCGGTGGAACCCCTGGGGTCGCAGCGGAACAGGTGAGGCCGGGCCGCGAGGTAGCCGTGCCAGCTACGTTCCGGCAGCGACGAGGAAGAGGTACCATGCTCGTTCAGCATTCGGTGGCCGATTTGGGACAGGCAAAGGCCACTATCTCCCGCGGCGCGCAGCATCGCGACCACGCGCTTCTCGGTGCGGCTCCGGGCAGTTTGCGGTGCCACCGGCAGTGGCGCAGCGTCGCAGGTGGTGAAGGCGTGACAGGCCGCCCGGAAGGCGAGGCTGGCGCGTTCGGCCCCGAGCCCGGCGACATGGGCGCCGTTGTCGCGCAGGTAGGTGGCGAGATGGGTGAAATCGCCGTCGCTGCTGGCCAGCAGGAAGTGCCGATAGCCGGCGCGCAGGAACAGGTCCATCGCATCGACGGTCAGCCGCAGGTCGGCCGAGTTTTTGGCGGCGGCGACATGCACCGGGGTAAAGCCCGCAATCGCCTCCCAGGCGGCGAGGCGGGCGACATTGCCGTAGACCCGACGCACGCCCACCGGACCGAGCGCTTCGGCCGCCTTGCCGATCTGCCCGGCGTGGTCTGCGCAGATGTTCTCGCCGTCGACCAGCACGGCCACCGCCAGATCCTGCCTGATGCGCGCGAAGCCCGTCGCTGCGTTCACCTGTCGCCCTTTCGTCCCAGACGCGATGAGGCATCAGGGCGCAGGAATGCGGCAAAATGATGGACCCGGGCGGGCCTGACCTTGGCGCCCATCCGCCCGCGAAGCCCCTTTCGCGCGCCGCCGGGGCGTGCCAATCTCGCCCCCATGACACAGCTTCTCACCCTCGACGGGACCCCCGCCAGCCGCTTCGCCTTCGGCACCATGCAATTCGGCGGCAAGGCGGATGAAACCGCCAGCCGCGCCATGTTCGACGCCTGCCGGGGCGCCGGGATCACCCATTTCGACACCGCCTATGTCTATACCGACGGCGCCTCGGAGACCCTGCTCGGCAAGATGATCGGGGCCGAGCGCGAGCGGCTGCTGATCGCCACCAAGGCCGGCTATGTCGACGGCAACAGCGCCGCCAACATGGCGGCCCAGTTCGAGACCTCGCGCCAGCGGCTGGGGCTCGACGTGGTCGACGTGCTCTACCTGCACCACTACGATCCGGCGGGCGACCTGCGTGACACCATCGAGGGGCTGGCACGGCTGAAGCAGACCGGCAAGATCCGCTATATCGGCCTGTCGAACATGGCCGCATGGCAGGTGATGAAGGCGGTCTTCATCGCCGGTCAGCTGGGGGTGCGGATCGACCTGCTGCAACCGATGTACAGCCTGGTCAAGCGCCAGGCCGAGGTGGAGATCCTGCCGATGTGCGCCGACCAGGGCATCGTCGCGGCGACCTATTCGCCGCTCGGCGGCGGCATCCTGACCGGGAAATACGCGCGCGGCGAAGGCGGCCGGCTGGTCGACGACAAGCGTTACGCCAAGCGCTATGGCCAGGGCTGGATGGGCGAAACCGCCGCGGCGCTGGCGGGGCTCGCCGCCGAGCTTGGCACCGACCCGGCCACGCTGGCGGTGGCCTGGGTAGCGGCGCATCCGACCGGGCCGGTGCCGATCGTCTCGGCCCGCAGCGCCGAGCAGCTGGCGCCCTCGCTGGCGGCGCTCGACTATGACATGACGCCCGAACTCTACGCCCGCATCGCCGCGCTCAGCCCGACGCCGCCGCCGGCCACCGACCGGACGGAAGAAGCCGCATGAGCGCCGACTTCATCGTGATCGGCGGCGGGGTCGCGGGCCTCGGCGCCGGGGCGAAGCTGTCCGAACTGGGGCAGGTGGTGCTGCTCGAAGGCGAAAGCGCGCTCGGCTATCACAGTTCGGGGCGCTCGGCGGCGCTGTACGAGGCGCAATACGGACTGCCGCCGACCATCGCGCTGAACCTCGCCAGCGGCGATGCCCATCGCGCCGGCGGCTATCTCAGCCCGCGCGGGCTGATGCTGCTGGCCGGGGCCGAGGATGCCGAGGACTTCCGCACCGAGGCGGCCGAGATGCATCTCGATGTGATCGGCATCGAGGAGGCCCGCCGGATCGTGCCGATCCTGAACCCTTCCGCGGTGGCGATGGCTGGCTATCACGAGGGCGCCTGGGACATCGACACCGACCGGATGCTGCAGGACTATGCCCGTTCGATAAGGGCGGCAGGCGGACAGGTGCTGACCGGACATGGGGTGACGGCGATCCGCCGCACCGGCGCGGGCTGGGCGGTCGAAGCGGGGGGCGCGACTTTCGAGGGCCGGGTGCTGGTCAATGCCGCCGGGGCCTGGGCCGACCGCATCGCGGCGCTGGCCGGGGTGGCACCGATCGGCATCGTGCCGCACCGCCGCTCGATGGCGCGCCTGCCGGCGCCGGGCGGGCACGACCTGCGCGGCTGGCCGATGATCATGGGGGTGCGCGAGAGCTGGTACGCCAAGCCCGACGCCGGCAAGCTGCTGGTCTCGCCCGCCGAGGAAGACGTGGTCGAGCCGCATGACGCCTGGGCCGACGACATGGTCCTGGCCGAGGGACTGGCGCGCTACGAGGCGATGGTGAGCGAGCCGGTGACGCGGCTGGAAACCTCCTGGGCCGGTCTGCGCAGCTTCGCACCCGACCGCACGCTGGTGCTGGGGCCGGACCCGGCGCTGCCGCAGTTCGTCTGGTGCGCCGGCCAGGGCGGTTACGGTTTCCAGACCTCGCCCGCCGCCTCGCGGCTGCTGGCCGACCTGGTGGCCGGACGCGCGCCCGAACTCGATCCCGACACGGTGCGCGCGCTGACGCCGGAGCGGCTGCGGTGAAGCGGCCCCTGCCCCCGACCGCCAGCGTGGCGGAACCCGCCGGCGGCGACCGGCTCTTCGCCCCGGCGGCCGAGCGCAACGCCACGGCCATCGGCGACCTGCTGGCCGAGGTGGCGCCGCAGCAGGGCCGCGCGCTGGAACTGGCCAGCGGCACCGGCCAGCATGTCGCGGCCTTCGCGGCGCGCCTGCCGGGGCTTTCCTGGCAACCGAGCGACCCCGCCCCCGAACGCCGCGCCAGCATCGACGCCTATGCCAGGGGCCTCGCCAATGTCGCCCCCGCCATCGACCTCGACGCCTGCGCGCCGGGCTGGGGCCAGCGGCTGGCGGGGCAGGACCTGGTGCTGCTGGTGAACCTGCTGCACCTGGTCCCGGCCCGCGATGTCGCGGTGCTGATCTCCGAGGCGGCGCAGGCGCTGCGGCCCGGCGGGGTCTTCGTGGTCTACGGCCCCTTCCTGCGGGCAGGCGAGCTGACCAGCGCGGGCGACGCGGCCTTCCACGCCAGCCTGGTCGAAAGCGACCCGGAGATCGGCTACAAGGACGACTTCGACACCATGGACCTGATACAGGCCGCCGGGCTGGAGATGGTAAGTGTCGTGGAGATGCCCGCCAACAACCTGGCCCTGGTGGCCCGGCGCCCCTGACCGGCGGCGCGCGGGCGGCAAGCTCGGACGGGAGTATTTGAGAAGAAGAGAAGCAGCAGGCGCGCGCCCCTGTTTTCTCTTCTTTTCAAATATCTCCAGGGGAGTCGACCGCAGGGAGACGGGGGCAGCGCCCCCAAGGCGACGGCTACCACGGGCGTGGAGGCCCGAGGCTCAGGCCGCCGGCAGACCGGCCAGCGCCGCCAGGTCCTCGGCGCAGAGCGGGCCTTTCGCCCAGGGGCGCAGGCGCAGGCGCAGGGTGGCCAGCAGCAGCGCGTCGTCGGCCTCGGCGGTGAAGCCGGCGCGGCGGGCGAGGGTGCGGAACTCTTCGGGGGCGGGCGCGGGGCTGACCGCGCGCGGCGCGGCGGCGAGGCCCTGGCGGGCGAGGCGGGCCCAGTCGAAGCGGGGCCCCGGATCGGCCTTGCGCCCCGGCGCCATGTCGGAATGGCCGATCACCCCCGAAGGCGCGATGGCATGGCGGGCGAGGATGCCGGCGAGCAGGGTCTCGAGCGCCGCCATCTGCGGTTCGGCGAAGGGATGCGCCCCGGTGTTGTCGAGCTCGATGCCGATCGAGCGGGAGTTGACGTCGCCCTGCCCCGCCCATTCCCCAGCGCCAGCGTGCCAGGCGCGCATGTCTTCGTCGACCATCTGCCAGGCGGTGCCGTCCTGGCCGATCAGGTAATGCGCCGAAACCTCGGCCGCCGGGTCGCAGAGCCGTTCTAGCGCGGCGGCGGCGCCGGTCATGGCGGTATAGTGCAGCACCACCAGCGAGGGGCGCTGCCCGTCGCGGCGGGGGCCGAAATTGGGCGAGGGATGCCAGATCGGCACCTTGGACCCTATTTCTTGGCGGCGCGGAAGGGGGCCGGGTTCCAGCTGCAGGCAAAGCCATCGCCATCCGGGTCGAGCCCGTGGCGGTCGCGTTCCGGTCC
The DNA here is from genome assembly GCF_014656415.1 of Seohaeicola zhoushanensis. Classification (GTDB taxonomy): domain Bacteria; phylum Pseudomonadota; class Alphaproteobacteria; order Rhodobacterales; family Rhodobacteraceae; genus Seohaeicola_A; species Seohaeicola_A zhoushanensis. Next base: position 63,698 of record NZ_BNCJ01000017.1, on the reverse strand, counting down.
GCCTGCCGCGAGGAAGGCGATCTGGGCCTGGTCCGGCGAAGGATAGCCCGCGCAGGCGCGCTGCGCCCGGCCCGGAATGATCATGCTGCGCTTGTAGAGCGCGGTGCCGCGTTCGTTGGTGGTTTCGAGCGCATAGGTCACGATGTTCGGCCCGGTCGAGCCGTCGCGGGTGGGGAGCGCGGTGGGGGCGATCTGCTGGTATTGCTCGCGGTTGCGGGCGATCTGCTCGGCGTCGCCCTCGATGCTGCGGCTGTTCGAGACGGCGCCGAAGTCGTTTTCGCGCGAGAGGCCGGCGTGGCCTTCGACCGGGGCGGGCACGGTGGCGGGCGCCTGGGCCGGGACGGCTGCGGGCGCGGCGGCAATTGCAGGCGGCGGGTTCGCGGGGCTGGCGTTGACCGGGGGCACGCCGGAATTGGCGCTGCTGGCGGCCAGCGCCGCTGCCGTTTCGGCGGCGAGTTCGGCGTCGCTCAGGGGCTGCCCGCCCGCTGGCGCGGCGATCAGCGTGTCCGAGGGCGATTCCACCACAGCCCCGGTGCCGGCGGCGGGCGGCAGGGTCTCGCCGGACACGGCGGTCGGCGGGATGAACAGCCCGTTGCCGGGGCTGTTCGCCTCGGCCCGCGCCAGTTCGCGCGAGCGCATCGCGTCGAAGCCGCTGTCGGGAACGTCGGGGGCACAGGCGCCAAGGGCGCCTGCGGTGAACAGGATCAGAAGTGCGCGCATGGCTGCTGCCTCAGCGGTTTTCTTGCTTTGGTCCCTTTTACCACCATTTCGCCGGCTTGGCCACAAAACCGGCGGCGGATTCCAGCGCAAGCGCGGTGTTGAGGAGGTCGCCCTCCTCCCACGGCCGGCCGATCAGCTGCAGCCCCAGCGGCAGGCCCTGACGGTCGAGACCGGCGGGCACGGCGATGCCGGGCAGGCCGGCGAGGTTCACCGTCACGGTGAAGACGTCGTTGAGATACATCTGCACCGGGTCGGCGTCCTGCATCTCGCCCAGGCCGAAGGCGGCCGAGGGGGTGGCGGGCGTCAGGATCGCGTCGACGCCCTGGGCGAAGACATCCTCGAAGTCCTTCTTGATGAGGGTGCGGACCTTGCGGGCGCGGTTGTAATAGGCGTCGTAGAAGCCGGCCGAGAGCACGTAGGTGCCGACCATCACGCGGCGCTGGACCTCCTTGCCGAAGCCTTCGGCGCGGGTCTTCTCGTACATCTCGGTGATGCCGTCGCCCTGCGCCAGCTTCGCCCGGTGGCCATAGCGCACGCCGTCATAGCGGGCGAGGTTCGACGAGGCCTCGGCCGGCGCGATCACGTAATAGGCGGGGAGCGCGTATTTGGTGTGCGGCAGCGAGATGTCGACGATCTTCGCGCCGGCGTCCTTCAGCATCTCGGCGCCGCGGGTCCAGAGCGCCTCGATCTCGTCGGGCATCCCGTCCATGCGGTATTCCTTGGGGATGCCGATGGTCTTGCCGCGGATGTCGCCGGTCAGCATGGCCTCGAAATTCGGCACGGGAAGGTCGGTCGAGGTGCTGTCCTTGGGGTCCGAAGAACACATCGCTTCGAGCATGATGGCCGCGTCGCGCACGTCCTTGGTCATCGGGCCGGCCTGGTCGAGCGAGGAGGCAAAGGCGACGATGCCCCAGCGCGAGCAACGCCCGTAGGTCGGCTTGATGCCGGTGATGCCGACAAAGGCCGCCGGCTGGCGGATCGAGCCGCCGGTGTCTGTGCCGGTGGCCGCGAGGCAGAGGTCGGCCGCCACGGCAGAGGCCGAACCGCCCGAGGAGCCGCCCGGCGTCAGCGCGGTGTCGTCGTTGCCGCGCCGCCAGGGGTTCACGGCATTGCCATAGGCCGAGGTCTCGTTGGACGAGCCCATGGCGAATTCGTCCATGTTGAGCTTGCCCAGCATGACCGCGCCGGCGTCCAGCAGGTTCTGGCTGACGGTCGATTCATACTCGGGCAGGAAGCCCTTGAGGATGTTGGACGCCGCCTGGCTCGGCACGCCCTTGGTGCAGAACAGGTCCTTGATGCCGATGGGCAGGCCGCACATGGCCGGCGCGTCGCCCTGGGCGATGCGCGCATCGGCGGCCCTGGCGCGCTCCAGCGCGATCTCGGGGGTCTTGTGCACGAAGGCGTTGAGCGCGTCGGCGCCCTCGATGGCCTTGAGGCAGGCCTCGGTCAGTTCCACGGACGTGGTTTCGCCCTTGCGCAGCGCATCGCGCGCCGCTGCCAGCGTCAGGGTGTTGAGAGCGCTCATTCGACCACCTTCGGAACCGCAAAGAAACCTTCACGCGCATCGGGCGCGTTCGACAGGACCTTGGCCTGCTGGTTGCCGTCGGTGACGACATCCTGCCGCCGCTTCAGCCGCATCGGCGTGACCGAGGTCATCGGCTCGACGCCGTCGACGTTCACCTCGTTCAGCTGCTCGATGAAGCCGAGGATGGTGTTGAACTCGGTGGCGAGTCCCGGCAGGGCCTCGGGCTCGACCTTGATGCGTGCCAGCTTGGCCACGCGGGCGGCGGTGGTTTCGTCAATCGACATGCGGCTGTTCTCCGATCGGTCCCGCGCCGTTTACCGCCATGCGCCCCTGCCTTCAAGGCCGCCCTGCCCGGCTTGGCGATTCAGGTTGGCCGGAACCGCACGGGCGCACGGAATCGCGGCGAAAGCTGCGGCAGGGAGGCGCTGCGGCGGGATCGCCCCAGACACGTAACATTTTATCAAAATTGCGCCTTAGTTTGGGCAGGTTCTTGGGGTCTGGTCGGCCCATGCAATTCGTGGAGCGTGAAGTCTTGCGCAGAGATATTCCGGACCCGCATCGCCCCGGCCGTCCTGCTGGACCGGCCGTTTTGCGCGTGTTCGGAGTGCGCCGCTCCCACCAGACGGAAGACCGCCCATGAAAACCGACACCGGCCCCTTCGCCCTGTTCCGAACCGGCGGCTTTGCCGAGCTCGAGTCGTTCTGGAAACGCCTGAACCGCGCCGAGAAGGCGGCCGAGGTGCTGGCGACCAACCCGCTGCCCTTCGTGCAGGAGGCGGTGGAGAGCCTGCAGGATCAGATCGTTTCCTTTGAGCCGGCGGTCAGCATCATCGGTCAGGTCAAGGCGGGCAAGAGTACGCTTCTGAACGCGCTGATCGGCGAGACCGACCTGCTGCCCTCGGACGTGAACCCCTGGACCTCGGTCATCACCGCGATCCATCTGAACTCGCGCCGCCGCCCGCCGAACACGCGGGCGCTGTTCCGTTTCTTCGACGAGCTGGAGTGGGACCGGCTGGTGAACACCGGCGGACGGCTGGGCGAGATGGCCCACCGCGCCGGCTTCGAGACCGAGGCCGAGACGGTGCGCCGGCAGGTCATGAAGATGAAGACTGCCACCGAGGAACGGCTGGGCGAGAATTTCGGCAAGCTGCTGGGCACCAGCCATGCCTTCGAGGACATCGACAAGAAGATCATCGACAGATACATCTGCTTCGGCGATCCCGACGACGTGACGGCCGAGGACGGCATCTACGCCGACATCACCAAGCTGGCCGATCTCTACGTCGACATCCCGAGCTATCCGACCGGCCTGTGCCTGCGCGACACGCCCGGCGTCAACGACACCTTCATGATGCGCGAGCAGATCACGCTGAACGCGATCAGCGACAGCCGGGTCTGCGTGGTGATCCTCTCGGCGCATCAGGCGCTCTCGACCATGGACATGGCCCTGCTGCGGATCATCTGCAGCGTCGAGGCGCGCGAGGTGGTGATCTTCGTCAACCGCATCGACACCCTGGCCGACCCGGTGAACGAGGCGCGCGAGATCAAGACCAGCATCCGCCGCACGCTGCGGAAGGCGGGCGTTTCCGACAAGATCGACGTGCTGGTCGGCAGCGGCTATTGGGCGACCTGCGCCATCGCCGACAATTGCGCCAACATGATGCCCGCCAGCCGCGCCGCGCTCGAGAACTGGGTCGAAGCCGTGCCGGGCGAGTTGGACGACCCGGTCATGCTGCGGCAGGTGGCCTTCGACGCCTCGGGCGTGGGCGACCTGCACCGCGCCATCTCGACCCGCATCTGCGAGGGGCCGGGGCAGATGCTGCTCGACGAGCTGGCGGCCGGGATCGAGAACCTGGCCCAGATGATCGACACGGTGAACCATGTCGCGGGCCGCAAGGCCGGCGGCGCAGAGGTGCCGGCGCTCGACTTCGCGGCGGTCGCCGAAAGCGGCTCCGACATCCGCCGCGCCGCGCTGGCCCGCTTCGACAGCATGGCCGCCGACCGCCGCCTGCAGCTCTCCAACCGGCTGGAGCGGGCGCGCGAGAGCTTTGTCGGCAGCGCGCTGGCGGCGCTCGAGTCGCACATGCAGGCGCACGGCGAATGCGACACCTGGACCTTTGACGCCATCACCCTGCGGATGATGATGCGCACCGCCTTCCTCTCGGTCTGCGCCATGCTGAAGAAGGGCACGGCGCAGGTGCTGGAGGATACGCTGCGCGACGTCAGCGACTATCTCGAGGACAACTTCGGGATCGCGGCGCATGACGAGGACATCACCCTGCCCGCGCCGCAACCGCCCGCCGCGCCCACGGCGCTGGCCCGCACCCTCTCGCTCGACCTGCAGTCGAGCTGGTGGCGGCGGTTCTGGAAGTTCGGCAGCGACAGCCCGGCCAAACGCTACGAAGGCGCGATCCGCGCCGAGATCGCGCCGCTGATCGAGGACCTGCTGACCCGGCATTTCGATCCCCATGTCGCGGGCAACCGTGCTATCCTTGAAAAGTTCCTGACAGATGAAGAGAATTTCATCGCCACGATCATAAGTTGTATCCGCGAGAAGCAGGACATGGACAGCAGCGCTCCGGCCCGCGCCGGTACCGCCAAGGAGAAGGTTGCATGACGACCCCCAACGCCGGCACCCGCCGGCCGCGCATCGTGATCGCCGGCGAGTTCAGCGCCGGGAAGACCCGGCTGCTGAACGGCATCGTCGGCCGCGCCATCCTGCCCTCGCACGTCGTCTCGACCTCGCTGCCGCCGATGTGGCTGAAGGGCGGCGAAGGCGACCCGCTGCGCCACGACACCGCAGGCACCTGGTACGAGCTGACCGAGTTCGACGCCATCGACGTGATCGCGACCAAGTTCTGCGTGCTCCATTCCGATGCGCCGGTCCTCGAGCATTTCGATCTGATCGACACGCCCGGCAATTCCGACCCCAACATTCCGGCCGAATGCTGGGAGCGGATGATTCCCTATGCCGACATGGTGATCTGGTGCTCGAACGCGAACCAGGCCTGGCGGCAGAGCGAGAAATCGGTCTGGGAGGAGATGCCCGAGCGGCTGCGTAGGCACAGCGTCATGGTGCTGACCCATGCCGACCAGATCCCCGACGAGACCGCCCGTGACAAGGTGCAGCGCCGGGTGCGGCGCGAGGCGGGGGAGTATTTCCAGCGCATCGAGATGCTGTCGGCACTGGATGCCGAGGGGATCGCGGCCTTTGCCCAAAGGCTGTTGGAGGACGTGCAGGGGATCGAAGAGCTTGGCGGGGCCGAGGCCCCCGATTTCAACCCCGCGCGGGTCATGCCCGAGGTGCTGGCCACCGGGCGCGACGTGCGGCGGCCGCGCGGCAAGGTCATCGTGCCGCGCCGCATGATGCGCACCGCAAGCTGACGCCCATGCAGATCGCCCGGCAGCAGCGCAAGGAAATCGACGCCCTCCGCGAGACGCTTCTCGCCATCGAGGATGTGGCCGGGCGCGCCGGGCGCGCGCCCTTCACCGCGCTGCGCGACCGGCTCGACCGCTGGGCGGCGCGGGTCGCGGTGATCGGCCAGGTCAAGGCGGGCAAGTCGAGCTTCCTCAACGCCTTCCTCGGCGAACAAGGCTTTCTGCCCTCGGACGTGAACCCCTGGACCTCGGTTGTCACCAATATCCGCATCAACTGCGCCGGCGACCCCGAGACCGGCGCGCGGTTCGAGTTCTTCGACGAGGACGCCTGGTCGGAGATCATGGACGGCGGTTCCGAAGTGCGGGCACTGACCGAGCGTCTGCTGCCGGGTTTCGATTCCGACGTGCTGCGCCGCCAGACCGAAGAGATGAAGGAACGCGCGCAGAAGCGGCTGGGCAACTACTACCACGCGCTGCTTGGCACCAGCCACGACTACGACTTCCTGACGCCCGAGCTGCTGCAACGCTATGTCTGCGCCGGGCAGGCCCCGGAAGAGACCTCAGGCCGCTCGGCACTGGGCCGCTATGCCGCGATCACCCGCGTCGCCAACCTCTACCTGCGCCGCCCGGAATTCGCGGTGCCGACGGTCATCACCGACACGCCGGGCGTCAACGACCCCTTCCTGGTGCGCGACGAGTTCACCTGCCGCAGCCTCGACCGTTCCGACGTCTTCGTCGTCGTGCTCTCGGCGCATCAGGCGCTGACCGAGGTCGACATCGCCCTCATGCGGATCCTGGCCCAGCAGGACAGCAAGGACGTCATCGTCTTCATCAACCGCATCGACGAGCTGGATGACTACGACACCGACGTGCCCCGGGTGATCGCCGATGTCTCGCGCCGGCTGCATGCGGCGATCCCCGATGTCGAATTCACCATCCACGCCGGCAGCGCCTATTTCGCCGAACTCGCCCTGCGCGAGGATGACGAGGCCGCGCTGCTGCGCGAGGCGCTGGACGACGAATACCTGCATTCCTACCTGCGCGACGCCTATGGCGCCGTGCCGGCGGGCGAGCGCGAGCGCTTCCTGATGGCCTCGGGCCTCGACGAGGTGAAACGCACGCTGTCGATGGTGATCGACCACGGCATCGGCAGCCAGCAGATCGCCCAGCTGCTCGAGGACGTGCGCTCCGAGATCGCCGGCCTGCTTTTCGCCACCCGGCGCGAGCGCGACTCGGTGCAGGTGCAGGTCGAGCAGATGAGCACCAACAACACCGCCGCCGCCCTGCGCGCGCTGGAGGGGGAACTGGCGCAGCTCGATGCGGCGCGGATCAGGCTCGAGTCGGCCTTCGACAGCGCCTCGGCGCAGCTGGAGGACACCGTCACGCAGAACTGGACCGGGCTGGAGACCGCGCTGAACGGCGCCATCGCCCGTTTCATCGAGGAAGAGCGCGACCAGCTGGCTGCGCGGATCGAAGGCAGCGCCGCCGCGGGCGCGCCGCCAACGCGGCTGGACGTCGACCTTTCGCCGCTGCGCGCCCATCTCGAAGCCGCCATCGCCGAGAGCTATGCCGAGGCCCGCGCCGGGATCGACGCGGTGCTGACCACCAAGCTCGCCGAGAGCCGCGCGGCCATTGCCGGGCAGTTCGACATGGAGACCGAGGGCGTCAGCATGGACGGCCTGCCCTTCGACACATTCGTCTCTACCTTGACGCTTTCGCGCCAGCGCATCGAGATCGGGGTCATCACCGCGCGGACCTGGGCCTTCTGGCGGAAGAACCGGATCGACATGGCCCGCACGCTGGACGCGCTGCGCCAGATCGCGGCGGCCGAGCTGCGCCCGGCGGTGCAGAAGATCCTCAAGGCCTTCAACGAGGCGCAGACCGAGCGCGCCATCGCGGGACAGAATCGCCTCCAGGTCATCCTGCGCATGGTCGAGGGCGCCATCGAGGAACGTGCCCAGCGTTTGCGCGCCGACAGCGCGCGGCTCAGGCAAATCGGCAGCAAGCCCGAGGAATTGCGCAAGATGGTGCACCGGCTGCACGGGCAGCTTGACCTCCTCGAACGACGCATCCAGCATCTGGCCATCAGCGACAGTCACCTCAGCAAGGCCACCCTGGCCCGCGCGGCCTGATGGAAGAGGCGCCAATGAACGCTCGGAACATGACCCTGATGGCCCAGCCCGGCCAGCCGCCCGTGGCGCGGCGGCCGGTGCGCGTGGTGGTCTGCGGCGAGGTCAATTCCGGCAAGTCGAGCGCCATCAACGCCCTGGCCCGCGCCAATGTCTCGCCCGCCTTCTTCGGGCTCGACCGCCGCCCGGTCGTCCGCCTGCGCCACGGCCCGCGCCCGCACGCCATCGTCGATTTCCCCGGTGGCCGGTCCGAGCTGCACGACCGCATCGAGAGCTGCCCCAACCTGGCCGAGGCGACCTCGTGCCAGATGGTGATCGACGCGCCGCACCTGGCCGGGCTGGAGCTGATCGAGCTGTCATTCCCGGAAGATGGTCGCATTCCGCCCGAGACTATGCAGATCCTCGCCGAGGCCGACCTGCTGGTCTGGACCACCATCGCCAGCCAGGCCTGGCGGCTGACCGAGCGCAACCTGGTGGCGCAGATGCCCCGCCCGCTGCACCAGCGCGCGACGCTGGTGGTGACGCGGGGCGACAAGCTGCGGCTCGCCGCCGATATCCGCCGGGTGCACCGCCGCCTGATCGTCGAGGCCTGCGAGTTCTTCGACGCTGTGGTCTTCATGGGCGCGGCCAAGCGCACCATCGAGGCCTCGGCGGAATCGGAGGAATCCTACATCCGTTCAGGCGGGCGCGACCTTGCCACCGCGCTGCGCGGCTTCGCGGCCCAGATCGCGGCGATTCCCGGCCGGCTCGACATTGCCGCTCCGGCGCCGCGCCCGGTGGGTGCGCCCGGCCGCCCGGCCGCCCTGCCGCCGGTCGAGGGCCCCGACGCCGAGGCGGTGCAGGCCCTGCGCGACTGGGTGGCGGGCATGAACGGCATCCTCGCCGCCGGCATCGCCGATGCGGAAACCGGGGACTGCCTGCATCCGCTGGGCGGCGCGCCCGAGCTCGCCGCCAGCACCGCCACGTTTGCCCGTGCCGCCCGCACAGGCGACGCGGCCGAGGACACGATGGTCGAGATCGACGGGCACCAGCTGGTCATCCGCCCCACCGAGGACGGCCAACTGCTGTTCCTGCTGTGCCAGAGCGGCAAGATCACCCGTTCGATCGCCGGCGCAGCGCTGGCGCGGATGGTGCGGCTGTGGGATCAGCGCGACTGACCGCCAGGCAAGCGAAAACCGGCCGCGAGGGGCCGGTTCGGCACTGCAATGGGGTCAGGTTCAGCGGTTGAACATCGCCGGCCTCGCGCCGGTGGAACGGGCCGCCTCGATGAAACCCTCGATGATCAGGTCCGCCGTCTCGGTGTCATAGGCCTGGGTCCAGTTCCGCGTCGCCTCGGCATCGACGAAACCGATGAAGTCCTGCATCGCCTCGTTGCGGATCAGGCTGTCGGGCAGGTCGTCGTTCTTGATGAGCTCCTCGACGTCGTCGTGGCAGCGGATCTCCTCGGCGAGTTCCATCGAGTCGCCCTTGAGCGCGCGCTGCATGAACCAGTTTTCGCCCTGGCGCCGACGGTAGCCATGACTGATCTCCGAGCGCAGCTCGGTCAGCAGCGTGCCGATCGCATCGCGCTGCTGGGTATTCAGGATCTCGTCGCTCATCATCAAATCCTTGCTCGTTCTCGCCCGGTGGCGGCCGCAAGGGGCACGCCATTGCCGGCATACAATCCGACCGGACCCGATGTCCGGCCAGGTATTCGCCGCGGCGCCCCATGCGGGAATCGCCTTGCGACATGGTAAATAATTAGCCGCCGGACCACCCGGCGGCGTGATCTGTTGCCATGTTTCTGCCAGTGAAACCTGTCGAAACTTGGGCACAAGTTGGTAAACAAGCGATTGTCTTTACGGCGAAATGGTTAATCGTTCCGGATCGAGAACAATCGCCCCGGTTTATCCACAGGAGAGGCTTTCCCGCCGCACAGCGGCGAATCGCAACCGTTGCCCAGCGCGCGCCGGATGGCTAAGCAGGTCCGGCAGGCGGGGGGAGCAGGCAGAGTGCAGTCACGGTATCTCGTGGTGGTCGGCGCATGTCTGACCCAGTTCACCATCATCGGCCTGCTGTTCTCCTTCGGGCTGTTCTTCAAGGTCTTCGAGGCCGAGTTCGGCTGGTCGCGGACGCTGTTCTCGGCCTGCTCGTCGCTGGCCTTCTTCATGATGGGCCTGCTGGCCATGGTCGGCGGACGGCTGACCGACCGCTTCGGCCCGCGCCGCGTGCTCTCGGTCACCGGGCTGGCCTATGGCCTTGGCTATGCGCTGATGTCGCAGGTGACCGAGCCCTGGCAGATGTTCGCGATCTTCGGCACGCTGATCGGCATGGGGCTTGGCACCCATGACGTGGTGACGCTCTCGACCGTGGCGCGCTGGTTCAACGCGCGGCGGGGCACCATGACGGCGGTGGTCAAGGTCGGCACCGCCATCGGCCAGGTGGTGCTGCCGATGCTGGTGGCGCTGCTGATTGCAGGAGTTGGCTGGCGCGCCACGGTGATCGGCATGGGCGCGCTGGCCGCGCTGGTGCTGTTTGCCGCGGCGCAGGGCATGGCGCTGCCGCCGGTGCCGCGCCCGCTGGTTGCCGGTTCGGCGCCGCTGCCGCCACAGGCCCCGCCCCGGGGCGACCGGCGCACCCTGCTGACGCTCTGCGCGATCCAGGCCTGTTTCGTGCCCTCGCTTCTGACCGTGCCGCTGCACCTGCCTGCCCATGGCGCCGACCTCGGCCTGTCGGGCACAGGCTCGGCCGGGCTGGTCGCGGTGATCGGCGCGGCGAGCGTTGCCGGGCGGCTCGCGCTGGGCCGGGCGCTCGATTCCATCGGCGGGCGCAATGCCTACCTGATCTGCCTGGCCGGCATGGTGCTGGCGCTGGCCGGGCTGGCGCAGTTCCGCGAGCTTGGTCCGCTTTACGCGGTCGTCACGCTCTACGGCTTCTCGCACGGGGCGCTCTTCGTCGTGGTCTCGCCCACCGTCGCCGAATACTTCGGCCTCGACGGGCATGGCGCGCGCTTTGGCTGGGTGCTCTTCGCCGGCACCTCGATGGCCTGGCTCGGGCCGATCCTGGCCGGGCGGCTGTTCGATGTCACCGGCAGCTATACCTGGGCTTTCGTGACGCTGATGGCGATGGGGGTGCTGGCCTTCCTGCTGACGCTCTCGCTGCCGCGCCGCCGCCACGCCTGACGCAAATTTGCGCCGCAAGGCGGGTGTATTGCGAGGCCAGGGGCATTAGGTTCCCGGGCAGGACAGACAAAGCGGACACATCGAATGACCGCCACCAACGATACCGCAATGGACCGTTTCCTCGACTGGCTGGGGCGGCGGCTTACCGCGAAGCTGAACGATCCGAGCCCCGGCTACCGGCCCTATACCCCTTCGGATTTCGCACGCCTTCAGAGCCTGCTGCGCCCCGGCGACGTGCTGCTGGTCGAGGGGCACGAGCGGGTCTCGATCGGGATCAAGTATCTGACCCAGTCGACCTGGTCCCATGCCGCCATGTTCGTGGGCGACGCGCTGCCCCTGCCCGAGGACGGGTCGGAGCGGCCGCAACTGGTCGAGGTCAACCTCGGCGAGGGCTGCGTTGCGCGGCCGCTGTCGAAATATCGCAACTACAACACCCGCATCTGCCGCGCGCCGGGGCTGAGCGCGGCCGACCGCCGCGCCCTGGTCGACTTCATGGTTGCGCATCTGGGCACCCGCTATGACCTGCGCAACATCATCGACCTGCTGCGCTTCTTCATCCCGACGCCGCCGGTGCCGGTGCGCTGGCGGCGGCGGATGCTGCATTTCGGCTCGGGCGATCCGACGCGGGCGATCTGCTCGTCGCTGATCGCCCAGGCCTTTCAGTCGATCGGCTACCCGATCCTGCCGACCATCCGGGTCGAGGGGGAAGAGGGCGACTTCATCCGGCGCGAGGTGTTCCACATCCGCCACCACTCGCTCTACACCCCGCGCGACTTCGACCTTTCGCCCTTCTTCGAGGTGGTGAAGCCGACGCTGGCCGGCGGCTTCGACTACCGCGAGGTGATCTGGGACACTTCGGTCGAGGCGACACTCTAGGCAGGCGCGCCTCCCCTCTCCCGCAGGGGAGAGGGGCTGGGGGTGAGGGTGCGCAGTCAGGCGCCGTCGACCTGGTGCACCTCGATCACGTTGCCGTCGGGATCGTAGAAGAAGATCTGCCGCCAGCCCGCCACAGCGCGTTCGCCCCAGTCGGAATAGCGCACGCCCCTGGCCTCCAGGTGCGCCTTGAAGGCGTCGAGATCATCGGTGCGATAGGCGATATGCCCGTGGCTGACCGGGTTGACGATCTGGCCGGTGTTGAAGCCCGCCATCACGTCCTTCTGCGCCAGGTGGGTCTGGATCGCGCCATCGGTGACGAAGGCCACGTCGCCGGCATAGCCCTTCTTCTTCTCCAGCACCGGCAGGCCCTCGGTCTCGCGGTCGAGGCCGAGCACGTCGCGGTAGAAGTTGTCGAGGCGTTCGACGTTCTCGGTCACGACGTTGATGTGGTGCAGGGTCAGTTTCATGCGGGCCTCCTCCTCGGCGCGGGTTCGGGTCGAATGTAGCGCATTTGCCCCGCGCCGATACCGTCCCGCTGCCGCCTCAGAGCAGCAGCAGGAAGGGGTGGTCGATCCGGTTCTGACGGTAGAGCGCCTCGCGGATGCGGTCGCGGGCGACGTCCATGCGCATGTAGCGCACCAGCCGCTCCATCACCGGCCAGAAGGCGCCGTAGTCGCGCGCCAGCTTGCGCACGAGGAAGCGCGCCTTGTAGTCCTCGACCGCCACCTCGGCGAGACGGGCCCAGGGCACGGTCAGCAGGACGGCGAAGAAATCGGCCTCGAGTTCGAGCGAATCCGCGCTGTCGTAACCGCCGACCGCCACGGCCTCGCGCGCGTCGCCCATCGCGCGGGCGGCGAGGGCATGCGGCGCCATGTGGCCGTCGGGCTGGGCCGCGATATGGCCGCCGTGCAGGACGTGGTGGGCATAGTCGTGCAGCAGGACGTGGTTGCCGGCCACCCGGCTGCCGGTGGCGCAATCAGACCAGAAGGCGGTCTCGACGAAGAGCGTATGGCCCTTGCCGCCGCGCGCGATGACCGCGCTGGCCTCGGGCGCGAAGAGCGGCATTTCCGTCAGCAGCTCGATGTCGAGGCGCGGGTCCTCCTCGAACTCCACCTCGAGGAAGGCGGTGGCCGAGAGGCGGTCCTCGGGGCGGGCATGGCGGTTGCGGATCTCCTCGGAGAGCAGCACCAGCTCGGCCAGGCGCGCGGGCGAGAGGCGCGGATGGCCCCTGACCGGCGCGACGGGCGCGTCGGGCATCTTTGCGGTGTCGCGGTGGCGGCTGCCACGCGACTTGGCGGCGATCTCCTCGGCGATGATACGGTTGATCTGGGCCTTTACCGCGTCCGAGAGGTCGCCGCCGTGGCGCGCCAGCAGCGCCATCAGCCGGTCGTCGCCCATGTAGCGGCGCGTCTCGGTGCGGCGGCGGTTCGATTCCGCCGCGGCCTCGGCCAGGGCGCGGGCCGGCTCGGAGCCGGGCTGCAGGCCCAGGACGCGGGCATATTGCCCGACGATGGCGCGGGTGCAGGGGGCGCGCATCTGTTCCAGCTCGTCGACATCCTCGACGCTCAGACCGATCAGCGCGGCGAATTCCTCGTTGGTGAGCCCAAGGTGCCCACGCAGTTCGGAGGCCATTTTACCAAAAGTTGACAACACGAAACCAATCCTTCGAACCGGGGCGGATTGTTTTCCGCTCCCCCGCCCCTTCAGTTCGTGCCTGTATCGCGCCTCGTTACGCGGATGCCTTCCGCCTGATGTTTCCCAGGCTTGAAAGCGCAGGAAATAAAGGGTCCTGCCGGGTTCTCGCCGTCTCTTTTCAGATCCGTTCCAAACCCTGAATATAAGGGTAAGTCATGGTAAATGGCCTAGCAACAGATTCCGCCACCTTTTCGCCACGTTTGCGCGGCAGCCGCGCCGCGCGGGCCGATCCACACGGTGGAATTTCCGGCCACCGGTGCTAGTCTGGTTTCCAGTTAATCTGGGAGAACGACATGAAGATCATCTGGCTGGGCCACGGCAGCTTCCGCTTCGAATCCGCGGGAACCGCGATCCTGATCGACCCCTGGCTGACCGGAAACCCGGTGCTGCCGGCCGAGCGCCACGACGAGGCGGTCGAGGGCGCCAGCGCGATCCTGATGACCCACGCGCATTTCGACCATTCGGTGGATGTGGTGGCGCTGGCCAAGCGGCTCGACGTGCCGGTGATCGGGCAATACGACGTCATGTCCTGGTGGGCCGAGACGCAGGGCATCAAGACCATCGGCATGAACAAGGGCGGCACGGTCGACGTGGCGCCGGGTTTCCGCGCCAGCATGGTCAAGGCCGAGCATTCCTCGACCTTCGGCTCGGCCGAGGGGCCGAAGGCGGCGGGGTCCGAGGTTGGCTTCATGATCCACGCCGAGGGCAAGACGGTCTATCACAGCGGCGATACCGACATCATGGCGGACATGGCCTGGTTCGGCGAATACTACAAACCCGAGATCGGCATCCTCAGCGCCGGCGGCCATTTCACCATGGACATGAAGGCGGCGGCCTGGGCGGCCAGGAAATACTTCAACTTCAAGACCGTGATCCCCGGCCACTACAAGACCTTCCCGCTGCTCGAACAGTCGGCCCAGGCGCTGAAGGACGGGCTGCCCGGCGTCAACGTGGTGGAACCGAAGCTGATGGAGGCAATCGAGGTCTGATGCACCGTGGCTGAACCCGCGCGCCGTTCCCCGGAACTGGAAGCGATCACGCAGCGCTGGATGGGCGCGCTGCTGGCCTCGCGCGGCGAAACCATGGTCAACCTGCTCGCCCCGGCCGATCCGCTGGTCTTCTGCGGCACGGCCGAGGGCGAGTTCTTCGTCGGCGACGATTTCCGCGCGACCTATCTCGCCCATCTCAAGGAGATCCCGCCGGGTCGGATGATCGACTCGCGCGTCGAGGCCTGGGAGCGGGGCGAGACCGGCTGGGCCTATTGGCATGGCACCTTGGAGTTCACCACCACCCAACGGCCGATCCCCACGCGGGTCACGCTGATCTTCGCGATGTATGACGGGATCTGGCGGGTGGAGCATATCCACAACTCCTTCCCGGTCGCCAACCAGGAGGCGCTGGGATACGAACACACCGCCCATGACGCCCTGCTGGAAGCCGCGCGCAAGCTCGACCCGCAGGTCGGGTCGAGCGGTTCGGCCACGGTGATGTTCACCGATATCGCCGACAGTTCGGCGATTGCCGAGGCAGTGGGCGATGCGCGCTGGAGCAAGGTGGTGCAGGCGCATGTCGAGATGGTGCGCCAGGAGCTGGAAGCGCACGGCGGGCGGCTCATCAAGTCGCTGGGCGATGGCACCATGTCGACCTTCGCCTCGGCCGGGCAGGCGATGCTGGCCGCGCTCGACATCCAGGCGGCGCTGGACGGACAGGCCGAGGAGCCGCGCCTGCGGGTGCGGATCGGGCTGCATACCGGCGACGTGGTGCAGGCGGGCGACGATTTCTTCGGCACGGTGGTCAACAAGGCCGCGCGCATCGCCGCCTTTGCCCGTCCGGGCGAGATCCTGGTGTCGGAGGCGACCCGCATCATGGTGGGCGGCGCGTCCGAATTCCATTTCACCGATGCATCGAGAGTTGCACTGAAGGGGCTGGAGGGCGATCATCTGGTCTACAGGCTGGAGTGACGTCGATGATCCGCGCATCGCCCGAACTGGTCGCCGTGGCCCGCCGCTGGCACTTCGCGCTGCGGGACAAGGACGAGCCCGCGCTGCTGAACCTGATGACCGAGAACGAGGCGCTGCGCTATATCGGCACCGCCGACGGCGAGATCTGGTCGGGCGCGATGCTGCGCAAGGGGCTGGGCGCCCATGCCCGCGAGATCCCCGACTATGACTTCCGCGAGATGAGCCTGGAGGCTTTCGAGAACGGCGATACCGGCTGGGCGCTGTTCACCGGCGAAACCACCTATGCCACCGGCGGCGCGCCGTCGTTCCACCGCTATTCCTTCGTCTTCGTGCTCGAAAGCGGGGCCTGGAAGGTGGTGCAGGTGCATGGCTCGAACACCGTCTCGAACGTGGCGAAGATGGGGATCGAGCATACCGCGCTCGACGCGCTGGTGGCCGCCGCCAAGGCGGGTTTCACCGGAAAGGGCACCGCCGGGACCACCTCGGTCATGTTCACCGATATCGCCGGGTCGTCGGCGCTGGCGCAGGTGGTGGGCGATACTGCCTGGGCCGACCTCGCCCGCCGGCACCTGGCCCGCGTGACCGATACGGTCGAGGCGCACGGCGGGCGGCTCATCAAGTCGCTGGGCGATGGCACCATGTCGACCTTCCCCTCGGCCGGGCAGGCGATGCTGGCCGCGCTCGACATCCAGGCGGCGCTAGACGGACAGGCCGAGGAGCCGCGCCTGCGGGTGCGGATCGGGCTGCACACCGGCGACGTGGTGCAGGCGGGCGACGATTTCTTCGGCACGGTGGTCAACAAGGCCGCCCGCATCGCGGCCCTTGCCGGGCCCGGCGAGATCCGGGTCTCGGACGCCACGCGGATCATGGTGGGCAGCCTCGCCGGGCTGGTCTTTTCCGACCCGGCGCGGGTGGCGCTGAAGGGGCTGGAGGGCGACCACCTGGTCTATCGGCTGGAGCGGGGTGGCTGAGGATCAGTCCTCGCGCTCGGTGGTGAAGGCGAGCGGATAGCCCTTGCGCTGGCCCGCCTCGGTGCCCTGCCTGGCCTTCAAGTCCGCCACCTCGCGGGTGAAGACCGCCACCACGCAGGCGCCGCGCCGGTGTGCGGTCAGCATCACGCCCAGCGCCTCGGCCTCGGTCATGCGGAAGACGCCCATCAGCACGCTCACCACGAATTCGCGCGGGGTATAGTCGTCGTTCAGCAGGATGACCTTGTAGAGATGCGGCCGCTCGGGCCGCGCCTCGACCTCTGGCGCGGGGGTCTGGACCTTTGGAGGGGCGGTGGTCTCGCTCATCGGGCGCTCCGGGGCGGCCTGCGCGAGGATAGCGCAGAGCGGGTCCTGCGGCCAGTGCGGGCGACCTATCGGCGGTTGGCGAAGAAGTCCCTGAGCAATTCCGAGGCGGCCTCGTCGGCAATGCCGTCGATCACCTCGGGCACGTGATGGGCCTGCGGGTGGGTGAAAACGCGCGCGCCATGGGCCACCCCGCCCGACTTCGGGTCGGCCGCGCCGTAGCAGACCCGCGCGAGGCGGGCGTTGGCGATGGCGGCGGCGCACATGGCGCAGGGTTCCAGCGTGACCCAGAGCGTGTAGCCCGGCAGCCGCTCCGACCCGGCGGCGGCGCAGGCCTCGCGCAGGGCGAGGATCTCGGCATGGGCCGTCGGGTCGCAGAGTTCGCGGGTGCGGTTCCCCGCCGCCGCGACCACCCGGCCATCTGGCGCCACCAGCACGGCGCCCACCGGCACCTCGCCGCGCAGGGCGGCGGCCCGCGCCTCGTTCAGCGCCTGATCCATGTGGGACGTGAAGGTCATGACGCACCCTTTACCGCAGCGCCGCCCCGGCGCAAGCCGCAGGGCGGAAAGCGCGGTGGATGACGTGCCGTTCCGGCCGCAATAATTCGCTCTTCGCCCCTGCGAGTCAGCTTTCTTTCCTGCGGCATTTGCTCTACGGGTCGCGCGCATGAGCACCCCCACCTCCCCCGGCGATCGCATCGCCAAGATCCTGGCCCGCGCCGGCATCGCATCGCGCCGTGATGCGGAACGCATGGTTGCCGAAGGCCGCATCACCGTGAACGGCGTCGTGATCGACAGCCCGGCCCTCAACGTGACCAAGTCCGACACCGTGCTGGTCGACGGCAAGCCGCTGCCGACGCCCGAACCGGCGCGGCTCTGGCTCTATCACAAGCCGCCGGGGCTGGTGACGACCGAGCGCGACGAACTGGGCCGCGCGACCATCTTCGACAACCTGCCCGAGGACATGCCACGGGTGATGAGCATCGGCCGGCTCGACCTCAACTCCGAGGGGCTGCTGCTGCTGACCAACGACGGCGCGCTCAAGCGCCGGCTGGAGTTGCCCTCGACCGGCTGGCTGCGCCGCTATCGCGTGCGCATCAACGGGCGGCCGACCGACGCGGACTTCGAGCCGCTGCGCCAGGGGCTGACCATCGGCGATGAGACCTTCCTGCCGATGATCGTGTCGCTCGACCGCCAGCAGGGGGCGAACGCCTGGCTGACCGTCGGCCTGCGCGAAGGCAAGAACCGCGAGATCCGGCGGTCGATGGAAGACCTCGGCTTCAGCGTGAACCGGCTGATCCGGCTGTCCTATGGCCCGTTCCAGTTGGGCCAGCTGCAACCCGGCGAGGTCGAAGAGGTGCGCCGCAAGGTGCTGCGCGACCAGCTGGGTGAGGCCGCGGTGGTGGTGGTGAAGCCCTCGAAGAAGGAAGGCTTTGGCCCCCGCCGGGCCGATCTCGGCCCCAAGGCTCCGGTGACGGAAGAGGCCGAGGCCCCGGTGCGCAAGCGTTTCGACAAGAACGCCCCCCGCCCGGCGCGCGAAGAGGGCGCCAAGTCCTTCCGCAAGGGCCCGCCTCGCGATGGCGACCGCCCGGCGCGTTCGGGCGACGACAAGCCGCGCTACCCGCGCCGCGATGACGATGGCGCCAAGTCCTTCCGCAAGGGCCCGCCGCGTGACGGCGACCGACCGGCGCGTTCCGGTAACGACAAGCCGCGCTATCCGCGCCGCGATGACGATGGCGCCAAGCCCTTCCGCAAGGGACCGCCGCGTGATGGCGACCGGCCAGCGCGTTCCGGTGACGACAAGCCGCGCTATCCGCGCCGGGATGACGACGGGGCCAAGCCCTTCCGCAAGGGACCGCCGCGTGACGGTGCCAAGCCAGCGCGTTCCGGTGACGACAAGCCGCGCTATCCGCGTCGGGATGACGACGGCGCCAAGCCCTTCCGCAAGGGACCGCCGCGTGACGGTGCCAAGCCAGCGCGTTCCGGTGACGACAAGCCGCGATACCCGCGTCGGGATGACGACGGGGCCAAGTCCTTCCGCAAGGGACCGCCGCGTGACGGCGACCGACCGGCGCGTTCGGGCGACGACAAGCCGCGCTATCCGCGCCGCGATGACGACGGGGCGAAACCCTTCCGCAAGGGCCCGCCGCGCGACGGCGCCAGGCCCGCGCGCTCGGGCGGATCTGGCAAACCCGCCCCCAAGCCCGGCCCGAAACCGGGTGGCGGCAAGCCGCGCGGGCCTTCCGCGCCTCGCGCGCCGGGTGGCAAAGGCCGGCCCAGCTCGCGCTAAAGAGGTTCTTCCCCCTAGCGCCGGACCGATGCATCGCTTAGGTTTCGAGGCATGGGTTCGGTGATGCGGGGAAGTGCCTTGTCTGGCAGTGGTTTGCAGAAACTCGCCTTCGTGGCGCTCTTTGTCCTGATGCTGGGCGTGACCACCGGCTGGCTCGGAGGTCTCTGAGCGATGGCCCAGCGTTTTGGCGGCAAGCACAGCCCCGGCGGACCCGCCGGACCGGCTGCCGAGAGCTATCACGGCGCCCGTGTCGAGCCGGCGGGGCTGCGCGCGAACCTGATGTTCCTGCCCCCGGTGATCCTCGCGGCGCTGTCCTTCGGCGGGGGCGCCTCGGGGCTGGTGCTGGGACTGGGCGGGGCCGCCGTGCTGGTTCTCGGCGCCTGGCTGCTGCGCAACGGGTTGCGCGCCGAGGCGGAGTTCAATGCCCGCAAGGTCGCCCGCCGCCCGGCGATGCCGCGCAAGCTGGCGGCTGCCGCGCTCAGCGGGATCGGCATTGCCATCGCCGCCTATGCCAATGAACCGGGACTTGTCGCGCCGGTGCTGTTCGGGCTGGTGGCGGCGGCACTGCATGTCGCGGCCTTTGGCATCGACCCGATGAAGGACAAGGGCATGGAGGGCATCGACACCTTCCAGCAGGACCGTGTCGCCCGCGCGGTGACCGAGGCCGAGGCCTATCTCAAGGCGATGACCGACGCGATCCTGCGCGCCGGGGACCGCAAGATCGAAGCCCGCGTCGCCCGTTTCCAGACGGCCGCGCGCGAGTTGTTCCGCAGGGTCGAGGAGGATCCGCGCGACCTGACCGGGGCGCGCAAGTATCTGACCGTCTACCTGATGGGCGCGCGTGATGCGACGGTGAAGTTCGCCGACATCTATGCCCGCACCCCCGACCCGCAGGCGCGGGCGGATTTCGAGGCGCTGCTGGACGATCTGGAACAGAACTTCGCGGCGCAGAAGACGAAGATGCTGCTCGACGACAAGACCGATCTCGACGTCGAGATCGAGGTGCTGCGCGACCGGCTGCAACGCGAAGGCGTGGCGCGGCGATGAGCGCGCGCGAAACATTTCACGGATTGGCGCGTTCCCGTGGGCACCGCAGCCCAAGGCCCGTGCCGCTGATGGCACCGACCTGCTTCCTTCCAAAGCCCCCTTTCACAACCGAGGAATTTCCCGATGTCTGAAACCGTGCGCCACAAGGCCGAACAGTCCCAGGATATCGTCGCCGAGGTGACGGCCATCGCCCTGCCCGAGCCCAAGGCCGAGATCGTGCCGCTGGCCGAGGCGTCGCAGCCGCTGGGGGACGAGATCCGCCGCCGCATGGGCGAGATCGACATGGGCGACACCAATTCCATCGTCTCCTTCGGCTCGGGCGCGCAGGCCGAGCTGCAGGAGATCAGCCAGGCCATGCTGCAGGACGTGCGCAACAAGGACGTCGGCCCGGCCGGTGACTCGCTGCGCAACATCGTCACCACCATCCGCGGCTTCTCGGTCAGCGAGTTGGACGTGCGCCGCGAGCGCAGCTTCTGGGAAAAGCTGCTGGGCCGCGCCGCGCCTTTCGCCAAGTTCACTGCCCGCTTCGAAGAGGTGCAGAGCCAGATCGACCGGGTGACCGACGACCTGCTGGGCCACGAGCACAAGCTGCTGAAGGACATCAAGTCGCTCGACCTGCTCTACGAGAAGACGCTGAACTTCTACGACGAGCTGGCGCTCTACATCGCCGCCGGCGAGGCCAAGATCGAGGAGCTGGACAAGACCGACATCCCGGCGCGCGAGGCGGCGGTGCAGGCCGCGCCCGAGGGCGACCAGGTGATGAAGGCGCAGGAGCTGCGCGACCTGCGCGCCGCGCGCGACGACCTGGAGCGCCGGGTGCATGACCTCAAGCTGACGCGGCAGGTGACGATGCAGTCGCTGCCCTCGATCCGGCTGGTGCAGGAGAACGACAAGAGCCTCGTCACCAAGATCAACTCGACGCTGGTGAACACCGTGCCGCTCTGGGAGACGCAGCTGGCGCAGGCCGTCACTATGCAGCGCAGCGCCGAGGCGGCTGCGGCGGTGCGCGACGCCAACGACCTGACCAACGAGCTGCTGACCAAGAACGCCGAGAACCTGCGGCAGTCCAACAAGATGATCCGCACCGAGATGGAGCGCGGCGTCTTCGACATCGAGGCGGTGAAGAAGGCCAATGCCGACCTGATCGGCACGATCCAGGACAGCCTCCAGATCGCCGACGAGGGCAAGGCGCGCCGCGCGGCCGCCGAGGAGGAGCTCAAGAAGATGGAAGCCGAGCTGCGCGAGACGCTGGCCGCCGCCCGCGCCCGCCGCGACGGGCTGGGCGATACCGCCTCGGGCGCGGTTCCGCGCTAGGCTTGAAGGAGAACGGGGTGCCGGTTTCGACGTGCCATGCCACGCGGCAGAGCGGGAGGAGCCAGCCCCTTCCCGCAACGCGCCCTGTTGCGGTGACGTACCGCACGCGGACCGGGGGACGGGCCGACCGATGAAGCGCTTTGCCCTGGCGTTGCTCCTGGCGGGAATGGCCCTGGCCTCCTGCACCGATCCCCTGCCCCGTGCCGGCTCGGCCCCGCCGACACGGCCGGTGCAGCCGCATGTCACCGAGCCCGAACCTTCGGCCGCAAGCGCCGAACTGGCCGCCTATTACCGCCGGCTGGAAAGCGACCAGGTGGCGCGCGGGCTGATGCGCACCGATGGCGGCGGGCCGGATACGCCCTTCACCGCGGACGACCTCGTCCGTGACTTCGAGACGCTGGTCTTCAGCGACGAATACCAGCGCGGTGCCGGCTCGGGCGGGCGGCTGAACCGCTGGGCCGCGCCGGTGCGCCTCGGGCTGGAATTCGGCCCCTCGGTATCCGAGGCGCGGCGCAAGCAGGACCGCAGCGCGATCTCGGCCTATGCCAGCCGGCTGGCGCGGGTGACGAGACATCCGGTCAGCACGGTCGAGCGTGGCGCGAATTTCCACGTCCTGATCGTTGGCGAGGACGACAAGGCCTTTGTCGCGCAGCGCGCCCGCGAGCTGCTGCCGCAGCTGACCCGCGCCGATACCGCGCTGCTGATGGACCTGCCGCGCCAGTATTACTGCCTGGTGCTGAGCGTGCCGAACCCAGGCACCTTCACCCATTCCGCCGCCATCGCGCTGATCCGCGACGAACACGCCGGCCTGATGCGCGAGAGCTGCATCCACGAGGAGATCGCCCAGGGCCTGGGCGTGCCCAACGACAGCCCGCGCGCCCGCCCGTCGATCTTCAACGACGACGACGAATTCGCGCTGCTGACGGCGCATGACGAGATGATCCTGAAGATGCTGTATGATCCCCGCCTGAAACCGGGTATGACGGCAGAACAGGCCCGCCCCATTGCGCAGACCATCGCGCAGGAGCTGATGGGCGGGTCGTCGTGATATTGTGTTGACCTGAAAAGGACCTGATTCATGGGCATTTTCGACTTCCTCAGCGGCGAATTCATCGACGTCATCCACTGGGTGGACGATACCCGCGACACCATGGTCTGGCGGTTCGAGCGGCATGGGCACGAGATCAAGTATGGCGCCAAGCTGACGGTGCGCGAGGGGCAGGCGGCGGTGTTCATCCACGAGGGCCAGCTGGCCGACGTGTTCACGCCGGGTCTCTACATGCTCGAGACCAACAACATGCCGATCATGACGACGCTCCAGCACTGGGACCACGGCTTCAAGTCGCCGTTCAAGTCGGAGATCTATTTCGTCAACACCACCCGGTTCAACGACCTCAAATGGGGCACCAAGAACCCGATCATCGCGCGCGACCCGGAATTCGGGCCGGTGCGGCTGCGCGCCTTCGGGACCTATTCGATGCGGGTGACCGATCCCGGCCGTTTCATGACCGAGATCGTCGGCACCGATGGCGAATTCACCTCGGACGAGATCAGCTTCCAGATCCGCAACATCATCGTGCAGGAGTTCAGCCGCGTGGTGGCCGGGTCGGGCATCCCGGTGCTCGACATGGCGGCCAATACCGCCGATCTGGGCAAGATCATCGCCAAGGCGATTTCCGAGACGATCGCGGGCTATGGCATGACCATCCCCGAGCTCTACATCGAGAACATCTCGCTGCCTCCCGCCGTCGAGGCGGCGCTGGACAAGCGGACCTCGATGGGGCTGGTGGGCGACCTCGGCAAGTATACCCAGTTCTCGGCGGCCGAGGCGCTGACGGCGGCTGCGGCCAATCCGAGCGGTGGCGGCATGGCCGCGGGTCTCGGTGCCGGGATGGGCATGGCGATGGGCGCGCAGATGGCGCAGCAGGGCCCCTGGGGCGCGGCCCCCGCGGCGCAGCCCGGTCCCTGGGGGCAGGCCCCGGCCCATTCGGCGCCCCCGGCCCCGCCCCCGCCGCCGGTCGAGCATGTCTGGCACATCGCCGAGAACGGCCAGACCAGCGGCCCCTTCTCCAAGGCCTCGCTGGGGCGCATGGTCACGGATGGCAAGCTGACGCGCGAGAGCATGGTCTGGACCGCCGGGCAGGACGGCTGGAAGCGCGCCGGAGACGTGACCGAACTGGCACAGCTCTTCACCATCATGCCGCCGCCTCCGCCGCCGCCGGCCCCGTAAGGCGACGGAAAGAATCGGCTCCTACGTAGCAAGGACATGTCCCGGTTTCGCAAAGGATGACCCGATGAGCACCGCAGTTGCCTATTCCCGCCTGCAGATCTCGCTGCATTGGCTGATCGCCATACTGATCACCGCCGCCTGGTTCATCAGCGACGGCATGGGCCGCGCGCTGCGCCAGCGGCTCGAGGCCGGCGAGACGGGGTTTACCGGCAATACCGTGCACGTCTGGATCGGCAGCGCGGTCTTCGCGCTGATCCTGCTGCGTATCCTGGTGCGCGCGCTGCAGGGCGCTCCGATCCCCATGCAAAGCTCGCCCCTGCTCGAGGCGGCGGCGCTCTGGGGGCACCGGCTGCTCTATGCGCTGATGATCGCGGTGCCGGGCCTGGGCGCGCTGACCTGGTATGCCGGCGTGGGCGAGGCCGGCGACGTGCATGCCGTGGCGGCAAACGCGCTGCTGATCGTCGCCCTGGGCCATGCCGCGGTGGCGATCTGGCACCAGCTGGTGCGGCGCGACGGCACGCTGACGCGGATGACCCGCCCGCGCGCCTGATCCGGGTTGCCGCCGCCGCGCCAGCCTCTATCCTTGGGAGAACAGGCAAGACGCAGGCAGGCGATGGACGACAGAAGCACTCCGACCGAGGAACACCGGTTTCCCTGCGACCAATGCGGCGCGGACATGCGGTTCGAACCGGCCGAGGGCGTGCTGAAATGCGACCATTGCGGCAATGTCGAGCCGATGGGCGGCACGGCCCGCCCCCCGGCGCTCAAGGAGCTCGACTTCGAGGCGGCCATGGCGCGCCGCCTGCCCGAGGCCGAGACCGAGGTGACGCGGGTCGTCTCCTGCCCCAACTGCGGCGCGCAGTTCGAGTTCGACCCCGCCGTACATGCCGCCGAATGCCCCTTCTGCGCCACCCCGGTGGTGACCGATACCGGCGAGAGCCGGCATCTCAAACCCAAGGGCGTGATGCCCTTCGCGGTGGACGAACGCAGCGCGCACAAGGCGATGACCGACTGGCTGGGCCGCCTCTGGTTCGCGCCGAACGGACTGCAGGAATACGCCCGCAAGGGCCGCAGGATGACCGGCATCTACGTGCCCTACTGGACCTTCGACGCCGACACCAAGTCAGCCTATTCGGGCGAGCGCGGGACGATCTACTACGAGACGGTCACCGTGGTGCGTGACGGCAAGCGGGTGCAGCAGCAAGTTGCCAAGATCCGCTGGACCCCGGTGCGCGGCCGGGTGGCGCGGTTCTTCGACGACGTGCTGGTGCTGGCCTCGAAGAGCCTGCCGCGCAAGTATACCGAGGCGCTGGAGCCATGGGACCTCTCGGCCCTTGTCCCCTACCAGCCGCAGTTCCTCGCCGGGTTCCGGGCCGAGGCCTATACCGTGACGCTTGAGGAAGGCCACCAGGACGCCCGGGCCCAGATGGCGCGGGTGATCGAGCGCGACGTGCGCTTCGACATCGGCGGCGACCAGCAGCGCATCCACAACATCGACACCGACGTGCGCGACGTGACCTTCAAGCACATCCTGCTGCCGGTCTGGCTGGCGGCCTACAAATACCGCGACAAGACCTACCGCTTTGTCGTCAACGGCCAGTCGGGGCGGGTGCAGGGCGAGCGGCCCTATTCGGCGATCAAGATCGCCATTGCCGTCATTCTCGGGCTGATCGTTGCCGCCGGTATCGGCTACCTGGCGGCGCAGCAGCAATAGGCCACGCCGCCCGCGCCCCGTTCAGGGACGCACGTAGGCGTAGCCGGCTTCCTGCAGTTCGACCAGACGCACCACGCCCGAGGGCACCACTTGCGCCTCGGACATCAGCGGCACGTCGCCGCCGGCCTTCTTCTTCATCGCGGCCAGCGTGTTGCCGCAGGCGGCGAAGACGACGTTGTCATGTTCCAGGCTCATCGCGCTGATGCGGTCCTTGACCGGGCTCTTGTCGGCCACCAGCATGTTCAGGCCGGGCCCGTAGGTGACCACCTCGATCTCGACGGTGTCGCCCTTCTCCTTGTAATAGGCGATCACGTTCTGGACGTTGTTCAGCGCCATGTTCATCACCGCGGGGTCGTTCTCGTCGACGTGAACGGCAATCTTGTGCATCGCGCCCTCGGCCAGGGCCGAGGTGGCAAGCGCGAGGCCGATGGCCGCGGCGGCCAGAAATTGCTTCATTTGTGATTTCCTCCCTGATGCCGGCGGGACGACAGGCCCGCCAGTCAGGCAATTGATACACAAATTCGCATTTGTGCGAATGTTTTTATCGCAGCACCGCGCCGGGGTTCATGATGCCCAGCGGATCGAGCGCCGCCTTGATCGCGCGCATCGCCGCCAGCCGGGCCGGATCGCCGTAGCGTTCCAGCTCGCCGACCTTGGCGCGGCCCACGCCGTGCTCGGCGCTGAACGAGCCGCCGAAGCCGACCACCATGTCGTAGATCGCCTGCCGGGCGGCTTCCTTGACGTTGGCGTATTCGGCGCGGGTGCGGCCCTTCTGCGGGAAGATGTTGTAATGCAGGTTGCCGTCGCCGAGGTGGCCGAAGCAGTTGATGCGGAAATCGCCGTGGCGGGCGATCTCGGCCGGGGCGGTGGCCAGGAACTCGGGCAGTGCACCCAGCGGCAGCGAGATGTCGTGGCTCGACACCGCGCCGATCTTGCGGTTCGCCTCGGGCAGGTGTTCGCGCACGGTCCAGAAGTCCTGCGCCTGCGCCTCGTTCTGTGCGATCAGCCCGTCATAAGCCAGGTCGCGCTCCATCGCCGCCTCGAAGAGATCGGCCAGCGCCTGCTGCGGGTCCAGCCCGCGGGCCAGGCCGACGTCGATCAGCACGCACCATTCCGGCGGCTCGGACCAGGGCTGGCGGATCTGCGGCAGCACCTCGGCCTGGAAGTCGAGGCCCTGGCGGTGGATCAGCTCGAAGGCGCTGACCCCCTCGCCCAGATGGTCGCGCGCCAGCGCGAGCATGTCGAGCGCGGCGCGCGGCGAGGCCACGGCGATCAGCGCCGTGCCGCGCCCAGCCGGCACCGGCGAGAGCTTGAGCGTCGCGGCGGTGATGACGCCCAGCGTGCCCTCGGCGCCGATCAGCAGGTTCTTGAGGTCATAGCCGGTGTTGTCCTTCCGGAGCCTGGTCAGCCCATGCCAGATGCTGCCGTCCGGCAGCACCGCCTCGAGCCCGAGGCAGAGGTCGCGGGTATTGCCATAGCGCAGCACGTTCACCCCGCCGGCATTGGTGCCCAGGTTGCCGCCGATCCGGCACGAACCCTCGGCGGCGAGCGAGAGCGGGAACAGCCGGTTCGCCTCGCGCGCGGCGGCCTGCACGTCGGCGAGGATGGCCCCAGCCTCGGCGATCAGCACGTTTTCCTCCGGGTAGACTGCCCGGATCGCCGCCATCCGTTCGAGCGAGAGCACCATCGGCGCGGGGCCGTCGGGCATCACCTGCCCACCCACCAGCCCGGTACCGCCGCCGTAGGGAATCACCCCGACCCGCGCCTCGCCCGCCGCGCGGATCAGCACGGCGACCTCCTCGGTGGTCTTCGGCACCGCGACCACCCCGGCCCGGCCATGGGCGATGTCGCGGGGATCCTCGAGATAGCGCGGCTCGACCGCGCGGATGCGATCCGCGGGGAGCAGGCTGCGAAGGTGGTCGGCGAAACGGGTGTCGGCGGGATTGAGGCTCATGCGCAATCCATGCCCATTCGCGGCCCATCGTGCAAGGCGCGGCTTAGGGCTCGATCAGGTAGCGCGGCATCAGCGTCAGCACCGTGGGCCGCGTCGGCAGCGTGCGCAGCGAGACCTCGATCGAGGACTCCTCGGTGCGCACCACCTCGAAATCGGGCGAGATGCCGGCGAGGAATTCGTCCAGCGCCATGCCCGAGAACCAGTGCATCGGAATCACCAGCGACGACTTCAGCCGCTTGAGCACCGCGATCATGTCGGCCAGCGGCAGGGTGTTGCCGCCATCGACCGGGGCCATCACCACGTCGAGTCGCCCCAACGCCGCGAACTGGTCGTCGGTCGGGACGTGGTGCAGGTGGCCGAGATGGCCGATGCAGAGGCCCGCAACCTCGAAGACGAAGATCGAATTGCCGTTGGTCTCGACCCCGCCCCAGCGCGAGCGGATATCGGTCGAGACGTTGCGCACCAGCATCTCGCCGAGGTCGAGATGGTGCTGCACCCCGAGACCGAAATCGCCCCAGCCTTCGAGCACATGGGGAATTGCCGGGTCGGGGGCGGTGGTCCAGTGGGTCTCGTGGGCGTGGTTCATCGTCACCACGTCGGGGATCAGCGGCACGGTGCCGATGAAGCCGGTGTAGTCGGTGACCGCGTTCAGCCCGCCGTGGGTCTGGATCAGGAAGCTGGCGTGGGCGATGTAGCTGATGCGCACCGTGTCGGCGGGCACGGCATCGCTCCAGGAGGCTTTCTGGATGTATTCGAGGCCCGGCGCGGCATCGGCGATGGCGATGCAATGGCTCGGCTGGCGGGTCTGCACCTGAGCCTGCGCCGAGAGCGCGGCGGGCAGGCAGGACAGGAGGGCGAGGAGAAACAGGCGGAACATGCGCCCGAGATTACCCGGACGCCGCCGCCTGTCAGCCAAAATCTGCGTGATCGCCGGCGGCGTCAGCCGCGGATGATCTTGGCGAAATTGCCAAAGATCGCGCCGTTGCCGGCAACGATGTCGCCGTCTTCCAGCAGGTCGCGGCCCACCGTGATCGGCTCGGCGAAGCCACCGGCCTCGCGCAGGATGACGATGCCTGCGGCGATGTCCCAGGCGTTCAGCCCGCGTTCCCAGTAGCCGTCATAGCGCCCGGCCGCCACATAGGCGAGATCGAGCGCCGCCGAGCCCCAGCGCCGCACGCCCGCGCAGGTCGGCATCAGGCGCGCCAGGTCCTTGAGCGTCTCGGGCAGGTCGGGGCGGCCGCCGAAGGGCACGCCGGTTGCGAAGATGCACTCGATCATCCGGTTGCGCCCCGAGACGCGCAGGCGGGTGTCGTTCATCCAGGCGCCCTCGCCCTTCTCGGCGAAGAACATCTCGTCCTTGGCGGCGTCATAAACCACGCCGGCCACCACCTGGCCCTTGTGCTCGAGCGCGATGGAGACCGCCCAGTGCGGCAGGCCGTGCAGGAAGTTGGTGGTGCCGTCGAGCGGGTCGACGATCCAGCGGCGGGTCGGATCCTCGCCCTCGCCGGTGCCGGTTTCCTCGCCGAGCCAGCCATAGGAGGGGCGCGCGGCGGTCAGCTCGTCGCGGATGATCTTCTCGGCGGCGTGGTCCGCGCGGCTGACGAAGTCGCCCGGCCCCTTCATCGAGACCTGCAGGTTCTCGACCTCGCGGAAATCCTTGACCAGGGAACGGCCCGCCTTGCGCGCGGCCTTGATCATGATGTTGAGGTTTGCACTGCCGACCATGTCGCGTCCCTTCGCTGCGGATCAGTGCGCGCGTATACGCGCCACAGCCGTGCTTGCCAAGGCCCGCAACGCGGCGTTTCGGGGGCGCTGCCCCCGCCGCGCCTGCGGCGCGACTCCCCCGGAGATACTTTTGAAGAAGAGAAGCAGGGGTGTGGCGCCCTGCTTCCCGCGTTTCGCGGCCCTATTCCGCGGCGTCGCGCTTGGGCAGCACCCAGTCGGGGCGGACCCAGTGGCAGGTATAGCCGTGGGGAATGCGCTGGAGGTAGTCCTGGTGCTCGGGCTCGGCCTCCCAGAAATCGCCCACGGGCTCCACCTCGGTCACCACCCGGCGCGGCCAGAGGCCGGAGGCGTCGACATCGGCGATGGTGTCGAGCGCGACGGCCTTCTGCGCCTCGTCGACATAATAGATCGCCGAGCGGTAGGACAGGCCGACGTCGTTGCCCTGGCGGTTCAGCGTGGTCGGATCGTGGATCTGGAAGAAGAATTCCAGGATCTCGCGGTAGCTGATCCTGGCCGGGTCGAAGAGGATCTCTACCCCTTCGGCATGGGTGCCGTGGTTGCGATAGGTCGCGTTCGGCACGTCGCCGCCGGTATAGCCGACGCGGGTCTTCAGGATGCCGGGCTTGTGGCGCAGCAGTTCCTGCATCCCCCAGAAGCAGCCCCCGGCCAGCACGGCGCGTTCGGTTGTCATGCGATGTCCTCCACCTGGTCGATATAGTCGCCATAGCCCTCGGCCTCCATGTCGCGCAGGTGCACGAAGCGGAGCGAGGCCGAGTTGATGCAGTAGCGCAGCCCGCCACGGTCGCGCGGCCCGTCGGGGAAGACGTGGCCGAGATGGCTGTCGCCATGCTTCGAGCGCACCTCGGTGCGGATCATGCCGTGGGTGCGGTCCTCGAACTCCTCGACATTGGCGATCGGCCTGGTGAAGCTCGGCCAGCCGCAATGGCTTTCGAACTTGTCGGCCGAGGCGAAGAGCGGTTCGCCCGAGACGATGTCGACGTAGATGCCCGGTTCCTTGTTGTAGAGCAGCTTGCCGGTGCCGGGGCGTTCGGTGCCGCTCTGCTGCGTCACGTAGAACTCCTCGCGCGACAGCTGCGCGATGCGGGCCGGGTCCTTGGTATAGGTTTTCATGGTATCCTCATGTCCGAGCTCGTGGCCAGTATCTGGGGCCGCGCGGGGGGAAAGCAACGGTATATTACCACGGCTCGCGCGCTCGTGCAGGTGATCCGGAGCCGGGCGGCGCGCGTATGCCTTGCATAGGCGATGGAGGATAGATGATGCTGAGACATGTCCTGGCGCTCTGCCTGGTCCTGGCCGGATTGCCGGCACTGGCGGGTGTGGGCGGCACGTTCGCCTCGATCGACGGCGGCACGCTGTCGCTCGAGGCCTGGCGCGGGCGGCCGGTGCTGGTGGTCAATACCGCCTCGCAATGCGGGTTCACGCCGCAATATGCGGCCCTGCAGAAGGTGTTCGACACCTACAGCGCGCGCGGGCTGGTGGTGCTGGCGGTGCCCTCGGACGACTTCAACCAGGAGCTGGGCAGCGCCGCAGAGGTCAAGGCCTTCTGCGAGCTGAACTACGACCTGACCCTGCCGATGACCGATATCACCCATGTGCGCGGCCCGCAGGCGCATCCCTTCTTCAAGGCGGTGAAGGCCGAGACCGGCTTCGAGCCGGGCTGGAACTTCAACAAGATCCTGGTCGGGCCGGACGGGGCGGTGATGGGCACCTGGGGGTCGACCACGCGGCCCGATTCCAAGGCGATCCTGCAGGAGATCGAGCCGCTGCTGAAGTGAGGCGGCTCAGGCCTGTCGGCGGCGCTGGCGCGAGAGCTGCACCGCGAAGATGCCGGCCGTGACGATCAGCACGCCGACCACGTCGCGGGGCCCTAGGCTTTCGCCAAGCAGGGCCGAGGCGATGGCGACGCCGAAGACCGGGTTGAGGAAGTGGAAGGTGGCGGCGCGGGTCGCCCCGATCCGGTCGAGCAGCAGGAACCAGATGAAGGTGGCGGCCAGGCCGGGCACCAGCGTGGTATAGGCGAAGGCCAGCGCCAAGGGCCAGGTCGGGTTGACCCGGATGTCCTCGAAGGCCAGCGCGGCCAGGAAGAGGACCGCCGCTCCGACGAACATCTGCAGCCCGACCACCATCAGGAAATTGCCGCCCGAGGTGGCGCCGCGCACCGCCAGCGTGGCGAAGGTCAGCGCCAGCACGCCGATGCCGCAGAGCAGGACGCCGTGCAGGTCGACCCCGGCGCTGATCCGGCTCGACATGATGAGCCAGACGCCGCCGACCCCGGCCAGCAGCCCGATCACGCCCAGCGGGCGCAGCGACTCGCGGAAGATCAGCCAGCTCGCCAGCGCCACCAGCAGCGGCATGGTCGAGGCGATGATGGCGGCAAGGCTGGCCTCGACCGTCTGCATGGCGACGAAATTCAGCCCGAGGTAGAGCGCGTTCTGGCAGATGCCGAAGAGGATAGTCGCATACCATTGCTTCGGGGTCAGGCGCCAGCTCTGCCCCATCAGCCGGGCGATGGTGACGCCGATCAGCCCCGAGATCAGGAAGCGCGCCGCCAGCGAGAACAGCGGCGAGGCATCGGCGACGATGATCCGGGCCGAGGTGAAGGCCGAGGACCACATGAAGGCGAAGGCCAGCCCCATGAGGATTGCGCGCATGTCCATCTGGCTGGTTCTTCCCCCCTTGGCGCCCGGTGGGCGCGGCGCGACCTTTCCCGATTTGACCGGGGAAGGCAAGGCTGGGGAAAGCCTGTTCGGGGCGCTTTGTTTTTGCCGGATCTTTGGTAGAGTCGGGGCGGGTCGCCAAGGGGTGCGGGATGGAAAGACGCCTCGCTGCCGTGCTGGTTTCGGACATGTCCGACTATTCCCGGCTGATGGGAATGGACGAGCTTGGCGTGCTCTCGCGCCAGAAGCTGCACCGGCGCGAGCTGATCGACCCGGCGATCACCAGCCACCGGGGCCGCATCGTCAAGACCACCGGCGACGGGCTGCTGGCCGAGTTCGCCTCGGCGCAGGACGCGGTGCGCTGCGCCATGGACATCCAGCACGAGATGCCCCTGCGCGAGGCCGAGAGCGACCCCGACCAGCGCATCCGCTACCGGATCGGGATCAACATGGGGGACCTGATCTTTGACGAGAACGACATGTTCGGCGATGCGGTGAACGTGGCGGCGCGGCTCGAAGGGCTGGCCGAGCCGGGCGGGCTCTGCATCTCGGATATCGTGCACCAGACGGTGCAGGACCGCTTCGACCAGCCCTTCCGCGACATGGGGCGGCAGCGGGTGAAGAACATCACGCGGCCGGTGCGGGTCTGGCAGTGGACCCCGGCGGCGCGGGTGGAACCCGAAGTGGTGGGCACCGCGCTGCAGCAGGAGGTGCAGTTCTGCACCTCGGCCGATGGCACCCATGTCGCCTGGGCGGCGATCGGCAAGGGGCCGCCGGTGCTGCGCGCGCCGCATTGGCTCAACCACCTGGAATACGAGCTGCAGAGCCCGCTGTTCGGCCCCTTCCTCGACCGTCTGGCCGCAGATCACCGGCTGGTGCGCTTCGACCAGCGCGGCAACGGGCTGTCGGACTGGGACGTCGAGCGGATCTCCATCGACGCGATGATCGAGGACATGGAGGCGGTGGTGGCGGCCTCGGGGCTGAAACGCTTTGCCCTGCTGGGAATCAGCCAGGGCGGCGCCTTCGCGGTGAAATATGCGCAGAAGCACCCCGAGCAGGTGGCCTGCCTGATCCTCTTCGGCGGCTACCTGCGGGGCCGGCTGCGGCGCAACGACCCGGAAGAGGAGAAGATGTATCACGCCGCCCAGGTGATGATCCGCGACGGCTGGGGATCGAACCTGCCGGTCTTCCGCAACTTCTTCACCGCGACCTTCGTGCCCGACGCCCCGCGCGAGATCCAGAGCAGCTTCGACGAGGTGCAGCGCGTCTCGATCAATGCCGGGAATGCCGAACGGATCTACGAGATGAATTCATCCGCCGATACCCAGGCCGAGGCCGTGGCGCTGAACGTGCCGACGCTGGTGCTGCATATCTCGGGCGACCAGGCGGTGCCGATCGCCGAGGGCCGCCGGGCCGCCCGCACGATCCCCGGCGCGCGCTTTGTCGAACTGCCGGGAGGCAACCACGTGGTGGTCGAGGGCCAGCCCTGCTTCCGCCAGTTCTTCGAGGCCGTGGAGCCCTTCATCCGCCAGCACATGCCCGAGTAGGCCGGGCTACCGCCGGCCCGTGGGGTGGCGCGGGGATATTTCGAACCCACAAAGCCCCCACCGCCCGCGCAAAAGAAAAGGGCCGCCCAGAGGAGCGGCCCGAAGATGATCGTCGCGAAAGCGCGAGATCAGCCGTTGACGCTGTCCTTGAGCGCCTTGGCGATGGTCATCTTCACGACCTTGTCGGCTTCCTTGGTGAAGGACTCGCCGGTGGCCGGGTTGCGAACGGTGCGCTCGGGGCGCTCGCGGCAGTAGATCTTGCCGACGCCGGGCAGCGTGACCGAGCCGCCTGCGGCGACTTCACGGGTGATCAGCGCGCAAACTGCGTCCAGTGCCCCGCCGGCGGTTTTCTTGTCGGAACCCATTTCGTCAGCCAGTGCGGCGACGAGCTGGGACTTGGTCATTGCTTTTGCCATTTTTGTTCTCCTTCAACTGCCCGCTCTATAGGGCCTCGTCCGCGCACTTTAGCGGGATGTTGTGGGAAAACACAACGACTAGTGGAAAAAGCCAAGCCCAAATCCGCCTGTTTTTCGCGTTTTTTTGGGCTTAAAGGAACGCCGTCTCGTCGAAAGAGCGCAATTTCCGGCTGTGCATCCGCTCCAGCGGCATGGTGCGCAGGCGTTCCATCGCCCTTATACCGATCTTGAGGTGGCGCGAAACCTGTGTCGTGTAGAATTCCGAGGCCATCCCGGGCAGCTTCAATTCGCCGTGCAGCGGCTTGTCCGAGACGCAGAGCAGCGTGCCATAGGGCACCCGGAAGCGATAGCCGTTGGCGGCGATGGTGGCGCTCTCCATGTCGAGCGCGATGGCGCGGGACTGGTTCAGCCGCTGCACCGGGCCGGACTGGTCGCGCAGCTCCCAGTTGCGGTTGTCGATGGTGGCCACGGTGCCGGTGCGCATGATCCGCTTGAGTTCGTAATCCTCCAGCCCCGTCACCTCCTCAACCGCCTCCTCCAGCGCGATCTGGATCTCGGCCAGCGCCGGGATCGGCGTCCAGACCGGCAGGTCGTCGTCGAGCACGTGGTCCTCGCGCAGGTAGGCATGGGCCAGCACGAAATCGCCCAGCGCCTGGGTGTTCCGGAGCCCGGCGCAATGGCCGACCATCAGCCAGGCGTGCGGGCGCAGCACCGCGATATGGTCGGTTGCGGTCTTGGCGTTCGAGGGGCCGACACCGATGTTGACCAAGGTGATGCCGGAACCATCGGCCCGCTTGAGGTGATAGGTCGGCATCTGCGGCAGCCGCAGCGGCGCGTCGAGCGGCGCGTCGGCCGTGGTGATCTCGGCATTCCCGGCGCTGACAAAGGCGGTATAGCCGCTCTCGGCATCGGCCAGTTGCGCCCGTGCGAAGGCCTCGAACTCGGTCACGTAGAACTGGTAGTTGGTGAACAGGACGTGGTTCTGGAAGTGGCTGGCATCGGTCGCCGTGTAATGGCTGAGGCGCGCCAGCGAATAGTCGATGCGCTGCGCGGTGAAGAGCGCGAGCGGGCCGATGCCGTCCGCAGGCACATGGGTGCCGTTGACGATGTCGTCGTTGGTGGTGGCGAGATCGGGCACATCGAAGATGTCGCGCAGGGTCAGGCCCGCCGCGCCCTCCTGCGGCACCGTCAGCTCGGGCTTGGTCGCCACCGCGAAATGCACCGGGATCGGGGTCTGCGACGGCCCGATGGTGACCGGCTGGCCGTGGTTGCGGATCAGCAGGCCGATCTGCTGGATCAGGTAGTTGCGGAACAGGTCGGGCCGGGTGATCGTGGTCGAATAGGTGCCCGGCAGCGCGACATGTCCGAAGGAGAGGCGCGAGTCGATGCGGGCATAACTCGTCGTGGTAAGCCGGATCTCGGGGTAGAAGGCGCGGATCCGACAACCGGGCGCGCCCGACTTCATCACCTGCATGAAGTGGCCGCAGAGGAACTCGGTCGCCTCGGTGTAAAGCTCCTGCAGCCGGTCCACCGCGGCGGTGGCATCGGTGAAGCTCTCGTCCCGGAAGCTGTCGGGCGTCTCGATGCGGCTCATGATGCGGGTTCCAGCAAGGGGATCAGCTCGAAGCTGCGCACATCGACCAGCCCGAGGTCGGAAAGGCGCAATTCGGGGATCACCACCAGCGCCAGCAGCGAGTGCTGCATATAGGCGTTGTTCAGGGTGCAGCCGCAGGCCTGCATCGCCTCGACCATCTGCATCGCCCTGGCCGAGACCTCCTGAGCGGGGCTGTCGGACATCAGCCCGGCGATGGGCAGCTCGACCAGCGCCAGCTCCTGCCCGTCGCGCCAGATGGTGATGCCGCCGCCGACCTCGGCGAGACGGTTGGCCGCCAGCGCCATCTGTTCCCGGTCGGTGCCGACCACGATCATGTGGTGGCTGTCATGCGCCACGGTCGAAGCCATCGCCATGCGGCCCTGGTAGCCAAAGCCCGAGACGAAGGCATTGACCACGCCGCCGGTGGCACGGTGACGTTCGACCAGCGCGATCTGGCAGACCGCGCCCTCGCCCTCGACCAGCCCGTCGCGCACCGGCAGATCGGCCTTGAGCGCCCTGGTCGGGGCCTGGTTCTCGACCACGCCGATCACATTGGCGCGGGCGGTATTGGCCCCGGCGGGGGCGGCGATCTCGAAGTCGCGGGCGCTCAACTCATGGCCCAGGTGCACGGTATTGCGCGCGCCGTCGGGCCAGTCGTAATGCGGGCAGTCGGCCAGGCACTGGCCGTCCTTCGCAACCACCTGACCCCGCGCGATCACCAGTTCGATCGGCAGCGTCACCAGGTCCGAGGACAGGATCACGTCGGCGCGGCGGCCGGGAGCGATCGAACCGATCTCGCGCTCCAGCCCGAAATGCGTGGCGGTGTTGATCGTCGCCATCTGCAAGGCGACCAGCGGGTCGCAGCCGCAGGCAATGGCGTGGCGCACCACGCGGTTCATGTGGCCCTCGTGGACCAGCGTGCCGGAATGGCAGTCGTCGGTGCAGAGGATGAAGTTCCGCGGGTCGAGGCCCTTTTCCGTCACCGCCGTGATCTGGCTTTCGACGTCGTACCAGGCACTGCCCAGGCGCATCATCGACCGCATCCCGAGCCGCGCGCGGGTCATGGCGTCGGCCTCGGAGGTGCCTTCATGATCGTCCGCCGGACCGCCGGCGACATAGGCCGCGAAGGCGGGGCCAAGGTCGGGCGAGGCGTAATGGCCACCCACCGTCTTGCCGGCGCGCTGGGTGGCGGCGATCTCGGCCAGCATCTTGGGGTCGGCGTTGGTGACACCGGGGAAATTCATCATCTCGCCCAGCCCGATGATCCCCGGCCAGGTCATCGCCTCGGCGACATCCTCGGGGGTGATCTCGTAACCGGTGGTCTCCAGCCCCGGCGCGGAAGGCGCGCAGGAAGGCATCTGGGTGAAGATGTTGACCGCCTGCATGAGCGCCTCGTCATGCATCATCCGCACGCCGTCCAGCCCCAGCACATTGGCGATCTCATGCGGGTCGGTGAACATGCTGGTGGTGCCATGCGGGATCACCGCGCGGGCAAATTCGGCGGGGGTGAGCATCCCCGACTCGACGTGCATATGCGCATCGCAGAGGCCGGGGAGCATGTAGCGGCCCTTGGCCTCGATGATCTCGGTATCGGGGCCGGTGCAATAGCTGGCATCGGGCACCACGCAGGCGATGCGGCCCTCGGCGATGGCGATGTCATATCCGGGCAGGCATTCGCGGGTCTGGACGTTGACCCAGATGCCGCCCTTGATCACGGTATCGGCGGGGCTGCGTCCGGCGGCGACGGCGATCAGGCGGGGGGCCACGTCGGGCCAGCTTGGGAAGGGCTTGGTGTTCATGTTTCAATTGTGCTGAATGGCGGGGGCGGCGCAAGGGGCGGCAGAGTACATTCATCAAAGCTTCATCTTGAAGCTGTCGCTTGGCGGGCGGGATAATCCCGGAGGGGCGCATGGACTACGAAACGGTGAAGGCCGGCGACTTCGGCAAGGCGCTGCGCGGCATCGGGCTGAACCTGCTGGTGCGCGACGTGCCGGCGCAATGCGCCTTCCTGCGCGAGGTCTTCGGCATGGCCTGCCACCAGGTGACGAACGACTTCGCCATCGTCACCTATGGCGCGCAGGTGTTCCAGATCCACGCCGACGGCACCTACCACGCGAACCCGCTCCTCGGCCTGCTGCCCGAGAGCCCGCCACGCGGCGCGGGCATCGAAATCAGGCTCTACGAAAGCGATCCCGACAAGGCGGCCGCCCGCGCCGAAACGGCCGGGGCAACCCTGCTGCAGGCCCCGACCGACAAGCCGCACGGACTGCGCGAGGCCTATATCCTCTGCCAGAACGGCTATGCCTGGGTGCCGAGCCGGCCCCTCTGACCGCCCGGCTCAGGCCCCGATCTCGCCGCGCAGCCAGTTGACGAAGGCGCGCGCGCCCGGCGAATGCTCGGCCTGGGGCGAGAGGATCAGGTAATAGGCCTCGGGCAACGCAGCACGATGGGCGAAGGGCGCGACCAGCCGGCCCTCGGCGATCAGCCGCGCGGCGA
Source organism: Seohaeicola zhoushanensis (assembly GCF_014656415.1). GTDB lineage: Bacteria > Pseudomonadota > Alphaproteobacteria > Rhodobacterales > Rhodobacteraceae > Seohaeicola_A > Seohaeicola_A zhoushanensis. The sequence goes on along the minus strand of NZ_BNCJ01000017.1, from coordinate 25,958 downwards.
TGGCGTCATGGGCCAGCGCCAGCCCGCCGCCAGCCATCGCCACCGCCAGCGTCACGGTGAAGGTCGTCGCATAGGTCACCGGCGGATCGGGCCAGGGCAGGCGCTGGTCCTCGGCCCAGGCCGACCAGTTCGCCAGCAGCCCGGTGCAGTCGTAAAGCGGCTGCATGTGCAGATCGTCGAGGCTCACCGCGTAACCCGGCGCGCAGACCGGGTAATAGGCGCCCGCCCAGAGCAGCTCCGGGCGCACCGTATCCGGCGGACGCAGCGAGAAGCGGATCTCGATATCGGCCCCCTCGGTCAGCTCGCGAGGCTCCCAGAGTTCGGTCGTCAGGCTCAGCAGCACGCCCGGATGCGCCGCCTGGAAGGCCGCGAGGCGCGGCGCCAGCCAATGCACCGCGAAGGTGAGGTTGCACATCACCTGCACCACGTCGCCGCGCCGCCCCGTGACCGCGCGGGTACCCCGCACCAGCGTGCGGAAGGCATCGCGCACCACCGGCAGATAGGTGATGCCCGCCTCGGTCAGCTCCAGCGCGCGCGGGCGGCGGATGAACAGCGGCTGGCCAAGGTGCTCTTCCAGCGCCTTGACCTGCTGGCTCACCGCGCTCTGCGTCATGTTCAGATCGCGCGCCGCCCCGGTGAAGGAAAGGTGGCGCGCGGCGGCCTCGAAGGTGCGAAGCCAGCCCAGCGGGGGAAGCGACTGCATTGCCATTATCCCGGCATAAGTATCGCTAATGGATTACCCGGAAATTTTTCGTTGGTCAAAGGGCGCCGGGGGCGGCAGGCTGACGGCCAGACAAGGAGAAATTTCATGGCCGTCACGAATCTGCGCCCCAACATGTCCCATTGGCAGGAACGGGTGGACCTCGCCGCCGCCTTCCGCTGGACCGCCCGGCTGAACATGCACGAGGCGGTGTCGAACCACTTCAGCCTCGCGGTGAACGACGACGGCACCCGCTTCCTGATGAACCGCAACCAGGTCCACTTCAGCCGCATCCGCGCCAGCGACCTGCTGGAACTCGACGCCAACGACCCTGAGGCGATGAAAGGCCCCGACGCGCCCGACCCGACCGCCTGGGCGCTGCACGCGGCGATCCACCGCCACGTCCCCTTCGCCCGCTGCGCCATGCACGTGCATTCGATCCATTCGACCGTCCTGGCCAGCCTCGCCGACAGCTACCTGCCGGCGATCGACCAGAACTCGGCGATGTTCCATGACCGGCAGGTGGTCGACGACCACTACGGCGGGCTGGCCTTCGAGGAAGAGGGCGAACGCGTCGCGGCGCTGTTCACCGACCCCAAGAAGAAGGTCATGATCATGGGCAACCACGGGATCATGGTGATCGGCTCGGACGTGGCCGACTGCTTCAACCGGATGTTCTTCTTCGAGCGCGCCGCCGAGACCTATATCCGCGCGCTGCAGACCGGCCAGCCGCTGCGCCGCCTCTCGGACGAGGTCGCCGCCAAGACCGCGCAGGAGGTCGACGACTACCCCGGCCAGGCCGAGCGGCACCTCGGCGAGCTGAAGCTGATCCTCGACGACGAAGGGTCGAATTACGCCACTTAGAGCCTGTTCGGAGCGCGGCGATGCAATACGGGTTGAACGACGCGCAGGAGATGATTGTCGCCACCCTGCGCGCCTTCGTCGAGAAGGAGATCTACCCGCACGAGGCGCTGGTCGAACGCAGCGGCACGGTGCCCGACGAGATCGCCGCCGAGATCAGGCGCAAGACCATCGACCTCGGCTTCTATGCCTGCAACTTCCCCGAAAGCGTCGGCGGCGCCGGGCTGAACCACCTGGAATTCGCCCTCGTCGAGCGCGAGCTGGGGCGCGGCTCGATGGCGCTGACCCATTTCTTCGGGCGGCCGCAGAACATCCTGATGGCCTGCCAGGGCGAACAGGTCGACCGCTACCTGCTGCCGGCGGTGCGGGGCGAGCGGATGGACGCGCTGGCGATGACCGAACCGGGCGCCGGGTCGGACGTGCGCGGCATGACCTGCACGGCCCGGCGCGAGGGCGGCGACTGGGTGGCGAACGGCACCAAGCACTTCATCTCGGGCGCGGAACATGCCGACTTCGTCATCGTCTTCATGGCCACCGGCGCCGATGAAACGCCGAAGGGCGTGAAGAAACGCATCACCGCCTTCCTGGTCGACCGCGGCACGCCGGGCTTCACCATCCGGCCCGGCTACAAGTCGGTGAGCCACCGGGGCTATGCCAATTCGATCCTCGAATTCGACGACTGCCGCCTGCCGGATGCCCAGGTGCTGGGTGAGGTCGACGGCGGGTTCGAGGTGATGAACACCTGGCTCTACGCAACCCGCCTGACCGTGGCGGCCATGTGCGTGGGCCGGGCGCGGCGGGTCTTCGACTATGCGCTCGACCATGCCGCCACCCGCGAACAGTTCGGCCAGAAGATCGGCAAGTTCCAGGGCGTGAGCTTCCAGCTCGCCGACATGATAACCGAAATCGACGCCGCAGACCTGCTGACGCTGGCCGCCGCCGACCGGCTCGACCAGGGCCTGCCCGCCAACCGCGAGATCGCCTCGGCCAAGCTTTATGCCTCCGAGATGCTGGCGCGGGTCACCGATGCGGCGATCCAGCTGCATGGCGGGATGGGGCTGATGGACGACTACCCGCTCGAACGGTTCTGGCGCGACGCGCGGGTCGAGCGGATCTGGGACGGGACCAGCGAGATCCAGCGGCACATCATCAGCCGCGATCTGCTGCGCGCGCTGGGGGCATGAGGGGTTTCGCCGCGACTGCGTCGCGCCGACCCGGGCGAGGGGTTTCACCCCTCGCGCTCCCCAGGATATTCAAAGCAAAAGGAAAAGGGGAGGGCACGATGTCCCTCCCCCGAAGAGATGGGTTCTCTTCCTCTTGCACGGTCATCGGCGTCCCCGCCTGTACCGTGCGGGCATCCTGGCGGAAGGTGGTTAAGAAACCGTTGCGGCTTCCTTTTGCCCCAAATATTCCCCGCCGGAGGCTCCCCCCTGGCCGCCAGCGCAGGGGCCTGAGATGACCCGCGACCTCTCCCGCCTGTTCAAACCGCGCACCATCGCGGTGATCGGCGGCGGCGCCTGGTGCGCGGCGATTGTCGGGGCGGCGGAGCGGATCGGCTATGGCGGGCTGATCGTGCCGGTGCACCCCGAGGGCAAGCTGATCGCCGGCCGGCGGGCGCTGCGCAGCCTGGCGCAGGTCGAGGGGCCGGTCGACGCGGCCTTTGTCGGGGTGAACCGCCAGGCCACGATCGATGTCGTGGCCGAACTGGCCGCAATGGGGGCCGGCGGCGCGGTCTGCTTCGCCTCGGGCTTCACCGAGGCGGCGGCCGAGGACGCGGCGGGCGGCGATCTGCAGGCGCGGCTGGTGGCGGCCGCCGGCAACATGCCGCTGCTGGGGCCCAACTGCTATGGCTTCGTCAACGCGCTCGACCAGGCGGCGATCTGGCCGGACCAGCACGGGATGCGCCCGGTGGAACGCGGCGTGGCGATCCTGACGCAATCCTCGAACATCGCGATCAACCTGACCATGCAGCGGCGCGCCCTGCCGATTGCCATGATGGTGGCCTGCGGGAACATGGCGCAAACAACGCAGGCCGAGATCGCCGCCGCCCTGCTGGACGACGACCGCATCACCGCCATCGGGCTGCATGTCGAGGGCTTCGGCAACCTGCGCGGCTGGGAAATGCTCGCCTCGAAGGCGCGGGCCAGGGGCGTGGCGCTGGTGGCGCTCAAGGTCGGGGCCTCGGAACAGGCGCAGGCGGCGGCGGTGTCGCATACCGCCTCTCTGGCCGGCGGCGATGCCGGGGCGCAGGCGCTGCTCGACCGGCTCGGCATCGCGCGGCTGCACACCCTGCCGGCCTTCCTGGAAACCCTGAAGCTGCTGCATTGCTGCGGGCGGCTGGCCTCGCGCGGGGTGGCCTCGATCAGCTGTTCGGGCGGCGAGGCGAGCCTCGTGGCCGACCTGGCGCGCGGCACGGGGCTGCATTTTCCGCCGCTCGATCAGGCTCAGAAGCAGGCTCTACGCGGGGCCTTGGGGCCGATGGTGGCCTTGGCGAACCCGCTCGACTACCACACCTACATCTGGCGCGACACGGCGGCGATGACGCGGGCCTGGGCCGCGATGACCGGCGCGGGCATCGGCATAACGCTCTCGCTGGTCGACTACCCGCATACCGATGCGACCGACTGGGACTGCGCCACCCAGGCGGCGCTGAACGTGCGGGCCGAGACCGGCGCCCCCTTCGCCGTGGTCTCGACCCTGCCCGAGCTGATGCCCGAGGCGGTGGCCGCGCGGCTGATGGCCGGCGGCGTCGCCCCGTTACAGGGCCTGCCCGAGGCGCTGGCGGCGCTGGTGGCGGCCTCGACGCCCCTGCCCCCGCCCGCCCCGCCGCTGCTCTTGCCTGGACCGGCGCGCGAGGCGGTCTTGATCGGCGAAGCCGAGGCCAAGGCGGCATTGGCCGGCTTCGGACTGGCGGTGCCAACAGGGTGGCTCGCCCAGGCCGGTGATCTCGAACAGGCCGCCAGGGGGCTGACCCCGCCCCTGGTGCTCAAGGGCACCGGCCTCGCCCACAAGTCGGACCATGGCGCCGTGCGGCTGGGCCTGAGGCCCGGCGACCTGGAACAGGCGGCGGCAGAGATCGGCCCCGGCCCCTACCTGCTGGAAGAGATGGTGACGGACGGCGCGGCCGAGCTGCTGGTCGGCGTGCTGCGAGACCAGGCGCATGGCTTCGTGCTGACACTGGGCGCGGGCGGCGTGCTGACCGAGCTGATGCAGGATAGCCTCTCGCTGCTGGTGCCGGCCCCGCGCGATGCGGTTCAGGCAGCGCTGATGCACCTGCGCTGCGCGCCGCTGCTGACCGGCTATCGCGGAGGCCCCGCCGCCGATATCGACGCGATTCTCGCCGCAATAGACTTTGTTCAGGCCTATGTGACCGCCCATGCCGCCACACTGGAAGAGATCGAAATCAACCCGCTGATCTGCACCCCGTCCCGCGCGGTGGCGGCAGACGCCCTGATCCGGGAGGCCCAGCCATGAGCCCCATCATCACGCGGCGCGAGGGCGCCGTGCTCACCGTCATCCTCGACCGGCCCAAGGCCAATGCCATCGACCTTGCCACCAGCCGGGTGATGGGCGAGACCTTCCGCGCGTTCCGTGATGACCCCGAGCTGCGCGTCGCCATCCTGACGGCGGCGGGAGAGCGCTTCTTCTGCCCCGGTTGGGATCTGAAAGCCGCCGCCGCGGGTGACGCGGTCGACGGCGACTATGGCGTCGGCGGCTTCGGGGGCTTGCAGGAGCTGCCCCGCATGAACAAGCCGGTGATCGCCGCGGTGAACGGCATCGCCTGCGGTGGCGGGCTGGAACTGGCACTCAGCGCCGACATGATCCTCGCCGCCGACCACGCCACCTTTGCCCTGCCCGAGATCCGCTCGGGCACCGTGGCCGATGCCGCCAGCGTGAAACTGCCCAAGCGCATCCCCTATCACATCGCCATGGAACTACTGCTCACCGGCCGCTGGTTCGATGCCCAGGAAGCCCACCGCTGGGGCCTGGTGAACGAGATCCTGCCCCCCGCGCGGCTGATGGAGCGGGCGATGGAACTGGCGCAGCTGCTCGCCTCGGGGCCGCCGCTGGTCTACGCCGCGATCAAGGAGATCGTGCGCGAGGCCGAGGACGCCCGGTTCCAGGACATGATGAACCGGATCACGCGGCGGCAGCTGGAAACCGTCGATACGCTCTACGGCTCCGAGGACCAGGTGGAGGGTGCGCGTGCCTTCGCCGAGAAGCGCGAGCCGGTCTGGAAGGGCCGTTGACCCGCAGGCCCGCCGATGGTTAGTGAACAATAAGCGCCGGATCGCGGTGACTGTGTTGCTCTGGCGGCACGTCCGTGGCGCCTGGCGGGCTCATTCCGGGGGATGGTGACTATTCCCTTTGGCTGTGCGAGAAAAACCTTTAACCTGAGCGATCAGGGGCCTGAAGTTGAAGACAGAGAGTCTGCTATGACGCGAATTTCGAAATACCTGGGTGCGCTGTTTCTGGTTCTGGCGGGATCGACCGCCGCGTTGGCGCAAGACAATTACCGGATCAAGCCGGGCGATACCGTGCGGTTCGAGGTGCTGGAAGACTCCTCGATCAACCGTGATGCGCTGGTTCTGCCCGACGGGCGCGTGACCGTGCCGCTGGCCGGAACCATCTCGGTGGCCGGGCGCACGATCGAGGAAGTGCGCGCCGACGTGACCTCGAAGCTGTCGAGCAACTTCGCCAATGATCCGACCGTGACCGTTTCGCTGACCCAGCTGGGCACGCCGGCCGCGACGGGCGGCGTGGCGACCTACCAGATGGCGATCTACTTCATGGGCGAGGTGAACAAGCCCGGCATGATCGAGGTCAAGCGGGGCACCACCCTGTTGCAGGCGCTGGCGCAGGCCGGCGGGTTCAGCCGTTTCGCCGCGGTCAAGCGGGTGCAGTTGCGCCGCACCGATCGTTCGGGCAAACAATCGGTCTACAGTTTCAACTATAACGACGTTCTCGCAGGCAAGAACTCGATCGGCGCCACCGTCCTCGCCACCGGCGATGTGATCGTGGTACCGACACGGCGATTGTTCGAATAACGTTCAGGGAGTCCGGGGCAGGGCAGTGAAGAACAGGGGCGTGATAGGAGGGACCGCTGCCGCGGCCCTGTTGGTGTATCTGACCGGCCCATCGCTCGCGCAGGACGAAAGCGGTCCGGCGGGGCTGCGGGTCCAGCTTGGCCTGCAGCAGAGCTTCGGCAGCTACGACAACCTGTCCCTCGGGACCGGCACCGCGCTCAACCCGCGCGAAGGCCGCTCGACGCTGTCGTCCACCGGCGTGGCGCTGAACGTTTCGAGCGAGACGCCCACCCAGACCTTCAACTTCCAGATCGGCGGCGCTCTGCGCTATGGCAGCACGCCCGCCGGCAGCACCACCGAGACTGGCTTCGTCGATCCCGCGGCCTCGCTGTTCTACACCCACGAAGGCGCCCGCTCGCGGCTGCAACTCGACGCCGCCTATTCCGAAAGCGCGATCTCCCTTGCACGGCCGCTGTGGGATTTCACCGACGAAGATAACGTCGTCACCCCGCCCAGCGACTTCGGCAGCCTGCAAGGCACCGGTGATCGCCGCGCAAGCCGCTTCGCGCTGATGTACGAGACGGGCATCGACGCTCCACTCGGCTTCCGGGCGAGCATCAACCGCGACAGCGTGCAATACCTGAACACCACGACGGCCCAGCCGACCGACTATGACCGCAGCTCTATCAAGCTGAGCACCTTCTTCCGGTTCCGGCCGGGTACGGCGCTCGTGGTCGACCTCAGCGCCAGCCGGTACGACAACAATATCCTGAACACGACGAACAAGTCGCAGTCGGCGGCCGTCGGCTTCGACCATGACCTCGCAAGCGGCGCGTCACTTTCCGCCCGGATCGGCTATACCAAGGCCGATTCGAAAAACACTGGCACAACCTCGAAGGATTCGACCGGCGTCACCGGCAGCCTGTCCTACGCGACACCGCTGCCATCCGGCTCGCTCTCCGCCTCCTACAGTGTGTCACGATCCGACAGCGGTGCAGTCGATACGCTGAGGGTCGGGCGCCAGTATGTTTTGCCGACGGGCAGCATCGGGTTCGACATCGGCGCGTCGAGCATCGCCGGCTCCTCGGCCAGGCTGATCGGCGGCGTGAACTGGCGCCAGACGCTGCCCTCGGGCAGCCTGTCCCTGAGCCTGAACCGCTCGGTGCAGGCGGACGCCAACAACGAGGATCGTTTCACCACCTCGCTGGCCGCGCGATACAGTCACCAGGTCAACGAGACCTCCAGTCTCTTCGCGAATGCCTCCTACTTCCTTGTCGATGGCACCGGCACTGCGAACCAGACAACGCGGACGACCATTTCGATGGGCTACAGCCGTGCCCTCACCGAGGATTGGAACCTCGACGCCGGCATCAACTACAATGCCCGCAAAGAGGTTGCCGTCGGGGCGCCAACATCGTCGACCCTCGGGCGTGGCACCTCCAACGGCGTTTTCGTGAGCCTGTCGCGCAAGTTCGACCTGAACTGAGCCCTACTCGGCACGCCAGTCCAGGACCATCGGCAGTGCCGGGTTGACCGGGGCATAGCGCACGATCCGCCCGTCCCGCAGCCTTCCGTCCGCGGCGAAATCCGTCACACGTTGGCCGCCCTGCCCTGCACCGCCCGGCCCTTCATCGTGGCGCTGCCAGCCGGCTAGCTGCCCCTCCGCGTCATAGCGCATCTCGTCGCGCCAGGCTCCGGTCCAGAACAGGCGCGGATCGAACTCGGTGCTGCGCCCGGCGGCGTTGTAATTCACCGAGACCAACCGCATCGCCCCGTCCGGCCCCGGCAGATACTCGCGCTTCTGATGCGTGGGAAAGGCGACCGAGACATAGGCCGGCGCGCTGACCGCGGCGCCGGTCTCGGCAAAGACGCCGATATCCACCCGCGAGGTCAGCCGCGTCTCGCGTCCCGGCAGGGCAAACTCGTCGTGCCAGGCGATACGTAGCCGCGCCCTGCTCCCGGCCTCGTCGAGCCTGGTGATCCAGACCTTCTCGGGATCGCCGCGCAGCAGCACCCAGTGAAAGCGCAGCGATTGACCCTCGGCCACCGGATCGCTCTGCGCCGAAATCATCATCTCGCGCGCCCAGTCGCCGGCCCGCCAGAGCCGGGCAATGGCCTGCGGCGTGGTGAACAGGATCTCGCTCTTGCCCGTCAGGCCGGCAGCGGTGCGAAAGGTCTCCTCCTCGACCTCAATCCTCAGCGGCGGCGGAAGCTGGTCCGGTCGCATCGCCGCGGCCTGGGCGATCATCCGCTCGGGCCGCAGGGTGGTGCCGTCGATGGCCGAAGGATGCGCCAGCGCCGTCATGTAGTCGGCATCGCTGTCGACCCCCAGCAGGTTACGCCGCAGGATCATCTGCAGCGCCGGCGCCAGCTGGTGCGTCTCGACCAGGCGCGCCCGCGTCTCGGCGGTGAAACCGGCAAGCGTCATCAGCAGGGCCCGAATTATAGGCTGATCGGACCCCGACGAGCCCTGACTGTTGATAGTATAGGGCCAGATCGCCGGATAGAGATCGCGCCCGTCGTGGTCGCGATGCTCGGGGTAGATATAGAGGCTGTCGGCGGCATATTGCCTCTGCGCAATCTCGGCGCCCAGGCGCGATGTCATCGCGAGCCGGGTCAGGCTGCGCGCGAAGGGCCCCCGCGTCAGGGCGGTCGAGGAATTGCCGATCAGCGGGCCTTCGACCACCACCTTGCCGGCAAGCCCGTAGTCGAACCCCTCACCCTTCAGCGCCTTGTCGAAACTCAGGAAGGTGAGCCCCGGGAAGGCCTCGGCCGAGAGGGTCGAATGGCCGCGATCGCGGTTCTCGTAGAGGATGCCGTCCAGGCCCTGTGCCTTGCCGCGCGCGACCAGGGAATTCAGCAGCCTGGCGCCCGGAATCCCCTCGGCGATACCGGCGAGTGCTGCCGGGCGCGGCGTGGCGGGCCGGTCCAGCGGACGGGCGATGGCAAGACCGGGCAGGCCGGAAGGCACCAGATCGGCCCGGCCGATCACCACCTCCTGCCCCGAGGCCACCTGGGCCAGGCAGATCAGCAGCGACGAGATCAGGGCGCGTAGCAGCATTCAACTCCTCCGACGGCGCCGAGCGGGGCCCGACAGGATTGCGCGGGCGCGGCGCCGGCGCCCCCTGCCCCGCAGTCTTTCATCCGGCACTTCGGGTTGGCAATGGCCTGAAAGGATCGCGCCCTTTCCCCGTGTCGCCGGGAAAACGCCGTCCAGAGCACAAGTCCCCTGCGACATATGCCCATGACCCGCCACCCCGCGGCCTCAGCCCGCCGCGCGCAGGCGGGGCCGGTCGCCTTCCGCCGGCTTCGCGCCGTCGCTGGCGGTGGTCCGCACCGAGCCGGTCAGACTGTCGAGCGCCGCGGCGGTTTCCTCCAGCGTCGCCGCCTGGGTCTCGGTCCGCTTGGAGAGCGACTGCGAGGCGGCACTGATGCTGTCGGTGTCCGACCGGATCGACCCGGCGCTGAGGGCGATGCTGCCGATCGCCGCTTCAAGCCGCCGGGTCGCGCCGTTGAAATCCTGGCGCAGCTGTTCGTATTGCGTGGCGAAGGCGGTCTCGATCCGGGCGGTCAGGTCGCCCTCGGAAAGGCGGGTCAGGCCCTGGCGCAGGTTCTCGACCACCTGGGCCTGCTCGCGTTCGTTGCGCGCCCGTTCGGCATTCGCCGCCTCGAGCGTGTTGCGCTCTTCGGTCACGTCGGCGCCGACCATGACCACGCCCGCCGGATTGCCCTGCGGATCGTTCATCGGCGTCAGCGTCGCGTCGATGCGAATCTCTCGGCCGTCGATCCGTATGACCACCTCGCGCATCACCACCTCGCGCATCTGCGCGATCTCGGACAGGCGCGGCGCGGTTTCGCCGGCCTTCGCCGGCGTCGTCATGATGGTATCGACCTCGATGTCGAGCAGGTCCTCGACCTGTCGGCCCAGCCTGCGGCAGACAAAGCTGTTGGCCCAGCCGAGCCTGCCCGCCCTGGTGATCTCGATCCGCACCGAATTGGCGTCGAGCGCCGCGATGATCGTCGCATCGCGCAACGCCTTGGATTCGTTCTTCCACTCCAGCACCAGGCCGGCCGTCCCGCCCGCCTCGTCGGGAATCGCCGCGATCATCAGCGAGAAATAGGTCGCGCCCACCTTGATCACCGCGCGCATCGGCAGGTTCTCGGGGCGGGACACGATCTCGCGCACGCGGGCGGGCACGGCATGAAAACGGTCCATGTTCAGGCCGATCAGGTCGCGCGCCTGCTGCACCCCGGTCAGCTTGCGGAAATCCTCGATCTTCTCGTTGAAGACCGCGACCATGGCCGCGTTCATGAAGTTGATGTTGAAGTCGCGGTCGACCATCAGCATGGCCGCCGAGGCATTGCGGAACCCGCCGCGCTGGAAGGCGGCCTCGATACGGGCGGCCTCGGCCACGACCGCCGCCTGGCACAGCGTTTCGAGCCCGCGCGCCAGCTGCCCGATTTCATCCCGGCGCGTGGCGCCGGGCACCACGGCCGCGTCCTTGCCCTCCGCGATCTCGCCCATGGCCCGGCCGATCCGCCGAACCGGCACCAGCGCCGCCCATAGCACCAGCGCCGAAACCGCCAGCGCCACCAGCGCCGCCACCCCGCCCGCCAGCACCAGGTCCCACCAGGGGGCGGCGCGGTAGAGGCCGATGCCGATCACCACCGGCAGGATCAGGGCCAGGATCGCCATTGGCAGCTTCACCGCCATCGGCAGGGGGGACAACGGGTTCATGGCGTGCTCTCCGCGTTTCGCCGGCCCGCCTCGCAGACCGTGCCTGGTGGTCCTAGACCAAACTCCTTACGTGCCGGTAAACCGCCGATGTCACCGGGGACGAGCGGTTGAGTTTGCGGCGCAAAGCGCCTATTTCCCGGCACAGGCCGCATCCTCGCGGCGACACATGGGAGCCCCGGCGCGTGGCGAATCATCTCTACCGGAACGACCTGCCCGACGGGCTCGACATGGGCCCAATCGTGGCCATCGACTGCGAGACGATGGGGCTGAACCCGCATCGCGACCGGCTCTGCGTGATCCAGATGTCGGGCGGCGACGGCAATACCCATATCGTCCAGGTCGAGCGCAGCCAGACCGAGGCGCCGAACCTCGCGCGGATGCTCGAGAACCCCGAGGTGCTGAAGCTGTTCCACTTCGGCCGCTTCGACATCGCCGCGCTCTACAACGCCTTCGGGGCGCTGGCGGCGCCGGTCTATTGCACCAAGATCGCCAGCCGGATGGTGCGCACCTATACCGACCGTCACGGCCTCAAGAACCTGACGCAGGACCTGCTCGGCATCGACATCTCGAAACAGCAGCAGCAGAGCGACTGGGGTGCGGCCAACCTGACCGAGGCGCAGCTCGACTATGCCGCCTCGGACGTGCTGTACCTGCACCGGCTGAAGAAGGAACTCGACAAGCTGCTCGCGCGCGAGGGGCGGACCGGGCTGGCGCAGGCCTGCTTCGACTTCCTGCCGGCGCGGGCGCAGCTCGACCTGGCCGGCTGGCCCGAAATCGATATCTTCGCCCATTCATGAGCCAGTCCGAGACATTCCTCGCCACGGCGCGCCAGGTCATAACCGACGAGGCGCGCGCGCTCGACACGCTGGCCGAGGGGCTGGACGAGGGCTTTGCCGAGACCCTGCGGCTGATGCTCTCGGCCACCGGGCGCATCATCGTCAGCGGCATCGGCAAGTCGGGCCACATCGGGCGCAAGATCGCCGCGACGCTGGCCAGCACCGGCACGCCGGCGCATTTCGTGCACCCGGCCGAGGCCAGCCACGGCGACCTCGGGATGGTGGCCAAGGGCGACGTGGTGCTGGCGATCTCGAACTCGGGCGAGGCGCCGGAGCTGGCGAATCTCGTCGCCTATACCCGCCGCTTCGGCATCCCGCTGATCGGCCTGTCGAGCCGGCCCGAAAGCTCGCTCATGAAGGCCGCCGACGCGCACCTGCTGATCCCGAACCTGGGCGAGGCCTGCGGTTACGGCATCGTGCCGACCATCTCGACCACGCTGACGCTGGCGATGGGCGACGCGCTGGCCGTGGCGCTGATGCGCTACCGCGACTTCCGGGCCGAGCACTTCCGCGACTTCCACCCCGGCGGCAAGCTGGGCGCGCAGCTGACCCGCGTGCAGGACCTGATGCACCCGATCGCCGAGGTGCCGATGGTCACCGAGACGACGCCCATGGCCGAGGCGCTGGCGGCGATCAGCCGGGGCAGCTTCGGCATGACCGGCGTGACCGATGCGGCGGGCAACCTGGTCGGGATCATCACCGACGGCGACATCCGCCGCCAGGTCTCGGGCCTGCTCGACCATACGGCGGGCGAGGTGATGACGCGCAACCCGAAGTCGATCCGCCCGGATGCACTGGCCGAGGCCGGCGCCGCGATCATGAACAAGGCGCAGATCACCTCGCTCTTCGTGACCGAGGGACCGGGACCGGCGCTGGGGCTCCTGCACATCCACGACTGCCTGCGCGTCGGTCTGGGCTGAGGGAGGAGGCGGGATGGATCTCTATTCCCGCATGGTCGCCTTCTTCAAGGTGCTGTTGCCGCTGCTTGCGCTGGCGATCCTCGCCACGCTGTTCCTGATCTCGCGCGGGGTCAACTTCGACGCCAAGATCCCCTTCGCCGAGAACGAGGTCGCCGACCGGCTGCGCACCCAGCAGATCACCGCGCCCTTCTTCTCGGGCACCACGCCGAACGGCGACGAGGTGACGGTCAGGGCCCGCATCGCCCGCCCCGGCACCACCGGCGCCCCGGCCGAGGCCGAGGAGGTGCAGGCGAAGATGACGCGCAGCTCGGGCGAGGTGGTGACGCTCGACTCGAACGCCGCCCGCGTCGACATCGAAGAGGACATGGCGACCTTCACCGGCGAGGTGAAGATCGAGACCTCGACCGGCTTCACGCTGAACACCGAGGTGCTGAACACCTCGCTCCACGGGGTCTCGGGCAGCGCGCCCGGACCGGTCTCGGGCGTCGGGCCCTTCGGCACCCTGAACGCCGGGCAGATGGAATTCGGCCCGAAAAACGAAGGTGAACCTGTGCAATTGCTTTTCAAACAGGGCGTCAAGCTGGTATATCAGCCGAAAATAACGGAAAAATGATTGTGCTGCCTGTTCGGATCCTGGCTGTCTGCGTGATGCTTGCCGCTTCTGCGGTACAGGCACAGACCACCAACCTTGCCTTCGGGGCCGTCAAGGCCGACACCAGCCTGCCGGTGGAAGTGACCGCCGACAGCCTGGACGTGAACCAGACCGACGGATCGGCCCTGTTCAAGGGCAACGTGCTGGTCGGCCAGGGCGAGATGAAGCTGACCGCCCGCCAGGTTCTGGTCGTCTACAACAAGGACGGCGGCGGCATCCAGCGGGTCGAGGCCACCGGCGACGTGGTGCTGGTCAGCGGCCCCGACGCGGCCGAGGCCGACCGCGCCGACTACAGCATCGACACCGGCGTCATCGTGATGACCGGCAACGTCCTTCTGACGCAGGGGCCGAACGCGCTGACCTCGGACCGCGCGACTGTCAACCTTGCCACCGGCACGGCCCAGATGAACGGGCGCGTCAAGACCGTGCTGAACCCGAAGGGCAACTGATGGCACGCCCCGAGCTGACCGTGACGGACGGCAAGTCCGGCCTGGTGATCGAGCACCTGCGCAAGTCCTTCCGGCGCCGGATGGTGATCCGCGACGTCACCATGACCCTGCACCGGGGCGAGGTGGTGGCGCTGCTGGGGCCGAACGGATCGGGCAAGACAACCTCCTTCTACGCCATCGCCGGGCTGGTCTTCCCCGAAGCCGGCACCGTCACCATCGACGGGCAGAACGTGACCACCCTGCCGATGTATCGCCGCGCGCGGCTGGGCATCGGCTACCTGCCGCAGGAAATGTCGATCTTCCGCGGCCTCTCGGTCGAGGACAACATCCTCGCCGTGCTCGACGTGGTGCATGACGACCCGCACAAGCGGCGCGAGCGGCTGGAAGAGCTGCTGTCCGACTTCTCCATCGAACACCTGCGCCGCGCCCCCGCGCTGGCCCTGTCGGGCGGCGAACGGCGGCGGGTCGAGATCGCCCGCTGCCTGGCGGCGGAACCGAAATACCTGCTGCTCGACGAACCCTTCGCCGGGGTCGACCCGATCTCGGTCGGCGAGATCCGCCACCTCGTGGCCGACCTCAAGAAACGCGGCATCGGTGTGCTGATCACCGACCACAACGTGCGCGAGACGCTCGAGATCGTCGACCGCGCCTATATCCTGCACGACGGCCAGGTGCTGATGTCGGGCACCCCGGCCGAGGTCGTCGAGAACGAGAACGTCCGCCGCGTCTACCTGGGCGAGAATTTCCGCATCAGCTGAGGCGCGCCCGGAATCGGCGGCGGTACGATCATGGACACCATGAAATGCGGTTATCATTGACTCCGTGACGGACTGATGCGTCAATTGACATATGGCGATTGCTCGGTGCGATGCATGTTCAGGTCAGACCCAGACGTTCGGGCGGCTGTGCGCAGAACCGGACGCTTTCGCCTTTTCCGCCAGCCGAGAATGAACCACCCGCGCCGCGCGATCGCGGCGCAGGCCGGCCGGCCAATGTGAAGGAGCACGCATGCGTTACAAAATCAGCGGTAAGCAGATCGACATCGGAGAAGCTCTCCAATCCCACGTCCAGACGCAGCTGGACGACATCGTCGGGAAGTATTCCGGCCGCCCGACCGATGCCAACGTGGTCTTCTCCCGCTCGGCACATGAATACGTGTGCGAGGCGGTCGTGCATCTTTCGACCGGGCTGAACGTCACCGCCAAGGCCCATGCAAACGAGATCTACCCCGCGTTCGAAGCCTGCGCCGAGAAGATGGACAAGCAGTTGCGCCGCTACAAGCGCCGCTTGAAGGACCACCACCGCGACCGGTCGGAACCGGTTGAACATCTGGGCGCATCCTCTTATATCCTCGCCGCTGAAGACGAGTCGGAGGACACGGAGCCGACAACGCTTCAGCCGATCATCGTCGCCGAGATGGAGACGAAGATACCCTCGCTGTCCGTCGGCGAGGCGGTGATGCAGATGGAATTGGCCGGCGCGCCGGTGCTGGTGTTCAGGAACGAATCCAAGAAAGGCCTGAACGTGGTCTACCGCCGGGAAGACGGCAACATCGGCTGGATCGACCCGCGCAGCCAAGAATAACGCGAACGCAGCCCGAGCGCGCTGCACAAACGGAGCAGTCCCCGCATGGAGCTTTCGAGCATCCTGAGGCAGCAAGCTGTCAAGGTGTTCCAGGCCGCTTCCAGCAAGAAGCGCCTGTTTCAGGAAATCGGCGATCTCGCCGGTTCGGCCTATGGATTCGAACCGTCCACGATTGTCGACGCCCTGCTTGAACGCGAAAGCCTGGGACCGACGGGCGTGGGCCACGGTGTGGCCCTGCCCCATGCCCGCCTGCCGGGCCTGGCCCGGGTGGTCGGATGTTTCGTGATGCTGGAAAAGCCGCTCGACTTCGGTGCGGTGGACCGGCAGCCGGTCGACCTGGCCTTTGCGCTCTTTGCGCCGGAAGAGGCCGGGGTCGACCACCTCAAGGCGCTGGCGCTGGTCTCGCGCACGCTGCGCAACGCGGCGCTCTGCTCCAAGCTGCGCGCCAACCCCGAGCCGGCCAAGCTCTACGCGCTGCTGACCTCCGATCACTCGATCCAGGCAGCCTGACGCCTCAGCCCCGCCAGGGCCCAAATCCGAACATCAGGTAATCGCGCTGGTAGGTATCCGCCACCAGCGCCTCCAGCGCGGCGTCATGGATCGCGCCCAGCGCGTGCGGCTGATCGGGCGCGGCGGCCACGCAGGCCGGCGGCGCCGCATGGCCCAGCCGGCGGGCAAGCGCGGGCAACTGGTCCAGCTCCTCCTCGCGCAGCACCAGGTCGGGCACCATGAACTCGGCAAAGCTGGTCAGGCTCTGCGCCTGGGTGCTCCAGCTGGCATCCACCCGCAGCGCCGTCTGCCCGGCAAGGCTGGCCTTCACAAAGGCGAGGAAGCCCTCGAAGGCCTCGCGGTGGCGCTCGGCGGTATAGGTGGCGCTGAACGGATCATCCGGCAGCGGCAGCTTGAACTGGCCTTTCAGGATATCCCGGATCTTGCCAAAGCTGCCCGCCCCCCGGTTCAGGATCCGCCGGCAGAACACCGCGTGCGCCCGCGCCGCCGGGTGGCGCAGCACGGTAAAGCTGCGGTGGCCGGGCATCGACCGCTTCCACTGGCGCAGCTGCTTCTGGTTCATGCCGGTCGGCAGATCCTCGACCGCCACGCCATCCAGCGCCGCCAGCCAGCCGGTCACCTCCTCCTCCGGCCCGCCCCGCACCGGCAGGTAGAGCAGCGGCGTCTTCGCCCCGGCGACATAGGACGGCACCCCCGCCCCGCGCCTCGGCTCGAAGTTCGGAGTGCGCGCCAGGTTGAAGGCGTCGAAGGCGGCCAGCGCGCGCTCCATCTCCTCGGGGTTCGCCACCTTGGCGGCCAGCGGCTCGGGGTTCTGCACCTTCAGGCTCTGGTCGAGACTGTCGAGCCGCGCCTCGACCCCCAGCCAGGCCGCCAGCCCGTTCATCACGGCAAGGTCCTGCAGGTCCTCGTAGGCGAGGTAGAAGGCCGTCTGCCCGCTGGTCTGAAGCCGGTTCAGCAGCGTGACCTGAAAGCCCTGCAACGTCGCCACATGACCGGCGAATTCATCGCCATCGAACTCGGCAAGCGCCTCCTTGCGGCGCTTCACGTCGGTCAGCTTCCACTGGTTGGTCGCCTTGGCGATCTTCCAGCTGACGTAGCTTTCCAGCGGGTTGCGGGTCAGCACGATCTTGGCGCAGCGCGGGTCGTTCAGGATCGCATCCAGCACGCGCGGGTCGTGGTCGTGGAAATACCGAAACCCCGCCAGCCCCGGCGCCGCCGTCACCGCCGCGACCAGCCGCAGCGGATCGGCGTCGCGCTCGGCGCGCGAAAGGCCCAGCACAGAGTCGCGGTTGGGATAGCCGATGAAATGCGGATTGAAGGCCTCGCCGTGGCAGGTCACACCCGCCAGCGCGTTCAGGTTGGTCTCCAGGAAGTTGGAGCCGGTGCGCATCTCGGCGAAGACCACGAACCAGTCGAAACGCTCCGCCATGCCTCAGCGCACCAGATAGGGCTTGCGCGGCGTGCCCGGTGCCGTGGCGGGGGCCTGCTCGACCGGGAAGTCGCCCATGAGATAGGGGTGCATCCCCTGGTTCTTGAGGTTCTGCAGGAACTGCCCGAAGCCCGACAGGTCGACCATGCGCGGCGCCTCGGTCAGACGGCGCTGGTGCACCATGCCGATCTCGTCGACGATGGTCTGCAAGGGCTCCATCGGCGCCTCGACGAACTCCGCCATGGTCCAGATCCGCACCCGCGCCTTGGCGTAATACGACCGCAGCACGTCCAGATGCTCCTTCTCGATCTTCTGCAGCCGCGCCGCCTCTTTCCGGATCTCGCCGAAGTTGCGGTTCGACCGGAACAGCGGCACCGCCCAGGCGCCCGAGATCACCGAGACCTGCGCATTGGGGTCGCGCGCCACCAGCCAGTTGACCGCCTGGTTGTCCGCCGGGCCGAACTGGAAGCACTGCCGCTCCCCGCGCGAGTTCCAGATCAGGTTGGTGAGGAAGCTCTCGGGCGCATAGTCGCGCACCGTCGCGCTGTCGCTCAGCGCGCCGTTGATCAGGGTCTGGCCGCCGGCGAACTCGGCCCGGTCGGGCGCGAAGAGATGGCCATGCACCCGCGCCCCGGTGGCCCGCGCCAGCCAGGTCTCGAAATCGTCGAACAACTCGGCAAAGCCCTGGAACATCGAATACTGCGCCGAGGTGATGCCGTTCTCGAACCCGTGCTTCGGCATCCGACTTTGCATGTAGAGACCGGGCCGCCCCCGCGTGCGCCGCTCCACCGCCTTGGAAAAGATGCGGTCGATCTTGCCGGGGTTCGGCTCGGTCTTCTTCATCGCATGGGCGCTGTCGGTCAGGAACGCCTGGTAGAGCCGGTCCGCCCGCGGCCAGATCTTGCGCGCGACGAAACAGTCGGACCGGCGCAGCAGTTGCAGGTGATCGTCGTAGAAGATATGCGGCTTGCCCTGGAAATCGAACTTGGACAGCGTCAGCGAGCGGCTTTCCACGTTGCGCGAGTAAAGCCTTATCAGAGTCTGGTAATAGCTCTCGTCCGGGATCCAGACGCCCTTGAAATAGTCGTCAAAGACCTTCCGGTTCGGCGCTTCGAGGATGGCCGAAAGGGTCTGCCGGGTCAGGCACCACCACTGGCTGCCCATGTGCGGCACGATGCCTGCGGGGATCCGGCGGCGGATGCCCAGGCGCCGTTGCAGCGCGACATAGCGGTCGAACAACCCCCGCTGGCGCTTCCAGCTGAAGGGGAAGCGCAGGGTAAAGCGTTCCTCGTCCAGCCCACCCACCGTCCAGGGCACGTCGGCGGTGGTGGCGCTTTCGATGAAATCGGTCTGCGGGCGCGCGGCAAGGTAGTCGATCAGCTCCTGCACCGGCCGCAGCGGCAGGCAGGACCCCGAGGCGAGATAGACGTGGCGCACCTCGGGAAAGGTCTTCAGCATCAGCTCCGAGGCCGATTGCGAGGCCGCGACGATCCCCCATGTCCCCCACTCGCAGCGGTGCCGCTTCGAGAAGCGGATCAGCGGATCGCCCTCCAGCGCCTGCACGAAGGCGCGGTGGGTGCGGCGGCGCACGTTGCGGTCGATATGGATCACCACTGGGCAGCCCGAGGCCGTCCAGTGCCGCGCCACCTGCTCGGCCCGGTCCAGCGCGGTATGCACCAGCATGACGATCCCGACGGTCATGCCCAGTTGCCCTTGCTCATCAGCCCGAGGATCTCGAGCTGGCGCCAGTTGATGTATTTCTCGCTCCACTTGCACCAGAGGTCGGGGTTATCCTTCAACCGCTCGGCATAGGCGCGGTATTCCATCGAGTTGGCATAATGCTGCCCGCGCTCCAGCTCCTCGCTCGCCTTGGCGGTGAAGGTGTCGAGGAACTTGGCATGAAGCAGCGCGCCCGAGGCCTTCTCGCCGCCGCTGTCGTCATAGACCTGGTTCAGCCCGCGCGGCAGCAGCGTGTGGGTCGAGCTGACGAAGGCATACTTGCGGTGCCATTTCACCAGCGGGATCTTGTTCAGCGCGGGGGCCTGCTCGGGCGCCTCGGCAAAGAACATCCGCGCGCGCGGCCCCCCCTGGATCCAGAGGTTGCCATAGGTCTTGTTGCGCTTGATCGTGTAGTTGCCGCTGTCGAACCACGAGGCGATCTCGAGCGGGTTCTGCCCCGGCAGGTAGGGCTGCGCGTCGATCCGCCCCTTGGGATACACGTCGATCAGCATGGCCGAGAAGCTGCGGATCGAGGAATTGTCGAGCCAGTCGACCAGCGCCGGGATCGGGCGGGTGTCGCAGAACGGGTAGATGAAGAACTCGTCCGGATCGACCACCAGCGTCCAATGGTCGTGGGCATGTTTGCGGGCCAGCCAGTTCACCCAGTCGACCCCGAAAGTCGACCGGCGGTAACTGGCGGTGGTGGTCCAGACCGAAACATCGGGCTGCCCGGCAAGTTGATCCAGCGTGTCGTCGCTGCTGTCATTGTCGACGAAGAGGAAGTGGCCGACGCCAAGCCCCCGGTAATAGCTGAGGAAATAGGGCAGCCGCACACCTTCGTTGCGCATGGTGCAGATCAGCAGCACATCGGTCTTGCGGATCGCACCGGTGTGGTCCTGGAACGGCTTCAGCTCGAAGGACTTCCGCGCAGCGCGAAGCAGACGGTATCTGCGCCGGACCCGCATGCGGTAGGAATCCCAAAGGCTCACGTTCTCTTCCCCAAGGCGGCGGAAATTCGCCCAGAATGAGAGTCGGTGAATTTACATTCGGTTACAAGAGCCGTGACGGGGTGAAACACGCCAAAGCTTGCGCTTGTGGCGGCGCGGCCCCCGAGATGCGGGGTTTCACCAGTCGATCGCGGGCATCAGCCCGTGCTGCACCAGCGTCTCCCACCCCTCCAGCTGCCGCGAGTCCGGGGTCCAGAGCACCGGGCGCGCGGCGATGGCGCGATAGTAGGGCACCAGCAGGTCGGGGTCGTGGAAGTGCTGGCGGCGCTGCAGGTCCTCGACCGCGCGGTCCACCACGTCAGCGAGGAACTTGGTATGCAGCAGCACCCCCGCCGGCTCGGGCCCGCCGGGGCCGCTCCAGGCCATGTTCACCTGCCAGGGCAGCAGCGCGTGCGACGAGTTGGTGAAGGCCCAGCGCCGGTTCCAGCGCAGCAGCGGCAGCTTGTTCAGCGTCGGCGACCGCTCGGGCGCATCGGCGAAGAACATCCGCTCGCGCATGCCGCCCTGCACCCAGAGGTTCATCCCCGGCACCTGGCGCACCGCGCGGTAAGGGCCGGCATCGAACCACGAAATCGCCTGCACAGGGTCTGTTCCGGGGGCCGCATCGGCCTCGCCCACCGGCCCCTTCGCGTAGAGGTCGAGCATCAGCGCCCCGAAGGCCAGCTGCCCACGCGCCTCCAGCCGGGCGGTCAGGTCGCGCAGGTCGTGATGGTCGCAGCCGGCATAGACCAGCAGCTCGTCGGCATCGGCCATCAGGCACCAGTGGTCATGCCCGAAGTGCATCAGCAGCCAGCTCGCCCAGTCGAGCCCGAAACGCGCGTCCCGATAGCTCGCCCCGGTCTGCCAGAGCGAGACATCCGGCGCAGCGCGCAGCAGCTCGACCGTGGCATCGCTGCTCATGTTGTCGACCACGAGGAAATGCGACACGCCCAGCCGGCGGTAATGGTCGAGCATGTAGGGCAGCCGCTGCGCCTCGTTCCGCACCACCATCACCGCGAGAATGTCACCCGCCCGGATCGCCCCCGAACGGTCGGCCAGCGCGACCAGATCGTGACGGCTCCGGAACGAGCGCCACAGCAGGCGGCGGCGCTTCAGACGCAGGCGGTAGCGTTGAGCCAGGCTCGGGCGCGCGTCGGTCACGTCGTCAGGCCCGGCAATGGAAAAAGGCGACCGGTGCATGACCGGTCGCCTTCAAGAACTGTCCTGTGCCGGTGCCGGGACTGGCCCTCACTCGGCGGCTTTCGACATGTTCACCACTTCGCGCAGGTAGGCGCTCAGGTCGTCGCGCAGGTCGTCGCGGGCAAGGGCAAAGGCCACGGTTGCCTGCAGGAAGCCCGCTTTCGAGCCGCAGTCGAACCGCTGGCCACGGAAGCGGTAGCCATAGACCCCGTTCGCCGTGCCGATATCGGCGGCAATCGCGTCGGTCAGCTGGATCTCGCCTCCGGCGCCCGCGCGCATCTTGTTGAGGTTGTTCAGCACCGAGGGCCCGAGGATGTAGCGGCCGATCACGGCGAGGTTCGACGGCGCCTCTTCCCGCTTCGGCTTTTCCACCATGCCCTTGACCGAGACGATCGAGCCCATGTCCTCCTGGACATCGAGCACGCCATAGGCCGAGGCCTTTTCCGGCGGCACCTCCATCGCGGCAACCATGTTGCCGCCCGTCTCGGCATAGGCCTCGACCATCTGCTTGAGGCAGGGCGTCTCGGCCGCGATCACGTCATCGGGCAGGATCACCGCGAATGCCTCGTCGGCGATCAGCCGCCGGGCGCACCAGACCGCGTGGCCAAGGCCCAGCGCCCTGTGCTGGCGGATATAGGCAATCGCGCCGCTGTCCATGTTGGTGTCCTTGAGCAGCGCCAGAAGCTCGGTCTTGCCCTTCTTGCGCAGCTCCTGCTCGAGGATCGGCGAATGGTCGAAGTAGTCCTCCAGCGCGCTCTTGCCGCGCGAGGTGACGAAGATGAATTCCTTGATCCCGGCGGCGCGCGCCTCGTCGATCGCATACTGGATCAACGGACGGTCCACCAAGGTCATGATCTCCTTCGGAACCGACTTGGTGGCGGGAAGGAAACGGGTTCCAAGGCCGGCTACGGGGAAAATGGCTTTGGTGACTTTTTTGCGCATTCTGATCCTCAATTCGTATCGAACAGCGAACTAGTTAATCGCCGGAAAGGGTATTTTTGTGGCAGGCGGCCCATTACTAAGCTTATTTTTACTACATTTCCAGTGCGAGAAGGGGGATACCCCCAAGCCATCGGCATGAGTTCGCTGCACTGCAAAAAAATGGTGCGAAAACCCTAATTTCCGGTGCCCCTACGTCACTCCAGCCCCATCTGGGCCATCATCGCCTCGAGTCTGGGAACGTCCTCGGGGTTGTTCAGTTCCCAGAATTGTCTGCCCCGCGCCGTGACTTCGACACAGAGCACCTTCCCGCCGTTCTCCATGAATCGCAGCTGCTCGAGTCCCTCGTGCCGCTCCAGCGGGCCGGCAGGCCAGGACGGATAGGCCGCCAGCGCGTCGGGGCGGTAGGCATAGACGCCGACATGGTGGAACACCGGCGTTGGCTCGATCGGGCCATAGCGCTTGGAGGTGAAGGGAATCACCTCCTTCGAGAAATAGAGCGCGGTGCCATCGGCGGCGAAGACCGCCGTTGTGCCGCCCACGCGGCCATGGCGGCGGTCGTCGAGGAAGCTGTTCAGCGTCTCGCCGTCGCAGCGCAGCACCGGCGTGGCGATGCCCGCGCCGGGCGCGGCGCGCAGGCCGGCAACCAGGTCCTCGACGAACCAATGCGGGGTCAGCGGCGCGTCGCCCTGCAGGTTCACCACGATCTCGTAGCCGCCGCCCAGCGCGGCATGGGCCTCGGCGCAGCGCTCGGTGCCGTTGGCGCAATCCGAAGAGGTCATCACCACCTCGGCGCCGAAGGCCTCGGCGGCGGCGCGGATGCGGTCGTCATCGGTGGCCACGACCACCCGGTCGACCCCGCCCACCGCGCAGGCCGCGCGCCAGGACCGCTCGATCAGGGTCTGTTTCTTCCCGGTCGCGCCGGTCAGCTCGACCAGCGGCTTGCCGGGATAGCGCACCGAGGCATAGCGGGCCGGGATCGCGATCAGGACCGACATCAGAGCGCCTGCTTCAGCTCGACGCCCGGCGCATAGGCGATGAAGAAGGGGTTGGCGAAGCCTTCCTTGCCATAGGCCAGCGGGGTCTGGTCGTCGAAGCGAACCACCTGCCCGCCCGCGCCAAGCAGAACGGCATGGCCGGCGGCGGTGTCCCATTCCATCGTGCGCCCGAGGCGCGGATAGAGATCGGCCTCGCCGGTGGCAACAAGGCAGAACTTCAGCGACGAGCCCGCCGAGGTCATGTCGCGCACGGCATACTGCGCGATATAGTCGTCGGTGGCCTGGTCGCGATGCGATTTCGAGGCCACGACCATCAGCGCGCCATTGTCGGGCTTGCCCACGCGGATCGGTTTGGTCTCGCCCACGGTCGCCGGGTCGAAGGCGCCGCTCTCCTCGACCGAGGTGCCATCGGCCAGGGTGAAGAACATCCGGTTCTTGGCCGGCGCATAGACCACGCCGCGCGTCGGCACGCCCTTTTCCACCAGCGCGATGTTCACGGTGAAATCGCCCCGGCGGTTGATGAATTCCTTGGTGCCGTCCAGCGGGTCGACGATCAGGAAGGTATCGCCCTTCGCGCTGTGCGAGGCGGCCTGTTCCTCGGTCACCAGCATGACCTCGGGCAGCGCCGCGCGCAGGCCGGCAGAGATCAGCGCATCGGCGGCCTCGTCAGCCTCGGTCACGGGGCTGGCGTCCGACTTGGACTTCACCGCGAAGTCATCGGTCCCGTAGATCTCCATGATCCGCTCGCCTGCCTCGATCGCCAGTTTGCGCATCAATGGCACCAAAGTCTCGTAGTTCACGCGATCTGCTCCACTCGTCCGGGGGTTTGTTGAAAATTCATTTGGCCCCCCTTATGCTGGCAATGCAACGGATCGGCAAGAAGTCCGTGCCGGGTCGAACCAGGGGCGCAGGGCCAGGAACGATGTTCAGACACAGGGTACACCGCTCGCCGCTGTCCGGCGCGCTGACCACGCTCGAACTGATCTTCCACTCGGTGGTGCGCTCGGTGCGCGCCAAGCACAACAACGCCTTCATCGCCATCGGGCTGAACATGATGCAGGTGATCGTCTTCGTGCTGATCTTCTACTTCATGTTCGTGGTGCTCAAGCTGCGCGGCTCGGCGGTGCGGGGCGATTTCCTGCTCTACGTGATGTCGGGCATCTTCCTGTTCCAGTGCCACGTGAAGGGGGTCGCCGCCGTCACCGGGGCCGAGGGGCCGGGCAGCACGATGCTGCAGCACGCCCCGCTGAACACCGCCATCACCATCAGCGCCGCCGCGCTCGGCTCGCTCTATACCCAGGTGCTGTCGATGTTCGTGATCCTCTTCGGCTATCACACCATCGTCACGCCGGTATACATCGACCAGCCGCTGGCCGCCTTCGGGATGCTGCTGCTCAGCTGGTTCACCGGCTGCGCCGTGGGGCTGGTCTTCCTGGCCTTCAAGCCCTGGTTCCCCTCGGTCTCGGGCATCGCCGCCACCGTCTACCAGCGCGCCAACATGATCGCCTCGGGCAAGATGTTCCTGGCCAACACGCTGCCCGGCTTCATGCTGCCGATCTTCGACTGGAACCCGCTGTTCCACACCATCGACCAGGCGCGCGGCTTCGTCTTCATCAACTACAATCCGCATTTCTCGAACTGGCATTACGCGCTCTGGGTCGGCATCGCACTGACGATGATCGGCCTGATGGGCGAATTCTACACCCGCCGGCACGTGTCGGTCAGCTGGGGAGCCCGGCGATGAAAGCACTGTCCCTTGCAATTTCCCTCCTGGCGGCCGCTCCGCTGGCGGCGCAGGAGTTTCCCTCGCTCTTCGACGTGGCGGGCGTGGCGGCGAACGACGTGCTGAACCTGCGCGAAAGCCCCTCGGCCCAGGCGCCCATCGTCGGCACGCTGGCGCCCGGCGCAACGGCGGTCGAGGTGGTCGGCGCCGACCCGAGCGGGCGCTGGGGCCTGGTCAATACCGGCGAGACGGCGGGCTGGGCCGCGCTGGCCTACCTGCGCCAGCAGCACGGCAGCGAGGACCTGGCGGGCCACGCGCTGACCTGCGGCGGCACCGAGCCCTTCTGGTCGCTGCGGATCACGCAAGGCACGGGCGCGCATTTCAACCCGATGGAAGGCGGCGCCGAGGACTGGCCCGCCGGAACGCTCGCCCCCGGCGGCGGCCGCAGCGACCGCTTCCTGATCGGGCTTGGCGAGGGCCGCGCCGCGGTGCTCTCGCGCGGGCTCTGCAGCGACGGGATGAGCGACCGCATGTTCGGGCTCGAGATCAACCTGGTCTCGCATCCGGGCGGCCTGACCCTGTGGAACGGCTGCTGCTCCATCGCGCCGCGCTGACCCACTGCGCAGGGTGGGGGCGCTGCCCCCGCCGCGCCTGCGGCGCGACTCCCCCTGTCTATTCCGGCCTGTG
>NZ_BNCJ01000016.1 GCF_014656415.1 Seohaeicola zhoushanensis | reverse complement strand
CATAGGTCCGGTCGCTGGCCTTGAAGCTTGTCTCGATCGCCGTGACGAGCCTGGCGTCGTGGATCTCGCGGGCGCTGGTCGGGCGATTGAGCCAAGCATGGAAGCCCGACCGCGAGACCTCCAGCACGTCGCACAGCTAGCTGACGGGCCAGATGTGGCGATGCCTGGCGATGAAGGCGAACCTCATGTCGCCTCTCGCGCGAAAAAAGCTGCCGCTTTCTTCAGGATGTCACGCTCCGCCCGAAGCCGAGCGACCTCTTTCTTCAGCGCTGCAATCTCGGCCACGTCGGTCCGCATCTGTCCGTTCCCGGGAAAGGCGACGGCAGGCGCAGCTGTCAGCTCCCGCATCCAGCGGCGCAGAACGCTCTCGGCCACATCTAGGTCACGGGCGGGTGCTGGCAGACAAATGCGAACCAGTCTACGCAAGGGCAGAACGACTGCCCCTTATGCCGCGCAGAGACCGCGCCACTCTGTGAGAGCGGCGGTGCGGTTTGCCTTGAAATGGACGCGTGAGGTGAGGCTGCGTTCCTGGTTGAAAAGGTTGTGGACCGAAGCATGGATGGACGCGAATTTCTGCAAACTTCGCATCCGCCGGAAGCGGAGCATCGCCCGCTCCCTTCGTCGAAATGGTTGGTGTGAGTTCTCCACCCTGTTGTTCTGCCAGCGGCCAGTTACTTGGCGCTCAGCCGCTCCGATCTCCCGCAGCGCGGCGCCGTAAGACCGTAGCTTGTCAGTCACCAAGACCTCCGCCCGGCCATGCTTCCTCATGGCTTTCTTGAGGAATTTCAAAGCGGCCTTCTTGTCCCGCGTCTTGGTGACGAAGCTTTCCAGGACTTCGCCCTCATGGTCGACCGCCCGCCAGAGGTAGTGCCGCTCGCCGTTGATCTTTACGAACACCTCATCAAGATGCCAGCGCCAGTGGCTGGTCCGCATACCTTCGATCCGCCGTTTCCTGATCTCAGACGCGAACAGCGGACCAAATCGATGCCACCAAAATCGAACCGTCTCGTGGCTGATGTCGACACCGCGTTCGTGCAGCAGATCTTCGACGTTGCGCAGCGATAGCGGGAAGCGAATATACATCATCACGGCCAGCCGGATGACCTCCGGGCTGGTCTTAAAGTATCGGAAAGGCGAGCGCTGGGTCATGGACGGAAGCTAGCCAGCGCCCTACCCCGCCTCAAGCCAAGTTTGTTTGACAGTGCCCCCCTGACCGCTCCGGCCGGCCGGATAAGGCCACGCAGGTCTCCGCTGCACGCAGAGCCAGCCGCTCGCGGAACAAGGCTTGGGGTAGGTCTGCGCAGCCCACCACCAGATGCAGCTGACCAAGCGCCGCTCCCGATATGAATGCAACATCTTCAAGGGTTTCGGCGCGCCCCATGGTGATCCAGGACGGCATCCTGACTATGCTGACGGCATCGCTGTTTTGGGTGGCGCGGGCAAATTTCATGCCGCAATCCTAACCCGTGACGGCGCTTTCATATACAAAATAGCAAACTAACCGCCCCAGCTTGTGTTCGGATATAATGTCCAATAAGTTTGCCTTATCGGTGATACATAGATATCCTCAGTGCCATGTCAGAAAACCACGAGAAATCGAGCTTGGAGCCGCCAATCGGGGAATCGGACGCACAGGACGACCGCGGAGATCGGACTGAGGACGAAACGATCGCCCTCCCCTCCTTCGTCGCCGGCTCCGGCACGCTCGACCGGCTGGTGGACACCGCCCGCGACTATGCGCGCGCGGCGGCCTCGGAGAACACGCTCAAGGCCTACGCGAAGGACTGGGCGCATTTTGCGCGCTGGTGCCGGATGAAGGGCGCGGAGCCCCTGCCCCCCTCGCCCGAGATGATCGGGCTTTACCTCGCGGACCTGGCCTCTGGGTCGGGCCCCTCCCCTGCCCTCGCGGTATCGACCATCGAGCGCCGCCTCTCGGGCCTTGCCTGGAACTACGCGCAGCGCGGCTTTACCCTGGACCGGAGCAACCGCCACATCGCCTCGGTGCTCGCCGGGATCAAGCGCAGGCACGCGCGTCCGCCGGTGCAGAAGGCGGCGATCCTGGCCGAGGATATTCTCGCGATGGTGGCCACCCTGCCTTTTGACCTGCGCGGGCTGCGAGATCGGGCAATCCTGCTGCTGGGCTATGCCGGAGGCCTGCGCCGCTCGGAGATTGTGAGCCTCGACGCCGGAAAGGACGACACGCCCGACAGCGGCGGCTGGGTGGAAATCATGGAGAAAGGCGCCCTCCTGACCCTCAATGCCAAGACCGGCTGGCGCGAGGTTGAGATCGGCCGCGGCTCGTCGGAGCAGAGCTGCCCGGTTCATGCGTTGGAACAATGGCTGCACTTCGCGAAGATCGACTTCGGCCCCATCTTCGTCGGCACCTCGCGCGACGGCAAGCATGCGCTGGAGACACGGCTGAACGACAAGCATGTCGCGCGGCTGGTCAAGCGAACGGTCCTCGACGCCGGCATCCGCGCCGACCTGCCCGAGAAGGAGCGACTGGCGCTGTTCTCCGGTCACTCCCTGCGCGCCGGTCTTGCCAGTTCGGCCGAGGTGGACGAGCGCTATGTGCAGAAGCATCTCGGCCATGCCTCGGCCGAGATGACCCGACGCTACCAGCGCCGCCGCGACCGGTTCCGCGTGAACCTGACCAGGGCCGCCGGCCTCTGACCCCCTGCCCTAGTCGAGCTGGTCCAGCATCAGCTTCACCGCCTGTTCCAGCCGCCGCCGGTCGATCGTGGTGAAGTCCCGGCCAAGGCGGATTTCGAGCTTGCCCGCCGCCGCGATGCATTTGCCCCGCCCCTCGCGCCGATCGAACTGGAACGAGGTGCGCGCCCCGCCCGTCGCCTTGCGCGGCGGCGTCGGCAGAGGTGCAGGCTTGCCCGCAGGCGGGTCCATCAGGTCATCGACCGGGGTGCCGGCATAGCGCCGCAGCAGCGCCAGTTCGTCCTGCACCGAGCGGTTGGTGAAGGCCTTCAGCTCCTTGGCGATCATCGGCACCAGCCCTTCGACCTCTTCCATCCGGGCTACCAGCGCCATGCCGAGCGCGCGCGGGATATCGGGTGCGAATTGCAGGTGCTTGCCCAGCCGGCTCACCAGCTTGATGAAGCTGCGGATATAGCTGCGCTTCTGGTAGCCCGCCGAGCGGAACAGCAGCGCCACGGCCTTGTCGGGGTCGTTTTCCTGCGTCAGCGGATCGGCGGCGTAATCGAGTGCAAGCTGCGCCATCTCGGCAAAGGAGATGTCCTTCCGCACCAGGTTCTCGTCCACCATCTTGCGGTAGAGCGAGTCGACGCTGTCGCCCGACGGGTTGATCGCTGCGGGAATGGTTGCGTAAAGCGCCTCGCCGGTTTCCTCGTGCAGCGCGCGATAGGCCATCATCCGGCGATAGCCCTGGATCAGCTCGAACTTGCCATCGGGCCGCGCCTCGACGCGGATCGGGTTCGACAGGCCGATTTCGCGAATCGAGGTCTTGAGGGTGTCGAGTTCGCCGTCGGGCCCCTTGGCGCGGTCACGCACCAGCATGTGGGTCTCGATCGCGTCGAGCGGCACCAGGTCGACGACCAGCCCCAGCCGGATCAGCCGCGCGTGTTCATGCGCCAGGGCGTCGTTCTCGGCGCGGATGCTGGCCTCGAGCGACTGGCGCTCGCGCGTCGATTCGGCGGTTTCGGCTATGGCCACCGCCATCGGACCGCGCCGGTTCGAGCGGTCTTCGACCTTCCCCGCGGGGAAGGTTTCGGGCTGGGCGCCCGTCTCCTCGGGCATGTCGATGTCAAACATCCGGCGTTTCTTGCTCACGGCCATGTCCTCATATCTTGTCCCATGCGGCAGTCACACTGCTTCGAAACTCGTCATAGGCCCGGTCGAAACTGGCCCGCGCGCGGCGCCAGGTCTCGCGGGTCATCTCGCGGTAGTCGATCTCGTAGACCGACGACAGGAAGCGCCCGGACTGCTCGACTGCGCGGGTCATCTCGACCGGGTGCTCGGCGACATGTTCACCAAAAACCTTGCGGAAGGCTTCGAACATCGCGCGGTGCAGGTCGTTGCCCGGCTCGTATCGCGTCATCAGGAAGCGGATGTCGGTGAAGGCCTTGGTCAGCGATTCCTTCCCCGCGGGGAAGGTCGAGGCGAAGCGGTCGAGGTCTTCCAGCGCCTCGGCCAGCTGGCCGATGAAGGAGGTGGTGGAGTCATATTCCCAGTAGCCGGGACCGGAGGGGATATAGAGCATGTCGGCGGCAAAGACCGCGTTCATCGACTGGTAACCGATCGCCGGGGGGCAGTCGAAGAGGATCAGGTCGTAGTCGTCATCGCCCAGCCCGTCGAGATAGCGCGAGACGGCGGCGAAGAAGGACCAGTCGGGGTTGAGGTGCCGATACTGGGCCGAGGCGAATTCGACGAAGGCGGCGTTGGCGCAGGAGGGAATGATATCGACCGTCGACCAGGCCGTCGGCTTGATGAAGTCCGAGTGGCGCAGCCGGTCGAGACCGAGGTCACGGATCGAAGCCGGGATGCGGCGCTGGGGCAGGGCGGTGCCGCTGACGGCACCGGTGGCGGCCTCGTTCATGCGGTCGGTCTCGCGCATCAGGTCGCGGGCCATGATGCCCCAGACGGTGAAGTCCTCGACCACGTCGGTCAGGCCCATCGAGTGGCTGAGCGTCGCCTGCGGGTCGAAGTCGACCACCAGTACGCGGTAGCCGTCAAGCGCGGCGGCATGAGCAAGGTGCAACGCCACGGTGGTCTTGCCGGCGCCGCCCTTGAAGTTGGCCACCGCGGCGCGGAAGGCGCGCTTGCCGGCGGGGCGGGGGGGCATCAGCGACTTGCGGTTGATCTTCATCCGCCGGCGCAACTCGTTGATCTCGTCGAGCGAGAACCAGCGCTGGCGGCCGTCGGGCTCCACCTCGCCGCCGGGAAGGTCCGGCTCGGCGGCGAGGCGGCCGCGGAAGGTCGACTGGTTGATGCGGAAGACCAGCTCGGACACCTCCCAGGACGAGAAGCGTCGCAGGGTCTTGGTGTTCTCCGGGCTGAAGGTCTGTTGCCTGATCCAGCTCTGCATCTTCAGCGACTGGGCCTGAAGACGGGCAAGGTCGACGTGGGTGTACATGGGGCCTCGTGTCAAAACGTAAATTCTGCTCTGATCCTGAATTACGCCGAATTTGCCATGAAAGCAAAACAGAAGTTATACTGAATGCGATATTCCCCGCGGGGAAGGTTTTCCTTTGATTTCCGGGGCGGGGCGGCGAATCGGACAGCTCGGCCAGGTTGCGGCAAGACGCCCTCACCGGGCGAAATATTGGGGGACAGGACAAGGCCTCCCGCAACCGATTGGGGGACATTCCGGCCCGAATAGGGGACAGACAGGATGTCCCCCTTCACCAATGAACCTGAAGTTTCACTTCTGGTTTCGCGGTCTGAAACTGGCCTTTGGCACCAAAGGCTTGACAGAATCGAACGATCGGACGCAAATGGCTTCACGGTGGCGAAAAGCGTTGGGAACACCACGCAGGCCATCCAAGGCAGACAGAACAAACTGCCACCAGAGGCACGGCGCTCCGCCCCAGGCGGGAGAGGAACAGGAGACCACGATGCAGATGCCCCGTGCGGTCGGGCGTGAAGCCGCATCGCGCAAGTATGACATTCTCTCGGCATTGATGGCCTTTGCCCTGGGCGAGGACAAGACCGTGCAGCGCCAGGTGCTGCGCGCCATGGTGCTGGTGACCACGCGATACAACTGGCAGCGCGACGAACTGTCGATGGGCCAGGCCGAGATCGCGCGGCTGTGGGCGGTCGACGAACGCACGGTGAAACGCGAGATGGCACGGCTTCGAGCGCAGGGGTGGCTGGTGCTCAAGCGGCAGGGCGCGCGGGGCAGGGTGAGCGTCTACGGGATCGATTTCGACCGGATGCTGGATGACACCCGCCCGGCCTGGGAACGTATCGGCGAGGATTTCATCGCGCGGATGAATCCGGCGGGTGCCCAGGCCGAGCCGAGCAACGTCATCCCGCTGCACAAGGTGCCGCAGCCGTCCGGGGGCGGATCGGCCTGGGCCACGGCGCAGCAGATCCTGCATGGCGAGAACGCGGCGCTTTACGGCTCGTGGCTGCATATGCTGACCGAGGCGGAAATCACCGATGGCCGGCTCGTCCTCATCGCCCCGACCAAGTTCCACGCCACCTATGTGAACACGCATCTCAAGGACCGCCTGCGCCGCGTTCTGCGCATGGTCGACCCGGCGCTGGCCGATGTGGTCGTGCAGGTCTGAGCGGTGAAATGGTCCGTGAGTGGTTCTCAATTCCGGAGAGGGCAATAGAGTGGCCCGGCAAACCCTTTACCAGGACAGCGTGGCACCGGGCCGCGCCTGAATAGAAAGAATATCCAGATGCGTGATGCAGTCATTTGCGAACCCCTCCGAACCGCCGTTGGCGGATATGGCGGATCTTTGAAGGACCTGCCGGCGGCGGACCTCGCCGCGACCGTCATCAAGGAACTGGTCAAGCGCACCGGCATCCGGAGCGAGGACATCGACGACGTGATCTTCGGCCAGTGCTATCCCAACGGCGAGGCCCCGGCGATCGGGCGGGTCGCGGTGTTGGACGCGGGGTTCGATATCTCGGTGCCGGGCATCCAGATCGACCGGCGCTGCGGATCGGGGCTGCAGGCGGTGATCAACGCCTCGATGTATGTGCAGACCGGGGCGGCAGACCTTGTCATCGCTGGCGGCGCCGAGTCGATGAGCCAGGCGGAGTATTACGTCAACGGCGCGCGCTGGGGTCTGCGGGGGCGGCCGGAGGAGTTCCATTGCCGCATCGGGCGCGGCCGCGTCACCTCGGGCGGCAAGAACTACCCGGTGCCGGGCGGGATGCTGGAGACGGCCGAGAACCTGCGCCGCGATTTCGGCATTACCCGCGCGGAGCAGGATGAATTCGCGGTCTGGTCGCACGCCAAGGCTTCGGCGGCGACACGGGCCGGCAAGTTCCGCGACGAGATGGTGCCGGTGGTGATGAAGACCCGCAAGGGCGAGGTCGTCTTCGACACCGACGAGCACATCCGACACGACGCCACGGTCGAGAGCCTGGCGGGCCTGCGCCCGGTGATGGGCAAGACCGACGCGGATGCGACGGTCACGGCGGGCAATGCCTCGGGCCAGAACGACGCTGCGGCGGCCTGTATCGTCACCACGATGGAGAAAGCCGAGAAGCTGGGCCTCAAGCCGTTCGCGCGCCTGAAGAGCTGGGGCCTGGCGGGGGTCGGACCCGAGCGCATGGGCATCGGCCCCGTTCCCTCGGTGGAGCGCGCGTTGAGCCGGGCCGGCCTGACGCTGGACGACATGGACCTGATCGAGTTGAACGAGGCCTTTGCCGCTCAGGTGATCGCCTGCCTGCGGTCCTGGAAGGTGGCCAACAACGACGCGCGGTTGAACGTCAACGGCTCGGGCATCTCGCTGGGCCACCCGGTCGGCGCGACCGGGGTGCGGATCCTCGCCAACCTGCTGCGAGAGATGGAGCGCCGCGAGGTGCGTTACGGCATCGAAACCATGTGCATCGGCGGTGGGCAGGGTCTGGCGGCGGTGTTCGAGCGGGTTGCCTGACGGCCTCAGGCCGGCGTTGTGAAGGCCTGCGCGCTGTCGTAATCGGCGGCCAGCCGCAGTTCGCGCAGCGGCTTCACCCGGCGGATGGACTCGGCATAGAGCTCATGCGCCTTGTAGGCCGCCAGCGCCGCGTCGTCGGCGAATTCGCCGTAGACCACGATATCGACTTCCTTGCTCGCGGGATCGGACTTGCGGTTGAGCGCGATTTCGAGCCGCTGGGCCTGCGGGATCTGGGTAAGCAGGCGGAGACCGTCGCGAATGGCGGGCAGGTTCTTGTCCTGGGCGGCGGTGAAGAAGACGAAGTGACGTATCATGGGACGACCGTATTTCTGGGTATTCCGGACTGCGTCGGGGCGGGCCCGTCGCTGGGCCGTTGTGCAGGTCCGGGCGGCGAGGTCAACCTTGCGTAGGGGGGGCAGGCCGGTGACACTTCTGGAAATGCGGGGGGAAAGGTGCTAGGAACCCGGACCCTTGAGCGACCGATAAAGCCGGAGTGACGCGCGACGTGCCCACCGACACGGACAGATTGAGCGCGCTGCCGCGGCCGCAACCGCGCAAGAAGAAGCTCAGCCGCGAGGAGAAGGCGCAGCTTACCCTGCGCAACCTGCTGGAGGCGGCGGCGGCCATCGTCGGCGAGCACGGCTATGCGGCGACCACCATCGCCAACGTGACCCGCGAGGCGGGCGTGGCGCATGGGACGTTCTACAACTACTTCGAGGACCGCCAGGCGCTGTTCGACGTGCTGCTGCCCTATGTCGGCGAGCGCATGACCGATTACATCACCGCAAGCCTGGCCGGCGTCGGCGGCGGGCTGGAGCGCGAGGTTGCCCGGTTCCGCGCCTATTGCGGATACCTGCGGGTGAATCCCGGTTTCTACCGCATCCTCTACGAGGCCGAGGTCTTTGCGCCCAAGGCTTTCGACGCGCATATCGAACGGCTGACCGAGGGCTATGTCCGCGCCTTCCGGCGGGCGATTGCAGCTGGGGACTGCTACGAGATGGGAGACGAGGAGCTGCGGGCAATTGCCGGCATCCTCCTTGGCGCCCGGGCCTATGTGGCGATGCAGTTCAAGGACACCGGCGTCATCCCCGAGACCGCGATTGCGGCCTATGAGAGCCTGATGAAACAGGGTCTGTTCAAGGCGAAATAGGCGGTTCCGGGTCAGGACCCCGCGCCGCAGATCGCGAAGAGCGCGCCGCGCGAAGAGATGCCGAGCTTGGCATAGGCCCGCGCGCGGTAGGTGACCACGCTGGAGGGCGCGATGTCGAGGTCGGCGGCGATTTGTTCCGCCTTGCGGCCCGACAGGATGCCGAGGCAGACCGCGCGTTCGCGCTCGGACAGCACCGCGAGCGGGGCGGGCAGGGCGTTTTCGGCCGGGGTCTCGAAATGCAGCAGGGCGAGGCGGGCGAGGAGCGACAGCAGTGGTTCGGGCAGGGTGGCGTCCTCGTCGCGCTCGGCCCAGTAGAGGTTGACGATCAGCCGAAGCCGCTGGCCCGCCACGATCACCGCCGTCTTGCCGCCGAGGCCGGGGTCTCCGAAGAAGCGGGCGCGGTAATCGGCGCTCATCGCCTCCGAGGAAGCGCCCTGCGCGACGATCCCGGTCTTGCCGGGCTCTGCCGCCATCACCCGGGGGTAGAGCGGGTCCTGCCGGTACCAGCCCTCCAGGTAGTCGCGGGCCAGCCGCGTTCCCAGCGCCTTGGCGCGGAAGTTGCGGGACAGCAGGCAGTTGGCGTGGTCGGCGGCATAGCTGAAGATCATCACCTGCGCCGCGCCGGTGGCGGCGACGAGGTCGATGAAGGCCAGCGCCCAGCCGTCGCTGCCGCTGAGGGCGAGACAGGCGTCGATCTGCGCGAGCAGGGCAGGGGAGGACAGGGTTTCGGGCGTGTCCGTCATTTTGGAGGACATACCCCTGCGGCCGCCTGCTGTATAGCGGGGCAAACGGAACGGAGGAGACCATGCGCCCAGATGGACGCGGCGAGCTCGACTCGCTTTATTTCGACTATCCGCACTTCGCGCCGCCGGAACGGCCTGCGCAGGAGGCCCGCGCGCCGGTGGTGATCGTCGGTGCCGGCCCGGTCGGCATGGTCGCGGCGCTGACGCTGGCCCGGCACGGGGTGCGCTCGGTCGTGCTGGAGCAGAAGGAGACCTTCAACGACGGCAGCCGGGCGATCTGCGTGTCGCGGTCGAGCTATCACATCCTCGAACGGCTTGGCGCGGTGGGGCCATTTCTGAAGAAGGCCCTGGGGTGGACCAGGGGGCGCAGTTTCTATCGCGGGCAGCAGATCCTCGAGTTCGACATGCCGGACGGGCCGGAACAGAAATACCGGCCGATGTATAATCTCCAGCAGCAGTATATCGAGGCGTTCCTGTTCGAGGCGGTGGCGGCCTCGGACCTGATCGAGGTTCGCTGGCAGAGCGAGGTGACGGAGCTACGCGACCTGGTGGAGGGGGTGGCCCTGACGGTGCGCGATCCCAACGGCAGCTATGTCATTGAAACGGACTGGCTGCTCGCCGCCGACGGGGCGCGCAGCGCGATCCGGCGGATGCGCGGGTTGCGGCTGAAGGGCGAGAACTACGAGGGGCGTTACGTCATCGCCGACGTCCGGATGGTGCATGACTATCCCACAATCCGCCGCGCGCTGTTCGACCCGGCCTGCCGGCCCGGCGGAACGGTGCTGATCCACCGCCAGCCCGATGACATCTGGCGCATCGACTACCAGCTGGCCGAGGGTGAGGACGCCACTGAGGCCGCGAGCGAGGCCAGCGTGCGGTCCTCGGTGGCCGCCGTGCTGGAGGAGATCGGCCATGCCGGCGACTGGGACCTGGAGTGGTGGAGCGTCTATTCGGCCAATACGCTGCTGCTCGACGACTACCGCGACGGGCGGATTTTCTTCATCGGTGACTCGGCGCATATCGTGCCGATTTTCGGGGTGCGGGGCCTGAACAATGGCATTGCCGACGGGTTCAACATCGGCTGGAAACTGGCCTGGGTGCTGACCAGACGCGCCGGGGCAGGGTTGCTCGACAGCTATTCGCACGAGCGGCGTGGCGCGACGTTGGATGTCTTTGCCAATGCGACCAAGAGCACGCGTTTCATGACCCCGCCGAGCCACGGCTGGCGGTTGACGCGCGATGCGGCGCTGTCGCTGGCGCTGACGCGGCCCTCGGCGGGACAACTGGCCAACCCGCGCCAGATGACGCCCTATACCTATGCCGACAGCCCGGCGACGCTGCGCGACAGCGCCGGGATGACCGCTGGCCCGGTGCCCGGCGCGATGCTGGCCGAGGTGGCGCTGGGGGAGGGGTTCCTCTCGGACCGGCTGTGGGAGGGGTTCACCCTGTTGGTCTTCGGCGAAAGCGGTGATCTGCCCGAGCGGGCGGATCTAACGGTGGTGCAACTGCCAGCCACGGGCGCGGTGGCGCAGGCCTATGGCGCGGGGGAGGGCACCGGCTATCTGATCCGGCCCGATCTGCATGTCGCGGTGCGTTGGCCGGTGGTTTCGGCCGAAAAGGTCGACGCCACCCTCGATACACTGCTGGCGCGCAAGGGAGGCAGGGCATGACGCAGGACGATCTGGAACAGGTCTACGAGGCGCTGGCGGTGGCGCTGGATGACTGCGCGGCCGAAGAGCGCGAGCTTTATCTCGCCAAGCTTGCCCTGGCGCTGTGCGACACCATCGGCGCAGCGGCGCCGTGCCTGGCCATAATAGATGAATGCCGCACCGGGCTGGCGCGGCATTCGCGAGGCTGATGCGGCGGGCGGAGTTCACTCCGCCCGGCCCGGATCACTCGGTGAAGGGCGTTGTGTCATAGCCCATCGCGGCCAGCGCCTTGACCGCTTCGGGGTGCCATGGAACCGGCGGGGCGGCATTGGCGACGAAGTCCTTCGTCGTGCCGTCCACAACCGGGTGCACCTCATGCGCGCGGGGCAGGTTCGACAGGAACTTGGTCACGATTTCCGAGACCAGGGCATCGGGCATCTCGGCCTTGGCCATGATCCAGATCGGCACGCCGAAGGTCTGCACCGCGCCGTCCTGCTGCGGGTAGGTGCCCGCCGGGATGGTCACCGGGACAACTGCGCCGGTGGGGTTCATGCCGATCACCGATTTCAGCGTCTCCGGCGTGATCGAGATCCAGCGCACATCGCGGCTGGCGGCCAGGTCCTGCAGTGCCGGTGCGCCGCCGCCCATCACTGTGGTGAGCGCGTCGAGGTTGCCGTCGCGCAGGCCGGCGACCTGTTCGGTCAAGCTGTTCGGGCGGCCGTCGTAGTCGCCGTCATTGACGTTCTCGGCCTTCAGCACCTGGCGGACGTAGGTATTGGCCGAGGAGCCCGGCTCGCCCAGGCCGATGCGCTTGCCCTTGAGATCGCCCGGCGACTTGCTGTCGCTTTCGGCGGGCACGATCATCTGCACCAGCGAGGCATAGATCGGCATGATGGCGCGCAGGTCCTCGAACTTGCTCGGGTATTTGCCCTCGCCGCGATACGAGCTGTAGGCCTGCCCGCCGGTGTGCAGGATCAGCTGCGCCTCGTCGTTGCGCAGGAGGCGGTCGTTCTCGATCACGCCGGCGCTGGGGAAGGGGGTGATCTTGAGCGCCTCGCTGCCTTCGTTCACCACGGTGGCGACCGCGACGGCATACATGTAGCCGGTGCCGCCGCTGGCCGAGGTGGCAAAGCCCAGTTCCTGCAGGTCTGCCGCCATCGCCGCGGCGCTGGTCAGGGTGGCCGCGGCAAGGCCCATCAGCCCCGCGCGCAAAGTCGTCTTCGTCTTGAGAGAAACCATTTTCACCTCCTGTTGGTCTCTTGTCGGTATCAATGTCCGGTGGGCTCGCGGGCCGGCATGGCCGCCGTCTTGGAGCCGCGGAATTCGCCCACCGCGATGGCCGCCGCGATCAGAAGCGCGCCGGCGATGTCGGTCAGGTGGTCGGGGGCAAAGGCCATCAGCGCGCCGACCAGGAACATGGCGCGGCGCACCAGGCCCAGCGGTCCGCGGAAATAGCCGACGGTCGCAGCCGAAAGGCCGACCACGGCCAGGGCCGAGTTCACCAGCGGGATCAGCAGGCCGACGATATCGCCCTGGAACAGCAGCCCGGGCTGGAACACGAAGATATAGGGCATCAGGAAGGCCGGCAGGGCGATCCGCAGCGAGGTGAACGAGGTCTGTAGCGGCGAGGCCCCGGCGATCCCGGCGGCGGTGAACGACCCCAGCGCCACCGGCGGTGTGATCGCCGAGAGCGTGCCGAAGTAGAACACGAACATATGCGCCGCGATCGGCGGCACGCCGAGCCGCACCATCACCGGCGCGATGATCAGCGCGAGGATGATGTAGCAGGCCACCGTCGGCAGGCCCATGCCCAGGATGATCGAACTGGCCATGGTCAACACCAGCAGCAGCAGGAGCGAGTTCTTGGCGGCCGCCGTCATGATGGTGGTGAGGTTCAGGCCCAGGCCCGTCACCTCGACGACGCCGACGATGATACCGGCCACCGCCACCGCCACGGCGATCGGGGCGACCCCGGTCATGCCGTCGACAATCGCATTGATAAGACCGCGCGGACCCATGCGGTGCCTGGGGTTGAACATGTTCATCACCAGCAGCACCGCGAGGCTCACGATTGCGGCATAGCGCGGCGAATATTGCATCAGCACCATGCCGAAGAGCACCGCCAGCGGCACCAGCAGGAAGACCGAGTCACGCATCAGCTGGCCGGTCTGATCCTTGTCGAGATCGTCGAGGCCGCGCAGCTTCAGCTTGGCGGCTTCGAGATCGACCACCAGGAAGAGGTTGGCGTAGTAGATCAGCGCCGGGAAGACGGCGGCGAGGATGATGGTGCCGTAGCCGACCTGCAGCATGTCGGCCATAATGAAGACCGCAGCGCCCATCACCGGGGGCATGATCTGGCTCCCCGACGAGGCGACCGCCTCGACCGCGCCGGCGAAATGCGGGGTATAGCCTACGCGTTTCATCATCGGGATGGTGAAGGTGCCGCTGGCCGCCACGTTGGCGACGGCCGAGCCCGAGACGCTGCCCAGCAGGCCCGAGCCGACCACGGCGATCTTCGCCGGACCGCCGCGCATCCGGCCGACCAACAGCTGGGAGAGTCGCACGAAGGTGTCCGATGCGCCGGTGGCGGCGAGGAAGGAGGAGAAGACGAGGAAGTAGAGCACCACGTCGGCCACCGCACCCAGCGGCACGCCGAGCACGCCCTTGGTGGTGAGGTAGTTCCCGGCCATCAACGAGCTCCAGCTCAGGCCGCGATGCGACAGGATGTCGGGCATCGAGCGGCCGAAGAGGGCGTAGAGGATGAAGGCCACGGCAATCAGCGGCAGGGCGGCGCCGAAAGCGAAGTAGGTGGCGATCAGCAGGGCGACCACCATGATAGAGGCGAGGATCACCTCCCTCTGGCCGTAGAAGCCGGCGCTTTCGGCGATGTTCTCGAAGTCGATGACGATGAAGCCGGCGGTTAAGGCGCTGGCGACCACGCCGGTGACGACCACCAGCATCAGCAGCGCCCGGCGCGCGCCGGTGGCGGCGCTGCGGTCGGCCAGGCCGAGGAAGACCAGGCTCATCGTGGTGCCGAGCAGGACCGAACGCTGGATCAGCGCGGGGAAGGTGCCATACCACGCCGTGTAGAAGTAGAAGGCTGCGGTGGCGAGCGAGATCGCCACGATCAGGGCACGCACCACGACGCGGGTGGCGTCGTTCTGGGGCGGGTAAGCGTCGGTCAAGGTTTCCTCCTCCCTTCGGCGTGCGGGGGTTCGCCCCGCTGCCTCAATTCTCTATCGAGAATTGTATTTCCAAGTTCACCCGGCGGCAGCCTCGCTGTCAACCGGGCATTGGCTTGTGGCAGCCTGCGGTTCCGGTGGGGCCCGGCGGTGCAGCGACAGCGCGTCCAGCGCGACGAAGCCTCCGTCCTTCGAAAGCGCCAGCGGGTTGATCTCGATCTCTTCGATGCTCTCGTCGGCGGCAAAGGCGTCGCCCAGCCGCGAGAGTTCGCGGGCCAGTGCGGCGATGTCGCCCGAAGGCCCGCCCCGGAAGCCGGTGAACAGCGGCGCGCTGGCGAGGCCGCGGATCATCGCCTCGACCGCATCGGGCGACATCGGCAGATAGGCCATGGCGCGGTCGGGTCGCAGCTCGACCTCGACACCGCCGCGCCCGATCAGCAGCAGCGGGCCGAAGACCGGATCGCGGCGGAAGCCGACGATCAGCTCCTGCGCCACGGGTGTCATCTCCTGCAGCAGGATGCCGTCGAGCCGCAGGTTCCCGGCCCTGGCGATGGCCAGCATGTCGGCTACCGCCCCGGCGACCTCCTCGGGCGACGACAGGCCAAGCCGCACGCCGCCGTGCTCGCTCTTGTGCAGCATGTCGGGGCTTTGCAGCTTGACCGCCAGCGGGGCGGACAGGTCGGCCAGCGCGGCGCGCGCCTCGTCCGGGGTCTGCACCAGCTTCTGGGTCGGAAAGCGCAGCGCGCAATGGGTGCGCACGAAATCCTGCGCGCGCACTTCGGAGCGGGGTTCGCAGCTCTCGGGCGAGGGCAGGGGCGGCGGCCAGGCGATGCCCTCGAGCGCCCCGGCGCGGCCCTGCCCGGCCATCAGGTCGCGGGCGCGGGCCATGGCGGAGACGGCCTGCGGGATGTCGGGATAGACCGGCAGCCCGTTGCGCTCCAGCTCGGCCACCACCTCGGGGCGCGCGCCGATCCAGACCACGACCACCTGCTTGCCCGCCTTGGCGAAGGCGCGGACCAGGCTCTGCGACAGGTCGGCCGAGATCGAGCCCATCAGCCCGATGAACAGCACGAAGCTGTCATGGTCCGGCGCGGTGCCAAGCGCGTCGAGCACCCGCCCGAAGATCGAGCTGTCGCCCGCCACGCCGCCGGTCACGTCCAGCGGGTTGTTGGCCGAGACATAGTCGGGCAGGGCCGCGTCGATCCGGGCGCGGGTGGCCTCGTCGAAGGGCGGCACGCGAAAGCCCGCCTCGTCTAGTTCGTCGGCCAGCAGCACCCCGGCGCCGCCCGAAACGCTGATCACCCCGACATTGCTCCCGGTGGGCGCGGGCTGCATCAGCACCAGCCGTGCGACGTCGCCCATTTCCAGCAGCGAGTTCACCCGAAGAATGCCGATCTGTTCGAATAGAGCCTGATATCGCGCGTCCTCGCCGGCCAGAGCGCCGGTATGCGACGCCGCCGCCGCCGCGCCGGTCTGCGACCGCCCGGCCTTGATCAGCAAGATCGGCTTGCCCGCGGCGATGGCCGCCCGGGCGGCCTCGCGGAAGGCCGGGCCGTCCTTGATATCCTCGATATAGCAGCCGATCACCCGGGTCGCCGGATCATGCGCCAGGTGATGGATGGCGTCGGCCACCGTCACCCCGGCCTCGTTCCCGGTGGCAATCCAGGTGGAGACGCCGATGCCCCGCTGGAACACCATGTCGAGCCAATAGGCCCCCAGCGCACCGCTTTGCGAGACGAAGGCAAAGCCGCCCTCGATCAGCTCGTGTTCCTCCATCGCGGTGGTGAAGGAGGCGACCACCCGGTTGCGGATGTCAATGGCGCCAAGGCAGTTTGGGCCCAGCAGCAGCACCCCCGCCGCCTCGCACATCTCGCGCAGGCGTGACTGGATCGCGGCGCCTTCGGCGGAAAGCTCGGCAAAGCCCGAGGAGAAGACCACGAAGGATTTCACCCCCGCGGCGATGCCCTCGCGAATGGTCTCCTCGACCATGGCTGCCGGGGCGGCGATGATGGCGAGATCGACCGGCTGGCCGATGGCCGAGAGGCTGGGATAGGCGGGCAGACCCTGGATCTCGGTCGCCTTGGGGTTCACCGGGTAGATGGTGCCGCGATAGCCCTGCTTCTGCATGTAGGCGATCGGGCGGCCGCCCAGCTTCATCGGGTTCGACGAGGCGCCGACCACCGCGATCGAGGCGGGGTTGAACAGGACGTCGAGCGGTTTGAAAGCGGTCACAGTCGTGCGCTCCCCTTGATGACGGCCACACCGGCTTGGTTCTCGACCCAGACGTCGAAACCGCCCTTGTCGTCGGGCGCATGACAGGCGCGCAGGTGGTCGCCAATGCGGACCGGCTGGGTGAAACGGATCTCGAGGCTGGCCTTGCCGCTGCGCTCGGCGCCGAATTCGCGTCGCAGCATCTGCCAGATCAGCGCCAGCGACATGGTGCCATGGGCGATGACGCCTTTCATCGGCGTGCTTGCGGCAAAGTCGGGGTCGACATGGATCGGGTTGAAATCGTCGGTGATCGCGGCATAGGCGCGGATCGCCTCGGCGGTCACCACCAGGTCGGCGGGGCGGGTGTCGGTCAGGCTGCCCATATCATCCTCATGCGTCCGTTGAAGAGGTGCTGCCCCTCGGCATCCCGGCTCTCGGTGGCCAGGTCGATCCAGCGGCGGCCGTTGCGCAGCTCCTTGCCGGTGCAGGTCACGGTGGTGGTGACGGTCTCGCCCAGCCGGGGCAGGCGGGTCACCTCGAAGCTCTGGCTGGCATGTACGTTCCCAGGTGGGCGCGGCGCGACCAGTTCCATATAGGCCTTCATCACCAGAACCGCCGTCATTCCCTCGGGCATCTCGGGCGCACAGGCGGAATCGCCCGGATAGAGTCTGGTCCAGTTCGACCAGAGCCGGTCATCCAGCGTGACCGGCACCGATCCGAAGCTGCGCCCGGGTTCGAAATCCTCAAAGGTGATCATGCGGTGATCCTCCGGGCCTGGGGCATCTGGAAACCGGCCTCGCCGCGCGGCTCGAAGGTGATCTCCACCTCTTCGCCGATCTGCACCTCGTCGGGACCG
This sequence comes from Seohaeicola zhoushanensis, assembly GCF_014656415.1. Taxonomy (GTDB): domain Bacteria; phylum Pseudomonadota; class Alphaproteobacteria; order Rhodobacterales; family Rhodobacteraceae; genus Seohaeicola_A; species Seohaeicola_A zhoushanensis. Next base: position 89,642 of record NZ_BNCJ01000016.1, on the reverse strand, counting down.
GGGCCGATGATGTTGAGCATCAGTCGCACGCCGCCGGCGACGTCGATCAGGGCCAGAACATAGGGCGTGGAGTTGCGGAAGGCTGCCGTCGGGCCGCGATGCACGACCGAGAAGCTGGCGACGGTGCCGCGCAGGGCGCTGTCGCGCCACTCCAGCGCCGGCGATTGGCAGTTGCCGCAGCAGCCGCGCGGCACGGCCTGAACGGTGCCGCAGGCGGCGCAGTGCTGCACTACCAGCCGGCCTTGCTGCGCCGCGTCCCAATAGGGGCGGCTGTCGGCATTGGGGGTGGGAAGGGGCAGGGCCATGATGTTCACTCCTGTCCCAGCACGAGGCTGCAATGCGCCGAGAGGATGCCGCCGTCGCCATGGACAAAGGCCAGTCCGGCCCCGGCCACCTGCCGCGCGTCGGCTTCGCCGCGCAGCTGGTGCGCGGCCTCGACGATGTGGAAGGCGCCGCCCGCAGCACCGGAATGGCCATAGCTCATCAACCCGCCGTGGGTGTTCACCGGCAGCCGCCCGCCCAGCGAGATATCGCCCGCCAGCGCCGCCTTCCCGGCCTCGCCCTTCTCGAAGAAACCGATCGATTCCAGTTCGGTCAGCAGGGTGATGGTGAAGCTGTCGTAGATTTCGGCCACGTCGATCTCGGCCGCCGTCACGCCCGCCTGATCAAAGGCCATGGCCGAGGAGGTCTTGCAGCCGAAGTCGGTCAGCGAGGGGGCGGCCATGATGTGTTCGTGGGTGTGGCCCTGGCCCGAGCCGAGCACGCGCACCGGCTTGCGGGTGTCGCGGGCGGCATCGGCCGCGCTGACGATCACCGCCGCGCCGCCATCCGAGATCAGGCAGCAGTCGAGCAGCCGCAGCGGCGAGGCGATGACCCGGCTGTTGGCGACATCGGCGAGGCTCAGCGGATCGCGTTTGTAGGCCTTGGGATGCAGCGCCGCATGGGCGCGGGCGGCAACCGAAATCGCCGACAGCTCGTCGCGGCTGATGCCGTATTGGTGCAGGTAGGCCTGCGCCACCAGCGCATAGGCGGCGGGCACCGACATGCCATAGGGCTGTTCGAACTCGGGGTGGCCGACGCTGGCCAGCGCCGCCACCGCGCCGTCGCGGGTCATGCCGGTCAGGCGGTTGTCGCCGGTGACGCACAGAACGTGCCGGCAGGCGCCCGATTCCACCAAGGCCACCGCGTTGGCGAGCATGATACAGGCCGTCGCCCCGCCGGCCTGGATCGCGGTGTTGAAGCTGGGGCGAAGGCCGTAATATTCGCAGAAGACCGAGCTGAGCATCAGGTGCGGCATCGTCATCGAATAGCCGCAAAGCACGCCGTCGATATCGGCAGCGGTCAGCCCGGCATCCTTCAGCGCGGCGGTCGTCGCCTCGGCGTGCAGGCCCATGGCGGTCGACCCGGGCAATTCGCCCATCGCGGTATCGGCAACGCCGGTGATCCGCGCGGTATGTTGTTTGCGGGTGGTCACGCGGGCTTGTCCTTCGTCATGCGGTCCCAGTCGAAGGCCAGCGGCTGCTTGTTCAGGAACCGCTGCACCGCCTGCTTGTGGTAGTCCGAGGCAAGGCAGAGCGCCTGGGCCATGGCCTCCATGTCGGCCAGACCGCGCTGATCGCTGTGTAGAGCCTGATTCAGGATGGTCTTGGACATGCCCGTCGCCAGCCGCGAGGCCTCGTCGAAGCGGCGGGCAAAGGCCAGCGCGGCCTCGGCCAGCGCCTCGGGCTGGTGGATCTCCAGCACGATGCCCAGGTCGCGCGCCTCTTCGGCACCCAGCGAACGGGCGGTCATCACCAGCTCTTTCGCGCGGGCAAGGCCGACGATGCGCGGCAACAGGAAGAAGCCGCCAAGATCGGGCACCAGGCCGATGCGTCCGAAGACCGCGCAGAACCGCGCGCGGGGCGTAGCGAGCACGAAATCCGCCGCCAGCGCCAGGTTGAAGCCCGCGCCATAGGCCGGCCCGTCGACCGCCGCGATCACCGGCAGTTCCAGGTTGCTGAGCTCGGTGAACCAGGTGTGCAGCAGGGCGATGCGTTCGCGGTTCAGCTCGACCGGGCGTTCCTCTTCGGTCAGCGACTTGAGGTCGCCACCGGCGCAGAAGGCGCCGCCGCTGCCGGTGAGGATCAGCGAGCGCAGGTCGCGGTCGGCCCGGATGCGCGACAGCAGCGCGGCGATCTCTTCGCGCATGGCAAGGTCGAGCGCGTTGCGCACGTCGGGACGCGTGAAGGTGATGACGCCGGTGCGCCCCTTCACTTCGTAGGTCAGCGTCTGGAAGGTCTCGGCCATGTCTCCCCCTTCTGGCCAGTCATTCCCGATAGAGAAGACTATTTGATATGAAGAATTATTGCATCAAAAAATGACTTGTCAATCATATTTCGGAGGCGGTGCGGTTCGTGCGGAATTTTTCCCATGTATTCCGTTGCCTTCGCCCGGATGTGCCGGACCGCGCGGGCGGACCCTCGCCGCTGTCGAGGCGAGGGTCGCAGAGGTTCAGAGGTCGAGCGCGCGGGCGATCAGGTTGCGCTGCACTTCCGAGGTGCCTTCGCCGATGACGTAGACCAGCGCGTCACGGTGGATGCGGCCGACCGAGTAGTCGCGCATGATGCCCGCGCCGCCGTGGATGCGGATCGCCTGTTCGGAGCAGCGCATCGCGGTTTCCGAGGCGACCAGCTTGACCTTGGCGGCCATGGCGTTGGTCAGCTTGCCCTGATCGACCAGCCAGGCGCCGTGGTAGACCAGCCAGCGCGCGGCCTCGATCTCGGCGTCCATGTCGGCGATCTTGTGCGCGATGGCCTGATACTGGCCGATCCGCTTGCCAGCGACCTCGCGGTCGCGGGCATAGGCGATGGAGGCGTCCCGCGCCGCACGGGCCATGCCAAGCGCGTTGGCCGCCACGCCGACCCGGTTCTCGGACAGCGAGTCGAGGATGATCGGATAGGTGCCGGTCTGATGGCCGAGCAGCGCCTCGTCGGGCACTTCCAGCCCGTCGATGTGGATCAGCCCGGTTTCCGAGGCGCGGATGCCTTCCTTCTGCAACTTGTGGATCACCACGGCGGGGTTGGGCAAGTCGATGATGAACAGGCTGATGGCATGGGGCTTGAGCTCGGGCGAGGTGCGCGCGGCCAGCAGCATGAAATCGGCAATCGGCGAGTTGGTGATATAGGTCTTGGCCCCCGAGATCCGCCAGCCGCCGTCAATCTTCTCGGCCTTGGTGCTGAGCGCGCGGATGTTCGACCCACCGCGCGGCTCGGACAGGCCGAAGGCGCTGATCTTGGTGCCGTCGAAGGCGCCGGGCAGGTATTTTGCCTTCTGCTCGGGCGTGCCGGCCTTCCAGATCGGCCAGATGCCGAGGTGGGTGTGCGCCGACCAGGACGAGGCGAAGGCCTGGCTGGCATAGCTCAACTCCTCGCGCACGATGCAGTCGGAAATCTTGTCCATGCCCGAGCCGCCGTCCTCGACCGGATAGCGCACGCTCAGCAGGCCGAGCTCGCCCCATTTGCGGAACATCTCGCGCGGGAAGCTCTCTTCGTCGTCATGCTTGCGGGCGATCGGCGCGATCTCGTCGGCGGCGAAGCGCGCGACCATGTCGCGGACCTGTTCCTGTTCCTCGGTAAAGCTGAAGTCCATCCCTAAGTCTTTCCTTTGTAGAATAGTATTTCCAATAAAGAATATCCCCTGCGGCCCGGACATGGCAAGGACGGATTGACCTTGCCATGCGGGCCTTCGCGCTCAGCTTTCCGGGAAGATTCCCATTTTCTTGGCGATCACCTGCAGCATCACCTCGTTGGCGCCGCCGCCGACGGCGGTCTGCCGTGCCTCGCGGTAGACCCGAGTGATGAAGTTGTCGTTCATGAAGCCCTGGCCGCCCCAGAACTGGGTCAACTCGACCGGGACCTCCATCGACAGGCGGCCGATCATGTATTTCGCCATCGAGGCCAGCTTGGTCACGTCCTCGCCCGCGAGATGCGCTTCGAGCGCGCGGTAGAGCAGGGAGCGCACCGCCTCGACCTGGGTCTGCATCTCGGCCAGCTTGAAGTAGATGTACTGGTTGTCGAGCAGCGGTTTGCCGAAGGCCTTGCGCTGGCGCAGGTAGTCGATGGTTTCGGCTATCGCGATGTCGAGGAAGCGCCAGGAGCGGGCCACGACGAACAGCCGTTCCTCCTGGAACTGCTGCATCTGGTAGAGGAACCCGCGCCCCTCCTCGCCGATGCGGTTGGCCTGCGGGATGCGCACGTCATCGAAGAACAGCAGCGCGGTGTCGGACGAGCGGTAGCCGACCTTGTCGAGCTTCTTGCCGACCGAAATGCCGGGCGTGTCGAGCGGCAGCACGATCAGCGACTTGTTCTTGTGGGGGGCGTTCTCGGTGCCGGTATTGGCCAGCAGGCAGATCCAGTTGCCCTGCACGCCGTTGGTGATCCACATCTTGGAGCCGTTGATCACATAGTCGCCGCCATCCTTGCGGGCGGTGGTCTTGAGGCTGGCCACGTCTGAACCGGCCCCGGCCTCGCTGACGCCGATGCAGCCGACGAGGTCGCCGGCGATGGTGGGTGCCAGGAACTCGGCCTTGAGCCGGTCGCTGCCGTGTTTGGCGAGCGCGGGGGTGCACATGTTGGTCTGCACCCCGATGGCCGAACAGATGCCCATGGTGCGGATGCCGCCCAGTTCCTCGGCGAAGGCGATCTCGTAGGAGAGGTCCAGCGCCATGCCGCCGTATTCCTCGGGCTTGCCGATGCCGAGCAGGCCGGCGTTGCCAAAGGCCTTCATGACCTGGCGGGCGGGGAAGATGCCTTCCTCCTCCCATTGGTCGACGAAGGGGTTCACGTGGGTTTCGACCACCGCGCGGGTGGTGCGGCGCAGGGCGTCGTGTTCTTCGGTCCAGATCATGCCGCGCCCTCCGCGCGCGGGCGGCGGCGCACGATCAGATGTGCCTCGCCGATCTGCGAGACCCGGCCGTCGGGCGCGGTGATGCGGATTTCCAGCACCACGGTGCCCTGCTTGCCGCCGGCGGTTCGCTCGATCACCGTGGCGTCGGCGCGCAGGACCTCGCCGACGAAGGCCGGCGAGAGGAACCGCCAGGGGCCGAGCTGGCCCATGGCCACCAGGCATTCGCCCAGCAGGTTGCCGACCGAGGCCATCGCCTGCGCCACCGGGTGCGGCCCGTGGGCGATGGCGCGGCCAAAGCGGTTGTCGGTGCTGGTGTTGATCGGGTGATAGGCGTCGAACAGTTCGGAATGCCGGGAAATCCGGTCGGCGCTGCAATCGATGTCGGGGAGCGCCAGCACCGTGCCGGGCGCCAGCGTCTCGTACCAATGGGTGATTTGCGAATCCATGGGGTCCTCCTTCGCGAGGAGGAGTATCTATGATGATTTATGAATCACAAGTCATAATTAACCATGTTGCCGCGCATTTCGCGCGAGGCCGAGCAGATCCTGGCAGAGCGCGTCCAGTTTCTCGTCGTCGATCTGTTCCGAGATCCCGATGGCGCTGATCGCGAGGAGGGGGCGGTTGTTCGCGTCGGGGATGCCCACCGCCGCCGTGGTGATCCCGCGCGAGAAGTTGCCGCGGTCGATGGCATAGCCGGTCTCGTGCACCTTTTGAACTTCCTGGTACCATTCCTCGAAGTCGATGGGCCGGGCGAGGCGGATCTTGCGGAAGCGGCGCTCCATCTTCGCCTTTTCCAGGCCGCTCTGCGCGGCGAAGCAGCGGCCCAGCGAGCCGACGAACATCGGTAGGCGCTGTCCGATCCGCATCGAGATCTGCACCGTCGTGGTCGAAGGTTCGGCCCGGTCGACCAGCAGCACGCGGTCTTCCTCGACCACCTGCCAGAGGTTCATGGCGACTTCGAATTTCTGCGCGATGCGTTCGAGTTCGGGGTGCAGCACGCGGATGTGGTTTTCGCGGTCCAGCGCGCCCTGCGCCAGGGAGACGACGCCCATGGAGAGCGAATAGCTCTTGGTCGCCTGGTCGAAATTGGCGAGGCCTTCGTGCACCAGCGTCTTGAGCAGGTTGAAACAGGTCGACGGGTTCAGGTTCAGGTCGCGCGCCACCTGGGTGACGCCGACGCCGCTGCGCGACTTCTGCAGATACCGCAGCACCGCGAGGCCACTGATCAGGGCGCCCACGAGCTTTTCTTGCGGAGCGTCGGACATGAAATCTCCATTCGGAATGATTATTCTCAACAGAGAATAATTTACTGTCTGGAGGATTGTAAACTATCGATTTTCGCGCTGCGGGGTATCAGCGGAACAGGCCCTTGCGGATCAGGTTGGCATAGGCCTCGACGGCGCTGTCGGGGATGTCGCCGCTCGTCTTGTAGAGCATCGCCACATAGGCGCGCGCGCCGAGCAGGATGGCGACGGTCGCATCGAGCTCGTCGTCGGACATGGCGCGCAGGTCGCCCGCCGCCATCGCGCGTTTCAGCGAGCGGACGTAGCCGTCGCTCAGCCGGCGGATATGTTCGTCATGCGCCTTGGGGGCAAAGACCTCGGCCTCGTAGAGCACGCGGTAGAAGCCGGGGTTTTCCCGCAGGTATGTGCAATAGGAACGGAACCGGGCGACCTCGCGGTCCAGCCCCTGGCCGACGCCGGTGAGGTCGGCGGTGATCCGGTCGGTCATCTGCAGGCCGACGAAGGGCAGCAGCACGTCGAACAGGGCCTGCCGGTCGGCGAAGTAGTTGTAGAAGGTGCCATGCGCCACGCCTGCCGCCTCGGCCACCTTGGCGATGGTCGTCGCGGCATAGCCGCTTTCCCCGACGATCGCGGCGGCCGCGTGCATCAGGTTGCGGTAGGTCTGCTGCGCCTTCTCCTCGCGGTTGGGCCTGGTCCTGCGGGCAGGGCGGTCGAACGGCAGCGGGGCTGCCTTGTCGGTGGGTCTTGCGGTTCGGCGCGGCAAGGCGGACCCCGGCGCTCAGCCGTCGGAGAGAACCTGTTCGCGCAGCACGCGCTTCAGGATCTTTCCGGAGGGGTTGCGGGGCAGTTCCGACACGATGCGAAGGGCCTTGGGGCATTTGAACCCGGCCAGGTGGGTGCGGCAGAAACCGGTCAGGCGGTCGAGGTCCAGCTGCGCGCCGGGCGCGAGCACCACCACCGCCAGCGGCACCTCGCCCCATTTCTCGTCGGGTTTGGCGACGACGGCGACATCGGCCACCTCGGGCATCAGGTGGATGACTCGTTCGAGCTCGGAAGAGGCGATGTTCTCGCCGCCCGAGATGATCATGTCCTTCTTGCGGTCGGTCAGGAAAAGGAAGCCATCGGCGTCCAGGTACCCCACGTCGCCCGAGCGCAGGAAGCCGTCGTCATGCATCGCCGCAGCCGTGCGCTCGGGGTCTTTCCAATAGCCGGAAGTCACCTTCGGTCCGCGCATACAGATCTCGCCCGCCTCGCCGGGCGGCAGGGCGGTGCCGGCGTCGTCGCGGATTTCCAGCTCGACCATGCTCACTGACCGGCCGACCGAGCCGATCTTCTCGATCTCGCGCCCGGCTTCCATCATCGTGTCGCCCGAGACGGTTTCGGTCATGCCGTAGGCGTCGATGTACCGCGCCCTCGGGAAGACAGAACCGAAGTCGCGGATGCGGCTTTCGGGCGTGCGGTCGCCGCCTGCGATGCACCATTCCAGCGAGGAGAGGTCTGGCAGGCCCGCCCTGTCGAGCGCGAGAATGCCGCTGGTCATCACCGGGGCGAGCCAGATGCCGGTGATGCCTTCGGCGGCCACCGTCTCGACCACGCGGGCCGGGTCATAGTCGCGCAGCACCACCAACGTGCCGCCGGCGGCATGAACCGCGAGCCCCGGCAGGTCGCAGGCGCCGACGTGATAGAGCGGGCCCACCATGCAGAGCCGGTCACGCGCGCTCAGCTGGAGGGACATGATCATGTCCATGTTCTTGTAGTGGAAGTTGTCGTGGCTGTGGGTCACGCCCTTGGGCCGGTCGGTGGTGCCCGAGGTATACATCAGCCGGAACAGGTCGCTGCCCGCGCGCGGATGCGGGCGCGGGACGGCCGGGCCCCGGATAGCGGTTCGCAGATCGACCTGCGCGGCCGTGTCCAGCAGGATGACCGGCGGCGTCAACCCTTCGACCGAAGTGGCAAACTCGGTGTCGGCGATGATGAGGTCGGCCCCGGCGTGGTTGGTGATATATCCGACCTCCTCGCCCGACAGGCGGAAGTTCACCGGCAGCGAGACCGCGCCGACATGCGAGATGGCGTAGAGCAGTTCGACGAAGGCGGCCGAGTTCTTCATCACCAGCGCCACGATGCTGTCCGGTCCGATGCCGCGCGCGCGCAGCCCGGCGGCGATCTCCTGCACACGCTCGTGCAGCGCGCGCCAGCTCAGCCGCGTGTCGTCATAGACCAGTGCCTCGGCCTCGGGACGGACGCGGGCGTGATAGATCAGCTGCGCGGTCAGGTTCTGCATGGCAACGCTCTCCTTGCCGGAAGCCTCAGTACGAACGGGGCAGGCCGAGGTTGGCCATGGCGATGTAGTTCAGGATCATCTCTTCCGACACCGGGGCGAAACGGAACAGCCGCGCATCGCGCCAGAGCCGCTCGACGTGCATCTCCTTGGAAAAACCCATGCCGCCCATGACCTGCATCGAGCGTTCCGCCACTGCCGAGGCCGCCTGCGAGGCGATCAGCTTGGCAGCATTGCTCTCAGATCCGAAGGGCAACCCGTTGTCGAAGAAGGACGCGGCCTTGAGGTTCAGCAGTTTCGCCGCCTCCAGTTCGGCCCAATGCTGCGCCAGCGGGAACTGGATCGCCTGGTAGGACCCGATCGGCTTGTTGCCGAAGACCCGCCGCTCGTTGGCATAGTCGACGCCCAGCCGGATGGCGAGACGTCCGGCGCCGATCAGGCCGGCGGTGGTGACGATGCGCTCGGTGTTGAGCACGTCGAGCAGCTGGTGCCAGCCCTTGTCGACATCGCCGATCAGCTCGTCGGCGCGCACCTGCACGTTGTCGAAAAACACCTGGCTCGACGGCAGTGTGTTCGTGCCCAGCTTGTCGATGGCGGTATGGCTCACGCCCTCGCGGTTGGTGTCGATCATGAACAGCGAGATGCCATGCGTCTTCTTCGGCGACTGGTCGACCGGGGTGGTGCGGGCCACCACCAGCATCTTCTGCGACTGCGGCACGCCGGTGATCCAGATCTTCTGCCCGTTCAGCCGCCAGCCGTCGCCCTCGGCCACCGCCGTGGTGCGCAGTTCGAGCGAGTTGGTGCCGGCGTCGGGTTCGGTCAGGGCCATGCAGAACTGCATCTCGCCGGTGCAGAGTTTCGGCAGCCACTCGGCCTTCATCCGGTCGGTGCCGTATTTCGCCACCGAGACGCCGCCGAAGATCGGGTTCAGCATGAAGACCTGAGCCAGCGTCGCCCCGGCGCCGGCGGCGCAAAGCTCCTCGATGATCAGCGCCACCTCGACCATGCCAAGGCCGGCGCCGCCGAGGTCCTCGGGCAGCATCGCGCCGGCCAGCCCGGCATCGCATATCGCCTGCCAGCATTCGGTCGGGAATTCCTTGTCGGCATCCTTCCTGCGCCAGTAGTCCGGGCCGAAGCGCTCGCCCACCTTGCGGGCGGTCTCGATCATCATCTGCTGTTCTTCGTTGAGGGCGAAATCCATGGGAAGGCTCCGGGTGGCTCAGGCCGGTTTGCGCGCCGGGCGCAGCAGGCGGAGGGGGGTTTCGAGGAGGGCGACAACCGCCGACAGGAAGCGCGCCGCATCGGCGCCGTCGATGATGCGGTGATCGCAGGCCAGCGTCAGCGTCAGCTCGCGCCGCAGCGCGGGCGCGCCATCGGCATCGGGGCGGAACAGCGACCGCTCGGCACCGACGCCAAGGATCATGGCGTTGGGCGGATTGATGATCGGCGTGAGCGAGGAGACGCCGAACATCCCGACGTTGGAGATGGAGATCACGCCGTCACCCACGTCGGCCGGGGTCAGGCGGCCGGTGCGGGCGCGCTCGGCCAGGGCGCCGGCCTGCGCGGCTACCGCGTCGAGCGATGTGCCGCCGGCATCGCGCACCACCGGGATGCGCAGCCCGTCCGGCGTCTCGGCGACCATGCCGATATCGGCACGCCCGAAGGCCAGGATGCGGTCGCCCGCCCAGATGCGGTTCATCTGCGGCATCTCTTCCAGCGCCAGACCCAGCGCCCGGATCAGCATATGCGTGACCGAGATCTTCTGGCCGTGGCCCTCTGCATTCAGCTCGGCCCGAAGCCGCGCCAGTGCGACCATGTCGGCCTCGTGGGTGAGATAGAAATGCGGGATGTCGCGCTTGGCCGCGCTGACCCGCGCGGCGGTGGCCCGGCGGGTGGCGTCGGGAACGATCTCGGTGACCTCCGGCAAGGCAGGCGAGGGGGCGGGGGGCGGGGCAGGTACCGCCTGCGCCGCAGCCTCGACGTCGCGCGCCTTGATCCGTCCGCGCGGGCCCGAGCCCTCGACCCGGGACAGGTCGACGCCCCCGGCCTCGGCCAGCCGCCGCGCCAGCGGCGTGGCGATCAGGCGCAGCACGTCTTCCTTCATCACCCGCCCGTCGCGCCCCGTCGCGTCAACCGCCTCGCGGGCCAGCCCGTGCTCGGCCATCAGCTTGCGCGCGGCCGGGCTGTCGAGCGTGTCCTTGCCACTTGCCGTTTCGGCGGGGGCCGCGGCCATCGGCGGCGGGGCCGCAACCCCACCCGCCAGCCGGGCGACCGGCGTGCCCACCGGCACCGTGTCGCCCGCCTGCACCAGGATCTCGGCCAGCGTGCCGTCGGCCTCGGCCTCGATCTCGTTGGCGACCTTCTCGGTCTCCACCGTGAACAGCATGTCGCCCGCGCGGAAGGCCGCGCCCGGCGCCACGTGCCACTCTGTCAGCAGCCCCTCGGTCATCGTCAGACCGAACTTGGGCATCACCAAGTCGGACATGATCAGCGGCCCGTGAACGTCGCTGCGCGCTTTTCCAGGAAGGCCGAACAGCCCTCATGCGCGTCGGCGCTGTCGAGCACCAGCCCGATCATCGCCTGTTCATGGCGCAGCGCCGCCGAGAGCGGCATGTCCGCCCCGTCACTCAGCGTCCGCTTGAGCAGCTTCAGCACCAGCGGCGACTTCTGCGCGATCTTGGCCGCGGTCTCGCGCGCGCTCTCCATCAGCGCCTCGTGCGGCACCACCCGGTTCGCCAGCCCGACGCTGACGGCCTCGTCCGGGGTCAGCATGTCGCCGGTATACATGATTTCCTTGGCGCGGCAGAGCGGCAGCTGGCGGATGATCCGCTGGGTGCCGCCGGCGCCGGGGAACAGGCCCAGGGTGATCTCGGGCAGGCCGAGCCTGGCCTTGTCCGACAGGATGCGGATATCGAGCGCCAGCAGCAGCTCGGTGCCGCCGCCCAGGGCAAAACCGTTCACCGCGCCGATGGTCGGCTTGTCGAAGGTCTCGATGCGGCGGAACAGGGTGTGGATGTCCTCGGCGAACTCCTGGTAATGCGGCAGCCCCTGACGCGAGTTCAGGTCGGCGATGTCGCCGCCCGCGATGAAGGCCCGGCCCGCGCCGGTGAAGATCAGCACCCGGATCGCCGGGTCGGCGGCAACCTTGTCGAGTGCGCCATGCATGGCCTGGATCGTGGCGGTATCGAGGGCGTTCAGCGTCTCGGGGCGGTTGATGGTCAGCGTGGCGATGGCGCCATCGACGTCCAGCAGGATCGGGTCGGTAGTCATCTGCAACTCCTGTCTGTTCAGGCCAGCGTGCGGCGCAGCGCCGCGACGATCCGGTCGGCATTGGGGCGATAGGCCTCTTCCAGCGTCTTGCCGAAGGGCGAGGGGGCAAAGGGCGCGCCGACCCGCACGATCGGGCCGTCGAGTTCGTCGAAACCGATGTCGGCCATCCGCGCGGCGATCTCGGCGCCGACGCCAAAGGCCTCGACCGCCTCGTGCACCACGACCAGGTTATGGGTGCGGCTCAGGCTTTCCAGAACGCAGGCCTCGTCCCAGGGCTGGACCGAACGCAGGTCGATCACCTCGACCTCGACGCCCTCGGCGGCCATCACCTCGGCGGCGGCCTCGGCCATGCCGACGGCGGCGCCATAGGCCACCACGGTTGCATCGCGCCCGGGCCGCGCGATGCGCGCCTTGCCGATCTCGATCCGCTCCGGCGTGTCGGGCATCTCGCCCTTCATCGCATACAGCGCCTTGTTCTCGACCACGATCACCGGGTCCGGGTCGTCGATGGCGGCGCGCAGCAGGCTGTAGGCATCGGCCGGATTCGACGGCACCACCACCTTCAGCCCCGGCACATGCGCCAGCCAGGCCTCAAGACATTGCGAATGCTGCGGTCCGGCGTTCAGCCCGCCGCCATGCGGCGTGCGCAGAACCATCGGCACCGAGCCCTGGCCGCCGAACATCGAGCGCGCCTTGGCGGCCTGGTTCACCAGCATGTCCATCGACAGGGTGATGAAATCCATGAACATGATCTCGGCCACCGGCTTCATGCCGGTCAGCGCCGCGCCCACCGCGATGCCGGTGATCGCCGCCTCGGCGATCGGCGCGTCATAGACCCGCTCCGGCCCGTAGAGGTCGAGCAGGTCGCGCGTCGCCTTGAACGACCCGCCCGCCGCGCCGATGTCCTCGCCGATCAGGAAGACCGTCGGGTCGTCGCGCATCGCATCCTTGAGCGCCTGGTTGACGGCCTTGATGTATCGCGTTTCAGCCATCTGTTCAGACCTCGGCTCGGGTGTAGACATCGGCGAGAATGTCGCCGGCTTCGGGCAGGGGGGCGGCCAGGGCGGCCTCGGTCGCCGCCTCGATCTTGGCCTCGACCTCTGCGGCAATGGCGGCCAGCGCGGCATCGTCCAGCCCGGCGGCCATCAGCGCCTCGGCGCACAGGCGGATCGGGTCGCGCGCATCCAGCGCGGCAATCTCGTCGCTGTCGCGGTAATCCTGCCGGTCGCCCTCGAAATGGCCGCGCACGCGGGTGGTGCGGCATTCCAGGATCGCCGGGGCAGGGGCCTTGCGCATTCCGGCCACCAGCTTGCCGGCGGCCCTTGCGACCTCTTCGACCACGTTGCCGTCGACCTCGCGGTAGGTGATGCCATAGGCCTTGCCCAGCCTGTCGAGGCTGGTGGCCAGCTGCCGCTCGGTCGGGCTGAATTCGGACCAGCCGTTGTTCTCGCAGACGAAGAGGATCGGGAGCGACCAGAGCTTGGCGATGTTCAGGCATTCGTGCACCAGACCCTCGGCCAGGGCGCCGTCGCCGAAATAGACCACGGCGATATTGCCCTTGCCCTGCATCCTGTGCGCCAGCGCGCTGCCGGTGGTGATCGGCAGGCCCGCGGCCACGATGCCATTGGCGCCCAGCATCCCCTTGGACAGGTCCGCCACATGCATCGACCCGCCGCGCCCGCGGCAAAGGCCGGTCGCCTTGCCGAGGATCTCGGCGAAGAAGCCGGTGAGGTCGACACCCTTGGCCAGCGTGTGCCCGTGGCCCCGGTGGTTGGACGACACGGTATCCGCCTCGGTCAGGGCGCTGGACACACCCACCGGAACCGCCTCCTGCCCGATTGAGAGGTGCAGGAAGCCGGGGACGAGACCATCGGCGAAGAGTTTCTGCAACCGCTCTTCGGCGCGGCGGATGGTCAGCATCCTGCGGTAGAGCTCTGCGCGTTCTTTCGGCGTCATGGCGAATTCCCCTTTGTCGGGGGCAAACTGCCAAGGAGAGGGCGGGCTGTCAATAAAAATGATTTGTGAATCATAAATCGAAATCTTGCAAATCAGATACGGCGCGATAGGGTGGCGAAGACAGCTCGGGGAGGGCGGAATGGCAGAGTTCGAGAACCAGCACGCGGTGATATCCGGCGGGGGCAGCGGCATTGGGCTGGCCACCGCGCGGCTGCTGCGCGAGGGCCGGGCGCGGGTCACGGTGCTCGACCTTGCCGACAGCGGGGCGCAGGAGATCGGGGCGGCGTTCCACCGCGCTGATGTCAGCGATGCCGAGGCCATCGACGCCATTGCCGAGCAGCTGGAGGCCGAACATCCGCCCACGATCCTGGTTACCTGCGCCGGGGTGCTGCAACGCACCCGCACGCCCGAAAAGCTGGGCCTTTCGGAGTGGGACCGGATGATCGCCGTGCATCTGCGCGGCACTTATGCCTGCTGTCGCAGCTTCGGTGGGCGGATGGCGCGGCGGGGGGCTGGGTCTATCGTCACCATCGCCTCGGTAGCGGGGATCGGGACCGGGCCGCTGCATGGTTACGGCCCGGCCAAGGCGGCCATCGCGCATCTGAGCAAGGGGCTTGCCGCCGAATGGGGGCCAAGCGGCGTGCGGGTGAATTGCGTCGCGCCGGGGTTCACCGAGACGCCCGCGCTGGACCGTGGTCTCGACGCCGGTGCGCTGGATGGTGGCCGGCTGGCGGCCGCGAGTGCCCTGCGCCGCTTGGTTGCCCCGGCCGAGGTGGCGCAGGCGATTGCCTTCCTTGCCGGGCCGCGGGCCTCGGCGATCACCGGTACCGTGCTGCCGGTCGATGCCGGCTATCTCGTCGCCGGCGACTGGTCCGCCTATGGCGGTCTGCGCGATATCGAGGGCGCGCCCCTCGGTCCGCTTGCCTGAGCCTGGCCGGCGTCAGCCACGCCCCGGCTTGCCGGTTGCGGCCTCGCGCAGGCGGCTTTCGATCAGCAGACCTTCCTCGTCGAGGATCGGGTGAGCGACCGAGACAAGGTGGGCGTTGATGCGCTTGAGGTCGCGCAGGATGTCGAGGTGCAGCGACGAGGTCTCGCGGCTGCGCGGGTCGCCGTCCTGCAGGCGCATCAGGTGGCGCTGCGCCGACTGTTTCTCGCGGGCGCGCACCTCGACCTTCTGCTCGATCATCTTGCGCGCGATATCGGTGTTGCGGATCATGAAGACGGTCTGCGCCATGCGCAGCGTCTCGATCGTCATCAGGAACATCGAGTCGAGTTCCTTGTAGCCGGTATCCGAGAACAGCAGCTGAAAGCGGATCTTCTTGCGCACCGCCGAGGCGAGGCCCTTTTCGACGATGTCGCCGACGTGCTCGAGGTTGATGACATAGTCGAGGATGGCGAAGGAACGGCGGTGGTCGTTCTCGTCGGCGTTGCGGCCCAGGCGGGTGAGGTAGATCTTCACCCTCTGCTGCGCCTCGTCGACGCGCTTCTCCAGCTCGCTCACCTCGGCCAGCGGGGCCTCGGTGTTGCGGCGGAAGGCGAGGCGGGTAAGTTCCAGCATCTGGCCGATGTCGTCGCCAATGGCCAGCACCTGCCGGCTTGCCCCGGCGAGGGCCTGTACGGGTTCAGATAGCACCTCTTCGTCCAGCCAGTTCGGCGGGGCGTCCAGCGCCTGGGCCTCGTCTTCTCGCAGCATTCGGGTCAGGGCGTTGGTCAGCAGGCCGGCCAAGGGCGCGACGGCTAGGGCCAGGGCGAGGTTGAAGGCGAGGTGGGTTTCGACAGCCAGCCCGGTGAGGTTCAGCGGCAGCTCGTGCAGCGCGGTGCCGAAGGGGCCGGCGAAGGGCAGAACGACAAGGCAGCCCGCCGCACGCACCACCAGGTTGCCGATGGTCAGCCGGCGGGCGGCAAGACTCGACCCCATCGTCGCCAGCACCGGCGGGATCGCCCCGCCGAGGTTCGCGCCCAGCACCAGCGCGACGCAGAGGCCCGGCGGCACGTCGAGGGTCGCCACCAGCATCACCGCCGCCAGCGAGGAGGAACAGAGTGCCGCGATTCCGGCCGAGAAGAGCAGCGCCACCAGCCAGGCGGAATCGAGCATCCCGAGGAAGGCGCCGACCGCCGCCGACTGGCGCAGCGGTTCCGACCCCTCGCCAAGCAGTGTCAGCGAGATCAGCATCAGCCCGACCCCGACCAGCGCCTTGCCGACGCCGCCCGCCGTGGTGTCCTTGCGCCGGTAGGCGATCAGCCCGACCAGCACCAGCGCCGAGGCCAGCGCCTCGATCCCGGTCGAGATGATGAGCGCGGTGACGGCGGTGCCGACATTGGCGCCCAGCAGCACGATCTGCGACATCCGCGCGCCGATCAGCTGCCGGTCGAGGAAGGAGGCGGTGAGCAGCGCCGTCGCGGTCGAGGATTGCAGCCCCAGCGTCGCCACCAGCCCCGAGACGAAGGCGCGAGGCCCGGTGCGGGTGCCGACCCCGAGCGCCGTCTTCAGCCGCAGGCCGAAGGCCGCGGTGATCCCGTCGCGCACCAACCCGAGGCCGAACAGCAGCAGGGCAACGGCACCACCGATCTGGAAGAAGACGACGAGCGTGGACACTTTGCGGTTTGGTTCCTTCTGCTGCCCGAGGGCGATTTTCCCGGCCCGGCGCCGGGGGTGCCGTCAAAGGTCAGCAGGTTCTGCATCTTATGCGCGAAGGCTTCCTGACCTCCCGGCGCGCGACCCCGATCGCATCGCATTGAATGCCCATGCCGGGGGTTTCGCAATAGGGCAGTGTCACAAAACTTTTACATTGCCGCTTCGCTGTCATCTTCCGTCAGGGAAAGGCGTGGCGGGCTTCACCCGGCGACGAGGCCCAGCCGGTCGGCCACCTCGCGCACGATTGCGCCGAGGTCGCGCTGGACCTCGGGCCGGGCTTCGGCGCTGGTCATCGACAGGGCGATTCCGGCGACCGGGCGGCCGCGCGAATCCCGGATCGGCGCGCCGAGGCAGACCATGCCCTCGCGGATCTCGCCATCGTCCAGCGCATAGCCCTGTGCGCGCCAGGTCGCGCAGGCGGCGTCGAAGGCAGCGGTGCTGCGCACGCTGTTCGCGGTGAAGGGCGGATGCCAGGGCAGCGCCAGCGCGGCCTGCCTCTCTTCAGCCTCCATATGCGACAGCATCGCCTTGCCGGTGGCCGAATAGACGGCGGGCAGGCGCATCCCGATCTGGAAGGTGAAGCCCAGTGGTTTGTCCGAGTTGTGGCAGGCCAGGTAGACCACCTCGTTGCCCTCGAGCGTCGAGAGGGTGATCGTGTAATCGGCCAACCGCCGGTCCTTGGCCAGCAGGCGGTGGAACTCGGACACGATGGAAGAGCGGTTCAGGAAGGCGCCGCTCCAGCGCAGGCAATGCGCGCTGAGGCTGTAGCCCTGGACCTCGACATGCAGCACCCCGGCGTCGGCCAGGGTTTCGCAGATGCCGTAGACCGAACTCTTGGGCAGATCGAGGGCGCGGGCCAGCTCGGACACGCCCAGCGGCGTGGCGCTGGCGGCCAGGCAGTCGAGAATGCGGACGGCGCGTTCGGCGGCGGGGGCGCGGCGCTTGAGGCTGTCGTTGATGGCGCACTCCTGGCGCTGCGCGACCGATTGACATCGGCGCGCCTGGGTGAGATGTTCCATATATAAAATACTGTTCCACATATGGAACGAATTAACAAGCCCCAATCGACGAGGCCGCCATGATCGCGCTGAAAGACCTGACCCTTCTCAAATCCGCCTGCCTGGTGAACGGCGCCTGGGTGGCGGCCGCCTCCGGCGCCACGATCGACGTGACCAACCCCGCCGATGCCTCGGTTGTCGGCACCGTGCCGGCGATGGACGCCGCCGAGATCCCGGCGGTCATCGCGCATTCCGCCCGTGCCCAGGCCGAATGGGCCCGCTGGGCGGCCAAGGACCGGGCGGCGGTGCTGCGTAAGTGGTTCGAGCTGATGATGGCCAACCAGTACGACCTCGGCCTCATCATGACGCTGGAGCAGGGTAAGCCGTTGGCCGAGGCCAAGGGCGAGATCGCCTATGCCGCCTCGTTCATCGAGTGGTTCGCGGAAGAGGGCAAGCGGATCTACGGCGACACCATCCCCGCGCCGAAGAACAACCAGCGCATCACCGTGCTGCGCCAGCCGATCGGCGTGACCGCGGCGATCACGCCCTGGAACTTCCCGGCGGCGATGATCACCCGCAAGGCCGCGCCGGCGCTGGCCGCCGGTTGCTCGATGATCGTGCGCCCGGCCGACCTGACGCCGCTTACCGCGCTGGCGCTTGGCGAACTGGCACAGCGCGCCGGGTTGCCAGCGGGCGTGCTGCAAATCGTGACCGGGCGGGCCTCGGCCATCGGCAAGGTGCTGACCGACAGCGACGTGGTGCGCAAGCTGTCGTTCACCGGCTCGACCGAGGTGGGCCGCCTGCTGATGGCGCAATGCGCCGACACCATCAAGAAGGTCTCGCTCGAACTCGGCGGCAATGCGCCCTTCATCGTCTTCGACGACGCCGACCTCGATGCGGCGGTCGAGGGGGCGATGGCCTCGAAATACCGCAATGCCGGCCAGACCTGCGTCTGCGCTAACCGCATCTACGTGCAGCGCGGGGTCTATGACGCCTTTGCCGAGAAGCTCGCCGCCAAGGTGCGCGCGCTGAAGGTCGGCAACGGCACCGAGCCGGGCACCGAGATCGGCCCGATGATCGAGCCCAAGGCGATTGCCAAGGTCGAGGAACATATCGCCGACGCCGTCAGCAAGGGCGCCACGCTGATCCAGGGCGGCAAGCCGCTGGGCGGGCTGTTCTTTGAACCGGCCATCCTCACCGGCGTCACCGCCGAGATGCAGGTCGCGCGCGAGGAGACCTTCGGTCCGCTCGCCCCGCTGTTCTGCTTCGACACCGAGGAAGAGGTGCTGGCCGCGGCCAATGACACCATCTTCGGCCTCGCCGCTTATTTCTTCACCCGCGATTACGCCCGCATGGTGCGCGTCTCGGAGGGGCTGGAATACGGCATGGTCGGCCACAACACCGGCCTGATCTCGAACGAGGTCGCGCCCTTCGGCGGGGTCAAGCAGTCGGGTCTGGGCCGCGAAGGGTCGAAATACGGGATCGACGAGTATCTCGAGCTGAAATACGTCTGCAGCGCGCTCTGAGCTGACAGGCTGCCGGAGCGGACGCTATGCGTGTCCGCTCTGGTGGAAGCTCGGGGGGCGCCGTTGTGCGCCTCCGTTTGTCAGGCCCTGAGGTCATCGCCGCCGTCGGTGCGGTCGCGGAGCCTGCGCACAGATTGCAGGCCTTGCTCAAGACCGGGCCGAGAAAAGTTCTCGGACTTGCAGGGCATGGAAGGTCCCGCGACGCAGGGCATATGGAACGTCGCGGCACCCTCCGATGGTTCAACCTTCCCTGTAGTAGTAGCTGTAGCCATTCAGAGCGGGCGCGCCCCCCAGATGCGCGTAGAGCACACGCGATCCTTCGGGGAAGAACCCCTTGCGGGTTAGGTCGATCATGCCCTGCATGGATTTGCCTTCATAGACCGGGTCGGTGATCATCGCCTCGGTCCGTGCCGCGAGACGGATCGCCTCGTTGGTGTCGTCCGACGGAACGCCATAGGCCGGGTAGGCATAGTCGGGGTTGATGACGATATCGTCTTCGTTGATCTCCTCGCCGAGCTCGATCAGCCTGGCCGTGTTGCGGGCGATCTCGGTCACCTGGGCGCGGGTCTGGTCGATGGTGCCCGAGGCGTCGATGCCGATCACGCGGTCGGCGCGGCCCTGGGACTTGAAGCCCACGATCATGCCCGCCTGGGTCGAGCCGGTGACGGCGCAGACCACGATGTAGTCGAACTTGAAGCCCAGCTCTTCCTCCTGCTGCGCCAATTCCTCGGCAAAGCCGACATAGCCCAGGGCACCATACTTGTGCACCGAGGCGCCGGCCGGGATGCCATAGGGCTTGCCGCCCGCGTCACGGACCGACTGCATGGCGTTTTCCCAGCTTTCGCGGATGCCGATGTCGAAGCCGTCCTCGACCAGGCGGGAGTCGGCGCCCATCAGGCGGGTCATCAGGATGTTGCCCACGCGGTCGTAGACGGCATCGAAGTGGGGCACCCATTTCTCCTGCACGACGACGCATTTCATGCCGATCTTGGCGGCCGTGGCGGCAACCATGCGGGTGTGATTCGACTGCACGCCCCCGATGGAGACCAGCGTATCGGCCCCCGAGGCCAGCGCGTCGGGAACGATGTATTCGAGCTTGCGCAGCTTGTTGCCGCCCATGGCCAGCCCCGAATTGCAGTCATCGCGCTTCGCGTAGATCTGGACCTTGCCGCCAAGCGCCTCGGTCAGGCGGGGCAGGTGTTCGATCGGCGTCTTGCCGTAGGTCAGCGGGTAGCGTTCGAATTTCTCAAGTAGCGACATGGCCATCTCCGGTTTTTTTGTCGAAGACCAGCCTAACGGACATGTGGGTGATGTGTCCTTTCAAGTTGGATGCCAGATTGTATCCAGAATGTTAGAACGGACGCAGGAATATAGAGAATGACTTACTAATATCGATCAATAGTGAAAGAAGCTTTCAGTCAGATTTCACCCGAATCGCGCGCCGTGTTCGATCGACTGAACGGCTGGCGCCTGAGGTGCACCATTTGAAGGAGGGCAAGTTATTGGAAAGCAAGGATAAACTGCCGCTAAGCCGGGCGGAGAAGACGCTCTTGCGACTGCTTCAGGCGGACGGGCGGCTGACCAATGCGGAACTTGCGCAGCGGATCAACGTCAGCCCGGCGACCTGTCACCGTAGAACCCAGCGGCTTTTCGAAGAGGGCTACATCACCGGTGTCAGGGCCGTGATCGACCCGCAGAAGGTGGGGCTGGGGGCGCTTGTGATGGTGGGCATAGTGCTGGACCGTTCGACGCCGGAGAGCTTCGCCGCATTCGAGGCCGCGATTGCCGACGAGGAGTCAATTCTCGATTGCGACCTGGTGGCGGGCGACTTCGATTACCTGCTGCGCATAAGGGTGTCGGACATGGCCGACTTCAACCGGCTGCACACCAGCAAGCTGATCGCCTTGCCGGGTGTGCGGCAGGCCCGGACCTTCTTCGTGATCAAGGAGGTCAAGACCAACGCGCCGCTGCGGTTCTGAACGCAGGGTATCTGGCCTTCGGGGCGGATAACGCGCAATTCTATGGAAGAAAGCGCCGTCACCGGATAGGGTTGCGGCATGACATTTGCCCCCGCGGTTCCCCCAAGCGATACCGGAAGTATTGACCGGATGCCGGCCTGGATCACCAAGGGCCGCGCCGAAGCGCTTGAAGATGTTTCCTTCATGTCGGGGGCGGCCTTGGGGCAGCTGCATCTGGTGGTGAGCCATCCGGACATGCCCCAGGCGCTGTTCCGCGAGCGCCTGGCCCTGCGTGCCGCCGAGGCCTGCGTGGCCTTTTCCGACCGGCCGGAACGGGCGGGCGACCTGCGCGATGTCCTGCACCTGCTGCGTCCCGGCGACCTGCCCGGGCCGGGAGGCGAGACCTACCTCGCCTGGCGGCGGGCCGTCGAGCGGCCGGTGTCGGTGAAGGCCTTGCACCGGGCACTGCCGGGGCTTGATCCTGAGCGGATCGCGGGCTGGCTCGATGCCGGGACCGGTGCCCCGGTGCGGCGCGCGGCCATGGCGCTGGAGCTGGCCCTGGACGCGATGCCGGGCACGGAGGTTCCAGGTCTGCTGGTTGCCGATGCTGTCCTGACCCAGGCGCTGGGGTGGAAAACCCTGGTGCCGCTGCTCGCCCTTGGCCTGAACCGCGCCGACCTGCGCAAGCGTGGGGAGGACCTCGCCCTGGCCTGTCACCGCGCGGCTATCGCGTCGGCGACCGAGGCGCTGCGTTTGGCCAGCGACCTCGCGCGTCGCGCCGCGCACCTGCAAGCCGTCGCGCCGAAGCTGCGCGCGAAGGGGGCGGCGCAGGCGGTCGAGATGTTCCTGACCCGCGACGCCGTTGCCGCTGCGGCCCTGCCCTTGCCGGACCGTGCGGCGCGGCGGCTGTGCGACCGGCTGGTCGATCTCGGCGCGGTGCGCGAGCTGACTGGCCGCGACACCTTCCGGCTCTACGGGGTCTAGGGATGGCGAAGGATCGTTCCGAACCGGAGCTGGACCGCGACTTGGCCGACCTGCCGCCCGAGCTGCGCTGGCGCGAGTGGATGCGGCGCATCGAGGCGGTGCTCTTCGCCTCGGCCTCGCCGGTGCCGCGTGAGGACCTGGCCCGCGTCGTGGGGCAGGGGGCGTCGGTCGAACTGCTGGTCGAGGATCTTGCCGTCGACCTCGCGGGCCGGGCCTTCGAACTTGTCAGGGTGGCCGACGGCTGGATGTTCCGGACCCGACCCGCCTATGCGCCTGCGATCCGCGCGGCCGCGGACCTGGGGCATCAGGACCTCAACCTGAGCGAATTCGACATCGCGGTGCTGGCCGCCGTGGCCTATCACCAGCCGATCACGCGCGACGGGCTTGGCGAGATCTTCGGCAAGGAGATCAGCCGCGACCTGATCGGACGGCTGCACGGGCGCGGGCTGATCGGGACCGGGCCAAGGTCGCCCCGGCGCGGGGCGCCCTATACGTTCGTGACCACCGAGCAGTTTCTGGCCGTTTTCGGCCTGGAGAGCCTGCGCGACCTGCCGGACCGGGAGCAGCTGGAAGACGCGGGTGTGGCTGGGTCTTCGTGAGAGTGATGCCGCGCAGGGGCACTATGCGCCGGAACTCGGGATAAATCAGGTGGTGCACCTGTGTCCCGGCGACCGGCATCGAGACCAAAAACATGTGCGAATATGTTTCCGCCATGTGCCCCGCGACAAGATCTCTGCCGCAGGCGCGACGATCTCGCCCGGTATGGAGCGGCCTGGGGACGAACCGGACGCTGTTGCCCCGCCATTTCAGGAATGACCGCAGCCGTCACGCCTCGGGCAGGTGAGACATCACGTGGTGGAACTTCTCGCCCTGCACCGCCACGTGATCGCGCAGCAGGTCGGCCGCGCGGGGGGCGTCTCCGGCGGCGATGGCCTCGACGATGGCGGTATGTTCCTCCATCGACTGTTGCAGGCGGCCGCGCAGGAAGAGTTGCATCCGGCGGTAGGGCTTGAGGCGGCGATGCAGCCTTGACGCTTCCTGTTCGAGGAAGCGGTTGCCCGACTGGGCGTAGAGCAGGTGATGGAACACGCCGTTCTTGTGGTAGTAGAGGTCGACGTCGCCGGCTTCGCGCGCCTTCTGGCATTCGGCATTGGCCTGCCGCAGTTCGGCGATATCGGAATCGGTGGCGCGCCGGGCGGCGAGGCGGCCGCAGGCGGCTTCGACTTCGGCCATGACCTCGAACATCTCCAGGATCTCGACCGGCGAGGCGGTGCGCACGAAGACGCCGCGGCGCGGCTGCTGCACGACCAGCCCGGACTGGGCGAGTCGGTGGAAGGCCTCGCGGATAGGGGTGCGGGAGACCTTGTGCTCTTCTGCGAGGCTGACCTCGTCCAGCCGGGCACCCGGCGCGAATCGGCCCATGAGGATCTGATCTTCCAGAATCTGGGCGATCTGGTCCGAACGACTGCGCGGTTCAGGGGCTGAAATATTCAAGGACATACTTTTTGTATACAAGAAGGTTGACAAGGTACGCAATAGGCTGCCTGATGTCGCCCATCCGGCGCCGGGAGGAAACATGGCGCCTTGGGAGGAGACATCATGACGAAACGCATTCTCGCGGCGAGCACGCTCGCCATTCTTGCGGCATTCGGCAGCGGCGCTGCCTGGGCCGAGACGCTGAAACTGTCGCACCAGTGGTCGGAAGGCGACGTGCGCCACCAGGTCGCGCAGATGGTCGCGGACGAGGTGAAGGCGGCCAATGTCGATCTGGAAATCCAGATCTTCCCGAACCAGACCCTGTTCAAGGCCCGCGAGCAGTACACCCCGCTCAGCCGGGGCCAGCTCGACATGACCATTTTTCCGCTGTCCTACGCGGGCGGTCAGCAGCCGGCCTACAACCTGACCCTGATGCCGGGCCTGGTGAAGAACCACGACCACGCCGCGCGCCTCTCGGCCTCGCCCTTCATGGCGAAGATCGAGGATATCATGACCGGCGACGACGTGAAGACGCTGGTGCATGGCTATCTCGCCGGCGGATTCGGCTCTAACAAGGGCTGCATCACCAAGCCCGCCGACGTGCAGGGCGTGACGATCCGCGCGGCGGGCAAGTCGTTCGAGGAGATGCTGGCGGGCGCCGGAGCCTCGATTTCGTCGATGGCCTCGTCCGAGATCTACTCGGCGCTGCAGACCGGCGTGCTGGATGCAACCAACACCTCGTCCGAGAGCTTCCTCAGCTATCGCCTGTACGAACAGCTCAAGTGCTATACCCCGGCGGGCGAAACCGCGCTGTGGTTCATGTATCAGCCGCTGCTCATCAACAAGACCACCTTCGACGGGCTGAGCGCCGAACAGCAGAAGGCGCTGACCGATGCTTCGGCCAAGGCCGAAGCCTGGTACCTGGAGCAGGCCAAGGCGGGCGACGCGGTGACGACCAAGGCCTTTGCCGACGCGGGTGTCGAGATCGCCGAGATGACCCAGGCCGATTTCGACGCCTGGCGTGAGCTGGCCAAGACCACCTCCTATCCGTCCTTCGCGGCTTCGGTCGAGGGCGGCCAGGAGCTGCTCGACATGGCGCTGTCGGTCGAATGACACAGGCGCCCGTTGATCCCCGATCGGCGGGTGGCACCCCCGGTGCGCGACCATCGCGCGCCGGGTATCGGCCGCCGGCACCGATCCGTGCAATTGGCATGGTGTCGACGGCCTTCGGCGTCGCGGCGTCGCTGATGATCTTCGCCTCGGTGCTGATCACCTGCCACATGATCTTCGTGCGCGGCGTGCTGGGGCAGTCGACCATCTGGCAGACAGAGGCGGTGATCTACCTGATGATCGGCGCGACCCTGCTGGGCCTGCCCTATGTTCAGCGCCTGCGCGGGCATGTCGGTGTCGACCTGCTGCCGCAGCTGATCCCGCCGGCGGCGCGGCGCGTTCTGGCCGTGGTGGTCATGCTGTCGACCATCGCGATGATCGCGGCCATGGTCTGGTATGGTTGGGAAATGTTCCACCTCGCCTGGAAGCGGGGCTGGAAATCAGAGTCTGTATGGGCGTTTCCGCTCTGGATCACCTATCTTTCCGTGCCGCTCGGCTTTGCCCTTTACCTGTTGCAGCTGCTCGCCGATCTCTGGCTGGCCTCCTTCGGCCCCTCCGATGAACTGCCCGAGCCTCACCCCGAACGGAGCCCCGACTGATGGATCCCCTCACGCTTGGCCTGCTGGTCGCCATCGCGACGGTCGTCGTCCTGTTCTCGGGCGTATCGGTGGCCGTCGGCCTGCTGATCGTCGCCACCCTGTTCCTTTGGATCTTCGACGGCCCGCGCGCGCTCGAGGCGCTGCCCGAACTGTTCTATGCCGAGCTGAACAGCTTTGCCCTGCTGTCGATCCCCATGTTCATCATCATGGGCGCGGCCATCGCCTCGACCCGGGCGGGGCCTGACCTTTACGAGGCGCTGGAGCGCTGGCTGACCAAGGTGCCTGGCGGGCTGGTGGTGTCGAACCTCGGCGCCTGCGCCCTGTTTGCCGCGATGTCCGGGTCGAGCCCCGCGACCTGCGCGGCCATCGGCAAGATGGGCATTCCCGAGATGCGCCGCCGTGGCTATCCGCCCGAGGTGGCCGCCGGGTCGATCGCCGCCGGGGGGACGCTGGGCATCTTGATCCCGCCCTCGGTCACGATGATCGTCTATGGCATCGCCACCGAAACTTCGATCGGGCGGCTGTTCCTCGCCGGGGTCCTTCCCGGCATCCTGCTGACGCTGCTGTTCATCGCCTGGGCGATTTTCGACACCTGGCGGCGGGGGGCAGCCAGCGCCGCGCTGGTCTCGGCGCGCTATTCCTGGCGGCAGCGGTTCGAGATCCTGCCCCGCGTGCTGCCGTTCCTGGCGATCATCGCCGGCGTGCTCTACGCGCTTTACGGAGGGGTGGCGACGCCCTCGGAGACCGCCGCCGTGGGCGCGATGCTCTGCATCCTCGCGGCCATCGTAATCTATCGCATGTTCAGCGGCCGCGACCTCTGGGTGGTGCTGCGCGACAGCACCCGCGAGAGCGTGATGATCCTCTTCATCATCGGCGCGGCGGGCGTGTTCAGCTTCATGCTGTCCTCGCTGGTCGTGACCCAGTCGGTGGCGCAATACATCGCGGCGCTGGACGTCAACCGCTGGGTGCTGATGGCGGTGATCAACCTGTTCCTGCTCGTTGCCGGCTTCTTCCTGCCGCCGGTCGCGGTGATCCTGATGTCGGCGCCGATCCTGCTGCCGATCATCACCGCGGCGGGGTTTGACCCCTATTGGTTCGCGGTGATCGTGACGATCAACATGGAGATCGGACTCATCACGCCGCCGGTCGGGCTGAACCTCTACGTGATCAACGGCATCGCGCCGGACATCACGCTGCGGCAGATCCTGGTCGGGTCGATGCCCTTCGTCGGCTGCATGATCCTGGCCATCATCCTGATGTGCATCTTCCCGGGTCTGGCCACCTGGCTGCCCGAGGCTGTCATGGGGGTCGCGATATGAGCCTGCTGTCCGGCGTTCTCGCCACGCTGTTCTCGCGAAATACGCCCTGGCGGCTTGGCGGCGCGCCGGACACCCGCAGCACCGAGGCGCTGATCGCCGACCTGCTGTCGGGCAATGGCGAGATTTCGGGGATGACCACGGCGGCGCAGATCCTCGACCGCTATGGTGCGCTCGACGATGCCGGCAAGCTGGCCTTCTTCGACCATCTCGCCGGCGATCTCGGCATCGACATCACCCAGGTGCGCGCGGCTCTCGACGCCTTCGAGGCCGAGCCGGGGCAGGCCGCCTATGGCGCCTTCCTGCAGGCGGCCGAGCCGAAGCGGCAGGAACTGGCGCGGCGGCTCAACCGGGTGCCGGGCGCGACGCCACAGCTGGTGGCGATGCGCGCCGACCTCTTGCGGCTGATCCCGCGCAGCGATCCGCGGTCGCGGATCGACCTGGATTTCCAGCATCTCTTCTCGTCCTGGTTCAACCGGGGCTTCCTGGTGCTGCGGCGGATCAACTGGCAGAGCCCGGCGCATATCCTCGAAAAGATCATCGCCTATGAGGCGGTGCACACGATCCATTCCTGGGACGACCTGCGGCGCCGGGTCGAACCCTCGGACCGGCGCTGTTTCGCCTTCTTCCACCCGGCCATGCCGGACGAGCCTTTGATCTTCGTCGAAGTAGCGCTGACCAAGGGCATTCCCGGCTCGGTCCAGCGGCTGCTGACCGAGGAACGCGCGCCGCTGGCGGCGGAAGAGGCGGATACGGCGGTATTCTACTCGATCTCGAACTGCCAGGCGGGGCTGGCCGGCATTTCCTTTGGCAACTCGCTGATCAAGCAGGTGACCGAAGACCTCGCCGCCGAACTGCCGGGGCTTGGGACTTTCGTCACCCTGTCGCCGATCCCGACGCTGACGCGCTGGATGGCCGAGGAGGGGATCGACCCGGCCACGCTCGACAGCGAGGGCCTGCGCGCCGTGGCGGCGCAGTTCCTGCTGACCGCCAAGCGCGGCGACGGGATGCCCTATGACCCGGTGGCGCGCTTCCACCTCGGCAACGGGGCCTATGTCCACGCGGTGCACGCCGGGGCCGACCTGTCGGAGAAGGGCCTGGCCGAGAGCGCGGGGGCGATGGTGAATTACCGCTACGAGGCGGAGAACTTCGCCGAGAACCACGAGAAATTCGCAAGCCACAAGGAAGTGGTGGCGAGCAAGGCCGTACGGGCGCTGGTCAAGACATCCGTTGCGGCGTGAAGGGAGAGGGACAATGGCGAACCCGCTGTATGATCGGCTGCTGGCACCGCTGAAGGGGCGCGACACCACCTTCCTCACATTGCAGGATGGAACCCACCTCAGCGGCGACGCCTTCCTGCGCATCGCCGCGCGGCAGGCCGGGGCGCTGGCGGCGGCCGGGCTGAAGCCGGGAGACCGGCTGGCGGTGCAGGTCGAGAAATCGCCCGAGGCGCTGGCGCTCTATGCCGCCTGCGTGATGTCGGGCGTGGTCTTCCTGCCGCTCAACACCGCCTACAAGGCGGATGAGCTGGAGTATTTCGTCAGCGACAGCGCAGCGGGCGCGGTTGTCTGCGGCCCGGCCTCGGAGGAGACGCTGCGAAGGATCGCCGGCGCGGCCAGGGTGCTGACGCTGGATGCCGACGGCACGGGCAGCCTTTCGGACGCGGCGGCGGGGCAGCCCGACCAGTTCAGGCCGGTCGATCGGACCGACGACGACTTAGCCGCACTGCTCTACACCTCGGGGACCACCGGCCGCTCGAAAGGCGCGATGCTGAGCCAGTCGAACCTGCTGTCGAACGCGCTGACGTTGGTGGAGGAGTGGCGCTTTACCCCGCAGGACGTGCTGCTGCACGCGCTGCCGATCTTCCACACCCACGGCCTGTTCGTCGCTTCGAACGTGGTGCTGGCCGCCGGGGCCTCGATGATCTACCTGCCGAAGTTCGACGTCGACACGGTGCTGCGCTTCCTGCCCCAGGCGACCTCGATGATGGGGGTGCCGACCTTCTACACCCGCCTGCTGGCCGACCCGCGTTTCGACCGCGCGATCTGCAGCGGGATGCGGCTGTTCACCTCCGGCTCGGCCCCGCTGCTGGCCGAGACGCACAAGGCCTTCGAGGCGCGCACCGGGCACCGTATCCTCGAACGTTACGGCATGACCGAGACCAATATGAACACCTCGAACCCCTATGAAGGGGAACGGCGCGCCGGCACCGTCGGCTTCCCGCTGCCGGGGGTGGAGCTGAAGATCACCGACCCCGAGACCGGCGCGACGCTGCCGGATGGCGAGGCGGGGATCATCGAGGTGCGCGGGCCGAACGTGTTCCAGGGCTATTGGCAGATGCCCGAGAAGACCAAGGCCGAGCTGCGCGAGGACGGCTTCTTCATCACCGGCGATATCGGCCTGGTGGATCCGGACGGCTATGTGCAGATCGTGGGCCGGGCCAAGGACCTGATCATCTCGGGCGGTTACAACATCTATCCCAAGGAGGTCGAGCTGGTGCTCGACGACCAGCCCGGCGTGCTGGAAAGCGCGGTGATCGGGGTGCCGCATCCCGATTTCGGCGAGGGCGTCGTGGGGGTGCTGGTGGCCGCACCGGGCGCGACCCCGGACCTCGACGCGATCCGGGCATCGGTGGGCGAGAAGCTCGCCAGGTTCAAGCAGCCCAAGGTGCTGGAGGTGGTGAGCGAACTGCCCCGGAACACCATGGGCAAGGTGCAGAAGAACATCCTGCGTGACCAATATGCCGGGGTGTTCAGCGCGGGCGGCTGAGGCGGCTGCCCCTTGACCGGTGACAGGCGCGTTGCCGCGCCTGTCGTTTCGCTGATCAGTTCTTGCGTTCGAGCTGGCTCACGTCGCGCACCGCGCCGCGTGCGGCAGAGGTGGTCAGCGCGGCATAGGCCTTGAGCGCGCTGGACACCTTGCGGGTCCGCTTCTCTTCCGGCTGCCAGCCCTTGGCCTCGCGCGCGGCACGGCGTTCGGCCAGCACGGCGTCGTCCACCGCCAGGTGGATGCGGCGGTTGGGGATGTCGATTTCGATCTTGTCGCCCTTTTCGACCAGGCCGATGGTGCCGCCCTCTGCCGCTTCCGGCGAGACGTGGCCGATGGACAGGCCCGAGGTTCCGCCCGAGAAGCGCCCGTCGGTCAGCAGGGCGCAGGCTTTGCCCAGGCCCTTCGACTTGAGGTAGCTGGTCGGATAGAGCATCTCCTGCATCCCCGGACCGCCGCGCGGGCCTTCGTAGCGGATGACGACCACGTCGCCTTCCTTCACCTTGCCGGTGAGGATGTCGTTCACCGCCGAATCCTGGCTTTCGCAGACATGGGCCGTGCCGGTGAACTTGAGGATCGAGGCATCGACCCCGGCGGTCTTCACGATGCAGCCTTCCTCGGCGATGTTGCCGAAGAGGACCGCGAGGCCGCCGTCCTGGCTGAAGGCATGTTCCTTCGACCGGATCACGCCCTTTTCACGGTCGGTATCCAGCTCCTTGAAGCGGTTCTCGGTCGAGAAGGCCTGGGTGGTGCGCACGCCGCCGGGGGCGGCGCGGAACAGCTGCTCGGCCTCGGGGTTGTTGGCGACCTTGATGTCCCAATGCGCAATCGCCTCGCCCATGGTGGTCGAGTGGACCGTGGAGCAGTCGTTGTGCAACAGGCCGGCGCGGGAGAGTTCGCCCAGGATCGAGAAGATGCCGCCGGCGCGGTGGACGTCCTCCATGTGGACGTTCTCGATGTTCGGCGCGACCTTGCACAGGCAGGGCACCTTGCGCGAGAGCTTGTCGATGTCGTCCATGGTGAAGTCGACGCCGCCTTCGTTGGCGATGGCCAGCAGGTGCAGCACGGTATTGGTCGACCCGCCCATGGCGATGTCGAGGCTCATGGCGTTCTGGAAGGCCTCGTAGGTCGCGATTTCGCGCGGCAGCAGGCCATGCTCTTCCAGCTCGTAGTGGCGACGGGTGATTTCGACGATCTTGCGGCCGGCTTCCAGGAACAGGCCCTTGCGGTCGGCATGGGTGGCCAGCGTCGAGCCGTTGCCGGGCAGGGCGAGGCCAAGCGCCTCGGCCAGGCAGTTCATCGAGTTGGCGGTGAACATGCCCGAGCAGGAGCCGCAGGTCGGGCAGGCGTTTTCCTCGATGTGCTGCAGCTGCTCGTCGGTATAGGCGTCCGAGGCGGCGGCGACCATGGCGTCAACCAGGTCGATCTTCTTCACCTCGAGCGAGGCGAGGTCGATCTTGCCCGCTTCCATGGGACCACCCGAGACGAAGATCGCGGGGATGTTGAGGCGCATGGCAGCCATCAGCATACCGGGGGTGATCTTGTCGCAGTTCGAGATGCAGACCATGGCGTCGGCGCAATGGGCGTTGACCATGTATTCCACCGAGTCGGCGATCACCTCGCGCGAGGGCAGCGAGTAGAGCATCCCGTCGTGGCCCATGGCGATGCCGTCATCCACCGCGATGGTGTTGAACTCCTTGGCGACGCCGCCGGCCTTCTCGACCTCGCGCGCGACCAGTTGGCCGAGGTCCTTGAGGTGGACGTGGCCGGGCACGAACTGGGTGAAGGAGTTGACGATTGCGATGATCGGCTTGCCGAAATCGCTTTCGGTCATTCCGGTTGCGCGCCACAGCCCGCGGGCGCCGGCCATGTTGCGGCCATGGGTACTTGTTCTCGAACGATAACGGGGCATCGAACCCTCCCTTTCTACGGCTTTGCGGGCAGCGCACCGCGGCTCTTTCCACCAGTAAGGCCATAGTGCGAAGCCGCGCCAAATGAAAGAGAGGGTTGGGGGGAAGTTCGCGGTTCGACGGGGCCTGGGGGATTGGCGCAGGCAGGGCGGCGACGGCGAATCGGCGAATAATTTTCGGGTGGTGAAGGTGCCGGGCCGTGCTTCGCCGAAAACCGGAGAGCTGACCTTCGCCGTTAGCGCCTTGCCGCTACGGGCGCGTCATGGCGAAAGGGGCCTTGCATGCGAGGGTCCGCCCGGCCCGCTTCGCCCGGATTTTACGCATCCCGGTCCGTGACCTTCGCCGTGGCGGCCGTGCGGCGGAGAAAATACCTTGACGTTCCGGAGGTCAATGTTTCAGTATCCGACAGAAAGTTTTAACAATCGGAACAAAGGAAAGAATATGGGAGCCTTCAGAACTTTCGCAGCGGGTGTCGTCGCGGCGCTGATCACGGGCAGCGCCGCTGTGCCTGCGCTGGCGCAGGACTTCATGTGGCGGCTTCAGACCAACCTGAACCCGGGCGACCCGGGCCACGTCGCGGTCGAGGAGCGCTTTGCCAAGCTTGTGACCGAGATGTCGGGCGGCCGCATCGCCTTCGAGGTCTACCCGGTGGGCACGCTGTTCCCGATTGCCGACGGTCTCGAAGCCGTTGGCGCGGGCGTCGCCGAGATGGGGATGCTGACCGGCGGCTATTTCGCCGG
This sequence comes from Seohaeicola zhoushanensis, assembly GCF_014656415.1. Lineage (GTDB taxonomy): Bacteria > Pseudomonadota > Alphaproteobacteria > Rhodobacterales > Rhodobacteraceae > Seohaeicola_A > Seohaeicola_A zhoushanensis. The sequence continues at coordinate 57,992 of NZ_BNCJ01000016.1, read as the reverse complement.
CAAGATCGGCCCGGTGGCCTCGATCGAGAGCGGCGTTCCGGGTGGTCTGCGTACCCCGCTGGAAAGCTTCGACTTCTTCTACAAGAAGGGCTTCATCGACATCGCGCGCGAGGCCTATGCGCCCTATGGCGTCTACTACCTCGGCCCGCAGGTTTCGCCGCAGTGGGATATCGTGTCTAACAAGCCGATCACCTCGGTCGCCGATTTCCAGGGTCTGAAGATCCGCGCCTTCGGTCTCGAGGCCAAGTGGTACGAGAGCATGGGCGCCTCGCCGGTGTTCCTGTCGGGCTCCGAGATCTACACCGCGCTGGCAACCGACGCGATCGACGCGGCCCGTTGGGCCAGCCCTTCGGCGAACAAGAACATCTCGCTGCAGGAAGTCGCCAAATACTATGTCCAGCCCTCGCCGATGCCGGCGCCGAACAACTTCTTCGCGGTGAACGAAGCCGCCTGGAACGCGCTGCCGGCCGACCTGCAGGCGATCCTGCGTGAAGCGGCGATGCTGTCGTCGCTGGACTACCTGACCACCGGCATGAAGAATGACGCCAAGGCCCTGAACGAGATGCAGGCAGCCGGCATGGAGGTCACCACGATCTCGGCGGAAGATTTCGCCAAGATGGACGCGGCGGCGCGCAAGCTCTGGATGGCCTATGCCGACCAGGGTGGCCTGAACGCCAAGGCGGTGAACCTGCTGGCCGAATACCTGGGCGAACTGGGCCGCGGCGAGTGAACCTCTCTCCGGCAATGACGATGGAGCAGCCTGCATGAAGGCACTGTCTGACATGATCGGCCGCGTGCTGGATACCACCGGAAAGGTGGTATCCTTCGCGACCCTGGCGATAGCTATCGTCGTCTTGACGGAGATCTGCTCCAGGCTGGTGTTCAACGTTTCACTGGCCTGGGCATCCGACGTGGCATCCTGGCTGATGTGCGCGCTCATCATGCTCGGCGGGCCCTGGGCGCTATCCTGCGGCAAGTTCGTGCGGGTCGATGCGCTGTATTCCGGCTTCTCTCCGAAGCTGCAACTGTGGATCGACACGCTGCTGGGCACGACGCTGCTGCTGATGCTCTGCTACGTGCTGATCCGGCACGGCTATACCTTCGCCGAACGCGCCTTCCTGTCGGGCGAGCGCCCGAACTCGGCAAACTGGCCGGCGCCGGTCTGGGTGTTCAAGGCCCTGATCCCGCTGGGCGCCTCGCTGATGGTGCTGGGCTGGCTGCGGCTGATGATCGACGAATGGCTGGCCTACCTCCACCCCGAGAACGCGCGCAAAGACGACGACGAGGTCGAACTGCATGGTTGATCCGCTTCTGCCCACCATCCTGCTGTTCGGCGGGATGTTCCTTCTGCTCGGCCTGGGCGTGCCGATTGCCTTCTCGCTGGGCGGTCTCTCGGTCGGGATGATCTATTTCTTCTGGAGCCCCGCCGCGCTGACCATGATCCCGCTGCGGGCCTATGCGACGGCGACGAGCTTTGAATATCTCTCGATCCCGATGTTCATCTTCATGGCCGCGATGTTACAGAAATCGCGGATCGCGGATGACCTCTACGACGCCATGCAGAAGTTCATGGGCGGCATCCGTGGGGGTCTTGCCATCGGGACGATCCTGATCTGCACCATGTTCTCGGCCATGGCAGGGATCTCGGGCGCGGCGACGATTGCCATGGGCATGGTGGCGATCCCGGCGATGCTGTCGCGGGGCTACAACCGCCAGATGACGCTCGGCTCCATCGCGGCGGGTGGGTCGCTGGGTATCCTGATCCCGCCCTCGGTCACGATGATCGTCTATGGCCTGGTGGCCGGCACCTCGATTGGCGGGCTCTACATGGGCGGCATCCTGCCCGGCCTGCTGCTGGCCTTCCTCTTCGCGCTCTACGCCTATTTCCGCTCGGTCTTTGATCCGGCGGTGCAGGCCGACCCGGTGACCTACAGCTGGGGCGAACGGCTGCGCAGCCTGCGCAAGGTGGTGCTGCCGATCGGCCTCGCCGTCGCGGTGATGGGGTCGATCCTGACCGGCACCGCGGCCGTGGCCGAGGCCAGCGCGGTTGGGGCGGGCGGCGCGGTTCTTGCCGCGGCCATCGCGCGACGGCTTACATTCCAGAACCTGACCGCCGCCCTGCGCGAGACGATGGTTCTGTCGACGGTGATCTTCTGGATCATCATCGCCTCTTCGGCGCTGTCGACCTTCTATTCGGCCATCGGCGCAACGCGGATGATCGAGGGGCTGATCATGGGGCTGGAGGTGAACCGATGGGTGATCATCATCATCATGCTGCTGATCCTGATGGTGCTGGGCATGGTGCTCGAGACGACGGGGATCATCATGATCACCGCGCCGATCTTCGCGCCGATTGCCGTGAACCTGGGGTTCGATCCGGTCTGGTTCGGCGTGCTTTTCATCGTGCTGATGGAGATGGGCTTCCTGACGCCGCCCTTCGGCTACAACCTGTTCTACCTGAAGGGCGTCGCGCCCAAGGACGTGACGATGAACGAGCTCTACCTCTCGATCATCCCCTTCGTGGCGATCATGATACTGGGCGTCGGGCTGATGCTGCTCTTTCCGCAGATCATCCTGTGGCTGCCCAAGGCGATCATGTGATGACAGCGGAGGCGCCCCACCGGGCGCCTCCCGGCTGTTCAGAGCGGGCCGCGGCCACTCATCATCTCGGCAAAGCGTTCGGCGCCCCGGCGCAGCGGCTCGATGAACTTCATCGCGTCGTCCTGCTTCATCCGGCTGACCGGGCCGGTGACGCCCATCGCATAGACGACCGGTTGCCCGTCGAGCTTGACCGGCACGGCGTAGGCCATGACGTTCTCGTCAATCTCGCGGTCGCAGATGGCAAAGCCGTTTTTGCGCACCTCGCTGAGCTCGGCGAAGATGTCGATGCGGCTCGACTTGGTGTGCGGCGTGAACGAGGCCAGCGCGCCGGAAAGGTGCTGCTCGACGATGTCGTCGGGCTGCGCGGCCAGGATGACCTTGGCGGTGGCGGCTGCATGGAAGGGCAGGATATCGCCCGGCACGACGTGGAACCGGTAGCCGGCGGGAGAGACCTCCTGCGCGATGGATTCCACCGTCTCGCCGTCGTAGCGCACGCAATAGCAGGTCTCGCCCAGGACCTCGGACAACTCGCGGCAGACCATCTGCGCATAGCGGGCGACCTGCGAGGGGTTGGCGCCAAGTTGCAGGATCCTCCAGAGCCGCGGTCCGGCCTGGAAGCTTTTCCGGCCGTGGTCGTCGTATTGCAGCACCGAGATCTCGGCCAGCGCGTTCAGCAGGCGGTGGGCGGTCGGCTTGGGCAGGCCGGTGATCCGTGCCACCTCGGTCAGCGAGATGCCGTTCCGGTTGGCGACAACCGCCTCCAGCACGTTGAAATAGCGCCCGAGCGGGCTGTCGTCGGAGGTCGTTTTCTTGGCCATCGGCAGCTCCGTTTGCAAATCTTGGACGTTTGTTTCGGAATTTTTGATACCCCGGCTTTTGTCGCTTGACAATTGTTACTGCCCAAGGAATTTTTGCCAGTAACCGGAACCTAGTTCCGTAAAATGAAATGATGAGAGGTGGCATGGCTATCACGATCGGCGTGGATGTGGGCGGCACGTTCACAGACTTTCTCATGGTGGACACCGAGAGCGGTGAAGTGCGGACCGAGAAGGTGCCGACGACGGTGGACGATCGCGCGCGCGGCTTTCTTGCGGGCATCGACCAGCTGGGCGTGACGCCGGGCGATATCCGCTGGCTGGTGCATGGCACCACTGCCGGCACCAATGCCGTGCTGGAGCACAAGGGCGCGAAGGCGGGTCTCATCACCACCCGCGGCTTCCGCGACGTGCTGGAACTGGGCCGACGCACGCGACCCCACGCCTATGGCCTGTCCGGCACCTTCCGCCCGCTGATCCCGCGCGACCTGCGGCGCGAAGTGACCGAGCGGATGGATGCGCAGGGGCGGGTGCTGACCGCCCTGGCAATCGACGAAGTGGTGGCCGAGGCCAAGGCGCTGCTGGCCGAAGGCGTCGAATCGATCGCCATCCAATTCCTGCACGCCTACGTGAACCCCGAGCACGAGATTGCCGCCGCCGAGGCCGTGCGGGCCTTCTGGCCCAATCCCTATGTCGTCGCCTCGCACGAGATCGTCCGCGAGATGCGCGAGTTCGAGCGTGGCACCACCGCGGCGATCCATGCCTCGATCGCGCCCATCGTCTCGGCCTATATCACCCGCGTCGACAGCGCGCTTAAGGAGCGCGGCTTCGACCATGATCTGCTGATCATGCAGGCCAACGGCGGCATGGCCGGCGCGCCGGTCATCGCGGAGCACGCGGTGCATACGGTCATGTCCGGCCCGGCGGCGGGCGTGCTGGCGGCGGCCGAGCTGGCGCGGCTTGCGGGCTGCGAGAACGTCGTCACCGGCGACATGGGCGGCACCAGCTTCGACGTCGCGCTGATCAACGGCGGCACGCCGCTGGTGACGGCCGAGAAGGAACTGGCCTATGCCATGCCGATCCGCATCCCGATGATCGACATCTCGACCATCGGCGCGGGCGGCGGTTCCATTGCCCATATCGACAAGGCCGGGATGCTGCGTGTCGGCCCGGAAAGCGCCGGGTCGTTCCCGGGGCCGATCGGCTATGGCCGGGGCGGCGACCGGGTGACGATCACCGATTGCAACTACATGCTGGGCCGGCTCAATCCCCATGCCGTCACAGGCGCGACGAGCGATGCCTCGCTCGAGAAGATCGAGGCGGCGCTGATCGAGCAGGTCGGCAAACCGCTGAACATGGACGCCGTGGCCGCCGCGCAGGCGGTGATCGACGTGGCCGTGGCCGAGATGGCGGGGGCGATCCGGCTGATCTCGGTCGAGAAGGGCGTCGACCCGCGCGACTTCACCTACATGCCCTATGGCGGCGGCGGGCCGCTGCACGCGGTGGCCATCGCCCGGATGCTGAACCTGCCGCGCGTGCTGGTGCCGCGCTATCCCGGCCTGAACTCGGCGCTTGGCTGCATCCTGGCCGACGTGCGCCACGACTTCGTGCGCACGCTGAACCAGCCGCTGGCGGTGATCGCCGAAGGCGTCGTAGACGGCATCATCGCCGAGCAGCGTGACGCGGGCCTGGCCCTGCTGGCGCGCGAGAAGGTGGCGGTGGACGAGGTTGTCTTCCAGCACGAGTTCGACCTGCTTTATCGCGGCCAGTCGCATGTCCTGCGGATCCCGGCGCCCGAGGGTAACTTCGATGCCGAGGCGGTGCGCGCCGCCTTCCGCGAGGCATTCCTGGCCCGCTTCGGGATCGAGCTGCCGACGATGATCCCGATCCTGGTGAACATCCGCACGACGATCATCGGCAAGCGCGTCCACGTCGATCTCGCGCATTTCGCGCCGAAGGGCGGCGATGCCGAGAAGGCGCGCAAGGGCACCCGCCGCGCCTGGTTCGACGGCGCCTGGCACGAGGCGCAGGTCTATGACCGCGCGCAGCTGCCGCTGGGCCATGTCTTTTATGGACCGGCCATCGTCGAGCAGGACGACACCACATTGATCCTCGACCCGGGCACACGTTCCGAAGTCGATGAATTCGGCAATATCATCGTGACCTTCGAGGAGGCCGCAGCATGACCAACATGGCGTTCCAGACAACCCCGACCATCGACCCCGTGACGCTGACGGTGGTCGAGAAGGGCCTGCAGCAGGTCTGCACCGAGATGGACCTGGTGCATGAAAAGACCTCGTTCTCGCCGGTGATCTCCGAGGCCTACGACCGCTCGAACGGCATCTACGGCACCGCCGACGGGCGCATGATCTCGCAGGGGGAGACCGGGTTGCCGATCTTCCTCGGCGTGATGCAGGAATGTGTGAACTCGGTCATCAAGGAGCGTGCCGCCGATCTCGAACCCGGTGACATCATCATCGTGAACGACCCCTATCGGGGGGGCACCCACCTGATGGACGTCAAGATGGTCATGCCCTTCTACTACAAGGGCAAGCTCTGGTGCTATCTCGCCAATGCCGGGCACTGGCCCGACACCGGCGGCATGGTGCCGGGCGGCTTCTCGACCACGGCGACCGAGATCCACCAGGAAGGGCTGAGGATTCCGCCGGTCAAGATAATGAAGCGCGGGGAGATCGTGCAGGACGTGGTCGACATGATCCTCGCCAACATCCGCGTCTCGGAAGAGCGTATCGGCGATATCCTGGCGCAGATCGCCGCGCTGCGCGCCGGCGAGAAGGCGCTGACCGCGCTGATCGACCGCTATGGTCTCGAGGTGGTCAACGGCTGCGTCGCCGAGATCGAGGGCCGGGCAGAGCAGATGATGCGCGCCCATATCGCCGACATCCCGGACGGGGTCTATTCGGCCTCGGCCTTCATCGACAGCGATGGCGTGGTCAACGAACCGCTGGAAATCGCGCTGGATGTGACGGTTGCCGGAAGCGATATCACCTTCGATTTTTCGCGCTCGTCCAAGCCCTGCCGCGGGCCTCTGAACTCGGTCTGGGCAACGACGCAATCCTCGGTCTTCATCGGGATGAAGCACATCTTCCCAAACGTTCCGATGAACGCCGGCTGCTTCAAGCCGCTGAACGTGCTGCGGCCCAAGGGCACCTTCCTCTTCGCCGAGTATCCCCGCCCGGTGGCGGGATGTTCGGCCGAGGTGTCGCAGCGCATCATGGAGGCGGTGTTCCTTGCACTGGCCAAGGCGATCCCCGGCAAGCTCTTCGCGGCGCCGGCGGGCACTTCGGGGAACATCTCGCTGGGCGGGTTCGACCCGGAGACCGGCGAGCATTACATCATGTATTACTTCTCGGGCGGCGGCTACGGCGGCTGGTGGGATGGCGACGGCGTCTCGAACGGCTGCTCGACCATCGGCATCTCCAAGTCGCAGCCGGTGGAGATCCTGGAACAGCGCTATCCGCTGCTGGTCGAGAGATACGCCCTGCGCGAGGGCTCGTCGGGCAAGGGCCGCTTCCGCGGCGGCATGGGCGTCGACTACCGGATGCGGCTGCTGCGCGGCGAAGGCACCGCCTCATTCCTGATGGAGCACGGCCGCTTCGGGCCCCCGGGCATCCTCGGCGGTGGCGATGGCGCGCCGAACCGGATCCGCGTCAACATCGACGGCAGGGAATTCGAGCCCGAGCACATTTCCAAGGGCGAGAACTTCCACCTGCGCACCGGCGACTACATCGACGTCGGAACGCCGGGCGGGGGCGGCTATGGCGTGCCTGACGAGCGGTCGCCGGAAAGCCGCGACCACGACCTGAAGATGGGTTACGACGGCTGAGACCTTTGCGGGGCCGGCACGCCAATGGGCTGCCGGCCCCGTTCATGCGCAAATCACGATTGTCTTTCGAGGGCACCATGGACTCCAACTCCTCCAAATCGGCAGAGCTTTACGAACGCGCCAAGGCTGTCATGCCGGGCGGCAATACCCGTCACACCGTCTTCCGCGCGCCGTTCCAGGTCTACGCGGACCGCGGCGAGGGCTGCCGGATCATCGACATCGACGGCAAGAGCCGGATCGACGCGGTGGGCAACTTCACCTCGCTGATCCACGGCTATGGCTGCGAGGCGATCAAGGTGGCCGCCCGCGAACAGCTGGAGAAGGGGTTCTGCTTCGGCATGGCGACGCCGGGCGAGGTCCGCCTGGCCGAGATCCTGGCCGAGCGGCTGCCCTCGGTCGAGCAGGTGCGCTTCTGCAACTCGGGCACCGAGGCGGTGATGAACGCGATCAAGGTTGCGCGCGCCTTCACCGGCCGCGCCAAGATCGCCAAGTGCGAAGGCGCCTATCACGGCACCTATGACGTGGTGGAGACCAGCCAGAACGCCACGCCCGAGACCTGGGGCGACGCCGACTCGCCGAACTCGGTGCCAACCGCCGAGGGCACGCCGCAGGGCGTTCTGGATGACGTGGTCATCCTGCCGTTCAACAACGTCGAGGTGAGCGAGCGCATCCTGCGCGCCAAGGGCAACGACCTGGCCGGGATCCTGGTCGACGTGATGCCGAACCGCGCCGGGCTGGTGCCGGCCAGCCGCGAATTCCTCGAGATGCTGCGCCGGGTCAGCCGCGAGCTGGGCGCGCTGCTGATCTTCGACGAGGTCATCACTTTCCGCCTCGGCTTCAACGGCGCGCAGGGCCGCTACGGCATCTCGCCGGACGTCACCGCGCTTGGCAAGATCATCGGCGGCGGGATGCCCGTGGGCGCGGTTGCGGGCACGGCCGAGGTGATGTCGGTCTATGACCCTTCGAAGGGATCGCCGCGCGTACAGCACGGCGGCACCTTCTCGGCTAACCCGATGACGATGGTGGCGGGCATCGCCTCGATGGAGGCGCTGACGCCGGAGAGCTTCGAGCATCTCGACGCGCTTGGCGACCGCTTCCAGGAGAAGGCGACCGCGCTGTTCGACCGGCTTGGCATCGAGGCGCAGATCACCGGGCTCGGCTCGCTGCGGCGGGTCCACTTCAACCGGGCGCAGCTCAGCGACTTCCGCTCGACCGTGCTGGCCGGCGGCGATGGCGCGCAGAAGGTCGCGGCGCTGGCCAAGGCGCTGTTCGACGAGGGCGTGATCATCGCCGCGAACGGGCTGGTCTGCTTCTCGACGGTGATGACCTTCGACGACATCGATGAGATCGTCGATGCCTTCGAGCGGGCGCTGGCCAAGCTCGGCTGAGGCCCCGCGCAGCGGCGTTCAGAGCTCCGGCAGGTAGGCCTGGACGTCCTTGAGGCTGCGCAGAACGAAACTCGACCGCGTGTGCCGGATGCCGCGCACGCGGTAGAGCTTTTCCCGCAGGAAGGCTTCATAGCCCTTGGTCCCGGACACGGCGACCTTGAGCAGGTAGTCGAATTCGCCGGTGGTCAGGTGAACCTCCAGCACCTCGGGCATCGATTGCATCGTCTTGCCGAAATCCTCGACCACCTCGTCGTCGTGCCGGTCGAGGATGACGTCGATCATCACGATCTCTGACGCGCCAAGCTGTTCCTGGTCGAGGATCGCCGCATAGCCGCGGATGATGCCCTGTTCCTGCAGGCGGCGCACCCTTTGCCAGCAGGGGCTGGGCGACAACCCGACCCGCTGCGCAAGCTCGGTGTTCGAGGCGCGCCCGTCGGCGGCCAGCTCGCGCAGAATCATCCGGTCGATACGATCTAGGGTTTCATACGGCATGGTCGGTGGAATCTTTCGAAAATCTAGCTCGGGGCAAAAGATACATCCGAAATAACCCGAGCGACAGGGGCATTCAAAAGAACATTCTGCCCGACCGGGCGTATCCTTCGCGCCAGTGAAACCGGCGAAAGGGAGGCGCAGCCGTATGCGGTTGGTTTGCGATGATCCATTGAACGTGGCGGGCCGGGTGATCGACATGGCCCGGCGTCTCAGCCTCGAATTCGCCCAGTTTTCGGTAACGCATCTGGGCAGCGGCCGCGCCGTGCTGGCGCTGGAACTGCTCGACCCCGGCTGTGCCGAGGCACGCGTCTTCACCGCCCGCGTCGCCGCCCTGCCATATTTCGCGCTGGAGTCCGAAGATGTTTGAGGAAGTCTCGCCCCGACTACACGTGCCGGCCCCGGCGATCCGCCCCGGCGATGACCCCGACTTCAGCCACGTGGCGATCCCCCGCGCCGGTGCCGTCGACCGCCCCGAACCGGATACACGGCCCGAGGACATGCGCGAGATGGCCTTCTCGATCATCCGCGTTCTGAACCGCAAAGGCGAGGCCGTCGGCCCCTGGGCCGGATCGCTGAGCGGGGAGGCCCTGCTGCAGGGTCTGCGCGACATGATGACCCTGCGCACCTACGACGCGAGGATGCTGACGGCGCAGCGGCAGGGCAAATGTTCGTTCTATATGCAGCACCTGGGCGAAGAGGCGATTTCCTGCGCCTTCCAGCGGGCGCTGCGGCCGGGCGACATGAACTTTCCGACCTATCGCCAGGCCGGGCTGCTGATCGCGGCGGGCTATCCGCTGGTCAAGATGATGAACCAGGTCTACTCGAACGATGGCGACCCGGTGCGGGGGCGGCAACTGCCGGTCTTCTACAGCTCGAAGGAACACGGGTTCTTCTCGATCTCGGGCAACCTCGCCACGCAATACGTGCAGGCGGTGGGCTGGGCGATGGCGGCGGCGATCAAGGGCGACCGCAAGCTGGCGGCGGCCTGGATCGGCGACGGGTCGACCGCCGAGAGCGATTTCCACGGCGCGCTGGTCTTTGCCTCGACCTACAAGCCGCCGGTGATCCTGAACATCGTCAACAACCAGTGGGCGATCTCGACCTTCCAGGGCATTGCGCGCGGCGGGGCAGGGACCTTCGCGGCCCGGGCCCATGGCTTTGGACTGCCGGCGCTGCGGGTCGATGGCAACGACTTCCTGGCCGTGCACGCCGCCTCGCAATGGGCGGTGGAACGGGCGCGGCGCGATCTCGGCCCGACGATTATCGAGTTCGTGACCTATCGCGCCGGTGGGCATTCGACATCGGATGATCCTTCCGCTTACCGGCCCAAGGAAGAAGGCGCAGCCTGGCCGCTGGGCGACCCGATCCTGCGGCTGAAGGCGCACCTGATCCAGCTCGGGATCTGGTCGGAGGAGCGCCACAAGCAGGCCGAGGCCGAGATCCTGGCCGAGGTCATGGCGGTGCAGAAGGAGGCCGAGGCGATCGGCACCCTGCATTCCGGCCAGCGGCCCAGCCCGCGCGACATGTTCGAGGACGTATTTGCCGAGATGCCGCCGCACCTTCTGCGGCAGCGGCATGAAGTGGGGTATTGATCATGGCGCGCATGACGATGATCGAGGCCATCCGCGATGCCCATGCGGTGGCGATGGAGCGCGACAGCGACGTGGTCGTGCTGGGCGAGGACGTCGGCTATTTCGGCGGCGTGTTCCGCTGTACTGCGGGTCTGCAAAAAAGGTTTGGCGTCGAACGCTGCTTTGATACCCCGATCAGCGAACTGGGGATCGTCGGCACCGCCATCGGCATGGCGGCCTACGGGCTGAAGCCCATCGCCGAGATCCAGTTCGCCGATTACATGTATCCCGGCTATGACCAGATCGTCAGCGAGGCGGCACGCCTGCGCTATCGCTCGGCGGGAGAGTTCACCTGCCCGATGGTGATCCGGATGCCGACCGGCGGCGGCATCTTCGGCGCGCAGACCCACAGCCAGAGCCCCGAGGCGTTGTTCACCCATGTCGCCGGTCTCAAGACCGTGGTGCCCTCGAACCCGCGCGAGGCCAAGGGCCTGCTTCTGGCGGCCATCGCAGACCCCGACCCGGTGATCTTTCTCGAACCGAAGCGGCTCTACAACGGGCCTTTCGACGGTCACTTCGACCGCCCCTCGGTGCCCTGGTCCAAACACGAGGCCGGCGATGTGGAGCCGGGTTACTACGAGGTGCCGCTCGGCAAGGCGGCCGTTGTGCGCGAGGGGTCGGCGGCGACGCTCATCACCTATGGTACGATGGTGCATGTCGCGCTGGCGGCGGTCGCGGAAAGCGGAACGGATGTCGAGGTGATCGACCTGCGCACGCTGCTGCCGCTCGATCTCGAGACCATCACCGCCTCGGTCCGCAAGACCGGCCGCTGCATCGTGCTGCACGAGGCGACGCTGACATCGGGCTATGGCGCAGAGGTCACCGCGCTGGTGCAGCGCGAATGCTTCTACAGCCTCGAAGCGCCGGTGCTGCGGGTCGCGGGCTGGGACACGCCCTATCCCCATGCGCAGGAATGGGACTATTTTCCCGGTCCCGAGCGGGTGCGACGTGCAATCGACAAGGTGATGGAGGCGGAGTGATGGCGGAACTTACCTTCAAGCTGCCCGATATCGGCGAGGGCATCGCCGAGGCAGAGCTGGGCGAATGGCTGGTCAAGGTCGGCGACATCATCCGCGAGGATGACATCATCTGCGAGGTGACCACCGACAAGGCGACGGTCGAGATCCCGGCGGCGGTTGGCGGGCGGGTCACCTGGCTGGGCGGCAAGGCTGGCGAGGTCATGGCCATCGGCAGCGACCTGATCCGCATCGAGACGGACGAGGCCGTGGCGGTTGCCGCACCGGTCGAGACGCCCAGGGCCGAAGCGGTCGTAGCCGCACCCGAGCCGGCCCCCGCGCCGCCGGCACGCACCGAGCCGGCGGCGGCCCGCCGCAGCGCACCGCCCTCCGCCGGGCCCTTCGCGCGCAATGCCGCCGGACGTCCGTTGGCCGCGCCCTCGGTGCGGGGCCGCGCGCGCGATGCCGGCATTGACCTGCGGCAGGTCCGCGGCACCGGTCCCGCGGGCCGGATCCTGCACGAGGACCTTGATGACTTCCTGGCGCATGGCCCGGAGCTGGCCCGCCCCGGCGGCCTGGTCCGGCGAACCGGCGAGGCGGAGGTCCGCGTCACCGGCGTGCGCCGCAAGATCGCCGAGCGCATGGCACTGGCCAAGCAGCGCATCCCGCATTTCTCGATCATCGAAGAGGTCGACGTCGAGGCGCTGGAAGAGCTGCGCGCCCGGCTCAACGAGCGTTTCGGGGCCGAGCGCGGCCGCCTGACGCTGCTGCCCTTCCTGCTGCGCGCGCTGGCCGAGGCGGTGGTCGATCACCCCGAGATCAATGCGCATTACGACGATGTGGCCGGGGTCATCACGCGATATGAGGCGCTGCATTGCGGGATTGCCACGCAGACGCCCTCGGGGCTGATGGTGCCGGTGCTGGTCCATGCCGAGGCACGCATGCTTTGGGATACCGCCCGCGAGATCCGGCGGCTCTCGGACGCGGCGCGCGAACGGCGGATCGGGCCGGAGAGTCTGTCCGGTTCGACCCTGACGGTCACGTCGCTCGGCCCGCTGGGGGCGCTGGCGACGACCCCGATCATCAACCACCCCGAGGTGGCGATTGTCGGGGTCAACAAGATCGCCGTCCGCCCGGTCTGGGACGGCAAGGCCTTCATGCCGCGCCGGGTGATGAACCTGTCGTGCAGCTTCGACCACCGCGTGGTCGATGGCTGGGTCGCGGCCGAGTTCGTGGCCAAGGTCAAGTCGCTGCTGGAAACGCCGGCGATGCTGTTCATGGAGTGGCGCGATGAATGAACTGAGATGCTCCCTGCTAGTCATCGGCGGCGGCCCCGGCGGCTATGTCTGCGCCTCGCGCGCGGCGCGGCTGGGGGTCGACACCATCCTGGTCGAGGGCAACCGGGTCGGGGGCACCTGCCTCAACGTCGGCTGCATCCCCTCCAAGGCGCTGATCCATGCCGCCGATCTCTACCACGCGGCGGTGATGCAGTCGCGCGGCGGGATGCTGGGCATCACGGTCGCCGCGCCAAAGCTCGATTTCGCCCGGACGCAAGAGTGGTCGCGCGGCGTGGTCGACAAGCTCTGCGCGGGCGTCGGCGGGTTGCTGGAGCGCAGCGGCGTCAAGACGCTCAAGGGCTGGGCGCGGTTTCGCGATGGCAAGACCGTCGAGGTCGAGAGCGAGACCGGCCCGGTGCTGGTCCGCGCCGAGAACGTGGTGATCGCCACCGGCTCGCGGCCCGCCGAGGTGCCGGGACTGGCGGTGGGCGGCAGGGTGCTCGATTCCACCGCCGCGCTGGCCCTGCCCGAACCGCCCGCCCGGCTGGCGGTGATCGGCGCCGGCTACATCGGGCTGGAGCTGGGGACGGCATTTACCAAGCTCGGCAGCAAGGTCACGCTGATCGAGGCGGGGCCGTCGATCCTGCCGCAATACGACGAAAGGCTGACCCGGCCGGTGCGCCGCCGGCTGGGCGACTTGGGGATCGAGCTGCGGCTTGGCACGCGGTCGACAGGCTGGAACGACGCCACCGGCGAGCTTGGCCTCGACGGCGACAACGATCCGCTGGGGGTCGATGCCGTGCTGGTGACGGTCGGGCGGATGCCCTGCACCGACGGCATGGGCCTCGACGAGCTGGGCCTGCGCCAGAACGGGCCGTTCATCGAGGTGGACGATCGCTGCCGCACCTCGATGCGCGGAGTCTATGCCATCGGCGACGTCACCCACGGCCCGATGCTGGCGCACCGTGCCATGGCCCAGGGCGAGATCGTCGCCGATGTGGTCGCGGGCCATGCCGCCGCCTGGGACAAGGCCTGCGTGCCCGCCGTCTGCTTCACCGACCCCGAGATCGTCAGCGTTGGGCTGCTGCCTGCGGAGGTGCCCGAGGGCGTTGCCTCCAAGGTCAGCGAATTCCCGTTCCGCGCCAATGGCCGGGCACTGACGCTGGATGACACCGACGGTTTCGTGCGGATCGTCTCGCGCGAGAGCGACCATGTGATCCTTGGCATCCAGGCCACGGGTCCCGGTGTGTCCGAGCTGGTTTCGGGATTTGCCGTGGCAATCGAGGCCGGGCTGCGGGCCGAAGATCTTGCCGGCACGATCCACGCACACCCGACCCTGAGCGAGGCCCTGCAAGAGGCGGCGCTGATGCAGGTGTCTATGGCCAACCACGGCTGAACGAACATCGCATGTCGGGTTCGTCCGGCTGGTAACCTGCGGGTTGCCGGTCGGGTTCATGCGCCGAGGGGCGCGTATCGCTCCATCTGCCGGCGATGCCTCGTTGGTCGTCGCGGCCCATTTTTCACCAAAAAGACGACTGGCCGACATTTGGACAACGCGGTGCCGCAATGTTGCCGGCTCGGCCAAGTACCAATGTTGACATCGATTTCCTTCTATGGTTGCAGAGCCCTGAAAAGGCTCGGTTTCCAATGCCGATCATGAGGTTTCGGCCTCGGATCAAACCACCCTGACTGGGCTGCCGCCGTTGCCAGCCCGAAGAATGCACGAAAAATGAACCAGCCGACACAGTCTCCATCCTGCCAACCGCGTCGTCCGGGCAAGCCATGAACTGCCTGTCTGACCTGGAGATCAACGTCGCCGCCGCGTCGACCCTCGCCCTTCTGGCGATCTGCGCCCTGATCCTGGGCTGGATCGCGCGGAACAATCGCTTTGCCGGAAAATCCGCCTTCCTGCTGACGCTGGCCGCCATGCTGTGGTGGCTGCTCACGGTCTCGGTCGACCTGTCGTCCCAGGACGAGGCCTGCAAGATCGGCTGGTCGCTGGCGGCCTGGCCGGGCATCACCCTGCTGCCGATCGCCTGGACCTTCTTCGTCTTCGACTACACGTTGAACGCGGCACCGCGCCGCAAGCCGGGCCGTCTGCTGCTTTACGTCGGGTTGCCGGTGCTTGTCAGCCTCTTCGCTTTGACCAACGACCAGACCCAACTGATCTACGGCCCCGGCACGCATATGGTGATGCAGGACCCGCACCCCTATGTGGTCTTCGACCACGGCCCGGTCTTCTATGCGGTTGCCGCGTGCCTCTATCTCTTCGTGTCCAGCGCCGTCGGCGTTCTCGTCTATGCGTTGTTCAATGCCAAGAAGATCATCCGGCCCTTCCTGGCCGTGTTGCTGATCATCACCGCGGCGCCGGTCGCCGTGAACCTGGGCTATATCGTCTGGGGCCTGACGCTCTTCGGTTTCGACCCGACGCCCTTCATGTTCGCGGTCTCGCTCATCGCGCTGAGCTGGCTGCTGCTGAACAACACCTTGATGGACACCGCCGCCCAAGGACGCAGCCTGCTGTTCTACGCGACGCGGGATCCGATGTTCATCATCGATGCGGGCGGGCGGTTCATCGGTGCGAACCCGGCGGCCAAGACGCTGTTCAGCAAGCATATGCCCCGCCCGGGCGAGACGCTGGACAAGGTCGAGAAGGTAGGTCCGGTGGTGCGGGCCTTCCTGGAGACCGGCAAGTTCGAATCCGACGAACCGATCCGGCTGCGGGGGCGTTTCTTCGATCCCCGCGCGCTGCCGATCGAAAGCCCGATCCAGGCCAAGCGGTCTCTCCTGGGCTGGTCCATCTCGCTGGTCGACATCACCGCCCGGGAACACGCGGCCGAGGCGCTGCGCGAGGCGTTGGCCCATGCCGAGGCAGCCAACCACGCCAAGTCGCAGTTCCTTGCCATGATCAGCCATGAGCTGCGCACGCCGATGTCCTCGGTGAAGGGCGGGCTCGATCTGGCGCTGCTCGGAGTTGGCGGTGAGATTTCGCCGCAGTTGCGCAACCTGCTGACCATCGCGCAGCGCAACAGCCTGCGGCTGCTGAAGCTGGTCGATGACGTTCTCGACCTCCAGAAGCTCGACCTGAGCACGATCAAGCTGGAATCCCACGACCTCGACGCCGATGCCTTCCTGCGCGACGTCCGGGAGGAATACGAGGCCTATGCCAGCGAGGCCAAGGTCCGGCTCGACATCGTGTCGGAGGATGTGAACCTGCAGCTGCGCGCCGACCCGAACCGGCTGAAGCAGGTGGTCGGAAACGTGATATCCAACGCCATCAAGTTCTCGCCCGAGGACGGACAGGTGCGCTGTTCGACCCGGCTGGTGGGGAACAGGCTGCGCCTTTCGGTGCAGGACAGCGGTATCGGCATTCCGGACGGACAGGAAGACAAGGTGTTCGGACGGTTCAGCCAGGTGGAGAGCGGCACGTCGATCACCTCCGGCGGCTCGGGGCTGGGGATGCATATCGCCAAGCTGCTGATCGAGCGCATGGGCGGGGCGATCTCCTACGACAGCGAGCTTGGCGTCGGCACCACCTTCCACATCGACATGGCGCTGGCCGAAGCCCCCGTCAAGCAACCGGCACTGGGCGCGGGAGCGGCGTAACAGCCGCGATTCGCCCGGCCTGGAAGCGCGGTGGTGACTTGCCCGCCGGGACAGGCGTGGTTCCCGCCAATACCTGATGGCTGACGTTGCGTCCAACCGGGGCAGGGGCTGCCCGCGGCGAGAACAACCCGATTGACAGCTAAAAATTAGTGTCTGACAATCGGACGCAAATCCAGGCGTGACACGGCCTGGTATCCTGCGGAGGAGGAGGCCGAAGGATCGATGGGAGAGGACCTGCGTTCATCGCAGCGGCGCCGCCATGCCTTTGCGCAGCGCCCGCTGGCACCTCGGGAAGGCCGCCCGGCGCCCGGTGCGGCGCCTTGCGGGATGTCGTCCCGATGAGCCTCCGTGGTCGCCCGCTCAAGGTGAAATACGCCTATTACCAGATCGCGGACGAGATTCAGAAGCAGATCCTCGATGGTTCCATCAAGCCCGGTGAACGGCTGCCCGGAGAGGTCGAGCTGGCCGAGATGTTCGGCGTCACCCGTTCGACCGTGCGCGAGGGGCTGCGCCAGCTCGAGAACGACGGGCTGGTGCATCGCCCCACGCCCCGACGGCTTGAGGTCTGCCTGCCGCAGGTCGACGCGCTGACCGCCCGGGCCTCGCGCGCCATGGCCCTGATGCGGGTGAGTTTCCGGGATCTCTGGCAGGTGGCGATGGTGACCGAACCGCTGGCGGCGAACCTGGCGGCGGGTCTCATCACCGAAGAGGAAAAGAGCGAACTCCGCGCCATCCATGCCGAGATGGTCGCCGCGCAGCACGACGTCGAGGCGACGATCGACCTCGACCCCAGGTTTCATTCCTTCATTGCCGAGACGACCAAGAACCGCGTGCTGATCATGGCGCGGGAACCGGTGGCGCTGCTGCTCTACCGTGGGTTCGCGCAGGTCGCGCCGGTGGCGAAAATCGCCCTGCAACGCCAGATCGTCGCGCATGAGCATATCGTCGAGGCGATCTGCGCCGGCGATGCCGAGCTGGCGGAAACCTGGGCCCGGCGGCACATCGAGGATTTCTGGAGAGCCATCAACAAGGCCGGGCTGGCGGATCGCGCCGCCTTCAAGACAGCGGAAACATTCTGATGGTGGTCAAGCCG
Source organism: Seohaeicola zhoushanensis (assembly GCF_014656415.1). GTDB lineage: Bacteria > Pseudomonadota > Alphaproteobacteria > Rhodobacterales > Rhodobacteraceae > Seohaeicola_A > Seohaeicola_A zhoushanensis. Next base: position 40,286 of record NZ_BNCJ01000016.1, on the reverse strand, counting down.
GATTTCGACCAGGACAGGCTGACCGCCGTGCTCGGCGGGCCGGTCACCCTCTCGCCGGTATCGAGCGGCCAGTCGAACCCGACCTGGTTCGTGGACACCGGCGACCGCCGGCTCGTCCTGCGCAAGAAGCCCCTCGGCGCGACCCTGTCGAGCGCCCATGCGATCGAGCGCGAATACCGCGTCATGGCCGCGCTGGAGGGTAGCGGTGTGCCGGTGCCGCGGATGGTGATGCTGGAAGAAGACCCCGATGTGCTGGGAACGCCCTTCTACATCATGGAGCGGCTCGACGGGCGGGTCTGGGAAGAAAGCGCGCTGCCCGGTCTGTCGCCGTCGCAGCGTGGTGCTGTCTATGGCGATGTCGCCCGAACGTTGGCCTGCCTGCACAGCGTCGACTGGAAGGCGCGGGGCCTCGACGACTTCGGGCGGCACGCGGATTACTACGCGCGGCAGGTCCGCCGCTGGGCGCGGCAGTGGAACGAGAGCAAGACCCGCGAAGACCGCGAGATCGACGCGCTCTCGGACTGGTTCGCGGCCAATACGCCGCGTGACAGCGGCACCTGCATCGTCCATGGCGACTACCGGATCGGCAACCTGATGATCGCGCCCTCGGGCGACAGGATCGCCGGGGTGCTCGACTGGGAGCTTTCGACGCTGGGCGACCCGCTGTCCGATCTCGCGCATCTGGCGATGTTCTGGTCGTTCGGGCCGGACCAGCTCGGCGGCATCGCCGGCCTGCCGCTGCAAGACCTCGGGCTGCCGACGATGCAGGCCTTCCTCGATGACTACCGCCGCGCCGGCGGATGCGCGGCCGATCTCACCCCGTTCCACCGCGCCTTCGCCTTCTACCGGATGTCCGTGATCTTCGAGGGCATCACCGCCCGCGCCAGGGCCGGGCAGGCCGCGAGTTCCGACGCCTTGCAGATCGGGGCGCTGGCGCCCTTCTGCGCGCAGAAGGCGATGGACATCCTTTCAACCGATCAGCTGATGTAGGGACCCGCCGCAGATGCACTTCGACTATTCCGACCGCACCAAGGCCCTTATGGCGCAGCTCCAGGCCTTCATGGACGACCATATCCTGCCGGCCAACCAGAAGTTCCACGACCTGGCGCACCAGGGGATCTACCCGCTCGAGGTGATCGAGCCGCTGAAGGCGAGGGCCTTCCAGGAAGGGCTGTGGAACATGTTCATGCCCGAACTCGAACCCGAGGATCCGGGCACCCGGCTCACCAATATCGAATATGCGCCGCTGGCCGAGATCATGGGCCGCGTGCCGTGGAGCCCCGAGGTTTTCAACTGCAACGCGCCTGATACCGGCAACATGGAGATCCTCAAGCGTTTCGCCACGCCCGAGCAGAAGAAGCGCTGGCTCGAGCCGCTGATGATGGGCGAGCTGCGCTCGGTCGTGGGCCTGACCGAACCGGACGCCGCCTCGTCGGACCTGACCAACCTCGCCACGACGATCCGTCGCGAGGGGGATGAATATGTCATCAACGGGCGCAAGTGGTTCTCGACCGGCGCGAAACATCCCAATGCCAAGCTGAGCATCGTCTTCGGCGTCTCCGACAGCGCGCCGGATGCCGACCCGCATCGCAAGCATTCGTTCATCCTGGTGCCGATGGACACGCCCGGCGTCCGCGTGGTGCGCGACGTGCCGATCATGCACCACCACGCGCCCGAGGGGCATTGCGAGGTTCTCTACGAGAACGTGCGCGTGCCGCTCGACGCGATGCTGGGCAAGGAGGGGGACGGTTTCATGCTGGCGCAGGCGCGGCTGGGGCCGGGGCGGATCCACCACTGCATGAGGACCATCGGGCAGTGCGAGCTGGCGCTCGAACTGATGTGCGAGCGGGCGCTGGAACGGCGCACCTTCGGCAAGGCGCTGGCTGACAACGCGAATATCCAGGACTGGATCGCCAACTCGCGGATCGAGATCGACAACGCCCGGCTGCGCGTGCTGCAGACCGCCTGGAAGATGGACATGGTCGGGGCCAAGGACGCGCGCATCGACGTCTCGGCCATCAAGGTGACGGCGGCGCGGCTTCAGACCCAGGTGGTCGACCGCGCGATGCAGGTCTTCGGCGCCGCCGGCCTGACCCCGGACACGCCACTCAGCTACCTCTGGACCTGGGGCCGCGCCATGCGGTTCCTCGACGGCCCCGACGAGGTGCATCTGAAGGTCGTCGCCCGCGAGGAGCTGAAGAAGGCCAAGTCCGCCGCCGGGCGCAACCTGGCGCATTACGTCCTGCCGATTAAGGCCTGAGAGCAGCCAGGCAGGAACCGGGGGAAGAGATGAACTTCGAGACGATCACGACAGAGCAGGCGGACGGCGTCCTCACCATCACGCTGAACCGGCCGGACCGGCTGAACGCCTTCACGCGCCAGATGACCGAGGATCTGCTGGCCGCGCTCGACATCGCCGATGCCGAGGATGCAGTCCGCGCGGTGATCGTGACCGGCGCGGGCCGGGGGTTCTGCGCCGGGGTCGACCTCGACGCCGATGACGCCTTTACCGAGGCCAAGGTCGACCCTGCCTCTACCGATCCGCAGGTCTGGGCCGATCCCGCCAACCGCGACTGGGGCGGCATTCTGGCGCTGCGGCTGTTCCGCTGCCTCAAGCCGGTGATCGCCGCGGTGAACGGGCCGGCGGTCGGGATCGGGGCGACGATGCAGCTGCCGATGGACTTCCGCCTGGCCTCGGAAGCCGCGCGGTTCGGCTTTGTCTTTGCCCGCCGCGGCATCGTGCCCGAGGCCGCCTCGTCCTGGTTCCTGCCGCGCCTCGTCGGCATGTCGCAGGCGCTGGAGTGGAGTTATACCGGCCGGGTCTTCGGCGCCGAAGAGGCGCTGGCGGGCGGGCTGGTCCGCTCGGTCCACGCGCCGGATGACCTGTTGCCGGCGGCCCGCGCGCTTGCGGCCGAGATCGCCGCGAACACCGCCCCCGTTTCGATCGCGCTGACCCGCCAGATGATGTGGCGCATGGCCGGGGCCGATCACCCGATGCGGGCGCACCAGATCGACAGCCGGGCCATCGCCGCGCGCAGCGCATCGGGCGATGCCCGCGAAGGCGTCGCCAGCTTCCTTGAAAAACGGCCGCCATCCTTCCCCGATCGCGTGTCGCAGGACATGCCGGGGTTCTTCCCATGGTGGCACGAACCGGGCTGGAACGAGGAGACCAACAAATGAGCGGCGAAATCCTGACAGAGCGCCACGGCGCGGTGACGGTCCTGCGGCTGCACGACCCGGCCACGATGAACGCGCTGACACCACAGATGGCGCGTGGCCTGAACGCGCTGTTGCAGCAGGAAGTCGCCGCAGGCGCGCGGGCCATCGTGCTGGCGGGCGGGGAACGCGCATTTTCCACCGGCGCCAACCTCAAGGCGGCGATGCCGCGGGACATGGCAAGTTTCGACGTCGGCGCCACGCTGGAAGAGGACTACAACCCGCTGATGCGCGCGATCCGTGACCTGCCGGTGCCGCTGGTCTCGGCGGTGCAGGGCGCGGTGGCCGGGGTCGGCGCCTCGATCGCGCTGGCCTGCGACATCATCGTCGCCGGGCGCAGCGCCTATTTCCTCGAAGCCTTCGCCCGCATCGGCCTGATCCCCGACGGCGGCGCGACCTGGCTTCTGACCCGCGCCGTCGGCCGGGTGCGGGCGATGGAGATGATGCTGCTCGCTGAAAAGCTGCCGGCCGAGCGGGCGCATGACTGGGGGCTGGTGACGCGGCTGGCCGAGGATGACGCGGTCGAGGCGGTGGCGATGGAGATCGCGCAGACCCTCTCGCGCGGACCGCGGCGCAGCTATGCGCTGATCCGCAAGGCCGCCTGGAGCGCGGCGGACAGCAGCTTTGACGAGGCGCTGCAGACCGAACGCCAGTTGCAGAAACTGGCGGGCGAGACGCCCGACTTCGCCGAGGGCCTCGCGGCATTCAAGGAGAAGCGGCCCGCCGTCTTCCCCGAATGAATCGAACGGCCGGAGCGGGAACGGGTGGAGGAGCCACCAACCGCGCCGGTCAGAAAAAGACATGGTAACAGGAGGATAGAAACCATGAATTACAGACTGAAAGCCCTGCTTGCAGGGGCATCCCTGATGGCGGCAGCCGGTGCGGCGCAGGCCGACCAGATGACCTTCGCGGGCGGCTGGCCCCCGAACTCGGCCCCCACCGCCAAGCTCGAGGAATTCGCGACCGCGGTCGGCGAATACAGCAAGGGCGACGTGACGATGAAGGTCTTCCCGCTCTCGCTGCTCAGCTTCGCCGAGGCCAACGCCGGCGTGCGCGACGGGATCGCCGACATGACCGCCAACCTGATGGCCTACTTCCCCGCCGAGTTCTCGCATTTCAACATGCTGGCCGAATTCTCGGAACTGGTCGAACTCGAGCAGTTCGCGGGTGAAATGAGCAGCCTCGCCTTCACCGGCGCGATCATCGAATACGTGATGAACAGCTGCCCGGACTGCATGGACCAGATCGCCGCGCAGAACCAGGTCTACCTCGGGGCGAGCTCGACCACCTCCTACGTGCTGCAATGCGTGGTGCCCCTTGCCACCGTCGATGACCTGAAGGGCAAGCGCATCCGCGCCGCCGGCGCCTACTGGGCCCGCTGGGCTGAAACCGTGGGCGCGGTTCCGGTCTCCATGTCGATCAACGAGACGCTGGAAGGCCTGAACCAGGGCGTGGTCGACTGCACCGCCAGCAACACCGCCGACTTCGTCAACTTCGGCTTCATCGACGTGGTCAAGTATCTCTACGTCGGCCTGCCGGGCGCACAGTTCAACGTGACCTACACGATGAACCGCGACAGCTGGAACAGCCTCTCGGTCGAAAGCAAGACCGCGATGCTTAAGGCGAGCGCCAAGCTCGCCGCCGACATCACCTTCGTCTACATCCAGGAAGCGCGCGCCGGCAAGGAACGCGCCCCCGCGAAGGGCATCGAATACGGCCCCGCATCTGACGCGCTGGTCGCGATGAACCGCGACTTCATCGCCAAGGACAAGGACGCCATCGGCGCGATCTACAAGGAGCGTTTCGGCATCGAGACCGGTTCGCAGGCCGCTACGGCGCTGACCGAGCTGATGACGAAATGGACCGGCTTGACCAAGGACGTTGCCAGCCCCGAGGCCCTGGCCGAGGTCTACTGGAACGAGATCTTCTCCAAGATCGACCCCGCGACCTACGGCAAGTGAAGCCGCTGGGCTGAAAACCGCTTTGGTCGGGCGCCGCCGTCGCGCGGTGCCCGGCCTGCGTCAAACGAGGAGGTATCCCATGTTCCTGATCGGCAGGGCCCTGTCCTACCTGGTCAAGTCGGCATCGCTCGTCGGAACCATCTGCGTCGTTCTGATGATGCTGCATGTCACCGCCGACGTCGTTGGACGCTATCTGTTCAACGCGCCGCTGCCCGGCACGATCGTCGTGGTCGCGAACTATTACATGATCATCATCGTCTTCATCGCCATCGGCGTGGCCGAGGAGCAGCGCTCGCATATCTCGGTCGATGTCTTCACCGACCTGCTGCCGGAACGCCCGCGCAACATGCTGTCGGTCTTCGCCACGCTGCTCACCATCGCGGTGACCGCCGTGCTGATGGTCGGCGGCTGGACCGAGGCCATGAAGAAGACAAGGATGGTCGCCACCAAGGAGCAGGGCTCGCAGCTTTTCGAAGTCTGGCAGAGCTACTGGTTCGTCCCGGTCGGCGCCGCGCTGATGATCGCGGTCGCGGCCTACCACGTCATCGTCATGGTGACCGGTGCGCGCAGCGGGCTGAGCGATACCGTCCCGGAGGCGAAGTTCATCAATGACTGACGCAGGAATCGGCCTGACCGGCCTCGCCACCCTGATCGCCCTGATCGCCGTGCGCGTGCCCATCGGCATCGCGCTGATCGGGGTGTCCTTCACCGGGCTCTACGTGCTCATGGGCCCGCGCGTGGCCTGGGGCGCGATGAGCATCGTGCCCTATGAATTCACCTCCAGCTGGATCCTCAGCTCGATACCGATGTTCCTCTTCCTGGGCTTCATCAGCTATCACACGCAGCTGACCAGGGGGATGTTCAACGCCGCGCGGATCTGGCTGGCGCGCTTTCCCGGCGGGTTGGCCATCGCCTCGATCTTCGGCTCGGCCGGCTTCGCGGCGGTTTCGGGGTCGTCCATCGCCTGTTCCGCGGCGATGGGGCGCATCGCCATCCCCGAGATGCTGAAGCACCGCTACCACCCCGAACTGGCAACCAGCACGGTGGCCGTGGCCGGGACCATCGGCGCGATGATCCCGCCCTCGATCATCCTGATCCTCTACGGCGTGATCGCGCAGATCTCGATCTCGCAACTCTTCCTTGGCGGGGTGATCGCGGGCCTGCTGACGGCTGCCGGCTATATCATCGTCGTGCTGGTGCGGGTCTGGCTCAACCCCGACCTCGCGCCCGACAAGGACGACAGCGTCACCCTGCGTGAAAAGCTCCTCGCCCTGCGCGAGACCTGGCCGATCCTGCTGATAATGCTGGGGATCTTCGGCGGGCTCTTCGGCGGCGTCTTCACCCCGACCGAGGCCGGGGCGGTGGGGGCATCGCTCGCCTGCCTCGTGGCAATCGTCACCGGGCAGATGACCCTGTCGCGCTTCCTCACGGCGGCGCGCGAAACGCTGATGACCACGGCTTCGCTGCTGCTGATCGCCATCGGCGCCAGCCTGCTGACGCGGTTCCTGGCCCTGTCCGGCGCGGGCGACTACCTGTCGAACGGCATCCTCTCCATCGCCTCGAACCCGGTGCTGCTGATGGTCGGCATCGTGCTGATCTACCTGCTGATGGGGATGTTCCTCGAACCCATCGGCGCCATGCTGCTGACGCTGCCGATCATCCTGCCGGTGGTCGATGCCTCGGGATGGAGCCTGCTGTGGTTCGGCGTGGTGCTGTGCAAGCTGCTCGAGATCGGGATGATCACCCCGCCGATCGGCATGAACGTCTTCGTCATCAAGAGCGTCGTGGGCGACCTGGTGAAGATCTCGTCGATCTTCCGGGGCGTGTTCTGGTTCGTGGTGATGGACCTCGTGCTCGTCGCGATCCTCTGCGCCTTCCCGGACCTTGTCCTCTGGCTGCCGAACCTGCTGAACTGACTTGACGCCGGTCCCTCGCGGGGGAGCGGAACACCAACGAACAAGAGGGCCATCGATGGACACCAACCACCTCATCCGACGCGCGCGCAGCCAGCAGCTGGGCGATCTTCTCCGCCGTTCCGCCGCGCGGGTGCCGGGGCGCACCGCGCTGGTCTTCCGTGACCAGCGCGACACTTTCGCCGAGCTTGACGCCGCGGTGAACCGGGCGGCCAATGCGCTGGCCGCCGAGGGCATCGAAAAGGGCGACCGCGTCGCGCTCTTGTCGCACAACAACCGCAGCTTCGTGGTGCTGCGTTTTGCGCTGGCAAGGCTGGGGGCGGTCACCACGCCGATCAACTTCATGCTGAACGCGGGCGACGTGGCCTACATCCTGCAGCATTCCGGTGTCCGGATGATGCTGGTCGAGGACGCGCTCTGCCCGGTTGCCGATGCCGCGATGGCGGAGATCGGGAAGGACCTGCCCAAGTTCGCGATCCCCCATGCCGGCGAGACGACGCCCGAGGGCTGGCGGCCGGTGTCGGACCTGCTCGACCATGCCGACGACACCGAGGTCTGGCGCGATGTCGGGTCCGACGACCCGATCCAGATGATGTTCACCAGCGGCACGGAATCGCGGCCCAAGGGCGCGCTGCTGACCTCGGGCGCGCTCTATGCGCAATATACCAGCTGCATCGCCGATGGTGAGATGCGCGAGGATGCGGTCTCGCTGCACTGCCTGCCGCTGTTTCACTGCGCGCAGCTCGACTGCTTCCTCAGCCCCGACCTCTACCTCGGCGTGCCCTCGATCCTGCATGACAAGGCCGACCCGGCCGAGATGCTGGCGGCGATCGAGGCCCATCGCGTCACCAAGCTGTTCTGTCCGCCGACGGTCTGGATCGGGCTGCTGCGGCATCCCGATTTCGACAAGCGCGACCTGAGCAGCCTGAACGCCGGCTACTACGGCGCCTCGATCATGCCGACTGCGGTGATCGAGGAGCTGGCGCGGCGGCTGCCGAACATGCGGCTCTTCAACTTCTATGGCCAGACCGAGATGGCGCCGATGGCGACGGTGCTGAAACCCGAGGACCAGATGCGCAAGCTGGGGTCGGCGGGGCGTCCGGCGGTCAATGTCGAGACGCGGGTGGTGGACGACTACGACCAGCCGCTGCCGGTCGGCGAGGTGGGTGAGATCGTGCATCGCAGCCCGCATCTCATCACCGAGTATTATGCCGACCCGGAGAAGACCGCCGATGCCTTCCGCAACGGCTGGTTCCACAGCGGCGACCTGGGGCGGTTCGACGAGGACGGGTATCTCTACGTCGTGGACCGCAAGAAGGACATGATCAAGACCGGGGGCGAGAACGTGGCCAGCCGCGAGGTGGAGGAGGCGATCTTCCGGCATCCGGCGGTGGCCGAGGTGGCGGTGATCGGGCTGCCGCATCCGACCTGGATCGAGGCGGTGACGGCCATCGTCGTCCCGAAAGCCGGGGCCGAGGTGACGGCGGCAGAGCTGTCGGACTATTGCCGCGAGGCGCTGGCGCATTTCAAGGCGCCGAAGCATATCGAGATCGCGAAGGAGCTGCCCAAGAATGCGAGCGGGAAGATCCTGAAGCGGGATCTTCGCGAGACCCTGCGGGGGGTTTTCGGCGAGAGGTGAGGGGGCCTGAAAACGGCCTTCGGAAAGTGTCCCAGCTAGGACGGGGGGTCAAGTATCTGAATATCAAGGGAAAGTCCTGGGAGTGTTTCTGGGACACCCTTTCAGCCCCCCTCAACCGCCCCCGATTTCCCCCAGCAGGCGGGCGGTTGCGGGCAGGCGGCGGAGGCTGGTTTCGATGGCCTTGCGCCAGCGCGGGCCGCGCGAGAGGGCGTCGAGATGGGCCTCGTGCAGCTCGTCGGGGCGGTCCTGCGCCAGCACCTCGATCAGCAGGGCGGCCTGGCGGCGGTCCTTCTCGGCCTTGAGCGCGTCGTCCCCGGCGCGGCGGCGGCTGGCGACGATCAGCTTGTGGATGGCAAAGCGTTCGGGCTGGGGGATCTGCACCAGCACGCCGCTGCGATAGGTCACGGCGGCGCGGATCGGCTGGGCGATCAGGTAGTTCAGGTGATGCAGCGCCTGCGCATCGACCCCGAGCGCGGGGAGTTCGCGCAGGCCCTCGTCCTCCTCGAAGGAGGGGGTCAGGAATTCGACCAGCGTGTCGCCGCGCGTCTGTTTCCAGCGCCAGGTGCGGCCGGCCTCGAGGCTGGGCTGCGGCGCGAAGGCGAAGTCGCGGAACACCTCTTCGAGCGGCGGCGCGGCGGCATCTTCGAGCGCCAGCGAGAGGCGCGAGAAACTGGCGATGTCGATGTCATCGGTCTGCGCCGCCATGTCGAGGCCGAAGCGGATGCCCAATTCGCCTTCGTAGAGCCTGAAGGCATGGGTGCCGACGATGGTGCCGCCCAGCCGGAACACCCCGGCCGCAGCCATGGCCGCCAGCAGGCTGCCGGTGGCGGCGTCGAGGCCGAGGAAGCCCTCGGCCCGCAGCAGGCGCACCAGCCGGGTGCGCGCGCGGCGGCGTTCCTCGGTCGCCGCTTTCAGCGCGGCGTGGTTGTCGAGGCGCGCCCGCAGGTTGTCGCTGTCCTCGCCGATATAGCGTTTGCGCACCTCGGAGCCGACGCGATAGCTGTCGTACCAATAGACCTTGCCGTTGCGCGCCACCCGGGTCGGCGTGCCGCGCATGTCTGAGACCGCATCGTCCTGCAACGAGCGCAGCAGGTCGTGATAAGCGGCATGGGCGATGGCGGAGTGGCGCTGGAACATGTCCTGGGGCTTTGTGTTCAACAAGGATCAGATTTGTTGAACATAGCGCATGTTCAACAAAAATGAAAGACGTTGAACACGAGGCGTCAAGCGGGCAGGCAGCTGCGCAGCACGATGGCCTGCACCGAGGCGCTGTACTCCTCCATGCTGACATTGCGGCGGCGGTATTTCGACCGCTTGATATACCATTCCTGCAGCAGCGGCTTGATGAGCGAGGCCAGAAGCACCGGCGTATCGGGGCGGAAGCGGCCCTGTTGCAGGCCCCGTTCGATGACGCGGGCGAAATAGTCTTCGGTAAGCGCCTCGTTGTCGACGGCAAGGCGGCGTTCCGAGCGGGGGAAGTGCTTGGCCTCCATGAAGCTGAAGACGAACCAGGGCTGCAGGATCTCGGTCAGCCGGATATGGGTGTCGATCAGCCATTCGAGGTGGCGCACCGGGTCGTCGGCCACATCGGCGGGCGGCGCTTCGAGCGCCAGCCGCACCTGCGCCGTCACCTCTTCGAGGATCATCCGCGCCAAGGTCGTCTTGCTGTCGAAATAGGCATAGAGCCCGCCCATCGAGATCCCCGAGGCGGCGGAGAGGTCGCGCAACGACATGCCGTGAAAGCTCTTGGCATTGGCGAGGTCGAGCGCGGCGGTGATGATCCGGGTCAGCTTGCGGATGGCGAATTCGGGTTTCTGGATCTGGATGGTGTCATGGTGCCGCTCCAGGATGGACCGGCAGAGGGCTTCGGTCGTGAGCGTCGTGCTGTCCAACATCCTGTTCCGGCCCGTCTGATCCGTTTTCCCGCCCTCACCAATAACGCTTGTTTGTCCGGTCACAACCTTCTAAGCAGTTTTTAGAGCGTTCGCTCGAAAAATGTGGAGGAAGCATGACAGAGACCGCAGCCCAACCCTCGATCTGGCCCGGACTGGCGGGCAAGCGGGCGCTTGTCACCGGGGGATCCTCGGGGCTTGGCACCCATTTCACCCGGCTTTTGGCGGGGCAGGGGGTGCAGGTGACAACCGCCGCGCGGCGGCGCGACCGGCTCGAAGCGCTCTGCGCCGAGCTGAACGCGGCCGGCGGACAGGTCGAGGCGCTGGAGATGGACGTGGCCGACGCGGCCTCGGTCGACACGGCGCTGGCCGGGCGGGTCTTCGACATCGTGGTGAACAACGCCGGGACGACACTGGCCGCCCCGGCGCTGGCGCATGACGCGGCGGCGATCGACCGGGTGATCGACACCAACCTCAAGGGGCCCTTCCATGTCGCCAATGCCACCGCGCGGGCGATGAAGGAGGCCGGCATCGGCGGCAGCATCGTCAATATCGCCTCGATCCTGGCGCTGCGGGTGGCGGGGCATGTCTCGGCCTATGCGGCCTCGAAGGCGGGGCTGGTGCAGCTCGGGAAATCGCTGGCGCTGGAATGGGCGCGCCACGGCATCCGGGTGAACAGCCTGTGCCCGGGCTATTTCGAAACCGAACTGAACAGCGAATTCTTCCAGACCGAGGAAGGCCACGCGCTGATCCGCCGGGTCCCGCAACGGCGGCTGGGGCGGATGGAGGACCTGGACGGCCCGCTGCTGCTGCTGGTCTCGGACCTCGGGCGGTTCATGACCGGTTCGGAAATCGTGGTCGATGGCGGCCACCACATCTCGTCACTCTGAGGAGCATCACATGGATTTCACCATCTCGCCGCGCGTCGAGGACTTCCGCGCGCGCATCGCCGATTTCGTCGAAAACCGGATCCTGCCGGTCGAGGCCGACCGCAGCAACTGGGACGCGCATGAGAACATCGCGCCCGAGCCGCTGGAGAAGCTGCGCGCCCAGGCCCGGGCCGAGGGTCTGTGGTGCCTGCAGCTGCGCCCCGAAACGGGCGGGCAGGGGATTGGCCGGCAGGGCATGGCGGTCTGCTATGAAGAGATGAACCGCTCGATCTTTGGCCCGGTGGTGTTCAACTCGGCGGCGCCGGACGACGGCAACATGATGGTGCTGGAGCAGGCCGGCACGCCCGAGCAGAAGGAGCGCTGGCTGAAGCCGATCGTCGAGGGCAAGGTGCGCTCGTCCTTCGTGATGACCGAGCCGCATCCGGGCGGCGGATCGGACCCCGGCATGATGATGACCAAGGCGACCCGCAAGGGCGACCGCTATGTCATCGAAGGGCGCAAGTGGTTCATCACCGGGGCCGAGGACGCGGCGCATTTCATCCTGATGGCGCGCACCTCGGACGATCCGCGGCGGGGGCTGACGGCCTTCCTGTTCCACCGCGACGAGCCCGGCTGGGAGATCGCGCGGCGGATCGAGATCATGGGGCCGGAAGAGCATGGCGGCCATTGCGAGCTGATCTTCGACGGGATGGAACTGGGCGCCGACCGGGTGCTGCTGGGCGAGGGCATGGGGCTGAAGGTGACGCAGATGCGGCTTGGTCCGGCGCGGCTGACCCATTGCATGCGCTGGCTGGGGCTGGCCAAGCGCTGCACCGAGATCGCCCAGGCCTATGCGGCCGAGCGGCAGGGCTTCGGCGTGCGGCTGGCGGACCGTGAGAGCATCCAGATCAAGATGGGCGACCTGGCCATGGGCATCGAGATCGGGCGGCTTCTGGTGATGAAGGCGGCCTGGGCGCTGGATCGGGGCAGCTTTGCGCGCAAGGAGGTCTCGATGGCGAAGATCCACGTCGCCAACCTGCTGCACAAGGCGGCGGACGTTGCGATCCAGGTGAACGGGGCGCGGGGCTATTCCAAGGACACGGTGCTAGAATGGATCTACCGCTATGCCCGCCAGGCACGGCTGGTCGACGGCGCCGACGAGGTGCACCAGATGGTTCTGAACCGTCACCTGTCGCAGGAAGGCCGCGACTTCTGGCGCTGGGATGCGGCGGAATGAGCGCAGCCGATCTCGACCTTGGTGCGCTGGAGCGCTGGCTGACCGGCAAGCTGCCGGGCGAAAGCGGGCTCTCGGTGCAGCGGATCAGCGGCGGGCAGTCGAACCCGACCTGGTTCGTCGACTTCGGCGCGGCCCGGTTGGTGCTGCGCAAGAAGCCGGCGGGGCCGGTGCTGAAGGGCGCCCATGCCATCGAGCGCGAGTTCCGGGTGCTGCGGGCGCTGGCCGACAGCGAGGTGCCGGTGCCCGAGGCGCTGTGGCTGGAGGAAGACACCGCCGTCCTGGGCACCGCCTTCTACGTGATGCGGCGGCTGGAGGGTCGGGTCTTTGCCGATTGCACCCTGCCGGGCATGGCCCCGGACGAGCGCCGCGCGATCTACCTGGAAATGGCGCGCGTGCTGGCACGGCTGCACGCGGTGCGGCCCGGCGATGTCGGGCTGGAGGACTTCGGCCGCCCCGGCAACTATTTCGAGCGGCAGCTGGCGCGCTGGTCGCGGCAATACCACGAGTCGACGGGACCACGGGTACCGGTGCTCGACCGGCTGCTGCCCTGGCTCGAAGCCAACCTGCCGCCCGATGACGGGGCGGTCTCGATCGTGCATGGCGACTTCCGCCTCGGCAACCTGATGTTCCACCCGACCGAGCGGCGCGTAGTGGGGGTGCTGGACTGGGAGCTCTCGACGCTGGGCCACCCGCTGGCCGATCTCGGCTATTGCGTGATGCCCTGGCGGTCGGGCCCGGAGGAATACGGCGGCATCCTCGGCACCGACTGGCGCGCGGGCGGAATCCCTACGGAAGACGACTTCGTCGCGGCCTATCACGCCGCCGCCCTGCCGACACCGCCGCTGACGCCCTTCCATGTCGCCTTCGCGATGTTCCGTTTCTCGGTCATCTTCGTCGGAATCGCCGACCGCGCCCGCGCCGGCAGCGCCGCCTCGGCCGAGGCGGACACGCTGGGACCGCTGGCCGAACGCTTTGCCATCCGGGCGCTGGAGGCCATAGAGGGCTAGTCGCGTTTGATCGAGAACAGGGGCGCCGGATGTTGCCGGCGCCCCTGTTCGTTTGGCACTTGCAGTGGGACCGCGCGCCAAAGGCAGCTCTTCCGCTGCATCGTGCCCATGTCAGCCGGCGAGCAGATCGGCGATGCCCTGTTCGATGAATGCAATATCGCGCCGAGCGCCGCCTCGAAGTCGCCGTTAAACCGGGGGTTGGCGTTGATATCGGCATTCTGCCAAGTAGCCTGCTGGGCCAGCACGTCATTGGCATCCCGCAGCGGTCCCTGCTGCGGACGGTCGAGGTAGGCGCGGGTGGTCGGCGTCGACTCGGTCAGGTGCAGACCTTGGCGGTAATAGTTCTGCCAGACGACCCAGCTGTCATAGATCGTCCGCATCAGGTCGAGCCCGCCCGCCCGCTGGCCGTCGTACTTGCCGTCCCGGTAGGCCGGGTCGAGCAGCAGCGCCTTGCTGATCGTGTCGAGGAAGCCATAGTTGTGGGCCGCCGTCCGGGCAGAACCGCAGAGTGCCAAGAGGCGCGGCACCATCTCGGGGAAGAGCGCGCCCCACTGCAAGGCGATCTGCGCCCCCATCGACCGGCCGATCACCGCGCGGAAAGCCTCGATCCCCCATAGTTCGGCCACCATGCGCCGTTGCAACAGAACGTTGTCGAGCAGCGTGGTCAGTGGAAACCGCGCCCGGTCGAAGGGTGCGGGGCTGTTGCTGGGCCAAGAGGAGCGGCCATTGCCAAGAATGCTCACCGCGATGATGAAATAGCGACGGGGGTCGAGCGGGCGGCCCGGTCCGATGATCCATTCGACCGTCTCGTGCGGGACGCCGAACCAGCTGGGGAACAGGATGGCATTGTCGCGCGCCGCGTTGAGCTGGCCATGCGTCTTGTAGGCAATGTGGATGCCGGGGAAGGGGGTTCCCGACTGGAGCGTGAAATCCTCAGCGATGAAGGCGTCCACGATACACTGGGCTATTCACACCGCCGCAGGCCCCTCGCGATCTGCGGCCCGAATTTGGCCGTCCAGCGCCGAACGGATTCATAGGACACGTCGATGCCTTGTTCGCGCAAAATTCCCTCGACCGCGCGTAGGCTCAGATTGAACCGAACATACAACCAGACCGCACGGGCGGTGATCTCAGGCGGGAACCGATGGCGCTTGAAGCTGACGGAAGGAGGCTGCATGCCATCCACCAGGCCAAGAACTCGACCGCGGCAACGCATTGCGGTCTAACGTGACAACGCCAGACCTAGGGTTCAACGCTTTGGTCGAATGATGCCGCTACACCAAGGAAGGCCTCGACGATCTTGCTCTCGGTCGCTTTCAGGCTGAACACTGTCTCGTGGCTGTTCAACCCCTGCATCTCGGCAATCGACAGATGCGAGACGCTGTCTGTCCGGGTCGTGCTGGCACGCCAGAGAAAGCCGATGCCCAACCCGTTCACGACCGCTTCGTAGAGCCCGTCGCGGGCGTCGAGCGTCAGGAAGGGGCGGGGCGACAGACCTGCGCGGGCAAACATCCGGTCGACGGCACGCTGGGTCGATGAACCGGAGGAGCGAAAGATCAACGGTTCGTTGGACAGGGCCCGCGCCGTGACCGTGCCCGCCCGCGCCAATGGATGGTCTGGCGGGGTGATGGCGATGACCTCGGAGGCCATCAGGTTCTGGCGGCGGAAGCGGTGATCGTTGGGCACGTCGGGCAGGATGCCGATGTCGCATTCGTGCGTGACCACCGAGCGGGTGATCTTCTGGTGCGAACCGGTCTCGACCTGCAGCGTCACGCCGGGATAGGCGCAGTGGAAGGCGGCGATGAGGGCCATTCCGGGCATCGCGTTGCCAAGACCGACGGTGATCTTACCCTCGCGCAGTGACGATCTGCTCAGCAGCAGGCGTTCGGCGTCGCTCCTTGCCTCGGCCATCCTTTCGGCGGAATCGCAAAGCTTGAGGCAGAGCCCGGTCGGCTGCAGCCGACCGGATTCGCGGGTGAAGAGCCGGACACCGAATTCGGCCTCCAGCGCGCGCACATGTGCGGATACGTTGGGCTGGCTGACACCCAGCAGGCGGGCGGCAGCGGCGTAGGAGCCGGATTCGGCCACGGCGCGAACGGCATCGAGCCGGGCATGACTTAGGGTCACGAGCGATTCTCCAAAATCGGGCTTTGGTTCTCTCAAGGTTTAGCTTCGCTTCGTTACGTCCATGTCACAGGCCGCGGCGAAAAGTCGGCCCGGAAGCAGGAACTTTCCGGCCGAGACAGGAGACCGCGACTTGGACGACGTTAAGCACTTCATTCCCCACAGTATCCGCCGCTCGGCGCTGGATCCTGCTGCCGTGGGGGAGGCCGGGATCGTGCTTTGCGATCTCGACGGTTGCCTTGTCTCGGATGGCCGTGCCTTCGACGAGGCGCCGGCCTTCGTCGCGGCCTGTGGCGCGCGGCTTTGGGTGATCTCGAATTGCTCGGATGCGACGGCTGACACGCTGTCGATGCGCCTCGCGCGCCTCGGGATGGTCGTGCCTGCCGAGCGGATCCTTCTCGCCGGCGTGGTGACGCTCGAATATCTCGCGCGGGTCGAAGGCGTGCGCCGTCTGCGGCTCTGGGCCGATCCGTCGCTGAAAGCGCGGGCGCGGGTGCTGGGCATGGATCCGGAGGCCGAGACGCCCGAGGCGGTGCTGCTCTGCCGCGATCCGGCGGTGACGGTCGAGACCATGGGGCCGATACTGGCCGACCTGGCTGCCGGCGCCGTGCTGTGGGTTGCAAACGAAGACCTGTCGCACCCCGCCCAGGATGGCCAGCCGGTGGCCGAGACCGGCGCCCTGCTGGCGGCGCTGCGCGCCATTCGGCCCGGCCTGCGCTGGAGCAGTCTCGGCAAGCCCGACCCGTCGATGCTGCTGACCGCGCTGGAGCGTAGCGGACATGAGCCTGGGGCGGCGATCTTCGTCGGGGACAATCCCGATACCGACGGCTTGGCCGCAGCGGCCGCGGGCATTTCCTTTCTGCACATCCAGCGGAGCGCCCGGCAATGATCGCCTACCTGGTGAAGATTCCCGTGAAGGCGATGGTGACGCTCTTTGCCATCGTGACAGTGACCTTCGTGGCCACGCGGCTGTCGGGCAACCCCATCGACACCTTTCTCGGTGACGGGTTGACGGCCGAGGGCCGGGAAGAGCTGATCCGCTACTTCCAGCTCGACGGCACGCTGCTGCAGCAATACCTGGCCTTCCTGCGCGGCGTCCTGTCGGGCGAATTCGGCCTGAGCTTCATCGACCGCCGCCCGGTCACCGAGGTGGTCGCGGAACGGCTCCGGCCCTCGGCGCAACTGCTGCTGGCGTCGGTGGCGCTGACCGTGGTGGTTTCCTTGCCGCTGGGGGTGCTGGGCGCGGTTTATCGCAAGAGCTGGGTCGGATCGGCCGTGATGATGCTGGCCTTCGCGGGCTATGCCGTGCCGTCCTTCGTGCTCGCCATCGTGATGATCCTGATCTTCTCCTACTGGCTCAACTGGTTGCCGGTGGTTGGGAACGGCAGTTTTCTCCACTTCATCATGCCGACCATCGCCATGTCCGGCGTGCTGATCGCGGCGCTGACCCGTTTCACCCGCAACGCGATGCTCGACGTGCTGGGGCAGGACTTCATCCGCACCGCCCGCGCCAAGGGGCTGAGCGAGGCCCGGGTGGTCCTGCGTCACGGGCTCGGCAATGCGGGGGTCACCGTGATCTCGGTCATCGGGTTGCAGATCGCCGGCCTTGCCGCCGCCGGCAGCGTGGTTGTCGAAAGCATCTTCTCGTGGCCCGGCATCGGCCAGCTTCTGGTGAATGCCGCGATCATGCGGGACTACCCGACGCTGCAGTTCGGCGTCATCGCGGTCGCGGTTGCCGTCGTCGTCATCAATGCGCTCACCGACGTCGCCTATGCGCTGGCCGATCCGCGCATTCGCCTGTCCAGCGCGTGAGGGGCCTTGTCATGACCATCGCCGCAGATCCCGCCTTTGCCGCAGAGCGCCGCCGCAAGCCGCGCCGGGCCGATCCGATCCAGAAGGTTGCCATCGGCATTGCCGCGCTGCTTGCCGCCTCGGCCCTGCTGGCGCCGTTGATCGCCCCGTACGACCCGCTGGCGCAGAGCCTGCTCAGCCGCCTGCGTCCTCCGATCGGGTTCGAACGCTTCGCGGCAGGGCACTTCGCCGGTACCGACGAGCTGGGACGGGACGTGCTGTCCCGTTCGCTCCACGGGCTGCGGCTCACCCTTGCGCTGGCTTTTGCGGGGGCGGTGATCGGCCTGCTGATCGGCGGCGCACTGGGGCTGATCGCGGGCCTGCGCCGCGGCTGGGTCGAGGATACGATCATGGCGCTGGTCGACATGCAGATCGCCATTCCCTTCACCCTGGTCGCACTGCTGGTGCTTTCGCTCATGGGATCTAGCCTGACGGTGCTTGTCCTGGTGCTGGGCATCGCCGGATGGGAGCAATACGCCCGTATCGTGCGCGCCGAGGCGCGCCGGCTTTCGGTCCAGCCCTTCCTCGAAGCGGCGCGGACCGCGGGGGCAGGGCCGGTCTATACCGCTGTCCGCCACATCCTGCCCAATCTCGTCTCGCCGCTGGTGGTGCAGTTCACCCTGGCGCTGTCGAACATCGTCATCCTGGAAAGCACGCTGAGCTTCCTGGGCCTGGGCGTGCAGCCGCCGCAACCCTCGCTGGGCTCGATGGTCGGGCTGGGCCGCGACTACATGCCGACGGCTCCCTGGATCGTGCTGGCCCCCGCCGCGCTGATCGTGGCGCTGACCTTCTCCGTGCAGATCCTTGGCGACTGGCTGCGTGACCGCGCCGATGTCCGCCTGCGCGACCGCTGACAAACGAGAAGAGCCGGCGAACCGGCCTGACCAAAGCCTTTCAACCCAGAACCGGAGACCACAATGATCCGACTGATGCTCACCACTGCCCTTGCCCTGATGCCGCTGGCCGCCGCCGCGCAGGAGATCACCGTGGGTGCCGCCAACATGGCACCCTATCTCGATCCGGGCCGCGACCACTCGAACGTGGGGTCGCAGTTCTATTACAACAGCTTCGATACGCTGATCGACCGCGACCACCACAAGCTGGAATCCGAGTGGGTTCCGGCGCTGGCCACCTCCTGGGAGCTGGTCGAACCGACCGTGATGGAACTGAAGCTGCGCGAGGGCGTCAAGTTTCACAACGGCGACGACATGACGGCCGATGACGTGATCTTCTCGCTGAACCGGATGATCCAGGCGACCTTCCCGCTCTACGTGGTGCGCGCCAAGGACCGTCTCGGCAACTTCACCAAGGCCGAGAAGGTCGACGAGCACACCATTCGCATCCACGCCGCGCGCGAGGAACCGCTGTGGGAAACGCTGATCTCGCTGCAGCAGATCATGATCATCCCGGAGAAATACACCAAGGCGCTGACCGGCGATCCGAACGTGGCCGAGGATAGCGACTACGAGGCCTTCGCGCTGGCACCGGTGGGGACCGGGCCCTACAAGGTCGAGACCTTCCAGCCGGGCGAAAAGCTGGTCTGGACGCGGTTCGACGATTTCTGGGGCGACCGTGCGCCGCTGGAGCGGGTCAATGTGGTTCAGATCGCCGAGACCGCCAGCCGTGTCACCGCGCTCAAGACCGGCGAGGCCGACATCATCACCAACCTGGCGCCGGACCAGCTGTCGCTGGTCGACAGCGACCCGAACCTGAAGACCGAGGGTTCGGCTACCGCGCTGTTCCACGTCATGATCATGAACCAGAACCACGCCAAGCTGAAGGATGCCCGCATCCGCAAGGCGCTGAGCCTCGCCATCGACCGCGATGCGCTCAACGAGGCGCTGTGGCTGGGCAAGGCCGTGGTGCCCTCGACCCATACGATGAAGGAGATGGGCGCGCTGCACCAGCCGGACCTCGTGACCTTCGAATACGATCCCGAGCGGGCCAAGGCCCTGCTTAAGGAGGCCGGCTACGACGGCTTCGAGATCACCTATGATACCGCCGCGACCTATTACACCAACGGCCTTCTGGCCGCGCAGGCGATCATGGAGATGTGGGCCGCGGTCGGGGTCAACGGCAAGGTCGTGGTCAAGGACAAGTGGTCGGGCAACGACCCCGAGATGATGACCCGCAACTGGTCGAACCCGATGTATTTCGCCGACCCGTTCGGGTCCTTCGGGGTGATGTGGGCGCCGAATGGTCCGTCGGAAAGCGAAGGCCGCTACAACACGGACGCCGACTTTGCCGAGAAATGGGAACGCTTCCGGTTCTCCACCGACGTGGAGGCGCGCAAGGCGGCCTATGTAGAGGTGATGGAGCGGGTGAAGGAAGACCCGGCCGTCCTGCCGCTCTACCGGCCCTTCGAAAGCTGGGGCATGAAAGCCTCGGTCAACTGGGCGCCTCTGCCCGGACATATCCCCTATGTACTCGACTTCCGCGCCGGCAGCATCTCGCTGGCCGACAGCTGAGCCCCCTCGGGCCGGGCGGCTTCGCCCGGCCCAACCTTCAACGGAGTATTGAAATGACCCGCATCGCCATCGTCACCGATATCCACCATGGCGCGCCGTCGCACACGAAGCGGGGCGATACCGCGCTCGAACTGCTGGCGGCCTTCATCGACTGGGCCAATGCCGAGAAGCCGGACCTGGTGCTGGAGCTCGGCGATCGCATCTCCGACGTCGACAGCCAGACCGATGCCCGTCTCGAGCGCGAAGTGACCGAACTCTTCGCCCGGCTGGAGATGCCGGTGCATCACATCTGCGGCAATCACGACCGCGACCACCTGAGCGTCGGCGACAATGCCGAAATCCTCGGTCGCGACCTTTCGCACGAGGTCATCGACCTTGGCGCCTGGCAACTGGCCCTGTGGCGTGCGGATTCGAAGATCCACCGCGCTGCGCCGCGGCCGGGCTTCGACCTGCCGGAGGCCGACCTGCTGTGGCTGTCGCAGATGGCACAGAGGGCAGGGAAGCCGACACTGGTTGCAAGTCACGTGCCGTTCTCGGAGCACAGCCAGACCGGCAACTACTACTTCCAGCGGAATGCATCACTCTCGACCTATCCGCAGTCGGAGCGCGCCCGCGCGGCGCTGGCGCAGGCCCGTGTGCCGGTGGTCTGCGTCGCGGGCCACGTGCATTGGAACACGGTCACGACCGTCGACGGCATCCCGCATATCACCCAGCAGAGCCTGACCGAGAGCTTCACCACCGGCGGCGAGCCGGCGCGGGCCTGGGGGCTGCTGGAGCTGGGCGAGACGGTGAACTGGGAAGTCTTCGGCGACGATCCGTTCCAGGCGCGGCTGACGCCTCGGGCGCGCCGCTGGACGCCGCCGCTCGCCCCCTTCCTGCGCGAGCTTGCAGCGGAATGATCGCCTTTGCCGTTCCCGCCCCCGTGCTTTCGGTTCGCGACCTCCGCATCGCCTTTGGCGATGTGGAGGCCGTGCACGGGCTTTCCTTCGACATTCACCGTGGCGAGACCCTGGCGCTGGTCGGCGAAAGCGGGTCGGGCAAGAGCGCGACAGCGCTGTCGATCCTGCGGCTTGTTGAACGCGAGGGCGGGCGGATCATCGGCGGGTCGGTCCGGCTGGGAGAGACCGACCCTCTGGAGGTGACGCGGCTGGCCTCGGCCGCCCTGCGCGACCTGCGTGGCGGGCGGATCGCGATGATCTTCCAGGAACCGATGACTTCGCTCAACCCGGTGATGACCATTGGCGCCCAGATGGGCGAGACGCTGGCCCTGCATCGGGGGCTGCGCGGCGGCGCGGCGCGCGAGGCGGCCCGTGCGGCGCTGGACCGGGTCAAGATCCCCGAGCCGGAGCGACGGCTTGACCAGTATCCGCACGAACTGTCCGGCGGTTTGCGCCAGCGGGTGATGATCGCGATGGCGCTGAGCTGCGAGCCCGAGGTGCTAATCGCGGACGAACCGACAACCGCGCTCGACGTGACGACGCAGGCCGAGATCCTGAAGCTGATCGCCGGCTTGCAGCGCGAGCTGGGAATGGCGGTGCTGTTCATCACCCATGACCTGGGCGTCATCTCGGAGATCGCTGATCGGGTGGTGGTGATGAAGAACGGCGAGAAGATCGAGGAGGGGCGGACATCGGAGATCTTCTCGGCGCCGCGCGCCGCCTATACCGCCGAGCTGATGGCCGCGTCGCCGCGGCTGGGCGAAGGTGCCCCGGCACCGCTGACGGCCCCCGCTCCGGTGCTGAAGGTGACGGGGCTGACCACGCGCTTTGGCGGCGGCATGTTCGCGCGCCATGCCGCGACGGTGGCGGTGAACGACGTGTCGATCGTGCTGGGCCGGGGCGAGACCCTGGGCCTGGTCGGAGAGTCGGGCTGCGGGAAATCGACTTTGGCGCGGTCGATCATGCGGCTGGTGGAGCCGGCGGCGGGGGAGGTGGAGCTTCTGGGCACCCGTATCGACACCCTGGCCCCGTCCGCGCTCAAGCCACATCGCGCCAGGATGCAGATGGTGTTCCAGGATCCCTATGCCTCGCTCAATCCGCGCATGTCGGTGCGCGACGCGGTCACCGAGCCCGCGATCCTGCACGGCATAGTCACCCCCCGCGACCGTAGCGAACTGGCGGCGAGGCTCCTCGAGAGGGTCGGGTTGCCAGCCGAGGTGGCGGAACGTTATCCGCACCAGTTCTCGGGCGGGCAGCGTCAGCGGATATGTATTGCGCGGGCACTCTCGGTGCGGCCGCAGATCATCGTGGCGGACGAGGCGGTCTCGGCGCTCGACGTGTCGAACGCACGGCGGATCACCGACCTGATGGCCGAGATCCAGCGCCGGGACGCGGTGTCTTTCCTGTTCATCAGCCATGATATCGCGGTGGTGGAACGGGTGAGCCACCGGATCGCGGTGATGCATCAGGGCAAGATCGTCGAGACCGGGCCGACCGAAACGGTGCTCAGGAACCCGCAGCATCCCTATACGAAACGCCTCATCGCAGCCGTTCCGCGCTTCGGCGGCAGTGGGGACAGACAGCCCGAGCCCTTCGTACAGGTCGAATTGGCGTAACGTCCGGTCTGGATCGGGCCGCGGGAACAGCCTTGAGTTCAAAGGCCGGAGATCCGGGCCAGCCAATGGCTGGCCCGGACAGACAATATTTCAGAACTGGAAATCGCCCGCGTCCAGCGTCGCATGGGAATTGCGGAGATAGACTTCGATCGTATCCCCCATGTCGCCGTATTCCACCAGCGCAAGACCCGGCTCCACATCGGAGATGACAAGGTCACCGAACCTCAGGCCGGTCATGCTGAGGTCGATCACGTCTGCTTTGCCGAAGCCCCGGATGGTGTCGTTCCCCGCACCAAGAGCGAAGACGAAGGTGTCAGGACCGTTGCGGCCGATCAAAAGATCGTCGCCGATGCCGCCATCAATGATATCGGCGCCGTTGCCGCCGATGATCTTGTCATCGCCGGCGCCGCCGAACAGCACGTCGTTGCCATTCTCGCCCTTGATCACGTCGTCACCGCCCTGACCATTGACGATATCCTTGCCGTTGCCCGCACGGATGCCGTCGTCTCCGATCGTGCCCAGGATATCGTCGGACTTGTTGCGGCCGACGATGGCCTTGCCGAAAGCGATATCGTAAAGCGCGGTGGTGCCCGAAACCTCGTATGCGACTGCGATCTGGGCGTTTCCGGTTTCACTTTCCGAGGCCGGAATGAACTTGATGACCTCCGGGCTCGAGTGACCGTAGGCCGAGCTGTCGATGTAATCCACGAACTGCGAGTCCGCCGGATTGGAGATGTCGTAGATCATGATCCCGCCATCGCGTTCCAATCCAATGAACGCGAGCGTCTTGCCATCGACTTCACCGATCGCGATAGCCTCCGGCTCGGGCCCCTTGTTGTCCGAGCGGTTCTCGTCGATCACATCCGGGTTGTCCGAAGGATAGCCGTCATTGTTGAAGGCATTTGCCGGACGGATGGCCGCGATGATCTCTTCAAAATCGGAGCCACTGTCGAAGACTATATTGCCGTCGAGATCGAAGATGGTGAAGGAACGCGATCCGTATGCGTGCGGCACGTCGATATCGCCGTCGCCATCGGTATCGCCGTCGATGATCGAGACGGTCAGCCGCTCGAGGCCGGTGGTGTCGACCGAAGCATCGATGGAGACGCCGGCCACCTCGCCGTCGAGAATGTCGCCGACGCGCGCGGCATCGCCGCCTTCATCGAAATCGCCCCGGTCATCGCCCTCGTTCGCCGTCAGAAAGTAGGCGACGCCGTCAATCTCGGTTGCGGCGATGGCGTCGGGCATTCGAATTCCGACCAGGTTTTCATATGTCGTGATGTTGATCGCGTCGTCCTTGTCCGAGGCGTCGAGCGGGACGACGGAATGATCCTGCGTGCCGAGCGGGATGATCTTCTCCCAGCTCATGCTGGCGAGGTCGAACACCGCAACCGAGTTGGCCTCTTGCAGGGTCACCAGCAGCTTGCCGTCGATTTCGGCGATATACTCGGGTTCGAAATCGGTCGAAGGCATCGCATCCGGGAAGATCCGGACGCCCATGTCGCGCAGTTCCGGAACCATTGCGTCGAACTCTTCGAAGCCGAAGGTGGCCACGGTCATCGTTGCCACGTCGATGATCGAAATGGACCCGGCCGGTTCCTGATCGCTCTGCCGCTCGCCTTCGTTGGCGACAAAGATCATGGTGCCGTCTTTCGAGTAGGTGACCATGTCCGGCAGGTTCCCAACCTCGGCCGTTCCCAGGGCGGCGCCGGTCAGGTCGAACAGTGCCACCACGCCATTCTGCGCGACACCGTCCCCTTCGTTCCCGAGTTCGACGGCTGCTGCGATGCCGTGTTCGGTCACGGTGACGGAGTTGACGCCGCCGAAGTCGGGAATGGTGGTGAGATCGATCGAATTGACCAGATCACCGCTAATGGCATCGAAAACGTCGATCCGGCCCTCGGCGCCGTTGGTCACGTAGAGCTTGCCTGCGAAGTAGGATACGACTTCCGATCCGGCCTCGCCGGAGAGGCTGTCATAGGAGCCGACTGGCTCGACACCCAGTCCGCCGAGAACGGTGGATTTTACAAATTTGCTCGACTTGTCGGAGGCATCGTCACCGAAGTCGGATGCGTTGCTGTGGCGCTTCGATTTTTCCGCGATTTCAATATTGAGATCTCCGAAGTCTTCAACTTCTAGTGCAAACTTGTGTTTCTCGAACATGGGTAGCCTTCCCTGGTTTCCTGGCCCCGTCACACCTGTGTGGCAGGTTCAACAACGACCGGGCCGACTTAGCCTGATCATGTAAAATCCGGGTGACGCGCTGGTTCTTCCGGGGGCTCGCTGGCCGCTTGGGTATTTCTACACAGTGATCTGCTTTGCCCCCTGAAAACTCCGCCTTCGGGCAAGTCAACGTTGCGGATCGGATCAATCTGCGCTGAATAGGGAAGCCGTCCTCTCTGGATGCCGAAGCAAGTTCGACCCCGTCTGAGAACACCGGATTGCACAATCCGCCTTGGCTATTGCTTCCGTAGCGCATGCTGGCAATGTTTGGTCATGGGTTTGCTCAGGCTCGATCGAACCCGAAGGCAATGACCAGGAACAACAAGCTGGCACAGGCCGGCAGAGGGGAGCATCTTGCCTATTTTCTGGCGGCTTTGGCTGACGGCCTCAGGCACCATGGCAATCGCGATCCTGCTTTTCGTCGGGTTGTCGCTTCTGCAGTTTCGCACTGTCCAGCGCACCCTGCTCACCGAACGGGTCGCAGTTCTGGCCCGCAACACCGCAGAGCCCTTCGAGGCGGCGCTCGGCCTCGGTCTGCCGCTCTCCTCCGTCCGCAATGCCGAGGCGCTGCTCGAACGGGCGCGGCAGACCGACGATGCGATCATCTCCATCGATCTGATCGGCGCCGACAACGATGTCCTGCGCCACATTGGCGAAGCAGAGGCCAGCGATCCGACAGGCCGCAACGGCGGACCCCAGTCCGCCACCAGCCGGTTCGAAAGCGGCCGCTTCTACTCGACCAGCCCCCTCTCGGGTCCGAATGGTGAAGCCGCCGGGGCCATCCGCATCACGCTCGATGCCACGGACAGCGTGATACGGCTGTGGGCGATGGGCGCCGAGCTGCTGGTGAGTGCGGCCGGTTTCCTGCTGGTCGGCACGCTGCTGATCGGCGCGGCACTACGCTGGGCCTTCTCGGTCGAGATCTCGGCCTATCGGAGCATCGAAGCGGACGCCGAGCTGTTCGAGACCGACACCTGGCGCGAGGGCGGGGGAGGCACCGGAACCGGAGGCGAACTCTGGCGGATGCTGCGCGCGGCGCAGTCCCGGTACCGCGAGGCCAGATGAGCCAGACGCTCGACAGCCTGCACGCGCCGCGCGTGCGTGCCCGCATCACCGCGATCCTGATCGTGGTGGTCGCGCTTTCGGTCTTCCTGTTCAGCTTCGTCACGCTGGTGTCGTTCGATCGCTCGGTCGCGCCCGAATTGCAGAACCGCACCCGGCTCATCGCGACGGTGGTGCGGGACAACATCCAGCAGACGCTCTCGACCGGGCTGCCCCTGAACGCGGTTGGCGGGTTCGAAACCTACATCGCCGCGACGATGGACGCCTTTTCCGAACTGGAGAACATCACCATCGTATCGCGCAAGGGCGAGGTGATCGCCAGTGTCGGCCGCGAGGAAGAGGCCAGGCTGCTCGACCGTCTCCAGATTGGCACAAGGCTTGGCACCTCAGGTGCCGAGATCTCCATGCCGATCCTCGTTGGCAACGACCTCGCCGGCCATATCAAGGTCAAGAGCAGCGGCCGTTTCGTCGAGGCCCGGTTGCGCTCGGTGCTGCTGGACGCAACCGCCCTTGCCATTGCGGTGATCCTGATCGGGGTCGAGCTGACGATCCTGATTGCCACCCATTCGATCTGGGGCCCCCTGCGCGCCGTTGTCCGCCTCGCGCGCGACCAGGGCGAAGGGCGGTTTGACCAGGTTATCCCGACCGCCGGGCTGCCGACCCTGCGCCTGCTGGCGCGGCGGTTGAACGACCACTGCATCGCGCTGGCTGGCCGGGCAGGCCGCGGGGACGGCGGGGCCACGCCCAGGCGCCTGGTGCTTCCCGATCTCGTCGACATGCGGATTGCGCTGTTTTCCTTCGCCGCCGCCACCGAGGTGACGGCATCCTTCCTGCCGGTCTACGCCAAGGGCGCCAGCCGGCCCGACTGGCTGGACCCGGCCATCGCCGCCGCGCTGCCATCGGCGCTCTACCTGCTGGTCCTGGCACTGCTCTCTCCGCTGGCGGCGCGCGTCGTGGCGCGCTACGGGCCGCGCCGGGTCTTCGCCCTGTCGGCGATTCCGGCGGCGCTGGCGCTGCTGGGCATGACCTGGAGCGATGATCTCGCCGGCGTGGTGCTCAGCCGGGGCATCATCGCAGTCTGCTATGCCTTCGCGACCGTCGCCTGCCAGGACTACGCGCTCGCGCTGCGCTCCAAGGATGGCGCCAGGGTCTCCTCGGTCATCATGGCGATGGTCTTCGGTGGAACCTTCTGCGGCTCCACCATCGGCGGCGTCTTCGCAGACCGTTACGGCTACGAGGCGGCGATGGTCCTCGGGGCGATCCTGGTGCTGATGGCGGGTCTCTTCGGCTATCGCTTCCTGGTGGCGGCGACCGAACGGCCCGCTGCCCGCTCGAAGTCGACCGGCATGGCGCCGCGCACGTCGAGCTTTTACATGTTCCTCTTCGGCATCGTCGCGCCGCTCAACCTCGTGACCGCGATTTCGATCTGGTATCTGGCGCCGCTCCACCTTTCGGCCTTCGGTGCATCCCCGGCCCAGGTCGCCCGGGTCGTCATGCTGTTCTACTTGGCCCAACTCATCCTCGGCCCGGTCTCTGCCCGTATCGCCAGCCACCCCCTTGGCCTCTTCGCCAGCATCATCGTCGGCGGCACGCTGGCCGGCCTGTCGCTGGCCTTGCTGGGCGGCGAGAGCTTCTGGCAGATGACCGGCACGGTGATCGGCGTCGGCGCGGGCTTTGGCCTGGTGCGCGGCCCGGCACTTGAGCTGGCCGCCCGCCTGTCCGGCGGCACGGCGCGTGGCCTGTCGGCCTACCGGGTCACTGAAAGGGGCGTTGCGCTGGTCGGCCTGCTGGTCACCGCCTTCGCGATGAAGGATACTGGCGTGGACCAGGTTCTCGGCACGCTCAGCGCGATTATATTTGCCGGATTGGCGGTCTTCTGTATCTCGATCTGGAGGGATCCGATACTAAGGCGGGGAGGGACCAATGAAGATCCTGCAATACGCTAGCCTGGCCACAGGCATACTCCTGTCAACGGCGGGGATCGTCCGTGCCGAGGACCCCGCGCGTATCGCCATCGCGACCTGGCGGGGATGCGAAGAGGCCTGCAAGGGCTTCCAGGATTACCTGAGCGACAGCGGGCACCCCGTTGTCTTCACGGTTCTCGACGCGGCGCAGGACAAGTCCCGCCTGCCGGGCGTCCTGGAACAGGCGCGCGCGGACAAGGCCCAGCTGATCCTGACCTGGGGCACCAACGTGACCATCGGCATCGGCGGAACTCTCGCCACGCAGGGCGGAGAGGGGCTGAACGGCGATATCCCGCAGCTCTTCATGATCGTGGCCGACCCGGTCGGCTCCGGTATCGTCCAGTCGCTCGACCAGACCGGGCGGCCCAATATCACCGGCACCTACAACCGTATGCCCGAAACCGTGACGCTGAAGGCCATCCGCAACTACATGCCGACGGTCAAACACATCGGGTTGATGTTCAACGCGGACGAGAAGAACTCGACCATCAAGCGTGACGAGATCGCTGGGCTTGCGGCCGGGCAGGGGCTGGAGTTCACCGCCGTGGAGATCGGCCTCGGCGCGGACGGCAAACCGCTCCCCGAGAACATCGAACCCGCCATGGCCGCCCTCAAGGCGGCGGGCGTGGAATTCGTCTATGTCGGCAGCTCCTCTTTCCTGCAATCGCAGAGCGCCGCCCTGGCCAAGGCGGCGGCGGCACACGGGATGCCGGTGCTCAGTCCCTACGAGTCGCTTGTGCGCGACAACGCGGCGCTGATCTCGGTCGCGGCCCGGTATTACGATGTCGGCCGTCTCGCTGGGGAACTGGCCGAGAAGATCCTGTTCGAGGGCGCCGCGCCGGGCGACCTGCCGGTGGCGCGCATGCAGGACTTCGCGGTGACGATCAACATGTCGGTCGCCAAACAGATTGGCGTCTATCCCCCGATCACCCTGATGCAGGTCGCAGAAGTCGTCGAGTGAGCAGAAAGGAGGGTGGTGTCAGCGGGAATCCGGTTCAGCAGGCCAGGGAGTTTTGTCAAACAAACCAGGCTTGAGGTGGGGCAGTGCCCCAACTAGCGTTCGTCCTTGATCCGGCGCTCTCCTTTCCGATGTTTCAAGACCAGCGCGGAGATCATCCGGTTGGCCGTGATGTTGTACATCTGATTTCCGCTGTCACTGCGGAACGTCGAGGATCTTCTGCGCGAACGGGGCATCGACGTGTGTCACGAGACCCTCCGGTTCTGGTGGCATCGGTTCGGTCTGATGTTTGCGGCTGCCGCCATCGGTCACTGAACTCCGGCGGAAGCCTCGCGTGCATCGGGGTCCAGCGCCCGCAGGAACAGGTCCGGAGAGCCGAGTTGACCGCCCTTCAGAACGACCTCCAGCCCCTCGAAGACGGGGTCATCGACATGGCACAGGCAGATCGGTGCGCCAGGCGAAAGCGGGTGCTTGAGTTCCAGCGCGGTCACCGGAAGCGCCTCGAGAACGCGGCCAGAGGTGTCTCCGCCCGCGACCACCAACCGCGACAGTCGGAACTGCGGCACTGCCTTCAGCGCGAGCGCGCCCAACGCCTTGCCGATGGCGTCCTGCGCATGTGACAGCGGTATGCCCTCGTCCTTGGCCATACGCGAAAGCGCCTCATAGTCCGGGTCGTCGACGGTCTTGGCCGCGAAGACCAGCGCTGCGCGATGGGTCTCAAAGGCGGTTTCGATCTCGGCCAGAACGCGGGCCACTTCGGCCTCGGCCTGATCGGGGCGCGCAACGCGGCAGACATCCAGCCGGATCGAGACGAAACCGGCGGCCTCGGCCCGTGCGATCTGGTCCGCGGTGACCGGTGAACAACTTCCCGACACGACCAAGAGGCGGTCGACCGGCTTGTGGGTCTCGAAGCCCGGTGGTTCCCCCGGGATCATCCCGGCCGCACGCCAATGTGCGACAAGCGCGTATTGCAGGCCGGACGAGGCGGGCGAAAAGACCGTCTCGTCGCTGTTCTCCCAGATCATGCGGCCGGCTTCGGCCTGGCTGGCTTCCTCGGCTACGTCGATGAAGGTGATGGCCCCCTTGGCCTTGGCCTCGGCAATGCGCTCGGCTGTCTGGCCGCGCATCATGTCGCCAAGATCGATCCCCATCACCGGCAGCGAGGTCTGGAGCGCGATATGCTGGCGCAGGTCCGCTTCCTTCATCGGGGTGACAGGGTGGCGCGACATGGTCGGGTGACGGTCGATGCGGTATTGCACGCCGGCGGCCGTGGCGAAGAGATTGCCGAAGACCTGCCACCGCCCCAATTGCGGTGCGCCGACAATGGCGGGCAGCCATCCCGCCGGAACCGCCTGTGCGCCCAGTTCCGCCGCCCTGCCGATCGAGCCGGTCTCGGGCGAGGAATCGAAGGTTGAGCAGACCTTGTACTGCAGGACTTTCGGCTTCAGCGAGGCCAGCGCAGCAAATGTCTCGGGCAGGTTCTGCGCCATCCAATCCGGTCCCTGCGCGCGAGCCGTGCCCGCCACACCGATCACCTGGTAGTCGGAGAAACGATCCAGGTCCTGCTGTTCGGGGCGGCGGGTGAACAGGATCGTGCGCAACCCCGCCCGCGCCGTGACCTCCATCGCATCGGTCGAGCCGGTGAAATCGTCACCGTAGAAGGCCAGAAGAACGCCATCGGGCAGGGCCTGGGTCATCGGAACGTCTCCATTGCTTTGCGCAGGGCAGGCGAGGCGGTGGGGCTGTCGAGCGGGATTCCCGCACGCGCGGCATCCCAGGCTTCGCGCAGCGCACAGACGCCGGCCGCCACGCCGGAGGGGTGGGCGATGATCCCGCCGCCGGCACAGAAAATCAGATCGGCCGAGTTCAGCCGTGCCCAGGTGCCATGCGCCTGGCGGATCGTCTGGCCCGACGAGAAGACCGGCATGACAACCCGCGGGGCCTCGGCACTGATCGGTGTCAGCAGCGCGCGCGCCGAGGCGATGACGCTGTCGTCCGGCTCCCAGAACTTGTTGGCCAGCCCGTTCACATGCATGTGGTCGACGCCGATCACCCGCCACAGCTTCGACCAGGCAGCATAGTCCCACCCGTTGGCCGGGCTGCGGCCGAGGTAGCCCCAGCCGTTGCGATGGGCGTGGATCGGAAGCCGGGAATGACGCCGGAACGCTGCTACACCTGCCAGCCCGACCGAGTTCAGGCTGAGCATGGCGCAGGTGCCCCCAAGCTCGACCAGCAGGTCGTGGCGCCGGCGCATCTGGTCGAGGTCGCCGGTCAGGTTGGCCGCATACATCACCCGCTTGCCGCTGCGTTCCGCATGGCGGTTGACCACCGCCATCACCGCCCGGACCCGTTCTTCGAACGGGCAGGCGGGACCATCGGCCTGCAGCTCGTCGTCCTTGATGAAGTCTATTCCGCCCTCGATCATCTTGTCGACGAGTTCGGCGGTCTCTTCGGGCCCGAGGCCAACCGAGGGCTTGATGATCGTGCCGATCAGCGGCCCCTCGGCCACGCCGGACAGCGCGCGGGTGCCCGCGATGCCGAAACCGGGACCGGCATAGGCGTCCATGAACGCCTCCGGCAGCGAGATGTCGAGCAGCTTCAGGCCGGCGACCTCGCGCAGTTCGAACAGGTTGCCCGCCACCGTGGCCACCAGGTTCGGGATCGAGGCGCCAACGGTATCGAAGGGCCAGGACAGCACCATGCGGAAGCTCCGCAGCGCCGCCGCGGCTGAATCGGGATGCGCGCCGGGCAGGGCAGGGGCACCGTTGTCTGCTACTTCCTCCAGCGTCTCGACCCGCGCGGCGGAGCGTTCGCGCAGCGCGTCGCTTTCCCCCGGCAGGCGGACGAAAGTTCCCGAGGATTGTTCGCCGGCAATGACCGCCGCGACCCTTGCGGGATCGCCCGTCGTGCGCAGCAAATACTCCGCGCGGATGCGCTCGGTTACCATCAAGCGGCCTTCCCGACGGATTTCAGCCAGTCATGGTAGTCGCGCAGGCCCTCGCGGATATCGGTGAAGCGCGGCTCGAAGCCAAGGACCCGGCGTGCCTTGTTGATCGCCAGCGGCGCACCGCGCTCGAAGAAATTGCCGTCGCCAAGGGTCATGCCGCTGTCGCGCCCCAGCAGGTCCGAGACATGGCTGACGATCTCGCGGTGCGGCGTCGAGACCCCGCAGGAGATGTTGAACGCCTCGCCCGCGGCTTCGGCAGGGGCGTCCAGCAACCGGACCACCCCTTGCGCGGTATCGCGCACATGCGTCCAGTCGAGCCCCTGTCCACCGCCCGCCGGCGCGGCAATGTTGCGCAGCCCCTGCAACGGGCCGAACATGGCCTGGTAGAGGACGTGCATCTGCGAGGGAAGCTTGCCGGGGCCATAGACGAAGTAGAGCCGCGCCTGGCGCACGTCGATGCCGTAGGCATTGCCATATTGCTGGGCAAGCGCTTCGTTGGCGACCTTGGTGGCACCGTAAAGATCGGTGGCCTTGAACGGAGTCTGTTCGGTCTGCCCGCCGGGCTGATCGCCATAGACCGCGCCCGAGCTGAGGTTGACGAACTTCGGCACGCCCAGGATCCGGCAGGCATCGATCACGTTCAGCATCCCCACCGTGTTGATGTTGATGTTGCGTATCGGACGTAGCTTGAAGGTCGGCCCCGCGATGACGGCGACCCCGAAGATCACCGCCTCGATCTGCCCTTCATAGGCCCGCATCCGTTCGAAGACGCTATGGGTATCCATGACGTCCACGTCCTCGAACCGGAGACGATCGGCGTGAGGCTCGAGGTAGTCGAGCCCCCGGCCTTCGAGTCCCCGCGCGCCGAGATCGAAGATCACGACGTCGCGGCCCTCGGCTACGAGATCATGCGCGATCCATGAGCCGACATGGCCCATGCCGCCGAAAACGAGAACTGACATTTATTATCTCCGATAGGTTTGGCCGCGGCTCAGCGCAGCAACAGGTCGGGCAGGAACAGGACGAGGCCCGGAATGAAAGTGATCGCCAGGAGCATCAGCATGAGCGGGATGTAGAAGGGGATGATCTCGCGTATCAGCGTGCCGAACTTGAGATCGGCTACCTTCTGGACCGTGAACAGCACCGTGCCGACCGGCGGCGTGACCAGTCCGATCATCAGGTTGAAGATCATGGCGACCCCGAAATGGACCGGGTCGATGCCATAGCTCGTCACCAGCGGCACGAGGATCGGCGTCAGCAGGAACAGCGCCGGAACGGAATCGATGAACATCCCGATGGCCAGTACGAACAGCGTCAGCAACAGCAGCAGGACATACTTGCTTTCGATGGCGCCGGTCAGCGTGCCGATGATCTGGTTGGTGACCTGGTAGCGTGCCAGGACCCAGGCATAGAGCGCCGATCCCGCTATGATGGCGAGCAGTGCGGCCGTGTCGACGGCGGTCTCGCGGCAGATCGCCCAGAACTCGCGCAGGTTGATGGTGCGATAGACCAGTGCCGCGATGACCAGGCAGTAGACGACCGCCACGACCGAGGCTTCAGTCGGGGTGAACATCCCCGACAGGATGCCCGCGATGATGATGATCGGGGTCAGCATCGGCAGGAAGCCCGTCACCAGTGCGGCGCCGAACTGCGCAAAACTTGCCCGTGCCGAGACAGGGTATCCGCGCCGGTGCGAGATGATCGCAACTAGCGCCATCAGGCTCAGCCCCATCAGCAGTCCGGGGATGATCGAGCCAAGGAAGACGGCCGCGATCGAGGTATTGGCAAGGGCGCCATAGATGACGGCGGGGATGCTCGGTGGGATGATCGGCCCGATCGTTGCCGAAGAGGCCGTGACCGCAGCGCTGAAACCACGGTCATAGCCGTCGCGGTCCATTGCCTTGATCAGCACCGGGCCAAGCCCGCCGGCATCGGCCACGGCCGATCCGGACATGCCCGCGAAGATCATCGACGAGAGGACGTTCACATGGCCGAGGCCCCCGCGCAGGTGGCCTACCATGACCCGCGCGACGTTGAAGACGCGGTCCGAGATACCCGAGGCATTCATAAGGCGGCCGATCAGAAGGAAGGCCGGAATGGCAAGCAGCGTGAAGCTGTTGACGCCGTAGAGCGTGCGCTGCGCCAGCATTTCATAGGGAATGCTGTCCAGCCCTCGATTGGCGGCCAGCACCACGACCGATGATCCCACCATCGCGAAGGCGACGGGGACTCCGATTGCCATCAGCAGGATCAGGGTGCCGAACAGGGCGATAAGGATCGTCATGCGGCAGCTCCCTTCTCATCATGGTAAAACAGCTTGTCGCGGAGGTCCTTCAGCACCAGCAGCGCATAAAGCGCGATCCCGATGCATTGGACGCCATAGATCGCCGACATCGGCAGCGGCAGCGTGCTGGCAAGCGCGTTGCCGCTCTTGCGCATCATCTCCACGGCGCCGACGATCAGCAGGATGCAGATGAGCGCGGTCAGCAGATCGGCAAAGGCCTCGGTAATGCGGCGCAGCCGCGGACCCATCAGGTCGAGCGCGACAGTGATGCGGATGTGCTGGCCATAACGCTGGGCGATGGAAAGCCCGAGGAAGATCTGCGCGATATAGAGAAAGCGCGAGGTCTCGTCCGTCCAGGGAACCCCAACGGCAAGCGCATGGCGTGAGACGACCTGGATGAACATCACGACCAGCATGGAGATGAAGGCCAGGATCATCGCGGCCTCGACCGCAAACCAGAACGGGTTACGCGAGGGGCGCGGCACGGGATCGGCCGCTGTATCTGCCGACATAGTCATACTCCACCGGACAGGGGGCCGGCCCGCGACATGTGCGGGCCGGCAGGAGGCTCACTCGATCTGCGACAGAACGTAGTCGCGGACCTCGGGCGCAAAGCCTTCGGCGACCTTGCGGATCGCGGGCTTGGCCTTCTCGCGGAAAGCGGCCACGTCCGGCTCGACAACTTCCATACCCTTGGCCTTGAGGTTGTCGTAGGCGGTGGATTCATTGGCTTTCACCAGCTCGTCGCCCCAAGCGATCGAATCGGAGATCGCGCCCTGGATCAGGGTCCGGTCCTCGTCCGACAGGCCTTCGTAAAAGTCGTTGTTCATCAGCCAGTGGAAGAACGAGTGGACGTGTTCCGTCTTGTTGACGTAGTCCTGCACCTCGTAGAGGCGGCCGGCATAGATGAAGTCGACCGGGTTTTCCTGCATTTCGATCACACCGGTCTGGAGCGAGGTATAGACCTCGGGCCATGCGATGGGGCTGGGCAGGGCGCCGACTTCTTGCCAGATCGTCACCCAGGGCGCGATCTCGGGGATACGCAGCCGGGCGCCGGCGACGTCATCCGGCGTCATGACCGGTTTCTTCGAGGTGAGGTTGCGAGGGTTGCGCACCGACAGGCCCATCAGCCGCAGGTTGCCGTTGCTGATCAGGGCGTTCTGCACGGCCTCGCCGATCGCGCCTTCATAGACTTTCCGCGCCGATTCCGAGTTGTCATAGACGAAGGGCAGGTCCGAGGCCGCATAGGCCGGAGCATAGAGCGACATCGGCATCGAGCCGCCAAGCGCAATCTGGTATTCGCCCACGCTGGCGCCTTCCAGGTGATCGCGCTCGCCACCCACTTCGGTGCCCAGCAGGGTGACCGTGAAGCGGCCTTCGGACTGGGTTTCGATCGCTTCCTTCAGGCGTTCGCCAACCCGGAACATCTCGTGCGAGGGATCGACGTGGAGTGCGATGCTGATGTCATCGGCAAAGGCCGGTACAGCCAGCGATACGCTGCCCAAAAGGGCAGCAAGGGCGAATTTCTTCAATGTAACCTCCCAGTTTCCAGCGTGCGCGCGACAGCGCCGCCACGCATTGCTCCAGTGCAACTGGTCCGACCAGCAGACCATCTGACCGGTTGCTTTCTTCGTTGAATGATGTCTCTCTTGTCAAGAGCAATTTGCGGAACTAGCCGGATCGAGAAACCCGAAAGGATTGCCATGTCCATGCAACCTGACGACGCCGCGGTACCTGCGCCGGAAACGGCGCAAGGCACTGCCGCGGCACGCCCACGTCGCGTGGTGCGGCGCCGCCGCATGCACGAGGAACTGGTGGATGTCCTGGGCGAGGATATCCGTCAGGGCATCTATCCCGTGGGCGAGTTCCTGCCGTCCGAACGCCAGCTGATGGACGATTTCGGCGTCTCCCGCCTGACAGTGCGCGAGGCTCTGGCATCGCTCGAAGGCCATGGGCTGATCGAAACCCGACCCGGCACGCGGGCCCGCGTCTGCGGGCCGCGCGCGGATTTCCTGCTCGACATGCTCAGCCAGGCGGCGACCTTTTCGCTGCAGCAGCCGGGCGGCCTGAAGATCTTCGCCGAAGTCCGCGAACTGGTCGAAGCCGGCACCGCGCGCCTGGCCACGGAACGCGCCACCGACGAGCAGATCGAGATCCTGCGTGACCGCCTCCGCGCCAACCGCGAGGCCATAGGGGACACCCGACTGTTCGGCAGCACCGATATCGAGTTTCACCTGGCCATCGCCGAGATCGTCGATAACCCCATCATTTCCTCTTTCTTTCGTGCCGTCGAGCAGTGGCTTCAGGAGGTGCGCGACACCAGCCTGCGCAACGAGGGGCAGATGGAGACCGCTCACGCCGCCCATGTCAGGATATTCGAAGCGATCGCGGCGCGTTCGGCCGACCGCGCGGCCGACGAGATGCGCGCGCATCTGCGCCAGCTCGCCACGATCTATCCCACCAATCCGGACGCCAAACCGCCCAGGCTCTGAAACCGGGGCCAAGAAAAGGACCGCGCATGACCGCGCAAATTTCCGAACAGACCCGCATGCGCGACCGAATCGCCGCCGTGGGCAAATCGATCTTCGACCGGGGCCTGACCTTTGGCTCCACCGGCAATATCAGCGTGCGGCTGTCCGACGGCACTGTCCTGATGACGCCGACCAACGCTTCGCTCGGCGCGCTTGATCCCGAGCGGCTTTCACTGGTGGACTCCAACGGTCAGCATCTCGACGGCGACAAGCCGACCAAGGAAGCCTTCCTGCACATGTGCGTGTATTGCCAACGGCCGCATTCCGACGCCGTTGTGCACCTGCATTCGACCCATTCCGTCGCCATCAGCGTCATGGAAGGGCTCGACCCCGATGACCTGCTGCCGCCCCTGACCGCCTACTATGTGATGCGGGTTGGGCGGCTGCCGCTGGTGCCCTATTACGCGCCGGGTGATACGGCGCTTGCCCGTGCCGTCGAGGAACGGGTTGGCCACAGCCATGCGGTCCTGCTTGCCAACCATGGCCCCATTGTCGCCGGCAAGACCCTCGAAGAGGCCCAGTATGCTACCGAGGAACTCGAGGAGACGGCGCGTCTGTTCATGCTGCTCAAGGATTACAGGATCCGGCCGTTGACAAAGGAACAGGCCGACGCTTTGCGCAAGGCATGAACGCGGGGTGCAACTTGTTCGCCGTCAGCATCCTTTGGATATTCGATATCGGAAGGGAGGGATTCCGGCTACTGACCGAAACCTCCGCTTCGTCGAGCTGCCATCTGTAGCCACGGCGTCCGCCGTTACGCCGGCGGTTGGTCCCGGCGATTTTCGTCCGAACTTCTCGGCCCAGGCGCGCAAGGGCTGATGCGACACGACAATGCCGCGTTCGGCCAACAGATCCGCGACCATCCGCAGGCTCAGCGGAAATTGGAAATATAGTCAGACGGCATGGGCGATCACGGCGGGTGGGAAGCGATGGCGGCGGAAAAGGTTCGTCGATTTCATGCCGATTCCCCGCATGTCACGAACGGCAAGACGCCAACTTTGCGGACGTGAGCTTCCCACGCCTCGCCGACCGCAAGGGGGCTCGGGCAACGCAAGGCCGCGGCGATCAGGCGGCCTTGCGTTGCCCGAGCGCCGCAGCGCTGAAGCTGCAGCTGTAGATATGATGCATCGCATCGACGCGCCCCGGAACCAGCGGAATGTCGTCCCGTAGCCAGAACCATGGCTGGCGCGACAACCTGCCCTCGAACTCTCGCGATGCGGTGGCTGACCAGAATGCAACCACCCCTGCAGGGGTGAGCGACCTTGCCACAACGCCCAGACCACAATCTTGGTAGAGCCCCGTATTCTCTGTGCGGACAAGGAAATCTGGCCCGTTGTCGGTATCCAGCAGGATCAGGTCATAGTCTGTGGTGATCTCTGCCAGATGTGCTTGCACATCGCCGATCAGTACTCGGGTCCGCGGGTCGTCCAGCGCATGGTCTGCCAGATGGGCCAACGGACCCCGGTTCCAATCGACAATCTCCGGGATCAGCTCGCAGACGGTCACTTCCGCATCTGGCGCGGCAAGATCAAGCACCGCGCGCAACGTGAAGCTGAGGCCGAGACCTCCGATCAGAATCCGCCGCGCCGCAAAGTTCATCCGGCGCATGGACCGCAGCGCAAGCTGGTCCTCGGACTGATGGTTCAGGTTCGACATCAGTTCTATGCCGTTGTAGCGGATTTCGAACAGTTCATCGCGTTGGCGCAAAAAGATGTCATCTCCCGACGCCGTCCCGGCGCGGGCAAGTGTGGTCCACGAGGTCATGTCATGTCCTGTAACAAAAGTGACCCCTCGCTCTTAGGCGGGGGCGATCAGCGGTTCATCGCTTTCCGGGGTTGCCCTGCGCCTCAGGCGATCAGGCAACCCTCAGACATTGTTTGAACTGAATCCGCACAGGAGGGGGAAGACAGCCGAAATGTTGAACAGGGAATTCATCAGTCCAGCCTGTCTGACAGACGCCGTCGCAGATAACGGCTCCCCAGCTAGATAGCGGCGGCTAGCCCGAAAAGCAACCAAGACACCCCAGCCGAGCAGGAACCAGCACCGGTCACTCCGCACGATGCCCGCCTTAATGAACTGGGGATCGAGTTGGGCGATGCGCCACTCGACCAAGCACAACTGCGCCACCTCCGCGTGGCCGATCCGGACTTCCGCGCCGTGCTGACGCAGCCGGTGACCATGGGTTTCTTCCGCTGGGTGTTGCTGCCGGAGTTCGGCATCGATTTCGCCCGCGTCGTCCGTGGCGAAGAGCGGCTGACTCTACTGGGCAGGATCCCGACCGATGGTTTGCTACGTGCGAAGCTGCGGGTGGTGGGCATCACAGACAAGGGCGAAGGGTGCGGTGCGATCGTCTCGACCCGGCGTGAGATCCGTGCGGATGGGCAGGATGAGCCTTTTGCCGTGGTTCGTGACTTTGACCTACTGTCGGGGCGACGGCGGCTGTGGCAGCTTGGGCGAGACCGTTGCCCTGAACGAGCGGGTCCCCGAGCGCATGCCCGACATGGTGACCGAAGTCGCCATTCCGCCGGGCGCCGCGCTGCTCTACCGGCTCGCCGGCGACACGAACCCGCTGCACGCCGATCCAAACTATGCAACCGCCGCAGGCTTCCCGCGGCAGATCCTGCACCGGCTTTGCAGCTTTGCTGCGGCCGGCCGCACAATCTGCGGCCGGGTGACTGCGCCCGAGCAATTGCAGTGCATCGGCGGCCGGTTCTCGGGCGTAGCCTATCCGGGCGGGACCCTTGCCGTGGCGGTGTGGCAATCCGGGCCGCGCGTCCAGTTTCGGGCCTTCATTGGCGACCGAACGGTAATCGACAGTGGTCTGGCTCTGGTCGCGCCCGGTGGGGCGGACCAGGTTCCAGGGCAGCCGATGGTCGTATCCCTGATACGACCATCGGAACAACTGCATGTTTCAAAGCTCACGGATACCGTTGAGGCTCCGAACGCACTGAGACGCCCCTGTCTGGACATGGGCAGAGCCATTCCGCTTGCCAGGGACGCACCGCTGGTCCGGCTGAGTGCGCTGATTACATTCGAGGGCTCCTCCCGCGAAGCTCCATCCTGCGGCAACCGTTGTTGACCGTGAAAACAACCATGCAACCGGCACCCGCGTCTCAGACCGACAGGATAGTTGACGTCACCTGAACTATTGGGGGGACCCCATATGACACTAGGCCTTGCGGCGGCGAGACTTTACGTTCTTTGGCTTCGTCGGCAGGAATGGGCTGATCATCGCGCGGTTTTCTCGACAGAAATCCATGAATCTAATCGTGCTACCGACCCAGGCCACAAGCTCGACGATCTCGGATGGCTCTACGCCGCGGCTGCGCAGGCTGTCGAAACCGTGGAGCAGTTTGGAGGCCTCTCGGAGCGCGCGCTCCTCGTCAAAGGCCCTACAAGGAAAAGGGCGAACTTCGGCGCAAGCTTTGACGCATTCCGGTTGCGTCAGGAGTGCGCAGGGCAGGGCATCGGCGATACGCTCAATTCGCGTCTCGTAGTTTGGTAGAGGCTTCAGCGGACAGAGCCGGTGGTGACGTCCCGGTGCGTGGTGTAGCTGTCGGTGGCCATCGGGTTTCTCGGTAGGGTC
>NZ_BNCJ01000015.1 GCF_014656415.1 Seohaeicola zhoushanensis | reverse complement strand
CAGCAGGACTCGCACAGCCAGCTTCAACGCGGCAGGAGGGGATCGGCGTGGCGCTTACCTTTTGTCCGCAGGCGCCGACCGTTCACTCGCGGATCTCGATGGGGTAACGCCGCTCCAGCATGCCGAGGCGAGAGGCTTCAGCGCGATGGTCCAGCGTCTGCGCAAGACGGACTGACCACTGGACGGGAATAGTCTGACGCAAGCCCGATCCCGGCTTGTCACCGGCGGCAACCGAGGCTCTTGGTGCCCCTCAATGCGGTGGTTCGGATTCTGTCCAGCACACGACAGGCTTGGGCGCTAAGATCGGTTTGATCGGCGAAGAGGTGTTTTCATCTGCGTGGGGTGGCAAGTCTCTAGTTCGCCTCCATTACTACTGCCAGGATCGCTGCGGATAGATCTGGCCCGACGCGCTGGAACCCGAGAAGGCGGGCGATTGCGCGTGTCATGTCCTCAGGCGGCATAATTCCGCTTTCCGCCTGGATGCGCGCCGCGGCTGACGCAATTTCCATTGGCGGAAGATACTCTGCCTTCAGGATCGTGCCTGTTTCAGCGCTGCGGTCCCGGACGGGTGTTTCCGCAAGCTGTTCATCATTCAGTACGAATTGGCCGATCCGATGAAGCCTGTTGTCGCTGCGTTTCTGGACCGCCTGCAAGGCGCGCGTGGTGGCGTCGACGATGCGGCCGCCGGTTCGGGACTTGGAAAAGGCGGTAGCAACCCGGCGGGCGATCTCGTCGACATGAAGCGGCCCTTCGATGTCGACGATCTTGATGATCAGATCGCCAATCTGCCCCTGGGGGGCATCATGAGGCTCGACCGTACTTCTGACCAGCACCTCCGCACGTTTGTAAGCCGGGGCTTTCAACTCCAGATGCCCGATCTCAATTGGACCTTCAGGAGCAATTTCCTGCTCAATCGGTTGGAGAATGCCGCGCTCATTGGCGCCGCGCACGGCGATACCATCCGAGGAGGCCACTCTTGCCTTCAGCAAAGCCTCTGCAAGGCGACGAACCTCATGCTCCCGGCGGAGGAACCAATCGGTGCTCCATATCCTGTGGAAGCGCCAGCCCAAGCTTTCAAGCACGTCCTGTCGCAACCTGTCACGTTCTCGCGCCCAGAGTGCCGAGTGATAGGTGGCGCCGTCGCATTCCACGGCGACGATATACTGGCCGGGCCGTTCCGGGTGACGCACGCCAATATCGATGCGGAATCCGGCCGTGCCGACTTGGAGATCGGCCTCGTAGCCCAAGCTACGGATGACGCGTGCGACATCCTCTTCGAAGGGACTGTCGGCATCCAGGCCCGTCGCAATGCGCTCTTCGATGATGCCGCTCTTGGCGAAATCAAGGAAGCGCTTGAGCACGCGGGGCCCTTCCCGCGACGAGCGGGAGGGATCGATATCGCCCGGATCGAAAGAGGCGAAGACTTCGCAACGGATGCGGGCGCGCGAGAACAGAACGTTCAGGCGGCGTTCGCCGCCCTCGCCGTTGATGGGACCGAAGGACATGGATGCCAGGCGCCCGTTCGGTTCTTGCGGGCCATAGCCGACCGAGATCAGGATCACGTCACGCTCGTCCCCCTGGACGTTTTCGATGTTCTTGACGAAGACATCCTCGGCGCGGCCTTCGCGCAGAAAAGCGTCGAGCACGGGATCTCGCCGGCGCTCGTATTCCAGTGCTTCGGTGAGGGTGTCGGACTGCGCTTTCGAAAAAGCGACAACCCCGAGGGAAAGATCGGGACTGTTGCGCGCATGTTCGACCACCGCCTGGACGATGTATTGCGCCTCGATCTTGTTGGTGCCGGCGCGCTCGGTGGCGGTTTTGCCGCGGGCATAGACGCCTGGCACACGCCGGAATTTCAGGCCGTAATTCGGGTCGAGCTGCAAAGGGGAGGGCGGCAAAACCAGGTTGTCACCGTAGAACTCGGCGTTCGATACGCGGATCAGCGAAGGATCCCGCGACCGATAGTGCCATTCCAACATTCGCGAACGCAGGCCACGCGCCTCGCATAGCGACAGGATACTCTCCATGTCGGCGGCCGTCGCGCCTGCCGGTATGTCCTCGTCTTCCTCCTCGCCATCGCCATCATCAACGAGGCGGTCGAAAAAGGAAGTGGGCGGCAACTGCTTCTGGTCGCCGACAACCACGATCTGGCGCGCCCGAGCGATGACGCCCAGCGCATCCTCGGGCCGGATTTGCGAGGCTTCGTCGATCACCAGAAGATCAAAGGTCACGGTGCCGGGCGGCAGAAATTGTGCCACCGAAATCGGGCTCATCAGCATGACCGGCTTGATCCGCTGAACCATGGAGCCTGCATTCTTCATAACCCAGCGGATTGGCTTGTGACGGCTCTTGCGACCAATCTCTCCGCGGATGACACCCATCTCGCCCATACTGCCCCGCGGGATCTGGGCAAAATGGCGCGCGAGGATCAGGGCCTGGGCGTCATTGAGGCGTGCGCGCTCCCTGTCCTGGAACATTCGCACCAGTTCGTGGCGATCGAGGCCCGCCAGGCGGCCAATTTCAGGTTCTGACTTGCGGGCGGCATTCCACCTCGCTTCGGCACAGGCGTAGGTGAATTCGTCCACCGCCTTTTCCGGAGCTACGCGTCCATCTGCGACTGCGTCGACCACGTCGCCGGCTCCGGCTTCGACGGTCTGGGCGGTTGCGCGGGCCAGGGCGGCCCAATCGGAATAGCTCC
Source organism: Seohaeicola zhoushanensis (assembly GCF_014656415.1). Classification (GTDB taxonomy): domain Bacteria; phylum Pseudomonadota; class Alphaproteobacteria; order Rhodobacterales; family Rhodobacteraceae; genus Seohaeicola_A; species Seohaeicola_A zhoushanensis. The sequence continues at coordinate 111,234 of NZ_BNCJ01000015.1, read as the reverse complement.
AGCTTTCACAGCGCATCTCGTCAAAGGATGCGGCTAGATCCGCAAGATCGACATCTTGCAGGTCTCCCGCGAGATCGGCCTGCTGCAGGTTCAGCTTGAGCCGGGCAATAGGTTTGTCGGCTTTTTCCTCGGCATCGCCGGCCTGCTCCGTGAGCGATCGTGCCAGGGCTTCGGGCGTTTCCACGTCCAGGGCCGCAAGAACGTCGGACGCTGACCCAAACCCGGCTGACTGCATGTCCTCCAACCAGCCTACGACCCTGCCGAATCCGGCGAAGTCGGTGCGTTCGCCGCGCCATCCATCTCCAAGAGCCGATTGAAGCCAGGTTTCGTCATCAGCAAGGCGACGCCTCAGACTTTGGACCGATGCGAGCTGATCGATCAGGGACAGCTGGTCTGCAGGAGATTTCGGAAGCGGGCCGCGCAGAAGTCCACCGAAGGCGTTCGAGGCCTTGCGATAGGGGCCAAATAGCCTTGCCCAGAACGAGGCCTGTCCGCCGGCAATGGCCGAGCGGAGCGCTCCGGTATCGGCCATCCACGCGTGATCGGCAAAGTGGGTATCGGCATTGCGTCGCGCCCGTTCCCAATCAGCGCCAGCTGTCAGGGCCTCGGCAAGGCGTGACTGGCCCAGCCGCCCGAACAGGCTTTCGCTCACCAAAGTCCGGGCGTCCTGAGGGGCAATTGCCAGAGTTTCGAAAGCTTTGGCGAGAGCCGACACCTCGGCGAGCGACAGGGGGGCGGGGCGCGAGAGTTTTGCCGCGATGCGGGAAGCATCGGACATCAGGTTCTTCAGCGCTTGGCTTGCAGTAGCGAGATCAGCTTCCAGCCGCGACAGGTCGGTGGGTTGCAGATCATAGTCCTGAACACCGCGGAACGGGTGGGCTTCGGGCGCCCCGATTGCACCAAGCGCCCCGACCATTCGGCTGATGGCTTGCACGGCGGCGCGTCGTTGCGAAAGGTCGAGCCTGTCCAGCTTGTCCAATGGAATTGATGGGGGCAGGGCGCCCTTGCCGATCAGCCCAATGATTTCCGCCATCGCCCGGAACGGTGTATCACCGGACGGGCCCGACGGCTTGTGAAGCAGATCTGTGATCCGGTTAAGCGTATCGCGATCCTGCCGCAGCGCGCCTGGATCCGCGACATTCGGCACCGCCTTTGCGCTGGCCATCAATGTCCGACCCAACTCTTGCGCGAGGGCCTTCTTATTCGCGCTGCGCGAATGCAGCTCGAGACAGATATCCCTCAGCCCCGAGCGCACCAGGCGGTGATGCACGACGGAAAGCGCGGCCATCTTCTCGGCAACGAAGAGGACGGTCTTACCGTCATGGGCGGCAGCAGCAATCAGATTGGTGATCGTCTGCGATTTGCCTGTTCCCGGCGGACCCTGGACCACGAGGTTCGATCCGCGCCTGACTTCCTCGATGACCTTGGTCTGCGATGCGTCGGCATCGACGACCTGGATGATGTCCGCCGGGTCGAGCAGGGCATCAAGCTTGTCGTCCGGGCCGAAGAGGGACGCCCCACCTTCGAACCCTTCGGCCAGAAGACCAGACAGAAGGTCGTTGCCAATGAGGCTGTTTTCCGGCCAGGACCCAGGATCGAGGTCGCGGTGCATGAGGAGCTTGGCAAAGGAAAAGAAGCCAAGCTGCATCCCGTCGACATCCACCGACCAACCAGCCTGCCCCGAAACCGCTTCCATCACCTGCGCGTAGTAGGTGGAAGGCTTCCAGCCTTCGGTCTCGTCGATGTCCGGCAGGGTGATGCCGAAATCCTGGCGGAGCCTTTCCTGCAGGGGCAGGTTGGTGGAGATGTCATCTTCGCGAACGCGGATGTCGTAGGTCGAAGTGCGCTCATTGCGCACGAGTTCTACGGGCAAGAGAACAAGAGGCGCCTCGCGCCAGATGTCCGAGCTTCCGCTCTCGCGCCATTTCAGGAATCCGAGCGCCAGATAGAGGATGTTGAGCCCTTGCTCTTCCTCAGCTGTGCGCGCATCGCCTGCCAATCGCAGCAGTCGGCGAGCCTGGGCTTCGGGGCCGAGTGGTGTCTCGAGAAATTGATCAATATAACGCTCGGGATCGATTGTCTCGGGGCCCTCGGTATCCTCAGATATTGAATTGAATTCCTCACCGTCCTCAGGATCCTCTTTACGACGATCCTTTCCCGTGGCTTTGAAGCGCAAACGCTTTGCCTGGTCGCGAAGCAGATCGAAGACGTCATCCGAACGTTCGTTGATGATTCCAAGACAGTTGGCACGTTGATTCGCCCGATTTACGTGGATCAGCCGGTTACGCGTGCCCGTCTCAAGTAGTTTGCGCCGCGCGGCGTCCAGTGTTTTCGTTGTAAAGCGATCCGTGCGGTCAAGCATGGTTGAAAATTTCTTTCTTCAGGTGGGCTCTGGCAGGAAACTGAACATAGCGCATACCAATCAGGCGAAATTAAGTCTTCATGCACGCATTGGGCTATGAAAAAGTCAATCGCAGAGCTTTGGCAAGACCGCAGCTGCCTATTGCGGATCGACTCTGATTTTATTGACTTCGCTGGCGAGGCGATTTGGCTGCGATGGGAGTTATGGGGAGGGGCCATGGAAGGTGAGGCAGCATTCCGTGCCAGTTTCGGTCCGTGAATCGATGCCAGCCCTGGTAGGAGAGGTGCGCAACCGCTGCGATAGCAAAGGCGGATGCAGCGACACCGGAGTGGGAAAACAACTACGAAGATCCGCCCCAATCCGGTCTCAATACTCGAATTTCTCGCGAGGCGTAGTCGATACAAGTTTGGCGGTGAACAGGGCGCCAAAGCCTCCCGAAACGTGTTGTCGGGATATGGCGCCCCTTCTCCTTCGTGAAATCCGCGATCAGATCCCTTCTGCCTTGCAGGACTGAAGCAGGGGATCTTGCCCCGTTTCGTTCGAGAACCAAGCGATCCCCGGCATGGAGTCGCAGAGTTGCTGGGTATAGGCGTGGCGTGGCGTTGCAAGCACGGCGTCGGCTTCTCCCAGTTCCACGATCTCGCCGCGCCGCATCACCGCGATGCGGTCGCAGACCTGCGCGGCGACCCGCAGATCGTGTGTGATGAACAGCATCGACAGGTTCAGCCGGTTGCGGATATCGGCCAGCAGGGCCAGCACCTGGGTCTGGATCGACACGTCGAGCGCCGAGACGGCTTCGTCGGCGACAATCAGTTCCGGCTGCATGACCAAAGCGCGGGCGATGCCGATCCGCTGACGCTGCCCGCCCGAGAACTCATGCGGGAAGCGATCGAGCGCGCCTCGGTCGAGGCCGACGAGATCGAGCATCTGCTCGGCGCGCTCCAGCGCCTCAGCGCGCGGGGTGCCGTGGATCATCTGCGTTTCGGTTAGGGCCCTGCGGATCTTGTGACGGGGGTTGAGCGAGGCATAGGGATCCTGGAAAACGATCTGGATCTTGGGCCGGATCTTAGCGCGTTCCTGCCGTGACATGGCCTGAAGGGGCTTGTCGTGGAACCGGATCTCGCCGCTGTCGAGTTCCAGCAACTGCACGACGGCCTGCCCGAGCGTCGACTTCCCCGAGCCGGATTCGCCGACCAACCCCAGCGTCTCGCCCCGGCCGATATCGACCGAGATGTTCTTGAGCGCCTCGACGCGCCGCCGTTTGGTGGAAATGAAGCCGCTGCCGCCGGTGACAAAGGTCTTGGTTGCGTGGCGGATCGAGAGTATCGGTTCGCCCCCGGCCTGCACGTCCGTCGCCGTGGTATCGGACAGGCCCCGCACCGCGGCGACCAGCTTGCGTGTATAAGGGTGTTTCGGGGCGTTCAGCACGGTTTCTGCTGGCCCTTCTTCGACCAGGTTGCCGAACTGCATCACCGCGACACGGTCGGCGATCTCGGCCACCACGCCGAAGTCGTGGGTAATGAACAGTACGGCGATATGCAACCTCTGCTGGATCTCGCGCAGCAACTCCAGGATTTGCTTTTGTGTGGTCACGTCCAGCGCGGTCGTCGGCTCGTCTGCGATCACGACATCGGGTTCGAGGGCGAGCGCCATGGCGATCATCACCCGCTGCCGCTGCCCGCCGGAAAGCCGGAAGGGGTAGGAATGCTGCAGCGTTTCGGGGTCGGGGAGCCCGGTGGCTTTCAGCAGTTCCAGGATGCGCTTCTGACGGTCGCTGGAACGCGTCACGCCATGGGCGACCAGAACCTCGTCCAGCTGTTCGCGCACCGTCAGCACCGGGTTCAGCGCCGTCATCGGCTCCTGGAACACCATCGAGATGCGGGCGCCGCGGATCTTTCGGTATTGCGCGTCAGAAAGCGAGGCGAACGGGGTGCCATCGAAGTTGATCTCTCCCCCCGCGATCCGTACGCCGGGCGGCAACAGGCCCATGATGGCGGTGGCGAGAAGCGATTTCCCCGAGCCGGACTCGCCGACGACGCAAAGGATCTCGTTGCGCCGCAGTTCGAGGTTCAGATCCTTGACGGCAAAGGGTCGGTCTGCGCCCTTGGGTAACGAGATGTCGAGCGACCGGATGCTGAGGATAGGTTCGTTCGTCATGTTCTGTTGCTCCTCGACAGTCGCGGGTTGAGGACGTCGCTCAGCCCCTGGCCGAACAGGTTCAGCGCCAGGACGGTGACGAAGATGGCAAGTCCGGGGATCGCGCTGAGCCACCAGGCATGGCGGATCATCGTGCGGCCGGCGCCGATCATGAAGCCCCAGGTGATGTAGTTCCGGTCGCCGAGGCCGAGGAAGGACAGGCCGCTTTCGATCAGGATCGCCGAGGCGACCATCAGGGAGGCCATAACAATAACCGGCGATAGGGCGTTCGGCAGGATCTGGTGCAGGATGATGTTGCTCTGCGAATGCCCGCCAACCTGGGCCGCCTTGACGAAGTCGCGCTGGCGCAGGGTGAGGAACTCGGCCCGCACCAGGCGCGCGATTGGCGGCCAGCTCACGACCGCGATGGCCGCGACGATCGAGCCGAGCGTGGGCGAGAAGATCGCAACGAGCACGATCGCCAGCATGAAGGACGGGATGGTCTGGAAGAATTCGGTCAGGCGCATCAGCAGGTCGTCGACGATGCCGCTGGAGTAGCCGGCTACTGCGCCGACCAGGACGCCGACACCGATGGCGACAACAGACGAGGCGAAGCCGATCATCAGCGACATGCGGGCGCCGTGCATGATCCCCGCGGCGACGTCACGGCCAAGCTGGTCCGTGCCGAAGAGAAAGCCCTTGCTGAACGGAGGCAGGTTCGGCCGTCCGGCCATCCGCCAGGGATCTCCGGGGAAGAGCAGGTCGGCGAATATTGCCATGAGCACCAGCGTCAGAAGCAGGATCAGGCCGATCATTCCGGAGCGGCTGCGAAGGAAACGTCGGGCGAAATCGGTCATGCGGCGACCTCGATCCTTGGGTCGGCGAGGCTGTAGACCAAATCGGCGACAAGATTGAAGAAAACGACGAAGGCCGAGGCGATGATGAAGATCGCCAGCAGCAGGTTGTAGTCGCGTTGCAGCAGGGCGTCGAACGCCAGCCGGCCGATGCCGGGCCAAGCGAACACGGTCTCGGTCAGCACCGCGCCACCGACGAGGTGGCCGGCCTGAAGGCTGGCGAGAGTGATAATCGGAAGCAAAGCGTTCTTGAGGATGTGGCGGCGCCAGATCCGTTTCTCCTCGAGGCCCTTGGCGCGTGCCGTGCGAACGAAATCGAGGTCCATTACCTCGAGTACCGAGGCACGGGTCATGCGGGTATAGGTGGCGAGATAGAGCAGACCCAGTGTTGCAGCGGGCAGCACCAGGTGCTGGGCAACGTCGAGCGTCCGTCCGATCGGTGACATCTCGACGCCAATTGTGTTCATACCGAAGGCCGGCAGCCAGCCGAGCTGAACCGAGAACAGCAGGATGGCCATCAGGCCGACCCAGAACAGCGGCAGGGCAAAGAACAGCAGCGCGGCGATGGTGATGACCCCGTCAGGCCACTTGCCGACATGTTTCGCGGCAGTGACGCCCATGATAAGGCCCCCGGCCAAGGCCAGCAGGAAGGCGGTCATTGTCAGAATCAGCGTGGCGGGAAGGCGTTCGCCGATCAGCTCGATCACCGGGCGATTGTGCTGGTAGGAATCGCCGAAATCCAGCCGGGCGACACCGGCGACGTATTTGAACAGTTGTTCTTGGATCGGCCGGTCAAGGCCGTAGCGCGCCCGGACTTGTTCGATGAACTCGGGATCGACCGATCCCTGTTCGCCGGCAAGTACGGTGGCCGGGTCGCCGGGTGCGGCACGTATCAGGCCAAAGCTTAGGACCGTGACGGCCAGCAAGACCATGATCGCCTTGACGAGGCGGCCGAACAAATAACGCAGCTGCGCCATGTCTCATTCTTCCTGTCGGGAGTAGGTGGACGCGGCACCTTTGGCGCCGCGTCTCTCTTTCCGGTTTTGGTCCGGCGTTACTTGGCGATCCAGACGTCCGCAAACGTCTCGTTGAGGCCTGGCGCCGTGGTGATGAGGTTCTTGATCTTGCTGCGATAGACCGTCGGGTAGGACATCGCGTGCGACCAGATCACCGGAGCGTCCCGCGACAGGATCTCCTGCGCCTGCGCATAGAATGCCTTGCGCTTGGCCGGATCCAGCGTCTTCCCGGCTTCGGCGAAGATGCGGTCGATCTCGGGGTTCTCGTAGCCGTCGACGTTGGCGGCGGTCCCGCGACCGAGCTGGTTGTCGGACTGATAGGTCTGGCCCACGCCCATGGCCGGATCGCCGAGCAGGTAGATGAAGTTGGTGGTGATGTCGAACTTGCCGGAGGTGGTCCGTTCGACCCAGCCCGGAACGTCGACCGAGACAACGTTGGTTTCGATGCCGATTTCCTTCAGCTGCTGGCGGATGTATTCCGCCTGGCGCTGCCAGGTTTCGCCATAGGGAAGGGGCATCAGGTCGAGCGTTGCATAGACTCCGTTCTGCGCGGTGACGCCGGACTCGGCCATCAGCGCCTTGGCCTTGTCGAGGTCGAAGGTGTAGTCGGTCAGGACGGATGGGTCATAGTAGGGGGTCCGCTCGGTCATCGGGCCATAGGCCGGCTTGCCGAAACCGCCGAAGACCGCGTCGATCATGAACTGACGATCGAGCGCGTAGGAAATGGCTTGGCGCACCTTCACGTTGTCCAGCGGCGCGTTGCGGGTGTTGATGTTGATGATCGCCAGCGGGTCGTAGAATTCCCAGCCTTTTTCGGTCATCTCGACGCCGTCCATGGCTGTCAGCCGCGAGACTTCGAAATTCTCGACATCGCCGCCGCGCAGCAGGTCGACCTGGCCCTGTTCGAAGGCGATCGCACGGCTGTTGGCGTCGGGGATGATGCGGAAATAGAGGTCGTCCAGATAGGGCTTGCCGTCCTGCCAGTAGTCGTCGTTGCGGACGAGGTGGATGTAGCTGCCCTTGTTCCACTCGTCGAACTTGAACGGGCCGGTGCCGATCGGGTGGTCGTTGGCCGGATTCTTGAAGATGTCGGTGCCTTCGTAGATGTGTTTGGGCACCATGGTGCCACCGGTTACCTCAAAGATGATGAGGAAGGCGGCATAGGGTTCTTTGAGCTTGAAGACCACGGTGTGCTCGTCCGGTGCGGTCATCTCCTCCACGAAGGACATCACGCGCTTGGTCCGCGAGAAGGCCTTGGGCAGAAATTCGGAGAAGGAGTAGATGACGTCGGCGCTGGTGAACGGAGCGCCGTCATGCCACTTGACGCCCTCGCGCAGGTGGAAGGTGTAGGACAGACCGTCTTCGGAGATCTCCCACGACTTGGCCAGCAAAGGCTGCGGCGTCATGTCGGGCGCAAAGGTGATAAGGCCTTCGTAGATCTTGCTGCCGACAAACGACACCGGCCCCAGCTTGTTGAGGCCCAGCATCACGGTCGGCGGCTCGGGTTGCACCACCATGTTCAGCGTGCCACCTTTCTGGGGCTCGTCCGCATGTGCGGCGAAGGCCGTCGTCAGCGCCAGCAGCGCCGCGGTTGCAAGTTGCTTCATCGGTAAATCTCTCCTGTTGTTATTTGTAAGGTCTTTGTCATTCCCGGCCTGTCTGGAAGCCGTCGAGGAATGCGGTGAGGTTCTTGCCCAGATCGTCGACGCAATAGCCGCCCTCCTGGATGATCGCGGTTGGCAGGCCGAGGGCGGCAATCCGGCGCGCCGCCTCGCGGAAACCCTCGGTGCTGACGGCCATCTCCTGCTGCGGGTCGTTCTCGTAGGCATCGAAGCCCAGCGACAGCACCAGCGAGGGCGCGCCAAAGGCCTTGATCCGGTCCAGCGCGGTGTCTAGCGCGTCCAGAAAGACCTTGTCCTTCGACCGTCGCGGCAGCGGCAGGTTGAGATTGGTACCCTTGCCGTCTCCCTCGCCGGTCTCGTCGGCATAACCGACATAGAAGGGGAAAACCTCGTTGGTGTCGGCGTGTATCGAGGCGAACAGCACCTTGCCGTCGCGATAGAAGATGTCCTGCGTGCCGTTGCCGTGGTGGACGTCGATGTCGAGGATGGCGGTGCGGCCCTGGCGATCGGCCAGCAGCCGGCCGGCGATGGCCGCGTTGTTCAGGTAGCAGAAGCCGCCGGCAAGGTCGGCATAGGCGTGATGGCCCGGCGGGCGGCAGATCGCATAGCCTTCGCGCAGCCCTCCCGAGACCCGGTCGGCCACGTCGAGAGCGCACATGGCGGCGTCGCGGGCGGCGGCCCAGGTCCCGGCGTCGATCGGTGCGGACCCGCCGGAGAGATAATAGCCCACTTGTGCCTGGATTGAGGCCGGCACCCTGGCGGGGTAGCGCGTGGGTGAGGCATGGGCGCAGGCATAGGGGCCGGCGCGGTCTTCGCCAAAGGCCTGCTTCCAGCGGCCGTAGGCGGTCTTGAGGAACTCCAGGTAGGGCGCAGTATGCACGGCCAGGACCGCATCCTCGCCGAATTCCCGCGGCGCCTGCATATCGCAACCGGCCGCACGTGCAGCTTTTGCGAGATTCAGTGCGCGAGACGGCAATTCCAGGTTGCCGACGATCATGCCTCGGATAGAGATCGTATCGGGGGCATGGTCTTCGTGCAGGTCGGAATAGACGGTCAACATCATACGGGCCCTTCTCCGTGATTTTGCTCGCAGATCGTCCGGAGCTTATTCTAAATATTGGTATTGCATATCGAGATTTAAAACATTCCTGTCCGAATCGAAAATTTTGTCAAGCGCGAAGAATGAAAAGACGCGGCTTGACAGGTCGCAGGATTCGGCTTCATGTAATATCAAATAAAAGTATAGCATTCTAATATGTGGAACTTCTTGCCAGACATCCACAAACGCAGAGTGCAGCCGGATGAAGGAAAGGAAAGTCAGATGAGCACGTTGCGGAACTCAAACGCGGAACGGGATGCCCGAACGCTGGTTCACCCCTATTCAAACCTGTCTTACGATACCGAGAGTCGCCTGCTGACCATCGTCAAAGGCGATGGCTGCTACGTGGAGGATGACCAGGGCAACCGGTACCTCGAAGGTATGGCGGGTCTCTGGTCCACCTCGCTCGGCTTCAGCGAGGAACGCCTGGCCGACGCGGCCAATGCGCAGATCCGCAAACTTCCCTACTACCATCTGTTCAATCACCGCTCGACCGAACCTTCGATCGACCTTGCTGAAAAACTGCTCTCGATCGCACCCGAGGGCCTCGAAAAGGTGCTGTTTGCGAATTCCGGTTCCGAGGCCAACGACCAGGCGGTGAAGCTGGTTTGGTATTACAACAACCAGAAGGGCCGTCCCGAGAAGAAGAAGATCATCTCGCGCTGGCGCGGCTACCATGGCGTGACCGTGGCCTCGGGCAGCCTCACCGGTCTGCCGGCGAACCATGCCGACTTCGATCTGCCGATCCGCAACATCATCCACGCCGACTGCCCGAGCCACTATCACCACGCCAACCCCGGCGAGAGCGAAGAGGCTTTTGCGCAGCGCCTGGCCGAAAGCCTCGAGGCGCAGATCCTGGCCGAGGGGCCGGAGACAGTCGCCGCGCTGATCGCCGAGCCGGTCAGCGGATCGGGCGGGGTGATCGTTCCGCCGAAGGGCTATTACGAGCGGGTTCAGAAGATCCTCAGGAAATACGATATCCTGCTGATCGCGGATGAGGTCATCTGCGGCTTTGGCCGCACCGGCAAGATGTTCGGCTGCGAGACCTACGGGTTGAAGCCCGACATCATGACGGTCGCCAAGGCGCTGTCGTCTTCCTACCTGCCGATCTCGGCCACGCTGATCAGCGGGAAGATCTATGATGCGCTGGTCGAGGAAAGCCGCAAGCACGGCGTCTTCGCCCATGGAGTGACCTATGCCGGGCACCCGGTCTGCGCGGCTGTGGCGCTGGAGACGCTGAAGATTTACGAGGAACGCGACATCCTGGGCCATGTCGCCCAGGTCGCGCCGCATTTCCAGGCGCGCCTGGCGGCGCTGGCCGACCGGCCGAACGTGGGACACACCCGAGGCGTCGGCCTGATCGGCGCGATCGAGCTGGTGGCCGACAAGACAAGCCGGGCGCCTTTCGCGCCGGCGCGCGGGGTTGGTCCGGCGTTCCAGTCGCATCTGCAGCGCAACGGCGTCATCGTGCGGGCCCTGCGCGATGCGGTGGCCTTCTGTCCGCCTCTGATCATCACCAAGGAGCAGATCGACGTCCTGTTCGATGCCGTGGAGGACGGCCTCGACTTCGTCGCGCGCGAGTTCTCGGCAGAGACGGTTTGACAACGGGTCAGTCCGCCAGGGCCGAACGCGCCCCGGCGGACTGACCCATGGGAGGGGGCGCTGGACTGTATTCCGGTGCCGAACATGAGAGGAGGATTACTTGAAACATTACCGATTCAAGGGGCTTGCCCTTGCCGCCGCCCTGGCGCTTGCAGCTCCCTTCGTGAAGGCGGCCACCCCGCCGGATACGCTGATGGTGGCACAGGCGATCGACGGGGTGATCTCCTTCGACCCGGCGGAGGTCTTCGAATTCGTCAGTGGCGAGGTCAGCAACAACGTCTACCTGCGGCTTGTCGCCCGTGACGAGGATGACCAGACCAAGCTGGTCGGCGGGGCGGCCGAAAGCTGGGAAGTGTCTGAAGACGGCATGACGCTGACCTTCAAGATGCGTCCCGATCTTGTCTTCGCTTCGGGCAATCCCGTCACCTCGGCCGATGCTGCCTTTTCGCTGCAGCGCGTGGTCACTCTGAACAAGAGCCCGGCTTTCATCCTGACCCAATTCGGCTGGACCCCCGAGAACGTTGCCGAAATGGTGACGGCTCCGGATCCATCGACCCTGGTGGTGAAGATTGCCGAACAGATGGCGCCGACGCTGGTGCTGAACGCGCTTTCGGCGGGTGTCGGCTCGGTTGTAGACAAGACCGAAGTCATGGCGCACGAGAAGGATGGCGACCTGGGCCATGACTGGCTGCGCACGAATTCCGCCGGCGCCGGCGCCTTCGTGCTGCGTGACTGGAAGGCCAACGAAGTTATCGTGCTGGAAAGCAACGAGTCCTACTTCCAGGGCGCCCCCGACATGAAGCGGATCATCATCCGGCACGTGCCCGAAGGCACCACGCAGCGTCTGATGCTCGAGAAGGGTGACATCGACATCGCCCGCAACCTCGGCTCGGACCAGCTCGAAGCGCTCAGCGCCAATGGCGACGTCAAGATCGAGCTCGATCCCAAGAGCACGGTTCTCTACCTCGGTATGAACACCACCAAGGAGATGTTCCAGAAGCCGCAGGTGATCGAGGCGATGCGCTGGTTGGTCGACTATGAGGGTATTGCGGGCAAGCTGCTGCAGCGGCAATACAAGGCGCACCAATCGGTGCTCTCCAGCGGCAGCTTCGCGGCGCTTGACGACATGCCCTATTCCTTCGATCCCGAGAAGGCCAAGGCGCTGCTGGCCGAAGCGGGTTATGCGGATGGGTTGAAGATCTCGATCGACATCTTCGCCGCATCGCCCTTCCGCGACATTGCCGAGGCCATGCAGGCGGATTTCGCCAAGGCAGGCGTGACGCTGGATATCATCGCCGGCGACCGCAAGCAGACGCTCACCAAATACCGGGCGCGCAACCACGAGCTGGTGCTGATGGTCTGGTCGCCGGACTATGGTGATCCGCATTCGACCATCGACTTCTTCGTGAGCAACCCGGACAACTCGGCCGAAAGCAGCGTCAAGACCGCGGCCTGGCGCAATGGCTGGCAGGACAAGGACGTGCAGGCGATGGCAGAGCAGGCCATGCGCGAGCGTGACACCGACAAGCGGATCCCGCTCTATGCCGACATCCAGAACGCCCTGCGCCACAACAGCCCGATGGCGGTCATGTTCCAGCAGGTCGAGCCGGTGGCGATGCGCGCCAACGTCGAGGGCTGGATCTCGGGTCCGGCGTTCGACACCTATGTGTTCCGCAGGATCACCAAGTGACGAGCCTCTCCGCGACTGGCGACAACGGAGGCGCCGGGCAGGAGCCCGGCGCCATCCATCGTGGCGGGCGCGCCATGGCGCGCTTCGGGCTCAGCCTGATGTTGACGCTGCTGGGCCTCACGCTCGTGACCTTCCTGATCGCGCGGGTCATTCCGATCGACCCGGTGCTTGTGATGGTCGGGGACCGGGCCACGCCCGAGGCCTACCAGGCGGCGCGCGAGGCGCTGGGCATCGACAAGCCGCTGCTGGTGCAATACGCTGATTACCTCTCGAAGGTCGTGCGCGGTGACTTCGGAGTGTCGAACATGACCGGCCAATCGGTGCTGGACGACACGCTGCGGGTGTTTCCCGCGACGATGGAACTGGCCATCGTGGCCACGCTGATCGGCACGCTGCTGGGACTGCCGCTGGGAGTCACCGCCGCCGTGCGGCAGGGTCGGCCGACTGATCACCTGATCCGCATCATCTCGCTGGTCGGCTATTCCGTGCCGGTGTTCTGGATCGGCCTTGTCGGTCTGCTGGTGTTCTACGCCAAGCTGGACCTCGTTGCCGGACCGGGCCGGCTCGACATGGTCTATCAATATACCGTGCCGGTTCGCACGGGGTTCGTGCTGATCGACACGATCATGGCCGGGGAATGGAGTGCCTTCGGCAATGCGATCTCGCATCTGATCCTGCCGGCGGGGATCCTGGGCTATTTCTCGATGGCCTATATCGCCCGCATGACACGATCGTTGATGATCGAGCAGTTGTCGCAGGAATACATCCTCGCGGCCCGCGCCAAGGGCGTGCCGGCGCGCCGGGTGATCTGGCGCCATGCCTTCGGCAATGTCGCCGTGCCGGTGCTGACGGTCGTCTCGCTCACCTTCATGTATCTGCTCGAAGGCGCGGTGCTGACCGAGACCGTTTTCGCCTGGCCGGGGCTGGGGCTCTACATCACCCAGGCGCTGTTCTCGGCCGACCTGAACGCCGTGCTCGGCGGCACCCTGGTGATCGGGATCTGCTTCGTGATCGTGAACCGTGCCACCGACTTCTTCTATCGTATCCTGGACCCGAGGACGAAATGAGCGCAGCGCATATCGACCGTGCCCCCGCCTCCGGGTGGCGGGGCTGGCTTACCGCGGAACAGCCCGAAAGCGTGTTTCAGGGCCGCGCGGTGCAGGTCTATCTCTCGGCCCGCCGGTTCATGGCCAACCCGCTGGCCGTAAGCGGCTTCCTCATCGTTCTGCTGCTTCTGTTCACGGCAGCGGCCGCGCCCTGGATCGCGACCCATGATCCGCTGGCCACCAATCTCGAGATGCGCCTGTTGCCGCCCTCGGCCGAGCATTGGTTCGGCACCGATCACCTCGGGCGGGATATCTACTCGCGCATCGTCCATGGCAGCCGGGTGACGCTCACCATCGTGTTCCTGGTGTCGATCCTGATCGGGCCGGTCGGCCTCGCCGCGGGTATCGTGTCGGGCTATTTCGGTGGCTGGGTCGATCGCACGCTGATGATGGTGACCGATATCGTGATGGCCTTTCCCCGCCTTGTCTTGGCGCTGGCTTTCGTCGCGGTGCTGGGGCCGGGGATCGAGAACGCGGTGATCGCTGTGGCGCTGACCGGCTGGCCGCCCTATGCGCGGCTGGCGCGGGCCGAGACGCTGTCCTTCCGCCGCCGCGAGTTCATCCAGGCGGCCCGCAGCCAGGGCGCTTCGCCGCTGCGCATCCTAGGTCTCTACATCCTGCCGCTCTGCATGCCGTCGGCCATCGTGCGCCTGACACTGGACATGGCCGGCATCATCCTGATCGCGGCCGGCCTGGGGTTCCTCGGGCTCGGGATGCAGCCACCAACGGCGGAATGGGGCTCGATGATCGCCACGGGGCGGGACTACCTGATCGACCAGTGGTGGGTGGCAACGCTCCCCGGCGCCGCGATCTTCGTGACCTGCCTTGGTTTCAACTTCCTGGGTGACGGGCTGGTCGATGTCTTCGACCCGCGACAGTCGTGAGGAGGGCGCATGACTGCAAGCACTGACAGGCCGCTGGTCGACCTGCGCAACCTGACCATCACCTTTGCTGGCCATCGCGGGCCGGTGACGGCGGTGCACGACTTGAACCTGACGATGGGACGCGAACGTGTCGCCATCGTCGGCGAGAGCGGCTCGGGCAAATCGGTGAGCGCGCGGGCGCTGATCGGTCTGCTTCCCGTATCGGCCAAGGTCTCAGCGAGCCGGATGGATTTCGACGGGATCGACCTCCGAGGAATGTCCGAAGCTGGGTTCGAACGTCTGCGGGGGAGCCGGATTGCGATGATCCTCCAGGACCCGCGCCAGTCGCTCAACCCGCTGATGACGGCGGGTCAGCAGATCGTCGAAAGTTGCCGCCTGCATCACCGCGAGGGCCGCCGGGCAGCGCGCGAACGCGCCATGGATCTGCTCGAGGCGGTGAGCATCCGCGAGCCGCAGCGGGTCTTCGACCTCTACCCGCACGAGGTCTCGGGCGGGATGGGGCAGCGCATCATGATCGCGATGATGCTGGCCGCGCAGCCCGACCTGCTGATCGCGGACGAGCCGACGTCGGCGCTGGATACGTCCGTGCGCACCGACGTGCTGGAAGAGATCCAGAAGCTTGTCGAAGACCGAGGCATGGGCCTGCTGCTCATCAGCCACGACCTCGACCTCGTTGCCTCGTACACCGACCGGGTCGTGGTGATGTATGCCGGGCGGGTGATGGAAACGCTGGAATCCCGCCATCTCCACGCGGCGCGGCATTCCTATACGCAGGGGTTGATCGGTTGCCGTCCGGTGCTGGGCCACCCGGTCGACGTGCTGCCGACCCTGGAACGCCAGGAGGCATGGAAATCATGACCGCAGCAGCCGTCGACATCGAAAATCTCAGCGTCCGCTTCGGCGCGGCCACCGTCGTGCGCGGTGTGTCCTTCTCGGTGCGGCCGGGGGAATGCGTTGGTCTGGTCGGCGAGTCCGGATCGGGAAAGAGCACCATTCTGCGGGCGATCATGGGGCTCGAACCGGTTTCGGACGGGCAGATCGTGATCCACGGAATGCCGCCCCGACCCGACCGGCTGACCCGTGCGGGCACCGTTCAGATGGTGTTCCAGGATCCCTATGCCTCGCTGCACCCGCGCCAGACCATCGGGCGCATTCTCGAAGAGCCGTTGCGTATCCACGGCATTGGGGGGCGGGAAGACAAGGTGCGCGCGGCGCTATCGGCGGTCGGTCTGCCGATTTCCTTCCGCTTCCGCTTTCCGCACCAGCTCTCGGGCGGGCAGCGCCAGCGCGTGGCGATTGCGCGGGCGCTTATCCTAGAGCCGCGTGTGTTGCTGCTGGACGAACCGACCTCGGCGCTGGATGTCTCGGTGCAGGCCGAGGTGCTGAATCTTCTCAAGCAGCTGCACGCCGAGCGCGGCTTCTCCATGCTCTTTGTTGGCCATGACCTGGGGGTGGTCGCTCATATGTGCAACCGCGTGATGGTGCTGGAGAACGGGATCCTGAAGGAGGAACTGAGCCAGCAGGCGCTCCATGCCGGCTGCGCCGAGGACCCCTATACGCGCAAGCTGCTTCAGGCGGCGCGCATGGAGGCCGCGGTGGTCCTGCACGTACGCTGATCGGCTCAGGACGCGAACGGGCCCCGGTTGCCCAACCCGCGCGAGATGGTCGCGGCATAGCGTCTTACTGCTTCACCCAGTACTTCGGTGCGCTCCGGTTCCGACAAACGAAAGTCGGGGCCGGACACGCCGACGGCTGCGATCGGGTCATTGCGCGAGTCGCGGATCACTGCGGCAAGGCCCCAGACGGCCTCGCGCCATTCACCCCTGTTGATCGAATAGCCCCGCTTGCGTGTCTCGATCAGATCGGCGCGCAGGACCTTCGGGTCGGTGATGGTCAGGTTCGAGTGCTTGACCAGTTTCTTGAGAATCGGAGTCAGCGCCTCGTCGGTCAGTTCCGAAAGCAGTGCCTTCCCAGTCGCCACGCAATAGGCCGGCGCCCGTCCACCGGTTCGGGTATAGGCCCCGACCGGCTGCGGGCTGTCGATCTTGTCGATATAGATCACTTCCGTCCCGTCCAGCACCGATAGGTGCACCGCCTCTCCGGTCTCGTGCGCCAAGTCGTGCAGTGGCACCGATGCGCATTTGCGCAGGTCCAGCCGATTCACGATCTGCGAGCCCATCTCCCAGAGCTTGAGGCTGCTGGTGAACTCCTTGGTATTCGGGTCCTGGACGATGTACCCCGCGAATTCGAGTGTCTTCAACACGCGGTGGGCATTGCTCTTCATCAACCCGAGTTCCGTGGCGATATGCGCCGATTTGACCGGTTCCGAAGCGCTCACGACTTGTTCGAGTACCTGCAGTCCCTTGAGCAAAGTCTTGTCCATTCGGTCTCTTCCCTGCCTGCGATTCGGGTTGGGTCTTAACTTTATTATGTCATAATTTGGGATGCCATTCTAATTTTTAAGAATCACTTCAGGTGTGGATTGGCTGCTATGTCGGCTTCCCATCAGGTGTCCCCGGCCCGCGGCATCTCGGATCCGGGGTCTGAATCCAACTGTAGCGCAATGTTCACGAGCCAAGCAGGGGGCAAACAGATTTCTTGCTTGACCTTTGATCTCAAAACTTCAAAGTATTCCACATAGAGGTATCATATCTCAATATTTAGAACTATCCCCAGGGGTATGAGGAGGAAGATTTGAGCGTATCTGAACAGAGCTTCGATGCCCCGCTCGCCGGTGTGACGGTGGTGGAATTCTGCAGCGTGGCCGCTGGGCCGTTCTGCGGAATGCTGTTGGCTGACATGGGTGCCGAGGTGATCAAGGTCGAGCCGCCAAGTGGCGACACCCTGCGGCAGTGGCCACCGCTGAACGAAGGGTTCAGCGAAAACTTCGCCTCGTTGAACCGCAACAAGATGTCCATCGCGCTCGATCTGAAATCGCCCGAGGGCCATGCCATCGCCGACAGCCTGATCCGCCGCGCCGACGTGGTGATCGAGAATAACCGCCCCGGCGTGATGGACCGTCTGAACCTCGGCCCGGCCCGCTACCGCGAGAGCCGCCCCGATCTCGTCTACTGCTCGCTCTCCGCATATGGCCAGACCGGCCCGCGCGCGCGCGATGGTGGCTTCGATGTTACGATCCAGGCTTTCTCCGGCATCATGAGCGTGACCGGCGAGCAGGATGGCGGGCCGGTGAAATGTGGCGTGCCGATCTCGGATTTCTCGACCGGGCTTTATGCCGCCTTCGCCATCTCCTCGATGCTGACCCGCGTGCGCGAGACCGGCAAGGGCGGGCATGTCGACATCTCGATGTTGGGCGCGAGCCTGGGCATCGCGGCGCTGCAGACGAGCGAATACTTCGGCAGCGGCCGCGACCCGCAGAAGCTCGGTGCCGCGCATCCGCGCAACGCCCCCTACGAGGCTTTCCAGGCCAGCGATACGCACTTCGTAATCGCCGCCGGCAATGACAAGCTCTGGCGCTCGGTCTGCGATGTGGTCGACCGTTCGGACCTTGTCGAGGATCCGCGCTTCCTGACCACACGGGACCGAGCGGCCAACCAGAAGGCACTGAAACAGATTCTGAATGCGGTCTTTGCCACCCGGCCGGCACGCGACTGGCTCGACAGCCTGGCCGCCGAGGGTGTGCCCTGTTCGCCGATCAACGCCTATTCCCAGGTGCTTTCGGACCCGCATGTTGCCGAACAGAAATGGGTGCAGCCGCTGCGGCTGCCCAACGGGCAGGAAACCCACACATTTGCCAGCCCGCTGCGCATTGACGGCAGCGCGCCATCGATCCGGCGCGGGCCTCCGGAGCTGGACGGCGACCGGGCGACGGTACTGGGGCTGGTGCAAGAGATGGAAAACGATCGCGCCACGGCGGCGCGCTGAAGGGAGGAGATTTCATGGCGGAACAACTTAATACGGGCCGGCTGCGGCATTTCTTGTCTGAACTCAGCGCACTGGTGTCGCGGGCGAATGGTGACGAGGCGATCATCCTCAAGGATGGCGCCGACCTGCTGCGTAACCTTGTCGCGGTCGACGACTGGCTGCCCGCTGATTGCGCGCAGGGCCGGCCGCAGGGCTATCAGCAGCATCTGCTTTACTGCGACCCGCAGGAGCGTTTCTCGGTCGTCAGCTTCGTCTGGGGACCGGGACAGGAAACCCCGGTCCACGACCATACGGTCTGGGGTCTGGTGGGGCAGTTGCGCGGGTCAGAACGCAGCATCGGCTACGAACTGCGCGACGGCCGCATGACCCCGACCGACAACGCGGTGCTGCAGACAGGTGAGGTAGTGGCTGTCTCGCCGCGTGTCGGCGATATCCACAAGGTCAGCAATGCCGAGACTGACCGGGATTCCATCTCGATCCACGTCTATGGCGCGAACATCGGTGCGGTGCGCCGCCATGTCTTTGCTTCGGACGGAAAGGAATCGACCTTCATTTCCGGCTATTCCAATACCACCCTGCCCAACATCTGGGGCATGACCGGATGACCGGACCGCTGCGTGTCTCGGACGGTGAGGGGCACCGGCTGCTGACGCTGGACCGCCCCGACAAGGGCAACGCCCTGTCCGAGGAATTAACCGATGCCTTGGATGCGGCCTGCGTGCAGGCCGTGGCTGATGATGTGCCCCTGCTGGTGCTGGCCGGCGCGGGACGCCACTTCTGCACCGGCTTCGACCTCGCCGACTTGGAAGAGCTCAGCGACGGCGATCTGCTCGCCCGTTTCGTGCGCATCGAGATGATGCTCGACCGACTGTGGCAATTGCCGGTTCCGACGCTTGCGATCGCCAAGGGGCGCACGATGGGCGCCGGGGCCGACATCTTCGTTGCCTGCCAGCGTCGGGTGGCTGTCGAAGGGGCCAGCTTTGCCTTTCCGGGGGTGAACTTCGGGCTGGTGCTGGGCACCCGCCGGCTGGGCGCGCGCATCGGCGACGGGCCGGCGGCGGAGATCCTGCTGGGCGGTCGCCTGGTTACAGCCGAGGAGGCGGTGGCGCTGGGCCTCGCACAGCGAGTGATCGCGCCGGGAGAGGAGGCGGCGGCCATCGCCGCCGGGGCAGAGCTGGCCGCCCGTCTGCCGAAGGTCACCGGACGGGCGTTGCGTGCCGTGCTCTCGGGGCCGGCGGATGCCGATGGCGACCTCGCGCGGCTCGTGCGCTCGGCCGCGCC
Organism: Seohaeicola zhoushanensis; assembly: GCF_014656415.1. Lineage (GTDB taxonomy): Bacteria > Pseudomonadota > Alphaproteobacteria > Rhodobacterales > Rhodobacteraceae > Seohaeicola_A > Seohaeicola_A zhoushanensis. The sequence continues at coordinate 91,697 of NZ_BNCJ01000015.1, read as the reverse complement.
ACGTGGCCTGCGCGACCGGATCATGGCCTATCGGGCCGGTTTGAAGACAAGGACCAGCGCCGCACCGGCGCAGAGTTGAGGGAAGAGGAATGAACGATATGACCCGTCCGGCGCGTATTGCCGAGATGCTGGAGCCGAAGTCCGTTGCGGTGATCGGCGCTTCGGAGGACCTGACGAAATTTGGTGGCCGGCTGTTCAAGCTGCTGGTGCATCACGGTTTCGAAGGCCAGATCTATCCGATCAACCGCAAGCGCGAGTCGCTGCTGGGCATCGCCTGCCACACCGACATCGGTGCGACACCGACGCCGCCGGACATGGCGGTGATGGCGGTGCCGCGCGACCACGTGAAAGCGGCGGTGCGCGAATGCGCCGAAGCCGGCACCAAGGCAGCGATCATCATCACCGCCAAGTTCTCGGATGCTGGGGAGGAAGGCGCCGCGCTCGAGGCCGAGATCGTCGAGGAGGCCCGCAAGTTCGGGATGCGCCTGATCGGTCCGAACTGCCTTGGCCTAATCAGCCCGGTGAACAAACTGGTGCTCTGCGCCTCGCCGGCGCTTTTCGTCGACAAGCTTCTGGTCGGCCGGATCGGCATGGTCAGCCAGTCGGGCGCGCTGATGGCGACGATATTCGACCGGGCGCAGACCCGCGGCGTCGGCTTCTCGCATTGCTTCTCGATCGGCAACCAGGCCGATCTCGACCTTTGCGACTTCCTCGACTTCCTGGTCGACGACCCCGCGACCGATGTGATCTGCACCTATATCGAGGGTGTCAAGGATGGACGGCGCTTCCTCGAAGTGGCGGAGAGGGCCCGCGCGGCGGGCAAGCCGGTGCTCGCGGTCAAGGCCGGGCGCACCGACTTTGGCGCGGCGGCAGCCTTCTCGCATACGGCAAGCCTCGCCGGCAGTTACGAGGCCTTCGCGGCCGCCTGCCGCGAGACTGGCGTGGTGCTGATGGACGACCCGGACGCGATGATCATGCTGGCGGCGGCGCTGACCCGTTTCGACCAGCCGAAACGCCTTGAAACCGCGATCTTGACCACCTCGGGCGGCGGCGGCGCGATCACCGCGGACCGGCTGACCGACTGGAACCTGCCGCTGGCCAGCTACGCGCCCGAAACCGTCGCGGCGCTGGAACAGTACTACTACCCCGACAATGCCAAGGCGAACCCGATCGACATGGGCGCGGCGATCACCGGCGGGTCGATGCTAGTGGGCGAGGGCTCGGCCCAAGCGCTGCTGCAGGACACGGCCTCGGGCATCGTGCTCTGCCCGCTGACGACGGCGCCCGACATGCGGCTGCTTTGCGAATGCATCGCCAAGGGCCTGGCTAGTGCCGAGGCGGGCGGGGCCCGCAAGCCCTGCCTGGTGGTGCTTCAGCCGGGGCAGGCGGCCAACAAGGCGCGCGCAGAACTGCTCAAGCACGGGCTGTTCTACTTCGACTCGTTGGATGAGGCGATCCGCGTGATCGACGGCTATCGCACCATGCAGGCGATGGCCGGCACCCGCGCCGACAAGGGCGGCTCGCCGGGCAAGACTTCGGCCGAGGCGCTGAGCGGCGCGCTTGACGAGGCCAGGGCAAAGGCGGTGCTCGCCGATTACGGCGTGCCGGTGAACCGGGGCGTGGTGGCCCCAGACGCGGCGGCCGCCGGCAAGGCGGCGGCGGGGCTGAAGGCGCCCTTCGTCGTCAAGGTCGTCTCGCCCGATATTGTGCACAAGTCTGATGCCGGTGGTGTGGCCCTGAACCTGGGGGACGCGCAGGCGGTCGAGGCGGCAGTGGCCGCGATGGCGGCACGGCTGGCGGCAGGCCATCCGAAGGCGGTCATCGAGGGCTACCTCGTGCAGGAGATGGTGTCGGGCGAGCTCGAGATGTTTGTCGGCGCACGGCGCGATCCACTGTTCGGGCCGGTGGTCATGGTGGGCGCTGGCGGCGTGCTGGTCGAACTGCTCAAAGATGTGGCCGTGCGGCTGGCTCCGGTCTCGCCCGCGGAGGCCCGCGAGATGCTGCTGGGTCTGCGCGTCGCGCCGCTGCTCAAGGGCTTCCGTGGCAGCGCGCCGCTGGATCTGGGCGCGCTGGCCGACGCGGTCAGCCGGGTGAGCTGGCTTGCCCATGACCTGGGTGACCGCTTCGGCGAACTCGACGTGAACCCGGTGCTGGTTGGCAAGGCCGGCCAGGGCTGCACCGGCGTCGATGCCCGGCTTCTGATGAACGACAAGTAAGAGGGAAGAGAACAGAATGAGCGATATTGACGTCCGGCAGGAAGGCCGGGTCACGGTGTTCACCATCAACCGCCCGGAAAAACTGAACGCGATCAGCAGCGGGGTTGCGGTGGACCTGCAGAAGGCCTTCGAGGAGTTCGACGCCTCGGACCAGCGGGTCGCGGTCCTTTGCGGGGCTGGCGAGAAGGCCTTCACCTCGGGCGCCGACGTGACCGACCTGCCCGAACTCTGGCGCTGCGTGCCGGCGGTGGGCATCCGGACCAACAAGCCGATCATCTGCGCGGTCGACGGCTGGTGTGTCGGCGGCGGGCTGGTGATGGCGGCGACGTCGGATCTCTGCGTGGCGACGGAACGGGCCAAGTTCTCCTATCCCGAGGCCAAGCTTGGGCTGACCGGCGGCATCATCGCCGCGCTGGCCGCGCGCATCCCTCACAAGATGGCGATGGAAGTTATGCTTCTGGGCCGCCCGGTCTCGGGGCGGCGCGCCTACGAGATGGGTCTGGTCAACGAGATCGCGCCGGAGGGCAAGCATGTCGAGGTCGCGCTGGGCATGGCGCAGGAACTGGCCGGCATGGCACCGCTGGTGCTGGGGACGCTCAAGGCGATGGTCAACGACCACATGCTGGTTAAGTCCCCCTCGGAGCAGATGGCGCTGACCCAGGCGGCGTTGAACACTGTTCGCAACAGTGCCGACCTGCAGGAGGGTCTCGCGGCCTATCGCGAGAAGCGAAGCCCCAATTTTACGGGGAAATAAGGGAACCGACATGACGCTTTTCACCTCGGCCCATTGGGGCATCCGGACCGCTGAAATCGCGGCGGACGGGCAGATCAGGCTGTTGCCCTGGCCTGGCGATCCCGATCCGAACGTGATCGGGCTGGACCAACTCGAGGCCGGGGTGCAAGCGATCAGGGTGTGCCGTCCAGCCGTACGCAAGAGCTGGCTGGACGGCGGCCCCGGCAGCCGCCCCGACCTGCGTGGCCGCGATCCCTTTGTCGAGATCGGCTGGGATGAGGCGCTTGACCTCGCTGCGGCCGAGATCGACCGGGTCCGCAAGACACACGGCAACGGTTCGATCTTTGGCGGCTCCTACGGCTGGTCGAGCGCAGGCCGCTTTCACCACGCGCAAAGCCAGGTCCATCGTTTCCTGAACGCGGCGGGCGGTTACGTGCGCCATGAGAACTCCTATTCGCTGGGCGCCGCGCGGGTGATCCTGCCGCATATCATCGCGTCGATGCCCTATGTGATGGCCAATCACACCTCATGGGATGTGCTGCGCGACCATACCCAGTTGCTGCTCTGCTTTGGCGGGGTGCCGTGGAAGAACGCCCAGATCTCGGCCGGCGGCGTCCTGCGCCACCATGTGCGGCCCGGCATCGACGCCATGCGCGTAGCCGGCATCCGCATGGTGAACGTCGGCCCTGTGGGCGACAATCTCGACAATGCGGCAGCGGCATGGGTGCCTTGCCGGCCAAACACAGATACCGCCGTCCTGCTTGGCATGGCGCATGTGTTGCATGACGAAGGGCTGGCCGACCGCGCATTCCTCGACCGATACTGCACCGGCTACGACCGCTTTCTGGCCTATCTGAACGGAGGCGCCGACGGCACTGCGCGCAACCCGGAATGGGCGGAACGCATCTCGGGTGTGCCGGCAGACACCATCCGGCAGCTGGCGCGCGACGCGGCGAGTCACCGCACCATGCTGAACATGTCCTGGTCCCTGCAACGTGCCTCGCATGGGGAACAACCGGTTTGGGCGCTGGTCGCCGTGGCGGCGATGCTGGGGCAGATCGGCTTGCCGGGTGGCGGGTTCGGCTTCGGCTATGGCGCGGCGAACACGCTGGGCAGCAATGAGGGGCTGCTGGTGGGGCCGACCTTGCCACAGGGCCGCAACGCGGTTTCCGATTTCATCCCGGTGGCGCGGATTGCCGACATGTTGCTTTCGCCCGGTGGCAGCTATCCCTACGACGGGAAGACCCGGACCTATGCCGATATCCGACTGATCTACTGGGCCGGCGGTAACCCTTGGCATCACCATCAGGATCTAAACCGCCTTGAGCGGGCATGGCAAAAGCCCGAAACGGTGATAGTCAACGAGCAATACTGGACCGCCACCGCCAAGCACGCCGATATCGTGCTGCCGGCTACCATTCCGGCCGAGCGCGACGACATAGGCTATTCGACCCGCGAGGGCCACATGGTTGCGATGCGGCAGCTGGTGCCGCCGCTGGGCGGAGCGCGCGACGACTACGATATCTTCACGGAACTCTCGCGCCGTCTCGATTGCGAGGAGACTTTCACCGAAGGCAACGACAGCGCCGCCTGGCTCCGCAAGCTCTACGAACAGAACCGCGGCGTTCTGGCGCGGCAGGGGATCGACATTCCCGACTATGATCAGTTCCGCGAAATCGGCCTGATCGACTTTGCCGACCAGAAGGCGCCGGTGGTGATGTTCGATGCGTTCCGCGCCGATCCCGAGGCTAACCGACTGTCGACGCCTTCCGGGCGGATCGAGATCTTCAGCGAGACGATCGACAGCTTCGGTCTTGCCGATTGCCCCGGCCACCCGGTCTGGCTGGAACCGGACGAATGGCTCGGTCGGCTGCCCGCGGGCGACGATCGGCTGCACCTGCTGTCGGACCAACCGGAACGCAAGCTGCACAGCCAGCTCGATGCCAGCGCGCATAGTCGTGACAACAAGGTGGGCGGGCGCGAGCAGGTACACTTGAATCCCGCCGACGCCGCGGAGCGTGGAATTGCCGACGGTGACGTCGTGGAGCTTTCCAATGACCGGGGCGCCTGCCTTGCGGCTGCACGGCTCAACGACCGTATCATGCCCGGCGTGGCGCGGCTGTCGACCGGTGCTTGGCACGACCCGGACGAGAGCGGTCGCGACCGTCACGGCAACCCCAACGTGCTTACGCTCGACAAGGGAACGTCGAGCCTGGCGCAGGGCAGCGTCGCCCAGACCTGCCTTGTACGCATCACCGGGCCGGTGAATGCGCCACCTTGCACGACTGCATTCAATTTGCCGCACTTCGTGGCCCGTGAGGAGAATTGAAGGACCGCGAAGACCACCAGTTCCAATCCAAGGGAGGAGACGACATGACCAATATTTTTAATGCCGGCTGGACACGCCGGAGCATATTGGCTGGGGCGGCCGCGATCGCCACGGCGTTGACGATGCCGGGGCAGGCCAGGGCCGATTGGCCCGAGGGGAATATGCGGATGATCGTTCCCTATGCTCCGGGTGGCACCTCGGACAACATCACGCGTGCCGTTACCCCGGCCATCGAGGCCATCCTCGGACGCACGATCACAATTGAGAACATCGGTGGCGGTGGCGGCGTGATCGGTGTCACCCAACTTGCCAAGGCCGAGCCCGACGGGCTGACCTTCGGTTTCGTGCCGACAGCGACGCTGGTGATAGCACCCCTGATGCGCAAGCTGAACTACGACCCGCTGACCGAGATCCAGCCCGTGGCCAAGGTTGCCGAAAGCTACGGCGCCCTAGCCATGCGCAAGGACTTCCCCGCCGACACGCTGGACGAGGTCATCGCCTATGCCAAGGCGCATCCCGGCGAGGTGACCTTTGGTTCGGCCGGCATTGGCTCGATCACCCATCTGTACGTTGAGATCTTCGCCGCCTCGGCCGGGGTCGAGGTCAACCACGTACCCTTCAAGGGATCGAGCGAGGCGATGAACAACGTGCTTGGCGGCCATGTCGACGGCCAGTTCGACGCCGTAGTGCTGCGCCAGGCGCAGGCCGGCGCGGTCAAGCCGATCGCCATCCTCAACGACGAACGCTGGGACGGACTGCCGGATGTGCCGACGCTGAACGATCTCGGGTTCAAGGGCTTCGAGGACATCGCCTCGTGGTTCGGCTTCATCGCGCCGGCTGGCGTACCCGAAGAGGCGGTGCAGCAGTTCAGCGCCGCCGTCGACCAGGCGCTGAAGGACCCGCAGGTGATCGAGCGGCTCGCGGCGCTGGGCGTGATGCCGAAGTATCTGCCCGCCGACAAGTTTGGTGCGCTGATACAGTCGAACTACAAGCAGTACGGCGACATCCTGACGCCGCTCGGCCTGACCCAATGATGGCCCGCCGCGCGGCCGCCGCAGCGACGCGGAACCGCGCGGCACATCCAGGAGGTTTCGCATGATCCTGCGATTGATCCCCGGACTTGTGACTGTCCTGATCGGCATTCTGCTGGTCGCGGTCGTGGTCCCGAATGGCATCGACGATCCGGGCTTCACCCAGCCCCATTCGCTCGCCCCCGGCGACTTTCCAACCCACCTCGCCTGGCTGGTGCTTATCACGGGGCTGCTTCTGCTAGCCTTCGGCGCGCTGGGCGCTCCCACCGAAGCTGTCTCGCCCGGTGAGATCCGTGCCGCGCGGGCGCTGCCCTTCGCGGCGGCGCTGCTTGGCTTCGTCCTGCTGATCCCGGTGATCGGCATCGAGGCCGGCACCTTTACCTTTACCCTAGCGCTGTTCGTCTTCACGGCGGATATCGGCTGGGGGAGAGGGCTTGCGGTTGCGGCGGGCTTTGCCATCGCCATCCACATCATTTTTATCGAGCTTGCGGGTGTTCCCATGCCTAGCACGCTGCGACTGCTGTTCTGAGGAGCGCGCATGGAACACTGGGCCAGCGTCTTCTCCATGATCCTCGACTGGAAGGTTCTGATCTTCCTGCCGCTCGGGGTGATCATGGGGGCCATCATCGGCGCAATTCCGGGACTGACGATCACCATGTCGATCTCGGTCCTGCTGCCATTCACCCTATTTCTTGACCCTCTTCCCGGTCTCGTTCTGATCTTCGGGATCTCCAAGGGCGGGCTGTTCGGCGGTTCGATCTCGGCGATCCTGCTCAACGTACCCGGCACGCCGGCGGCCGCCTGCACGATGCTCGACGGTTATCCCCTGGCCCGCAAGGGTCGCGCCGGAGAGGCGCTCGACACAGCGCTCTGGGCCTCTTTCCTGGGCGACCTGATCTCGGTTCTAGCGCTGATCCTGCTGGCCGGTTCGCTGGCGCAGCTGGGCCTGCAGTTCGGCCCGGTCGAGCTCTTCGCACTGATCGTCTTCTCGCTGACGGTGATTGCAGCAATCTCCACCTCGGGACTGTTGCGCGGCATCGTCGGCGGGCTGCTTGGCCTGCTCGCTGGCACCGTCGGACTGGACCTCGTCTATGGCTCGGAGCGCTTCACCTTCGGCTCGGCGCATCTCTATGACGGCATCGCCTTCATGCCGCTGCTGGTCGGGCTCTTCGCGCTACCCGATATCCTGATGTTCTACTTCGGGCGAAGGCAGCCGAGGTCTGGCGCGGGCAAGCTGGCAGAGGGCGCCTCGCGCCGGCTGTCGATGGCCAACTTCCGAATGGTCCTGCCGACAATCCTCAAGGGCGGGGGTATCGGCGTAATTCTCGGCGCGATCCCCGGCATCGGCGCGACCGCCTCGACCTTCGTGGCCTATGCCGAGGCGCGCCGGTCCGCGCCGGACCGAGAGGAGTTCGGCAAGGGCGCGCTCTCGGGCGTTGCCGCCGCCGAGAGCGCGAACAGCGGCACCGGGGCCTCGACCCTGATCCCGCTACTGGCTTTGGGCATTCCCGGCGATATCGTCGGCGCAATGCTGCTGGGCGCTTTCTACTTCCACGGCCTGGCGCCGGGGCCGTTGCTCTTCGCCAATGACATGGACTTCATCCACGCGCTCTACATCACGCTGATCGTCTCCTCGGCAATCGTTTTGGTCGTTGGTCGCTATGGCACGCGCTACATCCAGCGCATCGTCGAAGTGCCGCGCGACGTGCTGTTCCCAGTGGTACTAGTGCTGACGGTGATCGGTGCCTTTGCGATCTCGAATTCGATCTTCGACGTCTGGGTGATGCTGGTCGCCGGGGCCGTGGGTATTGGATTCCGGGCGCTGCGCATTCCCGAGGCTGCCTTCCTGATCGGCTTCGTGCTCTCGCCGCTGCTCGAGAACAACATGCAGCGGGTGCTGATCATCTCCAAAGGGGACTACGCCGCGTTCTTCGACAGCTACCTCGCGCTGCTCTTCTATGCCGCGACCCTGGTGGCGATTGTCGGGCGGTTTGCGATGCCTGCCTTGAAAGAGCGCCGCCTCCGGCAAAGGACGAGCTGACGCACCACAATCACTGCAGTTTCCCCGACGGGGCGGTTCGCCGCCCCGTCCTTGCTGGAAGGTCACCGGTATATCGCGGCGGAAATCATGACATGCCGGCCGCAAGCAATAGCAAACCCTGAAAGGTCAAACAGAATGCAAGCCCACGACACCAAACTGTTTATCAACGGAGAGTGGCGACCGGCCTTGTCCGGAGAGACGATCGAGGTTGTCAATCCTGCCACCGGCCGTCGGATTGGCGCCGTGGCCAAGGCCGCGATCGAGGATCTCGACCTGGCGCTCTCCGCCGCCGAGCGGAGCTTCCTGGCCTGGAAGGTATCGTCGCCGCTGGAGCGGTCGAAGATCATGCAGCGGGCGGCCCAGCTGCTGCGCGAGCGTGCCGGGGAAATCTCCGAGTTAATGTCGGCGGAACAGGGCAAGCCCCTGGTGCAGTCCAGGGCCGAGGCGATGTCGGGAGCCGACATCATCGAATGGTTCGCGGAAGAGGGTCGCCGCTCCTATGGCCGGGTCATCCCGTCCCGTGTGCCGGGCGTGACCCAGTTGACGGTCAAGGAGGCGGTCGGACCAGTGGCGGCCTTCACCCCGTGGAACTTCCCGATCAACCAGGTTGTGCGCAAGGTCTCTGCGGCGCTTGCCGCCGGGTGCAGTATCATCGTCAAGGCTCCCGAGGAGACCCCGGCCTCGCCTGCCGCGCTGATCAGATGTTTCGCCGATGCCGGCATTCCGGCCGGTGTGCTCAACCTCGTCTACGGCGACCCGGCGCAGATTTCGGAATACCTGATCCCGCATCCGGTGATCCGCAAGATCTCCTTCACCGGTTCGACGCCGGTAGGGAAGATACTTGCCGGCATCGCGGGGCAGCACATGAAGCGGGCAACCATGGAACTTGGCGGCCACGCCCCGGTTCTGGTGTTCGATGACGCCGATGTCGATGTTGCGGCGGCGACGCTCGCGGCGACCAAGTTCCGCAATGCCGGGCAGGTCTGTGTCTCGCCGACCCGCTTCCTCGTCCAATCCGCCGTCGCCGATCAATTCATCGACAATTTCGTCACCAGGGCCGAGGCGATGAAGGTCGGCCCGGCCACCGATCCGGCGAACGACATGGGGCCGCTGGCCAACGAACGCCGCATCCCGGCGCTCGAGCGCATGATCGGTGATGCCGTAGACCGCGGCGCCAAGCTCCGCACCGGCGGTCGTCGGGTCGGCAACGAGGGCTGGTTCTTCGAGCCGACGGTACTGACTGACGTTCCGGTGGACGCCGTCATCATGAACGAGGAGCCCTTCGGGCCCGTCGCCGTGATCAACAGGTTCGATAACGATGACGATGCATTCGCCGAGGCGAACCGGCTGGCTTATGGCCTCGCCGCTTATGCATGGACAGGATCTTCTGCGCGCGCGCAAAGGCTGCAGGATCAAATTCAATCCGGGATGCTGACGATCAATCATGTCGGCCTGGGCCTGCCCGAGGTGCCGTTCGGCGGCATCAACGACAGCGGGATGGGAACAGAAGGCGGCGCTGACGCTCTCGACGCCTATCTCCAAACGCGGTTCATAACGCGCCTGGGGTGATACTGGCAGTCAGATAGTCCCCTAACGCGCTTCATTGCGCTGGTCAGACCAAGTTGCGATCGGCGGCCGCGTTCTTTCCAGAGCCGTGTTCAGATCTGATCTAACCCTAATTGAGAGCCGAGCAAGCTGGGCCACTATTTCTTCCGCGACAATAATGGAAGCCTTGTTCGTGGTGGTCTCCGGCGAAGGAGACCACCGATTCTGGAAAGCATAATCGGCGACCCCGACGCCAGATGACGACCTCGACATTGAAATTGCGGCTATGCAAGTTTCGCGAAGCTACGTACATCCACGCCATCAGATAAAACAATCGAGCGATCTTACATGCGGGCTTCGAATTGTTCCGCGGATGTATTCAGCCCTGCCAAACGGTAAGTGCTCACTTCATAGTTCGTCCAGCAAACCGTCTGTTGCCCGTCGCAGCAGGGCGACCCATTTACGCAGAACATCGATCTCGTTGGTGCGGGCGCCATGAACATAGCTGCCATTGCGGGCGCCCGGCGGTGCGCCACCACGAGCACCATGCATCCGGCAGACGGACCAGCCTCTGACAGCGGGTGCACGACATGGTTCGCCGGTACGCTTGCTGTGTGCGGTACACCTTGGAGCAGCATGGGCGCTTTGCATGGGGTTGGCGGTCATTTGGCGCGGCGCCCCCCACTGTCGGCCATATTCGCCACGATCGCTTGCCCTCCCTCATTCACCGTCACGTGCTCGATGCGCATGGTCTGGGTGGGGCCGGACTTAAGGCGACGCCAGGCTTCGAGCTGCTTGGTGAACGTCGTGTTCGTCCCGTTAAGCAGCTTGCCCAGCGCAATATTCAGTTCAGATTTGTTGTCCGCGTTTAGGTGGAGTGAGATGCGCGCCGACGCGAAGTGGGTCATGACAAGTTGCTGCAGCAGCATGCTTTCCAAAGCCGAAGTGGGCTTCTCTTCAGCGCTGATTGCCCCCATGAGTGCCCGCTCCGGTCCGGGTTCCAGACCGAGGCTCATGAGGCCAGTCGCGAAGAGGGCACATGCGGCCTCAGAAGTTTCGGTTCCGAACATGTGCTTGAGGTCCTCAAGCGGCGGCATGACAAACGTCTTCATCTCCGTGGGCGCGGGATAGTCCAAGACCATCCGCTCAGACGATTTGACTTGCGTCACGTCAGACGGCTGTTCGTCTTGCTTTTTGGCTTTGGTGGTGGGGGGCATTTGAGTGCGATCTCCGATGTCAGATGGGAAAGTTTGATCCGGGTAGGCGCAAACACTGGTGTGGAGGACCCGGTTTCGGGGGAGCCAGCTCAGGCGGCCGCTACGCCACCACGGCTTGGACACCTGCTGCGCTCCACCATCCCCCTATAGGGGGTGGTGGAGCGGGCGTTCCTAGAGTCACCGTCACCGCAACCTGTTTGAGCATCAGATGCTGCCCATAGACCCAGGGACGTGGCGGAATGCTGGCCGGGTCGCGATGAACAATCGCTGTCGGCAAACGCTCCGGGACAACGCGCGGGATTTCCGTAGGATGTGCCGCCAACTGATCTACCATGCCCGCAAAATCACGCATTGTGCCGCTTCTCTCTCGATACGTATTCGAGAAATTTCGCTTGCCGGGCAGGCGACATCTTCTTGAAGCTAGCCAGGCAGTACGCTTCCAACTCAGCCGGCTCTGCCATGTCCGCCCAGTATGTCGCTTGGTCCTTGAAGCTGAAGAGGGGCGCCTGTGGCTGCCCTGCGCCTTGGATAAGGGCCAAATGAGCCGTCTCCACAGCTGTGTCGCCGCCAAGGGCCCTCAGGGACATGAAGGCCAGAAGCTCGAGTACAACTTTATCTAGGCTGGTCCCCATTTCCAACCGCAGTTCCAGCCATGCGTCTGGCGTGCAAAGTATGAGCGCACGTTCGAACAGCCGAATGGACGGCTCATGCTGCTCTTTCCACCCCATCGGCGTGTTCTGAATGTGGTGCGTGACGCCACGCTTGACGTCGGGCGGAACGTCGAAATCTTCAATGATGGTCGCCGAGTGTGCCTGCCACACTTGGCAATGAGTACAGTCCGAGTTTACCAGCTCGGTGTCTTTGCAGCTCATAAGTTGCTCCTTGGAAATTGAGCGCAAGGAATCGTTCCACCTACCACTGGTAGGTGGATACTTTCTCTGCGAAGGGGAGGTGGGGCCTTAGTTCAGCCTGGTGGCTGGGAAGCGTCCCCAAGATCTGGCTCTTGGTACACAGCCTGATTCCGATTGCTCAGTATTAGCTGCTCGACATCTTCTTGCTGCCGAGGCCCAGGCTGCTCAGCGCCGTGTCGATTTCGGTTTCCACCCAATAGAGGCGGCCACCCAGCTTGATGGGGCCCGGCAGGCGGCCCTCCTCGATATCCTTGTAGATCGAGGAGCGGGCGCGCCCGCCGAGTTTGGCGCGCAGGTCGTTGAAGTTGAGGTAGTGCATTGTCTTGTCCCAAAGTGAATGACGACACCTCAATTTGACTGAGGCTGCCTCGAACCAATCATAGGGGGACCATCTTTAGAGGGGGGGGAAGTCTGAAATTTATCCTATCTATTTCAATGCATTGGTTGTGCCGTGTGCGTCTTGCAGGTGCTGTGCCGCCGGCACTGTTCGGTGCAATCCGGCGGTTAGCGCCGGTTCTTTCTTTTCGCGGCGCATGACGGCTTGGGATACGATCCGGCGAGCGCAGTGTTCAGAAGCGTGAAAACCTCTCCGAGGGTCATATCTATCAACGCGCACCATCGGTTGACGTCCATATCGTCGACGCTGGCAATACCCAGAATGCGGGCCGGACGGCCGACGTTGACGGCCAAATTACTTGTGATGACGGACTACTCGCGGCGGCATCGGATCGTTCGAGAACGCATCAGCAAGGGAAATTCGACGCAAAGGCACCGCAACAATTTCTTCCGGAACTCTCACAAGCTTCACATCGAGAGTGGGGCATTTTTGTTCTATGAAACGTTGAAAACTCTTCGCCAAGCCTAAAGCCTTTTCGGCTACGAAAGCATCATTGGGCAGACGTTCTATGAATTTATTCTCGGTGTGGTTGAGCGTCCATACGGCCGCGATATAGTGCGAGACACTCTTGAAGTTCCGCCAACCTTTCCGAACATCATCGATCTCGCGAGATATTGCATCCCCATGCTGCCTCCAAATTTCTGAGAGCTCCCCATGAGATTTGATCCTGCCACCGGATTTTCTGTGAGCGTATGAGTGGCATGCAACGCGTGACTGAGCCTCAGACAGAGAACTTACACGAGCTTCGAGCTCGGAGCTTCTCCAGAGCTCTTTCAGGATATTCCCTGCATAGCCTCGCATTCTGAGTTTTTTGCGCGCACGTCTATCCCTGCGTTGAGCAGCGTCAGCGCCATCTTCCGCTACGAGCGCTTGGTATTCACGCCAAATGTCATCTGGACTGCTAGCCAAGGTTGCCGCAAGGACCATGAAGCCAGGGTACGCAATGTATCCCCCGCTGAGTTCGCGGATCGGCAAGAACATGTCAGCCATTTCAATTCGTGACCTTCTTCACTCAACCTTTGCAGAAGAAACATGGTCAGCCCAACGTTCCAACAGTGCTCGACGTTGTTCCAAGAAATCGGTTCGTCGGTAGGCACGCTCAACTGAGGTCCCGGTGACGTGCGCCAACATGGTTTCCGCGACCTCGTTGGGAGCGTTTGTCTCTTCTGCCAGCCATGTCCTGAGACTGGAACGAAAGCCGTGCGGACGCTCAGCCATGCCCCGTCGTTCCATTAGGCGCGCCATAGTCGCATCGGAGATTACGCCCTTCTTGAATGAGGGGAAAAGGTACCCTTGCCTCATGAAGGGTTTCGCCAAGTCGACCACGCCCAGCGCCTCGCGCGAAAGTGGAACACGGAAATCGGCAGTTCGATCTCGACGGCCCTTCATCCCTTCGCCTGGGATCGTCCAGATACCATCCTCAATCTGATCTATATGAAGGAAGCGAACTGGACTCGAGCGTACACCTGTCAAAATAAGGAATCTGAGCGCCAAATGGGTGATGGTAGGCTCTGCCAGACTGGCATAGAACTCCGGCACCTCCGACCAATGCAGAGCGGGAACGTTTTGGGGTTTGTGCCGAGACTTCCCCAGAAGCGCCTTGGCTTTCTCCGTCGCCTGTAGGTCCACGTTTAGTCCCAGCGCTGCGCCATGACGCAGCACAATGCCGAGACGATTTAGAGCCTTGCGCGCCGTATCCGCCTTTTCATGCCAGATGGGGGACAGGGCTGCCTGGATGTCCCGTTGGTCAATCTCCTCAATCGGAACCTGACCGAGCTTGGGCAACACATGAAGTTCCAAAGGAGAGAACCAGCGCCCTGCTTTGCCGTCACCTTTCAGTTCTGCTTTCTTGGCTTCAAACGCTTCCTCCGCGACAATTCGTAGTGTGTTGTGGTCGCGGGCGCGTTCGCGGTTTTGCCGTTCTCGCTCTTTGATGGGGTCCACGCCCGAGGCGGCGATCGCGCGCCAATGATCAGCGGCATCTCGCGCCTGTTTCAGCGACACGCTATTGAGCCCGCCGAGCCCCATTTCACGACGGCGACCGTGTACGGTCACACGCAGCATCCACTGCGCACCACCATCAGCTCGCTTGACCAGCCACAGCCCCGTACCGTCGTTGTGTTTTCCAACTGGCGCTGACTTCACGAATGAAGCCGCCAACTTGTGCTTTGCCACTAGATTTCATCCACCTTTTTATCCACCCCAACATATCGGATAGCATCGGATAGAACAAGACGGCAACGGGCCGTTTGCTCCATAAAAAACAGGCGAAAAGCTACAAACCACTTCAACCTCGGGCAACAATATATAGATGTCGGATGCCTCTCCTGGGCACCATGCGAAACCCAATATCGCATCGTTATCAGGCACTTGTGTGACCGCGAACAGCGGTTCGCTCCTCATGGTGCGCCCCTGCTGGTTCTCGATTGGATCGCCCTTCCGCCGGAATCACGGTTCGGTCTGGCGAATGGCTGTCCGCCAGATCCTCTCCATCATGCGGAACTCGCAATCTTGCCCAGAGTGCGCGCGTTTTTGGACCCGACCAGAACGCTTTTGATGACCGTCCGAGGGCATTTCGCAGCTCTGCTGCCTGGATACTCTCCCGAGCCTGACAACGTGGGTCAATGAAGACTCCACATGTGCTTCATCAATACGAAGCGCGGCTCCATCCTGCACCATCCGAACCGATGACCCGATGTGGCAGGTGCATGACATCCTCCGTGGAAATCGACCGGATCGAGAAGCGTTACGGCGCGACGACGACGTTACACTCATGGCTGGATGTGCAGCCGGGCGCGTTCATGACCCTGGCCGGCCCGTCGGTTTGCGGCAAGTCGATCCCGTTGCGCATCGTTGTCGGGCTGACCCTGCAAACCAAGCGGCAGCTCGATGCTGCACGCTAGATCGGCCGTCGGCGGAAGGGGCGGGCCATCTCGACCTGCCGGGCGGCCTGCAGCACCAGCGCGTCCGAAGCCAGCGGGCCGACGATCTGCGCGCCGACCGGCAGGCCTTCGGGCGTCTGGTGCACCGGCAGCGCGATGGCCGGCAGGCCGCTGGCGTTGAAAGGCGATGAAAAGGGGCTGAAATCGAACAGCTTCTCCAGGAACCCTTCGAGATCGCTCGATGTCATCGGCAGCGACTTGTGCGGCAGCGGCGGCGTGGCCGTGGCGGGCGTCACCATCAGGTCGAAGCGGTCGAAATAGGCGGCCAGTCGGCGCGCCTCGCGGTTGATGACCGCCGTGCGCATCAGGTGATCGGAGAGCGAAACGGTGCGCGAATAGCGCAGCGCGGCGCGGGTCATCGGTTCCAGCCCGGCGAGTTCCTCGTCGCGCAACTCGCCCGCGCCGGGATAGAGGCCGGCGAGCGACGCAAGCAGCACGCGGATCATCGCGTCGGTCAGGGCGTGCACGTCGAAATCGGGGCGCGCCTCCTCGACCTCGTGTCCGAGATCGGCCAGCAGCGCGCCGGTCATCGCGGCGGCCTCTGCGCAGACGGCGTCGACCGGCGTGCCGTCAAAGCGGGTGGTCACCAGCCCGATGCGCAGCTTGCCGGGCGCCCGTTCGATCAGCGCCTCGAAGGGTTCGGTGGGCTTGGGCGTGAAATAGGGCGCACCGCTGTCCGGCCCGGCGGTCACGTCGAGGATCGCCGCACTGTCGCGCACGCTGACCGTCACCGCGTGTTCATGGCTGATGCCGTGGTTCGGGTCGCCGCGATGCGGGCCGAAGGGGTTCAGCGCGCGGCTTGGCTTGAAGCCGACCAGCCCGTTGAAAGCGGCCGGGATGCGGATCGACCCGGCGCTGTCGGTGGCATGGGCCGCCGGCATCATGCCGCTGGCCACCGCCGCCCCGGCGCCGCCGCTCGACCCGCCCGCGCCGCGTTCGGGGTCCCAGGGGTTGCGTGTCAGGCCCCAGGCGGCGCTGTCGGTCTCCATCGTCAGGCCGAACTCGGGCGAGGCGCTGCGGCCGAGAAAGCCGAAGCCCGCCGCGCGCAGGCGGCCGACCAGTGTGGAGTCGAAATCGAAGACCGTGCCCTTGAACCGCTCGGACCCGTTGGAGAGCGGCAGCCCCCGCACCGGCGCGTGCAGGTCCTTGATGAGATAGGGCATCCCGAGGAAGCGCGGGGCCTCGCCCTGCGCCTCGCGCGCGGCCAGCGCGTCGAGCGCCTCTTCGAACTGCATCACCACCACCGCGTTGACCCGCGGGTTCTGCGCCTCGATCTCGCGGATCGCGGTTTCGAGCACCTCGCGCGGCGCGAGGTCGCCCTTGCCGACCAGCGCGGCCAGTCCGACCAGGTCATGCCCGATCCATTCTTCGCGTGTCAGCATCTTCAGTCCTCCAGGGGCAGCCCGCCGCCGCCGGTCACGATGTTCAGAAGGGTGGCGTCCTCCTCCGAGACCGAGATCAGCGCGTGGCCCATCCCGGCGTCGTAATAGGCGCTGTCGCCGGCCTCGAGCCGGATCGGCGCGTAGAGGTCGGAATGCAGCTCGACCGCGCCGGTGAGGACGAAGACCAGCTCTTCGCCGGGGTGCGTCACAAGCTGTTCGAACTCGGCGACGGTGCGCGCCTTGACCACGACAACGGTGGCGTCGATCAGCTTCTGCTTGAGGCCCATCGCCAGCGGTTCGTAGATATAGGTCGAGGCGTCATAGCCGACCCGGTCGGCGGCGCGGGTCACGTCGAGCCGGCCCATCACCTGCACCGGGCGCTTGCCGATCGGCTTTTCGCCGTCGAGCAGGGTCGAAAGGTCGACATCCAGCCCGCGCGCCAGCTTCAGCAAGCCGTCGAAGGTGGGCGAGAGGTTGGAATTCTCGATCTTGGAGATGGTGGAGCCGGCCATCCCGGCCCGTTCGGCCACCTGTTGCAGCGTCAGCCCCTTGCCCCGACGCAGCGCGCGCACCTTCTCGCCGAAAGCGGCCAGGGAGTCCGTCGGGTTTTCGTCTTCGCTCTTCGGGGACATGAATATTTCCCTTCGGAAATTTATTGCTTGACATATTGCGTATACGAAAGAGACGATCCCGGCAAGGAGTATCGGGATGTCCTTCGGTCTGATCATCGCCTTCATCGCCCTGGGCATCGCCGGCGGGGTGGCGATCAGCTATGTCGCCGGTTCCGCTGCCGTGCTCGCCTTCCTGGCCAGCGGCTATGGCAATTACCTCGCCATCATGCCACAACGGATCTTCAGCCAGATCGACGTCTTCACCTTCCTGTCGATGCCGCTGTTCATCCTGGCCGGAGAGCTGATGACCCGGGGCGGCGTGACCGGCGCGCTGATCGACCTGGCCATGCTGATCGTCGGGCGGCTGAAGGGCGGGCTGGGCTACGTGAACATCGCGGCTTCGGTCTTCCTTGCGGGCATCTCGGGCTCGGCGGTGGCCGATGCGGCGGCGACCACCAAGACGCTGGTGCCGGCGATGGTCCACCGGGGATATCGGCTCGACTTCGCCGCCGCGCTGACGGCGGCAAGCTGCGTGATCGGTCCGATCATCCCGCCCTCGATCGTGATGATCTTCTACGGCGCGCTGATGAATGTCTCGGTCGCGGCGATGTTCGCGGGCGGCATCGTGCCGGGGCTGCTGATGGCTCTGTTCCTCTTCGCCTACAACGCCTGGTGCGCCCGGCGCGAGGATCATCCGGGCGGCGCCGGGGTGGTGCTGCCGCCCGTGCGCGCCACCATTGCGCGGGCCTTGCCGGCGCTGCTGATCCCGGTGGTGATCGTCGGCGGCATCGTCTTCGGCGTCGTCACCCCGACCGAGGCGGCTGCGCTGGCGGTGGCGATCACGGTGGTGCTGGTCTTCGCCTATCGCCTGATGGACCGCGACCGTCCCGCCGCGGCCTTCCGCCACCTCCTTGCCGAAGGCTCGCGGGCGGTTGAAGGCGCGGTGATGCTGACCGGGTCGATCTTCATGATCCTCTTCGCCGCCGCGATCTTCGGCTATCTCGTCGGCATCATGCGGCTGCCCGAGGGCATCGCCACGATGGTGACGACGCTCGACCTAACCGCCACGACCTATTTCCTGCTGGCCAGCGCCATCATGTTTGCCGCCGGCATGGTGATGGACGTGACCATGGCGCTGGTGCTGATGGTGCCGGTGCTGATCCCCGCGGCCATCGCCGCAGGGGCCGACCCGGTGCATGTCGGCGTGGTCAGCTGCCTGAACCTGACGCTGGGCCTGATCTCGCCGCCCTTCGGAGGCATCCTCATGGTGGTCTCGGCCGCGGGCGGGCTGTCCTACCTGCGGCTGTCGCTGGCCATCCTGCCGTTTCTCGCGGTGCAGGTCGCCCTGCTGCTGCTGCTGATCCTCGTGCCCGAACTGACGCTGGCGCTCCCGCGCCTGCTGGGCCTCGTCAATTGAAAGACCGATAGAAAACAAAGGGAGTTCGACATGTTTGATCTGAAGAAAACTGCCTCGGCCATTGCCCTCGGGCTGGCGCTTGCCGCGCCCGCCGCCGCGCAGGAGGTGCGCATCGCGGTCCAGTGTCCGGCCGTCCCGGCCTGTTCGGACTGGGTCTATGCCGAGGATTTCGCCGCCGCTCTGCGCGAAGGCGGCATGGAGGCCACCGTGTTCGCCGGGGCGAGCCTGGGAAAGGATCCCGAGATCGTCGACCAGCTGTCGCAGGGCCTGCTGCAGTTCGGCGTGACCAACTTCGTGATGATCGCGCAGGTCGACCCGCGCATCCTCGGCTTCCTCGCGCCCTATGTCTTCGAGAAATCCAGGCAGTTCTTCCGGGCCACCCAGGACGTCGAGAGCCCGATGCTCGACGACATCCGCACCAAGATGCAGGCGCAGGGCGTGATGATCGCCGGATTGCCCGGCCTCGGCGGGCAGATGGGCCTGTTCAACGCCAAGAAGGACGTCGCCTCGGTCGAGGATCTCACCGACCTGCGGCTGCGCGCCATCGACGCCAACCAGGTCAAGCTGTTCGAGGCCTGGGGCACCCAGGGCGTGGTGGTCGACATGCCGGAATTCGCCGGCGCGGTGCAGCAGGGGATCGTGGACGGATACTTCAACCCGCCCGCCGTGCCGCTGATCTTCAAGCATACCGAGTTCCTGACCCATTTCACCGATCTCAAGGCCGGCACGCCCTTCCGCGCGGCGCTGATGTCGGCGGATTGGTACGAGGGCCTTGGCGACGACCAGAAGAAGGTGGTCGACGGGGCGGTCGAGACGGCCAACGCCAAGAACCGCGAATGGACCTACGCGGCCGAGAAGGCCGAGCTGGGAGCGCTCGAGAAGGCCGGGGTCAAGGTCGTCACGCCCTCACCCGAGGCGCTGGCCGAGTTCAAGCGCCGCAGCCAGGAGGTCTGGGACACGCTGATGCCGCAGGGCTCGGTGGCCGACATGCAGGCGCTGGCCGACGCCTCGAAGGAATGAACCGGATCGAACGGCTGAGCGCGGGGCTGGACAGGGTCTGCCTCGCGCTGGCCAAGGCCGGTCTGATCGGGATCGCGCTTGTGATCCTGCTCCAGGTGGCGGCGCGCTATGGAATGCGCAGCCCCTATGCCTGGACCGAGGAACTGGCGCGCTACCTGATGGTCTGGAGCGGGTTGCTCGGGGCCACCTGCGCTTTCCGGCGCGGGCTCGATCCGGTGATCCTCTCGGTCGACGCGGCCTCGTCGCCGGGGATGCAGCGGCTGGCGCGGGTGATGCTGGCGCTGGCGGTGGTGATCTTCCTCGCGCCGACGCTGCACTATTCGGTCTTCGGGCCGGGCTTCAACATCGAGCGCGGCTTTCTCTGGCGCGGCGCGGGGCGGAATTCGCCGGGCCTGGGCCTCAACATGGCGCTGGTCGGCGCGGTGATCCCGATCACCTGCCTGATCATCCTGACACATTGCGCGGCGCGGGTATGCGGCCCCTTCGCGCCACGGAAAGGCATCCCGGAATGAAGGTCATCACCGCCCCGCAGGTGCTCGGGCGCATCAGCGTCGCCGAACTGGTCCCGGTGATGGAGCAGACCATGCGCGACGTCTCGTCGGGTTCTGCGCTGCATCCGCCGCGTTTCGCCATCCCGATCAACGAAGCGGGGCGGATGGGGCTGATGTACGGCGCCCTGAGCACGCCGGCCGTGCATGGCGTCAAGGTGCTGAGCCTCTACCCCGAGGCCGCGAAACACGGCTTGTCGAGCCACCAGGGCTTCGTTCTGCTGTTCGAGAGCGCGCTGGGCAAGCCTGTTGCGGCCATCGAGGCCGACGCCCTGACCGCGCTGCGCACCGCCGCCGTCTCGATGCTGGCAACGCGGGAACTTGCCCGGCCCGATCCGCGTGACTTCACCATCTGCGGCGCGGGCGAGCAGGCGGAATGGCACCTGCGCGGGATACTGGAGTGTTTCGCGCCCGAGGAGATCCGCCTCTGGGCCCGCCGCCCCGAGGCCGCCGCCGCGCTGGCGGCGCATTTCGCGGATGCGCCCTTGCGGATCGTCGCAGACCTCGGCGAAGCGCTGAAGGGCGCGGATGTGGTCACCACGACCACCTCGGCCCGTGCGCCATTCCTGCCGGGGGCGCTGCTGGAGCCGGGGCAGCACATCAACCTCGTCGGCGCCAGCCTCGCCGACACGCGCGAGGTGGATGACGCGGGCGTGGCCCGGATGGCGATGTTCACCGACTCGCTGGAGAGTTCCAGCCGCGAGTCGGGCGAGATCCTCGGGGCGAAGGCCTCGGGAGCGATCCCGGCCGATTTTCCGGTTCACGAGATCGGCGCGGTGCTGGCGGGCCAGGCGCCGGGGCGCAGCGATGCCGGGCAGATCACCGCCTACAAGTCGCACGGCCTGATCGCGCAGGATCTCGCCGCCGGCTGGCATATCGCGCAGCAGCTCGGCTGATCCGGCGGCTCAGCGCGGCGTCGGCGAGCCGACATAGGCCCCGGCCCCCAGCGCGACCTGCAGCGTCGCCCAGTCGACCGCCATCGACTGGATCCCGGCGGCAAGGCCGAGGCGCGCGGTTTCCAGCGAGCGGTCGGTGTCGAGCAGGTCGAGCAGCGACAGCGCGCCCTGTTCGTAGGACTGGCGCGAGAGTTGCAGCGCGCGGGCATAGGCCTCGACCGAATTGCCGAGCAGACCGACGCTCTGGCGGTCGCGGACCCAGCGGCTGTTGGCGGACTGCACGTCCTCGACCGCGCCCAGAACGGTGCTGCGCCAGCTGATCTCGGCCTGTTTCGCGGCCGAGATGGCGGCGTCGCGGCTGGCGCGCAGCGCGGGTTGCTTGAGGATGGGCAGCGTCAGCGTGGGGCCGAAGCTCCAGGTGGTGTTGCTGGTGCCCGACACGCTGCCCGAGAGCGAGATCGAGGGCCGCAGGTTGGACTCGGCGACGCCGACGGCCGCGGTGGCCGACATCAGCGACATCTCGGCCGAACGCACGTCGGGCCGGTTGCGCAGCAGGTCGGCGGGGATGCCGACGCCGCCCGAGCCGCGCGGGCGCGGCTGGGCGCGGCCCTTGCGCATCTGCGCCAGTATCGGGTCGGCGGGTTCTCCGAGCAGGGTGGCGATGGTATAGACCCGCGCCAGGAAATTGGCCTCGAGCGTGGGAATACTGGCCCGCGCCGCGTAGAGCAGCGCCCGGACCTGGGCGAGGTCCAGCTCGGTCGCGGAGCCGGCGTCGAATTTCTGCTGCGTGATGCGCAGCGTCTCTTCGCGGCTGGCGATGGTGCCGCGGGTCAGGGCGAGCGACTCCTGGTAATAGCGCGCGTCGATATAGGCCCCGATCAGCGCCGCGAGATAGGCCAGCCGCGCTGTGCCCTCGTTGGCCTGCGCCGCGCCGAGGCTGGCTTCGGCCCCTTCGCGCGAGCGGCGGATGCCGCCGAAGAGGTCGAGCACCAGGCCCGCGGACAGGGCCCGGTTCTGGCTGGTGGTGGAACTGGTGGTGTCCGACCCCGCCTTGATCGACGAGGCCGACAGCGCACCGCTGATCGCGGCGGGCAGGCCGGTGCCGCGCAGGTTGGCCTCGGCGGCGCGAATGCGCTCCATCGCGCCGGCGATGTCGAGGTTCTGCCGCAGCCCGCGTGCCACCAGCTCGTTCAGCATGGCGTCGTTGTAGCCGGTCCACCATTGCCGGGTGGCGATCTCGCCCAGCTGGCTGGCCGTGGCCTCGGTGAATCGCGCGGCGAGGGCCATCTCGGGCTGCTTGTACTGCGGGCCGACCGTGGTGCAGGCGGTGGCGAGCAGCGTCACCGCGAGGAATACTGGTTTCAACGGGTCAACTCCGCGATTTGGCGCTGCGCGTGAACAGCCGGCGCACGCTGACATAGAAGGCCGGGATCAGGAAGACCCCGAGCACGGTGGCCGAGAGCATCCCGCCGAGAACGCCGATGCCAATGGAATTCTGCGCCGCCGCCCCGGCCCCGGTGGCCACCGCCAGCGGCAGGACGCCGAGGATGAAGGCCAGCGAGGTCATCAGGATCGGCCTCAGGCGCTGCCGCGCGGCCTCGATGGTGGCGTCGAGCAGGGACATGCCCTTTGCCTGCAGCTCCACCGCGAATTCGACGATCAGGATGGCGTTCTTGGCGGCAAGCCCGATGGTGGTGAGCAACCCGACCTTGAAGTAGACGTCGTTCGACTGGCCGAGGAACTTGGCCGCCGCGAGCGCGCCGAGGATGCCCACGGGCACGGCGAGGATGACGGCGAAGGGCACGGTCCAGCTCTCGTAGAGCGCGGCGAGGCAGAGGAAGACCACCAGCACCGAGATGGCGTAGAGCATCGGCGCCTGCGAACCGGACAGGCGTTCCTGGTAGGAAATGCCGGTCCAGGCCAGGCCATAGCCGCCCGGCATCTCGGCCACGAGTTCGGCCATCGCGTCCATCGCGTCGCCCGAGCTGACGCCCGGTCCGGGTTCGCCCGAGAGCTGGAGCGCCAGGGTGCCGCCGTAGCGGGCCAGCGAGGAGGGCACGCTTTCCCAGTTCAGCGTGGTGAACGACTGGAACGGCACCATCTCGCCGCCGGTGTTGCGGGCGGACCAGCGGAAGACATCCTCGGGCTGCATCCGGTAGGGGGCGTCGCCCTGCACGATCACCGGGCGCAGGCGGGTGCCCATCTGGAAATCGTTCACCTCGCTGCCCGAGAAGATCGTGCGCAGCATCCCGTTCACCGTCGACAGGGTCAGGCCATAGCTCGACGCTTTCTGCCGGTCGATGTCGATGCGCAGTGCGGTGCGGTCGGCGTCTTCGTTGCCGCGCATGTTGGCGACGCGGCCGTCGGCCGGGGCGGCGGCGACAAGATCGTTCGCGGCGGCGCGCAGGGCCTCGATCCCGCGCCCGCTTTGGTCAAGGAGATACATCTGGAAGCCCGAGGTCGAACCCATGCCGCTGATCGCCGGCGGCTGCACGACGCGCACGGTGCCCTGCCGGTTGGTCTGCATGAAGTGCATGTTGGCGCGCTGGGCGATGGCGGCGGCCGACAGGCGGTCGTTGCCGCTGCGCTCGTCAAAGTCCTTCAGCTTGACGAAGAGCATGGCGGTGTTCTGCGCCGAACCCGAGAAGCTGAAGCCGAGCGAGGCAAAGGTCGATTCCACGCCGTCGGGTTCCTCGTTCAGCAGGTAGTCCTCGACCTTCTGCACCACGTCGAGCGTCTGCGCCGTGGTGGAGCCGTCGGGCAGGCGGATGATGGTCATCAGCACGCCCTGGTCCTCGGGCGGCAGGAACGACGAGGAGATCTGCGTGAACAGCACCCAGACCAGCCCGCAAACCGCCGCCAGCGCTGCCAGCGCGGCGAAGGGGCGTTTCAGGATCCGCCGGTTGGCGCCGAGATAGCCGCGGGTCATGCGGTCGAAACCCCGGTTGAACCAGCGTGCCGGTGCGATGCCCTCGCCGTGGCGGCGCGGTCGCAGCAGCGATGCGCAAAGCGCCGGGGTCAGGATCAGCGCGACGAAGACCGAGAGCGCCATGGCGGTGACGATGGTGACCGAGAACTGCCGGTAGATGATCCCGGTCGAGCCGGACATGAAGGCCATGGGCAGGAAGACCGCCGAGAGCACAAGGCCGATGCCGATCAGGGCCGAGGTGATCTGGTCCATCGACTTCTCGGTCGCCTCGACCGGGCCGAGGCCCTCTTCCTCCATCACCCGCTCGACGTTCTCGACCACGACGATGGCGTCGTCGACCAGCAGGCCGATGGCCAGCACCATGGCGAACATGGTCAGCGTGTTGATCGAATAGCCAAAGACCGAGAGCACGCCGAAGGTGCCGAGCAGCACCACCGGCACCGCCAGTGTCGGGATCAGCGTGGCGCGCCAGTTCTGCAGGAACAGCAGGATGACGAGAAAGACCAGCACGATCGCCTCGATCAGCGTGTGCATCACCTTCTCGATCGAAAGCTCGACGAAGGGCGAGGTGTCATAGGCGTATTCGATGCTCACCCCTTCCGGAAAGCTCGATTGCAGCCCGTCGAGTGTCTCGCGCACCAGCGCGGCGGTCTCGACCGCATTGGCCCCGGTGGCGAGGTTGATGCCGAAGCCGGCGGCGTTGTGGCGGTTGAAACGGCTGTCGCCGCCATAGCTCTGCTGCCCGATCTCTATGCGGGCGACGTCGCCCAGACGCACCTGCGCGCCGGCTGCGTCGGTCTTGAGCAGGATGTTGCGGAAGTCGTCGACCGTCTTGAGCTGGCTCTGCGCGGTCACGTCGACGGTGAATTGCTGCGCCGGGGCGGCCGGGCCGGAGCCGAGCGCGCCAACCGCCACCGTGGTGTTCTGCGCCTGCACCGCCGCGGTGATGTCGGAGGGCGTCAGCGCATAGCGGAACAGGCTGTCGGGATCGAGCCAGATGCGCATGGCATAGCCCGATCCGAAGGTGTTGATCGAGCCGACCCCCTCGATCCGCTGCACCGGCCCCTCGACGCGGGAGTCGAGCATGTCGGCCAGTTCGATGGTCGAATATCGGTTGTCCTCGCTGACCAGCGCGCCGACCATCAGGATCGAGGTGGACGACCGGTTGACCCGCACACCCGCCGTCTGCACCGCTTCGGGCAATTGCGACAGGATCAGCTGGACCTTGTTCTGCACGTCGCTTTGCGCGGTGTCGGGGTCGATGTCCTGTTCGAACACCAGGCTGATCGAGGCGGTGCCCTTGCCCGAGGAGGAGGTCATGTAGATCAGCCCGTCGAGGCCGGTCATCGCGTCTTCGATGGTCGAGGTGACCGAGTTCTGCACCGCCTCGGCCGAGGCGCCGCTGTAGCTGGCCGAGATCCGCACCGTGGGCGGCGAGACCTCGGGGTATTGCGAGATCGGCAGCGTGGTCAGGCCAAGCGCGCCGGCCAGCATGGTGACGATGGCAAGCACCCAGGCGAAGACCGGGCGGTGGATGAAAAAGCGCGCCATCGGGTCAGTTACCGCCCTTGGCGTCGGTGACGACGCCGGTGTCCGTGATGGTCGCGGGGACGGGCGTGATGCCGGTCCCGTTGCCGACCCGGTCGAGGTTGTCGACGATCAGCCGGGCGCCGTCGTCGAGGCCCGCGGCGACGATCCAGGCGCGGTCGGTCGAGCCGATCGGCGTGACATCGGCCTGCACGGCCTTGCCGTCGGGCCCGAGCAGGAAGACCCGGATCTTCCCGTCGGCCTGCATCCGCGCCGCGAGCTGCGGCACCAGGATCGCCTGCGAGGTGCCGAGCGTGACGGCGGCGCGCACGAACATGCCGGGCAGGATCAGCCGGTCGGGATTGGCGAATTCGAAGCGTACGTTGCGGGTGCCGGTGGTGGTCGAGACGGTGCTGGCGATGCTGTCGAGCTTGCCCTCACCGTAGAAGTCCTGGCCGTTTTCCAGCGTCAGGCGGATCTGCACGCGGTCTCCGGTCTTCATCTCGCCGTTTTCGATCCGGGCGCGCAGTTGCAGCATCCGGGCGCTGGCCTCGGAGAGATCGACATAGATCGGGTCGAGCCTGGTGACCGTGGCCAGCGCGGCGGTCTGGCCGCTGGTCACCAGGTCGCCCACCGAGACCGCCGCGACCGAGGGGATGCCGTCGATCGGGCTGGTGATCCGGGCGCGTTCGAGGTTGATTTCGGCGGTGCGCACGGCGGCCTCGGCCTCGGCGATGGAGGCGAGCGCCTGGGCGTGGGTCACACGCGCCGAGTCCAGCGCCTCCTGGGTGACGCTGCTGCCGACCAGGCGTTCGGCGCGGTCGAGCGCGGCCTTGGCGGCAGGCAGCGCGGCCTGGGTGCGTTGCAGCGTGGCGCGGGCCGCGGCCAGCGCGGCCTCGTAGCTCTTGGGGTCGATCTGGAACAGCAGTGTGCCGGCGGTGACCGGGCGGCCGGGGCGATAGGCGACTTCGGTGACCACGCCGTTGACCAGCGGCCGGATCGCCGCCGATTGCGAGGCCGCCGCCTGGCCGGAAAGCGTCACCGTCACCGGAACGTCCTCGCGTTTCAGCTCGATGACGCCGGCCGTCACCGCCATGCCCGGCGTCTGCTGCGCCTGCGCCGCAGAGAGGCCGAGCACCAGCGCGAGAAGGAGGGAGAGGGGCCGAAGGGTCGCTTTGCCGGTCACGATACGCTTCCTGTTTCCGGGGTTTTGGCCTGGGCCTTTGCGGATTGCCTGCAGCTTTCGCAGAAGGGGTGCCCAGAGGCGCCGGGCCGCTTTTCCGCTTGGGTCGGGGTATTCTCGCGCAGATCCCGAAGGGCGGCAAGGCGCGCCCGGTCTGCGCGACGATAGGGCGCGCGGCGGGCGGAGTTCGGGAGAATGCATCAGTCGACCTCGGGCAGGCAATTCCGTTGCCGCGCCCGACGGGCAACGGCTTGCAGCCTTGAACGGGCGTGCCTGGTGTTTCCGTCGCGTGAAAAGTGCTCGTGATCCGGGGGATACCGGTGGCGGGCTACCCCGAGGCGACCTGGGTGTTAATCTGCGCCAGTCATCGCTTTTGGGGAGAAAACCCACGAGGCCGGGCGGTCGGGCCCGGCCTGCTGTTTCGGGAAAGGGTCGTCGGGAGGATCAGGCTTCGGCAAAGGCCTCGACGACGGCGCCGTAGGCCCAGCCCTGTTCGATCAGCCGCTTTCTGATGTCCTGATCGCCAGCTCCGCACCTGCGAAGAAACTTCACTTCTTCCGTCAGTTTCTTAACAACCAATTGCTTGTTCATGGCGCGACTCACAACTTGTTACCAACAGTAAGAATGATAGCAGAAAATCCGCCGATCGGGTGCGCGAACGTGAAAAAAGGCCCGTTTCCGGGCCTTTTGATCGACAGTGATGCTTCGGCAGATTGGATTGTGTGCGTTCCGCCAACGGGGCGCGCGACTCGGGTCAGGCCTTGATGCGCTCCATCCTGGGATCGACCAGCGGGGCGAGGGTGATCTCGCAGGGGACGCGTTCGGTTGCCACCTCGAGCTCGTAGGACCCGGACAGCACGTGGTCGCGGTCGATCGGCGTGGCGCTGCGCACGTAGCCCATGCCAATGCTCTTGCCGATGGTATGCCCATAGCCCGCCGAGGAGAGCCAGCCGCAGCGTTCGCCGTTGCGATAGATGGTCTCGCGCCCCGAGAGGATCACATCGCCGTCGCAGGTGAAGGTGGCCACGATCTTCTTCACCCCGGTCTCGCGCTGGGCGCGCACCGCCTCGCGGCCGCGGAAGGGAATGTTCGACTTCATCTTCACCGCCCAGCCGAGGCCCGCCTCGTCGGGGGTGTGGTCGGGGCCGATGTCGCCGGCCCAGGCGCGATAGCCCTTTTCCAGCCGCAGCGTCTCGATGGCGCGGTAGCCGGCGTTCTTCAGGCCGAGCGGCGCGCCTGCCTTGTGCAGCGCCTCGTAGACGGTCAGCGCGTATTCCACCGGCAGGTGCAGCTCCCAGCCGAGTTCGCCGACATAGGTGATGCGCAGCGCCAGCACCGGGCAGCCGGCGATGCCGATGGTGCGGGACTGGCCGAAGGGGAAGCCGTCGTTGCTGACGTCGTCGCGGGTGACGGCGGACAGGATCTCGCGCGCCTTCGGTCCGAAGAGCGAGAGCACGGCGTTGGACGAGGTGACGTCAACCAGCTGGGCGTTCAGGCCCTCGGGGATGTTCCGCGCAATCCAGTCGAAGTCATGGGTGGCAAAGCCGGTGCCGGTGACGATGTAATATTCGTCTTCCTTCGTGCGCACGCAGGTCAGGTCGCATTCGATGCCGCCGCGGTCGTTCAGCATCTGGGTATAGATGATCGACCCGACCGGCTTGTCCACGCGGTTCGCCGCGATCCAGCTCAGCGCCGCCTCGGCGTCGGGGCCTTTCAGCACGAACTTGGCGAAGGAGGTCTGGTCGAAGAGCACGGCCGCCTCGCGCGCGGCCTTGTGTTCGCGGGCGACCGCGACGTGCCAGTTCGGGCGTTCGAAGGTGTAGATGTCGCGCGCCTCCTCGCCCGGTTCGGCGAACCAGTTCGGGCGTTCCCAGCCCAGTTTCTCGCCAAAGACCGCGCCTGAGGCCTTGAGCGTGTCATAGAGCGGCGAGCGGCGGCAGGGGCGGCCGCTGGAGTGTTCCTCCGAGGGCCAGGCCATGGTGTAATGCTTGCCGTAGGCCTCGAGCGTGCGGGTGCGCACCCAGTCCTCGTCGCGGTGCGGGCGGCCGAAGCGGCGGATGTCGACCGGCCAGAGGTCGTAGGGCGGGGCGCCCTCGGCGACCCATTCCGCCAGCGCCATCCCCGCGCCGCCGCCCGAGGCGATGCCGAAGGCGTTGAACCCGGCGCCGATGAAGACATTGGCCATCTCGGGGGCCTCGCCCAGGATGAAGTTGCCGTCTGGGGTAAAGCTCTCGGGGCCGTTGATGAGCTGCTTGACGCCCGCCTTCTCCAGCGCCGGAACGCGGGGCAGGGCGAGTTCGACGATCTGTTCGAAATGGTCGAAGTTCGACTCGAGCAGCTGGAAATCGAAGTTCTCGGGGATGCCGTTCTGCGCCCAGGGGATCGGGTTCGGCTCGTAGCCGCCCATCACCAGCCCGCCGACCTCTTCCTTGTAATAGGTCAGCCGGTCGGGGTCGCGCAGGGTGGGCAGGTTGGAGGGCACGCCGAAGGGTTCCGAGACCATATACTGATGTTCGACCGAGACCAGCGGCACCGAGACGCCGATGGTCTTGGCCAGCGTTCGGGTCCACTGGCCGCAGCAGAGCACCAGCTTTTCGCAGGCGATGTCGCCCTGCGGCGTGCGCACGCCGACCAGCTTGCCCTTGTCGGTCAGGATCTGGGTGACTGGCGTATGCTCGACCAGCTTCGCCCCCTTGGCGCGGGCACCCTTGGCCAGCGCCTGGGTGATGTCGGCGGGGTTGGCCTGACCGTCGGTGGGCAGAAAGGCCGCGCCGACCACGTCGCCGATATCCATCAGCGGCCAGAGGTCCTGCGCCTCCTGCGGCGTCAGCAGCTGCATGTCGAGGCCGAAGCTGTGGGCGGTGGTGGCCTGGCGGCGCACCTCGGTCCAGCGTTCGGCGTTGCAGGCGAGCCGCAGGCCGCCATTCATCTTCCAGCCGGTCGCCAGGCCGGTCTCGGCCTCGAGCGTGCGGTAGAGTTCGATCGAATAGCCCAGCAGCTGGGTGATATTGGCGTTCGAGCGCAGCTGCCCGACCAGCCCGGCGGCATGCCAGGTCGACCCGGAGGTAAGCTGCGCCTTTTCCAGCAGCAGCACCTCCTGCCCCATGCGGGCGAGGTGATAGGCGGTCGAGCATCCGATGATGCCGCCACCGACGATGATGATCTTTGAGGAGGTCGGGAGAGTCATGTTCACCCCTGGAGTTTCTTGAAATCGTCGAGCGCGGCGGTCAGCCGGCCCAGGTTCTCGGCGGTATAGGCCGCATAGTCGAAGTCGAGTTCGGAATGGATCTCCGAGGCCATCGACCAGAGCGTCTCGCGCATCAGCGAGGCGCATTTCATCGCCTGAAAGGCGCGCCAGTCGCGCTCGGGGTCGGTGGTCGGGTATCGGTCCAGCAATTCGCGTTCCTGCGCTTCGGTGAGGGCGTTGTTCGAGGCGAGGCCGGCAAGATCGAAGAGCGGCGAGTTGTAGCCGCCGTATTCCCAATCGATCAGCCAGAGCCTTTCGCCATCGTCCAGCAGGTTGGCGGCCAGCAGGTCGTTGTGGCCGATGACCATGCGTACCGGGCCGGTGGCGGCCTCGAGCGCGTCGCAGTCGGCCAGCATCCCGGGCAGCAGCGCCTGATGGGCTGTGCCGTCGGTCATGAGGCGGGCGACATAGCTGCGGTTGACCTGGAACGGCCAGAACGCCAGCACCGGCGCCGTCAGCCCCGGCCCCAGGGCGCGATGGGCGCGGGCGATCAGGTCGGTGATGCGGGGCAGGTTGGCGGGGTCGCGCACGTCCTCGGGGGTGAAGGTGCGCGCCTCGATGAAGTCGAGCACGAGCACGCCGGGTTCGTGATGCACCACGGCGGGCGAGAGCCCGGCCCCGGCGGCTGCGCGCGACAGCGCCAGTTCGTTCCAGCGCATGACGCCGTGTTCGGGAATGTCGTTGCCCAGCCGCACGACATAGGACCGCCCGCCGTCGCGCACCCGCAGGTTGACGTTGGTGATGCCGCCGCCCAGCACCTCGATCCCGGTGGGTGCGTCGAAGCAGGACAGGCCGGCGGCCCTTTGGATGGCGGTCTCGCTCACAGTCCGAGCCTCCGCTTCTGGCCCTCGGCGAGGGCGTTGAAGATGCGGTCGGCGACGATCGCGATGAAGGCGACCGACAGGCCGGCGACCACGCCCGGCCCGGCCTGCGCCTTGGCCAGCGCGATATAGACCTCCTGGCCCAGGTCGCGGGTGCCGACCAGCGCGGTGATGACCAGCATCGAGAGCGCCAGCATGATGGTCTGGTTCAGGCCCAGCAGCAGGTGCGGCGCGGCCATCGGCAGCTTGATCCGCCAGAGCAGCTGCGACCGGGTGCAGCCAGACATGGTGCCCGCCTCGATCAGCGCCTCGGGGACCGAGCGCAGCCCATGCGCGGCATAGCGCACCGCCGGGGCCAGCGCGTAGAGCACGACGGCGACCATGGCGCTGAAGTCGCCGACGCGGAACAGCATGACGACAGGGATCAGGTAGACAAAGCTCGGCAGCGTCTGGAGCGTGTCCATCAGCCCCAGGATGACGCGGCCGGCGCCCGGCCTCTCGGCGGCCCAGATCCCCAGCGGAATGCCGATCAGCGTGGCGATCAGCACCGAGACGCCGCAGAGGTAGATCGTCACCATCGCCTTGGGCCAGAGGCCGGTCGCGGCGATGAAGCCCATCAGCAGCGCGGCCAGCAGGCCCAGCTTCCAGCCGCCGATGCGCCCGGCGATCAGGCCCATCACGAGAATGCCCCAGGCCCAGGGAATGCCGCCGAAGAACTTCTTCACCGGCAGCAGCAACCAGTTCAGGATCACCACCTTGATCGCCTCGAAGGTGTCGAAGAAGTTGACGTTGATCCACTTCATCGCCTCGCCCCAGAACGGGCCGGTGGTGAGGGTGAGGCGGTCGGGATAGCTCTGCACGCCGGGCAGGACGAGCCCGAGCGCCAGCGTCGCCGCGATCACGACGAAGACTGTCGTGCTCCAGGGGTGGCGCCGCACCAGGTTGCCCGAGAGCCGGGCGCGCTGGCTGCGCTCGGCAAAGGCCTGGCTGGCGCGGTCGAGCGCGATGGCCATGACTACGATGGCCAGCCCCGCCTCGATCCCGCCACCGATGTCGAGCCGGCGCAGCGCGGCGAGCACGTCGAAGCCAAGGCCGCCGGCGCCGATCATCGAGGCGATGATCACCATGTTGAGCGTCAGCATGATGACCTGGTTGACGCCCACCATCAGCGAGGGCGTCGCCGAGGGCACCAGCACCTTCCACATCAGCTGGCGGCGGGTGCAGCCGGCCATGCGGCCCGCCTCGATCACCTCCTCGGGCACGCCGCGCAGGGCCAGCACGGTGATGCGCACCATCGGCGGCATGGCATAGATCACCGTGGCGACCAGCGCCGCAACCGGGCCGAAGCCGAAGAGGATCAGGATCGGCACCAGGTAGGCGAAGACCGGCACCGTCTGCATCAGGTCGAGGAAGGGGCGCATCATCCGGTCGAACCAGGGCGTGCGATAAGCGGCGATGCCAAGCAGCAGCCCGCCGACCGCGCCGATGGGCACCGCGACCAGCACCGAGGAGAGCGTGATCATCGCGCTCTCCCACTGGCCGAAGACCGCGAGGTAGAGGAAGCAGCCGCCAACCAGCGCGCCAAGCTTCCAGTCGCGCGCGTAATGGCCGATGGCGGTGGCGCAGGTGATGACCGCGATCCAGCTGAGCGAGGGGGCGATCTGTACCGCCGCGTCGCCGATGCCGCTGGAAAAGCCCTCGATCAGCAGGTCGCGCAGGATCTGGTAGGGCATCTCGACCACCGCCGCGATGGCGCGGGTCAGGTCGCGGAAGGTGAAGAGGCCGAAATTGGCATCCTCGACCAGCCAGTCGAGAAACGATTTGATCGCACCTTCCAGCGGCAGTTCCCACTGTTTCGGGTATTTCAGCAGCCAGCGCGCGTCGAGCGTCTTGCTGAGCTGGAAGGAAAAGGCCGAAAGCAGCCAGGTCAGCCCGAAGAGGCCGAGCCAGAAGGCAAGGGGCCAGCGCCCGCGCATCTCAGCGCCGCCCGACCAGCACGTCGATCACCGCCTGTCGGGTGATCTGGCCGATGGCCTGCCCGTCCTGCATGACCCGGTGGGGCAGGGCGGAGGCCTCGACTTGGTCGGCGATCTGCTCGATCCGCGCATCATGCGGCACTTCGCCGGCAAAGCTGTCGCCGGCCAGCGGTTCCATCACTGAAACGGCGCGGATCACCTTGGAACGGCTGACGTGGCGGGTGAACTCGGCCACGTAGTCGGTGGCGGGGCGCAGCACCAGTTCCTCGGGGGTGGCGACCTGTTCGATGGCGCCGTCCTTCATCACCGCGATGCGGTCGGCGAGGCGGATTGCCTCGTCGAAGTCGTGGGTGATGAAGACGATGGTCTTGTGCAGCATGTTCTGCAGGCGAATGAACTCGTCCTGCATCTCGCGCCTAATCAGCGGGTCGAGTGCGGAGAACGGTTCGTCGAGGAACCAGAGGTCCGGCTCCACCGCCAGCGAGCGGGCGATGCCGACGCGCTGCTGCTGGCCGCCCGACAGCTCGCGCGGGTAGTTGCCCTCGCGGCCCTTGAGGCCGACCAGTTCCACCACCTTGCGGGCGCGCTCCATCCGCTCGGCGCGGGGGACGCCCTGCACGTCGAGCGGGAAGGCGGCGTTTTCCAGCACGGTCAGGTGCGGTAGCAGGGCGAACTGCTGGAACACCATGCCCATCTTGGTGCGGCGAATGCGGATGAGGTCCTTTTCCGGCATCGAGAGCAGGTTCTGCCCCTCGAAGAAGATCTCGCCCGCGGTCGGCTCGATCAGCCGCGAGAGACAACGCACCAGCGTCGACTTGCCCGAGCCGGAGAGGCCCATGATCACGAAGATCTCGCCCTTGTGGATCTGCACGTTGGCATCGCGCACCGCGCCGATCAGTCCGGCGGCGCTCAGCTCGCCCTTCTTCGGTCTCGAATTGCGGGTGAGAAAGCTGTCGGCCTGTGCGCCGTAGATCTTCCAGACCTTGCGGCATTCGAGGATGACGGGTCTGTCCATGCCGGCCTCTGGCGATATTCGATATTGTTGGCCCCGGTCCATTTGGCGCGGGGCAAAGGAAACAAGGGCGCACGCCCCGAAGAACGCGCGCCCAGGCGAGGAGACTGGTTACTTCACGATCCAGGCGGACCAGGTATCCTTGTTCGCATCCATCCAGGCCGCGACGGTTTCCTCGACAGACTTGCCGTTGAGGTCGACCTCGGCCACCATCTTGCCCATCTCGTCGTTGGTGATGTGGAAGTTCTCGATCGTCTTGGTGGCATTCGGCCATTTCTCGGCGACGCCCTTGTAGGCGACCTTCCAGATCGGGCCGCGCGGCTTGCCGCAGTCATAGGCGGCGTTCGGGTTCACGCCGACCGAGGGGTCGCTGTAGCATTCCGGCGAATAGGGCGGGAATTCGACGTATTGGCCCTCGTATTTGGCCGGCGCCCAGTGCGGCGAGTAGATCCAGAGGATGATCGGGTCCTGCCGCTGGTAGGCGGCCTCGAGCTCGGCGAAAAGGGCGGCGTCGGTGCCGGCGTGCACCACCTCGAAGTCCAGCTCGAGCGCCTCGACCCGCTCCTCGTCGAAACCGCCCCAGGTGACGGGGCCGCCCAGGTAACGGCCCATGGGCGCGGTTTCCGGCGTGGCGAAGGCGTCGGCGCAGTCCTTCAGCGCCTCCCAGTTGGGCAGGCCGGGGCAGCGGTCGGCCATATATGCCGGGTACCACCATTCCTCGATGGCCTGCATCCCGGTCTCGCCGAGGTTGATCACGTTGCCGGTGGCGAAGGCCTCGTCCATGGCCTCGCGGCCGGTGGTTTCCCAGATCTCCATGGCGACGTGCAGGTCGCCCGTCTTAAGCCCTGCGAATTGGGCGATGTAGTCGGCCTGGACATATTCGACGTTGTGGCCCGCCTGCTTGAGCACCTCGCCCATGAGCGTGGTGGTGATGAGCTGCCCGGACCAGTCATGCAGGGTCAGCTTGATCGGATCGCTCGAATCCTGCGCGACCGCGGGGAAGGCGGTCATCAACGCGGCCGCGGCTACGGAGATATACTTCATGGGTCCACTCCCGGTTAGGGCTGACGCGCAGTTCTGTGGCGGGTCTGAAGCCCTCGAACGCCAGCGGTGTCCAAGGTATTCAACCGGATTCGGCGGTCAAATCAACAAAAATCAACAAAATTGATGGCAAGATGAGGCTTTAAGTTGCAGGCTGCTGAAATAGCGGATGACTCGGTACGGATCGGGCAGGTAGGAAGCGGAATGATGAACATCGAACAGCGTCTGGCCGAAGCCATATCCATCACCGAAGCCGCGGCCCGCGTGGCGCTCGGGCATTTCCGCAGGGATCCCGATGTCGAGACCAAGGCCGACCAGAGCCCGGTCACCATCGCCGACCGCGAGACCGAACAGGCGATCCGCGCCGGGCTGGAGCGGGCCTTTCCGGGCGAGGCGATCTTCGGCGAGGAATACGGCCGCACCGGCGATGCCGCCGAGATGTGGATCATCGACCCGATCGACGGCACCCGCTCGTTCATCGCCGGCCTGCCATTGTTCGGAATGCTGCTGGGCCACCTTGCCGACGACGGGCCGCAGCTCGGGGTGATCCGGATGCCGGCGCTGGGCGAGGTCTATGCCGGCGGGCGGGGCCTGGGCGCCACCTGCAACGGCGCGCCGATTCGGGCGAGCAGCTGCAAGACGCTGGCCGAGGCGCGGCTGTTCCTCAATGAGGGCGACAAGCTGGCCGCGCGCGAACCGGCGGCCTTTGCCCGGATGATCCGCGCCGGCAGCCTGCGGCGGATGGGGGCCGACTGCTATCCTCACGCGCTGGTCGCGCGCGGGCTGGTCGACGCGGTGATCGACTTCGACCTGCAGCCCTACGACTACCTCCCCGTAAGCGCCGTGGTCGAGGCCGCCGGCGGGCTGATGACCGACTGGCAGGGGAGGCCGCTGTCGATGGAGTCTGACGGGCGCACGCTCACGGCGGCGACGCCCGAGCTGCTGGCCGAGTTGGTGGCGCTGGTGAACTGAGGGCGCGCCCCCTCACCCTGACCCTCTCCCCCGAGGGGAGAGGGAATCCGCCCACCCCAAAGCGCAACCTGTCCCCTCTCCCCCTGGGGGGAGAGGGCTAGGGTGAGGGGCTCACCCCGCTGAGGGGTTCACCCCCGCGCCACCGCCGCCACATGCCCCTCAAAGGCCGGGTCCTCCATCAGCGCCTTGCAGCGCTCGAACCGCCCTGTCGCATAGGCCCAGAAATCGTCCGCCGGGTTGCCGTCGGAATGCTGGATCAGGCCCCAGAGCGTCCAGAGCAGGTCGCACATCGCCTTGTAGATCACCATGCGCCCGGTCTCGCCCGCCGTCGGCGCGCGGCCGAAATAGGCGGCCATCAACTCGGCGTCCTGCGCGGCGTCCATATGGGCCTCGACCGAGAGGTCGCCGAGGTCCCAGAGCGGGTCGTTCATGCCGGAATATTCCCAGTCGACGATCCACATCTTCTCGCCGTCATCCAGGAAATTCTCGCAGAGGGGGTCGCAGTGGCAGGGCGCCAGCGGCGGATCGGCCTGCGCCAGCGCGGCCTTCACCGGCTCGGCGGCGGCGACCACGTCGTGATAGCCCTCGGGCAGGTCGACGTCGCGGGTCGACAGGACGCGGAGATACTCCTCGATCATCGCGAAGAGCTCGAAGCGGAACTCGAAGGTTTCGCCCGAACCGTGCAACTGGGCCAGCGCCCTGCCGGCCCGCGCCACCGCGCCCGCGCGGGACTTGAACAGCTCCGGCGTCATGGTCTCGATCCCCGGCACGGTGCGCGTCACCATCCGCCCGGTGTCGGGCTCGGCCAGCAGCACCTCGGGCGAGACCCCGGCGCGCTCGGCGGCGCGGGCGTTATGGGCCTCGACCGCGCGGTCGATATAGGCCTCGGTCCCCTCGCCGGGAACGCGCACGATGACGGAGGTTCCGGCAAGGTCGACCCGGTGCACCAGGTTGGTCAGCCCGCCCAGCCGGGTGATGCTGTCCGCCGCCGTGACCCCTTCGAACCCCGGCACCCGGTGCAGCGTGTCGAGAACACTTTCGGCTATTTCCGTCATCCTCCCTCCCTATCCTTTCAATGCAATGTTCTCGGGGTCGTGCAGCGGGCCCTCGACGCAGTCGATCGGGTGGCGCTCGCCGAAGACCTCGATCTCGAAGCCCTCGGCCCCCCAGTATTCGCGGGCGAGATAGCCGCGCAGGATGGTCTGTCCGACGGTGTGGCCGAATCCGACCGAGGTGGCGAGCGAGACGACGCGTCCGTCCAGCAGGATGGTCTCGCCGCCGGTCAGAGGCAGGTTCAGCGGGGTGACGAAGGTGCAGAGCTTGCGGCTCACGCCCTCGGCCTTCTGCTTCTCCAGCACCGCGCGGCCGAGGAAATCGCCCTTGGATTTCAGATGCACGCGGAAGCCGACACCGGCTTCGATGGGCGAATAGTCGGGCGTCACGTCGCCGGACCAGTAGATATAGCCCTTTTCCATCCGCAGGCTGTCGATCGCGCGATAGCCGACGTTGGCGATGCCATGGGCCTGACCGGCGGCCCAGAGCGTGTCGTAGACATGCAGGGCGAATTCGGTGGGGATGTGCAGCTCGTAGCCCAATTCGCCGACGTAACCGATGCGCGCCGCCCGCACCGGGGCCGCGCCGACGACGATCTCGCGCGCGGTCGAGAAGGGGATCGCCGCGTCGGAGACATCGCTCTCCGACACCGCCGCCAGCACCTCGCGCGATTTCGGGCCGACGATGTTGATGACGGCGGTGCCGCTGGTCACCTCGATCAGGTTTACCGAGCCGTCCTCGGGCAGGTGGCGGCGGATCCAGTCGGAATCATGCACGCCGAAGCCCGAGCCGGTGACCATGTAGAACCGCTCGGGGCCGAGGCGGATGAAGGTCACGTCGGCCTCGGTGCCGCCGCGCGCGTTGCACATCTGGGTGTAGATGATGCTGCCCACGGGCTTGTCCATGTTCGACACGCAGAGCTTTTGCAGCAGTTCCACCACACCCGAACCGATCAGCTCGAACTTGGCGAAGCTGGTCTGGTCGATCAGCGCCACCCGTTCCCGCACCGCGCGGTGCTCCTCGGCGGCGTATTGCTTCCAGCCGGGATTCAGGAAGTCGAGCTGGTCTACCGGCTCCACCCCCTTGGGCGCGAACCACAGCGGCCGCTCCCAGCCGTTCTTCGACCCATAGACCGCGCCCATGTCCTTGAGCCGCTGGTAGAGCGGCGAGAGCCGCAGCTGGCGGGCGGTCTCGTGTTCCTGGCCCGGATAGCGTTTCTTGTAGTGGTGGGCGTAATGTTCGACCGCGCGGGGATACATGAAGGCCCGCGTGCCGTGGTGCGGCCCGAACCGGCGCACGTCGAGGGGCCAGAGGTCGAGCGAGGGCTGCCCGTCGACCACCCATTCGGCGATCATCTCGCCCGCGCCGCCGCCCGCCGCGATGCCGTAGAGGAAGCCGGTCGCCAGCATCAGGTTCTTCAGCCCCGGCTGCCAGCCCATGACGAAATCGCCGTCCGCCGAATAGGGGATCGGCCCGTTGATGACCTGCCGGATGCCGACCTCGTTGACCACCGGCGTGACCTTGCCTGCCAGCTCCGCCAGCGGCAGGAATCGGTCCAGGTTCTCGGGCAGCAACTGGCGCACGAAGGCGCCCGGAATGCCTTTGTCGCCAAAGGGCAGGGTGTCGTCCTCATAGCCGCCGATCACCAGCCGCCCGCCCACGTCGGGCTTGTAGTAGACCAGCCGCTCGGGGTCGCGCAGGGTGGGGAAATGGCCGACCTCGGTGCCGGTCGATTCCGTGACGATATACTGGTGTTCGACCGCGCAGGCCGGGATCCGCAGGCCCAGCTTGGCACCGACCTCGCGGCTCCACATGCCGGTGGCGAGGATCACGGTATCGGCCTCCCAGGTGCCTTCCGTGGTTTCGACCCCGGTGATGCGCCCGTTGCTGACGGTGAAGTCCAGCACCTCCACCTTCTGGCGGATGTCCGCACCCTGTTTGCGCGCCGCCCCCGCCACCGCCTGGCAGAGCGAGGCCGGGTCGACATAGCCGTCCGATGGGATGTAGGCCGCGCCGTGCAGCCCCTTCTCGTCGATCAGCGGGAAGAGATCGCGGGCCTCCTCGGGCGAGATGATGTGCATCTCGAGATCGAAGCTGCGGGCCATGGTGGCGAGCCGTTTCGCCTCCAGCATCCGCTCGGCGGTGGCGGCGAGGCGCAGCGA
Source organism: Seohaeicola zhoushanensis (assembly GCF_014656415.1). GTDB lineage: Bacteria > Pseudomonadota > Alphaproteobacteria > Rhodobacterales > Rhodobacteraceae > Seohaeicola_A > Seohaeicola_A zhoushanensis. The sequence goes on along the minus strand of NZ_BNCJ01000015.1, from coordinate 52,538 downwards.
GCCGGTCTTCTTCCAGTCGAACTGCATCCCCTCCTCGTTCTGGAGGCGGTCATACATCTCGACCGACTTCTTCAGCATCCGCGTGGTGTTGCGCGAGCTGCGCAGCTGGCCGACCAGCCCGGCGGCGTGCCAGGTCGCGCCCTCGGTCAGGCCGGCGCGTTCGAGCAGCACCACGTCCTTCTCACCGCGGCGGGTCAGGTGATAGGCGATCGAGCAGCCGAGAATACCGCCGCCGATGATCAGGTGTTTTGCCGCGTGCCGTGCCATGATGTCTTCCGCCTTGGGGTGATGCACGAGTCACCTTACCCAAGATCAACAACGCGGCAACGAAAATGTTGATTTTTGTTGATTTGAGTGGGATTGTGCCCCCCGAGGGCGCTTGTCCGGCGGTCACAATGGTGTAGGACAGGGCATATGTCGAAATACAAGGCACAGATCCTGCAGGCCGTCGACATGCGCGGCACAGTCTCGGTGATCGAGCTGTCGCGGATGCTTGGCGTTTCGGACCAGACCATCCGCCGGGTGTCGCAGCCGCTGGTGGAAAGCGGTGCGCTCTCCAAGGTGCATGGCGCGCTGGTGTCGAACCGGATGCCGACCGACCCGCCCTTCCTGGAACGGATGAACCTGAACCGCGAGGCCAAGGTCGCCATCGCCCGCGCGGCGGCCGAGCTGATCGGCGACAACGCCAGCGTGGCGATCGATACCGGCTCCACCTCGGGCTTCGTCGCCCAGGCGCTGCGGGCGCGCAAGGGTCTGACGGTGGTGACCAACTCGGCCTTCGTCGCCTCGACGCTGGCGATCATTCCGGGCAACAAGGTCTCGATGGCGGGCACCCAGCTGCGCGACCACGATGGCGCGGCCTTCGACCGCTCGGCCTTCGAGGTGATCGAGCGGATGCGGGTCGACTACGTCCTGCTCTCGGCCTCGATGGTCGATGCCGAGGCGGGGTTCCTGGTGCACGAACAATGCGAGGTGGATATCGCCAACGCCATGATGAAGAACGCCAAGCGGGCGATCATGGCGGTGGATCATTCCAAGTTCGAGACCCAGGACCGCCGGCCGGCGCTGCGCCAGCCGGAGTTGAAGCCGGGCGATATCGTCATCACCGACCGCGCCCCGCCGCCGGCCTTCGCGGACCTGTTGCAGGGACTCGACCTGCGGATCGCCTCCTAGGCGCCCTTGAGCCGCTTCAGCACCACATCACAGGCGCCGTCCCAGGCATCGAGCGCCTTGGCTTCGCGCAGGTGGGTCAGCCCGGCTTCGGTGATGCCGCCGGGGGTGACGAGGCTCTTCAGCAGCGCGCGCATCGGCTCGGGGCTTTCGGCCTGCATCCGCCCGGCGGCTGTGAAGGTGCGGGCGACAAGCTGGCGGGCGGTCTCTTCTGGCAGGCCCTGCGCCATGCTCCATTCCGCGCCGCGCGCGATCAGTTCCTGCGCCCAGCCGTAGATCGCGGCGCTGACTGTGGCTGTCTCGAAGGCGGCTTCGCTGGCGACGGGGATCGCGCTGCCGATGGCGTCGAGGAAGGGGTGGGCGGCGGGATGATCGGGCCAGACGACCGTGGGGCTGGCCCCGAACTCGGCGGCGGTGATCGGCATGATGCGCACCATCGCGGCCGGCGCGACGACCCCGGCGAGCGCGGCGGAAGGCACCCCGGCGCAGGCCGAGATCAGAACCTGCCCGTCGCGCCAGCCCAGCCCGGTGACCGCCGCCAGGGCATGGGCCGGGCGCACCGCCAGCAGAACGGTATCGCACCGCGCCACGATATCGGCATTGTCCCGCGCCAGCGCATAGCCGTGATCCTCCGCCAGTTCCGCCCCATGGCCGCGCGGCGAAAGCAGCACCTCGCCCGGCGGCCAGCCGGCCTTGCGCAGCCCTGCAAGCAGCGACATCGCTAGGTGTCCGACGCCGATGATCCCGATGCGCATCTCTTGTCTCTCCCGAAGCCTTCGCTAGTCTTGGCCCATCCCTCCGGCGGTTGAAACCCCGGATACCCTAAGGAGGCGCGCCGATGACCTCGCTGACTGCTCCGACGATGACCCCGGGCCGCGACCTGCTGGAGGCGGGGCGCAAGCTCGCCGGGACATGGACCCTCGGGCGCTGCGCCTTCCTCGAAGGCGAGGGGGTGACATCGGAAGCCGAATACAAGCGCCGCATGGCCGCCGAGGGGCGGATCATGCAGCACGCCCACATCGGGTTCCGCAACATGGACCGCACGGTCGGCGCGATCCGCGAGATCCAGGAGACCGCCGCCGCCGAGGGGGTGAAGGTCGACCGCTTCGGCATAACGCTAGACTGGACCATGGGCTATCCGCCCGACCGCCGCGACGCGGCGCAGCGGGGCACGGGAATCGTGCTCGACGGGCCCGAGGATTTTGCCCGCATCACCAATGCCTCGCCCGCGGCTTCGCATTTCGGTGATTTCATGCTCGGGATGCCGGGCGCGCTGCACAATGTTCAGGCGGCGCTGGCGGCGGGGGCGACCGCCATCGGCAACCTCGGCCAGTATTTCACCTTCCGCCTGCCCTATTGGGACGACGACGTCGCCACCACCGAGGCCACCGTCACCGCCATCGGCCTGATCGCCGCGCAGCCGGCCGAGGTGCTGATCCATTCCAACCTCGACGACGGCTTCGTGGGCCTCTACCGCGACATGACCTCCTCGCTGGGCACCGTGCTGATCGAGAAGCACATCGTCGAAGACCTGATCGGCGCGCGGCTGTCCTATTGCTGGGGCCACCACTTCTCGAACCCCGCCAGCCGGGCGGCCTTCCATGCCGCCATGGCGCGGGTGACGGATACGCCGGGCACCATGCTCTACGGCAACACGGTGGCCTACCGCCGCTCGCCCGCCGCCAATTACGCGAGCCTCGCCAGCTACCTTCTGGCTGACATCACCGCGCTGGGCCGCGCCCATACCGGCCACGCGATCAACCCGGTCCCGGTAACCGAGAACCAGCGCATTCCGGATGTCGAGGAGATCCTCGACGCGCAGCGGTTCGCCGCGCGGCTGGTGGAACATGCGCCCGAGCATGGCGCGCTGATCGACACCTCGAAGATCGACGCGCTGACCGACCGGCTGATGGAGGGTGGGTTGGCCTTCAAGCAACGCGCCATGCAGGGGCTTGCGGATCGGGGCGTCGACGTGACCGACCCCGCCGCGCTGATGCTGGCGATCCGGCGGCTGGGCGCGCATGGGATGGAGACGCTGTTCGGCAACCGCGCGACGAAGCCCGCCGTGCCGGTGGACTGGGCGCTGGAACTCGACCGCGACGCCGCCGCCTGGTGCGCCCGCCAGACCGCGCCCGCCGGGCTCTCCACGCTCAAGGTCGCGCTGGGCACCTCGGACGTGCACGAACACGGCGCCTACCTCGTGCGCGCGGCGCTTTCGGGTCTCGGGGTCGAGGCGGTCGAGGTCGGCACCTCGCTCGACGCCGAGGTGCTGGTCGACCGCGCGCTCGACGCCGGGGCCGAGGTGATCGCCGTTTCCACCTACAACGGCCTCGGCCTGCGCTATGCCCGCGCGGTGCTGGCGGCGCTGGAGCGGCGCGGCGCGCAGCTGCCGCTGCTGATCGGCGGCAAGCTGAACGAAATCCCCGTCGCCTCGAACACCGACCTGCCGGTGGACGTCACCGAGGAGATCCGCGCGACCGGCGCCTATCCCTGCGCCGATCTCGACGAGATGCTGGTCGCGCTTGGCCGGATCATGGAGCAGCGGCCCGCCAGGGCAAGCTGAGGCCCAACGCCCTCGTTTGAATCGCGAGGGCGTGATATATCTGGTTCCGTGAATGTCCTTCCACTGCCCGAGGGGGGTGGCGCGTGAGCCAGGGAGGCGGCAGCGATAGTCGGACGGCAAGAGTGGGTCGCGGCGGCGATATCTCCGCCGAGGCGATTGCGGCGCTGCAACGCCAGCTGACCGAAGCGCACGAGTTCCAGGCGGCCACGCGGGACGTGCTGGCGATCATCGCGAGCTCGCCCTCGAACGCCCAGCCGGTCTTCGAGGCCATCGCCGAAAGCGCGGCGCGGTTGACGGGGTCCTTCTACTGCAACGTCCAGCTCTTCGATGGCGAGGTGATCCGCCCCGGCGCCTCGATGAACTTCTCGTCGAAGGCGCTGAACAACGCCGCCTATCTCTCCGGCCCGCCGACCCGCAAGTCGCTGATCGGGCGGGCCATTCTCGACTGCGCCACGGTGCATTTGACGGATGTGACCAAGGACCCTGAATATTCCTCGGACTATGCCCGCAGCGGCGGCTGGCGCACGGCGGCGGCGGTGCCGATGATGCAGCACGGCAGGCCGCTGGGCGCCATCGCGGTGGGCAAGTTCGAGGCCGAGGCCTTCACGGATACCCAGCTGCGGGTGCTCGAAACCCTGGCCGACCACGCGGTGATCGCCATCGAGAACGTGCGCCAGTTCGAGGAGGCCCAGGCCCGCAACCGCCAGCTGCGCGAGTCGCTGGAGCGGCAGCAGGCGATGTCCGAGATCCTCGGCGTGATCTCCAGCAAACCGACCTCGCCCGAGCCGGTCTTCGAGGCCATCGCCAGGAACGCCCTGCACCTCTGCGACGCGCTCTTCGCCAATGTCTTCGTCTGGAAGGAAGGCCAGCTGCATTTCATGGCGAGCGCCCACAAGGACGTGCCTTTCGCCGAGCTGATGCGCGCCCGCTACCCGATGCGGCCGGATCGGACGCAGGTCTCGGGGCGGGTGATGCTTTCGGGCAAGGTGATCCGTATCGAGGACAGCGGCACCGACACCGAGTATGACCAGAGTTTTCTACCCACCGTGGGCCGCCGCCGGCTGATCGGCGTGCCGATGCTGCGCGAGGGCGAGACGGTGGGAGTCATCGTCATCGCCTGGAGTGAGCCGGGCGAGATCCCCGAGTCGAGCGAGGCGCTGCTCAAGAGCTTTGCGGACCAGGCGGTGATCGCCATCGAGAACGCGCGGCTGTTTCACGAGGTGCAGCTGCGCAACGCCGAACTGACCGAGGCGCTGGAACAGCAGACGGCGACCTCGGAGATCCTGACGGTCATCTCCAACTCGCTCTCCGACACGCAGCCGGTCTTCGACGCCATCGTCCGCAGCGGCTGCACCCTGTTCCCGGATGCCATCGTCAGCGTGGTGATGCCGAAGGAGGACAAGCTCCACCTGATCGCCGTCGCCGCCTCGGGCTCTGCGCGGGTCGAGAGCCTGCGCGGCCGCTTTCCGATCCCGATCTCGCGGGAATATCTGCATGGGGTCGCCATTCTCGACCGCACCTTCCTCGACGTGCCCGACGCGCGCGAGGTGCCCGCCCAGCTGAAACCCGGCGCGAACAGCTTCCTGGTCTCGGGCAACCGGGCGCTGGCGGTGATCCCGCTGCTGCGCGGCGCCGAGGCGATCGGCGCCATCAGCGTAATCCGGGCCGAGCCGGGACGGTTCAGCGACAAGCAGCGGGGAATCCTGAAGACCTTCGCCGACCAGGCGGTGATCGCCATCGAGAACGCCCGCCTGCTGAACGAGCTGCGCGAGTCGCTGCAGCAGCAGACGGCGACGGCGGACGTGCTGAAGGTGATCTCGCGCTCGGCCTTCGATTTGCAGGCGGTGCTCGACACGTTGGCGGAATCGGCGGCGCGGCTCTGCGAGGCGGAACATGCCTGGATCTTCCGCCGCCACGGCGATGTCTACCGCTTTGCCGCCAGCTTCGGCTTTGCCGCGGAACGGCACGAGCAGATCCGCGACTACCTGAAGTCCATGGACGTGGTGGCAAGCCCCGGTACCGCCATCGGACGTACCGCCATGGCGCGCGAGCCTGTCCAGATCGCCGACGTGCTGGCCGACCCGGATTACGGCTGGACCGCGCTGCAGGATATGGCGCAATACCGCTCGGTCATGGGGGTGCCGCTGCTGCGCGATGGCGAAACCATTGGCATTCTCGCGATGACGCGGGGCACCGTGCGCCCCTTCACCGACAAGCAGACCGAGCTGGCGACAACCTTCGCCGACCAGGCGGTCATCGCCATCGAGAACGCGCGCCTGTTCGAGGAGGTCCGCGCCCGCACCGCCGAGGTGCAGGAGGCGTTGGAATACCAGACTGCGACCAGCGACGTTCTGGGGGTGATCTCGCGCTCGCCCAATGCGATCCAGCCGGTGTTCGAGGCCATCGTCAGCACCGCCAAGCGGCTCTGCGAGGCGACCGATGCGCATATCTTCCGGCTGAACGGCGATACCTACGAACTGGTCGCCCACATGAAGAGCCCGCAGGCGCGGATGATAACCCAATACCTGCTCAAGACCCCGATCCGCGTCGGCCTGCGCGGATCGGTGACGATCCGGGCGGCCGAGGCCTTGAAGCCGGTGCATGTGCCGGATTCGACGCTCGATGCCGATTACGATGTCGGGCTGATGCGCCAGCTCGGGCGGCGGGCGATCCTGGCGGTGCCGCTGGTCCGCGACGGCGTGGCCATCGGCGTCATCACCATGCAGCGCCATGCCGACCGGCCGTTCAGCCAGAAGCACATCGACCTGGTCTCGACCTTCGCCGACCAGGCGGTGATCGCCATCAACAACGTCGAGCTCTTCGAGAAGGTCGAGACCCGCTCGCGCGAGCTGAACGAAGCGCTGCGCCAGCAGACCGCCACCGCCGACGTGCTGAAGGTCATCTCGCGCTCGGCCTTCGATCTGGAAAGCGTGCTCGGAACGCTGGTCGAGGCGGCCGCCCGGCTCTGCAACGCCGACCAGGGCACCATCGCGCGCGAGATCGGCGGGCGCTTCATGCGGGTGGGCAGTTTCGGCTTCTCGGCGGAATTCGATGCGCTGGTGCACGATGTCCCGGTCGAGCGGGAACGCGGCTCGGCTGCGGGGCGGGCCCTGAACGACGGCAAGATCGTCCATATCGCCGATGTCCTCGCCGACCCGGAGTATACCTTCGCCGAAGGCAAGCGGCTGGGCGGGTTCCGCTGCATCCTCGCCGTCCCGATGCTCAAGGAGGGACAGGCCAACGGTGTCCTCATCCTGACGCGGACCAGGCCCGAACCCTTCGCCGAGCGCGAGATCGAACTGGTGGCGACCTTCGCCGACCAGGCGGCCATCGCCATCGAGAACGTGCGCCTGTTCGAGAGCGCGGAGCGCCGCTCGCGCGAGCTGGCGCAGTCGCTGGAGGAATTGCGCGGCGCGCAGGACCGGCTGGTGCAGACCGAGAAGCTGGCCTCGCTCGGCCAGCTCACCGCCGGCATCGCGCATGAGATCAAGAACCCGCTGAACTTCGTCAACAACTTCTCCGCGGTCTCGGCCGAGCTGATCGACGAACTGGGCGAGGCGCTGGAGGGCGTCCCCCTGCCCGAAGCGGTGGCCGAGGAGATCACCGACTTGGCGGGTATGCTGAAGGGCAATCTCGACAAGATCGTGCAGCACGGCAAACGCGCCGATTCCATCGTGCGCAACATGCTCATGCACGCCCGGCAGGGCTCGGGCGAGCATCGGCCCACCGACGTCAACGCGCTGGTAGAAGAGAGTCTGACACTGGCCTATCACGGCGCGCGGGCCGAGAAGGCGGGGTTCAACATCACGCTGGAGCGCGACTTCGACGCCGAGGCCGGCGCGGTCGACCTCTACCCGCAAGAGATCACGCGGGTGCTGCTGAACCTCATCTCGAACGGTTTCTACGCCGCGACCAAGCGCAGGACCGCCGAGACCGATGCCTATGAACCGACGCTGCGGGTCGCCACCCGCAACCTGGGCGAGGCGGTCGAGATCACCATCCGCGACAACGGCACCGGGATTCCGCCCGAGGTGCGCGACAAGCTCTTCGCGCCCTTCTTCACCACCAAGCCGGCGGGCGAGGGGACGGGGCTGGGCCTGTCGATAAGCCATGACATCGTGGTCAAGCAGCATCGCGGGCAGCTCGGCGTTCGTTCGGAACCCGGCGCCTTCACCGAATTCCGCATCGTGCTGGCGCGCGACGCGGCAAGGGAGACCGAGACATGAGCCTGCTGATCCTGGTGGTCGACGACGAGGCCGACGTCGAGACGCTGTTCCGCCAGCATTTCCGGCGCGAGCTGAAGGCCCGCGCCTTCGACATGCAGTTTGCCCAGAGCGCCGAGGCGGCGCTGAGCGCCATCGACGGGGCGGTTGATGCAACGCTGATCCTGATCCTGTCCGACATCAATATGCCCGGCACCAGCGGGCTCGACCTGCTGACGAAGGCGCGGGTGGTGCGGCCCGACGTGCCGGTCATCATGATCACCGCCTATGGCGACGGCGAGACCCGGCGCAAGGCACTGGAGCGCGGGGCCGAGGGCTTTCTCACCAAGCCGATCGACTTTGCCCGGCTGCGCGACGAGATCCGCGCCCGCGTGGAGAAGGCCGCATGATCTCGCGCGTGCTCTTCGTGGACGACGAGGAAGACCTGGAGCCGCTGGTGCGCCAGAAGTTCCGTCGCCAGATCCGCGAGGGCGATGTCAGCTTCACCTTTGCCCGCGACGGCATCGAGGCGCTGGAATGCCTCAGCCGGGGCGAGGGGATCGACCTCGTCGTCACCGATATCAACATGCCCCGAATGGACGGGCTGACCCTGCTGGAAAAGCTGCAGGAGGGCGAACAGGGGCCCTCGACGATCATCGTCTCGGCCTATGGCGACATGTCCAACATCCGCACGGCGATGAACCGGGGCGCCTTCGATTTCCTCACCAAGCCGATCGACTTCGCCGACCTCGAAACCACCATCGCCAAGACCATGCGCCACATCGCTTTGCTGCGCGAGGCACGGCAGCGGCAGGCCGAGGCGGAACAGGCCTATGCGGCGCTCTCGCGCTATTTCTCGCCCAACCTGGCCGAGCGGCTGGCCTATGGCGCCGAGGCGGTGGAACTGGCCGGCCAGCGGCGCGAGGTGACGGCGGTCTTCACCGACATCGCCGGTTTCACCTCACTGGCCGAGACGCTCGACCCCTTCGTGCTGGGCGAGCTGCTGAACGACTATCTCAACGGCATGACCGCTGTGGTCTTCGCGCATGAAGGCACCGTGGCCAAGACCGTGGGCGATGCCATCCATATCCTCTTCGGCGCGCCGGGCGACCAACCCGACCATGCCGAGCGCGCGGTGGCCTGCGTGCTGGCGCTCGACGCCTTCGCCGAGGGCTTTCGCGCCACATGGGTGTCGCGCGGCGTGGCGGTCGGCCCGACCCGGATCGGCGCGCACAGCGGCCCGGCCATCGTCGGCAATTTCGGCGGCGGGCGGTTCTTCGACTACACCGCCTACGGCGACACCATCAATACGGCGGCCCGTCTCGAGGCCGCGAACAAGCATCTCGGCACGCGGGCCTGCGTCAGCGCCGACCTGGCGCAGCGGGTCGAGGGCTTCTCGGGCCGCCCGGTCGGCGCGCTGATGCTGCGCGGCCGCTCGGAGGCGCTGCCCGCCTTCGAGCCGCTGCGCCCCGCGGCCATGGCCGAACCCGCGACGCAGGCCTATCTCGCCGCCTTCGAGGCGCTGGAAGCGGGCGAGAGCGCGGCGCTCCCGGCCTTCGCGGCGCTGCTCGGCTCCAAGGCCGACGACGCGCTGGCGAGCTTCCACCTCAAGCGCCTGCTGAACGGCGCCAGCGGCAGCTGCATCCGCTTCGACTGACCTCACATCGGCGTCATTCCGCTTTGGCCGCGCTTGATCGGAAAGGCGCGGGAACATAATGTGAACATCATGCCCGCAAGAACCCTCTCTGAAAAGCTCGCCATCCTGTCGGATGCCGCCAAATACGACGCTTCCTGCGCCTCCTCCGGGGGGCAGCGCCGCGACTCGCGTGATGGCAAGGGGCTGGGGTCGTCGGGCGGATCGGGTATCTGCCACGCCTATGCCCCCGACGGGCGCTGCATCAGCCTGCTCAAGATCCTGATGACCAACTTCTGCATCTACGATTGCGCCTATTGCGTGAACCGCGCCACCAGCCGGGTCGAACGCGCGCGCTTCTCGGTCGAGGAGGTGGTGAAGCTGACGGTGGAGTTCTACCGTCGCAACTATATCGAGGGGCTGTTCCTGTCGTCGGGCATCATCCGTTCGCCCGACGACACCATGGCCGACATGGTCCGCATTGCCCGAACCCTGCGCGAGCAGGAGGGCTTTCGCGGCTATATCCACCTCAAGACCATCCCCGACGCCGCACCCGAGCTGATCGACGAGGCCGGGCGCTGGGCAGACCGGCTGTCGATCAACGTCGAGATGCCGACCGAGGCGGGGCTGAACCGGCTGGCGCCCGAGAAGGACGCCAAGGGCATCCGCAAGGCGATGGCCGAGGTGCGCCTGCGCCGCGAGGCCTCGCGCGAGGCGAGCTATACCGGCAAGCGCAAGGCGCGCTTTGCGCCGGCCGGGCAGTCGACGCAGGTGATCGTCGGGGCTGATGCGGCCGACGATCACGCGATCCTGTCGCAGTCGACCAACCTCTATGCCAATTACGGCCTGTCCAGAGTCTATTATTCCGCCTTCTCGCCGATCCCCGATGCCTCGAAGGTGCTGCCGCTTGCCCGCCCGCCGCTGCTGCGCGAGCATCGGCTGTACCAGGCCGACTGGCTGCTGCGCTTCTACGGCTTCGAGGTGGGCGAGATCGCGTCCAGGGGGATGCTCGACTTGGACGTCGACCCCAAGCTCGCCTGGGCGCTGGAGAACCGCGCCGCCTTTCCGGTCGACGTGAACCGCGCGGCGAAGGAGATGCTGCTGCGGGTGCCGGGCTTTGGCACCAAGACGGTGCAGCGGCTGCTGGCGGCGCGGCGGCACCGGACGCTGCGCTACGAGGATCTGGCGGCGATGGGCGCGGTGATGAAGCACGCCAAGCCCTTCATCGTGGCGGCGGGCTGGTCGCCACGCGGGCTGACCGATGCCGCGGCGCTGCGCGCCCGCTTTGCCCCGCCGCCCGAGCAACTGAGCCTGTTCTGACATGCGCGAGGTGGTGCTTCCGGTGATCGGCACCGTCGCCGCCTGGCGGCGCGAGGCGCGCGCGCTGGCGCGGGCCGGGGTTCGTCCCGAGGCCGTGGTCTGGAGCGTCGGGGCGGAGACGGGCGACCTTTTCGCGGGGGGACCTGTCGCGCCCGCCGCCGAAGGCCGCGAGCTGCGTCTGCCCCGCGCCGCCATCGAGACGATCGAATCCGCGCTCTGCCATTCCGACCCCGAACGCTTTGCCCGCGCCTATGCGACCGTTCTGCGCCTGACCGACGGCACGGTGCGCTGGGGCGACCGGAGTGACCCGGCGATCCGGCGCATCCTGCACCAGGCCAAGGCGGTGAGGCGCGACATCCACAAGATGCACGCCTTCGTCCGCTTCCGCGAGCTGCCCTCGGACAGGCCCCGCCGCGCCTTCGCCGCCTGGTTCGAGCCCGAGCATCCGATTGTCGAGGCGGCGACGCCCTTCTTCGCCAGGCGCTTCGGCGACATGGATTGGCTGATCGCCACGCCCTCGGTCACCGCGCGCTTCATCGGCGGCAGTTTGACCTTCACCGAGACCCTTGACGCCGCACCCCCGCCCGAGGATGCGACCGAGGATCTCTGGCGCACCTACTACGCCTCGATCTTCAACCCGGCGCGGCTGATGGTGCGGGCGATGCAGTCGGAAATGCCGAAGAAATACTGGAAGAACCTGCCCGAGGCCCGGCTGATCTCCGAGCTGATCCGCGAGGCGCCGCGCCGCGCCGCCGAGATGCAGGCCGCCCTGCCGACCGAACCGCCCGCCCGCCGCGCCCAGGTCGCGCGCGAGATGGCGCGGCGGGCCGAAGTGGTGCCGGTTGTGGGAACACTGGAGGAGGTGAAGGCCCAGGCCGACCGCTGCACCCGCTGCGCGCTGCATGGCCCGGCGACCCAGACGGTTTTCGGCGAGGGCCCGCAGGACGCCGCGCTGATGTTCGTCGGCGAGCAGGCGGGCGACACGGAGGACCTGTCCGGCCGCCCCTTCGTCGGCCCCGCCGGGCAGGTCTTCGAGACTGCGCTGCAGTCGGCGGGCGTGGAGTGCAGGGGCGTCTACGTCACCAATGCCGTAAAGCACTTCAAGTTCGTCCCGCGCGGCAAGCGCCGCATCCACCAGCGCCCCGACGCGGGCGAGGTGGAGGCCTGCCGATGGTGGCTCGACCTGGAACGCCGCCATGTCCGGCCCCGCCTGATCGTCGCCTTGGGCGCAACCGCCTGCGCGGCGCTGACCGGCTCGGGCAAGGACCTGCTCAGGCGGCGCGGGCGGATCGAGGCGGCGGGCGATGGCACGCCCGTCCTCGTCACGCTCCACCCCGCCTATATCCTGCGCCTGCCCGACGCGGCACAGCGCGCGGCCGCGCTGGCCGCTTTCCGCGCCGATATCGCCCTAGCGGCCGAAGCCGGCGGCGGTGGGCAGCCAGGTGGCCAGTTCGGGCACCAGGATCAGCACGCCCAGCCCGCAGATCATCAGCAGCACGAAGGGCGCCGCGCCGCGCACGATGGCGCTTAGCGGCGCATCGGTGATGCCCTTGATGACGAACAGGTTCATCCCCACCGGCGGCGTTATCAGCGCCAGTTCCAGGTTGATCATCAGCAGCACGCCATACCAGACCGGGTCGATGCCAAGGCTCAGCATCGTCGGCAGCAGGATCGGCGTGGTTATGAGGATGATGGCGATGGTCTCGAGGAACATGCCCAGGATGAAGATCAGCACCATCACCAGCAGGATGAAGGCAATCGGGCCAAGGCCGAGCGCGACAACCGCCTCGGTGACGCCAACCGGCAGGCGGATCAGCGTGATCGCATGGCCGAACATAGCCGCCCCGGCGATGATCATGAAGACCATCATCGAGGTGCGCATGGTGGCATAGGTGCAGTCCCACAGGTCGCGCAGCGAGAAGTTGCGGTAGACCAGCAGTGCGACAAGCAGCGCGTAGAGCGATCCGGCGGCGGCGGCCTCGGTGGCGGTGAAGATGCCGAAATAGATGCCGCCCATCACCACTGGCGGTGCCATCAGCGCCCAGGCGGAACGGCGGAAGGCGGCGACGGCGCGGGGCCAGCCGGCCCAGTCGGGCGACTCGACCCCGGTGCGCGCACGCGCCTGGATCATGCAGAAGATCGAGAAGACCAGCGCCAGCAGCAGCCCCGGCACCACACCGGCGAGGAACAGCGCGCCGATGGAAGCTTCCGAGACGATGGCATAGAGGATCATCGGCCCCGAGGGCGGGATAAGGATGCCCAGCGTGCCCCCTGCGGCGACCACGCCCAGCGCATCGCGCTCGGGATAGCCGAACCGCTTCATCTGGGGGATCGCGCTCGACCCGATCGAGAGCGCGGTGGCGACGGAAGACCCCGAGATGGCGGCGAAGATGGTGCAGGCCAGCACCGTGGCAACGCCGAGGCCGCCCTTCACGTGGCCAATCACGGTATGGGCGAAGGTGTAAAGGTCGTCGATCACCCGCGCGCGGATCATCACCTGCGCCATGAAGACGAACAAGGGAATGGCGCTGAGCGCCGGCTTGTTGAGGTGGACGTAGACCGCGTCGCCCAGCCCGTCGATGTCACCCTCGGCCAGCCAGAGCACGGCGCTCGCGGTCAGGCCGAGCGCGGCGAAGATCGGGATACCGGTCAGCAGCAGCAGGATCAGCGCGCCGAAGACGAGGAGAATGGTCATTGGCGCACCTCAACGATGGTCCGGAACAGCCGCAGACCGGCCGCGAGGAACAGCAGCACCGCGCCGATCAGCACCGGCACCTGCGGGATCCAGGTCTGGATCTCGATATAGCCCACCGAATAGGACCCGAAGGAGCGCGCGAAGGAGATCGAATCCCAGATCGAGAAGCCCACGACCACCGCAAAGCCCATGACCGACAGGCTCGCCAGCGCCGCCTGAAGCCGCGCCGCGCCGGGGGTCAGCCGCGAGGTGACAAGGTCGATCGAGATATGGTCGCCCCGCCGGAACGCCTCGGCCGCGCCCAGCATGACGATGGCGACCAGCAGATAGCCGATCATCTCGTCATTCCACTGCAGGGGCCGGTCGAAGATATAGCGGCGCACCACCGCGACCACGATCTGCCCCAGCACCCAGAGGATCAGCAGGGTGCTCAGCGCGCCGCAGAGGCGGACCAGCCCGGTGATCAGGCGGTCGGGAAAAAAGGGGGCATTGCCTGCCCCCTCATCCTGTTGCGATCCGTGCATCCGACGGTCACATCTTGCCGAGAAGTTCGAGCAGCTTCTGGCTGTCCGGGTCGCCTTCGCCGAAGGACTTGTCGAACGCCGGGCGCATCACCGCTTCCAGCGCCGAGATTTCCTCGGGCGTCGCGATATGCACCTTCACGCCCTTCTCCTTCAGCTGCTCGGGACCGGCGCCGCCTGCCTCGACCGAGGCTTCGATCGCCCATTCCGACGCGGCGAGACCGGCCTGTTTCAGGGCTTCCTTCGACTTGTCCGACAGGCCGTCATAGAACTTGGGGTTCAGGTAGCCATGCAGATAGGCCGAAAGGACCGGTACCACGGTAAAGGCGTCCTGCACCTCGTAGTATTTCCGCGACACGGCAGCGGCCACGTCGGTGACTGCGCCGTCAACCACGCCGGTGGCCAGCGCCTGGTAGACCTCGGAACCCGGCATCGCGGTCGGCGTCGCGCCAAGCGCGGCAATTGCGGCGTCGAAGGGCGGGGTCAGGCCGCGCATCTTGAGGCCCTTGAAGTCCTCGGGCTTGACCAGCGGCTCGCCCTTGGTGGTGAAGACCGAGGTATTGGTCTGGAACATCCAGACCACGTTCTTCACGCCCTTCTCGAGCAGTTTCTCTTCCAGGAAGGCGGCTGCCTCGGAGGTCGGCCACTTCTTCCAGATCTCGATATCGCCGAAGGCAAAGGGCGCGACGGTGACGTTCATGATCGGCAGCGTCTTGCCCCACTGGAAGTTCAGCGAGAAGGCGCATTCGATGTCGCCCTTGGCGGTCGAGACGATGTTCTCGCGCGCGCCCACCAGGCTGTCTGCGCCGAAGACCTGCACGTCGAGCTCGCCTTCCGACAGCTTCTCGACCTCGGCGGCCCAGCGGTCGACGACCTTGGCAATGTGGTGGCCCGGAGGCAGCTGGTGGCTGCAGCGCATCTCGGTGACGGCCAATGCGCTGGTCGCCGAAGCGGCCAGGAATGCTGCGCCGATGGCAGCGGAAGTCAGGACTTTCATGTTCAGGTTTCCTCCCTAGTGAATTCTCAGGCCATGGCCCGCCACCGCGCGTTGGCCGGCGCTCCCGCCCGCGCCAGCGCGCCGTGAAACTGTTCGCCCGGCATCGCCTCCTCAGCGATGGCGCGGGCCTGCTTCAGGCCGTCCAGGTCAATCCCCGTCGGGTATCCCATGGTTTCGGCCAGATAGACAACATCTTCGAACACGACATTGCCCGTGGCACCCGGCGCAAAGGGGCAGCCGCCCAGCCCGCCGAGCGAGGCGTCGATCACCCGCGCCCCGTTGTCCAGCGCGGCGGCGGCATTGGCGATGCCCATCCCGCGGGTGTCGTGCAGGTGGATGATGAAGGGCCGCCCGGCGCAAAGCCGCTCCATCCGCGCGCAAAGCGCGCCGACCTGGCGCGGCCCTGTATAGCCCACGGTATCGGCCAGCCCGACGATGTCGGCACCTGCCTCAAGGCAGGCCTCTGCCAGGGCGATCACCTGGTCCGGGTCCACGTCGCCCGAGATCGAGCAGCCAAAGGCCATGGCGATCCCGGCATTGACGATCTTGCCCGGCGCCTCGGCATCGCGCCGCGCCGCGACGTGGCGCACCAGGTCGACCGCCGCCGCACGCGGGCGGCGCATGTTGGCCTGGCTGTGCTCCTCGGTGGCCGAGACCACGCAGACCATCTCGCCGATACCGGTCTGCAACGCCGCATCCGCACCGCGTTCGTTCAGGGTCAGCCCGGCGGTATGCACGCCCAGCCGCGCGCCCACCGCCAGCATCTCGGCAATATCGGCGAATTGCGGGAAGCGTTCGGCGGGCAGGAAGGACCCGACCTCGTAGTGCCGCACGCCCGCGCCGGTCTCGCGCTCCAGCCAGGCGGTCTTGGCAGCGGTCGAGGGCAGCGCCTTGGCCAGTTGCAGCCCGTCGCGAAGCCCGACTTCGCGCAGGGTGACGCGGTCGGCGGGGTAGATGGCGGCGAGGCGGCTCATGCGGCGGCCCCCGTCGCGGCGGCGATCTCGGCCTCGGAGAGCCCCGCCTCGGTTAGAACCGCCCGCGTATCGGCTCCGATCGCGGCGATATCGACAGCACCGCCGGCAACAGCGCCGCCGTCCACCTCGAAGGGAAGGCCGGGGGCGCGGAAAACTGTCCCCTCGGGCAGGCGCGAGGAGATCAGCCCGCCGGGGCGCAGCACATGCGGGTCGTCGTACATCTCGGCCGGTCGATGGATCGGCGAGAAGGGGATGCCGGCGTCCTCGAACTTGGTCACCAGTTCGTCGAAGGTGAAGCGGCGCACCGCCTGCGCCACGATGGGAATGGTCCAGTCGCGCGCGTTGATCTGGTCCATGCGGTTCTGCAGCTGCGGGTCGGCCTTCAACACGTCGAGGTGCAGCAGGGTGCAGAGCGTCACCCATTGCCCCTCGGTCACCGCCCCGATGAAAACCTGCCGGGCATCGCCGGTCTCGAAGATGTCATAGACCGGCCAGCTGAACTCGCGTTCGGGCATCGGCGGCGCCTCTCGTCCCTCGATGTCGAATTGCACCATGTGCTGAGCGACAAGGAACAGGCAGTTCTCGAACAGACCGGTGCGCAGCGCGTGGCCCTTGCCGTCGCGCCCGCGCTCCAACAGCGCCGCCAGCACCGCGAAGGCGCCGAACAGCCCGCCCATGATGTCATTGGCCGACGACCCGATGCGCAGCGGCCGCCCGGTCGGGCCGGTCATATAGGCCATGCCGGTCATCATCTGGACGACCTCGTCCATCGCGGTGCGGTTCTCGTAGGGGCCTTTCAGGAACCCCTTGAGCGAGGAGACGATCAGGCGCGGGTACTTCTCGCGCAGCACCTCGGGGGCGAAACCCATCTTCGCCAGCGACTGGTCGCGGAAGTTCTCGACGAAGACATCCGCCGTCTCCAGCAGCCGGTGCATCGCCGCCTTGCCCGCCTCAGACGTCAGGTCCAGCGTGATGCTCTTCTTGCCCCGGTTGAAGGTCGGGTAGAAACCGCGCCCCATGCCGGTCAGCGCGCGGGTCTTGTCGCCCTCGGGCGGCTCGACCTTGATAACCTCGGCGCCCAGAAGGCCCAGGAACATGCCGCAGGACGGCCCCATGATCATATGCGTCATCTCGACAACGCGCAGCCCGGCGAGCGGCCTGAAATCCTCGGTCATGCGGTAGTCCTCCCGACGCGCACCATAGCCAAGCATTCCCCACTCGAATATTATAATGTCTATAAGCAACCCTTCTGGAATCCAGAATGCTCGACACACGCCAGCTCCAGTATTTCGCGACGATCTACGAGGCCGGATCGCTTGCCCAGGCCTCGCAGGTGCTGCGGGTGGCCACCTCGGCGCTCAGCCACCATCTGGCCCAGCTCGAACACCGGGTGGGCGAGGCGCTGTTCCTGCGCAAGCCGCGCGGGATGGAGCCAACCGCCAGCGGCCACCGGCTCTACGAACACGCTCGCTCGATCCTGCGCTCGCTCGCGGCGGCCGAGGCCGACCTGCGCGACCGCGCGGGACAGGTCTCGGGGCAGGTGGCGGTGGGCATGTCCTTCTCGGCGGTCAAGGCGATCGGCGTGCCCTTCATCTCGCAGGTGGTGCGCGACTATCCCGAGGTGCAGCTGGTGCTGACTGAAAGCCTGTCCGCCTCGGCGCTGCCGCACCTGCTGGCCTCCGAGGTCGATCTCGCGCTGGTCTACAACCCGCCGCCCGACCTCGCCGTGCGCACCGAACCGGTTCTGGAAGAGCGCATGGTCTGCGTCGGCCGCCCCGACATCATCGGAGACACCGAGGAACCGATCACCTTTGCCGAACTGCTGGAACTGCCGATCATCCTGCTGCGGCAGGGCGTTTCTGCGCGGGCGATCATGGACGACATCTCGCTCCTGAAGAAGATCGAAGCGCGGGCGCGACTGCAGATGAACTCGGTCCAGGCCATCGCCGGCAGCATCGAGGCTGGGCTGGGCTGCGTCATCGGAACAAGGCTGTTCATGCAGGACCAGTTGCAGCGCAAGACGGTCCATGCCCGGCCCATCATCGCGCCGGAACTCTCGCGCACGCTGCACCTCTGCCATTTCGCGGCGCGCCCGCCGACCTTCGCCAACGAGGCGATCCGCGAGGTGCTGCTGGACAACGTGCGCGCGGCGGTCCGCGAGGGCAGGTGGGAGGCGCAGATCCTGCTGCCTCCCGAAGCGTGACTTACGCCACGTTCTCCAGCCGGACCCGTGGGGTGATCCCCAGCGCGTGGCAGACGTCGCGGGTCATCTCGGGGCGGTTCAGCGTGTAGAAGTGCAGCGCCTCGACACCCTCGTCCAGCAGGTTCGAGCAGAGCTCGGTGCAGAGCGAGGTGGCCAGCAGGTCGTGCCGGTCGTCGCGGATCGCCTTCTCGAAGGCTTCCTCGACCCAGGCGGGGATCTTGGTGCCGCAGCGGCGGGCAAAGTTCGCCGCGCCCTTCCAGTTCTCGATCGGCAGGATGCCGGGCGTGATCACCTTGTCGATGCCGGCCTTGGCGCAGGCATCCCGGAAGCGCAGGAAGGTCTCGGCCTCGAAGAAGAACTGGGTCAGCGCCTCGGTCGCGCCGGCGTCGAGCTTGGCCTTGAGCCAGTCGACATCGGCCTGGGCATTGGCCGCCTCGGGGTGCGGGTCCGGGTAGGCGCCGACGCGGATGGTGAAATCGCCGGTGGCGGCCAGCGCCTCGATCAGCTCGACCGAATTGGCAAAACCCTCGGGGTGGGGCACAAAGCCGCCCGCGCCCTTCGGCGGGTCGCCGCGCAGCGCCACGATCTCCTTCACGCCCGCCTCGGCAAAGCCGCGGGCGATGGCCAGCGTCTCCTCGCGCGAGGCGTTCACGCAGGTCAGATGCGCCGCCACGTTCAGCCCCGAGGACTTGTGCAGCGTCGCCACCGCGTCGCGCGTCAGGTCGCGGGTGGTGCCGCCGGCGCCATAGGTCACCGAAACGAATCGCGGGTCGAGCGGGGCCAGCGTCTGCACGGTGTCCCAGAGGCGGAACGAGGCCGCGAGGTTCTGCGGCGGGAAGAATTCGAAGGAAACGGCTGGGGTCGTCATGGCGGAGTGATCCTTTAGATTTCATCCCTTGTTGCATGACGCGCGTTGTGAGACAATTTCATAATACTCAAGAACAACATGAGCCGCGCCGCAGGATGCACCTGGAATTCCGCCATCTCCGCACCATCAAGGCAATCCATGACGCCGGCGGCCTCGCCCGCGCGGCGGATCAGCTGAACATCACGCAAAGCGCGCTCTCGCATCAGATCAAGGGGCTGGAAGACCAGGCCGGGGTCGAGCTCTTCCTGCGCCGCTCCAAGCCGATGACGCTGTCGGCCGCCGGTTTCCGCCTGCTGCGCCTGGCCGAGCAGATCCTGCCCCAGGTCGAGGCGACCCTGGCCGAATTCGACAACCTGCGCGACGGCAAGACCGGGCGGATGCATATCGCCATTGAATGCCACGCCTGTTTCGAATGGCTGTTCCCGGTGCTCGAAGGCTTCCGCAAGACCTGGGCCGATGTCGACGTCGACATCCGCCCCGGCCTTGCCTTCGATGCCCTGCCGGCGCTGCAGAAGGAGGAGGTCGACCTGGTCGTCTCCTCCGACCCCGAGGACCTGCCGGGCGTCGAGTTCATCGAGCTCTTCGACTATGCCCCGGTCTTTGTCGCCTCGGCTCAGCACCCGCTGGCCAGCAAGCCCTTTGTCGAGGCGGTGGACTTTCGCGGCGAGACGCTGATCACCTACCCGGTCGAACGCACCCGCCTCGACGTGTTCAGCCAACTGCTGATCCCCGCCAAGGTCGAACCGGCGGCGATCCGGCAGGTCGAGCTGACGGCGGTGATTCTCCTGCTGGTCGCCTCGAACCGGGGCGTCGCGGTGCTGCCCGACTGGGTGGTGCGCGAGGTCAAGTATTCCTCGGATTACGTCACCCGGCCGCTGACGGCGCAGGGCATCACCCGCAGGCTCTACGCGGCGATCCGCAGCGAGGACCGCGAGAAGCCCTTCATGCGGGACCTGATCGGACTTGCGCGCACCGAAGCGCGCAAGCTGCAGGCCGTCTGATGCGGGTCGTGGTGGTCGGCATCGGCGCGGTTGGGGGCACGATTGCCGCCGCGCTCTCGCTCGCGGGCGTCGAGGTGGCGGGTATCGCGCGCGGCGCCCAACTGGCTGCGATCCGGGCCAACGGGCTGCACCTGCGCACGCCGGACGGCGCGCATTTCGCCCATTTCCCCTGCTACGCCGATCCCGCCGAGGCCGGGCTGCGCCCCGATGACCTGGTAGTGCTGACGGTCAAGTCGCAGGACAGCGCCGCCGCCCTGGCACAGCTGCGCGCGGCGGGGATGACCGACCAGCCGCTGTTCTGCGCCCAGAACGGCGTCGCGAACGAGGCGCTGGCGGCAAGGGTGCTGCCCAACGTGCACGGCATGACGGTGATGCTGCCGGCGGATTACACCACGCCGGGCGAGGTCATCACCTACGGCGGCCCGCGTTGGGGCATCTTCGATCTCGGCCGCTGGCCCTCGGGCACCGACCAGGCCGACGCGGCGCTGGCCGAGGCCCTGAACCGCGCCAATTTCGCCGCCTTCCCCAGCGGCGAGGTGATGCAGAGCAAATACGGCAAGCTGCTGCTGAACCTGCACAACATCGTCGACGCCGCGATTGGCCGCGGAGCGCTGTTCAAGAAGATCCAGCCGCTGCTGACGGCCGAGGGCGAGGCGGTGCTGCGCGCCGCCGGCATCGCCTGGCAGGACGTCGGCATCGACGACCCGCGCCGCGAATCTCTGATGCGCTTCGCCAAGGTGACAGGCGCGAACCGCGCCGGCAGCTCGACCCTGCAAAGCTTCGCCCGCGGCGCCGGTTCGGTCGAGACCGACTTCCTCAACGGCGAGATCGTGATGCTGGGCGCGCAGCACGGCGTGCCAACCCCGGTGAACGGTTGGTTTTGCCGCCTCGCCGACCGGATGCTGCGCGAAGGCATCGCGCCGGGCGCCATCGACCCGACCGAGGTGGAGCGCGCCCTGGGGCTCTGAGCGGCGCCGTTTTCCGTCACGGAAAACGGCCGAATTCCTCGAAGGAATTCGGCCCTTGGCCGGGGTCAGATCACCTTGACGATCTGCTTGCCCATGTTGCCGCCCTTCAGCAGCGCCATGAAGGCCGCAGGCGCGTTCTCCAGCCCCTCGGCGACATCCTCGACATAGGCGATCTCGCCGCTCGCCACCTTCGGCGCGACCTGCGCCATGAAGGCGGGGAAGCGGTCGAAATGGTTCGAGATGATGAAGCCGTTCACCGAGAGGAACTTCACGAGGATATTGCGCCACAGCGCCGGCGCGGTGATATCCGGGTCCGAGGCCCCGGCACCAAGTCCGCCGGCGTTGTACCACGAGATCATCCCGCAGATCGGGATCCGGCCGAAGTTGTTCATCAGCGGCACAACCGCCGAGAGCACCTTGCCGCCGACGTTCTCGAAGTAGATGTCGACCCCGTCCGGGCATTCCGCCGCCAGCGCCTGGCGCAGGTCGGCCGCCGTGGCATAGGCGCGGTGATCGAGGCAGGCGTCAAAGCCGAAGGTCTCGACCGCCAGCCTGCACTTGTCCGCGCCGCCGGCGACACCGACCGCGCGCAGCCCGAGGCTCTTGGCGACCTGGCCCACCATCGAACCGACCGGACCGGTCGCCGCCGCCACCACCAGTGTCTCGCCCGCCTTCGGCTTGCCGAGCTCGGTCAGGCCGAACCAGCCGGTGAAGCCGGGCATCCCCAGCACCCCGAGCGAGGTGGTGATCGGCACCTGGGTGGGGTCGACCTTGCGCAGCAGGTTCGCCTTCAGGCAGCCATGGGTGGCCCAGCCGAACATACCGAAGGCGAAATCGCCGGGCTTGAAGGCGGGGCTGTTCGAGGCGATCACCTCGCCCACCGCGCCGGCCTCCATGGTCGCGCCGATCTCCACAGGCTTGGCATAGGACTTGGCGTCGTCCATCCGGCCGCGCATGTAGGGGTCGAGCGACATGTAATGCACCCGCACCAGCACCTCGTTCTCGCCGGGAACCGGCATCGGGCGGGCCTCGTAGCGGAAATTCTCTGCCGTCGGCGCGCCGCTCGGGCGGCTGGCGAGGGCGACGTGATACATCTGGTCGGTCATCTTGATCCTCCTCTGCGGGTCGCCGCCGACCGTGGCCCGGCGCGCGCGGCATGGCAAGCCCGCCATTCCGCTGACGTGGCGCCACACCCCGGTTTTGCGAGACCCCGCCCCCGGCTTCTCTTCTTCCCAAATATCTCCGGGGGGGCTGCGCCGAAGGCGCGGCGGGGGCAGCGCCCCCAACAGCCCGCGGCGCCCGCGCCTCGGCGGGGCGAGGCGCCTTCCGCGATTGCCCCTTGATCGCGCCGCCCTGGCGGGCTCCACTGCATCCACCCAGCAGGAGCCCGCCCATGACCATTCCGCCCGACGCCGAGGCCCGCCGCGCCATCCGGCCCGTGATCTGCTATCCGAACGAGACGCTGCCGGTCCCCGACCTGGCGCTCTACGCCCGCGCCCGCGCCGGGGCGGTGAAGGTCTCGGAAACCCTGGCCCCGCCCCGTGACGCCGCCTGTTTCGAGGTGCCCGCCGGCCATTTCTTCCGCATCAGCTCGGTCGAGGGGCCGCAGGTCGGCGACCTGAACCTGTGGAACCGCGACGACCTCTCCGAACGCTTCTATTCCGGCAAGACCCGCGCGCTGCACGGCACCCACCTGACCACGGGCGAGCGGATGTGGTCTACCTTCCCCAACCTGCGCCCGATGGCGACGATCACCGCCGATACGCTCGGCTGGTACGGCATCGACAGCTTTGGCGGCTCGGTGCATGACGTGATCGGCACCCGCTGTGATCCCTATACCGGCAACCTGCTTGCGGGCACGCAGTATCACCACTGCTGCCACTCGAACCTGACCCGCGCGCTGGCCGCCCATACCGGGATGTCCCTGCACGAGGCGGAACCCCATGTGCATGACGTGCTCAATGTCTTCATGTGCACCGGCTTCACCCGCGACACCGGCCAGTATTTCATGAAGGCGAGCCCGGTGCGGCCCGGTGATTACCTCGAGTTCTTCGCCGAGATCGACCTGCTGGGCGGCCTCAGCGCCTGTCCGGGCGGCGATTGCAGCGCCGAGCATTCCAGCGATACCGCCGCCTGCCATCCGCTGCTGGTCGAGGTCTTCGCCCCGGCCCCCGGTGCGCTGGAAGGCTGGCAGGTGCCGGCCCGCAATGGCTATGACCGCAGCCACGGGGCCTGACCCCGCTGGGGGGCAGGGCGCGTGGCCTGGCGCAGGCGTCAGTTCGGGCAGCGATAGGCCGACCCGGTCGCCGTCTGGATCGCGCCGCCCGAATTGAGCGAGCCCCAGACCACGTGGGTTGCGCCCACGCGCGCGGCGCTGGCGAGGACTTTCTCCTGGGCTTTCCTAAGCCCGCTGCCGGCAAACAGCATGCCGGAATACCGGCTCTCGGTGATCGAGGACAGGAAGGTGCATTTGGCGACGGAGTTCTGATCGACGACCCGGACGGAGCCGGAGGCCGTTTGCGCCGTCGCGGCACCGCAGGTCAGGGAAAGGGAGAGAGCGAGAATGAGGTTCTTCATGGGAAAAGTCCTTTGTCAGGGCAAGCAAAAAGGCACAGTTCAATGGGCAATCGTTTCGTCCACTGCGGCGCAGTCTGGCCGCCCGAGCGTGCGCGGTCTGTGAATTACCCCACACCCGAAGGTGAAGCTGACCCCGTGGACAGCCTTCCCGTCAAGTCGGAATTGGATGCAGCCGCGCGGTGGCTATCCCGCGCGGCGATCCGGGCGCGTCAGGCGAAGGCCGCTTCCAGCGCGATCTCGACCATGTCGCCGAACGAGCGTTCCCGCTGGTCCGAGGGCAGTGCGTCGCCGGTCAGCAGGTGGTCCGACACCGTCAGAACCGCCAGCGCCCGCCGGCCATGCCGTGCGGCCAGCGTGTAGAGCTCGGCTGCCTCCATCTCGACCCCGAGGATGCCGTGGCGGGTCATCTGCTCGTTGAGGTCGGGACGTTCGTCATAGAAGGTATCCGAGGAATAGATGCCGCCCACATGCAGGGCGGTGCCCTTCGCCTCGGCCGCCGTCACCGCCGCGCGCAGCAGCGACCAGTCGGCACAGGGCGCGAACTGCAACTCGCGGAAGATCCCGCGCGAGGGGGTGGAGATGGTGCTCGCCGTCATCGCCAGGATGACGTCGCGCACCTTCACCTTTTCCTGCATCGCCCCGCACGACCCGATCCGGATCAGCGTCTGCACGCCGAAGTCCCGGATCAGTTCGTTGGCGTAGATCGAGAGCGAGGGCATTCCCATGCCCGAGCCCTGGATCGTCACCGGATGGCCTTTCCAGGTGCCGGTATAGCCCAGCATCCCGCGCACCTCGTTGACCAGCCGGGGCTCGGTCAGGAAGGTCTCGGCCGCCCAGCGGGCGCGATAGGGGTCGCCCGGCATCAGCACGGTTTCGGCGATGTCGCCCGGGCGCGCCCCGATATGTATCGTCATGAAACGCCCGCTTCAGATCTCGAGCGTCGAGAGATCGGTCCCGTTGGCAATTGCCTCGTGGATCCACTGAGGTTTTCGACCCATGCCAGTCCAGGTTTGTTTGGGATCAGCCGGGTTGCGATACTTCGGGCTCGACTTCGCGCGGCGGTCCCGCGCGGTGCCGCGTTTGTTCCCCGAAACACCCAATTCACCCAGCGAGAAACCGAATTTTGCGACGGCTTCTTCAGCTGCTTTCAGCGCATCGCGACGCTCACGCTCTTCTGCGGCGACGAGTTCCTTGTCGATGTCGTCGCGCAGCTTCATCAGCTCTTTGCGCGACATGCTGGTCAGGTTCATTCCCTATTTTTCCTTTTTTGCCTGGTTTGACGCTAATTAGCGTCAGGGTTGCACAGTTCTGTATCATTACTTGATTATGCCAGAAATAGCAGCCCCCTATTTTGTGTCGACCTATTGGGCGGCGATTAATTCCGGGTTAACCAGAGCAACAATGTCCATCATGATAGTGTTTAGTTCGAAATCTTTCGGTGTGTAGACCCGCGCCACGCCCATTCCGGCAAGTTTCCGCGCATCCTCTTCCGGAATGATGCCTCCGACGATAACCGGAATCTCGGCAAGTCCGGCGGCCTGCATCCGTTTCATCACCTCTTCGGCCAGCGGAACATGGCTGCCCGAAAGGATCGAAAGACCGACGACATGGGCTTTGTTTTCCTGGGCGGCGGAAACGATTTCCTCGGGCGTCATGCGAATTCCGTC
The DNA here is from genome assembly GCF_014656415.1 of Seohaeicola zhoushanensis. Taxonomy (GTDB): domain Bacteria; phylum Pseudomonadota; class Alphaproteobacteria; order Rhodobacterales; family Rhodobacteraceae; genus Seohaeicola_A; species Seohaeicola_A zhoushanensis. Next base: position 27,179 of record NZ_BNCJ01000015.1, on the reverse strand, counting down.
ATAGGTGATATCCATGCCGCAATCGCGGGCCCGGCAGGCGATCTGCTCGGCGCCGTTGGAATGGCCGTCCAGGCCCGGTTTGCCGACCAGGAATTTCAGCCGCCGCCCCAGCGCATCGCTGGCCGCGTCGACCGCGGCGCGGATCTCGTCCAGCCCCTCGGTCCGGTTCGAGGGCGAGCCGGAAACGCCGGTCGGGCCGCGGTAGGTGCCGAAGGCCTGGCGCATGACTTCCGCCCATTCTCCGGTGGTTACGCCCGCCTTGGCCGCCGCGATCGATGGTGCCATGACGTTGGCGCCGTTCACCGCCGCCTCGCGCAGGGCCGCAAGGGCCGCGCGCACCGCCGCGCCGTCGCGCTGGGCGCGCCAGTCGTTCAGGCGGGCAATCTGTTCCTGTTCAACTGCCGGATCGACAACCAGAATTCCGCCATCCCCGGTCAAAAGCGGCGAGGCTTCGGTGGTGGTGAACTTATTCACGCCGACCACCGTGGTCTGCCCGGCCTCGATCCGGTTCAGCCGTTCGGCATTGGAATCGACCAGCCGCGATTTCATGTATTCGATCGCCGAAACCGCGCCGCCCATGCTGTCGAGATTGGCCAGCTCCGACCGTGCGCCCTCTTTCAGCGCCTCGACCTTGGCAGCGACAACCGGGCTGCCGTCGAAGAGATCGCCGTATTCCAGCAGGTCGGTTTCATAGGCCAGGATCTGCTGCATCCGCATCGACCATTGCTGGTCCCAGGGGCGGGGCAGGCCCAGTGCCTCGTTCCAGGCCGGCAGCTGCACCGCGCGGGCGCGGGCATTCTTGGACAGCGTCACCGCCAGCATTTCGAGCAATATTCTATAGACGTTGTTTTCCGGCTGCTGTTCGGTCAACCCGAGCGAATTGACCTGAACGCCATATCTGAACCGACGCATTTTAGCGTCAGTGATGCCATATCGGGTTTCGCAGATTTCATCCCAGAGTTCGACAAACGCCCGCATTTTGCACATTTCGGTGATGAATCGAATGCCGGCATTTACGAAAAATGAAATTCTACCGACCAGTACGGGAAAATCATTTTCCGGAACGCGATCCTTCAATGCATCCAGAACCGCCTGTGCCGTTGCCAATGCAAATGCCAGTTCCTGTTCCGGAGTCGCACCCGCTTCTTGCAGGTGGTACGAACAAACGTTCATCGGATTCCACTTGGGAACGTTGGTATAGCAATACTCGGCCACGTCCGCGATCAGCTTGAGCGACGGTTTCGGCGGGCAGATATAGGTGCCCCGGCTGAGGTATTCCTTGATGATGTCGTTCTGCACGGTGCCCTGCAGCCTGTTGACATCGGCGCCCTGTTCCTCGGCCACCGCGATGTAGAGCGCCAGCAGCCAGGGCGCGGTCGCGTTGATCGTCATCGAGGTGTTCATCTGTTCCAGCGGGATCTGGTCGAACAGGGTGCGCATGTCGCCCAGGTGCGCCACCGGAACCCCGACCTTGCCCACCTCGCCCCGCGCCAGCACGTGGTCGCTGTCATAGCCGGTCTGGGTCGGCAGGTCGAAAGCCACCGAAAGGCCGGTCTGCCCCTTGGCCAGGTTGCCGCGATAGAGGGCGTTCGAGGCCTTGGCGGTGGAGTGCCCGGCATAGGTGCGGATCAGCCAGGGTTTGTCCTTCTGGGTCTGGGTCATCACGGAGGCCTTTCGACTGGATGGGTAATTTTATTGCGCTGAGAGCTTCTAAGCAGAAATGATCGGTAAATGTCAATTCGCTGCGCTGCGGCATGACGGGGCTGCCCGGAATCCGTCCAAAGCTTGAGCGATAATGGTTTACGGCGCCTGCGCCCCTTGCAACAAACGCATATGGCCACCACCGTCGAAGTCCCGCTCTGGCTCTTCATCCTGATCCTGCTCTTCGCGGCGGTGACATTCGCCTCGCATTTCCTCTTTCCCTCGGTGCGCTGGTTCTTCCGCCGCCGGCTCGAACGTGTGGTGGCCCGGCTGAACCAGCGGCTCGAACGGCCGATCCAGCCGTTCAAGCTGGCGCGGCGCTATGACATGATCCAGCGGTTGATCTACGACCCGCAGGTGATGCAGGCGGTGGCCGATCATGCCCATGCCGAGGCGATCCCCGAGAACGTCGCCGCCGAACAGGCCCGCGCCTATGCGCGCGAGATCGTGCCCTCCTTCTCTGCCTCGGCCTATTTCGGCGTGGCGATCCGGCTGGCCCGCTTCCTGTCGAATGCGCTCTACCGGGTGCGGCTGGGCCATTACGCGGGCGACCGGCTGAAGGATATCGACCCCAAGGCGACGGTGATCTTCGTGATGAACCATCGCTCGAACATGGATTACGTGCTGGTCACCTATCTCGCCGCCGAACGCTCGGCGCTGTCCTACGCGGTGGGCGAATGGGCGCAGGTCTGGCCGCTGTCGCGGCTCATTAGCGCGATGGGGGCCTATTTCATCCGCCGCAAGTCGCGCAACGAACTCTACCGCCGGGTGCTCGCCCGCTATGTGCAACTGGCGACCGAGGCCGGCGTGACCCAGGCGATGTTCCCCGAGGGCGGCCTCTCGCGCACGGGGGCCTTGCTGGAGCCGAAGCTCGGCCTGCTGAAATACATCCTCGACGGCTTCGATCCGGCGAAGCGCGACGTGGTCTTCGTGCCGGTCGGCCTGAACTATGACCGGGTGCTGGAGGATCGCAACCTGATCGCCGCCGCAAATATTCCCGGCCACCGTTTCAACACCGGGCTGGGCGTGGTGACACGGAACGCCCTGCGCCAGCTCTGGCTGCGCGTCACCGGGCGCTATCGCCGCTTCGGCTATGCCGCCGTCAGCTTTGGCGCGCCGCTCTCGCTCGCTGGCTACGAGGGGCTCGCCGCAGCCGACGCCCCCGAGGTGCTGGCCGCCGAGCTGATGCAGCGGATCGGCGCCATCGTCCCGGTGTTGCCGGTGCCGGCGGTCTGCACCCTGCTGCTGCGCCACGGGCCGATGTCGCGGGGTGAACTCGAAACCCTCTTCGCCGCGCTGGTCGACACGCTGCCGGGCGCGCATGTCCACATCCCGCGCGACAGCGAGGCCTATGCCGCCGAATACGGGCTGCGCCTGCTGCTGGAACGGCGACTCGTCACCGAAGAGTCGGGGCTTGTCGCGCCTGTCGAGGCCGAACGCGAGGTACTGGTCTTCTACGCCAACTCGATCCGGCATCTGCTGCCGTCGGGGCAGGCGCACTTTTCTGCGCCTGCAAAGTAACTTTCTGCATCCGCTGGGTCATAAAATTTCAAACAGAGCCAGTCATACTATTGCAATGTTGCGTGACTGTCAGTATCTCGGGCAAAACGCCGCATGATTCTGCGTTGCGGCACAACAGCGAAGGACTAGGAACCGGCATGGCACTGGATACGCATCCCGATATCGCCCCCTACGAGGCGCCCCAGAAGGACCTCTACGAGATGGGAGAGATCCCGCCGCTCGGTTTCGTGCCAAAGCAGATGTACGCCTGGGCGATCCGCCGCGAGCGTCATGGCGAGCCGAATACCGCGATGATCCAGGAAGTCGTCGAGGTTCCCAAGCTCGACAGCAACGAGGTCCTGATCCTCGTCATGGCCGCCGGCGTGAACTACAATGGCGTCTGGGCCGCGCTCGGCCAGCCGATCAGCCCGTTCGACGGCCACAAGCAGCCCTATCACATCGCCGGTTCCGACGCCTCGGGCATCGTCTGGGCGGTTGGCGACAAGGTGAAGCGCTGGAAGGTCGGCGACGAGGTCGTGGTTCACTGCAACCAGGACGACGGCGACGACGAGGAATGCAACGGCGGCGACCCGATGTATTCGCCGAGCCAGCGGATCTGGGGCTATGAAACCCCCGACGGCTCCTTCGCCCAGTTCACCCGGGTGCAAAGCCAGCAGCTGATGCCGCGCCCCAAGCACCTGACCTGGGAGGAAAGCGCCTGCTACACGCTGACGCTCGCCACCGCCTACCGGATGCTCTTCGGCCACCCGCCGCATGACCTGCAACCGGGCCAGAACGTGCTGGTCTGGGGCGCCTCGGGCGGTCTCGGTTCCTATGCGATCCAGCTCATCAACACCGCCGGGGCCAATGCCATCGGCGTGATCTCGGACGAGGACAAGCGCCAGTTCGTGATGGACCTGGGCGCCAAGGGCGTCATCAACCGCAAGGACTTCAAGTGCTGGGGCCAGCTGCCCAAGGTCAACTCGCCGGAATACGCCGAGTGGCTGAAGGAAGCGCGCAAGTTCGGCAAGGCGATCTGGGAGATCACCGGCAAGGGCGTGAGCGTCGACATGGTCTTCGAACACCCCGGCGAAGCGACCTTCCCGGTCTCGTCGCTGGTGGTCAAGAAGGGCGGCATGGTCGTGATCTGCGCCGGCACCTCGGGCTTCAACTGCACCTTCGACGTCCGCTACATGTGGATGCACCAGAAGCGCCTGCAGGGCAGCCACTTCGCCCACCTCAAGCAGGCCAGCGCCGCCAACAAGCTGATGCTCGAACGCCGCCTCGATCCCTGCATGTCCGAGGTCTTCACCTGGGCCGACCTGCCGCAGGCGCACATGAAGATGCTCCGCAACGAGCACAAGCCCGGCAACATGTCGGTGCTGGTCCAGTCGCCGCGCACCGGCCTGCGGACCCTCGAAGAGGTGCTCGACGCCCGCCGCTGATCCTTCCGGATCGCGAACATATGCCCGCGAATCGCTTTGTCGGTTCGCGGGTTTGTTTTATTGGTGCATTCGGTATACACTTTTCAGCAGGTTAGACTCTGGCCGCCCCGCTATTTCTGGGGAGGTGAAACCGGCGAATATTTTGAAATGTAAAGCTGTGATACCTTGTTGCTTAACCACTTGTTAATCATTTCCGGGGGACTCTGGACATGCAATGCGACTGGATACTCGACGTTCTGGCAGACCTGAAGGCCTTCGCAGAGGCCAACAACCTGGCGGCCCTGGCCGAACAGCTTGCCGATACGACTTTGGTCGCAGCTGCTGAAATATCGTCTCGGGCAGGACAACACCAAGTATATGGCGAACTCGGAGAAGCTGGATCAGATTCTAGGGCAGTTGGAGCAGGCCAACGCGCTTGAGGACCTTTTCCGCATTGTTTACGCGATCCGCGACGTGTTCCGGATCGATCACGTGGTCTATCACTGGGTAGATGCGAAGGGCGAACAGTATGGCTGCGGCACCTATTCGCTGGCCTGGGCAGACCGCTACCTCAGTCTCAACTACATCCGCATAGACCCGGTTGTCATCGGCTGCTTCAAGCGCTTCCACCCGGTCGACTGGAAGCGGCTGGACTGGTCCTCGAAGGCGGCGCGCGAGTTTCTGCGCGATGCACACGAGCACGGGGTGGGCAACCAGGGCTATTCGATTCCGATCCGCGGGCCGAACGGCCAATTCGCGCTGTTCACCGTCAATCATACCAGCGATGACGAGACCTGGGCGAAATTCATCGAAATGCACAGCCGCGACCTGATCCTGCTGGCGCATTACATGAATCGAAAAGCCCTGGAATTCGAACCGACCCGCACGCCGGAACAATCGCGCCAGCTTTCCCCGCGCGAGATCGACGCGATGACGCTGCTGGCGATGGGCTACAATCGCGCCCAGGTGGCCGATGCGCTGTCGATCTCGGAACACACGCTGCGGGTCTATATCGAGAGCGCGCGTTTCAAGCTCGGCGCGCTCAACACCACCCATGCCGTGGCCCGCGCCATCGGCTTCGGCCTGATCGTTGTGTGAACCGCCTCCGAACAGGCCGACCGCCCTGCGCAGCCGCCGTTAAGCCCGGCCGTCTATCGGTGTCCCGCCCGGAACCGAAAGGCGCGCCATGCTCCGCTATCTCTACGCCGATCAGTTTGCCAGCCATCCCCGGCTGGCGCAGTCCATGTTCGCCGACCGTGCCACTCAATTCGCAGGGCGGCTTGGCTGGCCGGTCACGGTGGATGCCAAGGGCGAGGAGCGCGACCTCTACGACAGCCTCAACCCGCTCTACGTCATCTGGGAGGAACCGGGCGGCCGCCACGGCGGCTCGATGCGCTTCCTGCCGACGACGGGCCGGGTCATGGTCAACGACATCTTTGCCCACCTGACCGGCGGCGCCATCACCAGCCCGCTGATCTGGGAATGCACCCGTTTCTGCCTGGCGCCGGAGGTCGGGCCGCGCGTTGCGGCGGCGCTGATGCTGGGTGGCGGCGAGATCATGGCGCGCTTCGGCGTGCGCCATTTCGTCGGCGTCTTCGATGCCCGGATGGTGCGCATCTACCGCGCCATCTGTGCCTCGCCCGAGGTGCTGGGCAGCACCGGAGAAGGCCGCGAGCAGATCAGCGTCGGCCCTCTGGTCCTTCACCGAGACGGCCCGCCGCCAGGTCGCCCGCCGCGCCCGCATCTCGCTCGAGCTGTCGCGCCTCTGGTTCGACCGCTCCTTCGGCGCGCCGACCCCGCTCGCCCGTCTCGCCGAGGGCTGAGGCAAGGCCACTGGCGGAGCCGGGCGCGCGCCTGTAGGGTCGCGCCATGTCTGCACCGACCGTTACCTTTTCCGACGACCAGGCCAGCGCCTTCGACAGCGTCACCGAGATGCTCCGCGGCGTCGGCATCAATCTCGACGATGCCCTGCTGATGCCGCCTGCCGCCGCCGGAGGCGGCGTGATGGCGGTGATCGGCAAGGCCGGCTCGGGCAAGACGCTGCTGCTGGCCGAACTCTACAAGGCGCTCCAAGCCGCCGGCCTCGACGTGGTCTCGGGCGACTGGGAGGGGCGACGGCGCAAGGACCGCCGCACGCTGGCCATCCTCGCGCCGACCAACAAGGCCGCCTCGGTGCTGCGCCTGCGCGGCGTGCCGGCGACGACGATCCACCGCATTCTCTATACCCCGGTCTACGACCCCGAATACGAACGCATAGCCGCCTGGCTGGCGGGCGAGGGCGAGCGGCCCGAGGTCGAGGGGCTGACTGAAACCGCGCTCGACCGCGCCTTCGCCTTCTTCCAGGGCAACAAGTCGATCCCCGGCGCGCTGGCCGCCGCCGGGCTGCGCGGCTCGGACTTCATCACCGGCTGGAAGCGGCGCGAGGAGCCGCTGGACATCGGCTTCGTCGACGAAGCCTCGATGCTCGACGAGAAGCAGTTCACCGACCTGCAGGAGATCTTCCCGACCCTGCTGCTCTTCGGCGACCCGGCGCAGCTGGCGCCGGTGAACAGCCCCGGCGGCATGGTCTTCGACAAGCTGCCCGCGCCGCGCCGGCTGGAACTGTCGCGCATCCACCGCCAGGAGGCCGGCAACCCGATCCTCGACCTCGCCCATGCGCTGGCCGACCCCGATCTGGGCTTCGAGCAGTTCGAGCGGATGATCGAGGATGTGTCGCTCAAGGACGACCGGGTCGTCTGGGGCCAGCGGGTCGAGGTCGACCTGATGGCGCGCTCGCCCGTGCTGGTCTGGCGCAATGCCACCCGGATCCGCCTCATCAACGCCTTCCGCACCGTCTACGGCGCGCCCGAGGATGCGCTGCTGCCGGGCGAGCCGCTGATCTGCGACGGGATCGAGCTGCCGATCAAGCACCGCAAGAAGCGCCTCGACCTCGAGGCGCGCGGCCTCATCAAGGGGGCGCAGGTGATCTACCTCGGTCCCGGCCGCAAGCCCGGCTTCTCGCGCCTGCACGTGATCGGCGCCGAGGAGCCGCAGGTGTCGGCGGCCTCGATCGTGCAGATCGAGAAACCGGACGAGGAAGAGCCCTTCATCCCCTTCGCCGCCCGCATGGGCGCGACCTTCCTGCACGGCGCGGCCTGCACCATCCACAAGGCGCAGGGCTCGCAATGGGAGAACGTGCAGGTCTTTGCCCCCGACCTCTATGCCGCAGCCCGCACCGGCCGCAGCGAGGCCGGTCAACCGCTGTGGAAGCGGCTTGCCTATGTCGCCATCACCCGCGCCTCGGACCGGCTGTTCTGGGTGGTGCGCAACCGTCTGTCCAAACCCACCGAGGGCCTGCGCATCGACGACCTGCGCAGCGGTCCCGCCAACCTGGTCCTGGAAAGCGAGGAAATATGAAGACGATCCTGATCACCGGCGCGAGCTCGGGCATCGGCCGCGCCACCGCGGAACTCTTCCTCTCCGAAGGCTGGCGCGTCGGCATCCTCGCCCGCAGCGAAGGCCCGCTGAAGGAGATCGCCGCGCAGCACGGCAACGCCGTGCCGCTGGTGGCCGATGTCACCGACGCGCAGGCAGTGCAGGCGGCCTTCGACAGCTTCGTGCAGCAGGTCGGCCGGCTGGACGTGCTGTTCAACAACGCCGGCATCTTCACCGCCCAGGCCCCGATCGACGAGATCCCGGTCGAGGACTGGCACCGCGCCGTCGCGGTCAATTTCACCGGCATGTTCCTTGCCGCCCGCTGCGCCTTTGCCGCCATGCGCCGGCAGGATCCGCAGGGCGGGCGCATCATCAACAACGGCTCGATCTCGGCCTATGTGCCGCGCCCCGGCTCGGTCACCTATACCGCGACCAAGCACGGGATCACGGGGCTGACCCGCACCATCTCGCTCGACGGGCGGCCGTTCAACATCGCCTGCGGCCAGATCGACATCGGCAATGCCGAGACGCCGATGGTGGCCGACCTCAAGGCCCGCGCCATTGCCACCGGGCAGCAGCCGCCCGAGACGATGGACGTGGCCAACGCCGCCCAGGGCGTGCTGCACATGGCCAGCCTGCCGCCCGAGGCGAACGTGCAGTTCATGACGGTGATGGCGACGAAGATGCCCTACATCGGGCGCGGCTGAGGCCAGTGGCGGCTCAGGCCGCCGCCCGGTTCCACTCGGGCAGCGGGAACAGCCGGTCGTAGGCCCAGTTGAAGATCAGCGCGTAGACCATGTAGAAAACCGCGAAGGACAGGTCCATCACGAAGGCCTGCCAGAGCGAGATCGACAGATACCAGGCGATGAAGGGCATCAGCACCACCAGCAGCCCGCATTCGAACAGCACGGCATGGAGCACGCGGACCAGCCCCGACTTGAGCGTCGTGCCGGTGCTGCGGCGCAGCGCCAGGTCGAAGAGGTAGTTGTAGAGCATGTTCCACAGCGTCGCGATCGTCGCGCTGACGATGCCGACGACGCCGATGTCCTGCATCGGCATGTGAAAGGCGGCCGCGCCCAGGGGAACAATCAGCAGCAGGGCGATGATCTCGAAGCTCAGGGCGTGGCGAAGACGGTCTAAAGGAGAGCGCATGGCAACCTCGGTTCCGGTGCCGGGCCGTCCCGGGCTTTGGTCCAAAATGGGGAGGTCGTCCTCGCGGGGGCGATATGGCACGCCCGGCGCGCGTTTTCAAGCGGGAGGGTGGTTCAGCTCTGCCGCAGCAGCCGGAAGGCCTCGGACGCGCCCCAACCGGCGGCAATCGCGATGGCCAGCGACATCAGCCCGTAGAGCAGCGCGTTCTCCTGCGCCATGCCGTAGAGCCAGCGCTCCATGCCCACCTTGTTGACCACGATGACGGTCCGGTAGGACGACACCACCCGCCCCTCGCGGGTCAGGAAGATGCGCGTCTCGTAATCGCCTTCCACCAGGTTCGACGGCAGCTCGATGGCGGTGCGGAACAGCGTCTGCTCGTCCAGCGCCACCTCGCCCTCGAGCTGCTGATACAGCCCCTGGTCCTGGCGGATGCGGATTACCGCATCGGTGAAGCTGGCCGAATCCATGATGTTCATCGGCGCCCCGACCGAGCGGATCACCCGGTCGATGCTGATCTTCTGGCGCAGGTCCTCGACGTCCTTCAGTACTTCCTTCATCGGCCCTGTCGTCGCCACCGCGTAGAAGCTCGGCGCCGAGTCCACCTCCACCGCATCGCGGTTGATCCAGATGCCGTAGGCCTTCTCCTTGCGGCGCACCAGCACCGGCGCCATCGGCCCGGTGACGGTGATCAGCACCTGCAGCGGCGGGCCCTCCGGGATCGGCGTCTCGCGCTTGACCGCGCCGAAGATCAGGATGTCGGAGCCATCGAAGCTGGTGGTGATCGAGACCTTGTCCTTCGACAGGCCCAGCACGACCTCCTCGCTGCCCAGGGCCAGCCCCGGCAGCAGCATCAGGAAAGCCACGAGCAGCGCGCGCATCAGTGTCCTCCCGGCCGGGTGAGGGAATAGAGTTCCGACGGCATCAGCAGCAGCTCCAGCGCCAGCTTGCCGCAGACCAGCAGCACCAGCAGCGCCAGCAGCACCCGCAGCTGCTCGGCCTTGAGGCGCATGGCGAACTGGGTGCCGAACTGCGCCCCGATCACCCCGCCCAGCAGCAGCAGCACGGCGAGCACCGTGTCCACCGTGTGGTTGGTGACGGCGTGCAGCATGGTGGTGAAGGCGGCCACGAAGATGATCTGGAACAGCGAGGTGCCGACCACCACCTTGGTCGGCATCCCCAGCAGGTAGATCATCGCCGGCACCATGATGAAGCCGCCGCCGACCCCCATCACCGCCGCCAGCGCGCCCACCAGCAGGCCGATCAGCAGCGGCGGGAAGACCGAGATGTAAAGGCCCGAGGTGCGGAACCGGATCTTCACCGGCATCGCATAGATCCAGCTCTTGTGCCGCCGCGACGAGGGCTTGCGCGGCCCGATCGGCTGGCGGCTCTTGCGGATGGCGTTCACGCTCTCGATGAACATCAGCAGGCCGACGACGCCGAGAAAGAGCACGTAGCAGAGCCGCACCATCAGATCGACCTGGCCGATGCTCTTGAGATAGTTGAACAGGATGACGCCCAGGCCCGAACCGACGAGGCCCCCCGCCAGCAGCACCATGCCCATCTTGAGATCGACCGTCTTGCGCCTGAAATGCGCGAGGATGGCCGAGAAGGAGGAGGCGACGATCTGGTTGGCCGAGGTCGCCACCGCCACTGCCGGCGGGATGCCCACGAAGAACAGCAGCGGGGTGATGAGGAAGCCGCCGCCGACGCCGAACATCCCCGACAGGATGCCCACCAGCCCTCCCAGCCCCAGAATGAGGAACGCGTTGACCGATACCTCGGCGATGGGAAGGTAGATCTGCATGTTCGTTCCTAGCCCCCGCACTCCGGGCCAATCAATACGTGTTTCGCAACCGCCGCGAACTGGACCGATACCCCGATGGAATCTGGCCACAATCGGGCCGGCTGCCTGTGCCTTACCGCTCCTTCACATAGGGCTCGCCGCCCGCACGCGGGGCGATGGCCTTGCCGACGAAACCGGCCAGGATCACCACCGTCAGCACATAGGGCAGGGCGTCCATGACCTGCACCGGGATGGTGATCTCGCCCAGCCGGATGTTCTGATAGCGCAGCGCGATCGCCTGCAGGACGCCGAAGAGCAGGCAGGCCCACATCGCCTGCCAGGGCCGCCACTTGGCAAAGATCAGCGCCGCCAGCGCGATGAAGCCACGCCCCGCCGTCATCTCCTTGACGAAGCCGGCCTGCAGCGCGGTCGACAGGTAAGCCCCGGCAATGCCGCAGAGCAGCCCGCAGATCGCCACCGCGGCAAAGCGCAGCCCGACAACCGATATGCCGGCGGTATCCACCGCCGCCGGGTTCTCGCCCACCGCCCGCAGCCGCAGCCCGAAACGGGTGCGGTAGAGCACCCACCAGGTCGCCGGCACGGCGGCCACGGCGAGGTAGACCAGGATCGAATGGCCCGAGATCAGCTCGGCATAGACCGGCCCGATCACCGGCACGCCCGCCAGCGCATCGGCAAAGGGCAGGGTCAGCCCGGTGAACCGCGCATCGCCCCCCAGCGAAGGCGTGCGCCCGCCCTGGGCGAACCAGTCCTGCGCCACCAGCACGGTCAGCCCCGAGGCCAGGAAGTTGATCGCCACGCCCGAGATCAGCTGGTTGCCCCGGAAGGTGATCGAGGCGAGGCCGTGCAGCCCCGACAGCACCATCGAGGCGGCAATCCCCGCCAGCAGCCCCAGCCAGACCGAGCCCGTCACCGCCGCCACCGCCGCCGAGAGGAAGGCCGCCGCCAGCATCTTGCCCTCAAGCCCGATGTCGAAGATCCCCGCCCGTTCGGAATAGAGCCCGGCCAGGCAGGCCAGCAGCAGCGGCGTGGCCAGCCGGACGGAACTGTCGAGGATCTGCAGGATGGTCAGGAAATCCATCAGCCCCGCCCCCGCCGCGCCGCCAGGAAGATCCGCTCCAGCGGCGCCCGCACCATGTTGTCCAGCGCCCCGGTGAACAGGATCACCAGCGCCTGGATCACGGTTATCATCTCGCGCGGGATCTTGGTCCAGAGCGCCAGCTCGGCCCCGCCCTGGTAGAGAAAGCCGAAGAGGATCGCCGCCAGGAAAACCCCGAACGGATGGCTGCGCCCCATCAGCGCGACGGCGATGCCGATGAAACCGGCGCCCTCGGTCGCGTTCAGCACCAGCCGCTCTGCCTCGCCCATGACGTTGTTGATCGCCATGCAGCCCGCCAGCGCCCCCGAGATCACCATCGAGATCAGGATGATCCGCACCCCCGAGATCCCGGCATAGCGCGCGCCCGGCTCGGACTGGCCATAGGCGCGGATCTCGTATCCCAACCGCGTGCGCCAGATCAGCGCCCAGACCAGCACGCAGGCGGCAACCGCTACCAGCAGCGAGACATTGGCCGGCGCCGCCTTCGAGAAGTTGATCCCCAGCGGCGCCAGAAGCTCATGCAGCGTCGGCAGGTGCACCGCCTCGGGAAAGCGGGCACTGGCCGGATCCTGCGAGCCCTTGGGCTTCAGCAGGTTCACCAGGATGTAGTTCAGCGCCGAGGCGGCGATGAAGTTGAACATGATCGTGGTGATGACGACATGGCTGCCCCGCTTCGCCTGCAGCCAGGCCGGGATCAGCGCCCATCCCGCGCCGAACAGCCCGCCCGCAAGGATCGCGCCCAGCAGCCCCAGCGACCAATGCGGCCAGGGCACGTAGAGACAGGCCAGCGCCACCCCCAGCCCGCCGATCATCGCCTGCCCCTCGCCGCCGATGTTGAACATCCGCGCATGGAAGGCCACCGCCACCGCCAGCCCTGTGAACATGAAGTTGGTCGCGTAATAGAGCGTGTAGCCCCAGGCATAGGTCGACCCCAGCGCGCCCTCGACCATCATCTTGACGGCCGCCACCGGATCCTCGCCGATCGCCAGGATCACCAGCGCCGAGAGGATCGCGGCCAGCAGCAGCGAGATCAGCGGCACGAGGATCACCTCGGCCCATTTCGGCATCACGTCCACGTCGCGCCCCCCGGACCCGGTGCGCGCCGCGCCCCTGATTTCTCTTCTTTCCAAATACCTCCGGGGGAGTCGCGCCGCAGGCGCGGCGGGGGCGGCGCCCCCAGGGATCGGATCGCGCAGCGATCCGAGGCCACGACCCCTCCACTCATGCCGCCGCCTCCGACATCCCGGCCATCAGCAGCCCCAGCTCGGTCTCGTCGGTCTGCCCCGGCAGCCGCTCGCCCATGATCCGCCCGTCGAACATCACCGCGATGCGGTCGCTCAGCGACAGGATCTCGTCCAGCTCGACCGAGACCAGCAGCACCGCCGCCCCGGCGTCGCGCAGCGCCACGATCTGCTTGTGGATGAACTCGATCGCGCCGATGTCCACGCCCCGCGTCGGCTGCCCCACCAGCAGCAGCGCGGGGTTCTGCTCGATCTCGCGGGCCACCACGATCTTCTGCTGGTTGCCGCCCGAGAAATTCTTGGCGGCCAGCCAGGGGTCCGGCGGGCGCACGTCGAAGCGCTCCATCTTGGCGGCGGTGTCCTCGCGCAGGGCGCGGTTGTTCATGAACATGCCGGAACGATAGCGCGCATCGTCGTGATAGCCGAAGGCGACATTCTCCCAGGCGTGAAAGCCCATGATCAGCCCCTCGCGCTGGCGGTCCTCCGGGACATGGGCGATGCCCATGGCCCTGCGCGCCTTGCCGTCGGCGCCGGGGTCCATGACCTGGCCCCGCATCCGCAGCACCCCGCGGCCCGAGCGCATCCCGCCCAGCACCTCCAGCAGTTCCGACTGGCCGTTGCCCGCCACCCCGGCAATGCCCAGGATCTCGCCGGCGCGCACGTTCAGCGAGATGCCCTTGACCCGCTCGACCCCGGCCTCGTCGACCACCCGCAGGTTCTCGACCTCCAGCACCGGCGCGCCGGGCTTCGCCGGCGCCTTGTCGACGCGCAGCAGCACCTTGCGGCCCACCATCAGCTCGGCCAGCTGTTCGGGCGAGGTCTCGGCGGTCTTCACCGTCGCGGTCATCTCGCCGCGCCGCATCACGCTCACCGTGTCGGTGATCTCCATGATCTCGCGCAGCTTGTGGGTGATGAGGATGATCGTCTTGCCCTCGGCGCGCAGCCGTCCGAGGACGCGGAACAGCTGGTCGGCCTCGGCGGGGGTCAGAACGCCGGTCGGTTCGTCCAGGATCAGGATCTCGGCGCGCCGATACAGCGCCTTCAGGATCTCGACCCGCTGCTGCTTGCCGACGCCGATCTCCTCGATCACCGCGTCCGGGTCGACGTTCAGCCCGTATTCCCTTTCCAGCTGCACCAGCTCGGTGCGCGCCTTGGCCATCGAGCGGTTGAGCAGCGCGCCGTCCTCGGCGCCCAGGATGATGTTCTCCAGCACGGTGAAGTTCTCGACCAGCTTGAAATGCTGGAACACCATGCCGATGCCGGCACTGATCGCCGCCTGGCTGTCGGGGATCTCGGTCTTCCTGCCCTTGATGAAGATCTCGCCCCGGTCGGCCTTGTAGAAGCCGTAGAGAATGCTCATCAGCGTGGACTTGCCCGCGCCGTTCTCGCCGATGATGCCGTGGATGGTGCCGGGCATCACGCGGATCGAGATGTCCCTGTTGGCCTGCACCGGGCCGAAGGCCTTGGAGATGCCCTTCAGTTCGATGGCCGGAGCGGCGGTCTCCCGCCGCTCCGAAAGGGTTGCCCCGGTCATGCTCAGAAGCTCAGCGCCGGGCAGCTGTCGTTGGTGTAATAGCTTTCGACCTTGAGCGAGCCGTCGATGATCTTGGCCTTGGCCTCCTCGACCTTGGTCTTCATCTCGTCGGTGACCAGCGCGGCGTTGTTCTCGTCCATCGCATAGCCGACGCCATCCTCCTTGAGGCCCATGGTGAAGACGCCGGTCTCGACGTTCTCGCCCGCCGTCATTGCCTCGTAGACGGCGACATCGACGCGCTTGAGCATCGAGGTCAGGACCTTGCCGGGGTGCAGGTGGTTCTGGTTGCTGTCGACGCCGATCGACAGGATGCCCTCGTCGGCGGCGGTCTGCAGCACGCCGACGCCGGTGCCGCCCGCGGCGGCATAGATCACATCCGCGCCCTGGCTGATCTGCGCCTTGGTCAGCTCCGAGCCCTTCACCGGGTCATTCCAGGCCGCCGGCGTGGTGCCGGTCATGTTGGCGACGATCTTGACGTCCGGGTTCACCGCCTTGGCGCCCTGGGCATAGCCGCAGCCGAAATGGCGGATCAGCGGCACGTCCATGCCCCCGATGAAGCCGACGGTGCCGGTCTTCGAGGCCATCGCCGCCAGCATCCCGACCAGGTAGCTGCCCTCATGCTCGGCAAAGCTGACCTGGCGCACGTTCGGCAGGTCCAGCCAGTTGACGTCGATGACCACGAATTTGGTGTCGGGATAATCGGGCGCCACCGCGCTCAGCGGGTCGGCCATGGCAAAGCCCATGGTGACGATCGGATTGGCGCCGCTCTCGGCGAAACGGCGCAGGGCCTGCTCGCGCTGGGCCTCCGACTGCATCTCGATCTCGCGGTAGGTGCCGCCGGTTTCCTTGGCCCATTTCTCGGCGCCGTTGAAGGCGGCCTCGTTGAACGACTTGTCGAACTTGCCGCCCAGGTCGAAGATCAGGGCCGGTTCGGCCATCGCGGCGCCAGCGGCAAGCGCAAGGCCGGCGGCGGCTCCGAGGAGCGTTTTCATCATGGTCATGTCGGTCTCCCGTTGTTGTCGTTGGCCGGGCGCGGGCGGCAGGTCGCCACCGGCCCGGTCGGTTGCGCCCCTGCGGGCGTATTGCACCGATTAAGGCCGCAGCAACCCCTTGGGGTCAACCGGATTCTGTCGCGCCGGAAGGTCAGGCGCCCGCTTGCCCGTGCGTCAGCGGGCGGCTCATCAGAAGGGCATCGGCAGGCGGTGCGCCACGCCGCTCGTAATAGCCCTTGCGGCGCCCGTCCTCGCGGTAGCCGCAGGAGAGGTAGAGCGCCTGCGCCGCCCCGTTGTCCGCCGCCACCTCCAGCAGCGCGCGGGTCGCGCCCATCGCGGCGGCCTGCGCCTGCCAGTCCTCCATCAGCCGCCGGGCGAGGCCCTGGCGGCGATGCTCGGGATGGGTGGCGATGGTCAGCAGCTCGGCCTCGTCGAACAGCACCCGGACCAGGGCGAAGGCACGGGCATCGCCGGTGACGAACACCCCCTTCGCCCCCATCAGCCCGGCGAATTCCGTCGCGCTCCAGGGCCGGTCGTCATAGGCGGCCCGATGCAGCCGCGCCATCTCCTCGGGCGTCATCAATCGAGCAGCACCGGAGGCCGGTCCGACGAAGGCGCGGCATCGGCGGGCCGGATGTAGAGCGGGGCAGGGGCCGGCGCCGCCGCCGGCCAGCGCACCGCCGCCAGCCGCGCGATCGCCTCGGCCAGCGCCTGCGGGTCGGGCTCCGGCGGCAGGTCCTCGGGCCGCTCGACCAGTTCCGCCGCCGCGCCGGAGAGCGAGAGATAGACCTGCTCGCGCGGGGCAGGGACGCCCACTGCACCCGTCACGCCCAGGGCCTCGCGCCGCGCGGCAAACCCGTCGATGCCATAGGCCGGCACGCCCAGCCCCAGCGCCAGCCCCCGCGCCGCCGAGACCGAGATGCGGATGCCGGTGAAATTGCCCGGCCCAATCCCGACCGCGATGGCGTCGAGACCCTTCCAGTCCGTGCCACCCTCGGCCAGCACCTCCTCGAGCAGGCCCATCAGCCGCTCGGCCTGCCCCTTGCTCATCGCCTCGGCCCGCGCGGCCTGGATGCGCCCGCCGCGCAGCAAAGCGGCCGCGCAATGCGCGGCCGATGTGTCGAAGGCGAGAATGGCAGGGCTGTCGCTCATCCGGTGTCGATCCGCGTGGAGGCGCAGGTTTCAGGATTTGTCCCGCCCGGCGGCACGCCGGGCAGCGCCTGCCTGCCCCCCGGCAGGCGCTTTCAACGTCTCAACAGGCGACAGCGTCGCAAGCCGGGCGAGCGGCCCGCTGCCGAAGCCGTCGCGCACCGGCGCCCGCCCAGGCAGGCGCTGCCCGGCGCGCCTCAGACGGCAACCGGCCGCACCTCGGTCACTTCCGGGATGTAATGGCGCAGCAGGTTCTCGATGCCCATCTTCAGCGTCAGCGTCGACGAGGGGCAGCCGGCGCAGGCGCCCTGCATGTGCAGATAGACCACGCCCCGGTCGAAGCCGTGGAAGGTGATGTCGCCGCCATCCTGCGCCACGGCGGGCCGCACGCGGGTGTCCAGCAGCTGCTTGATCTGGCCGACGATCTCCGAGTCCTCGCCGGAATGCTCGGCATGGCCAGAGTCCATCTTCTGGCCTTCGCCCATCACCGGGGCGCCCGACTGGTAATGCTCCATCACCGCGCCGAGGATCGCCGGCTTGATGTGGTCCCACTCGACCGCGTCGGCCTTGGTCACGGTCACGAAGTCATTGCCGAAGAACACGGCCTCGACCCCGTCCACCGCGAAGATGCGCGCCGCCAGCGGCGACTTGGCGCCCGCCTCGGATGTCGGGAAATCGGCGGTGCCGACCTCCAGCACGGTCTGGCCGGGCAGGAATTTCAGCGTTGCCGGGTTCGGCGTGGATTCGGTCTGGATGAACATGATCGGGTTCCCTACGGTTCCACTCGGATATGCGCCTCGCGGGCGGGCAAGTCAAGGATTGGAACCATTCTAATCTGGTCGCGCGGCCGAAGCGAGCCGACAGGGGAGGGAAGAATGGAGACCACAACGACACGGGCGCGGCGCCTTCTCGCGGCGCGCGACAGCGGCGCCACGCTGCCGCCGCTGACCGATGCCGACCCCGGCTTCGACCTCGCTGCCGGCACCGCCGTCTCGGCCGAGATCACCCGCCTGCGCGCCGACAGGGGCGAGCGCATGGTCGGCCGCAAGATCGGCTTCACCAACCGCCGCCTCTGGGAGGAATACGGCGTGCACGCGCCGATCTGGGGGCCGGTCTGGGACAGCACCTGCCATGACGCCGCCGCGCCGCTGCCGCTGGATGGTCTGAACGAACCCAAGATCGAACCCGAGATCATCTTCCGCATCGGCGCCACCCCGCGCCCCGGCCTGGCGCCCGAGGCGCTGCTGGCCTGCCTCTCGGGCCTGGCTTTCGGCTTCGAGGTGGTCACCTCGCCCTTTCCCGGCTGGCGCTTCCGTCCGGCCGATACGGTGGCCTGCGGCGCGCTGCACGGGGCGCTGCTGCCGGGGGGCTTCCACCCGGTCGCGCCGCTGGCCCGCCAGCTCGACGGCTTCCGCGTCACGCTCTGGTGCAACGGCGCGGTGGCCGGGCACGGCGACAGTTCCGACGTGATGACGCATGGCCCGCTGGCCGCGCTCGCCCACCTGGTGGAGCTGCTCGCCGAGGAGGGCAGCCCGCCGCTGGCGCCGGGCGAGATGGTCTCCACCGGCTCGCTCACCCGCGCCTTCGACGTCGCGCCTGGGCAGGTCTGGCGCGCCGAACTCGACGGCCTCGACCTGCCGCCCGCCGAGGCGCGCTTTGCCTGAGGTCAGGTGATCGCTTCCAGCTTTTCCTTGGAGATGTCGCCGGGCACGATGGTAATCGGGATCGGCAGCGAGCCCGAGGACCGGCTCATCTGGGTGACCAGCGGGCCGGGGCCCTTCTTGTCGGTCCCGGCGCCCAGCACCAGCACGCCGATCTCCGGGTCATCCCGGATCTGGCCGAGGATCTCGGTCACCGGGTCGCCCTCGCGGATCACCAGTTCCGGGTCGACCCCCTGCCGGTCGCGCATCCACTTGGCGAAGACCTCGAAATGCGCGGTGATGCGCTCCCGCGCCTCCTCGCGCATGATGTCGCCGACGCCGATCCAGTGGTTGAACTCCTCGGGCAGGATCACCGCCAGGATGGCAACGCCGCCCCCGGTATGCGACGCGCGCATCGCCGCAAAGCGCATCGCGTTGAGGCATTCGCGGCTGTCATCCAGAACCACGAGGAACTTGCGCATGATGGTCTCCCTTGTCCGGCGGGATCATGGCGCAAGGGCCGGGGCCGCGCAATAGAGAGGCGCAGCCGAGACTTTCGGCGCCAAAAGGGCGCCCCCCGCACCGCTTCCACCAGGCGCACCGCCAGACAGGCGCGCCGCCCTCCCTGGCTTCTCTTCTTCAAAAATACTCAAGGAATTCCCGTCCTCACCGCCAGCGCACCGCCACTCGTAAAGCGCCCCCGCACCCCTCCCTCCAGGCGCACCGCCAGGCAGGCGCGCCGCCCCCCAGGCTTCTCTTCTTCAAAAATACTCAAAGAAAATCCCGACCTCACAGCCGGCGCACCGCCAGCCGGAACGCGCGCCCGCCCAGCCAGCCTGCCAGCGCCAGCAGGGCCTGGAGCGCCGTCGCCCAGATCAGCAGCGCCGCCGTCAGCGCGAGGTCGGAGAGCCGCACCAGCGCGCGGAAGACCCGGTTCTTGCCCAGCACCTCGAACAGGCCGCGCGTCCTCGGTCCCGCCACCTCCGAGACCTTGGCCAGCCGCGCCGCGTCCTCGGCGCTGTCGACGTGGCGCAGCAGCAGCACGCCGTCGCCGACCGAGGTATTGCCGGCCACGCGGGCCAGGTCGCCGGCAACGCCTTCGATCCGGGCCAGCTTCGCGGTGTCGACCACCTCGTCGAGCCGCGCCGCCCCGCGCGCATAGGGCAGCAGCAGCGCCGGCTTCAGATCGACATCGGCGAGCCGTGTCAGCAGCCGCAGGAACTCCGGCGTCACCGTGCCGAGCCGCCGACCCACGCGCAGCACCGTCGCCCCCGCCTTCACCGTGGTCGAGGTGCCGCCCGAGACCAGGATCGCCGCCGTCGCGCCAAGGCCGACCACGGCAAGCGTCACCTCCAGCCGGTCGACTTCCTCGCCCTCAAGCATGGCCATGCCGGCGCGGCGCAGGGCATTGGCGTCGCCCAGCGGCGTCAGTTCGAAGGGCATCCCGCAGGCCATCATGTGGGAAACCGAGGGGCAGGCGGCGATATCGGCCATGCAGAGGCCGCAGGTCCCGGCCTGGGCGAGCCAGCCGCTCCGCTCGGCCTTCAGCGCCGCCACCCGCTCCGCCTCGGGCAGCGCCAGCCCGACATCGCCGGCCACCAGTTCCAGCGTCTCGACACGGTCGAGATCGCCGGCCTCCAGCGCCGCCGCCATCTCCGTTTCGAGCCAGGCAGGGTTGACCCGTGCGGTAAGCGCCCGGTTCAGGGCGCGCTCGGCCTGCACGGCCGTGGCCTGCACCAGCGGCTCGGCGAAGGGGCTCTGGGCCAGGGCCCAGAGCGTGAGCCCCAGCGACGCCGCGAAGGGCGTCAGCCGGAGCAGCCGTCCGATCACCTATTCCGCCGCGTCGGCATAGGCCTCCATCGGCGGGCAGGTGCAGGTCAGGTTGCGGTCGCCCCAGACGTTGTCGACGCGGTTGACCGGCGGCCAGTATTTGTCGACCCGGAAGGCCCCCGGCGGGAAGCAGCCCTGTTCGCGGCTATAGGGCCGGTCCCAGTCGCGCACGAGGTCTTCCATCGTGTGCGGCGCGTTCTTCAGCGGGTTGTTGGCCTTGTCGATCTTGCCTTCCTCGATCTCGCGGATCTCCTCGCGGATCGCCAGCATGGCGGTGCAGAAGCGGTCGAGTTCGGCCTTGGTCTCGCTCTCGGTCGGCTCGATCATCAGCGTGCCCGCCACCGGCCAGCTCATCGTCGGCGCGTGGAAGCCGTTGTCGATCAGACGCTTGGCGATATCGTCCACCGTCACCCCGGCGCTTTCGGCGAAGGGGCGGGTGTCGATGATGCACTCATGCGCGACCCGGCCCTGCTTGCCGCGGTAGAGCACCTTGTAGGCTCCCTCCAGCCGCCGCGCGATGTAATTGGCGTTCAGGATCGCCACACGCGTCGCCTGGGTCAGCCCCTCGCCGCCCATCATCAGGCAATAGGCCCAGCTGATCGGCAGCAACGAGGGCGACCCGAAGGGCGCCGAGGAGACCGGCCCCTCGGTGCCGCCGGTCTCGGGGTGGCCCGGCAGGTGCGGCACCAGGTGCGGCTTCACGCCGATCGGTCCCATGCCGGGGCCGCCGCCGCCATGCGGGATGCAGAAGGTCTTGTGCAGGTTCAGGTGGGACACGTCGCCACCCAGGTCGCCCGGCCGCGCCAGCCCGACCATCGCGTTCATGTTGGCGCCGTCGATATAGACCTGGCCGCCGTGGGCATGGGTGATGTCGCAGACCTCCTTCACCGTCTCCTCGAAGACGCCATGCGTCGAGGGATAGGTGATCATGCAGCCCGCCAGCGTCTCGGCGTATTGCTCGGCCTTGGCGCGGAAGTCCTCGAGGTCGATGTCGCCGTTCTCGGTCGACTTCACCGGCACCACCTTCCAGCCGACCATCTGCGCCGAGGCCGGGTTGGTGCCATGCGCGCTGGTCGGGATCAGGCAGACGTTGCGATGCCCGTTGCCCTGCGCCTCGTGCCAGGCGGCGATGGTCAGCAGCCCGGCATATTCCCCCTGCGCGCCCGAGTTCGGCTGCATCGAGATCGCCGCATAGCCGGTGATGTCGCAGAGCTTCTGGCTCAGGTCGCCGATCAGCTCGGCATAGCCTTCGGCCTGGTCGGCCGGAACGAAGGGGTGCAGCTGGCCGAACTCGGGCCAGGTCACCGGCATCATCTCGGCGGCCGAGTTCAGCTTCATCGTGCAGGACCCCAGCGGAATCATCGCCCGGTCCAGCGCCAGGTCGCGGTCGGCGAGGCGGCGCATGTAGCGCATCATCTCGGTCTCGGCCCGGTTCATGTGGAAGATCGGGTGGGTCAGATAAGCCGATTGCCGCAGCAACCCGTCGGGCAGGCGGTAGTCGGGCGTGAAATCCTTGTCCTCCAGGATGATCCCGAAGGCGCGCCAGACCGCCTCGATCGTCGCGGGGCGGGTCAGCTCGTCGAGCGTGATGCCCACCTTGGTCTCGCCCACGCGGCGCAGGTTCACGCCCTCGCGCACCGCCGAGAGCAGCACGCCCTGCTGCAGCAGGCCCACGTCCACAGTGATGGTGTCGAAGAATTCCTTCGGCTCGACCTTGAAGCCCGCCGCCTCCAGCCCGCGCGCCAGCCTCACGGTCTTGCGGTGGATGCGCTGGGCGATGGCGCGCAGCCCCTCGGGGCCGTGGAAGACGGCATAGAACGAGGCCATCACCGCCAGCAGCGCCTGCGCGGTGCAGACGTTCGAGGTCGCCTTCTCGCGGCGGATGTGCTGTTCGCGGGTCTGCAGCGACAGGCGATAGGCGCGGTTGCCGTGGCTGTCGATGCTGACGCCGACCAGACGGCCCGGCATGGAGCGCGCATACTGCTGCTTGGTCGCCATATAGGCCGCGTGCGGCCCGCCATAGCCCATCGGCACGCCGAACCGCTGGGTGCTGCCAACGGCAATGTCGGCCCCCATCGCGCCCGGCTCCTTCAGCAGGCAGAGCGCCAGCGGATCGGCCGAGACCACGCCCACCGCGCCCGCGGCGTGCAGCGCCGCGATCTCGTCGGTGAAGTCGCGCAGGTGGCCGTGGGTGCCCGGATACTGGAAGATCGCGCCAAAGACCTTGCTCGCGTCAAGGTCATCCGGCGCGCCGACAATCACCTCGATCCCCAGCGGCTTTGCCCGCGTCCGGATCACCGCGATGTTCTGCGGGTGGCAGTTCTCGTCGACGAAGAAGGCGTTGGCCTTCGACTTGGCGACCCGCTGCGCCATGGTCATCGCTTCGGCGCAGGCGGTGCCTTCGTCGAGCAGCGAGGCATTGGCGATTTCCAGCCCGGTCAGGTCGCTGACCATGGTCTGGTAGTTCAGCAGGGCTTCGAGGCGGCCCTGCGAAATCTCGGGCTGATAGGGCGTATAGGCGGTGTACCAGGCCGGGTTCTCCAGGATGTTGCGCTGGATCGCCGGCGGCGTGACCGTGCCGTGATAGCCCTGGCCGATCAGCGAGGTCAGAACCTTGTTCTTCTTGGCCACCTGCGCCATGTGCCACAGCAGTTCGCGCTCGGACTTGGGCTTGCCGAAGTCCAGCGGCTCCACCTGCCGGATCGAGGCGGGCACCGTCTCGTCGATCAGCTGGTCGAGATCGCGCACCCCCAGCACCGCGAACATGTCCTCCATCTCGGCCGGCGAGGGGCCGATGTGGCGGCGGTTGGCGAAATCATAGGGCAGATAGTCGGTAGGGGTATAGGTCATGATCCGATCCCAGTTCAGCGGTCGCTTGGCGCCGGTGCGGTCTTGCGACCTCCGGCAGGCTTGAAAATCACGGGCGCCCCAGAGGCGCTTCGAGATGACGCGCGAGGTTGGCGAGCGAGGCATTCAGCCCCGCCGCGTGATCCTCGGCGCTTATCCCCGGTGGCACGTTCTCGGCGGTGACGGTGACGCGCGTGCCCGCGCCCTCGGGGACAATGTCCCAGGTCATCCGCATGGTGCCGGAATAGGCCGGGTCGTCGCTGACGAAATCCATGTCCTGCACGACCCGCCGTCCCGGCTCCAGGGCCACGAAACGGCCGCGCACCACGTCCCGGTCCGCGCCGCTCTTGGCATTGGTTGGATCCGCCCCGACGTAGGTGAGCACCATCTCGACGGCGCCGCCCGGCCGCGGCTCCAGCCGCTGCACTTCCAGCGCCATCCCGTCGGGGGGCAGCCACTCCGCCAGCGCGCCCGGATCGAGCTGCGCCGCATAGGCCGCCGCCGCCGGGGCCGCCACAAGGCGGCTTGCGCTGTCGGTGCGCCCGGTCATTCGCCGATGAAATCCTTGTAGGCGGCGTCGTCCATGTAGTCCTTCATCGGCGACAGGTCCGCCGGCTTGATCTTGAAGAACCAGCCGTCGCCCATCGGGTCCTCGTTCACCTTGGCCGGGTTGTCGACCAGCGCCGAGTTCACCTCGACGATTTCGCCGTCGAGCGGCGCGAGGATGTCCGAGGCGGCCTTGACGCTCTCGATCACCACGATCTCGTCGTCCTTGCTGACCTGTGTGCCCTCTTCGGGCAGCTCGACGAAGACGATATCGCCCAGCTGCTCGGCAGCGTATTCGGTGATGCCGACGACGATCAGATCGCCTTCCTCGAGCAGCCACTCGTGTTCCTCGGTGAACTTCATCTGGGATGTCCCTCTCTTTTGACTATCGCTTGAACCCGGCCGCCACGAAGGGCAGCTTTTCCACCACCGCCGGCAGGCGCTTGCCGCGCACTTCGCCGAACAGCCTCGTTCCCGGCGCGGCCAGCCGCGCGGGGACATAGCCCATGGCCACCGGCGCGCCCACCGTCGGCCCGAAGCCGCCCGAGGTGATCCGCCCGACGGCCTGTCCGCCGCTCTCGGCCTCGAACAGTTCGACGCCCTCGCGCATCGGCGCGCGCCCCTCGGGGCGCAGTCCGACGCGCCGCCGCTCGGGGCCATTCTCGATCTGCGCCAGCACCGCCTCGGCGCCGGGGAAGCCGCCGGCGCGCTTGCCGCCCGAACGGCGCACCTTCTGGATCGCCCAGGTCAGCCCGGCCTCGGCCGGCAGCGTGTCGCCGTCGATGTCGTGGCCATAGAGGCAAAGCCCCGCCTCCAGCCGCAGGCTGTCGCGCGCCCCAAGGCCGATCGGCATCACGTCCGGATGCTCCAGCAGTCGGCGCGCCAGCGCCTCGGCGGCGGCCTCGGGCACCGAGATCTCGTAACCGTCCTCGCCGGTATAGCCCGACCGGCTCACCCAGCACTCCGCGCCGTCGATCTCGACCGTGGCCACGTCCATGAAGGTCATGCCCGCCACCGCCGGCGCCAGCGCCGCCAGCACCGCCTCGGCCGCCGGCCCCTGCAGCGCGATCAGCGCGCGGTCGGTCACGGGGGTCACGGTGACACCCTTCAGATGCGCCGTCATATGGGCGATGTCATCGGCCTTGCAGGCCGCGTTCACCACCACGAACAGGTGGTCGCCCCGGTTGGCGAACATCAGGTCATCGAGAATGCCGCCGTCGGGATCGGTGAACAGCCCGTACCGCTGCCGGCCCTCGCCCAGCCCCAGCACATCCATCGGCACCAGCGTCTCGAAGGCCGCCGCAATCTCTTCCCAGGATTTGCCCGAGAGGATCACCTGGCCCATGTGGCTGACATCGAACAGCCCGGCCTTGGCACGCGTGTGCTGGTGCTCGGCCATGATCCCGGCCGGATATTGCACCGGCATGTCATAGCCGGCGAAGGGCACCATCTTGGCCCCCAGTTCAAGGTGAAGCGCGTGCAGCGGCGTCGTCAGCAAGTCGGTCATGACCAATCCAAAGCCAAGCCCGGCATGATTCTCAAGGAAACATTCCGGCATCCCAAATCCCGCGACCTTTCGGTGCGCGGCAGCGATGCCCCCTCTGTCCTTTCGCCTGAGATCGTTATCCCTTCGGCGCCCCTCGCGGGGTCTCTCCAGAGTTCCGATGCGAGATGCGGTCCATTCGCCTGAGAGTTTCCGGGGCGGTTGCTCCTTCGGCACCGGTCTCTCGGCCGGTTCTCCCACATTCGCGCCGCCTCGATAGCAGCGAGGTGGAAACCCGGCAAGCCCCTTCGACGCGAAACGACAGGTCTCGCGTCGAAGGGGCAAGGGCTGCTGCCCGCGGCTCAGATCGCCGCTTCGATCGCCAGCGCCAGCTTGTCGGTCAGCTCGTCCAGCTGCGCGTCCTCGATGATGAAGGGCGGCGCCAGCAGCACGTGGTCGCCGGTCTTGCCGTCGATGGTGCCCGACATCGGGTAACAGATCAGCCCGGCCTCGAAGGCCGCTTTCTTGATCTTGCCCGCCACGCCCTTCCCAGGGTCGAAGGGCGCCTTGGTATCGCGGTCGGCGACCAGTTCGATGCCGCGGAACATGCCCCGCCCGCGGATGTCGCCCACATGCGGGTGCTGGCCGAACCGCTCGGTCAGCTTGCGCATCAAGGTCTCGCCCTGGCGGGCGGCCCGGCCGACCAGCCCGCGCCCCAGCAACGCGCGCACCACCGCCAGCCCCGCCGCCGTCGCCACCGGATGGCCGATATAGGTATGCCCGTGCTGGAAGAAACCCGACCCGGCGGCCAGGGTGTCATAGATATCGGCGGTGCAAAGCATCGCCCCCACCGGCTGGTAGCCCGCGCCCAGCCCCTTGGCGATGCAGAGGATATCCGGCGCCACCCCGTCCTGCTCGCAGGCGAAGAGCGTGCCGGTGCGACCCATGCCGCACATCACCTCGTCGAGGATCAGCAGCACGCCATACTTGTCGCAGATCTCGCGGATTCGCCTGAAATAGCCAGGCGCCGGTGGCACCGCGCCGGCGGTCGCACCGACCACCGGCTCGGCCATGAAGGCCATGACCGTCTCGGGGCCCAGCCGCAGGATCTCGTCCTCCAGCGCCTGGGCGGCGCGCAACCCATAGGCTTCGGCGCTCTCGTCGTCACGGCGCAGGCGGTATTCATAGCAGGGGTCGATGTGCGAGACGTCCAGCAGCAGCGGCCCGAACTGCGCGCGCCGCCATTC
This sequence comes from Seohaeicola zhoushanensis, assembly GCF_014656415.1. GTDB lineage: Bacteria > Pseudomonadota > Alphaproteobacteria > Rhodobacterales > Rhodobacteraceae > Seohaeicola_A > Seohaeicola_A zhoushanensis. The sequence goes on along the minus strand of NZ_BNCJ01000015.1, from coordinate 579 downwards.
GTTGCCCCCCGCGCTCAGCGCGCCGATGGTATTGCCGTGGTAGCTCTGCTTGCGCGCGATCAGCTTGCCGCGCTTGGGCTCGCCCTTCTCGACGAAATATTGCCGTGCCAGCTTGATCGCCGCCTCGGTCGCCTCGGACCCGCCCGAGACGAAATAGACCCGGTCCAGGCCAGCCGGCGCATGTTCGATCAGCAGGTCGGCCAGCGCCTCGGCGGGTTCCGAGGTGAAGAAGCCGGTATGGGCGAAGGCCAGGGTGTCGATCTGCGCCTTGATGGCGGCGGCGACCTCCTTGTCGCCATGCCCCAGGCAACTCACCGCCGCGCCGCCAGATCCGTCGAGATAGCGCTTGCCGGTCGAGTCGATCAGGTAGCAGCCCTCGCCGCCGACGGCGACGGGCGGGTTCAGCTTGGAATGGCGGGGAAAGACGTGGGACATGTGGGGTCTCCTGTGTTGCCGCGGAGACTATGCCTGGTGCGGTGGCATGTTAACCCCAATTTCCACGCAGGCGTCGAGGTCGCATCGGGGGCGCTGCCCCCGCCGCGCCTGCGGCGCGACTCCCCCTGTCTATTCCGGCCTGTG
>NZ_BNCJ01000014.1 GCF_014656415.1 Seohaeicola zhoushanensis | reverse complement strand
TGGCCTCCTTGCCTCAAAATTAGCGAAGAAGGCGTCCACGATACACGGGGCTATTCAACTGTTAGGGCGGTGGAACGCGAACAATCCGCAGACGAAGATCGCCTGACGGAGTCCTGGTGTACAGCTTAGGTGGGGAAGGCCACAGCGCCTAACAGTCAAAATCTAATAGACTGTTATCTCACGCTGGTTTCTCCTTTGAAGGTTGCCTAGCCGATAAGGTAGGTGACCCATTCGTCCGCGTCAAGGTACGCCACCGCTGCCATAACCGTCGCTGCGTGAACCCCCGGCACCTGGAGGTTGGCGATAGGGCCGATAATCTGCGGGACGAGTGGGAGCGACAGGCCAATGGGGTCGACTTTGCTCTGCTCTAGGTTCGTCGACGAGGCTGTGGCCATGCTCTCAAGCTAGGTCAACAGTACGAACCCGTCTCACCCGTCGCTCGGCGGGTGGGGCACTATACCGGGGCACTTTCCGGCCAACGGGTGCTGCGGGTGGCTTGCAGGCTTGGACCGATTTGAAGTGGCTGGGAAGGTAGGATTCGAACCTACAACCTGCGGTACCAAAAACCGTTGCGCTACCGTTGCGCCACTTCCCAACTGGGGGGCTAAATATTCTGACCTGCGGACATGCGCAAGACCAGAAATTGCAGAAACCTGCGGGAAATTTTGGTGCGCTGAACCAAGGTCCGTTCTCCGAGGCGCCGCGCGGCATGTGAATGACAGGCAGCCGGCCGGCGCAGGCCGAATCCCCGTCACACGACCGAAAAGCAGCGCAAATCGCTGGCCCGCCTACTGGCCAAAGCTCCGAAAACGTCAGTTCCTTTGATGGATGGTACCGCCTCCCCGGCTTGAACGGGGGACCTCTGGATCCACAATCCAGCGCTCTAACCAACTGAGCTAAGGCGGCACGTGAGGGGCATTTAGCCAAGCGCTCCCCTGATTGCAAGGGCCTATCGGCGCGCCAGCACGGCAAGACTCACGCCTAGCAGGACCAGCGCCAGACCAGCCGCGAATCCCGCTGTCAGCGGCTCGTCCAGCACGGCGTGACCCACCAGCACGGCCGTCACCGGCGATAGCCCCATGAGAATCGTCGCTTCCGATGCCGGCGCATGCTTGAGCGCCGAGAGCCAGAGCAGATAGCCCGCCCCGCTCGACAATCCGATGAACAGCACAAGGCCCCAGCCGAACAGCGGCAGGCCCGGCAGCACCGACAGCGGCGCCTCGGACAGCGCGAGGGGAAATAGCGCCACCACCGCCGCCAGCATCGCCAGCGTTCCGACCTGCAGCGTCGGGTAGCGTTGCAGGTAGGGACGGTAATAGATCGCGCAGACCGCCCCCGACAGCGCCGCCGCCAGCACCATCGCCGCGCCAGCAAGGCTGGTCGGAAGCGTGCCCGCGCCAAGGCAGACGGCGATTCCCGCAACCGAGATCACCGCCCCCGCGAGCCGCGCGAGGCTCAGCCGCTCGGTTCCCAGCAAGGCACCCAGCAGGATCGTCAGCAGCGGAAAGGTCGCAAACAGAACTGCCCCCTGTGCCGCCGTGACATGCTGCAACCCGGCGTTCAGCAGCGCGATCAGCACGCCGAACTGCACCACCCCCAGCGCCAGCACCGGCAGCCGGTCGGCCTTCGCAAGTGGCCTCGGCGCAAGCCGCAGCAGGAACGGCATCAGCACCGCCACGCCCACCGCATAGCGCAGCAATCCCAGGGTAAACGGTGCCACCTGCCCCGCCAGCGCCCGTGTCGCCACTATGGCCAGTCCGACCTGCACCCCGGTCAGCGCCGCCGCGGTCAGGCCGAAGGCGCGACTCACAGCGTGATGGTCCAGTGCTGCTCGACCAGGTCCATGCCGAAGGAATGCACAGGCGTGCTGCTCACCAGCTGCCAACCCGTCGCGGCATAGAGCGCGCAGGCCGCCCGGTGGCTTTCATGGGTCCAGAGCGTCATGTCGGCATAGCCCTTGGCGCGCGCGAAATCCATGCACGTGGCCAGCAGCCGCTTGCCCAGCCCCTGCCCCCGCGCCTGCGGCGTCAGCAGGAACATCCGCAGCTTGGCCGTCGTATCGCTGGCCGCAACGCAGAAGATGCAGCCCAGCCGGGCGCCGTCACGTTCGGCGATCCAGCCCATCTCGCGCGCGGAATCGTGGCTGGCGTTGAAATCGGCGAGGATCCCCGCCACCAGCGGGCCGAAACTGTCGTCGAACCCCTCGTCCCGGGCATAGTTGACGCCATGCTCGTGCACCACCCAATCGGTGTCATCAGGGCGGAAGGGGCGTAGCACAATCTCGGACATGGTGCATCAAAGCCCGAAGGCCGCTTGATTCTCAAGCGGCTGCGGTCTAGCAGGGGCCGTTCGTAACGGAGCGCAGCGATGGGTATCAACACGGAACGGGACGTCGAGGCCAATCTCCAGATCGGGCCGACCGACAAGGGCATGGTCCGCCTCTTCATCGAGGCCCAGGGCCTCGAGGTGCCGATGGACTTCGATCCGGAAGAAGCCGAGGAAATCGCCGAGGAAATCCGCGCCGCGGCAGCAGCCGCGCGGTCGCTCAAGCGATAAAGCCGGGGTCCCGCAGCGCGTGCAGCCGCCGCGCCGCATGAACGGCGAATTTCTGCACCAATACCTTGCGCCGCGCCGGGGCGAGCTTGGTCTCCTCCGGCATCCGCAGTATCTCGGCGTCATAGGCATCGCCCACGATCAGCCCGGTGCCCTCCGGCAGCAGGTCGGTCGGGAACTCGGTATCAACCGCCCAGAAATAGCGGTCGCACCAATCCAGGTAGCCATGCCACTTCGCGTCCGAGCGGAAATCGGCCCGGCTCGACTTGCATTCAACAACCCAGATCTCGCTCCTGGGCCCCAACCCTATCACGTCGACGCGCAGGCCCCGGTCGGGCACGAATTCCTCGACCGCGGCAAAGCCGTGGCTGAACAGCAGCCGACTCACACCGCGGGCGAGCAGCTGACCGGGCCTTGGCTGTGTCTGCATCGGTATGTTCATGCGCCGACCATGAACAATTCGTGAACATTTTTCAAGTCCAGGATTCGGGTGCCCCATCGCGCGGCCGCATCCTCGCCGATTCCACCCCTTGCCGGCAGGCCCCACCGCGCCTATCTAGGGCTTGGCGGGTTCTGCCCTTCGCGTGCAAGGTTGCATTCCGGTGGCCTTAAACACATCCGAGGGAGCTGGCTCTGACCGGATCCTGGTCCGGTTACCTGGCGCCCACCTGTACACACAGGTCCTCGGGAATCAGTACCCCACGGTTGTTTGGTGGTCCCGCCGCTTCTCTGCCCCTACCTTGACCGGAACCGGCTCCAGCCGCAGGCGCTTGCCGCCGCGCGGGGTCTCGTCGCGTTCCGCCATCGACATCACCGCCCAGGCGAATTGCACGCCTGCGAAGACGATCCCGTTCATCACCCACAGCATGAGAATCGCCACGACGGCCATGTCCGATGCGAAGACAAGGCGCGACAGCCCGGCCACGTCGAACCACAGCAGCAGGGCGACGAAGGCTGCCGAGACGGCAAAGCCGATGGCGCATTGGCGGATGTAGAGCCCGATCAGTCTGGGCATGTTCAATCTCCCGAAGTCTGGCGCGCGTTTTCACCTAACAAGATAGGCGCTTTTGTCCCGGATGAAAGCGCGACAAAGCTTCTCACCCGTGTCCCACATGGCAAGCCAGACACAGCGGTGGCGCAAATGTCGCAGGAATGGATTTGAACCGCGGCCCCGTTGCGTTAACATTACCGGAAACAGGCGGAAAACACCGCGATTTCAACGAATAACCGCCGGAAGCATTCGTGTCCGACAACCTAGAACGTCTCATCGGAAATGTCGCGCTGGGTGATCGCAAAGCATTTTCCGCACTCTACGACGCGACCTGCACGAAACTTTTCGGGGTCGCCCTGCGTATCCTGAATGACCGTGCCAGCGCCGAGGACGCGCTGCAGGAAACCTACATGAAGGTCTGGCGTCATGCCGACCGCTACGCTGCAAATGGCCTGAGCCCGATGACCTGGCTGATCACTATCGCCCGCAACACTGCCATCGACCGCCTCCGCCGGGTCCAGTCCGCCGAGGACGTCGACGCCATGGCCGAACGCCTCTCCGACAAGGGTCCGAGCCCGGAACAGGCCGTCGTCGCGCGCTCCGAGGCCGGCCGCATCGCCCGCTGCCTCGATGAACTCGACCCCAAGCACGCCGCCGCCGTACGCTGGGCCTATCTCGACGGGCTGAGCTACGCCGACCTCGCCCGCAAGCTCGACACGCCGCTGAACACCATCCGCACCTGGCTGCGCCGTGCGCTGCTCTCGCTGCAGGAGTGCATGTCCAGATGAGCGCCGAGACCCACGACCAATACAATGCCGGCGAATACGTCCTGCGCCTGCTCGACCCGGCCGAGGAGGCCGCCTTCGAGCGCGCAATGCGCGCCGATCCCTCGCTTCAGTCCGAGGTGGCCACCTGGCTGCGCGGCCTGGAACACCTGAACATCTCCTTCTCCGAGGAATCGGTGCGACGCTCGGTCAAGACGCAGCTCATGGAGCGTCTGTTCCAGGAACGCAGTGTCCGCGCGGCGTTCTGGAGCCGGCTTTGGGTCTGGCGCGGCATCACCCTCACCGCGCTGATCCTCGCCGCCGTAATCGGCTACCGCTCGTTCCCCGGCCCAGCCACGCCTCCCGGCAGCGCCGTCTTCATCTCCGAGATCGTCGCCGAGGACGAAAGCCTGCGCCTGCTCGCCGCCTACGACCCCTCGGTCGGCGGCTTGCGGATCACCCGCACCGCGGGCAGCGCTCCGCCGGGCCGGGTGCTGGAACTCTGGGCCATTGTCGGCGATGCGGCACCCGTCTCGCTAGGGCTGTTGCCATCATCGGCCAAGACCACCCTGCCCCTGCCCGAAGCCTTCCGCCGCGCCACCGGCCTGATCCTCGCGGTCAGCGAAGAGCCACCCGGCGGCTCGCCCACGGGCGCGCCGACAGGCGCTGTACTGGCCATTGGCGAGGCAGTTGATCTCTGACCAGACAACGCGCGGTCCAGCACACCCGAGAGGAGGCCTCTCCATGCTTGGTCGCTGAAAGCTTCAGAAGGCCTCGGGCCGGGCCTCTCGCGCCATGTGGTCAAGCACCGCATTCACGAAGCGTACCTCGTTTCCGTCCGGAAAGAAGGCGCGGGCCACGTCGACGAACTCGTTGATCACAACCTTCGGCGGCGTTTCCTTCTGCACCAGTTCGGCCCCGGCTGCACGGAACAGCCCGCGCAGCGTCGGGTCGATGCGCGCGATCGGCCATTTCGCCACCAGCGCGCGGTCGGTCATCTGGTCGATCCGCCCCTGGTAGTTCACAGCATTCTCGACAAGGCTGCGGAACAGGTCCACGTCGCCTTCCATCATTTCGACCCCGTCATAGGTCGCGCCGAACCGGAAATCGAGGAATTCGGTCACCACCTGCCGCGTGGACTGGCCCGACTGCTCCATCTGGAACAGTGCCTGCACGGCATAAAGCCGCGCGGCCGATTTCATCTTGCGCTTCTGGTTGCCCGAGGGGGCGTCGCTGGGCGTGTTCATGCGGTCTGTCCGTCGGCGATGCGGTAATCTTCCGAGGGGCGGAAGCCCACCCCCCTGCTCTTGCCGCCCCACTTGCGGGTCAGCGCGATCAGGTGCAGCGCCGCCGCCGCCGCGCCGCCGCCCTTGTTCTGGCCGGTATGATCGGCCCGCACCATCGCCTGTTCGCGGTTCTCGACGGTCAGGATGCCATTGCCGATGCACAGCCCCTGCAGCCCCATCAGCTGCAGCGCGCGGCTCGAGTCGTTGCAGACCGTGTCGTAATGCGTGGTCTCGCCCCGGATCACGCAGCCCAGCGCGACATAGCCGTCGAAGTTCGACAGCCGGTCCGAAATCGCGATAGCGGTCGGCACTTCCAGCGCGCCCGGCACCTCGACCAGTTCCCAGGTGCCGCCGACGGCCTCGATCTCGGCCTTGGCACCGGCGACCAGGTTGTCGGCGATGTCCTTGTAATAGGGTGCGACAACGATCAGCAGCTTGACCGGCGCCTCGAACGAGGGGCGGGACAGGACGTAATGGGTTTCGTTCGCGGCCATTCTCATTCCTCCGTGAGGATCGGGTGCGTCCCGACGATCGACAGGCCATAGGCTTCGAGGCCAAGATAGCGTACGCGCGGGGAATCGGTCATCAGGATCAGTTCCTTCAGCCCCAGCGAGGACAGGATCTGCGCACCAAGGCCGGTCTGCTTGATGGTCCGCGGACCGTCATCCTCGCTGGCGTAAAGCGAATTGCGCGGCTGCCGGAACAGGCAGACAACGCCGCGCCCCTTTTCGGCAATAATCTCCATCGCCCGCGGCAACTGGCGCGCCGATTTCGGGCCCAGGCCCAGCACGTCCGAGGCTTCGTGCAGCGCATGGGTGCGCGTCAGCACAGGCTCGGGCGTGGTGATGTCGCCCTTGATCAGCACGACGTGCTCGATCCCGTGGGTCTGGTCGGTGAAGAGCCGCATCTCCCAGGTGCCGCCGAACTCGGATTCGACGGTGCTGCGCGAGGTCTCGTCCACCAGGTTGTCGTTGCGGCTGCGATAGGCGATCAGGTCCGAGATCGTGCCGATCTTTAACCCATGCTTGCGCGCGAACTCGACCAGTTCGGGAAGGCGTGACATGGTGCCGTCGTCGTTCATGATCTCGCAGATCACGCCCGAGGGATTCAGCCCCGCCAGCCGCGAGATATCCACCGCTGCCTCGGTATGCCCCGCGCGCACCAGCACCCCGCCCCGGCGGGCCCGCAGCGGGAAGATGTGTCCCGGCGTCGCCAGGCTCGCCATGGTGTTCTGTTCGTTGATCGCGGTCTTGACCGTCAGCGCCCGGTCTGCCGCCGAGATCCCCGTGCTCACCCCTTCGCGCGCCTCGATCGAGACGGTAAAGGCCGTCTCGTGGCGCGAGGAGTTGTTGACCGCCATCATCGGCAGGCCCAGCCGCTCGATCCGCTCCGCGGTCATCGGCAGGCAGATCAGCCCGCGCCCATGCGTCGCCATGAAGTTGATCGCCGCCGCATCCGCGAATTCGGCCGCGATGCAGAGATCGCCCTCGTTCTCGCGATCCTCGTGGTCGACCAGGATATACATCCGGCCCTTGCGCGCCTCGGCGATGATCTCCTCGATCGGGCTGATCGCATCACGCAATCCGGCTTCGACCGGTCCGGGGGTTTCAAAGCTCATGGGGCAGCCTATTCATGTGGTGGGTCTGGGTTGCGCAGATAGACCAGCCGGGCGGCAAAGGCCAGAGCCCAGGACGCAGGGAAACACACGTACAGGCGCACGCAAGCCCGCTCGGAGCCTGCCCCGTGTCGGCGTTCAGCCGGCCTGATGCTGGAAATAGCGGGCCGATGGCAGATAGCCCGCCGCCCGCGCGGCCGCGACCCAATCCGCTTCCAGCGGCGCGTCGCCGATGATCACCACCTGGCTCCCCGGCAGCGATTGCGCCCGTATGAAGCCTTCCAGCCGGTCGCGCATCTGGCTCCAGCTGTCGGTGAACCGCGGCGCGGCCGCCGTGGCGTCGAGCACCGGGTTCATCAGCGCCACCGCCTCGGGGCGGTTGGGCAGATGCACCAGCGACAGCTTCTTGGCCGATTTCACCGCCGCCAGCGTCCGCGCCTCCGCCTCGGGCATCCGCGCGCCGTTGCCGATGATGCGCAGCGCGTTCGACGAGAACAGCAGCCCGACGATATCGCTGCCCGAATACTGCCGGATGCTGGCATAGGTCTTGTAGTCCATCCCCAGCTCGGCCGCCCGCTGCACCCGCATCTTGACCACCATCAGCGGCAGCGCCTTGGGCATCAGCGCCTCCTGCGCCTTGCGCCACTGGAAGGTGCGCATGGCATGGCCCGGCTCCATCGACGGCCCGTTGTTATGTCCGATCCCCGCCATCACGCCGTCTCCGCCAGCCGCGCGACATAGCGCGCGAGCGTATCGATCTCGATGTTGATCCGGTCGCCCACCTTGATCCCGCCCCAGGTCGTCACGTCCTGCGTATGCGGGATCAGGTTGACCCCGAAGGTATCGCCCTCGACCTCGTTCACCGTCAGCGAGGTACCGTTCAGCGCCACCGAACCCTTCGGCGCCACGAAACGTGCCAGCTGCGCCGGAACCCGGAAGGTCAGCCGCGTGCTGTCACCCTCGCGCGCCATCGCCACCACCTCGGCCACACCATCGACATGGCCCGAAACGATATGCCCGCCCAGTTCGTCGCCGACCCGCAGCGCGCGCTCCAGGTTCACCTGCCGCCCAGGCGCCCAATCGCCCAAGTTGGTCTTCGACAGCGTCTCGGCGCTGATCTGCACCTCGTACCAGTCGTCGCCCAGCGCGGTCACGGTCAGGCAGACACCATCCGAAGCAATCGACGCGCCGATGTCGATCCGCGACGTGTCATAGCCGGTCGCGATCCGCGCAGTCGTGTCCCCCGCCTGCTGAAGCTGCGTGACGGTGCCAATATCGGTGATGATGCCGGTAAACATGTGGTCCTTCCGTGCCTGTTGCCTTCGAGGTAGCCGCGACAGGCGCGCGCGACAAGTCCCCGTTCATTCCTCACCCCGCATATTGCGCCGAAATCGCAGGAAGGCCATAAATTTGCCCGAACGCCCCGCAAGGATACCCGGACCTTGACAGCCGAACCCCAGGACCAAGCCATGCGTCCCGAGCAAAGGGTCTTCCTGTTCCTGCAAGGCCCGCACGGGCCGTTCTTCGGCGCGCTCGGGCGGATGCTGCGCGCAGCCGGCTGCCACGTCTGGCGCGTGGGCTTCAACGCCGGTGACGCCGCTTTCTGGCGCGACCCCGTCAGCTACATCCCCTATCGCGGCAGTGCCGGCGACTGGCCCGCCACCTTCGCCGAGATCGCCGCCGAGAAAGGCATCACCGACATCGTCCTCTACGGCGACACCCGTCCGGTTCACGCCGCCGCCATCGAACGCGCGCGCGCCCTCGGCCTGCGGGTCCATGTCTTCGAGGAAGGCTACATGCGCCCCTATTGGGTGACCTACGAGCGCGGCGGCTCGAACGGCCATTCGCGCCTGATGGAGATGACCGTGACCGAGATGCAGGAGGCGCTGGCCCTCTCCGATCTCGAAGCCCCGCTGCCGCCCGCGCATTGGGGAGACATGCGCCAGCACGTCTTCTACGGCGCGCTCTACCACTGGTTCGTGATGTTCGCCAATCGCGGCTACGCCAACTTCCGCGCCCACCGCGCCCTGCCCGTCACCCGCGAATTCCAGCTCTACCTCAGGCGCCTGCTGCTGATGCCCCTGCACGCGCTCGACCGCCGCATCGCCACCTGGCGTATCCGCTCCGGCGGCTTCCCCTATCACCTGGCGCTGCTGCAACTGGAACACGACAGTTCGGTCCAGACCCATTCGCCCTTCTCCTCGATGACCGAATTCCTGGCCGAGATCATCGAAGGATTTGCCGCCGCCGCCCCGCCGCATCATCACCTCGTCATCAAGGCCCATCCGCTGGAATCTGGCCAGGTGCCGCTGCGCCGCGAAACCGCCCGCCTGGCCGCCGCCAACGGCATCGCCGGGCGCGTCCACTACGTGCGCGGAGGCAAGCTCGCCGAATTGCTGAACGAGGCACGCAGCGCCGTCACGGTGAACTCCACCGCCGGGCAACAGGTGCTCTGGCGCGGCATCCCGCTCAAGGTCTTCGGCCGCGCGGTCTATGACAAACCCGAGTTCGTCTCGGAACAGCCGCTGCGCGAATTCTTCGCCGCCGCCGCCAGGCCCGACGCCCGCGCCTACAAGGACTACCGCCGCTTCCTGCTCGAAACCAGCCAGGTGCCCGGCGGCTTCTATTCCTCCAAGGGTCGCCGACAGCTGCTGAGGCTGGTCGTCGACATGATTCTCTCGCCCGACGATCCCTATGACGCGCTAAAATCGGGTACCGCGGCCCCCCGGCAACAGTTGCGTCTGGTTCAATAGCGCGCCCGGAACCGGCCACTGGTTTTTTGTTCTGGAATCCTATACGGATAAACAAAAAAACCGAGGCGGAACAATAACAGGTCGAGGAGACCGGGCAGTGAATCCCCAACGAAACCGATGGGCGAAGCCCATCGCGGCATTGGCGCTTGTGGGCATGGTGGCTGCCTGCGGCCTGCCGCAACTGGGTCCGAACAAACGGCAGATCTTCGCCGGATCCGTGCAAAAACAAGGGGATGCCTTCGTTGTCTCCGTCAATGACCGCGTGACGCGCGCCACCGCCGTCGCGCCCGCTTTCGGCTTTTCCTCCAGCTTCTCCTCCGCCGGCCTCGTCACCTCGGACATCATCCGCCCCGGCGACGTGCTGGGCCTGACCATCTGGGAAAACGTCGACGACGGCCTGCTCGCCAATACCGGCGTCAACGCCACCCCGATCCAGGAAGTCCAGGTCGACAGCGCCGGGTTCATCTTCGTGCCCTATGCCGGCAGCGTCCGCGCCTCGGGCAACACGCCGAACGAGCTGCGCGAACTCATCACCTCGCGCCTCAGGGACCAGACCCCCGACCCGCAGGTCGAGGTGCGCCGCGTCGCCGGCGACGGCTCCACCGTCTCGCTCTCGGGCAAGATCGGCGGCCAGGGCGTCTACCCGATCGAGCGGCCGACCCGCACCCTCTCGGCGATGCTCGCCAAGGCCGGCGGCATCACCATCGAGGCCAGCATCGCGCAGATCACCGTGATCCGCGGCGACCAGCGCGGCAAGATCTGGTTCCAGGATCTCTACGACAACCCGCGCCTCGACATCGCGCTGCGTCCCGGCGACCGCATCCTCGTCGAGGAGGACAGCCGTTCCTTCACCGCGCTTGGCGCCACCAGCCAGCAGGCCCGCGTGCCCTTCAAGTCGCAGAACCTATCCGCGCTCGAGGCGCTGGCCCAGGTCGGCGGCCTTGTCGCCACCAGCTCCGACCCGACCGGCGTCTTCGTCTTCCGCAACGAACCCGCCGAGATCGCCAACCCCGTGCTCGGCCGCAAAGACCTGCAAGGCGCCCAGCGCATGGTCTACGTGCTGAACCTCAAGGAACCCAACGGCCTGTTCCACGCGCGCGACTTCGTCATCCGCGACGGCGACACCATCTATGTCACCGAAGCACCCTACGCGCAGTGGACGAAGACCATCTCGCTGATCGCCGGATCGCTGACCCCGGTGGCCAGCGTCCAGACACTGACCGGCGGCTAAGGCCGTGCCTCACCAGGCGCAGGGCGCGAGGGCCGGGGACGCGGGTTCCCGGCTCTTCGTCTTCAATGGCGGCTTCCTCACCCAGCGGCGCGTCCGCCGTATCCTTGCGCTTGCCGGTCACCGCGTCTCGCTCGGCCTGCCCGGCCCCGAGGACGCCGTCGCCGTCTGGGGCGACAGCCCCACCGCCCATCGCGGGCTCTCGGTCGCGGCCAAGAGGCATGTCCCCGTCCTGCGGGTCGAAGACGCCTTCCTGCGCTCGCTCTTCCCCGGCCGCGCCGGCGAACCCCCGCTTGGCCTGACGCTCGACTGGTCCGGACTGCACTTCGACCCGACCACGCCCTCCGACCTCGAACAGATGCTGGCGACCGCGCCGCTTGACGACAGCGCGCTGATGACCCGCGCGCGCGACGCCATCGCCCGCATGATAGAGAGCCACCTCAGCAAATACAGCGGCTTCGACCCCGCCGCCCCGGTGCCCCGCCCCGGCTATGTGCTGGTGATCGACCAGACCCGCGACGACGCCTCGGTCCGCGCCAGCCGCGCCGACGACGCCCGCTTCCGCGAGATGCTGGTCTTCGCGCAGGAAGAACATCCCGGCGCGCGGGTGCTCATCAAGACCCACCCCGAAACCGCCGCCGGCCACCGCCCCGGCTATTACTCCGCCGACGACACCTCGGCCCGCGTCAGCCTGCTCACCGACCCGGTCAGCCCCTGGACGCTGCTCGAAGGCGCGGTCGGCGTCTATACCGTCTCCTCGCAGCTCGGCTTCGAGGCCATCCTCGCCGGCCACCGCCCCCGCGTCTTCGGCCAGCCCTTCTACGCCGGCTGGGGCCTGACCGAGGACGACGCCCCCGTCCCCCGCCGCGAACGCAAACTGACCCGCGCCCAGCTCTTCGCCGCCGCGATGATCCTCTACCCGCGCTGGTACGACCCCTTCCGCGACCGCCTTTGCGAGCTGGAATGCACCCTCGACACGCTCGAGTCCCGCACCCACGCCTGGCGCCAGGACCGAAACGGCTGGGCCGCCAGCAGCATGCGCCTATGGAAACGCAAGCCGCTCCAGGGCTTCTTCGGCCGCGAGCGCCGGATGCTCTTCACCGAAGACGCCGAGAAGGCCCGCGCCAGCAAACGCCCCTGCATGGTCTGGGCCAGCAAGGCAGGCCCCAGGCACGCCGGATGGACCCGCATCGAAGACGGCTTCCTCCGCTCACGCGGCCTCGGCGCCGAATTGGTGCCGCCGCTGTCCCTCGTCACCGACGATCTGGGGATCTACTACGACCCGACCACCCCCAGCCGCCTGGAACAGCTGATCGAAAAGCGCGCCGAGCTGACCCAGGGCCAGCGCCGCCGGGCCGAGCGGCTGATCCAGCTGGTGACCCGCAAGGGCCTCAGCAAATACAACCTCGGCGGCGACCTGCCGCCCCTGCCCGCAGGCCACAAGGTGCTGGTGCCCGGCCAGGTCGAGGACGACGCCTCGGTCCTCACCGGCGCCTGCGGCGCGCGCACCAACCTCGACCTGCTGAAAGCCGCCCGCCAGGGCCGGCCCGACGCGATCATCGTCTACAAGCCGCACCCCGATGTCGAAGCCGGACTGCGCGCGGGCGCCATCGACGCCACCGGCCTGGCCGACGTGCTGGCCACCGGCGCCGACCCCGCCGCCCTGCTCGACACCGTGCACGAGGTCTGGACCATGACCTCGCTGATCGGCTTCGAGGCACTGCTGCGCGGCCTGCCCGTCACCGTGCTGGGCGCGCCTTTCTACGCCGGCTGGGGCCTCACGCGCGATCTCGCGCCCCAGCCCGAACGCCGTCGCGCGCGCCCCTCGTTGGAAGGGTTGGTCCACGCCGCCTTGATCGACTACCCGCGCTACCGCGATCCGGTGACCGGCTTGCCCTGCCCGGCTGAGGTGGTCGCGGAACACCTCGCATCGGGCCATGTCGCGCATCCGGGGCTGGCAAACCGGGCGCTGTCGCGCCTGCAGGGCATGTTCGCCACCTACGCCCACATCTGGCGTTAGGTCAGACCGCGCGCCGCCAGCGGTGCATGACGTCGCCGCCCACGCTCCGCGCTTCCACCAATTCGAACCTCGGCGCATCGGCCAGCCGCTCCAGCCCGAGCGCACCGATCGCCGGCAGCCCTTCGGCCCCGATCGCAACACCGGCAGTGAAGCCCACCAGTTCGTCCACCAGGTCCTCGGCCAGCAGCGAGGCCGCCAGCGCCCCGCCACCTTCGCAGAACACGCGCGTCAGCCCGGCCTTGCCAAGTTGCGCCAGCACGTCCTTCGGGTCCACCTGCCCCGCCTCGACCCGGCAGGACAGCAGGGTCGCGCCGGTCTCGCGCCAGGCCTTCATCCGGTCACTGTCGGCGTCCGCGCCATGACACAGCCAGAGCGGCACCGCCTTGGCCGTGCGAGCCAGTTGCCCGATCAGCGGCAGGTCGAGCCGCCGGGAGACCACAACCCGCACCGGCTGGTGCTCCACGCCCAGGCCACGCACCGTCAGCGAGGGATCGTCGCTGCGCGCCGTGCCGCCGCCCACCATCACCGCGTCATGCCGCGCCCGCTGGCCATGCACCAGCCACCGCGCCTCCGGCCCGGTAATCCACTGGCTTTCCTTGGTCGCCGTGGCGATCCGCCCGTCGAAACTCGACGCGAGTTTCAGCGTCACCAGCGGACGCCCCTGCTCGGTCTTCAGGAAGAACCCTTCGTGATCCGCCGCCGCCTCGGCCGCCAGCACGCCGGTATCGACCTCGATACCCGCCGCCTCGAGCATGGCAAAGCCCTGCCCCGAGACCCGCGGATCGCTATCCGCCAGCGGCGCAACCACCCGCGCAACGCCCGCCTCGATCAGCGCCTCGGCGCAGGGCGGCGTCTGGCCGTGATGGGCGCAGGGTTCCAGCGTGACATAGGCCGTCGCCCCCCGCGCCGCCGCCCCGGCCTGCGCCAGCGCCATGGTCTCGGCATGGGGCCGCCCGCCCGGCTGGGTCCAGCCGCGCCCGACGATCCGCCCGTCCTTCACGATGACACAGCCCACAGCGGGGTTCGGCCAGCAATTGCCCTGACCGCGCCGGCCCAGCGACAGGGCCAGCGCCATGAACCGTTCGTCTGCGCTGCTCACTCTTCCGTCTGCGTGTGTGGACGCAACTCGCTCACGAAGTCTTCGAAATCATCCGCGGCCTGGAAGTTCTTGTAAACGCTGGCAAAACGGACATAAGCGACGGTATCGATCCGGGCCAGGCTCTCCATCACGATCTCGCCGATCTTGTGGCTCGGGATATCGGTCTCGCCCATGCTCTCCAAGCGCCGCACGATGCCGGAAATCATCTGGTCGATGCGCTCCGGTTCGATCGGGCGCTTCTGCATCGAGATGCGGATCGAGCGTTCCAGCTTGTCGCGGTCGAAATCCTCGCGCTTGCCCGAGCTCTTGATCACCACGAGGTCGCGGAGCTGCACCCGCTCGTAGGTGGTGAAACGTCCGCCGCAGGCCGGGCAAAACCGCCGCCGCCGGATGGCAACATGATCTTCCGCCGGCCGGCTGTCTTTCACTTGGGTGTCGATATTGCCGCAAAACGGACAGCGCATGCCGGTTCCTCGTGTTGACTGCCTGTAGGGGTCTGCGCCCCATGGATCACATCCACTATAGGGGGCATGACTTTTTTTGTGTAGTGAATTTGTACGGCCACCATATCCTGTGGCCAAACCGCCATTTTCGCGGCCTTTCCAGCGGCTTGCCGGCTCAGGCGAAATGCGCCGCGACCTGCCTCCGATGCGGCGCGCGGCGGTGTTCTACCAGGTAGATGCCCTGCCAGTTTCCCAGCATCATGCGCCCCTGCCGGACCGGGATCGAAAGCGACACCGGCAGCAGGGCGGCCTTGATATGGGCCGGCATGTCGTCCGGCCCCTCGTCGGTGTGGCGCAGCCAGGACATCGAGGAGTGATCCGCCGGCGGAACCAGCCGGTCGAGATATCCGAGCAGGTCGGTCTGAACGTCGGGGTCGGCGTTCTCCTGGATCAGCAGCGAGCAGGAGGTGTGGCGCACGAAGAGGGTCAGGAGACCATCCCCGGCGCCCGTCTCATTCAGCCAGCCGACCACCTCGCGGGTGAAGGCATAACAGCCTTCGCCCCGCGTGGGGAAGAAGAAGTCGGTCTGCAGTAAACTCACGGCCAGATGAAGAAGTCGTTGTCCCTGTTGTAGCAGTATTGCTTCGCCATCGCCGCGTTGATGCTGTCGCCGGGCTCTTTCACGTCCAGCGTCAGACGCTGGCGCAGGTCGGCGCCGGGGGGCGGGGTCAGCGAGAACTGCACGGCCTTGCGGCCGGGGCGGTTCACGCTCGGGCCGATGCCGCGCCAGACGTAGATCCTCTGGGTCGCCGGCACGCCGAGCTGGCTGGAGAAGTATTCCCCTGCCCCGCACCAGTAATCGGCGGGGCCCGAGCCGACACGGGCGACCACTTCGTAGACCCCGTTCGAGACCGGCAGGACCTCGTGCCAGTTGGTGGCGCGCCAGGCGCCGGCCCAGGCGGGGGCAAGGGCCAGGGCGGCGGCGAGGGTGAGGGTTGAGAGCTGTTTCATGACCATGGGACCTTTCATCCGGGTTGGCCCGTCCTTGCGGTGGATCTTGGCCCAAATCGGGCCGAGTTCAATATGAAGCCGTTCACAAAAGGCAGCGGCAAAAGCGCCCGGATCGGGGTCCTGGAAAATGTCCCAGCTAGGACGGGGGGTCAAATTATTGATATTATTTAATAAAGTCCAGGAGTGTTTCCGGGACGGTGTTTTCGGGTGTGGATCAGCTGCGCCGTGAAGGCACATCCTACGGCCTTTCTGCCCGGCGCGAGACGCCCGAATAGAACACGCCCCAGGCGCTGCCGCTGCCGTGCAGGGTGACGACCTGCCCCCGTTGCAGCCCCTCGCGCAGAGAGTCCGGCACGCCGCAGACATTGTCGAAGAGGAAGGAGGCGGCCTCGACCGATATCGCGTGGCGGCAATGCCCCCGCCGCGAGACATGGTCGCGCGGGTTGTCGACGCGGAAAGGAAGCGCGACCGCCTCGCCCCGGATCGCGGCATGGAGCATCGGCACCGTGACCACCAGCGCCATATAGGCGGAAAAGACCGTGATCATCACGCCGAAGGCCAGCGCCAGCAGCATCCCCAGGCCCACCCGTGCGCGTTGCCCCGACGGGGAGAGGCCCAGCATCATCGGCACGAAGGCCAGAGCCCCCAGCACGCCCCCCGCCCCCAGCGCGACGTTTCCATAAGCGACGGGGGGCGCATCCGCCGCGGGCATGAAGCAGACCCCGACCCAGCGCAGGATCACCGGGGCCATGGCCGCCGCCCAGATCAGCAGCGTAAGGGCCGCCAGCAGGGCCATGAGGCGGCGCCCGACGGTCATCGGGTCACGGGTCCGGGCGGGCGGGTGGCCAAGGCAAGCTGGCGCAAGGCATCTGGACCTTTCAGCGGGACAGGTCGTTGCTAAGCCGGAGTGTGCCGGAACGCGTGACAAAATCAATATGCAGCCGCCGTAGGGTGCGCCTTCACGGCGCACCAGATGCGGGCACGCCAAGGTGCGCAATGAATGCGCACCCTACGGTGGATTATCCCGGTGCCAGGAGGACCAGGGCCATTCGCCGGGCGATCCGGCAAGGCCATGTTTCACCGGATTGGCCCAGCAATAGGCCATGGCGGCGGCGCGGTCGTCGGGGGTTCGCAGGTGGTGTTCCCAGAACCTCCGTTGCCATAGCCCGTGCTCGCGCCGCCGGACATGGCTGGGCCGTCGCGGTTCATGCGGCATGGCGCGGGAGAACCGCGCCTTGATGACGCTCCAGCGGGTGGAATAATCGGCATCGCATTCGGGCAGGGACCAGACGCAATGGAGGTGGTCGGGCAGCACAACCCAGGCGTCGATGACAAACGGGCGTTCACGCCGGGTTTGGCGCACCGCCTCGCGCAGGGTATCGACATGGGACACCAGCGCATCCGACCGGCGGTCGGCCAGGCAGAGGGTGAAGAACACCGTGGCGCCGGGCACCCTGGGGCGGATGTAGCGGGACATGGCCCGCAGGGTGGCAGAGACCGGTTAACGGAGCGTTAAGTGGGGCGTGGGGCATGGTGCGCAATGAATGCGCACCCTACGGGGTCAATCCGTGCGGACCGGCGTGGGGCATGGTGCGCAATGAATGCGCACCCTACGGGGTCAATCCGTGCAGGCCGGGGTGGGGAATGGTGCGCAGTGAATGCGCACCCTACGGCCTCACGCCGAATGCCCCGTAGGGTGCGCATTCATTGCGCACCCCAACCCGTCACTGGTCGAGGAACGACCGCAGCTTCCGCGACCGGCTCGGGTGCTTGAGCTTGCGCAGCGCCTTGGCCTCGATCTGGCGGATGCGTTCGCGGGTCACCGAGAACTGCTGGCCGACCTCTTCCAGCGTGTGGTCGGTGTTCATGCCGATCCCGAAGCGCATCCGCAGCACGCGTTCCTCGCGGGGCGTCAGCGAGGCGAGCACGCGGGTCGTGGTTTCCTTCAGGTTCTCCTGAATGGCGGAATCCAGCGGCAGCACCGCGTTCTTGTCCTCGATGAAATCGCCAAGCTGCGAATCCTCCTCGTCGCCAATCGGCGTTTCGAGCGAGATCGGCTCCTTGGCGATCTTCATCACCTTGCGGACCTTCTCGAGCGGCATCTGCAGCTTTTCGGCCAATTCCTCGGGCGTCGGCTCGCGGCCGATCTCGTGCAGCATCTGGCGGCCGGTGCGGACCAGCTTGTTGATCGTCTCGATCATGTGCACCGGGATGCGGATGGTGCGCGCCTGGTCGGCGATCGAGCGGGTGATCGCCTGGCGGATCCACCAGGTGGCATAGGTCGAGAACTTGTAGCCGCGGCGATACTCGAACTTGTCCACCGCCTTCATCAGGCCGATGTTGCCTTCCTGAATGAGATCAAGGAATTGCAGGCCGCGGTTGGTGTATTTCTTGGCAATCGAGATCACCAGGCGCAGGTTCGCCTCGACCATTTCCTTCTTGGCCTGGCGGGCTTCCTTCTCGCCTTTCTGGACCTGCTGGACGATACGGCGGAATTCGTTGATGTCGAGGCCGACATACTGGCCGACCTGCGCCATGTCCGCGCGCAGTTCCTCGACCTTGCCCGAGGATTTCTCGATGAAGGCCTGCCAGCCGCGCCCGCCCTTGTCGGCCATGTCCGAAAGCCAGTTGGGGTCAAGCTCGCGGCCGCGGTATTCGTCGATGAACTCGCGCCGGTTGATGCGGGCCTGGTCGGCCAGCTTCACCATCGAGCTGTCGATCGACATCACCCGGCGGTTGATGCCGTAGAGCTGGTCGATCAGCGCCTCGATGCGGTTGTTGTGCAGGTGCAGGCCGTTCACCAGCACCACGATCTCGGAGCGCAGGCTCTGGTAGGTGGCCTCGTCCTCGGCGCTGAAGGAGCCGTCCTCGTTCAGCGTGGCCGAGATCCGGCTGTCCTGCATTTCCGACAGCAGGGCATAGTCATGGGCGATGCGCTCGAGCGTGTTGAGCACCTGGTCCTTGAGGGCGGCCTCCATGGCGGCGAGCGACATGTTCGCCTGCTCGTCGTCCTCGTCGTCGTCCTCCTTCATGATCGGATTGCCGTCGGCGTCGAGCTCGGGGTCGTTCGAGCTCTCGGCGCGCGACGACTCGCCGCTCTCGGAGGCGACCAGCGGCTCGTCGACCTCGCCGTCCTCGTCCAGCTGGTTGCCGAAGGTGGTTTCCAGGTCGATGACATCGCGCAGCAGAATGTCTTCGGAGAGAAGTTCGTCGCGCCAGATGGTGATGGCCTGGAAGGTCAGCGGGCTTTCGCAGAGGCCCGCGATCATGGTGTCGCGGCCGGCCTCGATGCGCTTGGCGATGGCGATCTCGCCCTCGCGCGAGAGCAGTTCGACCGAGCCCATCTCGCGCAGATACATGCGCACCGGGTCGTCGGTGCGGTCGAGCTTCTCGTTGCCGGTGGAGGCGAGCGAGACCTCGCGCGTGTCGGACTGGGCGACGACCTCGGTCGAGCCCTTCTGCTCTTCCTCCTCGGCTTCCTCGTCCTCGATGATGTTGATGCCCATCTCGGAGAGCATCGACATCACGTCCTCGATCTGCTCCGAGTTCACCTGGTCGGGCGGCAGGACCTGGTTCAGCTGGTCATAGGTGATGTAGCCGCGCTCGCGGGCTTCGGCGATCATCTTCTTGACCGCTGCCTGGCTCATGTCGAGCGAGACATCGTTGTCCTGATCCTCGGTCTTGACGTCGTCGGTGTCCTTGGCGGCCATTCAGAGCTCCTGCACGGGTACTACGGTCGATTCGCAGTTCGTCGAATCAATAGCGTTATCGGGCGATTCGGCCACCCGTCTAGCCGGTTTAATTACGAATTTCCCTACCATTCGGGGTCATTTTTTCGGTGTTGCGTGGCCGATTCGCTGCAAAAGGGCCTCGAAGGCGTCCCTTTCGTCACGGCTGATTCGGGCTCCGTTCGCTCCGGTGTCATAATCGGTCCGCTCCTGCTGCTCGCTGCGGATGGCCCGGTTGCGGGCCTCTGCGGCCTGGCTCAGCCGCCAGGTCAGCGCCTCGTCGGCCAGGTGGTGGAGGTCCTCGACCGCCTCGTCGATCTCGGCCTCGAGCCCGCGCTGCGCGTGCAGTTTCGCCAGTTCCTCGCTCAGCGTCATATGCGCGACCTCGGCATCGCCGGGCCGGCGCACGCCGGGCGCTATGGCGACATGGCCAAGGGAGAAGAGGTTTTCAAGGGGGCCGGGGCCGATTTCGGCGACAATTCCGGCGCGCAGACCCTCGGGGCCGGCATCGGCATGGCGCAGGATCAGGCCGCGCAGGCGGTGGTGATCGGGGTCGGAACACTCCAGCCGCTCGATCTCGGCCTCATAGGTGTGGATCACCTCGGGCGTCACGATCAGCGTCGCCAGCACCACCGCCTCGCGCAGCCGCACCTGGGCCGCGTCGTCCGAGATGACCAGCGGCGAGGAGCGGGTGCTGGAGAGCGGCGCCGCCGGCGCCCCCTTGGGCCCGCGCGGGCTCCAGGCCCCGCGTTCGCGCCGGGGCGAGAACAGCTCCTGGCGCAGCGCCTTGATCTCCTCGCCGTAATGGCCGCGGATCGAGGGGTCGCGGATCAGCTTGATCTTCTCGCGCAGCGCCTTGTCGAGCGCCGCCTTGCGCTCGGGGCTGTCGAAGACGCGGCCCTCGGTCTCGCGCTGCCAGAGCAGCTTCACCATCGGGATCGCCGCATCCAGCAGCGCCTGCATCGCCGGCGCGCCCGACTTGCGGATCAGGTCGTCGGGGTCCTGCCCCTCGGGCAGGATCACGAAACGCAGCGACTGCCCCGCCTCCAGCAGCGGCAGCGCCAGGTCGATCAGCCGCATCGCGGCGCGCAGCCCGGCGGTATCGCCGTCGAGCGCGATCACCGGCTCGGGCGAGATCCGCCACATCAGCTGCAGCTGCTCCTCGGTGATCGCGGTGCCGAGCGGCGCCACGGCGGCATGGAAGCCGCCGGCATCCAGCGCGATCACGTCCATGTAGCCCTCGGCCACGATCAGCGGCGCCCCCTTCCCCGCCGCCTCGCGCGCCGGGGCATGGTTGAACAGGCTGCGGCCCTTGTCGAACAGCTCGGTCTCGGGCGAGTTCAGGTATTTGGCGCTGTCCTTGGGGTCCATCGCCCGCCCGCCGAAGGCAATGCAGCGCCCGCGCAGGTCGCGGATCGGGAACATGATCCGGTTGCGGAAGACGTCATAGGGCTTCTTCCCCTTGGTCGAGGGCTTGGCCAGCCCCGCGCCCAGGATCAGGTCCTCGGCCACGCCCTTGCCGCGCAGGTGGTCCCAGAGGCCCTGCCAACCATCGGGCGCAAAGCCGATCTCCCAACGCTCGATCGCCTTGGCATCCAACTCGCGCCGCCCCAGGTAGGCACGCGCCTCCGCGGCCGCGCCGGTCTTCAGCTGCAGGCGGAAGAACTGCACCGCCTGCTCCATCACCTCGGCCAGCTCGCTGCGCCGGTCGGCCTTCTGCTGCGCCCTGGGGTCGCGCTCGGGCATCGCCATGCCGACCTCGCGGGCGAGGATCTCCACCGCCTCCATGAAGCCGACATTCTCGGTCTGCTGCACGAAACTCAGCGCATCGCCCTTCGCGTGGCAGCCGAAGCAGTAGTAGAACCCCTTGCGGTCATCGACGTGGAACGAGGCGCTCTTTTCCTGGTGGAAGGGGCACGGCGCCCAGAGATCTCCCTTGCCCTGGTTCGACTTGCGCGGATCCCACGTAACCTTGCGCCCGGCCACACGGGCCAGGCTGGCGCGGCTGCGCAGCTCGTCAAGGAATCCGGGAGGAAGACTCATGGCTCCTCATAGCAGCCCCACGCAGCGAAGGCGAGGCAGAGGCGCCACGCCCCCCTCTTCTCTTCTTCACAAATATCTCCGGGGGGCCGCCCGGCACGGGCGGCGGGGGCAGCGCCCCCTCCCCGGTTCGAGGTCGCGTAGGGCGGGGTTCACCCCGCCGCCCCCCAACCGCCTGCCCCGGCCTCAGCGCGTCTCGGTCGGGTCGGGCGCGGGCCGGCCGCTCCTGCGGCCCTCGGCGGGCTTGCTCGCGGCCACCCCGAACCCGGCATAGAAACGCTCCACCGGCTGCCCGAAGGCCTGCTCGAAGGCCGCCTCCCAGCCCGCGGCCGGGATCGCGCGCCAGAAGTCCAGGAAGGCCGCCTCGCCATGGGTCCAGGCCAGCAGCACGCCGGCATAGCCCGCGTGCATCTCGGCGGTCTCGCCGCCCCGCACCTCACCCGCGGACCAGCCCCGCAGCACGGCGGCGTCATAGTCCTGCTGCGCCTCGAACCAGCGCAACTTGTCCTGCAGCGAGGTCTGCGGAAAGGCAAAGCCGAACTCCATCGCCACCGCCGCCGCCTCGGTCAGCCAGCGCGGTCCCCAGATGCCCTCGCGCGCCCTTGCGTCGAGCCGGATGTTGCGACCGACGAGCTGGCGCTCGAAGACATGGGTCAGCTCATGCGCCACCAGCCGGCGCAGCTGCCGCCGCTCGAAGGGCGTCCAGGCGCGTTCGGTGGTCCAGCCGGGCGCGAGGCAGAGCGCCACGGTCTCGTCGAAGGTGACACCCGAGGCGGGATCGGCGCCGTCGCATTGCTCGTGCAACAGCGGCGCGATCAGCCCCCGGACAACATTGCCATCCAGCGCCCGTGCCGTCCTCTCGGCCAGGTGGTCGATATCGGTCTCGGCGATCACCACCAGCGTGCCGGGGATATCCGCGCCCAGCGTGGCGACGAGAAAGGCGCGCGCCTCGAGGATCGTCGCCTCCAGCACCGCGCCGCGCTCGGGCACCACTTCCGCCCCGACCTCCAGCCGCAGCGGCCTATCCGCCGAAGGCCAGGCGCCGCGCAGGTCGAGCCGGCGGCCGATCTCGCCGCACCAGACCGAGGCGTTATGCGCGGTCAGCCGCGGCAGCGGCGCGAAGGTCGGCTCGCGCGCGACCAGCTCGGCCAAGGCGGCGCGCGTCCTCGGGCCGACCAACCCGTCCGCCGCCCCCGCGTCGATCCCGAGCCGCGCCAGCTGCGCCTGCACGCAGGCGACATAGGCGTCCGCCGCCGCCGCGACCGGGGCCAGCAGCAGGGCCAGGGCCAGCCCGATGCGCCGCAGGGCCGCCATCCTCAGCGCAGGCCGTCCTCGCCCTTGACCTCGGAGACCGAAAGCCCGCCCATCCGGTTGTGGATCCGCGGCCCGCGCGTCATCGCCAGCGCAAAGAGCAGCTCGTCGGCCTTGGGCCCGTCCGGCACGCCCACCTCCATCGCGTCGAAATGGCTGCGCACATAGGCCGCGTTGATATGGCCGAGCGGCACGTCGATCCGGGTGCCGACCCCGCCCACCTTCATCGCCGAGGGCACGATGGCCTTGGCCTCGCCCAGCCGCGCCCGCATCGCATAGCCCCCCGGCACGTGCCAGAGCGCGGTATGCTCCAGCTCGCCGCGCTCGCCCACCAGCCCGGCCTTGCCATAGCCGTCGATCCCCTCGATGCCGCCCATCGCCTCGATCAGCCGGTCGGTCATCATCAGGCCCAGCGGCTTGAGGTCGTCCATCGCCGATTGCAGATCCTCGGCATAGGTGCCGGCGAAGGGGTTCTTCACCAGCGCCACGATGGCCGCCCGGCGGCGCGGGCTGGCGGCGGCGGGGCCGCCGTCGTGGTGGATCTCCTCGATGAAGAGCATGGTCTTGCGCAGGGTGAATTCAGGCATGGATCGCCTCCTTGATGGTCTCTTCGATCAGTCCGGGCCTGCCGGTGACCCGGCGCACCCCGTTCAGCGTCAGCAGCGCGGCGGCGATCAGCCCGCGCGCCACCGCGTCGCGTGCCGCTTCGGCCCCGGCCTCCAGCGCCAGCGCGGTCTCGGCGGCGCTGAGTGCGCCGACGTCCACCGTCACCAGCCGCGCGCCGAGGTCGCTCTCGGGCGCGATCTCGCAGGCCGGCAAGCGCCGGATCGCCGGATGACCGGGGAGGTCCACCGCATTGGCGATCATCGTCGCGGCGGCGTCGGCCCCGGCGGCGCGTGCCGCCAGCACGGTGACGCTCTCGGCGATGCCGAGCGAGAAGCTCCGCCCGCCCCGCCCCGAGGTAGCGATGCCCCGCACCCCGTCGCCCGCGCGGATCAGGGCGCTGTCGCCCAGCCCGTCGGCAATCGCCGCGCGGAAGGACTGCCCCGGCGCGAGATGCAGCGCCACGTCGCCGCCATTATTCACATAGGCCCGTTCCAGCACGCCCGCGCCGCACATCGCCGCCAGGATCTCTTCCGCCACCGCACCGGCCACCGCCGCCATCGGTGTGATGAAATCGGGCAGGAAGGGCAGCACCGCCGCGTGCATCCGCCGGGCAATCGCGCCCCGAGGGACGCGGCCCGAATCGGCGGGCGCGCGCAGCAGGGCGAGCTCGCCGACAAGTTCCTCCATCACGGTGGCAAAGCGCGCCTCGGCGGCGCGCAGTGCCGCATCGCGCCCCGCCCCCTCGGCCCCGATCACCAGGTCGATCGGCCCGTGGTGCAGGTGCAGCCGGCCGCCCGGCAGCCATGCCGCCTGGGCGCTCACCGCGGCCCCTTCGGCGCCACCGCGCGCACGTCAGCGCCGTATTCACCGCCGCTTTCGAGCACGTCGGCCACCGAGCGCACCGCCTCGTCATGGCCGCCAAGCGCGCGGTATTCGGCGCGGCTCACGGTGAATTCCAGCGGCGCGACGATGGCGGGCGTCGGGACGTAGCCGAAGGCGTTCTCGGGCATGTCCTTCACGTCGGCCATGATGGTGATGCCGCCGCCGGGCCAGACATAGGCCGGGATCCCCGCCACGCTGACCCTTGTGCGCTGGCCCTGCACCGAACGGGTCAGGCGCACCGGGTTCTTCGTCACGCCCGAGCGCAGCGACCCGCCGGCCCCGCCCATGAACATGACGGTGCAAAGCGCCGGCTCGCAATTCTCGGCGATCAGCTCGACCGAGGGGCGCAGCGCCTCGGGCAGCGGCGCGGGCTGCGGCACGAGGGCCTCGTCGAGCATGTAATAGCCATATTGCTCGCCGGTGGTGGAGACCATCAGCAGGGTCAGCCCGGGGCGCGCGCCCTTGCGGGTCTCGAAAGGCGCGAGGATGGTCAGCGGGTCGGTGATGTCGGTGCCGCCCCAGCCGAGGCCCGGCTGCGCCACCTGGAAATAGCGCCCCGGCGTCGAACGCCGGCCCCTGATGCGGATGCCGGTATCCTCCCAGCCGAGCACCTTGCCGGCCTGGTGTTCGCTGACCACGCCGGTGATATGGTCGTCGACCACCACCACCTCGTCCACCAGCCCGCGCCATTGGCTGGCGAACATGCCGATGGTGGCCGAGCCGCAGCCAACCCGCATCCGCTCTTCCCGGTGCCCATCGACGATGGGCGCGGCGCCGGACTGCACGATGACCGTGGCGCCATCGTCCACCACCAGCTCCACCGCCTCGCGGTTCAGCAGCCGCAGCAGCGCCTCGCAGGTCGCCCGCCCCTCGGGCTTGGAGGCCCCGGTCAGATGCGCGACACCGCCCAGGCTCATCATCTGCGAGCCGTATTCGGCGGTCATCATGTGGCCCACCGCCTCGCCCTGGTAGCGCACCGCCGCGCTCTCGTGGCCGAGGTGGCGGTCGGTGTCGATCTTCACCTTGGCGCCGCAATAGGAAAAGATCGCCTCGGTCACCACGGTGACGAAATCGGCGCCCTCGACCTCGCGGCTGACGATGAAGGGCGCAGGCTTGTAGTCGGGATAGGTGGTGCCCGAGCCGATGGCGGTGACGAACATGTCCTCGCCGCCGACGATGCGGCCATCCCAGTCGGCCTTGAGAAAGGGCCGGATCTCGCCGCCCTCGGCGATGGTGCGGTCGAGCACGGTGAGCGGATCGCAGCGCAGGATCCGCCCGCCGACATTGCCGTAGCGGTCGCAGGCGCCGATCTTGCCCTCGGCGATGTAGCACATCACCGGGCAGGCATCGCAGCGGATCTTCTCCTCGCGTTCGCGGCGGGGGGCGGGGTCGGTGGTCAATCTGGGCTCCTTCCCGGAGAGGTCCACGCCCGGGGCAGGCCGGGATTCGGGGGCGCTGCCCCCCCCGCCCGTTCCGGCCGGCTCCCCCGGAGATATTTATGAAGAAGAGAAGCCGGGGGCGCGGCGCATTTTCCGGAGGGGCGGGTCATGGGGCGGCCTCGCGGATGGCCGCCCGCACCCGGTGCGGCAGCGCCGGCAGGCGGGTGAGGCGCGCGCCCGAGGCGTGGCGGATCGCGTTCAGGATCGCCGGCGCGGTCGGGATCAGCACGTGTTCGCCCAGCCCCTTGGCGCCGAGCGGCCCCTCGGGGTCGGGCTTCTCGACGAGGATCGAGCGCACCTCGGGCATGTCGCCGGTGGTGGGAATGAGGTAGTCGTGCAGGTTCTCGGTGCGGCCGGGGATATATTCCTCCATCAGCGCCATGCCGAGGCCCTGGGCGATGCCGCCCTCGATCTGGCCCTCGGCCAGGGCGGGGTTGATTGCCCGGCCGACGTCATGGGCGGCGGTGATGCGCAGCACCTTCACCGTGCCGAGGTCGAGATCGACCGCCACCTCGGCCACCTGCGCGCCGTAGCCGTAGACCGCATAGGGTACCCCCTGCCCGTCGGCGTCGAGCCCGCTGGTGGGCGGGTCGTAGGTCTCCTCGACGCTGAGCGCATAGCCCAGAACGTCAAGCGGCAGCTCGGCGGGGGCGATCCGCCGGCTGCGGGCCCCCTCGCGCAGCACAACCGCGCCGTTCTCGAAGGCAATGGATGCCTCGTCGCCCATGTTCGCCAGCGCCAGCAGCCGCGCACGCAGCGCCTGCCCAGCCAGCAGCGCCGCCTTGCCGGTGACGAAGGTCTGGCGCGAGGCCGAGGTCTTGCCGCAATCGGGCGTCAGCGCGGTATCGGGGCCAATCAGCTCGACCGAGGCCAGGTCCACGCCCAGCGCATCGGCGAAGATCTGGGCGATGACGGTATTGGCCCCCTGCCCGATGTCGGTGGCGCCCTGGTGCAGCCTGAGACGCCCCTCGCGGGTGATCCCGGCGCGCACGGTCGAGGGGTTGGGCAGCCCGGTATTGCCGCAGCCATACCAGCAGGAGGCGACGCCCACGCCGCGCCGGATGCGTCCGCCCTGCGCATTCGCCGCCTCGGCCTCGGCCAGAGCCTGCGCCCAGGGGCCTTCCAGCGCCGCGAGGCAGTCGTCGATGCCGACGCCCCAAAGCTCCTGCCCGCAGACCGAGCGGTCGCCGTCCTTGAGCGCGTTGATCCGGCGGAAGGCGAGCCGGTCGATGCCGGCGGCCAGCGCC
This sequence comes from Seohaeicola zhoushanensis, assembly GCF_014656415.1. Lineage (GTDB taxonomy): Bacteria > Pseudomonadota > Alphaproteobacteria > Rhodobacterales > Rhodobacteraceae > Seohaeicola_A > Seohaeicola_A zhoushanensis. The sequence goes on along the minus strand of NZ_BNCJ01000014.1, from coordinate 92,965 downwards.
AGGTCCTCGAACAGCGTCTCCTGCGCCACCGCCGCCTGCGGCACGCCGAAGCCGCGGAAGGCCCCGGCCACCGGGTTGTTGGTATGCACCGCCCGCGAGCGCGCGTCATAGGCCGGCACGCGGTAGGGCCCCGAGGCATGGACCGGCACCCGCACCGCCACCGTCGGCCCCCAGCTGGCATAGGCGCCGGTGTCGAACTGGCCGTCGAAGACCATGCCGGTGATCCGGCCGGTGGCATCGGCCCCGGCGCGCGCCTGCATATGGGCCGGGTGGCGCTTGGTGGTCGAGGCCATGCTCTCGCGCCGGGTATATACCATCCGCGCCGGCCGGCCGCTGCGCAGAGCCACCAGCCCGATCAGCGGCTGCAGCGAGACGTCGAGCTTGGAGCCGAAGCCGCCGCCGGTGGCCGCCGGGATGATCCGCACCCGTTCGGGCGGGAGGGCGAGGATTTTCGCGGTCTCGTCGCGGTCCATCACCGGGGCCTGGGTGCAGGCGCGGATCACCAGAACATCGCCCTCCATCCAGGCGACGCCGGCCTCGGGTTCGATATAGGCATGTTCGACGAAGGAGGTCCGCACCTCCACCTCGGCCAGATGTGCGGAACCCGCCAGCGCGGCGCGGGCGTCGCCACGCCGGACCAGGCCGCGGGTCAGGATATTGCCGCCCCGGTCCTCGTGCAGTTGCGGCGCACCGGCGCTTTCCGCGCTGTCGGGGTCGCGCAGGCCGGTGTCCTCGGACCAGTCGACTGGGAAGGTGGCGAGGTCCAGCGCCTCGACCACCTCGGGCGGGCCGGCGACGATGGCGACCGCCTCGCCGCGCATCCGCACGCGGTCGCGCGCCAGGGCCGGCTGGTCGGCGAAGGCAGGGATCGCGCTGAAGCGGTTCTCGCCGGGGATGTCGGCGGCGGTGAAGACCTGCACCCCGTGCCTTGCGGCCCAGCTCTGGATGTCGCCCAGGGCGAAGCGCGCCGCGACATGCGGCGAGCGGACCGCCCGCACCAGCAGCGCCCCCTCGGGCACATGGTCGGCGCCGTAGGACTCGCTTCCGTCGACCTTGGGCCTGCCGTCCAGCCGTTCGACCCGCGCGCCCACCGCCGCGCCGGCCTTCGGCAGCGCGGGCGCGGCGGTGGCGGTGGCCATCACCGCGTCGACGATCTTGGCATAGCCGGTGCAGCGGCAGAGCACCCCGCCCAGCGCCGCCTCGACCTCGCCGCGCGAGGGACGTGCGTTGCGGGTCAGCAGGGCGCTGGCCGCCATCAGCATCCCCGGCGTGCAGATCCCGCATTGCGCCGCGCCATGGCGCAGGAAGCTCGCCTGCAGGTCCTCGGCCACGCCGCCCTCGACGGTGGCGATCTCGCGCCCCAGCGCGCGGCCGAGCGGCGTCAGGCAGGCGCAGACCGGCGCGCCGTCGAGCAGCACGGTGCAGGCGCCGCAATCGCCGGCGTCGCAGCCGACCTTGGTGCCGCGCAGGCCCAGCTCCTCGCGCAGCACATCCGAGAGGCGGCGTCCGGGGTCGGAGGCCACCTCGACGGGACGGCCGTTGATGCTCAGCGACGCAAGGCCCGCGTCCTTCATGCCCGGCCCTCCATCAGCTCGCCCACGCTGCGCCGCACCAGTTCCTCGGCCGCGCCGAGGCGATATTCGGCAGAGCCGCGCACATCGGCGATCGGCGACAAAACGCCCTCGAGGAAGCCCGGCTCCAGCCCGGCCACTTCCGCCGCGCCCATGCCGACCAGCCGCGCCTCGAGCGCGCCCAGCCGCCGCGCCACCGGGCTGCAAGCGCCGACCGCGACCCAGGCCCGTTCGATCCGGCCCTCGCGCAAGACCAGCCGCGCCGCGACCATGGCGATGGAGATCACCAGGTAGCGCCGCGCCCCCAGCTTGCGGAAGGTCGAGGCGCCCGCCGCCTCCGGTACCAGCACCGCGCTCAGCAATTCCTGGGCCCGCCGCGCCGTGCGCCGCGGGCCGATCAGAAACTCCTCCAGCGGCAGCACCCGCGCGCCCGAGGCCGAGACCAGCTCGACCGAGGCTCCCAGCGCCAGCAGCGGCGGCACCCCGTCGGCCGCCGGCGAGGCGTTGCAGAGGTTGCCGCCCAGCGTGCCGGCGTTCTGGATCTGCACCGAACCGACCTCGCGCGCCGCCGCCTTCAGCATGTCGAAACCCGCGGGCAGGTCGGCGGCGATCACCTCGCTCCAGGTGGTCCCCGCCCCGATCCGCCAGCCGTCCGCGTGGCGCGATACCCCGCGCAGGCCCGCCAGCCCCGAAATGTCCAGCACGTCGCCCGCCAGCCGCTGCCGTTCGGTCGCCGGGAACAGGTCGGTGCAGCCCGCCGCCACGGTCAGCGGCCCCTGCGCAAGGTGGCGCAGCGCCTCGTCCAGGTCACGGGGTTGCAGATAGGCTCCCACGGCCGATTCTCCTTCGCGGTTGGAGCGTCGATCTTGTTCGTATACAAACAGTGTGAGCCAGGCCCCGAAACCTGTCAACGCCCGAGGCCCCGATGCCTGATCCCGACCAGACATACCTGCTCGACCGCCAGGTCGGCTACCTGATGCGCCGCGCCAACCAGCGCCACCTCGCGCTCTTCGCCCAGGGCATCCCCGAGCTGACGCCGACCCAGTTCGCGGCGCTGGCCCGGCTCTGCCAGTCCGGCCAGGCTTCGCAGAACGCCCTGGGGCGGGCGACCTCGATGGATGCGGCGACGATCAAGGGCGTGATCGACCGGCTGCGCCGCAAGGGCTATGTCGCGGCGACCCCGGACCCCGGCGACAACCGCCGCATCCTGCTGGAACCGACGCCGGAGGGCCGCGCCGCCTTCGACCGGCTGGCGCCGCTGGCCCATGGCATCACCGCCGCCACGCTCGCCCCGCTGAGCCCGGCGGAACGGAAGGCCTTCCTCGACCTGCTGGAACGGCTCTGCTGACTCAGCAGCCCGGCGCCGCCAGCACCAGCACCCAGATATTGCCCTTCTCCCAGGCAAGGCCGTAGTTGCGGACATTCGCCAGAAGCATATTGGCCCGGTGCCCGTCCGACCCGGCCCAGCCCAGCATGATCTCCTCCAGCGAGCGCTGCCCGCGCCCGATGTTCTCGGCCACGGTGCAATAGCGATAGCCGGTGCGCATCACCCGGTCGCCGACGGTGCTGCCGTCCGCGCCCCGGTGCGACAGCCCGCCCCGCGCCAGCAGGTCGCGCGCATGGCGCTCCGCCGCCTGCTGCAGTTGCCCCGAATGCGCCAGCGGCGCCAGGCCGACCTTGGCGCGGAACCCGTTCAGCGCCTCGCTCGCGCCGTTCACCCGGTCCGCCCGCGCCCCGCCTGCCGCAAGCAGCAGGACCAGCGCCATCACGATTGTTCTCATGCCGCCCTCCCGGCGCCCTTGCCAACTGTCAGTCCTGGCCCTGCCGGGTCCCTGGAGTATTTATCAAAGAGAAGAAAACGCAAAACTCCCCCTGATTTCTCTTCTTTCCAAATACCTCCGGGGGGGCCGCGCCCCAGGGGCGCGGCGGGGGCAGCGCCCCCCGAATCCTGCCTGACCCAGGGGCGTGAACCTCCGCCAGGCGCGCTCCCTGAATACGGAACGCCCGCCCCCCTGCGGGGACGGGCGTCACCCTCCAGGCGTGTCGCGCGGATCAGTTCTTGGCCGGGAAGGACGGCAGCTTGGCCGAGCCGCCGCCGCCCGCGGTGGCGTCCTGCAGAACCGCAACCCGGTCGGGCGACTGGCCCATCACCGCCGCGCCGGCGGTCGAGGTCACGGTGTCCAGCGCCATCTGCATCCAGGCGTTGGCCCGTGCCGGGTCGGCCTTGGCGGTGCCGAAGCCCTCGCGCATATGGTGGCTGATCACCTCGCCATAGCCAAGCTGACCCGAGGCCGCCAGCAGCACGGCCGAGGCCAGCGCCATCTGGGCGTTGTCGGTGCGATAGCCGACGCCGAGGCAGACCTTGCCGCCTGCGGCCAGCTGGTCGATCGGCTGGCCCGACTGCTGCAGCACCGCCGAGGTATCGGCGATCACCTGGTCGGGGCGCGAGCCGGCGAGATTACCGAGCTGCGGTGCGATCACCTGGGCCAGGCCCTCACACTGCTGCGCGATCTGCGCGTCGGTCATGTTGGGGATCGTCGCGGTGATCGAGGTGCTTTCCGCCATCGCATGGGTGCGGGCCAGGCAGAACTGCTCGTTGAGCGCGAATTCCGCATCCTGCACCCGTCCCGGCGCGGTGATGCCGCCATTGGCCGCGGTCAGCACGTTGATCTGGTTGCAGTGTTCGTTCACCGAACGGTCGGTCTGGCCGAAGGTGAAGGACGGCAGCGCCGCGTTGTCCTGGCGCGCGGTCACCGGTGCCGGCGCCGGGGCCGGTGCAGGCACGGGAGCCGGAGCCGGGGCGGCGGTGGCCACCGGGGCGGGCATCGGCGCGGGGGCCGGGATCGGTGCCGGGGCCGGCGTCGGCTGCGCGGCGGTTGTGGCGATACCGAGCTGCTCGTTGCGATAGGTGCGCAGCAGGCCGGACGGGCCCTGGGTCGCCATGATCTGGTTATAGGGCGCGACATGCGAGCTCGACAGCGCGCGCTGATACGAGCCGAGCAGGAAGTCGCGCTCGTAGGGGTCGATCTGGCCGTCGGGGGTAAAGCCCATCTGCGCCTGGTATTGCGAAACGGCCGACCGCGAGCGGCTGCCCATCACACCATCGGCGGTGCCGGCATTGTAGCCGAAGTAGTTCAGCGCCGTCTGGATCTGCCGGTTCTCTTCCCGCGTCACCGAATAGGCCGGCGCGGTGCGATAGACCGTGCGCTGGCGCTGCTTGTTCTTGTTCATCTCGTTGACAATGATGCCACCGAGGATCATGCCGCCGATGGCGGCACCCGCATCGCTGGCCTGGGCACGCTCGACCGGCACGGCGATCAGGGCCGCCATCGTCAGCGTCGACAAAAGTTTGCTTTTCAACATCTTCAAAAACCTCCGGGGCATAATTCCGCCAGTTTCCTGTGCGGTGTCACAGCGTTACCTCCGCGCCCACCAGCGGAACCGCCAGCGGAACAAAACGGCGCCCTTTCGTCAAGTCTGCGCACCGCCTTCCCCTATAATCTACGCCAAACTGTGACACAGTCAAAGTCACGATTGCCCGACCCTAGTCGAGCGCCATCGCCAGGAGCGCGTCCGGACCAAGGTCGGGGCGGTCGGCATAGGCTTCGACGTCGCCCCAGAAGCGGTCGAGCTTGCGCAGAAGGGCCGAGCGGCCGGCGAGCGACATTTCCTCGCGCAGCACCGCATAGGCGGACTCCCGCACGGTCGGGGCGACATCGGCGTTCAGCGACTCGAGGGTGGCACGGAAGGACAGCAGGTAGGTCGCCTGCGCGGCGCGCAGCTCGCCGATCTCCTGGACGTGTTTCTCGACCTGGCGGGCGTAGAAGGCGGTCTGGTTGCCGTTCTTCTGCAGATCGACCAGCATCCGGATATTGGCGGCCTTGGCGGCGATGGCGGCGGCGTTGTTGTCGAGCGACTCGACGAAGACCGCGCCGGCCAGCAGGGTGGCGCGGGCCGATTGGCTCTGCGCGGTCTGGGCGCGGTCGCCGGCGCGGCGGAACTGGAGCTTGAGCTCGTTCAGCGCGTCCTGGCGGCCGGGGTCGGTTTCCGCCTCGATCAGCCCGGTGAGCAGCGCCAGCGGGTCGGTCTCGGCGATGGCGGCGTCGGGCTCGGCGCCGGCGATCTCGTCCCAGCGGTTGCGGATCGCGCGCAGGTGGGCGTCGGAGGTGGCGATATGGGTGGCGATCACCAGCCGCATTCCGAAGGTGGCCCCGGCGATGGGCGCGCCGGTCGCGGGGTCGAAGGGCGGATACTCGGTGCGCTGCGCCGAGTAGATCTGGTCGGGTGTCGAGAGCACCGAGCCGCCACGGGTGACGATGCCGCCGACCTGCCCGCCGGCGCGGCCCACCGCGTTCAGGCGGAAGGGGTCGAGCATCAGTTCCTCGGCATTGCCGTAAACATCGTAGAGTCCCAGGGGGTTGGGCTTGCGCAGCCCGACCGGCCCCAACGCCCCGCGCCCCGATCCCGCGGCCTGGTGGCGGGCATAGTCGCGCAGGTCGCCGTCGCCGAAGAAGGTGCGGTCGGGAAACTTGGTCGGCTCGATCCGGGCGCCGCCGCGGGTGGCGTATTCCCATTCCGTCTCGGTCGGCAGGCGGACAAATCCGGGCACCCCGTCCTCGACCGGCAGCCCCGGCGGGCGCTGCGCGATCAACCATTCGGAGTAGGTCTGCGCCAGCGAGACCGCGTCAAACCAGGACAGCCCGCCGCGCGCCAGCCGGTCGCTGCGCTCGGGCGCGTGGCAATCGCCGATCAGGGCGCGATACTGGCCCTCGGTCAACTCGTAGCGGGCGATGTAGTAATGGGTGGTACCAGTCGCAGCGTCGGTGAAGCTGCCGCGCAGGAAGGCCGGGCTGAGGTAGTCGGAATAGCCGGTGTCGTCGAGCGTCTGGCCCAGCCGCAGGCGGCGGTCGGCCAGCGGGTCGGAGGCGTCGACGGGCACGGTGACCTTCTGGAAGGCCATCGCCCCACCGCAGGGCATCGGCAGCACGAGGTCGGCGGGCGCGCCCTCGGTGGCCGGGTCGTAGACCTCGCGCGGCCAGTCCTGGGCCTGCGCCGGGGCCGCCGCGAGGGCGAGGATGAGAGCGAGGCGTTTCATGTGCCCTCCCGCAGCACCGAGGCCGGATCGAGCCGCTGCGCCGACCATGCGGCAGCGGCGGCGGCGCAGGCGACCAGCGCCAGCACGGCGAGCGAGATCAGCGCCCCCTGCCCGGCCGAGATCACCGCCAGCGGCGCCTCGCCCGGCAGACCTTCGCCAAAGAGCGCCGCCGCGCCCTGCGCCGCGATGGCATAGAGAACAAAGCTGCTCACAAGGCCGAGAGCGGCGGTGATCAGCGCCTGAAACACGGGGAAGAGCGCCAGGTCGCGCCCCGGCACGCCGAGCAGCGCAATGGTGGCGAGCACGGTCTTCTTGCGTGCCACGTCGGACCAGAAGCCCAGCACCAGCGCCGCGCCCAGCCCGATGGCGGCCAGCACCGCCGTGCCCGCCAGCGCGAGGTTCAGCTTGCGCCCGAGGCCCAGCAGCGATTCCACCGCCCGTGTGTTGGCGGTGGTGCCCATGCCGAGCTGTGCCTCGATCCGCGCCTGCAGCGGCGCCAGCCCTTCGAGCGAGCGGGCGTAGGCGCGCAGGCCGGAATAGACGGGGACCCGGTCCGCGAGCGGTTTAGTGCCCTCGATGCCATGCTCGGGCAGGCTGTAGCTGTCGTAGAAGGCCTCGATCAGGTCGAGCGTGGCGAAGGGCGCCAGCACCGCGGCCCCGGCGGTGGCGCTTTCGGGCAGCACGATGGCGACGCGCGCCGGCAGCAACAGCTGTTTCGGGCGATCCTCGGCCTGGCTGATGAGCTGCAATTCGGTGCCCGGCGCGAGGTCGAGCTGTTTCGCCAACTGGGCGCTGACCGCCACCTCGCCCGCGCCCAGCGCGGCGTCTTTGGGCAGGGTCGGGTCGCCCGCGCCGGTCGGGATCACCAGCGCCGGGCGGATGCGGCGGCCGTCCTTGGCGCGGATGTTCATGTAGTCGAACTGGGTACGCACCTTGGGCGTGACAAAGGCGATCTCGGGCCAGTCGCGCAGGGGCGCTATCTCGGCCTCGGTCAGAGTCGCATTGCCGGCGGTGTCGATCTGCAGGTTGGCGGGGTCCGCCAGCATCTGGCCGACCAGCGCGGCATAGACGCCGTTCTTGACCCCGAAGAGCACCAGCAGCGGCACCAGGATGCCGACCATCACCGCGGTGTTGCAGAGCAGGAAGAAGCGGTCGCGGATCAGGTCGCGCCAGGCCAGCGTGGCGATCAGCATGGCGCGCCCCCGAGCCGTGAGAGCACCGTGGCGCCCTCGGTCGTCACGCCCAGCGCCCGGCGCGGGATGGCGAAACGGTCCATCCGGGCGATATCGTGCGACGACAGGATCACACCCGAGCCCTCGGCGCGGGCGGTTTCCAGCAGCAGGTCGAGCACCCGGTCGGCGCTGTCGGGGTCGAGCGCGGCGGTGGGTTCGTCGGCGATGACGAAGGGCGGGCGATGCGCCAACGCGCGGGCGATGGCGGTGCGCTGGCGCTGGCCGATGGAAAGCGCGCCGGGGCGCAGGGCCGCCACGTCGCCCAGCCCCAGCCGGTCGATCAGCGCGGTGACGCGGCCCGCGTCGCGGCGGCCCGCAATGGCCTGCGGCAGGGCGACGTTCTCGGCCACGGTGAGAAAGGGCATCAGCCCGCCGGTCTGCGGCACGAAACCGAAATGCGCGCCCCGCCCCCGCGCCAGCGCGGCGGCGCGCGGGCCGTGAGACCAGAGCGCGGCAAGGTCGCTTTCGCCCAGGCGATAGGCCGTCCCCGGCCCCGGCGCCCGCAGCAGGCCCAGCAGTTCAAGCAGCAGCGTCTTGCCCGAGCCGCTGGCCCCGGTCAGCGCCACCGCCTGGCCGGCGTCGAGCGTCAGCTCGTCGACCTCGAGCCGGAAGGCACGGTCGCCGTCGCGCAGGTCGATCCGCGCCCCGCTCAGCCGCAGGCCCGCCACGCGCGCCTCAGGGCAATACGTCGAAGGGCATCGCAAAGACGTATTCGCCGTCGGGTGCGCCATCGAAGAGGGGTGTCCAGACATCGGGGTTCAAGAGCCACTTGCGGTATTGCACCAGCTTCTGGCGCATCCCGTCGAGGATCTGGCGGCGGTTCATCGCGCTTTGCGCCCAGCGTTCCTCGGTGGTCAGCATCAACTGGCTCTCGTAGGGCAGATCCTCGAGGAATTCGAGCGCGCCGCCCAGCGTGTTGCTGTCGGTATTGACCAGCCGGTCGGGGTTCTGCGCCATGCGGGCCACGACGTCGCGGACCTGGGTGAAGAAGCTTGCCGCATCTTCGGCCCCGCGCGCCTGTTCGCCCAGTGTGAGCAACTGCGCCAGCAGGTCGGCCATGGTCGCCATCTCGTTCTTGGTGACGAGCAGACGCGGTTCGATCGCCAGCTTGGCGGGGTCCTCGATGGCTTTCTCCGAGACCCAGCCCTCGATCACGTCGGGGGCCTCGGTGCCCTGGGTGCGGCCGAGCCAGGCAAGGCGCATGGCGAGGCCGAGATTGACCAGTTCCGGCCCCTTCTGCGCCGCCGGCAGCACCGGCGTCTCGCTGCGCGCCTCGCGGATCACGTCGGTCATCGCGGTGACGAGGCGGTGGACGGTCGACTCGAAGGCCTCGGGCGAGCCGTTCTCGATGCCGTAGTAGAAGGTATCGTTGTTGAAGCGCGAGAGGTCGCGGTATTCGCGGGCGGCATAGGCGTGCTGCGCCTCGCCCGGCACCGGGGTCTTGAGGTGCAGCGTCATGATGGCGACACCCTTGTCCTGCGCGGCGCGCTGCAGCTCCTTCGCGCCGATCTGGCTGCGGGCGTTGGGGTCGTTGATCTCCTTCGGGCCGGCGTCGGTGATGAGAATGACGATGCGCGCGTCGAAGGGATCGCCGCCGCCGTTCCAGTCGGTCAGGTCGACCGCATCCTCGACCCCGGCCAGGCTGTCCTCGTTGAAGCCGGGCGAGTCGACGCTGGCGACGCGGGTGGCGGCGCGGATGGTGGCGAGCACCGGCGTCTGGTCGCTGCGCCGCTGCAGCGGCAGCAGCGTGCGGGTGCGGTATTCCAGCCCCGGCGCGACGGCGTTGTTGTCGCGGAATGCGACGACGCCGAAGTTCACCCGCTCGCCGATGCCGGTGCCAGCCATGTCGCGCACGACCTGTTCCACGGCGGCCTGCGTGCGGGAGATATAGGGCTCCATCGACGAGGTGGTGTCGAAGACGAAGACGATGCCGACGTCGAAGCTGTCGGCCTTGGCCGGGGTCGCGGCGGTTTCCTCGCGCAGCGGCACCGAGGCGACCTTCATCAGCAGGTTTTCCTCGTAGTTCAGCGGGTGCAGGTCCTGCACGAAGTCGAGGATCGGCATGAGGTAGAGGCGGTCGACGATGTTGACGAAGACCGGCGGCTCGGCGGCGACGACGCCGGTTTCGGCAGAGACGCTGCCGGCCAGCACCTGGCCGAGGATCTGCTGCTGCATCTCGGGCAGCGTCTTGTCCTCCATGATCGCGCGCAGCCGCGCTTCGGTGTCGAAGAGCACCTGGCGCTGGCGGCCGGCGGGGTTGGTGAAGGCGGCGACGATGTTCTGCTTCCACTCGACCACGCTGTCGGCCTTGACCCAGCCCTCGGGGCCGGAGGAGATCGAGCGGCCGACCTGGTACCAGCCCGGCTCGGCGGCATAGACGTAGAGCGGTTGGAACGCCGGATAGATCGCCGCAGGGGCGCCGTTGGTGGCGGTGTAGCGCGGCGCGTCGGGGCGGGTCAGGACGCGCTGGTAGACGGTCTTGCGGCCCTCGACCAGCAGCGGGCGCGCGGGGGTCTGCGCCACCAGCGGCGCCCCATAGACCGCGAGTGCGAATGCAAGGGTGAAAGCCTTAACCGCAGTAATCATCATACGCCCCCTTGGCCAATGTCGCGTCCGCCCCCTGGAGGCGCTTGCAGCCGTCGGCCAGCTTGGCCGGCGCCGCCGTCGATCCGGCCTTGGCCGCGCGGGCATAATACTCGACCGCGCGGGCGATGTCCGGTGCAAAGGTCAAGCCGATCAGCGTCTCGATGCGGGGGTCGATGCTGTTCTCGTCGTAGAGCGTGCCGATCAGCAGCAGCGCGCCGGGATCGTCCTTTGCCGCATGGGCCTCGATCACCTCGAGCGCGGTGTCGGGCGTCACGTCCTTGCCGCACTGGCGCAGCGCGGCGTCGGCGGCGGGGAAATCGGGGATCGCCGCGAGCGTGGCGAGCGCGCAGGGTTCGCCCTTGGGCGCGGGTGGGGTGGCGGCGACGGGCTGCGGCGCGGGGGCTGGGGCGGGTTCGGCGGCGGCGGCGGTCTCGGTCGGCTCTTTGCGTGGCCAGAACCACCAGGCGGCAGCGCCGCCGGCGGCCAGCAGAAGCAGCAGCAGGAGCGGCAGCCAGAGATTGGGCCGTTTCGTCGTGCGCACCGGCGCGGGGTCCGGCTTGGGCTCGGGCTTTGGCGCGGGCGCCGGGCGTGGCGGCGGAGCCACCACTGTCTCCTCAGCCTGCGCCGGTTCGGCGCGGCCGACCAGCGGCGCGGTCTCGGTCTCCTTCACCGGGCGCGCCACGGGCCGGATGCCACCCAGCACCGCCGCCCCGGCGCGGGGCGGCACGTCGTCGGGCCAGGCGATGTCATAGTCACGCCCGCCGAGGCTGAGCCGCAGCGGCGCGTATTCCTCGACCTTGTTGACGATCTCGGGGCCGATATGCACCCAGTCCGCCCCCTCGTGGCGGTAGACCGGATAGGGCCCGAACTCGAACCGCTCGCTCTGCCAATGCGGATCGCCGATGCCGATGCGCGCGCCCGGCGCCTCGGCGGCGGCGAGCCAGCGTTCTCCATAGGCGTCGAAGACGGCGACATTCACGTTGTCGCCGCGCAGCGTCCCGCCCGGCAGTTCCAGGAAGGCATAGCCCCCGGCCTTTTCCTGCGGATCGGGATGCACGTTGAGCGTCATGCGCGGCCATGCCCGTTCAGCGCGCCGAGGATGCGGCCCAGCGCGAGGTTCTGTTCGATGTCGATCGCGCCCCCTGCCCCGTCCTTGGCATTGGCGACAAACAGCGCGTCGAGCGCGAAGACCCAGTCGCTCCAGGTGGCCTCGGCGACGTTGAGTGCCCGCGCCGGCAGGCTGTCGACGCTGTCATGACCCGCAGCCTCGGTGAAGACCGGGCGCGGACCGGCGGGCGTTTCGACCTTGGGCCGTTCCGAGGCGGGAAGGTCGCGCATCCCGAGGGTGGCGACAAAGCTGTTGATCTCTTCCGCGCCGATGATCGAGGCGGGCTGCGCCTGCTTCTCGACATTGAGGCCGAAGTTCACCGCCGCGATTTCGTCCGCCGTGCGGCGCGAGAGATTGGTGCGGCGGGCGGCGTGGATCAGCCCGGTGACCAGGTCGGCGGCGGGGCTGTCGGTGATGCCCCAGGCGGCGCGCAGCGCGCGGTCGTCGCGGAAGGCCTTGAGCCGGTCGATCCAGGCTTCGAGCGCGGTTTCGGCCTGGAACTGCTCCAGCGTCATGGTGCGGATGTCGCTGCCGGTGGGGCGCGGCCGCGCCGGGCGGCCCGGCCTTGCCGGCCCGGTGGTCGGGTCGGCGCTGGCGGCGCTGACGGCAGAGGTGATGCGCACCGAACTGGGCACTCGGGCGATGCGGCCCTCGATCTCGTCCTGGTCGACCATCAGCGCCGAAAGCACCGCGCCGAAGCGGTGCCGCGCCAGCGCCTGTTCGAGGTCGTCGATGACGCGGGTGACCGTCTCCTGCGCCTCGACGATGCGCTGTTCGACATCGTCCGAGACGTGGAACGGCGCCAGCGCCTGGGTCAGTTTCCCGGCGATTTCATCAAGTTGCACGCGGATCTGGCGCAGCTTGCTGTCGGGCTTGCAGACCCGTGCCAGCGCGTCGGTCAGATAGGTCACACCGCCGTCGTTCAACGCCAGGGCGGCATCCCAGGCGGCGGCGGGGTCGGCGAAATGGCGCTGCACCGGCTCGGCGGCGAGGCAGCCCTCGCGCAGCTCGGCGACGCGGGCCTCCTTGTCGGGGCGCAGGCGCAGTTCGCGGCGGTTGTCGTCATAGTCGATCAGCCCGTCGACGAAGTAGTTGGGGTTCCTCAGCCAATAGCAGTTGTCGAAGGGGCGGTTGGGCGCCCATTCCTCGACCCAGCCGTCGCTGCCGCGCCCGAAGCGTTCGAGCAGCGAGGCCTTCATGCGGCGTTCGAACCGCGTCACCGCGCCCCCTTCGGCGGCGCTGTCGGCCAGCTGCATGTCGAACTTGGTCAGCACGAAGAACAGCACGTTGTCGGTCTGCGCCCGCTGTTCCGGCGTGCGGCCATGGGTCAGCGCGATCCAGTTGTCGACAAGGCCCGGCAGGTCGAGCGTCTCCATGTTGCTGCCCGGCACGCAGAGCAGCATGGAGGTGATCTCCTGGTTCTCGACATAGCGGTCGAAGAGATAGGCGACCTTGCCGCGCAGAAGCAACTCGTGGAGGTTCTTGTCGAGGTTTGCCAGCGTCTTGGAGAGCGGTTCCTCGAAGCGGTTGCGGGCGCCGGGGAAGTCGAGAAGGTCGGTGCGGCCGAAGAGTTCCGACGGCTGCTCGGCCATCGGGAAGACCAGTTCCGCCGCCAGGGCGCACAGCTCGGCGCGGGGCATCTGCACCACGCGGCCCGCCTCGGTGCGGACCTGGAGCGCGGGGCCCACCGGCGCGCCGCGCAGGCCGGCCAGCGTTTTCACGTCGATTATGGATTGCTCGCGCGGGGTCAGCGCGTCGAGGGTGACATGGACGGTGCCGGAATGGTCGAGCTGGGCCAGAGCGTCGGCAAGTTGCTGGTAGAGCGCGCCCAGCGCCTCGTGCCGGCCCCAGAGGATGGCGAAGAAGCCGGCCCGGTCGGAAGCCGAGAGGCGCGGCGCGATCTCGGCGGCCTCGTCCCAGAAGGGTTTCAGCGCGGCGGCATAGGCCGACTTGCGGAAGACGCTTTCGATATATTCGCCGATCTCGTGCACCGCGTCGGCATCAAGTCCGGGGCGCGCGGCCCCGGCCCGCGCCTTGAAGGCGTCAAGGTGGGCGGAAAGTTCGGCGGCGTCGGGCGGCACCTCGGATTCGTCACCGTCGTTGAAGAAGGAATTGACGATAGTGCGGACGATATCGGCCTCGGAGAGCAGCGTGAGCTTGATCGGAAAGCCCTCGGGCGTCGGTTCGCGGCGCATGGTGAAGCGGGTGACGAGGCCGGTGCTTTCGCCCTCGCCCTCGGGGTTCACCTCGGAGATGTAGTCGAGCCTGCGGCCGGGGAAATCGCCCACCAGGCGGCCGCCCTCGGGGCGGGCCAGCACCGAGACGAGGAAGGACTTGCCCGCCTGGCTGGGGCCGAAGACGCTGACCGACATCGGCTTTTCCGCCGCCTGCGCCAGACGCCGCGCCCGGCGCAGCCCCTTGCGCATCATCTGCGTCAGCGAGCGTGCCTCGGCCCCGATCAGCGCGGCATTGGCGGGCGTCTCGACCCAGGCGAGCGCCTGCGACGTGACCTCGGCCACCTCGGCGCAATCGGCCGCGAGTTTCTGCTGGTCCTGCGTCACCATCAAATGCCCTTTCACAGCCTGAACAGGCCGGTGTCGATCCAGTATTCATCGGCAAAGCCGAGTGTCTGTAAACGCAGTCTCACTTCGCCGGGTTTCATCGCCGTGCCCTCGGCGTCTTCCAGCTCGGTCACGGCGAAGGCCTCGCGCATGGCCTCGCGGCGCAGCACCGACTCGGAGGTCTCGACCTCGGGGTCCTCGTCGAATTCGGTCCGTTCGAAGGTCACGCGCAGCGGCGCGCGGGCCTCGGCGGCGGGGGTGGCGAAGTCGAGCCGGTAGAGCGGCGTGGTGGTCCAGCGTTCCAGCGGCAGCTGCCGCGCGCCAAGGTAGATCGGCGTGTACATCGTCAGATGCGCCAGCAGGTCGCGCTCCGATTTCTTCGCGTCGAGGTCGACATCCTGGAACAGCACCCGGTCGGCCATGATCTGGCCCGAGCTGTCCATCTCGCCGATATAGCGGGCGGTCGACTGCATCCGGAAGGCGGAGGTCGTGACCTTGAAGTTGGGGATGCGCGATTCCGACAGCGCGATCAGCATGCCCCCCACCGCGACGGTCGACTTGGGATCGCCGATGCGCTGGGTGACCGGGTCGCGGAACGGATACCAGCGCCCGGTCTTGTAGGCGTGCATCGAGACGAGACGGTGCGGCGGCACCACCAGCATCTCTTCCAGGATCGCCCGCACCGCCGGCAGCCGCGAGGGGCGGCCGGTGAGCAGCACCACGTCGACGCCCAGGTGATGCACCACCTCGGCCATGTTCGAAAGCGCCTGCTGGAACACCTCGCGGGCGGCGGCGTCGACGTCCTCGCGGTTCAGCGTCAGTTCGACATCGGCAAGGTGGAAGCCCTCGGCCCCCAGCCCCGCCGCCGCGTCCTCGATATAGGCGCAGAGGCTTTCGGGCAGGTCGCCTTCGGGCAGCGCGTCGCGGACCTGCAGGGTGATCGCGGCATCCTCTTCGGCGGTCTCGCTGGCCTTGAGGATGGCGACCGCCAGCGGCATCAGCACGCGCAGGGCGAACTGGCGGCGCTTCTGCACGCTCTGCTGGTCGAGCCCGCCGATATCGCCGCCGAAGAGCTCGCGCAGCTTGTCGCCGGCATAGCGCCCGCCCGCCGCCTCGATGGCCCGCTGGATACCGGGCAGGATCACCGTGGCGATCAGGCGTTGCAGCAGCTCGTCGCCGGCCACGCGGAAGCCTTCGCGGAAGTTCTGTTCCGGGTGCAGCACCCTGCCCGCCTCGCCGGTATAGGTCGTCACCATCAGGTCGGTGGTGCCGCCGCCGATGTCGATGCAGGCCAGCCGCAGCGAGGGCTCGCCGTTGCGCTCGCGCCCCTTGAGGCGCAGGAAGCGGTCGATGCGGCCGTCGAACTTCTGGGTGAGTTCGGAATAGAGCCAGACCAGCTGGGTGCAGCTTGCCTCGTCCCATTCGACGATCAGTTCGGGCTTGCGCGAGATGCTGCTTTCGCCGTCCTTGAGGCCCAGCATGGTCCAGACCAGTTCCAGCGCGCCCTTGGCCTTGGACCGGATGATCGCCTGTTCCTGCGCCGTGGTGGCGGTCGGCAGGGTCAGGATGATCCGGTCGAGGTGGCGCGGCAGTTCGGATTGCGCGCGCCGCGCGCGGGCACCGGGCGCGTTCACCTGGATCAGCGCATGGGCGATGATCTCGGCCAGCATGAAGCCGAAGAGCGAGGCGCGGGCAAAGCGCGGGCGGATCGCCGGGGTCATCGGCGTGCGCCCGCGGGGGCGCAGCCGCGCCGCCTCGTCCGCCTTGATCTGCGCCAGCACGTCGCCCGCCTCGTTCAGGTGGCGCATGGCGGCGCGCAGGGATTTCGGCAGGTTGTTGGGGTCGTTGTGGTGATGAAAGCGCCAGTCCTGCTGAACGGCGGCGTCATCCCAGAGATAGCGTTTCGGCGAGGACAGGCCCGAGGCGGTCTCGGTGCCCTCTTCGCCGGCCACCAGCCGCAGCGCCTCGGGCCCGACCCGGACGATGGAGGGCCAGAGGAATGCATTGCGCCGCCCCGAGCGCGAGGCAAAGCGTTCGTCGCCCATGCGGTGCTCGGAGAACTCAACACGGCTCTCGAACAGCCCGGAATAGCTGAACTCGGGGCGCGAGAGGTCGCGCACCTCCAGCGGGAAGGACCGCGCAAGGTCGAGCTTCATCTCGCCCGGAAAGCGTTCGATCAGGATGCCGCAAGTGCGCGAATTGCCGACGTCGAGCACCAGCTCGACCTCGACCGGGGTGACGCCCTCGCGCGAGCTGACGGTATTGGCAAAGCGGATCTTGGGGATCTTCACCGCGTTGTCGATCAGCCGCAGGAAGGCCAAATACCGCGCCCAATGTTCAAAGCGGTGCGCCAGCCCCTCGTGGGTGATCTTGCGGCCCGGCCGCTCGGCCCGCTTGAAGGCCATGAACAGCTCGTCGAGCCAGTCCGAGACCCATTTCTGCAGGTCCAGCATCTCGCCGCTGCTGTCGGGTTCGAGACGGCGCAGGAACCAGTCCATGCGCGCCGGGTCGGACACGAAGCGGAAATCGCGCGATTTCTCGGCGTCGCTCACTTCGGGGGCGACATATTGGTGGCTTTGGTCGCCGTCCATCAGCGCGGTGTCGAGCGCGAGCTGCACCCGGTGGGTATGGCCGGTGTCGGGGTCGGGTTCGTCGATTTCGACCACCCGCAGCCGCGCCCAGCTGGTCGGGCCGGGATCGAAGCGTTCCTCGCCGCCGGGGCCGCGGTCGTTCTTGATGCGCAGGACCGGCACCGGCACCCATTTCTCGAGGAAGGGTTCCAGCGCCGCGACCGGGCGCACCGAATATTCGTCGTCATCGGGCCGCGCGCCCGCTTCGACGGCCTCGTCCGCCTCGGCCTCGCCGGTGAGTGGCAGGAGCGCCCATTCCTCATGCGCCTCGGTGCCGCCGACCACCCGCTCGATGAACCGCGCGGCGCGCAGGTCGAGCGTGTCGAGACGGAAGCCGAAGTCCAGCATCTGCGTGCCCGACCACGGCACCAGCGCGATCTCGTCGCGCCAGTCGGTCAGCTGCGCCAGATGTCGGGAATGCTTCATGCTGCCTACCTCGAAATGCTTATGTTTGTCGTCCAATCGGCCTGCTTTGCCTCCAGCATACCCGCATAGCTTCGCGAAGGTCCATCTTGGCGAAACATGTGCAGCCGGACCGGCACCTGCGCCGCGCCGCGGGCGTCCCTGAGATGGGCCGTCACCTTGTAAAGTCCAGAGGGGGCGGCGGGGAAGGTCACCGCCTCGACAGGGTCGTCGATGGGGATATCGGTGCTGGCATCAAGCGCCAGGGTGGCCTCGCAGGCGTCGGGCGTCTCGCGCGAGACGGTGGGGCCTGCCGGGCAGGTCACGGTGAGGTCGATATCGGCGGGGCCGGACCATTCCAGCAGGAAGGTCAGCGCCTTGACCTCGACACCCCGGCCTTGCGCGCGGTCGAGCGCGGCCTTGCGCTCGGCCTCGCCGGGTTCGAGGCCGGTTTTCTGTTGCGGCGCGTCCGGTGTGGTTTCAGGCGCGGTTTCCGGGACGGCGGGCAGCACCGGAATGGTCGGCTGGCAGCCGCGGTCGACCAGCGCAATCTCGCGTTCGAGCGCGGCAACCTCGTCTGCCGCCACGCGGGTCTCGGTCAGCGCCGCCGCGATGGCCGCCTGCGGCACAGGGCAGAAATCCGGGCCGGTGCGCCAGAGGCCGCAGGGTTTGACCAGAAGCCAGAGGATCGCGGCCAGCATCAGAGCCAGCAGCAGCCAGCCGAGCAGCAAGAGCCACCAGAGCGCCGGGGAGGCGCGTTTCTCCTCCGGGGCGGGCTCGGCCACGGGCGCGGCGGGGCGCGCGACAAGGGTGCTCAGCACGCCGCGCACGGCGCGCTGTTCGTCGCGCAGCCAGGCCCAGTGCAGCAGCACCGGGTGCAGCGCGCCCGAGGCGTCGCGGATGGCGCGGATCATGTCCTCGCCCGGGATCTCCAGCGCGTTCAGCAGCGCCTCGCCCAGCCGCTGGTCGTTCGGCGCGGGGCTGGAGGCCAGCGTCTCGGCCTCGGCGCGGATCTCGGCGACCAGCTGGGCGAGCTGCGCCTTGAGCGCTGCGCGTTCGGCGTCCGAGAGTTCGGAGAGGGTCAGCGCCCGCCCCTCGCGGGGGGCGTGCCAATCGATCGCCTCGCCATGCTGCGCCGCCACCGGCTCGGCGAAGATCAGTGCGTGTTCCTCGCCCAGCCGCGCCCGCACCGCCCCGCTCACCAGTTCGAACGACCGCTGCGCCGCCGTGCCCAGCGGTTGCAGACCTTCACTCGAAGTTGTGGCGAGAAGGCTTTGATACATGGCCTATTTCCCGGCCCGCTCGACCTGCGGCGCGCAGGCCGCCGTGTCCTGTTCCGGCGCGGCCCCGGTGCCCTGCAGGAAGGCCAGCAGATCGGCGGTGGTCAGCGCGAAACCGCGGTTCTGCATGCCCCCCTGCCGCACGAAGGTGTTCACCCCCACCAGCCGCCCGCACATGTCGACCAGCGGCCCGCCGGAGTTGCCCGAGGAGAGCGCGGCGGAATGCATCAGCACATGGGTGCCCGGCGCAAGCTGCTGTTCGGTGTTGACGATGCCGTCGGTCACGGTCAGCCCCGGCACCGCCGCCAGATCCCCGGCCTTGAGCGCGGCGAAGGCGGCGTCGGTCTCCAGCACGTCGCCGGGATAGCCTGCGGCCACCACGTTGGTCAGCGTGAGCGGCGCGGAAGGCACATGCAGGGTGAAGCCCGGCATCGCCACGTCGGCGATCTTGAGCAACGCGAAATCGCCGCCTGCCTCGGTCAGCGGGCCAAGGGTCTTGACCACCTCGGCGGGCGCGGGACGGGCCAGCGCCTTGCCGGTGACCAGGATCTGGCCCGCTTGCGCGGCGGCGATCACATGCTGGTTGGTGACGATCAGCCCCGACCCGAGAGAGAGGCCCGAGCCGGTGGTGACGCCGCTGCCGCCTTGGACGATGACCATGACGGTGCGCGCCTCGATCAGCGCCAGCAAGCTTTCGTCGCCGGTCACCACGCGGTCGGGTCGGCTGGGCAGCAGCGCGTCGGGCGCGGCGCTGGCGCGCTCGGGCGGCGCGGTGCCTTCGGCCGGCGGGAGCAGCCCCTCGGGGGTGAGGCCGCCCGGCAGGATCAGCTGGCCGTCGGCGCGGCAGACCGCGCCCTCCAGCGCCTCGGTCAGCTGCGCCTTGCGGTCGCGCAGGGCGGCGGTTTCGGCCTCGGCGGCGCGCAGCATCGCGGCATCGGTGACGGCAGGCGGTTCGCCGCTGGGGAAGAGGCGCGATCCCGGCGTCAGCAGCCAGGCCAGCGTGCCGGCGGCCAGCAGCAGCAGCACCAGCAGCGGCACCCATGCGAGCGGGGTGATGCGATGCACGACCCGGGGCGCGGGTTCGGCCACCGGGGCGGCCACCGGCGTGGCGCGGGGCGCGGCGACGGGTTCCGGCGCGGGGCCGCTCATCGGCAGGAACCGCCCCAGCGTTGCCGCGTAATGCGTCGGACGCGAGAGCGCGTTGGCCCCCTTCCCGCCCGGCATCAGGCCCCAGTTCACGATCACCGGATGATCGCCCACGACCAGCACATCGGCCCCGCCGCTGACCGTCAGCGCCGCCGCCGCCAAGGGTGCGGTCGCCGGGTCCTCGGCCAGGGCGCGCACCGGGCGCAGGTGGTCGGCGAGCCAGCGTTCGGCGCGCTCGCGCTCGCCCGGGCCAAGCTCGGACAGCGGGCGCGCGGTTCCGGCGCGGTCGGTGTACCAGCTCACCGTCGGCGCGGCGGCGTCGTTGCCCCGGCTGATCAGCGGCTCGGCGAAAAGCGCCGCCACCTCGGGGCCGGCCCTGTCGGCCAGCAGGGCGCGCAGCTCGTCGTGGCGTTCCAGCGCGGCGCGGCCGCCGGCGGTGACGAAATCCTCGTTGGCCACCTTGATCTTGGACAGGAAATGATCGGCCATGGGTCTATCTCCTCGCCCGGCGCAGCGTCGCGTTGCCGCGTCCGTTGGTCTCGGGTTGGTAGGTGGTGCAATTCGCCGTGCCCTTGGAATCGAGCGCGCAGCGGATGTCGCGGCGGAATATCTCGGAGCCGTTGGAGCATTGCAGGTTGCCCGGCTCGCGCATGTTCAGCCGGCCGCTGGCAATATCGCCACTTAGGCGGCCTTCGCAGCGGGTGCCGTCGCTGGCCCGCATGGTCTCGCGGCCATTGCCATTGGCGTCGAAGCAGATCTGCCAGCTGCGGAAGCTGGTGATATAGCCGGTGCGGATGTCGCGCACGTCATAGCGCGAGGCGAGTTCCCAGCAGCCTTCCATCACCGAGATGTCGTTGTCCTCGAAGGCATCGGGGGCAAGGCCGCTCGGCGTTTCGGGCGGCGGCGGCGGGGGTGGCGGCGGCGGAGGCGGAGGGGGCGGCGGCGGTTCGGCCTCGCATTGCAGCAGCGCGAGTTCGCGCTCCAGCGCGGCAACCTCGGCTTCGAGGTCGCGGGCCTGCTGCACGGTCTCGGCCAGACGGGCGCGCTCGTCGATCGCGCCCTGATCCTCGCAGGCAGAGATTACTGTGCCGATCAGCGGCAGCCGCAGCCCGCAGGCCTGCAGCAACAGGTATCCCGACGCCGCGACCAGCAGCGCAAGCAAGATCGCGACAAGAGCTATTGCCGGCCGCATGTTACCCATTCCGCCCCCCGTCGCCCTGCGCCGGGTCTTCGGCTGCGCGGCGGCGACAGGAGTTTGACCCTGATTTCCAACGGGTTGACCCTAAGCCTTGGCGCTTTGGTCCTGCAAGGGCGGATATCGCCGGGCACGGGGCGCGCCTTGGCACGATCCCGCTGATGACCCGGCGGAATGAGCGGAGGGCCGATCAGCCTTCGTCGCGTCCGGCCATCAGGCGGAGCGGTTCGTATTCCATCACCGCCACGCCGTGCTGGTTGATGACCCGGTTGCGGGTGCGCACCAGGCCGCGGCCGCCCTTCTGCGCGGGGCGGGATTCGATCACCTCGAAGTCGACATGCACCGTGTCGCCGGCCAGCGTGGGGCCGAGCACGTTCATCGAAGCCTGCAGGAAGGCCATGCCGGTGCCATGGGCGGTGGCGGCGAGCACCAGCCCCTCGGCCACGGCATAGACCTGCGCGCCGGGCACCAGGCGGCCCTTGATGGCGGAATGTGCCTCGGCATAGACCTCGTCGGTGAACAGCGGCTCGACCATGCCGACGGTGGCGGTGAAGGCCGAGACATCGGCCTCGCGGATGGTGCGCCCATAGGTGCGGAACCGCGCCCCGACTGGCAGGTCCTGCCAGTAGAAGCCGGTGCCGAGAAGTGTCGTCGTGCTGTCAGACATGGTTCATACCGTTCCGGTTAAAGGGGATGTTCCCCGCGCGGGGAGCCGGCCTTTGCATGGCGGTGCCGCCAGTCCTTGCCACCTGCTCTCCCCCTCGCGTGGCGGGCGCCTTGCCTCGCCCTGCCCGAGGGATATCCGGCGAAGCGGCTGTTGTAAAAGGCCAATCCCGGCCAGCCTAGGCCACGGTGCTGCCCGGATCGCCGGACATCTCGGGGCGATAGAAGCGATGGGTGCCGCGGCCCGCGTGCTTGGCGGCATAGAGCGCAAGGTCGGCCTGGTGCATCAGCCGCCCGGCATCGGGGGTGCCGGTCCTGGGGGCGACCACCATGCCGATGCTGGCGGCCACCCGGCAGAGACGGCCCTGGTAGATGATCGGCTGGCCGATGCGGGCGATCAGCCGGGATGCCACCTCCTCGAGCCGGGCGCGGTCGGTCAGCTGGCGGAAGATCAGCACGAATTCGTCGCCCCCTACCCGCGCCACGCAATCGGATTCGCGGCTTTCCTCGGCCATGATGCGCGCGACGTGGCGCAGCACGTGGTCGCCGGCGGCATGGCCCATCGTATCGTTGATTCCCTTGAAGAAATCGAGATCGAGATGCATCAGCGCAAAGCGGCTGCCCTCGGCGATCAGCCGGTCGAGCAGGAAATCCATCGCGCGGCGGTTCTTCAGCCCGGTGAGCGTGTCGGTATAGGCCTGTTCCTCGGCCGCGATCATCGCGCCCTGCAGGCGCAGGTTGAGCCGGCGCGAGGCCTCCATCGCCGCCGATTTCGCCTCTACCAGGTAGAGCATCTCGATGGTGAGGTCGGTGGCCGGAAAATCGGCGCTGGTGAGGTCGTAGTCGCGCACCGCGTCGAGCACCGAGATGCCGAAGGAGAGATCGACCACCGCCCCCTGCCCCGGCGAGAGCGGCACGATCACGCCCTTGAGCCCGGTCGCGGGCGCGGTGCGGAAGCGCAGGTGCAGCTTGGTGCCGGACCGCTGCATCAGCTGCTGCATCGAGGTGACGGCGCGCGGGCGGCCGAGTTCGAAGACGTCCAGAAAGCGATGGCCATGCAGCGCCGCCACCGGGCGCAGCTTGCGCAGGGTCGGGCCGGTACGGCGGATGTGGCCCGCGGGGTCGAGCCGGACATGCATCGGGCAGAGGGTATCGAGCAGTTGGTCGACCTCGCCCCCCGTTGTCATGCGCTGCGCGCCCCGAGGTCGAAGCTGCGGCCCTTGGCGAAATCGGTCTCGATCAGGGCGATGGAGATCACCTCGCAGCCGTCGCGCAGGCCGCGATGGTCGAGTATGACCAGCGCGCCGTAATCGTCGGCCATGGTGCGCAGGACGCCCATCATGACGCAGCCGAAGCCGGGAAGACCGGGACCGCAGGTCAGCGTCAGCATCCCGGAGGTGAGTTCGCGCAGCTCCAGCGCGGGCAGGTTCAGGTCGGCCACGGCAAGGCGGGCGCGGTCGGGCAGATCGTCGAGCGAATGCAGGAAGTCGACATAGGTGACACCGCCGAAACGCAGCAGGCGGCGCAGCGCCTCCAGACCGGGGTGCGAGACGATGAAGGTGCCGATATCCTCCAGCACCTCGGCCCGGTCGCGGCCCAGGTCGGCGCAGACCTCGTCCAGCACGCGCAGCGAGAGCGCGTCCTCATAGGTCAGCATCGCCTCGAAGCCCGACCCGCTGAGGCCAGCGCGCCGGGTCACCCGGCGCCAGCGCGCCTGGCTGTAGGTATGGCAGAAGAAGGACTGGATCGCGCAGTTGATCAGGCCATGCATCACGACTCCTTGCCCTGGGTACGCGCGGCAGCATGGATCGGCAGAGGTTAACCGGCCTGTAACAGATCGAATTTTACCTGAATTCCGCCGCCCCTTGCGCCGGCGCGAGGGCGGGCCTCATATGCGGCGAGATTTCCGGAGCCCGCGATGATCGCCACCCGCCACTTGCCGACCGACCCCGCGCTTGCCGATGTGCTGGCGCTGATCCGCGCCGAATTCGCCTATATGGACGCGCGCATCGACCCGCCCTCGTCGATGCATCGCCTGAGCCTGGACGACGTGCGGCGCCAGTGCGAGACGGGCGAGGTCTGGTCGCTGGGCGCGCCGGTGGTGGCCTGCATGTTCCTGACGCCCAAGCCGGGGCGGCTCTACCTCGGCAAGCTGGCGGTGGCGGGGAGCGCGCGCGGCCGGGGGCTGGCGGCGCGGCTGGTCGGGATCGCCTGCGAGCGCGCGGCCGCGCAGGGGTTCCCGGTGGTCGAGCTGCAAACCCGGATCGAGCTGGTGGAGAACCACGCCGCCTTCGCCCGCATGGGCTTCGTCAAGACCGGCGAGAGTTCGCACGAGGGCTATGACCGGGTCACGACCCTCACCATGCAGCGCCCCGTCAGCTTGGATCGCGCCAGCGGTTGACGATCGGATAGCGCCGGTCGAGCCAGAAGGCCTTCTTCGTCAGCCGCACACCAGGAGCGGACTGGAAGCGCTTGTATTCGCTGAGATAGATCAGCCGCTCGACCTTCTGCGCGGTGGCCCGGTCAAAGCCCGCTGCAACGCAGTCGGCAATGGAGCCATCCTGTTCGATCAGGATGTCGAGCAGCCGGTCGAGATCGGCGTATTCGGGCAGGCTGTCGCTGTCCTTCTGGTCGGGGCGCAACTCGGCGCTTGGCGGTTTCTCGATCACGCGCGGCGGGATCACCTCGCCCGGCGGACCCATCATCCAGTCGCGGTGGTTGGCGTTGCGCCAGCGGCAGGCCTCGAAGACGCGGGTCTTGTAGAGGTCCTTGATCGGGTTGTAGCCGCCCGCCATGTCGCCGTAGATCGTGGCATAGCCCACCGCCACCTCGGACTTGTTGCCGGTCGTCAGCAGCATCTCGCCGAACTTGTTCGACATCGCCATCAGCAGGAGGCCGCGCAGGCGCGACTGGATGTTTTCCTCGGTGAGGTCAGGTTTCAGGCCCTCGAAGAGCGGCGCCAGCGCCTCGGTCACGGCGGCGCGGGGGCCACTGATCGGAACATAGTCGTAGCGGCAGCCCAGCGCCTTCGCCACGGCCTCGGCATCCTCGAGCGACCCGGCCGAGGTATATTCCGACGGCAGCATGACGCAGCGCACGTTCTCGGGGCCGAGCGCATCGGCGGCGATGGTCGCCACGATGGCCGAATCGACGCCGCCAGAGAGACCGAGCAGCACCTTCTTGAACCCGGTCTTGCCGCAATAGTCGCGCAGCGACTCGACCATCACGCGATAGTCCTGTTCGTAATCGCCCGGCAGCACCGCCATTTCGCCCGGCAGGATGCGCCAGCCGGTCTCTCCGCGTTCCAGGTCGACATGCGAAAGGCAGGCGTCGAAGGCCGGCAGCTGCACCGCCAGCGCGCCGCCGGGGTTCAGCGCAAAGCTCGCGCCGTCAAAGACCTGGTCGTCCTGGCCGCCCACCATGTTGAGGTAGATCAGCGGCAGCCCGGTCTCGATCACGCGGGCCACCATGTGGTTGATCCGGGTGTCGAACTTGCCGCGGTAATAGGGCGAACCGTTGGGCACCAGAAGGAACTCGGCGCCGGTTTCGGCCAGGGTCTCGGCCACGTCCTCGTGCCAGGCGTCCTCGCAGATGGGCGAGCCGATGCGGGTATTACATACCGAATAGGGCCCGCCGATGGGGCCGGAATCGAAGATCCGCACCTCGTCGAAGACGGTCTCGTTGGGCAGGTGATGCTTGAGCACGGTCGAGACGATATTGCCCCCGCGCAGGATGAAATAGGCGTTGTAGAGCTCGACGCCCTCGATCCAGGGGCCACCGATGGCCATGGCGGGCCCCTCGGCGCAGTCCTTCGCCAGTTGGCGCACCGCCTCGATGGCGGCGGTGTGGAAGGCCGGTTTCATCACCAGGTCCTGGGCGTTGTAGCCGGTGATGAACATCTCGGGCAGCGCGACCATGTCGGCCCCGGCCTCGCGCGCGGCCTCCCAGGCCTCGCGCGCCTTGGCGGCATTGCCGGCGAGGTCGCCCACAACGGGGTTCAGCTGCGCCAGAGTCATGCGGAAACGGTCGGCCATCCTGCCCTCGGTCATCAATTCGCCTGCCGACCCCCTTTACCAGATCGCGCCGGGCAGAAAAGCCGATAGCGGCAAAAGGCGTTGCTCCGCGCGGCGCGGTCGCCTAATTTCGGCGGGCCGCGTGCCCGTGTGCCGCCAGAATGGCCTGACAGGACAAAACCATGATCCGATCCCTGACCGCCACCGCCGCCGCCGCGCTTGTCGCCCTGCAGGCGCTTCCCGTCGCCGCGCAGGAGACCGGCAAGACCCAGGACGATATCGGCGGCATCTACGAGGGCGGCTTCCGTAACGGGCTGCAGCATGGCACCGGCACCTACCGGCTGCCCAACGGCTATGAATACACCGGCCAATGGGTCGACGGCGAGATCCGCGGCCACGGCGTCGCGCGCTTCCCCAACGGCTCGGTCTACGAGGGCGAATTCGCCAAGGGCAAGCCCGAGGGGCTGGGCAAGATCACCTTCTCGGACGGCGGCACCTACGAAGGCGAATGGGTCGACGGCAAGATCAACGGCAAGGGCATCGCGATCTATGCCAATGGCGTGCGCTACGAGGGCGAGTTCAAGGACGCCAAGCACCACGGCATGGGCACGATGCAGAGCCCCGGCGGCTATGAATACCGCGGCCAGTGGGTCGAGGGCGAGAAGCAGGGCAAGGGCGTCATCACCTATCCCGACGGCGCGGTCTACGACGGCGATATCGTCGCCGGGCAGCGCGAGGGCACCGGCAAGCTGACCATGCCCGACGGGCTGGTCTACCAGGGCACCTGGAAGGCCGGGCAGATCGAGGGCCAGGGCAGCCTGACCCAGCCCAACGGCGACGTCTATACCGGCGCGCTGGTGGCCGGGAAGCGCGAGGGCAAGGGCCGCGTGCAATACGTCAACGGCGATGTCTACGAGGGCGATTTCTCGGACGACCGGCGCGATGGCACGGGCACCTTCACCGGTGCCGACGGCTATGTCTATGCCGGGTCCTGGGTGGCCGGGCAGATCGAGGGCCAGGGCCGCGTGACCTATCCCGACGGTTCGGTCTACGAGGGCCAGTTCCGCGGCGACCTCGCGGATGGCACCGGCAAGATCACCTACCCCGACGGCTCGACCTACGAGGGCCAGTGGGTCGCCGGCGTGATCGAGGGCGACGGGATCGCGCGCTATGCCAACGGCACCGTCTACGAGGGGCAGTTCAAGAACGCCCGCAACCACGGCCGGGGCGTGATGACCTATCCCGACGGCTATCGCTACGAGGGCGACTGGGTCGACGGCCAGCGCCACGGCCAGGGCAAGGCCACCTATGCCGACGGCTCTGTCTATACCGGCGGCTTCGTCAACGGCCACCGCCAGGGCCAGGGCGAGATCGTGATGACCGGCGGCTTCAGGTATACCGGCGAATGGCAGGACGGCGAGATCGCCGGCAAGGGCATTGCCACCTATGCCAACGGCGACGTCTACGAGGGCGAATTCGTCAAGGGCAAGCGCCAGGGCCAGGGCACGATGAAATACGCCACCGGCCAGGAGGCCACCGGCACCTGGGAGAACGGCGCGCTGAACAAGTCCGACGGCTGACCCCTGCCCCGCATTTTGGACTTTTCATTTAATCCGATCCGGTTATAACTCCGTCCCATGTCGATTTGCGCACATATCCCTTCCCTGCCCGCCCCGCGCGGTGCCGTTGCGCTCGGCCTACTGCTCCTAACGCGCCTCTGAGCGTGCCATCAGGCGCGCCCGCTCAGAGGATGCCGCCTGCGCGCCATTGGCCCTAGGAACAGATTTAGAAAGATCACCGACATGACCAGCATGACCGACAAGAACCGCGTCCTCATTTTCGACACCACGCTGCGCGATGGCGAACAGTCGCCCGGCGCGACCATGACCCATGCCGAAAAGCTCGAGATCGCCGAGATGCTCGACGACATGGGCGTCGACATCATCGAGGCCGGCTTCCCGATCGCCTCGGAAGGCGACTTCAAGGCGGTGAGCGAGATCGCCCGCGCCTCGAAGAACGCCGTGATCTGCGGCCTCGCCCGCGCCCAGCTGCCCGATATCGACCGCTGCTGGGAGGCGGTGAAGCACGCCAAGGCGCCGCGGATCCATACTTTCATCGGCACCTCGCCGCTGCACCGCGCCATTCCGAACCTGACCATGGACGAGATGGCCGAGCGCATCCACCAGACCGTGACCCATGCGCGCAACCTCTGCGACAACGTGCAGTGGTCGCCGATGGATGCGACCCGGACGGAATGGGACTACCTGCGCCGCGTGGTCGAGATCGCCATCAAGGCGGGCGCTTCGACCATCAACATCCCCGATACCGTGGGCTATACCGCCCCGGCCGAAAGCGCTGACCTGATCCGCCGCCTGATCGCCGAGGTGCCGGGCGCCGACGAGGTGATCTTCGCCACCCATTGCCACAACGACCTCGGCATGGCGACGGCGAACTCGCTGGCCGCCGTCGCCGGCGGCGCGCGGCAGATCGAATGCACCATCAACGGCCTCGGCGAACGCGCCGGCAATACCGCGCTGGAAGAGGTGGTGATGGCGCTGAAGGTGCGCCACGACATCATGCCCTGGACCACCAATGTCGACACCCGCAAGATCATGGCGATCTCGCGCCGCGTCGCCACCGTCTCGGGCTTCCCGGTACAGTTCAACAAGGCGGTGGTCGGCAAGAACGCCTTCGCCCACGAGAGCGGCATCCACCAGGACGGCGTGCTGAAGAACGTCGAGACCTTCGAAATCATGCGCCCCGAGGATGTCGGCCTCACCTCGAACAGCCTGCCGCTCGGCAAGCACTCGGGCCGCGCGGCGCTGAAGGACAAGCTCAAGCAGCTCGGCTTCGAGGTGGGTGACAACCAGCTCAAGGACGTCTTCGTCCGCTTCAAGGAACTCGCCGACCGCAAGAAGGAGGTCTACGACGACGACGTCGTGGCGCTGATGCGGGTGGGCGAGGACCCGGAGAACGACAGCCTCAAGATCGTCTCCATGCGCGTGCTCTGCGGCACCGACGGCCCCGCCGAGGCGACGGTCGAGATGGAGGTCGACGGCGAGGACGTGACCGCGACGGCCAATGGCGACGGGCCGGTCGACGCCAGCTTCAAGGCGATCCGCATGATCTGCCCGAACGAGGCGCGGTTGCAGCTCTACCAGGTGCACGCGGTGACCGAGGGCACCGACGCCCAGGCGACGGTCTCGGTGCGGCTGGAGGAGGACGGGCGCATCGTCACCGGGCAGTCGGCCAATACCGACACGGTGGTCGCCTCGGCCAAGGCCTATGTCAACGCGCTGAACCGCCTCGCGGTGCGCCGCGCCAAGACCGGCCCCGGCGCCGACCGGCGCGAGGTCTCCTACAAGGAGCTGAGCTGAGGCGCGCTTGCCGGAGGTCCACGCCCGTGGGAATCCGGTGATCGGGGGCGCTGCCCCCGCCGCGCCTGCGGCGCGACTCCCCGGAGATACTTATGAAGAAGAGAAGCAGGGGTGTGGCGCCCTGCTTCTCCGAAGTGCCCGCCGCTTGACGCCGCGCTTCAGGCGGCGAGGCCGCGGCCCTTGAGCAGCGCCTCGACGCCCGGCAGGCGGCCGCGGAAGGCGATGTAGAGTTCGGCCGCTTCGCGCGAGCCGCCAGTGGAGAGGATATTTTCCTCCAGCGCCCTGGCGCGGTCCGGGTCGAAGGCGCTGCCCGCCTCCTCGAAGGCGGCGAAGGCGTCGGCGTCCATCACCTCGGACCACATGTAGCTGTAATAGCCCGAGGAATAGCCGTCGCCCGAGAAGACATGGGCGAAATGCGGGGTGGCATGGCGCATGGTGATGGCATGGGGCAGCCCGAGATCGGCCAGTACCTCGGCCTGCTTCGCCATCGGATCGGCCGGGGCCGCGCCCTCGTGGAAGGCGAGGTCGACCAGCGCCGAGGCGACATATTCCACGGTCTGGAAGCCCTGGTCGAAGTTCGCCGCCGCCAGCACCTTGTCGAGCATGTCCTGCGGCATCGCCGCGCCGGTCCTGGCGTGAGTGGCGAATTCCTTCAGCACCTCGGGCACTTCCAGCCAGTGCTCGTAGAGCTGGCTGGGCAGTTCCACGAAGTCGCGGGCCACCGAGGTGCCCGAAATACTCTCGTAGGTCACATCCGAGAGCATCTGGTGCAGCGCATGGCCGAACTCGTGGAACAGGGTGCGCGCGTCGTCGTAGGAGAGCAGCGCGGGAGAGCCCTTGGCGAAGTTGCAGACGTTCAGCACCACCGGCGCCTGCACCTTGGGGAACTTCGCCTGGGCCCGCATCGCCGAGCACCAGGCCCCCGACCGTTTCGAGCCGCGCGCGAAATAGTCGCCGATGAAGACGGCGACATGCTTGCCGTGGCGCGTCACCTCCCAGGCCCGGCAGTCAGGGTGATAGAGCGGGATGTCCAGCGGGCGGAACTCCAGCCCGAACAGCCGGTTGGCGCAGGCGAAAGAGGCCTCGATCATCCGGTCGAGCTGCAGGTAGGGTTTCAGCGCGGCCTCGTCGAGGTCGTGCTCGGCCTTCCGTCGCTTCTCGGCGTAATAGCGCCAATCCCAGGGCTCCAGCGCGCCGTTCACGCCGTCTTCGTGCAGCATCGCCTCGAGCAGCGCACCATCGGCCTCGGCCCGCGCCTTCGCCGGCCCCCAGACCGCCATCAGCAGCTCGCGCACCCGGTCCGGCGAGCCGGCCATCTCGGTCTCGAGCTTGTAGGCGGCGAAATTCGGATAGCCGAGCAGCTTTGCCCGCTCTTCACGCAGGGCGAGGATCTCGGCAGCGATGGCACGGTTGTCGGTGGGGCCGCCATTGGCGCCGCGTGCGGCCCAGGCGCGGAAAGCATTTTCCCGCAGGTCGCGGCGGGGCGAGAATTGCAGGAAGGGCACGATCAGCGAGCGCGAGAGCGTCACCACCGGCCCCGGCGCGCCCTTCTCGGCCCCGGCGGCGCGGGCGGCGTCGACGACGAACTCCGGCAGCCCCTCCAGATCCTTCTCGGCGAGGTCCATGAACCAGTCACGCTCGTCCGCCAGCAGGTTCTGGGTGAAGGCGGTGCCCAGCGTCGCCAGCCGCCCCTTGATCTCGGTCATCCGCGCCTCTGCCGCGCCTTCCAGCGCCGCCCCGGAGCGGACGAAGCCGCGATGGGTCAGCATCAGGACGCGGGCCTGCTCGGCGTCCAGCCCGAGGCTGTCGCGCTGCTCCCAGAGCGTGGCGAGGCGGCGGAACAGTGCCTTGTTCGACGAAATCTCGGCATAATGCGCGGCGAGCTTGGGCGAGAAGGCGCGCTGCAGCTCTTCGCGCCTGGGGTTACTGTCCGCGCCCGCGACCGTGTAGAACACCCCCAGCACCCGGTCGAGCGCCTCGCCCGCCGCCTCCAGCGCCTCGACGGTATTGGCGAAACTGGGCGCCTCGGGGTTGGCGGCGATGGCCGCGATCTCGGCGCGGTGGGCGTCAAGGGCGGCGTCGAGCGCCGGGGCGAAATCCTCGTCAGAGATGGCATCGAAGGGCGCGATCTCGAAAGGCGTGGTCCAGTCGGCGAGCAGCGGGTTGGTCATGCGGGTCTCCTTTGCACCGCAAGCTAGGCGCGCCCGCGGGCGGGGTCCAGCCCCGCCGCCGCTATTGTCCGCCGCAGACCGGGCAGCCCTCGCGCCGGTGCAGGCCGATCTTGCGGGTCTCGCCGTAGAGGCCGTCATAGATCAGCATCTCGCCACGCAGGACCGCGCCCGCCCCGGTGATGAACTTCATCGCCTCCAGCGCCATCATCGCGCCGATCACACCCGGCAGCGGGCCGACCACCCCGGCCTCGGCGCAGCTGGGGGCAAGCCCCGGCGCGGGCGCCTCGGGGAAGATACATTCATAGCAGGGCCCGCCGCGCGCCGGGTCGAAGACGCTGAGTTGCCCCTCCCATTGCGACAGCGCGCCCGAGACAAGCGGCTTGCCTAGCCCTGCGGCGGTACGGTTCGACAGGTACCGCGTCTCGAAATTGTCGGTGCCATCGAGGATCAGGTCATACTCGGCGAACAGCTCGGCCGCGACGGCCTCGTCCAGCCGCCGCTTGTAGGGCCGCACCTCGACATGGGGGTTCTGCGCCTTCATCGCGGCCTCGGCGGAAAACACCTTGGGCACGCCGATATCGGCGTCGCGGTGGATCACCTGGCGCTGCAGGTTGGCATTGTCGACCACATCGTCATCGACCACCCCGATGGTGCCGACGCCGCCGGCGGCGAGGTATTGCAGCACCGGCGCGCCCAGCCCGCCGGCGCCGATCACCAGCACCCTCGCCTGCTTGAGCTTCTTCTGCCCCGGCCCGCCGATCTCGCGCAGCACGATGTGGCGCGCATAGCGTTCGAGTTCCGCCTCCGAGAATGTACCCGTCTTCTCCACCTTCACCTCCGCCTTCCGCGCCCGCCGCCGCAGCGCCGCGACGAGGCTGCCATAGCCCAGGCCCAGCGCCGCCACCCCGCCCAGGATCAGCCAGGCCTCGGGGCTGCCTCCCGTCGCCAGCCGCAGCGGATGGCCCTCGGGCAGCGCCAACTGCGCAGCCAGCACGCCGACATAGAGCAGCGCCAGCATCGCCACGCGCACCGCAACCGGCACACGCAGCAGAATCCCGAGCCCCCAGAGCGCCGCCGCAAAGGCGAGAACTGCCAGCATCAGCCGCGCCCGGTCGAGCCGAAGCCGCCCGCGCCCCGCGCGGTCTCGCCCAGGTCGACCACCGTCTCGAAGACCGCGCGCACCACCGGGGCCACCACCATCTGCGCGATGCGCTCGCCATGCGTCACCGTGAAGGGCTCGGTTCCGGCGTTCAGCAAGATCACCCCCAGCGGGCCCCGATAGTCGCTGTCGATGGTGCCGGGGCTGTTGGGGAGCGTGATCCCGTGTTTCAGCGCCAGCCCCGAACGGGGCCGGATCTGCACTTCGAAACCCTCGGGGATCTCGAGCCGCAAACCTGTCGGCACCAGCGCCCGCGCGCCGGGCGCCAGCACCAGTTCGCCCCGGTCCGGCAGGTTGGCGCGGATATCCGCCCCCGCCGCCCCCGCGGTTTCATAAGAGGGCAGCGGCACCGCCGCATCCGCCCCCGCCTCGCGCTGCACCCGGATCAGAACCACGCCCGCCTCTTCTTCTCTTTCCAAATACTCAAGATCTGCCCTGGCCGCCTGCGCCGAACCTCGGGCAAAAGCTCCGCTCAGGCCAGGGCCGAGGCGATCCGCAGGGCCAGCGCCTGCGCCACCTCGTCCTTGGCCATGCGCGGCCATTCCTCGGCCCCTGCCTCGGTGATCAGCACCACCGCATTCTCCGACCCGCCCATGATCCCGGTCGCCGGGCTCACGTCATTGGCGACGATCCAGTCGCAGCCCTTGCGCGCCCGCTTGGCGGTGGCATGGGCGACCACGTCGTCGGTCTCGGCAGCAAAGCCCACCACCAGGCCGGGCCGCCCCTCCTCCAGCTTCGACACGGTGGCCAGGATGTCCGGGTTCTCGGCAAAGGCCAGGCTCGGCATTCCGTCCCGGGTCTTCTTCAGCTTGCGGTCCGAGGCCGAGGCGACGCGCCAGTCCGCCACCGCTGCCGCGAAGACCCCGGCATCGACCGGCAGCACCTTCTCGACCGCCTCGGCCATCTCGCGCGCGGTCTCGACCTTGACGACGCGCACGCCCTCCGGCGGCGGAACCGAGGCCGGGCCGGTGACAAAGATCACCTCGGCCCCCAGCGCCGCCAGGGCGCGGGCGATGGCGGTGCCCTGCGCGCCCGAGGAGCGATTGGCGATATAACGCACCGGATCGATCGGCTCATGCGTCGGACCTGAGGTCACCAGGATCCGCTTGCCGGCCAGCGGCCCGGCGGTCAGCGCCGCGGCGATCGCTTCGACGATCTCCAGCGGCTCGGCCATGCGGCCGGGGCCGAACTCGCCGCAGGCCATGCCACCTTCGTTCGGCCCGATCACTCCGACGCCATCGGCCTTCAGCTGCGCCAGGTTGCGCTGCGTCGCCGGGTGGCCCCACATCCGCACGTTCATTGCCGGGGCGATCAGCACGCGCTTGTCGGTGGCCATCAGCAGCGTCGAGGCCAGGTCATTGGCCAGCCCGTTCGCCATCTTGGCCATCAGGTCGGCGGTTGCGGGCGCCACCACCACGAGATCGGCGGCGCGCGACAGCTGGATATGGCCCATTTCCGCCTCGGCGGTCAGGTCGAACAGGTCGCGATGCACCGCCACCCCGGCCAGCGCCGAGACCGAAAGCGGCGTGACGAACTCTTCGCCCGCCCGCGTCAGAACGGGCACCACGCGTGCGCCCCGGTCCTGCAGCCGCCGGATCAGGTCGAGCGACTTGTAGGCGGCGATGCCGCCCCCGATGATCAGAAGAATGCGCTTGTCAGCGAGCATGTGCAAAGCCCCGTCCGGTCGTACCGCATTGACCATAATGGCTTGCGCCGACGCGCGACACCGAATTTCGCGCCCGCGCCCGCAAAAGCCGCATCAGCCCTCGCGCAGCGTCTCGCAGGGGTCGCGCCGCTTGACCAGCGGGCCCGGCCAGACCAGGTCGTATTCGCCCTCGATCCGGTCACCTTCGGCCTGCCCCACGCTTACCACCTTGAGTGCATTACGCACCCGCGTCAGCACCTCGGGCACCCCGCCGTCGCGGCGGGCATGGCCATTGCCGGTGATAACCACCACCGGACCGCCCGTGGCATCCAGCGCCTCGATCGCCGCCCGCGCCAGCATCGCATCCCGCAGTCGCTGCAGATCGACCATGCCAGGCAGCAGCTCGGCCGGCAGGGCGTCGCAATGGGCCGCCGCCTGCTCGGCCTCGCGGGCCTTCTGCACGTCCTCGGGCAGCTTGAAGGTCAGCCCGTAAAGTTCGGCATTCTCGCCGAAACTTGCTGCAACCCCTTCCCTCAATGCCGCCCGTGCCGCCTCGCGCGGCAGCGCCGCGCCATAGACCTGCGTCTCGGGTGCGGCCGTGAAAATCGGGTGATACATCGAGAAGTCAGGCCAACCCGACGCGGCCCAGCCAAGTTCGCGCGCCATCGCCTCGGCATCGCCGCGCTCTTCGCCGACGCGCGCGGCCTGTTCGGCGGTCAACATCTCGAAGACCAGGGCGCGCGGCTTCAGGGCCGCAACCGCCGCCACCTGCATCTGGTGATGTCCGGGATTGTCGTGCACCTCTCCCAGCAGCACCACCTCGGCACCCTGCAGGGGAGAGACGTCAGGCTCGGCAGCCGCCGCGCCGGTGGCGAGCAGCGCCAGGCCGAAAATCAGGTGTTTCATCCGAGGAACTCGAACACCTCCTGATTCTGATTTGCAAGCGACTTCCGCATCTTGGCAAAAGCCGCCGCCTCGAGCTGGCGCACCCTCTCCTTCGACAGCCCCAGTTCCTCGCCCAGGCTCTCCAGCGTGCGCGGGTCGTCCCGGAGCTTGCGCTCCCGCACGATCAGCCGCTCGCGTTCGGTCAATTGCTTCATCGCCTCGAGCAGCCACGACCGCAGCCGCGCCGTGTCGTGCCGGTCTTCGACCAGTTCCGCGGCCTGCGTGGCGTCATCTTCCAGAACGTCGATCCATTCGCGCCCGTCCTCGTCGGCCGATTGCACCGAGTTCAACGAGAAATCCGACCCCGCCAGCCGTCCGGCCATCATCTCGACATCGGCCAGCGGCACGCCGATCTCGGTGGAAATCAGCTGCAACAGCTGGTGTTGGTCCAGCATCTCACCGCGCGCGTCGGCCTCTCGTTCCAGCCGCGCCTGCACCCGGCGCATGTTGAAGAACAGCGACTTCTGCGACGAAGTTGATCCGGTGCGAACCATCGACCAGTTGCGCATCACGAAGTCCTGGATCGAGGCCTTGATCCACCACACAGCGTAGGTCGAAAACCGCACGCCGCGGTCAGGGTCGAACTTGTCGGCGGCCTTCATCAGGCCCAGTCCGGCTTCCTGGATCAGGTCGTTCATCGGCGCGCCATAGCGGCGGAACCGCGCGGCCATGGAAATCGCCAGCCGCATGTAGGCTGTGATGAGACGGTGCAAGGCCGCCTCGTCGCGTTGATCGCGCCAGGCATAGGCCAGCGCCAGTTCGGTTTCAGCGTCCAGGATCTCGGCCTTCATGGCCCGGCGCGACATCCTGCGATCGTCGGCTGCATCAAGTGGCATATGCGTCCCCCTTGCTTCGGCCAGCCTTGTTTCGGCATCTCACAGTCATTACGGAGAGTAACGCGCGGCGGATCACTTGGGTTTCACGTTATGGTGTCTGGGGAAGTCATTTTTGTTCTCGGCGGAGCGGCCTCCGGCAAGTCGGCCTTTGCCGAAACCCTCTTCAGCGATGCGCAAACCCCTGTTTACATTGCCTCCGCCCAGGCATTCGACGCCGAGATGCGCGCCAAGATCGACCGCCACATCGCCCGTCGTGGGTCAAAATGGCGCACGGTCGAGGCGCCGCTGGATGCCGCCGGGGCCATCGAGGCGCTCGGGTCGGCGGATGTCTGCCTGTTTGACTGCGCCACGCTCTGGCTTTCGAACCACCTGCTGTCCGAAACCTATCTCGCCGCCGAACAAGCCCGCCTCCTGGCCGCGATCCGCAGCTGCCCTGCCCGCCTTGTCGTGGTCAGCAACGAAGTTGGCATGGGCGTGGTTCCCGACAATGCTCTCGCCCGGCGCTTCCGAGAGGCACAGGGGCGTCTGAACATCGAACTCGCCACCGCCGCCGACACCGTGGTGCATGTCGTCGCCGGCATCCCCCGCGTGCTTAAGGGCGCGTTGGCATGAGCCGGCTTTTCCTCGTCCGCCATGGCCCGACCCATGCGAAGACCTTTGTCGGATGGTCCGACCTGCCCGCCGATCTGAGCGATACCGCCGCGCTGGCGCGTCTCTCCGCCCATCTTCCTGCGGCTGCGCTGGTGGTCTCCTCCGACCTCTCCCGCGCCGCCGCCACCGCCGATGCAATCCAGGGTACGCGCCAACGCCTGCCGCACCAGCGAGAGCTGCGCGAGCTGCATTTCGGCGACTGGGAGTTGCGCAGCTTCCGCGAGATCGAGGCCGTCGACGCCCACCTCGCCCGCAGCTACTGGGAGAGCCCCGGCGATATCCGCCCGCCAAACGGCGAGAGCTGGAACGAGGCCCGCGCCCGGATCGACACCGCCGTCGACGCGCTGCTTCACGCCCACCCCGGCCGCGACCTGGTCATCGTCGCCCATTTCGGCGCCATCCTGACCCAGGTGCAACGCGCGATGGGCGTCGATGCCGTCGAGGCGATGCGGCACAAGATCGACAACCTTTCCGTGACCACGCTGCGCCGCCACGCGGGCGGCTGGGACGTCGGGGCGATCAATCACCTCCCGTGATGGGGGCACCCACAAACCAGCGTTATGCGTAAGCGTTGCAACTGCTTACACTCGTCTCATGACATATGATCTTTACATCGGAGACCGCGTGTTCTCCAGCTGGTCGCTGCGTGGGTGGCTTATGTTCGAGAAATTCGGCATCCCGGTCCGCACGCATCTCGTGGGGCTCTATTCCGGGACGATGCAGGCCGATCTCGCGCCGCTTCACCCGGCCCGGCTGGTGCCGGCGGTGATGACCCCCGAAGGCACGCCACTGGGCGAAAGCCTCGCCATTGCTGAAACCCTGGCCGAGCGTCACCCCGAGGCCGGACACTGGCCCAACGATCCCGCGCAGCGCGCCACCGCGCGCTGGCTCTGCGCCGAAATGGTCGCCGGCTTCCGCGCGCTTCGCAACGATTGCCCGATGCAATTGCTGCGCGTCTACAAGGACTTCCAGCCCTCGGCCGAAGTGCTGGACGACCTCGCCCGGATCGAAACGCTCTGGGCCCATGCCCGCAAGCTCTCGGGATCGCAGGGCTACCTGTTCGGGGCTTATTCGCTGGCCGATGTATATTATACCCCGGTCGCGGCGCGGATCATCGGCTATGACCTGCCGGTATCGGCAGAGGCACGCGCTTATTGCCTGCAGCTGCTTGCTGACCCGGCAGTTCAGGCGTGGCGCAACGAGGGTCTGAAAATCACCTACGATCCAGAGCCTTACAGGAAAGACCTGCCATCGCAGCCCTGGCCCGAGGCCGCACTTCAGACCGCATGAAAACATTGGGCCGCAAGCTGTTGAAATAACAGCGCGCGGCCCGGTTGTTCACAGATTTATCCTCAGCCGGCGCTCGAGATCATGCCGACGATCTCGTAGGTCTTCTT
Organism: Seohaeicola zhoushanensis; assembly: GCF_014656415.1. Taxonomy (GTDB): domain Bacteria; phylum Pseudomonadota; class Alphaproteobacteria; order Rhodobacterales; family Rhodobacteraceae; genus Seohaeicola_A; species Seohaeicola_A zhoushanensis. Next base: position 55,302 of record NZ_BNCJ01000014.1, on the reverse strand, counting down.
CAGGATCGGCGCGGTGATCTCGCGCGCCTGCAGCGCGCCACGCGCAAGGATCCGGTCGATCTCGGCAGGGTCCGCCATCAATCGCTTCATCTCCGACGAGATCGGCGCAAGCCGTGCCACCGCCAGGTCGGCCAGCGCCGGTTTGAAGGTGCCAAACTGGGCGCCCGCATATTCCGCCACCACCGCCTCGGGCGTCATGTCGGCCAGCGCGGCGTAGATGTTCACGAGGTTGCGCGCATCGGGCCGGTCCTTGAGCCCCTCCAGGCTCTCGGGCAGCGGCTCGGGGTCGGTCTTGGCCTTGCGGATCTTCTTGGCGATCGCATCGGCGTCGTCGGTCATGTTGATCCGGCTGGCGTCCGACGGGTCCGACTTCGACATCTTCTTGGTGCCGTCGCGCAGCGACATGACACGGGTGGCCGCCCCTTCGATCACCGGCTCGGTCATCGGGAAGAAGTCGACGCCATAGTCATGGTTGAACTTCGCCGCGATGTCGCGGGTCAGCTCGATATGCTGCTTCTGGTCCTCGCCCACCGGCACATGGGTGGCGTGATAGATCAGGATGTCGGCCGCCATCAGCGACGGATAGGCGAACAGCCCAAGCGAGGCTGCCTCGGCGTCCTTGCCGGCCTTGTCCTTCCACTGGGTCATCCGACCCATCCAGCCCATCCGGGCAACGCAGTTGAAGATCCAGGCCAGCTGCGCGTGCTCCGGCACCTGGCTCTGGTTGATGAGGATCGACTTCTCGGGGTCGATACCGGCCGCGATGAACCCGGCGGTCAGTTCGCGCGTGTTGTGGCGCAGCTTCTCCGGGTCCTGCCAGACGGTGATCGCGTGCAGGTCGACCATGCAGTAGACGGTCTGGAACCCACCTGCGTTCTGGGTATCGACGAACCGCTTGAGCGCGCCAAGATAGTTGCCCAGGTGCAGGTTGCCCGACGGCTGGATCCCCGAGAAGACCCGGGGCGTGAAAGTCGTTTTGCTCATGTCGGCGCAACTCCCGGCTGGAATTTTCGGCCTGCCTCGCTTACCCATGAGGGCAGACGCCGTCAAGAAGCCCACCCTCAGGAGCCCCGGCATGAGCAGTCCGAACCACGTCCCCGCCGTCAATCCCCTGCCCGCAACCGTCGTGCTGCTGGCGCTGGTCATGGCCGCCGCCGAGATCGTCTTCCAGATCGGTGCCTCGGGCCTTGCCGGAGGCCCCACCGCGGTCGGCTGGCGGGTCGAGGCGATAGAACGCTTCGCCTATTCCGGGGAAATCCTGCAGTGGATGTGGGAAACCGGGCGCTGGCCGCCCGAGCACGTGATCCGCATCGTCACCTACCCCTTCGTACACGGCAGCTTTACCCAGACCCTGATCGGGGCGGTGATGTTCCTGGCCATGGGCAAGATGGTGGGCGAGGTCTTCGGCAATATCGCCGTGGTGGTGATCTTCTTCGTCTCGGCCATTGCAGGCGCGCTTGTCTTCACCGCCTTCGCCGCCGGGCCCACCTACCTCATAGGTGCCTTCCCCTCGATCTACGGGCTGATCGGCGCCTTCACCTGGATCCTCTGGCGCAACCTGTCGAGGGTTGGCGCCAATCAGGCGCGGGCCTTCTCGCTGATCGGGTTCCTGATGGGGGTGCAGTTGCTGTTCGGCCTGCTTTTCGGCACCCAGAGCGACTGGATCGCCGATCTCGGCGCCTTCGCGGCCGGTTTTCTGCTGTCCTTCGTGCTGGCGCCGGGCGGCTGGGCCCGCCTGCTGCATCGGCTGCGCCAGGACTGACCCCAGACAGGACTGACCCCAGACACGATCCCGCCGCCCCGAGGGAATGAGGGGCGGCGGAACCAGCTCAGCCGAAGATCAGGTAGAGCAGGATGATCCAGACAGGAACACCCAAGAGCCAGAGTGCCAGTGCTCGCATGGCCGTTACTCCTCCGCCCGTGTAAGGGTTTCTGACGGGGACTTCTGCCGCCGCCGTGGCTCCCCAGAACGGGCGGATGTTCCAGGAGCCGTGCTTCGGAAATGTAACGCCGAGCCCTTGGAACGGTTCCCGAGCGGATCAGCCCAATGTTGCCGGCGGTGCACCACCCGAGCGGCGGCGCAGCGCGCTGCGGAACTCCGATATCCGGAAAGCGCCGATCAGCTGGCCAAAGCCGAAGTAGACCGCCATGCTCAGCACCACGAGCGCCAGCAGCGCGAGATAACGCCAGCCGGCACTGTGCAGCGCGTCATCCAGGACCCAGGCCGCCCCCCACGAGGCCAGGCCCATCACCGCCGAGGCCAGGCAGATCCGCCAGATCCGCCGCCGGAAACGGTCGTCAAATCGCGCGACCTCGCCGATGCTGCGCCCGCCGCGCGCCAGCAGGAAGACCATCCACCAGCCCGCCACGGTTGTCGCCAGCGCCGTTGCGATCCAGCCAAGCCAGGGCGCCAGCCCGATCGCCACCACCGCGTTCACCACCATCGACCCGATCGCATAGCGGAACGGCCGCTTGGTATCTTCACGCGCAAAGAACAGCGGCTGCAGGATCTTCTGCAGCACGAAGGCCGGCAGGCCGAGCCCGTAGACCGCCACCGCCATGGCGATGGCGGCACTGTCCTCGGCCGTGGCCGCGCCACGCTCGAACAGGACCGAGACCAGCGGCAGCGGAATCGCCACCAGCGCCACCGCCGAGGGGATGGTCAGCGCCAGCGACACCTCGCCCGCGCGGCTCAGCGCATCGCGCCCGCCTGCGTCGTCCCCTGCCGCCAGACGGCGGCTGAGGTCGGGCAGCAGCACCACGCCAACGGCGATGCCCACCACGCCCAGCGGCAGCTGGTAGAGCCGGTCGGCGGCATAGAGCCAGCCCACCGCCTTGTCGAAATACGAGGCCACCTGCTGGCCCACCAGCAGGTTCACCTGCACCACGCCCCCGGCCAGCATCGCCGGGAAGGCCACGGCCACCAGCGCGCGCAGCTCCGGCGTCAGCCGCGGCAGGCGCGGGATCAGCCCGAAACCGGCGCGCCGCGCGGCAACCCAGAGCAGCACGAACTGCGCCACGCCCGCCACCGGGATCGACCAGATCAGCCAGGGCGCGATATCCCCGCCGACCCAGGCCCCCATCACCATCGCACCCACCAGCACCACGTTCAGTAGCACCGGCGCGGCGGCGGCGGCGGCAAACCGTCCGGCGGCATTCAGCACACCCGAGAGCAGCGCCGCCAGCGACACGAAGAGAATATAGGGGAAGGCAATGCGCCCGAACTCGACCGAAAGCGCGAATTCCTCCTGCCCGGCGAATCCGCTGGCCAGGGCATAGATCAGCCAGGGCATGAAGGCCTGCGCCAGCAGCGTCAGCACGATCAGCACGCTCGCCAGCCCCGACATCGCGTCCTCGGCAAAGCGGCGCGGGTCATCGCCCGATTCCAGCCGCTTCGAGAACATCGGCACGAAGGCGACGTTGAAGGCCCCCTCGGCAAAGAAGCGGCGGAACATGTTGGGCAGGCGGAAGGCCACCACATAGGCCTCATAGACCGGGCCCGTCCCGAGATAGGCGAGAATCATCGCATCGCGCACGAAGCCGAGCACGCGGCTGGCAAGGGTCCAGAGACCGACGGTCAGGAAACCTGCGATGAGTCGGATAGGGGTCATGGCTGCTCCGGCAGGCGGGCCTGTTGTGTTTCTCGCCTTTTCTTCACCACTACCGCCTTCCGCCCGCGACGGGAAGCGCCACCGCACGAATCGGGTCAACCCCAGCCGGTGAGTCGCCATGCGAATCGGCGCCTGGTGGCTCGCCCCATTCCGCTGGCCGCGCCACAGGTGACTGCGGCCATGCCCGGCCCTGCTGGCAAGCGGCGCGGCAAAGGCCCCGGAACAGAGGCCGTTCAGCCCTTGGAAATATGCGTAGGAGGTCTGGAAACGACAGGTCCCCCAAGGACACGGTCAAGCCGTGCCTCTCCCCTGGGGCGCTGGATTTGTCTGTATTTTCAGGGAGTTGTCTTAGTGGCGGACCGAGGAGGATTCGAACCCCCGACCCCTTGATTCGTAGTCAAGTACTCTATCCAGCTGAGCTATCGGTCCACTGAGGGCGTCATGTAGAGAAGCCTTCCGGGCAATGCAAGAGCGGTTTTGCATTAAATCGTGCCATCACCTTTCGGAAGCGTGATGCGAAAGCGCGTGCCCGCCGAATCCGAGTGCTCGAGCACCAGGTTCCCGCCGTGGCCACGGATCAATTCGGCCGCGATCACCAGGCCAAGGCCCGCCCCGCCCTTGCGCGCACCGCCCTGGAAGGCCTTGAAGAGGTGTTCGCGTGCCTTTGCCGGCAGGCCGGGGCCGGTGTCGGCCACGGTAATGGTCCAGGCCGCCTCCTCCTCGCGCGCCGAGACCGTCACGGTGCCGGGCCGACCTGATGCGGCAATCGCCTGCCCCGCGTTGCGCACGAGATTGAGAATCACCCGGAACAGCTGCTCGGGATCGCCGCGCACCGTCATGCCGGGGGGAATCGTGCACTCCAGCGTTACCGCCCCTTCGGGATAGGAGACGCTCTCGCCGTCCAGCACGTCCTGAACCACGCTTGCGATTCGCACCATCGTCAGCGTCGGCGCCGGCTCTTCCGCGCGCCCGAAAGCCAGGGTGCTCTCGCAGAGCGAGACCGCACGGGTGATCGAATTCACCAGCTTGGGCGCCATCCGCCGCACCAGCGGGTCCTCGCTCGTCTCGATGCGATCGGTGAACAGCTGCGCCGAGGCGAGGATGTTGCGCAGGTCGTGGCTGACCCGCGCCACCGCCCCGCCCAGCTGCGCCAGCCGCTCCCGCTGCTTGAGCGCATGGGTCAGCTCTGTCTGCAACGAGGCCAGCGCCTCCTCGGCCTCGCGCAGTTCGTGCAGCACGGCATGGGGCTTGATCAGGCTGCGCGCATCTTCCGGGGCGGCGGCATAAAGCTTCATGTTCTCGACCACGCCCCGGATCGGCGTCACCAGAAAGGTGCGCACCGCGACGAACAGCAGGATCGCGGTAAAGACCGAGATCACCGCCGACAGCGCCAGCACCCGAAACCCATAGTCCAGCATCGCCGTGCGCAGCCGCCTGGTATCCATGGTGATCTCGATCAGCAGACCCGCGTCCCGCACCGGCGCGCCGATCACCCGGATCACCCGGTTCTCGGGCACCACCAGCTGCACCAGCGCGTCCCGGATCAGGCTCAGCGGCCCCGAGGCGCGCAGGTCATAGGTCTCGGCCACCGGCTTGGGGATCGGCGAGGACAGCATCAGCTGGCGCACCTCGTCGCGCCGCAGGACCACGTTATAGACCTCGGCGTTCTCCAGCAGCTCCTGCTCAAGCTCGGTTTCCAGCATGTCGTCGGCCAGCAGCGCCAGCGAGGCGATCTGCGCACGCTCCAGATGGTCGCGCAGGTAGTCTTCGCGGAAACGGGCGATGGAGGGCACGAATATCAGTACCTCGGCCAGCATGACGAAGACCGTGGTCAGAACCAGAAATCGACCTGACAGCGTGTTCAGCATGTGCCCTGTCTCATGATCAGGGCAGCCATCTCTGCACCAGCCCGACCGTCTTCCTGACCAGAGGGTTATCAAACAGTCGGGGCGAGAAATAGGCCCCTGCCGCGCGTTTGTTGATTTCCGCCAATGTCGGATAGGGCGCGACCATGCCGGCGACGGCGCTCATCTTCAGCCCCGCGGCGATGACCAGCGACCAGAGCGCGATGGCTTCGCCCGCCTCGGGCCCCACGATACTGACACCCACCGGGCGACCGCGCACCACCATTACCTTGATGAACCCCGCCCCCCGCCGCATGGCCAGCGCACGGTCGTTATGGGCGTAGTCGAAGCGCGCCACCTCCAGCCTGTCGCCATGACGCGTCCGCGCCTCGGCTTCGGTCAGCCCCACCTGCGCCAGTTCGGGGTCGGTGTAGGTCGCCCAGGGAATATGCGCGGTGGCTACCTTCGCCGGCAGCCCGAAGAGCATCGAGCGGATGAGCACCCCGGCATGATAGCCCGCCACATGGGTGAACATCATGCCACCGGCGGCATCGCCGATGGCATAGACGCGCCGGTTCGTGGTGCGCAGGCCTGCGTCGACCTTGATACCGGTCTTGGTGGTCCCGATCCCCGCCGCCTCCAGGTTCAGCCGCTCCACATTCGCCTTGCGGCCCACCGCCATCAGCAGATGCGTGCCCTCGAACACCCGTCCGTCCTTGGCCGCCACCCTGATCCCGCCGTCGGTCCGGTCCACCTCGGCCACCATCGCCCCCTCGGCGATCTCGACCCCCTCGGCCCGCAGCGCATCGAGCACCACCGCCGCCAGTTCCGGGTCGTCCTTGCCGAGCGCCTTGGCCCCCTCGATCACCGTCAGCCGGCAACCGAGCCGCACATGCGCCTGCGCCATTTCCATCCCGATCGGCCCGCCGCCAACGATCAGCAGGTGCTCCGGCTTCTCGCGCAGATCGAACAGCGTCTCGTTGGTCAGGTAGCCGACATCCTCCAGCCCCGGCACCGGCGGCACCAGCGGGCGCGAGCCGGTGGCAATGACGATCCGCCGCGCCTGGATGAGATGGTCTCCGGCCTGCACCTCGGTGGGCGAGACGAAATGGCCGTATTCCCGGATCACCCGCACTCCCAGCCCCTCGAACCGCTCCTGGCTGTCCACCGGGGCAATCCCGGCGATGACACCGGCGACATGCTCCATCACCGCCGCGTAATCGACCTGCGGCACCACCGGAGCCACGCCGAAGTCGCCGGAATGCGCTTGCGCATCGGCCACCTTTGCCGCCGCGATCAGCGCCTTGGAGGGCACGCAGCCGTAGTTCAGACAGTCGCCGCCCATCTCGCCGCCTTCCAGCAGCACGACCGAGGCCCCCATCTGCACCGCCCCCGCCGCCACGGAAAGCCCACCCGACCCGGCCCCGATCACCAGCACATCTGTGCGGATCCGCTCCATTCAGACCTCCCCGCGTCCGCGCAGCGCGCGCACCACCATCGGCAGCGCCGCCAGCGCGCAGAGGCCAAGGATCGGCCCGATCACATGGGGTTCCCACAGCAGCGACAGGTCAACCTCCTCATTCCGGTCGAACACCGCGCCGAGCCCCACCCCGATGGAGGTGAAGACCAACGCGCCCGGAATGATGCCAACGGCGGTGGTCCACAGGAAGGTGACAAATCGCACCCCCACCAGCGCCGGCAGCAGGTTAGCCATGAAGAAGGGCACCGCCGGCACCAGCCGCAGCAGCAACAGGACCGAGACCTCATTCCCGCGCAGCGCGTCGCGCAGCCGGGCCACCCGACCTTCCGATGCATCGAGCCGCTCCGAGAGCGCCGCCCCAAGGCCCCAACGCGCCGCCAGGAATATCAGCGCCGCGCCCGTGGTCGCCGAGATCACGTTGAGCACGGTCCCCAGCGCCATTCCGAACAGGAAACCGCCCGTCACCGATGCCACCGCGGCACCGGGCAGCGAGAAAGCAACGATGGCGACATAGACGGCGACGAATCCCGCCGCCATCAGGCCGAGATGCGCATCGCGATAGGCCAGCAGGTCTTCACGGTTCTCGCGCAGCAGCTCGAAGCTCACCACATCGCGCAGCAAGACAAAGCCGGCAATTGCCACCAGCAGAATCACCGCCAGCGGCACGTGCCGCGTCCATCTACGCCCCGCCCGGTTACGAACTGTCATGCGCACGTCCCTTCACTTCTCGCCACTATCGTGAATAATCTGTTGTTGCGGCAAGGAAGATGGTCCTCACGCGGCCTTGATCCAGCCCCCGCGGTTCGTGATCGGGCCTGAACGTGCCCTTCGCCGCAAATGTTTCGCCCGACGCGCAAAAAACCCGGCCCGAGGGTTTGACTTGTGCGGCAAGCCGCAGTAGAGACCGGGCCTCTGATACCCCGGTCCACGCGATTCCGCGCCTTGGTCCGATCCGATAAGCTGGAGAAGCGCGATGAAACGCACCTACCAACCGTCGAACCTCGTTCGCAAGCGCCGTCACGGGTTCCGTGCCCGCATGGCCACAAAAGCCGGCCGCAAGGTTCTGAACGCACGCCGCGCACGCGGCCGCAAGTCGCTCTGCGCGTAAGGCGCACTGCGTACCTCGTATTGCGATGATACCGCCGGAGGCCCCCATGACTGGCACTGCCAGGATGGGAACGCTGCCACCGGCGGTTTTGTCATGCCCGACATGACCCTCACCGTCCTGAGCAAGCGTGCCGAGTTCCTGGCCGCCGCCCGCGCCCGCCACCAGCGGATGCCGGGCCTCACGCTGCAGGCCCGCATCCGGGCCGAGGGCGAAGCCGAGGGCATCCGCGTCGGGTTCACCTGCTCGAAGAAGGTCGGCAATGCCGTCGCCCGCAACCGCGCAAAGCGCCGGCTGCGCGAAGTCGCGCGGCTGGTCCTGCCGGCCGAGGGCCGCGACGGCTGGGACTATGTCCTGATCGGCAAGGCAGAGGCCACCGCCGCACGCGACTTCGTCGCGCTGCAGGACGACCTGCGCCGCGCACTCGCCGCCTGCCACAAGCCGCGATGAGCCCCCTCGCCCATATCTTCGCCCTGCCCGTCCGCGCCTATCGGCTGCTGCTCAGCCCCTGGCTCGGCCACAGCTGCCGTTTCCAGCCTACCTGTTCGGTCTACGCGCTCGAAGCGCTGGAACGTCACGGCGCCTTCCGCGGTGGCTGGCTCGCGCTGCGCCGCATCGCCCGCTGCAACCCCTGGGGCGGCTCGGGCTACGATCCGGTCCCCCCGAAATGAAACGGGGCGCCGATACGGGCGCCCCGGTTCCTTTGAAAGCCGTCCCGCCTCAGACGATGAAATAAGCGGCGGGGTCGAAGACGGTCTGATAGCCCATGTCTTCCAGAGCGGCGATGGTCATGGTCGAGATCGGCGCGTTGTTGGAAATCCAGCCGGTCATCAACTCGCTGCCGAAGGTGGCCTCGTCCCAGTGCTTGCCGGCCGTCCCGCTGCCGCCATCCGTTTCGATTGGCACACCGACGTCCGACAGGCTGTCTGCCCCGGCAATGGCCGCGAACTCCTGGTTATAGGCCAGGGTCGCGTTGTCACCGTTAAAGCGCATGTCGGTGCCCACGGTCGTCACGAGGCCCAAGGCGTTCCAGGTCAGGCCGAAACCGAGGGCATGAAGGATCTCGTGCGAGATGACATCGTCCCACAGACCTTTTGAAAGCAGGTTCACCGCATCCGCCTCGTCAAAGCTCATGCGGCCGACCGTCGTGAGATAGCTGCCGGAACGGTAGGCTTCCATGCCGCCCGACCCCAGCTTGCCGCCGACACCATCCATCGCCGTAAGGGTCGCGTTGATCCGAACATCGTCGATCAGAGAAGAGCCGACGATTGCATCCGGGAGATCGCCCGTGATGATGTCGCTCAGGAACTCGGTGGCCTGGATCATCGCCGCCTTGAGTTCGGTCGTCCAACTGCCCGAGAAGACGATTTCGATGTTGAAACCGTTGGGATTGTCGAGGCCACTGACGTAGTCGGCGCCTTGGTAGTATTTCGACGTATCGGTCGTGGTGCCACCGGTATCCGTGCCACCAGTCGTCCCGCCGGTATCGGTGCCACCTGTGGTGCCGCCGGTATCGGTCCCACCGGTAGTCCCGCCAGTATCCGTGCCGCCGGTGCTGCCACCGGTATCCGTGGTCGTCTTGTCCGGCTTGCCACCGCCCTTGGTCGAGCCGCCACCACCGCCCGACTTGCCTCCACGCGCCATGGCGTCGTCAAAGCTGAAATCGAGAGTGCCGTCGCCGCCCGATCCGTCGGTCGAACCGGTGCCGTCCTCCTCGCCATTGAAATAATCGCTCCCGCGACCCTTCATCTTGCTGAGCAGGTCGATGACAAAATCGACGTCGCTCTCTCGGATGCCCTGCGCGGCTATGGCCACCGAGTGACCGGGAGCATCGCTGACAAAGTCGTCACGGAAGATATTCTCGAAGCCGCTGGTGAACGGCTTCTGCAGCATTTTAGCCATTACTGTCCCTCGTTGACGCGTTTGCGTTATTGTGTCCGAACCTAGACAGAAATGGCGGCGCAAAAAAGGCGCCGCAGGGGCGCCTTTCTGTCTTTATCTGCGGATTTTCGCCGCTTTCTCACGCTTTGCGCGACTTCCTGCGTGCCACGAAGCCGGCGAGGACAAGACCGCCAGCCAGCAGCGGCAGCGAGGCCGGAACGGGAACCTGGTTCAGATCGCCATCGTCGCACAGCGGGTCGTTCTCAGTGCAGCGATCGGCATAGAGGCTGATATGCGACAGGCCGGCGAATGCGCCACCACGTTCATAATAGTCCGAGAGCAAATCCCAGCGACCCGACACGATGCCACCTGCACTGATGTTGAAAATCGCCCAATCAGGCTCACAATCTTTCGAAGCCAAATCGGCATCAGTGCCTTGGCATGCGCCCTCCGCAGCACCGATCTTGAACCCGAGTTGGATGTTTTTCAGACCGGTCAGGTCGATCGAAAAGGTGCCGCCGTTACCGCCGTTCAACCCACTGGTGCTATCGAGCAGGCCCGAAACCAAGTCATCATTCTTGTCAAGCGGCGAACGACCTTCGTAAGTCGGCTCAGGAATGTTGCCTGTGCCAAAGTCGTGGCACGTGCTGGTGATAGGCAGGTCGAGCGTCAGCGCGAAATACCTGTCGTAGTCGCTGGTTGCACCAGGACAATTCGTCGTTGTGGTCGCGGCTTTGGCTTCGCTGACGCCAAGCGCAACAGTCAGTGCGACACCAGCCATCGCGATCAATTTCATAAACTTCATCTCGTTACTCCCATCTGTCCCCGCCTGGCACGATGCTTGGCGAATATGGAACCGGCAGGGCGCGCCCTATACCGGCCCCGCATCGAACACATTATTGCCACATTTTGCATGTTTCCGCAAAGGCCAATCGAGTACCGCAACCGCGTACTCACGCAAATACAACCATAGGCGGCACTGCCAGCGAGCGACCGCCCGCTATGGTCGAACCGATTGTCCCCACGCAGGCCCAATCGGTCAAAATATGAACAATTGTAGCAAAAATCGCGCCGATCGGAGGCCCGGTGTCCTCCGCATGCAGTTCCCGACAGAATCACATGGGCTTGTAGCTCCCAGGCCGAGCCCCGCCCGTTGACTGCCCGCATCAAACCCGTTGCCGCCGGGCGAAACAGGCACTAAAGCACGCCTCATGCTCGACGAGAACGACGATATCCACCCCCTGTTCGCCGGCGCTCCGAAGAGCACCGAGTTCAAGAAGCTGCGCAAGCGGATCGTGCAGAACGTGCGCGAGGCGGTGGACCAGTACGGCATGATCGAACCTGGCGCGCGCTGGCTCGTCTGCCTCTCGGGCGGCAAGGACAGCTATACCCTGCTCGCCGCCCTGACCGAGTTGCAATGGCGCGGCCTGCTGCCGGTCGAGATCCTCGCCTGCAACCTCGACCAGGGCCAGCCCGGCTTCCCGGCGACGGTCCTGCCCGAGTTCCTCGAGCGCATGGGTGTGCCCCACCGCATCGAATACGCCGACACCTATTCGATCGTCATGGACAAGATCCCGCAGGGGCGCACCTTCTGTGCCCTCTGCTCGCGTCTGCGGCGCGGAAACCTCTACCGGATCGCGCGGGAAGAGGGCTGTTCCGCGGTTGTGCTGGGCCACCACCGCGACGACATCCTAGAGACGTTTTTCCTCAATCTTTTCCATGGGTCACGGCTCGCAACGATGCCGCCGAAACTGGTCAACGAAGAGGGCGATCTCTTCGTCTACCGCCCCCTTGCGCATGTCGCCGAGGCGGACTGCGACCGCTTTGCCCGGGCGATGAACTACCCCATCATCCCCTGCGATCTCTGCGGCAGTCAGGACGGCTTGCAGCGGATGCAGATCAAGGGCCTGCTGGACCAGTGGGAAAGGAACCACCCCGGCCGCCGCCAGAAGATGTTCCGCGCCCTGATGAACACGCGGCCCTCGCACCTGCTCGACCCGGCGCTCTTCGATTTCGTCGGGCTGACGCGCGGCGCGCCGGGAAGCGGCGACAGTTAATCAAAAGAGTCCGGTTCCGTTAATGGTCCGGTGAGAACCGGCGCCTAAACTGCGGCACGTTGCTTTGCCGACCGCAGGAGACGCCGTCATGCAAGATCCCCCACCGCTGGCCCGGTTCCAGGCATGGCTTGCCCCGGCGCTTGCCGGTCCGCCGCTGCTGGCCTTCCTGCCTGCGCTTTCGCTCGGCGCCTTCTGGCTGGGCGGCGAACGGGCGCTGGTGCTGACCTCGCTGGGCCTGCCGCTCTTCTTCGCCATCGCCGGCACCTTCGGGCGCAAGGGCCGCGCGCTTGGTTCGGGCCCTGAAGACGGCCAGCACGGCCAGACCTGTTTCGAAACCGACGTTGCAGGGATCGTCGAGGCCCTCGCCAAGCCTGAGTTGAAATCGGTCTGCCTGATGCTGGAAATCGAGGAATTGCAAGAGGTTGTCGGCAGGCATGGCCCCGCTGCCGCCGATATGCTGATGGAGCGTGTGTCCGAACGCATCGTCGCCGCGCTGCGGCCCGGCGACCGGTCGGCGCGGCTAGGCGAAACCCGCTTCGGCATCTGTCTCGCGCCGGTACGCCAGCTCGATCTCGAACTCAGCATCCAGCTTGCCGGCCGCCTGCAACTTTCCATGGAAGAACCCATCGACCTCGACGGCGTGTCGATCTACCTGTCCTGCACGATCGGCTTCTGCCTCTCAGGCCGCAGGCCCGGCCGCAGCGCGCAGGACTGGATCGCCGCCGCCACGGCCGCCCTTGCCGACGCGAAGCGCAATGGCCCGTCTTCGATCCGCAGCTTCAGCCCGCGCGCCCGAAACCGGGCGGGCGCACGTTCCGACCTGCAGGACGATGCCGCCAAAGCATTGGAAAACGGGCAGATTCACCCCTGGTTCCAGCCGCAGATCTCCACCGACACCGGCCGCGTCAGCGGGTTCGAGGCCCTGGCCCGCTGGACCCATCCCGAGCGTGGCGTGATCGCCCCCGCCGACTTCCTGCCCGTTCTCGAAGAATCCGGCCAGATCGAACGGTTGGGCCAGGTGATCCTGGCCCATGCGCTCAAGGCACTCCGGGCCTGGGACGAGGCGGGCGTCCACGTGCCCAGCATAGGCGTCAACTTCACAAGCGCCGAACTCTGCAGCCCGACGCTGCCGGAACGGGTCAACTGGGAACTCGACCGCTTCGACCTGGCCCCGTCACGGCTCGCCGTGGAAATCCTCGAAACCGTTGTGACCGACAGTTCGGACGACACGCTGACTCATACTGTACGCGCGCTTGGCAAGCTCGGCTGCCGCATCGACCTCGACGACTTCGGCACCGGCCATGCCTCGATCGCGGCGATCCGCCGGTTCGACATCTCGCGTATCAAGATCGACCGCTGCTTCATCGCCAAGGCCGACCAGGACCCGGATCAGCAGCGCATGATCACCGCCATCCTGACCATGGCGGAACAGCTGGGGCTGGAGACCCTAGGCGAAGGGGTGGAAACCGCCGGCGAACATGCCCTGCTGGCGCAACTCGGCTGCACTCACGTGCAGGGCTATGGCATCGGTCGGCCGATGCCATTCGACCAGACCCTCGACTGGATCCGAAGCCACGAGGCACGCCTGGCCCACGCGCCCCGGATCGGCCGCGCGAGCTGAAGCCCGGCTCATCCGGCAACCTCCCGCGCCACGCCGGCCCGAATTGCGCCTTCACGGGGTTGTAGCCCCCCTGCGACCCGGATTCAGCTTGACCTTTCGGGCCGCACTCTGTTGAAGCACCCTGTCGAAGCGGAAGAAGGCAGCGGTCTCCAGATGGACGATCAGAACAAGAATCTCATCCTTGCAACGGCGCTCAGCTTCCTGGTGATCCTGGCATGGAGTTTCCTCATGCCGGCGCCGGAACCGAAGCCCGACTCCACCCAGACCGAGCTGGCCGCCGCCGACCCGGCAACGGCCTCGGCGCCCACCGCCGCGCCCGCGACGGGCACGACGGGCACGGCCAGTACGACACCAGCGACCCAGCCCGCCGAAGAGGCGCTGGCCAAGGCCGCGCGGATCAAGATCGACACGCCGCGCGTGATCGGCAGCATCTCGACCCTGGGCGGGCGCATCGACGACCTGTCGCTCAAGGATTATCGCGAGACCACCGACGACAACTCGCCCATCGTGAAGGTTCTGCAGCCCGCCGGCACGGAAGACGCCTATTACGCGCTCTACGGCTGGGCCCCCGGCGCCGGCCTCGCGCCCGAGGACGTTCCCGGTCCGCAGACCGAATGGAGCCTGGAAAAAGGCGAGACGCTGAGCGTTGAGAACCCCGTCACCCTCGCCTGGGACAACGGCAAGGGCCTGACCTTCCGCCGCACCATCGCGATCGACGCCGACTACATGTTCACCGTGACCCAATCGGTGACCAACGCTTCGGGCGGCGCCGTTAGCGCCGCGCCCTACGGCATCATCGCCCGCCACGGCGAGCCCAAGAACCGCAAGAAGTTCTTCATCCTGCACGAGGGCATCGTGCGCATGTCCGACGGCACGCTCGAGGAAACCACATACAGCGACCTGACCGACCTGCCGGTGCTGCCCGCCGAGGGCGCCAAGGCCGAGGTGATCCAGGTTGCCGAGAACGGCTGGATCGGCTTCACCGACCACTTCTGGATGGCGACGCTCGTCCCCTCGCCGGGCAACGCCTTCAAGTCGGTGGTGAAATACGACGACCGCCGCGACATCTACCAGGCCGAGGCCGTCCTGCCCACGCAGCAGATCGCCGATGGCGCCACCGTCACCGCCACCACCCAGCTCTTCGCCGGCGCGAAGGAGTGGGAGACGATCCGCGCCTATGAGGCCAAGGGCATTGCCGGCTTCATCGACTCGATCGACTGGGGCTGGTTCTTCTTCCTCACCAAGCCGATCTTCTGGATGCTGCACCACCTGCACAACCTGATCGGCAACATGGGCTGGGCGATCATCGCGCTGACCTTCATCCTCAAGGCGCTGCTCTTCCCGCTGGCCTACAAGTCCTATGTCTCCATGGCGAAGATGAAGGAACTGCAGCCGCAGATGGAGAAGCTGAAGGAGGCCGCCGGAGGCGATCGTCAGAAGATGCAGCAGGGCATGATGGAGCTCTACAAGCGCGAGAAGGTGAACCCCGCCTCGGGCTGTCTGCCGATCCTGCTGCAGATCCCGATCTTCTTCTCGCTCTACAAGGTGATCTTCGTCACCATCGAACTGCGCCACGCCGCCTGGTTCGGGCCCTTCCAGGACCTCTCCGCACCGGATCCGACCACGCTGCTGAACCTCTTCGGCCTGCTGCCGATCGCCGCGCCGGAACCGGGAAGCATCATGGCGCTGATCTTCATCGGCATCCTGCCGCTGCTGCTCGGCATCTCGATGTGGCTGCAACAGAAACTGAACCCGGCTCCGACCGACCCGACCCAGCAGATGGTCTTTGCCTGGATGCCCTGGATCTTCATGTTCATGCTCGGCGGATTTGCCAGCGGGCTGGTGGTCTACTGGATCACCAACAACACGATCACCTTCACCCAGCAGTACATCATCATGCGCAGCCACGGTCACAAGCCGGACGTCTTCGGCAACATCCGCAAGAGCTTCAGCCGCAAGGCCAAGGCGGCGGACGCCAAGAAATGACCACCCGCGTCACCGGCCCATGGCGACGCACCAGCAAGCGCCGGGGTCGCGAAACACGGACCCACGTCAAACGGAACGCCGGGCACACAATGCCCGGCGTCGCCGTCTCGGCAGAGGCCGCTCTGCCCCCCATCCCTGCCCTGCCCAACCTGACGCTGCCCTCCGACACCGGCCTGTGCGGCATGGTCCGGCCGGGCGATACCGCGAGGCTGATCTGATGTCCCTTCCCTTCCCCCTGGCCGACACGCCCGACGAGCTGGCCGCCGAGAACGGCCGCAAGCTCTTTGCCGGCGAATCGATCTTCCTCAAGGGCGTCGTCGCAATGTCTGGCCTGCCCCCGGCCGACCGGATCGAGGTCTGCTTCGCCGGCCGCTCCAACGTCGGCAAGTCGAGCCTGATCAACGCGCTGACCGGCACCAAGGCGCTGGCCCGCGCCTCGAACACGCCGGGCCGGACGCAGGAGATCAACTACTTCACCCAGGGCCCCGATCTCTACCTGGTCGACCTTCCCGGCTATGGCTATGCCAATGCGCCGCTCGACAAGGTGAAGCAGTGGCAGAAGCTGCTGAAACAGTATCTCTCCGGCCGCCCCACCCTGCGCCGCGCCTTCGTGCTGATCGACGCGCGCCACGGAATCAAGGCGGTCGACGAAGAGATCCTCAAGCTGCTCGACACCTCGGCGGTGACCTTCCAATGCGTGCTGACCAAGGCCGACAAGATCTCGGCAGCCGAGCGCGAGAAGGTGCTCGACCAGGTCCGTGGCGCGCTCTCCAAGCACCCTGCCGCCTATCCGCAGATCGTGCTGACCTCCTCGGAAAAAGGCGAGGGTATCGCCACACTTCGCGCCATCATCGCGGGGCTGGAATAGGTCGCACGGGCAAAACCGCTTGCGTGACCTATCTCCATTCCCGATAAACGCGCAAAACCGGAGCCAAGGATGAAAACCCAGGACATGAATCGCGACTGGAAAGCCACCGCCGAAACCCTGTCTCGCGCGGTCCCGTATCTTCAGCGTTTCGATGACGCCATCGTCGTCATCAAGCTGGGCGGCCATGCCATGGCCAGCCCCGAAGGGATGCTCGAATTCGCCCGCGACGTGGTCCTGCTGCGGCTCTGCGGCGTGAACCCGGTGGTCGTCCACGGCGGCGGGCCGCAGATCAACAAGCTGCTGGACAAGCTTGAGATCAAATCGGAATTCGTCAAGGGCAAGCGCGTCACCGACGAGGCCACCGTCGAGGTGGTCGAGATGGTGCTCTCGGGCACGGTGAACAAGCAGATCGTGCAGGCGATCCAGCAGCAGGGCGGCAAGGCCGTAGGCCTCTCGGGCAAGGACGCCAACCTGATGATCTGCGAACCCGAAGTGCCGGAACTCGGCCTTGTCGGCACCCCTTCGCAGATGGATGTTTCGCTGCTCAAGCTGCTGTTCGAGAAAGAGATCATCCCGGTCATCGCCCCCATCGGCGCGGGCCGCAACGGCGAGACCTTCAACGTCAACGGCGACACCGCCGCCGGCGCCTATGCCAAGGCGCTGAAGGCCGATCGCCTGCTGCTGCTGACCGACGTGGCCGGCGTCAAGAACGCCGAGGGCGAGGTGCTGACCGAGCTCAAGGCGCATGACATCCGCGAGATGACCGCCTCGGGCGTGATCGCCGGCGGCATGATCCCCAAGACCGAAACCGCGCTCGACGCCGTCGAGGGGGGCGTACGCGCCGCCGTCATCGTCGACGGCCGCGTGCCCAACGCCTGCCTGCTCGAGCTCTTCACCGAGCACGGCGCCGGGTCGATGATCCGGGCGGACTGACCGGGTGCCGGCCCCGGCCGGTTACGCCGAGATCGAGGCCGCCGCCCAGGCGGCCGGCCTGATCGTCATGGGCGCCCTGCTCCACGAGGGCCGGACGCTCATCCTCCTCGGCGCGGGCGCGGCCTTCTGGCCAGTCTTCCGCGCCGCCCCCGAAGCCACCGACACCCAGCCCGACCCGGTCGACCGCTGGTCGCTCCGGGTGGTTGGAGCGTTGGCCGAACGCTTCGACGCGACGGCGCTCTTCCCCTTCGGCGGCCCGCCCTACCAGCCCTTCATCGCCTGGGCCCGCGCCTCGGGCCGGGCGTTTCAAAGCCCGGTAGGAATGCTGGTCCATGACAGTGTCGGCATGATGATCTCCTACCGCGGCGCGCTTCATCTGCCCGGCGAAATTGCCTGCCCCGTGCCCGCCGGTGTCTCGCCCTGCGACAGCTGTGCCGCAAAACCCTGCACCACCGCCTGCCCGGTCGGCGCGCTTTCGGCGGATCGCCCCTACGATCTGGACGCCTGCCACGGCTTCCTCGATACTCGGCCCGGACAGGACTGCATGGCCCAAGGCTGCGCCGCACGCCGCGCCTGCCCGCTCAGCGCGGGCGCGGGTCGCGAACCGGCACAGTCCGCCCATCACATGAAGGTGTTTCACAAGCGATGAAGACCCTGATCCTGATGCGCCACACCAAGTCCGACTGGTCGACCGGCGCCACCAGCGACCATGCGCGCCCGCTGAACAAGCGCGGCACCGCCTCGGCGGCGGCGCTCGGCGACTGGCTGCGCGCCAGGGGCTGGCTGCCCGACGAGGTGCTTTGCTCCACCGCGACCCGCACCCGCGAAACGCTCGCAGGGCTGCGTCTCGACGCCTCGGTGCGCTACCTCGACGAACTCTACCACGCCGACCCTGACACAATGCTCGCCGCCCTGCACGACGCCACGGGCGATACCGTGCTGATGCTGGGCCACAATCCCGGCATCGCCGAATGCGCCGGCCTGCTGGTCAGGGCGCCACCGGCGGACGACCGTTTCCACAGCTACCCCACCGGCGCAACGCTGGTCGCGCGCTTCCCCGTCGACAACTGGAGCGCGGTGACCTGGGGCAGCGGAGAGGTGGCCGATTTCATAGTGCCGAGGGACCTGACCGACTAGAAACGCAAACGGCGCCCGCAGGTGCAGGCGCCGTCCGTGGTATGCCGATAGCTCAGTGCCCGAGGATCTGGCTCAGGAACAGCTTGGTCCGGTCGCTCTTCGGGTTGTTGAAGAACTCCTCGGGCTCGTTCTGTTCGACGATCTGGCCCTGGTCCATGAAGATCACCCGGTTCGCCACCTGACGGGCAAAGCCCATCTCGTGGGTCACGCAGAGCATGGTCATCCCCTCCTCGGCCAGTTCGATCATGGTGTCGAGCACCTCCTTGATCATCTCCGGATCAAGCGCAGAGGTCGGTTCGTCGAACAGCATGATCCGCGGCCGCATGCAGAGCGAACGGGCAATCGCCACCCGCTGCTGCTGCCCGCCCGAGAGCTGGCCGGGATACTTGTTGGCCTGCTCGGGGATCTTCACCTTGGCAAGGAAGTGCATCGCCGTCTCGACGGCCTCCTTCTTGGGCGTCTTGCGCACCCAGATCGGCGCCAGCGTGCAATTCTCCAGGATCGTCAGATGCGGGAACAGGTTGAAGTGCTGGAAGCACATGCCAACCTCGGACCGGATCTTGTCGATGTTCTTGAGATCGCTCGACAGTTCGGTCCCGTCGACGATGATCCGCCCGGCCTGGTGTTCCTCCAGGCGGTTGATGCAGCGGATCAGGGTCGACTTGCCCGACCCCGACGGCCCGGCGATGACGATACGCTCGCCCCGGTTCACTGTCAGGTTGATGTCGCGCAGCACGTGGAAGGTCCCGTACCACTTGTTCATGTTGATGATCTCGATGGCGACCTCATCCGAGACCTTCATCTTCGAACGGTCGATTTCACGATCGATTGCGAGTTCCGACATGGATAAGGCTCCTTACCTGTGGCCGGTCCGGAGCTTGCGCTCCAGGTACATGGAATAGCGGGACATTGAGAAGCAGAAGATGAAGAACATCGCCGCGATGAAGCCGTAGAGCTCCCAGACCACGCCGTTCCAGTTGGAATCGGCGCGGATCGCGTTGCTCAGCCCCAGCGGGTCGAGCAGGCCGATGATCGACACCAGCGTGGTGTCCTTGAACACCCCGATGAATGTGCTCACGATGCCCGGGATCGAGATCTTCAGCGCCTGCGGCATGATCACCAGCCGCTGCGCCTGCCAGTAGTTCAGGCCAAGGCTGTCAGCTCCCTCGTACTGCCCCTTGGGCAGCGCCGCGAGGCCGCCGCGGATCACTTCGGCCATATAGGCCGAGGCGAAGAGCGTAACCATGATCAGCACCCGCAGGATGATGTCGAAGGTGGTGCCCGGCGGCAGGAACAGGTTCAGCAGTACCGAGGCCACGAACAGCAGCGTGATCAGCGGCACGCCCCGCACGAACTCGATGAAGCCGACGCAGATATACTTGACGATCATCAGGTCCGACTGCCGCCCCAGCGCCAGCACGATACCCAGCGGCAGCGAACAGGCGATGGCGACGACGCCGATGGTGATCGACAGCATGAACCCGCCGAAGTTGCGGCTTTCGACCGCCTGGATGCCGATGGGCAGGATCGAGTTCAGCGCATCGACGACATAGCCAGACAGCACCAGCCACCAGAGCAGCGCCGCGACGACCGCCGCGATGATGCCGATCAGCGTGCTGGTGACCTCCGACAGCGCCTTGAACACGAAATAGCCGATCACGAAGCCGGCCAGCGCCGAGAGCGGCCCCCAGATCGTTCCGCCCCAGAGCAGCCAGGGGAAGAGAAACGGATAGATGGCCGAGAACCAGATCAGCTGCGAGGGCACCTTGTCCGCGAAGAGCACCGGCGCCAGCGCCACGCCCAGCAGGATGAAGGCGAGGATAGGCCGCCAGTAGAGATCGGCCGGATAGAACCCGAACAGCAGCTGGATCCAGCGTTCCCGGATCACGCCCCAGCACGCGCCCCGCGTGGCCTCACCGCCTGCCGAGAGGATTTCCCGGCATTCGCGCAGCGAGCCCGCGTTCCAGGTCGGCGAGAACACCCAGCTCAGGATTTCGTACAGAACGAAACCGATGACCAGGATCGAGACGAACGTAAGGATCGTGTTGAACCAACCCGAGAACAGGTTGGCCCGCGCCCAGCCCACCGCGCCCACCGAAGAGGGCGGCGGTTCCTGCTGGGGCAGCATGGTGTCGCGCACGAAGGCGACCGTATCTGCATGAGTGTTGCTCATCTCAACGCTCCCTCAGCTTCACGGATTCATTGTACCAGTTCATCACCGCCGAGATGCTCAGCGAGATCGACAGGTAGACGAGCATCAGCAGCAGGATGCACTCCAGCTCGCGGCCGGTCTGGTTCAGCGTGATGCCGCCCAGCGTGCCGGTGATGTCCATGTAGCCCACCGCAATCGCCAGCGACGAGTTCTTGGTCAGGTTCAGATAGTTCGAGATCAGCGGCGGAATGATGACGCGCAGCGCCTGCGGCAGGATCACCAGCCGCATGATCCGCCCCGGACGGATGCCCAGCGCCGCGGCTGCCTCGGTCTGGCCATGGCTGATCGCCATGATGCCGGCCCGAACGATCTCGGCGATGAAGGCCGCCGTGTAGAGCGACAGCGCCAGCCAGAGCGCGATCAGCGAGTTCCGGATCAGCGTCCCGCCCTCGATCGGCTTGAGCTTGCGCGTGGTCAGGTGCGGGCCGTCGAGATAGAACCCCAGCGCCACCAGCACCACCAGCACCGGCAGCGCGATGATGAGGAAGTTGATGATGCCCGTCTTTGGTCGCACCCCGGTCTCCGACTGGATCCGCTCCGCCCGGCGCGACACGATCCGCGCGCCGAAGATGCCGATCCCAAGCGCGACGAGGATCGCCACCAGGTCAAGGCTCACATCGAACCGCAGACGGGCTTCGCCGAACAGATGCAGGTTGCCAAGGCTGCGCGAGAACAGGACCTCCGGCAGCCAGGTGCCCTGGTTCGTCGCCGCGATCGAATTGAACAGCCCCATGAAGGCGGTCGGCGCGTCACCGATGAAGTCACGCGGTTGCGGCAACGACTCGATCAGGATCGCCATGGTGAAGACGATCCACAGCAGCACCGGAACGTTGCGGAACAGCTCGACATAGATCGTCATCAGCCGCGCAACCAGCCAGTTCTTCGACAACCGCAGCACGCCGATCAGCACACCCAGCACCGTCGCGGTGATGCAGCCCAGCACCGCCACCACCAGCGTGTTCAGCAGGCCGATGAAGGCCGCGCGCAGGTGGGTATCGCGCGAATTGTAGTCCAGCAGGCGCTGGTTGATGTCATAACTCGCCGGCTCGGCGAAGAAGCCGAAGTCGATCGGCTTTCCCAGCGCAGCAAGGTTGTTCATCGTGTTCGAGATGAGCCATCCCGCCATCAGCACAAAGCCGAACAGCGCGATGATCTGGATGGTGCCCGACCGATACCGCGTATCGTAAAGCAGCATCGAAAGCCGAAACTGCGCGCGTGGCGCTTCGGTAATCGTCGTCATGCTGTGGTCCCCGTTGGCTGCCCGGTCCTGACATCCGGCCGGGTTATTCCCAGCTCACCGAGTCCCGAGCATTTTCGTTATTGTCAGAAGGGCGCGGCCTTGGCCGCGCCCCCTGTAGTCTGGTCTTAGCGGAACGGCGGCGAATACAGCAGGCCGCCCTTCGTCCATTGCGCGTTCAGGCCGCGCGACAGGGCGATCGGAGTGCTTTCACCGATGTTGGCGTCGAAGATCTCGCCATAGTTGCCGCCCACCATGATGGCGCGCTTGGCCCAGGCGTTGTCGAGGCCCAGCATCTCGCCCAGGGTGCCTTCCGAGCCGAGAATCCGGTTGATTTCCGGGTTGTCGCTGCCCTTGGACATTTCCTCGGCATTGGCCTTGGTGATACCGTATTCCTCGGCCGAGATCAGCGCGTTCAGCGTCCAGCGGACGACGTCGGCCCACTCGCTGTCGCCATGACGGACCAGCGGTGCCAGCGGCTCTTTCGAGATGATTTCCGGCAGCAGGATGTGGTCGCCCGGCTTCTCGAAGGTGGCGCGGGTCGCGGCTAGGCCCGAAGCGTCGGTGGTGTAGACGTCGCAGGCGCCAGCCAGATACTGCTGCTGCGCTTCCGCGTTGGTCTCGATCGGAACCGGCTCGTAGCTGATGTTGTTGGCACGGAAGAAGTCCGCGAGGTTCAGCTCGGTGGTGGTGCCGGTCTGGATGCAGACGGTGGCGCCGTCCAGATCCTTGGCCGAGGTCACGCCCAGTTCCTTCGGAACCATGAAGCCCTGGCCGTCATAGTAGTTCACGCCGACGAATTCGAACTTCAGGTCGACGTCGCGGCTGAAGGTCCAGGTGGTGTTGCGGGCCAGCATGTCGATCTCGCCCGAGGCCAGCGCGGTAAAGCGCGTCTTGCCGGTGGTCGGCACGAATTCGACCGAGTTGCCATCGCCCAGCACAGCCGCCGCGACTGCACGGCAAAGTGCGACGTCGAAGCCCTCCCAGACCCCGTTCGCATCCGGCGCGGCAAAGCCGACGAGGCCGGTGGTCACGCCACAGTTCAGCTTGCCGCGCGCCTTGACGTCGTCCAGCGTGCCCGCCGCCGCAGCACCTGCCGCAAGGCTGGCCACAGTCAGCACGCCGAAATATACGGATTTTTTCATGTTTACCTCTTCCTGATTTTTCCGCCTCGTAACGGGCGACTTATTCCCGGCTTTGTACAGCCGGACGGAACACCGATAGCAGGGTCTCCCCCTCAGTGCATCAAGTTTGGGCGCAATCATAAAGAAAGGTCAAGCGGTTCATCAGCGTTTTGAATGGGCTGGAAGCCCCTGACTTGGGGGCAAGGCCCAAGCGCCGATCAATTAAGCGAGATCGAAGAAGCGCTTCGCCTGCAGGAAATCGCGACGTTTCCGTTCCGCGGAATCGCGGGCTTCCTCGTCCTCGCCCCAATGCTCGATCTGCCAGAGCTCTTCCAGCCGCGAGATCCGCCAGATCTCCTCGGCCTCTTTCCAGTTCTCGGCCGCGGCAAATCCCAGGATCAGCGAGCCCGACAGCGACACCAGGTCATGGAAGGCAGCGAGCCGGAAGGCGTCCAGCGCCAGCACCCGCCCTGCCAGCCGCTCCAGCATTGCCGCGTCCTGCGGGCGATGCATGACGCCCGCATGGGCCGCCAGCCGCGCCCCCAGCGCCGCCTCGGCCCAGTCGAGCGCCGGATCCCACTCCGCCGCCTGCAAGGCCACCAGTTCCTCTGGCGCCTCGGCGCGATAGCAGAGCAGGTCGCTGTCGCCATAGCCCGCCAGCATCTCGGCCACCTGCCGGTGCTGCGTGGCGACCTTGTCAATCGCCGCATTGGCGGTGCGCGTCACCGGCATGGTGCCGGGGTCGACGACCTTGTCCTGCGCCGCCCATTCCTCGGCGACCGCCTCGGCCAGCCCTTGCGTCGGCAGCACCAGCGCGCGCTTGGCCGGGGTCTTCACCGGGCGTCCGTCCAGCTGCACGGCAAAGCCGTTCTCCGCCGGAATGACAGCCGCTTCCTTCCAGAAGACCCGGGGTTTCCAGTCGCTCATGCCATTTCTCCCCTGCGCGCCAGCAGCGCCGCCAATTCGGCGAAATCGCCGGCCATGTGGCGGGCAAGCGGCCGCAGTACCTCGGACGGGTGATAGCCCCAGCCCACTCCGATCCCCGCAACCCCGGCCGCCGCGGCCATTTCCATGTCGAAACTCGTGTCGCCGATCATCACCGCCTGCTCTGCCGAGCAGCCCGTCTCGGCCAGCGCCGCCAGGATCATCGAGGGGTGCGGCTTCGAGGGGTGATCGTCCGCCACCTGCAGCGTCGCGAAGAGATCGCGCAACCCGTGATCGGCGAGCAGCGCCTCCAGCCCCCGGCGCGACTTGCCCGTCGCCACGCCTAGGATGGTATCCGGTGAGCCGGCAAGCTCTTCCAGCACCTGGCGCGCGCCGGGGAACAGCGGCGAACCCGCCGCCGCGCCATGCTGCGAACGATGCGCGTGATAGGCCTGCTTGTAGCCGTCCACCAACCGGCCCCGCAGGTCCGGTTCCAGTTCGGGCGCCAGCTGCCAGACCGCCCGGTCGAGCGACAGCCCGACGATCCCCAGGATCGCCTCGCGCGCCGGCGCCTCCAGCCCCTGCCCCGCGAAGGACTCACGCATCGCCGCCAGGATCACCCCCTGGCTGTCCACCAGCGTGCCGTCGACGTCGAAGATGACCAGTCGGCTCATTCCTCGTCCTCGAACGGATCCTCCGGCGCGTCCTTGGTCGACCACTGGAAGATGTCCCAGGTGTGCTGCATGTGCTCGGGCAACGGCGCGGTCAGCGTCAGCCGCGCCTTTGTCACCGGATGCTCCAGCATCAGCGAGCGCGCGTGCAGGTGCAGCTTCTTGCTGATGTCGCCGCCCAGCTGCGCGCCCCAGCCGTCGCCCGCGTTCTCCTGGCTCGAACCGCCATACTTGCCGTCACCGACGATCGGATGCCCCAGCTCGGCCATATGCGCGCGCAGCTGGTGGGTCCGCCCGGTGATCGGGTTGAGCGCCACCCAGGCCGCGCGGCGGCCAGCCGCCTCGATGGTGATGTAGTCGGTCACCGCGCGCTTCGCGCCCGGCGTGTCGTCGATCTCGGACGGGTGGACGTTGATCATCTTCTCGCCCTCGCCCTTCGACCCGTGGCCCGGCGCCTTGACCAGCCCGGTGCGGATCGTCCCCGCCTTGGGCGCAGGCACGCCTGCGACAACCGCCCAATAGATCTTCTTGGTCGCCCGGTGCCGGAAGCTCTCGGTCAGCGCCGCAGCCACCGCCCGCGTGCGCGCCATCAGCAGCACGCCCGAAGTGTCCTTGTCGAGCCGGTGCACCAGCCGCGGGTTCTCGTCCAGCTCGAAGCGCAGCGCCTCGGAGAGCGCGTCGAGGTGCCGCGTCTGCCCGCTCCCCCCCTGCACCGCCAACCCATGCGGCTTGTTCAGCGCCAGAACGTGGTCATCGCGATAGATCACGCAGGCGCGGATCATCTTGGCGTCGCGCTCCGAGATCTTGCCCGGCTCTGGCGCGGGCCTTGTGTCGGTCGCCTCCAGCGGCGGAATGCGCACCTGCTGGCCCACCTCGACCCGGGTCGAGGCCTTGACCCGACCGCCATCGATGCGCAGTTCGCCCTTGCGGCACATCTTCTCGATGCGCCCCTGGCTCACATGCGGGAACAACCGCCGCAGCCAGCGGTCCAGCCGCTGGTCACCGTCGCCCTCGGCCACGGTCAGGATCATTACACCGCTCATCTCCGGTCCTTTCGCAGAAAGGACCGAGCGCGCGAAAGCGGGTGCAAAGCACCTGCGAGCGGCGCCCGGTCGTGGTCGGGCTTTACCAGTCTCATGCCAATATCCCCCGCGCCGCCGCCATGCCAACGGCCAGCCCGCCCACCGACAATACCACCGAAAGCAGCACGTAAAGCGCCGCCTGAGCGGTGTCGCCACGCTCGATCAGCGTCATGGTTTCCAGCGAGAAGGCCGAGAAGGTGGTGAAGCCGCCGAGAAAGCCGGTCATCACCAACGGGCTAAGGTGGGTCAACCCGCGATGCGCCGCGGCCACCACGAAAGCGCCCATGAGGAACGACCCGACCACGTTGACGAAAAGGATCGTCACCGGGAACGGCGTATGGCCCAGCAGGCGCACGATCGCCAGCCCCGAGAGATACCTCAGACTGGCACCGACAGCGCCCCCGAGGGCAACGAGGGAAAGGGTCGACAGCATGGGCGCCCGTGTCGCGCGCCCACGCCGCCTTGTCAAGCGAGCCGCCTCAGCAGGCCGCGGTCACGATGATTTCCACGCGGTATTTCGGCGCGGCCAGCTTGGCCTCGCCGGTGGCGCGGGCGGGCGTGTTGCCGGCCGGCACCCAGGCGTCCCACTCGGCGTTCATCTCGGCAAAGTCGTTCATGTCGGCCAGCCAGATGATGGTCTGCAGGATCTTGTCCTTGCTGGAACCGGCCTCGGCCAGCAGCTCGTCGATCTGACGCAGGCAGTCCTTGGTCTGCTCCGCCACCGTGGCGCCTTCGCCGACCTGGCCGGCCAGCCAGACGATGCCGTTGTATTTGACAGCACCGCTCATGCGGGCGCCGGGTTGGATGCGTTCGATCATGCTCAATCTCCAGAGAGTCAGTTGCCGCCGCGTTCTGCCCGTTTCTTGACGAACCAGTCCAGCCGTTTTTTCAACTCGCGCTCGAATCCGCGTTCGACCGGCATGTAGAGCACCGGCCGCTTGATCCCGTCGGGGAAGTAGTTCTGCCCCGAGAATGCGTCCTCGGCGTCATGGTCATAGGCATAGCCCGCACCATAGCCCTGATCCTTCATCATCCCCGTCGGCGCGTTCAGGATGTGCTTGGGCGGCATCATGCTGCCGGTCTCGCGCGCCATCTTCCGCGCGGCCTTGTAGGCGGTGTAAACCGCGTTCGACTTGGGCGCGAGCGCCAGGTAGGCCACCGCCTGCGCCAGCGCCAGCTCGCCCTCGGGGCTACCGAGGCGTTCGTAGGTCTCCCAGGCCTGCAGGCACAGCGCCTGCGCCTGCGGATCGGCGAGGCCGATGTCCTCGACCGCCATCCGGGTAATCCGCCGGGCGAGAAAGCGCGGGTCCTCGCCCCCCTCCAGCATCCGCGCGAACCAGTAGAGCGCGGCATCGGCATCCGACCCCCGCACCGATTTGTGCAGGGCCGAGATCAGGTTGTAATGCTCTTCCCCCGACTTGTCGTATTTCGCCGCCCGCCGCATCAGCCGGTTGCCAAGCGCGGTGGGGTCGAGCGGCGCGTCGATCTTCCAGGCGCTCACCTGCTCGATCAGGTTCAGCAGCGCCCGCCCGTCGCCATCGGCCATGGCAATCAGCTGGTCACGCGCCGCGCCCGTCAGCGGCAGCTTGCGGCCCAGCTCGGTCTCGGCCCGCTGCACCAGCCGCTCCAGGTCGGCGGGCGACAGCCGCTCCAGCACCAGCACCTGCGAGCGGCTCAGCAGCGCGGCGTTCAGCTCGAACGAAGGATTCTCGGTGGTCGCCCCCACCAGCAGGATGGTGCCATCCTCCATATGCGGCAGGAAGCCGTCCTGCTGCGCCTTGTTGAAACGGTGAATCTCGTCAACGAACAGCAATGTCCCCTGCCCGTTGCGCGCCCGGATCTTCGCCGCCTCGAACACCTTCTTGAGATCGGCCACCCCGGTGAAGATCGCGCTGATCTGCTCGAAATGCAGGTCGGTCGCATCCGCCAGCAACCGCGCGATGGTGGTCTTGCCCACGCCCGGCGGCCCCCAGAGGATCAGGCTGCCCAGGCTTCCCGCCGCCAGCATCGCGCCCAGCGGCGCCTCGGGGCCAAGCACCTGCTCTTGCCCGATCACCTCGTCCAGCGTCTTCGGGCGCAGCCGGTCGGCAAGTGGCCGGATCTTCGCCGGCTCGGCCTTCGGCTCGTTGTCGAAAAGGTCAGCCACGGCCTAAAGCCGGAACTGCAGCGACACCCGCTGCCCGCCGCGCAGGATCTCGACCCGCAGCCGCCGGCCCGGATCGGTCAGCGCCCGCACCGCGTCATTGCTGGTCTCGATGGCCCGCCCGTTGATCTCGACCAGCACGTCGCCCAGCCGGAACCCCGCCCGCGCGCCCAGCGGGCCGGGGTCGGTCACAACCACACCCTCGATGTTGAGCCCACCGGGCAGCCGCGCGATCACCGCCGGGTTGGCCCGCGCCACCCGCAGGCCCGGCACCGCCGTCTGCTCGCCCAGCGTCGTCTCCTCGGCCGGCGGCTCGTCGGGCGCCGGTTCCATCACCACCGAGACCTCGCGGCTCTCGCCATCGCGGCTCAGCCGGATCAGGGTCGAGTTGCCGATCCCGGCAATGCTCATGCGGAACAGCATCTCCGAGGGTGAATTGACCGGCTCACCGTCGACATGGGTGATGACATCGCCCACCTGCACCCCGGCCTGCTTGAACGGGCTCTGCGCGTGCAGGTCGCTGATGACGATCCCCTCGGGCACCGCCAACCCCAGCGACCCGGCCAGGTCGCTGTCGACCGGCTGCCCCGCCATCCCGGCCCAGGGCCGCTGGAACTCGCTCCGCCCGGCCCGCGCCTGGTTCAGGAACTCGGCCACCAGGTTCGCCGGAATCGCAAAGCCGATCCCGTTCGACCCGCCCGAACGGCTGAGGATCGAGGTATTGATCCCGATCAGCGCCCCGTTCACGTCGATCAGCGCCCCGCCCGAGTTGCCCGGGTTGATCGGCGCGTCGGTCTGGATGAAATAGCCCCGCTCGTTCCCCGTCGCGATGCCTGACCGGGCCAGCCCCGAGACGATCCCGCTCGACACCGTCTGACCGACACCGAACGGGTTGCCGATGGCCAGCACCAACTCGCCCACCTCAACCTTGTCGCTGTCGCGCAGGGACAGGCTCGGCAGATTCTCGCCGCCCTGCAGCCGCAGGATGGCCAGGTCCGACTCCTGATCGGCCAGAACCACCTCGGCGTTGTATTCGCGACGGTCGGCCATCACCACGCGGATTTCGGTCGCCATGCCGACCACGTGGAAGTTCGTCACCACGAAACCGTCCGCCGAGAGGATAACCCCCGACCCCAGCGAATTCTGCACCCGCGGCCGCGGCGTGCCAAAGCCCCGGAAGAACTGCTCGAAGAAGGGATCGCCCGCAAAGGGGCTCGCCTGCGCCTGCACCACGCGGCGGGCATAGATATTGACCACCGCCGGCGCGGCGGCCTTCACCAGCGGCGCGAACCCCAGCGATATTTCCGCCTGCGATTGCGGTATCCGGGTCTCGGCGGCAACCGGCAGTGCCAGGGCCATCGCGGTGGTCAGCAGGATCGTGCGCAGCATTCGGGCCTCCTCAAGTCCGGGGCATCCCCGGTGAAGATATGCTCGGCGGATCGCGGCAATGCAAGGCACCGCGCCCGGAACGCCACCGCAGGCCGGCGCGTTTCCTCCTCGTAAGACAAAAGGAGGCCCACCATGACACAGCGCAAGGACAGCCCATCTCTCGAACGGGAAACTGACGAATACTTGGACGAATCCGACACTCCGGCCCAGCAGGGCCGCTCTGGCGGCAACCTCGAACGGTCCGTCGGCACCCGCGACATTCTCAAGCGCGCCGAACAGGACCGCCCCGGCGCCACGCGCGTCACCAAGTCGGACGAAAAAGGTGATGGCGGACTTGGTGGCCATCACGGAACTGACAAGGAGTAGGCCATGACTGAAATAAAGCAAGGCACCTGGGTCGTCGTCACCGACAGCGAAAAGGCCCTGTTCCTGCGCAACCTGACCGACCACCAGAACCCGAATTTCGAGGTGGTCGCCAAGGAGGAACAGGACAATCCGCCCAGCCGCGAACAGGGTGCCAATCGACCGGGGCGGATGCATGACTCCGGTCCCAACCAGAAATCGGCGATGGACGATACCGACTGGCACCAACTCGCCAAGGAGCGCTTTGCCGCCGATCTCTCGGAACGGCTCTACGCCCGCGCCCATCGTGGCGATTTCGACTCGCTCATTCTGGTCGCCTCGCCCCAGGTTCTCGGCAACCTGCGCGCGGCTCTGCACAAGGAAGTGGCCGATAAGGTTATCGCAGAGGTGCCCAA
The DNA here is from genome assembly GCF_014656415.1 of Seohaeicola zhoushanensis. GTDB lineage: Bacteria > Pseudomonadota > Alphaproteobacteria > Rhodobacterales > Rhodobacteraceae > Seohaeicola_A > Seohaeicola_A zhoushanensis. The sequence continues at coordinate 25,239 of NZ_BNCJ01000014.1, read as the reverse complement.
GACCCTGACCAATCACCCGCTCGACCAGATCGAGAAACTCGTCAAGCACGAGCTCGACGCGGCTTGAGCCGCCCCCTGAAGCGGCCTCAGCGCCGCTTCAGGAACTTAAGCGCCGACCAGTCGGCATCGACCGCGCAGACCTTCACGTCGACCCAGCCCAGCGGCAGCACCCGGCTGCGCAGCAGGCTCTCGCTCACCCCCGCGTGCAGGGGCGAGCTCTTCTTGGCCCAGGACAGCCACAAGGCACCGCCTGCCCGCAACCGGGCCATCGCATCGACCGCCGCCAGGGCAATCTCTTCAGGCGCATAGAGGAACACATGCGCCGCATCCCAGTCCGCGCCCTGCTCCAGCGGTGCGAAATGCACGCCCTCGGGCCCGGACAGCAGGTCGAGACAACCATCCGGCACATCGCGCAGCCCCACCCGCCAGCCCGGCTTCAAGCCCAGCTTGGCCACCAGCGACCGTCCCGAATACCCCTGCATTGCAGTCATGTCCTTGTCCTTTCACCCTCCCCGGCAACGCAAAAACCCCCGCTCGTTGCCGAGCGGGGGCGGGATCCCTCTGGAGGGAGAGGATCTTATTCTTCGGCGGCTGCCGCTTCCTCGGCCTCGACGCGGGCCTTGTCGGCTGCGCCCTTGGCGTCGCGGTCACGGTCGACGAACTCGATGATCGCCATCGGAGCCATGTCGCCATAACGGAAGCCGGCTTTCAGGACGCGGATGTAACCACCCTGACGGTCCTTGTAGCGCGGGCCCAGGACTTCGAACAGCTTGGCGACGTCCTTGTCTTCCTTAAGCTGAGCTGCGGCCTGACGGCGGGCGTGCAGGTCACCGCGCTTGGCAAGCGTGATCAGCTTCTCGACGATCGGGCGCAGTTCCTTGGCCTTCGGCAGGGTCGTCTTGATCTGCTCGTGCTCGATCAGCGAGCCGGCCATGTTAGCGAAGAGCGCCTTGCGGTGCTCGTGAGTACGGTTCAGGCGGCGATATCCGCGTGCGTGACGCATGTCAGTCTCCTACTTATGCTTTGTACGACCGCCGGTGCGTGGCCGGTGGCTCTGTTGGGGCACCATTGCCCAGGTCTTCCCCGGATCGGCCGGGCATTTCGCGGTGGGTGCGCAATGAATGCGCACCCTACGGATGGGAAAAACCCAACCCTTAGAACGCGTCTTCGAACTTCTTCGCCAGGTCCTCGATGTTCTCCGGCGGCCAGTCCTCGACGTCCATCCCGAGATGCAGGCCCATGCCGGACAGCACTTCCTTGATCTCGTTCAGCGACTTGCGGCCGAAGTTCGGGGTGCGCAGCATCTCGGCTTCGGTCTTCTGGATCAGATCGCCGATATAGACGATGTTGTCGTTCTTCAGGCAGTTTGCCGAACGCACCGACAGCTCCAGCTCGTCGACCTTCTTGAGCAGCAGCGGGTTGAATTCCAGCCCGTCGTCATCGTCGGCGCGCGAGGCGCTTTCCGGCTCGTCGAAGTTGACGAAGATCGACAGCTGGTCCTGCAGGATCCGCGCGGCATAGGCCACGGCGTCATCCGGAGTCAGCGAGCCGTCGGTCTCGACCTTCATGGTCAGCTTGTCATAGTCCAGAACCTGGCCCTCGCGGGTCGGCTGCACGTCATACGACACCTTCTTGACCGGCGAATAGATCGCGTCGATCGGGATCAGGCCGATGGGCGCGTCTTCCGGCTTGTTCTTGTCGGCCGAGACATAGCCCTTGCCGGTGTTCACGGTCAGCTCCATGAACAGGTCGGCGCCATCGTCCAGGTGGCAGATCACGTGGTCGCGGTTCAGGATCTCGATCCCGGCGCTTTCCGAGATGTCGCCGGCGGTGACAACAGCCGGGCCCTTGGCCGAAATCGACAGGCGCTTCGGGCCCTCGACTTCCATGCGCAGGCTCACGCCCTTGAGGTTCAGAACGATATCCGTCACGTCCTCGCGGACACCGGCCACGCTCGAGAACTCGTGCAGCACGTTGTCGATCTGGACCGAGGTGATCGCGGCGCCCTGCAGCGACGAAAGCAGGATGCGGCGCAGCGCGTTGCCCAGCGTCAGACCAAAGCCGCGTTCCAGCGGTTCGGCGATGACGGTGGCCTGCCGTGCCGGGTCATTACCCGGCCGCACGTCAAGCTGGGTCGGCTTGATCAGTTCTGCCCAATTCTTGTGGATCATGCGGTCCCTCCATTCTTGCCTGCGCCCCATGTCCGGTAGGTGCAGACGCTCGAGGTTTCAAAATGACGGATGGGGGCCGCGCAAACAGCACGGCCCCCGCAATCTGAACGGGTGTCAGACCCGGCGGCGCTTCGGCGGACGGCAGCCGTTGTGGGCCATCGGCGTCACGTCGCGGATCGAGGTGATGTTGAAGCCGACGGCAGCCAGGGCGCGCAGCGCGCTCTCGCGGCCCGAACCGGGGCCCTGCACTTCGACTTCGAGCGTCTTCACGCCGTGTTCCTGAGCCTTGCGGCCTGCGTCCTCGGCAGCCATCTGGGCGGCATAGGGGGTCGACTTGCGCGAACCCTTGAAGCCCATGGTGCCGGCCGACGACCAGGAGATCGCGTTGCCCTGCACGTCCGAGATCAGGATCTTGGTGTTGTTGAACGACGAGTTCACATGCGCAACGCCAGCGGCGATGTTCTTGGAAACCTTGCGCTTGACGCGGGTCTTGTCACGAGCCATCTGCCTGCCTCCTTATTTCTTCTTGCCGGCAATGGCCTTCGCGGGGCCTTTGCGGGTACGGGCGTTGGTGTGGGTCCGCTGACCGCGCACCGGCAGGTTGCGACGATGGCGCAGGCCTCGGTAGCAGCCGAGGTCCATCAGACGCTTGATGTTCATCTGGGTCTCGCGGCGCAGGTCGCCTTCGACGGTGTAGTTGGCGTCGATGTGCTCGCGGATGGCCAGAACTTCGGAATCCGACAGCTGGTTGACGCGGCGGGTCTGGTCAATGCCGACGGCATCGCAGATCGCCTTGGCCGAGGTATGGCCGATTCCGGTGATATAGGTGAGGGCGATGGGAACCCGCTTTGCAGTCGGGATGTTCACGCCGGCAATACGTGCCACGGTCGTCTTTCCTTTCGTTGCGGGTCCGTCGCGCCAGACCCTTTTTTCACAACATGAACCGGGCGGGAGACCCGACCGGTCCGGCATATCGTCTAGGTGATCCGTGCGATACGTTAAGGAATCGCACACGAACTGATTCCCTTGCGGGATGAGGGTCGATATGGGCTTTTGGCGAAGGCGTCAAGGCCTGCACGCCAGGATAGGGAAATCGGACCGCTACTAGTATTTGAGGTGCTCGTCTGCACTCGTATCCGCATGCCGCAGGGTGAAGACCAGCGCGTCCAGAACACGTGGGTCCTGCACTGGTATAGCAGGCATCGGCGTGCCCGGCGCAATGGATTGGGGGTCGCTGACAAATGCTTTCAGGCGGTCTTCCTCCCATGTGCCACCAGCGTTGCTCAGCGCCTCGGAATACCCCTCAAAGGCGGTTCCGGCGACCTTTCTACCCACGACCCCGTTCAACGTCGGCCCGGCGGCGCTTTGTGCCGGCATGAACGAATGGCATTCACTGCAGGCCTGTAAGAGCCCCTTCGTGGAGGCCACGACGTCAGCGTCGTATGCCTCGGCGAGCGCATCAATGGCCCGGCCAAGCGGATCTTCGCGCTCAACCGGTGTAAGGATCATCAGATCGGTGAGATCGAGCCATAGCGCGATACGCTTGCCGAATTGCGTGACATAGCGAACCCGCCGCTCCAATTCGATCCGTTCGACAAAGACCACGGAATCCCCGTCCGTACGGATATGATAGAGGCTCTGCCCGTATTCCGGACTCGACAGCGCTCCCGCCAGCAGGTCACCGTCCCAAGTCGGATCAAAGTTGTCGATCGTCGTCAGCGCCGAGGTTGCTGCCGATGGCAACCAGGCAAAGGCCGGGCGGGTGTAGGTGTCATGGCGACCCGGTGGGCCATCGAAAGGCAGCGGCTGGCCGGTATAGAGGGTCCCGAGGCTTTCCTTTGGCCAACCGTAATTGAGACCTTCACGAATGTGGTTCAGCTCATCACCACCACGTACCCCGTGCTCGACTGTCCAGATTTCACCCTTCGTGTCCACCGTAACCCCTTGCAGGTTGCGGTGCCCGACCGACAGGACGCGGAATTCGCCGGTGGGAATGACGATCGAGATCACCTTCCCGTAGAGGACCGCCGGGTCCATCAGTCCGATATCCGGCGTTTCGATGCCGTCATGCGCGTAATCGCCGCTGGCGAAAATCAGGCGACCGTCCGGATGCAGGGCCATGCGGCCACCCGCCTGAATACCTTCCAGGGCCGTGCCCTGCAGTCGGAACGGCAGGCATGGCGTCGTCTCAAAGAAGACGTCCCAATCTGCTGCGGCCGCCGCAAAGCTTTTCAGATCGGGGATACCATCGAACGGAAGCTTTGCCAGCCGGCTTCCGTGGCACCGTTTTTCACGATCGAAAAAGGTGTATGAAATGATCAGACCGCGAAAGCCCGAGGCGTCTGAATCGACATACAGGATGTCATTGTACCGCATCGAGTCCGGCTTGTGTACCTGATTGGAAAACTCGGGCTGCTTGACCAGGTCTACGTAGTCCGCGAACCCGTTGTCAGGGACCTCGATACCGGTCTGGATCAGCCCCTTGCCATCTTCGAACCGGTAGATCCGCCCGTCCTGGATGATCAGAAGAAGCGTGTCGCCCATGACGGTGAGGCCACCGCCCTTCTTCCAGTTCGTGTCCGGCAGGCGATAGAGTTTGGTGGCGAACCGTAGGAAAGTGGACTCAATGTAGCCCACCGTGTTCTCTTTCTCGGCCTCCATGCCAAGAAGACGACCAGTCTTTTTCGCAACCTTATTGTAGAATGCAGCGATTGGTTCGCTATGGTGCGTGGCCAGATAGGCACCGCCAACGAGCCCCAGGATCAGTGTCGCGAGAGCGGAAAAAAGTACTGAAAAACGGCGCATTGAACCGATCGATCCATACCAATTGGGGCGCAGGCTAACGATGACCCCGCCATTGTCAACTCTTGGTTCGAATCGAGGATATCTTGCCCAGTTTCGTCCGGGTCCAGGCAGATAGGCCACGATCGCCTGGCTACCAGATGCGATGCCGCAGCCTAGCGGCATCGCCGTTTTTCGGAGGCCGGTGAAGCCTTCGTCGCCGGCCGGAGCGCCTCTCTCAGGCGTCCAGCACCTTGGCAATCGCCGCCTTGACCGCGTCCATCTCGCCCAGGCCGTCGACCTTCGACAGCTTGTCCTTGGCGTAATAGTAGCCGATCAGCGGCGAGGTCTTCTTGTAGTATTCCATCAGCCGGGTGCGCAGCGACTCTTCGTTGTCGTCCGCCCGCCGCTTGAATTCGGTGCCACCGCAGTTGGTGCATTTGCCATCGGCCGGGATCGGCTTGGTCACGTCGTTGTAGACCTCGCCGCAGGATCCGCAGGTCGAGCGCGCGGTGATCCGCGACACCAGCGCCGCGTCGTCCACTTCCATCTCGATGACCGCGTCCAGGTTCTGCCCGGTCTCGGCCAGCAGGTCGCCCAGGGCGTCGGCCTGCTTCAGCGTGCGCGGGAAACCGTCGAAGATGAATCCCTTGCCCTCGCCGCTTTCCAGCTTCTCGCGGATCAGCCCGATGACGATCTCATCCGTCACCAGCTCGCCCCGCGCCATCACACCGGCAACCAGGTTGCCCATCTCGGTGCCCGAATCCTTCGCCTCGCGCAGCATGTCGCCGGTCGAGAGCTGTACCATCCCGCGCTCCTCCACGAGATAGCGGGCCTGGGTGCCTTTGCCGGCCCCCGGGGGCCCGAGAAGTATGATGTTCATCGACGCGCGGGACTCCGTTTTGTTGTGCGTTTCTTGCTGCGGCCACGCAGCTGCGACTTCTCGATCAGCCCCTCGTACTGATGGGCGAGAAGGTGGCTCTGGACCTGCTGGATCGTGTCCATCGTGACCGACACCACGATCAGCACCGAGGTGCCGCCGAAGTAGAACGGGATCGAGAACTGATTGCGCAGGATTTCCGGGAAGAGACAGACCGCCGCGAGATAGGCCGAGCCCAGCACCAGCACGCGGTTGACCACGTATTCGAGGTATTCCGCCGTCTTCTTGCCGGGGCGGATGCCGGGCACGAAGCCGTTCTGGTTCTTCAGGTTGTCCGCCACGTCATCGGGCTTGAAGGCCACGTTGAACGTGTAGAAGTAGGCGAAGAACACGATCATCGCGACGAAGAACAGCAGGTAGAGCGGTTGGCCGGGGCCGAAGTTGGCCAGCAGCCACGACATCACCGACCCCGAGGCCGCGCCCTGGCTGAAGGTCGAGATGGTGACCGGCAGCAGCAGCAGCGAGCTGGCGAAGATCGCCGGGATCACGCCGGCCGGGTTGACCTTGACCGGCAGGTGCGACGAACCGCCGTCATAGACCTTCATCCCCACCTGGCGGCGCGGATACTGGATGTGGATCTTGCGCAGCGCGCGTTCCATGAAGACGACGAAGGTGATGATCGCCACCACCATGAGCATCGCCCCGATGATAACCGCAGGGCTCACAGCGCCCGAGCGGCCGCTGGCGAAGAACTGCGCCAGGGCGGCGGGCACCTCGGCGATGATGCCGACGAAGATGATGAGCGAGATGCCGTTGCCGATGCCCCGCGCCGTGATCTGCTCGCCCAGCCACATCAGGAACATGGTGCCCCCGACGATGGTGATCATGCAGGAGATGCGGAAGAACATGCCCGGATCGGTCGCGAGGTCACCCGCTTCCAGCGAGACGGCAAGGCCGTAGGCCTGCGCCGTCGCCAGCACCACCGTGCCGTAGCGGGTATATTGGTTCAGCTTCTTGCGGCCGGCTTCGCCTTCCTTCTTCAGCTGCTCCAGCGAGGGAACCATGGCCGCCAGCAGCTGCACGATGATCGAGGCCGAGATATAGGGCATGATGCCCAGGGCGAAGATGCCCATGCGCCCCAGCGCGCCGCCGGTGAACATCGAGACCATGCCGCCGATGCCCTGCCCCGCCTGTTCCATGAACTGGCGCAGGGCGTGGCCGTCGATGCCGGGAACGGGCAGGTAGGTGCCCAGCCGGTAGACGACCAGCAGGCCGAGGGTGAAGAGGATCCGGTTACGCAGATCGGTCGCCTTGCCGAGCGCCGCCCAGCTTGTGTTGGCGGCCATCTGCTCTGCTGCTGATACCATGGAACGGGTCTCTATCTGGTGCAACGCCGCCTCGGATCGTTCTCCGATCCGGGCGGCGCCTTGGAAAACTTCAGCCTATGTAAGCCGCGCAGGCGCGGCCCACAACCCGTCACTCGGCGGCAGCTGCCGCCTGGGTGGTGAGCGAGCCGCCGGCTGCTTCGACCATGGCCACCGCCGATTTCGACGCGCCGGTGACCGAGATGGTCGCCTTTGCGGTGAATTCGCCCTTGGCCAGGACGCGGATGCCGTCCAGCTTGCGCCGCACCAGACCGCTGGACACCAGGGTTTCCTCGGTGATCGAGGCGGCGTCGAGCTTCTTGGCGTCGATGAACTTCTGGATCAGGCCCAGGTTCACCACGGCAAAGGATTTCTGGTTGGGCTTGTTGAAGCCGCGCTTCGGCAGGCGCTGATACAGCGGCATTTGGCCGCCTTCATAGCCGTTCAGTGCCACGCCCGAACGGGACTTCTGACCCTTGATGCCGCGACCGGCGGTCTTGCCCTTCCCCGAGCCGGGGCCACGGGCGACGCGCTTCTTGCGCTTGGTTGCGCCCGGATTGTCGCGCAGTTCATGCAGTTTCATTGTCGCTTCTCCTTGCCGGATGCGGCCCCCAGCGACGGGAGCGGCCGAACACGGCTTGCTGTTTGGTTTCGAGTCGCCCCCAAGGGGCCACCGGGGGCGTATAGGCGAGGCGCGCGCTCAGTTCAAGCAGGATGCGCGCCACTGCCCGCTTCAAGTCGCCGCAATGGCGATCCGGAGGCCGCAAAAGGGATCGGCTGAACGACTGCCCGGCTCAGAGCTGGGCCATGACCTCGTCGGAGGCCTCGAAGTTGGCGGTGACGCGCTGCACGTCATCGTCCTCTTCCAGCGCCTCGATCAGCTTCATCAGCTTCTGCATTCCCTCGAGGTCAAGCTCGGTCGAGGTTTGCGGCTTCCAGATCAGCTTGGTCGAGGTCGACTCGCCCAACTGGCCTTCCAGCGCCGTCGAGACGTCGTTCAGGTCGCTGTCGGCGCAATAGATGTAATGCGCCTCGTCGTCGGTTTCGACATCCTCGGCGCCGGCCTCGATGGCGGCCATCATCACGTCATCGGCGCTGCCGACCGAAAGCGGATAGGTCACCTCGCCCTTGCGGTCGAACATGAAGGCGACCGAGCCGGTCTCGCCCAGGTTGCCGCCGTTCTTCGAGAAGGTCGACCGCACGTTCGAGGCGGTGCGGTTGCGGTTGTCGGTCATCGCCTCGACCAGCACGGCCACGCCGCCGGGACCATAGCCCTCGTAGCGGATTTCCTCGTAGTCATCCCCCTCGCCGGCGATCGACTTCTTGATGGCGCGTTCGATCACGTCCTTGGGGACCGAGTTCGACTTGGCCTCCTTCACCGCCAGGCGCAGGCGCGGGTTCTTGTCCGGGTCAGGGTCGCCCATCTTGGCGGCCACGGTGATTTCCTTGCTGAGACGGGAAAACAACTTGGCGCGGATGGCGTCCTGCTTGCCCTTGCGGTGCTGGATGTTCGCCCATTTCGAATGGCCTGCCATGTGTAATCTCCTGCCGACGGGTCCGGTTGCGGCTCTATAGGCGATGCGGCCAAGGGGGTTCAATCCCCCTGCTGCAACTGGGCTTAGCCGGCGTGCAGGGCGCGAACGTTCGGGCCGCGCAGGATACGGCAGGCCAGCGCCGGCGACAGACGGTTGACCAGCCGCAGCAGGCGGGTGCGCTCGATCCAGATCTCCTCCCGCTCCGCCTCCAGCCCGGCGATCAGGTCGGCAGCGGCGCGCCCCGGCGGATAGCGGCCGGCCATCTCGCGCGAGAGCGAGGTCTCGACCAGCGTCATCACCGTTTCGCTCACCTGCACCCGCAGGCCAGCGTCGCGGCACTGGTTGCGCAGCGAACGGGCAAAGCTGCGCAACCCCGCCTTGGTCGCGCAATAGACCGCCGCCTCGGCGCGCGGCGCGATGGCGAGGCCGGAGGTGACGAAGTTGACGAAGGACGGCCCATTGGCCGCCAGTTGCGGCAGCATGGCCGTGGCCAATTGTACCGGCCCGGTCAGGTTGATGGCGATTTCCATTGCGATTTCAGCATCATGGATGCCGCGCGTCAGATCGACATGCGCCATCACCGCGGCATTGGCGATCAGCCCGGAACAGTCGGGATGATCCCGCGCTACCCGATCGGCGAGGTCGCGCCCTGCCCCCTCCGCTCCGAGGTCGAGCGCGATGGCACTGACCCCCTCGGCCTCGAACGGCCTGCGTGCCACCCCGATTACCCGCGCTCCGCGCGCCACCAGCTGCGCCGCCAGTTCCGCCCCGATCCCGCGCGAGGCGCCGGTGACGAGGATGCTGCGTCCCTTCATGTCCATTTCACTCTCTCCTTGCCTGAGCGATGCGATTGACCAATAATCCGAGCAAATACTCGGATTTCATACTCGCTTTGCCGGAGGGCCGCGGAATGGCCGAAATTTCCCCGCGAAAACAACCGCGACAAGCCAGGGCCCGCGCCACCTGCGAGGCGGTGAAGCAGGCGGCGGCTCGGATTCTGGTGACTGGCGGGCCGCCGGCGCTCAATACCAATGCCATTGCCGAGACGGCCGGTGTCTCGGTCGGCACGCTCTACCAGTACTACCCCTCGAAACAGGCGATCCTCGCCGAGCTGGTCCGCGACATGCGCGCCGGGATGCTCGCCGATATCGAGCGCGGCCGGGCCCAGGCGAAGGGCCACGACCTGCGGACGGCCGTACGGCTGATGGTCGGGGCCTCGCTCCACCACCACCGGCGCGACGCGCTCGGGGCCGAGGCGATGGAGCGCGCCGAGGCCGAGCTGCCGATGGATGCCGAGACCGATGCGCTGAAACGGCGCATCATCGCCCTGGTGGCGGAACTGCTGGCGGGATACGGCATCGCCGACCCCGAGCTGGCCGCGCGCGATCTCTCGGCGATGACCCGCGGGATGGCACAGGCGGCAGTAGCCGCCGGCGAGACCGACTTCGACGCCCTGACCGAGCGGATCGCACGTGGCGCCATCGGATATCTCGAAACGGGTTGCAACTGAACCGACTTCCGGTGCGTTCTGTGACGGGGTCCACGCCGGGCTCCGGCCAGAGGCATTCATTCAGGCGGGACCCATGACGACCGACCAGATCATTCTTTTTGCCCTTTTCGCTGCCGTCTTCGCCCTACTGCTCTGGGGCCGCTTCCGATATGACCTCGTCGCCTTCTCGGCGTTGATGGCGGGCGTCGTGCTGGGCGTGGTGCCCTCGGACAGGGCCTTCGAGGGCTTCGGCCACCCCGCCACGCTGGTGGTGGCCCTCGTGCTGGTGGTTTCGGCCGGGCTGGTGCGCTCGGGGGCGGTCTTCCTCATCACCCGCACGCTGGTGGACAGCTCGCGCGCGCTGGGGGGCCATATCGCGCTGATGGGCGGGATCGGCGCGGTGCTCTCGGCCTTCATGAACAACGTCGCGGCGCTGGCGCTGCTGATGCCGGTCGACATCCAGACCGCGCGCAAGGCCGGCCGCGCGCCGGGCCTCTCGCTGATGCCGCTGAGCTTTGCCACAATCCTCGGTGGCATGGCCACGCTGATCGGCACCCCGCCCAACATCATCATCGCCTCGATCCGGCAGGACTATATCGGCGAGCCCTTCCGCATGTTCGACTTCGCCCCCGTAGGCGGGCTGGCAGCGATTGCGGGCCTGATCTTCGTCGCCCTGATCGGCTGGCGGCTGATCCCGGTGCGAGGCGAGGCCAGCAATGGCGATGCCGGTCTCGCCCAATATATCGCCGAGCTGACGGTGCCCGAGAAATCGGAGCACATCGGCAAGCGCCTGGCCGAGCTGGACGAGGATGCCGAGAAGTCCGACGTGGCGATCCTGGGCCTGATCCGCGATGGCCAGCGCCGCTATGGCCGGGCCTCGAACACCCTGCTGCAGGCGGGTGACGTGCTGGTGCTCGAGGCCACGCCCGACGCCCTGGACGAATTCCGCGCGGCGCTGGAGCTCGCCTTCTCCGATGCCGCCCGCGAGGAGAAGCTGACCGCCGCCGGCGAGGGGCTGGAGGTGGTCGAGGTTGTGATCCCCGAAACCGCGCGGATCGCCGGCAAGACCGCGCAGGCGGTCGGCCTGACCTGGCGCAAGAGCGCGGTTCTGATGGGCATCTCGCGTCACGGGCAGCGCATAACCGAGCAGATGCGCCAGACCGAGATCCGCCCCGGCGACATCCTGCTGCTGCTCTGCCCCAAGGGCCAGGGCGGCGAAGTGACCGAATGGCTTGGCGCGCTGCCGCTGGCCGAACGCGGGTTGGCGGTGACCGCAAATGACAAGGTCTGGCTTGCGATCGGCCTGTTCGGCGCGGCGGTGGCGGCGGCAAGCTTTGGCCTGATCTACCTGCCGGTGGCGCTGGGGCTGGTGGTGATTGGCTATGTGCTGACCCGCATCATGCCGATCACCGAGATCTACGACCACATCGAATGGCCGGTGGTGGTGCTGCTCGGCTCGATGATCCCGCTTGGCACGGCGCTGGAAAGCGCAGGCGGCACCCGGCTGATCGCAGAGAGCCTGGTCGGGCTGACGGATGGCTGGCCCGCCTGGGCGATCCTGACGGTGCTGATGGTGGTGACGATGACTCTCTCGGACGTGCTGAACAACACCGCCACCGCGATCGTGGCCGCACCGGTCGGCATCCAGATGGCCAATACGCTCGGCGTCTCGCCCGACCCCTTCCTGATGGCGGTGGCGGTGGCGGCCTCCTCGGCCTATCTCACGCCGATCGGGCACAAGAACAACACGCTGATCCTTGGCCCCGGCGGCTATCGTTTCGGAGATTACTGGCGCATGGGCCTGCCGCTCGAAGCGCTTGTGATCGCGGTCTCTATCCCGGCGATCCTGGTGTTCTGGCCGTTCTGACGCCGAAATCCCTCGCGGATTTCGGTCCGTTTTCCGGCGCGGAAAACCGGTTCCTCCCCAACCGCTTGCGCCCCGAATTCCTCGCAGGAATTCGGACGTTTTCCGCGACGGAAAACGCCCCGGTTGCGCCAGCCTATTCCGCTGCCTAGGCTGACCTCGACGAGGGGGAGGACGAACCATGCCGGACGCGGATGCAATCATCGTAGGCGGCGGCCTGGCCGGGCTGGTGGCCGCCGCCGAGCTGGGGGACCGGGGCAAGCGGGTGATCCTGCTCGACCAGGAGAGCGAGGCCAACCTGGGCGGGCAGGCGTTCTGGAGCCTTGGCGGCCTCTTCATGATCGACACACCCGAGCAGCGCCGCATGGGCATCCGCGACAGCCACGGCCTTGCCCAGCTCGACTGGATGGGCTCGGCGCAGTTCGACCGCCCCGAGGATGCCTGGCCCCGGCAATGGGCCGAGGCCTATCTCGACTTCGCGGCCACCGAGATGCGGCCCTGGCTGCACGCCATGGGTCTGCGCTGGTTCCCGGTGGTCGGCTGGGCCGAACGCGGCGGCGGCTTTGCCACGGGCCATGGCAACTCGGTGCCGCGCTTCCACATCACCTGGGGGACGGGGCCGGGCGTGGTGGAACACTTCGAGCGCCTCGTGCGCGAGCATGTCGCGGCGGGGCGGATCGAGCTGCGCTTCCGCCACCAGGTCGACCATATCGTGATGCAGAACGGTGCTGCCACCGGCGTGGCCGGAACCCTGCTGGCCCCCGACAGCGCCGCACGCGGGCAGAGAACCAACCGCGATGCCGTGGCGGCGTTCGAGCTCAGCGCACCTTCGGTCATCGTCACCTCGGGCGGGATCGGCGGCAATTTCGACCTGGTGCGCAAGGCCTGGCCCGCCGACCGGCTGGGCCCGCCGCCGAAACGCATGGTCGCCGGAGTGCCGGCCCATGTCGACGGGCGGATGATCGCGATTTCCGAAGCGGCGGGCGGCCATGTCATCAACCGCGACCGGATGTGGCATTACACCGAAGGCGTGGCGAACTGGGACCCGATCTGGCCCAACCACGGCATCCGCATCCTGCCCGGCCCCTCGTCGATGTGGTTCGACGCGGAAGGCAACCGCCTGCCCGCCCCCTTCCTGCCGGGCTTCGACACGCTGGGCACACTGAAGGCGATCCTGGCGACCGGCCATGAGCACAGCTGGTTCGTGCTGACGCAGAAGATCATCAAGAAGGAATTCGCCCTTTCCGGGTCCGAGCAGAACCCGGATTTCACCTCGAAGAAGTGGTCCGAGGTGATCCGCTCGCGCATCCTCTCGGGCAAACGCGCCACCGGGCCGGTCGAAGCCTTCAAGGCGAAGGGCGAGGATTTCGTCGTCGCCGATACGCTGGCCGAGCTGGTGGCCGGCATGAACCGGATCGCCGGAAACACGCTGATCGACGCCGCGCGACTGCATGCGCAGATCGCCGCGCGCGATGCCCAGGTCGACAACCCCTTCGCAAAGGACGCGCAGCTGATGGCGATCCACGCCGCGCGCAACTACCGGGGCGACAGGCTGATCCGCACCGCGAAACCGCATCGTTTCCTTGATCCCGAGAACGGACCGCTGATCGCCGTGCGGCTTAACGTGCTGACCCGCAAGACGCTGGGCGGGCTGCAGACCGACCTCGACAGCCGGATGATCGGCGCGGATGGTCAGGCGGTGCCGGGCCTCTTCGCGGCAGGCGAGGTCGCGGGCTTCGGCGGGGGCGGCTATCACGGCTACAACGCGCTGGAAGGCACCTTCCTCGGCGGTTGCATCTTCTCGGGCCGCAACGCGGGGCGGTCGGACTTCGTCGCCTGACCCCTGCCCTTCGACACAGGGCGCGGCCCCCAGCAGGAGCCGCGCCCTCGATGCTTCACTCGCTGCCGGCGAGCGGCGCTTCGTCGGTGGCGAGCGCGTCCGATATCTCGGCGGTGACGTCCGGGATGCTCTCGTCGCTGAGGCCAAGCAGGCCATGCAGTTCGGCCAGCGACTCGTTGGTCAGATCCTTGACGTCATGCGGCGCATAGGCCTCGGACAGCGCCGATAGCTGGTCGGAGCGGGTGTCATCGATCTCGACCGCCAGGTCTGCAATCTGCCCGGCAATCTCGGCCTGCTGGTCCTGCGCCTCGACGGTGCCGCTGATCGCATCCGCAAGGCCGGCAAGTGCATCGGTGTTCGCCTCGTCAGCGGGATCGAGCCCCGAGAGCGCCGCCGCGATGGCCGCCACATCCGCGTCATAGGTCGCCGATTCCGGGTCGAGCGCGTCGATTGCCTCGGCAATCTCCTCGGCCGTCATGGTGGCATCTTCCGAGAGGTTCTCGGCAACGAAGTCCTCGGTCGTCGGCACGGTCAGATCGACCAGCGCCTCGAGCGCGGCCATTCGGTCGGTCTGGTCCTGCAACGAGGCCGTCACGTCCATGTAGGAGGCGATCATGCCGACGCGGCTGTTGGGCGCGGCATTCGCGAAGGCCGTCGGGCTGGCATGTGCCGCGTTCAGCCCCTTCATGTTACTGGCGACCGCGCCGTGGTTGGACTTGTCCTTCGACTTGGACTTGCCCTCGACCGCAAGCGATGCCGAGCGCGCCTCGGACGCGCGGCCGTTGGAATGGCCCGGCCCCTTGCTGCCGGCATTGGCCGAGGCGTTGCCGTGACCGTTCCCATTCGCGGCGCCATTGCCGTGGCCACCACCGCCACCGTTACCACCACCGCCGCCGTTGCCACCACCGCCGCCGCCGCCGTTGCCGCCGCCGCCACCGCCGCCGCCACCGCCACCGCCGCCGTTGCCGCCACCGCCGCCGCCGCCGCCACCGCCGCCACCTTCACCCCCGCCTCCCTTTGCCAGGGCCTTGCCGGGCATCATGACGGTTGCGGTGCCGATCGCCATCGGGGCGGCAACCATGGCGGTTGCCACAAGCGCGGCTACGACGCGGCTGGTGTAACGGGACATCTTCCTCTCCTCGCAAAATCCTGAAATCGACGGAAAGCCTTACCGGCAAATACGTCAACATTCCCTCGAAACTAGGCCCGAATTGCGGCAAGCCCACGCCGGGAGACTCCATGGAACAGCGCCAATCCGCCGATTGCCGGAGATCTGCCTTTCATTTTCACGGCGGCGCGCGGGTGCTGGGCGTGCATCATGCATGCCATCCAACCCTGCAACCATAACTGTCATCCGGGCGTTAACCGGGTGTCACGCCATCGACATATGTTCGGTCCATAGCGGGACCACAACATGTTGCGAGGTGCGCAATGCCGCTGATCCGGATCAATGCCCATGACGATGTTCCCCGCCTGCATCGCGGCCACGCGACGCTGGACCGCGAACTGGCCCTGCGCGGCGGCAGCGGCCCCGCGGTGGTGATGATCCACGGTTATTCCTACCGCCCCGGCGACCTGCGCCACTGCCCGCACCGCTCGCTGCTCTCGATGACACCTGACGACGGCGATGCAGGCTGGCCGCGCCAGCTCGGCTTTGGCGGTGGGCATGACAACGAGGGGCTGGCCATCGCCTTCGGCTGGGACGCGCGCGGCAAGCCCAGGGTCGCACGCCTGCGCGCCCTCTCGGCTGGGCGCGCGCTGGCGCATCTGGTGACCGCCCTGAAGCGGCTGGATCCCGGCCGACCGGTGCATGTGGTCGCTCATTCCATGGGCGTCGAGGTCGCGCTCGAGGCGCTGCACCACCTCGCCCCCGGTGCCATCGGGCGGATCCTGTCGCTGACCGGGGCGGCCTACGTCTCGCGCAGTCGCGCCGCGCTCGATACGCCGGCGGGACGAACGGCGGAATTCGTCAATGTCACCAGCCGCGAGAACGACCTCTTCGACTTCCTGTTCGAGCGGCTGATCCCCGCGCCCCGCCGCGGCGACCGCGCCATCGGCCACGGGCTGGTCGCCGCCAATGCCGTTACGCTGCAGATCGACTGCTCTGAAACGCTGGGCCATCTCGACCGGCTCGGCGCCCCCGTCGGCACGCCCGACCGGCTGATCTGCCATTGGTCGGCCTATGCCCGGCCCGGCCTGCTGCAGCTCTACAACGCGCTGCTGCGCCGCCCCGAGCGCTGGACGCTGGACCTGCTGCGCGCCGGGCTGCCGCCGGAGCCCGCCTCGCGCTGGTCGCGCCTGCTGCCGGCCTTCCCGGTCGCGCTGCCCTTGCCAGGCCCGCAAAAAGCCGCATGATCGCTCCCGACGGGAGAGACACATGACCATAGACCTCTATTTCTGGCCCACGCCGAACGGCTGGAAGATCTCCATCGCGCTTGAGGAGATGGGCCTCGATTACGAGACCCACCTGGTGAACATCTCGAAGGGCGAGCAATTCGCGCCGGAGTTCCTGAAGATCTCGCCGAACAACCGGATGCCGGCAATTGTCGACCGCGAAGGGCCGGACGGCAAGCCGATCCCGATCTTCGAGAGCGGCGCGATCCTGCAATATCTGGCGCGCAAGACCGGCAGGTTCTACGGCGCGACCGAGCGCGAGCGCATCGCGGTGGACCAGTGGCTGATGTGGCAGATGGGCGGGGTCGGGCCGATGGCGGGCCAGGCGCATCACTTCATCCACTACGCGCCGAACCTGGACCCGCCGCAGGACCTCTCCTACCCCCGCGACCGCTATCGCGCCGAAGTCAGGCGGCTCTACGGCGTG
Organism: Seohaeicola zhoushanensis; assembly: GCF_014656415.1. GTDB lineage: Bacteria > Pseudomonadota > Alphaproteobacteria > Rhodobacterales > Rhodobacteraceae > Seohaeicola_A > Seohaeicola_A zhoushanensis. Next base: position 8,494 of record NZ_BNCJ01000014.1, on the reverse strand, counting down.
CTCGACCGGCAATTGGCCGAGAGCGCCTATGTGGCCGGGGCGGAGTATTCCATCGCCGACATGGCGATCTGGCCCTGGGCGCATCTGTGGAAGCGGCAGGAGCAGGACATCTCGGACAAGCCGCATTTCACCCGCTGGCTCGACACCGTGTCAGCCCGTCCCGCCGTGCAGAGAGGCCGCGCGCTCTTTGCCGAGCTGCGCAATGCGCCCCAGGACAAGGACTCGCAGGCCATCCTGTTCCGCCGCTAGGGCGGTTTCGGATCGCCGCGCGATCCGACCGGTTGGGGGCGCTGCCCCCGCCGCGCCTGCGGCGCGACTCCCCCGGAGATATTTATGAAGAAGAGAAGCCGGGAAGTGGCGCCTCAGCCCCAGCCATAGTTGAAGCTGACGCTGATGCGGTCCTCGTCGGCCATGTTCACCGGAACCTCGTGGCGCAGCCAGCTTTCCCAGAGGAAGATCTCGCCCGGCAGCGGCGCGGCATAGACGAAGGGGCGCAGTTCCGGGTCGGCCTTCTTGCGGCGCGGCGGCGCGGCCATCATCATCGGCAGGCGCGGGTCTTCCAGCTTCAAGGCGCTGGCCCCGTCCGGGACCGCGACATAGGTGGTGCCGCTGATGACGCTATGTGGGTGGATATGCGAGGTATGCACCCCGCCCGGCGGCAGGATGTTGATCCAGAGCGAGTCGAGCTTGATCTTGCCGCCGCCGAGGTCGAACTGCAGTTCCTTCGCGAAGGCGGCGACATGCTTGTCGAGCACCTTCACCAGGTCCTTGAACACCGGAAAGCGCCAGGCGAGGTCGGTCAGCGAGGCATAGCTGGTGTAACCCGGATAGCCGTTTTTCTCGCACCATTTCTGCCCCGACTCGTCATCGTCGGCGATGGAGAGGCAGGAATTCTCCAGCTCGTCGAGATCGACGGGCTTGCCCTGCTCGGAGAGCTGGGCGCGGTAGAAACGGGTGACGAAGAGGGAATCGATCTGGGCCATATCGCGGGAATAGCGCAGGTCGGGCCTTTAGGCGAGAGGGCGCAAGCGGCGCGGCTCCCCTCTCCCCTCGGGGGAGAGGGTCAGGGTGAGGGAGAGGCCTCCGCACGGAGTGCGTTACGGGAACGGAAAACCCCCGCCGAACGGGTCGGCGGGGGTTCTTTATTTCGGCTGAGTGCGGCGCGTGAGCGCAGCGCTTACCAGTCTTCGCGCTGAACGACGCGGGTCTTGATCGGGAGTTTCATCGCGGCGAGGCGCAGGGCCTCGCGGGCGATTTCCTCGTCAACACCATCGAGCTCGAACATGATCCGGCCCGGCTTGACCCGGCAGGCCCAGTAGTCGACCGAACCCTTACCCTTACCCATACGGACTTCGGTGGGCTTGGAGGTCACCGGCAGGTCCGGGAAGATCCGGATCCAGACGCGGCCCTGGCGCTTCATGTGGCGGGTCAGGGCGCGGCGGGCTGCCTCGATCTGACGCGCGGTCACGCGCTCGGGTTGCAGTGCCTTGAGGCCGAAGCTGCCGAAGTTCAGGTCGCTGCCGCCCTTGGCTTCGCCGTGGATACGGCCTTTGTGCTGCTTGCGGAATTTGGTACGCTTAGGTTGAAGCATCTTCTTCTACTCCTTACCGGCGACCGCCGGCGGCGCCGCGGGGTGCGGGGCCATCCTGCAGTTCCTGCGTCTTGCGGTCACGCGCGCTCGGATCGTGCTCCATGATCTCGCCCTTGAAGATCCAGGTCTTGATCCCGATGATCCCGTAGGCGGTCGTGGCTTCGACATGTGCATAGTCGATGTCGGCACGCAGGGTGTGCAGCGGAACGCGGCCTTCGCGATACCATTCGGTCCGGGCGATCTCGGCCCCGCCGAGGCGGCCCGAAACGTTGACCCGGATACCCAGGGCGCCCATGCGCATGGCGTTCTGCACGGCGCGCTTCATGGCGCGGCGGAAGGACACCCGGCGTTCCAGCTGCTGGGCGATACTCTCGCCGACCAGGCGGGCGTCCAGTTCGGGCTTGCGGACCTCGACGATGTTGAGGTGCAGTTCCGACTTGGTCATCCGCGCGATCTTCTTGCGCAGGGTCTCGATGTCGGCGCCCTTCTTGCCGATGATGACACCGGGACGGGCTGCATGGATCGTGACCCGGCACTTCTTGTGCGGGCGTTCGATGATCACGCGGGCGATGCCGGCTTGCTTGCATTCTTCCTGAATGAACTCGCGGATCTTGAGATCCTCGAGCAGCAGGTCGCCATAGTCCTTGGTGTCTGCGTACCAACGGCTGTCCCAGGTGCGGTTCACCTGAAGGCGCATGCCGACCGGATTGACTTTGTTACCCATCAGGCTTGCTCCTCGACTTGACGCACCTTGATCGTCAGTTCCGAAAACGGCTTCATGATCCGGCCGTAACGGCCACGGGCGCGGGGACGGCCACGCTTGAGAACCATGTTCTTGCCCACGAAGGCCTCGGCCACGACGAGTTCGTCGACGTCAAGGTTGTGGTTGTTCTCGGCGTTGGCGATCGCGGACTGAAGGCACTTCTTCACGTCAACGGCGATCCGCTTCTTCGAGAAGGTGAGGTCGGCCAGAGCCTTGTCCACCTTCTTGCCGCGGATCATCTCGGCGACCAGGTTCAGCTTCTGCGGGCTGGTGCGAAGCATGCGCAGTTTTGCCATTGCTTCGTTGTCGGCCACGCGGCGGGGGTTTTTTTCCTTGCCCATGACTTACTTCCGCTTCGCTTTTTTGTCTGCCGCGTGACCGTAATAGGTCCGGGTCGGCGAATATTCACCGAACTTCTGACCAATCATGTCTTCGGTCACGGAGACAGGAACGTGTTTCTTGCCGTTGTAGACGCCAAACGTCAGGCCCACGAATTGGGGCAGGATCGTCGAGCGGCGCGACCAGATCTTGATGACATCGTGACGGCCGCCTTCGCGGGCCGCCTCGGCCTTCTTCAACACGTAAGCGTCGACGAAGGGACCTTTCCAGACAGAGCGAGACATTTAGCGCCCCTTCTTCTTGGCGTGCCGCGAGCGGATGATCAGCTTGCTCGACGCCTTGTTACGATTGCGGGTCTTGGCACCCTTGGTCGGCTTGCCCCACGGGGTAACCGGGTGACGGCCACCCGAGGTGCGGCCTTCACCACCGCCGTGCGGGTGGTCGATCGGGTTCATGGCGACGCCGCGGACAGCCGGGCGTTTGCCCAGGTGACGGTTGCGACCGGCCTTGCCGAGGTTCTGGTTGCTGTTGTCCGGATTCGAGACGGCACCAACGGTCGCCATGCACTCCTGGCGGACCATGCGGAGTTCGCCCGAGGACAGGCGGATCTGCGCGTAGCCGCCGTCACGGCCGACGAACTGGGCATAGGTGCCCGCGGCGCGTGCGATCTGGCCGCCCTTGCCGGGCTTCATCTCGATGTTGTGGACGATCGTGCCGATCGGCATGCCCGAGAAGGGCATCGCGTTACCGGGCTTGATGTCGGCCTTGGCCGAGGCAATCACCTGGTCGCCGATGGCGAGACGCTGGGGCGCGAGGATATAGGCCTGTTCGCCGTCCTCGTATTTCACCAGCGCGATGAATGCGGTGCGGTTGGGATCGTATTCGATCCGTTCCACGATTGCGGCCACGTCGAACTTGGCGCGCTTGAAATCAACGATCCGATAGAGGCGTTTCGCCCCGCCGCCCTGGCGGCGCATCGTGATCCGTCCGGTGTTGTTCCGGCCACCGTGCTTGTGCAAACCCTCGGTGAGGGATTTGACAGGACGGCCCTTGTACAGTTCCGAACGGTCGATCAGCACCAGCCCGCGCTGGCCCGGCGTCGTCGGCTTATACGACTTGAGTGCCATGCTTTCTGTCTTCCGTTAGCTAGCGGCCCCTTGCGGAGCCTATGTCTGGTGGGGCGAACCCACCGTGGTATAGGGCCCCGAAGGTCCCCGGTTCGTATAAAATCACAGGCCCCGGAACGAATCCGGGGCCGTGCGATTGCGGTGAGGTAACAGAAAAGATTCATGCCGTCCATAGCCGGACCCGTGGTTTTTCCGGAGCCATGGAGACATGCACCCTGCCCCCGCCCGGCCCTGTTTTCAAGGGGGTTCAGAGGGGCGGCTGGCGGCGCGTCGCCAACCCAATAGTTTTCCATTTACAGAACCATCTGGGGATGCAATACTTTCCCACATGGAAAACAATATACCACCACTCGATTCCCTCTTCCACGCGCTGGCCGACCCTACCCGGCGCGCGGTGGTCCAGCGCCTGGGCGCCGGGCCGGCGGCCGTCAGCGAGCTTGCAGAACCCTTCGGCATGGGCCTGCCCTCGTTCATGAAGCACCTCGGCGTGCTCGAGGATGCCGGCCTCATCCAATCCGCCAAGACGGGGCGCGTGCGGACCTGCACGCTCAACCCCGACCGCCTGGCCGCCGCCGAGCGCTGGTTCGAGGAACAGCGCCAGCTGTGGGACGTTCGTTATCGCCAACTCGACGCCCTGCTGGGCGCAATGCAAGGAAAGCCCGAATGAAACCCGACCTGAAGTTTCAATTCGCAGCCGACATGGTTGCGAACACCATCCGCGTGAAACGCGAATTCGCCGCGCCCCGGCAGATGGTCTGGGACTGCTACACCAGGGCCGACCTCCTCGACCGCTGGTTCGCGCCCAAGCCGCTGACCACGGCGACGAAACACATGGACTTCCGCGTCGGCGGCTACTGGCACTTTGCGATGATCGACCCGGCGGGAACGGAATACTGGAGCCGGCAGGATTTTCTCGCCATCACCCCGATCGACGCCTTCTCGGCGCGCGACTGCTTTACCGATGCCACGGGCGAGCCGAACACCGCCCTGCCCGCCTCGCGCTTCGACCTGAGCTTCTCCGACGTTCCCGCCGGCACGCTGGTCGGCACGCTGGTCACCTATGCCAGCGCCGATGACCTGCAGAAGGTCATCGACATGGGCATGAAGGAAGGCCTCGCCTCCACCCTCGATCGCCTCGACGAATTGCTCGCCACGCTTATCTGAAGGATCATCATCATGGCTTTCCCCAAGATCACCATCGACACCCTGGTCGCCGCGCCGCTGGACACTGTCTGGACCGCCTATACCGCCCCGGCGCATATCACCCGGTGGAACTTCGCCAGCGACGACTGGTGCTGCCCCTCGGCCGAGAACGACATGCGCGTCGGCGGAACCTACAAGGCCCGGATGGAGGCGAAGGACGGCAGCTTCGGCTTCGATTTCGAGGCGGTCTATGACGAGGTCTCCCCGAAGGAGCGGCTGGTCTATACCCTCGGCGACGGGCGGCGGGTCGAAACCACCTTCACCCCCGAAAGCGACGGGGTCCGCGTCACCACCACCTTCGACGCCGAGGGGATGCATCCGCTGGAAATGCAGCGGGACGGCTGGCAGTCGATCCTGGACAACTTCGGGAGACATGCCGCCAGTCTTTAACTGTTGGAGGGCGCGCATGACGCGCCCCCTTCAATCAAGAGCGTCAAGGCAGCCGAAGGCCCCAAACGCGGCACTGCCGAATTCCGGCTAAAGTCCGGTAGCCTTCCGGCGCTTGTTCACTTCACTCTTGATCTTGTTACCGGTTTTCACGCGTTCTTCGAATTCTTTGCCCGGACGGTACCAGTCTTTCGTCTGAGGATCCTGCTTCCACAAAACCCCCTTGCTGTCATGCACATGAGTCCAACACCTTTTAAGATTGGCACCGGCCTCGTCGCGCACCTTCTTCCAGACCGCCTCGTAGCAAAGTGATCCCTTGTCGGTCGCATACCATTTTCCGACGGCGACCGACCCGTCCCATAACGCCTGAAACTCCCCACCATTGCCCCAGTAGGAACCGCCCTTCGACCACAACCAGGTCTTCCCGCTGTAGAGCTCGATGACTTGGCTCCCACTTAGGGGATTCTTTCGATCAGGCGAATCCGCCAAGGCTGAATTCGAAAACGCGAGACAAAGCACGCTGGCAAAAACTATCTTCCGCCGCATTCCATGAATATTCATCGGAGCCACCATTTTTGCGTTAATTTATATGTCAATGCTCAGATGATAGCAAAAATCCCCATTTTTTCAATCATGTACCGCAAGGTTCGTGATGGCACTCAAGAATTTTGGCAACTTAAAAGTACAAACCATTGAACACCCATCACAAAAGAGAAACCCCGACATCTTTCGATGCCGGGGTTTCCATTCACGATGAGCCTGCTCTCAGAGACCGGTGGTCACGTCGATCGTGTTGCCCTCTTCGAGCGTCACATAGGCCTTCTTGACGTCCTTGCGGGTGCCCGGACGGCCCTTGAAACGCTTGACCTTGCCTTTGGTGATGGTGGTGTTGACCGCCTTCACCTTGACATTGAACAGGGTCTCGACGGCTTCCTTGATCAGCGGCTTGGTGCTGTCCATCGCGACCTCGAAGACAACGGCATTGGCTTCCGAAGCCATGGTTGCCTTCTCGGTGATGATCGGCTTGCGGATCACATCATAGTGCTGGGGTTTCGCGCTCATTTCAGACGAGCCTCCAGTGCTTCGATCCCCGCCTTGGTGATCACCAGGGTGTCACGCTTGAGGATGTCGTAAACGTTGGCGCCCATCGTCGGCAGGATGTCCAGACCTTCGATGTTGCGTGCGGCGCGTGCGAAATCTTCGTTGACCGTCGCGCCATCGATGATCAGCGCGCGCTTCCAGCCGAGGCTGGCGATCTGCTTGGCCAGGGCCGACGTCTTGCCTGCGGCTTCGGCGGCTTCGATCACAACGAGTTCACCCGCCTTGGCCTTGGCCGAGAGCGCGTGCATCAGGCCGAGCTTGCGCACCTTCTTGGGCAGCTCGTGCCCGTGGCTGCGCGGCGTCGGGCCCTTGTAGGTGCCGCCGTGACGGAAGATCGGCGCCTTCTTGGAACCGTGGCGTGCGCCGCCGGTGCCCTTCTGGCGATAGATCTTCTTGGTCGAATAGCTGACATCCGACTTGCCGAGCACCGAGTGGGTGCCAGCCTGGGCCTTGTTGCGCTGCCAGCGGACAACGCGGTGCAGCAGGTCGGCGCGCGGCTCGAGCCCGAAGAGGGCCTCGTCCAGATCGACGCTGCCGGCCTTGCCGCCGTCGAGCTTGATAACGTCGAGTTTCATTCTTCGCCTTCCTTCTTCTCGGTGGCGGCTTCGTCCTCGGCTGCCTTCAGCGCGGCGGCTTCAGCTGCTGCCTGCTCTTCGGCAAGGCGCTTGGCTTCTGCTTCGGCTTCGGCGGCAGCGGCTGCAGCGGCCTCTTCAGCGGCCTTGGCGGCCTCTTCAGCGGCGGACTTCAGCGCGGCGGGCAGGATCGCGTTCTCGGGGAACGGCTTCTTGACGGCGTCCTTCACCGTCACCCAGCCACCCTTCGAACCCGGCACAGCGCCCTTGACCATGATCAGGCCACGGGTTGCATCGGTGCGCACCACTTCCAGGTTCTGGGTGGTGACACGGACGGTGCCCATGTGACCGGCCATCTTCTTGCCTTTGAAGATCTTGCCGGGGTCCTGACACTGACCGACCGAACCGTGCGAACGGTGGCTGACCGACACACCGTGCGACGCCCGGAGGCCGCCGAAGTTGTGCCGCTTCATGACACCGGCAAAGCCCTTACCGATCGAGGTGCCGGCCACGTCGACATACTGGCCAGCAAAGTAGTGATCCGCGGTGATTTCCTCACCGACGCCGATCAGGTTCTCGGGATCGACCCGGAACTCGGCCACTTTCCGCTTCGGCTCGACCTTTGCCGCGGCGAAGTGGCCGCGCATCGGTGCGCTGGTCCGCTTGGCCTTGGCCGTGCCGGCGCCCAGCTGAACCGCGGTGTAACCGTCTTTCTCGGCAGTGCGCTGCGCGACAACCTGAAGGTTGTCGAGCTGCAGCACGGTGACCGGAACTTGACGCCCGTCTTCCATGAACAGGCGCGTCATGCCGATCTTTTTCGCAATGACTCCAGAGCGCAACATCGCTTCTCGCCTCCCTGATTACGACTGCAGCTTGATCTCGACGTCCACGCCGGCGGCGAGGTCGAGCTTCATCAGCGCGTCCACCGTCTGCGGGGTCGGATCAACGATGTCGAGCAGCCGCTTGTGGGTGCGGATCTCGAACTGGTCACGGGATTTCTTGTCGATGTGAGGCCCACGGAGAACCGTGAACTTCTCGATCTTGTTCGGCAGCGGGATCGGGCCACGCACCTGCGCGCCGGTCCGCTTGGCGGTGCTGACGATCTCTGCGGTGCTGGCGTCCAGCACGCGATAGTCGAACGCCTTCAGACGAATCCGGATGTTTTGGCTTTGAATTGCCATGTCTGTCGTCCCCTTCAAGGGCATTTCCGGTTGAGAGGAGGGAGGACGCTCATCGCCGCCCCTCTTCGAACCTCTTTTTCTTGTCGAACGCCGGCAAGGCCGGCGTCCGGATGTCTGCCATGCGGTGCGGCGGGTGCGTCACCCGCCGTCCGCCAGGCGCGGCAGGCGCGCCTTACTTGATGACCTTGGCGACGACGCCCGAACCGACGGTGCGGCCGCCTTCGCGGATG
>NZ_BNCJ01000013.1 GCF_014656415.1 Seohaeicola zhoushanensis | reverse complement strand
GCGAGCAGTTTCAACGGCTTCTGGCCGACAACGGCATCACCTGCTCGATGAGCCGGGCTGGAAACGTCTGGGACAATTCGGCGATGGAGAGCTTCTTTTCATCACTGAAGACCGAACGGACGGCCCGGAAGGTTTACCGCACCCGCAACAAAGCGCGTGCCGACGTATTCGACTACATCGAGCGCTTCTACAACCCGCGCAGGCGGCATTCGAAACTGGGCTACCTCAGCCCCATGGAGTTCGAGGCCCGCGCTATGCTAGCTTAACTGCTGTCCACGAAGCCGGCAGCAGCTCACTTAGGCCTTCGTTCGTTGCGAACGGGGATCGTAGAGCGGTCTCAGCGAAGCTTCGGCGGCGATACGATTGCCGGCGATCTCGATCTCCCAGCGCGAGGCGAGCAGGCTGGCGGCGTCTTCGCCGGGGCAGGGCACATAGCCCAGGCCGACCGCGCCACCGAGCGTGTGCCCGTAGTTGCCCGATGTCAGGTGGCCGACGATCTGGCCGTCGCGCAGGATCGGTTCGGCGTGGTAGAGCAGCGGCTCGGGGTCGGTCAGGCGGAATTGCAGCATCCGGCTGGTCAGCCCCTCGGCCTTCCTGCGCAGAACCGCGTCGCGGCCGATGAAATCGGGTTTCGCGGTCTTGACCGCAAAGCCGAGGCCGGCTTCGAGAACGTGGTCCTCTTCGGTGATGTCATGGCCGAAATGGCGGAAGCCCTTTTCGATTCGGCAGGAATCCATCGCGTGCAGGCCGCAGAGCCTGAGATCGAAGGCCGCGCCGGCATCCAGCAGGGTTTCGAGCACATGCGCGCCCTGATCGGTGGGCATGTAGATCTCCCAGCCGAGTTCACCGACGTAGGACACCCGGTGCGCGCGGGCCTGGCCGAGGCCGATGTCGATTCCCTGCGCGGTGCCGAAGGGATGCGCCGCGTTCGACCAGTCGTGCCAGGGGGCGGCCGCCTGCATCAGGTCGCGCGCCCTTGGCCCCATGACGGCGAGGACGCCTTCCGAGGCGGTGACATCGACGATCGACACAGCGCGTTCGCCCCGGTGGCGCATCAGCCAGCTGAGATCGCGCACCGTCGTGGCGGCGGGGGTCACGACGAGATAGCGCGTCTCGGACAGGCGGGTGACGGTCACGTCGGCCTCGATGCCGCCGCGGTCGTTGAGGAACTGGGTGTAGACGATCTTGCCGTCGGGCACCGCCATTTCGGCGCCGCAGACGTGGTTGAGGAAGCCTTCGGCATCGCGGCCGTCGACGATGATCTTGCCGAAGGAGGTCATGTCGTAGAGGCCGACGTTTTCGCGGATCGCGCGATGTTCGGCTGCTGAATTGTCGAACCAGTTCTGCCGTTTCCAGGAATAGGCATAGGCCGCCTCCTGGCCCGTGCCGGCGAACCAGTTGGCGCGTTCCCAGCCGGCGGTTTCGCCGAAGACCGCGCCGCGCTTGGCCAGCGTCTCGTGGAAGGGCGAGCGGCGGATCCCGCGCGCGGTGGCCTTCTGGCGGTAGGGGAAGTGGTCGGCGTAGAGCAGGCCCAGGGTCTCTTTCGCGCGTTCCACCAGGTAGGTGCGGTTGCCCATGAAGGGCTGCATCCGGCGAATGTCGACATCGGAGAGGTCGAAGGGCGGATAACCCCGCTCCATCCAGTGGGCCAGGGCCATGCCGGCACCGCCGGAGGACTGGATGCCCACCGAGTTGAAGCCGGCGGCGACGAAATAGCCGGCGATCTCGGGGGCCTCGCCAAGGTGGTAGGCATCGTCGGGGGTAAAGCTTTCGGGGCCGTTGAAGAAGGTGTGGATCCCGGCGCTTTCCAGCAGGGGCACGCGGGACACGGCCTTTTCCAGGATCGGCTCAAAGTGTTCGAAATCCTCGGGCAGCTGGTCGAAGCAGAAGTCTTCCGAGATGCCGTGTATGCCCCAGGGCTTGGAGACCGGCTCGAAGGCGCCAAGGAGGATCTTGCCGGCGTCCTCCTTGTAGTAGGCGCATTCGTCGGGCACGCGCAGTACCGGGAGGCGGGCCAGGTCGGGGATGGTTTCGGTGACGATGTAGAAGTGTTCGCAGGCCTGAAGCGGGATGTTGACGCCGTTGCGGCGTCCGACTTCGCCGGCCCACATGCCGGCGCAGTTCACCACGAAATCGGCAGCGATGGTGCCGGTCTCGCCGGTTTCGTCGGACTGCCATTTCACGCCCGCGACCGCGCGCCGCCCGCCGCGGAGCGTCTCGGTCACGGCGGTAACCTTGACGTGCTCGCGGATGTGGGCGCCGCGCATCCGGGCGCCCTTAGCCAGGGCCAGGGCGATGTTCGCCGGATCGCCCTGGCCGTCCTTCGGCAGGTAGACGGCCCCGGCGAAACCCTTGGTGTTCAGGTGCGGGTAGAGCGCCTTGAGCTCGGTTTCGCCCAGCGGTTCGACCTCGACACCGAAGGCCCGCGCCATCGAGGCCTGGCGGTAGATCTCTTCGCGCCGCTCGGCGGTCAGGGCCATGGTGATCGAGCCGTTGCGGCGGAAGCCGGTGGCCACGCCGGTCTCGGCTTCGAGTTCGCCGTAGAGCTCCTGCGAATACTTGCTGAGCCGGGTCATGTTGCGGGTGGCACGAAGCTGGGCGATCAGCCCGGCGGCGTGCCAGGTCGTGCCCGAGGTGAGCTGCTTGCGTTCAAGCAGCACCACGTCGCTCCAGCCGAGCTTGGCAAGGTGATAGGCGACCGAGCAGCCGGCGATGCCGCCGCCGATGATGACGGCTCGGGCGTGTTTCGGGATGGGCGGGGTCATGGCGGAGTCTCCGGAGCGGCGGGCAATGGGTGGGCCTGCGCCTGTCGCCAGGCATCAGGGAAGGGGTGGGCCTGGCGGGCGATCAGCCCGAGGGGGCCGCGCGGATCAGCGCCTCGCGCGCGGCGACCACCTCGGGGTCGTTCGCGCGGTGGCAGGCGACCGCATGGCCCTCGCCCGTGTCGGCCAGCGGCGGCGCGGCCTGGCGGCAGCGGTCCTGCGCATGGGCGCAGCGCCCGGCGAACCGGCAGCCCGAGGGCGGCGAGATCGGGCTGGGCGGGTCGCCCATGAGGCGGATCCGGCTGCTGGCGCCGCCGATGGCATGGGGCGAGGGCACCGCCGAGATCAGCGCGTGGGTATAGGGGTGCGACGGCCGGGTGAAGATCTGCCGGCGGCTGCCGGTCTCGACGATCTGGCCCAGGTACATCACCGCGATCCGGTCGCAGAGGTGCTGCACCACCGCGAGGTCATGGCTGATGAACAGGTAGGACAGGCCGAGATCCTGCTTGAGCCGGGCCAGCAGGTTCAGGATCTGCGCCTGGATCGCCACGTCGAGGGCCGAGACCGGCTCGTCGCAGATGATGAGGCGCGGCCGCGAGGCGAGGGCGCGGGCCACGCCGATCCGCTGGCGCTGGCCGCCCGAGAACTGGTGCGGGAACAGCTCTTTCTGGTCGGGTCGCAGGCCGACCAGGGCGAAGAGCTCGTCGACGCGGGCGGCGCGTTCGGCGGGCGTGCCGACCTTCAGCAGGTCGAGCGGGCGGCGGACGATGGCGCCGGCGCGTTCGCGCGGGTTGAGCGAGGCGTAGGGGTCCTGGAAGACCACCTGCACGTCGCGCCGCGCCGCTTTCAGCGCCTCGCCCTCGATCCGGGTGATGTCCTGGCCGTTCAGCCGGATCGTTCCGGCTGTGATGTCGTTCAGCCGCGCGCAGGCCAGCGCGGCGGTGGTCTTGCCCGAGCCGCTTTCGCCAACGAGGCCGAAGGCGACGCCGGGGGGCAGGGCGAAGGAGATGCCGTCGACCGCATAGACCTTGCCGCCGCCGGCGATGGGGAAGTGCACCTTGAGGTCACTCACCTCGAGAATGTTCTGCGTGCCGCTCATGCCGCTGCCTCCGTTTCCAGCCAGCAGGCTGCGGCGCGGCCATCGCCCAGCGGCGCCAGCACGGGGTTTTCGGTCCGGCAGCGCGCCATCGCGCGGGCGCAGCGCGGGGCAAAGGCGCAGCCGGGGCGGTTCAGTTCCCATGGGGAGGGGACGACGCCGGGGATCTCGAAGAGCGGCGCGGGGTGGTCGTCGGGCGGCAGCCGCAGGCGCGGGATGCAGGAGACCAGACCGCGGGTATAGGGGTGCCGCGGGTCGCGGATGAATTCGGCGACCGGGCCTTCCTCGATCTTGCGGCCGGCGTACATCACCATGACCCGGTTGGTCATCTGGGCCACCACGCCGATGTCGTGGGTGATGAGGATGATCGCGGCGCCGATCTTCTGCTTGAGTTCCTGGAACAGGTCGAAGACCTGCGCCTGCACCGTCACGTCGAGGGCGGTGGTCGGCTCGTCCGCGATCAGCAGCTTGGGTTCGCAGACCAGCGCGATGGCGATCATCACCCGTTGGCGCATCCCGCCGGAGAGCTGGTGCGGAAAGTCGTGGGCACGGGTGTCGGGCGAGGGGATGCCAACCAGGTCGAGCATCTCGACCGCGCGGGCCCAGGCCTTGGCGGGGCTCAGGCCGAAGTGGACGCGGGCGGTTTCGGCGATCTGTTCGCCGATGGTGTAGACCGGGTTGAGCGAGGTCATCGGCTCCTGGAAGACCATCGAGATGTCGTTTCCGCGCACCTGGTTCAGGCGGCGTTCGCCGGCCTGCACGAGGTCTTCGCCCTCGAAGAGGATCTGTCCCTTCGAGATCCGGCCCGGCGGGCTGGGCACCAGGCCCAGCAGCGACAGGGCGGTGATTGACTTGCCGCAGCCGGATTCGCCGACGATGCCCAGCGTATCGCCGTGGTCGAGATCGAAGGAGAGGTCGCGCACCACCGGGATGTCCTCGCCTTCGGTGCGGAAGGTGATCTCGAGGTTGCGGACGGAGAGGAGTTTTTTGCCAGTCATCACCGCTGCCTCAGCTTGGGGTTGAAGGCATCGTTCAGGCCGTCGCCGACGAGGCTGATCGCCAGCACGGTCAGGAAGATGCAGAGACCGGGGAAGGTGACGCCCCAGGAACTGTCGAGGATATAGGGGCGGTTGTCGCCGATCATGCGGCCCCAGCTGGTGGCGTTGGGATCGGAGAGGCCGAGGAAGGAGAGACCGGCCTCGAACAGGATCGCGGTGCCGATGCTGAGCGCGGCGACCACGATCAGCGGTGGCGCGGCATTGGGCAGGATCACGCGCCAGATCAGCCGGGCGTTGCCGGCCCCGATCGAGCGTTCGGCCTTGACGAATTCCATCTCGCGCAGGCGCATGAACTCGGCGCGGGTCAGACGGGCGGTCGAGGTCCAGGAGACGACGCCGATCGCGACGGCAATGTTGAGCAGCGAGGGCGAGAACAGCATCACCACCACCATCGCGAAGAGCAGGTTGGGCAGGACCTGGAAGAATTCGGTGATGCGCATCAGCACGTCGTCGACCCTGCCGCCGAAAAAGCCCGCGAGCGCGCCGACGGTGATCCCGATGAGCACGGTCAGCACGGCGGCGGAAAGGCCCACGGTCAGCGTCACCCGGCCGCCGTTGATGAGACCGGCCAGCAAGTCGCGGCCGAGGTAGTCGGTGCCGAGCAGGTATTCGGATTCGCCGGGCGGGGTCAGCGGCATCCAGACCATCTCGCGCGGGGGGACGGTATAGACATAGGGGCCGAAGACCGAGGCGAGGACGATCAGCGCGATGATGGCGAGGCCGAAGAGCGCCGAGTGGTTCTGCCGGAACATGCGCCAGGCCTGCCGGCCGGGAGAGACGGCTTCGGGCGCGCTGGCGGGTGTGGTCGATGTGGCGGTCATCGGGCTTTGATCCTTGGATCGACGCGGCGATAGACGACGTCGGTGACGAGGTTCATCACCACGACCATCACGGCGGAAAAGAACAGGATGCCGAGCAGGGTCGGCGTGTCGCGGCGCAGGATCGACTCGAAGGCCAGCGTGCCCAGGCCGGGCCAGGCGAAAACCGTCTCGACCAGCACCGCGCCCGAGATCACCTGGCCGAATTGCAGCCCGGCGAAAGTGACTACCGGAAGGATCGCGTTGCGCAGGGCGTGCTTGTAGATGACCATGCGCTTGGGCAGCCCCTTGGCCCGCGCGGTGCGGATATAGTCGGAGCCGAGCACTTCGAGCATGCTGGCGCGCGAGAGGCGCGAGTAGAAGGCCAGGTAGATCAGCGCCAGTGTCAGCGCCGGCAGCACGAGGTGGTGCAGCACGTCGAGGATGTAGAACAGGCCGGAAGCCGCGGAGTCGGCGCTGGACATGCCGGAGATCGGCAGCAGCGGGACCGATACCGACAGCAGCAGGATCAGCATGATCCCGACCCAGAAGACGGGGGCCGAGAAGCCGGCAAGCGAGATCACGGTCACCAGGTGGCTGAGCACCGAGCGGCGGCGCTGGGCCGAGAAGACACCGAGGACGGTGCCGAGGGCGATCGCGGAGAAAAGCGCGGTTGTAACCAGCAGGATCGTCGGGCCGATGCGCTCGGCGATCAGCGCGGTAACCGGCTGGTCATAGTAGAGCGAGTGGCCGAAATCGCCCTGTGCGATGCGGCCGAGATAGGTGCCGAGCTGCACGTAGAGCGGCTGGTCGAGGCCGAAGCGGCTGCGCAGCTCGGCGATCAGCTCGGGCGTGGCGCCGCCCATCTCGCCGACCAGGGCCTCGACCGGGTCGCCGGGGGCAATGTGGATCAGCGTGAAGTTCAGCACCAGCACCGCGATCATGAGCAGCAGGGCGTTCAGCAGTTTGCGCAGGGATCCCTTGAGCACGGACAGTCCTTCCGAGGGGGTTGCATGGCCGGCCCGGGCGGGCCGGCCATTGGCCGATCACTTGTCGAGGTAGACGTCGTAGAAGGGCGAGAGCGCGCCGAAGGGCGAGTCCGGCAGGTTCGCCACGCCGTCGCTGTAGACGGTCGCCGAATAGTCCTGCGGCATGTAGATGAAGACGAGGTCTTCCTGCACCTTGCGCTGGATGTCGGCGTAGAGCGCCTTGCGCTTGGCCATGTCGGTTTCGACCGCGGCGGCGCCGAGCAGCGTGTCGACCTCGGGGTTGCAGTAGCCCTGGGTGTTCGACCAGATCACGTTCTTGATGTTGTCGCAGTCGAAGTGACGATGCACGCCGATGGTTGGGTCGGGGTAGTTGAACGAACCGTTCATCGTGGCCTCGTAGTCCCAGCTGGACACCCGCTTGACCCAGGTGCCGAAGTCGGGGGCCTTGCGCAGTTCGACGTTGATCTTGAGCTTGGCGAGCTGGGCCTGGATGTATTCGGCCATCGGAACGTGGGCCGCGGGCGCCCAGCTCGGAACGTCGAGCACGAAGGAGAAGCGCGAGCCGTCGGCGCCGACCGGGTAGCCGGCGGCGTCGAGCATTGCGGCCGCCTTGTCCATGTCGGGTTCATAAGTGGGAACATCTGCCGAATAGAACGGGTTGCCGGTGTGCAGCGGCCCGGTGCCGGGGACCGTGCGGCCGCCGAAGATCACCTTGGCGAGGAAACCCGTGTCGATTGCATGGGCCAGTGCTTCGCGCACCTCGCGCTTGGAGAAGGGCTCGTTGCGCAGGTTCAACTCGAGATAGTGGACATATCCGATGGCCTCGTAGCCGTCGGTCGTCACATGCGCGCCCTTGGCCTTTTCGAGCCGTGAGGCATCGTTCGGTCGGATGCCGGCGAAGGGGGCATAGTCGATTTCGCCCTTTTCCAGCATCAGCACGCGGGTCAGCGGATCCTTGACCATCGGGTAGACGATCTTGTCGAGATGCGGTTTGCCCTTGAGGAAGAAGTCCTGGTTCTTGACCAGCACGAGGCGTTCGGCGGGGTTGTTTTCCTCGACCTTGAAGGGGCCCGAGCCGACCACGTTCTCCATGTTGCGGGGATGGGTCTTCATGTCCTGGCCGTCGCCGTAGACGTGCTTGGGCAGGATCGGCATCAGGAGCGGCTGGAGCGAGTAGAGCAGGCCGGGAACCGGCTTGGCGAGGTGGAGCACGACCTTGTCGGGGGCGGGCACCTCGATGCTTTCGACGTTGCCGAACATCGCGCTGCCGAAGGGATGGTTGGCGCGGACCGTTTCGAGCGAGAACTTGACGTCTTCGCCGGTGATCGGCTGGCCGTCATGGAACTTGGCGCCGCCGACCAGGTCGAAGGTCACGGTGAGCTGGTCGTCGGAGACCTGCCAGGCGTCGGCGAGGTAGGGCTGGACCACGTAGTCCTTGCCGACCGTCACCAGGCCCGCGAAGATCTGCGACCCCGGCGCGCCGGTGGCGGCGCCGGACTGCACCGCCGGGTTGAGCGTGCGGTAGCCGCTGGTGAAGGTGGTCAGCGTGCCGCCGTCCTTCGGGTCGGCCTGCGCGATGGGTGCGAGGCCGATGGCGGCGGCCAGCGCGATGGGCGCGGCGCTGGTGAGTCGTCTGGCCAGTCTTTCAAGCATTTCCTGTTCCCCTGTTGGTTGTTGAAGGCTTCAAGGCCGTGAAATTTTCGAGTGAACTTTTCAGAGCTTGCCACGAGAGTGAAATAATGCAACAAAATTTTCACATATCCGGAAATCTGCCAGGATCAGGAAGATGAGTTCGAAAACGGCGAGCAAAAAGAAACAGGCCGCTGCCGGAGAGCTTGCGGCCAGTCCGAACCAGCCGGTCGGGCGGCAGATCCGCGAGCTGCGCCGGTCGCGTGGGTTGACGCTGACCGACGTGGCCAATGCCATCGGCCGCTCGGTGGGGCATCTCAGCGAGCTGGAGCGCGGCGTCAGCCCGATCACGCTCGACACGCTCGACAAGATCGCCCGCACGCTGGATGTCTCGATCAGCTGGTTCTTTTCGGCGGCCTCGGCCGAGGAACTGCCCGAAAGCAAGTTCGTGGTGCGCCGGAGCGAGCGGCGGGAGATCAACCTCAGCCGTTCGGGCGTCCGCGAGGAACTGCTCTCTCCGCACCTGACCGGCGGGCTGGAGATGGTGATGACCACCTTCGCCCCCGGCGCCGGCACCGGCGAGGAGGGGCGGATGCGCCGGGGCGAGGAGGGCGGATATGTTGTGTCCGGCCAGCTTGAGCTGCGCATCGACGGCCAGACCATCCTGCTCGAAGCCGGGGACAGCTTTCAGATGACCGAGATCGGCCGCCATTGGTGCCGCAACCCGGGGCCGGTGGATGCAGTGATCGTCTGGTCCTTCAAGTCGGCGAATTACTGAACAAATTTGGGAGATTAGCATGTCTGGAATCACCGTCTTCACCGCCCGCAAGATCGTCACGATGAACGAGCCGATGCCGGAGGCCACGGCGGTAGCGGTGCGGGACGGCCGGATTGTCGAGGTGGGCAGCCTGGAGACGCTGAAACCCTGGCTCGACCGTCACCCGCACCGGATCGACCGGCAGTTCGAGAACCATGTGCTGATGCCGGGATTCATCGACCCGCATCTGCATCCGACGCTGGGGGCCATCCTGCTGCCCTGCCATTTCATCACCGCGATGGAATGGAAGCTGCCCGACCGAACCTGCGCGCCGGTGACCACGCACGAGGACTACCTGGCGCGGCTGGCCGAGATCGTGGCGGGCGAGGGCGCGGCAGAAGAGATCGTGGTGACATGGGGGTTCCACCGCATCTGGCATGGCAATGTCGACCGGACGGCGCTCAATGCGGTTTCGGGCGACAAGCCGATCTTCGTCTGGCAGCGGTCGTTCCACGAGATCATCGCCAATGATGCGGCCATCGACTGGATGGGCGTCGCGCGCGCCGACCTTGAACGGCATCCGCAGATCGACCTGGACTCGGGGCGGTTCTTCGAGACCGGGCTGGCGGTGGCCACGCAGGCGATGAACCGCGTGCTGCTGAGCCCGCAGCGGTACGGGCGCGGGCTGGAACTGGTCAAGCAGACGGTGCACCTGGGCGGGCACACAACCATCGGGGAGCTGGCCTATCCGCTGATGAACGATGCGCTGGAATGGCAGGTTCTGAGCCATACGCTCGACCGGGAGGACACGCCCTTCCGCATGAAGATGGTGCCGCGCGCGCTTCAGCGGGGCAATTTCGAGGGCACCGCCGAGGACGACGTGAAGCGCATCGATGCCTATGCCGAACGCAGCACCGACAAGCTGTTCTTCGGGCGGAACGTCAAGCTGTTCACCGACGGCGGCTTCTTCGCCGAGTTGATGCAGATGCGCGAGCCGGGTTTCATCGACGGGCACCACGGCGAATGGCTGATGGCGCCGGAAGCCTTCGAAACCTATGCAAGGGCGCTCTGGCTGGCGGGCAAACAGATCCACGTGCATTGCACCGGGGACATGGGGCTGGAGCTGGCGCTCGACGTGCTGCAGAAGCTGCAGGACGAGAAGCCGCGCTTCAACCACCGCTTCACCATCGAGCACTTCGGCGTCTCGAACCCGGAGCAGGTGCGGCGGATCAAGGACCTGGGCGCCATCGTCTCGGCCAATGTCTATTACGTACACGAGCTGGGGGAAGCCTATTGGAAGGAGTCCATCGGCCATGAACGCGCCAGCCAGATGGCGCGGCTCGGCTCGTTGGAGCGGGCGGGGGTTCCCTTTGCGCTGCACTCCGACTTTACCATGGCGCCGGCATTGCCGCTGAACTCGGCCTGGGTCGCGGTCAACCGGATCGCCGAATCTGGGGCAGTGATGTGCCCGCAGGAGCGGGTTTCGGTCGAGGCGGCGATGCGGGCGATCACCATCGACGCGGCCTATGTGCTGGGCATGGAGGACGAGGTCGGCTCGATCCGGGCCGGGAAGAAGGCCGATTTCACGGTGCTGGAGCAGGACCCCTTCGAGGTGGCGCCGGAGGCACTACGCGATATCCCGATCTGGGGCACGGTCTTCGAGGGGCGGCCGTTTCCGATCGTTCGATGAGCGGGCGCATCCCGGTCACGGTGCTGTCGGGCTATCTCGGCGCCGGAAAGACGACGATCCTGAACCGCGTGCTGGCCGGGGCGGGCGGGCAGCGGGTCGCGGTGCTGGTGAACGATTTCGGCCCGATCAACATCGATGCCGCGCTGGTGCGTCAGCGCGGCCGTGACGTCATCGAGCTGAGCAATGGCTGCGTCTGCTGCACCATCGGCGACGACCTTGGCGCGACGCTCAGCGCCATCGCGGTACGGCCCGAGCGGCCCGACCGCGTTCTGATCGAGGCGAGCGGCGTGGCCGAACCGGCGCGGATCGGCATGTTGGCGGGGCACTGGCCGGGCTTCGAGCTTGATGCGGTGCTGGTCGCCGCGGATGCCGAGACGATCCGCCGCCGGGCCGGCGACAAGTTCGTCGGCCAGCTGGTGCGCAACCAGCTCGACAGTGCGGATATCGTGCTGCTGACGAAGACCGATCTCTGCGAACCGGAGGACGTCCACGCGACCGAGGCCTGGCTGCGCGCGCGCCGGAAGGGGGCGCGTGTGGTGCCCATTTCGCAGGGGCGCGTGCCGTCCTCGCTGCTTTTCGCTGCGGGCATCTGCGCGCCCGATTACGCCGGTTCCGTCTTGCCCAAGGCCCAGGCGGGCTTCGTGACACGGACCTGGTGCCCTGCGGGGCCGGTCGACCTTGCCCGCCTCGAGGCCGCCTTCGCCGCGCTGCCGGCGAGCGTTCATCGCGCCAAGGGGTTCGTCGCTGATGCGGTGACCGGAAGGGCGGCGCTGATCCAATGCGTCGGCAGCCGCGCCAGTGTGACGCCGGCCGCGCAGGGAGCCCCCGGCGTGGTCTTCATCGCTGTCGGGGATCCTGCGCCGCTGGAAGCTTTCTGCGCGGGGCTCGACGCGGCCGTTGAACCCCTGGCCGGCGACGGTGCGCGCGGCCCGACCTCATCCTGAACAACCTTCCCGGAACATCCGAATGACCGAATATTGCCTGACCGTGACCTGCCGTTCGACCCGCGGCATCGTCGCCGCGATCTCCAGCTATCTTGCGGCCCATGGCTGCAACATCACCGACGGTGCTGTCAAGGGAACCTGACTTGAGGCGGAGGGATGGGCTGGGTAGCCTTTGGCTATGACCCAGCGCTCACCGTTCCGCTACTTCAAGACGTCGTCCGAGATCATCCGGCTGGCGGTCATGATGTACATCCGCTTTCCGTTGTCGCTACGGAACGTCGAGGATCTGTTGCACGAGCGCGGCGTCGAGGTCAGCCACGAGACGGTGCGGTTTTGGTGGCACCGCTTCGGGCCGCTGTTCGCTTCGGAGATCCGAAAACGGCGCGTTGAGGGGATGCGGTCGAGCCGCTGGCGCTGGCACTTGGACGAAGTCTTCGTGAAAATCAACGGCGAACGGCACTACCTTTGGCGGGCGGTCGATCACGAGGGCGAGGTGCTCGAGAGCTTCGTGACGAAGAAACGGGACAAGAAAGCAGCATTGAAATTCTTGAAGAAATCGCTGAAGCGGCATGGCCGCGCCGAAGAAATCGTGACCGACCGACTGCGGTCCTATGGTGCCGCCCTCGACGATCTCGGTATCCGGGACCGACATGAGACAGGACGCTGGGCCAATAATCGTGCGGAGAATTCGCATCAGCCGTTCCGAAGGCGCGAACGGGCGATGCTCCGCTTCCGCCGCATGCGAACGTTACAGTTGTTCGCCGCCGTCCACGCCTCGGTCCACAATCTATTCAACCAGGAACGCAACCTCTCTTCCCGCACCATCTTCAAGCAGAACCGTGCCGCCGCTCTCGACGAGTGGCGCGGTCTCTGCGCGGAATAGGGACGCCTTCCTCCTGCGATGCGAGACTGGTTCGCATTTGTCTGCCAGCACCCTCGCTTCCTGTTCGGCGGGGCCGCATCTCTGAGTCTACTCCAGCCTGAGGGCCTTGCAACGCAGTCTCGCCACTATCTTGTTCCCAAGGGGGCGGTTGTAGGGGGGGGCCGCTCACGGGACATTAAGGTCATTTCATCTTGAAGCCTGGCGAGCCACAACTTCAAGTGCGAACCCCACAAGATAATCGTTAAGCGCCCGCGACGCGTCTCCTGCTGCTTCTGCGTTTCCATCAGCGATGGCCGTGAGGATTTCACGATGCAGGTCTCGCCCTCGCTCGATGTCACCTTGTTCCTCGTGTGCATGGACGATCCAGAACCGGCGCGACAAACCCTGCAGCGGTAGCATCAGGGACCCGAGATAGCGGTTCCCGGCGGCTTCAAGGATAAGGGCATGGGTTTCCCGGATCGTGTCGGTGTATTCCTGCAAGGTGAACCGGCCTTCCAGGCGGGATGCCAGACTGCGCATTGCCGCCCGCTGCGCCGAGGTGGCACGTTTGCAGGCAAGCTCGACGGCCAGGACCTCCACAGCGCGTCGCACCTCCAGTCGGCTCAGTTGATCCTCGACGGTGATGGACGGTATCTCGATTCCGCGGCTGGGATGTATCCGGATCATGTAGCTGGGCGCGAGGCGTTGGATCGCCTCACGAATCGGCGTCCTCCCCAAGCCAATGAGCTCGACGATCGTGCGTTCAGAGAGCATCGCGCCGGGCGGGAGTTCGCCACGCTCGATCATGCCCTGCAGCATCGCAACTGCTTGCTCTGTCTTGTTCATTTCCGACTCCAGCCCGGATGCGGCGCTCCTTGCCGATCTATACCAAGGTGCATTGACATACTACCGATATATCTGCCATATATTTCAGCAAGTGGACAAGGCCGACAGGAGTGCAGCCATGAAATACTCACCCGGATCAGAGTGCTGTCCGTTGCCGTTTTCGCCCTTCAAGAGCTGCACGGTGCCGCGCCCTATCGGCTGGTTGTCCAGTCGCAGCGCTGCCGGAGTCGAAAACATCGCGCCCTACAGTCAGTGGCAAAACCTGACTTTTGATCCCCCGATGGTCATGTTTGCGGCGAACCGGTATCCGGATGGTCGACGCAAGGACACGGTCCTGAACGCCGAGGAAACCGGCTGGTTTGTCTGGAACATGGCCACCTATGCCCTGCGCGAGGCGGTTAATGTCAGTGCGATGGCCTTGCCCCCCGAGGAAAGCGAGTTCGATCGGATCAACGTGACCCGCGTCTATTCTGACAACGGCGCGGTGCCGATGGTATTGGAAAGCCCGTGCAAGTTTGAGTGCCGGTATCTCAGCACGCACACCATGCGCGGTAACTCCAATATGGGCACCGTCGACGTCGTCTTTGCCCAGGTCGAGAAGATCCACATCGACGACAAGGTAATCCTGCCTGATGGACGGTTAGACATCGCTGCGATCGAGCCGATCGCCCGACTGGGCTATTTCGACTACACCGTGATCCGCGAAACCTTTGAAATGCGCGTTCCCGGATCAGATGCCGATGCTCGTGCCGGTTTGGAAGGCCGCGCCGGCACCTGACCGGCTGGTTTGCACCATGAGAGATATCAATAGCCCCGCCGCGCCACACGCGCCAAGGCGGACAATCGACAGAGGAGGATTTCGAAATGACGCAGCGTAATCACAATACCGTGAAGGCCCTGTCGCGGCGGTCGGTTCTTGGCGGCATCGGCGCGGTTTCTGCCTTGGCGGCAACCGGCCATCCACTTCGGGCGCAGACGCTGACGCCAGTCCGTGTGACCACGGCACTGCGATTGGCGAATTATACTCCGGCCTACACCGCACTGCGCGAAGGCATCTTTGCAAAGCACGGGCTTTCGGTCGAGATCTCCGCCGCCAGTTCCGTGGCCGAACCGATTTCCATCCTGAATGCCGGCCGTGCTGAATTTGCGATGACCGGAACGGGCATGGCCGTGAACTCTGCCATCGAGGGCGCCGATACTCGCGTCATCGCCAAAATGGCGGGTGCGATCGGGCTGTGGTTCATCTCGAAGCCCGGTGCGGGCGTCAAGACGTTAGAAGATCTGAAGGGCAAGACCATCGCTTCCTACCGTTTCCCGTCAAACACAGTTTCCTCTCCGACCTATGCGATGAAGTCGGTGGGCGGGTTTGATCCCAAGGACGCTGGCGCGAACTTTGTCGAAGGACCGCTGGGGTCGATCATCCCGACTGTAGTGGATGGTCGTGCCGATCTGGGCTGCGTGTTCGAATGGGACGCCAGCATTGCCGAAGCCGTTCACGGACTGGAAGTTTCGCTGCCGCTGGCGGGTGTTCTGGGCCCGATCGCCTTTACCTCGACGCTGGTGTCGGCGGCCTACGCCGAAAAGAATCCCGAGGTGGTGCAGTCCTTCGTCAACGCCTTGACCGAAAGCATGCAACTGTTGCACGCGGATCCCGGCGTCTATGCCCGCGTCTCAGCGCAGGAATTCGATCAGGTTCCCGGTGCTGCAATCGAGGCTGGCGCCAAGCGCCTGCTCGGGACGGAAGGCGTCGTTCCGCGCAACCCTATGCTGACGCCCCACGAGTGGGATGCCATTGTCGCCCACGATCTGGCAGCGGGTACCGTGCGCGGGCAGGGTGACTATGCCTCTCTGGTGGATATGTCCTATGCCGAACGCGCCATCGCGTCGCTGGCCAACCAGGGCTGACCGCCAAGACCACTTCAACAGGGGGATGCCGGTCATGTCATGGTCGCGCTTGAGGTATCTGCCAGGACAGATCGGTCTGGCAATGGTGGTGTTCGCTATATGGGAAGGCCTTGTGCAGGCCGAGGTGCTGTCAGCGCACCTGTACGGTTATCCGTCGGGAATCGCGGCCAAGGTCTATGGGCTTCTGTCGACGGGCGAACTGTTCCGCCACGCCGGGGTGACGGCCTTCGCCGCTATCCTTGGCTTTCTCCTAGGCAGTGCGATCGGCAGCTTTGCAGGACTATGCCTTTGGCTGAATGAGACCGTGGCAAGGATTGTGCGGCCGTTCATTGTTGCCATCAATGGAGTGCCAAAGATCGCATTCGCCCCACTGATCATCGTGTGGTTCGGCATCGGGATCGAATCCAAGATCGCCATTGCAGCCGCGCTGACCTTCATCGTCAGTCTGATAGCCACCTACAATGGCACGCTTGAAACCGACCGTGACCTCTTGCGACTGATGCGATCGCTGGGGGCCACCCGGTTGCAGTCCTGGCGCAAGGTTGTGGTTCCTGCAGCCCTGCCTTGGGTCCTGTCCACCCTGAGGCTGAACGTGGGATTTGCCCTGATTGGAGCGGTTGTGGGTGAATACATCTCGTCCCAGGAGGGTCTCGGGTATCTGGTCTACTATTCAGGCGTCCTCTACGATCTGAACGGGGTTTGGGCCGGTATCCTTGCTTTGATGGTCGTGGCCCTTCTGATGGATCGCGGCGTGACCGAAATCGACCGGAGGCTGCGGTGGTGAACAAACATTATCCGCTGGAGACCAGGGGCCTTTCGGTCACCTTCAATGCGGGCGGCGAAAACGAGGTGGTCGCCTTTTCCGATATCACCTTCACGCTGAAGGCGGACGAAATCCTCGCCATCGTTGGCCCGTCGGGTTGCGGAAAGTCCACTTTGTTCAATGTCATTGCTGGGCTGCAGCCGGCTACCGTCGGCGAGGTCTTCGTCAACGGCACCCGTGTTCTCGATGCCAAGGGCCAGGTCGGCTACATGCTGCAGAAGGACATGCTGCTGCCTTGGCGGTCCGTTCGGGAAAACGTTGGTCTCGGGCTTGAAATCAAGGGTGTCCCTAAAGAAGAGCGCAACGCGGTTGCCGATCGATTGATCGCTGCTTACGGGCTGAAAGGTTTCGAGAACTCGAAACCCGGAACCCTGTCTGGCGGTATGCGTCAGCGTGTGGCCTTCATGCGAACGCTGGCGCTGGATCCGGACGTGATCCTGCTTGATGAACCATTTTCTGCGCTCGACTTCCAGACACGCATTCTGTTGCAGGGCGAGGTCATGGATATCATCGGCAAGCAGCGGAAGAGCGCGATCCTGGTCACCCACGATATCGGCGAGGCCATCACCATGGCCGACCGAGTGATGATCCTCAGCCGCAGGCCGGGGCGAGTGAAGCAAATCGTCAGCATCGACCTAGATCGCGATGAACGCGATCCGGTCAAGCTGCGCAGCAACACACGGTATCAGGAGTACTTCCAACTGCTCTGGTCAGAACTCGACATCTAGCTCAATTAGGCTCCGACCGAACGGTTCAGAAGTGGCCCGCCGGAGGTGGCTTCCCTGGATTCCCGCCGGGAATCCACCCTGCCAGCAAGAAGTCAGCGTAAGTCTCTGAAATGGATTCGAAATTTCGCGCGGATCGGCCGGGGTGGCTTCCAGGTGGCTTCCCCGGTGAGAATCCATGTCGCTAGCGAAATGCCGGACTGCGCCCCCCCGCATACGTTCTGGGCCGGGGAGGAACCATTGGGAGGGGGCGGGACAGGCAACAATCAGTTAGTCGTCATCATCGCCAAAATTGAAGCCTGACCAATCCCCAGGCGGCGCAGCGAAATCATCGTCGTCTTCGACTTCGTCGTCATAGCCATACCGTGTTCTACTGATTGCCCTACTATTGGCCTTCTTGATAGCAGTGAGGTGGGCGTCAAAATCGATCAGGCGAATTTTCCTCTTGGCGAGGTGTTCGAACTCATCTGCATAATGGCCTGAAAAGGATGCCTTAGAAAAAGTCTGTGATCGTGTGTCACTGTATCCTAATTAATCAGAATCTGGTCTGAAATTTTCCTGTGTTATCAATGGCGGCCTGTATTCTTAATTTTCATATTGTACCGTTAATTACCATACTGTACCCTTAATTGCCGTACGGTCGGAACTGTGGATAAGTGTCGGCCTGTTGGGGCGGGGGATTAACGTGGCCAGCGAGCGTCTTGCGAAACATCGTGCAGCGGTTCTTCGGCCGATCCTGGAGCTTGAGAAGAGGGGCGAGCCGATCAGCGCGGCTATTGGCGATGCGGCCTGGGAACTGGGATTGGCGAAAAGCCACACATGGTCGCTCTACCGGCGTCTGAGAGAGAACGATGCACGTGCCACGGCGTTGGAGTTGGACCGTCGCGGGCCGAAGCCGGGGTCAAAACGGATCGCGCAAGGGGTCGAAGACCTCATCGATGAAAGCTTGCGCAGGTACTATCTGGTCCGCGAGCGGTCGAGCTTTTTACGAATCTGGCGGGAGATCCGCGCGGAATGCGAGGCGAAAGGGTTCCAGCCGCCAACCCGGAAGACTGTGAAGGCCCGGCTTGACGCGATGGATCAGCGAAAGGTTTCGATGAAGCGGCATGGAGCGCAGGAAACTGACAAGGTCTTTGCCGCGCGTCCCGGCTGCCTAGAAATCGCGGCTCCGCTGGAGGTTGTTCAGATTGATCACACGACGGCGGACATCATGCTGGTCGATCACGTCAATCGGCAGCCGCTTGCGCGCCCCTTTCTGACGGTAGCCATTGATGTTGCGACCCGGATCGTTCTCGGGGTCCATGTCACCTTCGATGAGCCATCTGTCTTGTCGATCGCCCTGTGTCTCGATCACTGTATGCGCCGGAAATCGGTGCACCTTCCTGGCACAATGGAAGAAGTGGTTTGGCCGACGGGCGGTATCCCGAAGGCGATCCACGTAGACAATGCGCAGGAGTTCCACAGCGACGCCTTCAGAATGGCCTGCGAAGATTGGGGCATTGCTGTCGAGTATCGTCCGCTTGGTGGCAAACACTACGGCGGCCATGTCGAACGGCTGATCGGAACGACCATGGGGGCCGTTCACGTGCTGCCCGGGACGACACAGTCCTCAATCGTCGAGAAGGGCGACTATGACAGTGAGAAGCATGCGGCCTTGACCCTGGTCGAGTTCGAGGATTGGCTTCATCTGGAAATCTGCCGCTACCACAACTCGGTTCACGAGGTCCTCGGCCGCACGCCGCTGGCTGCCTGGGCTGACCTGGGTGGGGATATTGCGGGGCGGCAGGTCGTTGACGTCGAAGCCTTTCGGATAAGCTTCCTGCCTTTCGAGTGGCGCCAGCTCGGGCGCACCGGGATCACGCTCTTCGGGGTCCATTATTGGAGTGATGTCTTCGCGGCGCTGGTCGGACGCGGGCAGGGCAAGGTACAGGTGAAATACGATCCGAGAGACTTGTCGCAGGTCTGGGTCATCACCGATGATGGCCGCGTGATCCCTGCTCGGTATCGGGATCTGAGCCGCCCGCGGATATCGCTTTGGGAAAGTCGTCGTGCGCGGAAAGAATGGCAGGATAAGCATGGGGGCCGGATCAACGAGCGGGCCCTGTTCCAACTGATCGATGCGCAACGACGGTTGGCCGAGGCGGCGCGCCAAAAGACGCGGACTGCCCGGATGGAAACCGAAAGAGGTGCTCGGCTTCCCCGGCACCAACCGCGCCGCGATCCATCGCGCGAAATGTTCGCGATCGACACGGGCAACCCTGATCTCCCCACCTATCCGATTGATGAGTTTGATGACCCCAGACGAAAGAATTGACCGCATCCGCGGCGATCACTGGATCGCCTTCGACCGCGCCACGATCGTTCTCAACCGATTGACATCCCTGATGGAAATGCCGCAGCAGAGCCGGATGCCCGGCCTGATGGTCTATGGGAGTTCTGGTATCGGCAAGACGATGATCGCCAAGCGTATGGCGAGCAAGTACCCGACACAGTACAATGCGGAGTTGGGCGCGACGAAGACGCCCATCCTGCTGGTTCAGGCCCCGCCCGCACCGGATGAGCGACGGTTCTATCAGCACATCCTGGCGACGATCGGTGCGCCGATGTGGGGTCGGCATACCGTGTCCGAACTCGAGGTGCGTGCGCTTAGCCACCTTCGGGACATGGACTTGAGAATGCTGATGATCGACGAGGTGCACAATCTTCTTGCTGGAAGCTACCGGGAACAACGTCGCTTCCTGAACATGCTTCGGTTCCTCGCCAACGATCTCTGTGCCTCGCTCGTCGTCTTTGGGGTGAACGAAGCCCTCGAGGCCGTTCGTGGAGACGACCAACTGGCCCGCCGTCTGGACGAACACTACCTGCCGCTCTGGGAAGATGACGTAGAGTTCTCCCGGCTAATCCAGACGTTGATCGCCGCGATGGCGCTCGAACAACGGTCAGGCCTGACGGTCGCGTCGCTTCGAACGATCCTGAAGGTTACCGGGGGGATCACGTCGCGCGTGTTCATCATGATAAAGTCCCTGGCCGTCGATGCGATCGAAACCGGAGAAGAGCGGATCACGGACGAAGCAGTTCAGGCCTGGCAACCGGTTTGGACGAAGCACGCCTGGAACATCCCTCGCCAGCCTGCCGCCGCATTCGGGTGAACGTCAGACCGTTACCGTTCCGGCTACCGCCGGCGCGCGATGAGCTTCTGTCCAGCTGGATCGGGCGACTGGCGAAGGCCAATCATTGTTCGGTTGAAGAGCTTTGTGGCCATCTGGGTTTGGGGCAGGGCAGGGTGCCGGAATGTGCGAACGACCTGCGGGCGGTGAACTGGGCCAGGCTATGCGGTGCGGTTCAGCGGTCCCCGGCTGAAATCGCCGCCATGTGCCTTTCGGAAGCGACGCATCATTCGCTGCATATCGTGTCGCGGTATGACTTCCAGCATTGTTGGGCGTGTGTCGAGAAAACGCCCGATCTGGTTCTTCGCCATTGGCGCTTGGCGTGGTCGATGACCTGCGAAACCTGCGGCCAAGCTCTGGCAACTAAGTATCCAGCCAAAGATGTATCAGGCAGGCTTCGTGCTCGAGCTGTAGTCGGCGCGGAAGCTCTGAAGACGGCTGCCGCCGCGAACGATCCCAGACGGTTGCGCCGGGTGGACTTGACCTTGCATCTCATAGCAGTTCTGAAGATCGGGAACCTGGGGGCGCTCACTTCGGGGAACGAGCGCGCAAGGTTTATGGCGCTTGCCGCGGTTGGTTTAAGCGTGACCCGTCCCTTGGTGGGTGCCGCCATCATCCTGCGAGGAAACGACCGGGCGGCCCAGGAGTTGCGCCGCGTCTTTCCTCAGCATCGTCGGGTGATTGAGCGGGTCCGTGCGTTGTCGCGGGATCTCGACCAGCGGCTTCCGGGGCGGACGGAAACAGAGCATCCGACCGGGCAGAAAACGCATGGAACGAGCCGCCCAAGTGTATCCGAGAGCGCTTTGCAAGCAGCGCGTCAGGCCATATCCGAGCTTGGCGCCGGCGCAAACCGTGAAGCGCTTCTGGCGCGCGCCGATGCAATCTGGAAAAGCACAGGTGGTGTCAGATCCTGAGGCGTGGAGCCTGTGGATATGTTGAAATTAAGGGTACAAAAACGCCCCAAAATGCACTGAATCCGCAGAATCTGATTAATTAGGGTACAGTGACACCGGAGGTCATCCGGCTGGCCGTGATGATGTACATTCGCTTCCCGCTATCGCTGCGCAACGTCGAAGATCTGCTGCACGAACGCGGTGTCGACATCAGCCACGAGACGGTTCGATTTTGGTGGCATCGCTTTGGTCCGCTGTTCGCGTCTGAGATCAGGAAACGGCGCATCGAGGGAATGCGGACCAGCCATTGGCGATGGCATCTGGACGAAATGTTCGTGAAGATCAACGGCGAGCGGCACTATCTTTGGCGTGCCGTCGATCACGAAGGCGAAGTCCTGGAAAGCTTCGTCACCAAGACACGGGACAAGAAGGCCGCTTTGAAATTCCTCAAGAAAGCAATGAGGAAGCATGGCCGGGTGGAGGTCCTGGTGACCGACAAGCTACGGTCTTACGGCGCCGCGCTGAGGGAGATCGGAGCGGCTGATCGCCAAGTAACTGGCCGCTGGCTGAACAACAGGGTGGAGAACTCACACCAACCATTTCGACGAAGGGAGCGGGCGATG
Organism: Seohaeicola zhoushanensis; assembly: GCF_014656415.1. GTDB lineage: Bacteria > Pseudomonadota > Alphaproteobacteria > Rhodobacterales > Rhodobacteraceae > Seohaeicola_A > Seohaeicola_A zhoushanensis. The sequence continues at coordinate 99,604 of NZ_BNCJ01000013.1, read as the reverse complement.
CTCCGCTTCCGACGGATGCGAAGTTTGCAGAAATTCGTGTCCATCCATGCTTCGGTCCACAACCTTTTCAACCAGGAACGCAGCCTCACCTCACGAACCCATTTCAAGGCAAACCGCGCCGCGGCTCTCGCCGAATGGCGCGGTCTCTGCGCGGCATAAGGGGCAGTCGTTCTGCCCTTGCGTAGACTGGTTCGCATTGGTCTGGCAGCACCATCGAAGGCGTTCCGCCATCCAGGGCAGCTTGTCGGCGCCTTTTCGACCTGCACAAAGCTCCTTCAGGCCGGCTGCAGCGTTTTCGATGTGTTTGATCCGCATCGAGATATGCCACCAGTCCAGAATATGCGTGACGGACTGGCCCGTGGCCGATCTGACATGGTTTGCGAGCCCCGGATCGCCGTCGGTAAAGACAGTCAAGCTCCGCCCAGGTTGCCAGCCAGTAGCATGAAGCTGAGCACGGATCAGGGCGCGCGGCGACATGGATGATGAGGGTTCGAACGCAAATCTTCTATTCCTTCCTGTGGTTTCGATCCGACCCACGACAACGTCCAGGTGGCGCTTCTGATACTCGGGACGGCAGCGAATATGGGCGCCGTCGAGAAAAACCGAAACGTTGCCCTCTTGCTTGCCTGTCGAGGGCAGGACCTTACTCGCCCGCAAAGTTTTACGCTCCATCTCGTCGGCAACGCGGGCCAGTCGGCCGCGCACCGCCATGTGGGACGGTCGCGCGCAAGGCAGCAGTTGCTCCATAAGTCGGGCCGCCTCCCGAAACGAGTGGCGCGCCCCAAGTTCGGCCTGCAGTCTTTTCATTTCCGGCGTCGCACGATCCGGCAGGAGATGATTCAGGGGCGACAGCGGAGAACTCTTTGGGTGCAGCGCAACCTGACATTGGCATGGCTTGATCCGGGGAGCTTTCACCAACATGCGCCCAAAGAGCGTGTCGAGTGTCCGCGTTCGCTAATCGTGGATCGACCTCACCTTGCCGCAACACGGGCAAGACCGACATGTGGCGGAAATCTCTTCGATCTGGGCTTCGATTGCCACCTTCTGAATCTGCGCGAGCATCGCATGCCCATCTTCCAGGAGCAAACCGATCCCTTCCGGATGCATATGCTCGGCAGCACGGCGCCATGTGCCGAGGCGGTGCTTCGCGGTTCTCCCGCCATCAAAGACCGTTTCAATCGTTATCCTGAGTTCCACGCCAGTCTCCCCTCTTCACCAGGAAAATTGGTAACCAATGGCGCTGGCACCCCCAACTTCTTTCCACTCCCGCAGGATGGTGCCCATCACATAGAGCTGGGCATGGCAGGCCGCGCCGTTGCAGCCCATCTCCTGAACGGTCTCGAGGATTGCCGCGGCCGCCGAAAGGCCAAGCCCGGTGCCGCCGTATTCCTCGGGGATCACAACCGAAAGATATCCGGCCTGCGTCAGGGCATCGATGAATTCCGACGGATACTTCCGCTCGGCATTCAGCTTGCGTCAATATTCGTCGGGGTATCTTGCACAAAGTTTGGCGACCTCGTCGCGGATCAACTCGTATGCGTCGCTCATCTTGTTCCCCGTGTCGATGCCTGCGCGTAAATAAAACCGGACGACCGGTATTTGCAAGCGGCGGCATCATTTTTTCGGCCGCCAAGTCGCCGGTCTGTCGCCTGAAAGAGGCAGGTTGCGTGCAGGGCGAGCCGTTAAAACTGAAAGGCCACCCTCCGGGGGGCCGTGTCTGTCGACATCGGTTCCCGGAAGGTGACTTTGGGCAGGGTGGCAGCACGCCGGAAGGCGCGGCGCATTTGTCAGTTGGCCAGCGCGGCCTTCATCGCTTCAAGCGTTTCGGTGCCCTTGAAATTGCGCGCATCAAGAGCCTTCGCCCAATTGGTCTGAAGGGTTTTGGCCTTCTCCGCAAATTTGGCGAGGTCCTCCGGCGTTGCCCTGTAGAATTCAGACCCGAGGTCGGTCATCTCTTGAATGGCCTTGTCGTTCTCGCTTTCGAGCGCGCCGCACAGATGCTCGGCCGTTGCCGCGCCGGCTTCGCTCAGGACTGTCTGCGCGGCCTCGGGGAGGTTCCCCCATGTCTCGGCGCTGATCGAATATGTGACGATGATATTGGCAAAGCCGAATCCCACCGTGCCGTATTTCGTCTGGTCGTAAAGATCATAGCCCTTGTACGAACTGTACGGACCGAGGTTGAAGTCGATCGTGCCGCGGTCCAGTGCCTCGTAGGTTTCCGCGCCGCTGATATTGACCGGCACACCGCCCAGAGCCTCGACAACCAGATTGGTCGCGGCGCCAGTCGATCGAATTTTGCGACCCTTGAGATCGTCCAGCGATTTGATTGGAACCTTCGGACCGCTGATCTGATAGGGTGGCAGGGGCGTTGCGAATAGCGACTTGATGCCTTGCCCTTCAAAGTCGTTCTCGGCCACAGGCCCGCTTGCCGCCAATTTGGTGAAAGCCCGGCTCCCGGCGCAGACATCCGAGAACAGACCGGGAAGGCTTCCGACGTCAGACAGCGGCATCTTTTCCGAAACATAGGCCGGCGGGACGTAGGCGATATCGACCAGACCGGATTGCAGAAGCGCCAGGAAGTCGCCGGCCTTGCCCAGTTGCGAGGCGGGGAAATACTCTATGCTGATCTTGCCATCCGAGCGTTTCTTGACCTCGTCGATAAAGAACTGGGCTCCCTCGACCGAGATCACATGCGTCGTCGGAAATGAGTCGGCAAGCTTGAGCGTCACCGCGTCATAGTCCTGCGCGGACGCCAGCAGCGGACTAAGCAGCGACCCCGCCAGAACCGTGGTGCAAAGCGTCATCCTGGTTACAATTGTCATTCCTGTTTCCTCCTGGACGCTCCCCGCGCCCTTGGTTGCATTGGTGCGTCTACCGGGCAAGCCGGTCAAGACCTAAAAGCCTATTAATAGAGTTTATGACCCATATTTGATTGTAGCGTCGTCGCTACATGCGGCCGGGCAACCAGAGAGTGATGGCGGGAAAGGCCAGGAGGATCGCAATCACGACGAAGTGGGCCAGCACATGGGGAAAGGTTCCGTGAAACACCTCGTTCAGCGGCCGCCCGGCATAACGTGCCACCACGAAACAGTTCAGCCCCAGCGGCGGCGTGACCAGGCCGATCTCGGCCACGATGATGAAGATCACGCCGAACCAGATGAGGTCGAATCCAAGACTGCTGACCAGGGGGACGACGATCGGCACGGTCAGCACGAGAATGGCCATCTGATCCATGAACATGCCCATCACGACATAACCGGCCAGAAGGATCAGCAAGATCACCCAGCGGTTCGCATCCAGTGCCCCCACGAAAGCGATGATGTCCTGGGTCAACCGGGTGATCGTGATGAAATAGCCGAAGATGTGTGCACCGAGGATGATCGTCAGGATCATGCAGCTGGTCAGCGCAGCCCGGCGAAATGCATGAAGGTATTGCGCGAAGGACGATTGCCCGCGGGCCAGAGCAAGAATAAGACCGCCGGCCGCTCCCACCGCCGAAGCCTCGGTCGGGGTGGTGGCGCCGCTGTAGATGGCAATCGTGACAAAGCCGAACAGGAGCAGCGTGGGCAGAACCCCGACCAATAGCCTGAACCGCTCGCCCATGGGGACGGATTCGGTTTGAGGGGCCGAATCGGGATTCAGGCGGACAAGGATGGCGATGGTCGCGATGATCGCCGTGACCACCAGCAGTCCGGGAATCACACCCGCGATGAAAAGCTTGGCAATCGAAACTTCAGCCATGAAACCATAGACGATCATGCCCACGGATGGCGGAATGAGGATCGCCAGGGTTCCCGAGATCGCGACGACACCACTGGCCAGTTTCGCTTCGTATCCTTGTTTGAGCATGGACGGAATGGTGGTGGCGGCAAGCGTCGCGGCCGATCCGGTCGACGAACCGCAGATCGCGGCGAATCCGGCACCGGCGATAGACGTGGCCATGGCAAGTCCGCCCCGCACGCGGCTCAGCCAGGCGGCGGCGGCCTTGAACAGGTCTTCGGTAACTCCGCTCAGCAGAACGAGCTCTGCCATCAGAAGGAACATCGGGATTGTGACCAGCTCGTACACCCCTACCGTCGAAAGAGGTGTCGTATCGAGAATGCCGAAAACGAACCGCGTGCCGCCAAGCAGGTAAAGTCCCGCCGCCCCGGCGACACCCATGGCGAAGCCGACCGGCATTCCGACGACCAGCAGACCCAGCATGAGAAGCGTGATTGCAAGCACCAGCATGGCGTTAATGCCCCCCTTCCGCGTTCGGAAGGGACGGGGCGTCCGCGGCACCCGCGGCGCCGGCGACATGGCCAATAGCGTCCAGGATCAGACGCACGACCAGAAGGGCAGTGCCCAGGGCCACCAGCGCGGTGGTCAACCAGACGGGCCAGCCGATCGGACCGGGCATGATTTCCGACCTCTCAAAGCTGACCAGCGAACGCGCTGCGGCGAGCCAGCCGATCAGGGAAAAGGGCACCGCCGTTGCAAGGCAGATCGCGGCTTCGATGAGGTGGCGCAGGCGCAGTGGCATCCTGAGATTGAGAAAGTCGATCCGAACCTGCGACCCCGAGGCATAGCTGAGGGACAGGACCAGGAAATAGGCGCCTACCATCAGATATTTCCCGACCAGATCCTGCACGCCCTGTATCGGGCTGTTGAAGACATATCGCATGAAAGTGTCGGCACATATGGCGACCATGACGACACCAAGGGCCAACGCGGAAAAGGTGCCGAGGACCAGGTCGATCCGGCTCATGACTCGTCGTAAGATTGGCAAGGCGTCCTCCGGCCGGGTAATCGGCGTTCCCCGTTGCGATGGCGGGCCGGCTGGCAACGCACGGCCCCTCCGCCTGAACACCTAGATCCATCTTTAGAACTTTATTGCGAGCACTTGCAATCCCCTGCCGCTAGCGGACAGGATCTTGGATCGCAGAGTCCACAAGCTCGCCCGCTGCAACCATCACGGCGATGGTCTCGTCTGACAGCCCGGCCATCCGCGCGATCTCGGCGCTATGTGCGCCAAGCGCCGGGGGCAGATGGCGTAGTCGCGTGGCCGGTTCGGAGGAGGTCACGGGATAGCCGATCAACCGAATCCGTCCTTCGGTCGGGTGATCGTATTCTGGGAACATCGCGCGCGCGGTCAGATGGGGATCCGAAAAGAGATCCTCGACCGAGTTTACTTCGCCATAGAGAATATCGTTCTCGGCCAGAAGCGCTATCCACTCGGCGGTTGTCTTCGACGGAAGAACGGACCGGATGATGGCGTAGACCGCCTCGATGTTCCGGCCCCGCCCTTCAAGCGTCGCGTAATCCGGCGAATCCGCCAGGTCGGAACGGCCGATCAGGGTGAAGAACCTGCTCCACTGCTTGTCGGTGTAGGGCAGAACGCAAAGCAGACCGTCTCGGGTTGGAAAGGGTATGCGATTGGGATTGAGCAGGCGCGAATAGCCGACCGCGCCTTGCAGAGGCTCATAGGTCTTGCCGGCCATGTGTTCAGGCATGACGAAGGCGACCATGCTTTCGAACATCGGCACTTCCAGGAACTGGCCGCCGCCATGCTTCATCCGGCGCATCAGGGCGGCCATCACCGCGTTGACGATGGTCATTGCGACGACTTTGTCGGCTACGACGGATGCCGTGAAATGCGCCCCGCCTCCGGCCTTCGCCTGCAGGTCCACGAGGCCGGACATCGCCTGTATGGTGTCGTCGGCGGCGGGTCGGCCGGCATAGGGCCCGAGGTCGGAGAAACCGTAACAGGCGCAGTAAATTAGCTCTGGATTGTCGCCGCGCAAAGAGACGTAGTCGAGACCGAGACGCGCCATCGATGGCGACCGCGTATTGGACAGTAACACATCCGCGCCACGTATAAGCCGACGCACAAGATCGATGCCGCGCTCCGACTTCACGTCTACCGCGAGGCTTTTCTTGTTTCGGTTGAACTGCAGAAAGGTGTGACCCATGCCTTCGGACCGGCGCGGGGTCGTCTGACGAAACAGATCGCCCGCTATCGGTTCGACCTTGATGACCTCGGCGCCATAGTCACCGAGACTTTGCGCCGCCAGAGGGCCCATTCCAAGGGTAGCCATCTCGATGACACGGACGCCCTCAAGCGGCTGACCCGTCGCCCCGCTTTGTGCAGGGGTGTGATGTCCGGGTTCATCTTCGGGCCCTGGGGACGTCATGGCGCCTCGCTATTCGTGACTTCGCTGCCCAACCGCGTCGGCCGGATGTTTATTGATCATGTAAACCGGTCATTAGTCAAACGTCTCCAGACCGCCGATCAGAAGGGACGCGCGATCCCGGCCTTCACCCGGCGCTATGGAATGGAACTCTCGATGGAAGCCACGCCTCGTACCCGCGTCAGCCGGCCGACAAGAAAGCTCTCGAAGTCCGCCAGACTGCGGGTTGCGACGCGCAGCACGTAGTCCCGGTTGCCGGTCATGAGCCAGAAATCCACAACTTCGGAAAAGTCCTGAATGGCCGCCTCGAAGGCGGCGAGGGAGTCGTCCACCTGCTTGTCGAGCTTGACCGAGACAAAAACGGACACCTCGTATCCAAGCTTGGCCTCGTCGATCAGAGCCGCATAGCGCGTGATGATCCCCTGTTCTTCCGGGCGCCGGATCCGACGCGAGACGGGGGTGGCACTCAACCCGATCCGCTCTGAAATCTCGAGAACGCTTGTCCGGACCTCCGTCCGCAGAATCGAGAGAATTTCGATATCAAATTTATCTATCTTGGGGATATTCCCTACCATATCGCCAATCACGCTTCAAATCCGCCCAAAGCCTGCCCCACCAGCAATGGCTTTGCACGGATTCCCTGCGGCCCGCGGCGTTAAGATGGGCGCAATGATCGAAGAGAAATGGCTCACATGGAAACGAACCTGAAAACCGTCGAACGCCGCCTGTTGTGGTTGTCTCACTGGATGATCCACCATGCCAACCACATCCGCCCCAAGGTCGACGGGATTAAGGTGGGCGGGCACCAGGCCTCTTCGGCCTCGATGGTCAGTATCATGACGGCGCTGTACTACGGCGTGCTTCGCCCGTGCGACCGGGTGGCCGTGAAACCCCACGCCGCGCCCGTGTTTCACGCGATGCAATACCTGATGGGCAATACAAAGGTCGAAAAACTGAAGGCCTATCGCGGGCTGGGCGGCGCGCAAAGCTATCCCAGCCGGACGAAGGATGATGACGATGTGGGCTTCTCGACCGGGTCGATCGGGCTCGGGGTCGCCATCACATCGTTCGCATCCCTGATTCAGGACTATATCCGCGCCAAGCCCGGGGAGAGGGCGCGCGGACGGGCCGGATGATCGCGCTGATGGGTGACGCTGAATTCGACGAGGGCAATATCGACGAGTGCCTGCAGGAAGGCTGGAAGAACGGGCTGCGGAACACCTGGTGGGCGATCGACTATAACCGGCAGTCGCTCGACGGTGTGGTTCGGGAAGGGCTGTGGCAGAGGACCGAGAAAATCTTCGAGGCCTTCGGCTGGGACGTGGTGCGCGTCAAATACGGCGCCTTGCAACGTGCCGCCTTTCGCGAGCCAGGCGGCGAGGCCATGCGGCAATGGATCGATGCCTGTCCGAACCAGCTCTATTCCGCGCTGACCTACCAAGGCGGATCGGTCTGGCGCAAACATCTGATGAACGCCCTGGGGGATCAGGGGGATGTCACGGCGCTGATCGACGCGCGTTCGGACGACGAACTGGCCGAACTGATGGAAAACCTGGGCGGCAACTGCGTCGAGACCATGGCCGAGACCTTCGCCGCCATCGACCACGATCGACCGACCTGCTTTCTGGCCTATACGATCAAGGGATGGGGCACGCCCATCGCCGGTCACAAGGACAACCACGGCGGCCTGATGACGCCGGCGCAGATGGCGGACTGGCAGGCCGATCAGGGCGTTATCGCCGGTCAGGAGTGGGACAGGCTTGCAACCGTCGCCGACCCGGACGGATTTCAGGCCTGGCTCGACAAGGTGCCATTCTTCGCGGCGGGCCGCCGGCGCTTTGACGACGACCCGCTGCCGGTCCCGGCGCTGGCCCTGTCGCCCGAGGCCACGATTTCGACCCAGACGGCCTTCGGGAAGATTCTCGATGGGCTGGCGAAGGGGGACAGCGCCCTGTCGGATCGCATTCTGACCACATCGCCCGATATGACCGGCACCACCTCGCTGGGCCCATGGGTCAACCGGCGCAAGCTGTTCGCGCGCAAGGCCGAGGTCGATCTGTTCCGGGCGGAAAAGATCCCGTCGACGGCAAAGTGGGACTTCGCGCCCGACGGCCAGCACCTGGAACTGGGCATCGCCGAAATGAACCTGATGCTTTTGCTCGGTGCGGCAGGCCTGTCGCATTCGCTGTTCGGCAAGCGGGTCATCCCGGTCGGGACGGTCTATGATCCCTTCGTCGCGCGCGGACTCGATGCCCTGAACTACGCCTGCTACCAGGACGCCCGGTTTATCCTGGTCGGCACGCCCTCGGGCGTGACACTCTCGCCGGAAGGCGGGGCGCATCAGTCCATCGGGTCGCCGGGCATCGGGATGACCCAGCCGGGGCTTGCTGCATTCGAGCCGGCCTTCGCCGACGAACTGGCCGTTATCGCCGAATGGGCGCTCGACTATGTTCAGCGCAGCGGCGACGGAGAGCTCGATCCCCGCACCTCGCTGGCGGACGACAAGGGCGGCGCGGTCTATCTTCGGCTGTCGACCAATCCGATCGAACAACCGGGGCGGCGCCCGGACGATGCGTGGCGGCAAGGCGCCGTCGATGATGCCTACTGGCTGCGCAAACCGGGGCCTAACCCGGATCTCGTCATCGCCTATCAGGGCGTTGTCGCGCCCGCGGCGATCCGCGCGGCCGGCCTGCTGGCCGAAGACCGGCGCGATATCGGCGTGCTGGCGATCAGATCGGCCGACCGTCTGCACGCCGGCTGGGCGGCCGCGCAACGGCAGAGAAGCCAAGGCATGGGCGCCTTGTCCTGTGCCGAACGGCTGCTGGGCGATCTGCCGCGCGATTGCCGGATCATCACCGTGATCGACGGACATCCAACCGCCTTGTCCTGGATCGGCGGCGTGGCTGGACATGCGGTCCTGCCGCTCGGCGTCGAACAGTTCGGTCAGACCGGCACCATCGCCGACCTCTACCGGCTGAACGACATCGACGCCGCCGCAATTGTCGAGCGCGCCGCCGCCTTCACCAAGGGACGTCCGCTCGGCCAGGCCCGGCTGGCGGTTGTCTGAGCCTCAGCCCTCGGATAGGGCGGCAATGCGTGTCAGCGCCGCCCTGTATTCCCGTTCCAGCCGGTCCACGATCTGCATCACTGTCGAGCGTTGGTGAACCTGGGCCACGCCATGCCCCGCGCTCCAGATGTCACGCCAGGCCTTGGCCTCGTCCAACATGCCAGGTTTGTGGGTGGGCGGGGCGCCATCGAACGCGATGCCATTGGCCATCAGCGATTGTCGAAGAAAATTGGCGTTCGTTCCCGAAACCCGGTCGGTGTAAACGATGTCGCTGCTGTCCGAGGCGATCACCATGTCGCGGTAGGCATCCGAGGCCAGCGACTCGGCGGCCGGAATGAACAGGGTGCCGCTATAGCCAAGGTCGGCCCCGAGGCTCTGCGCGGCCAGCAGTCCGCGTCCGGTTGCGATGGCACCCGACAGCGCCAACGGGCCGTCCCAGAACTCACGCAGCGTCTCGATCAGGGCGATGGGCGAAATCGCACCGGCATGTCCGCCGGCACCCGCCGCCACGGCGATCAGCCCATGCGCTCCGCGGTCCAGAGCCTTGCGCGCATGTTCGGCATTGGTGACGTCGTGCAGGACGATGCCGCCATACGACCGCACCGCCTCGTTGACCTCGGGGCGAGAGCCGAGCGACGTGATCACCAGAGGCACCCGGTGTTTCACACAAAGATCCAGATGCGCCGGAAGCTGGGTGTTGGAACTGTGCACGATCAGGTTCAGGCCATAGGGTGCGGCTTGCGGCCCGCCAGGCGCAGACAGCGCTGTCGTGATCTCGTCAAGCCAACCATCAAGGATTTCGCTGGTGCGCGCCCCAAGCGCCGGCATCGTCCCGGCAATGCCCGCGCGACACTGGGCGATGACAAGGGCCGGCCCGGAAACCAGGAACATCGGCGCACCGATCAGCGGCACTCGCAGGCTGTGGCCGTGCGGAGTCCAGAAGGTATCTTGCATGGGTCCGGTCTCCTCGGTCGCGCTCCTGATGACGCCGCAAAACGGATTTCGCAGCGCCACCCCGAAAATTAAATACTAATTCAATTTTCCCGATTGTGTCCCCTCTTCAGGGGGCTACCGGTCAGGGGCAAAAGGGTTTCTTCTCGGCCCGAAGCGCCGCGCGGGCGCGTTTTCGAGAGGACGCAGGATGACACAAACCCCCATTTCGACCGAAATGGACGAGTCCGTTGGCATCATCCGTTTCAATCGTCCGGATGTTCTGAACGCCCTGAACCCAGCCACCGTGACGGCGCTTGGTCAGGCGGTCCTGTCGCTGGTTTCGGAGCAAGGCGCGCGCTGTATCGTCCTGACCGGGGCGGGGCGGGCCTTTTCGTCGGGCGCGGATCTCTCGGGCGGGAAAGATGGCAACGTGGCGACGGCCAATCGTGCCGAAGCGGTCTTGCAGAAGTTCTATCACCCCATGCTGCGAACCCTGCGGGATTGTCCGGTCCCGCTTGTGACGGCAGTCAACGGGCCGGCTGTCGGCGCCGGGATGAGCATCGCGCTGATGGGCGACATCATCACCGCCTCGCAGGATGCCTACTTTCTTCAGGCCTTTGCCCGCATCGGCCTGGTTCCCGACTCCGGGTCGAGCTGGCTGCTCCCCCGCCTTGTCGGTGCCGCGAGGGCGCGCGAGCTGAGCATGCTCGCGGAAAAACTCCCCGCCGAAAAGGCGCTGGACTGGGGATTGGTCAACCGCGTCTACCCGGCGGACACGCTCATGGCCGAGACGCTGAAGATCGCGAAATCGCTTGCCGACGGGCCGGTCAACGGCCTGTCCCGCATCCGCAAACTTTATTGGGAATCCGACCGGAACAGCTTCGAAGACCAGCTGAATCTCGAGGACGAGCTGCAGCTTGCTGCCAGTCTTGGCCCCGAATTCGCCGAAGGCGCCGCTGCCTTCACCGAAAAGCGTGCGCCGGATTTCCGCAAAGTTCCGGCGGGCCGGGCATGACACAGGAGACCGCACAGTGAGAACCACCCCGACTGCCTATATTGCCGGTGCCTGGGAACACCCCACCCGCAAGGCGACCGACAAGACGCTGATCCAGCTGCACGCCGAGAACGTGAAGGGCGCATTGCAGGACGCTGGCCTCACCATGCAGGACGTCGATGGCTTTTTCTGCGCCAGCGACGTTCCCGGCCTGGGCGCGATGAGCATCACCGAATACCTCGGAATCCGGCCGACCTATGTCGACAACACGGACACGGGCGGATCATCCTATGTGCTGGCCGTCGGACACGTCGCCCAGGCGATCGCCGAGGGCAAATGTTCGGTCGCGGTCGTGACGCTTGCGGGCAAGCCGCGCACGGGCAGACCCAACAAGGGCGAAGGCGCCTTCTTTGATGATCCGAACTGTCCGGATGTTCCCTACGAGCTGCCGTTTGGCCATGTCATCCCGAACCTCTACGGAATGTGCGCCGCGCGTCACATGTATGAGTTCGGCACGACCTCGGAACAGCTGGCCTGGGTAAAGGTCGCGGCCTCGCATCATGCGCAACACAATCCGCACGCAATGCTGCGCAATGTCGTCACGGTCGAGGATGTGCTGGAAAGCCCGATGGTTTCCGATCCGCTGCACAAGCTGGACTGCTGCGTCATCAGCGATGGCGGTGGCGCGCTTGTCGTTGTGTCGCAGGAAATCGCCAGATCGCTGAACCGGCCGCTGGTCCGGGTGCGCGGTTCGGGCGAGGCCATCAAGCATCTGAACGGGGGAAAGACGGACCTGACCTTTTCGGGCGCGGTCTGGTCCGGCCCCAAGGCCTTCGAACAGGCCGGGGTGACGCCGGCGGATATCAAATACGCCTCGATCTACGACAGCTTCACCATCACTGTCCTGATGACGCTCGAGGATCTCGGGTTCTGCAAGAAGGGCGAGGGCGGCAAGTTCGTCGCCGACGGCAACCTGATCTCCGGGGTCGGCAAGCTGCCGTTCAACACCGATGGTGGCGGCTTGTGCAGCAACCATCCAGCCAACCGCGGCGGAATGACCAAGGTGATTGAGGCAGTCCGTCAGCTGCGCGGCGAGGCGCATCCGGCCGTTCAGGTGCCCGGATGTGACCTGGCGCTGGCCCACGGAACGGGCGGCTACCTCGGGTCGCGTCACGGATCCGCCACCCTGATCCTGGAAAGGGAGTAACGTCTGTGTCTGATCCCAGAACACCGCGCCCGACGCGCAACGAAGCGCCCCAGTGGCAATCCGAAGACGGCAGCCTGATCCTCGCGAAATGCGAGGACTGCGGCGAACCGCACTACTACCCTAGGGTGATCTGCCCCTTCTGCAGCAGCGATAACCTGAGCTGGATCACCTGCTCGGGACGCGGCCGCATCTATTCGGTCTCGGTCTTTCGCCGGGCCGAACCTCCGTATGCCCTTGCCTACGTTACGCTGGACGAAGGGATCAAGATGATGACCAACATCGTCGATTGCGACCTGGATGCGATCCGCATCGACGATCCGGTCGCCGTCGTCTTCAAGGACAGGAACGGCATTCCGACGCCGATGTTTGCACCGGTCCAGGGCTGAAAGCCTGGCCGCAGAAAATGAAAAGGAGTTGAAGAGATGATCCGATTTGATGGCAGGGTCGCCGTCGTGACCGGCGCGGGCGCCGGTCTGGGCCGCGAACACGCGTTGCTGCTCGCCTCGCGCGGAGCGAAAGTCGTCGTGAACGATCTGGGTGGCTCGGTCAGCGGCGAAGGCGGCAATAGTTCCGCGGCCGACAAGGTGGTGGCAGAGATCAAGGCCGCCGGGGGCGAAGCGGTCGCCAATTATGACAGCGTGGCCACCCGGGAAGGCGGCGCCGCGATCATCCAGACCGCGCTGGACAACTTTGGCCGTATCGACATCCTGATCTGCAATGCCGGTGTCCTGCGCGACAAGAGTTTCGCCAAGGCCGATCTGGACGATTTCGAGTTCGTCTTTGGCGTTCATTACTTCGGCACCCTCTATTGCGCCCATGCCGCCTGGAAGCACATGAACGCGCAGGGCTTCGGACGTATCGTCTTCACCACCTCCATCGCGGGGACCAGCGGCAATTTCGGGCAGTCGAACTATGGCTCGGCCAAGCTGGGCATGGTCGGATTGATGAACACGCTGGCCATCGAAGGCCAGAAGAACAACGTGAAGGTCAACTGCATCTCGCCCGGCGCCCTGACCCGGATGACCGGCAACCTCGGCATGGACGAAGACTTCATGGAAAAGCTCAAGCCGGGACTGGTTTCGCCGGCTGTCGCCTATCTCTGCTCGGAAGAATGCGACGTGAGCGGTGCGACCATCACCGCCGCGGCGGGCGGCTTTGGCCGTGTCCACATGTTCGAGACGCGCGGCGTTCAGTTCGACCCGGCCAAGGGGGTGACGATCGAACAGGTCGCGGAACGGTTCGACGATATCACCGATCTCACCCGGGCCGACCCCTGCACACCGGGGGCCGAGGGCAAGATCCAGGAACGTCTGGATTCGCTCGCCCGTTGATTGACCTGAACGGCGGCGCCCAAGCGCCGCCGCTCCGACTTGCCCAAGGAGAATAGCGCCATGGACCTGAAGTTGACCGCGGAACATCAGCGCTTTCGGATGGAGGTCCGCGCGTTCCTGCAGGAAAACCTGCCGGAGGACCTGCGCCAGGCCGCCCGGCGGCAATTCCACATCGCGCCCGAGATGATGCGGCGCTGGCAGCAAATCCTGAACGGCAAGGGTTTGGCCGCGCCAGGTTGGCCGGTCGAGGCCGGCGGCACCGGCTGGTCGGCCATCCAGCGCTATATCTACGACGAAGAATATTGCATGGCAGATGGCCCGCTGCCGCTTCAGATGGGCCACGGTGTGCAGATCATCGGCCCGGTGCTTTATACCTACGGAACGGCCGAGCAGAAGGCGCGGTATCTGCCGCGCATCCTCAGCGGCGAGGATTTTTGGGCGCAGGGCTTTTCCGAACCGGGCGCCGGATCCGACCTCGCCTCGCTGCGCACCCGGGCGGTCCGCGACGGCGATGACTGGGTCATCACCGGCCACAAGATCTGGACCAGCCTTGCCCATCACGCGAACATGCTGTTCCTGCTGGCCCGCACCGATCCGGATGTGAAACCGCAGAAGGGCATCTCTTTCTTCGTGTTCCCCATCGACACGCCCGGTGTGACCGTGCGCCCGATCATTTCGATCGACCGCGGGCACAGCCTGAACGAAACCTTTTACGACGAGGTGCGCATTCCGGCGGACAGCCTGATCGGTGAAGAGGGGCAGGGCTGGACCTATGCCAAGTTCTTGCTGGGCCATGAACGGTTCAACATCGCCGAAATCGCCCGGACCAAGCGGCGCCTTCAGCGGCTGTGGCAGATCGCAGCCGACATGCCCTGTGGCGAGGGAACACTGGCGCAGGATCGGAGCTTTTGCGACAAGATCACCGCCCTGGAAATCGAGCTTGCCAGCCTCGAGCAGCTCGGTCTGCGGGTCGCCTGGGAGATGGACGAAGGCATCTCGAACATGCAATCGGCCAGCATCCTGAAGCTGCGCGGCACCCGGCTGATCCAGTCGGTGACAGAACTGAGCGTGGAAGCCATGGGGTATGCCGGACTGGCGTTTCACCCGGCGCAGGATGGGTCGCAACTATCGCCGCCGGCGCCCGAAAGCGCGCAGGGCAAGATGGAAGAGATGCTGTTCCTGCGTGCCGCGACGATCTACGGCGGCTCGTCCGAGACGCAGCTGAACATTCTCGCCAACTTGATCTATGCCGAGGTCTGAACGATGGATTTCTCTCTGAGCCTTGAGCAATCGATGCTGTGCGACAGCCTGAACGCCTGGCTGGCCGACAGCTATGACATCGCATCGTGGCGGAAACTGACGGCCTCGTGGCCGCCTATGCCCTCGGATACCTGGCAGGGACTGGCCGATCTTGGCGTGACTGGCCTGATAATCCCGGACTCCTTCGGCGGCATCGGCATGGGAGCAATGGACCTCCATCTCGTGGCCGAAGCGCTGGGGCGGCATCTGGTCGTTGATCCGTTCCTGTCGACGGCTGTTCTGGGCGCCGAGTTGATCATTCGGCTGGGTGACGAGGCGCAGAAGCAGGCGATGCTTCCGGCGATAGCCGAGGGACGTTTGCGGCTGGCCGTCGCACATGCCGAGAAAACGGCGCGCTTCGATCCCTTCCGCGGCGCGACGGTGGCCACGGCCGCGGATGATGGCCTGCAGCTGCGGGGCGAGAAGATGGTTGTGATGGATGCGCCGCTGGCGGACCGGTTTCTGGTGGTGGCGCAAGAGCAGGGCGCGCCTGTCGTGGCAATCGTGAATCGCGACGCGCCGGGACTGACCGTCAATGCCTATCGGCTGGTCGATGACCGCGCTGGCGCGGATATGATCTTTGACGATGTCCCGGCGGAACGCCTGGGTGCGGCGACAGCCGACACCCGCACGGCCATTGACGCCGCCTTCGATCTGGCGGCCGTATTCGTCTGCGCGGAATCTGTTGGGGCGATGCGCGCGGCGCTGCGATTGACCATCGAGCATGTAAAATCCCGCAGGCAGTTCGGCACCGAAATCGGCAATTTCCAGGCCCTGCGGCATCGCATCGCCGAAATGCAAAGCGAGCTGTCCGCCGCCGAAGCCATGTCGCTTGGCGCAGCCGCCACCCTGAGCGAGGGAGAGCAAGACCGCATGCGGGCGGTCTCGGCCGCCAAAGTTCAATGCATCCAATCGTCCCGGTATGTCGGCCGAAACGCGGTGCAGTTGCACGGCGGGATGGGAGTCAGCCAGGAGGTTGCCGTCGGCCAGTATTTCAAGCGCCTGATCTCCTGCGAACCGATGTTCGGCGATATCGGCCGGCATCAGGCTCGGTTTGCGTCGCTAAGCGGGCGCGCCGCCTGAGGTCGGCCTAGGAATAGTCGGGCTCATCCCACCAAGGATAGAAGTCGGGCATGTCGGTCGAAACACGGTCGGTGAATCTGGGCGCGCGCTTTTCCAGGAAACTGGTCACGCCCTCGCGCGCATCTGCCATGCGTCCGCGGACATAGACGCCCCGGCTGTCAAGCCGGTGCGCCATCATCGGATGGTCCGCCCCCGCCATTCGCCACAACATCTGCCGGGTGAGCGCAACCGAGACCGGCGCGGTATGCGCTGCAATCTCGCGCGCATAGTCCATCGCCGCATCCAGCACTTGGTCCTCTGGATGAAGCGAACGGACAAATCCCTTCTCAAGCGCTTCCTGCGCTGGAAATACGCGTCCCGAAAGACACCAGTCCAGCGCTGTGCCGATCCCGACCTGCCGTGTCAGGAACCAGGTCGAGGCGCCTTCGGGGACAATTCCGCGGCGCGTGAAGACAAAGCCGAACTTCGTATTGTCCGCGGCAAAGCGGGCATCCATCGCCGTGATCAGTGACGTGCCCACGCCAACGGCGGCGCCATGAACCGCCGCGATCACCGGCTTGGTCGCTTTGAAGATCCGCAAGGTCATCAGACCTGCCCCGTCGCGGACCTCGGGGTGAGCATAGTCAATGCTTCCATCCGCACGCACCGGACCGGTGCTGCCGCCGGAACGGCTGTCATAGTCGAAGGTTTCGCCCCCCGCCGAGAGATCCGCGCCCGCGCAGAACATGCGGCCCGCTCCGTGGAACAGGATCACCCGCACCGCGTCATCGGTATCGGCCAGATCGAGGGCGGAAAGGATATCACGCATCATCGGCACGTTCATGGTGTTACGATGCTCGGGCCGGTTCAGACAGATACGGGCGACTCCGTCGACGATCTCGTATCGAATGGTCTCAAAGGTCATGGCGTGGTCCCGCAGGGTTATGGAAAGCAAGGAGCGGGTGGCGGCATCGACTCTGCCGCCACCCGCAGTTCATCCGGCCCGGTGGGAGAAGACTCCGGGCCGAACGTCCATGACGGCGCTCAGCTCACCTGACGGTCGGTCGCCGACCAATAGGGCTCGCGCAGAACGCGCTTCAAAATCTTGCCGTTTGCGTTGCGGGGCAGGGCGTCGATGAAATCGACCGACTTCGGGCATTTGTAACCCGCCAGCAGGCTGCGGCAGTGGGTGATGATCTCGGCTTCGGTCGCCGATTGGCCGGGCCGCAGCACGACACAGGCCTTCACCTCCTCGCCCCATTTGGCCGAGGGGACCCCGATGACACCGCACTCGAGTATCGCCGGATGGCGGGCCAGCCCTTGCTCCACTTCGGCAGGGTAGATGTTCTCGCCACCGGAAATGATCATGTCCTTGAGCCGGTCCCGGATATAGAGATACCCTTCCGGGGTCAGATATCCGACATCCCCGGTATAGTACCAGCCGTCCTGCAACACGTCGGCACTCGCTTCGGGCCGCTTGTAGTAACCCTTCATGATGCCGGGCGACTTCAGGACGATTTCTCCGGATTCACCCGCCGGCACATCCTGTCGATCGGCATCCACGATGCGGATCTGCGTGTCGGAATTTGCCCGGCCGCAGGACTTCAGCAACTCGGGCCGGGTAACGTCGTGTTCGTCGGGAAAAAGCGAGGTGCCGGCGGTGGAACTCTCGGTCATGCCGAACATCTGATGAAATCCGCAGCCAAGCAGCGTCATCGCCTGTTCCAGCAGCGCCGCCGTGATCGGAGCGCCGCCGTAGTATACGCATTGAAGGGTCGCCACCTTGGAACGATCGAAATCGGGATGGTTCACGACCATCTGGATCACGGCCGGCACGAACCCCGCCTTGGTGATCTTCTCCTTCCCGAAGGCGTCGAACATCAGGTCGGGCCGCGGTTCGCGGACCAGATAGGTCGTCGCGCCCACCAGAAGTCCGTACAGCGCGAAACAGGTTCCCCCCGAGTGAAACAGCGGCAGCGGGACCAGGTTGATATCGTCGGGTCCCCAGGTCCCGACGTCTCCGGTCAGCGCGTGTTTGGCCAGACCCAGGATATTGCTGTGGGACAGCATTGCCCCTTTCGGCCGACCTGTCGTGCCGGAGGTGTGGATTTGCAAAAGGACATCTTCAGAGTCGACGTCCAGACGTGGATCGGCATCGTCCTGCGCTTTGATCCAGCTGTCGAAATCGGGGGCCTGGCCGAACGCCCGGCCGATCCCGATGATCTGTTGAACCTGCGGGCAATTGACCGCGATCGCTTCGGCCACATGATCCATCTCGGCATCCAGGAAGACGATCTTCACATCGAAATCGTTCAGTAGATCGACCATTTCCGGAGGCGCGAGCCGCCAGCTGATCGGCGAGAAGACGACCCCGGATTTCGCACAGCCTCCGAGGATATCGAAGAAGCGGGAGTCGTTCTTGCCAATGTGTGTGACCCGTGCATCCTTGGTCAACCGAGCGGCCATTAGACCGTTTGCAACACGGTTGGCGCGCAGGTTCATCTCGTCGAAAGTATAGAGTTCGTCACCATACCGCAGCCCGATCCGGCCGCGGTTCGCGACCGCGTGATGGTTCAGAAGCGCATCGTAAGTTGCGATTTTCCTCAGCGGCATCAGCGCCGGATCCGTAGACATGGTCATCCTCCCTTGGCGGTAACAGGCGGCGCGGCGTCAGAAGAAGTAGAGAAACACCAGATCGGCCACGACGGCCGGGCGCTCTTCCCCCTCGACCTCGATGGTCACGCGCGAGGTGGTGCGATGGCCCTTGCCGGTGTCCTCGACCGACTGAATCTGCTCGGACAGGCGGATACGGGCGCCCGAACGCACCATGTTCAGAAAGCGCAGCTTTTCGATGCCGTAGTTCAGGGTCTGTCTTGATTTAACAGTGTAGATCCCCGGTTGCAGACTGCCGATCAGCGACAGCACCAGGAACCCGTGCGCGATGGTCGTGCCCGCCGGAGACTCTTTCCGCGCGCGTTCGACATCGACATGGATCCACTGGTTGTCGCCGGTGACCCTGGCAAAGCCGTCGATCATCTCCTGCGTCACGGTCAGCCAGTCCGACGGGCCGATGGTCTGGCCGATCATTGCCTTGAGTTCGTCGAGGCCAGTGATGGTTTTCATTGTCCGTTTCCTGTTCTTTGTCTTTGGATAGGGTCTAGTTGAGAAGAAGGTTGGGCAGCCACAGCACCGTTTCGGGAAAGGCGATCATGCCCGCGACGACAACCAGATCCATGACGATGAACCAGCCCACGCCCTTGAAGATCGAGGTCAGGCTGACCTGATCGCCGACAACGCCCTTCATGACAAAGACGTTCATCCCGATGGGCGGCGTGACCATCCCGATCTCGAGCAGTTTCACCAGCAGCAGGCCGAACCAGATCATGTCGTATCCCCCGGCAAGGATGATCGGCAGGACGATGGGCAGGGTCAGCAGCAGCGCCCCGACCGGCTCGAGAAAACAGCCGATCAGAAGGTAAAGCACGACGATCATGATCAGGATGACGATTGCCTGATCGGATATACCGAGGATGGTCGTGGAAATTGCCGTGCCCACACCCGAAATCGCAAGGAAGCGCGTGAACAGGCTGGCGCCCACGCCGATGACGATCAAGGCGCTGGTGGTGAGGAGACATTCCAGCGCGGCGGCCCGGAATTTCTGCCAGGTCAGCGTCCGCTTGGCGAATCCTACGATGCAGGCAAAGAAGGCTCCAAGTGCGCCGGCCTCGGTCGCCGTGAATATTCCGCCGAACAGGCCTGCAAAGATAAAGATCATCACGAGAATGATCGGCCAGGTATCCCCCAGAGCGGTGAACCGGTCGCGCCAGGTGTAGTCGTTGTTCACCGGGGGGGCGATGTTCGGGTTGACCGCGACCCGCAGAACGATGACGACAACATAGGCAATGGCGCTGATTACCCCGACCCCGAGACCGGCAAGAAAGAGATGCGGCACCGGCTGGCTGGCGATCACTCCGTAAAGGATCAACAGGATCGACGGAGGTATCAGCGCGCCGATGGTGCCGGCGATGGCAACCGTGCCGGTGGCCAGTTCGGGGTGGTAGTTGCTTCTCAGCATCTCCGGTACCGCGATACGGCCCATGGCGGCGGTGCAGGCCAGCGATGACCCCGTCACAGCCGCGAAAATGGAAGAGCCAATGACCGCGGATATTGCCAGGCCGCCCGGTAACGCACCCATCCATACCCGCGCGGCCTGGAACAGACCCTTGGTCAGCTGGGCGTGATAGGCGACGTATCCCATCAACAGGAACATCGGAATCGAACTGAGGACCCAGTTCGCCGTGAACTTGTAGGGCACGATCCCGATGGCACCATAGGCACCTTTCCAGCCGATCAGAACCCAGAGACCGCCGAAAGAAACCACGATCAGCGAAAGACCGATCGGGATGCGCATCGCAAGCAGGACGAACAATATCCCCAGCGCGCTGAACCCGATTTCGACATTGCTCATGCGGCTTCTCCAGGAACGGTCAGTTCATCGACATCAAACAGCTCGGAATCGAGCCCCGATTTCACGCCGGTCAGTCCGCAGATCAGCTTGTAAAGCGCCACGAGACAGACCATCGCACAGCCGAACGGCACCACGAAGTAGGCCGGCCAGATCGGAATGTCGGTTGTGCCCTGTGTGACAAAGGCGAGGATGTCGAACTTTTTCATCGCTTCAACCCAGTTTCGATAGGTGAGGAACCCGAAAACGACCACCGAGACAAAACTGGCCAGGACATCCAGACGCAGCTGAACCCGTTTCGGCAGCAGGTCGGCGACCAATTCGACCGAAATGTTCCGGTTCTTTTCCTCGGTGAAGGACAGCGACAGGAACCCGATGATGATCATGTGATAGTTGATGACAATCTCGATGGTTCCGGGAAGGGGCGTATTCAGGATGTACCGCGAAGCCACATCCAGCGTGATGTGCAGCACCATGACCGCCAGAAGGACAGTCCCGATAAAAGAGAGCAAAGACACGACGCGCGATATGACCCGGCCAAGCCTCGTCAATCCTCTTTCAGGCGTTGCGGCGCGACCTGCTGTGGGTGTTGTCATGTGGCCCTCCCTTGCCGACATGGTGTGCGTTGCAGAGGCCATTTGCAGGCCCTCTGCCAGACGGCAAGCGGCCTTCCCGATCCTCCGGCCGCACATTCAGCCCGCTTTGCCCTTGGCGGACACGCCGGCCGCGGGAAACTGACGCTCGGTCGCTTGGCCGTCCCAGGCAGGTTCGGACCGAGCGAGGTTGGGAGCCGCCTGTCATATGGCGGCTCCTGTTGGTCGCGCATTACATGCCGTAAGTGTTGAAATCGACTTTGGTGCCGATCTGCTCCCAGATCAGATCGCTCAAAGCCTCTGCGCCGTCGACGTTTGCCACCAGCCCGGTCCACTTCTCGAAGATCTGCATGAAAGTGGCGACGGACTCATCGGTGCCTTTAAGCGCGTATTTTTCAGCGTAGAGCTTGGCGATGCCGTCAAAATCCTGATGGATCCATTCCTCGGTCGCCGCCCGCAGCGCCGCGTCGGCATCGACCACGTCGATCCCTTTTGCCTCGGCGGTCTCGCGTCCCTTGGTATTGCCCACGCGATAGTCCCAGGCAAGCTTCGCCCCGGCGAAGGTGGCCGCCTTGGCGTAAGCCATCCGCTCGTCGACACTGAGCGACTGCCAGACGTCGCGATTGATGTTCATCATCGCCGACCCGCCGAAACCGCCGCCGGGCACATCGACCATGACCGCTTTCAGAACGTCGGACAGACCTGCGTCATTGATTTCTGTCATTCCGGAAATCGTGCAATCGATGATGCCCTGGCTCAGCCCTTCGTACAGTTCGTTCTGCGGCAGGGAAACCGGCGTGGCACCGACGTCCTGCGCCCAGCGACTCCAGTTGGCACCGGCAACACGGATCTTCAGACCTTTGAGATCTTCTGCCGTGCCAAGCGGTTTGGTGCACATCAACGAATATTCGGTGGCGGAGGTGGATGTGTAAACCTGGTTCTGCGCGGCCATCTCTGCCTGGCACGCGTCGCAGTTCAGCATGATGTATTCGGTCAGCGCCCCGGTCCAGGCCAGCCCGCCGCGATCGCCGGTGTTCTTGAGCGTGAAGATCATCGTCAGGTCAGCGATCATCCCTGTGTTGCGGAATTCGGCCGGGAAATAGGGCAACAAAACAAAGCCCGCGTCCGCGATACCGTCCCGAACCCCGGCATTCATCTCGCCGAAGCTGAGAAGCGACTGGGGAAAGACCTCCATTTTCATGGCGCCATTGGTCAGTTCGGACAACTTCTCTGCGGTCGCGATCGCCGTGTTGGCGCCCGTGGTGCCCGGCGCGAAACCGGTCGCATAGCGAATGTCGGTCGCTCCGGCTGCAGTGGCAACGGACAGCAGCGCGGCAGCGGTCAGGGTCGATCTAAGGGCAGTGAGTCGTTTCATCGAAAAGTGCCTCCTCCAAAAGCGCACCGGCCCTTCGCAACAGGAAGGAACAGGTTCGAAGGTTTATTAAATGACAGTTTAGTTTTTTCTGTCCCCCGGACGGGGGAACGTGCGATCCTCGCTTGTGTGCCCCCCGCAGATGGCCTGGGAAACCCGGCGCAACAGCGGTTGGGGCGGCTTTGTCAGAACCGGAGTTTCGGCTGCGGCGGAAGTCCGTCTAGCGTCTCCATCACGATCACCTCGCCACGGTCCAGCAGGGTCGCTCCATTCGCGGCGCGCTGTGCCTCATAAGCGCCGATCATGACCGGGTTCAGGGTGAAATCCCGCCAGCCCTTCCGCCAGGCGCTCGGGTTCTCCCAGTTCAGGAACATCACCACCGCCGGCATGGCCGGTCCGCTAATGACGTCGCAGACACCCATGACTCCGGCACCGGCCTGTTGAACCTGAGGCAGATAGGTCTCGGCCAGAAACCGGTTGACCTCGCCCGTCCGGCCAATCGCCGTCTTATGGACCACAAGCTGGTGAATGCTGTCCGGTCCGGTGAACGACGGGCCATCCGGGCAAAGAGCCGGATTTGGCGCTATGAACTGAAGCTGGTTCTCCTGGATCATTTCATGCCCGGCGTTGGTTTCAGACCGGATGCGGGCCCAGTCGGGATCGGCATAGAAGGCGCCCCAGGCGGCATCCCGCGCGGCATAGCTTTCCCACTCCATGATATAGCAGAACATCGGCCAGCGCGGGCCGGCCAGGGCATCCCAGCGTCCGGCCACATGCACCCCATGCCGGGCAAGAAGCGCGGGGAGCTCTCCCGTCATGCGCAGATGATTGTGACCGGTCCGGCCGCGATCGACCAGATACTGGCGTAATTCGTAGATCATTTCGTTTTGCCTTTCCCTTGCGCTGTCCCGGCCCTTATCCGCCACGGAACGTGGTACCGCCGTAACCCGCGGGGGGACATACCGCCTGCCCGCCGGATCGCAGACTGGAGCCGCTCGCGCCGTGCGGACAAGAGAAAGCAGCAAGATGATGCGATCTGACGCGCCTTCCCATCGACAGGAGACAGGTCGAATCATCCGCTATCTCGCGATCGCATCCTTCGCCGCTGCGGCGACGACGCGGGTAATGGATGCGGTCTTGCCGCAGATCGCCCTGGAGTTCGGTGTCAATATCGGCTCTGTCGCCTTCGTCGCGACGGGATATGCCTTTACCTACGGCCTTTTCCAGCTTGTCTTCGGCCGGCTTGGCGACCGCTACGGCAAGTTCAGGGTGATCACCTGGGCCGGCGTCGCGTCGTGCCTGATGACATTGGCCTGCGCCTTCAGCACAACGCTTACCGGCATCGCCCTCGCGCGGTTGCTGTCCGGAGTTGCGGCGGCGGCCATCGTGCCACTGGCCATCGCCTGGATCGGTGACGCTGTCCCCCATGAAGAGCGGCAGCCCCTTCTGGCCAAGTTCATGTCGAGTCAGATTCTGGGCCTTCTGGCCGGCCAGGTCGGCGGCGGCGTGATGGGGGAATATTTCGGCTGGCGCAGCACCTTTCTGCTGATCGCCGCGATCTATGTTCTGGCGGTTGCCGGATTGGTCATTGCACGCCTGCGCGGCGGTGCCTCTGTCGGGACCGGCGGCGGATCGGGCGGCGTGCGCGCAACGATACAGACCTTCTCCCGCTTGCTGCGCGATCCGGTCGTTCGTTTTGTCCTGCTCGCGGTGTCGATAGAGGCCTTTGCGATGTTCGGGGCCTTCACCTACGTCGGCGCGGCATTGCGGTTTCGCTTCGGCTTTGACTTTGCCATGGTCGGTGCGTTTCTGGCCAGCTACTGCATAGGCGGGCTGGTCTACGTGACACAGTCGTCGCGTCTGTTTGCTCTGCTGGGGAACCGTAAACTGCCTTTTATAGGTTCGCTGATCGTGGCGGCGACCTATTTCGGGCTGGCCATGACCCAGATAGCCTGGACAGCGGTGCCGCTGATCGCCGCCATGGGGCTGGGATTTTACATGATCCACAACTCGCTCCAGACCATGGCCACCCAGATGGCGCCGGACGTTCGGGGGTCGTCGGTCGCGATCTTCGCAACCTTCTATTTCCTGTCCCAGGCCGTCGGCGTGCAACTGGCCGGTTTCGTGATCGACAGGGCAGGGGCGGCGGCGGTATTTGTCGCCGCTGCGGTCATCTTCCTAGGCCTCGGCGTGCTTTTGCTGACGCGCCTGCCGATCTCGCTGCATGCCGGCAATCTGTCGCGGCGGCAGGGGGTTGCGCGATGAATGACCAGCGCGAACAGTCTGGCCTCCCGCCTTCGCCCTGCCGGCGGATCTGCCGCCAGAACGCCGAGGCCGGTTTCT
This sequence comes from Seohaeicola zhoushanensis, assembly GCF_014656415.1. GTDB lineage: Bacteria > Pseudomonadota > Alphaproteobacteria > Rhodobacterales > Rhodobacteraceae > Seohaeicola_A > Seohaeicola_A zhoushanensis. Next base: position 74,768 of record NZ_BNCJ01000013.1, on the reverse strand, counting down.
GCGAGGGCTGCGGCCGCACTGTCCTGGAAGTGTTCCGCTGGAACTCTTTGCCGGCGGCCGAGCGCAGCAGCATCCTGTCGCAATTGCCGGGCAGACTGGCCCGCCTGAACAAGGCGTGACGGGCCGCGTCCCGCGCGCTGGGGACCTGGGCGGCACCGAAGATGCGTGAAGATCGACGAATCTTTACCCTTGGATCGGCAAGCTATGAAATTGGACGTCCCGACATATTTGCACCGCGTCGACATCGCGCATGATATGACTCTGGCCGTCACGATGGCGGGCGAGGGTCCGTTGGTGGTTCTGGTGCACGGTTTTCCGGAATCCTGGTTCTCGTGGCGCCACCAGTTTCGTCCGCTGGTCGAAGCGGGCTACAGGGTCGCGGCGCTGCACGTCCGCGGTTACGGAAACTCCTCCAGGCCGGACGCGCCCCAGGCCTATGCGATTACCGAACACGCAAAAGACATCGCGGCGGTCATCCGTTCTCTGTCGCCGGAGGGGGCCGTGGTCATCGGGCACGACTGGGGCTCCATGCAGGTGCAGGCGGCCGCACTGATGTTTCCGGACCTGCTGCGCGGCATGGTCACGCTCTCGGTGCCCTCCACGTTTCCGCCTGAACGCCGGCCCACCGAGATCTGGGCCGATATCTACAAGGATACCCTGTTCTATCAGGCGTATTTCCAAACGCCCGGCGTGGCAGAGGCCGAGTTCGAACCCGACATTGAAAGGTTCCTGCGGCTGTTCTTCCTCAGCCTGTCCGCCGAGGGCGATCGGCACAACAACGCCTTATTGCGCCCGTTCGGATCGCGCACCCTGCTGGACGGATTACCGGAACGCGACAGCCTGCCCGAATGGCTGTCTCAGGAAGAACTGGACTTCTATGTGGCCGAGTTCGCGGCAAATGGCCTGCGCGGTCCGCTCAAACGCTATCGCAACCCGGATCTCGATTGGGAAAGACTGCGCCCTTACTCCGATCGGACGATCGACATGCCCGCACTATTTATAGGCGGCGCGCTGGACCCGACGCGATGGTTCGTTCCGGGGATCGACCGATACGCAGATCCCGTTCCGCGACTGTCGGATCTGCGCGGCATCCACATCCTGGAAAATGCGGGCCACTGGGTTCAACAGGAATCGCCGTCACAGGTGAACCGCTTGCTCCTTCAATTCCTTCAGACCGTCTCGCCTAAGGATGGGTAGGGATCGGAGACGCGCGCATCCCTGCCAGGAGGCCGTCATTCAAGCCACTGAAATAACAAAACAATATCAGGATCAGAAACAATCTTCGGCCCTGTCCCCCGGCTTGGTTACACCAGACGTCTGCAACTGTGGGACCCTGCAAAAGACAGAATACCGACCGGTCAGGGGGCCGGACCGCCAGGGAGGTCTCGTTGTTAGCACAGCAATTGCTGAATGGTGTCGTCGTGGGCAGTGTCTACGGGCTGTTCGCGCTTGGATTTACCCTGTTGTTCGGCGTCAATCACATCATGAACATGGCCCACGGCGCGGTGTTCATGTGGGGCGCCTTTGCGGGCCTGTTCGCCGTCACCATGTTCGATCTGCCCTTCGCCGCCGCGCTGGTGATCGGCGCCGTTGCCGGCGGGCTGCTGTCGGTCGTGCTGGACTGGGTTGCGTTCCGCCCGCTGCGAAAACGGAATGCCCCCGAATTCTCGGCCATCGTGTCCTCCATCGGGGCGAACCTGATCCTGCTGTCGCTGGCCCAGCAGATGACCGCCACGCGGGTCATGCGCTTTCCCTTCGACACCTTCCCGATCAGGTTCTACGAGATCCTGGGCGTGAGGGTTCAGCTTCTGCAGCTGGTGATCATGGCCGTGGTCATCCTGACGGTCGTCGGGCTTGTCTGGTATCTGCAGCGCACAAACGCCGGACGCCAGATCAGGGCGGTCGCTTATTCCGAGGGCACATCACGCCTGCTTGGGATCAACCCCTTCTCGATCAATTTTCAGGTCTTCTTCCTGTCCGGCGCTCTGGCCGGTGTCGCGGGCGTGCTGATCGGACTCGTCTTCAACTCGGTGCACTTCATGATGGGCGAACCTCTGTTGCTGCGCGCCTTCGTCGTCATCATCCTCGGCGGGCTCGGCAGCATCCCCGGGGCGCTGATCGCCGGCCTTCTGATCGGGATCGTGCAGGTTCTGACGGTCTCGTACCTGTCTGCCGGAATGGCGGATGTGGTGGTTTTCTCCCTTCTCTTCCTCGTCCTTCTGGCGCGTCCGACCGGCCTGTTCGGCAGCGCTTCGGGCGGCGCAGCACGGGTGGCGCGGCAATGAGCTTTTTCGCCGGATACGGACCGCTTGCCGAACTGGCCCTGCTGAACATGGTTCTGGCCTTCAGCCAATACATCGTCCTGCGGGCCGGGGTCTTCTCGCTGGGCAGCGCGGCCTTTGCCGCGGTCGGTGCCTATGCCGCGGCGATCCTCGCCACCCGCTATGGCGTGCCACCCGCGCTCTGCATGGTGATCGCGCTGGTCGCCGGTGGCTTCTTCGGTGCGATCGTCGCCGTGCCGCTGGCCCGGCTGCGCGGCGTCTTCCAGGCGCTGGCGACACTCGCGCTCGTTCAGATCGTGCTGTCGCTGGCTCTGAACTGGACCAGCCTGACCGATGGGGCTCTGGGGATCAATTCGATCCCCAAGGCGGTGCACATCACCGAGGCCGCCATCGCCGTCGTGGTGGTGGCATACTTCCTGCACGTCATCGGGATGTCCGGCATAGGGCGCGGTTTCGATATCATCCGCGAGGATGAAACCGTCGCCGTGTCGCTCGGATATGACGTGCGCAAGCACCATATGATCGCCTTTGTTCTGTCCGGGGCCATCGCCGGTCTGGGCGGCGCGATGCATGCCTTCAGCAGCTATTCGATCACGCCGAACGAGTTCGGGTTCCACATGGTGGTCATGCTGCTGGCCATGGTGGTCCTTGGCGGGCGCGTCTCGATTTTCGGACCGATCGTCGGTGCGCTGATCCTGACCGGCCTGCCCGAATTGCTGCGCGGCTTTCAGGACTACCGGTCGATCATGCAGGGGGCTCTGCTGATGCTGTCCATCACATTCCTGCCGCGCGGGATCGTCGACACGGTCCTGGGCCGGCTGCGGCATCGGTCGCTCTCGCGCGGGGCAAGCGCGAAGGATCGCGACGGGGTGACGATATGAGCATGCTGACATTGCACGAGGTCGGACGCGACTTTGGCGGGCTGCCCGCGGTCGACAGTCTGAGCATGGCGGCCGAAGCCGGCAAGATCACGGGCCTGATCGGACCCAATGGCGCGGGCAAGACCACCGTCGTGAACATGATCGCCGGCCTGCTGAAGCTGTCGCGCGGCCGGGTGGAGCTGGACGGCCAGGACGTCAGCACGATGGAGGCGCAGCACCTGTCGCATATGGGTGTGTCGCGCACGTTCCAGAACATCCGTCTGATCAAGGAAGCCAGCGTGCTGGAGAACGTCCTGGCGGGATTCCACCGACACGAGACGACGTCGACCCTGTCAAGCCTTCTGGGTCTGCCATCCGCCTTCCGCGAACGCCGCGCCCTCCTGCGCCGTTCGATGGATCTGCTGGAGCGCTTCGACATGGCCGATCTGGCCGACTGGCCCGCCGCATCGCTGTCTTACGGCCACCAAAGACGCATCGAGATGATGCGCGCGCTGGCCACCGAACCGCGCCTGCTGCTGCTGGACGAACCGGTGGCGGGGATGAACGACGCCGAAGCCTATTCGCTCGCCGAGATCTTCCGCGACGTGGCCGCGCAGGGCGTCGCGATCCTGCTGATCGAACACAACATGCGATTTGTCCGCCGTCTTTGCGACCATGTCTGCGTCCTAGCGTCCGGGCGGCTGATCTCTCAGGGCGCTGCCGAGACCGTGGTGAACGATCCGCGCGTCATCGAAGCCTATCTGGGGAGCTGAACCGATGCTTGAAGTCTCCGGGCTCTCCGTTTCCTACAGCGGCATTCGCGCCTTGAAGGACGTCAGCCTGACGGTTGGCAAGGGCGAAATCTTTGCCCTGATCGGCCCCAACGGCGCCGGCAAGTCCACGCTCCTCAACACGCTCAGCGGCATGGTGCAGGCCCAGACGGGTCACGCCCGCTTTGACGGGGTCGAGCTGATCGGACGACCAGCCCATCGCATCGCGCGCGCGGGCCTCATTCAGGTGCCGGAGGGACGCCAGGTCATCGCGCCGTTGACCGTCCGCGAGAACCTCGAACTCGGTCGTATTGCAGCCGGTACGCGCAGCGGGGACCGGAACGCTCTCGACCGGGTGCATGACCTGTTCCCGGTTCTGGCAGAGCGCCGAACCCAATTGGCGGGCTCGCTGTCGGGGGGGCAACAGCAGATGCTGGCCATCGGCCGGGCCCTGATGGGAGCGCCACGTATCCTGCTGCTGGACGAGCCGAGCCTCGGCCTCGCGCCGGTCATCGTGCGCGAAGTGTTCGACGCCCTGCTTCGGCTGAACGCCAGCGGGCTGACAATCCTTCTGGTCGAGCAGAATGCCAAGCTGGCGCTGGAGACCGCCCATCATGCGGCAATTCTCGAGATGGGGCGCGTCGTCATGCGCGGCACCGCCGCTGACCTCGCGCACGATCCGCTCGTGGTCGACCATTACCTGGGCCGGACAGAGGAGACGGCCTGACGTGGCACCTGTCTGACCGGGGACCGGCACACGTGGAGACAATCCGGAATTCAGGGAGATGAGAATGCGACTTTTCAGGAAAACGCTGCTGGCCTCCGTTGCGGTTCTTGCCGCCGGCGTGACGCTCGCTCAGGCCGAGACCTACAAGATCGGCGTCATCAACGCGCTGACCGGGACATATGCCTTTGGTGGCGTGCCGATCCAGAACGCGATGAAACTGGCCATCGAGCAGGGCAACGAAAGCGGCAAGCTCGGCGACGTAAAGCTCGAGGTGGTGGAAGGCGATTCCGCCAGTGACAAGGGTCAGACCATCACGCTGGTCAGCCGCCTTGCACAGGATCCCGCGCTGCTCATGATCATCGGTCCGACCACCAGCCTCGAAGGCACGGCGGGGGCACCGGTCGCCAACGAACAGAAAGTCGCGCTGTTCGGAATCGGCTCGTCGCGCGGGATCGTGCAGGCCGGGCCCTGGTCCTTCAAGGTTCAGCAGGTCGGCGACGACATGCTGGGCGAGCTGTCGAAATATGTCGCCGAGCATACCGACATCAAGAAGATCGCCGTCGTCTTCGACCGCTCCAACGATGGTTTCGTCAGCCAGAAGAACGCCTTTGTCGCCGGACTGCAGGGCACCGGCGTCGAGGTGGTGTCCGAGGACGGCATCCTGTCGTCCGACACCGACTTCCTTGCCATCGGAACACGGCTGGCAAATTCCGGTATCGACGCCTTCTTTGTGGCCGCACCGGCCGAAGTGGGCGCCAACGTCGTCGTTCAGGCCCGCCAGGCCGGCGTGCCGATGGAGGTCCCGATGGTCGGGCCCTCGTCCTTCGCGACACCGGCCTTCATCGACACGGCTGGCGGCGCGGCAGAAGGCTCGATCGTGATCGCGGACTATTTCATCGGCTCGAAGAACCCGGGCAACGAAGACTTCGTGGCCAGCTACGAGGCGAAATACGGCGCCAAGCCGGACAACTGGGCCGCGATGGGCTTTGCCCTGGCCAGCCTCGCCGTTGAAGCGGTCAAGCAGGCCGGCCCCGAGCCGACGCGCGAAAAGGTTCGTGATGCTCTTGCCGGGCTGCGCGACGTCCCGACGATCCTCGGCAATGGGACCTGGACGATGGACAGCGACGATTTCGACCCGCATTACGGCGCGGCGATCCTGAAGGTCCAGGACGGCGGGCTGGTCCTCGCCAACCCGTGACGCGGTCTGCCGCCTGAACGCACCTGGGGCATCCGCAATCGGCTGCCCCAGGTCTTCATGCCGGCCCCCTCGGGCGGGGCACGGGCCTCAGCCACGCAGGGGTGGCCGGACGGAAGGAACGCGCGGAATGAGCGATCTTGCAAAAGTGTGGGACATCCCGAAAGCGGTCTGTCCGGCCGGCAGCATCGGCTGGGACTGGGATCCCTTCGATCACGGCCGGATGCACCAGACCCTGGCGCGGGCGCAGCGGACCGAACCGGTTTTCTACGCGCCCTCGCTTGGCCATTGGGTCGTCACCCGCTACGCCGACGTGCAGGAAATCCTGCGCGCGCCCGACAGCTTCTCGGCGTCGAACGCCAATACCCCGATTTCTCCGCTGCCTTCCCAGGCGCTGGATCTGCTGTCCAGCGGCGGTTACGCGCTGGAAGGGATCCAGGTGAATTGCGATCCGCCGCGCCACACGCGGATCCGCTCCTTCGCCGCGCAGGCCATGAACCAGAAGCGCCTGCTGGCTCTGGAAGCAGATACCCGGCAGTTAAGCCGGGCAGCCATCGCAACCCTGACAGAGCGCGACGAAGCTGACCTCCTGCGCGAGATGACATATGAATTGCCGGCGCGGGTCATATTCCGGCTTTTGGGCATTCCCCAGAAGGACGCCGCTCAGGTCAAGGCCTGGGCGACGGATCGTCTGATGCTCAGCTTCTCGCGGGCCCAGCCCGAGGCGCAGATGCGTGCCGCGCAGAACCTGCTCGAATTCTGGCACTATGTCGTGGCGCTGGTCGAACAGCGGATGCACGCACCAGGCGACGATTTCGCCAGCGAATTGCTCCGCCTGCGCGACGGCGACGACGAACGGCTTACGGTGAACGAGATCAACTCGGCCACATTCGGGCTGCTGTTTGCCGGCCATGAAACAACGTCAAGCCAGTCGACAAACACGATACACGCGCTGCTCTCGGACCCCGATCTCTGGTCCGCTCTGGTGCAGGATCCGACACTTATTCCGGCAGCGGTTGAAGAAGGGCTGCGGATGTATGGCGCCGTGGCCAACTGGCGCCGTGTCGCGGTCAAGGATGTCACCATCGGCGGTGTGAACATCCCCGCCGGATCGCAGATCATCGTCAGCTTCGCGGCCGCGAACCGCGATCCCGAAATCTTTGCCGATCCGGACCGGTTCCGGCTTGATCGCGCAAACGGACGCCGCCACCTGACCTTCGGCCACGGCATTCACGTCTGTCTTGGCGCCCCGCTCGCGCGGATGGAAGTGAAGGTCATGCTTGAGGAACTGACGCAGACCTTTCCCCATATGCGCCTTGGCGAGCCGGGTCCGATGACCTTTCAACCCGCCTTCGCCTTCCGCGCGCCAACCGGCTTGCGCGTCCGGCCGCGTGGCTAAGCCCCGGCCCCTACCACAACAGATGGAGCAGGACATGTTCAAAGGGCGCTACACGCCGCCTCAACGGCAGATCGTCATTTATGGGGAACCGCTGGAAGAAATGCTCCCCAAGGCGCTAAGCGAACTCTGGGCGCGGCAGACCGTACTGGTGACGTCGCAATCTCTTGCCGGGCCGAAACGCGCCGGCGGACGCTGCGGTGCAATCCTTGGCGACGGGTGCACCGACCGGATCGAAGGCATCGGTCGCGACGCGCCATTTGCCGATGTGATGAACATTGTCGGCGCGCTGCGCCACAAGGGCACCGAAGCGATGGTCGCGGTCGGTGGCGGATCGGTCGCCGAGGCCGCAAAATCCGCCAGGATCTGCCTGACGAACAATGTGGCGGAAACCGACGATCTCGCGCGGTTGGCTCTTTCGACCACCTCAGCGTCGCCCCGGCCCTATCTCATCTCGGTCCCGACAACGCTGTCCGGGGCCGAATACACGCCCGCCGCCGGATTTCTCAATCCGCTGACGGGCCGCAAACAGATCGTCAGCCATGCTGATCTGGCCGCGGACATCGTCCTGCTCGACCCCACCGCCACGCTGGATACACCGGAAGAGCTCTGGCTGTCGTCCGGCCTGCGCGCTGTCGATCATGCCATCGCCACATGGTGCTCCGCTGCCGGTTCAGCCCCGATGGCCGAGGCCAGCGCCCTGCAGGGCCTGCGGCTGCTGACCCGTGGCCTGAGAGCGAGCAAGGCCCGCCCGGAAGATCTGAACGCCCGCCAGGACTGTCAACTGGGCAGTTGGCAGACGATTCAGGGCGCGGCGCAGGGTGTGCGGCTTGGGCCCTCTCATGCCATCGGTCGGCCAATCACCGGCCAGACAGGCCTTCCCCAGGGAGTGGCGTCGGCGATCCTGCTGCCGCATGTCCTGCGCTATACAGCCCCTGAGACAAGCCACCTGCATGCCCCGCTGGCCGAAGCGATGGGCTCCCCCGGCCAGCCACTGGCCGATACGGTGGCCGAACTTGTGAAAGACCTCGGCCTGCCAACTCGGCTAGGCGCGCAAGGCGTCCCGGCGGACGCCCTGGAGCAGATGGCAGAGGAGGCCATGCTTCATCCCGAGCTTCAGACGGGAGGGCGCCGCTTTGACTCGCCCGCGCAGGTGCTCGAGGTGCTGCGCTCCGCGTGGTGAGCCCGCGACTTCAGAGAATCTCGAAAATCTCATAGACCGGCCCCGACGCCAGCCTCAGGCCGGTTCCAACCGCCAGAATGTCGTTCAGACGAAACAGCCGGGGCGCTGCGGTCTCGAACTGGACGATGGTTCGGAAATAGTCTTCGCCGGCTGCCACGGCCTCGTTCCGCTTGTAACGGTCCATGACCTCCGGCGCTCCGTTGCGCCGCCCGACATAGGTCATGTAGATTAGCTCGCCCATCTCCGTTTCCAGAACCAGGCGCACATCCAGGTTATAGCCCCCGTCTGGCCGGATGGTCAGGAAGTCCCCGCCGCCGCTGCGCACCTTTCCGGTCATTTCGGCACCCTCGAAGGTGCCGCCGCTGACGGTGACGATCCGTCTTTCGTACCCCTGAGGAACGGGGCCAAGATGACTGACGCCATCGACGTCGCATCCCAGGGTGAACAGGTGCCGGGTTTCTATGACTGCCATGGTATCCTCCGATCGGTTTCCGCCGATTATTCACGCAGCGGCCGATTGACGGTCCCCGGCACCGGGGACAATCACGACCAGGCCCTGATCGTAACGTGCCGCAACAGGACTCATCTTTTGCGAAAGGGCGCTCACATGGTGAATTACGGACTGAAGGGCAGGGTCATCGCGATCACCGGCGGCGCCTCGGGCATCGGCCGCTCGGCGGCCCTGTCCGCGGCTACCGACGGGGCGCATGTTGCCGTGCTCGACGTCAATCAGGACAATATCGACAAGACACTGGCCGAGCTGCGCGCCAAGGGCGTCAAGGCGGAAGGCTATGCGCTGGACGTTCGCGACGAAGTGGCGATGGGCAAAGTCGCGAAGGCCGTCGAGTCCGACCTCGGGCCGGTCTACGGGCTCTTTTCCTCCGCCGGCATCTCGCGCACCGCGCCTGCGGAAAAAGTAGAGTTGGCCGACTTCGAGGCCGTCCTCGATGTCAACGTGAATGGTGTCTTCCTGGCGGCGCGCGAATTCGCCCAGGCGATGATCCAGCGCGGCCGCGGCGCGATCGTCAACGTCGGCTCCATCGACGGACTCGGCGGGCATCCCGGCCGCTTGCACTATGTGTCGTCCAAGCACGCGGTGGCCGGCCTGACCAAGTCGCTGGCACTGGAGTGGGGCCGCTATGGCATCCGGGTCAACGCGATCATGCCGGGTTTCGTCGATACCCCGCTGCTGCGCGCCAACATGCCCGAGAAATACATCGAACGTGTTGTATACGACCGCACTCCTCTGGGCCGGATGGCAAACTCCGACGAGATCGCCGCCGTTGCGATGATGTTGCTGTCGGATTCCGCCAGCTACATGAGCGGCGCCATCGTTCCGGTCGATGGCGGAATGACCGCCGGTTTCCTGACCCGCGGACAGGGTGGCGACTATGCCAGCAAGAACCTGCTGTCCCAGGGCGTATATTCCGAATGACCTGGGGCGAGATCCTCGACGGGCCACGTCTGCCGCCCTCAGACGACGTCGCCCTGCGGACACTGATCGCGCGCTACGCCTATGTCGCGGATGCGGGCGATCTGGATCGCTTCACCGCGTTGTTCACCGAAGACGGCACCTGGACGCGCGAGAACTCTCCTCCGGCCAGCCAGGGCGGTTCCGGCCTGCCGCAAGAGACCAAGCGCGGTGAACAGGCGTTGCGGGCGATGATCCAGTCGTCGATCATAGACCGCTTCAACCGCAAGTTCCGCCATCAGATGACCGATGTCGTCCTGACCGCCGGAGCCGACACAGATACGGCGCACGGTCTCTCGCGCGCGCTGATCACCGACTGGCGGGACGGAGCGGGAAAGATCGCAATGAACGGCCTCTATACCTGGCGGTTCCAGCGCGTCGCCGGAGAGTGGAAGATCGCCTCGGCCAGTGTGCGTGTCCTGCCGGAATAGGCCTCAGACACGCCCGAAGTTGGCGGCCGGTTCCCAGCCCGGAAGCGGTCGCAACAGATGCACGTCCGATCCCTGCACCAAGGTCGTTCCGCGGCGGGTCCGCGACGCGTCATGAAGGCGGGTAATCCCGGGATCGCTCTTGAGGGCGACACTCGCCGCGCGCCAGCTTTCAGCGTCTTTCCACGACGTCACCGTGATGGCCTGGTTCATACCCCCGCCGTACCAGGTCATGAACGTCCCCAGAACATGCCCACCGCGCGCCTGCAGAAAGGGCAGGTCTGTCTGTGCGATGGCGTCGTGACCACGGGCCGGGTTGTCGTTGTCCAGATTGTGAAACGCCAGCTCATGAATGCCGCTCTGCGGTCCCGTCACCGCCGGGTCCACCAGCGAGGCCCATGTATGCGACGGTCGCAGGATCAGAACATGGGTTCGCCGCAACCGGGGACCACTGGCGAAATTGGCGCCCATCCGCTCGCTCCAAAGGGGATCGGCATAAAAGGCGTTCCAACGCGCCATCCGTTCGTCCAGCGACCGCCAGCGGATCAGATAGGCGTAAAGTGGCGCCATGGGGCCGGCGTGACCCTCCCAGATGGCCAGAGGGCGCGGGATGCCGTGAACCGCAAACTGGGGGATCGCGGTCTCTTCCATCAGGGGCAGAAAGCCCGGAAGCCGGCCGGGCAGCATCTCGTAAAGCCGAAGCTCGTAATACTCTTCGATCGTGACCCTGGGCGCGAGCGTTGCAGTCATGCTCGGGCTCCCAGGTTGGGGCGCGGACTGTTCCACTCCATCGGCTCCAGCAGATACTGATCCAGGCGGTCGAATATAAATCGACCGGCGCGCGCATACTCGTCTTCGCGCTGCGCCGTGACGGCCGGATGACTGTCCAGCGCCTCGGCAGCCCGCAACTGCGTGTCCAGATCCGGCCAGGCCAGCAAGGCGGCAAGCCGTGGACGGTCGGACCCCAGAACCATCCCGAAGAACCCCAGAATCTGCGCGCCAAGGGATTGTGCCGCAGGAAGATCGACTTCGGCCAGGACGCGCTGCGCCTCCGGCTGGTCGCCCGTCAGCAGGTCATAGATACGCAACTCATGCACACCGCCAAACGGAAGCGGAGACGGCTTGTCACGCAGGGCAAGGGCCTGGGGCAGGGGTGAGAATATCAATGTCTGGATCGAATTGACCAGCGTATGACCACCCGTCAGCTCTGCCCGCCGCTTCGCCCAAAGCGGGTCTGTCCAGAAGCGCGGCAGGCTCGCATCGCGCTGGTCGAGACTTTCCCAGGGAACGATGTAGAGAAACCCGGGGCAATCGCGGCCGGTCAAGGTGATCCAGGACCCGACCGGGCGCGGCACCTCATAGCGATCCCAAAGGCTGCCTTCCTCCCCGGCCGGCAGGTCGGGCGCCGGATCGACCGCCACATTGCGCACAAGCGCCATCTCGTCCGAAAGCCGGCCGGGCGCGACCGCATAGAAGCGGAACTCGTAGTACATCGCCGTTCACCTCTGGCTGCGATCCGCAGCCTAACGGCGCGGCTCCTCTGGCATTTTCCCCGTTCGGGGGGACAGCGACCGCCCACCCAGGCGATAGAGTGCGCTCAAGCGCCCACTTGGTGCGATGGACCGCCGAATCTCGGCGTCCTGCGCCGGGCATAAAATCTAGAGGATAGCAGAGATGGCAGACACCGCGGCGGACATCGACCGAAACGAGGCCCCCGTGCTGGACATCGATCCCTATGACATCGAGGTCCTGCGAAGCCCTTATGAATTCCAGGAAAAGCTGCGCGAAGCCGGGCCCATCGCTCTGATCCCAAAATACAATGTCTATGCGGTCGGTCGCCACCACGAATGCGAAACCGTCCTGAAAGAGTTCGATAAGTTCACCGCGAAGGGCGGCATCGGCATCCAGGATATCCGTAAGCCCGGCGATTTCCGCGTGCCGAACCGGATGCTGGAAAACGACCCGCCGGATCATACCTCCATCCGCAATGTGGTCATGAAATATCTCTCGCCGATTGCCATCCGCAAGATGAAGCAGAAGTTTGACGAACGCGCCGCCACCCTTGCCGACGAACTGATGGAACGCGGCGAGATCGACGGTGTCGAGGATATCGCCGAAACCTACATTCTGGACGTTTTCCCCGAAGCCGTGGGGATTGACCTTCCCCGCCCCAACATCCTTGCCATCGGCGAAATGCGTTTCAATCAGTCCGGCCCGCAGAACGCCCTCTACCATGCCGCGATGGAAAAGGCGCAGCCCTATCTCGGATGGTTCGAGTCCAGTTGCCAGCGTGAAGGCGTGCGTCCCGGTTCTATCGCGGACGACCTTTTTGCGGCCGAGGACCGGGGCGAGTTTCCCGAACCGGGCCTCGCATCGAACATGACCCGCTCGCTGGTGGGCGGTGGCGCGGATTCGACCATGGCCGGCATCGGACACTCGCTGTGCAAGCTGGCCGAAAATCCCGACCAGTATGACCTGATCCACGCCGACCCGAAAAAGGCAGGTCTGGCCTTTGAAGAGGCGCTGCGGCTCGAGCCGTCCTTCCACGTATCCTATCGCACGACGTCGGGCGAAATGGAGCTTTCCGGCGTCCGGCTGCGGCCCGATACCAAGGTCGGTGTGTTCTTTGGCGCCGCGAACCGCGACCCGCGCAAGTTCGAAGACCCCGACGCCTTCCGGATCGAGCGTCGGTCGGCCGGCACGCACCTGGGCTTTGGCGTGGGCGCGCATATCTGCATCGGCCAGATGATCGCCCGGGCCGAGGCGGCCTCGATCCTGTCCGCACTGGCCGAGCGCGTAAAGCGGATCGAACTGGCCGGCCCGCCGGTCTATAAACCGATCAACCAGATGCGGATGCTTGAAAAGCTGCCGCTGCGCCTGATTGCGGCCTGATCCACCGGACAAGCCGAGAAAAATCCAAGGAGGATCAGCAATGACGGTCGAAGCAGGATTGGCCTCCCCCCCGGAGCTGGACATCGATCCGTTCACCCGGGAAAACCTGCGCGACCCCGAGGCGGTGCAAACCGCCATCCGGGAAACCGCCCCCGTCGTCCGCCTGACGAAATACGACATGTATGCCATCGGGCGTCATGACCTCGTGCAGACGGCGCTCAGCGATTACACGCGCTTCACCAGCACCGGCGGCATCGGCATGTCGGATATCCGGAAACCCGGGGCCTGGCGCACGCCCAGTCCGATTGCCGAAGTCGATCCGCCGGGCCATTCCGCCGTGCGCCGCACCTTGCAGCGTGTCCTCTCGCCGGTCATCATCCGTCAGTGGCGCGACGACTTCATGGCCGAGGCCGAGAAACAGGCCAATACCATCATCGGCAGCGGAACCGTCGAGGCGGTGAGAGATCTGGTGGAACCCTTCATCCTCAAGGTCTTCCCGGACGCCCTGGGTGTGGACATGCCGCGCGAGGCCTTTCCCCTGATCGGCGAAATGAACTTCAACCAGATCGGGCCGAACAACGACCTGACCAAGGCGTCCATCGAGGCGGCCGGCCCGCATCTGAAGAACTACGAGCAGTATTTTTCCCGCGAGAGCATGATCGCCGGCGGGTTGGGCGAAAAGATCTATCAGGCCGAGGACGAGGGCGGCTTTCCAACCGGCACGGCAGGGGTCCAGGTCCGCTCGTTCCTGCGGGCCGGGGTGGACACGACCATTGCCGGCATCGGCCACATGCTGTTGCGGCTCGCCCAGAACCCCGATCAATGGGCCAAGCTCAAGGCGGATCCGTCCAAGGCTAAGGCGGCCTTCGACGAGGCGATCCGCATGGACAGCCCGTCGCAGCTTATTCACCGCACCACGGTCAGCGACATGGAATTCGGCGGTCTCGCGCTGAAGGGCGATGTGAAGGTCGGCTGCTTCATCGGCGCGGCCAATCTGGATCCGCGCAAGTTCTCCAACCCGACCGCATACGACATCGACCGCAACAGCGCCGGGACGCATGTCGCCCTGGGGGCGGGGCCGCATATCTGCATCGGCCAGAACATCGCCCGCCTGGAAGCGGAAGTCTTTCTCGGCGCCCTGCTCAAGCGGTTCAGCCGAATCGAACTGGATGGCGATCCCGAATACAAGACCATCAACACCCTGAGGTCGCTGGACCGGCTGCCATTGCGGCTGGTCAGCTGACACGACTGATAAGAAAGAACTTAGATGCCCAAGGTCACCCTGATCAATCCTGACGATACCCGCACGGAACTCGAAGTCGCCGTCGGCGACAGCGTCATGCGCGCCGCGACGGCGGCAGGGCTGGACGGAATCGTCGGAGACTGTGGCGGTGGTCTGTCGTGCTCGACCTGCCATGTCGTAATCGTCGACGACGCCTACTTTGCCAAGGCCCCCGAGATCTCGCCAACCGAAGACCAGATGCTGGATTTCACCGCAATGGACCGCGAGCCGAACAGCCGGCTGAGCTGTCAGCTGGTGATGACCGATGAGATGGACGGTTTGGTTGTGCGGGTCGCCGACCCGCAACTTTAGAACCCGCTCAGGCAAAACCCATCTGTTAAGGCCGCCGGTCCCCGGCGGCCTTTTATGATTCGCCTGTCGTCCCGACAAACGAGATCGCTGCAGAACCGGTTCGGCTACGCCGGACATGATAGCGCCACCATCTTCCTGGGGGGCTCTCAAGAAGTTCGCGCAAGTAGGCCTAAATATAAGACTTTAAATTTTTTCCTCCAAAAAATTACTTGCGCATTGCAATCATTTCTTCTCGTAAGTAACGTGACTGTCGGGAGATGACCCAAGAGGTCATAAGTTGGGAGGACACAGGGTGATCAAGACACAAGCGACTGCGACCATGGACGAACCGGTTCTGATTGTGACCGGCGAGTTTATCGAGCTGATAGCCAAAATCGGTACGCTGGAGTTTTCCGGGAAACTGCTTGAAGCGATGGACCGTCTGCTGGGCGGCGACCATTGCGCCTGCTACCGTCTCAGCGACTATCACCTTTCTGAGATCGGCAGCGCCTCTCACACGTCGTCTTCCCTCGCACAGGCCGTAAAGGGCAGTGTTTATGACGTAAAACGTCATCTGGTAACAGCTGGCGACAACATTCGCGTGCGCGTCATCCGTCCGGTCAACTCCACAACGGAACCCAACCAGACCGGCGCCGCAGCCGAAAATTACGAGACAGTGCTGGTCTATGCCCGGATCAACCAGGCCTCCTATTGCCTCAAGTTGTTGCGCTCGGCCGACCGCAGCGAACTGTCCGGCGACACGCTGCTCGAGCTCGAACAGTCTGCAAGATTCCTCCTGACGATGATCTCGCGCCACGCGGAACTCTTCGAACAAAAGTCCGATCTCACCCCGGCGCTCGCCTCTCGCGAGGATATCGAAGATTGCGTTTACAACATGTCGGATCTGTCCCGCCGCGAGCGCGAAGTCTGCTCACGCATACTTCATGGCATGTCGTCCTGCGTGATCGCGGACGACCTCGGCATCGGCAAGGAAAGCGTGATGACCTATCGCAAACGCGCCTACAACCGGCTTGGGATTGCCAGCCAGCGGGAACTGCTGATGTGGTATCTGGACGTCTGGAACGATTGGGTGAACTCGGGCAAACGCAACCGCGATCAACAGCAGGAAGCCGCCTGACCAACTTGCGCAGGTGCGGGCAGAACGGGAGTGGCGCACGCCGCAGGGCATGCGCCAATTTCTTTGGAAGGGTCAGGCGTCCTTCTGGTCGAAGCCCGGGCGCGGCACTGTCTTGAGCAACACGGTGTTCCAGCCGCCGTCGCAAAGGATTTCCTGACCACTGACATAGCTCGCGCGCTCGCTGGCGAGGAAGACGATGGAATCCGCGATATCCTGAGGCTGCCCGATACGGCCGATCGGTACGATATCCTCGCGCTTCTTTCGCACTTCGGGATCGCGATAGATCACTTCGGACATCGGTGTCATGACCATCGCCGGGCTCACGACGTTGGACCGGATGCCTTTCGGGCCCCATTCCTGCGCGATGTTCTTCGACAGCATCATGACCCCCGCCTTGCTGACGCTATAGGCGCCGCTGGTCGGCTGGGCGTGCAGACCCGCCATGGACGATACATGCACGATCGCGCCGGACTTCTTGTCCATCATCTGCTGACCGAAGACCTGCGAGCAGATGAAGTAGCCCGTCAGATTGACGGTAAGCACAGCAGTCCAGTCCGCGACCGAGAGCGAGGACAGCGGACCGTTGCGCACCAGTGCAGCATTGTTGACGAGTACATCGCAAGGCCCCAGCTCGGCGCGCACCCGATTTGCGGCCGCGGAGACACTCGCATGATCGGAAATGTCCGCACTGCAGGAGATCACCGTTGCCCCGGTTTCGGCCAGTTCCGCAGCCGTTGCCGAAGCGCTCTCTGCATTGAGATCAAGGACCGCCACCTTGCAGCCCGCCTCGGCCAGAGACGCGGCGATCACGCGTCCGATTCCGCCGCCGCCCCCGGTGACGACAGCCACCTTGCCATCCAGTCCCAACCAGTCGCTTTTCATCACGGATTCCTTTGCATTCCAGATCTACAAATACCGTCGGACAACGGTTGGGGCGATCCTAGCGCGTGGCAGGCGGCAATCTGTCCCTCGGCGCGGGACTTAGGCGTCGCTTCCGCCGGGTTTGCCATAGGCCGACAGAACGTCTTGCCAGGGTTTGGTTTCCGAGAACTCCGTCTCGGCCTGTTTCGCGACAATATGAAGAAGCCGGCGCAGCTCTGCCTGCTCGTCCTCGCTCAGCGGCGCGAGAAGCGCGCTTTCCGATGCGGCGAACAGGGGCAGGACCCGCTGATAAACCTCCTGGCCACGATCGCTCAGCCGAAGAAGCTGGCGGCGACGGTCGCTCTGGTCCACGCGCCGGCTGATCAACTTCTTGCGCGACATCTGATCTATGGCGCGGCTGATCGTGACCTGATCGGTCGCGATCATCTCGGAAATCGCCTTGGCGGAAATCGGACTGTGGTATCCCAGAATCGCGAGAATGCGCCAATTCAGCACATTCAGCCCAAAGCGCTCGCCATACATGGATTGCATGAGCAGACTGGTGCGGTTGGCGATGACGGAACAGATCCGCGCGATATTGTCATCCGCATTATAGCTCTGTCCGACAGGCAACCTCATCCGGTCGAGGAGGGCTTCGGTCTCGATTTCTCGAGCCGCGTTGTCTTCAGAATCCATCAGGCGGCTCACCTGCTTCACCTCATTTTCGTCATTCTCTCATCTTTCCGCCAAATTCGAAATCCGGTGTAACATTGATGGGGGACATTGGTGGTATGATTGCCAAACTATCTCGAAAACGATCAGGTTCCGTGGCGTCACTTCTCCGGCTCTTCACGGACGCAAATCCGACCTGCGCGTTACAGGAGGCCAACGATGCCCGACATCGAAGTTCCCGTTCTCATAGTCGGTGCCGGCGGCTGCGGTCTGACCGCGTCGATCGCCCTGTCCGAACTCGGCGTGAAATCGCTCCTGATCGAGCGTCATGCCTCGACCGGCAACCTGCCGAAGGCGCGATACATCAACCAGCGGACGATGGAGGTCTTCCGACAGTTGGGTGTGGCCGGGGCCGTCTACGACAAGGCCATGCCGCTGTCCGCCATCCAGCGCATCCGCTGGTGCACGACCCTCGGCGGCGACGGCCCGCTGGACCGGCGCACATTCCACAGTGTCGAATCCTTTGGCGGTGGATCGCTGACCGACTACAGGCGGCACAGCCCCTGCGAAAGCTGTCTCTACCCGCAGGTTCGGCTCGAACCCTTGCTGACGGAACAGGCGCAGGATCGCAATCCGGACGGCCTGCTGTTCCGCCACGAGCTGAAAGAGGTGCATCAGGACACCGACCATGTCACCGCCATCGTCCGTGACCTCGAGAACGACCGCGATCTGACCATTCGGGCCCGATACCTGATTGCCGCCGACGGCGGACGCACGGTCGGCCCGGCAGTGGGCAGCCGGCTGGAAGGGCGACGCAAGCTGGTCGACATGGTGACGGTCTATTTCAGGGCCGACCTGTCGCAATGGTGGGACGACGATCTGGCCATGACCACATGGTTCGTCAATCCGGACGGCGGATCGTGGAGCAGCGGCGTGCTGGGCAAACTCGGGCCGACCCGGTTCGACCGTCACTCCGAGGAATGGATGTTTCACTTTTCCTTCCGCCCGGATGATCCGGCGCGGTTCGATCAGGCCTCGCTCTTGCCGCGGATGCGCGCTCTGCTGAATGTGCCGGACCTCGACCCGGACATCATCGGCATCGGTCACTGGGAAGTCGAAGGCGTGCTGGCCGACCGCTACCGGTTCGACAGGATCTTTTTGGCCGGCGACGCCGCGCATCGGCATCCGCCGACCACCGGTCTTGGCCTGAACTCGGCAATACAGGACGCCCATAACCTGGCCTGGAAACTGCGGGAGGTGCTGGAGGGTCGTGCCGATCCGGCCCTGCTGGACACCTATGAATCCGAGCGCCGGCCGGTTGCTGCGCGTAATGTCAGCTGGGCGCTGATGACCTTCGAAAACCATGCGCTGACCGATGGCGTCATTGGCCTGGTGCGGGGAGATGGCGAGACAAGCAGCAAGAACTTCGTCAAATTCTTTGCCGAGGACGATGAAGGCCGCACCCGCCGCGCACGGCTGAAGCAGGTGCTCAAGGTGCAGGAGATGGAGTGGCAGGCGCATGACCTGGAACTCGGCTTTCACTACGAACAGGGCGCGGTCATCGGCGACGGAACGCTGCCGCCCCAACGCGATCCCCTGGGCCGGACCTACCAGCCGACAACCCGGGCCGGGCACCGGCTCCCGCATTGCTGGGTCGAGAAGGACGGCACGCGCCTGTCCACGCTGGATCTCTGCGGCAAGGGCGATTTCGTCCTGATCGTCCCGGAAGGCGGCGCCGCATGGCTGCCCGCCGCCACCGATGCCGCCGCGCGGCACGGGGTTTCGCTCCGCACCGTTCGCATGGGGACGGATGTGGTCGACCCGGATCGCGAATGGGCGGCGCAATGCGAAATCGGCAGTACGGGCGCCATCCTGGTCCGACCGGACTCGCACGTGGCCTGGCGTGCGTTCGAAGCTGTGGCCGATCCGGCGACCGTGATGGAACAGGTGTTTGCCACCCTTCTGCGGCGCCAGCCCGCCCTCGCGGCCACAGCGGCCGCATGATGCCGCTGGCCAACCCTTTCGACCTCTCCGGAAAGACCGTCCTCGTATCGGGCGCGGCGGGGGCCCTCGGCAGCGCGACCGCCCGGGCCTGTGCCGGCCTTGGCGCGCGGCTGATCCTGACCGATATCCGCCGGCCGGACGATCTGGCCCGGGAACTGCGCGCGGCGGGAACCGAGGTACAGGCCCATCAGCTCGACACCACTGACCGGGCCGCGGTCGTAACCTGCATCGCCAGCCTCGGTCCGCTTGACGCCTATGCCGAATGCAGCGGCATCTACAGCAAGGGCGACTGGCGCGACGGCGGCGACTGGGACGCCCTTTATCAGCGGATCATGGAAGTGAACGTGCGCGGCCCGATCAACATGATGCGGGCGGTCATGCGTGGCATGATCGACCAAGGCGGCGGCAAGATCGCCATCGTGGCTTCGCAGGCCGGGCGCAACGCGGGCACCACACTGGATGTGGAACCGGCCTATGTCGCCTCCAAAGGCGCGATTCAGTCCCTGGTCCGGTATTTCGCCCGGCAAGGCGCGGCACATGGGGTGACGGTGAACGCAGTTGCACCGGGGCCGATCCTGACACCGATGCTGCGCGCCTCCGGTCAGCCGTTCGACCTGTCGAAACTGCCGACCGGCCGGATGGGTGAACCCGAAGAGGTCGGCGGCCCGATGGCCTTTCTCTGCACCGCCGCCGCCGGTTATGTGACTGGCGCCGTGCTGGACATCAACGGCGGCCTGCACTTCTCCTGACCGGTCTTGGCAGTCGACCGGGATGCAAATCTCACCTGTCCCCGTCAGGGGGGTCATGACCCGCACAGCTCCCCCGACAGACTGCCGCGCGGGGAGGATCCGACATGCAGTCACCAGCCAACGGGCACACCGATACGACCGCACTGTCGCACGTCCCGCGGCACGAGATCGTTTCGCACACCATCAGTATGCAAGGGCATCGGGTCTTCTATCTCTCCTGCGGGCCGCAGGATGGCGTTCCAGTCGTCCTTGTTCACGGCTGGCCTGAGTTGTCGTGGAGCTGGCGGCATGTTCTGTCGCATCTGGGCGGCATGGGGTTCCGCGCCATCGCGCCCGACATGCGGGGCTATGGCCGCTCGCAGGTCTACGACGATCCTGCGGCCTATGCGCTGCGCCACCAGGTCGCCGACCTCACCGGGCTGGCCGATGCGCTTGGTCTGAAGCGCGCGGTGTGGGTCGGCCACGACTGGGGTGCCCCGGCCGTCTGGTCTGTGGCCAGCCATCACCCGGATCGCTGTCACGGCGTTGCCAATCTCTGCGTGCCCTACCGCACGCTGGAATTCGGGATGGAGCACATGCTGCCGCTGGTCGACAGGACCCTATATCCCGAAGACAGCGCGCCCTATGGTCAATGGGCCTATCAGAGGTTCTATGTCGAACAGTTCGACCGCGCGACATCTGTCATGGAGGCAGACGTCTTGTGCACGGTTCGTGCACTCTTTCGGCACGGCAAACCCGAGGCTCTGGGCAAGCCCAGCCCGCATGCCGATATCTTCCGCAACGGCGGCTGGTTTGGCGGGGCCGACAAGGCGCCGGACCTGCCGCTTGACACCCGGGTGCTCACCGAAACCGATCTTGCAATCTATACGGACGCCCTGTCGCGCAACGGCTTTCGCGGTCCGAATGCCTATTATCTGAACGATGCAGACAACGCCGCATATTCCGCCACCGCCCTCAACGGCGGCCGCCTCGACATGCCCGTGCTGTTTCTCGCCGGGCGCTACGACATCACCTGCGAATCCGTGGATTCGCGATTGGCCGAACCGATGCGCGAGTCCTGCCGCAACCTGACCGAGCGCATCGTTCATTCCGGTCACTGGATGGCACAGGAACGGCCCGAACGCGTGCATCTCGAACTCACGCGCTGGCTCCTGACCAAAATGCCCCACCTCGTGCCAGACGATGCGGCGCCAACCCCCTGAGAGAGAAATAACATGCTGATATTGCTTGGCTTCTACAAGCGAAAGCCGGGGCTCACGCTGGATGAATTTCACCGACATTGGGGCGAAATCCACGGCCCGCTGGTCGCAAAGACGCCGAATATAGAGCGGTTTCTAAAACGATATGTCCAGCATCACATCAGGCCAAGCATCGGCTTTTCCGGTGTCGGCACTCTCGACTACGACGGCTTTTCCGAAGCCTGGTTCGTTTCCGAAGCAGCCCGCAAGGAAATGCATGCACAACCCTATCAGACCGAGGTCATGATCCCCGACGAACACGAGTTCCTCGACATGTCGGCGACGCGCTTGCTGATGTTCGACAAGCAGGTCGTGCAGATCGGCAAGGACTATGCCTTTGAATGGATGGCCGGCGGGACCTGAGACCCGCCTGTCCCATCGCCGGGGGTCACTTGGCCCGGCGATGCCGTGTCAGACCTGAGCCAGAGACATTCACGCCCTGACGGTTCCGGAGGACGCATGATCATCACCCTCGGCTTTTACAAACGCAAACCGGGCCTGACACTCGAGCAGTTCCAGGCTCACTGGCGGGACGTGCACGGGCCTTTGATCGCCGGAATCCCAGGCGTCGAGAAATACCTGAAACGCTACGTTCAGCATCACATGGTTCCTAGCCAGGGCTGGCCCGGAGTCGGACCGCTCGACTACGACGGGTTTTCCGAAAGCTGGTTCCCGAGCCTGGAGGCGAGAAAGGAGCTGCACGCAATGCCCTATTTCCAGAACGAGATGATTGAGGACGAACGACAGTTCCTCGACATGGATGCGACGCGCGTCCTGATGTTCGACAATCAGGTTGTCCAGATCGGCAAGGACTACGCAGGCGACTGGATGGAAGGTCGGCTTTGACGGCCGCTTGAAAGGACAGAGACCATGAAAGGTCTGGAAGGTCGCGCCGCGATCGTAACCGGTGCGGGGCAGGGGCTGGGTCGCGGGATCGCGGAACGGCTGATCGCCGAGGGTTGCCGGGTGCTGGCCGTCGATATCCGCCCCGATGGCCTGTCGTCGTTGCGCGGCGCGGAAATACTGGTTCAGGATTCCACCGCCGACGACGCGCCGGCTACCATCCTGGAAGCCTGTCGGAAGTCCTTCGCGACACTGGATATCCTGGTCAACAACGTCGGCCTCGGCAACGCGCCCGCACTGCATGATACGACCGACGAAATCTACGACCGGTATCTCGACGTCAATCTTCGCGCCATGTTCCGCCTGTCCCGCGACGCGCTGCCCATGCTTTTCGAAAGCCGTGGCAATATCGTGAACATCGCATCGTCCATCGGTCTGTCGGGCTACATGGGATTTGGTGCCTACACCGCAGCGAAAGCCGGCGTGATCGGCGTGACCCGGCAGATGGCCAGTGCCTATGGCCCCAAGGGTGTGCGGGTGAATGCCGTCGCGCCCGGGGTGATCCGGACACCGGGAACCGAGGACCGTCTGCACACCGCGCGGTTCAAGGCGCTGGTGGTGGCCACCATGCCGCTCGGTATGACCGGCGAACCCGAGGACGTGGCGAGCGCAGTCGCCTTTCTGGCAAGCCAGGACGCGCGCCTTGTCACCGGTCAGGTTCTGGCGGTGGACGGCGGGCAGACATCTTCTGTCTTCGTCAGTGAAGAGATGATCGCGGCCTGGGTCGCCACCCAGACTGAATAGGGCCTCAAGGCTCGAAGGATGAAAGGAACTCTCCAATGCGTATCGCACTCGTGACCGGTGGGGCAAGCGGACTTGGTCTTGCAACCGCCAAACGGTTCGCGAAAGACGGCATGATCGTCGCCGTGGCAGACCTCAAGGCGGAAGCGGCCGAACGGGCCGCGGCCAGCCTGCCCGGCGAAGGGCACAGGGGGTTCGCTCTGGATGTGACGGACGAAGCCGCCGTGAAAAAAACGTTTGGCGCCATCGAGTCCGAGGTCGGTCCGATCTCGGTCCTTGCCCAGTTCGCGGGGACGCTTGGCAACGGAAGCATGAGCACGGCGCCGGCGCTGGCCGATACCGACCTCGACGATTGGGATTTCACCATGGGCGTCAATGCCCGTGGCACGATGATCTGCATCCGCGAAATGGCTCGGTGCCGGCGTGCCAAACCGGTCGAGCACGGACGGATCATAACGGTATCCTCGCTGGCCGGTCAGATCGGCGGCCTTCAGTCGGGGGTCAACTACACGGCGTCCAAGGCCGCGGTGTTGGGCCTGACGCGCTTTGCCGCGCGGGCGCTGGCCAAGGAAGGGATCACGGTGAATGCCATTGCGCCGGGCCCGATCGACACGCCCATGCTGGCTCAGGCGACGGGCGCCACCGCGGATGGCACCAAATACACCAAGATGGATGCGATCCCCCTGGGCCGGGTCGGCCATCCCGACGAGATCGCGCATACCGCATCGTTTCTGGCTGACCCGCTGGCCGGGTTCATCACCGGCGTCACCATCGGCGTAAACGGCGGCCTCTTCATCGCATGAAAGCTTGCCCGGATCGCTGATCCGGGCGCAGCATATCGGATGATCGCATGACGAATATGAAAGCAGTCGAGCTTCGCCCGGCGCATGGGGGCGGCGGGCTGAGCATTGCATCCCGCCCGGTCCCGAAGCCCGGACGCGGTGAAGTGCTGGTACGCGTCCGCGCCGCATCCCTGAACTTCCGCGATCTGCTGGTTGCAGATCACATGTATGGTGCCCTGCCGGAAACCGTCGTGCCGCTGTCGGACGGAGCCGGAGAGATCGCAGCCCTTGGCGAAGGCGTCTCGGGGCTTGTCCCCGGGCAACGCGTCGCCGGCGCCTTTTACCCGGACTGGATCACCGGCCCGATCACTGCCGCTGCACGCACCCGGTCGCTGGGCGCCAACATGGACGGGATGCTGGCGCAATACGCGCTTCTGCCCGCCCATGCCGCCATTCCGGTGCCTGACCATCTGAGTGATGAAGAAGCCGCGACGCTGCCCTGCGCCGGTCTGACAGCATGGAACGCGCTGTTCAACGTGGCCGCGCTGCAGCCGGGTCAGGACGTGCTGCTGATCGGTTCCGGCGGTGTGTCGGTCTTTGCCCTGCAATTTGCCAGAATGGCCGGCGCCCGGATCATCATCCTGTCGGGCAGCGCTGAAAAGCGGGCGCGGCTGGCCGAAATGGGCGCGCATCACCTCATCGACTACAAGGCATCGCCAGACTGGCACAAGGACGTGATGCAGTTGACCGACGGCCGTGGCGTCGATGTGGTGGTCGAGGTCGGAGGTCCCGGCACACTGGAAAAATCGATGCAGTCCGTCCGCGTCGGCGGCACGATTGTCGCCATCGGCTTTGTCGCGCAGGAAGGCGCCGGGGTCGCGCCCCGTCTGGTGATCGGCAAATCCGTCAACCTTCAGGGCATTACCGTCGGAAACTGCGCCCAGTTCCACGAGATGAACCGCGCGCTGTCCCTGCATGAGCTGAAACCGGCCATTGGCCATGTTTTTGCGATGGACGACGTAAAGGACGCCTACGCTCTCCAGCGCCGTGCCGGGCATTTCGGCAAGATCGTGATCAAGGTGGATTAGAGAATGATTGACCTTCACTATGTCGCCACGGGCAACAACCTGAAGATCGCGATCATGCTGGAAGAAACCGGTCTGGAATATCGGCTGGTCCGATATGAGATGTTTCGAGGCGATCATCTGACTCCGGAGTTTCGCAGGATCAACCCCAACTGCAAGCTGCCAGCCATTGTCGACCGCGCGCCAGCCGATGGGGGCGATCCTTTCGCCGTCTTCGAATCCGGGGCGATCCTGACCTATCTGGCGGAAAAGTCGGGCCGATTTATCCCGGAAGACCCGCGCGGCCGAAGCCTCTGCCAACAATGGCTGGCCTGGCAGATCGCCGGGCTCGGGCCGATGCACGGGCAGGCGCATCATTTCATCCGCTATGCACCGGAAGGCCAGCACTATGCCGTCGCGCGCTACCGCAGCGAAGCCGAGCGACTTCTGCATGTGATGGAATATCGCCTTGCCGGGGCAGACTATCTTGCCGGCGAATACAGTATTGCCGATATGGCTTGCTTTCCCTGGCTGGGCGGACTTTCCCTGATCGGCCTGACGCTTGACGCGCTGCCGCATCTGGCCGCCTGGCACGACCGGATTGCCGCGCGGCCCGCAGTGCAGGCGGCCCGACAGGCGATCATGGACGAAAATCGTGCTCTCTATGCCCGGGCGAAGGCGGAACTGACGCCCGAACAGTGGTCGGCCATGTTCGGCGACCGGATGCACCGAGCCTCGCGCACCCTGTAATGCTGCCTCACAGTGTCGCCGTGCGGCCGGCCATGGCGGCTCGAACCCGCCCGCCGCTCTGCCCGCCGGGGATGCCGGCCCCATCGCAGGCCACAGGGATCAGGCCGTCGAGATCGACGCCCGTGGAGATGCCCATCCGGTTGAACATCCAGACCACATCCTCTGTCGCCACATTGCCGGTCGCGCCCGGCGCAAACGGACAGCCACCCAAACCCGCGAAGGACGCATCTACGATCCGCACCCCGGACCGGTAGGCGGCATACACGTTCGCCAGTCCCAGGCCATAGGTGTCGTGGGCATGAACCGCCCAGCGATCCACTTCGGGGAAAGTCGTGCGCGCCATGGAAAACAGGCGTTCGACCTGTTGCGGCTCTGCCTTTCCGGTGGTGTCGCAGAGGCAGATTTCCGCGCCCGGCTTCGCCGGCACCAGCTTCTCCAGCAGCCGCAACACGGCATCTTCATCCACCCGCCCCTCAAAGGGGCAATCAAAACAGGTCGAGAGGTCCAGCCGCAAATCCGCGTTGTCGGGCAGGGTCTCAACGATCTGAAGATATTCACCCACCGACTCGTCCGGATGCCGCTTCACATTGTTCCGATTGTGTGATTCCGAGACCGACAGCACAAAGGTCGGAAACGTCACCCCGTCTTCCAACGCCCGCAAGGCATGTTTCAGACTTGGCACCAGCACCCGGGGCGACACGTCGGGCATCGCCGTGCAGGCCGCCAGCAGCTCGGGCGTATCGGCCATCTGGGGCAGGGCCTTCGCGCTGACATAGGACCCGATCTCGATCTCTCTCAGGCCCGCAGCAGAAAGGCGCTGCAGGAAGGTGATCTTGTTCTGGGTTGGAATCAAGGGGCCAATGCCCTGAAAGCCGTCCCGCGGACCGACTTCAACCAGTGTGACACCGGGCGAGGTCATGCGATGATCTCCTTCTCGCGCAAGGCAGCGATTTCGGGCAGTGTAAAGCCAGACCCGGCCAGCACTTCGTCGGTGTGCTCCCCGATGGCAGCACCGCACCAGCGGATTTCGCCGGGATCGTCCGTCACCTTCGGCACGATGCCGGGATGGGTCAGAGCCTTGCCGAACAGCGGATCCTCGACCTCCCGCACCATCTCGCGATGGCGAAATTGGGGATCGGCGGCGCAATCCGCGGCGTCGTAAATCCGGGTCGCGGGCACATCTGCCTTTTCAAGCAGATCCAGAAGTGTTGCAGCCTCAAATTGGCACGTCCAGGCGCCGATCATGTCATCCAGCGCCGCGACGTTGGCCACCCGCGAAGGGTTGTCGCAAAAGCGCGGATCACCTGCCAGATCCGTTCCTCCCATCAAGGCGCAGAGACGTTGGAACAGCGGTTCGGAATTGCCGGCGATCAGCACCCATTTCCCGTCCCGCGTCGGATAGGCGCTCGATGGCGCGGCCGTCGGTATGCGCGATCCCGAGGGCTGGCGGACTTTGCCGGTCTCGCCATATTCCGGCAGCATTCCCTCCATCAGGCTGAGCACCGACTCGGTCAGGGCGACGTCCACCGTACGGCCGCGGCCATCGCCCGCCGCGCGGTCCCGCTGCCAGAGGGCCGACACGATGCCAAGCGCCGCGTAAAGGCCGGCCAGTGAATCGCCGATGCTCACCCCGACCCGTACCGGCGGCAGATCGGATGTCCCCGGCGGATGGTCCGACAGATGCCGCAGACCTCCGATGGCCTCGCCGATCACGCCGAAGGCGGCACGATCACGATAAGGGCCGTCCTGGCCATAGCCCGACACATGGCCGATCACCAGGGCCGGGTTCTCCCGCCGCAGGGTCTCGTTGGACAGGCCCATGCGGGCCAGCTGGCCCGGCCGGAAATTCTCGACCAATGCGTCGCAGTCCCGCACCAGCCGCAGAATTACCCCGGCCGCCCCCGGCGCCTTCAGGTTGACCGCCACCGAACGCTTGTTGCGCGCATGCACGGACCACCAAAGCGATTTGCCGTCGACCGAGTCACCCCATTTGCGGACAGGGTCGCCCGAAAGCGGCTCGACTTTCACGACATCCGCCCCGAGATCCGCCAGCAGGCGGGTACAGAAGGGCGCCGCGATGAAATGGCCGATTTCAAGTATGCGCATGCCGCGCAGCGGACCGGAAAATTTCCTCTTAGTCATCTTTGTCCTGTGCATATGGTCGGGCCGCGCCGGGCGCGTCTTCGGCCACAGTCTTGCACGTCCGGACTGCGCGATTTGTCCATGCCTTTAGGGACAGGCCGGGTTCGTTACGCTTTTTGCGGCAAACTTCTGCGAAGTTTCACGGTAACGACAAAAAGAATGCAGGCGGCGGCGATCGACACCGAACACATGCCGAAAAGCGCGGGGAACAATCCAAATCGGTCGGCCGCGAAACCGGTGAAGAGCACCGGCACGATGGAGCCGAAATAGCTGCACATATAGAGCATCGAGAGCACGGAAGCGCGCATCGCGTCAGGAGCGATCCGGTTTATCAGCTCCACCGTGCCCATCCATCCAAGGCCCTGAGACATTCCGCCGACCAGCAGACCGATGGCGACCCCGGCCACGCTTTCCGTCTTTAGGGCGACCAGCACGGTCACCAGCGCGACAACGACAAGGACTAGGGAAACCAGGGTCGCCCTGATGTATCCCAGCCAACCGCCTGTCAGCTGGATCATGCCGGCCGTTCCCAGAAAGGCCACCACGGACAGCCCGCCGACAAGCGGATGCGCATCTGTCATCAGAGTGAAGAACATGCTTGGTCCCAGCGACAGCCAAAGCCCGGTGTTGGCCCAACAGAGTACCGCAAGGCAGGCGGCATAGATGAACGGTCCGCGGATGTCGGCGGGTACACGCATCGCCTGCGGGCGATACGAAGCCGAACGAAGGCTCCGCCTGGCAATTGGCAAGATCGTTTCCCGATAGCCCCAGGTCAGTCCAAGGCTCACCACCAGCAGTGTCGCGAAGATCAGGTAAGGCAGCAGTACAGCCGTCTCTGTCGCCGCAAAATAGACCACCAGCGTGGCCGTCAGCATGCCCGCCGCCGGCGCGCTCAGGGTCGCGACGGCACCGACCCGCGACGCGGCACCCCGGTCCAGCCTGGGGTGCAATTCGATGATCGAGGCCACGGCCGGCCCGCTGAGCATGCCGATCCCGTAGCCGTTGAGCAGACGCGCGACCAGCAGCGGAGTCATGGAATTGGCAACCAGATACCCAAGGCTTGCCAGCAGAATCAGGAACAGGCCACTGCGCACCATGGGCTTGCGTCCCAGTTGATCCCCCAGCCGTCCGCCATGCAGGAGGCCAAAGGTCACACCAATCGGGTAACAGACAAAGATCATCACGATATCCGAGTTCGTCAAATCGAACCTGTCCTGCCAGAACGGATAAAGCGGCGTCGCCAGATGGCTGCCGAAGAGAGCCAGAAACAAGACGATCGCGGAGAAAACATACTGCAACATCGGACCGGGTCGGGCCATCGCGACCCGCTCTGCAGTTCCATCGCTCATCTGGTGGCTCTTTCGTCTTGCCCCGGCGGCCGGGCGGGCAGGGGGGCCATTTCGGTCCTGACCCGCGGAATTCGCTTGTCGTCCAATAGTCTCTCCGTCGCCGCCCAGGGCGGCTCTCTGTACGAGACTATCTATCACAAATGCCGGGCCATGCACCTGCCCGCAGGGACAAACGACGCCCATCACGACTGTCACACTGCAAGGGACAGACGATCAGAGACCGGCGCTTCATCCTTGTGCCACCTCGGCGAAAGAGAGCCGATCACAGGTAGTTGGTACCGACCAGAGGAGGGACGGAATGAAGATCACTCAATTCGCGGCGATTGGCGCATTCATGACTGCGGTAGCGGGACCGGCCGCTGCCGAGAACGTCGTATGGAAATACTCGTCCTGGCTGCCGCCGCAGCATCACGTGAACACAGAGGTCATGTATCCCTGGTTCGAACAGATCGAGAAGGTGACCGAAGGCCGGGTCAAGGTCGAAACGCTGCCAAAGATGGTTGGCTCTGCCGCTGGGCAGTTCGATGTCGTCCGCGACGGTCTGGCAGACGTTTCTTTCATCGTGACCGGCTACACGCCTGGCCGCTTCGTGATGTCCGAGCTTGGCGAAATGTCCTGGGTCGGCAACGACCCAAGCGTCTTCGGCCCGATCTTCTGGGACATCTACAAGGAATACATCGCCCCGCACGACGAATACCGGGGCGTCAAGGTCATGACCATGATCTCGAACGCGCCCGGCAATATCGTGACGACGCAGAAAGAGATCACCTCGATGGAAGATCTCAAGGGGATCAAGCTGCGCAGCACCGGGCCCTATGCCACCTCGCTCCTCGAAGCGGTCGGCGCGGTGCCGATCCTCAAGTCCTCAAACGAAGCCTTCGAAATGATGAGCACCGGGGTCATCGACGGCAGCCTCAGCCAGCCAGAGACGGTCATCAACATGAACATGCTGGACATGACCAAATACTACACGCTGGTGCCTGGTGGCCTGTTCAGCGCGACGCTGGGCGTCGTCATGAACGAAGACAGCTGGTCCAGGATCTCGCCCGAGGATCAGGAAGCGATCTGGAAGGTATCGGACCGGGTACTCGCCCAGCTTCTGGCCGACGATTTTGCAACCGCCGGCAATAAGGCGATGGAGCAGATGAAGGCGACCGATACGCTGACCATCCAGACGATCAGCGACGATTTCGTCGCTGAACTGAAAGAGGCGACACGCCCCCTTGAAGAAGAATGGGCCACCCGGGCTAAGGAAAAAGGCATGGAGGACCCGCTGGAGATTCTGGCCGAATTCCGGCGCCGCGTCGCGGAAGCCGAATCCAAAGCGACCAACTGAGTCCACGAGGGAGGAACAGCAATGCTCAAGCGCATCGAGACAGCCATCTCCATCATCGCAGCGGTCCTGTTGTTCCTCCTGATGATCATCACCTTCATCGACGTCATCGGGCGGAACTTCTTTAATCGCCCGCTGAACGGCGCGGCCGAGCTGACCGAACTGATGCTCGCCGCAACGGTCTTTCTCATGCTGCCGCTGATTGCGATCCGGCAGAAACACATCGTGGTTGACCTGCTGGACTTCGTCGGCAACCGGGTCTTCAAGGCTGCGCAGACGGTGATCGGCGTGGCGGTCGGCGCGTTTCTGTTCGGCATGATGGCCTGGCGCCTGTTCATTCTGGCCGAAAGCACCGCTCGGTATCACGACCTGACACCCACGCTCAAAATTCCGATTGCTCCCCTGGTCTATGGCATGTCGCTCTTTTCGGGCCTCACGGTGATCGCCTTTGTCGGGCTGGCCGTCACGATGTTCCAGTCGGGCTCGAAACGCCCGGCCGAGCAAGCCGGCGCGCCCGGTGAACTGGCCGCCAGAAGCCCGAACACCTGACCGGCTGGCCCCGCCGTCCCGACCTTCCAGCATTACCGGAGAACTCAGCCATGACAGTCGCTCTCGCCGGATTCGCCTCGGCCTTCTTCCTGATCTTCATGCGGGTTCCCATCGCCCTCGCCATGGGGCTGGTCGGGTTCATCGGCTTTGGCTATCTCGTCGGATGGAACCCGGCGTCATCCATGTTGGCCATGATATCGCGCGAAAGCACGATGACCTATTCGATGGTCGTGATTCCGCTGTTCATCCTGATGGGCAATCTCGTCGCCGGCACCGGCATCTCGCGCGAGCTGTATCGCGCCGCCCAGTGTTTCCTGGGCGCGCGCAAGGGCGGGCTGGCGGTTGCCACGGTGGTGGCCAGCGGCGGCTTTGCGTCGATCTGCGGCTCTTCGGTCGCTACCGTCGTGACGATGGGCAAGGTGGCGATGCCATCGATGCGGCAATACGGGTATGACGACCGGTTGTCGACCGCCTCCATCGCGGCCGGCGCCACGCTCGGCATTCTGATCCCGCCAAGCGTCCTGCTGGTCATCTATGGCATCATCACCGAGACCCACATCGGCAAGCTCTATGCCGCGGGTCTCATTCCCGGCATCATAGGGATCCTGCTTTACATCGCCGCGGTGCGCTGGACCGTCTGGCGCAAACCGGACATCGCGCCGCCTTCCGAAAAGGTCGGCTGGTCCGAGAAATTCGCTTCGCTGGGGCACATATGGGCCGCAGTGCTTCTGTTCGTCCTGGTGATCGGGGGTATCTACTCCGGCTTCTTCACCAGCACCGAGGCCGCCGGCTTCGGCGCATTCGGCGCCATGGTCATCGCGCTCGGGCGCCGGAAACTGGGTCTGCGCCAGTTCTACGAGATCCTGATCGACACCGCCGAAACCACCGCGATCCTCTTCGCCCTCATCATCGGAGCCGGTCTGTTCACCGAATTCCTGAACTACTCGGGAGCACATGCCGCCCTGCTCGACTTCGTCGCCCAATCCGGGTTTTCGCCCGCGACGGTCATCTTCGTGATCTGTCTCATCTACATCGTCCTCGGCATGCTGATGGAATCGATCTCGATGGTGCTGCTGACAGTGCCGCTGTTCTTCCCCGTCGTGGTCGGACTTGGGTTCGATCCGGTCTGGTTCGGCATCCTTCTGGTCATCCTCTGCGAACTCGGGCTGATCACGCCGCCTATCGGCGTGAACCTTTTCGTGATGCGCAGCGTGACCCCCGACGTGCCGATCTCGAAGATCATCCACGGCATCATCCCCTTCATCGGAGTGGACCTGATCCGCGTCGCCGTCGTGGCCCTTTTCCCGGCAATCGCCCTCTTCCTGCCAAACCTGCTGTTCTGACGCGGCACCGCATGCGCCCTTCCCGCAGCCCGGACGAAGAAATCAATTGGAGACGACTCTATGACCGATGACCGCAATGCAGACGACCTGCGACGCGACTGGATGAAGACCTCGACAATCGAGGACATGGTGGCACTGGTCGCCGGCGGTGGCAGCGGGATCGGCGAAGCAATCGCACATGCCTTTGCCGCCAATGGCGCAAAGGTCGTTGTCGCGGACCTGCGTCCCGACATGGCAGACAGCGTGGCGGCAGATATTCAGTCGAAGGGCGGAACGGCGATCGCAGTCTCGATGGACGTCTGCCAACAGGCCGACATCGACGCCGCGCTGGCGAAGATCGACTCCGATTTGGGCCGACTGGACATGCTGGTCAACTGCGCCGGGGTCATCACGCCCCGACCCTTGGTCGACGCCGATCTGGCCAGCTGGCGCAAGTCCTTCGAGGTCAATGTGGAAGGCGCCCTGCAACTGGCGCGCAGCGCGCTGCCGATGCTGAAGAAAAGCCCGGCCGCCTCGGTCGTGAACGTCGCTTCGCTCGCCGGTGGCCGCGCCTATCCGAACGGCGGTTCCTATGGCACCAGCAAGGCGGCCCTGATCCACCTGTCGCAGACGATGGGTGTGGAATGGGCCGAACATGGGGTGCGGGTCAATGTCATCAGCCCCGGCTCTGTCCTGACCCCACTGCTGCTGGCCAATATGTCAAAGGCAACGCAGGCGGCCCGGGCCGAACGCATCCCGCTGCATCGCATGGGCGCCCCGCGCGAGGTCGCCGATCTTGCCGTCTTCCTGGCGTCGCCCATGGCATCCTATATCACCGCGCAGGAAATCTGCTGTGACGGCGGACTTTCGCAGGCGCTGATGGTGCAGAAGTGGCAATCCGACACCTGAGTGAAAGCCCGGTCCCGGCGACCGGTCAAGCCGCGGGGGATCACTCCGCCGCGGCGATCTCGTTCCCGGCGATGTAGCCGAAGGTCAATCCCGGCCCGAGGCTCGACCCGCCGGCCGGATACATGCCCTTGGTCATCGAATTCATGTCGAGTCCGACAGCATACAACCCGGCAATCGGCTTGCCCGCCTCATCCAGAACCCGCGTCCGACCGTCGGTGACAAGCCCCGCAACCGAGCTGAGGTCACCCGGATACAGCGTGATCGCATAGAATGGCCCTGTTTCCAGCGGTGCAAGGCTCGGGTTCGGCTTGACCGTCTGATCGCCGCGATAACGCGAATGCGCGTCTGCTCCGCGACCGAAATCCGCATCCGCCCCCTTGCGCGCGAAGCCGTTGAACCGTTCGACCGTGTCCTGCAGTCCTGCCGGATCGACGCCGATCTTGCGCGCCAGGTCCTGAAGCGTCGCGCCTTCGGTCAGATATCCGTTCTTCAGCCATTTGCCGATCGGGTAGGGGAAGGGCCTCACCAGCCCCATCCCGTATTTCCGCAGGAAACGCCGGTCGCCGATCAGATACGACCGTGTCATGTTCCGCGCGTGCATCGTCGTCACGTAATGCTGGTAGGACAGCCCTTCGTTGACAAAGCGTTGACCAGTCTCGTCTACCGCAATCGACCCGGGCATGTAGCGGTCGATCATGATATGCGGAAAGCGTTTGACGGTTCCGTCCGCCTCGCGGTGCTCGGAAATCGGGATGAAGATCGCGTTCGAGGGATTGTCGCGCGCCATGCGCCCACCCACAGCTTCCCCCATGCGGGCGCCGTCCCCGACGTTCTCGGAAGGTTGGATCGAACGATGGTGCTCGGGATTGGGCATAAACTCCTTGCGCATCCCTTCACTCGCACCAAAGCCACCCGACGCCAGCACGACGGCCTTCCGCGCGGTGAGAACAATTTCCTGGCCCTTATGGCGCGCCTTGACACCGGTGATGCGCCCCCCGGTCTTGAGAAGCTCCAGTGCCGGCGTCTCGTTCCACAGCGTCACGCCGGCATCCAGCGCGGATTTGAGAAGCCGCGCGGCAAGAGCATTGCCGCTGACCAAACGTGTCGCTCGGCCATGGGTCGCCTTCTGGCGGGCATAACGGGCAACGGTCCGGGTGGTATAGCCAAAGCTGGCAGGGGTCTGGAATGCTGTCCGCAGCGGGGTGATGTCCGCGCCCGCCACCTGCATCCCGCCCAGAACCGTCAGCGTGTCGAGCGGACGGCGCAGAAGGTCGAGGTGTTTCCCCAGGCGCGTCCCGTCGTATTCCTTGGCGAGCACGCCACGTGAATGATAGGCGCTCGGCTTGTCCGGTTCGTAATCCGGCGTCGGCGTCACGACAAAATCCAGTTCGGTCGTATCCATCATGTGTTTCAGCATCCTCGGCCCGTTGTCGAGGAATGCATCGATCATTTCCGGATCGTAATGGTTGCCAAGCACCGCGCGCAGATAGGTCTCGGCCTTCTCGCGGCTATCGTCTAACCCGGCCTCGTGCATCAGATGGTTGTTCGGGATCCATCCAACCCCGCCGGAATAGGCGGTGGTTCCACCGAACACCGGGGCTTTCTCGATCACCAAAACCTTCAGCCCTTGCTGGGCCGCCACGATGGCTGTGGTCAGTCCGCTGACACCCGAACCGATCACAATAGCGTCGAAGTCTTTCACGCGTTTTCTCCCGGCGATTGATCTGCGCGAATACTATAAGACGCGTCCCGCGCCGGTGCCCCCGCGTGCAGGGACCGTCGATGTAACTTCCAGAGGGGACACACGCCGACCCGCGCGAAACTAAGGTTCTTCCAACTCCAAGGATGGGACTGTTTCGATGACCAAGGCGCCGTATCAACTGACTTTTCGCTGGCTGCACCTTCAGTATGCCGAGAACAGCCAGTTCGTCGAAACCTACGGGTTTGCAGGCAATCAAGGAAACGTGAACCTTGAAGGGATTCTGATCCTTCCCGAGGGCTGCCCCTCGGATACGCTCTGCGTCTTCATGCATCCGGCCTCGACACTGCAGCTGCTGCCGGTCCCCCGCGCTCTGGTGGCGCAGGGAATGCACGTGCTCTGCGCGGCAAGCCGTTATGCCAAAAACGACACGGCGCTGATCATGGAAAAGGTCCTGCTGGACCTCGGCGCCTACATCCGCCACGCGAAAGAGGAACTGGGATACCGGCATGTCGTCCTTGTGGGATGGAGCGGTGGTGGATCGCTGACGCTGATGTACCAATCGCAGGCACAGAACCCGACCATCACCGAAACACCCGCCGGCGACCCGGTCGATGTGAAAGGCGCCGGCCTGATCCCGGCGGATGCGCTTGTCTTCCAAGCGGCCCACATATCGCGGGCGCGGCTTCTTCTGGACAATATCGATCCTTCGGTTCTCGACGAATTCGACCCCGATAAACGCGATCCCGAACTGGATATCTACGATCCCGCGAACCCGAACAAGGCGCCCTATTCTGCCGAATTCATCGCGGACTATCGCAAGGCGCAACGCTGGCGAATCGACAAGATACGCGCACAGGTCATGGAAACGCTGCACGATCTGAAATCGCGTGGCACCGGCGAATTGGAGCGGCCTTTCCTGACCCACCGAACATTTGCAGACCCGCGCTTTGTGGATCCTTCACTGGATCCGAATGACCGAAGGCCGAACTGGAGCTATATCGGCGATCCCGAGACCGCGAATTCGGGCCCGGTCGCGCTTGGACGTTTCTCGACTTTGCGGTCCTGGTTGTCGCAATGGTCCATCGAGGACAGCAAGGCCGACGGCGTGGAGAATGCGGCGCATATCACGGTGCCCTTCCTTGCCATTGAAAACAGCGCGGACGACGCCGTGCCCACCTATCACACGCCGGCAATCCACGCCGCCACCGCGAGCAAGGACAAGACCCATCATCTGATCAAGGGCGGCACCCATTACTACGCCGGCCAGCCGGATCATCTGAAGGAAGCGGTCGAAACACAGCTTGGCTGGCTTCGCGAACGCGGGCTTTTCCAGGGATGATTATCGAACCCACTCTAAGCGTGCGGAACTGGCGTCCCATAGGGGGGGACACGCCAGCCAGCGCGCAGATGCTA
Organism: Seohaeicola zhoushanensis; assembly: GCF_014656415.1. GTDB lineage: Bacteria > Pseudomonadota > Alphaproteobacteria > Rhodobacterales > Rhodobacteraceae > Seohaeicola_A > Seohaeicola_A zhoushanensis. The sequence goes on along the minus strand of NZ_BNCJ01000013.1, from coordinate 38,370 downwards.
ATTTCGAAACAGAAGCAGACCGCCTTTCGGTCTTGATGAATTGAGGTAAATGCCATGGCAAATGTGGACGTTCAAAAGGCACCGCACGCGACCGCGCGGCCCCGCAATCCCGGCCTGACGCCGATGATGCTCAACCATGCGGCCTGGGTCACGCATGACGTCGAAGCAACTCACGACTTCTACACCCGAATTATGGGAATGGAACTTGCGAGCACTGTCATCGACGATGCCGTGCCCTCGACCGGCGACGCATTTCCTTATTTCCACCTCTTCTTCAAGATGAAGGATGGCTCGACCTTCGCCTTCTTCGAGGCACCCGGGCTGCCTGCGCCGGCAAAGTCCACTCACCCCGCCTATGACGTCTTTACGCATATCGCGCTCGAGGTCGACAGCACCGACAAGGTGCTGGAATGGTACGAATGGCTCAAGTCCAACGACATCGACATCGTCGGGCCGACCGATCACGGCATCATCCTGTCGATCTACTTCTTCGACCCCAACGGCGTCCGGCTGGAAATTACCACGCCCCTGGACAAGGACTGGAACAATCACACCGAAACCGCGGCCGATGATTTCCGGGCCTGGACCGATGCCAAGCGCAAGGCGAAGGAACAGGGTGACGACGTCGTCCAGGCGATGATCGACCTCGCACGCAAGCGCCGCGCCGAACGCAACGCCGCCAAGTCCGCCGGCCACTGAACACGGCGTCATGGCTCGACCAAGGGGTTGAGCCATGAAACTCCCCAAAGAAGTACTATTGACCATCCCTTAGATTTATTTTAGCCGTCATCGTGTCGCGAACACAGTAATGGCGGCGTCCGGACCAGGGTCCTGAAGGAGGAAATGAATGTCGGATATCCAGCTTCGTCACGGTATCTTCCTGGCGCCATATCACCCCATCGGCGAAAGCCCCTCGACGCTGCTGCGGCGCGACATCGACTACTGCAAGCTGTGGGAAGACCTCGGCTTTGACGAAGTCTGGATCGGCGAACACCACTCGGGCGGCATGGAAATCATCAGTTCCCCCGAACTGTTCATCTCGGCCGCCGCCGAAGCGACCAAACGCATCCGCTTCGGCACGGGCGTCATCTCGCTGCCCTATCACAACCCGCTGATGGTCGCGAACCGCATCGCGCAGCTCGACCATCAGACACGCGGCCGCGTCAGCTTCGGCTTCGGGCCGGGGCTGCTGGTCGGCGACGCGCACATGCAGGCGATCGAACCCAAGACCACCCGCAACCGGATGCTCGAGGCGCTGGATGTCATCATCCGTCTGCTGAAGGGCGAGGAAGTCACCGAAGAGACGGAATGGTACAAGCTCCAGAACGCGCGCGCCCATCTGCTGCCCTATTCCCGGCCCCTGCCGGAAATCGCGGTTGCCAGCGCCGGCACCCCGTCTGGCGGGCATGCCGCCGGCAAGTTCGGAGCCTCGATGCTCTGCGTGGCCGCTTCCGATAGCGGCGGGTTCAACGTGCTGGATACCAATTGGAAGATCGCCTGCGAAACGGCTCAGGAATACGGCAACACGATGGACCGCAACAACCTGCGCCTCGTCGCTCCGATCCACATCGCTGAAACCCGCGAGCAGGCGCTGAAGAACGTAGAATGGGGTCTGGACGAATGGGGCGACTACTATCAGCTCGTCTCGCCGAACCCCTTCGGAGCGAGGGGCAAGGAACTGACAAAGGCGCTGATCGACAGCAAGCGCGCGGTCATCGGCACCCCGGATGACGCCATCGAGATGATCGAGCGGATGCAGGGCAAGCAGGGCGAATTCGGTGTCTTCCTGGCACAGCACGTCGATTGGGCCGACCCCGCCGCGACCCGCAAGTCCTACGAGCTCTACGCGCGCTACGTCATGCCGCATTTCGCAAAGACCAACCGGAACCGGGTCGCAACGCAGGATTGGATGATCGCCCAGAATACGGACTTCCAGGCCCGCCGAAAGACCGCGTCCGATGCGGCCTTTGCGCAGCACGAGGCAGGGAAGGCCGCGGCGCAGCGCAAGGCTGGCGAATAGGGAGGCCGGACATGGAAGTGCGGGTCAGGGGAGACCGAATGGCGCTGGATCTCGCCGAGGACTTTTCCCGGTTCAAGGTCGTCATGTGCGACCGGACTGCCACCAGTTTCGCGTCGCACCAACTGTCTCTCGAACCTTCGCTGACCCTCGCCGACAAGGACACCGCCTGGGTGTCCTTGTCATGGCTGCGCACGACCGGGCCTGCCGACACTCACTGGCAGACCGGTCTCGATCAAATGGTCGCCAAGGCCGCCCCGCATGGCTGGATCAGCGCCGATGGCTCGGCCGTCAAGGCCCATCTGGAGTGGGCCGAGGTCGCGCCCCAGGTCAGCGACAGTTTCCGTCTTGCCATGCGCCGCCTGGCCGCCACCCCCTGTCTCATCACCACGATGAGCGCCGGCCGGCGCCATGGCATGGCCGCAACCTCGGTTACCTCGCTAAGCTTCGATCCACCATCGATCCTGGTCTGCGTCAACGCCCAGGCCAGCATCCACGACCCTCTGCGGGCCGAAGGCCGCTTCTGCGCCAACCTCATGGGGGGCAACCACGACGCGTTGCTCGGCGCGTTCAGCGGAGAGTTGAAAGGCGAGGCGCGCTTCAGCCTCGGCGACTGGCAGGTCCAGGCGAATCTGCCCTATCTCCCGGATGCGCAGGCCAACATCTTCTGCAGCGTCGCCGAAAAGTGGCGCTATGGAACTCATTCCATTTTCGTGGGGCAAGTCGAATCCGTGCGCACCGACGGCGAACTCGATCCCATGGTCTACCTCGACGGGCGCAAGGGACGGTTCGCAGCCGTCTGAGGCCTGCATCCCCTGAAACACCCGCAAATGAAACAGGCTCATCTGGCCACCGACATCCGCACGGTGCCGCTGGGTTTCGAATTAGGAGAGCGAACCAATGACTGCCAACCTCTTGTCCGAAGCCCTTCCGCCTGGTGTTGAAGCCAATGAAGATCGCGCGGGGATTCACCGCGCCATCAAGAAGCTCTGCGATGGCTTCGATGACGAATACTGGCGTGAAAAGGAAAAGACGCACAGCTTCCCGCATGAATTCCACAAGGCTCTGGCCGAACAGGGCTGGCTGGGTCTGACCATGCCCGAACAATACGGCGGCGCCGGCCTTGGCGTGACCGAAGCGGCGATCATGATGCAGACCGTGGCCAATTCCGCCGGGGCGATCTCGGCCTGCTCGACCTTCCATATCAACCTTTTCGGACCGCATCCCGTGTTGCTGTACGGCACCGAGGAACAGAAGTCCCGGATCGTGCCGCCCCTTGTGCGGGGCGAGGACAAGGTGGCCTTCGGCGTGACCGAACCGGACGCCGGTCTCGATACCACCGCGATCACCACACGCGCGGTGCGGCAGGGCGACAACTACATCGTGAACGGCCGCAAGGTCTGGACGACGACGGCACAGCAGGCGACGAAGATCTTTCTGCTGACCCGAACCACGCCGAAGGAAGACTGTGCAAAGCGCACTGACGGCTTGACGCTGTTCTACACCGATTTCAACCGCGACCGGATCGAGGTCCGCGAGATCGACAAGATGGGACGAAACGCCGTCAACTCGAACGCGATCTTCATCGACAACCTCGTCATCCCCGAGGAAGACCGCATCGGGGAAGAGGGTAAGGGCTTCCGCATGCTGCTGGACAGCCTCAACCCCGAACGGGTTCTGATCGCGGCGGAATGTGTCGGGCTGGGCCGACGTTCGCTGGCCCACGGGGTCCAGTATGCCAACGACCGCGTCGTTTTCGGCCGGCCGATTGGCAAGAACCAGGCGATTCAACATCCGCTCGCCCAAAGCTGGATGTCGCTCGAAGCGGCCGATCTCATGGTCTGGCTCGCGGCGAAACTCTATGACAGCGGCCAGCCTTGCGGCGCTCAGGCAAACGCAGCCAAATACCTTGCCGCTGATGCCGCTTTTGCCACCTGCGATCAGGTTGTCCGCACGCACGGTGGCTTCGGATACGCCAAGGAATACAACGTCGAGCGCTACCTGCGCGAGATCATGCTGCCCCGGATCGCCCCGGTCAGCCGCGAGATGATCATGAACTACGTGTCCGAGCACGTGCTCGGTCTGCCCCGGTCTTACTGAGCCTGCCCGGACGATGGAGACAGGAGCCGACATACCGCACGACCGGCCCCTTGCGGGCCTGCGCATCCTCGAGATGGCCGCGCTTGGCCCGTTGCCGCTGGCCGGAACGCTGCTGGCCGGGTTCGGCGCCGATGTCGTCCGAATCCAGAAGGAACCGGACACCGACGTCGCGGTGCGGTCGCGGCGCGTTGTCCGACTCGATTTGAAATCGCCGGAGGGGCGCGCCGCCTGTCTCGACCTGGTGTCCGGCGCCGACGCGCTGCTCGAAGGATTCCGGCCCGGCACGATGGAGCGGCTCGGGCTGGGATCGGCCGACTGCCACGCCCGCGCGCCTGCACTTGTCTATTGCCGGATGACCGGCTGGGGTCAGGACGGTCCGCTGGCCCGTGAGGCGGGGCATGACATAAACTACATCGCCTTGTCCGGTGTGTTAGGCCGCATCACCCGCCCAGGCGAACGCCCGGTGGTCCCGCTCAATCTGATCGGGGACTACGGTGGCGGCACGATGACCATGCTGTTTGGACTGATGACCGCACTCTGGCGCGCACGGGCGACAGGGCAGGGCGAGGTGATCGACGCCGCCATGATCGACGGTGCCGCCATCATGATGAGCAAGCAATTCGCCTTGCACGGACAGGACCAGCTTGGCCCGCCGGGCACCAACCTGCTCGACGGCGGGGCGTTCTTCTACGACACCTACGTCTGCGCTGACGGCCACCACGTCGCCGTCGGGGCGATTGAGCCCAAGTTCTATAAATCTCTGCTGGCGGTGCTTGGCCTGACGGAAGGAGACCTGCCGCCGCAGTCTGACCAGGCCCGCTGGCCGGAAGGACGCCGCATCTTCGCTGAAACGTTCCTGACACGCACGCGGGACGACTGGGTCGCACGTGCCCGTGACAAGGACGCCTGCCTGACCCCGGTGCTCGACCTCGACGAAGCGGTCGCACATCCCCATGCCAGGGCCCGCAACAGCTTTCACTGCGCAGAGGGCGGCGCCTGGATCCCGGCGCTCGCCCCACGCCTTGCCTCGATGGACGGCAGGTCTCTGCGAGAGGACAGGAACAGCGAAATCCCGGTCGCAGAGATCATCGCAGACTGGCGCGCGCGCAGCGCCGGCGCCACTGAAAGGAAGGGTTCGAAATGAGTTATACCGATCTGCTGATCGAACGGCAGGACCATGTTCTGAGACTGACGATCAACCGCGAAGAACGCCGCAACGCCTTGAACGAGGAGATCATGATCGCGATGCGCATCGCGTTGGAGGAGAATATCCCCAATCGCGACATCCGCGTGGTTCTGGTGACCGCGGCGGGCGAAAAGGCGTTCTGCGCCGGCGGCGATCTGAAGCCCGGCGCAGATACCTTCGGCTTCGATCCCGCTGAACCGCGCACCGCCTTCGCCGGGCTGCTGCGGGTTGCCAAATCCTGCGATGTGCCAATCGTGGCGCGGGTGAATGGCCACTGCCTGGCGGGCGGCATGGGTCTGCTGGCGATGTGCGACATGGCCGTCGCGACCGAGAAGGCCCTGTTCGGACTGCCAGAGGTCAAGATCGGGATGTTCCCGGCCCAGGTGGCCGCCCTGCTGGAACGACTGATTCCGCCGCGCAAGTTCGAGGAGATGACATATACGGGCGAGCCGATCACCGCAGAGGAGGCCTGCGACATCGGGCTGATCAACTATGTCGTCCCCGCCGGCGAACTGGACGAAAAGACCAATTGGCTGCTGGGCCGGATCGTCGACAAGTCGCCGACAGCGATCCGGCGCGGCAAATACGCTTTGCGCGCCACACGCGACATGTCGATGGATCAGGCTCTGACCTTCATGGAATCGCAGATCGGCATGTTCGGCATGACCCAGGACGCAAAGGAAGGCCTCGCGGCTTTCAACGAAAAGCGCAAGCCGGTCTGGCCGGGCAAGTGACACCAGGGGAGCCAAGACAATGACGGATCTGCCGGAACGGGTTGAAATCATCGAGGAAGGCCCGCGCGAAGGCTTTCAAAGCGAACCGCCCGGTATTGCGACCCGCGACAAGATCCGCCTGATCGAGGCGCTCGCCGAAACGGGCCTGCGCCACATCACCTGTGCGTCCTTCGTCAGTCCGAAACTGCTGCCCCAGATGGCCGATGCCGAACGGATCGCCGAGGGGATCGACCAGAAGCTAGGTGTCGAATACGGCGCGCTCTGGCTGAATGACAGCGGCTTCCGGCGGGCGCAGGCCACCAGCTTCACCCTGCGTCCGGTCCTGTTCGCCAGCGCATCTGACACCTTCCTGCTGAAGAACAACAACCGGACGCCCGATCGGTCCCTGGCCGAACAGATGGCGATGCGCGGGCTTTATGACGAGGCCGGACTGGGACGCAGCCCGCTCTACATCTTCACTGCCTTCGGCTGCAATTACGAAGGCTCCGTGCCGGTCGACAAGGTTCTGGCGGCCGTCGAACGCCTGATTTCAGGCCTTGCCGATCTGGGGCAGAAACCGTCCGAAATCTGCCTCTGCGACACAATCGGCGCCGCAAACCCCACCCTTGTGCGCCGCGTCATTGGCGCGGCGCGCGACCGGTGGCCGGACCTGCCGATCGCGCTTCACCTGCACGACACCCGCGGCCTCGGCATCGCCAATGCGGCCGCAGGGCTGGACCTTGGCGTGTCCCGCTTCGACAGCTCCATCGGCGGTCTCGGCGGCTGTCCCTTCGCGGGAAACCGCGCGGCGGCGGGCAATATCGCCACCGAGGAACTGGTGTTTCTTTGCGAAGAGATGGGCGTCGACACCGGCGTCGATCTCGAACAGGCCATCTCGGTCGCCACGCTGGCGGAACAGATTGTTGGCCATCCCTTGCCCGGACGCATCATGAAGGCCGGATCGCTCAAGCGGTTCCGCGCCCGCGCGACGGCGGAGGTGGCCCAATGACCGGGTCGAAGTGTCGCACCGCCGAGGATGCCGTCGCCGTGGTCAAATCCGGCATGACGGTCGGTCTGGGCTGTATCGGCGCCGAGCCGACCGACCTGACAACCGCGCTCTGGGCACGGGGCGGTGAGCTTCGCGATGTGACGATCCTCACCGGCATGCTGCTGACGGGATACGATTTCCTGACCGGCCCGAATGCCGGCGCATTCCGTCTGAGGACGTGGTTCATGCCCGGCACGCTGCTCAGCTGTTCGGCGCGTGACCTGCGGGCGGACTATCTGCCGCTGAACTGGACCCAGACCGCCCGGATGCTGGCCGCCGCGCATATCGACGTGGCCTTTGTCCAGGTTTCGGAAGCGGATGCGCAGGGCTATCACAGCCTCGGGATCCACGTCGGCCAGCAACTGCCAATGTTGCGCAGCGCAAAGCTGGTCGTGGCCGAGGTCAATCCCAGGATGCCGCGCACCTTCGGCAGCGCGCTGGTGCATGAATCCGAGCTCGATATCCTCGTTCGGACAGATCATCCGCTGATCCCCTTTCCCCACCGCGACGGCGACGACATTGACAGGCAGGTTGCCCTGAATGCCGCGAAACACGTCCCCGACGGTGCGACCCTGCAATTCGGTATCGGCGGGATCCCCGGCGCGATGCTGGCCGAACTGCAGACCCTGAACCGCAAGCACCTCACCATCTATTCACAGCTCTCCGATCCCGGCATCGGCCTGATCGAAAGCGGTGCCTGCCGACAGGATGGGCCATGCTGCATCATCGGCGAAATCCTCGGCACGGAAGACCTCTACCGCTGGGCCGATGGGCGAAAGGACCTTCGGATGGCAAGCGCATTCGAGACGCACACGCCCAATGCCCTTGCCAGGGTCGAGAACTTCGTCTCGGTGAACTCGGTTCTCGAAATCGACCTCTACGGACAGACGAACGCCGAGACGCTCGGCGGGCGACAGGTCGGCTCGACAGGCGGCAGTTCGGATTTCGCCATCGGCGCGATGTTCGACGGCAACCTGTCGGTCATCGCCCTGCGCGCGACCACCAAGAAGGGCGCCAGTCGCATCGTGAAACAGCTGCCTCCCGGACCAGTTACGGCTCAGCGCACGCTGGTTCAGGTCGTCGTGAGCGAATTCGGCTCGGCCGATCTGCGCGGCAAGACGATGCGTGAACGGGCCGAAGCGCTGGCGGCGATTGCTCACCCCGATCACCGCGAGGATCTGATGCGCGCCGCGGCGGATTTCTGAAAGGACAGCGTGATGACACCCCTTTACGGACCCTCCATCCTGTTCTGTCCGGGCGATCGGCCCGAGCGGTTTGCCAAGGCCGCCGCAGCTGCCGATACCGCCGTGCTGGATCTGGAGGACGGGGTCATGCCCGCTTCCAAGGACGCGGCCCGTGATGCTGTCTGCGCCCACATCGCGGGCGGGGACAGGACTGTCATTGTCCGCATCAACGACCCCGCGACCGAGCGTGGCCAGGCCGACCTGAAGGCCCTCGCCGCAGCCGGAGCGCGCTCGATCCTGATGGCCAAGACCGAGACGACCAGCCAGATCGACCAGGTCGTCGCGGCCATCGGCAAATCGGTCAGCCTGACGATCACGGTGGAATCCGCCGCCGGCCTTCAGACGCTGCCGCAACTCCTGCGCCACGACGCGGTCGGGGCAGTCTCCTGGGGTCCCTACGACCTTGTCGCCGACCTGGGCATGCGCGCTGTGCGAGACCCGTCCGGTGCGCTGCTGCCGATCCTGACACAGGCGCGCAACCAGATCCTGCTGGCGGCCGGCGCGGCGCGCGTGCCGGCCTACGACACGGTCACCGCCGAGATGTCGGACGGCGGCAAGATACTGGAGCGCGACGCGAACGAGGCCGCGGTGCTAGGCTTCGTCGGCAAATACATGATCCACCCGTCGCAAACGGAAATCGTGCGGAACGCCTTTCGGCCGACCCAGCAAGAGCTGGACCGAAGCCGCCGGATGCTGTCGGCTATCACCGACCGCGGAGCCTTCCTCTTCGAAGGCGACATGACCGACGAGCCGATGCTCCGGCGGGCGCGCCGGATCGTCGAGACCGCAGACCGCATCGGGACCAGATCGCCATGAGCACCGACCACACCGCCCCCGCGCTTCCCTGCCAGGGTATCCGCGTGCTGGATCTCAGCCGCGTTCTGGCTGGCCCCTTCGCTGGCGCCATCCTCGCCGACCTGGGCGCCGATGTCATTCATGTAGAACACCCCGATCAAATGGACGAAACCCGCCGTTGGCCCCCGGTCTTCGGCGATTTCACCGGCGCCAACGCCGCGCTCAATCATTCCAAGCGCAGTATCGCCCTCGATGTCGGCAAACCCGCCGGCCGCGATCTGCTGCTGCGCATGATCGCCGAAACTGATGTCCTGATCGAGAATTTCCGTCATGGCGGCATGGATCGTCTGGGACTCGGCCGCGAGACACTCAAGACCGCGAATTCCCGCCTGATCCACTGTTCGGTGCGGGCCCATCCCACGAAAACGCGGAACGAACGCCTGCCCGGATACGAGGCGACGATGCAGGCCTATTCCGGCGTCATGAGCCTGACGGGCGAAGCCGATGGCGAACCGGTGCGCTGCGGCCCAAGCGTGCTGGACCTGTCCACCGGCATGGCCTCGGTCGTGGGCATCCTCGCGGCGCTACGTCATCGCGATGCCACGGGGCAGGGGGCCTATGTGGAACCTTCGCTTCTGCGTTCGGCGCTCAACCTGATGAATTTCCAGATTGCCTCTTACAGCCTCGGCGGCGCCGTCCCGCAGCGCTACGGCAGCGGTCATCTTTCGCTCGTGCCCTATGGCACGTTTCACACCAAAACTGGTCCGATCCTGCTGGCTGCCAGCAACGACCGGCTTTATGCGCGCCTCTGGTCTGTCCTGGATCGGGGGCGGGGCGAAGCCTGCCCCTGGCCCACCCTGGCCGAACGCGTTCAGAACCGTGACCTCATGAATGCCCGCCTTTCCGTCCTGACAGCCGAGTGGGACCGCGACACCCTCCGCGACGCGCTCGAAGCCGAAGGCGTACCGTCAGCACCGGTGCAGACGTTGCCCGAAGTTCTTGAAGACCCGTCACTTGTCACCGCCGGCGCGCTGACTCGGATGCAGCTGCCCGGCGGAGCGGCGCTGACCATTCCGGGGCCGCTGTTCGGTGGCGATGTTCCAATGAAGACGCGCACCGTCGCGCCACGTCTGGGCGAAAACGGCCCCGCAATCCTGCGCGAGTTTGGCCTGACCGCGGAAGAAGTCGCTGACTATGCCGCCGCCGGCGCATTGCCGAAAGTCTGAAAGTCCCCGATGCATCGTCACGCCGTCACGTTAAGGAATCATTTGCCGGAAAAGAGTGCCGGGCCTGTCAAAAATATCTGCTTTATCCAAAATAGAGTCATGTTGCCCTCCAGCCAGCGAACGGACGAACGCTCTGCAATCGCTAGGATTGTGTCGTTCAGATAGGCAAATAGGTCGGTTCACTGGTATTACCCGCTCTAACGTCAGTTGAGAAACGCACAAAAGTTCTATATAGATCCATCAGTAGAACAACCATTGAGCGAACTGGTTAATTGATGAACTCGAGCCAACCTGCGGTCCTGAAGTCCGGTCCAGTGACCCTTTACGCACAACTCGCGGATATCTTCCGCCGCAAGATCGTGGCAGGAGAATGGGCGCAGAACGAGCCGATTCCGACGCTCGAGGAACTGGCCAAGCAATACGACGTGGCGCGAGTTACCGCGCGGCAGGCGATCCAGATGCTCTCGGCCGAAGGACTGCTCTCCAGCCATCGCGGCAGACGCACCACCGTGACCTACGAGCTCAAGAACCAGCCGGTCTTCCTTTCGGTCGGTTCGGTCGAACGCGACACCCCCGACTTCAAGCTCCGGATCTATTCGTCCCAGCCGGGACTTCCCGACCGGGCCGATGCCTTCTTTGGCAAGCTGGCCGGCGAATACCAGCATATCCACAAGATCGACATGGACGCTGGCGCCGCCTATTCCGTCTCGCATAACTTTATCGCCCAAAGCCTCTATCAGAGGTTCCCCGAGGGCGCCGAGCAGCGGATCAAGGTGGCGCGCCTGGTCAGCGACTACGGCCGCGATTTCGTGGCGATCTGGAAGGAAAAAGTCACCGTAGGCATGTCGGACGAGGAGGAGTCCCTCCTCCTCGGCTGCGCGCTGCACTCGCCCGTGGCCCGGATTACCCGTATCTGTACGGATGTCGAAGGCAAGATCCTCTACCTGGGCAAGCTCTGCTATCTGGGGTCGCGCTATGAGACACAGCGCGACATCACCCATCTTTTGAAGACCTGAAGGGTCAGGGCAGCAGCAGGATCGACCCGGCGGCCCTGGCCGTCTCTGCCAACTGATGTGCCTGAACCGCGTCGCGCAGCGCAAAACGCGAGTCGATGCGCGGAACCAGCGCCCCTTCGGCAAGTAACCCGACCAGCTCGCTTGCCGTTCGCCGCAGCGCCACCGCGTCACCGATATGGCCGGTGACGCCGGCGCGCGCCACCGAAAGCGAGCGCATGGCCAGCGTCTGGATATTGAGCGGCGCAACCGGGCCGGAGGCATTTCCGTAGTTCACCAGCTTCCCGAAGGGCGCCATGAGACCGACGGATTTCTCGAAAGTCGCCGCGCCAACGCCGTCATATACGATGCTGACCCCCTCCGGCACGAGATCGCGAACCGCCTCGGAAAAATCCACGTCGTTGTAAAGCACCACGTGAGAGCAGCCGTTCTGCCGCCCGATCTCGGCCTTCTCAGGCGAACCCGCCGTGCCGATCACAGTCGCGCCAAGATGGTGCGCCCATTGGCACAGCAGCGAACCCACACCCGAGGCGGCTGCATGTACTAGCACGGTGTCGCCCGGTCCGGGGGTCGCCAGACGATTGACGATCAACGACGCTGTACTGCCCTTCAGCAACATCGCCGCCGCCTGCTCGTCCGACACCGCGTCTGGTATGTGGACAAGCCTGTCCTGCGGCACCGCACGATACTCGCAATAGGCGCCGGATTGCTCGAAGAACTGCCCGTGCATACCGGCATAGGCCACACGGTCCCCGGGGGCGACGTCGGTAACGCCTTTGCCAACGGTCTCGACCACGCCCGCCGCCTCGTTCCCCAGGATCAGCGGAAATGGTTGATCGCTGTCGGACAGGATGCTCGCATAGAAACCGCCACGCCGGACGTTGATATCGGAAAAGTTGACACCGATGGCCGTGTGCCGCACCAGCGCCTGCCCGTGACCTGGCACTGGTTTGGGCACCTGCTCCCATTGCATTTCTTCTGCGCCGCCGTTCCGGTGGATGCGGATCGCGTTCATCGTTTCCATGCTACTGGCCCCGTTACGGTCTGGAAAAAAGGACGGGAGCCACCACCGGGCCCCCGTCGCCATCTCTTGTTGCGTGCTGTGTGCTTACATGCCGCCGGTTGCGGCCTTTTTGTATTTCGCCAGAGTCTCTTCGGCATTCTCCAGCCCGGCCGCCTTGGCCCGTTCGATCCAGGCGGTTTCAATGGGCTTGAGCATCTCGCGCAGCTTCGCCATGTCCTCATCGGAGGCCACCGTCGTCGAATAGCCCGCCTCTTTCATCTTCTCGAGAGCCGCCGCGTCCTGACGGTCGTATTCATCGCCAACGTTCTTGGCGAAAACCTCACCCGAAATCTTGCGGATCGCGTCCTGGTCTGCCGGCGAGATCTTGTCCCAGGTAGCCTTGTTCAGGCCCCACAGGATGACCGCGTTCGACATGCCGCCCGGGATGTAATATTGGGAATCGGTCAGCCCCAGCCCGCCAAACCCGATCACCGAGTTCAGGTTGGTGATCTGCCCGTCGATCGTGCCCGAGGCCAACATTTCATAAACCTCTGCAATCGGCTTCAGGATCGGCACGGCACCGACGGCCTCGATCGCGGCTGTCAAGGTGTTCGATGAAGACCGCAGCTTCAGCCCCTTCAGATCTTCGACGTGGTTGACCACGGTGCCCTTCAGAACCATCTGCAGGGGCGAGATGACCAGCACCGACAGCGGTTCGACACCTTCGAAGACGTTGTATTGCGCCAGGTCCTCGCGATAAATCCGGTCCATCGCGGGGGCAAGCGTACCGGCCTTTTCGCCGATCAGTCCGAGATCTCCAAACTCGATCATCGGGAAGCGCCCGGGGGTATAGCCCGCAACGATCCAGCTCAGATCGGCCAGCCCATCGCGGATAACGTCATATTGTCCCTGCACCGATCCGACCACCTTCGGCGTCGTCTCGACAACAACCCGGCCTTCAGTGACTTCCTCGACCTGCTTGATCCAGTCTGCGATCACCTCTTCCTTGAGCCAGAAGCCGCTCGGCAGCCAGTTCGAATAGCGGATGGTCACATCCTGCGCCATGGCAGCCGCGGCAAATCCCACACCGAGGGCGCCAGCCAGCACGGTACGGAGAACAAATCCTGTTTGCATGAATTCCTCCCTTTGCGAACACAGCGTCGCACGGGTGCAAAGTGACGGTACGAAATGACGTGCACGTCCTTATCAAGGGGGACATGGCCGTGCTGAATACCGGTAAACCGGAAGAATATGCCGAAAAAGCGGCTCACAGCTGCGGACCTCCCGCAATGAACCACGGAAAACTGCGCATTATGATCTATCTTGAGCCTTTACCACGGCGAACCATAAACACGTCATTCCACTAGGTTGCGGTACGCTTCACGAGAGTATCCGCCGGACACCTTGCTAAGCTGGCACATAAATGTCCATAAATCCGTAAACATGTTTTTAGCCTTGCCGCAAAGGGACATCATGGACAATCCCATTTGGTCGAGCGCAACCGAACTCACCACCGCTTTCCGGCTGGGAAACCTGACTCCTGTTGAGGTCCTCACTGAAATATCCCGGCAGGCGGAGCGCGTGGCACCCGTGCTCAATCCCTTTCAGACAGTCCGCTTCGACATGGCGTTGGCAGAGGCCGAGGAAGCGACAACCCGGTGGCGCAACCAGCGCCCGTGCGGGCCGCTCGATGGCGTCCCGATAACAATCAAGGACACGGTGGACCTTGCAGGATGGCCGACCCTCAAGGGATCGCTCCTGACCGATGCCTCGGTTCCGGCCCGCACGGATGCGCCCTCTGTCGCAAGCCTGAAGCGCGCCGGAGCGGTGATCTTCGCCAAGACGACCACCCCCGAATTCGCCTGGAAGAGTCTGACGCAATCGCGCCGAAACGGGGCGACCCGCACCCCCTGGGACGTCACACGCAACGCGGGTGGGTCAACCGGGGGCGGCGCGGCAGCAGTGGCCGCCGGCCTCGGGCCGATCGCCCATGGAACAGACGGAGGCGGCTCGCTCAGAATGCCGCCCAGCTACTGTGGCGTCGTCGGCATCAAACCAACAAACGGCAGCATACCTTTCCTTCCACAATCAGGCCCCTCGGCCCGGATGGTCGTGGAAGGACCGATCGCCCGGAACGTCGCCGACGCCGCGCTCGCACTTGACGTCATGCGCCAGCCCGACCGGCGCGACCCGCTCTGCCTCCCGTACGATCCCGAATCCTGGTACCCGGCCAGCCGACCCGACTTGACCTCCCTGACCTTTGCCTACGCGCCCGGCTTCGCTGGCGCACAGGCCTCTCCTGGCACTCTTGCTGTCATCGACGAGGCCCTGCGCCTATTGCGACAGGCCGGCGCCACAATCATCGAGGTCGGGTCCGTCATCCCACCGATGCGCGAACGGTTCGAACCCTTCTGGCTGGCTAGCATGGCCCAGGCACTGCGCTCCATACCGGAGGACAAGCGCGACCTCGTAGACCCGAAACTTGTGGAAATCGGCCTGAGCGGAATGTCCATCGGGCCCGAGGCGATCTGGCAGGGGCTGCAACACCAGCTTGATCTGACGGCAGAACTGGCGACCTTTCATGAAACGCACCGCTTCCTCATCACGCCAACGATGCTGGACACGGCGCCAGCCGCAGACCTGCCCTACCACGAGGGCGCTTACACGCGCTGGTCTGCAACCACCTATGTGCTGCCGGCCAACACGACCGGCCAACCGGCACTCACGCTGCCCGCAGGGCTGGCCGATGACCTGCCGGTCGGGCTTCAGATCATGGCCCGGCGTTACGACGACCGCGCGCTGATCGCTGCCGGTGCGGCTGTCGAGGCGCGGCTGGCCTTTTCCACGCCACATCCCGTCCTGCTGGGGCGGCTGGCAGGGATCAACCAGAAGTCTCATCATTAAGACTTGTATGACGCCGCAACTCGATTTTATACCAATCCCATCAGTCAGGCGCCCGGCGCCGGTCAAAAGGCCGCCTGCGACAGGCCGAGGAGCAAAATCATGAACCGTCCCAAAACATCGAGCCGCAAGGTCGTCATCAGCTGCGCGATCACCGGATCCATCCACACGCCATCGATGTCACCGCATCTCCCCATAACAGCAGAGCAGATCGCCCGGAACGCGGTCGAGGCGGCACAGGCAGGCGCCGCGGTTATTCACCTCCATGCGCGCAAACCGGACAGCGGCATTCCGGATCAGAACCCGGCGCTGTTCCGGCCCTTCCTGCAATCCATCAAGCAGCAGTCCGACGCGGTGCTGAACCTGACAACCGGTGGCTCCCAGACCATGACCATCGAAGAACGGCTCCGTCCCGCTGTGGAGTTCAGCCCCGAACTGGCGTCTCTGAACATGGGCACGATGAACTTTGGCCTCTACCCGATGCTGCAACGCTATCCCGAAATCAGCGGCTGGGAACGCGACTATCTGGAGGGCAGCCGCAGCGGGTTCTTCCGTAACACCCTGGCCGATATCGAACACATTCTGCGCTCATGTTCCGAACAGAACACCCGGTTCGAGGTCGAATGCTATGACATCGGCCATCTCTATACGCTGGCGCATTTCATCGACCGCGGCCTGATCAAGCCACCGTTCTTCGTTCAGTCGGTCTTCGGCATCCTGGGTGGAATCGGCACCCACGCCGAAGACGTCATGCACATGCGCCGCACCGCAGACCGGCTTTTCGGCGGGGACTATGTCTGGTCCGTGCTCGGGGCAGGGGCCAATCAGATGCGCATCGCCACCTCCGCCGCGCTTATGGGCGGAAACGTGCGCGTCGGCCTCGAGGATTCGCTCTGGCTGAAGAAAGGCCAACTGGCAAAGTCCAACGCTGAACAGGTCACGGCGATCCGCGGCATCATCGAGGGACTGGGGCTCGAGATTGCAACGCCCGACGACGCCCGCGAATTGCTGCAACTCAAGGGCTCCGACCGCACGGCATTCTGACCGGGCAGCAAGGGAGATGGCCCCGCGGGAGTGATAAGTTTTAAAATTCTAAAAATAAGGTTCATTTCCACTGGCGGCTGGTGCACACTCGCACCAGAAACATGCGACGCGGCCATCTGGAGGAAAGACGAGTGGCACAAAAGGCGGCTTCCAAGCCTCTTGACGGGATCCGGGTGGTGGACCTCACGACCGTTTTGATGGGCCCGCTCTGCACGCAGATCCTGGCGGACAGCGGTGCCGAGGTCATCAAGGTCGAACCGATGGCGGGTGACACGACGCGCCATATCGGGCCAAGCGTTACCTCCGGTATGGGTCCGCTCTTCATGAACCTGAATCGGGGCAAGAAGACCCTGTCGATGGATCTGGCCGACCCGCGCTGCCGTGAAGCCCTGGACAAGATCATCGCCAAGGCAGATGTCGTGGTGCACAACCTGCGCCCCCGGGCCGCGCAGAGACGCGGACTGGATTTTGAACGCCTCGCATCGGTCAATCCGAAGATCGTCTTTTGCAACCTCTATGGCTATGGACAGAAGGGCCCGTATCGCGACCGTCCCGCCTATGACGATCTGATCCAGGGGGCCTGTGGTCTGCCCTATCTTCAGACCCTCGCGGGGTCGCACTCTCCGCGCTATGTGCCGATCAACATGGCCGACCGCATCGTCGGGCTGTATGCGGCGGCGGCAATTCCCATCGGCCTGCTGGCTGCCCGTCAGACCGGCCAGGCGCAGAAGGTCGAACTGCCGATGTTCGAGGTTCTGGCGTCCCTTGTGCTGGGCGATCATCTCTACGGCACCACATCGGTCGATGGCGATGGCGCGCTTGGCTATCCCCGCCTGCTGTCGCATGACCGCAGGCCGTTCAAGACGCGAAACGGGCACATCTGCGTCGCGGTCTACAACGACAACCATTGGCGGCGGTTTCTACCCAAGGTCGGCCGCGAGGATCTGCTCGACCACCCGCACTTCAGCTCGATCAATGCGCGGGTCGTTCACATCGATTCGGTTTCCGCGCTCATGTCCGACATCCTGAAAGAACAGGACACCGCCTACTGGATGGATTTCTTCGATGACCTCGACATTCCCGTCTCGCCGATGAATTCGCTTCAGGAGTTGATCGACGATCCGCAAACGCGTGCCTCGGAACTGGTCGTGGAACAGGATCACCCCACCGAGGGCCGCACGCGCGCCATCGCGAACCCGATGGTCTGGAACGACGCCAGCTTCGAACTCGGTCTGCCCCCGAAACTTGGGCAGCACACCGAAGAGCTGCTGCGTGATGCCGGCCTCACCGACGCCCAGATCGGCGCGCTCGCGGTAGAGGGCTCCATCTCGCTCGCCAAGACCCCGTGAACCGCCGCCGCGCCGGCGTCTGGCAGGCCTGCACGCGCATCGCTGCGGATGCAGCTGTGCAAGGAGGATTGGCAACCGCCGCGTCCGCGTCTAGAAAATCCGGCCAATTGGTCTGATTATTTTCAGACCCCGAGATATGAAGAGGAGAGGCCGGGAATGACCGACGAGGCCGCGCTCTGGACCTTTGACAGGTTCGAATCCGGCCAGTCCTTTGGCACGGTCAACATAGCCATGGACGAGGCCAAGAAGGCGGAATGGGTCAAGCTGTTCGGCCCGTCCGACTCGTCTCGCCTGCCGGGCGGCATGATCGTTGCCGCGATGATGGAGGCCTATATCCGTGCGATCCAGCCGCGCCCGAACGGCAACGTGCACGCCTCGCAGGCACTGTCCTTCACCGGCGCGCCGGCCCGGTGGAACGACACGCTCGCCATTTCGGTATTCTGCCGCGACAAGGAAGAGCGCAAGGGCCGCAAGTGGGTGTCCTTCGGTGTCGAGGCCTCGGCCGGCGGCCAGGTCATCATGACCGGAACAATACGCTCTATCTGGGCAGCCTAGGAGAAACGCCATGACACCCTCGGCCCTCAAGCAGCTCAGCCTGCAAAGCGATCCGGCCCTGACCGCTGCCTATGCCAACCTCGCGCATGATTTCAATCCGCTGCATCTGGACCAGGACTTCGCCAGCCAGACCCCTTTCGGCGGCCCCATCGTGCACGGATCGATGTCGCTCGTCCTTCTGCTCAATGCCATCGAGGTCACGTTCGGCGCCGCCGCAACGCAGCAGGATCTGGACATCCGGTTTACCGCACCGGTAAGGGTCGGGGAACGCATCACCGCGGGCGGCGATCGCACGGACGACGGATTCTCCGTCTGGGTCAGGACGGATGACGGCAAGGACGTCCTCTCGGGGACCCTGAGGATTGCCTCACCGGCCTGATCCCGCCACGGACAAGCAAGGACTTTGCCATGTCAGCCAGCGCGCAACCACAGACAGCCAGTGCCCTCGAATTTCCCTTTGCCGAGATGCCGGGTTTCGGTGAGCTCGTCGAGGTGCGCGAGGGTATCCTTTGGACCCGCGTGCCGCTTCCCTATTTGCTCGATCATGTAAACATCTTCTTCATCCGCGACGGCGAAGGCTGGGCGGTGATCGATACCGGCATCCAGACGGATGAGGCGATCGGGATCTGGACCGCCCTGTTCGACGGGCCGATGAAGGGCGAAACCATCACCCGCGTGATCGTGACCCATTTCCACCCCGATCACATCGGCCTTGCCGGCTGGCTCTGCAAACAGTTCGACGCTCAGCTGCTGACCAGCTACTCCTCCTACATGGGCAGCAAGGTCGTGCCGCTCGGCGTGAACGAAAGGCTGACCGCCCAGAACTTCGACTTCTACCAGAAACACGGGATGTCCAAAGAGGTCGCCGGCGTCGTCGCGATCCAGGGCAACGAATATCTGCGTCGGGTTGCCGAACTGCCGTTGTCCTATCATCGGCTTGTCCTCGCCGACGTGCTCGAAATCGGCGCGTTCACCTTCCGCGTTCTTACCGGCGACGGCCACGCGCCCGAACAGGTGATGCTCTATTGCGAGGAAGAAAAGCTCCTCTTCGCCGCCGATCAGGTGCTCGAACGCATCTCTCCCAACGTGAGCGTCTACGCAGGCGACCCGAACGGCGACCCCCTAGGACACTACCTGCGTTCGCTCAGGTTTCTCCGCTCGGAAATCCCCGATGACGTTCTTGTTCTTCCGGGGCATCGCCGCGTGTTCCGGGGCCTGCACCAGCGATGCTCCGAACTCGAAGCGCACCACGAGGAACGCTGCGACCGCATTCGCGAGGCTTGCAAGGCCGGACCCCAGACCGCCGCCGCACTTGTCCCGGTGCTGTTCACGCGCCCCCTCGATCCGCATCAGATGAGCTTTGCCTTCACCGAAACGCTGGCGCATGTGAATCGCCTCGTGCGTCGGGGCGAGTTGAAGACTGTCCCGCGCGACGGGAAGCTGGTGACGGTCCCCGCAACCGACTCCTAAGCCGAACTCATCCGGAAAAGACATCGCCTGACCCTGCGTACGCGCGCAGCGGTCAAAGATGTGTTGCGCGTATCTCATTGCCGTGAAATTATTAAGCCGGATATCCGGTTTAATGAATCACCCAACAGGAAGACGCAGGAGCGCGACGCCATGACCGAAGCCCTAAAGTTTGATGCCATCGTGATCGGGGCCGGCGCAGGAGGATGCCATGCGGCAGCCCGCCTGGCGGCGGCGGGCCGGCATACCCTCCTGATCGACGACCACGATTATCTGGGCGGTCGCGCCGGCACCGAGATCATCGACGGCCACAAGGTGAACATCGGCGCCATCGCGCTGGAACCCGGCGGCGTGTTCGAAGAAACCTTCAAGCTTTGCGGCGCCACCCTGGACATCCGCCAACCGACACCGCCCGCCGTCTTCTATCTCAACCGCAAGGTGGTCGACGTCAGCAAGGGCGGCCTGGGTTTCCTGCTGAACGGCGTGACCAAACAGGCCTCCCGGGTGCTCGACCAGTTTGCCATGGCGCGCACCGGCACGCTTCCCGATAGCCGCGAGTCGACCGAGGACTGGTTGCAGCGCTATACCGGCAACAAGACGGTGCACGCGATCTTCCGCAACCTCTGCGCCGCAATCTTCGCGATGAACTCCAGCGAAATCCCGGCCCGCGCCTTCTTGACCTATTTCACCCAGAAAGGTGCGTTCAAACGGTTTGGCTTTCATCCGCAAGGCACCATGGGCGCCTGGCAGGCGCTGGCCGATGCGGTCGAACGGCTTGGCGGCGAGGTCTGGCTATCCAGTCCGGCCGAGAAGATCGAGATCGAGAACGGACAGGCCACCGCCGTCTGGATCCGCCGCAACGGCGGCGCGCCGATCCGGGTCGAAGCTTCGACCATCCTGTTCAACGGCGGCCCGAAGGCGCTGGTCGGCCTGACCGGCCCCGAGGCTCTGGGCGCGGACTACGTCCGTCAGACCGAGGATCTTCTCAAACCCGCGGCCAATATCGTCTTCAACTTCGCCACCCGGGAAGACCTGATGCCAAAGGCGCCGGGAATCATGACCTTCGGCCAGACCCGGAACAACCGGCTCTGCAACATGGCCAACCTGACCGCCACCTGCCCCGAACTCGCGCCGGAAGGCTGGCACCAGTATGTGGCCTATGCCGTTCCGCATCCGGCGATCGGCGACTTCGACAGCGATGCCGAGGTGAACCTGGCCCTCGAAGACCTGCGCGAGCAGTTCCCGGGCTTCGATGACAAGGTCAAGATGCTGTCAGTTCGGGTGATGCGCGACGACTGGCCCGCGCAGCGCTCGGGCGCCGGCTATGACATGGATGTGGAAACGCCCGTTCGCGGCCTCTGGTGTGTCGGCGACGCGGTCAAGGACTATGGCAACGGCGGCACGCAGGCCTGCGCGGAATCTGCCCGGCTCGCGGTGACCAAAGCCCTGGAACACTCGGGCCGGACCGTGCCGGCAAGCTGACCGCATTCCGACCCAACCGCACACAAGAGCACCTACCGGCGTCACACCCGCGTGGGACAGACCTGTTGCGCTGCGCGGCAGTAGCCTGAGCCCATACAGCCTTTTTTGACATGGACCCTGAGCCGTGGCATTTGAGGCCCTGGTGCGGAAGGTTGTTCCGGCAAATGCCGGACGCCCGGTCGAGGTGTGGAGCGATTCGGATAAAGTCGGCAGCCAGACAGAAGGCCACAAAGCCAGAGCCGGGCGCGCGTCCGGTAAAGGCCAAGGCCAAGCGCGGCCGCCCATCCAAACAGGAACAGGCCCGCCGTGGCGACCCGCGCGAGCTGCTGCTGGACGCAGTGCACGAGGTGATGGTCGCCAAGAACTCCATCGACGTGTCAGTCGCCGAGATTGCCGAAAGGGCAGGGCAGAGCCCTGCGGTGGTGCAATATCATTTCGGGGGCAAGGCCGGACTGCTGCAGGCGCTCATGCGGCGCGGCGCTGATCGCTCCGTCGCGCAGCTCAGCGACCTCATCCGCATGGACCTGTCTCCGGAACGCAAGATCGCCGCCCATATCCGCGGCCTCGTCAAGGCCTACTATCAGGCGCCCTACGTTTATGCCCTCTTCCGCTATCTGTCGGATTCGGCGCCCGAAGGCGAGGAGGAAGCCGTTTTCCGGGAATTCGCCCAGCCGATTGTGGAATTCTACGATTCCGTTCTGGCGCAGGGTTATGCGGAAGGGGTCTTCAAGAAGGTCTCGTCCATGCACATGTACATGATGGTCGTTGGCGCCAGCGACCACATCTTTGCCCGCCGCCGGCTGTTGCCCGCCCTGTTCGGCGTTGACGAGATCACCGACGAAGAACGCCGCAATTATTCAGACTTCCTGACCGAAATGGTCCTGAAAGGTCTGCGCCGCTGACGCCTCACGCGGCGAGGTTCAGCAGCTGCTTGTCATAGGCGTCCAGATACCAGACCAGAAGTTCGCGCTGGCTGCTGATCGCCAGCCGTGAATAGGCCCTTTTCCGGTAGGTCACGACGCTCTCCTTGCCGATGTCCAGATCCAGCGCGATCCCGAGTGTCGTCAAGCCGTGGAGGATACGGGCACAGACCTGGCTTTCCCGCCGGGTCAGCTCGTTTGT
The DNA here is from genome assembly GCF_014656415.1 of Seohaeicola zhoushanensis. GTDB lineage: Bacteria > Pseudomonadota > Alphaproteobacteria > Rhodobacterales > Rhodobacteraceae > Seohaeicola_A > Seohaeicola_A zhoushanensis. The sequence continues at coordinate 16,105 of NZ_BNCJ01000013.1, read as the reverse complement.
GCGCAATACGCTCTCCTCTATCATCTGCAGCGACACCAGCGGCGCCGCAGCCTGCGAGCGCCGCACCGCGATGGCCAGATGCCGCGTCACGAAGGACAGAAAGATGCGGGCCAGACGCCGAATGTGGTCCAGCCGCCTTTGGGACAGCGGTTCCCGGTCGGGCGAACGCAACAGACGCAGGGCAGTCACGGAATGATCGTGGATGCAGCACAGCGTGATCCTCTGATGTTTTTGCGGATCGTTTCCCTGTGGCGCGTCAATGCCCGAGATCGAAACGGCGCAGTCCCCGCCCGCAACCGGCCGCAGCATCGTCCGCAGGTCGAAAGCGCTTGGCGTCACACCCGAAACGGCGGCCATCGGGTCACCCGCCCGATCGACAACCTGCACACGGCCACCATGCAAAAGCAGCAATTCACATCCGTCGACTTCGACCAAAGACGAGACTGCGCGCATCAGCCCCTCGGCGAAATCCGGCGTTCCGATCAGGTGAACCGCCTCCGATATCGCGGCAATCAGCGTCTCTCCGGAAACCTCGTCCGGAGCGAAGGGTTGTTCCAAGATATCCAGCATTCGAATCTCCTCCCACCAGCAACCTTGCGGAACGGCGCGCGGGTTTTCAACTCAATTATCTTATCATTTAATTTTATTTGTGCCTCTCAATAGAATCATGTTTTTGCTAACTTTTTCCCTTGAATAACCCCGACTCCGGCGGGCCTTTGCACAGCCCGGAAGACCCGCAAAGATGCGTCCCCCAACTTGGGGACCGCATATAATAAATATTCGTTTAATTAATTCAATCGGGCAAGGCTCCACCCGCGCGAACACGACTCCGCGGGCCCGGTTCTGCGCCCGTTCGAGACCACCTCAACCGGAGCACCTGACGTGGATGCCAGCCCAGACCCGGACCTCGAAGCCTTCCGAAAGACGGTCCGCGATTTTCTCCACCAGACCATCACACCCGACATCCGCGCGCAGGCACAGCGGCAGGCCGGCATCGCTGCGGAACCCGCGCTTGGTATCTGGTGGCTGAAAGAGCTCCACAAGAAGGGCTGGGCCGCGCCGGCCTGGCCAAAGGAATACGGCGGCACAGGCTGGGACGCCGCCCGCCGGCACATCTTCGAGGAAGAATGCGTGCGTGCCGGCGCCCCCACGCTTTGGGTTTCCGGGCACCAGCTGCTCGGGCCCGTGGTCATGCAGTTCGGCACCCAGGCGCAAAAGGACTTCTTTCTGCCCCGCATCCTCAACGGTGAGCACTACTGGTCACAGGGCTTTTCTGAGCCGGGGTCCGGCTCCGACCTCGCCTCGCTCAGCACTCAGGCCGTTCTGGACGGCGATCACTACATCGTCAACGGCGGCAAGATCTGGACCAGCCATGCCCATTGGTCCAACTGGATTTTCCTGCTCGTCCGCACGGCGAAGCCCGCCAACAAACGGGAAGGCATCACCTTTCTCGTGGCCCCCACCGACACACCCGGCATCACCGTTCAGCCGATTGTGTCGATGTCGGGCGAGCATGAGACCAACCAGGTCTTTCTCGACAATGTCCGCATCCCCGTAACGAACCGTATCGGCGACGAAGGGCTGGGCTGGGCCATCGCCAAGTACCTGCTCGAATTCGAACGCGCAGGCAGCTACGCGGCCCAGGCCCAGGCGAGCCTTGACGAAGCCCGGATCGCGGCAAAGTCGCCCGATCCCGTCACCGGCGAACGGCAGTGGGACGATCCGCAATTCCGCCGCGACTTCGCGGATGCACAACTGCGTGTCACCGCGCAAAGCTGGATGGAAAAGCGCGTCGTTTCCGCCATCAGCTCGGGCCAGAACGTCGGCGACGCGATCGCCTCCATCCTGAAGCTGCGTGGATCTGAATGCCAGCAGGCAGCTCAGGAGGTGTCGGTCGCCGCACTCGGCCCCCTGGGCATGGCCGATCAGCGCGCCGCGCTAAAGCCTGGCTCCAACGAGGCGGCCATCGGCACACCGTCGGCGATCCGGCCCACGGCCAAATATCTGAACGGACGGGCGGCGTCGATTTACGGCGGATCGAACGAAATTCAGCGCAACATCCTGTTCCGCTTCATCTCGGCCGGTCAGGTGCCGTGAGGCAGTGGACTGCGGGCCTCTTTGCAACAGCAGAATGAAACAAGGACCAGAAGCAGGATGAACTTCGATCTCTCCGAGGAACAGGTGATGCTGGGGCGCTCAGTCGCTGCCTATCTGGAAAAACACTGGGATCAGGATCGCCTGAGCAACGGAGGAACCGCCGCGCGGCGCGCCCTGTGGCAGGGCATAGCCGCCGATCTTGGCCTCTTATCCGTCATGGTGCCCGAAGGGCTGGGTGGCATGGGGGGCGGCATGATCGACGCGATGGTCGTGGCGCAGGAACTCGGTCGCCACCTGGCGCTCGACAGTTTCGTTCCCACGGCTGTTTATGCAGGCACCCTGTTTAAAACGGCCGATGCCACGCAGGCGCTGGAAAGCGTCGGCACCGGCAAGATGATCGTTGCACTGGCCCACACGGAACCCGGCCAACTGTCCGGCGCCCGAAAGGTTGGCACGCGCGTCGAAAACGGACAACTCACCGGTACCAAGATCATGGTCGCGGGCGCACCTCTGGCCACTCATTTCATCGTTTCGGCACAGGAGGACGAACAGCAGACCTTCTCGCTGTTTCTCCTGTCTGCCGATACGACAGGGATTACCCGCAGCGACTTTACCATGATCGATGGTCAGCCCGCCTCGGAACTCCGGTTCGAAGATGTCGCCGTCGGCGCGGAAACCCGTCTCGGTGCCATCGGAGCCGGAGCCGACCTTCATCTGCACGCCGCCGACATGGCGACAATCGCGCATACGGCCGAAGCCGTCGGTATGATGGAAACCCTGATCCGCACCACTGCCGCCTATATCACTGGGCGACAGCAGTTCGGGCAGCCGCTCAGCGCCTTCCAGGCCCTGCAACATCGCATGGCGGATATGGTTCTCTATCTCGAAGATGCCCGCTCGCTGCTTTACATGGCCCTTCTGACCGACCCTGCGGACACCCGCGCCTTCGAACGGGCGGTCACCGGCATGAAGGTCAAGGCCGCAGAAGCGCTACGCTTCGTCAGCCAGCAGGCAGTACAACTGCACGGCGGCATGGGCATCACCAGCGAGCTTATGGTCGGACATTTCTTCAAACGCGCCATGACCGTGAATGAAAACTATGGCGGCCCGGGGTTCTACCGCAAACGCTATGAGGCCTCGCTCGACTGAGGCGCATGCACCGTCACCAACCCAACCCGGGGAGCCCGGCCCTTGTGGGATGTCCCCGGCACATGGGACGGCCCCTCCCTGGGACCGGACCTAGTCTTCCGGCGGGTCAATCCAGACAGAAAGCCAGGACCGACTCCAGGGTGCCCCTGAAGCGACGGACACAAAGAAGGAGAAGGACATGCTCAAGGACGTCGTGATCATCGGTGACGAAATGATGTCCCGCCAGACCCTGTTCGAAAAGGGCCTGCGGGCGACCAGCGCCTTTCTTTCCATCGGCATAGGGCCCGAGGATCCTGTCGCGCTGCTGATGCGCAATACCATTGCCTTTTTCGAAGCCAGCAGGGGTATCGGCGGGACAGGCGGTTACGCAGTTCCCCTGAACTGGCACAACAAGACGGACGAGATCGACTACATCATGAAGGATGCTAGACCAAAGGCTCTGGTCGGACACTCCGACATCCTTCTCGGCGTCCGTGACGCCATTCCGCCCGGGATCCCCGTGTTCCTCGTCCCGGTCGACGGCCAGCCGGCCACCAACTGTGCCGCGACCCGAGAGGCCCTGCAGGTCTTCGACGGCTCGAAGGTGTGGGAAGATTGGATCTCGGGCTTTGAACCCTATGCCGGCGAACCCCGCGTTCCTCCGGCGGCCATCCTCTACACGTCGGGAACCACGGGCCATCCCAAGGCCGTGCGCAAACCCACAATGACGCCCGCGCAGATGGCCAAGTTCCGCAAGTTTATCTTCGACGCCTACGGAATCGGCCCGGGTGCCCGCGTTCTGGTGCTCGGACCGCTTTACCATGCCAGCCCGGATGCGGCCGGCCGCTTCGCGGTCAACGAGGCCGACCTCGCCGTTCTGCAGCCCAAGTTCGATGCCGAGGGCATGCTGAAACTGATCGAAGAGCACCGCATCACCCATATCTCCACCGTGCCGACCGTCTTTGTCCGGCTGCTGAAACTGCCGCCTGAGGTCCGCGCCCGCTATGACGTATCCTCGCTGCGGCAGGTCTCCCATACCGGCGGGCCCTGCCCGGTGGAGGTGAAACGCCAGATGATCGACTGGTTCGGCCCGGTGATTCACGAAATCTACGGCGGCACCGAACAGGGCATCACATTCTCATGCGATTCCGCGACCTGGCTGACCTATCCCGGCACGGTCGGGCTCCCGCTCGAAGGGACTCGCTACGCCATCATCGGGGAAAATGGCGAAAGGCTCGGCCCCAATGAAGTGGGCGAGATCTACGCCCGCAACGATGCCTTCGGCGACTTCACCTATGTCGGCCGCCCCGACGCCCGCGCCGAGTGCGAGATAGATACCATGATCACACTCGGCGACATGGGCTACGTGAACGAGGATGGCGCCCTCTATCTGTGCGACCGCAAGAAGGACATGGTTATCTCCGGAGGCGTCAATATCTATCCGGCCGAGACGGAAATGGCCCTGCTGAGCCATCCCGACGTCCAGGACTGCGCCGTATTCGGAATTCCGGATGACGAGATGGGTGAATCCCTGATGGCGGCGGTGCAGCTCAAACCCAGCGCGCGGACCGATGCCGAGTCCATCCGAAGCTGGCTGAAGCAACGGCTGACCGGCTACAAGGTGCCCCGCGCAGTGACGTTCCACGACACCCTGCCGCGCGAGGACAGCGGCAAGATCTTCAAGCGCAAGCTGCGTTCCCCCTATTGGGAAGGCCGCGAACGCGCAATCTGAAGGCATCAGGGACAGGTTGGGCCGTCAACGGACGGTTCAGCCGATCCTGTCGCGCAGCCAAGCGCCGATCTGCGCCAGCGATTCCCGGGCTTCCGACAACTCTGGAAAGACCTGGAAGTGGTGGATCATGTCGTCCCAGACCACTGCCTCCACCAAAGTCCCGGCAGCGCCGGCGCGCCTGCAAAAGCTCCGTATCGCCCAGAACCGTCTCGTTGTTGCCGACATGGATCAGGATCGGCGGCAGCCCCGCCAGATCGCCATTGACCGGCGAGACATAGGGATCACTCGGATCGCCCTCCCGCCCGATATAGGCCCGCACCATCATCCCCACCTTGGCCTTCTGCGTCAGCGGATCGACCGCGGCTCGGGTCTCGTAGCTTTCGCCGCGCAGTTCCATGTCGACCCAGGGCGACAGGAACACCGCCGCCGCCGGCAGCGGAAACCCCTCCTCACGGGCCTTCAGCAGGGTCGCCAGCGCCAGTCCCGCCCCGGCGGAATCGCCCGCAATGGCCAGTCGGGCAGGGTCCACTCCCTGATCCAGCACCCAACGATACACCGACACCGCATCGTCAAGAGCGGCCGGATACCGGTGTTCCGGTGCCAGGCGATAGTCGAAGCCCAGAACGCGCGTGCCGCTGGCGGCTGCAAGATCCGCCATCAGCGCGCCGTGCGAGACAAGCGACCCCATCTGATAGCCGCCGCCGTGGCAGTAAAGGATCACGCCATCTCCGGCACCGAACCAGCCCGCCGGAACGCCGTCCGCGGCGAGTGAACGCATGTCCGGGCGCCGGCCGTGCGAGACAAGCTCGGCAAACCCGGCGCGCATCTCGTCAAGGGTGGTGCCGCGCCCCCACTGGCCGAATATCGCGGCGATCCGCGCACGAACGCGATCGATCGGGGCGTCGGTCATATCCAGAAACTCCGGGGAAGGGCGTGCTCAGGCTTTCGCGGGAAAGCCCGACATGAACACATCGATGACCCGATCCGCATAGTCCTGCGGGGTCACCGGTCCGTTGGGGTCATACCAGGCATAGGTGTAGTTCAGCGACCCAAGCAGCGACATGGCATAGGTGGTCGCATATTTCGGCGTCATCCGGTGCGCCGAATCCACCCGCGTCATCGCATCGCGCACGATCGAGATGATCTTGCGCTGCGCCGCCCCGACCGACGCGCGCGTCCCGTCGTCCAGCTGGTTCCAGTCGTTCAGAAGAACGATCTGCTCGGCATTGTTGACGGCGTTCAGCTCCATGATCTTGCGCGCGATGGCACGCAGATGCGCTTCCGGCTCCAGCCGCTCTTCGCCGATGTCGTGCAGCGACACCAGCATGGCCTCCACATGTTCGGTGATGATCCGGGTCAGGATCTCTTCCTTGGACGTGAAGTAATGGTACAACGCCCCGCGCGACGACTGGCACGCCTGCGCAAGGTCCACGATGGTCGTGGAAGAAAAACCCTTCTCGGCGAACAGCTTTGCCGCCGACCGCAGGATATTCTGGCGGATTTCAGGGTAATCTTTGCTTTGAGTTCTGGCCATCTATACGTCGAACGTTCGGATTATGAAATTCGGGTTTCGTCTATCAGCAGAACATATTCCCCGCAACCGAGCAAAGGAAATCCGGCGCGATCCACGCACGCTCATTCCACCACAGGGCAGCGGCGCATCAGATCGCAGGCATCGCGCACGATCCGCCCCACCAGCGCGTCACATGTCGGAAGATCATGGATCAGCCCCATCACCTGTCCGGCCCAGATGATCCCGCCATCGGCATCCCCGTCAACCAGCGCCTGCCTGCCCCGCGTGCCGGCCACCAGCTCCGCGACATCCGCAAAGGTGGCATCCGGATGCGCCAATCGCTCGACGACTTCATCGGAAACCGAAGTCTTCATCACCCGCGCCGTGTTGCGCAAACGGCGGAAGATTAGATTGGTGTCCCGCTCGTCCTTATCGACGTACAGCCGCTTGATATCCGGATGGGCCGGCGCCTCCTGCGTCGCACAGAACCGGGTCCCCATGTTGATCCCCTCGGCCCCCAGCATCAAGGCGGCGGCAAGGCCGCGCCCGTCCCCGAAACCACCCGAGGCGATCATCGGAATGCGGATCCGGTCCGCCGTCGCGGGGATCAGAACCAGCCCGCCCACATCATCCTCTCCCGGATGCCCGGCGCATTCGAAACCGTCGATCGAGATCACGTCGACCCCCATCTTCTCGGCCGAAACCGCATGCCGAACCGAAGCGCACTTGTGAATCACCTTGATCCCTGCACCCTTCAGCAGCGGCAGATGGTCGGTCGGCGCGCGCCCGGCCGTTTCGACCGCCACCACGCCGCCCTCGATGATCGCATCCCGGTATTCGTCATAGGGAATTGGATTGATCGTCGGCAGCAGCGTCAGATTCACCCCGAACGGCCGGTCGGTCATATCCCGGCATCGCGCGATCTCGCGGGACAGCCCCTCGGGGGAACCCGCGGTAAGCGCCGTGAGCATCCCAAGCGCCCCAGCATTGGACACGGCCGAGGCCAGTTCCGCCCGGCCATAGAAGGTCAGACCGCCCATGACGACAGGATGTTCGATACCCAAAAGCTCGGTTATCCGCGTCTTCAATCGCATGACCATTCCTCGATCTGAAGCGAAACCAAGTCAGACGGGATCCCAGGTGAACACATGCTCCGAGCGTTCCAGCGGGTAGAATTGAGCGGCCATCGACGGCAGCGCATGATCCAGCACCGTCTCGGGTGTCCATCCCTCGCCACGCTGAACCGACCGCAGCGGACGCGGCTGGCTCATCAGCATGATTTCGTTGTTGCGCACGCAGAAGATTTGCCCCGATGGCGCCCGCTCGTCGCCCGACAGCAGCGAAATCGCCAGCGGCGCGATCTTCTCCGGCACCATCTGCTTGAACTTCTCCACCCGCGCGATCTGTTCCGGCGTGTCTGTGGGCAGGGAACTGGTCATCCGGCTCCAGGCAAAGGGGGCGATGCAGTTCGATTTCACGCCAAAGCGCTCCATGTCCAGCGCGATGGACTTGGACAGCGCAACGATCCCCATCTTCGCGGCCATGTAATTGGCCTGGCCAAAATTCCCGATCAGCGCCGAGGTCGAGGTCATGTGGACAAAGGCGCCCGAACCCTGATCCTTGAAATGCATCGCAGCCGCGCGGCTGATGTTGAAGCTTCCGTACAGATGGACCTTCAAGACCGAGTCGAAGTTCTCGTGGCTCATCTTGTGGAAGAAGCCGTCGCGCAGGATGCCCGCATTGTTGATCACCCCGTCGATACGACCGAAACGGTCGATCGCCGTGCCCACGATGGCCTGCGCCTCGCCGGGGTCCGATACGCTCTGCGTCGCGGCAACCGCCTGTCCACCGGCGGCTATGATTTCCTGCACGACCTTCTCGGCGGCGCCAAGATCATCCGCCTCACCGCTCAGCGACACACCGATATCGTTGGCGACAACCGCCGCGCCGGCGCGCGCGCATTCCAATGCCAGCGCCCGACCGATGCCGCCCCCGGCACCTGTTACGATGATGACTTTGTCTTTCAGCACTGGAAGCCTCCCACAATTTCCTTTAAATAAAACCGGACAGCCGGTATTTGCAAGTCAGCATCCACGCCCAGTGCAGCAAATCAGCATAGCCGGGGCGGGCCAAACTGACGACAAAGGACGCATCTCGATGGAACAGCTGACCGCCACGGCGCACGACAGTCTCCTCCACCTGGAACTGAATGTGCCCGGCAAGAAGAACGCGCTGACCGACATCCTGCGGCGCGAACTGCGCGAGGCAATCGTCGCGGCGCAGACAGATCCTTCTGTCCGCGCGATTGTCCTCTCCGGGGCAGGGGGCAGCTTCTGCTCGGGCGGTGACATCTCGGCCATGACATCGGACCCCGAGGTGGCGCGGGCGCGCATGACGATCCTGCACGATGTCGTCCGGATGCTTCTCGCCGGCACCCGGCCCGTCGTCGCTGCCGTGGCCGGCCCCGCCTATGGCGCGGGCATGTCGCTGGCGCTCTGCTGCGATCAGGTCATCGTCGACCCCAGCGCGCGTTTCTCTGCCTCCTTCGGGCGTGTCGGCCTGCCGCCCGACCTCGCGCTTGGCTTCACTCTGCCGCGTCGCGTCGGCGAAGGCCGCGCGCGGCGGATGTTGCTCTCCAGCAGCGTCACCGGTGCCGAGGAGGCGGTGCGCATCGGACTTGCCGACGAGATCAGCGCCGAGGGTCAGCTGATCGAGACCGCCATGACCCGGGCGCGCGAACTGGCCGCCTTCACGCAAGAGGCGAAGGGCCATGTCAAGGCGATGCTGACCGAGAACGCCGGCTCGCTCGACGCCGTTCTATTGCGCGAAATGGCGTCCTACCTCACCCTGCTGCAGTCCGCCGAACATCAGGCGGCCCGGGACGCCTTCCTGAAAAAGTCGGGCTGACCGCCGTCACTCCTCGCGGGGAGTGCTGAACTGGGGAAAATGGGCGGCGACCACCGGACCGTCCAGCGCCATCGCATGACACCCGCCCAGATAGGCCGGCCGCGTGGTCAGCGTCTCGGTGCGCAGGCTGTCCGGCTCGGTCCGGTTCTCCCACTCCGACGACAGGGTCTGAAATGCCACGGTCCGTACGCTCAGCAGCATTTCCCGCAGATGCGTGCAGCCGCTTGTCGCACCCAGCACCTCGGCCACGCGCTGCCGCCAGCCCTTCATCAGGTTCGCCCCAAGTAGATCCGGCAGGTTGTCCCCGCCGCCCTGACAGAACAGATAAGGCGTGTCGTCCAGCGCGCAGACGATGTCCTGCACCACGAAATCCCCGTCGAACGTGACCCTAACCGAGATATTGTGGATGAACGCGCCGGGCTCCATCGCACCCCTTGTATGGTCGAAATAGACATAGGGCTTGCTGTCCTGAACCATCGCGTCGATATCCCACAGCCCGTCCTTGCGGCGATAGGCCTGAAACCGGTAGGTCCGCAGGTGGCTTTCCTCACGTTCGACCGGGGTCGGTAAAGTCATCGAGATCTCCCGTAGTCTTTCTCGAAACAGCGCCGCCGTCAGCCGACGGGACGTGGCGCATTCTTCCAGTGAGGCGCCCGCAGCTCTGCCTTCAGCGTCTTGCCAGCCCCCGAAATCGGCAGCGCATCCATCACCTCCATACTGCGCGGACACTTGTAGTTGGCCAGCAACGAGGCGCAATGCGTCCTGAGATCGGTCAGCGTCACGCTCTGTCCGGCCTTGCAGACGACCACAGCATGAACCGCCTCTCCCCACTCGGCCGAGGGAATGGCGATCACCGCGCAGTCCTTCACCGCCGGATGCTTGAAGATCGCATTCTCGACCTCCTTCGAATAGACATTCTCGCCGCCGCTGACGATCATGTCCTTCACCCGGTCTGTCAGATAGATGAAACCATCGTCGTCCATGTAACCGCCGTCGCCGCTGCACAGCCAACCGTCACAAAAAGCCGCCTCGGTCAGTTCCGGCTGGTTCCAGTATCCCAGCATCACCTGCGGCCCGCGCAACGCGATCTCGCCGTGTTCGCCGCGTGGCAGCTCCAGGCCGCCGCCAGGCGCGGTGATCTTCACGTCCAGCCCATAGGCCGCGCACCCGGTCGCAAGCCGTCTCGCGGTCCAGTCGGGCCCGTCGAAGTGGTAGCGCCACGGCAAGGACAGCGCCAGCGCGGCGCATTCGGTCATCCCGTATCCCTGAATGAACGTGCAGTCCGGCAATCGCTCCAGCGCCCTGGCCAGAACGCTTTCCGACATCGGCGACGCGCCATACTCAATATAACGCAGGCTCGACAGATCGAACTCCGCCTCGCGCGGATGGTTGAGGATCATGTTGATCATCGTCGGTACGAACAGGCAGTAGTTCACCCGATGCTTCTGGATGATCTCCATGCCCAGTTCGGCATCGAACTTCGGCAGGCAGACATGCGTCCCACCGGCCAGCGTCAGCGCAAACATCGGAATGGAACCGGCCAGATGGAAAAAGCCGGCGGAATGCATGAAGACGGTTTCGTCGCTGAAGTGCAGCGAGGCGATCCAGTTGATCGACGCCACGACCAGATTGGTGTGCGACAGCATCACACCCTTGGATTTCCCCGTGGTGCCCCCGGTATAGCATATACTGCACAGATCGTCGCCGATGCCCGACCGCTCGTCCATCGGCTCCGCCCCCGCGACCAGCGCCTCGTACGACAATGCGCCCTCGGGCGGCGTGTCATCATCAATGTAGACGACCGACTGCACCTGCGTCGCTGCAAGTATCTCCGATAGGGACCCGCGGAACGCGGCATCGACCAGCAACACCCGCGCCCCGGAATCTGTCAGTGCATAGACGATTTCCGTCAGCGACCATCGCGTATTCAGCGGGACGGACACGCCACCGGCCCAGGCGATGCCATAGAAGGCTTCCACGTAGCGGTCGCTGTTCAACGCCAGGATCGCCACGTGATCCGTCGGCGCGACGCCCAGCCCGTCCAGCGCCCCGGCCAGGCATCGGACCCGCGCTCCCACCTCTGACCAGGTTCTTGTCCGGCCGGCAAAGATCGTTGCCGGATACCGCCCGCGGGTCTGGACCGCCCGTGTCAGACTGGAAGTAAGACGCATGTTCCCCTCCGGGTTTCGGCCCCATTACATCACAACGGTTCGTGCCGTTGGGCGATCTGGTATTTCGGATAGCCCTTGGCGACCCCGTATTCACTCATGCCGTAACCGGTCTGCCCGCCACATTCGACGCGGGTGAAGTGGTCGCCCAGCTGACGCGCCTGACGCCGGGTTTCGGGGTCGGACAGATCCCAGACGTAGTGGTCGCTGTGCAGTTTTCCGCGGTTGTCGCCGTGGTTCCATCCCTGGTGACCGCCGTAGCCACCACCCTTCAGGAAGAACCGGCCCCGCTGCGGCGCCAGCGTCAGTTCGCGCGTCCCGCCGTCCTCGTAGTGCAACACCAGACTACCGCCCGACCAGGTCTGGCCCAGCGGATCATCCGCCCATTCGATCTCGTGATCGACGGCGATGATCTCGCGCTCCTCTCCATCGCTGCCGATCTCCAGGCCCGACAGAAAGAACGGCTTGCCGGGCTTTCGCTCTTTCAGGAACAGCGAGATTGCGAAGTCATCAAACTGGTAGGTCAGCCAGAACCAGAAGAAGTCCTTGTAGGTCGGCAGCGTGCCGTTCGTGACCATGTCGGTCTGCATGACCGAGCGGATACCCCAGGAATGGTCGCGCTGCGCATACCAGGTGTCCGGGCTGACCTCGATCCGGCGGCCCTTAAGTTCGATCCAGCCCTCCATGCGGCCGAACTGCGTCATCCGGATCAGGTCCTCTTCCACCCTGTTCCGCTTGCGTCGAAAACTCTGGTGCTCTTCCAGCCCCTTGAAGCTCGCCCGCCAGTCGATCTCGAAACTCAGACCCAGATCGTTCTCTGCCAGGGTCAGCCTGTGGTGCTTCAGCCCTTCCACGATCTCGAACCGCAGCGCCCCCGCCGCGGTTTCCAGCGGCGCCGAGCCCAGCTGGCGCGAGACACGATAGTTGTGCTGGACATTGTCCACTGTGATGCCCGCGAACATGTCCATGATGTTCTTGTTCGGATACCAGCCAAGCCCGAGGTCCAGCAGCACGTCGCCAGTGTCGATCGGAGCGCCCGAATACCAGAACCGTTCGGTCCAGCGATCATCGCTCGACACGACATGGTTGAAGGTGGTCGGCAGCTGATGCCCGATATTGTCGTCTTGCGGTGAAAGCATGAGAAGTCCTTCTGTCCGGTCAGGTCATGGCGGAATAATTGGCGGCGGCGATGCGCGACCGCTCCGCCGCGAGATAGGCCCGCAGGCTCTTGTGGATGATCGCTTCGGTTTCCGCCGGCAAAGCGGCGTCTCCGCCGGACGCAAAGACCGCTGCGATCACCCGCGCAAAGGCGGTCTCGTTTCCCGCAAGCGCCTCGGCCGGCTCGCCGTCGCCGGTCTCGGGCGTCTCTCCCAGCTCGCTCAACCCCTGCGACAACGCCGCGTTCTGTTCGGCCTGCAGCGCAGGCGACCAGTCGGAGAGCGCGGACAGCTTGTCGAGAACGTCGAGCGCCCCAAGAAGCTGGCTGCGCGCGTGTTCGTGCTGAACATGCGGTAGCACCTCGGCCTTCATCGAGCTGCGGATCGCGTCGAAATAAAGGGTCAGCGCCAGGGTCATGCCGCAATCTCGATCATCTTCAGCATTCCCATCAGCGTGGTCGCCTTCTGCAGCACCATCACCGCAAGGCGGATGTCGTGCAGATCGCCATTGCGCAGCCGCTGCTCGGTGCCCACCAGCATCGACGCCATCTTGAACTGTCCCAGTACCTGGAAATACCTCACCCGGTGCTGATCCACCTGCCGGCCCGACGCGGCCGTGTACCGCTCCTGGAAGGCCTGAAGGTCCAGCAACCCGGACAGGGTCGTCCGGGTGCCGCCGAAGGTGCGCATCGCGGCCCAGGCCAGATCCTCGTGCGGATCGCCAAGATGCGTCAGCTCCCAGTCCAGCAAGCCCGAAATCCGGCCGTCATCGACCAGGAAGTTGCCCACGCGATAGTCGCCATGCAGCAGTACAACCTCGTCGGATTTCGGCGCATGGGCGTGCAGCCATCCGGCCGCATAGCGCATGGCATTGTCTTCCAAACCACCGGACGGGCCCGCCGCATGCATGCTCCAGCGGTCGATTTCTCTATGCGTGCAGGTCTCGACCGTCGCCCCGGGGGTCAGCGCCTCGATCGGCGTTCCGCGCCAGGCACACCCGTGAATCGCGGCGAGATGCGTGGCAAAATCCTCGGTCACCTGTTTGGCATGCGGATAGGGCACCTCGGTTTCCGCCCCCGGCCATCGCGGCAGCAGGGTCTCGCCGCGCAGGCGCGTGACAATCAGGAACGGCGCACCAAAGGTCGCCGGGTCGTCGCTGTGCCACAGGACCCGCGGCACCGGGACAGCGGTTTCCGCATTCAGCGTCGTGAAGGTCAGATACTCGGGCAAAGTCGAGTAGGGGGCCAGCAATCCGTTTGGATCTCCGATGCGCAGGATCGCTTCGCGCACCCCGCCCGAGGACGGATGCATCACGAAAAGCACCGTCACCCAGGACAGGCCCGCCGTGAAGCGCTTCAGCGCCGATACGGCGACAGGTTCGCGCATCTGATCCGTCAGATACGCCGCCAGCCTGTCGGCCAGCCCATCGGTGCGCCACACGGGCAACCGAGCGTGTGTGGCGGACTCATCCCGCATCGGACACCGGTCTTGTCCCGACACAGGAAATGCCGAAGCCGGCCAGGTTGCCGTATTGCCCTTCGCTCTCCGACAGAAGCTCGATCTGCCGCACGCCCAGATCGGCAAGGATCTGCGCCGGAATGCCGAAATCTATCAACTCGGTAAAGCCATAGCCGGTCGAGGCCTGCCGCTCACGCGCGACGAACCGCTCGGTGAGGGTCGTGTCATAGGATTCCCGGATCAGGATGATCACCCCGCACCCCAGCGCATCGACCGCCCGCAAGTACCGCCCGACATGATCGGAAGAGCCGAAGTTGCGCCAGCGGAGGATGTCGTCGGTGATGTTCAGCGAATGCACCCGCACCGGCACGGCACCCGTGGCAGCGGACAAATTCCCCTTGATCAGCGCAATATGCTCCGCCCCCGACAACCGGTTGCGGTAAAGCTGGACCGCGAAAATACCGCCTTCCTCAGTATCGGCCGAAGTGGCATGGGTGCGCTCCACCATCTTCTCGGTCCGGCGCCGGGCCAGGATCAGATCCTTGATGTCCAGAACGGCGCAGTCCAGGGACTCGGCCAAAGCCTGAAAATGGCCGATGTCGGCCAGTTCGCCCTCGTCATCCAGCACGTCGGAGAAGACCGCAAAAGGCCCGCAGCCGGACAGCCGCGCAAGGTCCAGCGCGGCCTCGGGCAACGTCGGCTTCAAAAGCGTCCCGCCATCCGCCACCACGTAGGGAAAGACGTGACCCGGGGTGTGCAGCGCACGCGGACCGCTCGCAGGGTCGATTGCCGCCGCAATGGTGCGCGCACGGTCCTCTGCGGAAATGCCGGTACTCACCCCCCGCACCGCCTCGATGGACACCGTGAATCCTGTCTGCCCGGATGCCATGTTGCGCCGAGGCTGCATCCGCAGCTCCAACCGGGCGGCCTGTTCGCCGGTCATGGCAAGACAGACAAGGCCCCGCGCGTGTTTCGCCAGAAGGTTGACGCCGGGTGCATCGCAGTGCGTGGCGGCAACGACCATTACGGCCGCGCGCCGAGCGCCGCTTTCCCCGTGAATGAACACGCCGCGCCCGGCGGCAAGCGCTTCGACGGCTGTCTTGAATGAGGATTGAACGTTCGTTTCCATCTTGCTCGGCTCCTTGCCCGCCGGGCGGAGCACAGTTCCGTGTCAGCCCTGTTGCACCACGGGTGCGGCCATCTTACCCCGGTATGCTGCCCCCCCTGTCCCCGACACCGGGGACAGCCTGCGCACCGGGTCAGACCCGTTCGATGATGATGGCCGGGGCCATGCCGCCGGCGGCGCACATGGTGACCAGCCCGCGGTGCAGGTCGCGGCGTTCGAGCTCGTCGAGCAGGGTGCCGATCAGCATGGCGCCGGTGGCCCCGATCGGGTGGCCGAGGGCGATGGCGCCGCCGTTGACGTTCACCCTGTCGCGGTCGAGGTCGAGGTCGCGGATGAATTTCTCGGCCACCACGGCAAAGGCCTCGTTGACCTCGATCAGGTCGATGTCGGCAAGGGTCATCCCGGCCTTGTCGAGCACCTTGCGGGCGGCGGGGACGGGGCCGTTCAGCATCAGCTCGGGGCTGTCGCCGACATTGGCCATGGCGACGATGCGGGCGCGGGGTGTCCAGCCGTTGGCCTCGATGGCCTGGTGCGAGGCGATGAGCAGGGCGGCGGCGCCGTCGACCACGCCCGAAGATGTCCCGGCGTGGTGGATGTAGTCGATGTCGAGGCCCGGATAGACGCGGCGGATCAGGTCGAGCTGGGTGGTGCCCTCGTCGTCGACGGGCGATTGCGCCACCGCCTCGAAGACCGGCTTGAGGGCGGCGAGGCTGTCCAGCGTGGTCTGCGGGCGGGGGTATTCCTCGTGGTCGAGCAGGACGTTGCCCTCGGCGTCGCGGACGGTGATTGTCGAGCGCGCGAAATGGCCGGCCTTGATGG
>NZ_BNCJ01000012.1:73397-131989 GCF_014656415.1 Seohaeicola zhoushanensis | reverse complement strand
TGGCCTCCTTGCCTCAAAATTAGCGAAGAAGGCGTCCACGATACACGGGGCTATTCAAAGGTCACGCCACAGCACTTCCGTACGATCAGCAAGGTCACACGAGTTTTCGGCTCCAGAAGCCAAGATGTCAGCCGTGAGGCTGTCAATTGATTCAGTCATATACCGAACGCAGCGATTAGCTACGCCTTCTGTTACTTCGAGCCCAGCGGAACCACCTACTGCCTCGCGTTATGAAAGGCCGGGCTAAGCTACCTTCTGCGTTTCGGTATGATCTGGATGCTGTCTATGCGCGGGTCTGGCAACCTTGAAACAGTGGCCAGCATTAAAAATTCGCAGTTATCTGGACACACAGAGGGATTCCTGTGATCATACGTAACATTATGATTTTAGGTCACAAAAATTGACTGAAATTTGAGCATGGCGTCGTGTGGAGCCATTCTAAGATCGCCCTGAGACGCGGTGGGGCGGGCGAGACGTCCCACCGATTCGCAGTTCTACTCAGGGGCGTCGGCCACATTCGCCACTCAATCAACTCAGCAATGGAGAGGTGCGTCGATGCCCTCAGTACTGCTAGGCCACCCGAGGACGACGATAGTCCGCAGATTCCACCCGCCTCCAGTCAAGGCCCTCAAACAAGGCTTCGAACTGGGCCTTGGTCATCGAGATGTTCGCTTCGGTCAGCTTTGGCCAAACGAACCCTGCGCCTTCAATTCGTTTGTAGATCAACACAAGACCCGTACCGTCCCACATCAAGACCTTAATCTTGTCTCGACCTTTCGATCTGAAAACGAAGAACGCTCCCGATAGCGGGTCGAGATCAAAATTGCTGAGTACATAGTTTGCCAGACCATCCATGCCCTTCCGGAAATCGACGGGTGTCGTGGCAAGGTAGACTTTGTACTTGTTCGACGGCGAAATCACTGGAGCTGCCCCACTACCTGCATCAGCTTCATGAGGTCGCCTTGGGAAATGCCCAGTGGAAACTCGATGGTCACGGAACCGCATAGAATACGTCCAAAGCCGCTTGGGCTGCCCGAAGGGGCGTGTGGAGCGACTGCTGTCTGGGCCTCGCCTTCAACGCTGATTGCTGTAAATGCGGGTCCCTCGACGTGGATTTTCTCGCCACGCCGTCTCCGGTCAGCGACAGACCACTTGCGCACCAAACACTCATGCGCACCCAGCTCGGCCGCGATATCGCCGGGAGACTGACCCTCTTCCCGAATGCGGCGTGTAGCTTCCCACTTCAATTCATTGGGCCAGATGTTCTTTCCGGCAGGGCTTTTCTCGATAGAAAAGCCCCATACTTCGTTTTCCGCCATAGCAGCCTCCTGATCTTATCAGGAGCCAAGTTACCATCCGGGCCGCGTGCTATGTCAGAGGGCGGAGTGGGGGTCAGATGCAACGCTTACCTCCGAAATTACCGGAACCACCATCGCCACCAAATGCGATTCGCCCCCTCAACCGCCCCCTCCGTCGGCAAAATAGCCAATAAAATCAATGGAAGTGGTGCCCGGGGGCGGAATCGAACCACCGACACGAGGATTTTCAATCCACTGCTCTACCCCTGAGCTACCCGGGCACGGGGACAGGCTGGGCCTGTCGGGTTTGCGCGTTCTAGGGCCAAGCCTTGCCAGTGTCCAGACGCTTTTTTGCGTTTGTTTGCGGGCAAGTTGCCGGCGTGGGCGTCAATGCATCCGATCGGCAGCGCGGGCGGCTTCTTCCTCGGCCTTTTCGAGGTCTTCGGGGTCGCGCGAGGGAATCGCGTAGCTGCCGCTGACCCAGCGTCCGAAGTCGACATCGGCGCAGCGGCGCGAGCAGAAGGGGCGCCAGTCTTTGCGGGTTTCTTCGCCGCAGATCGGGCAGGACATCGCAAGGTCTCCTGTTCGGGGCCGGATGGATGCCCCCGGAATGCCGCATCGCGCCGCCGGGCGCAAGGCGGGGCTCAGAGCATGCGGCCGAGCCGCAGCGCGTCGTAGATCGCCGCATGGGTGTTGCGCGCCGCCACCGCATCGCCGATGCGGAACAGCTGGTAGGCGCCTTGCGGATTGCGCACCACGCCCTGCGGGCGATTCTCGACCAGCGCGCCGTAGTCGACCTCGCCCAGGTTCACCGATCCGGGCCGCAGGTCGAAGTAGAGCTCGTCCAGCGGCCGCGTGCCGTGGTTGACCACCACCTGGTCGACCACCCGCTCGCGCGTGACCTCCGAGTAATCCGTGCCTATGGTCGCGACCAGCCGGTTGCCCTCGCGCCGCAGCCTGTCGAGCTTCCAGGCAACAGTGAAGGTCGCGTCATGGGCCTGCAGCACTCGAAGCGCCGGGGTCAGCGACATGCCCATCACCTCGGGGGCGAAGGTGCGGTCGCGGGTCATGATCTCGACCCGCCCGCCCGCCAGCGCGATCTTCTCGGCGGCCTGCAGCGCGGCAAAATCGCCGGCGTCGTCGTAGATCAGCACATCGCCCCCCGGCGCCACATCGCCCGAGAGGATATCCCAGGCCGAGACCGCAAGGTCATGGCTGCCGGTCTCGGGCAGCCCGCCGGTGGCGACGATCACCACGTCCGGGGCATGGGCCGTCACCGTCCCGGCGTCGGCGAGACTGTTGAAGTGGAACGTCACCCCCAGCCGGGTGCATTCGGCGAATCGCCAGTCGATCACCCCGATCATCTCGGCCCGCCGCGCCGTCTGTGCACTCAGCCGCACCTGACCGCCGGGATCGTTGGCCGCCTCGTGCACGATCACCTCGTGCCCGCGTTCCGCCGCCACCCGCGCGGCCTCCAGCCCCGCCGGGCCTGCGCCCACGATCACCACCCGTCGCGGCTTCCCGGCCCTGGAGATCGCATGCGGCTGCTCCAGCTCGCGCCCCGAGGAGGGGTTGTGCAGGCAATGCGCCGCGCCACCCATGTAGATCCGGTCGAGGCAGTAGTTCGCCCCCACGCAGGGCCGGATGCGATCCTCCTCGCCGCGCAGAATCTTGGCGACGATATGCGGGTCGGCCAGATGCGCCCGCGTCATCCCCACCATGTCGAGCTTGCCTGTGGTGATGGCATGGCGCGCCGTCGCCACGTCCTGGATGCGGGCGGCGTGGAAGGTCGGGATGCCCGTCCCCGCCCGCACCTGCCCCGCGAAATCGAGATGCGGGGCGCTGCGCATCCCCTGCACCGGAATCACCCCGGTCAGCGCCGCGTCGGTCTCGATATGGCCGCGGATGATGTTCAGGAAATCGACCAGCCCGCTGGCCTTCAGCCGATGCGAGATCTCCATCCCCTCCTCGGCCGTCACCCCGCCGGCCCTGACCTCGTCGGCGGCATAGCGGATGCCGACAATGAAGCGCTCGCCCACCCGGTCGCGGATCGCCCGCAGCACGTCGAAGGCAAAGCGCATCCGGTCGTCGAGGCTGGCCGCCCCATAGGGCCCCTCCAGGTCGTTCAGCCCCGGCGACCAGAAGGCATCCATCAGGTGGCCGTAGGATTCGAGCTCGATCCCGTCGAGCCCCGCCGCCATCATCCGCTCGGCCGCATCGGCATAGTCGCGGATGATCCGCTCGATGTCCCAGTCCTCGGCGAGCTTGGGAAAGGCCCGGTGCGCCGGCTCGCGCGCGTAACCGGAGGAAACCACCGGCAGCCAGTCGCCCTTGTCCCAGCGGGTGCGGCGGCCCAGATGGGTCAGCTGGATCATCACCGCCGCGCCATGCCCGTGGCATTCGTCCGCCAGCTCGCGCATCCAGCCGACCACCTCGTCCTTCCAGGCGAGGATGTTGTTGAAGGCCGGCGGGCTGTCGCGCGAGACGCTGGCCGAGCCGGCGGTCATGGTCAGCGCCACCCCGGCGCGCGCCCGCTCGGCGTGATAGGCGCGATAGCGCGCCTTGGGCATCCCGTCCTCGGCATAGGCCGGTTCATGGCTGGTGATCATCAGCCGGTTCTTCAGGGTCAGATGCTTGAGCTGGTAGGGCTGCAGCAGCGGGTCGTTCGACATGGGCACTCCTTCGGCTTGCCCTCAGGAAGGCGCATCGTCCCTGCCCTGTCAAACGCCCAAACGACACGGGGCGGCGCCGCTTTGCGACACCGCCCCGTCCCTGTCCCCCGTCTGCCGCCTTACTCGTCGAGCTGGCGGCGCAGGTTCTCGATATCTTCGGCCATCTGACTGTCGGATTCCTTCAGCTCCTCGATCCGGCGCACCCCGTGCATGACGGTGGTGTGATCGCGCCCGCCAAAGCGGCGGCCGATCTCGGGCAGCGAGCGCGTGGTGAGCTGCTTGCAAAGATACATGGCCACCTGGCGCGGCCGGGCATAGGACCGCAGCCGCTTCGGCCCGATCATGTCCGAAAGGCGGATGGTGTAATATTCCGAGACCTTGCGCTGGATCTCTTCCACCGTGACCTTGCGCTCCGAGGCGCGCAGCACGTCGGCGAGGCAGTCCTGCGTCAGCTCCATGTCGATCTCGCGCCCGACCAGCGAGGCGAAGGCGAAGAGACGGGTCAGCGCGCCTTCCAGCACGCGGACGTTGGTCGAGATACGCGCGGCCAGGAACTCGAGGATCCCGTCGGCGATCTGCAGGCCCGGATAGGTATTGCGATACTGTTGCACCTTCGATTGCAGGATGCCGAGCCGCAGCTCGTAATCCGTCGGGTGCAGGTCGACGACCAGCCCGCATTGCAGGCGCGACTGGACGCGTTCTTCGAGGTCCTTGATCTCGCCCGGCGCGCGGTCGGCCGAGATGATGATCTGCTTGTGCTGGTCGACCAGCGCGTTGAACGTGTGGAAGAATTCCTCCTGGGTGGAATCCTTGCCGGCGATGAACTGGACGTCGTCCACCATCAGCACGTCGACCGAACGGAACATCTGCTTGAAGTCCAGCATCTTCTTCTCGCGCAGCGCCTGCACGAAGCGGTACATGAACTGTTCCGCCGAGAGATAGAGGATGTTGGCCTTCGGATTGCGGCTGCGCATTTCGCGCGCGATGGCGTGCATCAGGTGCGTCTTGCCGAGGCCGACGCCACCGTAGAGCACCAGCGGGTTGAACGTGACCGGCCCGCCCTCACTCACCCGGCGGGCGGCGGCATGGGCCAGTTCGTTCGGCTTGCCGACAACGAAGGTGTCGAAGGAAAAGCGCGGATCGAGCGGCGCGGTATAGAGCTCCGTCACCGTGTCATCGGCCGTGCGCGCCTCCGGCTGCGCCCGCATCACGCGCTGGCCGCTGTGTTTGGCCGCGTCCACGGCCACCGCGACCGGCTCCGGCCCCGGTTCGGCCCTGCGCGCCGCACGCGGCTCACCGCTTTTCCGTGCCACCTGAAACAGCAGGCGCTTCACTTCGTGGCCTGCAGCCTTGAATTCGTACAGAATCAAGTCCGAGAAGTTCTGACCGACATAGTTTCCGGTAAAGTTGGTGGGGACGTGAAACATCGCCACTTCGTCTTTCAACCCATTGAATTCGAGCGGTTCGATCCAGGTTGTGTAGTTGTTCTGACCGACAGTCTTCAACAATCGCTGTCTGAGTTTGCCCCACTGGTCGTCGTTCATTTTTATCGCCCCATGCATCCCCTCGGCCTTTCAGCCTGATTTTGTATTGCCGGTGTCCCGACCGGCCGATTCACAAGCAAAAGAAATGACGTTCCATCCCTTTGCGGATGGAAATGTTCCCCCAGGAACACTTCTCGCAACGCCCTCCCGGCTCCTTGCCCTGGTGGGCGCAGAGACCGGGCGACAGGCGCCACGGACACATCATTTTGACAGGGCTTCGTTGCTGCGAGCAGCTTTGCAACGTCGCGCACCGCACCGACCGGGGTGGCCGGGTGTTACGGTATCGTCATCGGAAAATCCCCGAATGCCTGCCGGGAATCGCCGCTGACGTCCTGTCCCCCCAAGCGAGTGAATCGCTCAACCGTCCTAGCAATTCCCGCAGGAGAGCGGCAACGAAACTATGCTGTTGACTCCCGTTTTCCCCGGGAGGGCGGCGGGGCTGCACAGATTCTCGCAACACCCGCTCGCAGACGTGAAAAAGGCGCTGCCGATGGCAACGCCTTGTGGTTCTTGCACTTAAGATCGCGCCTTGCGGATCAGGCCATCGCCTTCACGCGCGACGACAGGCGCGACATCTTCCGGGCGACAGTGTTTTTGTGCAACACACCCTTGGTGACGCCGCGCATCATCTCGGGCTGGGCGGCGCGCAGGGCGGCGACAGCGGCTTCCTGGTTGCCCGAAGCAATGGCTTCCTCGACCTTGCGCAGGAAGGTACGGATGCGCGAACGGCGGGCTTTGTTGATGGCGAAACGGGCTTCGTTCTGGCGGGCGCGTTTCTTGGACTGCGGCGAATTGGCCATGTTGGTTTCCCTCTGATCGGGTCGATTGCAATAGGTTCTGCGCAGCCAAGGCCCGACCGGGTTCATAACCGGCTGATTCTGACCAGAGCGGGTCTCGCACGCATGTGTGGGCTGCCTCTAGCGCAAAGTTCCGCGAAAGGGAACAGCTAATCGGCAACCTGGCCGGAGACGGCGCCTGACGCCGCCCCCGAGAGGCTTACTTGTCGCGGAACTGCGGCTGGCGCTTTTCCATGAAGGCGCTCATGCCTTCCTTCTGGTCCTCGGTGGCGAACATCGAGTGGAACACCCGGCGCTCGAAGAGGATGCCTTCGGCCAGCGTGGTCTCGTAGGACCGGTTCACCGATTCCTTGATTGCCATGACCGAGAGCATCGACTTCTCGGCGATCTTCTGCGCCGCGGCCATTGCCTCTTCCATCAGCTTCTTGGCCGGCACCACACGGCTCACCAGCCCGGCGCGCTCGGCCTCCTCGGCGGTCATGAAACGTCCGGTCAGGTTCATGTCCATCGACTTGGACTTGCCGACGAAGCGGGTCAGCCGCTGGGTGCCGCCCAGCCCGGCCATCACGCCCAGGTTGATCTCGGGCTGGCCGAACTTGGCGGTATCGGCGGCGATGATGAAGTCGCAGGCCATCGCCAGCTCACACCCCCCGCCCAGCGCGTAACCCGCGACGGCGGCGATCACCGGCTTGCGGATACGGGTAATCCGGTCGTTGGCACCGGCGAACATGTTCTCGGTGAAGACGTCGACAAAGCTCTTCTCCGACATCTCCTTGATGTCGGCGCCGGCGGCAAAGGCCTTCTCCGAGCCGGTGATGACGATGCAGCGCACCTTCTCGCTGCCATCGGCCTCTTCCAGCGCGGTGCAGAGTTCGTCGAGCAGTTGGGAATTGAGCGCATTCAGCGCATCCGGACGGTTCAGGCGTATCAGGGCGACATAATCTTCCGTGTCTACGGTGATCATCTCAAAGGCCATGGGCGCGTGCTCTCGATTGTTCCGTTTGTACCGGAGTCCTTACCATGCGAGTGCAGGGCTGCAAGTTATCTTTGGCATTTCGGGCAGTGGAAGGACGACCGCCCCGACTGCACCAGTCGGCCCACGGTGCCGTCGCAGCCTGGCCGGCGGCAAGGTTCGCCCTCGCGCCCGTAGACGTCGAAGGAGTGCTGGAAATAGCCCAACTCCCCGTCCGCGCGCCGGTAATCCTTCAGGCTCGACCCGCCCGCCTCGATCGCCTCGCCCAATACCGCCCGGATGATCGGCACCAGCGCCGCCACCCGCGCCGCGGCGATCTGCCCCGCCTTGCGCCGGGGCGAGATCCCGGCCCGGAACAGCGCCTCGCAGACATAGATATTGCCCAGCCCCGCGACGATTCCCTGATCGAGCAGCGCCGCCTTCACCGGTGTATTCTTGCCCCGGAAGGCCGCAACGAGGTGATCCTCGTGGAAATCGTTGCCCAGCGGCTCGGGCCCCAGCACCGAGATCAGCCGGTGTTCAGCGGCGCGCGCCGTCTCCATAAGGTCCATCGCGCCAAAGCGGCGCGGGTCGTTGAACACGATCCGCGTGCCGTTTTCCATGTGGAAGACCACGTGGTCGTGCTTCTCGGGCATTGCGTGCTCATGCGTGAACACCCCCAGCGGATCGCCTGAAACCGTCATTCGCCCCGACATGCCCAAGTGCATCAGCAGCGTCTCGCCCGAGTCGAGATCCGCCATCAGATACTTCGACCGCCTTCCCAGCCGCAGCACCCGCCGCCCTGTCAGCCGCTCGGCCATCCGCTCGGGGAAGGGCCAGCGCAGGTCGGGCCGGTTCACCTCGGCCCGCGCGATCACCTGCCCCTCCATCACCGGGGAAAGCCCGCGGCGGACGGTCTCGACTTCGGGCAGTTCAGGCATGGTTCGATCCAGTGCAAAGGGGCCGCATTGTGCCGCCCGGAAACGCCCTATAACAAGGGGCAAACTTTCCGAACGGCAAGGCCCCATGACCGAGACCACCCCCAAGACCACCCATTTTGGGCGCGAGACCATCCCTGAGGGCGAAAAGGCCGGGCGCGTGCAGGGCGTGTTCAACTCGGTCGCCTCGAAATACGACGTGATGAACGACGTGATGAGCGTCGGCATCCACCGGCTCTGGAAGGATGCGATGATGGACTGGCTGGCGCCCCGCCCCGGCCAGCGCCTGCTCGATGTCGCCGGCGGCACCGGCGACATCTCCTTCCGCTTCCTGAAACGCGCCGGGTCCGGCCATGCGACGGTGCTGGATCTGACCGAACCGATGCTGGTCGAGGGCCGCAAGCGCGCCGAGGCGGCACAGATGGAGGGCAGCCTCGACTGGGTGGTGGGCGATGCGATGGCCCTGCCCTTCGAGGACAATACCTTCGACGTCTACACCATCTCCTTCGGCATCCGGAACGTGACCCGCCCGCAGGAGGCGCTGAACGAGGCCTTCCGCGTCCTCAAGCCCGGCGGGCGGCTGATGGTGCTCGAGTTCTCGCAGCTGCCGAACGAGGGCCTGCAGAAGCTTTACGACCTCTACAGCTTCAACGTGATCCCGCGCATGGGGCAACTGATCGCCGGCGACCGCGACAGTTACCAGTATCTGGTCGAATCGATCCGCAACTTCCCCGACCAGGAGACCTTCCTCGGCATGGTGCGCACCGCCGGATTCGAGCAGGCGAAATACCGCAACCTCAGCCTCGGCATCGCCGCGCTGCATTCGGGGTGGAAACTGTGAGGGCCACAGTGACAAGGCGTCAGCCGGGCAGCGCCTGCCTGGGCGGGCGCCCGCGCGCAACGTCCAAGCCGGTGCTTCGGTTGTGCAATAATCTGGCTGCGTCGCTGGCGGACAGGTTGAAAGCGCCTGCCGGGGGGCAGGCAGGCGCTGCCCGGCTGACGCCCGGCGGTCTGTGCGGCATCCGTCGCTCTCAAGACGCCGCCCTGCTCGCAGCCCCAAGCCAGGGGCACTGAATGCGCGGCCCCCACAACATCATCCGCCTGATCCGTACCGGCGCCACCTTCGAGCGCACCGGCGCGATGGACGTGATCCTCGACGCTTATGACGCGCCGCCGATGCTGCGCCTTGTCGCGCGCCTGCTCGGCAAGCCCTTCATGTGGCTCGGCTATCGCGGCGACCCGACAATGCCGCCCGCCACCCGCGCGCTGACCGCGCTGGGGCCTGCCTACATCAAGTTCGGCCAGGTGCTCTCCACCCGCCCCGACCTCGTCGGCGACGATCTGGCGGTGCAACTGCGCGTGCTGCAGGACAAGCTGCCCCCCTTCCCCACCGCCCAGGCCCGCGCCGAGGTGCAGCGCGAACTCGGCCAGCCGGTCGAGGCGCTGTTCTCCGAGTTCAGCGAGCCGATCGCCGCCGCCTCGATCGCCCAGGTCCACAAGGCCCGGCTGGCCGACACCGGCGAGGACGTGGCGGTCAAGGTGCTGCGCCCCGGCATCGAACGCGCCTTCCGCAAGGATATCGACGCCTTCTACTTCGCCGCCCGCATGATCGAACTCTTCGCCCCCGGCGCGCGCCGCCTGCGCCCGATGGAGGTGATCACCCATTTCGACGGCGTGGTGAAGGGCGAGCTCGACCTGCGCCTGGAAAGCGCCGCCGCCAGCGAATTCGCGGCCAATACCAAGGACGACGCCGGCTTCCGCCTGCCGCCGATCAAGTGGCATCTCTCGGGCCGCCGGGTGATGACGCTGGGCTGGGCCGATGGCACATCGCTCGGCGACAACGCCGCGCTGGATGCCGCCGGGCACGACCGCCGCGAGCTGGGCGAGCGGGTGCTGCGGCTGTTCCTGATGCACGCCCTGCGCGACGGCTATTTCCATTCCGACATGCACCAGGGCAACCTCAAGGTGGCCCCGAACGGCGATATCATCGCCTATGACTTCGGCATCATGGGGCATATCGACGAGTATACCCGCCGCGTTTATGCCGAGATCCTCTTCGGCTTCATCCGCCGCGACTACAAGCGCGTGGCGGAGGTGCATTTCGAGGCCGGCTATGTGCCCGCCGACCGCGACGTCGACGAATTCGCCCGCGCCCTGCGCGCGGTGGGCGAGCCGATATTCGGCATGGATGCCTCGCATATCTCGATGGGCCGCCTGCTCGCCTATCTCTTCGAGGTCACCGAACGCTTTGGCATGGAAACCCGGACCGAGCTGATCCTGCTGCAACGCACCATGGTGGTGGTCGAAGGCGTGGCGCGTTCGCTCTCGCCAAACCTCAACATCTGGGAAGTCGCCCGGCCGGTGGTCGAGGATTACATCAAGCAGTCGATCGGCCCGCGCGCGCTGGTCAAGGACCTGGCCCAGACCGCGCTGGTGCTGGCCCGCTTCGGCCCCCGCCTGCCCCGCCTGGTGCAAAACGCGCTGATCGCCCAGGCCGATCCGCCGCCGCCCCCGCGGGGCTTCGGCCGTGCCGCCCTGGCCTGGACCGCGCTGGCCGCCGCCGCGATGGGCGCGCTGGCCATGGCCCTGGTCGACCACCTGGCCTGAGCGCGCTCAGCCCAGCTCGGCCGGCAGGCTCGCATAGCCGCGAAAGCGCATCCGCCCGCCGTTCACCCGGCCTTCGGCCAGGCGGAACTCGGGGAATCGGTCGAGGAAACGGGCAATCGCGATCCGCCCCTCCATCCGCGCCAGCGTCAGCCCGACGCAGACATGCGGCCCGCCGGCAAAGGCAAGGTGCCGGTTCGGCTTGCGCGCGATATCCAGCCTCGCGGGATCGGCAAAGACCGCCGGGTCGCGGTTCGCGGCGCCGATGCAGAGATGCAGGTTGGTGCCCTTCGGAATCGTCATCCCGTCGATCTCGATCTCGGCCGTGGTCTCGCGGTTGCCCAGCTGGTTGGGCGAGCGGAAGCGCAGGAACTCCTCGACCGCCGGGGTAATCAGCGCCGGATCGGCCCTCAGCCGCGCCCGCTGGTCGGGCCAGTCGTTCAGCAGCGCCAGGCCGTTGCCGATCAGGTTGGTCGTCGTCTCGTGCCCGGCGTTCAGGATGAAGATGCAGTTTTGGATCAGCTCGATCTCGCTCAGCTTCGCATCCGCGCCGTCGCCCCGGATCAGCCGGGTCAGCACATCGGTCTCGGGATCGCCCGGCCGGGCGCGGCGACGGGCGATGAGGTCTTCGAGATAGGCCTTGAAGTCGCGCACCGCCGCATGGCCGCGCTCCAGCTGCTCCGGCGTCAGCGAAGGCTCCAGCGCGCCCAGGATCGCCAGCGACCAGTCGCGCAGCGGTTCGCGCTCCTCCATCGGCACGTCGAGCAGGTTGCCGATGATCTGGATCGGAATGGCCGAGGCGAAATCCTCGATCAGGTCGACCGTGCCACCTTGCCCCGCCAGCCCCTCCAGCAGGCGGTCCACCGTCTCGACCAGCCCCGGCTCCATCCGCTGCAGCGCCCGTGGCGTCAGCGCCGAGGTCATGATCCGCCGCACCCGCGTGTGGAGCGGCGGGTCGGAGAAAACGAGCGAGGTGGTGTGATGCTCGAACAGGGGCGAGCCCGCGCCGAATTTCGGCGCAAAGGCCGCCTTCTTGTCCGAGGAGTAAAGCGTCGTGTCCCGATAGATCCGGTCGAGATCGGCATGACGGCTCAGGAAAACCGAGCCATCCGGCTGCACCAGCACCGGCGCGTGCTCCAGCAGCGCGTCATACCAGGGGAACGGGTCATCCACGAACCCCTGCGGCGGCGCCGCAAGGGTAAAGTCCAGCGCCATCTCGCGTGTGATTTCGGTCAAGCCCGCCCCCTCCCCGAAGCGGGCTCACCCTCGCCCCGCACCGCCGCGCTGTCAATCGCGGGCGGCCCGGATCAGAACAGGAAATCCGCGTCGACGAGATGGTCGACGCCCACCACCTTGAACACCAGGTCGGCTTGCCGGTCGCCGTCGAAATCGACGCGGACGCGGGTGTGCTCGCCCACCACGCGGGTCGAGACCGAGGGGCCGTCGGGGCTGAAGAAACGGTCGATCCGCAGTTCGAGCGCCGCCACCTCGGCAATAATCTGGATGGTATCAAGGCCCGAGACGAAATCCATGATCCGGCTCACGCCCGCCTCGCTCCCGTCGCCCGAGCGCAGGTCGAAGACGAAACAGTCAGCCCCCGCCCCGCCGTAAAGCTGGTCCGCCCCACCGCCGCCCTGCAATGTGTCGCGGCCCGCACCGCCGCGCAGGATGTCGTCACCGCGCCCACCGATAAGGGTGTCGTTGCCGCGACCGCCAAGCAGCACATCGTTGCCGGCACCCCCATTGATCCAGTCGTCGCCGTCCAGACCGCTCAACCGGTTCGCGGCCCGGTTGCCCATGATACTGTCCTCGCCGGCCCCGCCGAAGGCATTCTCGATCAGCGACCGGTTGTCGCCATCCACCAGCAACGCATTCGCCACGTTGCCCCGCGCCGTCATGTTCGGCCCGTCGCCGAAACGGTTAAGATCCGCCAGCTGGCCTTGCGAGAAGGTCGACCAGGCGCCGGGCCGCAGGTCGATCTGCACGCCGTTGTCATAGTTCGACAGGTCGTAGGTATCCTTCCCGTGCCCGTCCCAGATGGTGCGGAAGATCCGGTTGCCCGCGGGAGTCCCCTGGCCTTCCCCGTTGATCGACATCTCGCCGGTGAGCGGGTCGAAAGTATAGACCGACCGACCGCTCCAGACCTCGCCCCGCGCCGAGTAATTCGCGCCGTAGAGATATTGCAGCGCCGCGATGTCGAGCTGCTGGTAGCTTTGCGCCCAGTCGACCGCGCCCGAGGCATATTCGTGCAGGTTGGTGTCACCGACGTAGTCGGTGTAGGTCATCAGCGTGAATTCCTGCGAGTTGTAGGCAGACTTCGCGAAGGTTACCGACTGGTGGCCGTGCTCCAGCCCCAGCGCATGGCCCAGCTCGTGCAGGAAGTAGAGATTGGCCTCGTTGCCGATCTGCGCGCCGGCGGTATTGCGGCCATAGAAGGAATCCCCGCCCGAGTCCTCTCCGTTCGGAAGATAGGCATAGGCCCCCGTCTCGCCGGTATCGCGCGAAAAGCGCAGAACGCCGTCGCCGGCTTCACCGGACTTCTCGAAGGTCAGCTGGGTAAAGCCTGAAATCTCGGCCATCGCCCGCTCGACGGCGGACACCTGGTCCGGCAGCAGCTCGGCGATCGGCGTGCGGCCAACGTATCCGTAATCCTCCGCGGCGACCGGGAAGGAGTAAGTCAGGTTGAGAGACGTCCAGTGATAGCTGAAGAGCCATGTACCGAAGATCTCGTGCGAGTAGTCCGTAGGCGTAACCAGTGCCAAACCAAATCCTCCGACGACGCCGCCAAGGCCTTAAAATAGTCACAATCGGGATTTAGCACTTTTTTTATATATGGCGAGCCGCAAGATTCCAATCTCGCGGCGGTTGAACCGTCCAGACCCTCTCGCTAGGGTCCGTTTCGCCACATCTTTGGCGGTTCAACCCCCTTTGTCGCGATGCCCACACCCGTCTCCTCGATCCGGAATCTCGGCCCCGCCTTCGAGGCCGCCTGCACCCGTGCGGGGATAAATTCAGCCGAGGAACTGCGCGCGCTCGGGCCGGACGCGGCCTATGCGCGACTGCTGGAAACCGGCTCGCGGCCGCATTTCATCGGCTATTACGTGCTGGTCATGGCGCTGCAGGGCCGCCCCTGGAACGACTGCCGGGGCGCCGAGAAGGCGGCGCTCCGGGTTCGCTTCGACGCGCTCAAGGCCGCCAAAAGCGACGAGGGCCGCTCCCGGCTGGAAGCGGCCCACGATGAGATCGGGGTAATCGAACCGCGCTGATCGCCGCGCGGTCAGGCCTTAGCCGACCAGCTCAAGTCCCGAAAAGAAATAGGCAATTTCGACTGCCGCGGTTTCCGGGGCGTCCGAACCGTGGACCGAATTCTCGCCAACGCTCTCGGCGAATTCGGCGCGGATGGTGCCGGGGGCCGCGTCGGCCGGATTGGTCGCGCCCATGATTTCGCGGTTCTTCGAAATGGCGTTCTCGCCTTCCAGGACCTGCACCACGACCGGCTCGGACGACATGAACTCGCAGAGTTCGTCGTAGAAGGGGCGCGCGCTGTGGACGGCATAGAATACGCCGGCCTGCTCCTTGGTCATGTGGATCCGCTTCTGCGCGATGATGCGCAGGCCGGCCTCTTCGAACTTGGCATTGATCTTGCCAGTCAGGTTGCGGCGGGTGGCATCGGGCTTGATGATCGAGAAAGTGCGTTCGAGGGCCATTGCGGAATTCTCCATGTTCGCGGGTCCGGGACAATTCCTGCCCCGCACCGGGTTCGTTTCCGGCGCCCCGTTATCACGGCCCAGAGGGGTTGGAAAGGCCGCCGGTTCCGGGAATCACCTGCGCTTGCTAGGCTCGTTGCGTCGCCAGCCGCAGGGACGGCCACAATGATGCCCCAATCGCTCAGCCGCCGCCAATTCGCCGCGCTCGCCGCCAGCGCGGCGCTGGCCCCTCGCGCGGCCCTCGGCGCCTCCCCCGGCGACAGCCGCATCCACGTCATCGATATGGCCAACGCTCCCTTCCTCGACCGCGACAGCGTGCCGGCGGGGCTCGATGGCAGCAACGCCTGCACCCGGCCCAATCACCGCTTCCTCGAAACGCTGGGCAATGCGGGGATCGACACGGTGTTTCGCTACTATTCGGACACCAACAACGCGAACCTCAACTGCAAGAACGTCACCCGGCGCGAGCGCGACCTGCTGCACGACCACGGGCTGGCGCTGGCCATCGTCTACCAGTTCGAGGGCCGCGCGAAGGACCGCTACACAGGCGCCCGCGCCCGCCAGGACGCCGCCTTCTGCCTGGAGCGCGCCCGGGTGATCGGCCAGCCAGAGGGCAGCACCACCTGGTTCGGCGTCGACTCCGACACCGGGCTGAACGCCGACCGCGACGTGCTCGACTATTTCCGCGAGGTGCGCCGGATCTTCGCCGGCCGTTTCCGCATCGGCCTCTACGCCGCGGGCGCGCGCTGCCGCCTCGTGCGCGAGGCCGGGCTGGCGGAGGCCTTCTGGGTGCCCGAGGCCCCGGCCTGGGAGGGCACCCGCGCCTTCATGAACTCGGGCGACTGGACGCTGTTCCAGAACAAGACCGATATCGACCAGAACCTCCTGACCCGCGGGATGGGCCAGCAGCTGCACATCGACACCGACATCCTGAACCCTTCGGCGGGCAACAGCATCGGCGCCTTCCTCAAGGACGGCTCGATCCGCACCTACGACAAGGCGCGCCTCCGGGCGGTGGCCGGCGCGCGCCACTGGGTGAAGGCGGGCAAGCTCGACATCTACGACGAACCCGACGGCGCGGCGCAGGCCCATGCCTGCATCGCGCGCATGGTGCACGTCCTCGACCATGGCCCGAAATGGGGCCTCGTCGACATCGACGAGGACGGCTTCGCCGAGGGCTGGTGCCGCAGCCGCGACCTCGCCCCGCTGGGCCAGATGCCCGCCTGGGCGCGAACCGACTGCAAGCCGATGGATATCTAGGCGCCTGCACGGCCCCGCGCACGCCCCCTGGCAAGGCCGCTTCCCTGCCCCCGCCACCTCTGTTAAAGCGCCGCCATGCTACGGATCAGCGACATCACTTATGCCGTCGACGGCCGCAACCTCTTCGAGGGCGCCAGCGCGACGATTCCCGAGGGCCACAAGGTGGGTCTCGTCGGCCGCAACGGAACCGGGAAGACCACGCTCTTCCGGCTGATCCGGGGCGAACTCGTGCTCGAGAGCGGCGACATCTCGCTGCCCTCGCGCGCCCGCATCGGCGGCGTGGCGCAGGAGGTGCCCTCCTCGGACGTCTCGCTGATCGACACGGTGCTGGCCGCCGACAAGGAACGCGCCGCGCTGCTCGCCGAGGCCGAACACGCCACCGACCCGGCCCGCATCGCCGAGGTGCAGGCGCGGCTGAACGACATCGACGCCTGGTCGGCCGAGGGCCGCGCCGCCTCGATCCTCAAGGGCCTGGGCTTCGACGACGAGGACCAGAAACGCCCCTGCTCCGACTATTCCGGCGGCTGGCGGATGCGCGTCGCACTGGCGGGCGTGCTGTTCTCGAAACCCGACCTGCTGCTGCTCGACGAACCGACCAACTACCTCGACCTCGAAGGCGCAGTCTGGCTCGAGAACTACCTCGCGCGCTATCCCCATACCGTCATCATCATCAGCCACGACCGCGGCCTGCTGAACCGGGCGGTGGGCGGCATCCTGCACCTGGAAGACAAGAAGCTGACCTTCTACCAGGGCAATTACGACAGCTTCGTGGAAACCCGCGCCGCCCGCCTGGCGGTGGCCGAATCCGAGGCCCGCAAGCAGGAGGCCCGCCGCGCCCACCTGCAAAGCTTCGTCGACCGCTTCCGCGCCAAGGCATCGAAGGCGGTGCAGGCACAGTCGCGCCTGAAGATGATCGCCAAGCTGAAACCGATCAACACGCCGCAGGAGGCCGCCCTGCGCGCCTTCTCCTTCCCGGAACCGGAAGAGCTCTCGCCCCCGATCGTCAACATCGAGGGCGGCGCGACGGGCTATGGCGACACCACGGTGCTGTCGCGCCTCAACCTGCGCATCGACCAGGACGACCGCATCGCGCTCTTGGGCAAGAACGGCCAAGGCAAGTCGACCCTGTCCAAGCTGCTCTCGGACCGCCTCGCGCTGATGGGCGGGCGGATGGTGAAATCCTCCAAGCTGCGCATCGGCTATTTCGCCCAGCACCAGGTCGACGAGCTGCACATCGACGAGACGCCGCTCGACCACCTGCGCCGCCTGCGCCCGGCGGAAGGCCCCGGCAAGTGGCGCTCGCGCCTCGCCGGCTTCGGGCTGACCGCCAACCAAGCCGACACGCTGGTCGGCCGCCTCTCGGGCGGACAGAAGGCGCGGCTCTCGCTGCTGCTGGCGACGATCGACGCGCCGCACATGCTGATCCTCGACGAACCGACCAACCACCTCGACATGGAAAGCCGCGAGGCGCTGGTCGAGGCGCTCACCGCCTATAGCGGCGCGGTGATCCTGGTCAGCCACGACATGCACCTGCTGGGTCTGGTGGCCGACCGGCTCTGGCTGGTCTCGGACGGCACGGTGAAGCCCTACGAGGGCGACCTCGAAAGCTACCGCGACATGCTGCTGGCCCGCGACAAGCCGGCGGCCAAGACCGAAGCGGTCAAGCCGAAGAAGGTGACGCGCGAGTCGGTACAGGCGCTCAGGGCCGAGGTGAAGAAGGGCGAGCAGCGCATCGAGAAGCTGAACGAGATGCGCGACAAGCTGGCCAAGATCCTCGCCAACCCCGAACTCTACGAAGACGCGCGGCGCGGCGAGATGGAGGTCTGGCAGCGCAAGTATGCCGAGGTGATGGACGGCCTCGACCGCGCCGAAACGCTCTGGATGACCGCTCTGGAGAAGCTGGAAGAAGCGCAGGCCTGAGGCGCGGGCGCCTGACGCCCCCTTTCAGCCGAAGAGGTCGCCCTGCCCGATCTGGCGCGGTACCTCGAGGCCGAGATGCGTCCAGGCCCCCTGCGTCAGCATCCGCCCGCGCGGCGTGCGCTGGATCAGCCCCTGCTGCAGGAGATAGGGCTCGATCACCTCCTCCAGCGCGTCCCGGCTCTCCGAAAGCGCGGCCGAAAGCGTCTCGATCCCCACCGGCCCGCCCATGTAGGCCTCGGCGATGAGCTGCAGATAGCGGCGGTCCGCACCATCGAGGCCCAGATGGTCGACCCCGAGCCGGGTCAGCGCATTGTCGGCCAGCGCGCGCGAGATGGTGCCGTCGCCCTCGACCACCGCGAAGTCGACCACCCGGCGCAGCAGCCGGCCGGCGATGCGCGGCGTGCCCCGCGCGCGCCGCGCGATCTCGCGGGCGCCCGCGGGATCGGCGGGCACGCCCATCAGGCGGGCGTTGCGGCTGACGATCTCGTGCAATTCGTCGACGGTATAGAACTGCAACCGCACCGGAATGCCGAACCGGTCGCGCAGCGGCGTAGTGAGCAGCCCCATGCGGGTGGTCGCGCCCACCAGTGTAAAGGGCTGCAACTCGATCCGCATGGTTCGCGCCGCCGGCCCCTCGCCGATAACCAGGTCGAGCTCGAAATCCTCGAGCGCCGGGTAGAGCACCTCCTCGACCGCCGGGTTCATCCGGTGGATCTCGTCGATGAAGAGCACGTCGCGCGCCTCTAGATTGGTGAGGATCGCCGCGAGGTCGCCGGCGCGGGCCAGCACCGGGCCCGAGGTCATGCGGAAATTCACGCCAAGCTCGCGCGCCATGATCTGCGCCAGCGTGGTCTTGCCAAGGCCCGGCGGCCCGTGGAACAGCGTGTGATCCATCGCCTCGCCGCGCTGCCGGGCCGACTGCAGGAAGACCCGCAGGTTGGCGCGCGCCTCGGCCTGGCCGATGAACTCGGACAGCATCTGCGGGCGCAGCGCGCGGTCGTGATCCTCGGGCAAGGGTTCGGGACGAAGGGTGGGGTCGGGCTGGCTCATCCCACTATCCCTTCGGCGCCAGCAGCTTCAGCGCCGCGCGGATCAGCGTGGCGGCATCTGCCTCCGGCGCGCTGCCCGCCGCCTGGGCCACCGCCGAGGCCGCATCGCTGGGGCCATAGCCGAGGTTGGCCAGCGCCGAGAGCGCATCCGCGACGGCCGCCCCATTGCCCGACGGCGCCGCCGAGCGGGCGGTCGCGCGGGCCGGGGTCGGCGCGGCCTCGTCTTCGATCACCT
The DNA here is from genome assembly GCF_014656415.1 of Seohaeicola zhoushanensis. Taxonomy (GTDB): domain Bacteria; phylum Pseudomonadota; class Alphaproteobacteria; order Rhodobacterales; family Rhodobacteraceae; genus Seohaeicola_A; species Seohaeicola_A zhoushanensis. The sequence continues at coordinate 113,013 of NZ_BNCJ01000012.1, read as the reverse complement.
CGGCCGGGTCGGGGAGCGCGCCGCCCGCGATACCGCCCATCGCCATGACCGCCGGGGCCTTGTCCTTGAGGTCGAGCACGATGCGCTGCGCCGTCTTCGGCCCGACGCCCTTGGCCGCCTTGACCGAGGCCCAGTCGCCCAGCGCGATGGCGCGGCTTACCCCGTCCGGCCCCAGCGCGCCGAGGATCGCCAGCGAGACCTTTGCCCCCACCCCCTGCACCGTCATCAGCAGCCGGTGCCATTCCTTCTCGGCCAGCGACAGGAAGCCGAACAGCTGCCAGTGGTCCTCGCGCACCACCAGGTCGGTATAGACCGAGACCACGCCGCCCGGCCCCGGCAGCTCGGCCAGGGTGCGTTCGGAAACATAGACGATATAGCCCACGCCGTTCACGTCGATCAGCACGTGGTCGGCGGTGCGGTAGTCGAGCCGCCCGCGCAGCCGCCCGATCATGCCACCACCCGCGCCGAACCCATCCGGCTGAAGGCGTGATGCGCGTGGCAGATCGCCACCGCCAGCGCGTCGGCCGCATCCGGCCCCGCCGGGTTGCAGCCGGGCAGCTGCAGGCGCACCATGTGCATCACCTGTTCCTTGGCGGCATGGCCCACGCCCACGACGGTCTTCTTGACCGTGTTGGGCGCATATTCCCCGATCGACAGCCCCGCCTGCGCCGGCACCAGCAGCGCGACGCCGCGTGCCTGGCCGAGCTTCAGCGTGCCTGCACCATCCTTGTTGACGAAGGTCTGCTCCACCGCCGCCGCCTCGGGTGCATGGGTGCGCACGACAGCGCTCAACTGGTCGAAGATCGACAGCAGACGCTCGGCCAAGGTCTCGCCCTCCGAGGGGCAAAGCCCGTTCGCGACATGGGACATGCGTGACCCGTCGACGTCGATGACGCCCCAGCCCAGGGTCCTGAGCCCCGGATCGATCCCCAGTATCCGCATGTGCTGCCCGTCTTTTTTGCCGCCGCTTGCGCGACAATTCGCTTTTCCCAGCCCTAGCACGAAAGGCGAACATTGGCCAAGACTTTTGGCGCGGCGCGAAAAGCGACATTTCCGGCGTCACGTGCGACGGCTGTGGCCTTATTGCAAGGGCCAGATTGGCATTTCGCGCCTCAAGTTGAGCGCAAGCATCTGAAATATATAATAGTTTCTAAAATGCCTCAGCTATGCACAAACTGCATGTTTAGTATGCAGGCGGGCCACTTGCGCGGCAGATCATGCAGGAATATGTGCCGCTCCGAAGTTGACGAACGCATCCCATTCGAAAGGACTAAGGAAATGGCTGCATACGATACCGGCGCTTCCTATGGCCTGCAAAGCTTTGCTGGCCGTATCGGCGCGCACATCGCAAACCTCTGGGCCGTCATCCGTGACTGGAACGATGCCCGCATCACCCGCAACGCGCTGGCCGCGCTGAGCGACCGTGAACTGGAAGATATCGGCCTGGCACGTGGCGACATCGACACCGTGGCCGACCGCCGCGCAAGCCTCTGACCGGACGTCGGCCTCGGCCGCCCGCCCGGACGGGACCCGCAAAAAATGCCGTGTGACCAGGTCACGCGGCGTTTTCTTTTTCCGGCCTCCCCGTTGGCGCGGAACAGAAGTGTCAAAGATTCAAACGCTAAAGACCAAGCCCCTAGCGCATCATCGGCGCAAGCTGGACCGCGACCAGCGCCGTCAGCGGATCGGCCTTCATGGCAAAGGCGCCGGCCTGCTGGACAAAATTGCCCTCCGCCAGGCGAACCACGCGTCGCTCATAATCGCCGGGGCCCAATGCGGCGATCAGAACGCCCTTGAGCAGGATGAAGACGCCGAGGCACATCACGACCGAACGGGGAGAGACCGGCGGCGGCGGGCGGCGCGGCACCGCCACCATCAGCCCGTCGGGGCGCATCCGGGTGGTATAGCCGCGTGTCATCGCCGTATGCTTGCGCAGCAGACGGCGGACGCGGGTCTGGAATTCCATATGGCCAGAACTCATGCCTATCTCCGGTCGCTCGTCCCCACCAGCGATCGAGGATTCTTAGCGGGGATTCGGGACGAGAATAGGGCAATGCCTCAGTTTCACGCCATATTTTAGCCGAATTCAGGCCTTCTTCACGCCAACAAGCGTGATCCACTCACCAATCTGGCCGCGCTCGCGGATATTGATGCCAGCCGCTTCATAATGCCCGGCAACCTCATCCGCCTGATCGGCAAGAATCCCCGACAGGATGACTATTCCTTCGGCATTCAGATGCGCGGCAAGGTCGGGGGCCAGCGCGATCAGCGGGCCTTTCAGGATATTGGCGAAGATCAGGTCGAAGGGCGCGGCCTCGGCCAGCGCCGGGTTGCCGAAGCCGGCGGCCTCGACGCAATCCACCGCGCCGTCCATCCCGTTGGCGCGCAGGTTCGACACCGCCACCTCGACCGCCACCGGATCGATGTCGCTGGCCAGCACATGCGCCTCGGGCCAGACCCGCGCCGCGGCCATCGCCAGCACCGCCGTGCCGCAGCCGATATCGGCGACGGCACTGGGCACGAAGCCCTGCGTCACCAGCGCGTCCAGCGCCTTGAGGCAGCCGAGCGTGGTGCCGTGGTGGCCGGTGCCGAAGGCCATCGCCGCCTCGATCAGCAACGGCACCGCCTCGGCGGGCACCTTGTCGGCGTCATGGCTGCCGTAGACGAAGAACCGGCCCGCGACCACCGGGGCCAGCTCGCGCTTCACATGGGCGACCCAGTCGGTCTCGGGCACCTCGGAGACGGTGAAGTCCCTGGCGCCATGGGCCGCCGCCAGCAGCGCCAGCGCCACGGTATCCGGCGGCTCGATGAAATAGCCGCCGACCTCCCAGAGGCCCGAGCCGTCTTCCATCTCGAAGACGCCGACGCCGGTCGGTTCGGGGATCAGGTTCTCCATCGCCTCGCCCAGCGCCTCGGCGGGGGCCTTGCCGGTCAGGGTGGTGAGGGCGGTATAGGTCGTGGTCATCAGCGTCTCCGGAAGCGGTCGACATGCGGATAGGGCCGCGTGGGCGGAAGATCAACCGGTGCCGGCAGATCAGCACCGAAACCGCGCACGAAACGCCAGCCCCACCAGGCGGCCAGCGTGCCGACCATCAGGCTGGCCACCGCCTGGGCATAGATCACGCCGGGCGCGCCGAAACCGGCGGCAAGCCAGAGCGCCAGCGGCAGCGTCAACACGCCGTCGCGCACCCAGTTCGTCAGGGTCGAGCGGCCGGGCCGGCCCAGTGCGTTGAAGGCGGCGTTCGACACGAAGAGCGCGCAGGCGAAGATGAACCCGCCCGCCCCGACATGGGTAAAGGCGCGCAGCACCTCGCCCCCCTGCTCGCTCAGCGCGAAACCGGCGCTGAGCGCCGGGCCGGCCAGCACCAGCAGGCCCCAGGTGATCAGCGTGTAGCCCAGGCCGAACAGAATCGCATCGCGGTAGATCCGCCGGAGACGGCCGTATTGATGCGCCCCCCAGTTCTGCCCGAAGATACCGCCGATCGCCCCCGACAGCGACATCACCCCGCCGAAGGCCAGCACCGTCATCCGCCCGACCACCGCCCAGGCCGCCACCGCGTCGTCGCCGAACTGCGACATCACATGGGTCATCAGGTAGTTGCCGACCGGAGTGGAGAGCTGGGTCAGGATCGCCGGGAAGGCGATGGCCAGGAAGGGCGCCGCCGTCTCGCGCAGGTCGTTGAGACGCGGGCGGGCCAGCAGGTCATGCGTCCCGGTGGCGAAGCGCAGCGCCATCACCAGCATGACACAGCGCGAGATCACCACGCCGGTCGCGGCGCCGTCGAGGCCCATGCCCAGCCCGTAGATCAGCAGCGGGTCGACCACCATCGCCACCGACCCCGATGTCAACGTCACCACCATCGAGCGGGTGCCGTCCCCTTGGGCGCGCAGCGCGCCGTTGGCGATCATCGCCACCGCCATGATCGGCAGCGAAGGCACCGACATGGCGAGGTAGCGCGCCGCCAGCCGGGCCGTCTCGCCGGTCGCGCCTGTGGCGCCGACGATCTCATGCCGGAAGGTGACGAGCAGCAGCGCCACCGCCGCCTGTATCGCGCAGGCGATCATTGCGGCACCGGTCGCCCTATGCCGCGCGGCTTCGCGCTGCCCCGCGCCGATCCCGTGCGAGATGAGCGCCACCGCGCCGATCATCAGGCCGATACCGATCGAGACCGAGAAGAACTGGATGGCGAAGGCGAACCCGATGGCCGCGACCAGCCGGGGATCGCCCAGCTGCGAGATCCAGAACAGGTTGGCGGCGTCGACCAGGAAGACGAAAGTGATCCCGAAGGTGCCGGTCATCGTCATCCGCACGATGTGGCCCATGGTCGAGCCGGTGACGAAACGGCCCTCCATGGTGGCGCTCACTCCGCCGGTTCGGCGAGGAGCCTCGCCAGCACGGTTTCCTGCCCCGGGCAGGGATCGCGGGGGATCAGCAGCGCCAGCCCGAACGACCCGGCCGCCATGCAGGCCGCCAGCAGGAAGACCGCCGAGGGCGAGACCACCCAGAGCAGGCCCAGCGCCGCCGGCAGAAAGACCGCCGCGATATGGTTGATGGTGAAGGCCACCGCCGCCGTGGGCGCGATGTCGGCGGGGTCGGCGATCTTCTGGAAGTAGGTCTTCAGCGCCAGCGCCATGGCGAAGAAGATGTGGTCGATGACATAGAGCGAGGCCGCCAGCACCACGCCCCAGCCGAACCAGTAGACCCCGCCATACATCAGGAAGACCAGCGTCAGCCCGGTATATTCCACCATCAGGATGCGCCGCTCGCCAAAGCGGCCCACCGCCCGGCCGATGAAGGGGGCGGCGAACATGTTGATGAGCAGGTTGATGATGTAGAGGCCGGTCAGCTCGTGCACCTCGAAGCCGAAGTGTTCGACCATCATGAAGCCGGCAAAGACCATGAAGATCTGCCGCCGCGCGCCGGCCATGAACTGCAGTGCGTAATACAGCCAGTAGCGGCGGCGCAGCACGAAGGTCTTGAGCTGCGGATGCGGCGATTCGAACTGCGGATAGGCCAGCAGGCAGAACAGCGCAATCGCCGCCGTCGTCCCGCCCGCAACCATGAAGACGAGGTTGTAGGAGAGATCGAAGGTCTCCCAGGTCAGCGCGATCAGCACGTAGACCACCAGCGTGCTCGCCGAGGCAGCACCGAGGATCCAGCCGAGGATCTGCGGCGCGCGCTCCTTGGGCAGCCATTGCAGCTGAAGCGACTGGTTGACCGTCTCGTAGTAGTGAAAGCCGATCGAGGAGAGCAGCGTCAGGAACAAGAGCCCGCCCAGCGAGGGGAACCAGGCGGTGAAGGCCGTCGCCACGCCCAGCAGCACCAGCGAGATCAGGCCCAGCACCTGTTCGCGCATGAACAGCAGCACGACGATCACGCCCACCGCCAGGAAGCCCGGAATCTCGCGCACCGAATGCAGCAGGCCGATATCCGCGCCGTCGAAACCCGCCACCTCGATGACGAAATTGTTGAGCAGCGCGTTCCAGGCAAAGAAGGCGATGGGCATCGCCACCGCCATCACGAAAAGGAGAGTCATGGGCCGGCGCCAGAGCGGCAGGGCATGAGCATCGGACAGGCGCACGGGACTTCGCATGAAATCGCAGATACGCCGGATATCCCGACTTGGCGAGACAATTTCGCCGAGGCGCGGCTGATCTGGATCAAAGTTGTCGTCAAGGCCCCGGCATACATTCCGGCAGCGGAATGCTTGGAGGTATGGGCATGGATCTCGTCGCCCTGGTCGACCGGATCGGAGAGGCACCGACGGCGGCACTGTTCGGCCTGATAACCGGCGCGATCTTCGGGGTCGCGGCGCAACGGTCGCGCTTCTGCCTGCGCGCGGCGACGGTGGAATTCGCCCGCGGCCGGCTCGGCGCGGCGGTGGCGGTCTGGCTGCTGACCTTCTCCACCGCGCTGGTCTGGGTGCAGGCGGCGCGGCTCGCCGGCTTCCTCAATGTCAACGACGCGCGGATGATGGCGGTGCCCGGCAGCTGGTCGGGCGCGGTGATCGGCGGGCTGATGTTCGGCGCCGGCATGGTGCTGGCGCGCGGCTGCTCGGGCCGCCTGCTGGTGCTGGCCTCGACCGGCAACCTGCGCTCGGTCGTCTCGGGGCTGATCTTCGCCGTGGTGGCGCAGATGAGCCTCGGCGGGATCCTGTCGCCCTGGCGCGACCGGCTGGCCGCGCTCTGGATCACGCCGGGCGGGCGCAATGTCGACCTGCTCGCCGCGCTCGGCCTGCCGGAGCAGTCGGGGCTGGTGCTCGGTCTCGCCATCGCGGTCGTCGCGCTTGCACTGGCGCGGCACAACCGGATTGGAGCGGCCCGGCTGGTCTTCGCCTCGGGCGTCGGCTTTGCCGTGGCGGTGGGCTGGGCGCTGACCTCGGCGCTGGCGCAAGTCGCCTTCGAGCCGGTTCAGATCGAGAGCGCCACCTTCACCGGCCCCTCGGCGCATACGCTGATGTTCTTCCTCGACCGCGCTGCCGTGCTGGAATTCGACGTCGGCCTGGTGCCGGGTGTGGTGCTCGGCGCGTTCTTCTCCTCGCTGCTGGCGCGCGAGTTCCGGTTCGAGGGCTTCGACGGCCCCGCCACCATGCGCAAGGCGATGATCGGCGCGGTGCTGATGGGTTTCGGCGGGATGCTCGCTGGCGGCTGCGCCATCGGCGCCGGCGTCACCGGCGGATCGATCTTCGTTGCAACCGCCTGGCTGGCCCTGTTCTGCATGTGGATCGGCGCGGTGGTGACCGATTTCCTCGTCGACCAGGACCGTGGCCTGCTGGCGCGTGGCCGTGCCGGCTGAGGCGACCTCAGCCGCCCAGCGCCTTGCGCACCATGTCCCAATAGATCGCCTCGACCTCGTCGAGCGTCAGGCGGCCGCCCTCGCGGTACCAGGTATTCACCCCGTTCAGCATGGCGATCACCGCGCGGGTGGCGAGTTTCGGGTCGGGCGGGGCCAGCACGCCTTCGGCGATGCCGTCGGTAAGGATCGATTCGAGCAGCCCCTCGTAGCGCTGTCGGCTCGCCTCGATGGCGGCGAAGTTCTCGGGGCTGAGGTTGCGCAGTTCCATGTAGGCGATGAACACCGCGTCGGGCCGCGCCAGGTGAAAGCGGATGTGAAATCCGGTGAACGCGCGCAGCCGGGCCAACGCGCCCTCGGGGCGGGGCAGTTCGGCGAATGCCTCCAACAGTTGGGCCAGGTGACCTTGCATCAGTTCGAACAGCAACGATTGCTTGTCGGGGATGTAGTTGTAGAGCGCACCGGCCTGCACCCCGACCTCGGCAGCGATCTGGCGCATCGACACGGCGGCATAGCCATGGCGCGCGAACAGTCGCAGCGCCGCGTCGCGGATGCGCGGGCCGGTGATGTCGGAATGCGATCCCTGGGTGCGAGCCATGCGGCAAAGATTAACTGACCATCCGTTCATATAAAAGCCCCGCCTTGCATCCGCGCGCGCCACGGGCGAGATTGCAGGCACCAGCCCGGAGTGATGCCGATGCCCCTGCCCCGTCCCGCCCTTGCCGCGCTGCTGGCGCTGGCGGCCTGCACCCAGGTGCCGGAACTGGGCGACGTGGTGCCACCCGACCTGAGGGCGGCCGATTACCCCGCGCTGATCCCGCTGGATACCGAGCTGACTGCCCCCGCCGACCCGGCGGCCGAGGCTGAGCGGCTGTCGGGCGCGCTGAACGCGCGCGCCGACCGCTTGAAGCGGCGGGCGCGTGAACTTTCGGCACGGACGGTGGTGGATGACACCGCGCGCGCCCGGATGGACGCGGGCGTCACCGAGTAGGCATCTGCCGCGTTGCGCTGGCCGGGCGAACCGGCTAAGCGACTGCCGAACGACATTTCCGACAAAGAGGATCCGCCAGATGACTGCACCCTTGCGCCTTGGAATCGCCGGCCTGGGGACGGTGGGCACCGGCGTGGTGCAGATCCTGCGCCGCCATGCCGCCCTGCTCGAGGCACGCACCGGGCGGGCGATCACGCTGAGCGCGGTCTCGGCCCGCAGCCGCGACAAGGACCGGGGCGTCCCTCTCAAGGACTATGGCTGGGAGGACGATCCGGTCGCCCTGGCCCGTCGCGACGACATCGACGTCTTTGTCGAGCTGATCGGCGGCGACGAGGGGCCGGCGCTCGACGCGGTCAAGGCCGCGCTTGCCACCGGCAAGGATGTGGTCACGGCGAACAAGGCGATGCTGGCGCACCACGGGCGCGAGCTGGCCGAGATGGCCGAAGCGGCGGGCCGGGTGATCCGCTACGAGGCGGCGGTCGCGGGCGGCATTCCCGTCATCAAGGCGCTGACCGAGGGGCTGGCGGCCAACGAGATCACCCGCGTCATGGGCGTGATGAACGGCACCTGCAACTACATCCTGACCCGGATGCAGGCGACCGGCCAGGGCTACAACGCGCTGTTCGAGGAATGCGCCAAGCTGGGCTATCTCGAAGCCGATCCGAACCTCGACGTCGGCGGCATCGACGCCGGGCACAAGCTGGCGATCCTCGCGGCCATCGCCTTCGGCACCGCGCCCGATTTCGACGGGATCGAAATCGAGGGCATCCAGCACATCCAGCTGGAAGACATCCACCAGGCGGCTGACATGGGCTATCGCATCAAGCTGCTCGGCGTGGCGCAGCGCACCGGCCGCGGGCTGGAACAGCGGATGCAGCCCTGCCTGGTGCCGGCGGACTCGCCGCTGGGGCAGCTCGAAGGCGGCACCAACATGGTGGTGATCGAGGGCGACGCGGTGCAGCAGCTGGTGCTGCGCGGCCCCGGCGCCGGCCAGGGCCCGACCGCGAGCGCGGTGATGGGCGACGTCTGCGACATCGCGCGGGGCCTGCGCCTCGCCACCTTCGGGCAACCGGCCACGACGCTTGAAACCCTGCCGGCGGCACGCTCGGCCCTGCCCGCGCCCTATTACCTGCGCATGAAGCTGGTCGACAAACCCGGCGCGCTGGCCAAGGTGGCGGCGATCCTCGGCCAGGCCGGTGTCTCGATCGACCGGATGCGGCAGTATGGCCATTCCGACGCCACCGCCCCGGTGCTCTTCGTCACCCACAAGACCAGCCGCGCCGCCCTGGACGAGGCGCTGGCTGCCATGCGCCAGACCGACGTGATCGCCGGCGAGCCGGTGGCGCTGCGGATCGAGGAAGTCTGAACCACCGATCGGGGCCACGGGGCCCCGATATCGCTCCGGCGCGGTGAATCTGCGACGATTCCGCGCGTACAGGCCATTGCGACCCCCTCCGAGTCCCGATAAACGGCACCGGCATCGCCTCTGGCCCGATGCATTCCCGTCCCGACCCGAAGAGGCCCCGACGCGTATGCAAACGCCATATTATCTCATCGACAAGTCCCGCCTTCTCCCCAACATGGAGAAGATCGCCCGGTTGCGCGCGCTCTCCGGCGCCAAGGCGCTGCTGGCGCTCAAGTGTTTCGCCACCTGGTCGGTCTTCGACATGATGGCCGAATATATGGACGGCACGACCTCCTCCTCGCTGTTCGAGGTCAAGCTGGGGCGCGAGAAGTTCCCGGGCGAGACTCATGCCTATTCCGTGGCCTGGGCCCCGCACGAGATCGACGAGGTGCTGGCCTCCTCGGACAAGATCATCTTCAACACCGCGCAGCAGCTGGAACGCTTCGAGGCGGTCAGCCGCGGCCACACCCGCGGGCTGCGGGTCAACCCCGGCGTCTCGACGTCGAGCTTCGACCTCGCCGATCCGGCGCGGCCCTTCTCGCGTCTTGGCGAACACAGCCCCGAGGTGATCGAACCGATCGCCGACCAGATCAGCGGCTTCATGTTCCACAACAATTGCGAGAACGCGGATTTCGACCGCTTCGACGCGATGCTGGGCATGATCGAACAACGCTTCGGCCACCTGATCCGCCGCATGGACTGGATCAGCCTGGGCGGCGGCATCCATTTCACCGGCGAGGGCTATCCGCTGGAAAAGCTGGCCGAACGGCTGAAACGCTTTGCCGGCGAGAACGAGGTGCAGGTCTATCTCGAACCCGGCGAGGCCGCGATCACCAGGTCGACGACGCTCGAGGTGACGGTGCTCGACACGCTGTTCAACGGCAAGAACCTGGCCATCGTCGACAGCTCGATCGAGGCCCATATGCTCGACCTGCTGATCTATCGCGAAAGCGCGAAGATGCAGGAGAGCGGCGACCAGAAATGGATGATCTGCGGCAAGTCCTGCCTCGCCGGGGATGTCTTCGGAGAGTTCCGCTTTCCGCAGGCGCTCAAGGCCGGTGACCGCCTCTCGATCCAGGATGCGGCCGGTTACACGATGGTGAAGAAGAACTGGTTCAATGGCGTGCAGATGCCCGCCATCGCGATTCGCGAACTCGACGGTTCCGAGCGCCTGGTGCGCAGCTTCACCTATGACGATTTCGCGGCGGCCCTGTCGTGATCTGACCGCGTCCTGACGGACGCCTGTTGACCTGGCGCCCGCCTGGCGGGCCGCCTCATCATCTGAGGGGATTCAGATTTGAAGAAGAACGTGCTCATCATCGGCGCCGGCGGCGTCGCGCAGGTCGTCGCGCATAAATGCGCCCAGAACAACGACGTGTTCGGCGCCCTTCACATCGCCAGCCGTACCCGCTCGAAATGCGAGGCGATCCTCGCCAGTGTCCACGAGAAGGGCGCCATGAAGGTCGCCGGCGACTTCACCGCGCATGAGGTCGACGCCATGCAGTCCAACGCCGTCGCCGCCCTGATCCGGCAGACCGGCGCGCAGATCGTCATCAACGTCGGCAGCGCCTTCGTGAACATGCATGTGCTCGACGCCTGCATCGAGACCGGCGCCGCCTATATCGACACCGCCATCCACGAAGAGGCCGACAAGATCTGCGAGACCCCGCCGTGGTACGCCAACTACGAGTGGAAGCGACGCGATACCTGCGCCGAGAAGGGCGTGACGGCGATCCTCGGGGCCGGCTTCGACCCGGGCGTGGTCAACGCCTATGCCCGCTTCGCCATCGACCAGATGGACGAGGTCAAGAGCATCGACATCATCGACATCAACGCCGGGTCGCACGGCAAGTATTTCGCTACCAACTTCGACCCGGAGATCAACTTCCGCGAATTCACCGGGACCGTCTACTACTGGGAAGACCAGAGCTGGAAGGAAACCAGCATGTTCGCCTCGGGCCAGACTTGGGACCTGCCGGTGGTCGGCCCCTCGAAGGCCTATCAGTCGGGCCATGACGAGGTGCATTCGCTGGCCACGCATTACCCGCAGGCGGATGTCCGCTTCTGGATGGGCTTCGGCGATCACTACATCAACGTCTTCACCGTGCTGCAGAACCTGGGCCTGCTGTCGGAACAGCCCGTCACCACGGCCGAGGGCCAGGAGGTGATCCCGCTCAAGGTGGTCAAGGCCTGCCTGCCCGACCCGGCAAGCCTCGCGCCGAACTACACCGGCAAGACCTGCATCGGCGACCTGGTGAAGGGTGTGAAGGACGGCAAGGAGGTCGAGCTCTTCGTCTACAACGTGGCCGACCACAAGGAAGCCTACGAGGAAGTCGGCAGCCAGGGCATTTCCTATACCGCCGGCGTGCCGCCGGTGGCCGCGGCGATGCTGGTGGCGACCGGCGAGTGGGACGCCCGAACCATGAAGAACGTCGAGGAACTCGACCCTCGGCCGTTCTTCACCCTGCTCGACCGGATGGGACTGCCGACCCGTGTCCTGAAGGGCGGCCTCGGCGGCGAGGACATGCCCTGGGCCGACTACGCCGGATAGGCCCTTGCGGGCGGGGGCGACAACCCCCGCCCCCTCCGCTGGCGGCACGCAGGCTTGTGCCGCATCCGCCGCGCGGATAAACCGAAGGCAAGCAACCTATTCAGCAGGAATGATGACACCATGACCTCGACCGCCGATTTCCAGGACCGGATGCTCTCGCTCGGCCTCGCCCGTGTCGCCGAACAGGCGGCGCTGGCCTCGGCCAGCTGGGTGGGCCGCGGCAACGAGAAGGCCGCCGACCAGGCCGCCGTCAACGCCATGCGCACGCAGCTGAACCTGCTCGACATCGCCGGCGTCGTGGTCATCGGCGAAGGCGAGCGTGACGAGGCACCGATGCTCTACATCGGCGAGGAGGTCGGCACCGGCAACGGCCCCGGCGTCGATATCGCGCTCGACCCGCTGGAAGGCACCACGCTGACCGCCAAGGACATGCCGAACGCGCTGACCGTGATCGCCATGGGCCCGCGCGGCTCGATGCTGCACGCGCCTGATACCTACATGGAAAAGCTCGCCATCGGCCCCGGCTATCCCGAAGGCCTCGTGACCCTCGACATGCCGCCAGCCACCCGCGTCTCGGCGCTGGCGACCGAGAAGGGCTGCCAGCCGAAGGACATCACCGTCTGCATCCTGGAACGCCCGCGCCACGAGGCGATGATCGCCGAAGTGCGCTCGACCGGCGCCTCGATCCGCCTCATCACCGATGGCGACGTCGCCGGCGTGATGCACTGCGCCGACAGCGCCACAACGGGCATCGACATGTACATGGGCACCGGCGGCGCGCCCGAGGGCGTGCTCGCGGCGGCGGCGCTCAAGTGCATGGGCGGCCAGATCGAAGGCCGGCTGGTGTTCCGCAACGACGACGAGAAGGCCCGCGCGGCCAAGGCCGGCATCACCGACCTCGACCGCGTCTATCGCCGCGACGAGATGGTGACGCAGGACGTGATCTTCGCCGCCACCGGCGTCACCGGCGGCACCCTGCTGCCCGGCATCCGCCGCGAACCCGGCTGGATGACCTGCACCACGCTGCTGATGCGCTCGAAGACCGGCTCGGTGCGGCGCATGGAATACCGCACCCCGGTGGTCTGAGGCCGCGCGGGCGGCGACTTCGGGACGCCTCCGGCGGGAGTATTTTTCAAGAGAAGAAGCAGCAGGCGCGCAGGGCATGATGGAGGCGGGTTTCCTGGGAGTGTCGGCCTCGCTGACCGGGCGCCGCTGGGTCGGCCCCGGCATCGAGATCGAGCGCGCCTCGGAGGCGATGGCCCAGGCCACCGCCCTGCCCCGCCCGCTGTGCCAGGTGCTGGCCCGGCGCGGCGTGCCGCCCGCCGAGGCGATGGCCTTCCTGACCCCCAAGCTGGCCGACCTGCTGCCCGACCCGCGCCGCCTGCGCGACATGGAGGTGGCGGCGCGCCGCTTTCTCGCCGCGGTGAAACGGCGCGAGCGGATCGCGGTATTCGCCGATTACGACGTCGACGGCGGCAGCTCGGCCGCGCTGCTGCTGGTCTGGCTTCGCGGCATGGGACTGACCGCGACGCTCTACATCCCCGACCGGATCGACGAGGGCTATGGCCCCAATGTCGAGGCGATGTCGATGCTGGCGGCGAACCATGACCTGATCGTCTGCGTCGACTGCGGGACGCTGAGCCACGAGCCGATCGCCGCCGCCAAGGGCGCCGACGTGATCGTGCTCGACCACCACCTCGGCGGCGAGACGCTGCCCCCGGCGCTAGCCGTGGTGAACCCCAACCGGCAGGACGAGGAGGGCGACCTCGGCCACCTCTGCGCCGCCGGCGTGGTCTTCCTGATGCTGGTCGAGGCGCGCCGCCAGCTGCGCGTGGCGGGGCAGCCGACCGGGCCCGACCTGATGGCCCTCCTCGACCTGGTGGCGCTTGCCACCGTGGCGGATGTCGCGCCGCTGATCGGGGTCAACCGCGCGCTGGTGCGCCAGGGGCTGACGGTCATGGCCCGGCGCGAACGCCCCGGCCTGGTGGCGCTGGCCGACGTCTCGCGGATGGACACCGCGCCCACCCCCTATCACCTGGGCTTCCTGCTCGGCCCGCGCGTCAATGCCGGCGGGCGGATCGGCAAGGCCGATCTCGGCGCGCGGCTGCTCGCCACCGACTCCGAGGCCGAAGCGCAGGGACTGGCCGCGCGGCTCGACCAGCTCAACACCGAGCGGCGCGAGATCGAGGAGGCGGTGCGCCTGTCCGCGCTGGCCCAGGCCGAGGACCGCGGCCTTGAAGCGCCGCTGGTCTGGGCGGCTGGCGAAGGCTGGCACCCCGGCGTCGTCGGCATCGTGGCGGCGCGGCTCAAGGAGTCGGCGAACCGCCCGGCGGTGGTGATCGGCGTCGAGAACGGCATCGGCAAGGGCTCGGGCCGCTCGGTCGCCGGCGTCGACCTCGGCGCGGCGATCCAGCGGCTGGCGGCGGAAGGGCTGGTGCTGAAGGGCGGCGGCCACCGCATGGCGGCCGGGCTGACGGTGGCCGAGGACCGCATCGAGGCGGCGATGGAGCGGCTCTCGGAGCTGCTGGCGCGCCAGGGCGCAGGCACCGGCGGCGCCGCCGACCTGCGCATCGACGGCGCCCTGATGCCCGGAGCCGCCACGCCCGAACTGGTCGCCCAGGTCGAACAGGCCGGGCCCTATGGCGCCGGCGCCTCGGCCCCGCGCTTTGCCTTCCCCGAGCTGCGGGTGAGCTTTGCCAAGAAGGTTGGCGAGAAGCACCTCAAGCTGGTCCTGCATGACGGCGGCGGGCAGAAGCTCGACACCATCGCCTTCGGCGCCTTCGATTCCGACCTGGGGCCGCGGCTGCTGGAGCATGCCGGCGCGCGTTTCCATGTCGCCGGGCGGCTCGAGATCAACACCTGGGGCGGGCGCTCGCAGGTGCAGCTGCGGCTCGAGGACGCGGCCGAGGCCTGAGCCTCTGGACAGCGCCCCCGCCGCGTCCGACACTCGGCCCAGCCACCGAAGGAGACCGCATGGCCTGGTATGCGCTGGCCAGCCTGACCCCTGCCGCCCTGCTGGCGCTGGCCTGCCTGCTGGGCGGAGCCTGGGCCTGGGTCGCACTGTTCGCCATGACCCTTCTGGTCAGACTGCTTGACCGGCTGACACGCGTTGCCCTGCTGCCGCGCGAGACAAGCGGCGCTGGGCTGGCGGTGGCTGTGGCACTGGCGCATTTCGTTCTGCTGGTCCTGGGCCTGCGCGCCCTCTCCGGTGCGGTCCCTCTCGGCCCCTGGCAGATGCTCGCGCTGGCGGTGGCGCTGGGGAACTTCTTTGGGCAGGTTTCGAACTCGGACGCGCATGAGCTGATCCATGCCCGCAATCGCTGGCGGGTGCGGCTTGGCACGGCGGTCTATGTCTCGCTGCTGTTCGGCCACCACGTCTCGGCGCATCTGCGGGTGCATCACCCAAATGTCGGCACCGGCGCCGACCCCAATTCGGCGCGGGCGGGCGAAGGCTTCTACCGCTTCTGGGCGCGGGCCTGGGCCGGTTCGTTCCGCGAGGGTTGGCGGGCCGAGACCAGGCTGCGACGCGGGCGCGGCGGGCTGCATCCCTATGCCGCCTATCTCGGCGGGGCCCTGCTGACCCTGGCCGCTGCCTGGATGATCGGCGGGGTTCGCGGCGTTCTGGCGCTGCTCTTCCTCGCGCTCTACGCCCAGACCCAGCTGCTGATGGCCGATTATGTCCAGCACTATGGCCTGCGCCGGGCGCTGCGCGCCGACGGCAGCCCCGCGCCGGTCGGCCCCGGCGACAGCTGGAACGCCGCGCCCTGGTTCTCGGGCGCAATGATGCTGAACGCACCGCGCCATTCCGACCACCACCTGAACCCGGCCCGCCCCTTCCCCGCTTTGCGGCTCGACCCGACGCTGCCGATGCTGCCGGCGGGCATCCCGGCGATGGCGATGCTGGCCACCGTGCCGCCGCTCTGGCGGCGGGTGATGGACCGCCGGCTCACCGCCCTGCCCCCGCGCCCGGTTAACCATTCGCAAACCATAAGTGGCGGCGATGGGGCGATTCTGGCAGACTTGCCCCATGGTGAGACTGATCCCGATTCTGCTGGCCCTGACGGCCTCGCCAGCGCTCGCGCAATCGACGCTGAGCGCCGAGGCCTTTGACGCCTATACCCGCGGCAAGACGCTCTACTACGGCGCCGGCGGCGAGGCCTATGGCGTCGAACGCTACCTCGAGGGGCGGCGCGTGGTCTGGTCCTTCCTCGATGGCAAGTGCAAGGACGGCATCTGGTACGAACAGGCCGGGCAGATCTGCTTCCTCTACGAGGACAGCGGCGAGCCGCAATGCTGGACCTTCCGCGAATCGGCCAGCGGCCTGGTGGCGCAATACGTCAACGACCCCGAGGAAACCGAGCTCTACGAGGCGCGCGACATGGGCGACGAGATGCTCTGCTACGGGCCGGACGTCGGGGCCTGAGGGGACTCAGCGCGCCAGCAGCAGGTCGAGCATGGCCGAGATGTCCTCGACCTGCTCGGCGATCACATGGGTGACCTCATGCGCCCGCTGCACCCGGCCGGTCACCCGCAGCATCCGCCCGGCGATCACCGCGCGGCGAAACCGTTCATACATCTTGCGCCAGACGATGACGTTGACCACCCCGGTCTCGTCCTCCAGCGTGAGGAAGATCACCCCCTTGGCGGTGCCCGGCCGCTGCCGCAGGATCACCAGCCCCGCCACCGCCACCCGCGCGCCCTCGGGCGGCTCGGCAAGCCGGGCGGCGGGCAGGCAGGCCGGCGGTCGCGGCCAGCGGGGCAGATCGGAGCGCGATTCCATGAGAACAAATATAGAACACGCCTCCGCACTGTCCAGCGGCCTCCCAGCCTAACACAGATTTGGGTGGCATCCGGCAAACCGCTTGGCTAGGAAGTTCCCGCAGGAAGCGAAAGGAGCCCGCCGCATGGCGAAGATCACCTATATCGAGCACAACGGCACCCGGCACGAGGTCGAGGTTTCCAACGGCATGACCGTGATGGAAGGTGCACGGGACAACAACATCCCCGGCATCGAGGCCGACTGCGGCGGCGCCTGCGCCTGCTCGACCTGCCATGTCTACGTGGACCCCATCTGGGTCGACAAGCTCCCGGCCAAGGAAGACATGGAAGAGGACATGCTCGACTTTGCCTGGCAGCCCGATCCCGAGCGTTCGCGCCTGACCTGCCAGCTGCGGGTCACCGACGCGCTCGACGGTCTCGTCGTGCAGATGCCCGAAAAGCAGATCTGATGCTGCGGCGGGGCGCAGGTCTCTGCCGCCTCGCGCTGCTCGGCCTCATGGCCGCGACCGCTGCCCCCGCCTGCGAGGCCCGTTTCCCGGCAGGCGGTCTGCCGGGACGATCCTCCGTCGCCCCCTTCATCAACCCGCCCCCCAATCTCGCGCACGAGAACTGGGCACCGGTGGGTGTCCGGATGGAGTTCCACGCCGGCTTCGCGGAAGCGACCGACGCCTACGGCCATAACATCATGGGCCGATTGCAGGACATGCGCCTGCTCACCATCCACGTCACCCAGGCCGGGTCCGACCGGACCACCTGCCCCGCCGAGGCCCTGCTGCCCGAGGACGAGGTCTTCGAGGACATCGCCCCCCGCATCGCCGATCTCGACGGTGACGGGATGCCCGAGGTCATCGTGGTGCAAAGCGACCTGCGGCTGGGCGCCCGCCTCGCCATCTACGACCGCCGCGCCCGGCTGATCGCGGCAACGCCCCCCATCGGCCAGCCACATCGCTGGCTCGCCCCGCTCGGGGCAGACGATCTCGACAGCGACGGCAGGATCGAGATTGCCTATGTCGACCGCCCGCACCTCGCCCGGGTCCTGCGGGTCTGGCGGTTCGAGGGCGGCCACCTGACCGAAGTCGCCAGCGCCGAAGGCCATACCAACCACCGCATCGGCGACGAGAGCATCTCCGGCGGCGTGCGCTACTGCGACGGTCGGGCCGAGATCGTGACCCTCGACCCCGCCTGGCGGCGCATCCAGGTCACGACCCTGAGCGACGGACAGCTCGAAACCCGCGACCACGCCGCCCTGCGCGGCAGCCAGAGCCTCGAGGCCGCGCTGCTCTGCCGCTAGGCGGGCCTCACTCCCAGGGCGCCGGATCCGTGGGCATCACCTGTCCGAAGACATGCTCGCGGTGCCAGCGCAGGTTCTCGGGGTGCGGCGCGTTGCGCGGGTCCTGTGGCGGCAACAGGGTACCCTCGCTGCGCAGCAAGCGGTGCGCCACGTCGCCCGGCACCTTGTTGTGCGAGACGAGGATGGTCCGGCAATCATCGGCCACCGAGATCAGCCCGCGGTCAAACATCCAGTGCAAGGTCCCCGACAGGGCCAGCCCGTTGCGGACCGAATCGCTGCCATCGCGTTCGACCGGGCGGATATGCGCCGCCTGCACCTCGGGCCGTCCACCGCCGTTCCGCAGCCGCAGACCCGACATGGCACAGCGATAGTCATAGGCCTCGCGCACCTTCCGCCGGAAGGCGACATCGCGATATGGCCGGCGGGTCAGCCGCTCCAGCACGGGGCGCTCAAAGGTCAGCGCCTCCTCCTGCATTCCAGCAGGCACAGGGTCGTAGCGCACCTGTTCCTGCCATTCGAGATCCTGCGGCAGGCCAAGGTTGACGATGCGCGCGAACTCGGCCTCGGGCAGGCGGCGCACCGCCAGCTGCACCGAGCCGCCCGATCGCGGCAACCCGTCCGGTCCGGTCAGTGCCTGCTCCAGCGGCCGCCCGTTCAGCAGACGCGGGACATCGCTGTCGAAGGGCAGGTAGCTGCCCGGCGCGATCAGCGCGAGAAAGCGCCCCTCGGCTCCGGGTTTCGGGATCACCTGCGCGATCTTGGCGACCGCGAAATAGCCGCGCGGCCCGGCTTTCACCGGTTCGTAATAGACGATCCAGTCACCAACCGCTTCGTTGACGGCCTTCAGATAGGACCGGGGAAAGTCGTAGACCCGGTCCGGTTCATCCTCGTAAATCGAGTCGGCCTTGTGCAGAAGAACCAGTTTAACCATGCCGCCAGGAAATCCGGACGGCCTGGAAAAGCAAGCAAATTCCTCAGATTACCTCACAGCGCCCGCCAGCCGATGTCACGGCGGCAGAAGCCCTCGGGCCAGTCGAGCGCGTCGACCATGGCATAGGCGGCGGCATGGGCCTCGGCCAGCGTGGCGCCGCGCGCGGTCAGGTTCAGCACACGGCCGCCGGTGGCGATGACCTGCCCGTCCTTCTCGGCGGTGCCGGCGTGGAAGCACATCTGGAAGCTGTCCTCGGGCAGGCTGTCGAGCCCGCCGATCACGCTGCCCTTCCGGTAGGCGCCGGGATAACCCTGCGCCGCCATCACCACGGTGAGCGCATGATCGTCGGCCCAGTTGACCCGCATGGTGTCGAGCCGCCCCTCGGCCACCGCGTGCATCAGATCCATCGCCTGGGCGCCAAGCCGCATCATCAGCACCTGGCACTCGGGATCACCGAAGCGCACGTTGTATTCCACCAGCCGGGGCTGGCCGTCCTTGATCATCAGCCCGGCATAGAGCACGCCCTGGTAGGGCATCCCGCGCCGCGCCATCTCGGCCATGGTCGGGCGCACGATCTCGTCGAGCGCCTTGGCCGCGATCTCGTCGGTCAGCACCGGCGCGGGCGAATAGGCGCCCATGCCGCCGGTGTTCGGACCGGTATCGCCATCGCCAACCCGCTTGTGGTCCTGCGCCGTACCGATCGGCAGCACCGTCTCGCCGTCGCAGAGCACGAAGAAGCTGGCCTCCTCGCCCTCCATGAACTCCTCGATCACCACCTCGGCCCCGGCCGCGCCGAAGGCGCCGCCAAAAATCTCGTCGATACCGTCCAGCGCCTCGGCTTCGGTCATCGCCACGATGACGCCCTTGCCGGCGGCCAGACCGTCGGCCTTCACGACAATCGGCGCACCCTGCGCGCGGACATAGTCCTTTGCCGCCCCAGCCTCGGAAAAGCGCGCCCAGGCCGCTGTCGGTGCGCCGGCCGCGTCGCAGATTTCCTTTGTGAACCGCTTCGAGGCCTCAAGCTGCGCCGCCGCCGCCGAAGGGCCGAAAACCAGGAAACCGGCCTCGCGCAGCCGGTCCGAGATGCCGGCGGCCAGCGGCGCCTCGGGGCCGACGATCACGAAGTCGATGGAGTTGTCCTCGGCGAATTCGGTCACCGCCGTCGGGTCGAGAATGTCGAGCTGGGCGCATTGCGCGATGCGCGCGATCCCGGCGTTGCCCGGTGCGACGATCAGCTTGTCGCATTTCGGGTTCTGCATCACTGCCCAGGCCAGCGCATGTTCGCGCCCGCCGCCGCCGAGAATGAGGATGTTCATGCGCCTGACCCCTTGCCGTTCCTGGCGCCTGCTTAGGGGGGAGGGCGGCGATAGGCAAGAACCCCCGGTGTCGCGGAACCCCTCGGGCCACCACACGTTGACCTGCTCGAACAGAGACACACCGGAAAGGAGCGCACCATGCCCCGTATCGACGGAAAGAAGATCGCCATTCTCGCCACCAACGGCTTCGAACAGTCCGAACTGGAACACCCGCTGAAAGCCCTGGCCGAGGCAGGGGCCGAGGTCCACGTCGTCTCGCCCGAATCCGGCCAGATCCGGGGCTGGGACAACAAGGACTGGGGCCGGGCCATCCCGGTCGACCGCGCCTTGTCCGAAGTTTCGGCAACCGACTACGACGGCCTCGTCCTGCCGGGCGGGCAGATCAACCCCGACCTGCTGCGCGTCAACGAGGACGCCCTGTCGCTGATCCGCGCCTTCTGGCAGGCGGGCAAGCCGGTTGGCGCCATCTGCCACGCCCCCTGGCTGCTGGCCGAGGCGGGTATCGCCGAGGGCCGGCACCTCACCTCCTACAAGTCGATCCGCACCGACATGCGCAACGCCGGCGCCCATTGGGAGGACAGCGAAGTGGTGACCGACCAGGGCCTTGTCACCAGCCGCAACCCGAACGACCTGCCGGCCTTCTGCGCCAAGCTCGTCGAGGAGATCGCCGAAGGCCGCCACGAGCGCCGCGCGGCCTGATCCTGCTTCAACTGGAAATCCGCTTCTTCAGCCAGCCGGCGGTTCTGCTCTGCAAATCCGCCGGCAACTCGCGTCCCAGTTGATCCGCAAGGGCGGAAAGCGACTGCGCCGCCAGTTCGCGCCGCCAGGCGTCATCCGCCCGCCACATGATGCGCGCCACCTGGCACGGCCCCTCGGGGCGGAAGCCTGGCGGATGGCAGGGCGCGTTGCAGCGGATCTCGGTGCAGGCAAAGCTGCGTCCGCCGCCCTCCACCGCCTCGACGATGTCGAGAAAGCTGATAGCCGAGGCCGGCCGGGCGAGCCGATAACCGCCTGCCGGCCCAAGCGAGCCCTCGACAATCCCCACCTGCGCGAGGCTCTGCAACGCCTTGGAGAGATACTCTTTCGGCACCCCGTGGAACTCGGCCAGCGCCCGTGTCGAAAGCCGCGCGCCTTCGGGCAGCATTGCCAGGATGGCGCAGCAATGCAGCACCCATTCGACCTGGTTGCGCAGCTGCATCAGGACAGGCCCGCCTTGTCCAGCCCGAGCAGCGCGTCCGAGGAACCCGGCACCGGGGTGAAGGCCGCGACAACCCGGTTCCAACCGTTGATGGCCACCACCGCGAAGGTGAGCTGCGCCAGCAGCGCCTCGCCGAGGATGCCGCGCATCCGCTCGAACAGAGCTTGCGACACGCCTTCGAGCGACAGCCGGGTCAGCGCCTCGGTCCATTCCAGCGCGGCGCGTTCCCGTTCGTCGAACAGCGGCGATTCGCGCCAGACCGCGACGTGATGCAGGCGCAGTTCACGCTCCCCCGCCAGCCGGGCGCCCTTGACATGCATGTCGGTGCAGAAGGCGCAGCCATTCATCTGGGAGGCGCGCAGGTTCACCAGTTCGCGCAGGATGTCATCGAGTTCGCCACCGTGCACCGCCTGGCTGAAGGCCAGGTATTTCTTCGCCGCGTCCGGCGCCTTGCCGTAATAGTCGAGCCGCTGGGTCATCGCTCCACTCCAATTAGGATACATATTATCCTAATGGATATACAATATCCGCATTACGAGTCAATGCCCCCCTTTCCCTCGCCCGCGCGCTGGGGCAGACTCGGCGCATGGACCTGATCGACGATCCCCAGCCGGGGCAGAACACACCGGAATACACCGTCTCGGAGATCTCCGGCGCGGTGAAACGCACGCTCGAGGGCGAATTCGGCCGCATCCGTGTGCGGGGCGAGGTCGGCCGCGTCTTTCGGGCCGGCTCGGGGCACCTCTATTACGACGTCAAGGACGACCGGAACGTGCTGGCCTGCACCACCTGGAAGGGCCAGGTCGCGCAGCTTTCGGTCAAACCGGAAGAGGGGCTCGAGGTCATCGTCACCGGTCGGCTGACCGCCTTCGGGGCGCAATCGAAATACAACCTCAACGTCGAGGAAGTCACCGTCGCCGGGCAAGGCGCGCTGATGGCGCTGCTCGAGAAACGCAAGAAGCAGCTGGCCGCCGAGGGGCTTTTCGATGCATCGCGCAAGAAGAAGCTGCCCTTCCTGCCTGGCATCATCGGGGTTGTCACCTCGCCCCAGGGCGCAGTGATCCGTGACATCCTGCACCGGCTGCGCGACCGGTTCCCGCGCAAGGTGCTGATCTGGCCGGTGGCGGTGCAGGGCGCGAACTGCGCCCCCGAGGTGGCCCGCGCCATCGCCGGGTTCAACCGCCTGACCCCCGGCGGCGCGCTGCCGCGCCCCGACCTGCTGATCGTCGCGCGTGGCGGCGGCTCGGTCGAGGATCTCTGGGGCTTCAACGAGGAAATCGTCGCCCGCGCCGCCGCCGCCTCCCAGATCCCGCTGATCTCGGCGGTGGGTCACGAGACAGACACCACGCTGATCGACTATGTCGCCGACATGCGCGCGCCGACGCCCACCGCCGCCGCCGAACTGGCAGTGCCGGTGCGCATGGAGCTGATCGCCTGGGCCGAGGCCATGGGCGGGCGGCTGTCGCGCGCCGCCGCTTCGGGGGTCAGGCAGCGCCAGCAGCGCCTTGCCGACCTCTCCCGCGCGCTGCCGCGCAAGGAGAGCCTGCTCGACACCGCCCGGCAGCGCTTCGACCGCACCGCCGACCGGCTCGACGGCGCGCTGACCGCGGGCGTCCAGCGCCGCCGCCTGCACCTCTCCGAGGTGGCAGGCTCGCTGCGTCCCGGCCTGCTCAACCGGATGATTGCCGCCCATCGCAACGCCTTCCAGGCCCGCGCCCGCGCCCTGCGCCCGGCGCAGCTGCAGACGCGGCTGACCGCCGAACGCGAGGCGCTGACCCGGCTTGAACGAAGGCTCTCGATCGCCGCCAACGCCCAGCAGCAACGCCGCGCCACCGCGCTCGCCGGCGCCGAGCGGATGCTGGCCACGCTGGGCTACCAGGCGACGCTGGAACGCGGCTATGCCGTGGTGCGCAGCGGGACGGACCTCGTCACCACCCGCGCCGAGGCATCGGGCCACGCCGCCCTGGAGATCGAATTCGCGGATGGCCGGCTGGAGGTGGCAACAACCGGCGCTCGCCCGACGCGCAAGACCAAACCCGAGGATCCGCCGGGCGGTCAGGGGTCCCTTTTCTGAAGTGTAATGCCCGGCGCGGGCGTTGCGGCGGAGTATTTATCAAAAAGGAGAAGCAGGGGGCGCGGACCAACGTCCCGGCAGGCGCG
This sequence comes from Seohaeicola zhoushanensis, assembly GCF_014656415.1. Classification (GTDB taxonomy): domain Bacteria; phylum Pseudomonadota; class Alphaproteobacteria; order Rhodobacterales; family Rhodobacteraceae; genus Seohaeicola_A; species Seohaeicola_A zhoushanensis. The sequence goes on along the minus strand of NZ_BNCJ01000012.1, from coordinate 89,598 downwards.
CCCTTGGCGAGGATGCCTGCCGCGCGCTAGACTGGGCGCAACCGCCCGCCAGAGGCCAGCCGAGCATGACCCCGATCCGCCCTGCCCTTCTCGCCCTCGCCCTTGCCGCCTGCGCTGCGCCGGTGGAGGATACCGCCGAAAGGCTCGACCTGCTCGCGCCCGACGATGCTTGCTGGGCCGACGAGCGGTTGAAGAACGGCTCGCCCCGCCGCTACCAGGTGCCCTGCCCCGAGTTGCAGACGCCCGAGTTCATCGCCGCGCTCCAGCGCGCGCTGGCGGTGCGCGGCCTCTACGACGGGCCGCCGAGCGGAACGATGGACGCGGCGACCGCCGAGGCCATCCGCCGCTACCAGGCGCCGCTCGGGATCTGGTCGGGCAAGCTGACCGTCGAGGCCGGGCGCAAGCTGGGCCTGGTGGTGGACCCGCCGGCCGGCTGACGCAAAAACCTTGTGCCAGAGGTGGGGTTTGCTAGTCTGGCGCCGCCAGAGGAGACCCGGCCATGCTCACAGACAATCTGCCCAAGACCGGTTTCCTTTCGGAGGCTTCGGACACCCTGCTCGAGATGCTGATGTCGCTGGCCACCGAGGTCAAGCTCGACACCGGCGCGGTGCTCTTCGAGCAGGGCGACGAGGCGCGCGAGCTTTACGCGCTGCTGAGCGGGGTGCTGGAGATCAGCGTGCTCTCGCTCGACGGCCGCAAGCTGGCGCTGAACATGCTGCATCCCGGCGCGCTCTTCGGCGAGATCGCGCTCTTCGATCCGGGCGAGCGGACGGCGACTGTGACGGCGCTGGAGCCCTGTGTGCTGCGCCGGGTGCGCTATGACGACGTGCTCGACCAGGTGCGCGAGGAGCCCGATCTGGCGATCGACCTGATCCACCTGGCCGGGCAGCGGATGCGCTGGATGGACCGGCAGCTCAACGACCAGGTCTTCCTGCCGATGCCGACCCGGCTGGCGCGCAAGATCCTCTATCTCACCGAACGCCCCGAGGGCGAGGTCGGCACGCTGGCGCTGAGCCAGTCGGAGCTCGCCGAGTTTGTCGGCGCGACCCGCGAGGCGGTGTCCAAGACGCTTTCGATCTGGAAGAAGATGGGCGTCGTCGATTCCTCGCGCGGGGCGCTGATGGTGGTCGACCGGCCCGCCCTGCAGGCGCTGGCGGACCCCGACCAGATCTAGGCACGCCCCTGAACGACTCGCCGCTGCGGCAACGGCGCGCAGTCGTCCTGCCGGGGCAGATTATACTCGTATATTTTATTCATATATTTCATATAGATATCCAGTTTCACCGAAATTTCCGCCCCCATTGTGATCTGTTTCACATACCCCGCAGGCCCGATTTGCGACTGTGAGCCTACGAGGTCGCGCTGTCCCATCCCCAACCGAAGGCGGACCCGAGAAAGAAGGAACCGAAGATGCCGCACAGCTCCTCCCCCTCCCTGCGGCGCGGTTTCGGGAAGACCCTGTTCGGCACGGGCTGGCAGCCATCCCCGTCCCCGGCCGCCCGTGTCGACAGGCCTCAACCGGGAAACCGGCGGTAAAGTAACGAGTAAGTAGATAGTGCAGTAACGAGTGTTCTGGTTCTTGTTTCGTAAAGAGTGCTCCGGCCATTTGCCGGGAAAGGCCACTATAAGGCCGACCAGGTGCCAAGGTTTGTAAAATCGTATTTTCACGAGACGTTTGAGAAGGAAAAAGGCCATGTGCTCGCGCACATGGCCTGTTTTCTTTGCAGGGTAGCGCCGCTACCGCGGCTTACTTCTCTTCCAGCGACAGCGCCACGAAGCGCGGCTCGCCAGCGCGGCGCACCAGCAGCAGCAGCGACTTGCGCCCCGCCTCGGTGGCCTCGGCGATCCGCGCGTCGAGATCGGCGAGCTTGGTCAGCTTCTGCTGCCCCGCCTCGGTGATGAGATCTCCGGTGCGCAGGCCCTTCTCGAAGGCTTCCGAAGATTCGTCCACCGCCGTCACGATCAGCCCCTCGGCATCGTCGGCGAGGTTCAGTTCCGACCTCTTGTCGTCGGTCAGCACGCTCAGCGTGAGGCCGAGCACCGATTTCTCGGTGACATCGGGCGCGGCGCCCGGCTCATCGGAGGGCGCGTCGGTGCGCTCGGCATCCTCGCGCCGGCCCAGGGTGACAGTCAGCGTCTGGGTCTTGCCCTCGCGCCAGACCACCACGCGCACGGCCTTGCCGACCTGCGTGTTGCCGACCTGGCGGACGAGCCCGCGGGTGTCGGCGACATCGACGCCGTCAAAGCTCACGATGACGTCGCCCGAAAGCATCCCGGCCTCTTTCGCCGGGCCTTCCGGCACGTCGGTAATCAGCGCGCCGGCGGCCTTCTCGAGGCCCATCGCCTCGGCCACGTCGGCGGTCACGTCCTGGATGCGCACGCCCAGCCAGCCGCGGCGGGTCTCGCCGAACTCGCGCAGCTGGCTCACCACCTTGGAGACCACGTTCGAGGCCATCGAGAAGCCGATGCCGATGGACCCGCCGTTGGGAGACAGGATCGCGGTGTTCACGCCGATGACCTGGCCGTCCATGTTGAACAGCGGCCCGCCCGAGTTGCCCCGGTTGATGGCGGCATCGGTCTGGATAAAGTCGTCATAGCTGCCCGAAAGCGCGCGGTTGCGTGCCGAGACGATGCCGACGCTGACCGAGAAGCCCTGGCCCAGCGGGTTGCCCATGGCCATGACCCAGTCGCCCACGCGGGCCGAGTCGCTGTCGCCGAAGCTGACGAAGGGCAGCGGCGCGTCGGCCTCGACCTTCAACAGCGCGATGTCGGTGTTCTTGTCGGTGCCGACGACCTTGGCGGGGAACTTCTTGCCCGAGAAGAATTCCACCTCGATCTCGTCCGCGCCCTCGATGACGTGGTTGTTGGTGACGACGAAGCCGTCCTCCGAGATCACGAAGCCCGACCCCAGCGCCGAGGAGCGGCGCGGACGCGGCGCTTCGCCGTTGGGGTTGTTGCGGTTCTGGAAGTCGCGGAAGAAATCCTCGAAGGGCGAGCCTTCGGGCACGATACCCTGCGGGCCGGTGCGGCCTTCGACCAGCGTCGAGGTGGTGATGTTCACGACCGAAGGGCTGATCTGCTCGGCCAGAGGCGCGAGGCTGTCGGGCCGGGCCTGGGCCAGCGTCGCCTGCACCAGCAGGACCACCACCGCCAGGAAGCCGAGCCAGAGCATCCGCAGGGCGGGTGCCGGATCATGCCCAAGGGCGCGGGTCTGGGAAATGGCCTTTGGCTGCACGTGTAATCTCCTCACTCGATGGGCCAGCGGCGCGCACGGCGGAGTGCGGGCCGCTGTTGTGAGGGTCAATGTAGTCACTTCTGCCGGCCCCGGAAAGTCCGATACAGGCGTTCAACGTTATGTGACTTCGGCTCAGCCGCCGATGGCGCGGGCGAGCCAGAGCAGGATCAGCCCCGAGATCACGGCCAGCGCGCCAAGCTGGCGCCGCGCGGCCTCGGGGAGGTCGCGCAGCGCCTGGAGCATCTTCTCGACGCTGGAGGGGGCGAGCGCCCAGAGGGCGCCCTCGAGGATCAGAACCAGCCCGAAGGCGACCAGAACCTTGCCCAATCGCGTTCCTTACTGGCTGACGGGCGCAGCGCCCGCGGCCGGGGCGGCCGCGCCGCCCGGCGACTTCAGGTAGTTGAAGAACTCCGAGTCGGGCGAAAGCACCATCGACGAGTTGTTGCCCGGCAGCGCCTTCACATAGGCGTTGAGCGAGCGGTAGAACTCGAAGAATTCCGGGTCCTTGCCGAAGGCCTCGGCGAAGATGCCGTTGCGCTGCGCGTCGGCCTCGCCTCGGGTGATCTCGGCCTCCTTGCGGGCCTCCGAGACCAGTTCGACCACGGTCCGGTCGGCCTGCGCGCGAACCCGCTGCGCGGCTTCCTCGCCGCGGGCGCGCTCGTCGGTTGCCTCGCGTTCACGCTCGGCGCGCATCCGGTCGAAGGTGGCGGCAAGGTTCTGCTCGGGCAGCGCGGTCTGCTTGAGGCGGACGTCGACCACCTCCAGCCCCAGTGGCCCGGCCAGCGCCTGGGTCGACGCGGTGATCCGCGACATCAGCGCCGAACGGTCCGACGACAGGATGGTGTTCGAGGTCACACCCTCCGAACCGAGAACGGCGCGGACCTGCGCGTTGAGGATGCCTTCGAGCCGGTCCTCGGCCACGTTCAGGCCGCCGGTGCCAACCGCCTGGCGGAACCGCACCACATCGGCGATGCGATAGCGCGCGAAGGCGTCGACCACGAGACGACGGTCATCCGAGGGGGTGACCTCGGTCGCCTGGGTGTCGAGCGACAGGATCCGGTCGTCGTAGCGGACGACTTCCTGGATCAACGGAATCTTGAACGCGAGGCCCGGTTCTTCCTTGACGCTCTTGATCTGGCCGAATTGCAGCACCAGTGCCTTTTCGCGTTCATCCACGATGAAGACCGAGGAGAGCGCGACGACAGCCGCCACCACAACGACGGGAAGGATGAAGGTCGACTTGCCCATCACTTGCCCTCCGCCGATGCGCCCGAACGGCGCAGCTCGTTCAGCGGCAGGTAGGGCACCACGCCCTGGCCGCCGCCCGACTGTTCGTCGAGGATGATCTTGTCGAGGTTGCCGAGCACTTCTTCCATCGTCTCCAGGTAGAGGCGCTTGCGGGTCACTTCCGGCGCCTTTTGGTATTCGGCAAGCACCGCCGTAAAGCGGCTGGCCTCACCCTCGGCCTCGTTGACGACGCGGGCGCGATAGGCCTCGGCCTCTTCCAGCAGCTGCGCGGCTTCACCGCGCGCACCGGCCAGAACCCGGTTGGCATAGGCGTCGGCCTGGCGTTCCAGACGATCGCGTTCCTGCTCGGCGGCCTGCACGTCGCGGAAGGCGTCGATTACCGAACTTGGCGGGTCGGCCTTGTCGAGGTTGAGGCGGACGATGTTGACCCCGGACTGGTAGCTGTCGAGAGTCGACTGGATCAGCGTCTGCACGTCATCGGCGATGCTCTGACGGTCGCGGTTGAGGATCGGTGCCAGTTCCGACTTGGCGATCACCTCGCGCATGGCCGACTCGCTGACCGCACGGATCGTCTCGGTCGGCTCGGCCACGTTGAACAGGAACAGCGCCGGGTCGTTGATGTTCCAGACCACCTGGAAGTCGATGTCGACGATATTCTCGTCGGTGGTCAGCATCAGCCCGTCCGGGGTGCGGCCGGTGCGGCCGTTGCCGATCTGCTCGGTCTGTTCGCGGGTGACCGGGATCACCTCGGCGGTGACCAGCGGCCAGGGGGCAAAGTTCAGGCCCGGCTCGCCGATGCCCGAGAACTTGCCGAGGAACAGCTCGACCGATTTTTCTTCCGGCTTGACGGTGTAGAAGCTGGCGAGGCCCCAGACCACCACGGCGGCGATCACGCCCAGGCCGATGGTGCCGCGGGTGAACATCGGGCCGCTCGGAGTCCGGCCGCCATTCGAGCCGCCCCCGCCATTGCCGCGCCCGCCCATCAGGACGCGCAGCTGTTCCTGGCCCTTGCGGACGAGATCGTCGATCTCGGGAATGCCCTGGCCTTCGGGACGCCGTCCGCCGCCGCTGTTGCGATCGTCGCCGCCGCCGTTGCCCCGGTTGCCTCCGCCACCGGAAGAGCCTCCGCCCCCCCAGGGGCCGCCACTATTGCCCGCCATGCCTTGTGTTTCTCCTCTTACAGCCGCGGCCTGTTGCGGCATTGTCTTATACTGGATTGACTGTCGCGTCCAATCAGGCGCTGCGCACCGATGTCCGCATGGTCACGATCTCCTCCGACATGGTCGGATGGACCGCCACGGTGCGGTCGAAATCTTCCTTGGTCGCACCCATCTTCACCGCGATGCCGGCAAGCTGGATCATCTCGCCCGCGTTCGGCGCCACGATGTGGCAGCCGAGCACCCGGCGCGTGGCCTTGCTGACCACCAGCTTCATCAACACCCGGTCTTCCGAGCCGATGAAGGCCGTCTGCATCGGCCTGAACGTGGTCGAGTAGATCTCGACCGGCTCGCCCGCAGCCGCCTCGGTGACACCGACGGTGCCCAGCTCGGGCTGGGTGAAGACCGCGCTGGGGATCAGCTCGTGATCGACCGGCGTGGGCTTGCCGCGGAAGACGGTGTCGACAAAGGCCATGCCCTCGCGGATCGCCACCGGGGTCAGGTTCCAGCGGTCGGTCACGTCGCCAATGGCATAGATCGAGGGCACCGCCGTCTGGCTGTATTCATCGACGACGACCGCGCCATTGGCCTTCAGCGCCACGCCCAGCGCCTCGAAGCCGAGACCACGGGTGTTGGGCGCGCGGCCGGTGGCGAAAAGCACCTTGCCGAAGGTCTGCACGCCGCCTTCGGTATCCGTGACCCGGATCGCGTCGCCGTCCTGCTCCAGCTTCACGGCGTTGGTGTTCACCCGCAGGTCGACACCCTTGCGGCGCATCTCCTCGGCGACAAGGGTGCGCGCCTCGTCGTCGAAGCCGCGCAGGATCTGTTCGCCGCGGTAGAACTGCGTCACCTGCACGCCCATGCCCGACAGGATGCAGGCGAATTCGCAGGCGATGAAACCGCCGCCGACGATCAGGATCCGCTCGGGCAGCGCGTCCAGGTGGAAGATGTCGTTCGAGGTGATGGCCAGCTCGGCCCCTTCGACCTCGGGCAGCGTCGGATGGCCGCCGGTGGCGACCAGGATGTGCTTGGCGGTCTTGGTCTCGCCGCTGGACAGCTGCACCGTATGGGCATCGACCAGCGTGGCGCGGGCGTCGAAGGTCTCGACCCCGGCACCGGCCAGCAGGCGGCGGTAGATGCCTTCCAGCCGGTCAAGCTCGGCATGGAGCCTTGTGCGGAAGGCCATCCAGTCGAAGCGGCCCTCGGGAATATCCCAGCCATAGCCCGCGGCATCGGCGCTGAGGCGGCCGAACTCCGAGGCGAAGACCATCAGTTTCTTGGGCACGCAGCCCCGTATGACGCAGGTGCCGCCATAGCGGTCTTCCTCGGCCAGCGCGACCTTGGCGCCTGTCTCGCCCGCGGCCACGCGCGCGGCACGCACGCCGCCCGAGCCGCCGCCGATCACGAAGAGGTCATAGTCGAAAGTCATCCGTCGCCTGTCCCAGAAATCCGTTCCGCCGGTTTATTTCACAAGCGCCGGTTCATGACCATAGAAGTTGGGTATTGAGATGCGCCATGCCAAGGGGCCGCGATCACATTTGGGTCAGCGGAAGAAACATCCGGGGCCGAAGCGCCCCCTCACCCTGACCCTCTCCCCCGAGGGGAGAGGGAAGCGCCCCACCCTGGCGGAGGGTTCAGTCGTAGAGGTCGCTGAACAGGTTCTCGGTCTCGACGAACTCGACCCGCTCCTGCTCGATCGTGCCCTTGTGGATGTCGCGCATCTCGACCCGGCCGTCGCCGTGACCGATGCAGACCAGGTCGCAGATGTCGATGAACAGCCCGTTCTCGACCACGCCGGGCATCTGGTTGATGACCAGCGCCATCTGGCGCGGGTTGCCGATGCGCTGCAGATGCAGGTCGAGGATGTAGTTGCCCTCGTCCGTCACAAAGGGCTTGGCCCCGTTCATCCGCAGCGTGGTCTGGCGGCCGAGCACGTCGAGCGAGATCAGCGTCTCCTCGACCAGCGCCTGGGTGGTCTGCCAGCCGAAGGGGATCACCTCGATCGGCAGCGGAAAGGCCCCCAGCGTCCCGACTTCCTTCCCGGCGTCCGCGATCACCACCATCATGTCCGAAGCAGCCGCGACGATCTTCTCCTGCAGCAGCGCGCCGCCGCCGCCCTTGATGAGGTTGAGGTTGCCATCGAACTCGTCAGCCCCGTCGATGGTGATGTCGAGCCAGCGCGCCTCGTCGAGGCTGATGACGTTGATCCCCACCTCTCGCGCCAGCGCAGCGGTGCGCGACGAGGTCGGCACGCCACGGATCTTGAGACCATCCTCGCGCACCATCTCGCCCAGGCAGCGCACCAGCCAGGCTGCGGTCGAACCGGTGCCGAGCCCCACGCGCATACCATCCTCGACCAGGTCGGCCGCCCGGCGGGCAGCCGCGTATTTCGCCTTGTCGATAGGTGAAAGCGTTCCGCGCATGAGGCCGTCTCCCGATGGTTTCGACGGCGGTTATAGAAGAGTTGGCGCGCCGGAGCGAGGGGGGAACCTGCCCCGCGGCCACAGTTCTGTCGGCTTGGACGCGACAAGCGGCGCTTGTCAGCAGGACCGGCAGCCCCTCGCCGCCCGGCAGGGCCGACCACCGATACACGGTCCCGGTGCGAAAACCGCTGCAATATGTCGTATCTGGCTCAAACCGGCGCGGCAAACAGGCTATCAACCCGACATGCGCCCGCCCTACCGCCTCCACTACGCCCCCGACAACGCCTCGCTGGTGATCCGGCTGACGCTGGAAGAGCACGGCCTTCCCTACGAGACCGCGCTGGTCGACCGCGCGACACGCGGCCACAAGGCGCCGGGCTATCTACAGCTCAATCCCAACGGTCTGATCCCGGTGTTGGAAACGCCCGAGGGCGCGCTGTTCGAGACGGCGGCGATCCTGCTCTGGCTGGGCGACCGCCACGGGCATGGCCCCGCCCCGCAGGACGCGGATCGCGGCGCCTACCTCAAGTGGCTCTTCTTCGCCTCCAACACGCTGCACGCCGACATGCGGATGACCTTCTACCCGTCGCTCTACATCGGCGAGGATGCCGATGCACAGGCTACGCTGGTGCGCCACATACAGACCCGCCTTGCCACCCATCTCGGCCATCTCGACGCGCTTGCCGCCGCGCGCCCCCGGTGGCTCGACCCCGATGCGCCAACCGGGCTCTGCTGGTATCTCGCCTGCATGATGCGCTGGATGGCGATCTATCCCAGCGCCCACGACCGCAGCTGGTTCCGCCTCGCCGACACCCCTGCCCTTGCCGAACTGCTCGCCGCGCTGGAAACCCGCCCCGCGACATGCAATGCCGATATCGCCGAGGGTCTCGGCCCGACGCCCTTCACCGCCCCGCGCCTCGCCACGCCACCCGAAGGATCTGCCACCTGATGTTTCTCTCCGTCTTCGACATGTTCAAGGTCGGCATCGGCCCCTCCTCCTCGCATACCATGGGACCGATGGTCGCCGCCGCGCGGTTCCTCGACAAGATGCGCGCCGCGCCCTTCTCCTTCGCCGGGCTGCGCGCCAGCCTGCACGGCTCGCTCGCCTTCACCGGGGTGGGCCATGCCACCGACCGCGCCACCATCCTCGGCCTCGCCGGGTTCGAGCCTGCGACCTATGACGCCGACAAGGCCGCCAAGGCCCTGGCCGAGATCAAGGCCACCCACCAGGTCACGCCCGAGGGCCTTCCGGCGTTGCGGTTCAACCCGGCAACCGACCTGGTCTTCGACTACGACCGCGCGCTGCCGGGCCATGCCAACGGCATGATCCTGATGGCCACCGACGCCCAGGGCGACGTGATCCTGAGCCAGGTCTACTACTCCATCGGCGGCGGCTTCGTGATGACCGAGGAGGAACTGGCCGCCGGCAAGGCCACCGACGAGGGCGCCCCGGTCCCCTTCCCCTTCAAGTCCGCCGCCGAGATGCTCGAGATGGCCCGTACCTCTGGCAAGACCATCGCTGGCATGAAGCGCGCCAACGAGGTGTCGCGCAACGGCGAGACCAACCTGAAGGCAGGCACGGCGCGGATCTGGCAGGTGATGAACGACTGCATCGACCGGGGGCTGACCAGCGACGGCACCCTGCCGGGCGGGCTGCAGGTCAAGCGGCGGGCCAAGGCGATCCACGAGGCGCTGCTGGCCGAGCGCGGGCTGAACCTGACGCCGCCGCATTCGATCAACGACTGGATGAGCGCCTATGCCATGGCGGTGAACGAGGAGAACGCCGCCGGCGGCCAGGTCGTCACCGCCCCGACCAACGGCGCGGCGGGCGTGGTGCCGGCGGTGCTGCGCTACTACCTCGACCACGTGCCCGGCGCCTCGAAATCGCATGTCGAGGACTTCCTGCTGACAGCCGCCGCCATCGGCGGGCTGGTCAAATACAACGCCTCGATCTCCGGCGCCGAGGCCGGCTGCCAGGCCGAGGTCGGCAGCGCCAGCGCCATGGCGGCGGCGGGCCTCTGCGCGGTGATGGGGGGCACCCCCGCCCAGGTCGAGAACGCCGCCGAGATCGCACTCGAGCATCACCTCGGCATGACATGCGACCCGGTGAAGGGGCTGGTTCAGGTGCCCTGCATCGAGCGCAACGGCCTCGGCGCGATCAAGGCCGTCAGCGCCGCCAGCCTCGCCCTGCGCGGCGACGGCACCCACCTGGTCCCGCTCGACGCCTGCATCGAGACGATGCGCCAGACCGGCGAGGACATGAGCGCGAAATACAAGGAAACCTCGCTCGGCGGCCTCGCCGTCAACGTGCCGAACTGCTAAGGCTCAGATCGGACTGAACCCAAGCGCCTCGCGGAAGCGGTTCTTGATGTAGGGGCCGTCACGCGGCGGCAAAACGCGGGGCGGGTTGTCGGCGCGGATCTTGACCGAGGCGAGCGTCAGGGCGTCACGGGCGGCAACATGCCCGCGCAGAACTTCGACCTCCTCCATCGTCGTGATCCGCAGGGTGCGGGGGAAGGTGCAGGCCTCGGCCACCCGGTCCAGCTCGATGCCCCGCGCCGCATGGCTCTCCTGCATCCCGGTCTCACCGAAATGCCCGTTGTCGAGCACCGCGATGGTCAGGTTGCGCGGGGCCTTGACGGCGATGGTCGCCAGCGCGCCGAAACCCATCAACGCCTCGCCATCGCCGGTTATGACCAGCACCGACTTGTCGGGCTGCGTCATCGCCAGCCCGAGACCCACTGTCATGGCCGAGCCCATAGCCGCCCAGAGATAATAGTTCATCGCATGGTCGCCGGCTGCCATCACGTCATAGGAGGCCGAGCCGAGGCCGGTCACAACCAGCATGTCCCTGCGCCCCTCCAGCAGGGTCGCCACCGCCGCGCGGCGGTCCAGAACGGTCACTTCACCCATTTCTTCTCTCCGATCAGTCGCTGGCCCAGCAGCAGCGCGCAGGCCTGGTCGCCGTTGAAGGCCATGCCCGCGGCGCCGTTCAGCAGCGGCACCACGTCCTGCGGCGCATCCGCGCGCCAGGTCAGCACGCCCATGCTGCGCAGGACCGTTTCGGTCGCCTGCCCCATCGGGTTCTGCCAGGGATTGAACTCGGCCCAGTCGCCGCGCATCGTCACCACCATCAGCAGCGGAATGCGCGCCATCTGGTTCAGCGCCAGCGTGTTGATGCAATTGCCCACGCCCGAGGACTGGATCAGCAGCGCGCCGCGCTGCCCGCCGAGATGGACCCCGGCGAGATAGCCGATGCCTTCCTCCTCGGTCGTGAGCACCAGCGAGGTCATCTCGTTGTCGGCCTCGGCCAGCTTGATCGCCGCCGAATGGCCCGCGTCGGGGACATAGGCGATGTGGCGCACGTCGTGGCTTTTCAGGACGCGGTAGATCTCGTCCTGCCATTGGTTCTCACTCATCGGTCATACCCTGTGGCGCGAGTTGTGGGGCAGGCGCGGCGGGGTCAGGCCGTTGGCGTCGCAGGCGGCGTCGAGCATCCCCGAGAAATCGGTGCCGCCGAAGCCACGGGCGCGCGCCTGCGAGAAGGACTCACGCGCGGCCGCCGCCATCGGCATCGGCACCTTGGCGACATTGGCGCTCTCGACCACCAGCGTCAGGTCCTTGTGCGCGAGGTCGATGGTGAAGCCCGGCTTGGTATCGCCGATCAGGCATTTCGAGGCCCAGTTGACCTTGAGCTGACCGTTGGTCGCCGTGGTCCCGTGAAGCACGTCCAGCGTGCTTTCCAGATCGAGCCCGAAACCTTGCGCCAGCGTCAGCGCCTCGGCGTTGAGCTGGCAGAGCGAGACCGCGAGGAAGTTGTTGACGATCTTCGTCCGCGTGCCGGCGCCGCAGTCGCCGCAGTGATAGATCGTGGTGCCCATCGCCTCCATCGCCGGCTTCACCCGCTGGAAGTCGGCCTCCGATGCGCCGACCATGAACAGCGACTGCCCGGCGTCGGCGTGGCTGGCAAGCCGCCCGACCGGCGCGTCGACAAAGCCCAGGCCCTTGGCCTTGCAGGCGCGGGCCGCGGAATCAGTGGTTTCCGGCGAGACCGTGCTCATGTCCATTACCAGCGCGCCCGGACGGGCCGCCGACAGGATGCCCTCGGGCCCCTCGATCACCTGTGTCACGATGGCCGAGTTCGGCAGCATGGTGATGATGATATCAGCCTGCGCCGCCACACCGGCCACGCTCTCGCCCCGGTCCGCGCCAAGGTCGACCAGCGTATCGACCGCCGCGCCGTTGATGTCATGCACGATGAGGGAGAACCCCTTCTTCACCATGTTCGACGCCATTGGCAGCCCCATTCGGCCGAGGCCGATGAACCCGATCTTTTCCATTCTTTCCTCCCTTCGCGCCGCCACCAGACCGGCCCGGCGCATTCCCTCACCTTCACACCTTAACCATCGCCGCGAGACTTTCCAGAAGGGTTGCTCGGGCGCGGTCAAGCAAGAGAAACGCGATGCCCCTCACTCAACTGTTGCGTGTTCCGATACGCGCATCTAGCGTTCTGAATATGAATGTGGATCGCCCAGTTCTCGGGGTTCTGCTGATGCTGGGCTTTTGCGTCGTCGCCCCCATGGGCGACGCGGTGGCCAAGCTGATCGGTCAGAGTATCCCCCTTGGCCAGCTTTTGCTGTTCCGTTTCGCCGTACAGGTCGCAGTTCTGCTCCCGCTGATCTGGCTTGGCCGCCGCGCCTGGCGGATGTCGGGTCGGGTGCTGCGCCTGACCATGCTGCGCACCCTGCTGCATATCCTCGGCATCGGCGCGATGTTCACCGCGCTGCAATACCTGCCGCTGGCCGATGCCGTCGCCATCGCCTTCGTCATGCCCTTCATCATGCTGCTGCTCGGCAAATACGTGCTTGGCGAAGAGGTCGGCTCGCGCCGCCTGATCGCCTGCGCGGTGGGTTTCGTCGGCACGCTGATGGTGATCCAGCCGAGCTTTGCCTCGGTCGGCTGGCCGGCGCTGCTGCCGGTGGCGGTGGCGTTCAACTTCGCCTTCTTCATGCTGGTGACGCGGCAGATCGCCAAGCAGACCGATCCGGTCGGCCTGCAGGCGGTCAGCGGCGGGATGGCGGTGGCGATCCTCGCCCCGGTGGTTCTCCTGGGCGAACGCATGGGCTGGACGCCGCTGGAACTCGTCACGCCGGACGGGCGCGAATGGGCGCTGCTGCTGACCATCGGCGTGCTGGGCAGCGTCGCACACCTGCTGATGACCTGGTCGCTGCGCTATGCGCCCTCGGCCACCCTGGCGCCGATGCAGTATCTCGAGATCCCGGTCGCCACGCTGATCGGCTGGCTGGTGTTCCACGACCTGCCCAACCGCCTCTCGGCGCTCGGCATCAGCGTGACCATCGCCGCCGGGCTCTACATCGTGCTGCGCGAAGGCCGGCTGGCGCGCGCGGCCGCCGCGCGCCGGGTCGACGAGCCGCACCTCACGGCAGAGCCGCACCCGCCGGAGATCTGAGCGCCGCGACCACATCGCCCAGCGCCTCGCGCGGGAAGATCCCGAGCAGGCCCGGACCATGGGTCTCGATCACCGCCGGGCCAGTCGCCCGGTTCGAGGTGCCGATCCGCCCCGCCGGCTCGAACATCAGCCCGTCGATCGGCCAGAGCAGCCCGGTCGACCGCCCCGAGACCCGCGCCATCGGAAACAATGAGACCACGTCGCCCGCCCGCGTCGGCAAGGCCAGCCGCGGCGGCAGGTGAAAGACCACCTCGTGCTGGCCGATCAGCACGCAGGATTGATGGCGAAACCGCACCAATGTGCTGAACGCCGCCAGTTGATGATCGACCCTGGCACCAAGAAAGCCGACGCCCAGCACCAGGGGCGCCGAGATTCGAGTCAACGCCTTGTCGAAATCCGTGCTATCCTGTTCTTCTACGGGAAACAGCCGATCCGCAGGAAGACGCACCTTGTCCGCTGCTCGCAGGGAGTCGAAATCGCCGATCACGGCAACCGGAACGTGGCCTGCCTCCAGCGCCGCGCCGGCTCCGGAGTCCGCCGCCACCAGCAACGGCGCATGGTCGAGCGCAAGGGCGATATCGCCCGGCCCGACGCTGCCGCCGCCAACCAGGGTCACCGGCGTTTCGGACCTGACTATTTTCTGGGTCATGCGAAAGTTAATCGCATTTTCAGGGAGTCACCACAATATGGCCACAAAATCATACGTTCAATTGCACAGATTCGGGCCGCTTTTGACGCTCTGAACATGGTTAATGCCAGCAAGACCCCAGGCAGAGGACGAGCAACCGATGGCGAATAGCAATAAGATCCTGACCGTGTCGTACGGAACGTTCTCGTGCACACTGGAAGGATTCGAGGATTCCTTCGGCACGATGAAGGAGATTGCAGAGTATTTCCGCGATCTCGCCGCCGATGACCGCTACTTCGGCGCTGAACCGCCGCAGCCCGACGCCGAGATGCTGGCCCGCATCGCCGAGAAGGAAGTCACCCGGCAGGTGCGCAGCCGGCAGGAGCCGAACCGCATCGTCCTGCGCGCGACCGACTACCAGCCCGCGGAAGAAGCGCCCGCGCCCGCCCCGAAACCCGCGCCGAAGCCGGCCGCCGCCAAACCGGCGGCTGTCGCTCCCGTTGCCGAAGCGCCGGCGGGCGACAGCATCGCCGCCAAGCTGCAACGCATCCGCGCCGTCGTCTCCGAGAACCCCACGACCCAGGGCCTGGTCGAAGACCCCGACGCCGAGGCGCCGCTTGCCGCCGATATCGGCGACCTGACCGCCGCGCTTGATATCGACGACGCCACCATGGCGCTCGAAGCCGAGGCCGACGACCTCGACGCCGGCGCCGAAATCGCCGCCACGCTCGACCGGATACAGGCCGGCGCCAACGATGCCTACGACGAGGTCTATGAAGAGGACGAACCGGTATCGGTCGCCACGCTGGCCCGCGCCCAGGAAGACTTCGTGCTGGAAGACGATTCGCTCCTGGCCGAGGAAGACAGCGCCGAGGACATCGAGGCGGATGAGGATACCGTCGCCGACGCAGGCACCGATGAAGACGAGGAACCGCCCGCCGCCGCGTCGAGCGGGCTGTTCTCGGATATCGGCGAGGACGACAACAGCTTCGAAGACGACGCTGACGACGAAATCGTCAACATCCTCGGCGAGGACGAGAACGGCGGCGCCCCGCGCCTGCTGAAACTGCGCCGCGCCGAACTCGACGCCGCCATCGCCGCCGGCGATATCGAGGAGGTCGAGGAAGACGAACCCGAAGCGGCAACGCTCAGCCCCGAGCAGGAAGCCGACCTGGCCCGCGAACTGGCCTCGGTGCTGGAAGGCGACGAGGAGGAAGAGGCCCTCGAAGAGGACGAACGCCCCGCCCGCGCCTTCGGCCAGTCGGAATCGGGCGCCGATGTCTCGCGCCTGATGGCCGATGCCGAAAAGCGCATGGACGAACCAGAAAGCTCGTCGAGCCGCGCGGCCTACAGCGCCCTGCGCGCCGCCGTGGCGGTGGCCAAGGCCGAGAAATCGGCCGGCAAGGATCTCGACGCCGATGCCACCGATGACGCCTACCGCGATGACCTCGCCAACGCGGTGCGCCCGCGCCGCCCTGTAACAGGTGCCGACGCACCGCGCCCCGAGCGCCCGGCCGACGGCTCGCGCCCGGCACCGCTGAAGCTGGTGGCCGAACAGCGTATCGACCTCGAAGAAGGGATGCGCGGCCCGGTGCGTCCGCGCCGCCTCTCGCAGGAAGTCGAGCTGGACGATGACGAACAGGACGACGACAACGGTTTCGCCCAATATGCCAAGGAACAGGGCGTGACCGAGCTGCCGCAGCTGCTCGAAGCCGCTGCCGCCTATCTCTCATTCGTCGAGGGGCAGGAGCAGTTCTCGCGGCCGCAGCTGATGCGCAAGCTGCGCCAGGTCGAGAACCAGGAGTTCAACCGCGAGGACGGGCTGCGCACCTTCGGCCAGCTGCTGCGCGACGGCAAGATCGAGAAGACCGGCGGCGGACGCTTCACCGCCTCCGACGACATCGGCTTCCGCCCCGACCGCCGCGCGGCGGGCTGAGGAACGCAAAGACATGCGATGGCGGCGGTCCCTCGGGGCCGCCGTTTTTCATTTGCGCACCTGCCGAGGTCGACGCCCCTTGAATGAGGGCGCATCGGGGGCCT
>NZ_BNCJ01000012.1:0-73388 GCF_014656415.1 Seohaeicola zhoushanensis | reverse complement strand
CCGTTCCGGGCGACTCCCCCGAGTATTTTTGAAGAAGAGAAGCCGGGGGCGCGGTTCTGGCCCCGATGGTCCGCCCCCGTTTGGCGGCGGCGGACAGGATCACTCCTGTCCGGGATCTTCCTTGCCGACGCCGCGGAACACGGCGCGGAAGGGCAGCGCCCAGAGCACGCCGAGCACGACGTAGACCAGCAGCTCCACCCAGAAGGGCGGCCGGTCGAACAGCGACACGACATAGAGCGCGGCGCCGATGTAGAGCGGCAGGCCCACCAGCAGGATGACCAGCGACCAGCGCCGGCGGGCCTTGTAGGACAGCGCCATCAGTCGGCGAAGGGGTCGGTGACGAGGATAGTGTCCTCGCGTTCCGGCGAGGTCGAGAGCAGCGCGACCGGGCAGTCGATCAGCTCTTCGACGCGGCGCACATACTTGATTGCCTCGGCCGGCAGGTCGGCCCAGCTGCGCGCGCCCTCGGTCGATTCCGACCAGCCCGGCATTTCCTCGTAGATCGGCTTGCAGCGCGCCTGCTGGTCGGCGGCGATCGGCAGGTAGTCCAGCCGTTCGCCGTCGAGCTCGTAGCCGACGCAGATCTTCAGCGTCTCGAAGCCGTCGAGCACGTCGAGCTTGGTCAGGGCGATGCCGTTGACGCCCGAGGTGGCGCAGGTCTGGCGCACCAGCACCGCGTCGAACCAGCCGCAACGCCGCTTGCGGCCCGTCACGGTACCAAACTCATGGCCGCGGGTGCCGAGGCGTTCGCCGTCGGCGTCCTTCAGCTCCGCCGGGAACGGGCCTTCGCCCACGCGGGTGGTATAGGCCTTGACGATGCCGAGCACGAAGTCGATGGCGCCCGGCCCGATGCCGGTGCCGGTGGCCGCCTGACCGGCGATCACGTTCGACGAGGTCACGAAGGGATAGGTGCCGAAGTCGATGTCGAGCAGCGAACCCTGCGCACCCTCGAACAGGATGCGTTTGCCGGCCTTGCGTTTCTCGTTCAGGATCTTCCAGACCGGCGCGGCATACTCCAGCACCGCCGGCGCGATCTCGCGCAGGTCGGCCAGCAGCTTGTCGCGGTCGACCGGGTCGAGCCCGAGGCCGGCGCGCAGCGCGTTGTGGTGCACGAGCGCACGGTCGACGCGCACTTCCAGCGTGGCGGCGTCGGCCAGGTCGGCGACTCGCACCGAGCGGCGGCCCACCTTGTCCTCGTAGGCCGGGCCGATGCCGCGCCCGGTGGTGCCGATCTTGGCGACCGAGTTCTGCGACTCGCGCGCGCGGTCAAGCTCACCGTGGATCGGCAGGATCAGCGGCGTGTTCTCGGCGATCATCAGCGTCTCGGGGGTGATCGTCACGCCCTGGCCGCGCAGCCCGGCGATTTCCTTCACCAGGTGCCAGGGATCGAGCACCACGCCATTGCCGATGACCGAGAGCTTGCCGCCGCGCACGATGCCCGAGGGCAGCAGCGACAGCTTGAAGACGGTGCCGTCGATCACCAGCGTGTGACCGGCGTTATGACCGCCCTGGAAGCGCGCGATCACATCCGCGCGCTCGCTCAGCCAGTCGACGATCTTGCCCTTGCCCTCGTCGCCCCACTGAGCGCCGACAACCACAACGTTGGCCATACCTAGGATTCCTTTTCGTCAGCCCCGCGCGTGTATAGCCATGCCGCCGGAGCAGCGAAACCGCAATTTCACCGCATCGGCGCGAAGCTCTGGACACATCGGCAGCTTCCGGCAAATCTCGGGCTCCGGACCAAGGAGAGGTGACATGGGTTTCATTCTGCGCTGGCTGTTTGCCCTGCTGCTGCTGTCGGCGACCTACAACCCGACGCAATTCAACTTCGTCAGCTGGGCGATGGACGGCCAGGACCGGCAATGGTCGGTGGTGGCCCTGTCCGGGCTGGTGCTGCTGATCGGCTATATCATCTACCTGCGGGCGACGCTGCGCTCGATCGGGCCCTTCGGGATGATCCTGATTCTCGCGCTGGTCGCGGCGATCCTCTGGGTGCTCTACGATTTCGGCCTGCTCACGCTCGACGACCGCAGCCTCAACGTCTGGATCGGCATCCTGGCGCTGTCCCTGGTGCTGGGCGTCGGCATGGGCTGGAGCCACGTGCGGCGCATGATCTCGGGCCAGTCCGACATGGACGACGTCGACGAGTAGCGCCTTCAGTCCAGCCCGAGCGAGAAGAAGCGGTCCGCGGGCGAGAGGGTGAAGATATCGACCCCCGTCGCGGTCACGCCGACCGAATGCTCGAACTGGGCCGAGAGAGTCTTGTCACGGGTGATCGCGGTCCAGTCGTCGTCGAGTGTCCTGGTCTCGGGGCGGCCGAGGTTCACCATCGGCTCGATGGTGAAGAACATGCCCTCTTCCAGCACCGCGCCGGTGCCGGGGCGGCCATAGTGCAGCACGTTCGGCGGCGCGTGGAAGACGCGTCCCAGCCCGTGGCCGCAGAAGTCGCGCACCACGCTCATGCGGTTGGATTCCACATAGGCTTGGATCGCCGCACCGATGTCGCCGAAGGTATTGCCCGGCTTGACCTGTTCGATGCCCAGCATCAGCGCGTCATGCGTCACCTGGATCAGCCGCTGGGCGAAGGGCTTGAGCTTGCCGGCGACATACATCCGGCTAGAATCGCCGAACCAGCCGTCGACGATCACCGTCACGTCGATGTTCAGGATATCGCCGTCCTTCAGCACGTCATTGGCGCGGCCCGGGATCTTGTTGCCCGGAATGCCGTGGCAGACCACGTGGTTCACCGAGATGCAGCTGCCGTGCTGGTAGCCCTTGTAACCGATGGTGGCCGAGGTCGCGCCCGAAGCATCGACCATCTCGGTGATGAGCCGGTCCAGCTCGCCCGTGGTCTGGCCGACGAAGACATGCTCGCCGATATCGTCGAGGATCTTCGCGGCCAGCGCACCGGCCGCGTGCATCCCGGCAAAATCGCCGGATTCGTAGATGCGGATGCCGTCTCGGGTCAGCCGGCCACGGAAGTCGTTGTTCAAGCGCTTGCCTCGTCAGATCTCGCGGGGACGGGGCCTATGTAAGCCCTAAAGCCGGAAAGGGCCAGAGGGGGAGCGCGCGCGGCTCACCCGGCCCGGCCGTCGATGACCGGAACCGGCGCGGCGAGTTCGATGCCCTCGGGCGTGATCGCGGTGGTCAGCGCGATGGCCTCGACCCCGGCGGCGCGGGCCTCGGCGAAGGCGCGCGCATAGGCCGCGTCGATATCGGCGGCCAGGGTGAAGCGGTCGCAGTCGGTGCGCTGGATCAGGTAGAGCATCACCGCGCGATCGCCCTGCTTCGCCATCTCGGCCAGTTCGCCCAAGTGCTTGGTGCCGCGTGCGGTCACGCTGTCGGGGAACTCGGCCAGCCCCGGCTGGCGGCAGAGCGTCACCGATTTCACCTCGACCCAGGCCTGCGGGCGCGACGGGGAGGTCAGCAGGAAATCGACCCGGCTTCCCGCGCCATAGGCGACCTCGGCACGCACCGTCTCGTAACCGTCCAGCCCCGGCACCCGGCCCTGCTCCAGCGCCGCCCGCAGCGCGCGGTTCGGCACCGAGGTGTCGATGCCAGTGAAATGCCCGTTCTCGTGGTCGACCAGGCGCAGGCCGAACTTCAGCTTCTTCTTGGGGTCGTCGTTCGGTTCCAGCCAGACCTTCATGCCCGGCTCGGCCAGCCCCATCATCGAGCCGGGGTTGGCGCAATGGGCGGTGATCTGCCGCCCGTCCTCCAATGTGCAATCGGCCAGGAAGCGTTTGTAGCGACGGATCAGCCGGGCCGGCACAAGAGGGGTTTCAAAGCGCATGAGACGCGGCCTATACCGGCTCTGGAGAGCATTCAAGGGAGCCGAAGATGCCGAACCCAACGGCGGCGATGCTGGTGATCGGGGACGAGATCCTCTCGGGCCGCACCCGCGATTCCAACATGCACCATCTGGCGGGCGCGCTGACCGGGCACGGGATCGACCTGAAGGAGGCGCGCGTCGTCAGCGACCATGCGCCCTCCATCGTGGCGGCGATCAGGGCGCTGTCGGCGGCTTATGACCACGTCTTCACCTCGGGCGGCATCGGGCCGACCCATGACGACATCACCGCCGACTGCATCGCCGAAGCCTTTGGCGCCCATATCGACGTGCGCGCGGATGCCCGCGCCCTGCTCGAAGCGCATTACGCCCGCACCGGGCAGGAGCTGAACGCCGCACGGCTGCGCATGGCGCGGATCCCGGACGGCGCCACGCTGATCGACAACCCGGTTTCGACCGCGCCGGGGTTCATCATCGGCAACGTCCACGTCATGGCCGGGGTGCCGGCGGTCTTCGAGGCGATGGTCGCCAGCGTGCTGCCGACGCTCACCGGGGGCGCGCCGCTGTTGTCGGAAACCCTGCGCGTGGATCGCCCCGAGGGCGAGATCGCCGCGCCGCTAGGCGAGCTGGCGGCGCGCTACGCCGATCTCTCGATCGGCTGCTATCCCTTCATCCGCAACGGCCAGCCGGGCGCCAACGTGGTGATCCGCGGCACCGAGGCGGCGCGCGTCGCCGCGGCACTGGACGACCTGAAGGCGGCACTCGACTGATGCAGATGAACGACTTTTTCGCCGCCCTAGATGCCACCTGGCCGGCCGCCAGCTATCGCCAGCTTGGCCCCGTGACCCTGCGCGAAGGCCAGGGCGGAGGCAGCCGTGTTTCGGCCGCCACCGTCGAGGGCGCCTTCACCGAAGCCGACCTTGCCGCCGCCGAGACGGCGATGCGCGAGATGGGCCAGAGGCCGATCTTCCAGCTGCGCCCCGGTCAGGACACCCTCGACACCGCGCTGGCCGCCCGCGGCTATGCGGTGCTCGACCCGGTCAACCTCTATACCTGCCCGATCGAACAGCTGACCGACATCCCGCTGCCCCGGATGACGGTGCTCGAGATCTGGGAACCGCTGGCGCTGATGCTCGAGATCTGGGAGGCCGCCGGCATCGGCCCGGCCCGGATCGCGGTGATGATGCGCGCAAGCGGGCCGAAGACCGGCCTGCTCGGCCGTCACAAGGACAAGCCCGCCGGTTGCGCCTATGTCGCCATCCACGACGGCATCGCCATGCTCCACGCGCTCGAAGTGCTGCCGACGCAGCGCCGCTCGGGCATGGGCAAGTGGTTCATGCGCGCCGCCGGCCTCTGGGCGCAGAAGCACGGCGCCCATACCATGGCACTTATGTGCACCAAGGCGAACCAGGCCGCGAATGGCCTCTATTCTTCCCTCAACATGCAGGTTGTGGGAGACTACCATTATCGCCAGCTGAGAGAGGAGACCCACACACCGTGACCGACAAGGACATGCCCACGGCGCTGAACCTGCCGATGGTCGACCCGCTGCCGCCGGCGACGCAGAAATACTTCGACATCTGCACCCAGAAACTCGGGATGATCCCGAACGTGCTGAAGGCCAATGCCTTCGACATCGAGAAGCTGAACGCCTTCACGGCGATGTACAACGACCTGATGCTGGCAGAGAGCGGGCTCTCCAAGCTGGAACGCGAGATGGTCGCGGTCGTGGTCTCGTCGATCAACAAGTGCTTCTACTGCCTCGTCGCCCATGGCGCGGCGGTGCGGCAACTCTCGGGCAACCCGATCCTGGGCGAGATGATGGTGATGAACTGGCGCGTCGCGCCGCTCGACGCGCGCCAGCGCGCGATGCTCGCCTTCGCCGAGAAGGTCACCCTTGCCAGTGCCACCGTCGAGGAAGCCGACCGCCAGGCGCTGCGTGACGTCGGCTTCACCGACCGCGACATCTGGGACCTGGCCAATGTCACCGGCTTCTTCAACATGTCGAACCGCGTCGCCTCGGCGACGGGGATGCGGCCGAACGAAGAGTATCACGCGCAGTCCAGATGATCGCCCGTCTCGCCGCCAGCCTCGTCATCGGCCTCGCGCCGCTGCCCGGCGCGGCGGCGGACCTCGTCCTGCCGACGGGCGCGCGCCCGCTGGCCGAACGGATCAACCCCGCCGACAGCTATGACCTGCCGACCGCCGCCTTCGACGGCACCGGCGTGCCGATGCGCCATTTCGAGGGCCGGGTCGAGCGCCTTACCTGGCGTATCGACACGCCGGGCCTGACCACGCTGCAATTGCTGGCCCCGTTGCGCGAACAGGTCGAGGCGGCGGGATACGAGATCCTGTTCCAATGCGACGAGGCGGAATGCGGCGGCTTCGACTTCCGCTTCAAGACCGAGGTGGTGCCCGCGCCCGACATGTATGTCGACCTGCGCAACTACCGCTTCCTCTCGGCGGTGCGGGACGGGACCCAGGCGCTGAGCCTGCTGGTCAGCCGGTCGCGAAGCGCCGCCTACTTGCAGATCGTGCGGGTCAATCCCGACCCAGGCGACATGCCGGAGACCCCGGCGCCCGAAGTCCCGGCAACCTCACCCGCCCCTGCCCCGCAGGACCTGGGCGAGGTTCTGATCGCGCAGGGGCACGCGGTTCTGGACGACCTCGTCTTCGACACCGGCGCCGATGCGCTGGACCCCGGAGCCTATGCCTCGCTGCAGCACCTCGCCGCATTCATGGCCGCGCATCCGAGCATGGTGATCGCGGTTGTCGGCCATACCGACAGCATCGGCGGGCTTGATCAGAACATCGCCCTCTCCAAACGCCGCGCCGAATCCGTGCGCGACCGGCTGGTCGGAACGCTGGGCGTCCCGGCCGAGCGGGTCCAGGCCCAGGGCATGGGCTATCTCGCCCCCATCGCCTCGAACCTCACACCCGAAGGCCGGGAGGCGAACAGGCGGGTCGAGGTGATCCTGCTCTCGCAGTAGGGCGGCCCCCCCAAGCCGGGCGAGCGCTGGCCCGTGGGGTGGCGCTGCAACCTTCCTGGTCTTTGCTTTATCCCAGCCAAGTCCGGATGACCTCCGAGCGGATCGCGCGGTCGACAAAGCGCCAGCCCGCCGGGACGGGCCGGCGCTCGCCCGGCGCCTTCGGCTTGATTCCGGGCGGGAGTAAATATTGAATTCCGGCTTGAAGCCAATACTGCAGGCTCGCCGCTTTGCAGCGAATGGCTGCCGTTGCAATGTGTCCCGAAAGCGTTCAACATCATTTGAACGATGAAAAACCCTCAAGGCACCGCAAATCCAGGTCGTTTACGGCCAATTCAAAATGCGGGTTTCTCGGCCCAATCGAATAGGGCAATATCTGTTGGCGCGGGCGAGTTTTGCCCTATTCCCTCGAAGCGATCGGACACCCCAATGCGCTATATCATGGACACTGAAATCTCCGAGAAAGAAACCTACATCATTGGCTCCATTGTCTCTCAATGGGGGTTTCTCGAGTCTGATATTTTCGAACAAACGTACCTGTCTTTTGGAGATGATGAGGATCTTCCTGATTCAATGAAAACAAACACACACTTCAGTCGGGTTCTAAAGCTTTGGTTGAAAAGAGTAGTCGAAGCGCAGGACGCTACTAGACGATCTATACTGAGGGATCAATACGAAAAAATATTGTCACTCAATGAGTTTCGGCAAGCTGTTGTTCACTCAAGATGGGAATGGAAGCCGGATGCGCCGGAAGAGATTACAGCGGTTCGCGCTCATAATGAGAATATCAAACGTGTGAAGTTCAACTTCAACAGCCTCGCCGAGTTCGCAACCGCATTGGGGGAAATACGCTTCTCGATACGTTACCCCGGGGGAATAGAGGATCGCGCCGAAGAAATGACAAGAAACGGGGTGCATATTAGCCGCCGGGGCTGGGACTTGCTCTATGGTGGCGCGTCGTTGAACGATCGAACAAAACTCGATGAGAATGAATGAGTGCGAGTTGAAACTCACCTTTCGCTACCTCCACCCAAAAAAGAACCCCCGCAGAAGCCTGCGGGGGAGGTTGGGTTGCCAAGGGAAGCAACATGAAGCGCAGTTACCAGTCGTCAGGGCCCTTGTCGGCAAAGGCGTTGACGAGGAAGTCGATGAAGGCGCGGACCTTGGGCTGGGTGAAGCGGCCCGGCGGATAGACGGCGTAGATGCCCTGGGTCTCGACCGGCAGCGTCGGCATAGCGTATTCCACCAGCCCCTTCTCCATGGCGTCGGCGAAGAGGAAGCTCGGCAGATAGGCGATGCCCAGCCCCGAGATGGCGGCATTCAGCAGCGACTGCCCGTCGTTGACCGAAAGCCAGCCGGCGGTGCGCACCTGGCGCTTTTCGCCCGAGGGCGCGGTCAGTTTCCAGACGTTGCCCGAGGACTGGTTGGAATAGTGCAGCAGCTTGTGCTCGTTCAGATCGTCGATCTTCTGCGGCCGGCCGTATTTGGCGAAATAGAGCGGGCTGGCGATCATCGCCTTGGTGGTATCGGTCAGCTTGCGGGCGCGCAGGGTCGAATCTTCCAGCTCGCCGATGCGGACGGCCATGTCGAAGCCTTCCGAGATCAGTTCGACGTAGCGGTTGTTCAGCACCATGTTGACGGTGATCTCGGGATACTCGGCGAGAAATTCCGACAGGACCGGCGAGAGATGATTCACGCCGAAGTCCGTCGCCACCGAGATACGCAGCAGCCCCGAGGGCGCCGACTGCATCGAGGTGACCAGCGCGTCGGCCTCTCCGGCATCGTTCAGCACCCGGCGGGCGCGGTCGTAATAGGCAAGGCCAATCTCGGTGGGCGAGACGCGGCGGGTGGTGCGATTCAGCAGCCGGGCGCCGAGACGCGCCTCAAGGCTGGAGACGTGCTTGGAGACGGCGGATTTAGAGATCCCCATCTTCTTCGCCGCGTCGGTGAAACCGCCTTGGTCCACCACATTGGCGAAGGCCTCCATTTCGGTCAGACGGTCCATTCAGTGTCCCTCGGATAGTGTCGGGTTGTGTTGTTCCCTCTATCCGGGACAATCTGGGCAAGAACGGGGCAAGCTTGCGATAATATCGCGGTTTTGTCGCAGATCGTTGAGAGGCTGGAAACGCGGGGCGCTCGGGCGGCGCCGGGACCGAGGAATTGGTCGAAGGCGGCCTGCCCGGCCCTTGAAAACCGGAGTATGCGCGATTCCGGCACGCGCGCAACCAATCCCTGCGCTTCCATCGCCAAGGCCAGAACGCGGGGTGAATGGCCAGGCATATCCCCCTCACCCCCAACCCCTCTCCCCTCCGGGAGAGGGGAGGCACATTCCCCCCGACGTCTCTCCGGCGGGAAAGAATCTGACCCTCACCCCCAGCCCCTACGCCCTGCCCCGACGTCTATCCGGCGGGAAGGCAACTCGCCCAACCCCTCTCCCCCAAGGGAGACGGCCGTCACCGCAGCTTGCCGCAGCGCACTCCGGCCTGGAAACAGGCGGCGACATGCGCCAGCGTCTCGGGCGACGGGTCGGGGAAGGCGAACTCGGCGCAGGGGCCGAGGGTCAGGGCATAGCTGTCGCCGCGCAGCTCCAGAAACAGAAGCAGCTGCGCCCCCGGCACCAGCGTGCCGCACCAATTGCCGAGGCAGGTGACATCCAGCGTCACCTCGCGGTCGAAGGGCGTCAGAAACCCGTTGGTATCCAATGCCTGCCCGCGCACCCGCGCGGGGATCGGGGTGCTGCGCGGCGCATTGGCAATATCGGCATAACGGTTGTGCGGCAGCAACGCGGCGTCGAAGTCTGCGACTCCCGCGACCACCGCATATTGCGAGGCACTTGCCGCCGCGTGGTCATAGGCGTCGCCCGGCTGCATCATCCGGCACGACAGCGCCCCCGCCGGTGTCGCGATCAATGCGAGCAGCAGGGCCGCCGCCCGGATCACCGGATCAGACCGGCAAATTCGTCGAGCACCCTGGCATAGACCTCGCGCTTGAAGGGCACGATGGCCTCGACCAGTTGGTCCGCCGGCTGCCAGCGCCAGGTCGAGAACTCAGGGTGTTCGGTAGCGATATCGACCTGATCGTCATTACCGAGAAAGCGCATCAGGAACCACTTCTGCTTCTGCCCCCGGTAGCGGCCCTTCCAGATTTGCGGCACGATGTCATGCGGCAGGTCGTAGGGCAGCCAGTCGGCGGTCTCGGCGATCACCTCGACCAGATCGGCGGTGACGCCGGTTTCCTCCCAGAGTTCGCGCAGCGCGGCGTCGCGCGCTTCCTCGCCCTTGTCCACCCCGCCCTGCGGCATCTGCCAGGCCTCGGTGAAACGGTCGCGGCGCTGGCCGACAAAGACGCCGCCCTCGCGGTTGATCAGCATCACGCCAACACAGGGGCGATAGGGCAGCTTGGCAATTTCTTCAGGGGTCATCGGCGACTCGCGGTGGTTAGGCCCTCAGGCTTGCGGGAAGCGGGCGGTCAATGCAAGTCAGACACTCACCCCGAACAGGCGGCCGATCCCGGCGGTGACGACCATGGCGAAGACGCCCCAGCCGACGACGCGCAGCGTGGCACGCAGCATCGGCGCGGCCCCGGCCTTCGCCCCCAGCGCACCCAGCGCCGCCAGGGTAAGCACGGTGACCACCAGCACCACCTCGAGAATCCGATCCGACGGCGCAAGGACCGCCGCCAGCAGCGGCACCGCCGCCGCCACGGTGAAGGTCATCCCCGAGGCGAAGGCGGCCTGCAAGGGATTGGCCTTGTGGACTTCCGACAGGCCCAGCTCGTCGCGCACATGGGCGCCCAGCGCATCCTTCTCGGTCAGCTCGCGGGCGACCGCCTGGGCCAGCTCGTCGCTCAACCCTTTCTCGCGGTAGATCGCCGCCAGCTCTTCCAGTTCCTGCTCGGGCGTGTCCCGCAGCGCCGCCGTCTCGCGCGCGATATCGGCGCGTTCGGTGTCGGACTGCGACGAGACCGAGACATATTCCCCCGCCGCCATCGACATCGCCCCGGCACTCAGCCCGGCCACCCCGGCCACTATGATCGCCCGCGGGCTCGGATCCGCCGCCGCCACGCCGACGATCAGCGACGAGACCGAGACCACCCCGTCGTTCGCCCCCAGCACGGCAGCGCGCAGCCAGCCGCTGCGGGTGACGTAATGCGGATCGTCGGGATGGGCGGACGCGTGGTGCATGGTGGCTCTCCGGCTATTTGCACTACGATACTACGACCCGGCGCGCCAACAACCCTGCGGCAAACCGAAGCGCGTGCCGCTGACGCCGCGTATATAGTGACAAGCGGCCCGCGCCCCGCGAAGCTGCGCGCAGATATCGGGGGAGAGACTCATGACGACATATCCGCACCTTCTGGCGCCCTTGGACCTCGGCTTCACCACGCTGAAGAACCGCGTGCTGATGGGGTCGATGCACACCGGGCTGGAAGAGACGCGCGACTGGAACCGGGTGGCCGAGTTCTATGCCGAACGCGCGCGCGGCGGCGTCGGGCTGATGGTGACGGGCGGCATCGGGCCGAACCTCGAAGGCTCGGTGATGCCCGGCGCCTCGATGATGACCACCGAAAAGGATGTCCAACACCACCGCATCATCACCGACCGGGTGCACGAGGCCGGCGGCAAGATCGCCATGCAGATCCTGCACGCGGGCCGCTATGCATATGGCCCGAAATGCGTCGCCCCCTCGCCGGTCAAATCGCCGATCTCGCCCTTCCCGCCGAACGAACTCGACGAGGAGGGCATCGAGAAGCAGATCGCCGATTTCGCCAATGCCGCGCGGCTGGCGCAGATGGCGGGCTATGACGGGGTCGAGGTGATGGGCTCCGAAGGCTACCTGCTGAACCAGTTCCTCGTCACCCATACCAACAAGCGGACCGACCGCTGGGGCGGCTCCTATGAGAACCGGATGCGCTTCCCGCTCGAGGTGCTGCGCCGCGTGCGGGCGGCGACGGGGCCCGACTTCATCATCATCTTCCGCCTCTCGATGATAGACCTGGTGCCCAACGGCTCGAGCCATGACGAAGTCGCGCAGTTGGCGCAGGAGGTCGAGAAGGCTGGCGCGACCATCATCAACACCGGCATCGGCTGGCACGAGGCGCGGATCCCGACCATCGCCACCAGCGTGCCGCGCGCCGCCTTCGCCTGGGTCACGAAAAAGCTGATGGGCAAGGTCTCGATCCCGGTCATCACCTCGAACCGGATCAACACCCCCGAGGTGGCCGAACAGGTGCTGGCCGAGGGCTGCGCCGACATGGTCTCGATGGCCCGCCCCTTCCTGGCCGACGCGCATTTCGTCGCCAAGGCGGCGCGCGGCGAAGGCGCCAGAATTGCGCCCTGCATCGGCTGCAACCAGGCCTGCCTGGATCACACCTTCGGCGGCAAGCTGACCACCTGCCTGGTCAACCCGCAGGCCTGCAACGAGACCGAGCTGGTGATCGGGCCGGCGGCGGTGAAGAAGACCGTGGCCGTGGTCGGCGCCGGGCCGGCGGGCCTGGCCACAGCGATCACCGCCGCGCGGCGCGGTCATGCGGTGACGCTCTTCGAGGCCTCGGGCGAGATCGGCGGACAGCTGAACATGGCCAAGCAGATCCCCGGCAAGGAGGAATTCAAGGGCCTGGTCGACTGGTACCGGTTGATGCTGGAGGATGCGGGCGTGAACGTCGCCCTGGAAACGCGCGCCGATGCCGACGACCTGGCGGGCTTCGACGAGGTGGTGATCGCAACCGGCGTGGTGCCGCGCGATCCGGCGATCCCGGGCGAGGATGGCGCCAACGTGCTCACCTATATCGACGTGCTGCGCGGCCATGCCCCGGTCGGCAAGCGGGTCGCGGTGATCGGTGCCGGGGGGATCGGCTTCGACGTGGCCGAGTATCTCGCGCATGAGGGCGTGAGCCCCACCGAGGATCTGCCGCTCTGGATGAAGGAATGGGGCGTGACCGACCCTGCCCTGCACCGCGCCGGGCTGGCGCCCGAGGGGCCGCAGCCCGAACCGCCGGCGCGGGCAATCACGCTTCTCCAGCGCAAGACCACCCGGCACGGGCGCGACCTGGGCAAGACCACCGGCTGGATCCACCGCGCGGCCCTGCAGATGAAGGGCGTCGATTTCGTCGGCGGCGTGAACTACGAGCGAATCGACGGCGCGGGGCTGCACGTCAGCTTCGGCGCGGCGCGCGAGAACCCGCGGCTGATCGAGGCCGATACGGTGGTGCTCTGCGCCGGGCAGCTGTCCGAGCGGAGCCTGGCGGATGCGCTGATCGAGCGGGGGCTGAGCCCGCATGTGATCGGCGGCGCCGATGTCGCGGCCGAGTTGGATGCCAAGCGGGCAATCGACCAGGGCACCCGGCTGGCGGCGGCGCTTTAGGCCCTCAGAGGCAGGGTTTTCCAGGTGTCCTAGCTAGAACGGGGGGTCAAGCTGTTGATTTCCCGTCACTTTGTCTGGGAGTGGTTTTTCGGGCGCGGATTTTCCCCATCCACAGGGATGCGTGCCTGTCGGTTGCCCCCTCCCCCATCCCCTCCCTCGAGGGGAGGGGAGGCGCCCTGTCCAAAGGCTGTCTTGGGCCGAATGCCTTGACCCGGCCACCGCGGGCGTAGGGCGGGATTCATCCCGCCGCGCCCTGGCCGCCCAAAGCCCGCCGGGGTCAGATGGCAGCACTATGGCGGCTGCGGTCCATGCCGTAGGCGTCGAAGCTGCGCGCGACCAGCCGGGTGAGCGGGCGCAGTTCCACCGGAATCTCCAGCCCGCCGGCGTCATGGCGCAGCATGTCGTCGAATTCGCGGTTCACCTGCTGGAACAGCGCATCGAGCGCCGCGCGGGTGATCGGGAAACGCGACAGGATCTCGGCCGCATCGATGCGGAAGTCGCACATCAGCGCCTCGATCAGCCGGGCGCGCATGGCGTCCTCGCCACCGAAGGCATGGCCCCGCGCGGTCGAGAAGCGCCCCTCGCGCACAGCCGCCGTATGGGCCGAGGTGGCCGGGGCGTTCTGTGCATAGCCCTGCGGAAAGCGCGAGATCGACGAGGCGCCCAGCCCGATCAGCACCTCGGAGGTATCGTCGGTATAGCCCTGGAAGTTGCGCCGCAGCTTGCCGATCTTCTGCGCCACCGCGAGCCCGTCGCTCGGCAGGGCGAAATGGTCGATGCCGATCTCGTCGTAGCCATCCCAGAGGAACAGCTGGCGCGCCGTCTCGAACAACTCGAGCCGCGCCTCGGGCGTGGGCAGCGAATCCGAGGGGATCATGTTCTGCCGCCGCGCCATCCAGGGCACGTGGGCATAGCCGTAGAGCGCCACCCGGTCGGGGTTCAGCGACAGCAGCTTCTGCACGCTCTCGGTGATTTTCGCGTTATTCTGGTCGGGCAGGCCGAAGAGGATGTCGGCGTTGAGGCTGTGCACCCCGCGCGCGCGGATCAGCTCGACCGCGTCGCGGGTGATCTCATAGCTCTGGTCGCGGCCGATCACCTGCTGGATCGCCGGGTCGAAGTCCTGCACCCCGATCGAGGCCCGGTTCATCCCGGCGGCGGCCAGCGCGTCCATCCGGCGCGCGTCGATCTCGTTCGGGTCGATCTCGACCGAGAACTCGGCACCCGGCGCCAGCGGCGCGACGGCGGCGATGGCCTGGGCCAATTCGGTCATCATCGGCGCGTCGAGCAGGGTCGGTGTGCCGCCGCCCCAATGCAGGCGCGACAGTGTGACGCCCTCGGGCAGGACGGTGCCAAGATGGGCGATCTCCTGCTTCAGCGTCTCCAGGTAGCCGGCCACCGGCGCCAGCGTCTGCGTTCCCTGGGTGCGGCAGGCGCAGAACCAGCAAAGCCTGCGGCAGAAGGGAATATGCACGTACAGCGAGATCTCGCTGCCGGGGCGGATGCTGGCGATCCATTCACCCATCTGTGCCGCGCCCACCTGCGTTCCGAACTGCGGAGCGGTCGGATAGCTGGTGTATCGGGGCACCCGTGTGTCGAACAGTCCCAGACTTGCAAGTTGCGTTTTGGTTATCATTCCTTCAAATTACGGAGGCGAACAGAATGCATCCTTGATGCAGATCAACCCTTGGGCTTCCCGTGAATACGCTGGCGAAAAATACCCTGGTGAAATGCGGCGAATGTCCGATCCGGCACCGCGCCGTCTGCGCCCGCTGCGAGAGCGACGAACTCGAGCGGCTGGAGTCGATCAAGTATTACCGCAATTTCGAAGCCGGGCAGACAATTGTCTGGTCGAATGACAAGATGGATTTCGTCGGCTCGGTGGTCGCCGGCGTGGCGGCCCTGACCCAGACGATGGAGGACGGGCGCACCCAGATGGTGGGCCTGCTGCTGCCGTCGGATTTCGTCGGGCGGCCCGGGCGCGAGGGATCGGCCTATGACGTCACCGCGACAACCGACCTGGTGATGTGCTGCTTCCGCAAGAAGCCCTTCGAGAAGATGATGGCGGAAACGCCGCATATCGCGCACCGCCTGCTGGAAATGACGCTCGACGAGCTGGACGCCGCGCGCGAGTGGATGCTGGTGCTGGGCCGCAAGACCGCGCGCGAGAAGATCGCGAGCCTGCTGGCGATCATCGCCCGCCGCGACCCGCGACCCGGCCTGTCGCCGGGCGTCGAGGCAAGCTTCGAGCTGCCGCTGACGCGCGAGGCGATGGCCGATTACCTCGGGCTGACGCTGGAAACGGTGAGCCGGCAGATGTCGGCGCTGAAGCGTGACGGCGTGATCATCCTGGAAGGCAAGCGCCATGTCTCGGTGCCCGACATCAGCCGGCTGATGGACGAGGCCGGCGACGACAGCGACGGCGGCTACCTGGTCTAGGCCGGGGCGCTGTCCCGCAGCCAGCGGGCGACGCGGCCCGCCGGCGTATTGGCACGCAATGGGCGCGGGTTCGACATCCTGAGACCACCCGGCAGGCGCACCGGCGCATCGAAGGGCGCGACCAGCGTCCCGGCCTCGAGATGCCCCGCGATCAGCGCCTGGTGGCCGATCAGCACGCCGGCACCGTTGACCGTTTCCTCGACCGCCAGCGCATAGAGCGAGAGGACCGGCCCGCGCGTGGCCAGCCGCAGGCCCGGCGCGGCCTGCTGCGCCCAGAGGTGCCAGTCCTCCGACCAGGTGGAATCGGTGAGGCAGGGCAAGCGGTTCAGATCCTCGGGCTGATGGAGTTGTTCGGCCAGCGCGGGAGCGCAGACCGGGAAGATCACGTCTTCGGCCAGCCGCCCGTCGGGCTCGGGGCCGAAGAAGAGGCAGAGATCGTAGGGCGCGCGCTTGAGGTTGGGCGGCGCCTCCATCGCGGTGATCGAGATCTCGATCTCGGGCGCCTCGGCGCGCAGGCGCGGCAGCCGGGGCGAGAGCCAGAGCTGGGCGACCGAGGGCAGCGCCGCGATATGCACCACGTTGGGCGCGGCCTCGGCCCGGAGCGTCTGGGTCGCCTGCCCGAGCCGGTCGAAGGCCTCGGTGAAGGCGGGCAGCACGCGGGCGCCGAGGCCGGTGAGCTGAAGGCCCCGCGCGTTGCGGTCGAACAGCCGGGCGCCAAGCTCGGTTTCCAGCGCCTTGACATGCGCCGAGATCGCGCCGGGCGTGACGTTCAGCTCTTCCGCCGCCGCCGCGAAGCCGCCAAGCCGCGCCGCCGCTTCGAAGGCGCGCAGGGCGTTGAGCGGGGGCTGGCGGGGTCCGGGGGGTTTGACGGCCATCTGAGACTCAGTTTTCCTGAGCCTAGATTTCAGCAAAACTGGTTTGTCCGCAAGCCGGGTCGATGTTCTGTTGCCCTCAGCCAATGGAGTTTGCCCCGATGTCCCACCTCGCCCCCCGCGCCTGGGTGCCCGCGCCCTGCGAAGCCCGCGTCCAGTCGATCGCCGCCGAAACCGCCGCCGCCACATCGGCGGCCACCAATGCCCGGATCGAGGCGCTGATCGCGCGGAACCGCGAGATCCATGACCTCGAGTGCTTCAACCTCAACCCGGCGACCAACGTGATGAACCCGCGCGCCGAGGCGGCACTGGCGGCGGGGCTGGGGAGCCGGCCCTCGCTGGGCTACCCCGGCGACAAATACGAGATGGGGCTGGAGGCGATCGAGGAGATCGAGGTGATCTGCGCCGAACTGGCCGCGCGGGTGTTCGGCGCGCGCTTTGCCGAGATCCGGGTGGCCTCGGGGGCGCTGGCGAACCTCTACGGCTTCATGGCTCTGGCGCGGCCCGGTGACGCGATCATC
Source organism: Seohaeicola zhoushanensis (assembly GCF_014656415.1). Lineage (GTDB taxonomy): Bacteria > Pseudomonadota > Alphaproteobacteria > Rhodobacterales > Rhodobacteraceae > Seohaeicola_A > Seohaeicola_A zhoushanensis. Next base: position 56,420 of record NZ_BNCJ01000012.1, on the reverse strand, counting down.
GCGCCGCCGGACGTGATCGGCGGGCATGTCACCCACCACAAGGCGGGCTGCGCGGGGCTCTACGGCTTGCAGACCCATGCCGCGCCGGTCGATGCGGACGGCTACACGGTCGACCTGCCCGCCCTGCGCGCGCTGGCGCGGGAGGTGAGGCCGAAGGTCATCACCGTGGGCGGCAGCCTGAACCTGGTGCCGCATCCGGTGGCCGAGATCCGCGCCATTGCCGACGAGGTCGGGGCCAGGGTGCTGTTCGACGCCGCGCATCAATGCGGGATCATCGCCGGGGGCGCCTGGCCGAACCCGCTGGAGCAGGGCGCGCATCTGATGACGATGAGCACCTACAAGAGCCTCGGCGGGCCTGCAGGCGGGCTGATCGTGACCAATGACGCCGAGATCGCCGAGCGGCTCGACCATATCGCCTTTCCGGGCATGACCGCGAACTTCGATGCCGCGAAGTCGGCGGCGCTGGCGATCTCGCTGCTCGATTGGGTCGAACACGGCGCGGCCTATGCCGGGGCGATGGTAGAGCTGGCGGGCGCGCTGGCCGAGGCGCTGGAGGCGCAGGGGCTGCCGCTGTTCAAAGCCGGCGGCCGCGCGACGCGGTCGCACCAGTTCGCGCTGCTGGCGGCCGAGTTCGGCGGAGGGCAGGCGGCGTCGAAGACGCTGCGCCGCGCGGGCTTCCTCGCCTGCGGCATCGGGCTGCCGACAGCGCCGGTGGCCGGCGACCTGAACGGGCTGCGCATCGGCACGCCGGAACTGGTGCGTCGCGGCGTGACACCCGCCGATGCGCCGGCGCTGGCGGCGCTGATCGCCGAGGGGCTGCGGGCCAACGACCCCGCCAGCCTGGCCGCGCGCACGAAAGAGCTGCGCGCCGGGTTCCAGGGGCTGCGCTACATCATCGCGTGACCCGGTTTCCTCCAAGGAAACCGGTCCGAATTCCTTGCAGGAATTCGCCCCCCTGGACAGCCGCGCGCCGACAGCTCAGTCGCTGGTCGAGCCGGCCTTGTCCCGCGCCATCCGCATCCGCGCCTTGACCACGCGGCCGAAGACGATGGGCAGGATGAACCCGATGACCGCCACCGCCCAGAGCCCGATGGAAAGTGGCGACGCGACGAGCGCAGACCAGTCACCATCCGAAATCGTCAGGGCGCGACGAAGATCAGCTTCCATTCGATTGCCGAGCAGGATGCCCAGGATGATCGGCACCAGCGGCACGTCGAGCTTGCGCAGGCCCCAGCCCATGACGCCGAAGACCACCATCACCAGCAAGTCGAAACTCGACCCGGAGATTCCGTAGATCCCGACGAAGCTGACCATCGCCACCACCGGCATCAGGATGCGCGGCGGCACCAGCAGGATGCGGGTGAACAGGCCCACCATCGGGATGTTCATCGCCAGCAGCATGAAGTTCCCGATGAACAGTGCCGCGATCAGCCCCCAGACCACGTCGGGGTTCTGCGCGAACAGCAGCGGACCCGGCGTGATGTTGAGCGCCAGCAGCACCGCCAGCAGCACCGCCGTGGTGCCCGACCCCGGCACGCCCAGCGCCAGCATCGGCACCAGAGCGCCCCCGGCGGCAGCGTTGTTGCCCGCCTCGGGCGCGGCCACGCCGCGCGGGTCGCCCTTGCCGAAGGTGCCCTCCTTGTCGACCAGCCGCTTCTCCATCGAGTAGGAGATGAACGAGCCGAGCGAGGCCCCCGCCCCCGGCAGCACCCCGGCGATGAAGCCGAGGAACGAGGTGCGCAGCATCGTCGGCGTGCAGTATTTCAGCATCTCCCACGAGGGCGTGATGCGGCCAATCTCGATCTTCTTCGCCGCCTCCGCGCCGGTGGCCTCGCCCCGGTGTTCGAGGAAGATCAGCACCTCGGACAGCGCGAAGAGCCCGACGATGGCGACCAGGAAGTCGATCCCGTCGTAGAGATGCACCTCGCCGAAGGAGAAGCGCGGCACGCCGGTCTGCCCGTCGACGCCGATCATCGCGATGCCAAGCCCCAGCGCCGCCGCGAAGGCGGCCTTGGCCTGGTTGGTCGAGGAGATGCCGCCCAGCGTGGCGAAGGCCAGCGTGAACAGCGCGAAATACTCGGCCGGCCCGAAGAGCAGCGCCACCTTGACCAGCTGCGGGGCCAGGAAGACCAGCCCCCAGGTCGCGAGGAAAGCGCCGACGAAGGAGGCCACGCCCGAGATCGCCAGCGCCTCGCCGGCCTGACCCTTGCGCGCCATCGGATAGCCGTCGAGCGTGGTCATCAGCGCCGGTTCGTCGCCGGGAATGTTGAGCAGGATCGAGCTGATCCGCCCGCCGTACATCGCCCCGTAATAGACCGATGTGAGCAGGATCAGCGCCGGCGTCGGGCCAAGGCCCAGTGTGAAGGCCAGCGGGATCAGGATCGCCACGCCGTTCGACGGGCCAAGCCCCGGCAGCGCGCCCATGATGGTGCCGAGAAAGCAGCCGATCAGGGCGAGGCCCAGGTTCTGCAGGGTGAAGGCGACGACAAATCCGTCGCCGAGGGATGCCAGGGTTTCCATGCGTGCCGCTCCTCAGAAGCCGAGCGGACCCTTGGCCAGCGAAAGGCCGAGGATCACGCGGAAGACGATGTAGATGCCGCCCGAGATGCAGAGGCCCACCACGAGCGATTGCAGCGGCGCGGTGCCCAGCCGCCAGGTCAGGTAGGCCGAGGCCACGGCGGTGGCGATCAGGAAGCCCGCGACCGGCAGCAGCTCGGCGTAGAGTACCATGACGATCACCGCCGCCGCGATCTCGAGCAGGCGGCCGCGCCCCGGCCAGGTCGGCTCGGCATCGGGGCGCAGGATGAACCAGACCGAGGCCAGCGCCATCAGCACGCCGATGATGATCGGAAAGACCTTGGGCCCGACGACGTCGGAGATGAAGCTCTCCTCGATCAGCGTCGCCTGCCAGATGAAGAAGAGCGCCAGGGCAAGGCCCAGGCCGCCGAAGATACGGTCGCTCATGCTGTCCCCCTGTTGCGGGAAGGTTGGCGGGGGCGATACGTGCCGCCCCCGCTCGGGTCCGGCTTACTTGATGATGCCGATTTCCTTGGAGATCGCGGTGATCGATTCCACCGAATCCGACACGAACTTCTGGAAGTCCGCGCCGCGCAGGTCGAGCGGGGCCATGCCGTTGGCCGCCATCACGTCCTTCCACTCCTGCGAGTCGTAGAGCTTGCCGACCGAGTCGACCCAGAAGGCATAGGCGTCATCGCTCATGCCGCCCGGCGCGTAGAAGCCGCGCCAGTTGGCGCCGATGGCGTCGACGCCCTGCTCCCTGGCGGTCGGAAACTTGTCGAACTCGCCCGGCAGCCGCTCGGGCGCCAGAACCGCCAGAACCTTGATATCGCCGGAATCGACAAAGCCCTTGGCCTCGGAAATATCGCCGGTGAAGGCCTGGACCGAACCGGCCAGCAGCTGCGTCACCGCCTCGCCGCCGCCGTCGAAGGCGATGTATTTCACCTGCCGCACATCGTCGATGCCATAGCTCTTGGCCGCGATCAGCACCTTGAGGTGGTCCCAGCCGCCCACGGCGGAACCGCCCGCCACGGCGACCGAGCGCGGGTCGGCCTTCATCTTGTCCAGCAGCTCGGGCAGCGTGTTGATGGGCGAATCCTTGGCCACGGCGATCACGCCGTAATCGGCGCCGACGCTGGCGACCCAGCGCACCTGGTCGCGGGTGTTGCCCGGATAGGCCCCCTGCGCCAGCCGTGTCGCGGTGGCCGAGGAGGCGGCGACCAGCAGGTCGTTCGAATCGTTGCGCTTGTTCACCACCTCTGCAAAGGCCACGCCTCCGCCGCCACCGGCGAGGTTCACCACCTGCATGGTCTTGCCGATCAGGCCCAGGTCCTGCAGCGACTTGCCCACCTGCCGGCAGGTGAAGTCCCATCCGCCGCCGGGGTTGGCCGGGGCGATGCATTCGGGCGACTCGGGCTCGAAGGCCAGCGCCGGCAGGGCGATGCCCGCCGCCAGCACCGCGCCGGACAGGGTCCGCGCGAGCAGTTTCGTGATGGTCATGTGGTTCTCCTCCACTGTTGTCTTGCCCGCATGGGCGCATCCCGGTTGTCTCCGGGTGTCGTGCGGGCCCTCCGTGGGACAATTCTACAGGGAGAAATTCGCGCTTGTATATCGCCATGATCGAATGCGCCGATGGCCGCCTGTCGGCATCCCATCGACAAAGCGGCAGACATTGGCGAGTGTGGCATCTGACGAAGGGAGTTGAGCAGGCATGAGCGTGATCGAGGCAACCGGGCCGGAAGTCCTGCCGCTGGGACAGGACGGCGTGCTGGTGCGCTTCTCGCGCACGCCCTCCTCGGAGGCCGCCGGGGCGGTGCTGGCCTTCGCCGCCGCGATGCGCGGGACCCTGCCCGAAGGCACAATCGAGACGGTGCCCTCGCTGACCTCGGTGCTGGTGCGCTTCGATCCCGCCCGGCTGGGCCGCGCGGCGCTGGCGGAACTGCTCGCCCAGCGCGCCCGGTCGCGCGATTGGCTCGCCGCGCCGCTGCCCGCGCCGCCACGGCGCTGGAGCGTCCCGGTGGCCTTCGGCGGCGAGGCCGGGCCGCAGCTGGCGGAATTCGCGGAGCTCGCCGGCATCTCCGAGACGCGGCTGGTCGAGGAGGCCACCGGCACCGACCTGCGCGTGCTCGCCATCGGCTTCACCGCCGGCCTGCCCTATCTCGGCCTGCTGCCGCCCGACTGGGACGTGCCGCGCCAGCCGCAGCTGACCAAACAGGTGCCCGCCGGCACCGTCGCCGCGGCGGTGCGCCAGTTGGTGGTCTTCCCCGCCGACAGCGCCACCGGCTGGCGCCGGATCGGGCGCACCGCCTTCCGCCCCTTCCTGCAGGCCCGCGCGGAACCTTTCCTGCTGCGTCCGGGCGATGCGATGCGGCTGGTGCGGGTGTCGGAGGCGGAGATGGCCGCGCTGGAGGATGCCGAGGGGATCGGCGGCGCGACATGCGAGGTGGTGTCGTGATCCGGGGCGGGGGAGCCCCCTCCCCTCTCCCCTCCCCCCGAGGGGGAGAGGAAGCGCCTTTGCCTGGGGGAGTCGCGGGGCGGCGATTGTCGCGGGAGTATTTGGAAAGAAGAGAAATCAGGGGTGTGGCATGGCCCGGCTGACGATCCACCGGGCCGGACCGGCGCTGAGCGTGCAGGACCTCGGCCGCCCCGGCCACCTCTCCGAGGGCCTCTCGCCCGGCGGCGCGGCCGACCGGCTGGCGTTGTTCGAGGCCGCCGCCCTGCTGGGCCTGCCCGCCGTGGTCCCGGCGATCGAGATGGCCTCGATGGGCGGACGCTTCTCGACCGATACACCGATGCGCATCGCGCTGACCGGCGCGCCGATGAAGGCGGCGCTGGACGGCGCGCCGTTGCCCTGGCCCTCGTCGCTGCTGCTGCTGCCGGGGCAGATGCTGGAGGTGGGCGGCGCCACCGCCGGGATCTATGGCTATCTCACCCCGGCGGGCGGCATCGCCACGCCGGAATGGCTCGGCAGCCGCGCCGCGCATCTGGTGATCGGCGTCGGCCGGCCGCTGGCGGCGGGCGAGAGCCTGCCGCTCGGCCCCGACCCGGCGCCGAATGCCCCGGCACAGACGCTTGACCCCGAGCCGCGCTTTGCCGGCGGCACCCTGCGGCTGATGCCAGGCCCGCAGACCGGGTTGTTCGATGCCGCGACGCTGGAGCGGATCCAGGCCACCGCCTTCACCCGTTCGGCCCAGGCCAACCGCCAGGGCATCCGCCTCGACCACGAGGGCGACCCCTTCCCTGCCGCCGGGGCCAAGGGGCTCGCCTCGGATTTCATCCTGACGGGCGACGTGCAGATGATCGGCGAGGGCATTCCCTTCGTGCTGATGGCCGAATGCCAGACCATCGGCGGCTATCCCCGGCTGGGCACCGTGCTGCCCGACGACCTGCCGAAGATCGCCCAGGCGCCGATGGGCGCCGGGCTGCGGCTGGCGCTGGTGCCGCTGGAAGAGGCCGATGCGCTCTGGCAGAGCGACGACACCCGCCTGCGCGCGTTGCGAAAACGCGTGCGCCCGCTGATCCGCGACCCGCGCGACATTCCCGACCTGCTCGGCTACCAGCTGATCGGCGGCATGACGCGGGGCGACGACCTCGACCGAAAGGACATCCCATGAAGACCATCGACCTCAACGCCGACATGGGCGAAAGCTTCGGCCCCTGGCCGATGGGCGACGACGCCAGCCTGCTGAAGATCGTCACCTCGGCCAATATCGCCTGCGGCTGGCACGCCGGCGACGCCGATACCATGGCGAAGACGATGCGGCTGGCGGTGGAGAACGGCGTGGGCATCGGCGCGCATCCCGGTTTTGCCGACCTGCAGGGCTTCGGGCGCAGGCGCATTCCGCTCAGCCATTCCGAACTCGCCAACCTGGTGACCTACCAGCTGGGCGCGGCCCAGGCGATGGCCAGGGCCGCGGGCGGGCACGTGCGCCACCTCAAGCTGCATGGCGCGCTGTCGAACATGGCCTCGGAGGATGCCGAGATGGCGCGGGTCTGCTACGAGGCGGCGCTGAAGGTCGACCCGGACATCGTCATCATGGTGCTGGCCGCCACCGCGCAGGAGAAGGTGGTGCGCGCGCTGGGCTGCAACTGGGCCGGCGAGATCTTCTCGGACCGCGCCTATAACGACGACGCCACGCTGGTCGACCGCAAGCTGCCCGGCGCGATGATCCACGACCCCGGCTTCGCGGCCGAGCGCATCCTGCAGATGCTGGAGGAACAGGCGATCATCGCGGTCTCGGGCCAGCGCATCCCGACGCGGATCGACACCATCTGCCTGCATGGCGACGGCCCCGAGGCGCTGGCCATCGCGCGCGGGCTGCGCGCAAGGCTCGAAGCGGCGGGATACGGGCTGAAACCGCTCTGAACGCCTGCAGCTTCCTTTTGCCGGAAATATCCTCGCCGAAGGCCACGCGCCGCAGGCGCGTTCACCGGGCAAGGCCGGGACGAGGCGTAGGGCGGGGTTCACCCCGCCGCCGCCCGTCGCCGCGCGACTTCAGCCCTTGCCCTTCCAGGGCACCAGGATCCGCTCGGCCCAGCGCATCAGCAGGTCGATCCCGAAGCCGATCACCCCGATCAGGATGATCCCCATGATGACGATATCGGTCGACTGGAACTTGGCCGCCGCCACGATCATCTTGCCGATGCCCTTCTCGGCCGCCACCAGTTCGGCCGCCACCACCGTGCCCCAGCAGACCCCCATCGCCACCCGCGCGCCGGTGAAGATCTCGGGCAGCGAGTTGGGGATGATGACATGGCGCAGGATCTGCACCTTGCTTGCCCCCAGCGAATAGGCCGCGTGCACCTTCGATATCTTCACCCCCGAGACCCCCGAGCGCGCGGCAATCGCCATGATCCAGAGCGCGGCGAGGAACAGCAGGATGATCTTGCCCTGCTCGCCGATCCCCGCCCAGATGATCACCAGCGGGATCAGCGCCAGCGGCGGCACCGGCCGCATGAATTCGACAATCGGGTCGAACCAGCCGCGGAACCAGTCCGACAGCCCCATGGCATAGCCCAGCGGGATGCCGACGATGGCGCCCAGCAGGAAGCCGACGACGACGCGGAACAGCGAGTAGCTGAGGTGCTCGGCCAGGGTCACGTTCTGGTAGCCGTCGCGCCAGATGGTGATGAGCCGGTGCCAGACCGCCTCGGGGGCGGGCAGCCAGATCTCCTCCATCTGCATCCCCTGCGCCGGCACCACGTTCAGCGTGCCCTTGTCGGTCACCGCGACGCGTCCGATGGCGGTCTCGACCTCGCCGCCGGGGCCGACCGGCTTGCCGTCGATGGCGACGATCCTCGCGCCGTCCTTGCGCGTCACCTCGTCGTTGGCGTCCCAGAGCAGCAGCTTGCTGCGATAGGCCTGCAGCGCGATCGAATCGTCCTTGGCGATGCCCTCGCCGGGGGCAACCGCGGCCGGATCGACCACGCCGTCCTTGTCGTAGACGGTCACGTCGACCCGCGCATCGTCGCGCCGCCCGTCCGCCGCCTCGACCGTGTAGGTGAAGCTGCCCTGCCCGATGAAGGGCCCCGGCGCATGCAGGAAGCGGGGCAGCAGCGCCGATCCGGTGAAGGCGCCCCAGAGCAGGAAGACCACCACCACCGAGATCACCGAGGCGACGGTGTTCGAGACCACCGCGCTTTCGTCGCCGAAGGTCACGGTCTTGAGCGAGGTGAAATCGCGCCTGGGCGTCAGCGCGCGCTTCACCAGCCGCCAGACCAGCGCGAAGAGCAGGATCAGCAGCACGTAGCCGATCATGAAGGGCAGCGCCCGCAAGAGGCCAAGCCCCAGTTGCGCCAGTTCCTGGCCGAGATCGCTGATGATCATTGCCTCACTCCCCCGCGCCCGGCTGGCCCATGATCTCTTCCTCCATGTCCCAGATCATGCCCAGGATCTCCTCGCGGGTGCGGGCGAAATCCGGGTGCTTCTTGACCTGGCGCAGGTCCTTGCCCACGCCCAGTTCGGCAAAGGGCAGGCGGTATTCCTTGTGGATGCGGCCGGGGCGCGGCGCCATCACCAGCAGCCGCTCGCCCAGCAGCAGCGCCTCCTCGACCGAGTGGGTGATGAGGATGATGGTCTTGCCGGTCTCCTTCCAGAGCTTGAGCACCAGGCTCTGCATCTTCTCGCGCGTCAACGCGTCGAGCGCGCCGAGCGGTTCGTCCATTAGGATCACGTCCGGGTCGTTGGCGAGGCAGCGCGCCAGCGCCACCCGCTGCTGCATGCCGCCCGACAGCTCGTAGACCGCCTTCTCCTTGAAGTCCTTCAGCCCGACGACCTCGAGCAGGTGATCGACGATCTGCCGCTTCTCCGCCGCCGGCATCCCCTTCATCGAGGGGCCGAAACCGACGTTCTCGCGCACGTTCATCCACTCAAACAGCGCGCCCTGCTGGAACACCATGCCGCGCTCGGCGTCGGGACCCTTGACCTCGTGGCCGTTCAGCACGATGCGCCCCTCGGTCGGCGCGAGGAAACCCGCGACGATGTTGAGCAGGGTGGTCTTGCCGCAGCCCGAGGGGCCGAGAACGCTCAGCAGCTCGCCGGGCGCGAGGGTCAGCGAGACGTCCTTCAGCGCCTGCACCGATGCGCCGCCGGGAAGGTCGAAGCGCATGGATATGTTTTCGATCGCGAGTCCGCTCATCGTTCCGTCTCCGGGGAAAATCCGCGCGGCGCAAAACTTTTGAAAAAGTTTTGCCAAAAGTCTTGCAAGACTTTTGGACCGCCCGATGGGGCCGGACGGGCAATGCCCGCCCGGCGGTCCGGGTCACATGCCCTGCGCGGCCTTCAGCGGCCCGAGGTTGACGTTGCCCTCGTAGCTGGGCTTCGCCGCCGGGATCGAGCCGGCCGAGACGAAGACATCGGCCACGCCCTTCATGAACTCCTGCGCGCCGCCGCCCAGCCACTTGGCGCCAAGCTGGTCGTCGACGGTCGGGAAGACGAAGGTGGCCAGCGTCTCGGCGGTGGCCTGTTCGTCCATGCCGGCGTCCTTGGCGATCACCGGCAGCATCTCGGCGCGCTTGCTCTCGTCGGCCCACATGGCGTTGGCATCGGCCGTCACCTTGAGGAACTTGGCCACCAGGTCGCCGTTCTCGGCCACGAAGGCGGCCGGCGCGCTGGTCACGTCGAAGACCAGGATGCCCAGTTCCTCCTTCTCGGCCCCGGTCAGCAGCACGTTGCCATGCTCCTTGGACCGGCGCAGCGCCCCGCCCCAGCCGCAGGCCATGTCGACGCTGCCCTGCGCCAGCGCGGCGGCGCCCTCGGCCGGTGCCATGTCGACGATCTCGAGGCTGGCGAGGTCGATGCCGAAATGGTCCATCTGCTTGAGGAAGCCATAGTGCGCGGCGGTGCCCAGCGGCACGGCGACCTTCTTGCCGGCGAGTTCCCCGGCATTGGTCTTGTCGATCTCCAGCCCGCTCGCCACCACGCAGTTGTCGTTGTCGGCATAGGAGACCGCCACGTCGACGATCTGCAGGTCCTGCCCCGCCGAGGTGGCGACCACGAAGGGCGGCACGCCCTGGCTCACGCTCAGCTGCACGTCGCCCGAGGCCATGGCCGCGCTCATCGCGGTGCCGGTGTCGAAGCTGACCCAGTTCACCGTGGTGCCCAGCTCCTTGTCATAGGTGCCCATCACCTTGGCGTATTCGAAGGGCATCGGCCATTCGAGGAAGTAGCCCACGGTGATATCGGCCATCGCCGGCGCCGCGGCGGCCATCATCGCGGCCCCGGCCACGGCGCCCATCAGTCGGTTCTTGAGTGTCATCTCGGTCGTCTCCCTGTTGATCCGCTTGCGCGGCATGTGTTCGGCCCCTGCGGTCTGGCGCCGCTTCGGGGCATGTCGCTTCCGGCCACGACGGGCCGGCAGTCGCCCACGATCCGACCTGAAATCGCCCCCCCGATCAATCATTTTTCTGTGCATTATCCGACTCTTCGCAACAGATCGCCGCCACCGCGGCCAGCCTTCGGTCGGATTTTTCCAGCCAGTTCAGCATTTTGCCACCCCCCCTCGGGGCAAATCTCTGGAAATGCCCCCATGTTTGGACCTATGTGACATAACCATCTGGCCCTATAACGCGACCGGTTTTCTGGCATTGATGCAATGAGCAGCCAGCCTGGACTCCCAGCCTGTCCCGAGGCATGGCTCCTCCCGTTCCCTACTTTCCGAAAGGCCCGCGCCATGCACGGCACATTCAGCGAAAACGACATCAGCCATGTGGTGGAGGCCGACAAGGCCCACGTCTGGCACCACCTGAGCCAGCACAAGCCCTACGAGACCTCCGACCCCCGCATCATCGTCGAGGGCAAGGGCATGCGGGTCTGGGACCAGAACGGCCGCGAATTCCTCGACGCCGTCTCGGGCGGCGTCTGGACGGTCAACGTCGGCTACGGCCGCGAGCGGATCGCCAACGCGGTGCGCGACCAGCTCATCAAGCTGAACTACTTCGCCGGTTCCGCCGGTTCGATCCCCGGCGCGCTCTTCTCCGAGAAGCTGATCTCGAAGATGCCGGGCATGAAGCGGGTCTATTACACCAACTCCGGCTCCGAGGCCAACGAGAAGGCCTTCAAGATGGTGCGCCAGCTCGCCCACAAGAAGTTCGGCGGCAAGAAATACAAGGTGCTCTACCGTGACCGCGACTATCACGGCACCACCATCGGCGCCCTCTCGGCCGGCGGCCAGGACGAGCGCAACGCGCAATACGGACCCTTCGCGCCGGGCTTCGTGCGGGTGCCGCACTGCCTGGAATACCGCGCCTTCGAACAGGAGGGCGCGCCGAAGGAGAACTACGGTCTCTGGGCCGCCGACCAGATCGAGAAGGTGATCCTCGCCGAGGGCCCGGACACGGTCGGCTCGATCTGCCTCGAACCCGTCACCGCCGGCGGCGGCGTCATCACGCCGCCGGACGGCTACTGGGAGCGGGTGCAGGAGATCTGCGCGAAATACGGCGTGCTGATCCACATCGACGAGGTGGTCTGCGGCGTCGGCCGGACCGGCACCTGGTTCGGCTACCAGCACTACGGCATCAAGCCGGACATGGTGACCATGGCCAAGGGCGTCGCCTCGGGCTATGCCGCCATCGCCTGCCTGGTGACCACCGAGGACGTCTTCGACCCGTTCAAGGACAATGCCGAGGACCCGCTGAACTACTTCCGCGACATCTCGACCTTCGGCGGCTGCACCGCCGGACCGGCGGCGGCGCTCGAGAACCTGGCGATCATCGAGGAGGAGAACCTGCTCGAGAACACCACCGCCATGGGCGCGCGGATGATGGAGAACCTGGCCGAGCTGATGGACAAGCACAAGGTCATCGGCGAAGTGCGCGGCAAGGGCCTGTTCTGCGGCGCCGAGCTGGTCGCCGACCGCCAGACCCGCCAGCCGGTGGCCGAGAAGCTGGCCCAGGCCGTGGTCGGCGAATGCGGTGCCCAGGGCGTCATCATCGGCGTCACCAACCGCTCGGTGCCGGGCAAGAACAACACGCTCTGCTTCTCGCCGGCGCTGATCTCGACCAGCGACGACATCGACCAGATCACCGGCGCGGTGGACAAGGCCCTGACCAAGGTCTTCGGCTGACCGCACGGGGCCCCGCCCCGACCGGAAAACGAAAAGGGCGGCCGCTCACCGGGCCGCCCTTCCTGCATCCAGCGCCGCGCCGCCATCCCGCGCCGCGCCCCTGATTTCTCTTCTTCATAAATATCTCCAGGGGAGTCGCGCCGCAGGCGCGGCGGGGGCAGCGCCCCCAGGCGACACATCCGTTCGGACGCCCTCGCCTCTCAGAGCGCCCCGGCCGCCGTCGCCCGCTCCAGCGCCGGATAGCGCGCGGCCAGGGTCAGGCCGCGGGCGACGAAGGAGATCAGGAAGGCCGCCCAGAGCCCGTGGTTGCCCCAGGCCGGCACCAGCAGCAGCGCCGCCAGCACGTAGATCGCGGTCGAGAGCACCGCCATGTTGCGCATGTCCGCGGTGCGGGTGGCGCCGATGAAGATGCCGTCGAACATCCAGCTCGCGATGCCCAGCAGCGGCACCGCCAGCATCCAGGGCAGGTAGGCGCGCGCCTCGGCCTGCACCTCGGGGGCCTTGGCCATCAGGTCGATGATCGCACCGCCCGCGCCGGCGAAGACCAGCGTCAGCACCACCGTGCCCGCCAGCGACCAGAGCGTGGCGATGCGGATCGAGCGGCGCAGCCGCGCCACGCTGGCCGCGCCCACCGCCTGCCCCACCAGCGCCTCGGCGGCGAAGGCGAACCCGTCCAGCGCATAGGCGGTGATCTCGATGAACTGCAGCAGCACCTGGTTCGCCGCCAGCGTCACGTCGCCGAAGCGCGCGCCGACGAAGAGAAAGGAGACGAAGATCGACATCAGCAGCAGCGAGCGGATCATGATATCGGCATTGACCGCCAGCATCCGCAGCAGCCGCGCGCCATCGAAGACCCGGTCCGGATCGCGCCACCAGGGCGTGCGGAAGGCATCGCGGCAAAGCCAGAGCGCCAGCGCCAGCCCGCTCCACTCGGCGAGGAAGGTGGCGAAGGCCACGCCCTCGACGCCCCAGCCCAGGCCCAGCACGAACCAGAGGTCCAGCCCGATGTTCAGCCCGTTCATCCAGAGCTGCAGCACCAGCACCCCGCGGGTGCGCTCCTGCGCGATCAGCCAGCCGGTGACGCCGAAGATGGCGATGGCCGCCGGCGCCGACCAGACCCGGATCGCCATGTAGGACCGCGCCATCGCCTCGACCTCGTCCGAGGCCGGCGAAAGGCGGAAGGCGGCCCAGAACAGCGGCACCTGCAACAGCAGGATCAGCGCGCCGCCCAGCGCCCCGGCGAGGATCGCCCGCGACAGGATCGCCACCGCCTCGGCCTGCCGTCCCGCGCCCAGCGCCTGGCCGACCAGCCCGGTGGTGCCCATGCGCAGGAAGCCGAAGAACCAGTAGAGCGAGGAGATGATGATCGCGCCGATCCCCACCGCACCGATCGGCGCGGCAAGGCCCATCTGGCCGACCACGCCGGTATCCACCGCGCCGAGGATCGGCACCGTGGCGTTCGAGATCACGATCGGGATCGCGATGTTCAGCACCCGGCGGTGGGTGATCGCCTCGGCCTCGGCGCTCATCTCAGCCCTTGGCGGCCTCCTCGGGCGGCATCAGGAAATGCCCCGAGCCCTGCGCGAAAGGCCGGTCGCGGTTGTCCTGCCAGGCCTCGACCCGCACCGAGGCATAGCGCCGCCCCGAGCGGCTGATCACCGCGCGCGCATAGGCGTCGCGCGGCAGGCCGGCGCGCAGGTAGTCGATGGTGAAGCCGATGGTGCGCGGCAGCCGCGGCAACTCGCCCGCCGCCATGCGCTCGACGTCGATCTCGCCGTTCTCGATGCCGGGCCAGAGATAGCTCCAGCTCAGCGTCATGATCGCCGCGACTTCGAGGAAAGCTGCCGTCACCCCGCCGTGCAGCACCTGGCGCAGCGGGTTGCCGATCAGCTTCTCGTCGAAGCGCAGCACCGCCGTCAGCTCGTCGCCGCGGCGGTCGAACTCGATGCCGAGGAAGCGGACGTAGGGCACCCCCTCGACCAGCGCCTTCAGCGCCGCGTCGCGCCGTTGCTTGACCACCTGCACCGGTTCATGAAGCTGCTTTGCCATCAGCCCCGCTCCACCGTGAAGGACCCGGTCGCCACCGCCACCGGATGGGCGGAGTCCTCGTCCAGCGCCTCGGCGCGCACGAAGGCGAAGGCATGGGTGATGTGATAGCAGTGTGCCCGCGCGGTGATCTTCTGCCCCGGCGTTGCCGCGCGCATGTAGTCGATGCGCAGGTCGATGGTCGCCGTGCCGCCCGGCGCCGAGGGATGGCTCATCACCGCCGCGCCGCAGCAGGTGTCCATCAGGGTCGAGATCGCGCCGCCATGCAGCACGCCGGTCTTGGGATCGCCGACGAGGCGGGCGTCATAGGGCATGGTGATCTCGGCGCGCCCGTCGGCCAGTTCGGTCAGCTGCATTCCCAGCTCGCGGGCGTGCGGAATCGCCTCGATGAACTGCCGCGCGATCTTCACCTTGTCTGCCATATGCGCCCACTGGCCCCCTGGATTGGCCCCCTGGTTTCAATCACCAAGACCAGACCGGGGACAAAAGCGCAAGACCGGCAGTTGCACTTGCCGTAGCGTCGACCTAGGTTGCGCCTGCAAGTGGGAGGGGTAACTCAAGAAGGTGGCAATGTCGGAAGCACGCCTCTCGTTCAAGGATATGTGCGCGCGGTTCGATGTGACGCCGCGCACCCTGCGATATTACGAATACATCGAACTGCTGCGCCCCCACCGCGAGGGCCGCTCGCGGTTCTACGGCCCGCGCGAACAGGCGCGGATGAAGCTGATTCTGCGCGGCCGCCGCTTCGGCTTCCAGCTCGAGGACATCCGCCAGTGGCTGCTGATCTACGACAAGGAAGGCACCCAGGCCCAGATGCGCGCCTTCCTCGACATGGCCGATCGCCAGCTCAAGGAACTCGCCGACCAGCGCGCCCAGATCGACGAGGCCATGGCCGAACTCACCGCCCTGCGCGGTGAGACCGCCGCCAGCCTCGACTAGCGAATCTCCGGGAAAAAGCCCCGATAACCGCCATTTTCCGCCCGAGACAGGCGGAAAATGGCCGGATTCAGGGTAGCAATGTTGCCGGCGGCGGCAGCCGGACGAAATACTCTTACGTCAACTTGAAACTGACGTGACGTCCCGCTTACGTAAACGTAAACCGATGTTGTATTCCAACCTGGAACCTCAACATCTGGGCCCAGATCCCTGTGACCAGAGCGATGAAAATGACCGAAACAACCATGACCATCAGCGAGATGTGCGAAGCGTTCGACGTGACCGCGCGCACGCTCCGCTTCTACGAAGCCAAGGAACTGCTCTCCCCGATCCGCCAGGGTCAGAAGCGGCTCTTCACCAAGCGCGACCGCGCCCGGCTCAAGCTGATCCTGCGCGGCAAGCGCTTCGGCTTCAGCCTTGAGGAGATCCGCCAGCTGCTCGACCTCTACCAGATGGGCGACCAGCAGCACACCCAGCTGCAGCGCACCTACGAGGTGGCCCAGCAGCGCCTGGGCGAAATGGAGCGCCAGCGCGACGAGCTGACCGCCGCCATCGACGAGCTGAAGGAACAGCTCGAATGGGGCCGGCAGATGATCGCCGCAGCCGACCAGAAGAACGCCGCCGAGTAACGCTCGGCGGCCCCGGCCCAGCCGGACCCGCAAGACAAGTCCAGAATGCCCGAGACGGAGGAGACCCCGGATGACCCGCTACACCGCCCCGACCAAAGACACCCAGTTCCTGCTGCATGACGTGCTGAAGGTGAGCGGGCAGGACGTGCCGGGCTATGCCGAGCTTGACCCCGATTTCACCGGGGCGATCCTGGAAGAGGCGGGCAAGATCAGCGCCGAGGTGCTGCACCCGCTGAACGCGGTGGGCGATACCGAGGGCTGCCACCTTGAAAACGGCGTCGTGCGCACGCCGACCGGCTTCAAGGCTGCCTTCGACCAGGTCAAGGAAGGCGGCTGGACCGGGCTCGACATGCCCGAGGAATTCGGCGGCCAGAACATGCCCTATGTGATGGGCACCGCGGTGGGCGAGTATTTCTCGGCCGCCAACCATGCCTTCACCATGTACCAGGGCCTGACCCACGGCGCCGCCTCGGCGATCCTGGCGCATGGCTCGGACCAGCAGAAGGCCACCTACCTGCCGAAGATGGTCGCCTGCGACTGGACCGGCACCATGAACCTGACCGAACCCCATTGCGGCACCGACCTCGGGCTGATGCGCACCAGGGCCGAACCGCAGGCCGACGGCAGCTACAAGATCACCGGGCAGAAGATCTTCATCTCGGCCGGCGAACATGACATGGCCGACAACATCATCCACCTCGTGCTCGCCAAGATCGTCGGCGGCCCCGAGGGCATCAAGGGCGTCTCGCTCTTCATCGTGCCGAAGTTCCTGGTGAACGAGGACGGCAGCCTGGGCGCGCGCAACGCGCTGGCCTGCGGCAAGATCGAGGAGAAGATGGGCATCCACGGCAACTCGACCTGCGTGATGAACTACGACGGCGCCACCGGCTGGCTGCTCGGCGAGGAGCACAAGGGCATGCGCGCCATGTTCACCATGATGAACGAGGCCCGCCTCGGCGTGGGGATGCAGGGCCTGTGCCAGGCCGACGTCGCTTATCAGAACGCGCTCGACTATGCCAAGGAGCGCCTGCAGGGCCGCGACGTGACCGGCGCCAAGAACCCCGACGGGCCGGCCGACCCGCTGATCGTGCACCCCGACATCCGCCGCAACCTGATGGACCAGAAAAGCTTCATCGAGGGCGCGCGCGGCTTCCTGCTCTGGGGCGCCTCGCTGATCGACCGGGCGCACCGCAACGAGGACAAGGCCGCCGACGGCCTGGTCTCGCTGCTGACCCCGGTGATCAAGGGCTTCCTGACCGACAAGGGCTATGACAGCACCGTGCAGGCGCAGCAGGTCTTCGGCGGCCACGGCTATATCGAAGAGACCGGCATGTCGCAGTTCACCCGCGACGCCCGCATCGCCCAGATCTACGAGGGCGCGAACGGGGTGCAGGCGCTCGACCTGGTCGGGCGCAAGCTGGCGGCGGATGGCGGCAAGCACGTCATGGCCTTCTTCGACCTGGTCAAGAATTTCGCCAAGGAGAACGCCGGCCAGGACGAGGCCTTCGACCGCGACTTCCTCGAACCGCTGAAGAAGGCGAGCAAGGACCTGCAGGCGGCGGGGATGTATTTCATGCAGAACGGCATGAAGAACCCCAACCACGCGCTCGCCGGTTCCTATGACTTCATGCATCTCTTCGGCCATGTCTGCCTCGGCCTGATGTGGGCGCGCATGGGCAAGGCGGCGATGGAGGCCCTGGCGGCGGGCACCTCCGACCCCGAGTTCTACCAGACCAAGCTGGCCACCGGGCGCTACTACATGGCGCGCCAGCTGCCGGCGACGGGGATGCACCTGGCACGGATCATGTCGGGCGCCGACACGGTGATGGCGCTGGAGGCCGCGAACTTTTGACGTGGCGGCGGGGTGAACCCCGCCCTACGGTGGCGCGCAGCGGCGGGGGACTCTCCGCCCTGCGCCAGACAAGAGGAACCGACATGCCCAAACGCTTTCGCCTCACCCGCCGCTTCCCGGTCGCCATGACCGAGGACGGCTACCGCCGGCTGAAATCCTTCTCGGCCGAGGCGGGGCTGGACGAGGGCGAGGCGCTGTCCTTCCTCTTCGAGAACTTCAATTCGGTGGTCGACCACGACAATCTCGCCACCCGCCTGCGCCTGTTCAACGGCGAACTCGACGCACGCAAACGCTGAAAGACCCTGGGGAGGGGACCAGAATGAAAGACGCCTTCGCCGCCACGTCCACCTGGATGACCGAAGAGCACCGCATGATCGCCGACCTGACGGCCGATTTCATCACCCGCGAATGGGTGCCGCAATACGAACGATGGCGCGAACAGGGCGAGATGGACCGCTCGGCCTGGCGGCAGGCCGGCGAGCTGGGCCTGCTCTGCCCCTCGATCCCCGAGGAATACGGCGGCGCGGGTGGCGACTTCGGCCATGAGGCGGCCATCCTGATCGAGGCGGCGCGCGCCAACCTCGCCAGCTGGGGCGCCGCCATCCACGGGCCGATCGTGTCGCATTACATCCTGGCCTATGGCTCGGAGGAGCAGAAGCAGCGCTGGCTGCCGCGCCTTGTAACGGGCGAGCTGGTCGCCGCCCTGGCGATGACCGAACCCTCGACCGGCTCGGACGTGCAGGGGATCCGCACCAGGGCGGTGAAGGAGGGCAACTCCTACCGCCTCTCGGGCCAGAAGACCTTCATCTCCAACGGCCAGCACGCCAACCTGATCGTGGTGGCGGCCAAGACCGACCCCTCGCTCGGCGCCAAGGGCGTCTCGCTGGTGGTGCTCGAAACCGAGGGCGCCGCCGGCTTCCAGCGCGGCCGCAAGCTCGACAAGGTGGGCATGAAAACGGCCGATACCTCCGAGCTCTTCTTCGACAACGTCGAGATCCCGCCCGAGAACCTGCTCGGCGGGGTCGAGGGCCAGGGCTTCGTGCAGATGATGCAGCAGCTGCCGCAGGAACGGCTCACCATCGCCTGCACCGCGCAGGGGGCGATGGAGGGCGCGCTGGAACGCACCATCCGCTACTGCAAGGAACGCGAGGCCTTCGGCGGTCCGCTGACCCAGTTCCAGAACACCCGCTTCAAGCTCGCCGAATGCAAGACCCGCACCGCCGTCTCGCGCGCCTTCCTCAACGAATGCATGGCCGAGCACCTCGAAGGCCGGCTGAGCGTCGACAAGGCGGCGATGATCAAGCTCTGGTCGACCGAGGAGCAGGGATGGGTGCTCGACGAATGCGTCCAGCTGTTCGGCGGCTACGGCTTCATGACCGAATACGAGGTAGGCGCGATGTGGGCGGATGCGCGGGTGCAGCGGATCTACGGCGGGACCAACGAGATCATGAAGGAGCTGATCGCGAGGGCCATCTGAACCGGCCATCTGAACTCGGGCGCCTTTGCCAAAGGGCGCGCCGCCGTCACCGACAGGATCGCCTCCGGCGGGAGGTATTTGGGAAGAAGAGAAGATGCAACGTCGTGCGCCCCGCCAACCCGGCCCGATCCGGCTCTCCACCACTCGAACGGGGCGGCGGGGCGACTTCTCCTCTTGCGGTCATCGGCTCTCCAGCCTGTACCGCGACTCCTATCAAAGCGCGGCACGGTTAATTTAAGGTTACCGGAGAAGGGCAATCCCCCGGCTTCTTCTCTTCAAAAATACCTCCACGGGGGTGCGGGGGTGTGAAACCCCCGCTGCAACGTCAGAGACCAGCGCCCGGGGAGGGGCAGAAGATGACGATCCAACTCCACTGCTTCGGTGAAAGCGGCAATTGTTACAAGGCGGCACTGGCGCTGCAGCTGGCGGGGCTCGACTGGGAGCCGGTCTTCGTCGACTTCTTCAACGGCGCCGCCCGCAGCCCGGAATACCGCGCCATCAACCCGATGGGCGAGGCGCCGGTGCTGGTGGACGGCGACATCACGCTCTCGCAGTCCGGCGTGATCCAGCAATACATCACCGACAAGACCGGCAGGTTCGGCGGTGCAAGCCAGGCCGAGACATACGAGGTGCTTCGCTGGGTGCTCTGGGACAACCACAAGTTCTCCTCCCAGGCCGGGATGACCCGCTTCCTGATGAACTTCCTGCCCGAGAAGCACCGCAATGCGGACGTGATCGAGTTCTCCAAGGGCCGCCTCAAGGCCGCCTATGCGGTGCTGAACGCGCATCTGGAGGGCCGCGACTGGATCGTCGGCGATGGCATCACCAATGCCGATCTCTCCTGCTGCGGCTATCTCTATTACCCCGAGCCCTTCGGGTTCGACCGTGCCGACTGGCCCCATATCGACGCCTGGCTGACCCGCATCGCGGCGCAGCCGGGCTGGAAACATCCCTATGACCTGATGCCCGGACGTCCCTCGGACCGCGGGCTCTGAAGAAAGGATCGACCATGACCGAAGCCTATATCTACGATGCCCTGCGCACCCCGCGCGGCAAGGGCCGCGCCGACGGCAGCCTGCACGAGGTGACCAGCCTGCGCCTTTCGGCGCTGACGCTGAACGCCGTGAAGGAGCGCAACAACCTTGACGGCCACGCGGTCGAGGACGTGATCTGGGGCAATGTCACCCAGGTGATGGAGCAGGGCGGCTGCCTGGCCCGCTCGGCGGTGCTGGCCTCCGACCTGGACGAACGGATTCCCGGCCTCGCCATCAACCGCTTCTGCGCCTCGGGCATGGAAGCCGTGAACCTCGCCGCCAACCAGGTGAAGGGTGGCGCAGGCGATGCCTATATCGCCGGCGGGGTCGAAATGATGGGCCGCGTCGCCATGGGCAGCGATGGCGCCGCCATCGCGGTGGACCCGACGCTGGCGATGGACCGCTACTTCGTGCCCCAGGGCATCAGCGCCGACATCATCGCCACCGAATACGGCTTTACCCGCGACCAGGCCGACGCGCTGGCGGTGCAGAGCCAGAAGCGCGCCAAGATGGCCTGGGACGAGGGCCGCTTCGCCAAGTCGGTCATCACCGTGAAGGACCAGAACGGCCTCACCATCCTTGACCGCGACGAATATATGCGCCCCGAGACCGACATGCAGACGCTGGGCGCGCTTGGCGCCAGCTTCCAGCAGATGGGCGAGGTGATGCCGGGCTTCGACAAGGTGGCGATGCTGAAATATCCCCATCTCGAGAAGATCAACCACATCCACCATGCCGGCAACTCCAGCGGCATCGTCGACGGCGCCGCCGCCGTGCTGATCGGCAACAAGGAATTCGGCGAGAAATGGGGCCTCAAGCCGCGCGCCCGCATCCGCGCCACCGCCAAGATCGGCACCGATCCGACGATCATGCTGACCGGCCCGGTGCCCGTCACCGAGAAGATCCTCAAGGACAGCGGCATGTCGATCTCGGACATCGACCTCTTCGAGGTGAACGAGGCATTCGCCTCGGTGGTGCTGCGCTTCATGCAGGCCTTCGACGTCGACGACAGCCGGGTGAACGTCAACGGCGGCTCGATCGCCATGGGCCACCCGCTGGGCGCGACCGGCGCAATCATCATCGGCACCCTGCTCGACGAGCTGGAGCGCACCGGCAAGGGCACCGGCCTTGCCACGCTCTGCATCGCCTCGGGCATGGGCGCGGCGACGATCATCGAGCGGGTGTGATGAAGCTCGACCTCGCCTCCATCGCGCCGCGCGTCGGCTCGGGTTACCCCGAACCCTACGCGGCGCGCTTCGCCACCCGGCACGTGCTGCCGGTGGGCAAGGCGGGCGGCATCACCCAGTTCGGCGCCAATGTCGTCACGTTGCGGCCCGGCACCGCCTCGACCCTGCGCCACTGGCACGAGGAACAGGACGAATTCGTCATCGTGCTCTCGGGCGAGCTGATGCTGGCGATGGACGAGGGCGAGACGCCCATGGGCCCCGGCGATTGCGCCGCCTTCCCCAGGGGCGTCGCCAACGGCCATTGCCTGATCAACCGCTCGGACCGCGACGCCAGCTTCTTCGTCGTCGGCACCCATACGCCAACCGAACGCGGCCACTACTCGGAGGAAGACCTTATGGTCACCGCCGGCCCGGACGGTTTCACCTATACACGCAAGGATGGCTCGCCGCTCTGAGCGCGGCCGGGCACCCCATCACGGGAGAGACAGATATGACCGATTTCACCATGACCACGGGCGACGACGGCGTCGCCGTCATCACCTGGGACGTTCCCGGCAAGTCGATGAACGTGATGTCCCTCGACGGGCTGGCCGAGCTGGAAGCCTGCTTTGACACGGCCCTCGCCGACGAGGCCGTCAAGGGCATCGTCATCACCTCGGGCAAGCCCGACAGCTTTGCCGGCGGCATGGACCTGAACCTGCTGGCCACCCTCAAGGAGCAGGCCGGCGACGACCCGGCCAGGGGCCTGTTCGAGGGCACCATGGCGATGCACCGCCTGCTGCGGAAGATCGAGCTGGCGGGCATGGACCTCAAGACCAAGAAGGGCGGCAAGCCCGTCGCCGCCGCCCTGCCCGGCACCGCCGCCGGCATCGGTCTGGAACTGCCGCTGGCCACCCACCGCATCTTCGTGGCCGACAATCCCAAGGCCCGCATCGGCCTGCCCGAGATCATGGTTGGCATTTTCCCCGGCGCCGGCGGCACCACCCGCCTGACCCGCAAGCTGGGGGCGATGGGCGCCTCGCCCTTCCTGCTCGAAGGGCAGATGGTCGAGCCGAAGAAGGCCAAGGCCGCCGGTCTGGTTGACGAGGTGGTTGCCGACCCGCTGGCCGCCGCCAGGGAATGGGTGCTGAACGCCAAGCCCGCCGACCGGATCAAGCCCTGGGACGACAAGGGCTACAAGATGCCGGGCGGCGCGCCCTATCACCCGGCGGGCTTCATGACCTTCGTGGGCGCCAACGCCATGGTGAACGGCAAGACCCAGGGCGCCTTCCCCGCGCCCAAGGCGCTGCTCTCGGCGGTCTACGAGGGCGCGCTGGTGCCCTTCGATACCGCCCTCAAGATCGAGGCGCGCTGGTTCACCAACGTGCTGATGAACCCCTCGTCAGGGGCGATGATCCGCTCGCTCTTCCTGAACAAGGAGGCGCTGGAGAAAGGCGCGGTGCGGCCCAAGGACGTGCCGGACCAGCGGGTCAAGAAGCTCGGCGTGCTGGGTGCGGGCATGATGGGCGCGGGCATCGCGCTGGTCTCGGCGCAGGCGGGCATGGAGGTCGTGCTGATCGACCGTGACCAGGCCGCCGCCGACAAGGGCAAGGCCTATACCGAGGCCTATCTCGACAAGGGAATCGCACGGAAGAAGGTCACCCCCGAGAAGAAGGAGGCGATGCTGAACCTCATCACCGCCACCCCGGATCTCGACGCGCTGAAGGGCTGCGACCTCATCATCGAGGCGGTCTTCGAGGACCCGAAGGTCAAGGCCGAGATCACCGCGAGGGTGGCCGCCGTCATCCCCGAGACCTGCATCTTCGCCTCGAATACCTCGACCCTGCCGATCTCCGACCTGGCCAAGGCCTTCCCGCGGCAAAAGGACTTCATCGGCATCCACTTCTTCTCGCCGGTCGAGAAGATGCTGCTGGTCGAGATCATCAAGGGCAAGGAAACCGGCCCGGTGGCCGTCGCCAAGGCGCTCGACTACGTCCGCCAGATCCGCAAGACCCCGATCGTGGTGAACGACGCGCGGTTCTTCTACTGCAACCGCTGCATCATTCCCTACGTCAACGAAGGCGCGCGGATGATCACCGAGGGCGTCGCGCCCGCGCTGATCGACCATGCCGCGCAGCAGCTGGGCTTCCCGGTGGGGCCGATCCAGCTGACCGACGAGACCAGCATCGACCTTGGCGCCAAGATCGCGCGGGCGACCAAGGCGGCGATGGGCAATGCCTATCCCGACAGCCCGGCCGACGAGATGATCTTCTGGATGGAGGAGAAGGGCCGCCTGGGCCGCAAGGCCAAGGCCGGCTTCTTCGACTACGACGAGGCGGGCAAGCGGCAGGGCTACTGGAAGGGGATGCAGGACAAGTATCCGCTGGCCGAGGAACAGCCCGGCCTGATCGAGGTGCAGCAGCGCCTGATGTTCGCGCAGGTGCTGGAAGCCGTCCGCGCGCTGGAGGAAGGCGTGCTGGAAGACATCCGCGAAGGCGACGTCGGCGCCATCCTCGCCTGGGGCTTCGCGCCCTGGTCGGGCGGCCCGTTCAGCTGGCTCGACATCATCGGCGCCGAATACGCCGCCGAACGCTGCGACCAGCTGGAAGCGGCCTACGGCCCACGCTTCAAATGCCCGGACCTGCTGCGCGAGATGGCCGAGAAGGGCCAGACCTTCTACGGCCGCTTCGGCGCGCAGGCGCAGGCGGCCTGAGCCTGAAATCAGCCGCCCCCGGAGATGGCTTCGGGGGCGGTTTTCGAATCAAACGGCAGAAGAACGCGCGCCCTGGCGCCCACGCACCGCCCAAAAATCAGGCGCCGCGCTGAACTCTCAAGCACACTGCATATGCGAAACCGGACCTATTCACCGGCCGCTCCGCCCTGCCCCGAGACTCACCCGCGCCCCCGCAACCACACGTCTCAGAACTCCACCTCCAGTTCCAGCACCTCATCCGGCTCGGCCACCGCTGCCGCGCACCACTCGGCCATCGGCGCCCAGGCGAAGATGGTGTCGCAGTACGCCTGCAGCTGCGGCTCCAGTTCCACCGCATAGGTGCGGAAGCGGGTGCAGACCGGCGCATACATCGCATCGGCGATGGTCGGCTTGCCGAAGAGGAAGGGCCCGCCGTAGGTCGTCAGGCATTCGGACCAGATCTCCTTGACGCGCGCCACGTCCGGGCGCGCGCCCGAGAAGATCTTGAAGGACTCGTGTTTCGCCTTGATATTCATGGGCAAAGCTGACCGCAGGTTATAGAACCCCGAGTGGATTTCGCCCGAGACCGCCCGGCAATGCGCCCGCGCCTTGATCCCCGCCGGCAGCATCTTCGCCTTGGGCGAGATCTCGTGCAGATACTCGGCGATGGCCAGCGTATCCCAGACCTGTACCCCCTGGTGGTTCAGCCGCGGCACCCGTACCGAGGGGGCCAAGAGCAGCAGTTCCTGGCGGTTCTCGGGGTCGTCCAGGTCGACCGGCTGCTCGGTGAAATCGAGCCCGGCCATGCGGCAGAGCAGCCAGCCCCGCAGCGACCACGACGAGTAATTCTTGGATGAAATGGTAAGTGTCGCGCGCGCCATGACCTATCTCCTGCAAATGCTGCACTGCAGATAATTCTGTCGCAGCGCAGAATGTCGTGCACTAACTTTCTGGAAAACGGTTTCAGGAACGGGGACGCCGGAATGCTCTACCAGATGTACCAGATGCACGACGACATGCTTGCGCCGGTCCGGGCGCTGGCGAGGCGCACGCGCTTTACCGGCTATCCCTTCATGCAGGCCTTCAACGGACTGACCCGGCCGCTCGACGCGCTGATGGAGATGATCTCGCGCTACCAACTGACCCACACGCGCCCCGCCTGGGGGATCGACAGCGTGCAGAGTGGCAACCAGACCTGCACCGTGACCGAGGAGGTGGTGCTCGACCTGCCCTTCGGCACGCTGCTGCGCTTCGCCAAGGACATGGACGCACCCCAACCCAAAGTGCTGATCGTCGCGCCGATGTCGGGCCATTTCGCCACCCTGCTCGCCGGCACGGTGCGCACGATGCTGGCCGATCACGACGTCTACATCACCGACTGGAAGAACGCCCGCGACGTGCCGCTCTCGGCCGGTACCTTCGGGGTCGAGGATTACATCGCCTACCTGATCCGTTTCCTCGAGACCCTCGGCCCCGACAACAACCTGCTTGCCGTCTGCCAGCCCTGCGTGCAGGCGCTGGCCGCCGTGGCGGTGATGTCGGAAGAGAAGAACCCCTGCACCCCCCGCAGCATGACTTTGATGGCCGGCCCGATCGACGTGCGCGAGAGCCCGACGACGGTGAACGACCTTGCCAACGAGAAGCCGCTCGAATGGTTCAAGAACCAGGTCATCGCCGAGGTGCCCGCGCGCTATGCCGGGGCGGGACGCAAGGTCTATCCCGGTTTCGTCCAGCTCTTCGCCTTCATGTCGATGAACATGAAGCGCCACCGCGACCAGCACCGGAAGATGTATGACCTGCTGGCCGCGGGCGATACCGAGGAAGCCCGCAAGATCAAGGAGTTCTACGACGAGTATTTCGCCGTTCTGGACCTGCCGGCGGAATTCTACGTCGAGACCATCGACCAGATCTTCCAGCAGGCGCAGCTGGCCAATGGCACCTTTTCGTATCAGGGCAAGCCCATAGACTGCGGCGCGATCCAGCGCACCGCGCTGCTTACGGTCGAGGGCGGGCGCGACGACATCTGCTCGCTGGGCCAGACCGCCGCCGCGCATGACCTCTGCCGCTCGCTTCGGCCGCACCTCAAGCGGCATCACCTGCAGGCCAATGTCGGCCATTACGGCGTGTTCAACGGCAAGCGGTGGGAGAAGGAGATCTACCCCGTGGTGCGCAACATGATCCTGGCGATGGAATAGGCCTCAGAAGCGATAGCCAAAGCGCGCGATATCCTCGGCGCAGGCCTCGGCCACCGCTTCGGCCGCTTGATCGCTGAAGTAGCCCCGGTAATCGGGATCGCGCCTTGATGCGTTGACGCGCTCCATCGCGACCGGAAAGCCCAGGTGCGCCGCCACCGGCGCGATATCCTCGGCGAAATATTCCAGCCGCACATAGGCCGCGCATTGCTCGCGCCCGTCGCTGCGGCGCATGTAGGCGGCGGCGGGGGTGGCGCGGAAGGACGCACAGGTCTCGGGGTGGCGGGTGAAGGCGTCGAAATTCAGCCGTTGCGCCAGCGCCACGGCCGGGTGGTCGAAGCTCTGCTCCCGCAGCCAGTGATAATAGCTCACCATCCGGTCCCAGGGATTGCGCACCAGCGTGAAGGCGAAGAGCCCGTCGAGCACCCGGTCTTCCACCAGCCCCTCGATATCGGCCAGCGTCGAGTGCTTCCACAGCCGCCCCCGCGCCCGCACGCCTTCTAGCCGCCCTTTGCGCCGCTGCGCCTTGGGGGTGTCGCCGATCAGGATGTCGTCCTTCATCGCGCGGCCCTCGAGCGCCAGGCTGAGCGCGGTGCCGCCGGTCTTGGGGATATGCACGAAGACGTAGCCGCGTCCGGGGGAGAGGATCATGGCGGGCAGGCTAGCGCATTTGGCGGGGGGCGGGAATCCTTGGCATCCAACGCCCGAACAACTCTCCCGCCCGGAGCAAAGGCGCGCCCAGCGCGCCGCCGGGCGAGCGCGTCGCCATTGTCGCTCGGACCATTGGCGCTCCAATGGCGACCGTCCCGGCGGGCCGGCGCTCGCCCGGCTTTCCCGACCATCGCGACCCGTAGGGTGTGCCTTCACGGCGCACCCCCCGCCCTACCTGTTCCGCACCGCGATGATCCCGCCGGCCAGCACGATCAGCCCGATCCCCACCCCCTGCCACGGCCCGACACCCTGGCCGAACACCACCAGCGCATAGAGCGGGCCGAAGATCATCACCGAATACTCGAAGACCCCCACCAGCGAGGGCTCGCCCAGTTGGTAGGCCCGCGTGATCATGAAGACCGCGATCACCGACCCCACCGCCTGCAGCACCACCCAGGGCGCCGCATGCCACATCGGCCAGACCCAGCCGCGCAGCAGGAAGCCCTCGGGGCCCGGCGGCGCCTCGACCGGGAAGAGCGCAAGCCAGATCAGCCCGCCCGCGCCGACCAGCCCAAGCGCCAGCATCGCCCCGCCCAGCAGCACCACCGTGCTCTCGCCGGCGCAGAGGCTGCGGGTGGCAATCGCCGCCAGCGCGTAGAACAGCCCGGCCAGCACCGGCATCAGGATGCGCAGGTCGAAGTTCGCCGGGTCGGGTTGCAGCACGAAGAGCGTGCCGGTGAACCCCACCGCCACCGCCAGCACCCGCCAGGGCCCGATCCGCACCTTCAGGAACAGCGCCGTTATCACCACGATGAAGATGGGCGAGGTGTAGAGCCCCGCCAGCACCTGCGAGATCGGCAGCAGCCCCAGCGCGCCGAAATAGCAGATCATCGCCACCGCCGAGAGCAGGCTGCGCAGCACCACCCGGCCCAGCCGCACCGGCCGCAGGGTGCCGAAGCCGATCAGCGAGAGCAGCACCACCAGCGGCACCGTCATCAGGCCGCGGATGAAATGGAACTGCCAGAGGCCGATCTCCTCGGCCAGGTGGATCACGTAATTGTCGATGATCCCGATGGTCAGCATCGCGGCGACCATCAGCGCGGCCGCCTGCAGGGTATGGGACTTGGCTTCTGTATTCATGGGCTTTTCTTTGCACCGGGCGCGGCGCAATATCTGGTCACATAGCGACATCTGCAAATTCGGGGAGGGATGCAATGGGTTGGATGGCAGACGAGACGGGGCTGGACCGCTGCGCCGCGAACTACGTGCCTCTGACGCCGCTTTCGGGTCTGCGCCGGGCGGCGGTGGTCTATGCCGATGAACTCGCCGTGGTCTATGGCGCGCATCGCAAGACCTACGCGGAATATGCCGACCGCTGCACCCGGCTCGCCTCGGCGCTGGCCGCGCGCGGGGTGAAACCGGGCGACGTGGTGGCCACCCTGATCCCCAACCTGCCGGCCCAGGCCGAGGCGCATTTCGGCGTGCCCGCCTGCGGCGCGGTGCTGAACACCATCAACACGCGGCTCGAAACCGACACGGTCGCCTATATCTTCGCCCATGGCGGCGCAAAGGTGGTGCTGGCCGACAGCCAGTTCATCCCCCTCGCCGAGGCCGCCATCGCGCAGATGGAGGGCGACAGGCCCCTGCTGATCGAGGTGCCCGACGACCACGGCGGCCACCCAGCCACCGGGCGCCATCCGACCTACGAGGAGATGCTGGCCGCCGCGGACCCCGATTTCGACTGGATCATGCCCGAGGACGAATGGGAGAGCATCGCGCTCAACTATACCTCGGGCACCACCGGGCGGCCCAAGGGCGTGGTCTATCACCACCGCGGCGCCTACCTGAACGCCATGGGCCAGATCCTGAGCTGGCGCATGGTGCTGCGGCCGCGCTATCTGACCATCGTGCCGCTGTTCCACTGCAACGGCTGGTGCCACACTTGGATGATGCCGATGATCGGCGGCCGGCTTGTTTGCTGCCGCGACATCACCGCCCCGGCGATCTTCGACGCCATCGCCGACGAGGGCGTGACCCATTTCGGCGGCGCGCCCATCGTGCTGAACATGCTGGTGAACGCCCCGCCCGAACAGCGCCGCGCCTTCGACCAGACCGTCGAGGTCTTCACCGCCGGCGCACCGCCCGCCCCCGCCACGCTCGCCAAGATCGAGCCGATGGGCTTCAACGTCACCCAGGTCTACGGCCTGACCGAGACCTACGGCCCCGCCACCGAATGCACCTGGGGCGAGCAGTGGGAGGGCCTGCGCGGCGCCGAGCGCGCGGCGATCAAGGCCCGCCAGGGCGTCGCCATGCCCATCTTCGAACACATCACCGTGGTCGACGAGACGATGACGCAGATCCCGATGGACGGCACCACCCAGGGGGAGATCGTGATGCGCGGCAACGGGGTGATGAAGGGCTATCTCAAGAACCCCGAGGCCACCGCCGAGGCCTTCAAGGGCGGCTACTTCCACACCGGCGACATCGCCGTTCAGCACCCCGACAGCTATGTCCAGATCGCCGACCGCGCCAAGGACATCATCATCTCGGGCGGCGAGAACATCTCCTCGGTCGAGGTCGAGGGCGTGCTGATGGGCCACCCGGACGTCAACCTCGCCGCCGTGGTGGCGAAACCGGACGAGAAATGGGGCGAGGTGCCCTGCGC
Source organism: Seohaeicola zhoushanensis (assembly GCF_014656415.1). Taxonomy (GTDB): domain Bacteria; phylum Pseudomonadota; class Alphaproteobacteria; order Rhodobacterales; family Rhodobacteraceae; genus Seohaeicola_A; species Seohaeicola_A zhoushanensis. Next base: position 27,000 of record NZ_BNCJ01000012.1, on the reverse strand, counting down.
CTTCATCGAACTGAAGGTCGGCGCCGCCGGAGACACCGCCGGTCTGATCGCCTATTGCCGCGAACATCTCGCCGGTTTCAAGACGCCCAAGGCGGTGGTCTTCCAGGAACTGCCCAAGACCTCGACCGGCAAGATCCAGAAATTCGAGCTCAGGAAGATCGCCAAGGAGATGTGATCCTGGAATTTGGCGATACGGCGGTCAATTCCGCCGTATCGCCGGACCGGAGAGGGCAATATCGGCACTGCCCCACTTTTCCCTGCGCACGCCAGGCCATGTACCCTCGATTTGCGCACAACCCCAGATTGCACCCAGCCATCAAAAGATCAATCAAAAATCGCAAATCGCAATGATTCGATTTAATTTACTTGTGAATTGAACATATCGCGATAATCTCCCCCACGCAGTCCTGCGACGAATTTAGACCAATCAGGGGGAATAATTACATGCAATTTGCAAAATGTATTGCGGCCGGGGCCTTTGCCCTTGCCGCACTGGGAAGCGCTGTGTCCGCTGCACCCGTGAACGGAACCGGCGACGTCATTTCCGACGTCATCTTCGGGAGCGGCAACGGTAACGGCGGCTTCACCGGCGAAACCCAGAACAATATAGAAGTCGCCCTGCGCGGCAAGCAGCGGTATCCGAAAGCCGACGTTTTCAATTACGATGGCGATCATACCTATACCTTCGATTCGACTGTCCTGACCACGAATCCGACCAATCGTTCCGTCTTCAACTTCGAATGGTCGGTCAATGTCGACGCAAGCGGAACCTCGGGCGCCAAGCTGTCCGACTTCGATTATGCGCTGATGTTCGACGTCGATCCTTCGGCGGGCACGTCTTTCGCATCCACCGATCCCTTCGACACGGACGGATATTACGATCATTCGCTCGGCGACAATTCGACCGGAAACGGCAACGGCATCGAATCCGCCAGCATCCCGGCGCTTCAATCCAACATGGCGCTCTACAGCGTCGCTCAGCAGTCCTCCAACCTGGGGTTCGGCTTCTCGCTGGACCCCGACCTTCCGGGTTCCTATGACTTCGCCTTCCTCGTTTACGAGAAGGGAACGGAAAACGTTCTGGCCTCCGCCGCCATCACGGTAAACGTGCTGCCCGTCGAGCCGGTGCCACTGCCCGCCGGCCTGCCGCTGATGATGGGTGCAGTCGGCGCCTTTGCCTACCTGAAGCGCCGCAAGGCCCGCCGCTGATTCCGGCGCATAGATGAGAACGGCAGGTTCGCCTGCCCCCCCGCTCAGGCGGTCATCTGGCCGCCTGAGCCGCGTCTCTGGCGGTCCATTTCCTCCCAGCGCCGCTCTCCCTCCGCCTTGTGCGCGGCATATCCCGCGCGAAAGCGCGGCGCGAAGAAGGCGGCAAAGGCCTTCACCTCGGGACGCCGCCAAGCGTCCGGGGCGATGCACAGCCACGATTGCACCGTGGTCTCCTGCGGCGGCGGAAAGCAGGGCACCATCGCCGGATAATCCACCGCCAGCGAGGTCGGCACCGGCCCGATGCCAAGCCCCGCCGCGATGGCCGCACAGACCGACTCGGCGTCTGCGCTGCGCGAAACGATCTGGTCGGGCGAAATCCGCTTCATCAGCCAGGCATTCAACCCGTCCGGACTTGGCGACGGATCGTAGACCACGAAGGAATGGCCGGCGAATTCGGCGTCGGACCGGGGCAGCCCATGGGCTTCGGCATAGCTGCGCGATGCGAAAAGCGTTGAGGTCACATCCGTCAGCTTCGAACAGATCAGCCGTTCGTCGATGACCCGCCGCGCGATCCGGATGGCGATGTCCGCCTCTCCCGCGGCGAGGTCCAGCAAGGCATAGGACGAGATCAGCCCGAAGCGAACCCCCGGGTGCAGGGCGCTGAACTCGGCCAGTATCGCAGTGAACAGCGGCGAGAAGTTCAGCCGCGGCGCGGTGATGCGGATCGGCTCCAGCATCGTCCGCCGCGCCGCCACCGCCGCCTCGGCCAGCCCGGTCATCGCCTTCTCCGCCGCCTCGGCGAAGGGCAGCAGCCGCTGCGCGTCGCGGGTCGGACGGAAGCCGCGGGTGTCGCGGTCGAACAGCGTCAGGCCGAGCCGGTGCTCGAAGGCGTCGATGCGGCGCGTGACGGTCGGCTGCGACATGCCCAGATCGCGCGAGGCCGCCAGCGTCGAGCCCCGCCGCATCACGGCAAGGAAGACACGGACCCCGGACCAGTCGTCGAAAGCGTTATTCATATCTGAAGACCCGCTCCACGACATACCGGATACCACGAAAGCCCCGAGTCGGGCGATGCTGTTGAGGTAACCCCCTCAAGGATCAGGATCATCGCCATGACGGTCGCCGCCTTCCCGATCTCCCTCCTGCCCCGCTTCGCCCGCGCGCCACGCCCCGTCGAAGCCCCCCGCCCCCGCGACGAGCGCGCCAATGACCAGGCCCGCCGCGAGTTCGCCCTTGGCCTGATGTCGACCCACCCCGGCGGCTTCAACAGCGCCGAGTCTATGATCGAGGCGATGTTCTACCTCTCGGGCCGCGACTGAGGGTGGCCCGCACAGCGGGCGGCGCAACCAATGGCCGCCCGCCGTGCCGTTCATCCGCCCGGATCGGGCTGCCAGCGAGACAATTTCGAAAACCCATTTGAATCATGAAGTTGACCCCATTCCCCGGCCGGGGGAAGTGATTCCCGCCCCATTTACCCCGCCCCCGAACCCGTGCTACCCTGTCGCAAACACAAGGCACGGGCAGACCTGCCAGGCATGACCGCACTCAGGAAATATCAGCGGCTCGAGGCGACCGGCCTCTGGCGGCCCACCAGCGACGCCCAGCGCCGCGAGGTGGTCGTTTCCGTGGGCGAGGCCACCCTCACCATTTCCGACTTCCAGAACCGCGCGCTCACCCATTGGTCGCTGGCCGCGATCCAGCGCGACAACCCCGGCGAGACCCCGGCCCTGTTCCACCCCGACGGCGACCCCGACGAGACGCTGGAACTCGCCGCCAACGAGACCGAGATGATCGCCGCGCTCGACCGGCTGCGCCTTGCCGTCGACCGCTCGCGCCCGCGCCCCGGCCGGCTGCGGCTGGTCGGCATGGTCACGATCAGCGCGCTGGTGATCGGCCTGCTGGTGTTCTGGCTGCCCGGCGCGATGCGCCGCCACGCGCTCGAGGTCGTGCCCAAGGTCAAGCGGATGGAGATCGGCGAGGCGCTGCTCGACCGGCTCGAACGGGTCGCAGGCCGCGCCTGCCGCACCACCGCCAGCGCCCCGGCGCTGGCCCGTCTCGCCCGCCGGCTCGAAGTGCGCGAGATCGTCGTGCTGCCCGCCGGCGTCCGGTCGAGCCTGAACCTGCCCGGCTCGGTCGTGCTGCTGAACAAGGCGCTGATCGAGGATTACGAGGACCCCGCCGTCGCCGCCGGCTACGTGCTGGCCGAGCGCACCCGCGCCGAGCTCTTCGATCCGTTGGGCGACCTGCTGCGCGCGGGTGGCGTGCTGGCCTCCTTCCGCCTGCTCACGACGGGCGAGGTGAGCCGCGAGATGCTCGACCGCTATGCCGAGATGGTCATTGCCGCGCCGCGCCCGGCGCTGCCCGACGACAGGCTGCTGGCGGCCTTCGCCAAGGCCGAGGTGCCCTCGCGCCCCTATGCCATGGCGCTCGATATCACCGGCGAGTCGGTGCTGGGCCTGGTCGAGGCCGACCCGATGACGGGACTGACGCCGCCGCCGGTCCTGAAGGACCGCGACTGGGTGCAGGTGCAGAACATCTGCGGCGGCTGAGCGCTCAGCGCAGCAGCGCGGCCTTCGGATAGCCCGCCCCGCGCAGCGCGGCGAGCGCGGCCCTGGCCTCGGCCTCCGAGCCGTAGGGCCCGGCCAGCACCAGCGTGGTGCCGTTGCCGGTCTTGCCGAGCCGCATCGACAGCCCGCCCCGCGCCAGCCCCTCGGCCACCCCGCGCGCCTCATCGGCGGCGCCATAGGCGGCGAGCCGGACGTAGAGCGGCTTGCCCAGCGCCGGGTCCGAACGTGTCGAAAGCTGCGCCCTGGCGGGCTGGCCCACCGGCGGCTCCCAGTAGGGCGAATTGCCGTTCCGCGCGTTGTTGTCCGCCGTCACCACCCGCGCGGCAGGCGCGCCCCTGCGCAGCTCGCGCGGCAGCGAGTCGTCCCAGATCCGCCCCATCGCCGCCTCGCCCTGCGCCGTGCCCTGCGCCCGGCGCAGGTTCAGCCGGTCGTCCTGCCAAACCCCGCGATAGCCGCGCGGCACGCCGGCCACCGGCGCGGCGAGGCTGGGCGCAAGGGTGCGCTCGGCCCGGTGCGGGTTCAGCCGGTCATCGGTCCAGACCGGGCGATAGCCCTTGGGCACCGCCACGTTGCGGGTGTTCTGGCGGTTGTCGTAGACATGCTGGGGCACCACACGGACCGCCTGCTGCGCCACCCTTGGCGTCACCGCCACCGGCCGCGCCGCCACGACGCGCACCACCGGCGCCACCTCGCGCCGCGCCGCCGCGAGCGAGGGCATATGGCCGCAGACCGGGTTGCGCTGCCGGTCCACCCGTGGCACCCAGGTTGTCACCCCGCCGATCCCGGCGCGGATGAAGACGCAGCCGCGGCTGTCGATATACTGGCGTTCCGGGTAGCTGGCGGGCGGCACTTCCGCCGGGCCCGAGATCTCCGGGGCCGAACCGGCGGTCACGCCAGAGGCAAAGGCCACCACGGATAGCGTCAGCACCATAAGAATTGCGGAACGCATCGGACCCCCCTACGAAATCTAGCGCAGGATGGCCCGAATCGCGCCGAGAGTCTAGCGCCCGGCCCCTATTTCGTACCGAACATCCGGTCGCCCGCGTCGCCCAGTCCGGGCATGATATAGCCCTTCTTGTTCAGTCCGCGATCCAGCGAGGCGGTGACGATCTGCACGTCCGGGTGCGCGTCCTTCATGCGCGCGACGCCCTCGGGTGCGGCCAGCAGGCAGAGGAAGCGGATGTCCTTGGCGCCCGCCTCCTTGAGCAGGGTGACGGCGGCGGCCGAAGAGTTGCCGGTGGCCAGCATCGGGTCGACGGCGATCACCAGCCGATCCTCCAAAGCCTCGGGCACCTTGAAGTAATATTGCACCGGCTGCAGCGTTGCCTCGTCGCGGTAGAGCCCGACAAAGCCGACGCGGGCCGAGGGGATCAGCTCCAGCGCGCCGTCCAGCATCCCGTTGCCGGCCCGCAGGATCGAGACCAGCGCCAGCTTCTTGCCGGCCAGCGTCGGGGCGTCCATCTCCTCGAGCGGGGTCTCGATCGGCTTCTTGGTCATCGGCAGTTCGCGGGTGACCTCGTAGAGCAGGAACTGGGTGATCTCGCGCAGCAACTGGCGGAACACCGCCGTCGGCGTATCCTTCTGCCGCATCAGCGTCAGCTTGTGCTGCACCAGCGGGTGATTGACGACGGTAAGATGCTCGGCCATGTCTGCGCTCCCTTTCGTGGACATTCCCTTTCTGGTCCGGCTCCGCGCCAAGGGCAAGCCACCCCGCTCAGAGAAAGCTGCGCCCCGGCCCCTGTGACGCAACGCCCAGATACGCCGCGATGCTGGCGGCGACGTCGGCAAAGGCGACCTGCCCCAGCGTCCCCGCCCCCACCCCGGCGCAAAGCACCGGCACCCGCTCGCGCGTGTGGTCGCCACCGGGCCAGCTCGGATCGTTGCCGTGATCGGCTGTCAGCACCATCAGGTCGCCCGGCCGCAGCCGCGCCAGCAGCGCGCCGATGCGGGCATCGAACCATTCCAGAGCGCGGGCATAGCCCGAGATATCGCGGCGGTGGCCATAGAGGCTGTCGAACTCGACGAAATTGGCGAAGGTCAGGCTGCCCTCCTCGGCCTCGTCCACCAGCCGGGCCAGGTGGTCCATCAGCGCGGCGTCGCTGCCCTTGGACAGCGTGTCGATCCCCTGCATCGAGAAGATGTCGCCGATCTTGCCCACCGCATGCACCCGCCGGCCCGCCGCCTGCACCCAGTTGGTCAGCACCGGCGCGGGCGGGGCAATAGCATAGTCGTGCCGGTTCGTGGTGCGGGTGAACCCGGTCTCGGGGCTGCCGACAAAGGGCCGCGCGATGGCCCGGCCCACTTTCATCGCATGCAGGCGCGGGGCCAGTTCCTCGCACATCCGGTAGAGGCGCTGGAGGCCGAAGCTCTCTTCATGCGCGGCGATCTGGAACACGCTGTCGGCCGAGGTATAGCAGATCGGCCAGCCGCTGCGCATATGCTCGGCCCCGAGCCGCGCGATGATCTCGGTCCCCGAGGCGTGGCAGTTGCCAAGAATACCCTCGGTCCCGGCCGCCGCAGCCGCCGCCTGCGCGAGGTCGTCGGAGAAGGCCGGAACCGTATCTGGGAAATAGGTCCAGTCCCAGGGCACCGGCACCCCGGCCAGTTCCCAATGCCCCGAGGGCGTGTCCTTGCCGGGCGAAATCTCGGTCGCGGCGCCCCAGCGCCCCGTCACCGGCCCCGCCAGCCCCTGCGGCTCCAGTCCCGAGGCCAGCTTGACCGCCGCGCCCAGCCCCAGCCCCGCCAGCGCCGGCAGGCGCAGCGGGCCGCTGCGGCCCTCCTCGGCGCGGCCCTCGGCGCAGGCCTGCGCGATATGGCCCAGCGTATTGGCCCCGGTGTCGGGCAGGTCGCCGTTGAAGAAGCGCCCGGCATCCGGCGCGCCGCCGATGCCGACGGAATCCATGACGACAAGGAAGGCGCGCGGCATCAGCCGATCCTCTCGCGGATCAACTCGGGCAGCGCGGGCGGCTCGTCCGAGAAGGTGATCGCGCGCAGCACCGCGCGGGCGGCCATCATGGCGCTGTCCTCGCGCGCGGCATGGACCTGCACCAGCGGCGCGCCCTTGTCGACCTTCTCGCCCAGCCGCACCAGCCCGCTGAGGCCCACGGCCGGATCGACCGTATCGCTTTCGACCTGCCGCCCGCCGCCAAGGGCGACCACCGCCAGCCCCAGCGCCTCGCCGTCGATGGCGGCGACATAGCCCGCGCGCGGCGCGGCGACCTCGCGGATCACGTTGGCCTCGGGCAGGAAGCGCGCCCAGTTCTCGACGAAGGCCAGCGGCCCGCCCTGCGCCGCCACCATGCGGCCGAAGCGGTCGGCGGCGCGGCCGTCCGACAGGGTGGCGGCGATCTTGTCCGCCCCCTCCTGCACGTCATCGACCAGCCCGGCATCGGCCAGCAGCACGCCGCCCAGCGCCACGCAGATCTGCACCAGCGCGCCGGTCTCCTCGCCGGTCAGCACCTTCATCACCTCGGCCACCTCCAGCGCATTGCCCAGCGCCGGGGCCAACGGCTGGCTCATGTCGCTGATCACCGCCGTGGTGCGGCAGCCCGCCGCCGTGGCGGTCTCGGTCAGGGCCACCGCCAGCGCCCGCGCCTCATCGGCCGATTTCATGAAGGCGCCAGAGCCGACCTTGACGTCAAGCACCAGCGCGTCGGGGCTGGCCGCCAGTTTCTTGGACAGGATCGAGGCGGTGATGAGGTCAAGGCTCTCGACCGTCGCGGTCACGTCGCGGATCGCATAGAGCCGCTTGTCGGCGGGCGCGATATCCGAGGTCGCGCCGACAATCGCGCAGCCGGTCCTGGCGACGATCTCGGCCAGCCGCTCGGGGCCCAGCATGGTGGCGAAACCGGGGATCGACTCGAGCTTGTCGAGCGTGCCGCCGGTATGGCCCAGCCCCCGGCCCGAGATCATCGGAACGAAGCCTCCGCATTCCGCCAGGGCCGGCGCCAGGATCAGCGAGACGCAGTCGCCCACCCCGCCGGTAGAATGCTTGTCGATCACCGGGCCGGGCAGCGCCCAGTGCAGCACCCGCCCGCTGTCGCGCATCGCCAGCGTCAGCGCGGCGCGGCCCTCGGTGCCGAGGCTGCCCATGCAGACCGCCATGGCAAAGGCCCCCGCCTGCGCATCGCTGACGCTGCGGTCGGCCAGGCCCTGCGCGAACCAGCGCAGCTCCTCGGCGCTGGGCGCCTGGTGCCGGCGCAGCCTGGCGATGATCGAGCGGGCATCCATCTCAGCCGGCCATGTGGTCCGCGCCGAAGGCCCCCGGCAGCAGCGCCGCGATGGTGGTGGCCATCTCCTGCCCCGTGGTGGTGGCCAGCGTCACCGGCACAGCCCCCTTGCCGAACTCGGCCAGCTTCTGGCGGCAGCCGCCGCAGGGCGGCACCGGCGAGGGCGAGGCGGCGATCACATAGACCTCGGAAATCTCGTATTCACCGGCGGCGCACATCGCGGCAATCGCCCCGGCCTCGGCGCAGGTGCCCTCGGGATAGGCCACGTTCTCGACGTTGCAGCCGACATAGACGCGCCCCGAACCGGCCCGTATCGCCGCGCCGACCTTGAAGTTGGAATAGGGCGCATGTGCGTTCTCGCGCACGGCGGCGGCGACTTCGCGCAAGGTATTCACGTAACTGACCTCCTGTTGCCAGGCCCCCAACTGTTCCGGAGGCCCGCGCGGGATGCAAGCGGAACATTCGCGCCGCCGGCCCGTTGTTCCCCGATACCCGCCGAAAGGAGGACACGATGGAGAAGACCGAAACCGCCTATCCCTGGGAGACGCGCCACGTCACCGGCACCGGCGACGCCGCCCCCGCCCGCCCCTCGACCGAGGCCGAGCTGATGCGCCTGAGCGAACGGCTGGGCTTTGCCTTCGAGGCCGGCCTCAGCGAAAGCGAGGCCCGCCGCCGCATCGCCCTGCTGCACGAGGTCGAGAACGCCTGAGCCGGTTCAGCCCAGCACGGTCCCGAACACGCCCGGCAGGCTGACTTCCAGCAGCTCCATCTCGGCGCTGGGATCGGACAGCCGCGTCTTCATGCCCGGCGGGATCACGAAGGCATCGCCCTTGGTCAGGCGGTAAGGCTCCTTGCCCTCGCCTTCCAGCGTGACGTCGCCCTCCATCACGTAGGTGAACAGGATGTCGGTGTCATGGGTCGCCCATTGCGGTGCGCCCTCGCCCCTGCGCACCACCATCACCCCGGCAACGCCCTTGGTATTGGCGGCAATCGTGGTGTCGCGGGCGACATAGCCCGGCAGCCGGAACAGTGCCCACTCGGCCCCTGCGGCCGTATTGTAGACGAACCGCTGCCCCTGCCATTCGCGCTCGGGGCGCAGCTGCGGGGTGGGCAGGGTCATCTCGTGGTCGATCTCGGTCACATGTTCCGCCGGCACGCCGATCTCGATCACCTGCACGTTGTCGCTGGCCTCGAGCACCCGGTGCCGGATCTCGGGCGGCTGGATGAAGCAATCGCCCGGCGTCAGCCGCATCTTCGGCCCCTGGTCTTCATAGACCACGTCGACCCAGCCGTTGACGCAGAAGATCAGCTGGAAGCCGACCTTGTGGTAATGCACCATGTCCGGCACCGGCCCGCCGTCGGGAATGCGGATGTGGCTGGCGATAATCGACCCGCCCAGCCGCGAGGGGATCAGGTCACGATACTGCATCCCCGCCCGCCCGATGATCCACGGCGCCTGGTCAGCCAGCCGGCGCACCACGAAGGCGTGCTCGGTCTTCGGCATCACCACCGGCGGGTTGCGCTCCTCGATCTCGATCCGCGTGCCGTTCGGCGCCACCAGAACGCGCTCGCCGCCAGCAAATCCCTCGGGGTCCTCGGTCAGGATGCGCAGCGTCCCCGGCGCCTCGGGCGCGCCCTTCTCGATCCGCAGCCGCAGGCCGTGGCCCGAGAACACCGCGGTCGAGGGATCGTCGGCGGGATAGATCATGTCCAGCCGCATCCCCAGCCGCTTGGTATAGAAGGGGATGTCGTCGCGCAGCTCTTTCGTGGGCAGCCGCATTTCGGCTATGGTATCGCTCATCACACGTCACTCCGGTTCGCGGAAAACAGTGGCCGGGCGCGCGGAAAATAGCAAGCAGGGGCGCCGGGGCATTTTGACCCCTGTTGCCGCCCGGGAAACTAGTTTAATGCTGAACTACATTTCGCAAAGGGGGCCGAACCGTGTCCGAAAGCCATAACCCGCGCCAGGCGGCGCTGATGTATCACGAGTTCCCGAAGCCCGGCAAACTCGAGATTCGCGCCACCAAGCCGCTGGCCAACGGACGCGACCTGTCGCGCGCCTATTCCCCCGGCGTGGCCGAGGCCTGCCTCGAAATCAAGGCCGACCCCGCCAATGCCGCGCGCTTCACCACGCGGGGCAACCTCGTCGCCGTCATCTCGAACGGCACCGCCGTGCTTGGCCTCGGCAATATCGGCGCGCTGGCCTCCAAGCCGGTGATGGAGGGCAAGGCCGTGCTCTTCAAGAAGTTCGCCGGCATCGACTGCTTCGACATCGAGGTGAACGAACCCGACCCGGTGAAACTGGCCGAGATCGTCTGCTCGCTGGAACCGACCTTCGGCGCGATCAACCTCGAAGACATCAAGGCCCCCGACTGCTTCATCGTCGAGAAGCTCTGCCGCGAGCGGATGAACATTCCGGTCTTCCACGACGACCAGCACGGCACCGCCATCGTGGTGGGCGCGGCGGCCAAGAACGCGCTTTTCGTGGCCGAGAAGGCCTTTGAAGACGTCAAGGTCGTCTCGACAGGCGGCGGCGCGGCGGGCATCGCCTGCCTGAACATGCTGCTCAAGCTGGGCGTCAGGCGCGAGAACGTCTGGCTCTGCGACATCCACGGCCTTGTCTACGAGGGCCGCGAGGTGGACATGAACCCGCAGAAGTCCTGCTTTGCCCAGAAGACCGACAAGCGCACGCTCGACGAGGTGATCGAGGGCGCTGACCTCTTCCTCGGCCTCTCCGGCCCCGGCGTGCTGACCCAGGACATGGTGCGCAGGATGGCGCGCCGCCCGGTGATCTTCGCGCTGGCCAACCCGACGCCGGAAATCCTGCCCGACCTCGCCCGCGAAGCCGCGCCCGACGCGATCATCGCCACCGGACGCAGCGATTTCCCCAACCAGGTCAACAACGTCCTCTGCTTCCCCTTCATCTTCCGCGGCGCGCTCGACGTCGGCGCGACCGAGATCAACGACGAGATGGAGCTCGCCTGCATCGACGGCATCGCCCAGCTCGCCCGCGCCACCACCAGCGCCGAGGCGGCGGCGGCCTATCGCGGCGAGCAGCTGACCTTCGGGGCCGACTATCTGATTCCCAAGCCCTTCGATCCGCGCCTGATGGCCGTGGTCTCGACCTCGGTCGCCCGCGCGGCGATGGAGACCGGCGTGGCGACGCGCCCGATCGAGAACCTCGACGCCTATGCGGCCAAACTCAAGCAGACGGTGTTCCGCTCGGCCCTGCTGATGCGCCCGGTCTTCGAGGCCGCCCGCGCCGCCTCGCGCCGCATCGTGCTGACCGAGGGCGAGGACGAGCGCGTGCTGCGCGCCGCCCAGGCGATCCTGGAAGAGACCACCGAGACGCCGATCCTTGTCGGCCGTCCCGAGGTGATCGAGCAGCGCTGCGAACGCTTCGGCCTGGATGTGCGCCCCGGTCGCGACTTCGAACTGGTCAACCCCGAGAACGACCCGCGCTATTACGACTACTGGAACAGCTACCACGAACTGATGCAGCGCAACGGGGTGACGCCCGACCTCGCCAAGGCGATCATGCGCACCAATACCACCGCCATCGGCGCGATCATGGTGCACCGCGGCGAGGCCGACAGCATGATCTGCGGCACCTTCGGCGAATTCCGCTGGCACCTGAACTACGTCACCCAGGTGCTGGGCAAGGAGGGGCTGCACCCGCAGGGCGCGCTCAGCCTGATGATCCTCGAAGACGGCCCGCTGTTCATCGCCGACACCCATGTCCACCACGAACCGACCCCCGCGCAGCTGGCCGAGATCGCCATCGGCGCCGCCCGCCACGTCCGCCGCTTCGGGCTGGAGCCCAAGGTGGCCATGTGCTCGCAGTCGCAGTTCGGCAGCCAGTCCGAAGCCTCGGGCCAGCGGGTGCGCGACGCCATCGCCGTGCTCGACGCCACGCCGCGCGGCTTCGTCTACGAGGGCGAGATGAACGTCGACTCGGCGCTCGACCCCGAGCTGCGCGCCCGCATCTTCCCCCATTCGCGCATGGAAGGCCCGGCCAACGTGCTGGTCTTTGCCCATGCCGACGCCGCCAGCGGCGTGCGCAATATCCTCAAGATGCGCGCCGGCGGGCTGGAAGTGGGGCCGATCCTGATGGGCATGGGCAACAGGGCCCATATCGTCTCGCCCTCGATCACCTCGCGCGGGATCCTCAACGTCGCCGCCATCGCCGGCACGCCGGTGGCGCAATACGGCTGACAGCAAAACCGCCACGTGGGGTTCAACCACGTGGCGGCGAGGGAAATAGTTGGAGGTTACTTCTTCGGCTGTTCTCGCCGGACGTCGGGGGTGTGTCTCCGCCGCTGGCGGGTCGTCCCCCTGTTCAAGCAAGGAACGCTGAACGTCCCCGTGCGAGGCCCTAAAGCCAGGCCGAATCACCTGCTGTCGCATTCACGACACCCATGTCGTTTTCAGACCTTCCGCCGATCTTTATTCCCATCGCTTGGAAGCGCCGTCCGAATTGCCTAGAGATATCGGCAAGAGACCTGCACCGTTGTTGGCGCAAACAGCGTCAACGCGGCGCAGGCAGGGCACTTGCGCGCCATGCGGCAACGCAGCATCAACAGCGCAAGACGTAACGTCAGGAGGAGGGACACATGGGCTACAAGAGCGTGTACGAGGCCTGGAAGGCCGATCCCGAGGCATTCTGGCTCGATGCCGCCAAGGCCATCGACTGGGACCGCTTCCCGTCAAGGGCGCTGAATGCCGAACGCGCGCCGCTGTACACCTGGTTCGACGACGGCATGGTGAATACCTGCTGGAACGCGGTCGACCGCCACGTCGAGGGCGGACGCGGGGCGCAGGTGGCGATCATCCATGACAGCCCGATCACCGGCACCGTCCACAAGATCACCTATGCCGAGTTGAAGAACCGGGTCGCCAGCCTCGCCGGCGCGCTGCGCGCCAAGGGCGTGACCAAGGGCGACCGTGTCATCATCTACATGCCGATGGTGCCCGAGGCGCTGGAGGCCATGCTCGCCTGTTCGCGCATCGGCGCGGTGCACTCGGTGGTCTTCGGCGGTTTCGCCGCCCACGAACTCGCCGTGCGCATCGACGACTGCCAGCCCAAGGCGATCATCGCCGCCTCCTGCGGCCTCGAACCGGGGCGCACCGTCCATTACAAGCCGCTGCTCGACGGCGCCGTCGACCTTGCCAAGCACAAGCCCGAGTTCTGCGTGATCTTCCAGCGCGAGCAGGAAGTGGCAAAGCTGGTCGAAGGCCGCGACGTCGACTGGCACGCCTTCCAGTATGGCGTGGAACCGGCCGACTGCGTGCCGGTCGAGGGCAGCCACCCGGCCTATATCCTCTATACCTCCGGCACCACTGGCGCACCCAAGGGCGTGGTGCGCCCCACCGGCGGCCACCTGGTGGCGCTGAACTGGTCGATGAAGAACATCTACAACGTCGACCCCGGCGACGTCTTCTGGGCTGCCTCGGACGTGGGCTGGGTCGTCGGCCATTCCTACATCTGCTACGGCCCGCTGGTGCATGGCAACACCACCATCGTCTTCGAGGGCAAGCCGGTCGGCACCCCCGACGCCGGCACCTTCTGGCGGGTGATCTCCGAGCATAAGGTCAAGTCCTTCTTCACCGCCCCCACCGCCATCCGCGCGGTCAAGCGCGAGGACCCCAAGGGCGAGTTCCTGAAGAAATACGACCTGTCGCACTTCAAGGTACTCTACCTCGCCGGCGAACGCGCCGACCCGGACACCATCGAATGGGCGCAGCGCGTGCTCGACCGCCCGGTGATCGACCACTGGTGGCAGACCGAGACCGGCTGGTCCATCGCCGCCAACCCGATGGGGCTCGAGGCGCTGCCGGTCAAGATCGGCTCGCCCTCGGTCGCCATGCCGGGCTATGACGTGCAGATCCTCGACGAGGGCGGCCGCCCGATGCCTCCGGGCGAGCTTGGCGCCATCGCGGTCAAGCTGCCGCTGCCCCCGGGCACGCTGCCGACGCTGTGGAACGCCGAAGAGCGGTTCAAGAAGTCCTACCTCACCACCTTCCCCGGCTACTACGAGACGGGGGATGCGGGGATGATTGACGCCGACGGCTATCTCTACATCATGGCCCGCACCGATGACGTCATCAACGTCGCCGGCCACCGCCTGTCGACCGGCGCGATGGAAGAGGTGCTGGCCTCGCACCCCGACGTCGCGGAATGCGCGGTGATCGGCGTCGCGGACGAGCTGAAGGGCCAGATGCCGGTGGGCTTCCTGATCCTGACCAAGGGCGTGAACCGCCCGCACGACGAGATCTGCAAGGAAGCGGTGAAGCTGGTGCGCGACAAGATCGGCCCGGTGGCGGCCTTCAAGCTCGCCGTGGTGGTCGACCGCCTGCCCAAGACCCGCTCGGGCAAGATCCTGCGCGCCACCATGGTCAAGATCGCCGACAACCAGGAGTTCAAGATGCCGGCGACCATCGACGACCCGGCCATCCTGGACGAAATCCGCGAGTCGCTGCAGACCATTGGCTACGCCAAGGCGTGATCGGCGGGGCCGGGACGCCCGGCCCCTCCCTCGATCAGGGCCACATCTGCGCGGCGTGGAGCACGCGCAGCACAGTCACCGTCGTCCCGGTCTCGGAATAGACGACGACATAGTTGGGATGCGCGACCAGTTCGCGCGTTCCCTGCGCCCTGCCGGATCGTCCGGCCCTTGGGTGATCGGCAAGCCGTGACACCCTGCCCTCGATCTGCTCGAGCAGGGCCAGCGCGGCCGCCGGGTTGTCATCCGAGATAACGTCGACGATCGCCATCAGGTCGGCGACCGCCGCAGCCTTCCATTCAACCGCCGGCACGGCGCTTGGCGTCGATCAGGGCGCGGGCGTTGCGCATGACCTCGTCCTGCGGCTGCGCCGGGCGCGGGTCGGCCAGGGCCTCCTGCACCTTGGCCCGGAACCAGGCGTCATGCGCCTCCGGATTGGCCGTCAGCCCGGCGGGCAGGCCGCCCTCGGCGGCAACGCGCGTCAACAGGATGCGCACCGCGTCCGACAGGGTCAGCCCCACGTTCGACAGCGCCTCGGCCGCCTGCGCCTTGAGTTGGTCGTCCACGCGGACGTGCAGCATCGAGGTCTGGGCAGGCATGGTGGCTCCTCTTTTAGCCCCACCAAGATAGATCTCAATTGAGATACGATCAATCCCACCTCACCAGGCCGCGACGACGAACCCCTGGATCGGCGCCGTGACCGGGCCCGGGCCATAGGTGGCGCGGATTTCCTCGGTCGCGGCGTCGATGATGCGCTGCACCTTGGCCTCGCCATGCGGGGCAAGTTCGCCGAACATCGGGGTGCCGCGGCAATAGGCGATGGCCGGGTGCGAGGGGTCGGGGGCGGTGCTGTCGCGCGTCAGTTTCTCGATCTCGACATGGGCGAAACCGGCCTCGGCCAGTTCTTCGTGGATGCGCTGCGGCTGGCCGTGGCCGTGCGGCGTGCGGGCCAGGAACTGCGGCGGCGCGGCGGGCAGCAGGGTCGAGGCGACCCGCGTCACCACATCGGCGAAACCGTTGTATTCGATCGCGTCCCAGACGTTGAAGACGAAGCGGCCACCGGGGCGCAGCACCCGGCGGGCCTCGGCATAGCCTTTCACCCGGTCGGGGAAGAACATCACCCCGAACTGGCAGCAGACCGCGTCGAAGCTCTGATCCGCGAAGGGCAGATCGAGCGCATCGGCCGGTTGCCAGGTGATCCGCGCATCCGCGCCCTGCCGCGCCTTCGCGCGCTCCAGCATCGGCGGGTTCAGGTCGGTGACGGTCAAACGCGCGTCCGCAGCCAGCTTCGGCGCCAGGGCGCGGGTGACGACACCGCTGCCCGCCGCCGTCTCGAGCACGTCGCGCACCGGCTGCGCTGTGACCCGCGTGGCCATGTCCTCGGCAAAGGCCTCGAAGATCAGCGGCACCAGGTAGGTGTCGTAGATATCCGGGATCGACCCGGCAAAGACCTTGTCGTTTGCAAGCATCACCCCGCCCTCCCCTGCATGATGGATGGCGGCAGACTAGCACAATTCCATCGCTGACGCAGCGGCAAGCGCGACTGCCCCCTTGGCAGGTCCCGCGCCAGCCGCCAAGGTTGCCGCCAGGAGAACTGAACATGACAACTGAGAACATCTGGCGCCTTGGCGCCGCCGAAACCGCCCGCCGCACCGCCGCGGGCGAACTCACCGCCGAGGCCACCATCGGCGCCGCCATCGCGCGCATGAACGCGGTGAACCCCGACCTGAACGCCGTGGTCGAAGACCTCTCGGCGGAGGCGATGGAGCGTGCCCGCGCGCTCGACAAGGCCCGCGCCGGCGGCGCCGCGCCGGGGCCGCTCTTCGGGGTGCCGGTGACCATAAAGATCAACGTCGACCAGAAGGGGCACGCCACCTCGAACGGCATCGTCGCGCTCAAGGATTTCATCGCCCCCGAGGACGCGCCGCTGGTCAAGAACCTGCAGGACGCCGGCGCGGTGGTGATCGGGCGCACCAACACGCCCGAATTCTCCTTCCGCGCCGATACCGACAACCCGCTGTTCGGCCGCACCCACAACCCCTGGGGCCGCCACATCTCGGCCGGCGGTTCCTCGGGCGGGGCAGGCTCGGCGGTGATGGCCGGGATCGGCGCGCTGGCCCATGGCAACGACATCGGCGGCTCGCTGCGGTTCCCCGCCGCCGCCAATGGCGCGGTGACGGTCAAGCCGGGCCTTGGCCGGGTGCCGGCCTACAACCCCGGCCAGAAGGCCGAGCGCGGGATGCTGTCGCAGGCGATGTCGGTGCAGGGCCTGATCGTGCGCGAGGCCGCCGACCTGCACGCCGCCATGCCGACGATGATCGCGCCCGACCCGCGCGACCCCTTCCACATCCCCCTGCCCTGGCGCGGCGCGCCGCTCGACGGGCCGATCCCGGTCGCCTTCACCAAGGCCACCTACGGCTTTGACCTCCACCCCGAGGTGAGCGCCGCGCTCGACACCGCGCGCGATGCGCTCAACGACGCCGGCTACCAGGTCGAGGAGATCGAGCCGCCGATGCTGAAGGAATGCGCGCTCGACGGCTACCGCGCGCTGCTGGGCGAGACCTCGGCCATGCTCGGCCCCGATATCGCGGCCCATGGCTCGGACACGGTCAAGGCGATCTTCGACGAGTATTTCCGCCAGTTCCCGGTCTACGAGGGCACCGAGCTGCTGCAGATGATGGCCAAGCGCACCTGGTACGCGCGCCAGTGGTCGCTCTTCACCGAGCGCTACCCGCTGATCATCACGCCCTTCCTGCCGCAGCCCTTCTTCGCCCCCGACCGCGACACCGAGGGCGGCGAGGGCGTGCAGGAGGTGCTGGGCGCGGCGCTCTGGTCCTATGCGATGAACTACATCGGCCTGCCCGCCGGCAACGTCCCGGCGCGGCTCGCCATGCTGCCCAGGGGGCCGCAGCCGATCAACGTCCAGATCGTCGGCCGCCGCTGGCGCGAGGACCTGGTCGTCGACGCCATGGCCGCCATCGAGGCCCGCGTCGGACGGATGTGCGATGCGCTCTGGGAAAGGATGCGCTAGACTGTCTCCATAACAGGGCCCCGAAGGGCCCGGTCCCTGGGAGGAGACAGAATGCAGATAACGTCGATCCTGCGCCGTGCGGCGCAGGTCAACCCGACCGGTATCGCCACCATCTTCAAGGACCGCCAGCGCAGCTGGCCGCAGACTTTGGAGAGGGTCCAGCGCCTCGCCGGCGCGCTGCAGAAACTGGGGATGAAACCGGGCGACCGGGTCGCCCTGCTCTCGCTGAACTCCGACCGTTTCATCGAATACTACTTCGCCGTCCCCTGGGGCGGCGGGGCGATGATGCCGATGAACATCCGCTGGTCCCCCGCCGAATGCGCCTATGCGCTGAACGACGCCGGCGCCGGGATCCTGCTGGTCGACGATGCCTTCGCCAAGGCCGCCCCGGCGATCAGCGCCGAGGTCAAGGGGCTGAAGACCATCGTCTTCTGCGGCGACGGCCCGACGCCCGAGGGGATGGTGAACTACGAGGAGATCCTCGCCGCCGCCGATCCCGTCCCGGATGCCGGGCGCGCGGGCGATGACCTCGTCGGCATCTTCTATACCGGCGGCACCACCGGCTTTCCCAAGGGCGTGATGCTGAGCCATGCGAATTTCTTCGTCGGCGGCATTTCCAACGCGCAAGAGCTGGCGCTCTCCGACGGCACAGTCTACCTGCACGCCGCGCCGATGTTTCACATCGCCGACCTGCTCTGGTTCGCGGCGATCACCTTCGTCGCCGGCACCCATGTCGTGATCCCGATGTTCACGCCCGAGGCCACGCTCGAAGCGGTGCAGGCCCACCGCCCCTCGCACCTGCTGCTGGTGCCGGTGATGCTGCAGATGGTCATGGCAAGCCCGAAGTTCGCCGAATTCGACACCTCCTCGCTCGAACTCATCGCCTACGGCGCCTCGCCGATCACCGAGGCCTCGCTGAAACGCGCCTTCGACCTCTTCCCCGGCGTGCACTTCATCCAGGCCTTCGGCCAGACCGAGCTCAGCCCGGTGGCGACCTTCCTCGGCACCGATTATCACACCTTCGAGGGTCCGAAGGCGGGCAAGCTGCGCTCTTGCGGGCGCGCCACCCGCATCGTCGAGATCCGCATCGTCGACGAGCAGGACAACGAGGTGCCGCGCGGCACCGTCGGGCATATCACCGTCAAGGGGCCGGTCACGATGCTGGGCTACTGGCAGAAGGAAAAGGCCACCGCCGAGACGCTGAAAAACGGCTGGGTCTATACCGGCGACGCCGGCTACATGGACGAAGAGGGCTTCATCTTCCTCATGGACCGGCTCAAGGACATGATCATCTCGGGCGGCGAGAACGTCTATTCCGCCGAGGTCGAGAACGCCATCGGCCAGCACCCGGCGGTGGCCACCAGCGCGGTGATCGGCATCCCCTCCGAGCAATGGGGCGAACAGGTCCACGCCATCGTCATCCTCAAGCCCGGCGCCGAGGTCAGCGAGCAGGAGCTGAAGGACCACTGCCATAGGCTCATCGCCGGCTTCAAATGCCCGCGCAGCGTCGAGTTCCGCACCGCCCCCTTCCCGCTCTCGGGCGCCAACAAGGTGCTCAAGACCGAGCTGCGCAAACCCTTCTGGGAAGGGCAGAGCCGGCAGATCTCATAGGAAATTGCTGGCGCGGAGTTGGGGCTCCGCGCCAGCAGACGAGGGAAACATCTCAATCGCTACTTCGAATTACCGGCATTGGAACATGTGCCGGAGGCTGATAATGCAGCCATGTACTTTTTGCCCCAGGCCCGGGCAGAGGTAAGTGAATTGGATCACAGGAAGATGAAATCCCTGGTCTGCGGGGTCGATTTTCCAGAAATTCGTCGGATCCGCCCATGCCAAAACGGGCGCGGGGCATCGGCCCCACGCCCGCATCGCTGGAAAAACTGTGAATCGTCACCCCCACCCACAGTGGCACGGAGGACGCACCAGAGGAGTTCGGCAACGGCGAGACTCAACCCGTCGCCACGAAGTCATTTGACCACATTTCGCTCCAAATCGCAGCCCCTGTACGGGTTTGGGCGATCACAAAGACTTGACCCTAGGTGAACTGCTCGGAAATCAGACGCTCTTCCAGCCCGTGGCCCGGGTCGAAGAGGATCGAGTGGCTGACCGTGGGGTCCAGCCGGATCTCGACCCAGTCGATGTCCTCGAACGAGATCGAATCGGCGTCGGCCATGACCGGGCGTTTCTCGGCCTCCAGCACGTCGAAGCGCACCGCCGCAGAGAGCGGCAGCAGCGCGCCCTGCCAGCGGCGCGGACGGAAGGCGGCGATGGCGGTCAGCGCCAGCACCTGCGCGCCGATCGGCAGGATCGGCCCATGCGCGGAATAGTTGTAGGCGGTCGAGCCCGCCGGGGTCGACACCAGCGCCCCGTCGCAGACCAGTTCCGGCAGGCGCACCTTGCCGTCGATGCTGATCTGCAGCCGCGCCGCCTGCGGACCGGCGCGCAGCAGCGAGACCTCGTTGATCGCCAGCGCCCGGTGCATCACCCCCTTGCGGTCCATCGCCCGCATCGACAGCGGGTGAATCACCTCTTCCTTGGCCTGTTCCAGCCGGGCCAGCAGATCTGTCTCGTGGTATTCGTTCATCAGGAAGCCGATGGTGCCGCGGTTCATGCCATAGACCGGCGCCGCCAGGTCCTGCGTCGCGTGCAGCGTGCGCAGCATGAAGCCATCGCCGCCCAGCGCCACGATCACCTCGGCCTCGGCCGGATCGACATTGCCATAGCGCGCCGAAAGCGCGTCCCGCGCGGAGAGCGCCACCGGGGCGTCGCTCGACAGAAAGGCGATCTTCAGGCTCATGCGGGCGTTTCCGGTAGTGCGCAACTCGTTCCGAAACAAGCATACCTTTCCCGCCAACGCCAGCCTTGCCGCAGAACCCATGCTCCGCGTCGCTTTCCCCGCTTTATCCCGCCGACGCTTTCCTCTAGGAAACCCGCATTCCGCGCAGCCCATCCTTGACGGAGACCGATATGAACGCGCCCCACCGTGACGCCGGCTTTTTCACCGAAGCCCTCTCCAGCCGCGACCCCGAGATCTTCGGCGCCATCACCAACGAACTCGGCCGCCAGCGCGACGAGATCGAGCTGATTGCCTCCGAGAACATCGTGAGCCTCGCCGTCCTGCAGGCGCAGGGTTCGGTGATGACCAACAAGTATGCCGAGGGCTACCCGGGCAAGCGCTACTACGGCGGCTGCCAGTATGTCGACGTGGCCGAGACTCTGGCCATCGAGCGCGCCAAGCAGCTCTTCGGCTGCGACTTCGCCAACGTCCAGCCGAACTCGGGCTCGCAGATGAACCAGGCCGTGTTCCTGGCCCTGCTCAAGCCCGGCGAGACCTTCATGGGCCTCGACCTGAACTCGGGCGGCCACCTCACCCACGGCTCGCCGGTGAACATGTCGGGCAAGTGGTTCAACGTGGTCTCCTACGGCGTGCGCGCCCAGGACCAGTTGCTCGACATGGAGTCGATCCGCGAGAAGGCGCTGGAACACAAACCGAAGCTGATCGTCGCCGGCGGCACCGCCTATTCCCGCGTCTGGGACTGGGCCGCCTTCCGCAAGATCGCGGATGAGGTCGGCGCCTACCTGATGGTCGACATGGCCCATATCGCCGGCCTCGTCGCCGGTGGCCAGCACCCCTCGCCGCTGCCGCACGCCCATGTCGTCACCACCACGACCCACAAGTCGCTGCGCGGCCCCCGTGGCGGCATGATCCTCACCAATGACGAGGACATCGCCAAGAAAATCAACTCGGCGGTCTTCCCCGGCCTCCAGGGCGGCCCGCTGATGCATGTGATCGCCGCCAAGGCCGTCGCCTTCGGCGAGGCCCTGCGCCCCGAGTTCAAGACCTATGCCGCACAGGTCGTCAAGAACGCCCAGGCCATGGCCGACGAGCTGATGAAGGGCGGCATCGACATCGTGTCGGGCGGCACCGACAACCACCTGATGCTGGCCGACCTGCGCCCGAAGAAGGTGACCGGCAAGGCCGCCGAGGCCGCGCTGGGCCGCGCCCATATCACCTGCAACAAGAACGGCGTTCCCTTCGACCCGGAAAAGCCCTTCGTGACCAGCGGCATCCGCCTCGGCACCCCCGCCGGCACCACCCGCGGCTTCGGTGAAGAGGAATTCCGCGAGATCGCCCGGCTCATCGTCGAGGTCGTCGACGGCCTGTCGGCCAACGGCGAGGACGGCAATGCCGAGGTCGAGGCCCAGGTGAAAGCCAAGGTCGCGGCGCTCTGCGCCCGCTTCCCGCTCTACCCGAGCCTGTGACAGCAGGCCCGAACGGCACCCGCTCCCTCGAACGCGCATTAGGCGACTGGGCGCGGGCGCGGCTGCCGTTCTGGCTGGCCGAATTCGTGATGTTCGGCCTCAAGCAGGCCTGGGCCTGCCTGTTCGGCATCCTCCTGCTGGCCGGCATCATCGGCACAAAGGCCATCTGGCAGCCCGGCTGGGCCCTTGCGCGCTATGACGTGCTGGTGGTCTGGGCGGTCGGGCTGCAGGTGCTCTTCCTGGTCTTCAAGCTGGAAACCTGGCGCGAGGCGCGGGTGATCCTGCTGTTCCACCTCACCGGCACCGCGATGGAGATCTTCAAGGTCTCGGCCGGCAGCTGGGCCTATCCCGAGGCCGGGGTGCTGAAGCTCTTCGGCATCCCGCTGTTCTCGGGCTTCATGTATGCCGCCGTCGGCAGCTACATGGCGCGGGTGATCCGCCTGTTCGACATGCGCTTTGCCCCCTACCCGCCCTTCTGGACAACCCTGCTGCTGGCGGTCGGGATCTACGTCAACTTCTTCGCCCACCACTTCCTGCCCGACATCCGCCTCGGCCTCTTCGCCGCCACGGCCTTGCTCTACGCCCGCACCCGGATCTGGTTCACCATCGGCCAGCACACCTACTGGATGCCCATGGTGCTGGCGGCGGTCCTCTCAAGCCTGTTCCTCTGGATCGCCGAGAACGTCGGCACCGGGACAGGCACCTGGGTCTATGGCGGCAACAACGGCCAGCACTGGGCCGGGATCTCGAAGATGGGGTCGTGGTACCTGCTGCTCTACGTCAGCTTCGTCACCGTCTCGCTGGAATACCGCGACGTGCTGCTCAGACGGCCCCTTGCCAGCGCAGCACCACCACGATCAGCACCATCACCAGCAGAAGGTTGAAGGCGACCGAGCCGAGGATGCTGAACAGCAGCGCCTTCCGCCCCTCGGCCAGGTCGATGGCACCGAGATGCTCGCGCAGCGCCCCGGCGGCCCGGTCCAGACGCGCCCGGTCCAGCGTCTGCCCCAGCTTGGGGTGATCCGCCATCGGCAGCGCCGCCGCCAGCATCTGCCCCTCTTTCCGAAGCGCCTTGGGCAGCCGCCGCTTCGCCCGCGCCAGGGCGGTCGGAAAGTCGCGCCCCCGCACGCCGAGCTTCTGGCGCATCAGCTGGCGGATCTCGTCGGTCTGGGCGTCCAGGGAATTGCTCACGGTCGGGTCTCCTTGCGCGGCGCAATCTAGCCGCCCCGCCCCGCCGCCTCAATGGGGCTGGCAGCAGAACCCCGCATTCGCTATCAGCAGGACATGCTGAACCGCATCGTCCACGGCACCGAGACCGAGAAACCGCCCCTTGTCATCGCCCACGGCCTCTTCGGCTCGGGCCGCAACTGGGGCGTGATCGCGCGCCGCCTGTCCGATACCCGGCAGGTGATCGCCGTCGACATGCGCAACCACGGCGACAGTGCCTGGACCGGGTCCCACACCTACCCCGAGATGGCCGCCGACCTCGCCGAGGTGATGGCCGACCTCGGCCGCCCGGCCGACCTGCTCGGCCACTCCATGGGCGGCAAGGCCTCCATGATGATGGCGCTCAGCCAGCCCGGCAACCTGCGCCGCCTGGTCGTCGCCGATATCGCGCCGGTGGCTTACAGCCACACCCAGTTGCCCTACATCCAGGCCATGCGCGCGGTCGATCTCTCCGCCATCACCCGCCGCTCGGACGCCGAGGCGCAGCTGGCGGCGCAGGGCGTGGAACGCGCCCTGCAAAGCTTCTTCACCCAGTCGCTCGACCTCACGGGCAAGCGCTGGAAGCTCAACCTGGAAGCGCTCGAACGCAACATGCCGGCGATCATGACCTTCCCCGAGACCGAGGCGACATGGGACGGCCCCACGCTGTTCCTGACCGGGGCCGAGTCGAACTATGTCCGCCCTGAACACCGCGAGATCATCCGCGCGCGTTTCCTGCGCCCGCGCTTCGCCCGCATTCCCGGTGCCGGCCATTGGCTGCACGCCGACCGCCCGCGCGAATTCGAGGCGGCGGTGCGCACCTTCCTCGACGCCTGATCGCAGGAGATTCGCCGCGTCCCGGATGCAACCTCCGGGAGTCTTGACAAAATTAAGACAAGATTTTGCGCGAGACTTCGGCTACTCTGCAGCAAAAGGGAGCAGGGAAAAACAATGACAGGCTATCTTATGGCGTCGCTGGCGACCGGCCTCATGGGGGGCGTATACGGTCTCGCCGCCCACGGTGCCGGGCTCTGGTCCGCCCTGGGCTGGTATGTCGCGGGATGCTGGGGCGGCTTCGCCCTCATGCTGGTGCTGGTGGTCCTCGCCAGCCAGAACCGCGACCGGGCCGGCCCCGATCTCGAAGCCGCCTGACGGCTGAAAGGGTCAAAACCCCCAGATGTGGCGCAACAGCGCATATCTGGTGATTTGCCTGATCGCCCCCTCCATATATCGTTGAAAATTCGCCGCACGCCCTGTATGCAGGGCCTACAGGTGCATGGACGCGGATGCATCAGCCTACGCTGAAGGGACCCGGTTGCCGATGGCAGCCGGGTTTCCCGTTTCCGGTGGCTGGACGATTCCCGAGGCTGGAAAAGGAAAAGGCGCCAGGTGCTCGGACGCGGTCCTATGCATCGCCTGACGCCTTCCTGAACCGTCTCCCCCCAGAGGGCGACGTGCCCAAACGAGGGTCCGAGGAGCCCCCGCTGCCACCCCGGCCAGGGCCGAAGCAGCCCGCACGACCCGTCTGAAACCTGCCGGAAAGCGCGGGTTCGAGACCCAGATATCCGACGTGTTTCCCCGGTCCGCCTGATCGGCCCGTGTCCAAGGACTGGCCCCGATCCGCGCGCCCCGAGAGGCCCTGCGCCTCGCCTCGGGTCCGAAAACCCCCGGCGACAGGTAAAGCTTTGCAAGCCCGCCCGTGTCGCACAATCGCTAATCCGTGGCGCGATTGCAGATTCCGGGGGATCACTCTGTGGGCAAGATCGGGATAACCGGGGGATAAGGCGATTATGGGTTTGCGGGCAGGGTCTTGCGGCGGGAAAAAACCGGGGCGAAAAAGGTCACTCGGAATAAATGACGGAATTTCAATGACTTGAAAAGCGTCCTAGCTGGGACACCTCATTCCTGCAGGATGCGCGCCAGGATTCGGGCCACCGGAAAGCCCAGGATCAGCCCCGCCACGACGCATCCGCCCAGAACCCAGCCCGAGGCGAAGCCGGCCACCAGGGCCACGACGATCAGCACCCCCGCCAGGGTCGAGCCGATGAAAAGGTGAAGGATCAGGGCCAGCATGGCCCTGCCTAACCCTGGCCCGCGCCCCGATCAAGCCGGGCGTCGCGCCGGCCAGTTGGGATCGTTGCGCCGGATCGCGCGGGTCACCGTCCAGCCGACCGGCAGCCCCAGCGCCGCGCCGATGGCACCGGCCAGCAGCACCGCCCCCCAATAATAGAAGCCAAGCGCCAGCGCCCCCACCAGTGCCGCCCCGGCGAGGCAGAGCACGGCAAGCGCTGTGATGAAATGACTGAGCCAGTGCCGCATGACGGATCTCCCCTTGATGTGGTTGCACCACCCCAACGCGCCGCGCCCTCGGCCGTTCCCCGCCGCCGCCCGCTCCGGCAGGGAACCGCCGGCCGGGTCGCGGGGTTGGCTCTCCAAAGGAAAGGAGAACCATCATGACCTGGAAGACCTGGATTGCCCTCGCCCTGCTTGCCGGCGTGACCGGCCTTTCCGCCTGCGGCCCCATCGTGGGTGCCGGCGCGGCCGTCGCGGCGGACAAGATCGCCGAGGAAGAGAACGGCGACGACGGGCTGTTCTGAACACCGCCAACGGGGCGCGCCGCGTCCCGTTGGATCACCTAGGCCAGCACCGCTGCACAGCCGCCCCGCACCACCGGCCGCACGGTCTCGGAACGGTCAGCGAAGAGATGCGGGAACCGTCCCGCCAGCTCCGCCTGAACCACCGGATCCTGCCGCGCGAAATCGCCGCCTGGATCGAAGCTCTCGGACAGCAGCCCCTCGGCATCGAGGATGAAATGCCCGTCCAGCAGCAGGTGGTAATACTCCGCCACCGGCCGCGGGTCGCGATGGATGCGGTCATCCGTCCCCACCAGGTGATGCGCGGCGACCAGGATCTCGGACTCGCCGAAATGCAGCTCGGCCCGCCAGCCGGTCAGCAGCACCCGGTGCTGCGGGCTGACCCGCACGTCCGCCCGGTTGCCCAGCGCCCCCGCTGCCACCCGCACCGGCGCGTTGTCCCGCTGGCCCGCCGCCGCGCGATGACCGACCCAGAGGATCCGCTGCCAGCCGCCGCCCTTGGTCCAGACCCGTTCGCCCTCGCCCAGCGTCTCGATCGCGCGCAGCCCGGTCCGGGTGCGGATCCGCGTGCCCCGCAGGAAGCACGGCGGCCCCAGGTCGCCCACCTCCATGAAGGTGTCCTGCTTGACCCAGCTCGCACTGATGAGCTTGGAGCCGTTCTGCAGCACCGAACCGTCCTTGGGCGTGAAGACCTTCTGACCATTGGCCAGGTAGAAGGTCACCCCGGTGATCGTCTGCACCGACCCGTCCGGCAACCGCAGCTTGAGCTTGTCGCCGTTGTAGGTCCCGACGATGTCGCTCCCGTCGATCTTGTCGTTGCCCGACGTGCCCACGTCACCGTCGTTGTCCTGGTCGGTCATGGTGCGCAGGGTAAAGTTCAGCACCGATCCCGAGGGGGGCGGGTCGAAGGGGTCGATGGAAAAGAACTGATCGGTGTAGTTCGTGGGCATGAGTAGGTCGACCGGCTCCTTGATGCGCCATTGCATCGTTGTCGCTTGGTCTCATGGCCATGACCCAGAACTATGGCCAAATTTGGTCTATTGTTACGCGAATAGAGACAATTGAACGGCAACCGGCCCCTCTCCGGCAAGCTGTGGCGCTGGCGCGACAGATTGCCCGGCAAGGGGCCGATGCCGTTTCACAAGGGCCTGCCGCGCCGGCCTAGAGCCCGAGCAGCTTCAGCGCCTCGCCCAGCGTCTGCACCGAGGCCGCGTGGTTGCCGGCCTTGTGCTCTTCCTCTCCCTTGGCGCGCAGTTCCTTGACCTTGGCCATATCGGCCTCGGCGAGCGTCGCGGTCTTCAGCGCCTCGTCGATCCTGGCCATGTCGGCCGGACAGTGATTTGAATAGCCCCGTGTATCGTGGACGCCTTCTTCGCTAATTTTGAGGCAAGGAGGCCA
>NZ_BNCJ01000011.1 GCF_014656415.1 Seohaeicola zhoushanensis | reverse complement strand
TTCGAGCGGCAGCAGAAACTGAGACACGAAGGCGTCTAAGAAACGCGGGGCTATTCAAACCACGTCATCCTCTGGATCGCCCGGTTCCTCGGGCGACACCGCCGCCATGATGCCGTCGATCTCGGGGATCGAGAAGCCGGTCAGGCCGATGTCGAAGTCAAGATCGCTCGACATCAGCGCCCCAAGTTCGGCAGCAAGCAGATCCTCGTCCCAGCCGGCGTTCAGCGCCAGCTTGTTGTCGGCCAGGACATAGGCCCGCTTCTCGTCCTCGCTCATGTGCTCGATCCTGAGACAAGGCACTTCCACAAACCCGAGCAGCTTCGCCGCCTCCACCCGACCATGGCCGGCCAGGATGGTCCGGCGCTCGTCGATGAGCACCGGGTTGGTAAATCCGAAACGGGTGATGCTGTCGGCGATCTGCCGAACCTGCTTCCTTGAATGGGTCCGCGCGTTGCGGGCCCAGGGAGCAAGATCGCTGATCGCGATCCGCTCGATGTTCTGATGGGCCATCTTGGCCTCCTCTGATTATCACTGCTCATGCCGATCCGATTCTGATGATCGGCCCCTATCGTCAGATGTATCTAACGGCTGGCCTTGCGTCAACCTTGAGCGTATGAACATGTAAGATACGTCAGACGGGAGAGACGCATGGATATCGGGGAACGGCTCTACAGCCTGCGCCAGAAGACGGGCGAGTCGCTGCAGCAGGTGGCAGACAAGGTGGGGGTCTCGAAGGCGCATGTCTGGGATCTGGAGAAGGGACGCAGCCGCAATCCCTCCTTCGAGCTCGTGCGCAAGCTTGCGGAACACTATGGCGTCGGGATCGACGTCCTGACGGGCAAGACCGGCGAGCCCGCCGCGTCGGACATCAAGATCGAGCGTATCCACCGCGATTTGGAAGATCTGTCCCAGCGCGACCGAGATATCATCGCCGAACTGATCGAGACGATGAAGCGCAACAAGGCTTCGAACGGCTGACCGCTTGGAACTCTCCCGCTTCGACCTTGCCGAGATCTCTGCGCCGCGCCGGCTGGGACAAATGCTGCACCAGAAGCTGGGCGCAATAGATGGTGCTGTTCCGATCGTGGAGATTGCGCGGGCGCTCGACATAGCCGAGGTGCAACTGGATCTCTTCGACGGCTTCGAGGGAATGCTGTTGACTGACACCCGTCGCAGCACCGGCGCCATTCTGGCGAATACGCGACACGGCAACCGTCGTGCCAGGTTCACAGTGGCGCATGAGCTTGGGCACTTCCTGCTCGAGCGTCATATGCTTTCCGACGACGGCGGCTTCCGCTGCCTGCCGGTCGACCTGCGCGAGTACGGCCTGGCCAAACAGCATCAGCGGCAAGAGGCTGAAGCCAATACCTTCGCTGGCGAGGTACTTGCCCCCGTAGCTAGGGTCAAACCCTTCTGTTCCGAAGACCCGGATATCAGGATCGCGCAGGAATTGCGGGACCAGCTCGACATCAGTCTCGAAGCAACTCTGCGCCGGATCATTGACCTCTCCCCGCACGCCCTTGCTGCCGTCTGGTCGGTCAAGGGGCGCATCCGGTACTCAATCAAGTCCAAGGCCTTTCCTTACATCACCTGCAACAAGGGAACCGCAGTTCCACAGACGACAACCGCGTTCCGCGTTATCACCGCCGGCAAGCGCGGAGCGACCAGGATGGATGAAACCCACCCTCTGGCATGGACTGGCCGCCCCGACATTGCCCTGCGCGAACAGACCCGCGTCGGCAAGGACGGTCACGCCATCACTCTGCTCTGGGCTGACCTTCCCGACGAGGATGATGACTATGACGGCGAGCTGCCGGAATTGGGAACCCCGGGCTTCCGCTGAAAAGAACCGGACGGACGTTAATCCCTGATCCTCCTGATCGCTTCCCTGATACCCTTCAGTTCCTTCCCTGTTCAGCCAGAATAAATTCCCTGTTCCTAAAAAACAGGGAAATTCCATCAAGTCACTGATTACGCGTTGATAATCGCGACGAGATTGGCCCAACGGGCCGTTTGGGAGCCTGGAATCACCCGAATTCCCTGTATCTTCCCTGTTGTCAGAGAATTTTGGGCGGAGATGACGTATTCTTTAATGGGCGGGAAACTGAGACCAGATAGCTCGAGACTGGCAGCACAGCCACTTCAAAGCGGACCAAACCAATACCCGATTGCGCATTGTGTCCAAGCCCTCGTGCGGGGCGTCAGGGCGTCTGCTTTCCCATCGACAATTCGATGACCTCGGTTGTCATCTGTTCCTGGCGCGCCTGGCGATAATGCTGGTCGACCTCGGCGCGGCGGGTCTTGAGGTTGGTCTGGGCGCGCGCCATTGCCGCGACGCGGGCCTTGTTCTCGATTCTGAGGCCCTGCATGATCGTTCGGGCGACTTCGGCGAAGAGGGTTTCGGCCAGGAGGCCACGCAGCAGGTCAGCGGCCGGCAGGGTGGTCAGCGGTGGAGCGGCGGTCTTGTCTGGCTTCACGGGGGCACGCGGTTCGAGGGGCCAGATCGCCCACGTTTTCACGGGGAGGCCGGGGGCGTCGGTTCCGGAGAGGGCCGTGATTGGTCCGGGGAAACGTTCGCCCAGTACCAGCAGGACGTCGGTGACGGCGCTGGCCAGGGCCGGTACGAAGCGGGCGGCGGCAGGCAGATCGGCGCTCCAGACCGGCGTGATGCCGGCGTCCGACAGCATGGCCCCGGTGCGCTGACCGACCACCAGCAGGCCGCTGCCCCTGGGGGCCATGTCCTTCGCGGCCTCGGCGACCCGTGCGGGATAGCCGCCGCAGAACCCCTGCGCGGCCCCCACGACGAGGGTCAGGCCCGGCCCTTCGGTCCTTGGGAGCGGCACTGGCATGGCGAGCCGGGTCAGCGCCGAGGACACATGGCCTTCGAAGAGCGAGATCGCGTCGAGCGCGGTCTGGGCATCGGTCGAGTGGGCCGCAGCTATGGCGCGGAGCGCACCGACGACCTCGCCGATTTCGTCGATCACCTCGCGGCGGCGGCGGACGTCTTCCAGCCTTTCGGTCATGTCAGCCCCAGCGTCGCGCGGACGATGTCGGCGAGGGCGGAGCGAAGCTCATCCGGCAAGCGCGCTGTGTCGCTGCGCAGGGCGTCGAGGCGCGGATCGGCGGCCAGCGGAGCGGTGAGGGCCTGTTTCAGGACGGGAATCCGGTCGGGTTCGACCTTGTCGAGCAGCCCGGCGTCCAGGGCGGCCAGCAGGGCGATCTGAGTGAGGAGCGAGAGGGGCTGGAACCTGTCTTGCGCCAGCAGCGCCGCGATGCGTTCGCCGCGCACGAGCCGGGCCGCGGTGGCGGCATCGCCGAAGCCGCCGAAGCGCGAGAACATCTTCATCTCGAGATATTGGGCATAGTCGAGGCGCAGCCGGCCGGCGACGGCCTTCATCGCCCCTGCCTGCGCCTTGCCGCCCACGCGGCTGACCGACAGGCCCACGTCCACGGCAGGGCGCTGGTTGGCGGCGAACAGTGCCGCCGAGGTGACGATCTGCCCGTCCGATATCGAGATGAGATTGGTCGGGATGTAGGCCGACAGATTGCCGGCGTCGATCTCGGCAATGGGCAGGGCGGTGATCGATCCGCTGCCGCGGGCCGCGCCGAGCTTGCCGGATCGCTCCAGAAGCCGGGCGTGGAGGTAGAAGATATCGCCTGGGTAGGCCTCGCGCCCCGGCGGCTGGCGGCTGAGCAGGGCCAGTTCACGATGCGTGGCGGCGTGTTTGGTCAGGTCGTCGTAGACGATCAGGACGTGGTTGCCGCGGTCGCGGAACCATTCCGCCATGCTGGTCGCGGCGAAGGGGGCGAGCCAGCGCAGGCCGGGTTCGCCGGCCGGGTCGGCGACAACAACGATGCTGCGCGACATCGCATCCCGGCAGCGCAGGGTTTCGATCGCCCGCGCGACCGAGGAGGTGCGCTGACCTATCGCCACATAGATGCAGATGACCTCTCCGCCAGCCTGGTTCAGGATCGCGTCGACCGCGATCGAGGTCTTGCCGGTCTGGCGTTCGCCAATGATGAGCTCGCGCTGGCCACGTCCGATGGCGAAGAGGGCGTCGATGACGAGGAGGCCTGTTTCCAGGGGCTCGGAGACGAAATCGCGTTCGATGATCGTCGGCGCGGGGCGTTCGGCGGGCAGGCGTTCGCCAGTCTCGGGCGGGGGCAGTTCGTCGAGCGGGCGACCGAGCGGGTCGAGCACGCGACCGAGCAATGCCTTGCCCACGGGCACCGAGAGTACCTCGCCGGTTCGTTTCACGGTGCAGCCGGCGGCGATTCCCTCGGCAGTGTCGAGCAGGGCGGCCTGCACCTGGTCCTCTTCCAGCGCGAGGACGAAACCACGCGCGCCACCCTCGAA
The DNA here is from genome assembly GCF_014656415.1 of Seohaeicola zhoushanensis. Classification (GTDB taxonomy): domain Bacteria; phylum Pseudomonadota; class Alphaproteobacteria; order Rhodobacterales; family Rhodobacteraceae; genus Seohaeicola_A; species Seohaeicola_A zhoushanensis. The sequence goes on along the minus strand of NZ_BNCJ01000011.1, from coordinate 148,982 downwards.
GGTCAGGACCTCGTTCAGCTCGGCTCCGGGCAGGCCGGACAGGCGGGCGAGGCCGTCGGCGATGGCGATCACGGTGCCGAGTTCCTCGGCGGCGGCGCCCAGTTGCGCCGCGGCGATCCGGGATTTCAGCGCGTCGAGCGCCGCGTCAGGCGGAGGCGCGGTCATCTTGCATCGCACTGCTTATCTGGTCGAGGTCATGGGCAAGCGAATTGCGCAGCACCCCGCTGTCCGAGCGCAGCTCCAGCCCGGCGATCAGGTCGGGATCCTGGGTGAGCTGGGCGGTGGCGCCATAGTTTGACAGCGCGTCCTGCGCCGCCTTGAGCGTGGCTGCGGGCAGATCGTCCGGTGACACCAGTTGCAGGTTGCCGCCTTTCAGCAGCGCGGCGCGTTCACTGTCGGTCATCGCCCGCAGGGTCGCGGCCAGACGGTCTGCATAGCCCTGTGGCCCGGCCGGCTGGGCGGCGAGGGCGCGGGTTGCCACAGCGGCGGCGAGATCGCGGAGCTGCGCCATCCTACGCGCGGTGGCGGCCGCTTCATCGCGGGTCAGCGCCGCGCGGCCTTCCGCGATGATCCGTTCAGCTTCGGCATGGGCGCTTGAGAGGAGTTTTCGGCGCTGTTCCTCGGCGTCCGCCTCGGCCTTTTCCAGGACGCCGGCGCGCGCGGCGGCGGAGGCTTCCGCCTCGGTATGCGCCCTCGCGGTCGCGGCTTCGGCCTCGGCCCTGGCGGTATTGGCCGCGTCGAGTGCCGCCTGCGTCTCGGCCCGCCGCTTGGCGATGATTGCGGCGACGGGGCGGAACAGGAAGTGGCGCAGGATCGCCAGCAGGACAAGGACGTTGACCAGCTGCAGCGCGAAGGTCGTCCAGTCGAAGGTCATTGCACGAACGGGTTGGCGAAGAGCAGCAGCAGAGCGATCACCAGGCAGTAGATCGCCATCGTCTCGATCATCGCGAGGCCGACGAAGAGCGTGCGCGATATGGTGCCGGCGGCCTCGGGCTGGCGGGCGATGGCGTCGAGCGCCGAGGATACGGCGCGGCCCTCGGCCAGCGCCGGTCCGATCGCGCCGAGGCCTACCGCGAAGGCGGCGGAAATGATGCTGACGATCTGGATGGTATCGGTCATGGCGTGTCCTTCTGTCTTGATGCGGGAGCGGCGGTTTCGCGCGGGGGGCCTTCGCCGGTCACGGCGGAACCGATGAAGACGAGCGCGAGAGTCGCGAAGATATAGGCCTGAACGGCTCCGGTGAGCAGGTCGAGCGCCATCAGCGGGATCGGCACCAGCAGCCCGGCCAGCGACAGCACGATGCCGACGACGAAGACGCCGCTCATCACGTTGCCGAAGAGCCGGACCATGAGCGAGAAATGCCGCGTGACCTGCTCGACGAGGTTGAGGGGGATCATGACCCAGGAGGGCCGGGCAAAGCTTGCCAGCCAGCCGCCGAGCCCCTGGGCGCGGATGCCCCAGCCGACGCCGGCGGCGAAGACGATTGCGGCCAGGGCGGCGTCTGTTTCGAGATGGGCGGTTGGCGGCTCGACGCCCGGTACCAGCGAGGACCAGTTAGCGCAGAGCACGAAGAGAAGCAGCGTGCCGATCAGCGCGCGGAAGCGGGCGGGGTCGCCGGGGATCGTCGCCTGGATCTCGCCGTCGAGGGTTTCGACCACCAGCTCGATCACCGCCTGGACCGGGCCGGGGCGGGTGGACAGGCGACGGGTTGCGAGGATCGATCCCACCGTCAGAAGCGCCATCACGCCCCAGGTGACGACAACCGGCCAGGTCACCGCCAGCGGGCCGAAGGTGAAGGCGGTAGTCATCGTCAGCGGGCTCTCGATCATCCGAGCCTCCGTAGGACATAGGCGCGGCCCGCGAGCACCCCAAGCGCACCGGCCAGGAGGACGGGCCAGCCGCTCTTGGCGCAGAGCCAGAGGAAGACGCCGAGAAGGGCAAAGCGCGCGACTTGGAGCCCGACCGCGGCAGGACGACCGGCCACCAGAAGGCGGGTCACGCGCTGCAGCGAGGCGAAATGGAACATGCCCATCGCAATGCCGGCCAGGGCGGCGGCGAGCATGACAGCAAGGAAAGTCGGGTCTGCCGTCATTGGTCGTGCATCCATCGCAGGGCCAGCCACAGCCCCAGCACCGCCCCGGCGATCAGCAGGGCGGCCGACATCATGATGCCTGTGCCGAGCCAGCGGTCCAGCCGGCTGCCGGCGTAGATGCCCAGCAGGATCGGGATAACGATCATCCAGCCCAGCACGCCGATCTGCCCGAAGCGCCGGGCGAGCGAGGGTTCGGGGTCGGCCTTGCCGGCGCGGTCGCGCGCCTCGGCACGGCCTGCCGCTTCCTCGGTGCGGTCGTCGTTCATGGCTCGTCCCCTTCTCCGTCGAGCGCCACGGTATCGCCGCCAAGCGCCAGCCCGTGCATAAGGCGTCGGATCGCGCGGGCGTGCAACCGCGCCGACTGGGCGCGGGTCCGGCGCGAGGCGTCGTCGTGGGCGCGGCGGCTTTCGGCCACCTCGGCCTGCAGCGTCGCCAGATCATCGCCGGTCACGGCGTCGCGGCAGGCGACATGGACCGTCTCGCCGCCGGAAACGGTGAAGACAGCCCCCCGGACGACGCAATACCGCCAGGGTCCACTCTCACCGCGCCATCGCAGCACGCCCGCATCGATCACGGTGACATAGTCGGCATGTCCGGGCAGGATGCCGAAGCCGCCGCTGGCATCTTCGCCGCGCAAGGAGAGGATGCCCGTCTCGTCGAGCACGATGCGAAGCGGCGTGGCGATGGAGAGGGAGAGCCCGTCGGTCATGCGGCCTCCGCCTTGCGCGCGGCTTCGCGCTTTTCGGCCTCGTCCAGGGGGCCGACCATGTAGAAGGATGCCTCGGCCCAGTCGTCGCAGTCGCCGTCGACGATCCGGCGGCAGCCGGCGATGGTCTCGGCCACCGGAACGCTGCGGCCCTCGATGCCGGTGAAGGGGGCGGCGACGAAGAAGGGCTGGGTGAGGAAGCGTTGCAGCCGCCGGGCGCGCCCGACCAGCAGCTTCTCCTCGCGCCCAAGCTCTTCGACACCCAGAAGCGCGATGACGTCGCGGAGTTCTTCGTAGTGTTCCATCAATTGGCGCACGTCCGCAGCCGTCCTGGCGTGATCCGCGCCGACGATGACGGGATCGAGCAGGACGGAGGTTGTGCGCAGCGGGTCGATGGCCGGGTAGATGCCCTGCGCGGCCAGGTCGCGCGAGAGGACCACGGTGCTGTCCATATGGGTGCTGATCGCCGAGACCGCCGGATCGGTGAAGTCGTCGGCGGGCACGTAGACGGCCTCGATGGCGGTGATCGCCGCATGTGCGCCCGAGGCGATGCGCTCTTGCAGCCCCGCGACCTCGGTTTCGAGCGTCGGCTGGTAGCCGACCCGCGAGGGCATCCGCCCGAGAAGGCCCGAAACCTCGGCCCCCGCCTGGACGAAGCGGAAAACGTTGTCCATCAGCAGCAGCACGTTGAGGTGGTCGACGTCGCGGATGTGTTCGGCGATGGTCAGCGCGGTCAGCGGCACCCGCCAGCGCGCGCCCGGCGGTTCGTTCATCTGGCCGTAGACCAGGACGGTCTGGTCGAGCACGCCATAGGTCTTCATGTCGTGCAGCATCTCGTGCCCTTCGCGCGAGCGCTCGCCGACGCCGGCGAAGACCGAGACGCCGTCATAGTCGGTGACCATGGCGTGGATGAGCTCGGTCACCAGCACTGTCTTGCCCACTCCCGCGCCCCCGAAGAGCGCGGCCTTGCCACCCTGTGCGAGCGGCGCGAGCAGGTCGAGGATCTTGATGCCGGTCGAAAAGATCTCGGTCCCGGTGCGGCTTTGCGCCAGGTCCAGCACCGGTTGGTGTATCGCGCGGCGCGCGGTGTCGGGGGGCAGGGCGGGACCGTTATCGCCGGTCCGGCCGAGCACGTCCAGCAACCGGCCCAGGGTGGCGTTGCCGACGGGCACGGAAATCGGCGCTCCGGTCGCCTGCGCCGGCATCAGCCGCGACAGGCCCTGCGTCGGTTCCAGCGCGATGGCGCGGAAGCGTTTCGGGTCGAGATGGGCCTGCACCTCGCAGGTCACGTTGGCGCCGCCGGGGTCGACGATCACGGCGGTCTCGATGGCGGGCAGGGGCCCGTCGCAGGTGAAGTCGATCACCGGGCCGCGGACGGCCGAGACATGCACCGTGCCGGTCATGGGGCGCCTTGTCTGTCGAGCGCCCGAGGTCGCGCATTGGTGGCGCGGGCGGGACGCGGTACCATGCCGAGAGCAACAGGCCCGTTTGCCGTGGAGCCGGGCATGTCATCAGGATATGTCTCCGTGACGTTCATCATGCCCGCTTGTCCTTTTCCTGGCAGAAACGGGCTATGCAATCGCCGGTTTCTGGCCACGCGGTATTCAGCGTCCTGGTATCGACAGGAAGCCCGATATGGCGTGCAAATGCCAGAGATTATTGGCCCATCCGGCGCGGCGCGTCGTCGCGATATTTGGTGGTCGTGACGCTGCTGTGCGTGGTCGCGTGGCGCGCCGAGCCGTCATTTGACCAGCTCGAGCCCAGGCTGGCCAGAACATCAGCGGGGATCGGCGGGACGCCTGTGCGGCATCACGGTGTGTGCGCGATGGGGGCGATATGTATAGGGTGCAAGAGCGCTGGAATCGGTGTGCTTTTTGCCGAGGCCGCCAGATAGATGAGTAGTACGCGCGGGAGCCGGGGCATTTGAACATCGTCGATTACGGGCGCATCAACGCGGCCATTCTCTTTCTCTCGGTTACGGGCCTCGTTTCCGGCCTGGTGCTGAAATTCCTGGGCCATCCGGAGATCGCGCATATTGCCTGGTTCCTGGGCGTCGTTCCCGCGCTGGGCGCATTGCTTGTCGAGATCGTCCGCAGCATCGGCCGGGGGGAAGTGGGGCTCGACATCGTGGCTGCCCTGTCGATGTCGGCAGCGCTGACCTTCGGGGAAACCCTCGCCGCTGCAGTTGTTGCCGTGATGTACAGCGGGGGCACCTTCCTGGAGCGATACGCCGAGGGGCGGGCACGGCGCGAGATGCACGACCTTCTCTCGCGAGTCCCCAGGCAGGCGACCCGGCACAGGAATGGCGGCCTCGAGGACGTGCCGCTGGAGGACATCGTGCCGGGAGACGTTCTTCTGATCCGGCAGGGGGATGCAGTGCCGGTGGATGGCACGATCGCCTCGGAGACGGCCTTTGTCGACACGGCCGCGCTGACTGGGGAGCCGTTGCCGATGCGGCTGTCTCGGGACGCCGAGGCGATGAGTGGGTCGACCAACGTCGGAGATGCCTTCGAGCTGACGGCGACGCATCGCGCGGCGGAAAGCACCTATGCCGGCATCGTTCGCCTGGTCGAAGAGGCGCAGAAGTCCAAGGCCCCGATGTCGCGGCTGGCGGATCGCTGGTCGCTCGGGTTCCTGGTGGTGACGGTGAGTATTGCCTTCGCGGCCTGGTGGTTCACCGGAGACCCCATTCGCGCGGTTGCGGTGCTGGTGGTCGCGACGCCCTGTCCGCTGATCCTGGCGGTGCCCGTCGCGCTGGTGGCCGGCCTGTCGCGGGCGGCGCATTTCGGGGTTCTCATCAAGGGCGCGGGGCCGTTGGAGACGATGGCGCGGATTCGCACGCTGATCCTCGACAAGACCGGCACGCTGACCGATGGGCGGCCGCAGATCGTTTCGATCGAGAGCCATGATGGCATGGGGACGGACGATATCCTGCGCTATGCCGCGGCACTCGACCAGGCGTCCAAGCATCCTGTGGCACAGGCCATCGTCGCGGCGGCGGCCTCGCGCAAGCTTGCTTTGCCGGTGCCTTCGGAAGTGGCCGAGGTTCCCGGCGAAGGGGTCGTCGGAAGCGTCGAGGGGCGCCGGATTTTCGTGGGGGGCGATGCATTTGTCGCCAAGCGCGTCGGGCGGCCTGCGGGTGAGCATGACGAACTGGACGCGGGAGCGGTTCTGGTCGCGGTCTCGGTCGACGGGCATATGGCCGGGCACCTGGTGATGTCGGACCCCCTCCGCGAGGGAGTCGGCCAGATGCTGGACGGGCTTCGTCACGAAGGGATTGCGCGGATCCTGCTGGCGACCGGCGACCGGGCCGATGTGGCGAAACGGGTCACGCAGGGCCTTGGGCTGGACGGGACGCGGGCGAACCTGACGCCAGACGGGAAGGTCCTGCTGGTCCTGACCGAGCGCAAGCACGGGCCGGTGATGATGGTCGGGGACGGGGTCAACGATGCGCCGGCGCTGGCTGCTGCCGACGTCGGCGTGGCCATGGGCGCGCGCGGGGCGGCGGCCTCGGCCGAGGCGGCGGACGTAGTGCTGCTGGTGGACCAGATCGACCGGCTGGGGGCAGGGATCGAGATTGCCCGAGCCTCGCGCCGGATCGCGATGGAGAGCGTCGTGGCAGGCATCGGCCTGTCGGTGCTTGGCATGGTGATGGCGGCCTATGGCTACCTGACCCCGGTGCAGGGCGCGGTGATCCAGGAGGTGATCGACGTCGCGGTGATCCTGAACGCGCTGCGCGCGCTTGCCGTGCGCCCGAAAGCAGGCCTTTCGGCTCCGGCAGCACAGGGTGATCTGCATCCGGCGTGATGCCAGGGGCATGGTGTGCGCCCGGATGGGACCAATGGCCTATGGCCGGACCTCGGGCCTCGTTGATTGAGATCAACGCCTTTTGAACCTGCGGGGGCTATTCGATCAATTGTGTCTAATGGCGAAAGGCAGCCGCACGGCCCGACGGCCGCGCGATGCGCAGGGGGAGGGAATGGTGATGACAGCTGGAGATGCGGCCACTGGACAGCACTACCTCGTCGGGGGCGGCATCGCCTCGCTGGCCGCTGCCGCGTTGCTGATCCGCGACGGGGGTGTCGCGGGGGAGCGGATCACCATCCTGGAAGCCGGAGAGCACGCCGGGGGCAGCCTCGATGGCGCTGGGTTCCTGGAAACCGGCTACCTCACGCGCGGCGGCCGCATGTTCGAGCCGAATTTCGTCTGCACGCTCGACCTGCTCGCATCCATTCCCGCACCGGACAATCCGGCGATCTCGGTAACGGAGGATATTCTTTCCTTCAACCGCATGGTGACGCCCTGGGGCGACTGCCGGATCGTCCGGGACGGCAAAAAGGCCGAGGACCGGTTGAGCCTGGGCCTCGGGCCGCAGGAGATCGTTTCGCTGAACCAGCTGCTGGTGACGCCGGAGGGGCGGCTGCAGGGGCGGCGCATCGAGGACTGGTTCAAGCCGGATTTCTTCGAGACCAACTTCTGGCTGATGTGGTCCACCATGTTCTCGTTCCAGCCCTGGCACTCGGTCGCCGAAATGCAGCGCTACATGCGCCGTTTCCTGCACCTGTTCCCCGGGCTGGCCCGGATCGCGGGTATCTTGCGGACGCGCTACAACCAGTATGACTCGCTGATCGCGCCAATCCTGGGTTGGCTCGCGCAACGCGGCGTGGAATTGCGAACCGGCAACGGGGTGGTCGACGTTGACATCGAAGGCGACATGAACGAGCGGCGCGTGACGGCGCTGGCGTTTGCCGATGGGCAGAGGCTGCAGGTCTACCCGGATGATCGGGTCTACCTGACGCTCGGTTCGATGACCGACGCCACCGTGAAGGGCAGCAATGTGGCGGCGCCGCCGGAAACGGATGGTCCGGCGCCGGGCTTCGATTTGTGGCGCAAGCTTGCCGCGCGCCATGAGGGGCTGGGCCGGCCCGATGTCTTCGCGGGCGAGACCGCGGCGACGTCGTGGACCTCGTTCACGGTCACGCTCGGCTCGCCGGAGTTCGTGACCTTCATGGAGGATTTCAGCGGCAACCGGACCGGGACGGGCGGGCTTGTCACATTCGCGGATTCAGGCTGGCTGCTGTCGATTGTCATGTTTCACCAGCCCCATTTCCGGGGGCAGCCGTCCGGGACCCCGGTTTTCTGGGGATACGGGCTGCGCGGCGACCGGCCTGGCGATGCCGTGCCGAAGCCGATGGCGCAGGCGACGGGGGACGAGATCCTGGACGAGTTGGCGCATCAGCTTCGGCTGGACCCGGCGCAGAGGAGGGCCTTTTTCGAGGGTGCGCGGGTCATTCCCTGCCGGATGCCCTATATCACCAGCCAGTTCATGCCGCGCCGCGATGGCGACCGCCCGCCGGTCGTTCCGAAGGGGGCGCGCAACTTCGCCATCTTCGGGCAATTCTGCGAGATGCCGCGCGACTGTGTGTTCACGGTCGAATATTCGGTGCGATCTGCCTGGACGGCCGTGAACCGGTTGACCGGCCAGGTGCCCGAACCGCCGCCCCTGGTGCGGAGCGACCGTGATCCGCGTGCGTTGCTGACAGCGGCGAAGGTACTGCTGACGGGTGCGGATGCCGGTTAGAGCTGGCTTGCAAGCGGTTTTCGGGGGCCATTTGCAGCCCAGGCGCCTAAATGGGTGAAACGCCGGTAACAGGGGCGTGGCAATGCTTCCGCAACGGCAACCGGACCTTTGTCTTGTCTTCATGAAACTGAAAGGGAACTGCCACACAGGCGTTACACGCGCCCTCCATGAGCGTGACATCGAAATCCAGGGGGATCTGATGTTCAGAACGCTTTCGTTTTCCATGCTCGCCTTCGCCGCTTCCTTCGGCGCCGCGCAGGCTCAGACCGAAATTCAGTGGTGGCACGCCATGGGCGGCGAGCTTGGCGCCAAGCTCGAGGAGATCGTGGCCGGCTACAACGCCAGCCAGTCGGACTACAAGGTTGTCCCGACCTACAAGGGCAACTACGCCGAGACCATGACCGCCGCCATCGCCGCGTTCCGCGCGGGCGAGCAGCCTGATATCGTTCAGGTTTTCGAAGTCGGCACAGGCACGATGATGGCTGCCGAAGGGGCGATCTACCCGGTCTACCAGCTGATGGCGGACATGAAGGAACCCTTCGATCCGAAGGGCTTCCTGCCGGCCGTGGTGGGCTATTACACCGATACCGACGGCAACATGCTGTCGATGCCCTTCAACTCGTCGACGCCGATCCTCTACTACAACAAGGATGTCTTCGCCAAAGCCGGGCTCGACCCGGAAACCGCACCGAAGACCTGGGGCGACGTCGAGGCCTTCTCGGCCAAGATCATGGAGACGGGCGCGGCCAAGTGCGGTTTCACCACCGGCTGGATCAGCTGGGTGCAGCTCGAAAACCTCTCGGCCTGGCACAACCAGCCGATCGGCACGCTGGAGAACGGTTTCGGCGGTCTCGAGACCGAGCTGACCGTCAACGGTCCCGTGCAGGCGAAGCACTGGGAGAACCTGGCCAAGTGGCAGAAGAACGGCGTGTTCCAGTATGGCGGACCTGGCGGCGGTGCCGACAGCGCGCCGAAGTTCTACGCCCAGGAATGCGCGATGTACATGAACTCCTCGGCGAGCCGCGCGGGTGTCATGGCCAATGCCAAGGACTTCAGCGTCGGCTTCGGCATGCTGCCCTATTACGAGGACGTGCAGGGCGCGCCGCAGAACTCGATCATCGGTGGCGCGACTCTCTGGGTGCTGCAGGGCAAGCCGGCCGAGGACTACAAGGGCGTGGCCGATTTCTTCAGCTACCTCTCCTCGCCGGAAGTGCAGGCCGACTGGCACCAGTTCTCGGGCTACCTGCCGATCACCGCGGCCGCCTATGAACTGGGCAAGTCGCAGGGCTACTACGAGCAGAACCCCGGTTCGGACATCGCCATCAAACAGGTCACGCTGAATGCGCCGACGCCGAATTCGAAAGGCCTGCGTTTTGGCAACTACGTCCAGATCCGCGCGATCATCGACGAGGAGTTCCAGCGGCTGCTGTCGGGTGAAGTCGACGCGCAGGGCGCGCTGGACAGCCTGGTCAAGCGCGGCAACGAACTGATCCGCGAGTTCGAAGCCGCGAACGGCTGAGCCCGGAACAGTCCCAATAGGGTGGGCAGCCTTGCCCACCCTACGTTTTTTGCGACGCCAGAGAATGCAGACGAAACGCACCATCTTCAAGAACCGCGGGCTGCCCTACCTGCTGCTGTTTCCGCAGCTGGCCGTGACGCTGGTTTTCTTCATCTGGCCGGCGGCGCAAGCCGTGCGGCAATCGTTCCTGCGGGAGGACGCCTTCGGGTTGAAGACCAGCTTTGTCGGCCTCGCCAACTACAGGCAGTTGTTCAACACACCCGAGTATCTGAATTCGCTGCATGTCACGCTGGTATTCTCGGTTTCGACCGCGGCCCTGGCGCTGGTGACCTCGCTGCTGCTGGCCCTGTCGCTCGACCGGATGATCCGGTCGGCGCGCATCTATACCGCGCTGCTGGTCTGGCCCTATGCCGTTGCGCCGGCGATTGCCGGGGTGCTGTGGTGGTTCATCTTCAACCCGACCATAGGTGTGCTGCCCTACGTGCTGGCGGCGCTGGGCTATGACTGGAACCACGCGCTGGACAAGTCGGATGCGATGGTGCTGGTGGTCGTGGCTGCTGCATGGAAGCAGATCAGCTACAACTTCCTTTTCTTCGTCGCGGGTCTGCAATCGATCCCGGCCTCGATGCGCGAGGCGGCGGCGATCGACGGGGCGGGGCCGGTGAAGCGGTTCTTCACGATCACCCTGCCGCTGCTGTCGCCTACGACCTTTTTCCTGCTGGTGGTCAACGTCGTCTACACGATGTTCGACACCTTCGCGGTGATCGATGCCACCACCGAGGGTGGCCCGGCGCAGGCGACCATGATCCTGGTCTACAAGGTTTATCGCGACGGCTTCATCGGCCTGAACCTGGGCTCCTCCGCGGCGCAATCCGTCGTGCTGATGGGGATCGTGATTGCCCTTACTATCGTGCAGTTCCGCTTTGTCGAGCGGCGCGTGACCTACTGAGAGGGCGTCATGGTCGAAAATCATCGCTGGCTCGACGTGCTGGCACATCTGACGCTGATCCTGGGCGTGCTGATCGTCGCCTTTCCGGTCTACATCGCCTTTGTCGCCTCGACCCATGAGCCCTCGGCCTTCGTATCCGGGCTGATCCCGCTGCTGCCGGGCGACAATCTGGTGCCGAGCTATACGGACGTGCTGAAGGGCGGGACCTCGGCGCAGATGTCGGTGCCGATCTCGACGATGCTGGGCAACAGCCTGATCATGGCGCTGTCGATCGCAGTGGGGAAGATCGTGATCTCGATCCTGTCGGCTTTCGCCATCGTCTATTTTCGCTTTCCGTTCCGCCAGGCCGCGTTCTGGGTCATCTTCCTGACCCTGATGCTGCCGGTCGAGGTGCGGATCGTGCCGACCTTCAAGGTGGTCTCGGAGCTTGGAATGCTGAACAGCTATGTCGGGCTGACGGTGCCGCTGATCGCATCTGCCACGGCGACATTCCTGTTCCGGCAGGTCTTCCTGACCATCCCCGAGGAGCTGATGGAAGCCGCCCGGATCGACGGGGCGGGGCCGCTCAAGTTCTTCTGGGACGTGCTCTTGCCGATGTCGCGGACCAATGTGGCGGCGCTCTTCGTGATCCTCTTCATCTATGGCTGGAACCAGTACATCTGGCCGATCCTGGTGACGACGGATTCCGGGTATTACACCATCGTCGCCGGCATCAAGCGGATGGCGGACGTGGTCGACAGCGAACCGCTTTGGAATTTCATCATGGCGACATCGGTGCTGGCGCTGCTGCCGCCCGTGGTGGTCGTGATCGCCATGCAGAGGCTCTTCGTGAAGGGTCTCGTGGAGACGGAGAAGTAAATGGCCGCGATAACGATCGAGAACTTGGGCAAGACCTATGCAGGTGGCGTGTCCGCCGTCACCGGCGTGAGCGTGGACATAAAGGACGGCGAGTTCGTGGTGCTGGTGGGGCCCTCGGGCTGCGGCAAGTCCACCCTGCTGCGCATGGTTGCGGGGCTTGAGGAGATCACCGAGGGCACCGTTCGCATCGGCGAGCGGGTGGTCAACCATCTCGAGCCGGCCGAGCGCGACATCGCCATGGTGTTCCAGAACTATGCGCTCTACCCGCATATGACCGTGCGACAGAACCTGTCCTACGGGTTGAAGAACCGCCGGATGCCGCGTGACGAGATTGCCCGCCGTGTCGACGAGGCGGCGCGCATCCTCGAGATCGGGCCATATCTCGAACGCAAGCCCAAGGCGCTGTCCGGCGGCCAGCGTCAGCGGGTTGCGATGGGGCGGGCGATTGTCCGCGATCCGGCGGCCTTCCTGTTCGACGAGCCGCTGTCCAACCTCGACGCCAAGCTGCGGGTGACCATGCGCGGCGAGATCCGGGCGCTGCAACGGCGACTGGGAACGACGTCGATCTATGTCACCCATGACCAGCTGGAGGCGATGACCATGGCCGACCGCCTGATCGTCCTGCGCGACGGGCGGATCGAGCAACTGGGGACGCCGCTGGAGGTTTATGGCCGTCCGGCGTCGACCTTCGTGGCGCAGTTCATTGGATCGCCGGCGATGAACCTGCTGTCGGGTCCGACGGCGGGAGAGGTGCTGCGCCTGGCGGGGGGCAGTATTCCAAAGGGCCTTGAGTGGCAGGTGGAAACGGTCGGCATTCGCGCCGAGGATCTCGCCATTGCCGCAGCGGGGGATACCTCGGGCATCCCGGCGCGGCTGGTGAATGTCGAGGAACTCGGTTCGCACCGGCTCGGGTATTTCGACGTGCAGGGGCAGCCAGTGGTAGTGAACGTGCCGGCAGGCAGACCGCTCGAGACGGAGGCGGCGCTGGGTTTCGCCGGCGGCGATCTGCACCTTTTCGACGGTGCCGGGCGGCGCATCGATCAGGGCTGAGGCCGCAAAGGGCGCACTACTGTCCTGCGGTTGCTCCCCCGCGCGAGAGGATCTTTTCGGCCTGGATCCGGTGCGGGTTGTCGAGCATCTGGCCGTCGAGCTGCGCCGCGCCGCCACCGGCGGTCTGGAGCGCGGCCAGCACCCGGCGCGCCCAGTCGATCCGGTCGGGCGTCGGGGTGAAGGCGGAGTGGATCGGCGCGATCTGGGCCGGGTGGATTGCCATCTTGCCCTCGAAGCCGACCTGTTCGGCGGCGCGGGCCTCGGCCAGCAGCCCCTCGGCATCGTGAATGTCGGTGCGGACCGCGTCGATGGCCGTCACCCCGGCAGCCTTGGCGGCGTAGAGCATGGCATCCCGGGCGAAGAGGAAGGGCGAGAGATACGTGCCGTCCGCCCCGCGATTGGCCGTGGCGCCGAGGTCGGCGGCCAGGTCTTCGGCCCCCCAGGCGAGGCCCAGCAGGGTGGGGTGCGACCAGTCCTCGGACTGGAGCGCGCGCACGGCGCGGACGGTTTCGGTGGCGATGGCCAGCACCGGGGCGCCGCCGGTCAGGGCGGCGAGGGCGTCGAGGTCGCGGGCGCCTTCGCATTTCGGCAGGACGAAACCTGTCACCTTGCCACGCACCGCCGCGACGTCGGTTTCGGTCATGCCGGTCGAGAGGGCGTTGACCCGAATGTAGCAGGGGATCGCTGGCGCAGTGTCGAGGAAGGCGGCGACGGTCTCGCGCGCGGCCGCCTTGTCGACGGGGGCGACGGCATCCTCTAGGTCGAGGATCAGCGCGTCGGCCCCCGAGCCGAGCGCCTTCTGCATCATCCGGGCGGAGCTGCCGGGCACGAAAAGCCAGGAACGCGGGATCATGGTCACATCCTCTTGGCGACTTCTTCGAGCATCACCTCGGTCGCGCCGCCACCGATGCTTTGCACGCGGGCGTCGCGGGCCATGCGTTCGATGGTGCTTTCGCGCATGAAGCCCATGCCGCCATGGAACTGCACGCAGTCATACATGACCTCGTTCACCAGTTCGCCCGCAAGCGCCTTGATCATCGAGACCTCGCGCACCACCTCTTCGCCCGCCGCCGCGCGGGCGGCGGTGGCGTAGATGAACTGGCGGCAGCTTTCGACCCGCGCCGAGAGCATGGCGAGGCGCTGGCGGATGGCCTGTTTGTCCCAGAGGGGCGCGCCGAAAGCCTTGCGGTCGCGCAGGTAGGCGACCGTCAGCTCCAGCGCGGCCTGGCATTCGCCCATGCACATGGCGCCGAGGACGAGGCGCTCGTTCTGGAAGTTCTTCATGATCTCGTAAAAGCCGCCGCCTTCGCGCCCCAGTATGTTCGCGGCGGGGATGCGGGCATTGTCGAAGCGCAGCTCGGCGGTGTCGGACGAGCGCCAGCCATGCTTGTCGAGCGCGCGCGAGACGGTGAAGCCGGGCGTGCCTTTTTCGACCAGGAACATGGTGACGGATTGCGAGGGGCGCGCCTCGGGGTCGGTCTTGGCGGCGACGCAGTAGACATCGGCAAGCACGCCGTTGGTGATGAACATCTTGGCGCCGTTCAGGATGTAATGGTCGCCGTCGCGGCGGGCGCGGGTGGCAATGCCCTTCACGTCCGATCCGGCGCCGGGTTCGGTGACGGCCACGGCCGAGATCGCCTCGCCGCTGATGCAGCGGGGGATCCATTCGGCGCGCTGGGCGTCGTTGCCGGCGTTGTAGATATGAACCGAGGCCATGTCGGTATGTACCAGCGCGGTGATGGCAACGCCGGAATAGGTCGACCGGCCCAGTTCCTCGGCCCAGATCACCGTGGCGCGCTGGTCGAGGTCCGAGCCGCCAAGCGCCTCGGGGTAGCGGATGCCAAAGAAGCCTAGGTCGCCAATCTTGCGCAGGAGGGCGCGCGGCGTGGCGCCTTCGGCCTCCCAGGCGTCGGCGTGGGGTTTGATCTCGGTCTCGACAAATCGGCGGATCTGGTCGCGCAGCATCCGCAGGCTTTCGTCGAAGAAGACCGGGCTTTGGGTGGCGCTGTCGAAGGGGGAATGGGTGGACACGTTATACTCCGGTCAGATTGCCGAAATGCCGCCGGTGACCGAGATGGTCTGGCCGGTGATCCGGCGGGCGGCGGGGCTTGCGAGGAAGGTGGCGAGATGGGCCAGGTCGTCGGGTTCGGCGACACCGAGTTGCGCCATCGCCTCGGCCTTGCCGAAGAGCTTGCCCGCAAAGGGGTCGGTCATCAGCTTGTCGTAGAGCGGTGTGCCGCGGACGATCGAGGGGGTGAGGCAATTCACCCGGATGCCATTGCGTTTGCCCTCTGTGGCCATGCCGCGGGCGAACATGGCGATGCCGGCCATGGCCGCGCCGATGGCGGCTTCGCCGGGGGTGGCAAGCTTGCCGGCGTCGGAGGCGATCATCAGGATGCAGCCCGCGCCCTTGGCGGCCATCAGGTCATAGGCCGCGCGCGCGGGCAGGATGACGGGCGCGAGCGACCGGGTGATGTCGCCCATCAGCTCTTCGATGGGGATATTCTTGAGCAGGCGCGGCATGGGATCGCCCCCCGCGCCGGAGAGCAGCACATCGAGGCCGCCCATCGCCTCGGCGGCCTCGGCCACCATCCGTGCGGCCTGGGCGGGTTCCGATGCGTCGCCGATGACCAGCCCGGCGCCGAGCTTCGCTGCCGCGGCTTCGCCCCGTGCCCGGTTGCGGCCGGCGAGGGTGACCGTTGCGCCGGCATCTTGCATCCGGGCGGCGCAGGCATAGCCGATGCCGGCGGTGCCGCCGATGACGAGGATGCGTTGTCCCGAGAGATCAGGCATCGGCGGGCCGCTTCATCATCAGCGCGGCACGTTCGCAGGTGCCGCATAGCACGCCGTCCTGATTGTAGCAGTCATGGCGCAGGGTCACGATGCCTTCGCCGGGGCGTGACCGGCTTTCGCGCTTTGCCAGGACGGTGGTCTTCATCTTGATCGTGTCCCCCTCGAACAGCGGATGGGGGAACTTTACCGCCTCCATGCCAAGGTTGGCGATGGTCGTGCCGAAGGTCGTGTCGTTCACCGTCATGCCGACCATGCAGCCGAGCGTGAAGAGCGAGTTGACCAGCGGGCGTTTCCAGACCGAACGGGCGGCGGCATGGGCGTCGATATGCACCGGCTGGGTGTTCATCGTCAGCAGCGAGAACCAGCGGTTGTCGGTTTCGGTGATGGTACGCGTCCATTCATGGTCAAAGACCATGCCCTCCTCGAAATCCTCGTACCAAAGTCCGGCCATCAGGCGCTCTCCTCTTCCAGTTCGATCAGGATTGTTTTCTGGGCGACCGTCTGTCCGGCGGTCACGGCGATGCGCGCAACCCGCGCGGCGAAGGGGGCGGGCAGGGCGTGGACCAGTTTCATTGCCTCCATCACCGCGAGGGTGTCGCCCTTGGTGACGCGGTCGCCGGTGGCGACGCGGATCTCGGTGACCAGCCCGGTCAGCGGCGCGGCGATGATGCCCTCGGCCTGGGTGTCGCGGCGGTCGTCGAGGCGGGCCTCGGCCAGCGGGCGGACCTCGGCGCTGACCGAGAGGCCGCGCAGGGTGGCGGTGTGGCGGTTGCCGTCCTTGAACACGGTCAGGGCCGGGTCGATTTCCAGGCGGCGCCCGCCGTCCGAGACTTCGGGCGCGGGGCCGAAGGTCAGGGCGATCTCAGCGGCGCCGTAGTCGTCAACGACCTGGAGCAGGGCGCGGCCCGGCGCGGTGGCGGCGCCGATGCGGAAGCTGTCGGTGCGGGTGAGCGGGTCGTCGGCCCCGGTGATGGCCGCGCGGGCGATGCTGCCGCGCAGGCGCAGGAGCGTGTCGGGGTCGGGGCGCCAACCCTCGGGGAAGGTGGCCTCAAGGAAGCCGGTGGTTGCCTTGCCCTCGGCAAAGGCGGGGGTGGTCAGGCAGTCGCGCAGCAGGCCGAGGTTGGTGCCGACGCCCGCAACCTGGGTGCCGTCGATGCCCTTGCAGAGGCGGTCGAGCGCGGCTTCGCGGTCGGCACCATGGGCGATCAGCTTGGCGATCATCGAGTCGTAGTGGCTGGAGACCGCGTCGCCGGTTTCAACCCCGGTGTCGAATCGCAGGCCGGGGCCGGAGGCGAGCCGGGTGATCGTGCCGGTGTCGGGCAGGAAGCCGGTTTCGGGGCGCTCGGCGTTCAGGCGCAGCTCGATGGCATGGCCGCGCGGGCGGATCTGGTCCTGGGTCAGCGGCAGCGGCAGGCCGGCGGCCTGGCGGAGCTGCCATTCGACGAGGTCGACGCCGCAGATCATCTCGGTCACCGGGTGCTCGACCTGCAGGCGGGTGTTCATTTCGAGGAAGTAGGGATGGGTGTCGCCCGCCGCCATGACGAATTCGACGGTGCCCGCCCCGGCGTAGCGGATCGCCGAGGTGAGGCTGAGGGCGTGGGAGAAGAGTGCCTGCCGCACGGCGTCGGGCAGGTTCGGGGCGGGGGCCTCCTCGATCACCTTCTGGTGGTTGCGCTGGACCGAGCAGTCGCGTTCGTGGAAATGAAGCGCGCCGCCCTTGCCGTCGCCGAAGACCTGCACCTCGATGTGGCGGGGGTTCTGGATCAGTTTTTCAAGGAAGACGGTGGCATCCCCAAAGGCCGAGGCGGCCTCGGCCCGCGCCGAGGCGAGCGCGGCGGAGAGATCCTCGGGGCGCATCACGCGGCGCATCCCACGCCCGCCGCCGCCGGCGCTGGCCTTGACCAGGACAGGGTAGCCGATCGTTTCGGCCGCGCGGTCGAGGGTGGCGTCATCCGCCCCTTCGCCGTCGAAGCCGGGCACGACGGGCACGCCCGCGGTCTCGGCGATGTGGCGGGCGGCGATCTTGGAGCCCATCGCCGAAACCGCCTCGGCGTCGGGGCCTACGTAGATCAGGCCCGCCGCTTCAATCGCGCTGACAAAACGGGGGTTCTCGGAAAGGAAGCCGTAGCCTGGGTGGATCGCATCGGCCCCACTGGCGCGGGCGGCGGCGAGTATGCGTTCGATCGAGAGATAGCTCTCGGCGGCGGGTGCGGGCCCGATGGCGACGGCCTCGTCGGCCAGCCGCACGTGTCGGGCGCTGGCATCGGCCTCGGAATGGACCGCGATGGCGGTCAGGCCGAGGCGGTGGCAGGTGGCGATGATCCGGCAGGCAATCTCGCCCCGGTTGGCGATCAGCACCCGGCGGATCGGGCGGGGGGCGGTCAGGAAATCACTCATGTCATCACATCCGGTAGACGGGGCGCTGGCCGCGGACCTCGGGGCGCAGGTTCACGACGTTCAGGCACAGGCCCAGCACGCGGCGGGTGTCGCGCGGGTCGATGATGCCGTCGTCGAAGAGCCGCGCGGTGCAGAAGTAGGGATCCGACTTTTCCTCGAACATCCGGCGCAGGCGGGCCTCGTGCGCGGCCAGTTCCGCCTCGCTCGCCTCGTCGCGCGAGATCGAGGCGCGGCGCAGGTCCATCAGCACCGAGGAGCCGACGTCGGGGTTCATGCCGCCAAGCCGCGCGTTGGGCCACATGAACATGAAGTGCGGCCGGAAACCGCGGCCCGACATGCCGTAGTTGCCCGCGCCGTAGGAGCTGCCGGTCACCACGGTCAGGCGCGGCACGCGGGTATTGGCCATGGCATAGACCAGCTTGGCCGAGTGCTTGGAGATGCCGCCCAGTTCGGCATCGCGCCCGACCATGAAGCCGGTGGTGTTCTGCAGGAACAGGATCGGGGTGCCGCGCTGGTCGCAGAGTTCGATGAAGTGGGCGGCCTTCAGGCAGGCTTCGGCGAAGAGGACGCCGTTGTTGGCTATGATGCCGACGGCAAAGCCCTCGATCCGGGCGGTGCCGCAGACGATGGTTTCGCCCCATTCGGGCTTGAATTCGTGAAAGGCGCTGCCATCGACGATACGGGCGATAACCTCGCGCTGGTCGAAGGGGCGCGAGAGGTCGGTTCCGACGATGGCGGGGATCTCGGCGGCGTCGAAGCGGGGGGCTTCGGTCAGGGCGCGGCCAGCGGCGAGGGGCTGGGCATAGTTGAGGCTGGCCACCATGTCGCGCAGCCGGCCGAGGGCGGCGTATTCGTCGGGCACGATGTGGTCCGAGACACCCGACTGCCGCGTGTGCAGCACCGCGCCGCCAAGTTCGTGGCGGTCGACCACCTCGGAGATCGCGGCGCGCACGATCTGCGGCCCGCCGAGGTGGATCGAGGCCTGGCCCTCGACCATGATGAACTCGTCGCAGAGCGCCGGGATATAGGCCCCGCCGGCGGTGCATTCGCCGAAGACCGCGGCCAGTTGCGGGATCCCCTTCGCCGACATCTGGCACTGGCGGTGGAAGGTGCCGCCGAAGTGGTTCTCGTCGTAGAAGACCTCTTCCATCTGGTTGAGGTTCGCGCCGCCGCAGTCGACGAGGTAGAGGCAGGGCAGGCGGTTCTGGGCCGCGATCTCCTGCGCGCGGATATGCTTCTTGACGGTCTCGCGGTGGAACGAGCCGCCCTTCACCGTGGCGTCGTTGGCGATGATCATGCAGGCGGTGCCGCGGACGGTGCCGATGCCGGTGACGATGCCGGCGGCGGCGAGGCTGCCGTCGTAGAGACCCCAGCCGGCAAGCGGCGTCAGTTCGAGGAAGGCTGTGCCAGGATCGATCAGCAGGTCGATACGGTCGCGCACCGGGATCTTCTTGCGGTCGCGGTGGCGCGCCATCATCCGCTCGCCGCCGCCTGCGCGGGACCAGTCGAGGCGGCTGCGCAGCTCGCCGATCAGGGCGTCATAGGCCTCGGCGCGTGCGCGGGTTTCGGCGGTGGTTTCCACCGGCGTTCCGATCAGGGCCATTCGGGCCTCCGTGGTGGTGAAATTGTCATCGGGGTCTCCGGTCGGCTCATCCCAGCCACCGCTTGCGTCGGCGGTAGTGTTTCACCTCGCGATAGCTGGTGCGGTCGTTCGCGGCGCCCATGCCGAGGTAGAATTCCTGCACGTCCTGGTTGCCTTCCAGGCTTTCGCGGCTGCCATGCAGGACGATGCGGCCGCCCTCCATGATATAGCCGTAGTCGCATTGCGCGATGGCGGAGCGGGCGTTCTGTTCGACCAGCAGCACGGTCAGTCCTTCCTCGCGCTTGATCCGGCTGATGGTCTGGAACAGCTGCTGGGTCAGGATCGGAGCGAGGCCCATCGAGGGCTCGTCCAGGATCAGCAGGCGGGGCCGGGCCATCAGCGCGCGGCCGATCAGGACCATCTGCATCTCGCCGCCCGAGAGGTAGCCGGCGGTGCGGTCGAGCAGCTTCGGCAGGGCGGGGAAGTAGTTGTAGACCTTCTCAAGATCTGCCTTCACCGCCGCCCGGTCGCTGCGCAGGTGGGCGCCGACCATCAGGTTCTGATGCACGGTCAAGTGTTCGAGCACCCGGCGCCCTTCGAGCACCTGTACCATCCCGGCCTTCACGATATCGGCGGGATCGGCATGGGTGATGTCCTGCCCGGCCAGGGTGATCCGCCCCGCCGTCACCGCGCCGTGGTCGGAGTGCAGCAGGCCCGAGATCGCCTTGAGCGTCGTCGTCTTCCCGGCGCCATTGGCGCCGAGAAGTACCACCATCTGCCCCTCGCGGACCTCCAGGTTCGCGGATCGCAGAACCTGGATCACGCCGCCATAGACGACATCGATATTGGCGAGGGTCAGCATGTGCAGGTCACCACTTGTTGATCTGGGGCACGTCGAACCATTCCGACTGCACAGTGGTGATCTTGCCGTCCTTCACCACCTCTGCCGTTGCCTTGAGGTTGCCGATGGGGAAGGGGGCGGAGTTGTCGTAGTCGAGGGTCGGCAGCGCGCCCAGCAGCTCTGCCTCGGTGTATTCGTGGGCCAGCAGCGCGTCATACATCGCCTGGCCGTTCACGTTGTCAGCCCCGATATCGGCGATAGCCTTTTCCAGCACCCGCAAGGCCAGGATCGCCTGGGCGCTGGCCTGGGCGGTGATGGTGCCCCATTTGCCCTCGGTCTTGTTGGCCTCGAAGATGTCGCGGATCGGCAGCTCGGCCTTCTCGGGCGCGGCAAAGCTGAAGGCGGAGTAGGAGCCTTCGAGATCGGCCAGCGGGATGCCCTTGGAGACCTCGGCGAGGCCGTTGTGCGTCGACATCACGATTGGCACGCGCTGGCCCAGTTCGTCCATCGCCTTGGCTGCAGCGATTACCTGCGCCGTGGTGCCACCGATCAGCAGGACGTCGGGCTGGTCTGCCAGCGCGGCGCGCACCTGCGCGGTCAGCGAGACGGGGGCGGTTTCGGCCCATTGCGTGGAGGTCACGGTGTAATGGTCCGGATCCTGGGTGGCGAGCGCCTTGACGCCGTTCACCTGATCGACGAACCCCGCCTGGTTCTGGGTCGAGATCGCGGCGATTTTCAGCGGGCCGTCCTTGCCGGCTTCGAGGTGGCTGAAGAGGCCAGCGAATTCATGGCTGTAGGTGGGGCGGATCGAGAAGTGCCAGCCATCGGGCTTCCAAACCAGGCCGACCATGGCGGTGCCGAGGAGCATCGGCACCTTGTCCTGCGGCAGGCGGCCCATCAGCGTGACGAGGTCGGGCGAGCCGAAACCGAGGTGCATGATCGGCTGGTCCGAGGTGAGGATTGACGGCCAGGTCCGCGCGATCACCGCGCTGTCATAGCGCATGTCGTAGATCTTGAGGTTCACATGGGTGCCGAGCCCTTCGCCGACTTCCTTGTTCCAGTAGTCGACGATGGCGTTCAGGCCGGCCATGGCGTCGGGCATGACGTCGGCGAAGGGGCCGGAGTAGTCGGCGCTGGCGGTGATCGTGTAGTCCTTGGCGAGCGACGGAGCGGCAAGGGCGAGCGCCGCCACGCCGGCTGCGAGTAGGGTCTTGAGTTTCATTTGTCTTCCTCCCTGTGTGGCGGCCTCCCCGACCGCCGGTTGATCCGGGTCAGTTCCGCGGGAACGGCCAGAGCCGGAAAGCTGTCATCAACTGGTGCCAGATATGGGCGAGGCCGCGCGGCTCGAAGATCAGCGCGGCGAGGATGCAGAGGCCGAGCACCAACGAGCTGGCCGCGAAGACCGCGCCGCCGCCGAGGCCCGAGCCCGATTGCAGGATGGCGTTGCCGGCGGTGTGCAGCCCCTCCTGCACCAGCGTCACGAAGACTACGCCGAGGATCGGGCCCAGCGGCGAATGCAGCCCGCCGACGATCAGCATTCCGAGGTACCAGACCGAGGCGAAGAGCGTGAAGCTCGACACCGTGACGAACTGGAGCATGTAGGCCAGGATCGCGCCGGCCACGCCGGCATAGAGGGCACCGGCGAAGAAGGCCTCGATCTTGATGCGGGTGACGGGGATGCCCATGACGCCGGCCGCGCTGTCGTTGTCATGCACGGTGCGGAAGGCGCGGCCGATGCGCGAGCGGGGCAGGTTGTAGGTGGTCCAGACTGCCAGCGCCGCGAAGGCGAGGCCAAGGAAATAGAGGCCCGAGGGCGTGCCGAGGTTCAGCCCGAACAGGACCGGCGGCATGACTGGCATACCCACCAGCCCGCCGAGCCAGGACATTGGCAGGGCCAGGATGACGATGGGGAACATCACCTGGGCGGCCAGTGTCGTGAGGGCGAGGTAAAAGCCCTTCACCCGCGCCGCCGGCAGGGCAAAGAGCACCGAGACGGCCCCGGTGATAAGCGCCGCCGCGGGGATCACCGCCCAGACCGGCGCGCCCATGTTCGACAGCTTCGCCGCGGTGAAGGCGCCGACGCCGACAAAGGCCGATTGCGCGATGTTGATCTGCCCGGCCATGCCCACGGTGACATAGAGGCCGCAGACCGCGATCAGCGTGATGAAGAGGTTGGTCAGCTCTCCGAGCATCCAGGGGCTGGCCATAAGCGGCAGGCCGAGCAGGACGGCGCCGAACAGCGAGAGCCAGAGCCGCGAGCGGACAGTTTCCAGCACACGCGCCTCGGTGGCGTAGGAGGCATGCCATATTCCGGTGGGTCGCATCGATCAGAGCCTTTCGATTCTGCGCCAGCCGAACAGGCCGTAGGGGCGGATGAGGAGGACGGCGATCATGGCGGCATAGGGCAGCAGGCCCGAGGCGGCGCCGTTGGTGAGCGGGTCGAGATAGGCCGAGGCCAGCGCCTCGAAGATGCCGATGATGAGGCCGGCAAGCGGCGCGCCGCGGATGCTCTCCAACCCGCCGAGCAAGGCCACGGGCAGGGCCTTGAAGCCGATGACGGCGACTTCGAGCGAGAGGATCGAGCCCGAGAGCAGCACCACCGCCGCCGCCGTGGCGACCATGGTGCCCAGGATCCAGGCCACCGCGATGGCCTGACGGACCGAGACGCCCAGCGAATGCGCGGTGGTATGGTCCTCGGCCACCGCCGCAAGCCGCAGCCCCAGGCGGGAACGGGTGAAGAAGGCGTGCAGGGCAATCGTCAGAACCACGGTGAAGACCGCGCCGATCAGCAGGCGGGTGTTCAGCAGGAAGGGGCCGAGCTGGAGCGCCCCCTCGGGCAGGATCACCGGCATCGAGCGCGACTGCGCGCCCCAGATCAGCTGGGTCAGACCGCGCAGCAGAATCAGCAGCGCGACCCCGGCCATGAAGATGGTGAAGGCCGACTGGCCGATCAGCGGGCGGAAGATGGTGCGCTCGACCGTCCAGCCGAAGGCGACGCAGCCCGCGAAGGTCAGCAGCAGCCCGAGCGCCAGTGGGATCGGATAACCGGCGGCGGCGGCCCCTGCGGTAAAGGTCCAGAGCAGGAAGGCGCCGACCACCACCACCTCGCCCTGGGCAAGGTTGATGATTTTCGAGGCACGGTAGATCACCACGAAGGAAATAGCGACGAGGCCGTAGACCAGGCCCACCAGCGCGCCTTCGATCAGGATCTGGATCAGGTTTATCATGCCGCGGCCTCCCCGGTGCGGTTCATGGCGACCCTTGCCGAGAGGCGGCTCTTGCGGCCGTCCTGGTAGGTCACGTCGATGTCGAGCGGCACGCTGTCGGCGCCGCAGTAGAGCCCGTCGATCAGGGCCGCGTATTTTGCCTCGATCGCGCCGCGCCGCAGCTTGCGTGATCGGGTCAGCTCTTCCTCGTCGGCGTCCAGTTCCTTGGGCAGGTTGGCAAAGCCCGCGATTCTGGCGCCGGGGTCGACGCGGGCATTCACCGCCGCGACCGCGCGGGCGATCTCGGCGCGGACCGGGGGCAGCTGGCTGAGTTCCGAGAAGGTGCCGAAGGCAAGGCCGTGACGTTCGGCAAAGCGGCCGGCGATCTCCATGTCGATATTGACCAGCGCGACGACCCGGTCGCGTGCCGCATCGCCGATCACGATGGCATCGCGCACCATCGCGTGCGCCCGCAGGTGGTTTTCGAGGAATTGCGGCGGGTAGACCGCGCCGGTCGAGAGGCGGCGGAGATCCTTGGCCCGGTCGAGGAAGATCAGCGCGCCGCTGTCGTCGAGGCGGACGGCATCGCCGGTCTCGTAGCCCTGGGTGCCGTCGCCCATCTCGGCCGAGGCCTGCGGGTTGTCGAGGTAGCCCGAGAAGGCCAGGCCCTTGAGGCGCAGCTGCCCGGTTTCGTCCACCCAGGCTTCGATCGGGGGCGCGAGGGTTGGGTCCGAGGGCATCAGCTCGCCCATGGTTTCCGGGTCCATGTCGCCCTTGCGGTGGGTGGCGACAAGGCCGAGTTCCGAACTGCCGTAGAGGTTGCCCAGAGGCACGCCGAAGGCGCGGTAGCGGGCGAAGAGCTCGGCCGAGAGGCCCGAACCGCCGGAGAGTACCGCCTTGGCGCGGGTCAGGCCGAGCAGGTCGCGCACGCCCTTGAGGACAAGCTGGTCGGCCAGCGGCCAGGTCACGGCTCTTTGCCAGATGCCGCCGCGCCCCGCCGCGCGGTCATGCCCGCGCGCGAGGCCCCAGTGGTAGAGCCGTTGCCGCCAGGGGGCGGCGTCCATCATGCGGGCCTCGACGTCAGAGGCCTGCATCTCCCACTGGCGGGGCGTGAACATCAGGAAATCCGGCCCGATTTCGCGCAGGTCGGCCTGCACCGTTTCGGGCTTTTCCGCGAAATGCACGACCAGGGGCGCAAGCAGCGGCAGGCCGAAGCCGAAGAACTGCTCGGCCGCCCAGGCGGGTGAGATATACGACAGATAGCGCCCGCACGGCTCGATCCCGAGCGCACCCATCAGGCGATAGGCGTTATCGAGGATGAAGGCATGGTCCAGCATCGCCGCCTTCGGCTTTCCGGTGGTGCCGGAGGTATAGCAATAGACCGCGATGTCAGACTGCCTGCCGGCCTCGATCCGGGCGGCGATCTCGTCCAGGCCGTCGTCACTGGGAACCCTGGCGAGGTCGACAAGGCGCGGATCGGCATAGTGCCAGAGGCCCTGCGGTTCGACGAAAAGGATCTTGCGGACGCCGGGCGCGGCCGCGGGTGCGGCGAGCAACTTGTCGACCTGCTCCTGGTCCTCAGTCAGCACCATGACCGCGCGGGAATGGTCCAGCACATAGGCCAGTTCGCCGGCCGAGGCGTCGGGATAGACGCTGACCGCGACCGCGCCGAGGCTGATGGCCGCCATCTCTGTGATCCAGGCCTCTTCGCGGTTCTCGGAGATCAGGCAGAGTGTCTGGCCCGGTCCCAGCCCGAGCGCGGCGAGGCCTGCGGCGGTGCGGCGGACGCGGGTGTCGAGCGCGGCCCAGGTGATGGCGCGCCAGAGGCCCGCCCGCTTGGAGCGGATAGCGACGGTATCGGCCATGTCGCGCGCGTTGTCGCGCAGCATCTGCGGCAGGGTGCGGCCCTTGGCGGTGCGGGCCAGGGCGACGGGGCGGGCGGTCAGGCGGCGGCTCATGCGGCTGCCTCCGCCTCGGGCGCGCCGCCGAGATAGGCTGCGATGACCCGAGCGTCGCTGCGCACTTCGGTCGGGGTGCCCTCTGCGATGACATGGCCGAATTCCAGCACGCTCACCCGGTCGGAGATGTCCATCACCACGTCCATGTCATGTTCGACCAGCACCACGGGGATGCCGAAGTGATCACGGATATCCAGGATGAAGCGCGCAAGATCGCCCTTTTCCTCGGGGCTCATGCCGGCCATGGGTTCGTCCATCACCAGGATCTTGGGGGCGAGCGCCAGCGCGCGGCCCAGGTCGACCCGCTTGCGCAGGCCGTAGGACATGTCGCCCACGGTGCGGTGCCGGTCCTGTTCGAGTTCGAGAAAGTCGATGATCTCCTCGGCGCGGGTGGCGAATTCCTCCTCCTGCCGGATCGCGGAGCGGGGGCGGAACAGGCCCGAGAAGACGCCGCCTTTCATCTGAGCGTGGAAACCGGTCAGGATGTTCTCGCGCGCGGTCATTGAGGGGTAGGTCTGAATGCCCTGGAAGGTGCGCGCGATGCCGAGGCGGGCACGTTCCGGCGGGCGGGTGGCCGAGATGTCGCGCCCCTCGAAAAGAACCGCCCCGGTCCAGGGATGGTAGAAGCCCGACAGGCAGTTCAGCAGGCTCGACTTGCCTGCGCCGTTCGGCCCGATCAGGGCGTGAACGCTGCCGGCCTCGATGCGGATCGAGACATCCTTCAGCGCCTCGACGGCGCCAAACCGCAGCCCGAGGGCGCGTGCCTCCATTATGGCTCCGCCAGGTGCGGCCATTCATTCCTCCCGTCTTGTCCCTTGCGCTTTTGGTGGCGCGTCAGGTGAAGTCGACATCGAGCCCGCAGGCCCGTGCGATCAGCATGGTCTGGATCTGACTCGACCCGTCGCCAATGGTGCAAATGCGGTTGTCGCGCAGGTAACGCGAGGGCGGGCAGTCATCCATGAAGCCCCAGCCGCCGTGGACCTGGACCGCCATGTTGGCGACCTCGGTGCCGATCTCGGTGGCGCCCAGCTTGGCCATCGACAGCGCGCCCAGGTCGTCGATTCCCTGGTCGACCTGCCAGGCGGCGCGATAGGTGAGAAGGCGCGCGGTATCGACCTTCAGCGCCATCTGGGCGATCAACTGCTGGATCAGCTGCCGGTTGCCCAGCGGCGCGCCGAAGGCTTGGCGTTCCTTGGCATAGGCGATGGCATGGTCGAGGCTGGCCTGCGCCAGGCCCAGCGAACAGGCCGAGAGCCAGAGCCGCGCGGCCTGGTAGCCCTTGTGCAGCAGGTGCCGTCCGCCGTGCAGCGTGCCGACCACCGCGTCTTCGCCCAGCTGGCAGTCGTCGAGGTAGAGCTGGCGGGTGTCGGTGCTTTTCCAGCCCATCTTGTTGTAGCCGGAGCCGCGGGTGTAACCGGGCGCGTCGTTCGGCGTGAGGAAGAGGGTGAACTTCTTGCGTTCCTCCTCCTTCGGCGAGGAAATCGCCAGGATCAGCGTGAACAGCGAGATCGGCGTGCCGGCATTGGTGATGAAGGCCTTTTCGCCGCTCAGCGACCATTGCCCGTTGCCCAGTTGCGTCGCGCGGGTGGTAAAGCCGCCGGTGTCCGAGCCGGCATCGGGTTCGGTGCCCGCGATGGAACAGATCTTCTGCCCCGAAATGATCTCGGGCAGCCACTTCTGCTTCTGTTCCTCGGTGCCAAAGCGGGCGACGGTGAGGCCGGTCGCCATCGAGACCATCGTGGAGACGGCGATGGATTGGTCGGCGCGGGCGAGTTCCTCGATAGCCAGCACGGCCTCGAAAACGCCGAGGCCCATGCCGCCGAGTTCCTCGGGGAAGGGGATCGACATGACCCCCATCTCGCCAACGCGCTGGAACAGCTCGACCGGGAACTGGCCCTTGCGATCGAGTTCCTCGGCCCGCGGTGCGATTTCGGCCTGGGCGAAGGCGTGAATGGTCTGCTGGAGCTCTTTCTGCTCGGGGGTCAGATCAAAGTGCATGGTCTTCCTTCAGGTATGAAAGCGGCGCCTGCGCGGGCCGGGCGATGTCTTCCAGTCGGGTGGTGAGGGTGGGGGCCGGACGCGCATCTAGCGCGCGGGTGGCGATTTCGACGATGGCGTGTGCCACCATCTCGGGAGTCCAGTTGCCTTCGGGGCGGTACCACTTGGAGACCCAGTGGATCGATCCCAGCAGCATGAAGACGGCGATCTTCGGCTCGGTGGCGACGATGGAGCCGTCGGCGATCCCATCGCGCACCAGCCGGCGCATTCGCATCTCGTAGGCGTCGCGCTTTTCATAGGTCTGTTCGGCCTCGGCGCCGTGCAGGGCGTTGTCCTCGAGGATCAGCGCCGGGACGCCGAGTTCGGCAATCATCTCGATGAGGTAGTTGGTCAGCCCTATGCGGATCTTGTCGAGGGCGTTGAGGCCTTCCTTTTCGCCCTGGGTCAGCGCCTTGTCGGCAATGTCGAGGGCCTCTTCCTGGCAGGCGAGCACCAACTCGTTCTTGTTCAACACGTAACGGTAGAGCGCCGCCTTGGAGACGCCGAGGCTGATGGCGACATCTTCGAGCGTGGCGCCGTGGCTGCCCTGACGGGTGAAGACCATCGCCGCGGCGCGCAGGATCGCCTTGCGCTTCATCGCCTGCTGCGCGGTCCGGTCGGGGATGGCGTCGTTCCACACGTGGCGTGCCTCATTTTCTATCTAACGACTGTTATAATTTTTCGCCTCATTTCCAGTCAATCACAAATGTGACCATGCGGTCACGCAGCGAGGCTCTTCGGTAACTTTTGGAAATCGTTGGTTATTGCGCGTCTCCGCGGTGCAGAAAAATCTAACAGTCGCAATTTTACTTTTCGTGCAGACGAGCGGAGAGCGCTCGAATCACGGTCGCATCCGGTGGGTACTCTTGCTCCGGGCGGTCGGTTCGTCCTATGCACGGGACAGGTCAAAGGAGGACCGGAGATGCCTGCCATCCGTCGCGCGGACGAGAAGCTGAGGGACGTCTCACGCCGCATGATCCTGGATCGGACGGCGAGCCTGCTGGTCAGGCAGGGCTATGGCACGACCTCGCTGCGCGACATTGCCCAGGCCTGCGATATGAAGGCGGGATCACTCTATTACCATTTCGAGAGCAAGGACGCGCTGGTCGAGGAGATCCTCACCGAAGGGGTGAACCGGGTCGAAAGCGCGGTGCAGAAGGCGCTCGACGCGATGTTCGATGCGGCGCCGCTTGACCGGGTTCGGGTGGCGATGGAGGTGCACCTGCGCACGCTGCATGACCGCAGCGACTATGCCTCGGCCCATATCCGCTGCTTCTCGCATGTGCCAGACGACATGCGGCGACGCCTGCGACGGACCCGGCGCAGTTATGACGCGGTCTGGGCGGGGTTGCTGGAAGCGGCGCAGGCGGCCGGCGATATCGCGGCGGACGTGGACCTGCTGACACTGCGCTTTGCCATCATCGGAATGCTGAACTGGACGCTGGAATGGCGGTTGCCTTCGGGGGCAGGGCCCGAGGAAATGGCCGACCGTTTCTATCGCATCGCGTTCCAGGGGGCGTGCAACGCCTGATTTTGGCTGGGCGTTGTTTGTGTCGTGCATACGGGCGCGGATCTCGATGCTCGCAAAAATCTTGCACTACGGCATTCTTGGTTTTCAGATGGAGTGAAGCCGAACCCTTTCGAGGTCATCCCGAATGGACCGACGCCTTGCCGCCATTCTTGCCGCCGACGTTGCAGGCTACAGCGCCCTTGCCGGCGCGGACGAGCAGGGTACGCTGCGCGCGCTCAAGGGGCACATGAGCGCGCTCGAGCCGATCATCAACCTGAACGGCGGCCGGATCGTCAAGACAATGGGGGACGGCTTCCTTGCCGAGTTCCGCTCTGTGGTCGACGCGGTAGCCTGCGCCGAGACGATGCAGAAGCACCTTGCCGAGAGGAATGCCGCTCGCGGAGATAGCCCCGAGCTGCGGTTCAGGATGGGCGTTCATGTCGGCGACGTCGTGGTGGATGGCGACGACATCCTCGGCGATGGCGTCAATATCGCCGCCCGGCTGGAGAGCATCGCGGAGCCGGGTGGCGTGGTCATCTCGGGCCGGGTGCACGAGGATATCGCCGGGAAGGTCGATCTTGCCTTTCGTGATCTCGGCCCGCAAGAGCTGAAGAACATCACGCGGCCAGTGCGGGCTTTTGCGCTGCGTATCGCGACCATGTCGGTGAGTGTGAGTGCGCCGGTGCATCCCCGGAAACCCTCGGTTGCGGTACTTGCTTTCGACAACCTGTCCTCAGATGCCGAGCAGGATTTCTTAGCGGACGGGATCACCGAGGATATCATCACGGGGTTGTCGCGGGTGCCGTGGATCTTCGTGATCGCCCGGAACTCCTCGTTCGCCTACAAGGGGTTGTCGGTCGACATTCGCCGCGTCGGGCGCGAGCTTGGGGTACGCTACGTGCTGGAAGGATCGATCCGCAAGGCGGGTAACCGTCTGCGCGTCACCGGCCAATTGATCGACGCAGAGACCGGCGCGCACGTCTGGGCGAACCGCTATGACGGTGTGATCGAAGATGTGTTCGACCTACAGGACAGGATCACCGAAGCGGTTGTCGGGGCAATCGCGCCGGCGATCCGTCAGTCGGAGATTGGGCGGGCGGCGCTCGGCCGGCCCGACAGCCTTGACGCCTACGAGCATTTCATGCGTGCGCAGTCGGCAATCTACAAGTTCGACTTCAGATCGGCGGACGACCATCTGACGCGGGCGCTGGAAATGGCGTCGGACTATCCTCTGGCGAAAGCGCTGCGGGGCTGGATCCGAACCCTGCTCTGGGATCCCGACACGCGGCCGACCGAGGAACGCTTCGACTTTGCTGTCCGGATGGCACGCGAGACGCTGGCTGCGGCCGATCCCGATATCGAGGCACAGGCCTACGCCGGCTATATCCTCGCCTTCCTGTCGCGCGACCATGAATACGGCCGGTCGCTGATCGCACAGGCAATCGAGGCCTGCCCGAACTGCGTTTCGGCCTGGGGATCGAGTTGCATCGTGCATGGCCTGATGGGGGATGCGCCAACCGCGCTGGCCCATGCCGAGGAAGCGTTGCGGCTAAACC
This sequence comes from Seohaeicola zhoushanensis, assembly GCF_014656415.1. GTDB lineage: Bacteria > Pseudomonadota > Alphaproteobacteria > Rhodobacterales > Rhodobacteraceae > Seohaeicola_A > Seohaeicola_A zhoushanensis. The sequence continues at coordinate 118,347 of NZ_BNCJ01000011.1, read as the reverse complement.
CGGCTGATCCGTTGGGGTATCGCGTGCACCTGGGCATCAGTCTTGCCCATATTGCCGAGCACAACTGGCCGGCGCTGCGCGATTGCGTCGACCGGGTCAGGGCTTTCCATAACTCGGTCTCGATCTTCCGCCTGAACGAGATCGTCGCCGAGATGGCGATGGGCAATGCCGAGCGCGCGCGGGAACTGGCGCAGCAGCACATGAGCCGGGAGCCGGATTTCAGCGTCTCGCTGTTCCGCAGGATGCGGTCGCGGATCAGTATCACCAAGCCGGGCATCTACGACGCCTATTACAGCATGATGGCGAAGGCCGGCATTCCCGAATAGCTGGGGCCGCTGCCGGTTCAGGCGATCCCGCGCAGAATACGGATCAGCTCCGCCGAGTCGTCCTGGCCGAGCTGGCTGAGGATGGCGGCGTCTTCGTCCTCGATCTCACGGCGGATCTGCATCATGCGCTTGCGGCCGAGCGCGGTGGGCAGGACGTTGACCTTGCGGTGATCGCTTTGCGAGACTTGGCGGTGGACCAGGCCATCGGACACCATGCGGTCGACCAGTTTGGTAAGGGTCGGCGGGTTCATCAGCACGATCTCGGCCAGTTCGCCCATCGTGAGGTGGCGGCCGGACCCGAGCGTTTCGAGGAGGCGCCAGGCTTCGATCTGGATGCCGTGCTTGCGCAGGCGGGCGCTCAGAGAATTGCTGATTCTTCTGTGCGCGGCGGCCAGGGCGTAGGAAACGAAGTTGTTTATTGGGCTATCGCTGCTGTCCATCGGCCTACCACTCGAACCTTTTCGAGATTTTAGTTGACTTGGAAATTAAACTCAAATGCTATGTGCGAATTCCCTTCCCGGACGGCGAAGGCGTCACCTGGATGAGCTACGCACTACCCCAACCCTTCGTCCCCACCGAGCTGGACGAGTTGCGTGACGGCCCTCTGGCCCAAGCGCGGGGGACGTTTAGGGTTGCGCTTCTCATTCCTTTGTGCGGCTCGGCCGGGATCTGGGCGCCTTCCTGCATTTCCAGTGCACAGGTGGCCGTCGAGGAACTGAACCGCGCCAGCGGCATCAACGGCCGCAATGTGCAACTGGTCATGATCGACTCGGCGCTGGAGGCGGCGATCCCGATCGAGCAGACGGTGAACGACCTGATCGAAAGCCGTTCGATCGATGCCATCGTGGGGATGCACATCAGCGCTGTCCGGCAGCGGCTGAGCAAGGTGGTGCGCCAGCGCATTCCCTATGTCTACACGCCGCTCTACGAGGGCGGTGAGACCACCGCCGGCATCTATGCCATAGGCGAGACTCCGGACGAGCAGCTTGGCCCCTCGATGGAGCTGATCCAGAAGGATTATCGCCCAGCCAGTTGGGCGCTGATCGGAAACGACTATGTCTGGCCGCGGATCTCGCATCTGTTCGCCAAGGCCAAGCTGAAGCAGATGTCGAGCCGGTTGGCCTATGAGAAATACCTGCCGTTCGGGCTGAGCAGCATGAGCCGCTTCGTCGAGGAGATCGAGCGCTCCGAGGCCGAGGCGGTGCTGATCTCGTTGGTCGGCCAGGATGCCGTCGCGTTCAACCGGGCCTTCGGAGCGGCGGGGCTGCACAAGAAGATGGTGCGGCTGTCCTGTGCCATCGACGAGAACTCGCTGCTGGCCAGCGGGTCGCGCAACAGCAAGCGGATGTTCGTGGCGTCCTCGTATTTCGCCTCGCTGCCGAGCGAGGCCAACGCGGCGTTCAAGGAGCAGTATTATCGCCTGCACGGCGACCAGGCGCCGGTTCTGAATGCGCTGGGTCAGTCGACCTACGAGGGGCTGCATTTCCTGGCCGGGCTGATGCGCGATCACGGTTCGGCATGGCGGTCGTTCAGCCTTGGTACCGGGCGTCCGGTGATTCACCGCAGCAGCCGCAAACTGGGGGTTGGCGAGCACTGCGGCCGTGCACCGATCTATCTGGCGCGCGCGGACGGTCTCAATTTTGAGGTCATAAAGTCGTTAAAAAGCAGTTACTTGAACACATAAATTTTCCAGTTCAAATTTTTTACTTGAAACGGAAAATAAAATTCCCCTAGGGTTCGCTCAACGATAACCCGTGCCGATTCAGGCCGGGACACTGCAACCGGGAGATGACATTTGCTCTGGATCGCCCTGCTGGCGTGCGCCGCAATCATTGTGCTTGTCGGGATCTGGTTCCTTCAGCGCTACTACGCGAAATCGACGCTGGATAGCGCGCTGGTGCGGACCGGTTTCGGCGGGCGGCGCGTGGTGACCGATGGCGGCTGCCTGGCGCTGCCGATCCTGCACCAGGTGCAGCGCGTTTCGATGGGGGCTCTGACCTTTACCACGCTGCGCGCAGGGCGCGAGGCGGTGCTGACGCGCGACCAGATGCGGGCGGACGTGAGCTTCGAGTTCGAGCTGCGCGTCGCGCCGACCGACGAGGGGATCGCCACGGCGGCGCAGGCGCTTGGTTCGCGGATCTCGCGCAGTGTCGAAAGCGTGGAAGAGGTGCTTTCGGGCACCCTGGTCAACGCGATCCAGAACGCCGCCGCCGCGCGCACGCTGGAGGAAATCCATCTCGACCGCGCGGGCTTTGCCGACGAGGTTTCGCGCACGGTCGAGCAGCAGGCGGCGCGGCTGGGGCTGATGATCGTCTCGGTCTCGTTGCTGCATGTCGATCAGAGCGACCTGGCGCAGTGGAACGAGAGCAACGCCTTCAACGCGCAGGGGATGCGTCGGCTGGCGGAACTGGTGGCGGACCAGCGCAAGGCGCGGGTGAGGATCGAGACCGAGGCCGACATCTCGGTCCGCGAGAGCCAGCTGGCCCAGCACCGCCGTCAGCTAGAGCTGAAGCGAGAGGAGCGCGAGGCGGAGATCGCCCAGCAGGAATACCTGGCCCGGCTCGAAACCGAGGCGAAGTCGCGGGAAGAGCAGGCGCGCGACCAAGCGCGGCTGGCCACCGAGACCTCGCGGATCACCAACGATGGCCGCGTAAAGGCCAGCAAGGTCGAGAATGACGAGGCGCTGCGGCGTGCCGAGATGGCGGCAATCCTCTCGCTGGAAGAAACCAAGATCGCCAACGACATCCAGCTGGCGCGCAAGCGGGCGGAGGAGTCCGAGGCCAAGGCCGCCGAGGAGAAGGCGCGGGCCACGGTGATCCTGGCCGCCGAACATGTGCAGGCCCAGAAGGAGCGCGCCATCGCCGAGCGCGAGCGCGAGATCGCGCGGCTGAAGCAGGAAAAGGACCTGGCGCTGGAAGAGGCGCGGGTGAAGAGCGACGTCGATACCCTGCTGGCCCGGGCGCAGGCCGATGCCACCGCCAAGGCCAAGGCAGCGGATGCCGAGCGGGTGCGGATGGAGGCGGAGGCCGCGGGGCGCACGGCGCTGAATTCGGCCGAGAACACGCTGAGCGACGCGGTGATCCGGATGCGCCTGGAAGAGCGCAAGCTCGACCGGCTGCCCGAGATCATGACCCAGATGATGAAGCCGGTGGAGAAGATCGACTCGATCCGTATCAACCAGATCTCGGGCGTGGGACAGGGGCAGGGCGGGGCCGGGCAAGGGACCAGCGTCGACAATGCCTTCGGCGCGGCCATGGACCAGATCCTCGGCATGGCGGTGCGCCTGCCGGCGATGAAGCAGATGGGCGAAGAAATCGGGCTCGACTTCGATGCCAACCTCGCCGGGCGGACGGCGGATTACGCCAACCGCATCAAGGCGAAAGACACGCCCAGGGAATGACGCAGGATATACACCTGCGCAGCCAAGACCAACAGACACCTCGGAGGTAAACGGGATGACACTCAACAGACGGAATTTCCTTGCCGGAACGGCGGCGATGACCGGAGCGGCGATGCTGCCGAAAGCGGTGCTCGCCGCGGATGCGATCAAGCTCGGCTCGATCCTCGACACCTCCGGCATCTTCGATGCCTACGGCAAGCCGATGGACATGGCCTTGCGGCTTGCGGTGAACGAGCTCAACGGTGCGGGCGGTCTGCTGGGCCGGCAGATTGAGGTGGTCTCGTATGACACCCAGTCCGACATGGCGCTCTATTCGCAATATGCACAGCAGCTGACCCGCCAGGACAAGGTCGACGTGGTGCATGGCGGCATTCTCTCGGCCTCGCGCGAGGCGATCCGCCAGACCATGCGCAAGAACAAGACGCTGTATTTCTACAACGTCCAGTATGAGGGCGGCGTCTGCGACCGCAACATCTTCTGCAACGGTTTGACCCCGGCGCAGCAGGCGGCGGCGTTGGTGCCCTGGGCGCTGAAGGAGGCGGGCGGCAAGAAGGTCTATACGCTGGCGGCGGATTACAACTATGGCCAGATCACCGCGCGCTGGATCCAGAAGTTCGTGGAGGAGGCCGGTGGCGAGGTGGTCGGGACCGACTTCTTCCCGCTCGACGTTGCCGACTTCGGCGCGACCATCGCCAAGGTGCAGACCGCAGCGCCCGACCTGGTGATCGCGCCGCTTGTCGGCGGGGCGCATCTGTCGTTCTTCCGCCAGTGGGCGGCTTCGGGCATGAAGGACAAGATCCCGCTGGCCTCGACCACAATGGGCGTGGGCAACGAGCACAAGGTGCTGACGCCGGAAGAGGGCAATGGCATCATGGTCGCCTATTCCTACAGCCAGGATCTCGAAACCGCCGAGAACGCGAGCTTCAAGGACCGCTGGACGGCGGCCTACGGCGATCCGACCGCGCTGCACGAGCTTGCGGTCTCGACCTACTACGGCGTGCACACCTGGGCCAAGGCCGTGGCGCAGGCCGGCTCGATCGAGCGGGATGCGGTGACGGCGGCGCTGGAGACCGGGATTTCGGTCGATGGACCGGCGGGCAAATACACGGTCGATCCGAAGACGCACCATGCGACCGTGGATGTGCATCTGATGAAGGTGCAGGATCACAAGATGAAGGTGATCGAGACCCTGTCGCAGCGGCCGCCGATCGACACCCAGGCGGTCTGCGATCTGAACGCCAATCCGGACGACAACACGCAGTACGAAATCCAGATCTGACCCGGAAAACAGGCCGGCAGGCGCGGCGGACCGCCGCGCCAACCCCGCCAGGGGGCCGGTCGTCTGCACCCAAGAGATACCGAAAGCAAAGATGGACCTCGCATTCGTCATACTCGTGGAAATGCTCTATGCCGTCGCCTCGCTGATCCTGATCGGTGCCGGGCTGGCGGTGGTCTTCGGCATGATGAAGGTTATCAACCTCGCTCATGGCGAATTCATGATGATGGGCGGCTATGCGACCATTACCGCAGTGAACCTGGGCGTGAACATTTTCGTCGCCATGTTGGTGGTTGCGCCGCTGGTGGTCGGGCTGATCGGGCTGGTGGTGGAGCGGCTGGTGATCCGCCATCTTTATGGCCGCCTGGTCGACACGATGCTGGCGACCTGGGGCTTGAGCCTGTTCTTCATCGGGCTTGTCACCATGATCTTCGGCAATACCACCACCGGTATCTCGACGCCGATCCCCGGCTTTGCGGTCGGTGACTACCAGATCAACGGCTATAATTTCTTCGTCATCCTGGCGGCCATCGCCCTGCTGATCGGCGTCCTGCTGGTGCTCAGGACGACGCGGGCCGGGCTGGTCGCAAGGGGCGCAATGCAGCGGTCCGACATGGCGGCGGCACTGGGCTACAGCCCCGACCGGATTTACATGGCGACCTTCTTCTGTGGCTCAGCCCTGTCGGGGTTGGCCGGTGCCGTCTTCGCGCCGCTGGTCGGGTTGGTGCCAACCTCGGGCGGGGCCTACATCGCCAAGGCCTTCATCACAGTGATCGCCGGTGGCCCCTCGCTGGTCGCGGGCCTGCTGTCGAGCGCGGGGGTCTTCGGCATCGTGAGCCAGATCTTCACCTTCGCGATCTCTCCGGTGATCGGGGAGGTGGCCCTGCTGGTGGCGGCGGTGATCCTGCTGCGGATCATGCCGCAGGGCATCACCGGGCGCTTCTTCAAGGGCAGGCTGTGATGCCCGGCCGTTTCGTGAAAGACGTCTGGGTCACCGTCCTGGTCACCGCGGTGCTGATCTGGATCATGCCGCTGCTGATTGGGACCTATACGCTGACGGTGCTCGTCATCTACGGGATGCTGGGGCTGAGCCTTGGCCTGATCTGGGGGTTCGGGGGCATTCTCTGCTTTGGTCAGACAGCCTTCTTCGGGCTGGGCGCCTATACATATGCCATCGCCGCCATCAACATCGGCGAAAGCACGCTGCCGATGATCCTTGCGATCCTGGTGCCGGCTGTCTTCGCCGCGCTGCTGGGCGCGATGATGTTCTACGGGCGGCTTACGGATGTCTACCTCGGGGTCATCACCCTTGTCGTCACGCTGATCCTGTTCAAGTTCATGAACTCGACCGCCGGGCCGCAATACGTGATCGGCAAGGCGCGAATGGGGGGGTTCAACGGCATTCCGGGCTTTCCGACGCTGAACGTGCCGGGCGACCCCGACACCTACATCTGGGGCGATCCCTACTTCTATGTCTGCGCGGTGCTGCTGGCACTGGTGTTCCTGCTGGTTTCGGCGCTGCTGCGGTCGAGTTTCGGACGCGTCGCGGTCGGGATCCGCGAGAACGAGACGCGGGCCTCGCTCATGGGTTACGACGTGCGGGCGCGCAAGACGGTGCTCTTCGCCATCGGCGCGGCGATTGCCGGGCTGGCCGGGGCGCTTTTCGCCAACTGGGCCGAGATCGTGACGCCGAGCCTGTTCTCGCTGGGCCAGTCGGCCGAGATCATCATCTGGTGCATCGTCGGCGGGCTGGGCACGCGGCTGGGGCCGATCGTCGGGGCGGCGGGGCTGGCTTATCTGAAGTTCCTGCTCGGCCAGCAGGCGGTGGTCGACAACACGCTGATCACTGGCCTCATCCTGGTGCTCTTCGTCCTGTTCCTGCCCAAGGGAATTGTCCCGGCGCTGGTCGGGCTGTGGAAGGCAAGCTTTGGCCGGCGTCCGCTCGGACGCATCCACCAGGCGCGCCGGATGCGCGGAGGGGAGCGGGCGAATGGTTGAGGTGGTGCTGGAAACCGTCGCTCTGACCATGCGCTTTGGCGGAGTGGTCGCGGCAGACAACGTCAACTTCAAGCTGCGCGCCCGCGAGCTGCGCTGCCTGATCGGACCGAACGGGGCCGGCAAGTCGACCTTCTTCAAATGCGTCGCGGGGCTGCAGACCCCGACCGAGGGGCAGGTCTTCATGCGCGGCACGGAGACCACTGGCTGGATGCCGCATCAGATCGCTTCGATGGGGGTGGGGATCAAGACGCAGACGCCCAACGTGATGGACGAGCTGTCGGTCTTCGAGAACATCTGGCTGGCCGCGCGCCGGTTCCACCCGGTCGCCGAGGCCAACCGCAAGGCGCAGGAGATGGTCGAGCGGCTGGCGCTGGGCCCGATCGCGCGCAGCACGCTGGGCCGGCTGGCCCATGGCGAGCGGCAGCGGGTCGAACTGGGGCTGGTCGCTGTCGGTGACCCCTGGCTGGTGCTGCTGGACGAGCCGGCGGCGGGAATGAGCGCCGAGGATGTCGAACGGATGACCGGGATCATACACGAGCTGAACCGGACGGCGGCCATCGTGATCGTCGAGCATGACATGCAGTTCATCCGCTCGATCGCCAAGACGGTGACGGTGTTCCACCAGGGGGCGGTGCTAATGGAGGACCACGTGGACCGCGTGATGTCGGATGCAACGGTGCGCAATGTCTATCTTGGAAAGAAGGCCTGAGATGGCGGAAGAGACGGTCATGGCGCTGGAGGTGAAGGGCCTCTCGGGTGGCTACGGCAGGGTGCCGGTGCTGCACGGTATCGACTGCGCTGTCGCCGAGGGCGAGGTCGTCGGCGTGCTGGGTCACAACGGCATGGGCAAGAGCACCCTGCTCAAGACGATCATGGGCTTTCTGCCGGCCACCGCCGGGAGCGTGCGCTTTCACGCCACCGACGTCACTCGGATCACGCCCTATGAACGGGCCGGGCTGGGGCTTGGCTATGTGCCACAGGGCAGGGGGATCTTCCCGCAGCTGACGGTGCGCGACAACCTGCGCTTTGCCTGGCACGACTATTCCGGCGGCACCGAGACCGAGGTGATGGAGGCGGTCCTGCAGGATTTTCCGCGCCTGCGGCCGCTGCTCGACCGGGACGGGGGCGCGCTGTCGGGGGGCGAGCAGCAGTTGCTCGCGCTGGCGCGCTGCCTGATGGGCGATCCGGATTTCCTGCTGCTGGACGAGCCGACGGAGGGCATCCAGCCCTCGATCATCGAGGAGATGGCCGAAACGCTGCTGCGCCTGCGCAAGACGCGGAATTTCTCGGTGCTGCTGGTCGAGCAGAACTTCGACTTCATCGCCGACCTGTCGGACCGTGTTCTGGTTCTGGAGCGGGGGCGGATCACCGGCGAGTTGAGCCGCGCCGAGCTGGCCGACCAGGGCAAGGTCGACCAGTTCCTTGGCTTTGGTGCCGCACGCGCCACGCGGGGCTCGTCGCCGCGCGTGGCGGCGCAGCCGCGGGGCGGCATGACCGCGCCGCATTCCGGCGTTCTGGCCCCCCGCGCCGTGGCCGGGCGAGCGATGCCACCGGCCATCCAGGGCCGGACCGATTTCAACCAGACCACCGCGCCCGCGCCTGTCGCGGCGGTGCAACCTCCGGTGACGAACATGACCGTGAAACGCCCCAACCTGTCGCAGATGCGTGACATGGCCAGCCGGCTCGGGATGAGCATGACCGATGCCGAACTGGCGGAATACCTGCAACTGATGGAGGGCAACTTCCAGTCCTACGACCGCCTCGACGCGATGCCCGACCACCTGCCGGCGGTGCGCTATCCGCGTTCGCCGGGCCATTTCCCGGACTATTCCGAGAACCCGCAGAACGCCTGGTACGTCAAGACCGAGGTGCGCGGCGCGCCCGACGGGCCGTTGCGGGGCAAGCAGATAGTGCTCAAGGACACCGTCTGCCTGGCCGGGGTTCCGATGATGAACGGCTCGTCGATCATGGAGGGCTTCACGCCCGAGATCGACGCCACCATCGTCACCCGGATGCTCGATGCGGGCGCCACCATCGTGGGCAAGTCGCATTGCGAGAACTTCTGCCTCTCGGGCGGCTCGCATACCAATGCCAAGGGGCCGGTCCATAACCCGTGGAAGCATGGCTATATGGCCGGCGGGTCTTCGAGCGGTTCGGCGGTGCTGGTGGCGACCGGCGAGGTCGACATGGCCATTGCTGGTGACCAGGGCGGTTCGATCCGGATTCCTGCCGCGAATTGCGGGGTTTACGGGATGAAGCCAACCCATGGGCTGGTGCCCTATTCCGGGGTGATGCCGGTCGAGCAGACCATCGATCACGTCGGGCCGGTGACCAATTGCGTGGCCGACAATGCGCTGCTGCTCGAGGTGCTGGCCGGCGAGGACGGGCTCGACCCGCGGCAGTACAAGCCGCAGACCTACCGCTATACCGAGGCGCTGGGACGTGGCGCGCAGGGGTTGCGGATCGGGATCCTCAAGGAAGGTTTCCACCGCCCCGAGAGCGAGGCCGACGTGGATGCCAAGGTCCTGGCCGCCGCCGAGCGGTTCCGTGACCTGGGCGCGCGGGTCGAGGAAGTGTCGTTGCCAGAGCACCTGCTTGCCATCGACTGCTGGACCGCGATCACGCTGGAAGGCCTGCAGGATCACATGATGTGGGGCAATTCGGCGGGGACCAATTATCGCGGGCTCTTCCTGCCTTCTATGATGGACCACATGGCGCAATGGCGCGGACGCGCGGACGAGCTGAGCCCATCGCTCAAGGTGTCGATGTTCGTGGGCGAGTATTTCCAGACCCAATATCGGGGCCGTTTCTACGGCAAGGCGCAGAACATCATGCGCAAGGTCACTGCCCGTTACTCCGAAGTGCTCCGACAATACGACATGCTGCTGATGCCGACGGTGCCGATGAAGGCGCAGGAGATTCCGCCTCCGGATTGTTCTATCAGCCTCTACATCCAGCGGGCCTTCGAGATGATCGGCAATACCGCGCCCTTCAACGGGACCGGCCTGCCGGCCTTCAGCGTTCCCTGCGGGCTGAGCGAGGGGCTGCCCATCGGGATGATGCTGGTCGGAAGCAACTATGGCGAGCTCAAGCTTTACCAGGCAGGTCATGCCTTCGAGCAGAGCGGTGACTGGCGCACCATGTAAGGGAGGCGGAGGAATGTCGATCCTGAGCGAGAGCCTGATGAGCCGGATATCCGGCTGGGACGCGACGACGGAGGCGCGGGAAAGCTCGCTGGCACCGACGGGAAACGTGTCTTACGTGCGCGGGGCCTCGGTGCCGCCGCTGGCCTATATCACGGTGCCGCAGCTCTTGCGCGAGGCGGTGTCGCGCTTCGGCCCGCGCGAGGCGGCGGTGTTCTGCCAGCAGGGCGTTCGGCTCAGTTACTACGATCTCGACCGGGCGGTGGACGAACTGGCCTCGGGGCTCCTGGCGCTGGGGCTGGAGAAGGGTGACCGCGTCGGGATCTGGTCGCCCAACCGCGTCGAATGGGTGCTGACGCAATTCGCGACGGCGCGGGTGGGCCTGATCCTCGTCAACATCAACCCGGCCTACCGATTGGCCGAGCTGGAATATGCGCTGAACAAGGTCGCCTGCCGCGCGCTGATCTGCGCGACGCGCTTCAAGACCTCCGACTATATCGGAATGGTCCGGCAACTGGCGCCGGAGCTGGAGACATGCGCGCCCGGCCGCCTGCGCGCCGAGCGGCTGCCGCATCTGCGCAGCGTCATCGAGATGACTGACACGCCGGGCCCGGGCGTCTATTCCTTCGCGCAACTCAAGCGGCTGGGAGGGCCGGCGCAGCTGCTGCGCCTGTCGTCGATCGACGCCACGCTGGACCCCGATGACGCCATCAACATCCAGTTCACCTCGGGCACCACCGGCCAGCCCAAGGGGGCGACTCTGTCGCATTACAACATCGTCAACAACGCGCGTTTCGTGACCGACCGGATTGCCCTGTCGGAGACCGACCGGCTGGCGATCCCGGTGCCGCTCTACCATTGCTTCGGGATGGTGATGGGAGTGCTGGGAGTCATCAGTAAGGGCGCGACGATGGTGTTTCCGGGCGAGGGGTTCGAAGCCGAGGCCACGCTCGACGCGCTGGAACGCGAACGCTGCACGGCAGTCTACGGCGTGCCGACGATGTTCGTGAACATGCTCGAGGCACTCGAGGCACGGCCGCGCGATCTATCGGCGATGCGCACCGGGATAATGGCGGGCGCGCCTTGCCCGGTCGAGGTGATGGAGCGGGTAAATACCCGCATGAACATGCCCGAGGTGACGATCTGCTATGGCATGACCGAAACCTCTCCGGTTTCGTTCCAGAGTTTTGTGCACGATCCTGTCGACAAGCGCTGCCAGACCGTGGGCCGTGTGCATCCGCACCTGGAGGTCAAGCTGATGGGCAAGGATGGGCGCACAGTGCCGCTCGGGGTGGAAGGCGAGCTGTGCACGCGCGGCTATTCGGTGATGAAGGGCTATTGGGGCGATCCGGAGATGACGGCTAAGAGCATCACCGACGGCTGGATGCAGACCGGGGATCTGGCGGTTCTGGATGCCGAAGGGTTCTGCAGCATCGTCGGGCGCGCCAAGGACATGATCCTGCGGGGCGGTGAGAACATCTATCCGCGCGAGATCGAGGAATTCCTGATGCGCCATCCAAAGGTGAGCGAAGTCCAGGTCTTCGGCATCCCCGACGAAAAGCTGGGCGAGGAGGTCTGCGCCTGGGCGGTGGCCCGGCCGGGCGTCGCGCTGGAAGAGGAGGAGTTGAAGAGCTTCTGCCGTGGCCAGATCGCCCATTTCAAGGTGCCACGCCATGTGCGCATCGTAGCCGAGATGCCGGTGACGGCGACCGGGAAAGCGCAGAAATTCGTCATGCGCGACAGGATGTTGGAGGAACTTGGCCGTCCGGGCTAGCGGGCTCTTCCCCGGCGAAGGCAGGCTCATGGCTGTCCGGTCTTGTCTCGGTCGCGGTGTCGCGGCACCTTGACCGCATCAACGCGCGAGAGGGCCTGGATGCGGTCGCTGCTTCTGATGAATCCGAATTCGAACGCGGCGACGACTGCCGCTATGGTCGCGATTGCGGGGACCATTCTTCCGCAGATAGAGGGTTGGACCGCGCCGGGCGGCCCGGGGATGATCGTGACGCCGGAGGCGCTTGACCAGGCGGCTGTGCTGGTGGGGCAGACGCCCTTGCCGGCGCTGGATGGGGTGATCGTCGCGGCCTTTGGCGATCCCGGCCGCGAGACCCTGGCGCAACGGCTGACGTGCCCGGTTGTCGGCATCGGCGCGGCGGCTGCCATCGAGGCTGGCATTGGCGGGCGCCGCTTTGCAGTGGTCACGACCACCCCGCAGCTCGAAGCTCGGATCGATGCGCTCATGCGTGGGCGGGGAGATGGCGCGTATCTCGGGTGCCACTTCGCCCAAGGCGATGCGCTGGGCCTCATGGCGGAACCGGAGCGCCTCGATGCGGCGCTACTGGCGGCCATCGAAGAGGCCGCAAGGGCGGGTGCGGAGGCTGCGATCATCGGCGGCGGGCCCTTGGGGGAAGCCGCGGAACGTCTGGCCTCGATTTCGCCGGTACCGCTGGTGGCGCCAATTCGGGCGGCGGCGCGCGCGTTGCTTCATCGCCTAGAGGCCGGGCCGGACGGCCGTTGATCGGCCGTTCGACCTGCGCTGACCGATATTCACTGCCCGATTATGCGGCGGCGCAGCATAATCCCGCCCGTTTCTTGTGCATGCGCAGCGAAGCGTCGGGTGGACACCGCAACTGACACACCTCTTGGCTGGCAATGACGAAAACGCGCTTGCCAAACTCTGTGACATGGACGCGCCCGTGATGGCCGCGCCGACAATAATGCCGGCCCACGATGGTCGGTTCCTGACAGAGAGGTATTCATGTCTAGATTTGGAAAGGGCTTCGCTGCGATGACCGCCGCCGTCGCCCTGTTCTGCGGCTCGATCGCCCAGGCGGAGGGCACGCTGCGCATCGGTATGACCGCTGCCGACATTCCCCTGACCACCGGTCAGACCGACCAGGGCGGCGAGGGTATGCGGTTCATGGGCTATACTGTCTATGACTCGCTGATCGAATGGGACCTGACCAGCGCCGACAAGCCCTCGGTGCTGATCCCCGGCCTTGCAACGGAATGGTCGGTTGGCGAGGACCAGCTGACCTGGACCTTCAAACTGCGCCCCGGCGTGACCTTCCACGACGGCTCGCCCTTCACCGCCGAGGTGGCGGTCTGGAACTTCGACAAGCTGTTGGTCGACAGTTCCGAGCAATACGACTCGCGCCAGGCCGCGCAGGGCAAGTCGCGGATTCCGGCGGTGGCGTCCTACAAGGCCATCGACGATTTGACGCTGGAAATCACCACCAAGGCCCCGGACGCCACGCTGCCCTACCAGCTGGCCTGGATCCTGATGTCGTCCAAGGCGAACTGGGAAGCCCAGGGCAAGAACTGGGAGGCGGTTGCGGCCAAGCCCTCGGGCACCGGCCCGTGGAAGCTCGAGGCCTTCGTGCCGCGCGAGCGCGCCGAACTGGTGCCGAACACCGCCTATTGGGACGAAACCCGTGTTCCGAAGCTCGACAAGATGGTGTTGATCCCGCTACCCGAGCCGAACGCCCGTTCAGCCGCGCTGCTCTCGGGGCAGGTGGACTGGATCGAAGCGCCGGCGCCGGACACCATCCCGGCGATGCAGGGCAACGGTTTTGTGATCTCCTCGAACGCCTATCCGCACAACTGGACCTGGCACCTGTCACGGCTGGAAGGCTCACCCTGGAATGACATCCGCGTGCGCAAGGCCGCCAACCTCGCCATCGACCGCGAGGGAATGATGCCGCTGCTCGGCGGGTTGATGGTGCCGGCCAAGGGCTTCCTGCCGCCGTCCTCGCAGTGGTTCGGCAACCCGACCTTCGACGTCAAATACGACCTCGAAGCGGCCCAGGCGCTGATGAAGGAAGCCGGCTTCGGCCCGGAGAACCACCTGAAGGTCAAGGCGCTGATGTCGCCCTCGGGCTCGGGTCAGATGCTGCCGCTGCCGATGAACGAATTCGTCCAGCAGAGCCTGGCCGAGATCTGGATCGACGTCGAGTTCATGGTCGTCGAGTGGAATCAGATGATCAACCTGTGGCGCGCCGGGGCTGCCGATCCGGCGGTCGAAGGGTCGCAGTCGATCAACTTCACCTACTTCATCCAGGATCCGTTCACCGGCCTGATCCGCCACCTCGACTGCAACCTGGTCGCGCCTAACGGCACCAACTGGGGCCATTATTGCGACGACGAGATGCAGGCCCTGTTCAAGAAGATCAAGACGACCTTCGATCCGGTCGAACAGGATGCCGTTCTGAAGCAGACCCACGAGAAATTCGTGAACGAGGCGCTGTTCCTCTTCGTGACCCACGACGTGGCGCCGCGTGCGATGGCGCCCAAGGTCAAGGGCTTCGTCCAGGCGCAGAACTGGTACCAGAACTTCTCGTCGATCACGATCGAAGAGTAAGCCAACCGCCCCCGCCGCGATCTGCGGCGGGGGCAACCAGACCGGGGTTCAAACCGTGCTCAGTTATCTCATCCGCCGTCTCATCCTAGTCCTTCCGGTCGCCTTCGGCGTTTCGGTGATCTGCTTCCTGCTGGTCCAGATCGCGCCGGGGGATCCCCTGACGGCGATCATGCCGGTGGACGCAACCGCCGAGGAACAGGCGGCCATGCGCGCGGCCTATGGCCTCGACAAGCCTTTGCCGGTCCAATACGCGATCTGGATCGGCAACCTCGCCCAGGGCAACATGGGCAAGTCCATCGCCACCGGGCGGCCCGTCGCGGGTGAGGTTTTCGGGGCGGTGCAGAACTCGCTGCTGCTGGCCGTCAGCGCCGCGATCATTGCCTTTCCCATCGGCACCTTCCTGGGGTTCCTGGCCGGATATTCCCGCGACAGCTGGATCGACCGGGCGGTGACCGCGCTGTCGATCACCGGCGTCTCGGTGCCGAACTACTGGCTGGGGATCGTGCTGGTTATCATCTTTTCGGTCAACCTGGGGTGGCTGCCATCGATGGGGGCGGGGCCCGGCGGGTCGCAGAGCTGGGCCTGGGACTGGCTGCACCTGCGCCACCTGATCCTGCCGGCGGTCACGCTGGCGGTGGTGCCCATCGGCATCGTCGCGCGCACGGTTCGGGCGCTGGCCGGTGATATCCTGACCATGGATTTCGTGCAGGCGCTTTACGCCAAGGGCATGAGCCGCGCTGACGTGCTGCGCCACGTCGCCCGCAACGCGGCGGCGACGGCGCTGTCGGTGATGGGGCTGCAGCTTGGCTATCTGCTGGGCGGTTCGATCCTGATCGAGACAGTGTTCAACTGGCCCGGCTCGGGCTTCCTGCTGTCGAACGCGATCTTCCAGCGCGACCTGCCGCTGCTGCAGGGCACGATCCTGGTGCTGGCCATGTTCTTCGTGGCGATGAACCTGATCGTCGACGTGGCGCAGGCCGCGATCGACCCGCGCATCCAGAGGACATGACAATGACGCTTGTGGAAACCACTGCCGTCGAGCCTGCACCGGCGCAGAAGCCGCAGGGTTACTGGGCAGGCGTCGGCGCGCGCCTGGTGCGCGATCCGCTGACGATGATCTGCGCCGGTGTGGTGCTTGCCCTGATCCTGGCTGCGGTCTTCGCGCCCTGGCTCGGGTTGGCCGATCCCTACAAAGGGTCGATGATCGCGCGGCTCAAGCCGATCGGGACCACCGGGCACCTGCTGGGCACCGACGAGCAGGGCCGCGACATGTTCGCCCGGCTGATCTATGGCGGCCGCCTGACGCTGTTCATCGGGCTGATGCCGGTGGTCCTTGCCTTCTTCATCGGCTCGGCGCTGGGCATCGTCGCGGGGTTCGTCGGCGGGCTCACCAACACGATCATCATGCGCACGGTCGACGTCTTCTTTGCCTTCCCCTCGGTGCTGCTGGCCATCGCCATTTCCGGCGCGCTTGGGGCGGGGATCGTGAACTCGCTGGTGTCGCTCACCATCGTCTTCATCCCGCCGATCACCCGTGTGGCCGAGGCGGTGACCTCGGGCGTGCGCGCGCTCGACTATATCGACGCGGCGCGGGCCACGGGGGCGAGCGCGCTGACGGTGATCCGGGTGCATGTGATCGGCAACGTGCTGTCGCCGATCTTCGTCTATGCGACCTCGCTTACCAGCGTCTGCATGATCCTGGCGGCGGGTCTCTCGTTCCTCGGCATCGGCGTGCGACCGCCCGAGCCGGAATGGGGGCTGATGCTGAATACGCTGCGCTCGGCCATCTACATCAACCCGTGGCTCTCGGCGCTGCCGGGGATGATGATCTTCGTCACCTCGCTCTGCCTGAACCTGCTGAGCGACGGTCTGAGGAGTGCGATGAATGTCCGCGACTGACGTCGAAACCTACGAGCCGTTGCCCGATACCGGCGGCCCGGCGCAACCGTTGCTGATGGTGCGCAACCTGCGCAAGTATTTCCCCGTGCGCGGCGGCATCCTCGGGCGCACGCAGGCCATGGTGCAGGCGGTAGACGGTGTGTCCTTCGAGGTGAAGAAGGGCGAGACGCTGGGCATCGTCGGCGAGAGCGGCTGCGGCAAGTCGACCACGGCCAAGCTGCTGATCGGGCTGACGCCCAAGGACGAGGGTGAGATCATCTTCGATGGTATCGACCTCGGCGAGGGGCTGTCGCTGAAGCAGCTGCGCAAGGGTGTGCAGATGGTCTTTCAGGACAGCTATGCCACGTTGAATCCGCGCATGACGATCGAGGCCTCGGTCGCCTTCGGGGCAAGGGTCCAGGGGCTCGACGATCCCGAGGGGCGGGCGCGGCGGCTGATGGAGCGGGTCGGGCTGGACCCGAACCGCTTTGCCCACCGCTATCCGCACGAACTGTCGGGCGGGCAGCGGCAGCGGGTGAACATCGCCCGCGCGCTGGCGATGTCGCCCCGGTTGGTGGTGCTGGACGAGGCGGTCTCGGCGCTGGACAAGTCGGTCGAGGCGCAGGTGCTGAACCTGCTGAGCGACCTGCGGCGCGAGTTCGGGTTGACCTATATCTTCATCAGCCACGACCTGAACGTGGTGCGCTACATCTCGGACCGGATCCTGGTGATGTATCTCGGTGAGGTGGTCGAGGTCGCGCCGGTGGATTCGATCTGGGCCGAGCAGGCGCATCCCTATACGCGCTCGCTGTTCTCGGCGATGCCGGCGATGGACCCGGACCACCGCACCAAAGAGCCGCCTTTGTCGGGCGATCCGCCGAACCCGATCAACCCGCCCTCGGGGTGCCGCTTCCATACCCGCTGTCGCTTTGCCTCGGAGGTGTGCAAGACCACGCCGCCGCGCCTTGCGGGCCTTGCACGCAATGCGCAGCACCTGGTCGCCTGCCACCTGCACGACGCGGCCTCGGGGCATCCGAAGGCCGGGCAGGAGGTGGCGGCATGAGCGCGCCTGACCAAATCGCGGAGGCTCTCTATGTCTGACAAGCTGCTCGATATTCGCAATCTCACGATCCGCTTCAGGGGCAAGCGCACGGTCCATGCGATCAACGACGTCTCGCTGTCGATGGAGCAGGGCGAAACGCTGGCTCTGCTCGGCGAATCCGGTTCGGGCAAGTCGGTGACGCTGAAGGCCCTCCTGGGGCTGCTGCCGCCCAAGCGCACGGATATCGAGGGGTCGATGCATGTCAACGGGACAGACGTGCTCAGCCTCTCGGGCAAGGCGTTGCAGCGCTATCGCGGCGGCGAGGTGTCGATGGTGTTTCAGGAACCGGCGTTGGCGCTGGACCCGGTCTATACCGTCGGCCACCAGATCGCCGAGGCGGTGATGCGCCACAAGGGCGTGAGCAAGTCCGACGCCATGTCGGTCGCGCATGACATGCTGGAACGGGTGCGGATCCCGTCGGCCCGGCGGCGGCTGAGCAACTACCCGCACGAGCTCTCGGGGGGGATGCGTCAGCGGGTGATGATCGCACTTGCACTCGCCTGCCGGCCCAAGCTGCTGCTGGCGGACGAGCCGACGACGGCGCTGGACGCGACGGTGCAGATCCAGATCCTGCTGCTGCTGCGCGAGTTGCAGAAGGACTTCGGGATGGGGGTCATCTTCGTGACCCATGACATCGGCGTCGCGGTGGAGATCTCGGAGCGGGTGGCGGTGATGTATGCCGGCCAGATCGTCGAGGAGGGCACCACGCGCGAGATCATCCGCGACGGTCGCCACCCCTATACGCGGGGCTTGCTGGCGGCGAACCTGCATGACGTGGCCCGCGGCGAACGGCTGAACGCCATTCCCGGCGCGCCGCCGGCGCTGGAGACGAGGCCGGAGAACTGCTCTTTCGCTCCGCGTTGTCCGCTGGTAGAGCCGGCGTGCCGCGCCGGGTTGCCACCCATGCGGACGCCCGCGCCGCGTCGCCGCGTCGCCTGCGTGCGGGCCGAAACTCCAATAGCTGCCGAGTGATGCCTTGCTGATCGACCACGACCCCTACAACTGTTTCATGCCCTACGAACCCATGCCGGTGGCAAGTGCCGCCGAGGGACCGCTTGCCGGGCTGACCCTTGCGGTGAAGGATATCTACGATGTCGCCGGCTATCGCAGCGGCTGGGGCTGCCCCACCGCGCTGGCGATGAGCGGGGTCAAGACGCGCAATGCGCCGGCCGTTCAGGCGCTGCTCGATGCCGGCGCGCGCTTTGTCGGCAAGGTGCATACCGACGAGCTGGCCTGGTCGATGTATGGCATGAACGCCCATTTCGGCACGCCGGTGAACCCAGCCGCGCCGGACCGGATCCCCGGCGGCTCTTCCTCCGGCTCCGCCGTGGCCGTGGCGGGTGGGCTGGCCGATATTGCGCTGGGCTCGGACACCGGCGGATCGGTGCGCGCGCCGGCCGGCTTCTGTCGCATCTGGGGGCTGCGCCCGACGCATGGACGCATTTCGCTGGAAGACGTGATGGCGCTGTCTCCGAGCTATGACACCGCCGGGATCTTCTCGCGCGACGGCGAGACGCTGCTGCGGACAATGTCGGTCCTGCTCGCCGATGACGCGCCCTTGCCGGCGAACCCGCGGTACCTCTGGCCGGTGCAGATGATGGAGGCGCTCGGCCCGTCGCAGCGGGCTGTCTGCGAGGCCGCGTTCAGCGGTCTGGACGCGACGCCCGTGGACGATCTCTACCCGAATGGGATCGAGCACGCCTTTGCCGCCTACCTGACGACGATGGGCGGCGATGCAAAGGCGAGCATCGTGCCCTTCATCCGCAGCTCGAAAATGCCGCTGGTGCGCGGGATCGATGGCCGCGCCGCCGCCGCAGAGGCGCTGACCGAGGCCGAGATCGCCGCGGCCTCGGAGACGCGTCAGGCTATCCGCGCCCATGTCGAGACGCTGCTGGGAGCGGATGGGGTCGTGTTGGCTCCGGTCGCGCATGACGCGCCGTTCCGGCTGGATGCCCCGTTCGAGATCTTCGACAACTTCCGCCACCACGCGCAGAAGCTGCTTTGCCTCGCCGGAATGACGGGCCTGCCGCAGGTGGTGATGCCTGCCGGTACGGTCGATGGAGCGCCCTATGGGGTGTCGCTGATCGGCCCGAGGGGATCTGACCTGTCGCTGATCCGGCTCGCGGTAT
Organism: Seohaeicola zhoushanensis; assembly: GCF_014656415.1. Classification (GTDB taxonomy): domain Bacteria; phylum Pseudomonadota; class Alphaproteobacteria; order Rhodobacterales; family Rhodobacteraceae; genus Seohaeicola_A; species Seohaeicola_A zhoushanensis. Next base: position 98,738 of record NZ_BNCJ01000011.1, on the reverse strand, counting down.
CGCTGTACGCCGCGAGAAAGGTCGCTGCATGAGCATCTGTGCAATCGAGTCCCGGCTGAGCGCGATGGGGCTGGCCCTGCCGCCCTCGGCGCCGTCGCGGGCCTTGTTCCTGCCGGGCAAGATCTCGGGCAAGCTCCTCTTCCTGTCGGGGCAGATCTGCGAGTGGGAAGGTGTGCCGCAGTATTGCGGCCCGGTCGGCGAGGGGTTCGACCTGGCCGAAGGCCAGGCTGCCGCGCGGATGTGCGCGCTGAACCTGCTGTTCTCGATCAAGGCGCTGACCGGCTCGCTCGACAGCGTGGCCGAGGTGATCCGGCTGGGCGGATTCGTCGCCGCGCCGCCGGGCTATGGCGAGGGGCCATTCATCGTGAACGGCGCCTCGCAAATGTTCATCGATCTCTACGGCGAGGCGGGGCGGCACGCCCGCACCGCCGTCAACGTCGCCTCGCTGCCGGCCAATGCTCTGGTCGAGGTCGAGGCGGTGGTCGAGCTGCGCTGAGACTCAGCCGTCGAGCAGAAGGGCAAGCGAGAGGAGCCGGTCTTCGGCGCCTTTCGGGCCGATCAGCTGCATTCCGATTGGCAGGCCGTCGGACTGCCCGCCGGGGAAGGCGAGACCCGGAAGGCCCGCCGCGTTGACCCAGCCGGTGTAGACCGCGTGCCCGCGTGGTCCGACGTCATGGCCGTCGATCTTGTCGGGGTGTGTGGCCCCGGCAGGCCAGGGCATGGCGGCGGCGGTCGGCAGCAGAACGGCGTCGAAGCCCCAGAGATGGCGTGCGGCGTCCCGGAGGGCGGCGACGCGGGTCAGCGCTTCGAACAGTTCTGTGGCCGGGGCGGGGGCGCCTTTGGCGGCCATGTCGCGATACTTCCGGGCCGCTGCGGCCATCACCGGCGGATCCGTTGCCGCCAGATGGGCCAGCCCGATCTCGACGATCCGGCCCCAGACCGCGTTCAAGGGGCCGAGATCCAGCGGCAGGGGGCCTTCGGAAACCTCGCAGCCGAGGGAGCGCAGCCGGTCGATCGTTGCCGCGAAGGCGGCGCGGATGGCGGGATCGCAGGGGGCATCCTCGATCTGCCCGACGGCGAGAATGCGCAGGGCCGTTGGGGTGGCTTGATGGGGGCGGCCCGTCAGCACCTCGTGAAACAGGATCAGGTCGCGCGCTGACCGAGTGACTGGCCCGACGGTTTCGAAATCCAGCAGGATCTGCGGCAGGCCGCCGCCGCGGGCGACCGTTCCGATGCCGGGCTTCAGGCCCCAAAGCCCGGTATAGCCCGCCGGCCGCCGGATCGAGCCGCCGCCGTCCGTCGCCAGACCCGCCACGGCCATGCCGCTCGCGACCGCCGCCACCACGCCGCCCGAGGAACCGCCGGGCGTGAGCTCGGAGTTGAACGGATTGCCGGTGACGCCGAAGGTCAGGTTGCCGGTATAGCCTTCGACGGCGAATTCCGGCGTGTTCCCCTTGCCGAGGAAGATCGCGCCGGCCCTGCGCAGGGCGGCCACGGGGAGTTCGTCCGCCGAAGCCATGCGCCGGGCGAGTTCGGCGTTGCCCCAGGCGGCCGGGAGGCCGGCGGAGACGAGGTTGTCCTTGAGAATGATCGGAATGCCGTCGAGCGGCCCCTTGGGTGCGCCCTCGGACCAACGCTTCCGCGAGGCCTCGGCCTGGGACACGGCATCTGCCGCGAGGGTGGAATATGCATTCAGCACCGGGTTCATCCGGGCAATGCGGGTCAGGTGTGCCTCGGTCACGGCTACGGGATCGGACTGGCCCGCACGAAAAGCGGTCAACAGGTCCGTGGCGTCGGTCGAGGCCGAGTCGGGTTGCAATGTCGCGGTCAGGTTCTCACCAGGTGTGGCCTGTGGCTCCGACCCAATGGCCCGTAGAATGCCGTCGCTCATGATCCCTGCCTTGCCGCCGTCTCGAACAACTTAGGCAATGCAGGTGCGGACCCCTACGGCAAAACCGGAGTTTCAGGCATTGAAACTGGCAGGTGCCCAAAATCTCGCCGTTGTGGTCGGCGGCGTCAGAGGGCGGCCTTAGCGCAGGAAGCAGCGTATCTCGCCAAAACCGTCGATGCGCCCGATCACGTTGGTTCCCGCCGGGAAATACTTCAGCCCCGAGAGCGAGCCGGTGATGACGATCTGCCCGGCCCGCAACCCGCCGCAATGGTTGCCGATATGGGCGCAGAGCAGCGCCAGGTTGGTCAGCGCCGAGCCGCCCGGAACCGTTGCGTGGCCGTCGATCACCTGGGTTTCACCGCAGCGTAGGGCCGCGTCGACCACACCGAAGTCGCGGCCGTCCCAGCCGTCGAGTGCCGGCCCGACCACGAGGCCCGCATTGATCTGCATGTCGGCCAGTTTGGCCAGCGGCGCGTGGTCGCTGCCAGCCATTCGGGTGTCGACCAGTTCGATCACCACGCGAGGCCGGAAATGGCGCTCGGGGTGGTCCAGCGGATCGCCGGTCGGGACGGACAGCACTTCGAACCCGACTTCGAGTTCGATGCCCAGCACGTCCTGCACGCTGACCTCTGCGCCTGATTGAACGACCCGCCTGGCCGCGATCGGCGCCATGATCGGCGGGCCTTCGGGCGAGCGGGCAACCTTGAAGCCGGCCACCGTCCCAAGATCGGCCTGTACCTTTTGCTGGATCTCCAGCGCCTCGGCGAAACCGGGCAGGGGGAGCGATGACACGTCGGCCCGCTGGCCGGTTCGATGCGCCTCGATCAGAGCGTTGGCGAAGGTCTGGGCAGGCGTCATCGGATGTGTCCTTTCAATGAGTTCCCGCGGCGGACGGCGGGACATGTGGCTGGTCAATCGTTAGGGGGCTTGAGGCAGCAAGGGAAGGGAAAGTCAGAGTGGAGAGAACGGGTGGCGTTCGACCCTCAGGCCGCGCGCGGCGGCTTCGGCTTCGAGCAAGCTGTGATGGGGGAGGCATTCCTGCGGCAGGTGGATAGCCTTGCCGCTGGTCAGGACTAACACGGCGCGCACGGTCGTATCCCACCGCCGGTCAAGACGCAGGAGCGCGATCTCGTCGCGGCTGACCGAACCTGCGCGCCGTCCGCTGTACCATTCGATGGCATCCTCGCCAAGGTGCAGCCCGGCAGACGGGTTGGCGATCACGTCCCGCAAGGCGGGCAGGGTCGGCAGCGCGAGAAGGCCCATCAGCCAGGGCGCGGCGTCGAGGTAGAGAACCGCTAGGATCAAGGCGGCGTAGATCGTGCCGAGCAGCGCGACGGCGCCCAATGAACGCCCCTGACGTTCGAAGCGGTAGTCGTTCACCGCCCGCCCGAAACGTCGAGTGTCGCCCCGGTGACGTAGGAGGCCGCGTCTGACATGAGCCAGAGCACCGCCTCGGCAACTTCGTCGGCGGTGCCGGTGCGCTGCATCGGCACGACATGGGCCAGCCGTTGCGCGCGGTCGGGTTCGCCGCCCTTGGCGTGGATCTCGGTCTCGATCAGGCCGGGCCGGATGCCGTTGACGCGGATGCCCTGCGCGGCGACCTCGTCGCTCAGCCCCTTGGTCAGAATGTCGATGGCGGCCTTGGAGGCGGCATAATCGACGTAGAGATTGGCAGAGCCGAGCCGCGCCGCAGCCGAGGAGATGTTGACGATGCTGCCGCCGCTCCCCTGCGCCTGCATCCGCAGCACAGCTTCCTTGGCGGCCAGGAAGGCGCCGATCACGTTGATGTCGAACATGCGCCGCAGGCGGGCATGGGTCATCTCGGTGACCTTCGTGGCGACGTCCACCACGCCGGCGTTGTTCACCAGCGCGTCAATCCGGCCGGCTTCGCGGTCGAGCGCTTCGAAGATGCGGGCGACGCCTTCGGCGGTGGCGATGTCGCCGGGGCACATGAACGCCCGTTGGCCTGCCGCCCGGACTTCGGCGGCGACGGCCTCGGCCGCCTCGATGCTGGAGTGGTAGTTGATCGCAACGTCCCAGCCGCGCGTTGCGGCCATGCGGGCCACCGCCGCGCCGATGCCGGTGCTGCCGCCGGTTACGAGGACTATGCCCATGTCATGCTCCCTGTATGCGGGTGATCATCTCGGTGGTATCGCGCGAGAGGCCCGGCGTGGCGGCGATCCGGTCGAGCTGGGCGCGGATCAGCGCCTGCCGGTCGGTATCGTAGCGCCGCCAGGTCTGGAAGGCCGAACACATTCGCGCGGTGGTCTGCGGGTTCACCGGGTCGAGCTTGATGAGCCAGTCGGCGAGCAGCTCGTAGCCCGCGCCATCCTTGCGGTGGAAGCCGGCGTGATGGCCGGTGAAGGCGCCCAGGACTGCGCGGAAGCGGTTGGGGTTTTTCCAATTGAAATCCGGGTGCTGCACGAGGGTCTTCACGGTTTCAACTGCTTTGGCGGGCGGCGCTTCGGCCACCTGCAGCATGAACCACTTGTCGATCACCAGCCGGTCATCGCGCCATTCTTCGTAGAAGGCCGCGACATCATTCGCACCCTTGCCTGCGCGCAGCAGGCAGGCAAGCGCCGAGAGCTTCAGCGTCATGTTGTCGGCGCGGGCGTATTGCACGGACGCCGTGGTGCCGCCGTCGAGCCGCGACATCAGGCTGAGCACCGCACCAGCGAGCGCGCGTTTGCCGGATTGTTCGGCGTCGGGCTGGTAGGGGTCGTCGACCTGCGCGGCGGCATAGATCTTCGGCAGCAGGTCCCCCGCACGGGTGGCAAGTGTCTGGCGCAACGTCTCGGACGCGGTCCAGATGGCGTCCGGGTCGGGTGTGTGGCCCGCCTCGGCCTGGGCGGCGGCCAGTTCCGACTGGCCGGGCAGGCCCAGCATCAGCGCGCGATAGGCCGGGTCAAGGGCGTCGTCGCGCAGGACGGCGATCATTCCGTCGAGGTAATGCGCATCCGGTGCAGCCCCGCGCAGCGCCATCGCGTTCAGCGTGTCGAGCGCCAGCGCGCGACCCGCTTCCCAGCGGCAGAAGGGGTCGGTGTCATGGGCGAGGAAAAAGGCGCGTTCTTCGGTCGACAGATCGCGTTCTAGGATCACCGGGGCCGAGAAGCCGCGCAGGATCGAGGCATGAGGTCTGGTCGGAAAGCCGCTGAATTCAAAGGTCTGCGTGGCCTTCGTCATTTCCAGAACTTCGGTCTCGCGCAGTTCGTCGCCATTCGGGCCGATGAGGCCGACTGCCACCGGGATCACCTGCGGCAGCGGCGCGGGCGTGGCTGCGCTGGGTGGGGTCGATTGGGTGAAGGTCAGGCGCAGGGTGCCGTCCTCCCAGCTTTCCTCGACCTTGAGGCGCGGGGTGCCGGCCTGTTGATACCACCGCTTGAACTGGCCCAGATCGCGACCGGTGACATCCTCGAAGACCTTCAGCCAGTCCTCGATGGTGCAGGCCTGCCCGTCATGGCGCGCGAAGTAGAGATCCAGCGCCTCGGCGTAGGCTTCGTCGCCCACCAGCCGTTTCAGCATCCCGATCACCTCGGCGCCCTTTTCGTAGACGGTCGCGGTGTAGAAGTTGTTGATCTCCTGGAAGCTTTCGGGGCGCACCGGGTGGGCGAGGGGGCCGTTGTCCTCGGGGAACTGGCGGGCGCGCAGGTCGATCACGTCGCCGATCCGCTTGACAGCGGCCGAGCGCATGTCGGAGGTGAACTGGCTGTCGCGGAAGACGGTCAGACCCTCTTTCAGGCAGAGCTGGAACCAGTCGCGGCAGGTGATGCGGTTGCCGGTCCAGTTGTGGAAATACTCATGCGCGATGATCGCCTCGATGCGCTCGAAGTTCATGTCGGTCGAGGTTTCAGGCGAGGCGAGCACGGCGGAGGAGTTGAAGATGTTCAGCCCCTTGTTCTCCATCGCGCCCATGTTGAAATCGTCCACCGCGACGATGTTGAAGATGTCGAGGTCGTATTCACGGCCATATACCTCTTCGTCCCATTTCATCGACTTCTTGAGGGCCTCCATGCCGAAGGCGCATTTGCCTTCGTCGCCGGGGCGCACCCAGAGGTTCAGCTCGACCTCGCGCCCCGAACAGGTGGTGAAGCTGCCTGGGTGCGCCACGAGGTCGCCCGCGACCAGCGCGAAGAGATAGGAGGGTTTCGGCCAGGGATCGTGCCATTCGGCCCAGTCGTCACCCTTGCCCTCGGCATTGCCGTTGGACAGCAGGACCGGCAGGTCGCCGTTGATGCGCACGGTAAAGGTGCTCATCACGTCGGGGCGGTCGGGGTAATAGGTGATCTTGCGGAAGCCCTCGGCCTCGCATTGGGTGCAATACATGCCGTTCGACATGTAAAGCCCTTCCAGAGCTGTGTTTTTCGCCGGCGCGATCTCGACTTCGCAGGTCCATTCAAAGGGTTTGTCGGGCACCTGGCAGGTCAGCCCCTCGGGGGTGATCACGGGCGTCACCGGCTTGCCGTCGATGGCGGCCGAGAGGAGCTTGAGCTGTTCACCGTGCAGGAAGAACTTGCGCCCGGGCGCCGAGAGGTCGGGGCGGAACAGGACCCGGCTTTTGACGCGCGTGGTCTCGGGCGCAAGGTCAAAGGTCAGGTGGACCGACTCGAGCGTGAAACCGAAGGGCGTGTAATCCTTGAGATAGACCGTCGTGGGCGCGGCGTCTTTCATGCGAACTTCCTCACGTTTGCGCCAGCGGGGAAACCCGGGCGGCTATCGCTTTGTTAAGTCTCCGAGGGTGGTGCCGCAACCACCCGCTCGCAGAAAGAGGAGATACGCATGTCTGCGCCTGACACCAATATCGAACGCCAGAAGAAACGCCACCGTGCGCCGCTGATCGGAATCTGGGGGTCCCTTGCCGTTGTGGCCGTCCTCTTCATTGGGTGGTTGCTGTTTTATGCTGTTTCGCCGGACTCCGAAGAAACCGGCGGCCCGCTGATGCAGGGCGAACAGACAATGCCTTAAAACACGGGGCAAACCGCGCCCTCGAACTGAGCGTTCCCGGCCCGAGGTGCCGGGGGGCATCGACCGCTCTTGTTGCCTATAGGAAACTTTCGCTCTACTCAGGAACCAAAGACGCATTGCATCGAGGGAGTAGGGATGGGCGCTCGGCAAAACAAGCATGGCCTTCAGGTCGCGCAGGAACTGGTCGATTTCATCGAAGGCAAGGCCCTGCCGGGAACCGGCGTGGAACCGGACCGCTTCTGGGCCGGCATGGCGCGGATGGTGAACGAGCTTGGGCCGAAGAACCGCGCGTTGTTGGCGGTGCGCGAAAAGATCCAGACCCAGATCGACGATTGGCACAAGGCGCATCGCGGCCAGCCGCATGACGCGGCGGCTTACACGGCGTTCCTTCGGGAAATCGGCTACCTGCTGCCGGAGGGCCCGGATTTCTCGATCGAGACTGCAGGCGTCGACCCCGAGATCGCCGCGATTGCGGGGCCGCAACTGGTGGTTCCGATCACCAACGCCCGCTTTGCCCTGAACGCGGCGAATGCGCGGTGGGGCTCGCTTTATGATGCGCTCTACGGGACCGACGCCCTGGGCGATCTGCCCAAGGGTGGGGGCTATGATCCGGCGCGCGGAGCGCGGGTGATCGCCTGGGGGCGTGACTTCCTCGACAAGACGGTGCCGCTGGCACGGGGGGGGTGGGCGGATATTGCTTCGCTTGAAGTGCGCGACGGTGTCCTGTTCGTGGACGGCGGCGCGCTGCGGGATCCGATGCAATTTGTCGGGTCGCGCGAAGTGGCCGAGGGCAAGTTCAATCTCCTGCTCCAGAACAATGGCTTGAAGATCGAAGTTCAGGTCGATCCGACCTCGCAGATCGGGTCGGGCGACAAGGCCGCGATCTCGGATATCTGGCTGGAATCGGCCATGTCCACGATCATGGACTGCGAGGATTCCGTGGCCTGTGTCGACGCCGACGACAAGGTCGGCGCCTATGCCAACTGGCTGGGACTGATGAAGGGCGATCTGGTCGAGAGCTTCGACAAGGGCGGCAAGACTGTTACCCGCAAGATGAACCCCGACCGGACCTATACCGCGCCGGATGGCAGTGAACTGACGGTCAAGGGCCGTTCGCTGATGCTGGTGCGCAATGTCGGCCACCTTATGACCAACCCGGCCGTGCTCGACGCCGAGGGGCGCGAGATCGGCGAGGGCCTTATGGATGCGCTCGTGACCGCCATGATCGCGATGCACGACCTCAAGGCCCGGCGCAACTCGGTGCATGGCTCGGTCTATGTGGTCAAGCCGAAGATGCACGGCCCGGACGAGGTGAAGTTCGCCGTCGAGATCTTTGACATGGTTGAGGATATTCTCGGCCTGCCGCGCAATACCGTGAAGCTCGGGATCATGGACGAGGAGCGCCGCACGTCGGCCAACCTCAAGGAATGCATCCGCGCGGCCAAATCGCGGGTGGCTTTCATCAACACCGGCTTTCTCGACCGGACCGGCGACGAGATCCACACCTCGATGGAAGCGGGCGCGATGCTGCCCAAGGGCGAGATGAAGACCACGCCCTGGATCCTGTCCTACGAGGACCGCAACGTCGACATCGGCCTGGCCTGCGGGCTGCAGGGGCGCGCGCAGATCGGCAAGGGGATGTGGGCGATGCCCGACCGCATGGCCGAGATGCTGGCGGCCAAGATCGGCCACCCGAAGGCCGGGGCCAATTGCGCCTGGGTGCCGTCGCCGACGGCCGCGACGCTGCACGCGACGCATTACCACCAGGTCAATGTCTTCGCGCGCCAGGACGAGATCCGCGCCGGCGGACCGCGCGGGACGCTGGATGCGCTGCTGACCATCCCGGTGATGACCGGCCGCAACCTGTCGGACAGCGAGATCGCGCAGGAGATCGAGAACAACGCGCAGGGCATCCTCGGCTACGTCGTCCGCTGGATCGACCAAGGAGTCGGCTGTTCCAAGGTGCCCGACATCCACGATGTCGGCCTGATGGAAGACCGCGCGACCTGCCGCATCTCCTCGCAGGCGCTGGCCAACTGGTTACACCACGGCGTGGTAAGCGAGGCCCAGGTGATGGCCGCGATGCAGAAGATGGCCGAGGTGGTGGACCGCCAGAACGCCGGCGATCCGCTGTATCGGCCGATGGCGCCGGGCTATGATAGCATCGCCTTCAAGGCAGCCTGCGACCTGGTGTTCAAGGGCCGGGTCCAGCCTTCGGGCTATACCGAGCCGGTGCTTCACGCCCGGCGGCTGGAACTCAAGGCGAGCTGAAGCTTCCCCCATCAGGACAGGTTAGACGTATGAATATTTCCCTGAAAAAGGCGCGGATCATCATCCGCAAGGCGCTGGAAGCGGGCGCTGCGGCCGAGATGAAACCGCTCTCGGTGGTGGTCGTGGATGCAGGCGGACATGTCATCGCCTTCGAACGCTCGGACGGGGCATCGCCCGGACGGTTCGATGTCGCCCTCGGCAAAGCCTATGGCTGCGTCATGCTGGGCATGACCGGCTCGGCGCAGCGTGACCGCGCCGAGGCTCAGGCCTATTTCGTCGGTGCGATGAACGGGCTTTTCGGTGGCCGGTTCGTGCCGGTGCCGGGTGGCGTGCTGGTCCGCGGCAAGGATGGCGCAGTGATCGGGGCGGTGGGCGTGACCGGCGACAGCTCCGAGAACGATGCCGTGGCGGCGCTGGCAGGTATCGATGCGGCCGGTTTTGTCGGAGAAGCCTGACCAATTATTGTGCGGCCGGGACGGGGCGCCTCTGCATATATGCGCCCTGCGCCTTGTTGCGGTCCCGGTCGCAGCGTTATACTTTCGCGGTAACATGATTGCGGAAGGCCTCTGAATGACGCGCCCGGTCGTCGGTATCATCGGTAACGTTCACCTGATCAACGATCAGTACCCGGTCCATGCCGGGGGTCAGATGAACTCGCGGGCGGTGTCCAAGGTCTCGGATTGCGTGCCGCTGCTGATCCCGGCTGACCCTGGCCTGCTCTCGGTCGACGAGTTGCTCGATTCCTGTGACGGATTCGTGCTGACCGGCGGGCGGCCGAACGTCCACCCCGAGGAATATGGCGAGGAGGCGACGGCAGCGCACGGTGCCTTCGACCGCGCGCGCGATGCTATCGTGCTGCCGCTGGTGCGGGCCTGTGTCGAACGTGGCCAACCCTTTCTCGGCATCTGCCGAGGCTTCCAGGAAGTGAACGTCGCCATGGGCGGCACGCTTTACCCCGAGATCCGCGACCTGCCGGGGCGCAACAACCATCGGATGCCTCCCGACGGCACGATGGAAGAGAAATTCGCGCTGCGCCACGAGGTGACGCTGACCGAGGGCGGGCCCTTCGCGCGGCTCTTCGGGTCGGCGCGGGTGATGACCAACACGCTGCACGGGCAGGGGATCAAGGCACCGGGCAGCCGGGTGGTGATCGACGGCTATGCGCCCGATGGGACGCCCGAGGCGATCTATGTCCGTGATGCGCCGGGCTTCACTCTTTCGGTTCAGTGGCACCCCGAGTGGAATGCGGCCGACGATCCGGTCTCGCGCCCGCTGTTCACTGCCTTTGGCGAGGCCTGCCGGGCCTGGGCGGGCGGCCGAAAGGCCTATCCGTTGCAGATGGCGGGTTGATCCGGCGCAAGGCGGAGCAGGGCTGACCTGTGGCAGGACTGTTCCTGAAGGGGGTATCCGCCATGAAGATTCTCGTTCTCTATGCCACCACCGACGGGCAGACGCGCAAGATCGCCCGGTTTTGTGCCGACGGGCTCTTTGCGCTTGGCCACACGGTCGAACTGGCTTCGGCGGAGGAGGCCGAACCGCTGGACCTGGCTCGGTTCGACCGGGCGATCCTGGCTGGCTCGGTGCATCTGGGTCATCTGCAGAAAAGCCTGGTCGAACTTGCCAGGGCCCATGCCGGGCCGATGAACCACATGCCGACCCTGATGCTGCAGGTCTCGCTTTCGGCGGCGGGCGAGGATGCCGAGGAAAGGGCCGACCTGGACCGAATTGCCAAGGCCTTCGCGCAAGAAACCGGCTGGACTCCCAGCGCGGTCCATCACATCGCCGGGGCCTTCACCTTCACCGGCTACGATTTCTTCCGCAGTCTCGCGATGCGCTATATCGCGATGCAGAAGGGGCAGGCGGTCGATCCGCACGAGGATCGGGAATATACCGACTGGGCGGCGCTTTCGGCGCTTCTGAGGGACTGGGCGGGGCAGGCCTGAAGCGGGAGGGGGCGCTGCCCCCGCCGCCTCCGGCGGCCCCCCGGAGATATTTATGAAGAAGAGAAGCCAGGGGCGCTGCGCCTCTGGCTTCTGTGGGGCAAAGTACCTGGAGTCAGACGATCAGGTCGAAGCTCTTGTTGAGCGGCAGGGCACGCGCGCGCTGTCCGGTGAGGTCGAACAGCGCATTGCCCAGCGCCGGCATTGCCGGCGGGGTGCCTGGTTCGCCGACGCCGCTGAGGCGCGGGTTCGCGGTGAGGACGCGCACTTCTGTCTTCGGCGCGGTGTGCATCCGGATCGCGTCGTAGTCGGGGAAGTTCTGCTGGTCTGCGGCGCCATTGGTGAAGGTGATCTCGCCGAAGGCGGCGGCCGAGAGGCCGTAGATCATGCCGCCGATCATCTGCGCCTCGACAATCGAGGGGTCGAGCACGATGCCGGGGTCGCAAGCGATCCAGGCCTTGGAGATGCGGATGCCGCCGGCGGTCTGCTCCACCTCGATCACCTGGGCCACCGGTGTGCCGAAACTGTGGCAGAAGCCGACGCCGCGGCCGATACCCTCGGGCGTCTTGCCAGTCCAGCCCGACATCTCGCGCACGGCGGCAAGGCAGGCGGCCGAGGGGGCGTGTTCGTCCTTCATCATCTGGTAGCGGAAATCCAGCGGATCGGCGCCGGCGGCATGGGCCATCTCGTCGATGAAGCTGTCATACATGAAGGCGGTGAGCGAGGCGCCGACCGAGCGCCAGAAGCCGACCGGCAGGGTCAGTTCGGCGATGTGGCCGGTAATGCGGTGGTTGGGGATGCGGTAGGGCTGGTCGAAGGCGCCCTCGACCAGGGCCTTGTCGGGGCCGCCGGATTCGAAGCCCATCATGCGCGCACCGGCCTGGCGCAGGCAGGACTGCGCCGCGATCCGGCCGTCGAGCAGCACCGCCTTGCCGTCCTTCACGGCGCCACGGAAGCGGCCAAGGCCGCCGGGGCGGTAGAAGTCATGGGTCATGTCCTCTTCGCGGCTCCAGGTGAGCTGGACGGGGGTGCCCTTCATCTCCTTCGCGACGCGGGCGGCATAGACGGAGTAGTCATACTCGCCCCGCCGTCCGAAACCGCCGCCCATGTAGGTGGTATGAACGGTCACCGCCTCGGGGGCGAGCCCGACCGCCTCGGCGCAGTGCTTGCGGTGCAGGATCGGCGCCTGGTTGCCGCTCCACAGGATCAGCTCGTCACCGGTATAGAGCGCGGTGGCGTTCATCGGCTCCATCGCCGCATGGGCGAGGTAGGGCAGGCTGTATTCGGCCTCGACCAGGCTGGCACCTTCGGGAACCGTGCCGGCGTCGCCGTCATCCCGCAGGGTCGAGTTGGGCGCGCCGTCGAGGGCGGTGCGGATGCTGGCGAAGATCGCTTCCTGCGTGGCTGGGTGCGGGCTGGTCTCCCAGTCAATTTCGACCGCTTCCGCGGCCTTCATGGCGAGCCATGTGTTGCTGGCGACAACGGCGATGCCGGTGCCGAAGTGGATGATTTTCTGCACGCCCGGCATCTTGCGGGCTTCGGTGTCGTCAAAGCCCGTCATGCCGCCGCCGAAATGCGGGTTTATGCGCAGCGCGGCATAGACCAGCCCCTCGGGCCGCACGTCGATGCCGAATGTGGCGGTGCCGGTCGACTTCTCGACCATATCGACGCGGGGCATGGACTTGCCGAGGTATTTCCACTCGGTCGCCGGGCGCAGGTCGACATCGGGCGGGGCGATTTCGGCGGCGGCGGGGGCGAGTTCGACATAGGTCAGGCTGCGGCCGTCCGGGGCGATGACAGTGCCGTTCTCGGTCCGGAGGTCGCTTGCGTTCAGATCGAACCGCTTGGCGGCAGCGAGCTTCAGCGTCTCGCGGGCGGTGGCGCCGGCGTGGCGCATCTTCTCGAAGGCGTCGGCCATGCTGGAGCTGCCGCCGGTGATCTGGGTCTGCAGCGCCTTGCCGAGATAGCCGGCCATCTGGCCCAGATGTTCTGCGACGGGGCCCTTCTTGTATTCGGCGACCGGCAGGATTCCACCGAACATGGCGTGGTTGTAGTAGGCTTGGCCCGGCGGGCCGTGGATGACGCGGATATCCTCCCAGGCGACGTCCAGCTCCTCGGCCACCAGCGCGGCGAGGGTGGTGCGGGTGCCCTGGCCCATCTCGGCGCGCGGCGCGATCAGGGTGACCCCTTGAGCGTCGATCAGGACATAGGGGTTCAGCGTGGTTTCGCCCTTGGCGTGCTGCAACGGGTTGGTCATGCCCTTGTTGGCATAGTAGACGCCGAAGGCGACACCGCCGGCGATGGCGGCGGAGCCGACGAGGAAAGTGCGGCGGGCGATCTTGCCGATACGGGACATGGGCTCAGACCTTCATGGCGCGCGCGGCGTCGTGGATCGCGGCGCGGATGCGGGGGTAGGTGCCGCAGCGGCAGAGGTTGCCCTGCATCGCGGCGTCAATTTCGTCGTCGGTCGGTTCGGGCGTTTCGGCGAGAAGGGCTGCGGCCTGCATTATCTGCCCGGACTGGCAATAACCGCATTGCGCGACCTGGTGGTCGACCCAGGCCTGCTGGATCACCGCCATCGCATCGGGGGTGCCGAGGCCCTCGATGGTTGTCACGGGCCCCCAGACATCGGCCAGCGCGACCTGGCAGCTACGCACGGGCTGGCCGTCGATCTGGACAGTGCAGGCACCGCAGGCGGCGACGCCGCAGCCGTATTTCGTGCCGGTGAGGTTCAGCTCGTCCCGGAGGGCCCAGAGCAGCGGCACCTCGCCGGGCAGGTCGACCGCGTGTTCGGTGCCGTTGACAGTCAGCGAAATCGTCATCGTGCGCTCCTTCGTCATTTATGACAGTATTTATATATTTTGTCAGTGTGTCAATTGACAATTTGATGCATTGGTGTCAGGGTGTTAGGCATGAGTGAACCGAAAGACGATACGCGACAGGCCGCGATTCTGGACGCTGCGTGGCAGTGCTTCGCCTCCTACGGGTTTCGCAAGACGGCGATGGACGACATAGCGCGCGCTGCCGGTATGTCCCGTCCGGCGCTTTACCAACATTACCGCAACAAGGAAGACATCTTCCGAAGTCTTGCCCAGAACCATTTCGACGAGGTTGCGATAGCCGTGCGGGCGGCTCTGGCAAAGCCTGGTTCGGCGGGAACGGTACTTGCAGAGGCTTTCACGGCGCAGGGCGGCCGGCTAATCGAGGCGATGGTGCGATCACCGCATGGGATGGAACTGATCGATACGTCGCGCGCCACCTCCGGGGATATCGCCGAAGCGGGCGAGGCCCGGCTCAGCGAAATCTACCGGGATTGGCTGGCTGCAGGGCAGTCTGTGGGCCGGATCGATTTTGAAGGTTCACCTGAACAGGTGGCCGCCACAATAGCTGCGGCGCTCAAGGGCTTGAAATCGGCCGCCAAGAGCTTTTCCGGCTATCAAGCCAGTTTGCGGCGTTTTGCACATTTGATCGGGGCCGGGCTGGAGGCTGCCGCTTCGTCAAGGTGACAGGCCTGCGTGAACGTTGACTCGTATTAGCGTCACGTGTGATATCGTCACATACAAATCTCGCGTCGAATTCAAGCTGTGCACGCGAGGTCTGTGGGTCGGCTCAATACGTTTCGCTGTCAAGGCCGGTACTAGGCCGCGCAACTGGCATTGCCTCGGTTCTCGTAATTGGCCGTTGACCATTCTTGGATCAATTCAATGGCTTTGTGTCAAATCCGGTTTGTAATTGGGGCGCCTTCCCAGCGATTTGCCTCCGGTGAAGGATGCAAGTCATGAATTGGGAAGATGGCGATTTTGTAGATGTCCATTGGCGAGGCGCGCCAAGGCCCCGAAATGGATTTGGCGAGTCGCGTCATTTGCGCCTGCTCTGCCTGACGTTTGCGGCCATCCTGGTTGCAGGGGGCGTCTTCGTTCTCTGCGTCGGCTGGCTTGCCGGGTACGAACCGGTGGTGAGAATACGGGATCTATATCCCGCGATGGTGCCCGAAACGGCGTTGACGCTTGTTCTGGGGGGCATTGGGCTGGCACTGATATGGTCGCCGAATGCACGGAAGTCCTCGCGCACGGTGGGCCTGCTGATGATCGTCGTGACGGCCAGTGGTGTATTCGCGCCAAGCAGCACCGACAGGTTCGGCCATGACGATGGCATGTCGCTGGCAACAGCGATCTGTGGGATATTGGCGGCGATCAGTCTGATCGTCTGGGACACGCAGAGGGTCTCGATGTGGCGATCAGCCCGTATCGCGGCCGAGACCCTCGGGCTTATTGTCGTCATGGTATCGCTGATCGGCTATGTCATGAGCGCGCAGGCCCTGTTCGACAATCCCGTGTTCACCAAGATGGCGATTACCACGACGGCCGGTTTCCTGATGCTCTTCACTGGCCTGCTGGTGAGCGACACCTCTTTCGGCTGGGTGCAGGTCCTGCTGGCGCGGGAACCGGGTAGTGCGCTGCTGCGGCGCATCCTGCCCTTTGTCGTCTTGGTGCCCGTCATCCTCTGCGCGATCTCGGTACACACGGTCGCGATGAACGACGACGCGGTGCTGCGGCTTTCACTGCTGACCTTCTTCGTGATCGTTTCGGTGGTGATGTGCGCTATCTTCTTCACGCATCATACAAACTTGTCCGAACGTCGGGCGTTGAACGCCCGTGCGATCCTGCTCGACAGCGAGCGGGCCCGGCAGGCAGCCGAGCTGGCGCTGAGCCGCAGCCAGAAGGTCGAGGCGCTGGGGAAACTGGTCGGCGGAGTGGCACATGACTTCAATAATTCACTTACGGTGATCCTGGGGAACCTCGAACTCATTAGTGCCGACGACGACCGGGCGGCGCGGGCCGCCTATGTGCAGGAGGCCATCAATGCCTCGAACCAGGCGGCGCATCTTACGCGCCAGCTGCTGGCCTATGGACGGAAATCGCGGCTCGAGGCGCTGCCCAACAACATCGACGACATGGCTGGCGCGACGCTCGGGATGTTCCGGAGGATCTGTCCGGCGAATATCGCGCTGCACACCGACCTGAACGCGCCGAAGGCGATCGTTCTCCTCGATGGCGCGAACTTCCAGCAGGCGCTGCTCAACATCCTGATCAATGCCCGTGATGCGATGCCGGGTGGCGGCGATATCTATCTCTCGACGCGGACCAACTACCTCGCGGCGCCGTCGCTCGACGGATACGACGAAGAGCACAACTTGACCTCGGGGAACTATGTCAAGTTGGCCGTTCGCGATACCGGCACCGGGATGGACGCAAGGACTCTGGCGCGCGCGGAAGAGCCCTTCTTCACCACCAAGCCGGTGGGCGAGGGGTCGGGGCTTGGCCTTTCGGCGGTCTCTGGGTTCTGCCGGCAATCTGGAGGCGGGCTGAAGATCGAGAGCGAATACGGCGTCGGAACCACCGTCACTATGGCATTCCCGCAATCGAGCGATATGTCGGATTTCGCCGAGCGGAAGGCGCCGGATGCCTCCGGCGAAGTGACTGCCGCGCGGATACTGGTCGTCGACGACGAGCCGAGCGTCACGCGGGTCATGGCCCGGCAGTTGCAACTCGATGGCCATGTCGTGCGGGTCGCACAAAGCGCGGACCAGGCCCTGACCATCCTCGAGGTCGAGCCTTTGCCGGAGCTCATCATCACCGATCTGATGATGCCGGGGCACATCCAGGGCTATCGGCTGGCAGAAATCATACATCAAAAATACCCCAATACGCGGGTGCTTCTGATGTCCGGCTATGAGTCCGAGCGGAACCGGACCGAATTCGCCCGTACCCAGCCGATCGCATTCCTGCAGAAACCGATCGATCGCGCGACCCTGCGCGTTGCGGTGGCCAAGGCGCTGTCGGGGCGGTGATGCCGCTGGCGGTATACGATGGTATTCCGCTAACTTGCTGAAAAGAAATAAAAACTTTCAATTTCCCCGAAGCTGGTCTAGCGTGCCTGACATCGCAGCGAGGCTGGCATGTCGCCCATCATAGATCACCCCTTGCGCTACGAGCTGACCAACGAGCTTCACGCGCGCCCCTTTCCGTCGATCTCCGTGCCCGCCACGGTTGTCTTTCTGGCGGTCAAGCAACCGGTTGATGCGGCCGCCCGCGACCGCGCGGCCGACGTGGCGCATCTGGTGCAACTGCTTGACCGGCATGGTGCGGCACATCCGCAGCCGGGCGCCACGCATTATTCCGGGCAGATCGGCCGGCATGTCCTGAAGTGGGAACAGCACGCCGAATTCGTGACCTACACGGCCTTCAGCGAAGGGCTTTCGACGCGCCCCTTCGATCCCGCCGATTTCGAGGTGTTCCCGGCGGACTGGCTCGACGACGCGCCGGGGCAACGGATCACCTCGGTGGTGATCCGTCTTGAACGGCGGGGGGCCGACGAGACGGTTGAGCGTCTGCTTGGCGACTGGTTCGTGCCCGAGAGCCTTGCCGTGGCGCGGGTGCTCGACGACGCCGCCATCGTCGCCGGCGACTTCCGGATCGACACCGGCGGGCACATGCGTTTCGCGCTCTTCGCGGAGGCCGAGACCGGCGCGCGACGGATCGGTCGGGTGGTCCAGCGGCTGTGCGAGATCGAGACCTACAAGGCCATGTCGATGCTGGGTTTCTCGCGGGCGCGGGGGCTGTCCGGCAAGATCGGTGGGATGGAGACGAAGCTCAACGCGCTGATGGTCGAGATGACCGATAACGTCACCGGGGCCGAGGAGACGCTGAACCACCTGCTGACGGTCGCAGCCGAGATCGAGACGACGGCGACCCAGGCGGCCTTCCGCTTCGGAGCAACGGGCGCTTACGAGGCTATCGTCAATCAACGTATCGCGGCCCTGCGCGAGGCGCGTTTCCTGGGGCGGCAGACCTTCTCGGAATTCATGATGCGCCGCTACGAGCCGGCGATGCGGACGGTAAAGGCGACCGAGAGGCGACTGGGCGCGCTGGCCGAACGCGCGATGCGCACGGGCGACCTGTTGCGCACGAGAGTGGACGTGGAGCGCAGCGCGCAGAACCAAGCGCTGTTGGCGAGCATGGATCGGCGGGCAGATCTTGCCCTGCGCCTGCAGGAAACGGTCGAAGGGCTTTCGGTGGTGGCGATCAGCTATTACGCCGTCTCGCTGGCGGGCTACCTGCTGTACCCGGTTGCCGAGGCCACCGGCCTCGGCAAGAACACACTTGTGGCTATGGTCACTCTGCCGGTCGTAGCGCTTGTCTGGTGGATGGTGCACCGGATGAAGAAGCGGATCGGGTGAGAGCCGCGTTCATCGCCAGCGCCCCGCTGGCGATCGACAGGATGGCGAGGATTGCCGCGATGCTCAGCGTTGGCACGCCCGAGAGGCCCGCGCCCAGGGTACAGCCGCCGGCCAGGACGCCGCCGACCCCCATCATCACCGCTCCGGCCAGGTAACGGCCGGTCTGGCGCGGGGCCTCGAAGCTCTGCCAGCGGAAGGCGCCGAAGGTCAGCGAGGCGACCAGCGCGCCCAGCAGCACGCCGCCGACGAGGGCAGGGCCGAAGCCCGGTTCGATGGCGCTGGAAGCGATCGTGTAGAACAGGCTTTCGGCGGCGGGCGAGGTGAAGGAGAGGCTCTCCATCGCGATGGGTTCGAACTCGTCGAACAGGACGTAGCCCGTGCCGATCCAGCCGAGCGGCACCAGTGCACCGATCAGCGCGGCGCCGGCCAGCGCAAGGACGCTGTTGCCTGAACGCAGTGCCACCACCAGCGCGGCGATGGCGATCACGCCGGCCCAGACCAGCGCGCCGCCAGGCAGGGCGGCCAGCGAGACGCTGTCACCAAGGTTGACGGTCAAGCCGCCTAGCGTGGTGCGCAGCGGTGCGAGCACGCCTTTCAACGTGGCATGGGCGGTGATGGCGAAGACCACGATAACGAAGGCCGCGCGCAGGTTGCCGCCGCCGGTCAGCACGGTCAGCCGCGAGATGCAACCGCGGGTCAGAACCATCCCGGCACCGAAGAGCAGACCGCCCAGAACGATGGCCAGCGCCGGCAGGGCGGGGGTCATGAAGCGGTGCTCGTCGAAGCTGATCCAGCCCGCAGCGACCGCGCCCTGAGTGCCCAAAACCGCGACGGCCAGCGCCATCAGCCAGACGCCAAGCGCCTGCTTGCGGTCCTCGCCCACCAGCGCGCGGCGGAAGCAGAACTGGGTGCGCTCGGCCAGCAGGCCGAACGCCACTCCAAGGCCGAGGCCGAGGAGGACGGATACTTCACGTGCGGTCGTGTCTTCGAAGCCAAGCGTTTCGAACATAGCGGGAATCTCTCAGGGGATTCGGAACGATTTCCCAGATGGAGGAAGTTGTTCCAGCAATCAAGCCTCGCGCGCGCGAGGCTTGGCTATTGAATTGGAATGATTTCCCTGAGTGGCGTGGTTCCGCAGATGTCTTGTCCTGACGGCGGGCTACGCGCGCAAATTATCGCGCCGTACCCTGCGGGGTACCGGCAAAGCGTTCTTATTTCGCGTGATGCCCGCGCGGCGGCCTCAAATCGGCCTGCCGCGCGGAAAAAACCCTCAGCGGCCGCGGATACGCGGATCGAGCGCGTCGCGCAGCCCGTCGCCCAGATAGTTGACGCTGAGCACGGTGAGCGAGATCGCCAGGCCCGGCCAGAGCACCCGTTCGGGGTAGAGGTCCATCCGGTCGACGCTGTCGTTCAGCAGGCGCCCCCAGGTCGGGAAATCCGGCGGGAAGCCGAAGCCGAGGAAGGAGAGCGCGCTCTCGGTGATGATCGCCACCGCGATACCGAGCGTGGCCGAGACCATGATCGGCGACATCACGTTGGGCAGCAGGTGACGAATGACCAGATACTTGGGCTTGGTGCCGATGGACTGCGCGGCGAGGATGAACTCGCGCTCCTTCAGCGCCAGGACGTCGCCGCGCACGATCCGCGCGGTGTGCATCCAGCTCGTGATTCCGATCAGGGAGACCACCAGCACGAAGACGCCGCCCTCGACCCCGAAGATCGCCGAGAGCGTCTCGCGGAACAGCAGCGAAGCGACAAGGATCAGCGGCAGCAGGGGCAGGGCCAGGAACAGGTCGGTAAGGCGCATCAGCACGCCGTCCATCCGTCGGAAATAGCCGGCGACGACGCCGATCAGCGTTCCGAGCAGGATCGAGAGCAGCATGGCGGTCAGCCCGACCGCAATCGAGACGCGCCCGCCGGACATCATCCGGGCTAGCGTGTCGCGGCCCAGGTTGTCGGTGCCGAGCGGGTGTGCCCAGTCGACCTTCGCGGCATTGTCCCAGAGCGCGACGTAGATCGGCCGGGTGTCGCGCAGGTTGATGAACTCGCGTCCCTTCGGCAGGTATTGCGCGTCGACCCACCAGACGGCTGGGCCGACAAGCACCGCCAGGATGATGACGAGGAAGGTGATCCCGCCGATCAGCGCGCCACGGTGCTGCTTGAACTGGTCCCAGACGTCCAACCATTGGCTGCGCGGTGGCTGGGTGGGTATCGGATCGCTCAGCGCGGCGATCCGCTTCGGGGTGGGCTGCGGGGCAGAGTCAGTCATAGCGGACCCTCGGATCAAGGACACCGTAAAGAACGTCGGCGATCAGGTTGAAGACCACGATCAGCACGGCGAAGATGAAGGTGAGCGTCTGCACCATCGGCAGGTCGTTGGCCTGGATCGCCGAGATCAGTGCCTGGCCGATCCCGTTCACGGCGAAGACCTGCTCGGTGATGATCGCCCCGCCGAAGATCGACGGGATGCCGAGCGCGATCACGGTCACGACCGGGATCAGCGAGTTGCGCAGCACGTGCACCATGACCACGGTATATTCCGACATACCCTTGGCGCGGGCGGTGCGGACATAGTCTTGGTTGAAGTTGTCGAGCATCGAGGCCCGCATGAACCGGCTGATCTGCGCGGTGATCTGGAGCGCGAGCACCATTACCGGCAGGAACATCTGGCGGATCTGCTTGCCGAGGCTTTCCAGGTCGTCGACCACCAGAGTGGTATCGTAGATCGAGGGGAACCAATGCAGGTTCACCGCGAAGATTACCACCATCAGCGGACCGGTGAAGAAGGGGGGCACCGAGAAGCCGATCATGGTGATGAAGGTGCCGAACTGGTCGAAGATCGAGTACTGCTTGTAGGCAGAGTAGATGCCGACCGGGATTGCGATGATCACCGCCAGCACATAGGCGACCCCGACGACCCACAGCGTCTGCGGCAAGCGCTGGACGACGAGGTCCATCACCGGCGAGCGGGTCTGCCACGAGATCACCCGGAGCTTGCCGTCGGCAAAGCTGGTGCCGAAGATATGGTCGAAGAGAACCTGCGGTTCGATCCAGAAAAACTGGATGAGCCATTTGACGTAACGGATATGGATCGGTTCGCCTAGGCCCAGGGCTTGGCGCATCTTTTCCTTGACGTCGGGGGGAACTGTGAGCGGGACCTGCGCCATCGGGTCGCCAGGGGCGAGCTCCAGGAGCAGGAAGATCACGAGACTGATGAACAGGAGCGTCGGTACGGATAGCACCAGACGCCTTATCGTGAAGGTCAGCATGGGCGGCGCCTTTGCAGCTGGGGCTTCTTGTTATTGGCCTGACAGGAATGCCCGCCCCGGCAATCGACCGGGGCGGGCAGATGTCAGACGGTCACGAGCCCTGCTTGCGGAACCAGTTCGCGGCGTCCCACAGCTCGCTGTCCCAAACGTTCAGGACGTGGCCGCCCAGCGTGTTGGACTGGCCGGACACGCGGCCGCGGTGCACGAGGCCGATGATCGTGTGGCTGTCCTTGGTCAGCATGTTGTTCATCTTGATCGCGATCTCGCCGCGCTTGGCGATGTCGCCGGTGCGGGCCAGTTCGTCGATCAGGGCGTCATATGCCGGATCGCAGAAGCGGTTGATGTTCTCGCCCTGCCATTGGCTTTCCGGCTTCGGCTCCTGGCCGCAGCGGTAGGCCGCCAGGTATTGCTGCGGATCCGTGCCGTTGAAGGTGTTCGCATACATCTCCACGTCGGCATAGAACTTCTGGAAGGTGTCCGGCGAGCCCGGGTCGCCCCCGAAGAAGACCGAAGCCGAGACGTTGCGCAGCTCGGTTTCGACGCCGATCTCGGTCCACCAGTCCTTGATCAGTGCCTGGAAGTCCTGGCGGACGGCGTTGGTCGAGGTCTGGTAGAGGATCGACAGGCGCACGCCGTCCTTGGCGCGGACGCCGTCGGCGCCTTTCACCCAGCCGGCCTCGTCAAGCAGCTTGTTGGCGCCCTCGATGTCCTGCTTGAAGCAGAAATCGTTCTTGGCCGCGTAGTTGTCCGGAACCGGAACCAGGTCGCAGGTCGGCTTGCCGGCCTGGCCATAGCCCACTTCGACCAGCAGTTCGCGGTCGATGGCCATGGACAGCGCCTGCCGCACGCGGATGTCGCTCAGGAAGGGGTGCGGTGCCTTGCGGGTCGACCGGGTGTCGGCGTCCAGCGACGGCGACGGGTCGGTCAGGTTGACCTCGATACGCTCGACCAGCGGGCCAAAGCCCGTGATGGCCTTGCCCTTGCCGCCAGCTTCCATCTTGGCGATCACGTCGGGCGCCAGCTGGAGGTTCCAGGCGTAGTCGAATTCGCCGGTCTCGAAGACGGCGCGCGCGGCACCGGTGGCATCCCCGCCGCCCTTGAAGGTCACGGTCGCGAAGGCCGGCTTGTCAGGGTCACGATAGTTGGTGTTGGCTTCCAGCGTGATCACGTCGTTCGGCTTGAACTCGACCACCTTGAAGGGGCCGGTGCCGACCGGGTTGAAGTTCTGCTGGGTGCATTCCGGAGCCTTCGAGCCGAGGCAGTTCTCGAACTGCGCCTTCTGGATGATCGGCGACTGGCCACCGACGAAGGGGCCATAGGGGTTCGGCTTGGGCTGGTTGAAGGTGACCTTGACGGTCAGGTCATCCGGCGTGTCGATCGTTTGAACGCCATCGAAGAAGGAGAGCTGCGCGCAGCCGCCTTCGGGGTGCATACAGTATTCGGCGGTAAACTTGACGTCGGCCGAGGTGACAGGCGTACCATCCGACCAGAGCAGACCCGGCTTGATCTTCCAGGTGATGGTAGTGAGGTCTTCGCTCACACCGCCATTGGCGATGGTCGGAACTTCTTCGGCCAGGAAGGGCACCATCTCGCCCTTGTCGTCATAACGTGCCAGCGGTTCCAGAACCAGGCTCGACGCTTCGATGTCCTTGGTGCCGCCCGAGAGGAACGGGTTCAGGATCGAGGGGGCCTGCCAGTAGATGATGCTGACGTTGCCATCCTTTCCGCGCTCGGCGAAAGCTGCCGGGGCCAGTGCCGCGCA
Source organism: Seohaeicola zhoushanensis (assembly GCF_014656415.1). Lineage (GTDB taxonomy): Bacteria > Pseudomonadota > Alphaproteobacteria > Rhodobacterales > Rhodobacteraceae > Seohaeicola_A > Seohaeicola_A zhoushanensis. Next base: position 75,403 of record NZ_BNCJ01000011.1, on the reverse strand, counting down.
GGCAACTGCTCCTAGCAGTAAGGTCTTGATTTTCATGGTACACTCCTTGTTGGACACATACATGCCACGTTTCATCCGCATTGCAGCGGCTTGGTGTCCTGACGCCACGGGGAAGGTGTTGCGCCGCAAGTGAAGGCGCACCGAGATCCCGCCCACTACGTCCCCCGTGTGACGGATACGGGCTTATCGAAGCAGAGTTTGAGAAAATTGCAAGCCTTGCCTTGGGGAAACCGGGATGGGGTTTGACAGTCGCGCGGCCGCCGCCTTAGCGTTGATCTGTCAGCGCAGGGGGTGACGGTGCTCGATCAGCCAATTGTCGATATTCGCGAACTCCGGGTCGAATTCCAGACCCGTGGAGGAACCGTTGCAGGCGTGGAGAACGTCTCTTTCACCGTGAAACCGGGCGAAACAGTCTGCATCGTCGGAGAATCGGGATCTGGGAAATCGGTCTCCTCGCTCTCGCTGATGCGCCTGATCGAGTTCGGCGGCGGCGAGATCGCCAAAGGCCAGCTGCTGTTCAACCGCGAGAAGGGCGGCGAAATCGACCTGGCCAAGGCGACGCAGGACCAGATGCGCAAGGTGCGCGGCAACGAGATCGGGATGATCTTCCAGGAGCCGATGACCGCGCTGAACCCGGTGTTCACGGTGGGCCGACAGCTGACCGAAGGGCTGCGGGTTCATCGGGGCATGACGGCCGCGGCCGCCGAGAAGCAGGCGCTGGAACTGCTGCGCGAGGTGCGGATTCCAGAACCCGAGCGCCGGCTGAAACAGTACCCGCACGAACTGTCAGGCGGAATGCGCCAGCGCGTGGTGATCGCCATGGCGATGGCCTGCCGGCCGCGCCTGCTGATCGCGGACGAGCCGACCACGGCGCTCGACGTGACCATCCAGGCCGAGATCCTCGCCCTGATGGACCGGCTCAAGCGCGAGACCGGCACGGCGGTGATGTTCATCACCCATGACATGGCCGTGGTGGCGCAGATGGCCGACCGGGTCGTCGTCATGTTCCGCGGCAACAAGGTCGAGGAAGGCCCGGTCGAGCAGATCTTCAACAACCCGCAGCACGATTACACCAAGGCGCTTCTGGCGGCGGTGCCGAAGCTGGGCGAGATGCGCGGCAAGGCGGCGCCCGAGCCGATGCGCCTGCTGGGGGCCGAGAACCAGCGCATCGCGCCGATCCCCGGAACCGATCAGCGCCTGCTGACCGTCTCCAACCTCACCACCCGCTTTCCTGTGCGCGGCGGCTTCTTCCGCCGTACCGTCGCCAACGTCCACGCGGTCGAAGATGTCTCCTTCACCATCAACAAGGGGCAGACCCTGAGCCTCGTGGGCGAGTCCGGCTGTGGCAAGTCCAGCGCGGGCCGCTCGATCCTGCGGCTGGTCGAACCGATGGGCGGCAAGATCGACCTCGACGGCGTCGACGTCATGGCGCTCGATACCAACCAGCTGCGCGAGGCGCGGCGCGACATGCAGATGATCTTCCAGGATCCTTTTGCCTCGCTCAATCCGCAGATGCAGCTGATGGACCAGGTGGCCGAGCCGCTGCGGAACTACGATATTGCCTCGGGTTCCGAGATTTCCGACCGTGTGGCCAACCTCTTCGACCGGGTGGAACTTCCGCGCAGCTTCCTGCGCCGTTATCCGCACGAGCTCTCGGGCGGTCAGCGCCAGCGCGTCGCCATCGCCCGCGCATTGGCGCTCGAACCGAAGCTCATCGTCTCGGACGAGGCGGTCTCGGCGCTGGACGTCTCGGTGCAGGCGCAGGTGTTGAACCTGATGATGGAGTTGCAGGCCGAGATGGGCCTGTCCTACCTCTTCATCAGCCACGACATGGCGGTGGTGGAACGCGTCAGCCATTATGTCGGCGTGATGTACCTGGGCCGCATCGTCGAGATCGGCCCGCGCGCCGGTGTCTTCGAGAACCCGCAGCACCCCTATACCAAGGCGCTGATGAAGGCAGTCCCGATCGCCGACCCGGCCAGGCGCAAGTCCGAGAAGGACCTGAACTTCAAGCCGATCCCCTCGCCGATCCATCCGGTCGGCTATGAACCGGCGCCTTCGGTCTACCGCGAGATCGAACCGGGGCATTTGGTGCTGACGACAGACAGCGGCTACTGAGGCCCGAGAGCGCGAAGAGAAAGAACACAAGATGACGGTAACACTCTCGGCGCGCGAGATTATGGAAAAGCTGGTCTCTTTCCCGACGGTCAGCCGGGAGACAAATCTGCCGCTGGTCGACTGGGTCGAGGACTACCTCAACTCGCACGGCATTCCGGCGCATCGTTACTACAAGCCGGACGAGCCCAAGGCCGCGCTCTTTGCGCATGTCGGCCCGTGGGAGGAGGGGGCGATCGTGCTCTCGGGCCATACCGACGTGGTGCCGGTCGACGGCCAGCCCTGGGAAAGCGATCCGTTCAGTGTGGTCGAACGCGACGGCAAGTATTTCGGGCGCGGCACCTGCGACATGAAGGGCTTTGACGCCATTGCCATCTGGGCGCTGGTCGAGGCGCACAAGCGCGGGGTCAAGCGACCGATGCAGCTGGCGCTCTCCTTCGACGAGGAGGTCGGTTGCACCGGCGCGCCGCCTATGATCGAGGCTATGCAGCCGGTGCTGCCCAAGGGCGCCGCGGTGATCGTGGGCGAGCCCTCGATGATGCAGGCCGTGACCGGTCACAAGGGCGGGCAGGGGTTCTGGGTCGATGTCTGGGGCTTCGAGGTCCATTCCTCGATCATGCACACCGGGGTCAACGCCATCATGGAGGCTGCGAAGATCATCCAGTGGGCCAACGAGGTGAATGCCGAGGAGCAGGCGCGCGAGCCGTCGCTGATCGCCTCGGCCTTCGTGCCGCCCTGGACCACGCTGCATTGTGGGCTGATCGAAGGCGGCACCGCCGCCAACATCACCGCCAAGCACTGCCGGTTCGACATCGGCTTCCGCGCCGTGCCGGATGCCGATATCGGCGAATGGGGCATGCGGGTGCGCCGCAGGATCGCCGAGGTCGAGGCCGAGATGCAGAAGATCCGCCCCGAGGCGCGGATCGACGTCGATGCCCGGTTTGCCGTGCCCGGCCTGCGCCCCGAGAAGGAAGGTGTGGCCGAGGAACTGGTCCGCTCGATCACCGGCGACAATGCGACCCATGTGGTCAGCTACGGCACCGAGGCCGGGCAGTTCCAGGCGGCTGGGTATTCCGCCGTGGTCTGCGGCCCCGGCGACATTGCCCAGGCGCATCAACCCAACGAATTCATAACCGTCGCCCAGTTCAACGCCGGCTGCGCCTTTGCCGACCGGCTGGTGACACGATTGCAGGAAGGATGACCCGATGCCGATCAAGAACCGCCTTGCCGAGATGCACGAGGAAATCACTGGCTGGCGCCGGCACCTTCATACCATCCCCGAACTGCAGTTCGACCTGACCAAGACCTCGGCCTATGTCGAGGAGCGCCTGCGCGAGATCGGCATTACCGCCATCACCACCGGTATCGCGCAGACCGGCATCGTCGCGGTGATCGAGGGCAGGACCAATACCTCGGGCCGGGTCATCGGCCTGCGCGCCGACATGGACGCGCTGCCGATCGAGGAGCAGACGGGGCTGCCCTATGCCTCGACCCATCCCGGCAAGATGCATGCCTGCGGCCATGATGGGCACACGGCCATGCTGTTGGGGGCGGCGAAATACCTGGCCGAGACGCGCAACTTCGACGGCAAGGTCGTGCTGATCTTCCAGCCCGCCGAAGAGGGCGGCGGCGGCGGCCGGGTGATGTGCGAGGAGGGCATGATGGAGCGTTGGGGCATCCAGGAGGTCTACGGGATGCACAACATGCCCGAGCAGGCAGCGGGCGAATTCCACATCCGCCCCGGAGCCATGATGGCCTCGGCCGACCAGTTCGACATCGTCATCACCGGCAAGGGCGGCCACGCCGCCGCGCCGCACCAGGCCATCGACACCAACCTCGTGGCCGCGCACTGCCTGATCGCGCTGCAGTCGATCGCCTCGCGCAATGTCGATCCGCTCGAGCAGGTGGTGGTCTCGGTCTGCACCTTCCGCTCGGACAATGAATCCCACAACGTGATCCCGCAGACGGTGCTGCTGCGCGGAACGGTGCGGGCGCTGGATGCCAAGGTCCGCGACCTGGCCGAGGAGCGTCTCAAGGCCATCGTCACCGCCACCGTCCAGGCCTATGGCGCCACCGCGCAGATCAACTATCAGCGCGGCTATCCGATCACTGTGAATGCCGAGGCCAATACCGATTTCGCCGCCGAAGTGGCCGAGGTCGTCACCGGCAAGGTCGAACGCAACACGCCGCCGATCATGGCGGGCGAGGACTTCTCCTTCATGCTGGAAGAGCGCCCCGGCGCCTATATCTTCCTCGGCAATGGCGAGGGGGCTATGGTCCATCACCCGAAATACAACTTCAACGACGAGATCATCCCGGTGGGCTGTTCGTGGTTTGCCGAAGTGGTGGAACGGAAGATGCCGGCCGCATAGCCCTCGGCTGTGCAGCCAGTGGGGACTCCATAGAGGTCATAGCCAAGGCGCCACACCATGCCCGTCAAGAACAGCATCGCCGACCGACTGCCTGCGCTGACCGCCATCCGTCGGGATATCCACGCCCACCCCGAGCTGCGTTTCGCCGAGCATCGCACCGCCGCGCTGGTTGCAGAACGGCTGCGAGAATGGGGATGTGACGAGGTGGTCGAAGGCATCGCAGGGACCGGCGTTGTCGGCGTGATCCGGGGCAGGACTACGACAAGCAACCGCGCTATCGGCTTTCGCGCCGACATGGACGCCCTGCCGCTGATCGAGCGCAGCGGGGTGGACCATGTCTCGACCATTCCCGGACGGATGCATGCCTGCGGCCATGACGGTCATACGACAATGCTGCTGGGCGCGGCACAATACCTGGCCGAGACGCGCAACTTCGACGGCACCGTGGTGCTTCTGTTCCAGCCCGCCGAAGAGGGAGGTGGCGGTGCGAAGGCGATGATCGCCGACGGGGTGATGGAGCGTTGGGGCATCCAGGAGGTTTACGGGATGCACAACTGGCCAGGGCTGCCAGTCGGGTCCTTCGCCGTGAAGGACGGTCCGCTGCTGGCCGCGGCCGACGGATTCGAGATCACCGTGCGCGGTGTCGGCGGTCATGGCGCCCGCCCAGCGCTGGCGGTGGACACGACGCTGGCCGCCTGCGCCGTGGTTATGGCGCTTCAATCGGTGGTGGCGCGCAATGTAGATCCGCTGAAGACGGCGGTGCTGTCGATTTGCGGGCTCGAGTCGGAGTCGACCGCCTATAACGTGATCCCTGACCGGATCGTGCTGCGCGGCACGACGCGGTTCTTCGACCCCGCGCTGCAGTCGCTCCTGGTGGAGAGGATCGAGACGCTCGCCGCTTCCACCGCCGCCGCCTATGGCGCCAGTGCCGAGGTGACCTATACCCGCAGCGTCGGCCCGGTGCTGAACGCGCCGGAGAACACCGCCCATGCGATCCGGGCGGCCGAGCTAGTGGCCGGCGAGGTAAATACGACGATCCGCCCCGACATGGCCGCGGAGGACTTCGCCGACATGCTGGCCGTGCGCCCCGGCTGCTACATGCTGATCGGCAACGGCCCCAGCGCCGACCTCCACAACCCCGCCTACGAGTTCAACGACGAGGCGATCCCGGCGGGCAGCAGCTGGTTCGCGACGCTGGCCGAACAGCGCCTGCCCTTCGCCTGATCCGTCGGCAGCTTCGGGCTTCCCTTGCGTTCCGCACGCGCGGCGCCGTTGACAACGCCGGATTCGGGCAGAGTATGCGCGGCAAGACTTAACCGAAAGGACCGATCATGCCCGTCAAGAACCGTATCGCTGAAATGCAGAGCGAAATCGCCGAGTGGCGCCAGGACATCCACGCCCATCCCGAAATCCTGTTCGAGACCCACCGCACCTCGGCGCTGGTGGCGGAGAAGCTGAAGGACTTCGGCTGCGACGAGGTTGTGACCGGCATCGGACGGACCGGCGTCGTCGGCGTGATCCGGGGCAAGAGCAACGCCTCGGGCAAGGTCATCGGCCTGCGCGCCGACATGGACGCGCTGCCGATCCATGAACAGACCGGCGTGGCCTATGCCAGCAAGACCGCAAACGCCATGCACGCCTGCGGCCACGACGGACACACGGCAATGCTGCTCGGCGCAGCGAAATACCTGGCCGAGACGCGCAATTTCGACGGCACGGTGGTGGTGATCTTCCAGCCCGCCGAGGAAGGCGGCGGCGGCGGCAAGGAGATGTGCGACGACGGCATGATGGACCGTTGGGGCATCCAGGAGGTCTATGGGATGCACAACTGGCCAGGCAAGCCGGTGGGCAGCTTCTCGATCCGGCCGGGCGCCTTCTTTGCGGCGACCGACCAGTTCGACATCAGCTTCGAGGGCAAGGGCGGCCATGCGGCCAAGCCGCATGAGACGATCGACACCACGGTAATGGCGGCGCAAGCCGTGCTGGCGCTGCAGACCATCGCCAGCCGCAACGCCGACCCGATCGACAAGGTCGTGGTTTCGGTGACCTCGTTCGAGACCTCTTCAAAGGCCTTCAACGTGATTCCGCAGAAGGTGCAGATCAAGGGCACGGTCCGCACCATGAGCAAGGAGATGCGCGACCTGTCCGAGCGGCGGATCAAGGAGATCTGCACCGGTATCGCGGCGACCTTCGGCGGCTCGGTCGAGGTGAAATACAACCGCGGCTACCCCGTCATGGTGAACCACGAAGAGCAGACCGAGTTCGCCGCCGAAGTGGCGCGCGCGGTTTCGGGCGGCTGCGAGGAGGCCCCGCTGGTGATGGGCGGCGAGGATTTCGCCTTCATGCTCGAAGAACGCCCCGGCGCCTATATCCTGGTCGGCAATGGCGATACTGCGATGGTGCACCACCCGATGTACAACTTCAACGACGAGGCGATTCCGGCCGGTTGCTCCTGGTGGGCCGAGATCGTCGAACGGCGGATGCCGGCGGCCTGACGCCGTCCGGCGCTCCTGCGCGCGCCTGCGCGCAGGTCGCCGCGCCCGCCGTCCCCTAGCGGGACCAGAGCATGTCGTAGACCGCGCCGATCCCCTCGGCCTCGGCGCGGGCGCTGAACTGTGCCTCGGCCACTTCGCGCGCGGCATCTGCGGCGGCCGCATATCGGGCGGGGTCGGACAGCAGTGCTCGGGCCGCTTCGGCAGCGGCGGTCGCGGCTTCCTGCGGAACTACCGTGCCGGTGCGTCCCTGCGCCGAGAAGGCGGTGTAATAACCGGCGTCAGAGGCCACGAAGGGCGTGGCGCAGGCCATGCCTTCGAGCGGGGCCATGCCGTAGCCCTCGTAACGGGGCAGCTGCATCACCAGCGACAGGGCCGGCATCAGCGCGGCCAGCCGCTCGGGCGGGATCTCTCCGATGAAGCGGATGCGGTCGGCCATCCCGGCCCGCTGCACCCGGTCCTTGAGCGTGAGGTCGAACTTCTGATGCTCGCGGCCCGCGCGCCCGACGACTAGGGCGGTCACCCGCGGCATCTCGGGCAGCAGCCGCAGCATCGCCTCGACGAAAAGGTCGGTGCCCTTCTCGGGGCGCACCCGGCCGACGGTGGCGATGCCCATGGTGCCGCCGTATCCCAGCGCGGCCCAGGCGGCGGCGCGGTCGGGGGCGGGGCGGAACAGGTCGGTATCGACCCCGTGCGGCACCACGGCGCGCACATGCGGCACAAAGCTTGCCGCCGCCTCGGTGGTGGCGATCACCGCGTCCATCCGCGAGATCAGCCAGCGCGGAAAGGCCGAGTGCCGGCGCTGGGCGGCCGAGGTGAAGACCAGCCGGATCGGCAGCTTCAACACGTCGCGCGCCCAGATGCCGGCGCGCATCTCGGGGTTGCGGCGCACATGCCAGATGGCGAAGGGCCGGCCCGGCGGGGTGGTGCCCGACAGGCGGCGCGCCTCGGCGAGCGAGATCGGCGCGGGGCAGCCGGGCAGGGGGTAGCCGACCAGCTTGAGGTCATGGCGGGCCACTTGCTGGCGGATGACGTTTGCCGCGGTGGCCGAGACGCCGGTGAAATTCGGGTTGAGGTTGGTGACGAAGAGGTCAGGCATCCGTTTCCCCAAGATCCAGCGCCCTGCAAAGCTGGTCGGCCAGCCCGTCGAGCGAGGCACCGCGTTCGGCTGCGAAATGGCGGGCGGCGCTGCGCGCCTGCGCCAGCCGGTCGGGATCGCCCAGCCAACGCGAGATGGCCTGTGCGAGCGCCTGTGCGTCGCTGACTTCCAGCGCCCCGCCCGCGGCGCGCAGCGGGGCGAAGGTTTCCGAGAAGTTCGCCACATGTGGCCCGGTCAGCACCGCCGCGCCAGCCTGCGCCGGCTCGAAGGGGTTGTGCCCGCCGATCATGGGCTTGAGCGAGCCGCCGAGAAAGACGATGGGGGCGGCGGCATACCAGGTGCCGGTCTCGCCCAGCGTGTCGGCGAGATAGACTTGCGCGGCGTCCGGCCATTCGTCCTTGCTGCGTCTGGCCTGTGCCATTCCGGCACTCTTGACGAGGTTCTCGACCTCATCGCCACGCTCCGGGTGGCGGGGCACCAGGATCATGCAGAGGTCGGGGCGCTTGGCCAGAAGCGCGCGATGCGCTTCCAGCACGATCTCCTCTTCGCCGGGATGGGTGGAACTGGCCGCCCAGACCGGACGCCCGCCCAGGCTCTGGTTCAGACGCGCCAGCACCGCCTGGTCGACGGGCAGGGGAGCGGAGGTCGACTTCAGGTTGCCTCCGGTCGAGACCCGCTCGGGATCGCCGCCCATCGTTAGAAGGTTCTCTGCCGCCTGTGCGTTCTGCGCCACCATCATCCGGAACGGGGCCAGCACGCGGGCCGAGGCGGCGGGGAAGCGGGACCAGCCCTTGACCGACCGTTCCGAAAGCCTTGCGTTCATGAGGGCCATGGGGATGCCGCGCTTGTCGGCCTCGGTCAGCAGTAGCGGCCAGAGTTCGCTTTCGACGAAGATCCCGGCAACCGGCCTCCAATGGTCGAGAAAGCGCCGCACCGGGCCGGGTGCGTCGAGCGGCGCGAACTGGTGGCGGCAGCGCGGCGGCATCCGTTTTGCCAGCATCGCGGCCGAGGTGGCGGTGCCGGATGTGATGAGGAATTCGTGGCCGGGCAGACGCTCGGCCAGCTTGCCTATCAACGTCAGCACCAACAGGCTTTCTCCGACGCTGGCGGCATGGAGCCAGACCAGCGGCGCGCTGGGGCGTGGCAGGCTTGGGCGGCCGTCCTTCTCGCCAAGCCGGGCCTCGGGCACCTGCGCTTCGCGCAGCTTTCGCGTGACCGAGCGCAGGAAGAAGGGCAGCAGGGCGGAGGTCAGCCAGCGATAGGCCGTCAGCGACAGCGGCTCCGCGGCGCGTGGGGGCGACATCAACCGCCCGTGTGGCTCATGTGACGCGACATCTGCCCGTCGAGCCGCTGGCGCGAATAGTCGAAGTCGTGGCCCTTCGGCTTGTGCGAAATGGCGGCGCGGATGGCGTCCTCGAGCGGCGCATCGCTGTCGGGATGCGCGCGCAGCGGGGCGCGCAGGTCGGCCATGTCTTCCTGCCCGAGGCACATGTAAAGCTCGCCGGTGCAGGTCAGCCGCACCCGGTTGCAGCTTTCGCAGAAGTTGTGCGAGAGCGGCGTGATGAAGCCGATCTTCTGACCGGTCTCTTCCAGCCGCACATAGCGCGCCGGCCCGCCGGTGCGCTCGGCCAGATCGGTGACGGTGTAATTCTGCGCATAGGCCGCGCGAACGTCACTCAAGGACCAGAACTGCCCGAGCCGGTTCTCGTTGCCGATGTCGCCCATCGGCATGACCTCGATCCAGGTCAGGTCCATGTCGCGCTCAGCGCACCACGCGGTGATGCGCGGCAGTTCCTCTTCGTTGAACCCCTTGAGCGCGACAGCGTTGATCTTGATCCTCAGCCCCGCCGCCTGTGCCGCGTCGATCCCGCGCAGCACCTGGGGCAGGCGGCCCCAGCGGGTGATGTCGGCAAATTTCTTCTCGTCCAGCGTATCTAGCGAGACGTTGATCCGCCGCACCCCCGCATCGCGCAACTCGGCCGCGTATTTCTCGAGCTGCGACCCGTTGGTGGTGACCGTCAGCTCTCTGAGTGCGCCGGACTCAAGGTGCCGCGTCATCGAGCGGAAGAAGGTCATGATGCCCTTGCGCACCAGCGGCTCGCCCCCGGTGATGCGCAATTTCTCGACGCCCAGCCGCACAAAGGTCGAGCACATGCGGTCGAGCTCTTCCAGCGTCAGCAGTTCCTTCTTGGGCAGGAAGGTCATGTTTTCGGACATGCAATAGACGCAGCGGAAGTCGCAGCGGTCGGTGACCGAGACGCGCAGGTAGGTGATCGCGCGGGCAAAGGGGTCGATGAGCGGTGCGTTCATGGTGCAGAACCTAAGCCTCGCGGGGGAAGGCGGCAAGGGGCCATGCACCGGATCAGCCGAGCAGCCGTCCGGCCTCCTTGCGGGCGAAGGGCTTCAGGCGCGCACCGTATTCGTCGAGGAAGGCCCGGGCGCGGGCCGGGGCGTGCTTGCCCAGGTCGCGCAGCCACCAGGCGATGGCCTTCTGGATGAACCAGTCACGGTCGTCGACATATCTGGCGGCCCAGCCCAGCACGCGGTCGCGGACGGCCAAATCGGCCTCCGACGGATGGTTCTGCTTGGTCCAGGGCAGGGTGATGACCAGCGCGGCGCGGCGGGTCCACATATGCTCGGAGCGAGTCCATTCCTCGACCTCATCGAGGCGTGAGGGGTCGGCCAGCAGTCGCCGCTCGCCCGCGTCGCAGGCGTGATCGGCGATGGCCCAGGCGTCGAAGGTGGGCACCCAGGAAACGATCAGCCGCCACACTGCCTCGTCGGGCCGGATGCGGGCCTGGGTCAGCAGCTTGGCCGCAAGGATGCGTGCCTCGTGGATGTCGCTTTGCCACAGGCCATCGGCCAGGGCGATCCGGCCTTCAAGGTCGGTCTGTGCGCGCAGGTCCTTGGCCAACTCGGTCAAGACCGGCACGGCGATGCCGAGATAGGCGCGTGGCACCTTGTGATAAACTAGCGCCTGCGCCGCCCGCTCGGGATCGGCGAGGGCATTCAGGCGCGACAGGCAGGCGCCGACGGGGTCATCTGAAAGTTCGGACATTGCCCCAATCTGCCCGTTCTTGCAGCCGGGGTGAAGAGCGGATCTTGCGGAACGCAGCCAGATATTGTGCCCCCCTTTCCCCCGTCGACAAACCGTGCGATAGGGTGGCCGCCAACGGGACACTGCTTGAGGATTCGGCGATGCAGATTCGTGAGGCGCTCACCTTTGATGACGTTCTACTGGTGCCGGCGGCAAGTTCGGTGCTGCCCTCGACGGCTGACACGCGCACCCGCGTGACGCGGTCGATCGCGATGAACATTCCCTTGCTTTCCAGTGCGATGGATACCGTGACCGAGGCGCGCATGGCCATCGCAATGGCCCAGGCCGGCGGGATCGGCGTGGTGCACCGCAACCTCGACATCCTGAAGCAGGCGGAAGAGATCCGCCGGGTGAAGCGCTTCGAATCCGGCATCGTCTACAACCCGATCACCCTGCGGGCCGACCAGACGCTGGCCGATGCCAAGGCCCTGCAGGAACGCTACAACGTCACCGGCTTCCCGGTGGTGGACGAGACTGGCCGCGTTGTTGGCATCGTGACCAACCGCGACATGCGCTTCGCCAGTGACGACCGCACCCCGGTCCGGGTGATGATGACCAGCGACAAACTCGCCGTGCTGGTCGAGCCGGCGGACCGTGACGAGGCGATCAGCCTGATGAAGGCGCGCCGGATCGAGAAGCTGCTGGTCACCGACAAGAACGGCAAGCTGACCGGCCTGCTCACTCTGAAGGACACCGAACAGGCGGTGCTGAACCCGACCGCCTGCAAGGACGCGCTGGGCCGCCTGCGGGTCGCCGCGGCCTCGACCGTGGGTGACGCGGGCTTCGAGCGGGCCGAGGCGCTGGTGGATGCGGGCGTCGACATGATCGTCATCGACACCGCGCATGGCCACTCCGAAGGCGTTGCCAAGGCAGTGGAGCGGGCCAAGAAACTTTCGAACGAGGTGCAGGTGGTGGCCGGCAACGTCGCTACGGGCGCGGCGACGCGAGCGCTGATCGACGCGGGCGCGGATGCGATCAAGGTCGGGATCGGCCCCGGTTCGATCTGCACCACCCGTATCGTCGCAGGCGTCGGTGTGCCACAGCTGACCGCGATCATGGATTGCGCTGCCGCAGCTGGCGATGTGCCGGTGATCGCCGACGGCGGCATCAAGTTCTCGGGCGACTTCGCCAAGGCGATTGCGGCAGGGGCCTCCTGCGCCATGGTTGGCTCGATGATCGCCGGGACCGACGAGTCGCCGGGCGAGGTCATTCTCTATCAGGGCCGCAGCTTCAAGAGCTACCGCGGCATGGGGAGCCTCGGCGCGATGGCGCGGGGTTCGGCCGATCGCTACTTCCAGAAGGACGCGGCTTCCGACAAGCTGGTGCCCGAGGGGATCGAAGGCCAGGTGCCCTACAAGGGCGCGGCATCGGCGGTGATCCACCAGCTCGTCGGCGGCCTGCGGGCGGCGATGGGCTATACCGGCTGCGCCACCATCGACGAGATGCGCAAGAACTGCCAGTTCGTGAAGATCACCGGCGCCGGACTCAGCGAAAGCCACGTCCACGACGTGACGATCACCCGCGAAAGCCCGAACTACCGGGCGATGTAAGCGCATGACCCCCGCAGCGCGGGTGCAGGCGGCCATCGAATGCCTTGACCGGATCCTTGCCGGCGCACCCGCCGAACAGGTGCTGACCGCTTGGGGGCGGGCCAGCCGCTTTGCCGGTTCGGGCGACCGGGCGGTGGTGCGCGATCATGTCTTCGACGGCCTTCGGGCGCGACGTTCTCTGGCGGCGATTGGCGGCGGCGAGACCGGGCGCGGCATCATGCTCGGCCTTCTGCGCCGCAACGGGGAGAACCCGGAAAACCTTTTTACCGGAGGCGGTTACGCGCCGGAGGTGATGTCGGCCGAAGAGCGCTCGGGCGGGCGGGAGCCCGTGCTGGGGGCCGAGGCTGCCGACATTCCGGACTGGCTCTGGCCGCGTTTCGAGGCCAGCCTTGGCGACGAGGCCCTGGCGGCGGCCGAGGCCCTGAAACACCGCGCCCCGGTGCATTTGCGCGTGAACATCGCCCGAACCGATCCATCGGGCGCGATTGCCGCGCTGGCCAGGGAGGGTATCGCCGCGCAACCGCATCCCGCCGCGGCGACCGCGCTGGAAGTGACCGAGGGGGCGCGCAAGCTGCGCAATGCCGCCGCCTATCGCGACGGACTTGTCGAACTGCAGGATGCCGCCTCGCAGGCAGTGGTCGAGACTTTGCCGCTGAAGGACGGGATGCGCGTGCTCGACTATTGCGCCGGCGGCGGGGGCAAGACGCTTGCCATCGCCGCGCGCGGGCGGTTCGACCTTTTCGCCCATGACGCCGCGCCACAACGGCTGAACGATCTGCCGGCACGGGCAGAGCGGGCTGGCGCTCGGATCAAGTTGCTGGACACCAAGGCGCTGAAACGGGCGGGACAGTTCGACCTGATCCTCTGCGACGTCCCCTGTTCGGGCAGCGGCTCGTGGCGGCGCGCACCGGATGGAAAATGGCGCCTGACCGAGGCGCAACTGACCGGCTTGCTTGTCACGCAGGCCGCGATTCTCGATGAGGCGGTTGCCCTGTTGGCGCCCGGAGGCTTGCTCGCCTATGCGACGTGTTCGGTGCTGCAGGATGAGAATGAAGAGCAAATCCAAAGATTTGCGGCGCGCAATTCAACTCTTTCGCCGGTGTTCCAGAAGCGTTGGTCGCTGACCGGCGGAACCGACGGCTTCTTCGCGGCGCATCTGGCCTGGGCCACCACGGCGTGAAATCCCTTTACGCGCATTCGCGGGGGTTAACGAAAGATTAACGAATTTGGCGTGAACCTTCAGGAGAGCGAATCCATCACGGAGCCTTGCCCGAGTGTCCCTGCGTCCGGACCGGCCATTGGATATCAGCCAGCCCGTTCCGCCATCGGCACGGGTGCTAGTGCTGGTCCTGATGGCGGGAAGCATCCTTGGCGTCACCTTGCTGCTGCGGCCGCCCGATCCGCTCCCCAACGCCGGTATGGTCCTTGGACTGACGTTCGCGCTAGTCGCCGCCGCCGTCGCATTGCGACAAGCTGCCATGCGATACGGACGCCGCAAGACGGCTGATCTGTTGGACAACATCATCGGGCGGGATGCGAGGCCAAGCCTTGTAGCCGATGGCGAGGGGGCCATCCTGTGGCGCAACGCCGCCGCGGAGCGGCGCTTTTCCGACAGCGGCTGCGACAGCCTCACCGGCACGCTGCGCGGCCTTTTTGCCAATCCCGCTTCGATGATCTACCGGTTGCAGGCTCGTGCCCGGCGCGAAGGCGCGCTGCGTGAAGAAGTCATCCATCGGATAGGGCATTTGCGTATTTCGGTTCAGGCGCTGGCAGGCGGTTTCCTCTGGCGGATCGAGGATTTCGCCGATCCAGACAACGCCAACCGCAACGCCGAGACCCTGCCGGTGCCGATGCTGACCCTGGATCGCTCGGGTCGCGTGCATTTGACGAACGAGGCCGCGCGCAGGCTGGCCGGCGGTCCGATCAATTCGCTCGAAGCACTATTCGACTCGTTGCCGGTGATGCCCGGTGCGATCAACCGCATCCGCACGGCTGATGGCTTGAAGGAGGTGATCGTCAGCGAGGGCGAGACAGGACCGGGACGTCGCGTGCTATGCTTGCTGCCGATCCTGCGCGAAGCGGCCCCCGACCATGCGAGCGTGTTCGAAACGATCCCGGTGCCGATGCTCAAGATCGCGCCATCGGGTCGCATCCTTGCTGCCAACACTCTCGCTATGGCGTTGATCGGAGCTGAGATCGGGCCGGAAACGAAGATGGAAGCGGTGATGGAGGGGCTTGGCCGTCCGATTGCCGATTGGCTCGAAGCGACGATTGCGGGCGGCCAAGCGAACAATTCCGAGTTCCTGCGGCTCAGCCGGACCGACAAGGAAATCTTCGTTCAGGTCACGCTTAGCCGGGTTACGGAACGCGGCGAGACGAGGCTGATTGCTGTGCTGAGCGATGCAACCGAACTCAAGACGCTCGAGGCGCAGTTCGTTCAAAGCCAGAAGATGCAGGCCATCGGCCAACTCGCCGGCGGCGTGGCGCATGACTTCAATAACCTTCTCACCGCGATTTCAGGGCATTGCGACCTGTTGTTGCTGCGGCACGACCAGGGCGACCCGGACTATGGCGACTTGGTGCAGGTCAACCAGAATGCCAATCGCGCTGCCGCGCTGGTCAGCCAGTTGCTGGCCTTCTCGCGCAAGCAGACACTGCGCCCCGAGGTCATCGACTTGCGCGACACGCTGGCTGACCTGACCCACCTGCTGAACCGGCTGGTGGGTGAAAGGGTCACGCTGACGCTGCGCCATGACCCGGTGCTCAGCCCGATCCGCGCGGACAAACGACAACTGGAACAGGTGCTGATGAACCTCGTCGTCAATGCCCGTGACGCGATGCCGGAGGGCGGCGAGATCCGGATCGAGACCGAGATTGCCACCCTGGCGCACCCCCTGCAGCGAGACAGGGCCACGGTTCCACCCGGTGAATATGTCTGTGTGCGGGTGATCGACGGGGGCACCGGGATCGCTCCGGACAAGCTGTCCAAGGTCTTCGAACCCTTCTACACCACCAAGCGCACGGGAGAGGGTACCGGGCTGGGGCTTTCCACGGCCTATGGCATCGTCAAGCAGACCGGCGGGTATATCTTCGTCGACAGCGTGCTGGGCGAGGGGGCGTCGTTCACCATGTATTTCCCAGCTCATCGGTGCGAGGTGCAGCCGGTGCCGACCGCCGCGCCGCCAAAACGCCCAGCCCAACCGAAACACGGCGTCGGCGTGGTGCTGCTTGTCGAGGACGAGGCACCCGTGAGGGCCTTTGCCAGCCGGGCGCTGCGCCTGCGCGGCTATACCGTGCTCGAGGCAGAATCGGCAGAGGAAGCGTTGCGCACCCTCGAAGACCCGGAACTGGCGGTCGACATCTTCGTCACCGACGTGGTGATGCCGGGTATGGATGGCCCGAGCTGGGTGCGTGAGGCTTTGAAAGCGCGGCCGAATGTCCGGGTCGTCTTCGTCTCGGGCTATGCCGAGGGCGCCTTCGACGGCGGCTTGGTGTCAGTGCCCAACTCGGTTTTCCTGTCCAAGCCATTCTCGCTGAACCAGCTGACCGAGACCGTGCACCAGCAGCTGCACTGAGCCTCAGGGAATCGACTCGTAGAGTTCGAATTCCGCCGCGCATTTCCGCCGCAGGCGGTCTTCCACCTTCGGCGACAGTACGAGATCCATTGCAGGCGAGACATTCTCGCGCGCGGTCACCGGACGCCGGCCAAGCCGCGCTTCTAGAAACGCGTCGAGCCGCGCGGGCGCCTCGTAGCGGAACAGATGCGTGACCCGCGCGCCCTTGGGATGCGGTTCGAGGAACTTGGTCTGGCTGCCGACATCGGCGAAGCCCGGCCTGTCGCCGCTCATCCAGGCTTCGACGAAGTCGTCGAAACTCAGGTCATGGGTGCCATTGGGATGCCCGGACATGGCGGGCCGGCGCCGGTAGCGATACCAGCTGCCAAGCCAGCTTATGGGTTCGCGCACCACCGCCATGGTTTCCATGTCGACACCGCAGACCTTGTCGAAGATCGGACGAAAGAAGCGGTGATAGCGATAGTTGGAGGCGTGCTTGAGGTCCGGCGGGTTGGAAACAACCATGTCGGCGCGGTCACGTAGCGCGGATTCATAGGCTGTCGTACCGGTCTTGGGCACCGAGAGAAACACCAGCCTTTCGGCATGGAAAACCAGCATCTGCGCTCCCAGGCGAATAATTCGGACCAGAGTGGTCTACGTAAACCACTCCTTAACCCTGACCGGAAAAACTGGCGGTGGGAAGATTTAGATTGAAATGTTCTCCTTTTGGTCCTAACTGGAACAAGAGGCGAACAAAGCAGCGATTGCCGCCCCGCGCAGGGTGTGACAATAAGATAGGGAACAGGACATGGCGGATCTACTCTCGATGGACAACCGGAAGAACTCCGACAAGCAAAAGGCCCTTGATAGCGCGCTGGCGCAGATCGAACGCCAGTTCGGCAAGGGCTCGATCATGAAGCTCGGGTCAGCCGGCGCGATCACCGAGATCGAGGCCAGCTCGACCGGTTCGCTGGGCCTCGACATCGCGCTCGGCATCGGCGGCCTGCCGATGGGTCGCATCATCGAGATCTATGGCCCGGAAAGCTCGGGCAAGACCACGCTGACGCTTCACTGCATCGCCGAACAGCAGAAGAAGGGCGGCGTCTGCGCCTTCGTCGACGCCGAGCACGCGCTCGACCCGCAGTACGCCCGCAAGCTGGGCGTCGATATCGACGAGCTGCTGATCAGCCAGCCCGATACCGGGGAACAGGCGCTCGAGATCACCGATACGCTGGTGCGCTCCGGCGCGGTCAACATGGTCATCGTCGATTCGGTCGCGGCGCTGACGCCGAAGTCCGAACTCGAGGGCGACATGGCCGATTCGAGCGTCGGCGTGCAGGCCCGCCTGATGAGCAAGGCCATGCGCAAGCTGACCGGCTCGATCAGCAAGTCGCAATGCATGGCTCGCCCGAGACGACGACCGGCGGCAACGCGCTCAAGTTCTATTCCTCGGTCCGCCTCGACATCCGTCGTATCGGTTCGGTGAAGGACCGCGACGAAATCGTCGGCAACGCCACCCGCGTGAAGGTGGTCAAGAACAAGGTCGCCCCGCCGTTCAAGCAGGTGGAATTCGACATCATGTATGGTGAAGGCATCTCGAAGACCGGCGAACTTCTAGACCTGGGCGTGCTGGCCGGCGTGGTGAACAAGTCGGGCGCCTGGTTCTCATACGGGGACGAGCGCATCGGCCAGGGCCGCGAGAACGCCAAGCAGTTCCTGCGCGACAACCCGGTCATCGCCTCGGCCATCGAGGACAAGATCCGCGCCAGCCACGGGCTCGACTTCGACATGACCGGCGGCCCCGACGGTGAAGACGACGATGTGATGGAGGGCTAATCGCCCCGCCACTGATCCCACAGGACAAGGCAGGCACCGCGCCTGCCTTGTTGCGTTTTGGGGCGCGCGGCGCGTCAGCCTGTGGACAGGGCGGGGGCAGGGGGATAAACCACACCAACCCGCAAACCAGAGCCCGAACACAATGATCTCCCTGAACGACATCCGGTCCACCTTCCTTGGCTATTTCGAACGTCAGGGCCACCGGGTCGTGGCCAGCAGCCCGCTGGTGCCGCGCAACGACCCGACGCTGATGTTCACCAACTCCGGGATGGTGCAGTTCAAGAACCTCTTCACCGGTGTGGAGACGCGCGACTACAAGCGCGCGACCACCGCGCAGAAATGCGTGCGCGCCGGCGGCAAGCACAACGACCTCGACAACGTCGGCTATACCGCGCGCCACCATACCTTCTTCGAGATGCTCGGGAACTTCTCGTTCGGCGACTATTTCAAGACCGACGCGATCCCCTTCGCCTGGGAACTGATCACCAAGGATTTCGGGATCGACAAGAACCGCCTCTATGTCACCGTATACCATACCGATGACGAGGCGGCCGAGATCTGGAAAAAAGTCGGCGTGCCCGAGAGCCGGATCATCCGCATCGCCACCAATGACAACTTCTGGATGATGGGCCCCACAGGCCCCTGCGGCCCATGCACCGAGATCTTCTTCGACCACGGCGACAAGTACTGGGGAGGCCCTCCGGGGTCGCCGGAAGAAGACGGCGACCGTTTTGTCGAAATCTGGAACCTCGTGTTCATGCAATACGAACAGTTCGAGGACGGCTCGCGCCGGGAGCTCGCTGCGCAGAGCATCGACACCGGCATGGGGATCGAGCGGGTAGCGGCGCTGCTGCAGGGCACCAATGACAACTATTCTACCGACCTCATCCGCAGCCTGATCGAGGCCAGCGCCCATGCCACCAGCAGCGACCCCGACGGGCCGGGCAAGGTGCATCACCGGGTGATCGCCGACCACCTGCGCTCGACCTCATTCCTGATGGCCGACGGCGTGATGCCGTCCAATGACGGCCGCGGCTACGTGCTGCGCCGGATCATGCGCCGCGCCATGCGCCACGCGCACCTGCTGGGCGCCAAGGATCCGCTGATGCACCGCCTGGTGCCGGCGCTGGTCCGCCAGATGGGCACGGCCTATCCGGAACTCGTCCGCGCCCAGGCGCTGATCGAAGAGACGCTGAAGCTTGAGGAAACTCGCTTCAAGACGACGCTCGACCGTGGCCTCAAGCTGCTCGACGACGAGATCGCCCTGTTGGGCGAGGGCAAGGAGCTGCCGGGCGAGGCGGCCTTCAAGCTCTACGACACCTACGGCTTCCCGCTCGACCTTACCCAGGACGCGCTACGCGAGAAGGGCATGACTGTCGCAACCGAGGGCTTCGACGAGGCCATGGCCGCCCAGAAGGCGCAGGCCCGCGCGGCCTGGGCCGGCTCGGGCGAGGCCGCCGACGCCACCGTCTGGTTCGACGTGGCCGACAAGCACGGCGCGACCGACTTCCTCGGCTACGACACCGAGAGCGCCGAGGGCCAGGTCGTAGCCATCGTCCGCGACAACGCGGCGGTGAAGGAACTCGGGGCCGGCGAGACCGGCTGGATCGTGCTGAACCAGACGCCGTTCTACGGTGAATCCGGTGGCCAGGTGGGTGACACCGGCAACCTTTGGCGGCTCGACAGCCAGACCGATCGCGTCTGGGTCAGCGACACCAAGCGCATGGCCGGTGGCAAGCTGGTCGCACATTACGTCGAGAACGTGCCCGCTGGGGCCAAGCTCTCGGTTGGCGATCCGGTCGGCGTCGAGGTCGACCATGCCCGCCGCAGCGCGATCCGCGCCAACCACTCGGCAACCCACCTGCTGCACGAGGCGCTGCGCGAGGCGCTTGGCGATCACGTGGCACAGCGCGGCTCGCTCAACGCGGCGGACCGTTTGCGCTTCGACTTCAGCCACAACAAGGCGATGAGCCGCGAGGAACTCGATGCGGTCGAGCGCGAGGTCAACGCCTTTATCCGCCAGAATACCCCCGTCGAAACCCGGATCATGACGCCCGATGACGCCCGCGCGCTTGGCGCGCAGGCGCTGTTTGGCGAGAAATACGGCGACGAGGTGCGCGTGGTCTCGATGGGCCGCGCCGATACCGGCAAGGGGACGGACGGCAAGACCTATTCACTGGAACTCTGCGGGGGCACCCATGTCATCCGCACCGGCGATATCGGCGCCTTTGCCCTCACCTCCGAGTCGGCTTCCTCCGCCGGCGTTCGCCGGATCGAGGCGCTGACTGGCGAGCTGGCGCTGGCCGAACTGCGCGCGCGCGATGCGCGTCTTGCCGAGGTCGAGGCACTGCTGAAGGTTGGCCGTGACGAGGTCATGTCGCGCCTCAAGGCACTGCTGGATGAACGCAAGGCTCTGGCCAATGAGGTTGCCCAGTTGCGCCGCGAACTGGCGATGGGCGGCGGTGCGTCGGCCGGGACCGAGGCGCAGAAGATCAACGGCGTTGCCTTCCACGCCCAGGTGCTTTCGGGCGTCTCGGGCAAGGATCTGCCGGCGCTGATCGATGAACACAAGGCTCGGCTCGGCTCGGGCGCGGTGCTGCTGATCGCCGATACCGGCGGCAAGGCAGCGGTCGCGGCCGGCGTGACGGCCGATCTGACCGGTACGCTCTCGGCGGTTGACCTGGTGCGCGCCGCGGTCGAGAAACTGGGCGGCAAGGGTGGCGGTGGCCGCCCCGACATGGCACAGGGCGGAGGCGCGGACGTTGCCAACGCCGCCGAAGCGATCAAGGCCGCAGAAGCGGTAATTGGAGAATAGAATGCCGGCACTCTGGATTGCCCACGTAACCGTTACCGACGAAGACGCCTACTCGAAATACGCCAAGCTTGCGACCGAGGCGATTGCCGCCCACGGCGGCAAGTTCATCGCGCGGGGCGGGCGTTTCGTCCAGCTCGAAGGCCGTGCCCGTCCGCGCAACGTGGTGGCGACCTTCCCTTCGGTCGAAGCCGCGGAAAGCTGCTACAATTCCGAGACCTACCAGGCGGCGTTGAACCACGCCCGCGGGGCCTCGGAGCGCGAGCTGCTGATCGTCGAGACCAGCGAGTAATCCTGTCGCCGAGGCGGCAAGCCGAAATGCAAAAGGCCGGGACACTGTCCCGGCCTTTTTCATTCTCTGGTCTGGCCGCTTAAGAGGCGGCCTTCGAGGCCCGCTTGCGCTCGTGCGGGTCGAGGTGGCGCTTGCGCAGGCGGATCGAGTTCGGCGTGACCTCGACCAGCTCGTCATCGTCGATATAGGCTATGGCCTGTTCCAGGGTCATGGTGATAGGGGTCGTCAGGCGCACCGCCTCGTCCGTGCCCGAGGCGCGGATGTTGGTCAGCTTCTTGCCCTTGAGCGGGTTCACCTCGAGGTCGTTGTCACGGCTGTGTTCGCCGATGATCATGCCCTCGTAGATTTGTTCCTGCGCGCCGATGAAGAGGCGGCCGCGTTCTTCCAGGTTCCAGAGCGCGTAGGCGACCGAGACACCGTTCTCCATCGAGATCAGCACGCCGGCGCGGCGGCCGGGGATGGCGCCCTTGTAGGGCGCCCAGCTGTGGAACACGCGGTTCAGCACGCCGGTGCCGCGCGTGTCGGTCAGGAATTCGCCGTGATAGCCGATCAGGCCGCGCGAGGGGACCAGCGCGATGATGCGGGTCTTGCCAACGCCGGCGGGCTTCATCTCGACCAGCTCACCCTTGCGGGTGCCGGTGATCTTCTCGATCACCACGCCGGAATAGTCGTCATCCACGTCGATGGTGACTTCTTCGATCGGCTCCATCCGCTGGCCGCCTTCGTCGCGCAGGATCACCTGCGGGCGCGAGATCGACAGTTCGAACCCTTCACGGCGCATGTTCTCGATCAGAACGCCCATCTGCAGTTCGCCACGGCCGGAGACCTCGAAGGCCTCGCCACCGGGGGTGTCGGCGACATGGATCGCGACGTTGGTTTCGGCTTCCTTCATCAGGCGGTCACGGATGACGCGCGACTGCACCTTCTTGCCGTCTCGGCCCGCCAGCGGCGAGTCGTTGATGCCGAAGGTCACGGTGATGGTCGGCGGGTCGATCGGCTGGGCCGGGATCGGCGCGGTGATCTCGGGGGCGGCGATGGTGTCGGCAACGGTGGCCTTGCTCATGCCGGCCAGGGTGACGATGTCGCCGGCCTCGGCCACGTCGATTGCGGTCTGCGACAGGCCGCGGAAGGCCAGGATCTTGGTGATGCGGAAGTTCTCGATCAGGCTACCATCGCGGGCCAGGGCCTTGACGCTGGCGCCGGTGCGCAGGGTGCCGGTCTCGACCCGACCGGTGAGGATGCGACCGATGAACGGGTCGGCGGCCAGCGTCGTGGCCAGCATCGAGAAGGGCTCGTTCCGGCGCGCCACCTGGGAGGGGATGGGGACGTGCTTGACGATCAGGTCGAAGAGCGCGCCCAGGTCCTTGCGCTCGCCTTCGAGCGTGTCGTCGGCCCAGCCGGCGCGGCCCGATGCGTAAAGCGTCGGGAAGTCGAGCTGGTTGTCATCGGCACCGAGGTTGGCGAAGAGGTCAAAGCATTCGTCCAGCGCACGGTCGGGTTCGGCGTCGGGCTTGTCGACCTTGTTCAGCACGACGATGGGGCGCAGGCCGAGGGCCAGCGCCTTGGATGTCACGAACTTGGTCTGCGGCATCGGGCCTTCGGCGGCGTCCACCAGCAGCACCACGCCGTCGACCATCGACAGGATCCGCTCCACTTCGCCGCCGAAGTCGGCGTGG
Source organism: Seohaeicola zhoushanensis (assembly GCF_014656415.1). GTDB lineage: Bacteria > Pseudomonadota > Alphaproteobacteria > Rhodobacterales > Rhodobacteraceae > Seohaeicola_A > Seohaeicola_A zhoushanensis. Next base: position 52,508 of record NZ_BNCJ01000011.1, on the reverse strand, counting down.
CCGGGGGTGTCGACGATGTTGATGCGCACGCCTTTCCATTCGACCGAGGTGGCCTTGGCGAGGATAGTGATGCCGCGTTCACGTTCGAGATCGTTGGAATCCATCGCCCGTTCGGCAACGGCCTGGTTTTCCCGGAACGCGCCGGATTGCTTGAGCATGGCATCGACCAGGGTGGTCTTGCCGTGGTCGACGTGTGCGATGATCGCGATGTTGCGCAGATCCATGGTTCGGCCTTTTGTGGGATGTGTTGCGCGGCGCATACAGTGCAGGCGCAGAAAAGGCCAGCCCAAAGGGGGCTGAAAGGTTCTTACGTCCGGTCGCAGTAGAAATCCTGCGATGATTTCGGCCTGTTTTCCGGCGCGGAAAACAGGCGGCGTTCAGTGGCGGGGGCGAATTCCTCGAAGGAAAACGGTCTGCCACACCTTAGTCGATAAAGCGCACCTTGCCGATGCAGGGCAGGTTTCGGTTCCGCTGGGCGAAGTCGATGCCATAGCCGACGACGAATTCGTCCGGGATCTCGAAACCGATCCAGTCCGCGCGGAAATCGACCTCGCGGCGCGAGGGTTTGTCGAGCAGCGCGATGGACTTGAGTTTGCGCGGCTTGCGGCTTTTGAGCAGGTTGATGACATGGCTCAGTGTATAGCCTGTATCGACGATATCCTCGACCACCAGCACGTCACGACCCTCGATTGCGCCGCGCAGGTCCTTGAGGATGCGCACTTCCCGGCTGCTCTCCATCGCATTGCCATAGGAGGAGGCTTCGAGGAAATCGACTTCGATCGGCAGGTCCAGCTCGCGCACCAGGTCGGCGATGAAGACGAAGCTGCCGCGCAGCAGACCGACGACCACAAGCTTGTCGGTGTCCGAGAACTCCGCCTTGATCTCGCGGCTCAGCGCTTCGATTCGAGCGGCGATGGCCTTGGCCGAGATCATCTCGTCGATCACGTAAGCCCGGTCCGGCATTCTGGCATCCCCAGTTGAGCGGGGCGAGGCGCCCGCAGGCGCCAGACTTACAAGCAGGGCCCGGACAATTCCAGCCGCTGCGTCGAAATGGCCGCGGCCCTTGAACTTTGCGCCCATAAATAGGACATCAGCCCCGACCCAACACGAGCCGCCGACCCGATGACCAGACACGCCGAGACCCGCCAGCTGCCCTATGATGCCCGGCAGATGTATGACCTGGTGGCCGACGTGGCGAAATACCCCGAGTTCCTGCCCTGGTGCGCCGCCGCGCGTATCCGCTCGACCCGCGAAGAGGGGGAGAAACAGGTGATGGACGCCGACTTGGTGATTTCCTTCAAGGTCTTTCGCGAACGCTTTGGCAGCCGGGTGACGCTCTGGCCGGCAGATCTGCGGATCGACACCGAATACCTCGACGGTCCCTTCAAATACCTGAAGTCCACCTGGGTCTTCACGCCCACCGATACCGGATGCACCGTCTCCTTCGATGTCGATTTCGAGTTCCGAAACGCGATCCTGCAGAAGGTGATCGGCGTCGTCTTCAACGAGGCGATGCACCGCATCGTGCGCGCCTTCGAGACGCGCGCGGCGCAGCTTTACGGCACCGCTTGACGCAAGGCCCTGCCGGGGCGAGAGTTTCGCCATGCGCCTGCTTGCCCTGCTCCTGATGCTGCTTCCACTTCCGGCCTTCGCAATCGAAGGCTGCGAGGATGTCTGGTTCACCCGCAACCTGCTGATGGACCGTGCCGGCTATTGCTTCACCTCACCGCTCGGCCAAGCGATCTTCGACAATTCCGATTGCACCACGCAGACGGTGACCCTCGGCGAGGCTGCCCAATCTACGATTGCCCGGATCGTCTCTCTCGAGGCCGAACATGGCTGTCGCGTCGACACCAACCGCACCTGGCTCGACATGCCGGACATGGCCTTTCGCAAGGTGCTGACCGATCTGCCGATACGGATGGACGGGCAATGGGGCTGCCTCGGCTGGACCGGGCCGGTGACACCGCTCTACTATGGCTATCACGAGCCGCTGCACCCTATCGGTCAGCTTTCGCCCGGCGACTACGTCATGTTCGAACACGAAGCGGTCGGCGACTGGGTTTATGTCGTGGCGCAGGCGCCTGTCTGGGGGGCGTTCCGCAGTGCGGGATGGCTGTACTGGCCGGGACGCACTCCCTGCGCATCCGAGGCGGGATAAGCGGCCAGTTTGAGGCCCGTCAGGAAGACGCGCCGGCGTCCAGTGCGTTCATCAGCAGTTTCAACGCGTGGTCCCTTGCGGCGACCCGCACCTCTGCGCGGCCGAGGGCGCCGAATTCGACGGTTTCCACTAAGGTCGGGCGGTTCTTGGCGGCAAGGCCGAAGCAGGCCCGGCCCTCGGGCTTGAACTCCGATCCGCCCGGTCCGGCAATGCCGGTGATGGAGACTGCGAGTTCCACCGGCGCATGGGCCAACGCGCCCTCCGCCATCTCGCGGGCAACCTCCTCGGAGACCGCGCCATGGGCGTCGAGCGTCGCTTTCCGGACGCCCAGCATGTCCATCTTCGCCGCGTTGGAGTAGGTCACGAAGCCGCGCTCGACCACGTCGGAAGAGCCCGGAACATCGGTCAGCGCCGCCGCGACCATGCCGCCGGTGCAACTTTCGGCCGTGGCGATATGCACACCCTGCGCGCGGGCAGCCTCCAGCAGCGCGGCGACGTTCATCGCCCCATCACCCATGCGCGACCCAGGCCATCAGCCTCACCCCGGCTGCGGCCAGGACGCCCGCGATCACGTCATCCAGCATCACTCCCGCCGGATCGTTACGGCGGTCGGCCCAGCCGACAGGGCCGGGTTTCCAGACGTCGAAGAGGCGGAACAGCACGAAGGCCGCAACCCATCCGGGCCAGAGCGCGGTGATCGGCAACTCCATGCGCCAGGCGGCCCAGGACAGCGGCAGCAGGGCGACGAACTGGCCCACCACCTCGTCCACCACGATTTCGGAGGGGTCATGGTTCGCCGAGGCCTTGGTCATTTCGGTGGTCGCCCAGATCCCCAGTACGAAGACCACGACCGCGGCGCCAAGCAGGACAGGAAAGCCACCCAGCGTGTGCAGCGCCCAGGCCAGCGGTAGCGCAACTGCCGAGCCCCAGGTGCCGGGGGCAGGGCGCAGATAGCCGACCCCGCAGACCGTGCCGATGGACTGTGCGATCAGCTTCATGGTGCCACCAGCGTCGCGGTGGCGATGGCGGCGATGCCTTCGCCCCGGCCGGTAAAGCCCAGTTTCTCAGAGGTTGTCGCCTTTACCGAAACCCGCGATTGCTCGATGCCCAGGGCCGCCGCCATGGCCGCGCACATCGCTTCGGCATGAGGGGCGATCTTGGGCGCTTCGCAGATCAGCGTGCAGTCAACGTTGGTCAGGCGGAAACCCATCTCGCGGGCAAGGTCGACAGCATGGCGCAGGAAAACCCGGCTGTCGGCGCCCTTCCACTGCGGATCGCTGGGCGGAAAGTGCCGGCCGATATCGCCCTGCGCGAGCGCGCCATAGATCGCATCCGTCACCGCGTGCATCCCGACGTCGGCGTCGGAATGTCCGACCAGCCCGCGCCCATGCGGTACCTGCACCCCGCAGAGCGTGACATGATCGCCGGCCCCGAACGCGTGCACGTCGAACCCATTCCCAAGCCTTACATCCATCTTGCCTCGCAGGATATTCTCGGCGCGGAGAAAATCCTGCGCCAGCGTTACTTTGAAGTTGTCCTCGTCGCCGGGAAGCATTGCAACGTCCAGCCCATATGCCCGCGCGACCTCTACGTCGTCGGCGGCCCCGCCCGGATGGGCAGCATGGGCGGCCCGGATCGCAGCAAGGTCGAAGCCCTGCGGCGTCTGCGCCCGGAACAGGCCGGTGCGGTCGCGGGTGCCGCTCACCTTTCCGTTCTCGCCGGTCCAGAGCGCATCGACCACCGCCAGCGCCGGTGCGGCAGCCAGAGCGCCGGCCTCCAGCGCCCCGATCACGCTCTCGATCACCGTTGCGCTGACGCAGGGCCGCGCGGCGTCGTGGATCAGCACGCGTGTCGCTCCGGAGTCCGACAGGGCCTCCAGCCCCGACTGCACCGAAGCGGCCCGCTCGGCGCCGCCAGTGGCGACAAGGATGCCCCGCGCCTCGAAATCCGTCCGCCGGTGCATGTCATCGGGATGCAGCACCAAAGCGATCTGTCCGATTCCCGGCACGGCCTGAAACGCCGCAATCGTATGCTCGACCATCGGCCGCCCGGCGATCGGCCGCCATTGCTTTGGCTCACCGCCCCCGGCGCGCAGGCCGCGACCTGCGGCGACGATGAGAGCGGCGGTGGTCATGTCAGGATTTGGCCTTTTCGGAACGTCCGGTTTCAGGCGCTCTGTCTAAGGGTTGCCACCCCGCGAGGCAATTGCCTGTTGAGGTGTGCTCAAAAAACAGGCAGGTGCCTATTATGCGGCCGGGAATTGCCCGCGCGACATTGTGCCCGGCCGATGCGCTGGCTAGGGATCGCTCATGCACAAGGTTTAGGCAGTTGATCGTTCACATCGGTTCCAGAGCTCTCACTCCGCCGGTCTTCCTCGCCCCGATGGCAGGGATCACCGACCGTCCGTTCCGCGACCTCGTCGCGCGGTTCGGCGCCGGTCTCGTCGTCTCCGAGATGGTGGCCAGCCAGGAAATGGTCCAGGCCCGTCGCGGCACCCGCGAGCGCGCCGAACTGGGGATCGAGGCGGCCAATACTGCCGTCCAACTGGCCGGGCGCGAAGCGCATTGGATGGCCGAGGCGGCTCGCATGGTCGAGGCAGGCGGCGCGTCGATCATCGACATCAACATGGGCTGCCCGGCCAAGAAGGTGACCAGCGGCTATTCCGGTTCGGCCTTGATGAAGACCCCGGATCACGCGTTGAGCCTGATCGAGGCCGTCGTCAGTGCGGTGTCGGTGCCGGTGACGCTGAAGATGCGGCTGGGCTGGGACCACGACATGCTGAACGCCGCCGAAATCGCCAAGCGCGCCGAATCTGCTGGCGTGCAGATGGTTACGGTGCATGGGCGCACCCGTTGCCAGTTCTACACCGGGCGCGCCGATTGGGCGGCCATCCGCCCTGTGGTCGAGGCGGTCGACCTGCCGGTCATCGCCAATGGCGACATTACCACCCCGGAGCGCGCAGGTGCGGCGCTGAAGGCCTCGGGCGCGGCGGGCGTGATGGTAGGGCGGGGGGCGCAGGGACAGCCCTGGCAACTTGCCCGGATCGCGGCAGCGCTGTTCGCCACGCCAGAGCCGGAGGTGCCTGTAGGCGCGGCCTTTGTCGCCATGGTGCGCGAACACTACGAATCCATGCTGTCCTTCTACGGCGCCGACTTGGGCCTGCGCGTCGCGCGCAAGCACCTGGGCTGGTACATGGACACCGCCGGCACCGCGCCGGCCCTGCGTCGCGCGGTGCTGACCTCGCGCGATGCGCGCCAGGTGCTGGAGCTGATCGGCGAGGCGATGGTCGCTGCCGAACCCGAGACGAAGGCGGTGGCGGCATGACGGAAGACACGGCAATCTGGGCCTCGCTGCCGGTGCCGGCTTTTCTCCTGGACGAGGAAGACCGCGTTACCAACATGAACGCGCCGGCCGAGGGCTTCGTGAATACCTCGATGCGCAGCGCTGCGGGGCGGCTGCTGTGGGAGCTGATTTCAGTCGACACGCCGATCGAACGCGCGCTTGCCCGCGCCCGCGAGAACAGCACGCCGCTCTTCGTCAACGACGCCAATATCGCCGCCGGCGGGCGCGATCCGCTGCAATGCGCGCTGCAGGTCGCGCCGCTGCAAGGGGCGGAGGGGCAGATGCTCATGCTGGTAACGCCACGCGAACTGGCGGGCCGGATGACCCAGAGCCATTCGGTCAAGTCGGCGGCGCAATCGGCCATCGGCATGGCCGAGATGCTGGCGCACGAGATCAAGAACCCGCTGGCCGGGATCACCGGAGCGGCGCAGCTGCTCAGCATGAATCTTGCGCCGGAAGATCTTGAACTGACGGATCTTATCGTCGCCGAGAGCCGCCGGATCGTGAAGCTGCTGGAACAGGTGGAGCAATTCGGCAACCTCCTGACGCCAGATCTGCGCCCGGTCAATATCCACGACGTTCTGGACCGCGCCCGGCGCTCGGCGCTGCTGGGCTTCGGGGCGCACATGAAGATCGTCGAGGATTACGATCCCTCGCTTCCGCTGGCCTACGGCGACCCCGACCAGCTGCTGCAGGTCGTGCTGAACCTTCTAAAGAATGCCTCCGAAGCCGCTGATCCAAAAGGCGGAACCATCCGGATCCATACCTTCTTCGAACACTCCTTCAGCCTGCGCCGCTCCGATGGTTCGGGCCAGTCGCTGCCCCTGCAGATCGAGATCATCGACGACGGCCCCGGCATTCCCGAGGCGATCCGCGAAGAGATCTTCGACCCCTTCGTTTCGGGGCGCGAGAATGGCACCGGCCTCGGGCTGGCGCTGGTGAGCAAGATCGTCTCGGACCACGGGGGATGGATCTCCGTCACCTCGCAACCCGGACGCACCGTATTTCGTCTGTCCCTGCCGCGCGTGCCGCGGGGGACGATAACTGAGGAGACCACCTGATGGACGGCACTGTCCTGGTCGCGGATGACGACCGCACGATCCGCACCGTTCTGACCCAGGCGCTGACCCGCGCAGGCTGCAAGGTCCACGCGACCAGTTCGCTGACCACGCTGATGCGCTGGGTGGGCGAGGGCAAAGGCGACGTGGTCATCTCGGACGTCATGATGCCCGACGGCAATGGCCTGGAGATGCTGCCGAAAATCGCGCAGGACCGGCCCGGCCTGCCGGTGATCGTGATCTCGGCGCAGAACACCATCATGACGGCGATCCAGGCGGCCGAGGCCGAGGCCTACGACTATCTGCCGAAGCCTTTCGACCTGCCCGACCTGATGAAGCGCACCGCGCGGGCGCTGGAACTCAAACGCCACCGCCCCGCAGAAAAGCGGGTCGAGGTGGACGAACGCCCCGACGACCTGCCATTGGTGGGCCGCACTCCGGTCATGCAGGCGCTGTATCGACTGGTGGCGCGGGTTATGAACACCGACCTGCCGGTGCTGATCTCGGGTGAAAGCGGAACTGGCAAGTCGCTGATCGCGCGGGCGATTCACGACTTCTCCGACCGCCGCACATTGCCCTATGTCACCGTCACCGCGGCGGATCTGCGCGAGCTGGAAGGGCCCGCGCGGGTTCTGGCGCGGGTCAAGGGCGGCTCGCTGCTGATCGACGAGATCTCCGACATCGACGACGAAATCCAGGCCCGCATCGTCCGCATGATGGATGTGCCGGGCGACCACGTCCCGCGCTTCATGGCGACCAGCCAGACCAACCTCGCCCAAGCGATGGAGGCCGGCCACGTGCGCCGCGACCTCTACTACCGCCTCAGCGGCGCAACCCTGCATGTGCCGGCCCTGCGCGAACGGGTCGACGATGTTCCGCTGCTGGCGCAGCACTTCCTCGCCCGCGCCGAACGGGAAGGCGCCCCCAAGCGTCGGCTTGGCGCGCAGGCCGAAGAGCTGTTCCGGGTCTACAGTTGGCCCGGCAACGTGCGTCAGCTGGAAAACGCCATCCGCCGGCTCGTGCTGACCAGCCGCGCCGAGGAAATCACCCGTGCCGAGGTCGAACAGGTGCTGGGCAACCAGCCCGAGGTCGAGCCGGTGCTCGGGAAGGGCGAGGGCGAAAAGCTGTCTGCCTCGGTGGCGCGCCACTTGCAGCGCTACTTCGACCTGCATGGCAACATGCTGCCGCCGCCGGGCCTCTATGGACGCATTCTCAAGGAAATGGAGATCCCGCTCATCGAGATCGCGCTCGAGGCGACCGGTGGAAACCAGGCCAAATGCGCCGATCTGCTCGGTATCAACCGCAATACTTTGCGCAAGAAGATCACGGACCTCGATATTCAGGTGACACGGCGCCGCAAATTGATGTAAAAAGGCCACAGAAGCGTGGCATGTGGGTGTTCGCACCTGCCGTGACCACGACGTTTTGGCGGTCAGCTGCTCGAGCAGCGCATCAGGATGAGGACGGCGGGTGGTTTCCCGGTCGCAAAGTCGGTCGATTCTGGCGTTCAACCGTTGGCGCCGGACGCGCCGCGTCCAGAACGCGGCGACGCTTGGGTTGGTGGTCCTTGGGCCCGTCCTTGCGCTTGTCACCTTCCTGGCCATCGGCACCTTCGATCGCGGCCCCTCGGCCATGGCGCTGCGCTCGGTGCTGCTTGCCGACCTGGTCTATGTCCTTGTCGTCGCCGCATTGGTGCTGGGCCAGCTCGGCCGCATCATTGCCGCCCGCCGCGCCAAGTCGGCGGGCTCGCGGCTGCACCTGCGCCTGATCGGTGTCTTTACCCTGCTGGCGCTGATCCCGACCGTGACGGTGGCGGTCTTTGCCGGCATGACGGTGAATATCGGCCTTGAAGGCTGGTTCTCGGATCGTGTCAGCCGCGTCGTCGGCTCGTCGCTGGCCGCCGCGCAGGCCTATGAGCAGGAACAGCGCCGGGACCTCGAGGAAGACGCCACCGCGCTCGGCAGGTTCCTCGACTCCGCCCGCCGCGTCACCGTCTTCATGTCGGACGCCGAACTGCGGGTGGTCCTCACACAGGCCCAGCCGCAGATCCAGCGCGGCCTCAAGGAAGCCTATGTCATCGACGGCACCGGCGACATCCGCGCGCGTGGCGAGGGTTCCTATCTCTTCGACTTCGAGCATCCGACGCCCGATCAGATCGCCGAGGCCAGCACCAATGGCATCACTGTCATCCAGGACTGGGACAACAACGAATTCCGGGCGCTGGTGCGGCTCGACGCCTTCGTCGACCGCTTCCTCTATGTCAGCCGCCTGGTCGACGGACAGATCCTCAGCCTTCTGGACGAGACCAAAGAGACCATCCGTCTCTATCAGCAGCTCGAGAATGAACGCGGCCGCGTGGTCTTCGAGTTCGGGCTGCTCTACCTCGGCTTCGCGGTGATCCTGATCCTTGCCGCGATCTGGCTGGGCCTGTGGTTCGCCGAACGCCTGTCGCGCCCGGTGGGGCGCCTGACCCTCGCGGCGCAGCAGGTCGGGGCAGGGGATCTCGACGTGCAGGTGATCGAGGAAGACACCGACGATGAAATCTCAATGCTCGGGCGCTACTTCAACCAGATGACCCGGCAACTGAAAGGCCAGCGCGAGACGCTGCTGGACAACACCCGCCAGATCGAACGCCGCCGCCGGCTGTTCGATTCCGTGCTGTCCTCAGTGACGTCGGGCGTGGTCGGGCTCGATCCCGAGGGCCGCGTTGCCTTCGTCAACCGCTCTGCCGAGCGGCTGCTGGCATGGTCGGGCGAGGGGCAGTTGCTTGCCCTGGCGGTGGCGATTCCCGAATTCGGCCCCCTGTTCCACAACCTGCGCACCGGTGCCAACGAGGTGGTGCAGGGCGAGGTCAAGGTCACGCGCAATGGTCGGCTCGAGAACCTGCTCGTCCGCATGGCCACCCGGCGCAACGAACATGGCCGCCTCGAAGGCTACGTGGTGGCCTTCGACGATGTGACCGACCTCGTCAGCGCCCAGCGCATGGCCGCCTGGGGCGACGTGGCGCGGCGCATCGCGCATGAGATCAAGAACCCGCTCACGCCGATCCAGCTTTCGGCCGAACGGATCCGCCGCAAGTTCTCGCCGCTGGTGGGCGAAGAGAGCGAGCGGCTCGAGGCGATGACCGACGTGATCATCCGCCAGACCGGGGATCTGCGCCGCATCGTCGACGAATTTTCCAAGTTCGCGCGGATGCCCGAGCCCGACCGCCGCACCGAGGACCTGACCCGCCTGGTGCGCGATGCGGTGCTGCTGCAGCAGACCGGCCAGCCCGACGTGACCATCCGCTCCAACCTGCCGGACGGGCCACTCGAGGCCGAACTCGACGCGACGATGATCGGTCAGGCGCTGACCAACCTCATAAAGAACGCCGGCGAAGCGATCGAGACCCTGCGCCAGAAAGGCGCGCCCGAGGGCTTTTCCCCGGAGATCCGCGTGACGCTGACCCCGCGCGCGCAGGATTGCGAGATCACAATCGCCGACAATGGCATCGGTCTGCCCGAGGACCGCGCCCGGCTGTTCGAACCTTATGTCACAACACGCAACGAAGGGACGGGCCTTGGCCTGCCCATCGTCAAGAAGATCATCGAGGAACACGGCGGTAGCCTCGCCCTCGAAGATGCCCCGGTATTTGATGGCAACACGCACCACGGCGCCATGGCTGTGATCCGCCTGCCGACCGGGCCCGCAGCGGGCACGATTACGCCCGGCTCCGTGAAAGACGAGGCAAACATAACAGAAAAAGAAGCAGGATCGACATGAGTGATATTCTAATCGTTGACGACGAACGCGATATTCGCGAGCTGGTTTCGGACATCCTCGAAGACGAGGGTTATGCCACGAGGCTCGCGGGGAATTCCGATGAGTGCATGCAGGCGATCAATACCGAGCCGCCGGCGCTGATGATCCTCGACATTTGGCTCAAGGACAGCCGGATGGACGGCATCGACATCCTCAAGGCGGTCAAACGGGACAATCCGGATGTGCCGGTGGTCATCATTTCGGGCCACGGCAACATCGAGATCGCGGTGGCGGCGATCAAGCAGGGTGCCTACGACTTCATCGAGAAGCCCTTCAACATCGACCAGCTGATGGTGGTGATCCGCCGCGCGATGGAGGCCAGCCGCCTGCGCCGCGAGAATTCCTCGCTCAAGCGCCGCGAGGTGACCACTGCCGACATGATCGGGCAGAGCGCGGCCTTCCGCACGCTGATCGGCCAGCTCGACAAGGTGACCAAGTCGAACGGCCGGGTGATGCTGACCGGGCCGGCAGGCTCGGGCAAGGAGATCGCCGCGCGCTATATCCACGCCCATTCCAACCGCTCCGCGGCGCCCTTCGTCACCGTGAACTGCGCCGGCGTCGAACCGTCGCGGATGGAAGAGGTGCTGTTCGGGCGCGAGTCTCCCGAGCGCGGGGTCGAGCCGGGCCTGCTGGAACAGGCGCATGGCGGGGTGATCTATTTCGACGAGGTCGCCGACATGCCCGTCGGGACCCAGTCGAAGATCCTGCGCGTGCTGGTCGACCAGCAGTTCAGCCGGGTCGGTGGCAACGACAAGGTACGGGTCGACCTGCGGGTGATTTCCTCGACCAACCGCGATCTCGAAGCCGAGATCCGCGCCGGCCAGTTCCGCCAGGAACTCTTCCACCGCCTGAACGTGGTGCCGATCTCGGTGCCCTCGCTCGAAGAGCGCCGCGACGACATCCCGCTGCTGGCCGAGGCCTTCATCGCGCAATGCAACGCTGCTCAAGGCCTGCCGATCCGCCCGCTCAGCGAGGAGGCGGTCGCGCTGATGCAGACCATGGCCTGGCCGGGCAACGTGCGCCAGCTCAAGAACCTGGTGGAGCGCGTGCTGATCCTCGGCGAGGGCACGGGGCCGATCGAGGCCCGCGAACTGCCGGCGGAACAGGAAGGCGGCAGCGAGGAGGGCCGGGTGGTGCTCTCGGGCGCGCTGGCGACCCTGCCGCTGCGCGAGGCGCGCGAGGCTTTCGAGCGCGAGTATCTGCTGACCCAGATCAACCGCTTCGGCGGCAACATCAGCCGCACGGCAAGCTTTGTCGGCATGGAGCGTTCTGCGCTGCACCGCAAGCTGAAGTCGCTGGGCGTGGTGACCACGACCAAATCGGGGGCAAGGATTGCCTACCTCGACGAATTGAGCCCGGAAGCGGCGGAATAGGCGTGGAGCGAATTCCTGCGAGGAATTCGCTCCGGTTTCCTGCGAGGAAACCGGGCTCCCGATTAGACGCATAACGCGGACGAATTCCTCGAAGGAATTCGTCCGTTTTCCTCGAAGGAAAACGACCTTGGCTCACCGCGTGGTGACGATCTGCCAGGTGCCGTCGCGGTTCATCACCGCGCAGGACTTCTCGTCGATTTTCGGCAGCACCTTCGTCGCGCCCGGCGGCACCGCCTGCGCCACCGCACTCTCGCAGCGCGGGATGGTGACGGGCTGATAGCCCTTCCGGCCCATGCATTGATCCATCAACCGCGCCCGCAGGCCGCTGTTGACATCGACGGTATAGAAGCCGCCGCTGCGCCAGTAGCCAGGATATGTCGTGCAGGCGCCATTGGGCACGCAGACCTGTCGACCGGGCACGAAAATGGGCGGGTTCTCGCGGATCTGGTTGGCGACCGGCGCGTCGCGCAGGGACGACACCTCGCAGGCAGTCCGGTCGGTGTCGAGCCGGGCGACGCTGACGCCGGGGCGGTAATAGATCGACAGCGGCGCGCAGGCGGCCACCAGCGAGAGCAGAAGCAGGGAGCGGGCGAATTTCATGCGCTCAGTCTGCACGCGCCGCGCGCGCCTGACAATTGAATTGACCGTGTCCGGGCCATCTGTCATGCAAAGGGTCCTGCGGGCGGGGCCACGGGACGGGACGGCATGAAGGTCATTATTTGCGGCGCGGGTCAGGTCGGCTGGCAAATCGCCCGCCACCTCTCTGGCGAAAGAAACGACGTGACGGTGGTCGACAGCAATGCCGATCTAGTCCGCCGTGCTACCGAGACGCTCGACGTGCAGGGTATTGCCGGTTTCGCCTCCTACCCGGATGTGCTGGAACGCGCCGGCGCCCGAGATGCCGACATGATCATCGCCGCCACCCATTCGGACGAAGTCAACATGGTGACCTGCCAGGTGGCGCATTCGGTCTTTGCGGTGAACCGCAAGATCGCGCGCCTGCGCAGCCAGTCTTATCTCAACGCGATCTATTCCGATCTCTACCGTCGAGATCACCTGCCCATCGACGTGGTGATCTCGCCCGAGCGCGAGGTGGCCGCCGCCGCCATGCGCCGCCTCTCGGCGCCGGCCGCCTTCGACACCGAGGTGTTCATGGACGGCAAGGCGCAGCTGCTCGGCATCACTATCGACGAGAACTGCCCGGTGGTGAACACCGCGCTGCGTCAACTCACCGATCTCTTCTCGACCCTGCGCTCCATCGTCGTCGGAATCCGACGCGAAGGTACGCTCTTCGCGCCCGAGCCGGGCGACCAGATCTTCGTCGGCGACAACTGCTACATCTTCTGCCACACCGATGACGTGGCCCGCACACTCGAGATATTCGGCAAGACGCAGAAAAAGCAGGACCGTGTGGTCATCGTCGGCGGCGGCAATGTCGGGCTGACCGTGGCTGGCGCACTGGAAAAGAGCCGCACCCGCGCCAAGATCATCGAACTCAACCGCGCCATCGCCGAGCGCGCCGCCGAAGCGCTGGAACGCACCATCGTGCTGAACGGCGACGGCCTCGACTCGGCCCTGCTGAACGAGGCGGGCGTCTCGCGCGCCGACGCCATGCTGGCGGTGACCGACGACGACAAGACCAACATGCTGGCGGCGGTGCGGGCCAAGGCCGAAGGCTGCCCCTTTGCCATCGCCCTCATCAACGATCCGACGCTGGTGCCGCTGATGGCGCCGCTGGGGATCGACGCCTATATCAACCCGCGCGCCACGACCGTCAGCTCGATCCTGCGCCACATCCGTCATGGCCGCGTCCGGCAGGTATATTCCATCGGCGATGCCGAGGCCGAGATGATCGAGGCCGAGGTGATGTCGACCTCGCCGCTGGCCGGTCAGACCATGCGCGACATCGATTTCCCCGAAGGGGTGCTGATCGGTGCGGTGATGAAGAACGGCGAGGTGATGCGCCCGCTCGGCACGCTGAAGATCGAGGCCGGCGACGTCATCGCGCTCTTTGCAATGGCCGATGACGTGAGCGAGGTCGAGCGCCTGCTGCAGGTCTCGATCGACTTCTTCTAAGCCATGCGGCGGCAGACCATACCCGGCCCCCTGTTGCGGATGCCGCTGTTCCTGCAGATATCGGCGGTTGCGGCGATCTCCATGCTGCTGCCCTCGGCCCATGCGCTGGTGCTGCGCGACCACGCGACCTCGCGGTCCTTCTTCTACTCCGGCTTGATGGGGCTGATCGTGGTGACGCTCATCGCCCTGGCGATGGCCAGCCGGCCGTCGCGGCACAGCCCGCTGAGCCAGTTGCTGTCCCTTTTCGCGACCTTCGTGATCCTCCCGGCCTTCCTGGCCATCCCGTTCCATGACGCGCTGAAGACCACCACCTTCTTCAACGCCTATGTCGAGATGGTCAGCGCGGTCACCACCACCGGCGCCAGCCTGTTCGAACCCGCGCGCCTCAGCAATTCGCTGCACCTCTGGCGCGCCGAGGTCGGCTGGCTGGGCGGGTTCCTGATGTGGGTCGCCGCCTCTTCGATCCTTGCGCCACTCAGCCTGGGCGGCTTTGAGGTAACCTCGCAGGGCGCGCCTGGCCGCACCGTGGTGGGGCCGATGCGCGGGCCGGGTGTCGATCCGCGCGTGCGTCTCGCGCGGACCACAATGACGCTTGCGCCGATCTACATCGGGTTGACCGTCGCCGTCTGGGTTCTCCTGCTGATCGTCGGAGAGAACTCGCTGGTCGCGCTGTGTCACGCCATGTCGGTCATGGCGACCTCGGGCATTTCTCCGGTCGGCGGGATGGATGGCGCCCATGCCGGGATGGCGGGCGAGGGGATCCTCTTCCTGTTCATGTTCTTCGCGCTTTCGCGCCTCACCTTCTCGAGCGATACCGTAGCGCGTGGTCATGCCCGGCTTGACCGCGACCCGGAATTCCGCGTCGGCCTGCTGATCGTCGTCGTGCTGCCGCTGCTGCTGTTCCTGCGGCACTGGATCGGCGCTATCGATGCCAACGCGGCCGAGAATGCCAGCCTTGCCCTGCGCGCCTATTGGGGGTCGACCTTCACGGTCATGTCCTTCCTGACCACGACCGGTTTTGCCAGCGCCGACTGGGCCGAGGCGCAGCAATGGTCGGGACTGCCGACGCCGGGCATCATCCTCATGGGCCTCGCCGTCTTCGGTGGTGGCGTCGCCACGACCGCCGGGGGGGTGAAGCTGCTACGGGTCTTCGCGCTCTACCTCAGCGGTGTGCGCGAGATGCAGCGGCTGGTGCACCCGTCCTCGGTCACTCCCGAAGGCTCCGAGACCAGCCGGATCCAGAAGAACGGTGCGCTGCTGGCCTTCGTATTCTTCATGCTCTTCGCAGTTTCGCTTGCGGTGATCGCCGCCGCGCTGGCTGCGCTCGGACTGGATTTCGAGAACGCGCTGGTGCTGTCCATCGCCGCCCTGTCTACCACCGGGCCACTGACCGAGCTTGGCTCTTCCAACCCGGTCCGGTTGATCGAACTGGGCAACATGGCCAAGGCGGTGTTCAGCGGCGCGATGGTGCTGGGGCGGCTGGAAATGCTCGCGATCATCGCACTTTTGACACCCGATCTGTGGCGGAATTGATGCCACCTCGGCAACGGTTGAGTAACAGCCTGATTTTTTAGGGTGGAATCTCCCAACGCCACGCTTCATACTTGACACAAGAGGCGCGCTGTGGCGCAGCGGTCGGCAAGAACATAGCGAGATTACGCGAAAATGGCTTCAGACAGACAAAATCTTCAGGACGCGTTCCTGAATCATGTGCGCAAGACGAAAGTTCCGGTCACGATCTTCCTTATCAACGGCGTGAAGCTGCAGGGGGTCATCACCTGGTTCGACAATTTCTGCGTGTTGCTGCGCCGCGACGGGCAGTCGCAGCTTGTTTACAAGCATGCGATTTCGACGATCATGCCTGCTCAGCCGATCAACCTCTACGAGGGTGAAGACGCTTCCTGATGGAACACGACCGGTTGCCCACCCGCGCATGGGTGCTGCATCCTGACCTGAAGACCGACGACCACCGCCGCGCGCCCAAACCCGCGCTGGAGGAAGCGGTTTCGCTCGCCTCCGCGCTGCCCAATCTCGAAGTGCTTGGCTCCAACGTGGTGCCGCTGCCCAAGGCTCATGCCGGGCTGCTTTTCGGCTCGGGCAAGATTGCCGAGTTGAAGGCGGTCTTCGCGGCCAACGAGGTCGAGCTGGTGCTGATCGACGGGCCGGTCTCGCCGGTGCAGCAGCGCAACCTCGAGAAGGAATGGGGCGTCAAGATCCTCGACCGGACCGGGTTGATCCTCGAGATCTTCTCGGATCGCGCCCGCACGCGGGAAGGGGTGCTGCAGGTCGAGATGGCGGCGCTGTCGTATCAGCGGACGCGGCTGGTGCGGGCCTGGACCCACCTGGAGCGTCAGCGCGGCGGGCTTGGTTTTGTCGGCGGCCCTGGTGAAACCCAGATGGAGGCCGACCGCCGGGCCATCGATACCCAGCTGCTGGCACTGAAGAAGCAGCTCGACAAGGTTGCCAAGACCCGCACGCTGCACCGGGCGGCGCGGGCGAAGGTGCCTTATCCGATCGTCGCGCTGGTGGGCTATACCAACGCCGGCAAGTCGACGCTGTTCAACCGGCTGACCGGGGCGGAGGTGCTGGCCAAGGACATGCTCTTCGCCACCCTCGATCCGACGATGCGGCGGCTGCGGCTGCCGGAGGTGACGGAGGTGATCCTGTCCGACACGGTGGGCTTTATCTCGAACCTGCCGACGCAGCTGGTGGCGGCGTTTCGGGCGACGCTGGAGGAGGTGCTGGCCGCCGATCTGATCGTCCACGTCAGGGATATCTCGCACCCCGATACCGGCGCTCAGGCGCGGGACGTGGAGACTATTCTGGCCTCGCTCGGGGTCGAGGAGGGGACGCCGCGGCTGGAGGTCTGGAACAAGGTCGATGCGCTGCCCGCGGAGGAGCGCGAGGCGATGCGGAACCGGGCAGACCGGGACGACGGGGTGCTGGCGATCTCGGCGCTGACGGGTGAAGGGCTGGACGCGCTGTGTTCGGCGATTGCCCTGAAGGTGCAGGATGCGCGGACCGAGGAGCAGCTGCACCTGGGCTTCGACGAGGGCCGCCGCCGGGCCTGGCTGTTCAAGCAGGAGGTGGTCCAGAACGAGACCCAGGGCGAGGACGGATACGAGCTGACGGTGACCTGGACCCCCCGCCAGAAGGCGCAGTTTTCGGCCCTGTGAGGGGCCGGATTCGAGGCGGATTTGGGTGTCCCAGCTAGGACGCTTTTCAAGTTACTGAAATTGCTTGTCTTTTCCGGGGAGTGAATCCGGGACGCTTTTGCGGCGGGCTTTGAGCCGCCGTTCCTTCATCCCGGCTGACCCCGGAGGCATCTTGCCCGAAGGCGAACCGGCGGGACGCGAGGCCCGCGCTCGTTTTGGGGGCAGACTCCGCGCTTCCACCGCCTATATTGTGCCCTGGGAGGGCCTGACATGGACCGTTTCGATACGATACCCGAAACCGCGCTGACCTGGTTCCGCGACGGGATCGGGGCTGCGCTGGCGACCGTGGTGCAAACCTGGGGCAGCGCGCCGCGCCGGGTGGGCGCGCAGCTGGCGGTGGGCGGCGACGGGCGGATCGAGGGGTCGGTCTCGGGCGGTTGCGTCGAGGGGGCGGTGATCGTCGAGGCGATGGAGGCCATGGCCGACGGCAAGCACCGCCTGCTGGAATTCGGCGTGTCGGACGAGGATGCCTTCGCCGTGGGCCTGGCCTGTGGCGGCACCATCAAGGTGCTGGTCGAGCCGGTCGGCAGCGCGCTGCCGGCGGCGCTGCTGGGCGACCTGGTCGAGGCGCGGGCCGCGCGGCGGCCGGTGGCCTATGTGGTCAACACGCAGAGCGGCGCGCGGGCGCTGACCTCGGCGGGGTTCGACGAGCGGTTCCGGATGGACCGTTCGGGCTTTGAGGAGGACGGCGAGACCTTTGTCGCCATCCACAACCCGCCGCTGCGGCTGATCATCGTCGGCGCGGTGCATATCGCGCAGGCGCTGGTGCCGATGGCGCGGATCGCCGGCTATGACCCGGTATTGATCGACCCGCGCGAGACCTTCGGGTCGGACACGCGGTTTCCGGGCGAGACGATCCTGAACGACTGGCCCGACGAGGCGGTGGCGCAGCTGGGGCTGGACGCGCGTACCGCGCTGGTGCTGCTGACACATGATCCCAAGATCGACGATCCGGCCATCGAGGCGGCGCTGCGCTCGCGTGCCTTCTACATCGGCGCGCTGGGGTCGACCCGGACCCATGCAAAGCGGGTCGACCGGCTGACGGCGGCCGGGTTCAGCGAGGCCGAGATCGGGCAGATCCATGCGCCCATCGGCCTGGATATCGGCGCGGCAGGGCCGGCGGAGATTGCGGTTTCGATCCTGGCCGAGATGACGGCCGTGCTGCGCGGGCGGGCCAAGTGAAGTTCGGGCCTGTCCCGGTCGCCGAGGCGGAGGGCGCGGTGCTGGCCCATTCGGTCGCGCTGGAGAAGGGGCGGCTGCGCAAGGGCGCGGTGCTGACGGCGGCGGATGTGGCGGCGCTGGTCGCGGCGGGGCTGAACGAGGTCATCGTCGCTCGGCTCGATCCGGGTGACCTGGGCGAGAACGCGGCGGCCGCGCGGATCGCCGCGGCGCTGGTGCCCGATCCGGCGGCGGCGGGGCTGCGGGTGACCGAGCCCTTTACCGGCCGGGTCAACCTGATTGCCAAGGCGCCGGGCGTGGCGGTGCTGGATGTGGCCGCCATCGAGGCGGTGAACCGGGTGCATCCTATGATCACCCTGGCCACCGTGCCGGCCTTCCAGCAGATGGAGGCCGGGGGCATGGTGGCGACGATCAAGATCATCGCCTATGCGGTGCCGGGAGCGGCGGTGGAGCAGGCGGCGGCGGTTGCCGCGCGCGCGATCCGCATGGCCGGGGTGGTGCATCGCAGCGCCGGGCTGGTGGTCACCGACATTCCGGGCGGCCCGGACAATGCCAAGGGCGTCGCCTCGATCCGGGGCCGGGTCGAGGCGCTGGGGATGGAGCTTGCCGAGGTGCGCACCGTGCCGCATGACACCGGGCGGCTGGCGGCGGCGCTGGGGGATCTCGGCGGTGATATCGCGCTGATCCTGACCGGCTCGGCTACCAGCGACATCGACGACGTGGCGCCCTCGGCGGTGCGGAGGGCCGGCGGCAGCGTGGAACGCTTCGGGATGCCGGTCGACCCCGGGAACCTTCTGTTCCTCGGGCAGTTGGGAGAGCGCGTGGTGATCGGGCTGCCGGGCTGCGCGCGCTCGCCGGCGCTGAACGGCGCGGACTGGGTTCTGTCGCGCATTGCCTGCGGCATCGAGGTCAGCGGCGCCGATATCGCCGGGATGGGCGTGGGCGGTCTGCTGAAGGAGATCCCGACGCGGCCGCAGCCGCGCGCCGGGCGCAAGAGGAGCGAGACATGAGACCGCCCGAGGGGATGCGTATCCTGACGCCTTTGCCGGGGATCTATGCCTATTACGACGGCCGTTTGCCGGGCTATGCCTGGGGGGAGGGCCGGAACTGGGTGGACGATGGTGCGCTGGCGCTGGGGATCGCGAGTTATGCCCTGGTCGCGGGTTCTTCGGCAATTGTCTATGATCCGCATACGACGCTGGAGCACGCGCGGGCGGTGCGGGCGCATCTGGAGCGGCTGGGGGTGCGCGAGTTCACCCTGGTGCTGAGCCATCATCACCTCGACCATGTGGCCGGAACCGAGGTCTTTGCCGATGGCCGCATCATCGCCAATGCGCGGACGGCGGCGCATCTGGAGCGCGACAGGGCGGCGATCGAGGAGGGCACGCTGGGCGGCGCGCCGGCGATCAACCCGCTGATCCTGCCGACCGAGACCTTCGAGGGGCGGATGGAGCTGTCGCTGGGGGGTGAGCGGGTCGAGCTGCTCCACTTCGACATTCACAGCGACGATGCGACCGTGCTCTGGCTGCCCGAGGGGCAGATCCTGCTGGCCGGCGACACGCTGGAGGACACGGTGACCTATGTTGCCGAGCCGCAGGGGTTCGACGCGCATCTGCGCGATCTCGGGCGGCTGCGGGCCCTGGGGCCGCGGCAGATCCTGCCGAACCACGGCCACCCGGATGTGATTGCGGATGGCGGCTATGGCGTCGGATTGATCGGGGCGACGGAGCGCTATATCGCGCTGATCCGCTCGGGTGAGGCGCCGGAGTCGCTGGCGCAGTCGATGGTGCTGTTCGACGAGGACAAGGCCTGTCGCTATGCCGCCTGCTACGAGGCGGTGCACCGGCAGAACCTGCAGCGGGTGCGGAACGGGTAAGCCCCTGCCTCGGGGAAAGGCAGGGGCTGGCTCGCGCTGCGGGACGAGCGGCGCGAGGGATGGAACCGTGGTTTCAGGCGCTGATGGCAAGCACCAGCATCGTGACCGAGGCCGTATATCCGGCGGCAAAGATCAGAAGCAGGGTCGTCGCGGTCGAAAAACGCATACTCGTCTCCAATACTGGCATCGATTCCTCGGGGTCAGAATGGACCCTCCGGGGCTTGTGGTCTGTGATGCCGTTCACAGTATGAAATATACCCTTTGCACGGGGTTAGGGGCAATCCGGCCAAGCGCGCCCAGAGCGTTTCGGATCGGTACACAATCTCAATGCGCGACCAGGGCCATGCCGCTCAGCACCAGCCCGGCGCCGGCGATGCGCTGGGGGGTGATGGCCTCTCCGAGCCAGGCGGCGAGGGCGAGGACGATCAGCGTTTCGAGCGCGATGATGGCGAGGTAGATGACGCTGAGGTCGCTGTTGCGCAGCAGCAGGATCTCGGCCGTCACGGCGGCGAGCAGGCCGAGGGCGACCAGGGCGGCGGATTGCGGGGTGACGCCGGAGGTGGCGAGGGCGTAGCCGGCGGCGGTGAGCGCGATGAGCATTGGAATCGTTAACGGATTCAGATCGGACGTCATGCGTCCTCCTGGAAATGGCTTGGATGAAATACGGGGCCATTAGACCGAGGGTTGTTGCTCGCGTCGAGTAAGGAGGACCTTACCCCTTTGCCCGGCTCACGGTCGCGAGAGGTGATTGCGCGGTGGGCGGTTTGCCTCGGAAATAGGCCAAGATTTCGGTTCTCATGTGGCAGGCGGCGTGCTTAACTCGCCGCAACGGAATGAGCATAAGGGGAGGTTCCAATGGTTCAGGTACGCATGACGGTCAATGGCCGCGAGGTCAGTGGCGAGGTGGAGGGGAGGACCTTGCTCGTCACTTTCCTGCGCGAGAATCTGGGGATGACGGGCACCCACGTCGGCTGTGATACCGCGCAATGCGGGGCCTGCGTGGTGCATGTGGACGGCAATTCGGTGAAGTCCTGCAACATGCTGGCGCTGGAGGCGGAGGGCGCCTCGGTCGCCACCATCGAGGGTCAGGCGGCTGCGGATGGCACGCTCAACCGCATCCAGCAGGCGTTCCAGGACTACCACGGGCTGCAGTGCGGCTTCTGCACGCCGGGCATGGTGATGAGCGCGGCGGCGCTGCTGAAGGAGAACCCCAAGCCGACCGAGGCCGAGGTGCGCCATTACCTGGAGGGCAATATCTGCCGCTGCACCGGGTATCACAACATCGTCCGCGCGATCATGGCGGCATCCGGGCAGGACGTGGCGGTCGCGGCCGAGTAACGACGGGGGGCGGTGCGCCACGGGCGCACGGCCTGCGGCAGTAATTCAGGGCGCGGTCGGGAGGACTGCGCGGGGAGGATCAAGAGACATGCCCAAGGATCACGGCATTGGCGCCAGCCCGAAGCGGCGCGAGGACGTGCGGTTCCTGACCGGAGCCGGGAACTATACCGACGACATCAACCTGCGGGGACAGGCCTATGTGCATTTCCTGCGTTCGGATGTCGCCCATGCGAAGATCGTCAAGGTCGGCACCGAGGCCGCATCGAAGATGCCCGGCGTGGTGCGGATCTTCACAGGCGCCGATTTCGAGGCGGTTGGCGGGCTGCCCTGCGGCTGGCTGGTGACCGACCGTTTCGGCCAGCCGATGCAGGAGCCCGGCCACCCGGTGCTGGCGCGCGGCAAGGTGCGCCACGTGGGCGACCCGATCGCCGCGGTGGTGGCCGAGACCTATGCCCAGGCGCGCGATGCCGCCGAGGCGATCGAGCTGGAGCTGGAGGAGCTGCCGGCGGTGATCGACATGGCCGAGGCGCTGAAGGACGGCGCCACCAAGGTGCATGACGAGCTGACCAGCAACCTCTGCTATGACTGGGGCTTCGTCGAGGACAACCGCGAGGCGGTGGACAAGGCGATCAAGGAGGCCGCCCATGTCACCACGCTGGAGCTGAAGAACCAGCGCCTCGTCGCCAACCCGATGGAGCCGCGGGTGGCGGTGGGCGACTTCCACCGGGCGACCGGTGAGAGCACGCTTTATACCACCAGCCAGAACCCGCATGTGATCCGCCTGCTGATGGGCGCCTTCGTGCTGGGCATTCCCGAACACAAGCTGCGCGTCGTGGCGCCGGACGTGGGCGGCGGCTTTGGCACCAAGATCTTCCACTATGCCGAGGAGGCCTTCTGCACCTTCGCGGCCAAGGCGATCAACCGGCCGGTGAAATGGACCGCCTCGCGGTCGGAAGCCTTCATGTCGGACGCCCATGGCCGGGACCATGTCACCAAGATCGAGCTGGCGCTGGACAAGGACAACAACTTCACCGCGCTGCGCACCAGCACGCTGGCCAACATGGGCGCGTATCTCTCGACCTTCTCGACCTCGGTGCCGACCTGGCTGCACGGGACGCTGATGGCGGGCAACTACAAGACGCCGCTGATCTACGTGAACGTGCGGGCGGTCTTCACCAATACCGTGCCGGTCGACGCCTATCGCGGCGCCGGCCGTCCCGAGGCGACCTTCCAGCTGGAGCGGGTCATCGACAAGGCGGCGCGCGAGCTGGGGGTCGACCCGATCGCGCTGCGGCGACAGAACTTCATCACCCAGTTCCCCTATGCCACCCCGGTGGCGGTGGAATATGACACCGGCAACTACCATGCCACGATGGACAAGCTGGAGGAGATCGCCGACATCAAGGGCTTTGCCGCCCGCCGAAAGGCCAGCGAGGAGAAGGGCAAGTGGCGCGGCCTCGGCATCAACTGCTATATCGAGGCCTGCGGCATCGCGCCGAGCAACCTCGTCGGGCAGCTGGGCGCGCGGGCGGGTCTTTACGAGAGCGCAACGGTGCGGGTGAACGCCACCGGCGGGCTTGTCGTGATGACCGGCTCGCACGCCCACGGGCAGGGGCATGAGACCACCTTCCCGCAGGTGATCGCCGAGATGATCGGCATCGACGAGAGCATGGTCGAGATCGTGCATGGCGACACCGCGCGCACCCCGATGGGCATGGGCACCTATGGCTCGCGTTCGATCGCGGTGGGCGGTTCTGCCATGGTGCGGGCGGCGGAGAAGATCATCAACAAGACCAAGAAGATCGCCGCGCACCTGCTGGAAGCCTCGGAGGCCGATATCGAGCTGAAGGACGGCAAGTTCTCGGTCGCGGGCACCGACAAGTCGGTGGACTGGGGCTCGGTCTGCCTGGCCGCCTATGTGCCGCACAACTATCCGCTGGCCGACCTGGAGCCGGGGCTGGAGGAGACGGCCTTCTATGATCCGTCGAACTTCACCTATCCCGCCGGCGCCTATGCCTGCGAGGTCGAGGTCGACCCGGAGACCGGCAAGGTGACCATCGAGCGGATGATGGCGGCCGACGATTTCGGCAATATCATCAACCCGATGATCGTGGACGGCCAGGTCCATGGCGGGTTGGCGCAGGGGATCGGGCAGGCGCTGCTCGAGAACTGCGTCTATGACGCCGACGGCCAGCTGCTGAGCGCGTCCTATATGGACTATGCGATGCCGCGGGCCGACGACCTGCCGAGCTTCGAGATCGACCATTCGTGCCAGACGCCCTGCACGCACAACCCGCTGGGGGTGAAGGGTTGCGGCGAGGCGGGGGCCATTGGCTCGCCGCCCTCGGTCGTCAACGCGGTGATCGACGCATTGCAGTCGGGGGGGGCGAAGGTGACCCATATCGACATGCCGATGTCGCCGGCGCGCGTCTGGGCGGCGATGAACAGCTGATCGGGACGGAACCGGGGGGCGCTGCCCCCCGGACCCCCCGGAGGTATTTGGAAAGAGAAGAAGATGGGGGCCTGGCCTCCGACGATCTTCGAAAGGGAAACGAGATGTATAATTTCGACTTCGTGAAACCGTCGAGCGTGGCGGATGCGGTCAAGGCGCTGGGCGATGACGAGGCGCAGCCGCTGGGCGGCGGGCAGACGCTGATCCCGACGCTGAAGCAGCGCCTGGCGAGCCCCTCGACGCTGGTGAGCCTGTCGGGCATCGCCGAGATGAAGGGCATCAGGAAAGAGGGCAATTCGCTGGTGATCGGCGGCGGCACCACCCATGCGGCGGTGGCGGCGGGGGCGGGGGCCTATCCGGCGCTGGCGCACCTGGCCTCGATGATCGGCGACCCGGCGGTGCGCAATCGCGGCACCATTGGCGGCAGCCTTGCCAACAACGACCCCTCGGCCTGCTATCCGGCGGCGGCGCTGGGGTCGGGGGCGACCATCGTCACCAATGCGCGCGAGATCGCGGCGGACGATTACTTCCAGGGGATGTTCACCACGGCGCTGGAGCCGGGCGAGATCATCACCGCGGTGAAGTTCCCGATCCCGGAAAAGGCGAGCTATCAGAAGTTCGTGCAGCCGGCCTCGCGCTTTGCGCTGGTGGGGGTGTTCCTGGCGAAATACGGCCATGAGGTGCGGGTGGCCGTCACCGGCGCCTCGGAAGAGGGCGTGTTCCGCTGGTCGGATGCCGAGGAGGCGCTGCACAAGGACTTCCGCACCGATGCGCTGATGGATCTGAAGGTGCCGGCCGACGGGATGATCGGCGACCTGCACGGGACCAAGGAATATCGCGCGCACCTGGTGGGCGTGATGACCAAGCGGGCGATTGCGGCGGCCTGAGGGCCGCCCTCCATCCCCGGAAACACGAATGGGCGCCGAGGGGCGCCCATTTTCTTCGGTCCGGTCGGGGTGGTTCAGCCCTTGTTCGGCAGCGGGCCGATCAGCATGACCATCTGGCGGCCTTCGAGCCTGGGGAAGCTTTCGACCTTGCCGACTTCCTTGGTGTCCTCGGCGACGCGTTCCAGCAGTTCGCGGCCAAGGTTCTGGTGCGCCATCTCGCGGCCGCGGAAGCGCAGGGTGACCTTCACCTTGTCGCCGGCCTCGAGGAACTTGAAGACCGAGCGCATCTTGACCTCGTAGTCATGCGTGTCGGTGTTCGGGCGGAACTTGATTTCCTTGATCTCGATGATCTTCTGCTTCTTGCGCGCCTCGGCCTCGCGCTTCTGCGTCTCGTATTTGTACTTGCCGAAGTCCATGATCTTGCACACCGGCGGCACGGCGTTCGGCGAGATTTCGACGAGATCGAGCCCGGCCTCGACGGCCATGTCCAGCGCGCGGGACGGTGTGACCACCCCGACGTTCTCGCCATCGGCGCCGATCAGGCGGATCTCGGGGGCACGGATCTTGTCGTTGATGCGCGGGCCGGTGTCGCGTTGCGGCGGCGCATTGTGGGGTCTGCGGGCTATGGAATCAATCCTTTGCTGTTGTCAGTCTGGTGGCGCAAGGTAGCTATCGCGCCGGCATGGTTCAAGTCGCATTCACCGGGAAAACCCATCCGGGGCGGCGCGGCGGGCCAGGGATTCGCCCAATGCGAGCACGGCGATGGCGATCAGGAGGCTGGCGCCGGCGGCGAGGCCGAGGCTGTCGAGGCCCCAGGCGGCCAGCACGCCGGCGCCGACCGAGGCCCCGGCGGCCGAGCCTATGTAGATCGCCCCGGCGTTCAGCGCCAGCAGCACCGAGGCGCGGCCGGGGTCGAGGGTGATGAGGCGCAGCTGCTGGGGGGCGTTGAAGGACCAGCCGAAGGCGGACCAGGTGAAGCCGAGGGCGAAGAGCAGCCAGACCGGCAGCGGCAGGAAGGAGAAGACGGGGAGCAGGCCGCATTGCACCACGGCGAGCAGGGCGAGGGTGCGGGCGGGGCCGATCCGGTCGGTCAGGCGGCCGCCGATCAGGTTGCCGATCACCGCCCCCGCGCCGCAGCTGAGCAGGTAGAGGGTGATGCCGTCGCGTCCGAAGCCCATGCGGGTTTCCAGCAGGGGCGAGATATAGGTGTAGACGATGTAGGTCGGCCCGACGAAGCAGCAGGTGAAGAGCAGGGCCGTCAGGTGGCGCGGGCTGACCAGCGTGCGCCCGAGGTCGCCCAGCGAGACCGGCGGCAGGTGCAGGCCGGCGGGCACGCGCAGCCAGATCAGTAGGACGAAGGGCAGCGAGAGCAGGCCCACCAGCGCGAAGGCGCTGCGCCAGCCGAAGGTATAGGCGATGAAGCCGCCGGCGGGCACCCCGGCGACCTGGGCCAGGGTCAGGCCGAAGAAGACGGCGGCCAGGGTGGAGGCGCAGCGTTCTGGGGCGCTGAGCAGGGCGGCGACGCCGGCGGCGACGGGCGTGACGAGACCGGCCCCGGCAGCGGCGAGGATGCGGCTGGCGAAGAGCGTGGCCGGGTCGGGGGCCAGTGCCGCGATCAGGTTGGCGAGCGCGAAGGCGGCCATGCCGAGCGCCATGACCCGGCGGCGTCCCATCGCCCCGGTCAGGGCGACCAGCAGCGGCGAGAGGATCGCGTAGCCCATGGCGTAGAAGATCATCAGCCGGCCGGCGACCTCGGGCGCGATGGCGAGGTCCTGCGCCACCGGGGTCAGCGCGCCGATCACCATGAAGGCGCCCATGCCGATCATGAAATTCGCGGCCGAGAGCAGCGGGATCACGGCGGTGGACGCGGTCTGCTGGGTCACGGGCGCTCCGGTCGGCGGACGCGGGATGCGCCCCGTTTCGACTATGGGTCCGGGGGCGCGGGCGTCAAGCCCGCGCCGACCGGCTCAGAGGAAGAGATAGTCGGCGGCGTCGGTGACCTCGGCCAGGGTGGTGTTCAGGAGCTTGATGACCGTGGGGCTGTCCGAGGTGTCGGTGGTCAGCGTCACGCGGACGAAGCCGTTGCGCTGCGCGAAGGCGAGGTCGTCGAAATCGGCGCCGGTGCCGGTAAAGACGATCTTGTCGGTGCCGCTCTTGAAGTCACGCACCGTGTCGGTGCCGCCCCTGGTCGAAAAGACGAACTTGTCGGCGCCGGTGCCGCCTGCGAGCCAGTCGTTGCCCGCGCCCCCTTCGAGCCGGTCGCGGCCGTTGCTGCCCCGCAGAGTGTCGCGGCCCGTGCCGCCAAAGAGGCGATCATGGCCGGCGCCGCCTTCCAGCAGGTCATTGCCGCCATTGCCGCGCAGGGTGACCTTGTCGTTGGTGGCGCGGAAGGCATTGGCCTGGCCGTTGCCGATGATGGTCAGGTCCTCGACCCCGTCGGCAACGACGCTGACCTGCTGGCCGTCGACCGTCCATTCGCCGGCGCGGATGCTGAAGTTGGCCTCTCCGGCGAGGCGGGAGAGATCGAGGGTGGCGCGGTCATGGCCGTCGCCGGCGTCGATGCGATAGCGGCCAAGGGCGGAAGCACGCATGGTCAGCGTGTCGTCGCCGGCGCCGGTGGAGATGCTGAAAACCTCGACATTGCGGATGGTCATGCCGTCCGACAGGCCGGACTCTCCGCCCGAGAGGAAGGTGCCCTGGACATCGTCCTCGCCGGAGATCATGAGGTTCAGAGTGTCGTGGCCGTTGCCGCCGTCGACCAGTTCCTGCGAGGGGGAGGCCTGCATCTCGTGGGTGACGTAGAAGCTGTCATGGCCAGCCCCTCCGAAGAGTTGGTCTTCGCCTTCATGGTCTTCGAGGTAGTCGTTGCCACGCCCGCCGTAGAGCATGTCGTTGCCCCTGCCGCCGCCAAGGCTGTCATCGCCATCATTGCCGGACAGGCGGTCGTTGCCGTCGCCGCCGACGAGGTTGTCGTCGCCCGCGCCGGCATGGATCAGGTAGGTTTCGACCCTGCTTGCGGTGACGGAGAAGCTGCCGTCGGAGAGTTCATACTTCAGCTTGCCAGTGCTGTAATAGAAGGTCGTCGTGAGCGAGACATCCGCGCCGCGGTCGCTCAGGTCGAGCCTGAGCGTGTCGCTGCCGGGGCCGCCGTCGACCTGGTTGTGGCCGGTGCCGCCCAGCAGGAAGGTGTCATTGCCACGCCCGCCGTAGAGGAGATCGTCACCGTCGAGGCCGATCAGGCGATCGCGGCCGGCATAGCCGTAGATGATGTCGTTGCCGGGGGTTCCGTCCAGAATGTTGGCGCGCGGGGTGCCGTGAACAATGGCCATCCTATTGATAATCCTTGTGCCTTCTCAATATTCGAAGGCCAAGGATTGGCCGGCAGGTCCTGGAGATCAAGACTTTGCCGGGCCGGTATCCGGGGATTGATGCAATCGGGCCGCGGTTGCGGTCAGCCGACAAAGGCCTTTTCGACCACGTATTCCTTGGGATCGGAATTCGCGCCCTCGCGCAGGCCGAAGGATTCGAGGACGTCCTTGAGATCCTTGTTGAAGCCGAGGCTGCCGCAGACCATGGCGCGGTCGGTTTCCGGGCTCATCGGGTCTATTCCGAGGTCGCGGAAGACGGTGCCGTCGGTCAGCAGGGTGGTGATGCGGCCCATCTTCGGGCTTTGTTCGCGGGTGGTGGTCGGGTAGTAGAGCACCTTGTCGCCCACCAGCTCGCCGATCAGCGGATCGTCCTTGAGGCTTTCGACCAGGCGGCGGCCATATTCGAGCTCGGCCACCTCGCGGCAGGTGTGGGTGATGATGACCTGGTCGTATTTCTCGTAGGTCTCGGGTTCGCGCAGCAGCGAGGCGAAGGGGGCGAACCCGGTGCCGGTGGCGAAGAACCAGATGCGCTTGCCGGGCAGCAGGGCGTCATGCACCAGCGTGCCGACCGGCTTGGGCCGCAGGATGATCTCGTCGCCGGGCTGGATGTGCTGGAGGCGCGAGGTGAGCGGGCCGTCCTGCACCTTGATCGAGTAGAACTCCAGTTCCTCGTCCCAGGCTGGGGAGGCGATGGAATAGGCGCGCAGCAGCGGCTTGCCGTTGTCGCCCAAGAGGCCGATCATCACGAACTCGCCCGAGCGGAAGCGCAGCGACTTGGGCCGCGTCACGCGGAAGGAGAACAGACGGTCGGTCCAGTGGTGGACTTCGGTGACGGTCTGCGCATCGGGCAGGTGGGCGGGTTTGACGGGGGTCGCTTCGTTCACGGCACGGTTCACTGCGGTCATTTCGGTCATATGCGTTCGCCCGGTTGATGCCGGGCGCCTCTCAACTAGTCCTTGATCGAGATCAGGGAAAGGAAATTATCCGCGAAGGCGGTTCAGGTAGCTGTGGGACTGCCAGTCGGCGCGGGCCTGCCATTGCTCTTCAGGCTGGCGGGCGGCGAGGGTTTCGTCGATCTCGACCTCGTCGAAACCGGCGCGGCGGGCCATGGCGTATTGGTCGGCGATGACATGGCCCTGCGCCCGGAGGCGGCCCTTGAACCCGGCCAGCCGCAGGCGGCGGGCCAGGGTGAAGCCGCGCCCGTCGGCGAAGCTGGCGAAGGGGATGCGGATCAGCGCGGCATCCATATGCTCGGCCAGCGTCGCCGGATCGGTCTCGGCGGGCAGGTCAAGGACCGGGCCGGTCCAGTCGTCGGAGGTGAAGCCCCGGTCGGTGACGATGATGCTCATGCTGCGTTTCCTCTTACCACGCGGCCATTCACGAAGTGGATGCCGCATTCGTCCTTTGCCGTGTTGCGCCAACGGCCTGCGCGGGGATCTTCACCCGGTTTAACCGGCGATGTGCAGGGGGCGCAGCCGATCGAGGGATAGCCCTTGGCGACCAGCGGGTGGCGCGGCAGGCGGTTCTCTTCCATGTAGGCGCGCACGTCCTCGGGCGCCCAGTGGGCCAGCGGGTTGACCTTGATGCGCCCGGTTCCCGGCTCGGCCTCGAAGAAGTCGAGCGCGGCGCGGGCGCCGGTCTGGAACCGCTTGCGGCCGGTGATCCAGCCGTCGAAGGCATCGAGCGCGGCGTTCAGCGGTTCGGTCTTGCGCAGGGCGCAGCAGGCGTCGGGGTCGCGCTGGTGGAGCGTGCCGTCGGGGTCCTTGGTGACGATATCGGCGGCGCGGACGGTCTGCATGTTGGTCAGGCCCAGACGCTCGGCCACCTCGGCCTGGTAGACCAGGGTTTCGGTGAAGAGCATCTCGGTGTCGATGAAGAGCACCGGGGCGGCGCGGTCGATGACCGCCGCCATGTGCAGCAGCACGACGGATTCGGCGCCGAAGCTGGAGACCAGGGCGATCTTGCCGGCGTCGTTGAGCGCGCCGTGCATCACCTGCGTCGCCGAGTGGTGGCGAAAGCGGGCGTTCAGCGCGGCGACACGTTCGGCCAGGGCCGGGTCGACCACCCCTTCGGCGGGGCGGTCGAGCGGTGCGACATGCACATCAAGCGGCATCTGCGCGGGCCTCGTCGGGGTAGAGCGCGGCCTTGAACGGAGCCATCCCGAGCCGGCGGAAGGCGTCGAGGAAGGTCTCCTCGCGCGACGCGCGCAGATCGAGATAGGCCAGCACCAGGCGTTCGATGGCGGGCACGATCTCCTCCGCCGAGAAGCCGGGGCCGGCGCGTTCGCCGATGGCCGCGGTCTCGGTGGCATCGCCGCCGAGGGTGATCTGGTAATTCTCGACGCCCGCCCGGTCGAGCCCGAGGATGCCGATGTGGCCGACGTGGTGGTGCCCGCAGGCGTTGATGCAGCCCGAGATCTTGAGCTTGAGCGGGCCGACGTCGTGTTCCAGCTTCAACTCGTCGAAGCGGGTGGCGATTTCCTGCGCGATCGGGATCGAGCGGGCGGTGGCCAGCGCGCAGTAGTCCATGCCGGGGCAGGCGATGATGTCGGAGATCAGGCCGACGTTGGCGGTGGCGAGACCGTATTTCGACAGGATCGCGTGGACCGCCGGCAGGTCGGACTTGTGGACATGCGGCAGAATGACGTTCTGTTCGTGGCTGATGCGCAGCTCGTCATGGCCGAAACGCTCGGCCAGGTCGGCCAGGATGCGCATCTGTTCCGCCGTGGCGTCGCCCGGCGTGGCGCCATGCGCCTTGAGCGAGACGGTCACGATGGAATAGCCCGGCGCCTTGTGGGCGGCGAGGTTGGTGTCGGCCCAGGCGCGGAACACCGGGTCGGCATTGTAGAAGGCATCGAAGGTCTCGGTCGGAGCAACGCGGAATTCCGGGTTGGCGAAGGCGGCCTCGAAGCTGGCAAGCAGCTCCTGGTCGACGCCGGCGAAATCGGCGCGGCGTTCGAGGAAGGCCTCTTCGACCAGCTCGCGGACCTTCTCGATGCCGTTCTCGTGCACGGTGATCTTGATGCGCGCCTTGTATTTGTTGTCGCGCCGGCCGAGCAGGTTGTAGACGGCGAGAACCGCTTCCAGGTAGGGCAGCAGGTCGGCCCTGGGGAGGAAGTCGCGGATCACCTTGCCGATCATCGGGGTGCGGCCGAGGCCACCGCCGACGATGACCTCGAAGCCGGCTTCGCCTTCGCGGCGCACCATGCGCAGGCCGATGTCATGGGCACGGGTCACGGCGCGGTCGGTTTCGGAACCGGTGATGGCGATCTTGAACTTGCGGCCCAGGAACTGGAACTCCGGGTGGTCGGTGGACCACTGGCGGATCAGCTCGGCCACCGGGCGGGGGTCGGCGATTTCGTCGGCTGTGGCCCCGGCGAAATGGTCGGCGGTGGTGTTGCGGATGGTGTTGCCGCTCGTCTGGATCGCGTGCAGGCCGACTTCGGCAAGGGCGTCGAGCATGTCGGGAATGTCGCGCAGGCGCGGCCAGTTGTACTGGATGTTCTGGCGGGTGGTGAAATGGCCATAGCCCTTGTCCCACTTCTCGGCGAGCAGGGCGAGCTGGCGCATCTGGGCGCCGTTCAGCGTGCCATAGGGGATTGCCACGCGCAGCATGTAGGCGTGCAGCTGGAGGTAGACGCCGTTCATCAGGCGCAGTGGCTTGAATTCGTCCTCGGTCAGGGCGCCGCTGATGCGGCGTTCGACCTGGGCGCGGAACTGGGCGTTGCGCTCGGCGAGGAAGGCTTTGTCGAAGTCGTTGTAGGTATACATAGCTGGTCCTCAGGCGCGCTTGGCTTGCTTGCCGTGGAAATAGTTGGACGGGCCGGTGGCGCGGAACGCTTCGCGGAAGTGGGCGGGCTGGGGGCCGTTGGCGCTGAGCTTGACCTCGGCGAGGTACGCGCCGACGGCGATGCCGGGCTGCTGCACGGCTTGGCGCAGGCGCAGGTCGGCGCTGGCCTCGTCCCGCAGGACTTCGGCCTCGGCAAGGTCGCGGGTCCAGTCGTTGGCGGCGGTCTGATAGATCACGTCGCCCAGCAGCAGGTCATTGGCGGTGACGACTTTCGGCGAATAGGGGCGGGACATCAGGCAAATTCCTTCTGAAGTGCTGGCAGGGCCTGCGCTGCTGCGCGCGGGGCGAGGCCCAAGAACGTTAGGGCCGGGCCGTTCATCGCGGCTGCAGCGAGATCGGTCGGCAGGGTCGCGAGCGTGCTGGAGAGCACGCGCTGGTCGGGGCGCGAGGCGTTCTCGATCACGGTGACCGGGGTGGCGCGGTCGGCGCCGTGCATCAGCAGGCGACCCTGGACGAAGCGGGCGGCCTTCTTGCCCATGTAGATCGCCGCGACCTCGCCCGGACGGGCCAGCGCGGCCCAGTCGTGATCGGCGAAGCCGGCGACATCGTGGCCGGTGAGGAAGCGGACCGAGGCATTGCGGCCACGGCGGGTGAGGCTCTGGCCGATGGAGGCGACGGCGGCCGAGGCGGCGGTGATGCCGGGGACGATGTGCCAGCCTATGCGGGCGGCGTCGCAGGCGTCGATTTCCTCGTCGAGGCGGCCGAAGACGGTGGGGTCGCCCGATTTCAGCCGCACGACCTGGGCGCCCTTGCGGGCATGTTCGACGATCAGCGCGTTGATGTGGTCCTGGCTGGTTGAGGGGCCGAAGCCCTCCTTGCCGACGTCGATCATCAGCGCCTCGCGGCGGGCGAGTTCGAGGATGGCGGGGGTTACGAGGCGGTCGTAGACCACCACGTCGGCCTCGTCGAGCGCGCGGCGGGCCTTGAGGGTCAGCAGCTCCGGGTCGCCGGGGCCGGAGCCGACGAAGGCGACATGGCCGGGGCGGGCGGTCTGGCCGAGGTGATGGGCGAGCAGGTCGTCGAGGGCGGCTGCGGCGCCGGCCTCGCCCTGTTCGGCGAAGGCGCGGGGGCCGGCGGTGGTGTAGTAGTCGGACCAGAAGTCGCGGCGGGCGCGGCCATGGGGCAGCGTTTCGGCGAGCTTGCGGAAGGCCTTGCCGATGCGGGCGATGGGGCCGAGGCTGGCGGGCAGGCGGGCCTCGAGGTCGGCCTTGATGGCGCGGGCGAGGACCGGGGCCGCGCCCTCGGTGCCGATGGCGACGGTGACGGGTGCGCGGTCGACGATGGCCGGCGTGATGAAGGCGGAGGCGTCGAGGTTGTCGACCACGTTGACCAGCACCCCGGCGGCGCGCGCGAGCGCGGCGGTGCGGGCGGCCTCGGCCTCGTCTTCCTCGGCGGCATAGGCGAGGGTCGCGCCGACGAAATCGGCGGCTTCGGGCGCGCGGGGTTCGAGGGCCAGCTTGCCGGCCTCGGCCCAGGCCGCGATCTCGGGCGCGGGGTCGGCGGCGAAGACGGTGAGGACGGCGGGGGTCTTGAGCAGCAGGCGCAGCTTGGCGAGGGCCGGGTCGCCGCCGCCGGAGACCACGACGCGGGCGGCGTCGAGGCTGACGAAGATCGGGAAGTGGTTCATGGCGAGGCTGGCCCAAGGCTGTTTGACTTGCGCCTCAATATAGGAAAATATCCCGCCCTGACGCCATATGGGCGGGCAAATAAGGACGTTTGTTCCGCCTGCGTGGCGAAACGGAACAGTCGGCCTGCGAGAAGGAGCTTTACGGGAATGTCAGTGCGGATCGACGAAACCGACCGGAAAATTCTCATCGAGATGCAACGGGATGCGAGCCAGTCGCTGGACGATATCGCGCGTGCGGTGGGCAGTTCCAAGACCCCGGTCTGGAACCGGATCCGCAAGATGAAGGAGGCTGGAATCATCGGCCAGCAGACCGTGGTGCTGGACCCGGAGGCGTTGGGATTCGAGGCCTGCTTCTTCGTGCTGATCCGCACCTCGGAGCATGAGGCGGAGTGGCAGAAGGACTTTCTGCGCGCGATCCGGGCGCGGCCCGAGGTGCTGGAGGCGCACCGGCTGGCGGGGGATATCGACTATATCCTGAAGGTGCGGGTCCGGAATGCGCGGGCCTATGACAAGTTCTACCAGGCGCTGATCTCGGAGGTGCGGGTGCATAACGTCACCGCGCTGTTGTCGATGGAAGAGATCAAGTCGACGACGATGCTGCCGCTGGAGGCGTAGCGGGGGGGCGCTGCCCCCGCCGCGCCTGCGGCGCGACACCCCCGGAGATATTTGCCAAAGAGAAGAAGCAGGGGCGCGGTCAGCGGCGGACCATCAGCCGTTCGAGGCCGTGGAAGTGGTAGGTGTTGGCGTAGCGCGGCGCCTCGGCGAGGCGCAGGCCGGGGCAGCGGGCGAAGAGGATCGGCAGGGCGAGTTGCATCTCGAGCCGGGCCAGCGGCGCGCCGACGCAGAAATGCAGGCCGCCGCCGAAGCTGGCGTTGGTGCGCGGGGTGCGGCCTGGGGCGAAGCGGTCGGGGTCGGGCCAGGCCGCCGGGTCGCGGTTGGCGGCGCCAAGGAGCAGCGCGACCTGGTCGCCGCGCTGGAAGGTATGGCCGAAAACCGTCGCCTCTTCATAGGCGTAGCGGGTGAACATGTGCAGCGGGGCGTCGAAGCGGAGCAGTTCCTCGACGGTTCCGGCAATGGCGTTTTGGGCCAGAGCCTCGGTCGGCGTGGCGGTTTCGAGCAGGCATTTCACCGCGTTGCCGAGGGCGTGGACGGTGGCCTCGTGCCCGGCGTTGAGCAGCAGGATGCAGGTGGAGATCAGCTCGTCGGTCGAGAGGCGGTCGCCGGCCTGTTCGGCGGCGATGAGTTCGGTGATGAGATCGTCGGCGGGGCGGCTGCGGCGGTGGGCGATGACCTCGCGCAGGTAGGCGGAAAAATCGGTGGCGGCGCGGGCGGCGGCATGTTCGGTCGCGGGGCTGCGGTGCGGCACATACATCGCCACCATGGCGTGCGACCAGCCGAGCAGAGCGGGGGCGTCGCCCTCGGGCACGCCCAGCAGGCGGGCGATCAGGCGCACCGGGATCGGCGTGCAGAAGGCGGGCAGCAGGTCGAATTCGCCCGGCGGGAAGGCGTCGATCAGCTGGTGGCAGAGCTGCGCGATGTCCTCGGCCAGCGCATTGATGCGGCGCGAGGTGAAGGCGCGCAGCACCAGGGCGCGCAGGCGGGTGTGGCGCGGTGGCTCGGCTTCGAGCATGGAATGCGCCTCGATCGCGTAGAAGGGCGCGGTATGCGGCGGCGGGGCGGTGGCACGTTCGGCGGGGATCTCGCGGCCGAAGCGGCGGTCGCGCAGCAGGGCGGCGACCGCGGCCTGCGAGAAGGCGGCCGGCATGGCGTAATCGGCCCAGTGGTGCAGGTCGCCCTGCGCCCGCGCCACGGCATAGAAGGCATAGGGGTCCTGCACGAAGGCGGGGTCGGTCGGGGATTGGTGCAGGGTCAGCATGGCGGTGGAGGATGCCAAGCTCTCTGGCCAATGCAAGCCCGGCGCTGCTAATCTGGCCGCCATGACATCGCGCCGCCGCAGGAACCTGATTGTATTGACCTTCCTCGTCGCCGTGGCGGCGCTGGCGGGGGCTGTCTGGCGCTATGGCTATGGCCAGGCGCTGGAGCAGCTGGCGGAGCGGTCGGAGAGCGACCTGGCGCTGGCCTCGGACCGGCTCAGCACCCAGTTGCAGGCCTTCCGTGAACTGGCGGTGCTGACGGTGGATCACCCCGCGCTGGCGCATCTGGAGACGCCGGAGGAGCGCGACGAGGCCAAGCGGCTGCTGCTGATGGCCGCGGACAAGACCGGCGCTCTGCAGGTGTTCTTTGCCGACACAGCCGGCAACGTGCTGGTTTCGGCGCATCGCTGGGAGGGCGGCCGGATCGCCACGCAGCCCTGGTTCGAGCGGGCGATGCAGGGGGCGCTGGGGGCGGCGCATGGGTTGACCGGCGGGCCGGACGGGCGGCGGGGCTATTTCCACGCGGTGCCCTCCTTTGGGGCCGACGGGCGGGTCCGCGGCGCGCTGGTCATGGTGGCCGATGTGAACGCGGTCGAGCAGACCTGGCGCGGCGATACGCCGGCGGTCTATTTCACCGACCATCGCGGCGAGGTCTTCATCACGAACCGCTCGGAGCTGCTGTTCTGGCGGCGCGGACCGGGCGAGGTGGGGCTGCATCCGCCTTCGGGTGCGGCGTTACCCTTTGCCGTCACCTCGGTTGGGGAGCACGAGATCTGGGAGCTGGGCTGGGGGCCCTATCTGCCGGCGCGTGCGCTGCATCTTTCGCAGGATCTGCCGGTGATCGGGCTGATGGGCGAGGTGCTGGTCGATACCGCTCCGGCGCGGCGGCTGGCGGGGTTGCAGGCGGCGGCGGTGGCGGCGATGTGCCTGGCCTTCGGGGCGCTGCTGTTCGTGGCGACCGAACGGCGGCGGACGCTGGCCGAGGCGAACCAGGTGCTGGAGGCGCGGGTGGCGGAGCGGACGGCGGAGCTGCTGGAGACCAACGTGCAACTGCGCCGCGAAGTGCGCGAGCGCGAGGAGGCTGAGGCGGCGCTGAAGCGGGCGCAGGAGGACCTGGTGCAGGCCGGCAAGCTGAGCGCGCTGGGGCAGATGAGCGCGGGGATCAGCCACGAGCTGAACCAGCCGCTGATGGCGATCCGCTCCTTCGCCGAGAATGGCGCGGCCTATCTGGAGCGGGGGCGGCCGGAGGTGGCGGGCGAGAACCTCGGCCGGATCTCGGACATGGCGCGGCGGATGGGGCGGATCATCCAGAACCTGCGCGCCTTTGCCCGGCAGGAGAGCGAGCCGCCCTCGCGGGTGGATGTCGTGAAGGTGATGGAGAGCGTGATCGAGATGGTCACGGCGCGGTTGGAGCAGGAGGGGGTGGAGCTGGTCTATGCGCCGCCCGCCGGGCCGGTCTGGGTGCGCGGCGGCGAGGTGCGGCTGGGGCAGGTGTTCCTCAACCTTGTCGGGAATGCGGTGGATGCGATGCAGGGGCGCGCCGAGAAGACCCTGCGGCTGGGCATCGCCGAGGGCGCGGGCGTGACGGTGACGGTGGCGGATACCGGGCCGGGCATCGCCGATCCGGGGCGAGTGTTCGACCCGTTCTATACCACCAAGAAGATCGGCGCGGCCGAGGGGATGGGGCTGGGGCTGTCGATCAGCTATGGCATCGTGCAGAGCTTCGGTGGCGACATCCGGGGGCAGAACCTCGACGGCGGGGCCGAGTTCTCGGTGCGGCTGGAGCGCTGGCGGGAAGAGGAAGCGGCATGAGCGATACGGTTCTGCTGGTGGATGACGACGCGGCGGTGCGCGAGGCGATGGCGCAGACGCTGGACCTGGCCGGGATGGTGGCGATTGCGGCGGGCAGCTTCGTGGCGGCCAAGGACCACATCCGGGCCGATTTTCCAGGCGTGATCCTGTCGGACATGCGGATGCCGGGGCGCGACGGGTTCCACCTGCTGAGCTATGCCCATGCGGTGGATTCCGAGCTGCCGGTGGTGCTGCTGACCGGCGAAGGCGATATCCCGATGGCGGTCTCGGCGATGGAGAGGGGCGCCTTCGACTTCCTCGAGAAGCCCTGCGCGCCGGCGGATCTGGTCGCGGTGCTGCGTCGCGCGCTGGAGGCGCGGCGGCAGGTGCTGGAGGCGCGGGCGGCGCAGGCGCAGGCCGAGGCGGGTGACCCGGTGGCGCGGATGCTGTTCGGCGAGTCCGATCTGGCGCGGGGGATGCGGGATTCGGTGCGGCGTGTGGCGCGGACCGAGACCGAGGTGCTGGTGAGCGGGCCGCCGGGCAGCGGCATCTCGAAGGTGGCC
Source organism: Seohaeicola zhoushanensis (assembly GCF_014656415.1). Taxonomy (GTDB): domain Bacteria; phylum Pseudomonadota; class Alphaproteobacteria; order Rhodobacterales; family Rhodobacteraceae; genus Seohaeicola_A; species Seohaeicola_A zhoushanensis. The sequence continues at coordinate 14,678 of NZ_BNCJ01000011.1, read as the reverse complement.
GAGGTCATTCACCTGTCGTCGGCGCGGGCGCAGGCGCCCTTCGAGAAGCGCGCGGCGGATGGGATGGACCGCGCCGCGCTGGCCTCGGCCCTGGCGGCGAGCGCGGGGGGCTCGCTTTTCCTGGACGAGATCACGCGGCTGCCGGCGGATACGCAGATCGCGCTGATCGGGGCGCTGGAGGGCGAGGGCGACGTGCGGCTGCTGGCGGGCAGCACGGTGGAGCTGGAGGGCAGCGGGTTGAATGCTGATCTGCTCTATCGGCTGGAGGTGAGCCGGGTGCGGGTGCCCTCGCTGGCCGAGCGGCGCGAGGATATTCCGGTGCTGTTCCGCCATTACGTCGCGCAGGCGGCGGAGCAGGCGGGGATCCGCACGCCCGACATCTCGCCCGAGAAGCTGGCGGCGCTGATGGCGCAGCCCTGGCCGGGAAATACGCGGTCGCTGATGAGCGCGGCGATGCGTTTCGTGCTGGGGATGCCCGAGGAGGCGACCGAGGCGGCGGACCTGGGCCTGGTCGAGCAGTTGGCGCAGGTCGAGCGGGCGCTGCTGATCGCGGCGCTGGGACGGCAGAACGGTCATGCCTCGGAGGCGGCGAAGGCGCTGAAGCTGCCGCGCAAGACCTTCTACGACAAGCTGGCGAAATACGGAATCAGGCCGGAGGATTTCCGCCGCTGACACTGTGCGGAAATCCGCACAGTTGGCGGGGGTGCGTGTGTGGAGATTCGCACGCGGTTTGAAGGTTGGTTTTCGGGGCGCTTTAACTTTGGTCACCAAGTAATTGAATTTGCTACTTTTGAAGTGCCATTTCCGAAGGCCCTTCGGGATTGTTGAGCGGTTCTCCGCGATTCGCTTCACTCCACTCAGCGCATCGAATCACCGGTGCCTCGGGGGGATTGGCCCCGAACCGTGTAAACTCTGGGAGGAGTACCCGATGAAATTCGTAACCGCGGCCGCCGTGGCCGCCCTGTCCCTTGGCATCAGCGCATCGGCCGCTTCGGCTGCCTGCGACGCTGGCGAGATCGTCATCAAGTTCGCCCACGTCACCAATGCCGACAAGCACCCCAAGGGCATCGCCGCCCAGCTCTTCGCGGACCGCGTCAACGAGGAGATGAACGGCAAGGCCTGCGTCGAGGTCTATCCGAACTCGACCCTCTACGATGACGACAAGGTGCTGGAAGCCATGCTGCAGGGCGACGTGCAGATGGCCGCGCCCTCGCTGTCGAAGTTCGAGCAGTTCACCAAGGTCTTCCGGATCTTCGACCTGCCCTTCATGTTCAAGAACATCGCCGCGGTCGACGCGTTCCAGACCTCGGAAACCGGCCAGAAGATGAAGGAATCGATGACCAAGCGCGGCCTGCTGGGCCTGCAGTTCTGGCACAATGGCATGAAGCAGATCTCGGCCAAGAAGCCGCTGATCTCGCCCGCTGATGCCGCCGGGCTGAAGTTCCGCGTGCAGCCGTCGGAAGTGATCAAGGCGCAGTTCGAGGCCCTCAAGGCCAGCCCGCAGCCGATGGCCTTCTCGGAAGTCTACGGCGCGCTGCAGACCGGCGTTGTCGACGGGCAGGAGAACACCTGGTCGAACATCTACGGCCAGAAGTTCTTTGAGGTGCAGGACGGCACCACCGAGACCAACCACGGCATCATCGACTATATGGTCGTGACCTCGACCGACTGGTGGGACAGCCTGCCGGATGACGTGCGCACCCAGCTGGCGACGATCCTCGAGGAAGTCACCGTCTCGCGCAACGCCGAGGTGGACAAGGTCGACCAGGACGCCCGCGCGGCGATCCTCGCCGCCGGCGGCGTGATCCGCGAACTGACGCCCGAGCAGCGCCAGGCATGGGTCGACGTGATGAAGCCGGTCTGGACCCAGTTCCTGGACGATGTCGGCCAGGAAAACATCGACGCGGCCCAGGCGATCAACGCCGGCCTCTGACCTGACCTGAAAACCCCGTGTCCGGCTCCCTGCGGGGGGCCGGACCACCCCGCGCCGGGAGCGGCGTATCAGCGGCCCTGGGGAGGACTGCATGGCTTCGCATTATCAACCACATTCCGGTGTCGGACGGTTCGTCCATGAATTCGAGGAGACGGCGATCGCGGTCATCCTTGGCGCGATGACGCTTGTCACCTTCATGAACGTGGTCCTGCGCTATGTCTTCAACACCGGTTTCAGCTGGGGTCTCGAAGTCACCACCATCCTCTTTGCCTGGCTGGTGCTGTTCGGCGTGAGCTATGCGGTGAAGGTGACGGCGCATCTTGGCGTCGACGCGATCACCGCGATGCTGCCGCCCAGACCGCGGTTCATCCTGGCGCTGGTCGCCGCCGCCTGCTGCATCCTCTATGCCGTGCTGCTGCTGAAGGGCGCCTGGGACTATTGGGCCAACTTCGCCAACCTGCCGCAGACCACCGGGCGCTGGTTCCCGACCGGCTTCGAGGAGATGAAGCGGACCTCGTATCGCGGCTGGTACGAGATGCCCGAGGTGCCGATTCCGAGCTGGCTGCGCTGGATCGAGCCGATCATGAACGACGGCGACAAATACGAGAAGATGCCGCGCTTCATCCCTTATGCCATCCTGCCGATCGGCATGGCCCTGCTGCTGTTCCGCCTGATCCAGGCGACGGTCCGGATTGCCAAGGGCACTTCCGGCGGCCTGATCGTCAGCCACGAAGCCGAGGACGCCGTCGCCGACGTCGCCCACATGAACCGGGACAACTGATCCATGGAAGTCGCAATCCTCTTCCTCGTCGTCATCGGCCTGATGCTGATCGGGGTGCCGATCGCCATCTCGCTGGGCCTGTCGTCGATCTTCTTCCTGCTGGCGCTGTCGGATACCTCGCTGGCCTCGGTGGCGCAGACGTTGTTCAACGCGATGGCAGGGCATTACACGCTGCTGGCCATTCCCTTCTTCATCCTCGCCTCGTCCTTCATGTCGACCGGCGGCGTGGCGCGGCGGATCATCCGCTTTTCCATCGCCTGCGTCGGGCACATGCGCGGCGGTCTGGCGATTGCCGGGGTGTTCGCCTGCATGTTGTTCGCGGCGCTGTCGGGGTCTTCGCCGGCGACAGTGGTGGCCATCGGCTCCATCGTCATCATGGCGATGCGGCAGGCGGGCTATTCCAAGGATTTCGCCGCCGGGGTGATCGCCAACGCGGGCACTCTGGGCATCCTGATCCCGCCGTCCATCGTGATGGTGGTCTATGCCAGCGCCACCGACGTCTCGGTCGGGCGGATGTTCCTGGCCGGGGTCATTCCGGGGATCCTCGCCGGGCTGATGCTGATGGTGACGATCTACATCATGGCGGTGATCAAGGGGATGCCGAAGGGGCAGTGGCAGGGCTGGGGCGAGATATTCGCCAGCTTCCGCGATGCCTTCTGGGGGCTGATGCTGATCGCGATCATCATGATCGGGATCTATGGCCTGCCGGGCATCACCGGGGCGATCTTCACCCCGACCGAGGCCGCCGCCGTGGCCGCCGTCTATGCCTTCCTGATCGCCTGCTTCGTGTATCGTGACATCGGGCCGCTTAAGGAGACAGCGGACCGGGGCCGGCGCAGCCTGCTGAGCGCGCCGCAGGCGCTGGTGACGGCCTTCTTCCACCGCGACACCCGCGACACGCTGTTCGAGGCGGGCAAGCTGACGATCACGCTGATGTTCATCATCGCCAATGCGCTGATCCTCAAGCATGTGCTGACCGACGAGCAGATCCCGCAGAAGATCGCCAGCGCCATGCTGTCGGCGGGCTTCGGGCCGATCATGTTCCTGGTGATCGTGAACGTGATCCTGCTGATCGGCGGGCAGTTCATGGAGCCCTCGGGCTTGATCGTGATCGTGGCGCCGCTGGTCTTTCCGATTGCCATCGAGCTGGGCATCGACCCGATCCACCTTGGCATCATCATGGTGGTGAACATGGAGATCGGGATGATAACGCCGCCCGTGGGTCTGAATCTCTTCGTGACCTCGGGCGTGGCGGGGATGTCGATGATGGCGGTGGTCCGGGCGGCGCTGCCGTTCCTGGCGGTGCTCTTCGTCTTCCTGATCCTGATTACCTACGTGCCATGGCTGTCGACGGTGCTGCCGACGGCGATCATGGGGCCAGAGATAATCGTGAAGTAGCCGGTCCAACGGCTACACCTGCGCCGCTCCCTCGGGGGCGGCGTTTTTCTTTGGGGCCTAGTGTGCTGCCGAGAGGGCGGCGACGATGGGGGCGAAATCGGCCGCGGTGAGGCTGGCGCCGCCGACGAGGGCGCCGTCGACGTCCTTGACGGCGAAGATTTCGGCGGCGTTGGCGTGCTTGACCGAACCGCCGTAGAGCAGGCGGATGGCATTGCCTGTCTCGCCGTAACGGGCGACCAGTTCGGCGCGCAGGAAGGCGTGGACCTCGCCGATCTGGTCGAGCGTGGCGACCTGGCCGGTACCGATGGCCCAGATCGGTTCATAGGCGACCACCAGTGTCGCGCCGCCGGCCTGGTCGGGCAGGGAGCCGGCGAGTTGGGCGCGGATCACGTCGAGGGTGCGGCCCGCCTGGCGGTCGCCGAGGCTTTCGCCAAGGCAGAGGATGGCGGTGAGGCCGGCGGCGATGGCGGCCTCGGTCTTGGCGCGCACGATGGCGTCGCTCTCGCCGTGGTCGGCGCGGCGTTCGGAATGGCCGGTGATGACATGGGTGGCGCCGGCATCGCGCAGCATCTCGGCCGAGAGGTCGCCGGTATGGGCGCCGCTGGTGGCAGCGTGGCAATCCTGTGCGCCGATCCGCAGGGTGCTGCCCTGCGCCTGCGCCGCGGCGCGGTGGATCAGCGTGGCGGGCGGGCAGATCAGCATCTCGCAGGCGGGATCGGGCTGGGCGGCAAGCAGGGCAGAGAGCTCGGCCAGGTTTGCGCCGAGGCCGTTCATCTTCCAGTTGCCGGCCGCCAGTTTACGCCGCATTGCAGATCTCCCGTGAAAGTATTGCCGTCAGATCGGCAGATAGCTGATTTCCGCGCCATCGGCGAGGGCGGCATCGTTGGGGGGCCGTACCACCAGCGCGTTGGCCACCGCAAGAACGCCCAGCATGGCACTGTCTTGGTTGTCGAAAACCCGTGCTTGCCCGTTTTCGACCACGGCGCGCATGTAGTGTTCGCGCGGGCCGTTGGGGCCGAGCGCACCCGCGAGGCGCGCCGAGTGCAATGGCGGGATATCGGTGCCGAGGCCGAGCAGGGCGCGCACCATGGGCACCAGGAAGAGGTGGCCGCAGACCATGGCCGAGACCGGGTTGCCGGGCAGGCCGACCATCGCCGCATCGCCCATCCGGCCCGCCATCAGCGGTTTTCCGGGGCGCATGGCGATCTTGTAGAAGGCGCGCTTGAGGCCGAGGTCCTGCGCCACCTCGCCAACGAGGTCGTGATCGCCGACCGAGGCGCCGCCGATGGTGACGATCAGGTCGGCGCCGCGGGCCAGCCCGAAGGCGGTGTCGAGTGAGGCGTGGCTGTCGCGGGCGATGGGCAGCAGGCGGGCATCGGCGCCGGCCTCTTCCAGCATCGCCTTGAGGCCGAAGGTGTTGGAGGCGATGATCTGGTCGGGGCCGGGTTCCTCGCCCGGCATCACCAGTTCGTCGCCGGTCGAGATCAGCGCGACCACCGGTTTGCGGGTGACGCTGACGCGGGGAATGTTCATCGAGGCGAGCAGGGCGATGTCCTGCGGGCGCAGGCGGCGGGGCGCTGCCACGGTGGTGCCGATGCGGAAGTCGCCGCCGGCGGCGCGGACGTTGGGGTTGCTGCCGGGTTCGTCGGAGATGGTGATGATTTCGCCGGTACGGCTCACATCTTCCTGAATCACAACGAAATCCGCGCCCTTGGGCATCGGCGCTCCGGTGAAGATGCGCACCGCCTGGCCGGCGCCGACGGTGCCGGAAAAGCCGTGGCCTGCCGCCGCCTCGCCGATGACGCGGAACATCGAATCCTTCTGCGCCTCGGTCGCCTTGATGGCGTAGCCGTCCATCGAGGAGGCGTCGAAGGGCGGTTGGTCGCGCCGGGCCGTCACTTCGCGTGCGAGCACGCGGCCGTTGGCCTGGGCGAGGGGAACCTCCTCGACCGGCAGGGGCGCGACGAGATCGAACAGCAGGGCGCGGGCTTCGGCGACAGAGATCATGATGCCTCGTAGCGGCCGGATTTGCCGCCATCCTTGAGCAGAACGCGGATGCCGCCGATTTCCATCGCCTTGTCCACGGCCTTGGTCATGTCATAGACCGTCAGCGCAGCGGTGCTGACGGCGGTGAGGGCCTCCATCTCGACCCCGGTCTGGCCGGTGGTCTTGACGGTGGCCTCGATGCGGACGCCGGGCAGGTCGGGGTCGAGCGTGAGGTCGACCGAGACCTTGGTGATCGGCAGCGGGTGGCAGAGCGGAATCAATTCGGCGGTCTTCTTGGCGCCCATGATTCCGGAAAGGCGCGCGACACCCAGCACATCGCCTTTCTTGGCGCGGCCTTCGGAAATGATGTCAAAGGTTTCGCGCGCCATCTTCACGTGACCCTCGGCCACGGCGATGCGCGCGGTGATCTCCTTTTCGGAGACATCGACCATATGCGCGTCGCCCTTGGCGTCGAAATGGGTCAGCGCCATCAGAAGCCTCCGGCGCGCAGCGGGTTGGCGAGCAGAGTGCGGGTGGCGGTGGCGACGTCGTCCTGCCGCATCAGGCTTTCGCCGATGAGGAAGCTGCGGACGCCGTAGCGGGCCATGTCGGCCAGGTCCTCGGGCGTGTTCAGCCCGCTTTCCGAGACGATGGTACGGTCGGCCGGCACCAGCTTGGAGAGCTTGCGGGTGGTGTCGAGCGAGGTCTCGAAGCTGTGCAGGTCGCGGTTGTTGATGCCGACGAGCGTGCTCTTGAGCAGACCGGCGCGTTCGAGTTCGGCCTCGTCGTGGACTTCGATCAGCACGTCCATGCCCCAGTCCATCGCGGCGTCTTCCAACTCGGCGGCCTGGGCGTCGGAAACCGAGGCCATGATGATGAGGATGCAGTCGGCCCCCAGCGCGCGGGCCTCGGCGACCTGGTAGGTGTCATACATGAAGTCCTTGCGCAGCGCGGGCAGGGCGCAGGCGGCGCGGGCTTCGGTCAGGAAGGACTTGGCGCCCTGGAAGCTGGGCGTGTCGGTGAGCACCGAGAGGCAGGTCGCGCCGCCGTCCTCATAGGCGCGGGCGAGCGCGGCGGGGTCGAAATCGGCGCGGATCAGGCCCTTGGAGGGGCTGGCCTTCTTGATCTCGGCAATCAGGCCGTAGCCTTCGAGGGCGGCGCGCTGCAGCGACTCGGCAAAGGGGCGCACGGGGTCGGCGGCGCGGGCCTCGGCCTCGACGGCTTCGAGCGGCTTCGCGGCCTTGTCGGCGGCGACTTCCTCGAGTTTGTAGGCCTTGATGCGGTCGAGAATTGTATTGGTCATGGCTACTCCTGGTCGGCCCAGTTTATGGCCCTCTCGCCGTTTGCCTGCAACCACGCATTGACGCGGGAAAAGGGGCGAGAGCCGAAGAAGCCGCGATAGGCGGAAAGCGGCGAGGGATGCGCGGTTTCAATGCGCAAATGTTCAGGATTTTGCATCCGTTGCCCGAGTTTCTGCGCCGGCTTGCCCCAGAGGACGAGGGCGCGGGGACGGTCGTCGAGGCGGTCGAGCACCTGGTGGACGAGGCGCTGCCAGCCGAGCGACTTGTGGCCCTGCGGGCGGCCTTGAGGGACGGTCAGCGCGGTGTTGAGCAGGAGGATGCCCTGGTCGGCCCAGTCGGCCAGATCGGTGCGCTGGCGGGCTGGGCCAAGGTCGCTCTGCAACTCCTTGAAGATATTGCCGAGGCTGTCGAGCTTGCCGCCGAAGTCGGCCGGAATGGAGAAGGCCAGGCCGTCGGCCTTGCCGGGCGTGTGGTAGGGGTCCTGGCCGAGGATCAGGACGCGCACGGCGTCAGGCGGCGTGCGTTCCAGTGCCGCGAAGATCCGGGCGGGCGGCGGATAGACCGGGGTCTCTTCGGCGGCCAGCGCGGATTCGATCCGGGGCAGGTCCTGCGCGAAGAACGGCAGGCTGGCCCAGGGACCGAGCCGCGACAGGTCGAGCGGCATCAGCCGGCCTGGGACAGGCGGGCGACCATTTCGACCTTTTCGCGGGCGGCGCCGCTGTCGATGCTGGCGCGGGCCATCTCGACGCCCTCGGGCAGGCTGGGCGCGGCTCCGGCCACCACCAGCGCGGCGGCAGAGTTCAGCAGCACGGCGTCGCGGTAGGCCGAGTGCTCGCCCGCCAGCAGGGCGCGGAAGGCTGCGGCGTTGTGCTCGGGGCTGCCGCCGACGATGGCCTCGAAGGGGTGGACGGGCAGGCCGGCGGTCTCGGGGTGGACCTCGGTCTCGCTCACGGTGCCGTTTTCGAGCCGGGCGACCCAGGTGATGCCGGTGATGGTCAGTTCGTCGGTGCCGTCGCTGCCGTGTACAAGCCAGGCCGAGTCGGAGCCAAGCTGGCGCAGGGTTTCCGCCATCGGGCGGATCAGCGCGCGGCTGAAGGCGCCGGTGAGCTGGCGCTTGACCCCGGCGGGGTTGGTCAGCGGGCCGAGGATGTTGAAGATCGTGCGGGTGCCGAGCTCGGCCCGGACCGGGCCGACATGGGCCATCGCCGGGTGGTGCATCGGCGCCATCATGAAGCCGATGCCGGCCTCTTTGATACAGGTTTCAACGGCTTTCGGGCCGATCATCACCTTGATGCCCATATGGGTCAGGGCATCGGCGGAGCCGGATTTCGAGCTGAGGTTGCGGTTGCCGTGCTTGGCGACCACCACGCCCGCGCCGGCGGTCACGAAGGCGGCGGCGGTCGAGATGTTCAGCGTGCCCTTGCCATCGCCGCCGGTGCCGACGATGTCGATGGCGCCCTCGGGCGCGGCGACGTGGTGGCACTTGGCGCGCATCACCGCGGCGGCGGCGGCGTATTCGTCGACCGTCTCGCCCCGCGTCCGCAGCGCCATCAGCAGGCCGCCGATCTGGCTGGGCGTGGCCTCGCCCTCGAACAGGATGGCAAAGGCCGTCTCGGCCTCGGTGCGGGTCAGCGCCCGTTCGGCGGCAGCGCCGATCAGCGGTTTCAGCGCGTCGCTCATGCCGGCACCTTCATCGTCTTCAGGAAATTGTCGAGCAGGGCGTGGCCATGCTCGGAGGCGATCGATTCCGGGTGGAACTGGACGCCGTGGATCGGCAGTTCGCGGTGCTGCAGGCCCATGATGGTGCCGTCCTCGAGATCGGCGGTCACTTCGAGGCAGTCGGGCAGCGAGGCGCGCTCGACCACCAGCGAGTGGTAGCGGGTGGCGGCGAAGGGCGAGGGCAGACCGGCGAAGAGGCCCTTGCCGGTATGGCGGATATGCCCGAGCTTGCCATGCACGATCTCGCCGGCGCGGACCACCTTTCCGCCGAAGGCCTGGCCGATGGTCTGGTGACCGAGGCAGACGCCGAGCAGCGGGGTGCGGGTCTCGGCGGCGGCCGCCGTCAGGGCGAGGCAGATGCCGGCCTGGTCGGGATCGCAGGGGCCGGGCGAGAGCACGATGCCCGCCGGGTTCATCGCCATCGCGGCCTGCACGTCAAGCGCATCGTTCCGCTTGACCGTCACGGTTGCGCCCAAGGCCCCTAGATAATGCACGAGGTTGTAGGTAAAACTGTCGTAGTTGTCGATCAGCAGCAGCATTCGGCGTATCGGTCGATGGGGGCCAGGGGCGGTGGCCCCGAGCGCGTGAAGGTTCGGCACCTAAATGGTCAGGCTTGCGGGCCAGCGTCAAGGCGCAACCGTCCGCGACCCGTTCCGTCGTCAAGGCTGCCTGAGACAGCCGGCGGCTGCGGGCCAACAGATGAGAGGCAAGGCAGCTATGCGTGGATTTCTCGGAGGTATCGTTGCTGGCGGCGTCGTGGTCGGGGCCGGTTTGGTGACGCTTTCGGTGCTCTCGCCGGTGACGCCGGTGCCCGAGGTGCGCAGCGAGCCGCCGGTCTCGGCGAGCGGATCGACGAGCGCCGGGGAGAGCGACGTCGGCGTTGAGGGCAAGGACGCGCAGGTGGTCGAGGCGAAGCCCGCCGCGCCGGCCGAGGTGGCGGCGCCGGCCGCTCCGGCCGCGGGCGCGGATACCGCCCCGGCGGACCAGCCCGAAGTGGCGCCGGCCCCGGCGGTGCCGGGCACGACTGCCCCGAGCGCCGAAGGCGCGGGCGTGGAGGTCAAGCCCGAGAGCGCGGTGAGCGCGCCGGAAGCGGTGCCGGCCCCGGCGGTGCCGGAGGTGGTTGCCGCACCGCAGGTTGCCGGTGAAGCGCCGGCGCGGCCCGAGGCCTCGGCGGCCCCCGAGGCGGTGAGCGCGCCCTCGGCGGGCGGTGCGCCGGTGGTGGTGACGCCGGTCGAGCCGGCCCCCGCAACAAGTGATGCAACCGCGCCGATGCCGCAGCCCGAGGGCGACCCGGCCCCGGATGTGGCGACCGAGGCGGGCGCGCAGCCCGCGCCCGAGACCGAAGCCGTGGTCGCTGCCTCGGGAGCGACGGGCGAGGCGCCGCTGCCCGAGGTGGCGGGCCAGAGCGAACCCGCACCCGGTGGCACGGCGCCGCAGGTGAGTGTGCCCGGCCCCGAGGCCGCGCCCGAGGTGGCGACGGCTCCGGCCGCGCCGCCGGTGGCCGAACCGGCCCCTGCCGAGGGGCAGGCCCCGGCCTCCGGCAGTGCGGCGGTTGCCCCCGAGGCGGTGCCCGCGCCGGAAGTGGCCGAGGTTCCCGCGCAGATCGCCGCGCCGGAGACGCGCGATGCGCCGATTGCCGTGCCCGAGAGCGACAGCCCTCCGGCGGTGAACGAGGCGACGCCGGGCGAGGCGCCGAAGGTCGTGGTGCTGTCGCAGGCGGCCGAGGGGGCCGAGCTGCAGCCGCGTATCGGCAAGCGGGTTGTGCCGCTGACCGAGCGCAATGCAGCCGAGACCGCCGAAGCGCCGGTGGCCGAGGTCGACGAGAATGCGCCACCGCTGGTGCGCTTTGCCGCGCCCTTCGAGAACCCCGAGGACAAGCCGCTGATGGCGATCGTCCTGATCGACGACGACAAGGCCTTTGGCGTCGAGGCGCTGAGCGACTTTCCCTATCCGCTGACCTTCGCGGTCGATCCGACCAAGCCGGGGGCCGCCGCCAAGATGGCGCGCCACCGCGCCGCCGGGTTCGAGGTGGTGGCGCTGGTCGACCTGCCCGCGGCGGCGACGGCGCAGGATGCCGAGGTCTCGCTCTCGACGCTCTTCGACCGGGTGCCCGAGGCGCTGGCGGTGCTCGAGGGCACGGGCACGGGGTTGCAGGGGAACCGCGCGCTGTCGGACCAGGTCAGCGCCTTTGCCGGCGCCAGCGGGCGCGGCGTCATCACCCAGGGCAACGGGCTGAACACGATGCAGAAGCTCGCCGTGAAGGAGGGCGTGCCGGCGGCGGCGGTGTTCCGCGATTTCGACGGCGCCGGGCAGTCACCGACGGTGATGCGCCGATTCCTCGACCAGGCCGCCTTCCGCGCCGGCCAGGAGGGCGCCGTGGTGATGCTGGGCCGGGTGCGGCCCGACACGATCTCGTCACTGGTGCTCTGGGCCCTGCAGGACCGCGCCACGCGCGTCGCGCTGGCCCCGGTCTCGGCGGTGCTGAGGGCATCGGTGGGGGAGTGAGGCCGGGGGGATTCGCCTGAGAATACAGGGCGTTGCCGGGTCTTGGGGGAGTGTTCTGGAGGCGGGTACCGGAATCGAACCGGTCTACACGGATTTGCAATCCGCTGCGTAACCTCTCCGCCAACCCGCCAACTGCCGACGCTGCATAGATTTTCCCATCGGTGCCGTCAAGCGGTTATCACTCCGGTTATCACGTTCGTGTTCTGTGCTTGTTCTGTTCATGGGGGCTTTCACGGGCCTTGGAGCCTCAACTCAATCCGCGACCGGAGGGCGGGGACGTCAGCCTTCTAGGTTACCTACTTTGGGTCCTGGGGGGAGGCCATTTGCGGCGCGAGACGTCAGCGCGATGTGGGTTTAGGACGCGACTTCTCAACGCAAAGCGCGCAGCGAGCCACTGTCTTGACTGCTCTTCGCTTGGCCGGTGGACAGCAGCAGATTTCAGGTCGCAGCCTTTGCCATCCTTCGTTTCCGGGTGGCGGTGCGCAGGATCGGTTGTTTCAAAGTGAATTATCGACGATAAAATCGCGCCAACAGGAAGATTCGGGAACTCACTTTGCCACCCATTGTCGATATTAGAGCACGCGTATTCGGTGAAGATGACAAAGCATATCGCATCTTTCCGGGCGTAAGGTACCGCCATTACGATGTGATGAAGGACTTTGGCGTCGTTTTCTTGGACTATCCCGGCCTGCCTCTTCCTTCAGGAACCAGTTATCCACGTTCTGAACATACAAAAGAAGCTATAGTCCGCGGGGAGAGATACGCGGAAGTCGCCTACCGGAGTTCTGACCGGGTTGGGGAGTTGATGGCTGAGGTCGCCGCCCTCGATCTCGGAAACACACGTTGGTCTAAGCGTCGTGAGCTCGCGCTTGGTTGGATCAATGGTCTCTATCATGAAGTGAAAGCGGGCGACCTGGTGGTCTTACCTGGCCCCATCGGCCCCAAAGACAACGAGGTTCGGAACACTCTGGTCGGCGAAGTCTTCGGGCTACCGGAGCGTTGGAGGGAGGCGCCCGAACCTTATGCGAGTGCTGGTCTTCTGGTTCGGCGGGTTCGTTGGCTTGCAGAGATCGACGAACGAGATCTGGACGGTCGGACTTATCGTTCCCTGAGAACGCAAAATGCATTGATCAGCATGAGGGCGGATCTTCTGCGACCGGTCCTCGGTGCCGCGTATCAAAATGTAATCGTAAACGGAGACTTTCTGGCGCGGTTTCAGACTACCGGATTGGAGTTCAATGCACGTGAATCCTACCACTTTCAGGCCTTCGTCTTGGCTGTGGTTGAGGCTTTTTCGCGCCGTAGCGAAGAGGGAGTGACGGACAAGCTGCAAGAATCGATCTATGCGATGGCGGCGTCGGTCAAAAGGGGTGACCGGTATATTCCAGAGCAGGACTTTAGCATCCACTCACCCGGTTACACGACGCTCAAGGGCACTTCGATCGTCTTTGTGGTGTCTGCGCTCTTCGCACTTGCGCTAGAAGGGAATGCCCAGCCCATCGATGTGAACGGTAATGTCTCGATTGAGTTCGAAAACTCCGTGTCGACTAGGTATGACCCATGTGCGGCGGAAGGTATTGATGAGGCGACACGTGAAACTTTGCGTGCAATGGGCTATGATAGGTGGCAAGAGGCGTGTCGAGCGGCAACGGCGGCCAACGAAGATGAGGGCTTTGCCCCTAGAGCAACGGTCAGGAAGTGAACACTCAGTCGATAGGCAAGCGATGGGCCATGTGAAAGACTGGTTTAATGCTGAAAGTACCCCCCGAGGATGGATGGTTGTCGGGGCAGTTGTCATGTTCCTCTTGAATGCGGGTCTTTCTCTGTGGCTTTGGCATGACCAAAAGGGGGCTGAAGCTGACCGTGCCGTGGCCGAAGTCATCGAAAGACGTAGCGATGAAATTCGGCTTTCGGCCCTCGACTTCCAAACTTTTGCCGCGGCATATGCTGCTGCCGTCGTGGATGGCACATCGGAAATCCCGGATGCTCGAGCACGCTTACTTGAAAACGTCATGAGGCAGTACTCGACAGTGGATATGCTGGAAGATCTTCTGCCGGTGGGCTCGCGCGATGCGGTTGCCAGTTACAAAGTCGCGCTTTCTATGTTCTCGAACGTTGTGACTGACACCGATGAAGTGCTGAAAATGCGCCCGTTCTGGGAAGGTGCAGCTCAGGTGCTCGTGGCGCGTGATGTGCTGATCCGTTCCCTAGGTTAATCTGAGATCGTACAGCTAGGACCAGCGTTCAACGACGCTTCTCCCTTGCCCTCCGCGCCGCCATCTCCTGCCTCGCCTCGCCGGCGTAGAGCCGCACCATCGCCTTCGTGGAGTGCCCAGAGTAACTCATGATCTCGTCGTCGTCGCACCCGGCCCAGGCTAGCTCCTTCACGCCACGGTAGCGCAACGCGTGGAGGTCGTAGGCCAGCAGCTCGAGGCGCTCGCGCTCGGTGCGCATGATCTCGGCCATCCGGCGATAGGGCAGTGGTGATCCGTCCGCCTTGGTCAGGACCTTTCGGCCCAGGTAATTCGGGCAGCCACAAGCGGCTTGCATCAGCGCAGCCTGAGGTCCATGCTTAAATGAACCGTGGGGCTGCCCCAGCTGGTTGAACCTGCAGGAGACTTCGATGTCCCCGAGAACACTAGCCGTGATCACCATTGTAATCGTCGCCATGGGTGCACTCCTTTACATTTCAGGCGTCATTCCGACAGGCAGGGTTACAGTGGAGCCTACGACCACCGCGCCTTCCAATTGATCTGATTTTCTGTTCGGCCGCTGTCACTTCAACTGCTGCTTGGGTTCCGGCGCTCATCCTGTCCTAGTGTCGGGGCGATCTGCGTCGCCAAAATTTTCCGCAGCTCCCTTGCGGACACGCGCAAGACCAATGGTCAGTTCCGAGTTGCGCTGCGGGCGGTGCGAGTTTCTTCTCGCATGGCCTAAAATGGCCCTGTTTCCGCAGGGTCCGAAAGGATTTTCCGATGTCGCACGAAGCCTTTGCGAGGTGACGTCCCGGTGCGTGGTGTAGCTGTCGGTGGCCATCGGGTTTCTCGGTAGGGTC
>NZ_BNCJ01000010.1 GCF_014656415.1 Seohaeicola zhoushanensis | reverse complement strand
TTCGAGCGGCAGCAGAAACTGAGACACGAAGGCGTCTAAGAAACGCGGGGCTATTCACGCAGACAGTTCGGGCGGAATGTGATTCCGGAATGCGAGAGCTAAATGGGCAATTGTAGGTATTCAGCAAATTCTTCTGTAAGTTGGAAACGATCAACCTTGTTATGTGTCGTATCAATGATCGCGCCATAATTTTGCATTACCCTCAGCATCGGCTTCAAGTTGTCGTGGTCCTCAAAATAATAATGAAAAATGGGATTGTTGGGGTCGCCATTGTAAGACCAGCGATTGGAACCGACTATGAACTCTCGAATAAACGGGTTTTCGCTAAGATCTTTCCGCATTTCAGCCACAAGGTTTGGCATCTTGTCTTCGAGCTTTTTAAAGCTCCTAGACGCTACAATTGCAAACCCGCGAGTGCCAAGATACGCTCGCATCTCAGCTAACGTTTTCCACTCCCTGAGTTGGTCAATGGAATGACTGGCAACGTCCGTGTCCACCAGTCTGCTACAGGTCTGACAGAGCCAAATACCATTTTCGGCAGCAGCTCGTTCATCAGAGGTCAAAGTAGGATCATATCTCGGGCCGCCCTCTGCCGCGGCAGTAATGTGCGCGGCAACACCGATACTAGAACTATTGTCGGCACCGTCTGGCCCAATGGTCGGGCGCAGGCAAGTTTGATTTGAGCAACGGTAACCTGCACGTTGCGCGATTATTCTAACGACGGTTGCTCTAAAATCATCTCGGTTTGTCATATGCGGAACAATACGGTATCAGATGCATTCTGAAAAGCGGTCGCTGAGCGAATAAATGGGAAGACCTGTTTCGTCCGCACAGCAGTCATCCAACCCCGAAATCTCCCGAAGAGTGCTTCCAAAGCCTTGGCTCGACATGACGTAATACCCACACGGGCATGAGCCACAGGCTGCACCACTTGCTGCAACGGAAGGGCCGCGCGGGGGCCTTTTTCGGTCCCCAAAAACGTGTCCCGGATTCACTCCCCGGCAATATGGAGTGAAATCAGTGGGTTGACCCTCCGTCCTAGCTGGGACGCTTTCAGTTCGCCGGCTCCTTGGGCTGCATCACCAGCCAGATCAGCGCCCCGCCGGCCAACACCAGCGCTGGGATCATGGCCAGGTTGACGGCCGTCCACCCCTCGACCGGCGAGCCGCCCGAACAGTTCATCAGCCCGCCCGAAGAGAGCGAAGCCACGGTCACGCCGCCGAAGACCAGCAGGTCGTTCAGCCCCTGCATCCGCCCCCGCTCGCTGGTGGAATGCGCCCCGGCCAGCATGGTGGTCGCCCCGATGAACCCGAAGTTCCAGCCGATCCCCAGCAGGATCAGCGCCACGAAGAAGTTCTCGAGCTCCACCCCCTGCAGCGCCACCACGCCGGCGCCCGCCAGGATGGCAAGCCCGATGCCCATGATCTTCTCCACCCCGTAACGGGCGATCAGGTGGCCGGTGAAGAACGACGGCACATACATCGCCAGCACGTGGCCCGTCACCACGTTGGCGGCGTCGCCCTTCTCGAAGCCGCAGCCGACCACCGCCAGCGGGGTCGAGGTCATCACCAGGTTCATCAGCGCGTAGGACACCATCGCGCAGATCACCGCCACCGCAATGCGCGGGGTGGTCAGCATCTCCCACCGGCTCCGGCCCGAGGCCTCGGTGGTGGCGGCCTTCACCGGCTTCGGGATGTCCAGTAGCGGGAACAGCAGGAAGCCGAGCAGGTTGACCGCGATGACCACGAAATAGGTGCCGAGGAAGGGCACGACATAGGCGTCGGCGGTCAGCTTGAACGCCTGCGGGCCGACCAGCGCCGAAAGCAGGCCGCCGGCCATCACGTAGGAGATCGCCTTGGGCCGGAACGCCTCCGACGCGGTATCGGCTGCGGCGAAGCGGTAGAAGCCCTGCGCGCTCATGTAGACGCCGGTGAAGAGCGAGCCTAGCAGGAAGACCGGGAAGGACCCGAGATAGAGCCCCAGCGCGCCAAGGCTGCCGCCGATCACGCCACCGGTCGCGCCGATGAAGAACCCCGTCCGCCGGCCCCATCGTTGCATCACCGCCGAGAGCGGCGTCGCGGTCAGCATCGAGCCGAGCACGATCAGCGAGATCGGCAGGGTCGCGAGGCAGTGGTTGGTGGCCAGCGACATCCCCGCCAGCCCGCCGGCGGTGAAGATCATCGGCATCTGCGCGCCGAGGAACGCCTGTGCGATCACCAGGACGACGACATTACGTCGGGCGCGGGCATCGTCGTGGATCGCGGGGGGAATCTCGGTAATCGTGGTCATGGCGCAAGCCGTAGCGGCTAATATATCAGCATACAAGCGGCTTGCGTGGGGGCGACGCGGCGATACTGTCGCAGCGATGACGGCTTCCGTTTCTCCTTCCGGCGCAGTGACCGGCCGGCTGATCCGCGGCGACAGCTGCGTCGCCGAGGGTGCCGCCTGGCTGGCTGCGCGCGAGCCGCGCTTCGCTGATGCGCTGGCGCAGACCGGACCGCTGCCGTTGCGGTTGCGCCCGGACGGTTTCGCGCAGTTGCTGAGCGCCATCGTCAGCCAGCAGGTGAGCGTGGCCTCAGCCGCCGCTATCTGGGCGCGGATCGAGGCGGCGGGGCTGACCGAGCCCGAGCGGGTGGCGGCGGCGGGCGAGGAGGCATTGCGGGTGGTCGGACTGAGCCGGCAGAAGATCCGCTATGCCCAGGCGCTGGCCGAGGCCGGGATCGACTATGCCGGCCTGCGGGACGCGTCGACACCGGAAGTGATCGCGCGGCTGACGGCGGTGCCGGGGATCGGGATCTGGACGGCGGAAGTCTATGCGATGTTCTCGCTGGGTCGCGCGGATGTCTTCGCGCCGGGCGATCTCGCCTTGCAGGAATCGGCGCGGTTGCTGTTCGGCCTGCCCGAGCGCCCGCGAGAGCGCGCCTTTCGCGTCATGGCCGAAGCCTGGAGCCCCTGGCGATCGGTTGCGGCGCGCATCCTCTGGGCCTATTACCGGGTGGCGAAAGACAGGGAAGGGATCGCATGACACGAGTTCTGAATGCCGAACGCAAGGGCCCGGTCTCGGGCGAACTGCGCTCGGCGGTGGTGTTCGTCCACGGCTATGGCGCCAACGGGGCTGACCTGCTGGGGCTGGCCGATGTTTTGGGCGAGCATCTGCCCGACACGCTGTTCGTGGCCCCGGATGCGCCGGAATCGATCCCCGGTGCGCCCTTCGGGTATCAGTGGTTCCCGATCCCCTGGCTCGACGGCTCCTCGGAAGAGGAGGCCGCGCGCGGGCTGGCTGCGGCGGCGGATGACCTCAACGCCTTTCTGGATGCGCTGATGGTCGACGAGGATCTGTTGCCAGAGCAGGTGGCGCTCTTCGGCTTTTCGCAAGGCACCATGATGAGCCTCTACGTCGCGCCGCGCCGTGAGGATCCGATTGCGGGTATCGTCGCCTTCTCGGGCCGGATGCTGAGCCCCGAGACCCTGCCGGACGAGACCCGCAGCCGGATGCCGGTGCTGCTGGTGCATGGTGACCAGGACGAGGTGGTGCCGCCGCAGTCGCTGCCGCAGGCGGCGGAGGCCCTGCAGGAGGCCGGTTTCACCGAGGTCTTCGCCCATGTGATGAAGGGCACCGGCCATGGCATTGCACCCGACGGGCTGGGCGTGGCGCTGGCTTTCCTGCGTGACAAGATCGGGTTCTGACATCGTGAGCCACGAGGTCCGGGCGATGACGCCCGAGGATATTCCGGCGGCCTGCGTTCTGTTGAACCAGATCATCTCGCTGGGCGGGACTACGGCGCTCGAGCAGCTCTTCGACGAGGTCGGGCTGGAGGACTACCTGCTGGGGCCCTCGACCATCCTGTGCCACGTGGTGCTTGATGGGGCCGGGGCGGTGGCAGGATTCCAGCATCTCGGGCGGCGAGACGACCTGCCCGAGGGCTGGGCCGATATCGCCAGCTTCACCCGGCGCGACGATCCCTTGCGCGGGGCGGGGCGAGCGCTGTTCGCCGAGACGCTGGCGCGCGCCAAGGAGTTGGGGATTGTGGCGATCAACGCCACCATCCGGGCCGACAACGTGCCGGGGCTGGGCTTTTACCGGCGAATGGGCTTCGTGCAGTATGACGTCTCGCGGGGGATCCCGCTGTCGGATGGCCGCCCGGTCGACCGGCTGCATCACCGGATCGATCTGACCGGTTGACCCTGCCTGCGCCGCGCGACAGGGTGGCGCGGATCGAGGGAGGGTTTCA
Organism: Seohaeicola zhoushanensis; assembly: GCF_014656415.1. Taxonomy (GTDB): domain Bacteria; phylum Pseudomonadota; class Alphaproteobacteria; order Rhodobacterales; family Rhodobacteraceae; genus Seohaeicola_A; species Seohaeicola_A zhoushanensis. Next base: position 170,108 of record NZ_BNCJ01000010.1, on the reverse strand, counting down.
TTCATGCTGATCGTTACCGGGACCATGCAGGTTCCGCCTGAGGGAATCGAGGCGATGAAGGCGGCCGCGGCCGAGGTGGCCGTTGCAACACGCGCCGAGAAGGGCTGCCGCGTCTACGCCTTCTGGCAGAGCGTCGAGGAGCCGACCACCTTTCGCGTCTACGAGGAATGGGACGATCTCGACTGTCTCAAGGCGCATGGGAAGTCGGCGCATATCGCCACCTACCGCGCGAAGCTGGCCGAAATCGGCGCCTTTGGTCGCGATATCAAGATGCACGAGCCGGGGCCGATGACGACCCTCTGAACGGAGGGCGAGCGGTCAGACGATGCCGGGCGGCGGCTTGCGCCGCGCGCCCGATATCGCGTTGCCGGCGATGGCGAGCAGCAGGATCGCTCCGCCAATCAGGGTGTAGCGCGTCGCTGTTTCGCCCAGGAACAGCCAGACCCAGACCGGGCCGAGCAAGACCTCGGCCATTGAGAGGATCGTGAGCTCGACCGCCGGAACGGTCTTGGAACCGATGGTGTATAGTGTCATGCCGGCGCCGACCTGCACTACGCCCATGCCGAATGCGATGGCGCTGTCGCGCGGGCTCAGGACCAGCGGCAGGTCGGAGCCGAGACAGACGACGGCGGTGATGACCACGGCGAGAAGGCCGGAGAGAAAGACCGAAGGCATCATCTCGCCCTCCTTGCCCCAGCGCAGGGCGACGGTGAAGATGGCGAAACCGAGCGCCGAGCCGAGCGCGGCGAGGTTGCCGCCCCAGGCGGCGGTGCCGGTCTTGTCCCATACCATGACGGCGATGCCACAGCCTGCGACGGCCATCGCGGCCCAGGTCTGCGGGCGCACCCTTTCGCCGAGCCAGACCCAGCCAAGCACCGCTGCCAGCAGCGGCGAGCAGGCGAAGAGCAGCATGGCATTGGCGACCGAGGTGTTCTGGATCGCGTAGATCGCCCCGGTATAGGCGGCGACCAGTGCCAGCGCGGCGACGAGGCCCGGCAGGCCGGCGCGTCGGGCCATCGTGAAGGGCCCCTGGCCGCTGCGCAGGCGGATCACCACGTAAAGCAGTGCCGCAAGGCCGAGCGAGCGGTAGAGCAGGATCTGCCAGACCACCGCCTCCTCGATCAGGCGGATGCCGAGTCCGACGGTGGACCAGAGCACGCCGGCGATGAAGACGAACACCATGCCGGTGAGATTGCGCGGGGTGGTGGTGCTCATGTCGGGGGATCCGGTCCTGTTGCCTGACGGACATGCCATCCGTTGGCGGGCCCGGCTATCCCGAATGCGACATGGGCGGGCAGGGGGGCCTGTCAGCCCTCCCGGCCGGGATCAGATCAGCCAGTCGGTGGTCAGTTCCGTGGTGGCGGCCAGGTTCCTGATGAGGGCGAGGTCGACCTCGGTGCCGTTGTCGTCGAAGACGAGCCAGGCGTTGCGGCCCTCGGCTTCGAGCCAGAAGAGACCCTCGGACAGGGCGTCGGCCACAGTTCCACCGCTAAGCAGGCCCGAGACCTGGATCTTTTCGCCGTAGCGCAGCGAGAAGTCGTAAAGCAGGTCGCCGGCATCGCTCACCGCGTTGAAGACGAAGGTATCGGTGCCGCTGCCGCCCTTGATGGTATCGGCCCCCGGGCCACCGGCGATCACGTCGTTGCCCGCGCCGCCGTCGATGATGTCGTTGCCTGCGCCGCCGTCGATCAGGTCGTTACCCGCGTCACCGTAGAGCTTGTCGATGCCGCTGCCGCCGTCCATCGCGTCACTGTCGTTGCCGCCCTTGATGTAGTCGTCGCCGTCGCCGCCAAGCAGGGTGTCATTGCCGTTGTCGCCGTAGATCTTGTCGTTGCCGGCTCCGCCATCGGCGTAATCGTCGCCCTTGTCACCCTTGATGTAGTCGAGGCCTTCGCCGCCGAACATCGTGTCTTCGTCGTTCTTGCCGTAGAGCTTGTCGTTGCCCGCACCGCCGTCGAGCAGGTCATCGCCGTTGTCGCCGTATAGCGTGTCGTTGCCAGTGCCGCCCGAGAGATCGTCGTCGCCGTCGCCGCCATAGACCTTGTCATCGCCTGCACCGGCATTGGCGAGGTCGTCGCCCTTGTCGGCTTTTATGGAGTCTTTGCCGTCACCGCCTGTCAGGGTGTCGTTGCCGTCGCCACCGTAGAGCTTGTCGTCATCGGCCCCGCCGTCGAGCACGTCGTCGCCGACGTCGCCATAGAGCGAGTCTCGGCCCGCTCCGCCGGTCAGGCTGTCGTCGCCGGCATGACCGTAGAGCTTGTCGTCGCCCGTGCCGGCGTCGAGGCTGTCGTTTCCGCTGCCGCCGTAGAGAGTATCCCTGCCGTCGCCGCCGTCGATATGGTCGTCTCCGTCCTCGCCGTAGATCTTGTCGTTGTCGGCACCGCCTTCGATGCTGTCGTCGCCGCTACCGCCATAGATCTTGTCCATGCCGGCATCGCCGGTGATCGTATCGCTGCCATCACCGCCATATAGCGAGTCCTTGCCGTCGCCGCCGTTCAGCGTATCGGCCCCGGCGTTGCCGTAGAGCTTGTCGTCGCCCGCGCCGCCTTCGATCCGGTTGTCGAGATCGTTGCCGATGCCGGTGTCGCGGCCGGTGCCGAGGAGCAGGTTCTCGATCTCTGTGCCGGGTTCGATGGTGATCTTCTTGGAGCCGAGCATGCCGGTAATGCCGCCGTTGAGGTCGATCTTGTTGCCGTAGGTCACCGCCGAGAGGTCGAGCGTGTCGATGCCGCCGTTGGTGTCGCGGATGATGCTGGCCGCCTCGGTCCAGGTCAGCACGAAGCTGTTGGTGAGCGTGATGCGGGTGTCATAGGCGTCGGGATCGGGGCCGACGGGCACGCTTTCGACGTCGAGCATGGTGGCGAGGTCGGCGCTGGCCGAGACACCGGCGAGGAAGGCCATGGCCACCGCGTTGACCATCAGCCAGGCGCCGCCGGTTGCGGCGGAGAGCCAGACCTTGCAATCGCTGATCGGGTTGGTGCCGGCATAACCGATGGCCGCGAATAGCGCCGAGATGTCGATCCGGTCGCCCTGGGCGAGGGAGAAGTCTGTGATGGTATCGCCGGCCTCTGAGGCGGCGGTGTAGACGAAGACGTCGCCACCGGTGCCGCCGGTGAGCGTATCGGCCCCGTCGCCGCCAACCAGCGTGTCGTTGCCTCCTTCTCCGAGCAGCGTGTCGTCACCGGCGCCGGCCATCAGCATGTTGTCGGCGGCGTTGCCGGTGATGTGGTCGCTGCCCGAGCCAGTGAAGGCGTTCTCGATCACCGTGCCGCGGGCAATGGCGAGGTTGCCGGTCTTGCCGTTGATGTCGGAGAAACGCTCGGCATAGAGGTCGATGCGCTGGTTCGAGGTGCGCGAAGACAGGTCGATGGTGTCGGTGCCGGCGCTGTCGAAGATCGCCACGGCCTTGCCGTTGTCGAGCCCCATGCCGTGCTGCGAGAGGTTGGTGTTGTCGCCGTAGATCGTATTGCCGGTCTGCACGTTGGCGGGCGTTCCATAGAGGTTTTGGATTGCCAGGATATCGGCCAGCTGGGCGGTGGCGAGATAGGCGAAAGAGGCCAAGACGTTGGGGTTCTCGTTGTTCGAGAAGTAGGACATCACCGTCATCTGCCAGCTGTCGTTGGCGAAATGTGCCTGGGTCCCGAAATCGGCGCTGCCGTTGTAGTTGCCGGCGTGGCCGAGGCCGAGGGCGTGTCCGATTTCGTGGATGAAGGTCTGCAGGTAATAGTCGCCGTAGGCCTGCCAGGAGGTATGCACGTTGACCGAGGAGGAGAGGATCGTGGTGCCCGAGGTAATCGAGCTGTTGTAGGCCCCCGACTGGGTATCATCGAAGGAAATCATGGCATTGCTGGACTGCGTGAAGGTAAGCCCAGTGACCGTGCTCCAGGCGTCGAGGGCCTGTAACGCCGTTGCCTTGCCAAGGGCGTCGAGCCCGGTGATGTTGACTGTGATCGTGCCGCCCGCCTGGACGTCGAAAGATCGGGGCTGTTGACCACGGCCAAGCCAGAAGCCTTCGGTCAGGTAGTCGGCGATCTGGTCGAGGCTGTAGACCGGCTGGGAGGCGGCGGTGAGGCTGGTCTGCACGCCGCCGTCGGTGAGCGCGGTGTCGGTGTGGACATCAAAGGGTTGGTTTGAGTCCAGGGCTTGGCACATCAGGCACATGAAAAAGGCTCCTCGTTAAGGGACAGGGATCAGAGCGGCAGACCGCTGTGGCGCAGCAGCTCTGCCGCGAAGCGGGCGAGCATGGCGTCGTCGATGGTGGTGTCGGAGACCGAGAGCGTCAGCGTCGGGCCGGTGCCGCGGCTGCCGTCGGCACCCTGCCAGGCGAGGTGGCCCGAGAGTATATCGGGCCTGTGGGCCTCGGTCACGAAGCGCAGTCCGGGACCGGCGGCCAGGGTTTCGGTCAGGACGATGGGGCCGACTGCGCTTGCCAGGGTCGTGGCCAGCGCGCGGCAAACGGGGGCCGAGAGGCCGCCCTCGCAGGCCAGCTTGAGTTCGGCTGCGGATTGGGCACCAGAAGGAAGCGTGGCGATGGATGCGGCGCAAAGGAAGATCGCAATGGGAGACACGGATGGCTCCTTTCGAATGTCTGATTTTTCGGGAATCGGGACATTCTGACCCTGCAAGTCTCTTCTCGCACGGGATCATGTGGCCGTTGCGACGGCGAGCGGGTAAGATTGTGGCACTGTTTCCGGCCCCGTGCGGGTGCCGGAAGGCAGGGAATGGATTGTTGCTGTTGCGCGGCGATCACGACCAGCAAGGAGAGACGGCACCATGATCCAGCTTGGCAACAGCGATATCGTCCAGCTGACCGCATTTCGGCGCGAGCTGCACCGCTTCCCCGAGGTCTCGGGGCAGGAGGAGGCCACTGCGCGGCGGGTGGTTGCGGCGTTGCGTGGAACCGGGCCGGACCGTATCGTGACCGGGCTGGGCGGGCATGGCGTTGCCGCCGTTTACGAAGGCACGAGCGAGGGGCCGAGCGTTCTTGTTCGCTGCGAGTTGGATGCGCTGCCGATCGAGGAACTGTCGGCGGCAGCGCATCGCTCGACCGTGCCAGGCACCGGTCATCTCTGCGGGCATGACGGGCATATGGCGGTGCTGATGGGGGTGGCGCGGGTGCTAGGGCGCAGCCGGCCCGAGCATGGGCGGATCGTGCTGCTGTTCCAGCCAGCCGAGGAGGATGGCTCGGGGGCGGCGAAGGTGCTGGCGGACCCGCAGTTCGAGGCGCTGAGGTCTGACTACGCGCTGTCGCTGCACAATATGCCGGGAATGCCGCTGGGGCAGGTGGCGCTGGCGGCGGGGCCGATGAACTGCGCCTCGCGCGGGGCGCTGATCAGGCTGCGGGGGCGCACGGCCCATGCCTCGATGCCCGAGACCGGGCTCTCGCCTATGGTGGCGCTTTCGCGGCTGATGCCGGCGCTGACGGCGCTGGGGCAGGGCAGCGGGCCTTCCGATCCGGGCTTTCGGCTGGTGACCGTGACCCATGCGCGGCTGGGCGAGCCCGCCTTCGGCATCGCGCCGGGCGAGGCCGAGCTATGGGCGACTCTGCGCACCACGCGCGATGAGGACATGGCGGCGCTGGTCGCCGCGGTGGAAGAGCTGGTCTTGGAGATGGGGGCGGGGCTGGTGCCCGAGATCGGCTATCACGACGTTTTCCGCGCCTGCGGGAACCACCCCGAGGCCACCGATATCCTGGCACGCGCGCTGACGGCCGAGGGGGTGTCATGGGATGCCGGCGACCTGCCGATGCGCGCCTCCGAGGATTTCGGGCGCTTCGGCGATGTCAGCAAGTCGGCGATGTTCCTGCTGGGTGCGGGCGAGGAGACGCCGGCGCTGCACAATCCCGATTACGATTTCCCCGACGAACTGATCCCGCTGGGCGCAGGGATCTTCCTTGCGGCGCTTGCCCAGGTGCCGGGAATCGGCGGTTTCAAGCCGGTGTGATCGAGTTCACTTACAAGCCCCGTATCCGAGACCTATCTGGCAAGGTAGGACATAGAAAAAGAGGGGAGCGATCATGCGCAGGGAAAACAGCGCGCGTGTGGTCAACGACGGGCTGACTAGCAGGAAGAAGGCAAAACGGCAATCGCGGCTGTTCATCACAGCGGTCGTGGTCTGTGCTGCGGCAATTGCCGGGGCAGGAGCGGTTCACAGCCACCACGCGCCGGCGCCAGAGACACCGGCGGCGCAGATGGAACACTAGCTGCGGACACCCGCGAAGCGGCTCTGCCAGTCTTCGCGCTGTTCGTCGGTGATCTTGGCGAAGAGCACATCTGGCACGCTGAAGGCATGGCCCGCGGGCAGTGCATCCAGGGCCGCGCCGACATCGCCCGGCCATTCGGTGTCGAGCGTGTTCATCGCCGATAGCATCCGTGCCGAGGCATCCGGGATGAAGGGCGCCGAGAGCGCTGCGTAGAGGCGGATCAGGTTCAGGCCCATGCGCACCTGCATCGCTGCTGTGGCCTCGTCGGTCTTGATCGTGGTCCAGGGCGCGGAGGATTGCAGGTATTCGTTGCCCGCGACCCAGATCGCGCGCAACTCCTGCGCCGACTTGCGGACCTCCATCGCGTCCATGAAGCCCTCGTAGGCGCGGACGCGTTCGTTCAGGGTGGCGATCAGCGCCTTTTCGGCCTCGCCCTGTTCGCCGCCTTCGGGCACCACTTCGCCGAACTTCGAGCGGCAGAACTTGGTGATGCGGCTGACGAAGTTGCCCAGTACGTCGGCCAGATCCTTGTTCACCGAAGCCTGGAAGTTCTCCCAGGTGAATTCGCTGTCGGAGCTTTCCGGCGCGTGGGAGAGCAGCCACCAGCGCCAGTAATCTGACGGCAGGATGCTCAGCGCCTGGTCCATGAAGACGCCGCGACCCTGCGAGGTCGAGAATTGGCCGCCATCATAGTTCAGGTAGTTGAAGGACTTGAGGTGGTCGACCAGCTTCCACGGCTCGCCCGAGCCGATGATCGTGGCCGGGAAGGAGAGCGTGTGGAAGGGCACGTTATCCTTGCCCATGAACTGGATGTAGCGAACGTCTTCCGCGCCCTTGTCGGTGCGCCACCAGCGTTCCCATTCGGAATCGGGCGCGCCGCGCGAGTCGGTCCATTCCTTGGCGCAGGCGATGTACTCGATGGGGGCGTCGAACCAGACGTAGAAGACCTTGCCCTCCATCCCCGGCCAGGGCTGATCGCCCTTCCGTACCGGGATTCCCCAGTCGAGATCGCGGGTGATGCCGCGGTCCTGCAGGCCGTCGCCGTCGTGCAGCCATTTCTTGGCGATCGAGGTGGTCAGGATCGGCCAGTCGGTCTTGGTGTCGATCCAGGCGTCGAGGTCATCCTTGAGCGCCGATTGGCGCAGGTAGAGGTGCTTGGTCTCGCGCACCTCGAGATCGGTGGAGCCTGAGACCGCCGAGCGCGGGTTGATGAGGTCGGTCGGGTCGAGCTGCTTGGTGCAGTTCTCGCATTGGTCGCCGCGCGCCTTGTCGTAACCGCAGTTGGGGCAGGTGCCCTCGATGTAGCGGTCGGGCAGAAAGCGATTGTCGGTGACCGAGAACATCTGCTTCTCGGAAACTTCGCGAATCAGCCCGGCCTCGGCCAGCTTGCCAGCGAAGTGCTGGGTCAGCCGGTGGTTCTGCGGCGAGGAGGAGCGGCCGAAGTGATCGAACGACAGACCGAAGCGGCGGGCGATGTCGGCCTGCACCTCGTGCATCTCGGCGCAGTATTCGGCCACCGGCTTGCCGGCCTTGGCGGCGGCGAGTTCGGCGGGGGTGCCATGTTCGTCGGTTGCGCAGAGGAACAGCACCTCGTTGCCGCGACCGCGCAGGTAGCGGGCGAAGAGGTCTGCCGGCAGCTGCGAGCCGACCAGGTTGCCGAGGTGCTTGATCCCGTTGATGTAGGGGATCGCCGAAGTGATGAGATAACGTGCCATGTCGTGCCCTTGAAGCCTCGCGCCGTCATAGCGCAAGGCCGCGACGAGGGCCAGCGTGGCAAGTCAGGGGAATAACGCGCGTCTCCGACCTAGCGGCGGCGCGATTCCATCGCGTTCTGGGCGGCAACCACGCGGACCACGCGGATGCGGGCCAGTTCCTGCTTGGAGAGGCTGTGCGCCTCGTGCACCGTGCGGGTCAGGTCGCTGCCAACGGGAGTGGCGCGGTTGGGGTAAACGATATTGAAGTCGAAGGTCAGAACACCGTTCTCGTCCGGGATCAGTTCCTTGTTGGACGGACGCAGCTTGGCCTGGAAGGGGCCCTGGCGCTCGGCGATGCCGGTCGCATAGACGATGGCGCCTGTATTGGTCGGCTCGATCCTGAGTTCGGTCACGCGGCCGATGGGCACGCTGCGATCGACGACTGGCCCCTTTTCGAGAATGCTGCTGCGCCTGGGGATCAGCGGGTTGACCGGCGAGGCGGTTTCCGTGGCCACGGCGACTTCCTTGCCGCGGCCGAACCAGTTGCGCGGATTGACCCGGGAATCGCGCCAGCCGCAGGAGGCCAGCACCAGGCTGGCCAGAATGAGAAGCATCAGGGGTTTGCGCATCGCCTGCCCGCGGTGTGTAATTGCCTCAGAAGGGGTTAACCCATCGCGCCGCGCTTGAAAAGCATGAAGGCGGGGTGGACAGCGCCGCGCCTGCGTCTTACCTCACGGGGCGCAGTGTTTCGGGGAACAAAGTCATGGCCAGCGCCGCCTTCGAAGAGATCGCCGAGGATTTCGAGTTTCTCGACGATTGGGAAGATCGCTATCGCCATGTCATCGAGCTGGGCAAGGCGATGGAGCCGCTGCCCGAGGCCCTGAAGGTGCCGGCCACCAAGGTCAGTGGCTGCGCCAGTCAGGTCTGGCTGCATCCGGTGATCGAGAAGGGGACGTTCCATTTCGACGGTGACAGCGACGCGCTGATCGTGCGCGGGCTGATCGCGCTGCTGCGTGCGCTCTACAACGGCCTGCCGGTTACGGAGGTTGCCGGGGTCGACGCGCGGGCGGAACTCGGGCGGCTGGGGCTGCATGACCACCTTTCTGCGCAGCGCTCGAACGGGTTGCGCGCCATGATCGAACGGATCCGTTCTGTGGCGGCGGCGCAATAGGGGGCTCTGCCCCCGCCGCCTTTGGCGGCTCCCCCGGAGGTATTTGTTGAAGAAGAGAAATCAGGGGCGCGGCGCCGACCTCTTCTGTGGTTCTTAAGGAGGCATCGCGGCGCAAGCGCGCGCGGCTTCCGCCGTCAGCGCCGCGCCCAGGCTTCCAGGGCGGTGGCGAGATCGCCGTAGCTGGTGAAACGGCGTTCGAAGGCGAGGCCGAGCCGGTCGGCGCAGGCGCGGGCGCGGGCGGTCAGGTCCGGGTCGTCGGTCTGGGCCTGGTAGACCAGCTTGGTGTAATTGCCGAAATACATGCCGATCAGTTCGGGGTGCCTGTCGAGGCCGAGCGGCTTCCAGACGAAGGCGTCGAACTGGCGAGCGAGGAAGTCGGTCAGGTAGAACGACGTTATTTCATCGTCATGGGCGGCGAAGTTCGCATTTCCCTCGAAGAAGGAATAGCAGTGCGGTCCGGCGATCATCTCGACCCCGAGCCTGGCGCAGGCCGCCTTGAGCAGACCGCCGGTGCCGCAATCGGCATAGACGACGAAGATGTCGTCATAGTCTGCGCGGTGCTTGTCGATGGCGGCTTCGACCGCGGCGGTGATCTTCTCGGGATGGTTGTGCAGGATCGCGGGCAGGCAGGTCACGTCGATATGGTCCCAGCCGTTGCGCGTCTTCAGCGCCAGGATCTCGCGCGCGAGCGCGCCGCAGGCGATCAGCAGCAGCCGACCGCGATGGGCAGGTGCAAGCCCTTCGTAGGTCAGCGTGCCAGGGTCGGGCTGGGTGTCGTCTCGCTCTGACACAAATCTAACCTGTGCGTGTGATCCTGTAGGATTTCCGGATTGAGGATGACGCTGGAGGGAACCGGGCGCAAGATCGGCGGCAGAGACAGTCCCAGGAGATCCGATGCCATGACCGCCCCGACCGCCTTGCCCGCGCCCAATGTCCGCCCGCTCGGCCTGATGTTCATTGCCGGCTTCCTCGCCACCATCGCCTTCGATCTCTGGGGGCAGCTCATCAGCCCCGGCCTGGGCTTCGCCGCGCTCTCGCCGCATGGCCTCGCGCGCAGCCTGCTCGAGAGCCTCGGCCTGCCGAGCGGCGATTTCGCGGGCTACTTCGTGCATTTCTACCTCGTCGGGCTGATCGGCTATCCGGTCGGCTGGCTGTTTATTTTCCGCCCGCTCTGGCACGCCGTGATGGGCGCGCGGTTCGGCTGGTTCGTGCCCTCGGCGATTTATGGCTTCGGCCTCTGGATCTTCGCCATCGGCGGGATTACCGCCATCGCTGGCCTGCCGCTGTTCCTGAACTTCACCGGCATCACCTGGGTCGCGCTGATCGGCCATGTGCTCTACGGCATCGTGCTGGGTGCGGTGGTGGCCCGGATCGAGGGGCGCTGACGCCGCCGGAACAAAACGGCCCGCAGGATGACCTGCGGGCCGACCATAGCTCTCAGCGCGCCGCAAGCGGGGGTCAGGCGTTCATGCTGTTGTGCTTGCGCGAGACGAAATGCTTGGCGGTTTCCACAGCGACGGCGGCATCGCGGCAGTAGGCGTCGGCGCCGATGGCCTTGCCGAATTCCTCGTTCAGGGGAGCGCCGCCCACCAGCACGATGTAGTTGTCGCGCTTGCCCTGTTCGACCAGCGTGTCGATCACCACTTTCATGTATGGCATCGTCGTGGTCAGCAGCGCCGACATGCCGAGGATATCGGGACCTTCGCGCTCAAGCGCCTCAAGGTATTTCTCGACCGAGTTGTTGATGCCGAGATCGACCACCTCGAAGCCGGCGCCCTCCATCATCATGCCGACGAGGTTCTTGCCGATATCGTGGATGTCGCCCTTGACGGTGCCGATGACCATCTTGCCGACGCGCGGCGCGCCGGTTTCTGCGAGCAGCGGCTTGAGGATGGCCATGCCGCCCTTCATCGCGTTTGCGGCAAGCAGCACCTCTGGCACGAAGAGGATGCCGTCGCGGAAGTCGGCGCCGACGATGGTCATGCCGCCCACCAGCGCCTTGGTCAGCACCTCGTAGGGTGCCCAGCCGCGTTCGAGCAGGATGTTCACGCCTTCCTCGATCTCTTCCTTGAGACCGTCGTAGAGGTCGTCGAACATCTGCTGGACCAGTTCCTCGTCGTCGAGTTCCGACAGGATGATCTCGTCTTCTTCCGACATGCGCGCGATTCCTTGCATTGAGGCCGGGGGCGCCCTTGGGGCGGTCTGTCGCACTTTTGGCGAAAGCGCGTGGCGCGCACTGCGTTAATTGCGACACTGGCCGCATCTGTTCCGACCTGCGGCGGGCCAATGGCGAGGCCGGGGCGGGCGTGTCGGGCGGCGCTTGCTGATGTTCCTCATTTGTTCTATATCTAATTCATGACCCCGAGCCTGCCCATCGACAAAGACCGTCGCCGAGCCCGTGGCGCCGCCAGCAATGCGCCCGGCAGGTTCGAGCCGAGCCGCAGCGCCGATTGGGATGGCTGGGACATGCCCGAGGAACTGCCGGCGCTGCGCACCGAGGTAGGAGTCGAGGTGCCAAAGAGCCTCATCACCTACAACCGCTCGCCCGACCTGCCGTTTGACCGGTCGATCAACCCATACCGGGGCTGCGAGCATGGCTGCATCTATTGTTTTGCGCGACCATCGCACGCCTATCTAGGCCTCTCGCCGGGGTTGGACTTCGAGACGCGGCTGATCGCCCGTCCTGCCGCGCCGGAGGTGCTGGCGCGTGAGCTGGGGGCGAAGTCGTATCGCGTCGCGCCGATTGCCATCGGCACCAATACCGACCCCTATCAGCCGGTCGAGCGGGACATGAGTATCACCCGCGGCTGCCTGGAAGTGCTGGCCGAGTGCGACCACCCGGTCGCCATCGTCACCAAGGGCACGCTGGTCGAGCGCGATCTCGACATTCTCGCGCCGATGGCGGAACGGGGATTGGTGCGGGTCGGGATCTCGTTGACGACGCTCGACGCCGACCTGTCGCGCCGGATGGAGCCGAGGGCACCGACACCGGCGCGTCGCCTCGCCACCATCCGCAGGCTCAGCGAAGCGGGCGTGCCGGTGCGGGTGATGACCTCGCCTATAGTCCCGGGGCTGACCGATCACGAGGTCGAGGCGCTGCTGGCGGCGGGGCGCGAGGCCGGTGCGAGTACGGCGAGCTGGATCATGCTGCGGCTGCCGCGCGAGGTTTCGGAGCTTTGGCAGGAATGGCTGGCTGAAAACGTACCGGGCAAGGCCGCCCGCATCATGGCGAGGCTGCGCGAGATGCACGGCGGCAAGGACTACGATGCGCGCTGGGGTCACCGGATGCGGGGCGAAGGCATTCATGCCGAGCTGATCGGCAAGAGGTTCAAGGCTGCGGCGCATCGGCTGGGGCTGGATGCGCCGAGTCCGCCGCTCGATTGCGGCCGGTTCCGGCCGCCGGTGCGGCCGGGGGATCAGCTTTCGCTGTTCTGAGGGGCTGCGGTGTCAGCCGCGCCGGCGGCGGCCGCGCTCACGGCGGGCAGCGTTCGGATCTTCGCCGGTGCCGTCGCTCGCCGAGCTGAAGGGGCCGATCTCTGCCTGGATGCGCTCGAGCGACGGGGCTTCGCCGCGCGGGCGGCTGTCGAGCGCGTCGCGCATGGAGCGCAGGTGCTCGGGCTTGGTGCCGCAGCAGCCGCCGATGATCTTGGCGCCGCAGTCCCGGGCCATCACCGCGTATTCCGCCATCAGAGCAGGGGTGCCGTCGTAGTGGATGTGGCCCTCGACGTATTTCGGGATGCCGGCGTTGCCCTTGGCGATGATCGGACGGCCGGTGCCCTGCGCGGTGAAGCCGAGCACGGTCCGCAACAGGTCCGAGGCACCGGTGCCGCAGTTGGCGCCATAGGCGAGGGGGGGCGGGTCGAGCGACTCGACCAGCTGCGCCAGCGCCGAGGAGGTGACCCCCATCATGGTGCGCCCGGCGGTGTCGAAGCTCATGGTGCCGCACCAAGGCAAGCCGGTGAGGGCGAAGGCCTTGGCGGCGGCGCGGTATTCCTCGGGCGCGCTGATGGTTTCGAGCCAGAGCACGTCGGCGCCGCCTTCCTTCAGCCCGTCAGCCTGTTCGTGGAACATCTCGACGGCCAGGGAATGCGAGAGGCTGCCGACCGGTTCCATGATCTCGCCCGTCGGGCCGACGGAGCCGGCGACCACCACCTTGCGCTCTGCCTTGTCGGCGACCTCGCGGCCGAGTTCGGCGCCGACGCGGTTCAGTTCGCGCACGCGCTTGTCAGCGCTGTGCAGCTTGAGCCGCGCAGCGGTGCCGCCGAAGGTATTGGTCAGAAAGAGGTCGCTGCCGGCGTCGACCGCGAACTGGTAGAGCGCAAGGATCTTCTTCGGCTCGGCGGTATTCCAGAGTTCGGGCGCTTCGCCGGCCTCGAGACCCATTGCGAATAGGTTGGTGCCGGTGGCGCCATCGGCGAGCAGAACGTCACGGGTGGCCAGCAGTTCGGAAAGCAGATCGCTCATGTCTTGTCGCTCCTTCACGGGGCTGCCGGCGCGCCGGCGGTTTCGCGACGGTCTGTCACGCGGGATGCGCCAAGGCAAACCCATTCTGCGCAACTTCTTCATGAGTTGGATTTGGGAAGGTGCCCCTTTCCGGGGCGCTGCGGGCCGCGGGGCGGCCGGCAGGTGTGGCGCCCACCGGAGGACGGCGATGCGGATCGCCGCCGGGCCGGAAGGCGCCGAAGGTCCTTGGGCTCAGCCCACTTCGTTCATGATCTGGTTCTTGGCGACGGGCATCAGCTCTTCCATCTTGGCGCGGATGGCGTCGGCGTCGGCCTTGCCGTCGAGGTCCTTGGCCACTTTGCGCACCACGTCCTCGTGGCCGGCTTCCTCAAAATCGGCCAGGACGACCGACTTGGCATATTCTGTGGCGTCGTCGCCCGACTTGCCCATCAGCTCGGCCGCCCAGAGACCGAGGAGCTTGTTCCGCCGTGCCACGGCCTTGAACATCATTTCCTCGTCATGGGCGAATTTGTTCTCGAAAGCGTTCTCGCGATTGTCGAAGGTGGTCATGGCAAAGAGTCCCCCTGGGATGAATTCGGCTTGTTGTCTGATATGCCGACGCGGCCGCGAAGGTGCAAGTGCCTGTCCCCTGCTTGCGACACTTCTCCCCTTGGACTATACGGCGCTACGCGCGCACGGGACTCAATCCGGGCCGCGTTTCCCGAAAGGCTGGCTATGGCGCGTCGCAAGAAAATCTATGAAGGCAAGGCCAAGATCCTGTACGAAGGCCCGGAGCCGGGAACCATCGTTCAGTATTTCAAGGACGACGCCACCGCGTTCAACGCCCAGAAGAAGGACGTGATCGACGGCAAGGGCGTCCTGAACAACCGGCTGTCCGAGTATTTCATGACCGGTCTGAACCAGATCGGCGTGCCGACTCACTTCATTCGCCGCCTGAACATGCGCGAGCAGCTTGTCCGCGCCTGCGAGATCATCCCGCTGGAAGTGGTGGTGCGCAATTATGCCGCGGGCTCGCTGTCCAAGCGTCTGGGCATCGAAGAGGGCCAGCAGCTGCCCCGGCCGATCGTCGAATACTACTTCAAGGACGACAAGCTGGGTGACCCGATGGTCACCGAAGAGCATATCGCTGCCTTCGGCTGGGCCAGCCAGCAGGACATGGACGACATCCTGAGCCTCGCGCTGCGGGTCAACGACTTCCTTTCGGGCCTCATGCTGGGCGTCGGCATCCGCCTGATCGACTTCAAGATCGAGATCGGCCGGATCTATGACGGCGACTTCCAGCGCCTGGTCGTGGCCGATGAGATCAGCCCCGACAGCTGCCGCCTGTGGGACATCAGCTCGGGCCGCAAGCTCGACAAGGACGTGTTCCGGCGCGACCTGGGCAACCTTACGGATGCCTATTCCGAAGTTGCGCGGCGGCTTGGCGTGATGCCGAACGAGCCCACCCAGATGACCAAGCCGAAGCTCATCAACTGAGCTTGGATCAAGGCCGGAGGGCAGGGACCACGTCCCGCCCCCGGCACCGCGCGCACCCGGGTTGACAGTGCCCGCCGCTTGCGCGAAGCAGCCTCAACCATTCAAGAGGGTCGGACATGCGGGCAATCGTCAAGGTAATGCTGAAGGACGGGGTTCTGGATCCACAGGGCGAGGCCGTGCGCCACGCGCTGGGGGCACTGGGCTTTGCCGGGATCAACGGCGTGCGCCAGGGCAAGTTGATCGAGCTCGATCTCGCCGAGGGCGCGACCGAAGCGCAGGTCAAGGAAATGTGCGAGAAGCTCCTCGCCAATACGGTGATCGAGAGCTATCGCATCGAAATGGCCTGAGGTCGCGCGGGGCCGGGCCGGCAACGGGGGCATTGTCCATCTGGACACAGGGCGGGGCTTGTGGTTTGTGCCCCCTATGCTCACCCTGATCGGCCTGGCGTCGCTGGTCCTTGCCTTGCTGCCCTGGTGGGCGGCCAACCGCATCGTCTTCCTGAGAGGTCAGACATGAAAGCCGCCGTCATCGTTTTCCCCGGGTCCAACTGCGACCGCGACCTGGCCGAAGCCTTCCGCGCCGCCGGGGCCGATGTCACCATGGTCTGGCACAAGGACAGCGACCTGCCCAAAGGCGTCGATATCGTCGGCATTCCCGGTGGCTTCTCCTTCGGGGACTACCTTCGCTGTGGCGCCATCGCCTCGCGCTCGCCGATCTGTTCGGCGGTGGTCGAGCACACCAAGCGCGGTGGCTATGCGATGGGCGTGTGCAACGGCTTCCAGGTGCTGACCGAGACCGGCATCCTGCCGGGCGCGCTGCTGCGCAACGCCGGGTTGAAATACATCTGCAAGACCGTTCAGTTGAAGGTCGAGACGTCGAACAGCGCCTTTACCTCGGGCTATAACGCCGGCGATGTTCTGGGTATTCCGATCGCGCACCACGACGGCAACTACTATGCCGATGCCGCCACGCTGGATGCGCTGAAGGGCGAGGACCGCGTGGCCTTCACCTATGCCGAGAACCCGAACGGGTCGCAGCGCGACATCGCCGGGGTGCTTTCGGCCAACCGGCGCGTGCTCGGCATGATGCCGCACCCGGAGCGGGCGGCGGATCCCGGCCACGGAGGCACCGACGGAGCGGCAATGTTCCGCGCGCTGGTCGGTGTGCTGACACCGGCGTGACTTGAGCGGGACGCGGGGTTTCATTACCCTTCGTCCATGGCGAACACGCGCAACCCCTTGCAATCGACCCTAATCCTGCCCCGCACGGATACCATAAGCTGGCGCGTGCGCCTGTCCCTTCTGGCGTTGCTGGCGGTTGCGGTCGCCACGGTCTGGACTACCAACCGGTTGCTGACCGACCGTTTCACCGCCACGACCCGCAGCCGGGCCGAGCTTCGCCTGGCGCTTTACAGCGGCAACCTGTTGAGCGAGCTGCGCCGCAATGCCATCGTGCCGCAGCTTCTGGCGCGTGACCCGACGCTGATCAGCGCGCTGGAGACGCGGAACTTTGCCGAATCGACCGACCGCCTGACCTCCTTCGTCGAGGAGATCGGCGCCGCCGGTCTGATGATGCTGGACGGCGAGGGGCGCACGGTTGCCGCGACCGAGAACCGGTTGCTGGGCACCGCCCACCAGGAAGAACCCTATTTCATCGAGGCGATGCGCTCGAACGCGACGGTCTTCTCGGTGATCGAGCGCAGCGGCGCGGGCTATCGCTTCATCTATTCGCGCCGGGTCGAGAGCGGACAGGCGGCGCTTGGCGTCATCGTGGTCGAGGTCGACCTGCAGAAGTTCGAACGGGCCTGGGCGGGCATATCGGACGCGGTGCTCGTGGCCGACAGTACGGGCCGGATCGTGCTGGCCACCGAGTCGCGCTGGCGCGGGCTGTCGGAGGACGTAGCGCTAAAGCGGCAGGATCCGCAGAGCGCGATCCAGCGCGCGATCCGTGCCACTGCCGACTGGACCGCGCTGCCGGCCGACGCCTATATCCAGGGCGAGGGCGTGATGCGCACCGAGACGCGCATTCCCTTCCGCGGCTGGCGCATGACCTCCTTCACCACCTATGCCTCGATCCGCGAACGGGTGAACGGGGTGCTGGCACTGGAGATCATGGGATTTGCCATTCTGCTCGCGCTGGCCTTTTACGCCCTGAGCCGGAAGACTGCGTTGCGCATGGCGTTGTTCCAGCGGGAGTCAGCGGAACTTCGCGCGCTGAACGCACGGTTACAGCGGGAAATTGCCGAGCGTGAAAGGGTGCAGGAGACCCTTGCGGTCACCGAACAATCGCTGGCGCAGAGCTCGAAATTGGCCGCACTTGGCGAAATGTCGGCGGCTGTCAGCCACGAATTGAACCAGCCGCTGGCGGCGATGAAGACCTATCTTGCCGGCGCGCGCCTGCTGATCCGGCGCAACCGGCCCGAGGAGGCGCTCTCCTCATTCGGGCGGATCGACGACCTGATCGAGCGCATGGGCGCGATCACCAGGCAGCTGAAATCCTATGCCAGGAAGGGCGGAGACGCCTTTGCGCCCTTCGACATGCGCGATGCGCTGGCCTCGTCGCTGTCGATGATGGAGCCGCAATTGCGCCAGCGGCAGGTGCAGATCACCCAGGTTCTGCCCGACCAGCCGGTGCGTGTGCTGGGCGACCGGATGCGGATCGAGCAGGTGATGGTGAACCTGCTGCGCAACGCGCTGGACGCGATCAAGTCGGTTTCCGACCCCGAGGTGCAGATCATCCTGGCCGCCGGCGCGACCGCGACGCTGACCGTGCGGGACAACGGCGACGGGATCGAGGACTTGGATTCCTTGTTCGAGCCCTTTTATACGACCAAGCAACCCGGCGACGGGGTCGGCCTGGGGCTGGCGATCTCCTCGGGGATCGTCAACGACCATGGCGGCCGGCTCACAGCGCGGAACGGACAGAGGGGTGGAGCAGTTTTCGAGATGCAACTGCCCATCGTAAAAGAGGACGGCGTCGAAGCCGCCGAATGAGAGGTACGCCCGAATGGCCCAGGCAATGAAGATCGCAATTGTCGACGACGAACAGGATATGCGCCAGTCCATCAGCCAGTGGCTGGCTCTCTCGGGATATGACACCGAGACTTTCTCGAGCGCAGAGGACGCACTGCGGGTGCTGGGG
The DNA here is from genome assembly GCF_014656415.1 of Seohaeicola zhoushanensis. Lineage (GTDB taxonomy): Bacteria > Pseudomonadota > Alphaproteobacteria > Rhodobacterales > Rhodobacteraceae > Seohaeicola_A > Seohaeicola_A zhoushanensis. Next base: position 151,960 of record NZ_BNCJ01000010.1, on the reverse strand, counting down.
CCGGACTATCCGGGCATCGTGATCTCGGACATCAAGATGCCTGGCATGGACGGGATGCAGTTCCTCAAGAAGCTGATGGGCTCGGATTCCGCGCTGCCGGTCATAATGATCACGGGTCACGGCGATGTGCCGATGGCGGTAGAGGCGATGCGTGTCGGCGCATTCGACTTCCTAGAAAAGCCGTTCAACCCGGACCACATGTCGCGTCTGGCCAAGCGCGCCACCGGCGCGCGCCGGCTGGTGCTCGACAACCGGGCGCTGCGGCGCGAGCTGTCGGACGGCGGTCAGATCATGAAGAAGCTGATCGGCGCGAGCCCGGTAATGGCGCGGCTCAAGGAAGACATCCTCGACCTCGGTCAGGCCGACGGACACGTGCTGATCGACGGCGAGACCGGGACCGGCAAGACGCTGGTGGCCCACGCGCTCCACGCGGTTGGCAGCCGCGCCGGCAAAAAATTCGTGCTGGTGAGTTGCGGCGCGCTGGAGGAGCAGGCGCTGGCCAAGCGGCTGTTCGGGCCGATGCAGCCCGAGGATACCCAGCTTCCGGCCATTGAAGAGGCCCGCGGTGGCACCTTGGTGCTCGAGGATATCGAGGCGCTGACGGACTCGCTGCAGGCCCGCTTGCTGTCGGTCATCAACGAGCAGGGCACCCCGGCCGAGACCCGGATCGTGGCGATCTCGAACCTGCAGGAGGCCGGCCGAAAGACCGAGGACGTGCTGCGCCCGGACCTGTTCTATCGCCTGGCGGCGCTGCGCATCACGGTGCCGCCGCTGCGCCAGCGCGGCGAGGACATCCTGACGCTCTTCACCCGGCTATCCGAGCAGTTCGCCGAGGAATACGGCTGCGACGCGCCGAAGGTCAGCGCACAGGAGGCCGCGCAGCTGCTCCAGGCGCCCTGGCCGGGCAACGTGCGCCAGCTCATCAACATCGCCGAGCGTGCGGTGCTGCAGTCGCGGCGCGGGTCGGGCACCATCGCCTCGCTGCTGATGAGCGACCACGAGGAGATGCAGCCGGTGATGACCACGGAAGGCAAGCCCCTGAAGGAATACGTGGAAGCATTCGAGCGTATGCTGATCGACAATACGATGCGGCGCCACAAGGGCTCGATCGCATCCGTGATGGACGAGCTTTGCCTGCCGCGTCGGACGCTGAACGAGAAGATGGCGAAATACGGCTTGCAGCGCTCGGATTACACCTAAAACAGAGGCCGTCGGAAGACGGCTGGCAGCTCCCCGGCCGGCCTAGCGGAAGGGCTCTTTCACCTGCAGAAGCCGCACGTGGAAGGGCAAAAGATCTTCTTCCTTGTAGAACCCGGTTTTGCGCGCTGCGGGGAATGCTTTGCGAGCGGTAGGGCCTAGGTATTCGTAAACCATGCGGGCGACGCGGCTGCCGTGAGCAGTTTCGCGCATCGGACGTGCCACGTAACCGACCCAGAAGTTGTTCTCGAAGGAGTTGATCCTGCTCAGGAAGTTGAATGAACTGGTCAGCGCGTTACGGCGCGAGACGACCATGGCCACGCCTTCTTCTTGCTGGGAGACATAGCCCCGGAACTCGCGCGAGCGGGCATCTTGCGGCAGACCTTGGGCTTGCATTGCCTCGCGGGCTTCAAAGCCGCGCAGGAAAGTCATGTCGCCATCGCGGAAGATGTAGACGAGGCCGACGACATATTGCCCTTCGTTCGAAAAACTGCGCCGGGTGAAACGATAGAATCCCGAGGGAAAGTAGTCGTCGGGTATGTCCTTTACGCCCTTTGCGAGGAAATCGGCCAGAAAGGGGTGGCTGGTCGCTTGCTTGGGGCCGATAAGCGTTTCAACCGGTTCGAGCAGTATTCGCGCATCGACCCCGAAGAATTCGCAGATGCGGTCAAGAACGTCCGGGCGCGGGAAACTTTCGCCCGAGAGATAGCGATTGAACTGGGTCCGATTGATCCCGAGTTGTCGCGACAGTTCCGAAATCGACGGGTATTGCGTCGACAGGCGCCTGAGGTTGCTGCCGAACATGTTGCGCAGGTCCGCCGGAGATCGTGTCTGTCGTGCCATCGTGGTCCCTTGTTCTCCCTGTGATTGTATTATTGTGGCAATTTACTACCTGCAATAAAGATTAACAAATCCTGGGCTTTGCGACCTGACGCTGATTGGCGTCATGGCTGGTGCCAATTAACGCCAGAAGCGTATCCGCTCCGACACAAATTGCAAGACAGAGACACTGAATAGGCCATGTTTGTGCAATGCATTTTGCCGCAAAGTCGGAGCATTGGCGGATGTGAGTCATGAAATGTTCGGCGTAGTGCTATGGAGCGACAAACGCGAGCGACATGCCGTGATCTGGTGCGAAGATCACGGGGAACTGGCTTTCTGTCTGCAGGACGATCAGCAGATCGGCGTAAATCTGGACGCGGGTGACTGGATCCAGTTCGACCTTGCCACGGTTCGGCATCAGAGAGTGGCCAGCAATCCCAGACTGGTTGCCGAGGGGTTGTTCTGCGGATTGGCCGACCGGTTGAGCGCAGTGGCATCGAAGGCGGCAGGCGCCGTTTCGCACCGCGGGGCCGAGGTCATTCCACTTCGGCGCCCGGCTGCCAATGATCCCGGCGCCTGGAGACGGCGCAGGGACAGTTCTCTGGAGCCGGTCTGAGCCCCCTTAGGCGCCGCGCAGCAGCGCCGCTACTCCGGTGCGCGCGATCTCGGTCAGGCCGAGCGGGCGCATCAGCTCGGCAAAGGCTTCGATCTTGTCCGGCGCGCCGGTGATCTCGAAAACGAAGCTGTTGAGCGTCGAATCCACCACGCTGGCGCGGAAGATGTCGGCGAGGCGCAGCGCCTCGACCCGCTTCTCGCTGGTGCCGACGACCTTGAGCATGGCCAGTTCCCGTTCGACGCTGGGGCCTTCGACGGTGAGGTCATGCACCTCGTGCACCACCACGATGCGGCCGAGCTGGGCCTTGATCTGCTCGATCACCTGCGGCGTGCCGGTGGTGACGATGGTGATGCGGCTGAGGTGGCCGGTATGGTCGACCTCGGCCACGGTCAGGCTTTCGATGTTGTAGCCGCGACCCGAGAATAGGCCGATGACACGGGCCAGGACGCCGGGTTCGTTCTCGACCAGAACGGCGAGCGTGTGGCGTTCCTCGATCTCGGAGAAGCTGGGGCGCAGGTTGTAGGCGGAGTGGCTGGTTGCGCCTTTGGTGATGTGCAGGGGGGACATGATCTTCTCGTTCCTCTGAATGCAAATGAACTGGGGTGGCGCCTGGTCTCAGACCAGCACCGACCCCTTGGTGTCGATCACGCCCTTCGTCTCGGCATTGCCGAGCAGCATCTCGTTGTGCGCCTTGCCCGAAGGGATCATCGGGAAGCAGTTCTCGTGCTTCTCGACCAGGCAGTCGAAGATCACGGGCCCGTCGTGGTTCAGCATCTCCATGATCGCATCATCCAGATCGGCGGGATCCTTGCAGAGGATCCCCTTGGCGCCAAAGGCCTCGGCCAACTTGACGAAATCGGGCAGCGCCTCGGACCAGGAATGCGAGAAGCGGCCGCCGTGCAGCAGGTCCTGCCACTGGCGCACCATGCCGAGGCGTTCGTTGTTCAGGATGAACTGCTTTACCGGCAGGCGGAACTGCACTGCAGTGCCCATTTCCTGCATGTTCATGAGCCAGGAGGCCTCGCCCGCGACGTTGATGACCAGCGCCTCGGGGTGCGCCATCTGCACGCCGATCGAGGCGGGGAAGCCATAGCCCATGGTGCCGAGACCACCGGAGGTCATCCAGTGGTTGGGGTCCTCGAAATGCAGGAATTGCGCCGCCCACATCTGGTGTTGGCCGACTTCGGTGGTGATGAAGCGGTCTTTTCGGTGCTTGGTCAGCGCCTCGAGCCGTTCCAGCGCGTATTGCGGTTTGATCGAAGTGGTCGACGGTGTGTAGTCGAGGCAGCGGACCTTGCGCCACTCCTCGATCTGGCTGTGCCATTTGGCCACTGACTCGGCCTCGGTCTTGCGGCCGCGTGCCTTCCAGACCTTGAGGATGTCCTCGAGGACATGGGCGACGTCACCGACGATCGGGATGTCGGCCTTGATCACCTTGTTGATCGAGGAGGGATCGATGTCGATATGCGCCTTCTTCGACTTCGGGCTGAAAGCGTCAATGCGGCCGGTGATACGGTCATCGAAGCGGGCGCCGATGTTGATCATCAAGTCGCAGCCGTGCATCGCCAGGTTGGCCTCGTAGAGGCCGTGCATACCCAGCATCCCGAGCCAGTTCTTGCCGCTGGCCGGATAGCTGCCGAGACCCATCAGGGTCGAGGTGACGGGGAAGCCGGTGGCGTCGACCAGTTCGCGCAGCAGGATGCTGGCGGCCGGGCCGGAATTCACGACGCCGCCGCCAGTGTAGAAGACCGGACGCTTGGCCTTTTCCATCGCGGCGACCAACTCGGTGATCGCATCCATGTCGCCTTTGAGCTTGGGCTGGTAGTGCGAGGTCGAGGGTTTCGGCGGCGCATAGGTGCCGGTTGCGAACTGCACGTCCTTAGGGATGTCGATCAGCACGGGGCCGGGACGGCCGGAACGGGCGACGTGGAAGGCTTCATGGATGGTTCCGGCCAGGCGCTCGGTGTCCTTCACCAGCCAGTTGTGTTTGGTGCAGGGGCGGGTGATGCCGACGGTATCGGCCTCCTGGAAGGCGTCCGAGCCGATCAGGAAGGTCGGCACCTGGGCGGAGATGACCAGGATCGGGATGGAGTCGAGCAGCGCGTCGGTCAGGCCGGTGACGGTGTTGGTCGCGCCGGGGCCCGAGGTGACGAGGCAGACGCCGACCTTGCCGGTTGATCGGGCATAGCCTTCGGCGGCGTGCACCGCGCCCTGTTCGTGCCGCACCAGGATGTGACGGATGTCGTTCTGCTGGAAGATCTCGTCATAGATCGGCAGCGCCGCACCGCCGGGATAGCCGAAAATCGTGTCGACGCCCTGGTCCTTCAGCGCCTTTACGACGATCTTCGCGCCCGTCATTTCCCGTGTCATCTGTCTTGCTCCATCTTGCGGGTCATCCTGCCGCCGAACATAAAAAAGCCCCCGAGGATATCGGAGGCGCATGGGTAGGGATCTGGATATCCGTCACCGGCCCATGCGATTCGTTCCTACGATTACGACTAGGGTGATCATGCCCCGGGACTCCAGTTTCGTGTGCGCGGACCTTATGGAGGTCGGGCAGAGGCGTCAACCTTCAAAGCGGCGAAAAAGATGATCGTGTGGGTGGATTTTAGGTAATTATGTTGCGCGCGCGCCATTTCTGACGACTTTATCGAAAAGCGCCGATGTAAGTAAGAGTACGTACTTGGAAACCGTAGCCGCGGGCTCCGCGCCGAGACGGGCGGGCGACGGGACGGGGTCCGGAAGGTATTGATCGAATGTGCGAATCATCGCGTTTTGGCTTGATTTCAGACGGTCTGGCGGCCGTTCGCGGGGGCAAGGCGAGGGGCGGGTACAGCCCTTGAATGGGCGGGCCAGGGCCGATGCGGGCAGCGCAGAGCCCCGGACGCTACGCAATCACATCCATGATTTGCTATTCACAACGAGAGACAAATGGCTAGGGTAGCAACACTTTTGAGAAAGCCGGGGACACAACCGGTCCCCAAGAGCATAAAAAACGGGAGGAGAACTACATGGATCGTCGATCGTTCCTGAAGACGACCGCGTTGGGCGGAAGCGCGGCTGCGGCCACCACACTGGCCGCGCCGGCCTACGCCCAGGGCAAGCGGACCCTGACAATGGTAACGACCTGGGGCCGTGGCCTCGCCGGTGTGCATGATTCCGCGCAATACTGCGCCGACAAGATCACCGCAGCTACCGATGGGATGCTGACCATCGACCTCAAGGCCGCTGGCGAACTCGTGGGGGCCTTCGAGGTCTTCGACGCAGTGACCTCGGGCCAGGCCGACATGTACCACGGCGCCGACTACTACTTCACCGGTCAGCACCCGGGCTACCAGTTCTTCACCGCAGCGCCCTTCGGGATGACCGCGCAGGAGATCGTCAACTGGTATTACCACGGCGGCGGACTCGGCTTCCACGACGAGCTCGGCCAGATCTTCGGGCTGAAGTCCTTCCTGGCCGGCAACACCGGCGCGCAGGCTGGCGGTTGGTTCCGCAAGGAGATCAACGGTCCCGAGGACTTCAACGGCCTCAAGTTCCGGATGCCCGGCATGGGCGGCCAGGCACTTGGCAAGCTCGGCTGCTCGGTTCAGAACCTGCCCGGCGCGGAAGTGTACCAGGCACTGTCGTCTGGCGCGATCGACGGTACCGAGTGGATCGGTCCCTGGGCCGACGAGAAGGCGGGCTTCCAGGAGATCACCAAGTTCTACTACACCGCCGGCTTCCACGAGCCGGGTGCGGCGCTCTCGCTGGCGACCAACCGCGACGTCTTCGACAGCCTGTCGCCTGCGCACCAGCAGATCATCGAGCAGGTGGCCAGCGCCTCGCACCAGTGGACCCTGGCGCTGTTCCTGGCCAACAACTCGGCGGCGCTGGGTCGTCTGCGGGCAGGTGGCGTGAAGACGCTGCAGTTCCCGGATTCGGTCTGGGATGCCTTCGGCAAGGCGTCGAAAGAGACCCTCGACCAGTATATGGGCGACGAGCTCTTCGCCAAGATCCGGGCGAGCGTCGATGCGTCGATGCGCGAGTCCTCGGCCTGGCTGGCCCTGTCGGACGGCGCCTATACCGCGCAGCGCGACCGCGTTCTGGGCTGATCGGCACATAAGTGCAGCAAAGCGGGTCCGCGCCATGCGCGGGCCCGACATGACCGGAATACCGGCATAAGAACCAAAAATAAGAACCGGACCCCAAAAACAGGGCCAGGGAGGATAAAGACGTCATGATTGACGCGATCATCTGGTTGTTCAGCCAGATATTCGGCGGATTCTACAATCTCGCCTATGCACTCACGCATCCATCGCTATGGCTCGACTGGTCCAACAAGGAGGCGATCATGCGGGTCGTCTACTATGGCGGCTCGGTCGAGTTCTTTTTCGTGATGTTCGACCTGTTCCTGCTCTTGACCATCGCGGTCATGGCCAACCGGCGGTTCGGCTGGGCGACGGTGCGCTTCATGGAGGGCTTCGGCAACCTCTTCGGACGGGTCTTTGCATGGGCCGGCCTGATCATGGTGCTGCAGCAGATCGTGGTCGTCTTCATCCAGCGCGTGTTTGCCCGGGCAGACATGGTCTTCGGCTTCGGCATTCCGCTGCAATATGACATCAGCTGGTGGGGCGAGGAGCTGAAGCTCTACAACGCCATCATCATCGCGCTCTGCGTCTCCTACACCTTCGTGCAGGGCGGGCACGTGCGGGTTGACCTCGTCTATTCAGCAGTGAGCTTCCGCGCCAAGAAGGTCATCGACATGGTCGGTTCGATGATCTTCATGCTGCCGATGTCCGTCGTTATCTGGATGTACGGCTGGTACTTCATGTGGCGGCACCTGATCGTGCCCAAGCCCTCGGCCAGCGACACGCTGGAGCGGCTGGTGATGAAGGCGAAGGCGCTGCGCTGGAACGTCGAACGGATCGGCTTCAGCCCCAACGGCTTTGACCATTACTACATGTTCAAGGTCCTGCTTTGCCTCTTCGCGGCCATGATCTTCATCCATTCCTTCACCTTCCTCTACCGCTCGTGGCTCGAGTTCGTGGAAGGCGAGGCGAGCGCGGGCAAATACTTGGACCGAGACACGCTCGGCGAAGGTGAAGAAGCCTACGAAGGCACCCACTAGAATTTAGGAACAGCTGACATGTTTCTCGGTCTCGACGGCATCGAAATCGGCCTGATCATCCTGCTCCTGTGCCTGTTCGGCGGCATCCTCTCGGGTTTCCCGGTGGCATTCGCGCTGGGTGGGGCAGGTCTCATCGCCTTTGGCATCATCGCCGCGCTGGACAGCGCGGGATTGTTGATCCACCAGGCAATCGACACATCGACACAGGCCTACGCGGACCTGATAGGCCAGGGCGTCAAGGCCGACGCCATCTCGATCTTCAGATATCCCGAGCTGCCGCGGGTCGCGCAGCACGTGTTCGAAGGCGGCTGGGTCCAGGCGATGGATCGCAACATCTCGTTCATCGTGAACCGGATGAACGAACGCGTGCTGGCGGGCCAGTCCATCGAAACACTGCTGGCGGTGCTGATGTTCGTGCTCATGGGCATCACGCTGGAGCGGTCCAAGATCGCCAACGACCTGCTGACGACCATGGCACGGGTCTTCGGCCCGCTGCCGGGCGGTCTGGCCGTTTCGATCGTGGTGGTGGGCGCCTTCCTCGCTGCCTCGACCGGGATCGTCGGCGCCACCGTGGTGACGATGGGCCTGCTCGCGTTGCCGACGATGCTGCGCAACAACTACTCGCCCGAACTGGCGACGGGGGTCATCGCGGCCTCGGGCACGCTGGGGCAGATCATCCCGCCCTCGATCGTGATCGTTCTGCTTGGCACGCTGGCGGGCGACCTCTATGCCGCCGCGCAGGAGGAACGGGCGAACCTGGCCGGCTGCACCGATGCGCTGACCTATCTCGGCACACCGGCGGTGGTTTCGGTCGGCACGCTGTTCCAGGCGGCGCTGCTGCCGGGGATCCTGCTGGCGCTGCTCTACGCGGTCTATTCCTTCGGCTATGCGCTGCTGAACCCGGAGAAGGCGCCGGCGGTGGATCTGGAGGGCAGCATCGGCGAGCCAGTGACCCGTTCGGAGCGGCTGACCTGGTTGCTGGCGGTGCCGCTGGCGATCATCATCGCCTTTGTCGGACTGGACGCCGCGCGCGTCATCGGATCGCAGGATGTGACGGTTTCGTCCTATTCGGACATCACCAAGGGCGCGATCCTGCGGACCAATGTCTCGGACGAGTGCAAGGCCTCGATGATCGAGTTGCACGGCCAGTCGAAGTGGGATCTTGCAGTCAAGCAGCAGGCCGACATTGACGCGGCAGGTGGACAACACCAGAGCGAGAAGCTGACCGACGAGGAACGCGCGGCTGCCCATGAGGCCAAGATCGCGGCGGCGGCGCCCATCGGCACCGGCATCGGGTTCTTCGTCACGCTGATGGCGATTGTCTTGGCCTTCAGCCGGGGCATCTCGCCCTCGTCGAGCCCGCGGCCGATGATCATCGGCGCGCTAGGGCTGGTACTGATCCTGCTGATTGACGCATTGCTGGTCAGCCCGGTGACGACGCCTGGCGTGACGGTGCTGCTGATTGCGATTCCGACGGTCATGGTTCTTTTTGGCTGCCGGGCCGCTGCCATCGCGATGGCGCAGAATGACCTGGTCAAGGTGGTTTTCCCGCCGCTGGTTCTGATTGTGGCTGTACTGGGGTCGATCCTGGGCGGGATCACCAACCCGACGCCGGCGGCGGCGCTCGGGGCCGGTGGGGCGATCATGCTCGCGGCCTTCCGAAAGCTGCATGACGAGCAGCGGTCGGGCCGGGTCATCCTGATGTCGACCTTCGCCATCGTGATCTGCCTGTTGATCGGGGTGAACTTCGACCTGCGAGTGAACCAGGAATTGGTGACCTTCGAGAACGGCCTGGCCTTCCTGATCGCCTACCTGACCTATCTCTACGCGATGTTCGGTCTCGGTTATGCCTGCTGGGTGCTCTACCGCAGCCGGGTGCTGACGCCGGTGGTGCGCGAGACAGCGAAGGTGACCTCGATGGTCTTCTCGATCCTGATCGGGTCGCAGATCCTGAACCTGGTGGTGATCTCCTTCGGCGGCGAGCATTACATCCAGGACTTCCTGAAAAGCTATGACAACGAGTTCACTGTCTTCCTGATCGTGATGATGGTGCTCTTCCTGCTGGGCTTCGTGCTTGATTTCCTCGAGATCATCTACATCGTGATCCCGATTGTCGGCCCGGTGATCTACGGCGGTTCGTTCGATCCCAAGTGGGTGACGATCATGATCGCGGTCAACCTGCAGACCTCGTTCCTGACGCCGCCCTTCGGGTTTGCCCTGTTCTACTTGCGCGGCGTGGCGCCGCCGGAGGTGACGACCGGGCATATCTACCGCGGGATCGTGCCCTTCGTGTTGATTCAGGTGGTGGGGCTTGCGATCCTGTGGCTGTTCCCGGGGATCGTGACCATCGTGCCGGATCTGATCGGGGTGTGATCGCAGCAACGCAACGGGGGGGCTGGCGCCATGAGCGTCGGCCCTTTCTTTTGTGCAGTTACTTTACCAATTGGTTTACTGGTTATATGGTGAACCATATGGTAAACCTTGATTCCGCCTTCCACGCTCTGGCCGATCCCACCCGCCGCGCCGTCATCGCGCGGCTGATAAAGGGGCCGGCGGCAGTGAAGGATCTTGCCGCGCCCTTCGGGATGACCCTACCGGCCATCCTCAAGCATTTGCGCGTGCTTGAGGCTAGCGGGCTGATCGGAACCGAAAAGGCCGGCCGGTCGAGGATCTGCCGGATCAACCCCGAACGGCTCGCCCAGGCCGAAGATTGGCTGTCGCAACAGCGCGCCGTATGGGAAGGGCGCACCGACCGACTGACCGCCTATGCCGAAACCCTTGCCCGAAAGACCTGACATGACCGACAGCACGTTGACGATTTCCCGCCTGATCCGCGCGCCGCGCGCGGTTGTTTGGTCTGCCTGGTCGGACCCGGCGCATTTCGCGAAGTGGTGGCTGCCCGAGCCGTTGGAATGCAAGGTGGTGAAGATGGAGCTGCGGCCCGGCGGCGGGTTCGAGACGCAGATGCGCGAGGGGCAGGGGGAATTCCAGCCGCATGTCGAAGGTTGCTTCCTCCATATCGAGCCGATGGAACGGCTGGTTTTCACCACGGTGCTGAAGGAGGGTTGGCAGCCGCTGGAGCCCTGGTTGGCGATGACCTCTGTCGTCACGATGACCGACGAGGACGGCGGCACGCGCTACGTGGCTCAGGCGTTGCATCGCTCGCCGGAGGAGCGCGCCAAACACGACGACCTCGGTTTTCACGATGGCTGGGGCACGGTGATCGACCAACTGGCCCGGCTGGCCGCAAGCCTCACGCAGTAGCGGCGAACTCGATCAGGTCCCAGCGGTTGCCGAAGGGATCGCGCCAGACGGCGACGGTGCCGTAGGGCTCATGTCTGGGTGGTTCCTCGAAGGTCACGCTGCGCGCCAGCATCGCGGCGTGGTCGCGCTGGAAGTCATCCTTTTCGAGGAAGAAGCCTACGCGGCCGCCGGTCTGCCTCCCGATGGCGGCGGCCTGGGCGTCATCCGCGGCACGGGCGATCAGCAGCGAAGCGCCATTGCCTCCGGGGGGCGCCACGCGGACCCAGCGCTTGCCCTCGCCAAGGGCGATATCCTGAAGCAGCGTAAAGCCCAGGGCGCCCACGTAGAGATCTAGCGCCGCGTCATAGTCGGGCACCATGAGGGTCACGGCGAAGAGCGATTGCACTGTATCAGATGCCCGGCGCGGGACGGCGATCAGGGAGACTGATGTTGGCGACCTGTTCGGCGATCGGGTCGGTCGAGAGCGGGTGCAGGGTCGAGGAATAGCTCTCGGGATCGGTCATGACCTGCCACTTGCCGCCGGTGTAGATCTCCAGCCCCGAGAAACGGGACTTGTAGCCCATCTTCTGGCTGCCGGGCACCCAGTAGCCGAGGTAGACATAGGGCAGCCCCGCCTCGCGGGCGATCTCGATATGGTCGAGGATCATGTGCGTGCCCAGGCTCGCCTGCGGCTGGTCCGGGGTGTAGAAGGAATAGACCATGCTGAGGCCGTCCTCGAGCACGTCGGTCAGGCTGACCGCGGTCAGGCGGCGCTCGGCGTCGGTATATTCGATCACCCGGCTGCGGATCGGCGTTTCCTCGATCATCGCGGCGAATTCGAAGACATCCATGTCGGCCATGCCGCCATCGGCGTGGCGGGCGTCGAGGTAGCGGCGGAACAGCTCGTATTGCTCTTCGGTGGCCCAGGGCGAATTCGCCTTGCGGGTCAGCCCGGAGTTGCGCTTGGCAATCCGCTTCTGGCTGCGGGTGGGCCGGAAGCGGTCAACGTCGATCCGAGCCGAGAGGCAGGCCGAGCATTCGGCGCAGGAGGGGCGGTAGAGCACGTTCTGTGACCGGCGGAAGCCCTGGCGCGAAAGTGCGTTGTTCAGTTTGTCTGCGTTTTCGCCCTGCAGCGCGGTGAACAGCTTCCGTTCCATGCGACCGTCGAGATACGGGCATGGTTGCGGAGCAGTCACGTAGAACTGCGGAGCGATTGGCAAAGTATGGCGCATGAACGAGTCTTGAAGCAGCTTTGAGCGATGATAACAATCGCCAAAGCCGCCGCGCAAGTCACTATTCGGGGGGATTATGCGGCCCTGCGGTTGAGCGCGACGGTCCCCAGCGCCAGGTCGGGCAGGCCCTGACCGCGCGTGCTTGTTGCCATCAGCACGACCGAGATGATCTGCAGGATCGGCAGGCTCAGGCAGAAGGAATAGAAGCCGGTGTGCAACAGGGCATGGGTGCCGTCGAAACGTCCACCGTCGGCGCGGCGCAGCTCGATTCCGGCGAGGCGCATACCCAGCGTGGCGGAGCCCGCCGCGAGGGTCGCGGCGCGGTAGGCAAAGCCGATGCCAAGGTAGAGCAGCGGCCAGATCAGCAGGCCGACAAAGGCCGTCATCAGCACCGCCAGGACGCAAAGTGCCAGGATCACCGCGCTGTCGGCAACCCAGGCTACAAGCCGTTTGACGGGCACGTCACGGTAGAACTGCGGCTGCCGTTCGGGGTCGGGCAGGGCCGTGTGATAGTCGGCATACATGCGGGCGGTCTCCGGCAAAGGGGAAGACCGGCCCCCTGGAGAGGGGCCGGCCGGTGACTTCTCTCAGGCGGCCGAGTTGTCTGCCTCGCCCTGTGCGGCGCGGCGGGCGCGGTCGTCGATGAACTGGTCGAACTCTGCCTTGTCCTTGGCTTCGCGGAGCCGTTCCAGGAAGGCCTGGAAATCGCGCTGTTCTTCCTCGAGACGGCGCAGCGTGTCGGCCTTGTAGGCGTCGAAGGCGCTATTGCCGGTCGGGGTGTGCAGGCCACGGCTCCAATGATGCGAACCAAAGCCGTTGCGGTGGCGGCAGGATTTGTTGAACATGCGTTTGCTCCAGATCATGTAGGCCAGCAGGGCCAGGCCGACCGGCCAGAAGAAGATGAAGCCCAGAACCATAGCGGCGATCCAGGCGCCCTTGCCCCGGCTGTCGAGCCAGGCCTCGGCCTTGGAGAACCACCCGCCGGGGGACGGGGAGGGCAGATCAGTCGTCATCGTTGACATTGTCGGGTCTCTCCGGTGTTGGAACTGTATGTGAATGCGCTTCACATTACCGAAGATGGCGACTGTCCGCGCCATTGCAAGGGGCGATGTAAAAGTTTTTTACATTTGCTCTGAGGCGGGCCTCAGGCGCGGGCGCGCCAGGCCACGACCCAGATGGCAGCAAGACCGAAAGAGATCAGCGCATTCCAGCTGGCCATCGAGAGGCCCATCAACTGCCAGGCGACATCGTCGCAGCGGATCAGCGGGGCGTTCATGATCTTGTCGAGCAGTTCGCTGGAGCTGAGCCCGCCGATCGAACCGGAGGTGCAGGTGTTGGGGCCTTCCCACCAGCCGCGCTCGACCCCGGTGTGATAGACGCCGATGCCACCTGTGGTCAGCGCGGCGATGGCGCCGAGCAGGGCGATGGGGGCGATGCCGGGGAAGGCAACGGCGAGCAGACCAAGCAGGATCGCGACCGCATGGGGCCAGCGTTGCCAGAGGCAGAGCTTGCAGGGCGGGTAGCCGAAATACTGGAAGGTGAAGGCACCGAGCAGAAGCGCAGCGGACCCGCCGGCGGCGAGCAGGATCAGGCGAAGTCGGGTCATAGGTATTTCACCGCGGCAAAGCCGCCCAGGAGGATCAGGACAAACAGGGTGAACATAAGGCCCAGACGCCGTTCAATGAAATCACGAACCGGTGCGCCGAATTTCCAGAGCAGCCCGGCCACCACGAAGAAACGCAGCGCGCGCGCGACGATGGAGCTGAGCACGAAGGGCAGCAGCGGCAGCGAGGTCCAGCCGGACATGATCGTGATGACCTTGTAGGGGAAGGGCGTCACCCCCGCGATCAGAACCGCCCAGACGCCATAGTCGTTGAAGCGGGCGTTGAAGGCTTCCATCTCGGCGGTCTTGCCGAAGGCGGCGAGGATCGGCTGGCCGATGCCCTCGAAGGCCAGCGCGCCGATGGCATAACCGAGCATCCCGCCCAGCACCGAGGCGATCAACGCCACCCCGGCAATGGCCCAGGCGCGCGAGGGGCGCGCGAGGATCATCGGGATCATCAGCACATCGGGTGGAATCGGGAAGAACGAGCTTTCGGCGAACGCTACGGCCGCCAGGGCCCACATCGCGCGCGGATGGTCGGCCAGGCGCATCGTCCAGTCGTAGAGCGGTCGCAGCATTCGAGGGGTCCGTGGCGGGATTTCAATGTTGGCACCGGCAAATCACGGGTTCCCTGCCGGGTCAACCGGGCGGGTGCGCGCAGGGGCGCAAAAGCCGTCTTCCCCGTCTTGCCGAGCGTCGCGCGGCGCGCTAGACGTCAAGGCGCTGCGGGCGTGGCGGAATGGTAGACGCAGCGGATTCAAAATCCGCCGTCCGGAAGGATATGTCGGTTCGAGTCCGACCGCCCGTACCAGTTTCGCGTCTTTTCCATATCTACAGCTCAAGTTGTCTCGAGTACGCCATCGGCTGCACGCCGCAGGCAATTGGCAAACAGGCTGCGGGCGACGCTCAGAGGGGCCGAGCGCGAGACGCTGATTCCCACCGGCCCGGCCAGCAGGGGCGAGGCGAGGTTGACCGAGGCCAGCGTGCCGAGGCGCAGTTCCTCGGCAACCACGCCGCGCGAGATGAACCAGAGCGCGTCCGAGCTTTGTACGATCTTGCGGCCGACCTGGAGCGAGACGGTCTCGATGGCACCGCGCATCTCGGGCAGGCCGATGCTGGCGAGGTAGCGCGAGACCGTGGCCGAGATCACCGCCCCACGGGGCGGCGTCAGCAGAAGATGGTCGGTGATTTGCCGCTCGGGCCGGTCGGCCGAGAGGATCGGGTGGCCCGGACGGCAGAGCAGCACGACGTCCTCGACGTAGAGCTGTTCGAAGGTGACGCCCTTGCCGGCCTCGCCCTCGGGCATTCGGCCGACGACGAGGTCGAGCGTGCCGTCGCGCAGCTGGTTGAACAGCAGCCAGTTCGGCCCGGTCAGGACATGCAGCCTCACATGCGGCGCCTCGGCGCGGAAGGCGAGCGCGGCATGGGGCAGCAGATCGGTCGCGGCGGTGGGCAGCGCGCCGACGGACAGGCGCTCGGCGATGTCACTCTCGCGCGAGAGGCGTTCGCGGCCGCGCAGCAGTTCGACCATGGCGGCGGCGGCGTGGCTCTGGAACACGCGGCCCGCATCGTTCAGCCGCAGCCCGCGGCCGACCCGGTCGAATAACGGCGTGCCGAGCATGGCCTCGAGTTCCTTGAGGGTGCGCGAGACGGCGGGCTGGGTGATGTTCAGCCGTTCGGCCGCGCGCGAGATGCTCTCGGCACGGGCAATTTCGAGGAAGCAGCGGACGTGCCGAAGGCGCAGGTAGGAATCCCAATCCATGCCTGTGAGGTTATGTAATCTTCGAAAATTATCAATATCAGTTTCCTTCAAGCATGAGTTAGGATGTGCTCGGGAAACACCTGCAGGGAGGATCACGATGACAGACCGCTATGCGGATGGGATGCGCACGCGCCGGGCGGTGCTGGGCGATGCCCATGTGGACCGCGCCGAGGCGAACCGCACGCCCTTCGACACTCCCTTCCAGACGCTGATCACGGAAGGCGCCTGGGGCACTGTCTGGAGCGATGACACCATCAGCCGACGCGAACGCTCGATGCTGACGCTGGCTCTGCTCGCCGCGATGGGGAATTTCGACGAGATCCCGATGCATATCCGTGCCACGGCACAGACCGGCGCGACCAAGGACGACGTGATGCAGGCCTTTCTGCACGTGGCGATCTATGCCGGCGTGCCGAAGGCCAACCACGCGATCAAGCTAGCCAAGGCAACCTATGCCGAGATGGAGGAGGCCAAGAAATGATGAAACCGGGAGAATTCCACCAGCGCGACCGGGATATCCACCCGCCGGCGCTGACGCCGGGCTACAAGACCTCGGTAGCGCGGTCGCCGCGCTATTCGCTGATCAGCCTGCAGAATTCGGTGTCCGAGATCACCGGGCCGGTCTTTGGGCATAACGACGTGGATGCGGGCGACAACGACCTGCTGACGAATTACGCCAAGGCAGGCCAGAGCCCGATCGGCGAGCGGATCATCCTGCACGGCCGCGTGCTGGACGAGAACGCCCGGCCGGTGCCCAACACGCTGGTCGAGATCTGGCAGGCCAATGCCGGTGGGCGTTATCGGCACAAGAAGGACACCTATCTCGCGCCGATCGACCCGAACTTTGGCGGCTGCGGGCGCACGGTCACCGATGAAAACGGCTACTTCTACTTCCGCACGGTCAAGCCGGGAGCCTATCCCTGGCGCAACTACGTCAACAACTGGCGGCCCGCGCATATCCACGTCTCGGTCTTCGGCACGGCATTTGTTCAGCGGCTGATCACCCAATGCTATTTCGAGGGCGACCCGTTCATTCCGCTCTGCCCGATCGTGCAGACTATCCCGGACGCCGACGCCATCGACCAGTTGACCGCCAAGCTCGACCTCAAGGCGACGATCCCGCTGGACACGGTGGCCTACCGTTTCGACATCATCCTGCGCGGCCGCCGGTCGACGCTGTTCGAAAACCGCCTGGAAGGAAACTGAGCCATGGCCAAGCATCTCGATTATCTCCGGGAATCCGCTTCGCAGACCGCTGGTCCCTATGTCCATATCGGTCTGGCGCCCGGCGCGGCGGGGTTCGACATATACCGGCGCGAACTGGGCTGGGACATTGCCGGGCCGAACGCCAAGGGCGAGCGCATCCGGGTCGAAGGTCTGGTAATCGACGGCATGGGTGCGCCGATCAAGGACGTCATGCTCGAGATCTGGCAGGCCAATGCGGAGGGGCATTATGCTCATCCCGAAGGCGGCGGGCCGGTCGAGGAAGGGTTCCGCGGCTGGGGCAGGGTGATCACCGATTTCGCCACCGGCGAATGGGGCTTTGACACGGTGAAGCCGGGCAAGACCCGTGGCCGCAACATCGGCACCCAGGCGCCGCACCTGAACCTCTGGATCGTGGCACGCGGCATCAACATCGGGCTGAACACGCGGATGTATTTTGCCGACGAGGTCGAGGCCAATGCCAAGGACCCGGTGCTGAACCTCATCGAATGGGAGAACCGGCGCGCCACGCTGATCGCCCAGAGGATTGAACGCGACGGCCTGCCGGTCTACCGTTTCGAGATCCGGCTTCAGGGCGAGGCCGAAACGGTCTTCTTCGACCTGTGAGGCTGTCATGAGCAAACCCTGCATCATCTGCGTGGCGATCACCGGGTCCTTGCCGACCAAGGCAAATAACCCGGCGGTTCCGATCACGGTTTCGGAACAGGTGGAGAGCACGCAGGAGGCCTTCGAGGCCGGAGCTACCATCTGCCATGCGCATGTGCGCAACGACGACGAGACACCGAGCTCGGACCCGGAGAAATTCGCCCGCCTGAAGGAAGGGCTGGAGAAGCATTGCCCCGGCATGATCATCCAGTTCTCGACCGGCGGGCGGTCAGGCGCGGGTCAGGCGCGGGGCGGCATGTTGCCGCTTGCGCCGGACATGGCCTCGCTCTCGGTCGGGTCGAACAACTTCCCGACGCGGGTCTACGAGAACCCGCCGGATCTGGTCGACTGGCTGGCGGGAGAAATGCTGAAGTACAACGTGAAGCCCGAGATCGAAGCCTTTGATCTTTCGCATATCTTCCAGGCCGCGAAGATGCATGGCGAGGGCCGGATCGCGGCAACGCCCTATGTTCAGTTCGTCATGGGCGTGAAAAACGCGATGCCGGTCGACCGCGAGGTCTTCGATTTCTACATCCACACCGTCAAGCGGATGTTCGGAGAGGATGCCGCCTGGTGTGCCGCCGGGATCGGGCCGAAGCAGATCGTCATAAACGAATGGGCGATCTCTTCGGGCGGTCATGCGCGCACCGGTCTCGAGGACAACGTGCGGCTCGACAAGGACCGCCTGGCGCCGTCGAATGCCGCGCTGGTGCGGCGGGCGGCTGAACTCTGCGAGAAATACGAGCGCCCCGTTGCCGACTGGAAGACGGCGCGGCGGATCCTGGGCCTGACGGCGGCGTGAACCGCCGCCAGGGTTAGCTGGCCGAGGATTGGCGGGGCGTTTCCGTGCCGCTTGTCCTCGGCTGAATTGCAATGTCCTCCAGCAATTTCTGCCACAACGCGGCCGTGGTCTGCTCGGGCGTGCGGAACGGGCTTACATTGAGCGCACCCGTGCGGCCGTTCACCAGGTCGCGCAGGGCATCCGCCCAGACTTCGACCGACGCGCCCCGGATGCATTGCGCACCGGCGGTGCGGTGGTCATTCAGCCCGTCGACGGGGGAGGTCAGCAGCGGACGGCGGGCGGTGAGCGCTTCCAGTGCGACGATGCCGTATGGTTCCCAGCGCGACGGCATCACCACGGCATCGCATTGCGCCATGGCCGCGGCGGGATCGGCGACGAAGCCGGTGAATTGGATACGGCGGTCGCCCTCGGCCAAGGCCTCGAGCGCGGCCCGTTCAGGGCCTTCACCGTGAATCCGCAGGACGGCCTGGCCTTTCACCTGGCGATAGGCGCGGATCAGCAGGTCGAACCCCTTTTGCTGGTCGAGGCGACCAAAGGCGCCGATCACGTCGACCGGGCCGGTGGGCGCGTCGAGGGCGCGGAAGGCCGAGAGGTCGACACAGGGCGGGATTACCGCGAGGGCATCGGCGGCAACCAGGCGGTGGCGGTTGAACCAGCCGGCCTGGCCTTCGCTCACGGCGACAACCCGATCAAAGAGCGAGTAGGAGCAACGCAGCAGGGTGTAGAAACGGTCGCGTTTGGAGACCCGTGCTGCGACGAAGCCTTCGCAATAGCTGTGTTCGACGTGGATAAGCGGCACCTTCGGGTTGGCGGCGCGCAGGGCCATGAACTGCGGCAGGCCGCGCCAGGAGATCGCGAGGTGCGAGACCACGATGTCGGCGGTAACACGCTCGGCGCGCAGGCGATTGCGGGTGACCAACCGGATCTGGTGCCGGGCCACGCCGGTCATGGCGGGGTGGTGGCGGATGAACTCGAGATAACGGGTCACGCCGCCGGGGGTGGTGTCGTCGATCAGGTGCAGGACGCGGATCATCTGGGGCCTCGCTCAGGCGGATTGGCGTGCGGACAGGAGGTGACGCGCACGAGTCAGAGCCTGGGGGCCAACGGCGCACAGCACGCCGGCCGCGGCCAGGGTGACAAGCGTCTTGCGCGGCTCCTCGACCAGCGGCGCCCAGGACTGGCCGAAAGCGGCGCGGAGCCGCTGCATCGCCTGAGTACCGTCGCCGGTGCTGATCGCGCGGCGGGCCAGGTACCTCTGCTGGTAGGCCCGCGCCGCCGGTGCGTGGCGTGCCATGAAGGCGGGCGCAACTGGGGTGAGCTTGTTGACCATCCGCTCCCACGAGGCGAATTGGCGATCGGTGCCCGCCGAGAGGCCGCCGTTGGCGACGCGGTAGCGCGTGAGCAGTCCGGGCACGCCTTCGATGCGCCAGTCTGTGGTCAGCGCCAGGCGGAGCCAGCACTCGATGTCCTCGGACTGGCGGAATGTCTCGTCGAAGACCCAGTCGCGCAGGGTCTCAGGGGCCGGGCGCCAGGCGAGTGCGGCCAGCGCCTCGCGGCGCAGAACCGGGGCCGAACCGTTGCCAACCGGATTGCGGCGGAACACATGGGCGGCGCCGATGCCGTGGAGCCTGGGGCGTTGTGCAATGCCCACCGAGCGACTGGTCTCGTCGATCAGTTCCGAGCCGGAGAAGCTGAGCCCGATGGACGGGTCGGATTTCAGGTGCTCGACATGGGCGGCCAGCTTGGTCGGGCGCCAGAGATCATCGGCATCGCAGAGGCCGATGAAGGCACCGCAGGCGGCCTCGATACCGCTGTTGCGTGCACCGGCGAGGCCCCGGTTCGGCTGCTGCACCAGGCGCAGGCGGCGATCGCCCATGCCGCGCACAATGGCTGCGGTCCGGTCGGTCGATCCGTCGTCGACCACCACGATCTCGAAGTCCGGGTGGGTCTGGGCGCAGAGCGAGCGGAGCGTTTCGGGGAGGGTCGCTTCGGCGTTGCAGGCGGGGACGACGATGGAGGCTTCGGGCATCGGTTGGTCCTTTCAGAAGGCGAAGAGGGCGTGGCGCAGGGGGCGCGGACAAATCGGGGCGGCTAGCGCGCCGGCCAGCGTAAGTAGGCCCCGGCGCGCGTCGCCGAAAAATCCGCGCGGGCTGGTGGCGACACCGGCCAAGGCGAATTTGAGGGCCTCGCCCGCCGGGGCGTCGACGCGAAGGGCACGCCGGGCGAGGTAGCGCAGGTGCACCGCCTCGGCGCGGGGATCGGCGGTAAATCCGTAGCGTGCGGCAGTCTCCAGCGCTCGGGCGCGTCCGGCGCGCATGGCCTCGAGGTTGGAGGAGAGGCCCGTGGGCATTGTGCGGTAGCGGACCTGGAGCCGGTCTGTCCCAATCACTTCGTGGCCCGCGGCGACCAGGCGGATCAGCCATTCGAGGTCTTCGTTGTGGACCATCGTGGAGTCGAAACCACCCGTCGCTTGGAACGCCTCGCGACGGATGACCAGGTTGGACATGGTGCAGACGGGGTTCTCGCCGAGCAGCATCGGGACGCTTAGGGGCTTGCCGGGCACCTGCGACAGCGTCCTTGACTGGGTGCCGTCGAAGAAGGCGATCTGGCCGAAAGTCGCCGCCGCACCGGTTCGCTCGAGCGTTTCGGCGGCCTCGGCGAGCTTGGCGGGCAGCCAAAGGTCATCGGCGTCACAGAAGGCGATGTCGGTGCCGCGCCCCTCGGACAGGGCCAGGTTGCGGGCGGAACTGGGGCCCTTGCCCGGGTTGGCAACGACACGGAACCGGTTGTCCCGCCGTGCTGCCGCTTCGGCGATGGCTCGGGTGCTGTCGGTCGAGCCGTCGTCGACCAGTAGGCAGTCCCAGTCAGGCAGGGTCTGTGCACGTAGGCTGTCCAGGGTTTCGCCTAGCGTCGCCTCGGCGTTGTAGCAGGGAACAATGATGGTGAAGCGGGTCACGTCACACCTTTCGGGCGGGCGCATTGGCGAATGTCGGGGCCAGCGCCGCGAGTGCGGCGGCGACCTGGACCACGGTGGCGACGACCAGATAGCCCCAGGCGATGGCCGACAGTCCGAGCGGGGCCATGAGCATGGTATTGGCGATCAGGGCGGCGGTGAGGGCGACGGTAACGCTCAGTTCGCGCCGCGGCTGGTCATTGGCGCGCAGCCATTGGGCCGCGGCGGTCCAGACGATGCCGGGCACGGCGGCAAGGCAGAGAACCGAGACGATGCCAGAGATATCGGCCCAGCCGGGGCCGAGCAGCAAGGGAACATAAACCGGGGCCAGCAGGGCCTGGAGCACGACGGCGGGCGTTATGAGGCCGAGGCTCAGCGCCAGCGCCTGGCGCAGGGCAACGCGGTGGTCAGCGGCGGTACAGAGGTGCGGGAAGAGCACGATGGAGAAGGCCTGAGAGAAAGAGTTGGCCAACCCCAGGCCGGCATTGAAGGCCATGAAATAGATGCCGAGCGCCTCGGTGCCGAGTAGCATCCCGACGATCAGCTTGTCGGCTTGGAAGCGCAGCGCCTTGACCAGTTCCACCCCGAGCACGGCCCAGCCGTAGGAGAAGAAGGGGCGCAGCGGCGCGCCTTGCACGCCGGGTGCCGGACGCCAGGGTGCCAGGCGGCGCATGGCGATGGTCCAGATCGGTGCGGCCAAGAGGCGGGGCAGCACAAGTGCCATCGGGCCGGGCAGGACAAGCACCAGCAGCGCGGTCATCGTGTTGGCGCCGACGGTCTGGCCGGCGGCAATGGTGGCGGTCTGGCGCATCTTGCCCTGGCGCATCGCGAGGGCGCATTGCACCAGCCCGGCCGGCATGAAGAGGTATTCGCCAGCCAGAACTGCGATCAGCAGGAAGGGAAGGGGATCGTGCTGCACCAGCCCGATGACGCCGCCGACCACCAGCTGCAGCGCGAAGAGACCCAGGCACCAGACGCGGAAGATCTTGCGGGCGGTCGCGCAAGTCGCCTCGAACTCGGCTGCGGGCGCGGCGACGATGCGCTGGCCGACACCGTTCTCGGTCAGCGACTTGAGGATGTCGGAAGTTGCCAGCGCGACCGCAGCTATACCGATCGCGCTGGCGTCCAGGATTCGGGCCACTGCCACGACGACCAGCAGGCGCGACGCCTTGGCGGCCGCTTCTGACAGGCAATATGCCATCAGGTTGGTCGCGAAGGTGCCAAAACGGCTGTGTGACATGACAATAACCCGGTTTCGTGAGTGGCGTCCCTGGCAGACGTGTCCCATTTCTACCGTGCCGGCCCGGCCTCGTCCTCCGCACGGGCGGACAGTGCAGTGGCGCAACAGGTGAGGTCACTATCCGATCGGATAGGGGGACAGGGCCTTCGTGGTGATGGACGTAGCGGTCCCGGGGCCGCTATATTCCCTGCAACCATAACGAGAACCGCGCGGGAGCAGGGATCCAGTGCATTTTAGCCGCAAGACCACCTCGGCCAGCGTGCTGGCGCTGTTGATGGGCGCTTGTTCGGCTGTTCCCGTGTCCGACAACCTCGAACCGGTTGCGACCGGCGGTGCCTACCAGGCGCAATATCGTGATTTTGCTGTGTCGAGGGATGCGGTGGGGTATCTGTTGGCGCCGCAGATCAATGCCTCGAAATGCCGGCCCTTCGCGGCGGAAGCCCAGGGCAGCGGCGGGGGCGGCAAATACAGCGGTATCATCCCGGCTGCCCTGCGCGGAGAGGTGCTGTCGCGGGGCGACCTGGTCGATTTCCGGATGCCCGAAGACACCACCTTCACCGGCGATTACGTGATTTCGCGGGATGGAACGCTCAAGCTGCCCTATCTCAAGCCGGTTCCGGCGCAGGGGCGCAGCACCGCACAAGTAGCCGCAGACGTGCGCCGCGCGCTTCTGGCCGGGGGGTATTACGACGACGCGCCGGATATCGCGCTTCTGGTGAAGGATTTCGCATCGGCCCGTGTCGGTGTCACCGGCGCGGTGTTCGAACCACAGCCAGTGGATATCGGCGGCGTGCCGGGCGATCAGGTCGACAGCCGGCGGCAAGAAGCGCTGGGGGCCTCGACGGAAGGGCGCAACCTGTCGGTCGCACTGCGGCGTGCCGGGGGGATCCGACCGGATGCCGACCTTTCGGCGGTCCGGATCACGAGGAACGGTACGCATTACACGCTTGACCTGCGCGGAGTTCTCGAAGGGCGGACCTTCGAGGACGTAATGCTAATCGGGGGTGACGAGATCGAGGTGCCGACGAGGCTCTGCTTCCAGGACAAGATGATGCGTCCCGGTCTGATCAGCCCGCCTGGGATTTCGCTCTATCTGTCGAACCTGACGCAGCCGGCGGCGGGCAATGCGCCTTCGGCCATCGGCCAGACAGTGCGCGAGGTGCCCTATGGCACACGTTTCATGCAGGCGGTGATCGATGCGAATTGCGTCGGCGGCCCACGCGCGTCGAGCGCGGATCGCTCGGCGGCGCTGTTTTCTCGCAATCCGATGACCGGGGTTTCGGTGGTGATCCAGCGCAAGGTCGAAACCATGCGCTCGCGCGCGGACCGGGACGACTACGACCCCTACCTGCTACCGGGCGATGCCATCGCCTGTTACGACAGCGGCATCACCAATATCTCGGAGATTGCACGGCTGATGGCGCTGGCAGGCGCCATCGCGGTGGTGCCTTAATCCACGGCTGACGTTATCTCGGCTCCGAAGGCGCCTTCCAGCGCTTGGAGGCTCTGGGTCCAGGTTGCCTCCAGCGTGGCCATCAGGCCGGGGTCGAGCGGTTGGCCCTGCTTGATCCGGGTTTCGATTTCGGCCAGCGACTGGCGCAGGGCGGTCAGCCCGAAGGCAGCGCAGCTGCCGGCGCATTTATGAGCGATGGCGGCGATTTCGGGCGTGCCCTCGGTCGCAGCGGACAAAATGGTGACGGCCTGTCCGGTCTCGGCCGCGAAGCGGTCGAGATAGCCGCGGCGCTTGGCGGCGTGCAATGCAGTCGCCAGGATATGAACCTGAGCCAGGTCGACGAGATCGTCCGTGGAGGGCGCCGCTTTCGCTGTTGGGCCGGTAACATTGGGGCCGATGCGGTCAAGCGTCTGCATCAGGACTGTGCGGTCGATCGGCTTGCTGATGCAAAGCTCCATCCCCGCCTCGCGGAACCGCAGGATTTCGTCGTGCAGCGCGTGGGCGGTCACCGCGATGATCGGAGCATTGCGTGAGGGGCCGGAACCGGCGCGAATGATGCGCGTGGCCTCGACGCCGTCCATGACCGGCATTGAAATATCCATGAGGATGGCGTCGAAGCGTTCGGCATTCGCCCATTCCACCCCGGCGCGGCCATTGATGGCCTCGGTGACGTTATGGCCGGCACCTTCGAGCATCTCGCGCAGGACAAAGCGATTGATCTCGTTGTCCTCGACGATCAGCAGGTTGAGGCTTTCGCGCGGCGAGCGCGGGCGCTCCGGCGCATCAGAGGGCAGAAGCGCTTCGGACAGCGGAACGAGGGGCACGCGCAGCCAGAAGGTCGTGCCTTGGCTGGCAGTGCTCTGGGCGCCGATGGCCCCACCCATCAGGTTTGCGAGACGGCGCGCGATGCCGAGCCCGAGGCCGGTACCCCCAGCCTTGCGGGCATAGGAAGTGTCGAGTGTCACGAAGTCCTGGAAGATCCGGTCGAGATCTTCGGGCGCGATGCCGATACCGGTGTCGATGACGCGGAACTCGGCGATTGGTGTCGGGGCCTTGATGCATTCCACTTCGATCTCGACCTTGCCGCCACGGGTGAACTTGATCGCGTTGCCGACGAGGTTCAGCAGCACCTGCCGGAGGCGTCGGGAATCCCCGACGGCGCCTTCCTTGGCCGGTCCGACCCAGCGCCAGGACAGCGAGTTGCCATTGGCGACAGCCAGCGGCGCCGCGGTCGCGACCACGCCGTCGAGCAGTTTCGCGAAGGAGAAGGGCCGGGCTTCGGCCTCCATCTTGCCGGCCTCGAACTTGGAGAGGTCGAGCACGTCGTTCACCAGGCCCAGCAGCAGGCGGCCCGAGGATTGCATCCGTTCCACCAAGGCTGTCTGGCGTTCCGTCAGACTGTGGTCGTGCAGCAGGTCCATCGTGCCCAGGAGGCCGTTCAGCGGCGTGCGCATCTCGTGGCTCATGACGGCGAGGAATTCGGCCTTGGCGCGCTCGCCTGCCAGCGCGCGGTCGCGGGCGTCCTTGAGCCCGGCCTCGGCCACCTTGCGCTGGGAGATGTCGCGCAGAAAGGCGACGAAAAGGTGGGTCTCGCCGTCGTCGGCGAGGTCGATCGAGAACTCGGCCGGGAACACCCGGCCCGACTTGTCGACGGCGACGATTTCGCCCTTGCGCTCGCAGGGGCCTTCCTTGTGCTCGTTCGCCAGCAAGGCCGCCATGTTCGGACGGATCGCCTCAGCCTGTTCCGGCGGCACCAGTAGGTCGAGTGCCTTTTGACCCAGCGCCTCGCCGTGCGCATATCCGAAAAGGCGTTCGGCCGAGGGGCTGAAGTCGAGTATCTCGCCCTGGCGGTTGGTCACGATGATCGCGTCCTGCGAGGTCTCGATGATGGTGGTCAAGCGTGCCGCGGTCTGGTCGATCTGATGTGCGCGGGCCTGCGCCAGCCGCGCCATGCGGAACAGCGATAAGGCCAGGAGTACCAGCCCGGCGACCAAAAGGGCGAGCACAAAGGCCATCGATACGAGTGTCTTGGTCAATTCGGCGCGCCGGTGGTCGGAGAGTTGGGCAAATGCCGAGAGGCCCGATAGCGACAGCGCGCGCACGTGCGGGGAAATCGCGAGTGCCTGGGCGGCGAGATCTCCGAGCCCGGCTTCAAGCTGTGCATCTGGCGCGTCGATCAGCGGGATGGTTCGGGATAGGAAGGTTGTCAGTCGTTCCCTCGGTGCGTCGAACTCGCGCGACTCGCGAAGCGTCTGGTAGACGGTCCCGCGTTCCAGCGTGTCCATGCGGCTGTAGAATATGTCGAAGCGGCGGCGCACGTCGGCGAGGCTGCCGTCGTGGTGCCGTGCTTCGTCGATGGCCAGACGAAAACGGAGGTATTCAACGTCGGCCTGTGCCAGCGTCCACTGCAGGTTGTCCGAATTGGCGGTCGAGAGTTCTTCGAGTTCGCTCAGTACCAGCCAGGCCATGCCCGCAACCAGCGCCATGCTGAGTCCGAGCACGGCAGCGACGAACTTCAGCCTTGTTCCGGGGTTTTGCAGGGGGCGGGGGACATGAGCGCTCATTGCCTGTGACCTAGGGCGTGACCTCGATCCGGTCGAGTTGCCAGATGCTGCGGGAATAGATCACTTCGGTCTGGTAGGCCGGCTTGGAGTCGTATGGATAGATGACCCAAAGCGGCCCCTTGTCGCGAACCGACATCGAGGCGCCATTGTTGAGGTAAGCGACAATCGGGCCGCTTTCGATCCAGTCCTCGGAAGGTATATCGACGGCATAGTCGTTGATCGCGGTGGCCTTGGCGACCTCGCCTTTGGCGCCGACCATTTCCATCAGCCGGGCCAGGGGAACGCCGGTGAAGCTTTGCTTTCCGTCGGTCCAGATCGTGGTGGTCTCGATTGTCACTGGGGCGAGCGTTTCGAGCATGGCGCGGTCGAACCGTGCGAGGCCGTCGCCGTTGGTCTCGGTGATCTGGCCGCTGATGGTAAGCAGGATTTCGCCGGTCGGCGCGGGCAGGTCGCCGGCGTAGAGAGGCGACGCAAGAGCGATGGCGATGATGGCGGCGGATTGTAGAATTGCGGACATCGGACCTCCTTCGGCGGTTCCCTGCGAGTGTGATGCCATAAAATGGCGGCGCGGTCTTGTGGGCATTGGGGCAAGGCCCCTATCCGAATGGATAGGCAGCCGGCCGGTCGGATCCAGCCGAAGCCTCCAGTAATGGTGCATGGGTGTTGAGGAAAGGTGAGTCAGGCCGCCGCCTGGCCTGTCGCATGGTCGAAGAACTGGCAGGACATGGCCTTGGCGAGTTCGGGCCGCTCCATCGCGAAGGCGATGGTCGCCGCAAGATGCCCGGCAACCGTGCCACAATCGAAGCGTTCCCCGGTGAAGCGGTAGCCCGCAACTGGCACAGAGGCGGCATCAGCGGTTATGGCGTCGGTCAGCTGGATCTCGCCGCCGGCACCGGGGCCTGTGCGGGCCAGGGTCTCGAATATGCAAGGCGAGAGAACATACCGCCCGACCACTGCGAGGTTGGAGGGCGCGACGCTCGGGTCCGGTTTCTCGACCAGACCGCGCGCGCGGGCCAGGGCGTCGGTCTGTTGCCGGACGTCGAGGATACCGTAGGACGAAACCTGGGCGCGAGGCACTTCCATCGCGGCGACGACATGACCGCCTTCGCGCTCATGCGCGTCGATCAACTGTCCGAGGCAGGGCCGGGGCGCGCGGATCACGTCGTCGGGCAGCAGGACGGCGAAGGGGCGGTTGCCGACAACCCGTCGTGCCAGCGACACCGCGTGTCCGAGGCCGCGCGGTTGGTCCTGCCGCACGAAGGCATGGCTGCCTTCGGGCAGCCGGCTGCGTCGCAGGGCAGTCAGGGCGGCTGTCTTTCCTCCCTCGGCCAGTCTGCGTTCCAGTTCGGGCGCGGCACCGAAATGATCTTCGAGCGCGGTCTTGCCCAAGGAAGTCACGAAGACGAATTCCTCGATACCGGCCAGCCGGGCCTCTTCGACGGCGTAGTCGATCAGCGGGCGGTCAACGAGCGGGATGAACTCCTTGGGGACCGAGCGGGTCGCGGGCAGGAACCGGGTGCCGAGGCCGGCGACGGGAAAGACGGCAATCTTGACATGAGACATGGTACTCTCCTCCTTGGATTGAGGGCTCAATAGGCGCCGCGGCCGCCAATCACAGCGCGGAAGGTCATGGCGAAGAGAAGCAGATCGATCAGCGGAGAACGCGACCGGGCATAGGCAATGTCCATATCTACCATCTTGTCGAAACCAATCTCGGCGCGACCCGAAACCTGCCAGATCCCAGTCAGGCCCGGTTTGACGGCGAGGCGACCGTGGGCATGGGCCGGGTAGGCGGCATATTCCTCGGGCAGCGCGGGGCGCGGACCAACCAGAGACATTTCGCCGCGCAGCACGTTCAGCAGCTGCGGCATCTCGTCGATCGAAAAGCGCCTTAGGAACCGCCCCACCCGGGTGATGCGCGGATCGTGGCGCGACTTGAAGCAGATGCCGTCACGGTCGGACCCCTCGAGCAGTGCCGCTCGGCGCGCCTCGGCGTCGACGTGCATCGAGCGGAACTTGAACATGGTGAAGGGCTTGCCTTTCCGCCCGATCCGCACTTGGCGGAACAGCACCGGACCCCTGCTGTCGGCACGGATGGCGATGCCGAGGGCCGCTGTGAGCGGCGACAGGGCCAGGATGGCTGTGCCCGCGAGCAGGATGTCCAGAGCGCGGCGGACGTGCTGCGTGGCGCTGGTCCGGGACAGCGCATGGAGAGCTGCGCGCGCGAGAAAGCTGGCGTTGCCGGCGAGATAGCGGCCCGCCATGCGGCGCGGTTCCATCGCCAGCCGCCAGATCCATTCGCAGCGCGCCCGCCGCACGGCCGCTGGCGCGCGGGCCACGCGACCGGCGAGGAAGTCGAACAGCGCGCCGACGCCGAGGCTTAGCCCGGCGTCCAGACGGTGGGCGTTGCGGGCAAGCCAGACGTCCTGCGCGGGCACGCCGAGCGCCACCAGCAGTATGTCGGGCCGGGCCTTGTTGATTGCGGCGATTGCGGCGGTCTCGTCGGCTATTCCGTCGTAACCATCACGCGTTCCGGCGATGCGCAGGCCGGGAATGGCACGGCAAAGATTGCGCGCGGCGTCTTCGGCGACGCCGGGTCGCCCGCCGAGCAGGAACACCGATTTGCCGCGCAGAGCGGCTTCGCGCAGCAGTGCCGGGGTAAAATCGGTGCCGTTGAGGTTCTCGGCAAAGCCGTCGCCCAGCATCCGCGCGGCGATTTCCACGCCAATCCCGTCGGGCAGGACCATGTCCGCAGT
Source organism: Seohaeicola zhoushanensis (assembly GCF_014656415.1). Taxonomy (GTDB): domain Bacteria; phylum Pseudomonadota; class Alphaproteobacteria; order Rhodobacterales; family Rhodobacteraceae; genus Seohaeicola_A; species Seohaeicola_A zhoushanensis. Next base: position 122,738 of record NZ_BNCJ01000010.1, on the reverse strand, counting down.
CGCCAGCGCATCGGCATAGCTGCTGTTACGGGCCGCGATATTGGCACAGTGGGCGTTGAGGAAGGCGACACGCGCCTGGCTGCCCGGAGTCAGCAGGCGCGCGATCACCTCGCGGCCCTCGGCCGAGATGACATCGAGGCCGAACAGCCGGATCCGGGCGAAGCTGTGCGGGGCGGGACGAGGCAGGACGGCAGCGGGGGCCGTGAAACCTGCGCCGGTGTGGTGGGTGTAGGACATGCCGGAACTCCGATGCGAAAACTTCGCTTTCTGAATGCCCGTCGGCCGGCCCTGGCTCAATTTCGCGTCCGGAGAGGTGGTTGGGGCGCAGGGATGGGTGGCTCTCCCGCGCGGCGGCCCCCCGATACCAAATGCCAGGAAGACCCGACCAATCGGTGGTGAGGCCAAGCTTTCCGGGGCCAAGCTCGCGCCGAAAGCCGGGGAAACCCTGCCCGAACGCGCGGCTTTGCGCTTGGGGTGACAGGGCGACCTATCCCTGTGGATAGGGTGGCTTAGCCGTAAGTGTCCTGCTTCGGTCACGCAGTTCTGGTATTAGACACAGTTGGGCCGCAGTTCGCGGCAAATGGCCTAAGGTTGTATTTGATTGGAGAGTTTTCGTGATAAACGAGATACGCAGAGGTGAACCGCAATCCGGAATTCCCGGGTTGCGCAGTTTGGAGAGTTCCATGCGTATTTTGATCGCCGATGACCACGATCTTTTGCGCGACATGCTGGAGCTGTTCCTGGGCGGCGAGGCAGGGATGGAGACGGAAACCGCCCGCGATGTCGACGAGGCGGCGGCCCTGCTGGAACGGGTGGCGTTCGATCTGGTGCTGCTCGATTTCACCATGCCCGGCATGAACGGCTTGGATGGCCTTCACCGGATCATGCAGATGTCTGGCAATCACCGCGTCGCGGTGATCTCGGGGACTGCGAACCGCGAGATCGCGGAGCGGGTGCTGGAGGCCGGTGCCGCCGGTTTCCTGCCAAAGACCCTGTCGGGCAAGTCGCTGGTGAACGCTGTGCGTTTCATGGCGATGGGCGAACAATATGCGCCGCTCGAATTCATGCGCGCGGCGGAAGAACCCCAAACGCATCCGCTGGCCGAGAAGCTCTCGCCACGCGAGCTGGAGGTGCTGGAAGGGCTGACCTTGGGCAAGTCGAACAAGGAGATAGCCCGCGATCTTGATATCCGAGAACCGACGGTGAAGCTTCACGTCAAGACGCTCTATCGCAAGATCGGCGCGGCCAATCGCACCCAGGCGGCGATGCTGGCCAAGGAACAGGGCCTGTTCTGACCTCTCCGAAAGGATAGTGTCCTTCTCCGCAAGTTCCATGCGGTGATCCCCCCGCGTTGAAGCCGGGCTCGGCGAGGAATGGTAGGTTCGTGGAGTGTCACCTGCCTGCGAGTTTCGTGCCAATGCCCCGCCTGTTGCGTCTGCCCATTCGTCAACTGTCCTTCATGCGCCTACTGCGCGGCGGGCGCGTCGCCGATGCCGGACGGTTGCCGCGCTATGTCGGGCTGCTGGCTATCGGCAGTGCCGCGATATGGGCTCCGATTGCGGCCTATCTGGCGACCGCGCCGCTGCGATATACTTCCGAGATGTCGCTGATCCTGCCGGGCGCCGGGGCTTCGGCCTCGGTCAACCTCGACCGGATCGGGCAGGCTTCGTCCTATGCCAGTTCGCCTTTCGCAAGCAGTTCGGTCAGCCCGACCGAAACTTACAAACGGCTGCTGGCGGCGGAACGCATCCTGGATGCGGCGGCCGGACATATGGAGATGCGGCGCGAGGACTACGGCAAGCCGCGGGTGGAACTGGTTGACCAGACCGGGCTGATTCATGTCTCCATCGTTGGAAATTCCGCCGATGACGCCAAGGCGAGGGGCGACGCCCTGTTGCAGGCATTCTTCACCGAGATCGACGCGCTGCGGGCGGACGAAGTGGCCCGGCGTGAGACCAGCGCCGGGGGGGCCATCGAGGAATATCGCAACTCGGTCCAGTCGACCCGAGCCGAGATTTCAAGGCTGCAAAAGGAAACCGGGCTGATCTCGCCCGAGCAATACAAGGTGCTGGTCGCCGAAGCGGACACATTGTCCGGCCGCCTGCGCGATCTCACTGCAACCCTGGCCGAGAAGAGCGAGGCGGTGGTCGCGCTGGAACAGGCGCTGAGCACGACACCTTCGCTGGCTGCCGCAGCGCTGAAGCTCCACGCCGATAGCGAATTCGCCGCCCTTGCGACGCAGATGTCCGAACAGGCGGCGCTGCTGTCGCAGGCGCGGGGGCGATATGGCGAGAACCACCCCGAGGTCAAGGCCGCGCGGGTCGGGCATGAAGCGGCGAGGCGGCAGGCGCTGGATCGGGCGGCAGGGCTGACCGGGTTGACGGAAGCCGCACTGGCGGGCCTGGACCTGTCGCATGTCGGCAATCGGGCCGAACTGTTAAGCGACCTCGTCAAGTTGGAGGCCGAGCGGGCCGGACTGGCGGCCGAACATGAGGCGCTTGCTGAGCGGCTTGATGTTGCGGAAAACCGCCGCCTCGCGCTGATCGAGCCGGCCGCGCGGCTTGAAGACCTGCAACGGGATTTTGCGGTGGCAGAAGCGGTCTTTGCGTCGGCTATGGCGCGGACGCAGACCAACCGGTCCGATCTCTTCGCATCCTATCCACTGGTGCAAGTGCTAGAGGATCCGTCGCTGCCGGACAGCCCGTCCTCGCCTCGGCGCAAGCTCGCGATAGCTGCCGGAGCGGCGGCGACGCTGCTGTTCATGGTTGGCTTGGGACTGGGCTGGATGCGCCGCCCGCTGATCGACCGACTGCTTGCCACGGGGCAGGGCACCAGCGCGCCGGCCATTCGGGTGGCCGCGGAATGAGCACTGTCGTTGCGGCGCGCAACCCGGCCGAGGCTATGGTCTTCGCGGCCCTGCGCTGGACCTGGCCGTTCTACTTCGTCGGTGCGCTCTACATCGTCGGACCGGTGCTGGGATGGCTGATCGCTGGGCTGGCGATGCTCTCGCTCTATCTCGGGCCTGGCATCCGCGAGGATCTGCGCGCCACCGGCCCGGTGCCGCCTGTGGTTTGGGGCTGGATCGCTGGCATGTGCGCGATGCTGGTGGTGCTTTGGTTAGGGCACCTGTCATGGAACCTCGGGACGGGACAAACGATCAAGTCGTCTATCGGCTGGGCCAAGGGCTGGGCACTGCTTGCGCTGTTCCCACTTGCCGGGGCGGTGCTGCCGATCCGGCGCGAGATCTTGATACGCGGGCAGTGCGTCGTCGGCCTGTGGACACTTGCGCTGTTGCCGGTGCTGTTCGTTGCACCCTATGCCGGGCTGCCGGAGCGGATATTCACCTCGCCGCTGAAAGCTGTTGGAGGGCCGGGACCGGAGTATTTCACCGTGTTCTTCTACACGATGGATCCATCGAACTGGACGCCACGCTGGCAGTTCTACGCGCCCTGGTCGCCATTCGCCGCCTTGCTGGGGGTGCTGCAGGTCGCCTTTGCGCTCGAAGAGAAGAGCAGGCGCTGGCGGGCAATCGGGATCGCCGCCGGGGTTGCGATGATCGTCCTGTCGAAATCGCGGATGGGGATGATCGGCCTGGTGGCCTGCACCCTGGGGCCGCGGGTGATGCCGCTGGTGGTACGCGGCTGGGCCTGGCAGGTGCTGGCGGCGTTGGCGGCGTCCTTCGCGGTGATCGGGCCCGCGGTTCTGCGCGCGGCGGACGAGGCCGTGGCCCGGTTCCGGGGCGCGCGGGCCGACAGCACGCGGGTCCGCGAGACTTTGCAGCGTATCGCCGGCGAACGCTGGCAGGCCGAGGCCTTCTGGTTCGGCCATGGCACCGTGCATCCAGGGAGCCATGCCGTGGAATACATGCCGATCGGCAGCCATCATACCTGGTGGGGGTTACTCTTCGTCAAAGGCGTTGCCGGGTTCGTGGCTCTGCTGCTTCCGATGCTGTGGCATACAGTGCTGGTGCTGCTGGATGCAACTCGCCACCCGAGGGCACGGCTTCCGATGGCGATCATCATGACGATCGTCCTTCTATCCTTCGGTGAGAACCTGGAGATCCAGGCCTATATGCTCTGGCCGGGGCTGATGGTGCTCGGCATCCATGCCCGCGAGATGCGGGGGGATTCCGAGCATTTTTAAGTGGGTCGACTTTGATCAGTTTAGCCTGGCAGGGCGTAGATCTCGATCAATGCACGCTGTCCATCAACAGGAGAATAGATAAATAACAGCATGTTAAGATAATTTTGTGAAGTATTTGGGAACATCTTCTCGTGAGCGTCGTCGGGCTTGCGCGATCGCGTTCTAGATTATATAGAATGTATAATATTGCGCGATCAGGGGAGGATCAGGCCGTGATAAATCAAACAAAATCAATACTGTTCAGGGGGATTCGGAGGGCTGGCGTCGCCGCCGGTGCGGTTGGCCTTGCCGGGCTGCTGTGCACCTCGGCTCTGGCTGAAGGGCTGGGAACTGCATCCGCGCCGATCGAGGTGCGGATCGTCGGGAACGAGGCTTTCGTGAAAGCGTGGCAGCAGACATTAGTTCCCGAATTCAATAAGGAATTTCCGAATATTAACGTGGTCTTCGACGGTGTTCCTTACACGGAGCTACTGGCGAAGATGATGCTGGATGCGACCAGTCCGGACCCGGAATATGACATCCTGCTGGTGGATGATCCCTGGGTGCCGCAGCTGGCGCAGATCGGTGCGCTGAAGGATCTGAAGGGTTCCGAGATCGCCGGCATGACCTCGGCGGATTACGATTGGGACGATTTCAACGCGGCGCCGCTGGCCGCGGGCGCATGGGATGGCGTGCAATATGCGGTGCCGGTGCGGTCCAACGTGCTGCTGCGCTTCTACAACCGCAAACTCTACCAGGAGGCGGGCCTGCCCGAGCCGACCCCGGCGCAGACCTGGGACGAGTTCTTTGCCGAGGCGCCAAAGCTGGTGCGGGACACCAATGGCGACGGCAAGGACGACGTCTGGGCGATTGACACCTATTTCGTCCGCGAGCCGCTGACGCCGACCATCTGGCAATCGATCCTCAACGCCAACGGTGGCAGCCTGCTGGACGATGCCGGCAAGCCGGCCTTCGCCAACGAGATCGGTGAGAAATCGCTGGAAACACACAAACGGCTGCTGGATTACGCGCCGCCGGGTGCGCTGGGGCATGGCTTCTCGGAGTCGCTGCAGGCGTTCCGCCAGGGCATGGTCGCCAACATGTTCAACTGGGGCAGCGTCTACAAGTCGACAGCCGTCGATCCGAAATCGACCACGCTGACTGTCGACCAAGTCGGTATTCAGGTGCTCCCGGTCGGCACGGCTAGCGCCGGCACGCATCGCGGCATCTGGATCGCGGGCGTGAGCAGCAAGACCGAAGAGACCGAGGCTTCCTGGGCCTTCTTGCAATGGCTGACCTCGAAGCAGGGGGAAAGCATCAACGCGGCACTGATGGGCTCTTTCCCGGCGCGTAAGTCGACGCTGGCGGGCACACCGGCCGAGCCCTGGCTGGGTCCGGTCTATGCAACGCTGCAGCAGGCCTACGAGGCGGCGGAAACCGGGCACATGTGGCGCATCCGCAGCCCGAAATCCGATGCGGCGCAGCAGATCCTTGCGGATGAGATCGCCCGCGGACTGGCCGGACAGGCCAGCGCCTCGGAGGCGCTGAGCACCGCGGCCGGCAAGATCGAGAAGGCGCTGCGCTGATTTGAAGACCGGCGGGCGGTGCCACAGGCGCCGCCCGTATCCGCCCTTTGACCGCCAAAGCGGTCTGCATTCACCACAAGGCGCGACATCCACGGGCGCGCGCAACCTGTCGAGGGACACGATGCCTTCCAAAGCCATTGTCAGCGAAGTCAGCACCTTGTCGTGCAGCAACTCCTGGCGGAACTACTATTTCCTGAAGATCGTGACCGAGGACGGGATCGTCGGCTGGAGCGAGTTCGACGAGAATTTCGGCTCTCCGGGTGTTGGCCACATCATCCGCGAACTCTCGCACCGGCTGATCGGGCAGAGCGCGCATTTCCACGAGCATATCCGCGAAGACCTGCGCAACGTGACGCGTCCGGGATCTGGCGGTGTGGTCGGCCAGGCCATCGGGGCCATCGAGAACGCGTTGCTGGACGTCAAGGCCAAGGCGCTGGACGTGCCCTGCCACGTTTTGCTGGGTGGCAAGATGCGCGACAAGATCCGCGTTTACTGGTCGCACTGCGTATCCTACCGCACGCGGACCGAGCATTTCCCGCCCGGCATCCGCGACGAAAGCGGCGTTCGCCAGATCGCGCGCGAGGTGCGCGAGAAGGGGTTCAGTGCGCTCAAGACCAATATCTTCCACTATGATGAGGCCGGGCGGATCGAGGGCTGGTCGCCTGGGTTCAGCCGTCCGCACGAACCGGGCCGCAACGTGGAACGGCGCACCCGCAAGGACCTGCGCAAACACCTGCAGATCATGCGGGAAGAGGCCGGGCCGGATATCGATATCCTGCTTGATCTGAATTTCAACGGAAAGACAGAGGGTTATTTGTCATTCCTCAGGGAGATCGAGGACCTGGACCTGTTCTGGGTCGAGATCGACACGCTGGATCCGCGCGCTCTGGCCTATATCCGTTCAAAGAGCCGGCATCCGATCTCCTCCTGCGAGACGCTGATCGGCTTGCAGCAGTTCCTGCCGTTCTTCCGCGAGCAGGCGATTGACGTGGCGATTATCGACACGCCCTGGAACGGGGTCTGGCAGTCGCTCAAGATCGCGGCGGCGGCCGAGGCGCATGAGATCAACGTCGCGAGCCACAACTTCTACGGGCATCTCTGCACCATGATGAACGCGCATTTCAGCGCCGTGGTGCCGAACTTGCGGATCATGGAAACCGATATCGACCGGATCGCCTGGGATGGCGAGATCTTCACCCATGAACCCGAGATCAAGGACGGCTACCTGATCGTCCCGGACCGTCCCGGCTGGGGCACCGAGCCGGTCGAGGCGGCACTTGCCAAATACCCGCCGTCGCCGATGATCGACATGCCCAAGCGCACGCCGATCCCGCGGCTGGCGATCTGAGGGCGGGTGCCGGGGCCGGACATGCAGTCGAAGGCAGCTCATAATCCCGAGCCGGTGGATGTGCTCATCATCGGCGCCGGAGCGTCCGGCGCCGCGCTGGCCTGGAGCCTGGCCGAAACGCGGATGCGCATTGTCTGCCTGGAGCAGGGCGATTGGCCGGTGCCTTCGGCCTTTCCGGCCAACCGCCGGGACTGGGAGGGGCGCACCTACGAAGACTACGCGATCAGCCCGAACCGGCGCGGGCTGCCGGCCGACTATCCGATCAACGACGACGACTCGCCGATCAAGGTGGCGAATTACAACGGCGTCGGTGGCGGCACGGTTTTCTATGCCGCGCATTTCCCTCGGTTGCATCCCTCGGATTTCCGGGTGCGCAGCCTGGATGGCGTGGCCGAAGACTGGCCGATCGACTATGACACGCTTGCGCCGTTCTACGACCTGAACGACCGCAAGATGGGCGTGGCGAGCCTGGCCGGCGATCCGGCCTATCCGGAAAAGCCCGCGGTCATGCCGCCGATACCGATGGGCCGGACGGGCGAGGTGCTGGGCACCGCGATGAACCGCCTGGGGTGGCATTGGTGGCCCTCGGACGCGGCCATCGCCACGCAGGAATACGATGGCCGCGCGCCCTGCATCAACCTGGGCCAGTGTGGCTCGGGCTGCGCGCAGGGGGCCAAGGCAAGCACCGATATCACCTATTGGCAGGAGGCAATCCGCTCGCGGGTCGAGGTGCGCACCGGCTGCCGGGTGGCGCGGATCGAGACGAATGCCGAGGGCATGGCAAGCGGCGCGGTCTACTATGACCGCGAAGGGCGCGAGATCTTCCAGACGGCAGAGATCGTGGTGGTCGCCTGCAATGGGGTCGGAACGCCTCGGCTGCTGCTGAACTCGGCCTCGGGACGGTTCCCTGACGGCTTGGCGAATTCCAGCGGGCTGGTGGGGCGGAACCTGATGCTGCACCCCTATGCCCAGATCCGGGGCCATTTCGACCAGCCGATGGACAGCCTGCGCGGTTCGCCCATCTGCACCTGGAGCATGGAGTTCTACGAGACCGACGCCGCGCGCGGTTTCCTGCGGGGTTATGCCTATCAGTTCTCGCGTGGGATGGGGCCCGTGCGGACGGCGATCAACGGCATGGCCGATGGGCTGATCCCCTGGGGTGCCGACCATCATGCGGCGATGCGGCGGCTGTTCGGGCATAGCGCCGGGATGGTCTCGATCTGTGAGGATCTGCCGGAAGAGCACAACCGGGTGACGCTCGACGAGAGCCTGCGGGACGGTGACGGCATCCCGGCGCCCAAGATCACTTACACTTTGTCCGACAACTCACGGAAGATGCTGGAACATTCTGTTGCGCGCGGGCGCGAGATCCTGGCCGAGGCGGGGGCGCGGGACATCACGTCAAAGACGCTGCTGCCGTATGCCGGCTGGCACCTCATGGGCACCGCGCGGATGGGCCGCGACCCCGAGCGGTCGGTGGTCAACGAATGGGGCCGCGCGCATGACGTGCGCAACCTGTTCATCGTCGACGGTAGCCTTTTCGTTACTTCGGGCGGGGTCAACCCGACCTCGACGATCCAGGCGCTGGCGCTTTACATCGGGGACCGGATCAAGGCCCGCATCTATGATCTGTTCGACTGAGGCGGGAATGGAACGTATGATAAGGCCTTCCATCGAACTGACCGCCGAGGAGCGGGGCGTTCTCGCTATGGTGGCTGGATACATGATCCCCGCCAGCGTCGAGCACGGGATGCCGGGAGCGGACGATCCAGCGATCCTGGCGGATATCGTTGCGTCGCTCGACCGGGATGCGACAGGCGTGCGGACCGCATTGGCGCGCATCCTAGACATGGCTGGTGGAGGGTTCGGCGCACTGCCGAGAGATGAGGTGCGCGATCTCCTGGAGGCTTTCCGCACCGGCAATCGCGAGTTGGCGGGACTGCTGGAGATGGTGGTGGCGCGGAGCTACTACGCCGATGACCGGGTGATGCTCGCCCTCGACCTGGAGCCCAGGCCGCCTTTCCCGAAGGGCTACGAAGTGGAGCAGGGTGACCTTGCCTTGCTCGATCCAGTGCGCGCGCGCGGGCCGATCTGGCGGGCTGTCGACACGAAAGGAGATGAGGTATGAGTGATGTTCTGGCAGCCAGTCCTGGGAGTGCGAAAACGCGCCGTAATCCTCTGACCCGCGACCTGCTGGTGCGCTGGTCCTTCATGCTGCCGGCGATCATTCTGATGGTCGCGCTGCTCGCCTATCCGATCTTCTATACGCTCGACATCAGCTTCTCGCGTTTCGAGATCACCTCCTTCGGGGCTGGCGAATGGGTTGGGCTCGAGAACTACCGCGAAGTGATCGCCGATTATCGCTTCTGGGACTCGATGAAGGTGACGCTGATTTACCTGGTCTTCGCGTTGCCGATCCAGGTCGCCTTGGGATTCTTCATTGCCTATCTCATCAATGCGCCCTGGGCCGGGCGGGGGCTGCTTCGGGCGTTGTTCATCATTCCCATGGTGGTCGCGCCGGTAGTCGCCGGGGGCATGTGGCGGATGATCCTCGACCCGCTCTGGGGGATCCTGAACTATTGGCTGGGGCTGATCGGTCTGGGGCCGCTCGACTGGTTCGGCGATGCGAACCTGGCCATGGCGGCGGTGATCATCATCGACACCTGGCGCTGGACGCCCTTCATCGTGCTGATCGCTACCGCCGCCATGCTGGCGCTGCCCAAGGACGTCTTCGAGGCGGCCAAGATCGACGGCTGCAACTGGTGGTCGACGCTCTGGTCTGTCGCGGTGCCGCTGCTGGTCCCGGTGATCGCGGCCACCTTCGTGATCCGCTGGCTGGGCGCGGTGAAGATGTTCGATATCGTGCTGGCGGCCACCTATGGCGGTCCCGGCAAGGCGACCGGGGTGGTCAACCTGTTCATCTACGAAGAGGCCTTCCGTTCACTGCGTTTTGCCGAAGCGGCGGCGATGGCGGTGATCGTGCTGGTTCTGACCATGGTGCTGACCGGGATCTTCCTGCGCGGCAGCCGCAAGCTCGAGGAGTGGTTCTAGGATGGCGTTCATGAGCAGAACCCCCGCACGGCAGGGCGTTGCCGGCAACCGGGTGCGGATCGCGGCGGGAATCGCGGTCAGCGTGATCTTCCTCTTTCCGGTCTTCTGGATGGTGCTGACCTCGTTCAAGCACCAGGTCGATATCTTTACCAACCCGCCCAAGTTCCTGTTCTCGCCGACGCTGGAAACCTACGTCGAATACATGACCCGAGCCGATATCAACAAACGGCTGGCGAACACGATCATCGTGGCCTTTGGTTCGGGTGTCTTCTCGCTGCTGGTCGGGGCGATGGCGGGCTATGCGCTGGCGCGGGTCCGGATCAAGGGCGCGGCCACTTTCGGGCTGCTGATCCTGCTGTCGCGGGGGGTGCCGCCGATTGCGCTGGCGGTGCCGATGTTCCTGGTGGCGCGCAAGCTGGGGCTGACCGACAAGCACATCACGCTGATTCTGGCCTACAGCACCTTCCTAGTGCCCTATGTCATGTGGCTGATGCGTAGCTTCTTCGTCTCGCTCCCGCGCGAGCTGGAAGAGTCGGCGATGATCGACGGCTGTTCGCGCTATGGCGCCTTCTTCAAGATCATCGTGCCGATCTCGCTGCCGGGCCTGATCTCGACAATGATCTTCTCGATGATCCTGGCCTGGGAGGAGTTGCTCTTTGCGCTGGTGCTGACCAACCGCCACGCGACGACGATGCCGGTGGCCATTGCCGGGATCGCCGGGGATACGATCAACGGGGCCAACTGGGCCGCGCTGACGGCGGTGGGTACGATAACGGTGGTTCCGGTCGTGATCTTCGCGCTGCTGGTCCAGAAATGGCTTATCAAGGGGCTCGCCGACGGCGCAACCAAGGGCTAGACCGCGCCGATTGCGCAACATGGGAAGGGGAGTGGAGCGATGACCGCTACAAACCAGTTCAATACCAAGACCGAGATGGCTCGGCGCCATATCCGCTCGATGATCCTGGCGGGCAAGATCGGACCGGGGGACCGGATCACCACCAACGAAATGTCGCAGGCGCTGGGGATCAGTGAAACACCGATCCGCGAGGCGCTGCGCTGGATGGCCTCCGAGGGCTGGCTCGATATCCAGAACCACGTCGGCGCGGTGGTAAAGGGGCTGGAGCTGGACCAGATTTCCGAGATCAGCGCGCTGCGAGGGCAGATCTGCGGGCTGGGCATCGAGCTCGGCGCGGCCTTTTTCGACGCCGAGCGCAAGGCACTGATCGACCGCAATATCGAGGCCTATCGCCGGGCGCTGGACGCGCAGGACTATGTCCAGGTGGCAGAATTGAACTATGAATTCCACGACCTGCTGTGCGACACGCCGCGCTCGCGCTGGTGCCGGCGGCTGCTGGACAACATGCACGGGCTGATGTCGGCGCAACGCTACGGGCTGGTGCCCCAGCACGACCGCCTGGAAAAGGCGCTGCAGGAGCACAAGAGCATCCGCGACATGATCCGTGCCGGTGATTTCGGCGCGGCTGCGGTGCTTGCCGAGCAGCACGAGAAGAATACAGGCGAGTTCCTGATCAAGCTGCTGAACGAGAAGGCAGCGCAGGCGGGCGGGAACGGCTGAAAGGTAGGTCCGTGGGGGCCAGTGTCGAAAAGACTTAGGGGAGAGAGCATGGGAACGGTTCAGATCAGGAACGCGCGGAAGGCCTACGGGGCCGTCGAGGTGCTGCACGGCATCTCGATCGACATCGAGGACGGCGAATTCGTCGCGCTGGTCGGGCCATCGGGCTGCGGCAAGTCGACCTTGCTGCGGATGATCGCGGGGCTGGAGGATATCACCGGGGGTGACATCCTGATCGCCGACCGCGTGGTAAACAACGTGGCGCCGAAGGACCGCGATATCGCCATGGTGTTCCAGAACTACGCGCTCTACCCACATATGAACGTGCGCGACAACATGGGCTTTGCCCTGCGCCAGCGCCGGGTGCCCAAGCCCGAGATTGCCGAACGGGTGAGCGCTGCGGCTCGGATCCTGGGGCTGGAGGCGCTGCTCGACCGCAAGCCGCGTCAGTTGTCGGGCGGGCAGCGGCAGCGGGTCGCCATGGGCCGGGCCATCGTGCGCGATCCGAATGTCTTCCTGTTCGACGAGCCGCTCTCGAACCTCGATGCCAAGCTGCGGGTGCAGATGCGCTCGGAGATCAAGGAACTGCACCAGCGGCTGAACACCACGACGATCTACGTTACCCACGACCAGATCGAGGCGATGACCCTGGCCGACCGCGTGGTGGTGATGAACGGCGGGGTGATCGAGCAGATGGGACCGCCGCTGGAGCTCTACGACCGTCCGGCGAGCCTGTTCGTCGCGGCCTTCATCGGCTCGCCGCCGATGAACTTCCTGAGCGGACGCCTGGCCGAGGGGGATATACTCCTGATGGCCGATGGCACGCGGCTTCGGCTGCCGGTCGGCGATCCGAAGCGGCGCAGCGAGGTGACGGTAGGCGTCCGGCCTGAGCATTTCGCGGTGGCCGAGACCGGCTGGCCGGCGGTGGTCTCGGTGGTCGAGCCGACCGGGTCAGAGACCCAGATCACCGCAAGGATTGCCGGGCAGACAATTCGGGTGCTGGTCCGGGGCCGGTTCTCGGCGCCGCCTGAGACCGTGATCCATCTCCAGGTGGCGCCCGAGCATGTCCATATCTTCGACCCTGCGCCGCTGCCGGACCTGGCCGAACTCGAAGACGTGGCTTGACGCCATGCTCTAGGAAGGCAGGTCGACGATCAGATGCGGCACGCCATCGGAGGTGCGCCGGACCGACTGGCCCGTTGCGTCGATGGCCCCACGGATCTGGTGGCGCAGGTTCGAGAAACTCTCGAACCGCACGGTATCGACCGGCTTGTCGAGCCGGATCGTGACCTGGCGCATCTCGGGCGGGCCTGACAGCGCGACGAGCCGCCCGGTGAAGGGCTGGCCCAGGTAGCGGCCCGACACGGCTGCCCCGAGGGTCAGCTCCGGACGCGTTGCAGCCTTGCGGATGCGGGCCTGCAGCGTGTTCCAGTCCTTGGCGCCGTGCTGCACGGCGATGGCTTCCAGCGCTTCGGAGTGGCTGATCGTGGTCCCGCGCGCCGACAGGGCCACGCGCAGAGCGCGAGCCTGGGTCTTGGCCTCGTCGAGGCTTGGCAGGGTCATCGTGCTTCCTCCGCAATGTTGGCGGGCCTTCCGGTGTGACCGGCGCGCACCAGCAGGGCGGCACCCAATGCCAGAAGAATGCCATCGGCCAACGGGAAGGCAAGCCATAGGCCGTCGGAGCCTAAGCGGTGTGCGGCACCTAGCACCAGCAGGGGCGTCAACAGCCAGGGCTTTAAGAGCGTCAGCAGTGCAGTTCGCCCCGGTTGTCCGAGCGCCTGGTAATAGAGGGCCAGGACAAGGATCGGACCGGCAAATGGGTAGAACACCATCATCGGCTGCAGGATCGACCCCACGCCGGCAATGATCGCGGGATCGGTCGAGAACATCTCGGCCACAGGTCCCCGAGCCACCAGCAGGACAAGCGTCACGGCGAGACACCACAGGAACGCCACCGCGCAGGATAAGGTCAGGCCGGCGCGGACCCGGTCGGTCTGGCCGGCTCCGGCGTTATGTCCTGTGATGGTCTGTGCGGTCAGGGCAAACGCCATCTGCGGCAGGAAGGCGAGCCCGAGGATGCGGGTGACGACGCCATAGGCCGCAACGAGTGCGCCGGTATCGCTGCCGTCGAGAAAGCGCAGCGCGCCCAGCACGCTGATCGAGACCACCGCCAGGCCGATGAAGCCGAGGCACAGGGGCAGCCCCAATACGAGGATCTCGCGCCAGCCAGACCACCAATTGCACTGGCGAAGTGACCGCATCGGCACTTCGCGCGATCCGCGCAGGCGGATCGCAACGAGGAGGGCAAGACCGATGGCCTCGCTGGCGACGGTGCCCAGTGCCGAGCCTGTGACCCCGAAGTCCAGGACTACGATGAGCAGCCAGTTTGCGGCCATGTTGCAGAGGTTGAGCAACATCGAGAGCACCGCGATCAGGCTGGCTCGGCCCTCGGTGCGGAGCGCATCGGCGTGCAGTCCAAGAACCAGCCGCACCGGAAGGCCGATGAGCAGCACGAGCAGGTAGCTCCGCGTCATCGCCTCGACCCCGGCATTGCCGGCGGCGAGGTCGCGGATCAGGGCAGGGCCGATTACAAGGCCACCGGCGATGAAAGCGGCCGACACCGCCAGGGCAAGGCCATGGGCGCGGACAAAGGTGGATCGGGCGAGGGAGGTTTCGCCTGCGCCCAGGGCGCGGGCCATCAGGCTGGCCATGCCTCCTCCCACCAGAGTGGAGAGCGCGGTCATGACCATGACGGCCGGGAAGGCGAGGCTCACTGCCGCGAGGGCCTCGGGGCCGACGAAACGGCCGACGAAGATGCCATCGACGAGGTTCAGAACCCCGCTCATCGACAGGACGATGGCCATCGGGACGGCGGTGGACAGGAAGACGCGCCAGACGGGCGCGTTGAGGAACGGGTTGCTTCCGCCCTGCGGTTCGATTGGATGAGACAAGGCTCACTCCTCCGGCAAGGCATTTCCTGTGGATGGGGGCCTGCATTGCCCACCTGCGAAATGCCGCGAGGGTGAGGGGTCGTCAATCTCCGGGCTTCACCGTGACTTTCGTCCGCAGGCGGCAGGTGCCCGGCACCTTCCCGGCGCTTCTACGGGCAAGCGCCGCCTGCGGTCAAGGCACGTTCAGGCCGCGAAGACCCAGAATACGGGGAAGGTCAGCCCCGAGAGCATGATCGCCAGACCCATCGGCATGTGGCCCTTCACGCGGGCGATGGACCAGTTGCTGTAGTGGCTGAGCGCCTGCGACTGGAGCGCGAGCACGACCAGGATGCTGAACATCAGCGAGGCCGAGAATACCATTGCAAAGCCGGTCAGCCCGGCCGAGGGGATGAACAGGATAAGCGCGGGGATCATCTTGGTATCGCCTCCTCCGACCAGACGCAGAGCGAAGGCGAAGAAGAAGCCGAGGAAGACCACAGCTGCTGCGATCAGGCGGGTGCCGAATTCGCCGAAGCTCAGCATCGGGCTGGTGGCGAGGAAGATGGCAATGATGAGCATCACCAGGACGTTGGGGATGCGCAGCTCGCGCATGTCGGTCCATGCCACGGCGATCAGCACCGGCGACAGGAGCAGCAGCGGGAGGCACTCGTTCAGATGTGTCATGCTGCGTTCCCCTCGCGGTGGGAGCCGGGCGAGAAGGGCAGGGCTGACATCAGCAGGTAGATGAGGTCGCTTTGGCTGTGGGTATGGGTCTTGGCGTAGATGTTGCGCAGGTGGCTGCGCAGGGTGGACTCCGAGATGCCCAGGTCTTCGCGTGCTTCCTGTGCGCTGCGGCCCTGGCTGAGCAGCAGGCAAAGCCGGTATTCCGCGCGGCTGAGCCGGGCCGGGTTCTGCATGCTGAGAACCGGGGCGCCGGGCTGCGCCACCTTGCGGGCGAGATCGACGCGCAGCAGGGCCTCGGTGAACTGCCCCTCGGCACGGTTCTGCCAGGTGCGGGCCAGCGTATCGGCGACGAAGGAGATCAGCGCGTGGCGGTGGGCGCTCTGACGGGTGGGGAAATGCAGCTCGAGGAAGTCGATGGTGCGGCCGGTTCCTTCAAGCGGGATCACTGCGAGGTCCCCCATCCGGCGGCGTGCGTGGAACAGCGAGAGCGCCGGATCCATCTCGTCCTCGATCACCGAGCGGAACCAAGCGGTGCCGGTGCGGGCCTTGTCGAAATAAGCGCCGAGCAGGGCGCGGGCATAGGAACGGTCGAGTGGCGCGCGCAGGTCGGGCCCGGAGGCGGCGTCGAAGCAGACCATCCCTGTCTGACCGCCGGGATTGAGCGAGACGCGGGTCACGGCCACCGCTTCGGCGCCAAGGCTTTCGGCCAGGCTGCGGAGTGCGCGGGCCAGCGGCTGCTTGCCGTGGATGGCTTCACACCAGTTTGCAATTGCCGCGATCGTGGAAATCTCCGCAGCATTTTCGGCGTGAAGGTCGCCGGACATCATTTCAACTCTATTCAACCGATCCACCATTATCCCCCCGGATTACACCGTCGATCCGGACACTGGTTCACTCAAAAAGTCGTTCGCTTGCCTTGGCCTGAAACCGCGGCCAGCGAGAATGTGTCCCCTTTGTGGCATGAAACGGGCGCAACCCGGCCCGGAATCGCTGTTTTCGCGGTTTCGGGCCGGGTTTTGGTCAATAATGGTTAATGAATTGGTTAACTCGGGTCGGATCGTTGCGACTTGCGAAACGACTCAGCCGCCCATCATGCGGGCATAGCGGATGACAACAGGGCCGACCGTGAGCATGATCAGAACCGGGAGCATTAACGAGGCCAGAACCGCCGACATCTTGACCGGAAGCTTGTTGGCCATCTCCTGCGCGCGCATCTCGCGGTAGTTACGCAGCTCGTGCGCATAGGTCGTAAGGGCAGAGGACATGTTGGTGCCGAACTGCATCGACTGTTTGGCGACGTTGGCAAAGGAGCGGACGGTTTCGACCCCCGTGCGCTGTGCCATGTCGAACATCGCGGCTTCGCGCGGGCGGCCGGCCTGGATCTGCCGCTGGACGCTCAGGAACTCGAAGGCAATGTCGGGCGAGGTGTGCATCAGCTCGTTGCCAACCCGGGTCATGGCAGCGTCGAAACCCATCCCGGATTCGACCGAGATCTGCATCAGGTCGAGCGCGTTGGGAAAGCTCTCCTCGATCCGCTGGCGGCGTTCCTTCACCCGGCCGTCGAGCCAGTAGGCGGGGCCAAAGTAACCCAGCGCGATCAGGACCGAGAGCAGTTGCAGCGTGCCGAGGTTGGTCAATCCGCCGAGGCGTTCGGTCACCGCCGCCGGCAGGTCGATACCGGGCGTGCGGCTGGCCACGATCAGGGCCAGCAGGAGACCGGGCAGAACCAGGCCGAGGAAGATGCGGACCAGGGTGAAATGCAGCAGCGCCTCGGGGCGCGCGAAACCGGCCTGGGCAAGCTTGCTTTGAAGCTCCGAGCGCTTGACGTTGTCGGCCGGGACAAAGGCCTTCATGATCTTGCCGGGGGTCACCTCGGGCGCTTTCAGAAGGCCGCGGTCAAGCCGCGCTTCGCGCCGGCTGGCGGCGATGGAGGCAAGACGGTCGGCGGCCGGATTGCGCCGTGCCATTGCGGTGGAGACGCCCCAGAATGCCAGCATCGCGCCGGCGGCAAGGCCGGTCAAAGGCAGCATCTCGGCGGTCAGACCGTATTGGTCGGCGTAGGTTGCAAAAACGTCCAGCATGTTGTGCCTCCGTTCAGATCCGGAATTCGACGAGTTTCTTGAGGATGAGCATATTGGCGATGCTCATGACGATGATTGCGGCGGCCATCGGCTTGAACATCGGGTCGCCCATCACGCCGGCGTAGTAGTCGGGCGCGGTGAAAGAGGTGAACCCGAAGATCACCACCGGCAGCGACGACAGGAACCAGGCCGAGAGCCGCCCCTCGGACGAGATCGCGCGGATCTTGCGGCGGATCGCGATCCGGTCGCGGATCGTCCGCGAGAGGGTCTCGATCACGCTGGCCAGGTCTCCGCCGGTGCCGTGCTGGATGCCGATGCTGGCAGCGAGGTAATAGACATCCTCGATGTCCACGCGCTCGGCGAATTCCTGGAAGGCATCGGGCAGGTCGTCGCCATAGTTGACCTGGTCGAAGACGATGCCGAACTCGGTGCCTATCGGGTCGGCCATCTCGCGGGCGACGGCGCCGATCGAGTTATTGAGCGGATGGCCCACCTTTAGGCCGCGGGCCATCATGTCCATCGCGTCGGGCAGTTGGTGCAGCAGCTTGGTGGTCTGCGACTTGCAGCGCGCCTTGACCACGACGACCGGCAGCGCCAACCCGATGGTCAGCGCCAGGGGCAGGGCCAGCGTCGGGCCGAAGGTGACGACGATTGCGGCGAAGACCAGGATGGTCAGCAGCACGCAGATGGCGACGAATTGGTCGGCGCGAAGGGTGAGGCCGGCGCGGCGGAGTTGATGCGGCAGGTCGCCGACCAGGGGCAGGCGGCTTAGGATGCCGCGCTTGGGCGCCGGTTTAAGCAGGGCAAGCAGTTCGGCGGTATTGCGTCCCTTGGCGATCATGCGCATCCGACGGCTCTTGGCCTCGGCATGGTTCTCGCGGCGGCTGAACAGTTGCGCGCCGCCGGTGAAGACCAGCAGCACGCCAAGCGCGATGCCGCAGTAGATCAGATAGGCCAGGTCCTGGTCGGTGAAGGCGGGCATGGTCATCGCTTATGCCCTCCCGGCCTGGAACAGCGTGTGGTCGAGGTTCACGCCCGCCGCGATCAACTCGTCGGCGCAACGCGGGCGGATGCCGGTGGCGGTGAACTCGCCCAGGATCTCGCCGCTGTCGCTCTTGCCGCGTTTGCGGAAGACGAAGATGTCCTGCATGGTGATGACGTCGCCCTCGATGCCGGTCACCTCCGAGATGCTCATGATCCGGCGCTTGCCATCGGCAAGACGGTTGAGCTGGAGGATGAAGTGCAGGCCCGAGGCGATCTGCGCGCGGATGGCGTGCAGCGGCAGCTCCATGCCCATCATCGAGACCATCTGTTCCAGGCGGCCCAAGGCATCGCGCGCCGTGTTGGCGTGGACCGTGGTCATCGACCCGTCATGGCCGGTGTTCATCGCCTGCAGCATGTCGAAGGCCTCGGCGCCGCGCACCTCGCCGACGATGATGCGGTCGGGGCGCATCCGAAGGGCGTTGCGCACCAGGTCGCGCTGCATCACCGCGCCCTGGCCGTTCGGGTTGGCCGGGCGGGTTTCCAGCCGCACGACGTGCTCCTGCTGCAGTTGCAGTTCGGCGGCGTCTTCGATGGTGACGATGCGCGACCGGTGGTCGATCGAAGCGGAGATGGCATTGAGCATGGTGGTCTTGCCCGAGCCGGTGCCGCCCGAGATCAGGATGTTCATCCGCGCCTCGACCAGCCCGCGCAGGAAGCGGGCGGCCTGGGCGTTCAACGCGCCGGTCTCGACCAGCCGGTCGAGCGTCAGCGGCGATCGCGAGAATTTGCGGATCGAGATGCTGGGTCCGTCGATGGCGCAGGGGCGGATGATGGCGTTGACGCGGCTGCCGTCTTCGAGGCGGGCGTCGACCCAGGGGTTGCTCTCGTCGATCCGGCGGCCGATGCGCGAGACGATCTTGTCGATGATGCGCAGCAGGTGACGCTCGTCGCGGAAGCGGGTGTTGGTGCGCTCCAGCACGCCGTGGCGCTCGACGAAGACGTCCTTGTGGCCGTTGACGAGGATATCGTTGATCGTTGGGTCGGCCAGCAGCGGTTCGAGTGGGCCGAGGCCCAGAACCTCGTTCATCAGCTCGTCGACGATGCGGCGGAAATCCTCGCTGCGCATCGGCGTGTTTTCCGCAGCGAGCACTTCACTGGTCAGCGCTGCCACTTCGCGGCGCAGCTCCTCGGGTACAACCTTGTCGATCACGGAGAGGTTCAGGCGGTCGAGCAGAGCGTCGTGCAGGCGGCTCTTCAGTTCGAGCGAGCGTTGCAGTTCGCGGTCTTCCTCGGGGGCGGGCTGGACGACGGGGGCCTCCTGAACCGGGTTCAGCATGATGACCTTGCTGTCCGGGGCGGTTTCGTGGTCGCGCTTGGAGAAGTGCTTGAACATGTCCTGTCCCCTGTCCTTCAGTGTGCCTTGGCGACAGATGCCGCCTGGACGAGTTCCTCGGTAAGATCCCGCGCCAGGCGGGCGATCGCCTTGTTCAGGCCCGAACGCGCAGCCACCTGAGAGAGCGGTTTGCCCCGGTCCGCGGCCTCGGCGGCGGCCTTGGGATCATGCGGCAGCCAGTGGCGGAACTTGCGCTCCAGCACCTTCGCAGCCTCGGTATGATGGCGGCCCGCGATCAACGGCTTCTTTTCGTGGTTCATGATCACCTCGACCTGCAGGCCGAGGTTGTCCTCGCGGTAGATGTCGATCAGGCGGCGGGCCTGCTGCACCGAGGGGACCGAGCTGTCGGAAACCAGCAGCAGGCGGTCGCTGAGTTGCAGCACGGGCGAGATCCATTCCACCAGCGCGCGGGGCAGGTCGACGACGACGTAGTCGTGGCTCGCCTGAAGGGTCTGGATCATCGCCAGCACCTGCACCTTGTTAAGAGTGTTGAGCGGCGCTATGCCGGCCGGCGCGGCCAGGACCGAGAGGCCGGAGGCGGTTTGCGCCATGGCCTGTTCGAGGAAGGTTGCGTCCGGGACGACATTGTCCATCGCCATGGTGTAGAGTGCCGGGTTCGCAGCGACGTCGAGGAAACTCCCGATGGCGCCGAACTGGAGGTCGAGGTCAACCAGGGCAACGCGGCTTTTGGCGGTCTTGCGGAAGTGGCCACTGCGGTGCAGCAGTTGGTCGGCGAGGTTGACGGCAACTGTCGTGGCTCCGATCCCGCCCCGGGCCTGCGCGATCGAGATGACACGACCGGGTTTTGCTCCGTGCGAGCCAATGGCCTTGGCAGGGGCCGAGAAGCGGCGGATGGTCTCTTCCAGTTCCTGCGGCTGCAGGGTGTCGGGCAGGACATCGCTTACGCCAGCGTTCGTGAGGCGACGGATATCGGCAAGCGTGGTGCCCGCATCGCAGAGCGCCAGCACCTTGGCCTTACGGTTCGGCTGCGAGGTGATTGCCTGCACCGCGTCGAGATCGGCCTCCCCATCGGCCCCGGTTCGGAAGATGATCATGTCGTGCGATCCGGCAAGTTTCAGCGCCGTGCCGTTGATGCCGGCCAGCGTGCCGTCAAGACGGTCGACCTTGAAACCGGGCATCTTCTGCAGCAGGTCCACGACAACGCCGGAACTGGCGTCCTGGGGAGCGATGACTGCGATGGAGGGTTTCTGAAGAGTCATGTCCTTCTCCTCATCCGTTGTTGCCGAGCGCCAGGTCCTCACCGGGCATCGAGACGCTCATGTTGGGGAACCGCACGCTGTTGCCGAGGCCAGCAGGCGCGGGGGTGCCGCTGGCCAGCGCGGCGAGCGCGCCCAGCGGAGAGACGAACTGGAACCAGATTTCGTCGAGCTCGACCGTGACGACGGGCACGTAGGGGCCGCCGAGGAAGCCGAGGTTCTGGTCGTAATCGTAGCGAAAGCGCAAGTTCGAGATCGCGCTGTCATTGGGCAGGGTGACGCGGACCAGATTCCAGATTTCGGTTGCGGTCGCATTGTTCGCGTCGCCGGTGCAGGTGACGGTGGCGGGCGCTGTGCAGACGTTCGCCCCGGCGCTGCACGAGGTGCCATAGGCCGGGGGCAGCGCGTTGGGGTCCACCGCGCCGCGGGTGTAGTTTGCCGGCAGTCCGGGGCAGGCGGCGGGGCGCACGGCGGCAATGCGGGCCGCGACATGCATCGCGCGCTCGGTGGTCACGTAGTGGAAGGCCATGCGACCGAAGTCGATCAGGCCGAAGAAGATCAGCAGGAACAGCGCCAGGACCAGCGTCAACTCCACAAGGGTCGTGCCGCTTTCGTCGCGGCGCAGCCGGGCAGCCTCGTCGCGCAGGCGTTTGATATGAAGGGCGAGCCGTTTCATGTGCCGAACACCCGGTTCTGGTCGCGGACGGTGGTGGTCACGGTGCCGAGGGTGCCGCCGTTGAAGCCGAAGATCGACGCGAAGGGGAAGGTGATCTGCAGCCGGGCCGAAACCTCGACCACGCCGACGGGAGAAATGCGGTAAGTGCCGGTGATGCAGTCCAGCGTCGGGGTGACCGACAGAACGGTGACACCGGCCGGGAAGAGCGCGTTGCCGGAGATCGACTCGCGCACGATATCGCCGACGGTGTCGGCATATCCGGCCAGGCTACCACCGTCCGAGCAGATGTTCTGCGGCGCGGCACGGGCGACGTACCGGGCCGCGTCACGGACACCGGCCACCACGGTCTGGTAGGACCACATCAGCCGGCCACCCTCGATGATGACGGCGAAGAGCAGCAGCAGGATCGGCAGCAGGATCGCGAATTCGACCAGGGCGGCGCCGGTCTCGTCGCGGCGGAGGCGGTTCATAAGTGTTTGGGGACAGATCATCGCGCTCACCTGTACAACTGCACGACATCGCGGAAGATGCCGCCGGTGGCACCGACTCCCGCACCGCTACCGCCGGCGCTGCCGACGATCTCGCCGTATATCTGGAGCTTGGAGTTGTAGGTGCCGACCGGTTCGGTCAGGAAGATCTTGAAGAACTCCTTCACCGGCACGTTGGTGGTGGCGCCCTTGATGCTGTTGGCCGCGCAGTCGATCCCCGCTGCGACGATAACGCGGCGGTCCGGGTCGGCGCTCTGGTTGTTCGAGCACATCGGGCGGCCGGTTTCGGCTTTATCCGAAAGGATCGAAGTGCTTGACCCCGCGCCGCCATGGGCTTGGATCTCTGCGCGATAGAGCGCATAGCGCGTCTTGGCGTTGCTGTCGGGGTCGGCGCCGCCATGGTTGATGTTCACATAATCTGCGCGGGCCGCGGTCCAGTTGCCGTTGCCAATCCGATCGTCGCAGTCGTCGCAGAGGTTGGTGTCGCGGGGCAGGGCCATGGTGTCGGGCGAGGCCTGACCATTGTTGGAGATGCAGCTGCCGCCTTTGCCCTTGGGCACGACGCCCTTGATGACATTCGGTGCGGGGGCATAGTCGGGGTTGTTCTTTTCGCCGTTCATGATCGACTGGTAGATGTCGAAACGGGTATTGAAGATCGCGTCCTCGATGCCGGATTTCTGGCCCGGCTCCATGTCGACGCCGCGCATGTCGAAGCACTGGGTGATGCTTCCGATGGCGCCCAGCAGGCAGGCGTCCAGCTTGACCCCGTTGAGGCCCTTGCAGGGGCCGTCGCCGTCGACCTCGATCTTGGCCGGGTCGAGGAAGCCGAAGTCGCCCGGCCCCCAGGCCGCACCGTTGCCGCCCGCGCGCAGGCGGATCATCTTGCCGACGTTGTCGTCGGCCTTGAACTCCGGGCCAGGCAGGCAGAACATCAGCGGGGTTACGTCGCAGGCGTATTGGGTGAAACCGGCAATGGCCGTGGCCGTGGCCAGTTCGTTCATTCCGGTGCCGCCGGTGAGCGCGGCAAAGGCGGCCGCGAAGGTGCCGGAGACGGTGGTGTCGTTCACCTTGACGCGGGCATAGACCGCCCGGCGCGGATCGGTGGTGGTGGCGGTTGCGGCAGCGGTATCGCTGGCGGGCAGGGTGCTGAGGAAGGTCAGCGTGTAATCGTCCGCGCCCTGGAGCAGGCGGTCGCCATTGCCGAAGGTCTGGCGGTCGGAGATCAGGTTTGCGGCCGCGGCGGTGGCACGGGTGATGGCGTCATCATTGCCGTCGAGTTCACCCGCCGCGGCCAGTGCGACGCTGTCGGCGAAGGACTGCAGGTCCGACCGGGTGATCCCGAGGCGGCCGAGATCGAAGGACAGCGCCACGATGCCCAGCAGCATCACGAAGCTCACGCCCCAGAACACCAGCAGTGCTCCGGCCTCGTCGCGGAGGAAGCGGTCCACCGATGTTGCGAGGCGTTTCATAGCATGGGCTCCGGGTGCGCGCCGATCAGCGCAGTTCGGTGGTGGAAACGATGTTGCCGCGGCGGACGACCACGGTTTTCACGGCCTCCTGCTCGGGAACGGGGGAGAGTTCACGCAGCACGTCCTTGAGGCCGATCGACTCGAGCGGAGTGTCATTGGATGCCTCGAGTGTGCGCAGGGTCAGGCTCAGCGTGCCCGCGCTTTGCGCCAGGGCCAGGCGCTGGCCTTCCTCGGGGGTCACTTCGACGGTGACGGTGCGGGCAACTTCAGGTGAGTCCACCTTGACGTCGGCGGTCTGGTCAATCCCGATGACGCGGGTGTTCTGCAGGATGGTGACGGTCTTCAAAGACTCGTTGCGACCCTGGGTCAGCAGGATGTCGACACGGTCGCCCGGAGTCACGAAGCCGGCGACGCCGGTCTCGGCGTTGACCTTGATCGACATGGCGCGATGGCCCGCCGCCAGCGACTGGACGATGGTGACCTTCTCGCCGAAGTCCGAGACCATGGCGGCATTCAACGGCTCGCCCTGGTTGATGGCGCGACGTGCGCGACGCGGCTCGTTGCCACCCTTGGGCAGGAGAGTGGCGATATCTGTGATTGCGCCCGGCGGCACGAGGTCGGCGGGCCATTCAGCGACACGCAGCTTGGCTGCCTCGATGACGTTGCCGAAGGCAATGTCCTGGGCAGCCATGACGACGCTGACGCTCTGCGGTTTGACGGTGGCGGGGCCGCCCATGCGACCCTCCAGATAATCCCGCGCGGAATAGGCCGATCCCCCTGCGATGGCGAGGCCGGCGGCGAAGGTGATGAGGGAGGCAATGCGCATGGGAATGTTCCTTTGTGTCAGGGGGCGGTCAGTGGGGCATCTGTTCGCCGGCGGCGGAAATGATTGGCGAAACCGAGTTGCCCAAGGCCAGCAGCGCGCCCGAACCGACGACGATAGCCAGCGTGAGGGCTACTCCGGTTTCGACCAGAGTGACTCCGGCCTGGTCTTTGAGAAGTCGGCGCAGCTGTTTCAGGCGAATTGTCGGCATATCTGGGTTCTTTCCTGGAAGGGTTCCTGTGACTGCCGCGCTCGGCAGCCACAGGGAAATTCCCGCGGGCATAACGCCCGCAGGATGCATGCTGCGATCAGTTGGCCGGAACCACGAGCTGACCGCTGGCAGCGCCCATCATGCCGCCGACGTCGTCGCCCAGGGTGGTCAGGGCACCAGCGCCGAGGCCGACAGCCAGGGTCAGGGCGATACCGTATTCGACCAGGGTCACACCTTTCTCGTCCTTGCGCAGGCGGAGGGCGGCGTTCTTGATGAAATTGATCATTCTTGTCTCCATTCACTTGTTACTGCCGGACATCCGGCTGTTGATGGCGTACCGACCCAACCGACCGGTCACCTGAGGACAAGAATTGCAGTGTCCGGCGACCGTACTCTTCCCCTGAACCTGCGAGTTCTTCGCGCTCAGGTTGAATTATTCCGCGAAGACGTCCTGTTCGGGCAGTTCGGTACGAATCTTCCTGCGGAATTTGGAATCAGCTTCGAACTGCTGGACCGGACTGTATTGGCTTGGGGCAATCGCACGGCAACCGATCAGAGCATGCCCTTGCTTATAATACGGACCAATACTATATGCGTTCGTATTAAATCTGAGTCTGGATGACGATGCAAAACCTGGGATTGATGCTGCACGACGCGGCGCGCCTGATGAAAAGCGAGTTCGAGCGGCGGGCGAAGGGCCATCGGTTGTCGCTGATGCAATGGCGCACGCTGGGTGCCTTGGCGCGCAGCGATGGCATGTCGCAGGTGGCCTTGGCTGCTCGGGTGGAGGCCAGCCCGATGACCATGAGCGATATCATCGACCGGTTGGAAGGAGATGGCCTTGTCAGCCGCGAGACCGATCCTTCGGACGGGCGCGCCAAGCTGGTGCGTATCACTCAAGCGGCGCAGCCCATCGTCGAGGAGATGCGCGGCATCGCGACAGAGGTCTACGCGACCGCGCTGGCCGGCATCGCACCCGAAGATCTCGACGGGCTGACCCGCGCCTTGCAGCAGATCGTGACAAATCTCGAGGCGAATACGGCCGAGAAGAAGGAAAACGTGGCATGAACGCCCCCGCGAAACCCGTCGAAACCGCCTCGGAACCCGTCAAGAGGGCCGCATCGCCGCAGGAGGCTCCCGCGAAAAAGGCCGCTCCCGCGCCGAAGCGCGGCAAGCGCCGGATGCTGATGATCTCGGTGCCCCTCCTGCTGGCGATTGGCGGTGGTTATGTCTGGCTGACCGGCGGGCGTTATGTGACCACGGACAACGCCTATGTGCACCAGCCAATGGTGAGCGTTTCCTCGGATGTCGCGGGCCGGATCGTCAGCGTCGAGGTGGCGGAAAACCAGCATGTCGCGGCCGGAACCCCGCTGTTCCACCTCGATCCCGAGCCCTACCGTATCGCAATGGACGAGGCCGATGCCGCGCTGGCGGCCGCGCGCCTTTCGGTGACGCAACTGCGCTCGGCCGTGGCCACCGCGCAGGCCAAGTTGGTGGCAGCCGAGCATATCAAGAACGTGCGTGACCGCGAATACGAACGCCAGCAGGCACTGGAAAACCGCGGGATCTCGTCCTCGGCTGCCTTGGACGAAACTACGCGCGCCGTCTATACTGCCGAAAACGACGTGAACCTTGCGCGCGAGGGCGTGGCGGCGGCCGTTGCCGCGCTTGGCGGCGATGAATCCATCGCGACCGATGACTTTCCCGCCGTGCGCGCGGCGCTTGCGAAACGCGAGGCGGCCGAGCGGAACCTGCGCAAGGCCGAGGTGGTCGCCTCGGTTTCCGGTATCGTCAGCCAGGTCGGCAGCCTGAACGTTGGTCAATACGTGACGCCCGGTGCGAGCGTCGCGAGCATCGTCGAGAACCAGGACACCTGGATCGAGGCGAATTACAAGGAGACCGAGCTTGAAACGATCCGCATCGGTCAGCCGGTCGAGGTCGAGATTGACGCCTATCCGGGCGAGAAGCTGCATGGCGCGGTCGAAAGCATCGGCTCGGCCACCGGGTCGCAATTCGCGCTGATCCCGGCGCAGAACGCCACCGGCAACTGGGTGAAGGTGGTGCAGCGGCTGACCGTGCGTGTCAGTGTTGACCCTGACGAGGCCCATCCGCTGCGCAACGGGATGAGCGCCACGGTCTCGGTCGATACCGGGGCCTCGCGGCTCGACAAACTGAGATGAGCACGGCACCGGTCCTGTCGAAGCCCGCTCTGGAGGTTCCGAACCCCGGTTGGCTGACGGCTGCGATCATGGTCGCCACGGTGATGCAGGTGCTCGACACCACCATCGCCAACGTGGCGCTGCCGCATATGGCAGCCAGCCTGGGCGCGGCGCAGGACGAGATCACCTGGGTTCTAACCTCCTATATCGTCGCCTCGGCCATCGCCACGCCGCTCACCGGATGGGTCAGCGACCGTTTCGGCCGACAGGCGGTCTTCGCGGTGGCCATCGGTGGCTTTACCCTGGCCTCGCTGGCCTGCGGCATCGCCACCAGCCTTGCGCAGATGGTGCTCTTCCGTGTCGTGCAGGGCATCTTCGGGGCGGTGCTGATCCCGTTGGCCCAGGCGGTTATCCTCGACATCAACCCGCGCGAACGGATCGGGCAGGCGATGGCGATCTATGGCGCCGGCATCATGGTGGGGCCAATTGTCGGCCCGACGCTGGGTGGTTGGCTGACAGAGACCTTCAACTGGCGTTTCGTCTTCCTCATCAACCTGCCGGTGGGCCTGATCGCGCTGGCCGGTATCCTCGTGTTCCTGCCGAAAGGCGGCCTAAAGCAGCGGCGGTTCGATTTCTTCGGCTTCGCCATGCTGGCCCTGGCCATCGGTGCGCTGCAGCTGATGCTCGACCGGGGCGAGGCGGTGGACTGGTTCGCATCGCTCGAGATCTGGCTCTATCTCGGTGTCACCATCAGCGGGTTCTGGGTCTTCGTTGTGCATTGCTGGACCGCGAGCAATCCATTCATCGATCTCAAGATCTTCGCCGACCGCAATTTCACCATGGGACTGGTCTTCATTTTCATCGTTGGGCTGACTCTGTTCTCTGGTCTGGCGCTGCTGCCGCCCCTTTTGCAGAACCTGCTAGGCTATCCGGTCATCACCACCGGCCTGGTGATGGCACCACGCGGGGTCGGGACGATGATCTCGATGATCCTGGTGGGTCGTCTCGTGGCGAAGTTCGATCCGCGGATGCTGGTCGCCTTCGGCCTCGCCATGACCACCTGGTCGCTCTGGATCATGACCGGCTTCGACGTGGTGATGGACAGTGACCTCATCATCTTCTCCGGGGTGATCCAGGGGTTCGGCCTCGGCTTTGTCTTTGTGCCGCTGTCGACGCTGACCTTCGCTACGCTCTCCTCCGAGTTCCGGGGCGATGCCACCTCGCTTTTCAGCCTGGTTCGCAACGTCGGCTCGGGCGTGGGCATCTCGATCGTGACGACAGTGCTGGCGCGGATGAGCATCGTTAACCACGAGGAACTCGCCGCGCGCTTGACCATCGACGTGCCGCAAGTGGCGGCGCGGTTGCCGGGATTGCTGACGCACAACCCGATCACGATGCAGCAGGTCAACGGATTGGTGAACCAGCAGTCGGCGATGATTTCCTACGTGGACAACTTCCTGCTGATGATGTTTTTCACGATGGCTGCCTTTCCCATCATCCTGCTTCTGCGCCGTCCGGGTGGTGCCGTCGCACCAAGCGGGCCGCCGGCGGAGCATTGACGGGATCCCCGACGGAAGAAACGCACAACAGCTATCGGATCTTGCGACGGAACGGCGGGCCGCCGACGTTAAATTTCCAAAAGAGACAATAATCGGGACATCATGAGACGCGTATTCTTCTGGAGCCACTTCGCCCTGGGGCTGGTGGCGGCCCTTTTCATTTTCGTCATGTCGGTCACCGGCGCGCTGCTCTCGTTTGAGAGCCAGGCCACCAACTGGGCAAGGAACGCAGCGATTACGGCACCCTCGGATGCGGAACCGCTTGGGTTGGCGGGGCTGATCGCGGCGGCTGAGGCGCAGGGCGCGGCACCGGGCCAGACACTGACCATCGCCAGCGATCCCTCGAACGCGGCGCAATTGGCAAAGAGCCGGCGCGACGTGGTCTGGCTGAACCCCTATGACGGCTCGGCGCTCGAAGACCCCGCGGTCGCGGGTTTCTTCGGTTGGGTCGAAGGCGTGCACCGCTGGTTCTCGCTGGCCGGCGGGCGCAGCGCGATTGGTGGCTGGCTCATGCAGGCGGGGAACCTGGTCTTTGCAGTGATCTTGCTGACGGGGATCGTTATCTGGTGGCCGAGGAAGTGGAAATGGTCCTTCCTGCGACGGCAGATCGGCTTCCAGAAGGGACTGCCGACGCGGCAGGCGCGGTATTTCAACTGGCACCACGTGCTGGCCTTCTGGTCGTTGGTGCCGCTGCTGGCGGTGGTCCTGTCGGGGGTGCTGATCTCCTATTCCTGGGCCAGCGGTCCGGTCTACGCCCTGTTCGGCACTGCACAATCCGCCGAACAGGCCGTGGTGCGCGATGCAACCGAGGTGCAGGCGGGCGGCGGGGAGATGCCGCTCGACCAACTGGCTGCACTGGCGGTGGAGGGGCTGAACGACTGGAAACGTCTTTCGATCACGCTGCCGGGCCCGCAGGACGAAACGGTGGATTTCGTGGCCGACCGGGGCAACGGTGTCGCGCCCTATGCCAAGGACACGATCCGCGTGACGCGCGATGGCAGCTCAGTCGAGGTGCTTCTGCCGGCACCGACAAATCCGCGCTTCTTCGTGCGCTTCCTGCACACAGGCGAGGTCTTCGGGATGACCGGGCAACTGCTCGCCGGACTCGCGTCCGTCGCGGCGGCGGTGCTGGTCTATACCGGTGTATTCCTGGGGATCGGCCGGCTGCGGCGGATGCAACTGCGGCGTCGGCAAACGGCGTGCGCCTGAGCGTCATCAGGCAAGCGACTGATGGGAAATTGAAAAGGCCCGCGACAATCTCGCGGGCCTTTTGCTGTCAGAGGCGTTCGAGGGCGATTGCGATGCCTTGGCCGACGCCGATGCACATGGTCGAGAGCGACTTCTCGCCGGACTTGAGGTCGAGCATGGCGCTGCCGGTGATCCGCGCGCCGGACATGCCGAGCGGGTGGCCCAGGGCGATGGCACCGCCATTCGGGTTCACGCGGGCGTCGTCATCGGAAATACCGAGGTCGCGCAGCGTGGCGAGGCCCTGGCTCGCAAAGGCCTCGTTCAGCTCGATCACCGAGAAGTCGTCCGGCGTCAGGCCCAGGCGCGCCATCAGCTTTTTCGACGCGGGCGCGGGCCCAAAGCCCATGATCCGCGGGGCCACACCTGCGGTCGCACCGCCCAGCACGCGGGCGATGGGGGTGAGCCCGTGCTTCTTGGCTGCCGCTTCCGAGGCGAGTATCAGCGCCGCGGCGCCGTCGTTCACACCCGAGGCATTGCCCGCTGTGATGGTGCCACCCGCCTTGACGAAGGCCTTCAGCTTGGCCAGCGCCTCGATGGTGGTGGCGCGGGGATGCTCGTCGGCGCTGACGACGATGGGGTCGCCCTTGCGCTGGGGCAGGCTGACCGGAACGATCTCCTGCGCGAGCCGGCCGTTGGCCTGCGCCGCTGCAGCCTTGGCCTGCGAGCGCAGCGCGAAGGCGTCCTGGTCCTCGCGCGAGACGTTGAAGTCCTCGGCCACGTTCTCGGCAGTCTCGGGCATGGAATCCACGCCGTATTGCGCCTTCATCAGCGGGTTGACGAAGCGCCAGCCGATGGTGGTGTCGTAGATCTCGTTCGAGCGCGAGAAGGCGCTTTCGGCCTTGGGCAGCACGAAGGGCGCGCGCGACATGCTCTCCACCCCGCCGGCGACCATCAATTCGGCCTCGCCGCACTTGATGGCACGGGCGGCGGTGATGACGGCATCCATGCCCGAGCCGCAGAGGCGGTTCATCGTGGTGCCGGGCACTTCGACCGGATAGCCTGCCAATAGCGCCGACATGCGGGCGACGTTGCGGTTGTCTTCGCCGGCCTGGTTTGCGCAGCCGAAGATCACTTCCTCGATTGCGGCCAGGTCAAGGCCCGGGTTGCGTTCGGCCAGCGCGCGCAGCGGGATCGCGCCCAGGTCGTCGGTGCGGACCGACGACAGCGATCCGCCGAAGCGGCCGATCGGGGTGCGGATATAGTCGCAGATGAATACGTCTTGCATGGTACGTCCTCAGTCGAGTGCGGGCACGATCAGGTCGGCGAAGTCGCCTTCCACCTGCAAGGGGGCGCCCGTGACCGCCTGCAGTTCATCGAAGGTAAGGCCTGGCAGCTTCTCGCGCAGCACGAAACGGCCGTCGCGGATATCGACTACGGCGAGCGAGCTGTAAACCCGGGTCACGCAGCCAAGCCCGGTGAGCGGGAAGGTGCAGCTTTCGACCAGCTTGGGCTTGCCGTCCTTGGTGACGTGCTCGGTCACCACCGCCACACGCTTGGCCCCGTGCACCAGGTCCATCGCGCCGCCCACCGCCGGAACGCCCTTGGACCCCACGCGCCAGTTGGCGAGGTCGCCGTTCTGGGCCACCTGGTAGGCGCCGAGCACCGCGAGATCGAGGTGCCCGCCGCGCACCATGGCGAAACTGTCGGCGTGGTGGAAGATTGCCGCGCCGGGGTTCAGCGTGACCGCCTTCTTGCCGGCATTGATGAGATCCCAGTCCTCTTCGCCGTCCTTCGGCGCGGGGCCGAAGCCGAGAACGCCGTTCTCGGTGTGATAGACCACGTCACGGCCCTCGGGCTGGAAGGTGGCGATCATCTCGGGGAAACCGATCCCGAGGTTCACGTACCAGCCGTCCTGAAGATCCTGCGCGGCGCGCCAGGCGATCTGGGCATTGGAGAGTTTGGTCAGGGTCATCAGGCGACAGCTCCCGAGCGCACGAGCACTTCTTCCTGTTGCGGGTTGGCGACCTCGACAAGGCCGTCGACGAAAATGCCGGGCGTGACCACCGTTTCGGGGTCGATATCACCGGGGGCGACGATGCTGCTCACCTGCGCGATGGTCCGCGCGGCGGCCATCGCCATGATCGGGTTGAAGTTTCGACCCGCCAGCCGGTAGGTGAGGTTGCCCATGCGGTCGCCCACATTGGCCTTCAGCAGCGCGACATCGGCCTTCAGCCAGTTCTCGCGCACATACATGCGGCCGTCAAATTCCTCGACGGGTTTGCCCTCAGCCAGTTCGGTGCCGTAGGAGGTCGGGGTATAGAAGGCCGGGATGCCAGCGCCGGCGGCGCGGATGCGTTCGGCCAGCGTGCCCTGCGGCACCAGTTCCAGCTCGATCTCGCCGGCGAGGTATTTCTCGTTGAAGGCCTCGGCGTTGGACGACCGTGGGAAGGAGCAGATCATCTTGCGCACCATGCCCGCCTTGATCATCGCGGCGATGCCGATGCTGCCATTGCCGGCGTTGTTGTTGACGATCGTCAGGTCGCGCGGGCTGCCGGTCTCGCGGAAGCGCGCGAGCAACGCGTGGATCAGCTCGACCGGCGCGCCCGAGCCGCCAAAGCCGCCGATCATCACCGTCGCGCCATCGCCGATATCGGCAACAGCGGCGGCGAGCGAGGGGAGTGTCTTGTCCATGGATCACCGTGCCAGTTGAATTGGGCATTGCTTAAGATCGAATTGGGTTGCTGCACAGGCGGATTGTGCGGATTATGATATTTGTTCATTATTTGTAAGGCTTCGTGCGCATGGCGATCAAACCGACCGATTTCGTGGGATCCCTGGCCAAGGGCCTGGCCGTGCTTGAAGCCTTCGGACCCGATCGGCCCAGGCTCTCGGTGGCGGATGCGGCCTCCGCGACGGGACTCGACCGCGCCTCGGCCCGGCGCTGCCTGCTGACGCTTGCGGAACTGGGCTATGCCAGCCACGATGGCAAGTTCTTCACGCTGACCCCCAAGACCCTGCGCCTTGGCAGCAGCGCGCTGACATCGATGCCACTGGCGCAGGTGGTGCAGCCCTGGCTCGACCAGCTGTCCGAGCGCCTGGGCGAGTCGGTCTCGGTCTCGATCCTGGACGAGACCGAGATCATCTACATCGCCCGCGCCGCCCAGCGTCGGGTGATGACGGTCGGGCTGATGCCCGGCTCGCGCCTTCCGGCGCATTGCACCTCGATGGGGCGTGTCCTGCTTGCGGCTATGCCCGAGGCCGAGGCGCGGAAGATCCTTGCGCGCTCTGACCTGACCCCGCGCACGATCCGCAGCCTGAGCGACCCCGATACGATCATGGCGATGGTGGCGCGGGTGCGGGACCAGGGTTACGCGGTGAACGACCAGGAGATCGAGATCGGCCTGCGGTCAATCGCGATACCGCTGTTGGCCGAGGGCGGTCGGGTCGTTGCGGCGATGAACGTCGGCGTATCGGCGGCGCGGGTGGAAGTCGCCGAACTGGTCGAGCGCATCCTGCCGGCACTGAAGCAGGCGCAGGACAACATGCGCAGGGTCCTGCGCTGACGCCTGGCCGGGTCAGCCGATCTCGCTGACCTTGTAGGTCGATTTAGCCAGCCACTCGGGGCAGATTTCGACACCCCAGCCCGGCGCATCGGTCGCCCGGGCCTTGCCGTCCTCGATGGCATAGGGCGAGGCGACGAAGAGCCCTTCCTGCCAGGGGTAGTAATCTGCCCCCTCGATCGAGAATTCGAGGTATTTCCCGGCATTGGGGATCGCCCGCAGCAGGTGCATGGTGAACAGCGTCACCAGCCCAAGGTTGGCGCAATGCGGCGTGACCGGCAGGCCCGCGGCCTCGGCCATGCGCACCACGCGCATCGTCCGGCACATGCCGCCAAGATAGAGGATATCGGGCTGGACGATATCCACCGCGCGCATGTCGATCATCCGCTTCCAGGTTGGCAGGTCGCAGTCCTGCTCGCCCCCAGTGACGGCGATATCCAGTGTGTCCGTGACCTGCTTGGTCTGTTCGAGTTCCCAGTAGGGGCAGGGCTCTTCGTAGTGCTCGAAGCCTTCGCCTTCGAGGATCCGGCCGACCTCGATCGCCTTGGCGGGCGAATAGCAGCTGTTCGCGTCGATCAGCAGCGCGGCCTCGGGCCCCATCTCGCGCCGCATCAGCGGGATGATCTCTTCGGTGCGGCCCGGCCATTCGTCGCGGTTGCGGCCGACTTCGGCGCCGGCACGCACCTTGAAGGCATCAAAACCGAACTGGTCGCGCAGCCGTTTCAGCCGATCGGCCTCGGCTCGCGGGGTGATGTCGCGCTTCATCGACGAGGCATAGGCCCTGACCGTGCCCGCCGACCCGCCCAGCAGCTCGGCCACCGGCTTGCCCGCCAGCTTGCCGCGCAGGTCCCAGATCGCGGTATCGACCCCGGCCATGGCCCGGCGCAGGTAGCTGCCAGGGAACTTGTGCTCGCGCTCGGTGACGATATCGAGCAGGTCGTCGAGGTCATCGGTCTCGACCCTCAGCATCCAGGGCGCGACCTGGCGGTGCAGCACCTGCTGGGTGATGTCGGAATTGTAGGTCGACATCTGGCCCCAGCCCTGCGAGCCATCCTCGGCAGTGACCCGAACGAAGCCGATATACTGGTTCGCGAAGGTCTCGATCTTCTTCAGTTTCATTGCGGTTCCTTATCGCGCATCGGCGCGGATCAGGTCCGACGCCTTTTCGCCCACCATGATGGCGGGGGCATTGGTGTTTCCGGTGGGAATGGTCGGGAAGATCGAGGCATCGGCCACGCGCAGCCCTCCGACGCCATGCACCCGCAGGCGGGCATCGACAACCGAAGTCCCGGCATCGCTGCCCATCCTGCAGGTGCCACACTGGTGGAACACGGTCCAGGCCTTCTGCCGGATGAAGGCGGCCATGGCCGCGTCGTCCTGGACCTCGGGGCCAGGCGAGATCTCTTCCTCGATCACCGCGCGGAAGGCCGGTGCGGCGGCGATCCGGCGCATCAGCCCCATACCGGCCAGCATCACCGCGCGGTCGTAGTCGGTGTCGAGATAGTTCGGATGCATCTCAGGGGCGGCGAAGGGATCGGGCGAGCGGATCTGCAGATAGCCCTTGCTGGTTGGTTTGCAGGGGTTGAACCCCAACAGCATCCCTGGGAAGGGGTCGGGGCTCATCAGCGGGCGCACGCCCACCGGGGCGCGGGTGTAGGAAACCGGCGAGAAATACATTTGGATATCGGGGCGGTCGGCCCCCTCCATCAGCCGCAGGAAGCCTCCGCCCTGGTTCAGACTGAGGCTGAGCGGCCCCTTGCGGGTCAGTAGATACCGCAGGGCGACCTTTGCCTTGCCGAGAAGCGGACCAAGCTCCTGGTTCAGGGTCGGCACGTTCACGCGGTACAGTGTATCGGACCCGAGATGGTCGGACAGGTTGCGCCCGACCTGGGCGTTGTCATGCACGACGGCGATGCCGTGGCGCTGGAGCAGGGCACCCGGACCAATCCCCGAAAGTTGCAACAGCTGGGGCGAGTTGATCGCACCACCCGCCAGGATCACCTCGCGGCTGGCCTGCGCCGTCAGCAGCCGCCCGCCGCGCCGGTATTCCACGCCGGTCGCGCGGCGGCCGTCAAACAGCACGCGGGTCACATGGGCGGCGGTCTCGAGGCTCAGGTTGCTGCGCCGCAGGGCAGGGCGCAGGTATCCCCGCGCGGCAGAGGCCCGGAAACCGCCCCGGGTGGAGATCTGGTAGAAGGTCGCGCCTTCCATCTCGGCGCCGTTGTAATCGGGCGCGGTGGGAAAGCCCGCCTGCTCCATGGCCGCGAGGTAGGTGCGGCTCAGCGGATGCGCCTCGGCCGAGATGTCATGCACATGGATCGGGCCGCCCTTGCCGCGCAGGCCATCCTCGGCGCCTTCCCAATCCTCGATCCGGCGGAACAGCGGGGCGACGTCGTCCCAGCCCCATCCTGGCGCGGCGGCGTTCCACTCGGCGTAATCGGTGGGATGCCCGCGCACCCAGACCATCGCGTTGATCGACGACGACCCGCCCAGCACCTTGCCGCGCGGCCAGTAGCTGCGCAGCCCGTCGCGGTTCGGATCGGGTTCGGTGGTGTATTTCCAGTTGAAGCGCTGGTCGTAGAAGACCTTGCCATAGCCAATGGGCATCTGGATCCAGGGGTGCATGTCCGAACCGCCGGCCTCCAGCAGCAGCACGCGCGCGCGGCCGCCCTCGCTCAGCCGCGCAGCAAGGACCGACCCGGCCGATCCCGCGCCCACGATGATGTAGTCGTATGTGCCCAATTATTTCCCGGCCCCGCCTCGTCCGAACACCTGCGCAAGAATCATCGCCAGCGTTGTCACCACGATCATGATTGTCGAAATCGCCGCAATGGTCGGGTCGATCTGGTCGCGCAGGGCGTTGAACATGTTCCGAGTCAGCGTCGGATTGTCCCCGCCCGAAACGAACATCGCAATCACCACCTCGTCGAATGACGTAAGGAAGGAGAGCAGCGCCGAGGTGACCACCGCGAAACGGATCTGCGGCAGCGTCACCGTCAGGAACGCCTTCCAGCGCGGCGCGCCCAGGCTGCGTGCCGCCAACTCCTGGTTCATGTCATAGCCCTTGAGCGCCGAGCCGGTCACGATCAGCACCAGCGGCAGGGCGAGGATCGTATGCGCCATCACCAGCCCGGTGATCGTGTAGAGGATCTTGAGTTTCACATAGGCATAGAAGGCACCGATCGCGACCAGCACCACCGGAACCATCATCGGGGTGATGAGCGTGACGAAAGCCAGCTGGACCAGGCCAAACCGCGAGGCATGGAGACCATAGGCCGCCACCACGCCGATGGGCGTGGCGACCAGCATGGTCAGGAAGGCGACCTTGACCGAGGTCCAAGTCGCCTCCATCCACTCGGGCGAGGACAGGTAATGGCGATACCAGCGCAGCGACCATTCCTGCGGCGGAAACTCGAGATATTGAGAATCCGAGAAGGACATCGGGATCACGATGAGCGTGGGCGTTACCAGCAGCACCATCACGACGATGGCGAAGACATAGAGCCACAGACGCTGCAGATGCGTGACCTGTGTCTCGGAGGCGGGACTCTTCAGCCAGGACCACATCAGTGCCCACCCCCGGCGATCTGTTCGAGGCGCAGGAACCGCGAGGCCGCCCAGAGGATCAGCACGGTTATCCCGAGCAGAACCACGCCCAGCGCACTGGCCGCGCCCCAGTTCACGAAGAGCTCGATATTGGAGACGATCTTCATGGACACGAGGATGACACGACCGCCGCCCAGCACCGCCGGTGTGACGTAGAACCCGAGGCAGAGCACGAAGACCATCAGCGCCCCCGCGAAGAGGCCCGGCGTCGTAAGCGGCACGAAGACGGTCCAGAAGGCCCGCGTCGGCGAAGCGCCGAGGTTCGATGCGGCCTTGAGATAGTCGCGGTCGATCGAGCGCATGGCGCCATAGACCGGCAGGATCAGGAAGGGCAGCATGATGTGAACCATACCGATCAGCGTGCCGGTCATGTTGTGCACCATCTTGATCGGCTCGTCCCAGAGCCCGAGCGAGATGGCCCAGCTGTTCACCAGCCCCTTCTTCTGGAGCAGCACCAGCCAGGCATAGGTGCGCACCAGGAGTGAGGTCCAGAAAGGTAGCAGCACGGTGATGAGGCAGAGATTGGCGATCCGCACCGGCAGGCAGGACATGAAATAGGCCAGCGGATAGCCGATCAGGATGCAGAGCCCGGTGGTCAGAAGGCTGACCTCGAATGTCGTCACGAAGATCCGGAAATAGGATTTCTCGTCGATCATGCGCACGTAATTCTCAAGCGAGAAATTCCCGTCGGCCCCTATGAAGGAGACGTAGAACAGCCAGCCGACCGGGATCACCATCACGACAAGCACCAGCAGCAGCGCCGGCGAGGCCAGCCCGAAGAGGGCAAGCCGTTCGGCCGCCTCGTCGCGCCGCAGGCCGGCGGCGTTGAGATTTGTCGCACTCACCGCCGCACCTCCTCGCCGTCGATCAGCACCGTATCGGCGGGGTCGAGGCTGAGCCGGACGCGCTCGCCGATGGCGGGCAGAGCC
The DNA here is from genome assembly GCF_014656415.1 of Seohaeicola zhoushanensis. Lineage (GTDB taxonomy): Bacteria > Pseudomonadota > Alphaproteobacteria > Rhodobacterales > Rhodobacteraceae > Seohaeicola_A > Seohaeicola_A zhoushanensis. The sequence goes on along the minus strand of NZ_BNCJ01000010.1, from coordinate 85,101 downwards.
GAGACCGTGCCTTCACGGATCGCGCCACGCATGGCGATTTCCGAACCGTCATCGGTGCGGGCATAGAGGAGGAAGCTGTCGCCCTGGTAGACCACCTCGCTCACTGTGGCAGCAAAGAGGTTCAGCCCTTCGCCCGATCCCTCGCGCAGCAAGCGGATGCGTTCCGGCCGGATCATCAGCAGCAGGGTCGGGCTGTCGGGAACCGGCTGGGCCAGGATCAACTTCTGGTCTCCAAAGACCACGACGTCGCCCTGACGGCGGACCGGCAGGAAGGAACTGTCGCCGATGAAGTCGGCGACGAAACGGTTGGCCGGCTGGTTGTACAACTCGCGCGGGGTCGCAAGCTGCATGATCCGGCCATGGTTCACCACCGCGATCCTGTCGGACATGGTCAGCGCCTCGCGCTGGTCGTGGGTCACGTAAACCGTGGTCATCCCCAGCTTTTCATGCAGGTGGCGCAGTTCGATCTGCATCCGGTCGCGCAGCTTCTTGTCCAGCGCCGAGAGCGGCTCGTCCATCAGCAGGATGCGCGGCTCGAACACGATCGAGCGCGCCAGCGCGACCCGCTGCCGCTGCCCGCCCGAAAGCTGGTCGATCCGCCGGTCGCCATAGCCGCCCAGCTGAACCGTCTCGAGCGCGCGCTCGATCCGCCTGGCCGCCTCGGCCTTGGGAACGTTGCGCAGGCGCAGCGGATAGCCGACGTTGCCGGCGACGGTCATGTGCGGAAACAAGGCGTAGTTCTGGAACACCATTCCGACGTCGCGCAGGTGCGGGGCCGTGCGGATGACCTCGCGCTCGCCGAACTTCAGGCTGCCCCTGTCGGGCCGGGTGAAGCCCGCGAGCACCATCAGCAGCGTCGTCTTGCCCGAACCGGAGGGGCCTAGCAGCGTGAGGAACTCACCGCTACGGATGTCCAGCGAGACATCATTCAGGGCAAAGACCTTGCCATAGGTCTTGGTCACGTTGCGCACCGAGATCGGCAGCGCGTCCTTGGTGGTCTCGGTCACTGTATCAGCCTTGCCAAATGGGGCGGCGAAACCGTTCCGCCGCCCGTTTGTCACTTGATGCGATTATTCCGTCAGCATCGACTGATATTTCTCGTCCGCAATGGTTTCCCACTTGATGTACCATTCCAGCGAGATCGGCAGCTGCATCGCCGCGTTGGCCGGCGACGAGGGCAGCATTGCCGCGACTTCCGGGGTGATTTCGCCGGTGTCGAAGGCCGCCTTGTTGGTCGGCCCGTAGGTGATGTATTTCGGCAGGTCGTCCTGGTATTCCGGCTTGGAGATTTCGGCCAGGAAGGCCATTGCCGTATCCTTGTTCGGCGCACCTTTCGGAATGGCGAAACAGTCATAGTCGAGCAGCGCCTGGTTGAAGCTGTATTTCACCATCGCGCCATCCTTGGCAGCATTGTCGAAGCGGCCGTTCCAGCCAGTGGTCATGTCGACCTCACCGTCTTTCATCAGCTGCGCATGTTGCGCGCCCGAGGACCAGAAGACGTCGATATGCGGCTTGAGTTCGCGGATCTTGTTGATCGCCCGCTCGATGCCTTCCTCGGAGTCCAGCACCTTGTAGACATCCTCGGGCGCCACGCCGTCGGCCATGAGCGCCGGTTCCAGCGCGCCGGCCACCTTGTTGCGATAGGCGCGCTTGCCTGGGAATTTCTCGACGTTCCAGAAGTCGGCCCAGCTTTGCGGGCCGTTGTCGCCATAGGTCTTTGTGTTCCAGGCATAAACGGTCGAGAACACGTCACCACCCACGCAATACTCCGACTTCAGCGTCGGGTAGAAGGTCGAGACGTCGATCACCGAGTAATCCAGCGGTTCCAGCAGCCCTTCCGCCCCGGCGCGTGCCGCCGAGCCCGACCCGCTGGCGACGATGTCCAGCGTCACGGCGCCTGTCGAAACTTGCAGGCGCACGTCGGACATGCCGCCATAGGTCTCTTCCTTGACCGCGATGCCGGTATTGGCCGCGGCTGGTGCGAAGAGCGCCTTGCTCTGCGCCTCCTGGTAGGATCCGCCCCACGAGGCGATGGTCACGGTCTTGTCCTGGGCCAGCGCGGTGGTCGCCATGAGGCCCGCGGCCACGGTGAGGGTGAGAGAAAGTTTCATTCTTGTGTCTCCTCTGTTGTCGAACCGGACACCGGATGGGGTGCCGCGGCGGTCGCCTTGTCATTTCATTCCGGACGGCTTGGCGCCTGGCCCATCCGGATGGTCGCTCGGCCCGCCGCGAGGGCGCGCCGGTGTTGGTTCTGATCGTGCCACCGGTACCAGGCCACGGTGGCCGGCAGAAACCAGGGGTGGCCGTTGTAGAGGGGTCGCGTCGGAAACGGCAGATCGTCGAAGGCCGTGCGCCCCTCGGACAGGCCCAGCACCTTCTGCCCCAGGCGCATTCCTAGATAGGACGCCATCGAGACGCCCGAGCCGCAATAGCCCATTGCATAGTGGATGCCGTTGTGAACCCCGGTGTGCGCCATCTCGTCGAAGGTATAGGCGACGGTACCGGTCCACGAATGGCTGACGCCGTAACTGCGCAGCTCCGGAAAGACCCGGCACATGTCGTCGTAGAGCTTGGGTCCGCTGGCGGCCGGGTCGGTCTCCGATGCCGAGACGCGGCCGCCGAACAGTATCCTCCGCCGGTCGGGCGATGCGCGATAGTAGTAGACCACCTTGCAGGTGTCCGAGGCGATCCGGTCTGTGGGGAATAGCTCGTCAACCAGGGCAACGGGCAGTTCCTCGGTGGCGATGATGTAGCTGCCGATGGGAATGACGCGCCGGCGCAGCCAGGGGGTCAGTCGCGAGGTATAGCCGTTCGTTGCGATGATGACGTCGCGCGCCCGGACCCGGCCCTTTTCAGTGTCGAGCAAGAAACCGCTCGCATCGCGCACGACGCCCGTGACCGCGCAATTGCCGGTGACATGCGCACCGGCCTCCAGCGCGGTCTTCAGCAAGCCCCGGTGATACTGCGCCGGGTTGATCGAAGCATGGCGCGTATAGACGACCCCGCCGAAATATGCGTCGGTCCCCAGCTCCGAACGCTGCTCACTGCGCGGAACCACGATGGAATCGATCCCCTCGCGCTGCCGCAGTTCGTCTGCTTCGCGCACCAGCTCTTCATAGTGCCGGGGTGTATGCGCCGCATGGAAGCGGCCGGCGCGGCGGAAGTGACAGTATATGCCTTCCTGGGCGATCCGCCGCTCGATCCAGTCGAGCGCGTTCTGGCCTTCTTGCCTGATCGCTCGGGCGCGCTCGGCTCCGTAGCGGGCCGAGAGCTTGTCGAGCGAGGGCTTCACGCTGGTGCTGATCTGCCCGCCGTTGCGGGTGCTGCAGCCCCAGCCGGGATCGCCCGCATCGAGCACGAGCGTCGAACGCCCGCCCCGAGCCGTCTCGATCGCAGCGTTCAACCCGGTATAGCCCGAGCCGACGATGGCCACGTCGACCTGCGGCAAGGGCTGCGAGGGCAGTTCGGGTGGTTGCGGAAGCCCTTCCAGCCAGTAAGCATGTTCGCTGAAACCTGGCAGCAACGGGCCCCGCCGGGCCGATGTTGTGGAATTCGACTGCAATCCATCCCCCTGAACACCCCGCCGGTCGGTTTCAAGCGCGCCGGGATGACGCAACGGTAGATTTGGTATTTTATTAAATCAATTTAATACGGATTATGCTTGTATTCGATTTGTTAATGTATGCGAGCGTTCGTCATGCAGATCAAACTGCGCCATCTCGAAGTTTTCAATGCCTTGATCGAGGCCGGGTCTGTCTCGCGTGCCGCTGAACGTCTGAACCTGACCCAGCCCGCCGTCAGCATAGCGCTGAGCAACCTCGAGGCGGACCTGGGCTTTCGGCTGTTTCACCGCGACCGCGGCTATTTTGCCCCGACGGGCGAGGCCATGCTGCTGCACGCGGAGGTCGCGCAGAGCCTGCTCGCGCTCGCGCGGATAGAACAGCGCGCGCATGAGATCCGCACTGGCGCGGCAGGCGGGGTCAGCATTGCGACCAATGGCGTGCTCGCGATCAATTTCCTGCCGGAGTTGATCGCGCATTATCACGCCGACAACCCCGGCACCCGGGTCGAGATGCGCGTTCATTCCTCGCGCCAGATCTCGACCTGGGTGAGCGGGCGGCAGATCGACATCGGGTTGATCGACACGCCGGTTCCCGTGGCCGGGGTCAATTCCGAGGCCTTCCTGCTGGAGTGTGTCTGCATCATGCGCGCCGACGATCCTTTGGCCGCCGAGACCGTGATTCGCCCGGAACTCCTGAAGGGCCGGTCGGTCATCGCGATCCTGGGTGATCACATGGTCGACCGCCAACTCGACCGTCTGCTGTCCGAGGCCGGTGTGACCATCGAGCGCAATACGACAGGTTCGTATTTTGCCATCGCCCGCAAACTCGTCGCCGCCGGTAACGGTGTCGCATTGATAGACCCGATCAACGCCCTTGCACCTCTGGGTGACGGCGTTGTCTGGCGGCGCTTCGTGCCGCGCGTCGACACCGAGATCGCCATGCTGACCGCCAAGGATCTGCCACTGAGCGCAGCCACCCGGATGATCGTCTCCCGGATCCGGGAGGGCCTGAACCGGGGTGCGCGCCTTCCCGAGAGCTGATCCTGTCCCACGGCCCGGCAACGGAAAGGGCAGGGTCTCGGTGAGGGAATTTGTCATTTCCAACAAAATCGCTTGCATGAACGTGCAACTCTCCAAAAAAATCTCCGAAAGGCGGCCGATCCGGTCAAATCCGGGCGGAGGCAACAGGGAGGTTCAATGCTGGACAAGGTAAGGCCGTACGCTCCGCGTCGGCTGCGCAAGATTGAACGGCGCGAGCAGATCCTGCTCGAGCTGAAGTTGCGCCCGCACGTCCGCAATGCCGAGCTTGCCGAACGCTTCGGTGTCTCGACCGAAACCGTGCGCCGCGACGTCGACGCGCTTTCTGCCGAGGGCCTGCTGAGTCGCGCACACGGTGGCGCTTCGGCGACGCCGAACCGTCAGTACCCCGGGTTCGACGAGCGCAACCGGGCACGACTGGAGGAGCGCGAAAGGATCGGGCGGGCCGCGGCGGCCCTCGTGCAGCCCGGCGACTCGGTGATGATCGACGCGGGCTCGACCACGCTTCAGGTCGCGCGATTCCTGGCCTTTTCGGGCACCGAATGCACGGTTCTGACCAACAGCCTGCCCGTCGCCACCGCGATCGGGCAGAGCGCGGGGGCTCAGGTCATCCTTTGTCCTGGCGACTTCCTGCCGTCCGAGGCCGCCGTCGTCGGCCCGGATGCTATAGAGTTCATCGAACGGCATCACTTCGACCGCTGTTTTCTGGGCGCGTCCAACGTGTCCGCCGACGGCGTGTCGGAAACCGTGCGTGGCTTTGCCGCGATCAAGCGCTCCATGCTGCGCCGGTCGGGGCAGGCGCATCTGGTGATCGACGGAGCCAAAATCGGGCATGAGGGCATGGCCCACGTGGGGGCACTTGCGGCCTTTGCATCGGTCGTCACCGACCGGCTGCCGGAGAAAGACATTTGCAATGCGTTGGAGGACGCGGGCGTCGAGGTGCTGGTCGCCGACTGACGCTGGGACGACCGCCGCGGAGGAGCGCGGTGGAATTGAGAAACACCAAAGGGAGGAAGACCGAATGACCCCGACCAAACTGATGGCCACGGCAGCCGTATCGGCGCTGACCGCACTGTTCGCCGCAGGCGGTGCCTGGGCGCAGGATTGTCCGCGCGGCGATCTCGACAAGCGCTATTGCGATGTCGACGGCGACCTGGTGGCCGATGTGCCGACCGACTCGTCCCAGTGGATCGATCCCGACACGCTGATCTTCGCCTATACCCCGGTCGAGGATCCGGCGGTCTACAAGACCGCCTGGGCCGATTTTCTCGATTTCCTCAAGGAGAAGACCGGCAAGGACGTCGTCTTCTTCCCGGTCCAGTCCAACGCCGCCCAGATCGAGGCCATGCGCTCGGGCCGCCTGCATATCGCAGGGTTCAACACCGGGTCGAACCCGCTGGCGGTGAACTGCGCCGGCTTCCGGCCCTTCACAATCATGGCGTCGAAGGACGGCGGCTTCGGCTACGAGATGGAGATCATCACCTTTCCGGGCTCTGGCATCGAGAAGATGGAGGACATCAAGGGCAAGCAACTCGCCTTCTCATCGGAGACCTCGAACTCGGGCTACAAGGCCCCCTCGGCGATCCTCAAGGCCGACTACGACATGATTGCCGGGCGCGATTTCGAGCCGGTCTTCTCGGGCAAGCATGACAACACCATCCTCGGCGTGGCAAACAAGGACTACCCGGCGGGGGCGATTGCGAACTCGGTCATGGCGCGGATGATCGAGCGCGATGTCATCAAGGCCGATCAGGTCAAGTCGATCTACAAGTCGCAGACCTTCCCTACCACCGGCTTCGGCGTGGTCTACAACCTCAAACCGGAGCTGCAGGAGCAGATCAAGCAGGCCTTCTTCGAGTTCAAATGGGACGGCTCGTCCCTGCAGGAAGAGTTCAAGAAGTCCGGTGAGGAACAGTTCCTCGAGATGAATTACAAGGACTTCTGGGACGTGATCCGCAAGATCGACGCGGCCAACGGCGTGTCCTACGCCTGCGAATAAGATCGCTGGCACGGCGGCCCGCGGGATGCGGGCCGCCACACAGTCATAACAAGACGAGGGGGTGGGGATGCTCAGGCTGGACAAGCTGGTCAAGACCTACAGGACCGGCGATCAGGCGCTGAAGTCCGTCGAGATCGAAGTGCCCATCGGGCAGGTGGTGGCCTTGATCGGCCCGTCGGGCGCGGGGAAGTCGACGCTCATCCGCTGCATCAACCGGCTGGTGGAACCGAGTGGCGGCAAGGTCTGGCTGGACGACGTGGAACTGACCGCACTGTCCTCCGGCGCGCTGCGCCGGGCACGGCGGCGGATGGGCATGATCTTCCAGGAATATGCCCTCGTCGAACGGCTGACGGTGATGGAGAACGTGCTGTCGGGCCGGCTTGGCTATGTCGGCTTCTGGCGCAGCCTGCTGCGGCGCTTTCCGCAGAAGGACGTGGACGAGGCCTTTCGCCTGCTCGACCGCGTGGGCCTGCTGGCCATGGCCGACAAGCGGGCTGACGAGCTGTCTGGCGGCCAGCGTCAACGCGTCGGCATCGCCCGCGCGCTGATCCAGAACCCGGCGCTTCTGCTGGTGGACGAACCGACCGCCTCACTCGACCCCAAGACCTCGCGCCAGATCATGCGCCTGATCTGCGAACTTTGCGCTGAACGCGGGCTGGCGGCGATCATCAACATCCACGACGTCGCGCTGGCGCAGATGTTCGTGCAGCGGGTGATCGGCCTGAAGGCGGGCGAGATCGCCTTTGATGGCCCTCCTGACGCGCTGACGCCCGAGGTGCTCACCCGGATCTACGGGGAAGAGGACTGGCAGGCGACGATCAAGACGGACGAAACAGCCGAAGAGGCCGTGGCATGAGCGGTGTGTCGACGGAACTCGAAACGCTCCTCGGCACGCGCTGGAAGAAGCCGCCACTGATCAAGCTGTCCTGGCTGCGCTGGCTGCTGATCCTGGGCGGAGCGGTTTACCTGGTACTTGCAATCGCCTCGGTCGAGGTGAACTGGTCGCGGGTCTACGAAGGGCTCGACCGCGGCGGCGCCTTCATCATGTCCTTCACCCGGCCCGATTTCCTCTCGCGCGGCGGAGATATCTGGAACGGGCTGGTCGAGAGCGTGGTGATAACAGTCGCGGCCTCGGTCGTGGGCATCCTCATCTCGATTCCCATCGGGCTGGGCGCTGCGCGCAACATCGCGCCGCTGCCGGTCTACCTCGTCTGCCGCGCCATTGTGGCGGTCAGCCGGGCGCTGCAAGAGATCATTGTGGCGATCCTGCTGGTGGCGATCTTCGGCTTTGGTCCGCTGGCCGGTTTCCTCACACTGTCATTCGCGACCATCGGTTTCTTGTCGAAACTCCTGGCCGAGGACATCGAGGCCATGGACCGGGTGCAGGCCGAGGCGATCCGCGCCACCGGGGCGCGCTGGACACAGTGGATCAACTACGGGGTGCAACCGCAGGTGATGCCGCGACTGATCGGCCTCTCGATGTATCGCCTAGACATCAACTTCCGTGAAAGTGCCATCCTGGGCCTGGTCGGCGCGGGGGGCATCGGTGCGACGCTGAACACTGCCTTCGACCGCTACGAATTCGACACCGCCGCGGCAATCCTGCTGGTCATCATCGGCATCGTCATGGCGCTTGAATATCTGTCCGGGGTGATCCGGGCGAGGGTGCGCTGATGCCGGTGCGCGAGATAGCGGGCGCCAAGGTGTGGCGCCGCCGGACCACCGGCGAGGCCATGCTGCGCTGGGTGGGCTGGCTGATCGGCGTTGCGATCTTCGTCTGGTGCTGGCAGCAGATATCGGCCTCGACCACATGGTTCTTCGTCTGGGATGCGCCGCGGATCGCGGGGGATATCATCGACCGGGCCACGCCGCCGCGCTGGTCCTACATGGAAAAGCTGTGGTGGCCGATCTGGGACACCATCAACATCGCAACACTCGGCACGTTGATTGCGCTGGTGCTGGCGGTGCCGGTAGCCTTCCTCGCGGCCCGCAACACAACACCCTCGACCTGGATCATCCGCCCGGTGGCGCTGTTCATTATCGTGGCCAGCCGCTCGATAAACTCGCTGATCTGGGCACTGCTGCTGATCGCGATCATCGGGCCCGGCGTCTTTGCAGGCATCCTCGCCATCGCCATCCGCTCGGTCGGCTTCTGCGCCAAGCTGCTCTACGAGGCCATCGAGGAGATCGACGAGACCCAGGTCGAGGCGATCACCGCGACCGGCGCCTCGCGCTGGCAGGTGATGGTCTATGGCATCGTTCCGCAGATCATGCCTGCCTTTGCCGGCATCTCGGTGTTCCGCTGGGACATCAACATCCGCGAAAGTACGGTGCTGGGGCTGGTCGGGGCCGGGGGGATCGGGCTGCAGCTGTCAGGTTCGCTGAACACCCTGGCCTGGCCGCAGGTCTCGCTGATCCTGCTGGTGATCCTGCTCGCTGTGGTGATCAGCGAATGGGTCTCGGCCAAGGTCCGGGGAGCGATCATATGATTGCAATGACGTCGAAGGCCGCATTTGCCGCCTACGAGGCCGTCCGTCACAGGCTGCCGCAGGCGACGGCCGGCGGCGCCTGCCGACGGGTGGCCCATCTGGAGGAAATCGCCGAGGCCTTCGACGTCTTCCTGCTCGACGCCTTCGGCGTGTTGAACATTGGCGAGACGGCCATTCCAGGCGTGGCCGAGCGCATTGCGCGGATACGTGCCGCCGGAAAGCGGTTCTTCGTGGTGACCAATGCTGCCAGCTATACGATCGCCGGGTTGGCGCGCAAATATGCCGGCCTGGGTTACAGCTTCACCCCCGAGGAAATAATCAGCAGCCGGTGCACCTTGCTCTCCAGCCTGAACGGCGAGAGCATCCGCTGGGGCCTGGCCTTGCCCGGGGGCGCGGGGCGCGAGGATCTGCCGGTCGATTTCCATGACCTGGAGGACGACCCCGATGCCTACGCGCGGGCCGAAGGCTTCATGCTGCTCGGCAGCGGAGAATGGACCGAGGCGCGGCACCTGCTGCTGGCCGCGGAACTGTCGCGCCGGCCGCGCCCGGTCTGGGTCGGCAATCCCGATATCGTTGCACCGCGCGAGCATGGCTTCTCCATCGAGCCCGGCCATTACGGTCACCGGCTCGCCGACGAGACCGGCGTGGCCCCGCGCTTTTTCGGCAAGCCATTCGGCAATATCTTCGAAGTGGCCCGCAAGCGCATCGGACCGGCAGTCCCGCCCGAGCGCATCGTCATGGTCGGGGACAGCCTGCACACTGACATCCTCGGCGCCCAGGCAGCGGGGATCGGCTCGGCGCTGGTGACGGGTTACGGGTTCTTTGCCGGAGAAGATCATGCCGCTGCCATCGAGGCGGCGGGAATCCGCCCTGACTTTTTGCTCGATCGGCCCTAGCCAGCAGTCAGCTGCCACTGGCTATCGGAGCGAGTGTGCTGACAGAACCAGATCAGTTGTAAAGCTGTTTGCCGAGAACCCAACCCGAGCAATTCAATTGCCCGGGTGTGGTTTGTGGCGGAGAGACAGGGATTCGAACCCTGGGTGGGCTCACACCCACAACGGTTTTCGAGACCGCCCCGTTCGACCACTCCGGCACCTCTCCGCGGGGGTCTGGGGCCTGCGTTTAGCGATGATTTCGGGGGCATGCAAGGGGCCTTTCCAACCTTTCTCGGCATGTTCTTTTTTGCCGTTGCCGTCTGATCCAAAAAGCTTAGATTCGGGCCATGAAACGCCATAGCTTTATGTTCCGCCCGCTGTCTTGCCTGGTCGCATTCCTCGGGCTCGCGCTGATGACCATCACGGCTCCGAGTCCCTCTGCCGCGGCAGAGCGCGCTCGAATCGAAGCCTTTCTGAATGTTACCGGATTCGACGTCGCGCTTGATTCCATCGCGCTCTCGGCCAAGTCCGCGCCCCGGATGCTGGGGTTGGAGGCCGAGGATTTCGGCATCGAATGGACTAGGATGGCCGATGATGTCTTCGCCCCCGGCGTGATGCGTGGCCTCGCGCTTGATATCCTAGAACAGACGCTTGATGATGACATGCTGCACGTGGCGGTCGACTTCTATTCCTCCGACCTTGGCCAGAAACTGGTCCAGGCCGAGAACACCGCGCATGTGACCGATGACGACATCAAGGCTGACCAGGGCGAGCAGATCGTTGCCGACCTGGTCCGCACGGGTAGCCCTCGGCTTGAGTTGTTCAAGCGGATGAGCCAGGCGATCGGCGGAGCGGAAACGGCAGTACGGGCGATGCAGGAGATCCAGCTGCGCTTCCTGATGTCGGCAAGCGCGGCAGGTGTCGTGAACCTGAAGGTCGACGCAGACGAGTTGCGCGGGCGGCTCAAGTCTCAAGAGGGCGCGATGCTGCGGTCGGTCCAGAAGAGCGGGCTGGCCGCCTCGGCGCTGACCTATCGTGACTTCACCGATGAAGAGTTGACCGCCTATGCCGACGCGCTGGAAGGCCCCGAGATGCGCAAGGTCTATGAGTTGCTTAACGCGGTGCAATACGAGATCACGGCGAACCGGTTCGAGGCCCTGGCGGCGCGGATGGCGAATCTGCAACCGCAGCAGGATCTCTGATCTTGGCCGGGCTGCTTCAGCGCATTCTCATGGCGGTCGGCTTGGTGCTGGCGTTTTCTCTTCCAGCCCACGCGGCCGACGAGGTCATGCGCCTGGACAAGGCATTGCACTTTGATGCGGTAGTTCAGATCCTGCGCGAGGAGGGGCTGGATTACGGCCGCGACCTCGATGGCGACATGCTGGGCGGCGAGGGCGGCGCGCATTTCGCGGGCGAAATCGACCGGATCTATGATGCCGCCCGGATCACCGAAGTGATGCGCGCCAAGCTGGCCGAGACCATGACCCCCGAAGAGATGGCCGAATGCCTGGCCTTCCTCGAATCCCCGGTCGGGCAGCGGATCATGGGGCTTGAAGTGTCTGCGCGCCAGGCGATGAGTGACGAGGAAGTGACCGAGATCGCCAAAGCCTCCTACGCCGATGCTGCGGCCCGTGGATTGCCGCGGATCGAGATGATCGCGCGCTTCATCAAGATCAACGAACTGGTCGACCGCAACGTCGCCGGCGCGCTCAGCTCGAACTACCGATTCCTGCGCGGGATGAGCGACGGCGGCCAGAGGAAGCTCAGCGAAGGCGAGATCATGGACCGCGTCTGGGAGCAGGAGCCGGATGTCCGCAAGGACACCATCGACTGGATGAACGGCTTTCTCTACATGGCCTACGGGCCCCTGAGCGACGACGAGATGCAGGCCTATCTCGACTTCTCGGCCTCACCGGCGGGGCAGAAGCTGAACAAGGCGCTGTTCTCCGGTTTTGACGCGGCCTATGACCGGATCTACTACGAGATCGGACAGGCGGCGGCGCGTGCATTGTCGTCGCGCGATCTCTAGCGCCACGGCCATCATTGCGGTTGACAGGCAGGGGCGAAATGCGCATAAGCGCCACGCCCGGCCGAGCCATCGTGCCGGGTTTTGTTCTCATGACGCCCCTGGCGGGGCGCGCTGTTCACGGGTGGCCCACGGGCCGCGAACGCCCCAGGATGGGGGACCCCAGGACGCGGCAACGATAAGGAATACCACATGTTCGCGGTCATCAAGACCGGCGGCAAGCAATACAAGGTTCAGTCCGGAGACATGCTCCGCGTCGAGAAACTTGCAGCTGATGCCGGCGAAACCGTCCAGTTCAACGAAGTCCTGATGCTCGGCGGTGACAAGACCGTCGTGGGCGCGCCCATCATCGCAGGCGCCGGCGTCCAGGCCGAGGTCGTCGACCTCGTCAAGGCCGACAAGGTCATCCACTTCGTCAAGCGTCGCCGCAAGCACAGCTCGCAGCGCACCAAGGGCCACCGTCAGAAGCTGTCGCTGATCCGGGTCACCGAGATCCTGGAATCGGGCGCAGACAAGTCGGGCGTCAAGGCCGCTGTGGGTGCAGGTTCGGTCAGCGTTGCTGCTGTTGCCGCTGCTGCTCCGAAGGCAGAAAAGCCGGCCAAGGCCGCAAAAGCGCCGAAAGCCGCCACTGGCGACGATCTCAAGAAGCTGTCGGGCGTCGGCCCCGCGCTCGAAAAGAAGCTGATCGAGGCCGGTGTGACCTCGTTCGCCCAGATCGCAGCATGGACGGAAGACGACGTTGCTGCTATGGACGAGAAACTGTCGTTCAAAGGCCGGATTCAGCGCGAAGGCTGGATCGAACAGGCCAAGGAACTGGCGAAAGCCTAAGGAGAAACAACCATGGCACACAAGAAAGCAGGCGGTTCCTCCCGTAACGGCCGCGATTCCGCGGGCCGCCGCCTCGGCGTGAAGCTCTACGGTGGTCAGGCCGCCATTCCCGGCAACATCATCGTTCGTCAGCGCGGCACCAAGTATTGGCCGGGCAACGGTGTGGACATGGGCAAGGATCACACGATCTTCGCCGTGACCGAAGGCGCCGTAACCTTCCACAAGGGCCTCAAGGGCCGTACCTTCATTTCGGTCCTGCCAGTGGCGGAGGCCGCAGAGTAAGCCGAAACCGCAAGGGTTTAGAAAAAACCAGGGGATCGGCGATAGCGCCGGTCCCCTTTCCGTTTTCGCGGCCGGAAGGGAGACCGCTCGCGGAAACGTCAGGCGCAATTTGGCTAAAAAAGGCCAAACTGCGTCACGGAGGGCGCACAATCGTGCGGTAATTGGAGGAGACTCGCCCGTGTCTGGATGGCCGGCGAGGATGAGAGTGAAGCCTGGAGGAGAGTCGAGAAATGAAACTGGATCAGATCGTTGTCCAACCGGTGGTGGAGACCGAGCGCTTTGACCTGCGCCCGCTGCGCCGTTCCGACCTGGGCCTGATCGAGCTTTATGCCGGCGACCCCCGGGTCGCACGGATGACCACCTCGATTCCGCATCCGCTGCCACCCGGCACCATCGAGGCCTTCATCTCGCGCTCTCTGGCCGACAACCGCGCCGAAGACGTCTGGGCGATGGACGCCAGCCGTACGGGCGGTTCGGAAATGATGGGCCTGATCTCGCTGGTCAGGCTCGACCGCAACCAGTCGGAAGTCGGCTATTGGGTCGCACCGGTGTTCTGGAACACCGGGCTCGCCTCGGATGCCGTGGCTGCGCTGGTGCAGGCCAACCCGCTTGGCAACGCCACGATGTTCGCAAGCGTGTTCCAGGACAACCCGGCCTCGGCACAGGTACTCACCCGTTGCGGGTTCAAGTATCTCGGCGATGCCGAAAGCTATTGCCTGGCGCGCGACACGACGTTACCCACCTGGACCTACAGCCGGAAGCTCTGAACCCGCGCGCCGGCGCAACGGAAGTCGATATCATGAAATTCCTCGATCTGGCCAAGGTCTATATCCGCTCTGGCGGCGGCGGTAACGGCTGCGTCAGTTTCCGCCGCGAGAAGTTCATCGAATTCGGTGGTCCGGATGGCGGCGACGGCGGGCATGGCGGATCGGTCTGGGCCGAGGCGGTCGACGGTCTGAACACGCTGATCGACTTCCGCTATCAGCAGCACTTCTTTGCCAAGAACGGGCAGGGCGGCATGGGCCGTCAGCGCAGCGGCAAGCATGGTGACGATATCGTGCTGAAGGTGCCGGTCGGTACTGAGATCCTCGACGAGGATGAAGAGACGGTGATCGCCGACCTGACCGAGGCGGGCGAACGCGTGTTGCTGGCGCGTGGCGGCAACGGCGGCTTCGGCAACCTGCATTTCAAGACGGCGACCAACCAGGCCCCGCGCCGGGCCAACCCGGGGCAGGAAGGCGTGGAGCGCACGCTCTGGCTGCGGTTGAAGCTGATCGCCGACGTCGGCCTCGTGGGCCTGCCCAATGCCGGCAAGTCGACCTTCCTCGCCGCGACCTCGAACGCGCGGCCCAAGGTCGCCGACTATCCCTTCACCACGCTGCACCCGAACCTCGGCGTTGTCGGTGTGGACGGGGTCGAATTCGTCGTCGCCGACATCCCGGGCCTGATCGAAGGCGCGCATGAGGGCAGGGGGCTCGGGATCGAGTTCCTCGGCCACATCGAACGCTGCGCAGTGCTGCTGCACCTGGTCGACGGCACCTCGGCGACGATCACCAAGGATTTCCGAACCATCCGCAAGGAACTGGTCGAATATGGCGCGGGCCTGGAAGACAAGCCGATCGTGCTGGTGCTGAACAAGGTCGACGCGCTCGACGCGAAGACCCGCTCGGCGGCGCGGCGCAAGCTTGAGAAGGCGTCCGAGGGCGAGCCGGTCCTGCTGATGTCCGGCGCGACCGGCGACGGCGTGACCGAGGTGCTGCGCGCCCTGCGGGCGCAAATTGACGATGGCCGACTGCGCTTTCAGAAGACCGAGATTGAAGCGGAAACTGCACCCGAGGCGGAAGATAAATGGCATCCCTGATCGGCGCGCGCCGTGTGGTGGTGAAGATCGGCTCGGCGCTTCTCGTCGACCGAAAGAGCGGAACATTGCGGGCAGACTGGCTGCGCGCCCTTGCCGAAGACGTCGCCTGGCTGCGCAAGGGCGGCTCGGACGTGATCCTGGTCTCCTCAGGCTCGATCGCGCTCGGTCGCAACGTGTTGGGGCTGTCGATGGGCACGCTGCCGCTGGAACAGTCGCAGGCCGCCGCCGCCGTCGGTCAGATCCGTCTCGCCCGCGCCTATGAAGAAGTGCTTGCCCCCCATGCGATCACCACCGGCCAGGTTCTGGTGACGCTTGAAGACAGCACCGACCGCCGCCGCTATCTCAACTCGCGCGCGACCATGGAGACTCTGCTGGGCCTTGGCGTGGTCCCGATCGTCAACGAGAACGACACCGTCGCCACCGATGAGATCCGCTATGGCGACAACGACCGCCTCGCCGCGCAGGTGGCTGTGACGGTGGGCGCCGACGTGCTGGTTCTGCTCTCCGACGTCGACGGCTTCTATTCCGCAAACCCGACGAAGGACCCGACCGCCGTTCGCTTCGAGGTGATCGACCGGATCACCTCCGAGATCGAGGCGATGGCCGGCGATGCCGGGTCGGGCTTGTCCAAGGGCGGCATGAAGACCAAGCTGATGGCGGCCAAGATGGCCACCGCCGGCGGCTGCGCCATGGCGATCACCGAAGGATCGCCTCTCAACGCTTTGAAATTGCTGGAAGACGGCGCAAACGCGACCTGGTTCACCGCTCAGGAAGACCCGCAGGCCGCGCGCAAGCGCTGGATCGCGGCGATGAAGCCCCGCGGCGAGATCGTGGTCGACGCAGGCGCGGTGACGGCGCTTTCCAGCGGCAAGAGCCTTCTTCCGGCCGGTATCACCTCGGTCAACGGCCGGTTCGGGCGCGGCGATCCGGTGGCGATCCTCGGCCCCGCGGGCCAGAAGCTGGGCCAGGGCCTCACCCGCTATACCGTCGCCGAGGCCGAGGCCATCCGCGGCCGGCGCAGCGGCGAGATCGAGGAGATCCTCGGCTACCCCGGGCGCTCTGCCTTGATCCACCGGGACGATATGGCACTATGACTGCCGCACGACAGGAAGGCTGACTGCGATGAAAGACCTCGAAAACATTCCCGCCCTGATGGCCGATATCGGCGCGCGGGCGAAGAAGGCCTCGCAGGAGCTGGCCTTTGCCAGCCAGGAACGCAAATACGCAGCCCTTCTGGGCGCGGCAGAGGCGGTGTGGAACCGGCGGGCCGAGATCATCGAAGCAAACGGTCTCGACATGGCTTATGGCCGCGACAAGGGTCTCTCCAAGGCCATGTTGGACCGGCTGATGCTCGACGAGGACCGCATTCGCGGCATCATCGACGGGCTACGCGCCGTGGCCGAGCAGAAGGACCCGGTCGGCGAGGTCATGGACGAATGGGACATGGCCTCGGGGCTGAACATCCGCCGCGTCCGCACCCCGCTGGGCGTGATCGGCGTGATCTATGAAAGCCGTCCGAACGTGACTGCCGACGCCGGGGCGCTCTGCCTCAAGTCCGGCAACGCGGTAATCCTGCGCGGCGGATCGGAAAGCTTCCATTCCTCGGGCGCGATCCATGCCTGCCTGGTCGAGGGACTGAAATCTGCCAACCTCCCGCTGGACGCGATCCAACTGGTGCCGACCCGCGACCGCGCCGCCGTCTCCGAGATGCTGACAATGACGCAGTATATCGACGTGATCGTGCCACGTGGCGGCAAGGGCCTCGTCGGGCTGGTCCAGCGCGAGGCGCGGGTGCCGGTCTTCGCCCACCTCGAGGGCATCTGCCACACCTATGTCGGCGCCTCGGCCGATCCGGCCATGGCGGTGCAGGTGGTGTTGAACGCCAAGACCCGGCGCACCGGGATCTGCGGTGCCATGGAATGCCTTCTGGTCGACTGGAAATTCTACACCCAGCACGGACCGATCGTCGTCGAGGCGCTGCTGAAGGCGGGCGTCGAGGTGCGTGCCGAGGGCGAGCTTTCCAAGGTGCCCGGCACGGTCAAGGCCAAGCCCGAAGACTTCGGCCACGAGTTCCTCGACATGATCTGCGCGGCCAAGCTGGTTGACGGCGTCGATGCAGCCATCGAGCATATCCGCACCTATGGCTCGAACCACACCGAGTGCATCATAAGCGAGGACGGCCCCGAGGTCGCGCGGTTCTTCGAACGGCTCGACAGCGCGATCCTGATGCACAACGCGTCGACCCAATTCGCCGATGGCGGCGAATTCGGCATGGGCGCCGAGATCGGCATTGCCACCGGCAAGATGCATGCGCGCGGGCCGGTCGGGGCAACCCAGCTGACCAGCTTCAAATACCTCGTCGAGGGCAAGGGCACGCTGCGCCCGTGAAGCTCAGAACCGGATCGTGACCTGCCCCTCGCCGGCTTCGTGGCGCAGGGTCCGGCCAGCTTCCTGTGCGATCCGGGGCAGCAGGGCGAATTGCAGGGTGGCGGGGGCGATGTCGATATCGCCTGTTGCCTGCAGGTCGAGCAGCTCCCATAGCGAGGGGTTCAGCGACATCTTATCGGCCGTGCCGGTGACGCTCCATTCGCCGCCGTCTTCGCCAACCTGGACGGAACCGCCAAAAGGCATGGCTGTTTCGCAGCATTGCAGCGCGAGGAAGGCCAGCCGAACGTCCGAGCGCGCCTGTGGTCCGGGCGGCGTCCAGTGCATCTTGACCCGGTTCGCCTGGCTGATGTCGTTCAGCACCGAGACGATTTCCTGCCGGCCCAGCATCTGCTCCCCGGCCGCGCCGTAGGCGATGCGAAAGAAGCGGATCCGCGCCCCCGCGTTCAGTGCGCTGCTTGTGATCAGGTCGAATTCCGGGCCGCGCATCTGACCCGAGAGGCCAAGCAGTTCGATTCCGTTCGCGATCGCCCCGATCGGATTGATCAGGTCATGACAGATCCTGGACCCTACCAGAGTCGCCAAACGTGCGTTAACGTCGTCCATGTCCTCCCTCCATTTCGGGCCTTCTTCTCATGACCGACTTGAACGCGATCCTAACGCCCGGAATGCTGGTGCGCCATCCGGACTGGCCCGACTGGGGCGTCGGACAGGTGCAGTCCAACATCGGTGGACGCATCACGGTGAACTTCCGGGAACAGGGCAAGGTGGTCATCGACGGCTCGCGCATCGTATTGGTGCCGGTCTTTGATGAGGGAAACTGATTGACGAAGGGTTAATGGCGCCGCGTCACGGTTAGGGCTGTTGCCAAGCTGCCCTCGGCTGCGGTAAGTCCCTGCAACCGCAAGCAGAGAGCCGGAAACGCAGCCAGATGCCGGACGCCGGGCCCGTCTTCACCGTCAGGATCGCCGAAACCGCCGAAGACCTGCGCGCCGCGCAGGCGCTGCGCTACGAGGTCTTCGTGCGCGAGCTGGGGGGCGGCGGAGAAGGCGTCGATCACACCCTTGGCCTCGAGAGCGATGGCTTCGACGCTCATGCCGCACACCTGCTACTGCGCGACGAGAGCCGGGGCGAGGTCGTCGGCGTCTACCGGCTGATGACCGAGGACCATGCCCGCGCCGCCGGGCGGTTCTATTCGGAAAACGAATACGACCTGTCGCCGCTGCTCCAAAGCGGGCGCAAGCTGCTGGAGCTGGGCCGGTCCTGCCTGCATCGCGACTATCGCGGCGGGCTGGCGATGTATCACCTCTGGAACGCGGTGGCGGCGTATGTGGCCGAGCAGGAGATCGAGATCTTGTTCGGCGTCGCCTCGTTTCATGGGACCGACGTGGACGAACTGGCCGAACCTCTGTCGCACCTCCATGCCAGCCACCTCGCGCCGCCCGAACTGCGGGTGCGGTCGCGCGTCTTCCAGCGGATGGACCTGGTGCCACCCGAAAGGATCGATCGCAAGCGCGCGGTGGTGGCGACGCCGGCGTTGATCAAGGCTTACCTGCGGCTCGGCGGCTTCGTCGGCGACGGTGCCTTTGTCGACCACGACTTCAACACCACCGATATCTGCCTGATCCTCGACACCGCGCGGATGAACGAGAAGCAGCGCCGGATCTACGCCGGGGGCGCATGAGCGGGGCCTGGACCAAGGAGCTGGCGCCCGAGCCGCTGCGGCTGACGCCGATGGGCTGGGCGCTGGCGCTGGGGCGGGGCGTCGTGCTTGCGGTGCTGGTCTTCGGCTGCCTGGCGCTGCTGCTGCTCGTGCGGTTGGTCGAGCGGCCGTTGTTCGGGCTGCGGCGGCCGGTGACGCCCTTCATCACGCAATTCGTCTGCCGCAACGCCTTCCGGGTGATGGGGATCGCCTTCACCAGCCGGGGCGAGCTGATGCGGGGGCGGGGGGCGGTGGTGTCGAACCATGTCTCGTGGCTGGACATCTTCGCGCTGAATGCGCGCAAGCGGATCTATTTCGTGTCCAAGGCCGAGGTCGCGGGCTGGCCCGGCATCGGCTGGCTGGCGCGGGCGACGGGGACGGTGTTCATCGAGCGGGATCCGAAGCGGGCGCGGGAGCACAAGGAGGTCTTCGAGGGGCGGCTGCTGGCCGGGCACAAGCTGCTGTTCTTTCCCGAGGGGACCTCGACCGACGGGCTGACCGTGCTGCCGTTCAAGACCACGCTCTTCGCGGCCTTCTTCTCGCATGATCTGCGGCCCCACATGGCGATCCAGCCGGTGACGCTGCTCTATCACGCGCCGGAGGGGGCGCGCGCGGATTTCTATGGGTGGTGGGGCGACATGGATTTCGGGTCGCACCTGGTGAAGGTGCTGGGTCGGCGGCGGCAGGGGCGGGTGGAACTGGTCTATCACGCGCCGGTCCGGGTCAGCGATTTTCACGACCGAAAGGCGCTGGCCGCGCATGTCGAGCGGGTGATCCGGGATTGCCATGAAAAGTGCGGTCTAGGGGCAGCCGAAGGGGGCTGAATCCAAATGTCCTAGCTAGGACATAGGGTCAAGCCTATGATAGTATTACCTCTAGCGCTAACAACTTTCCGGGACGCCTGCGCGCCAGAGACTTAGGCCGCAGCCCGCGTCAAGGTCATTTCGAGCCGGTCGTCCCCCCAGAAAAGCTCTCCCTCGAAGATGAAGGACGGCGCTCCGAAGATGCCGAGGCGCATGGCCTCGGCAACGCTGTCGCGCAGGCCCTGCTTGCCGGCGTCGCTGTTGGCCTCTTCGACCAGCGCGGAGGGCAGACCGCAGCTCGAGAGGAGCTGGCCCAGGAAAGTCGGGTCGTCGATGCTCCGGCCTTCGCCGAACTCGCCGGCATAGACGGCGCGGCAGAAGGCCGGACCCTCGGGGTGCTTGAGCGCCAGCAGCGCGGTGCGCGCCGCCAGCACCGAGTTCTGCGGGAAGGGATCGGGGCGTTTGAACGGCAGGCCGCGCGCGGCGCAGAGCCGTTCCATGTCGCGCCACATATAGGCGCCCTTGACCGGGTAGAGGTTAAAGGGCGAGCTGTCCCAGCCCTGCGCCTTGAAGATCGGGCCGAGCCAGAAGGGGTGCCATTCCACCTCGACCCCGGCATCGGCGGCCAGAGTGTCGATGCGCATCACCGAGAGGTAGGAATAGGTCGAGGCGAACTCGAACCAGAACTGCAACTTGGGCCGCGCCATCGGCATCTCCTCTAGACCGTTCGGTCCAGGGTTGCATCGGCCGGGGCAAGTTGTCAAACACCTCTTGCGCCCGCTTCAGCCTTCGCCTATACGCGCGCCACCTAAAACCCGCAGGCGGGGTTTGGGCTATTGGGGGAGACATCCCCAACAGTCCGCCGGTTGTCATGAAGATGACAGTCCCCGCCGAGGCCAAACCGGAAAGGAAATTGAGCATGGCTCTTCCCGAGTTCACCATGCGCCAGCTGCTGGAAGCAGGCGTTCACTTCGGCCACCAGACCCAGCGCTGGAACCCGCGCATGGCGCCGTATATCTACGGTGACCGCAACGGCATCCACATCATGGACCTGACCCAGACTGTCCCGATGCTGGACCAGGCGCTGAAGGTCATCCGTGACACCGTCGCCCGTGGCGGCCGCGTCCTCTTTGTCGGCACGAAGCGCCAGGCCCAGAAGCCGATCGCAGATGCCGCCGAGAAGTCGGCACAATATTACATGAACCACCGCTGGCTCGGTGGCTCGCTGACCAACTGGAAAACCGTTTCCCAGTCGATCAGCCGTCTGAAGTCGATCGACGAGCAGATGGAAGCCGGTTTCGAAGGGCTGACCAAGAAGGAACGCCTGGGCATGGAACGCGACCAGGCCAAGCTGCAGGCTTCGCTCGGCGGTATCCGCGAAATGGGTGGCGTGCCCGACCTTCTGTTCGTCATCGACGTGAAGAAAGAACAGCTGGCGATCTCGGAAGCCAACAAGCTGGGCATCCCGGTTGTCGCCGTTGTCGACACCAACTGCTCGCCCGATGGCATCGACTACATCATCCCCGGCAACGATGACGCGGCCCGCGCCATCGCCCTCTATTGCGACCTCGCAGCCCGCGCGGCCCTCGACGGCATGAGCGCACAGCTCGGTGCCGCAGGTGTCGACATCGGCGCGATGGAAGTCGCCCCGACCGAGGATGCCCTCGAAGAGACCGAGGAAGGCGCCGAAGCCTGATCGGCTTTGCGTCACCAGACTGACACATGGGGCAGGGTAGACCTGCCCCAGACCCGCAAGATTTGAGGAGAGCCAGACATGGCAGTCACTGCATCCATGATCAAGGAACTGCGCGAAGCGACCGGCGCAGGCATGATGGACGTCAAGAAGGCGCTGACCGAAAGCGACGGCGACATGGAAGCCGCCGTTGACTGGCTGCGCACCAAGGGCCTTGCCAAGGCCGCCAAGAAAGCCGGCCGCACCGCCGCCGAGGGCCTGGTGGCCGTCGTCGTTGAAGGTGGCAAGGGCGTTGCGATCGAGCTGAACTCGGAAACCGACTTCGTCGGCAAGAACGAGGACTTCCAGAAGATGGTTGGCGCGATTGCCGCTGCCGCCGTCAACGTGGATGACCTGGACGCGCTGAAGGCGGCATCCGTGAACGGCAAGACCGTCGAGGAAACCGTCACCGAGGCGATCGCGACCATCGGCGAGAACATGACCCTGCGCCGCATGGCGAAGCTGACCGGCGGCAACGTCTTCTCGTATGTCCACAACTCGGTTGCGCCCGGCATGGGCAAGATCGGCGTCCTGGTTGCCATGGACGGTGGTTCGGAAGATTTCGGCCGTCAGGTTGCGATGCACATCGCCGCTGCCGACCCGCGCCCGCAGGCCCTGAACGAGTCGGAACTCGACCCGGCGATCATGGCGAAAGAGCTGGAAATCCAGACCGCCAAGGCGCTGGAAGAGAACGCCGCCTCGGACAAGCCGAAGCCGGAGCAGGTGATCCACAACAACATCATCCCCGGCCGGATGAAGAAGTTCGTCGCCGACGTTTCGCTGCTGGACCAGCAGTTCGTCGTTTCGGCCGACAAGCAGACCGTCGGCCAGGCTGCCGCCCAGAACGGCGCCACCATCACCGGTTTCGTCCGGTTCGAGGTTGGCGAGGGCATCGAAGTGGTGAAGGAAGACTTTGCCGCCGAGGTTGCCAAGGCTGCCAAGGGCTGATCGCCCGACATAACGAGGGACGAGGGGCGTGGCCGTTGGGCTGCGCCCCTTTTCTTTTGGCTCAGCCGAGTTGGGCGATGACCTCGCGCGCGGCGGCCTCGCCCGAGAGGCGGGCCCCGCCGGCGGTCTGGATCAGCGGGCCGGCCAGGGCCTCGCCGGCGAACCAGATGCGGTCGCCCACCGGCTGGGCGAGGGTCTGGCGCGCGGCGGCCTTGCCGGGGCGGGCGGCGGCATAGGCGCCGCGGGTGAGGCGTTCGCCGCCCCAGTTGGTCATCAGCGAGCGGCCGATGCGGGGGCGCAGGTTGCTGCCGAAAACGTCGACGAGGCGGTCGGTGACGAAGTCGACGGCGGCATCCTGGCCGGCGGCCTCGATCTCCCAGGCGAAGTCGCCGCCGACGAAGCCGACCATCAGGTCGAGGTCGAACGGGAAGCAGAGGAAGAAGACGTCGTGGCGGGCGTGGCGCTCGATCAGCAGGTCGTCGAAGGGGGAGAGGCCGAGGCGGTCGCCGCGGATCTCGACCGGGATCTTGGTGAGCAGGCCCATGGGGAGGTCGAAGATCGCCTCGGTATGGGCCTCGGGGAGATGCGGGCGGAAGCGGATGTCCTCGAAGGCCAGCACTCCGGTGGAGACGGTGACGATGGCGGCGCGGGCGCGGAGGGTGCCGCGTGTGGTTTCGACGGCGACGCCGGAGCCGGACCAGTCGATTTCGCGCACCAGGGTGGCGAGCTCGACCGGGACGTCGGCGCCGAAGCGGGCGACCAGAGCGCCGAAGCCCTCCTTGGTGAAGTAGTTGGGGTCGAGGTCGGCGGCGGCGCGGAAGTCGGCGATGGAGATCTCGTCATCGTCCTGGCCGAAGTCCATGGGGCCAGAGAAGGTGGCGGCGGCGCGCAGGGCGTGGCCCTTGGCGAGCAGCGAGGAGAGGCGGTCGTTGGCGCCGTCATGGGCTTCGATCAGGCGTTGCAACTCGGCGTCGGCGGCCGAGATGGCGGCAAGGTCGGCGGCATCGGCCTTGCGGTCGCCATAGTAGAGGTGGTCGAGGCCCATGTCGTGGTGGAACAGGGTCCAGCCGGCGGCCTGGGCCTCGGGGTAGAAGGGGTTGCGGTCGGCGGCGTGGAGCCAGGCGCAGCCGATGTCGAAGGGCACGCCAAAGTCTGTGGAGGTGGTCCAGGCGCGGCCGCCGATGCGGTTCATCGCCTCGACGACCTTGAAGGTCCTGCCGGCGGCCATCAATTGCCTTGCCGCGCCGAGGCCGGCGGCGCCTGCCCCGATGACAACCACGTCCACGTCGCTCATGGCAGGTCTCCTCACGGTTGACGCAATGAGGGTGCCTTGGAGCGCGCGATCCGCAAAGTGGAAATCGCGAGTTGGTGCGGATTACGGTCGCCGTCCATGCCCGAAACCGGGTGCCGAGATCATATGAACATCCGCGGGGAAGGGCCGGAGCCGGGGCGGGACGCCCGGCTCCGGTTAAGGAACGGCCTGTATCTATTGGGGATGGATCAGGTCCGCTTATTGGTTCCGGCCCTGGCGCGGATCAATACGCGTTCGGGCCGGACAGGTCAGAGAGCCCTGCAATATCAAGGTTCTTTTCCCGGTGTCCCAAGGCCAAAGCCACCACTCACGGAACATATTCAGATTGCGCTGGATTCCGCCCAGACGAAAGTAATGGATTCCTTACCCAACGTAACTCGAAGTAAAATTACGCAAAGAATTCCATTTTTTTCAGGTCGGTCAGGCTTCGAGGACGAACATCTGGTTGTGCAGGGCCGCCTTCAGCACTGCTTGCGCCGTGGTTTCGACCGAAAGCGATTCGCGCGCGAGTCGAAGGTGCTTTTCGACCGTCGCAGCGGTCAGCCCCATGAGAATCGCGATGTCCTGCGTCGTCTTGCCGTCGCCGACCCACTCCAGCGCCTCGCGCTGGCGACGGGTGAGGCCCCGGTTCGGGGGCGAATAGGGCAGGGTGAGGATCTTGAGGTGTGCGATGTTGTTCATCAGGTGGATGTCGCGCCCGTGTTCCTCCCAGACCGCGTCCACCTCGTCCTGGAGCATTCCGTCGCGCGCCGCGAGGGAGATCGCGCCCTTGGCGCGGGCCGAGACCGACTTGAAGCTGATGGTATAGCCGGCGGAGACCTTCATGCGCAGGTTGAACTCGATCACCTTGAGCTCTTCGGGGCTGAGGTTGCCACGGTCGAACCGCTGGGCGATCTGCCGCCAGCTGCCGGCGCCCTCGTTCTCGAGCGCCCAGCGGAGCATCGGCGCATGGGCATAAAGCCCCCCGTGAACAAAGGTATCGACGTATTCCGGGGTGTGGTTGGAGAGGATGATGAAATCCTCGGGATCGCCGAGGGAATTCTGGGTGCGGAACCGGGTGAAGCCGTAGATCAGCCGGTCGAATCCGTATTCGGCCATCTTCTGGGTATGTGCCGACCAGAGGTCTTCAAGCGTCGGCGCATTGGCAAGGAATTGAAGATAATTTCGCAGGCTCATCACGGTGAGCCTTTCCGTTTTCGAACCTCAGACGTGATGGCATCCGATGCGATGCGACTTGCAAGGCAGGTAGCGGGCATGAACAAATCTCCGAGTGTCGCCAAGGTCTAGCCGGCGACACGCGTTTTGTCCAGAAAATGCATGTGTTTGACGGGAGATTCAGCCCTTCTCGAAGACCGCGAGGCCCAGCCATTCAGCAACCAGGGCTGGGGTTTCCTGGCCTTCGATTTCAATTGTCATGACGTTGGTTCGCAAAAGGTCGGTCGCATTGCGCTTTGTCACCTCCTGGAGGACGAAACGGCCGCGCACCCGCGCACCGGCTTTCACCGGAGAAAGAAAGCGCAATTTGTTGAAACCGTAGTTGATGCCCATGACCTGGCCCGGAAGCACCGGGAAGCAGTCATAGGCAAAACGGCTGGCGAGCGAGAGGGTGAGGAAGCCATGCGCGATGGTGCCGCCGAAGGGCGTTTCCCGGGCGGCGCGTTCGGGGTCGACGTGGATCCATTGATCGTCGTGGGTCACCTCGGCAAAGGTGTCGATCATCTTCTGGTCGACCGTGATCCAGTTCGCGACGCCGACTTCGGTGCCGATGGCGGCCTGAAGGTCGGCCAGTGCGTTATCTATGGCGGCCATGTGTTCCTCGCTTCCTGTTTGTCTCATGCGTCGGGGCCGACGCGCACCATGCGCTTGCCCCGGTTCTCGCCGGCCAGCAGGCCGATCAGCGCGGCGGGGGCGTTTTCCAGCCCCTCGACCACATCCTCGAAGACCTTGATCTGGCCCTTTGCGACCCAGGTTTGCAGCGCCTTGAGCGCCTTGGCGTCGTCCTGGGCGAAGTCCATCACGATGAAGCCCTCCATGCGCAGGCGCTTGACCACCACGAGGCCGGGCAGGTTGCGCGGGCCGGTGGGGGCGGTCGAGTCGTATTGGCTGACGGCGCCGCAGCAGACCACGCGGCCACGGGTGTTCATGGCGAAGAGCGCGGCTTCGAGCACGCTGCCGCCGACATTGTCGAAATAGACGTCGACGCCATCGGGGCAGGCGGCGCGCAGCGCCTTGCCGAGGCCCGGCTCGCGGTAATCGACACAGGCGTCGAAGCCGAGTTCGCTGATCACCCAGGCGCATTTCTCGGCGCCGCCGGCGATGCCGACCACGCGGCAGCCAAGCGCCTTGGCGATCTGGCCGACGATACTGCCGACCGAGCCGGCGGCCGCCGAGACCAGCACGGTTTCGCCGGTCACGGGGCGTCCGACGCTGATGAGGCCATGGAAGGCGGTCTTGCCTGCGATGCCATAGACCGACATCAGGTGCGAGAGCGGGCGCACGTCGGGCATCTTCTGGCACTTGTGCGCCGGGCGGGTGACGAAGTCGGACCAGGTCGACTCGACGGCGACGATATCACCCTTGGCGAGACGCGGGCTGCGGCTCTCGACCACCTCGCAGAGGGCATAGGTGGGCATGGCATCGCCGGCGTTGACCGCGTCGCGGTAGGTCGCGCCCTGCATCCAACTGCGGTTGGCGGCGTCGATGCTCATCAGGATGGTGCGCAGCAGCACCTCGCCTTCGGCGGGTTGTGGCATCTCGGTTTCGCGCAGGGCGAAGTTGGCGGGGGTCAGGGCGCCCTTGGGCAGTTCGGCGATGGTTATCTGGCGGTTGGTCATGGGGTTCCTTTCAGCGGGTCGGGCGCGGGGTGATGGGGCGGGCCTCTGCGGGATGTTGTCATCCGAGGCGCATTCCCGCTAGGACCGGTGGCGAGATCACCGAGGGAAGGCCCAACTGCATGAGTCGCGAATACCACCAGACCAAATATGCCCCGCCGCCCGGCGCGGCCGATCTGCTGCTGATCCGGCATGGCCGCACCGAGGCGGCGCGGCCGGGGGTCAGCTTTCCGATGGTCGACGGGCACGGCGACCCGGCGCTGCACCCCGAGGGCGAGGAGCAGGCCGTGCGCGTGGGCGAGCGGCTGAAGGGCGAGACGCTTGCCGCGATCTATGTCACCACGCTGCGGCGCACGCATCAGACCGCCGCGCCGCTGGCGGCGCACCTGGGGCTGGTGCCGGTTGTCGAGGCTGATCTGCGAGAGGTGCGGCTGGGCGACTGGGATGACGGGTCGTATCGCATCAAGGCCGCCGAGGGTGCGCCCGAGATCAAGCGGGCGCTGGAGGAACAGGAATGGGGCCATATCCCCAATGCCGAGACCACCGCGATCCTGCATGAACGGGTGCGGCGCGGCCTGCTGAACATCGCCGCGCGTCATGCCGACCAGCGGGTGGCCGTCGTGGTGCATGGCGGCGTCATCGGCGCGGCGATGGCGATTGCGAGCGGGGCGCAGGCGTTCCACTTCAACGGCGCCGAGAATGGCTCGATCAGCCGGATCGTGATCCAGGGCGAGACCATGTGGGCCAAGAGCTTCAACGACTGCGCGCACCTGCTTTAGTCCATCGTCACCACGACCTTGCCCAGGACCTTGCGGTCCTGCATCATCACCAGGGCCTCGGCCGCGCGCTCCAGCGGGAAGCGCGCGGAGATGCGCGGCTTGATCTGGCCTTTCTTGTACATTTCAAAGAGTTCGGCGACGTTCTGCGCGTGACCCTTGGGATCGCGCCGGGTGGAGTCGCCCCAGAAGACGCCGACGATCTGGCAGCCCTTGAGCAGGGTGAGGTTGAGCGGGATCGAGGGGATTCCGGCGGGGAAACCGACCACGAGGAAGCGGCCCTCCCAGGCGAGCGCGCGGACTGCCGGTTCGGCGTAGTTGCCGCCCACCGCGTCATAGACGACGTTGACGCCCTCGGGGCCGGCGATCTCCTTGATCTGGGCCGAGAAGGCCTTTTGCCCGTCGCGGTCGAGTTCGCGGGGGTAGATCAGGGTATCGTCCGCGCCGATTTCCTTGCAGAAATCCGCCTTGTCCTGCGAGGAGACCGCCGCGATGACCCGGGCGCCGGCGGCCTTGCCGAGTTCGATGGCCGCGGCGCCGACACCGCCGGCGGCGCCGAGGATCAGCAGCGACTCGCCCGCCTTGAGGTGCGCGCGGTCCTTCAGTGCGTGGTGCGAGGTGCCATAGGTGAAGATGAAGCAGGCCGCGTCCTCGAAGGGCATCGCGTCGGGGATCGGCACGATGCGGGCGGCATCGGCGATCGTATGGGTGGCAAAGCCGCCGTGGCCGGTGAGCGCCAGCACGCGGTCGCCTACCTTTACGTTGCTCACGCCTTCGCCAACGGCCTGCACTTCGCCCGCGATCTCGCCGCCGGGGGCATAGGGGCGCTGCGGCTTGAACTGGTAGAGGTCGCGGATCATCAGGGTGTCGGGGAAGTTGACCCCGGTGGCATGCACGCGGATCAGCACCTGGCCCTTGCCGGGGCTTGGCGTCTCCATCTCGGTCAGTTGCAGCGTTTCGGGACCGCCCGGGGCGGTGCTGAGCAAGGCTTTCATGTATTTTCTCCCAGGTTGTCGAGCCGCTGCCAGGCGGTGGAACCGGGTCCAATCTGTTCGTCGCAAAACGGAGTTGTCAATCGGAAATCGAAATGCAATTCTGCCCTGCGGAAAGTAAGTTCATGGGGGGAGACATGGCTGCGGAGACCGAAGACCCCGCCGGATTTCGGGCGGAACTGCGCGAATGGCTCGAGGCGAACTGCCCGGAATCGCTGCGCGACGCCAATGGACCCGAGGATAGCATCTGCTGGGGCGGCAAGCGCTGGGTTTTCGAGAGCGAAGACCAGAAACTCTGGCTGGAACGTTGCGTCACACGCGGGCTGACGGTGCCGACCTGGCCGAAGGAATACGGCGGGGCGGGGTACAGCCGCGAGCAGGAGAAGGTGTTTCACCAGGAAATGGCGCGCATCAATGCGCGCTGGCCGCTGCAGAGCTTCGGCATCTGGATGCTTGGCCCCGCGCTGCTGCATTTCGGCACGCCCGAGCAGAAGGCGCATTTCCTTCCCCCCATCAGCCGGGGCGAGATCCGCTGGTGCCAGGGCTATTCCGAGCCGGGCGCGGGTAGCGACCTGGCCAGCGTGCAGACCCGCTGCGAGGACAAGGGCGATCACTGGCTGGTCAATGGTCAGAAGATCTGGACCTCTTACGCCGATCAGGCCGACTGGATCTTTGCGCTGGTCCGCACCGACCGCGAGGCCAAGAAGCATCTCGGGATCACCTTCCTGCTGCTGGACATGACCTCGCCGGGCGTCACCACGCGGCCGATCAAGCTGATCTCCGGCGCCTCGCCCTTCTGCGAGACGTTCTTCGACAATGTCGAGGTGCCGAAGGAACATGCGCCGGGTATCTCGTCGGTTGTCGGCACCGTGAACCGTGGCTGGGACGTGGCGAAATACCTGCTGACGCATGAGCGCACGATGATCTCGGCCACCGGCAGCGGGGCGCGGTCGCTGGGTGCGGTGCTGAGCGAGGAGATGGGCGGCATCACCGACGCCAGCCTCCGGGCGGCGGCGGTCAAGGCCGAGGTCGACGCGCTGGCGATCGGGCTGACGCTGGAACGCTACAAGGACATGGCGGAAAGCGGGCAGGGCGTGGGCGATGCCTCGGCCATGCTGAAATACGTCGGGACCGAGCTGAACAAGGACCGGCACGAGCTGATGATGGCGACCGGCGGGTCGGAGGCGCTGGAGTGGGACGGCCCGCATGGCACGCGGCCGGCGGATTGGCTGCGCACCAAGGCCAATTCCATCGAGGGCGGCACGTCGGAGGTGATGCTGGGCATCGTCTCGCGGCGCGTGCTTGGACTTCCGGGGTAACACAGATGGCAAAACTGGTTCTGAACGAAGAAGAGCGGATGCTCGCGGATTCGGCGCGCGCCTTTCTGGACGATGCGGCCCCGGTGAAGCACCTGCGCGAGCTGCGCGATGCCGGCAGGACGCATGATCCGGCGCTGTGGAAGGCCATGGCCGAGATGGGCTGGGCCGGGATCCTGGTGCCCGAGAGCGCCGGCGGGGCCGACATGGGCCATGCGGCAGCGGGCCTGTTGGCGGGCGAGATGGGCAAGACGCTGGTGGCCTCGCCTTTCCTGTCGAGCGCGGTGATTGCTGCGACGGCGCTGCGGCAGGTGTCGGACAGGCGGGCGGCGGATGCGCTGGCGGGGATCGCCTCGGGCGAGGTGACCTATGCGCTGGCGATCGACGAGGGGCCGAAGTTCGCGCCTGAGGCCACCCGGATGGAGGCGCGGCGCGAGGGCAACGGGTTCCGCCTGACGGGCCGCAAGACCTTCGTGGTGGACGGCGGCTTTGCCGACCGGCTGCTGGTGCTGGCGCGGACCGGCGAGGGGCTGACGCTATTCGACATTCCCGCCGACCGCGCCGGGGTGAGCCGCGAGGGGCGCGCGATGATCGACAGCCGCGATGCGGCGCGGATCGACTTCGACGCGGTCGAGGCCACCGGCGAGGACGTGCTGGGGCAGGTCGACGACGCGATGCGCGTGCTGCGCCCGGCGCTGGAGGCCGGGCAGGCGGCGCTGGCGGCAGAGCTGTCTGGGCTGGCGGCCGGGGCCTTTGGCATGACGGTCGGCTACCTGAAGGAGCGCAAGCAGTTTGGGGTGCTGATCGGCCAGTTCCAGGCATTGCAGCACCGGGCGGCGGACCTGTGGTGCCAGACCGAGGTGACGGCCTCGGCGATCCTGCACGCCGGGCGCAAGCTTGACGAGGACCCGGAAAACGCCACTCTGGCGGTATCGCTGGCCAAGGCGCGCGCAACCGAGACGGCCAAGGCGGCCGTGATCGAGGGGGTGCAGATGCATGGCGGGATCGGGATGACCGACGCCTTCGACATGGGCTTCTACATGAAGCGCGCGCGGGTCGGGGCCGAATGGCTGGGCGATTACGGCTGGCACGCCGAACAGGTCGCTCGGCTGCGCGGTTTCTGAATCAATGACTTGCAAGAGGAAGTGAAGGTATGAGCATCCGTTTCGACAACCGTGTCGCCATTGTCACCGGCGGCGGTGCTGGCCTGGGGCGCAGCCATGCGCTGGGTCTGGCCGCGCGCGGGGCGAAGGTGGTGGTGAACGACCTGGGCGCCTCGGTCGACGGCTCGGGCGCCTCGGAGAGCGCGGCGGAGCGGGTGGTCGAGGAGATCCGCGCGGCGGGCGGCGAGGCGATGGCGCATGGCGCCGATGTCTCGAACGAGGAACAGGTGGCCGACATGGTCGCCCGTGCCAGGGACACGTGGGGCCGCGTCGACATCGTGGTGAACAACGCCGGCATCCTGCGTGACAAGTCCTTCGGCAAGATGACGATGGCCGATTTCCGCAAGGTGGTGGACGTGCACCTGATCGGCAGCGCCACGGTGACCCATGCCTGCTGGCCGCTGATGCGCGAACAGCAATACGGGCGGATCGTGCTGACCTCGTCGTCCTCGGGGCTGTACGGGAACTTCGGGCAGGCGAACTATGGCGCGGCCAAGGCGGCGATGATGGGTCTGATGAACGTGCTGCACCTGGAAGGCGCGCGGGACAATATCCGGGTGAACACGCTGGCGCCGACCGCCGCCACGCGGATGACCGAGAGCCTGATGCCCGAGGACGCGCTGGCGCTGTTGCAGCCCGAGACGATCACGCCGGGGCTGCTGTACCTGGTGTCCGAGGATGCGCCGAGCCGGGTGATCCTTGGGGCCGGGGCGGGCGCCTTTGCGGTCACGAAGGTCTATGAGACGCTGGGCGCGACGCTGACCGGCGAGGAACTGACGGCAGAGGGGGTCGCGGCCGCCTTTGGCCGGATCTCGGACCCCGAGGGGCAGGAGGAACTTACCCAGGCCTTTGCCCAGACGCAGAAATACGCCCGCAATGCCGCCGAAGCGCGCGGCTTAAAACTGAACTGGGGCTGAGGCCCGTTTCCAGAAGGAAAACAAGACCATGCGCGACGCAGTTATCGTATCGACCGCCCGTACCCCGATTGGCAAGGCCTATCGCGGCGCCTTCAATGCCACCACGCCGCAGGCGCTGGCGGCGCATGCCATCTCGCACGCCGTGGCGCGGGCGGGGATCGAGGGCGGCGAGGTCGCCGATTGCATCCTTGGCTCGGCGATCCAGCAGGGCCACCAGGGCGGCAACGTCGCCCGCCAGGCCGCGATCCGGGCCGGGCTGCCGGTGACGGTGGCGGGCATGTCGCTTGACCGGCAGTGCGCGAGCGGGATGATGGCGATTGCCACCGCTGCCAAGCAGGTGGTGATGGACGGCATGGACGTGGTCGTGGGCGGCGGGGTCGAGAGCATCTCGCTGGTGCAGACGCCCGAGATGCGGATGGCGGCGGACCCCTGGCTGAAACAGCACAAGCTGGCAATCTACATGTCGATGCTGGAGACCGCCGAGACGGTGTCGGAACGCTATGGAATCAGCCGCGAGGCGCAGGACGCCTATTCGGCGCGCAGCCAGGAGCGAACGCATCTGGCGCAACAGGCCGGCAAGTTCGACGACGAGATCGTGGCGATGACCACCACCATGCAGATGCAGGACAAGGCCAGCGGCGCGATCAGCGAGCATGAGGTGACGCTGTCCAAGGACGAGGGCAACCGCCCCGGCACCACCGCCGAGAGCCTGGCCGGGCTGCAGCCGGTGTTCAAGAACGGCCAGGTCATCAAGGAAGGCAAATACATCACCGCCGGGAACGCCTCGCAGCTGTCCGACGGGGCCTCGGCCGCGGTGGTGATGGAGGCGAAGCTCGCCGAGAAGAAGGGGCTGGAGCCGCTGGGCCGCTATGTCGGCGTGATGGCCGCAGGCTGCGAGCCCGACGAGATGGGCATTGGCCCGGTCTTCGCGGTGCCGAAGCTGCTGAAGGCGCATGGGCTGAAGATGGACGACATCGGCCTGTGGGAGCTGAACGAGGCCTTTGCCTGCCAGGTGATCTACAGCCGCGACAAGCTTGGAATCCCTGACGAATTGCTGAACGTCGACGGCGGCGCCATCTCGATCGGCCACCCCTATGGCATGTCGGGCGCGCGGATGGTGGGCCATGCGCTGATCGAGGGCAAGCGGCGCGGCGCGAAATACGTGGTCTGCACCATGTGCGTCGGCGGCGGCATGGGCGCGGCCGGCCTGTTCGAAGTGTTCTGAGCCGGGCATGGCTGAACTTCTTGTTGTCCGTCACGGTCAGGCCTCGTTCGGGGCGGACAATTACGACCGGCTGTCCGAAGTCGGGCACGAACAGTCGCGTCTCGCCGGCGAAGCGCTGCGCGAGGCGGGCTGGGTGCCCGACCGGCTGGTGACCGGCACGCTGGAGCGGCAGAAGGAAACGCTGCGCTCGATGGGCTTTGACGCCGAGCCGGAGCAGCACCCCGGGTTCAACGAATACGACTTCCACGACCTGCTGCACGTGCGCTTTGCCGGGCAGGTGCCCGAGGCGGTGAAGGGGGAGCGCAAGACCCACTTTCGCACCCTGCGCGAGACGATCCTCGACTGGCAGAAGGGCGGATGCGCCGGGGCGAAGGAGAGCTGGTCCGAGTTCGAGGCGCGGGTCGCGGCCGCGCTGGCCTTTGCCACCGACACCAGCGCGCGGCGCGTGCTGGTGATCTCGTCCGGCGGGGTGATCGGGCAGCTGGTCGCCCAGGCGCTGGCGGCGCCCAAGCCGATGATGATGGAGCTGAACCTGCAGGTGAAGAACAGCTCGATGACGCGGTTCGTCTTTTCAGGGCCGCGGTTTTTCCTGAACGAATTCAATGCAACCCCGCACCTGGCGCCGAAGGATCGGGCCGGGCTGCTGACCTACAGCTGAGGTGACGCATGGCCGATACCCAGACACTCGATACAGCGGCCGTCGCGGCTTATCTGTCCGAGCACCTGCCGGGCTTCGAGGGGCCGATCGAGGCGGTCAAGTTCGATATCGGCCAGTCGAACCCGACCTTCCTGCTGAAGACGCCGGGGCAGAATTACGTGCTGCGGCGCAAGCCGCCGGGGGTCTTGCTGAAGTCGGCCCATGCGGTCGACCGCGAATTCCGGGTGCAGAGCGCGCTGGCCGGCAGCAAGGTGCCGGTGGCGAAGATGTACCTGCTTTGCGAAGACGACGCGGTCATCGGATCGTCGTTCTACGTGATGGAGCATGTGGACGGGCGCAACCTGCGGCTGCCCTCGCTGGACGAGCTTGAGAAGGCCGACCGGGGTAAGGTCATCGACGAGATGAACCGGGTGCTGGCCGAGTTGCACATGGTCGATATCGACGCGGTGGGCCTGTCGGATTACGGGCCGCCGGGGAATTACTTCGAGCGGCAGGTGGGCCGCTGGTCGAAGCAGTACCGCGCCTCGGAGACGGTGACGGTCGAGGCGATGGACCGGCTGATGGCGGAACTGGTCGAGCGGATGCCGCCGGACGATGGCCAGCGCACGCTGGTGCACGGCGATTACCGCATCGACAACATGATCTTTGCCAAGCAGGGCACCAACTGCCTCGCGGTGCTGGACTGGGAGCTGAGCACCATCGGGCACCCCTATGCCGACCTCGCCTCGGTCATCATGCAATGGCAGATGCCGCTGGGGCCGGAGGGGCGCGGGCTGGCCGGTATCGACCGGGTGGCGCAGGGGTTGCCGAGCGACGAGGAGTTCATCGCCGCCTATTGCGCGCGGCGGGGGCTGGCGGGCATCGACAACTTCGGCTTCTACCTCGCCTTCTGCTTCTTCCGCATGGCCGGGATCATCCAGGGCGTGCTGAAGCGGGCGCTCGATGGCAATGCCTCGAACCCGGAAAGGGCCATGAAGGTCGGGGCTTACGTTCCGATCTTCGCGGAGCATGGGCTCGAGGCGCTGCGGCGCTAGGGCGGTTTCGCCAGAATCAGCGAATCCGTGGAACGGATTTTTGCTGTGCGAAAAGTTTTGTGCGTCCTGCACCTTAGTTTCGGCACCGGAAAATGACCGGCGGTGGCGGCGCAAAAGCGCCCGGGTTCGGGGGTCTTTCATGGCTTCACGCGGCCGCTGTGCGGGGTGGTTTTGGAGTCATCATTTGGTTGCTCCGCTGGAGTTTCTTGCCGAACAGTATTGAAATTTATCATTTAATATCAAAATTATCATGGCCGTAATTAAAGTTTCTTTGGAGGACTTCCCGGCACGTCCATCCCTTGAATATCTCGCGCTCCTTCTCGTGTCCCGATCCCGGCGAGCCGCCGGCCCGAGCGGCGTTACCGGAATCCGGAAATGGAGGGGATCGCGAAGCTTGACTTTGGTGGCTGATATGCAAGTCTCGGGGCAAGTCCGAGAAATTCGCGTGGAAAGCGCGCCGGGCTCACCTTTGGGAGGAAATCTAATGCTCAAAATTACCCGCTTCGGCGTAGCCGCGGCGCTTGCCTTGTCCGTAAGCGCAACTGCCGCCCTTGCCCAGGATATCAAGGCAGCCTTCATCGACCCGCTGTCCGGCCCCTTCGCGGCCACCGGGTCGAACGGTCTGCACCAGTTCCAGTTCGCCGCCGACCGTCTCGTGAACGAGAAGGGCGGCCTGCTGGGCGGGCGCAAGCTGGTTGTCGATGGCTTCGACAACAAGACCAGCCCTCAGGAATCGCTGATCCAGCTGCAGGTCGCCATCGACCAGGGCTATCGCTACATCATCCAGGGCAACAGCTCGGGCGTGGCGAACGCGCTGACCGAGGCCATCGAGAAGCACAACAAGCGCAATCCCGACAGCCGCGTTCTGTTCCTGAACTACTCGGCTGTGGACCCGGCGCTGACCAACGACAAGTGCAACTTCTGGCACTTCCGCTTCGACGCCAACGCCGACATCAAGATGGACGTGCTGACCGACGTGATCGCGGGCAACAAGGACATCCACAAGGTCTATATCATCGGCCAGGACTACTCCTTCGGCAAGGCGGTTTCGGCCGCGGCCAATGCGATGCTGAAGGCCAAGCGTCCGGACATCGAGATCGTCGGGGATGAACTGCACCCGATCGGCAAGGTGAAGGACTTCACCCCATACGCCCGCAAGATCACCGCGGCTGGCGCGGATGCGGTCATCACCGGCAACTGGGGCGCTGACATGCTCGGCCTTGGCAAGGCGCTGGTGGCCAACGGCTATACCGGCCCGGTCTATACCTACTACGCGGCAGGCAGCGGCATCACCGCGGCCTTCGGCGAGGCCGGCAAGGGCGTGATCCGGCTGGTCAGCGAAGGCCAGACCAACCCGCCGGTGAGCGATGTCGCCTCGGCCTATTACGACGCCTACAAGGCCAAGTATGCCGACGGCAACGTCGACCAGACCCGCATCACCAACACCATCGCCATGCTGGCGGCGGCGATCGAGAAGGCCGGCACCGCGGATGACGTGG
Source organism: Seohaeicola zhoushanensis (assembly GCF_014656415.1). Taxonomy (GTDB): domain Bacteria; phylum Pseudomonadota; class Alphaproteobacteria; order Rhodobacterales; family Rhodobacteraceae; genus Seohaeicola_A; species Seohaeicola_A zhoushanensis. The sequence goes on along the minus strand of NZ_BNCJ01000010.1, from coordinate 48,848 downwards.
TTGCGGTCGGCAAGGCGCTGGAAGGCATGGAACTGGACAGCATCTGGGGCACCAAACTGTTCATGCGCCCGCAGGACCACCAGCTGATCCAGAACATGCACATCCTCCAGCATACCAACGAGGGCGTGACCTACGACTATGACAACTCGGGCTTCGGCGTTGTCGTGGAATCGACGGTGGAGATGGCCGGCATGGACAGCCCGACCACCTGCAAGATGGATCGCCCGTAAGCGGCTGATCATGAACGGCTGTCCGCATCGCGGTTCGGGCAGCCGTCACATCCTGACCTGACAAGACCCGACTTTCGACCAAGGAGTGCTGGCCGATGGACCTGGTTGTCATTAATCTGATCGATGGGCTGGTGACGGGGCTTCTGCTCTTCATGCTCTCGAGCGGACTGACCCTGATCTTCTCGATGATGGGCGTGCTGAATTTCGCACACGCCAGTTTCTACATGCTGGGGGCATATTTCGCCTATCAGATCAGCCTTTACGTCGGCTTCTGGCCGGGGTTGCTGATCGCTCCGCTGATTGTCGGCGTGCTGGGCGCGCTGGTCGAACGTTATGGCCTGCGGCGGGTCCACCAATACGGGCACGTGCCCGAGCTGATCTTCACCTTTGGCCTGGCGCTGCTGATCGAAGAAGTGGTGCAGTTCATCTGGGGCAAGAACATCGTGCCCTTCGACGAACCCGAACTGCTGAACTTCGCGCTGTTCAGCATCGGCGGCAATGCCATCCCGGCCTACAAGGTCTTCATGATCTTCATCTCGATCGGGATCTTCCTGGCTTTGCTCTACGTGCTGACCCGGACCCGCGTGGGCATGGTGATCCAGGCGGCGCTGTCGTATCCGCGCACGGTCGAGGCGCTGGGGCACAATGTGCCGCTGGTCTTCATGGGCGTCTTCGGCGTCGGCACCGCGCTGGCCGGGGTGGCGGGCGTGATCGCCGGGCCTGTGCTGGGAACCTTCCCGGGCATGGCCTTCCTGCTGGGCTCGATCGTCTTCGTGACCATCGTGATCGGCGGCCTGGGGTCGCTCTGGGGGGCCTTGGTGGCCTCGCTGCTGATCGGCTGGCTGACCACATTCGCCGCGACCTCGACCTTCGAGTTTGCAAGCCTTCTCACCGCGATCGGCCTGGAGCGCCCCGAGGACCTGAGCGAGAGCTATATCCGCGATCTCTGGACCCTGAGCCTGCCGCAGATTGGCCCGATCCTGCCTTACATCCTGATGGTGTTGATCCTCGTGTTCCGCCCCTTCGGCCTGTTCGGGAAGCGTGACGTATGACCGACACCACTCACAAGTCCGCCGTCAGCACGCCGGCATCACGCCTGACACTGGGACAGGTCGCGCCCTGGCTTTTTGCCATTGCCTTCCTTGTCCTGCTGCCGTTCGTCTTCAAGTCGAACGCGGCGCTGACGATCATGAACCAGATGATGATCACCATCGTCTTTGCGCTGGCCTACAACATGCTGCTGGGGCAGGGCGGGATGCTGAGCTTTGGCCATGCCGTCTATCTCGGCTTCGGCGGCTTCATGTGCATGCACATCATGAACGCCGTCGAGGACAACGGCCTGCCGCTGCCCCTGCCGCTGCTGCCGATCTTCGGCGGGCTGTTCGGGCTGGGGCTGGCGACGATCATCGGGTCGTTCTCGACCCGGCGGGCTGGCACGGTGTTTGCGATGATCTCGCTCGGGATCGGCGAGCTGATCGCCGCCTGCACCGTGATCATCGTCGTGCTCTTCGGCGGCGAGGAGGGGATCAGCGGCGACCGCACCTATGGCCTGCCGGTCTTCGGCTACGAGTTCCTGCAGCAGATCGAGGTCTATTACGTGCTCGGCTTCTGGACGGTGCTGTCGGCGCTGCTGATGTACCTGTTCTCGCGCACGCCGGTGGGGCGCATGGCCAATGCCGTGCGCGACAACCCCGAGCGGGCCGAGTTCCTTGGCTATTCGGCGCGCTGGGTGCGGTTCTATTCCTTCTGCGCCTCGGGCTTCTTCGCCGGGGTGGCCGGGGCGATGGTCGCGATCAACTACGAGATCCTGACCGAGCAGAGCATGAGCGCGACGCAGTCGGGGGTGATCCTTCTGGTGGCCTTCCTGGGCGGGGTCGGCTTCTTCTTTGGCCCGATCATCGGCGCCATCGTCTTCACTCTGCTGCAGTCGGTGTTGAGCCTTTATACCGAGATCTGGCAGCTGTATCTTGGCGCGCTGTTCCTGGCGACGGTGATGTTCTTCCCGGGTGGCCTGGCGGGCGTGCTGATGATGCATGTGCCGGTGGCCCGGCTTGGCAAGTTCGGGCTGCTGGTCATGCCCTATATCAAGACGCTGCTGCCGGCGTTGGTCAGCGTGATCGGGGTTTCGGCGCTGATGGAGATCATCTTCCACTATCGCCACGCCCCGCCGGGCGACGAGGAGATGACGCTGTTCTGGGTGACCTTCGACAGCCACAATCTGCTGGCGATGCTGATAGCCTTCGTGGTGGCGGCCGCCGGGTTCTGGGTGGCGAAGCGCAATTCGGGTGAGCTGCGCAACGCCTGGCACGCCGCGAACACACCGGATGGAGGCCGCGCATGAATGCCCCGATGAGCAAGACCGCGGTTCCGGCGCTGCAGCTTGAAGGCCTGCGCAAGAGCTTTGGCCGCACCGAGATCATCCGCGGGGTCGACCTGTCGATCCAGCGGGGCGAGTTGCACGCGGTGATCGGACCCAATGGCGCCGGCAAGTCGACGCTGTTCAACCTGATCACCGGCCGCTTTGCGCCGACCAGCGGGACCGTGCGGCTGCATGGCACCGACCTGGCCGGGATGGCGCCGTTCCAGATCAACCGGATGGGCCTGTCGCGGTCGTTTCAGATCACCAACATCTTTCCGAAGATGACCGTGTTCGAGAACGTGCGCTGTTCGCTGCTGTGGTCGCAGGGATACAGGTATTCGTTCTGGAACCTGGTCAGCCGTTCGCGCGAGCTGAACGAGGGGGCGGATGAGATCCTGGAGCAGATCAACCTGACTGCGCGCCGGGACCTGCCGGCGGGAGTGCTGTCCTATGCGGAACAGCGGGCGCTGGAGATCGGCATCACCATCGCGGGCGGTGCGGATGTCATCATGCTGGACGAGCCGACGGCGGGGATGAGCCATTCGGAGACCGACTATATCGTCGAGCTGATCCGCAAGGTGACGGAGAACAAGACGCTGGTCATGGTGGAACACGACATGGGGGTGGTCTTTGGCCTGGCCGACAGGATTTCGGTCCTGGTCTATGGCGAGATCATCGCGACGGGGCGCCCGGAGGACGTGCGCGCCAATCCCAAGGTCCAGGAGGCCTATCTCGGCGCTGCGCTGGAGGCGGAACACTGATGCTCGAAGTTACGGACCTGCACGCCTATTACGGCAAGTCGCATATTCTCCAGGGCGTGAACCTGTCGATCCAGGAGGGCGAGATCGTCGCGCTGCTGGGGCGCAACGGGGTCGGGCGGTCGACCACCTGCAAGGCCATCATGGGCGAGGTGCCGCCGCAGGGCTCGATCCGGTTCAAGGGGACCGAGATCGCCGGCAAGAAGGCCTTTGAGGTGGCGAACCTGGGGATCGGCTATGTGCCGGAGAACCGCGATATCTTTCCGGGCCTGACGACGCGGCAGAACCTGATCTTGGGGCTGAAGCCGCGCCAGAAGGACGGGCAGGGGCGCTGGTCGATGCAGGACATGTTCGAGCTGTTCGAGAACCTGAAGAACCGGGCCGATGTCGAGGCCTCGGTTCTGTCGGGGGGCGAGCAGCAGATGCTGACCATGTGCCGCACGCTGATGGGCGACCCGGATCTGGTCATGATCGACGAGCCGACCGAGGGCCTCAGCCCGCAGATGGTGCAGCGGGTGGCGAGCCTGTTGCAGGAGATCGCCCGGCGCGGGATTGCGACGCTGCTGGTCGAGCAGAAACTCTCGATCGCGCTGGACATCGCGCATCGGGTCTACGTGATGGGCCACGGGCGGGTGGTGTTCGAAGGGACGCCGCAGGAGCTGAAGGCGCGCGAGGACGTGCGCAAGGAGTGGCTCGAAGTGTGAGGCAGGGCGGCCTCGGGCGCTGCTGTGACAGGCGGCGTCCGGGGTCAGCGCGTGGAGAGGCGCCAGTCGAGGTCGCCGAGGGCATCCTTTCCGAAGAACATCTCGTCGCCGAGGAACATGGTGGGCGCGCCGAAGACGCCGCGGGCGACGGCGGCCTCGGTGGCCGCGATCAGCCCCTGTTTGACGATGTCCTGCTGCACGCCGTCAGCGATCTCGTCCGCGGGCAGGCCGGCGGCCGCGAGGACACCCATGAGGGTGGCGGGGTCGTCCATCTTCTCGCCGTCGCGCCACATTGCGTCGAACATCGCCTCGCGGTAGGTGGTTTCCCAGGGCTGACCCTCGGCGAAGATAGCGCCGCGCATCATTATCAGCGTGTTGACCGGGAAATGCGGATTCATCCGGTAGGCCAGGCCGTGACGTTCGACAAACCGTTTCAGTTCAAGGGCCTGGTAGGCGTTCTTGCCCTTGACGCCGGCGAAGGCGGTGATCGGGCTCTGGTTGTTGGTCGCCTTGAAGACGCCGCCGAGCAGGACCGGCCTGTAGGCCAGTTCTGCACCGTGGCGCGCGGCGATATCGGGAAGGACCTTGTGGACCAAATAGGCGTTGGGGCTGCCGAAGTCGTAGTAGAAGTCGATCATCACCATTTCTCCGCGTAGGGCCGCAGGTCGAGTTCGAAGGTCCAGCCGTCGCGGGTCTGTTTATGGAGCGCCCAATAGGCTTCGGCGACCGAGTCAGGGTTCATCAGCGTATCGGGCGGCAGGCTGCCCGGATCGGCGCCCGAGGCCGCGATCCTTTCGCGCACGAAAGCGGTGTCTACGCCGGCGTCGATCACCAGATGCGCGACGTGGATGTTCTGCGGGCCCATCTCCTTTGCGAGGCTCTGCGCAAAGGATCTCAGGCCCGCCTTGGCCGCGCCAAAGGCGGCGTAGCCGGGATTGCCGCGCATCGAGGCCGAGGCGCCGGTGAAGAAGATACAGCCGCGCCGGCGCGGGGCCATGTAGCGCGCGGCCTCGCGGCCGGTGAGGAAGCCGGCGAAACAGGCCATTTCCCAGACCTTGCGGAAAACACGCTCGGTGGTCTCGGGCACCGGGAAGCGGACGTTGCCGCCGACGTTGAAGATGACCAGGTCGAGCGGGCCGATGTCGGCCTCGATGCGGGCGAAGACCTCGGTGGTGCTCTCTTCGCTGCGGGCGTCCATGGTGAAGGCGTAGGCGGTGCCGCCCTCGGTCTCGATCTCGGCCACCAGAGGGGCCAGCTTGTCGCCGTTGCGGCGCGCGAGGCAGACGGTGAAGCCGCCCCGGGCGAAGCGCCGGGCGATCGCCGCGCCGATGTAGTCGCCGGCCCCGACGATCAGCGCGACGGGCGCGCTCATAGCGCGCGGGCCTTCTTGAGCGCAGGACGTTCCGACAGGCGTGCGATGTAGGGCGGAAGGTTCGGCTTGTCGGAGAGATCGGCGCCGAGGTGTTCCGAGACGCTGACCGCGTGGCCGCACATGATGTCGGCCCCGGAGAAATCGCCGGCGAGGTAGTCGCGCCCCTCCATATGCCTGTCGACCGCGCCCAGCATCTGGTTCAGCAGCTTGAGCGCCCGCTTGACGTTGACCTCGTTGCGCCGTTCGGGCGGCAGGAAGACGGTTTCGACCATGATGACGTTGATCTGGGGCATGATCATGCCCTCGGCGAAATGCAGCCATTGCAGGTAGGTGGCGAAGTCTGGGCTGTCGGCCGGGGGCACCAGCCGGCCGTTGCCGTGGCGCGCGAGCAGGTATTCGACGATAGCGCCGGATTCCGAGATGGTGACGTCGCCGTCCACCAGCACCGGCACCCGGCCCATCGGGTTCACCGCGAGATATTCGGGCGCGCGCATGGCCTTGTCCCCGAGCGTCATGCGTTCGAGATCGTAGGGCAGGCCCAGCTCTTCCAGCAGCCAGGCGATGCGCACCGCGCGGGTGTTCGGCGCAAAGTAGAGTTTCATGGAAATTCTCCGTTTTTCGCTTTCGCAGCCGCTGCTTGCGTGGCAGGTTTTGCGTCGCGTGGTATTGTATGCGCGAGCCTAGGGGCAGGGTGCGGAAGCTGTCAATCCTGCGTCGGAACCGAGGGGCGGAGGGGAAAAACAATGGAAACTGTGGTTCGCGAGGACCTGGGCGATGGTGTCGTGGCGCTGGTCCTGAGCCGGGCGCCGGTGAATGCGCTGAGCGCGGGCTTTCTAGACCGAATTGCCGCCCGGCTGGAGGAACTGGCCGCCGATGACGCGGTGCGGGCGGTGATCCTGAAGAGCCCGTTCAAGGTGTTCTCGGCGGGGCTGGACCTCAAGGAAGCGCAGGCCTTCGACGATATTGGCGAGCGCGAGATCGTGCGGGCGCTGAACGAGGATCTGCTGGCGCTCTACACCTTTCCCAAGCCCGTGGTCGTGGCGCTCAACGGGGCGGCGATTGCCGGCGGGTTCTTCTTCCTGTTGGGGGCGGACTGGCGGGTCGCCGCGCCGCGCGCGCAGTTCGGTCTGGCCGAGGTGCGGGTGGGGGTCGATTTTCCGATTGGCCCGATGGAGATCGCGCGCGACGCGCTGTCACCCGACAGCCTGCGCCGGCTGATGCTGACCGGTCAGCCGGTGCGCGCCGAGGCGGCTCTGGCCCAGGGGTTCATCGACGAGATCTCCGATGATGTGCAGGCCAGCGCGCTGGCCAAGGCGCGCGAACTGGCGGCCATCCCGCCGCAGGCCTATGCCGCCGTGAAGCGGCAGGTGCGGGCGGGCGCAGTGGAGCGGATCGCGGCTGGCCTGGCGCAGCAGCCAGCGCATTGGTTCACCGAGGAGACCCGTCCTGCGATGCGGAAGATGGTGGGTGGATGATGGAAGACAGCGTCAAGGAACGCCATGTTCGAAAACCCTTGCGGCGGGGCATGACGCGGCCGGGTCGTCATGGCCTGCGCACGGATCACGAGGCAGGCAGGACTGACAGGAATACAGGAGCAGAGATGAAAATGGCCTCTCCCGAGAGCAAGGGTTTCGACCGGGACCGCCTGTCCAGAATCAACTCCTGGATGGAACGCTATGTGGAAGAACGGAAATTTGCCGGAAGCTCGGTCCTGGTGGCGCGCGGCGGCGAAGAGGTCTGGTTCAACGCGACCGGGCAGCGCAGCGTCGAGCGGGATCTGCCCTTCGAGCGGGATACGGTCGTACGCATCTACTCGATGACCAAGCCGATCACCTCGGTGGCGATCATGATGCTGGCCGAACTGGGGCTGTTCCACCTGGACGCGCCGGTCAGCGAGTTCATCCCGGCCTTTGGCAAGATGCAGGCGCTGGTGCCGGGTGCGATCCGTTTCGAACAGACCGAGACGGCACCGGCCCCGACGCTGCGACAGCTGCTGACCCATACCTCGGGGCTCAGCTATGCGTTCAACCCCGGCCTGGTCGGCAAGATCATGGCGGAGGCCAAGATCGACTTCCGTTCGCCCACGGCCTCGCTGGAAGAGATGAGCAACCGGGTGGCGGCGCTGCCTCTGGCGTTCCAGCCGGGCCGGCACTGGGAATATTCGGTTGCCATCGACGTGCTCGGCCGGGTGGTCGAGGTGGTTTCGGGGCAGAGCCTGGGCGCCTTCCTGCAGAACCATATCCTTGGGCCGCTGGGGATGACCGAGACGGCCTTTGTGGTGCCGGAGGGGACGGGGGACCGATTTGCCTCGCTATACACGCCGCTCTCGGGCGAGCCGATGGAGCTGAACGCGCCGCGCGAGGCGGGCGACACGCTGCGGCTGGCCGATGAGGCGGGCAGTTCGGGATTTGAACGCCCGGCCTGCGAGTCGGGCGGCGGCGGGCTGGTCGGGACGATCGACGATTACATCAAGTTCGTCGAGATGCTGCGCAATGGCGGCATGGCGGCGGGGGGTCGGTTGCTGAGCCCGCGCACGCTGGATTTCATGATGCGCAACCACCTGCCCGGCGATATCGCCAGCATGGGGCCGAGGAGCTTTGCCGAGCAGCCGATGGAGGGCATGGGCTTTGGCCTGGGAGGCTCGGTGGTGCTGGATCCGGGCCGCGTGGGCGTGCCGGGCAGCGTCGGCGATTTCAGCTGGGGCGGCATGGCCTCGACCATGTTCTGGGTCGACCGGAAGCTTGACCTCTCGGTGGTCTTCTTCACCCAGTTGTCGCCGTCGAGTTCCTATCCCTGCCGGGCCGAGCTGAAGGCGCTGGTGCATGGGGCGCTGGTCGGATGAGCGGGCGGCAGATCCTCTGGACCCCGTCGCCCGAGCGCGCCGCCGCCTCGACCCTGAGCGCCTACATGCGCTGGCTGGCCGAGCGGGGGCTGCCGTTTGACAGCTACCAGGCCCTCTGGGACTGGAGCGTGACCGACCTGGATGCTTTCTGGCGGTCGATCTGGGAGTATTTCGGGATCGGCGCGCCCGAGGAGGTCGGCACCGTGCTGGCCGAGCGGAAGATGCCGGGGGCGGTCTGGTTCCCGGGCGTTTCGCTGAACTTCGCCGAGGTCGTGCTGCGCGAGGGGGCGAAAACCCCGGACCGTGTGGCGCTGAGCGTGCGGTCGGAGACCTTCGGTGACAAGGACCTGACCTGGGCGCAGCTGCGCCAGCAGGTGGCCAACGTCGCCGCGCGGCTGAAGGCGATGGGCGTGGGGCAGGGCGACCGGGTGGTCGCCATCCTGCCCAATACCGAGGCGGCGATCATTGCCTGCCTCGCTACGGCGAGCCTTGGCGCGATCTGGTCGCTTTGCGCGCCGGACATGGGCCATGTCGCCATCATCGACCGTTTCCGCCAGATCGAGCCGAAGGTGCTGATTGCGCAGGACGGCTATGTCCACGCCGGCAAGGACATCGACCGGCGCGCGGTGCTGGAGACCATCCTCGCCGGGCTGCCGACGGTCGAGCACCGGGTCTGGATCCCGGTAGCCGGCGCTCTGCCCGAGGGCGCGGTGGTCTGGGAGGAGATGATCGCGGGGAGCGAAGAGTTCCAGCCGGTGAAGGTGGCCTTCGACCAACCGCTGTGGATCGTCTATTCGTCGGGCACCACCGGCAACCCCAAGCCCATCGTGCATGGGCAGGGCGGGATCGTGGTGGAATCGGCCAAGCAGTCGTTGCACCAGGATTTCACCGCGGCGGATACCTATTGCTGGATGACCTCCTCGGGCTGGATCATGTGGAACTCGCAGTTCACCGCGCTGGCGCGGGGGGCGACGGTTGCGCTGTTCGACTCTGCGCCGAACCAACCCGACCTGCTGGCGCTGTGGCGCTTCGCGGCCGAACGGCGCGTAACCTATCTCGGTGCGGGGGCGGCCTTTTATGCCACCTGTCTGAAGGCGGGGATCCGGCCGCGCGATGCGGTCGACCTCACGGCGCTGCGGTCGATCGCGGCGACCGGGTCGCCGCTGTCCGAGGACGCCTATCGCTGGATCTATGACGCCGTGAAGCCGGATGTCTGGCTGGCGCCGATCTCGGGCGGGACCGATCTGGCGGGGGCCTTTGTCGGGGGCAACCCGTTGATGCCGGTGCGCATGGGCGAGATGCAGTGCCGGTTCCTTGGCAATGCGGTGCGGGCCTATGACGAGGAGGGCCACGAGCTGATCGACAAGGTGGGCGAGCTGGTCTGCACCGAACCGCTGCCGTCGATGCCGCTCTATTTCTGGGGCGATACCGACGGGCGGCGGCTGCACGAGAGCTATTTCGACACCTATCCCGGCATCTGGCGGCATGGCGACTGGATCGAGTTCACCCCCGAGGGCGGCTCGGTGATCTATGGCCGCTCTGATGCCACCATCAACCGCAAGGGGCTGCGCATGGGCTCGGCCGAGATCTACCAGGCGGTCGAGGGGCTGGAGGAGGTGATGGACTCGCTGGTGATCGACCTGGAGTTCCTGGGCCGCGAGAGCTTTATGCCGCTGTTCGTCGTCCTGGCCGCCGGGGTAGTGCTGGACGATGCGCTGAAGGCGAAGATCAACGATGCCATCCGCACCGCCGTCTCGGCCCGGTTCATCCCCAACGAGATCGTGCAGATCGCCGAGGTGCCGCGCACGCTGTCGGGCAAGAAGCTGGAAGTGCCGGTGAAGAAACTGCTGCTGGGCGGGGATCCGGCCAAGGTGGTGAACCGCGACAGCATGAGCAACCCCGGCAGTTTCGACACCTTTGTCGCCTATGCCGAGGAACGTGAGAAAGACAGAATAAATGGTTGATGTTGCAGAGGAACTTCTGGGCATTCTGGATATCGAACAGCTTGAGGTCGATCTGTTCCGGGGCACGGGCGCGGGCGGCGAGACGCCGACGCGAATTTTCGGCGGGCAGGTCATCGCGCAGGCGCTGATGGCGGCTTATCGCACCGTGCCGGACCGGGCCTGCCATTCGCTGCACGCCTATTTCATCCGGCCGGGCGACCCGAAGATCCCGGTGATCTACGCGGTCGACCGGGCCCGCGATGGCGGCAGCTTTGCCACCCGGCGGGTGGTCGCGATCCAGCATGGCAAGCAGATCCTGAACCTTTCGGCCTCGTTCCACGACGCCGAGGAGAGCTGGAGCCACCAGCATCCCATGCCGAAGGTGGTCGGCCCCGAGGGGCTGCCCAGCCAGGCAGACCTGCGCGCGCCACATGCCGACAAGATCAAGGCCAGCCTGCGGCCCGACTTCCTGCGTCCGCGTCCCATCGAGATCCGCGAGATCGACCCGCAGGAGTATTTCACCCCCAAACCGCTGGATGACCGCAACAACCTCTGGTTCCGGATGGAGGCGGCGCGGGGCCAGTCAGAGATGATGCAGCATTGCCTGCTGGCCTATGCCAGCGACATGATGTTGCTCGGCTCGTCGCTGCGCCCGCATGGGCTGAGCTGGATGGTCGGGGGGGTGGTCACCGCGAGCCTCGATCACGCCATGTGGTTCCATGCGCCGATCCGCTTCGAGGACTGGCATCTCTACTCGCTCGACAGCCCCTTCACCGGTGGCGGGCGCGGCTTCAACCGGGGCGCGATCTATACCGAGGACGGGCGGCTTGTCGCCTCGGTGGCGCAGGAGGGGCTGGTGCGGCGATACAAACCGAAGGAGGAGCGGGGATGAACGCAAGCGGGGGACGATACCAGGGATGGGTCGCGGGGATGGAACTGCGCGACGACTGGCTGGCGCAGGTGCAGGAAGAGATCATCGACCCCGCGCGCGAGATCATCGACCCCCATCACCATCTCTGGGTGCATGGCACGCCCGAGGCACCGGCGGTCTACGAGATGGAGGCGCTGTGGCGCGACACCGGGTCGGGGCACAATGTCGTGGCGACAATGTTCATGGAGTGCCGGTCGTATTGGGACATGGACGCGCCCGCGCACCTGCAATCGGTGGGCGAGTCGCGGCGGGTGGCGGAGATGGCGGCCAGCGCCGGTCCCGGCCAGTCGAAGATCGCCGGGATCATCTGCAACATCGACCCGCGGCTGGAGCCGGGCCTGCTGGACGAGGCCATCGACGCGCATCTGGAGGCCGGGCAGGGGCTGGTCCAGGGCGTCCGCTTTGCCGGGGCGCGCGACAGCGAGCCGGAGAAGCTGGTGATCCCGGGGCGCGGTGCCGAGGGGCAATATGCCGACACGGCCTTCCGGCGCGGGCTGCAGCGGTTCGCCGAGCGCGGGCTGACCTTCGACACCTGGCATTATCACCCGCAGAACGGCGAATACCTGGATCTCGCGCGGGCGCTGCCCGAGGTCACCATGATCCTCGACCATTTCGGCGGCCCGCTTGGGGTGGGACGGTTCACCGGCAGGCGCGATGAGTATTTTGCGGACTGGCAGCGCGACATGGAGGCGATTGCCGCCTGTCCGAACGTTCACGCCAAGCTGGGCGGCTTCCTTATGCCGGACAATGGCTGGGGGTTCCACCAGGCGGCGCGGCCGGCAACCTCGGACGAGGTCGTGGCGCTGCAGGGCAAGTGGTATGCGCACATGCTCGACGTCTTCGGTCCCGAGCGCTGCATGTTCGAGAGCAATTTCCCGGTGGACCGTATCTCGGTCAGCTATCCGGTGATCTGGAACGCCTTCAAGAAGATGGCTGCGGGGTTTTCCGAGGCCGAGAAGGACGCGCTGTTTGCCGGTACGGTGCGGCGGGTTTACGGGGTGTGAGGTGTGGGTGCGCAATGAATGCGCACCCTACGGGCCGGAGTAGGGTGCGCATTCATTGCGCACCAATCGGTCATTGCTTGCCGAAGACGCGGTTGAGCTTCCGCATCCCGCCGATCCACTTGTCGTAGTTCTCGGCCTTGTTCTTCATGTAGCCGAGCACCTCGGGGTGGGGCAGTACGAGAAAGGTCTCGGCGCGGATGGTCTGCACGCAGGCCTCGGCCACGGACTCGGGTTCGAGCATCCCGTTGATCGAGGCAACCCCGTCCTCGTGGCCGCGCGTCATCTCGGAACGCACCGCCTGCGGGCAGAGCACCGAGACCTTGATGCCGTCGTCGCCGTGGGTCATCGCCAGCCATTCGGCCAGCCCGACGGCGGCGTGCTTGGTCACGCCATAGGGCGCCGAGCCGACCTGGTTCAGCAGGCCCGCCGCCGAGGCGGTGTTCAGCAGATAGCCGCCGCCCCGGGCGATCATGCGCGGGATCAGGTGGCGGGCGGCCCAGACGTGGGACATCACGTTGACCTCCCAGATTCGCTGCCAGTCGCCGTTCTCGACCTCCATCCCGCCGAGCGTCAGGATGCCGGCGTTGGAGCAGAAGAGGTCGATCGGGCCGAGTTCGGATTCGACCCAGTCGATCAGGCCGGTGATCTCGCTCTCGCGCGCCACGTTGACCTCGGCGGCGACGCCACCGATGGAACGCGCCGTCGCCTCGGCCCCGGCGAGGTTCATGTCGGCGCAGACCACCTTGCGGGCGCCCTCGGCGGCGAAGCGTACCGCCATCGCCTTGCCGATGCCGCTGGCGGCACCGGTCACGACGATGATCTTGTCCTTGAGTTCCATGCCGCTCTCCTCAGGTCCACATGTTCGAGCCGCCGCAGACGGTCAGCGCCTGGCCGGTCATGTAACGGCTGGCGTCCGAGGCCAGGTAGACCGCGATGCCGGCGAAGTCGTCCGGCTCGCCCAGGCGGCGCATCGGGATGTCCTTCTTGATGCGGGTCTCGACCTCGGGGTTGTCCCAGAGTTCCCGCGCGAAGTCGGTCTTGATGAGCCCCGGGCAAATCGCGTTGAAGCGCACGCCCGACGGGCCGAACTCGGCCGCGAGGTTGCGCACCAGCCCGATCAGCGCCAGCTTCGACATGCCGTATGTGCCGAGCATCTCGGATGGCTTGAACGCGCCTATGGAGGAGGTGAACAACATCGAGCCGTTGCCCTTGGCGACCATGTCCGGCACGGCAAACTGCGCGAGCCAGAGGTTGGCCTGGACGTTGGCCTTCATGGTCTTCTCGTAGGCGTCATCGGGGATCTGCGAGGTCTTGCCGTAATAGGGGTTAACCCCGGCATTGCCGACCACGATGTCGATGGGGCCAATGTCGGCGCGGGTCTTGGCGACAAGCGCCTCGAGCTGGTCCTTGTAGCCGACATTGCAGGCGATGCCGGTGGCCAGTTCGGCCCCGACCTCGTCGTTGATCGCCGCCGCCGCCAGGTCGAGCTGGTCCTGCTTGCGGGCGGAGATCACCACCTTGGCGCCGTGGCTGGCGAGGGCTGTCGCCATTGCCAGGCCCATGCCCTTGGACGCGCCGGTCAACAGCGCGACGCGTCCCGTCAGGTCGAACAGCTTGCTCATCACGGCCCCTCGAACATGCGGCCGCCGGTCGATGTGCGGACCCGCGACTTGCGGTCGTTGGAGTCCTCGTAGGACTTGACCTCGGCGCGGGCGACCACGTTGTGGTGCACCTCGTCGGGACCGTCGGCGAAGCGCAGGGTTCGCTGGCCGACATACATCTCGGCCAGCGGGAACCATTGCGACAGGCCGGCAGCGCCATGCACCTGCATCGCCTGGTCGATGATCTGCGCGGCCCGCTCGGGCACCATCGCCTTGATCGCCGAGACCCAGATGCGGGCCTCCTTGTTGCCCAGCACATCCATCGCGCGGGCGGCCTTGAGGACCATCATCCGCATCGCCTCGATGTCGATGCGCGCGCGGCTGATCGTCTCCATGTTCTTGCCGAGGTCGACGATGCGCTTGCCGAAGGCCTTGCGGCTGATGGCGCGGTCGATCAGCATGTCGAGAGCCTTGTCGGCGGCCCCGATGGACCTCATGCAGTGGTGGATGCGGCCCGGCCCGAGGCGCAACTGGCTGATCTCGAAGCCACGGCCTTCGCCCAGCAGGATGTTCTCCTTGGGCACGCGCACGTTGTCGAACTTGATGTGCATGTGGCCGTGCGGCGCGTCGTCATGGCCGAAGACGCGCATCGGGCCGAGGATCTTCACACCCTCGGCATCGATCGGCACGAGGATCTGGCTCTGCTGCTTGAAGGTTTCTGCCTCGGGTGAGGTTTTCACCATTGTGATCATGATCTTGCAGCGCGGATCTCCGGCGCCGGAGATGTAGAACTTCTCGCCATTGATCACCCATTCGTCGCCTTCGAGCACCGCCGAGGTCGAGATGTTCTTGGCATCCGACGAGGCGACGTTCGGCTCGGTCATGGCGTAGGCGGAGCGGATCTCGCCGTTCAGCAGGGGCTTGAGCCACTTCTCTTTCTGCTCGGGGGTGCCGACACGTTCGAGCACTTCCATGTTGCCGGTGTCGGGCGCCGAGCAGTTCAGCGTCTCGGAGGCCAGCGGGTTCTTGCCCAGCTCGGCTGCGATATAGGCGTAGTCGAGGTTCGACAACCCCTCGCCGGTTTCGGCGTTGGGCAGGAAGAAGTTCCACAGGCCATTGGCGCGGGCCTTGTCCTTGGCGGTCTGCAGCAGTTCGAGCTGGCCCGGCGCGTGCGACCAGCGGTCAGCCCGGCCTTCGCCCAGGCGGTAATATTCCTCGGTGATCGGATCGACATTCTCGGTGATGTGCTTGACCACGGCATCCAGCAGGGGCCGGGCCTTTTCGGACATCCTGAGATCGTTCAGTTCGGGGGGGTGTTTCGCCATCGACATCTCAGCGTCTTCCTTTCAACGGTTCTTCCATTCGGGTTTGCGTTTCTCAACAAAGGCCTGGACGCCTTCCTTGAAGTCTTCTGTCTGGGCCAGGTCGGCCTGCACCTCGCGGCTGTACTGGAGGCTCTCGGGCAGGCCGTCGGCCACCGCCATGCTGTTCAGGATCCGCTTGGTCGCCTTCACCGAGGAGGGCGAGACGGTGCAGATCTGCTCGGCCAGGGCCATGGCGCGGGTCATCAGCTCGGCATGGGGCACCACCTCGTTCACACAGCCGAGGCGCAGCGCCTCGTCGGCGAGGATGGTGCGGCCGGTGATCATCATCTCCTGCGCGGCGAGGCGGCCGATGTAGCGGCTGAGCCGCTGCACGCCCGAGGCAGAGGCGAAGAAGCCGACCTTGACCTCGGGCAGGGCGAATTTCGCCTGATCCGATGCCAGGATGATGTCGCAGCTGAGCGCCGTCTCGAAACCGCCGCCCATGGCAAAGCCGTTGACGGCGGCGATGATCGGCTTTTCGAGATCGAAGCGCGACGAGAGGCCCGCGAAACCGCTGGGCGGCAGGCCCTTCTTGATGCCGCCGGTGGCGGTGGCCTTGAGGTCGTTGCCGGCGGTGAAGGCCTTGTCGCCCGCGCCGGTCAGCACCGCGACCCAGAGGGTCTCGTCCGCGGCGAAGGCATCCCAGCAGGCGGCCATCTCCTCGTGCATCGGCAGGTGCACGGCGTTGTAGACCTCGGGCCGGTTCATGGTGACCACCAGGATATGGCCGCGGGTCTCTGTCTTGATGAATTCGTAAGCCATGCCTTATCCTTTCGTCTTCAAGCCACCGGTGTCGATTTCCGTGAACTTTCCGCCAGTTGCGGCGAGATCCTTGAGCAGTTCCGCCGGCGCGAACTCGGGGTCTTCGGCGGCCAGGGCCTCCATCCGGGCGAGGATCGCAGGGGCGCCCACGGTGTCGGCATACCACATCGGGCCGCCCTTGTCGGCGGGCCAGCCATAGCCGTTGAGCCAGACCACATCGATATCGGAGGGGCGCTGCGCCTTGTTCTCTTCGAGGATCTTCAGCGCCTCGTTGATCATCGGGTAGATGCAGAACTCGGTGATCTCGTCGGGCGACATGCTGCGCGGTTCGGCGCCGGTGATGTCGGCGATGATCTTCGCGGTGACATCCGAGGGGATCGGGCGGCGGGTCTCGTCGTAGTCGTAGTAGCCCGCGCGGGTCTTCTGGCCGCGGCGGTCGATCTCGCAGAGGGCGTCGCGGATGGGGTTCTCGGTTTTGGCGCCCTTGGACCAGCCGATATCCAGGCCGGCGAGGTCGGACATCTGGAACGGGCCCATCTTGAAGCCGAAGGTGTTGAGCGCGGCGTCGACATCCCAGGGCATGACCCCCTTGTAGACGAGCTTGTTGGCCTGCTTCTGGCGCGCAAACAGGATGCGGTTGCCGACGAAGCCGGGGCAGACGCCGACCAGAACGGCAATCTTGTTGATCTTGCGGGCGAGATCCATGCAGCTTGCGACCACGTCGTCGGCGGTTTCGCGGGCGCGGACGATTTCCAGCAATTTCATGACGTTGGCAGGCGAGAAGAAGTGCAGCCCGATGACATACTGCGGCCGCTTGGTCATGCTGGCGATTTCGTCGATGTCCAGCGCCGAGGTGTTCGTCGCCAAGATCGCGCCGGGTTTCATGACGCGGTCAAGCTCGGTGAAGATCTGCTTCTTGAGGCCCATGTCCTCGAATACTGCCTCGATCACCAGGTCGCATTGAGCCAGATCAGACAGCGCGAGCTTGCCGGTGTAGCGGGCCATTCGGGCCTCGACCTCTTCCTGCGGAAAGCGGCCCTTGTCGGCGCTGTTCTGGTAATTCTGCCGTACGATGCTGAGGCCGCGTTCCAGCGCCTCGGCCTTGGTCTCGACGATGGTCACCGGAAAGCCGGCGGTGGCGAAATTCATCGAGATGCCGCCGCCCATGGTGCCGGCGCCGATGATGCCGATGGTCCTGATCTCGCGGCGCGGGGTCGAGGCGTCGAGGCCGGGAACCTCCCAGGCGGCCTTGCCGGCTTCTGCGATGTAATTGGCGGTTTCCTCCACGGTCGGGGCGGTCATGTCTTCTCCTTCATCAAGTCCAGGCAGGTGGCGCGGATGCCGCGCCGGTCGAGTTTGTCGGTGGTGCCACGGGGCAGGGGCGCGGTTTGCAGCCAGATCCGCTCGGGCACCTTGAAACGGGCGATATGGGCTTCGAGAAAGGCGCGCAGCTCGGCCTCGGTGGTCGCGGCGCCGGGCGCGAGCATGACGGCGGCGCCGACCACCTCGCCCAAGCGGTCGTCGGGGATGGCAAAGGCGCAGGCCTCGGCCACCGCGACATGGCGGTGCAGCGCGCCTTCGACGTCGAGGCAGGCGATATTCTCGCCGCCGCGAATGATGATGTTCTTCTTGCGGTCGACGATGGTGACGATCCCGTCGGCGTCGATCCGGCCCATGTCGCCGGTGCGCAGCCAACCGTCCTGCATCGCTTCGGCCGTCGCCTCAGGTTTATTGAGGTAGCAGCGCATGTTGCAGGGGCTTCTTACTGTAATTTCACCAACTTCTCCGGTGGCGACATCCTGGCCGTCGTCACCGAGGAAACGGAGCTCCTGAATCGGCGGATAAAGCCGACCGCAGGCGCCGGGATGGGCAATGTAATCGGGGCCGGCGAAGCCGATGCCGTTGGCGTTGGTCTCGGTCATGCCCCAGCCGGTGGCGACCTGCGCCTGCGGGAAGGCGCGGGCGAGGCCCTCGACCTGCGCCGCCGGGCGTTTGGCGCCGCCGGCGCCGAGGAAGCTCAGCGACTTCAAGCTGGATCCGGCGCGTTCGGCGGCGCTCAGCAGGTCGGCGGATTGCGTCGGAACGCCGACAAAGCGCGTGACCTGCTCGCGGTCGATCAGTTCGACCGCCAGGTCGGCGTTCCACTTGTCCATGACCGTCAGCTTGCCGCCGGCGGGAATGCTCAGCAGGAACATCGGGTGCGAGGCGGTAACGTGGAAGAGCGGCGTGACGATGAGATAGGAGGGCCTGGGGGCAGGGGGTGCGTCCACAGGCGGCGGTGTGGTCAGAATCGCGATCTCGCCTTGCATCAGCCAAGTGAATACCGCGTTCATCGCGCCACGATGGGTGAGCACCACGCCCTTGGGATGACCCGTGGTGCCCGAGGAATACATGATGGCCATATCATCATCAGTTTCAACATCTTGCGATGGCCAGTTAAGGTGATATCCCAATGCCTTGACCTGCGAGAAACGGCGCACCGCAAGGTCTTCGCCGTCGCGCGTGCCGATCAGCGTCAGGTCAAGCGCCTCGGTCAGCGGCGCGATGCGTCTCACGCGTTCGCCGTCGGCAAAGACCAGTTTCGCGGCGCTGTCGCGCAGCGCGTAGTCGAGTTCCTCGGTGGTCCACCAGCTGTTCAGGAAGACCGCGACGCCACCGGCGGCGGTGATCGCCATGAAAAGGATGAGCAGCTCGGGACAGTTGCGCATCGCGATGGCCACGGGCTGGCCCTTGACCATGCCCATGCGGCTCAGCGCGTTGGCCATCTGGCGGATATCGCGGCAGAATTCCTCGTAGTTCCAGCGCTCGCCGTGGAATACCAGGTAGTCGCCACCATGTGCGTTCTGGGCCGCGGCAGACTGCTGCAGCAGCTCGCGCGTGGTCGCGGGGATGTTGGCGAAGACCTTGTAGCTTTGTCCGCGGATGTCGGCAGTGGTGACCGCGAAGATCGGGTTCGTCGTCGTGATACGCGCGACCGCTTCGTCCAGGGTCATTGCCGTCATCAGGCAA
Source organism: Seohaeicola zhoushanensis (assembly GCF_014656415.1). Taxonomy (GTDB): domain Bacteria; phylum Pseudomonadota; class Alphaproteobacteria; order Rhodobacterales; family Rhodobacteraceae; genus Seohaeicola_A; species Seohaeicola_A zhoushanensis. Next base: position 29,969 of record NZ_BNCJ01000010.1, on the reverse strand, counting down.
TACCCAAACCCAACCCGCAGTGCGGGTCAAACCCTGAAGACATCCGTTTTCCTCCCTCGGATGTGCGGTACAGTGCCGCGACTCTCTCGTCGGGAAAATGTTAGAATGGATTTCAGGGGCTGCCAATGCTTGTCGGAATATTATTCCGCATATCGGAGTTTAACATAATACTGATTATGAGATAAATGAATGTCGCTAAAAGCGGCTCCCCCATATGGAGGAACCGCCCGGATTTGCTTAGAAAAACGCCTGCAGACCGGTCTGGGCGCGGCCCAGGATCAGTGCGTGGACGTCATGAGTCCCTTCGTAGGTGTTCACCGTCTCGAGGTTCATCATGTGGCGGATCACCTGGAATTCGAGGCTGATGCCGTTGCCGCCGTGCATGTCGCGCGCCATCCGCGCGATGTCGAGCGCCTTGCCGCAGTTGTTGCGCTTGACGATCGAGATCATCTCGGGCGCGGCCTGCGCCTCGTCCATCAGGCGACCGACACGCAGGCTGGCCTGCAGGCCTAGCGAGATCTCGGTCATCATGTCGGCGAGTTTCTTCTGGAACAGCTGGGTCTGCGCCAGCGGCCGGTTGAACTGTTTGCGGTCGAGGCCGTATTGCCGCGCGGCGTGCCAGCAGGCCTCGGCCGCTCCCATCGCGCCCCAGCTGATGCCATAGCGTGCGCGGTTGAGGCAGCCGAACGGACCCTTGAGGCCTTCGACATGCGGCAGCAGCGCGTCCTCGCCGACTTCCACGCCGTCCATCACGACTTCGCCGGTGACCGAGGCCCGCAGCGACATCTTGTTCTGGATCTTCGGCGCGCTCAGGCCCTTCATGCCCTTTTCCAGTACGAAGCCGCGGATCTTGCCGCCATGCGCCTCGGACTTGGCCCAGATCACGAAGACATCGGCGATGGGCGCGTTCGAGATCCACATCTTGGAGCCGGTGATCTTGTAGCCGTCGGCGGTTTTCACCGCGCGGGTCTTCATGCCGGCCGGGTCGGAACCGGCGTCGGGTTCGGTCAGACCGAAGCAGCCGATGAATTCGCCGCTGGCGAGCTTGGGCAGATATTTCATCCGCTGCTCTTCCGAACCATAGGCATAGATCGGATACATCACCAGGCTGGACTGCACCGACATCATCGAGCGGTAGCCGGAGTCGACGCGTTCGACTTCGCGCGCCACGAGTCCATAGCTGACATAGCCGGCGCCGATGCCGCCATATTGCTCGGGCACGGTGACGCCCAGCAGGCCCATCTCGCCCATCTCGCGGAAGATCTCGGGCTCGACGCCCTCTTCGGCGAAGGCTTTGCCGACGCGCGGCATGAGTTTTTCCTGGGCGTAGGCGCGCGCCGAAGCGGCGATCATGCGTTCGTCCTCGGTCAGCTGATCGTCGAGCCGCAGGGCGTCGGACCAGTCGAATTTGCCCAGATCGGGCGCATCCTTGGCCTTGAGAGCGGGTTTCGGGTTGCTGGGGGCGTTCATCTCGTGCTCCTCCTGTTCGAGTTGCGGGCAGTCTATGCGCGGCGGCGGCGAAAAAACAGCGAGACTTTTGCAAGCATATATGAGTTAGTGGCATACATGCTTGCGCCGCGCCGTCTCTTGCCCTCGATTTCTTCGCTCCGCGCGCTTGAGGCGCTCGACCGGCTGGGCAGCGCCTCGGCGGTGGCCGAGGAGCTTTCGCTGACGCAAAGCGCGGTCAGCCGGCAGATCCAGACGCTGGAACGGCAGATGGGTCTGGAGTTGGTGGAGCGCAGCCAGAAGCGGCTGACATTGACCGCCGAGGCACAGGATTACGTGGCCGAGGTGCGCGCGGCGCTGTTGCAGATCGCCAATGCCTCGTTGCGGTTGCAGGTCGCGCCGATGGGCGGGACGCTGAACCTGGCGATCCTGCCGACCTTCGGGATGCGCTGGCTGATGCCCCGCCTGCCCCAGTTCGCGCGGCTCAACCCGAGCGTCACGCTGAACATGTCGACCCGGCTGACAACGTTCAACTTTTCTTCTGAACCCTTTGATGCAGCACTGCATTTCGGAACCGGAGACTGGCCGGGAACCGACCGGATGCTGCTCAAGCACGAGGCCGTGATCCCGGTGGCGGCACCTTCGCTGATCGAGGGCGAAGTCTTGGACGATCCGGCCGCGCTGCTTAAGCTGCCGCTGTTGCACATCCAGACGCGGCCAAGGGCCTGGGCCGATTGGTTCGCGGCCAAGGGCGTGCAGCCGGCGCGGGCGTTGCCTGGCACCATGTATGACCAATTTTCAACCATCACGCAGGCGGCCCTGCATGGGCTCGGGGTCGCGCTTATGCCCGACTACCTGGTGGAAGAAGAGCTGGCCACCGGCAAGCTGGTGGCGCTTTGCGGTCCGGCGATCGAGGCGCGCGGGGCCTATTGGCTGGTCTGGCCGCAGGGGCGCGCACGGAGCCCCTCGCTGGTGGCGTTCCGCGACTGGCTGGCGGAACAGGCCGAGCCGGAAGACCCGCTGCCGCGCTAGGCGAAGGGCAGCACGACGGTGAAGGCCGCGCCCTGCCCCGGTTCGCTGGCAACCTTCAGGCGGCCGCGATGGCGGTTCACGATATGTTTGACGATGGCAAGGCCGAGGCCGGTGCCGCCGAGCATCCGGCTGCGGTGGGTATCGGCGCGGTAGAAGCGTTCGGTGAGGCGTGGCAGGTGCACCGGGTCGATGCCGGGGCCGTTGTCGGAGACCACCACGCGCGCCTCGTCGCCGCCGGCGAGCGTGACGGTCACCACCCCGCCGGAGCCGCCGTATTTGATCGCGTTCTCGATCAGGTTGGTGAAGACCTGGCGCAGCTGGTCGGCATCGCCGGGAATGGTGACGCCCTGTTCGGGCGGCTGGAAGTCGAAGCGCACCTTGGAATCGTCGGCCAGCGGTTTCAGCGCCTTGAGGACGTCGGTAAGCAGCGCACCGAGGTCGACGGGATCCTTGGGGCGGATGCGTTCCTGCGACTCGACCCGGCTCAGCGACAGCAGGTCGCCGACCAGGCGGTTCATGCGGTTGGCCTCGTTCGCCATGATCCCGAGAAAGCGTTCGCGCGCCGCCGGATCGCGGGCGGCGGCGCCGCGCAGGGTTTCGATGAAGCCGAGCAGCGCGGTCAGCGGGGTGCGCAACTCGTGGCTGACGTTGGCGACGAAATCGCGGCGCATCTGCGAGGCCTGTTCCAGCGGCGTCGCATCAACCAGCGTCACCAGCAGCGCGCCGGCCGAACCGGCGGGGCGCACCGAGACTTCCCAGAGGGTTGTCTGCGCGCCTTCGGTGCGGGTCACGCGGATCTGGCGCGGCTGGCCGTCGGCCATTCCGGCGGCGATGGTGCGGGCCATTTCAGGCTGGCGCAGGATCGCGTCGTGGTGACGGCCGGTGATCTGCTGGCCCAGCAGCGCCCGGGCGGCGCTGTTCGCGGCGGAAATGCGGGCGTCCCGGCCGATCAGCAAGGCCGGGACCGGCAGCGCCTCGAGCAGGTCGCCCGCGAAATCCGCCATGGCCTCAGGCCCCCGGCACGGCGGCGGCCACCGCCTCGGCGAAGATCGCCAGCAGGGCCTTGGGCTCTTCCAGGCCAACCGAGACGCGGAAGAAGCCCTCGGACAGCCCCAGCGCGGCGCGTTCCTCGGGGGTCAGCGCCCGGTGCGAGGAGGAGGCCGGATGCGAGAGCGTGGTGCCGACGTCGCCCAGCGTCGGGGCAAAGCTCAGCCCCTCGGCGGCGCGGGTAAAGGCATTGGCGGCCTCGCGCCCGCCCTTCAGCTCGAAGCTGACCATGTTGCACCCCTGCCCCTGCAGCAGCGCTGCGGCGCGGGTATGGTCGGGGTGATCGGCGCGCATCGGGTAGATCACGCGCTTGACGCCCGGCAACGTGGCGAGGTGATCGGCCAGCGCCGCGGCGGTCGCCTGCGCGCGCTCGAAGCGCAGGTCGAAGGTGAGCATCCCGCGCTCGGCCAGCCAGCAGTCGAAGGGGCTGGCTGTCAGGCCGGCGGTCACCGAGAAGACGCGCAGCCGCTGCGCCAGCGCCGGATCCTTTGCCGCGACCCAGCCCAGCATCACGTCGGAGTGGCCGGCGAGCAGCTTGGTGATCGAATGGATGACAATATCGGCGCCATGCTCGAAGGGCCGGAAGGCGCGCGGCGTGGTAAAGGTATTGTCGACCGCGAGCAGGATGCCGCGGTCCTTGGCGAGTTTCGCCAGGCCGTCGATATCCGCGACCCGCAGCGTCGGGTTGGAGACCGCCTCGACCAGGATCAGCTTGGTTTCGGGGCGGATCGCCGCCTCGACCGCCTTGACGTCACCCGGATCGGCCAGCGAGGTGGCGATATCGAGGCGTGGCAGGTCTTCCTTCATCATGCGCAGCGACCGGCCGTAGAGCTGGTTGCCGCCGATGACATGGTCACCGGCCTTCAGCAACCCCAGCAGCACCGCCGAAACGGCGGCCATGCCCGAGCCGGTCACAACGCCGCCGGCGACGCCTTCCATCCCGTCCAGGCGCGCGGCGACGACATCGGCGTTGGGGTGCCCCTCGCGCGAGTAGGTATAGCCATGCACCCTGCCCTCGTATTGCGCATCCAGCGCGTCGGGGGTGTCGCTGGCATAGACCACCGAGGGCGACAGCGGTGTCACCACCGGCCGGCTGGCGCTTTCCGGCAGCGGGTGCGGGCGGACCAGAGAGCCGCGCGAATTCTTCATCGGATCAACCTCACGACATATCCATTGCGCGAGGTGTAGGCTGCGCCCCGCGTCAGGACAAGGCTTGCCGTGATCGCCCGCGAGATCAGTTGCCGAGGATGCCCGGCAGCCGCAGCCCGTGGTCCTTCGCACATTGGATCGCCGTTTCATAGCCCGCGTCGGCATGGCGCCAGACACCCGAGGCCGGGTCGTTCCAGAGCACCCGTTCCAGCCGCTTGGTCGCCTCGGGGGTGCCATCGGCGAGGATCACCACGCCCGCGTGTTGGCTGAACCCCATGCCGACGCCGCCGCCATGGTGCAGCGAGACCCAAGTGGCGCCGCTGGCGGTATTGACCAGGGCATTCAGCAACGGCCAGTCGCTGACCGCGTCAGAGCCGTCGCGCATCGCCTCGGTCTCGCGGTTCGGGCTGGCGACCGAGCCGGAGTCGAGGTGGTCGCGGCCGATGACGACGGGCGCCTTGAGTTCGCCGCTTGCGACCATCTCGTTGAACATCAGACCGGCGCGGTGGCGGTCGCCGAGACCGATCCAACAGATCCGTGCCGGCAGGCCCTGGAAGGCGATACGCTCGCGCGCCATGTCGAGCCAGCGGTGCAGATGGGCGTTCTCGGGGAAGAGCTTCTTCATCGCGGCGTCGGTCTTGTAGATATCCTCGGGGTCACCCGAGAGCGCGCACCAGCGGAACGGGCCGATGCCCTTGCAGAACAGCGGGCGGATATAGGCCGGGACGAAGCCGGGGAAGGCAAAGGCGTTCTCGAGCCCCTCCTCAAGCGCGACCTGTCGGATGTTGTTGCCGTAGTCGAGCGTCGGCACCCCGGCGTTCCAGAAATCGACCATCGCGGCGACATGGGCCTTCATCGAGGCGCGGGCTGCCTGTTCGACGGCCTTGGGCTCGCTCTCCTGCTTGGCGCGCCAGTCTGCGACGCTCCAGCCGATGGGCAGGTAGCCGTGCAGCGGGTCATGGGCGCTGGTCTGGTCGGTGACGATATCGGGGCGCGGGCCGCCGGATTTCATGCGGGCCACCAGTTCGGGGAAGACCTCGGCGGCATTGCCGATCAGGCCGACCGACTTGGCCTCGCCTTTCGCCGTCCAGTCGGCGATCAGCGCCAGCGCCTCGTCCAACGTGTGAGCCTTGGCGTCCAGGTACCTTGTGCGCAAACGGAAATCCGCCCGCGTCTCGTCGCATTCGACGGCCAGGCAGCAGGCCCCGGCCATGACGGCGGCGAGCGGCTGCGCCCCGCCCATGCCGCCGAGACCGGCGGTCAGGATCCACTTGCCCTTGAGCGATCCGCCATAATGCTGGCGGCCCGCCTCGGCGAAGGTCTCGTAGGTGCCCTGCACGATGCCCTGGGTGCCGATGTAGATCCAGGACCCGGCAGTCATCTGGCCGTACATCATGAGGCCCTTCTTATCGAGGGCGTTGAAATGGTCCCAGGTGGCCCAATGCGGCACCAGGTTCGAGTTGGCGATCAGCACGCGCGGCGCATCGGTATGCGTCCTGACGATGGCGACAGGCTTGCCGGACTGCACGATCAGCGTCTCGTCGGCTTCGAGATCCTTCAGCCCGGCGACGATGCGGTCGAAGTCGTTCCAGGTGCGGGCGGCGCGGCCGATGCCGCCGTAGACGACCAGTTCATGCGGGTTCTCGGCGACGTCCGGGTGCAGGTTGTTCATCAGCATCCGCATCGCCGCCTCGCCGCCCCAGGTCTTGGCGGTCTTCTCGGGGCCGGTCGCCGGGTAGATGTCGCGGAGGTTGTGGCGGGGGTTGGTCATCTGGTGGCTCCCATGGTCAGGGCAAGGGTCTCGATCCGTTCCAGCGCGCGTTGCAGGACGGGACGCAGGCGCGCGGCCTTGCTCTCGTCATAGGCGAAGGGCGGGGTTTCGGTGGACAGGTGGGTGGACTGGGCCAGTTCCATCTGGATGGCGTGCCAGCCCTCGGAGGGACGGCCATAGTGACGGGTGGTCCAGCCGCCCTTGAATCGGCCGTTGAGGATACTGGTGTAACCCTCTGCATTCGCGCAGGTATCCTGAGCGGCGGCTTCGATCTCGGGGGCGCAGGTGCTGGCGTTGTTGGTGCCAATGTTGAAGTCGCGCAGACGGCCTTCGAAGAGGAAGGGAATGCGCGAGCGGATCGAGTGACAGTCGTAGAGCACCGCCACGCCGTGACGCGCCCGGACTCGCTCCATCTCGGCGGTGAGCGCGGCGTGGTAAGGCGCGTGGAAGGCCAAGCGGCGGGCCTCGATCTCGGCCTCGCCCGGGGGTGTCTGCCAGAGCGGTTCGCCGTCGAAATCGGTCATCGGCACCAGCCCGGTGGTGTTCTGGCCGGGATAGAGCGAGGCACCGGAAGGGTCGCGGTTGGCGTCGATCGCGTAACGGTGGAAGGTCGCCCGGACGATCGTCGCCTTGGGCAGTAGGCCGGCGTAGAGCTTGTCGATATGCCAGTCGGTATCGGCGAGCAGTTGGCCGTTGGCGTTGAGGCGCGAACGGATCTCTTGGGGCAGCCAGGTGCCGGTATGGGGCATCCCGAGCACCACGGGACCGTCGCCACGGACGATGTCCACGGGGGTCATCGCGCGGTCTCCAGTTCGGGCAGCGCCAGCCCCTGCGCCAGCCTCCCCTCGCGCACCATCGCGGTGGCACGGGCGAGATCGGGGGCGAGATAGCGGTCGCTTCCCAGCACCGGCACCTCCTCGCGGATGCGGGCGATCACGCCGCGCAGGCTGGTCGAGGTCTGGAGCGGCGCGCGGAATTCGATGCCCTGCGCCGCGGCCAGCGCCTCGACGCCCAGGATCACGTCGAGGTTGTCGGCCATGCGCAGCAGCCGGCGCGCAGCATGGGCGGCCATGCTGACGTGGTCTTCCTGGTTGGCGCTGGTCGGCGTGGAGTCGGTTGAACAAGGGTTTGCAAGATGCTTGTTTTCGCTCATCAAAGCGGCTGTCGTCACCTCGGCGATCATGAAGCCCGAGTTGAGCCCCGGCTCGGGCGTCAGGAAGGGCGGCAGGTCGTGGCTCAGCGTCGGGTCGACCATCAGCGCGACGCGGCGCTGCGCGATGGCGCCGATCTCGGCCAGGGCAATGGCGATCTGGTCGGCGGCGAAAGCCACGGGTTCGGCGTGGAAGTTGCCGCCCGAGACGATTTCGCCGGTTGCGACCAGCACCAGCGGGTTGTCGGTCACCGCGTTGGCTTCGATCTCCAGGGTTGCTGCGGCGGTCTGCAGCAGGTCCATCGCCGCGCCCATCACCTGGGGCTGGCAGCGGATGCAGTAGGGATCCTGCACCCGGGTGTCGCCCTCGCGGTGGCTTTCGCGGATTTCGGAGCCGTCGAGCAACGCGGATTGCGCCGCGGCAAAGGCGATCTGGCCCCTGTGGCCGCGCAGTTGGTGGATCACCGGGTTCAGTGGCGCGGTCGAGCCCATGATGGCGTCGGTCGAGAGCGCCCCCGTGACCACCGCCGCCTGCAGCGCGTCCCAGGCGCGCCAGAGGCCGACCAGGGCGCAGGCGGTCGAGAACTGGGTGCCGTTGATGAGGGCGAGGCCCTCTTTCGGCCCCAGCGTCACCGGCTCCAGCCCGGCGCGGGCCAGGGCCTCGGCGCCGTGCAGGCGGTTGCCGCCGAACATGGCCTCGCCCTCGCCGATCATCACGGCGGCCATATGCGCCAGCGGAGCGAGGTCGCCCGAAGCACCGACCGAGCCCTGCGCCGGGATCACCGGGATCACCCCGGCGTTCAGCATCGCCTCGATCAGGGCGACGGTGCGCCAGCGGGTGCCGCTGGCACCACGGCCGAGCGAGAGCAGCTTGAGCGCCATCATCAGGCGGGTGGTCGCCACGTCCATCACCTCGCCCACGCCGCAGCAATGGCTGAGGATCAGGTTGCGCTGCAGCGTCTCGGTGTCCTTCGGCGGGATGCGGACGCTGGCCAGTTTGCCGAAGCCGGTGTTGACGCCATAGACGCCGGTATCGCCGGCGGCCGCGCGGGCGACCAGTTCGGCTGCCGCCTCGACCGGGGCGCGCGCCGAGGCATCGAGCGCCACGCGGGCGCCGGCGAAGACCGCGCGCAGGGTGCTGAGGCGGGTTTGCCCGGGAACCAGATTGACGATCATTCGGCACCTGCGACGTAACGACGGAAAAGTGGATTGAAGCCGAAGCGGTAGGACAGTTCGGCGGGGTGTTCGACGTTCCAGACCGCGAGGTCGGCGCGCTTGCCGGTCTCGAGGGTGCCGGCGTCATGCAGCCCAAGGGCGCGGGCGGCATGGCAGGTCGCCCCGGCCAGCGCCTCTTCCGGGGTCATGCGGAACAGCGTGCAGGCCATGTTCATCGCCAGCAGCAGCGAGTTCATCGGCGAGGACCCGGGGTTGAGGTCGGTGGCCACCGCCATCGGCACCCCGGCAGCGCGGAAGTCAGCAACCGGGGGCAGCTGTGTCTCGCGCAGGGTGTAGAAGGCGCCGGGCAGCAGCACCGCCACGGTGCCCGCCGCCGCCATCGCGGCGGCTTCTGCGGCCCCGGCATATTCCAGGTGGTCGGCCGAGAGCGCCCCGCGCCCTGCTGCCATCCGCGCGCCGCCGAGGTTGGAGAGCTGTTCGGCGTGGAGCTTTATCGGCAGGTCCAGCCGTTTGGCCTCGTCGAAGACGCGTTCCATCTCGGCGACCGAGCAGGCGATGCCCTCGCAGAAACCGTCGACCGCGTCAACCAGCCCTTCGGCGGCCGCCGCGCGCAGGGCGGGCAGGCAGACCTCGGTGAGGTAGTCGCCCGCCCTGCCCTTGTAGTCTGGCGGCACCGCATGAGCACCGAGGAAGCTGGTCAGAACCCGGATGCGGCGCAGCTTGCCGATCCGGCGGGCGGTGCGGAGCATGGCCAGTTCGGTCTCGACGTCGAGGCCATAGCCCGACTTGATCTCGACCGTGGTGACGCCTTCGGCGATCAGCGCATCGACGCGCGGGAGGGCGGCGGCGAGCAGCCCCTCCTCGCCCGCCTCGCGGGTGGCGTTGACGGTCGAGAGGATGCCGCCCCCTGCCCTAGCGATCTCTTCATATGAGGCGCCCTTGAGGCGCAGCTCGAATTCGCGGGCGCGGTTGCCGCCGTGGACGAGATGGGTGTGACAGTCGATCAGCGCGGGCGTGACGAGTCGGCCGCCGAGGTCGATCTCCTCGCCTTCGCGCAGGTCCGCCGGCAGGGCGCCCTTTGGCCCAACCCAGGCGATTTTCCCCGCGTTCACAACGATCGCGCCATCGGGGACCAGGCCATAGGCCCCGCCCGCCATTCTTGCCAATGTCGTGTTGAGAAGGATCATGAGACACCTTGTCATGTGCTTTCTTTATGCTAATAAGTATGAACATATTTTGGAGTCAATCGGAAAATGACGGTGATCTGGGCGCGAACCGCGCTGCTGCCCGACGGATGGGCAAGCGATGTGGAAGTGACGGTCGAAGGCGGCCGGATCCTGTCGGTCACGCCGGGGGCCGCGTCTTCGGGGCGGCGTACGGATATTCTTCTGGCCGCCCCCGCAAACGCGCATTCCCACGCCTTCCAGCGCGCCATGGCCGGGTTGACCGAGAGGCGTGGGCCGGACCCGCGCGACAGCTTCTGGACCTGGCGGCAGCTTATGTTCCGCTTTCTCGACCGGCTGGATCCCGAGCAGATCGAGGCGATCGCGGCCTTCGTGCAGATGGAGATGCTGGAGGCGGGATATGGCTGCAATGTGGAGTTCCACTACATGCATCATGCGCCGGGCGGCCTGCCCTATGCCGACCTCGCGGAGACCAGTGCGCGGATCGCGGCGGCGGCCGAAACCAGCGGGATCGGCCTGACATTGCTGCCGGTCCACTATCAGTTCGGCGGGCTGGACAGGCGTCCGCTCAGGGCCGGTCAGATCCGGTTTGGCAATGATCTTGAACGGTTTACGCGACTGCATGAAGGTGCCGAGGCGGCCCTTCGCGCCCTGCCCGGTGATGCCCGTCTGGGCGTCGCGCCGCATTCGCTGCGCGCGGTCGCGCCCGATGACCTGCCGCGTCTGCGGGCCTTGGCGGGGGACAATCCGTTCCACATGCACCTGGCCGAACAGGTGGCCGAGGTGAGCGAGGTGCAGGCGGCGCTTGGGGCGCGGCCGGTGGAATGGGTGCTCGACCATATCGGACCTGATGCGCGCTGCACCTTCATACACTGCACGCAGATGCTGCCGCATGAGATCGAGGGGCTGGCGCGCTCCGGCGCGGTGGCGGGGCTTTGCCCGATCACCGAGTCGAGCCTCGGGGACGGGATCTTCGACGGGGTGCGCTGGTTCGGCGCGGGCGGTGCGATGGCGATCGGATCGGACAGCAATATCCGTATCGCGCTGGCCGAGGAGCTGCGCACGCTTGACTATTCGCAGCGCCTGCGCGACCTGAGCCGGGCCGCGCTGGCAACGCCGGAGCAGTCGACCGGGCGGGTGCTGTTCGATGCGGCCTGCCGGGGTGGCGCCAAGGCCGCCGGGCGGGACTGCGGCACCATCGCAGTGGGTCAACTGGCCGACCTGGTGGCGCTGGATGGCGGCAATGTCGACCTGGACGGACGAGAGGGCGATACCTTGCTCGACAGCTGGATCTTTGCCGGGGACGACCGGATGGTAAGCGAGGTCTGGTCGGCCGGGCGGCACCTGGTCACCGAGGGCCGGCATGTCAGGCGCGAGGCCATCACCGCCGCCTATAGGCGCGCCGTCGCGGGGCTGGCGGCATGAGCGGCGCGGCGAATTCCTGGCAGGCGGTGCGGGCCGAGGTGCTGCGGCGGATCCGATCCCGCGAATGGGCGCCGGGCCAGCCGATCCCGCATGAGGCGGACCTCGCGCAGGAGCTGGGCTGTGCCCGTGCCACGGTCAACCGGGCGCTGCGCGAGGTGGCGGAAAGCGGGCTGATCGAGCGCCGCCGCCGGGCCGGAAGCCGGGTTGCCCTGCACCCGGTGCGGCGCGCGACGCTGGATATTCCGGTGATCCGGATGGAGATCGAAACCCGCGGCGAGGCCTATGATTTCTCGCTGGTCTCGCGGGCCGAGGAGGTTCCACCGCCGGCGATCCGGGCCAGGTTCAAATCGGCACCCGAGGCGCGGCTGCTGCATGTGGTCGGCCTGCACATGGCCGATGGCAAGCCCCATGCGCTGGAGGACCGCTGGATCGACGCGCAGGCGGTGCCGGGCGCCGGCACCACGGATTTCTCGCAGATCAGCCCGAACGAATGGCTGGTCCTCTCGGTGCCCTTCGAGGGAGGTGACATCGCTTTTTCGGCCTCCGTGGCCTCGCCCGCCGAGGCCGAGGCGCTGGGGTGCCCCGCCGGTGCGCCCCTGTTCGTGACCGAACGCGCGACCTGGCGGAACGAGAAGACACTTACCTCGGTGCGGCTGCTCTTCGCGCCCGGATACCGGCTGCACACCAGGCTGTAGGGTCAGCCGCCCGAGGATTTGCGGGTGGAGAGCAGCAAGCTCGTCTCGCTGGTCGCCACCCCGTCGAGCAGACGGATGCGGGCGAGCACCGCGTCGAGTGCTTCGAGCGTCTCGGCGCCGATCTCGGCAATCACGTCCCAGCGGCCGTTCGTGGAATGCACGCCGCGCACCTCGGCCATGCCGCTGAGCGCGCGGATGACACGTTCTGTCCCGCGGCCTTCGATGCCGATCATCATCAGGCCGCGGACCGGGTCGGAGCGGATGTCCTGCTTGAGCACCACGCTAAAACCCAGGATCTCGCCCCGCTGGCGCAGCCGGTCAAGCCGGGCGCGGACAGTGGTGCGCGACAGCCCCAGTTCCGCCGCCAGGTCGGACAGCGCCGCGCGGGCGTCGCGTTTCAGCGCGGCGATCAGGCGTTCGTCCGTTTTGTCCATTGCTGACCGCCGCTTTGTCAAAATGCTGACCGATCTGCGCAAAATGGCAACTGGAATGCAACTCAAATCGTTGGATACTCTCGCAAGACAGGGAAAGGAGACCCCATGACCCGCAAGACCGTGATCCTCATCGGCGCGCCCGTCGACAGTGGCAAGCGCCGCCCCGGATGTCTCATGGGGCCGGATGCCTATAGAACCGCCGGGCTGCCGGGCGCGCTGCGCGACCTTGGCTACAAGGTCGAGGACATGGGCAACCTGACCCCCGCCTCGCACCAGCCCGACACCAATGATGGCAAGCTTTTCGCACCGAACGAGACCATCGCCTGGACGCATCGGCTGACCCGGACGGCGGAGATGGCGATGCAGCGGGGCCTGCCGATCTTCATGGGCGGCGATCACAGCCTGTCGCTGGGCACGGTGGCCGGAGTTGCCAACCATGCGGCCTCGGTCGGTCGGCCGCTCTTTGTCCTCTGGCTGGATGCGCATAGCGACTTTCACACCGCCGAGACCACCGACTCGGGCAACCTGCATGGCACGCCGCTGGGTTATGTGACCGGCCGCGAGGGGTTCGGCGGTTTTCCGAAGGTGCAGAACCGGGTGCCGCACGCCAATATCTGCATCATGGGCCTGCGCTCGGTCGACCCGGCGGAGCGCGCTGCGCTGGAAGAGACCGATATCCGCTATCACGACATGCGCGAGATCGACGAGAATGGCGTAGGCCGGCTGGTTTCCGCCTTCCTGAAGGACGTCGAGGCCGCTAACGGCCTGCTGCATGTCTCACTGGACGTCGATTTCCTTGACCCGATGGCCGCGCCAGCTGTCGTCACCACGGTTCCGGGCGGCGCGACCATCCGCGAAGGCCATCTCATCATGGAGATGGTGAGCGACAGTGGCTTGATGACCTCGCTCGACCTGGTCGAGCTGAACCCTTTCCTCGACGAGCGTGGCCGGACCGCCCAGGTCATGGTCGACCTCGCCGCCTCGGGCCTGGGCCGCCGCGTCTTTGACCGTCCGACCCGCGCCGCCAACTGATGGAGCCCTGAATGCAACCCTCGGAAAAGGCGCTGGTGCCTTTCGTTTCGGTCGACGACATGATGCGGCTGATTCATTACATCGGGATCGAGGAGATGCTGCGCGGGCTGGCCGAGTATATCGAGGCCGATTTCCGCCGCTGGGAGCTGTTCGACAAGACGCCCCGCATCGCCTCGCATTCGGCCGAGGGGGTGATCGAGCTGATGCCGACCTCGGACGGTGAGGTCTATGGCTTCAAATACGTGAACGGGCATCCGAAGAACACCAAGGAGGGCCTGCAGACCGTCACCGCCTTCGGCCTGTTGGCCGATGTGGCGACGGGCTATCCGGTGCTGCTGAGCGAGATGACCATGCTGACGGCGATGCGCACCGCCGCGACCTCGGCCATGGCGGCCAGGCACCTGGCGCCGCGCGAAGCGAAGACGATGGCGATGATCGGCAATGGCGCGCAGTCCGAGTTCCAGTGTCTGGCCTTCAAGGCGATCTGCGGGATCGAGGCGGTGCGGCTGTATGACATCGACCGCGCGGCAACCGAGAAATGTGCAGCAAATCTCGTAGGTTCCGGACTGAAGGTCACGCGATGCGCAAGCCCGGAAGAGAGCATGGAGGGGGCGCAGATCGTCACCACCTGCACCGCCGACAAGCAATATACTGGCCCCGGCGATCCTGCGTCGGTCGGAGATCTTCGTCGAGTATCCGCCGCAGACGCGGGTCGAGGGCGAGATCCAGCAGCTGGCGCCGGATCATCCGGTGACCGAGCTTTGGCAGGTGATTTCCGGCACCGCCAAGGGGCGCACCTCGGCCGATCAGATCACGCTGTTCGACTCGGTGGGTTTCGCCATCGAAGACTTCAGCGCCCTGCGCTATGTGCGCGACCAATTGGTCGGAACCGCCTTCCACCACGACCTCGACCTGCTGGCCGATCCGGACGACCCGCGTGACCTGTTCGGGATGCTGCAACGCGCCGGCGGGTGACTGGCCGGGCCGCGTATCCTCAAACTATGCTAAATTTTTGCTAAGGGACTGTAAACGCGGCCATACGTAATGGCCGCAGCTTGACCGCTAATACAGAAGGAGTAGGTTCCGCGCCGGCTATTTGCCCGTACCGCATTTTATGAGGTGCCACATGCGCGTTTTCTATCTTGTTACTACCCTCTCTCTGTTCCTCGTCTCCTCTGCCCTTGCCTCGGTCAATGAAAAGCGCGTCGCGCTGGTCATCGGCAACAGCGCCTATACAAACGTCGAGGCGCTGATCAATCCGAAGAACGATGCGATGGAAATGTCCCGCCAGCTCAAGGAACTGGGGTTCCTCACAGTCGAAGGTGTCGATCTTGACCAGCGCAGCTTCCAGGACAAGATCCGCGAGTTCGCCCAGCTGGCCGTCGATGCCGACCTGACGCTGTTCTTCTATGCCGGCCACGGCATGGCGGTGAACGGCACCAACTACCTGATTCCGGTCGACGCCCGGATGGAGGACGCCACCGCGCTCGACTGGGAGGCGATTTCGGTCGACTTCATTGCAAAGCAGATGCAGCGCTCGGATGGCGTGAGCCTTATCTTCCTCGACGCCTGCCGCAACAACCCGCTGGCGCGGACGCTGTCGCGCTCGATGGGCAAGCTGTCACGCTCGGCCGAGGTATCGACGGGCCTTGCCCGGATGGATATCTCTAACCCCGGGCGCGGCATGGCGGTCGCCTTCGCCACCGCTCCGGGCGAGGTCGCGTTGGACGGTGAAGGCAAGCATTCGCCTTTCACCGAGGCGCTGCTGGCCAATATCGGCACCCCTAACCGCGATATCACCGAGGTGATGAGCCGGGTGACGGGACAGGTCTATTCCGCCACCAACCAGGCGCAACGGCCCTGGCTGAACTCGTCGCTGACGGGCCGGGTGGTGCTGAATGCCGTCGGCACCCCAGAGGTCGCACCGGCCGAGCAGGTGTCGCTCGGCACTGAAGAGGCCCCGGCGGCCAGCGGTGGCAGCGACCTGAACGCGCAGCGGATGTTGTTCCAGATGGCGCGCGACAGCAACCGGATCGAGGATTACCAAGCCTATATCACGACCTTCCCCGAAGGGCTGTTCGTGACCATGGCCAAGAACTCGATCGAGGCGCTGGAAAAGGAGAAGATGCAGACTCAGGTGGCGACCCTGTCGCCAAGCGGGACGGTCGTGCCCTACGTCCAGCAGCCGCAGGCCACCGCTCCGGTCGTCTTCCCGAACCCGGCGGCGCCGCAGGGCACGGTGATGACCCGCGCGGTCGATCCGACGGTTCCGGTCGTGACGCAGGAAATGCGGACCCAGCCGGCCAGCGAATTCACCGAGCAGGCCATGGGCATGAACCAGGTGCTGCGCCGCGAGATCCAGGCGCGACTCAACCTCGCCGGGTTCAACGTCGGCACGCCGGACGGCTCCTTCGGGCCACGCACCCGCGCCGCCATCCAGGGATGGCAGGCCAGCATCGGGGTGCCTGCTTCGGGCTATTTCAACCATATGCAGTACAGCTATCTGGCCTCGGTGACGATGCAGCAATACGCCGTCTGGGCGGCCGCGAATCCGCCGCGCGGGGCCAGCTCGGGCGGTGGGTCCACGACCAAGCGTTCCAGCGGCGGCAACAACAATAACTCGAACGCGAATGCCAATATCGGCGCCTTCCTGGGCGGTGTCGTGACGGGGCTGGCGATCAAGAAGTAGCTTTCCCGTCGACTTGCCGGGCCGCGAAATGGAAGGGGCGCAGCGATTGCTGCGCCCCCTTTCCATGCGGCGGATCGTTGCCTCTCAGGCCTCCAACTCCGCATCCCAGTAGAGGAAGTCCATCCAGCTATCATGCAGGTGGTTCGGCGGGAACTTGCGGCCCATGTTGCGCAGGTCCTCGGCCGAGGGCTGGCGCGGCGGTTTGCGCAGGTGCATTCCCGCGCGCGTCAGCGACTTGGAGCCCTTCCTGAGGTTGCAGGGCGAACAAGCCGCCACCACGTTCTGCCAACTGGTGATGCCGCCCGCGGCGCGCGGCACGACGTGGTCAAAGGTCAGATCGCCCCGCGCGCCGCAATACTGGCAGCGGAATTCGTCGCGCAGGAACAGGTTGAAGCGGGTGAAGGCGGCGCGTTTCTGCGGTTTGACATAGTCCTTGAGCACCACCACCGAGGGGATGCGGATTGTGGTCGAGGGGCTGTGCACCACCTCGTCGTATTCCGCCACGATCACCACCCGGTCGAGCCATGCGGCCTTGACCGCCTCCTGCCAGGGCCAGAGCGACAGGGGGTAGTAGCTGAGCGGGCGATAGTCTGCGTTCAGCACCAGCGCAGGGTGGTGCTTGAGCGCGCCCGGCTCTCGCACAAATTCTGTTCGGAAGTCGCCGATCATCGCAGTCGCCGTCGCCTTTCCTTCAGCCCGGAGGCCGGTAGGCTCTGGCGATTCCGTCAGCAGCCCGGCCCGGAGTCATGAATGACTATATATCGCGTTTGAATGCTGACAAGCTTTCTGTTGCCACAACATCTCGCCCCCCGCGATAATGCCTAAACGTAACGCAGGAATGACGCATCGTTGCGGTCAGCACCCTTCCCACGGGGGATCGGATTGGTTAGGGCAAAGATATGGCCCAGCTGATCCGTTTCAATAAGCCCTATGACGTGCTGCCCCAGTTCACCGATGGCGAGGGACGGCGCACGCTTGCCGATTTCATCGACCTCAAGGGGGTCTATCCGGCGGGGCGGCTGGACCGCGACAGCGAGGGGCTGATGCTGCTGACCGACGACGGCCGGCTGCAGGCCCGGATCGCCGATCCGCGGCACAAGATGGCCAAGATCTATTGGGTGCAGGTCGAGGGGATACCGTCGGAGGAGGCGCTGGCGGCGCTGCGCAGCGGCGTCGTAATCAAGGACGGGCCCACCCTGCCCGCCCTGGCCGAACGGATGGAGCCGCCGCCGGTCTGGGAGCGCGACCCGCCGATCCGGGTGCGCAAGAGCATCCCCGACTGTTGGCTTAGGCTGACCCTGCGCGAGGGGCGCAACCGGCAGGTGCGCCGCATGACCGCCGCCGTGGGGCACCCGACGCTGCGGCTGATCCGCTATGCCATCGGGCCCTATACGCTCGATGGTCTGCCGCTCGGGCGGTGGACGAAGGCCGAGGTGCGTTAGCGCGGCGTGCAGCCCGCAAGCCCCGCAGGCAGCACCAGCCAGGCGCCGCTGGCATAGAGCGCGGCGGCGAGGCCCGGCGTCCGGGCGGCGAGTGTCACCGAGACCGGCGTGGCCGAGAGGATGGCGACGCCCTCGGGCAGATGGTTCAGAAGATCGTCCGAGGGCAGCACCACCAGCGCCGCCGGGGCCGCGTCGCTGACCAGCATCACCCCGGCGAGGAGAGCGATCCAGGCGACCGGCAGCACTGCAAGCATGAGCATGGCCTTAGTAGTCATGGATATGGTCCACCCCACCCGGCAGGGCGCGCAGCCGTTCGGCCAGCTCGGCGACCTTGACCAGCACCAGGTGGCGGGTGTCGCCATAGCCCTGGCGCGGCAGGCTTGCCAGCGCGCCGGGCATGGCGGGATCGGGAGAGGTCACGGTGAAGAGGATATCGTCGTTGCCGGCAATCTCGATGAAATCGCCGCCCGCAGCTGCCATGCGTTCAAGCAGGCGGGTCAGCGCGCGGTAGCGCGGCGTCTCGATCTCCACCCCCTCGCCCAGCGGGCCTATAGCCGTGACGCCCGGCAGCGCGGTGAGCTGCTGTTCCGGCAGCCCTTTCACCACCATCCGCAGCGTCAGCTCGTCCTGGCCGGTGGCCGCCACGGCCTGGGCGATGAGACCGGCATAGGCGGCCTTGGCCGAGAACTCTCCGCCCAGGGCCAGCCGGCGCTCGCGGTCGCGCAGGGCGCCGGTCGCCGCCGCCTCCAGCGCGCGGACGTCGCCAGCGAAATCCCAGCGATACCAGGGGGTCTGCTCCAGGAAGGCGGCATATTCGGCCGCCTGCTGCGCCGAGAGGCGGTCGAGCGGGCTGTGCTCGGGCCCGCGCAGCATGGCGAAGAGCCGTCCCAGCGTCTCCTCGTAGAGCGCTTTCATCGCCAGCTCGGCGGTGAAGCTGACGCCGATCACGTAGACCAGTTGCTTGGTCGGGGTATCGACGCCACCCATCGGGCCGCTGCGGCGCGAGAGCGTGCAGAGCGAGGACCAGTACTGCCCGATCGCCCGCCCATAGGCATAATCGTGCGGATCGTCCTGCGCGATCACCCTGGCGTAATCGTCATAGGCATGGACGATGTGCCATTCCGGATAGGTCAGAAGCGTGCGCGCCTCGGCGCGGCGATGCTCGGGCGGCAGCAGCGATACATTTCCATCCGGCGCGCCCTCGGGGCGGCACATGGTCTCGACATAGCCGATCGGCGCCAGCAGTCCGAGGACCAGCACGACAAGCAGCAGGACCAGCCGGCCCAGCCAGCGCACCAGCCAGCGGATCATGCCCGCCCCAGCCGCAACCCGGCCCAGAGCGCGAAGCCGCCAAGTGCGACATGCGGCAGGTTGGCCAACAGGCGAAACAGGGTGAAGGACATCCCCTCGGAGGCATTGGTGAAGATCCCGAGGTCGAGATAGCCATAGCCGGTGAAGAAGCCGAAGACCCCGTCACCAAGGTAGAGCGCGCCGAAGACGATCAGGAAGGCGCGCGCTGCCCGATGCGAGATCAGCGCCGCCGCCAGGGCCCAGAGCGCCGAGGCGACG
Organism: Seohaeicola zhoushanensis; assembly: GCF_014656415.1. Classification (GTDB taxonomy): domain Bacteria; phylum Pseudomonadota; class Alphaproteobacteria; order Rhodobacterales; family Rhodobacteraceae; genus Seohaeicola_A; species Seohaeicola_A zhoushanensis. Next base: position 10,728 of record NZ_BNCJ01000010.1, on the reverse strand, counting down.
TGCAGCGCGTCATCGAAGATGTCGAGCGCGAAGATGCCGAAGGCGAGCCCCTGCGCATCGGTCAGGCCGGGGATGTAGTTCAGCGAGGCCGCGCCCATCAGGACGACAAAATAGCCAAGCGCGATCTTTTGCAGGATGGTCATAGGCTCTCCAGGTAGCTGTCCCACAGGTTGTTGCGGAACAGCAGGCCCGGGTCGAGCTGCCGCTTGGCGGCGGCAAAGGCCGGGGCGCGGGGATAGGCCCGCACCAGCTGGTCCACCGTCGCGTGGGGACGGTATGGCAGGTAATAGGTGCCGCCGATCGCCACGATCCCGTCGATCAGCTCGCGGGTCATGCGGGCCATGTCGGCCTCGGCGCGGGCGGTCATCTCCTGGCTGAAGCTCATCACCGCGGCGATGCGCGGCACCGGGGCATAGGCGAGCCAGCTGGTCGGGTCGGTGTCGATGAAGCGCAGGGTGACGTTCAGGAATTCCTGGTAGCTGGCCGGGATCACCTCGCGGCAGACGGCGAGGAAATCGCCAAAGGCCTCGGGCGCGATGAAATACTCGTGCAGGATGTCGGTGCGGGTCGGGTCGCGGTCGTCGAGCGTGACGACCGGCTCGTTGATAAGGCTGTTGCGGCTTGCTGCCCCGGCCAGCGCCGGGCCGAGGCTGGTTTCGGTCCACCAGCGGATGCGCTTCATCGTCTCGTTGCCCAATTGCGCGCGATAGACGTGGCGGGCCAGCTTTGCCATCGTGCCCGAGCCCGAGGCCGCGGGAATGGCGGACTGGTCGGCAGCGGGACGATAGGTGATGAGCAGCGCCTCTTCGAAGAAATTGCCGCGTTCGACGTTGAGGCGGCCATAGGCCATGTCGACCGAGCTATCCTGAAGCGCCGCCACGAAAGCAGTGCCGAAGTCGGCGGCCGCCATCCGCTGGAAGCGCGGCTCCAGCAGGCGGTTCTCGGCGGCCCCGACCTCCATGGCGGTGATCGCGCCGGTGAGGCCGTAGCCGCCCATGGTCATCGCGAAGAGCTCGGCGTTTTCCTCGCGCGAGCAGCGGATGTGATCGCCCGAGGGCAGCACCATCTCGAAGGCGCGCACGGTGGCGCCCATCGGCCCCTGCGGCACCGGCCAGCCATGGGCGTTGACGCAGAAGGTGGCGGCAACGCCGAAGTCGTGGTTCGACTGCATGACCTTGGGCGAGAGGCCCAGCGGGTCGAGCGCGGCGATCACCTGGCTCCAGCGCGCGCCGGCGTGGACGCGGTAGAGCCGGTTCGCCGTATCGGCCTCGATGAAGCCATTGTCATAGGTCAGCGCATGGCCTTCCCGCGGGATCGCCTGCCCGCCCATCGAATGGCGCGCGGCACCGACGTTGACGGGCCGCCCGCTGGCGGCGGCCTCGGCCATCTCGGCGCGGATCGCGGCGACAAGCGCCTCGCCTGGGTCCTGCGTCAACACCCTGTGGCGATGGATCGGCGTGGCGCTGAGCAGGCTCGCGTCATTCAGCACGCCCTCGGTCGGCACCTGGGTCAGCTGCGGCGGCAGCACCGGGTTCTTCGCGCCGAAGCGGGCCGTGGCGATACCACCCACCACGGCACCCGCGCCAAACAGCGCCGCACGGCGAGTCAGGCCGCCCATGCCGCACCGGGGTCATTATCCGAGATCATTCGCGCCCCCCTTCCAGAGTCGCGCGACAATACCCCGGTCGCGCGCTTTGCCCATGCAGGAATTCCATACCCGCAAGACCGCCCCTGCTGCTTCTTCTCTTTCCAAATACTCACCTGACCACACCGGGGCCGCCGCGCCCCCCGAGGTCAGCGCGCCCCCAGCGCGATCAGCCAGAGCCAGACCGTGAGAATCGAGGCCCCCGTCGCCAGCAGCACCGAGGAAGCGGCCACGCGCTTGGTGCGACCATACATGTTGGCAAAGATATAGGCGTTGAAGCCCGGCGCCATCGACGAATTCATGATCGCCGAGCGGAACAGGTCCTGCTTGAGCGAAAGCGCAGAGCCGAAGGTCCAGACCAGCGCCGGGTGCAGCACCAGCGAGATCGTGCAGACGAAGGCGATGGCGCGCAGGTCGCCCTCGGGGCGGTATTGCACCAGCACCCCACCGAGCGCAAACAGCGCGCAGGGCAGCGCCGCGCGGACGATCAAGGTGAGCGCGTCCTCGGCAATGCCCGGGATCGGCAGGCCCAGAACATTGAACAGGAAGCCCAGCACGATCCCGATGATCAGAGCGTTCTGGAACATCGAGCGCAGCACCGGAACCAGAAAACCGCCGGGCTGGCCGCGGGCGCGGACAATTTCCATCACGGTGATCCCGAGGCCATAGCAGAAGGGCGCGTGGAAGGCGATGATCGCGTAATTGCCGGTGAGCGCGTCATGGCCGAAGGCGCGCTCGGTGATCGGCAGGCCCAGCAGGATCGAGTTCGAGAACAGACAGGCGAAACCGATGACCACGCAGTCTTCCCACTCGCGCCGGAACAGCAGCCGCGCGCCGAGGATGCCGACGCAGAAGCAGAGCGCCGCCGCCGTGTAGAACGAGGCCAGCAGGCGCGGGTCAAAGCTCGACGCGATGTCGATATGGGCGATGGCGCGGAACAGCAGGCAGGGGATCGCGAAGCCCTGGGTGAACTTCATGAGGCCGGTGATATGGGCCTCGCTGAAGTAGCCGGCACGCGTTGTGACATAGCCCGCGCCGATCACCAGGAAGACCGGCAGGATGACGTCGATCAGGGTCTGGAACATGGCGCGTCCTTCCCTGCGGGTGTGTCGGAACCGAGGCGTGCCAGGCCCCGGCGGGTCACGCCGGCAGCCTCAGGGTCAGCCCGTCATAGGCGCAGATCACGTGATCGGGCGTCTCGGCGGTAACGGTTTCGTAGTCGAGGTCTATATGCATATTGGTCAGCACAGCCGTCTTCGGGCGGACGCGTTCGATCCAGCCGAGCGTGCGGTCGAGGTGCGAATGCGTCGGATGCGGCTGGCGGCGCAGGGCGTCGACCACCCAGTAGTCGAGGTCTTCAAGCTCGGCCCAGGCCTCGTCGTAGATCTCGGCCACGTCCGGCAGATAGGCCAGCCCGCCGATGCGGAAGCCCAGCGAGTCGATTGATCCGTGGTTGACCCGGAACGGGCGGAAGGGGATCGCCCCGCCCGGGCCGTGCACTTCGAAGGGGCCGTCGATGCCCTTCATGTTGAGGATCGGCGGATAGGGCGAGCCTTCGGGCTGCACGAAGGCATAGCCAAAGCGCGAGATCAGGGCGTTCTGGGTATCGCCATCGGCCCAGACCGGCAGGCGCGAGCGGATGTTGAAGACGATCATGCGCAGATCGTCGATCCCGTGGACGTGATCGGCGTGGGAATGGGTATAGACCACCCCGTCGAGCCGCCCGGTATTGGTGTCGAGCAGCTGGCTGCGCAGGTCTGGCGTGGTGTCGATCAGCACCGTGGTGGTGCCATTCGCGCCGATGCGCTCGACCAGCATCGAGCAGCGGCGGCGGTTGTTCTTCGGGTTGGTGGGATCGCAGTTGCCCCAGTGTCCGCCAAGGCGCGGCACCCCGCCGGAGGACCCGCAGCCGAGGATCGTGTAGACGAATTCGTCCATCATGCGGCCTTTCTCAGCGCGGCGCGGGTGAAGAGGCGGTCGAAATTGGCCTGTGTCCGGGCGGCGAACTCAGGGTATTCCATGCCGAAGACCCCTGCCCCGACACGCGCGGTATGGGCCGCGTACGCCGGCTCGTTTCGGCGGCCCCGATGCGGCGGCGGCGCGAGATAGGGCGCGTCGGTTTCGACCAGGATGCGGTCCACGGGCGCCGCTGCAAAGATGTCGCGCAGCTCTTGGCTGCGGGGGAATGCGGCGATCCCGGACATCGAGAGGTAGAAGCCGAGGTCGAGCGCGGCGCGGGCCAGTTCCGCGGAGGAGGAGAAACAATGCATCACGCAGGAATAGGCGCCCTGGCGGTATTCCTCGGCGAGGATGCGGGCCATGTCGTCATCGGCGTCGCGGGCGTGGATGATGAGCGGCAGCCCGGTCTCGCGCGCCGCCGCGATGTGGATGCGCAGCGAGACCTGCTGAATCTCGGCACTTTCGGCGTTATAGTGATAGTCGAGCCCGGTCTCGCCGATGCCGACGAACTTGGGGTGCCGCGCCAGGGCGACCAACTGGTCGACGGTGGCGAGCGGTTCTTCGGCGGCGCTCATCGGGTGGGTGCCGGCGGCATAGAAGACAGAGGGATGCGCCTCGGCGATGGCGCGCACCTGCGGCTCGTTCCTGAGGCGCGTGCATATGGTCACCATCCGGGTCACCCCGGCGGCAGCGGCATTGGCGACGATGGTGTCCAGCTGGCCTTCGAAATCGGGAAAATCGAGGTGGCAGTGACTGTCGGTGATCTGTGGCGTGTCGCTCATCGGCCTCTTGCCGGCGGCCGTGGTCAGCCGCGCGCGGTCTCCTGAATTCTCAAGACCGTATCCAGCACCAGCGCGCCGGGGTCAAGGTTCACCGCCGCGCCGTGACGCGCGCGCGAGGATATCTGCGCCGCGGCCTCGGCCCAGCGGCGGCCTGCCTGCGGATCGGGCGCCAGACGGGCGAGCACCGCAGCCTCTCCCGGTGCGGCCTCGGGGCCGGGCAGCGCGCCGGCGGCCCCGGTCATGGCCAGACGGGCCAGAAGGGTGTCGGCAAGGTCGAGGAAGAGATCGAACCGTTCTGGCCGGTTGCGCGCAGCGAGACTGTCGGCCAGCGCATTGGCGGCCGGCCGGTCGAGCCGGGGCAAGGTGCCGGCCAGCTGCACCAGCGCTGCATAGAGCGCGAGCCCCTCGAGTTCGATCAGCCGGATGGCCGCGCCGACCGAGCCGGCGGCGAGCACCGCCAGCGGTTCGGCATCGCCCGGTTCGACCGCGGTGCCGGATTGCTCCAGCGCCTGCGCCATCGCGCCGGTGTCGAGCGGCTTCAGACGAAGGGTGCGGCAGCGCGAGCGGATCGTCGGCAGCAGGCGCGACGGCTGGTGCGCGACCAGCAGCAGGATCGTGCGGGCGGGCGGTTCCTCGAGCATCTTGAGCAGCGCGTTAGCCGCGCTGGTGTTCATCTCGTCGGCCGGGTCGACAATCACCACGCGGCGGCCGCCGTCGGGGGCCGAGAGGCCGAAGAAGCGATGCAGGCGGCGGATGTCGTCGACCACGATCTCGGAGCGCAGGCGCCCAGTGTCCTCGTTGACCGAGCGCGTGACCGAGGCAAGCCCGCCCTCGGCGCGGGCGGCCATGCGGCGCGAGACAGGGTGGTCGGGGTCGATGTCGAGCGTGGTGGGCGGCGGCGGCGCGCCGAAGAGGCCGCCGTCGTCCATCGGCGGCGTTGCCAGCAGGAAACGGGCGATGCGCCAGGCGAGCGTCGCCTTGCCGGTGCCGCGCGGGCCGGTCAGCAACCAGCCGTGGTGCAGCCGGTCGCGCACGTAGGCGCCAAGGAACTGCGCCTCGGCGTCCTCCTGGCCGAACAGCCGGGCGGTATCACGCGGGTGCGGCGCGCCGGGCACCTGGTCGGGGGCGACGTCCTCTTCACTCATGCCAACGCCTCGTGCACGGTGGCGCCGACATCGGCGGCGACCTCGTCGATGCCGCGGTTGCCGTCGATCACCCGGACGCGCGCCGGGAATTCCTGCGCGAGGCCGAGGAAGGCGGCGCGCATCCGGCGTTGCAGGTCGGGGCCAAAGTCCTCGAAGCGTTCCTCGTGGCCCTTGCGGGCCAGTGCCCTTGTGTGGCCGGTGTCCGGGTCCATGTCGATCAGCAGGGTGAGGTCGGGTTCACGCCCGATCATCAGCGCGTGCAGCTGGTCGACCATGCCGCGCAGGTCGCCGCGCGAGACGCCCTGGTAGACCCGTGTGCTGTCGGCGAAGCGGTCGCAGATCACCACCTTGCCGGCGGCCAGGGCCGGCAGGATGGTCCGTTCCAGGTGATCGCGGCGGGCGGCGGTGAAGAGCAGGATCTCGGTCTCGGCCGACCAGCGGTCGGGATCGCCTTCGAGCACCAGCGCACGAATCTCCTCGGCCCCGGGCGAGCCGCCGGGTTCGCGGGTCAGCACCACGTCGCGCCCCTTGGCGCGCAGGCTATCGGCCAGCCGGCGCGACTGGGTCGACTTGCCCGAGCCGTCGATGCCCTCGAAGGTGATGAACAGGCCCCCTGCCCGCGCCTGGTCTTGGCTCACGACTGGTCGGCCGGAGTCGCCGCAACGCGGTTCAGCAGAAGAGTCACCGCCGTCTTGAGCCGCACCCCGAAGCCACCGGCCGGCACGGACCGATCGGCCACCAGCGGAAGCCGAACCTCGGGGAGACCTTCCGGACGGATCACCAGAGCGCCCAGTTCCTGGCCCTGGGTGACGGGTGCCTCCACCGGTCCGCGATAGACCACTTCAGCGTCAAGCTTGTTGGCGGTGAGCGTCGGCAGCAGGATCTTCAGATCCTCTTTCGGCACCAGGCCTACCGATTGCTCCCGTCCCATCCAGACATCGGCCTGGGCAACCGGTTGCCCGGCGTGCGCGACGGTTCTTTCGGCAAATTGGCGAAACGACCAGTTAACGATGGCCGCAGCCTCCTCTGCCCGTGCATTCTCGCTGTCCAGACCGGTGATGACGAAAAGCACGCGTCGGTCGCCCTGCTTGGCCGAACCGACCAGGCCATAGCCGGCCTCGGTCGTGTGACCGGTCTTGAGACCGTCGGCGCCGATGTTCAGCCGCAGCAGCGGGTTGCGGTTGTTGACGTTGGCCGGCGCACGGCCATCGAAGTCATAGGAGGTTTCACCGAAGAGCGGATAGAACTCGGGGAAGTCGTTGATGATGTGCTGTGCAAGGATCCCCAGATCGCGCACCGACATCAGGTGCCCGGCCTGCGGCCAGCCGTTCGAGTTCATGAAGGTCGAGTTTTCCATGCCGAGCGCCTGGGCGCGCTTGGTCATGTAGCGGGCGAATCCCGGTTCGGTTCCGTCGGGGCTCAGCGCCTCGGCGATCACGGCGCAGGCGTCGTTTCCGGAAAGCACGATGATGCCGCGCAGCAGGTCCTCGACCCGGACCTTGTCCTGGGTGTTGAGGAACATGGTCGAGCCGCCGTAGCTCATGGCGTGTTCCGAGACCGGCAGGCGTTCGTCCAGCGTCAGACGGCCTTCGCGTAGCGCTTCGAAGGCGACGTAGAGCGTCATCAGCTTGGACATCGAGGCTGGCGGCAGCGCCTCGCGGGCGTTCTTCTCGAGCAGCACCGTCCCCGTGGTGATATCGACGATATAGGCCGCCCGGGCCTTGGTTTCGAAGGCGGCGGCCTGGTGCGCGGTCAGCACGACCAGCAGGACGGCGGCAAGGCGGCGGAACAGGGTCACGGGGTGCGGTCTCCTTTTATCGGGTGACGGCGAAGGCGTCGTTGAAACCGGCGCCGCGCACTTTCTTGAGCAGCGTCGCACGATCGTCGGCCGAGGTGGCGGGACCGACCAGCACGCGCCAGAGCTGCTTGGAGTTGCTCGTCTCGGTCTTGATCTCGGGGATCATCCCGGCGCGGCGGATCTGGCTGGCGGCGCGATCGGCGTTGTCCTTGGTGCTGAAGGTGCCGATCTGGATGAAGGGCTTGGACAGGTTCGATGCCATGGGCTTGGGCGGAGGCGCGGCGGTTTCGGCCGCGGCGACAGGGGCCGTGACCGGCGCGAGGGCAGTCAGCGGCTCGCCGACCGCCTTGTCCTTGGGCTTGAACAGGTCCTTGAGGCGCGGCTTGGGCGCTTCGGCGGAGACCGGAGCGGCGGCCGCAGGTGCGGCTGCGGAAGATGCGGCTGGCAGTTCGCTCACGGCCACCGGCTTGGCGGTTTCAAGCGCCTTGGCGGTGGTCTCGGGCTTGGCGGCCTCCGCGCCCTTGTCGGGTTTGGCACCGAACACGCGCTTGAAGAAGGGCTCCCTGGCCGCCGGTTCCGCGGCAGCTTCAGTCGTGGCGGAACCGGCGGCCTGCTCTGTGGCTTGCGCCCCGGCCCTGGCCTGAGGACGTACGGCGGCGGTTGCCACAGCTGCCGGGCTGGCGGCGGGTTCCGGTGTCTCGGCAGTCGAGAGGGCCGGCACAGCGGTGACCTTGGGCTCTTCCCGGCGCAGCGCGACGACGCTGAGCTTGACCGGTGCGCCGGCCAGCATCCCGAGTTCGGCGGCGGCATCCGACGATGCCTGAAGGCGCGGCCCCGGCACGTCCCGCTCGCGCCGGAACAGCGCGCCGGTCACCGATTTGCCGTTGGAGGTATTGCGGATCACCACCCGTTCCGGGCTGCTGACATCGGGATGCGCCACCCAGACGCCACCCAGCGAGGGACGGCCATCCCAGAGCCCGGCCTCGGAGACCGAGAAGACATCGGGCGCCTCGACATCGCGGGCCTCGCCCTTGCGCGCGGGCACCGCTTCGGACTGCCCCGTTTCGGTGCCGCTCGTCGCGGGATCGGGTCGGGAAACGGCGATGCCCTCTTCGCAGGCCGCAAGCAGGCCGGTCATCACGATCAGCCCCGCCAGACGCACCGTCCGAACGCTGAAATTACGAGCTTCGCCCATCTTCGACGTCCCTTGCCTGAGTTCGGGCGATTGTCCCGCCCTGTCGCCGGTTGGTTCCGGACATGCCTGCCGACGGGCCCTGCCCGCTTTGACCGCGAACATAGCGCGCCGAGGGAAACAAGGAAAGTCTGGTCGCCGGCCATCGGCAAGATTTCTCGTTTTCGCTTGCCTGCGCCTTGGCGCAAGCTTACATCCGGCCGGCGTTCGGGTCGCGCGAGGATATCGCCTGGCCGGGACGCGCTGGAAGGGTGGCAGAGTGGTCGATTGCTCCGGTCTTGAAAACCGGCGATGTGCAAGCATCCGTGGGTTCGAATCCCACCCCTTCCGCCATTTTTTTCAATGACTTAACTCCACCCGGTTCCACTCGAAGAACCCTGCTACAATTGCGCTACGAGGGGGCAGCAGCGCTCCGTGCGACAATCCACGTGCATGCCGTGCCACACGCCAACGCACCGTTGGAGGTAGTTGGAGATCATCGCGAAGATATCCGCAAGGAATACGCTTGAACGAAACGGCTGACTTAGTGCGGGGGTCGGTCCTCTCTGGCAATTCGACAGGGTACCAGGAGATGAGATCCGGGACGCCAAAGCTGCATGAAATGACAATGAATTTGAGTTATGTTGGAACTTCCTGAGATTAGAACATGTTAGGTTCTAGGCCGACCTCGTCGTGCCCTGAGATGAGCTTTGAACCCATCATCGATCCCTACCTGGGAACATCACATGTCCAAAAGGACGAGGAGCCTTTCTGGTGAAACCGACTGTCAATTTCATCTTGTCTGTATGTGTGCTTCTAACCGGTTGCATTGACTCTGTCGGGAGTAACCCGGACGGGCCGGTTGGCGCGACGCGGCTCCCGGACGACGTGCTTACCATGGCCGCGCCCGGTCAGGACCTGCAAGACGTCCGGGTTTTCCCCGAGGATGGATGCTACTGGTATCGCTACGTGGGCCCGGTCGAGACCACCTACCTGCCGCTTCGCACCCGAGATGGGCGGCCGATCTGCACTCGCCCGCAGTGATCTGACAGACCAATGCCGATGTAGTAGGATCCCCGTCATCGGGTGAAAAATGGTATTCAACTCGCTGTAGTCACCATTTTTTCTGCAGGATAGAGAATGGCCGGCGAGCCGAGGGCGACGTCATCATACAGGCTGATGATATGAGGCATGGCCATCCGGACGCAGCCTGAACTCGCCCTGCCACCGATTGATTGCGGTTCGGGCGTTCCGTGGATGCGCAGGAGCGTATCGCGGTTGCCTTCGTAAAGGTAGAAAGAACGGGAACCCAGCGGGTTAGTCGGGCCGCCCGGCATTCCGTCGGCATGCTGGCGATACAGTGTCGGGTCTCGTTCGATCATCTCGCGTGTCGGCGTCCAACTGGGCCATTTCGCCTTGCGTTTGATTGTGTAGTGACCTGCTTCGTACAAGGCCCCCCGCGCGATCGCGACACCGAACCGCAATGCGGAACCATCAGACTGGATATGGTAAAGATAACGCGCAACGGCATCGACATGGATCGACCCGGGTTCGAGACCGTCGTTGGCCTGCACGCGCGTTGCCAAAAAGCGAGGATGCAAGCCCCAAGGATTGGATGTTGCAGGATCGAAATTCGCAGGCGTCACCTGTGCGTCCCATTCCGCCCATTGCGACGCGGTACTCGCAAAAGAAGCCCCTGCAATCGGCGTGGAGAACAGAGCGGAGGCTGAAACGACAAAGTGTCTCCGGGTCAACATAAACGAATCCCTTGGCAGTTGGCGCGAGGCCCTGACGAGTTCGGAATACCCTCATTGCCTCACGGACATATGTTAGCGGTCAGGCTGCCGTTTTCAAATGATGCTGCGGAACGCGCGGTGCTTAACCGGAAATCTGCTCCAGATATACAAGCAATGGCTTATTCTCGGGCGGCCACAGCTCACGGATAGGTCTGCAGCGACCGCGCACAGCCCTGCGCGCACTGCGGCGAGCAGAAACACGGAGCGTGCAGCGCCTGGCTCCGGAACCGGAGAAAAGGAGCTGACATCTTGCAGACCGGATCGATCCACGCTGGATCGGGCTGCGGCGCGAGGTAGGTATCGAAGAGTCGCGTGGCCTGCCCCGATGTGGTGGTCCAATTTGTGTCTTAGTGCATGACGGGTCTGAACGCGACGTGAATAGCCCCGCGTTTCTTAGACGCCTTCGTGTCTCAGTTTCTGCTGCCGCTCGAA
>NZ_BNCJ01000009.1 GCF_014656415.1 Seohaeicola zhoushanensis | reverse complement strand
GCTTCCTTTCGAAGAAGCATGGACCGGATCACTCATACACAGAAGATCTGACACTCTCACCAGGCGCCGCGAGCAGCAACAAATTCGGTTCAAGTCGCCCGGATCGGCACAGCGCTTCCTCGCCTCCCACGCTGCCATCGCCAACCATTTCAACGTCCAACGCCATCTGATTTCCCGCCGAACGATGAAGACCCTCCGCTCCAGAGCCTCGGCCGACTGGCGTGACGTCGTGGCGGCCTGAGGCTGACTTCGGAAGGTCCGGCTGGCTCCAGCGAGTTGCCGTGACAGCGCCCTTGCGCGTCTTCCGCTTGATACCCCTAACCAACTTGTCAGCGGCATCCTTCGATGTTCCGGATGTCTTGTTCATCTTATGGAATGGACGCCCCCTTGCACCCAGGCCGATAGTTTTCGGTAAACATGGCAAGCAAAAGGATTTCACAAGATGCAGTTGCTGGCGATCGATTTGGGCAAGCAATCATTCCACATTCACGGGATTAGCAATGACGGCGAGGTGATCTCGAGGAAGGTCACCAGATCAAAACTTGAGGCCGCCGTTCAGGAACTTTCTCCTGCAACGATTGCCATGGAAGCCTGTGCCAGTGCTCATCATTGGGGGCGTCGCTTCAAGGCTATGGATCGATAGCAGCGTCGGTCGCCCAACCTCGCCCATACGGTTTCGCAGGCTCTGGGAAAGGCTACGAAGATCGGGCACCTCACTGTCAACAAGGGTCTGCAATGCACGATCCAGTTCAGCGTAAAACACATTGAACTGAAAATCGTCGAAAGCCGAATGCAGGTCCGGTTGGTTCGCTAGTGCGTGATCCGAAAGATGGCGGGCTCCGTCGTCGCGCAAAAATCCTTGTGTTCTCTTTCCGGTTCGGAGCAGCCCCAGAACCCGCGCAGCAAGATCGTTCCGAAAATTGGACCACGTCTGGATACGCTGTTGGCTGGCCGGCACGTTATCGCGTGCGAAAGCTTCGCGCAGGTAGTGCTCCAGAAGCTCTGTGGGCGAGAACATGATCCAACTCGTCCTGTGATCGCCCCCGAGAGGGGTGTTCACGATTACTCGATAGTCTTCTTCGCGATCGGAGTTCTCGATCCGTTTTTGGCTGAGCCGTTTGATGAGCGTTGTTGTCTTGCCGGTTCCCGGCGGGCCTTCGAGCATGACTTGGCGATCGATCGGAAGGCGAAATATTTCATCCTGGACCTTGTTCATCACGCTTTGATCGCGGAGACCAAGACCCGACAGATACTTTCGTTTCGGAGTCAGCGTCACGACGGGCTGGTCGTCAAAAACCGCGAATGGATCACTCAGATCATATCCACCGAGACGGCCGCGCTGTTCTACGGCACGACGAAGGGACTCGATGAAAAGCACGTCGAAATTTTCGGTGTCGATTTGATTGTCGACACCATCCCATTGGGCTCCGGACAGCACGGGCCTGTAAGTTCCTTTCTCGATAACTTCGGTCCACTGCCCATTCGGCAGTTCGAACTCATCCCCGACGTCCAGCGATGCAAGGCGGCCGACCGGGGCCCCCGAATTGTAACTGGTGAGTGTAATGCCCGGAACAAGAATCGTAAAATTCCGAGTAAAATAGTAGGTTTTCTCGCTACCATTTTCGGAGCGCGTTCGAACGCGCGCTATCAGCGGTTCCCTAGATAGTTGGCGTGCCGCTTCTCTCTGTTCTTCTTGCGCTTGAGCGAGCTTTCTTCGAGCAGCCCCATCAGTCCAATTGTTTACCTGGCCCATGACCACATCTTGTCCGGCAAGGCGAATGCCCACCTGTTGGTTCGCGGCATCGGCAACTTTCGTCATTGCATCGATGCATTCATCGGCAAGGGCCTCAATGAACGGTGCAATGTTGTCGCCATCAATTGTTCGTGGAGAATGTTCGTTCATGCTGGGCTCAACTCTTGAATCTCTCGGCGAACTCTGGCGGTTGAACACCTAGTTTGCAAGCCAACCAAGATGAGACTTGCTACCCGATCAAAATTTGCCTCTAGACGTCCCAAAGTCTGAGAATGCAAGTGCGGTTGCCGCCTGGTCGCGATCGGCAAGCTTCAGGTTGTGGACGACGGTCTTGGATATGCTATCCAGTCTCAGTCGTACTTTCTCTGGTGAGGACTTGCATTGGCAGTCTTGGAGGCGGTCCGAATCTCATGTTACCGTTCCACTCAAGCAAAGGCGGGAAGAAACCTGCGCGACTACATAATTTTAGAGGCAGAAGGTCGGATCATGAGCACAGATATCAAGTCACTCGGTTCATTCGCGTGGTCCATTGCTGAACTACTTCGTGGTGACTTCAAGCAGTCCGAGTATGGCAAGGTCATCCTGCCCTTTGTCGTTCTGCGCCGTCTTGACTGCATCCTTGAAGCTACCAAGTCGACCGTGCTCGACATGGCAAACTCACTTCCCGACGACATTGACGACGAGGCGCGTGATGCCCTCCTCTTCGGCGTTACAGGCCGAGATATCGGCCTGTATAATCTTTCCCGTTTCACCTTTGCTTCGCTCAAGGGGCAGGACGCAAAGGATATCCACAAGAACCTAGTCGACTACATCACCAAGTTCTCAGGCAATGTTCGAGATATCTTCCTGGACAAGTTCCTATTCACAGATCAACTGAAGCGCCTGAACGACGCCGGGTTGCTCTATCAGGTGTTTGACCGCTTCACGCAGATTGACCTGCACCCCGATGCGATCTCGAACCTTGAAATGGGGTATCTGTTCGAAGACCTGATCCGCCGCTTCTCGGAAATCTCGAACGAAACGGCGGGCGAACACTACACCCCGCGCGAGGTCATCCGCCTGATCGTCTCGCTGCTGCTGGTCAACGACAAGGACGCGCTAACAGGGGCCGGCGTCATCCGCCAAGTCTACGACCCTGCCGCGGGCACGGGTGGTATGCTTTCCATCGCTGAGATGGAAATGAAGGCGCTGAACGACCGCGTCCGCGTCGAACTATTCGGGCAGGAACTGAACCCCGAGTCCTTCGCGATCTGCAAATCCGACATGCTGGTGACTGGGCACAACCCTGAGAACATCGCCTTCGGCAACACGCTGACCCAAGACGCCCACGCCAAGAAGCGCTTCCACTACATGTTGTCGAACCCGCCTTACGGGGTGGACTGGAAGAAATACGCCGACCCGATCAAGGAAGAGGCAGAGACCCAAGGAAAGAACGGGCGCTTTGGCGCGGGTCTGCCGCGCATCTCGGACGGGCAGTTGCTGTTCCTTCAGCACATGATCTCCAAGATGCGCAACGACGAGCAAGGGTCGCGCATCGGCATCGTCATGAACGGATCGCCTCTCTTCACCGGCGGTGCCGGGTCGGGCGAAAGCGAGATCCGCCGCTGGATGCTGGAAAACGACTGGGTCGAGGCGATCATCGCGCTGCCCACTGACCTCTTCTACAACACCGGCATTCAGACCTATGTCTGGTTGCTCACCAACCGCAAGGACAGCGCCCGACGCGGCAAGGTGCAACTGATCGACGCCAGCGGCGAGCGGTTCTGGAAATCGATGCGCAAGTCGCTCGGGTCCAAACGCCGCGAAATCCCGCCCGAGGCGTGTGACGAGATCGCCCGCATCTACCACGACATGCTGAACGGCAACGAAGGGTGGGAAGACGTGTCGAAAATCTTCGCCACGACCGACTTCGGGTATCGCGAAATCCGCGTCGAACGCCCACTGAAACTTCGGTTCCGGGTCACCCCCGAAGGTCTCGACGCCCTGTCCGAAACCCGCCCGTTCCAGAACCTCGACGCAGAAAAGCAGTCCTTGCTCATGGAACTGCTGCCCGACGTTCTGGGTGGCAGCGACTACATGGACCGCGCGCGGTTCGAGAAAGACTTGAAGAAGGTCCAGAAGTTCGCCGGGTTCAACCTGGGTGCACCGCTCACCAAGGCGATCCTCTCCGCTCTGTCCGAACGCGACGAGGCGGCGCAGGTATGCACTGACAAGAATGGCAATCCCGAACCCGACACCGATCTGCGCGATCACGAACTGGTGCCGCTGAACGAGGACTGGCGCGCCTATGTGCAGCGCGAGGTTCTGCCCTTCGTCCCCGATGCCTGGGTGGATGAGACATACACCGATGCGCACGATGGCGGCGTCGGGCGTGTCGGGTATGAGATCAACTTCAACCGCTACTTTTACAAATACGTGCCTCCGAGACCGCTGGAAGAGATCGACGCCGAGTTGAAGTCGCTGGAAGCAGAAATCGCAGGTCTGCTGCGGGAGGTGGTCGAGTGAGTTCTATGTTCCAATCGATCCCAGACGGGTGGCAGCGAACGACGCTTCGGCACCTTGCTCAAGGACCGAAGAACGGCGCTTGGGGTAGTGAAGCAGGCGAGGATGAAATCGATGCGATATGCGTTCGCGTTGCAGACTTCGACTGGTCGCGCCTCACGTTGAACCTCGACGACCCGACCACCCGTTCCTTCAAAAAGCAGCAGTTCAAGAATCTGCAACTTCGACGCGGAGACATTGTCATTGAAAAATCGGGGGGCGGCGAGAAGACGCCTGTCGGTCGGGTTGTATCATTCGATGAGGACGTTGAAGCGGTCACATCGAACTTCGTCGCAAGGATTAGACCACACGAAAGCGTTTGGAACCGCTTCTTTCTGTATCTGCTCTCTGCCCATTACATGAGTGGATACAGTCATCAGTTCATCAAGCAGAACACCGGCATTCAAAACCTTGACGATACCAATCTGTTCCGTAGCGACGTATGGGTGCCCGACCTCGCGACCCAACGCCAGATCGCCGACTTTCTGGACCGTGAGACCGCAAGAATAGACCTGCTGATCGAGAAAAAGCAGCGGTTGGTCGCGTTGTTAGAAGAGAAATCGGCGTCCGAAGTTGATTATTTGATCGACGGAACCCATCCCCGCTTTGCACATGTCAACTCTGAATACTCAGAGCGAAGAGCCCTGAAACTGAAGACGCTTTGTAGTCGACTTGGCAACGGCTTTGTTGGTCCAACTCGCGACATTCTTGTGGAAGAAGAGTACTCAAATTCAGTTCCTTACCTTCAATCGACCCATGTGAAAAACCGTCAGATTGAGTTTGAGCGAAAACCCTACTTCGTCACGAATGCATGGTTAAAAGAGAAACCGAAGGCACGTGTCCGCCGCGACGACCTCGTGATTGTGCAGACTGGTGCGGGATGTGGCGCAACGGCGATTGTCGACGACAAGTTTGATGGATCAGGGTGCCACGCAATGATTATTACGCGACCAAAACCCGAACGGATTCTTCCGCGTCTACTATTGCAAATCCTTTGCTCCCGCAGCGGTCGCGAAGCGTTGGCATCGATAGAGACCGGCGCACTTCATCCACACCTTGAAGTCGGTTTCGTAAAAGAAGTGTCCATCCCCACGCCCCCACCATCCGTTCAGCGCAACTTATTAAATTGGATCGAGGACGAATTGGCAGCGCTTGAGCGCATCCAACAGAAAACCATCGCCTCCATCGACCGCCTCAGAGAATACCGCTCTGCCCAGATCACCGCCGCTGTCACGGGTCAGATCGACGTATCGACCTACGCCAAATCCGGCACCCCCGACCGCCGCCTCGACGCCATTCAAGAGGAGATGGGCGCGTGACCGACACCATCGCCGACCTCAAAGCGTTCATCCGCGCCCAGCTCAGCGCCAACTGCGATCCGGTCCCGCCCAAGACCGCTTCCAGTCAGCAGGTGCATCTGTCTGTCTGGACGACACGCGGACGCCGCCGCGCAATCGGCGTCGAACTCGACCACAAAGACCGCGTGAATCTGTGGATCGTCAGCATGTATGCCCCACCTTCGCCCTCCGTCACGGTGGAGGTCGCGAAGAAGGTCTGGAAAGGGTCTGCTTGGCAGGACAAAGACCCCGATCCAGCGCGCAAGGGACGCGACGGGGCAAACAGCAATCTCAAGGATTACGACGAGTTCCGAACCAAACCGATCACACGCCTGGGCGTTCAGACTATCGACGACGCTCGGGCGATCATGGAACACATGTTCACATGAGTATCAGAACCGAAGCACCGGGCGTGTGCACATCGCAATATGGCAAGTGTTTCGAGAACAACAAATCGTTCTTCATCAAAGAGTTGAAAGCATGAAAGACGCGCAGAAACCAAACCAGTTCACGTTGAACAACTTGCTTTCGCGTCTGAAGGAAGGTCGATTTGTCGTTCCCGACTTCCAACGAGAGTTCGAGTGGAATCCGTGGGACATCTCGGATCTGATGCGGTCGATCTTTCTGGACTACTACGTTGGAAGTCTTCTGCTGTGGAAGGGCAAGGACGAGAACTTCAAGGCACTCGCCTGCGAACCGATTTACGGTCACCCCGGCGGGGGGTCATCCGAGCATATTGTTCTGGACGGTCAACAGCGACTGACGGCGCTTTACTATGCCTGTGTCGCGCCCGATGTGCCGCTGCCAGACCGCGCCAACCGCGCAATCTATTTCATCAACGTCGACCGCTTCATGCGTGAAGAATACGACGACGCGTTCGGATACGACTGGAAGACGAAGCGCATAGATAAACTGACACAAGACCCAAAGATCCAGTATCGCGAACACATCTTCCCGCTATCCGTGATCGGCGCTGGCGGTTGGGCGATGCCGACTTGGGTGCAGGGATATGCGAAATACTGGCAGGACATGACCGCCGAGGCAAAAGAGCGGGGCGATCTCGAAGAGGCGGAACAGTGCGCGCTCCATGGCCAAAACGCAGAGAAGTTCGGTCAGGAACTCAAGGATCTGACCGAGCAATATCAGGTTTCCTACATCGAACTCGACAAGGATCTGGGACTGGACAAGATTTGCGACATCTTCACCCAGATCAACAGCAAGGGCATTCGACTGGATGTGTTCGACCTGCTGAATGCCCTGCTGAAACCCCGCGACCTGCAACTCAAGTTCATGTGGCGCAAGGCGCGCGGGCGTTTGGAGTTCGTCGAGAGTTCGAAACTGAATGTCTACATCTTGCAGGTCATGTCGATCCTGAAGCAGGCATACTGCTCACCCAAATATCTGTATTACTTGATGCCCGGGCATCAGAAGACGATCCGCACTCTCGACGGCAAGATCGAAAAAGAAGTGCTGGTTCAGACGACCGAAGAGTTCGTTGCGTTGTGGGACACTGCGGTGTCTGCGCTGGAGCGTGCGATCAAGATGTTGCGGCATCCGCAGGAGTTTGGGGTCACATCGTCCAAATACCTGCCATATGTGTCGATCCTGCCCGCCTTCTCGGCATTGCAAGAGCATGTTCGGACGCTGCCCGCAGACAAACGCCTGAATGCACAGCGCAAGGTTCGGTTCTGGTATTGGGCGGCGATCTTCACGAACCGCTACTCTGGGTCAGTCGAGTCGACCGCCGCGCGAGACTATCAGAACGTCAAGGCGTGGATCGAGAGCGATGCCAACGAACCGCCCCTGATCCAAGAGTTCAAGACCCGTTTCAAGAACCTCGAACTGCGTCGTGAGACGAAATATGGATCGTCGATCTACAACGGTATCTTCAACCTGCTGGTTCTGAACGGCGCACGAGACTGGATCACAGGCAACATTCCTGAGAACGAGATGCTCGACGATCACCACATCGTGCCTGCGTCGTGGGGCGATGCAAACCTGCAAGATCGATCCGTGCATTCGATCCTCAACCGCACGCCACTTCTCGATGGAACGAACCGGCACGTCATTCGTGACAAACTTCCGAACGAGTATCTGCCTGAACTGATCAAGCAGAACGGCGAAAACCGGGTGCGCGCGATCTTGGAAAGCCACCTGATTTCGCCCGCTGCGTTCGACATCCTCATGAGATCGAACTTCTCAGCGTCAGACTTCGAAGAATTCATCAACGAGAGGCAGCGAACGTATGTCGAGGCAATCGAGTCCTTGCTAATCAAAGAACGCCTCGATCTATCCCCTGACCTCCGCGATTTGGATGCACGGATCGAGACGGTCGAACTCGGGCTACGCGCGACGATCGAAACCGCACTTCATGCACAAGAGGACCCATTTCCACAACACGTCATGGATAAGGTCCAGCAAAGGCTGAACCGCGCGCAGAGAAAGAACCCTGCCTTCGACAAAGATCGCTATGCGATCATCGGCGGGATGCTTGAATTCTGCGACCTACAAGAACTGAAAGACATCGTTCTTGCGAAGAACAACTGGCATACGTTCAGCGAAACCTTCAGGTCGAAAGAGGATTTGTCGAAGCGAGTAGATCAACTTGCTGAGATGCGCAACGGTATTCGCCACAGCAGGACCATAGATGAGATTTCGAAAAAGGATGGAGAAGCAGCGCTCCTCTGGTTTGAGAAGGTGAACCAGAGTGTCTGACCATGCCAATGTTCATCTCAGCGTCTGTGTAGTTCAAGTGGAGATGGGCGCGTGACGGAATATATTGTTCCATTCGATCATCCTAGCGTACAAGCACTCCATGATGCCTGCCAAAGCGCTGATGATCGCGAACGCCGAACTCGCAGGGACGGACATTTCATAGAGTTCCTCGTCGCAATCCAGCGGGGCATGAAGATCGAAATTTTCGCCAATGAACATCCACCCCCACATTTCCGGGTGAAGATCGGCGATGACATTGCGAATTTTCGTATCGACAACTGTGAACCCATGAATGGTGACAAAGCAGTTCTGCGCAGGCAAAGAGAAATCAAAAGATGGCACGCCAACAACCGGGACGCCCTAATCCAGACTTGGAATAATACACGCCCGAGTGACTGCCCGGTTGGTGAGTTTAGGACAATGGCATTCATGACACATTCACACAGCACCGCCGATATTCACCAAGAGAAGGTCTTCGAGTCGCATATCGTCGCCTGCCTGACTGCCGATCAGGGATACATCGAGCGCAACTGCCCGTCCCATTACGACGTCGATCATGCCCTCGACACCGAGTTGCTGTTCCGCTTTCTAAAGACGACGCAACCCGAGGCTTGGCAGAAGCTGGAAGATCACTACAGCGCGCAGGCGGAGGCGGAGGTTCTGAAGCGTCTTGATCAGGCGTTGAAGCAGAACCCGACCCATGTGGTGCTTCGCGAGGGCATCAAACTGGTGCCGAACATTCGGTTCGCGCTCTGCTTCTTCAAACCCGCATCGAACCTGAACCCGGACCTGACCCGCCTTTACGAGGCGAACATACTGTCCGTGATGCGGCAGGTGACCTATTCGGCGAAGAACAAGAACGCCATCGATCTGGTGACCTTCGTCAACGGCATTCCGGTCGCCACGCTCGAAGTGAAGAACCACCTGACCGGGCAGAACGTCAAACACGCCGAGAAGCAGTATCGGCAAGACCGCTCCCCCGCTGGCGAACCGCTGCTGACCTTCAAACGCGGTGCCATCGTCCATTCCGCGGTGGATCAGGACTACGTGTCGATGACCACGCGCCTGATGAACGGCAAGACGCGGTTCCTGCCCTTCAATCGCGGGCGCGACGGCGGTGCCGGAAACCCCGATGTGCCGGGCGAGAACCGGGTCGCCTATCTCTACAAGGATCTGCCCGGCGAGAAGGCGGTGTTCTCGCGCGAGGTGCTGCTCGACCTGATCGGGCGGTTCATCCATCTTGAACGCTCGGGCGGCAAAGAGGCGCTGATCTTTCCGCGGTTCCAGCAGTTTGACGCTGTGCGCAAACTGCTGTCGGACGCGCGCTCCACGGGCGCAGGACAGAACTACCTGATCCAGCACAGTGCAGGGTCGGGCAAGTCGAACACCATCGCCTGGACCGCCCACCAGATTATCAACCTGCATGACGAAGACGACAAACCGCTCTTCGACACCGCGATCATCGTGACCGATCGCTTGGTGCTGGACCGTCAGTTGCAGCAGACCATCAGCGGGTTCGCCCAGACCGAGGGCGTGGTGAAGAAGATCGACGGCACGTCCCGCGATCTGAAAGACGCGATCCTGAAAGGCGCGCGGATCATCATCACGACGATCCAGAAGTTCGGCACCGAACATCTGAAGGCGATCTCTGGTCAGGGGGGCAAGAACTTCGCCGTGATCATCGACGAGGCGCATTCGTCCCAGTCCGGCAAGGCGGCACAAGGGTTGACCGACGCGCTGACCCGCGACGAGGCGAGTTCCGAAGACATTGAAGACATGGTTCTCGCGTTCCAGAAAGCGCGGGGTCCGCAGAAGAATATCTCGTTCCTCGCCTTCACCGCGACACCGCGCAATGTCACGCTGGAACGCTTTGGGCGCATCGGGTCAGACGGCAAACCCCACCCGTTCCACCTCTATTCGATGCGTCAGGCAATCGAGGAAGGGTTCATTCTGGACGTGCTCCAGAACTACATGACCTACAAGGCATACTACCAACTCGAAAAGACCATCGAAGACGATCCCGCCTTCAAGGGACGCAAGGCACAGGCGCGTGTCGCCCGCTATGCCTCGCTGCATCCGACCGCCATCGATCAGAAGGTCGAGGTGATCGTCGAACACTTCCGCCGCCACGTTGCCAAGGAACTAGACGGCAAGGCGAAAGCGATGATCGTGACCCAGAGTCGCGAACACGCGCTGCGCTTCTGGCAGCGCCTGAACGAGTATATCAAGCAGAAGGGTTACACCGATCTGAAGGCGCTGGTCGCGTTCTCGGGTGATCTGAACATCGATGGCAACGTCTGGACCGAAGCGACCGCGAACGGGTTCGCCGAGACCGAACTGCCGAAGAAGTTCGACACCGACGAGTTCCAGATCCTCGTCGTTGCCGAGAAATACCAGACCGGGTTCGACCAACCGAAACTCGTCGCCATGTATGTGGAAAAGAAACTCGCCGGGTTGCAAGCGGTGCAGACGCTTGCACGGTTGAACCGGACATATCCCGGCAAGACCCGAACCTTCGTTCTCGACTTCCAGAACACGATGGAAGACTTGAAAGAGGCGTTTGCCCCCTTCTTCGAGGCAACCGCGCTCGAAGAACGCACCGACCTGAACCAAATCTATGACCTCGAACAGCGCATCTCGTCGTCGACCTACATCCACAAAGAAGAGGTCGAACGGTTTGCCGACCAGTTCTTCAAGGGCGATCTGACAACCCAAGACCGCCTCAAGTTGGAAGGCACTGTCCGTCTCGCGGTGGGGCGCTTCGAACTGGATGAAGACGAGGCACAACAAGAAGAGTTCCGCCAACTCCTGAAGAGCTTCCAGCGGTTCTACGTTTTCGTGGCGCAGGTCGTATCACTCAACGATGCGTGGTTGGAAAAACTCTATGCCTACACATCGTGGTTGTCGCGTCTGCTGCCGTCGCGCGACGTGCCCGCCGACATATCGATCACCGACGACATGCTGAACCTTTCTGCCTTCAAGTTGCTGAAGGGCGAAGTGGGCAGCGCGTCCCTCTCACCGGCGCAGACTGCGACCCTGCAACCGATCACCGAGTTCGGCGCGAACGCCTACACCGAGGAAGAAGAAAGGTCGCTGTCCGAGATTATCGAGTCGTTCAACGAGCGGCATGGCACCCAGTTCTCGCGCGAAGACTTCCTGCGCTTCGAACGCGTCACGCGCGATATCATGAATGAAGACATGACCGAGATGATGCGGAACAACCCCGCAGACGTGGTCGAGAACACGTTCTCTCAGGCATTCTTCCAAGGCATCGTCCGCGCGTTCCAGCAAGACAACGAGATGCGGAACATCTTCATGACAGACCCGGACGCACGGGCGCAGGCGACAAGGCACTTCTTCATGAGAGCGCAGCGGCAGGCCAGAGGGCAGTAAAGTGATGCCTCGAACCGGTCTCCAGTTTTGACAACAGCACTATAAAAAAATGTCGCTTCTAGGGGGCCGATGCGCAGCGCGGGCCGACGCACACCGGCGGTTCCCGAAGTTTGACAACACCACTATAAAAGAAAAGCGCATTGACGGAGTCGGCTCAACCGACCGGCCAACAAGCGATACGTATTCCCATGAGTTCCGGGCAGTTCCGCGTTAAAGTGGGGGACGCTCTGGGGGATGCGATGTCGAAATCACCGATCAACTTATTGATATTAATAAAAGTATTTCGAATTTCTGGCGGAGAGGAAGGGATTCGAACCCTCGAGACGGTTCCCCGCCTACACACTTTCCAGGCGTGCGCCTTCGACCACTCGGCCACCTCTCCGCCGGCGGGGATATCGGAAAGGTGGGGGCGGGCGCAAGGGGATTGAGGTGGATTCTTCGGATTTGACGCCGGGTGTGCCGTTGCGCTGCCGGACCACCGGGGGAGCACCTGTGCCTGCGCCGGTATCGCGATGCGGGGACCATGGTCGGGAACATGACTGTGCGAGGGCTCGCCCTACGTCGAAGGCAGCTTACCGACGCGGTTTGCCATCCTGTCTCCCCGGCAAACACACCGCCAGCCTCGCGATCAGCCCGCCGCTCAGTCCACCAGCAGCCGAGGCGGGCCTTCCAGCACCCGGCCGATCCGCGCGGCCGGGTAGCCCTGGTCGCGCAGCGCGGCAAGCAGCCTGTCGGCGCTCTCGGGTGGCACTGCGGCAAGCAGGCCGCCAGCGGTTTGCGGGTCGTAGAGAAGGTCGTTGCGTGGCGAGAGCGGCAGGTCGGGAAGCCCGGTTCGATTGTCGGCGAAGAGCGTCGAGCGCATTCCCGCCGCCGCCAGGTCGAGCGCACCCTCCATCAGCGGGACGGCGTCGAGGTCGAGCGTGGCGCCGGTGCCGGAGGCCTCGCAGATGTTCATCAGGTGCCCGGCAAGGCCGAAGCCGGTGACATCGGTCATCGCGGTGGCCTCCGGGGCAAGGATCGCCGAGGCCGCGCCCTGCGGCAGCATCATCTGCGCCAGCGCGGCGGCGACCCAAGCGCCATCGGCCCGGCCCTGCATCTCGGCCGCCATCAGCACGCCACTGCCGATCGGCTTGGTCAGCAACAGCACGTCGCCGGGGCGCGCGCCCGCGAGCGTCACTACCCGGTCACGACAGATCCCGGTCAGGGTGAAACCGACGGTCAGCTCGTCGCCGAGCGAGGTGTGCCCGCCAACCACCGCCGCACCCGCTGCGCCGATCACCTCGCGCGCGGTCGCCATGATCTCGGCCAGCATCCGGCCCTGCAGCCGCACCGACTGGCGGGGCAGGATCAGAGTGGCGGTGGCAGCCTGGGGCTCGGCCCCCATCGCCCAGATGTCGCCCAGCGCGTGGATCGCGGCGACGCGGGTCATCAGTTCCCAGTCGCCCCAGAAGGCGCGCAGGTGGTCCGAGGTCATCACCTGCCGCACCCCGCCCGTGCTCAACAGCGCCGCATCATCGCCGGGCAGCGGGGTGATGTCCTCGCGCAACGGCGCCGCCTCGGGTCCAAGCGCACCGCGCAGCGTCTCGCGCCCAACCTTGGCGCCGCAGCCACCGCACATCGGCTTGTCGCCCAGCGCCTCGGTCATGCCCAGCGTATGCTCGGATGGCAGCGCGGGCTGCGGCATCACCGGCAAGTCGCGGAAGCGTTTCATGAAGGTGCGGTCGATGTGGTCCTTCCAGCGCCACATCAGCGGTCCGGCCAGCGCCAGGCCCAGCCGTTCGGCCAGGGCGCTCTTCTGGCCCAGCGAGATCAGCTTCAGGTAGTCCTTCTGCGGGCGGTAGTCGTGCAGCCGCCCGCCCGTCACCGCCGCGCGCAGGTTGTGCAGCAGCACCGGTGCCTGCCGCACGGCATAGACCCCGGCCTTGGGACGCGGATTATCGGCCATATGGGCGCAGTCGCCGGTGGCGAAGACCTCGGGGTCGCTCGACTGCAGCCGCGAATCCACGGTGATGAAGCCATGCTCCAGTTCCAGCCCGCTGTGCCTGACCCAGCCGAAGGCACGCGCACCGGCGGCACCGGTGACGAGGTCCGCCTCCAGCCGGCGACCGTCCTTCAGCACCAGCGCGCCCGCCTCGACCCGCTCGATGGGCGCGTTCTCGATCAGCGTAACGCCCTGCGCGGCGAGTTCCGCCAGCAGCCGGGCGCGGGCGCGCGAGCCGGTTGCGGACAATGCCGTCGCGCTGTCGACCAGCGTTACGCGCCCTGCCCGACCACGTGCACGTAACGCATGGGCCATCGCCATTGCCAGTTCGGCCCCGGCCACCCCTGCCCCGATCACGACCACGCGGGCGGGCCCGTCGCCACCGAGGAATGCCTCCCAACGCGCCGCGAATGGTCCGAGCGGCTTGGCCGGCAGGCCATGTTCGGCGAAACCCGGCAGCGACGGCATGTCCGAGGTGATGCCGATATCGACCGAGGCCACGTCGAAGCCAATCGGCGGACGCCCAGGCACATGCACTTCGCGCGTCACCAGGTCAATACCATCGACTGCACCGAGGATCAGCCTTGCACCGGCGAAACGGGCCAGCTTCACGAGGTCGATGTCCAGGTCGTCGCGGCGGTAATGCCCGGCGACGAAGCCTGGCAGCATCCCGGAATAGGTCGCCTTCGGATCTGGGTTGATCAGCGTCAGCCGCGCGCCGGCCAATGGCGCCATGCCCCACATCCGCAGCACCAGCGCATGGGTATGCCCGCCGCCGATGAGGACGACGTCGCGGGTCAGGGGAAGCGGAGCGGTCATCATATGCAAAGCTCTAAATATTTGGCCGCCTGGTGCAAGCAGGGAATGCAAATCGCCTAACGGCCGACCTCGCGCGCCGGTCACATCCGCGTGTCGCATCTTGCGCGAAACCCCCGCGGCAGACTTCAAATGGGCACCCTCCCCGCTCCCGGAAAGCAAATGATGACCGACCTGCCCCGCGCCGCCGATATACTTGCCCGCCGCCTCTACGAGGCCGGGTGCCGCCATGCCTTCGGGATGCCCGGCGGCGAGGTGCTGACGCTGGTGGACGCGTTGGAAAACGCCGGCATCCGCTTTCACCTGGCCAAGCACGAGAATGCCGCCGGCTTCATGGCCGAGGGCGTGCATCACCGCGACGGCGCCCCGGCAATCCTGGTTGCCACCCTTGGCCCCGGCGCGCTGAACGGGGTCAACGTGGTTGCCAATGCGCATCAGGACCGGGTGCCGATGATCGTGCTGACCGGCTGCGTCGAGGCCGACGAGGCGCTGAGCTATACCCACCAGGTGCTCGACCATCAGGCCGTTTTCCGCCCGATCACCAAGGCGAGCTTCCGCCTCACACAGGGCGGTGCGGGCAATATCGCCGACCGCGCGGTCCGCGTGGCAAGCGATGCGCGACCCGGTCCGGTGCATATCGATGTGCCCATCAGCGTGGCCGAGGCGCGCGTGGCCGAGACCCCGATGCGGCGTGCCATCTCCTCGCCCACCGCCCCGCAAGGCGCCGACCTTGCCCTTGCCCGCGACTGGCTGGCCAAGGCCGAACGCCCGCTGGCCGTCGTCGGCCTCGACATGCTGGACGAACCCTCGGGCTGCCTGCTGCGCGCCTTTGTCGAGCTCTTCGGCATCCCCTTCGTCACCACCTACAAGGCCAAGGGCGTGATCCCCGAGGATCACCCGCTCTGCCTTGGTGCCGCCGGACTGTCGCCGCTGGCCGACGGACACCTGCTGCCGCTGGTGCGGCAGGCTGACCTGATCCTCTGCATCGGCTACGACCCCATCGAGATGCGGGCGGGCTGGCGCGATGCCTGGGATCCGACAACGCAACGGGTGATCGACATCGCCCCGGTGGCCAACGACCACTACATGCACCAGGCAACGCTGGCCTTCGTCGCCGATCCTGCCACAACGCTCGAAACGCTCGCCCAAGGCGGGCGCAGCCGTACCACCTGGCCCGCAGGCGAGCCCCAGGCAACCCGCGCCGCACTGGCGCGGGCCTTCCCGGAGGATGACGACTGGGGCCCGGCGGCAGTGATCGCCGAGACCCGCGCCGCCCTGCCAAGCGACACCCTCGCCACCGCCGACAGCGGCGCGCACCGCATCCTGCTGAGCCAGATGTGGCAGACCCACGAACCGCGCGGGCTGGTGCAATCCTCGGGCCTCTGCACGATGGGCTGCGCCCTGCCGCTGGCCATCGGCCTCAAGCTGGCCGCGCCCGACCGCCCCGTGGTCTGCTTCTCGGGCGACGCCGGGCTGCTGATGGTCGCCGGAGAGCTGGCCACCGCCGCCGAACTGCGCACGCCGATCATCTGCGTCGTCTTCGTCGACGCCAGCCTCGCGTTGATCGAGAAGAAGCAGCGCGAGCGGCAGATGCAGAATCGCGGCGTCGATTTCGCCCGGCACGATTTCGCCGCCATCGCCCGTGCCTTCGGCGGAGCGGGTCATCGCGTCACCAATCGGCCCGAGTTGCGCGCTGCGCTTGCAGCGGCATCGGCGGAAGATCGCTTCACCCTGATCGCTGCCGAGATTCCGCGCAACGCCTACGACGGCCGTATCTAGACTGAATGTTTCAGATCCTGCCCGATCCGGCGGGATGTGAAACAAATCAGCGCACCTTCAGGCCCTCACGCGGCTTTTCGCTCACGCTCGGCAAGCCATCGCACACGCGCTGTCACCAATGCGCGAGCAGGATCGTTCCCGAGATTTCAAGGCGTTACACTCTGTCCACCCGGCTATTGCGCCGTTTCTGAACATATGGACCCCGACATGATCGATGACCTGTTCGGCCAGCCCACGACGTTTGCCACGCCTCAGGGCCTTTCCGACTGGAACGCGGTGCAGCTGGGCTTTCTGGCCCACTCGGCCGCCACGCCGGGCCACCTGGCCGCCGTTCTGAAGGCTGAACCCGACTTTGCCCTAGGGCACGCCGCACGAGGGTTGTTCTTTCTGTTGCTGGGCCGGCGCGAACTCTACCAGACCGCCCGCGAGGCCCTCGCCGCCGCCAGGGCCGCGATGCAGGCCCAGCCGGTCACCCCGCGCGAGGCGCGCTATGTCGCCGCCCTTGCCCACTGGCTGGACGGCGCGCCGCTGCGGACCATCGCGGAATGCGAGGCGGTGCTCGACGAGACCCCGACCGACCCGCTGGCGATGAAGCTGTCGCAGGCGATCCGCTTCCTGCTGGGCGACGCCGCCGGGATGCGCGCCTCGGTCGAGCGCCTGTTGCCCGCCTATGCCCATGACCACCCCGCGCGCGGCTACCTGCTGGGCTGCCATGCCTTCGCGCTCGAGGAAACCGGCGACTACCTGCGCGCCGAGATCGCCGGACGACAGGCACTCTGGATGGCCCCGAACGACGCCTGGGGGCTGCACGCGGTGGCCCATGTCCACGACATGACCGGCCGCGCCCGGCAAGGCATCGACTGGCTCGCCGCGCGCGAGAGCGCATGGGCGCATTGCAACAACTTCCGCTACCACGTCTGGTGGCACAAGGCGCTGATGCATCTGGAGACCGGCGAGACCGAACAGGTGCTTGCGCTCTACGACGACCGCATCCGCAAGGACCGCACCGACGACTACCGCGACATCTCGAACGCCACCTCGCTGCTGATGCGGCTCGAACTCGAAGGCATCCCGGTCGGCGACCGCTGGGAGGAACTGGCCGATCTCTGCGCCCGGCGCACCGGCGACGGTTGCCTGATCTTCGCTGACCTGCACTACCTGCTGGCGCTGAATGGCGCCGGGCGCGAGGCCGACAAGGCTGCGCTGCTGGCCCGTATCTCGCGCGACGCCGAGCAGCCCGCAGATCCCTTCGCCAAGGCGATGGCGGCGCCCGGACGCGATGCCGCCGTGGGGCTTGTCGCTTTCAGCGAAGGGCGCAACGGCGAAGCCTTCCACCACCTCGCGCGCGCAGATGCAGCCATGCAAAAGGCTGGGGGCAGCCATGCACAAAGAGATGTGTTCAAACGGCTGACCATCGACGCGGCACTGCGCGCCGGATATCTCGACCACGCCGAGCGATTCCTCAACGAACGCAAGAACCTACGAGCCGGGTCGGAAGATGGCTTCGCGGCTTGCCGCCGCGCGCTGATTTCCGGCGCGCGGGGCCCCGCGAACGCCCGAAGCGTCCCGGCCGAATAACGTGAAGACAGAACGGAAAGAACGTATGGCGACAATTTCGCCCAGCATGGATTTTGCAGACCCGCGTACCGCGCGGGCCCCTGCCGTGGCCGCCTCGACGCGCGACCCGCGGCTCGACGTGTTCCGCGGTATAGCGATGTTCATCATCCTCGTCGCACATATCCCGAACAACACCTGGGCGAACTGGATTCCCGCCCGATTCGGCTTCTCCGATGCGACCGAGATCTTCGTCTTCTGCTCCGGCATGGCCTCGGCCATTGCCTTCGGAGGCGTCTTCGCCAAGAAGGGTTGGCTGACCGGCACCGCCCGCGTCGCCTTCCGCTGCTGGCAGGTCTACTGGGCGCATATCGCGCTGTTCTTCTTCACTGCCGCCGCGATGGCGGCCATCGATCTCTGGTGGCCCGGCGACGGCTCCTATGTCGCCGCGCTGAACCTGCAGCACTTCTTCAAGAACCCCGAGCAGCAGATCGTCGGACTGTTCACCCTGACCTACGTGCCGAACTACTTCGACATCCTGCCGATGTATCTGGGCGTGCTGGCCCTGATGCCCGTCATGATCGCTTTGGTCCGCATCCACCTCGTGGTTGGTATCGCGGCCAGCCTCGCGCTTTGGGCTGCGGCCAATATCGGCACCGTGCACTTCCCGGCCGAACCCTGGACCGACCGCGAATGGTTCTTCAACCCCTTCGGCTGGCAACTGCTGTTCTTCACCGGCTTCGCCTTCATGCGCGGCTGGATCCCCGCTCCGCCGGTCAACCGCACGCTGATCTGGATCTGCGCCGCCTTCCTGGTGCTCTCGGCCCCCTTCGGTTCGTGGAAGGTGCTGACCTGGATCGACGCGGCCTCGCCCGCCCTGGGCGACTGGATCAAGGGCGCATGGCGCTGGATGGACTACCAGGACGTCTCGGAACGCTTCAGCCTGCGCGACAAGACCGACTTCGGCCTGCTGCGCTACCTGCACTTCCTGTCGCTGGCCTACCTGGCCTGGGCAGCGGCCGGGACCGGCGGCGCGCGTCTGCGGGAACTGGCCTCGGGCGCAGCCGGTGCGGCGCCCCGATTCCTGCTCGCGATCATCACCAAGGTGGGGCAGCAGTCGCTTGCCGTCTTCGTCTTCTCGATGGCCGTCGCCCAAATTCTGGGCTTCGTGCTCGATCAACTCGGCCGGAATGCAGAAAATCATATTCTGGTTAATATTTGGGGGTTTGCACTTATCGCGGCAACAGCATACATCGCCGCTTGGTTCAAATCTCAACCTTGGCGGAGCAAGGGAAGATGACGCTGTCGCGCCGTGCGTTTCTCGTGGGGTCGTCGGCATTTGGTCTGGTATCGGCCGCCCCCGTGGCCGGGGCCGGAACCATCTTTGCCCGACAAAGAGTGATCGATATGGCGCGCGCTCTCGCCGCTGCCGATTACCAGCCCCGTCCTACCGTTCCGCAGGAATGGCTGGACCTCACCTACGACCAGTACCGGGCGATTCGCTTCAAGCTCGACCATGCGCTCTGGGCCGGCACCGACGTGCCCTACGTGGTCGACTTCTTTGCGCCCGGCCTCTACTTCCCGCGCACCATCCAGGTGTCCGCGGTAAGCGGCGGCATGGCCGAGCCGGTGCCCTTCATCTACGATGATTTCGACCACGACCCGGCGCTGGTACCACCGCTGCCGGTGTCCGAAACGCTCGGCTTCTCGGGACTGCGCCTGCGCACCGAGCAGACCGAGCCTGGCCGCAAGTCCGAGTTCTGCGTGTTCCAGGGCGCCAGCTACTTCCGCGCCATCGGCTATGGCCACGCCTACGGCCTTTCGGCCCGCGGCCTGGCCATCGACACGGCGGAACCGAAGGGCGAGGAGTTCCCCGACTTCACCCGCTTCTGGCTCGAGACCCCGGCTCCCGGCAAGCGCAACATCATCGTGCACGCGCTGATGGACAGCCCCAGCGTCGCAGGCGCTTTCCGCTTCGACATATCGCCAGGGCCGGACTGCGTGATGGAGGTCGAGGCCACGCTCTTCCCGCGCACCGAACTCGACCACGTCGGACTCGGCCCGCTCACCAGCATGTTCCTCTTCGACGAGACCAACCGGAACCGCTTCGACGACTTCCGCCCGGCGGTGCACGACAGCGACGGGCTGATGATCTGGAACGGCGCCGAAGAGGTGATCTGGCGACCGCTCGCCAACCCGCGCAAGCTGCAGGTCTCCTCGTTCATCGACCGGATGCCGCGCGGCTTCGGCCTGATGCAGCGCGCCCGCAAGCTGGCCGATTTCGCCGACCTCGAAGCGCATTACCACCAGCGCCCCGGTGCCTGGGTTGAACCCAAGGGCGACTGGGGCCCCGGCTCGGTCACGCTGGTCGAGATCCCGGCCGACAAGGAAATCTACGACAACATCGTCGCCTACTGGCGTCCGCACGATCCTATCCCCGCGGGGCAGCGACTCGACATCGCCTATCGTCTGACCTGGTGCGCCGCCGCACCGGTCGAGACCGGGATGCCGCGCGTGCTGAACACCCGGATGGGCGCGCATGACGACAAACGCCTGGTCGTGATCGACTTCGAAGCGAGCGATTTTTACGCGGAAGGCCACGAAAAGGTCGAACCTTTGATCTCTTCGCCCCATGCGACCATCACCGAAGGCATCCTCCAGGAGAATCCCGAAACCGGGGGTCTCCGGCTGGCGTTCACCTTCGACGCTGGTGACAACGACTTTGCCGAACTTCGCGCCGAATTGCGCAAGGACGGTGCTCCCGCCAGCGAAGTCTGGCTTTATCGGTGGACAAGATGAGAACCGACCTGTTCGTGATGCCGCCCGAGACACCGCGCCCCATGCCGGTGCAGGATTTCGGCGCAGCCTATCGCGATGAGACTGCCCCCGGACTGCATTCTGAAAATGGCCAGGCGCTCTGGCGCGTGCTGGCTTTCAGCCCCGCCATGGCGGCGACCATCGCCCTGGGCGTGGTCATGTATGGCTGGTTCTCGGACCAGGGGATCAACTTCGCCGAAGCGCTGCTGATCGCGCTTATCTCGTTCAATTTCTTCTGGATCAGCTTCGCCGTCAGCACCGTGGCGCTTGGCCTCTGGTCGCTGACCCGCCGCGCGCCCCGCCCGGCCAAGGGTCCGGTGCGCCCCCTGAAGGTCGCGCTGCTGATGCCGGTCTACAACGAGGTGCCCTGGTACGTGCTGGGTAATGCCCGCTCGATGCTCGAGGAACTGCGCTCCTATGGCGGCGCCCACCGCTATGCGATGTTCATCCTCTCCGACACCCGCGACGAGGCGCTGGCCGAGCAGGAACAGCGCACCGTCGAGGCGCTGCGCAGCACGCTCTCGCCGGGGCTGGAGCTCTATTACCGCCGCCGGATCATGAACACGGACCGCAAGGTCGGCAACATCGCCGACTGGGTCGAACGCTGGGGCGGTGCCCATGACGCCATGCTGGTGCTCGACGCCGACAGCTTGATGACCGGCCGCGCGATCCTGAGCCTGACCAATGCGCTCGCCGCCGACCCCGGCGCCGGGCTGATCCAGAGCTTCCCGCAGCTGATCGGCGCGCAGTCGGTCTTTGCCCGGATGCAGCAGTTCGCCAACGGCGTCTACGGCGCGGCCTTCGCCGAGGGCATGGCCCGCTGGTGCGCCCAGGAAGGCAACTATTGGGGCCACAACGCGATCATCCGCACCGCCGCCTTCGCCGCCTGCGCCGGCCTTCCGCACCTCAAGGGCGACCGGCTGATCATGAGCCATGACTTCGTCGAAGCCGGCCTGCTGCGCCGCGCCGGCTGGGGTGTCCGCTTCCTGCCACGCATCAAGGGCAGCTACGAAGAAACGCCGCAGACGCTGATCGACCACGTGCTGCGCGATCGCCGCTGGTGCCAGGGCAACCTGCAGCACCTCGGCCTGCTCGGCTCCAAGGGCTTCCGCTCGATGTCGCGCTTCCACATGCTGCACGGAGCGGTCGGCTACCTGATGTCGCCGCTCTGGTTCGCGCTGCTGGTGATGTGGGCGCTGATCGGCGTCGGCGAGGACGCCAGCGTGCTCACCTATTTCAGCGAGACCAACCCGCTGGTGCCAACCTGGCCCGAGATGACCGACAGCCGCAACGTGCTTGTAATCGTGCTGATGTATGCCACCCTGCTTGCGCCCAAGCTGATCGGCATCGCGGCCCTTCCCCTGACCGGCGCACGCTTTTCCGAGTTCGGCGGGCCGGCGCGCTTTGGCCTCTCCTTCCTCTCCGAAGTCATCCTCTCGGTGCTCTACGCCCCGATACTGATGGTCCAGCAGATGATCGCCGTGTTCCGCACCGCGCTTGGCCTGCAACGCGGCTGGTCGCCCCAGGCGCGCAACGGCGGGCATTACTCGCTAGGCACGGTAGCGCTCTGCCACATGCTCGAAACCATCAGCGGGGCAGTGCTGGTCGCCGGCATGATGGCCGGGCTGGTGTCGCTCTGGCTGCTGCCGATCGCCATAAGCCTCGTGCTTGCGATCCCGCTTTCGATGCTGTCGGGCCTGTCGCTGTTCCGAGCCGTCGCCACGCGCGAGGATTTCGCCGCGCCGCCGATCACGCGGGCAGCGCGGCACTATCGCAACGAACTGAGGTCGATCCTCGAAGGAGCACCGGTCCAGACGGCCGCCGAATAGGGCCTAGCTGAAGAACCCCTTGCGGTCGAATTCCTTGTCGACCCATTTGCGCAGGTCGTTGACGGCTTTCACCAGGTTGGCCTCGACTTCGCGGATGTACTTAGCCTGCGCCTTCTCGTGTTCGTCGATGGACTTCGAATAGGCAACCAGCTGCTTGTTGGCGTCATTGATCGCGTCAATAAGGTTCTTTTCTATTCTCTGGATGTAGTCCTGCTGCAACTTCTCCCACTCGTTCTGGGTCTTTTCGAGCTTGGCGAAGTTCTTCCAAAGCAGATTGATCTGCTTCTCGTTCTCTTTCGCCAGTTTAAGAGCGGCGGAGGCGTCGTCGGCCATGGTCAAATCCCTTTGTGCAAACCGATGCGATCTTGCTAGCCGGGAAACGTCCTGGCCGATGTAATCAAAGTCACATCCGTTAGGGGATTTCGAGACTTTCGAACCAGTCGAGCACCATGTCGACCCATCCCTCAGGCACCGTATGTCCGCCGGGAAACAGGGCTAACTCCAGCGCGCTGCCCGCCGCGCAATCCTCCCACTTCCTGCGCCAGAAGATGCCGGTCTCGCCATAGGCAGTCGGATCCTGCCCGGCACAGCCATTGGCCTGCCGCCAGAGCTCCATCCCCTGGAAGATGTCGCCCTGCTCGAACTCGCCGCTGCGCAACACGCGGCCCTCCAGTGGCACGGTCCTGTCGGCCCAGCCGTGGGTCTGGAACAGCCGCACCGGACCCGCACAGCCATCGGGCAGCGGTCGCCAGAACCCGCCCGACACCGGCGCATAGGCGGCAAAGGTCTCGGGCGCGGTGCAGGCGAGATAGGTCACCATGAATCCCCCGGCCGAGAACCCCGCCAAGAGCACGCTCTTGGCGTCGGTGCCAAAACGCGCAGAGGCATCCGCCACGGCGCGCCGCAGGAAATCGGTCTCGTCGCGTCCCTCCCAGCCGGGCAGAAAGTTCCAGCTCGCCCCGCGCTCTCCGAACTGCCGACTGCCGGTCGGCGCGAGCACCGCATAGCCGCGCCCGGTCAGGGCCTCCATAAGGGCGGCATTGCGCACCGCGTTGCCACCGTTGCTGCCCGCCCCATGCAGCCAGAGCACGACCGGGGCCCCCTGCCCTCCCGCCTTTGGCAGCAGGGCATGATATTCTCCATCCGCGAGTCTGCACGGCTCGGGATCGGCCCCGCAGCCGGCCTGCGCAGAACCACCCGCCAGCGCGAGGCAGAGGGCAGCCAGCCAGAGCTTCATCCCTGGCCCCCGTCGTAAGGCATAACCGGCAGCCCCGCGCCGAGCCAGCCCGCCCCCGCGCCCGAGCCGAGCATCCCCTCGGGCACATCGAAGACATGGGTGAACCCGGCCTTTGCCATCCGCGTCGCCATCCGCGCCGAACGCACACCACGTGCGCAGATCAGCGCCACCGGGGCGGCCCGGTCCCCGCCAAGCAGTTCGGCAAGGGCTGTCTCGAAGTCAGCGCGCCGCATGTCGAGCGGCTGCGCCCCCTCTCCGATCCCGGTCAGCCGCCATTCGTCCGGCCGGCGGATATCGACGAGCGTCACCTCGCCCGCCAGGGCGGCGGCATGGGCCTCGGCAACGCTCAACCTTTCGCCACTGTAGGTGGGATGCAGCCGCCGCCAGCCGATCAGGCCCACGGCCCCGGCAAGGACGGCCAGGCCCAAGACACGGCGCCGTGTCGGCGTGACAAGCTTGTTCGATGCTGCGGTCATGTCATCCTCATGACCTTGCTAGCACGCTCCACCCGCCCGCGCGTTCACCATCGCGTCACCGCGATGGTGCGCTTCAGGACAGGAAGGTCACGATCAGCGTGATCCCCAGAACGATGGCAACCCATTGCACCATCGACCCTGTCGGCCAGTTCAAGGCGATGCGGCTCGCCGGCCCATGGGTGCGGTAAAGCCGCAGGATGATCCCGCGCAGCCATCGTTCCTGCGCCGAGGCGACCAGCGCCCAGACCGCACCCATCGTCGCCGACAGCGCGCCGACCACGCGCGGCAGCAGGCGGCGATAGACCCAGTCGGTGTCGAGGACGATCGAACGCTCGCTCTTCGGGTAGAGGCCCGCGCGCATCATGACGGCGAAGACCAATGCGGCGAAGGCCACCAGCTGCAGCTGCTGCACCACGTGGTAGGTGGTGTAGGACTTGTAGTCCACCGCATAGGGCAGCAGCGCGTAGAGCGCCTTGGGATAGACGCCGATGGCGACACAAAACGCCGCCGTCAGCCCCATGGCGAGCAGCATATGCGCCGGCGCCTCGTGCGGGCGCAGGCCACTGTCCGGGCCGAAGAAGGCGGCATAGGGAATGCGGATGGCCGTGTGCATCACCGCCGCCGCCGACCCGAAAAGAAGCACCGCCCAGGCGATGTAATGATGCTCGTGCTGCGCCGCCGAGAGGATCAGCGACTTGGTCACGAAGCCCGAGAACAGCGGCATGGCCGCGATCGAGGCACTCCCGACCAGGGCAAAGAGCGCGGTCAGCGGCATAGTGCGATAGAGGCCGCCAAGGTCCGATGCCTTCGCCGTGCCGGTGCGGAACAGCACTGCACCCACCGCCATCAGCAAAACCGCCTTGTAGAGCACGCTGGCAACCGCATGGCTCGCCGCGCCGTTCAGGGCAAGCTCGGTGCCGATGCCGATGCCGACTACCATGAAGCCCAGCTGGTTGTTCAGCGAATAGGCCAGCACTCGGCGCAGGTCGTTCTCGATCATGGCCTGGACCACGGTGATCAGCACCATCCCGACGCCGATCCAGATGAGGAGCTCGGTGCCGGCGAAACCGCGCGCCAGCGCGTAGATAGCAAGCTTGGTCGTGAAGGCCGAGAGAATCACCGTGCCGGTCACGGTGGCCACCGGATAGGCGTCCGCCAGCCAGTTGTTCAGCAGCGGGAAGCCGCATTTGATGCCGATGGCCAGGAAGATCAGCCAGGTCGCCGCGGAACCAAGCGTCATGTGCTCGAAGGCCAGAGACCCCGTCTCGCGCCAGTAGAGCGCCGCCCCGGCCAGCAGGATCACGCCCGAGGTCACCTGGATCAGCAGGTAGCGCAGGCCGGTGTGATAGGCCCCCTCGGTGCCGCGCGCCCAGATCAGGAAGACCGAGGCAATGGCCGTGCCTTCCCAGAAAAGGAACAGCGAGATGAGATCGCCCGCGAAGACGGCCCCAATGGCCGAACCCGCGTACAGCAGCGTCGCCGTCTGCTGCACCCGGTCGCGGACATGCCAGGCGTAGAGCAGCGACAGGAAGGCCGCGAGCGAGAAGATCAGCGCAAAGACGCTCGCCAGCTTGTCGTTGCGGATCAGCGTAAGATCCAACCCGGCCAGCGAGACCACGGCATGGTTGCCCTCGGGCAGCGTCCAGATCAGCCAGCCGCCGATGACCGGCACCAGCAGCGACAGCCCAGCGCGCAGCGCGGCATTGGGCAGCAACGGCAGCAGGACGGCACCCAGGAGATAGACCAGCACAGGCGGAAACACGTCAAACATCGGCCCGCTCCCGGTTCAACCCGTCCTCGGGATAGGCCTCGGTCTCGACGTCCTTCGGCGCGTAATAGCCTACGGGCCGCCGCAGGACGGCCTGCAGCACCCGCGCCACGATCACCAGCGCCAGGCAGGTGACAAGCGGGAAGATCGCGTAGAAGCCCGGCATCGACTCGACCGGCACATAGACGTGTTTCTCATAGGCGAAATCGGCCAGGAACAGCACCGCGCAGACCAGCGCCAGCCCGACGATCATGCGGCTGGCGCCCGGCCCCTGGTTCTCGGGGGCTTCCTTGCGGGCGTCGGTTTGGTCGTGCTCCATCTCGATCCCCTCAGTTGGCCGCAACGATGGGCGCGAGGAAGGCCTCGATCGCACCCGCGTAGAAGAACAGGACAAGGCAGCCAAACGCCGTCAGCGCCGGCGGCACCCAGACCAGCGGCCGCGCCTCGGCCCAGGTCTCGGGCTGGCCCTCGCCCTTGAGGAAGAAGCCCTTGGCGACGACCGGCAGCAGATAGGCGATGTTCAGCAGCGACGAGATCATGAAGACCGCGATCATCGCCATCTGCCCGGCATCGGCCGCGCCCAGGATCAGCAGCCACTTGCTCCAGCTGCCACCCAGCGGCGGCAGGCCAATGATCGACAGTGCGCCGACCAGGAAGGCGATGAACGTCACCGGCATCGCCCGGCCCAACCCCGTCATCTGGCTGATGTTCGTCTTGTGCGTCGCGACATAGATCGACCCCGCGCACATGAAGAGCGTGATCTTGCCCATCGCGTGCATCGCGATATGCATCCCCCCGCCCAGCACGCCCAGCTGCGTCGCCAGCGCCATGCCCAGCGTGATGTAGCTCAGCTGCGACACGGTCGAATAGGCCAGCCGCGCCTTCAGGTTGTCCTTGGTCATCGCCACGACCGAGGCGCAGATGATCGAGAAGGCCGCGAGCCACATCAGCCATTCCGAGGCGCCGGTCTCGGCCAGGAAATCGATCCCGAAGATGTAGACGCCGACCTTCAGCATGGTGAAGACACCCGCCTTCACCACCGCGACCGCGTGCAGCAGCGCTGAAACAGGCGTGGGGGCCACCATCGCAGCCGGCAGCCAGCGGTGGAACGGCATCAGCGCCGCCTTGCCGATCCCGAAGGCGTAGAGCGCCAGCAGGATGGCGACCAGCGGCCCCTCGACATGGCCTTCCAGGATGCCGCCCTTGGTGAAGTCCAGCGTGCCGGTCAGGGCAAAGGTCCAGATCACCGCGACCAGCTGCAGCCCGATCGAGGTGCCGATCAGGATGCCGAGATAGGTCCGCGCGCCCCGAACCGCCTCGGGCGTCTCCTTGTGGGCGACCAGCGGATAGGTCGACAGCGTCAGTGCCTCGTAGAACAGGAACAGCGTGAACATGTTCGAGGCGAAGGCGATACCCATCACGCTGGCGATGGCGAAGGAGAAACAGGCGAAGAAGCGGGCGTGGTGCTTCTCCTTGTTCCCGCGCATGTAGCCGATGCCGTAGAGATGGGTGATGATCCACAACCCGCTCGCGATGATCGCGAACATCAGGCCCAGCGGCTCGACGTTGAAGGCCAGGTCGAGGCCCGGCATCACCGTCCAGACCACCATCGGCGCGGTGGTGCCGTTGCCCTCGTTGAACAGCACCGTCAGCACGCAGCCGAAGGTGGCGATGGCGGCAACCAGCGTCATGCCGTCACGAAGGTTGTCCTGCCGGCGCAGCACCAGGTTGCCGACCGTCGCCAGGCCGGGGATCAGCATGCTCAGCAAGATGGCGGTATTCGTTTCCATGCCGCCCTCCTATTGCCCGGCTGTGCCGAGCAGACCGGCCGCCGCGCTTCGCGCCGCCGTCAACGTCGTATCAGTGTCGATCCCGAACCAGATGCAGGCGATGGCGGCGATCCAGATCGGAACCAGCATCGACATCGGCACTTCGGTCGCTGTGGAGTCAGACCGCGCCGGCTGCAGGTAGAGCACCTCGATCACCCGCCAGACATAGACGACGGCCAGCAGGCTCGACGCCACCACCAGGGTCGCGATCGGCCACCAGCCCTTCTCCAGCGCGCCCTGCACCAGCACCCACTTGCTGACGAAGCCCGCCGTGCCCGGCACCCCGATCAGGCTCAGCCCGCTGATGACAACTGCGGCAGAGGTCCAGGGCATCTTGCGGCCCATGCCGCAGATGTCGTTGTAGAAGGTGTCCTTGTTGCGCAGCACATAGGCGCCGACCGCCATGAACAGCGCCGCCTTGGTGATCCCGTGGTTGAACAGGTGCACGATGGCGGCGGTCAGGCCGGTTTCGGTCAGCAGGCAGATCCCGAGCAGCATGTAGCCGATCTGAGCGATACTGGAATAGGCCAGCATCCGCTTGAAGTCGCTCTGGAACACCGCGACGAAGCTGGCCGCGAACATGGCAAGCAGCGCGAAGGGCATGATCACGAATTGCAGCGTCAGCACTTCGAACTGGAAGGCCGGGCTGAACACGGTGAAGGTGAAGCGAAGCAGCACGTAGACCGCTACCTTCGTCGCCGTCGCGGCCAGGAAGGCCGAGATCGCCGAAGGCGCGAAGGTATAGGCATTGGGCAGCCAGAGGTGCATCGGGTAGAAGGCCAGCTTCAGCCCGACGCCCACCAGGATGAAGGCAAAGCCCGCCTCCACCGTCCGGTTGCCGCCCTGAGTGCCGATGCGGTCGGCCAGGTCCGCCATATTGAGCGTGCCGGTCGCCATGTAGAGGAAACCGATGCCGATCACGAAGAAGGTCGCGCCGATGGTCCCCATGATGAGATAGTCATAGGCCGCTGTCAGCGCCCGCTTGTCGCGCGCCGCGCCGCTGGCGATCAGCACGTAGGTCGACAGCGACGAGATCTCGAGGAAGACGAAGACGTTGAACGCGTCGCCAGTGATCGCCACACCCATCAAACCCGAGAAGCACAGCAGGTAGGCCGCGTAGAACAGCGTATGGTCGCGCGCTGCCACCTCGTCGGCCACGCTGGTCTTGGCGAAGGGCAGCACCACGACCGAGACCGCCGAGACCAGGAACAGCACGAAGGCATTCGCCGCGTCGATCCGGTATTCGATGCCCAGCGGCGGCTCCCAGCCACCGATGTGATAGGTGATGACTCCGCCGTCGATCACCTGCATCAGCAGCATCCAGGAAATCACCAGCGAGATCACGCTGGCCGCGAAGGCCACCGGCCAGGCCAACCGGCGGCTGCCCAGGAACACGATCAGCGGCGCGGCGAAGAACGGCACCAGGATCTGCAGCATCGGCAGGTGGTCGTGCAGCGTCATGGCCGTATGGGGCAGAACTTCGGTCGCCATCAGCGCCGCTCGCTCATGAGTTCGCTGTGCAGGCGGTATTCCTCGGCAGCCATGTCCCTCTCGATCTGGTAGATGCCTTCTTCTTCGATGGTGCCGAATTGCTCGCGGATGCGCACGATCAGCGCCAGGCCCAGCGAGGTGGTGGCGATGCCGACGACGATCGCGGTGAGGATCAGAACGTGCGGCAGCGGGTTGGAATAGACCACGTTGGGGTCGACATTCATGTCGGTCGGGAAGATCGGCGCAGTGCCGCCCGAAACCTTGCCCACCGAAATGTAGAGCATGAAGACCGCGGTCTGGAAGATGTTCAGCCCGACGATCTTCTTGACCAGGTTGCCCTTGGCCACGACGATGTAGAGCCCGGTCATCATCAGCACGATGAACAGCCAGTAGTTGACGTGGCCAAGGATGAAGGGGAGATCGAATTCGGCGGTCATCACCAGTCCTCGTCGCTGAGCATCGGAGTGCGCGCTGCGAAGGCATAATAGACCGCCACCATCACGCCGGTGACAGTGATGCCCACACCCAGTTCGACCGCCAGGATGCCCCAGTGCTGGCCATGCTCGGGGTGGGCTGGCGAGAAGGCGCCGTAATCCAGATAGGCATAGCCCAGGAACAGGCTCGCGAAACCGGTGCCGGCATAGATGATGACGCCCAGCGCCAGCAGCTTGTGCACCAGCCAGGGCGGCAGCACCTGCTGCACCGTCGCCAGCCCGAAGACCACGCCGTAGATGATGAAGGCCACCGCCATGATCACGCCGGCCTGGAAGCCGCCGCCGGGCGAATAGTCGCCGTGGAACTGCACGTAGAGCGCGAACAGCATGATCGGGCCGATCAGCAGCTTGGTAACGACGCGGAGGATGAGGTGATGGCGGATCATTCTTCTTCGCCCTTCTGGCGGCGACGCCGGCGCAGGCCGCTTATCAGCAGCAGCACGCCGATGCCGGCGGTAAAGACCACGCCGGTCTCGCCCAAGGTGTCAAACCCGCGATAGCTCGCGAGGATGGCGGTCACGACGTTCGGCACGCCGATCTCGTGCTGGCTGCGTTCGAGGTAGTCCGGCGCCACATGGGTCGTCGCCGGCGCGTTCGGGTCGCCAAAGCTCGGCATGTCGAGCGTGCCGTAGACCAGCGCCGCACCGGTGACGAGCACGACCAGCAGCGGGGTCAGCCCGGCCTTGGCCGAGGGCTGCTCCGACCGCGAGGTCAGCGCCAGCGTGCTCAGCATCAGAACGGTCGAGATCCCCGCTCCCACCGCGGCCTCGGTAAAGGCGACGTCAACAGCATCGAGCGTCACCAGCAGCAAGGCCGACAGCAGGCTGAAGACGCCGGCCAGCATGACCACGGCAAAGAGGCTGCGCAGTCTCACGATGGCCAGCGCGGTCGCCACCATCATCGAGAACAGCACGATGTCGATCAACATTTCCATCAGTTTTGCTTCTCGGGCGGGGGCGTTTGCGCACCGGTCAGTCCGGGGTGCTCCTTGGGCCGCAGGCCCGACACCAGCGCCGCGCTGGCGGCGGCATGGGTCGAGGTGGGTCCGGTGATGAAGAGGAAGATGCCGATGATGATCAGCTTGACTGTCACCAGCGTCCATCCCGCCTGCAACGCCATGCCGATCAGCAGCAGGATCATCCCGGCGCTGTCCGAGATCGAGGCCGCATGCAACCGCGCCCAGAAATCAGGGAAACGCAGGATCCCGAAGGCACCGACCACGGTGAAGAACGACCCGGACAGGATGAAGATCCAGCTCAGGATCTCGACGAGAAGCTCCATCAGACCTCTCCCTCGGCCTGGTCGCTCGGCCGCGGCTGGTCGCCGATGGCGCGGTAGCGGAAGAACTTGAGGATGGCGATCGTGCCCACGAAGTTGATCAGCGCGTAAAGCAGGCTGATGTCGAGGAAATCCGGCCGCCCGTTCAGGAAGCCGAGCACGCCGATGAACAGCACGGTGAAGGTGCCGAAAGTGTTCACGGCCAGCACCCGGTCATAGAGCGTCGGCCCGTTGAACAGCCGGACGAGAACCAGCAGCATGGCAATGAAGAGGGACAGGGCTGCTACGATGAACATCAGGCGGCCACCCTCTTCTCGATTGCGCTCACGCGGCGGTCCATGTCGGCAAGGCCGTCGTCATCCCCGTCGGAATAGGCCAGCGCATGGACCAGGAAGTGCCCCGGTTCGGTCTCGACCGTGATGGTCCCCGGCGTCAGCGTGATGGAATTTGCGAATATCGTCTGGCCGAGATCGCTTTCCTGCGTCAGCGGCACCACGAAAAGGTGCTGGCGGATCGGCATTGACGGCTTGAGGATGATCTTGGTCACCACCCAGTTCGACTTGGCGATCTCCTTGAGCAGCCAGATCAGGTATCCAAGCGACGCGAGCGGCTTGAGGCGCAGCTGAACGCGGTCACCGTCAATCGCGTCCATACGGCGCAGGACGAAGACCACCAGCAGGACCGAAGCCGCGCCGAACCCGAGGATCAGCGGCTTGTAGAGGCCAGACATCAGCAGCCACATGGCAGCAAGAATCAATGCCGTCCCGATGATGCGCAAAAGGTAATCCCCTGTCGTCCCGCCGCCGCTTGATCAGGCTTGATCTGCGCCGAACCGTGTTCGCGCGTAATGTAGGTATACGGGCCGGCCTTGTGAAGTAATACCCGTCCAAAAAAGTCGCGATTTCACACGAACTTGCGGAAGATGCGGGTCGCGTCGAAGATTTCCTCCAGCGTCTTCATGCGTTCTCGGGTCTGCTCCCAGGCCCGTTCCTGCACCGCGGCGATCAGCGTTTCCGACATCAATTGCATCGCAACCGTCGAATCCCAGGCCGAAGGCGCCTCGATCCGGCAGTTGAACGATGCCGTGGCATGGCGCGCGATCGGCGACTGCCACTGGTCCGTGAACAGCACGATCCTGGCCCCGCGCTGTGCCGCGATCTCGGCCAGTTTCAGCGTCGTGTTCTCGTAACGGCGCACGTCGAACAGGATGACCACGTCGCCAGCCTCGAGGTCGAGCAGGTCGTGCGGCCAGGCGTTGTTCGTGGTCCGGATCAACTGGACCCGGGGACGGATCACATGCAGGTGCATGTGCAGATACTCGGCCAGCGCATGGGTGATACGCCCGCCCGCGACAAAGACCGCCCGCGTCGAATCGGCAAGAAGCGCCGTCACCGCGTCGAACTCGGCGGGATCGGCATGGGCCAGCGTCTGGCGGA
This sequence comes from Seohaeicola zhoushanensis, assembly GCF_014656415.1. Classification (GTDB taxonomy): domain Bacteria; phylum Pseudomonadota; class Alphaproteobacteria; order Rhodobacterales; family Rhodobacteraceae; genus Seohaeicola_A; species Seohaeicola_A zhoushanensis. Next base: position 146,506 of record NZ_BNCJ01000009.1, on the reverse strand, counting down.
TGTTCGACATCACCGCATCGGTGAAGCGGTTCAGGATATGCCCCTGCGGGGCCGCTTCCGACCAGCTCTCGTGCTTGGCGATCGGGTTCGAGATCTGCGCCTCAAGCTCGTCGCGCAGCGCCTCCTGGAACTCGGGAAAGCCGGAAAACCCCAATTTCTGCACCATCCGCGCCACCGTGGGCGACGAGACCCCCGCCTTCTCGGCCAGCCGCGTGATCGAGCCAAGCCCCGACATCGGGTAGTTCTCGAGAATCACATCCGCCAGCTGACGCTCGGCCCGGGTCAGCTGACCGCCCACCGCCTTGATGCGCTCTTGCGCCGTTTCCGCCAATTGTCTGCCCTTCCCGATGTCGGTTTTGTAATCATACTTTCAAAGCCGCCATCAAAGAAGAGAAACTTTCAGAATTGCGGTTGACAGCCACCATGCTGCTGAAGAAACCTGCCTTGGACGGGGGACCAATGACACAAAGCGCAGATTTCGACGCAGCCACGACCGAGGGACTTGCCGGTGCCGCGCCGGCCCTGCTCCTCTGTGAACATGCCTCGGCCGAGATTCCCGCGGAGTTCCGCGAACTTGGCCTGCCGCCCGAGACCCGCTTCAGCCATGCCGCCTGGGATCCGGGCGCGCTGACGCTCTCTCGGCACCTGTCTGCCGCGATGGGCGTGCCGCTGGTCTTCGGCGCGGTGTCGCGTCTGCTCTACGACTGCAACCGCCCGCCCGAGGCCCCGGATTCGGTGCCCGAGAAGAGCGAAATCCACGAGATCCCCGGCAATCGCGGCCTCTCGCCCGAGGCCCGTGCCGACCGGGCGAACCGCATCTACCACCCGTTCTGCGCGGCGGTCGACGCGGCGATGGAAGCCGCCCGTCCAGCGGCGCTCATCACCGTGCACTCCTTCACGCCGGTCTATTTCGGCAAGCACCGCCCGGTCGAGATCGGCGTCTTGCACGACACCGACACCCGCCTCGCCGACGCGCTGCTCGCCGAGCTCGAAGGCGCGCCCTACCGCATCGAGCGCAACCAGCCCTACGGCCCGGCCGACGGCGTCACCCATTCGCTCAAGCGTCACGCCATCGCGCGTGGCCTGCCCAACGTGATGCTCGAAGTGAGGAACGATCTCCTCGCCGACCCGGCGCGCGCCGCCGATGTGGCAGCGCTGCTCGCCCGCACCCTGCCCGCGGCGCTCGGACGGATGCCCGGCACCGCAGGAGCCGCGCCATGAACGGGGCCTTGCACGTCTTCGTCCACGTCACCGACCGGTTCAACCGCCGGGTCGGGCGTATCATGATGTACGGCATCTTCGTGATGATGGGCATCCTGCTTTGGTCCTCGATCTCGAAGACCTTCTTCCTGCCGTCTCTCTGGACGCTGGAGATGGCCCAATTCGCCATGGTCGCCTATTACATCCTCGGCGGCCCCTACTCGATCCAGATGGGATCGAACGTGCGGATGGACCTGCTCTACGGCGACTGGACCGAGACCCGGAAAGCCTGGTTCGACGCCATCACCGTCATGTTCCTGCTGTTCTACCTCGGCATCCTGCTCTGGGGCGGCATCGGCTCCACCGCCTATTCGCTGGGCCATTTCGGGACCGAGCCCTTCGCCTTCTTCGGCAATCTCATCAAGGGGTTCATCACCGGCGGCCTCGAGGGCGCCAACGAGGTACTCGGCCGGTTCGAGCGCAGCCCGACTGCCTGGCGCCCCTATCTCTGGCCGATCAAGGCCATTATGGTCTTTGGCCTCTTCCTGATGCTGATGCAGTCGCTGTCCGAGCTCGCCAAGGACATCCTGCGCATCCGGGGCGAAGATATTCCGCGCGAGGCGATCTGATGTCCTACGAACTGATCGCCCTTCTCATGTTCTCGACCATGATGCTGATGCTGATGACTGGCCAGCGCGTGTTCGGCGCCATCGGCTTCGTCGCGGTTGTCGCCGCGCTGCTGCTCTGGGGCGACCGGGGCGGCTACGACCTCGGCTTCTCGGCGGCGATGAAGCTGATGAAGTGGTATCCGCTGCTGACTCTGCCGATGTTCATCTTCATGGGCTACGTCCTGAGCGAATCCAAGATCGCCGACGACCTCTACAAGATGTTCCACGTCTGGATGGGCGGTGTGCATGGCGGCCTCGCCATCGGCACCATCGGCCTGATGGTGCTGATCTCGGCGATGAACGGCCTCTCGGTCGCCGGCATGGCCATCGGCGCCACCATCGCCCTGCCGGAACTGCTTAAACGTGGCTACGATAAAAGGATGGTCACGGGGGTGATCCAGGCCGGCTCATCCCTCGGCATCCTCGTGCCGCCCTCCGTCGTGCTCGTGCTTTATGCGATGATCGCGCGCCAGCCGGTCGGGCAGCTCTGGCTTGCGGGCGTTGTGCCTGGCCTGATGATGGCGGCGATGTTCATCATCTACATCTGGGCGCGCTGCAAGCTGAACCCAGACCTCGGCCCGGTCCTGTCGCGCGAGGAACGCGATATCCCGCTGTCGGAAAAGCTGGCCCTGCTGCGTGCCGGCATCCTGCCGCTGGTGATCTTCGCCACCATGATGATCCCCTTCGTCAACGGCTGGACCTCGCTGGTCGAAAGCTCGGCCATCGGCGCGCTGGCGGCCTTCCTCGCCGCCGTGGTCAAGGGCCGTATGACGCGCGAGGTCTTCGAGGTCTCGATCCGATCCACCCTCGGCATCTCCTGCATGTTCATGTGGATCATCCTCGCCGCCCTCGCCTTCGGCGCGGTCTTCGACGGGCTAGGCGCAGTCAAGGCGATCGAGAACCTGTTCACCGAACAGATGCACCTCAGCCCCTGGATGATACTCATCCTGATGCAACTCAGCTTCATCGTCATGGGCACCTTCCTCGACGACACCGCCATGCTGGTGATCGTGGCGCCGCTCTACGTGCCGCTGGTCGATGCGCTGGGCTTCGACCTGATCTGGTACGGCGTGCTCTACACCATCACCACCCAGATCGCCTACATGACGCCGCCCTTCGGCTACAACCTCTTCCTGATGCGCGCGATGGCCCCGCCCGAGATCGGCCTGCGCGATATCTATGCCTCGATCACCCCGTTCGTGATCGTCATGGGCCTGGCCCTGGCGGTGGTGATGATCTTCCCCGAGATCGCGCTCTGGCTGCCCGATCTCGTCTACAGCAAGTGAACCAACAAGAACCCGGTCAAGCGGGCATCCGAAAACCACAAGGAGAGAGAGAATGACCACAAGACGCAAGTTCATCGCCGGGGCCGCCGCCGCCCCCGCCGCGCTGGCCACGCCGGCGCTGGCGCAGTCCACGATCAAATGGCGCCTGCAGACCTATGCCGGCGCCGCCCTCGCCGAACATGTGGTGAAACCCGCCATCGACACCTTCAACAAGATCGCCGGCGACCGGATGCAGATCGAACTGTATTTCGCCGACCAGCTGGTGCCCACGGGCGAACTGTTCCAGGCCATGCAGCGCGGCACCATCGACGCCGTGCAGTCCGATGACGACTCGATGGCCTCGCCCACCGACGTCACCGTCTTCGGCGGCTACTTCCCCTTCGGCTCGCGCTACTCGCTCGACGTGCCGGTTCTGTTCAACCAGTACGGCCTGGATGCGATCTGGAAAGAGGAATACGCCAAGGTCGGCGTGCAGCACATCTCGGCCGGGTCCTGGGACCCCTGCCACTTTGCCACCAAGGACCCGATCAACTCGCTGAAGGACCTGGAAGGGAAGCGCGTCTTCACCTTCCCGACCGCCGGCCGTTTCCTCAGCCAGTTCGGCGTGGTTCCGGTGACGCTGCCCTGGGAAGACATCGAGGTCGCGGTGCAGACCGGCGAGCTTGACGGCATCGCATGGTCGGGCATCACCGAGGACTACACCGTCGGTTGGGCCGATGTGACCAACTATTTCCTGACGAACAACATTTCGGGCGCCTGGATCGGCCACTTCTTCGCGAACCAGGGCCGCTGGGACGAGCTGCCGGAAGACCTCAAGGAACTGCTCAAGGTCTGCATGGAACAGTCGCACTATTACCGCCAGTGGTGGTACTGGGGCGGCGAGGCGTCCTTGCGCGTCAACGGCGACAAGATGAAGCTGACCACGATCCCCGACGCCGAATGGCAGACGGTCGAGGATGCGGCCGTCAAGTTCTGGGATGAGATCGCGGCCGAAAGCCCGACCAAGGCCAAGATCGTCGAGATCTTCCGGAAGTACAATTCCGACATGAACAAGGCCGGTCGGCCCTACCGCTATACCTGATCGCCTTTCCAGCGACACGAAAAGGGCCCCGGAGATCCTCCGGGGCTCACCTGATCCAAGGAGACGACCATGCCCGGCAACATGACCTTCGACACCCTCAAGGCCGAGGTGGCGGCGGGCCGCATCGATACCGTCCTCGCCTGCCTTGTCGACATGCAGGGCCGGTTGATGGGCAAGCGCTTCACCGGCACGCATTTCGTGCAGAGCGCCTGGGAAGAGACCCATTGCTGCAACTACCTGCTGGCGACCGACCTCGAGATGGACACGCCTGACGGCTATGCCTCGACGTCCTGGGCCGCCGGCTATGGCGACTATGCCCTGCGCCCCGACCTCTCGACCCTGCGCCGCGTGCCCTGGCTCGAAGGCACCGCGATGGTGCTCTGCGACATCGTCGACCACCACGGCCACGGCGACATCCCGCATTCCCCCCGCGCCATCCTCAAGCGCCAGATCGCCCGCGCCGAGGCGCTCGGCCTGACGCCGATGATGGCGACCGAGCTGGAATTCTTCCTGTTCAAGGGCAGCTACGACCAGCTGCGCGAGGAAGGCTACCGCAACCTCAAGCCCTACGTGCCCTACAACCTCGACTACAACATCCTCGGCTCGACCAAGGACGAGCACATCATGCGCCCGATCCGCAACCATCTGGTTGCCGCCGGCGTCCCGGTCGAGAACTCCAAGGGCGAGGCCGAGGCCGGCCAGGAAGAACTGAACATCCGCTATGCCGAGGCGCTGGACTGCGCAGACAACCACTCGATCGCCAAGCAGGCGATCAAGGAAATCGCCTTCCAGCACGGCGCATCGGCGACCTTCCTGCCCAAGTGGCACCGCAGCCGTGTCGGCAGCGCGGCGCACATCCACCTGTCGCTCTGGAAGGACGGCACGCCCTTCTTCTACGAAAAGTCCGACGCGCACGGCATGTCGGCCGAGATGAAGTCCTTCTGCGCCGGCATGATCGCCTATGCCAGCGACGTCACCGCCTTCATGGCGCCCTATGTCAACAGCTACAAACGCTTCATGCGCGGCACCTTCGCGCCGACCCGCATCGCCTGGTCGGTCGACAACCGCACCGCCGGCTTCCGCCTCTGCGGCGAGGGCAGCAAGGCCGTGCGCATGGAATGCCGCATCCCCGGCTCGGACATGAACCCCTACCTGGCCCAGGCCGCCCTGCTGGCCGCCGGTCTCAAGGGGATGGAGGACAAACTCGAACTCGGCGCTCCGGTGACAGGCGAGGTATATACCGACGGCAAGCTGCCCGACATTCCGCGCACGCTGGAGGATGCGACCGAGGCTCTGCGCGGCTCGACCATGCTGCGCGAGGCGATGGGCGACGCCGTCGTCGACCACTACGTCCGCGCCGCCGAGGTCGAGGTCGAGGCTTTTGCCAATACCGTGACCGACTGGGAAATCGCGCGCGGATTCGAGAAGGCGTGATACCATGCCTTGAGCCGGGCCCGGCGCTGCCGGGCTGCGGCCACCTCGAACGCCACGCCCTTGTGAGAGCGCGCTGAACATCTTCGGCGCGCCGTTTTAGGAAAGACCATGACCAGAACACTGCAATGTATCTCGCCCATTGACGGCTCGGTGTTTGCCGAACGTCCCGTGCTGAGCCTCGCCGAGGCCGAGGCCGCCGTGGCCCGCGCCCGCGCCGCACAGGCCGAATGGGCCGCCCGCCCGCTGGCCGAACGCGTCGCCCTGGTCGAGGCCGGCTGCGCCCGCCTGACCGCCATGCAGGACGAGGTGGTGCCGGAACTCGCCCGGCAGATGGGCCGCCCGGTCCGATACGGCGGCGAATTCCGCGGCATGAACGAACGCGCCTCCTACATGGCCTCGATCGCCGCAGAGGCTCTGGCCCCCATCGAGATCGAGGACAGCGCCACCTTCCGCCGCCTCATCAAGCGCGAACCCCACGGGCTGGTGCTGATCATCGCGCCCTGGAACTACCCCTACATGACCGCGATCAATGGCGTCGCCCCGGCCCTGATGGCCGGCAACGCTGTGGTGCTGAAACACGCCACCCAGACCCTGCTTGTGGGCGAGCGCATGGCCCGCGCCTTCCACGAGGCCGGCGTGCCCGCGGATGTGTTCCAGAACCTCTTCCTCGACCATGACACCACTGCGAAACTGATCGCCGCGAAAAGCTTCGGCTTCGTCAACTTCACCGGCTCGGTCGGTGCCGGCCAGGCCATCGAACGCGCCGCGGCCGGCACCTTCACCGGCCTCGGGCTGGAACTCGGCGGCAAGGATCCGGGCTACGTGATGGAGGACGCCGACCTCGACGCCGCCGTCGAGACCCTGATCGACGGCGCCATGTTCAACTCGGGCCAGTGCTGCTGCGGGATCGAACGTATCTACGTCCACGAAAGCCTGTTCGACGCCTTCGTCGAGAAGGCCGTGGCGATCGTGAAGAGCTACAAGCTCGGCAACCCGCTCGACCCGGAAACCACGCTCGGCCCGATGGCGCACCGCCGCTTCGCCGACCTCGTGCGCGAGCAGATCTCCGAGGCAGTGGCCGAGGGCGCAACCGCCCATATCGAGACTTTCGCCGAGGATGACGGCGGCACCTACCTGACGCCGCAGATCCTCACCGGCGTCAACCACGACATGCGCGTGATGCGGGAGGAAAGCTTCGGCCCCGTGGTCGGCATCATGCCGGTCGCCGATGACGAACACGCGCTGCAGCTGATGAACGACAGCGACTTCGGCCTGACCGCCTCGCTCTGGACCCAGGATGCCGCCCGCGCCGAGGCGCTCGGCGCCCGGATCGAGACCGGCACCGTCTTCATGAACCGTGCCGACTACCTCGACCCAGCACTCTGCTGGACCGGCTGCAAGAGCACCGGCAAGGGCGGCTCGCTCTCGGTCATCGGCTTCCACAACCTGACCCGTCCGAAATCCTACCATCTCAAGAAGGTGACGAAATGACCCCCACCGGCAACTGGTCCTACCCGACCGCCATCAAGTTCGGCGCCGGGCGCATCAAGGAACTGCCCGCGGCCTGCGCCGCCGCCGGCATCAAGCGCCCCCTGCTCGTGACCGACAAGGGCCTGGCGAACCTGCCGATCACCCAGGCCACGCTCGACATCCTCGACGCCGCCGGCCTGGGCCGCGCGATGTTCTCCGATGTCGACCCGAACCCGAACGAGAAGAATCTCGCCGCGGGCCTCGCCGTCTACAAGGCCGGTGGCCATGACGGCGTCGTCGCCTTCGGCGGCGGCTCGGGCCTCGACCTCGGCAAGATGGTTGCCTTCATGTCGGGCCAGACCCGCCCCGTCTGGGATTTCGAGGATATCGGCGACTGGTACACCCGCGCCGACCCGGCCGGCATCGCCCCCATCGTCGCCGTGCCGACCACCGCCGGCACCGGTTCGGAAGTGGGCCGCGCCAGCGTCATCACCAACTCCGAAACCCACGTGAAGAAGATCATCTTCCACCCCAAGGTGCTGCCCAGCGTCGTGATCTGCGACCCCGAGTTGACCGTCGGAATGCCCAAGATGATCACCGCCGGCACCGGCATGGACGCCTTCGCCCACTGCCTCGAAGCCTATTGCTCGCCCTTCTACCACCCGATGAGCCAGGGCATCGCCCTCGAAGGGCTGCGGCTGGTGAACGAATACCTGCCGCGCGCCTATGCCGACGGCAATGACCTCGAAGCCCGCGCCCACATGATGAGCGCGGCGGCGATGGGCGCGGTGGCCTTCCAGAAGGGCCTCGGCGCGATCCATGCGCTGAGCCATCCCATCGGTGCGGTCTACAACACCCACCACGGCACCACCAACGCCGTGGTGATGAACGCCGTGCTCGACTTCAACCGCCCCGCCATCGAGGACCGGCTCGGCCGCGCGGCGGCCTATCTCGGGATCAAGGGCGGCTTCACCGGCTTCTGCGACCGCGTGTGGGAGCTGCGCTCGACCCTCGCCATACCGGCGAAGCTGAGCGAAATGGGCGTCGGCAACAACCGCATCGACGAGCTGACCGCCATGGCGCTCGAAGATCCCAGCGTCGGCGGCAACCCGGTGGCGATGACCGCCGAGAACACCCGCGCGCTGTTCGAAGCGGTGATCTGAACCCGGCCGAAATCCCGCGCGGATTTCGGCCTGTTTTCCCGCAGGGAAAACAGCCACATGACCTGCCGCCGGAACCGAAATCCTCCCAGGGAAACGGCTCCGGCGGCATTTTTCTTGCCATCCCCGCCCGCATTGCCCAATCTCCCGCCGGCATAGGGAGGCACTGCATGATCCTGGTTCACCACCTGAACAACTCGCGCTCGCAGCGCATCCTGTGGTTGCTGGAAGAGCTCGAGCTCTCCTATGACCTGCGCCGCTACGAACGTGACCCGGTGACCAACCTCGCCCCGCCCGAACTCGCTGCCGTCCATCCACTCGGCAAGTCGCCGGTGGTCGAAATCGACGGCCGCCGGATCGCCGAAAGCGGCGCCATCGTCGAGTTCCTCTGCCTCCGCCACGGCCGCCACCTGCTGCCTCGCATCGGCAGCGACGAATACGTCACCCACATGGAACTGATGCATTTCGCCGAAGGCTCGGCGATGACGCCGATCCTGCTCGACCTCTACGCCGGCCGCCTCGGCCCCGCCGGCGCACCGCTGCGGCCGCGGATCGACCAGCAGCTCACCAGCCATTTCGAGTTCATGGAACGGATGCTGCGCCCCTCGGGGCACTTCGTGCTCGACGACCTCTCGGCCGTCGACATCATGCTGAGCTTCCCCGCCGAGATCGCGGTGAAGAAGGGCCGCAACCAGTTGCTGCCCAGGCTCACCTCCTTCGTCGAGGCAATGCACGCCCGCCCCGCCTGGCACCGCGCAATGGAACGCGGAGGCGCCTACAGCTTCGCCTGAGCTTTCGCGCCGCTGCGCTCGCGATGCGCGATGAACAGGCCCGAGGCAAAGATCAGACCTGCCCCGATGAAGGTGTAGCTGTCCGGCACCTCGCCGAAGAGCCACAGCGCCAGCAGCGAGGCCCAGACCAGCTTGAGGAAGTCGAAGGGCAGCACTGCGGTCGGCTCCGCTTCCTTCAGCGCCTGGCTGATGGTCACCTGCGCGACCGACCCCGCGAGGCCGATCAGAAGCAGCCAGCCCCAGGCCTGCCATGACGGCCAGTCCTCCCAGGCCCAAAGGGCCGGGCCGATGGAGAAGCCGCAGAGAAAGACCCCCATGTAGAACACGATGGCGACGCTGCTCTCGGTGCGCGACAGGATCTTTATGACGATCATCGCGCAGGCCCAGAAGAAGGCCGATCCCAGCGTCAGCAAGTCGCCGGGCACGATCTCCGACAGGCCGGGCCGCAGCACGATCAGCGTGCCCAGGAACCCCGCCGCGATGGCCGCCCATCGGTAGAAGCGAAAGCCTTCGCCCAGGACCACCACCGACAGCACCGCCGCAAAGATCGGGGCCGAGAAGTTCAGCGCCGTGACCCGCGCCAGCGGTGTGGTCGAGACGGCGGTGAAGAACATCAGCATCGCGCAGATGTTCAGCAATCCGCGCAATGCATGAAGCCCCAGCCGCCGGGTGCGCAACTGGGCGAAACCGCTGGTCAGCAGCAGCGGCACCAGGAACAGCAACCCAAAGAAGTTGCGGAAGAACACGATCACGAAGGGCGGCAACTCGGCTGAGACATGGCGGATCGTGGCATGCATCACCGCGAATCCGAGCGTCGAGACGACCATCAGCAGCGCACCGCGCAGGGTCGGGCTCTGCGCGTTCCAGGCGGTGCGGGTGCGGGTCAGTGCTGTGAGATCGGCCACGCGAGTCGTGTCTTTCCGGCGGGGAAATGCAGAAAGCTTAACCTGTAAAGAGACGTCGCACCAGTACCGCAGGACTTGTCTTTCCACCGCCTCCGGCTAATCTGCGCGCCAAGTGGAACAGTAATCCGACAGGCGGAAATGATCGAGATACAGCCCCCCATGCCCGAACAACCGCCGACCGAGACGGTGGTCGACATGATCCGCCGCAGCGCCAGGGTGGCGCCCGAGAAAGAGGCGCTGGTCTGCGGCGCGACCCGCCTCACCTGGGCCCAATTCGACGCCCGGGTGAACCGCGTCGCCAATGCGCTGATCGCCCGCGGCATCCGGAAAGGCGACCGTGTCGCGATGCTCGGCCCCAATTCCGCCGCCTATGCCGAACTGTTCATCGGCGCCCTGCGCGCCGGCGCCTGCATCGTGCCGCTGGCCACCATGGCCGCCTCCGAGGCGGTGGAACGGATGCTGGCCGACTGCGGCGCCCGCTTCTTCGCGCTGGCCGACGCCTACCGCGACCTCGCCGCGCCCTTCCTCGACAAGCTCTCGCTGCACAGGGTCGCCTTCGACTTCGAGGCCGAAGGTTTCGAGCCCTACGAGGCGATGCTCGCTAGCGCGGCCGAGACCGACCCGATGGTGCCGGTCGGCTTTGCCGATCCGGTCAACCTGATCTATTCCTCGGGCACCACCGGCACGCCGAAGGGCATCCTGCACAATCACTGGATGCGCGCCGCCCAGATGGACCGGGTCCACGCCAACGAATACGACGCGCCCGACACCCGCACGCTGCTCTCGACGCCGCTCTACTCCAACACCACCATCGTCGCCTTCCTGCCGACGCTGGTGGGCGGCGGCACCGTCGTTCTGATGGAAAAGTTCGATGCCCGCGGCTACCTCGAACTGGTCGAGCGCGAGAAGATCACCCACACCATGCTGGTCCCGGTGCAATACAAGCGCATCATGGACGTGCCCGACTTCGACAGCTTCGACCTCTCGACCATGCGGGTCAAGTTCTCGACCTCGGCCCCCCTGCGCGCCGACGTCAAGGACGACGTGCTGGCCCGCTTCCCCGGCAAGCTCACCGAATACTACGGCCTGACCGAGGGCGGCGGCGTCACGGTGCTGCCGGCGCACGACTTCCCGGACAAGCTGCACACCGTCGGCAAACCCGCGCCCAATTGCGAAATCGTCCTGATCGACGAGACCGGCAAACCCGTCGCGCCCGGCGAGATCGGCGAGATCTGCGGCCGCTCGCCCACCATGATGGCCGGCTACTTCGGCCGCGACGACCTGACCGCCGACTACATCTGGCGCGATGCCGCGGGGAAGGTCTATTTCCGCTCGGGCGACATGGGCCGCTTCGACGAGGACGGTTTCCTGATCCTGTCCGACCGCAAGAAGGACATGATCATTTCCGGCGGTCTCAACATCTATGCGGACGATCTCGAACGCGTCCTGCTTGCCGACCCCGACGTGACCGACGCGGCGGTGATCGGCGTGCCTTCCGAGCAATGGGGCGAAACCCCGCTGGGCCTGGTGGTGACCCGCGCCGGCGCGACCCGCACGGTCGGGCAGATCTGCGCCGACGCCAACGCCCGCCTCGGCAAGAGCCAGCGGCTCTCGGGCGTCGAGTTCCGCGAGGTGCTGCCGCGCAGCTCGATCGGCAAGATCCTCAAGCGCGAACTGCGCGCGCCCTATTGGGCAGGCCAGCCGGCATGAGTGTCCGCCACGTCGGGATCATGGGCGGTGGGCTGATCGGCATGAGCTGGGCCAGCCTCTTCCTCGCCCGCGGGATCGAGGTCACCGTGGTCGATCCCCGCCCCGCCGCCGGGGCAGAGCTGGCGGCCTTCATCGCAGCCGCATGGCCGCACCTGCGGGCCCTCGGGCTGACCGAGACGGAGACGCCCCGCCAGGCGGCATTCTCAACCGACGTGGCCGCGCTGGCCAGGGTCGACTACCTGCAGGAAAACGGCCCCGACCGCATCGCCATGAAGGAGGAGATCGTCGCCTCGCTCGAAGCGGTGATCGGGCCCGAGGTGGTCATCGCCTCCTCGACCTCCTCGCTGATGGCCTCCGACATCCAGGCCGGGGCCCGCCACCCCGAACGCATTCTCGTCGCTCATCCGATGAACCCGCCGCATCTCGTGCCGATGGTCGAACTGGTCGCGGGCCGGCTGACCGCGCCCGACACCGTCGACCGGGCCGAGGCCTTCTACCTGCAGATGCAGCGCGTCCCCATCCGGGTGAAGAAAGAGGTGCCGGGCCACCTCGCAAACCGCCTCACCTCGGCGCTCTACCGCGAGGCGGTGCATATGGTGGCCGAGGGCATCGCCGATGTCGGCGACATCGACAAGGCCATTGCCGCCGGGCCGGGCATGCGTTGGGCGCTGATGGGGCCGCACCTGATCTACCACCTCGGCGGCGGGGCGGGCGGCTATCGGCACTACCTCGACCACCTCGGCCCGACGCAGGAGGCCCGCTGGTCCGACCTTGGCCAGTCCGCGCTGACGGAAGAACTCAAGGCGCAGCTGGTCGGCGGCGTCGAAGCGGAGATCGGCAGCGAAAGTCCCGAGGCCCTGGCCGAACGGCGCGACGCCGCGCTGGTCGCGCTGGCCGCGCTCAAACGTCAACACGGGTTCTGACCAGCCCGGAATTCTTCGAGAACTCCGCAACGAATTCCTGCGAGGAATTCGCGCCCCCGACAACCGCCCACGCCAAACGGAATTTTCGCAAAATTCCGGACCGAATTCCTCGCAGGAATTCGGCCCCGCTCAGTCCTCGCCCTGGATCTTCGCCCAGAGATCCGGCCGCCGCTCGCGGGTCAGCCGTTCCGACTGCTCCCGCCGCCAGCGCGCGATCTCGCCATGGTTGCCCGACATCAGCACATCGGGAATCGCACTGCCCTGCCATTCCGCCGGGCGGGTATATTGCGGATGCTCCAGCAACCCCGCCGAAAAGCTCTCTTCCTCGGTCGAAGCCGCATTGCCCAACACGCCGGGCAGCAGCCGCACCGTGGCATCGATCAGTGCCTGCGCCGCGATCTCGCCGCCGGTCATCACGAAATCGCCGAGGCTTACCTCCTCGACCCCGTAGTGCTCCAGCACCCGCTCGTCAAAGCCCTCGAAGCGCCCGCAAATCAGCGTGACCCCATCGGCCCGCGCCAGCCGCTGCATCAGCGCCTGCGTCATCGGCGCGCCGCGCGGGCTGAGGCAGATCAGCGGCCAGTTCCGCCCCGCCCCGGTCATCGCCGCCTCGATCGCAGGCCCCACCACGTCCGCGCGCAGCACCATGCCCGCACCGCCCCCGGCAGGCGTGTCGTCGACATTGCGATGCTTGCCGATCCCAAATTCGCGGAGATCCAGGGTTTCCAGCCGCCAGCGGCCGTCCTGCAGCGCCTTGCCGGTCAGGCTCTCGCCCAGCACGCCGGGGAAGGCGTTCGGAAACAGGGTGATCACGCGCGCCTCCCAGGCCCCGGCCAGGTCAGGCACAGGCGTCAGGAGTTCGCGGGGTTTCACGGACAGGCGGACAGCCTTGCGGCCATGGGAACGATCGGGTGAGCTCATGCCGCCTGTCTAGCGCAAAGCGCGGCGGAATCCAGCGTCAGGCGATGGCGAAGATGCCGAAAAGCGCCAGCAGGAACAGCACCAGCACCACCAGGATCAGGATACGCGCGCCGGTCAGCGCCGCCCCCGAGATCGAGTTGAAGCCAAGCAGCGCGGCGATGGCCGCGACGACAAGCAGGATGAGGATCCAGGACAGCATTCGTAATCTCCTTGCAAGGCCCCGAGGGACCGCTTGCAGGGAGAACGTCGCGCGGCCGGGCGCAGTTCCCTCAGCGCTCGAACAGCCCCTCGGGCGGATCGGCGACGATGCGGCCCGCCGTGAGGTCGACCGTCGGCACGGCAGCCAGCGTGAAGGGCAGCAGCACCGTCTCCTGCCCAGCCCCGCGGCGGATCTCGAGCAGGTCGCCAGCACCGTGGTTCTGAACGGCGATCACCTCGCCCAGAACGGCGCCGCCGGTGTCCACCACCTGCAGCCCGATCAGGTCGGCATGGTAATATTCGTCATCCGGCAGCGAAGGCAGCCGGTCGCGCAGCGCATAAAGCCGCAGCCCCTTCAGCGCATCGGCCTGTTCCTTGGTCGTAATCCCGCCCAGCCGCGCGGCAAAGCCGCCGGAAATCGGCCGGGTGATCCGAACGGCAAAGGTGCGCGTTCCGTCCTCGTTCGACAGCGGCGCATAGGCGGCAATGTCCTCGGGCACGGCGCAGAAGCTCTTCAGCCGCACCTCGCCCATGACGCCGAACCCTCCGGCGATGGCTCCGACGCAGATCAGCTCAGACATGAAAGCGGCTCCTGACGGGGGTGGGCATCAAATCGCGCCGCGGATCGCCGGGCGCTTCCCTCCCCCGCTGCGGGGGAGGGAAAAGGAGGGGGGAGGCCCCCTCCGAAGTCATCCGCGTGAGGACAACCCGTCCGGGATCACTCCTCGGCGGTGGCGGCTGCCTTGGCGGCTTTCTCTTCGGCGCGGGCCTTGGCTTTCTTGCCCGGCTCGCCCTTCTTCGGGTTGCTGCGCTCGGTCTTGCCGCGCAGGCCGGCGGCTTCGAGCATCCGGGCAACCCGGTCGGTCGGCTGGGCGCCGAGGTTCAGCCAGTGCTGCACGCGCTCGACGTTCATCTTGACGCGGTTCTCGTCGTCCTTCGGCAGCATCGGGTCATAGGTGCCCAGCTTCTCGATGAAACGGCCATCGCGCGGCATGCGCGAGTCGGCTGCGACGATGCGGTAGGACGGGCGCTTCTTGGAACCGCCGCGGGCGAGTCTGATCTTCATTGCCATGGTACTGTCTCCTAGATGGCTGTGGCCGGGGTCGTCCCGGTCATTTCTGGTGTTTCTCGTGGTGGTGAATGACTTCCCGGATGATGAAGGCCAGGAAGGCCTTGGCAAATTCGGGGTCCAGGTCGGCCTTGACGGCCAGGTCTTCGAGCCGGGCGATCTGCGTCGCTTCGCGCGCGGGATCGGACGGGGGAAGGTCGTGCTCGGCCTTGAGCTTGCCCACGGCCTGGGTGTGCTTGAACCGCTCGCCCAGCGTATAGACGAGGATGGCGTCGAGCCGGTCGATGCTCTCGCGGTGCTCCTTCAGCAGCGCGGCGGCGCGTTTGGTCACGTCGTCAGTCAATGGCCCAGCCTTTCGGTTTGAACAGCGGATCTGCGTAATGCGAGATTTCCATCTCGATCCCGTGCGCAAGCTGGCTGTTCTCCAGCTTCGCGGGCGAGGGATGACGATAGACCGCGTCCGACCCGTCGATGGTCTCGGCCTCCGGGTCCTTCACGGCGCCCAGGCGCTCGGCCAGACGGATCGAGTCGAGGTTCTTCGGGTCGATGTAGCTGACCGCCCCGGCCCAGCCCATCCGCTTGTAGAGATGGCCGCGCACCGCGTGTGTCGCCTCCAGCGCGAAGCCCTTGCCGGCCCTGTCGGGCCAAATGATCCAGGCGATCTCGCGCTCGGGCCATTTGGCTGGCTGCCAGCCGCCCGCCATGCCCACGGTCGCCTCGGTGGCGCGCTCGTGGATCATCCACATGCCGAAACCGCGGATCTCCCAATGGCCGATCTCGGCGGCGTAAAGCATCCAGGCCTCGTAGGCATTCAGCGGCCCGCCCATGAAGCGCGAGCGATACGAGGCGAAGGTCGCCTTGAAATCGGGGTAGTCCTCCGGCCGCGGGCCGCGCAGGATCAGCCGCCGGGTCTCGATCACGGGAATGTCGCGGTGGCCCATCAGACGGCCTCCGGCGCCGGGTGGCGATAGACCAGTTCCTCGCCCACCAGCGGGTTGTCGAACCGCCGGTCCAGCCGCGCGCCCAGCCGTTCGGCCAGCACGATGGAGCGGTCGTTGCCCGGCATGATGTTCGACACCAGCGTGGTCCAGCCCAGCGTCCCATAGGCATGGGCCCGCGCTGCCAGCGCGGCCTCGCGCGCGATGCCCTGTCCCTCGAACCCCTCAAAGACGGCCCAGCCAAGTTCCGGCTCCGGCCAACCCTCGGGCTGCCAGAGGCCGCACATGCCGCAGAGCTGCCCACTGGCGCGCAGCTCGACCATCCAGAAGCCGAAGCCCCGGATCTGCCAGTGCCCCAGCAGCATGGCGAACCAGCGCCAGGCGTTCACCCGCGTCAGCGGACCGCCAAAGAAATCCGACCGGCCGCCATCGGCAAAGAAGGCCGCCAGCGCCTCGAAATCGCTCTCGCGCGGGCCGCGCAGGATCAGGCGCTCGGTTGTCAGCACGGGGATCATGCGGCGGCTCCGTGATGGCGCCAGACCATGACAGGCTTGTTCTCGGGCGTCGGCGCCCCCTCGTCCAGGATGGCCCCGAGACGCTTGGCCAGCGCGATGGAGCGTGCGTTGGCCGGATCGATATAGCTTACGCAGCTCCGCCACCCGAGGGTCGAGAAAGCAAAGTCGCGTGCCGCAACGGCGCCTTCGAGCGCATATCCTTTGCCTTCGGCTTCGTCAGTCCACAAGTTCCAACCGATCTCCGGCTCGGGCCATCCGGCCGGGCGCCACGGGCCGGCCATGCCCAGAGCCCTCCCGCTGACCTTGTCGCATAGCACGAACATGCCGAACCCGCGCATCACCCAATGACCGATGAGATGCCCGAACGACCGCCACGCCTTGCCTTCTTCCGCCAGAGGTCCGCCGATATAGAGCGACCGCTCCGAGGCCAGCATTGCCTGCCAATCCGGCCAGTCGCCCGGCTCGGGCGCGCGCAGCATGAGCCGTTCGGTGGTCAGAACCGGCGTGCCCTGCAGCGTCACGTTAAGGCCATGCGTCATGCGTAGGCCTCCATCCCGCCATCGGCCAGCGCATCGGGGGCCGGATGCCGGAAGATCCGCATCGGCCCGTGCCGCTCATGCACGAATTCGCCGTCCCGCCGGCAACCCAGCCGCGTCGCCACCCGCGCCGAGGCCTCGTTCTTCGGCTTCACGAGGCTGATAAGCGTCGTCCAGCCGAGCACGTCATAGGCAAAGGCCCGCCCCGCCTCGGCGGCCTCGGTGGCAAAGCCCTTGCCCTCGTGCCCGTCGAAAAGATCCCATCCGAGTTCCGGCTCGGGCCAGCCCTCGGGCTCGAACAGGCCAACCAGCCCCACCGCCTGGCCGCTCGCACGCTCCTCGACGATCCAGCGGCCAAAGCCGCGAAGCTGCCAGTGCCCGGCCTCCATCGCCAGCATCCGCCAGGCCAGTTCGCGGGTCAGCGGACCGCCGACGAAATGCGACCGCGGGCCGGCATAGAAAGCCGCGAAGACCTCGAAGTCGTCCTGGCGCGGGGCGCGCAGCACGAGGCGCTCGGTCCGGAGAGTCGGAATCTCCAGACCGAAGGTCTCGGGTGCCTCATCGGCAGTCATGGACGAACTCGGGGCCAAGGCAGCATCACTTCTTCTTGCCGAAACCCGAAAGGCCGGGCGGCAGCTGCATGCCTCCGCCACCAAGGCCGGGCAGACGCCCGCCCATCTGGCGCGCGGCGGCCTCGAGCGCGGCCGGGTCCATGGTCGACGGGTCGGGCATCCCGCCCTTGCCGAACAGGCCCTTCATCGCCTGCTTCAGCATCCCGCCCTTCCCCATCTTGCCAAGCTTCTTCATCATGTCGCCCATCTGGCGGTGCATCTTCAGCAGCTTGTTCAGTTCCGAGACATCCAGCCCCGCCCCCGCCGCGATCCGCTTCTTGCGGCTCGCCTGCAGCAGCGCCGGGTTGGCGCGTTCCTTCTTGGTCATCGACTGGATCAGGGCGATCTGGCGCTTGATGACCTTGTCGTCGAGACCCGCCTCTTCGACCTGCTTGGCCATCTTGCCCATGCCGGGCATCATGCCCATCATGCCCTGCATGCCGCCCATCTTGAGCATCTGTTCCAGCTGCATGCGCAGGTCGTTCATGCTGAACTGACCCTTGATCATGCGCTTCATCATCTTCTCGGCCTGTTCGGCCTCGATGGTCTCCTGCGCCTTCTCGACCAGGGCGACGATGTCGCCCATGCCAAGGATCCGGCCGGCGATGCGTTCCGGCTCGAAGGTCTCGAGCGCGTCCATCTTTTCGCCCAGACCGACAAAGCGGATCGGCTTGCCTGTCACCGCGCGCATCGACAGCGCCGCGCCGCCACGGCCGTCGCCGTCCATCCGGGTCAGGACCACGCCCGTGATGCCGATGCGGGCGTCGAAGTTCTCGGCGGTGTGCACCGCGTCCTGGCCGGTCAGGCCGTCGACCACCAGCAGCGTCTCGCGCGGGTTGGCGACGTCGCGGACGGCCTTGACCTGCTCCATCAGCTCTTCGTCGATGGAGAGGCGGCCCGCGGTGTCGAGCATGTAGACGTCATAGCCGCCCAGCGCCGCCTGCGTCTTGGCCCGCTTGGCGATCTGCACCGGATCCTCGCCCTTGACGATCGGCAGCGTGTCGACGCCGATCTGCACGCCAAGGATCGCCAGCTGCTCCATGGCCGCCGGACGGTTGACGTCGAGCGAGGCCATCAGCACCCGCTTGCCCTCGCGCTCCTTGAGCCGCTTGGCAAGCTTGGCGGTGGTGGTGGTCTTGCCGCCGCCCTGCAGGCCGACCATCAGGATCGGCGCGGGCGGGTTGTCGATCTTCAGCGCGCCGGGGTCGCCGTCGCCCTTCAGCACGCCGACCAGCGCGTCATGGACGATCTTCACCACCTGCTGGCCCGGCGTCACCGACTTGGTGACCGCCTGGCCCGTGGCCTTGTCCTGCACCGCCTTGATGAAGTCGCGCGCCACCGGCAGCGAGACGTCGGCCTCCAGCAGGGCGACGCGCACCTCGCGCAGTGCGGTCTTGACGTCCTCTTCCGACAGCGCACCCTGGCGGGTCAGCCGGTCGAACACACCGGAGAGGCGTTCGGAAAGATTTTCAAACATGCGCCGGCTCCTTCGCCCTTGTTGACCAGTGCCCCAGGGGGCGATGAATGCACAAACGCCCCCACGGGCGCATCGCGCTGGTGGAGGTCGATCCCCCGATCACCGGGGGACCGGAATGCTGAACGCTTCCGGGTTGGTCGCGATTTAGGCCTTGTGTGGCGCAGAGTCAAGCCGCGCTGGGGTGTCCTGCCGCTCCCCCGCCGCCAGCCACCGGTTGATCGCCTCGACCGCCCGGCCCGGACCCCGGCCGTTGGTATAGGCGGTCACCACCGGATGACGTCCCGCGCTCATCCCGCGCGCGAATACCAGCGTCGGGCGGTACAGCGTGCCGCCCTTCGATCCGGTGGTCTCCTCCAGCACCGCACCGTCCAGATCGGCGAGGTCATGGCGCACCTCGGTATAGCCAAACACCGACCGGCTGCGCATCACCACCACGCCCTCGACCCGGTCGAAGATCACCTGCACCCGCACCACGAAGACAGCGAAGGCCCCGAACCCCAGCCCGCCGCCCATCCCCGCGAAGAGCAGGCCCAGCAATTCGCCATCGGCCACCACCAGCAGCCCGGCGCCGACGAAGAACAGGATGAAGAGCACCAAAGCGACGCCGAGCAGCCAGGGCGTCTCGGCAAGGATCAGCTGTTCGGGCGTGTCGCGGGTCACTTTCATGGACATATCCCATGAAGCGCGCCGCAAGGACCCCTGTCAAAAACTTCCTGTTCGGACTGGCTGCGACTGCTGCAACCGGGCCACGCCGCCCCGGCCGAATTCCTCTTTGCACCCGCGCACACAAGTGCTGTAATGCGCCGACACCTGTGAGCTGACGCTCCAACCTGGGACGTGACACTTGGACAACTGGGACGAAGTACGCACCGCCTACCAGGTGGCGCGAAAGGGCACGGTCAGCGGCGCGGCCGAGGTGCTGGGCGTTCACCACGCCACCGTGATCCGCCACATCGACGCGCTCGAGGCGCGGATCGGCGTCAAGCTGTTCCAGCGCCACGCGCGCGGCTACACACCGACCGAGGCCGGGCAGGATCTGCTGCGCGTCGCCCAGACCACCGACGACCAGTTCAGCCAGCTCGTCGCCCGCCTGCGCGGTCAGGGCCAGGAGGTCGGCGGCGACCTGGTCGTGACTTCGCTCAGCGCGCTGGCCCCCGTGCTGGTGCCGGTGCTGACCGATTTCCAGCAGCTCCACCCCGATCTCAACGTCCGCTACCTCACCAGCGGCCGGCTGTTCCGCCTGGAATACGGCGAGGCGCATGTGGCGATCCGCGCCGGCTCGCCGCCCGACCAGCCCGACAACGTGGTGCAGCCCTTCGTGCGCCAGAAGGTCTCACTCTTCGCCAGCGAGGACTACATCGCCCGCCACGGCAAACCCGAGGGCAACGAGGACCTCTCCGGCCACCGCTTCGTCGGCCCCGACGACCCCGACAGCCGCGCGCCCTATTACCGCTGGCTCAAGACCGCGGTCGCGCCCGAACAGGTGACCTTCCGTATCACCTCGGAACACAGCGCCCGCGAGGCGGTTATTGCCGGCGCCGGCCTAGGCTTCCTCACGGAATGCGAAGCCAGCCGTCTGCCCGGCCTGGTCCGGGTGCTGCCCTCGCGCGAGGAATGGACATCGCCGCTCTGGCTGGTGACCCATGTCGACCTGCACCGGACCTCGAAGGTGCAGAACTTCCTGACCTACCTAAAGGAACGCTCACGCGAATGGCCCTGAGTCCCGCCGCCCTGCGCGGCCATCTCGCCATGCTGGCCTTCTCGGCCCTGGTGGCCGGATCCTTCTCGCTCGGCACCCGCGCGGCCAACCACATCGACCCGGTTGCGCTGAACGCCGCCCGCTTCGGCATAGCCACCCTGCTGATCGGCATCGCCGCCCTGGCGACCACCGGCCTGCCCCGCAGCGCCGCCCGCGCGCCCTGGCGCTACCTTGTGCTCGGCGGTCTCTTCGGCCTCTACTTCGTGCTGATGTTCGAGGGCCTGAAAACCGCCGCCCCAGTGAGCGCCGCGGCGGTCTTCACCCTCACCCCGCTGATGTCAGCGGTCTTCGGCTGGCTGCTGCTGCGCCAGGTGACGACGCCGCGCATGGCCCTGGCCCTCGCCATCGGTGGTGCCGGCGCGCTCTGGGTGATCTTCCGCGCCGACTGGGCAGCGCTGCGCGCCTTCCACGTCGGCGGTGGCGAGATCATCTATTTCTGGGGCTGCGTCGCCCATGCCATATATACACCGATGGTGCGCCGCCTGAACCGGGGCGAGCCGGCGGTGGTCTTCACCTTCGGGATGCTGCTGGCCGGCGGGCTGATCCTGACGCTCTGGGGCTGGCCGCGTATCCGCGCCACCGACTGGACCGCGCTGCCGCTCATCGTCTGGATCACGCTGGGCTATCTCGCCGTCTTCGCCAGCGCCATCACCTTCGTGTTGCTGCAATTCGCCACCCTGCGCCTGCCCGCCGCCAAGGTCATGGCCTATACCTACCTGACCCCCAGCTGGGTGATCGGCTGGGAGGTCGCGCTGGGCGGCACGCCGCCCGGCGGCCTACTGCTCGCCGGAATCGCCATGACCGTGGCGGCCTTGTTCCTGCTGCTGCGCGACGACGACTAGGACGCCAAAAGTTTCCCGGAAACTTTTGGCAAATCTTTCCGCGGAAAGATTTGCTCTCCGCTCAGCCGTCCGGCGGGCTTTCAAGCTCTGTCGCGAGGAACCGCTCGAAGGCGTCGAGGTTCACCGGCTCGAACTGCCCGAAGCCCTGCATCCAGACGCTCGCCGCGCGCAACGCATCCGGCTCCAGCTTGCACCACTTCACCCGGCCGCGCTGTTCCTGGCTGATAAGCCCCGCGCGGGCCAGCACGACGAGGTGCTTGGAGATAGCTGCCAGCGACATCTCGAAAGGCTCGGCCACATCGGTCACCGCCATGTCATCCTCGAGCAGCATCGACAGGATCGCCCGACGGGTCGGGTCGGCAAGCGCGGCAAAGACGGTGTCGAGCGCATGTGACATGGCAATGACTTGCCGCAGCATGGGGAAATCGTCAACCGGAAGGTTGAATATGCCAATTTGGCCAATTTTCGGGAAACTGGCGCCAAAAGCCTGCGACGCCGAGACCGATGATACGAAAATATCATTCAATAACAACAGCATGATCCGAGTTTCCCCGCGTCATTCCGGCAATTGACTCTGAACCCCGCCCATTCTAGCACCATGCCAACTGTTGCAGGGGTTCACGGTGTGAGCGAGGACGACCAAAAGCAGCGCCTGGCGCAGCTCGAGGCGCGGATCGCGGCGGCCAAGAAGGCCGACACGCCGAAGCCCCATAAGGACGAGCACTACTCCCAGGCACAGCTTGCCTGGCGGATGGTGATCGAACTCGTGGCCGGTCTAGGGATCGGCTTCGGCATGGGATACGGGCTCGACCGCCTGTTCGGGACGCTGCCGTTCCTTCTCGTGCTGTTCACATTGTTGGGTCTCGCGGCGGGCATCAAGACGATGCTCAGAAGCGCCGAGGAGATCCGGAAGACCACGCAGGCCGCAGAGGCCGCAGAGGACGACAAGGGAAACTGACGCGATGGCGACAGAAGAGCACGCAGCCGAAGGAAGCACTCTGGTCTTCCACCCGATGGACCAGTTCATCGTGAAACCGCTGTTCGGCGAGGGCCCGGTGGCCTGGTACACGCCGACCAATGCGACGCTGTGGATGGGTCTCGCCATCGTGGCGGTGATCGCGCTGCTGGTGCTGTCCACCTCCAAGCGCGCCATCGTTCCCGGCCGCGGCCAGTCGATCGCGGAAATGGCCTACGGCTTCGTCTACAAGATGGTCGAAGACGTGACCGGCAAGGACGGGATCAAGTATTTCCCGTATATCATGACCCTGTTCATGTTCATCGTCTGCGCCAACTTCCTCGGCCTGATCCCCGGTTCCTTCACCACCACCTCGCATATCGCCGTCACCGCCATTCTCGGCTTTGGCGTGTTCATCTGCGTGACGATCCTCGGCTTCGTGAAGAACGGCACCCACTTCCTGGGCCTGTTCTGGGTGTCGAGCGCGCCGCTGGCGCTGCGTCCGATCCTCGCGATCATCGAACTGATTTCCTACTTCGTGCGGCCGGTGAGCCATTCCATCCGTCTTGCCGGCAACATGATGGCCGGGCACGCGGTGCTGAAGGTTTTCGCCGGCTTCGCCCAGGTCGCCGCCATCGCACCCATCGCCATCCTTGGCGTCACCGCGATCTACGGCCTGGAACTGCTCGTGGCCTTCATCCAGGCCTATGTCTTCACCATCCTGACCTGCGTCTACCTCAAGGATGCCCTGCATCCGGGTCACTGACGCCCGTCTTCCAACCAACACCCCTCATTCCATCGTAAGGAGAGATCACATGGAACTCGTTGCAGCAGCAGCTCTGGGCAAATTCATCGGCGCCGGCCTCGCAGCCATCGGTTCGGGCGCAGCCGCCATCGGTGTGGGCCACGTCGCCGGCAACTTCCTGGCAGGCGCCCTGCGCAACCCGTCGGCAGCCGCCGGCCAGACCGCGACCCTGTTCATCGGCATCGCATTCGCCGAAGCCCTGGGCATCTTCGCATTCCTGGTCGCCCTGCTGCTGATGTTCGCCGTCTGATCCAACGGGCTCTTCCTTACCGGCGGACGGAGCGCAGCCGCGCCCGTCCGTCGTAACGGCAGTTCCCTGGGAGTACTGACATGGCAACACCGACGCATGACGCGGGCCACGCCGCCGCCACTTCGGCGCCTGGTATGCCGCAGCTGAACATCGAGCATTTCCCGAACCAGATCTTCTGGCTCGCGGTGACTCTCGTTGTTATCTATTTCGTGCTGTCGCGCGTGGCGCTGCCGCGTATCGGCGGCATCCTGGCCGAACGTGCCGGCACGATCACGAACGACATCGCAGCCGCGGAAGAGCTGAAGGCCAAGGCGCTCGCCGCCGAAGAGGCCTACAACAAGGCTCTAGCGGATGCGCGCACCGAAGCAAACCGCATCGCCGCCGCGACCAAGGCCGAGATCCAGGGCGAACTCGCCCAGGCCATCGCCAAGGCCGACGCGGAAATCGCCGCGAAGACCGCTGAATCGGAGAAGGCAGTCGCCGAAATCCGTGCCGGCGCAGCTGCCGCGGTCGAGGAAGTGGCGCGCGACACCGCCGCCGCCCTCGTCGCCGCACTGGGTGGCAAGGACGACGCCAAGGCGGTCAACGCCGCGGTCGATACCCGGATCAAGGGGTGAGAGAGATGCGCCATATCATCGCCGCCACCCTCGCCCTGACCACCGCCTCGCCGGCGCTGGCCGCTTCGGGTCCGTTCTTCTCGCTGCACAACACCAACTTCGTTGTTTCGATCGCTTTCATCATCTTCCTTGGCATCCTGGTCTACTTCAAGGTTCCAGGCACCATCGGCAAGCTGCTGGACAAGCGCGCGGAAGGCATCCGCGAAGAGCTGAACGAAGCCCGCGCCCTGCGCGAGGAGGCACAGACCGTGCTCGCCTCGTTCGAGCGCAAGCAGCAGGAAGTCCAAGTCCAGGCCGACCGGATCGTCGCCACCGCCCGTGAGGAGGCCGCGCAAGCCGCCGAACAGGCAAAGGCCGATCTCGAGAAGTCGATCGCCCGCCGCCTTGCGGCCGCTCAGGACCAGATCGCCTCGGCCCAGTCGGCCGCCATCAAGGACGTCCGCGACCGCGCGATCACCATCGCCGTGGCCGCAGCCAAGGACGTGATGGCCAAGCAACTGACCGCGACGGCAAGCTCCAAGCTGGTCGACGAGGCAATCGCCCAGGTCGAAGCCAAGCTGCACTGACGCCGTCACAAGTGACGAACAGGATGAAACCCGGCCCCGCGCCGGGTTTTGTCGTTTCAGGGGGCAGTGTTCAGCGCAGGCTGCGCTCGTGCTCAAGGCGTTGCTGGGCGATGATCTCATTGCGCTCGGCGCGCCGGTAGTCAGTCAGTGACTGCTCCACGTAGGTCAGATGCGCCCGCACCGCAGCGATTGCGGCCTCGGGGTTGCGCGCCTGCAGGGCGTCGTTGATGGCCCGGTGCTGGTCCAGCAGCGCCGCGCGGCTGGTCCGCTGCTTGAACATCACCTGGCGGTTGTAGAACACCCCTGCCCGCAGCAGGTCGTACATCGACCGCATCATGTGCAGCATCACCACGTTGTGGCTCGCTTCGATGATCGCGCTGTGGAACTGCGCGTCGAGCCGCGCCTCCTCCTCCGGGTTCCGCTTCTGGTGGCTGGCTTCCATCTTGTCGAAGATCGTCTGGACCACCAGCAGGTCGCCGTCCGAGGCCAGCCGCGCCGCCCTTTCCACCGCCATCGCCTCGATATCACGGCGGAAATCGATATAGTCGAAGACTGCCTCGTCATGGGTGGCGAAGAGCCGCTGCAGCGCCGGCGAAAAGGCCGATCCCAGCACCTCGGCAACATAGATCCCCGAGCCCGCGCGCGAGGTCAGCAGCCCCTCTTCCTGCAGTTCGGCCACCGCCTCGCGAAGTGAGGGGCGTGAGACGCCAAGCCGCTCGGAGAGCTCCCGCTCAGAAGGCAAGCGCTCGCCCGGCCGCAGGATCCCGCGCAGGATAAGCAGTTCGATCTGGCGCACGACCGAGGTGGAAATCTTCTCTGGCTGGACTTTCTGAAAGGGCATGACCACAACTCTCGTGTTCCGGCCTTATAGGGCCAAGCCGCCCCATGCGTCCATGCCCGCATGACGTAACCGCTTGTTAACCCTGAATCGCGCATGATCGGACCATGCGTCCGTTTCTTGCCCTGCTCCTTCTCGCCGCCTGCAACACGCCCAGCCCGCATTTCAGCGGGCTGGAGGCCACCCGCGTCAGCGTCGCCGGTTCGGTCTTCGACATCCGCGTCCGGGGCGACCTGGCCGAGGCCTTGCGCGTCAACGCGCAGTATGCACCGCGCTTCGGCCCGATCCGCGCCCGCGCCGCCTTTGCCATGGAACAGGTCAGCGGCTGCACCGTTACCGAGGTCAGCGGCGACCAGGCGCTGGCCCTCGGCAAGCTTTCCTGCAAGGACCGCCCCACGCGCTGGAGCGCGCCAGTGGCTCCGGTCAGCTACAGCTGTACCGACGTCGGCCACTGGTCCAGCTATCGCTTGGGCGTCACCTGGCAGGATTTCGACTGCGACCCGGTTTGAACCAATATCTTGTGGATATTTCCGCCGATCCGCCGACATGCAGCAGCAAGACCGTTGACGCAAAGCCCCCCAAAGCCCAAGGTTTCCCTCTCTGAGGGAATCAACCGGACCGGTCCTTGCGCTTCGACAGACTAAGACTGAGCGGCTTCAAGAGCTTCGTCGATCCCACCGAACTGGTGATCGCCGAGGGCCTTACAGGCGTGGTCGGTCCCAACGGCTGCGGCAAGTCCAACCTGCTCGAGGCGCTGCGCTGGGTGATGGGCGAAAACCGCCCCACGGCCATGCGCGGCGGCGGCATGGAAGACGTGATCTTCGCCGGGGCCGCCACCCGCGCGGCCCGCAACTTCGCCGAAGTCAGCCTCATCATCGACAACAGCGAACGGCTGGCGCCCTCGGGCTTCAACGAGTCCGACCAGCTTGAAATCGTCCGCCGCATCACCCGCGACGTCGGCTCGGCCTACAAGGCCAACGCAAAGGACGTGCGCGCCCGCGACGTGCAGATGCTCTTCGCCGATGCCTCCACCGGCGCGCATTCCCCGGCGCTGGTGCGCCAGGGCCAGATCTCCGAGCTGATCAACGCCCGGCCCCAGGCCCGCCGCCGCATCCTCGAAGAGGCCGCCGGCATCTCGGGCCTCTACCAGCGCCGCCACGAGGCGGAGCTGAAGCTGAACGGCGCCGAGACCAATCTCGCCCGCGTCGACGACGTGATCGAGCAGCTGGCCCAGCAGCTCGGCCAGCTCGCCCGCCAGGCCCGGCAGGCCGCCCGCTACCGCGAAATCGGCGAGGCGCTGCGCCTGGCCGAAGGCCTGCTGCTCTACCGCCGCTGGCGCGAGGCCGACGAGGCGCGATCGGCCGCTGAAACCGCGCTGCGCGAGCACACGACCGCCGCCGCCCGCGCCGAGGCCCATGCCCAGCAATCGATCAAGGCGCGCACCGCCGCAGAAACCGCCCTGCCTGGCCTGCGCGAGGAAGAGGCCATCGCCGCCGCCGTGCTCCAGCGGATGCTGGTCGAACGCGATACGCTCGCCGACCAGGAGAACCGCGCCCGCCAGACGATCGAGACCCTGAGCGCCCGCGCCGCCCAGCTCGCCCGCGACATCGACCGCGAGAACGGGCTGAACAAGGACGCCGGCGACACGCTGCAACGGCTCGAATGGGAGGCCCGCGAGCTGGCCAAGGCAGGCGAAGGCCATGACGACCGCCTGGCCGAAGCGGCCGACGCCTCGGCCGAGGCCGCCGACGTGCTGCGCGACCGCGAGGCCACGCTCTCGGAAGAGACCGAGGACGTCGCCCGCCTCGCCGCCCGCCACCAGTCGGCGCAACGCCTGCTCGACGACAGCCACAAGATGCTGGCCCGCGCCGAGGGCGAGGCCGCCAAGGCCCGCGCCGCCGTCGAGGAATCGCGCTCGGCCCTGACCCGTGCCTCCGAGGCTTTCGAAGCCGCCCGCGAGACCGAATCCGAGGCGATGGAAGCCGCTGTCGAGGCCGAGGAGAACCTCGCCGCCGCCGATGCCGCCCGCGCCGAGACCCAGGCGCGCGAGGTCGAGGCCCGCGCCCAGCGGTCCGAGGCCGAGGGCGAGGCCGGCGCGCTGCGCGCCGAACTGGCCGCGCTGATGAAACTGCTCGACCGGGACACCGCCGAGGGCGGCCAGGTGCTCGACCTGATGAAGGTGACGCCCGGTTACGAGAAAGCGCTTGGCGCGGCGCTGGCCGATGACCTGCGCGCGCCGCTGGCCGAGGAAGACGGCGCCTCGGGCTGGGCCACGCTCGACGACTACAGGACCATCCAGCCGTTGCCGCAGGGTGCGATCCCGCTCTCGCTTTACGTCAAGGGCCCCTTCGCGCTGGTCCGCCGCATCGCCCAGATCGGCCTTGTCGACGAGGACAAGGGCGCCGATCTGCAGGCCGCCCTGCTCCCCGGCCAGCGCCTGGTCTCGACCGAGGGCGACCTCTGGCGCTGGGACGGGTTCCGCTCGAACGCCGAGGATGCGCCCAGCGCCGCTGCCCTGCGCCTGCAACAGCTGAACCGGCTGGAAGCGCTCAAGCAGGAAAACGCCGCGGTCAACGCCCGCGTCGAAGGCGCCAAGGCCGCGCACGAAAGCCTGACCCGCCGCCTGGCCGAGCTGACCGAGGCCGACAAGCGCGCCCGCGACGCCCGCCGCCACGCCGACCAGGCCGTGGCCGAGGCCGCCCGCGCCCTCAGCCGCGCCGAGGCTGAGCGCAACCTCGCCCAGGGCCGGCTCGAGAACCTCGGCCTCGCCGTCAGCCGGCACCAGGAAGACGCGCTCGCCGCCCGCAGCCAGGTGAACGAGGCCCAGGCCGCGCTGACCGATCTCGGCGACCTCGCCAGCGCCCGCGCCCGCATCGACGACATCCGCCAGACCGTCGAGGCCGCGCGCATCACCATGCTGACGCGCCGCTCGGCCCATGACGAGATCCGCCGCGAGGGCGAGGCGCGCACCCGGCGCAGCCAGGAAGTGACCAAGGAACTCAGCGGCTGGCGTCACCGCCTCGAAACCGCCGGCAAGCGCATCGCCGAACTCGAAGCCCGCAAGCAGGAGACCGAGGACGAGCTCGAGATCGCCCGCGCCGCGCCCGAGGAAATCGCGATCCAGCGCGAGGAACTGGCCGAACACATCACCGAGGCCGAGATCCGCAAGGCCAAGGCCAGCGACGCGCTCTCCACCGCCGAAGGCGCCCTGCGCGACGCCGGCCAGGCCGAGCGCGACGCCGAACGCGCCGCCTCCGAGGCGCGCGAGACCCGCGCCGCCGCCACCGCCCGCGCCGAGGCCGCCCGCGACAGCGTCTCCCACGCCGCCGAGCGCATCGCCGAGGAACACCAGCTGACCCCGTCGCAGCTGTTGACCCAGCTGGGCGCCGATCCGACCCAGATCCCCGACGCCGAGACGCTCGAAGCCGAGGTGAACCGCCACAAGCGCCAGCGCGACGCGCTTGGCGCGGTCAACCTGCGCGCCGAGGAGGATGCCAAGGAAGTCCAGGCGGAATACGATAACCTCACGCACGAGAAGGCCGACCTCGAAGAGGCGATCCGCACCCTGCGCTCCGGCATCGCCAGCCTCAACCGCGAAGGACGCGAACGTCTGCTGACAGCCTTCGAACAGGTCAACGGCAACTTCTCGATGCTGTTCCGCCACCTCTTCGGCGGCGGGGAGGCCAACCTGGTGATGGTCGAAAGCGACGACCCGCTCGAAGCCGGGCTCGAGATCATGTGCCAGCCGCCGGGCAAGAAGCTTTCGACGCTCTCGCTGCTTTCGGGGGGCGAGCAGACGCTGACCGCGATGGCGCTGATCTTCGCCGTCTTCCTCGCCAACCCCGCACCGATCTGCGTGCTCGACGAGGTCGACGCGCCGCTCGACGACGCCAACGTGACCCGCTTCTGCGACCTGCTCGACGAGATGTGCCGCCAGACCGACACCCGCTTCCTCATAATCACCCACCACGCGGTGACGATGAGCCGGATGGACCGGCTCTTCGGCGTCACCATGATGGAACAGGGCGTCAGCCAGCTTGTCTCGGTCGACCTCAAGAAGGCCGAGGCTCTGGTCGCCTGAGGCAGCGGCGGGGTGAACCCCGCCCTACGGCGTCCCGCGCACGGGAGCATTGGCGGGAGGCCCGACCCGGTCGACCCAGCTGCGCAACGCGTCGCGCGCCTGTGGCTCCATGTAGCCCTGCGCCGGTTCCGACAACAGGCCCTCCGCGTTCAGCAGCGTCTCGATCAGAACCCAGTAGCGTTGCGGCACCTGTTTCACCATCGCGACCAGCTTGTCCTCCTCAACCGCCCCCGGCGACATGCTCATCCCGTCGAGGATCGCGGCAGCGACCTCCGCCTCGCTGAAATCGTTCAGACGGGAATTGGCGAAAACGCCACCGAAGGCGGTCAGCGCCGCGCCGTCATGGCCGTCGCCGTAATGGACCACCACTTCGCCGATCCCCTCGCGCAGGGTGATCTTCTTGTCGATACCGTCGAAACGGAACCGATAGGCGATGCGCTTGCGCGCCTCGACCGAACCGGCGGCCGCCGCCCGGCGCAACCAGTCCAGCGCCTGTGCGCGATCCTTCGGGATCCCGCGCCCATCCTCTTGTACCGAGGCCAGCGCAAGCATGGCCTCCGTATCGCCCAGCTCCGCGCCCTTGCGCAGCATTGCCTGCGCGGCCACGTCGTCCTGGCGGAAGACGATGCCCTTGGCCAGGAAGTCGCCATGCAGGGTATAGGCCTCGGCCACATTCGCGGCCTCGAGCCGTGCCAGCAGCTCGGTGGCCTCGCGCGCGAAGAGCGCGCGGTTGGCCTCGGTCGAGCCGAGCTTGGCCCAGCGCCCAGCGATCTCGGCCTGGTAGACCGCGATGCGCGGATGGACGTCCTGGAAACGGCGCACCGCGTCGAACCAGAGTTTCTCGTCGCGGAACCCTTCGCGGTTGGCCCTGAGCAGCCGCACGAGGGCCAGAGCCGCACCGAGGCGGCCGATATCGGCATCTTCCTGCAGGGCATAGAAGATCGGCTCGGGCCGCGGGAAGGTGACGCGATAGGTCAGCAGCTGGCGGGCCAGCTCCTGCCGGGTGTCGATGTCATAGGTAGCGATATCGCTCATCAGAGTGAGCGCGCGTTGCGGCAGCCGCGCAAAGGCGCCACCCCAGAGGTGCTGGCGGCCACGTTCAGCCCGGGCCTCGTGGCTGTCGTCACCGGCCAGCAGGGCCTCTGCGCGTTTCACATCCCGCGCACCGCCCTCGCCGCGCAACAGCATCCCGGCAAGCGGCAGGGCGGCATGGCGATTGCCGGCCACCGCCGCCTCGAGCAGCGCGCGTGCCGCCGCCGGGTCGCTGCGCGACAGCGCGCGGGCCTTGGTCCCGATCGCCTGCGTTATCCCCAGCGCCAGCGCCTCCTCGGCAAGCTGTATCGCGCGGGCCACATCCTCGGGGGTGGCATCCGGCGCCTCGACCAGGGCGCGGGCGAGCAAGTGGTCGAGTTGGCCGCGCTCCGCCGGGGCCGTGGCCTCGATCAGCCGCATCAGCCAAGCCTGCGCGCCGCGCGGATCCCGCGCCACCGAGTCGCCCTGCAGCAGGGCGACCGCCAGGATCGCCTGCGCCTCGGCATCGCCCTGACCGGCCGCCTGGCGAAGCCCCTGCTCCGCCTCCGCGCGGGTGACGATGTCGTCGCTGCCCTCCCAGGGCGGCAGGCCACCACGTGGCTTGTCGCGATAGGCCGTCCACAGCAGATGCTGCGCCGCCATGTCCCCGCTCGCCGCCCGCTTGCGCAGGCGTGGCACGTCATCGATCGAGAGCTTGCCGAAGAACTGCGCCGGGATCAGCCGCGCCTCCTGCGCCAGGACTGCGGCGGGGCCGAAGACAAGGCCGAGGGAAAGGACGACGACCAAGGAGCGTAGCGGCGGCATGTAAATCTCCTCTCAGTTGAACGGGTCGAAATCGTTCAGACGACCTGTCGGGCACGCAGCGCCTTCTGCATCATGTGGAACACCCCCCAGAACGGGAAGGCGAGCAGCAGTGCGGCGGCCCCTGCGTCGAAGGCCACCCGCGCGCTGCCGAAAATCTCGGCGAGGGTGCCGGCCAGCCAGGGCGCGCACATCATGATCGCGTAGTAGAAGGTGAAGAATATCCCCATCCCGACCGCGCGCGTTGCCGGTGTCAGCACCTGCGCGGCAAGGCTCATCACCGGCCCCGCGCCCAAGCCGCCGACAAGGCCCATCAGTGCGAAGATCACCGTCACCGCATCGCTCCGCGACGCCAGCAGCATCGCCAGCGCAAACCCGGCGAGGCTCAGCGCAATCACGCCGCCGGGCCGGCCACTCTTGTCCGCGATCACGCCGCCCAGCACGACCGAGAGGGCGGCAACCCAGAGCACGATGCTCGTCACCGCCCCGGCGGCGATCATGGAATAGCCACGCTCGGCCAGCATTAGCGACCCGAAGGAGAAGACCACCGCCAGCCCGGCGTTGTAGAGCCCCCAGACCGATCCGGCGAGCAGCAAGGCGACGATCACCCGCGCATCCGGCCAGCCGGTGGCGGCTGCTCCACTCGTCGGTACGGCGGGCGGCGGCGCATAGAGCAGCGCCATCCCCGCCAGGGCAACCGCGCAATACACCACCACGGCGAGAACGCCTGCGACCAGACCGGCATATTCGGCAAGGCCCGGCAGGACCACCAGCGCCAGCGCGATGCCACAGGGCCAGGAATTGACATAGATC
This sequence comes from Seohaeicola zhoushanensis, assembly GCF_014656415.1. GTDB lineage: Bacteria > Pseudomonadota > Alphaproteobacteria > Rhodobacterales > Rhodobacteraceae > Seohaeicola_A > Seohaeicola_A zhoushanensis. Next base: position 114,254 of record NZ_BNCJ01000009.1, on the reverse strand, counting down.
GCCATCGCAGTGTTCATCTCGCGCCCGGCGAACCAGTCGGTGACCATCTTGGTCATCACCACGTTCATCAGGATGCCACCCGCCCCACCGATCAACCGTCCGGCCAGCAGTATCTCCCCGTTGCGCGCGGCCACCATCACCAGCCCGCCCACTGTCATCAACGCCAGCCCGGCCAGCACCACACGCTTGTCGCCGAACCGGCGCGCGACGGTGCCCCCGGGCAGCGCCAGGAAGATCCCCGGCGCCTGGTAGATCCCGATCAGCAGCCCGATCTCGGCTACCGTGAGGGCAAAGCTCTCGATGAACAGAGGCGCCAGCGACGGCACCAGCTGGAACTGGACGCCCATTCCGGCGCGAACGAGGAAGAGCAGTGCGAGGATGATCCACCTGTTGTGCAGCATCCCCGTTTCCCCCTGCTAGAGCCGCAACAGCAGCTCGGAGGTCGGCCAGCCATCGACCACCATACCCAGCCGCGCCTGTTCCGCGCGCACCGCGTCGCGGGTCCTCTGGCCAAGGATGCCGTCCACCTTGCCCACGTCATACCCCCGCGCAACCAGCTTCTGCTGCAGCGCCTTCATCTCGGCCCCCGCCAGCCCGGCCTCGGGGCTGCGCGCGTCAAAGACCGGCGCGCCCTCCAGCCGGGTTGCGAAATAGGCGGCGGTCAGGACATAGACGAAACTCTGGTTCCACTCAAAGTAGACCCTGAAATTCGGATAGGCGATGAAGGCCGGCCCCTTGTGCCCCTCGGGGATCAGGATGGCCCCGGTCAGCCCCGGCGCCAGCGCGCCGCTGCGCGCCTTGACACCCAGCGCCGCCCAATCCGCCGTGCTGCGGTCCTCCTGCAGGCCCGTCAGCGACCAGTCAAACCCCGCCGGCAGCACCACCTCCTGCAACCAGGGCTCGCCCCGGCGCCAGCCGAGGCCCGACAGCATCTTCCCGCCCGACATCAGCGCATCCGGCGCCGATGTCTTCAGCCTGACATGCCCGTCGCCATCGCCGTCGACGCCATTCTCCAGGATATCCGCCGGCAGCATCTGCACCATGCCGATCTCGCCCGCCCAGGCCCCGGTCGTGGTTGCCGGGTCGAAGTCGCCATGCTCGAACAGCTCCAGCGCCGCGAAGATCTGCGGGCGGAACAGCTCGGGGCGGCGGCAGTCATGCGCCAGCGTTACCAACGCGTTGCGCGTGTTGAAATCGCCCTGCACTGCGCCGTAATCGGTCTCGAAGGCCCAGAAGGCCAACAGCACCCCGCGGGACACGCCAAATTCCCGCTCGATCCGGTCGAAGACGGCGTCATACTTCGCCGCATTCGCCTTGCCCCGGTCGAGCCGGCTCTGCGAGATCAGGCGGCGCGCGAACTCGGTGAACGGCTTCTGGAAAACGCCCTGCGCCCGGTCGGCCTTGAGCACGCCCCCATCCTGCGCCACGCCCCGGAAGAAGGTGTCGACCTTGCCGGCATCATGCCCCTTGGCCACGGCCTCGGTCTTCAGCCCCTGCACGAACTCGGGGAACGATCCGCCGCACTGGGCGGCGACCGGACCGGCGGTCATCAGGAAAAGGCCGAACAGGGCAGGAAGTCGCATTCGCAATGGTCCAATAACACAGGTCAGTCGAAAGGCATCAACAGCGCAAGTGATGCCACAAGGGTGCAGAAAATCAAGGCAATACGCCAGCTGCGCCACAGCAGCAGGACCCCGGCGTCGATGTCGTCGGCCCCGATCGCGCGCCGCCCGGCGCCGTTGACCCAGGGCAGCTCGCGCATCTCCCCGTCATAGCTGCGCGGCCCTGCCAGGGCCACTCCCAGCGCCCGCGACATCGCCGCCTCGGGCCAGCCCGCATTGGGCGAACGGTGCCGCCCGGCATCAGTGAAGATCCCGCGCCAGTCGCGCACCCCTGCGGGCAGCGCGATCATCAGGCAGGTGAGCCGCGCCGGAACCAGGTTCAGCAGGTCGTCCATCCGGGCCGAGGCCCAGCCGAACTCCTCGTAGCGCGCATTGCGATAGCCGATCATGCTGTCGGCGGTATTCACCGCCTTGTAGAGCAGCAACCCCGGCAGCCCGGCGACAAGGAACCAGAAGGCCGGCGCGATCACCCCGTCCGAGAGGTTCTCGGCCGCGCTCTCCAGCGCCGCACGCGCCACTTCAGCCTCGCCTATGGCGCCGGTGTCGCGGCTCACGATCATCGCGACCGCGCGCCGCCCCTCGGCCAGCGACCGGCGCAGGCCGCTCGCCACCGCCGCCACATGCTCGACCAGCGACCGCTGCGCCAGCAGGATGGCGGCCGCCAGCACCTCGACGACCGGACCCAGCCGCGCCAGCAGCAGGCCCAGCGCGATTGCGCCCCCCATCAGCACCAGCAACGTCAGCACGCCCTTCAGCCGCCGCGCCTCGCCCCGGTTCAGATCCCGGTCGAGCGCGCCGACCACGCGCCCCATCAGCACCGCCGGATGCGGCAGCCGCGACCAGAGCCAGGCCGGCTCTCCCAGCGCGGCGTCCAGCAGCATCGCGAGAACCAGCAGCGCGGCGTTGCTCACAGCGCCGCGTCCAGCTGCGCCCAGCCCTCGCCATCGGCGAGACCCAGGCGGATGTGTTCCCGCGACCAGGGGAAGATGCGCGTCCAGACCTGGCCTCGCGCCAAGCGGTCCTGCCAGCCCGCCGCATCATCGACCCGATAGAGCCGGAAGAGGTCGGTTCCCCCGGCCAGCTCGGCGCCCTTTGCGGTCATCATCCGGTCGAGCCGCGCCGCATCCTGCGCCAGCCGCGCCCTCGTGTCCTCGGCCCATGCCGGGTTCGCCAGCGCCGCCGCCCCGACCCGCAGCGCCGGGCCCGACACCGGCCAAGGGCCCAGCATCTCGGCCATGCGCGCCAGCGTCTCGGGGCGGGCGATGGCAAAGCCCAGCCGCAACCCTGCCAGCCCCCAGAACTTGCCAAAGCTCTTGAGCACCACCACCCCCGGCCGCTCGGCCAGATGCACCAGCGTCTTCGCCGGGGTGACATCGCAGAAGCTCTCGTCGATCACCGTCAGCGCCGCATCCGCGTCGCTTTCGGCCCATAGCCGACCGTCGGGATTGTTCGGATGTACCAGCACCCGCGCCTGCGCAGGCCCCTCGGACACCACCGTCCAGCCCTGCCCGGCAAAGGCCGCCGCGTGCTCGTTGTAGGTCGGCCCCTCGATCCGCACCCGCCCCGGTGCCGCAAGCCCAGGCATCCGCGCGATCAGCGCCGAGGCGCCGTGCGCGGCCAGCACCCCTGTCCCCTCCGGCACCCGCCAGAAACTGCGCGCCGCCGCCTCCAGCCGCGCCTGCGCGCGCGCATCAGGCAGCGCGGTCCAGTCGGTCGGGGCGAAACCGGTTACCGGGTAGGGACGCGGATTGATCCCGGTAGAGAGGTCCAGCCAATCGCCCCGCGATCCGCCCCAGCGCGCCGCCGCCGCATCGACGCCGCCGCCGTGGTCGCGGACCGGCACAGGAGCTTGGTGGTCTGCGGGCATTGCCAGGCACTCCTCGGCTGCACAAGGTGTGCCCGGTTCAAGCGGAAACGCGCCAGAATCGCAAGCAATCTGTCCGGCCATGACGGCCCCCGGCCCGAATTAACCGTTTGTTAACGAGATAGACGGATCAAGGGTTCGGGCAGACCGTCAGCTCTCGGACGCGCCGCGCCCACCCAAGGTGCCGGATCAAGCGCATGAATGTCCTGATTGTCGAAAGCCGACACGAACTCGGAGTGCTCTGGCAGCGCCACCTGCAGCGCCAGGGCGCCGAGGTGACTCTCGCCCACGGCCAGGAAGAGGCGATCGAGGCCCTGCGCAACGACAACTTCCAGATCATGGTGCTCGACCTGGTCCTCGCCGAGGGCAGCGCGCTGGCGGTCTCCGACTTCGCCAGCTACCGCCGCCCCGAGATGCGGGTGATCTTCGTCACCAACACCACCTTCTTCTCCGATGGCTCGATCTTCGCCCATTCCTCAAACGCCTGTGCCTATGTCCAGAGCGCCACCCCGCCCGAGGACCTGGCGGCGATGGTCGAACACTACGCCCTGCCCGGCTAGCCACGCCCGTGCGGCGCGTCATAGTCCAGCACCGGGTTGATCGGGATGATCCGGTGCGGGTTGATGCTCGCGTGGCTGTAGTGGTAGTGCCGCACGATATGGTCGAAATGCACCGTCCCGCGCACCCCCGGCCACTGGTAGAGCGCGCGGGTATAGGCCCAGAGATTGGGATAATCGACGATCCGCTTCCGGTTGCACTTGAAATGCAGGTGATAGACCGGATCGAACCGGATCAGCGTGGTGAACAGCCGCCAGTCGGCCTCAGTCAGCGCCTCGCCCATCAGGAAGCGGTTCTCGGCAAGGTGATCCTCCAACCAGTCGAGGCTTTCGAACAACGGCACCACCGCCTTGTCATAGGCGGCCTGCGAGGTGGCAAATCCGGCCTTGTAGACCCCGTTGTTGACGGTGTCGTAGATCCGCGCGTTCACCGGCTCGATCGCCGCACGCCGCGCCGCCGGCCAGAAATCCTGCCGGTCGCCGGTGATGCTGTCGAAGGCCGAGTTGAACATTCGGATGATCTCCGCGCTCTCGTTCGACACGATCCGCCCTTGCGCCTTGTCCCACAGCACCGGCACCGTCACCCGCCCGGTCATGTCGGGGGTGTCGCGCGTGTAGACCTCGTGCAGGTGGTCGTATCCGAACAGCGCATCCCCCGTCGCCCCCGCGAAATCCGTCGAGAAGGTCCAGCCCTTGTCCAGCATATCCGGATGCACGACGCTGACGGTGATATGCGGCTCCAGCCTCTTGATCGCCCGGAAGATCAGCGTCCGGTGGGCCCAGGGACAGGCATAGGAGACATAGAGGTGATAACGCCCCGATTCGGCGGCGAAACCGCCCTCGCCGCTCGGGCCGGGCCTGCCGTCGGCGGTGATCCAATTGCGGAACGAGGCCTCAGAGCGTTTGAACTCGCCGCCCGTGGCCTTTGTGTCGTACCACTTGTCCTGCCACTTGCCGTCGACCAGAAGGCCCATCTGCGCATCTCCTCGTTGCCGTTTCGACCAGCAACATAGGGCTTTTGCAGCGCCACCCCATCCGGGCAGAGCGCGCAGAGGGGTCCGCAGATGCGCACAATGCAGGCATGGAACCCTGCGGCTGTCAGAGAAACGAAACAATATGTCGTTAACTCTGCGCTTGATTTTGAATCCGACTGGTCCATCCTTTCGAGTCGGGGCTTGGGAGTGCTGTGCGATGACCACGTTTTTGTCCAGGGAAGTCCGCGAAGGTCTGGAGGCCGCCCGCATCGCGGCCCTGCGCAAGGCCAGCCGCCTGCGGGTGCAGGTCGGCGACGATATCTACCCCGTGCTCGCGCTCTGGAAGAACGGCTTCTCGGTGGCAACCGAGGACGCCTCGCACTTGCGCGGGCTCGTCGATCTCTACGAGGGGGCGAACCACCTCTACCAGTGCCTGATCGTCGCCTCCGAAGCCGAGGCCGGCGAGATGCGCTACGAGTTCAAGCGCCTGACCCAGGCCCATGACGCACCGCCGCTCGACTTCTACCGCGACCCCGGCGCACCGGTGGGGCTGATCCCGCGCCTCTAGGCCCGAGGTCCACGCCTGCGACAACCCGCGCATCGGGGGCGCTGCCCCCGGCTCCCTGCGGTCGCCTCCCCGGAGATATTTGGAAAGAAGAGAAAACAGGGGGCGCGGCGCCTGCCTGACCTCAGGCGCCGAGTTGTTGCAGCAGGGCCGCCGCCGCTGCCTGTTCGGCCTGCCGCTTGGAGGTGGCCGAGGCCCGCGCCTCGGTGCCATCGGCCAGTCGAGCCGCGATAGTGAAGACCGGGGCGTGGTCGGGGCCGGTGCGCGCCACCGCCTCGTAGCGCGGCGGCTGTTCGCCGCGCGCCTGCAGCAATTCCTGCAGCGCCGTCTTGGCGTCGCGGGCATCGGCCTCGACGGTGTCGATGCGCTTGGCCCAGTGCCGCAGGATCACCCCGCGCGCCGCATCGAGCCCGCCGTCGCGGTAGACCGCCGCGAGCACTGCCTCCATCGCGTCGCCCAGCAGCGCCAGCTTGCGCCGCCCGCCCGACATCATCTCGGAGCGGCCCAGCTTGAGCACCGCGCCAAGGTCGATGTCGCGCGCTACCTCGGCACAGGCCTCCTTGCGCACCAGCGCGTTGAAACGGGGGGCCAGCTGGCCCTCGGTCGCGCCCTTGTCGTGGTCGAGCAGCGCATCGGCCATCACCAGCCCCAGCACCCGGTCGCCCAGGAATTCGAGCCTCTGGTTGTCGGTACGGGTGGCCGAGGACATCGACCCATGGGTCAGCGCGCGCACCAGCAGCTCGGGGCGGCGAAAGCTGTAGCCCAGCCGGTCCTCGAAGGCGCGCATCTCGGCGGACAGTTTCATCGCACTGCCCCTGCGGCCACCCGCGGCCGCGTGGATATCCGCGCCGCCGCTGCCCTCATTCGATCGCCTTGAAGAAGCGATCCCCCCGCCAGGTCCAGAAATAGAGCATCGACCGTCCGGCGGAGGAGAACATGATCCGGTCGGCGCGGCCGATCAGGTTCTCGTAGGGCACGAAGCCGACGCCACCGGCGGTCTGCTGCACGCGGCTGTCGGTGGAGTTGTCGCGGTTGTCGCCCATGAAGAAGTAGTGCTTCTCGGGCACCACGAAGACGCCGGTATTGTCCAGCGACTGGTTGCCCACGTTGAGAATCTTGTGCGAGACGCCGCCCGGCAGGGTCTCGACGAACCGCTGCTTCTCGCAGGTGGCGCCAAGCCCTACCACGCCGTTGGCGCACATCGGGGTCGACCCCTGAGGGCCCTGCGGGGAGAAGGTCTCCGCGAAGATCCCGTCGTCCTTCACCTCGACCGGAACGTCGTTGATGATGAGCCGCCCGTCGGTGACCTGGATGCGGTCGCCCGGCAGGCCGATCAGCCGCTTGATGAAATCGTCGCCGGTGACCGGGTGGCGGAACACCACCACGTCGCCGCGCTCGGGCTCGCTGCCGAGGATGCGCGAGTTGTCGCCGCGCATCCAGCCGCAGATGTCCTCGGCGTCGATGTTGATGCCGAAGCCTGGCAGCTTGAGGCTTGGGCAGGAGGCGTAGGAATAGCCGTAGCTCATCTTGTTGACGAAGACGAAGTCGCCGATCAGCAGCGTTTCCTTCATCGACCCCGAAGGGATCCAGAACGGCTGGAAGAAGATCGTGCGGAAGACACCTGCGATCAGCAGCGCATAGACGATGGTCTTGACCGTCTCGACAAAACCGTTGCGCACTTCGCCCATGACCTGCCCTTTATGCTGGTTCCTGCCCTGCGCGCTACATGCGGCGCGGGGCGGGTGAAGTCAAGTTGTGCCGCCCGCGCGGGCTCAGGTCGCGGCCAGCGGCCGCGCCTCGATCACCACCATGGCCTGCGCCCAGGGGTGATCGTCGGTGAGGGTGACGTGGATGATCGCTTCGTGACCCGGCGGGGTCATCGACTCCAGCCGCTGTTTCGCCCAGCCAGTGACATGCATCACCGGCTGCCCGGTGCGCAGGTTGGTGACCGACATGTCCTTCCAGGCGATCCCCATGCGCAGCCCGGTGCCCAGCGCCTTGGAACAGGCCTCCTTCGCCGCCCAGCGCTTGGCATAGGTGCCCGCCGTGTCGCGCCGGCGCTCGGCCTTGCGCTGCTCGGTCTCGGTGAAGACACGGTTGCGGAAGCGGTCGCCATGGCGGTCGAGCACGGCCTGGATGCGGTCGATATTGGCCAGGTCGGTGCCGATGCCGAGGATCATGGTGGGGGTTCCCGTTGCTTCCGAGGCGCCATATTGCCGCCCCCGCAAGCACGGGCAAGCCGAAATGCGCGGCGCCCCCATGGCGGCGCCGCGCGCCGGTCAGATCACTTGACCGGGATCATCAGGTGTTCGTAGGGCGTGTCCTTCCACATCACCCAGGGCTGGGTCATGTCCATCTCATCGCCAGGCCGCGGGTAATCCATCGCCTTCTCGGGAAGGTTGAAGATCATCACATGCGGCGGCTCCATCGCCGGCTCGGTCCCTGCAGGTAACGTGCCGTAGGGATCGGTGTTGCTGGGGGTGCCGCCCCCCGCCAGCATATAGCCGAAGCCGACCTTGCCCGCCGGCGGGGTTGTCTTGTTGATCCAGGCCTCGGCCCAGGCCACCCCGTTCTGATCCAGGCACATCGGGTTGTGGCCCGGCGTCGGGTCATCGGCGAAACAGACGAAGTTGCTGGTGCCCTCGCGCAGCGTCCGCAGGCTGCCGTCCTCGTTGAAGGCCATGATGGTGGCCACGGCCCCCACCGCCGGCGGCGCGGCGCTCATCGCCTCGGCGATCAGCTCCTCGTCGTTTGCGGCAAGCCCTGGCAGCGCCAGCGCGGCCAGCAGCGCGGCCGATGCGGCGGTGGTCTTCGGAAGTCGGGAAAGCATGGCAGTCGTCTCCTTTCGACTCGATTGCGAAGGCAGACAGTATAGCACATTTCCCGGCAAATTGACGCAACGTCAACCGCAGGCGACGGGCGTCAGACCGGCGCGCCCCGCCAGAACAGCAGGCGCAGCCCGGCCAGGGCGAAGAAGGCCGAGAATCCCGCCTCGATTCCCCGGCGCAGCCGGCGATAGCCCGTCATCATCCGTGGCCGCGAAAACAGCAGCGCCCAAGTGCAGGCGTTCAGCGTGCCGATGGCGGCGCACATAAGCGTGGCCGTCAGCACCGCCGCGCCGCCCTGCTCGGGCCCCATCCCGACCGAGAGCGCCGCCATCCAGGCAAAGACCGCCTTGGGGTTCGACAGGTTCAGCAGCACGCCGCGCAGGAACCAGCGCCCCGGCGGAATGTCGGGCGCCCTGACGTCGCCGCCCTTCAGCGCGGATCTCCCGGTCTGCCAGGCCAGCCAGAGCAGATAGGTCCCGCCCGCCAGCTTCAGCACCACAAGCGCCGTCTCCGAGGCCCGCAGCACCGCGCCGAGCCCGAGCGCCGCAAGCACGCCCCAGAAGGCCAGCCCCAGCGACAGCCCCGCGGCAAAGATCAGCGCGGTGCGCTGGCCCTGGGTCAGCGCAACGCTTGCCGTGGCCAGGTTCGCCGGCCCCGGCGACGAGGCCACCACCACGAAGGCCGCCGCTATGGCGCCGAGGTTTCCAAGATCCAGTCCTGCCATCATCTCCGCGCTCCCCCCGACAGGGCCGGCCAAGATGCCCGAGGCCATTCGGCCACGCCCCTGGAAGAGTGATAGCCCCCTTCCAGCCACGGACAAATCGAATTATGGCGCGGTGGCGCCGGAGGCCCCTACCCCCGTGCCTCGTCCATCAGACGGCGCATCTCGGCGATTGCCGGGACCAGCCCCCGGAAGATCGCCTCGCCGATCAGGAAATGGCCGATGTTGAGCTCACGCACCTCGGGGAAGGCGGCGATCGGCTTGACCGTGTCATAGGTCAGCCCGTGGCCGGCATGCACTTCCAGCCCCAGCGAATGGGCATAGGCCGACATCTCGCGCAGGCTCGCCAACTCGCGGTCGCGCGCCTCGAAATGGCCCTCGGCATGGGCATCGCAATAGGCGCCGGTGTGCAGCTCGATCACCTCGGCGCCGATCCGGTGCGCCGCCTCGATCTGCTTGGCGTCGGCGGCGATGAAGATCGACACCCGGCAGCCCGCCTCGCGCAGCGGCGCAATGAAATGCGCCAGCCGGTTCTCCTCGCGCGCCACTTCCAGCCCGCCCTCGGTGGTGCGTTCCTCGCGCTTCTCGGGCACGATGCAGACCGCGTGCGGCTTGTGGCGCAGCGCGATCGCCTGCATCTCGGGCGTGGCCGCCATCTCGAAGTTGAGGGGCACGGTCAGGCCCGCCATCAGCCCGTCGATATCGGCGTCCGAGATATGCCGGCGATCCTCACGCAGGTGCGCGGTGATCCCGTCGGCCCCGGCCTCCTCGGCCAGCTTCGCGGCGCGCAGCGGGTCGGGATAGGCGCCGCCACGGGCGTTACGCACGGTGGCGACGTGGTCGATGTTGACGCCAAGGCGCAGGGAACGGGTCTGGGACACGGGACGAATCCTTCAAGGGTCTGTTCGAGACCGGAAGCTAGACGATTGCCGCGCCAAGGCAAACCGCTCAGGCCGGCTGGCGCAGGATCCGCGGCACCTTGAACTCGACATTCTCGACCGCCGTCTCGACATGGTCGACGGTGACGTCGAACCGCGCATTGATCGCCTCGATCACCTCGTTGACCAGCGTCTCCGGCGCCGAGGCGCCAGCGGTCAGGCCGATGGCGCGGGCGCCCTCGAGCGCGCGCCAGTCGATATCACCGGCCCGCTGCACCAGCTGGGAATACCCACAGCCGGCGCGGGCCGCGACCTCGACCAGCCGGCGCGAGTTCGACGAGTTCGGCGCGCCGACCACCAGCATGGCGTCGACCTTCGGCGCGATGGCCTTCACCGCCTCCTGCCGGTTGGTCGTGGCATAGCAGATGTCTTCCTTGTGCGGGCCGACGATGGCCGGAAACCGCGCGCGCAGCGCCGAGACGATATCGGCGGTGTCATCGACCGACAGCGTGGTCTGGGTGACGTAGGCAATCCGCTCGGGGTCGCGCACCGCGACCCTTGCCACGTCATCCACCGTCTCGACCAACAGCACGTCGCCATCGGGCAGCTGGCCCATGGTGCCGATGGTCTCGGGATGGCCCTTGTGGCCGATCATGATCATCTGCAACCCGTTCTCGGCATGGCGCTGCGCCTCGATATGCACCTTGCTGACCAGCGGGCAGGTCGCGTCGACATAGACCATCTCGCGCCGCGCCGCTTCGGCCGGCACCGATTTCGGCACGCCATGGGCCGAGAAGATCACCGGCCGGTCCGGCGGGCAGTCGTCCAGCTCCTCGACAAAGACCGCGCCCTTGGCGCGCAGCCCGTCGACCACATAGCGGTTGTGCACGATCTCGTGGCGCACATAGACCGGCGCCCCCCATTTCTCGAGCGCCATCTCGACGATCTTGATCGCACGGTCGACACCGGCGCAAAAGCCGCGCGGAGCGGCAAGGAACAGGGTCAGGGGCGGTCTGGTCATGTCTCTACCTCGTTCCGCCACAGCTAGGCGCGATGGCCGGCGGCGTCCAGAGGCAATGCCCCGGAAAGGCAAACGCCGCACAGGCCGGGGCCTGGGCGGCGTTGACGCGTCACCGGACCGGCGCCCCCCAAGGCGCTGGTCTTCGCGACGACTTACTTGGCTGCGGCGACTCGCGTGTCGTCAGAGGACGAGACGTCGCGCGGAGGGCGGCCGATCACCTCTTTCAGTTCTTCGAGCTCGATGAAATTGTCGGCTTGCCGCCGCAACTCATCCGAGATCATCGGCGGCTGGCTGCGGATGGTCGAAACCACCGAGACCCGAACGCCCTGGCGTTGCAGGCTTTCCACCAGCGGACGGAAGTCGCCGTCACCCGAGAAGAGCACGATGTGGTCGACGCGCGGTGCCAACTCCATGGCATCGACGGCAAGCTCGATGTCCATGTTGCCCTTCACCTTACGGCGTCCCATGCTGTCGGTGTATTCCTTCGCCGGCTTCGTGACCATGGTGAAGCCATTGTAGTGGAGCCAGTCGACCAGCGGGCGAATCGGCGAATACTCGTCGTTCTCCAGCAGGGCGGTGTAGTAGAAGGCGCGCAACAATTTGCCACGTCTCATAAATTCCTGGCGAAGGAGTTTGTAATCGATGTCGAACCCCAGCGCCTTGGCCGCTGCATACAGGTTCGATCCATCGATGAACAGCGCAAGCCGTTCGTCTTTGTAAAACATCAAATTGTCCTTCCGGTAGGCCGCTGCGCCGTTGTTCCGTGAGTGAGTGTAAAAATTCCGGCGGGGCGTTACGGTAAAATAAGTCAACTGAGTCCTGCTGCAAGTGTAAAGACTTCACGTCATGCCGTCAAAATTGATCGTATTCCGGTCAGACTATGTGTTCGCGATGGGTGGAAACCTGGATTCCGAGCTGGGTACCCCTGCGGAAACCTTGATCGCGGCGGTCTCCGCCCTATCGCAGGAGGGCCTGCTGATTCGCGCCGTGAGCCGTTTCTACGTCACGCCCTGTTTTCCCGCCGGCGCGGGCCCCGATTATGTCAACGCGGCGCTCCGGGTCGCCGGCCTGGACGACCCCGCGGCCGTGCTCGCGATCCTGCACGGGATAGAGGCCCGCTTCGGCCGCGTCCGCGAAACCCGCTGGGCGGGCCGCACGCTGGACCTCGACCTGATCGCGGCCGGCGACAGGGTGCTGCCAGATGCCGAAACCCAGGCCGCATGGCGCTGCCTGCCCCCCGAGGAACAGGCGCGCCACGCGCCCGACCGGCTGATCCTGCCGCATCCGCGGCTGCAGGACCGCGGCTTCGTGCTGGTGCCGATGCGCGACGTGGCCCCCGATTGGGTGCATCCGCTGCTGGGGCAGAGCGTCCGCGAGATGTGCGACGCCTTGCCAGCCGCGGAAATCGCCGCTATCCGGCCAATGTGATCGTCGAAAGCCTTGTCAATCCCGTATTACATCGTTAGGTAGCGGGCTTCCGTCAGGACGACCGATAACTGTTTCAGGAGCGATGCGATGGCCCGCGTGACCGTTGAAGACTGCGTGGACAAGGTACCGAACCGGTTCGAGCTGGTAATGCTTGCCGCACACCGTGCGCGCGAGATTGCTTCCGGCGCGGCGCTGACCATCGACCGCGATAACGACAAGAACCCCGTTGTGGCTCTGCGCGAAATCGCCGACGAGACGCAGCGCGCCGACGACCTGCGCGAGCGCCTGATCGAGAGCAACCAGAGCCAGATCGAGGTCGACGAGCCCGAAGAGGATTCGATGGCTTTGCTGATGGGGGCCGAATCGGACAAGCCGGTCGATGACGACATGTCCGAAGAGAAATTGCTGCGCGCGCTCATGGAGGCCCAGGGCCAGGGCTGAGTGCGCCGTACCACGGGGTGCGGACCGGATGATTTCTGCGGATGACCTGATCGAGCTGGTCCGCAACTATAACCCCAAGACCAACGCAGCGCGTCTGGCCGAAGCCTATGCCTTCGGCGCCGCGATGCACGAGGGGCAGTTCCGCCATTCCGGCGAGCCCTACTTCAGCCATCCCGTGGCCGTGGCGGCCATCCTGACCGAGCAGCGGCTGGATGACGCCACCATCATCACAGCGCTTCTGCACGACACCATCGAGGACACCAAGGCATCCTATGCCGAGGTCGAAAAGCGCTTTGGAGCCGAGGTCGCCGGCCTGGTCGACGGCGTCACCAAGCTGACCAACCTGCAGCTCTCCAGCGTCGAGACCAAGCAGGCGGAGAACTTCCGCAAGCTGTTCATGGCGATGAGCAAGGACCTGCGGGTAATCCTGGTGAAGCTGGCCGACCGGCTTCACAACATGCGCACCATCAAGTCGATGAAGGTCGAGAAGCAGGTCCAGAAGGCGCGCGAGACGATGGACATCTTCGCCCCGCTCGCCGGCCGCATGGGCATGCAGTGGATGCGCGAAGAACTGGAAGATCTCTCCTTCCGCGTGCTGAACCCCGAGGGGCGGCAGTCCATCATCCGCCGCTTCATCCTGCTGCAGCGCGAATCCGGCGACGTGATTCCGCGGATCACCGGCGACATGCGCAAGGAACTGGAAAAGGCGGGCATCGAGGCCGAGGTCTTCGGCCGGGCCAAGAAGCCTTATTCGATCTGGCGCAAGATGCAGGAAAAGGACCAGGGCTTCTCGCGCCTGTCCGACATCTACGGCTTCCGTATCATCACCCGCTCGGAAGAGGACTGCTACCGCGTGTTGGGCGTCATCCACCGCCGCTGGCGCGCGGTGCCGGGGCGGTTCAAGGACTACATAAGCCAGCCCAAGACCAACGGCTACCGCTCGATCCACACCACCGTCTCGGGCCGCGATGGCAAGCGGGTCGAGGTACAGATCCGCACCCAGCAGATGAACGACGTGGCCGAGACCGGGGTGGCGGCGCACTGGTCTTACAAGGACGGCGAACGCTCCGAGAACCCCTTCGCCGTCGACCCGGCCAAGTGGATCAGCTCCCTTACCGAGCAATTCGACGCCGAGGAGGATCACGAGGATTTCCTCGAGGCGGTCAAGCTCGAGATGTATTCCGACCAGGTCTTCTGCTTCACCCCCAAGGGCGACGTGGTCAAGCTGCCCCGCGGCGCGACGCCGATCGACTTTGCCTATGCCATCCACACCCGCATCGGCTCGGCCTGCGTGGGCGCCAAGATCGACGGCATCCGCGTGCCGCTCTGGACCCGGCTGAAGAACGGCCAGTCGATCGAGATCATCACCGCCGAGGGCCAGACGCCACAGGTCAGCTGGCTCGAGATCGCCACCACCGGCAAGGCCCGCACCGCGATCCGACGGGCCCTGCGCGTGGTCGACCGCGAACGCTTCATCAAGCTCGGCCACGAACTCGCCCGCTCGGCCTTCGAGCATGTCGGGCGCAAGGCCACCGACAAGGTGCTCGAGATCGCCTCCAAGCACCTCCGCCTCTCCAGCTCGGACGAGCTGCTGGCCCGGCTCGGCAGCGCCGAGCTGACCAGTCACGAAATCGTGCAGGCGGTCTACCCCGAACTCGCCCGCGACGAGGGCGAGAAGGTGCCGCTGCGCCGCGCGGTCGTCGGCCTGCAACCGGGCCAGAGCTTCGAGCGCGCGCCCTGCTGCCGCCCCCTCCCCGGCGAGCGGATCATCGGCATCACCTATCGTGGCAAGGGCGTGGTGGTCCATGCGATCGACTGCGACAAGCTCTCGGAGTTCGAGGACCAGCCCAGCCGCTGGGTCGACCTGCACTGGCACTCGGGCACCCACCCCGCCGCCTACGAAGTACGCCTCGACATGACCATCGGCAACGATGCGGGGGTGCTGGGACGAATTTGCACATTGATCGGCGAGAAGAAGGCCAATATCTCCAATCTGGAGTTCGTGGACCGTAAGCCGGATTTCTATCGCCTCATGATCGACGTCGAATTGCGGGATGTGGAACAACTTCACTCCTTATTGCTGACACTCGAGGCCGATAGCGATGTGGCTGCGGTTGAACGCTTCCGAGAGAAATCGCAGGCGCGACCGCGCCAATTGACGTAGACCCGCGACCACGAAGGACCTGCCCTTGGTTTTCAGACGCCGTGACCGCCGCTCGCTGCTGCGCGTGATCGCGGACTTCCTGTATCCCCGCGGCGGCTGGCTCCGTGCCTTCCATTACGTGAAGCACCGGGTGCGCCGGCTGCCCGACACGCCCGAGCGCATCGCGCGGGGCATCTGGGCCGGTGTCTTCACCACTTTCACGCCCTTCTACGGGTTGCACTTCATCGTGGCCGCGATCATCGCCAAGACGATGCGCGGCAATATCTTCGCCGCGCTGATGGCGACCTTCTTCGGCAACCCCCTGACCTATGTGCCCATCGGGGTGGTCTCGCTGAAAACAGGCTACTGGCTGCTCGGCACCAGGTTCGACGAAGAGAAACACCGCTCGTTCCTGGGCAAGTTCGTCGACGCCGGGGCCGACCTGAAGGCGAACCTCTTCGCCCTGTTCAGCGACCGGACGGCCGACTGGAAGGGTCTCGCGATCTTCTACCACGAGGTCTTCTTCCCCTACATGATCGGCGGGCTGCTGCCGGGCATCGTGGTGGCGACGATCTGCTATTATTTCAGCCTCCCGGTGATCCGCGCCTACAAGAAGCGGCGGATGGCCTCGGTGAAGAAGAAATTCGACGCGATCCGCGCCAAGGCGGGCACCAAGGGCGAGCTGCCGCAAAAGGCCGACTGACAGCGGGCCAGCTGGAAGCAGGCACCTTTTTCCAAGCGGAATCAAACGTCAACAAACTGGCGAATCGAATTCCCTGCAGGAATCCGGACATTTTACTCGAAGGAAAACGCCTGCGCGGCGCCCTTGCGCTTGAACGCCCCGCCGGGTCATGGCAACTAGCGGCACCCGCGACACCGCAAGGCCCATGAAACCCGAATTCCCGCTCACCGCCCTGATCGTCTGTCTCGCGCCCGGTACCGGCGTGATCCGCACGCCGACGACCGCGCTTGGCGGCACAGCCCGGCGCGGACTGCTCGCCGCGCTGGGCTGCTCGCGGCCCTCGGCCCTTCGGCCCGCCCCCCATGCCTGAGCTGTTCGCCTATACCGACGGAGCCTGCTCCGGAAATCCCGGCCCCGGCGGCTGGGGCGTGCTGCTGCGCGCCATGCAGGGCGACGCCATCGTCAAGGAGCGCGAACTCTGCGGCGGCGAGGCGCAGACCACCAACAACCGCATGGAACTGCTCGCCGCGATCAACGCGCTCGAATGCCTCGAGCGGGCCAGCAACATCACCGTGGTGACCGACAGCGCCTATGTGAAGAACGGCATCACCGGCTGGATCTTCGGCTGGAAGAAGAAGGGCTGGAAGAACGCCGCGAACAAGCCCGTCGCCAATGCCGAGCTCTGGCAGCGCCTCGACGCCGCCCAGGCCCGCCACAAGGTGAAATGGGAATGGGTCAAGGGCCACGCCGGCCACCCCGAGAACGAACGCGCCGACGAACTGGCCCGCAAGGGGATGAAGCCCTTCAAGGGCTGATCCACCTCACTCGCAGTAATAGAACTTCTTGCGCGGCCCCATGCAGTCCGAGACCGACTCGGCCTTGAACTTGTCCGCGCCCACGGTGCGCCCATACGAGGTTGTCGGCTCGGGCGCGGGCGACGGCCGCGTGCGCACCGTCGGCTGCACCGGCGCAACCGCCGGCGCGGTGCGCACCACGGTCGGCTGGCTGCGCGGCTTCGGCGCGGGCTTGGGCGCGACAACCGCCAGCTTCGGGCATTGCGCGCCCGGATGATCCTCGACCATCCCGATCGCCTCGCGCAGCGCCGCGCCGCCCTCGGTCGCGCCCGCCGGCATCGCCACCCCCGCCACGCTTGCGAAACGGGTCAGCGCCGCGCGCGAGCCGCGCCCGAGAATGCCGTCAATGCCACCGCCATAACAGCCCGCATCCCGCAGCAGCAGCTGCAACCGCCGCGCCGCCTCCGCATCGCTCATCACCGGCGCCACGGCGACCGGGTTGCGCTGCGGCGCAAGGCTGGTCTCGTCGGTGCCCAGCGCGGCGGTCTGCTCCACCGGCTCCACCCGCGTCGGCCGGGGCGGAACACCGGCCGCCGCGCGCAGCTGCTCGCGCTTCTCCAGCGCGAAGGCATAGAGCGGATGGCCACTTTCGGCCTCGTGGCGCACCAGGAAATCGCTCCAGTCCTGGAAGCTGCCCGAACGGTCGACCTGGATGAAATCCTCCGAAATCGACAGGCCCGGCGCCTGCGGCGCGGGGCTGTCGGCGCGGCTGTTGGGGTTGATCACGAACTCGCCCCCGCCCAGCGAGGTATAGACGAAGGGCGCAGCCCCCGGCACGCTCTGGCGCATGTTGTCGCGCACCCGGCCCAGCAGGCGGCGCACATCGGTCGGCGGCCCTTCAAGCGCGGTCAGGAAGGCCTGGGTAAAGGGCGAATTGGCCCCGGTGACGCCGTCCGGCGTGATCTCGCCCGCCGCGGCGGCATAGGCGATCAGCGTGTCGGCCCCGGCGAACTCGATCCGCCCCAGACCCGACCCGATGCTGCGCCCGCTGCTGCTCCGCTTCATCTTCACCACGAAGGGATTGTTGCGGCAGGCGTCCAGCACCACCATCTTCAGCGCCTTCGCGCCCGAGATCTGCCGCAGCACCAGGTCCAGCTCGACCATCTCCAGCTCGGCGTCGCGTTCGTCCTCCAGCCGCGCATCCACCGGCACGAGGTAATTGTTGCCCGAGATCTCGATGCCATGCCCGGCGTAATAGACCAGCGCCACATCGGCCCGGTCGGCCATCTCGCGGAAATCCCGCAGCGTATCGCGCATCTCGGCACGGGTCAGGTCGCTGGCGGCGATCACATCGAACCCCTGCAACGACAGCGCCCGCGACACCGCGCGGGCGTCGTTCTGCGGATTATCCAGCTCGGCCACCGAAGCGTATTTCGAATTTCCGATGACAAGCGCGACCTTGCTGGCCCAGAGGGCCCCCGGCATCAGCACGAACAGCATCAGGATCAACAGGCGTATCATGGCGTCTCAAAGCCTTCCTTGCGGCGAAGGCCCGCATCCTGCCCCAGGCGAGGCACGAATCCCATCGGGCCATTACCCGAATGTAGCGCCACCTGGGCCCGAAAGTCTGTGAAACGTGTCACAGACCGGACCTCACGGCGCACGGCGATTCTACCATGAAAGCCGCGAAACGCCTAACGCGGGCTAGCGCTTCCAGTATTTCTGCCAAAGCCAGATCAGCAGGATCGCCCCCAGAACAGCCCCCACGAAGCCGGCGAGCGCGCCCATCACCGTGGTCAGCACCCGCAGCACCAGCCCGCCGATCAGCGCCCCGGCGATACCGATGAACATGGTGGTGGGAATATCGGCCTCGATCCGCATCACCCGGGTGGCAAGAAACCCCGCCGCGGCCCCGATGACGATCAGCGAAACGATCATGCCCATGCCGGTCTCCTCACTTGCGCCAGTGGAACGGGACGATGACCAGCGCCCCGACCGAAGACAGGATCGCATTCAGCCCCGGAGAGTGAAAGCCGATCCCGAACATCTTCCGCACGAAGAGGAACAGCACCGCGCCGCCGATGCAGATGATGATCGACTGCAAGTAGCCGTTCTTCGTCCAGCCGCTCCTCTCCGAGGCATATCCGACGACCCCCGCGATCACCAAAGTGCCGAACAGGGTGAAGAACATCGCCGGCTCCTAGAGTTGCGTGCCCGCCGCCACCGGCCAGCCCCGCAGGAACGTCTCGCCATCCTGCGCCGCCTTGCCCGCCCGTTGCAAGCGGCTGAGTCGCACCGCGCCGCTGCCGCAGGCAACCGTCAGCGCCCCGTCCAGCACCTGCCCCGGGGCGCCCTGCCCCGCGGCGAGGCGCGAGCCGAGCAGCTTCACCCGCTCGCCGCCGATCTCGCACCAGGCGCCCGGAAAGGGCGAAAGCCCCCGGATCAGCCGGTCGACCTCTTCGGCCGGCCTGGTCCAGTCGACCCGCGCCTCGGCCTTGTCGATCTTGGCGGCATAGGTCACGCCGGCCTCGGGCTGTACCTCGGGCTCCAGGTCGTCAAGCCGCCCCAGCGCTTCGACGATCAGCCGCGCGCCCAGCGCCGACAGCCGGTCATGCAGCCTGTCGGCGGTTTCCTCGGGACCGATGGCAATGGCCTCGCGCAGCAGCACCGGCCCGGTGTCGAGTCCGGCCTCCATCTGCATGATGCAGACGCCGGTGTCCGCATCCCCCGCCATGATCGCCCGCTGGATCGGCGCTGCGCCGCGCCAGCGCGGCAACAGGCTGGCGTGGATGTTGAGGCACCCCTTCGCCGGCGCATCCAGCACCGCCTGCGGCAGGATCAGCCCATAGGCCACCACCACCGCCACATCCGCCTTCAGCGTGGCAAACTCCGCCTGCGCCTCGGCCGTGCGCAGCGAGACCGGGTGGCGCACCATCAGCCCCAGCGCCTCGGCGCGGGCCTGCACCGGCGAGGGGCGGTCCTTCTTGCCCCGCCCCGCCGGCCGCGGCGGCTGGCAATAGACGGCGGCAATCTCGTGCCCGGCATCGATCAGGGCGTCGAGCACCGTCACCGAGAAATCGGGCGTCCCCATGAAGATCACGCGCATGAACTTGTCTCCCTCAGCCCGGTATGAAGGCGCGCACTCAGCCGGCCTTGCGCGCCTTGCGCAGCAGCATGTCGCGCTTCACCTTCGAAAGGTGGTCGAAATACATCCGCCCCGCCAGGTGGTCGATCTGGTGCTGCACGCTGGTCGCCCAAAGCCCGACGAAATCGCGCTCCTCGATCTCGCCCGCCTCGTTCAGGAACCGCACCGTCACCGCCCGCGGCCGCTTGATCACCGCCGAGACCCCCGGCAGGTTCGGGCTGGCCTCCTCGTGCGGGCGCAGCTCGATCGACGCATACAGCACCTCGGGGTTCGCCATGCGCACGGCCTTGCCCCGCGCCTCCGAGGCATCCACCACCGCCAGGCGCTGCATCACCCCAATCTGCACGGCGGCAAGGCCGACACCCGGCATCGCCTCCATCGTGTCGATCATGTCGGCCCAGGTCGCGCGGATCTCGTCGGTGATCCCGGTCACATCGGCGGCGGGCGTGCGCAGCCGCGCATCCGGCCAGGGCAGGCAGCGGCGCACCGTCATTGCGCCTCCGCGTAACGCGCCTCCAGCTCGGCGCGCAGCTCGGGCGCGACATGGTCCAGCGTCACCGTGCCGTTCAGGTGGTCGAACTCGTGCTGGATGCAGCGCGCCTCGAAGCCGTCGAAATCGGCCATGTGGATCTCTCCCGTTTCCGAGGTCCATTGCACCGTCACCGCGACCGGCCGCTCCACCGGCACCATGATGCCGGGGATCGAAAGACAGCCCTCGTCCATGACGACCGGTACCCGCTCGGCCGCCATGATGACCGGGTTGATCATCACCATCGGAGAGCGCTCGCCCTCCTTCCAGGTGCAATCCATCACGAAGAAGCGCTGCATCACCCCGACCTGCGGCGCTGCCAGGCCCCGGCCCGGCGCGGCATACATTGTCTCGAACATGTCGGCGATCAGCGGCGCCAGCGCAGCGACGTCATCCACCGGCGCACAACGCTGCGACAGGCGCGGGTCCGGCCAGGCGAGGATCGGCAGCACCGCCACCTCAGGCCCGCGCCTTCTCGCGCTTGAGCTTCTGCATCCGCCGCGTGATCAGCTGCCGCTTCATCGGGCCCAGGTAGTCGATGAACAGCTTGCCATCCAGGTGGTCGATCTCGTGCTGCACGCAGGTCGCCCAGAGACCGCCGAAGCCCTCGGAGACCTCGTTGCCGTTACGGTCGATCCAGCTTACCTCGACCTCGGCGGGGCGGGTCACGTCGCCATATTCCTCGGGGATCGACAGGCAGCCTTCCTCGTAGGTGTTCAGCTTGTCCGAGACCGCGGTGATGCGCGGGTTGAACATCACCAGAGGCCGCGCCGCCGTGCGCTCGTCCTTGGCGCAGTCGAGCACGATCAGCCGCTGCAGTACACCGACCTGCGGCGCGGCAAGGCCGATGCCCGGCGCGGCATACATCGTCTCCAGCATGTCCTCCGACAGCCGGCGCAGGTCGTCCGACAGGTCGGCGACTGGATCGCACAGCTTCTTCAGCCGCGGATCGGGATGGATCAGGATGTCTCGTTTCATCCTGCCGATTTAGGTGATCGCAAGGCGCGAAGCAACGCCCCCTTGCGCCTGTCGGATATGCGGCTAGCTTCCCAGCGACGCATACGAGGACAACAGAAGCCCATGACCAGCCCCTTCGACGAGATCATCGACCGCCGCGGCACCCATTCCGCCAAGTGGGACAAGATGGAGACGCTCTACGGCGTTTCCCCCGATGACGGCATCGCGATGTGGGTCGCCGACATGGACTTCCGCCCGCCGAAGGTAATCGACGAGGCGCTGAAGCGGCTGATGAACACCGGCATCTACGGCTATTTCGGTGACGACCGCGCCTATCTCGACTCGATCGTCTGGTGGATGCAGAACCGCCACGGCTGGACCGTCGACCCCAGCCACATCTTCACCACCCACGGGCTGGTGAACGGCGTCGCGCTCTGCCTCGACGCCTTCACCAATCCCGGCGAGGGGGTGGTTGTCTTCTCGCCGATCTACCACGCCTTCTACCGGGTGATCCGCGAATCCGGCCGCGAGGTGGTCGAATGCCCGCTGGCGCTGAACGACGGGCGCTACGAGATGGACTTCGACGCCTGGGACGCGCAGATGACCGGCAAGGAGAAACTGCTGATCCTCTGCTCGCCCCACAACCCCGGCGGCCGCGTCTGGACCCGTGCCGAACTGATGGGCGTCGCCGCCTTCGCCCGCCGGCACGAACTGGTGATCGTCTCGGACGAGATCCACCACGACCTGGTCTACCCCGGCCAGACCCACCTGCCGATGGCCACGCTCGACGCCGGCATCGAGGACCGGCTGGTGATGATGAGCGCCACCACCAAGACTTTCAACATGGCCGGCGCCCATATCGGTAACGTCATCATCGCCGACCCCGACCTGCGGGCGCGGTTCAACCGCCGCATGATGGCGCTCGGCATCTCGCCCAATTCCTTCGGCCTGCACACGGCCACAGCCGCCTATTCGCCCGAAGGGGCCGCCTGGGTCGATGACCTGATGCGCTACCTCGACGGCAACCGCCGCCTGCTCGACGGTGCCCTGAACGCCATCCCCGGCGTGCGCTCGATGGCGCTCGAGGGCACCTATCTCGCCTGGGTCGATTTCCGCGGCACCGGCATGCACACTGCAGAGCTGACCCGCCGCATCCAGACCGAGGCAAAGATCGCGGTGAACCACGGCGACAGCTTCGGACTGGGCGGCGAGGGTTTCATGCGCTTCAACGTCGCCACGCCGCGTGCGCGCATCGAAGAGGCCTGCGCCCGCATGACACGGGCCTTCGGCGACCTGCAATAAGGCGACCACGCAGGCGACCCGCGTCCCACTTGGTCATACGCGCTCCCCTCTCCCCGAAACGGGGAGAGGGCCAGGGTGAGGGGTGACCGCCACCCGGCGCAAGGCTGGGCAGTGTCGCCTATCGGAAACTCCCCTCCCCGAAATCTGCAGATTTGCCGCAGGCCGCCCCCCGCACCGCGCATTTTCGCCTCTTGCCGATTCGTCGGCGCCCCTTTATCTGCGGCGGCGGGACACCTCTCCCCAACGAGAGGCGCTTATCTGGAAGGATAGCTTAAATGGCTATGCAAAAACCGGCATCGCGGCCGGCCAATCCGCGGTTCTCCTCTGGCCCCTGCGCCAAGATCCCCGAATTCTCCCTCGACATGCTGGCAGACGCGCCCCTTGGCCGTTCGCACCGTGCCGCTGTCGGCAAGGCAAAGCTGCTTGCCGCCATCGAGGAAACCCGCGCCATCCTCGGCGTGCCCGCCGACTACAAGATCGGCATCGTCCCGGCCTCCGACACCGGCGCCTTTGAAATGGCGATGTGGAACCTGCTCGGCGCCCGTGGCGTCGAGATGCTCGCCTGGGAAAGCTTCGGCGAGGGCTGGGTTACCGACGTGGTCAAGCAACTCAAGCTCGACGCCACCGTCAAGACCGCCGGCTATGGCGAGATCGTCGACCTGGCCACGGTGAACTTCGACAACGACGTCTGCTTCACCTGGAACGGCACCACCTCGGGCGTGCGCGTCCCCAACGGCGACGCCATCCCGGCCGACCGCGCAGGCCTCACGCTCTGTGACGCCACCTCGGCCGCCTTCGCGATGGACCTGCCCTGGGACAAGCTCGACGTCACCACCTTCTCCTGGCAGAAGGTGCTCGGCGGCGAGGGTGCGCATGGCATGCTGATCCTCAGCCCGCGCGCCGTGGAACGGCTCGAAACCTACAAGCCGGCCTGGCCGCTGCCCAAGATCTTCCGCCTGACCAAGGGCGGCAAGCTGATCGACGGCATCTTCAAGGGCGAGACGATCAACACGCCCTCCATGCTGGCGGTCGAGGACTATCTCGTCGCGCTCGACTGGGCGAAGAAGGCCGGCGGGCTCAAGGGCCTGATCGCCCGCGCCGAAGCCAATACCGCCGTGGTCTCCGCCTTTGTCGCGGGCCATGACGGCATCGACTTCCTCGCCGCCGATCCGGCGATCCGGTCCTGCACCTCGGTCTGCATCAAGTTCACCGATCCGCGCATCACCGACGGCGCCGCCTTCGCCAAGGCCGTCGCCAAGCGGCTCGAGACCGAGAACGTCGCGCTCGACGCCGGTGCCTACCGCGATGCGCCTCCGGGCCTGCGGATCTGGTGCGGCTCGACCGTCGAGACCTCGGACGTCGAGGCGCTGATGCCCTGGATCGACTGGGCCTTCCAGGCCGAGATCGCCGCCCTGGCCGAAGCCGCCTGAGGCGCGGCGGGGTAAACCCCGCCCTACCCGACACGCCCAATCCCGTAGGGTGCGCATTCATTGCGCACCCCCACCCGACCCCACACAAGGACCACATCATGGCTCCCCGCGTTCTCATTTCCGACAAACTCTCCGACGCCGCCGTCCAGATCTTCAAGGATCGCGGCATCGAGGTCGATTTCCAGCCCGACCTCGGCAAGGACAAGGACAAGCTCGCCGAGGTGATCGGCAACTATGACGGCCTCGCCATCCGCTCGGCCACCAAGGTCACCCCGACCATCCTCGAGAAGGCCACCCGCCTCAAGGTTGTCGGCCGCGCCGGGATCGGCGTCGACAACGTCGACAAGGACGCCGCCTCGAAGAAGGGCGTGATCGTCATGAACACCCCCTTCGGCAACATGATCACCACCGCCGAACACGCCATCGCGCTGATGTTCGCCGTCGCCCGCCAGATCCCCGAAGCCTCGGCCTCGACCCATGCCGGCAAATGGGAAAAGAACGCCTTCATGGGTGTCGAACTCACCGGAAAGACACTGGGCGTGATCGGCGCCGGCAACATCGGCGGCATCGTCTGCGACCGTGCCCGCGGCCTGAAGATGAAGGTCGTCGCCTACGACCCGTTCCTGTCGCAGGAGAAGGCCGACCACATGGGCGTCGAGAAGGTCGAGAACCTCGACGACCTGCTCAAGCGCGCCGATTTCATCACCCTGCACGTGCCGCTGACCGAGCAGACCCGCAACATCCTCTCGGCCGAGAACCTGGCCAAGACCAAGAAGGGCGTGCGCATCATCAACTGCGCCCGCGGCGGCCTGGTCGATGAACAGGCGCTGGCCGACCTGCTGAAATCCGGCCATGTCGCCGGCGCGGCCTTCGACGTGTTCAGCGTCGAACCCGCCACCGAGAACCCGCTCTTCGGCCTGCCGAACGTGGTCTGCACCCCCCACCTGGGCGCCGCCACCACCGAGGCGCAGGAGAACGTGGCGCTTCAGGTCGCCGAGCAGATGTCGAACTACCTGCTCGACGGTGCCGTCGAGAACGCGCTCAACATGCCCTCGATGACCGCCGAAGAAGCCAAGGTCATGGGCCCCTGGGTCACGCTCGCCGGCCACCTCGGCAACTTCATCGGCCAGATGACCGACGAGCCGATCAAGGCGATCAACATCCTCTATGATGGCTCGGTCTCGACCATGAACCTCGCCGCGCTGAACTGTGGCGTGGTGGCCGGCATCATGAAGAAGGCCAACCCCGACGTGAACATGGTCTCGGCCCCGATCATCGCCAAGGAACGCGGCATCAAGATCTCGACCACCAACCAGGACAAGTCGGGTGCCTTCGATGGCTACATCAAGGTGACCGTGGTGACCGACAAGCGCGAACGCTCGATCGCCGGCACCGTGTTCAGCGACGGCAAGCCGCGCTTCATCCAGATCAAGGGCATCAACATCGACGCCGAGGTCGGCGCCCACATGCTCTATACCACCAACGAGGACGTGCCGGGCATCATCGGCACCCTGGGCCAGACCCTGGGCACCAACGGCGTGAACATCGCGAACTTCACCCTGGGCCGCGCCACTCCCGGCGGCGAGGCCATCGCGCTGCTCTATGTCGATGACGCGGTGCCGGCGCCGGTGCTGAAGAAGCTCGAGGACACCGGCCTGTTCCGCCAGGTCAAGCCGCTCGAATTCGACGTCGCCTGACGTCGATCCGGGCAGGGCGGTCCGCCGCCCTGCCCGACTTGCCTACCGCTGCAACCCGTGGCGCAGCACGACGACCCCGAAGGTCAGCATCGACAGCAGGGTCAGGATCGACCCGATCGCCGCCATCGGCTCGCTGCCCTGGGTCAGCGCCAGGTAAATCCCCGGTATCATCAGAACCAGCCCCGCAACCGCCAGCCCGAAATGCAGCTTGGCCAGCCCGCTGGCGGCGGCCGAGGGCATCAGGTGATAGTAGAAGGCGAAGATCGAGAAGGTCACCCAGCCCACCAGGTTCAGGTGCGCATGGGCGGGCGCCAGCGAGTGATCCTGGCTGATCGCCATGTGGATGCCCCAGCTCATGCCCATGAGTGCTGCCAGAACGGCAAGCATCAGGAAATACTGCGGTAGTTTTGTCATTTATCCGTTGTCCCTGTTCTTGATTATGGTCGTTCTGTTTCAGGCCCTAGGCCGGTCCGTTGCCAAGGGGCGGCCCGGTGAAATCCAGCTGGAAAGCCTGGCCGATCTTTACCACCTCTTCCATATCCTGCGGAATCCTGAATTTTCCCCGTGCCATTTCGAGGAAGAAGCCCTCGAACCCGCCCGGCGTCAGGATGATCAGATGCCGCGAGGGCTGCGGCCCGACGACGCGGAAAGTGTGCTCCTTGCCGCGCGGAATGAAGACGCTCGCTCCGGCCCCGCGGTGAAAGCTCTCCCCCTCCAGCCAGAACTCGCATTCGCCCGACAGCATGACGAAGGTCTCGTCGGCGTCATGGTGGATATGGCGCGGAGGTCCGCTCTCCGCCGGCCCGACCGAGTCGGTGACCGACAGGCCGCCGCCGCTGTCCTTGCTCGACAGAAGAACCTTGTACCAGGTGCCCAGCCACTCGACGGCATCGGGCCCCAGGATCGGATGTGACATCAATTTCCTCCCGGCTCGGGACATGCCATGCCCAGCCCCCGGAAGCGCGGCTCCGTGGTCTCTGTGGTTCTGGCAGGTCGATTATTTGTGGCAGCAGTCTGCCAGCCGCCGGATCAGCTGTGAAATGGATAGATATTATGATATCTATTTGTACGATGAATTTATCGGGCTTCGATCTCAACCTGCTGCGGGTGCTCGACGCCCTGCTCGCCGAGGGCTCCACCGTCCGCGCCGGGACGCGCATCGGACTGAGCCAGCCCGCGGTCTCCGCCGCGCTCGGCCGCCTGCGCCACGCGCTCGGCGACCCGCTCTTCGTCCGCCAGGGCCAGCGGCTCGTGCCCACCGACTATGCCCGCGACCTCGCCCAGCCGCTGCGCGACAGCCTCGACGCGATCGAGGTCCTGCTCGACGGCCCCGCCCGCTTTGACGCCGCCACGGCCAGCGAGACCTTCAAGATCTCGGGCAGCGACTTCTTCGCCGAGATGCTGATGCCCGCGCTTGGCGAACGCCTCTCACGAATCGCGCCGGGGGTCCGCGTGCAGCTGGTCGACCTGGTGCCCGACAACTATGTCCGCTCGCTGGAAAACCGCGAGGTCGATGTCGCCCTGATGCCCAAGCCCGAGCTGCCCGGCTGGGTCGAATGGCAGCCGCTCTTCCATTCCGATTTCGTCATGGTGGCACGGCGCGGCCACGCCCGCCTCGGGCGCGCCGGGGTGAACCCCGGCGCTACGGTGCCGATCGACCTGTTCTGCGACCTCGGCCATATCCTCTTCTCGCCCGAGGGCCGGCTTTCCGCGATGGGCGATGCCGCCCTCGCCGCCGTTGGTCGCAGCCGCCGGGTGGTGATGACCATGCCGGTCTTCTTCGGTGTCGCCCGCGCCGTGGCCGAAAGCGACCACGTCGCGCTGCTGCCGGGCCAACTCGCCGCCAGGCTTGCCGAACCGTTGGGCCTCGACATCTACCGCCCGCCGATGCCGGTGCCGACACCGCAGATCGGCATGGTCTGGCAGAAGCGGATGACCAGCACCCCCGGCCACCGCTGGCTGAGGGACGAGATCGCGCGGCTGATGGAACCGCTCGACACTCCCGCCCCACACGTGGCACACCGGGACGGACCTCAAGGCAAGGAACCGACGTGACGACCCCTCTCTACGTGATCGGCGACACCCACGGCCAAACCGCCTTCCTCGACCAGGCCCTCGACTGGATCCACACCGACGGCGGCGACAACGCCCGCATCATATTCCTCGGCGACTTCGAGGATCGCGGCCCCGACAGCCGCGGTGTGATCGAACGGGTGATGACCGGCATGGCCCAGGGCCGCCCCTGGCGCGCGGTGATGGGCAACCATGACCGCATGTTCACCCGCTTCCTGGACGACGGCACCCTGACCGACAGCCGGGTCAAGACCAAGGGCCTCGACTGGCTGAACCCGCGCCTCGGCGGCTCGGCAACGCTGGCGTCCTACGGTGTCGAAAACGCGGCCAGCCGCCCCGGCGACGAGGTACTGGCCGAGGCCCGCGCCGCCGTGCCCGCGGCGCACCGCAGCTTCCTGGCCGGCCTGCCCCGCTTCATCGAAGAGGGACCCTTCCTCTTCGTCCACGCCGGCATCCTGCCCGGCGTCCCCCTGTCCGGTCAGACCGAGGACGATCTGGTCTGGATCCGCGACCCTTTCCTGATGTACTCGGACCCGCATCCCTGGCTGGTGGTGCATGGCCATACCGCGCTCGACATGCCGTTTCACCACGGCAACCGCGTCAACCTCGATGGCGGCGCGGGCTATGGGCGTCCGATCTATCCGGCGGTTTTCGAGAATGGCCAGGTCTGGCTCCTCGACGAGGCCGGCCGCCTGCCGCTGGTCCCCTGACGAATAGAGCGCCCCGCCCGCAACACCGCGGACGGGGCGCCCGGCACCACGTCACCCCTTACGAATCTCTACCCGGTTCTGCTTCGGCTCCGGCGGCGCACGGCGCGGTACCTTCACATGCAGCACGCCGTCCTTCATCTCGGCGCTGGCCTTGCTGCCATCCGCATCCGGCGGCAACCGGAACGACCTGCTGAACGCGCCATACTGGCGCTCGCTGAAATACCAGGTGTCGCCTTTCTTCTCGGACGAGGTCTTCTTCTCGCCCCTTACGGTCACCACACCCTCGTCCACCGTCAGCTCCACGTCCTTCTCCGAGACGCCCGGCAACTCCATCGCGATGTCATAGGCATCCGTCCCCGAAGAAGCCTCGCTCGCCGGGCTCAGCCAATCCGCCACTCGCGAGCCGAAGGCACGCAGCGGATCGTAGAGCGCGGGCCAGAACCCGCCGTTTTCGGATTTCTCGACCATGTCCGATCCTCCATTCCCACACAGGACTCAAACATATGCAACTTCCGAAATGCATGCCTTGATCCAGCGCAAACACCAGCCCTTGTCCTCGCCGCGCCGCCGTCCCATCCTGCGCCCGAGTCAAGGCGAGGAAGCATTATGACACCCGAAGATCTCGACACCGTGATGGCCGCGCGCTTTTCCTGCCGCGGCTTCCGGCCCGACCAGGTGCCGCGCGACAGGATCGAGGCCATCGTCGCCACCGCCCGCCGCGCGCCCTCCTGGTGCAATGCCCAGCCCTGGCAGCTGGCGATCACCGCGGGGGCCGAGACCGACCGCTTCCGCGCCGCCCTGCGCGCCGAGGCGGCCGAGGCCCCCCACACACCCGACATCCCCTTCCCCACCGGCTACTCCGGCGTCTACCAGGACCGTCGCCGCACCTGCGGCTGGGCGCTCTACGACGCGGTGGGCGTGCAGAAGGGCGACCGCGCCGCGTCTACCGCCCAGGCGATGAAGAACTTCGACCTCTTCGGCGCCCCGCATTGCGCCATCGTCTCCTCGCCCGCCGAACTCGGGCCCTACGGAGCGCTCGACTGCGGCGGCTTCGTCACCGCCTTCTGCCTGGCCGCCCAGGCGCAGGGCGTGGCGACGATCCCGCAGGCCGCCGTCGCCTCCTTCGCGCCCTTCCTGCATCGGCACTTCGGCATTCCCGACGACCGGCTGGTGCTCTGCGCCATCTCCTTCGGCTATGCCGACCCCGACCACCCGGCCAACGGCTTCCGCACCGAACGCGCCACCGTGGCCGACATCGTGGATTGGCGCGGCTGATGCGGGCGCTGGTACAACGGGTCTCCGAGGCCTCCGTCTCGGTCAACAACACCATCATCGGCGAGACCGGCCCAGGCCTGCTGATCCTCGTCTGCGCGATGGGCGGCGATACCGAGGCCCAGGCAGAGGTGCTCGCCACCCGCATCTCCAAGCTCCGGATCTTCCGCGACGAGGCGGACAAGATGAACCGTTCGGTGCTGGATATCCAGGGCGCGGCGCTGGTGGTCAGCCAGTTCACCCTCGCCGCCGACACCTCGCGCGGCAACCGCCCCGGCTTTTCCGCCGCAGCGCCGCCCGAGGTGGGCGAAAGGCTCTACCTCCACTTCGCCCGCGCCTTGGCCGACCTCGGCGTGCCGGTCGCCACCGGCCGCTTCGGCGCCGACATGAAGGTGCGCCTGGTCAACGACGGCCCCGTGACCATCTGGATCGAGTCATGAGCCGCGCCGATGCGCTGGCCATCTGGCACGCCGGTGTCGCCGCGGTCGGCGGCCATGCCGCCGTCGCGTCAGCGCTCCGCGATGCGCACCGCCCCGACCGCATCCTCGCGGTCGGCAAGGCCGCCGCCGACATGACCCGCGCCGCGCTCGACCGCTTCCCCGACGTGCCGGCACTGGTGGTCACCAAGGACGGTCATGGCGCCGGGCTGCCGCCGCAGGCCAGGCTCATCGAATCCGCCCACCCGGTGCCCGACGACCGCTCGCTCGCCGCCGGCCGTGCGCTGCGGGCCGCGGTAGCCGAGATGCCCGCCGGGTCCCGGCTGCTGCTGCTGGTCTCCGGCGGCGCCTCGGCCCTGGCCGAAGACCTGGTCGAGGGCAAAACCCTGGCCGACCTCGCCGCCCTCAACCGCGCCCTGCTTGCCAGCGGCAAGGACATCACCGCCATGAACGCCGAACGCCGCCGCATCAGCCGGGTCAAGGGCGGCGGCCTGCTGGCGGGCTTCACCGGCGGCGCGGTCACGGTGCTCGCCATCTCCGACGTGCCCGGCGACGACCTCGGCGTGATCGGCTCGGGCATCGGTTCGGCCCCCGACGCCCCCGACTTTGCCTATGACGCCCGCATCGTCGCCTCCAACGCCACCGCCCGCGCCGCCGCAAGGGCCAAGGCGCAGCGGCTCGGCTATCCGGTGCTGGACGAGCAGGAAGCCCTGCACGACGACCTGCACCGCCTCGCCGCGCACTGGGGCCCGCGGCTGCGCGCCATGGCCCGCGGCGCGCTCATCCTCGGCGGCGAGCCGACCGTGGTCCTGCCCGAGAACCCCGGCCGGGGCGGGCGCAACCAGGCCCTGGCCCTCGCCCTCGCCCGCGAGATCGCCGGCACCGAGGGCCTTCAGCTCGTCGTCGGTGGCACCGATGGCAGCGACGGCCCGACCGATGCCGCCGGCGGTATCGTCGACGGCACCACCTGGGCCGAGGGCGGGCAACAGGCGCTCGACCGCGCCGACGCGGGAACCTTCCTCGCCGCCCGTGGCGCGCTGCTTGTCACCGGCCCGACCGGCACCAACGTGATGGACCTGCTGATCGCCCTCAGGGGCTGACGCACGCAGACTGTGCGCGGACGGCCCTGTGCAGGCGCCGCAACAAGATCTATCCTGCCCGCACCAACCGGGGGAGACCGACATGACCGACACGCTGCCCACCTATTTCATCTCGCACGGCGGCGGCCCCTGGCCCTGGCTGCCCGAGATGCGGCGCATGTTCGCCAACCTCGAAGCCTCGCTGGTCAAGATGCGCGCCGAGCGGCCCAAGGCGGTGCTGATGATCTCCGGCCACTGGGAGACCGAAGAGGTTGCGGTGATGTCCTCGGCCCATCCGCCGATGGTCTACGACTACTACGGCTTCCCGCCGGAAACCTACCAGATCGTCTACCCCGCCCCCGGCGCGCCAAAGCTGGCGCAGCGCACCGCCGACCTGCTCTCTGCCGCCGGCCACAGGGTCCATCTCGACGGCAAGCAGGGCTTCGACCACGGCACCTTCGCCCCCATGGCGGTGATCTGGCCCGAGGCCGACATGCCCACCTACCAGCTCTCGATCCGCAAGGACTACGACCCGGCCACCCATTTCGCCATCGGCCGCGCCCTCGCCCCGCTGCGCGACGAGGGCGTGCTGATCGTCGGCTCGGGCCTCAGCTTCCACAACCTGCGCATGTTCGGCCCCGAGGCCCGCGTCCCCTCCGAGGCCTTCGACGCCTGGCTCGGCCAGGCCCTCGCGCTGCCTGCCGACCAGCGCACCGCCGCGCTGCTCGACTGGGAAAGCGCGCCATACGCCCGGCTCTGCCACGCCCAGGAAGACCACCTCGTGCCGCTCTTCGTCGCCCTCGGCGCGGCCGAGCATGACAAGGCCGAACGGGTCTACCACGATGTCATGCTGCGCGGCGGCGTCACCGCATCAAGCTATCGGTTCCACTGACCCCGGCCTATTCGTAGACCCACAGCCCCTGCCCCAGCGCCTCGATCGCCAGCACGATCCGCTCAAAGCTGGCATCGGCCCGCGCCGACATGTGCCGGGCCCGCAGGAAGCCATGCACCAGCCCCCGCTCGTGCACCAGCTTCACCGGCACATCCGCCGCCTCCAGCAGCCGGGCATAATCCGCCCCGTCGCTGGCGCCGGGGTCGCATTCGGCGGTGAAGATCACCGTGCGCGGCAGGTCGTCGAAATCCTTGTCCAGCAAGGGCGAATAGGTGGCATCCCCCGCCGGCACCACCCCGCCCGAGCGCACGCCCCGGTAATACATCAGCGCCGCCGCGCTCAGCAGCGGCGCCTCGGCATGGTCCCGATAGGACGCGCCGGTGCCATCGGCGCCCAGCGCCGGATAGATCAGCACCTGTCCGATCACGTTGCGCAGCCGCCCCCGCGCGTGATGTGCGACACTCGCCATCAGCGTCGCCCCGGCGCTATCGCCCGCCAGCACGATCGGCAGGTCGAAACTCTCCTCGACCCATTCCACCGCAGCAAAGCAGTCGTCGAAGGCCACCGGATGCGCATGTTCCGGGGCCAGCCGGTAATCGACCGCCACCACCCGATAGCCGGTCTGGTTGCAGATCTCGGCGCAGATGTCGTCGTGGCTCTCCAGCCCGCCCTTCACGAAACCGCCGCCATGGGCATAGACCACCGTGCAGCTCGGCTCGCCCTGTTCGTAAACGCGCACCGGCACCTGCCCGATCCTGCGGTCCTCGGTACTCACCCCCTCGGGGCGATCCTGCCGGAAGGCGGCGCAGAGCGCGTCATAGGCCCGCCGCTCGGCCTCCAGCCCTTCCCCCTCGGGGGGGAAGGACTCCGACTTGCGGATGAACGCGAGGATCTCGGCGTCGAGCAGCGCGGAATAGTCGGGCATCGGCGCGGCCTCAGGCCACCCATTCCCAGGGCCGGGTGAATTCGCCCAGCACCCGGCTGACATCGGCCTCGTCCGCGCCGTTGCGGTCAAGCTGCGCCACCAACCCACGCTTCTTGTCGTCGATCACCCGCGCCACCCGCGCCTGGACCTTCGCTGCCTCCAGCGCCTCGTTGTAGATCCGCGTGATCGCCTCCTTGCGCAGGTCCGGCTTGAACACCTTGCCAACCGCCGTCTTCGGCAGCTCGGTCATGATGGTCATGTGCTTGGGCTGCGCCGCGCGCTCGTGCACGTGCACCTTGCAATGCTCGATCAACTCTTCCTCGGTCACCTTCGCCCCGGCCACCAGCTCGACATAGGCGCAGGGCATCTCGCCCACGCGCGCATCCGGCTGACCGATCGCCCCGGCGAATGCCACGGCAGGGTGCGACAGCAGCGCCTCCTCGATCTCGGCCGGGTCGATGTTGTGCCCGCCGCGGATGATCAGGTCCTTCGCCCGCCCGGTGATCCAGAGATAGCCGTCACCGTCGATCCGCCCCAGGTCGCCCGTGCGCAGGTAGGAGGTGCGATAGTAGAGATCCTTGTTCTTGTCTTCCTCGGTATAGGTGTGCCCGGCATAGACGCCCGGATTGGCGATGCAGATCTCGCCCACCTCGTCCACGCCCGCCTCGATCGGGCCATCCGGCGTGCCCTTGTAGATTTTGACGTCGCTATAGGGGAAGGGAATCCCGACGCTGCCAATCTTCTTCACCCCGTCCACCGGGTTGCACGACACCACGCAGGTCGCCTCGGTCAGGCCGTAACCTTCGATGATGTTGATGCCGGTCGCCGATTCAAACCGCTTGAACAGCTCGACCGGCAGCGGTGCCGAACCCGAAAAGGCCTTCTTCACCGTCGAGATATCGGCATTCACCGGCCGCTGCATCTTGGCCGAGATGGCGGTCGGCACGGTGATGATGAAAGTCGTCTTCCAGCGTTCGCACAACTTCCAGAAGTTGTCGAAGACGCCCTCGCCCCGATAGCCCTGCGGCGTCGGGAAGACCACATGCGCACCCGAGGCCAGGCTGCCCATCACGATGGGATAGCAGGCGAAGACGTGGAACAGCGGCAGCGGGCACATCACCGAATCCTTCTCGGTATAGAGCAGCCGATGGCTGATCCAGCCGTTGTAGATCGCGCCCGAATAGAAATGCTGCGCCACCTTCGGCATCCCGGTGGTGCCGCCGGTGTGGAAATAGAAGGCCACCCGGTCGACCGGGTTGTCGGCAAAGCTCAGCGTCTTGGGCTGCTTCGCCATCTCACGGTTGAAGCTCTTGTAGTCGGCGTGCAGCTTGCCCTCGATCTTGGGCCGGATCAGCGGCACGATCCAGCTCTTGGGCGGGGTCAGATAGCGGTTGAGGTCGACCTCCAGCACCGTCTTGACGTTGGGCGCATGGCGCACCGCCTCGGCCACCTTCTGCGCCACGTCGGTCTTGGGGAAGGGCCGCAGCGTCACCACCACCTTGGCATTGGTCTCGCGCAGGATCGAGGCGATCTGCTCGGGCTCAAGCAGCGGGTTGATCGGGTTCACGATCCCGGCGGTCGCCCCGCCCAGCAGCGCCAGCAGCGTTTCGTTGCAGTTCGGCAGGACATAGGCCACCACGTCCTTCTCGCCGATCCCGAGCGAGCGGAACAGGTTCGCCGTCTGGTTCACCTTCTCCAGCGTCTCGGTCCAGGTCAGCGTCTCGGCCTTGTCCGTGGGCCCCGACAGCAGCTGGAAGCTGAAGGCCTTGTTCTCCGGGAACGCTTTGGCCGTGCGCGACAGCATCTGGTGCAGCGTGACCGGCAGGTCGCGCTTGCTCCAGGGCATCTCGTTTTCGATTGCGTCGCGGTCGGCCTTGGTCGCGATGGACATATTCTTCTTCCTCCCCTGCCCCTTTCCGGGGCCCATTTGTTCGGCAGAGAATGAAAGGAATTTCCGAACCGCGCAAGCGCCGGGCATTCTGACGTCGCGCCAGTTCTACTCGGCGGCGAGCCCGTCGGTGAACTGCAGCCGCGCCAGCCTTGCGTAAAGCCCGCCCTCGGCCACCAGTTGGTCATGGCTGCCGGTGGCTATGATCCGCCCCTGGTCCAGCACCACGATCCGGTCCGCCTTCTTTACCGTCGCCAGGCGGTGCGCAACGATCAGCGTGGTGCGCCCCTTGGCCAATAGGTCAACCGCCTGCTGCACCGCACGCTCGCTCTCGGCATCCAGCGCCGAGGTCGCCTCGTCCAGCAGCAGCACCGGCGCATCGCGCAGGATCGCCCGCGCGATGGCGATGCGCTGCTTCTGCCCGCCCGAGAGCATCACGCCGCGCTCGCCGACATAGGCGTCATAGCCCTCGGGCAACGCCGCGATGAAGTCATGCGCCGCCGCCGCCCGCGCCGCCGCCTCGACCTCGGCATCGCTGGCCGAGGGCCGCCCGAAGCGAATGTTCTCGCGTGCCGTGGCGGCAAAGATCACGGGGTCTTGCGGCACCATCGCCAGGTGGCGGCGGAACTCGTCGCGGTTCAGTTCGCGCAGGTCCATCCCGTCCAGCAGGACGCGGCCCGCATCCGGGTCATAGAACCGCTGGATCAGCTGGATCACCGTGGTCTTGCCCGCGCCCGACGGCCCGACAAAGGCCACCGTCTCGCCCGGCGCGATGGTCAGCACGATGTCGTCCAGCGCCTGGGTGCCCGGCCGCGACGGATAGGCAAAGCTGACGTGGTCGAAGGTGATCTCGCCGCGCACCGGCTCGGCCAGCCGCTTCGGCGCCGCCGGGTCAAGCACGGTGTCGGTGGCGCGCAGCAACTCGATCAGCCGCTCGGTCGCCCCCGCCGCCCGCTGCAACTCGCCCCAGATCTCGCTCAGCGCCGCCACGCCCCCGGCCACCATGACCGAGTAGATCACGAACTGCACCAGTGCGCCTTCGGTCATCGCCCCCGCCCGCACGTCGCGCGCGCCGATCCACAGCACGCCGACCACGCCGCAGAACACTAGGAAGATAATGATGACCGTCATCAGCGCCCGCGTCCGCATCCGCCGGATCGACACGTCATAGGCGGTCTCGGTCATCTCCGCGAACTGTGCCCGGCTGGCCGCCTCATGGGTGAAGGCCTGCACCGTCTGCACCGCGCCCAGCGTCTCGGCCGCATTACCCGACGAGGCCGCGATCCAGTCCTGGTTCTCGCGGCTGATCCGCCGCAGCCGCCGGCCCAGCGTCAGGATCGGCACGATCACCAGCGGCACCAGCAGCAGGACAAGCCCGGTCAGCTTGGCCGAGGTCGCCAGCATCAGCACCAGCCCACCCAGGAAGATCAGCACGTTGCGCAGCGCGATCGACGCGGACGACCCCAGCACCGACTGGATCAGCGTGGTGTCGGTGGTGATCCGGCTCAGCACCTCGCCGGTCATGATGTTCTCGTAGAAGGCCGGGCTCATCCCCAGCACGCGGTCGAAGACCGCCTTGCGGATATCGGCCACCACCCGCTCGCCCAGCCTGGTCACCAGCGCATAGCGCACGCCGGTGCCCACGGCGAGCAGCCCGGCAATCCCGATGGCCGCCAGGAAATACTGATCCAGCAGCGCCCCGTTCTCGATCCGGAAGGTGTCGATCACCCGGCGCACCGCCAGCGGCAGCGCAAGCGAGACCATGGCCGTGAAGCTCAGCGCCAGCAGCGCCGCCACCATCAGACCGCGATAGGGCCGCACGAAGGGCCACAGCGCCTCGAGCCCGCCAATATTGCGCGAGGTCGCCCGCTCCTCGCTTGCGCCCGGCGCGGTCGGTGCGGGCGGTCGGGCGTTCGGAGTCCTGGCCATGGGTCGTCCTGTGCTTCCGGGCGCATGTACGCCCTTTTCTGGGCCCCGTTCATGGCCTCCGGGCGGGTTGGGGTCAAGCGCCCTGACATGCGACCACTTGACGAGGCCGGGCCTCACTCCGCACAATCTCCGCCACGCGACGGGCAAGATCCGGCGCGACCGGCAGAGGACGGTCGCCCCCAAAGCCCCCAACCGCCCGCGGCGATTTCCGGAAATGCACTTTCATACCCCTATAACGCGGTGAGACAGCATGGCGGCAACAATCGAACCCGGCACCTCCTCGAAGGAAGCCCAGGACCTCCAGAAAAGATTGGTGAAATTCGGCTACTCGGTCCCGACCGACGGCAGCATGGACGACCGGACCATGAAGGCGGTCAACGACCTCTCGGGCCGCATCGGCTACAACTCCAGCCTCAAGACGGTCGACGCCGGTTTCCTCAAGGCTCTGGCCGCCTTCGAGAAGAAGAAGTTCCACAAGATCAAGCTCTGCGGCACCTTATACGTGGTCGACGATGAAGAGCTGGAAAAGCTGAAGAAGGCCTTCGCCCCCCATGCTGAGAAATCGATCCAGCCCTATGTCTCGATGGCCGAAGAGGTGCAGTCGCTCTGGAAGGCGCATGACGACACCCGCAGCGACAACTGGTTCTGGTCCACTGTCATCGAAAAGGCCGCCGGCATCAGCTTCCCCCCCAAGTCGGTTGCCGACGGCGCGCTGAAATCGGCCGAGAACCTCAAGTCGGCGGCCCGCAACCTGCGCCTCACCAAGTCGCTCTACGCGACCGAGACGAACAACATCCGCAAGGCCTTCGCCACCATCGACCAGTACCGCGACGAGCTGTTCATCGGCGCCGAGGGGCTGGTGGTCCAGCTCCAGGCGATCGAGCAGAGCTGCGTGGTCACGCTGGAAATCTCCGCCGCGCTGGCCACCGGCGGCGCTTCGGTGCAGGCGCAGATCGCGCTCTCCATGGCCGTCGCGGGCTATGCCCAGGCCCTGAAAGAGGTCGAAACCGCCTCGGTCCAGGCCAATTACAAGGTGATCGACGGGCTGGGCCGCATCGCGTTTTCGGCCGGCATCGACGGGGTCTGCAACATGATCCTCAAGGGCCCCAAGGGCAAGGCGGTGCTCGACGGGATCGAGAAGGCGGCGCTGAAGGAAGCATCGCCCATGCTCAAGACCTATATCGTCAAGGGCATCCGCGGCGGCGGCGAGAAGATGATCGAGGACGGCATCAAGGGCCTCGGCAGCCTGCTCACCGACCCTTCCAAGAAGCTGACCCTCGAAGAGGTCATCAAGGCCGCCGTCGCCAGCTTCGTCACCGGCATGAGCGTCGGCATCCTCGACAAGACCGCCGCCAAATGGGGCAAGAGCGCCTCGAAGAACTTCTACGCCAAGGACTTCGAGGTCTTCGGCAAGAACGTCGAACTCGACAAGGCCGGCGAAGAGGCCATCAAGAAGACCATCGAGAAGGTCGCCGGCGGCATCGCCGAATCCGTGATCTCGAACTGGGATCCCAAGAAGGACGCCAACAAGGCCTATGACGCCATCAAGGCCGCCGTCCTGGGCGACTCGCGGGTCAAGGCCACGGCCAAGAAATACGCCAAGAAGAAGTGACGCGCCGCCTCAGGCCACAACCGAGCTGTCTCTGGTGAGGTTCTGGAGCGGGCGGCGGGAATCGAACCCGCGTCTTTAGCTTGGAAGGCTAAGGTCTTACCATTACACAACGCCCGCTCGGCGCCTATTCACCTATGTCACCGATCCGGCGGCGTCAAGTATGGCGCGACCATTCCCGGCATTGCACGATCCGGGCAGACGCAGAGCCCGGGCCCGACCGGCCATGCGTCGCTCAAGCCGTCTTCCGCTCCAGGCCCTGAACGCAACAGGGGCTGAAATCCCGCTCCTCGGCCACGCAGTTTGACCGCGCACAAACTCCGGCCGCGCCAATCTGCGACAATGGCCCCGGATGATGCGGGAAATGCCATGGCCGAGATGGACATCGACGATCTGGATCTGACCCTGGCCGAGATATTCCGTCGCTGGCCCTGGATGGTCCGCGTCTTCCTCGACCACCAGACCCACTGCCCGATGTGCCCCATCGCGCCCTATCACACCATCATCGACCTCTGCGCCGAGTATCACCTCGACGAAACCGCCTTCCGCGGCGAATTGCGGAGACTGCTGGAGGAACGCGACCCTAGGACGCGCCGCTGAGCAGGAACAGCCGGTGCGGTTCGGTCACCGTGATCTGCTTGCGGGCCGAGCTGACGATGCCGTCCTTCTCCCAGGCCGACAGCAGGCGGCTGACCGTGTGCAACGTGGTGCCGGTCATCTCGGCCACTTCCGCGCGGGTGATCGGAAAGCCGATCTCGATGGCATTGCCGACCCGTGTGCCCGACTGGTTGGCGAGGTGCAGCAGCGCCGAGGCGACCCGCTGCTCGACCGCCTTGGTGGCAAGATCGGCGATGCGCGCGTGCAACTCGCCCATGCGCTCGCCTATCGTCTTCCAGGTCTCGGTGGCGAAACCGTCATATCGGCTCACGAAACCTCCCCAGCAGTGGCTCGGCCAGGACAGGGCGACAATCTCGGCCGCAGCGACGGCGGTGGCCGGATAGGTGTCGCGCCCGAAGGCCGGGGCGATGCCGAAGAGCTGCCCCGCCGGGATATGCAGCGGGATGACCTGCGCGCCGTCGGGCGTGGTGCGCACCACCCGGATGATCCCGTCGAGCAGAAGGAAGAAGCGTTCCGCCGGATCGCCGTCGTGGAACACCGTGGTGCCCTCCTCGAACCGGCGCGGCATCGCGAGGTCCAGGATCTCGCGGATCTGCGGCCGCGACAACCGGCTGAAGGGCGGCAGGCCGGCCAAAAGGCTTTCATCGAGCTTGGCCAATTGCGCGGGCCCTCAGTTTGCGGCGGGACAACGTTCCGGCCCCATCAATACCGCAAGCTCCGGAAGTACGAAACCCACGATACATGCAGCAAGGAACGACCATGCCGACCCGCGCCACCGCCCCCTGCCCGCCGCTGCTCAGCCACGGCTTCCGAACCTTCTTCCTCGCCGCCACCCTCTTCGCCATCGCCGTGGTACCGCTCTGGTTCGCGGTCTGGCGCGGCGACGTGAACCTGGGCGGCCCCTTCCCGCCCCTGGACTGGCACGTGCACGAGATGATCTTCGGCTATGCCGGCGCGGTGATCGCCGGGTTCCTCTTCACGGCGGTGCCGAACTGGACCGGGCGGATGCCGATCCGCGGCTGGCCGCTGATGCTGCTGGCGCTGCTCTGGCTGGCAGGTCGCCTTGCGGTCGCGGGCCTGCCGCCGCTGCCGCCGCTTGCCGTCATGGCCGTCGATGCCGCCTTTCTCGCCGCCATCGCCCTGATGATCCTGGTCGAGATCGTCGCCGGCAGGAACTGGCGCAATCTCAAGGTCATGGTGCCGGTCTTGCTCCTGCTCGCGGCCAACGTGACCTTTCACGCCGAGACGATGATCGAAGGCACCAGCGATATCGGACGCCGGCTCGGCCTGACGGCGGTCCTCTTCCTCATCATGCTGATCGGCGGGCGGATCGTGCCGAGCTTCACCCGCAACTGGCTGGTGCGGCAGGGCAGCCCCTCGCTGCCCGCGCCCTTCTCGCGCTTCGACGCTGCCTGCCTGGTGGCCGGCGCGCTGGCGCTGGCGGCCTGGACCGTCGCGCCGGCATATGCCCCGACGGGCGCTCTTCTGGCCCTGGCGGGCCTGCTGCACCTGCTGCGCCTCGCCCGCTGGCGCGGCGCGGCAAGCTGGCGCTCGCCGCTCCTGGCGATGCTGCACCTGGCCTACCTGTTCCTGCCGCTGGGGCTGCTCGCCACCGCGGCGGGTGCCTTTGGCCTGACGCCAGCCGCCACCGGCACCCACCTGCTGGGCATCGGCGCCATTGGCGGCATGACGGTCGCCGTGATGATCCGCGCCAGCAAGGGCCACACCGGCCGCCCGCTGGAGGCCGGAGCCATACTGACCGTCGGTTTCGTGCTGATCCTCGCCGCCGCACCGGTGCGCGCCTTCATGGCCGGGCAGGCCGTCCTCGGCCTCGACGGTGTCGCCTTGGCCGCGCTGCTCTGGACCCTGGGCTTCGCGGCGGTCGCGCTGCGGCTGGCCCCCTGGCTGGTGACACCCAATTCCGACCGGCGGCGGCCGACAGCCGCCCCGGCCTGATCCTCCCGCAGTTTGTGCTTACGCAAAGTCCATCCGGCCCGGCCGGTCTATGCCCCCAGGTGTCACGACAACGCGCAGACAAGAAAGGAAATACGATGCAACGCAGACTTCCCCTGATGGCCGCCATGCTGGCCGGGCTTCTCGCACAGGCCGCAAACGCGGCCGAGATCGAGGTGAAGATGCTGAACAAGGGCGCCGCCGGCGCAATGGTCTTCGAACCGGATTTCATCAAGGCCGAGGTCGGCGACACCGTCCGCTTCGTTCCCACCGACAAGGGACACAATGCCGAGACGATCAAGGGAATGGTGCCCGAGGGCGCCGGGATGGTTGTCGGCAAGATGAACGAGGAGGTCACGGTCGAGATCACCACCGCAGGCGTCTGGGGCATCCGCTGCAAGCCGCATTTCGGCATGGGCATGGTCGCTCTGATCGCCGCTGGCGAGCCCGCGAACCTGGAGGCGGCGAAGGAGGCGAAGGTGCCCTCGAAGGCCAAGGCAAAGTTCGAGGCCCTGTTCGAGCAGACCGAGGGCGAGTGACGCCCAACGTCACCGCGACATGGCGAGGCCGGGCATTGCCCGGCCTTTGCCGTTTCAGACGGTGAGCACCCGGATGTCGTCCCCCTCCAGCGCACGCAGGGCGGCCTCCGGCATCAGCACGGCGGCGGTCGAGAGGGCATCGGCCAGGGCGGCACTATCGGCGATGACGCTGGCCTGCGCCCGCGCCGGTTCGGCCCAGCCGGAACCGGGTTGGAAGATATGGCCGATCCGCCCCTTGGCATCGAGCACCGTGCCAAGGGCCACCGAAGTGGCAATCGCGTGATTGTCGAGCGTCACGCGCCGCGCGGTGCCAGCGATGCCGACCCGCCAGCCAGTGCCAAGGACCGCGATCTCGCCCATGTCCACCAGCACCTCTCCCAGCCCCCGCGCGCGCAGCAGCCCGGCGATGCGGTCGGTGATGAAACCCTGCGCGATGCCGTTCAGGGTCAGCGCCATGCCCGGCTCCAGCCGGATGGCCTCGGCGTCGAAGGCGACACGGCCGAAGCCGGTGAGGCCACAGGCCCGCTCCAGCGCCGCACCCGAGCAGGGCCGCCCGGCGGCCCCCGCCTCGGCATAGGCCGCGAACAGCGGCTGGACGCTCGGGTCGAACAGGCCGCCGGTCATCGCATGGGCCGTCCGCGCCAGCGTCAGCACCTCCAGCAGCTCGGGCGGCGGCAAGTCGAGCCGGCCCCGGCGGTTCAGCCGCACCAGCGCGCTGTCAGACCGGTAAAGCGAGAAGATCGCTTCAAGCCGGGCAAGCTCGGCCTCGACCTCGGCGAGCAGCGGCGCGCCCTCGGCCTGGCTCAGATGGCGGATGTGCAGGCTGGCATGGGCGCCCAGTGCCTGCCCCTGCCAGCGGGCCTCGGCGGCCAGGGCGGCACGGCCCGGCAGGGCCAGCGCGGCGGCAGAGATGGTCAGCAGGCGGCGACGGGTCAGCGTACTCATTTCGAATGTCCCTGGTGAGGCAGGTTGGCGGAAAGGGCGCCGCTGCGGATGAGGTCATCGGGCACCTCGGCCCAGGCGACCACGCGGCCGCCGTTCTCGGCCGCCCAGCCCTGCGCGGCAGCCTCGGAGGCGAAGGGCACCGCCTCGGGCAGCCCCATGCCGCCACTGACGCGGCTTCCGATGACAAAATGCGCGGTGTCGGCGGCGATCCAGTTGTCGATACCGGGTTCGCCCCAGCTTTCGGCGCGGCCCATGTCCGAGACATATGTCACGACGATCGCCGCCGGCTTCTCGCGGTCGGCGCGGAAGGCGGCGGCATCGCCGACCTGGCTGAACCAGAACGGCTGGGCATAGCCTTCGACGAAGACCTGCGCCTTCGGGCCGGGGTGGTCGGCGAGATACATCTGGCAGTAATGGCCCAGCGCCTCGTCGGTCATCGCCAGCGGGCCGGGCAGCTCGTCGGCGTCCTCGCGGCAGGCGACGAGCCCGAGGGCAAGGGTGAGGATCAGCAGCGGCTTCATGGCACGAGTCTCCGGATCAGGGCCAGCCCGCCGGCCAGCGCCGCAACGGCCCAGAGGGCCAGCGGCACCAGCGCGGCGGCGGGCGGAACAGGCAGGGTCCGGGCCAGCCCGTCGATGCCGGCAACCGGCGCACCGTCGAGCTGGACCAGGTTGTAGAGGCGGAAGGCATCGGCCGGGTTTGCCAGCACCAGCCAGGGGAAGATGTCGGTGGTGAAGCCGCTGTCACCCGCGGCGATCACCGCGCCCAGCAAGGCGACGTCATAGAGCACCACGAAGACCAGCCAGACCCCCACCGCCAGCGCCGCCGCGGTGCCGGTGCGCCGCGCGCCGACCGAGATCAGCAGTCCAAGCGCGGCAAAGACCGCGCCGAGCGCGAGGCTGGTGAGCCCAAGGCGCAGCCAGGCGAGCAGGCCCGGCCCCGTCACACCGGTCGTCGCCGCCACCAGCAGCACCGAGGCGGCGAAGGCGGTCAGGATCGCAAGACCCACCACCAGGCACTGCGCCACCAGCTTGCCGAGGAACAACTCGGCCCGCCCCAGCGGCGTCGCCAGTGCCAGGGCCAGGGTGCCGCGGTCGATCTCTCCCGCCAGCGCGTCGTAGGAGATCAGCAGCGCCAGCAGCGGGATCAGGTAGACCGCCAGCGTGGCGAGGCTCGCGGCGGTCAGGGTCAGCGTATCGGTGCGGGTCTGCCCGACCTGCCCGATGGCAAACAGCGCCAGGGCAAGGGCAAAGACCGTCATCAGCACGGTTGCCAGCACTGCCCAGCGGTTGCGCCGGGCGATGCGGAACTCCTGGCCGGTGACGGCGGCGATGCGAAGAAGCGGGGTCATGACCGGCCTCCGTTGTCGGAATAGAAGCGATAGACGTCGTTCAGGCTGGGCAGGCGAACCTCGATGTCCGCCACGCCTTCATCGGCCGCGATCCGCCGGACCAGGTCGAACTTCAGCTTCATGTCGCAGGACAGCTCCAGCGCCGTGCCGTTGAAACGGGTGCCGCCAAAGCGTGTCTGCAGTGCATCGGCCTGCCCGGCACGGGCGGTGACGCGGATCTGCGCCCGCAGCGCGGCGGCCTCGGCCAGCGCCGCCAGCGGCCCCTGTGCGACCAGCCGCCCGGCCGAGAGGATCGCGACACGGTCGGTGCGGTTCTCGACCTCCTCCAGCCCGTGCGACGACAGCACCACCGCCGCGCCCCGCCCCGCCACC
Organism: Seohaeicola zhoushanensis; assembly: GCF_014656415.1. Lineage (GTDB taxonomy): Bacteria > Pseudomonadota > Alphaproteobacteria > Rhodobacterales > Rhodobacteraceae > Seohaeicola_A > Seohaeicola_A zhoushanensis. The sequence continues at coordinate 70,084 of NZ_BNCJ01000009.1, read as the reverse complement.
TCGGCGATCAGCGCATAGAAGTCGCGGCGCGAGACCGGGTCGAGGCCCGAGGTCGGCTCGTCCAGCAGCAGCAGGCCCGGCGCACCGATCAGCGCCTGCGCCAGCCCGAGCCTCTGGCGCATCCCCTTCGACCAGGTGCCGACCGGGCGGCGGGCGGCATGGGCCACGCCGACTTTCTCCAGCAGCGGCATCACCACCGACACCGGCTCGCCGCGCAGCCGCGCGAAGAAGCTCAGGACTTCGAGGCCGGTGAGGGCGCGATGAAAGACGACATTCTCGGGCAGATAGCTGACCAACCCGCGCGCAGCGGCGCTGCCGGGAAGGTGGCCGCCGATGCTCAGCTGGCCCGCCGCTGGCTTCAGGAAGCCGAGCACCGAGCGGAAGAAAGTCGACTTGCCCGCCCCGTTGTGGCCGAGCAAGGCGAGCGTCTCGCCCGGCGCCACCGAAAGCGACAGGCCGTCGAGGGCGGTGAAACCGCCGAAACGCACGGTCAGGTCGCGCACGTCAAGCATGGTCATTGCGATACTCCTGCAAGTCCTGCGCCCGCCGGAGTGAGCAGCGGCGCGCTGTCGGTGACACCGCCCGGCAGCAGGCCGGGAAAGCGCGACTGCGACCAGCGCACCAGCTGCATCGCGGGCGCGCCCATCAGCAGCTTGGCCATGGGCTGGGTCCACATCACCTGGTCGATGGCGTCGTTCGGGCGATAGGGGCTGTCGGCCCGGCCGTCGCCGTCGATGTCAAAGGCGACATGGTCCGACCAGTAGTTGCCGCGCCCTTTCTCGGACCATTCCAGCCACCGCGCCCCGACATACTTGACCTGGGTGCGGTTGTCCTCGACCGCATTGTCCGAGACCACGTTGTCCATTGAGCCGCCGGTAAAGTGGATGCCGATCTCGCAGCCCGAGAGGCGGTTAAAACGGATGGTGTTGCGGTTGGAATTGTAGACGAAGAGACACTTCTCGCCGCCCTCGCGCACCTCGTTGTGATCGAGAGCCGCGCGGTTGACGAAGTTCATGAAGAAGCCGTGCGTGGTGTCGCCCTCCGACAGGTTGCCCGAGGCGCGCACGTCGTTGGAATACATGAAGGCAAAGCCCATGTGGTTGCCACGCGAGATGTTGCCGGCAACCTCGATGTCGTTGGCATACATCGAGTGGAAGGCAAACCGCAGGTCGGCAAAGCGGTTGCCGCGATAGGTGGCATGGCTCGAGGTGGTGATGAATACCCCGTCGCGGCCACGGCTGATGTCGTTCCCCTCGACCAGCAGGCCGGGCGCGTTCCAGACATAGATGCCGGGCCCCATCTCGGGGCGGCGCAGGTCGTCGCGGCCGATGATCGTATTGCCGCGCACGGTGGCGTCGAGGCCGCCCTGCACGTCGACGCCGATCAGGTTGCCGACGATCCGGTTGCCGATGACCTCGGCCCGCCTGCGGCCCTTGCCGATGGCGATGCCGCTGTCGAGCTCGTCCAGGCGCCGGCCCGATCCGGTGATCTCCAGGCGCTCGATGCGCACGTCGTCGGCCTCGATGCGGATCACGGTGCCTACGCCGTGGCCGACGACCCTTGCGCCCTGCCCCGTCAGCACCAGCGGCTTGTCGATTATGACCGGCCCCGGGTGGTCACCCGGAGCCAGCAGGAGCACATCGCCGGGGCTAGCCCCGGCGAGGGCGCGCGCCAGCGCCCCCGGCTCCGCCGGCACGCCGCGCTCGGCGGCGGCGAGACCGCCGGCCAAAAGCAGGAACGCGCCGAGCAGAACCGGGAAACGCATCTCGCCCTCCCTCAGGCTGCGCGCGGCTTGACCAGCATCCGTCCGCGCATCTCCATGTGGAGCGCGTGGCAGAACCACTGGCAGTAGTACCAGTGCACGCCCGGCCGGTCGGCGACGAAGGTGACCGAGGCGGTCGCCTGCGGCCCGATCTCCATGGCGATGCCGTGGTTGGACAGGCAGAAGCCGTGGGTCAGGTCCTCGATCTCGTCCATGTTGGTGACATAGATCGTCACCTCGTCGCCCTGCATCACCTCGAACTTGTCGAGGCTGAAGGCCGGTGCGACCGAATGCATGTAGACCCGCACCTTGTTGCCATCCCGGATCACGTCGCCGGCATAGTCGAGATCGACACCATCGGCCTCGGCCTGCTTGCGCGCCGCATCCCACATCGGGTCGTCGCGGTTCCAGACCGTCGCCGGGTTCACCTTGGAGGCGTGCACGATGATCGAGTCATGCGGCTCGGCGAAGGTCGGGCCGTCATGCACCACCTTCATCTCGTCGCCCGAAATGTCGATCAGCTGCTCGTTCTCGGGCTTCAGCGGGCCGACGTTGAGGAACCGGTCCTTCGAGAACTTGTTCATCGAGATCAGCCACTTGCCATCCGCCTCGGCGGTTTCGCCCATCGAGGTGGAGTTGTGCCCCGGCTGATAGGCGACATCGACCTTCGAGATGATCGGATCGACATCCTCGCCCGCATACTTGCGGATCGCCTTGTCGATGTTCCACTTCACCACCTGGCTGTCGAGGAACAGCGTGGTAAAGGCGTTGCCCTCGGCGTCATAGGCGGTGTGGAGCGGGCCAAGGCCCAGTTCCGGCTCGGCCACGATGCAGGAACGCGGGTCGGCGTTCTCGGAGAACAGCGGCGGGATCCTGGTCACGTCGATCACCGAGACGGTGGGCGAGAGCTTGCCGTTGATGACGACGTGCTTCCTGTCAGGCGCCGTGTTGACACCGTGCGGCGAGTTCGGGATCGGCACGTAGCGGGTATAGGGCTTGCCGCTGTCCTTGCGCCCGTCAACCACCTTGACGCCGTTCAGTTCCTGGAAGTCGCCGGCGGCGATCCCGGCCTCGATGGCCTTGATGTCGAAGATCACGCAGTGATCCATCTCGTTGGCCGTCATCCCGGCCAGGTCCATCCCCATCTCCGAGTTGTAGGACGAGGAGAAGGCGTAGTTGCCCTGGTAGTCGCAGTCGACGTTGTCGAGGTTGCCCGAGACGATCACCTGCCAGGCCACTTCCATCGCATCGCCGTCGATGGCGGTGAAGATGTTGACATACTGGCTCGGATCGTCGAGCACCTTGCCGTCGTTGACCAGCGGTGCCTCGTGTTCCGAGTTGGCGAAGATATAGCCGGTGCGCGGATATTTCTGCGGCCGCATCCCGTGGATGTCATGCGCGTTGGGGATCTCGATGATCTTGTCGCATTTCATCACGTCGCAGCGGACACGGGCCACGCGGGTGTTGGCCTTGTCGTTCATGAACAGGTAGCGCCCGTCATAGGTGCCCTCGGTGAAGGACATGTGCGGGTGGTGCAGGTCGCCGTTGTCGTAGGTCACCTTGCCCTGCGTGGCGAGATAAGCCTTGGTCTCGGGCAGCAGCCCCTCGGTCAGGATTTTCAGGCTCTCGTTGGTCTGGCCCCATCCGGTGGCCGAGCAGCGGTTGAACACCGGCACCCGCATCAGCTCGCGCATCGAGGGGATGCCGAGGATGCGCAACTCGCCCGACTGGCCCGAGGACCAGAAGCCATAATATTCGTCGAGCTCGCCGGGGCCGACCTCGGCCTTGCCGGCGGCACGGGCCGGGCTGGCGCCCAGGCCCGCGAAGGCTCCCGCGCCGATGGCGCCGGCGGCCAGCGCCGCGCCCGCGGTTCCCTGGAACAGCCCGCGCCGGGTCAGTCCCTGTGCCTTGTCAGACGTATCGGTCATGTCAGTCACTCCTTTCAGGGGTTCAGTGTCGTGCATTGGGGTGCCCGCCGAGATCGCGGGCCGTGGCGGCCGCCAGCGCGGCGGCCGATTGGGCGTCCTTCGCCCGGCGCTTGTCCTTCGCGATCACGACCGGGCAGCGGGCGTGGTCCTGGTAGAGCACCTGGCAGTTCAGGCAGGAGATGCATTCGTTGGGGTTGATCTCGCCGGTCGGATGGATCGCCTCGACCGGGCAGTCCTGCGCGCAACGCTGGCAGGGGTTGCCGCACTCGCGGTACCGCTTGAGCCAGCGGAACATGTGCAGCCGCGCCGGGATCGCCAGCCCGCCGCCAAGCGGGCAGACATAGCGGCAGTAGAACCGTTCGATGAACAGCCCCGGCAGCAGCATCGCCAGCGCGAAGAGGACATAGGGCAGCGGCCGCGCGAACTTGAGGATGATCGCGGTCTTGAAGGGCTCGACCTCGGCGTAATGCTCGGCCAGGTCCAGCGAGTAGAGCGACATGCCGAAGAGGCCGAGGAAGAGGATGTATTTCACCGCCCAGAGCCGCTCGTGCAGGCCCCAGGGCAGCTTGACCTGCGGCACCCGCGCCAGCCTGGCCAGCTTGTTCGACAGCTCCTGCAAAGCGCCGAAGGGGCAGAGCCAGCCGCAATAGGCCCCGCGCGCCCAGAACAGGATGGCGGCGGCGGTGGCGAACCAGAGCAGGAAGATCAGCGGGTCCATCAGGAAGGTGTCCCAGCGGAACTCGCTGAACATCGCCGAGAAGACCGCCAGCACGTTCACCACCGAAAGCTGGGCGTTGGCGTACCAGCCAAGGAAGACCAGCGTGAACACCAGGTAGAGGTTGCGCAGCACGGCAAAGGTGCGGGCATTGCGGGTGGCGAACTGCTGGAAGAAGAAGATCCCCGAAAGCAGCGCCAGCGCCACGGCCAGCGTGATGACCTGCACCCGCTTGGTCTCCCAGATCCGCAGCCACAGGGCGTCGCGGCCACCCTCCTGCACCTCTGCGCGCGTCTCGGGCTGCGGCGCCGCGGCCAGCGCGCGGGTGTAGAGCGACGGGATGTCATAGGCCAGCTCGTAGGTGCGGAAGACCTTCTCGATCGGGCCGACCGCGCGCTGAACCAGCATCTGCAACCGCCAGGGCGCGGCGGGGTCGAAACCGGCGGCTGCCGGGATGATGAAGATGTCCTTCTCGGCGAACTCCGGCGCACCCTCCGCGGCGAGCGTCACCACGCGGCTGTGCTCGCGGTCGCGGAAGCGGTGCGAAATCTCGCCCTGGATCACCTGGATGCGGTCGAAGATGCCGCCGCGCACATAGCCCGACCCCTTGAACGACCAGCGCCCCGAGCCGGCCAGGAGGATGGCCTCGTCACCCTGCTTCAGGCGCTTCTGCAGGTTGGCGAAGGCGGCCTCGCCCAGCAGGCTGCGGCCGATGGCTGGCTGGCTGACCAGCGCCGCCCAGAGGTCGACATAGTGGTCGTCGCCAGGCGCCGGTTCCGCCGCCTTCGCGGTGCGCTTGTCACCGAGCGCCGCGAAATCCGCGTTGACCGTATCCACATCGAGCACGAAGCGGCGCAGCGCCCCGTTCCCGGCCAGCGTCTGCCAGTCCGTGACCTCGCCGGCCGCAGGGTCGATCTCACGGGTCGGCCCGGTGGGGGCGGCGGCGGTGAACCCGCCCAGGCCCAGCGCCTGGGCCACCTTGATCCCGGCGCGCAGGATGGAATCGTCGATCACCATGATCGTGACCGTCGCGCCCGAAACGATGTCGATATCCTCGGCATCGTGATGCGCCTGCGCCTTGGCGAGGTCGAGGCCGCTATAGCCTTCTGTCACCTCGCGGATGCGGGCCTCGGGGATGCCGACCAGCACGATCGGCTCGGAATGCTTGACCAGCTTCACCCCGGTCAGCACCGCCTCGGGCGAAACGGCGGCCAGAACGTGGATCGGCTTGCCGGAATAACCGGTGGTCGGCACCCAGTCCGACGTCAGGAAGGCCCAGGCCACGGTCTCGCCCGCCTTCAGCACCGGCGCGACCGCGGCATCGGCGCGGACCGGGCCGAAGGCATCGGCGCCAGCGGCCAGTTCCGCCGGATCGGCCTCGCCCAGGAACTTCGGCAACAGGCTCTCCGCCGCGCCGCTGCCGGCAAGCAGCGCCAGGCAGGCCATCGCGGCGATCAGATGCGCCCCGATCCGTCCCAGCGCCGCTCTCGCAATTCCGACCCGCATCTGCCCGTTCCCCGTGTTGTTCTCCTCGGGGATTAGCAGGGGTCCGGCGGGCCAAGTTTGCTCTGGCGCAAACAACTTCGCGGATGCGGAATGCCGAAGCCGTCGCGAACGCCACGGGGCATGTCCGCCACAGGCACAGGAATACAAAGCCTCGATCGCCGGCGCGCCTAACAGCCGCAAAACGGGTCGAGGCCGGGAACCCAAGCGCTCCCGGCCTCCGTTTCCTTGTCAGCGCCCCGACGCCGTCACGCAGCCGCAGAGATGGCCTCCTCATCCGCGCAACAGACGGCCCAACTGCCCTTTTCATACCGGCGACCGAACCCGCCGGTACCCTCCATCGCCACGAGCGCCAGCCAGCCGTTGTCGAAAAGCGCCCGAACGCCGGGCTGGCGGTCCAAGACGGCCTCGATCATCTCGACCGGCGCCTCGACGGCAACGACCAGCCGCGTCGGCACGTGCCGCGGCGCATCCCCGTCGTGCACCGACTGCCACGGCAGCCCGGCCCGCAGCGGCCCCCCGTTGCCCTCCAGCACGCCGATCCCGCCAACCACGTTGTGCAGCAGCTTGTTGCCCGCGCCAAAGATCTCGGCCGCGACGGTCGAGCCGTGGTATTGCAACGCAATCCAGCTCGCCACCACCACCGGGGCGCTCAGGATCAGTTCGAGCGTCGCGGCCCCCTCGTCCCGGCGCCATTCGTAATCATGCAGGAACACCTGCCCGCCCAGATCCCGGCCAGCCGTCCGGGCACGCGGCGCGGCGATGAACCCCCGGCATCCGGCAAGCCCCCATTCGGGCCGGATCTCCGACCAGTCCCGCCCCCGCAAGCCCAGTTTCCCGGCCGCTCCACGCGGCAGCGCCCGCGCCCGCTCGGTCCGGCTCAGCACGCCCGCCATCCCAAGCGCGGCGCGAAGCCGTTCGGCCTGCGCCCGGTGGCTCGCGGGCAGCCTCTCCTCGAACAACTGGACCTCATCCGAGACCGTATCATGCAGCCCGGCGACGAAATGCGTGTCATCGGGTATCGCGAACCCCCTCGCCTCCAGCCCGCTGCGAACCGCCCGGTCATTCAACAGCCTCGCCAGAAGCCGCGCGTTGACATCCCCCGCAAAGCCGCCGCAAGCACCGCACTGCAAAGCACTGGCATGGGGCGCGTTGGTCACCCGCGCGCCATGCCCGCAGATCAGGACCAGCGGGGCGAACCCCTCTGTCAGCGACATCGCCCGCAGGATCTTCTCCGCCGCTGCGACCCGGTCGCTAATCGGCAGGTCCAGTTCCGGCGCCGGATCCTGCGAGGCAGCCGCCGCCACGCCAAGACCGTCCCGGACAAGCTTGCCGACATAGAACGGCCCCGCCGCCTCGACAAAAGCAAAGGCCGAGACCGCCGCCCGCTTGAAACGCCCCCAGGCCCGGACCGCCCGCAGCCGGACACGCTCGCCCCTGTCGGCCTCGGCATCGCCCCCCGCGAAGGTCTCGATGGCGGGCGCCAGCAGAACCGGCGCGCGCGCCTCCACGCTGTCCGAGGCAAAGCCCCGGTGGCGAAGCGGCAGCCCAAAGAACCCCGCGAAACCGATCGTGCGGATCGTCGGATCGGCGGTTTCGAGCGCGCGGCGCAGGCGTTCGGACCGAACGTCGATGCAGAACGCCGCCTGAATCGCCGGGCGGCCCACCTCATCCGGCCCCGCCTCTCCGGCCAGCACCTCGGCAAGCCGCCGCTCCCCGCTGCGGTCGACCGCCTCCTGCAGCGCCGCGTCCATCACCATCTCCGGCCCGACCGCGGTCGGCGCCGTGTAATCGGCTTTCAACCGCTCCCATGCTTCGGCCCGCGCCGCGCCACCCGCCTCCAGCAAGGCAACCTCCCAGGCAAGGCGCAGAGTCAGCAGCTCGAACAGCGTGTCGTCCCGGCCCCCGTCCCGCTCGGCCAGCCAGCCGAAATGGCGCGCGTATTGTCCCCAGCCCGAGAGGGTCACGAGCAGGCGGTGAAAGTAGAGCGGCGCCGCCTCCGAGAACAGACCGAGCCTGTCGCAGGCCTCCGCGAAAGCGGCCCGCGCGTCCCTGGGCATCGCCGCCACGCGCGCCGCGAACCCGGCGAGGCCAGCTATGCCCGGTGTCAGGTCGCGGCTGGCATAGGCCTGCCACGATTGCCAGGCACCGCCCTCCGGCGCAGGCCAGAACGCCTGGCCACGGTCGAAATGCGCCGCCGCCCAGTGACCGATCCGCTCCTCGACAAGGGCCACCCAATCCACCCCGTCATCCCGCCCCGCAAGATCGGCGAGTGTCGGCAGCGGTTCTGCAACCGGCCGCTCCTCGTAGGCCGCGCGGGCCAGGCGCACCGGGTCGATGCCCCGTGCTTCCGCGGCAGCGAGAAGGTCCTCCGACCGAACCTCGCGCGCCGTGATCATCGCCGCCACGGTCGCGCGCGGCAGGAACATGCCGCCCGCACCGACACGCGCCATCCGGCTGGCCGCAACGGCCCGCTCCTCGCCGACCTGGCCAAGCCAGGGATTGACCGCGACAGTCGCATCGAGCGGGAAGGCCGGCGGTATCTGCCGCATGGCCTCCTCGGCCGCCGCGAACAGCGCGAGGATGTGGCCGGGCCAGGTCATATGCGCAGTCATTCGATTGCTCCGCTTTTGGGGGTCCAGCGGCCGGCAAGCCGCTCCGAGACCGCGTTGAGATAGAAACCGTTCATCAGGTGAACCCGCAGCCCCGCCGCGGCGGGATGCCCGGCCCAGAGCGGAAAGGTCGTCTGGGCCACCGCCGCCACGGCAAAGCTCGCGAGGGCCAGGACAATCGTCGCCCAGATCAGCCCGTCCGGCACCGGCGGCGGCGGCAGCCTGCCCGCCGCGATCCATGTCGCCCCCTGCTGAAAGGCGAAGTAGGCAACCGTCGCAAAAACCGAGAGCGCGATCGTCCGCCAGGCCAGCGCGCGCGGGGCGAGATCGGCAAGCCCCTGCGCAATCAGGTAGACCACGCCGAAGATCAGGATCGCGCCCAGCGCAACCGCCTGCGGCGGCTTTGACAAGATCCCGAAGCCGAGCCCGACAACCAGGTAGAGCGTGATCGCAAGGCCGAAGGCGCGGGCGACAGCCCCCAGGTCCGGCACCGCGACGGCACCGGGGCGGCGGATCGAAGCCACCTCCCTGACCGCCCCTCCCGAGGCGAGGAAGGCATGTGCCTTGTACAGCGAATGCGCCACGATATGCAGCAGCGCCAGCGGGAACAGCGCAAGCCCGCATTGCAGCACCATGAAGCCCATCTGCGCGCAGGTCGACCAGGCAAGGGCCGTCTTGACCGCCGGCTGCGTCAGCGCCACGGCCGCGCCCAGCAAGGCGCTGAACCCGCCGACCAGGGCCAGCACCGCAAGCACACCCGGCGCGGCGACAAACACGTCGGCAAAGCGGATCAGGAGGAAACCGCCCGCATTCACCACCCCGGCATGAAGCAGGGCGGAAACCGGCGTCGGCGCCTCCATCACTTCGGTGAGCCACCCGTGCGTCGGAATGAGCGCGGACTTGAAGACCGCCGCCACCCCGAGGAGCAGCGCCGCCAGCCAGAGCAGCTCCGGCCCTTCGCCCATCCGCGCCGCGGCATTGATCGTCGCGATGTCCGAACTGCCGACCCCCCCGAGCAGGACACCACCCGCAACCAGAAGCGCCCCGCTCGCGACGATGCCACTTACGGCCTTCTTCCGCGCCGCCCGGCGCGCCCGCGGCCGTTCCGGGTAATGCAGCAGCAGGCGATGCAGGGTGACGCCGGTTGCGACCCAGCCAAGGGCCAGCTGCACCAGGTTGCCCGCCCCGACCAGCAGGAGAACGCAGGCGATGGTCGCGGCCATCCAGGCCATGAACGCCGCCTGCCGTGCCTCCCCGTCGAGCGCGACGCGCGAGAAGCGCAGGACCACCCAGCCGACGAAAGCGACGGTCAGGGTCATCGCGACGCTGACAACGTCGATCCGGGCCGACAGACCGACCGGGCCAACCCCGAACAGCCGGCTGGAGGACGGTCCCGAAACGGCAAGATCAAAGGCAGCGCACACCCCGACCGCAAGCGCGACAAGCGCCGCGACTTCCGGCAGACGCAGCCGCCAATGTGCCCGTGCAGGGGGGTTGAGATAGACCGCCAGCAGCGCCGATGCGGCCAGCGCGAGCGGGGCGAGCAGAAGCAGGAAACTCATCCGAGACCTCCGAGACTGAAACTCCGGTCGATCTAGAGGGCCCTTAACTTGAATAAAAATACATTGTTTGGAACTCAGCGTTCTATAAAATAGAACTCCATGCGGCTGAACTATCATCATCTCAGGTATTTCCAGGAGGTCGCCCGCGAGGGGAACCTGACCCGCGCCGCCGGGCGGCTGAACCTGTCGCAATCCGCGCTCTCGACGCAGATCCGCCAGTTGGAAGAGCGGCTTGGCCACCTCCTGTTCGAACGCACCGGCCGCTCGATGGTCCTGACCGAGGCAGGCCGCATCGCGCTCGATCACGCCGAGCGGATCTTCGACGTCGGAGACGACCTCGTCGCCACGCTCTCCGGCAGCGGCGCAGCCTCGGCCCCGCTGCGCGTCGGCGCGCTGTCCACGCTGTCCCGCAACTTCCAGCTTCGCTTCCTGCGGCCCGCCCTCGAAGCAAAGGCCGAACTGGTGCTTTCCTCGGGCAACAGCCAGACACTGCTGCGCGCGCTCGAGGATCTTGCGCTGGACGTGGTTCTGCTCACCGATCCCCCCCCGCGCGACACCTTCCCCTCACTGGTGTCGCACCGCATCGCCGAGCAGCCGGTTGCCCTGCACGGCACGGCAAGGCGGCTGGCCCATGAGACCCTTCACGATCTCCTTGCCCGCGAACCCGTGATCCTGCCGACCGAAAGCTCGATCCGCACCGGCTTCGACAGCCTCGTCGCGCGTCTGGGCGTGACCCCGAGGATCGCGGCAACAGTGGACGACATGGCAATGGTCCGCCTCCTTGCGCGCGACGATGTCGGGCTGGCCATCACCCCCGCCGTCGTGCTGGCCGATGAACTCGCCCAGGGCCTCCTCGTCACCGCGCGATTCCCGCTCGACATCGTCGAAAGCTTCTACGCCGTCACGGCCCCGCGCAGCTTTCCCCATCCGCTGCTCGAACGGCTGATCGGCTAGCCGCCAACAGGCGAAGAATGGAACACCTTGCCGGAAAGCACCGGCAGGACGTCGCCCTGCGACCCGGCCAGTCGCAACACCGTGACGTCCCGAGTACCCGCCCGACTGCGCCCTTTGACGTGAAATCTCCCCCCAGTGGATGCCGCATCAAGGCGGGGATCCCGCGTTCGGGAACTGATGTCCTGCGCCAGCCACAGGAGGCGTTCGCCTCGCCTTGACCCATGGACCACCAGCCCGCGCCGGGATCCCCCCTCAATGGCCTGCAAGCCACGCCCGCTCTCTCGATGCAATCGCTAAACCCTGCTGCCACAACGACACCTGCGACCGCGACAGGCTAAACCCACAAGATATCTGGAATAAGATTATTGGAATATGTAGAGAGGCCCAATACTCTGCCCCTACGTAAACGGTGACCGCCGGCGATCCTGCATCGCGGCCGCCGGCGAGGGCCAAAAGCGGCGCCAAGGGGGACGGACTTGCGCATACTGATGCTGTCGAGCTGGGTCGCGCGCGGCCATGTCGGCCTCTCCGCCGGCGCGCCTGTGCTGCAGATCCTCGGCCACGAGGTCACCCAGCTGCCCACCGTGCTGCTCTCCAACCATCCCGGTTTCGCCCAGACCTCCGGCCGCCCCGTGGCCACCGACCAACTTGCCGGCATGATCGACGCGCTCGACGCCAACGGCTGGCTCGCCAGCCAGGACGCCCTGCTGACCGGCTACCTGCCCACCCCCGAACATGTCGCCCTGGCCTGCCACCTGATCGCCCGCCTGCGCCGGCACGGCCGCCCGCGGGTCATCGTCGACCCGGTGCTCGGCGACCACCCCAAGGGCCTCTACCTGCCCGGCGCCGTCGCAGACGACCTGCGCGACCGGCTCGCCCCGCAGGCCGACACGCTGACCCCCAATGCCTTCGAACTCGGCTGGCTCACCGGCCTGCCGACCGACACCCCCGAGGCCGCCGCCACCGCCGCGCGCACCCTCGCCGGCACCTGCCGCGAAGTGCTGCTCACCTCCGCCCCCGCCGGCCCCGACCGCATCGGCGTCTTCCGCGTGGCCCAGGGCGACGAGGGCCTCTGGTCCGCGCCCCTCCGCCGGGGCGTGCCGAACGGCGTCGGCGACGTCTTCGCCGCGCTGGTCGCCGCCGGCATCCCGACCGGCCAGGCGCTTGGCCATCTCGATGTGCTGATCACCGCCAGCTTCGGCGCGCCGCACCTGCGCATCGCCGAAAGCGCGGCCCGCTGGAGCCGCGCCGCACCGCTCCCCAAGAGCGCCTGACTCAGCCCTTCGAGGCCTCGTAGCGCGCCTTGGTCTCGGCGTTCATCGGGTAGAGCCCCGGCAGCGGCACGCCCGCGTCGACCTGTTCCATGATCCAGGCCTCCATGCGCTCCTGCTCCTCCGCCTCGGCGACCACATCGTCGAGCAGCCCCTGCGGGATCAGCACCGCGCCATCGTCATCCACCACGATCACGTCACCGGGGATCACCGCCACGCCACCGCAGGCGATGGTCTCCTGCCAGCCGACAAAGGTCAGCCCGGCCACCGAGGGCGGCGCCGCCACGCCGTTGCACCAGACCGGCAGCCCGGTGCCCAGCACCCCCGCCGCATCCCGCACCACCCCGTCGGTGATCATCGCGGCGGCACCGCGCTTGACCATCCGGGCGCAGAGGATGTCGCCGAACACGCCGGCGTCGCTCACCCCCATCGCGTCGATCACGCAGACCACGCCCTCGGGCATCGCCTCGATCGCCGCGCGGGTCGAGATCGGCGAGCCCCAGCTTGCCGGGGTCGCCAGATCCTCGCGCGCGGGCACGAAGCGCAGCGTGAAGGCCGGTCCGACAATGCGCGGCTGGCCCGGCTTCAGCGGCCGGGTGCCGCGGATCCAGACATTGCGCAGCCCCTTCTTCAGCAGGACCGTGGTCAGGGTGGCGGTGGACACCGCCTTCAGCGTTTCGATTGTCTTGGCGTCGAGCGGCACGTCATGGCTCCTTGTCGCGTGTCGGATTTCGCCCGCACCATATGCCGCCCTCCGCGCCTTCGCACGAGGCGAATCTGCGCTATGGTGCAAATGCCGCCGCCCCGCATCCCGCCAGAGGACCCTGCCATGGCCTTCGACTTCATCCTCATGCTCACCTCGAACGACCGCACCATTCCCGACGCCCGCGCGCGGCTGGACGAGGCGCTCGAAGGCGGCGTGCGCCATATCGGCTTCAAGGACGTCGGCCTGCGGTTTTCCGAGCTGAAGGGCCTCGCCGAAGCCATCCGCGCCGCGGGCGGACGCTCCTACCTCGAAGTGGTCAGCCTCGATGCCGAAAGCGAACTCGCCTCGGCCCGCGCCGCCATCGACCTCGACGTCGACTGCCTGCTCGGCGGCACCCGCGCCGAGGAGGTCGCGACCCTGACCCGCGACCACCCGCTGCGCTACTACCCCTTCCCCGGCCGCATCACCGGCCACCCGAGCGTGCTGGAAGGCCCGGCAAGCGAGATCACCGAAAGCGCCCGCCGCCTCGCCGATCTCGAATGGGTCCACGGGCTCGACCTGCTGGCCTACCGCTTCGACGGCGACGTTCCCGCACTGATGACCGAGGTCTGCGGCGCGGTGGCCAAGCCGGTCATCATGGCCGGCAGCATCGACAGCGCCGCGCGGGTCGAGGCCGCCGCCCGCGCCGGGGCCACCGGTTTCACCGTCGGCACCGCAGCCCTGGCCGGCGCCTTCCCGGCCGAAGGCGAAGGCTTCGCCGCCCAGGCCCGCGCCATCCTGGCGATCACCGAACGCGCCCGAGCGCAATCCACCGCGCCCCGCCGCCTGGCGCTCGCCGCGCATGACACCCGCAAGGCGCAACTGCGCGCCTGGGTGCTGCGTCACGCAAGGGCGCTCGAAGGCCACCGCCTCGTCTGCACCGGCGGCACCGGCCGGATGATCGCCGAGGCCGCCCCCGCCCTCTCGGTCCGCCGCCTTCAGCGCGGCGCGCGCGGCGGCGACCAGCAACTCGGCGCGCTCATCGCCACCGGCGATCTCGATGCGGTGATCTTCTTCGCCGACCCGACCCTGCCCCACGGCGGCGACGCCGACCTGCAGGCGCTGACCCGCCTCGCAGTGCTGCACGACACCCCGCTCGCGCTCGGCCCCTCCGCCGCCGACATGGTCGCGGCCAGCCTGCTCGGCGGCTGAAGCCTCAGTCCCGCCCGAGGCTCACGAAGAGCCCCGCCACCAGCGCCGCGTCCTCGGTCGAGGCCAGCGCCGGCGCATGGCCGCATTCAGGGAAGACCGAGACCTCGGGCCGCGGCCCGCGTGCAACCATTCGCGCCAGCACATCCTCGGTCAGAAGATCGCTGCGCGCCCCGCGAAATACGTGGCAGGGCGTGGCGATTGCGTCCCACAGGTCCCATGCCTCCAGCGTCTCGGGCCGCCGCGCGATCATGTCGATCACCCGCGCGTCGTAATGCAGCGTCAGCTGCCCGTCGCCCTTCCGCCGCACCGAACTCTCGGCCATCCGCCGCCAGAAGCCGTCCGGCGCCGGCCCGAAGGGCAAATAGACCCGCCGCAGCCAGTCCTCGGCCTCGCTCACCCGCTCGAAGACCGGCAGGTCGGCGGCATAGGTCACGATCCGCTCCACCGCCGCCGCCGGCACCTCGGGACCGATGTCGTTGATGACCAGCGTGCGCAACCGCTCCGGCGCCTTCGCCGCCACATGCATCCCGATCAGCCCGCCCATCGAGGTGCCAAGCCAGTGTGCCCGTTCGATCCCGTAACGGTCGAGCATTTCCAGCGCCATCCGCGCATAGAAGGCCGGGTCGTATTCCACCTCCGGATTGTCCGACCAGGTCGACAGCCCGCGCCCGATGGTATCGGGGCAAAGTACGAAATACCGCCCCGCCAGCCGCACGGCGAGCTCGTCGAAATCCCGCCCGGTCCGCGCCAGCCCGTGCCAGAGCACCACAGCCTCGCCCGCCGGATCGCCCCATTCGGTGACATGCATCTCATGGCCCAGCAGGGGCAGGTAGACGCTCCGCGCTCCGCTCATGCCCCTGCCTTCCTGTCGCCCTTGTCGATGATCGTGCCGGCGATCCCCGCCGGGAAGAAATAGACCAGCAGAATGAAGATGATCCCGAGCCACAGCAGCCAGCGCTCCGGGTTCAGCAGCTCCGGCAGCAACGGCAGCTCCGCCGTCGCACCCGCCGCCACCTCCATCAGGTCGCGCAGGTAGTATTGCGCCATCACCAGCGCCGTCGCTCCGATCACCGCGCCCCACATCGTGCCCATGCCGCCGATCACCACCATCAGCAGGATGTCGATCATGATCCCGAAACTCAGCACCGTCTCCGGCCCGGTGTATTTCAGCCAGAGCGCATAGGCCGACCCCGCCAGCGCCGCCGTCACCGCCGCGATCACGAAGACCGCGGTGCGATAGGCCACGACGCGATAGCCGATGCCCTCGGCCCGCCCCTCGTTCTCGCGGATCGCCTTCAGCACGGTTCCCAGGGGCGAACCGACGATGCGCAGCATCGCCCAGAACAGCACCGCCGCGATCACGAAGACAAAGTAATAGGCCGCGAGCTTGCCGTTCATCTGCACGCCCCAGAGGCGCACCACCTTGCCGGCCTCGTCGGTGAACAGCTTGGTCGCCGGCTTGAACAGCTCGGGCACCTTGTAGGTCATCCCGTCCTCGCCCCCGGTGATCCCCGAGAGCTGCGAGGCCAGCACCAGCACCACGCTCGCCGCCGCGAGGGTAATCATCGCGAAGAAGATCGCCTTGACGCGCAGCGACAACAGCCCGATCGCCACCGCCAGCAGCGCCGTCACCACGACGCCCCCGGCGGTGCCCAGCAACACCGGCCCCCAGCCCGCGCCCATGTGCTTCAACGCAATCGCCACGCCATAGGCGCCGACGCCAAAGAACATCGTATGGGCAAACGACACGATCCCGGTATAGCCGATCAGCAGGTCATAGCTCGCCACCAGCACGATGAAGACCGCGATACGCGCCGCCACCTCGATCTGGCGCACGTCCTGGAACAGGAACGGCGCGAACAGCAGCAAGGCCCAGATCACCAGCGCGGCGGCCTTGACGGTAAGGGTGCCCTTCTTCATCGCCCGCTCCTCACTTCGCCGCCGGGGCCAGCCCGTTGGGCCGCCACAGCAGGATCGCCATCATCAGGATCATGTTCGACGCCAGCGACAGCTTGGGCGCCAGGAACCCGACATAGTTCTGCATCAGCCCGACGATGATCGCGCCCAGAAGCGTCCCCTGGATCGACCCCAACCCGCCGATGATGACGACGATGAAGACGATCACCAGGATCTCCGCACCTAGGTCCGGCGTGATCAGGGTCTGATATCCCGCCCACATCGCCCCCCCGAGCCCCGCCAGCGCCGATCCCAGCATGAACACCAGCACGAACAGCCGGTCGACCCGGAAGCCCAGCGCCTCGACCATCTCGCGGTTCTCCACCCCGGCGCGGATCAACAGGCCCATGCGGGTCCGGTTCAGCATCAGGTAGAGGCCAAGGTAGACCACCACGCCCACCGCCACCGCGAACAGCCGGTAGACCTCGATGGAACTGTCCCCGATGATCACCGCCCCCTCCAGGAAGCTCGGCCGCGGCACCGCCAAGGGCACCCCGCCCCAGGTGGCAAGGATCACCTCGTCTGCCACGATCAGCGCGCCCATGGTGATCAGGATCTGCCGCAGGTGGTCGGCGTAGACCGGCTTGACGATGACCCGCTCGAAGGCCCAGCCCGCGCCCAGCCCGAAGGCCACCGCCGCACCCAGCGCCAGCGCCAGCGCCAGCACCTCCAGCGTCAGGCTCCCCGAGGTCAGCCAGCCGCTCAGCGCCGCAAGCGTCGAAGCCGAGACGAAGGCACCGAAGCTGACAAAGGCCGAATGGCCGAAGTTCAGCACATCCATCAGCCCGAAGACCAGGCTCAGCCCCGAGGCCATGAGGAAGATCATCAGCCCCATCGACAGCCCGGCCACCGTCAGCGTCAGCCAGCTCGACGGCACGCCGATCAGCACGAAGGCGATCACCGCCAGCACAACCGGCAGCCAGAACACGCCCCCGGCCCTCGCGACTACTGCGCTCATTCGTGGTCCTCCTGAAAGGCCGACAGGCTCAGCAGCCGGTCCTGTAGATCCTTGTCCGCGTCGAAGGCGGCCATGGTACCGGTATGCACGATGCGCCCGTCGTCGATCACCGCCACGTCGCGGCCCAGCGAGCGGGCAAAGGCATAGTTCTGCTCCACCAGCAGGATCGTCGTGCTGGCCGAGATCTCGCGGAAGGCCTCGCCCATCGCGTCGACGATGGCGGGGGCCAGCCCCTTGGTCGGCTCGTCGATCAGGATCAGCGCGCGCGGCTCGATGATCGCGCGGGCCACCGAGAGCATCTGCTTCTGCCCGCCCGACAGCGCGCCCGCCGGCTTGTCCCAGAATTTCTTCAGCGCCGGGAACAGCGTATAGACCCGCTCCAGCCTGCTCGCGTCGAACTTGCCGCTGGCGGTCGCCAGCACCATGTTCTCGGCCACGGTCAGCCCGCCGAAGATGCCCATGTTCTCGGGCACGAAGGCGATGCCTCTGCGGGCGATATCCGAGGTATGCAGCCCCGAGATATCCTCGCCGCGAAACCGGACCGAGCCGGGGCTGGGCTTCCACAGCCCCATGACCGCGCGCAGCGTGGTGGTCTTGCCCGCGCCATTGCGCCCCAGCAGCACGAAGACGCCGCCTTCCTGCACCTCGAAGCTGACGCCGTGCAGGATCGAATACTGGCCGATGTCGACCGACATGTCCTTGATGGAAAGAAGGCTCATGCCGCCGCCCCCGCGTGCCCAAGGTAGACATCGCGCACGATCTGGCTCGCCATCACCTCGGCCGGCGGCCCGTCGGCCAACAGCTCGCCGTTGTGCAGCACGATGATCCGGTCCGCCAGCGCGCGCACCACGTCCATCTTGTGCTCGACCAGCAGCACGGTCTTCGAGCGGTCGGCCTTGATCCCGGCGATCAGCTCCAGCACGTCCGGCGCATGGTCGAGGCTCATGCCGGCGGTCGGCTCGTCGAACATGTAGATATCGGGCTCCATCGCCATCAGCAGCGCCACCTCCAGCTTGCGCTGGTCGCCATGCGGCAGCAGCGCCGCCTCGCGATGCGCCACCGCCTCCAGCCTGGTCGCCTCCAGGTAGCGCTCGGCCCGTGCTGTCAGCTCGGTCAGCCGCCCCACCCGCGTGAAGAAGCGCCAGCCGTCGCCGCTCTGCGCCTGCACCGCCAGCCGGATGTTCTCCAGCACGCTCAGGCGCGGGAACAGGTTGGTCAGCTGGAACGCCCGGCCGATCCCGTGCTTGGCGCGCGCCGAAGGCGCCATCCGGGTGATGTCGATGCCATCCTTCAGCACCGTCCCGGCGGTCGGCAGCAACTGGCCCGAGATCATGTTGAAGAAGGTCGTCTTGCCCGCGCCGTTCGGCCCGACGATGACGGTGAGCTCGCCGGGGCGGAAATCGACGGTGACGTCGTTGACGGCGGTATGGCCACCGAAACGGATGGTCAGCCCGCTGGTCGAGAGGGACGGTTGTGACATGGAAATGGCCCTGCACGGGTCCGGGCGCATGGCCCGGACCCGGCCCCTGGGTTAGTTCTGGTTGTTGCGGCCGACGGGAATGTCCATCTCGCTGGCCTCGATGATGCGCACCTTCTCGGGGATCGCCCATTCGACGGCGTCATCGACCTTGATCTTGAAGTGAATCATCGACTGCAGCGCCTGGTGATCCTCGGGGCGGAAGGTCATCTCGCCCTTGGGGGTGTCCCAGGTCATGCCCTCCATCGTCTTGATGAGATCGTCGGTCTCCAGCGAGGGCGACTCCTCCAGCGCCTTGACGATGGCCAGCGCCGCCGCCATGCCGCCGGCGGTGAAGAAATCCGGCGGGCTGCTGAAGCGCTTCATGTGCTCTTCGACCAGCCAGGCGTTCACTGCGTTGTCATAACCCTCGTAGTAGTAATAAATCGCGCCCTCCATGCCGGGCACCCGCTTGTAGGTCGCCAGCGCCGGCAGGATGTTCCCGCCCGTCGACAGTTCGATGCCGAAACGCGCGGGCTCCATCGCCAGCACCTTGCCCATCGGGTCGCCGCCACCGGCGAAATAGATGTAGATGACCTTGCGGCCCGGCTTGTCCTTCAGCGCGTTGAACATCCGCTCGGTCGCGGCGGTAAAGTCGGTCGCGTCCTGCGGCACGTATTCCTCGGTCACGACCTTCGCGCCCTTGGCTTCCAGCGCGGTCTTGAACGCGGCGATCCCGTCGCGGCCAAAGGCATAGTCCTGCGCCAGCGTGGCGACATAGAGGTTCTCGTCCGGCGACAGCGCCAGCGCCTGGGCCTGCGAGTCCATCGACGAATTGCGCGAGGTCTTGAACACGTAGCGGTTGCTGTCCTTGCCGGTCAGGCTGTCGGCCACCGCCGGCTCGACCATCAGGATGCGCTCGTATTCCTCGGCAATCGGCAGCAGGCCCAGCGTCACCCCCGACGAGGTGCCGCCAACCGCGATCAGCGCGCCATCGTCTCCATAGGCTTCGGCCAGCACCGCGCGGGCGACGTCCGGCTTGAACTGGGTATCTTTGAAGATCAGCTCGATCGGGTGACCCTTCACCTTCATCGTGCCCTTGGTCGCGTATTCCAGCCCCAGCTGGAACCCGGTTTCGCTCTGCTGCGAATAGACAGCGAACGAAGAGCCCGAGGTGCCATGCACCAGCGCGATCTTGATCGGATCCTCCTGCGCCACCGCCGGGGCGGCCAGGCCCATGACGAATGTGAGCGCGGCAATGCCACGTGCAATCGGTTTCATCGAATTCCCTCCCTTGTCCCGCACCGGCTTTCAACCGCGGCGGGGCTCATGTAACGTGAGTTAAGGCTGGCAGATCGGGGACTTGGTCTCAAGTTGGGCAAAACACGTATAGACGAGGCATTCGCCTCCGGAGACCTCGACAGCCTCGCGTTCGACCATGCCCCGACCGGGCTCGTCGTCACCGAAACCCGTGTCATCCGCCGCTGCAACCTCGAGTTCGAGCGCATGTTCGGCTATGACCACGGCGAACTCGACAACAAGCTCTTCAACCGGCTCTACCCCTCCGAGGAGATCTTCCAGTCGATTGGCCGGCTCGACCATACCGAGCTGATCCAGAACACCGGCTACTGGGACGAACGGGTGATGCGCCGCAAGGATGGCTCGCTGTTCTGGGTCCGCGTGCGCGGCTTCACCTTCACCCCCGAAGAGCCCCTGCGCCGCGCGGTCTGGAGCCTCGCCGACCTCTCCAGCTACCGCGTCTACCAGCCGATCACCCCGCGCGAACGCGAGGTGGCCAACCTGCTGGCCGAAGGGCTGACCACCAAGGAAATCGCCCGCGCGCTCAAGATCAGCCCGCGCACGGTCGAGGTGCACCGCGCCCGCCTGCAGAAGAAATACGGCGTCTCCAACACCACCGCGCTGGTCAACGCCTTCCTCGGCGTGCCCACCCGCCGCATCGTCAGCACCTAGTCGCGCGGGAAGACCAACCCATCGAACAGCTTGCGCGCCGTCCGCAGCGTCCCCGCCCGCAGCACCTTGCCCGCAACGTCCCGCTCCAGCACCACCTCCGCCGCCCCGGTCGGATGCTCGATCACGAAGGTATCACCCTCCGGCAGCACCGCCACCAGGGCCGCAGGCGTGCCCTCCAGCGTGCAGGCCGTCGCCACGCTCACCGCCGCAAAGACCCCGATGGTCGCATGGCAGCGATGCGGAATGAACGAGCGCGTATTGACCACGCCCCCCGCCTGCGGCGCCGAGACAAGGGTCATCTTAGGCACCGATTTCTCGCGCACGTCGCCCAGGTTCATCAGCGGCCCCGCCACCAGCCGGATCGCCTCCAGCCGCGCCTTCAGTACCGCGTCATCGTCCAGCGCCTCGCGCCCCTCGGTCCCGGTCACGCCCAGGTCGGCGGCCCGCATCACCACGCAGGGCATCCCGTTGTCGATCAGCGTGCACTCGACGCCCTCGATCACATCCACCGCCCGCCCCGTCGGCAAGAGCGACCCGCACATCGACCCGGCGACATTCTCGAACATCAGCGGCACAGGCGCATGGCTCCCCGGCACCCCGTCGATCCGCGCCGCGCCGGCATAGCTAACCCGCCCGCCCGGCGTCGCCACCAGCGCCGTCGCCACCTCGCCGGTATTGACCATGTGGATGCGCACCGGGGTCTCCTCGCCCGCCGCCGCCACCAGCCCCCGCTCGATCGCCGCCGGCCCGACCCCGGCCAGGATATTGCCGCAGCCCTGCGCGTCCGACACCAGCGCCTGGTCGACGAAGACCTGCAGGAACAGGTAATCCACATCCGCATCCGCCCGCGTCGGCGGCGCCAGCACCGCCACCTTCGAGGTCAGCGGGTCCGCCCCGCCGATCCCGTCGATCTGACGCGGGTCGGGGCTGCCCATCACCCGCAGCAGCAGATCGTCGCGCGCCGCCGCCTCGGCGGGCAGGTCACCGGCAAGGAAATAGGCCCCCTTCGAGGTGCCCCCCCGCATCCACAAGCACCGGATCCCGTCCATGCCGCGCTCTCCTCAGAGGTATTTCAGGCCCTTCTCGGCCAGCCGCGCCCGCATCGCATAAATGTCGAGCCCCAGCTCGCCCGCCGCCAGCCGCCTGCGCTTACCCTCTTCCGCCGCCATCCGCGCGCGGGCCTTCTCCAGCACCGCCGCCGCCTCGGCGCGGCGCACCACGCAGACCCCGTCGTCATCGGCGACGATCACATCCCCCGCCTCGACCAGCTCCCCGGCGCAGACCACCGGCACGTTCACGTCGCCCAGCGTCTCCTTCACCGTGCCCTGCGCGCTGATGCACTTGGACCAGACCGGGAAGCCCATCTCTGTCAGCTCGCGCACATCGCGCACGCCCGCGTCGATCACCAGCCCCCGGCAGCCCCGCGCCATGGCCGAGGTCGCCAGCAGGTCGCCGAAATAGCCGTCCGAACAGGGCGAGGTCGGCGCCAGCACCAGGATGTCCCCGGCCTGCAGCTGCTCGATTGCCACATGCAGCATCCAGTTGTCGCCCGGCGGGGCCGAGATCGTCACCGCCGACCCGGCGATGCGCGCCCCGGCCCAGATCGGCCGCATGTAGGGCGCGAGCATCCCCCTGCGCCCCTGCGCCTCGTGCACCGTGGCGACACCCGCCTCGGCCAGCCCGTCGATCACCGCGGCCTCGGCCCGCTCGATCTTCTGTATCACCACGCTCATGCGCCTCTCCTCTTTCGCTCCACCCGGACCGTAGCCCTACCGCTTGACCGGCGGCGTGCCGTGGGTGTGGAAGGTCTCGATGGTCTTCAGCCCCCAGGCCTGCCCCTTCTTGCGGTCGGCCTCGGTCCAGACGACCGGCTCCCAAGATGGATCGAGAAGCAGTCGCGCGCCGGCGTTCGCCAGCTCGATGCGGTTGCCCGCGGGCTCCCAGGCATAGAGGAAGAACGACCCCTGGATCGCGTGCTTGTGTGGCCCGGTCTCGATATGCACGCCGTTCTCCAGGTAGATGTCGGCGGCGCGCAGGATATCCTCGCGGGTGTCGGTGGCAAAGGTGACATGGTGCAGACGCCCCTTGCCGCCGCCACGCTCCTCCGAACACACCAGGTCATAGGTCTTGTTGTTGCACGAGAACCAGCAGCCCCCCATGCGCCCGTTGTCGAGCTGGATGTATTCGGTCACCCGGCTGCCCAGGCAGGTATCCACCCAGTCTTTGAAGGCGCGGACATCCTCGCCCAGCAGGTTCACGTGATCGATCCGGCGCGGGCTGATGCCCTGCGCATGATAGCGCGAAGCCAGGTTCTTCAGCGCCGAGGCATCCTCGGGCGGGGCCTTGTATTTCACCGTGTCCCAATACAGCTCGAAGACATGGCCGAAGGGATCCTCGAAGCGATAGGCCCGGCCATGCGACAGGTCGCCCTCCACCCAGCCGTGCTTGACGTAGTCGCTGGCTTCGATGGCCGCCACCCGACGCGCCAGCGCCTCGGGCGAGGCAACGCGATAACCGATATGGCCAATGCCGGTCTGCTCCGATTTCGTCAGCTTCAACGAACAGAACTCGTAGTCCTCCCAGGCGCGCAGATAGGCGCTGTCGCCCTCCCGCGCCGAAAGCTTCAGCCCGAAGACCCTGGTGAAGAAATCGAGGCTGTCCTCAAACTTGTCGGTCAGCACCTCGACATGTCCCAGGTGGGCCAGGTCGGGCTGCGGCATGGTGGGGATCTGTGCCATCACGTCCTCCTCCCTCAGAGTTCGTCAACCGTGCGCGGGAAGACCGACTGGAAGCCCTCGGCATACTTGCAGTCGCGCCCGCCCGACATGCCGCCCGAATTGCGCTTGAAATGGTTGGCCCGCTGCTGCGCCACGCGGGTGTAGTAATCCCACAGGTGCACCTGGCCGTTCATGTGCTCCATCGCCGCCCGCTTCCTGTCCCAGACCGGCGTGATGTCGAGGAAGGTATCGGGCTTCCAGCCCATCTGCTCGGTCTGATGCGGCTCGAACAGATAAAGCTGCGGCGCGCCCAGCACCTTCTCGCCCGGATTGTGCCCCCAGGCCTGCGCGATCATCCGGCACTCCAGCGCCACCTCGGTCATATACATGTGGTCGGTGTTGTAGGGGTCGTATCTCGAATGGCTCATCATGAAGTTGGGCTGCACCTTGCGGATCACGTCCACCAGCTTCATCTTGTCCTCCCGCTCCAGCTGCAGCGGGTAGTCGCCCAGGTCGAAGCAGACCAGCTCGTGCACCCCCAGCGCCTCGGCGGCGGCCTCGGCCTCGGCCCGGCGGATCGCCTTCACCTCCTCCAGCGCCTTGCCCTCCTTCCAAAGCTTGGCGCTCTCGCCGCGCTCGCCGAAGGACATGCAGGCGACGGTGACCTGATAGCCCAGCTCGGCATGCAGGGCGATGGCGCCGCCACAGCGCCAGACGAAATCGGCGGCATGGGCAGAGAGGATCAGGGCGGTCTTTTGCGAGGACATGGTCTGGCGCTCCGGCAGAGTCTGTTTCGCATTCAGATCCCATATTGCCGCCGGTTCGGCGAATTCGGAAGTGGTTTCCCGGAATAAGAAATTGCTATAGGCGTGGGCCCGGAGGCCCCCCATGCTCTCACGCAACCTGCGCCATTTCCGCGTCTTCCTCGCGGTGGCCGACCTCAAGTCGCCCACGCTCGCGGCCGACCGCTGCCACGTCACCCAGCCCGCCGTGACCCAGGCTCTCGGCAAGCTGGAACGCGAGGCCGGCGGCGCGCTCTTCGACCGCACCCGGCAGGGCTTCTTCCTCACCCCCCGCGGCGAGGTCTTTGAAACCCGCATCCGCCGCGCGATAGACCGGCTCGACGCCGCCCTGGCCGAAATCGCCCCCCGCCTCACCCTCACCGCCTCGGCGGCGCAGCTCCAGGCGATGATCGCCGTCTCCGAGGCGCAGACCTTCTCGCTCGCCGCCCGCACCCTCGGCATCGCCCAGCCCACCGTGCACCGCGCCGTCACCCGGCTGGAAAAGGACGCCGCCCGCCCGCTGTTCGACCGGGTCTCCTTCGGCCTAGCCGCCACCCGCGCCTGCCGCGCGCTGGTCCAGGCCGCCCGGCTCGCCTTCTCCGAGGTCGAACAGGCCGAGGCCGAGCTTGCCGCCTTCGACGGCCGCGAAGTGGGCCGCATCGTCGTCGGCGCCCTGCCGCTGTCGCGCTCGGTCGTGCTGCCCGAGGCGCTGGCCCGCTTCCGCGCCGCCCGCCCGCGCCAGCCCGTCACTATCCTCGACGGCCCCTATACCGAAATGCTGTCCGGCTTAAGGCGCGGCGATATCGACGTCATCCTCGGCGCCCTGCGCGACCCGCTGCCGGCCGAGGACGTCGAACAGGAACCGCTGTTCCGCGACCGCCTCACCATCCTCGCCCGCCCCGGCCATCCGCTGCTCTCCGCCCCGACGATCTCGCTCGAATCCATGGCCCGCCAGCCCTGGACCGTGCCCCGCCACGGCACCCCCTCGCGCGACCAGTTCGACGCACTCTTCACCTCCCACGGCCTACCCCACCCCGAGAGCGTGCTCGAATGCGGCTCCATCCTGCTTATGCGCGAATTGCTCTCGCGCGGCGACCTGCTCGGCTGCATCTCGGAACGCCAGGCCGCCGCCGAGATCGACAAGGGCCTGCTGGCCCGCCTCGAAATCCCCTTCGAGTGGCCCGCCCGCGCCATCGGCCTCAGCTATCGGACCGGCTGGATCCCCACCACCGCCCAGCGCCTGCTGCTCGACATGATCCGCGCAGCCGCGGTCGAACTCACACCGCTATAGCCTGCATTGGGCTAACCTTCGCAGGATTCCATTGGACCGGGCGCCGAAATGCGCAAGTCGTCCCCGGCCCCGATGCCATTCACCTTATTCCCTGGCAGCCGCCAAAAAATCACTCTTCGACTTTTTGTAACAATATCAGCATGTTGACCCCCCGTCCTAGCTGGGACACCGCAAAATCGCCCTAGACGGCCACCTGCGAGACCCGGAAACTCACCGCCTCGGCCACATGGTCCCGCCGCACCGCCTCGCCCCCTGCCAGGTCGGCAATCGTCCGCGCCACCCGCAGGACCCGGTGATAGCCCCGCGCCGAGAGGCCGAAACGTTCGGCCACCTTGGTGAGCAACGCCCGCCCCTCCCCGTCCGGCGCCGCCACCTCCTCCAGCAGCGCCCCCTCGGCATCGGCATTCTGAAACGCCCCGGCATGGCCCGCGAACCGCCGCGCCTGCACCTCCCGCGCCGCGGCCACCCGCGCCGCCACTTCGGCCGAGGTATCCCCCGAGGCCGGCAGGTCCAGGTCTGTGAAGGCAACCGGCGGCACCTCGATCCGCAGGTCGAAGCGGTCCATCAGCGGCCCCGAGATCCGCCCGAGGTAATCCTCCCCGCAGGCCGGCACCCGCGCACAGGCCCGTGCCGGATCGCTGAGGTAGCCGCACTTGCAGTGGTTCGCCGCCGCCACCAGCAAGAACCGGCAGGGGTATCTCACATGCGCATTCGCCCGCGCCACCACCACCTCGCCGGTCTCGATCGGCTGCCGCAGGGTTTCGAGCACAGCGCGCGGAAACTCCGGGAACTCGTCCATGAACAGCACCCCGTTGTGGGCCAGGCTGATCTCCCCCGGCCGCGCCCCGCGCCCGCCACCGACGATCGCCGCCATCGAGGCGGTGTGATGCGGCTCGCGGAACGGCCGGGTCCGGTTGATCCCGCCCTCGTCCAGCAGCCCGCAGAGCGATTGGATCATCGAGGTCTCCAGCGCCTCGGCCGCGGTCAGCGGCGGCAGGATGCCGGGGATCCGCGCTGCCAGCATCGACTTGCCCGACCCCGGCGTGCCGATCATCATCAAGTGATGCCGCCCGGCCGCCGCGATCTCGATCGCCCGCTTGGCCCGCTCCTGCCCCTTGACGTCGCGCAGGTCCGGGCCGTTATAGCCGGTCACCACCTCGCCCGGCTCCGCCGGCGCGATCACCGCCTGCCCGGTGAAATGGCGCACAACGTCGCCCAGCGACCCCACCGCGATCACCTGCGTGCCCCCGACCCAGGCCGCCTCGGCCCCCGAGGCGCGCGGGCAGAGCAGGATCCGCTCCTCCTCCGCCGCGCAGAGCGCCGCCGGCAGCGCCCCCAGCACCGGCACCAGCGTAGCATCGAGCGACAACTCTCCCAGCGCCACCGTTCCCTCCGCCGCATCCGGCGGCACGATCTCGAGCGCGGCGAGCAGCGCCAGCGCGATGGGCAGGTCGAAATGGCTGCCCTCCTTCGGCAGATCCGCCGGCGAGAGGTTCACCGTGATCCGCTTCGACGGCAATGCGATGGCCAGCGCGCTCAGCGCGCTGCGCACCCGGTCGCGCGCCTCGGAGACCGCCTTGTCGGGCAGACCCACCACGTTGAAGGTCGGCATCCCAGGCGCGACGGCGCATTGCACCTCGACCAGCCGCGCCTGGACGCCCTGGAAAGCAACGGTATAGGCGCGTGCGACCATGCTGGCTCCCACCTGCGGTTAACGCGCCATGACTAGCAGCGGAGTCCTTTAGGAATCGTTAACCGCGCTGCCCCACGTTCCATGCGTGTTGAAACAAGCCCCGCGCCGTGCCAGCCTGCACCAGCCCCAACCTGCGGTCGCGCGATGATCGGCTCCAAGCTCCTCGACTGGTTCACCCGCGCCCCGCCGGGCGCGAGCCTGGCCGAGCGGCGCATGTATCCCATCGCCCGTTTCGGCCTGCCGATGGGCCTGGCGGTCCACGCACTCTACGCGGGCCTGTTCTTCCATATCGGGCAGACGGTTCTAGGCTGGTACAACCTGGCGATCCTGCCGATCTGGGCCTATGCGGTCTGGGCCGCCGTGACCCTGCGCTCGATGAAACTGGCGCTCGTCCTCGCCGCGATGATCGAGACCACGATTCACGCCCTGCTGGCGACGCTCTACATGGGCCTGCAGCCCTTCTTCCTCTCATACATGCTGTTCACCGTGATCCTGCCGCCGCTCTTCGCCTACTGGACACGTGCGACCCGCATCGCGATCTCGATGACGGCGGCGGTCCTGATGACGGCATTCGGTGCCTTCGCCGTGGCTTCAGAACCCTGGCAGCCGCTCTCGACAGGGTGGAACCTGTTCTTCTTCATCCAGAACTTCGGCGCGGCCATCGTTTTCGTGGGCATGATGATGGCCCTGCTCGACTACGCGATCCGGACTGCCGAAGCGGGTCTGACCCGCGAATTCGACCGCGCCGAGGGATTGCTGCGCAATATCCTGCCCGACCCGGTCGCCGCGCGGCTGAAGGACAGCCCCGAGGTGATCGCCGAGGAACATGCCGAGGTCTCGGTCCTCTTCGCCGATATCGTCGGCTTCACCCGCACCTCGGCCACCCTGCCGCCCGCCGGGCTGGTGGCGATGCTTGACGGACTGTTCCGCCGCTTCGACACGCTGGCCGAGCGGCACGGCTGCGAGAAGATCAAGACCATCGGCGACGCCTACATGGCAGCCACCGGCCTGCCCGAGGCGCGCGCCGACCATGCACGCGCCGCGGTGGCACTGGCGCTCGACATGCTGGGGGCGGTCGAGGAGTTCACCCGCGCCACTGGAACGCCGCTGGCCGTCCGCGTCGGGATTAACTCCGGGCCGGTGGTGGCCGGCGTCATCGGCCGCCGCAAGTTCGCCTACGATCTCTGGGGCGACACGGTAAATGTCGCGGCGCGGATGGAGGAGATCGGCGCGCCCGGCGCGGTCTGGATCACCGCGCAGACGCGCGCGGCACTGGGGCGGGAGTTCGACTGCCGGCCGCTCGGCGCGGTGACGATACGCGGCAAGGGCGAGGTCGAGGCCTTTGAGGTGACGCGCTGACCCGGCGGCGCGCGGTTGGCAGAGGACGGAGAGAGTATTTGGAAAGAAGAGAAGCACAGGGCGCGCGCCTGCTGGCTTCTTCTCTTCTCAAATACTCACGAAGCGGCGGCGCCGCCCGCGATCCGGTCGAGCAGCTGCGCCAGCGCCGCCTCGTCCTCGGGCGCATAGGCCGCCACCCGGCTTTGCCACAGCGTCGCCTGGCTTTGCAGGATCAGCCCGTCGGCCAGGATCTTGAGGTGGTTGGCACGCAGCGTCTCGCCCGAGGAGGTGATATCAGCGATGACCTCGGCGGTCTCGTTCTTCACCGTGCCCTCGGTCGCGCCCTGGCTGTCGACCAGGGCATAGTCGGCCACGCCGGCGCCCTGCAGGAACTCGCGGGTGAGTCGGTGATACTTGGTGGCGATCCGCAGGCGATAGCCGTGGCGGTCACGGAAGGCGGCGGCGGCGGCGTCGAGATCGTCGAGCGTATCGACGT
Source organism: Seohaeicola zhoushanensis (assembly GCF_014656415.1). GTDB lineage: Bacteria > Pseudomonadota > Alphaproteobacteria > Rhodobacterales > Rhodobacteraceae > Seohaeicola_A > Seohaeicola_A zhoushanensis. The sequence continues at coordinate 41,222 of NZ_BNCJ01000009.1, read as the reverse complement.
CGACCCAGAGCCGCGGCACCGCCAGCACCAGGTCGGCGTGGCCGAAGCCCATCGGCGCGATTTCGGTCAGCTGCCGCTCCCAGAGCGCCAGCTTCTCGTGGATCAGGTCGGTGCCGGTGACACCGAGGTGGATCCGCCCCGCCGCCAGTTCGCGCGGCACCTCGCCAGCCGAGAGCAGCACCAGCGCGATGCCCTCGATCCCCTCGACCGCGCCGGCATATTCCCGGTCGGAGCCAGTGCGCGACAGGGCGACGCCGCGGTCGGCGAACCAGTCGAAGGTCTTCTCCATCAGCCGCCCCTTGGACGGCACGCCAAGCTTCAGAGTCATGACCGCGCCTCCAGCTGGAGCATCAGGCCCGGCCGCAGCACGCCGCCCACCGCCGGGATTTCGGCCCCGTTGCCGAGGCGGCGGGTCAGCGCGTCATAGCGCCCGCCCGTGGCCACGGCGGGCAGGTCGTCGCGGCCCGGCGCGTAGAAGCCGAAGACGAAGCCGTCGTAATATTCCATCGAGGTGCGCCCATAGCTGGCTTCGAAGTCGAGCGTCGCCGTGTCGATCCCGCGCGCGTCCAAAGCGGCGAGGCGGGCGCGGGTGCGCTCGAGCGCCGGGCGGATCGACGGCAGGTCGGCGGCCAGCGCCTCGATCCGGGCCAGCGCCTGCGGGGCGGGGCCACGAACCTCAGCCAGGGTTTCCAGCGCCGCGAGCTGGGCGCCGTCGAGCGGCGGAGCGGCGGCATCGGCGCGCAGGGTGGCGATGCGGGCCTCGATCTCCTCCCGCGTGCGCACGCCGATATCGGCCCCGGCATCGGCGAAGGGGTCGGCGGCGGCCAGCAGCGCTGCGCGGGTCGGCGGCACCGGGGTGCGGCCGGCGAAACGGTCGATCAGGGCGCGGAAGCGGCGCGGGCGCCAGATGTGGCGCAGCAGCGCGGCCTTGCGCGCCCCGGTGGTGTCGAGACCAGCGACCGCCGCCATCAGGATGCCGATATCGCCGGTCGCGGCGCGCAGGTTAAGCCCCGACAGCGCCTCGGCGAAGAGGGCGAAGACCTCGGCATCGGCGGCCGCAACGTCGGTGCGGTCGAAGACCTCGTAGCCGACCTGGACATATTCATTGGCCCGCTCGGCATCGTGTTCCTGGCGGCGGAACACTTCGCCCGCGTAGGTATAGCGCGCCGGCTCGGCCCCCTGCGCCATGTGCATCTGCACCACCGGCACGGTGAAGTCGGGGCGCAGCATTTGCTCGCCGCGCAGCGCGTCCGAGGTGACATAGGCGCGGGCACGGATGTCCTCGCCATAGAGGTCGAGCAGCAGCTCGGCCGGTTGCAGGATCGGCGTCTCGACCGTCAGCGCGCCCTCGCGCTCGAAGCGCTCGCGCAGCGCGGCCGCGCGGGCCAGGACCTCGGCGCGGGTCGGCATCAGTCCTGCCCGTCCAGGATGGCGCGGACCTTGGCCACCAGGTCGGCGCGGGCCACCTCATATTGGCTCGGGCGGTCCTTCCACTCTTCCAGGGTGGCGTTCTCGGCGATCTTCGCGCCGAGGATCAGGTCCTTGATCTGCACCTTGCCGGCGTCGAACTCGTCACCGCCCGCGATCACCGCGACCGGGCTCTTGCGGCGGTCGGCATATTTGAGCTGGTTGCCGAAGTTCTTCGGGTTGCCGAGATAGACCTCGGCCCGGATGTCGGCATTGCGCAGCTCGGCGACCATCGCCTGGTAGTCGGCCATGCGGTCGCGGTCCATCACGGTTACGACGACCGGGCCCTGTTCGACGTCCGAAATGCGGCCCTTGGCGCGCAGCGCGGCGAGCAGCCGGTCGACGCCGATGGAGATGCCGGTGGCCGGCACTTCCTGGCCAGTGAACCGCTTGACCAGGTCGTCGTAACGCCCGCCACCGGCAACCGAACCGAACTGGCGCTTGCGGCCCTTCTCGTCGAGGATCTCGAAGGTCAGCTCGGCCTCGAAGACCGGGCCGGTGTAATAGCCGAGGCCGCGCACGACGGAACTATCAACGACAATACGGTCCGTTCCGTATCCCTGCGCAGTAAGAAGGCGAGCCATGACTTCAAGCTCGTCGACGCCTTCATTCCCGATCTTGGAGCCACCAACGGCTTGGCGCATGGATGCAATTCGGCGCGCATTGAGTTCCCCAAGTTCTTCAGATTTGTCGGCCATTTGAGGAACGGACTTCTGTGTCAGATACTGGACAATTCGCCAAGCAACCATGTCATCCAATAATACACCGTCAATCTTGGCTCCGGATTCGTCGATACGTCCAAGGGTCAACAGTTCCATGACGCCTTGTTCGCCCACCTTGTCGAACTTGTCGATCGTCCGCATAACGCTTGGGCGACGCGGATCATCGCTAGAAATCCCAGCAAAATCGAGAACGCCTTCTAGGACCTTGCGGTTGTTCACCCGGATCAGGTAGTCGCCCCGCGCGATCCCAACGGCCTCGAGCGTATCGGCCAGCATCGCGCAGATCTCGGCGTCGGCGGCCATGCTGGCCGTGCCCACCGTATCAGCGTCGCACTGGTAGAACTGGCGGAACCGCCCCGGCCCCGGCTTCTCGTTGCGCCAGACGGGCCCCATCGTGTAGCGGCGATAGGGCGTCGGCAGGTCGTTGCGGTGCTGGGCATAGACGCGGGCAAGCGGCGCGGTCATGTCATAGCGCAGCGCCAGCCAGTCGCCCTTCTTGTCGCCCTCCTCGGCCTCCTGCCAGGCGAAGACGCCTTCGTTCGGGCGGTCGACGTCGGGAAGGAACTTGCCCAGCGCCTCGACCGTCTCGACCGCGCTCGATTCCAGCGCATCGAAGCCGTAGCGGTGATAGACCCCGGCGATGGTGCGCAGCATCTCGGTGCGCTGTGTCACCTCGGCACCGAAATAGTCGCGGAAGCCTTTCGGCGTCTCCGCCTTGGGGCGAGGCTGCTTCTTGTCCTTGGCCATGACGGAGTCCCTGCGTTTCATTCGCCGCGCGTCTCTATCCCAAGGTCCGGCTCGGGGCAAGCGAGTGCGGCCGGCCGCCCAGGCCTGTAAGGCTGTGGTAAGCCGCACCTGTCAGGCGACGTCCGTTCAAGCAATGGAGCGTCTTATGCGACATCCGGCCTGGGCCATCGCCCTCGCCTTTGCCATCGCGGCCCCCGCCAACGCGGCCGCGCTGCCCCCGAACAGCGCGCTGAGCTTCGACGTCATGCGCAAGGGCAGCGTCATCGGCGGCCACAGCTACCGCTTCTCGGGCTCGGCCAGCAGCTTCTCGGTAACCGTCGATACCGAGATATCGGTGCCGATCCCGCTGGACCGCAGCACGCTCTACAGCTTCAAGCAGCACAGCACCGAGCAATGGCGCGACGGCACGTTTCAGAAGATCTCTTCCACCACCAGCGAGGGTGGCGCGCCGAGGCAGCTGGACACCAGCTCGAAGGGCGCGCTGCCGGCAAGTTTCTGGACCGAGGATACCGTCCACACCGGCAAGCTGATGAACACCGCCGACGGCAAGATCATGTCGGTGCGGGTTGCCGATCTCGGAACCGAGGATGTCGACACCCGGCGTGGCAGCATCAATGCGCATCATTACCGCCTGTCGGGCGACCTGGTGCGCGATCTGTGGTTCGACGGCGACGGCAATCTTGCGCGCGCGGCCTTCAAGGCCGATGATGGCTCGACCGTGACCTACGTGCGCAAATAGACAGGACCGGGGGCCGATGCGGCTTCTCTACGTGGAAGACAATGAAAAGCTGGCGTCGAACACCAGCGCCAGCCTGCGCGACAACGGCTTTGCCGTGGATGTCGTCCATACCGGCGAGGACGCGGTGCATTCGGCGCGCAGCTACGACTATGACGTCATCGTGCTGGACCGGGGCCTGCCCGATATCGACGGGCTGTCGGTGCTGGACGCGATCAAGCGCGACAAGCCGCAGACCCCGGTCATTATCTGCACCGCCCGCGACACGCTGGATGACCGCATCGAAGGGCTGAATGCGGGGTCGGATGACTACTTGGTGAAACCCTTCGCCGCTTCCGAACTCATCGCCCGGATCAAGGCGCTGATGCGCCGGCCCGGGCAGGCGCATGGCGTCAAGATCACATCGGGCAACATCAGCTTCGACACGGTCGACCGGACCGTCCAGATCGACGGGTCGATGGTCAAGTTCTCCAAGCGCGAACTGGCGCTGCTCGAACTCTTCCTGCGCCGTGCCGGGCGGGTGCTGTCCAAGGACACGATCGAGAACGCGCTCTACAGCTTCGACGAACCGCCCACGATGAACGCGATCGAGGTACTGACCCACCGCCTGCGCAAGAAGCTGGCCGATCACAATGCGACCGGAACGATCCACAACCTGCGCGGGATCGGTTACGTCCTGCAAGAATGCGCGCGATGAAGCTGGCCGACGGCGTCATCGGCCCGGCACGTTCGCTGCGCCGCCGGCTGACCATCAACATCGTGGTGGCCATGACGATCTGCGTGGCGCTCGCCGGGGCGATCATGATCGCCGAGTTCTACGAGCACCTCGAAGAGAACACCCGCGCCGCGCTGTTCTACGAATCGCGCGAGTTTCTGGGACAGGTCGACCCGGACAGGCCGAACTACGGTCTGGACCCGGATGCCCTGCGTATCCGCGGTATCGAGGGCAGCTACCGCTACACCCTGTTCAACGGCGAAGGAGATGCCATCGTCGGCGGCGAAACCTCGCGCAGGATCCAGGAACAGCTGGTGCAGTTGCGCCTTGGACAGGCCGCCGAGATCGACCTGCCGGGTGACAGGGTCGGCGTGGCCATCCGGGCGCGGATCGATGGCGAGGATGTCTACGTCCTGGCCTCGACTTTCCCGCCCGGAACCAACGAGTCGCGTTTTCACCAGTTGATGCACGAGATCCGCGAACAGCTCTGGTGGGTCGTGATCGGCTTCGTGCTGATCATCACCGCCGCCTGGCTGGCCACCCGCCGGGCGCTGGAGCCGCTCGAGGCGCTGTCGCAGCAAGCCCATGCCATCGGCCCGACCGAGACCGACAAGCGGCTGACCTCGCAAGGCGTGCCGAGCGAGATCCGCCCGCTGATCCAGGCCGTCAACAGCGCCTTCGACCGGCTCGAACAGGGCTTGAACGCCCAGCGCGACTTCTCCTCCAACGTCGCGCACGAGATCCGGACTCCGCTGGCCGTGCTGCGGTCGAGCATCGACAGGATCACCGACCCCGAACTGCAGGCGAGCCTGGCCGAGGATCTCTCGCGCCTCGACCTTATCTTCGAGCAGCTGATCGACCTCGCCCGCGCCGACGCCTCGCGCGGGGCCAATTTCACGCCGGTCCACCTGCGAGAGGTGGTGTTGGAACAGGCCGTCGAACTGGGCGCCGAGGCCCTGCGGGCCGGGCGCCCCCTGGCGATCAACGGCGAGGAGGATTGCCCCGTGGAAGGCCACGCCGGTCTGCTGGGCATCGCCGTCAAGAACCTTGTCCGCAACGCGCTGCGTTATGCCCCCAGGGACACCGAGGTCGAGATCGAGGTATCGGCGCATCCCCCCGCGATCCGGGTGCTCGACCGTGGTCCCGGCGTGCCCGACGCACTGAAGGCCGGACTCTTCGAGCGCTTCAACCGGGGCCGCGCCTCGCCGCAGTCGAACGGTTCGGGCATCGGCCTGGCCATCGTCCAGTCGGTCGCCCGCGCTCATGGGGCGCAGGCGTCGGTCAGCGACCGGCCCGGCGGAGGCAGCATCTTCGCCATGACCTGGCCGCCGGACGCCGACAAAGGCTAGGACAGCCCCGCGCCCTCAGATATCGCCGAATCCGCCACCCCGGCCCTTGCCCGCGGCGAACCGCGCCGCGCCCGCCTGCCCCTCGGCCGCGAAAATCCCCGCCGAGCGCCATTCCCGCCTGAGCGCCGCCGCCAGTTCCGCCGGCGGCATCCGGGCCGAGAGATGATCGGCGCGCATACAGCCCTGCGGGAAACGGACGAGACCCCGCGCCAGTTCCTGCGCCACCGCCAACGCCTCACCCCGCGGGCAGGTGCGGCTGGCGAAACCCAACATCAGGGCCTCAGCCGCCTCCACCGGCCGGCCGGTCAGCACCAGATCGTTGGCCCGGCCCTGCCCGAGGATCCGCGGCAGCCGCACCGTGCCGCCATCGATCAGCGGCACGCCCCAGCGGCGGCAGAAGACGCCGGTGACCGCGCCCTCGGCCATCACACGCAGGTCGCACCAGGCCGCCAACTCCATTCCGCCGGCCACCGCCGGTCCCTCGATGGCGACGATCACCGGCTTGGAGAGCATCAGCCGCGACGGCCCCATCGGGCCGGGGCGCGGGGCGCCCACCGGGTCGGTCCAATTCTCCGGGATGCCCACCGCCGCGATCCAGTCCGTGGCCGACCCGCTGGCCGCCGACTTCAGGTCGAACCCTGCGCAGAAGTAGCCGCCCGACCCGGTCAGCACGGCGACATCCGCGCCCTCATCCGCCTCGAAATCGAGAAAGGCCCTGTACAGAGCCTGCGCCGTCATCGGGTCCACTGCGTTGCGCGCCTCAGGGCGGTTGATCGTCACCGTGGTGACGCGCCCCTCCGTTTCCACCAATATTGTCATATCCGTTCCTCCCTGCACCCAGCCTGCGCCCGCCCGCACGCCCTGCCAAGCTGGCGCGCGTTCTGACGTTACGGCGCGAAACCGGTTCCCCCGCGCGGCGTTGCGCTCTATGCCATCCGCGAAGGAGCGCCCGATGCAGCATCTCGAAGAACAGATCGCCCACCTGACCCGCACCATTGACGAATTGAACGAGGTGGTGACCCAACAACAGCGCGACATCGACCGCCTCCTGCGCCAGGTTCAGATGCTGCTCGACCGCGAGGCCCAGCGCGAGGCCGAGGGCGGCGGCGGCGTCATCATCGGCGACGAACGCCCGCCGCATTACTAGGCAGCGCCGCCAGCAACCCCGATCTTCGGGCAGCGCATGGCGTGGCGCCTTGCCTCTCGACCCGCGCTGAGGTCAAAGGGACCAGCGGACAACGGGCGGAAGGGGCCCTGGATGACCGAACGCAGCATTTTCGAACGCGCTCTTGGGCCCACGCTGGTGGCCCTGACCGCCATCGTCATCCTGCACGAATGGGGTGCCACCTGGGCCGGAGACGCTGCCGCCCTGCTGACACTTGTCGCCATCGCCCTGCTCGCGACCATGTCCACCGGCAGCAGGATCGCCTTTCTTCTGGTCGCCCTCGCGCTGACCATCGCGCTCGCTGCCCGCTCGCCCGACTGGCTGGACACGGTCCGCCGCGCGCTGTCGACCACCGCCTTCATTGCCACCTTCTTCACCGCGCTGTCGACGCTGCGCCGGGCGGCGCAGACCTCGCCCGCAATCCAGGCCTCGGGCCGTTATCTCGCCTCGCAGCCGCCAGGGCGGCGCTACCTCGCGCTGACCTCGGGCGGCATGATGTTCGCGCTGCTGCTGAACTACGGCGCCATCGCCCTGCTCGGCACCCTGGCCACGACCAGCGGCCAATCCGAGCCCGACCCGGTCCGGCGGAACCTGCGCACGCGCCGGATGCTGATCGCGATCCAGCGGGGGTTCATCGCCACGCTGCCCTGGTCGCCGATGTCCTACGCGGTGGCGATTTCGACCGCCCAGGTGCCGGGCAGCGCCTGGGCGAACCTCGTCATCCCCGGCCTCGTGACCTCGGTGCTGATGGCCGGCACCGGCTGGGCCATCGATACCATCTTCAAGCCCCGCCTCCCCGGCCCCGCACGCTCCTTCACTCCCGAAGGCACCTGGCACCGGCTGCTGCCGCTTGCGATGCTCCTCGCCCTCCTCGTCGGCCTCGTCTCGGTTCTGCACCTTGTGACGGACGTTCGGATCGTGGGCGTGGTCATGGCCCTGGTGCCGCTGATCGCCATCGTCTGGCTTGTCATCCAGACGCGCGACCTGGGCGAGACTCTGGTCCAGTCGGGCCGCTACCTGGCCGAGGAGCTCCCCAGTTACCGCAAGGAACTCGTCCTGCTGATGATGGCCGGATATATCGGCACCGTCGGCTCGGCGCTCTTGGTGCCGATGATCACCGCCGCCGGCTTCGACCTCTCCGGTGTGCCCGGCTGGGTCGTCCTGGCCGCGCTGGTCTGGCTCATACCGCTGACCGGGCAGATCGGCATGAACCCGATCCTCACCGTAACACTCTTCGCGCCGCTGATCCCCTCGGCCGCCGCGCTCGGCACCTCGCCGACTGCGATTGTCGTGGCCATCACCTCGGGCTGGGCGCTCAGCGGCATCACCTCGCCCTTCACCGCGACAACCCTGCTGATCGGCTCCTTCGGCGGCATCAGCGCCTTCCAGGTCGGGACCCGCTGGAACGGGGTCTATTTCCTGGTCACCTCGGTCCTGCTGACCGGCTGGGTGCTGGCCTTCGCCGCCCTCTCGGCCTGAGCGCTACAGCCCCAGCCCGTCGAGCAACTGGTTCTTCAGAAGCGCCGCGCGCACCCCGAGCCGGCGCAACCCGTGCATGGGGATCGGCCGCAGCGGCGTCACCGGGAAATCCAGCGCCTCCTCGGGCCGGCCCAGCGCCCAGTCGGCCATCACCCGGCCCATCACCGTCGCCGTCGCCACCCCGCGGCCGTTGTAGCCCAGCCCGGCGAGGATACCGTCCCCGACCCGGTTCAGATGCGGATAGTGGTCGAGCGTCATCGCCACGAAGCCGCCCCAGGCATGGGCCCATGTCACCGGCCCGAGCTGCGGGAACATCGTCTCGGTCGCCCGGCGCAGCGCCTGGAACTGCCGCCGCGTCCCCGCCTCGTCATAGGCGCCGCGCCCGCCCATGATGAAACGCCCCTGCGCGTCGAGCCTGTAATAGAGCAGCAACCGCCGCGTGTCCGAGGGCGCCTGCCGGCCCGGCAGAACGCTGCGCAGAACATTGTCCCCCAGCGGCGCCGTCGCCACCTGGACCGAGCGCACCGGCACCACGCTCTGCGCTAGTCCGGGAATGAGATCGCCGGTATAGCCATTGGTGCAGACCAGCACCCGCCGCGCCCGCACGATGCCCCGCACGGTCGAGACACGGTATCCGCCGCCCTCACGCGTGACCGCGCGCACGCGGCTCTGCCCGTGGATGCGCGCCCCCGCCGCCTGCGCCGCCATCGCGAGGCCCAGCGCATAGTTCAGCGGATGCAGGTTGCCGCCCCGCGGATCGATCAGCCCCCCGCAGTAGACGCCCGTCCCGATCATCGCGGCGATCTCTTCCCGATCAAGCATCCGCAGCGGCGCCCCGCGCGCCTGCCATTGCCGCGCCGTCTCGCGCAGCGCCTCGAGCGCGCGACCATTATGCGCCGCCCGGATCCAGCCCGCGCGTACCGGGTCGCACCTGATGCCCAGCCGGTCGATCAGGTCGAAGACCGCCTGCCCGGCCTCGCCCGAGGCGCGCACCATCCGCGCGCCCATCTCGGCGCCAAAGCGGGCTTCGATGGCCTCGGGGTCCTCCTTCAGTCCCGGATTGACCTGCCCGCCATTGCGCCCCGAGGCCCCCCAACCAGGACTTTCCGCTTCGAGCAGTGCCACGCTGCGCCCCGCCTCGGCCAGCCGCAGCGCCGCCGAAAGGCCGGTATAGCCGCCACCGATCACCACCACGTCGGCATCGGTCTCGGTGACCAGCGGCGGGCAGTCGGGGGCCGGGTTGGCGGTGGCCGACCAGAGGCTGTCGGCGATGACCGGGATTTCGTTGGCGATCATGTCGGGATGTCCTTCGATATTGGCGCGATCCTCCCCGCAGCCCGTCCGTTTTTCAAGACAAACCCTGGCGCAAAGCTTGAAATCACGCGGAGCGCAGGTGAGAAGACGGCAAAACGGAGAGGCATGCGGCGATGATCCTCTGCTGTGGCGAAGCATTGATCGACATGATCCCGACCGCCCTTCCCGATGGGACCCCGGCGCTGGTGCCCCATGCCGGCGGAGCGGCGCTGAACCTGGCGATTGCGCTTGGCCGCCTGGGGGCGCCCGCCGGCCTCTTCACCGGCCTGTCGCGCGATCTGTTCGGGCGGCAACTCGAAACGGCCCTGCGCGCCAGCCACGTCGACCCCACGCTAGCCATCCGCAGCGACCGCCCCACGACGCTGGCCTTCGTCGAGGTGGTGAACGGCAGCGCCCGCTATACCTTCTACGACGAGAATACCGCCGGACGGATGCTGTCCAAGGCCGACCTGCCCGATCTGCCCGACGCCGTCAGCACGCTGACCTTCGGCGGCATCAGCCTGATCCACGCCCCCGCCGCCGAGACCTATGCCGCCCTTGCCCGACGCGAGGCCGGCCGGCGCTGCATCGTGGTCGACCCGAACATCCGCCCCGGCTTCGTCACCGACGAACCCGCCTATCGCGCGCGGCTGAGCGGGTTGCTCGCGCAGGCCGATATCGTCAAGGTCTCGGACGAGGATCTGGACTGGCTGCTGCCCGGTGCGCAGGACGGGATCGCCGACCTGCTGGCGCAGGGTCCGGCATTGGTGATCGTGACCAAGGGCGACAAGGGCGCGCTGGCCGCGCATCGCGCTGGCTGGCAGGTCGCCGTCGCGGCCCCCAGGGTCCCGGTCGTCGATACCGTCGGTGCGGGCGATACCTTTCTCGCCGGCACCCTGGGGCGGGCGCACGAAAGTGGCCTGCTGTCGCGCACCGCGCTGAACCAGGTCACGCCCGACGCGATGACCGAGATCCTGGCCTTCGCCACGCAGGCCGCCGCCGTCACCGTCGCGCGCGCCGGGGCGAACCCGCCCTGGCGGCACGAGCTACTTTGACAGGAATTCGTGCATCCGCCCCAGCGCGCGGCGGATGTTCTCCTCGGAATTGGCATAGCTGATGCGGATATAGCCCTCGCCCAGCGTGCCGAAATCCGGCCCGCCGATGGTGGCAACCCCGGTCTGTTCGAGCAGGTCCGAGGCCAGCTTCTTCGACTTCCACCCGGTATCGACGATATTCGGGAAGGCGTAGAAGGCCCCCTTCGGCACCACGCAGCTCACCCCCGGCATTGCGTTCAGCAGCTCGACCACCACCTTGCGGCGCTTGTCGAAGGCCGCGCGCATCTCGGCAACGGCGTCCTGCGGCCCGGTCAGCGCGGCGATGGCCGCATATTGCGAGGGCGTGTTGACGCAGCTCCAGGCGTTCACCGCCAGCTTGCGCAGCTTGTCATAGAGCGACTCCGGCCAGACAGAATAGCCCATCCGCCAGCCGGTCATGGCATAGGTCTTCGACCAGCCGTTCAGCAGGATCAGCCGGTCCCGGATCTCGGGATAGTTCAGCAGCGTAACGTGTTCTTCACCATCGTAGAGCAGTTGATCATAGATCTCGTCCGACATAACCGCGACTTGCGGGTGCTTCTCCAGCCCCGCCACCAGCTTGTCGATCTCGGCCTTGGGCGTGACCCCGCCACAGGGGTTCGCGGGCGAGTTCAGGATCAGCAGCCGCGTCCTGGGGGTAATCAGCGCCAGCGTCTCCTCGGCCGAGACGGCAAAACCCTTCTCCTCGCGGATCGGCACCGGCACCGGGGTCGCTCCGGTAAACTCGATCATCGAGCGGTAGATCGGAAAACCCGGATCCGGGTAAAGGATCTCGGCCCCCGGCTCGCCGAACATCAGGATCGCGGCGAACATGGTGATCTTGCCGCCGGGCACCACCGCCACCAGGTCGGGGTTCACCTCGGCGCCGAAACGACGATGCAGGTCGCCCGCCACCGCCTCGCGCAGCGCGGGGATTCCGGTTGCAGCGGTATAGCCGTGCTGCCCATCGCGCAGCGCCTTGATCGCGGCTTCAACAATATGCGGCGGGGTCGGAAAATCGGGCTGGCCGATGCCGAGGTTAATGACATCCATCCCCTTGGCCGCCAGCGCATTGGCCCGCGCCAGCACGGCAAAGGCGTTCTCCTCGCCGATACGGTCGAAATTCTTCACGGTCTGCATGATGCCCTCCCCGACAGGTCAGGGTCTTTCAAACCGCATATCGCGCCTGCTTGGCAAGAGGGGCCGCGCCAATTCAGCCGGCGGCAACCCCGAAGACCTTGCGCCAGGCGTCCATCGCCGGGGCTGCGGCGTCGCGGGTGAGCACCGCCAGCACCTGGTCCGACCCCACCGTCGCGCGCAGCACGGTGCGCCCGTCCGGCAGCGGCAGCAACAGGCAGCGCGGCCGCGCCGCGCGGATGCTGGCCATCGACGATTTCTGCTCGACCTCGCGGAAGGCACGCAGCCCGGCGATCAACGCCTCGGGGCCGCGGTGATGTTCTTCGCCGGTCTTCCCGGCCACCGTCATCCAGGCCAGCATCAGCGTCTCGATCCCACGCAGGAAGTCGCGCAGGTCGCCGGTCCCGGCACTTGGCGTCAGGCTCAGCCCGATGCAGGCCGCCAGGTTGCGGGCCGAGCAGGACAGCCCGTCCGGGTCGGCCGGCGGCATCTTGCGGTCGACCCGCAGCCGCATCCGGCCCGGCCGGTCGAACAGCGCCTGCAGACGATGCGCATAAACGCGGGCAGCCGAGGTCGGATCGCCCGGTTCGCTGCCCGGCGTTCCCTTGCGTTCGCCGACAATCTGAAGCCCGCTCAGCCGGCGGTTCGACACCGCCATCTGAGCCACCTCGCGGCCATCGACCACCAGCACGATACGCCGCGGCAGCACGGTTTCGTCGATCTCGCGCAGCAGCATCACCAACATGCTGTCGCCATCCGCCGCCCGCGCGCGCCGCGTCCGCGCCAGCGCCGGGCTTTCTTCCACCAGGCGCTCGATCACATGCGCCAGCCGGGACCCCTCTGCCGTGCCGCGTGATGCCTGGAGTTTCATGGCTTTCCCCATCCCGCGCCCCTCAGAGAATTCTTACCGTGTCGCGGGCCAACCGCTCGACCCGCTCGAAATCGCCGACCGAATGGCAGACCACGCAAAGCAGGTCCGATTCCTCTTCGGGCGCGCGCAGGAACAGGCGCACTTCCGAGGGCTCGAGCAGGATGGCCTGGTCGATCCGCGCGCCTTCCTCAAGGAAATGCTCGGCGACACCCGGCGAATCCGCGCTGGCAAAGCAGCGGGCCGCCTGCATGCACAACTCGTCCAACCGCTCCTGCGGCCAGGGCCGCGCCGCGCTGGTGCGCAGCACCAGCCGCGTGTTCAGGTCACCAAACGCGGCAAGGCTGCAGCCGGGGGCCGCAGCGCGCAGGGAGTCCAGTTTCTCGACGATACTCATGGCCGCCCCCCGCAGGCAGGGGCACGGGCCGCCCGTTGCTCTGTCATGTCACCATCCTCATGTATTCGTCAGACATATGCCCCATCCTCGCGATGGGGCAGACGCTCGGTCCGGCTGCCGGTGCCGCGCGCCCGCACCCGCTTGGGAATCACCCGCTCTTCGTCGGAAACCGCGTCGACAGGAGGCTCTGCAGCAGCCTCCTCGCGCTCGTCGTTCTCCTCGAAGCCGCCGGACATAGCCTGCGCCGTCTCACCGTCTTCCTCCGCCGCATAGGGCGTGTCACCGAAGATCCGCGCCAACCCGCCGTCCTCCTCGGGCATCTGCGACAGCAGCAGGTCGACCATGTGGTTGGTGAAGGCAGCCGCGCCGCTGGCCTCCCATGCAGCCACGTCGTCGCCCGCCTGCAACGCCTTCAGCAACGAAACCGGGTAGACAGCCGCGAACTGCCCCTCGGTCTCCTTACGGACGCGCGCCAGCACCCGCGCGCGGTCACGCTCGTTTACCAGTTTGTCGAACTGGGTCACCAGCAACAGGTTCTCGCCCCGCGTCAGCTCGCGCAGGCTCTCCCAGGTCGCCGCCTCCGACTGCCGCCAGGCCTGCGTCGCATGGGTGCACCAGATGACGCTGTCGGCCAGGTCGAAGACCGACTGCCAGACCTCAGAGGACATGTTCGGGTCGGAGATCCCCGGCATGTCGATCAGGTCGCAAAGCTCCAGCAGCTCGGAGTCTAGGAACAGGCGGATCAGCCGCGTCTCGGCCAGGTCGATCGAGTCGAGATCGTCCAGCGTGATCTCGCGCTCGCTGCCGTCGTGGCCCACCGCAAAGACCGCATCCTCGCCCCGCGACATCCAGACCGGCGGCAGCCGAGTCGCGGTCACCCGCGTCGGCAGCGGCGAACGGCCCAGCAGCAGGTTCGACAGCGTGCTCTTGCCGGCGCTGAACTCGCCCATCAGCGCAAGGCGCGGCCGACGCGTCGCGCTGCCGGTGTCCGTGTCATGTGCCGCTCCGCTCATGCCCATTCTCCGTTCTGCCCCGGTTCCGTTCTGCCCCGTCACGCCGCATACCGCGTCAGGGTGTCCAGCGCGTCCTGCAACGCGCCACGCCGTTCAAGCTCGCTACGGTCGAGGAACAGCTCCTGCACATCCGTCACTCCGCCGGCGTGCGAGCCGAGTTCCAGCAGGATGTCCTTCTGCTCCTCCATGAAATCATGCAGCGCCCTGAGTGCGGCGTCCTTCACCTCGGCGGTCTGCACCACCTTGAGCTGGTGCATGAAATCCTCGGTCTCGGCGGCGATCAGCAGCTGGAACTTCTGCGCGAAGGCCTTGTAGCCACGGGTGCGCCGCCACCAGGACTTCCACCAGCCGTCCCGGAAATCGAGCGCGATGGTCTGGCCCAGGGCCACCGGCGAGGGGATCTCGGGCGCCATCGGCAGGCCGATCTGGATGCCGCCAACAACCGAGCCGAAGGCCGCGTAGTAGAGTTCCGCGAGGTCCGTCACGGCGGCCTCGAAGCTCTTGACCGCCAGCGCATGGGCGCGCGTCCCGAAGACGTTGTAGGCCGAGCGCAGCAGCATCCGCAGGCCGGTCGGGCTGTATTCCCAGACCTCGCGTTCCCCGTGACGTTCCAGGTGCTCGACAAGCGAATGCGTCGCGCGCTCGATGAAATTGGCATGGGCCCGGTCCGCGCGCGTCTGGTATTCCGCGATCATCGCGTCAAAATCCTGGCCGAGCTTGGTCAGGTGCCGGTCGGCCAGGTGATCGAAGCGCGAGCGCACGTCATACATCGACAACTCTTCCGGCGCGTCCTTGCCCTCGATGGTGATGCTCTCGGCCACCTTCTGGCTCGACGCGATGGTAACGGCCGAATTGGCGATCTTGCTCAGTATAGCCTCGCCGCTGTCGGCCACGATGCGTTCGCTCAGGTGGCGGAACAGGTTCGGCAGGCCCGAAAGCTCCCAGACCATGTCCGCCGGCGAACTGGCGGTCGCGGAATCATCCAGCGCCGTGGCCGCCCAATCGAGCAGCGCGTGCGAGCTGAGCTCCGACATCGTCTCGATCCCGCCGGACAGCACCTTGTTGGCCCAATAGGCGCTCCCGAAGATAATCGCCGCGCCGGTCGGGCCGTTCTGGTCGACCAGTGTCTGCCGGATGCTCGCCTCGATCTCGGGGATCTGGTTCTGCGGATCGGCCAACTCGTCGATCCGGTTCACGAAGATCAGCACGTCGCGCGACTTGAGGTTCGAGATCAGGCGGATCAGCCCCATGTCGACCGAGGTCAGCGCCTGGTGCGCCGAAAGCACGACGACGCAGATCCGGCTCTCGCGGATCGCCTGGATCGTCACCTGCTCGCGCATCATGAAGGTGTCGTTCACGCCGGGCGTGTCGCGCAGGCACATGCGGAACGGGACCGTAGGGCTATTCATGTAGAGATCGGCCGAGCGGGTGATATCGGCAAAACGTCCCTGGTCCTCGGGCCCGCCCTCTTCGCCCTCGACGTCGAAATCATCGCCCAGGCAGATGTAACGCTCGACCAGGTTCTTGTCGAAGAACCCGTATTCATGCTCCTGCCCCAGCAGCAGCTCGAACTTCTTGCCGAGCCGCTTGCGGGACTTTTCCCGCATCGTCTCGATCTGCTCGCGGATCTTCTCCAGCTCGCTTTCCGCCCCGGCGCGGCCCGCCAGCTCTCCGATCCGTCCGCCCTTGGTCAGCAGCCGGTCCCATTCGCGTTCCGTCATGAACTTGAACCGCGCGCCGATCTCTGCCCGCTTGCGGCCCGGCGTCAGGTGCAGCGAGGTGACAACCGAAGTCCAGGGGTTCACGTCCGAGGGCAGCAGATCGGCCCAGCCGGCCATGGCGTTGACCAGCGCGGTCTTGCCGGCCTTGACCTGGCCGAGAATGGTCACCGTCGGCTCGTAATCCGCCAGCGACTTGCGCAGCCGGTCGACCGAGCGCGAGGTGCTCTCGCCCGTTACCGAGCAGAGCGACTCGAGCGTCCGATCCAGGTGTTCGACCCGCTCGGCGAATTCAACCATACCTTCGAGACCCGCGCCAAGGTTGCAGGGCGCGGCAGGCGCGCGCAGCTGGGTCGCGGACTCTAGGTTGGTTTCCATCTTCATTTGCTCATGGCCCTCTGCGTCTGTCGGTCTGCCAGTCCTCCCGATTCCGGCCGGACCGGCGGCTTCACCGCATGGTTGAAAAATCGGCGGGGAATGTGGTCAAAGTTGGGCTGATGCAAGGCGCGGCCCAATTCAATGCCCCGGATTTGACGTTGTCTTGTCGCCGATCTCTTTCTTGAGCTGCAGCAGCAGCGTGACCGCATCCACCGCCGCATCCTCGTCCTTTTCCAGCTGGAACAGCAGCATCATCTCGGCCCCTTCCTGGGTATCCGACTGGATGCTGCGGCTGATTACTTCACTGCCCCCGGCGGCCTGGAAAAGCTCGGCCAGCTGGTTGGCGGTGGCCACGCAACGCTCCAGAATATCCGCCGGCTTCGGATCACCGGCCGAGGCAAAGCTTGCCACCATCTCGTTGGCCTGCGCCTGCAGCAGTGACAGCGCCTCGCCGAAGGCCTCTCCGCCATTCGGCGCGGTGGTCGCCGCCTCTGCCGCCTCCGGGGAAACGGCCAGCAGGTTCGTCACCTCCGGCTGCGCGCGGCGCGCGGCGGCGTCGATCTGCGGCGCGAACTGGTTGAGCAGCATCTGCGCCTGGTCCATGTCGGCCGTGCGCCCGTTGTCGACCTGGCGCAGCAGCCCGTCGAACAGCTCCTTCCCGCCGCTCGAACGCCATAGCGCCGTATTCACCTGCTGCGACGCGGTCCGAGCGGTGATCGCCTGGATCGTCGCGATCGGGTAGAGCCCCAGGAATTCCTCGGCCACCAGCGGCTGCAGCGCATTGATCCGCTCTTGCAGGATGCCGCGCATCATCTGCCGGTCGGCCATCGTCAGCACGAGGAACGAGTGATCCTTAACCTCTTCCGGCACCCCGGCCCAGAGCTTCTGCTCCGAAGCGTCGAAATCCTCGGTACACCAGAGCACGATATCGGCCCATTGCGCGACCCAGTTCACCATCGAGACCTGGTGCCCGAAAGCGCCGTTGAGCGAGACCTCGACGAAGTTCTGCCGCGCCAGGTCGCCCACGGGCATCTCCACGCGCGCCCGCACCGCGCCCGCCGGGACGTCCCCGGCGGTCAGCGCGCCGTTGCCGCGGACGTATTGACCGTCTTGCAGCTCGAACGAGGTGCGCAGCTTGGACCCATGGGCAATCTCGACCACAGGCACCCCGGCCAGCGCCGCGACCGAAACCTCGGGCAACATCATGTTGATGAGTGTCGATTTCCCGCTGCCAGGCAGACCGATCACCGCCACCTGAACCGGTTTTCTAAGGTGATCCAGCAGCCGAGCGCCCCACTGCTGCCATTCGGAGGGGAACAACTTGCGGTCAAGCGCAGTCTGCAACCGATCGACGACCGGTTCGATGGAAGTGGCAAGAGTCACGCCGATTGCTCCATGGATATCCGGTAGGTGGTGCCCTTGCCGCCCTTCGGCTTGCTGGTGGCGGTGGCGACAAAGGTCATCGTCTTCCGCTTGCGCGTCGGAGCGGGCAACAGCTCGCTTGCAAGCGGTGTCGCCGCCAGCACCGCGGCCTCCCGCACCGCCGACTCGACCTTGATCACGCAGACGCTGATATTGTCCTGGTCGGGATCGTCCAGATCCGACAGGCAGCGCAGCAGATCGGCGATGATCTCGGTACAGGGCCTGTCGGCATTGGCCTCCAGCACTTCGGCGATTTCCTCGTCGGCAAGGAACTGCAACCCGTCGCTGGCGGCCACGACGATATCGCCAGGCCGCAGCCGCACCGGCAGCGCCGGGCAGTCGATCTGCGCGATCTCGTCACCGATCAGCACCGAGGTCAGGCTGTTGCGGTCGGGATGGTTCATCGCCGCCTCCCAGCTCATCGCGCCGGAGTTGACCAGGTATTCGATCTGCGGCCCCATCGAGTGATCCTGGTTGAGCCGCCGCAACTCGCCATCACGCATCAGGTAAAGCGGCGAATCCCCAACCGAGATCCAGTAGAGATTGGACCCGAACAGCACCGGCACAACCAGCGTCGAGCCCATCCCGTAGGTATGGGGATTGTCCTGGGCGTGCATCCGGATGCATTCGTTCGCGCCATGCACGGCATCGTGCAGGACCGCCGCGATCTCGGCCTCGAGCGCGCCGGGATCGCCTGTGCGCATCTTCAGCTCGCTGAAGATCTCGGTCGCCACGATCTTGGAGGCGACATCGCCTGCCGCGTGACCGCCCATTCCGTCGGCAAGGACGGCAAAGCCCATGCCGGCCCCTGCCGGAAAGTCGGTCACAACGGCGTCTTCCTGATGCTCGCGCCGGCCCTGATGCTGGGCGGACGCAGCGTCGTATCTGATTTCAGCCAGGGGCAGCATCTCTGGTCCTACACCTGGGCCCAATCGAAATCCGCCCCGCAGAGCGCCACGAAGCGCAGCGTGGTCTCACCGATCCGGATGATATTGCCCGAGGACAGCTCTTCCGTGCTCAGCACCGGGCGGTTGTTCAGGCGCACCAGGTTGGCCTTGCCGCCGTGGCCGAGGTAGAACTTGCGCTGTTCGGCGTCATAAGCGATGGCCGCATGGTTCTCGCGCGAGATCGAGTTGTCGCCTAGGTCGAGCCGGATTGCCTGGCCGACACCGCGACCGATCTGCGCCACGCCCGCAGGCAGCGGGAAGGAGGCACCCGTGCCAGGGCCTGCGACGACCACCAGCCAGCCGACCGGGAACATCACCGGCGCTTCGGCGGCGGCCTCTTCTTCCTCGACAACCTCGGTCACGGCCTTGGCAGCCGCAAAGGGATCGACACGCGCCTGCCCGCCGTTGAAGCCCAGCAGCCGGGTCTTCACACGGCCAGCGCGGCGGCTGCCCCGTCCGATCGCCGGCGCGGGAACATCGACCGAGGCGACCTCTTCAGCGGCCTGCGGCGGCGCAACCGGCGCCTGCGGCTCCGGCATCGCCGGGCGCGGCGCGGCGGCCACCGGCATCGGCGGGCGTTCCGGCATCACCGGGCGCTCGGGCATCACCGGACGGGTGGCCCCGCCCATCGGCGGCATCGCCCCGGTCCAGAGGCCGGTCGCAGCCGGCGCTTCGTCCTTCTCGGCTGCCGCACGTTCGGCCGCAGCGATAGCCGAGAAGATGCTCGCATGCGACTCGGGCTCCGCTTCGGGCTCTTCCTCGATGGCCTCCGCTTCGCTCATGTCGTCGAAATCGTCTTCGAACTCAGCCGAGTCGTCGTCGAACGCCTCGGCTGCAAACTCCGCTTCCGGCTCTTCCTCGACCAGTTCTTCCTCGACCTCGACCAAGGCCGAAACGCGCCGGAAGGACAAGTCGTCGAAATCGGGTTCGTCCTGGTCGGTGGCGTCTTCCGCTTCGCTCGCCGCCATTTCAGGCCCGGCACTCAGTGCGGCCTCGTCCTCGGCCGCGACCTCCGCATCTGCCGCGTCGAACTCTTCCAGATCCTCATCGTCCATAAGATCCGCTCCGATGGCGACGTCGTCGTCCTCGTCGTCCGCAGCCGCGGCCTTGTCGAAACCACGGCTGAACCCGAAGTCGAAATCATCCGCCGCGATTGCCTGGTCGGCGACCTCGCAGTCCGCCTCGTCCATCGGGTTGAGAACGTTCACGAGATCGTCGTCATCACTCACCAGTGCCGACAGCGGCAGCTGGAAGGCCGGTTTGGCCGAGGCCCCGCCGGCCGGCCGCGCGGCGACCAGCACGTCCTGCGGCAGTGGCGGCATGGCCGGCGTCTCGTCGTGCATCTCGACCTTCGGCGCCGGCTCGACCGGAGTACGGGCGTGCCCGAAAGCCTGCGAGCGCTTCTCGGAGATGATGTCCCTGATGAATTTCATATCCGTCTCCTTCAGTTCTGGAGGGCCGAGGCCGATGAATCACGGCGGCTCGGGAGGCAGGCCGCTATGAACCTGCCTATGGTCGACTTCTTTGCCGGGCGTTCTGCGTCGGACTTCTGAGTATCGGTCTTGCGGTTCGCCTCGTCGCGGCGCACGGATTTGGGCTGCGAACGCAGCGCGCGTTCCTGTTCGCGCATCCAGGCCTCGACGTTCTCGACCGGGTTGCCGAAGATGTCGACTTGCTGGGCCGGAGCTTCCTTCTGCCCGTAGTCGGTGGCGCGGTTGCGGCGGTTCTTCAGACGCTGCTCGGCAAGCTTCTTGGCGTAGCCGGGCATACCCTGCTGCACGTCCTTGTTGGTCGATTCCACCAGGCGCGAGATCGCGAATTTGAGGTCGCTTTCCAGCGCAGGCGATTCGGCCTGCGGTTTGACGCGCGGGGGCGCGGCCAGCAGGTCGAGCCAGTCACGCGCCGAGGACAGCCGGTCTTTCGGCAGCACCGCCAGCGCCAGATCGATCGCCAGCAGGAAGTTGCCATCGAAAGCCCATTCGCCATCCTCGAGCGGGACGTAGGGATCGGGCTGGTTGGCCGCCAGCGCGGCAACGCGGTCCTGGCTGTTTGGCGGCGCCTCGCCGGTCACGAGGTGATAGAAGGTCGCACCCAGCGAATAGATGTCCGAGGCCGGCGTCTGCTCGACGTCGGTCAGGTAGAATTCATGTGGCGAGTAGCCGTCCTTGACCGCCAGCAGAACCGAGAGTGCCCGGCTGTCGCGCCCCGCCTGCTCGCGCGCCGCGCCGAAGTCGATCAGAGTCAGGTGGTCATTGTCGTCGAGCATCAGGTTGTCGGGCGAGATGTCGCGATGCAGGATTCCCAGCCCGTGGATGTAATCCATCGCGCTCAGCGTATCCTTGAGCGCACCCACCAGCACGGCCGGCGTCAACCGCTCTGGCTCGTTGTCGGACAGGCTCAGCATGTCTTCGCCATCGACAAAGGCCATCGCCATGTAGGCGGTGTTGTTCTCCTCGAAGACCTGGTGGACCTGGACGATGTTCGGATGGTCCAGCCGTGCCACCCGGCGCGCCTCGCTCAGGAAGTGCTTGAGGACCGAGCCATACTGCTTTTCATATTCGGCCGAGAGCGGGTGCACCTTGCCGCCCGACCGCCCGCAGAGTGCACCGGGAAAGCACTCCTTGATGACATACTGACGATCCAGCGAATCGTGCGCCAAGTAGGTGATTCCAAAGCCGCCGCGCACCAGATAGCGCTCGATCTCGTATTGACCGAGCAGCAACGTCGCGCCGACCGGCAGCTCATCCTGCTGCCGCTCTTCTTCCAGGATGCTGTTATCGAACACTTCCGGCAACTTTCTTTCCAGCGTTACTCAGGACACGGACCCGCAGAACGACGTCTTCATGCACGCGCGGGTAGAAGCACACTGGCCGTCAATTGTGTTAAGAAGTTGTTGGAAACGGGCCAATCGGGTGGCCCGACCAGCAAAGTTTTTTCTCACTGGATTTTCAACAAATTAACCGATTTTCTCAAGGGACCTGTGGCACCCGTCGCGACCGCCCTCGAGCGCCCCTGCGGCGTCGCCACGGTGATTGTGGCAATTGTTGGGCGATACACCGCCCAGGACCCCAATCCGGCAGTTCACGGTCCGAGTCCGAATCTATATGCGCGCCAGCGATTGCGCACGGATTGGAAACACTGCGTTCACCCCACGGCCCCCAACCTGCCCTTTCAGCGCGTTTTCGGGGGTTCTTGACACAAAGACGGTCACTAATGTCCGGAAAAAGCGCCGAAAAATCCCCGGACATTCCCCAATTTGCCACTTTTTCGGCAAATTTCCTAAGTATCCGTAACCAACGATTGTGTGTGGCAATGGGAGTCAATCGGTGAACGCTGAGAACAACATCGGCAGCTCTTTTCAGGAAAAGCTGACTCGCCGTGCGCGCCTTCAGGAAGAGCTGAGGGTTCTTGCCGTCGACGACGACCTGAACATCCTGCAACTGCTCAAGACGGCGCTGTCGGCTCTGCACTTCGACATATCCATCTCCGACTCCGCCGCGAACACGCTGAAGCTGCTGGCGCGGCAGGAGAAGCCCTTCGACTGCTTCTTGCTCGACATCCAGATGCCGGGCATGAACGGGATCATGCTTGCGAAGGAAATCCGCAAGATGCCCGAGTACAAGCACACCCCGATCCTGATGCTGACGGCCATGTCGGATCGCGAGTATGTCGACCTCGCCTTCGTCGCCGGTGCCACCGACTACGTGACCAAGCCCTTCGACTTCCTCGAGCTGCGCAGCCGCATGTCCGCCGCCCAGCGGCTGGTGCAAGAGCGTCGAATCGCCGAAAGCAACGCACAGCAAAGCCAGGCGGTAGATCCCAAGGCCAAGTTCCCTTTGGATGAACCGATCTCGATCGACGGCATCGACCGGGTTCTGCGCTACGCGGAATTCGACAACTACATCATGCAGCTCTCGCAGGGCCGGCTGTTCAGCACCCATGCCACCGCGATCAAGCTGGTCGACGCCAAGCGGCTGCATAAGGCGCTCTCTGCCGACGAGTTCCAGTTGCTGCTGCGCGATGTCGCGACGAGCCTTGCTAAGGCGACCAAGAAATCGGGCGACATCATCTCCTATCGCGGTGACGGCGTCTTCCTGACCGTCCGCCACGGCCGCAACGCCGCCCATGACGCGCCCGAGGAAGAGACCTTCAACCGCCTCCTGCTCACGCTGCAATCCCAGCGCCAGGCGCGCACCGATGCGCAGGTCATCCTGGGCGACAGCGTCTCCTTGCGCTCGCTTTCCAAGTCCGGCTCGCTGATGTCGATCAGCCGGGCCATCGAGAATGTCGAACTGCGCGACCAGATGGCCCATGTCGAGCCGGTGCGCCGGCGTGCCTCGGGCCAGGACGGCAGCGCAGAGAGCGAAACGGTCAAGAAGCGCGCCTACGAGACCGTGCTGCGCGACCTTTTCCGCGAGGATCCGTCGCTGCGCAACGACTGATGCGTCAGACGTCCAACGTCATACCAGGCCGGACCCCAGGGTTCGGCCTGTTGCTTTGGCATCCCGAGCGCGGTTCGGTCAAACCCACCAAAGCCGTCTCGGGCGTGTATCTTTTGCCCCAAATTTGTCATCAATCGCGCCTATTACCTCCCGATTTGCATAATAGTTGAAAATTAAGAAACCCATTCGGTGGTCTTGATGGATAATTTTATGGACGACGCGCCCTCCGACATGGATGTGACAGAAGAACCGGTCAGCCGTGCCGAACAGCAGATCCGGGACTACTACAACGGTTCGAAGAATCTCGTGTGGCAGCGCCAGGCGATCTTCCTCGCCGCCACCGTTCTAACCATGTTCTATTTCGACCCGATCAAGTCGCTCGCCTGCTACGGCTGCGTGCTGCTGACCGAGTTGATCGATTTCGCCATCTCCCACCGGATCGACCGCCAGCATCGGCTGGACGACCGGTTGGTGCGCAATTTCCGCGCCTGGATCATCGCGGCCACAGTGCTCAGTGCCGGCGCCATCTGCCTTTTCGCAATCCTCATCGCGCTGCAGGAGCCGACGGGTGGCCACTTCACACCGCTCTTTTTCCTGCTCTCGGCGGCAATCTTCGCCGCCATGAACAACCACCAGATCGTGAGCGCCCTGGCGGTGCGCCTCGCCATCTACGGCGCAACCTTCCTGTTCATAGCGATGCTCGACATCCTGCGTGAATCGCCGCCGATGAGCTCCGATCACTGGCTGCAATTCTTCACGGTGCTGTTCTCGATGTATTTCATCGTCGACTGTTCCTTCGTCTTCCTAAGGAACTACCGCAAGAATCTCCGCCAGATCGAAGTCCTGCGCGAAGAGCACGAACGCACCAAGGTCGCCTACCGGGCCAAGTCGCAGTTCGTCTCGGTGGTCAGCCACGAATTGCGCACGCCGCTGACGTCGATCAAGGGCTCGCTCGACCTCATCAATACCGGCATTCTCGGCCCGATCCCGGACCAGTTCCAATCCGTGCTCCGCATCGCCGGACGCAACGCGGAACGCCTCAGCGATCTCATCAACGACATTCTCGACCTCCAGAAGATCGAAGCCGGCGAGATCACCTACCGCTTCATCCAGATCGACGTGCAGGACCTGGTGCTCGAGGCTGTCGAGGCCAACAAGGGCTTTGCCGACAAGATGGACATCACGCTGCTCACGGACGCTGAGGAAGGCAAACCGCTGCTGATCCGCGGCGACGAGCGCCGCCTGATGCAGGTCATGTCGAACATGATCTCCAACGCCCTCAAGTTCAGCCATGCCGGCGATACCGTCCAGGTCAGATACAAGCAGATCGGCGACAAGGTCCGCATCGAAGTGGAGGACCAGGGTGTCGGGATTCCCGAGAACAGCCGCGACAAGGTCTTCGGCAAGTTCACTCAGGTGGACTCGACAGACCAGCGCGCCTTCGGCGGCACCGGACTTGGCATGAATATCTCCAAGAAGATCATCGAACAGCACGATGGTCAGATCGACTACGACAGCCAAGTCGGCGTCGGCACCACCTTCTTCATCGAGCTGAAGATACTCGACGAGGTCCGCGCGGCCTGACCCTGCTAGGCATGGCAGGCCCTTCCCGGCACTGCCACCGATTCGCGCATTGATTGCACAAACCCGGATTCACTCGCCATCACTGGCGGACAACCGCCGAAATTTGCCGCTGCTTCAAAGGTGACGCAGCGGCATTTGCCTTGTAACCGGTGCATTCGGGGAACAGCTTTGAAATTGTGGCAAAATTGTGTGGACTATCTGGCAAAAGTATAGCTAGCCTTCATATAAAAATGCTTTGAGGCAGTTAATGAAGCATTCCAGAACCACGGTTCCGGCCACCCCTGCGTGGTCGGCATTTCCAGAATTGGCGCCTGCCGGCGAGATCGCGCATGTACGCGGTACGCCGGGCCAGGCGCATGTACTGCCAGGCCAGAAGATGTCCGACCGCCGGCCACATCTCAAGGAATTGGGCGGCGCCCGCGCCAGTGTTTTGTCCTTTACCAACATGCATACCTATGGCGATCTTCTTGTGCGCTATCTGAAGGCGCGGAAAGATGTCTTTATCGATCGCCTGCATTGGGAACTGCCCAATGTCGACGGCATGGAATTCGACCAATACGACACGCCGCTCTGCCGTTGGGTCATCATCCACGAATTCGGCGAGATTCTGGCCGGGATCCGCCTCGTCCCGACCACCGCCAAATGCGGCACCTATACCTACATGCTGCGCGACGCCCAGCACGGGTTGCTGAGCGACATCCCCTCCGACGTGCTGTTCTTTCCCGCCCCGGTCGAGGACCAGATCTGGGAGGCCTCACGCCTCTTCATCACCGAGCATGTCACCGCCCAGCGGCGCGCCGTGGTGCAGTTCCTGCTGATGCAGCACATGATCCTGACCGCCACCGGCGAAGGCGCGCGGCACGTGATCGGGATCGTGCCGGCGGTCTGGTCGCGCTGGCTGCGGCGGCTCGGGCTCTATGCCGTGCCGGTCGGGCCGCGGTTCGAGATCGAGGGCACCTCCAGCCAGGCCGCGCTCTTCAACGTCTCGGACCAGCTGACCTGGGCCCAGCCCGAAGTGCAACTGCCGGTCTAGAAGGCCGCCAGTCCGACCGAGCCCGGAAAGGTCAGCACCAGGCTGTCCTCGGTGAAATCGTCGAACCCCTTGCTCCAGACCTGGCCCGGCCAGTGCCATTCCGCGCGGCCGTGTTTCGGGCGGTAGGCGGCGGTGAAGATGGTGCCGAATCCCGCGGCGAAGGCGGTGGAATAGAGCGGCGGGCGCAGGAAGGCGCGGATGAACTTCTCCTGCGTGTCGGGGTGCAGCGAGAGGCGCTGCAGCAGGTAGCGTTCGCGCTCTACCGTGGCGGTGAGGCGGGCGTGCGAGGACCACTCCACCCGCTCCTGGTGATTGGTGGCCACCGGGGTGTGGGTCAGCACCGGCGCGCGGTCGGGGGCGAGGTAGGCGGTGATGACGTGGCGGTGCCGGTCCACGACGGTCACGTTGTAGCTCATGTGGCAGGGGATGCGCGACAGGGCGGCGGCGGCCTCGTCGGTGGTGGTGCAGGTCTGCAGGACATAGCGCAGGATGAGGGGGACGCCGAAACCGGAGCCCACCTCGCGCCGGCCGCCGAAGGTGAGCGAGACGGCGAGGCCGGCGTCGTTCATCCCGTCCACCAGCCCGAAGAGGCCGTCGGTGGTGCCGATCACGCCGCGCCCCTGCCAGTTCGTCTTCAGGACGATGCCGTCGAAGGCGGCGGGGTCGTAGTCGTAGTTCCTGACCAGCAGCGGGTCCTTGCCGGGCCAGAGGGCCTGGCTGCAGCCCGAGAGATAGGCGGGCGGACAGAAGAAGCTGAGGAACCGGCTCTCGAGATCGCCGCCGCCGACCAGCTCGCAGAGGGTGGAGTAGAGGGGCATCAGCTCGGGCATGTGGGTCTCGAGCGCGCGGCGGCATTCGAGCCAGGTGGGCCGGTTCGACAGGCCCTCGCGGGCCCACCAGCGGGCGTAGGCCGGCCAGTAGTCGCGGAACAGGGCCGCCCATTTGGGGCCGGGTTCGTCTTCGGATATGGCCCGGAAGGTGAGCATCCCCTGTTTGTAAACCGATCCGGCGGGGAGGCAAGGGGAAGGTGTCCCAGCTAGGACGGGGGGTCAAGTTATTGATTTCATGGGATTATCGGAGGGAGTGGATCTGGGACGGGGTTGGGACGGGTGGAAACGGGGGCGTTTCGGGCGAGGGCGAGGTGTGGATTTTGGGCGGGAGGGGGAGCCTCTGGTTGTACGCCGATCCGGAGAGGAGGCGAGCGGGAGGTGTCCTAGATATGGCGGAGGGGCAAACGGTGGGGATTGTTAGGGATGGCGCAGACAAGAGAGTTGGGGCAGGTGGCAGGAAGTTTCTGTCCCAACTCCGATTATCAAACTTACCGAGGGCGCGTAGACATGCAGGACGAGAGCATTCCCAGATGACGCACGCCGTTGATCTTTGCCCTAACACGCCGCACATGAGCCGCCTAGGTCAACGGACGACTCACAACAACTTGAAATCGCACCGGTTTTCCTAAGGCTCTGTGTTCATTGAATTTTATTGCATATACACTATATCAAGTGATAGGCTACCACTAAATGCGTTAAGCTACGCGAACAGGCGGACGACATGAATACAAAATATACGTTTCATATCGGCGCCTATACACCCGAGACGATTCCCATGGCCCGACTGGCGCAGTATATGCATGCGCTCGCCTCGCTTATGGGGAATGGAAACGCTGTTCACTTTGACCATCTCGAGACAGGAAGCACTAAGCTCGTCACCAAAGTCGATAATGAAGATGCACCCAAGGTGGCCACGAACCTGCGACTAGTCAGAAATGGCGAAGGCAGTGTCGATGCGACGAAAGCTGCGGCAGAGATAAACCGCTTATTAGCCGAAGACAATGCCGCTGGACGGCTGTACGAGGGCGACGACACCACCGCTGAGATAATAGCTTTCCCAGGCGTTAACAAAGTTGCTGAGGTCGTGTTTGGCCCCTTCAACCAAGAAGGCACACTGGACGGGATATTGATAAGCGTAAGTGGTGCGGATGAAACTGTGCACATCCAGCTGCAGAATGGAAGCACAAGATTTACGGGTATCGATACTACTCGCGATGTCGCACGCCGCATGGCAAAACACATGTACGAGCCAGTTCGAGTTGAGGGTGTCGGTAGGTGGCTGCGGGATCACGACGGGAAATGGCTACTCAAACGATTTCGCGTAAGCGAGTTCACGATTTTGACAAATGATAGCTTGAAAGATACAGTAAGAATGCTGCGCGAAATTGACGGCAGCGAATGGAAAGACTTGGATGACCCTCTGGCCTCGGCTAGACTTATGAGAGATAAGGGCAACGGACTGCATTGATGGTTGTATTGGATACTTCGGTGCTCCTATTAATTTTGGAGCCTAGCGCAAGTCCGCCGAAAGATCCCTCAACCGGAAACCCCGTTGAAAATGCATCCGAACGCGTCACCTTTTTGGTGGACACATTGTCTAACGACAAAGAGAAGATACTCATTCCCACTCCAGTATTGAGCGAAGTTTTGGTTCACGCTGGCCGAGCCGCGCCCAGATACCTCGAGATTCTGAACAACCAGGCTACCTTTCGGATTTCCCCCTTCGACCAGAAAGCAGCGATAGAAGCCGCGCTTGAAATGAGTGACGCCATCAAAAGAGGTGGCCATCGTGTTGACGCAGCAAATCAAGATGCGACAAAAACCAAGGTTAAATTCGACAGGCAAATAGTTGCGATAGCCAAAACTGAAGGCGCACATACGATTTACTCAGACGACGAAGACGTCTGTAAATATGCCCGCCGCGCAAAAATTAACTCGATTTCCACGCACCAGCTAGCGCTACCTCCAGAAGATCTTCAGCTTTCAATAAACTTCGGCCAGCCTCCCAAAAGTTAATTCGAAAGTCACAAGCCAGCGCCCGACCGCGGGTGGGCGCTGCGCGTATTGCGGCCCGTGGTTTATGGCTCCGCCCCACCATACGCGTGAGCGCGGGGAGGCTGGAGAAGCGCCCGCCCGATGGGACGGTCGGGCGCGGCGCGGGGCGCCGCATGGGTGGTGCGGGGAAGGTGCGCCGTGAAGGCGCACCCTACGGGGTGGGGGCGGCCCCTCGCCCTGCCCCCTGCGTCTCCCTCGGTCACATCATCATGGCGCTTGCCCGGCGCGGCTGGCAAGGGGTTTGCGGGGCGCAGCATGGGGCGATGCGGGTGGTGGTGCGCCGTGAAGGCGCACCCTACGGGGTGGGGGCAGCCGCTTCCCCTGCCCGGTGCCTACGGCTTGAGGATGGGCGCGGTGCGGGGTGGCCCATGGACGGTTCGGGGAATGGTGCGCCGTGAAGGCGCACCCTACGGGGTGGTTTGGGTGGTGGGGGTACCCCTCCCCCTGCCCCCTCCCCCAAGGGGAGGGGGAATGCGTGGCGAGGGCGTTACATGATCTTGAAGGCGTGATCCGCCAGGGCGCTGGCGCTCGGCAGCGGCCGGGCCGAATAAGCGGACTTGATGCCCTCGATCCATTTCTTCGACTTGGAGGTCAGCTGGAACGAGTTCGTCATCGACCGCCCGCGCGTGACCAGGATGCCGAGGTCGGCGCCCTCGTAGCGGTAATCGCCGACGTTGGAGATGCGCAGGAAGAAGGCCTCGTCCTCGTTCTCGACCGCGCGGCGGTGATAGTCGAAGCGGTCATAGACCACGCGGCCGTCGGGCAGCATCCGGTAGATGCCGGACTGCGGCGCGTGGGTGATGATGTCGACGTTGTCCTCGGTGTGCTTGATGACCATCTGGGACCACGAGTCGATCATGTCCGGGTCGGCCCAGCGGGCGTTCAGCTCCTCGACATTCAGCTTGAAGGGTTTCCTGGAGAACTCCAGCAGGTGGAAAAGGAAGAGCGGCGCGTCGGCATGGGCGAAGGCGGCGTGGTTGGTCATCGAGGAGGCGCCGGTGATGCGCGGGTTCAGCTCGCCCAGCCAGATGTCGCCGTTCTTCTTCTCGATCAGGAAATCGAGCTCGAAATACCCCCGGTAGCCTTCCTTGCGGAGCTGTTCGCCGAAGCGGAAGGTGAGTTCGCGGGCCTTCTGGCGGGTCTTGGGCGGGAAGGCGGTCGAGAAGATCTCGTTCCCGCACCAGCCGCCGCGATAGGGGGTCAGTTCCTTGAAGCCGACGAGCTCGGTCATCAGCGGGCCGACGATGGTGCCCTCGTCGGTGCAGCAGGCCTCGATGGCCGAGCCGCGGCAGTCGATCCGGCGCATGATCTTGATCTCGCCCTGGCCGACGATCTCGTGCTCGTGCTTGCGGAAGTCGGCCTCGGACTTGATGAAGAAGGTGGTGTGGCCGCTATCGCCGAAGGCCGATTGCAGCACGAGGTCGTCACCGATGCCGGCCTTCTTCGTCAGCTCCTGGAGGTGCTTGTAGTCCTTGACCTCGGAGAGGGTATTGGGGACCGAGGGCACCTTGGCCTTGTTGCCGACGCGGACCGTCTCGATCTTGTTGTCCATCGCCTGGCGCAGCTTGGCCTTGGGGAACCAGACCTCGCCGCCGAGTTCCTTGACCAGCTTCTCGGTCTTCTCGTCGAACATCAGGAAGACGAACTTGGGCTTGCCGCCGCGCGCCTTGACGTAGTCGATCACCTCCTTGTGCTGCAGGAGGTAGTTGTTGATGTCCTCGATCGACTGGAATTCGTCGTGGGGCAGTTCCGAGGGGCAGAGCACGTTGGGGTGGCGGCCGTCGAAGCAATCCATGTAGCAGATGTATTTGAAGTTCTTCACCCATTCGTCGAGGCCGAGCAGGTTGAAGTTGGTCGCCGAGACGAAATAGATCGGGTCCTTGTTGGTGTGGAAATAACGGCGGATCTCCGAGATGTTGTTCAATACCTTCTTGGCCATGGTTGTTTTCCTTTAACCCCTGTTATTTCGCCGCTTTTTGAAGTGCTGCGGCTGTGAATACGCGCAGGCCCAGGTCGGGCCGGAAGCCGTGGATCTCGCTGACGTCGAGGGCCCGCATGAAGGTCATGATCTCGGGGGATATCACCTGCCCCGGCACCAGGATCGGGAAGCCCGGCGGATAGGGGATGATGAAGCCGGCCGAGACCAGTTCCTCGCCCGCCTTGAGGCGGTCCACGAGGGCGTCGTCGAGCGGGAGGTAGTCGCAGTTGTCCTCGTCGTAGGCGAGGAAGAAGGCGGTTCGCATGTCGCCTTCGGGTGTGTCCCTGCCCTGCCGGAAGCTGTCGTGGAAGCGCGAGAAGTCAGGCAGGGGCGGGACGTGTTCGACCAGCGCGGCGACGCGGTTCTCGAAGCTGCGGCGCTCCATCTTCGAGGCGTCGTCGAGCAGGTCGTCGAGGTCGCGGGCGATTTCGACCAGCACCTCGATCAGGTAGGCGACCGAGCTGCGCGTGGTGCCGATGTTGGTCATGAACAGCACGGTGTTGCGCGAGGTCTTGTTGATCTGGATGCCGTATTTGTCCATCAGGATGCGGGTCTTGAAGGTGTCCCCGTCCCAGCCGGTGCCGCCCACGGCCAGCGTGATGCGGGTGGCGTCGAGCACGAATTCGTCGCGGCTCCAGCAATCCCAGATATCGGTCCAGCCCTGTTCGGCGTCGTAGTAGCTCTCCACCCCGCTCTCGCGGTATTTCTCGGGGATCATGTCACCGGCGGCGAGCACCTTGAAGTATTTCTTCAGCAGCGGGTGGGTCGAGACGGCGCGGCGGATCGCCATGGCGGTTTCGACCTGGCGCTGCACGAATTCGAAGCCTTCCAGCTCCACCTGCCGCCGCCCCACGTCGAGCGAGGCGATGATCTGGTAGTTCGGCGAGGTGGAGGTATGGGTCATGTAGGCTTCGTGGAAGCTCTGTTCGACCTCGCCCTTGAAGTCCTGGTCGTTGACGTGGATCATCGAGCCCTGGCGCAGCGACGTCAGCGTCTTGTGGGTCGATTGCGTGGCGTAGACCCGCACCCGGGCGTCGGGCGGCGGGACCAGGCGGTTGCTCAGCAGCGTCTCGTCGTCGGCATCCTTCAGCCGGGCCTGCTGCTTCTCGTATTCCTTCGCGTGCTCCTCGGTCCGCAGCCGGGTGCGCAGGTTGTTGGCGACGTTCATCGCCGTGCGCTGGCGGTAGGTCGGGCCGAAGCGGGCGAAGGCGAACCAGGCCTCGTCCCAGAGGAAGATCAGGTCCTTCTTGATGGCGAGGCATTCCTCCATGACCCGTTCGACGTTGTAGACGATGCCGTCGAAGGTGCAGTTGGTGAGCAGCACCATGCGCACGCGGTCGAGCTTGCCGTGGGCCTTGAGGTTCAGCAGCGTGTGCTTGATCTCGTGGATCGGGACCGCGCCATACATCGAGTATTCGTTGAGCGGGTAGCTGTCCATGTAGACGACATTCGCCCCCGCCAGCACCATGCCGTAGTGGTGCGACTTGTGGCAGTCACGGTCGACCAGCACGATGTCGCCGGGCCGCACCAGCGCCTGCACCACGATCTTGTTGCAGGTCGAGGTGCCGTTGGTGGCGAAGAAGGTCTGTTTCGACCCGAAAGCCCGCGCTGCCATGTCCTGGGCTTCCTTGATCGGCCCCTTGGGTTCGAGCAGCGAGTCTAGCCCGCCCGATGTGGCCGAGGTTTCCGCGAGGAAGATATTGGGGCCGTAGAAGGCGCCCATGTCCTGGATCCAGTGGCTGCGCGAGATCGACTTGCCGCGGCTGATCGGCATGGCGTGGAAGACGCCGGTGGGCTGCTTGGAATATTCGACCAGCGCCGAAAAGAACGGTGTCTTGAAGCGGCGCTGCACGCCGCGCAGGATGTTGAGGTGCAGCTCCAGGAAGTCTTCCTGGTTGTAGAAGACCCGCCGGCAGCGCCCGAGGTCCATGCCCGCGATATCCTCGGCCGAGCGGTCGGTGATGAGGTAGGCGTCAAGCTCGGGGCGCACCTTGGCGATCAGGCGGCAGGCCTCGGGGCCGAGATCGCCGGGGGCCAGCCCCTCGACATCCTCGTCGTCGCCGACGCGGTTCAGGTATTGCTTGAGGATCGGCAGATCGTTCTTCGACTTGAGCACCAGGCCGGGGCGCACCACCACGGCCTGGACGTTGTGGTTGAAGAGAATGCCCATCAGCGCGTCTTCGAGGCTGGGCACGATCACCGGCTCGTAGATGAACGGGTCTTCGGCGCGGCGGACGCGGTGCAGGTTCGAGCGCAGGAAGCGTTCCTGATGCTCGTTCACGCTGTCGACGATCAGCACCTCGAAATAGGGCCGCCCCATCGCCCGGGCTTCGGGCGGGAGGTTGCTCTCGTCCTCGTAATCCTCGCTGTCGATGTCATCGGTCGAGAGCGGGATCGAGCGGCGGCGATAGGCGCCCGAGGTCAGCGCGCGGGCAATGCGGCGGATCGAGACGGCAAGCTCGTGGATATTGCGGGCCTCGAGCTGGCGGCGCAGCATGTCGAAGGCATGGTGGCCGGGGAAGGCCCAGTAGGCCTCGATCGGCGCCAGCGAGGCAAACAACGCCTCGGCGGTGGACAGCAATTTCTTGCCCTGCCGCGTGTCGATGCCGTGGATGCTGAGGGATTCCGTGGTCTCCCTCAGCGCACTCCATCGGTCGGCGCGAAGTTGCGTGGCGCTGTAATAGTCGCCCACGGAGGAGATATTGCCAGGGTGGTTCTGCTGGTTCATGTCTCTTCCTCTCCTTCACGCCGTTTTCGGCCGGCGCCGTCCTTATTGATGGGCGGTCAGTTGCGCCCCTTGAACATCGGCACGGCAGCCGGGCTGAGCTGGACCTCGCGCGAAAGCGCCGTGCGAGGGTCGGATACGTTCACACCGGCCTTCGAACCCTGGTGCTGGGCCTGAAGCGGTCCGAGCGTGTGCAGGTAGGCGTCGGTGCCGCTGGTGCGGTCATAGACCGGGAAATCGGCCTCGCGGTCGCGGAAGGACTTGAGCACCTGGCCCAGGCCCTTGAGACCCGCCTCGCGCTGGCGGCGGACCAGGTCGAGGTCGACCTCGATGGGGAACATGTCCTCCTGCCCCGCCGACTGGTGCAGCACGGTGGCCGAGGGGTCGACCACGAGGCTGCGCCCCACCCCGCCTGCGGCAAGGCCGTTGACGTCGAAGACGTAGCACTGGAACTGCGCGGCGGTGGCGCGGGCGATGGCGATTTCGGCGTCGCGGTCGGTGGTGCCGGTCAGCACCGGGTGCAGCAGCACCTCGACGCCCATGCTGGTGAGCTGGCGCGTGGTTTCCGGGAACCAGATGTCATAGCAGATCGTCAGGCCGAAGCGGCCGACCTCGGGCACGTCGAAGACGCAGAAGTCGGTGCCGCCGCTGATGCCGTGTTCGTAGGGCCGGAAGGGGAACATCTTGCGATACTTCGCAACGATCTCGCCCTGCGGGTTGATCACGGCGGAGGTGTTGTAGATGCGGCCGTCCTCGGTCTTCTCGAACATCGAGCCTGGGATCAGCCAGATGCCATAGCGGCGGGCGTCTTCCTGGAACTGGGCCAGCGCGTCGTTCATGAAGGGCTGGGCGAACTTGTCGAGCGGGCCGTAGGGCGACAGCTCGGAAAACAGCACCATCTGCACCCAGGGGAAGCGGGCCATCAGGATGTCGATCCGGTGGCGCATACCTTCCACATTGGAATTGAGCGCGGCGACGTGCATCTGCACGCCCGCGATCGCGAAGGGGGTCATGTCGTCAGGGTCTCCAAGTTAGAGTCTCCTCCCCTGTTGCGTTCCGCCCCTGTCGGGACGGGCGGCATGTCATACTCCTGTACTCAGCGAACCACCAGCACCGGTCGGTCGGCGTGGCGCACCACCTTGTCGGCGTTCGAGCCGACGAGCAGCGTGCCGAGGTCGCCATGCGGGTGCGAGGCCATCACGATCAGGTCGGCGTCGAGCTTCCTGGCCACCTTGAGGATGGTCTCGGGCACATGGCCGTGGCCGACGTGCAGCTGCACCCGCGGGTCGCCGGCGAGGTGCTTGGCCTGGAACTCCTCCAGCGCGGTCTGCATGCGGGCGATGGCCTGTTTCTCGAAGTCGGCGGGCAGGAAGGAGGCGACCATCGCCGAGCCGAGGTCGTGGACGATGCCCAGCAGGTGCACCTCGCCGCCGGTGCCGGCGCATTTCAGCGCGGCGGGCAGCGCCTTGTCCCAGCTCTCGGGATAGGTCAGGTCGATGGGAAGCAGAACCTTGTCGAACATGGGTATCCCTCCTTCAGGCCGCTGCCGTTTCGCGGCGGCCGGTCCGGCCGCGCTGCAACATCACCACCAGTGCCAGCAGGATCAGCGCGGGGATGAACATCCAGTATTTCGACGGCGGGTCGGCGGGGACCATGACCGACTGGATCTTCTGATCCCAGTCGAAGCCCGCCTCGGCCGCCGGGCTGCCGAAGGCGACGTTGTCGATCACCACCTCGTCGCCGTTGACGACGTATTCGATGCCGGCGGCGTTCAGCTTCTCGGCCCCCGTGGTCCCCTCGCCCAGCGGCAGCAGGGCGACGAAGGTCACCGGGTCGCCGACCGCATTCACGCCGGCCACCTGCAATCGGATGTCGGTGCCGGGCGGCACGTCGGCCACCGCCTGTTCGATCTGCGCCGGGGCGATGGTGTCGAACGGCGGATAGATCATGTCCATCCAGAAGCCGGGGCGGAACAGGGTGAAGGCGACCAGCAGCAGGGCGATGGATTCGTAGAACTTGCTGGCGGTCAGGAACCAGCCCTGCGTCGCGGCGGCGAAGAGCAGCATGGCGACGGTGGCGATGACGAAGATGAAGATGCCATGCACCCAGTCGACGTTTATCAGCAGCAGGTCGGTGTTGAAGATGAACAGGAAGGGCAGCGCGGCGGTGCGCAGGCTGTAGAAGAAGGCCACCACGCCGGTCTTGATCGGATCCCCGCCCGAGACCGCCGCCGCCGCGAAACTGGCGAGGCCCACGGGGGGCGTCACATCGGCCATAATGCCGAAGTAGAAGACGAAGAGGTGCACGGCGATCAGCGGCACGATCAAGCCGTTCTGCTGGCCGAGCGTCACGATGACCGGGGCCAGCAGCGCCGAGACCACGATGTAGTTCGCGGTTGTGGGCAGGCCCATCCCGAGGATCAGCGAGAGGATCGCGGTCAGCACCAGAATCGCCATCAGGTTGCCGCCCGACAGCACCTCGACCACATCCGCCAGCGCCGAGCCGACGCCGGTCTGGCTCACCGCGCCGACGATGATGCCGGCGGTGGCGGTGGCGATGCCGATGCCGATCATGTTGCGGGCACCGGCGACGAGGCCCTCGATCAGGTCAGTGACACCGGCCATGAAGGTGCCGCCCTGCCCTTCGCCCCGCAGCATCGCCATCAGCGGGCGCTGGGTCAGCAGGATGAAGACCATGAAGGCCGCCGCCCAGAAGGCCGAGAGGCCGGGCGAGAGGCGGTCGACCATCAGCGCCCAGACCAGCACCACGACCGGCAGCAGGAAGTGCAGGCCGGCGCGGATGGTCGGCCCAGGCAGCGGCAGCCTGGTCACAGGCGCATTGGGGTCTTCCATCTTCAGCGGCGCCTCGCGCGAGGCGACCCAGAGCAGGCCGACATAGACCGCCACCAGCAGCGCGAAGATGATGTAGCCGGCAGTTTCCGGGAAGGCCGGGCGGATCCAGCCCATGCCGTAGTAGACCGCGAAGGAGAGCGCGCAGATCACCGCGATGGTGAAGGCGAGGCTCATCAGCCAGAGCAGCAGCGGCTTGGGCTCGGTGGCGCGGGGCAGGCCCTTCATGCCGGCCTTCTGCGCCTCGAGGTGCACGATGTAGACCAGCGCGATGTAGGAGATGATCGCCGGGATGAAGGCGTGCTTCACCACGTCGAAATAGGGGATGCCGACATATTCGACCATCAGGAAGGCGGCGGCGCCCATCACCGGCGGCATGATCTGGCCGTTGACCGAGCTGGCCACCTCGACGGCGCCCGCCTTCTCAGAGGAGAAGCCCACGCGCTTCATCAGCGGGATGGTGAAGGTGCCGGTGGTCACCACGTTGGCGATGGAGGACCCGGAGATGAGACCCGTCATCGCCGAGGAGACCACGGCGGCCTTGGCCGGCCCGCCGCTCATATGCCCCATCAGCGAGAAGGCGACCTGGATGAAGTAGTTGCCCGCCCCCGCCTTGTCCAGGAGCGAGCCGAACAGCACGAAAAGGAAGACGAAGGAGGTGGAGACGCCCAGCGCGATGCCGAAGACGCCCTCGGTGGTGATCCACTGGTGGTTGACGATCTCGGCCAGCGAGTTGCCCTTGTGGGCGATGATGTCGGGCATCCAGGGCCCGAGCACGGTGTAGAGCAGGAAGATGCTCGCCACGATCATCAACGCGGGGCCAAGCGCGCGGCGGGTGGCCTCGAGCAGGATCAGGATGCCGATGACGGCAACCACGTAATCCTGGGTGATCGGCGCGCCGACCCGGTTGGCGATGTCACGGTAGAAGAAGAAGAGGTAGAGCGCGGCGAGCGCGCCGATGATGGCCAGCGCCCATTCCCAGACCGGGATGCGGTCCTTGGGCGAGCCCAGCACCACGGTGGCGACCACGAAGAGCGCCGGCAGCGGGATCCACCAGACCGGCGTGCCCTCCTTGGCCGAGATCATGAAGAGCACGGCCAGCGCCAGCGGCACGATCACGCCCAGCGCCAGCTGGAACGTGCTGCGCGCGGCCGGGAAGGCGAGCACGCCGAGGAAGATGGCAAAGCCGAGGTGGATCGAACGGGCCAGCGTGTCGTTGAACAGTCCGAAGGGCGAGGCGATGTAGAGCTGGAACAGCGACCAGGCGAGCGCGACGACCAGCAGGAGGGTTCCGATCGCCCCCTTGGGGCTGCGTCCGCCGGTATCGGAGGAAGCGACGAGTTCGTCGAGTTCGGCCTGGCTGAGGCCACCCTTCCCGGCGGCTTCGGCCTCGACGGCCGCGGCCTGTTGCTGATCCTTGTCGGTCATGATCGGTCCCCGCTGTTCCCTGTTGCGGCGTCTTCTGCGCCATCCTGGGGCGGTCCCGCCGGGGCGGAACCGCCGGTCTTGTCAGGCCAGGCCGGACCGGATCACTTGATCCAGCCGCGTTCCTTGTAATATTTCTCGGCGCCCGGATGCAGCGGAGCCGAGAGACCGTCCGAGATCATTTCCTCTTCCTTGAGGTTGGCGAAGGCCGGGTGCAGACCCTTGAAGCGGTCGAAGTTGTCGAACACCGCCTTGACCACCGTGTAGACCACGTCGTCGGCCACATCGGCCGAGGTCACGAAGGTGGCCTTCACGCCGAAGGTCTCGACGTCGGCGTCGGTGCCCTTGTAGAGGCCGCCGGGAATGACCGCCTTGGCATAGTAGGGGTTGTCGGCGACCAGCTTGTCGATGGCCGGGCCGGTCACCGGGATCAGCTTGGCATCGACGGTCGAGGTGGCTTCCTGGATCGAACCGTTCGGGTGGCCGACGGTGTAGATGATCGCATCGACCTTGTTGTCACCCAGCGCGGCCGACTGCTCCGCCGGCTTCAGCTCGGAGGCCAGGGCGAAGTCCTTGTCGGACTTGCCCATGGCGTTCAGCACCACGTCCATCGTCGCGCGCTGGCCGGAACCGGGGTTGCCGACGTTGACGCGCTTGCCGAAGAGATCGTCGAAGGTGTTCACGCCGGAATCGGCGCGGGCCACCACGGTGAAGGGCTCGCCATGCACCGAGAAGACGGCGCGCAGCTTGTCGAACTTCTGGCCTTCGAACTGCGAGGAGCCGTTGTAGGCGTGGAACTGCCAGTCGGACTGGGCGACGCCCATGTCCATGTCACCCGCCTTGATGGCATTGATGTTGGCGATCGAGCCGCCGGTCGAGGGCGCGGTGCACTTGAGGTTGTGCTCGGCGGTGCCACGGTTCACCAGGCGGCAGATCGACTGGCCGACGACGAAGTAAACGCCGGTCTGGCCGCCGGTGCCGATGGTGATGAACTTCTCCTCGGCCGAGGCGGATTGGGCGCTGAGCGTTGCAGCCAACGCAAGGCCCGTCATATTCAGAAACTTCATGTGTTTCTCCCTTTGCACTTGTGATTTTTTGTCGTCTCCAGCGCGGGCCCTGACGGGCCCCGGCGCTTTTCGCATGGCTAGAGCCTAACAGATTCGGCCTTTGACACAACCGCTTGGCGGATTCTACCGGCGCGAAGACCAAAAGCGACATTACTTGACGGAAATCGTCATGCGCTTTGCTCATACCTGTACGGGGAGTACCGGTTCAGAAGGTCGGCGGGGTACAGGCGCTGACGACGACGCAATCCGACTCGCCGATATTGCGGAATCGGTGCGGCAGGCGGCT
The DNA here is from genome assembly GCF_014656415.1 of Seohaeicola zhoushanensis. Lineage (GTDB taxonomy): Bacteria > Pseudomonadota > Alphaproteobacteria > Rhodobacterales > Rhodobacteraceae > Seohaeicola_A > Seohaeicola_A zhoushanensis. The sequence goes on along the minus strand of NZ_BNCJ01000009.1, from coordinate 2,322 downwards.
GTCGAAGAGATAGCCGTCGCCGGGATTGAGCACGCGGACCTGCTCGCCCACCGTGACCTCGATGATGCCCGAGATGACGATCCCGGCCTCTTCGCTCTCATGGCTCAGCATGTCCGGGCCGGTGTCGGCACCGGGCGGATAGGTCTCGTGCAGCACCATCAGCGCGTGACGGGCCGCATCGCCGAGCTGGCGCAGCGAGACGCCGCGCGCGCCGGTGCCAAGGCCGATCGACTGCGGCGCGAGTTCGGTGAACTCGCCGGCGCTGTAGAAGTATTTCGGCGATTCGCTTTCCTCGACCTCCGAGAAGAACTCGGACATGGTCATCGGGATCGCGTCGAGCAGGCGCTTCAGCGAGGCGACCGAAGGGCTCGACTTGTTCTGTTCGATCAGCGAGATGGCGCCATTGGTGAGGCCCGCCCGCCCGGCCAGGTCGCGCTGCGACAAGCCGCGGGATTCGCGCACGGATCTCAGTCGGCCGCCAATGTCCACGCCATGCCCTCTCATCGCCTGCTTGAAATTTTCAACACCAGAGCGGAGGTCAGGTCAAGCCGAAAAGTTATGCGATTATATCTAGATAGCATGAATACGCGCAGGGGCCCGCCGCCCTGCCGATTTCCAACGCAATCCTTTTGACAAGAAAAATAAGCGCCAGTATTATTATTCTAATCGCTCGCAGATAGAGGTTCTTACGATGCCCGCGAAGTCCAAGACCCCCGCCAAATCCGCCAAGACCAAGGCCACCGCCCCGGCCGGCTCGAACGCCGCGCTGCTGGCCCGCCGCGAGGCCGCCGTGGCCCGCGGCGTCGCCTCGGCCGCGCCGATCTTCGCCGCCCGCGCCGAGAACGCCGAACTCTGGGACGTCGAAGGCAAGCGCTACATCGACTTCGCCGGCGGCATCGCGGTGCTGAACACCGGCCATCGCCACCCGGGCGTGATCGCCGCCGCCAAGGCGCAGGAAGACCTCTATACCCATACCTCGTTCCAGGTCGTACCCTACGAGCCCTACGTTGCCCTCGCCGAGAAGCTGAACGCGCTGGCGCCGGGCGACTTCGCAAAGAAATCGCTGCTGGTGACGACCGGCGCCGAGGCGGTCGAGAATGCGGTGAAGATCGCGCGGGCCTATACCAGGCGTCCCGGCGTCATCGCCTTCAGCGCCGGCTACCACGGCCGCACCCTGCTCACGCTGGGCCTGACCGGCAAGGTCACCCCCTACAAGAAGGACGTCGGCCCCTTCCCCGGCGACATCTGGCGCGCGCCCTTCCCGGATGCCCGCAACGGCATCACCGTGGACGATGCGCTGAAGGCGCTCGATACGCTGATGAAAACCGACGCCGATCCGGACCGGGTCGCCGCGATCATCCTCGAGCCGGTGCTCGGCGAAGGCGGCTACCACCCGGTGCCGACCGAGATGTGGCAGGCGCTGCGCGCGATCTGCGACAAGCACGGCATCCTGCTGATCGCCGACGAGATCCAGTCTGGCTTCGCCCGCACCGGCGCCTGGTTCGCCATCGAACATTCCGGCGTGGTGCCGGACCTCATCACGGTGGCCAAGTCGATGGCCGGCGGTTATCCGATCGCCGGGGTGATCGGCCGCGCCGAAGTGATGGACGCGCTGGCCCCCGGCGGGCTTGGCGGGACCTATGGCGGCAACCCGGTGGCCTGCGCCGCCGCCCTGGCGGCCATCGAGGCGATCGAGACCGAGGGCCTGCTCGCACGCTCCACCGCGATGGGCGAGTCGCTGCGCGCGCGCTTCGCCGATATGGGCGCAAGGGTCGCGCCCTTCCGGATGTGGGACATCCGCGGCCTCGGCGCGATGCTGGCGGTCGAGTTCGTGACCGACTTCGACAGCGCCACGCCCGATGCAACGCTGACCAAGGCGGTGGTGGCCAACGCGCTGAAGCGCGGCCTGATCCTGCTGGGCTGCGGGATGCATGGCAACGCCGTTCGCATCATGGTGCCGATCACCGCCTCGGACGAGATCGTCGCCGAGGGCATGGCGATCTTCGAGGCCGCCCTGGCCGAGGCAATCGCGGCAGAGCAGAAACTCGCCGCCGAGTAAGCCGCGCAGGATGCGATGGAAAAGGCGCCCCGAGGGGCGCCTTTTTGCTGCCGGCGCGGCGGGGCAAGCCCCGCCCTACCCCTCACCCCAACCGCCCGCCGGCGGAGAGGGCGCGGGACGCGCGTGCCGCGCGTGGCCTTCGGCCGGAGTATTTTTGAAGAAGAGAAGCCAGGCACCGCGCCCCTGATTTTCTCTTCTTTTTAAATACCTCCGGCAACTGTATTTTTTCACGCCGTTGCGGCGAAGTCGGTGCCGTCGCGGAT
>NZ_BNCJ01000008.1 GCF_014656415.1 Seohaeicola zhoushanensis | reverse complement strand
TGGCATCGAAGCCGATCAGCTCTTCGGCGATCTCGCCGTTGACGGCAGCAACCGCCTCGAGCACGCCCTTGCCCAGATAGCGCGACTTGTCGCCGTCGCGGCGTTCGACCGCCTCGTAGGCGCCGGTCGAGGCGCCCGAGGGAACGGCCGCGCGGCCCAGGGTGCCGTCTTCCAGGATCACGTCCACCTCGACGGTCGGGTTGCCCCGGCTGTCAAGGATCTCGCGGGCGTGGATGTCGATGATGGTGCTCATGAAAATCTCGCTTTGCAGCTGAACGGGTTGGGCGCGTCATAGCGGCCCCGGGCGCGCAGGAAAAGGCCTCCATCAGGCGCGTGCGCGGATTTTGCGCTCGCGTATCACCGTGTAGAGGCCCGATCCGGCGATGATAGCGCAACCGGCCAGCATCGCAGCGTCGAGGGTGTCGCCGAAGACCACCACCGCGAGGATCAGCGCGAAGATGATCCGCGTATAGCGCAGCAGCGTGACGAAGGAGATGTCGCCCACCCGCATCGCCGTCACCAGCGATACATAGGCCATCCCGTTGAGCGCGACCGCCGCGCACATGTGCATCCAGTCGGTGCCCAGCATCGGCACCCAGGGGCGGTCGTCGACCAGCCCGAGCATCAACCCTGCCGGGATCTGCATGAAGAAGCCGAGCAGGCTCAACTGCAGCGAGTCGATCTGCCCGGGCACCAGCCGCGTCGCCAGGTCGCGCGAGGCGAGACCCGCCACCGCCACCAGCGCGAAGATGGCTCCGGCGTCGATCCCCTCGGCCGAGGGGCGCATCACGATCAGTACGCCCAGGAAGCCGACGCAGATGGCCGACCAGCGCCGCCAGCCGACCGGCTCGTGCAGCACCAGCGCCGCGCCCAGCGTCACCGCCAGCGGCGTGGTCTGCAGAATGGTCGAGGCCATCGAGAAGGTGGTCATCGACAGCGCGGTGATGAAGCAGACGGTGCCGACGATCTCGCCCAGGTTGCGCACCGCGATGGCACCCGAGAGCATGTTGCGGCTGAGCAAGGGCCGCCGCTTGGCCACCAGCACCGACGAGAAGACGATGCAGCCGAGCACGCCCATCAGCACCAGCAGCTGGCCGGTCGGCAGGGTCTGGGTCATCACCTTGATGAAGAGGTCGCCGCAGGCAAAGCCCAGCATCGCCAGCGTCATCAGCACCGCGCCGCGCAAGTTGTCCATTCGGGCCCGATCTCCTGCCGTTTGCGGCGCCACATGAACCCATTTCGCGGCGGCCGCAAGCGGCTGCGGATTGCAGCCGCCGAAGTGCGATGCTAGGCAACGCATATGCCATTACCCCGCAAGGCCGCCTCGCTTGTCACCACTGCCGTCTCGCTCGGGATCGGTGCGGCGGGGTATCTCCTGGCAAGCTGGCTCGGTGCCCCGGCGCCGGTGCTCGTCGGCCCCGCCGTTCTTGTCAGCCTGGCCGGTCTGGCCGGCGTGCGCACCGGCATCGATCTCAGCGTGCGCGACATCTGCTTCCTGGTGATGGGCCTGGAAATCGGCTGCAACTTCAACGCCGACGCCGGCGCGGCGATCCTGCATTTTCCCTTCGTCTTCGTGCTGCTCGGCATCGCCATGGTGGCGACGATCTGGTCGGGGCGGCACCTGCTGGTGCGCGGCTTCGGTTTCGATCCGCGCTCGGCCGTGCTGGCCTCGGCGCCCGGACACCTGAGTTTCGTGCTGAGCATGGCTGCCGAGATGGGCGGCGATGTCGCCCGGGTCGCCGTGGTCCAGAGCATCCGCCTGCTGGCGCTGACCCTGGTGGTGCCTTTCGCCGCGATGGCGATGGGCTATGAGCTGAGCAATGTCAGCGGCAACCGCGGCGCGCCGATGGACTGGCCGATGATCGCGCTGATGCTGGTCGCCGGCGGCGCGGCGGGACTGCTGTTCATGCGCCTGCGGATCACCGCGCCGATGGTGCTGGGGCCGATGGCGGTGACCGGCCTCACCCATGTCAGTGGCGCGGTCGAGGGGCATGTGCCGTCGCTGATGCTGACGCCCGCCTTCCTGGTGCTGGGCACGCTGATCGGCACCCGCTTTTCCGGCATGTCGCTGCGCGCCCTGCGCGACTCGGCGATGGCGGGCGCGGGTGTCACGCTCTTCGGTGCCGCCATCGCCACGGCGGCAAGCGCGCCGGTGGCGCTGGCGCTGGACCTGCCGGTCGCGCATGTGCTGGTGGCCTTCGCGCCCGGCGGGCTGGAGACGATGTTCGCACTTGGCGTGGTGATGGGCGTCAGCCCCGGCCTTGTCGCCGCCTGCCACATCATGCGGCTGCTGATCCTGACGCTGCTGATCCCGCTGGCGCTGCGCTGGACCACGCGTCAGGCGGCCTGAGCTCAGCCCTTCTTGCGCGGCACGCCGTAGAGTTCGAGCCGGTGCCCGCGCAGGTCGTAGCCCAGCTTGGCCGCGATCTTCTCCTGCAGGGCCTCGATCTCGGGGTCGACGAACTCGATCACCTCGCCGGTCTGGATGTCGATGAGATGGTCGTGATGATCGCGCTCGGCATCCTCATAGCGCGCGCGGCCGTCGCCGAATTCGAGCCTTTCGAGAATCCCGGCCTCTTCGAACAGCTTCACCGTGCGGTAGACGGTGGCCAGCGAGATGCCGGAATCCAGCGCGCTGGCGCGGGCATAGAGCTCTTCCACATCGGGGTGGTCGCTGCTTTCCTCGAGCACCTGGGCGATGATCCGGCGCTGGCCGGTCATCCGCAGGCCCTTGGCCTCGCACCGAGATATGATCGGATCCGCCATAGCCTGCCCCGCCTGTTTCGTCTGGACCCTTTCTCTAGCCCGATATGCAAGCGGGTTCCACCGGCTTTGTCGCGGCGGCGGTTGACTTTTCGCGGCAAAACGTCCATGTGCCGGCCAGACGTCTTCTTCTGCTGCGTGAGCAGGACAGACCAAGAGCGGCGCAACAGCCGCCCGGCCCCAGGTGGGCCCGATCGCAAGATGACGTCGGATGTTCCCAAGATCACGCGTGGGGCAGAACGCCGGACCGGTCCGCGGGCATGATGCCGCCGGGCCCGAGGTTCGGTGCATACCCACGGGCCGTCATCCTGGCGGCGCGAGCGCGGCGCATATAGATATGTGCCGCAAGAAGGACAGACTTTGAGCGACTTCGACATGATGAACCTGCCGCCGAAACTGGTGGCGAGCCTTGCCCGGATGGGCATTACCGACCCGACCCCGATCCAGTCCCAGGCGATCCCCCATGCGCTGAACGGGCGCGACGTGATGGGCCTGGCCCAGACCGGCACCGGCAAGACCGCCGCCTTCGGCGTGCCGCTGGTGGCACAGATGCTCGACCTGGTGAACCGTCCCGGCCCCAGAGGCGTGCGCGGCCTCGTGCTGGCACCGACCCGCGAACTGGCCAGCCAGATCGCCGAGCACCTCAAGGGCCTGGTCAACGGCACCCAGCTGAAGGTGACCGTGGTGGTCGGCGGCCAGTCGATCAACACCCAGATCAAGCGGCTGGAACGCGGCACCGACCTGCTGGTCGCAACCCCCGGCCGTCTGATCGACCTGCTCGACCGCGGCGCGGTCAACCTCAAGCCCTGCACCTTCCTGGTGCTGGACGAGGCCGACCAGATGCTCGACCTCGGCTTCATACACGCGCTGCGCCGCATCGCCTCGGAGATCCCGAAGGAGCGGCAAACCATGCTGTTCTCGGCCACCATGCCGAAACAGATGAACGAGCTGGCGCAGAGCTATCTCGAAAAGCCGATCCGCATCGAAGTGACCCCGCCCGGCAAGGCCGCCGACAAGGTCCGGCAGGAAGTGCACTTCATCGCCAAGACCGAGAAGACCGAGCTGCTAATCGAACTGCTCGACAAGCACCGCACCGAGCGCGCGCTGGTCTTCGGGCGCACCAAGCACGGCATGGAAAAACTGATGCGCGTGCTCGAGAAGCGCGGTTTCGCCGCCACCTCGATCCATGGCAACAAGAGCCAGGGCCAGCGCGACCGCGCCATCGCCGCCTTCAAGGCCGGTGACATCACCGTTCTGGTGGCGACCGACGTGGCGGCCCGTGGTCTCGACATCCCGGACGTCAAGTTCGTCTATAACTACGAACTGCCGAACGTGCCGGATTCCTATGTCCACCGCATCGGCCGCACCGCGCGCGCCGGCAAGGACGGGATCGCCGTGGCCTTCTGTGCGCCGGACGAGATGGACGACCTGAAGGGCATCGAGAAGACCATGGGCATGTCGATCCCGGTCGCCTCGGGCCGCGCCTGGGAAGTGGCCGCTCCGGCCAAGCCCGCCGGCGGACAGCGCCGTGGCGGGCCGAAGCCCGCGCAGGGCAAGCCGGCCGGTGCCGGCGGCCAGCGCCGCCGCCGCCGCCCCGGACGGGGCAAGGCAGCGGCCAAGGCCGCCGCCTGAACCGAATGGAACGATCATTCGACGGGGGCGCACTGCGCCCCCGTTTCGTTTCCAGGCACAGGTTCGCGGTTTGCACGGCTTGACAGGTCAATGGCGCGCCCATCCTGTAGCGCCATGACTGAAAGACGTGCAATCGACGGATTCGGGGCCACCGCCCTCATCGGCTTCTCCTTCCTGATGTCGCTGAACCAGGTCGTCATCAAGCTGACGACCGAAGGCATGGCTCCGGTTGCCCAGGCCGGCGTGCGCTCGGTTGCCGCCGTGGGCGTGCTGCTGCTCTGGATCTGGCTGCGCCGCGCCCGGCTCACCCTCGCGCCCGGCGCGATGGTCTGGGGCATCGTCTCGGGGCTGTTCTTCGCCGCCGAATTCTTCTGCATCTTCATCGCGCTCGACCTGACCACGGTCTCGCGCGCCTCGATCATTCTCTACAGCATGCCGGTCTGGCTGGCGCTGGCGGGGCATTTCCTGCTGCCGGGTGAAAGGCTCTCGGTTGTGCGGGCTGTCGGGCTGGCGCTGGCGCTGCTCGGGGTTGTTATCGCGATGGGCGACCGCTCCAACGGCACCGCCTCGCTGCTCGGCGATGTGCTCGCGCTTTGCGGTGCGCTGTTCTGGGCCGGGATCGCCCTGCTGGTGCGGGTCACGCCGCTGTCCCAGACGCCGCCCGTGACACAACTGATGTTCCAGGTCGCCATATCCGGGCCGTTGCTGCTGCTGGCCGCGCCCATGTTCGGCCCGATGATCCGCGAGTTCGAGCCGATCCACGTCGGGATGCTGGCCTTCCAGGCCATCGGCATCGCCTCGCTGGGCTTTCTCGGCTGGTTCTGGCTGCTGACGATCTACCGCGCCTCTTCGGTCGCCTCCTTCGCCTTCCTGTCGCCGGTGCTTTCGGTGCTGCTGGGCTGGGCGCTGCTGGGCGAGCATATCGGCCCGCTGATCTGGGTCGCGCTGGCGCTGGTCGCGGTCGGGATCTTCCTCATCAACCGGCGCTGAACACAACGCCGCTGAATACGAAAAGGGCCGCCCAACCGGGCGGCCCTTTCCGTGTAGCGTATCCGAAGCTTAGCGCTTGGAGAACTGGAAGCTGCGGCGCGCCTTGGCCTTGCCGTATTTCTTCCGTTCGACGACGCGGCTGTCGCGGGTCAGGAAGCCGGCGGCCTTGAGGGCGCCACGCAGTGCCGGATCGTAGAGTTGCAGCGCTTTCGAGATGCCGTGCTTGACCGCACCGGCCTGGCCCGAGAGACCGCCGCCGGCAACGGTGGCGATCACGTCGAACTGGCCCGAAACGCCGGCCACGGTGAAGGGCTGGCGCAGGATCATCTGCAGCACGGGACGGGCGAAGTATTCGCTCATCGGCTTGCCATTCACGGTCACCTTGCCCGAACCGGGGCGGATCCAGACACGGGCAACCGCATCCTTGCGCTTGCCGGTGGCATAGGAACGGCCTTGTGCGTCACGCACCGGCTCGCGCGAGGCGGCTGCGTCGACGACGGGAGCGGCGGCAACGCCGGCGACCTTGTTCAGGTCTTCGAGGGAATTGATTTGGTCAGCCATCTGGATCAGCTCCGGGTGTTTTTCTTGTTCATGGACTTGACGTCCAGAACCTCAGGGCTCTGCGCCTCGTGCGGATGCTCGGTGCCGGCGTAGACCCGCAGGTGGGTCATCTGCTGGCGCGACAGCTTGTTGCCCTGCAGCATGCGCTTGACGGCCTGCATCACGACCCGCTCGGGGTGTGCGCCTTCAAGGATCTGCTGCTTGGTGCGCGACTTGATCCCGCCGGGGTGTCCGGTGTGCCAGTAGAATTTCTCTTCGCGCTTCTTGCCGGTTATCTGCACCTTTTCGGCGTTGATGACGATCACGTTGTCGCCCATGTCCATGTGCGGGGTGAAGGTCGGCTTGTGCTTGCCGCGAAGGCGGTTGGCGACGATCGTTGCGAGGCGGCCCAGGACGACGCCCTCGGCGTCGATCAGGATCCACTTCTTCTCGATGTCTGCCGGGGTCGCAGTAAAGGTTTTCATGAGGGAGCTTCCCGTTTGACGTGAAAGGCAGATGCCGTCCGGCACCTGCCCGAATTCGATTGGGGGTATCTACAAAGGCGCAAAGAGCGCGTCAAGCGGCTTGCGCTCGGAAATTACCAGCAAAAACAGATGGTTGCAAAATAGGTATCAGAATACCCCATAAATTCAGACGCTGATCTGCTCCGGCGGGTTGTCCAGCAGCGCGCGCAGCCGCAGCATGGCGTTCTCGAAGGAGGCCGGAGAGACCTGGCAATTGACCGCGATGCGCACCGCATGCGGTGCCCGCCCGGTCCGCAGCGCGAATTCGTCGGCCGAGCGGATCTGTACCCCCGCCGCCTCGGCGGCGCGGCAGAAGCCGGCGGCGCGCCAGCCCGGCGGCAGCCGCAGCCAGAGGAAAGGCACCTCGGGATCCCAGGACAGGTCGAACCGGCCAAGCGCGTTGACGGCAAGGCGCACGTATTCGCCGATCCGAACACGGGCCCGGGCGCAGAGGTCGCGCGTCTTCGGGTCGGAGAGCAGGATTCGGGTCACTTCAGCCAGCGGCTCGGAAATGCCGAAATAGCCGTATTCCGCCGCCCGGCGCAGATCCACCGCCCGATCGCGCGGGGCCAGCGCATAGCCGACCCGCAGCGCCGGGGTCAGCGTCTTGGAGAGCGTCGAGACGTGCCAGCCCCGCTCGGGCGCCAGCGCGCGGTAGGACGGCGCCTTGGAGTTGCCGATGCGGTAGCAGTCGTCCTCGATGATCTGCAGGTCGTATTTCTCGGCCACCGCCGCCAGCGCCTGCCGCCGCTCCAACGGGCAGAAGGCCGCCGTGGGGTTCTGCACCTCGGGCGTCGTGCAGAAGACCTGCGCGCCGGTGCGGCGCGCGGCCTCTTCCAGCGCCTCGGGGATCACGCCCTGGGCATCCATCGCCACGCCGACCACATCGGCGCGCAGCAGCTCGGCTGCGCGGCGGAAGCCGGCATAGGAGAGATCCTCGACCAGGATGGTCGGGCTCGGGCCGCGCAATATCGCCTGGAGCGCCACGCAGATGCCGTTCTGGCCGCCATTGGTCAGCACGATATCCTCCTGGTCGACCGGGCCCAGCGGCACGTCCGAGAGCCAGCCGACCACCGCCTCGCGGACCGCGCGATAGCTGTCGCGGGTCGGGTAGTTCAGCAGCCGCATCGGGTCCGTCGCGCCGACCTGCGCCAGCGCCGCGCGGATCGCGCCCACCTGCCCCACGTCGGGAATGCGGGGGCTGAACAGGCTGACGGCGTAGACATCGGGCGGTGTATCGCTCTGCGACCAGACATCCTCGGCCGGGGCGGCGGCCGAGACCTCCACGCGCCGCGCCCTGGGCGCAACGAAGGTGCCGCGACCGACACCGGCGGTCAGCACGCCTTCGTCCGTGAGTACAGTATAGGCCCGCGCCACTGTGCCGGGCGTCACGCCCAGTTGGAACGCCAGTTCGCGCACCGGCGGCAGCCGCGTGCCCTCGCCCAGCTCGCCCCCGCCCGCCGCCTGCCGGATCGCATCGGCAAGGACCCGGTATTTCGGGCCGGTGGCGGATTCAAGCTCAGGCCAAATTGTACCCAATACAATTCTCCCTTGGACAAGTTGTTCTGTCGATTGTATTGCGATGTTACGGAACAATCAAAATTGTGTCAATACAATCAGAAAGGATATCCCATGACACGCCTCCTCACCCAGCCAAGCCTCGCCCTGCTGGCCGCCAGCCCCCGTCTGCCGGTCATTGCCATGGTTGCCCTGCGCTTTGCCGGTGCGGTGACGCAATGGGACCAGCGAAGCCGAACCCGCCGCGCGCTGTCGAGCCTTGACGATCACATGTTGCGCGATATCGGCGTGACCCACGCCCAGGCCAGAAAAGAGGCCAAACGCCCCTTCTGGCAGCCCTGAATCCCCGTCTGGCAACAGACCCTTCCTGGCCGGGCCCTGCCCGGCCATTTTTTTGCCCTAGCGGTCGGGCGGAATGGCGTAAGTCAGGCTCGCCCGCGCCACTGCCGCCTCGGACCCTTCCGAGTGCAGCAGCACGTCGACCACCGCCAGTTGCCGGCCCAGCTTGAGGATCCGCCCCTCGGCGATCAGGTCGACGCCCGAGACCGGCTTGCGCATGAAGTCGATCGAGCAGTTCGTCGTCACCGCCAGCGCCTTGCGCCCGATCCGGCCCAGCACGATCACATAGGCCGCCACATCCGCAAGCGAGAACATCGCCGGCCCAGAGACGGTGCCGCCGGGCCGCAGGTGTCGGTCATGCGCAAGCAGGCGCATGGTGACATGCGTCTCGGACAATGCGTCGATCCGGAAATCGCCCCGCACCTGCGGAAAGACTTCGTCGAGAAATTCCGCAACCTCGTCGCGGGTCAGTGCCAATGCCATTAATCCTGTTCCTCATCCCCTTTGGGCCGACTAGGGCCGACCGGCGGAACGGATGCAAGAGGTCATTGCCGCGAAACAGCTTCCGTGACGCAACGCCCTGCCCTAGTCTGGCGACAACGGAGGACCCATGACCATTCTCGAACGCACCGATACCAACGCCGTCGCCCACCTGCGGCTCAATTCACCGGAACGGCTGAACGCGCTCTCCGACGAGATGATCGCCGCCTTGCAGGCCGAATTCGACACGCTGAAGCAGCAGGGCCACATCCGCGCCGTGATCCTCTCGGGCGCAGGCAAGGCCTTCTGCGCCGGCCACGACCTCAAGCAGATGACGCAGGGCCGGCAAGCCGAGGACGGCGGCAAGGCCTATTTCGCCGATCTCTTCGCCCGCTGCGCCCGGATGATGACCTCGATCCGCGACCTGCCGCAGCCGGTGATCGCGCAGGTGCACGGCATCGCCACCGCCGCCGGCTGCCAGCTGGTCGCCTCCTGCGACATGGCGGTGGCCGAGGCGGGCACGAAATTCGGCGTGAACGGCGTGAACATCGGGCTGTTCTGCTCGACCCCGATGGTCGCCCTCTCGCGCAACATCCCGCGCAAGAAGGCCTTCGAGATGCTTTCGACCGGGCGCTTTATCCCTGCCGAAGAGGCTGAGCGGCTGGGCCTGATTAACCGCATCGCCGCCCCCGGCACGCTGGAGACGGAAACCGCCGAACTGGCGCAGGCGGTGGCGGCCAAGCTGGGCGCGGCGGTGAAGATCGGCAAGCAGGCCTTCTATGCGCAGGCCGAGATGGGCCTGGATGACGCCTATGCCTATACTGGCGAGGTGATGGTCGAGAACATGCTCTACCGCGATACCGAGGAAGGCATTGCCGCCTTTCTGGAGAAACGCTCGCCGGACTGGCAACAATAGGTTGTTTCCAATTCTGTCTGCGGTTGTTTCCAAAACCCGTATTTCAATCTTGGCAACACTGTGGCACTTCTCCGGTACAGTTGATCTCTCGATGACTTAAGGGTCGCCGCAGGTGGAAGGTCCCTCCAGGCCGGTCTCTCTCCGGTTCGACATTCCCGCCACGGCGACCCCTAATTCTTCCCTCTATCTCACGCCATTGCGCTTTTCACCGGCCTGTCCTACATCGCGCGCATGAGCGATATCCTTCACATCGTCGGCGGCGGCATGGCCGGTTCCGAGGCCGCCTGGCAGGCGGCGCAAGCGGGTGTGCGCGTGGTGATCCACGAGATGCGCCCCCAGGTCGGCACCTTTGCCCACAAGACCGGCAACCTGGCCGAGATGGTCTGTTCCAACTCGTTCCGCTCGGACGACAGCGAGCAGAATGCCGTTGGCCTGCTGCATTGGGAAATGCGCGCGGCGGGCGGGCTCATCATGGCCAGCGCCGATGCGCACCGGCTGCCTGCCGGTGGCGCGCTGGCGGTCGACCGTGACCCCTTCGCCGAAACCGTCACCGCCCGGTTGATGGCGCATCCGCTGATCTCGGTTTCGTACGAGGAAGTGACTGCCCTGCCCGATGATGGCCACTGGATCATCGCCACCGGCCCGCTTACCTCGCCCGGCCTTGGCGCCGCGATCCAGGCCGAGACCGGGGCCGAGGCGCTGGCCTTCTTCGACGCCATCGCGCCCATCGTCCATTTCGAGAGCATCGACATGGACACCGCCTGGCTGCAGTCGCGCTATGACAAGGGCGAGACCGAGGAAGAACGCACCGCCTATATCAACTGCCCGATGGACAAGGCGCAGTACAATGCCTTCATCGACGCGCTGCTGGCGGCGGACAAGACCGAGTTCCACGAGGGCGAGACCGCCGGTTACTTCGACGGCTGCCTGCCGATAGAGGTGATGGCCGAACGCGGCCGCGAGACGCTGCGCCACGGGCCGATGAAGCCCGTGGGGCTGACCGATGCGCACCGTCCGACCGACAAGCCCTATGCCGTGGTGCAGCTGCGCCGCGACAATGCGCTCGGCACGCTCTACAATATCGTCGGCTTCCAGACCAAGATGAAGTACGGCGCGCAAACCGCTGTTTTCAAGATGATACCCGGCCTGGAAAACGCCGCCTTCGCGCGCCTTGGCGGGATCCATCGCAACACCTTCCTGAACTCGCCGACGCTGCTCGACAGCCAGATGCGGCTGAAGTCGCGCCCGCATATCCGCTTTGCCGGGCAGGTCACCGGTGTCGAGGGCTATGTCGAAAGCGCCGCCATGGGCCTGCTCGCCGGCCGCATGGCCGCCGCCGAGATCCTGGGCCGCCCGATCGAGGCGCCGCCCTTCACCACGGCCATGGGCGCGCTGGTGAACCACATCACCGGAGGCGCCGAGGCCAAGACCTTCCAGCCTATGAACGTGAACTTCGGCCTGTTCCCGCCGCTGGAAGACGCGCGCGGAGGCCGTCGCGGCCGCAAGGAGCGCTACAAGGGCTATACAGACCGCGCCAAGGAAGACTGGCAGGCCTGGCTCGCGGCCAGCACCTGACCCGGCGGACGGTGCCCCTCCGGGATTGCCGATTGCGCATTCTGCCCGGCATGTTAGCTAGGGGCCGCATCAGGGAGAGGGACACCGCAGACCGCCATGACAACCGCACGCGTCTTCGTCATCGGCCATCCGATTGGCCATTCCCGCTCGCCCATGATGCACGGCTACTGGATCGCCCGGCATGGCCTGGATGCGACCTACGAGAAGCGCGACGTCGCGCCCGAGGACCTCGGCGCCTTTGTCCGCCAGTTCCGCGCCGAGGGCTGGACCGGCTGCAACCTCACCATCCCGCACAAACGCGAGGTGATGGCCCATGTCGACAGCATCGACCCGGCGGCCGAGGCGATGGGCGCGGTGAACTGCCTCTGGTGGGAGGAGAACCGCCTGATCGGCGGCAATACCGATGCCTACGGCCTTATCGCCCATCTCGACAACAGCCGCCCCGGCTGGGACCGGGGCGCGTCGCGCGCCGTGGTGCTGGGCGCCGGTGGCGCGGCGCGAGCGGCGACCTGGGGCCTGCGCCAGCGCGGGCTTGAGGTCGACCTCTGCAACCGCACCGCCAGCAAGGCCGAGACGCTGGCCGACGAGCTTGGCACCGGCGTCGCCGGCCATGGCACCGACCAACTGGCCGAGCTGCTTGCGGGGGCCGATGTGCTGGTCAACACCACCAGCCTCGGCATGATCGGCCAGCCGCCGCTCGACCTCGACCTCGGGCCGATGCCCGCACATGGCGTGGTCTACGACGTGGTCTATGCGCCGCTGGAAACCGACCTTCTGAAACGCGCCGCCGCGCGGGGCCTTGGCACAGTGGACGGGCTGGGGATGCTGCTGCACCAGGGCGCGAAAGGGTTCGAACGCTGGTTCGGCGTGATGCCCGAGGTGACGCCCGAGCTGCGCCGGATGCTCGAGGACGACATCCGCGCGGACCTCGCCAAGCATTGAACGGGCTGGCGCAGCGCCGACCCTTGGCCTAGCCTGCGCCCATGGGCAAGGGATTCCTCGACAAGGTCTATTCCGCGCGCGATGCCGAGGGCACGCGCAGGCTCTATGACGCCTGGGCCGAGACCTACGAGGCCGAGATTTCCGAGAACGGCTATGCCACCCCCGGCCGCTGCGCCGCCGCGCTGGCCGCGCATATGACAGAGCTTTCCGCACCGGTGCTCGATTTCGGCTGCGGCACCGGCCTTTCGGGGCTGGCGCTGAAACTGGCGGGGCTAACCACGATCGATGGCGTCGACCTCTCCGCCGACATGCTGAAACGGGCCGAGGCCAAGGGCATCTACCGCGCCCTCCGCCAGGTCGAGGCAGGCGCACCGCTGGGCCACGCGCCCGGCACCTATGCCGCAATTGCCGCCATCGGCGTGATCGGTGCGGGCGCGGCGCCAGTTTCGGTCTTCGACCTGCTGATGGAGGGCCTTGCCCCGGGTGGGCTAGTGGTGCTTTCCTTCAACGACCACGCGCTGGAAGACCCGGCAAACGAGGGCAAGCTGGACGACTGGACGGGATCCGGCCGCGCCATTCTCCGGGCGCGCGAATATGGGCCGCACCTGCCCGGCATCGGCCTTAACTCCAACGTCTACGTGCTTGAAAAGACGTGAACTTCATCACCCGCTTCGCGCCTTCCCCGACCGGCCCTCTGCACCTGGGTCACGCCTATTCGGCGCTGCTGGCCTTTGACATGGCGCGCGCCGCAGGTGGCACCTTCCTGCTGCGGATCGAGGATATCGACCAGAGCCGCGCCCGCCCGCAATGGGAGGCGCAGATCTATGATGACCTGCGCTGGCTCGGACTCGACTGGCCCGCGCCGGTGATGCGCCAGTCGGACCGGCTGACGGTCTACCGGGCGACGCTGGAACGCCTCTGGCAGATGGGCGTGCTCTATCCCTGCACCTGCTCGCGCCGGGACATCGAGGCCGCCGCATCGGCCCCGCAGGAAGGCGGCGCGCCGCTGGTCGGGCCTGACGGGATCGTCTACCCGGGCACCTGCCGCCCGTCCGCGCCGCCCAGCCGCGCAATGCCAGAGGATACGCCGCTGCGCCTCGACATGGCCCGCGCGCTGGACATGGTGGCGCCGCCCTCCTTCCGCGAAACCGGCGCGGGGCCCGAGGGCGAGAGCGGCACCATCATCGCCGACCCTGCCGCGATGATCGCCGGCATCGGCGACGTGGTGCTGGCCCGGCGCGGCATGGGCACCTCCTACCATCTCTCGGTGGTGGTCGATGACGCGGCGCAGGGCGTGACCTGCGTGGTGCGCGGGCGCGACCTTTTCGAGGCGACGGTGATCCATGTGCTGCTGCAGGGCCTGCTGGGCCTGCCGGTGCCCGAGTATCACCATCACCGCCTGATCCGCGACGAGTCCGGCAAGCGCCTTGCCAAGCGCGACGACGCCCGCGCCATCGCGCTGTTCCGCGCCGAAGGGGCCAGCCCGGATGATATCCGCCGTATGGTCGGGCTTTGATCCGGAGTTGCGCCAGGAACCCGGCGCAACTACAGGCAATCATTCAGGAAATCTTCAGCGCCTCAGCCTACCCTCGAGGGTTGTAGGGAGGGGCGAAACTGGGTTCACTCGACCGTTTCCACGGGCAGCCCCGCCGCCTTCCAGGCGGTGAATCCGCCCTCGATATGGGCCACCGGGTTCAACCCCATCTCCTGCGCCACCTTGGTGGCGAGGGCCGAGCGCCAGGCACTGGCGCAGTAGAAGACAAAGGTCTTGTCCTGGGCGAAGACCGGCTTGTGGTAGGGGCTGGCCGGGTCGATCCAGAACTCCAGCATCCCGCGCGGGCAGGAGAAGGCGCCGGGGATCTTGCCCTCGCGCTTCAGCTCGCGCGGGTCGCGCAGATCGACGATCACGTGGTCTTCGCGCCCCGCCAACTCGCCCGCCTCGGCCACCGGGATGGTGCGGATCCCGGCATTGGCCTCGGCCACCATCTGCTTGACGCCCTTGGTTATAGTCTGCGGCATACTCATTTCCTTTCAGCGCCTTGCGGAAAATATTTAAAGTTCTTCCACCTGCGGCACGCCACAGGCCGCCTCGATGGCGGCCCCGGCGGCCAGCAGCACGTCCTCGCGGAACCGCTCGGCGACCAGCTGCACACCCACCGGCGCGCCCGAGGTCATGCCGGTGGCCACCGCCAGCGCCGGCACGCCCAGAACCGGCAGGGCGCGCTGGGTCAGTTGCGCCTCCATGATCGCGTCGAAGGCCGCCTCGGAGGAGACGTCCTGCTGCTGCGCGAAGGGCAGTTCACCCGAGACCGGGCAGATCAGCACCGGGTAGCGGGCCAGGAACGCGCTCCATTCCCGCATCATGCCGACCCTCTGCTGCAGGGCGGTCATCAGGGCGGGCATGTCCATCTCGGGAGAATCCGCGGTCATGCGGGCAAAGACGAAATTGGCGTCGGGGTCGTTCTCGCGGGCAATCGCCTGCGCCACGGCACGCGACTCGGCCATCCAGAGCTGTGCGTTGATCGCAGCCGCGGGGCGCAATGGCGGGCAGTCGACCTCCTCGACCTGCCAGCCCGCCTCGGTCAGCGCCGCCGCGGCCTGCCGCAGGGCTGCCTCGACCTCGGGGGCCACCGACAGACCGTCAGGGCGGACACAAAGCGCGGCGCGCTTGGGGAACTCGCCCAGGCGCAGCGGCACCGGCACCCACCAGGGATCGCGGTAATCGCCCGCCGCCATCGCCTCGAAGGAGAGCGCGATATCCGAAATCGAGCGCCCCAGCGGCCCCGAGACTGCCATGAGCTGCGCTCCGATGTAGCGGTCGGGCAGCGAGGAGTTCCACGCCGGGATCCGCCCCAGCGTCGGGCGCAGCCCATGCAGCCCGCAGGCATAGGCCGGATAGCGCACCGAGCCGGCGATATCTGTGCCGTGGCCGATGGCGCAGAAACCCGCCGCCACCGCCGAGCCAGCCCCTCCCGACGAGCCGCCCGGTGTCAGCGCCGTGTTGCGCGGGTTCAGCGTCATGCCGTGCAGGCTGTTGTTGGTGAACCAGCGCATCGAGAAGGCGGGGGTATTGGTGCGCCCGACGATCACCGCACCGGCCTTGCGCAGGTTGGCCACCACAGGGGTGTCGGCGCTGGCGACATGGTCCTTCTGCAGTACCAGCCCGTTGGTCGTGGCATGGCCGGCCTGGTCGACGTTGACCTTGATGGTCACGGGCACGCCCGCCAGCGGCCCCACGTCCTCGCCCTTTGCAATCCGCGCATCGAGCGCGCGGGCGGATTTCATCGCCTCTTCGGGGAATTCCTGCACCACGGCGTTCAGTTGCGGGTTGGCGGCGGCGATCCGGTCGAGATGGGCGCGCGTCACCTCTTCGGCCGAGAGTATCCGCGACCGCACCGCCGATGCGATCTCGCCCGCCTGCATCTTCCAGATCTCGCCCATGCGCTTCCCCTTGTCTCGCTGCGCGCAGGGGACAGCAAAACGCCTGTGGTTTCAACGGTGAATTAAGCTCAGCCGCCGCCGAGTTCGGCCAGCAGCCGGTCTCGTTCGAGCGTCAGGCGCACCCGGTAACGGCGCAGCGCCTTGCAGGCGAACTTGTTGTGACGTGCCGCGTTCGACTTCAAGTCGCGCCGCGCATCGGCCTCGAGATCGGCGACACAGGTGTCGACCTCCTCGATCTCCTTGATAACCTCGGCCAGTTCGGTTGCCGGATCAGCCATGCGCTGCCATCCTTCTTCCCCGCGCCGGTGCGCCATAGCCGTGCCCCGGCCCCGCCGCCGTCCGCAGGACCGCGGCGCGTGTTCGGCATTAAACCCTCCGATTGTCCTAGGGGCAAGTCCGGCCCAGCCGGGTATCGGCAAGGCATTGCCCCTGCCCGACCCCGGCCAGACGCGCCATGTGCCAGGCGAGCACCAGGTTCGAAGACAGCACCGGCAGGCCGGAATCGGCTTCGAGCCCGGTGATGATGTCGAGCGTGTCGAGGTTGGTGCAGGAGAGGAAGAGCGCGTCGACCCCGCCCTGCGCCAGCAGGTTCAGCGCGGCGGCGCGGGTCGAGATCGGGTCGATGCGGCTGACCTTGGCCTCCTCGGCCTCGGCAAAGGTGCCGAAAACCGGGCTGGTTACTCCCTGCCCGGCCAGCACCTCGCGCAGCCGGTCCGAGACCGCCTCGACATAGGGCGACAGGAACGCGACCCGGTTCACCCCCAGCGCCCGGCAGGCCGCAACAAGCGCGCTGACCGGTTCGGTGACCGCCTGCGCCGCCGTGCCGGCCCGCACCTGCCGGGCGACATTGGCCGGACCGATCTGCGCCGAGCCCGAGGTGCAGCCGTAACCGACCACGTCGAAGGGCTTCACCTGCGGCAGCAGCGCGGCCGAGGCGGGGATATGGTCGTGC
Organism: Seohaeicola zhoushanensis; assembly: GCF_014656415.1. GTDB lineage: Bacteria > Pseudomonadota > Alphaproteobacteria > Rhodobacterales > Rhodobacteraceae > Seohaeicola_A > Seohaeicola_A zhoushanensis. The sequence continues at coordinate 164,992 of NZ_BNCJ01000008.1, read as the reverse complement.
ATCGCCTGCAGCGTCTCGGGCGTCACGTCCAGCCCGCTTGGTACCCGGCTGACGAAGAGATCGGTTCCGACAGGCAACAGGCGGCGGAAATCAGGTTCGATCCGCTCGTCGGTCTGCAGCACGATCAGGCCCAGGCGCGGCGGGTCGGCGGGTTTCAGGACATAGGAATAGGTCTGCATTCAGCCCTCCAGCTCCACCATTTCGCGCCCGTAGCGTGGCGAGAGGAACTCGGGCGCGCCATTGCGGATCACGATGTCTTCCTCGTGCACCAGGATCCGGCCCGGCGCGACCTCGATCCCCGGCTCCAGCGTCAGCACCATGCCCGGCTCCAGCACCGTGTGGTCCTGCGGGATCAGCGAGAGCCCCTCGGTCAGCTGCATCCCGAGGCCGTGCCCCAGCCGGCCCGCGTCCGAGCCCTTGCCGCCGGTCAGCAGGCGGTCCATCGCGTGGAAGAGCTCGGCCGCGGTGGTGCCGGGGCGCGCGATTTCCGCCGCCGCATCGGTTGCGTCGATCAGCCGGGCGTGGGCGGCACGCAGCTCGGGCGCCGCCGGACCGAGGGTGAAATTGCGGTCGAAATCGCAGAAATAACCGTCGCGCATCATGCCGGTGTCAAGCATCAGCACATCGCCCCGCGCCAGCGGCTCCGGCCCGGCGGGCGAGATCACGTCGGCATAGCCCCCGGCGGCCGAAGCGCCGGCGACATAGGGCACCCAGTCGGCCCCCTCCTCCAGCCCCAGCATCTGGAAGCGGCGGAACACCTCGTCGAGCGGCACACCTGCCCGGGCAATCTCGGGGACGCGGGCGAAGGCACGGCCGGCGATGGCGCAGATCTCGCGGACCTTGGCGATCTCGGCCTCGGACTTCACCGCCCGCAAGCCGCGCATCAGGCCGTTGTCGGGGGCGAAATCCAGCCCCTCGCCCTGCAGGCGCGCCCAGTCCGCCAGCGGCATCCGCAGGTGGCTCTCGTGCCCCATCGGCAGGCCGATGCGCCCGCCGCCCGCGATTTCGCGCAGCGTCGCGGCCAGCAGGCTTACACCGTCGTCGTCGTAATCGGGCGCACGCCAGGTGCGGATGTCGCGCACCCAGGTGATCGCCATCAGCGCGGCACCGATCGAGGGGATCACCGCCACCGGATCGCCCGCGGCCGGAACCACCAGGAACCAGGGCCGCGTCGGGCTTTCCCAGAACCGGGTGAGATAGCCCGAGAAATAGCGCACCTCCGGCTCGGTCGTCAGCAGCAGTGCGGCCAGCCCAGCCTTCGCCATCGCGCCTTGCGCCCGAGCCACGCGTTCGCGGTATTCCGCGACCGGAAAGCCGCGGGGCAAACTCACGCCTCGGGGCCTTCCGACAGGATCAGCAGCACCCGCGAAGCGGCGTCCAGCCCCAGTTCGCCACGGTGGGAGACCGCCCCCTCCAGCAGCGCGGCAAGGCCCGCCGCACCCGAGGGGGTCGAGGCCATGCCGATCCGCGCGGCCTTGTCGGCGCCGGCCTGGCCTTCGTCCTCGGTGATGGCGATGAATGCGGTGGCATCCCGCGCCAGCCCCTTCAGGGCGATCAGCGAGGGTTCCTTGCAGTCGAGCCGGCCCATGGCCGAGACCGGGCCCTTCGACTCCTGCGGCTTGCCGGCGATGATCGAGCCGCGCAGCGCCTGGGCGGCCAAGGGCTCCACCACCGCGATATGCACCCCGTTACCCCAGGCCTCGCGCGCCAGCGCCGCGACCGAGGCCGCGAGACCGCCGACACCCGCCTGCACGAAGATATGGGTGGGCGGCTGCGGGATCTGGCGGATCGCCTCGGCGGTCAGGACCAGATAGCCCTCCATCAGCCGATGCGGCGGATCGGTGTAGAGTGGCCAGGAGCTGTCGGACAGCAGGCGCCAGCCGTTCATCTCGGCGGCCCGCGCCGCTGCGGCCATGCTGGCCTCGTAGGTCTCGCCCTCGCGCACCACGGCGGCGCCCTGCCGCGCCAGCCGTCCGGCAAAGGCGTCGGACACCTGCTCCGAGATATAGACCACCGCCCGCGCGCCGAAGGCCGCAGCCCCCGCCGCCACCGACATTCCGTGATTGCCGGCGCTGGCGGTCACATAGGTGATGCCCGAAAGCGGCCCGGCTTGCGCGTCATGGGCGATGACATAGGCAGCCCCCAGCGCCTTGAAGCTGCCAAGCCCCATGCGGGCGCGTTCGTCCTTGATCCAGACCCGCGCCACGCCACAGCGGGCGGCAACCACCGGCGCATCGACCAGGGGAGTCTCGCCGGCAGCCGGGCAACATTCCAGCAGCCGCATCGGCGCGCCCGCGTCGGTCGAGGGGTAAGGGACACCCACAAGCCCCTGCGGGCTTTCTGGCCGGGCGAAGAAGGGATTCCGCAGGATTTCCATTGCAGTTAACGGAACTATCCTGCGGCCCTTACGTCAAGTCAATTCCACCGCTCAGGCGCGGCGACGACGACCGCCGGCACGCCCGCCACGGCCACGGGCCTCTTCGCCCTCCTTGGCCGGGGGCTTGTTGAAGCGGATCCACTCGGCGCCGTGGGCGTCGTTGTTGGTGAGGAAGTTGGCGGCGCGGATCGCCTCCATCTCCTTGCCCGGTCGCGACAGGGTCGAGCCGAGACCGAAGATGGTCACGAAGGTCTCGTCGTCCATGTCGGGCGGCAGGAAGATCCCGGCGGCCTCGATCTCGGCCTTCTTCTCTGCGATGGCCTTCTGCGTCACCGGCAGCGCAACCGGGTTCATGATCGCCGAGGTCATGCCAGCGCCCATCGCCATCGGCAGGAAGGCGTTGTTGATGCCATGCCGGTTCGGCAGGCCGAACGAGATGTTGGACGCGCCACAGGTGGTGTTCACGCCCAGTTCCTCGCGCAGGCGACGCACCAGGGCGAAGACCTGCAGGCCGGCGGTGCCCATGGCTCCGATCGGCATCACCAGCGGGTCGACCACGATGTCATGCGCGGGAATGCCGAAATCCGCGGCGCGGTGCACGATCTTGCGGGCCACCTCGAAGCGCACGTCGGGGTCTTCGCTGATGCCGGTGTCGTCGTTGCTGATCGCCACCACCGGCACGTTGTATTTCTTCACCAGCGGCAGGATCAGTTCCAGACGCTCTTCCTCGCCCGTCACAGAGTTCAGCAGCGGCCGCCCCTCGCAGACGCCAAGCCCCGCTTCCAGCGCACCCGGCACCGAGCTGTCGATGCAGAGCGGCACGTCGACCAGCGATTGCACCAGCTTCAGCATCTCGACCATCAGCGGCGGCTCGGTCTCGTTCGGGTTGGGGTTCGAGTTGTACACGACGCCCGCGTTGACATCGAGCATGGTCGCCCCGGCGGCGACCTGCGCCAGCGCGTCCTTCTCGACGGTCGAGAAATCCCCGGCCTCCAGTTCCGCCGCCAGCTTCTTGCGCCCGGTGGGATTGATGCGCTCACCGATCACGCAGAACGGCTGGTCAAAGCCGATAATGGCAGTCTTGGTCTTGCTCTCGACGATGGTGCGGGTCATGTCCGGCCTTTCAGGCGTTTGCGGGGCGCCCCGAGGCGCCGCCGTTTTCGATGGCCCAGGTGGCATTGGTCTTGATGCCGCCCAGCGGGAAGAAGTGAACGTTGGTGATGTTGAAATCCGGGTTCGCGGCCTTGTGCGCGGCCAGATCGGCGATCACCTCGGTCGGCTCGTAGGGCAGCAGCAGCTTGGTCACGTCCATCGCCCGCTTCTGCAGCACCTTCAGCGAGGGGCCGACACCGCAGGCGATGGCGAACTTGATGAGCGTCTGCAGCTTCGCCGGCCCGGCGATGCCGATGTGGATCGGCAGCGCGATCCCGGCCGCCTTGAGATCGTCGGCCCAGCGGATGATCGGCGCGGCCTCGAAGCAAAACTGCGTGGCAATCGCCATCTCGGCATCGGTGGTTTCCGAGAATTTCTGTTTCCACCGAAGCGCCTGGCTGACGTTCTTCATGCTTCCGTCGGGGTCGATGTCGCGGTTGCCCTCGGGGTGGCCGGCCACGTGCAGCCGCTTGAACCCGGCCTTGTCGAACAGCCCGGTTTCCATCAGCGCAATCGAGCTGTCGAATTCACCGACCGGCTGCGCCACGCCACCGGCCAGCAGCAGCGCCTGCTCGACTCCGGCCTCGCCCTGGTAGCGGGCGATCCAGTCGGCCAGCGTCGCGCGGTCCTTGATGATGCGCGCCGGAAAGTGCGGCATCACCGGGTAGCCTTCCGAGGCCAGCCGCCGGGCGGTCGCGACCATGTCGTCAATGGGCGTGCCCTCGATATGGGCGATGTAGACGCGGGTGCCCTCGGGCAGCAGCGTGCGGAAGTCCTCCACCTTCTCGGCGGTGCGCGGCATCACCTCGATCGAGTAGCCGTCCAGAAAGGCCTCGACGGCGCCATTGGCCGTGCGGTCGGCCGGGGTTTCGCGACGCCTGAAGTTCAACAAAGCCATCATGGCCTCCCAATAGCGCTTCGGGCTCATGCCCATCCGTCGTTGTCGATCAACGCCTTGATCTTCCCGGCGTCGTATTCCGCGGCCAGCCGGGCGGCTTCCGCCTCGGCCACCGCCTCCGGCTCGCCCTCCACCTGGTAGGGCTCGCCCTTGCGCCACTCGGCCAGGTAGGCGTCCGTGTCGCGCGCATTCGCCTTCATCGCGGCCCGGTCGATTGCCTGCTCGAAACGCTCGGGCAGTTGCCGCTTCGCCCCGCGCCGGCCCTTGCCGACAATGACCTGCGCCGGAATATCCCGCCAATACACAATCGTGACATCCGGCATCGTCTGATTCCCTATCCCATGGCCCTACTTAGGGCAGCTTGCGGCGACATCGCGCGCCGTTTTCGACATAACGAACCATAGTCGCGACCTGCCCCTCCTTGCCACGCCCCCGGCGCCTGTGCCTGTGCCAAGGGCTGTTGGCGCGATTGCTGCAACGTCAGCCGTCCGGAGTTACGTTAGCGCCCAAACGATCTCTTGCGCGGATGGGGGCGGCTCCCTATTGTGAAGGCAACTCGAAATCGGAGGGCGTGCTCATGGCGCCCAGGCGTCGCTACGGTGCGGGCGCTTTTCCGAAAGCGGTCGAAAGCCCCGCGCCAGAACCACCGGATCCGGCCGAACTCTATGCGGCCCTGGACCTCGGAACGAACAGTTGTCGAATGCTGATCGCCCAGCCCAAGGGCAGCGGCTTTCATGTGGTCGACAGCTTTTCCAAATCTGTCCAGCTGGGCAGCGGACTCGAGCGCACAGGCCGCCTGTCGCGCTCGTCGATGGCGCGCACCGTCCAGGCGTTGCGGATCTGCCAGCAGAAGCTGAAGCGCAACAAAGTCAGCCGGATGCGGCTGGTCACCACCGAGGCCTGCCGCCGCGCCCGCAACGCCGGCGAGTTCATCCAGATGGTGCGCCACGAGACCGGTATGGCGCTGGAAGTGATCCAGCCCGAGGAGGAGGCGCGCCTGGCGGTGATCTCATGCGCGCCGCTGGTCTCGACGCGCACCGACCAGTTGCTGGTGGTCGACATCGGCGGCGGTTCCACCGAGTTGGTCTGGATCGACCTGACCAACGTGCCGAATCGCGACCGCCCCCGCGCGATCATGCGGCTGCACGCCGGGTTTCACCCGCCCGAGAGCCCGTTTCCGGCGGCGCGCGTGGTCGACTGGATCTCGGTCCCGCTCGGCGTTGCGACGCTGCGCGACCAGTTCTCGGACGTCGAGGACGATGCCGCGCGTTTCGCGCTTATGAGCTGGCATTTCGAGGAAAACCTCGCCGAATTCGCGCCCTACCGCGACGATATCGCCCGGCGCGGCCAGTTCCAGATCGTCGGCACCTCGGGCACGGTGACGACGGTGGCGGCCAGCCACCTCGGCCTCAAGCGCTATGACCGCACCAAGGTCGACGGGTTGCGGATGACCTCGGACCAGATCGACGCGGTGATCCGCCGCTATCTCGCGCTCGGCCCCGCCGGCCGGCTCAAGGATCCGCGCATCGGCGAGGACCGGCAGGCGCTGATCATGTCGGGCTCGGCGATCCTGCAGGCGCTGCTGCGCTGCTGGCCGACCGACCGCCTCTCGGTGGCCGACCGCGGCCTGCGCGAGGGGCTGCTCTACGCCCAGATGAGCGCCGACGGCGTGCTGGAAGACGGGCCGTTCTGAACCGGGACCAAGACTTTCCAGGAAAGTCTTGGCAAAAGTCTCGTTGAGACTTTTGCACCCTGCCCGCCAAGGCCGCATCGGCTTGTGTGCGCGCCGCGACGGCACTATGGCTGGACCGGAAAGGGGATGTCGGATGGCAAAGAACACATCGGGGCGCGGGCAGCGCGATCTGACGGTCAAGGTAAAGACCGCACGGGGGCGCAAGATGTCCTCGACGATGTGGTTGCAGCGCCAGCTGAACGACCCCTACGTGAGCCGCGCCCGCGCCGAGGGCTTTCGCGGCCGCGCCGCCTTCAAGATCATGGAGCTCGACGACAAGTTCCGCTTCCTCGTCCCCGGCGCCCGCGTCGTCGACCTCGGCTGCGCGCCGGGCGGCTGGCTGCAGGTGGCGGTGCCGCGCATCAACGCGCTGGGTGAGAAGTCGGGCAAGGCGGTCGGACGCATCATCGGCGTCGACCTGCAGGAAGTCGAGCCGATTGCCGGGGCCGAGATCCACCAGCTCGACTTCATGGAGGACGATGCCGACGAGAAGGTCAAGGAATGGCTCGGCGGCCAGGCCGACGTGGTGATGTCCGACATGGCGGCCTCGGCCTCGGGCCACAAGCAGACCGACCACCTGCGTATCATCGCGCTCTGCGATGCCGCGGCGCATTTCGCCTTCGAAGTGCTGTCGGAAGGCGGCACCTTCGTCGCCAAGGTGCTGGCCGGTGGGGCCGAGGGCGAGTTGCAGAAGCTGCTCAAGCAGAAGTTCACCAAGGTGGTGAACGTCAAGCCGCCGGCCTCACGCGCCGACAGCTCGGAAAAATTCGTCGTCGCTACGGGGTTCCGGGGCTGAGGTTTCGGGGGCCGTCTCGGGCAGGCTCCAGGACCCCAGCGCCGAGGACAGGAAGGCCGCCGCCTCGGCTGCGTCACGCGCCTGGGCGCTGATCCGGCGCTGCGACACCTCCGAGATGTTCTGGCGGCGCGGCATCTCGAACAGCACGCCCCGGCGTTCGGGCATCACCATGATCGTCATCGCTTGGCCTCCCTCGGCCCGGCAGGTGGAACGCCGGCAGAGTGCGCGCCGATTGTGCCGGTGCCGTGGCAGGGCGACGGCGGCGTCAGGGTCTTTTCGCGGCCGGGTTCAGTCCTCTATCCCGTCGCGCCGGCGCAGCAGGGCGGCGTTGAACTCTGCCCCCAGGATCAGGATCGCGCCGATCAGGTAGAGGAAGATCAGCGCCGCCATCGCCCCGGCGAGGCCGGCGTAGGTGGCGCTGTAATTGGCGAAATACTGCATGTAATAGGAAAAGCCCCAGACCGCGCCGAACCAGAGCAGCACGGTCAGCACCACGCCCGGCCAGACCTCGCCAAAGCGGTGCCGCATTCCGGGCAGCCAGATATGGCAGGCGGCGACGCCCAGCAGCAGGAGCAGCACGACCACCGCCGTCTTCAGCACACGGTTCTCGAACCAGGTGCCGTAGGGGTCGGGGATACGTTCGGCGATCAGGTGGAAATAGGCCGGCAGGCCGACGCCGAAGGTCAACCCGGCCAGCAGCACGGTGCCGCCCACCAGCACGAAGGCCAGGCAGAGCGCGCGGGTCTTCCAGAACGGGCGCGGGTCGATGTCGCGATAGGCGCGGGTGATCGCCAGCCGCACCGCATCAACCCCGTTCGAGGCGAAGTAGAGCGCCAGCGCCCCACCCAGCGTCACCAGCTGCACGCTGCCATTGGCCAGGACCGCGCGCAGCTCGGCCACCACCGGCGCGCCGATCGCATCGGGCCAGAGCGACAGGATCAGCCCGGTCAATTGATCGACGTTCGGCTCGCTCGACAGCGCGCCGGCCAGCGCCACCACGAAGAGGAAGAAGGGGAACAGCGCCAGCATCAGCGACATCGCCACGTGGCTTGCCAGCGTCCAGCCGCCGTTGCGCTCGAACCGGCGCAGCGCTGTCCAGAGGACCAACGGCAGGTCGGCGGGGGTGATAGGATGCGGCACGGGGCTCATATGCAAAATCTAGCCGCGGCGCAGCGTCGTGACCACAGCGGGCGATTGCGCCGAGGCGAAATTCCCGGCAGCATCGCATTGATGACACAACCGCTTTTCCTCGGGAACGATATCTATCGCGGCTCGACCTTCGGGCGCGCCCATCCGCTGGCCATCCCGCGCGTGCCGACGGTCATGGACCTATCGCGCGCCCTGGGCTGGCTTGGCCCCGGCAATTATCGCACCAGCCCGCGCCTGCGCCCGGCCGGACTGACCGCCTTTCACACACCCGAATACGTCGCGGCCCTGCAGGCCGCCGAGGCGAGCCAGAGCGTGAGCGAGGAGGTGCGCCAGCGCCACGGGCTCGGCACGCTGTCGAACCCGATCTACCCCGAGATGTTCCGCCGCCCCGCCACCGGCGCGGGCGGGGCGCTGCTGGCGGCCGAGCTGGTGGCGGCGGGGCATACCGTCTACCACCCCGGCGGAGGCACCCATCACGGGATGCCCGACCGCGCCAACGGCTTTTGCTATTTCAACGACCCGGTGCTGGCGATCCTGGCGCTGCGCCGGCGCGGGCTGAGCCGCATCGCCTATGTGGATATCGACGCGCATCACTGCGACGGTGTCGAAGCGGCTTTTGCCGAGGATCCCGAGGTGCTGCTGGTTTCGACTCACGAGGAAGGCCGCTGGCCCTTCACCGGCGCGCTGAGCGATCGCGGCGCGGGCAATGTCTTCAACCTGCCCTTGCCGCGCGACCTCAACGACGATGAATTCGCCCTCGCGCTCGACCAGGTGATCCTGCCCGCCGTCGCGGCGCATCGCCCGCAGGTGGTGGTGCTGCAATGCGGGGCGGATGCGGTCGAGGAAGACCCGCTCTCGCGCCTCGCGCTGTCGAACAACGCGCATTGGGCAACGGTGCGCGCGCTGGCTGCGCTGGCGCCGCGTTTCCTCGTGCTGGGCGGCGGCGGTTATAACCCCTGGTCGGTCGGGCGGCTCTGGACCGGCGTCTGGGCGACGATGAACGGCTTCGAGATCCCCGAACACCTGCCGCCCGAGGCGCAGGCGGTGCTGCGCGCGCTCAGCTGGACCCGCCGCGCCGGGCGCACGCCGCCACCTAATTGGTTCGATACGCTGCGCGATGCGCCCCGGACTGGGGCGATCCGCGACAGCGTCCGCAGCCGGACCGCGCAGCTGGCGGGCCGGCTCAAGGTCCAGGTCTGAGGCTCAGCGCCCCGCCATGCAATCCGCGTAGAGGCGCTTGTATTCCGCTTCGGCCTGGTCGCGGCGCATCATGCGCTGCCCCGCACCGCGATCCGGCGTGCCCACGAAGGCGCCGCGGGTGTTGCTGACGCCAACGGCAACCTCTCCGGTGATCTTCAGCGTCAGCGGCCCCATGCTCACCGGCGGGATCAGCCCCGGCACATGGCCCGAGATCTTGCGCGCCTGCATGTCGCAGCTTTGCGACAGCGTGTCATCGGCCAGCGCCGCCGCCGGCAGAGCCAGCGCCAAGGCCGCGATCAGCGACAAATTCCTGAAACCTGCCATGCCGGCACCTCTTTACCTGTTCCGATCCAAGATAGGCACTCCACGCCCTGCCCGCCAGCCTCGCGCGACAGATGAGCGCCTTGCTGCCGGATCGGGTGGACTTGGCTCTTGAAACCGTGTGATCTCGCCGCCGAACCTAAGGGGCGAAACACGTGCTTCTGGACATCGACAAGGTCAGCAGAATCTATCCCGGCGCCGAACGGCCCGTGCTGAACCACGTCTCTCTGCGGCTCGACGCGTGCGAGACCCTGGCGCTCACCGGCGAGAGCGGCAGCGGCAAGAGCACCCTGCTCCACCTCGCCGGCGCGCTCGATCATTTCGACGCGGGCGAGATCCGGCTCGACGGGCAGGCCTATTCACCGCTCGACGACGCCGGGCGCGCGGCGCTGCGGCGCGGGCCGGTGGCGCTGGTGTTCCAGCAGTTCAACCTGGTACCCTCGCTGACCGTGGCGCAGAACCTCGCCTTTCACGCCCGGCTCGGAGGGCGTCACGATCCGGCCTGGACGGCGCATCTGGCCGAACGCCTGGGGTTGGGCGCCCTGCCCGACCGCTATCCCGAGACGCTGTCCGGCGGGCAGCAGCAGCGCGTCGCCATCGGCCGCGCCATGGCGCTGCGCCCGCGCCTGCTGCTGGCGGACGAACCCACGGGCAACCTCGACGAGGCGACCGGCGACGCGGTGCTTGACCTGATGCTGGAGCTTGTGGCCGAGACCGGCGCAGCGCTGCTGCTGGTCACCCATTCCGAGCGCATCGCCGCCCGCCTCTCGCGCCGGGTCCATTTGACCAAGGGTGACATCCGGTGATCGCCGCCGCGCTTGGCGCGCTGCTGTCGCACTGGCGCCGCCAGCCGGGGCAGTTCGCCACGCTGGTGCTGGGGCTGGCGCTGGCCACCGCGCTCTGGTCTGCGGTGCAGGCGATCAATGCCGAGGCGCGCGCCAGCTATGCCCGCGCCGCCGCGCAGCTGGGCGGCGATGCCGGCCTGGTGCTGAAGGCGCGCAGCGGGGCGATCCCGCTCGCCACCTATGTCGCGCTGCGCCGCGCCGGCTGGCAGGTCTCGCCGGTGCTGGAGGGGCGCACGCGCATCGGGCAGACCAGCCTGCGGATCCTGGGCGTCGACGGGCTGACCTATCCGGTCATGCCCGCCTCCGAGACGACGGACGCCACCGACCCCGCAGCCATCCTGCTGCCGCCCGGCCGGCTTTTCGTGACGCCCGCCACCGCCGAGGCGCTGGCGAATGCCCCCGACCTGCCGCCGCGCATCACCACGCCCGACCTGCCCGAGGGCGTCGCCCTCACCGATATCGGCACCGCCGAACGGCTGCTGGCCCGCACGGGCGAGATCACCCGCCTGCTTGTCCTGCCCGATCAGCCCGCCGGCCTGCCGCCACTGTCGCAACTCGCCCCCGATCTGGAGCTTTCCGAGACCGGCCAGGGCGACGTCGCCCGGCTGACCGACAGTTTCCACCTGAACCTTACCGCCTTCGGGCTGCTTTCCTTCGCCGTCGGGCTGTTCATCGTGCATGGCACCGCCGGCCTCGCCTTTGAACAGCGCCGCGCCATGTTCCGCACCCTGCGCGCGCTTGGCCTGCCCGCCCGCACGCTGACGCTGCTGGTGCTGGGCGAGCTGCTGGCGCTGGCGTTGCTCTCCGGGCTGCTGGGCCTCGTCCTCGGCTACTTCGTCGCCGCCGTGCTGCTGCCCGATGTCGCCGCCACCCTGCGCGGCCTCTACGGCGCGCCGGTCGAGGGCGGGCTGACCCTGCGCCCGGCCTGGGTGGCCAGCGGCCTTGGCATGGCGGTGGGCGGCGCGCTGCTGGCGGGGGTGCAGGGGGTGGTCAAGGTGGCCCGGATGCCGATCCTCGCCGCGCCCGGCCTGCTCGCCTGGTCGGGCGCCGCGCGGCGCGGGCGCTGGCGCATGGCGCTGGCGGGTCCGGCGCTGATGCTGGGCGGGGTGCTGGCGCTCTGGCAGGTCGGTGGCTTGCTGGGCGGCTTCATGCTGCTGGGCGGGCTGATGCTGGGGGCCGCGCTGCTGCTGCCCCCGCTGCTGGCCGGGCTGCTGGCGCTTGGCGGGCGGTGCGCCACGGGCGTCACCGGCCAATGGCTGCTCGCCGACCTGCGCGCCCAGCTGCCGGGCCTGACGCTCGCGCTGATGGCGTTGCTTCTGGCGCTGGCCACCAATGTCGGCGTCGGCACCATGGTGTCGAGCTTCCGCCTCACCTTCACCGGCTGGCTCGACCAGCGGCTGACCTCCGAGCTTTACATCTATGCCGAGAGCGACAGGCAGGGCGCGGCGCTGGAAGACTGGCTGAGGCCGCGCACCGAGGCGGTCCTGCCGATCCGCTATGCCGAGGCCGAGCTGGCCGGCGCGCCGGGGCGGATCTATGGCATCGTCGACCATGCGACCTACCGCGACAACTGGCCGATCATCGCCGCCGCGCCGGGCGGCTGGGACCGGGTCGCGGACAGTACCGGCGTTCTGGTCAACGAGCAGCTGGCCCGCCGCGAGGGCCTCTGGCCGGGGACGACGCTGACCCTAGGCCCCGGCTGGCAGGCCGAGGTGGTCGGCGTCTATTCCGACTATGGCAACCCCAACGCGCAGGCGATCGTCGCCATGCCCGCCCTGCTTGCCCATGTGCCCAATGTCCCCAACCGCCAGTTCGGCATTCGCATCGCCCCCGAGAAGGCCCCCACCCTGGCCGCCGAGCTGCGCGCGGCCTTCGACCTGCCCGAGACCTCGGTGGTCGACAATGCGGCGGTCAAGGCCGCCTCGCTGGCGATCTTCGAGAAGACCTTCGTGGTCACCGCCGCGCTGAATGTCCTGACGCTGGGCGTCGCGGGCTTTGCCATCCTGACCAGCCTGCTCACGCTCTGGACCATGCGGCTGCCCCATGTCGCCCCGGTCTGGGCCATGGGCATGACCCGCAAGGCGCTGGCCCGGATCGAGATCCTGCGCAGCCTGGCGCTGGCCGGGCTGACGGCCCTGCTGGCCCTGCCGCTGGGGCTGGTTCTGGCCAAGGTGCTGCTGGATGTCATCAACGTGACTGCCTTCGGCTGGCAGCTGCCGATGTATCTCTTCCCGCTCGACTGGTTGCGCCTGCTGGCGCTGGCCCTGCTGGCCGGGGCGCTGGCCGCCGCCCTGCCCGCCACCCGCCTGCGCCGCCTGCCGCCGGCCGACCTGCTGAAGGTCTTTGCCCATGAACGCTAGGCTGCTCGCCCTGCTGCTGCTCTGCCTGCCCGGCTTCGCCACGGCGCAGGGCTTTGCCGGCCTTGGCACCGATGCCCAGGGCTTTGCCGTGCCCGACCCGGCCCATCGCCTGAGCTTCCCCGCCGACCACGGCGCGCACCCGGAGTTCCGCATCGAATGGTGGTATCTGACCGCCACGCTGACGGGCGAGGACGGCAGGGACTATGGCATCCAGTGGACCCTCTTCCGCTCGGCCCTCGCGCCATACGAGGCCGAGGGCTGGGCCAGTCCGCAGCTCTGGATGGCCCATGCGGCGCTGACCACGCCCGACCGACATTTCGTCGCCGAACGCCGCGCGCGCGGCGGCATCGGCCAGGCGGGCGTAAGTGCCGAGCCTTTCCTCGCCTACCTCGACGACTGGGAGATGCGCGCCACCGCCCCCGGCATAGTCGCGCTGAGCCTGAGTGCGCGGGGGCAGGACTTCTCCTATGCCCTGACCCTAGAGGCGCAGGGCCCGCTCGTCCTACAGGGCGACCAGGGCTATTCCGTCAAGTCCCGTGATGGCCACGCCAGCCACTACTATTCGCAGCCTGCCTACGACGTCACCGGCACCCTGACCCTGCCAGATGGCCCCGTGCGGGTCACCGGCCAGGGCTGGCTTGACCGGGAATGGTCCTCGCAGCCGCTGTCGGGCACGCAGAGCGGCTGGGACTGGTTCTCGCTCTCCTTCGAGGGCGGCGAGAAAATGATGGGCTTCCGCCTGCGTGACACCGCGGGCGATTTCACCGCCGCCACCTGGATCAGCCCCGACGGCAGCGCCGAGGCCCTGCCCGAAGGCGCGCTGAGCGTCGAGCCCTTGACGACCTCGCAGGTCGCCGGGCGCGGCGTGCCAACGCGCTGGCGGCTCGACCTTCCGGCCAAGGGGCTGAGCGTCGACGTCACCGCCCTGAACCCGCAGGCCTGGATGACGACCTCATTTCCCTATTGGGAAGGCCCGGTCACCATCACCGGCAGCCATGCGGGCAAGGGATACCTCGAGATGACCGGCTACTGACCCTCAGCCCAGCAGATCGTGCGCCAGTTCCAGCGCCTCGACCAGCCGGTCGACCTCTTCGGGCGTGTTGTAGAGCCCGAAGGACGCCCGGCAGGTTGCCGTCACGCCCAGACGCTCCATCAGCGGACCGGCGCAGTGATGGCCGGCGCGCACGGCGACACCCTTCTTGTCGAGGATGGTCGAGATGTCATGCGCATGGGCCGCGCCATCGAGCGTGAACGAGAAGATCGCCGCCTTGTCCTGCACCGTGCCCTGCAGGTGCAGCCAGTTCAGCCCGCGCAGCCGTTGGAAGGCATAGTCGCGCAGGTCGGCCTCGTGGCGGGCGATGTTTTCCAGCCCGATGTCCATCATGTAGTCGAGCGCCACGCCCAGACCGATGATCTGCACGATCCCCGGCGTGCCCGCCTCGAACATCATCGGCGGGTCGTTGTAGGTCACATTCTCGCGCGTGACCTCGCGGATCATGTCGCCGCCGCCCAGGAAGGGGCGCATCTCGGCCATGCGATCGGCCTTGATGTAGATCGCGCCCGAGGCCGACGGCCCATAGAGCTTGTGCCCGGTGATGGCGTAGAAATCGCAGTCGATGTCCATGACGTTGACCGGCATGTGCACCGCACCCTGGCTGCCGTCGACCAGCACCGGAACCCCCTTGGCATGGGCGCCGGCGGTGATGGTCTTGACGTCAACAACGGTCCCCAACACGTTGGAACAATGGGTGATTGCCACCAGCTTGGTCTTCGGGCCGATGGCGTCGATCACCGCCTGCGGGTCCAGCGCGCCGCTGTCGTCCATGTCGACCCACTTCAGCACAACGCCCTGGCGTTCGCGCAGGAAGTGCCAGGGGACGATGTTGGCGTGATGCTCCATCACGCTCAGCACGATCTCATCGCCGGCCTGCAGGCGCGGCATCGCCCAGCCATAGGCGACCGTGTTGATGCCCATGGTGGTGCCGGTGTTCAGCACGATCTCATGCTCGGACGCCGCGCCAAGGAAGCGCGCCACGGTGCCGCGCACCGCCTCGTATTTCTCGGTCGCGAGGTTCGAAAGGTAATGCAAGCCCCTGTGAACGTTCGCATATTCATGCGCATAAGCGCGCGTCACCGCGTCGATCACCACCTGCGGCTTCTGCGCCGAGGCGCCGTTGTCGAGATAGGTCAGCGGCTGGCCGTTCACCTCGCGCGAGAGAATGGGGAAATCCTTGCGGATCCTTGCGACGTCATACATGGCCGTTCGCTCCTGGAAGCGGGTCTCCGACAACGGAGATCAGAATGGAAAGCGCGATCCCGATCACCAGCGAGGCGATCAGCATCACGAAGAAGGCATTCAGCAGCGAGTTCAGCCGCAGCGCCTGCTTGATGAAATGCACGGTGATGTAGAGGCCGACGAAGGTCGCCCCCAGCATCAGCACGATGGCCAGCATCGGAACGGTCAGCGAGAGCACCAGCATCGCCACCTGCACCAATGCGCGCAGGGCGTTGAGCCAGACCATGACGGCCAGCACGTCCTCGAGGCTGCCATGGCCATCGAACATCCGCCCCGCGAAATGCAACGCATAGACGAAGAGCACCATCCCCAGCAGCGCGATGGCGAAGAACTGGAGCGGCGCGCCGAAGATCCAGCGCGTCGTGTTGGGGCCGGGAAAGGCGATGTCCGAGACAGCGTAGATCATCGCCTGGAGCACCGCCATCAGCACCAGCCCCTGCCAGAGCACCGCGCGCGGCAGCTTCAGCGCCAGCACCGCGCGGGCGGCAGCGGCGGGGTCGGTCACGCTCTGCAAGGCCAGGGTGCGGGCGTCGTCCAGCGTCATGTCCCGGCCCTTTCGGCGCGCAGCAGCCCGGCGATCAGGAACCAGCCGAAAACCGCGAGCCAGGCCAGACCGACGATGTCGAGCTGCCGCCCCGGCCCGATGAAGCCCGAGACCAGCCCCGCCAGCAGCGCCACTGGCGACGAGGCCAAGAGCGCCCAGACCAGAGAGAGGCGGATGCCATAGCCGCTGATGCGCCGCCGCGTGATCCGCGCCAGCACCCAGAGCACGGCGGCCAGCCCGTAGGCCAGTAGCGGCACCATCAGCACCCAGAAGAAGGCGCTCCAGTACAGCCGCACCGCCAGCGGGCCGTTCGGGTCCAGCTCGGCCTCGCGCGCCTGGAACGGCGCATTTGCCACGAAGAACAACAGCCCCGCGACCAGGGCGAAGGTCAGCACCCGGCCTTCCTGCCGGCCATCGGCCAGCATCCGGCCGATCACACGGCCGGGCCCGCGATAGGTCGCGGTGATATCCGAGGTGACTGCCATCAGCTCCGCCGGGCCAGCCAGCCTTCCAGCCGCGCGACGATATCGGCGGCAAGGTCCGCATCTTCGATCTCGGCCACCGCCTCGGCCAGGAAGGCCAGCGTCAGCAGGTTGGTCGCCTCCGTATGCGGCACCCCGCGCGAGCGCAGGTAGAACAGCGCAGTCTCGTCGATCGCGCCCGAGGTCGAGCCGTGCGAACAGGCGACGTCATCGGCATAGATCTCGAGCTCGGGCTTGGCGAGGAACTGGCTGTCCTCGTCCAGCAGCAGCGACTGGCTGATCTGATAGCCGTCGGTCTTCTGCGCGCCGGGCTTCACCAGGATCTTGCCTTGGAACACGCCGACCGCACCGTTGCGCAGCACCTTCTTGAACACCTGCCGGCTTTCGCAGCCAACCGCGTCATGGGTGACGAAGACGGTGTCGTCATGGTGGAAATCGCCGTCACCGACGCAGGCGCCCGCGACATGGGCGATGGCGTCATCGCCGGTCAGCTCGACCACCACCTCGTTGCGGGTCAGCACACCGTTCACCGAGAGGGTGAAGGACTTGAACACCGATTCCGCGCCCAGCCGGGCAAAGACATGGGTGGCCGCCCGCCGGTCGTGGTCACGGCCCTGCGCGCGCACCAGGTGCAGCTTGCCGGTATCGGCAATGTCGACTTCCATGCACTTGTTGAACCGCGCCGCTGCCGGGCCGTTCTCCAGAATGGTGGCCTCGCCCCCGGCATCGACCTTCACGACATGGTGCAGGATCACGTCAGAAGTCTCTGATTCATGGACATAAACCAGGTTGATCGGCTTGCTCGGCCGGCCCGTGACATGGATCAGCACGCCATCGCTGGCAAAGGCGGTGTTCAGCGCCGCGAAGGGGCGCTGCACCGGGGTCTGCCCGCGCGCCTCGAGCACGCCGTAAAGGTCGCGCGCCCAGTGGATGTCTTTGCCGGCGGTCTCGGCCAGCCTCTCGATGCTCACGCCTTCCAGCGCCAGGTCGTCCGAAGCGGCGGCATCGAAGACGCCATCGACAAAGACGATCCGCAGCCGCTCGGTCTGGCCGAACAGCGGCGCCTCGTCATCGGCCATCAGCCGCGCCGAAGGCGCCTCGGGCTGCACCAGCGTATCGGGGCGGGTAAAGCGCCAGTATTCGTCCCGCCGGTCGGGCAGGCCCATTGCGGCGAGCCGGTCCAGCGCCTCGCGCCGGGGCGGTTCCGACCAGCCGCCCGCGGGCAGCACCAGCCCGGCGAGCCGGGCCTCGGTCGCGCTCTGCTTGCGTTGCGGCAGGGCCATCACGCGACCTCGTTCAGGATGTCGGCATAGCCGTTGTTCTCGACCTCGAGCGCCAGCTCCGGCCCGCCCGTCTTGATGATGCGCCCGTCGGCCATGATGTGAACCACGTCCGGCTTGATGTGGTCGAGCAGCCGCTGGTAGTGCGTGATGACCAGGAAGCCGCGCCCTTCCGAACGCAGGCGGTTCACGCCCTCGGCCACCAGTTTCATCGCGTCGACGTCGAGGCCCGAGTCGGTCTCGTCAAGGATGCACATCTTGGGTTCCAGCATCGCCATCTGCAGGATCTCGTTGCGCTTCTTCTCGCCGCCCGAGAAGCCGACGTTGACCGGGCGCTTCAGCATCTCGGCGTCGATCTGCAGCTCCTTGGCCTTGGCGCGCACGACCTTGAGGAACTCGGCCGCGCTCATCTCGTCCTCGCCGCGAGCCTTGCGTTGCGCGTTCACCGCGGTGCGCAGGAAGGTCATGTTGCCGACGCCGGGAATTTCCACCGGATACTGGAACGCCAGGAACAGGCCCGCCGCGGCGCGCTCTTCCGGCTCCAGCGCCAGCAGGTCGACTCCGTCGAGCGTGGCCGAGCCACCCGTGACCTCATAACCGTCGCGGCCCGAGAGGACATAGGAGAGCGTCGACTTGCCCGACCCGTTCGGCCCCATGATCGCATGGACTTTGCCGGCCTCGACGGTCAGGTCGACACCCTTGAGGATCTGCTTGTCCTCTTCCTCAAGTTTGACCTGCAAATTTTTGATATTCAGCATTTTCCACCTCATCTCTCAAGGCCGCGCGCCAATCGGGCACAGCCGTTATTCCTTGAAACCCGACGCCTCAGTCGATCACCACGGCGGTGCCCGAGGCCGAGACCATCAGCATCGACTGCCCGACAACCTCGTAATCCAGATCGACGCCGACAACCGCATTGGCCCCCAGCGCCCGCGCGCGGGCCTCCAGTTCGGCCAGCGCCGTCTCGCGCGCGTCCTGCAGCTTGCCCTCGTAGGCGCCCGACCGGCCGCCGACGATATCGGTGATCGAGGCAAAGATGTCGCGCACGACGTTCGCCCCCATGATCGCCTCGCCGACGACGATGCCCTTGTATTCCGCGATCAGGTGGCCCTCGATATTGGGCGTGGTGGTCACGATCATGTCCTTACCCCCTGAAGACAAGCGCCGCCCCGGCGGCGATCAGCACGAACCCGGCGACGACGCCCCAGCTGAGGCTTTCCTTCAGCCAGAACACCGAGAAGCCGGCGAAGATCACCAGCGTGATGACCTCCTGCATGGTCTTGAGCTGCGCCGCCGAATAGACCTGATGCCCGATCCGGTTGGCCGGCACCGCCAGCCAGTATTCGAAGAAGGCGATGCCCCAGCTGACCATCACCGCGATCCAAAGGGGCGCGGCCTTGTGGCCGAGATGGCCGTACCAGGCGAAGGTCATGAAGACGTTCGAGGCGATCAGCAGACCGATCGGCAGTATGTAGGGCGCCATTCATCGGCAACTCCAAAGGGGGCTCAGCCCACCGACCCTTCCAGCGAGATCGCCACCAGCTGCTGCGCCTCCATGGCAAATTCCATCGGCAGCGCCTGCAGCACGTCCTTGCAGAAACCGTTGACGACCAGCGCCACCGCCTCTTCCTCGTCCATCCCGCGCGAGCGGCAGTAGAACAGCTGGTCCTCGTCCACCTTCGAGGTGGTCGCCTCGTGTTCGACGCGGGACGAGTTGTTCTTGACCTCGATATAGGGAACCGTATGCGCGCCGCACTGATCGCCGATCAGCAGGCTGTCGCACTGGGTGTAGTTGCGCGAGTTCTTGGCCTTCGGGTGCATCGAGACCAGCCCGCGATAGGTGTTCTGCGCGTGGCCCGCGCTGATCCCCTTCGACACGATCCGGCTCTTGGTGTTCTTGCCGAGGTGGATCATCTTGGTGCCGGTATCGGCCTGCTGGTAGTTGTTGGCGATGGCGATGGAGTAGAACTCGCCCTGGCTGTCGTCGCCGCGCAGGATGCAGGAGGGATACTTCCAGGTCACGGCCGAACCGGTTTCCACCTGGGTCCACATCACCTTGGCCCGGTCGCCCCGGCAATCGGCGCGCTTGGTGACGAAGTTGTAGATGCCGCCCTTGCCGTTCTCGTCGCCCGGATACCAGTTCTGGACGGTCGAGTATTTCACCTCGGCGTCTTCCTCGACGATGATCTCAACCACCGCCGCGTGCAGCTGCGCCTTGTCGCGCTTGGGCGCGGTGCAGCCTTCGAGGTAGCTCACGTAAGAGCCTTTGTCGGCAATGATCAGCGTCCGCTCGAACTGGCCGGTGTTCTCGGCGTTGATGCGGAAATAGGTCGACAGCTCCATCGGGCAGCGGACGCCCGGCGGGACATAGACGAAGGACCCGTCCGAGAAGACGGCAGAGTTCAGCGTCGCATAGAAGTTGTCCGAGACCGGAACCACCGAGCCGAGGTATTTCCTCACCAGCTCGGGATGCTCGCGGATCGCCTCGGAGATCGAGCAGAAGATGACGCCGGCCTTCTTCAGCTCGGCCTGGAAGGTGGTGCCCACCGAAACCGAGTCGAAGACCGCGTCGACCGCGACCTTGCGGCCCTCGGCCGGCAGCGATTCCGCACCTTCCACCCCGGCGAGGATCATCTGCTCCTTCAGCGGGATGCCGAGCTTTTCATAGGTCGCCAGCAGCTTGGGGTCGACCTCGTCGAGCGACTTGGGCTTTTCCGCCATGCTCTTGGGCCGGGCATAGTAATACTGGTCCTGGAAGTCGATTTCCGGATAATCGACCATCGCCCACTTCGGCTCTTCCTTGGTCAGCCAGCGGGCATAGGCCTCGAGCCGCCAGTCGGTCATCCACTGCGGTTCCTCGTTCTTCGACGAGATCAGCCGCACGATGTCCTCGGTCAGGCCCTTGGGCGCGTAATCCGTCTCGATCTCGGTGTTCCAGCCGTATTTATAGGCGCCGCCCACCTCGCGCACCGCGTCGACCGTCTCCTGATCGACGCCTTCCTTAACCTGGGTCTGGTCCAATGCGGCCATATCCGTCTCCTGACCTCACGCGGCGCGCGCGCGATGTTTCTTTTCCTTGGCGAGCCAGGCCTCTGCGAACCGCAGCACCTGCTCTTCCGTTGTCTGAGTCCCCAGCGACACGCGTATCGCGCTTGCCGCAGCACCCTCGTCAAAGCCCATGGCACGCAAAACGCGCGAAGCCCTTACTTTTCCGCTGGAACAGGCGGAGCCCGCGCTGATCGCAAAACCAGCCAGGTCCATCTGCATCACCTGGGTCTCACCCTTCCAGCCCGGCGTGACGATGCACGAGGTGTTGGGCAGACGCGGCGAATCTTTCCCGACAAAAATAGTCTTATTTCCGGCAGCCTCAAGACTGTTTTCTAGAATATTTCTAAGTTTCGCGACGTCATCCCAGACGCCGCTGGCCAGCTCGCGCACCGCCGCCTCGGCGGCCGCGCCAAAGCCCGCGATGCCGATGATGTTCTCGGTCCCGGCACGCCGGCCCATCTCCTGCCCGCCGCCGCGCAGCTGCGCCGCGATCTCGGTGCCGCGCCGCACCACCAGTGCGCCGATCCCCTTCGGCCCGCCCAGCTTGTGCGCCGAAATCAGCGCCATCTGCGCGCCGCACCAGTTGAAGGCGACCGGCAGCTTGCCGAAGGCCTGCGTCGCATCGGTCACGGCCAGCCCCTCGGGCAGCGCCTGCACCACGCCGGTCTCGGAATTGGCCATCTGCAGCACCGAGCGCGCCGGGTCCGCCACCTGCACCAGCCCGCCGGCGTCGACCGGCAGGTCGTCGCTGACCCAGGCTCCCACCGCGTCATGCTCGATCGCCGCGCCCAGCAGCCCACGCCCGGCACAGGCCAGAGCCGCCGCCTCGGTCGCGCCCGAGGTGAAAATCACGTCGGCCCCGTCGGCGCCGAAGGCCGAGGCGACCTGCGCGCGCGCGCGCTCGACAAGCGCCTTGGCGGCACGCCCCTCGGCATGAACGCTCGATGGGTTGCCCACCACGTCCATCGCCGCGATCATCGCCGCCCGCGCCTCGGGGCGCAGCGGGGCGGTCGCGTTATGGTCGAGATAGACACGCATCAGAGTCATCTTTTCCTTCAGTTCGAACAGGACGGCAGGCCCGGCGGGCCTATTCGTCCACCACCGCAAACAGCCCCGGCACCGCCGGACAGGGCGCCAGCTGGTTGCCGATCACATCGGCCAGGCTGGTCTGGTGCAGGAAAACATAGACGTTGGCGCTCAGGCTCTCCCACAGCCGGTTGGTCAGCGACTGCGCCCGGCTGCCCGAAGACCCGCCCGAGGCGCCGGCCCCCTTGTGCATCGCATCCACCGTCTCGTCCACCGCCGCCAACACGTCGGCGATGCGGATGTCCTTGGCCGGCCGGCCCAGCCGATAGCCGCCGCCCGGCCCGCGCACCGAGGTCACCAGCTCGGCCCGGCGCAGCTTGACGAAGAGCTGTTCGAGATAGGGCAACGAGATCTTCTGGCGCTGCGCGATATCGGCAAGCGTCACCAATGCACTCTCCGGTTGCAGCGCGATGTCCGCCAGAGCCACCATCGCATAGCGTCCCTTGGTAGAAAGCTTCATCCAGACCCCCGAAATCACGGCGTTCAATGCGAAAACATTGACGTTTCGCCGCCCAATGCGTATGTGCCCCTGACACGTTCGCGCCCGCGGGCGCAACTCATCTATTAGAACCGTTCTAAGGTGACCGAGCGATATCGTCAAGAATATCGGCTCCGCCTCTGGAAGAAACAGACAGGACCCAACTGCACATGCCCGAGGTCATCTTTCCCGGACCCGAAGGCCGCCTCGAAGGCCGCTATCACCCGCAAAAGGAAAAGGACGCGCCGATCGCCATCGTGCTGCATCCGCATCCGCAATTCGGCGGGACGATGAACAACAAGGTCGTCTACAACCTGCACTATGCCTTCTACAACATGGGCTTCACGGTGCTGCGGTTTAATTTCCGCGGCGTCGGGCGGTCCCAGGGCGAATACGACCAGGGCATCGGCGAACTCTCCGACGCCGCCTCGGCGCTCGACTACCTGCAGTCGATGAACAACAACTCGAAGCACTGCTGGGTCGCCGGCTTCTCCTTCGGGGCCTGGATCGGGATGCAGCTGCTGATGCGCCGCCCCGAGATCACCGGCTTCATCTCGGTCTCGCCGCCGGCCAATATGTACGACTTCTCCTTCCTGGCGCCCTGCCCCTCCTCGGGCCTGGTGATCAACGGCACTTCGGACCGCGTCGCACCGCCCGCCGATACCGCCGCGCTGGTCGCCAAGCTGCACGAGCAGAAGGGCATCACGATCACCCACCAGGAAGTGCCCGGCGCCGACCACTTCTTCCAGGACAAGCACATGGACACGCTGATCACCAGCGTGACCGACTACGTGAAGAAGCGCCTGACCGAGACGACGCGCTGAGCATGGGCACGACCGAGAAACTCGCCACCGAACTGGCGGACGACTGCATGAAGGCGATGGAGCTGACCGGCAACGACCGGCTCTACGTCGAGGTCGGCAAGGTGCTCGGCGCCTCCTCGCAGACGCTGGAAGAGGCCTTCCTGACCGAGATGCGCGTCCGCCTCGCGGCGATCGGCGCGCAGAAGTTCCTGCGCGCACAGCTGGCCGCGGCGGCGCAGCCGGGGCCGGCCACCCGTGCCGACTGACCATATCGAGGCGCAGATCGCCTTCCTGGCCGAGGCCGACCGCCTGAAATCGGTTCTGCGCGCCTCGCGCCTGATCGACGGTTCACGCCACGAGAACTCGGCCGAGCACAGCTGGCACGTGATGCTATACGCCTTCGTGCTGGCCGAACACGCCCCCGAAGGCGTCCGGGTCGACCGCGTGCTGCGGATGCTGCTGCTGCATGACATCGTCGAGATCGACGCCGGCGACGCGCCGATCCACGGCAAGGTCGACCACGCCGCGATGGCCGCCAAGGAAGCCGCCGCCGCCGACCGCCTTTTCGGCCTGCTGCCACCCAGCCAGGCGGCCGAGTTCCGCGCCCTCTGGGACGAGTTCGAAGCCGCCGAGACGCCCGACGCCCGCTATGCCAAGGCCATCGACCGGCTGCAGACGCCGATTGCCAACCTCGCCAGCGGCGGCGGCACCTGGGCGGAATACAGCGTGACGCTGGAACAGATGGACGCCCGCGTCGGCACCCCGATCACCCGCGGCGCCCCGACGCTCTGGGACTGGCTGCGCCCGCAGATCGCCGCCTTCTTCGCCCGCACCGACAGCTGACGGCCAGACAAACAAAAGGGCGGCCGAGGCCGCCCTTTCCGTTGTTCTGCGAACGGCTCAGGCGCGGCGGCGCCGGCGCAGCACAGCAAACGCACCCGCACCGGCCAGCAGCAGCGGTAAGGTCGCCGGAACCGGAACCTGCGAAACCGGCGGCGGCACCTCGTAATCCAGGGTCTGGATATGCAGCTGCGCGCCTGCCTGCACCGTCCCGGCGTAGAGCGTTCCCTCGATATCGGAATTGAAGTTGACCGCCATGCCGCCGGCCAGCACCTGTCCCTTGACCGAGCGCTGGAGATTGACCGAGCTGAAGCCCGAAAGGTTCCAGATCACGTTCTTGGCCAGCGTCGCGTCGAAGTTGAAGTTGCTCAGCACGTTGAACGTGCCGGTCCCGCTCACGTTGATGACCACAAGATCGGCCCCGTTCAGCGCCAGCGAGATGTCGCGGTTCTGGAAATCGGCGGCGGTCATGTCGTAGACGGTCACGCCTCCGGTGGAGGATGCGTTGAAGCTCAGCCCGTTGCCACCCACCTTGGTCGCGCTCGCCGTGGCGCTCATCGCGCCCAGATCGGCGGCGAAGGCGTCAAGGATCGCCGCGTAGTTCTCCGGCGCAATCGCGGGCGTTGACTTCACCTTGGCATAAAGCTCGCTCGGAGCGCCGTTGTAGCTGGCGCTGCCGTTGTTGTTGACCCGCACCTTGGTGCCCGAGGTCGCGCTACCCAGAACCAGCTCGTCAAAATCCGAGGCGACCTTGGCGTCGATATTCCCGTTGTTCACCTCGGCGAAATTGCCGGTCAGGCTGCCGCCGATCAGCGCGCGGCCATGCACCTTGAGCGCACCGACGGTCACATTGCCGGTGGTGATCAGGCCGAACTGCTGCAGCAGCGATACCGCATCCAGCGTTGCTGCCTGCGCCGCGCCGAAAGGCGCCAGGGCAACAGCCGCGGCCAGCAAAGTCTTCTTGAACATGGGAATCGTCCTCTGGTCTTACTGCGCGCTCCGTACCACCCGCCGCGCGCGTCGCACGCCTGCCGTGGCGTCACGGCGCGCGTCCCCAGGCGCCAGGTAAACAATCTTCGCCACCAACAATTGATCGTTTCGTACTTGGCAACGCGGCCAACCTGCGACAAAGCGGTATACGAAGGTATACCACCTTTCCCGCCCGAGCGTTCTGCGCTAGAGACGCGGCAATCCCGACTCAAACAAAACGGAAAGGTTTCGCACGCATGACCAAGATCAAGGTGGCTAACCCGGTCGTTGAACTCGACGGCGACGAGATGACCCGGATCATCTGGGACTTCATCAAGCAGAAGCTCATTCTGCCCTACCTCGACATCGACCTGAAATACTATGATCTCGGCATCATGGCCCGCGACGAGACCAACGACCAGATCACGGTCGATGCGGCCAATGCGATCAAGCAGTACGGCGTCGGCGTCAAATGCGCGACCATCACCCCCGACGAGCAGCGGGTCGAGGAATTCGGCCTCAAGGAGATGTGGCGTTCGCCCAACGGCACCATCCGCAACATCCTCGGCGGCGTGATCTTCCGCGAACCGATCATCTGCAAGAACGTGCCGCGCCTGGTGCCGGGCTGGACCCAACCCATCGTCGTCGGCCGTCACGCCTTCGGCGACCAGTATCGCGCCACCGACTTCCGCTTCCCCGGCAAGGGCAAGCTGACGATCAAGTTCGTCGGCGAAGACGGCGAAGTGATCGAGAAGGAAGTGTTCAACGCCCCCGGTGCCGGTGTCACCATGGCGATGTACAACCTCGACCAGTCGATCATCGACTTTGCCCGTTCGTCGATGAACTACGGCCTGCTCAAGGGCTGGCCGGTGTATCTCTCGACCAAGAACACCATCCTCAAGGCCTATGACGGCCGCTTCAAGGACCTGTTCCAGAAGGTCTACGAGGAAGAGTTCGAAGAGCAGTTCAAGAAGGCCGGCATCACCTATGAACACCGCCTGATCGACGACATGGTCGCCTCGGCGCTCAAGTGGTCGGGTGGCTATGTCTGGGCCTGCAAGAACTACGACGGCGACGTGCAGTCGGATACCGTGGCCCAGGGCTTCGGCTCGCTCGGCCTGATGACCTCGGTGCTGATGACGCCCGATGGAAAGATCGTCGAGGCCGAAGCGGCCCACGGCACCGTCACCCGGCACTACCGCCAGCACCAGAAGGGCGAGCAGACCTCGACCAACTCGGTGGCCTCGATCTATGCCTGGACCGGCGGCCTCAAGCACCGCGCCAAGCTCGACGGCAACGACGCGCTGATGAACTTCGCCACCACGCTGGAGCGCGTCGTGGTCGAGACCGTCGAAGCCGGTGACATGACCAAGGACCTCGCGCTGCTGGTCGGCCCGGAACAGAAGTGGCTCACCACCATGGGCTATCTCGAGAAGGTCGACGAGAACCTGAACAAGGCGCTGGCCGGCTGATCCGCCGCCAGATCGCATGAAAAGAAACGGGGGCCTTCGGGCCCCCGTTTCCATTTTCGTGTCAGCGCGCCTCAGAGATAGCTAAAGACGATATCGCTTTCGCTGAGCTGCACCCCGTCGAGCGTGACCGAGGCTCCACCGAAGCTCACCAGCGTGTCGGAACCGACGATGCTGACGTCGACGATGCTGACGTCGACGACACTGGTCTCCTCGCCGCGCAGGTCGATCTGCAGCACGTCCTGACCGGCGTTGAAATCGGTGATGTGGTCATCGCCGGTGCGGTCGTAGACAAAGACGAAGGTGTCTTTCCCTGGGCCGCCGGTCATGACGTCGTTGCCCAGCCCGCCCTTCAGGACATCATTGCCCTTCTGACCGAACAGCCGGTCATTGCCCGCAGCACCGCCCAGCACGTCGCGGCCATCGCCCCCCAACAGCCGGTCGTCGCCGGCACCGCCGCCCAGACCATCGTTGCCGGCGCCACCGATCAGCGTGTCAGCGCCGTTCCCGCTGCGCAGCGCGTCATTGCCATTCCCACCATCCAGCGTGTCGTCGCCATCGCCGCCGAACAGCCGGTCATCGCCACCGCGTCCCTTGATCTCGTCATTGCCGGCCAGGCCGAAGATCCGGTCGTTGCCGCCGACCCCGCCCAGAACATCGTCACCGGCGGTCCCGGTGAACTTGCCCGATGCGCCGGTCACCTCGAATTCAACCAGGCGCAATGTATTATGGTCGCCCGAACTGTCGGTATAGACTAGGGCGATGGCGCCCCCGTCCAGTTCGGTCAGCGAGGGATGGCCCTGATCGCCAATGTCCGACGTGCTGGCCTGGAGGCGCGATTGCAGGCTGCCGTCGGCATCGAACAGCAGCAGGTCCACGCCCTTGGTCAGGCCGCCGTTGTCCGGTGCTGTCATCGCGATGGCAAAGCCGCCACCCGAAAGGCCGATCATGTCGAATTCGCCATCGGTACTATCGAACCGGACGCTGAACGAGACTGGAACCGCCGCACCCGCGAAGGCCGCGTAATCGGACAGGATCGAGACGTTCAGGGTGGAGGGCGCGTTGTCGAACTCCTCGACATAGGCCAGTGCGACCCCGCCCCCGGCCAGTGCCGCCAGTTCGATCGCATCGGATTTGACCCGGCCGTTCCCGGCATCGATATAGAAGTCGAGCGGCTCGTAGATTCCCTCGAACCCGATCGGAACACGGAACAGCGAGTTGCTGAGCGTCAGCAAGATCCGCTCACCGGCTGCGGCACCCAACTGCGCTCCCGCACGGATGATATTGCCATTTGCAAGCTGGACCATCGCATCGACGGGACCACCCAGATACGCGCCGGGTGTTCCCGCCGAGTCATAGACGATGGCCTGGTAACCATCGGTGGTATTGACCATGGGCTCTTCCAGGATCACCGCGAACCGGTTCCCCGAAAGGCTGACGATATCGCGCAGCAGTTCCTGGTCGAAAGCCGTCGGATCAAGTCCGCCGGTATCTGGATTCACATCCAGAGCGAAACTGCCCGACGGCGTGCCATCATCCAGGAAAAAGCGGATAATCGAATCGGCATCCGCTGGTCCGCTTCCCGGCGACAAAGTCGAGGTGTACCCGATGGCGAATCCACCGGAGGACATCGCGACGACCTGGGGGCGATCCTGCACATAGGGGCTGAACTGGTTGACCTGGAAGATGTCGCTGACCGGCACCCCCTCGGCGGTGAGGACCCGGGCGAAGACAGCGCTGTCGACATCGTCGAATTCGTCAGTCGGCTGCCCCAGCACCTCGGTCCAGGTGACGACAAGTTGTCCGTTGGAAAGGACCGTAATATCCGGATCGGTCGCGCCAGGTCCAATTCCGGCGGATTCAATGATTATTTCGGATCCCGTTTTCTGCAATTGCATAATGCGCCTCATCAATTTTGGTTATTTGCTTTGCAGGCATTTCAATGACGCGCCGCGCAGCTGTCAACACGGGCAGCCGGCGCACCCACAGGTTGAATCCGAAAGGTGCAAATTGCCCACACCCGGCCTCAGGCCGCGCGTTCCGCCGCGAGAAGGCCGAAAGGCTCGGCCACGACGCTGTCGGCCGTGAAACGGCAGACGGTGCCCATCTCCACCTCGGTCCAGCCGCTGGCATCGCTTTCCAGCGGCTCGGACACCACCATGAAGCCGCCGCGCTCGGCGCAGTGGCGGTAATAGAGCGTCGGCGCTGCCGCGTCCGAGGCATAGCGCACCGCCCAGAGGCTCTGCCCGTCGGACCAGGCCGCCGAGAGCCGCAGGTGTGGCGCGGTGCCCCTGGCCTCGGACAGGCGCTGCATATGGGCGGCGGCGCGGCGCATCGCGCCGACGGGCTCGCGGTCCAGCCCCATGCCGACCGCGTGCAGGAAGATCGCCTCGCTGTCGGTCGCGCCCTTGCGCATCGGGTAGAGCGCGTCGTCGATCCCCATGTCGGCCTGCTTGCGGAAGGCGTCGAAGCCGCCGACCTGGCCGTTGTGCATGAAGCTCCAGCGGCCGACCGCGAAGGGATGGCAGTTGTTTCGCGAGATCGCCGAACCGGTCGAGGCGCGCACATGGGCCAGGAACAGCGGAGAGCGCACCTGCCGCGCCACGGCGGCAAGGTTCGGGTCCGACCAGGCCGGGTAGACATCGCGGTAGAGCCCCGGCTCGGGGCGGTGGTCATACCAGGCGACGCCAAAGCCGTCGGCGTTCACCGCGCTGGGGCAGCGTTCGGCCTGATGGCTCTGGACGATCAGCGAATGGCCGGGCCGGCTGATGATTTCCTCAAGAAAGATCGGCTTGCCGATCCAGGCGGCCCAACGGCACATTCACTTTCCCCGGTTGTGGGTGCGCTGATACATCTGCGCGATCATCGTGCTCGCAGTCTTCTCGAAGAGGCAGGGGATCACCGCGTGAACGGCCGCCGCGCAGGCCGCGCCGAACAGGCGCAGCGCGAAACCGCCGGCAAAGCGGGCGTGTTCGACATAGCTTTCATCCACGCTGCGGGGATGGTCGAGAAAGACACGGGTGATCATGCGGCGCTCCTGTAACGAGATGGACGGCACATTAACCTGCGATCATTGGGAGCTTTTCCCAAACTTCAACTGAAACGAATTGATCCCGTGACGATATCCCACGATAGTGACATTTATGAAGACGATTGATGACATAGACCGCCGCATCCTCGCCCTTTTGCAAAAGGATGCCTCGTTGCCGCTCGACGAGCTTGGCAGCCGCGTCGGCCTGTCTCGCAATGCCTGCTGGCGCCGGATCAAGGCGCTGGAAGAGGCCGGCGTGATCCGCGCCCGCGTCACCCTGCTCGACCCGGCGGCGCTCGGCTTGGGATTGACCGTCTTCATCCTGGTGCGCACCAGCCGCCACGAACCGGACTGGCTTGAGAAATTCGCCAAGGCCACCCGCGCCATGCCCGAGATCCTCGGCGCCTACCGGATGAGCGGCGAACTCGACTACCTCATCCGCGCCCGCGTCGCCGATGTGGCGGGCTATGACCGGCTCTACCGCGAGCTGATCCGCAAGGTCGAGATGTCGGATGTCTCCTCCAGCTTCGTGATGGAAGAGATCAAGGAGACTACGGAACTTCCGCTGTGACGTCATGGCCATGCACCCAGCCGAAATCGGGTGCCAGCCGGGTACCCCCGAGGCGCAGCACGGTCTGCGCCACCTGCCGCAGCGGGCTGCGCAGGTGGAACCGCCAGGCGTTCTTGCCGGCCGCCGCGACCACCCGTGTGGCCCGCGCCTTGCGCAGCGCCTCGTAGCTCTCGAGCCCCCGCCCCCCGGCGATGCAACCGGCCAATACCCAGGCGTCCTCCAGCGCCAGGCAGGCGCCCTGCGCCAGGAACGGCAACGTTGGATGCGCCGCATCGCCCAGCAGCGCGGTGCGGCCCCGCTGCCAGCGCGTCGCCACCGGGTGGAGGTGCAGCGCCCAGAGATGCGCCACCTCGACCCGCTCCAGCGCCGCCCGCACCGGCCCGCCAAAGCCGATGAACCGCCGCCGCAGCGCGTCCGGGTCGCCCTGGCGCCGCCAGCTCTCCTCGGTCCAGTCGCGCCGCTCCTCGACCGCGACGATGTTCAGCAACGCGCCGCCCCGCAGCGGGTAAAGCACCACGTGCTGATCCGGCCCCATGAAGAGCCGAGCCTTCGCCGGCTCGCCCTGCCCCGGCACCAGCGCGCGCCAGGCCACCTGCCCGGTGAACTCGGGCTTGCCGGCACCGTTGACGGCTGATCGCGCGACACCGCGCACCCCGTCGGCACCGATCAAAATCTGTGCAGATTCGACCGAACCGTCGGAGAAGACCACCCGGCCGCCCTCGGCATCCAGTGAAACTGCCTGACGGCCAAGCTCGATCGCAACCCCCAACTCGCGCGCCCGCGCGGCGAGTCGCGCCAGCAGATCGGCCCGGTGCACATACCAGGTCGGCCCGGCCCCGGGCGGCGGCAGATGCAGCACCAGCCGCCCCGTGGCCCCGTCGCGCAGCTCGGTCCCCTCCGAGCGCACGGCGCCCTCCAGCGAGACGCCCAGCCGGTCGAGCACCACCTTGCCGTTCGGGCTGATCTGCAGCCCCGCGCCCACCTCGGCCAGCTCGGGCGCCTGCTCGATCACGTGCACCTGCACCCCGCGCTGCGCCATCGCCACCGCGGCGGCCAGCCCGCCGATCCCGGCGCCCAGAACGGTTATCTGCTGTCCCGACATGCCCACGCCTCAAAAGCAACGGCGCCGGGGCATACCGCCCCAGCGCCGTGAAACCATTACGAAATTTCTCACCGCTCAGTCGTCGCGGTGCACCTTCTCGCGACGCTCGTGACGCTCCTGCGCCTCCAGGCTCATCGTCGCGATCGGACGCGCGTCCAGCCGCTTGAGCGAGATCGGCTCGCCAGTCACTTCGCAATATCCGTATTCGTTTTCCTCGATCCGGCGCAGCGCGGCGTCGATCTTGGCGACCAGCTTGCGCTGGCGGTCGCGGGTCCGCAGCTCCAGGGCGCGGTCCGTTTCCTCGCTTGCGCGGTCGGCCATGTCAGGGATGTTGCGGGTGCTGTCTTGCAGACCTTCGATCGTATCGCGGCTGTCTTCGAGAAGGTCGTTCTTCCAGTTCAAAAGCTTTCTGCGGAAGTATTCGATCTGGCGTTCATTCATGAAAGGTTCATCTTCGGCCGGCCGGTAGTCGTCCGGCAAGAAAACGTCCTGCTTCATTTCCACTCCCTTGGATTGACCCACAACTTCGGACATGACACTTCCTTGGAACACGGGTTCCCCACTGCCGCAGCGTTTAGCCGAGCATGCCGCGAATGTCACTACACAATAGCATTCGCTTCGCGCTAAAACCCTAGATGCAGGCGGGTCGACACACTCGGGCAACAAGGGATTGGAACGACATGAAATTTCAGGGCACCAGCGAATATGTGGCCACCGACGACCTCACGATCGCGGTAAATGCCGCCGTCACGCTCGAGCGGCCGCTGCTGGTCAAGGGCGAACCGGGCACCGGCAAGACCGAGCTCGCACGCCAGGTCGCCTCGGCGCTCGGGATGGACATGATCGAATGGAACGTCAAGTCGACCACCCGCGCCCAGCAGGGTCTCTACGAATATGACGCGGTCAGCCGCCTGCGCGACAGCCAGCTTGGCGACGAGCGCGTGCATGACGTGCGCAACTACATCAAGAAGGGCAAGCTCTGGCAGGCCTTCGAGTCGGACAAGCGCGTGGTGCTGCTGATCGACGAGATCGACAAGGCCGACATCGAGTTCCCGAACGACCTGCTGCAGGAACTCGACCGGATGGAGTTCTACGTCTACGAGACCGGCGAGACCATCAAGGCGCGCCAGCGGCCCATCGTCATCATCACCTCGAACAACGAGAAGGAACTGCCGGACGCCTTCCTGCGCCGCTGCTTCTTCCACTACATCCGCTTCCCCGACGAGCAGACCATGCGCAAGATCGTCGAAGTCCACCACCCGGGGATCAAGGAAGCGCTGCTGACCACCGCGCTCACCCAGTTCTACGAGCTGCGCGAACAGCCGGGCCTCAAGAAGAAACCCTCGACCTCCGAGGTGCTCGACTGGCTCAAGCTGCTGCTGGCCGAGGACCTGACCGCCGAGGACCTGCGCCGCGACGGCGCCAATGCCCTGCCCAAGCTGCACGGCGCGCTGCTGAAGAACGAGCAGGACGTCCACCTCTTCGAACGCCTCGCCTTCATGGCCCGCTCGAAGACGCGCTAAGGGCAAAGCCATGCTCTCGGTCCTGACCGGAAACATCCTGCCGGTCTTCTCGGTGCTTGCGCTCGGCTTCATCCTGGGCCGGGCCGGCACCGTCTCCGAGGGCGAGGCGCGGGCCGCCAACCGGATCGCCTTCCTGATCTTCCAGCCGGCGCTGATCTTCCCGCTGGTGGCGAAATACGACGCCTCGACCTTCCCGATCGTGGCGCTGGCGCTCTACGTCGCGGCGCAGGCCATCTGCTTTACCCTCGCCTACCTGACCGCCCGGCGGATCTTCGGGCGCGAGCATGGCGAGAGCTGGCTGCTCGGCATGGCGGTGGTCTTCACCAATACGCTGCTCTACGTCTGGCCGATCTCGGTGCTGATCTACGGCGCCGCCGGGGCCACCCCGATCACCGCCATCGTGGCCTGGGATTCCACCGTCTCCTTTGCCTTCTTCATCATCTCGATGGAGCTGATCGCGGGCAAATACGGCACGGGCGCGGCGGTCCGCTCGATGGGGCGCAACCCGGTGCTGATGGCGATTCTGCTGGGCCTCGTCGTGAACCTTTCGGGCCTCACCCTGCCCGCCCCGGTCGAGACCGCTCTGCATTATGCCGGCGTCGCCGCCTCGCCGCTGACCCTGCTGGCGGTCGGCATCATACTCTCGGGCAGCCGCCTGACCCCGACCCCGGTGGTCGCCGGCATCTCGGCGCTCAAGCTGTTGCTCTTCCCGGCCATGGTCTGGGCACTGATCGCGGTTGTGCACCCGAGCGACCCCGCCGCACCACAGTTCCTGCTCGCCGCCGCCGGCCCTTCGGGGATGATGGCCTTCTCGCTCGCCTTGCTGCACGGCGTGCGCACCGATGCGATCACCCCGGTCATCATCTGGACCAGCCTGCTGTCGACCGTGCCGCTGGCACTGCTGGCCTGAGGCCGCTCTGATCCGTGTGGCGTCCGGTGCACCCACATGCAAATTTATACTTTAGATAACATCTTCATTTGATTTGATTTTATTTCTCAACCATCAGTGGATCTACTGACTGATTGGAGATTCTGACTTGGCGAAGATTAACGGAACATCAGGTAGTGACTACCTGACCGGCACCCCGAATGATGACATCATCAAGGGTTTCGGCGGCAGCGACTATATTTCCGCGGGTGCCGGCAATGACTACATCGATGCCGGTGGGAATATCGCTGGCGGGGATACCATCGACCCGGGCACCGGCTTCGATACGATCGATTTCTCCAGCTACGCGGATGGTCTCGGCTTCGTGTCGGTGTCCCTGGGATGGTACGATCCGGCGAACACGCCGGACCCGGACGCGGGGCTTCTGGTCGTCATCGACGGTGACAACAACTTCGGCTTCATCCGCGGGCATGACATCAACGTCAACCTGGTCGACGTTTCCAACGCCATGCTGAACATGCAGTACAGCGGCCTACAGATCGTAACGGGTCACAATGCCGGTGACGATGAGTTCCGGGTCAATCCCGGCGAGGACCGCTGGCTCAGCCTGTCCGGTGGCGGCGGCAATGATTCATACCATATCGGGGAAGGCCTGATCCGGCTGAGCTACGCCAGCCTCGGCGCCGGGATCACCGCCAACCTGAACATGGGCCTCGTTACCAAGACCTACGAATTCTCTGCCGCCGATGGCATTCTGAACTTCGTTGCCGACACCATTTCGGGCCCCGGTCAGATCTATGAACTTTGGGCCACCAATTTCGATGACAAGGTTGTCGGCAGTCGCAACGACGAAAGGTTCACCCTGGGCCAGGGCAATGACGTCTTGAACGGCAAGGGTGGGATCGACCTGATCAGATATGACCGGGGCGGCGTGGGGCCCGTCGACGTCGACCTCGCAAAGGGGGTCGCTACCGGCACCTGGCAGGGTCAGACCTTCAATCACAAGCTTCGCAACATCGAAAATGTACGTGGATCCAACTTCGAGAACGACACCATCGCGGGTGACGAAAACGACAACCTGCTCGATGGCAAGGGCGGCAATGACACGCTCCTAGGCCGGGGGGGCGATGACACGCTGATCGGCAATGACGACTCCGACAGGCTCGACGGTGGCATCGGGGACGATACGCTGACCGGCGGTGCCGGCCTCGACAAGTTCATTTTCCGAGGAAACTTTGGCAACGACAGGATCACCGATTTCAACGCGCTCAACGGGGGCGAGGATATCAATCTGAGAGGCGTCGCGTCGATTACGTCTTATAGCGACTTGGTCAGGAACCACATGTCGCAGGTCGGCGCAGACGTAGTGATAGATGCGGGAGAGGGCAATACCATTACCCTTGTCGGGATTTCCCTGTTCAATCTCGACCGCTCCGACTTCATCTTCTGACGTCCTCGGGCCCGCCCGATATGCGTCCGGCCCCAGGGCCGGGCGCGCCTGACTGTTGCCCGCCGGTCGCGTCCGCCCTACTCTGCGGCAGATCCATCTTGAGCGCCTGTGCGCCCCCTGCCACGCTGAGACCATGACCACCGAGATCATCATTCGACCCCTGCGCGCCGAGGACCGCCCGGAATGGACCGAGCTCTGGACCGCCTATCTGGAATTCTACGAAAGCTCCGTCGCGCCGGAGGTCTATGACAGCACCTTCGCCCGCCTGCTGGGCGACGATCCACGCGACTTCAGCTGCCTGGTCGCCGAACAGGACGGCCGGCTGGTCGGGCTGACGCATTACCTCTTCCACCGCCACGGCTGGAAGATCGAGGAGGTCTGCTACCTGCAGGACCTCTACGCCCGTCCCGAGGTGCGCGGCACCGGTGTCGGCCACAGGCTGATCGAGGCGGTCTATGCCGCCGCCGACGCGCATGGCGCGCCCTCGGTCTACTGGCTGACGCAGGATTTCAACACCACGGCCCGCCAGCTCTACGACCGCATCGCCGTCAAGACGCCCTTCATCAAATACAGCCGCCCGTGAGACGCGCCCCCGCCCTTTGCGCCGCCCTTCTTGCCGCGCTTGCGCTGGCCACCTGCGGCGGCGATCCCGACATGCCCACCCGCGCCACCATCGCCGACAGCACCCTGCCGCCGATGAAGGCCTTCGGCGCCACCGAGGTGCGCCCGCCGGTCTCCTCGAACGCCAATATCGCCGCCGACTTCCTCGCCCTGCATTTCGAACTGGAGAGCGGGCGCGCGCTCGACACCTTCACCCGCTTCGAAGGGCCGATCACCGTGCGCGTCACCGGCAAGGCGCCGCCCAGCCTGCGCCCCGACCTGCGCGCCCTGCTCGGCCGGCTCCAGCGCGAGGCCAATATCAATATCGGCGAGGTGACCGGCCCCGAGGCCAATATCACCATCCAGGCCGTCAGCCGCGACGAGATCCGCCGCGCCCTGCCCCAGGCCGCCTGTTTCGTGGTGCCCAATGTCACAAGCATCGACGACTACCGCCGCAACCGGCACCGGGCGCAGACCAACTGGTCGATGCTGCGCGAACGCTATCGCCTCGGCATCTTCGTGCCCGCCGACGCCGCCCCGCAGGAAATCCGCGACTGCCTGCACGAGGAACTGGCCCAGGCGCTCGGGCCGCTGAACGACCTCTACCAGCTGTCGGATTCCGTCTTCAACGACGACAACGTCCATACCGTGCTGACCGGCTTCGACATGCTGATCCTGCGCGCCACCTATGCGCCCGAACTGCACAGCGGCATGTCCCGCGCCGAGGTGGCCGCCCGCCTGCCCGCTCTGCTCAGCCGGCTGAACCCGCGCGGCGAAAGCGAACCGCCCCGCGCGGTGCAGCCGACCCCGCGCGCCTGGATCGACGACGTGCAAACCGCGCTTGGCCCCGGCGCGGCCTTCGAGGCCCGCCGCCGCGCCGCAACGGAGGCCGCCCGGATCGCCCAGGACCTGGGATGGCAGGACCACCGCCGCGCCTTCAGCCATTACATGCTGGGCCGGATGATCCAGAGCTATGACCCGGCGCTGGCGCAGCAGCACTATGCCAGCGCGCTGGCCCTGCTCGACCGCACGCCCGGCACCGAGCTGCACCGCGCCTTCATCACCACCCAGACCGCCGCCTACCTCATCACCCAGGGCGAAGGCACCAGCGCGATCCGCCAGATCGACCCCTGCCTGCCCGTCGCCGCCCGCGCCGAGAACGCCGCCCTGCTGGCGACGCTGATGCTGCTCAAGGCCGAGGCGCTCGATCTCTCCGGCCGCTCGGACGAGGCACAGGATCTGCGTATGGACAGTATCGGCTGGGCGCGTTACGGCTTTGGCTCGGATTACGCGGTACATGCCAAGATGCGCGAGATCGCGGCGCTCAGCCCGCACACGCGCCGGCTGTGAAAGGACAGAGATGATTGTGATCGGTGGCGGTTTGCTTGGCCTTATCATCGGCGTGCTCACCGCGAAGAAGCGCGGCGGCTCGGGCGCAGACATGGCGCAATACGGCGCCGGTTACGGCATCGCCTTCGCCGTCGTCGGCATGATCGCAACCGTCATCCTCGAACGCATGTTGGTCTAAGCCATGTTCCTGCCCTTCTTCGAATCCCTGAGGAAACACGGCGTCC
Source organism: Seohaeicola zhoushanensis (assembly GCF_014656415.1). GTDB lineage: Bacteria > Pseudomonadota > Alphaproteobacteria > Rhodobacterales > Rhodobacteraceae > Seohaeicola_A > Seohaeicola_A zhoushanensis. The sequence goes on along the minus strand of NZ_BNCJ01000008.1, from coordinate 128,127 downwards.
CGGTTACGCTGCGCGAGTTTCTGACCTTCCTCGAGGCAATGAAGACCGGGCTTGCGACCTATGATGTCGAGGCCTTCTACTACCTCGCCCGCATCTCGATGGTGAAGGACGAGCGCAACCTCGACAAGTTCGACCAGGCCTTTGCCGCCGCCTTCAAGGGGCTGGAATCGATCGGTTTCGAACAGGTGCTCGAAGCGGTCGACATCCCCGCCGAATGGCTGAAGAAGATGGCCGAGAAACACCTCACCGAGGCCGAGAAGAAGGAAATCGAGGCGCTCGGCGGCTTCGAGAAACTGATGGAGACGCTGCGCGAGCGGCTCAAGGAACAGCAGGGCCGCCACCAGGGCGGGTCGAAGTGGATCGGCACCGCCGGCACCTCGCCCTTCGGCGCCTATGGCTACAACCCCGAAGGGGTGCGCATCGGCCAGAAGGAAAGCCGCAACCAGCGCGCGGTGAAGGTCTGGGACAAGCGCGAGTTCAAGAACCTCGACGACACGGTGGAACTGGGCACGCGCAACATCAAGGTCGCGCTGAAACGCCTGCGCCGCTGGGCGCGCGAGGGCGCGGCCGACGAGCTCGACCTCGACGGAACGATCCGGGCCACGGCGGAACACGGCTATCTCGACGTGCAGATGCGCCCCGAGCGGCACAATGCGGTGAAGGTGCTGCTGTTCCTGGACGTCGGCGGCTCGATGGACCCGCATGTGAAAGTGGTGGAAGAGCTGTTCTCCGCGGCGCGCACCGAGTTCAAGCACATGGAGTATTTCTACTTCCACAACTGCCTCTACGAAGGCGTCTGGCGCGACAATCGCCGCCGCTGGGACGCGCAGACCCCGACCCACGAGGTGCTGCGCACCTATGGGCCGGATTACAAGTGCATCTTCGTCGGCGACGCCTCGATGAGCCCCTACGAGATCGCCTATCCCGGCGGCGCCTCGGAACACTGGAACCCGGAACCCGGGTCTCTCTGGCTCAAGCGCGCGCGGGAGAAGTGGACCTCCAGCCTTTGGATCAACCCGGTGCCCGAGAAATACTGGAGCTATACCCAGTCGATCTCGATGATCAACGAGATATTTGACGGCCAGATGGTGCCGATGACCCTGGCGGGCCTCGCCAAGGGCATGAAGGAACTGACCCGCTGAACCCGCGCGGCGGGGTAAACCCCGCCCTACGCAGGGTTTCCGGCGTCAACGCCCAGTGGCGGGTGGATTCTTGGGGGGCGCTGCCCCCGCCGCGCCTTGGGGCGCGGCCCCCCCGGAGAAATTTGAGAAGAAGAGAAGCCAGGGGCGCGCGCCAGCTGCTTCTCTTCTTTTGAAATACTCCAGTCCGAGATCAGCCAAACGCATGCCTTCCGGCTTGGGCGTAGGGCGGGGTTCACCCCGCCGCCCGTTGCAGCTGGGTGTCCCGGATGCTCACTCTTAATTTTTTGTTTTTCTTCAGAGGCTTGATGAGCGTCCTAGCTGGGACACCCTCAAACCGTGTGCAGGTAGAGGTCGAAATCCACTTCCGATATCGTCCGCGCCACCCGCGCGTGTTCGGCCGCCTTCACCGCCGTGAAGGTCCGGTGCATGTCCTCGCCGAGGGCCGCTTTCAGGAAATCCGACTGCTGCGCTGCCACGATCGCCTGGTGCCAGTCGCGCGGGATCCCGGCGCCGGCATCCTCCTGGTCGTAGGCGTTGCCCGTGGTCTCGGGTCCCGGATCGATCCGGTTGTCGAAGCCGTGCAGGATCCCCGCCAGCACCGTGGCCGCGACCAGGTAGGGGTTGGCGTCGACGCCCGAGGGGCGGTGCTCGATACGGCGCGCGCGGACCTCGCCTGCCGGCACCCGCAGCGCCACCGAGCGGTTGTTGACACCCCAGGCGGTGGAGACCGGCGCGTAGCTTTGGTTGGCGAAGCGCCGCCAGGAATTGAGGTGCGGCGCGAAGACCAGCATCGACTCGCCCATCGTCGCGCGCAGCCCGCCAAGGGCGTGGAGCAGCGGCTCGGTCCAGCCCTGGCCCGGCGCCTCGGCAAAGATGTTGCTGCCCGCCTCGTCCATCAGCGAGACGTGGAAGTGCATGCCCGAGCCGGCGTATTCCTCGACCGGTTTCGCCATGAAGCAGGCGACCACCCCATGCGCCCGCGCCTGCTGCCGCACGATCCGCTTCAACCGCACCAGGTCGTCCGCTGCCTGCATCACGTCGCGGCGGTAGTTCAGCGTCAGCTCGTATTGCCCCGGCGCATATTCCGAGATCAGCGTCTCGGCCTCGATCCCCGCCTTGGCGGCGCCGGCGTAGATGTCGGAGAAGAGCGGCAGCATCCCGTGCAGGTGGTCGACCGAATAGACTTCGGTCTTGTGACTCTCGCGGCCGTCCAGCACATCGGCGGCCGGGCGGACCTTGCCGTCGGGGCCACGATCCCTGGCGAGCAGGAAGAACTCAAGTTCGAAGGCCCCTGCCGGGGTCAGCCCGCGCGCGGCGAAGGCGTCGACCTGGCGTTGCAGGGCGAGGCGGGGGTCGTAGGTGACCGGCGTGCCGTCGAGCTCGTAGAGCGACATGAACACCTCGGCCCGTGGCGGATGGGTGTTGTGCAGCGGCTTGAGCGTGCCCGGGATAGGCCAGGCCCGCTTGTCGCCGTCGCCCTCGTCCCAGATCAGCCCGGTCTCGTGGACGTCCTCGCCGCAGATATCGAGGCCGAGGATCGAGATCGGCATATGCCGCCCGGTGCGGTAGAGCGCCGCCAGTTCGTGTCGACGGATGATCTTGCCCCGGCCGATCCCGTTGGAATCGTGCAGCAGGATGTCGATGGCCTCGATCTCGGGATGGGCGTCGAGAAAGGCCTGGGCCTCGGCAAGGGTGGCGCCGGTCGGGCAGGGCTGGGTCATGGGTCGCTCGCGAAAAGCTCGGTCAGGAGGGTGTCGAAGCTGGCAATCAGGCGGTCGATTGCCGCGTTGGTGGTGGCGGGGCTTACCAGCATCATGTTGTGGAAGGGAGCGATCAGGCTGCCTCGGTTCAGCAGGGCAGTGTGGACCACTGCCTCGACCTCGGGCTGATGCGCCCGCGCGGCCTCGTCGCCGTTCCGCAAAGGCCCCGGCGCGCAGATGAATTCGACTCGGGCACCGACCCGGACCACGTGCCAGGGCGCGCCGGCGCGGGTGATCGCGGCGGCGAGGCCGGCTTCGAGCCGGGCGGCGTCGCGCTCCATATGGGCATAGGCCGCGGGTGTCATGACCTGTGACAGCGTCGCCACCAGGCAGGCGAATTGCATCGGGTTGGCCGAGAGCGTCGTGCCCATCCCGGAATGGCCCGCGGGGCGGCTGGCGTCATAGGCCAAGTACCGCTCGGCTAGGTCGGGGCGCAGGCCCCAGACCGCCGTGGGCATCCCCCCGGCGACGCATTTGCCGACCACGAAGATGTCCGGGTCGAGCCCATGGATCCGCGTATAGCCGCCGTGGCCGGAGGAGATCGTATGGGTTTCGTCGATGATGAGGAGCGCGCCGTAAGCCTTTGCCAGAGCGCGCAAACCTTCATGGAATCCCGGATCGGGCAGCACCATGCAGGAATTGGTCATCACCGGCTCGGTCAGGATGGCGGCGATATCGCCCGGCGCCAGCAGCGCCTCGACACCGGCGAGGTCGTTGAACTCGGCACAGGCGGCGGTGCGGGTCAGGTCGGCGACTTGACCGGTGAGACCTGGTCGCGCCACGGTGCGTCCGTCTTCCAGCGTCACCATCGTCTCGTCGACGGTGCCGTGGTAGCAACCGTTGAAGACCAGCACCTTGGGCCGGCCGGTCACGGCGCGCGCCACGCGAAGGGCGAAGCGGTTGGCATCGGTCGCCGTCGTGGCGATCTGCCAGCGGAAATCGCCGAAGGTCTCGCAGAGCAGTTCCCCGGCCTGCAGCGCCGCTTCGGTGGGCAACATGTAGGTCAGGCCCTGCCCGGCCTGGGCGCGGATCGCCTCGGCCACCGGGGCCGGCGAATGGCCGAACATCGAGCCGGTGTCGCCAAGACAGAAATCGTCGATCCGGTTGCCGTCGATGTCGGTGATCTCGGCCCCCTGCGCCGAGGCGACCAGCATCGGGAAGGCCATCGGCCAGTCCTTCATCCAATGCATCGGCACCCGGTCGAGGAAGGCGCCCGAACCGGCATCGAGCGCGGCCTTGCTGTGCGGGCGCGCGGCGGCATAGGCGGCGGCCTCGCGCGTGGCGACCGCGCGCAGGCGCGGCTCGGCGATGCCGGCGATTCGGACAGGTGAGGACGCCATGGCGGGCTCCGGTGACAGGGTGGATAACATTTGATCAAATTTTTCACCAATCACAAGCCACCACGTGCGACCGCTTGCGCTCCGCGTCGGAATGCCGCCTGATGGCCGCAACCGAGAGGGACGTCGATGACACCTATCACCACCATCGAAATGCATACCGGGGGCGAACCGGTGCGCATCATCACCGGTGGCTGGCCCGAGGTCGATGGGGCGGGCATCCTCGATAAACGCCGCTTTGCCCGCGACCATCAAGATCACCTGCGCAAGTTGGTGATCTTCGAGCCGCGCGGGCATTTCGACATGTATGCCGCCCTGCCCGTCGAGCCTGACCTGCCGGGGTGCGACATGGGCGTGCTGTTCCTGCACAACGAAGGCTATTCAACCATGTGCGGCCATGCGGTGATCGCATTGGGGCGTTTTGCCGTCGATCACGGCATCATCCCGGCGGTTGCGCCGCTGACCCACCTGACGATCCAATGCCCCTGCGGGCCGGTCGCGGTGGAGGTAGAGGTGGCCATCCACGGCGATGACGTGCAGAGCGGCGCGGTGCGGTTCACCTCGGTGCCCTCCTTCGCGCCGGTGCTGGATGCGCAGGTCGAGGTCGAGGGGTTCGGCAGGGTGACGCTCGACATCGGCTATGGCGGTGCCTTCTATGCCATCCTGCCGGCCCAGGCGCTTGGGCTGACGCTCGACGCGCCGCTGCGCGATCTGGTCGAGGCGGCAACGCGGGTGACCGAGGCAACGGCGAAGGCGATCCCGCTGTCGCATCCAGACGATCCGGACCTGGCCTTTCTCTATGGCACCATCCTGACCGACGGCATCGCCCCCGGCCCCGAACGCGCAAGCCGAAACATCTGTGTCTTCGCCGCCCGCGAGGTCGACCGCTCGCCCACCGGGTCGGGCGTCAGCGCGCGGATGGCGATTGCCACGGCGCGCGGGCTGAGGCCGGGGACCCTCTGCCGGTTCGAGAGCGTCACCGGGGCGGTCTTCACTGGCGAGACGATGGAGGAGACGGTGGCCGGGGCACATCGCGCCTGGACGGTTCGGGTTGGCGGGCGAGCCTATTACACGGGATCGGCAGAGTTCCTGCTGGAAGAGGGTGATGAGCTGGGGCGCGGATTCCTGCTTTGATACAACATAGAAATTGAATTAAATCAAGAACTTGTCTAAACAGCCTAATGGGTTATGCGAGGCGCCCGCCTACTCCAGCGCCCGCCACGGCTTGGGCATCAGCACCCAACGCCCATTGACGAAGATCAGCCCGTCGAAGGCCAGCCCCAGTTCCTTCCCCTCTTCCACGAACTTGAATCGCACGATCGGGTGGTCGCCCCGGAAATATTGCAGCACATCGGCATAGCCGCCGGGGAAGTTCGACAGCGCGGGATCGCCGGACTTGAGCCGCGCCGTGGTGGAGTAATAGACCAGCAGCGCATTCTGATCCGGTTTCGGCCCGATCTGGATGCCGGGCGTGAAGGTCTGGGCAAAACTGGCCTTCAGCTTGCCGGCCAGCGGTTCGGCGTAAACTTCCGAGATATCGGCATCTTCCGGCTTGAGCGCGGCGGTCAGCGCCACCCGGTCGGCGGCAGGGTCGAGGAAGCGCATGAGCAGCGCCCGCGCATCGGCCTCGGTACCGGCTGCGGCAGGGGCCACGACCAGATCGCGGGAGGGCTCGGCGGGGGACATGATCTCGTTGAGCGACCGGGTTTCGTCCGCGAGGCAGGAGGTGAAAAGCTCGCCCAGCAGGCTGGCCGAGGTGGCCAGGTCCACCATCCCCGCGGCCTCGCCCCCGGCTGAGCGATAGCCGTGCATCCAGGCGGCGATCATCAGCTTGTCGGTGTCGTCGGCCGCGCGCAGCTCGCCCCCGCAGGGGGCATCGGGATCGAAACCGGGATTCTCCTGCGCCGCGGCTGCCGTGGCCAGCAGGCATCCCACCACCAGGCCCGTTCTCCTGACCATACGCTGCACTCCCGCTTGAACCAACAGGGAAACCCTAGCAGCGCGCGGGCGCGGCTGTCATGCCTCTTTGTCCGGTGCCATCAGTTCGACCTCGGCGCTGTCGCGCACGGCGGTGTAGAAGCAGCTTCGCCGGTTGGTGTGGCAGGCCGGGCCGGTCTGGCGCACCTGCAGCAACAGGCAGTCGCGGTCGCAGTCGAGGCGAAAGTCGACCAGCTCCTGCACGTGGCCAGAGGTCTCCCCCTTGATCCAGAAGGCCTGGCGCGAGCGCGACCAATAGGTGACGCGGCCTGTGTCGAGCGTTTTCGCAACGGCCTCGACGTTCATCCAGGCCACCATCAGCACTTCTCCGCTGTCGGCATCCTGGGCCACGGCGGGAATCAGGCCGTTGGCGTCGAAGCACAGGCTGGCTGGATCGAAGGTCATCGGCAAAACCCTTTGCATCACTTGGTTGCGCGACTATGTATGGGGAACCACGGCCAAGGGAAAGTCCATGTCGGGCGACAGCGATCTCATCAAGCTCTACTCGGCGCGCATCCTGGCGCTTGCGGCGGATATTCCCCATGCCGAGCGGCTGGCGAGTCCGGACGCAACGGTCAAGAAACGCTCGCCGCTCTGCGGGTCGACCATCACGGTGGACGTGGCAGTGAAGGACGGGCGCGTTGCCGACTTCGGGCAGGAGGTGAAAGCCTGCGCGCTTGGCCAGGCCGCAGCCTCGGTTGTCGGCGGCGCGGTGATAGGCGCGACGCGCGAGCAGGTTGAAACCGCCCGCGACCAGTTGCGCGCTATGCTCAAGGAGGGCGGACCGGCCCCCGAGGCACCCTTCGACGGGCTCGACGTGCTGTTGCCGGCACGTGACTACAAGAACCGCCACGCCTCGATCATGCTGGCGCTCGAAGCCACCGCCGAGGCGATGGCCCAGGCCGAACAAGCGCATTGCGCTTAAGCCTTCGGTAAGTTCCGCCTGCTACTGCTCCTCCAGGGCCGGAGGAGCGGATGGGCGCAGCAGCCAGAGTTGAGACAGACCCGCCCGGCGATGCCGCGCTGAACCGGCTGGCCGATCTTTCGGCCGGTCTGGGATACGAAATCGTCGACATCGCAGGTTTCCTGGACACGCTCGACGAGGATGCCAACGCCCAACTGAGCGCCCTGGGCGAGGTGCGCGGCCAACTTGGACAGGTGGTTGCCGCCAACGAGGCGGTGCATGGCGTGGTGGCCGAGATGGGAGCATCGACCCACCGCACGCTCGAGGCGGTGGGAGAGTCGATCACCGTTGTCCGCGATGCCGGCGCGCGTTCGCAGACGATCGCACGCTGGGTGCAGGATCTGACCGAGAAGGTGCGCCAGGTCGCCGCATCGCTGCAGGCCGTGCAGTCCAGCAATTCCGAAATCGCCGATATCGCCCGCCACGTGAACATCCTCGCCATCAACGCCAAGATCGAGGCCGCGCGCGCCGGCGACTCGGGGCGCGGTTTCGGCGTGGTTGCCGAGGCGATCAACGACCTTTCGCGCAAGACCGCCACCGCCGCCGAGGAGATTGCCTCCAACCTCGGGGATCTCTCCGGTTGGGTCGACGGGATGCAGCGGGACTCCGGCCAGATCGCGGGGGATGCGAGCGCGGTGATCGACAACAGCAGCGGCATCGACCGGGCGCTGAACGGTATCGCCGAAGGGGTGCGCGCCGCAGATGCCGCGGCGGGGCGGATCCAGGCAGAGGCCGAGCGTATGCAGGCCGCCACCGACCAGGTCGGCCCCGCCGTTACCCGCATCGACACGGCGGTCGGCACCACCATCGACGGGCTGGCACAGGCAAGGGCGCGGGTGAACGCACTGATCGACCGGGGCGAGGCGATCTCGCAGGCATCGGTTGCGGCGGGGGGCGTTTCGACCGACGGGCGCTTCATCGCGCGCGTTCAGGCCGATGCCGCGCGGCTCTCGGGCCTGCTGGAGGCCGCAGTGGCGCAGGGCCGTATCACGCGCGAGGATCTGTTCGACCACGACTATCGCCCGATCGAAGGCAGCAATCCGCAGCAGTTCATGACCCGCTTCACCGGCCTGACAGACAGGCTCTTTCCCGAGGTGCAGGAGGCCGCGCTGACGATCGATCCCCGTGTCGTCTTCTGCGTGGCAATCGATACAAATGGATACTTGCCCACGCACAACCGCAAGTTCTCGCAGCCGCAGCGCAACGACGTGGCCTGGAACACGGCGAACTGCCGCAACCGGAGGATCTTTGACGACCGCGTCGGGCTGAAGGCCGGCCGCAACCAGATGCCCTTCCTGCTGCAGGTCTATCGCCGCGACATGGGCGGCGGCAGCTACGCCATGATGAAGGATGTTTCGGCCCCGATCCGGGTTGGCGGCAAGCACTGGGGGGCGCTGCGCCTGGCCTATTCCCACCAATAAGAACCGCCGCGCATCCGGGCGGATGGCGGCGGCGAGGTATGCGTCTTCACGAGGGACCGGGCGGCGCGGACCGGGACAGGCAGAAGCCCGGCGTATCGGTGATGGGACAGGACACGCCGGAGGACGTGCGCGCGCCACGCGTGAGATCGCAGGCAGAAAGGGTCAGAAACCTCCTGGCAGGTGGAGGGCGGCCACCAGCATGACCATCAGCGCCGCGACACCGGCGGCATCCTGCGCCAAGGTGGCGCGGCAGCGGGAAAGGGCATTTCTGATCTCGGTCATCGGCGTCTGCTCCGTTGAAGTGGTCAGTGTTGACCTTTTGTTCTCATTTTCCGGCGCAGCTGTAAAGAACTTTTTGAGAACATTTGCGAACATTCTGGAATGTTCCGGGAGCGAATCCGCTAACCCACTGATATCAGGCGGATCGCCTGATCCTGCCGCATCAGCCAGAGCAGAACGCGCGCCGCCTGCCCCCGGTCGCTCTCGAGGCCCGGATCGGTCGTCAGCAGCGCCCGCGCATCGGATTGCGCCACCGCCATCAGCGCCGCCTGGCGTTCCAGATCGGCGATCTGGAACCTTGGCAGGCCGGACTGGGCGGTGCCGATCATGTCGCCTGCCCCCCGCATGGCGAGGTCGGTCTCGGCGATGACAAAGCCGTCATCGGTTTCGCGCAGAACCTCGAGCCGGCGGCGTCCGCCCTCGGTCAGCGGCGGTTGATACATCAGCAGGCAGGTCGATTCCGCCTCGCCCCGCCCGACCCGGCCGCGCAGCTGGTGAAGCTGCGCCAGGCCGAAGATCTCGGCCCGCTCGATCACCATGATCGAGGCATTGGGCACGTTCACCCCCACCTCGATCACCGTGGTGGCGACCAGCACCTTGGTGTTCCCGTCGACGAATTCAGCCATGGCGGCGTCCTTCTCGGCGGGCGGCATCTGGCCGTGGACCAGCCCGACCACGCCCTCGCCCAGCACGGCGCGCAGCCGCTGGAACCGGTCCTCGGCGGCCGTCAGGTCGACCAGTTCGCTCTCCTCGACCAGCGGGCAGACCCAGTAACACTGCCGCCCCTCGGCAATCGCGCGGCGCAGGTGGCCGATCACCTCGTCCATCCGCTCGGTGCTGACAACGGCGGTCTTGACAGGCTTGCGCCCCGGCGGCTTCTCGTCCAGCACCGAGACGTCCATGTCGCCATATTGCGCCAGCGCCAGACTGCGCGGGATCGGCGTGGCGGTCATCACCAGCACATCGGCGGCCATGCCCTTGGCGCCCAATTCCATCCGCTGGCGGACACCGAAGCGGTGCTGCTCGTCGATGATCGCCAGCCGCAGGTCGGCAAAGGCCACATCGGCCTGGAACAGCGCATGGGTGCCGACGAGGATCTGGATATCGCCCCGCGCCAGGGCTTCGAGCTTGGCGCGCCGCTCGGCCCCCTTGTCGCGCCCGGTCAGGATCTCGAGCACGACACCGGCCTGTTCGGCCAGCGGCTGAAGCCCTTCCAGATGCTGACGCGCGAGGATCTCGGTCGGAGCCATCAGCGCGCCCTGCCCCCCGGCCTCGACCGCGACCAGCAGCGCGAGGAAGGCCACCAGCGTCTTGCCCGCGCCCACATCGCCCTGCAACAGCCGGTTCATCCGCAGCGGCGAGGCCATGTCGGCGGCGATCTCCTCGCAGGCCCGCGCTTGCGCATTGGTCGGCCGGTAGGGCAGAGCCGCCAGCACGCGTTTCTGCAACTGCCCGGTCGCCACGCTAGACACGCCCTTGCCCCTGCGCTCGCGCCCGCGCGCCAGGGCAAGGGTGAGCTGGTGGGCGAAGAATTCGTCATAGGCCAGCCGTTCCCGCGCCGGGGCGGTCGGGGCGAGGTCTGCCGTGCCTTCTGGCGCATGGGCGGCGGCGATGGCCCCGGCCCAATCGGGCCAGCCGGCCGTCGCCTTCTGGCCGGGGTCGATCCATTCGGCCAGGTCCGGCGCGCGCGACAATGCGCTGCGGGCCGCCTTGAACATGGTCTTTTGCGTAACACCCTGGGTGAGGCGGTAGACCGGTTCGAAGGGCGGGATTTCGGCCGCTTCCTCGACCGGCAGGATGTGGTCTGGGTGTACCATCTGGGCCAGCCCGTCGAAGATCTCCACCCGACCAGAGACAAGCCGCCGGCTGCCTATGGGCGCGATCCGCTTGAGATAATCCGCTCGGGCGTGGAAGAAGACCAGCTGGAAATCGGCGGCAGAATCCTCGACGTGGATGCGGTATGCGCCGCCCTTGTTCCGCGGTGGGCGATGCGCGCCGATCTCGACCTCGACGGTCAGCACGCCCGGCAGCTCGGCGCCGCGGATGGTGTCGCGCCTGCGCCTGTCGACCAACGAATAGGGCAGCGAAAACAACAGGTCACGCGGCGTTTCCAATCCGGAATCGACGAGCAGTTTCGCGGTTTTTGGCCCGACACCCTCCAGCGTTTCCAGCCCCGCGAAGAGCGGGAAGAGCGCAACCGGCCGCCCGCTCATGTCCCGGCGATGAGGGCGAGCCAACCGTCCTCGTCCAGCGTCTGGATGCCCAGTTCGGCCGCCTTCTTGGCCTTCGACCCCGCGCCTGGCCCGGCGACCAGAATGTCGGTCTTGGCGCTGACCGAACCGGCGACCTTGGCCCCCAGCGCCTCGGCCCGCGCCTTGGCCTCGGCGCGGGTCATCTTTTCGAGCGTGCCGGTGAAGACCACGGTCTTGCCGGCGACCGGGCTGCCCTCTGTCTTGGGGGCCGCCACGGGCTGCACGTAGAGGTAGCCGACGAGGCGGTCGATCGAGGCGCGTTCGTTGGCCTGCGCGAAGGTCGTGACCAGCGAGGTCGCCAGCACCTTGCCGACGCCGTCGATGCTGATGAGTTCGTCCCAAGCCGGGCCTTCCAGCGGTTCGGCTTCGCGCACCGCAGTCTCGAAGGCCTCCCAGGTGCCATAGTGGCGGGCTAGCAGGTTCGAGACCTGTTCGCCGACATGGCGGATGCCAAGCGCAAAGATCAACCGACCCAGCGGGATGCGGCGGCGTTCGTCAATGGCGGCGAAGAGGTTGTTGGCCGATTTCTCGCCCCAGCCCTCGCGGTTCTTGAGCTGGCGCAGGCCCGAACCCAAACGCTCCTGCAGCGTGAAGATGTCGGCCGGCTCGGCGATCCAGCCATCGGCGTGGAACTGTTCGACCTGCTTCGCGCCCAGCCCGTCGATGTCGAAGGCGGGACGCGAGACGAAGTGTTTCAGCTTCTCAACGGCTTGCGCGGGACAGATCAGACCGCCGGTGCAACGGCGCACCGCATCTCCGGCCTCGCGCACCGCCTCGCTGCCGCATTCCGGGCAACGGGTGGGAAAGGCATAGGGCTGCGCCTCGGGCGGGCGTTTGGACAGGTCGACATCGGCGACCTTGGGGATCACGTCGCCGGCGCGGTAGATCTGTACCCAGTCACCGACGCGAATGTCCTTCCCCCCGCGGATCTCTTCGCCACTGGCCGAGCGGCCGGCTATGTAATCCTCGTTGTGCAGCGTGGCGTTCGAGACGACGACACCGCCCACGGTGACCGGCTGCAAGCGCGCCACCGGCGAGAGCGCGCCGGTGCGGCCGACCTGGATGTCGATCGCTTCGAGCCGGGTCCAGGCCAGCTCGGCCGGGAACTTGTGCGCGATGGCCCAGCGGGGCGTGGTCGAGCGGAACCCGAGCCGCGCCTGCAGGGCGAGGTCGTCAACCTTGTAGACCACCCCGTCGATATCATAGCCGAGCGTGGCGCGCTGCTCTTCGATATCGGCGTAATGGGCCAGCATTTCCTGCGGGCCATCGCAGAGCCGGGTCAGCGGGTTTGTGGAAAAACCAAGCGATTTCAGCCGCTCGATCGCCTCCAGCTGCGTCTTGCCGAGGGGTTCGGAAAGTTCGCCCCAGGAATAGGCGAAGAACTTCAGCGGACGACCGCGCGTAACCGATGGATCGAGCTGACGCAGCGATCCGGCGGCGGCGTTGCGCGGATTGGCAAAGGTCTTGTCGCCCGAATCGGCCTGGCGGGCGTTCAGCGCGGCGAAATCGGCGTGGCTCATGTAAACCTCGCCGCGCACCTCAAGCACCTCGGGCGCGCCGCTCAGACGCTGCGGAATATCGTCGATGGTGCGCGCATTAGCGGTGACGTTTTCACCGACAGAGCCGTCGCCACGCGTCGCCGCCTGCACCAGTTCGCCATTCTCATAGCGCAACGACAGCGACAGACCGTCGATCTTCGGCTCGGCCGTGTAGCGTAGGGGGGCGTCGGGGCCGAGGCCCAGATACTTGCGAATCCCGGTATCGAAATCGGTGACGTCTTCGACCTCGAAGGCGTTCCCGAGCGAGAGCATCCGCTGGGCGTGCGTGACCTTGGCAAAGCCTTCGGAGGGACGCGCACCGATCTGCGCCGAAGGGCTGTCGGCGCGTATCAGCTCGGGGAATCGCGCCTCGATCGCGGCGTTGCGCCGTTTCAAAGCGTCATATTCAGCGTCCGAAATCTCGGGCGCGTCCTCGGCGTGATAGGCCTGGTTGGCGGCCGCGATCAGGCTGGCCAGCCGTTCCAGTTCCGCCTCTGCCTGCTGGCGGTTCAGGTCTTCGACCTTGACGTCGTCTTTCACTTCAAGCGCCTCACGAGCATTGCGCCTCAAGTGATAGGACGCGGCCCGGCAATGGTCCAGATGCCTGTCCGCGAGTGGTGGCCCTGCCCGTCCGCGCGCCCCTCGTCAGCCGCCGACAACCAGCCTTGGCACCATCAGCCGGTCAGGCTGAGGATCGCGCAGGACATAGCCGCGCCCCCAGACGGTTTCGATATAATTTTCGCCACCTGTCGCTTTGCCGAGCTTTTTCCGCAGCTTGCAAATGAACACGTCGATGATCTTCAATTCCGGTTCGTCCATGCCGCCATAGAGGTGGTTGAGGAACATTTCCTTTGTCAGGGTGGTCCCCTTGCGCAGGCTCAGCAATTCGAGCATCTGGTATTCCTTCCCGGTCAGATGCACCGCCTCGCCATTCGCCTCGACCGTCTTGGCGTCGAGGTTGACCGAGATCTTTCCGGTCTGGATCACCGATTGCGAATGACCTTTCGAGCGCCGGATGATCGCGTGGATACGTGCAACAAGCTCTTCGCGGTGAAACGGCTTGGTAAGGTAATCGTCGGCGCCGAATCCGAATCCCTTGATCTTGTTTTCCGTATCATCGGCCCCGGAAAGGATGAGAATCGGCGTTTGGATCCGCGAAAGACGCAGCTGACGCAGCACCTCGTGACCGTTCATGTCTGGCAAGTTGAGATCGAGAAGAATCAGGTCGTAGTCGTAAAGCTTTGCCAGATCAATGCCTTCCTCACCCAGATCCGTCGAATACACATTCAAATTCGCATGTGTGAGCATCAATTCGATGCTTTTCGAAGTAGTCGGGTCGTCTTCAACCAAAAGGACGCGCATTCAAATGTCTCCGTCTTTGCCCCAGAATCCTCAATTACGTTAACACTGACGAAGAATAGTTAACTATAAGTTACCAATATGGGACAACCCTAAAACAACTCATGGTTGTCGATATTTTTTTAGGCAGGTTGTTTTCAATGCATCCTCGCCATGATCGGCAACCGCGGCGACCCAGCTGCGGAATTCTTCGTCGCTGAGGCCATAGGCACGCAGGGCTTCTTCCTGGCCGATCAGGCCGTAGAGAACGCCGCGCACCACCTTCGCCTTGCGCGATGCTACCCAGCGGCTGGTATCCGCCGCCGGAAGATCTGCGCGCGTCATGACCGTGCCATCGGGCAGCGTGACTGCCCTTGGGCCCTCTACCTTCTTGAGAAACATCGGCCTTTCCCTTGCTATTCCGCGCCAGACTGCGCTGAACAGGATTAAGGAGGCGTGAAGCCGGCCCTTGCGAGTGTGGCGGATTTTCCTATATTCCGCCAATCCCAGCTCCCGAAAGGACCGTGCCATGGCGCTCGACGCGCATCCGCTGAATTCGCTCGGCTTTGCCAAGCCCCCCGCCGAGACCCGTGTGGTGGTGGCGATGTCGGGCGGCGTCGACAGTTCCGTGGTGGCGGCCATGCTGGCCGACGAAGGCTATGACGTGGTCGGGGTGACGCTGCAGCTGTACGATCATGGCGCGGCGCTGGCCAAGAAGGGCGCCTGCTGCGCCGGGATCGACATTCACGACGCGCGCAGGGTGGCGGAGATGCGCGGATTCCCGCATTACGTTCTGGATTACGAGAACGTCTTCCGCGATGCGGTGATCGACGAATTCGCCGACAGCTACCTGGCGGGGGCAACTCCGGTGCCCTGCATCCGCTGCAACGAACGCGTGAAATTCAAGGACTTGCTGGAAACTGCCAAGGACCTGGAAGCCGATTGCATGGCCACCGGCCATTACATCCAGCGCCGCATGGGCGCCGAGGGGCCGGAACTGCATTGCGCGGCGGATGCCAACCGCGACCAGTCCTATTTCCTGTTCTCGACCACGCCGGAACAGCTGTCCTTCCTGCGCTTCCCGCTGGGCCACCTGCCCTCGAAAGCGGCAACGCGGGAGCTCGCGGCGCAATACGGACTGGCGGTGGCCGACAAGCCCGACAGCCAGGACATCTGCTTCGTGCCGAATGGCGACTATGCCTCGGTGATCGAGAAGCTGCGCCCCGGTGCGGGCCGGCCGGGCGAGATCGTCCATGCCGACGGCCGCGTGCTGGGCAAGCATGACGGGGTGATTCGCTATACCATCGGTCAGCGCCGGGGCCTGGGTGTCGGCGGGCTGGCGGAGCCGCTCTACGTGGTGGCGCTCGACGTCGACAACGCCCGCGTAGTCGTCGGGCCCAAGGCGATGCTGGCCACCCGCACGGTGCCGCTGCGCGAGATCAACTGGCTGGGAGACGAGCCCTTCACCTCGCGGGCGGAATGGCCGGTCTCGGTGCGCGTCCGCTCGACCCGCCCGCCGACCGAGGCGGTCCTGCGACCGCTGAGCGAAACCACCGGCACGGTGGAACTGATGAACGCCGAGGAAGGCGTCTCGCCGGGACAGGCTTGCGTCTTCTATGAAACCGGCGGAAGCCGGGTGCTGGGCGGCGGCTGGATCTGGAAGGGCTGAGACCCTAGAGCCGCGACAGCACCGCGCGCGCGGCGCGCAGGCCCGGCGGTTCGCCCCCCAGTCCAAGGCGCTGCATCGTCAGGGCCATGGCCTCGGTCTGCGCCTCGGGCGCGTCGAAGACCTGCGCGAGGCCCTCGGCGATCCGCTCGGGGCGGCAGTTGGCGCCGATGAACTCGGGCACGGTACGGGTTTCCGAGACCAGATTCACCAATGTGACGGTATCGACCAGCAGCATCCGGCTGATGATCTGGCGGCTGAGCCAGCTCATGTCATAGGCGATGACCATTGGCGTGCGTGCGGCCGCCAGTTCGAGCGAGACGGTGCCGGAGGCGGCCAGCGCCAGCGGCGCGGCGGCGAAGGCGGCGCGTTTGAGCGCGGTCTCAGCCGGGTCGATCACCACCGGGTCACCGGGCCAGGTGGCGACGGCCTCGCGCACCAGCCCGGCCACGGGCCCGGCGGCGGGCACGACCACGCGGAGCTGTGGGCGCGGCGCGAGGAAGCGTTGCAGCGTCTCGCCGAAGATCGGAGATAGGCGCGCGACTTCGCCACGCCTTGATCCAGGCAGAACGAGGAGAAAATCTCCATCAACTCCAGCGGTTGCGCGGAACCCTTCAATTTCTTGTTGAGTTGCCTGCGGCTCGGCCACCACCGGGTGGCCGACGAAATCGCAGTCCATCCCGGCGGCGGTCATCAGTGGCGGCTCGAAAGGGAAGAGCGCCAGAACGTGGTCTATCACCTCGGCCATCTTCGCGGCACGTCCCGGCCGCCAGGCCCAGACGGTGGGGGCGACGTAGTGTACCGTGCGGATCGCCGAGCGCGCCTTGACCAGCCGCGCGACGCGCAGACAGAAGTCGGGGCTGTCGATGGTGATGAGCACATCGGGCCGGGTGTCGAGCACCGCCTCGGCAGTCTCGCGGATGCGGCGCTTGAGGTGGAAATACTTCGGCAGGATCTCGGCCAGACCCATGACTGAAAGCTCGTCCATCGGGAAGCGGCTGACCAGCCCCTGCGCCATCATCTGGGTGCCGCCGATGCCGTCGAATTCGACATCGGGCACCAATTGGCGCAGGCCCGCCATCAATGCGCCACCCAGACGGTCGCCCGAGGGCTCGCCCGCGACGAGGAAGACCTTCATCGCCGCACCCAGAGGAAGAGGCCCCGCGCATCCGCCTCGGCGATAACCGCTTCGGGGTCCAGCACCAGGACGCCCCCCGCCTCGATCACGATACCGTCGAGGCCCGCCGCAGCGGCGCCCTGCACTGTCTGCACGCCGATCGCCGGCAGGTCGAAACGCCGGTCTTGCGCGGATTTCGGGGCCTTGAAGAACAGGCCCCCGCGCGGCCCATCGTGACCGGCGGCAAGGCTCGACAGCATCCAGTCGGTGCCGGGCAGCGCCTCGATTGCGAGCACCTGGCCACGCGACACCACGCAGCCCTGCCCGACGTCCAGCGGCGCAAGGGCCGCGAGTACGGCGGCGGCGCGGTCGGCATCGCTGGTGTGGACAGGCTGCGGCTGTGCGTGCGTCGGCACGCCCGCCTCCAGCAGCAACTCGGGCGCGATGTCCGAGGCACCGACGACGCGCAGCCCGGCGTCCTCGAAAATGGCAACCAATGCGCGCAGGGCGCCGTCGTCGCCCGAGTGCAGCGCCGCGAGGATGCGTGGAACCAAGGGCGCGGTCGCGGCATCGACCGCGGCCGGGTCGACCGCCGGCCGGCGGACGGCACCGGCAAGGCAGACCTCGGTTGCACCATCCGCTACCAGATCGCGCAGCAGCGTGCCCAGATGTTCGAGCCGGAACCGCCGCACCGGATGCGCGCCCATGCCCTCGGCCGGGAAACCGTCAAGCTCGGCCACGGTGAAGGCCCGCCCCCCGCGTTCCAGCGCCGCCGCCAGCAGGCCCGGCAAACGCCCCTGCCCGGCGATCAGCGCGAGCACGGGCTCAGCCTCCCGGCGTCAGGAAGGAACGGTCGCTGTGCGCGGTCACGAAGTTGACGATGTCGCGTACATACTGGCTTTCGGTTTCCTCGCCCAACCGGCGGGCGCGGTCCTGGAAGGCCCCCTCGCCCTGCGCAAGCATCTGGAAGGCCGCCCGCAGCGCGGTGATGTCCGACCGGGCCACCCCGCGGCGCTTCAGCCCGACCAGGTTCAGCCCGTCGAGCTGCCCGCGGGGCGCCTGCACCAGGCCGTAAGGGATCACGTCGCTGGTCACCATGGTGACGGCCCCGATGATCGCGCCCTTGCCGATGCGCACCCATTGGTGAATGCCCGAGAGCCCGCCGACGATGACGTCATCCTCGAGCACGCAGTGCCCGGCAATGGCAGACTGGTTGACCACGATTACCCGGTTGCCGATCTGCGCGTCATGAGCGATGTGGCAGCCGGCCATGAACAGACCGTCGTCGCCGACACGGGTCACTCCGCCGCCCCCCTCGGTGCCGCAGTTCATGGTCACATGCTCGCGGATCCGGTTACGCGCGCCGATCACCAGGCGGCTCTGTTCGCCGCGGAACTTGAGGTCCTGGGGGATCTCGCCGATCACCGCGAAGGGGAAGACCACCGTGCCCTCGCCAATCTCGGTATCGCCGGTCACGACGACATGGCTCTTGAGCTCGACATCCCTGCCGAGCTTGACGTTCGGACCGACCAGGCAGAACGGGCCGACGATGCAGCCTTCGCCCAACTCGGCTCCCTGTTCGACAACGGCAGAGGGATGGATGGTGGCCATGGCTCAGGCCTTCGGCATGTCGATCATGGCGGTAAACTCGGCCTCGGCGGCCAGTTCGCCCTCGACCGTGGCCTTGCCGGCGAACTTCCACACCTTGGCGCCGGCCTTGCCACGCAGGGTGGTCAGTTCCATCTCGAGCACGTCGCCCGGAATGACCTTGCGGCGGAACTTGCAGTTGTCGATCGACATGAAATAGATCAGCAGATCCTTGTCGGCGAAATCGAGCGCGACGCCCACCATCACGGCGGCGGTCTGCGCCATCGCCTCGACGATGGTGACGCCCGGCATGATCGGCGTTCCGGGGAAGTGGCCCTGGAAGTGCGGCTCGTTCATCGAGACGTTCTTGATGCCCTTCGCCGAGGAGGTGCCGTCGATATCGACCACCTTGTCGACCAGGAGGAAGGGATACCGGTGCGGCAGGATTCGCTGGATCAGCTGGATATCCGCCTGTTTCAGGGTCTCGTTCATCTGCTCTTTCCCGTGGTTCGACTTGCTTGAATGACTAGCAACCCAGGCAGGGTTGGGCAAGTTGCCCTCATTCGCCGGTGCCGATGATCGCGTCGATCCGCTCGATGGCGATATCGGTGATATCGGTCGAATTGGCGCTAAGGAAGACGCTGGAGCGTTCCAGGATCACTCCCGCTCCCGCCTCCTGCATCAGTTCCGCCAGGACCGGCCTCGCTGCCTCGAAGAACTGCTTGCGTGCGGCATCGCCCTTCTGTGCCAGCGCCCGTGCCTTGGTGTCCTGCGTCTTGCGGATCACCTGGACCTTTTCGTTGAACGCGTCGGCAAGTTTCCGGAACTCCTCGGGAGCCATGCCCTTGCGCTTGTCGGTCAGGTCGCGTTCCTCGGCCGTCAGTTCGGCCTCCATCTTCCGGTTCTCGGAAGCCAGCGCCTGACCTTCGACCTCGATCTCGTTCTGGATCCGCTTCCCGAAGGCGGATTCGGAGAACAGCCGGTCGGACGAAATGGTCAGGATTTCGCCTTGTGCCAGCCCCAGCTGCTGCGCCGAGACCGGAACCGCGGCGAGCGCGACCGCGAGCATCAGCGCCCGCAGTCCGGCGCGCAGCCGTCCCCGCACGGAACGCCTCAGAACTTCGCCTGGAGCGTCAGGTCGAATGACTGCTCCTTGTCGAAACTCTCCTTCCGGAGGGCGTTGGAAAAGTTGAATCGCAACGGGCCGAAACCCGTATCCCAGAGCAGTGAGAAGCCGATCACGTGGCGCACGGATCCATTGGCCCCCTGGATATCGTTCAGCCCTGCGCCGGATGTGTCGACGTTAGAGATATCCCAGAGGTTGCCCACATCGTAGAAAAGCCCACCCCGCAAGCCAACCTCTTCTGGCAGGCCAAGCGGGAATTCGGCTTCGAAACGGGCGACCCAGTACTTGTTGCCACCGATCGCATCATCCTGCCCACCGGAGAGATCGCGCGGGCCAAGGCCCGCAGGTTCGAAGCCCCGGAATGTATCGGTGGAGAGGAGATACCTGTCGATCGTGCGGCTGAAATTGTTCCCGCGCCAACTCATCACACCAGCTTCCACCGTCGCCCGCAAGGTCACTTCCTCGTTATAGACCTTGGTCTGGGCAATCGCCTTTGCATTGGTGCGCACAAAACGGTTGTCGCCGCCGACCCCGAAGTCGGCACCAACCTGGAACAGCATTCCTGCATTGGGATTCAAGCCGGACAGCCGGCTGTCCCAAGTATAACTCAATCCGACCGCGCTGCTCGTTTGAGCTCCGAAACCGATTTCATTGCCGATCACCGCGCCAGGCGTCACCTGGTCACGGGCCAGCATCTCGGAGGAGCTGTAAGCGTAGCGCATCTGCATGGTTCCGCGTTCGGAAACCGGGAAAGACAACGCCGGCGCGAAATACACGCGCTTTGTATCATAGGTCGCATAGGACGAGTCGGTGCCGGTCGATCCAAGATCCAGATCGAGCTTGAGATCGCGCCCGAGCAGGCTCGGCTCGCTGAAGCTCAGCACGTATTGCTCGGAATCCGAGGCCGAAGAAATCGTGAAACCGACCGATTGGCCACGACCAAGGAAGTTGTTCTCGCGCAGGCCGATCGCAATGCCAAAGCCGTCGTTGACCGAATAAGAGCCACCAAGGCTCAGCGTGCCTGTCGGCTGTTCCTCGACGTTCACATCGACGACAACCTGGTCCTCGGTCGACCCTTGGCGCGCGTTGACATCGGCTGTCTTGAAGAAGCCCAACGCACGAATACGCTCCGCACTTTCACGGATTTCACGCGGGTTGAAGGGGTCGCCTTCGGCCACCCGGAACTGCCGCCGGACCACGCGGTCGAGCGTGGTCGTATTGCCTTCGATGTCGATCCGCTCGACGAAAACGCGGGGACCGCGGGTAAGGGCAAATTCAACGTTCAGCGTCTGGTCCCGGTCGTTGCGGGTGATGCGCGGCTCGACGCGAAGGAAATCGATGCCCTTCTGGATCGCCAGCCGTTCCATCCGGGCGATCGAGTTCTCGACCAGCATCGGCGAATAGACGACGCCCGGCTTGATGCGCAGCGCCTCCTGGAACTCGGCAGCAATGGCTTCCGGGATCTCGCTTACAGTGGTGATTTCGCCAAAGCGGAACTGCTGGCCTTCCTCGACATTGACAACCATGTAGAAGGCGTCACGTTCGCGGGTGAACTCTACGTTCGAGCTCAGGATGCGGAAGTCGATGTAGCCGCGGCTCAGGTAGAAGTCGCGCATCACCTGCTTGTCGAATTCTACCCGTTCTTCGATCAGGGTGTCCTTGTTGATGAGCGCCCTGAGGATGCCGGCCTGCTTGGTCTCCAGCACGCGGCGCAGGCGCCTGTCGGAATAGACTCGGTTGCCGACGAAGCTGATGCGCTCGATCTCGGTGGTGGCGCCCTCGGTGATCTCGAAAATCAGATCGACCCGGTTGTCGCTACGCCGGATGATCCGCGGCGTCACGACGGCCGCTACACGGCCCTGCGTCGAGTAGAGCTTGCTCAGCTTGTCTGCATCGGCTTCGGCAATTGTCGGATTGAACACCCGTCGAGACTTGGACTCGATGAGTTCGGACAGCTTGTCGTCCTTGATCCGCCGGTTGCCCTCGAAGCTGATCCGGTTGATCGTCGGGAACTCGGTGACGCGAACGACCAGCGTGTTGCCGCGGGGCTGGATGTCGACTGTTTCGAACAGGCCGCTGGCGACGATCCGCTGATAGGCATCGTTCAACTCGCCCGCGGTGACGGATTTGCCGCTTTCGATGCCGGTATAGCGGGCGATGGTTCCGGTCTCGATGCGCTGGTTGCCTTCGACCTGGATGCGCGAGAAACGATAGCTTTGCGCGTCTGCGGATCCTGCGGCGACCAGCATGCCCAAGGCCACCGCCGGCATCGCCGCGCGCCACAACATGAAGCCGGCTCGTTTGCGCCCGGTGCAAGATGTGCCTTCTGCGCCGCCCAATTTCATGTTCCCCACCCGCATAAATCCACCTT
The DNA here is from genome assembly GCF_014656415.1 of Seohaeicola zhoushanensis. Taxonomy (GTDB): domain Bacteria; phylum Pseudomonadota; class Alphaproteobacteria; order Rhodobacterales; family Rhodobacteraceae; genus Seohaeicola_A; species Seohaeicola_A zhoushanensis. Next base: position 106,252 of record NZ_BNCJ01000008.1, on the reverse strand, counting down.
CAAACCTGACTACCCAGATTGAGCCGAGTTGTCAAAACCACAAAGGAAAACGGCGCCCCGATTTTCGCGGGGCGCCGTTGGGGTTCGGTTGAATCCGATGGTCCGGTCAGAGACCTGCCACATAGGCTCCGAGCATCATGGCGAGGGGGATCGCCACGACGAAGAGCAAACGATCGGTATTCAGCGACACCAGAAGGGAGAATCCTCGGTAGGATTGCTGCAAAGTCTGCATGATTTGGTGTCCTTGTGCTGCCTGGTTGGCGAAAAATTAGCCGCCGAATATGGCAAGACTTTGGCCGCAAGATGGAGAGACCGGCCAGATCCCTCCATTTCGGCGGCCTTTCGCCGTCAGCAGAAGACGTCGTTCAGCAGCGCAAAGGCCATCAGGCTCAGCAAGGCGGTGATGCCGATGCTCATCATCACCCGCAACGCGAGGTCGCTGGGCGGGCGCCCCGCGACCGCCTCGTAGGCGTAGAAGACCAGGTGGCCACCATCGAGCGCGGGAATCGGGAAGAGGTTCAGCAAGCCAACGGCCGTCGAAAGCGAGGCGATGAACCAGATGAAGGTCTGCGCACCCTGGCTTGCGGTGTCGCCCGAAGCCTTGGCAATGCCGATCGGCCCCGAGATATTACAGGTGCTGATCGCCCCGGTGACGATGTGCCAGAGGCCCGAGATCGAGGTCGTCACGGTGCCGACCATCTGCGACACTGCTCCTTCCAGCGCGGTCAGCACGCCGGCCGGTTCGCGCGCGGCGGCAAAGGCCATCGAGCTGACGACGCCGATTCGCCACTGGGTGGCGAAGCTGCCGTCGCTCTGCGGCTCGTCCACCGAGCGCGGTACGAGCGCGAATTCATGGATCGTGCCATTGCGCCAGACCTCCAGCTTCAGCGCCCGCCCGTCCGAACTTTCGACCTGGCTCTTCAACTGATCGAAGGCGAAGATCGGCGCGCCGTCGACCGAGGTGATGACGTCGCCTGCCTCGAGTCCGATGTCCATCGCCGCGCTGCGCGGCATCACCGCGTCGATCAGCGGCGGGTAGAGGAACGGCCCCTTGACGGTCATCTCTGCCCCGTCGCGGCGCACGGAATAGTCCAGCTCTTCCGTGGGCGGCAGCTGCGCTCGGAAGGCGTCCCAGTCGTCGCTTGCGTCGAAACTCGGCAGCGGCAGGCCACCGATGGCAAGAATCTCGTCGCCGGTCTGCAATTCGTAGGAGCCGGCCGGCAGCGCCCGGATCTCACCCACCGTCAGCGGGTCGGAAGCAATGCCGCGCGCCATGAAGATGCCGGCGAAGATGAGGATGGAGAGCACAAAGTTGAACACCGGGCCGGCGGCGACTGTGGCCGTGCGCGCCCAGAGCGGCGCGCCATGCATGGTGCGCCGCATCGCCGCGGGATCGGCCGAGACCTGCGACATGGCTGCCTCGTCCTTCCCCGAGGCGGCGTTGGAATCGCCCAGGAACTTCACGTATCCGCCAAAGGGCAGCGCCGCGACCTGCCAGCGGGTGCCACGCTTGTCGACGCGGCTCCAGAGCACCGGGCCGAATCCCAGCGAGAAGACCTCGGCATGGATCCCCGACCAGCGCCCGACGATGTAATGGCCGTATTCATGCACCGCCACGATCACCGAAAGCGCCACGACGAAGGCGACCACGGTATAGGCGAAGCCGCCGAATTGCGGGATCAGTCCGGTAATGTCCAAGTGTCTATCCTGCTCGTTCTGCCATCACTTCGCGGGCGCATACTCTGGCCAGATGGTCGGTTTGCGTCACGTTATCAAGGGTCATTGCGGCATCAATGAGACCCGATTGCCGGTCGAGCCGGCCCAGCACCTCCTCGACAACCTCGGCCATGGCGGTGAAGCCGATCCGACCGTCGAGGAAGCCATCCAGCGCCGCCTCCTTGGCCGCGTTGAACACCGCGCCGGAAAGGCCGCCGCGCGCCATCACCTCGCGTGCCAGGCGCAGCGCCGGGTAGCGCACCTCGTCCGGCGCGCGGAAGGTCATCGCGCCGACCGCCGCGAGATCCAGCCGCTTTACCGGCAACGGCCGCCGTTCGGGCCAGTTCAGCGCATAGCCGATTGCGTGGCGCATATCCGGCGCGCCGACATGGGCCATCATCGCGCCGTCCGAGAAGCCGACCAGCGCGTGGATCAGCGATTCCGGGTGGATCACGACCTCGATCCGGTCCGGATCGACGCCGAAGAACTCTCGTGTTTCAATGACTTCCAACGCCTTGTTGAACATCGAGGCGGAATCGATGGTTATCCGCTGCCCCATGTCCCAATTCGGGTGGTTCGAGGCCTGCTCGGGCGTGGCATTGGCTAGTGCCTCGAGCGGCCAGTCGCGGAAAGCGCCTCCGGAGGCGGTCAGCACGATGCGATCGACCGCCTCGATATTCTCGCCGGTGAGCGCCTGGAACACCGCCGAATGCTCGCTGTCGACCGGCAGGATCCGCCCGCCGGAGCGTTCCGCCGTTGCCTGGACCAGCGCCCCGGCGCAGACCAGCGTCTCCTTGTTCGCCAAAGCCAGCGTCGCGCCCTGTTCGAGCGCCCGCAGCCCCGGCGCCAGCCCCGCCGCGCCGACGATGGCCGACATCACCCAGTCGGCAGGGCGCTCGGCGGCCTCGGCAACGGCCGCTGCCCCGGCCTGGGCTTCGATCCCCGAGCCGGCGAGCGCCTCGCGCAGCGGGTCGAGCATGTCGTCAAAGGCGGTCACGGCGACCTCGGCCTTCAGCCGCACCGCGTCGCGCGCAAGTTGGGCCACGTTGCGACCGCCGGTCAGCGCGACGACCTGGAACGCGCCGGGTTCGCGCGCGATCAGATCAAGCGTATTCTGGCCGACCGATCCGGTCGCCCCGAAAACCGAAACGCGTCGCATTACAGTGCTCCGAACGGCAGATCGAAAAGAATGGCCACGACCAGCACGAAGAGCGCGGCCCCCAGCATCGCATCGAACCGGTCGAGCAGCCCGCCGTGGCCGGGGATCAGGTTGCTGGAGTCCTTGACACCGGCAAGGCGCTTGACCGCGCTTTCGGCAATGTCACCCAACTGTCCGGCCAGTGCGGTTACCATCGAGAGCGGCACCAGCGCCGCTTCGGCCCCGCCCCAGAGCCAGAAGCCGGCCCCGACCAGGCCCGCGCCGATCCAGCCCGCGACGGTGCCGGACCATGTCTTCTTCGGGCTGACCTTCGGCCAGAACTTCGGCCCGCCCAGCATCCGCCCGGCGAAGTAGCCGGCCACGTCCGAGGCCACCACGACGCAGATCAGCCAGACCAGGGTCTGAGCGTTGAAATGATCGCGCAGCGCGGTGATCTCGTAGCTCGCCAGCAGGATCAGCCCGAGATAGGCGGCACAGATGCGCCGGTAGCGGGGCATCTCGAAGAAGCAGACAACCGGCGTCACCACCAGCATCGGCAGAGCGACAAGCGGCGCCATGTAAGGCGCGCCGATGGTTACGAGGGCGCCGAGACCGCCGAACTGCCATGCCAGCATGGCCCGTTCGGGCGCCAGCATACGGACCAGTTCCCAAACCATGCCGCCAGCAATCAGAGCGACGAAGACGTGGAACACATGACCGCCCGCCCAGATCGCCCCGGCGGCCACCGCCACCATCACGACCGCCGAGATCACCCGCGGCGCAAGGTCGGCCCAGCGGCCGCCGTTGCTCATGTCAGGACCGCTCCGAAACGGCGGTCGCGCGCGCCGTAGGATTGGCACAGGCGTTCCAGTTCGGCCGCGGTGAAATCGGGCCAGAGCGTATCGATGAACTCGTATTCCGAATAGGCCGACTGCCAGAGGAGGAAGTTGGAGATCCGCGCCTCGCCGCTGGTGCGGATGACCAGGTCGGGGTCGGGCAGGACATGGGTGTCGAGGTAGCGGGTCAGCGTCTGTTCGTCGACGTCGTCGGGGTTGAGCCGACCCGCCGCCACGTCCTGCGCCAGCCGCTTGGTCGCCCGCGCCACCTCGTCCCGCCCGCCGTAGTTGAGCGCGATGGTGAGGTGGACGAGGTCGTTTTCGCTGGTCTGCTCCTCGAGCATGTCCATCAGCTCGATCAGCTTGGCGTCGAGCCGCACCCGGTCGCCGATGAAGCGCACGCGCACGCCCTTGGTGGCCAGCGCGCGGGTCTCCTTGATGATGTAGCGGCGGAACAGGCTCATCAGCCCGGCGACCTCGACCTGGGTGCGTTTCCAGTTCTCGGTCGAAAAGGCGAAGATGGTCAGATACTTGATCCCGAGGTCGGGGCAGGCCTCGACCACCTCGCGGACCCGGCGCGCGCCGGCGTGATGGCCAAACAGCCGAGGACGGCCGCGCGCCTGTGCCCAGCGTCCGTTACCGTCCATGATGATCGCGACATGGCGCGGACCAACCTGCGGCGTGGTATCGGGATCCTTGGGCATCGCGGTGCGTCAGACCTGCATGATCTCGGCCTGCTTGGCCTCCAGAGCCGCGTCGACCGCGGCGATCATCTTGTTGGTCAGTTCCTGAACCTCGGCCTCCCAGAACTTCTGGTCGTCTTCCGAGATCCCGTCGGCCTTGGCCTTCTTGATCTGGTCCATACCATCGCGGCGCACGTTGCGCACGGCGACGCGGGCGTGTTCGGCATATTGGCCGGCGACCTTGGTCAGCTCGCGGCGGCGTTCCTCGTTCAGCTCGGGGATCGGCAGCATGATGATTGTGCCGTTGAGCTGCGGGTTGATGCCGAGGCCGCTTTCGCGGATCGCCTTCTCGACCTTGGAGACCAGCGACTTGTCCCAGACGTTGATCGTCACCATGCGCGGCTCGGGCACGTTGATGGTGCCGACCTGGTTGATCGGCGTCGGACTTCCGTATGCATCCACCATGATCGGTTCGAGCATGCTGCCCGAGGCACGGCCAGTCCGGAGGCTCGCGAATTCGGTGCGCAGGTTGTTCATCGCCCCGTCCATCCGGCGAAGCAGCGCATCGGTGTCGAGCATGAAATCATCGGACATGGGAACCCCTTCCCTAATCTTGAACGTTTGCGGCTCTATAGCCCCAGTCGGGGCGCCATGTATAGGGTGGATGCAGACGGACGGACCGGGCATGGCCGAACGGCGCCCGTTTTCCTGCAAGGAAAACGTCCGAAATCCGTGACGGATTTCGGCGCCTCAGCCCTGGACGCGGGTATAGGTCCCCTCGCCCGCGAGGATGCCGCGGAAACCGCCAGGCGTGTCGAGCGAGAATACGATGATCGGCAGGTTGTTGTCTCGCGCGAGCGCGATGGCCGAGGCGTCCATCACGCCCAGCCGCTTGGCCAGCACATCGTCGTAGCTCACGTTTTCATAGCGCTTGGCGTCCGCGTGCTTGACCGGGTCCTTGTCATAGACGCCATCGACCTTGGTGCCCTTGAAGATCGCCTCGCAATTCATCTCGTTGGCGCGCAACGTCGCGGCGGTGTCGGTGGTGAAATAGGGGTTGCCGGTGCCTGCGGCGAAGATGCAGACCCGCTTCTTCTCGAGGTGGCGCACAGCGCGGCGGCGGATATAGGGCTCGGCCACCTCGTCCATGCGGATCGCGCTGATAACCCGGGTGAAGACACCCAGTTCTTCCAGCGCCGACTGCATGGCCAGCGCGTTCATCACCGTCGCCAGCATCCCCATATAATCGGCGGTGGTGCGCTCCATCCCCTGCGCCGAGCCGGCCAGACCCCGGAAGATATTGCCGCCGCCGATCACCATGCAGATCTCGACGCCCATGTCGTGCACCGATTTGACCTCGGCGGCGATGCGGTGGACGGTCGGCGGATGCAGGCCGAATCCCTGGTCTCCCATCAGCGCTTCGCCCGAGATCTTCAGCATGACACGGCGGTAGGCAGTGCCGGAAGAACGCGTCGGGGAAGTGGTGGGAAGGGTCATGTTGCGCTCCGCTGGGCCTGTGGGTTAGATCGCGCGCAAAATGGCCGAAATCGGCGGCGGGTTCAATGCGGGATCCCGGTCATCGGCCCCAGTGACGGGACGGCAATGAGAGGCATGGGCTTTCACGATCTGCCAGAGCTGCGGGCGGACATGCCGGTGCTGATCGCCGGGCCGACCGCCTCGGGCAAATCGGCGCTGGCGCTGGCGATTGCCGAGCGCCAGGGCGGCGTGATCGTCAACGCGGATGCCAGCCAGGTCTACGACTGCTGGCGCCTCATCACCGCGCGGCCCTCGGTCGAGGAAGAAGCCCGTGCGCCGCACCGCCTGTACGGCCACCAGCCCTGGGATGCGGCCTATAGCGCGGGCGACTGGCTGCGCGAGGTGGCGCCTCTGCTACGCGAGGGGCCGCGCCCCATCATCGTCGGCGGCACCGGCCTTTATTTCAGCGCGCTGACCGGAGGCATGGCGGCGATTCCGCCGGTCCCGCCCGAGGTGCGCGCCGAGGCCGACGCGCTGAATCTCGACAGCCTGCGCGCCGGGGTCGATCCCGCCACCCTCGCGGGCATCGACCAGTTGAACCGCGCTCGGGTGCAGCGGGCCTGGGAGGTGGAGCGCGCCACCGGGCGGCCGCTGGCCGCCTGGCAGGCCGAGACGCCGCCGCCGCTGCTGCCGCTGGAACAGGCCCAGCCGCTGGTCCTGGATGCGCCGAAGGACTGGCTCGACCCGCGCATCGCACGCCGCTTCGACCTGATGCTGGAGCAAGGCGCGCTGGACGAGGTGGCGGCAATGCGCGGCCGCTATGACCCGGCCCGCCCGTCCTGCAAGGCGATCGGTGTGCCCGAGCTGATGGCGCATCTGAACGGCGAGCTGACCCTTGCCGAGGCACGCGAGCGCGCCGTCGTGGCCACCCGGCAGTTCGCCAAGCGGCAACGCACCTGGTTTCGCGCAAGAATGCGCCGATGGCATCGGATCGCGCCGGAAACCTGATCCGCCCCGGTTGCGATTTCAGGACATGCGGTGCAGGTTGAGGGCGAAATTCACCTAATAGCTTTCGGAAACCGAACAAATGCCCCAAGCGGACAGCGATTCCGCCAGCATCCGACTTTTGACTCTCGCGCAGCTGTCTGCACGCGGGTCCTGGCAGCTCGAACTGGCCCATGACCGTGCCGAGTCGCTTCTGATCTGGCTCACGCGCGGCCAGGGCCTGGCCCTGATGGACGGCGTTCGGCGCGGCATCGGGGCACATAACGCGCTGTTCATCCCCGCCGGCACCGTGATGTCGATCGAACTTGGCCGGCAGGGCTTTGGCCAGGCGCTCTGCATTCGCGACACCTCGGGTCTCAACCTGCCGCGCACGCCAGTTCACCTGCGCACCCGCGAGGCACCGGCCCAGATGGAGCTGAACGGGCTGCTCGACGCGATGATGCGCGAACAGGTTGCCGGGCGCGCGATGCTCGATACCGCGATGGCGGCCCATGCGGCGTTGATCTCGGTCTGGCTGCATCGCCAGATCGACCGGGTTGGCCCCGAGATCCTGCCGGACACACCTTCGGTGCGCCTGATGCGCGCCTTCATGGCGCGTATCGTGCAGCCCGATGCCGAGATGATCAGCCTCGAGGAACATGCGGCCGTGATCGGCGTGACCCCGACCCACCTGGCACGCGTCAGCAAGGCCGAGACCGGGCGCACCGCCGCCGCCCTCATCACCGAGCGCCGCCTGCACCGTGCCCGCAGCCTGCTGGCCGAGACCGAAACGCCGATCCAGGACATCGCCCGCCAGCTCGGCTTTGCCAGCGCGGCCTATTTCACCCGTTTCATCCAGCAGCACTGCGGAATCGGCCCCTCTGCGCTGCGGCGCAACCCGGCGCGTCCGCTCCCCGGCCCGACCCCTGCAATTTCCGCTGCAACCACAGCGACCGCCGCACCACCCGCACCACAACTGATCCGTGCCCGTGTCGCGTTTGGACCGGGAAGTGACGAAAGCAAGCGTTGACGTCACCGGCAAATTTGTGCCGAATACGCCCAGACGCGAACCGAGAAAGGGGAGCGGTGATGAATTCCGAAGGAATGCGGCACGAACCAAACGGCCGGACGCACCGCCCGGCTGAACCCTGACTGGCCATGCGCGCGGACGCCTGACAGCGTGTGCGTGACACGAGTGCGATCAACGCACCAGGCCGGCTGACAGACCGACAGGGGACCATATGGGACTATTCATTCTGCGCAGAACGGGCGTGATGCTGCTTACAGCGCTCTGCCTGACGTTCATCGTGTTCTTCATGACGAACCTCTATCCCAATCTCGAGAAACTGGCGAAGAGCGAAGGCGATATGCGCATGGACGACCAGGCCGTGCAGTCCTGGCTCGACAAGAACGGCTATCTTCAGCCCCTGCCCGTCAGCTATGCCCAATGGCTCGGTGTACTGCCGGGCTGGACTCGAGAAACCGAGGGCGGGGTCACCGGGCGCTGTTTCAAGGGGACGAAATCACCTGAGGAAGCCGCGCAGGAACCCCGGTTCTGCGGCATCATCCAGGGCGATTTCGGCTATTCCACCGTCTCCAATACCGACGTCAACGACGTGATCTGGAAGCGCCTGGCCCTGACCGGAAAGCTGATGTTCTGGGTGTTGGTGGTCATGGTGCCCTCGTCGCTCATCATCGGCGTCCTGGCGGGGATGCGCGAGGGGTCTCGGCTGGACCGGAGCCTCTCGACCGTTTCGATCCTGACGACGGCGACGCCCGAATATGTCTCTGGTGTGGTCTTCATCGCGGTCTTCACCTCCTCGGCGGTGGGGCTCAAGTGGTTCAACGGCTCGGCCAAATCGGCCATGGACGAGGCCACGCTGAACAACTTCCTGCTGCCGGTCCTGACCATCGCGCTCTACGGGATGGGCTATATCGCCCGCATGACCCGCGCCTCGATGACCGAGGTGATGACGGCGCAATACATCCGCACCGCCCGGCTGAAGGGCGTGAGCTTCGGCAATATCGTATTGAAACACGCCCTGCGGAATGCGCTGATCGCGCCTTTTACGGTGATCCTGCTGCAGGTGCCCTGGCTGCTGAACGGCGTGGTGATCGTCGAGGCGCTGTTCTCGTATCAGGGGTTCGGTTCGCTGCTGGTCTCGGCGGCGGGGAACAACGACATCGAGATGCTGCTCGCGGTCTCGGTGGTGTCGGTCTTCGTGGTGCTGATTACGCAGCTGCTGTCGGACATCGGCTACGTCTACCTCAACCCGCGCATCCGCATAAGCTGAGGGAGAGCAGAACATGGAACCCCTCGGTTTTCTCGAAATTGTCCTGCGGATCCTCTGGCAACTGATGCCGGTCTGGATCGCGCTTGTCGTTCTCTTCGTCGTCTCGATCACCTACAAGCGCAAGCTCGGCCTCTATGGCCGGCTGTTCGACAGCCCGATCGGCATGATCGGCTTCGGGCTGGTGATGTTCTGGGTCTTCGCCGGCATCTTCGGCGCGATGGACCTTATCGTGACCCATGACGCGCTAAGCCAGATCTCGGGCATGAAGAACAAGGTGCCCGGAACCCCACTGCGCGCGCCGGAAGAAGGTCAATACGCCTGGTACCTTCTGGGCGGCGACAACCTTGCCCGCGACGTCTTCTCGCGGCTCATCAAGGGCGCCTGGATCGTCGTGCAGATCGCACCGCTGGCGACGCTCTTCGCCTTCATGGTGGGCATCACCCTGGGCCTGCCGGCGGGCTATTTCGGCGGGCGGCTCGACACTTTCCTGAGCTTCCTCGCCAACCTGATCCTGGCCTTCCCGGTGATCCTGCTGTTCTACCTGCTGGTGACGCCCGAGATCGTCGACACCGGAGTGCCGGCCTACATGGCCATCGTGCTCTTCGTCTTTCCGGTGATCTTCATCGGCGTGCTGCTGAACTCGCGCTATCACACCCAGCCAAAGGTGCGCACGCCGCTGCTGATCGGGGTGTTGGGAGTGGCGCTCTGGCTCTACCTGTCGCTGGTCTCGAACGGCGGCTGGCTGATCGACACCGACCAGCTGCGCCTGCCGGGGCTGCCGCGCTTCCTCGACCTCTTCGACGTGCCGGCGAATATCCTGGTGGTCTTCGTCTCGGTGGTCTTCGTGAACTCGCCCACGGTGTTCCGCATTGTTCGCGGCCTCACCATGGACATCAAGACGCGCGACTACGTCGCCGCCGCCCAGACCCGTGGCGAGGGACCCTGGTACATCATGCTGTGGGAGATCCTGCCCAACGCACGCGGCCCGCTGATCGTCGATTTCTGCCTGCGGATCGGCTATACGACAATCCTGCTCGGCACGCTCGGCTTCTTCGGCCTAGGGCTGCAATCGGAGAGCCCGGACTGGGGCAGCACGATCAACGAAGGGCGCAAGCTGCTGTCGATCTACCTGCACCCGGCGCTGCCGCCGGCGCTGGCGCTCCTGAGCCTGGTGCTGGGGTTGAACCTGCTCGCGGACGGGTTGCGCGAGGAGAGCCTGAAGGACTGAAAGGCGGTGAGGCCGGGGGCGCTGCCCCCGGACCCCCGGAGGTATTTGGAAAGAGAAGAAGCAGGGGAGACACCCTGCAACCAGCGGGGAAGACGCATGGCGAAGACCAAGGATTACACCGGACCGATCCTCGAGATCGACAAACTGTCGATCTCCTTCTTCACCCGGCTGCGCGAGATCCCCGCGGTCATGGACTTCTCGGTCACGGTCCAGCCCGGCGAGGCCGTGGGCCTGGTGGGCGAGAGCGGTTGCGGCAAGTCGACCGTGGCACTGGGGGTGATGCAGGACCTTGGCAAGAACGGGCGCATCGTCGGCGGATCGATAAAGTTCAAGGGCCGGGATCTGGGCAAGATGAGCGAGGCCGAGCTGCGGGACATCCGTGGCAACGAAATCGCGATGATCTATCAGGAGCCGATGGCCTCGCTCAACCCGGCCATGCGGATCGGCAAGCAGCTGATGGAAGTGCCGATGATCCACCAGGGGCTGAGCGAGAAGGAGGCCTATGCCCGCGCCCTGCAGGTGGTGACGGACGTCAAGCTGCCCGACCCCGAGCGGATCCTGCGCGCCTACCCGCATCAGCTCTCGGGCGGGCAGCAGCAGCGCATCGTCATCGCCATGGCGCTGATGAGCGAACCGGCGCTGCTGATCCTCGACGAGCCGACCACCGCGCTCGACGTGACTGTCGAGGCGGCGATCGTCGAGCTGGTGAAGGACCTCGGGCGCAAATACGGCACCTCGATGCTGTTCATCTCGCACAACCTCGGGCTGGTGCTGGAGACCTGCGACCGCATCTGCGTGATGTATTCCGGCGAGGCGGTCGAGCGCGGCAGCATCGAGGATGTCTTCGACGAGATGCGCCACCCCTATACCCAGGCGCTGTTCCGCTCGATCCCACTGCCCGGCGCCGACAAGACCTCGCGCCCGCTGGTGGCGATCCGGGGCAACTTTCCCCTGCCCCACGAACGGCCCAAGGGCTGCAACTTCGGGCCGCGCTGCGACTATTTCGAGAAGGGGCGATGCGATGCAGGCGCCATCAGGATGGAGCCGGTGCCGGGCAACGACCGCCACCATACCCGTTGCCTGAAGTTCCGTGAGATCGACTGGGATGCGCCGATCCAGGCGACCGAGGTACGCGAGAAGGCCGAAGTCGGGCCGGTCGTTCTGAAGATCGACAACCTGAAGAAATACTACGAGGTCGCCGCCAACGCGCTGTTTGGCGGCGGCGACAAGAAGGTGGTGAAAGCCAACGAGACCCTCTCCTTCGAGGCGCGCGAATCCGAGACGCTGGCCATCGTCGGCGAATCCGGCTGCGGCAAGTCGACCTTCGCCAAGGTGCTGATGGGGCTGGAGACTGCGACCGAGGGCGAGATCCTGCTCGACAACCGATCGATCGAACAGGTGCCGATCGAGGCGCGCGACACCAGGACCGTCTCGGATATCCAGATGGTGTTCCAGAATCCCTTCGACACGCTCAACCCCTCGATGACGGTGGGTCGGCAGATCATCCGCGCGCTGGAGGTCTTCGGCATCGGCAATTCGGAGGGTGAGCGGCGGGAACGGATGCTGGAGTTGCTCGACCTGGTGAAGCTGCCCCGCGCCTTCGCCGACCGGATGCCGCGCCAGCTCTCGGGCGGGCAGAAGCAGCGCGTCGGCATCGCCCGCGCCTTTGCCGGGGGCGCGCGTATCGTGGTGGCGGACGAGCCGGTCTCGGCGCTGGACGTGTCGGTGCAGGCGGCGGTGACCGACCTGCTCATGGACATCCAGCGGCGCGAGAAGACCACGCTGCTGTTCATCAGCCACGACCTGTCGATCGTGCGCTATCTCTCGGACCGGGTGATGGTGATGTATCTCGGGCATGTGGTGGAGCTCGGGACCACTGACCAGGTCTTCAGCCCGCCCTATCATCCCTATACCGAGGCGCTGCTTTCGGCGGTGCCGATCGCCGATACTTCGGTGGTGAAGCAGCACATCGTTCTCGAGGGCGATATCCCCTCGGCGATGAACCCGCCGCCCGGTTGCCCGTTCCAGACCCGCTGCCGGTGGAAATCGAAGGTGCCGGGCAACCTCTGCGAGCGCGAGGTGCCGCCGATGCGGGTGAGCCCGGAGGGCCACCAGATCAAGTGCCACCTCTCGGAGGCGGATTTCGCCGAGATGGAGCCGGTGATCCGCCTTGCGGCGGAGTGAGCGGCGGACGCGAAAACGCCCGCAGCGGGTGCCGCGGGCGTTGGTCGCGAATCTGCGCCGAGATTACTTCGACGAAGCCGTGGGCATGGTTTCCGGCTCATGCTCGGCCACGGCCTTGGCAAAGCCGGTGATCATGGCGGTGTAGAAGTCGGTATCCGACGGCGCCACGGTGACGTAGCCGGCCGGCGATGCAATGTCTGGCGACTGCGCGACGATCTTGATCGGGAAGCTCATCTCGCCGGCATTGGTGTCCGGTGCGGTGACCGACATCACGCCTTCCATCTGGTTGAACTCATGGGTGTCGGCCGCGAGAGCGCCGCCGTTGAGGCTCATGTGCTGGATCTCGACATTGACCACGTAGCCCTGGTTGTCGCCGGTGAGCGGCATCTCCTCGACGATCTTCTCGAGGATGTCATGGGCGATGTTCGGGTAGAACGCCTTGGCGTTTTCGTCGAGGTTGGTGACCTGAGCGGTCACGTTGACTTCGCGCACGGTCGGCGTGTCGGAGGCAAAGCTCGGGGCTGCCAGCATGGTGAGAGCGGCAGCGGCGGCAGTGGTCTGCATCAGAAAACGGTTCATCTTTATCAACTCCTTCCGGGCGGGGCCGAGGTGCGCAAGCACACCTGGGCGGACCGCTGTTGTGTGATCCAGAAACGGAGGAGGACGGGGGGAGGTTCCGAGAAATCGGGCGCCCGGTTGCCGGCAGCCCGGTCGGCGGGACGACGCAGGCCAGCCAGTTGCGTCACAAATTTAGGCTTATCAATGAGTTAGACGTGTCGCCGCAACACGACCGGATCGGCGGTCAACTGCCGAAGATGACCCGGACGTAATTCGTGGTCTCGTTGTAAGGCGGCACGCCGCCGTATTTCTTGACCGCGTCGGGACCGGCGTTATAGGCCGCCAGGGCCAGTTTCCAGGAACCGAATTCGCGGTATTGCATCGCCAGGTAGCGCGCACCGCCTTCGAGGTTCTGATATGGATCGTTGGGATCGACGCCAAGATGGCGCGCGGTTTCCGGCATTAGCTGTGCCAGCCCCATCGCGCCCTTGTGCGAGCGTGCATTCGGGTTCCAGCCGGATTCCTGCTGCACCAGGCGGGTGAAGAGATCCTCGGGCACGGCGTGGCGCCTTGCGGCCTCGCGCGCCATTTCGAGGAATTCGCCGCGATACTTGCCGTTATAGACAACGCCGCTGCCGTATTTGGATGGGGTGTAGACGGTCGGCGGCTGCAGCCGGACAGAGTCGTTGTATTGCGCGGCGGCCCGGGTATCGAGCAGCTTGGTCTGCGCCTTGAACAACTGTTTCTTGGCCTTGCTGGCCAGAACGTCCGCCTCGGCGGGAAAGGCCGCCGCAAGCGTAATGGAAACCGCAAACCCCCAAATGCCGCGCATCCGGCCCGTGCCCCCTCGTCCCACCGAGTATACTACTGTCCGCCGCACACTATACCTGCTGGCGCGAGAATTTCCAGCCCCGCAAATCCCTCGCCGGTTTACTATGTTTAAACCACGTTGCGTCACGTATAGGGTCGATCGGACCGGATCTCGGATTCGGGACTCAGGATGGACGCCGCACTCAGGGGAAGCATATGGCCGGATCAGTCAACAAAGTCATCATCGTCGGAAATCTCGGACGGGATCCCGAGGTGCGCACCTTCCAGAATGGCGGCAAGGTCTGCAACCTGCGCATCGCGACCTCGGAGAACTGGAAGGACCGCAACACCGGCGAACGCCGGGAGCGCACCGAGTGGCACTCGGTCGCAATCTTCTCCGAGCCGCTGGCCAAGATCGCCGAGCAGTATCTGCGCAAGGGCTCGAAGGTCTATATCGAAGGCCAGTTGGAGACGCGCAAGTGGCAGGACCAGTCCGGCCAGGACCGCTATACGACCGAGATCGTGCTGCGCCCCTATCGTGGCGAACTGACCCTGCTTGACGGTCGCGACGGCGGCAGCGGCGGTGGCGGCGGCGACCGGGGTGGCTATGGCGGCGGCTATGACAGCGGCCCGCAGGATGACCGCGACTATGGCCGCAGCGCGCCTTCGTCGCGCGACATGGACGACGAGATCCCGTTCTGACCCATTGGCCTCGGATCGCTTGCGCGATCCGACCCGCGGGGGCAATGCCCCCGCACCGCACGGGTAATTCCCGGTCAGCTAAAAGACCCCGACGCGGCTCAGGCCGCGGAGTCGGCCAGGACCTGCAGCACGGCATCCGCCGGAACGTCCGACGTCACGAAGGCCGCGCCGATGTCGCGCGCCAGGATGAAGCGCAGACGTCCGTCCACCACCTTCTTGTCCTGCCCCATCAGCGCAAGCAGCGACTCGGCCCCCGGCAGGTCGCCCGGAATGTCGGTCAGGTCACGCGACATGCCCATCGCCGCGAGATGCGCGCGCACCCGCACCGGGCATTCCTGGCTGCAGAGGCCCAGGCGCGCCGAGAGGTCGAAGGCCAGGGCGCAGCCGATCGCTACCGCCTCGCCGTGCAGCAGCCGGTCGGAATAGCCGGTTGCCGCCTCGAGCGCATGGGCGAAGGTATGCCCGAGATTCAGCAGCGCGCGGTCGCCCTGCTCGGTCTCGTCGCGGGCGACGATGTCGGCCTTCATCTCGACCGAGCGTGTCACGGCGTGCAGCCGCGCCTCGGCTTCGCCGGCGGCCAAAGCCGGGCCATGAGCTTCAAGCCAGTCGAAGAAGGCGGCATCGCCCAGCAGGCCGTATTTCACAACCTCGCCATAGCCGGCGCGGAAGTCGCGCGGCGGCAGTGTGTCGAGGATGCCGGTATCGGCCAGCACCAGCGAGGGCTGGTGAAAGGCGCCGACGAGGTTCTTGCCCTGGGTGGCGTTGATCCCGGTCTTTCCGCCGACCGAGCTGTCGACCTGCGCCAGCAGCGAGGTCGGCAGCTGCACGAAGCGCACGCCGCGCCGCAGGATCGAGGCGGCAAACCCGGCGAGATCGCCGATCACGCCACCGCCGAGCGCCACCACCACGTCGCGCCGCTCGACCTTCTGTTCGAGCAGCCATTCGGTGGCCTGCTGGAGCTGCGCCCAACTCTTGGTCGCCTCGCCCGCCGGCAGCGCCAGCGCCTCCATGGTGATGCCTTCGGCCGCGAGGCCGGCGCGCAGCGCGTCCAGGTGCAGCGCGGCGACGTTTTCGTCGGTCAGCACTGCAACCCGCTTGCGCGGCAACAGAGGGGCGATCTCGGCCCCGGCGCGGGCGATCAGTCCGGGGCCGATGCGCACGTCATAGCTGCGCTCGCCCAGGTCGACGTGAACGGTATTCATGAAGTCTCCAGCACATCCGGCCGGGTTGCCAGCACAGCCAGCACCCGGTCGACCATCTGTTCCACCGAGACATCCGCCTCGGAGACCACCATGAGATCGGCCTGCCGGTAGAAGGGCAGCCGCGCCTCGTAGAGTTCCAGCAGGGTCGCCTTGGGGTTCGCGGTGCGCAGCAGCGGGCGCGAATCCTTGTGGCGAACCCGGTTCCAAAGCACTTCGGGCCCGGCGTTGAGCCAGACCGAAACGCCCTTCTCCGAGATCATCTTGCGGTTCGCCTCGGCCAGGAAGGCGCCGCCGCCGGTGGAGAGGATCCCACGTTCCTCGTCGAGCAGGCGCGAGATCACCTGGCTTTCCTTGCGGCGGAAGAAGGGCTCGCCGTCGCGCACGAAGATCTCGGGCACCGTCATGTTCGCCGCGGCCTCGATCTCGGAGTCGCTGTCGAGGAAAGGCACGCCCAGGCGGGCGGCCAAGGCGCGGCCCACTGCGGTCTTCCCGGCGCCCATCATGCCGACCATGACAACGGTCTTCTTCAGCCGTCCCGCCCCCGGAACGGGCGCCTTGCGCACCGCTGTCTGCTCAATTCCGCTCATTTCGCCTGAATGACGTGATCTTGTCGAAAAGGCCATATATAACTTGAGCAAAACAAGAGCAGAGTGCGAGGGGCCGCCGTGGGAAAACTCATCAAGTTTGTTGTCTATCTGGTGTGTTTGGCGTTTCTAGGCGTTGTAGGCTATGCTTATCTCGGACCCCTTTTCGGGACCGACTTCGACGCCCCGCAACGGGAGATACGCAAACCAGTGGTGCTTGATGCGGATTAGATGGCTGGCCATCGCACTGATTCTGCCCCTTCCGGCGGCGGGCCAGACCCCGTTGTCGGCGATTGAATGGCTTGGAAAGAACTCTCCCACCGTCCGCACCGGCCCGGTCCTGACCGAGCCGCCGGTATCGCGTTCGGCCACCCATCCGCAAATCGACGTGCGCCCCCTGCAGGCCCTGGCCGATCCGGTTGGCCTGGTGCCGGCCTCGGTCACAGGCTTGCCGCAGGAACTCTGGCAGGAGAGTGACGGCAAGACACTGGCGACGCAGGTGGCTTCGGTGCCGGTGCGGCGCTATCCGGCCATGCAGACGCTGCTCTACACGCTGCTCCTCTCCGAGACGCGCCCGCCCGAAACGGGTGGCGAGGCGCTGCTGCTGGCCCGCCTCGACCGGCTGGTGGCGATGGGCGCGGTAGAGCCGGCGCAGACGCTGGCTGAAACCGCTGGGGCAAGCAGCAATCCGCAGCGCTTCCGGCGCTGGTTCGACGCCACGTTGCTGACCGGCGAAGAGGACAAGGGCTGCGCGGAACTCTCGGCCAATCCGACACTGCTGCCCGATTACGGTGCCCGGATCTTCTGCGCGGTGCGCGCCGGCGACTGGGAGACCGGGGCGCTGCTGCTCGAAGCCGCCCACGCGCTCGAACTGCTGCCCGAAGCCAAGCTCAACCTGCTCGACCGCTTCCTCAGCCCCGAGGTCTTCGAAGGCGCCCCCGCCCTGCCCGCGCCTGCTGCCCCTGACCCGCTGACTTTCCGCCTGTTCGAGACCATCGGCGAGCCGCTGCCAACAACCACGCTGCCCGTCGCCTTTGCGGCTGCCGACCTGCGCGACCTAGCCGGTTGGAAGGCGCAACTGGAGGCGGCCGAACGGCTGACGCGCACGGGTGCCCTGCCGCCGAACCGGCTACTTGGCCTCTACACCGAGCGCGATCCGGCGGCTTCGGGTGGCATCTGGGATCGGGTTCAGGCGTTGCAGCGCTTCGAGACGGCGCTCGATCACACCAGCATCTCGGGCGTCGAAAAAACCCTTCCAGCGGTCTGGCAGGCGATGGAAGAGGCGCAGATCGAAACCGCCTTCGCAACGCTCTTTGCCGAACGACTGGCCGGGCTGACGCTGGAAGATCCGGCGGCCCGCGCGGTGGCTTGGCGGATCCAGTTGCTCTCGGCTGATTACGAGGCCGCTGCCCAAACCCCGCCGGATGATAGCGCCCTCTCGCTGTTCCTCGCCGCGCTGGCGCAGGGACGCCCCGGCGAGGCGCCCGCACCGACCCAGCGCGCGCAGGCAATCGCCAACGGATTTGCCCCGGACGCAGCGCTGCCGGAGCGGGTGCGCGAGGCGCTCGAGGCGGGGCGGTTGGGGGAAGCGATCCTGCGGGCGATGGACTATTTCGACCGCGGGGCACGCGGCAACCCCGTCGACCTGTCCGGCGCCATCGCCGCGATGCGGCTGGTGGGCCTTGAAGACCTGACCCGACGGGCCTGCCTGCAGCTCATGCTGCTGAAGCGGAGCGGCGCATGAGCGCGCCCGATCATCCACATCGCTGGATCTCGACCTTTCTCGAAGCCCAGGCAGCCGAACTCGGCGCCGCGCGCAACACCCAGGCCGCTTATGGGCGCGACCTGAAAGACTTTGCCGAATGGCTCGACCGCAAGCCGCTGTCCTTCGCCGCTGCGAGCCGTTCGGATATCGAAGACTACCTGATCTTCTGCGATGCCCAGGGCCTGTCCCGCGCCACCCGCGCGCGACGGCTCTCGGCGATCCGGCAACTCTACCGCTTTGCCTTCGAGGAAGGCTGGCGCGCCGAGAACCCGGCGATCCAGATCCGCGGCCCCGGCCGTGACGAGCGGCTGCCCAAGACCCTGGACGTGCCCGAGGTCACCCGCCTGCTGGCCGCCGCCCGCGAGAGCGGCCGCACCCCCGAGGACCGGCTGCGCAACATCTGCCTTATGGAACTGCTCTACGCCACCGGTATGCGGGTCAGCGAGTTGGTCGGTCTGCCGGTCGCCGCCGCGCGCGGCAATCCGAAGATGCTCTTGGTGCTCGGCAAGGGTGGCAAGGAGCGGATGGTGCCGCTGTCGCCTCCCGCGCGCGAGGCGCTGGCCGACTGGCTGAAGGCGCGCGACGCCGACCAGGAGGAACGGCAGCGCAAGGGCGCGGCGCCGTCGCGCCATCTCTTTCCCTCGCATGGGACCTCGGGCCACCTGACCCGGAACCGTTTCTACCTGCTCATCAAGGAGCTTGCCGTCGCTGGTGGCGTCTCACCCGCCAAGGTGACGCCGCATACGCTGCGCCATGCTTTCGCCACGCACCTGCTGGCCAATGGCGCCGACCTGCGGTCGATCCAGACCATGCTGGGCCATGCCGATGTGGCGACGACCGAGATCTACACCCATGTGCTGGACGAGCACCTGAGCGAACTGGTGCTGACGCGCCACCCGCTGGCACGCAAGTAGCCGACAGCCCGGCCCGGGGGGCCGATTGCCGCATCCCGCCCCCTTGATCGCGGCCTCGCGGCCCCCCATAACTTCCTGACCATAATCATAGGCAATATCATGGACACCGCCGGCACTTTGGACTTCACCTTCTGGTTCACCGGAGGCGCGATCCTGCTGTTGCTGGTCATGTCGGCCTTTTTCTCGGGCTCGGAGACGGCGCTGACCGCTTCCTCGCGCGCCAAGCTCAAGTCGCAGGCCGACAAGGGCTCGAAAGGCGCCGCCAATGCGCTGAAGGTGACCGAGGACAGCGAGAGCCTGATCGGTTCGGTCCTGCTGGGCAACAACGTGGTGAACATCCTGGCCGCCTCGCTGGCCACCTCGCTGCTGACCCAGATGTTCGGCGACAGCGGCGTGGCGATCGCCACGTTGGTGATGACCCTGCTGGTGCTGATCTTCTCCGAAGTGATGCCCAAGACCTATGCCATCAGCAACCCCGAGCGGGCAGCCTCCTTCGTGGCGCTGCCGATCATGTTGTTGGTTACAGTGCTGACCCCGGTTGTCACCGCCGTCCGCCTGTTGGTACGCGGCATCCTGCGGATCTTCGGCGTTCAGGTCGACCCCGACAGTCATATCCTAGCCGTGCGCGAGGAGATCGCCGGCGCGCTGCAGCTCGGCCACTCCGAGGGCGTGGTCGAGAAGGAGGACCGCGACCGCATTCTGGGTGCGCTCGACCTCGGCGACCGGACGGTCGAGGAGATCATGCTCCACCGCTCGCGCATCGAGATGATCGACGCCGCCAAGGCGCCCAACGACATCCTGCGCCAGTGCCTGGACAGCCCGCATACCCGTCTGCCCGTCTTCAAGGACGAGCCCGAGAACATCGTCGGCGTGGTCCATGCCAAGGACCTGCTGCGGGCGATGTACAAGCTCATCAGCGATACCGAGGCCAATTCCAAGGCACTGCAGCGGTTCAAGATCACCGATGTGGCGATGGCGCCGTATTTCATCCCCGAGACCACCACGCTGGACGAGCAGATGCGCCAGTTCCTGCGGATGCGCACGCATTTCGCGCTGGTGGTCGACGAATACGGCTCGCTCCAGGGGCTGATCACGCTGGAGGACATCCTCGAGGAGATCGTCGGCGAGATCACCGACGAATTCGACCCGCACGCCGAACACCCGCTGAAGCGCACCGAGGACGGGCATTTCATCGTCAATGGCGCGATGACCATCCGCGACCTCAACCGCGCCACCGACTGGGCCCTGCCCGACGAGGAGGCCAATACCGTCGCCGGCCTGGTGATCCACGAGGCGCAGATGATCCCGACGGTTGGCCAGGTCTTCTCGTTCCATGGCTTCCGCTTCGAGGTTCTGGCGCGCGAGGGCAACCGGGTCACGCGGCTGCGTATCCGGCCGCTCTGAGACACCAACTGCTCCTTGATGGAGCGGAACGGCGCTACAGCGAACCGGCACCGGTGTTCACTCAGCCTCTATCAATGGTCCGCGATGCGCGCCGAAGCTTGCGGCCAACGCCCTGTCTGCCCGTGGACAGGGTGCGCCTGACCTGTCCACCACCGGACAGGGCCGGTAACCTTTTGGACAGGGACAGGTGATATCTGTCCGCTCATGGACAGGAATTGTCACCCCGACTGGAATGACATGCAGGTGCTTTTGGCGCTGGCCCTTGCCGGGTCCACGGCTCGGGCGGGGCTCAGGCTGGGGCTCTCGCACCAGACGGTCGCGCGGCGCCTGACCCGGCTCGAGGCGCGGCTGGGTGCGTTGCTGGTCGACCGCGGCCAAACTGCCTGGCGGCTCACGCCGCTGGGGGAAACGGTGGCCGGCCAAGCTCGGCAAATGGCGGGGATCATGGGTGGAACCTTGGCCCTGACGCGGCCGGAAATGGCAGGGCTGCGCGGCCGCGTATCGATCTCGGCGCCGCGCTGGACCGTGGCGACCAGCGTACTGCCGGCACTCGCCGCGTTGCGGCCTCGCCATCCCGGCCTGCAATTCGATCTCCTGTCCGAAGGCAATGCCGCCGACCTCGCCCTGATCGCCGCGCCGGTCATGCCGCCCGGCCCATCGGCCCGCCGCATATCGACGCTGGGGGCGTCGCTCTACGGCACCCCGGCGGCCATTGCCCGGATGGAAAGCGCACTTGCCTCGGGTGGCGCGTCCGACCACGAGGCCTTCGCCCACGCCCGTCCGCACCTGATCTCGCTCGACCCGCATGGCAATGGCGACAACATGACCCAGGTTGGTGACACCGATACACTGAGCGAGGCCGTGCGCCTTGGCCTCGGTGTCGCCGTCCTGCCCGATACAGTCGGGCGCACCCTGCCGGGTGTCGTCCCCTGTGCCCTCATCGCCCTGCCACGGGGCACGCTGGCGCTCTGGTGCGTCAGTGATCCGGACAGCCCTCGCGTGGCGCATGTCCGGCTGATCGAACGCGAGATTTTTCGCGCGGCGCGAACTCATGAACACCGGACGGCGGTGTGACGGGCATCACGCCCGCAGCCGCTCTCCCGCCGGATCGAAGGGCGGCTCTGCCAGGATGACCGCCCCGTGCGGCCGACCCAGAACCATCACCTCGACCCGGTCGCCCGGCACAGCGCCCTTCACGTATCCCAGCGCCAGCGACATGCCGACCGAATAGCCAAAGGCCCCCGAGGTCACCCGACCGACACCGACACCGTCCTTGAAGATCGGCTCGCCCCCGGTTGCATCGGCACTGGAGGCCGCCGTGTCGCTCTCGTCCAGCGCCAGAACCACCAGCCGCTCGCGCGCCTCGCGCGCCATGACCTCCTCGACCGCCGCCTTGTTCAGGAACGTCTTGTCGAGCTTCACAAGCCGGTCGAGCGCCACCTCCTGCGGCCAGTATTCGGGCGAATACTCCCGGCTCCACGAGCCATAGCCCTTTTCGATCCGCAGGCTCATCAGCGCGCGCGAGCCGACCGGGCCGGCGCCAAAGGCGCGCCCCGCCTCCAGAAGTGCTTCGTAGAGCCGCAACTGGTCGCCCGCCGCGCAATGCAGCTCCCATCCGAGATCGCCTGTGAAGGAGACACGCAGCGCCACGCAATCGACGCCCGCCAGCTCGATCCGGCGTGAGGTCATGAAGGGAAAGTCGGCGGTTTCGAGCGAGGCATTGGTCAGCCGCTGCAGCATCTCGCGCGACTTTGGACCGGCGACGTTGAAGCCGCAGACCGCTTCGGTGAGGCTCTTGAAACTCGTCCCTTCCGGCAGCGGCACCGCGCGGAAGAAGCGTTGGTGATAGCGTTCGGCCATGCCCGAACCGATGATCCAGAATTCCTCCGGCCCCAGCCGCGTCACGGTGAAATCGCCGGCAATGCCGCCGCGTTTGCCGATCAGCGGAGTGAGGCAGGAACGACCGACAGCCCTGGGCATCCGGTTGGCGAAGAGCGCGTTCAGCCAGTCCTCGGCCCCAGGCCCGGCGCAGCGGTATTTGGCAAAGTTCGAGATGTCGATGATCCCGGCGTGTTCGCGCAGCATCCGGCATTCACGACCCACCGGCTCCCACCAGTTCTGGCGGGTGAAGCCGTTGGTCTCGACCGTGCCCGGCTGGTCAGCGAACCAGACCGGATGCTCCCAGCCGAAGTTCAGCCCGAAGACCGCGCCCATCGCCTTTTGCCGCTCGTAGATCGGGCGGACCCGAACCGGACGGCCGGCGGGGCGTTCCTCGTTCGGAAAATGGATGGCGAAGCGGTGGGTATAGACCTCCTGCACTTTCGCCTTCGTAAAGGCCTTGTCGGCCCAGGCGCCGAAGCGTGCCATGTCCCAGGGGAACATGTCGTAGACCGTCTCGCCCTCGACCATCCATTGCGCGGCGAGCAGCCCCATGCCGCCCGACTGGGAAAAACCGGGGATGATGCCGTTGCAGCAGAAGTAGTTGCGCAGTTCCGGCACGGGGCCGAAGAGCACGTTGGAATCGGGCGACCAGATCATCGGGCCGTTAATCACCCGCTTGATCCCCGCCTGCCCGACCACCGGCACACGGTCGATGGCACGCATCATGTTGGGCTCGATCCGCTCCAGGTCGTCGGCGAAGAGCTCGTGACCGAAACCCGCCGGCGTCCCGTCCTCGGCCCAGAAGCGCATGTCGCGCTCGTATGCGCCGACCAGCAGGCCCTTGCCTTCCTGGCGCAGGTAATATTCGCCGTCTCGGTCGGCGACCGAGGGGAGGCGACGGTCCATCGCGGCGATCTCGGGGATCGTCTCGGTCACGAAATACTGGTGTTCAGTCGGTTGCAGCGGCAGCTGGATGCCTGCCATGGCGGCGACTTCGCGGCCCCAGAGACCGGCGGCGTTGACCACCCACTGCGTATGGATATCGCCCCTTTCCGTGCGCACGATCCACGAGCCGTCGGCCTGCGGCTCGGTCCCGGTCACCGGAGTGAAGCGGTAGATCTCGGCCCCCATCGCCCGCGCTCCTGCTGCATAGGCGTTGGTCACGCCCGATGGGTCGACGTTGCCACCGTCGGGCTCCCACATGATGCAGCGGATGTCGGTGAAATCGACCAGCGGGTGCAGCCGCTCTGCCTCGTCGCGTGAGACCTCGTGGAAGTTCATCTTGTAGAGCTTCGCCTTGGCCGCCTGCAGCCGCAGCTGGTGTTCACGCGCCTCGGTCTGGGCAAGGTAGAGCGAACCGGGCTGGAACACGCCGCAGCCCTGCCCCGTCTCCTTCTCCAGCTCCTTGTAGAGCCCCATCGTATAGTGCTGGATCCGGCTGATATTCGTCGAGTCATGCAGCCCGTGGATGTTCGCCGCCGCGTGCCATGTCGAGCCTGACGTCAGCTCGGAGCGCTCCAGCAGAACCACGTCCTTCCAGCCGAGCTTGGCGAGATGGTAGAGGATCGAGCAGCCGATCACGCCGCCCCCGATCACGACAGCCTGGGCATGGGTCTTCAAGGCAATGCTCCCCCTTAACGGTTTCACACCAAGGATGCGCAGCCCGCGGGCGGTGGTTCATGGCGAAAGCCGACATCGGGCGGCACGCCAGCGGCATCGCCGCTCAGGCGACGGCGGCGGCCAGCCGGTCGCGGTCGGCCTCAAGCGTCAGCGCAGACTTGGCCCGTTCCAGCGCCACGGCAGCCTCGTGCCGCGCGGCCTTGGCCACGGGTTGCGGCCCATGGCGGATCAGGCCGGCCAGGCGCTTCTGCAGGGCAATCTGCACCTCGACGAGGCCAGCGCCATCGCGCGCGATGGCGGCGAAGGCATCCTGCACCAGGTCGGCTGCATCGAGCGGCGGCAGCCAGAGATTCTCGTATTCCGGCGGATCGCCGACATCCTCGGGGTGGAAATGGCCCAGCACCCGCGCCAAGGTGCCCAGCACGTCGATTGCCGTGCCCGGATCATTGATGCCGGGGGAGAGCGCCTTCGAGCCGATTTCGCTCAGCATGATGATGCAGAAGCGCGGATCCTGGTCGCTGGTCCTGACCTTGCCGATGGAGATGCATGAGCCGATCTCGTCGATCAGCTTGTCGGTTCCGCCCGCGACATGCCCGATCACGTCACCCTTGTGCACGAAGCGGCCCGCCGGCGCGATGAGGTAGACCTGCGCCCCCGCCTTCGCCGCGTCGGCATTGATCTGCGGTTCGTAGATCGCCTGGATAAAACCGGTCGAGAGTGCACGCAGATCGCGCGCCCCGTCGGGAATCACCGTCTCGGCCGTCAGAGGGTGCGCCCCGTGACAGGGCCTCTGCGCGCGATCCTCCAGAGCGGTGATCGCCTCGGCCTCGATGGCGTCGAGCGTCTGGATCAGGCTGCCCCAGGTCTGCAGGTGCAGGATCCAACGCAGCATCATCGCCACGATCAGCACGATCACCACCAGCGTCATGCCGAAGAGCACCACCACACCGGCCTCGCCGAAATAGGGCGTCGAGAGCAGGATCAACGAGGCCAGCGCATAGATATAGGCGCCGATGAAGGTGGCGAGCACCGTCTGCGTCGGTGAATCCCGCAGCAGCACGCGATGGGCGCGCGGGGTCCATTGGTCGGCGACCGAGCGGTGGATGGTCACGATCACGCTGAGCGAGAAGGTCGTGACCGCCAGCATCGCATTGGCGATGATCGTGAGGAGCCCCACCAGCGAGTCGGCACCGATCGCCTCGCTGAAGCCTTGGGGGATGAGATGGGCGAACAGCTTGGCCCCGATTGCCGCCACCAGGCTCAGAGCCGCGATGCCGATCACCCGCACCCAGAGCTTGCGCCCGATCTCGCGCAGCTTGCGGGCCATCACGGCGAATGCCGCCGAAATCTCGCCGAAGTATCCCATGGCAGTCTCCCCCGACCGGTCCCCCGCGCGCCCAGATCCGGACGCGCGGGGGGAGATGCCTCAGCCGCGCATCGGCTTCAGCGCGTTGGCCCACTTGGCCAGTTCGCCGAACATGCCGCTGGCACCGTCGGCCATTTCCTTGTTCGGGGTGAATTTGCCATCTTCGATGAACTTGCTGAAGAAGGGCACCGGAACCACGCCCGGCAGGGCGACCATCGAGAGGTTTCCAAGCAGCTGGCGCAATTCCTGGGCCGAGCGCAGGCCGCCCGAGATGCCGCCATAGCTGACCATCCCGGCCGGCTTGTATTTCCATTCCTGCGACAGGCACTGGATCGCGTTGATAAGAGACGCCGGCGGGAAATAGTCATATTCCGGCGTCACGAAGACGAAGGCATCGGCGTCGGCCACGATGGCGCTCCACCGTTTGGTGTGGTCCTTGGTGTATTCCTTGCGCGCCGGATGGTTGGGTTCATCCAGCAGCGGCAGGTCGATTTCTGCCAGATCCACCGTCTCGACCTCGAACCCGCCATGAGCCTTGGCCGCTTCGGCGGCCCAGGTGGCAACGGTGGGACCGATCCGGCCGGGCCGGGTAGAGCCGATGATGATCTTCAGTTTCAACATGCCAGAAGTTCCTTTCTCTTGCCCCCGGCTGATGCAGAATGGCCGGGGCGTGGCGGTATCCGTTCGATACTGCCGCGCAACATAGAGTCGGCGCCGGCGACAGCAAGGCGGCACAAAAAGGATACCGTCTCGGGACCAAATCCCGACACCCTGCTTTGGTTCCCACTGGGGTGGCCACAAAACTTCCCGGCAGAAGCGACATCTTCTGTCGGAAACCGGCTTGCCTGCCCACCGCGCGCCAGCGAGGCTGCGGCCAGATCGAACTCCGGAGGCCCCATGAAAACCACTACACGTGTCGTCGTGATCGGCGGAGGCGTCGTCGGCTGTTCCGTCCTCTATCACCTGACCAAGCTCGGCTGGTCCGACGTCATGCTTGTCGAACGCTCGGAGCTGACCTCCGGTTCGACCTGGCACGCCGCGGGCGGGTTCCACACCCTGAACGGCGATACCAACATGGCGGCCCTGCAGGGCTATACCATCCGGCTCTACAAGGAGCTTGAGGCGATCACCGGTATGTCCTGCGGGCTGCACCACGTTGGCGGGATTACGCTGGCGGACAACCAGGACCGCTTCGACATGCTGCTGGCGGAACGTGCCAAGCACCGCTTCATGGGGCTGGAGACAGAGATCGTCGGCCCCGAGGAGATTGCGAAGATCGCGCCGATCACCAATCTCGACGGCATCATCGGGGCGCTCTACGACCCGCTGGACGGCCACCTCGACCCTTCGGGCACGACCCACGCCTATGCCAAGGCCGCGCGGATGGGCGGCGCGACCATCGAGACGCATTGCATGGTGCGAGAGACCAACCAGCGCGCCGATGGAACCTGGGACGTGGTGACGGACAAGGGCACCATCCACGCCGAGCATGTTGTGAATGCGGGCGGCCTCTGGGCGCGCGAGGTCGGTGCCATGGCCGGCGTCTACTTCCCGCTGCACCCGATGGAGCACCAGTATATCGTCACCGACGACATCCCCGAGATTTACGAGGCAGGCCGCGAGCATCCGCATGTGATGGACCCGGCCGGCGAAAGCTATCTGCGGCAAGAGGGGCGCGGACTTTGCATCGGCTTCTACGAACAGCGCTGCAAGCCCTGGGCAGTAGATGGCACGCCGTGGAACTTTGGTCATGAGCTGCTGCCAGACAACTTTGATAAGATCACGGAAAGCATTGAATTCGCTTACAAACGCTTCCCCGTTCTGGAGCGCGCCGGGGTCAAGACCGTGATCCACGGCCCCTTCACCTTTGCGCCCGACGGCAACCCGCTGGTCGGCCCGGTTCCGGGTCTGCGCAACTACTGGTCGGCCTGTGGTGTGATGGCCGGGTTCAGCCAGGGTGGCGGTGTCGGGCTGATGTTGGCGCAGTGGATGATCGAGGGCGAATGCGAGCGCGACACGATGGCGATGGACGTCGCGCGCTTTGGCAACTGGATCTCGCCCGGCTACACGCGGCCGAAGGTGATCGAGAACTACCAGAAGCGCTTCTCGGTGTCCTATCCGAACGAGGAACTGCCAGCGGCACGCCCGCTGCGCACCTCGCCGATGTATGACATTTTCACCAAGATGGGCGCGGTCTGGGGTCAGCAGTTCGGGCTTGAGGTCGTGAATTACTTCGCGCAAGCCACTGAACCGACATATGAAACGCCCTCCTTTCGCCGCTCCGACGCCTTCGGCGCCACGGCGCGAGAGGTGAAGGGCGTGCGCGAAGGCGTGGGCATCAACGAGGTGCACAACTTCGGCAAATACAGGGTGACGGGCCCGAAGGCGCGCGATTGGCTCGACCGGATCATGGCGGGCCGCGTGCCTGCGCCGGGCCGCGTCTCTTTGACCCCGATGCTCTCGGCCAAAGGGCGGCTGATCGGGGATTTCACCATCTCCTGCCTCAGCGAGACCGAGTTCCAGCTGACCGCCTCCTACGGCAGCCAAGCTTATCACTACCGCTGGTTCGAGCAGCATGAGGAAGGCGGCGTAAGCGTCGAGAATATCAGCGACAAGCGCACCGGCTTCCAGATCGCCGGACCGAAGGCGCGCGAGGTACTGGCCGCCTGCACCCGGAGCGATATCTCCGATATGCGCTTCCTCGAAGTGCGGCGCCTGGTCGTCGGCATGGTCAATTGCATCGTGCAGCGGGTGAGCTACACCGCCGATCTCGGCTACGAGATCTACTGCGACCCCATGGACCAGCGCGCGCTCTGGTCGGCGCTCTGGGAGGCCGGACAGGCCCACGGAATGGTGCCCTTCGGGATGCGGGCGATGATGTCGCTGCGGCTCGACAAGTTCTTCGGTTCGTGGCTGTCGGAATTCTCTCCCGACTACACCCCCGCCGAGACCGGGCTCGACCGCTTCATCGCCTGGAAGAAAAACGCCGATTTCATCGGCCGCGCCGCCGCCGAGGCGGAGCGCGCCAAGGGTCCGGCACGGCGGCTGGCGGCCTTCATCGTCGAGGCCGAGGACGCCGACGTGCAGGGCTACGAGCCGATCTGGCTTGACGGCAAGGTGCAGGGATTCTGCACCTCGGGCGGCTATTCGCACCACACCGGGCAGTCGGTGGCGCAGGGCTTCGTGCCCGCCGACCGGGTACAGGACGGGCTGGCGGTCGAGATCGAGATCCTGGGGCAGATGCGCAAGGCGCGACTTGTGACCGAGCATCTCTTCGACGCCGACGGCGCGCGGATGCGGGGCTGAGGCGAAATCCTTCGAGGATTTCGGGGCGTTTTCCTGCGAGGAAAACGCGCCACCGCTCGATACGAATTCCTCGCAGGAATTCGGACGTTTTCCGCGACGGAAAACGTGCGCCTTGTCAGACGGGCACCGCGCCGATAGCTCTTGGCCATGACCGACCTGCCCATCATCCTTCTGGCCGCAGGCGCCTCGTCGCGTATGCGCGGGACCGACAAGCTGCTGGAGATCGTCGACGGCCAGCCTCTGCTGCGCCGTCAGGCCGCCCGCGCGCGCGGCGTGACCACGGGGCCGGTGCTCGTCGCCCTGCCACCGCCGCCGCATCCGCGGTACGCGGCGCTCTCGGGACTGGACGTCAAACCGATCCCCGTCCCGGACGCCAGCGAAGGCATGAACGCCTCGCTGCGCCAGGCGTTTGCGGCGCTGCCGCCAGATGCACCGGCGGCCATGCTGATGCTTGCCGACCTTCCCGAGCTCACGGAGAGAGACCTTAACGTCGTCGCACAAGCCGTTGACCTAACATCTGAAACCCTGATATGGCGCGGTTCGACCGAGGACGACAAGCCGGGCCATCCGATCGTCTTCACCGCCGCACTGTTCCCGGCTTTCGCCAACCTCACCGGCGACGGCGGCGGCCGCGAGGTGGTGGCACAGGCTGGCACACGGGTTCAACTCGTCCCGCTGCCTGGCCAACACGCACGCCTCGACCTCGACACACCCGAGGATTGGGCCGCCTGGCGCGCCGGGCGCTGAAAACAGGAACGGGGCGGCCCCCGCCACCCCGTTCTCGTCCCATCTCGCCACAGGGGCGCGCGGGGCTGCATATTCCTTGAATATCCGGGTCAGTGCACCAATAGCTGCGCCTCGTGCCGTTTGAGTGAACGGCGGGCCGACTGATAGGCGGCGAGACCCGAGCGCGTCTTCAGATCGGGGAACAGCTCGTAGATCTCGTTGCGCTGCGCATTGCCGAGCCCCATCAGGCTCTGATCGCCCGGCTGGAAGCTCTCCGTCCAAGCGCCATCCGACAGCACCACCTCGTGCTGGTCGAACATGAAGTGGATATAGGTGACCTCGCGCGCCTCGATCACATCCACCCCACTCAGCCCGGTCAGATGCTTGGCGGCCACCAGCACTTCGCTTTCCTCGAAGTAGAGCGCGGTCTTGTCACTGGCGACCAGCACGCGGTGGTTGGGGCTGACCAGCATGTCGCGCTCGGGCAGGCCACCACCCAGCGCACCTTTGCGGATGCGCACCGGCTGTAGGTGGCTGTTGCGCGACAGTTCGGCGCCACTCAGGCTGCGCTGGCCGATCCAGCGGATGCGTTGAATGCCGTTGTCGCGGGTGATGATCCGGTCGCCGACCTTCAGCGTCTCGACCGCCTGCTCGCCGCGCGGCGTGGCGATCAGCGTGCCGGGCGTGAAACAGGGCACGATCCGTTCGATATTGGTGAAGGTCAGCGTGCCGGTGGCATTGCCGTCCTTGTCGAAGTAGTCGACGTAGCCGTCGACGCCGTTGCCGTCACTGTCCGGCCCGGTGATGTGCAGCTTGAAGGCCCCGTCACCCGCCGAGCCGGTCAGATCCAGCGTGTCGAAGTCGTCGTCGTAGCTCAGCGAATAACCGGCACCGCCATGCACGGTGTCGCCCGCATTGACGTTGACGAAGGTGTCGCGGTCGTCGCCGCCCTCCATCCAGTCCGCGCCTTCACCACCGTCGATCAGGTCGTCGCCCTGCCCTCCCAGCAGCGTGTCATTGCCGCTGCCGCCGAAGATGCGATCGTCGTCGATGCCGCCGTCGATATAGTCGTCTCCCTCGTCGCCATACAGAACGTCGTCATCGTCCTGGCCGTAGATGTGGTCGTTGCCGGCGCCACCGTGGATCACGTCGCGGCCGTTGTCGGTCACCGGGTCGGCCGGGCCGTCGGATCCATCGTCGCGGATGTTGAAGGCATCGGGCAGATCGGGGCCGAGACCGCCATAGATCGTGTCGTCGCCGTCACCGCCGTCGATGACGTCCGAACCTTCGCCGCCGATGATATAGTCGTTGCCGCTGCCGCCAAGGATGGTGTCGTCGTCGAGGCCGCCGTCGATGGTGTCATTGCCAGAGCCGCCGTCGATGTAGTCCTTGTCGTCGCCGGTCAGGATGGTGTCGTTGCCGGCGCCGCCATAGACGATATCGCGATCGTTGTAGATATTCCCATCGGCCGGAACCGCCGGAAATCCGTTGTACGAGGGGAAGCCGCGGTCAGGCAGTCCCTTGTCGCCCGAGGTGTCGATATAGTCATCACCCGCGCCGCCATCGACATAGTCAGACCCGTTGCCGCCATAGAGCCGGTCGTTGCCATCCTCGCCGAACAGCTTGTCGTCGCCATCCTCGCCATAGATGGTGTCGTCGCCATCGCCGCCGTGCAGCGTGTCATTGCCCGGCGCGCCGTTGTCGATCACCCCGTCGTTCGCGGGATCGTAGGTCTTGTAGAAATCGCCATACTGCAGCACCCGGTCGTTGCCGGGCCCGGTGTTCATCGTCGGGCCGGCATCCGGGGCCGGCCCGTTGGTATTGCCCTCGACCGCGTAGAAGCGGGTCGGCTGGGTCCCGCCCTTGATCGAGACACCGATCACGGTCGTCGTCGCGTCCAGGTTCGGGTCACTCTCGAGGATGAAGCTGTTCAGCTGGTTGTAATACTTGTCGAGGTCGTTGCCGATGAACTTGGAGCTGCCCGAGGACGGGAAGCCGTCGACCTTGACCGAGTAGTCGATGACCCCGTCGCCGTCGCGGTCATAGTAGAAGACGACGTTCGAGATATCCTGCGGCCATTTCGCAAAGCTGTCGGCATCCTTGTGGTGCAGGTTGCTGTCGCCATAGATGACGTCATCGCCCGCGCCGCCTTCGACGTGATCGTCGCCGCTGCCGGCATAGACCGTATCGTCGCCCTTGCCGGCGTAGATCCGGTCGTTGCCGGCCCCGGCGTCGACGATATCGTCGTTGGGCGCCTCGCCCGGCAGGATGGCGTCGTTGTTGTCGATCCGGTCGCCCTCGGGATCGCCGGTATAGGCGACGTCGATGATGTCGTTGCCAGCGGTGCCTTCGACCACGCCATCGGGCTGGTCTTTGTCATCCGGACCGCAGTTGTTCGACACCGTCATAGGTCACTCCAGGGGTACCGCCGGGCACATTCGCACCACGGAAAACAAGGACGTTCGGTCCCGCGAGAGGCCGTTCGACCCCTTCATCAATACCGGGGACGGACCATCGGGCAATTTTTTTAATTTTGGGTTTCGTCGGGTCGGCCCGTTGGCTGGACAGCGCCGTATGAACCGCCCATCCTGGCGTTGCCGCGGATTGTTTCGACATCCGGAACACCAGTGTTCAGAGGCCAACCACAAGGCGCTGAAAGCAGGCCGTTTTTCAAAATTCGCGACCGGGCGGCCTCGCTCTTGTTGCGAAAACGGAAACATAAACCCGTCGACGGGCGTCGCCTTTCACACGCCATGGTTGCGCCATAATATCGCCACATTTGCACATCGGATCATCAACAATCCAACCGTAAACGTGCGAATGTCGCCCGGCTTCACCCGATTCAAGCCGGAATTTGCAGGATGGCGACCAAACACCCAAGCAAACTCCGAATCGATTCGAGCCGTCTCAGACGAGCCCGGAGAAGCGCTCGGGCAGCCGGTATTGCGTATCGGTCTCAGGCCGCTCGAAAGCCCAGTAGCCGGTCGTGCCGCGCGCCTTCCAGGTGCGGTGCATACGCTTGCGCAGCGGCCCCATCGCAAAGCCCTCCTGCATTGCCAGCCTGGCAAAGCCCTCGAATACCGCCCGGTCCTCTCCCCGCGCCTCGGCGAACCAATGGCGGCCGATGGCGGTTTCCTTGATCGTTCCCCCGATGGCCTCGGTCACGGCGTTGCGCCGGTTCATCGCCTCGGCATAGGCGGTGAAATCGCAGTATTTGAGATGCAGCAGATAGAGATGCTCGGGCGTGTGCAGCTTGTCATACTGGGTGAAGTGCCCGCCGCGCGCGATCTTGGTTCCAGCCGAGACGACACAGGGCTTGGAGTAATGCGGCGCATGGCGGACGTGCATCCGCGGGCCCAGCACCCGCTCGGCAACCGGCTCGGGCTCGATGTCGATGCGGTGGATCACCTCGAGCCCCAGCGGCGTCAGCACACGGTCGTTGGGCTGCCCTTCGAGCCAGGTCTTCAGGTCGGTGCCGGCCTCGGGGTCGAGGACGACCAACTCGTCCACGTCGCCGACGACGACATGGGTATAGTAGCAGCGCAGGCCCATGACGAAATTGTTCAGCATCCGCCAGCGCTTCATGTCGAAGTTCTTGTGGTGGTCGCCGGGAATGCCGATGACGTTGCAGCCCTCGGCCAGCCGCGCCACTTCCTCGCCCCGGCCATGGTTCACCACGTAGCAGTTCTCGCGCCCGAACAGCCCGCCGTAGTGGTGCAGCCAGGCCTTCAGGAAGAACGCGTCATCGCGCACCATGGTCAGCGCGGCCGCTGTCTGCATCGCTGTCTGCCTCTCGCCCCTGTTTTGCCTTATGCTTACCGTTGCGACAGGTATAAGAGAATCCATCATTTTCCCTGTGCCGGCAAACGTTGCCGGCGCACCATAACCGAAGGAACCCGGCCCTGCTGCCCGATGACTTTGCCCAGACCGGCCTTCTGATCCGCCGCACAGGCCCGGTTCCGAAACGGTTCCAGGTGCTGGGCGAGCGGTCTTCGGGCACCAACTACCTTTCGCGCCTGCTGTCGCGCAATTCGACGATGGAAAGCACCGAGGCTGCGGGATGGAAGCATGGCCATCCCTCGGCCCTTGCGATCCCCGCCGATGTCGCGGTGATCTGCCTGGTGCGCCACGCCGAGGACTGGGCGCGCTCGATGCATTCCAAGCCGTGGCATGCGACCCCTGCCCTGCAGGAACTGGGCTTCTCGGCCTTCCTGCGCGCGCCCTGGACCAGCATCGTCGACCGCGCCCGCTATTTCGAAGCCAAGAGCGGCCTGGTGGGCCAGCCCCTGCAGGCCGACCGCGACCCGCTGACGGGAAAGATCTGCGCAAACCTCTTCGCCCTGCGCCGCAGCAAGCTGACCGGGCTGCTGACCTACCTGAACCGCGACTGCACCATGGCGTTGGTGCGTTTGGAGGCGCTGCAGGCCGAACCCGAGGCCATGACCAACCGCCTGCTGGCCGCGCTTGGACTGCCGGCCCGCACCGCGCCGTTCAAAGGCGTGAACAAGCGGCTGGGCGCCAAGTTCAAACCGGCGATCCCGGTGCGACCGATGACGCCGGACCGGTTCTCCGAAGCCGACCGCGCCTTCATGATCAGCCAGCTCGACCTCGAGCTCGAGGCGCGGCTTGGCTATCGCTACCGGGGCGACGTCACGACCAGCTGATCGACAGTCCCGCGAAGAACCCACGTTCCGTTGTCATTTCGGCGACAGTTCCGGATTTTCACCTACAACACAAATAACTGTAAATAAAAGACTTTCTCAAAATTCAACGGCATCCTCCTGCCCGGACCTCGAATCTTCTGGGCCGTTTGCCGCTTTCTCGCCATCTTTTGCCCCCGGTTCGTTCACGAGGGCTTCATGGCCTGTTTCCTGCGTTTCGCCATGACTGTGGTGCTGCTTGCCACTGCACTTCCCGCAACCGCCCAGCCCGCCCGCTGGACGGTCGTGGGCGAGTGGGACATCTCCTATTACCCGGCCACCGGCGGTTGCCTCGCCTTCACCCGCTGGGGCAAGACCAACATGTTCATCGGCTATGACACCCGCGACGGCGTCAAGGCGCTGGACATCACCCTGCTCGATGAACGCTGGACCTCGATCGAGACCGGCGCGATCTATCCCGTCACTGTCGCCTTCGGCCACCGGCCGGCCTGGACACTCGAAATGACCGGGGTCTTCATGGATGGCGCCCCCGGCCTGAACATCCTGCTGGGCGCCGAGGGCGAAAAGTCGCGCCAGCTGCTGGCCGAGTTCCGCCGCGAGACGCGGATGACCTGGGCCTATGCCGACACCGAGCTTGGCCGCTTCCCCCTGCGCGGATCGCGCCGGGCCTTCGACGCGGTGCTCGACTGCCAGCGCCAGCACTCGAGTACCATCACCGCTCAGCAATGAAACGATTGCCTTTTGCCGCCGCTCGCGCCACCTCTTGGGGCGGGTTCCAGGGAGAGGATGACCGGATGACGCCGCAGGACGCGCATGAGCTGCTCGAGAAATACTTCGCCGACTGGGTGCGCGCGCTGGATCCGCAGGTCGAGGAGGTCGGCGCCGACCATGTGGTCGTGCGTATGCCGATCGGGCCGCAGCTGATCCGGGTCGGCGGCATCGTCTCGGGCCAGGCGCTGGCGGCGCTGGCCGATACCGCGATGGTTCTGGCGGCTGTCGCCAATGCCGGCGGCTTCCGTCCCTTCGCCACCACCGACCTGCACACCCAGTTCCTGCGCCCCGGCACCGGCAGCGCCATCCTCTGCCGCGCCGAGGTGGTGCGGGCGGGCAAGGCGCTGGTCTTCACCCGGGCCGAGATGAGCGAGGCCGACAGCGGCAAGCTGGTCGCCACCGCCACCGCCTCGTTCTACGCGGCCTGAGACGCACGACAGGGCTTGCAATGGCGCTCCATTGCGGCAGCATGGCCGGCGGGAGGGCCACGACATGCGCCATTTCGACGAGATCTTCGCCATCTCCGCCAGCCGCCACGGCGGCGCGGATGCGCTGAACGCCAAGCTGTCAAAGCCCACACCGGCGGCGGAACTGGCCAAAGTTCCGGAAGACCGCTGGCTCGCGACCATTACGAAATGCATCTTCCAGGCCGGCTTCAACTGGAAGGTCATCGAGGCCAAGTGGGACGGCTTCGAAGCCGCCTTCCAGGGCTTCGACGTCGGCCGCAGCGCGCTGATGGATGATGCGACCTTTGACGCACTGCTGCAGGACACCCGGATTGTGCGCAACGGCACCAAGATCGCCGCCGTGCGCGACAACGCCGCCTTCCTTCTGGAGCTGCGCGACCAGGGCGGCGCGGGCAAGGTGCTGGGCGGCTGGCCCTCGAGCGATTACATCGGGCTGCTCGACCTGCTGAGGACCCGCGCCGCGCGCCTGGGCGGGACCACCGGGCAATATGCCATGCGGTTCTCGGGGCGCGACAGTTTCATCCTGTCGCAGGACGTCACCGCCCGGCTGATCGCCGAGGGGGTGATCGACAAGCCCGCAGGGTCGAAATCGTCGATGAAGGCCGTGCAGGGCGCGTTCAACACCTGGATGGAGCAGTCGGGCCGCTCTCTGACCGAGATCAGCCGCGTGCTGGCGATGAGCCTGTGAAGGAACGCCCGCACCGTGATCTGCCCGCTCTTCCGGTCCGACGATCCCGAGGCTAGGCTCGCGCCATGATCCTGCGCCTGCTGCTCTGCTCTGTCCTCGCGCTGGCCGCCTGCGGCCGCCCGCTCACCGTGAACGAACGCGCCTTTGCCGCCGCGATCATGGGGGACCAGCTGAACGCCAAACGAATTCGCCTTGTCGATGGCGCGCCGGTCGGGCCAGTGACCTTCCACCGCAAGCCGCGCCCGCGCGTGACCTGCCGCGAGTTGATCCTGCCGCCGGTCAAGGAGGCCATCGTCACCGCGAAGCCCGCCGCCGTGACCCTGTTCAACACGGTCTTCTTCGCCCGCGACTGGTACACCGACGACTACCTGCGCGGCTATCCCGACCGGATGAGCCTGACCGCCGCCATGCTGCTCGGGCACGAGCTGGTGCATGTCTGGCAATGGCAGAACCGCGACCGCACAGGCTACAGCCCGCTGCGCGCCGCCGCCGAGCACGGGCGGTCGCCCGATCCCTACCTGTTCTCGCTCGATACCTCGCCCGACCTGCTCGACTTCGGCTTTGAACAGCAGGGTTCGATCATGGAGGAATATGTCTGCTGCCGCGCGCTGGCGCCCGATGCCGCCCGCACCAAGCGCCTGCACGAGATGCTGAGCGCCAACCTGCCGGTCTCGGACCTGCCGAAGAACGGCAAACGAGAGCGCGACGTCTTCCTGCCGTGGAAGGACGCCGAACTGGACGGGATCTGCGATTAGGGCTCAGCTGCCCTGGATGCTTTCCAGGTAGAACAGCAGCGCCGCCAGCGAACGCGGCGTCGGGGTCATCACGCCGTCGACCTCGACCGGCACCTGTTCGCCCGACAGCAACGCGCCGAATTCCGGCATCAGCTCGGCGGGCAGCTTGCCCCGGCCATAGCCGTCGATCTGCGACATCACATGGGCGCGCGGGAAGACACCGTCGTAGCGCGCGGTGATCGACGTCAGGTCGGGCGCCTTCTTGCGCCCCACCAGGATGCCGCCGCGCGCGTCATTGCCGTGACAGGAGGTGCAGTTCTCGCGGAACAACACCTCGCCTTCGGTCGGCTCCGGCATTGCCTCGGCCACGCAGGCAGCCACGAGGGCAGTCAACGGCAGGGCGCTCCACACCATCCAGTTCATTCTATTCTGTCCCACTCAGTTGACTTGCAGAGATTCGATATAAGCGACCAGGTCGACGATCGGCTTGCTGGTCAGGATCGGTTGCCCCGCCGGCGTCTTAAGGGCGGTATCGTTGCCCTCGAAGAAATAGCCATAGACCGGCATCGGAGAGCCGTGGCTCACCAGCGGATCGCGCCCGTCGATGCGCGCCACCACGCGGGCGGTCGGGAAAGTGCCGTTGTTTGTCGCCGTCAGCCGCGTCAGGTCGACCGGCTTGATCGTCAGCACCCCGGCCATTGGCCCCTTGCCGTCGGCATCCAGCCCGTGACAGGTGGCGCAATGGGACAGGAACAGCTCCTCGCCCAGCTTGGCATCCTGCGCCGACGCCGACAGCGCCGTCGCCACCACCATGCATACCGCCGCAACTCCGAATCGCACGCTCATTTTCGCCTCCTGACTGGCCCGGGTGCCCCACCCCAGCTTTGACGCCGATTGTGGGCCAATCCATGATCGAGATCAACGGCGCCCGGCCGGGACAGGATGCCGCTTGGCCATCGCCGCCGCTTGTGCATAGGGTCGGGTCCGAACGAATGAGGCGCCGATGACCGAGTCCTGCGATATACTGATTTCCGGCGGCGGGGTCGCCGGCCTGACCGCGGCAGCCGCTTTCGGCGCCGCGGGGTTCCGGGTGATCTGCGTCGACCCTGCCCCGCCCGTCACCTCGCGCGATGCCGAAGGGTCCGACTTGCGCACCACCGCGATCCTGCAACCAGCGCGCGGCCTGTTGGAGGCCTGCGGCCTCTGGGTTCGCTTTGCCCCCCACGCCGAACCCTTGCAGATCATGCGGATCGTCGATGCCGGGGGTGAGGTCGCCGAGCCCCGCATCGTCAAGGAGTTCGACGCCGCCGACATCTCGGACCAGCCTTTCGGCTGGAACCTGCCCAACTGGTTGCTGCGGCGCGAGCTGGTCGCCCATCTCGCCACCCTGCCGAACGTCGATTTCCGTCCCGGCACCGCGGCCAGGGCACTGTTCACCCGCACCGCCGAGGCCCGCGTGACGCTCTCGGACGGGGGCCGCGTCACCGCCCGGCTGGTAGTGGCCGCCGACGGCCGCGACTCGCCCATGCGGCAGGCCGCCGGGATCGGCGTCACCACCTCGCGCTATGGCCAGAAGGCGCTGGCCTTTGCCGTCACTCACCCCGAGCCGCACCGCAATGTCTCGACCGAGATCCACCGCTCGGGCGGGCCCTTCACGCTGGTGCCGCTGCCTGACTACCAGGGCAAGCCCTCCTCGGCCGTGGTCTGGATGGAGCGCGGCCCGCGCGTGCTGGACCTAGCGGCGCTGGACGTGCCGGCTTTCGAGGCGGCGATGACCGAACGCTCCTGCGCGCTGTTCGGGCCGCTGACGCTGGCCTCGCGGCGCACGGTCTGGCCGATCATCCTGCAACATGCCGACCGGCTTTCGGGCGAGCGCATCGCGCTGATTGCCGAGGCGGCCCATGTGGTGCCGCCGATCGGGGCGCAGGGGCTGAACATGTCGCTGGCCGATCTGCGCGCCCTGCTCGACCTGGCTCAGGCCAACCCCGACCGGCTGGGCGATGCCACGATGCTGGACGCCTATCACGACGCCCGGATCAACGACATCCGCCTGCGGGTGCGCGGCATCGACCTGTTGAACCGCGCCTCGATGGCCGCGCAGCAGCCGCTGCGCGATGCCCGCGCGGCCGGGCTGAACGCGCTCTACGGTCTGGCGCCGGTGCGCCACACGTTGATGCGCATGGGGCTCGGGGTCAGCTGATGCGCCGCGCCGGGGCCTTCCTGGCGGGGCACTGGCATCTGCTGGCGCTGGTGGTGGTGATCTTCGCGCTCTGGCGCACCCCGGTGGTGATGCCGCTGAAGCTGCTGGTGGTCTTCCTGCACGAGGTCTCGCACGCCCTGGCCACGCTGCTGACCGGCGGCAGCGTCGAGAGCCTGACGCTCAGCCCCGACCAGGGCGGCATGGTGATCTCGCGGGGAGGCAACCGCTTTGTCACACTGAGCGCCGGTTATCTCGGCTCGCTGCTGATCGGCGTGGCGCTGTTTGTCATCGCGGTCCGAACCCATCTCGACCGCGCCCTGCTGGCCTTTCTGGGCGCGCTACTGCTGGCCGTCAGTCTGATCTACGTGCGCGACCTCTTCGCACTGGCCTTCGGCATTGCCACCGGCGCGGCCATGCTGGCCGCCGCGCGCTATCTGCCCCGCGATGCCTGCGACCTGGTCCTGCGGGTGATCGGTCTCGCCAGCATGATCTATGTGCCCTACGATATCTTCTCCGACACCATCGCCCGCGCCCACCTGCAATCCGACGCCTGGATGCTGGCGCAGGAGTTCGGCGGGCCGACCCTGTTCTGGGGCGGCCTCTGGCTGGTCATCTCGCTGGGTGTCATCGCCCTCTGCCTGCGCTACGGGCTCGGGGCGAGCAGCAACTTCCGGCGCGGTCAGAGCACCTGATCGATCACCCGCTTGAGCCGCGCCAGGGTGGCATCGACGTCAAAGAGCTTGTCGAGCCCGAAGAGGCCCAGCCGGAAGGTGCGGAAATCCGGGCCCTCGTCGCATTGCAGCGGCACGCCGGCGGCGATCTGCATACCCAGCGCGGCGAACTTCTTGCCGTTCTGGATCTCCGGGTCGGTGGTATAGCTGACCACGACGCCGGGCGCGCCGAAGCCCTCGGCCGCGACCGAGACCACGCCCTTGGCCTTGAGGATGGCGCGCACGCCGTCGCCCAGTTTCCACTGGGCCTCGCGCAGGCGGTCGAAGCCGTAATCCTTGGTCTCGATCATGGTGTCACGGAAGGCGCGCAGCGCGTCGGTCGGCATGGTCGCGTGATAGGAGTGGCCGCCGCCTTCGTAGGCCGCCATGATCGAGCGCCATTTCCTGAGGTCGATTGCAAAGCTGTCCGAGGTCGTCTCTTCCAGCCGGGCCGCGCCGCGTTCCGAGAGCATCACCAGGCCCGCGCTGGGAGAGGCGCTCCAGCCCTTCTGCGGGGCCGAGATCAGCACGTCGACTCCGGTGGTCTTCATGTCGACCCAGGCGCAGCCCGAGGCGATGCAGTCGAGCACCATCAGCGCGCCCACCTCATGCGCCGCGGCCGAGAGCGCGCGGATATAGTCATCGGGCAGGATCACCCCGGCCGCCGTCTCGACATGGGGCGCAAAGACCACCTCGGGCTTCTGTTCGCGGATCGCCGCGACGACCTCGTCGATCGGCGCGGGTGCGAAGGGCGACGGCGAGGCGTTGCCGGTGGGACGGGCCTTCATCACCGTGGCGCTGGCCGCGATGCCGCCGGTCTCGACGATCTGGCTCCAGCGATAGGAGAACCAGCCGTTGCGCACCACGAGCACTCTGGCGCCGCGGGCGAACTGGCGGGCCACCGCCTCCATCGCATAGGTGCCGCCGCCGGGGACCACGGCCACCGCATCGGCGTTGTAGACCTCTTTCAGCATGGCCGAGATGTCCCGCATAACCTGCTGGAAAGTCTGGCTCATGTGGTTGAGCGAGCGATCGGTGAAGACGACCGAGAATTCCTCGAGCCCCTCGGGGTCGACGGTGTTGAGCAGAGCGGGCATGGCTTCCTCCTGGGTGCGGTTGGCCCAAGGCTTAGCGCCTGATGCGCCGGGGCGCAATTTCCCGTTCAGCCGATCGGGCCGGGCCGTCGTTCTTCGGACAAGAGCACATTGGCCTCGATCTCGCCCGCGCCGGGGAGCGTCATGATGCGCCGCCGCAGCACGCGCTCGAAGTCGGCCAGGTCGCGCGCCACCACCCGCAGGCGAAAGTCGAAGCGGCCCAACACATGTTCGACCGTCTGCACTTCGGGGATAGCGCTGACCGTGCGCTCAAAGTCGGCAAAGCTGGCCCGGCCCTTGCGCGAGAGCTTGATGCCGAGGAAGACCGTCACCCCGAACCCCAGCGCCTCGGCATTGAGGCGCAGCCGGCGGCCCTTGATCGCCCCGCCCTCCTCCAGCCGCTTGACCCGCCGCCAGGTCGCCGGCTGCGACAGCCCGAACCGGCGCCCCAGCGCCCCGGCGGTCTGGGTCGCATCCTGCGCCAGCGCCCGCAGGATCATGCGGTCGATCTCGTCCAGATCCATCACAGCGGCAGCACCTCGTCGGTCTTGATCCGCGCGATATGCATCAGCGCCTCGACATCGGCGATATGGGGCAGCGTCAGGATGCGCTCGCGGTAGACCTCCTGGTAGTGGCGCAGGTCGCGCGCGATCACCGAGAGGCGCACGTCGACGAGGCCGAGGAAGGTCTGGATTTCCAGCACCTCGGGCACCTCGCGCGCGGCGGCGATGAATTCGTCGAAGGCGCGCGGCTGGTCCTTGTCGATGGTAAAGCGCAGGCTGACCTCGAGCGTATAGCCAAGCGCGCTCCAGTCGATCACCGCCTCTTCGGCCAGGATCACCCCTTCCGAGCGCATCCGGTCGAGGCGGCGCCAGCAGGTGGCTGCCGTCACGCCGGCCCGTTCGGCCAGGTCGGCGGTTGCCAGGGCCGGCTCGGCCTGGAAATGGCGCAGGATACGGCGGTCGACGTCGTCGAGAATGATCATTTCACATTTCCCATCCTGGAGGAATGATCTTTCCCCTCCATCGCAAAGACTCCCGCAAACCGCAATCGCATTATGCGCCGGGCATCGCTAGAACTGCGCAGGTCAACTCAAGGAAGGACAGGAACATGCGCGTCTATTATGATCGTGACTGCGACATCAACCTCATCAAGGACAAGAAAGTGGCGATCCTCGGCTATGGCAGCCAGGGCCACGCCCACGCGCTGAACCTGCGGGATTCGGGCGCCAAGAACCTTGTCGTCGCACTGCGCGAAGGCTCCCCCTCGGCCAAGAAGGCCGAAGGCGAAGGCCTGAAGGTCATGGGCATTGCCGAGGCTGCCGCCTGGGCCGACCTCATCATGTTCACCATGCCCGACGAACTGCAGGCCGACACCTACAAGAAATACGTCAAGGACAACATCCGTGAAGGCGCGGCGATTGCCTTCGCCCACGGCCTGAACGTGCACTTCGGCCTGATCGAGGCGCCCGCCGGCGTCGACGTCATCATGATGGCGCCCAAGGGCCCCGGCCACACCGTGCGCGGCGAATACACCAAGGGCGGCGGCGTGCCCTGCCTCGTGGCCGTGCATAACGACGCCTCGGGCCGCGCACTGGAAATCGGCCTGTCCTACTGCTCCGCCATCGGCGGCGGCCGCTCGGGCATCATCGAGACAAACTTCCGCGAAGAGTGCGAAACCGACCTCTTCGGCGAGCAAGCCGTGCTCTGCGGCGGCCTGGTCGAACTGATCCGCATGGGCTTCGAAACCCTGGTCGAAGCCGGTTACGCCCCGGAGATGGCCTATTTCGAGTGCCTCCACGAGGTGAAGCTGATCGTCGACCTGATCTATGAAGGCGGCATCGCGAACATGAACTACTCGATCTCGAACACCGCCGAATACGGCGAATACGTTTCGGGCCCGCGCATCCTGCCCTACGAAGAGACCAAGGCACGGATGAAGGCGGTTCTGAGCGACATCCAGACCGGCAAGTTCGTGCGTGACTTCATGCAGGAAAACGCCGTGGGCCAGCCCTACTTCAAGGCGACCCGCCGGATCCACGACGAGCACCAGATCGAAGCCGTCGGCGAGAAGCTGCGCGCCATGATGCCCTGGATCACCAAGGGCAAGATGGTCGACAAGGCCAAGAACTGATCCCTTCCGCACGGAAGCGAATGGCGGAACGGCGGGAGCGATGCTCCCGCCGTTTTGCGTTTTGGCGGCGGGGGGCCGCGCAGAATGCCGGTTCACTGCGCAAGGCACTGCCCTGCGATGATGCGCCCCTACGTGGCCCATCGCGCGGATTTAAGAAATGACATATGACCTTTGCGCGAATCGGTTTTCCGGAGCCTCCCTTGTCCTTCCCATCCGTTTTCTCCTTGCTGCGCGGCCTTACCGCCGCCTGCGCCTTCATCCTGCTTGCCGCCGCGCCGCTGGCTGCTCAGACAGCCCCTGCCGCCGAGGTCCGGATCGAATACGGCCCCGCGCAGCCCTTCTCGCTGGACTGGCTGAA
The DNA here is from genome assembly GCF_014656415.1 of Seohaeicola zhoushanensis. Taxonomy (GTDB): domain Bacteria; phylum Pseudomonadota; class Alphaproteobacteria; order Rhodobacterales; family Rhodobacteraceae; genus Seohaeicola_A; species Seohaeicola_A zhoushanensis. Next base: position 63,059 of record NZ_BNCJ01000008.1, on the reverse strand, counting down.
GGCCCGCGCCCGCGATCTGGCCGGCCAGCCCCACGTCGCGCCGGTCATCGCCGATCCGGCGGCGCTCGATGCGATCGACTACGATGCGCATTGGAAGATCCAGTTCCGCAAGGATCACACCATCATGGCCGGGCCCGAGGCGCCGGTGCAGTTCTTCCACATGAACCGGTATTCGCGCGATCCGGTGCGGATCAGCATGGTAAGCGGCAACGAGGCCCGCGAGGTGCGCTACAGCGCCTCGTTCTTCGACATGCCCGAGGACAGCCCGGCGAAGAAGATCGAGGACCACGCCGCCTTTGCCGGCTTCCGGGTGATGCGGCCGGATCTGAAGACCGACTGGATCTCGTTCTTGGGCGCCTCATATTACCGGACCGACGGGGCCGAGAAGCAGTATGGCATGTCGGTGCGAGGCCTGGCGATCAACACCGGGATGGCGCAGCCCGAGGAGTTCCCGCGCTTCACCGAGTTCTACATCGCCGCCGGCGAGAACGGGGCGGCGGCGACGATCTATGCGCTGCTTGACGGACCGAGCGTGACCGGCGCCTATCGGTTCGACGCGGCGAACGGCGACGGGCAGGTGATCGAGGTCAGCGCCACGCTGTTCTTCCGCAACGGGGTGGAACGGCTGGGGATCGCGCCGATGACCTCGATGTACTGGTATTCCGAGACCAACCGGAACCTCGCCTTCGACTGGCGGCCGGAGGTGCATGATTCCGACGGGCTGGCCATGCTGACCGGCGGCGGCGAGCGGATCTGGCGGCCCTTGGCGAACCCCGACCGGGTGGTGACGTCGAGCTTCATGGATGCCAACCCGCGCGGGTTTGGGTTGATGCAGCGCGACCGGAGCTTTGCGAACTATCAGGACGACGGGGTCTTCTACAACAAGCGGGCCTCGGTCTGGATCGAGCCGCGGGGCGACTGGGGGCCGGGACAGGTGCAGCTGGTCGAGATCCCGACCGATGACGAGATCTATGACAATATCGTCGCCTACTGGCTGCCGGCGAAGCTGCCGGCGGCGGGTGAGGCGCTGGAGATCGGCTACCGGCAGGTCTGGGGCTCGGGGCAGCCGGACGTGGGGGCGCTGGCGCATACGGTGGCGACCCGCTACGGGCGGGGCGGCGTGCCGGGGCAGCCGCGGCCGACGGACGAGTTGAAGGTGCAGATCGATTTCTCGGGCGCGGTGCTCGAGGGCTTGGGCGCGGCGGACGGGGTGAAGCCGATGGTCAGCGCCGGCGCCGGGGTCGAGGTGCTGCGGGCCGCGGCGCGGCCGATCGTGGGGACCGACGACTGGCGGCTGAGCTTCGATCTGAAGCTGAAGACCGATGCAGACACGCTGGATGTGCGGGCCTATCTCGACCGGGAGGGCATGCCGCTTACGGAGACCTGGCTGGGCCAAGTGCATCCGGGCCTCTTCGGCCTGTCGGGGGCGGCGCGGGCGGCCTCGAATTGAGCCTCTCCGGCTGGGGCGCGGAAGCGTCCCAGCTAGGACGGGGGGTCATGTTATTGAAACCATTGATAAAACGTCGGGAGTGAATCTAGGACACTGTTGCCGCGCCTAATTCAGGCCCACTTTTTCGCCGCCTGGAACCTTTGCGGAAGCCACTCTCGACACCGCAATCAAGGCGCAAATTCGGCTCCGAAACCCGTTGAGGATCTGCCGCCACACCCGTGTTCCGGGATCGGCCCGGCGGCCCGTCACATCCTGCCAAGTTCCATCATCATCCGCCCGAACTGGTAGATCGTCGGCATCAGCGAGTCGATGTCGAGGTATTCCCCCGCCCCGTGGATATCCGCGCCCCAGGGCCCGAGGCCTTCGAGGACGATCACCTCGTCCGAGACGGCGGCATATCCGGCGTCGGTCGCGCCCTTGGCCATGGGGACGTAGTATATCTGTTTCGGCGAGACCTCGGAGCGCACCTTCGAGACCAGCCCCGCCGCCGCCGTCGACCTGGCGTTGGCCCGGAAACCGGGGCGCAGGATTTCGAGCGAGACGGTTGTCTCGGTGTCCGGTATCCGGCGGCCCTCGGCCACCCTGTCCTGCAGCGCCTTGAGCAGGAGAGCCTCGGCCCCCTCCTCGGTGATACGGGCGTCGCCGATGGCGACGGCGCGGTCCGGGATCTGGTTGAAGGCCTGATCGGCCTTCACGTTGGTCCAGTTGAGCTGCGCGCCAGGAACGGCATTGGCCACATCCGCCGTCTGCAGCAGTTGGTAGGCCAGTTCCAGAACCGCGTTCCGACCCTTGTCGGGGTCTGCTCCGGCATGGGCCGCAAGGCCCTTCACCTCCATCGTGACCTGCGCATAGGAGGCGGTTCCGGCCAGGACCCAGCCGAAGCCGCGCGCCATGCTGCCGCCGATCTCGAAGGAGAGGACCGCGTCCATTCCGGATGCAAGCGAGGAGATCAGCGGGCCGGAGCCGGCCGAGCCGGTCTCCTCATCGGGGTTGAAGAGGACGGTGAGGGAGGCGTAGTCGTTCCAGCCGACCTCGTGCAGCGCCGCCAGCCCGTGCAGGATCACCGCGATACCGCCTTTCGCGTCAACGACGCCGGGACCGTAGAGGCGCTGGCCGTCCTGCCGGAGCGGCATGGTGGCAAGCGTGCCGGGCGGAAACACCGTATCCATATGCGCCATGAGCATGATGCGTTTGGTTCCCGGCCCCGTCTGCGTCGCAACGAGGGTGTCGGCCTTCACGTCGAAAGCCGAGGCCTCGCGGCGGACCTCGAAGCCGAGGGTCCTGAGCCGCGCGTCCAGGGTCTCGGCCATTTTCGCCAGACCTTCGGCATCGCCGCTGCCGGATTCGATGGCGGCCAGCACCTTTACCGTTTCAAGCGCCTCTGCCGCCGCCCGTTCGGAAGCATCGGCGAGCGCCTGATTGCGCTCGGCCAGTGCGAGTGCCGGGGAGACGGCAAGCAGGAGGGATGCCAAGAGAAGTCTTGGAAGCGATCGGTGCGCCATGGATTCTCCATTCGTTTGCGGGGCAAGGATGGAAGCAGGAGCGACAGGCAGAGCTTGTCACAAAACGGGTCTCGGCAATAGCCCGAAGCGAGGCGATGTCGTGGTGGCATTCGGCACGGGGCCAACCGCCGAGGCGGAGCAATTTTCTGGTCAGACCGGCGCAGCCTGCCTAAGCTTGCTTGCAGTTCGCAACAAAGCCGGGGGAGGCCGTGCAGCAAGGTGCAGATCGCGATAGCCTGCTGACCGAACTTGCCCGCTGGCAGGAGCGCGAGCGCGCAACGCGTACCATCCTCGAGGTCATCAGCCGCAGCCGGGACGACGAGGCGCCGGTGTTCGAGGCGATCCTCGACAGCGCCCGCAGCCTTTCGGGGGCGACCACCGCCGCGCTCATGCTGGGGCGGCCCGAGGACGAGCATCTGCGGCTGGCGGCACTGGATCATGCCGACCCGGTGATGGCGGCGGCGGTCGTCAGCGAGATCGCCCAGATCAACGCGACGCCGATGAAGATGGACCCGGCGGTCCATGTCTCGGCGCGGGCCATCTGCGAGGGCCGCGCGATCCATATTGCCGACATGAGGGAGACGCCAAGCTACCTGGACGGCGAGCCGAGCTTTCGCCTCATGGTCGATGAACAGGGCCTGCGTTCCATCCTGAGCGTGCCGCTGATGGATGCACGGGGTGCGCTTGGTGCGATCAACCTGCACCGAAAGGTGCCGGGGCTGTTCCGTGACGACGAGATCGCGATGATCGAGACCTTTGCCGCGCAGGCGGTGATCGCCATCGAGAAGGTGCGCCAGTTCCGCGAGGTGCGGACCCGGCTGGAGCGCGAGGAAGCCTCGCGCGAGATCCTGCAGGCGATCAGCGCCTCGCGCACCGACCCGGCGCCGGTGTTCGACGTGATCCTGCGCAATGCGGCGCAGCTGTCAGGGGCGCCGCTGGCCAATCTCTGCCTGCTGAACGCCGCGCGCAGCCATTGGCACCTGGTGGCGCATTACGGCGCCGGGCTGCGGCACCTGGCGATTGGCAAGACCACCACGCCGCTGGACCGCGAACTCGTGCCGGCGGTGGCGATGCGGACGGCGCAGATCGTGCATATCGAGGACCTGACGGATACCGATCTCTACCGGCAAGGCGATCCGGGCCGGGTTGCGATGGTGGAGGTCGAGGGGATGCGCACGATCCTCTGCGTGCCGCTGCTGAGCGAGGCCAGGGCGATTGGCTGCATCACGCTGTTCCGGCGCGAGGTGAAGGGGTTCACCGCTGACGAGATCGGCCTTGTCGAGACCTTCGCCGCCCAGGCGGTCATCGCCATCGAGAACGTGCACCAGTTCCGCGCGCTGCAGGACAAGACCGAGGAGGTGCAGGCGCTGAACGCCTCGCTGGAGGGCCGGGTGCAGGAGCAGGTCGGCGAGATCGAGCGGATGGGCCGGCTGAAGCGGTTCCTGCCGGCGGCGGTGGCGGATACGGTGGTTTCCTCGGGGTCGGAGACCATGCTGCGCAGTCACCGGGCGCTGCTGGGCGTGCTGTTCTGCGATATCCGCGGGTTCACGGCGTTTTGCGAGACGGCCGAGCCGGAAGAGACCATCGAGGTGCTGCAGACCTATCACCGCGAGATGGGCAAGCTGATCGACGCCCATGGCGCGGGGGTGGATCACCGGATGGGCGACGGGATCATGGTGCTGTTCAACGACCCCCTGCCCTGCGACGACCCGGCGGGGGACGCGGTGCGGCTGGCGGTGGCGATGCGCGCGCGGATGGCCGAGCTGTGCCGGGGCTGGAAGCGGATGGGCCACCGGCTGGGGTTCGGCGTCGGCGTGTCGCTGGGCTATGCGACAGTGGGGATGGTCGGCTTCGAGGGGCGGTCGAATTACACCGCCTCGGGCACGGCGATCAACATCGGTGCGCGGCTCTGCGACATGGCCGAGGATGGCGAGATCCTGCTGAGCACGCGCGCGGCGATCGCGGTGGAGGACGGGTTTCCCTCGGTCTCGGTGGGCGAGGTCACGCTGAAGGGCATCCGCGAGCCGGTGGAGGTGTTCCGCCTGACCGGCGGCGCAGCGGGCTGAGCCGCGCGCCACCCGGTCGGGTTCAGAGATCGACCGTGCGCACGGTCTGGCCCTTGGCCGCCAGCGCGATCTTGCCGTCACAGAGGCGCAGGGCGTCGGAGCCGAAGACCTCGCGGCGCCAGCCGGTCAGGGCCGGCAGGTCACGTTCGCCGGCGGCGATGGCGTCGAGGTCGGAGCTGGATGCGATCAGCTTGGCGGCCACGCCCGAGCTTTCGGTCTTGGCCTTGAGCAGCACGCGCAACAGGTCGGCGAGCGCCGGGTTCACCTGCATCCGCTCCCGGCTGGTGTCGGCCTGGGGCAGCTGGTCGTTGGGCATCTCGAGCCCACGCTTCACGGCGGCGAGGATGCCGTCAGCGATCGCCCCGCGCCGGGCCTCGCGCAGCAGCAGGCGCAGACCGGAGAGGTCGGATTCGGCCTTGGGCTTGGCCGAGGCCAGTTCCATCAGCGCATCGTCCTTGAAGACGCGGTTGCGCGGGATGTTGTTCTCCTGCGCATAGCGTTCGCGGAAGGCGGCCAGTTCGCGCACGACCGAGAGGAAGCGCGGCGCATTGGTGCGGGTCTTGAGCCGCTGCCAGGCCTCGTCCGGGTGGGTGTCGTAGGTCGCCGGGTTGGTGAGGATCTGGAGCTCTTCCTCGACCCAGTGCTTGCGCCCGGTCTTTTCTAGCTGGGCGGCGAGGAATTCGTAGACCTTGCGCAGGTGGGTCACATCGGCCAGCGCATAGGACTTCTGCGCCTCGGAGAGCGGGCGGCGCGACCAGTCGGTGAAGCGCGAGGTCTTGTCGACGGTGCCCTTGGCGATCTTGCGCACCAGTGTCTCGTAGCCGGCCTGTTCGCCGAAGCCGCAGACCATGGCGGCGACCTGGGTGTCGAAGAGCGGCTCGGGGAAGACCTTGGCGTCGACCCAGAAGATCTCGAGATCCTGCCGGGCGGCGTGGAAGACCTTGACCACATCGGTGTTGCGGAACAGGTCGTAGAGCGGTTCCAGCGAGAGGCCCTCGGCCAGCGGATCGACCAGCACGGCAGTCGAGTCGTCGTTCCCGGGCATCGCCAGCTGCACCAAGCAGAGCTTGGAGAAGTAGGTGCGTTCGCGCAGGAACTCGGTATCGACGGTAACGTAGGGGTGGGCGGCGGCGGCGGCGCAGAAGGCGGCCAGTTCCTCGGTGGTGGTGATCGTCTGCATGAAGTCCCGGTTCTGAACGTTTTTCGGATGCCGTCTGCCCACGGTGAGGCGAATTCATACGCGAAAGACGGACAGATGCAAACCGATCGCGTGTCAGTCGAGCATGAGCGGGCGGCGGTCGCCTCCGGCGAAGCGGCGCAGTACGGCCGGATAGAGCCGGTGCTCCTGCACCAGGACCCGCGCGGCCAGCGAGTCGGGCGTGTCGCCCTCCATCACCGGCACCCGCGCCTGGCCGAGGATCGGGCCGTCGTCGAGCCGGGCGGTCACCTCGTGCACGGTGCAGCCGTGTTCGCTGTCACCGGCCTCCAGTGCACGCTGGTGGGTGTGCAGTCCCTTGTATTTCGGCAGCAGCGAGGGGTGGATGTTCAGCATCCGGCCCTGCCAGCGCGAGACGAAACCATCGGTCAGCACCCGCATGAAACCTGCAAGGCAGACGATGTCGGTGCCGGCCGCCAGCAGCGGCTTCATCAGCTCATCCTCGAAAGCCGAGCGGTTCTTGCCGAAGGGCCTGTGATCGACCACCGTCGTGGGCACGCCGCGCGCGGCCGCCTTGGCGAGCCCGCCGGCCCTGGCGTCGTTCGAGAGCACCAGGCAGGGTTCGGCCGGATGATCGGCCGTCATGCTGTCGAGCAGCGCCACCATGTTGGAGCCGCCGCCCGAGATCATGATCGCAACGCGTTTGCGGCTCACCCGAGCGTCCCGCGATAGCTGACGCCCTGCCCCTTGGTCACGGTGCCGATGGTGGAGACCGTCTCGCCCGCTTCGGCCAGCAGGGCCGCCAGCGCCTCGGCCCGGTCGGCGGCGACCACCAGGATCATGCCGATGCCGCAGTTGAAGGTCTTGAGCATCTCGGATTCGGCGATATTGCCGACGCCCGCCATCCAGCCGAAGACGCCCGGCAGGGTCCAGGAATCGAGGTCGATCTCGGCGCCCAGCCCTTCGGGCAGGACGCGCGGCAGGTTTTCGGTCAGGCCGCCGCCTGTGATATGGGCAAGGGCGTGCACGCCCCCTGCCCTGACGGCCGCCAGTGCCGGACGGACGTAGAGCTTGGTCGGGGTCAGCAGGTTCTCGCCCAGCGAGCCCTCGCCGAAGGGGCAAGGCGCATCCCAGCCGAGGCCGGAGATTCCGACCAGGCGGCGCACCAGCGAATAGCCGTTGGAATGCACGCCGGAGCTGGCGAGGCCGAGCAGCACGTCGCCTTCGGCCACGTCCCTGGGCAAGTCCGATCCGCGCTCCATCGCGCCGACGGCGAAACCGGCAAGGTCGAAGTCGCCGGCGGGATACATGCCCGGCATCTCGGCGGTCTCGCCGCCGATCAGGGCGCAGTTGGTCTGCACGCAGCCCTCGGCGATGCCCTCGATGATCTGTGCGGCGGTCTCGGTCTCGAGCTTGCCGGTGGCGAAGTAGTCGAGGAAAAACAGCGGCTCGGCGCCCTGGCAGACCAGGTCGTTCACGCACATGGCGACAAGGTCGATGCCGACGCTGCCGACATGGCCGGTGTCGATGGCGATGCGCAGCTTGGTGCCCACGCCGTCGGTCGCGGCGACCAGGATCGGGTCGGTGTAGCCCGCGCCCTTGAGATCGAACAGCGCGCCGAAGCCGCCGAGGCCGCTGACCGTGCCCGGCCGGTTGGTGCGCTTGGCGGCGGGCTTGATCCGCTCGACCAGGGCGTTGCCGGCATCGATATCGACGCCTGCGTCGGCATACGTGACGCCGTTCCTGCCTTCGCTCATCTCGGGGGATTCCTTCTGCCGCGGTGATCGCGCCTGCCTTAACGCAATCGCCCGTCGCCTTCCAGTGAGCAAAGCACGCTAATGCGTGCAGAGGCCGCGGCCCCGCTTGACCCCGCCGCCGCCGCTGCCGTATTGGTCGCCTTGGCGGGCCTGTAGCTCAACGGTTAGAGCAGAGCGCTCATAACGCTTTGGTTGCGGGTTCAAATCCTGCCGGGCCTACCAACTCCGCCGAATTATCCAATTATTTCAATGACCATGTGTCACACGGCGCCGGATCTGCTGTCACGCAGCCGCCGGCAAGGCACGGCAGAGAGGTCGCTGCAGATGCCAGAATGGACGAACGGCGAGCGCGATCACTTGATCTGATAGATCACAGGCCCGCGCACCCCGTCGATTGTCACGGTGCCATCGGCGTTCAGGACCGCCTTCTGGCATTCGGTTCCAACCAGGTGGGCCGGCAGTGCGAGCGTCCGGCAGAACTTGCCGTCCCGGACCGTCCACGCCCCTTCCACGGCAACCTTGAGGTCCTTTCCGACCGCGCCGCTCAGCTTGCCATTGCGGGCGAGCTTGAGCTGGGCGTTTGATGCCAGCAGGCTCTTGCCGGACAGGGCCTTCTTGAGGGCGTCATCCTGAGCGATCGCGGGGGTGACCGAAGCGACGCAAATCGCAGTGAAAAGACAGCGGATTACTACTTTCATGGTGGAATATCCCTTTTGCTGATGACTTGGCGAAACAACAATTGGTCTTGATAGGGTAGATCCCGGACCGGATCGGCACAACAGGTTTTGGTCGGGCGACGGGTTGAGACGCGCCAGAATCCGCCCGGTCCTGCGCGGCCGGCCGTCCGGGTTGCAGATGTCCGGCCCCAGGTCGGGCGCCCCCTCACCGCCCGATCACGATATCGGCGCGCAGCCCGCCCAGGGCTTCGCTCTCGGACAGGCGCAGCAGGCCGCCGTGGGCGCGGGCGATATCGCTGACGATGGCGAGGCCCAGGCCGACGCCGCCGCCCTTGTTCTGGTTGCGCGCGGGGTCGAGTCGCGAGAACGGCTTGACCGCCTCGGCGCGCAGTTCGGGCGGGATGCCGGGGCCGTCGTCCTCGACCCGGATGCGCAGCGACTTGTCGGTGAGCGCGACCGAGACCTCGGCCCGGTTGCCGTAGCGCAGCGCGTTGCCGACGAGGTTCTCGACCGCGCGGCGGATCGCCAGAGGGCGCAGCATGACGCTGCCCTCGCCGCTGGCCTCGACCAGGGTGACCGGCTGACCCGCCCGGGCGGCGTCGGCCACCACCTGACGCACCAGCTCCTTCGGGTCGGTCTTCTCGGGCTCGCCCTCGGCGGTGCCCTTGGCGAAATCGAGGAACTCGTCGATCAGGCGCTGCATCTCGTCGACGTCCTCGACCAGCGGCGCGGCGTCGTCGGGGTCGAGCATGGCGAGTTCGAGCTTCATCCGGGTGAGCGGCGTGCGCAGGTCGTGGCTGACCCCGGAGAGCATCAGGGTGCGCTGTTCGATCTGCCGCTCGATCCGGGCGCGCATGTCGAGGAAGGCGCCGCCGGCGGCGCGCACCTCGACCGCGCCGGCGGGGTGATAGGGCACCACCTGCCCGCGCCCGAAGGCCTGCGCCGCCGCCGCGAGCCGGGTAATCGGGCGCAGCTGGTTGCGCATGTAGAGGAAGGAGATCGCCGTCATCAGGGCGGCGAAGAAGAGCATGGTGACGATCAACTGGTGCGGCGCGGCGGCGGTGACGCGGCGGCGGTTGAAGACGTATTCGATCAGTTGCCCGTTCTCGCGCGCCACCACCGTCACCTCGCGGTTGTCCGGCAGGCGGATCGAGACGACGTCGAGCGCGGTGCCGCGCAGGGTCCGGCGCACGGCGCTGGCCGAGACATCGAACCAGCGCACCAGGTCGGGGGGCACGGTCTCGTCGGGCGGCAGCAGGCGGACCTTGATCTCGAAGACGTCGAGCTGCGGCGCGAGCGCGGCAAGCGCGGCCTCGGGATGGGGCGCACCGGCGACGGAATCGGCGATGTAGGTCATCTCGCGCAGCACCACCCGCGACATCTGCGTGGTGACGTCCTGCAGGTGGCGGTTGGAGAAGGCGATCGAGACCACCAGCAGCAGCACCAGCACCGGAAGCACGAGAATCAGCGTCGCCCGCCCGTAGAGGCTGCGCGGCATGTAGGTTTTGAGCCAGAAGAACGACATGGCCCGACCCTAGCCGCGCACCGGGGCGCGCGGAAAGCGATAGTTTTGTTGTGGAGCGGCGAGGAATGCCTGTAGACCTTGCCGCACAGGCAAGAAGGAGGCCCGCCGATGACCCCGCCCGACGATTTCGACCCGCCGGTAGGACCGGCCGTCACGCTGGAACCGGGGGTGCGGCGCATCGTGGCGCCCAATGCCTCGCCGATGACCTATCGCGGCACCAACACCTATCTCGTCGGCACCGGCGACCTGGCGGTGATCGACCCCGGCCCTGCCAGCCGTCCGCACCTGGAGGCGATCGTCGCGGCGATAGAGCCGGGGCAGAAGATCTCGCATATCATCGTGACCCATACCCATACCGACCATTCGCCGCTGGCCGCCGACCTCGCCGCGCGCACCGGTGCGCCGATCCTGGCCTTCGGCACCGCCCATGCCGGGCGCAGCCCGGTAATGTCGCGGCTTGCCGAGGCGGGCCTCGCCGGCGGCGGCGAAGGTATCGACCATGCCTTCCGCCCGGATGTCACCCTGGCCGACGGCGAGATCGTCGAGGGCGACGGCTGGACGCTCGAGGTGATTCACACGCCCGGCCATATCGGCAACCATATCGCGCTGGCGATGGGCGATCTCTGCTTTACCGCCGACCACGTGATGGGCTGGGCCTCGTCGCTGGTCTCGCCGCCCGATGGCGACCTGACCGACTTCATGGAATCCTGCCGTCGCCTGCGCGCGCGCGACTGGCGCGTCTTCCACTCCGGCCACGGCGCGCCGATAGAGGACCCCGCCGGGCGGGTCGACTGGCTGGTCGACCACCGCCTGGGCCGCGAGCGCCAGATTCTGGCCGCGCTGGAGGCCGGCGCCGCCACCCCCCGCGCCCTGGCCGAGCGAATCTATACCGAGACCCCCCCTTCCCTGATTCCCGCCGCCGAGCGCAATGTCTTCGCGCATCTCATTGATCTCACAGGAAGATCACTCGTCTCGCCCACCGCCGAACTTGCCGCGAACGCCACGTTTTCAAGGCTTTCCTGAAGCGGTGCGAAAATTTGAAAATAGTGGTCAAAAGCCTCTGGACGCCACATGACCCCCTTGCTATATCGCCCAGACCGTTCCGGCGTAGCTCAGCGGTAGAGCAGTTGACTGTTAATCAATTGGTCGTAGGTTCGATCCCTACCGCCGGAGCCAAAATCCCCAAGTAGATCAAAGATTTACGAGCCACCTCTGAGAGGTGGCTCGGGGATGTTTGGCATTGACGGGCTGCAAGCGGGGGCCGGTTTTGCCCTATCGGCAACGCGCGGGCCGGTTCGGCCGCAGGTGCCGGAAGGCACCCCGCCCCGCCCAGGACGAAGTGGCCCAGCCCGAGCCTTCAGAACTCGTCGATCCGCACGAGATGGTCCGGACCCGCCTTGCGATATGATCTCCGCGGCGGTTCGTAGCCCGGCGGTTTCACCGGGTTGCGGAGGTCGCCGAAGGCCGCGGGGGCGCGGTCGCGTGCGACGCCGGGATCGGCGACGGGCACGGCGGCGAGAAGTTGCCGGGTATAGGCATGTTGCGGCGACGAGAAGATGGCCGCGCGGCTGCCGATCTCGACGATCTCGCCCAGATACATCACTGCAACCCGGTGGCTCACCCGTTCGACCACGGCCATGTCGTGCGAGATGAACAGCATCGAGAGCCGATGCCGCGCCTGCAACTCCATCAGAAGGTTGACGATCTGAACCTTGATCGTGACGTCGAGCGCCGAGACGGCCTCGTCGGCGACGATGACCTTCGGACGCACCGCCAGGGCACGCGCGATGCAGATACGCTGACGTTGCCCGCCCGAGAATTCGTGCGGGAACCGACGGGCCATGTCACGGCTCAGCCCGACCTCCTCGAGCAGGTCGCCGACCCGCTGCCGGATCAGTTCACGATCCAGGCCTGCGACGATCATCGGTTCGGCGATCGAACTGCCGACCCGGCTGCGGGGATCCAGGCTCGCAAAGGGGTCCTGGAACACCATCTGGATATCCTGCCGAATCCGTCGCAGCGCGGAACGGCCCAGACCGACCATCTCCTGCCCGCCCAGCCGCACCGACCCGGCCTGGGGCGTGACCAGCCGCATGACCGAGCGGCCGGTGGTGGACTTGCCGCAGCCGGATTCGCCGACCAGCGACAGGGTCTCGCCGGGGCGGATGTCGAACGAGACGTTCTCGACTGCATGGACATTGCCGACCAGCCGCCCGAAGAGGCCGCGCCGGATCGGAAAGCGGGTGCGCAGCCCCTCGACCTCCAGCACCGGCGCCTCGTCGGGGCGCACGGGCGCGACGGTGAAGTCCGGGGTGCTCTGCACGGCGGTTTCGCGGTCGGTGACGTCGAAGGGTCGCGGCGCCGGGCTTTCGGCCATGGACCCCAGGCGCGGCACCGACGAGATCAGCGCGCGGGTATAGTTCTGCCGCGGGTTGGCGAAGATCTCGCGCGTGGGCGCGCATTCCACCATGTTCCCCTTGTACATCACCAGGGTGCGGTCGGCGACTTCGGCGACAACTCCCATGTCGTGGGTGATGAAGAGGATGCCCATGCCCTCCTCGCGCTGCAGCTCTTTCAGCAGGTCGATGATCTGGGCCTGCACCGTCACGTCGAGCGCCGTGGTCGGCTCGTCCGCCACCAGCACGCGCGGCCCGCAGGCCAGCGCCATGGCGATCATCACCCGTTGCCGCATCCCGCCCGAGAAGTTGTGCGGAAAGTCCGAGAGCCTTGCCCGAGCGGCGGGAATGCGGACACGCTCCAGCAGGCGCTCGGCCTCCTTCATCGCCTCGGCCTGGGTAATGCCCCGGTGCAGGCGGAGCGCTTCGCCCAGCTGGAAGCCGATGCTCAGAACCGGGTTGAGCGAGGTCATCGGCTCCTGGAAGATCATCGCGATATCGTTGCCGCGCACGCGCAACATCTGCTCTTCGCTGAGGTGCAGCAGGTCCTGCCCCTCGAACAGCACCTGGCCGCTGGTGCGGGTGCGACCGGCAGGGTTCAACCGCATGATCGACAGCGAGGTGACGCTCTTGCCCGAGCCGGATTCGCCGACAAGGGCCAGGGTCTCGCCGGCATGAAGGTCGAAGCTGATGTCGCGGATCACCTCGGTCCAGCCGGTGAGGCTCTTGAACGAGGTGCTGAGGTCGCGCACCGAAAGCAGGGGCTGCCCCGTATCCAGATCGAAGGCCATCAGCCGACCGCCTCCAGGAAAGCGTCGACATCCACCGGGTGTGTCGCCCAGGAACAGACCATCCGGCAGGCCGGCCGGCCCTCGCTGGTCCGCACGGTGCGCGAGTTATAGAACAGGGCGCCGCGGGCGCGCAGGCGGTCCTGCGCCGCCTCGGGGATGTCGGCGAAGACGATATTCCCGGTGCCCGCCGCCAGCAGCCGGTCGGGGCCGAGACCCTGGCGCATCCGCTCGGCCATCGCGTTGGCGTGCCGGCCGAGATCGAGCCAGAGGCCCTCGTCCAGCCAGCCATGGAACTGCGCCGCGTGAAAGCGCATCTTCGAGGTCAGCTGCCCTGCCCGCTTGCGGCGCAGCTCGAACTCGCGGGCCATGGCCGGGTCGAAGATCACCACCGCCTCGGCGTTCATCATGCCGCCCTTCGCGCCGCCGAGCGAGAGCACGTCGATCCCGGCCTTCCAGGTCATCTCGGCCGGGCTTGCCCCGCTGGCGGCCAGCGCGTTAGCCAGCCGGGAGCCGTCGAGGTGCACGCCCAGGCCCGCCGCCCTGGCGATCCCGGCCAGTGCCGCCACCTGGGCGGCCTCATAGGCTGTGCCGATTTCGGTCAGGTTGGTCAGGCTCAGGGCCGCGCCCTGGACCGTGTGAACCGAGGTCGACATTCCCGCCAGCGTAGCGCGCAGCGCGTCAGGGTCGATCCGGCCCTCCGCGCCGGGCACCGGCAGAAGCTTGGCGCCGGCGGTGAAGAACTCGGGCGCGCCGCATTCGTCGTTGTTGATATGCGCCAGCGGATGGCAATAGACGCCGCCCCAGGCTGGCGACAGCAGAGCCAGCGAGAGCGCGTTCGCCGCCGTGCCGGAACCGACGAAATGCACCGCGGCCTCGGGGGCCTCGAACAGGTCGCGGATCTGCCGGGCGGCGGCGGCGGTCAGCGGGTCGTTGCCGTAGGGCATCGCCATGCCGCGGTTGGCATCCGCCATCGCCTGCATCACCTTCGGATGGACCGGGGCGCCGTTGTCGGAGGCGAAGAAGAGGGTCGGTTCGGTGGTGACGGTATCTTGGAAGGTCATTTCATCTGCCTCGGGTCGAGCATGTCGCGCAGGCCGTCTCCGACCAGGTTCACGGCCAGGACGGTGATCGAAAGGAAAGCGGCGGGAAAGAAGATGATCTGCGGCAGGACCAGCCACAACGATCTGCCGTCGGCCATGATGTTGCCCCAGGAGGGGATGCTTGGCGGAATGCCCGCGCCCAGGAACGACAGGATCGATTCCACGATCATCGCACTGGCGCAGACATAGGAGGCCTGCACCAGCAGCGCGGGCAGCGTGTTGGGCAGAATATGCACCAGAATGATCCGCATCATGCTGGCCCCAACCGCGGTCGAGGCCTCGACATAGGGCAATTCGCGCAGCGACAGGACAGTGCCACGCACGACGCGCGCGATGCTGGGCGTCTCGGCCAGGGTGACGGCGACGATGACGCTGACCAGCGAGCCACGCCAGAGCGCGGTCAGCGCGATGGCCAGCAGCACCGGCGGGATCGACATCATCGCGTCGATCAGGCGCATAATCACCCCGTCGAGCTGCCGGATCGAGCCCGATACCAGGCCGATCGCAAGCCCCGCGAGCGCGCAGAGCGCGGCAACCGAGAGGCCGACGATCAGTGACACCCGCGCTCCGTAGATCACGCGCGAATAGAGATCGCGGCCGACCATGTCGGTGCCGAACCAGTGCTCGGCCGAAGGCGGCTTGAGCCGGTTGACCGGGTTGATCGCGGTGGGATCGACGGTGCCCAGAAGCGGCGCGAACAGGGCACAGATCACCATCGTGCCGAGCAGCGCGACACCAAGTGTCATCCCCTTGTCACGCCGCCAGACCGAGGGCGCGCGGAGCGCGGTTGCAGCAGGACCGCCCATCAGTAGCGGATCCGCGGGTCGATCAGGATATAGAGCAGATCCACGATCAGGTTCACGATCACGTAGCTAAAGGAAAACACCAGAACGACTCCCTGGATGATCGGATAGTCCCGCATCGCAATCGCATCGAGCGTCAGGCGACCAAGACCGGGAATGGCGAAGACGCTCTCGGTCACCACCGCCCCGCCGATCAGCAGGGCGACGCCAAGGCCGATCACGGTGATGATCGGCACGCCGGCGTTCTTCAGCGCGTGGACGAAGAGGATGGTGAACTGACCGGCCCCCTTGGCGCGGGCGGTGCGGATGTAGTCCTGTTCCAGAACGTCCAGCAGCGTTGCCCGCGTGATCCGGGCGATCAGCGCGACATAGAGCGTCGACAATGTCACCGAGGGCAGGATCAGGCTGCGCAGCCACGGCCAGAGGCCCTCGGAAAGCGGCTTGTAGCCCTGTACCGGCAGCCATTGCAGCTCGCGCGCGAAGATGAAGGCCAGGATATAGCCGAAGACGAAGACCGGCACCGAAAAGCCGATGACGGCCAGGCCGACGACCAGCTTGTCGGTCAGCCCCCCGGCCCGCCAGGCCGCGAGCACCCCCATCGGAACGGCGATGACAACCGAGAAGAGCATCGTCATCAGCATGACCGAGACCGTCGGCCCCACCCGGTCGAGGATCAGCTCGCTGACCGGGGTGCCGTGGAAGACCGAAAGCCCCAGGTCGCCCTGCATCACCCGCCAGAACCATTCGACGAAGCGCAGAAGGAAGGGCTTGTTCAGTCCCAGCGCCTCGCGCACCTGGGCGATCTCCTCGGCGCTGGCCCGGTCGCCGGCGATGACGACCGCCGGATCGCCCGGCGCCACGTAGAGGATCGAGAAGATGATGAGCCCGACCAGAACCAGCACGGGGACCGCGGCCAATACGCGGCGAACCACTAGTCCTAGCATGCGATTTTCGCCTCCATTCCGGCAGCGGCCTTGATGTCGTCGGAGATCTTCTCGGCGATCATCAGGACCGGAACATTGATGTTTGCGCAGGGAATGGTCGGCATCAGCGACGCATCGCAGACCCGCAGACCGGAAAGCCCCCGCACCCTCCCGTCCGACGTGGTCACCGCCATCGGGTCGTCGGCCCGCCCCATGCGCGCAGTGCCGCAGGGATGCCAGACGCCGCCGACATTGGCCTTGAGATAGGCCTCCAGCGCGGCGTCGTCGCGCATCAGATGTTCAAGCGAGGGCGCATCGCCCTGCGCCTGTTTCAGGACCAGGCGGCGCATGGCGGGCACGTGATCGACCAGCGGCGCGGCGATGGCGGTCAGAACGCCGTTGCGCCAGGTCGGAGCCAGGAACTTCTTGATGCGCGGCGAGTAGCTGGACGGCAGCGCGGCAAGCACCGTCCCCGCGAGTACCGGGTCCGTGAGCACCGAGGCCGACTGCCGCAATGCCATGCCAAGCCGTTCCAGATCGCGCGGATCGGACAGCATGTCGAAGCGAACCTCGGGCTCGGACATCGGATCGTCAGAGCGCAGTCTGACCCGCCCCGTCGAATAGGACTTGTTCACCCAGGAGAACAGGCTGGCCATCTGGTTGCCGATGGAATGCCAGCCCGCGCGGGCGACGATGGCCGTGTGCATGTCACCCACCGGCGTGTCGGGCCGGTTGGAGGACCAGCGGAGCACGCTTTGAATGTGGTAGTGGTCGCCAGGCGCCATGCGGGCCCCGCGGGCGATCAGTGCGGTGACGCCGATCGAGGGATGCTCCATCAGGTTGCCACCGACGCCGGGCAGGTCGGCTATCGGGGCGATGCCGAGGCCGGCGAGTTCTGCCGCCGGACCGATCCCCGAGCGCATCAGCAGCGCCGGGGTGTGCAGGGCGCCGGTGCAGACGATGACCTCGCGGGCGCGAAGCGTGAACGGGCCGCGCGGCCCCAGCAATTCTGCGCCCTGGGCCACTCCGTCGGAAACCATCAGGCGCAACGCGCGGGTATCGCACAGGATCGTCAGGTTGCGCCGCGCGCGCACGGCCGGGCGCAGGTAGGTCGTCGCCGCCGAAGCGCGCCGCCCGTGTTCGTCGAGGTTCACCGACGTGGGAAAGATCCCGTCCCGCCAGGGCCCGTTCTGGTCGGTCCCGGCGCGGAACTGGCGGGATTCGAGCGCCCCGTGGACGGCGCGCGTGAAGCCCGTGAAGCTCTCGCGGGGGATGCGGCGGACGGGCCATGGCCCGCTGGTGCCGTGAAGCCCGCTCTCGGCGCCCTCGCCCGCATCGGATTCCAGGCGGCGGAAATAGGGGAGCACATCAGGCCAGTCCCATCCCGCGGCGCCGGCGTCGTGCCATTCGCGGTAGTCCTGCGGCGAACCGCGGTTCGATCCGATGCCGTTGATGAGGCTGGTGCCGCCAAGCCCCCGCCCCTGTTCATAGGGAATTTCCGGGGCCGAGGGGGTCTCGCTCAGCCGGGCGCGCAACCCTTCCCAGGTCAGGCTGCGGTCGAAATAGGCGCGGCCGGGATAGGGCGAGGCGACCTGCGCGGGCATGTTTGCCTCGCTCAGGTCGCGCCCGGCCTCGACGAGGCAGACCGTCTTGCCCTCCATCTCGCTCAGGCGCGAGGCCATCACGCTGCCGGCAGAGCCGCCGCCGATGATCAGGTAGTCGTACGTGATGGTGTCGGGCATTGGATCGGTCCAGTGGGAAGGGGCGGCCCTGACGGGTCCGCCCCGGCCTTGGTTCACTTTTCGAGGTTCCAGAACACCGGCATCGGCGTGTCCAGGAAGCCGGAAATCTCGTTGCTGAAGGCAATCGGCGACGAGAACTTGCCAAGCGGTATGATCGGGAGCGACGCCGCCGACAGTTCCTGCATCTCCTCGACGAGCGCCTTCGCCTGTTCGGGCGTGGCGGCCTTGGCCCAGCCGTTGCGCGCATTGACGATGTCGGGGTTGCAGAACCAGCCAACGTAGCCCTCTTCGCAGGCCGCGTTCATGTAGAAATTGCCGATCGGATTGTCGAGTTCGAAGGTGAAGGACCACATCGGGAACATGTTCCAGCCGCCTTCGGCCGGGGTGCCGCGGTTCTGGCGGCGCGCCATCATCGAGGCGAAGTCGGACCATTGGACGTCGACGTTGAACCCGCCTTCCTTCAGTTCGGCCTCGAGAACGGTGGTGACGCCCTTCAGCACCTCGTTGTCGCTCGGGGCGATCAGCGCGATCGGAGTGCCGTCATACCCCGACTCGGCCAGCAGGCGCTTGGCTTCGGCGACGTTGCGCTCGCGGGCCCAGTCCATTCCGGCCTCGGTCTCGTTGCCGCCGCCGCAGGCGAAGAAGCTGAAGCATTCCTTCCAGTAGGTGCCGTCGGTTCCGGCGACGACCGACATGATCGCCTTCTGGTCCACCAGGAGCGCGGCGGCCTTGCGGGCCTCGACCTTGTCGAAGGGCGGCTGGGTGAAGTTGAAGCGCACGAAAGCCATCTGGCCCAGTGTCCCGAGCGGGCGCGCAACGATGTTGCCCTGCGCCTCGAGCACCGGCAGCAGGTCCATCGGCGGCGCTTCGTAGATGTCGGTCTCGCCCAGTTGCAGGGCCGAAACGGCGGTGGTGGCGTCGGGCATGATCAGCCATTCGACCTTGTCGATCTTCACGACCTTGCCGCCTGACAGGAAGCTCGGCGCCTCGGCGCGCGGCACGTAGTCCTCGTTCTTGACGTAGACCATCTTGGCGCCGGGCTTGTATTCGTCCTTCACGAACTTGAAGGGCCCCGAGCCGATGATCTCGGTAACCGGCGTGGTCGCGTCGTTCATCGCCTCCTTCTCGCGCATGATGAAGAGCGCGGCGGCGGTCGGCTTGGCGAAGCCCTGCAGCAGCAGTTCGGTCGGAATATCGGTGCTGACGGTGAAAGTCGTGTCGTCGACGGCCGCCAGCGTCATGCCCATGTCGTCCAGCCGCTTGCCGATCGTGTCACGGCTGGCCCAGCGGTTCACCGATGCGATGACGTCGTTGCTGGTCACTGGGCTGCCGTCATGGAACTTGAGGCCGGGGCGCAGGCTCATCGTGTAGGTCTTGCCGTCGGCGCTCACCGAATAGTCGCCCACCATCTGCGGCTGCGGCTTCATCTCCTCGTCCAGCGAGAACAGGGTGTCATAGACCATGTAGCCGTGCTGATGGGTGATCAGCAGCCAGTTGACCAGCGGGTCGAGCGTCTTGGGCTCGGCCGAGGGGGTATAGCGCACCACGGTCTCGGCCAGCGCGGGGATCGCCGTGCCGATCATCGCGGCGGCAATCGCCGGCGCCAGGAAGGTGGATCTCAGAAAATGCTTCATTGCCTTGTTTCCCTGTTGTGTGTGTGGGCGGTTTGATTGCAAGCGGGATCAGTTCGAGCAGAACGGGCTGGACCAGGCGCCGTACATCTGCACGGTCGTCTTGATGCGCATGTATTGGTCGATGGCCTCGAGCCCGTATTCGCTGCCCATGCCGCTGGTCTTGTGGCCGCTGACGGGGGTGCCGTAGGACAGCGTGTTGACGCAGTTGATCCAGACGACGCCGGCCTCGATGACGCGGCGGGCCGTCTCGGCGCGGGCGATCGAGCCGGTCCAGACCGAGGCGGCGAGACCGTATTCGGTCTGGTTGGCCAGCACATAGGCTTCGGCGTCCGAGCCGAAGTCCTGGATCGTCATGACCGGCCCGAAGACCTCATCCCGCAGGAACGGCGCGTTGCTGTCGGTGATGTCGATGATCATGGGGCGGAAATAGCACCCGCCCTCGACCGGCCGGAAGTTCGGCAGCTCGATCTGCCGGGGCGTCGCGGTCTCGGTCAGCCGGGTGATCCGCGCGACCTGCCCGGGCGAGACGATGGCCCCGATCTGGGTGTCGAGATCCATCGGGTCGCCGATCCGCAGCGCGGCCAGGCGCTCCTCGCACAGGCGGGTGAAGCGGTCGCGCACCGATGCGGCGACAAGCACACGGTTGCACGAGGTGCAGGTCTGACCTTCGTTCATGAAGGTGGTGAAGACGGCGGCGTCGGCGGCGCGGTCGAGATCGGCATCCTCGAAGACGATCAGCGGCGACTTGCCCCCGAGTTCGAGCACGCAGCCCTTCAGGTTCGCCGCAGCGGCCTGGGCGATCCTGCGGCCCGTGGCGGTCGAGCCGGTGAAGCTGACCTTGTCGATCCCCGGATGTGCCGCCAGAGCGGCGCCGGTGGCCCCGTCCCCGGTAAGGATGTTGACAACGCCCGCGGGCAGGCCAGCCTGGGCCATGAGATCGGCCAGCAGCAACGTGGTCAGCGGCGTCAGTTCCGCCGGTTTCAGCACAACGCAGTTGCCGCAGGCCAGGATCGGCGCCAGCTTGGTCACCGCATTGCCCAGCGGATAGTTCCAGGGCGTCACCGCGGCGATGACGCCGCAGGGTTCGTATTCGACCAGCGTGGTGCGCCCACCGGCAACCGGCACGGTCTTGCCCCGGATCTTGTCGGCCATCCCGGCGAAGAACTGGAACATCGCGGCGGCCCGCACCGCGCTGTGCTGGGTATCGCGACCGGCGCGGCCGGCGTCCAGCGTCTCGAGCACGGCGAAGTCGTCGGCCCTCTCGGCAACGGCCTCGGCCACCCGGCGCAGGATCGCCGCGCGGGCCGCGCCGTCCATGTCGCGCCATGCCGGGAACGCCTTGCGCGCGGCGGCCACGGCGCGGTCGACATCCTGCGCCCCGGCCAGGCCGAGATCGAACAGATGCGCCCCGTCGCGCGGCGAGACCGAAGTGAAACCGGCCCTGTCGGCCGCCATGTTCCAGCCCCCGTCGATCCACAGCGTGGCGCCGTTCCTGCAGCCTTCGGGCAACAGGGAAGCGATTGTCTCTGATGGCGCGGCCGGCCTGTGGCCGTTGGCCGGGACTGCGGGTTTGGGAAGATCGCGCATCGTGTTCTCTCGGGCAGATACCGGGCAAGCGGCTGGGTCAGCCTATAGGTTTCCCTTAAGGCCTTGCGGTATGGTTGACGGGTTGATTGTCGCGCAGTCCCTGCTTGGCCACTTCGTGCAGCCAACGCGCGGCGACCGGCAGGATATCGTCGTTGAAATCGTATCTCGGGCTGTGCAATTCGCGGCCGCCTTCGAGGGGGCCGTTGCCGATCCAGACCATCGCGCCGGGGATCCTTTCGAGGAGGAAGGCAAAATCCTCGCCGGCGAGGCTCGGGGGGGTTGCGGAATGCACGGTCGCGCCGATTACCTCTGCGGCGCGCGCGGCCAGCTGCGTCGCTTTCGGGTCGTTGACCGTGGCCGGCGCGCTGCGCCGCAGGTTGACCTCGGCCTTCATTCCGAAGGTGGCGGCGATGCCCTCGCTGATGCGGACGATCTCCTCCTCGACCCGGTCGCGGACCTCGGGCTTGAGCGTGCGCATGGTGCCGCCAAGGGTGACACGGTCCGCCACCTGGTTGAAGGCCAGTCCGGTCTGGAGCGTGGTGATGCTGACCACGGCCGCCTCGAGCGGGTCGACCATGCGCGAGGCGATGGATTGCAGGGCGGTCAGCAGATGCCCCGCCGCAAGCAGGGCATCGCGCGACCGGTGAGGCATGGCAGCATGGCTCGCCGTGCCCAGAAGCTTGATCCCGATACGGCCTCCGGCGGCCATGATCGGTCCGGGCACGGCGGAAATCTCGCCGGCCGGGAGGCCGGGCCAGTTGTGATAGGCAAAGATCGCATCCATCGGGAAACGCTCGAAGAAGCCGTCCTCGATCATCGCCCGAGCGCCGATCGCGCCCTCTTCCGCCGGCTGGAACACCAGCCGCACGGTTCCCGACCAGGAGGGATCGGCGGCGAGCAGGTTGGCGGCTCCGAGCAGCGAGGCCGTGTGACCGTCATGACCGCAGGCATGCATCACCCCGGCGGTCTGCGAGGCATGGGGCAGCCCGGTCTCCTCGTGGATCGGCAGGGCGTCCATGTCCGCGCGCAACCCGATGCAACGGGCCGATCCCGGCCGCGTCAGGGTAGCGACGATACCGTGCCCGCCGACCCCGCGTTCGAATTCGATCCCGAGCCCCGACAGCTCTGCCGCAACGAAATCGGCGGTGCGGGCCTCGGTCGTGGCAACTTCGGGATGTGCGTGCAGGTGGCGTCGCCAGGCGATCATCCGCGCATTCAGGTCTTCGTCGATCATATCGTTCCCGGTCTTCGCCGCGAGGGGTGCGGCCAGTGATCGAACTCAGCCCCGCTTTTGCCGTTTTGGCAAATATGGAGTCTTGCATATCCCATAGGGTAATCCTATGCGTTATCCCCATGCCCATGAACCTGCGCCAGATGGAAGTCTTCCGTGCCGTGATGCGCGAGGGCTCGATCACGGCGGCCGCGGCGAGCCTGAACGTGTCGCAGCCCTCGGTCAGCGAGATCATCAAGCACGCCGAAGTGCGATGCGGCCTCAAGCTCTTCGAACGCGAGAAAGGGCGCCTGCGCCCGACCCCTCACGCCCTGCGGCTGCGCGACGAGGTCGAGACCGTTTTCATGCAGGTGCAGAAGGTCAACCGCCTGATCGACGAGCTGAAATCACAGCGCGACCTGAACCTGCAGCTTGGCTGCGTCTACTCGCTGACGCTGGCGCTGGTGCCAAAGATCATCTCGCGGCTGCACATGGAGCAGCCCAACATCTTTCCCAGGGTCATCGTCGAACGGCGGGACGAGGTCGCGCGCAAGGTCAGCAACGGCCTGCTGGATGCCGCGCTGACCTTTCTCAGCGATACCTACCCCGGAACCGACCTTATCACCCTGAAGCGGGCGCCGCTGCGGTTCCTGTGCCTGCGGAGCCACCCCCTGGCCGACCGCCAGAGCGTGACCCTCGCCGAGCTCGCCGGCGAGACCTTCATCGGCTACCTTCCGCATCTGTCGGTGCAACGCCTGCTGGAACGCAGCTTCGCGCAGCAAGGTCACCGCTTTCGGCCCGTGTTTTCGGTCGAGCAGATGGTCCAGGCATGGGTCCTGGTGCAGGATGCCCAGGGCGTGGCCATCGTCGATCCCTTCAGTCAGCTGGAGACCTTCTTTCCCTCGCTTGCGTCGATCGAAATCAGCGACCTGCCCCTGCTGCCGCTGGAACTGGTGGTCAAGAAGGACGCCAAGCTCAGCCCGGCGCTGGAGACCCTGATCGCCCTCGTGACGCGGCAGGACGAACCGGGAGGCGGCAGATGACCAGTGGCCCGCGCCCTGCCCCGCCTCGGTCCAGGGCCTCCTGAAGGAGCGCCGAGGCGTCAGAGACGGGCGTCGGAGCGCATCTGGCTGGAATAGAGGCGAAAATCGACCTCGAGCGCGTAGCGGTCCGAGGCGAGGTAGGTGCGCCGCTTGTGGTCGAGATGTTCCGCGATCTCGCGCTCCATCTCTTTGCGGTCGGGCAGCGAGAATGCACCGGACAGCAGGCTGGCGATCCACTTGCCCTGGATCTCGACCAGCGGGATCGTGGGGCCGATCGGCTGGACCAGCCCTGCGAAGATCAAGCCGGGATGCGCGGGCGGCACCATGCGGCGGTAGAGGCGGCCGGCCTCCGTGGACGGGTCGAACAGGCTGGTTGCGAGGAACGGGAAGCTGATGCGATAGCCGGTGGCATAGATGATCGCGTCATAGGCGGCCTCGGTCCCGTCCGCGAAGGCCACCTTGTTGCCGCGCAGTTCCGCGACGTCGGGTTTCACGTCGATATAGCCATGCCCGATATAGGGCAGCAGTTCCTGGCTGAGCGTCGCGTGTTCGCGCCACATCGGGTGCTCGGGGCGCGGCACTCCGAAGCGGCGCTGGTCGCCGACGCCGAGGCGGATCAGGCGCGACATGATCCGGCGCGACCATGTGACCGGCAGGCGCAGGCGGCGCACCATGAAGCCCGTCCATTGGTCGATCGGCACGCCCATCAGGTATTTCGGCATGATCCAGGCGCTGCGCCGGGTCGAGACGGTGACATGCTCGGCCCGGCGCGCGATGTCGACGGCGATGTCGACTGCCGAATTGCCGAGGCCCACGACCAGCACGCGCTTGCCCTCGTAGGGCGCGGCGGTGCGGTAATGGTGGGAATGGATGACCTCGCCGTCGAACTGGCCCGGAAACCCGGGCATCCGCGGGTCGGAGAGGTGGCCGTTGGCGATGATGACATGGGCATAGCTGCGCACCTCGCCCGTGGACAGCGTGACGCGCCAGCGCGCGCCGTCCGGCGTCACCTCGTCGACGCGTGTGCGGAAGGTCACCCGCTCGCGGATGCCGTTGGCATCGGCATAGGCCTCGAGGTGGCGCAGAAACTGGGCGTGGCTCAGGAAATCCGGCAACGACGGGTCGATCGGGAAATCGGAATAGCCGAGGTTCGGCCGCGAGGTGTCGATATGCAGCGAGGCGTAACACGAACTCTGGCCGTTGTCGTTCTCGTAGCGCCACATGCCGCCGATATCGCTGCCCTTCTCGAAGATGTCGAAGGTCAGCCCCTTGTCCCGCAGCGCCTTGGCGACGGTCACGCCGGACGAGCCGGCCCCGATGATGCAGATCCCGGTCATGTCAGCCCCCGTTCGCAAGGTAGTCGGCGATGATCGCGTCGAAGCTGTCATCCGGCGCGATCCCGAGCGCGGAGGCCAGAGACGAGACGAAGCGCCGCGGCCAGCCTGCGACGATGTCGGACATCGCCCGATCCGGGTCAAAGGTGATCCGGCCGGTGCCGCCCATGCGGGCCACGGCCGCCTGCATCTCGGCTCCGGTCACGGTGAGGGCCGGGAGGTTCAGGGCGCGCTTGGGCGGAAGGCGGTCGGCCGGCGCCTCGTGCAGGCGGACCAGCCCCTCGACCACCCGTCCGACGGAGACCACCGGAATGGGCATGTCCGCCGGAAGCGGCGAGGCGATGTCCGCGCCGTTCATCGGTTCGCGCGCGATGGCGGCCACCCGGTCCGACACCGCCGGTTGCGGCGCGCCGGGGCGGATCAGCACGATGGGCAGACGCAGCGACCGGCCGTCGATCCGGCCGTGCCGCGAATAGTCGGCGATCAGCAGCTCGTTGATCGCCTTGTGGACGCCGTAGGTCGTGGTCGGGACCGGGTTCAGATCGTCGCCGACCTCCTCCGGCAGGGTGCCGCCGAAAATGGCGATGGACGAGGTGAAGACCACCTTGGGCCGGTTCGCCGCAGCGTCGATCAGGCGGCGCAGGGACTCGACGTTGACCGCATAGGCGCGCGCCGGGTCCTGTTCGGCTTGCAGGGTCAGGAAGGATGCGAGGTGGAAGATGCTGTCGAAGCCCTCGCCCGCCAACGCGGCGACAAATGCGGCGTCCGACAGATCGCCCTGTCGGCTTTCGACCCGCAGCGCGCCCGAGGCCGGCAAGGCGGCCGGAGCGATGTCGGCCAGGCAGATGCTCTCGATACGGCTGCGGCGGCCCTGGCTGTCGGTCAGCTCTCCGGACGCGATGAGCCTGCGGGCAAGGCGCTGGCCCAGGAACCCGGCGCCACCGGTGATCAGGACGCGGCTCACCCTGGCACGGCCAGGCTGTTGATGTTCATTTCGGTGTCTCCTCTTCCCTGAAAAACCATACCCTGCGGTATGTTTTTTCGTCAAGCACAAGAAAACCCGGCCAGGGTTGGCCGGGTTTCATGGTCTGTCTTCCGCAGGTGGTGCCTCAGAGCGGTTTCTTGAGGATCCGCGACAGGACGCCGATGATGCCTTCGCGGAACAGCAGCACGCCGATCACGAAGATGCAGCCCTGGATCACCGTGACCCAGGCCCCCAGCGAGGCCAGGTAGTTCTGCATCGTCACCACGATCGCCGCCCCCACGATCGGGCCAAGCACCGTGCCCATGCCGCCCAGCAGGGTCATCAGCACCACCTCGCCCGACATCGTCCAGTGCACGTCGGTCAGCGAGGCGAGATGGAAGACCTGGCTCTTGGTGGCCCCGGCCAGCCCGGCGAAGGTGGCCGACAGGACGAAGACCATCAGCTTGTAGCGGTTGACGCGGTAGCCGAGCGAGACCGCCCGAGGCTCGTTCTCGCGGATAGACTTCAGCACCTGGCCAAAGGGCGAATGGGTGATCCGGTAGATGAACAGGATGCCGCCATAGGTGATCGCCAGGACGAAGAAGTAGAAGGTCATGTCGTCGTTCATCGGGAAGATCCCGAGAAGATCGTTGCGCGGCACCGACTGGATGCCGTCCTCGCCCCCGGTGAACTTGGCCTGCAGGGCGAAGAAATAGACCATCTGCGCAAAGGCCAGGGTCACCATGGCGAAGTAGATCCCCTGCCGGCGGATGGCGAGAGAGCCGATCACGAGGCCCAGCACGGCAGAGGTGGCCGTACCGGCCAGGATCGCCAGTTCGGGCGTCAGCCCCCAGACCTTGGCGGCATGGGCGCAGACATAGCTCGCCATGCCGAAATAGGCGGCATGGCCGAAGCTCAGCAGCCCGCCGAAGCCCAGCAGCAGGTTGAAGGCGCAGGCGAAGAGCGCGAAGCACAGCACCTTCATGGCAAAGACGGGATAGACCACGAAGGGCAGCGCCAGCAGCACGGCCAGCAGGACGATGAAGATGATCTTCTGATGCCGCGGCATCCCGACCGTATGCGTCATGGCGGGAAGCGCGACCTTGGTGTTCTCGGATGTGGACATCAGGCGTTATTCCCAAACAGGCCTTCGGGCTTGATCATCAGCACGATGGCCATGATCACGAAGATGACGACGGCGGAGCCTTCGGGATAGAACACGCGGGTCAGCCCCTCGATGATCCCCAGGCCGAAGCCGGTCAGGATCGCTCCCATGATCGAGCCCATGCCGCCGATCACCACGACGGCGAAGACGACGATGATGAGATCGGCCCCCATGTTCGGGTTGACCGAGTAGATCGGCGCGGCCAGCACGCCCGCGAAGGCGGCAAGGCCCACGCCGAAGCCGTAGGTCAGCGTGATCATTCGCGGCACGTTGATGCCGAAGGCGCCGACCAGTTCCGGGTTCTCGGTCGCGGCACGCAGGTAGGAGCCGAGGCGCGTCTTCTCGATCATGAACCAGGTGCCGAAGCAGACGACGACCGAGGCGATGATGACCCAGCCGCGATAGTTCGGCAGGAACATGAAGCCCAGGTTCTGGCCGCCCTGCAGCGCCGGCGGGATGGCATAGGGCAGACCGCTCACGCCATAGTAGTTGCGGAACAGGCCCTGGATGATCAGCGCCAGACCGAAGGTCAGCAGCAGGCCATAGAGGTGATCGAGCTTGTAGAGCCTCGATATCATCGTCCGTTCAAGAGCGATCCCGATCGCGCCGACCACGATAGGCGACAGGATCAGGGCCGGCCAGTAGCCGATGCCGGTATAATTCAGCAGCATCCAGGCCCCGAAGGCCCCCATCATGTACTGCGCCCCATGGGCGAAGTTGATGATGTTGAGCAGGCCGAAGATCACGGCCAGTCCCAGCGACAGCACGGCGTAGAACGACCCGTTGATCAGGCCGATCAGCAGCTGCCCCATGAGGACCTGTGGCGGAATGCCCAGAAGTTCGAACATGCGTCTCCCCCTACGACGGATGGTCGGGGCGCGGCAGGCGGTCTGCCGCGCCCCTTGTCGGTTACTTGGCCAGCGCGAAGGCGCAGCCGCCGTCTTCCATCGGGAGGAAGGCGTCCTCGCCCGAGATCGTGGCGATCTGCTTGAGCAGATCCCATTCACCGGTCGATTCAGCCGGGGACTTCACTTCCATCAGGTACATGTCGTGGATCACACGGCCGTCCTTGCGGATATAGCCCTTGCCGAAGAGCGGATCGTCGGTCTCCATCTCCTTCATCTTGGCGACGATGGCGGCGGGGTCGTTGCTGCCGACGGCCTCGACGGCCTTCAGGTAGTGCAGCGTGCCGGCATAGACGCCGGCCTGGACCATCGACGGCGGTGCACCGGCTTCGGCCTGGAAGCGCTTGCTGAACTCGCGCGTGCCGTCGTTCATGTCCCAGTAGAAGGCCGTGGTCATCTGCAGACCCTGGGCCGTTTCGGCGCCCAGCGAATGGACGTTGTTGATGAAGAGCAGCAGCCCGGCCAGCTTCTGGCCCGCCTGGACGATGCCGAATTCGGCCGCCTGCTTGATCGAGTTGACGGTATCCGCGCCGGCGTTGGCCAGGCCGATCACCTTTGCACCCGAGCCCTGCGCCTGCAGCAGGAAGGACGAGAAGTCGGAGCCGGGGAACGGATGCTTGACCGAGCCCAGCACCTTGCCGCCATTGGCCTCGACCACCGCGGTGGTGTCACGCTCGAGCGCATGGCCGAAGGCATAGTCCGCGGTCAGGAAGAACCAGGTGTCGCCGCCCGACTCGGTCACGGCCTTGCCGGTGCCGTTGGCCAGGGCCGCGGTGTCATAGGTCCAGTGGATCGTCGTCGGCTGGCAGTTGGCCCGCGTCAGGTCCGAGGTGGCCGCGCCCGAGTTGATGAAGATCTTGCCGAATTCGGCCGTCACATCGGCCACGGCCAGCGCGGTCGACGAGGTCGGCACGTCGAGGATCACGTCCACGCCGTCCCGGTCATACCACTGGCGCGCGATGTTCGACGCGATGTCGGGCTTGTTCTGGTGGTCGGCCGAGATGATCTCGACGTTGATGCCCTTGCCGGCGGCGTCGAAGTCCTGAACCGCCATGCGGGCCGCCAGCACCGAACCCTGACCGGAAAGGTCGGCATAGACCCCGGACTGGTCGTTCAGCACGCCGAGCTTGACGTCGGTGGCCCAGGCCGGTGCGGTTGCAAGCGCCGTGGCCGCCACGGTCGTCAATGCTATTCTCTTAAACAATGTTATCTCCTCCCTAGGTAACGCGGCCCATATGCGCCGCTTCTGTTCGTCACACGCCCAGATAGGCGTGCAGCTTCTCGATATTGGCGTCGAGCGCGTGGTTCGGGATCATGTCCACCACCTTGCCCTGCTCGACGACATAGTGCCGATCCGCGACGGAGGCCGCGAAACGGAAGTTCTGCTCCACCAGCACGATGGTGAAGCCTTCCTTCTTCAGGGCCGATATCGTGCGGCCGATCTGCTGCACGATGACCGGAGCGAGGCCCTCGGTCGGCTCGTCGAGCAGCAGAAATTTCGATCCTGTGCGCAGGATGCGGGCGATGGCCAGCATCTGCTGTTCGCCGCCCGAGAGCTTGGTGCCCTGGCTGCGGCGGCGCTCCTTGAGGTTCGGAAACAACTCGTAGATCCGGTCGATGGACAGACCACCCTCGGCCAGCTTCGGCGGCAGGGTCAGGTTCTCCTCGACCGAGAGCGAGGCGAAGATGCCGCGTTCCTCGGGGCAGATCGCGATGCCCATCCGTGCGATGTGACGCGCCTGCAGCGAAATCGTCTCCTGGCCTGCCATCCTGACCGAGCCGCGCCGCTTGTCGAGCAGGCCCATGATCGCCTTGATCGTCGTGGTCTTGCCCGCGCCGTTGCGGCCCAGAAGCGTCACGACTTCACCCTGGTGCACGTTGAAGTCCACCCCGTGCAGGACGTGGCTCTCGCCGTACCAGCCCTCGAGTCCCCTGACTTCGAGCAGGGCGTTCGTCGACGCGGCCCCGGTCTCGGCCGCCATCGTTGTCGCGTCAGTCATGTCCGGCTCCGATGTAGGCGTCGATCACGTCGGGCGATTTCGACACGGTGGCATAGTCGCCCTCGGCGAGAACCTCGCCGCGGGCGAGAACCGTGATCCGGTCGGACAGGTCCGCGACCACGGAGAGGTTGTGTTCCACCATCAGGATCGTGCGGCCCACGCTGATCCGCTTGATCAGGGCCGAGATGCGTTCGACATCCGCCTGCGCCATGCCGGCCATCGGCTCGTCCAGCAGCAGCATGGCGGGTTCCAGCGCCAGCGTCGTGGCGATCTCGAGCGCACGTTTTCGGCCGTAGGAAAGCTCGGCCGCGCGGTGGTTCACGAACTCGGCCAGACCGACGCTTTCGATATAGCCGAGGGCCTCGTCGTTATACTCGGCCAGCACCACTTCGGAGCGCCAGAAATCGTAGGAATCCCCGCGCCGGCGCTGCATCGCGATCCGCACGTTTTCCAGTACCGTCAGGTCGTCGAACACCGCCGAGATCTGGAAGGACCGCACCAGCCCCAACCGGGCAATATCCGCCGCCGACATCGCCGTGATGTCGCGTCCGTCAAAGGTGATGCTGCCGCGCGTCGGTTGAAGAAACTTGGTCAACAGGTTGAAGCAAGTTGTCTTTCCGGCCCCGTTGGGGCCGATGAGCGCGTGGATGGTGCCGCGTTCGACCGTGAGATCGACATTGTTGACGGCGACGAAGCCCTTGAACTCTTTTGTCAGGCCGGACGCCTGAAGCATGGCCGTCATGCCCGAAGTCCGGGCACAATGCGTACGGGTCGTTCAAATGTCACGTTTCGACCTCCTCCCCAAGGGTCAAAAAGTATACTCGAGAGTATGTTATTCGGACGGTAGGCGCGGGTATTATCCTTGTCAACATGCCTTTCCTCAGGAGGTACCACGCCCCTGCACTGCCTGTCCATCACTGTCGCGGGCGCAGGCCTTCGACCAGTGGATCGACCAGTTTCCTGGCCAGCGCGGCACGGGTCCGGGCGGTGTCGCTGCCCTTCGGGCGATACCAGTAGATGGTCCACTGAAGGGCTCCGAGAATGACCTTGGCGGTCACATCGACATCCACCTCTCGCAGCGATCCATCGTCGATCGCGCGCCGGATTGCCTGCTTGAAATGCCCCTCGAAGCGGTCCCGGCTGTCGATCAGGGCCTGCACCGTCGCCTTGTGCTCGGGCGTCAATGTATCGAAGCGGTGCATGTGCACGCCCTGCGCCACCACGTTCTCGAAGGTGTGATGCTCCAGCATGGCCTCGGCATGGGCCAGGCACATCGCCTGGAGCACGGCCAGCCCGTCGCCTTTCGTCTCCATAGCCGGGGCCAGGGCCGAGAACAGACGATCCATCCCCTCGCGGTGGACGTCGAAGAAGAGGTCGGTCTTCGAGGCGTAGTGATGATAGATCCGCCCCTTGGTGCACTGCATCTGCGCGGCCACGTCGTCGACCGTCGTCGCCTGGTAACCGTGCCGCATGAAGCACTCGGCAGCGGCGGCGATGATCTCTCTCTTGCGCCAGCCCTTCATGCGCGACA
This sequence comes from Seohaeicola zhoushanensis, assembly GCF_014656415.1. Taxonomy (GTDB): domain Bacteria; phylum Pseudomonadota; class Alphaproteobacteria; order Rhodobacterales; family Rhodobacteraceae; genus Seohaeicola_A; species Seohaeicola_A zhoushanensis. The sequence goes on along the minus strand of NZ_BNCJ01000008.1, from coordinate 31,798 downwards.
CGGGTGTTTCAGGCTTCGATGCCATCGCTTGGTTCAGCCGGCGTTGCGCAGTGCCGGGGCGCCGTCGAACGTGTCGGCGGTGATCCCTTCCGAGCGCATAACGTGCTTCTGCACCTTGCCCGAAGCGGTCTTGGGCAGCTCCGGCATCACGCGCAGGTACCGCGGCACCATGAACCTCGGCAACCGCCCGGACAGTTCGGCCAGCACGGCCGCCGGGTCGATCCGGTGCCCCTCGACAGGCGTGACGCAGATCAGCACCTCGTCCTCGCCATGTTCGCTGGGCACCGCCACGGCGGCGCATTCGCGGATGTCGGGATGCAGCAGCACTTCGCCTTCGAGCGCAAAGGACGAGATGTTCTCGCCCCGCCTGCGGATCACGTCCTTGAGGCGGTCGACGAAATAGAACCGGCCATCGGCATCCTGCCGGAAGCTGTCGCCGGTATGGAACCAGCCGTTGCGCATCGCCTCGGCGGTGGCGGCGGCGTTGTTGTGATAGCCCTTCATCAGCGCCCAGGGCCGCGAAGACCGCACGATCAGCTCGCCCACCTGCCCGCGCGGCAGCTCGATGTCGTTCTCGTCGACCACGCGGCATTCCCACCAGTCGCGCGGCCGCCCGGCCAGCCCCTTCTCGGTGATGCCGGGACCGGCGTGCATCGGGCTCGCGATCTCGGTCATGTTGTAGATGGTCCAGACCTCGGTTCCGAAACGCGCGGCAAAGGCGGGGCCGTCCTCGCCGAAGGGAACGATGAACACCTTGCGCAGCGGGTGGTCCCGGTCGCGCGGCGTGGCCGGCGCCTTGAGCAGGAAGCTCGCCATCACGCCCAGCAGCAGGCAATAGGTGCTGCCCGTCGCGCGCACCGCCTCCCAGAAGCGGTCGGTCTTGAACTCGGCCATCATCCCGATCGAGAAGCCGCGGGCCAGCATCGCATAGACATAAAGCGTCGATCCGCAGTGGAAGATCGGCCCGCAGATCATGCAGCGGTCGTCGTCGCGGACATCGTCGAAGGCGTCCGGCCCCATGGTATAAAGCTGGGTATAGGACGACAGGACCCCCTTCGCCTTTCCCGTGGTGCCCGAGGTATACATGATCGCCTGGGTGTCCCAGGGCTGGATCGGACGCGCCAGCGGCGGCAGCCCCCTGTCGTCGGGCGGGTCGCTCAGGCGACGGCAGGCCAGTCCCGGCAGCGCGGGCCATGGCCCCTCACCGCAGAGCAGGACGGTCTCGACCGATCCCGCGGGCACCTCGGCCAGCCGCGCCGCGAGATCGGGCCGCGCCACGATCACCCGCGCCCCGGCGTCATCCAGCACATGCGCCAGCGGGTTGCCGAGAAGCGCGGTGTTGAGCGGCACGTAGATCGCCCCGAGATAGTTGATCGCGAACCAGGTCACCAGCAGGTCCGGCCCGTTGCCCAGGAAGGTGAGCACCGGGTCGTCCTGACCGACCCCGGCCTCGGCCAGCGCCGCCGCGCGCCGCCGCACCCGGTCGCGCAGGTCGGCATAGGTCCAGGTCTCGCCGCCATCGAAGGCGACGAAGGACGCGTCGGGCCGCTCGGCGGCATAGCGGTCGAGAAGGTTGCGCAGGACGGCTCGATCCGGATCGAGCGCGGCGCTGGTGGCATCGGTCATCGTGTAGTTCCTCCCGCAGAACATACTGGCGGGAATGTTGAGTTCCGTCCAGTCACCTGGTGGGTGCCGGCAGGCAAATGCGAACCAGTCATGCACCAAGATTGAAACCGGACCACCCAATCGGGGCGGACCAGGCGACAACGGTCGTGGCATGATGTTCATGTCGGACCGCTGGTGCCGGTGCCGGGGGGAGTGTGAGAAGACGACGACCTGAATGGGCAAAATGATCGAACAGTTCTGGATTGGGAAGACCGGTTAGTCGCTACGAGCTTTGAACTCGAAAGTCAGATTTGGACCCGATCTGCTGATCACCACCTCGCCGAACCCTACGTGGCCAGCACCGTCGCGCCGATCGTCTGACCTGCTTCCAGATCTCGATGTACTCGGGACACTTCTTCAAGCCGAACCACGTTGGGCTCCGACAGCCTGACGAAACCGCGTTCGATTGCATCGAACAACCGGTCGGCCTGTGTCGTCATCATCCCGCGCCCTTCGATATAATGCCCGTAGTTCGGGCGCGACAATGTGAGCGACTTACTGGCCATCGGGCCGATCGGACGCGAACCGATGTCGCCCGAGGCCTGGCCAAAGGAGACCAGGTGACCGCGAAGAGCGAGCGCCTCGACCGAGATGTCGAAACTGTCGCGGCCGATAGCGTCGTAGACCACATCCGCTCCGCGCCCACCGGTGAGGCGCTGAACCGTCTCCACGAATTCCATCCCGCGGCCGATGACCACCGCCTGCGCGCCGCTGGCCCGGGCGACACGGGCCTTTTCGTCATCCGAGACGGTGGCGATCACCTGTGCGCCGAGTGCAGTTGCCCATTGCGTCAGCAGGGTGCCAACACCGCCGGCGGCAGCATGAACCACTACCCATTCGCCGCGCCGGACCGGGTGGACGTCATGCAACAGGAAGCCTGCGGTCACGCCCTTGAGCAGCGCAGCCGCGGCCTGCGGGGCTGGCAGCCATTCGGGCAGGCGCACGACGAGATCGGCGGACATGGTGCGCAGCGAGGCGTAGGCGCCGGTTGGCGGACAGGCATAGGCGACGCGGTCGCCGACGGAGAGGTGGGTGACGCCGGGGCCAAGACTTTCGACGACGCCGGCCGCCTCCATGCCGGGCACACCGGGCGGCTTCACGAGATCGAAGTAGCCGGTGCGGCAGTAGACATCGATGAAGTTCACACCGATGTGGCTTTGGCGGATGCGGACCTCACCGGCGCCCGGAGGCGGGACCGAGACGTCCTGAAGCGTCAGCACCTCGGGCCCGCCGTGGCGGGCCATCACGACCGCGCGGCCAGGCAGGTGGCCGGCGGAGGCCGCCTGCGGCGCATGTGCGGCGGCAGCGGGCGGTTCGGGATCCGGGGCGACATGGGCGCGGGCCACGCGGAGCGCGACGCCGGCCCCGGCGCGGGTGCGCAGATGGCGTTCAAGGGCGCGCATGCCGGTCCGGTAGATGCCTTCGGCGACCAGCGCCGAGAGTTCCGCGGCCCGCTCCGGCGGCGGCGAGAACTCGCTTTCCCATTGCCAGAAGGTGCGGTCGCTGTCGGTTACCGGCAGCAGGCGGATGGTGGCGACGTAGCCATAGAGCGGCAGCGGCGAGTCGAGCAGGCAGTAGGTCAGTTCGCGGGTTTCGTCGTCGAGGCTCAGCAGTTGCTCGCGCAGGACGCCGCCATCGGACAGCGAGAAGGCGCGGACGGCCCCGACCGTGTCGGCGGGCAGGCCGTTCTCGATGGTGCTTGCCGCGATGGCGGGATGCCATTCGGCATGGCTGTTGAAGTCGCGCAGAACGTGCCAGACCGCATCGACCGGCAGGTCGAGGATCGCGCTTTCACGGACGCGGGCCATGGCTGCCCTCCTGAAGGGTCACGGGGCGTACTCCATGGTCAGCGACCGCCGAAGGACTTTCCGAGCGCGGTGAATGCGGCCTGGAACACGTTCCGGCCGATCTGCTCGGTCAGGGCCTGCTCGCGCTCGGGCGGGCAGTCGAAATCGGCCTGCCATTGCGCGAATGTGACGTTGCCGTCGGTTACCGGGGTCAGCGTCAGTTTCGCCACGTAGTTCTCGACCCCCATCGGGCTTTCCAGGATCGAATAGGTGCAGCTCATGTCGTAGTCGGACAGGGCCAGCAGCTGCTCGCGGATGCGGCCGCCGTCGGACAGCACGAAGTTGCGGATGCAGCCAACCTTGTCGGAGGGCAGGTTCTGCTCGATCCGGCTCTCGGCCACGAAGGGCGTCCAGTCCGGCAGGGCGTTGAAGTCGCGCACGCGCCGCCAGACCGAGGCCGCCGGCGCGGGAATGACGCTGGAGACATAAACGCGGGTCATGGCAGGGCCTGCCCGCGTCCGGCGGCCCGTGCCAGATCAGCGATCACGGTCATCGTCATCGCGCGCGCCGTCCTTCTTCACCGACCGGCCTTCGGCCTTGTCGACCAGCGAGGCCATGTCCTTGGCGTCGCGCAGCACGTCGGTCATGCGACCGAGCGAGCCGCCCTCAATACCGATCTCCTTCATCAGGTTGTCGATCATCGGGGCCTGGACGCGATAGCGCAGGGCCGAGTCGATGACCTCGTCGGTGACGTTCTTGCGGCCGCCCTCCTGTCCGCCGATGCCATCGACGTGCAGGATCTTGATGCCCTCGATCTTTTCCATCGGGCGCACGCTTTCGCGGACGATGCCTTCCAGCCGTTCCAGAAGCTTCTCGCGCAGGCGGGCCTGGCGGGCGTGTTCGGAGAGCGTGTTCTCGCTTTCGTTCAGGGCGCGCTGGCCCTCGGCATCGACCCGGTAGCGTTCGCTGGCGGCAAGTGCCGCGACCTTCTCGGCCTCGGCCCTGGCGAGTGCGGTGATCTTCTGCGCCTCGGCCAGGCTTCGGGCCGCGTTCATCTCGGCCTCGGCCCGGGCGGTGACCTTCAGCGCCTCGCGGGCGACTTCGCGCTCGGTGGCGATGCGTTCGGTCAGGCTGCGGCGCTCGGCCACTTCCTTTTCGCGGGCGGTAAGGGCCTGTTCCTCGGCCTGCACCGCCTTGACGCGGACCGCGGCGGCGGCGGCCAGTGCCGACGAGCGTTCCTGCGACTTGCGCGCCAGTTCGACGGCCTTGTCGATCTCGGCGGCCTCGATGGTGCGGTCCTTGTCGACGCGGGCGGTCGAGATGTCGCGCTCGAAGTGTATCCGTGCCTCGGCAACCGCCCTTTCGGTGGCCAGACGCGCGCGTTCGACCTCTTCCGACATGGCGAGTTCGGCTTCCTCGAAGGCCTGGCGCTTGGCGATCTGCAGCGCATCGAGACGGCGTTCGCGTTCGATCCGGATCTCGTCCATGGCGCGGTCCTGAGCGACGCGCTCGGCTTCGGTCAGCTGGGTCTGGACGATGTCGTTGCGTTGCTTCTCGGCCTCGGCACGGGCCACCTCGACCGCCTTGGCGGCAATGGCAATCTGCCGTTCAAGCGCGTGGATCTCGATGGCCTTCTCGCTGGCGATCTCGCGTTCGCGCCGTTCGAGGTCACGGGCGATGCGCACCTTCTCGAGTTCGAGTTCCAGGTTGATCTGCTCGCGCTCGGTCTGCTCGCGGCTCTTGATCTCGGCCTCGTCGATCGATCGGCGCCGGGCGATTTCGCGGCGCTGGGTCTCTTCCTCGGTCTTGATGCGTTCGTCGGTGATGGCGCGTTCCTGCGCCAGGCGAGCCTTCTCGATGGCCTCGCGCGAGGCGAGCTGGGCCTGTTCGCTTTCCTGATCCTTCAGCGCCCGTTCACGCACAAGTTCCGCCCGCTGCGCGGCGCGGCGCACTTCGAGTTCGCGCTCCTGTTCGAGACGGGCGTATTCCTGGTCGCGCTCGATGTCGAAGACCTGCTTCTGCGCGGCGAGGTTCTGAGTGCGGATCTCGACCAGCGTGCGCTGCTCGATCTCGTTGCGCATCTTGCGCCGGGCCTCGATCGACTCGGTAATCTGGGTCAGACCCTCGGCATCGAAGGCGTTGGAGGGGTCGAAGAATTCGAGCCGGGTCTGGTCGAGGTCGGCGATGGCGACGGCATCGAGTTCGAGCCCGTTGCGCGACAGCGCCTGCGCAGCAAGATCCTTGACGGCATCGGCAAACTGGCCGCGTTCCTCGTGCATCTCTTCCAGCGTCATCCGCGCGGCGACCGTGCGCATGGCCGAGGCGAACTTGCCTTCCAGCAGGGCGATCAGACCATCTTCCTGCATCGTGCGGCTGCCCAGCGTCTGGGCCGCGGCGGCCACCGCCTCGCGCGAGGAGCCGACCTGGACGAAGAACTCGGCAGTGATGTCGACGCGCATCCGGTTGCGGGTGATCAGCGCCTGGGCGTCGCGGCGGGGCACCTCGATGCGCATGAGGTTCATGTTCACCGGGGTGATCTCGTGCAGGACGGGAATGACGAAGGCGCCGCCGTTCACGACCACCTTCTCGCCGAGGAAACCCGTGCGCACGAAGGCCACTTCCTTGGTGGAACGCCTGTAGAGCCATCGGAGTATGTAGACCGCCACCGCGATTGCGATCACGATCACAATCAGCCAGATCAGCAACTGACCAATCATTTCGCCTGACATCTGTGTCCTCCCTTCGTGCGATTGTCCGGGGCTTGGAGCCTCAGAAACTGACCGCCTTGAATTTCCGTGTCTGTTCGGTGAGCGCCACTTCGGTCGGCAGCCGTTCCATCGAGGAGGCGCCGTAGAAGCCGTGGCAGTTGCTGGTGTTCTGAAGCATGTAAGCGGCGTCCTCGGGGGACGAAACCGGGCCGCCATGCACGAGGATGATGACGTCCTTGTTGACCCTCAGCGCCGCCTCGGACCAGGCCTCGACCAGCGCCGGGCAGTCCTGGAGCTTGAGCGCGGTCTCGGCGCCGATGGAGCCGCCGGTGGTCAGGCCCAGATGGCAGACGATGATGTCGGCCCCGGCGCGCGCCATGGCGGCTGCCTCGTCGGCCGAGAAGACATAGGGCGTGGTCAGCAGGTCGATCTCGTGGGCCATGCGGATCACGTCGACCTCGAGCCCGTAGGACATGCCGGTCTCTTCGAGATTGGCGCGGAAGGTGCCGTCGATCAGGCCGACGGTGGGAAAGTTCTGGATCCCGGCAAACCCCATGTCCTTGAGCCCGCGCAGGAAGGGGTCGACCATGCAGAAGGGATCGGTGCCGTTGACGCCGGCGAGGACCGGGGTGTTGCGCACCACCGGGAGGATCTCGCGCGCCATCTCGACCACGATGTCATTGGCGTTGCCATAGGCGAGCAGACCCGAGAGCGATCCGCGCCCGGCCATCCGGTAGCGGCCCGAGTTGTAGATCACGATCAGGTCGATGCCGCCGGCCTCCTCGCATTTGGCCGACAGGCCGGTCCCGGCGCCGCCGCCGACAATCGGCACGCGCTCGCGCTTCATCCGCTGGAATTTCTCCATCAGTTCCCTGCGTTCGAACCTGGGCATCAGGCGGATCTCCTTGCTGGGCTTGCGACCGCGGCGAAGGCGCCAAGCAGCGCGTCCGTGAAGGCCGGGTCGTTGATATTGGCGTTTACGCGCAGCACCTGGCGCCGGGCGGTCTGGCGCACGGTGCCTTCGATGGCGTCGAACAGCGCCTTGTCGGCGGCCGGATCGAAGAAGGCCGCCCCGGGTTTGTCGAGGATCGAGACCCCGCCCTCGGGGATCAGGAAGCGCACCGGGCCTTCCATCATGTTGATCCGCGCGCCGATCCATTCGCCGATGGCGCGGTTCTCCTCGGGCGTGGTCCGCATCAGCGTGACCGAGGGGTTGTGGAACACGAACTGGCGGCCGTTGAAGCGTTCGGGCACCGTGTCGCGCGGGCCGAAGTTGACCATGTCGAGCGCGCCGCAGGAACCGACCCAGGGCAGCCGCGTGTCGATCGCGGCGCCGAAGCGGGTTTCGTCACAGGGGAAGACGCCGCCGACCAGCATGTCGGCCACCTCGGTGGTGGTGACGTCGAGGATGCCGGTCAGCAGGCCGGAGCGGGCGAGTTCCTCCATCGCCATGCCGCCGGTGCCGGTGGCGTGGAACACGAGGCAGTCGTAATCGCGTTCCAGCGATTTCTGCAGCGCCTGGACGCAGGGCGTGGTGACGCCGAACATGGTGATGCCGACGGTCGGGCGCGCGCTGGCGCGCGCTCGTGCCATGTCCTCGCCGCCGGGAAGGCCGGCCAGCATCCCGGCCAGCGCGTGGGCGGCATTGGCCAGCACGCGTTCGGAGATCAGATTCAGCCCCTGCACGTCGGTGACCGAGTGGAACATGTTGATGTCGGAGACGCCGACATAGGCGCGGGTGTCGCCGGAGGCGACGGTCGAGATCATGACCTTGGGCACGCCGATCGGCAGGGCGCGCATTCCGGCGGTGGCGATCGACGTGCCCCCCGAGCCGCCGGCAGAGATCAGCCCGCCGATGCCGCGCTGCGTCGCCATGAAGCGGCCGAAGGCCTCGGCCATGGCGGCGACGGAACGGCCCCGGTCCTCGCCGAACACCGCCGAGCTGCCCTGCGGGTGATAGCCGGCAACCTGCAGCGGCGTCACATCCGCGCGCGATGGCTTCTGCGAGGTCGAGAGGTCGATGGTGCGGACCGCGATGCCGCGTTTCTTGAGGCAATCCGCGATGAAGCGCAGCTCGGGCCCCTTGGTGTCGAAGGTTCCGGCGACATAGGCGGTCTTGCCGAACCGCTCGGCCAGGGGGATGTCAAAGACCTTGCTGGCCAGCGCCTCGGGTTTCGGCGCGCGCTCGGCAATGGTGTCGGCGCGCAGGCTGCTTGCCGGGAGGTGCCAGCGGTTGGGCAGTTGCGACAGGGTTCGGATCGCACCCGAGGCCGAGGGCGCCCCGCCCTCCTCGCCCCGCGAGACGACGTAGACCTCGGCCAACAGTTCCGCCGCCGTCCGGCTGTCGGATGACGGCGGCTCGGCCTCGGCCAGGTCGTCGGCATGGCGTCCGACCCCCAGGAGACGCTGCTGCAGGTCGCGGTCGGCGGCCAGCACGTTGGCGTCGAGGATGCGGTTGATCCGCCCGTTGACCATGATCGCCACGGTGTCCGAAACCGAGGTCGCCACGCCGATGTTCTGTTCGATCACCAGGATCGCCATGTCGCCTTCGCGACCGAGTTGCAGCAGCATCTCGGCGACCTGATCGACGATGACCGGGGCAAGCCCCTCGGTCGGTTCGTCCATGACAAGCAGCCGCGGGTTGGCCAGCAGGCCCCGCGAAATGGCAAGCATCTGCTGCTCGCCGCCCGAAAGCTGGGAACCGCCGTTGGTGCGGCGTTCGTAGAGGCGCGGGAAGGTCTGGTAGACCCGGTCGAGCGTCCAGGCGGCGTCATGGCCCGAGGCGGCGGCGAGGCGCAGATGCTCGTCGACGCTGAGGCTTGGCCAGACCCGGCGGCCCTGCGGCACATAGGCGACGCCGGCCTTGTGGATCTGGTGCGGTTCGAGCCGCGAGAGTTCCCGCCCGTGCAGGCGGATCGACCCGGAGCGCGCCTCCTTGAGGCCGGTGATCGCGTTGCAGAGCGTGCTCTTGCCCATCCCGTTGCGGCCGACGACGCTCATCACGCCGGCGTCGAGGGTCAGCGAGACGCCCTGCACGACATGCGCCTCGCCATAGTAGACGTGCAAGTCGTCGATCGCCAGCGCGGCGCGCGGCGTGGCCTGTCCCGGCTTAGCCATGCCCGCCTCCGAGGTAGATTTCCTGCACGCGGGGGTCGTTCTCGATCTCCTCGGGCGTGCCTTCGGTGAACAGCTGCCCGTTGTGCATCATCGAGACGTATTCCGACACGCGCAGCGCGACGTCGAGGTCATGTTCGATGATGATGTAGCCGATGTGCTTTGGCAGGGCGTTCAGGATCTCGATCAGGTCGCGGCGTTCGGTCGGCGACAGGCCCGCCGCGGGTTCGTCGAACAGGATGAAGCGCGGCGCACCGGCCAGCGCGAGCGCGATTTCAAGCTGGCGCTGCTGGCCGTGCGACAGCGTTCCGACCGTCTTGTCGCGTTCACCGTCGAGGTGAACGGCGTGGCTGATCGATTCCGCCTGGGCCATGGCGCTGTCGGAGACGCGCGGGCGTAGCAGCGAGAAGCGGTTACGCGACACGCCCCGGTAGGCGAGGTAGATCGACTCGCGCACCGTCAGGTTGGTGAAAAGCTGCGAGATCTGGTAGGTGCGGCGCAGCCCGCGGCGGATGCGCTCGTGCACTGCCAGCGTGGTGATATCCTCGCCGAAGAAGCGGATCGACCCGCTGGTCGGGTGGAAATCGCCGGTGATGGTGTTGAACAGCGTGGTCTTGCCGGCGCCGTTCGATCCGAGGACCGCGCGCCGTTCGCCGGGCGCGATCCTCATGTTTATGCCGGACAGGGCCGTCAGGGCTCCGAACTGCCGGCCGACGCCATCCAGTTCCAGCGCGTTGGCGCCGGTTCCCTGCAGGCGCGAGGCTGCGACATTCGTTGCCATGGCGGACCCTGTCCTTTCTCGTCCGGTTTACGGGCAGCTCGGGTTTTCGCGGCTGACGGCGCCCAGCGCGAGGAACTCGTCCGTCGGGATGCCGAGGGTCTGGTTGACCTGCGGCGTGACCTTGATGAGCTTGTTGACCAGCGTGCCGTCGGCGGCCTCGGACACCTCGGTCAGGTACATGTCCGCGATGGCGTTGCGGTTGGAGTCGAGCGAGACCTTGCCGGTCGGCGTCTCGAACGAGATGGTCGACAGCTCCTGGCGCAGCTTGGCGCCGTCGTCGGAGAGGTCACCCCCCACCTTGTCGAGCGCCAGCAGCGCCGCCTTCATGTTGATGTAGTAGGCATGGGCGAAGAGCGAGGGCGACGGAAAGGCGCCATCCTGCTTCTTGTAGGCGGCGGTGAAGTCCTTCCAGGCCTGCGAGTCGTTGGTGTCGGCGGTCGGGCCTGCGGCCGGGGTGCCGATCAGCACGTCGCGCATCCGGCCCTTGGCGGTCAGCACCGTCTGGTCGACGGTGATTGACCCGCCGATCAGCGGCGCCTGGCCGCCGGCATCGTTGTACTGCGACAGGAAGTTGACCGCGTCGGCGCCGCCAAGCGCGACATAGATCGCGTCGACGTCATCCGGGATCGCGGCGATCACCGAGGAATAGTCCTTGTTGCCGATCGGCACCCAGGACTTGGACGGAACCGTGCCGCCGGCCTTGCAGAACTCGGCCATGAAGCCGAAGACCTGGGTGTAGGGGAAGGAATAGTCTTCCGCCACGGTTGCGACTTTCTTGTAGCCGCGGTCGTTGTAGGCGTAGGTGCCAAGGCCCGCCATCCACTGGGCGCCGTCAGTCGAGAAGCGGAAGAAGTTGTCCGCCGGGTCGCGCAGCGTGGTGTCCTGTGCGGCCGAGCTGCCGTTCAGGAAGGTCACGTCGGGATGAGTCTTGGCATAGTCCTTGACCGCGATGCCCTCGTCGCCGGACAGCGGGCCGACGAGGATCTTCACGCCGTCCTGCTCGACCAGCTTGCGCGCGGCACGCACGGCGCTGTCGGGCGAGGCGTCGGACGAGCCCTTGACGATCTCGATCTTCTTGCCGGCCACCATGCCGCCAAATTCGTCGACCGCGGTCATCGCGCCGCGCTCGCTGTCCTCGCCCAGCACGGTGAACGCGCCTTCGAAGGTTGCAAGCAGGCCGATCTTGATGGTGTCCGCCTGCGCCAGCGCAATGCCGGGCGCGGTGAGGCCGGTCGCCAGAGTCAGCGCCAGCAACGTCCTTCTCTTCATGGTCATGTCTTCCTCCCTTTGTTTCCAACTTGTTTCGTGGCGGTTCGGAACGTCCGCCAATCCTCGCGCCCTGCCTGCGGCCTGAACCGCTCCCACAGGCCGAGAATGCCGTCCGGGGATATGAAAACGATCAATAGAAACACCAAACCAATCAGCGTGTTGAACCGTTCGGCCCCGATTATGTCGATTGCGAATGTCTGCATGAGGGTGACGACAACCGCCCCCAGGAATGGTCCTATCGGATGGCGCAGCCCACCGATGATGGCGATGACCAGGATGTTGATCGCCGGCCCGACCGCGATGGTGCCGGGCGAGATCCGGCCGTTGAACCAGACCAGCAGCACCCCGGCGGCGCCTGCGATCAACCCGGCCAGCCACCAGGCGAAGACCTTGTGCGCCGTCACGTTGAAGCCGATCGCGCGCATCCGCCGCGGGTTGTCGCGGATTGCCTGCAGCGTCAGCCCGAAGGTCGAGCGCGCCCCGTAGAGCACCGCCGCATAGGCCAGCGTCGCCATGGCCAGGCATAGGTAGTAGAACGGCACGGGATCGCGCCAGTAGACCCCGAAGACCTCGGGCGCGCGCAGGCCGTTGTAGCCGGGGAAGCCGTTGAACAGGGCATAGTTCTGCTGGGTGAAGTAAAAGCAGGCCGTGGCCACGGCCAGGGTGATCATGATGGTGTAGATGCCTTCGGTGCGCACCGCGATCCAGCCGATCAGGGCCGAGACCAGCGAGGCGATGGCGATGGCGAGCGGCACGAAGACCCACCATGGCCAGCCAAAGCCGTGCACGCCGGAATTGTTGACGCCGAAGATCGCCACCACATATCCCGCCGCCCCGGCGACGGTGATCTGTGCCAGCGAGACCATCCCGCCGTAGCCGGCCAGCAGCATCAGCGAAAGCGAGATCATGCCCAGGACCAGCGAATAGCCCCCGATCTGGGTCAGGAAGAAGTCGCTGGCCATCGCCGGGTAGATCAGCAGGAACAGGCCCAGCAGGATATGCGCGAGGCCAAGCGTCTCGATCCAGCTGCGCGCACCCGCGGGCTTCTGCGCCGGGGAGAGGGGCAGATCGCTCACCGCGTCCCTCCCATGATGCCCTGAGGGCGGATCGCCAGCGTGACGACCATGATGACGAAGGTCAGCACCACGCCATAGGTCGGGAAGTAGACCAGCCCGATCTGCTCGGCGAGGCCGATGATCAGCGCGCCGATCGCCGCGCCCACTATCGACCCCATGCCCCCGACGATCACCACGACGAGCGAGGCCAGCAGATAGCGCACGTCCTCGCCCGGTGCGACCGAGAGCGCCGAACCGCCGACCACGCCGGCAAGCCCGGCAAGCCCGGCCCCGAGCGCGAAGACCACGGCGAAGACGACATGCACGTTGACCCCGGAGGCTGCGAGCATGTCGCGGTCATCGACGCCCGCGCGGATCATTGCGCCGATCCGGGTGCGGTTGACCAGCGCCCACAGGCCGACTCCGATGACGATGGCCGAGACCAGCACAACGATGCGGTAGAAGGGGTAGACCAGCAGGACCTCGGTGCCGTTCGAGCGCACCGCCGTAACGATCGGAAGCTGGACCGCGCCGCTCAGCCACTCGGGCGTCAGGATCTGGTAGGTGGTCCCGCCCCAATAGGCCAGCATCAGGTCGGCCGCGACCACCGAGATGCCGATGGTGACGAGTGTCTGGCGCAGGTCGTCGCCTTCGAGCCGGCGGAACACCAGGACCTGCATGACAAGGCCGACAACTGCCAGGATGAGGAAGCCCGCCGCCACCCCCAGCAGCCAGTATCCGGTCCATTCGGCGAATTCGTAGCCGATGTAGGCGCCGAGCAGATAGAGCGAGCCATGGGCAAGATTGACGTTGCGCATCAGCCCGAAGACCAGGGTGAAGCCGCTGGCGACAAGGAAGTAGAGCCCGGCGAGGGTCAGGCCGTTCAGGATGGCCGAGAGGAACGCCTTCTTCGAGATCAGGATGGCGTTCAGCCAGTCGGGCCATTGTGCGAAGACCATCCAGACGAAGATCGCCGCCAGCACCAGCAGGCCCAGCCCCACCCCCTGCCGGCGGGTCATGCCCTGCCCCTGCGACAGCGGTTTCGGGGTGCTGCGGGACGCGTCGGCCATCGCGGATCAGGCCGTCAGCCGGCGGCGGGCGTCATTTGTGCGCGGCGCCTTGTGGAACTTGCCGTCCTTCATGATCGCCAGGATGCGGTCCTTGTTCTGAAGGATGCGCACGTCGGCCAGCGGGTCGCCGTCGATCAGCAGCAGGTCGGCGAGATAGCCTTCCCGGATCATGCCGAGCTCGTTCTCCATGTTCATGATGTGCCCGCCGTATTTGGTCGCGGCGAGGATCGCCTCCATCGGCGAGAAGCCGAGCATGTTGACGAAGGTTTCGATGTCCTTGGCGTTGGTGCCCTGCGGCGTCCAGGCAAAGCCGTAATCGCCACCGATGCAGATGCGGATGCCGCGCCGGTGCATCTTCTTCATGGTGTCGATGCACATCGCCAGTTCGCGTTCGTAGAGCATCGACAGCTCTGACCCCGGCTTGATCCCCCATTGCTCGGCGTGACGGGCGGTGTTGATCAGCCAGGCGATGCCGGGGGCCACGATGTGGCGGTCGCGCGCGGCCTCGAGCGCATCCAGCGCCTCCTCGTTGGCGAAGGAGGCGTGGTAGATGTTCTGGATGCCGTGCCGGATGCATTGCAGCACCGAGCCCGAGGAGCGGGCATGTGCCGCCAAGACCTTGTTGCGGCAGCGCGCCTCCTGCGCGGCCATGGCGACCTCTTCCTCGGACATGGGCGTTTCTTCCGCACCCATGCCGGTGATCTCTTCGCCCGAGAGGTTGAGCTTGATCGCGTCAACGCCGTATTTGATGAGCGTTCGGACCACGCGGCGCACCTCTTCGGGGCCGGACACCACGATGCCCAGGTTCAGACCCTCGTGCGGGATATGCGAGGGCGCCGAGTCGCCCAGCCCCCCCACGGTGGTGATCTCCGGCCCGGCCGCGAGGTAGCGGGGGTCGGGAAAGCGGCCCTCGTTGATGAACCGCTTGGCCACCACGTCGAGCCGCGGCTTTGCCGCCGCAGCGCCCCGGCCCGCGGTGAACCCGGCGTCGAGCACCAGCTTGGCCATTTCCATGGTGACCAGCATGTGCTCTTCGACCTCCATCATCTGGATCGGATCGATGCCGGGGGCGTTGTTCCACGACAGGTGCAGGTGGGCGTCGATCATGCCGGGCATCAGCGTCGCGCCCATGCCGTCGATCACGGTGGCCCCCGACGATGTATGCGACTGCGAAAAGCGCGCCGCGCCGCGGGTGATCTGCTTGATCCGGTTGCCCTGGACCAGTACTTCGCCCGAATAGGGTTGTTCGCCGGTCGCATCGAGAATGCGCACGTTGGTGAACAGGACGGATCCGCCCTCGCCGTTCAAGCCGCTCGAATAGCCTGCCATTTGCTCCTCCCTTCAGCCGTCCGCCCTCCCGAACGTGCGGCGATCCCCTATTCCACGCCGGTCATCTTCGCCCGACGCTTTCAGACAACAGCCGCCGGCACTCGGCGGGCTTTTCTATCGGTGTCCAGTGGCCGCAGCCGGGCAGGACCACGGCCCGGCCCCGCGCCACCTCGTCGGCCAGCTGGTGGGCCACCGACGGTGGCCCGATGGCGTCGTCTTCGCCGGTCACGACAAGCACCGGCATCTTCAGCGCGACCGGATCGGCGCGGCCCGCGCCGGCCAGCGCCTCGCAGTTCTTCGCAAAACCCTCGGCGTCCTGACGCATGTGGCTCTCGCGCACGAAGGCCAGCGCGGCGGCATTGCCGTCGATCGAGCCCGCGGCAAGGCCGGCAGCGGCGACCTGGTCGGCGACCACCTCCATCCCGGATTCGCGCGCCAGGGCGCCACGGGCACGCAGTCGGTAGCGGGCCGCCTCGGCAGGTTCGATGATCGGCCCGAACAGGGTCAGCGTGCGGGCCAGCTCCGGCCGCGCCTGGGCGACATGCTGTGCGATCAGCGCGCCGAAGGAATGGCCCACCAGGTCGGCCTCGGCGATACCGAGATCGGCGGCCATGCGCAGCATGGCGTCCACCAGCATCCGCAGGTCGATCGGCCCCCGAGGCGTCGGCGAACGCCCTGCCCCCGGCAGGTCGGGCCGCACGACGCGGCGACCGCCGAGCGCGGGCATCAACGGCTGGAAGGAATTCGACGTTCCGCCAAGCCCGTGCAGCAGGATGACTGCGGGGCCCGCGCCGTCCTGTTCGATGCACATCCCGGCGGTGATCGTCGTGGTCATGCGCGGCGTTCCGCGAAGCGGTTCTCGAGCGTACCGATGCCCGAGATCTCGACCCGGACGACGTCGCCGTCGCGCAGGTATTTCGGCGGCTTGAAGCCGATGCCGACACCTTCGGGCGTGCCGGTGGCGATGATGTCGCCTGGCTTGAGCGTGACCCCCGCCGAGATGGTTGCGACGATGGTGGGAATGTCGAAGATGAGATCGCGGGTATTGGCGTTCTGGCGCACCTCACCGTTGACCCAGGTGGTCACGGTGGTGTCTGCGACATCGATTTCATCAGCGGTGACCGCGAAGGGCCCCATCGGGCAGAAGGTGTCCTGCGACTTGCCGATGAGCCACTGGCTGTAGCGGCCCTGCAGGTCGCGCGCGGTGACATCGTTGACGATGGTATAGCCCCAAACGTGGTCCATCGCCTCTTCGGGACGGATGCCACGCCCGCCCTTGCCGATGATGACGGCCAGTTCCGCCTCGTAGTCGATGGCCGGCGATACCTCGGGATCGATCAGCACCGGCGCGCCCGAGGCGACCACGGTTTCCGGCACCTTCGAGAAGATGATCGGAAACGGCGGCAGTTCGCCCTGGGCCGCCGAGGAATCAAAGCCGCTGCGAGAGAATTCAAGCGCATGGGCGTGGTAATTCTTGCCAACGCAGAAGATGTTGCGGTCGGGCCGGGGAAAGGGCGCCTCGATCTCGACCGAGGCCAATGGCAGGGGCGACAGGACGTCGAGCGCCGAAATCTCCTTGCCGATCAAGGCCGCCACGCCGCGTGCGGCCTCGTCGGACGACAGCGCGACGGGCGAGATCGACTGACCATCGGCCGATACGATACCCACACGCCTTTCGCCGGCATGCCTGATGCAGGCTACCCTCATACAACATCCTCCCCATGAACCAATTTTCAATTGGCGCATCCTCGACAAGAGCGTATTGGTCAGTTTCCAACCGATCAAGGGGGATTCTCTTGAAATGCGTGAACCAATATGCAAAATTTCGTTGCAATTGGATCGCGGACAGTGAACCAATTTAAAATTGGATCAAACAGGCGGGCCGGATGACCCTTCAGAAGATTGCGACCCTCGACGCCGACCTGCGCCGCCGGCTTGAGGCCGCCGAATGGCCGCCCGGCACGCTGATGCCCACCGAACGGCAGCTGGCCGGCGAATACGGCGTCGCGCGCAACACGATCCGCAAGATCCTGACCCGGATGGTCGAGGAAGGCCTGATCGAGCGGCGGGTCGGCAGCGGCACGATGGTGCTGGACCGGCCGGACAACCAGTTCGCCGACATCCTCGACCGCTTCCTGGATGCCAGCCCCATCGACATCCTGAACCTGCGCATCTTCATCGAGCCGCACAGCGCCGAGGCCGCCGCGCGAAATGCCTCGTCCAGCGAGCTGGAGGCCATCGTCGAGGCCGACGCGAGGTGTTCCGCCGCGACCGACCTGGAACTCTTCGAGCATTGGAACAGCGAGTTCCACCGCCGGATTCACCTGGCCGCGCACAACGCCTTCCTGACCGACTTGTACGACCTGATGGTGATCATCCGATTCCAGGCCCCGATGATGGAGATCCGGCGCCGCTCGTTCACCGAGGAACGCCGGCTTGCCTATGGCGTCGAACGGGGCAGGATCCTGACCGCGCTGCGCAACTGGGACGGCAAGGCGGCTGCCGAGGCGATGCGCGCGCTGCTGATGTCGCGCCGGCGCAACTATTTCGGCCAGTAGGCCAGGCCCGAGGACGCCCCCCATGACCCTACCGAGCAAGCCCCGCAAGATCATCTCGACCGCCGGGACGACGCGCGAGTTCATCTCGATCCTCAAGCGGCTGACCGGCGCCAGTCCGGCCGATATCCTCGCGGTGCGCCTGATCATCGAGCCGCAGGCGGCAGCGGCGGTGGTATCAAGCGCCAGCGGCGCCGACATCAAGCTGATCCGCGAGGCCCACGAGCAGGCAGTGAACGCAGAGGACCTCGCCGAGTTCGAACATTGGGACGCCGAGTTCCACCGCCGGATCTATGCGGCGACTCGCAACGAATTGCTTATCAGCCTGAACAACCTTCTGGGCGACATTCGCGCCCGCGCCCCCTGGATTCGCCTGAAGAAGAAAGTCATTACCGCAGAGAAGCGGAAGGAATACTGCGGACATCACGAGGAAATCATCGAAGCGATTTCGCGACGCAACTCGGCTGGCGCATCGGAAATGATGCAACGCCACATCTCGGCGATCATCGAGGACCTCTTTCCAAGGTGAGCAGTCTGGACTTGCCCGGCTTTGGTGGAGAGCGCGGCTGCGGGTGCTTTCAGACGGATTCGAACTGCTCTCGGCATCGCGGGAGGACGGCGTCCTTATTGAGCGCAGAGACCGCGCCACTCGGCCGTGAACGGTCAGGCGGGCATTCTGATGTGGGTTGTTCATCCTTCGGGGTCCTCGACTGGAGTGTGGCGGTTGCAGCCCAAACCCGTTCCGGGTGAACAACCCAACAAGACTTCACAGCTATGCCGCCGCAGGTCGCTCGATCGTCCCAGTATCAAAATCACATGCCACGACGTCGGCTCGTTCGAGAAGCGAAACCAGGAAATTCACATTGGTCGTCAGCCCGGCAATCGTCATCGCACCAAGCGCAGCTATGAGACGAGTTCGCGCCTCCTCTCGGTCGCTGCCTTTGGCGATAATCTTCAGCATCAGAGGATCGTAGTGAACCGTCACTTCGTTCCCGGCTACATATCCCGCTTCATAGCGGACGCCGGGCATTTCGGGCAGGTGCAACCCCTCGATCCGGCCGGGCGATGGCAGGAACCGCTTGTCGGGGTTCTCGGCGTAGACGCGCGCCTCCATGGCCGCGCCGGTCGACCGGATGTCGTCCTGCGTCAGCATCGGCGGGGTCTCGGGCGCCATGGCAAGACGCAGCTGGGCCGCCACCAGGTCAACGCCGGTGATCTCTTCGGTCACCGGGTGTTCGACCTGGATGCGGGTGTTCATTTCGAGGAAGTAGAAGCCCTCGGTCTCGGGGTCGTAGAGATATTCGATGGTCCCTGCCCCGCTGTAGTTGATCGAGCGTGCCAGGCTGACGGCCGCCTCGGTCATGGCCGCGCGCACCTTCGCCGACAGGCCCGGCGCGGGGGCTTCCTCGATCACCTTCTGGTGGCGGCGCTGCAACGAGCAATCACGCTCGAAGAGATGCACGGCGCCCTGCGCGCCGAAGCCGAAGACCTGCACCTCGACGTGCCGGGCGCGGGTCAGGCAGCGTTCGAGGTAGAGGCCGCCGTCGCCGAAGACGCGGGCGGCGAAGTCGCGGGTGCGTGCGACGGTGGCAAGCAGCTTGGCCTCGGTTTCGACCCGCTGCATCCCATGGCCGCCGCCGCCGGCAACGGCCTTGACCAGCAGCGGATAGCCGATACGCCCGCCCGCGGCGAGGATCTCGCCCTCGTCCTCGCCCAGCCGGCCGGTGCCCGGGAGGACCGGGACACCTGCGGCTATGGCCGCGTCGCGGGCGTTCTGCTTGTCGCCCATGAGCTCGATATGGTCGGCCACCGGGCCGACGAAGATAAGCCCCGCCGCTGCGCAGGCACGGGCGAAACCGGCGTTCTCGGACAGGAAACCATAGCCCGGGTGCACCATCGTGCAGCCGGTCTCGGCCGCCGCCGCCAGCAGGCGGTCGACGTCGAGATAGCTTTGCCGCGCCGGGGCTGGCCCGAGGCAGATGGCCTGATCGGCCATCGCCACATGCGGCAGGTCGGCGTCGGCCTCGGAATGGACGGCCACGGCAGGAATGCCGACCGCATGGGCGGCGCGAATGATCCGGCAGGCGATCTCGCCCCGGTTGGCAACAAGCAGGCGATGCATGGTGGGCCTATCCTTAACCGCGCAGGCGTTGGACGAGACGGGAAGCGCCGACCACCAGGAAGGCCGCGAGCAGGGTCTTGACGACGCTGGGCCACAGGAAGGGCACCAGCCCGGCGGCCACGGCCTTGGGCCAGCCGATCAGCAGGGAGAGCCAGAGCGTGCCGAGCGCGAGGATGACGAGATGCCCGGCGGTGACGGCAGCGACGGCGCGCGGCAGGTCACGTCCCCAGCCGCGGTCGGCCAGCCAGCCCATGAGCGCCCCGCCCAGAAGGAAGCCGACCAGATAGCCGCCGGTCGGTCCGGCCATGTAGGCCAGGCCGATGCCCTTTTCGGGCGTCCCGGCGAAGACCGGCAACCCCGCCGCACCCAAAGCGAGATAGGCGGCAAGCGTGACGCCCCCAAGGCGCGAGCCATAGGCCATGGCCAGCACCGCGATCACCAGCGTCTGCAGCGTCAACGGCACCGGCCAGAACGGGATCTGCGCCTTGGCGGAGGCAACGATCGCCGCGACACCGAGCGCGCAGAGCGCCAGGGACATGATCGGGCGGCTCGTGAATTCGGCGCGGACAAGGCGGTTGCTGGGATGCGTCGTTGACATGGGGGCAGTTCCTTCTGCGAATGAGGGATCAGGTGCCGGCGTCCTTGCTGGCCTCGATTTCGGCCACGGCGGCATTCTTGGAATCGATGATGAGTTTTTCGACAAGACCACCCGCAGCCTCGGCGTCGCGCGCCTCGACCGCGTCGGCGACCTTGCGCCAGGTCCTGGCCGAAGCGGTGCGACGCTCGGCACGGCGCAGGCCGAGGATGGTATAGCGGATCGTCTGGCGCGACAGCGAGGTCAGCATCTCGCTGAGGCGCGAATTCCCGGAAGACGAAGAGATCGTGTAGTTCAGCGCGTAGCTGAGCGGCAGGTATTCGTCGAGCGTGACGGTCTTGTCGCCGTATTCACCGAGTGCACGGGCCCTGTCGATCACCGCCTGGCGGATGCGGTCATCATCGGACTGGCAGAGGTCGCGCATCGCGAGGCGGCTGAGCACTGCGCGGATCTCGAAGATATCGTTGATCTCCTTGGTGGAGAGCTGCGTCACCTTCGCGCCGCGGTTCGGCAGGATCCGCACGACGCCGTCCTTCTCGAGAATGCGCAGCGCCTCGCGGATTGGCCCGCGGCTGACCTGGAAGAGGTTGGCGAGGTCCTGTTCGCGCACCGGGTCGCCCGGCCCGTAGTCGCCGCGCAGGATGGCATAGCTGACCTGTTCGGCGATCTGTTCGGGCAGGGTCTGGGGGCGTCGATAGCGAACCTCGCCATCGGCACCGGCCGCCCCGGTGAACAATTGCGGAATTTCCATTTCCATTTCGGACCACGCTTGCTCCCGCGCCGCCGTAGGCAGGTATTGGCAACCTCCGGCGCGGGAATTCAGGTTGCAGGGCGCATTGTAACCAGTTCCTGCCCCTCGCGCACGGTGTCCTCGGGGGCAACGTGAATTGCCACCAGAGTGCCGGCTTCGGGTGCCAGGACGGGAATTTCCATCTTCATGGATTCGAGGATCATGATGACATCCTCTTCTTCCAGCACATCGCCTACCGCGGCCTCGATCTTCCAGACGGTGCCTGCGATCTCGGATTCAATGGGGAAGTCGGTCATTTCGATATTACTCCGGGAAAGTCAGAAATAGGTTGGCCAGTTGGCCAGCTCGCGCCGGCCCAGGCCGCCGGTGCGGCGATTGGTATGGGTGGCGATGGATCGGGTCAGGAAGGCGCGGGTTTCGCGCGGGTCGATCACCTCCTGCACGCCGAAGACCGAGGCCATGTCATAGGCCGAGGTCCCGGTGCGGAATTCCTCGCAGGCGGCATCAAAGGCCTCGGGGTCGTCCTTGCGGTTGAGCCCATGCACCACGCTGACGCCGATGCCCGGATCCATGAAACTGACGTCGGCCGTGGTCCAGGCGGCGATCTCGTCGCTGTTCTTGCCGCCCCCCATGTTGAGGAAGGCCTGGCCGTAGCTCTTGCGCAGGATGACCGAGACCTTGGGCACCGAGACCAGCTGCAGCGCGTGCATCATGTTCATGATGTGGGCCGGGGCGCCCTTGCGTTCCCCCTGCACCCCGACCAGGAAACCGGGGGTGTCGACCAGCAGGATCACCGGGATGTGGAAGCTGTCGCAGAGCACCAGGAAGTTGGTGGCCTTGCGGCAGGCGTCCGGGTCCATCGCCCCGCCGCGGATGAAGGGGTTGGTGGCAAGGAAGCCGACCGGACGCCCTTCGAGACGGGCCAGCGCGGTGACGACCGCCTTGCCGAAGCGGTCCTTCAGCGGGAAGTAGGAGTCCTCGTCGACAATGGCTCGGATCACCTTGCGAATATCGTAGGTCTTGGCGCGCTGATCGGGGACCAGGTCCAGCAGCGCCTCGGCGTCCGGGGCAGTCCAGTCGGCCTGCACCGGCGGCAGTTCGCCCGCGTGGGCCGGCATGTAGGACAGGAAGCGGCGGATCAGCCCAAGCGCCTCGTCGTCGGTCTCGGCCACGGCGTCGATCAGGCCGGTGGTTTCCGCGTGAAGGCGCCATCCGCCCAGTTCCTCGGCATCAACCGCCTCGCCGATGGCGAGCGAGGTGACGCGGGCGCTGGAGACGGCGAGGATGCCGCCCTTGCGCATCACCAGGAAGTCGGAAATGCAGGAATACCATGTCGAGGAGCCGAAGCAGGGGCCGAGCACCGCGCTGGCCCAGGGCGTCTCGCGGCGGCGACAGTATTGCTGCGGGTCGGCGCCACCCTGCGACATCGATTCGGCGCCCATGGTGTCGGGGATGCGCGCGCCCGAGCTTTCACCCAGGAATACGATGGGCATGCCCGCCTTGGTCGCCGAGCTCTTGATATAGGCGATCTTCTTGGCGTTGGTGGCCGAGGAGGATGCGCCCTTGACCGTGAGGTCATTGGACACGACCGCGACGTCGCGGCCATCGACGCGGCCGAAACCGCTGACCTTGCCGTCCGCCGGGGTAGTGTCGCGATCGGCCTTGACCGCCGAGCGGGCCAGCAGGCCCACCTCGCGAAAGCTGTCCTTGTCCAGCAGCGCGTCGAGGCGCGAGCGGGCGTTCAGAAGCCCCTGCTCGCTGCGCTTTGCAAGCTTTTCCGCCCCGCCCATTTTCCGCGCGGCCTGCCTGCGCGCATCCAGTTCGCGCAATTGCTCGTCATAGGACATTCCAGCTTTCCTCCATCCTTGCGGTGGACGTTGCCACCGATAATGTCTGATTGTCAACAATCTTATTGACAGCAAAATGAAACGAGGTTTGTATTGACAGGGAGATTGGCGATGCCTGCGCCAATGGGAGGGAAGATGTCCTGGCAACCGGAAGTAGACGAGATTCAGCGCCGCAAGCGGCTTGCCGAAAAGATGGGCGGCGAGGAATCGCTCGCCAAGATGCGCGCCGCCGGCAAGCTGAACGCGCGCGAGCGGATTGCCCTTCTTGTGGACAAGGACAGCTTTCGCGAGATCGGGACGATGACCGGCTCGGCCGTCTATGACGCAGAGGGCAACCTGGTCGACGTGACGCCATCGAACGCCATCATCGGCACCGCCCGCATCGAAGGGCGCAAGGTCCTGATCTCGGCGGACGATTTCTCGATCAGGGGCGGCTCGTCCGAGAGCACGATCTCGGACAAGTGGATCTATGCCGAGCGTATGGCGCTGGAGCTGGGGCTCCCCCTCGTCCGGCTGGTGGACACCGCCGGTGGCAGCGTCAAGCTGCTGGAAAAGCAGCAGTCGACCAAGATCCCGGGCTACGCGACCTGGGAGCAGATCAGGATGCTGGGCGAGATCCCGGTTGTCGGCATCGCGCTTGGCGCCTGCGCCGGGCTTGGCGCGATCAAGGTGGTCGGCTCGCACCTGTCGATCATGGTGAAGGGCCAGTCGCAGATCTTCGCCGCAGGGCCTTACGTCGTGAAGGAAGGTCTAGGGATCGACGTCGACAAGGACGAACTTGGCGGCTCGGCAATGCACGCGCGAGGCAGCGGGCTGGTCGACAACGAGGCGGCGGACGAGGCCGACGCCTTTGCCCAGACCCGCCGATTCCTGTCGTATCTTCCGCCCAACGTGCACACCCTGCCCCCAGTGGTCGCCAGCAACGACCCCGCCGACCGGCGCGACGAGTACCTGCTGGAAGCGATCCCGCGCGAAAAGCGGCGGGCCTACCAGGTTCGCAAGATCATCGCGGCGGTCTTCGACCGTGACAGCTTTTTTGAGATGGGCCGCTATTCGGGCCGTTCCAGCGTGACCGGCCTGGCCCGGCTGAACGGGCGGCCGGTGGGAATCCTGGCCAACGATCCGACCTTTGCGGGCGGCGCGATGACGCTGAAGTCCTCGGCGAAGATCGAGAGTTTCGTCGACTTCTGCGACACCTTTCACATCCCGATCGTCTCGTTGTTCGACCAGCCGGGCATCATGATCGGACCGGATGCCGAGAAGTCGGCGACAATTCGCGCCGCGATGCGCGCGCTGGCCGCCATCGACCAGAGCCGGGTGCCCTGGTGCACCATCATCATCCGTCGCGCCTTCGGCGTTGCCGGGGCTGCGCATGGACGGCTGGGTGACATCAACCTGCGCTATGCCTGGCCTTCGGCGAGCTGGGGTTCGATCCCGCTGGAGGGCGGCATCACCGCAGCCTACCGGCGCCAGATCGAGGCGGCCGATGACCCGGAGGCCTTCAAGCAGCAACTGCATGACAGGTATTCCACCTATACCTCTCCGTTCCGGACCGCCGAGCGGTTCGGCATCAACGACATCATCGACCCGCGCGACACCCGCCCGCTGCTCTGCGACTGGATGGACATGGCCTGGGACCAGTTGCCCCGGATCCTAGGCCCAGCCGCGCGAACGATGCGCAAGTAAGGAAGTACCCGACCGATGAAGATAATCGCAGGCGATGAACTCAGCTGGGCTGCCAGGCAGTATCGCGACCGCGTGGCGCTGGTCTTCGGCGACCGCACCCATTGCTATGACGAGATCGACGAGTGTTCGAACCGGCTGGCCAACGCGCTGCGCGGGTTCGGACTGGAGACCGGTGACCGGGTGGCGGTCCTGCTGAACAACTGCGTGCAAAGCGTCGAGACGGTCTTTGGCGTGACCAAGGCGGGCTTGACCTATGTCGCGCTGAACGCGCGCCATACGGCAATCGAGCACGGCGACATCCTGAACGACTCGGGTGCCTCTGTCCTGATCGCCGGCCCCGAACACAAGGCTGCCGCGATTGCGGCCGCCAAGCTGGCCCCTTCGGTGCGATTTGTCGTCGGCTTCGAGTGGGACGAGCTGTCGGCGCCCTGTCTGGACTACCACGACCTGCTCGCCTCGGCCTCGCCCGACGAGCCGCTGGTCGAGGTGGACGACGGCGAACTGGCGCGGATCGTCTATACCTCGGGCACGACCGGCAAGCCCAAGGGCATCGCCTACAGCCACGCGCGCTTCCGCAACCGGCTCGACAACTTCTTTGCGGCGCTGGAATACCGGCTGGGCGTGGATGACAGCATGATCCACGTCGGCCCCCTCACCCATGCCGCCGGCAATTACCTTATCCCCTACTACCTGCGCGGGGCGCGCAACGTGATCCTGCCGAAGTTCGACCCCGAGACGCTGCAGGCGACCATCGAAAAGGAACGGGTGACGCATCTGCTCCTGGTGCCGACGATGATCATCCGGCTGCTCGACGACATCGAGAAGAACGGGGCGCGCTATGACTTGTCGTCGCTCACCCGGATCAATTACGGCACCGCCTCGACCCCCCGGCACATCGTGAAGAAGGCGGTCGAGACGTTCGGCCCGATCCTGCGCCAGCACCTGGGCATGTCGGAATGCCCGCAGCCGCTGACCGTGCTCTACCCGCATGAACACCTGCTGGAGGGCGAAGAAACCGAGACACGGCGGATCGCCTCCTGCGGGCGGCCGACGATGAACGTGAAGATCTCGATCCGCGGCAAGGATGACACCGCCCTGCCCTCCGGCGAGATCGGCGAGATCGCGGTAAAGGCCGAGGGTGTTGCCGACGTCGCCTATTGGAACCGGCCCGAGCTGCGCGCCGAGACGGTGCGGGAAGGCTGGTTCTATACCGGCGATCTCGGCTGGATGGACGAGGAAGGCTACCTGTTCCTCGTCGGACGCAACAAGGACATGATCATCAGCGGCGGCTTCAACATCTATGCCCGCGAGGTCGAGGACGCCCTGCTGCGCCTTCCCGAGCTGGAGGATGCGGCGGTGATCGGGCTGCCCGACCCCGAGTGGGGCGAGATCGTGGTCGCCGCCGTGGTCGCGCGCGCCGGATCATCGCCAACCGAAGCCGGCGTCATCGACGGCTGCCGGGACTACGTCGCGGGCTACAAGAAACCCAAACGCGTGCATTTCGTCGACGCCTTGCCCCGCAACCTCGCGGGGAAGGTGAACAAGGCCGAGCTGAAGCAGAACATCGAGGACCTGCTCGGACTGGCAAAGGAAACACACTAGCGAACTTGTGTCAGGGAGGACACGACATGATTGGACAGGTTTTCAGGAATTTCACACCCCGCGGCCTCATCGCCGCCGCTGCGATCGGGATCATGGGAGCAATGCCCGCAGCCGCGCAGCAGACCGCGAAGCTATCCTACCACTGGGGCCCGACGCACCCGGCGGCGGTCTTTGCCAACAAGTTCGCCGAACTGGTCGGTGAGCGCAGCAAGGGCGCGCTGACGATCCAGGTGTTTCCGAGCGGCCAGCTCTTCGGGATCCGCGACATCCTGGGCGGCGTCTCGTCCGGGGCCGTCGAGATCGGCGGCGCGGTGGGCGTGGTCAGCTTTCCGACGCTGAACAAGAACTACAACGTGACCAACCTGCCGGGCGTCTTCGAGAGCTTCGAGCAGATCCGCGGCTTCTTTGCCGAGACCGAGGTCGGCAAGGCGATCATGGAGGATGTCACCTCGGCTGCCGGGATCGAGATCATCGGCTTCAACCCGGTCGGGCCGAGCGCGGTGTTCACCACCCGCGAGAACGTGACCGGCATCGAGGGCTTCAAGGGGGTCAGCGCCCGAGTCCTGACCGACGCGGACCGTCCCCGTTGGGAGGCGCTTGGCGCCGGCCGCATGGTCTCGTTGCCGACCGGCGAGGTTTATACCGCTCTGCAAAACGGCATGATCGACACCGTCGCCACCGTGCCGGGCGCGATCAAGGGCTACAGCTGGTGGGATTTCCTGAAGACCGCCCAGATGCCCTACTTCCAGTTCAACGACGCCTATTTCATCGCCAACAAGCCCTGGCTCGACAGCCTGTCTCCGGAACTGCGCCAGATCGTGCTGGATGCCGCCGCCGAGATCGGCGCCGAGGCGACCGAGGCCATCATGGCCGAATCCGACAAGGTGCTGGAGGAATTCGCGGCGAAGGGCGGCACCGTCGTGACCTTCGAGGGCGCGGAGCTCGAGAAGCTCTCGGCGATGGAGCGCAACGAGGTGCTGCCCAAGATGCTGGGCGAGGTCGATCAGGACGTGGTCGACGCGGCACTGGCCTATGTCGGCAAGAAATAACGGCTGACGGAACCGGTTTCCTCCCCCGACTTGGTGGCGGCCGCACCGCTGTGGCCGCCACCCTTTTCCGACATAGACCGTCCCCGGCACGGTAGCCGGCGGCCCATTCCAGGATCCGCGGATGCCCCTTCTGCGCCTCTACATGAAGTTTAACGACGTGCTGGGCATGTTGTGCCTGATCGTCGCCTGCTGCGGTGTAGCCTTCGCGATCATCGCCCTGTCGGCCGCGGCGCTCGAACGGCTGCTGTTCGGTTTCGGCTATGCCATCCTGAACGACCTGCCGCCGCTGCTGATGCCCTGGGTGGTCTTTCCGATGATGGGCGTCCTGCTGCGGGCCGACCGCCATGTCACCGTCGACTTCCTCCCGCATTTCCTGGCCCCGCGCGGACGGCTGTTCCTGAACCTGCTGCTGGGCGCGGTGATCTGCGCTGCAGCGGTGTGGCTGCTGATGGGCGGGCTCGACGCCCTCGCCTTCTTCCGCCGGCTGCGCCAGACCACAGAGACCGGCATCCGCTTTCCGCTCTGGTGGATCTACCTCTCGTTCCCAGTCGGCTTTGCCCTGCTCGCCTGGTTCGCGCTTGAAAAGGCCATCACCGCCCTGGTCGAGCTTCTCACCGGCACCCCGGTCCGCAATCACAAGGACGGCCTCCAGTCATGATCCCCATCGCGCTTGCCTTCTCGAGCATCCTGCTGATCCTGTCGGTGCCGATCTTCCTGGTCTTCGGCATCGGCAGCGCCTTGATCGCCTCGGTCGACCTGAATCTGCCCTGGGCCACGCTGCTGCAGGTCTCCTTCGCGGCAGTGACCAAGCAGATCCTGCTGGCGATCCCACTGTTCATCTTTGCCGGCTATACCATGGTCAAAGGCGGCATCGCCACGCGGCTGGTCAACTTCTGCGTCACCCTCGTCGGCCACTGGCCGGGCGGGCTCGGCGTGTCGATGGTGCTGGCGATGGGCTTCTTCGCCGCCTTCTGCGGCTCGATCCTGGCAGCGATTACCGCCATCGGCACCGTGCTGATGCCGCGCATGGTCGAGGAAGGCTATCCCAAGCCTTTCGTCGTCGTGCTTGCCGCAATGGCCGCGCTGCTCGAAGGGCTGATCCCGCCGAGCAACGCCGCGATCATCTATTCCTCGCTGACCTCTGTGCCGGTCTCGCGCACCTTCGCGGCGGGGATCGTGCCCGGCATCGTGCTGATGGTGATGCTGAGCGCCTATGTCGCCTGGCGCTGCCGGCACATGCCGCGTTCGGCCCGCGCTTCGTGGTCCGAGCGCTGGCAGAGCTTCGTGGCAGCGATCCCTGCCCTGCTCACCCCGTTCATCATCCTGGGCGGCATCTATTCGGGCCTGCTGACCGCGGCGGAATCCGCCGCCGCCGCAGGCGTCTGGTCGCTGCTGATCGGCTTCCTGATCTATCGGGAACTGACCTTCCGGGGCGTGATCGAGGCGCTGGTGGCCACGGCCATCGCCTGCAGCGCGATCTTCGTCATCATCGGCATGGCGACATTCCTCTCAGTGGTGCTGACTTTCACCCAGGCGCCGCAGCACATGATCGATTTCCTGACCCACCTGGGCACCGGGCCGGTCACCTTCCTGATCATGGTGGCGATCACCTGCCTGCTGCTCGGGACCTTCATCGAGGTGGTGCCGATCTTCTATCTGGTTCTGCCAATGACGGTGGCCGCGCTGGCGCCTCTCGCCGTGGATCCGATCCACTATTACATCGTGCTGACCGCCTTCATCGGCCTCGGGATGCTGACGCCGCCGGTCTGCGTCGGCCTCTACACCGGCGCAGCGGTGATCCGGCTATCGCCCGAGAAAGCGTTCAAGGAGCTGCCGGGCTTCCTCATGCTGGGCATCGCCTATGGCCTGCTGATGATCCTGCTGCCCTCGCTGGCGACCTGGTTGCCCGGCCATGTTTGACGCCGGTCTCTCGGTCGAGGAGCCGGTGCGCGGCGTGGTGCTGCTGCGCATTGACCGGCCGCAGGCACTGAACGCGCTGACCACGGCTTCGGCGCATGGCATGATCGAACTCTACACGCGGCTGGCCCTGCGCACCGACATGCGGGCGCTGATCCTGACCGGCGCCGGCGAAAGCGCCTTCAGTACCGGCGCCGATCTCAAGGAACGCGCTGGGATGGACGCCATGGCGGCCCGCGCGCAGCACATGGCGCACCGGCTCGCGTTCAGTATTCGCCGGGGCTTCGACTTCCCGGTCATCGCGGCCCTCAACGGCATCGCCCACGCCGGCGGGGCCGAGCTGGCGCTTTCGTCCGACCTGGTGCTGGCAGTGCCCCATGCGGGGTTCGCCCTGCCCGAGATCCGAAGGGGCATCATGCCGGGAATGGGCGGCACCCAGGCGCTGACCGCCGCTCTGGGGCCGCGCAGGGCGATGGAGCTCTTGCTGACGGGCGACGCGCTTGACGCCGAGACGGCGCTGGCCTGCGGGCTGGTGAACCGCATCGTCGCCCCGGAGGCACTGGTGAGCGAAGCCCTTGCGCTGGCCGAGCGGATCGCCGAGGCGCCGCCCCTCGCGGTCAGCGCCGTGACCCGAGCTGTGCGGGGGGCCGGCCAGGGCGGGGCCGAGGCCGGGTTGGCATTGGAACTGGCCCTGCACCAACGGCTGATGGCCAGCGACGACCGCCTCGAAGGTGCCCGCGCCTTCGCTGAAAAGCGCCGTCCGGTCTGGAAAGGCGAATAACCGATGCGCAGGTTCATCATCCTGGGCGGCGGATTCACCGGCGCGGCCACGGCAATCCAACTCGCGCGCCATGCGACTGATCCGCTCGACATCTGCATTGTCGAACCCCGCGAGACGGTTGGCGGCGGCATCGCCTATGGAGGGAACGACCCTGACCACCGGGTCAATGGCACCCATGAGTTGCTGATCCTCTTCCCCGAGGACCTTGGCCATTTCGCGCGATGGTATGCAGCTGATCGGGGCCTCGAACGCGACCCCGAGGCCTTCTGGCCCGCGACAGGCGTCACCTTTGTGCGCCGCAGCGACGTCAGGCGCTACCTGGGCGGGATGGTGGCCGAATTGGCGAGAGAGAACCCCTCGGGCAGCAGGATCCGCCATCAGCGCGGGCGCGCAGTGGCGGTGGCACGGCAGACCAAGGGACTGAAGGTGACGCTTGAAGACGGCCTGGTCCTCGACGCCGACACGCTGGTTCTGGCGGCCGCGGGGCAGTCCCCTTCGGTTCCGCGCGGGGTCAGCGCCAAGGCGGCCGGGGCGCCCGGCTTCATCGCCGACCCGCTGCGTTCCGGCGCCCTGGACGGGCCGGACCGCGATGCCTCGGTCCTGCTGGTCGGGACCGGGCTGACGGCGGCGGATGTCATCGCCTCGCTGGCCCGGCGCGGCCATCGAGGCCCGATCTGCGCGATCTCGCGCCGGGGGCTGCGGCCGCAGCCACAGGGGGCCGCCCCGGATATTGCCAAACTGGTCGAGCGGCTGGCCCGGCCCATGCCGCGCTTCCTCGAACGCCACGGCAGCAAGCTGACGCTGATGCAGACCTATCGCGCGCTGCGGGCTGACCTTGCCCTGGCCGAGGCACAGGGCGGCGACGCCAAGAGCGCGTTCGACGACGTGCGCGACGCGGCGGCCCGGCTCTGGCCCGGCTACTCGCTGGAGGAACAGGGCCGTTTTCTGCGGCACTTGAAACCCTGGTACGACGTCTATCGCTACCGGATGGTGCCACAGACCGGCGCGGTGCTGGACCATCTGGAAAGCACGGGACAGTTGACCTTCAGAAGGAGCCGTTTCCTGAGGGCAGATCTGGATGGTTCCGAGTTCGTCGTCACAATGTCGGGCGGGTCGGAAGGTGACTGGACGGAAAGGTTCGATGCGATCGTCCTGTGCACCGGACCGCGGACACTGGATCATTCACCGCTGTTCGCCTCCCTGCAGGAGGCCGGGATAGCCCGTCCGGACCTGCTGGGCCTGGGCATCGAGGTGGACGCGGAAAACCGCGTTCACGATCGCGACGGTCGCCCACAGGACGACGTCTTCGCATATGGCCTGCTGACACGCGGCGCCTTCGGCGACATGACTGCAATCCCCCAGATCGCTTTTCGCCTGAACGCAACGATCCCTGCCCTGCTACGGCGGCGTCCGGTACGGTTCTGACTTGCCGGCCGGTACAGGTTCACTTGGTGCTGCCAGACCAATGCAAACCAGTCTCCGAATCGCAGGAGGAAGGCTTCTCCATTCAGCGCAGAGACCGCGCCACTCGGTGAGAGCAGCGGCGCGGTTTGCCTTGAGATGGACTCGTGGGGTGAGGCTGCGCTCCTGGTTGAAATGGTCTGAGACGGGGGCGTGCACGGAAGCGAACTTCTGCAAACTTCGCATCCGCCGGAAGCGAAGCATCGCCCGCTCGCGTCGTCGGAATGGAAGGTGAGAATTCTCGGCACGGTTGTTCGCCCAGCGACCGGTTTCCTGCCGCGCGCCGGCACCAATGTCCCTGAGCGCGGCGTCGTAGGATCGAAGACGATCCGTTACGATTGCCTCCGGCCGGCCATGCTTACGCATCGCTTTCTTGAGGAATTTCAACGCGGATTTCTTGTCCCGCGTCTTCGTTACGAAGCTTTCCAGGACTTCGCCCTCATGGTCGACCGCCCGCCAGAGGTAGTGCCGCTCGCCGTTGATTTTCACGAACACCTCATCAAGATGCCAGCGCCATCGACTGGATCGCATACCTTCGATCCGCCGTTTCCGGATCTCAGACGCGAACATCGGACCGAACCGATGCCACCAGAACCGTGACCTAATGGGATGAACTGCCTTCCCACCAACGCGCTGCTACCGTGACGGGCATTG
>NZ_BNCJ01000007.1:148039-189107 GCF_014656415.1 Seohaeicola zhoushanensis | reverse complement strand
CGTGCGAGATGTCCTGCCCGGCGAAGCGGATCGCGCCCTTTTCCAGCGCGCCCTCTTCGAGGTGCAGCGTGCCGGTCACGGCCTTGAGCAGCGTCGACTTGCCCGCGCCGTTCGAGCCCAGCAGGGCGACGACGCTGCCCTCGGGCACGGACAGCGAGACATCGCGCACCGCTTCTATGGCGTTGTCATAGACGATCTGCGCATTGGTGATCCCGAGCAGGGGGGTGGTCGTCTCTGCCCGTTCCGCTGCCATGCGAAGCATCAACCGGCGCCGCCGGACAGATGTGCTGGATGTGTCATGAACATCTGGCTCCTCCTCCCCAGGGGCGCCTTTCGGTTGCCCCGAGCCCATTCTCCGTCCGATTGGACGGTTTAATATATGAGTAACATAAACCAAAAGGATTGCAATAAGGGTGCGGGAAAAAATAAACCGGCGGTCCGGTCTGATTATTCCCGACTGGGAAGGCTGGCAGTGCTTCCTGGACGGCGTGTTGCGGTGCGCGGCCCGCCTTCGTTCAGTCATGGCGGAGTGCGGATGGCAAGGAATGAGCCTGTACGGGCGAATCACGGCGGAACGGAAGCCGGCGCTCCTGGTCGATGGCGGGACTGCTGCCTGCAGTTCGCGAGTCGATTCGCCGTCGGAAACGGAATTGCCGATGTGGCGCGGTTACGATAAACAAAACCGGATGGACGGTTTGATAATCGCGCGTGGGTGCCCGGTTGCCGCCGGTCCGCACTGCATGGAAGGGATGTCATGACCAGACCGGGACCGCTCGCGCATCTTCGGATCATCGAAATGGCGGGGCTTGGTCCCTGTCCGCTGGCGGGGCAGTTGCTGGCCGACCTGGGCGCCGAGGTGACGGTGATCGACCGCGCCTCGGGCAGGGCCGATCCGGCCGATATCAACCGCCGCAACAAGCGGTCGGTGGCGCTGAACCTCAAGTCGGGGGCGGGCCGCGCGGCGGCGCTGCGGCTGATCGCGGCGGCCGATGTGGTGCTGGAGGGATTCCGGCCCGGCGTGATGGAGAAGCTGGGGCTGGGGCCCGAGGCCTGCCAGGCCCGCAATCCCGGCCTGGTCTATGGCCGCATGACCGGCTGGGGCCAGACCGGCCCGATGGCGCATCTGGCGGGGCACGACATCAACTACATGTCGCTCTCGGGTGCGCTGGCGGCGATGGGGCCGGCCGACCGCCCGCCGATGCCGCCGTTGAACCTGGTGGCCGATTACGGCGGCGGCACCATGTTCCTGATCTTCGGAGTGCTGGCGGCGCTGCTGGAGCGGCAGGTCTCGGGCCAGGGGCAGGTGGTCGACGCGGCCATCGTCGACGGGGTGCCGGCGATGATGGGGGTGTTCCACTGGATGCTGTCGGGCGGCCAGTGGGAGGTTCAGCGCGAGCGCAACATGCTCGACGGCGGGGCGCCGTTTTACCGCTGCTATGAGACCAGCGACGGCAAGGCCATCTCGGTCGGCCCGATCGAGCCGCAGTTCTTCGCCGAGATGTGCGCGAAGGCGGGGCTGGAGCATGTCCCGCCGCGCGAGCAGATGGACAAGGCGAACTGGCCGCGCCTGTCCGACGCCTATGCCGAGGTGTTCCGGACCAGGACGCGCGACGAATGGGCCGAGCTCTTTGCCGGCAGCGATGCCTGCGTCGCGCCGGTGTTGACCTTCGACGAGGTCGAGGCGCATCCGCACAACGCGGCGCGGGGCGTGTTCTTCCGGCAGAACGGCGTGCTGCAGGCCGCCCCGGCGCCGCGCTTTGACCGCACCCCGGCGGGGCCGGTCGCGCCGCCCCATGCGCCGGGCGCGGACAGCGCCGAGGTGCTGGCACAGGCGGGCTATTCGGCCGCGGAAATCGAGGCCATGCGGACGGAAGGGGCGATCAGCTGATCGCCCTCACATCCGCTTGGCGACCTCTTCCAGCATGACCTCGGTGGCGCCGCCGCCGATGCGCAGGATGCGGGCGTCGCGGGCCATGCGTTCGATCGGGGTGCCGCGCATGTAGCCGGTGCCGCCGTGCAGTTGCAGGCAGCCGTGGACCACCTCGTGCAGGATCTCGGGGCCGACCGATTTGATCATCGCGGTCTCGCGGCTCACCGCCTGGCCGGCGTCCAGCGCGGCGGCGGTCTGGTAGGTGAGGGCACGGATCATCGCGGCCTTGGAGGCCAGATCGGCCAGCCGCTGCCGAGTCGCCTGCTGTGCCCAGAGCGATTTGCCGAAGGCCTGGCGGGCGCGGACATAGTCGAGCGTCAGCTCGATCGCCCTGGCGCCTTCGCCGGCGCAGAAGGCGCCGATCATCAGGCGTTCATGCTCGAACCCCTGCATGATCGCGTAGAAGCCCCGGTTCTCGGCGCCCAGCATGTTTTCGGCGGGGACGCGCATGTCCTCGAAGACCAGCTCGGCGGTGTCCGAGCAGAGCCAGCCGTGCTTGTCGAGCTTGCGCGCCACCTTGTAGCCCGGGGTGTCGGTCGGCACGATGAAGAGCGAGATTCCGCGTGCGCCGGCCTCCAGCCCCTCGGTGCGGGCGCCGAGAATCAGCAGGTCGCCATAGACGGCGTTGGTGATGAACATCTTGGTGCCGTTGATCACCCAGTGGTCGCCGTCGCGCACCGCCTTGGTGCGGATGCCCGCCACGTCCGAGCCGGCCCCCGCCTCGGTCACGCCGATGGCGCAGACCTTGCGGCCGGCGATCAGGTCGGGCAGGAACTTTGCCTTCTGCTCGGGGGTGCCGACGCGGGTGATGTGGCTGGCCGACATGTCGGTGTGCACCGTCACCGAGGCGGTGAAGCCGCCGAAGGTCGAGCGGGAGAGTTCCTCGCCGAAGACGACCGAGGCCAGCGCGCCCATTTTCGTGCCGCCGTATTCCTCTTCGTGCTGCATCCCGAGCAGCCCCATGTCGCCCAGCTTGCGGAACATCTCGCGCGGGATCTTGCCCTCGGCCTCCCAGCTTTCGCCGTTGGGGGCGACTTCGCGCTCCACGAAGCGGCGGACCTGTTCGCGCAGCATCCGCAGTTCCTCGGTCACGAAGACCGGGTCGTTCAGGCGAAACCCGGCGCCGGACAGCTCTTGTCCCTGCTGGTGGCTCATGTTCATTGCGGCTCCTCCTGCGCGTCGTCCGGCCCCGGCGAAGCGGGGCTGGGGCGATTGATGGCACATGTTCGCGCGGGACGCCAGATAAAGCGAACGGCTGTACGGTTTATTTATATGCGCGGGCGGGACCGTGCCGACGCAAGCCTGCCGCGTGTCGATTCGGGCGGACCGGTTGGCGGCCTGCCAGATGTGGCCGTCTGTGCGCAGAGTCGAGTTGCCGTCAGGCCTTCGCAAAGGAGAGGCGCAAATCTTGCGGCGGGCGGATTGACTTCCGAGGGAGTTCAATTAAAAAGATGGTCGTCCGGTTTTTGAAAGAGCGATCCGCAGGCTCCCACGAGGCGTCGCGGCCGAGCCCGAGAAAGGGGAGAAGGATGGACGGAGGTTTCAAGTCCAGGTGGGACGAACTGATCCAGCCTGGCCGCGTGCACGGGTCGCTTTACTATGACCAGGACATCTTCAAGGAAGAGGTCGAGAAGATCTGGTTCACCACCTGGGTCTATATCGGCCATGAAAGCGAGGTGCCCGAGGTCAACGACTTCGTCACCAAGTCGATCGGGCCGATGCCGGTGCTGATGGTCCGCGACATGAACGGCGAGATCCAACTGCTGATGAACCGCTGCCCGCATCGCGGCAACGCGGTCTGCGTGCAGGACAAGGGCAACCGGGCGCGGTTCACCTGCCCCTATCATTCCTGGACCTTCGCCAATACCGGCGAGCTGGTGAACTATGCCTTTCCCGAGGGCTACAAGGGCGTCGACAAGTCGGAACTGGGCCTTGGCAAGGTCACCCGCGTGGCGAGCTATCGCGGCTTCGTCTTCGGCTCGATGGCCGCCGAGGGGCCGTCGCTGGAGGATCACCTGGCAGGGGCGAAGCGCACCATCGACCAGCTGTGCGACAACTCTCCCACCGGCGAGATCGAGATCAGCGCCGGGTTCCTGAAGCACCGCACCCGCGCCAACTGGAAATTCATCCTCGAGAACGAATGCGACGGCTATCACCCGGCCTTCGTCCATTCCTCGATCTTCTCGGTCTCGGACAGCGCCATCGGTGACCTGTACGGCGACAAGGCGGTCGCGGTGACACGGGGTCTCGGCAACGGCCATACCGAGGTCGATCCGCGCCCCGAGTTCCGCCGCCGCGACGTGCCGCTGAGCTGGTTCGGCACCACCGAGGCGAAGCTGCCCGACTACGTGCGCCAGATGAACGAGGCCTATGGCCCCGAGCGGGCGCGCCAGATCATGATCGACGGCTCGCCCCACGTGATGATCTTTCCGAACCTGTTCATCGCCGAGATCCAGATCTTCGTGATCCAGCCGGTGGCGGCCAATGAATCGATCCAGCATTCCACCGCGATCCAGTTCAAGGGCGCGCCGGATATCAACCGCCGCCTGCGGCAGCAGACCATGGGCTCGGTCGGGCCGGCCGGCTTCCTGCTGGCCGACGATACCGAGATGTACGAGCGCAACCAGCGCGGGCTGGAAATCCGGCAGCCGGAATATCTCTACCTCAAGCGCGGCGAGCATCGCGAGCGGCTCGACGAGGACGGCTATCCGATCGGCCATTCCACCGACGACCTGCCCTCGCGCGAGATCTGGAAGCACTACCGCAAGATGATGGAAGCGAAATGAGCGAGATGGACGAGATCGACGGCCCCGACATCCTGAGGGAATGGGTCGGCGCGCCGCGTGTCTACGAGAAGAGCTTCAACCCCGAGCTTTACCACGAGGTGCAGCAATTCATCTTCCGCGAGGCGCGGCTGCAGGACATCCACGACTATGACGCCTGGGAGGCGCTCTGGACCGAGGATGCGCTCTACTGGGTGCCGGCCAACGGGACCGATACCGACCCCGAGCGGCAGATGTCGCTGATCTACGACAACCGCTCGCGGATCGGGCTGCGGGTGCGCCAACTCAAGACCGGGCGGCGGCATTCGCAGACGCCGCCCTCGCAACTGGCGCGGGTGATCTCGAATTTCGAGTTCCTCAAGTCGGGCAACGACGACATCAAGGTCATGTGCAACGCGCAGATCTTCGAGACCAACCTGCGCGGCGACACCATGTGGGCCTCGCGCAACGAATATACCTTGCGCCGCGTCGATGGCGCGCTTCGGATGGCCTACAAGAAGGTCGTGCTGATCAACAACAACAAGGCGATCTACACGCTGTCCTTCCTCGTCTGAGGAAGGGAAGGGGGAGGGACGAGTGTTTCAGGGCGAAGAGACCATCGTGGCCGAAGGGCCCGTGCTGCTGACCTATGGCGAGGGCATCGCCAACATCCAGCTGAACCGGCCGGATGCGGGCAATGGCTTCAACATCGAGCTGATGCGTGCGCTGCAGGATGTGACCATGCGGGTGCATGGCGACCGCCGGGTGCGGGCGGTGATCCTGTCGGGAAACGGCAAGCTGTTCTGCGCCGGGGGCGACGTGAAGGAATTCGCCGCCAAGGGGGCGGGTCTGCCGGATTACCTGCGCATGGCGACGGCCTATCTGCAGGTCTGCGTCTCGGGGCTGGTGAACCTGGAGGTTCCGGTGATCGCCAAGGTCCACGGCTGTGCCACCGGCGGCGCGGGGATGGGGCTGGTCTGCTGCTCCGACCTGGTGATCTGCGGCAAGAGTGCCCGGTTCATGGCCGGGGCCACGCGGGTCGGCATGGCGCCGGACGCGGGGGCGACGGCGCTGCTGTCGAAGATCGTCGGGTTTCGCCGGGCGATGGAGCTGGTGCTGACCAACCGTTTCGTCGAGGCCGCCGAGGCCGAGCGGATCGGCCTCGTGAACCGGGTCGTGCCGGATGCCGAGCTTGACGCCGAGGTGCTGGCGCTCGCCCGCCAGATGGCCGCGGGCGCGCCGCGGTCGCAGGGGGCGACCAAACGGCTGATGTGGAACGGCATCGGCCGCGGCTTCGAGGCGAGCCTGCCGGACGAGGCGCGCGAGGTCTCGGCGCTGTCGGGCACCGCCGATGCGCTGGAGGGGCTGGCGGCGGTGATCGCCAAGCGCGCGCCGCAGTTCCGGGGCGAATGATGGAGCTGGCTGCGCGGCTGTCGGGCCTGTCGGCCATGGTCACCGGCGGCGCCAAGGGGATTGGCGCGGCCATCGTGCGGCGGCTGGCCGCCGAGGGCGTGCGGGTCGCGATCTTCGACCGCAACGCCGAGATCGCGCAGGCTCTGGCCGAGGACTGCGGCAACGGCGCCTCGGTGGCGGCAGTCGACCTGACCGATTTCGCGGCGGTGCGCGCGCAGATCGCTTTGCAGGGGCCCTTCGACATCGCGGTGAACAATGCCGGCGTCGACCAGCACGCCTTCTTCACCCGCACCACCGAGGAGGACTGGCGGCGCCTGCTGGCCATCAACCTCGAAGCGGTGTTCAACGTCACCCAGGCGGTGCTGCCGGCGATGCAGGAGCGCGGCTTTGGCCGGATCGTCAACATCGGCTCGGAAGCCGGGCGGATGGGGTCCCGCGGGGGATCGGTCTATGCGGCGGCCAAGGGCGGGCTGATTGCCTTCACCAAGTCCATCGCCATGGAGAACGCGCGCTATGGCATCACCGCCAACACCGTGGTGCCCGGCCCGATCGATACGCCGCTGCTGCGCCGCGCGGTCGAGGGCGGCGGCGAGAAGCTGTTGCAGGCGATGGAGAACGCCACCCTGCTGCGCCGCCTTGGCACGCCCGACGAGGTCGCGGCGGCAGTGGCCTTCCTCGCCTCGCGCGAGGGTGGCTACGTGACCGGCGAGACGCTGGGCGTCTCGGGCGGCATGGGCATCGCGCAGGCCTGACGGTCAGGGCGCGAGCCGGTCGCGCAGGAAGGCCCCGATGGCGGCAATCGAGGCCCTGGCCTCGGCCAGTTCCGGGAAGACCTGGAAGTGGTGGATCATCTCGGGCCAGACGGCGAGGTCGACGGATCCGCCCGCCGCGCGGACGCGCTCGGCCAGCAGCTCGGAATCGCCCAGCACCGTCTCGTGGTCACCGACATGCACCAGGATCGGCGGCAGGCCGGACAGGTCGCCGTTGATGGGCGAGGCGAAGGGCGCGGCGGGGTCGCCGTCGCGGCCGAGGTAGGTCTTCACCATCATCAGCACCTTGGCGCGCTGCGTCAGCGGGTCGAGCGCGGCGCGGCTGTCATAGCTCTCGCTGCGCGCCTCCATGTCGAGCCAGGGCGACAGGAAGGCGATGGCGGCGGGCATCGGCAGGCCGGCTTCGCGCGCCTTGAGCAGGGTGGCCAGCGCCAGCCCGGAGCCGGCGGATTCCCCGGCGATGGCAAGCCGTTCCGGCGGAATGCCCTGGTCGAGCGCCCAGCGGTAGACGGTGAAGGCATCCTCCAACGCCGCCGGAAAGCGGTGCTCGGGCGCGAGGCGATAGTCGAAGCCGAGCACGCGCGCGCCGCTGGCGGCAGCGATATCCGCCATAAGCGGCCCGTGCGAGAGCATCGACCCCATCTGGTAGCCGCCGCCATGGCAGTAGATCACCACCGCCTCGCCGGTGCCGAACCAGCCCGCCGGCACGCCGCCGGCATCGACCGGCGTGAAGGCCGCCCTGCGCCCGCCCGAGACCAGTTGGGCAAAGCCCTCGCGCATCTCGTCGAGCGTGGTGCCACGCCCCCACTGGCCGATGGTGTCGGTAATGCGGGCCAGCACCGCGTCGATGGGTTTCCCGCTCATCCCCGCGGCCTAGTCGCGCAGGAAGCCGTGCAGGAAGACGTCGAAGACATGGTCGGCATACTCCGCCGGCGTCACCGGGCCCTCGGGGTCGAACCAGGCATAGGTGTAGTTCAGCGAGCCGAGCAGCGACATGGCATAGGTGGTGGCGGATTTCGGGGTCATCCGGTGCGAGGTGTCGAGCCGGGCCAGCGCATCGCGCACCACGGCGACGATCTTGCGCTGCGAGGCGCCGATCTCGGCCTGGAGCGGCGCGTCGAGCTGGTTCCAGTCGTTCAGCAGCACGATCTGTTCGGCCTTGTTGACGGCGTTGATCTCCATGATCTGCCGGACCACCGCGCGCAGGTGTTCCTTCGGCTCCAGCCGCTGCTCGCCGATGGCCTCGAGCTCGTGCAGCATGGTCGCGACATGTTCGCCCACGATCTTGCCGAGGATCTCTTCCTTGGACTCGAAGTAATGGTAGAGCGCGCCCCGCGACGACCCGCAGGCATTGGCGAGGTCGACGATGGTGGCCGTCGAGAAACCCTTCTCGGCGAAAAGCCTGGCCGCGGTGCGCAGGATCTTCTCGCGGATTTCGGGGTAGTCCTTGGATTGGGTGCGGGCCATGTTTCTCCGTTCGAACGTTCAGCCTGGCTCTGCCGCCTCTGTGCGGCGGACACCAGACCATTTCGCTCGCAAAAACTCAATATCCGATCTTGCCGGGGGCCGGACGGACACTTGCGTCGAGCGGGCTGTGATGGAATAATAAACCGTCTATCCGGTTTTTGACAACCGGAAATGGCCGGGAATCATCAGCGGCGACCAGCGGGAGGAAAGTATGGAAACCGACACGACATTCGACGCGGTGGTCGTCGGAGCGGGGGCGGGCGGCTGCTGCGCGGCGGCGCGGCTGGCGGCGGCGGGGCGGCGGGTGCTGCTGATCGACGATCACGCCTGGCTGGGCGGGCGCGCGGGCACCGAGGTGATCGACGGGTACCGCGTCAACATGGGGGCCATCGCGCTCGAACCCGGCGGGGTCTTCGAGGAGACCTTCGCGCTCTGCGGCGCGCCGCTCGACATCCGCGAGCCTAAGCCCGCGGCGGTGTTCTACCTCGACCGCAAGGTTGTGGATGTCTCCAGGGGCGGGCTGGGCCTGCTGCTGGGCGGCATCACCAAGCAGGCCTCGAAGGTGCTCGATCAGTTCGCCCAGGCGCGCAGCGGCAGCCTGCCCGACGGGCGGCAGTCGACCGAGGACTGGCTGAACGGCTATACGAAGAACCAGACGGTGCACGCGATCTTCCGCAACCTCTGCGCGGCGATCTTTGCCATGAACGCCTCGGAAATCCCGGCACGGGCCTTCCTGACCTATTTCACCTCGAAGGGGGCCTTCAAGCGCTTCGGCTTCCACCCCGAGGGGACCATGGGCGCCTGGCAGGCGCTGGCCGATGCGGTGGAGCGCCTGGGCGGCGAGGTCTGGCTGAGCGCGCCGGCCGAGAAGATCGAGGTCGAGAACGGCCGCGCCCGTGCGGTGCTGGTCCGCAGAGGCGGCGCGTTGGTGCGGATCGAGGCGGAGACCATCATCACCAACTGCGGCCCCAAGGCGACGGTGGCGCTGGCGGGGGCCGAGCATTTCACGGCCGACTACGTACGCCAGACGCAGGAGCAGCTGAAGCCGGCGGCCAATATCGTCTACAACTTCGCCTCGCGCGAGCCGCTGATGAGTGCGCCGGGGATCATGACCTTCGGCAAGACCCGGCGGCTGTGCAACATGGCCAACCTGACCGCGACCTGCCCGGAACTCGCGCCCGAGGGCTGGCACCAGTATGTCGCCTATGCCGTGCCGAAGCCGGCTCTGGGCGATTTCGACAGCGAGGCCGAGGTGGCCGAGGGCATGGAGGACCTGCGCGAGCAGTTCCCCGGCTTCGACGACAAGGTGAAGATGCTCTCGGTTCGGGTGATGCGCGACGACTGGCCGGCGCAGCGGTCGGGCGCGGGCTATGACATGGACCAGTTCACCGGGATCGACGGCCTGTGGTGTGTCGGCGACGCGGTCAAGGTCTATGGCAACGGCGGCACCCAGGCCTGTGCCGAGACAGCCAAGATCGTGGTGGAGAAGGTGCTGGCCGGGGTCGCCGCGCCGGCGTGAGGGGACTATCTGGCCGGGCCTTGTGCCCGTGCCAGCGCCTCGCGCAGCTCGGGGTGGGCGATGGCGAGCAGCCGTTGCCGCCGCTCGGACAGGGTCGCGCCGCGCAGGTCGGCCACGCCCTGCTCGGTGACGATGATCCCGGCATCCGCGCGGGCCAGGCTGGCCGGGCCGTTCAAGGCCGGAACGATGGCCGAGACCAGCTGCCCGTCGCGGCCGCGATGGGCCGAGGGCAGGGCGATGATCGGCAACCCGCCGTCCGAGGCAGCCGCCCCGCGGGCGAAATCGGTGGCCCCGCCCACCGCGCCGACATAGGCGCCTCCGGCGGTCTCGGCGTTGACCTGCCCGGTCAGGTCGACCTCGATGGCCGAGTTGATCGCGGTGAAGCGGTTGAGCGAGGCCAGCACCGACAGCGCATGGGTGTGGCTGGTGGGGGCGAGCCGGATCACGTCGGTCTCGCGGCAGAGCCGATGCGTGGCTTCGGCGCCGGCGATCAGCCCGGCGGCGGCAAAGCCTTCGTCCCGCCCCTTGCGCGCATTGTCGATCACCCCGGCCTCGGTCAGCCGCGCCAGCCCCTCGACGTAGAGGCCGGTATGCACGCCGAGGTGGCGATGCTGCCCGAGCGCGTCGAGAATCGCCGCCGGCAGCGCACCGAGGCCGATCTGCAGCGTGGCCCCGTCCGGCACCAGAGCGGCGACATGGGCGGCAATTGCGCGGTGGGTGTCGTTGGGCGCGGCCTCTGGCGGCGCGGGCACGGGGCGCGAGACCGGCACCACCACGTCGATATCCCCGGGCGCGATGGTCACCAGGCCGGGGGTGGGCGGCACCTGGTCGTTGACCTCGGCGATCACCAGCCGGGCCGAGCGCAGCAGCGGCCAGAGATATTCGCAGGCGAGGCCGAAGCTGAACCCCTGCGGCGTCGGCGCAAGCTGGAGCAGCAGCACGTCGATCCGCCCGGCAAGGAAGCGCTCGAAGCCCGAGTAATGGATCGGCAGGATGTCGAGGCTGCCGGCCCGGTGCAGCAACCGGTTGCTCCCGGTGCCGCAGTAAGAGGTGAAGCGGATCGAGTCTGCATGAGCCGCATCGACGGTTGCGTTCCAACTGACCCCTACAAATGCCCCGATACCGCCAAGCGCGTGGCGCTGGGCCATCAGCGCCGTGGTCAGCGTCAGCGGTTCCGCCGCAGCCTGGCCCCAGCAGACCGTCTCGCCGGGGCGGATCAGCCCGGCGAGGTCGAGTTGGTCGGGGGCGATGATGCGGGGCATCAGGCCAATTCGAAGATCGCGGCCATGCCCTGGCCACCGCCGATGCACATGGTCTCGAGCCCGTAGCGCGCGCCGCGTCGCTTCATCTCGTGCAGCAGCGTGGTCATGATCCGGCTGCCGGTTGCGCCGATGGGATGGCCCAGCGAGATGCCCGAGCCGTTGACGTTCAGCCGCGCGTCGTCGGCGTCGAGGCCCCATTCGCTCAGCACCGAAAGCACCTGGCAGGCAAAGGCCTCGTTCACCTCGATCAGATCCATCTGGTCGAGGCCGAGGCCGGTTTTCTTCATCACCCGCGCGGTCGAGGGCACCGGGCCGATCCCCATGCGCGAGGGGTCGCAGCCCGCCGCCGCCCAGCCGGCGACAAACGCGATTGGTTCGAGGCCGAGTTCGGCCAGCTTGTCCTCGGCCACGACCAGGCATGCGGCGCAGGCGTCGTTCTGCTGGCTGGCGTTGCCGGCGGTCACCACGCCGTCCTTCATGATCGCGCGCAGCTTGCCGAGGGATTCGGGAGTGCTGTCGGCGCGGATGCCCTCGTCCTCGGCCACCACCAGCGGATCGCCCCGGCGCTGCGGCAGGGCGACAGGCACCACCTCGTCGGCGAAGCGGCCGTCGGCCCAGGCGGCGGCGGCCTTGCGGTGGCTGCCGGCGGCAAAGACGTCGCAGGCCTCGCGGCTGATCTGGTAGTCGCGGGCCAGGTTCTCGGCGGTTTCGACCATGCCCGAGATCACTCCGAAGCGGTCGACCGGCTGCGAGCGTTCGCGGCCCCGGTCGAGCCGGTCGTAGAACATCGCCGAGCCCGCGCGTTTGCCCCAGCGCATGTCGGTGGCGTAATACTCGATCCGGCTCATGCTTTCGATGCCGCCGGCCAGCACCACGTCGCAGGCGCCGCTTTCCACCATCATCGCCGCCGTGGCGATGGATT
Organism: Seohaeicola zhoushanensis; assembly: GCF_014656415.1. Lineage (GTDB taxonomy): Bacteria > Pseudomonadota > Alphaproteobacteria > Rhodobacterales > Rhodobacteraceae > Seohaeicola_A > Seohaeicola_A zhoushanensis. The sequence goes on along the minus strand of NZ_BNCJ01000007.1, from coordinate 177,062 downwards.
GAAGCCCGCCGCCGCAGCGCCGGTCGAGCTGCATCCCCGGCACCTCGATCGGCAGCCCGGCCGAGAGCGCGATCCAGCGTCCGACGCAGGGGGTTTCGCTGTTGGCATAGGACTGGGCGAAGACCGCGTCCTCGATCAACGCGGGGTCGATGCCGGACCTATCGAGCACGGCCTTGACGATGGTGGCGCCCAGGTCCTCGACCGGCAGGTCGCGGAAGGCGCCGCCGAAACGGCCGATGGGGCTGCGCAGGGGCGCGACGATGGCGGCGCGTCGGGTCATGATGGGTTTCCTCGGTGGATGTGGGCCGTGCCGGGCAGGGGCCCGGCGTGAATGGAAGGGATCACACCGGATCCCAGGTGAAGACGTGTTCGGAGCGTTCGAGCGGAAAGAACTGCGCCGCCATCGCCGGCAGGGCGTGGTCGAGCACCGTCTCGGGCGTCCAGCCCTCGCCGCGATGCACCGAGCGCAGCGGGCGCGGCTGGCTCATCAGCATGATCTCGTTGTTCCTGACGGCGAAGATCTGGCCCGAGGGCGCCCGTTCGTCGCCCGACAGCAGCGAGATCGCCAGCGGCGCGATCTTTTCCGGCACCATCTGCTTGAACTTCTCGACTCGCGCGATCTGCTCGGGCGTATCGGTGGGCAGCGAGCTGGTCATCCGGCTCCAGGCGAAGGGGGCAATGCAGTTGGACTTGACCCCGAAGCGTTCCATGTCGAGCGCGATCGACTTGGACAGCGCGGCGATGCCCATCTTGGCGGCCATGTAGTTGGCCTGGCCGAAGTTGCCGATCAGCGCCGAGGTCGAGGTCATGTGCACGAAGGCGCCCGAGCCCTGGTCCTTGAAGATCGCGGCGGCGGCGCGGCTGACGTTGTAGGTGCCGTAGAGGTGCACCTTGACCACCGAGTCGAAGCTCTCGTGGCTCATCTTGTGGAAGAAGGTGTCGCGCAGGATCCCGGCGTTGTTGATGACGCCGTCGAGCCGCCCGAAGGCGTCGGTCGCTGTGCGCACGATGGCCTGCGCCTCGCCGGGGTCCGAGACCGAATGGGTCGAGGCGACGGCGCGCCCGCCGGCGGCCTCGATCTCGCGCACGACCTTCTCGGCGGCGCCAAGGTCGTCGGCCTCGCCGCTCAGCGAGACGCCGATGTCGTTGACCACGACCGCCGCACCGGCCTTCGCGGCCTCGATGGCAAGCGCCCTGCCGATGCCGCCGCCGGCGCCGGTGACGATGATGACCTTGTCTTTTAGCACTGGAATCCTCCTGGGTTGCTTCCTAAAATAAAACCGGACGGTCGGCATATGCAACAGCAAGCACGCCGGGAGGAGAGAAGATGACGGATGCGGAACTCTGGACGTTCGACAGGTTCGAGGAGGGGCGGGCCGCGCCCGCTGTCGAGGTGGTTCTGGACGCGGCCAAGCGGGCGGAATGGGAGGCGGTCTTTGGCACTCCAGGCGCGCTGCCCTCGCGCGGGTTGCTGGCCGTGGCGATGACCCAGGGTTTCATCGGCGCCTTCCAGCCGCGCCCCAGGGGCAATGTCCACGCCGGGCAGGTGCTCGACTACACCGGGGTCCGCCCGGCCTGGGGCGATACGCTGAGCGTCACCGTCGCCTGCGCCGCCAGAGAGGTGAAGAAGGGCCGCAATTGGATCGACTTCCGCGCCGAATTGCGCTGCCGCGACGAACTGGTGCTGACCGGCACCTACCGCATCATCTGGGCTGCCTGAAAGGATGACCATGACCGCTCCGGATCACCTGCAAGAGATGCGCCTGGAAACCTCGCCCGAGGTGACGGCAGCCTATGCCACTCTCAGTCACGATCACAACCCGCTGCACCTCGACCCGGCCTTCGCGGCGCAGACGGCCTTCGGCGCGCCGATCATCCATGGCAGCATGGCGATGGCGCTGCTGCTCGAGTCGGTCGAGCGCAGCCTTGGCGCGGACGCGGCGGCCCGGCTGGAGATCCGGTTCACCGCGCCGGTGAAGGTCGGCGAGACCATCGTCGCCGGGGGCGAGCGGCAGGAGGACGGCAGCCATGACCTCTGGGTGCGGACCGAGGGCGGAACGGTGGCGGTGACGGGCAGGCTGCAGCCGCCGGGCGAGGTCTGCATGGCCGAGCTTGACCGCGACCTGACCGAGGGCGTGCTGCGCCTGACGATGAACGTGCCGGGCAAGAAGAACGCCCTGACAGACACCCTGCGGGCCCAGCTGCGCGAGGCGCTGATGGCGGCGCAGGATGACCGCGCCGTGAGGGCCATCGTGCTGGCCGGGGCCGGCGGAGCCTTCTGTTCGGGCGGCGATATCTCGGCGATGACCAGCGATCCCGAGGTGGCGCGGCGGCGGATGACAATCCTGCACGACGTGGTGCGGCTGCTGGTCTCGGGCACCCGCCCCGCCGTCGCCGCCGTCACCGGCCCGGCCTTCGGCGCGGGGTTCTCGCTGGCGCTCTGCTGCGACCAGGTGATCGCCGACGACACCGCCCGCTTCTGCGCCTCCTTCGCGCGGGTCGGGCTGCCGCCCGACCTGGGGCTCTGCTGGACCCTGCCGCGCCGCGTGGGCGATGCGGCGGCGCGCCGGTTGCTGCTCTCGGCGCGGATGGTCGAGGCGCCGGAGGCCGGTGCGCTGGGCATCTCCGACGAGACGGTTGCGCCCGAGGCGCTGCTCGGTGCCGCCCATGCCCGCGCGCTGGAGCTGGCCGCCTTCACGCAGGAGAGCAAGGGCCACGTCAAGGCGCTGATCACCGCGGCCGGCGGCGGGCTCGACGCGACGCTCGAGCGCGAGATGCAGTCCTACCTGGCCCTGCTCGCCTCGCCCGAGCACAGGGCCGCGCGCGAGGCTTTCCTCGACAAGTCGCGGGGGCGGGCCGGGTAAGGCTGGGTGCATCACGTCGCGGGTGCCGCCCCAAACTGCTTGCGCGGATCACGGGACTGATGCGCGAAGTCCGCAATTTGGCTGGAGAATCCGACCAGCCCGCTGTTGTGCTGTCGCGCAGGCAAGCCATTAACTATTGTTAACGCGGCGGCACTTGCCTGGTCGGGAATCTTCTGTCTCCCGCGTTCGGCACCGCCCCAACCATATGGGGAAGGATAATTGAGCAAGCCATCCGCGGAGAGCCAGCAGGAAGACCCTCCGAAGCGCCGCAAGGTAGGGAGACCACGCAACGAGACACGCAGCGCCGAATACGAGGAACGAAAACGGTTGATCGTCGAGGCTGCCGCGAATGTCTTTCGCGAGAAGGGCTATGATGGCGGGTCGCTCGACGATGTGGCCGAGGCGCTCGATATTCGCAAGGCGTCGCTCTACTACTATATCAATTCCAAGGCCGAACTGGTCGGGCTGGTGTTCGAGACCGCGATGGACGGCGCCCGCGAGGACATCGACCGGATCGTGCTGATCGAGGATCCCGTCGACCGCCTCCGCGCGCTGGTCGAGCACCAGATCGGGAGGGTGATCTCGGACCTCAGCCATTTCAGCGTGTTCTTCGACCACATCGGCTTCACGAAGGAGAGCAGTGCCAAGTCGGAGAGGCTGCGGCAGCTGGAGCGGTCCTATGTCGAGGCGTTCAGCCAGACCGTCGAGCGGGCCATCGCCGAAGGCGTGCTGCCCGACGTCGACCCGCGCTATGCCACGCGGGCCATCATGGGCATGACCTGCTGGACCTACAAGTGGTTCGATCACGACCGGCACGACGGCGCGGCACTCTCCGAGACCTGCCTGCAACTGCTGCTCGGCACGGGTCAGGCGGTGGGGCGGCAGGGCTGAACTGCCCCCCTCGCGGGCCAGGGTCCGGACGGGTGTGTCCCTGGCGGGGCGCGCCCTGCAAAGTCATGCGTGCAGAGGCCGCGCCGACGTGATACCGGGCGCAGACTCCCTGGGCCCGAGAAAGGACGCATCATGAAGACCACCCCCGAACAGGCGCGGACCGCCGCGCGCTTGCTGGTCGAGGCCGGCGCGCTCCAGTTCAACGACGAGGTGCCCTTCACCTATACCTCCGGCCTGCGCGGCCCGGTCTATGTCGACTGCCGCCGGCTGATCGCCTTCCCGGCGATCCGCGGCGCGCTGATGGACATGATGGTCGAACAGCTGAAGGATGAACCCTTCGACGTCATCGCCGGCGGCGAGACCGCGGGCATCCCCTTCGCCGCCTTCGTGGCCGAGCGGATGAACCTGCCGATGGCCTATATCCGCAAGAAGCCCAAGGGCCATGGCCGCGGCGCGCGGATCGAGGGCATCGTCAACCCCGGCGACCGCGTGCTGCTGGTCGAGGACATGGCGACCGACGGCGGCAGCAAGGTCTCCTTCGTCGAGGCCGTGCGGGAGGCCGAGGGCGTCTGCAACCACTCGGCCGTGCCCTTCTTCTATGGTAGCTTCCCCGGCGCCGACGAGCGCCTGGCCGAACATGGCATCACCCTGCACCGGCTCTGCACCTGGGCCGACGTGCTGGCGCTCTGCGAGGACGAGAAGCGGCTGAGCCCCGAGCGCATCGCGTCGATCCGCGCCTTCCTCGACAATCCCGACGGCTGGCGCGCCGAGCGCGGCTTCGCCTGATACGAGACTTGCGCCGGGCCAGCCGTGACAGCGCGGCCGGCCCGGCCTCCCCTTGACGCCTCACCCGGAATCGACCATTTTCCCCGCAGGGCCCCACGGGCCCTGAAACATGGCGACCGGGCCCCTCTGGCAAGTGTCTGCGGCACATTTGCGATGTCGGCGCTGAAACATTGTCGGCCGCAGGGACAGATTTTCGCAATTGACCTCTCTCAGACTGGGCCCCTTTCCGGGGGCCGAGGCCGTTGTGCGTCCTGTCCCAACAGGAACTCGGACATGAGCCTATCCACCAAGACCACGGGCCCGGGCGTTGCCTCGTATTTCACCTGGGCCTTCATCGTGACCTTCATCGGTCTCGTCCTGTCGGCCGTTGTCGGCTGGCTGTTCACCGGCACCATCCAGGGCGCCCTCTCGATTCTCTTCATCACCGCCGTCCTCGCGGTGCTGGAAATCTCGCTCTCCTTCGACAATGCGATCGTCAACGCCAACAAGCTCAAGGACATGCGCCCGGAATGGCAGCGCCGGTTCCTGACCTGGGGCATCCTGATCGCGGTCTTCGGGATGCGCGTCGTCTTCCCCATCCTGATCGTGGTGATCGCCGCCGGCATCGGCCCTATCGAGGCTATCGTCCTCGCCGCGACCGATCCGCAGCAGTATTCCGAGATCATGCGCGAGGCGCATCTGCCCATCGCGGCCTTTGGCGGCGCCTTCCTGATGATGGTGGCGCTGAGCTATTTCTTCGACGAGGAGAAGGACATCCACTGGGTCGGCTGGCTGGAATCGCGCTGTGCCCGCTGGGCCTCGATCCGCGGGGTCGAGGTGGCGGTGGCGCTGGCGGTGGCGGTCGGCTTTTCGCTGGTGTTGCCCGAGCAGGCCTCGAACGAGTTCATCGAGGCGGCGATTCTCGGGGTGCTGACCTTCCTCGGCGTCGAGGTGCTGGGCGCGGCGATCGACAGCGGCAATGCCACCAAGGCGGCGGGGGCAGGCGGCTTTGGTGCCTTCCTCTATCTCGAGGTGCTCGACGCGTCGTTCTCTTTCGACGGGGTGATCGGGGCATTCGCGCTGACGCACAACATCTTCGTCATCGCCATCGGGCTGGGGATCGGCGCGATGTATGTGCGCTCCACCACCATCATGCTGGTCGAGAAGGGCACGCTGGCGCAGTACAAATACCTCGAACACGGGGCCTTCTACGCGATCCTGACGCTTTCGGTCATCATGTTCTGCCAGACCATGGTGCATATCCCCGAGGTCATCACCGGCCTGCTCGGCGCCGGCCTGATCGGCCTGTCCTTCGCCTGGTCGCTGCGCGCGGGTCCGCCCGCTGTCGCCGAGGAATAGGCGCAGGACAAAAGAAAACCGCGGCCCGTCACGAGGACGGACCGCGGCGTGTTACCCGACGCGGAGGGGTCCCGCGCGTCAGGGCGACACTCAGTTCTCGTAGGTCGGCATCGCCTCGAGCTGTTCCTTGGTCATCGCGATATAGACGCGGACATCGTCACCACCGTCTTCGCGCAGGATCTGCAGCTCGTCCATCGACAGTTCTACCGGCTTCTCACCGATACCAAGAAACCCGCCCACGTCGACGACGCTGTGGGTGATCTTGCCTTCGTCGCTCAGGATGAGCTCCGAGACCTCGCCGATCCACTCGTTGTTGGCGTCATAGGCCGGGGCGCCGGTCAGCATTTCAGCCGTCAGGTCTTCCATGTTGGCGGCAGCATAACCTTCATACTGCACCGAGTTGTCGGTCGCGGCGGCCTGGGTGTCCTTGACCGTGTCGTTCACGGCAATCTCGGCCTTGTCAGCTGCCTGGTCAGCGGCTTCAGCAGTCTTGTCGGCTGCCTTGTCCATGGCTGCGGCAGTGTTGTCTGCCGCGTTCTCGATAGTCTGGCCGGCGTTCTCGGCGGCCTGAGCGGTCTTGTCAGCTGCATTGTCGACGGCCTCCGCGGTCTTTTCGGCCGCGTTGTCAACAGCCGCTTCGGTCTTCACCTCGGCCTGCGCGGCCTTGGTCTCGACCGAGGTTTCGGCCTTGTTCCAGCTGTATTCCGGAGCTTCCTCGAAGTTGGCGCGCGAGGCGTTCATCACGAGGAAATAGTCGCTCTCGTCATCGGCCGTGGCGCTGTCCGCAACGAACTGCAGGGCGCCCATGTCCACGGCGATCTGGCGCTCGCCGATGCCGAGGAAACCGCCGATATCCACCAGCACGGCCTCAACCGAACCGTTGCGCGACAGGATCACGTCGTTGATCTCGCCGATGTCTTCCCATTCGTTCTGCAGACCGTCATAGGCCTCGCTGTCCAGAGCCGCTTCCGAGCTGTAGACACGCTTGCCGATGAAGTCCGAGGCATGGACTTCCATCGGGTCGGCCGAGGGGCGGAACATCTCGCCTTCAGCGGCCCATGCCGAGGTTGCCAGTGCAATCATAGCTGTCGAAATCATGAGCTTTTTCATGATGTTAATCTCCTCTGAATTGTCTGTCGTGGCGCCATCGCGCTTGCCGAACCAACGTGTCTCCCGCCTCGGGGTTCCAAGATTTTCGCGAAAGTTTCCGTTCGGGAAACGGCCCGGCGGAAAGCCGCCCGAGGGCGCACAAAGAAAAAGGCCGGACCGGGTTTCCCCGGTCCGACCTTACCGCCGCTGATCCGGAACAATGGGATCGTGAACAAGGCGCGGCGGGTAATGTCGGGTCTGCGCCGGATCAGACCGGCGGCTTGCCCTGAACCGCCCGTGCGACCATTGCGACGACGAAGAGGATCAGGAAGACGACGAAGATGATCTGCGCGATGCCGGCCGATGCGCCGGCAATGCCGCCGAAGCCGAGAGCCGCGGCGATCAGCGCGACGACGAGAAACGTAAGTGCCCAACCAAGCATGGTGTTTACTCCTGTTTGAGGTGCAGAGTTCTGAGCTGCGTATGGCATTCCAACGCGGCGATTTCGGGATCGGTTCCCGTTCCGGCGCCGCGGTGAGCCGGCCTCGCGCGCCCGTGTGAGGCGCGCGAACTTCCTTCTCTCGATGGGCACGTCACGTCGGAACACTGCGCGGAACCCTGCCGCCCTGGTGGCGTTGACCCTGCAAAACAAGCGAAAGGACTGACCCATGGAAATGAGCATGTTTAATCTCTCGGGCGTTGGCGGGCTGCTTCTGCTGGCCCTGGATATCTGGGCGCTGGTCTCGATCGTAAGCTCCTCTACCAGCACCGGCCGCAAGGTTCTCTGGTCGCTTCTGGTCTTCCTGCTGCCGCTGCTGGGCTTCCTGATCTGGCTGATCGCAGGCCCGCGGGCGGAACCGCGCCACGTCTGAAGATCGCCGGAACCGGCGCGGTGATCCGCACGTTGGATTGCCAGCGCGACGGGGTGGCCGACCAACCGGCCCCCCGCATTACGCAGCCTTATGGAGGGTGACGTGACACAGCAGACAATCAGCAAGACCGTCAAGGAAACCGCACAGGTCGCCAAGGAAGACCTGTCCGAAATCGCCGGCAAGGCCGGCTCCGTGCTTCGCAGCGAGGCCGAGGCCCGTGCCGAGACCGGCAAGGAGATGGTCTCGGACCAGGGCCTGCGCCTGGCCGAGAGCCTGCGCGCCGCGCCGGGCGCGGACGACCTGCAGTCCCGCGTGCAGAACGTGGTGGCCAGCAGCGTGGCCGACCTGTCCGAGGAACTGCGCCAGACCGACCTCTCGACGCTTCTCGTAGGCACCGAGCGCTTTGCCCGCCGCCATCCCGGCGCATTCGTCGCCGGTGCGGCCATCGCCGGGTTCGCCCTCGCGCGCTTTCTGCGTGCCAGCGGCGAGCAGGCCGACGAAGCGCCGCTGGCGCTGACTCACGAGGGGACCTACCCGTGATGGAAACCCCGCCGCCCAGACCTGCCGGAGCCCTGCTCTCGGACGCGGTGCAGGCCGTCGCGGACCTGGTCCGCGGCGAGATCGCCCTGGCCCGCGCCGAGGTGGAAGCCAACCTGCGCAAGGCGGCGGCGGGCCTCGGACTGCTCGCCGCGGGGGCGGCGGCCGCGCTGGTCGCACTTTTCGTGCTGGCCGGCGCCGCGGTGGCGACATTGGTCGAACAGGGCCTCTCCGCGGCCCTCTCGGGCCTGATCGTCGCCGTCGTGCTCGCCTTGGTCGCCCTTGTCCTGATCGCGGTGGGCCGCAAGGCCCTGTCGCCGGAAAACATCCTGCCGCGTCGCACGGCGAAGAACGTCAAGCGCGACGCATCGACATTCAAGGAGATACTCAGCAATGACACAGCACACTGACACCCGGAAAATCGAGGCCGATATCGAGCGCACCCGCTCGCGCCTCGGCTCCACCCTCGACGAGCTGCAGGAACGCGTCTCGGTCGAGAACCTCGCCAAGGACGCGCTGGGCATGGTGCGCAGCAATGCCGCCGCCTATGCCAGCTCGATCGACAGTGCCGTGCGCGCCAACCCGGTCGCGGTGGCGCTCACCGGTATTGGCCTCGCCTGGCTGATCTTCGGCGGCCGCAAGGCCACGCCCGACCCGCGCCGTTCGGTCATCAACCGCTGGGAGGACGAAGGCGGCTCGCCCGCGCCGGACTTCACCGACGAGGAGACGCGCGACGCCAACCGCTGGGCCGCCAGCATCGACACGCTGCGCGGCAAGGCCTCGCGCCTGCTGCGCGGGATCGAGCGTGACGCCCGTTCGCAGGCCGGTGACCTGCGTGACTATGCCGCCGAACGCGCAGAGGTGCTCTCGCGCTTTACCGACGACATGCGGGCGAGCCTGATGGAGGGTCTCGACGGCCTGTCCGACGCCGCCAAGGAGCGTATCGTCAAGGCGCGCGAAGCGGCCTATTCGGCGCGCCTCAAGATGGAGCGCGGCGCCCGCGCGGGTGGCCGTGAAGCCGGCCGGCTGGTGAACGAACATCCGATGGTGGCCGGCGGTGTCGCCCTGGTGCTGGGCGCGGCCTTTGCCGCGGCGATGCCGCGCACGCGGATCGAGGACCGGACCTTCGGCGCCGAGAGCGACCGCCTGATGCGCGCCGCCGCCGATCAGCTGCGCGAAGAGCGCGCCCGGCTGAAAGAGGCCGCGTCGGCCCTGGCCGACGACCTCGGCGAACGCGCCAAGTCCGCCGTCGACAAGACCGTGGATGACCTCAGCGACAAGGCCAAGACCGCCGCCCACAAGGCCGCGGACGATCTGACCGACACGGCCGAGAAGGCGACGCAGACCGACAAGCCCAAGACCGCGGGCATGACGACCAACGTCTGACGGATCGCTGGCAGGGCAGGCTCGTCCTTTCGGTTGCCCCGCCGCGAGAAGCCGGCAGCTGCGCACACCAGGCAGCTGCCGGTTTTTTGTGTCCTGAAAGGAAACTATGCCTTCCGATTTTCCGGGAAATCCTGCCGGAGTCTGCAAAATAACATTTTGAGAATATGTTAATGAAAGCTATCGTTCCGCGCATTGCTTATGGGGGAACAAATGAAATCATCTATTTTTTTAGCGGCAGCTTTGGGGGTTCTCCCGGTCGCCGCATCGGCCGTTACGATCAACTTCAGCACTCTCGCTGCGAACACGGTCGTGACAGACCAGTTCGCGGCGGACGGTGTCACCTTTCGTGGGACGGAAGATGGAGCCGAAGTCGATATCGTTATTTTCAGCCTCCTCACGGGTGGCACGCCCACGTTATATCTGACGAACTGCGGGGGGGCGACCTGCCCAATCTCAAGCAGGGCCGACGTGCTCGAAATCAACTTTGCGGGCACCGCTTCGAATGTCAGCTTCAACCTGGACAGCGAAGAAGGAACGTTGTTCCTGGAGGCCTATGACGCCATGGACAATGTTCTCGAGACCATCTCCGCATTGTCTGATGGTGGTGGCTTCTCCTTCACGGCATCTGGGATCAGCTACATCAGGGGTCTCCAGCCGTCCGACAACTGGGGATGGGGGCTGAACACGCTGGCCTTCGATCTGACCAGCGATCCGCCGCAAGTGCCGCTGCCGGCATCCTCGCTGCTTCTGCTGTCGGGGCTCGGTCTCATAGCGGCCTCCCGCAAAAAGCGGACCTGACACAAGGTAAAAGCAAACAAGAAAACGCCGCCCCGAAGGGCGGCGTTTCCGTTTTGGCTATCGCAAGGAGTCAGAGACGGCGCATCCAGTCATCGACTTCGCGCTCGGCCTCTTCCTTGGCCCGGCCGTATTTCTCCTGGACGATGCCGACCAGTTCCTCGCGGCGCCCTTCGGCGCTTTGCCACTCGTCGTCGGTGATGTCGCCCCACTTGGCCTGGGCCTTGCCCTTCAGCTGCTTCCAGTTGCCTTCGATCTGGTCCCAGTTCATTTCGATCTCCTTCCGCGTTGCGGTTGAAACGGGTTACGCCGGATCAACGTCCGAACCGGGTGGCAGTTCCTGTCAATTTCCCCTTGTCGGCTGCTCGACGCACGCCCCGGCGGGGAACCGCCGCATCGCCCGGCGCGTTGCGCTGGCAGAACAAGGAGACACATCTTGGACACAGTCGAACGCCTCGCGCAGCTGTCGCTGATCGCGATCGGTGCGGTGGTGGTGACGGCGGCGATGGACATTGCCGAGGGCATCTTCGCGCCGCTGGCCCTTGCCCTGGTGGCTGGTGTCGTGCTCTCGCCGCTTTCGGATTTCTGGGAGAAACGCGGTGCCTCGCCGGTTTATGGTGCGGTCATCGGCCTCTTCCTCACACTGCTGGCGGTCGGGGCGCTGGTGCTGATCTTCCAGCCGGTGGTGATGCGCATGGTCGCCCAGGCCCCCAAGGTCTGGTCCGACATGCAGGAAGTCATTCACAGCGTACGCGGCCTGATCCGGGGCCTTTCCGACATGAGCGACGGGGTGAAGGAGGCGATCTCGCCCGAAACCGGCGGTGCGGCGGCTGCTCCGGCCGAGGACAAGGTGGCGATCCCCTCGGTCACCGACGCAATCATGGCGGCACCGGCGATCCTGTCGCAGATCCTGATCTTCGCCGGCACGCTGTTCTTCTTCCTGCTGACCCGCAGCGAGATCTATTCCTGGGTGACGCTCCGACTCTGCGCGCCGGGCGAACGGGCCGGAATGGCAAAGCGGTTGCGCCGGGCCGAGCGCAATGTCTCGCGCTATTTCCTGACGATCACGATGATCAACGCCGGACTCGGCGCGATCACGGCGGCGACCTTCGAGGTGATCGGCCTGCCCGATGCGGTGATCTGGGGCGTGGTCACCTTCGTCATCAACTTCGTCGTCTACCTCGGGCCGATCGTCTACATCGTCATCCTGCTCTTCGTCGGGGTGGCCGAGTTCGACGGGGTGCTCTCGGTGGCCCCGGCGTTTTCCTTCATGATCCTGAACGCCATCGAGGGCCAGTTCGTCACCCCCGCGCTGGTCGGGCGGCACATGTCGGTGAACCCGCTGCTGGTCTTCCTCGCCCTTATCTTCGGCCTCTGGCTCTGGGGCCCGATCGGCGGCATCGTGGCGATCCCGATGATGCTCTGGATCCTGGTTCTGAACGACGCGATCACCGACACCGAGGGCGCCACCGCGATGGCGACGAAGTCCTAGCGGTCCCCGACCGCCGCCCGCCAGTGGCGGCGGCAGAGAGACACGTAGGTCTCATTGCCGCCGATCAGCACCTGCGCGCCGTCGGTGATGGCGCGGCCCTCGGCGTCCTGGCGGATCACCATCGTGGCCTTGCGCCCGCAATGGCAGATGGTGCGCACCTCGCGCAGGTCGTCGGCCAGGGCGAGCAGGGTGGCCGAGCCGGGGAAGAGTTCGCCCCGGAAGTCGACCCGCAGCCCGTAGGCCAGCACCGGCACGTTCAGGTCGTCGGCGACCCGCGCCAGCTGCCAGACCTGTTCGGGTTCGAGGAACTGCGCCTCGTCCACGAAGACGGCGGCGATCCGGCCTTGCCCGATCCGCGCGCTGACCTGCGCGAAAAGGTCGTCGCCCGGCCCGAAGAGATCCGCCTCGGCGCCGATGCCGATGCGCGAGGCGATGCGGCCGGTGCCGGCGCGCCCGTCGATCCGGGCGGTCAGCAGGTAGGTGTCCATCCCGCTTTCGCGGTAGTTGTGCGAGGCCTGAAGCAGGATCGCCGACTTGCCGGCGTTCATCGTCGAGTAGTTGAAGTAGAGCTTGGCCAATGTCGGTCTCCGGCAGGTCGCGCCCCTTATCGGCAAGCGCGACGCCGGGATCAAGACGGTCAGGCGTGGCGTTCGACCAGCACCGAGCCCACCGAATAGCCCGCCCCGAAGGAGCAGATCAGCCCGAGGTCGCCCTCGCCAAGGTCGTCGGAGTATTTCGAGAAGGCGATGATCGACCCCGCCGAGGAGGTATTGGCGTAATCCTGCAGGATGTTGGGCTGTTCGTCAGGTTCCGGCGGGCGACCCAGCACCTTGCGGCCGATGAAGTCGTTCATCGACTTGTTGGCCTGGTGCAGCCAGAGCCGCTTCAGCGCCTCGGGGTCGATGCCTTCCTCGGCGAGGTGGCCGAGGATGTGCTCTCCCACCATCGGCACCACTTCCTTGAACACCTTGCGGCCGTTCTGCATGAACTGCATGTCGCGCCGGTCGGCCACCCCGTCGGGGCGCGAGCGGCGCAGGAAGCCGTTGTTGTTGCGGATGTTGTTCGAGAAGGTGGTGGCGCAGCGGGTCGAGCGGATGTCGAAGCGCGGGCCTTTCGCCTGCGAGGCGGGTTCGATCAGCGTGGCGGTGGCGACGTCGCCGAAGATGAAGTGGCAGTCGCGGTCGCGCCATTCCAGGTGGCCCGAACAGATCTCGGGGTTGATGACCAGCGCCCGGCGCACCGAGCCGGCGCGGATCATGTCGGCGGCGGCCTGGATGCCGAAGGTGGCCGAGGAGCAGGCGACGTTCATGTCGAAGGCGAAGCCGGTGCAGCCCAGTTCCTTCTGCAGCTCGATGGCGACAGCCGGGTAGGCGCGCTCCATGTTCGAGGCGGCGCAGATCACCAGATCAACCTCGTGGCCCTCGCGGCCGGCCTGGGCCAGCGCCTTGCGGGCGGCGTCGGCGCCCATCTCGGTCATGATGCCCGGTTCCTCGTCCGACCGCTGGCGCAGGGCGGGATACATGCGGGCGGGGTCCAGCACCCCGGTCTTGTCCATCACGTAGCGCTGCTCGATGCCCGAGGCCTTGACGATGAACTCTTCCGAGGAGTGGTCCTTGGCGGTCAGCTCGCCGGCGGCGATGGCGGCGGCGTTCTCGGCGTTCCAGCGGTCGGCATAGGCGTTGAAGGCCTCGACCAGCTCGGCGTTCGAGATGGTGGCTTCGGGCGTGTAGACGCCGGTGCCGGTGATTGCGGGGATATGTGTCATATGGGCTCCTCCCCCTGCGGGGGTGGGGGCCAGCCTAGCGCCGGGGGAGGAGAGGGGCAAGAGGGGGTGTCCCAGCTGGGACGGGGGGTCAAGTATCTGGAATCGTTGAAGATGCGGCGCGAGTGGTTTTTCGCGCTGCTCCCTTGCGCCGCCGGAAGGAACGCCTCAGCGGTGCGCCCGGTCCACCGCCTGGGCGATCTCGGCGGGAGCGCCGACAAAGCCCGGCGCGGTGCGCGCGTCGTAGCGGGCGGCAAAGTCGAGGTCGTCCGGTGCCCAGCCATAATCCAGCCGCACCAACTCGCCCGCCGCCAGCTCGCGCGCGATCATCGCCTCGGGCAGGGCGGCGACGCCCATGCCCTGAAGCGCCATCTGCATCCCGGCGGCAAGGTTCGACGAAGGCACCAGCCGCGCGGCGGTGTTAAGGGCGCGGAAATGCTCGGCCACCTGGGCATGGGGCTGGGTGCCGCGCGCATGGGTCAGCACCGGGTGCCGGGTCAGCTCGGCCGCGCTCAGCCGTCCGGACAGGCCCAGCCCGGGCGCCGCCACCCAGATCAGCGGGTAGCGCCCCAGTTGCACCGTGCCGCTGGCGACCCGCGCAAAGGGGCCGTTCTGCACCGCGAGATCGATGCGGCGCGCCACCAGCTCCTCTTCGAGCTTGGCCGACATGTCCACGGTCAGCTCGACGCTGATCTTGGGGAATTGCGCCCGGAGCGCGCGCAGGAAGTCCTTGAGCCAGGTGTGCACGATCATCTCGGTCACCCCCAGCCGCAGGGTGCCGTCGAACAGCGCCTTCTGCCCCGAGGCGGCGATCAGCGCCTCGGTCTGGCGCAGCACGGCGCGGGCATGGTCGAGCAGGTCGCGCCCGCGCGGGGTCAGCCGCACCGATCCCGCGTCGCGCTCCATCAGGGTGACGTTCAGGATCTCCTCCAGCGCCGCGATCCGGGCCGAGATATTGGGCTGCGTGGTGTTCAGCCGCTCGGCCGCTGCGCGGAAGCTGCCAAGGTCGGCGATCCAGACAAAGGCCTCGAGTTGTTTCAGCGTGACGGCCATCAGGGCGCGGCCCCGATCCGCAGGTCGGACAGCCGCGCCCGCCGCATCTCGCGGGCATACATCGCCGCGCTGCCGGGGTAGAGCGTCTCGATCCGCCCGTCGGCGCGCTTGTACCAGCTGTGGCAGCCGGTGGCCCAGACGGTCTGGTCGAGCGCGGCGTGCAGGCTGCGGTTCCATGCCGCCTGCGCCTCGGCGCGCACCTCGACGGACTGGCCCGGCGGCACGCGGTCGATGGTGCGCAGGATCCAGCCCACCGCCTGTTCGATCATGTGCACGACCGAGGTGGTGCCGACGCCGCTGTTCGGCCCGGTGACGAGGAAGAGGTTCGGAAAGCCCGTGACCATCACGCCGCGCCAGGCCTCGACCTGTTCGGCCCAGTGCTCCGCCAGGGTGCGCCCATCGCGGCCTCGGATCGGCATGGCGGTATATTGCGCGCCGAAGTCGAAGCCGGTGGCGCAGACCAGCACATCGGCCGGGTGCAGGCTGCCATCCGCCGCGACCACGCCTTCCGGCGCGATCCGGGCTATGCCGCCGGTTTGCAGCGTCACGTTCCTGCGCCGCAGCGTGGCAAAGAAATCATCCGAGACGAGGATGCGCTTGCAGCCGATCTCGTAGTCGGGCGTCAACCGCGCCGCCAATGCCGGATCGCGCGCCGCCCGTGCGATATAGGCGCGGATGCGCGCGGCGAATTTCGCGCGCCGCTCGGGGTTGGTGACAAGCGGGAAAAGCACCAGGTCCATCCGTGTCTTGATGATCCAGCGATAGAGCCGCCGCCAACCCGGAACCAGCGCGAACAGCCGCTTCTGCCGAGCGCTGTAGGCCCGGTTGCCGCGCGGCGCGATGTAGTTCGGGGTGCGCTGCCAGACATCGACCTGCGCCGCCACGCGGGCCAATTCCGGCACCACCTGGATCGCGCTGGCCGCGCTGCCGATCACCGCCACCCGCTTGCCGGCGAAATCGACCGCGTGGTTCCAGGCGGCGGTGTGCATCTTCGGGCCGGTGAACTGCTCCAGCCCCTCGATCGCGGGCCATTGCGGCACCTGCAACCCGCCCGCCCCGTTGATGACGAAACGCGCGAAGAGGCGGGTGCCGTCGTCCAGCGCCACCGCCCAGCCGGTGCGGGCGCTGTCCCAGGCAAGTTCCGTCACCCGCCGCCCCAGTCGGAGGTGAGGCGCCAGCCCGAAGCGCGTCACGCAGTCCTGCAGGTAGGCCAGGATCTCGGGCTGCGGCGAATAGAGGTGGCTCCAGTCCGCCTTTGGCGCGAAGGAGAAGGAGTAGAAATGCGAGGGCACGTCGCAGGTCGCGCCGGGATAGGTGTTTGCATACCAGGTGCCGCCGACGCCCGCGTTGGCATCGACCACCGCGAAACCCGTCTTGCCCGCCTGCCGCAGCCTTATCGCCGCGCAGAGCCCGGCAAAGCCCGCGCCGATGACGAGGATATCGAGGCGCTCCTCGGCCATTCAGCCCGAGACCACCACGCCGCCGTCGACCGCGAGGCACTGCCCGGTGATCATCCGGCTCGCCTCGGAAGCCAGGAACAGCACCGGCCCGACCAGGTCCTCGGGGGCCAGGTGTTCGGTCAGGCACTGCCGGGCGAGGTGTTCGGCCAGCCCCTCGGGCGTGGCCCACAGGGCCTTCTGCTTCTCGGTCAGCACCCAGCCCGGCGCAACGGCATTGACGCGCACGCCGCTGGGGCCCAGCTCGCGGGCCAGGCTGCGGGTCATGCCGGTGATCGCCGCATTGGCCGAGGTATAGACCGGGTAGCCGGCATTCCCCATCATGTAGCTGATCGAGCTGAAGTTCACGATCGCCCCGCGCCCCGCCGCCACCATCGCCGGGGCCACCGCCTGGGCGGCGAAGAAATAGGCCTTGAGGTTCACCGCCATCATCGCGTCCCAATAGCCGGGCGTCACCGTCTCCAGCCGGTGGCGGTCGTCGTTGGCGGCGTTGTTGACCAGCACCGAGACCGGCCCGTGCGCCGCCGCGGCGCGGGCGATGGTATGTTGCAGCGCCTCGGTATCGGTGATGTCGCAGTCGAGGAACAGCGGCGCATTGGGATAGCGCGCCCCCAGCGCCTCGGCGAGGTCCGCGCTGGGGCGGATATCGGCGAAGGCGACCTGCGCGCCCTGGGCCACGAAGCCCTCGACCAGCGCCGCGCCGATGCCGGAGCCGCCGCCGGTGATGAAGACCGAAGCACCGGCGAGATCGGGGAACAGGGCGGGCGAGGTCATGGCTGGCTCCGGTTCGGGCGGCATCTGCGCGGCAGGGTTGCGCCATTTTGAGTATTTATGAAGAGAAGAAGCAAGCAGGGCGCGCCCCCATGCTTCTTCTCTTTCCAAATACTCCACTCTGCCCGTGCCGCCAACGCGCCGCCGGAGGGGCGCGCCTATTTCCGGCCGATGGTCTCTTCGTAGAGGTTGACCAAAGCGAGGATCAGCACGAAGCCGACGATGATGTTCAGCGGCAGCCCGCCCCAGAACCCGGCAAAGCCGGTGGAGACCGAGTAGGACAGGCCGATGGTGAAGATCATCAGCAGGGCAAGGCCGATGCAGCCGGTGATGAAGTTGACGAGGGGCGACATTCAGCTCTCCTTTTCGTCGGTTTGGCCCAGCTGCCGCTGGAGCCAGGATGCGGTGCGCAGCAGGCGGTCGTCCTGCTCGGCGGCGCCGATCAGTTGCACGCCGATGGGCAGGTCGTTCTCGCCGACCAGCAGGGGCAGCGACAGGCAGGGCAGGCCGGCAAGCGTCCAGATCGTGCAGAAGATCGGGTCGCCGGTGCCTCCGGCGGCCAGCAGCGGCGCTTCGCCGGCGGCCGATGGGGCGAGGATCGCATCGTAGTCGCGCCCGAAGGCGGCGAAGAAGCTCTCGGCACTGGCCTTGACCGCCAGCGCGTCCTCGTATTGCGCCTGCGAGATGGCGCGGCCGCGGGTGATGACCGGCTGCAGCGTGGCGCTGATGCGGTCCCAATGGGCCGCGAAGGTCTCGGCGAGGTGCTGGCAGATCTCGTATTCGTGGATGATGCCCTGCACCCGCACCAGGTCGGCCAGTTCGGGGGCGGCGCCATAGCGTTCGACCCGCGGGCCAAGCGCCTCGATCACCTGTTCCAGACCCTCGCGGGCGTCGGGCGACAGGCGGTCGTGGTGGGGCAGGTCGAACCAGGCGAGGTCGGGTTCGACCGGGGCCTCGGCCGTGGCGCCGGCGAGCATCGCCGGGCGCGGGCGCGGCAGGCTCGCCGGGTCGCGCTGGTCATAGCTGCCGATCACGTCTGCCAGCAGGGCGGCGTCCTCGATGTGGCGGGCGAAGACCCCGACCTGGTCGAGCGAGACCGAGGTCTGCAGCAGCCCCTGGCGCGAGATGATCCCCCGTGAGGGCTTGAAGCCGTAGGTGCCGCAGAACGAGGCAGGGCGGATCACCGAGCCGTTGGTCTGCGTGCCCACCGCCAGGGGCACGTGGCAGGCGGCCACCGCCGCCGCCGAACCGCTCGACGATCCGCCCGGCGTGCGGGTGGCGTCATGCGGGTTGGTGGTGTCGGTCGGGTGTACAAAGGCGAGTTCGGTGGTCTTGGTCTTGCCCATGATCACCGCGCCGGCCTCGCGCAGGCGCTCGACCAGGGTGGCGTCCATCTCGGGCTGGCGGCCCGCGAAGATCGCGGTGCCCAGCTCGGTCGGCATGTCGCGGGTGTCGACGATGTCCTTCAGCCCCACCGGCACGCCGTGCAGCGCGCCGGTTGCCCGGCCCGCCTTGCGCAGGCGGTCGGCCTCGCGCGCCTGCGCCAGCGCCGCCTCGGGGTCGAGATGCGCCCAGGCCCGGATCGCGCCGTCGGTCTCGGCGATGCGCTGAAGGCAGGCCGAGACCAGCGCCTCGGAGCTCAGGGCCCCGGCGCGGATCGCCTCTGCCGCCGCAACGGCCGAGGCGCGGGTCAGGTCGGGCGCACTCACGGGACGTAGACGCCGAACAGGAAGTCGGGCAGCCAGAGCGCGATTCCGGGGAACTGGTACATCAGCACCATGCAGAAGATCACGATCGCGAGGTAGGGCATCAGCCCGCGGAAGATCTCGATCAGCTCGATCTGCTTCTTCAGCACGCCCTTGAGGTAATAGGCCGACATGGCCATGGGCGGCGTCAGGAACGAGGTCTGCAGGTTCAGCGCCACCAGCATCGCGAAGAAGTAGGGGTTGACCCCGAAGTGGTCGAGCATCGGCAGGAAGATCGGCACGAAGATGATCAGGATCTCGGACCATTCCAGCGGCCAGCCCAGCAGGAAGATGATGAGCTGCGCCAGCACCAGGAACTGCCAGGGTTCGAGCTGCATGTGCTCGACCCAGTCCTTGATGATGTCATGCCCGCCGAGGAAGGAGAACACAGAGGCGAAGGTCCAGGAGCCGACGAAGAGCCAGCAGACCATGGCGGTGGCCTTGGCGGTGAGGAAGACGCTCTGCTTGACCTTGTCCCAGGTCAGCGAGCGGTAGAAGGCGGCCAGCACCAGCCCGCCGAGCGCGCCCATCGCCGCCGCTTCTGCCGGGGTGGCGAGGCCGCCCAGGATCGAGCCGAGCACCAGTGCGATGAGCACGGTCAGCGGCACGAAGGAAATCAGCAGGTCGAGGTAGATCTGCCGTTTCGGCGGCACGTCCTCGTCGCGCGGCTTGGGGGCGAGCGACGGGTTTATCAGCACCCGCACGATCACGTAGACGATGTAGAGCCCGGCCAGCAGCAGCCCCGGAAACACCGCCGCCGCGTAGAGCCGCAGGGGCGAGAGGTTGCCGATGGCGGCGTAGACGATCAGCATGATCGAGGGCGGGATCAGGATGCCCAGTGTGCCCCCGGCGCAGATCACCCCCGCGGCGAAGCTGCGCTGGTAGCCGGCATTGGCCATCGCCGGATAGGCCAGCAGCCCCATCAGCGTCACCACCGCGCCGACGATCCCGCTCGCGGTCGAGAAGACCGCGCAGGTCAGCAGCGCCGCCACCGCCAGCGCGCCCGGCAGGTTTCGGGCGGCCATATAGAGCGAGAAGAACAGCCGGTCGACGATATTGGCGCGTTCCACCACGTAGCCCATGAACAGGAACAGCGGGATCGCGACCAGCGTGTCGTTCTCCATCACCGAGTAGGTGTTCTGGTTCAGCAGATAGAAGATGTTGTTCGAGAACAGGTCCGCGAAGGTATGCGGCACGTCGGTGTAATAGGCGTAGTAGCCAAAGCCCACGCCCATGGCGAGCAGGGTGAAGGCGATCGGGAAGCCAAGCAGCACCAGCACGATGAACATGCAGAGCATCAGGATGGCAACTTGAGGGTCGGTCATGTGGTGATCTTTCCTGGAGATTGCCGGATGGTCAGTGGCCGGGCGGGGCGGGGCGCGGAACCGCGCTGGTGTCCATGTCGATCAGCATGTCCTCGGTCTCGCGCACGTCGTCGATCCGCTCGGGCCATTGCCCCGACCGCATCGCCATCCAGCAGCGCATCAGCTCGGCCACGCCCTGGATCATCAGCAGCAGGCCCGCGACCGGGATCAGCGTCTTGAAGAAGTAGATCTGGATGCGCGCCGGGCTGTTCCAGCTCACCTCCTTGTAGCGCCAGCTGTCGGCGGCAATCTCCCAGCCGTACCAGAACAGCGCCATCATGCCGGGGAAGAAGAACAGCAGGTAGAGGATGAAGTCGATCGTCGCCTGCGCCCGCACCGGGAACAGCCGGTAGAGCACGTCGCCGCGGACGTGGCCGTCCTGCGCCAGCGCATAGGCCCCCGACATCAGGAACAGCGCGCCATACATCTGCACCATCACGTCGAAGGCCCAGACGGTCGGGTTGTTCAGGACGTAACGCACGAAGACTTCGTAACTGACCGCGAAGGTCAGGATCAGGATGCACCAGCCAAAGGCCTTTCCGACCCATTGGCTCAGTCCCTCTATTGCATGGACGATGTTCAGCACGCGCGCCTCCGCCTCGTTTCGCGACATGAAGACGGGGGCCGGTCCGCGCGGCCCCCGTCAGGGATCAACGGCCTTGTCAGCCGTAGTAGTGCTTGTAGGCCTGCTTGTAGTCGGGCTGGTTGAGGTTCAGGTAGCCCATGACGTTCTTGGCATAGGCCTTCTGGCTCTCGATCACCTTGGCAAAGAACGGATCCTCGCCCGAGATGCGGTTGACCACGATGTCCCAGGCATCGAGCTGCGCGGCCATCACGTCGTCCGGAGTCCGGTAGACCGCAACGCCCTGTTCGTCCTGGAGCGTGCGCAGGTCGTTGGCGTAGCGCAGGGTGTTGTGCCAGTAGAAGTTCGAGTTCTCGGCTTCCGAGGCATATTTCAGGATCGCCTGGAGTTCGGGGGCGAGGCTCTCGTATTTCTTCTTGTTGAAGGTGACCTCGAAGAATTCCTGGCTCTGGTGATACGAGGCCAGCATGTAGATCTTCGAGACGTCCTGCATACCGAAGTCACGGTCCGAGGTCGGGTTGTTGAACTCGGCCGCGTCGATCAGGCCCGACTTCATGGCCGGCTGGATCTCGCCGCCGGGAAGCTGCACGACCGACATGCCCATCTCGAGCAGCACGTCCGCCGCGAGGCCGACGGTGCGGTACTTCATGCCCTTGATGTCTTCGGTGCTGGTCACCTGCTTCTTGAACCAGCCGAAGGGCTGCGCCGGCATCGGCGAGTTGAAGAAGCTCACCACGTTCAGGCCGAGGCTTGCCATCAGCTCGTCGAAGAGCTCCTGGCCGCCGCCGTAATAGACCCAGCCCAGCACCTCCTGCGAGGACCAGCCGAAGCAGGGGCCGGTGCCGAAGAGCGAGGCGGTCTTGGACTTGGAATACCAGTAGGCCGGCACGTAGTGCGCGGCGTCGAGCACGCCGCGGTGCACGGCGTCCTGCATCTGGCTGGTCTTGACGACCGAATCCACCGGCAAGAGGTCGATCTTCAGCTTGCCGCCGGACATTTCGTTGACGCGCTTGACGTAGGATTGCGCATTCTCAAGGAAGATGCCGCCGCCCCAGGCAGCCTGCATCTTCAGCGTGGTTCCTTCCTGTGCGATCGCCGGTGCGGCAAGCGCACCCGCCGCGGCCGTGGCGGCCGATCCGCGCAGGAAGCTTCTGCGTGTAGTCTTGGTCATGGTTCCTCCCGTTGGTTAGACCGCGTGCCTGTTCCGACGGAAAGTGTGACCGGTGCTGTCGCAGACCTCTCTTCGGGCCTCAGGCGCGGCTGGCGCGCTGGTGAACCCTCCAAGCTCCTCCAAGTCTGCGACAGGACCCCGGCTCCCCCCCGATCAAGACATTGGTCCGACTCAGGTTAGGTGCAGGCGGCTTTTTTGGTCAAGTTGTTTTACCAGATATGCGGTTGGGCGCGGCATTGGGCCGCCGTGATGCATCTGATTGACGTGCCTCAGATGAGTGCAATACCCTGAGCCTCCAGGGGGAGAGCGATGGGCAAGCCGACAGTGCACGACATTGCCCGCGAGGCGGGTGTGAGCCTGGCGACGGTCGACCGGGTGCTGAACGCGCGTGCCGGCGTGCGCGAGGTCACGGTGCGCCGGGTGCAGGAGGCGATCAGCCGCATCGGCTATGTGCGCGACCTCTCGGCGGCCAATCTCGCCCGGCAGCGCCGCTACCGCTTTGCCTTCCTGCTGCCGGACACGCCGAGCCAGTTCCTCAAGGGGCTGCACGAGGCCATCGACGAGGCCGCCGCCGGCCTCAGCGCCGACCGGCTCGAGATCGAGGTCCGGCACATTGCCATGGGCGATCACCTCGCGTTGCAGCAGGCGTTCCGGCGGATCGAGAGCCAGCGCTTCGACGGTGTCGCGGTGATGGCGAACGAGACGCCGATGATGCGCGACATGATCGCGCGGGTGAAGGCCAGGGGCCTCGCCGTGGTGGCGATGATCACCGACCAGCCGCATTCCGAGCGCGACCACTTTGTCGGCATCGACAACCTGGCCGCGGGGCGCACCGCTGGTGTCCTGATGGGCCGTTTCGTCGGCCCGCGCGCGGGCAAGATCGTCGTCGCGGTGAACTCGATGCAGGCGCGCGACATGGTCGACCGCCGCATGGGCTTTGACGAGGTGCTGGCCGAGCGCTTTCCGGGCCTTGTCGCCCTGCCCACCATCGAGGGGCGCGACAACCACGAGGTGGTGGCGCGGGTCACGGCGCAATGTCTCGACAACCATGACGGCGTGGTCGGCATCTACTGCGCCGGCGCCGGCCTGCGCGGCATCACCGAGGTGGTGCGCGCGCGCGGGCTGGAGGAGAAGTTGGTCATCATCGGCCACGACCTCACCCCGCATTCGCGCGAGATGCTCACCTCGGGGGTGGTCGACGTCATCATCAATCAGAACGCCGGGCATATCGCCCGCAGCGCGGCGCGGGTGCTCAAGGCGCAATGCGATGGAGTGGAGGTCATCGCCAGCCAGGAGCGCATCCGCATCGAGATCGTATTGAAGGAAAATCTGCCTGAGGGCGACTATCGGGAGGAGAAGACATGAAGACAATCAAGGGCCCGGCCCTGTTCCTGGCGCAATTCGCCGGGGACGCGGCGCCGTTCAATTCCTGGGGGGCGATCACCCGCTGGGCAGCCGATTGCGGCTACAAGGGTGTGCAGGTGCCGACCTGGGACGCGCGGCTGTTCGACCTCGACAAGGCGGCCGAGAGCCGCGACTGGTGCGACAGCTTCAAGGGCGAGGCGGCCGAGAACGGCATCGAGGTGACCGAGCTTTCGACCCATCTGCAGGGCCAGCTCGTCGCGGTGCACCCGGCCTATGACGCCGCCTTCGACGGCTTCGCCGCGCCGCATGTGCGCGGCAACCCCAGGGCGCGGCAGGCCTGGGCGGTGGAGCAGGTGCAGAAGGCGATCCACGCCTCGGCCAACATGGGGATCGGCGCGCATGTGACCTTCTCGGGCGCGCTCTGCTGGCCCTATGTCTACCCCTGGCCGCAGCGTCCGGCGGGGCTGGTCGAGACCGGTTTCGACGAGCTGGCCGCGCGCTGGTGGCCGATCCTCGACTATGCCGAGGAACATGGCGTCGATCTCTGCTACGAGATCCACCCCGGCGAGGACCTGCACGACGGGGTCAGCTTCGAGATGTTCCTCGAACGCGTCGGCAACCACGCGCGCTGCAACATGCTCTACGATCCCTCGCACTACGTGCTGCAGGCGATGGATTACCTCGACAACATCGACATCTACCACGAGCGGATCAAGATGTTCCACGTCAAGGACGCCGAGCTGAACCCGACAGGGCGGCAGGGGGTCTATGGCGGCTACCAGTCCTGGGTGAACCGGGCGGGGCGGTTCCGCAGCCTCGGGGACGGTCAGGTCGATTTCGCGGCGGTCTTCTCCAAGCTCACGCAATACGATTTCGACGGCTGGGCGGTGGTCGAATGGGAATGCGCGATGAAGCACCCCGAGGACGGCGCGCGGGAGGGGGCGCAGTTCGTGAAGGATCATATCATCCGGGTGACCGAGCGGGCCTTCGACGATTTCGCCGACGGCGGCACCGACGAGGCGGCGAACCGGGCGATGCTCGGGCTGTGAGCGGGGCAGGGGGCGCTGCCCCCTCTTGGCCTGGCGGCCAATTCACCCCCGGAGATATTTGGAAAGAAGAGAAAATCAGGGAGGGTTTTCATGGAACGCAAGGGCGCGGCGAAGATCCGGCTGGGCATGGTGGGCGGCGGGCGCGATGCCTTCATCGGCGGGGTGCATCGCATCGCCGCGCGGCTCGACGATCAATACGAGCTGGTGGCGGGTTGCTTTTCCTCGACGCCCGAGAAGTCGCGGGCCTCGGGGGCGGACCTGGGGCTGGACCCGGCGCGGGTCTACGATGACTTCGCGGCGATGGCGCAGCGCGAGGCGCGGCTGAAGGAGGGCATCGAGGCGGTGGCGATCGTGACGCCCAACCACATGCACTACCCGGCGGCGAAGGAGTTCCTGAAGCGCGGCATCCACGTGATCTGCGACAAGCCGCTGACCGCGACGCTGGCCGAGGCGAAGAAGATGGTGAAGGCGGCGGAAAGCTCGGGCGCGCTGTTCGTGCTGACCCATAATTACACCGGCTACCCGATGGTGCGGCAGGCCCGCGCCATGGTGGCGGCGGGTGAATTGGGTGCGATCCGGGTGGTGCAGGTGGAATACCCGCAGGACTGGCTGACCGAGGCGCTGGAGGCCACCGGGCAGAAGCAGGCGGGCTGGCGGACCGACCCGGAGCGCTCGGGCGCCGGCGGCAGCATCGGCGATATCGGCACTCATGCGATGAACCTCGCCGGTTTCGTGAGCGGGCTGCGGCTGGAGGCGGTCTGCGCCGACATGCAGAGCTTTGTCGAAGGGCGGCGGGTGGATGACAATGCCCATGTGCTCTTGCGTTTCGAGGGCGGCGCGCGGGGGATGCTCTGGTCGTCGCAGGTAGCGCCGGGCAACGAGAACGCGCTGCGGCTGCGGATCTACGGCGAGAAGGGCGGGCTGGAATGGGCGCAGGAGGAGCCCAACACGCTCTGGCACGCGCCCTTCGGCGAGGCGCCGCGGCGGATCCGGCGCGGCTATGCCGGCTCGGACGGTGCCGCGGGGCGGGTGAGCCGGATCCCCTCGGGCCATCCCGAGGGCTATCTCGAGGCCTTCGCCACCATCTACACCGAGGCGGCGGCCGCGATTCGCGCCCGCGCCGCCGGGACGGCGCTGCCCGAGGGGGTGCTGTATCCCGGCGTGGGCGACGGGGTGGACGGGGTCGCCTTTGTCGACGCCTGTGTGCGGTCCTCGGCCAGGGGCGGGGTCTGGGTGACGCCGGCGCGCTGAATTCTCAGCGGAAAATGCATCTTTTGCGCCCCGGCCGGTTGGCCGGGGCCGCGGCGGGGCGGGGCCGATCTGCGTCACTCGGGATTTTTCTTGCCTTGAGGTACGCACCTCATTTACGCTTTCGGCAATCCGGCGGAGGGGGCCCTGCGGGGCCAGGGGAAAGCGCCGGGTCCACATGAGGGAGGAATAACCATGAAGACGTCCAAGTTTCTGGCGGCGACGGCGCTGTCGGCCACGGCCTTCGCGGGCATGGCGCAGGCCGAGGATCTGACGCTCTGCTGGGCCGCCTGGGACCCGGCCAACGCGCTGGTCGAGCTGAGCAAGGATTTCGAGGCGCAATCCGGCCACAAGATGAACTTCGAGTTCGTGCCCTGGCCGAACTTCGCCGACCGGATGCTGAACGAGCTGAATTCGGGTGGCAAGCTCTGCGACCTGCTGATCGGCGACAGTCAGTGGATCGGCGGCGGCGCCGAGAACGGCCATTACGTCAAGCTGAACGACTTCTTCGACAAGGAAGGCATCAGCATGGACGATTTCGCCCCGGCGACCGTCTATGCCTATTCGACCTGGCCCAAGGGCGAGCCGAACTATTACGCGCTGCCGGCGATGGGCGACGCCAACGGCTGGTTCTACCGCAAGGACTGGTTCGCGCGCGACGACATCAAGGCGGCCTTCAAGGAGAAACATGGCCGCGACCTGGCCGAGCCCAAGACCCAGAAGGAGCTGCTGGAGATCGCGCAGTTCTTCCAGGGCCGCGAGATCGACGGCAAGACCGTCTACGGCGCGGCGATCTTCACCGAGCGTGGCTCGGAGGGGATCACCATGGGGGTGACCGGGGCGCTGTATCCCTGGGGCTTCAAATACGAGAACACGCCCGGCAAGTATGACATGGAAGGCGCGGTGAACTCGCCGCAGGCGGTGGAGGCGCTGGAATTCTACAAGGAGTTCTACAAGACCGCGACGCCGCCGGGCTATACCAATTCCTACATGGGCGAGAGCCTGGACGCCTTCAAGTCGGGCCAGGTGGCGATGGCGATGAACTGGTTCGCCTTCTTCCCCGGCCTCTACGCCGACCCGAACACCGGCGGCGACAAGATCGACTTCTTCGTGAACCCACCACAGAACAACCCCGGTTCCACGCTGGGCGGGCAGGGCATCTCGGTGGTTTCCTACTCCGATCACAAGGACGCGGCGCTGGAATACATCAAGTGGTTCGCCCAGCCCGACGTCCAGAAGAAGTGGTGGTCGCTGGGCGGCTATTCCTGCCACAACGCGGTGCTGAACGATCCGGGCTTCAAGGACTCGGCGCCCTTTGCCGGCGACTTCCTCGAGGCGATGGCGAACGTGCAGGACTTCTGGCAGGAGCCGGCCTATGCCGAGCTGCTGCTCGCCATGCAGAAGCGGATGCACGACTATGTCGTCGCCGACCAGGGCACGGCCAAGGAGGCGCTGGACGCGCTGATCAAGGACTGGACCGAGGTCTTCGAGGACGAGGGCAAGCTCTGAGCCCCGCGGCGGGGTGATCCCCGCCCTACCAGCCAGCGTAGGGCGGGGCCTGCCCCGCCGCGCCGCTCCGCCGCCTGGGTGCGGCGGGGTGAACCCCGCCCTACGATAAACCGCAAGGCAACCGCATGACCGACACGATCGCAGACCGCGCCGCCCGCGCCACGCCCGTTCCCGTCGCCCGGCGCATCCGCGGCCTGTCGGACCGGGCCATCGCCTGGATCTTCGTGGCGCCGACGATCTTCCTGCTGCTGGCGGTCAATATCTTTCCGCTGATCTGGACGATCAATCTCAGCTTCACCGACTTCAAGGCCAACCGCGCCGCGCGCGGCACGGAATACATCGGGCTTCGGAACTACGAACGCATCCTGACCGACAGCGACATCTGGCTGACGATGCAGGCCACCGCGCATTTCCTGTTCTGGACCATCTTCTTCCAGGTGCTGATCGGCTTTACCCTGGCCTGGCTCATCAACCGCAAGTTCCGGGGCAACGATCTGTGGACCACGATCATCGTGCTGCCGATGATGCTGAGCCCCGCGGTGGTGGGGAACTTCTGGACCTTCCTCTATCAGCCGCAGATCGGGCTGTTCAATTACATCGTCAGTTTCTTCTCGGGCGTGGATCCGTCGAGCTTCGAGATGATCGGCTCGGTCACGCTCGCGCCCTGGGCGATCGTCATCGTCGATACCTGGATGTGGACGCCCTTCGTCATGCTGATCTGCCTCGCCGGGCTGCGCTCGATCCCCGACTACATCTACGAGGCGGCCGAGATCGACCGCGCCTCCAAGTGGCGGCAGTTCTGGACCATCACGGTGCCGATGGTGCTGCCCTTCCTGATGCTGGCGGTGCTGTTCCGCGGCATCGAGAATTTCAAGATGTTCGACCTGGTGGTGCAGCTGACCGGCGGCGGGCCGGGGTCGACCACCGAGCTCACCTCGATCAACCTCAAGCGCGAGGCCTTCGAGAAATGGCGCACCGGCTATGCCAGCGCCTATGCGATCATCCTGTTCGTCACCGTCTTCGGGCTGGCCTCGATCTACGTGAAGGCGCTCAACAAGGTGAAGGAGCGCTGAGGATGAGGACAGGATCTTTTCCGAGTATCTGGAAAGAGAAGAAGCCGTGGCGGCGCGCAATCAGCGGCTGGTGGGGCATCGGACCCTTTGAGTGTCAGCTGACGGGCGGGGTCCCCCTCACCCTGACCCTCTCCCCCGAGGGGAGAGGGGATGCGGGGTTGCAGGCGGAGGCGCGGGCATGAGCGGCTGGTGGAACATCGGACGCTTTGAGCGTCAGCGGGCGGGCGGAGGCCCCCTCACCCTGACCCTCTCCCCCGAGGGGAGAGGGGATGCGGGGCGGCAGGCGGAAGGCTTGGGCATGAGCGGCTGGTGGGGCATCGGACGCTTTGAGCGTCAGCGGAAGGGCGGAGGCCTCCTCACCCTGACCCTCTCCCCCGAGGGGAGAGGGGACGCAGGGCGGACGGCGGAGGCGCGGGCATGAGCGGCTGGTGGGGCATCGGACCCTTTGAGCGTCAGCGGACGGGCGGGGGCCCCCTCACCCTGACCCTCTCCCCCGAGGGGAGAGGGGATGCGGGGCTGACGGCGGAGGCGCGGGCATGAGCGGCTGGTGGGGCATCGGACCCTTTGAGCGTCAGCGGACGGGCGGGGTCCCCCTCACCCTGACCCTCTCCCCCGAGGGGAGAGGGGATGCGGGGCTGACGGCGGAGGCGCGGGCATGAGCGGCTGGTGGGGCATCGGATGCTTTGAGCGTCAGCGGACGGGCGGGGGGCCCCTCACCCTGACCCTCTCCCCCGAGGGGAGAGGGGACGCATGGCGGCAGGCGGAGGCGCGGGCATGAGCGGCTGGTGGGGCATCGGACGCTTTGAGCGTCAGCGGACGGGCG
>NZ_BNCJ01000007.1:74478-148034 GCF_014656415.1 Seohaeicola zhoushanensis | reverse complement strand
CCCCTCACCCTGACCCTCTCCCCCGAGGGGAGAGGGGACGCGGGGCGGCAGGCGGAGGCTTGGGCATGAGCAGCTATTCGATCACCGAACCCTCGGCCCGGCAGAAGTGGATCGCCGGCACGCTGGTCATCCTCTACGCGCTCATCACCATGATCCCGCTGGTCTGGATCCTGCTCACCGGGTTCAAGTCGCCCGCCGATGCGATCAGCTATCCGCCCAAGGTGGTCTTCGAGCCGACGCTGGAAGGCTACGTCAACCTCTTCACCACCCGCACCCGGCAGACGCCCGAGTTCCTTGCCGCCAACCCGCCGCAGACCTGGGCGGACGAGATCGTGCGGCAATACGACATGGTGATCGCCGGCCCCTCGAAGTTCGGAGAGCGTTTCCTCAACTCGGTCATCATCGGCTTCGGCTCGACCTTCCTGTCGATCGTGCTCGGCACGCTCGCGGCCTATGCGTTCAGCCGCTTCAAGATCCCGTTGAAGGACGACCTGCTTTTCTTCATCCTCTCGACCCGGATGATGCCGCCCATCGCCGTCGCGATCCCGATCTTCCTGATGTATCGCCAGCTGGGCCTGTCGGACACGCACCTGGGCATGATCCTGCTCTACACGGCGGTGAACATCAGCCTCGCGGTCTGGCTGCTCAAGGGGTTCATCGACGAGATCCCGCGCGAATACGAGGAAGCGGCGCTGATCGACGGCTATACCCGCTTCCAGGCCTTCGTGAAGGTGGTGCTGCCGCAGGCGGCCACCGGCATCGCCTCGACCGCGATCTTCTGCCTGATCTTCGCCTGGAACGAATATGCCTTCGCCGTGCTGCTGACCACCGGCACCGCGCAGACCGCGCCGCCCTTCATCCCGACGATCATCGGCGTCGGCGGCCTCGACTGGCCGGCCATCGCGGCGGCGGCGACGCTGTTCCTGCTGCCGGTGATGATCTTCACCATCCTGCTGCGCAAGCACCTGCTGCGGGGCATCACCTTCGGAGCGGTGCGCAAATGAGCGGTTTCCTCAACGGCCTTCTGCGCCTGCGCCGCGGCCCCTGGGAGATGGTCGCCTCCATCCTCATCGGCCTGGGCGTGGTCATGCTGATGCAGCCCTTCTGGCTTGCCGCCTATACCTGGTCCTTCCTCACGACGCTGGCCGGAACGGTGATGTTCATCGTCGTCAGCCATTTCCCGGAGTAGCGCCTTGGCCGAGATCGTCATCAAGGACCTCCGCAAGGACTTCGGCGACTTCACCGCCGTGCAGGCCTCGTCCTTCAAGATCGAGGACGGCGAGTTCTTCATGCTGCTGGGCCCCTCGGGCTGCGGCAAGACCACCACGCTCCGGATGATCGCCGGGCTGGAGTTGCCGACCAGTGGCGAGATCTGGATCGACGGCGAGGAGGTCAGCCAGAAGCCGGCAAGCGCCCGCGACATCGCCTTCGTCTTCCAGATGTTCGCGCTCTACCCGCATATGAACGTGAGGAAGAACATCTCCTACCCGCTGGTCAGCCAGGGGATGCCGCGCGCGCGGGTGCGCGAGAAGGTGGCCGAGGTGGCGCGGATCCTCGGGATCGAGGACATCCTAGACCGCCCCGTCGGCGGGCTCTCGGGCGGCGACCGCCAGCGCGTGGCGCTGGGCCGCGCCATCGTGCGCGATCCCAAGGCCTTCATGATGGACGAGCCGCTCGGCGCGCTCGACGCCGAGTTCCGCGAGCACATGGCCGAGGAGCTGCGCGCCCTGCACGACCGGATGGGGGCGACCACGGTCTATGTCACCCATGACCAGCTCGAAGCCATGCAGATGGGCGACAAGATCGTGGTGATGAACCATGGCGTGATCGAGCAGTTCGGCACCCCGCAGGACATTTACGACAAGCCCGCAACGCTCTTCGTCGCCGATTTCATCGGCTCGCCGGCGATGAACTTCCTCAAGTTCACCGGCCAGGTCGAGGCCGGTGCGGTCGAGGTGGCGATGCACCGGCACCGCTTCATGATTCCCGAGATGCGCGAGGCCTTCGACGGCGACATGGTCTTCGGCGTGCGCCCCGAGCATGTCCGCCTCTCCGACGCCGGCGATTTCCGCGGCGAGATCGTGGCGAGCGAATACCTCGGCACCACCCAGATCGTCACGCTGAAGACGCCGGGCGGGCGGCTCAAGGCGCGCATCCCCTCGGACCAGGTGGCGCGCACCGGCGAGACCGTGGCGCTCGGCTTCGATCCGGCCACCGTCACCCTGTTCGACAGCCAGTCGGGCCGCGCCCTGCGCTCCGATCTCAACGAGGGAGTGCTGGGCCATGGCTGAGGTCATCCTGAATGGCGTCTCCAAGGCCTTCGGCGCGACAAGGGCGGTGCGCGACGTCACGCTGACCATCCCCGACGGAGCCTTCGTGGTGCTGCTGGGGCCGACCGGCGCGGGCAAGACCACCGTGCTGCGGCTGATCTCGGGGCTGGAGCAGGCCGACACCGGCGATATCCTGATCGGCGGGCGCTCGGTGGTCCGCGACACCCCGGCGCAGCGCGACGTGGCGATGGTGTTCCAGCAATACTCGCTCTACCCGCACCTCACCGTGCGCGATAATCTCGCCTTCCCGCTGCGCTCGCCGATCCTGAAGACGCCCGAGGAGCAGATCACCCGCAAGGTGCGCGAGGTGGCCGAGGTGCTGCACATCGCCCACAAGCTCGACAACAAGGCCACCGCGCTTTCTGGCGGCGAGATGCAGCGCGTCTCGATCGGGCGTGCGCTGGTGCGCTCGCCGCAGATCTACCTGATGGACGAGCCGCTCTCCTCGCTCGACGCCAAGCTGCGCGCCGACCTCCGGATCGAGCTGAAGCGCATCCAGGCCGATCTCGGTGCGACCTTGCTCTATGTCACCCATGACCAGATCGAGGCGATGACCATGGCCACCCATGTCGGCGTGCTCGACCAGGGGCGGCTGGTGCAGTTCGGTACCCCGCGCGAGATCTATGAATCGCCGGTCAGCAGCTACGTCGCCTCGCGCCTCGGCCTGCCGCGCATCAACCTGCTGCCTGCCGGGCTGTTCGGCGGCGCGCCAAGCGGTGCCCGCACCATCGGGATGCGCCCCGAGCATGTCGCCCAGGGCGAGGGCAAGCCCGCCGAGGTGATCCGGGTCGAACGGCTGGGCGACCAGACCCGCCTGCACCTGCGGCTCGAAGGCCATGACATCGTTACCCTGACCGAAGTGCACACGTCCTATGAACCCGGCGACACCGTCGCCATCCAGCCCCGCGCGGCGCTGTATTTCGACGCCGCCGGCGCGCGGATCGGATGAGGAGAAGGCCATGAAGCAGTTCATCAACAGCAAGGACACGCTGGTCACCGAGGCCATCGACGGCGCGCTGCGCATGGGCGGCGGCAGGCTGGCGCGGCTCGACGGCTATCCGCATATCAAGGTCGTGCTGCGCACCGACTGGGACAAGTCCCGCGTCGCGCTGGTCTCGGGCGGCGGCTCGGGGCATGAACCCAGCCACGCCGGTTTCGTGGGGCAGGGAATGCTGACGGCGGCGGTCTGCGGCGATGTCTTCGCCTCTCCCTCGGTCGATGCCGTGCTGGCGGCGATCCTCGCGGTGACCGGCAAGGCGGGCTGCCTGCTGATCGTCAAGAACTACACCGGCGACCGGCTGAACTTCGGCCTTGCGGCGGAACGGGCGCGGGCCTTCGGGCTGGACGTGAGCATGGTGGTGGTTGACGACGACATCGCGCTGCCCGACACGCCGCAGGCGCGCGGGGTGGCCGGGACGCTCTTCGTGCACAAGATCGCCGGGGCGCTGGCCGACCAGGGCGCCGACCTCGCGGCAGTGACGGCCGCGGCGAAGAAGGCCATCGCGGGAGTGGTCTCCATTGGCATGTCGCTCGACACCTGCACCGTGCCCGGCTCGCCCAAGCAGGACCGCATAGCCTCGGGCAAGGCCGAGCTGGGCCTCGGCATCCACGGTGAACCGGGGATCGAGCAGGTCGACTTCACCACCGCCGCCGAGGCCATGCGCATGGTGGCCGAACGCCTCGCGCCGAAGATCGGCCCCGGTCCGCATGTGGCGCTCCTGAACAACCTCGGCGGCGCGATGCCGCTGGAGATGGCGGTACTGGCCGAGGAGCTGATCCGCTCTCCCATCGGTGACCGCATCCGCTGGATGGTCGGCCCGGCGCCGCTGATGACCTCGCTCGACATGCAGGGCTTCTCGGTCTCGCTGCTGCCCGTCGGCCCGGCAGAGGAGACGCTGCTGCAGGCCCCGGTCGCGCCCTGGGCCTGGCCCGGCTGCCGTTCGGTGGGCCCGGTGCAGGTGCTGCCGCTGCCCGACGGGCTGACCCCGATCCAGCCGATGCCCTCGAAGAACCCGGCGATGGCGCGGTTCCTCACCGAATGCTGCCAGGTGATGATCGGGGCCGAGGCCGCGCTGAACGATCTCGACGCCCATGCCGGCGACGGCGACACCGGCTCGACGCTCGCCACCGCTGCCCGCGCGCTGACCAAGGCGGTCGACCGGCTGCCGCTGGCCGACCTCACCCAGCTCTACCGCGCCATCGGGCTGGAGCTGAGCCAGACCATGGGCGGCTCCTCCGGCGTGCTGCTGGCGATCTTCTTCGCCGCCGCCGGCGATGCCTCGGCCAATGGCGCCAATCCCATAGGCGCGCTGCGCGCGGGGCTCGACCGGGTGCAGCAGGTCGGCGGTGCGCGCGTGGGGGACCGCACTATGATCGACGCCCTCTCGCCCGCGCTCGACGCGCTGTCTGCCGGGCTGGACCAGGCCGCCGAGGCTGCCCGAGCCGGGGCCGAGGCCACCGCCGCGATGCGCCGCGCCAAGGCGGGTCGGGCCAGCTACATCGCCGCCGAGCAACTCGTCGGCCACAAGGACCCCGGCGCCGAGGCCGTCGCCCGCCTGTTCGAATTCGTCGCCCGCCACCACCAGGAGGCGTGACGCCGTAGGGTGCGCATTCATGGCGCACCCACTGGAAACACCCGGCACCCTATGCTACGATGTTAGCGCTACCAATCACGCAGCCCCTACCACACGCGCAGCCCCGAGGACCCCGCCATGACCGTCAAGCTCGCCATCAACGGATTCGGCCGCATCGGCCGCTGCGTCCTCCGCGCCTGGATCGAAAGCGGCCGCAAGGATGTCGAGATCGTCGCCATCAACGACCTCGCCCCGGTGGCCACCAATGCCCACCTGCTCCAGTTCGATTCCGTGCATGGCCACTTCAACGCCGAGGTGACGCTGGGCGAGGACCATATCGTGGTGAACGGCCACCGCATCCGCGTCACCGCCGAGCGTGATCCGGCGAAACTGCCCTGGGCCGGCGTCGACGTGGCGCTGGAATGCACCGGCATCTTCACCGCGCGCGAGAAGGCCGAGGCGCATCTCGCCAACGGCTCGGCCCGCGTGCTGGTCTCGGCCCCGGCCTCGGGCGCCGACAAGACCATCGTCTTCGGCGTCAACCATGACACCCTGACCGCCGCTGACCTGATCGTCTCCAACGGCTCCTGCACCACCAACTGTCTCGCCCCGGTGGCCAAGGTGCTCGACGACGCCTTCGGCATCGTCTCGGGCTACATGACCACGATCCATTCCTATACCGGCGATCAGCCGACGCTGGATACCGCGCACAAGGACCTCTACCGCGCCCGCGCTGCCGCGCTGTCGATGATCCCGACCTCCACCGGCGCCGCCAAGGCCATCGGGCTGGTGCTGCCGAACCTCAAGGGCAAGCTCGACGGCTCCGCCATCCGGGTGCCGACGCCCAATGTCTCGGCCGTCGACCTGTGTTTCCTGGCCGAGCGGCCGATCACCGCCGAGGCGGTCAACGACGCCATCGCCAAGGCCGCCGCCGGACCATTGAAGGGCATCCTCGCCCTCTCCGACCTGCCGCTGGTCTCGTCGGACTTCAACCACAACCCGCATTCCTCGGTCTTCGCCTCCGCGCAGACCTCGGTGGGCGAGGCGGGTTTGACCCGCATTCTCGCCTGGTATGACAACGAATGGGGCTTCTCCAACCGGATGCTCGACACCGCCGGAGCCATGGCCGCAGCGGGCTGAAAACACCCCCCGACTCTGCTGAATCGCGGCAAAACAGGCCCCTGTCAGAAACAATCTGACGGGTCTGCCGGGACTGTTTCCGACCGTTTTCGGAAATATGTCAAAAAATGGCCGTTTCTGTGCGGAAACAGTGTGTTCGATCCGATTTCCAGAACACGGCCGATCCGTGGTGCTAATTTCATTCTCGGTCAAGGCGCAGGTCTGCCGCACGGTCGTTGTCGTGTTGGTGTTTTCCCGGCGGTGGGGTGTTGCCTTGACCACCATCCCGGTCCGAAGGGCCGGTATGGCTGGTGTGGTAACGATTAAGCGGGCCAGGGATTTTTCCCATCCGGACTGGGGTCCGGTGCGGGCGGCCTGATAGGTGACTCGATGGAGACAGGCCAGGATCACGCGGGGGCGAAAGGGACCGGTTACGGTGCCCCCGCGCACTCCTCGGCCGCAGAGGGCCCGCAGCTGCCGCCGGGGCCCTCATCTCCTGTCCACGCTAACGTGGACTCACCCTTCAGACCGCTCGCAGCCTTTGTTCCCGAAGCGCATTGGCAGCGGCTCGAACGCCCCGAAGCCGGACCCTGGGGGGACCGTCTTCATGGCATCGCGAGGCGCGCGCGCCCGGTCCTCGACCGGGCGGGGCATGCCCTGCGCAGGATCATGCAAGGCATCGAGCATACGATGCGAACAAGAACGGAAAGACCCGACCCCGGCCCGCTCGACGCCAAGCCGGGGCACCTGGAAGGGGGACATCATGGATGACGAACACCCGTTCGACCGGACGGATCACCGGCTTGGCACGCTGTGGCACAGCCTGCCGGAACCCAAGAACCGCGGCTTCTTCCGAAAAACCGATACCCCGGCACCGGTAAGTCAGCCCGTGTTCGCGCCCCGGCCTGCGCCGGGCCCGGCCAAGCTGCGCGTGGTCACCTCGACCTTTACGCCGGCGCCGGCGCCGCGTGCGCCGGTCCAGCCGAGCGGTGACATCTGGAGCGGCCTGCGCGCCGTCCGCCCGGTGCTGCCGATGAACGGCGCGGGCGACGAGACGGTCGAGCTGGCCTTCGACCAGTTGCGCACCCGGCTGCTCAAGCACCTGCGCGGTCACGGGCTGCGCCGCATCGCGCTGGCCGCGCCCACCGCCGGCTGCGGCACCACCTTCGCGACGGTCAACCTCGCCCGCAGCTTTGCGATGGTGCCGGGGCTGCGCACCGTGGTCATGGATCTCAACCTGCACCGCCCGGCGCTGGCCCGCGCGCTGCGGGTGATGGGCCCCGACGACATGCGCGGCTTTCTCACCGGGCGCGAGCGGGTGCACGAGCATTTCGTCCGCCTCTCCGACACCCTGGCCGCCGGTCTTGCCCGCGACAGCGCCGAGCCCGCGGCGGGCCTGCTCAACAGTGACGCCGCCGCCCTGGCGGTGACCCACATGATGGACCAGCTCCAGCCCGACGTGCTGATCTGCGATCTGCCGCCGATCCTGGAACGCGACGACCTCTCGGCCTTCCTGCCGCAGGTCGACGGGGTGGTGCTGGTGGCCGACGCGACCCGCACCCGGCCCGAGCACATCACCCGCTGCGAAGAGATGCTGGCCGGGCAGTCGCCGGTGTTGGGTGTCGTCCTCAACCTGGCCCGCCGCACCGGGCCGGACCCGGCGCACGTGTGAGCCGGGACGCGAAGACCGGGACGGGAAAATAGCAATGAAGACCCTTCCGCGCCTCGACGAGACGCTCGACACCCTGCGCCGCCGTTCGTCGCTGATCCTGGCCGTCATGAGCCTGGGGTTCGTGCTCTCCGCCGGTCTCGGGACGATGGTTAAACCGACCTACGAGGCCCGCGAGGTGATCCAGTCCGTCGCGCCGCGCCTCGACGGCGAGGTGGACACCGGACGCCTGCGCAACCAGGTGGACGGGCTGATCCGCGCGATGGAAAGCAACGAGGCGCTGCTCGCGGTCGCCTCGGCCTATGACCTCTTCGCCGACCAGCCCAGGACGAGCCCCGTCGCCCAGGCCGCCAAGCTGCGCCAGGAACTCGACCTGCGGATCGAGCCTTCGACCGACCCGGACGCGCCCCTGCGCATCCATGTGGCGGCGCGCTGGAACGACCCCGAACAGGCGCGCCTGCTGGCGCAGGAGCTCGGCCACCGGCTGATCCGCGAAAGCGTGCTGCTGCGCATCGCCGAGGCCCAGGCCGCCATCGATTTTACCACCGCCCGCGAGCGCGAGCTTGCCGCCGACCTCGCCGACCAGGAACGCCGCATCAGCGCCTTCCGCACCGAGCATGACGCCGAACTGGCGCGCCGCGATCCCGAGGGCATGGACGCCCTCTCGCGCCTCGACGGCGAGATCCTGGAGATCGACCGCGCCCGCAACGCGCTTGACGGAGCCGACGCCGCCGTACCGCTCGACCGCCGCCGCGCCGAGCTGGCCGCCGAGCGCCGCGCCCTGCTGCGCCGTCTTGCCCCGCCGGCCAGCCTGGAACAGGATTACGCCGGCCTCCTCCGCGGCCTCGCCGGCATCTCCGACCAGCTCGACGAAGCCCGCGAGGCGCGCGAGGCGGCCGAACTCGCCCATATGATGGAAACCCGCCGCATGGCCGAGCGGCTGACCGTCGTGATCCCCGCCGAGGCCCCCGAGACCCCGCTGCGCGACCCGCGCGCCGCCATCGCCTTCGGTGGCGGGCTGCTCACCATGGTCCTTGCTGTGGCGCTGGCGCTCTTCCTCGACTGGCGCAGCCCGGTGGTGCGCACCACCCGCCAGCTCCGCCGCCTCACCGGCGCCGAGACCATCGTCAGCGTCCCCCGCGCCGACCCCGCCAGCCGCCGCCCGCGCAACGGCGCGGGGCCGCTCTGACCCCGCTCCCGCTTTTTAATTTGACACCGGAATTAAATCGCGGGACAGTTCCTCCCAACAGGGGGAGGAACCATGTTCATCGGTCTGGATCTCGGCACGTCCGGCGTCCGCGCCGTGCTGCTGCGCGACGACGGCTCCGTGCGCGACAGCGCCGAGGCGGCGACCCCGGTCGCCCATCCGCACCCCGGCTGGTCCGAGCAGGACCCCGCCGACTGGATCGCCGCCACCCGCGCCGCGCTGGGCGAACTGGGCGCGCGCCAGTCGCTGGCCGGGGTCCGGGGCATCGGCCTTTCCGGCCAGATGCATGGCGCGACCTTGCTGGACGAAAGCGGCGCGGTGCTGCGCCCCTGCCTGCTCTGGAACGACACCCGCAGCCATGCCCAGGCCGCCCGCCTCGACGCCGACCCCGACTTCCGCCGCATAAGCGGCAACATCGTATTTCCCGGCTTCACCGCGCCCAAGGTGCTCTGGGTCGCCGAGCATGAACCCGAAGCCTTTGCCCGCACCGCCAGGGTGCTGCTGCCCAAGGACTATCTCTCCTTCTGGCTGACCGGCCGCGCCGCCTCCGACATGTCCGACAGCGCCGGTACCGCCTGGATGGACGTGGGCCGGCGGGCGTGGTCGGACGTCCTCCTGGCGAAATCGGGAATGCGCCGTGACCAGATGCCCGAGCTGCTGGAGGGCACCGGCATCGTCGGCCCGCTGCGCCCCGAGGTCGCCCGCGACCTGGGCCTGCCCGAGGGCGCTCTGGTCATTGCCGGTGGCGGCGACAATGCCGCCTCGGCCTGCGGCGTCGGCGCGCTGGCCGAGGGCGACGGCTTTGTCAGCCTCGGTACCTCCGGCGTCCTGCTCGCCGCCCGCGACGGCTTTGCCCCGGCGCCCGAAAGCGCCGTTCACACCTTCTGCCACGCCATCCCGGACACCTGGTATCAGATGGGCGTGATCCTCGCCGCCACCGACTCGTTGAACTGGCTGGCCAGGGTCACCGGCACCAGGCCCGCCGACCTGACCCAGGCCCTGGGGCCGCTGCGCGCACCGGGACGACTGCGCTTTCTGCCCTACCTCTCGGGCGAGCGCACCCCGCACAACGACAGCGCCATCCGCGGCGCCCTTCTCAACCTCGACATCGCCTCCGAACAGGCCGACCTCACCCGCGCGGTGATCGAGGGGGTGAGCTTTGCCCTGAAGGACAGCCTGATCGCCCTGCAATCCACCGGCGCGCGGCTCGACCGGCTGCTCGCCATCGGCGGCGGCACCCGCTCGCGCTATTGGGTCGAGCTGCTGGCCACGGTGCTGAACCTGCCCATCGACCTGCCGCAAAGCGGTGAATTCGGTGCGGCACTCGGCGCCGCCCGCCTTGCCCTCTGCGGTGTGACCGGGGCCGCGCCTTCCGAGGTGATGACCAAGCCCCCGGTTGCCGAAACCCTCCTCCCGCGTCCCGATCTCACCGCGGCCTGCGAAGCGGCCCACGCCGCCTTCGCCGCCGCCTATCCAGCCCTGAGAGCCCTGCCATGACCCATCCCTTCTTCGCCGGCATCGAGCCGGTCCGCTATGACCCTGAGAGCACCGGCCTCGCCTATCGACACTACAACCCCGACGAAATCGTGCTGGGCAAGCGGATGGAGGACCACCTGCGCTTTGCCGTCGCCTATTGGCACAGCTTCGCCTGGGAGGGCGGCGACCCCTTCGGCGGGCAGACCTTCGAACGGCCCTGGCATCCGCAGGACGCGATGGCGCGCGCGCGCGTCAAGGCCGACTGCGCCTTCGACCTCTTCGACATCCTGGGCGCGCCCTTCTTCTGCTGGCACGATGCCGACATCCGCCCCGAGGCCGCGACCTTCAGGGAAAGCCACGACCGTTTTCAGGAGATCATCGCCTATTTCGAGGAGAAGATGGCGACCCGGAAGACGCGCCTGCTCTGGGGCACCGCCAATATGTTCAGCCACCGCCGCTGGATGGCCGGCGCCGCGACCAACCCCGACCCCGAGGTCTTCGCCTATGCCGCCGCAACGGTGAAGATGTGCATGGATGCGACCCACCGGCTGGGCGGGGAGAACTACGTGCTCTGGGGCGGGCGCGAGGGCTACGAGACGCTGCTGAACACCGACATGGGCGCCGAGCTCGACCACATGGGGCGGTTCCTGAACATGGTGGTCGACTACAAGCACAAGATCGGCTTCAAGGGCACGATCCTGGTCGAGCCCAAGCCGCAGGAGCCGTCGAAGCACCAGTATGACTACGACGTCGCCACCTGCTTCGGCTTCCTGCAGAAATACGGGTTGGAGAAGGAGGTGAAGCTCAACATCGAGCAGGGCCATGCCATCCTCGCCGGGCACAGCTTCGAGCACGAGATCGCTACGGCGGCGGCGCTGGGCGTCTTCGGGTCGATCGACATGAACCGCAACGACTACCAGTCCGGCTGGGATACCGACCAGTTCCCGAACAACACCCCCGAGGTGGCGCTGGCCTATTACCACATCCTGAAGGCCGGCGGGTTCACCTCCGGCGGCACCAATTTCGACGCCAAGATCCGGCGCCAGTCGCTCGATGCCGAGGACCTGGTGGCCGCGCATGTCGGCGGCATGGACATCTGCGCGCGCGGCCTCAAGGCGGCGGCGGCGATGATCGAGGACGGCGGGCTGGATGCCGCGCTGGCCGAACGCTATGCCGGCTGGGCCTCGGAGAAGGGCAGGGGGATCCTGGCCAGCGACCTGGCGGCGCTCTCCGCGCGGGTGATGTCGGGCGAGATCGATCCGCAGCCCCGCTCGGGACGGCAGGAGATCCTCGAGAACTACGTCAACCGTTTCGTCTGAGCGATGCCCCCGCGCGCCCTCACCCCCATCCCCTCTCCCCTCCGGGAGAGGGGAGGCGCGGGCGGAGGGGACGGCGCGTTGTCCGGGCGGGTCCTGCCGGTGGGGAGGATGGCGGTCTCCTGCGCTCTTGGGGGAGAGGACGCACGCCGCTTCCGTCCCTGGACTTGCCGCAGTGAAGAGGGCTCCCCTCTCCCCTCGGGGGAGAGGGTAAGGGTGAGGGGGCGCAGCACACCCCACCCCGCCCCCAACTTCAACCAAAACGCACCCTTTCACGGGAGTGTCAGGGAGGGGGCAATCTGCCAACCGCCTCACACCCACCCCAATCAAAAGCACTCCCCTCTCCCCTCGGGGGAGAGGGTAAGGGTGAGGGGGCGCGGCACACCCCACCCCGCCCCCAACTTCAACCAAAACGCACCCTTTCACGGGAGGGTCAGGGAGGGGGCAATCCCCCAACCGCCCCGCACCCACCCCAATCAAAAGCACTCCCCTCTCCCCTCGGGGGAGAGGGTAAGGGTGAGGGGGCGCGGCACACCCCACCCCGCCCCCAACTTCAACCAAAACGCACCCTTTCACGGGAGGGCCAGGGAGGGGGCAATCCCCCAACCACCCCACACCCATCCCAATCAAAAGCACTCCCCTCTCCCCTCGGGGGAGAGGGCCAGGGTGAGGGGGCGCAGCACTCCCCGCCCCGCACCCGCCTCCTATCAAAAGCCCCCCAGAGGGCACGAAAACCCACCCGAAAAACCACTCTCAAAGAAAACATAATAATTTCAACGCCATGACCCCCCGTCCTAGCTGGGACACTCCGAGACCCCGGCAAATCCGCCCGAATTCCAGCCCCGAGAGGCGCCCATGTTCCGCCTACTGCTCCCCCTCCTGATCGCCGCCGCCCCGGCCGCCGCCGGTCCGCTCCCGCGCGAAGAATCGGCCTTCCGCCCGGTCGATCCCGCCGAGGCCGCCCTCGGCCAGTTGCTGTTCTACGACCCCATCCTCAGCGGCAACCGCGAGGTCTCCTGCGCCACTTGCCACCACCCTCGTTTCGCCACCTCGGACGGCCTCTCGCTCGGCTTGGGTGACGGCGGCATCGGCCTCGGCCCGGACCGCCACGCCGACCCGGCCAACCCGCCCGAGCAGCGCATCCCCCGCAACTCGCCCGCGCTGTTCAACCTCGGGGCCACCGAGTTCACCCATTTCTTCGCCGACGGCCGGCTCGAGGACGACCCCACCCGCCCGCACGGCATCCGCACGCCGCTGGGCGAGGACATGGCCGAGGGCTTCGACAACGCCCTCTCGGCGCAGGCGATGTTCCCCGTCCTCTCGCCGGACGAGATGGCCGGGCATTACACCGAGAACGATGTCGCCAGGGCCGTCCGGCTCGGCTTCCTCACCGGCGAGGGCGGCGCCTGGTCGATCCTCTCGGCCCGCGTAGAGGCGATCCCCGCCTATCGTGCCGCCTTCGACGGGGTGATAGGCCCCCGCCCCATCGCCTTCGCCGATATCGCCAACGCGCTCGCCGCCTTCATCGCGCTGGAGTGGCGGGCCGACGACAGCCCCTTCGACCGCTACCTGCGCGACGGCACGCCGCTGGACGCCTCGGCCGCGCGGGGGATGGAACTCTTCTACGGCAAGGCCGGCTGCGATGCCTGCCACGCCGGGCGCTTCCAGACCGACCACGGTTTCCACGCCATCGCCATGCCGCAGATCGGCCCCGGCAAGGCCGCCCGCTTCGAGCGCCATAGCCGTGACATCGGCCGGATGCGGGTGACGGGCGAGCCGACCGACGCCTATGCCTTCCGCACGCCCTCGCTGCGCAACGTCACCCAGACCGCGCCCTATGGCCATGCCGGCACCCATGCGACGCTCGACGGGGTGATCCGCCACCACCTTTCGCCGCTAGATGGGCTTGCGACGTACGACCGCGCGCAGCGGATCCTACCCGAACTGGCGGTGACGACCGACCTGGCGATCCTCTCGGCCCCCGAGGAGGTGCAGGCCATCGCCGCCGCCAACACGCTGGCGCTGGTGGAATTGAGCGAGGCCGAGATCGCCGACCTGATCGCCTTCCTCGGCGCGCTCACCGATACCGCCAGCTTGCCGGGGCGGATGGGCGTGCCGGAGGCGGTGCCGAGCGGGCTGGCGGTGGCGCGGTAGGGGCCTCTTGCCCGGAATCAGGGCGCGAAGCGCCGCCAGGCTGCGCCTGACCGCCCCCAAGGGCGGGCGCAGCCCTATGTTGCGAGAGCAGGAGGACCCCGTCGCTTCGCTCAGAACAGGTTGAAATACTCCGCCTGTTCCCACTCCGAGACGCTGCCAAGATACCTCTCCCACTCGGCCCGTTTGATCCGGGCGAGGTAGTCCACGAAGTCGCTGCCGAACTCGTGGTGCAGCATCTCCGAGCCTTCGAAGGCCGCGATCGCGGTCGCCATGTTCGTCGGCAGCAGCGGCGCGGCGCTGTCGTAGGGCGAGAGCGTCTCGGGCGGCAGGGTCATGCCCTGGGCGATGCCGTCGAGACCGGCGGCGATCTGGCCGGCGAAGGCGTAATAGGGGTTCGCGGTGCTGTCGGGGGCGCGGTTCTCGACGCGGCTGGCCGGATCGCCCGGCGCCGAGAGCAGCCGCAGCATCGCGCCGCGGTTGTCGCGGCCCCAGGCGATGCGGTTGGGGGCGAGCTGGAACGGCTGGTAGCGCTTGTAGCTGTTCACCGTCGGCGCCATCAGCAGCGAGAGCGCCGGTGCATGGGCCAGCAAGCCGGCGATCCAGCCCTGCGCCTGCGCGCGCAGCGAGCCATCCGCTCCCGGCATGAAGATGTTCCGCCCCGCCGCATCCGTCACCGACTGATGCACATGCCAGCCGTTGGCGGCGATGTTCTCCAGCCGGGGCTTGGCCATGAAACTGGCGTGCAGACCCTGCGCGGCGCAGACCTCCTTCACCAGCGTGCGGAACATCACCATGGTCTCGGCCTGCGCCATCGGCGGG
Organism: Seohaeicola zhoushanensis; assembly: GCF_014656415.1. GTDB lineage: Bacteria > Pseudomonadota > Alphaproteobacteria > Rhodobacterales > Rhodobacteraceae > Seohaeicola_A > Seohaeicola_A zhoushanensis. The sequence goes on along the minus strand of NZ_BNCJ01000007.1, from coordinate 133,371 downwards.
CCGGGGTCGAAGGTGAATTCGAACTGGCTCGGCCCCATCTCGATCTCGACCGAGCGCACCGGCATCCCCATCGCCTGCGCCGCCCGGCGCAGGCTGTCGAGCATACCCTCGGCCTCGGCGTAGCGGGTCTCGGTCAGGAACTGGTAGCCCTGGTTCAGGGCCCGCGTCTGCACCGGCGCGCCGGGCATCGTGGTCTGGGCGTGATCCAGCCCGGTGTCGAGCCGCTCGAAGACGTGGAACTCGACCTCCAGCCCCATCAGCGCGCGCATCCCCTGGGCGGCCAGCGAGGCCTCGGCCTGGGCCAGAACGGTGCGCGAGGTGAAGGGGATCGGCGTGCCGTCGCGGAAGGCCACGTCGGCCATCAACCAGGCGGAATGCGGCGCCCAGGGCAGGATCCACAGGCTGGCCGGGTCGGGCACCATCAGTACGTCGCTCGCCCCGCGCATCAGCCCGGCACCGATGCCCGGATCCTCGGACCAGACCGGGAAGACGGTGCGGTGCGAGGTGTCCTTCAACAGCAGCGTCGAGGGCGCGGCGAGGCCGTTCCTCAGCACCGATCCCAGCGCCTCGGAGACCACCGTCTTGCCACGCAGCAGCCCGTGCTGGTCGGCAAAGACCACGCGGATCGTTTCAAGCCCGGCCTCGGCGACCCGCGCCAGCAGCGCGGCAGAGGCCTCGTCATGGTCGGGGCCGGTCAGGCCCAGTCGCGCCAGCGCGCCCGGCTCAGACACTTGCATCCCAGGGGCAGGAGGCGCGGCGCGCGACATCGGCCTCGGCCGCCGCGGCGTGCCAGTTGCCGCCGGTGGCGATGGTGTCGTTCGAGACCGGGCCGGTGAGCGCCTCGGTGCCGCCGTTGCGCATCGGCAGGCGGTCCAACTCGCCCGCTTTCACCGCCGCGATGGCGTCGCGCAGGCGGCGGCGGTTGCGGATGATGCCGACGTCGGTCTTGCCGAGATGCTCTTCCGTGCGGTCCTGGATGCGGCCCATCGATTCCACCGCCCATTGGTCGTGCACGTTGATGTCGAGCCCCATGCCGGTATAGGTCGTGCTGGCCTGTTCATTCTCGTCATAGCCGTAATTGTTGCGCGCGTTCTTGAGCGGCGCGTAATCCGGCAGGCGATGTTCCTTCAGCCGCTGCTCGCGCATCAGCGCCTTGTCGACGGGCTTGGTGAAGCTGGTGAACATGGAATACCAGTAGCAGGTCGTGTCATCGACGGGAACATGCCACTGGGTGATGGTCATCTCGCGGCTCATCGGGATGCAGATGGCGCCAGGGAAGATCTGGTTGGTGATGCGCACATGGGTGCGCCCGTCCTCCATGTGGCGCAGCGCGGTGAGGCGCAGGCCCCAGTCGGTGTCGTCCACGCTGATCTCGGGGCGGGGGTAGTCGCGCAGGAGCTTGGTCATCGGGATCTCGGTATTCCCGGCGGTGTCGCGGAACTGCTTGCCGTAGGACTCCTTCGGGTCCTCGTCCTGCAGGAAGCGGTGCAGGAAGGAGGCATGGGCCGGGTCGATGCCGACCTCCATCGCCTGAAGCCAGTTGCACTCCCACAGGCCCTTGAAGGCGAAGACATGGGTATCGGGCGCGCGGAAGCAGTCGAAGTTGGGGAAGGGCGGCGGATCCCCCGGCCCCATGTAGGCCCAGACGATGCCGTTCTTCTCGACCACCGGGTAGGAGCGGGCCTTGATCTGCTCGTGCATCCGGCTGCCCTCGGGCTCGCCCGGCTGTTCGACGCATTGGCCCGAGCGGTCGAAGTGCCAGCCGTGGAAGGGGCAGCGCAGGCCGTTGTCCTCGAGACGGCCGAAACACAGATCGGCGCCGCGATGCGGGCAGGCCCGCTGGATCAGGCCGAGCTTGCCCTCCTGGTCGCGGAACAGCACCAGGTCCTCGCCCAGCAGCCGGACTGGCACCACCGGGCGGGCCTTCATCAGCTCGTCCGACAGGGCGGCGGGCTGCCAGTAGAGCCGCAGCACCGCACCGGCATCGCTACCGGGGCCGACACGGGTGAGACTGTCGTTCTGTTCCTGGCTGATCACGGCGGGGCTCCTCCTGGCTCTTGACGATTGTGCGTATATCGCACAAAAGATACGTTATACGCTCAGATTGCCGGTGGGCCCGCCGGCGAGTCAAGCGAAACGTCGAAGGAGCCGGCCATGACCACGCAGGATCGCAGCACAGCCGCAACCTTTGCCAAGGGAATGGCCGTTCTCGCCGCCTTCGACGGCAGCGCTCCGGCGCTGACGCTCGCCGATATCGCCCGCGCGACGGGGCAGGACCGCGCCGCCGCCCGACGCGGGGCGCTGACGCTGGTGCAGCTCGGGTTCCTGACGCAGAGCGGCCGCGCCTTTGCGCTGACGCCCAAGGTGCTGACGCTGGCGGCGGGCTACCTCAGGGCCAATCACTTCGGTCACCGGGTGCAGCCGGTGCTGAACCGCCATGCCGCGCAGCTCGAGGCCGAGATCGTTCTGGCAGCGCGGGAAGGCACCGAGGTGCTGCTGCTGGCGCAGTCGACGCTGGCCAGCGGCCCGGTCTCCTTCGGCTTCACGCCGGGCAGCCGATTGCCGCTGCTGCACACCAGCCTCGGGCGGATGCTGCTGGCGCTGGAACCCGATCCGGGCCCGCTGGCCGAGGCGGCGGAACTGCCGCGCCATACCGAGCGCTCGCTGGGCAGCCGCGCCGAGGTGCTGGCCAGTGTGGCCGAGGCGCGCGCGGCCGGATTTGCCGAGACGGATGGCGAGTTCGAGAGCGGCATCGTCGGCTATGCTGTCCCGGTCAGCGCGCCGGGGGCGGCGGGCCTGGTGGTCGGCACCTCGATGCCGCGCGGGAGCGACGGCGAGGCTGCGCTGCGGGCGCTCCGGCTCTGCGCGGCTGAGCTGCGGCAGAGCGGGGTCGGGGTGGGGTAGAGACCTGCCTCAGGGCAGCTCGCGCAGCCGCAGGCCATCCCAGTAGTAGAGCAGCGCGCATTCGGCGAGGCCGCGCTCGGCGCAGGTGGCCTGCGAGACCCCCATGCGGACACCGTCGTTGCCATTGGACAGCGGCACCAGCTCGACCCCCAGCGCCAGCCAGTCCTCGGACCTGCCGCTGCGCGGATAGGCCGAGCTGAGGAAGATCTCGGCGCTGCACATGGAGGCGCCGCAATAGGGGCGCGGCGGGCCGGAAAGACATTCGACCGCGCGCCAGTCGAGGATGATGTCCTCGGTGCCGTCGCCGTCGATATTGCCGGCGAGCAGGTATTCGGGGCCGCGGGTCGCCGGCCCGTTGCAGCCCGCGCTCACGGCGGCATCCGCCGCCACCCGCATCGGAGTCGCCGCGCCGCCGCCATAGGCGGGGGCGAATTCCGACAGTGCCGGCGGTACCTCGAAGCCGGCGGAGATCCAGGCGTCGACGCAGGTTTGCATGGCGGTCTTCGCCGCTCCGGCCAGGCCCTGGACCGGCAGCTCCCAGGCCTGGTCGCGCCCCGGCGCCAGAACCAGCCGGTCGGCAGCGCGCATCGCGGTCAGCATCGGGTCGGCCATCGACAGGGTCAGCTCCCAGACGCCGGTCATCTCGTTCAGGGCCAGCTGCGGCAAGAGGTAGGCGGTCTGCCCGACCCAGAGATGGATGTCGGCGCGCGGGCCGATGCCGGGGATCAGTGCGTTGGAGAACTCCAGCCGGATCGTGTAGGGCGCCGAGACCGTCTCCTCATGCGCGCCCACCTGCAGCGGCGGCAGCCGCGTCGCCGAGGGCGCGTTGCAGGACAGCCAGAGCTGCACCGGCTCGGGGCTGGCGCTGCCATAGACATATGCGCCGTCATCCGCCTTGCTGGCGACCCAGACCTGCGCCGGGGCGACAGTGGCGACAAGCGCAAGGTATATGGCTGCAGCGCGGCGCAGGATGCGGATCATCGCGGTTTCCCTCCCGCGCACGGCGCGGCATTTTCAAGATTTCCCGCACAGTGTTACCCGTCGTGGGGCTTTGGACAAGGGCGCGCGGCTCGGCGATACTGGGAGCGAAGCGATTTGCAGGAGTGCGCCCATGTCCCCCGTCTACTATGCCCCGCATGGCGGGCATCCGCCGCAGGAACAGCTGCTGACCGACCGGGCGATGTTCACCACCGCCTATGCGGTGATCCCCAAGGGCACGATGCGCGACATCACCACCTCCTTCCTGCCGCATTGGGACAAGACCCGGCTCTGGGTCATCGCCCGCCCGCTCTCGGGCTTTGCCGAGACCTTCTCGCATTACCTGATGGAGGTCGCCGCCGGCGGCGGCAGCAGCCGGCCCGAGGCCGACCCCGAGGCCGAGGGCGTGCTCTTCGTCACCGAGGGCGCGCTGACGCTGACCATCGCGGGCACCGATCACGTGATGGAACCGGGCGGCTACGCCTACCTGCCGCCGGGCTGCGACTGGCGGCTGGCCAACCATGCCGGACCCGAGGCGCGCTTCCACTGGATCCGCAAGCGCTACCAGCGGGCCGAGGGGGTGGACCTGCCGGAGCCGATCGTCACCAACGAGCGCAGCATCACCCCCGCGGCCATGCCGGGCACCGAGGGGCGCTGGGCGACCACCCGATTTGTCGGCCTCGACGACATGCGCCATGACATGCATGTCACCATCGTGACCTTCCTGCCCGGCGGCACCATCCCCTTTGCCGAGACCCATGTGATGGAACACGGGCTCTACGTGCTCGAGGGCAAGGCGGTCTACCGGTTGAACCAGGACTGGGTCGAGGTCGAGGCAGGTGATTACATGTGGCTGCGCGCCTTCTGCCCGCAGGCCTGCTACGCCGGCGGGCCGGGGCCCTTCCGCTACCTGCTCTACAAGGACGTGAACCGGCACATGCCGCTGTCGCTGGGCTGAAGGGGCGGCGGGGTAAACCCCGCCCTACCCGCGCCCCCTGCTTCTCTTCTTCAGAAAATACTCGGGGGAGTCGCCCGGAACGGGCGGCGGGGGCAAAGCCCCCCGCGCCGCTGCCGCCCGCGCGCCTCCGGGGCTCAGTCGCCGTTCCCGGCGCTGCTGTCGAGCTGGCCGCGGCGGTCCAGGAAGCGCGCGACCAGCCAGACCATCAGCGCCCAGGCCGCGCCCAGTGACCAGCCGGCCAGCACGTCCGAGGGCCAATGCACCCCGAGGTAGACCCGGCTGATCCCCACCAGCACCGAGAGCACCGCCGCCACGCCGATCAGGAAGACCCGCAGCCGCCAGCGCGGCTCGATGCGGGCCAGCATCACCGCCAGCGTCAGGTAGGTCACCGCCGCCATCAGCGAATGGCCCGAGGGGAAGGAGGCGGTCGAGACCTCGACTCCATGCGGCACCAGATCGGGGCGGGGCCGCGAGAAGCCGAGCTTGGCGAGGTTGGAGAGCAGCTGTCCGCCCACCACCGCCACCGCCAGGAACAGGGCCGAGGCGCGCCGGCCGCGCAGCAGCAGGAAGCACAGCACCGAGAGCGTGATCAGCGTCAGCACCGTGACGCCGCCAAGCGCCGTCAGGTCGCGCATCGCTTGCTCGACCGCTCGCCCGCCGATCGGATCCGCAGGATCGCCCGGCGTTCGCAGGGCCATCAGCAGCCGCTCGTCGAAGGCGTGGAGATCGCCCTCCATCATCTCGGCCGCCAGCCCGCCAAAGGCCCAGAGCCCGCCGGCGGCCGCGAGAAAGGCCACCAGCGTCACCGCTTCGACGCGGCGGGTCAGGTCGCGGAGGGTGTGGTTCAGTTTCATGCGGGACCTTCTTCTTGGCAGTCTATGCGAGGGCTTGGAACGGCTGGGCGTAGCGCGACAATCGCCGCTTTTCAGAAGCGGTTCAACGGCACCTTCAGGTAGGAGCGCCCATCCGCTTCCGGGGCAGGCGCGCGGCCCGCGCGCAGGTTCATCTGCAGTACCTGAAGCATCCGGTCGGGCAGGTCCAGCGTCGCATCGCGCTTTTCCCTCAGGGCGATGTAGGCAGCACGGTCGACACCCCCGCCGATGTGCGTGTTGTGGCGGCGCTGTTCTGCGACCGTCGATTCCCAGGCCGGGCTCTTGCGGCGCTCGGTGCCGTAGTCGTGGCCGACGAAGAGCCGCGTGCGGTCGGGCAGCGACAGGATCGCCTGCAGCGAGTCGTAGAGCGCGCCTGCATCGCCTCCGGGGAAATCGGCGCGGCTGGTGCCGGCGTCGGGCTGCATGAAGGTGTCGTTCACAAAGGCGGCGTCGCAGCCGACGACATAGGTGACCGAACCCAGCGTGTGTCCGGGCGTCAGCATCACCCGCACCGGCAAGTTGCCGATCTGGAAGCTGTCGCCATCGTCGAAGAGCTGCGCGAAATCCTGCGCCGGGTCGAAGGCGTCGGGAAGATGGTAGAGGTTGCGCCAGAGCTCGGCGATCTCGCAGACCTTCTCGCCGATCCCGTTTGGCACGCCAAGACGCTCGGCGAGCGAGGCCGAGGCCATCAGGTGGTCGGCATGGGGGTGGGTGTCGAGTATTCGGTCGATCTCGACACCCTCGGTTGCGGCAAAGCGCAGGATCGCCTCGACGCCCTCTGTCGAGGTGCGCGCGGCGGCCGGGTCGAAAGACATCACCGCGTCGACAAGCGCGGCCTTGGAGGTGTCGGGGTCGATGACGAGATACTGGATGCTGCCGGTGGGCGCGTCATGGAAGCCCACCACTTCGGGCGAGGCGGGCCCGGTGGAGGGGCTGGTGCGGGACAGGGACATGGCGGGCTCCGTTCGTGTATTCCGCATGTGGAATGCGTGAGCGGGCCGGAATGTTCCGCGCAGGCGGACTCGCACCGGGGCGGCAGATGGGCTAAGCCCGCCCTCAGCCAAGGAGAACGCGATGCCCCTGTCCCCCGATTTCCTGCGCGAGATGCGTCCCGGCGAGGAGGCGCAGGTCGAGGCGCTGCTGACGGCCGCCTTCGGCGGGCCGGAGGAGGCGGCGCTGGTGCGGGCTCTGCGCAAGGCCGGCGACATGGTGGGCGAGCAGGTGATGACCGCCGAGGGCGCGGTGATCGCCTATGCGGGGCTGAGCCGGATGGTGGCGCCGAAGGGCTGGCTCTGCCTTGCCCCGGTGGCGGTGCATCCCGACTGGCAGGGCCGCCGGGTCGGCAAGCGGATGGTCGGGCTGATCGCGGAATGGGCGCGGCTCTCGGGGCGCACGGTGGTGGTGCTGGGGCAGGTCGATTTCTACAGCAAGGCCGGGTTCAGCGCCGCGCGCGCAGCGCGGCTGACCTCGCCCTATCCGGTAGAGCACACGCTGCTCGCCGGGCCGGGTGACACGGTGCCCGCCGAAACGCTGGTCTATCCCAGGGCCTTCGGCTGATCCCCCTTGCCTGTGCCGCGCGGATGACGGCAACTGGCGCCATGCGCCTTGTCCTGCTCATCCTGGTCACGCTGATCGCCTTCGCGGCAAATTCGATCCTGAACCGCATGGCGGTGGGTGGCGGATTTGCCGACCCCGGCAGTTTCGCCCTGATCCGGGTCGCGGCGGGCGCGGCGATGCTGATGGCGCTGGCGCGCTGGCATTGCCGCGCGCCGCCGCTGGTCTCGCGCCGCCGGATCGCCGGGGCGGGGTCGCTGGCGCTTTACATGATCGGCTTCTCGGTGGGTTACCTGACGCTGGATGCGGGCATCGGCGCGCTGCTGCTCTTCGGCGTGGTGCAGGTGGTGATCTTCGCCGTCTCGGCCCTGCGCGGGGCCGCGCCGACGCCGCGCCAGGTGCTTGGCGCGACGGTGGCGCTGGTCGGGCTGGCGGTGGTGCTATGGCCGGCCGGGGCGTGGCGGGTGAACCTGTTCGGCGCACTTTGCATGATCGCGGCGGGGGTGGGCTGGGCGCTTTATACGCTGGAGGGGCGCAGCGAGCCCGATGCGCTGGCCGGCACGGCGGCGAATTTCGTCTGGGCGCTGCCGCCGACGGCGCTGGCGCTGATGTTCGACGGGATGCCGGCGACCGTCGAACCGCAGGGCATCCTGCTGGCGGTGATCTCGGGCGCGGTGACGTCCGGCCTGGGCTATGCGCTGTGGTACACGGTGCTGCCCCGGATCAGCGCGGTGACGGCGGCGATCGCCATGGTGGCGGTGCCGCCGATCGCGGTAGCCGGTGGCATCCTGCTGCTGGGCGAGAGCCTGACCCCGCGTTTCGCCATGGGCACGGTGCTGGTGCTGGGTGGCATCCTGCTGGCGATCCGGCGGGCCTGATCCTTTCCCTTGCGCCGCTTCCGGGCTATGTCGGCGGCCATGCGCGCCCTTCTTCCCTTGCTGCTCTTGCTGGCCGGCCCGGTCCGGGCCGAATGCGTTGTGCTGCTGCACGGTCTGGCGCGCACCGATGCCTCGCTGACGGTGATGGAGCAGGTGCTGGCAGCCAATGGCTATCACGTGGTCAACGTGCGTTATCCCTCGACCGAGCTGCCGATCCCGGAACTGGCCGAGGGCGCATTGCCCGAGGCAGTGGAGGAATGCGGCGATGAGCGGGTGAACTTCGTCACCCATTCGATGGGCGGCATCCTGCTGCGCTACTGGATGCGGATGGCGCGGCCCGAGAAGCTGGGCCGCACGGTGATGCTCGGCCCGCCGAACCGGGGCAGCGAACTGGTCGACAAGCTGGGCGACCTCGAGGTCTTCGGAATGCTGAACGGCCCGGCGGGCCTGCAGCTGGGCACCGATCCGCAGAGCTGGCCGCTGCGGCTGGGGCCGGTGGACTACCCGGTTGGGGTGATTGCCGGCACGCAATCGCTGAACCCGGTGTTCTCGGCGATGATCGACGGGCCGGACGATGGCAAGGTCTCGGTCGCCTCGACGGCTCTCGAGGGGATGGCTGACCGGCTGGTGCTGCCGGTCACCCATACCTTCATGATGAACAACCCGCGCGTGATCGCCGAGACGATGCACTTCCTGTCACATGGTCGTTTCGATGCCGATATCTCGTGGTTGGACGCGATCCTCGGGGAAGAGGACGCCGAGAAGGAGACGAAACCGTGACCAGCCTGGCATTCGATCTGACGGGAGCGGAAGTGCTGCTGCCCGAGGGGCTGGCGCGCGCGCCGCTGAGTTTCGCTGAAGGGCTTGTCGTCGACGGGCCGGTGGGGCGGGCGGTGGATCTCGACGGCTATCTCGTGCTGCCGGGCATCATCGACCTGCACGGCGACGGGTTCGAGCGCCACCTTGCGCCGCGCCGGGGCGCGATGACCGACATGGCCGAGGGGATCGTGGCGACCGAGGCCGAGCTGGCGGCGAACGGCATCACCACCGGTGTGCTGGCGCAGTTCCTGAGCTGGGAGGGCGGGCTGCGCGGCGGCGCCCATGCGGCGGGCGTCTTCGCGGCGATCCGGGACACGCGGGGATCGCTGGCCACCACGCTGATCCCGCAGCTGCGCTTCGAGACCCACATGCTCGAGGAATATGCGACCCTGCCCGAGCGGCTGGCCGAATGGGGCGTCAACTTCGTCGTCTTCAATGACCACCTGCCTCACGACCGGCTTGCCGAAGGCCGCCGCCCGCCGAGCCTGACCGGGCAGGCGCTGAAGGCGGGGCGCAGCCCCGAGGCGCATCTGGCACTGCTGCAGGAGCTGCACGCGCGCGGGCCCGAGGTGCCGGCGGCGCTGGACGCGCTATGCGCGCGCCTGCTGGCGCAGGGCGTGCGCATCGGCAGCCATGACGACCATACCGCCGAAGACCGGGCACAATGGGCGGCGCGCGGCGCGGCGATTGCCGAGTTCCCCGAGACCGAGACCGCCGCGCGGGCGGCGAAGGCCGACGGCGGCGGCGTGGTGCTGGGTTCGCCCAACGTGGTGCGGGGCGGGTCGCACAAGGGCAATGCCAGCGCGGGGGCGCTGGTGGCGATGGGGCTCTGCGATGCGCTGGCCTCGGATTATCACTACCCCTCGCCGCGCCGCGCGGCGCTGGCGCTGGCGCGTGAGATGGGGCTGGAGGCCGCCTGGGCGCTGGTCTCTTCCGGGCCGGCGCGGCTGCTGGGGTTGGCGGACCGGGGCGAACTCGCGCCTGGCAAGCGCGTCGATATCGTGATCCTCGAGGCCGCGACGGGCCGGGTCGCGGGCACGCTGGCAGGCGGACGGTTCAGCTATCTCGGCGGCGCATTGGCCGGGCGATTCCTGGCGTAGTGCGACGAAATCCTGGCGAGGATTTCGTCCTGTTTTCCTGCGAGGAAAACATGCCCGTTGCGCGGTGTCCGAATTCCTCGCAGGAATTCGGACGTTTTCCGCGACGGAAAACGGCGCTTAGCGGGCCGGCCCGGTCACCACGTTGAAGTGACCCATCTTGCGGCCGGGCTTGGCCTCAGTCTTGCCGTAGAGATGCAGCGAGACATCCGGCCGCGTCGCCAGGCCGACCACGCGCTCGATATCGGCGCCGATCAGGTTCTCCATGACCACGTTGGAGTGCCGGCTGCCGTCGCCCAGCGGCCAGCCGGCAATGGCGCGGATGTGCTGCTCGAACTGGTCGACGGCGCAGCCGTTCTGGGTCCAATGGCCCGAGTTGTGCACGCGCGGCGCGATCTCGTTGACGATCAGCCCCTGCGGCGTGACGAATAGCTCGACCCCGAGCACGCCGATATATTCCAGCGCGTTCAGGATATTGGCCGCCAGCAGCACGGCGTCGGTGCGCTGGCTGGGCGAGAGGCGGGCCGGCACGGTGGTGGTGTGCAGGATGCCGTCGCGGTGCACGTTCTCGCCGGGATCGAAGCAGGCCACGTCACCGTGGCTGCCGCGCGCGGCGATCACCGAGACCTCGTGGCTGAAGTCGACGAAGCCTTCGAGGATCGCGGGCGCACCGTTCATCGCGGCCAGGGCCTCGGCGGCCTCGGAGGGGTCCTTGATGCGCACCTGGCCCTTGCCGTCATAGCCGAAGCGGCGCGACTTGAGGATCGCCGGGGTGCCGATTGCCTTGAGCGCCGCTTCGAGGCTGGGCAGGTCGGGCACATCGGCGAAGGGCGCGGTCTTGAGGCCGAGCGCCTGCAGGAAGGTCTTCTCGGTGAGCCGGTCCTGGCTGATCCGCAGCGCCTCGCGTCCTGGTCGGATGCTGCGCGCGCCTTCGAGCAGGTCGAGCGCCTCGGTCGGCACGTTCTCGAACTCGTAGGTGATGACGTCGACGCTCTCGGCGAAGCGTTTCAGCGCCTCTGCGTCCTCGTAGGGCGCGGTGGTCACCTGCGCGGCGACCTGGCCGGCGGGAGGGTTGGCGCCGGGTTCGTAGATGTGGCAGGCAAAGCCCAGTCGCGCAGCGGCGACCGAGAGCATCCGGCCCAGCTGGCCGCCCCCGAGAATCCCGATGGTCGCGCCCTGCGGCAGCGGGTTAGGCATCCTGCGGCTCCTCCGGGATCGAGTCCGACAGTGCGGCGCGCCATGCGTCGAGCCGCTCGGCCAGCGCCGGATCGGAGAGCGCGAGGATGCCGGCGGCCATCAACCCGCCATTGGCCGCGCCGGCCGCGCCGATGGCCATGGTGGCGACCGGATAGCCCTTGGGCATCTGCACGATGGAATAGAGCGAATCGACGCCGCTCAGCGCGCGGGTCTGCACCGGCACGCCGATCACCGGCACGCGGGTCTTCGAGGCCATCATGCCCGGCAGATGCGCCGCGCCGCCGGCGCCTGCGATGATCACCTTGAGGCCGCGCTCCACGGCGCTCTTGCCATAAGCCCAGAGCCGGTCCGGCGTGCGATGCGCCGAGACGATGCGCTTTTCATAAGTTACGCCAAGCGCGTCGAGGATGTCGGCGGCTTCCTTCATGGTGGGCCAGTCCGACTGGCTGCCCATGATGATACCGACCTGTATCTGCTGCATGTTCCCGTGTCCCCGGCTGAAGGAGCGGGCACTATAGACGAAGCCTCGGGGGTGGCAATGCGCCTCGGCGCGATCAGGCGATGATGTCGGGGGTGAGCCGGTCCTCGATCAGCGAGATGATGTCCTTGAGCCGTAGCTTCTGTTTCTTCAGGCGCTGCACGGTCAGCTGGTCGGAGGTGCCGCGGTCCACCAGCGCGGTGATCGCCTCGTCGAGGTCGCGGTGCTGGCGGCGGAAGACCTCCAGCTCCACCCGCAGCACGTCGTCTGTCTTCATGGAGAGGTCGATGGGGGCATTCATGGCGACTCGGGGCGTATTGGGGCCGGGGCCCCGAATGTACTGTGGCGGGGCGATTTCTCCTAGCCCTTGTGAAAGCTGTCCCTTGCTCCCATATTTCCACTGCGTGGCTGCCGCTTCGGGGCCATGCGCACCGTCGCTTTCAAGGCAAAGGACGCAAGACGTGACGAAACTGACCCTGGGCACCTACCCGCATATGTTGGGGTTCGAGCAGCTGGAGCGCCTGTTGGAGCGCACCGCGAAATCGGGCAACGAAGGGTATCCCCCGTTCAATATCGAGCAGACCTCGGACTGTTCCTACCGCATCACCCTGGCTGTGGCCGGTTTCGCAGAGACCGACCTCGCGATCACCGTGGAGGACCGCCAGCTGGTGATCCGCGGACGCCAGAGGGAGGACGGCGAGGACCGGATCTACCTGCACCGCGGAATCGCCGCGCGCCAGTTCCAGCGCAGCTTCGTGCTGGCGGATGGCGTCGAGGTGGGCGAGGCGGTGATGGAAAACGGTCTGCTGCACATCGACCTGTCCCGCGCGGTTCCCGAAACCGTGGTGCAGACGATCAGGATCAGAAAGGGGTAAACCATGAATACGCCATATGAATTCAAGGACGCCGGCAAGGGCATCGTCTATGTCAAGCCGGTGCATGTCGCCGACCTGCCCGAGGCGCTCAAGGCCGAGGCGGGCGAGTTGGAGCTCATCTACGCGGTGCATGACGCCGAGGGCCACCAGCTGGCGCTGGTCGCAGACCGCAAGCTGGCCTTCGTGCTGGCGCGCCAGCACGATTACGCGCCGGTGAACGTGCACTGACGGTGGCGGCGGGGTGAATCCCCGCCCCGCGCCGCGCCGGCGAATGCGCCGGCACGGCTTGTGCGATTGCCGCGAACAGGCCATCTACGGGTGGCAGGATGCGCGCGGGAGTCCGAATCCATGACCATGTACCAGTTCGACTGGGTCGATGCCTTTGCCGACCGCGCCTTCGGCGGCAATGGCTGCGCGGTGGTGCATGGCGGCGCGGTGCTCTCCGAGGACATCGCCACCGCCTTCGTGCGCGAGACCTCGCTGGTCGAATGCACCTTCACCGGGCCCTCCGACGTGGCCGATATCCGGGTGCGCTATTTCCTCGCCAGCCGCGAGATCCCTTTCGCCGGGCATCCGACCATCGCCACCGTTGCCGCCATGCGGTCGCGCGGGATGATCGCGGGCGACCGGCTGACGCTCGAAACCCAGGCCGGCCTAATCCCGATCGCATTCGACGGCGACGAGATCGTGATGACCCAGGTGGCGCCGCAATTCGGCCCCGAGGTGGAGCGCTCGCTGGTGGCGCAGGCGATCCGCCTTTCGCCCGAGGATATCATCGCGCCGCCTCAGATGGTTTCCACCGGGCTGCCCTTCTGCATCACCGTTCTGCGCGATCACGCCGCGCTGCGTGCCGCACGGCTGGATGTCGAGGCGCTGCGGCGGATGACCGAGACGGTCGGCTACGGCGCCTCGGACATGGCCGAACCCTTCCTCGTGACGCTCAAGGGCGATACCTCCGAGGGCGACACCTTCTCGCGCCTGCTGCTGGCGCCGCCCAGCCCGGCCGAGGACCCGTTCACCGGCTCGGCCACCGGGGCGATGGCGGCCTATCTGTGGAAACACGGGCTGATGACGCTCGACAGCTTCGTCGCCGAACAGGGGCACTGGATGGGCCGCCCCGGCCGCGCCACCGTCTCCCGGCTCGGTTCGCCGCAGGCGATGACCGGGGTGCGGGTTGCCGGCAAGGGCTTCGTGCTGATGCGCGGCGAGGTCGACCTGCCGGGCGGGGAGGGCTGAGCGCGATGCCTTACGAACCGGCGGTCGCCGTCCTGCCCTATGGCCATCACCAGAAATCCGGCCTCCAGGCCACGCCGGTCGACGAGCTGATCTGGCCGCTCGGCCGCCCCGACTGGCTCTATGGCGGCACACTGGCGGACCTGCGCCCGCAGGACCACCTGCTGCTCTATCCGCGCACGCTGACCCATTTCCGCCGCCGCTCGGGCATCAGCGCCAGGATCTCGCTGATGCTGGTGGAACCCACGGTGGTCCATGCGCGCCACTACGCCCTGCTGCGCCTCACCTGGCGGCGCTTCTTCCGCGTGCTCACCTTCAACGAGGATCTGCTGCGGCAGATCCCGAACGGCGTCTTCTTCCCGCTGGGATCGACCTGGGTGCCCGAGTGGCGCGAGTTGGACGTCACCAAGGACCGCATGTGTTCGCTGATCGCCTCGGCCAAGCGCGACAGCGAAGGCCACCAGCTGCGCCACGCCGTCGCTGACTGGATCCGCGCGACCGGGCAGGACGTGACCCTGCTCGGCGGCGGCTACGCACCCTTCGACCGGAAGTCCGAAGGGCTGGCGCGTTACCGCTATTCGGTGGTGATCGAGAACGTGCGCGAGCGGAACTACTTCTCCGAGAAGCTGCTCGACTCGGTCTTCTGCTCGACGGTGCCGATCTACTGGGGCTGTCCCAACATCGAGGATTTCATCGACCCAGAGGGGATGATCCTCTGCGCCAGCGAAGACGACATCCGCCGCGCCGTCGCCGCCGCCTCCGAGGCCGATTACGCCGCCCGCCTGCCGGCGCTGCAGGCGCTGCAGCAGGTGCTGGCCCCCTATGCGCAGGTCGAGGAACGCGCCGCGCGGGCGCTGCTCGCCTCGATCTGAACCGGCGCCGCCGCAACGGAACGGGGCGCCCCGTTCCCGGCGCGCCCCCTGCTTCTCTTCTTCCAAAATACTCCCGCGCGAAGCGCATCGCGCCCGAGGGCGCGATTGCGACCTCTCAGCCGGCGATCAGGCCCATGTTCTCGAGCTTGAGCAGCACCTGGTGCGCGCAGTTGTCGACGTCGGCGCCTTCGGTCTCGACCCGCAGCTCGGGGTTCTCGGGCACGTCATAGGGGTCGGAGATCCCGGTGAATTCCTTGATCTTGCCTTCGCGCGCCAGCTTGTAGAGACCCTTGCGGTCGCGGCGTTCGCATTCCTCGATCGAGGTGGCGACGTGCACTTCCAGGAAGGCGCCATAGGATTCGACCATCTCGCGCACGGCGCGGCGGGTGGCCGCGTAGGGCGCGATCGGGGCGCAGATGGCGATGCCGCCGTTCTTGGTGATCTCGGATGCGACATAGCCGATCCGCTTGATGTTGATGTCGCGGTGCTCCTTGCTGAAGCCGAGCTCGCTCGACAGGTGCTTGCGCACCACGTCGCCGTCGAGCAGCGTCACCGGGCGGCCGCCCATCTCCATCAGCTTGACCATCAGCGCGTTGGCGATGGTCGACTTGCCCGAGCCCGAGAAGCCGGTGAAGAAGACGGTGAAGCCCTGCTTGGAGCGCGGCGGCTTGGTCTTGCGCAGTTCCTTCACCACCTCGGGGAAGGAGAACCACTCGGGGATTTCCAGGCCCTCGGCCAGGCGGCGGCGCAGTTCGGTGCCCGAGATGTCGAGCACGGTGTCGCCCTCGGGAACCTCGTTCGCCGGGTAGTATTGCGCCTTCTCCTGCACGTAGACCATGTGCTTGAAGTCGACCATTTCGACGCCGATCTCGGCCTCGTGCTGCTTGAACAGCTCCTGGGCGTCATAGGGGCCGTAGAAGTCCTTGCCCTGGCTGTTCTTGCCGGGGCCGGCGTGGTCGCGGCCGACGATGAAGTGGGTGCAGCCGTGGTTGCGGCGGATGATGCCGTGCCAGACTGCCTCGCGCGGGCCGGCCATGCGCATGGCGAGGTTCAGCAGCGACATGTTGGTGGTGGCGGCCGGATACTTGTCGAGCACCGCCTCGTAGCAGCGCACGCGGGTGAAGTGATCGACGTCGCCGGGCTTGGTCATGCCGACCACCGGGTGGATCAGCAGGTTGGCCTGGGCTTCCTTGGCAGCGCGGAAGGTCAGTTCCTGGTGCGCGCGGTGCAGCGGGTTGCGGGTCTGGAAGGCGACGATGCGGCGCCAGCCGACCTTGCGGAACCAGGCGCGCAGTTCGTTGGGCGTGTCGCGGCGGGCGCGGAAATCATAGTGGATCGGCTGCTGGATGCCCACGATCGGGCCGCCCAGGTAGACCTTGCCGGCGGTGTGGTGCAGGTAGTTTACGGCCGGGTGCGCCAGGTCGTCGGCGCCGAAGACCATCTCGGCCTCCTTCGACTTGTTCGGTACCCAGCGGTCGGTCACGGTCATGGTCGCCAGGATGACGCCTTCCTGGTCGCGCAGGGCGATGTCTTCGCCGACCTCCAGGCTCTCGGCGAATTTCTCGGAGACGTCGAGCGTGATCGGCATCGGCCAGAGCGTGCCGTCCTCGGTGCGCATGTTCTCGACGACGCCGTTGTAATCGGCCTCGGACAGGAACCCTTTGAGCGGATAGAAGCCGCCGTTCATCAGCAGCTCGAGATCGCAGATCTGGCGCGGGGTCAGGTCGTGGCTCTTCAGGTTGGCCGCTTCGACCTTCAGCTTCTGTGCAGAGTCGTAGGACACGTAAAGCTCGGGGACCGGAGCCAGATTGCTAATCATGTTCATCTCAATCTTTCGGGTTGTCGGATGGCGTCGGGGCAGAAGGCCCTTGCGCCGGGCGGATACTCACAAGACCACGCCAAAGTCTAGGGTAAGACGTCGGATTTTTGGCCAAAACGGGGTTTTGGGGCGGCAATTGGCCGATTCAGGCCGTTTCCGAAGAGGCTTGCAGCAATTCGTCGATTTCAACCGCGTGACGCAGCGGAAGGGCGGGCACCGGTTCGGCGACTCCGCGCAGTTCCAGGGTGACCAGAGTCAGCGCCGAAAGGTCGATCCCGGCACCGGCCAGCAGCTCGGCCGAGACCAGCGCTTCGACGGCCATTTCCTTGGTCATCGCCTCGAGCCGGCTGGCCGCGTTCACCGTCTCGCCGATGATGGTGCGCGGGGCATGGCCGGCGGCGCCGATCTCGCCCTGCACTAGGTCGCCGAGATGCAGGCCGATTCCAATGCGGATCGGCGGGGCGCCTTCCGAGGCGAGCCCGCGGTTGAAGGTGTCCAGCGCCCGGCCGATCCCGGCGGCGGCGCGCAGGGCGGCGCGGGCCGAGCTTGCCTCGTCCGGGGCCTCGAAGAGCGCCAGCAGCCCGTCGCCGAGATACTTGTCGACCCCGCCCCCCGCCGCGGTGATCGCCGGGACGATGGCGTCGAAGAAGCGGTTGAGCAGGAAGACCACGTCATAGGGCAATTGCCCGGTGGTCAGAGCGGTAAAGCCGCGGATGTCGAGGAACAGCACCGCCATCCGCCGCTCCTGGCCCTGGCTGGCATGGGCGCGGTGGCGGCGTCCGTCGGGGCGGAAGACACGGAACACGGTGAGCGGCTGCGCGGGCCGGATCTGGCAGGCCAGCCGGGTGCCCGGCGGCGCGCCGACGGCGGCGAGGCTGCGGGCCTCGGCCTCGGTGGGCGGGTGCAGCAGCTCGGCGCCTTCCTCGACCAGGACCCGGCAGGTGGTGCAGCGCCCGCGCCCGCCGCAGAGCGCGGTATGCGGCACGCCGTTGGCGCGGGACATTTCCAGCAGGGTCGGTCCCTTGGGCGAGGCGATCTCGGGCCCGTCGACATAGCGAACCCGCACCGCGCGCCCCCGCCGGAGCAGCTTGCGCCCGCCATAGGCTGCCGCCACCAGCAGCAGTAGGCCCCAGTAGACCCGGTTGCCGACATCGCGGATCGCGAAGAGATCTGCGAAGGTCTCGCGGTCGGGCCAGTTGAAGAAGGCCCGCATCGAGGCGCGCAGCTCGGGGTCGGCGAAGGCGGCGGCGACCCGGCGGCCCTCGGTCAGGAAACCGGCCAGAGCGAAGAAGGGCACCAGCGCCGCGAGCGCGATCAGCCAGGGCAGGGCGCGGCGCCAGCGTGCATCGCTGCGCAGCCAGAAGTGCAGTCCCATGCAGCCATGGGTCCAGACGATCAGCAGCAGCAGGCTTTGCAGCCAGGCGTCCCTGGTGTCGAAGATCAGCCCGATCAGGTAGCCCATACGGTCGTTCACGCCGAAGGCGGAATGCGCCACCCGGGTGAAGGTGACATGCACGATCAGCAGCAGCGGTATCACCAGCCCGAGGACGATCTGCGTCAGCTCCCAGGCCGGCATATGCAGGGTGCGCCGCCCGGCGAGCTTCCAGAGCGCCAGGCCGGCATGGGTGAGCAGCGCGCCGTAGAGCAGCACGGTGCCCGCCAGGCTGCGGGTGATCACCTGCCGCCAGCCCTGGGCGGTATCCATCAGCTCGGACGAGAACAGGCCGAGCCCGATGTTGAGGAAATGGAACAGCGCATAGGTGAACAGCACCAGCCCCGACGCGATCCGCGCCCGTGTCGCCCAGTTGCCGCGCCAGATCGAGGTCACGCTGCGTCTCCGTCCCTTTGGTGCGAGTCTGGCGGAGCGCCGTGGCAAAGGTCAAGCGGCGTGGCTACGCCGTTGGTTCCGCCATGCCAAACCCCAAGGTCCGGCATGGCGGGGGACATCATGCAGTGACGGTTTCGGCCGGCGCCTTGGCCTCTTCGGCGGCCAGCCAACGCTCGGCGTCGAGCGCGGCCATGCAGCCCATGCCGGCCGAAGTGACGGCCTGGCGGTAGACGTGGTCGGTCAGGTCGCCCGCGGCGAAGACGCCGGGGATCGAGGTCTCGGTCGAGCCGGGCTTGACCTTGACGTAACCGCCGTGATGGGTTTCGAGCTGGTCCTTGACCAGTTCGCTGGCGGGCGAGTGGCCGATGGCGACAAAGACGCCCTTGGCCGGGATCTCGGTGATGGCGCCGGTCTGGACGTTCTTCACCCGCACCGCCTCGACGCCCAGCGGGCTGTCGGTGCCGACCACCTCGTCCAGCTCGTGGAACCACAGGGTCTCGATCTTGGGGTTCTTGAACAGGCGGTCCTGCAGGATGCGCTCGGCGCGCAGTTCGTCGCGGCGGTGGATCAGCGTGACTTTCGAGGCGAAGTTGGTCAGGAACAGCGCCTCTTCCACGGCGGTGTTGCCGCCGCCGATCACCACGATCTCCTGCCCGCGATAGAAGAAGCCGTCGCAGGTGGCGCAGGCCGAGACGCCGAAGCCCTTGAACTTCTCTTCCGAGGGCAGCCCCAGCCAGCGCGCCCGCGCGCCGGTCGCCAGGATCACCGCATCGGCGGTATAGGTCGCGCCGCTGTCGCCCCTGGCGGTGAAGGGGCGCTGCGACAGGTCGAGCGAGGTGATGATGTCGCCGACGATTTCGCAGCCCATGGCGCGGGCATGGGCCTCCATCCGGACCATCAGGTCGGGGCCCTGCACCTCGGTGTCGCCGGGCCAGTTCTCGACCTCGGTGGTGGTGGTGAGCTGGCCGCCGGGTTCGATCCCCTGCACCAGCAGCGGTTTCAGCATGGCGCGCGATGCATAGACGCCCGCCGTATAGCCGGCCGGACCCGACCCGATGATGAGAACCTTGCTGTGCCGCGTGTCGCCCATGTCATCCCCCGATGCCGTGATGTCATTACTCCAGCGGGATATAGCCATGCGAAGGTTCGGTTTGAACCCCCGATTTGGATCGGCTATCTGCACAGATCCGAGGCAGGTGCTGCATGGATAATTGCGTGTTTTCGCAATAATATTGCGCACGCGGCCCGTCTGCTATAACAAACGCAAAAAATCCAAGGAACGCCGTATGGTTGCCGCACGTCTCGACCCGATCGATCGCATGATCCTGTCCGAATTGCAGGCTGACGGGCGAATGACCAACGTCGAGCTGGCCCGCCGTGTCGGGATTTCCGCGCCGCCCTGCCTGCGCCGTGTGCGTACGCTGGAGGAGGCCGGGCTGATCCGCGGCTATCACGCCGAAATCAACGCGCGCGAGCTGGGCTTCGAGGTGCAGGTCTTCGTGATGGTGGGGCTGGACAGCCAGGCCGAGACGGCGCTTTCGGCCTTCGAGAACCGCTGCCGCGCCTGGCCGCTGGTGCGCGAGTGCCATATGCTGAACGGCGAGGTCGACTTCATCCTGAAATGCGCGGCGCCGGACCTGTCGAGCTTTCAGTCCTTCCTGACCGGCGAGCTGCTGACCGCGCCCAATGTCGCCAGCGTCAAGACCTCGCTGGTGATCCGGGTGGCCAAGGACGAGCCCGGCGTGCCCTTCGACGTGCTCGAAGAGCGGCTGAACAAGTCTGCGTAAGGCGCCCACGCCGGGCAGGGGCGCAAAAATCTTCGAAGATTTTTGCCAAGAATTTTCGAAAATTCTTGGCACTGGCGGCGGGCTTGCGCTTCAGGCGGTCAGCGCGTTCGGGCGGATCTCGTCGGCGCGCGGGAAGGCCAGCGGGCCGAAATCGCCGAACATGCCGATATGCGGGAACAGCGCGAAGAACAGCGCCCGCATCGAGTGGCTGATCAGCCGCGGCGCATGCGGGCCGGGGTGATAGGTCTCGAACTCCAGCCCGCCGATCCGGATGGTGGTGTGCCGCTTCAGGCAGATGTGGAACAGCTCCACCGCGGTGGGCGGCGCGGTCTCGACCACGTTGTTGCCGTCGACGAATTCCTGCACCGGGGTCAGCATCGGGCCACCGCCGGCTTCGGCGCGCAGGTGCGCCGGGGTGCCGAGCAGCCGGGCGGAGGGGCCGGCGAGCACGAAGGAATAGGGACGCTGCATCCCAAAGCTGTCGGCCATGATGCGGGTCAGGCGCATGTTGCGCCCGTTCGGGCCCGGACGGCCGGGAACGATGATGGTGCTGCCCTTCCAGAGCAGCGGCTGGACCTGGCCGTCGGCGGTGATGACGCGTTCGCCGGGTTGGATGTCCTCGATGGCGACCGGGCCGTTCTCGGTCTCGATCAGGGCGCCACGCGAAAAGGCGCAGAAGGCGTCTTCGAAGAGCGGCAGGGCGGGGGCGATATGGCGCACCTCCGAGACCGAGCCGTCGGGCATCAGGGCGCTCACCTCGTAGCGGCGCAGTTGCTGGCGCTGCTGGGTCCGCAGCGCGGCGGGATCATTCAGAACAGGGGAAGCCGTGCGCACAGCGCGCTGCGCGGCACGCGCAAGCGAGGTGGGGATCGTCATCTATTTCGGCCCTTTCGAACAGGGTCGCATCTCTCGCCGGCCCCCACCGACAACGACAAATCGACACTCGTTAATGTGATCTGAAGTGCAGACATTTCGCGGGTTTTGGCTCAATTTGTCAAGAAATGCGGGGAATTGTTGGCTTTCTGCCAGGTAATGCGGTTTCCGAATGTGCAACTGTTTCATGTCCGGAACCTGTCTTGCCACAATCATTGGGAATCACCCTTCCAGAAAAACCCGCCCTGCGGTTGTGCGGGGCGGGTTCTTTCCCTCACCGGTCAGGGGCAGCGTCCGGCGAGAGGGTCCTGGAGGGAAACGCCGCGATAGGTCAGCTTGCCTTCGAGGTGCGCCGTTCGGTTGCAGCAGCAACGCGGCGCGCGATCATTTCTGCCCGGCGGGTGCCACGGGCCCACGGCATGACCACTTCCGACTTGGCGGCCGTTTCGACGACGGACTTGATGAAGCGGGTCTTCGGTTTCATGTCGTGATCCTCGTGTCTGCCTGTTGTACTTGAGGCGACTCTGGCCGGGCTTTCGGGCGGGTTTTGGGCCGATTGAGGGAAATTCGCGGCCGCTCTGTTCGCGGATGGCAAACAATGCCCGAATACGGAGAAATCCCCGCCAACATTGACTAAACCAATGCGGAAGCGCGTTTTTGCAGGGTTCGGGGGCGGGCTGGACTGGCGCCCGGGCCGTTCAAATGTGTCGAAAATGCAGCGTGACGGCCGCGAATCGAGTGCCGGTCACAGCCGGATGACCGAGATCAGGCGGCCATAGTCCGCTTCCTTGGCGTGGGTGGTGCGGCGGTAGGAATAGAACCGCGCCGGGTCGGAATAGGTGCAGTGCCGGGTCCAGAGCGCATTGCCGACGCCGGCTTCGCGCAGCCGGTGCAGGCCGAAGGCCGGCAGGTCGAACATCATGCGGTCGCCATTGCCGCCGGCGAAGAAGCGGGCGTAATGGGGATCCTCTGCGAGGAAGGTCTCGAAGAACTCGGGCCCAACCTCGTAGGCGCGCTGGCTGATGGTGGGGCCGATCACCGCGACGATATTCTCGCGATGGGCGCCGAGGTCCTCCATGCCGTCGACCACGGCCTCGAGCACGCCGTCGAGCGCGCCGCGCCAGCCGGCATGGGCCGCGCCGATCACGCCGGCCTTGCTGTCGGCGAAAAGCACCGGCTGGCAGTCGGCGGTGAGCACCGCCAGCGCCAGGCCGGGGGTTGCGGTCACCATGCCATCGGCGCGGGGCTTCTCGGCCAGGGGCGCGGTCACGGTGATGACATCTGCGCTGTGCACCTGGTTGACCCCCACCAGCGCGGCGGGTTCGACCTCCATCGCCTCGGCCACGCGGGCGCGATTTATCGCCACCGCCTCGGTCTGGTCCGACGAGCCGGTGCCGCAGTTCAATCCGGCGAAAATGCCCGAGGAGGCGCCGCCCTTGCGGGTGAAGAATCCGTGGCGCAGCGGACCCAATTCGTCGGCGGTGAGAATTTCCAGCGTCATGGCTCCAGTCCGGCAGGAGGCGGTGCGCCCGGCGGGTAGAGGCCCAGCACCTTGAACAGGTTTCCCATTTCCTCGGTATGCGTCAACCGTCGATATGCAGTGGCGACGGCGGGGCCGCCCCTGACCGCCAGCGCCTCGGCGCGCTGGGCAATTCCCAGCCGGTCGAGGAAGAGGCCCTGGGGGGCCAGTCGGGTGTGCTTGGCCCCGGTGGCGGTCGCGGCCTGGGCCAGAACCTCGAAATCGACATGGGCGGTGAGGTCGGCCTCGCCGGGTGTGTCCAGGATCGGCACCGGCTGATGCGCCTTCAGCGCCTGCACCGTGTCGCCGAGCGAGCGCCAGTCGCCATAGTCGACGATCAGCGCCGCGCCGCCGTGGCGGGCGATGCGCCCGGCAATGGCTGCCATCACAGGGGCGGCGGCGGGGCAAAGTTCGACGATGTCGCCCTCGCGGGTGTCCTCCAGCCGATGCGCGAGCGCGGGCTGCGGCGCTGCGCCGGCGAGGCCAAGGGCAAGGCGACCGTCCTCCAGTCCGACGCGGAGCTCGCACCAGCCGTCCGCCGCGCGGCGGAACTGGCGTACGGGCAGGGCGTCGAAGAACTCGTTGGCGACCAGGAAGAGCGGCGCTTCGGGGAGCGCCTCGGCGGTATCGGCCCATTGGGGCGCATGACCGGCCAGCGTCTGGGCCTGCCGGGCGCGCAGGGTGGGCGAGGCTTCGACCAGCCAGAGCTCGGCCGCAGCCAGCAGGCCCGGCACCCGCGCCATGGCGCGCAGGGCGTCGGCCATCAGTGTCCCGCGCCCCGGTCCGAGCTCGGCCAGAACGATCCGCGCCGGGCGGCCCTGGTCGAGCCAGGCCTGCGCCAGCGCCAGGCCGATCAGCTCGCCGAACATCTGGCTGATCTCGGGGGCGGTGGTGAAATCGCCCGCTGCGCCCAGCGGGTCGCGCGTGGTGTAATAGCCAAGCGTCGGGTGCAGCAGGCATTCGGCCATGTAGTCGGCCATGCTCAGTGGCCCCGAGGCGCGGATCCGCGCGACCAGGTGGTCGGTGAGACTCACCGGCGTGCCCGCAGCACGAACCAGAGGCCGAGCGCGATCATCGGCAGCGAGAGGATCTGGCCCATGGTCAGGCCCCAGCCGCCGAGATGGAAGGCCAGCCCCAGCGGGTTGACCTCGGTGACGAATTGCGCATCGGGCTGGCGGACGAATTCGACGAGGAAGCGGGCGAGGCCATAGCCGGCGAGGAAGGTGCCAAGCACCAGCCCCGGCCGCTTGAAGGCGCCGCGCCGGTAGACCAGCCAGAGCAGCAGCGCGCCGAGGATCAGCCCTTCGAGCGCCGCCTCGTAGAGCTGCGAGGGGTGGCGCGCGCAGAGCGTCAGCACGCCGGGGCAGTCCTGCGCCGCCGCGCCGGGGAAGATCACCCCCCAGGGCAGGTCGGTGGGGCGGCCCCAGAGCTCGGCGTTGACGAAGTTCGCCAGCCGCCCCAGCAGCAGACCCGGCGCAACGGCATGGGCGATCAGGTCGGCGGCCTGCAGCCTGGGGATGCGGTTGCGCGCGGTGAACCAGAGCGCTGCCAGCACCACCCCGGCCAGCCCGCCGTGGAAGGACATGCCGCCCTGCCAGACCTTGGGAATCTCCATCGGGTGGGAGAGGTAATAGCCCGGCTGGTAGACCAGCACGAAGCCGAGCCGCCCACCGATGATGATGCCGAGCACCGCGAAGGTGACAAGGTCCTCGATCTGCTTTGCCGTCATCGGCGCCTCGCCCGCCCAGAGCGCCGGGCGGCGCACCGCGCGCACCGCGAGCCACCAGGCCAGAACGATGCCGGCGATATAGGCCAGGGCGTACCAACGCAGCGAGAATTGCATGTCCCCGAAGGAGACCGTGAAGAGGTCGGGGGAGAGATCGGGGAAGGGAATGGCTGCCAGCATGGCCGCTTCAATGCCCGTGCTCCGAGGGCGAAGTCAACCTTGCCGCGGGGCGCTGAAATGACCATATAGACGCAGCAGAAACGGAGAACGCCCATGCAGACGCGCAACAAGATCCTCGACGACCTGTCGCAGCTGATGACAAACGCAATGGGCGTTGCTCAGGGCGCGCGGACCGAGGCCGAAACCGCCTTCAAGGGCATGATCGACCGCTGGCTCGCCGATCGCGATTTCGTGACCCGGGAAGAGTTCGACGCGGTGCGGGCAATGGCCCAGAAGGCGCGCGAGGAGAATGCCGCGCTGGCGGCCCGTATCGCGGCGCTGGAAGCGGTGGCAAAACCCGACAGCAAGGGCTGAACGGGTTTATCCACACGCCCGACAAGGATAAATCGCGCCTATCCTGGCGACATCTTGCATCTTCGTGCCTCCTATCCACAACTAATCGTAGCTATCCACAAATATTTGCTTGCTACTGGTGCGGCAACGCAGCACCATATGTAGTATGGGCAGGGGGACATGCCCCGTCCATTGGAGCAGTCTTCTAGCACTAGAGGGATTAAACAGCCCCGACCGCTAGAAAAAATGAGGTGGCACAATGGCACTTTCCGAGCCGTATCTCGAAGACGACATCCATCCCATCGACATCGTCGAACACCTGGCCGAATACCACGAGTGGGATTTCGACCGGATCGGCGACGACCAGATCGCCATGGCGGTCGAGGGGCAGTGGCGCACTTATTCGGTGTCGCTCTCCTGGTCGGGCTACGACGAGTCGCTGCGGCTTGTCTGCACCTTCGAGATGGAGCCGCCCGAGGAGCGCCTGCCGGAACTCTATGCGCTGCTCAACGAGCTGAACGACAACTGCTGGGCGGGCGCCTTCACCTGGTGGGCCGAGCACAAGCTCATGGTCTATCGTTACGGCCTCGTGCTGTCGGGCGGGCAGACCGCCTCGGCCGAGCAGGTCGACACGATGATCGCCGCGGCGGTGATGGCGTCGGAGCGGTTCTACCCGGCGATCCAGCTGGCCGTCTGGGGCGGCAAGACGCCGAAGGAGGCGATGCAGGTCGCCATTGCAGAGGCATACGGGCGCGCGTAAACCCGTGCCCTGAACCCGCGGTTTCGCGAACCACTCCGGTGTCGCGTATCGCATTTCGCGTTCGAGCGCAGCGAGAGGCAGCGCAAGGCGATGCAAGGTTTTCGCGGGACCGCATAGGGGAGGGGCACGACCCATGAACATGAACGATATCGCCGCGGGCGGGCTGGTGCTGCTGGGATGCGGCAAGATGGGGTCGGCCATGCTGGCCGGGTGGCTTGCGCAGGGCCTGCCGGCCGCCTCAGTCTGGGTCATGGACCCGCATCCCTCGGACTGGCTGAAGGCGCAGGGCGTGCATCTGAACGAAGGCGCGCCGCTGGCCCCCGCCGTGGTCCTGATCGCCGTAAAACCGCAGATGATGGGTGAAGCGCTGCTGGTGCTGACGCCGATGGGCAATGGCAAAACGCTGTTTGTCTCGGTCGCCGCCGGAACGCCGATTGCCGCCTACGAGGCCGTTCTGGGGGCTGAGACGCCAATCGTGCGCGCCATGCCGAACACGCCCGCCGCGATCAGCCGGGGGATAACTGCGCTGATTGGCAACGCCCGCGCCAGCGCCGCCGACATGGAGCTGGCCGAGGAGCTGCTCTCTGCCGTTGGCCAGACCGTGCGGCTGCAGAGCGAGGCGCAGATGGATGCGGTGACCGGTCTCAGCGGCTCGGGGCCGGCCTATGTCTTCCACCTGATCGAGACCATGGCCGCCGCCGGCGTCGAACAGGGGCTGCCCGCCGATCTGGCGATGGAGCTTGCCAAGGCGACGGTGGCGGGCGCAGGCGCGCTGGCCGAGGCGGCGTCCGAGGATCCGGCGCAGCTGCGCGTCAACGTCACCAGCCCGAACGGCACCACCCAGGCGGCGCTGGAGGTTCTGATGGACAAGGAAAAGGGCTTCCCGCCGCTACTGGCTCGCGCCATCAAGGCGGCCACCGACCGCAGCAAGGAGCTGTCCCGTGGCTGAGATCACCTACGACGACTTCCAGAAGGTCGATGTCCGTGTCGGAACCATCACCCGCGCCGAACCCTTCCCCGAGGCGCGCAAGCCGGCGATCAAGCTCTGGGTCGATTTCGGTGGCGCGTTGGGCGAGAAGAAGTCCTCGGCGCAGATCACCAGGCATTACAAGCCCGAGGAACTGGTCGGGCGGCAGGTGCTGGCGGTGGTCAACTTCCCGCCGCGCCAGATCGGGCCGATGCGGTCCGAGGTGCTTGTGCTGGGCGTGCCGGACGAGGACGGCGAGGTCGTTCTGATCGGCCCCGGCCAGGGCGTTCCCGACGGCGGGCGGCTGTTCTGACTCAGACCATCTCGTCGGGCATGATCGGGACGCTGGCGGCGTCCTTCTCGGCCGCCGCGATGTCGTAGGGCAGGATGAAGCCCTTGCGCTGATCCGGCGGCTTGCGGGCGTTCTCGAGCGCCAGCCGACGCCATTCCTGCACCGCCCGCGCGCTGTCGTAAAAGCTCTCGCCGGCATCGTCGGGCAGCCAATGCGCGAAGACAGCCTGGCGCAGTGCGCGCACTTGTCGGCGGTCGTTCATCAACAGCCCCGCCTCGGTATCCCAGCGCAGGCTGCGCCCGTTCATGTTGGCCGAGGAAACGATGGCGGCGGTATCGTCGAAAATCGACACCTTGGCGTGGATATAGACTAGCGGCGCACCGTGCAGGCAGTCGCGCCCGTTGCTCTCGCGGCCATGCGCGCGGGGCTGGGCGGCGCCGCCGACAAAGAGCCGCCGTCCGAAGGCCTGCATCAGGATCTTGAGCGCACGGGCCTGCAGGAACTCGCCAAAGCGCGCATCCAGCCCCTTGCGCCGGCTGAAGGCGATCTCTTCGGGCGCGCCGGGCAGGATCAGGATCATCACCAGGGCGGGGTTGTCGCGCGCCAGGTTGGCGAGATAGCGCGCCAGCTTGAGGTCGCGGAAATACTGCGTCTCCATGTAGATCAGCCGCCGTGACCGGCGGGCGCAATGCTCATGCGCGGTGGCGATCTCCTGCACCAGCGTCTCGGGGCCCATGTGCCAGAAGTTGCGCTTGCGCCGTCCCGACAGGGTGCGCAGCAGCCGCCGGTTGCGCGGCGGGGCGGTGTCGCCCGCGGTCACGCAGAGGAAGCCTTCCAGATGCGCCTGCGCCTCGTCCACTGCCGGCCCTTCGAGCAGCAGCTGTACGTCGTGCCAGGTCTCCTCGGCCTCCTGGTCGTGGGCCGGGGTGTCATAGCGGCGCTCGTCCAGGTCCAGCCCGCCGATGTAGAGCCGGGTGCGGTCGAAGACGGCGAGTTTCTGATGATGCGTTGCGGGGTAGAGCGCGGGCACTGGCCAGAGCTTGGGCCGGTAGGTGCCGTCGCGCCGCCGCACCAGCCGGTCGGCCAGTCCCGGCATGTCGCGGATGGCGGCCTCGCGTTCGGCCGGATCGCGCCGGTTCAGCCAACCCGAGCTGCGCAGCTGCCGGGTAAGGATCAGCGGCCAGAAAAGCAGCCGGGGCAGCAGGCCGCTGCGCGCCGGGTGCATCGCCGGAACGGCGGTCAGCTGCGCCTCGGGGCCCGCCAGCTCCGCCGCCGTGATGAGCTGCCGCACCGAGCGCCAGGTCGTCCGGTGCAGCGCCGGGCGCGCCAGCGGGTCGAAGTCGGTGATGACCAGGTGGATCGCCACGCCCCGCTTCAGCGTGTGCACGATGAGGTCGAGCCATGTCTCGCCGATGGCGCGCGCCTCGGGTGACCTCAGCCGGGTGTCGAGGTCGAAGATCCGGAAGCTGGCCCAGATCTCGGTGCGTGCACGCAGGAATTCCCGCTCGAAGGCGGGATAGGCCTGTTCGGCCGTAATCAATGTCCTGAACGTGGAACGCACGGATGTATACTCGAATTGCGCCATATGCTGGCGCAAACCAATTTCTCTGACCAACATGCGCGTTCAACGCTGCAAGCCGCTTGTCGGTTCCGGCGTTCAGGCTTTCTCTGCCGCGACGTTGCGTTCTTCCCCGTCCGAAAGCGGGCGCAACTCGAACGCGACGCTGAGTTCGAAGATCCCGTCACCCTCGCGCCGTTCGACATTGCTGCCCAGCTGCATGGCAAAGGCCGAGACCAGTTGCGTGCCGAGCCCGCCCTCGCGGGTATCGCGGACACCGACGGCGATATCGCCTTCGGGGAGGGGTTGCTGATCGCTGGAAATCGTGTTGCCGACAGTCAGTTCGGCATGGGTGTCGTCGATCCGGACCAGCCGCAGCCAGAGCTCGGCCGGGGCATCCCCCTTCGGACCATGCGCGTATTTGATCGCGTTGGTCACCGCCTCGGCCACCAGCAGCGCCAGCGGAACCGCCTGGTCGGGCGTCATGCGGATGTCGTCGAACTGGGTCTTCACCGCAAGCCGCCGGTCGGGCCGGTCGGCCAGCGTGCTGATCTGGCGCACGATGGTGGCCAGCAGCTCGTCCGAGTGGATGTCCGACAGGCCGGCGGTCTGGTAGAGTTCGCGGTGGATCGTCGCCAGGCTCATCACCCGGTCCTGCAGGCCCTTCATGATGCTCTTGGCCTCGGCCGAATGGGTCCGCCGCATCTGCATGTTCATGATCGAGGCGATGAGCTGGAGGTTGTTCTTCACCCGGTGGTGGACCTCGCGCAGCAGCACCTCCTTCTGGTGGACAATATCCTCCATCTCGGCTTCGTCGTGCAGGATCGTCTCGGTCATCCGCTCGTAGGCCTCGGCCATTTCGCGGATCTCCAGCGGGGCCTTGCGCACGTCGATATCGCCGACGATGCGATTGCCGCTGGCAAACAGCGTGATCGAGCGGCTGAGCTTGCGGATATGGCGGATCACCAGCCGTTCGACGGCAAGCCAGGCGACGATCAGGCTGACGACCCACATCAGCACCGGGACCATGATCGGGGCCGCGCCCAGCAATCCGCCGGTGGCCTGTCCGCCCTCGGGCGGCCAGGAGCCGAGCGCGTAGAGTTCGTCGGGCACCAGCGGCACCGCCGAGAAGACGCGCTCCTGCCCGGTGACCGACAGCGCCGAGAAGGACACCGCCTTGGTGCCGGTCAGCGCCGCCAGCGCCCGGTCGCGCGGGATCGCCAGGCCGATGTCGTCGAGCCGGCGCGACGAAGTCAGGATCGTCCCCGAGGCGTCATAGGTGATCATCGTGAGCGGCTGGAGATTGTCCTTGGTACCGCTGTCCTCGGCGATGCGCAGCCCGTAGTGGGGCAGGGACAGGCTGACCAGCCCGCGATAGACGTTGTTCTCGTCGAAGACAGGGTGCGAGATTTCGAGCACCGACGAGCCCGAGACCAGCCCGATCGGCTTCACCGCAAAGGCGGTCTGCGAATCCTTCAGCGCCCGCATGAACAGCGGGTCGTCCTTGAAGTCGAACCGCTTCCCGGCCGAATTGCAGGTGCTGATGCCGGTGACAGGCACGAAGGCGATCAGCGAATACTGCGGATCCTCTTTCAACAGATCCTGCATGAGCAGGGTGCATCCGTTTTCGGTCTCGACCAGCGGCCAGATCGCGTTGGCCAGGATCGAGGCGGCCCCGCGTGCCTGCTGGATGAGGCGCAGCTCGCCGCTCGCGGCGCGCATTGTCTCGCCCATCAGCGCGGCCTCGGACCGCGCCAGCGCCTGTTCGCGCACGGCCAATGATTTGAATACGGAAATCAGCGTGAGCGGCAGGAGAACCACCGCAAGGAGGAAGGCTACGCGGTAGCCCAGCCTTTCCTGCAATCCGCGCCGAACCGGCGCATCTGTCATGCCGCCTGCACCCCCGATGTGCCCAGCACCGCGATGGTCGCCTGGTCGGCGCCCGAGATCGGGTCTTCGCCCTCGGCCAGCCCCAGAAGTTCGCACAATCGGCTGCGGGCGCGGCTGACGCGGCTTTTCACCGTGCCGACGGCGACGCCGGTCATCTCGGCCACTTCCTCGTAGGAGAAGCCCGAGGCACCGGCGAGGATCAGCACCTCGCGGTGTTCCGGCGACAGCTCCTGGAAGGCGCGGCGGAAGTCGGTCATCGCAAGGCGCCCGTCATGGGCGGGCTTCTCGTAGAGCTTGCCGGCGTGGATGCCGTCGCTGTCCGAGACCTCGCGTTTCCGCTTGCGCTTGAGCGAATAGAAAGTGTTGCGCAAGATGGTAAACAGCCAGGCCCGCATGTTCGTCCCGGCCTGGAACTTGTCGATATTCGTCCAGGCCTTGACGATCGTTTCCTGCACGAGATCGTCGGCGGCCGAGGCGCTGCCGCAGAGGCTGATGGCAAAGGCCCTGAGCGCCGGAAGATGTTCCGGCAAGTCGTCGCGCGGGTCCCCCGGACTGCTCATTGCTTGGCTTCCTTCTGGCGCAGCTGTTCCAGCAAGTCCCGGAAGCGGTCCGGAACCTGTTCCTCGAGCGTTTCCTGGAAGACCTTCTTTAGGTTCTCGTCGATCTGCGCTTGCAGCTTCGCTGTGTCGTTGCTCTGTTTCATCGCACGAATTTGCCCGGCATTTTTTTCACGATCGTATGGAACCTAACGCAGCACGGTTGCGTTGGTTCCCAAGAAAATGACGATGGGAGACAAAAAATGACGTCGAAGGAACCTCGGGATTTCGCGGCCTCCGTTGCAGCGAACGTTCCTTTCCTGCGCCGCTACGCGCGCGCGCTCACCGGCAGCCAGGACAGTGGCGACCGGTATGCCGCGGCGACCCTCGAAGCCATTCTGCTCGACGATACCCCGGCCAAGTCGGGAACCGATGCCAAGGTCGGCCTGTTCCGGGCCTTCCACATGGTCTGGTCCAGCGCCGGCGCGCCGGTGGGCGAGGCCGACACACATCTGGCCGCCCGTGCCCAGCGTCACATGGCCTCCCTGACCCCCAACACCCGCGAGGCGCTGCTGCTGCATGTAATCGAGGGCTTCACCACCGAGGAAATCGCCACCATCATGGATATTTCCGCTTCGGAAGCCTCGGAGTTCATCAACATCGCCCGCCGCGAGATGGAGAACTCGGTGACCGGCAAGGTCATGGTGATCGAGGACGAGGCGATCATCGCCATGGATATCGTCTCCATCGTGCAGGACGTCGGTCATGCAGTCACCGGCATCGCGCGCACCCGGACTGAGGCCGTCAAGCTTGCCAACATGCAGCGTCCCGACCTGATCCTGGCCGACATCCAGCTGGCCGACAATTCGTCGGGGATCGACGCGGTCAACGATATCCTTGCCAAGTTCTCGGACGTTCCCGTCATCTTCATCACCGCCTTCCCCGAGCGCCTGCTGACCGGCGCGCGGCCGGAGCCGGCCTTCCTCATCACCAAGCCGTTCTCCGAAGAGCAGGTCCGCTCGGCGGTGAGCCAGGCGATGTTCTTCTCTTCGACCGAAACGCTCGCGGCCTGACCTTTTCCCCTCGGTTTTTCGCAAGTTTTCATGGTTTGAAGGAATGCCGGGCGTCACCGCCCGGCATTCTCTTTGGCTCACTTCGCAGTGGCACGCAGCATCCAGGCCGCCTTTTCGTGGAAGGCCGATCGCGCGGTGATGAGGTCGGCGGTCACCGGGTCGTCGTGTTCATCGGCGAGCGAGATCAGCTTGTGCATCCGCTTGGCAACCTTCTCGTGATCGTTCGCCAGGTCCTCGACCATCGCCTGCGCCGAGGGCAGTTTGGCGGCGTCCTTGACGACCGAGGCATCGATCACCTCGTCCAGCCGCGCCGGCGCCAGCTGGCCCAGGGCGCGGATGCGCTCGGCTATCTCGTCGGCGGCCTGGAACATGTCGGCATACTGGCCTTCGGTCAGGATGTGGATCGGGTGGAACAGCGGGCCTTCGACGTTCCAGTGATAGGCATGGGTCTTGAAGACCATCCGGTAGGTATCTGCCAGCGCCTCTGCCAGGCCCTTGGCCACCGGTTTGACCTCCTGCACTCCGGTCTTCACCTCTTCCGATTTCGGGACAACTTTCATCGCGTCTTTCATGACTGATCCTTTCCTGAAAAGGCCCCGCTGGGCGGGGCGAAACCTGGTTCGGGCCGGCGCAAAGGGCCGCCGGGCCTCTGGGGAAAGAACGCGGCGGGTCTGGGGCGGTTCCATCCCTGGCGGGCGGGACGCCCGGGACATGCCCGTTTCGCGGGCATTCCAAACAATTGTCTGTGAACATGCCTTATCTCTTTCCTCAGGCTTCTGTTGCCCTGAGGCAAAGGCAGCCCTAAGACTCCTGCAACGAGGTGGGGACAATCCGGGATGATGGCTGCTCTCAGACAGTTGGTCTTGTCATGCGTGGTTTTGGCGGGCGCGGTCTGGCTGCTTGCCAAATACGTGCCGGCCGCCGGGCCCTGGCTCGAAAAGGCCGGAGTATACGAACTCCTCTCCATCGACCCGCCCCCCGCGGCGGCTGTGGCCTCCGGCTTCGGCGGCGGCGGCCCGCGTTCGGCGACCCCGGTGGTGGCCGTGACGGTGGTGATGGAGCAACTTACAGACGAGGTCGCCGCCATTGGTGACGGCCGGGCCTTCCGATCGGTCTCGGTGCGCTCGGACGTGGCGGGGCGCGTGATCGAGGTGCCGATCGCCTCGGGCGAGCGGGTGGGCGAGGGCGACACGCTGGTCCGGCTGGACGATGCCGCCGAGCGGATCGCGCTAGAGAAGGCCCGCCTGACCCTGGCCGATGCGCAGGACGAGCTGGCCCGGGTGCGCACCCTGTCGGAATCGGGCGCCGCCACCGAGGTGCGCCGCCGCAGCGCCGAGCTGGCCCAGAAGGCCGCGCAGCTTGGCGTCGAACAGGCCGAGTTCGACTTGAGCCAGAAAAGCATCCGCGCGCCGATCCCTGGCTGGGTCGGCCTGCTCGAAGTCGAGGTCGGTGACCGCATCACCAACCAGGACGTGCTTGCGGTGCTGACCGACCGCTCGCGCATCCTCGTCGATTTTCGCGTGCCCGAGCGGCTGACGCCGCAGATCCGCGCCGGCGTGCCCTTCGAGGCCGAGCCGCTGGCCCTGCGCGGGCGGCACCTGACCGGCGAAGTGGTGGCAGTCGACAACCTGATCGACCGCGCCTCGCGCACGCTCCGGGTGCAGGGCGAGATCGCCAATACCGACGACTCGCTGCGCTCGGGCATGGCGTTCTCGGTCAAGATGCAGTTCCAGGGCCCGGAACACCCCGCGGTGCCTTCGCTGGCGGTGCAATGGACCTCGGACGGGGCCTTCGTCTGGGCGGTGCGGGATGACAAGGCCCGCCGCGTGCCCGTCACCATCCTGCGCCGCACCGCCGACAAGGTGCTGGTCGACGGCGACCTCGCCCGCGATGACCTGATCGTCGTCGAGGGCGTGCAGAACCTGCGCCCCGACGCCGAGGTGGTGGTGCAGCAGGCGCAGTCGGCGGCAGCCGACGGGCTGCGCGCTTCGGCAAAGCTCTGAGCCATGAGCACGCCCGAAACCCAGGCCGCCGGCGACGCCCAGCTCGACAAGGGTGGGTCGACCGCGCTTTTCGTGCGCCGCCCGATCCTCGCTTTCGTCATCAACGCGCTGATCCTGGTGGCCGGTCTTGCGGCGCTGCTGGGCGTCGAAGTGCGCGAACTGCCCGACGTCGACCAGCCGGTGATCAGCGTAACCACCACCTTTCCCGGCGCTTCGCCCGAGACCGTCGACCAGGAGCTGACCGGCCGCATCGAGGGCGCGGTGGCGCGGGTCTCGGGGGTGCAGTCGATCTCGTCGAACTCGCGCTATGGCCGCAGCCGGGTGACGATGGATTTCTCGGACGACGTCGATATCGACACCACCGCCACCGACACCCGCGACGCCATCGCGCGGATCGCCAACGACCTGCCCGACGACGCTGACGCGCCGGTGATCGTCAAGGCCGACGCCAATGCCGACCCGGTGATGCGCCTTGCGCTGACCTCGCCGGGACGCCGGGCCGACGAGCTGACCAGGATCCTGCGCGACAATGTCGAGGATTCGCTGATCTCGATCCCCGGCGTGGCCGACCTGCAGATCTACGGCGATGCCGACGGTATCTTCCGCATCGACATCGACATGCTGGAACTGGCGAGCCGGGGCCTGTCGCTGGCCGATATTCGCCGCGCGCTGGAGACGGTGGCCTTCGACGTGCCCGCCGGCGACATGCGCAGCACGCGGCAGTCGATCAACGTGCGCACCACCGCGACGGTGAACACGCCCGAGGCCTTCGAGGCGATCCAGATCGGCCCCGACGTCTGGCTGCGCGACGTCGCCCGCGTCAGCCTCGGGCCGGCGCCGAACCAGACCGCGCTGCGCGCCAACGGCCAGTCGGGCATCGGCATCGGCATCGTGCGGCAGGCCACGTCGAACACGCTGGATATCTCGCGGCAGGTCCGCGAGGTCGTGGCCGACCTGAACGAGACGCTGCCGCCCGACATCAGGCTGTTCGTGACCTCGGATGACGCGCTGTTCATCAACGGCGCGATCCAGGAGGTGCTCTATACGCTGGTGCTTTCGGTCATCATCGTGGTGGCGATCATCTTCCTGTTCCTGCGCGACCTGCGCGCCACGCTGATCCCGGCGCTGACCCTGCCGGTGGCGCTGATCGGGACGGTGGCGGCGGTCTATATCGTCGGCTTCTCGATCAACATCCTGACCCTGCTGGCACTGGTGCTGGCCACCGGCATGGTGGTGGACGACGCCATCGTCGTGCTCGAGAACATCGTGCGCCGCCGGGGCGAGGGCATGGGCCCGCGCGCCGCCGCCGTGCTCGGGACCCAGCAGGTGCTGTTCGCGGTCATCACCACCACCGCCACGCTGGCGGCGGTCTTCATCCCGCTGAGCTTCCTGCCCGGCCAGGCCGGCGGGCTGTTCCGCGAGTTCGGCTTCACGCTGGCGATGTCGGTGCTGCTCTCCTCGGTGGTCGCGCTCTCGCTGGCGCCGGTGCTGGCGAGCCGCCTGCTGGAACACAGCAGGATCGGCGAGGAGTCGCGCGGGCCGATGGTCTGGCTCGGCAACCGGCTGAACGCGCTCTACGCCTGGACCCTGCGCGGCGCGCTGGCCAATCCGCTGGTCATCATCGTCGCCGCCGTGCTCTTCGCCGTTGCAGCGGCGCTGGTCGCCGGCGGCATCCGGCAGGAGCTGACCCCGCGCGAGGACCGTGCGCTGGTCCTGGCGCGAGTGACCGCGCCGACCGGCGTCTCACTGGAATATACCATCGACAAGCTGCACCTGCTGGAAGAGCGGGTCCACTCGCTGCAGGAGACCCGCGAGGTGCGCAACGTCTTCTCCGTGATCGGCTTCGGCGCCGACAACGTCGGCTTCATGGTGATGACCCTCGCGCCCTGGGAAGAACGCGAGCGCTCGCAGCAGGAGATCGTGGCGGACATGAACCGGCTGATCGCCGATGTGGTGGGCGTGCGGGTCTTCGTCATCCAGCCGAACTCGCTGCGCATCCGGGGCGCGGGCCGGGGCCTGGCCTTCGCCATCACCGGCGAGGACTATGACCAACTGGCCGAGGTGGGCGACAAGCTGGTCGAGCAGATGCAGCAGGACAAGCGCTTTGGCCAGGTCCGGCTGGAATACGAAACCACGCTGCCGCAGCTCTTCGTCGAGGTCGACCGCGTGCGCGCCTCGGACCTCGGGGTCGATATCACCGGCCTGGGCGACGCGCTGCGCGCGGTGCTGGACGGGCGCTCCATCGGGTCGGTCTTCATCGGGGACACCAGTTTCGATGTCCAGATGCTCTCGACCTCGGACCCGGTGGACGACCCTGGCGACCTGCAGCGCATCTTCATCCGCGCCAGCGACGGGCAGATGGTGCCGATGTCCTCCTTCGTCTCGCTTGAGGAGCGGCCGATCGCGCCGGAACTCGACCGCGAGGGCAAGAAGCGCTCGGTCGAGATCACCGCGACGCTGACGCCCGAGATGTCGCTCGGCCAGGCGATGGACGAGGTCAACCGACTGGGCGCCGAGGTGCTGGAGCCGCAGAACGCGATCCTGCCGCTGGCCGAGGCCGCGGCGCTGGAGCAGACCGCCTCGGGGCTGGTCTATACCTTCGGCTTTGCCGTGCTGGTGGTGCTGCTGGTGCTGGCGGCACAGTTCGAGAGCTTCATCTCGGCCTTCGTGGTGATGGCGACGGTGCCGCTGGGGCTGGCCTGCGCCATTTTCGCCATGTCCTTTACCGGGATGAGCCTCAACGTCTATTCGCAGATCGGGCTGGTGATGCTGGTGGGGATCATGGCCAAGAACGGCATCCTGATCGTCGAATTCGCCAACCAGCTGCGCGAAGAGGGGGCGAGCACCTGGCAGGCGATCTACGATGCCTCGACGATCCGGCTGCGTCCGGTGATGATGACGATGACTTCGACGGTGCTGGGCGGCGTGCCGCTGATCCTGTCGTCGGGCGCAGGGGCCGAGGCGCGTGAGGCGCTGGGCTGGGTGATCGTCGGCGGGCTGGGGCTGGCGACGCTGGCGACGCTCTACCTGACGCCGGTGGCCTACCTGCTGCTCGCCGGCTTCTCGCCGCCGCGCTCGAAGGAAGAGGAACGCCTGCGCCGCGAGCTGGGCGAGGCGGTGCAGCCCAAGGGAACCGCGCCCACGCAGGCGTGATCGGTTGCGAGGCGGCACCGGCTTGCGGTGCGCCGCGTGCCGCGGCCAGATGGCGGCAATGCCCGGAGACGCCATGCCCGAGATCACCTTCACCCGCCTGAGCGGCATTCCGGCCGAGACGCTGGTCGCACACATGTCGGACCCGCGCCTTGCCGAGCACATGCCGCTGCTGACCATGACCTGGGACACCGAGACCGCCCGCGCCTTCGTCGCCGCCAAGGAGGCCTGCTGGGACCGGGACGGCCTCGGCCACTGGGCGATCATGTCAGACGGGCGCTATGTCGGCTGGGGCGGTTTCCAGAAGGAGGGCGAGGACTGGGATTTCGGCCTGGTGCTGCAACCAGCCGATTTCGGCCTCGGCGCCCGGATCACCCGCGCCGCGTTGGCCTTTGCCGCCGCCGATCCACGCCTCTCGTCGGTTACCTTCCTGCTGCCGCCTTCGCGGCGCAACCTCGGCGCGCTCGCCCGGCTCGGCGCGCGGTTCGAGGGCGAGGTCGACCACGCTGGCGCCACCTTCCGCAAATACCGGCTGGAGACCGGCGCCTGAGCGCGCTCCGGCCGTTTTGTATTGCCTCGGGGACTTGGCCCTTAACGGCGGCCGCGCACGTGCCTATATTGGCGGCATGAAACACCATCTCGCCCTTGCCTGCGCCGCCGCGCTTGCCGCCGCCCCGGCCCTTGCCGAAGAGGCCGGAGAGCCCGAGGGGCGTTCCCTGATGGAGCGTGGAATGCAGCTCTTCTTCGAGGGGCTGAAGGACGAGATGTCGCCGGCGCTGCGCGACCTCGGTGCGCTTGCCGACGAGATCGGGCCGCCGATGCAGCGCTTCCTGTCCGAGATGGGACCGGCGCTGGCCGGGATCCTCGCAAGGGTCGAGGACTGGACCCAATACGAGGCGCCCGAGATCCTGCCCAACGGTGACATCATCATCCGCCGCAAGCCCGAGGCGCCGCCAGCTCCGGTTGCGCCGGAAGAGAAGGTCAAGCCGGGCGAGCCAACGGACATTTGATCCGGGAAGCCGTCCTGGCGTTGCGCGGGGTCGGTACCGGAGCAGGGGGCGCTGCCCCCTCTTGGCCTTAGGCCAATTCACCCCCGGAGATATTTGGAAAGAAGAGAAATCAGGCTCTTCTTTTATCGGCACAGCAAAAAAGCGGGACCCCGCGGGGCCCCGAGGGGAAGAGTTCAGGGGGGCCGCTCAGCGGCGGAAGGCGTTTTCGGCGTCGCTGCGGGTCATGCCCATGTCGGCCAAGCGCTCGTCGGTCATGTTGCGCAGCTTGTGGGCGTCGCGGTGGCGGGCGTCCCAGGCGACCAGCGCGTCGAGGAGGCGCAGCAGGAAAGGTCTGGAGGAGTCGATCTGCAGGGTCGGGTTGATGCGGGCGGTGGTCTGGGCCTTGGTGGTCATGGCATTGTCTCCGGGGCTGCGTTTGATCTGATGCCTCCAATCTGCCGGGCCTGCGCAAATCCAATGCAAAAGCGGGCGCAAAAACCCTCGCTGCAAACGCAAAAAATGCGTAAAAAGTGCAGGAGGGCTCGTAAAAATCATGCGGATCAAGGGTTTCAACGGCTGACCGGGGGGAAATGGGCACGCTAGTTCTGGCCATGCGCGGGCCGTTCGAGGTGCGCGGCAGCGATGGGCGCGCGGTTGGCGGGCTGTCGCGGCGCGGGCTGGCGATCCTGGCGGTGCTGGCGGCGGAGCCAGGGATGCGCCAGAGCCGCGCGGCGCTGGCGACGCTGATCTGGGGCGACCGGGGCGAAGAACAGGCACGCGCCTCGCTGCGGCAGGAACTTTCGGTGCTGCGCCGCGCCTTGCCCGAGGGGGTGTTGCAGGCCGACCGGCTGGCGGTCCGGCTAGATCCCGCGCTGTGCCGGGTAGAGCGGGGCGGGGTGGGAGGCTTTCTCGAAGAGCTCGACATCGCCTCGGCGGAGTTCGAGGACTGGCTGCGCGACACCCGTGCCAATCTGGGGCGCTCCTGGGTGGCCGAGCGTCTGGAGGCCGGGGCGGCGGCGCTGGCCGGTGGCGGGGCAGAGGCGGCGGAAACCGCGGCCCAGGACGTGCTGCAGGTCGATCCGCTGAACGAGGAGGCGGTGCAGATGCTGCTGCGGGCGGCCGCCTCCGGCGGAGGCAAGGCCGCCGCGCTGCGCGTGCTGCAGGACTTCACCGCCCGCCTCGCGCGCGAATTGGAGGTAGAGCCGGCGCCCGAGACGTTGGCGTTGGCCGCCGCGCTGCGGCAGCCGGGACAGGCGCCCGAGACAGTGCCCGCCGCGCCGGTGCCGGCGCGGGGGGACAATCCCGGACTTGCGGTGCTGCCCTTCGACGAGATCGGCGGTGGGCAGGGTGACATGTTCGCCGATGGTATCGTCGAGGAAATCACCAACGCGCTCTCGCGGGTGCATGAGTTCCACGTGATCGCCCGCCAGTCGGTCTTTGCCCTGCGCGGGGCGGGTCTGCCGGTGCCAGAACTCGCGGCTCGGCTCGGTTGCGACTATCTCGTCGAGGGCACGGTGCAGCGGTCGGGCAATCGGCTGCGGCTTTCGGTGCAGCTGGTGGGCGGGCAGGACGGGCGTCACCTATGGTCGGCGCGGTTCGACGATCACCTCGACGATTTGTTCGACTTGCAGGACCGTATTGCGGCGCAGGTGGCCGGGCAGCTCTCGCCCAGCCTGCGCCGGGCCGAGATCGCGCGGGCCGAGGCGTTGCCGGCGGCGCATCGGTCGGCCTACAGCCTGACGCTGAGCGCGCTGCCGCATTTCTGGGCGCATCACAGGGACGAGAACAAGCGCGCCATCGCAATCCTCGACGAGGCGCTGCGCCAGGCCCCGGACTATGGGCCGGCCTGGGCCTACAAGTCCTGGGCGCTGGCGCAGATGCCCTCATATATCTGGGCGGAGGATCCCAAGGGCGCCCGCAGCGCGGCGATCGAGGCGGCCCGGCGGGCGGCAGCGCTGACCAGCGATCACAGCCCGTCGCTGGTGGCGCTGGGCGCGGGGCTGTCGATGACGATGACCGACCAGTCCGACGCCCGCGCCTATATCGACCGGGCGCTGGCGATCGATCCGAACAGCGCCTGGGGCTGGATGCGGCGCGGCTGGCTGGAGGTCTATGACCGCCATTACGAGGCGGCGCTCGCCAGTTTCCTGCATGCCGAGGCGCTGAGTCCGTTGGACCCGTTCCGCTTCAA
This sequence comes from Seohaeicola zhoushanensis, assembly GCF_014656415.1. Lineage (GTDB taxonomy): Bacteria > Pseudomonadota > Alphaproteobacteria > Rhodobacterales > Rhodobacteraceae > Seohaeicola_A > Seohaeicola_A zhoushanensis. The sequence goes on along the minus strand of NZ_BNCJ01000007.1, from coordinate 93,182 downwards.
CATGCTGCTTGGCCGGGCCGCGGTCGAGAGCCGGCCCGACGGGGATGCCGATGAAGCTGTCCGCCTGACCCGCGAGGCGATGACGCTGGCGCCGACGATGACCTGGGCCTATCGCTTCCTGGCGCTGTCCTTGGTGCGCGCGGGGCGTCTCGGCGAGGCCAGGGAGGCCCTGCGCGGGTTGCTCGACGCCTATCCCGGCCTCACCTACCGCAAGCTTGCCGCCTCGCTGCCGCCGGGGCGCAACCGGGACATCGCGGATCAGTACCAGCTGCTCAAGGACATCGGCATGAGCGAGGGCTGACGAAGCCGCCTCTTGTCTCGCCGCCTGCGAAGCCATAGACCGACGAAGATATCGACATTTCGGAGCCGCCATGCGCCTCAGCCGCTACTTCCTGCCCGTCCTCAAAGAAAACCCGGCCGAGGCGCAGATCGTCAGCCATCGGCTGATGCTGCGCGCCGGCATGATCAAGCAGCAGGCCGCCGGGATCTATTCCTGGCTGCCGATGGGCTTCAAGGTGCTGAAGAACATCGAGCGGATCGTCCACGAGGAACAGATCCGCGCCGGTCACATCCCGCTGCTGATGCCGACGCTGCAGCCCGCCGACCTCTGGCGCGAGAGCGGCCGCTACGACGACTACGGCCAGGAGATGCTGCGCATCAAGGACCGGCACGAGCGCGACATGCTGTACGGTCCGACCAACGAGGAGATGATCACCGACATCTTCCGCAGCCATGTGTCGTCCTACAAGGACCTGCCGCTGACGCTCTACCACATCCAATGGAAGTTCCGCGACGAGGTGCGGCCACGTTTCGGCGTGATGCGCGGGCGCGAGTTCCTGATGAAGGACGGCTACAACTTCGACGTCGACAAGCCGAGCGCGCTGCACGCCTACAACCGCCACATGGTGAGCTACCTGCGCACCTACGAGCGGATGGGCCTGACCGCGATCCCGATGCGCGCCGACAGCGGCCCGATCGGCGGTGACGATACGCATGAATTCCTGGTGCTGGCCTCGACCGGCGAGAGCGAGGTCTTCTACGACGACCGTGTCACCGCGTTGAAGCTGGGCGACCGGGCGATCGACTATGACGACCGCGACCAGGTCGCGGCGGTCTGCAAGGAGTTCACCACGCTCTACGCCCGCACCGACGAGACCCATGACGAGTCGGTCTTCGCCGGGGTGCCCGAGGAGAACCGCAAGGTCGGCCGCGGCATCGAGGTGGGGCAGATCTTCTACTTCGGTACCAAGTATTCCGAGCCGATGGGCGCCACCGTACAGACCGCCGAGGGCACACAGGTGCCGGTCGAGATGGGCAGCCACGGCATCGGTGTCAGCCGCCTGCTGGGGGCGATCATCGAGGCGAGCCACGACGACAAGGGCATCATCTGGCCGGAAGGGGTCACGCCCTTCCACTGCGGGATCGTCAACCTCAAGCAGGGCGACGCCGAGGCGGATGCGGCCTGCGACAAGATCTATGCCGCGCTGACGGCGGTGGGGCTGGAACCGCTCTACGACGACACCAACGAGCGCGCCGGCGGCAAGTTCGCAACGATGGACCTGATCGGCCTGCCCTGGCGGATCACCGTCGGCCCGCGCGGGCTGAAGAACGGCGTGGTCGAGCTGACCTCGCGCCGGACCGGCGAGAGCGAGGAACTGAGCCCGGAAGCGGCGGTGGCGAAGGTCGTGGAGATCTACGCGGCGCACCGCTGAGGGCGGGGGCGGTTTCCTTCGAGGAAACCGTCCGAAATCCTGCGAGGATTTCGCTCCGCCCGGAGGGCAGCGTTTCCCTCGCAGGAAAACGGCCGAAATCCGCGAGGGATTTCGGTTCGGGGTTCTCGATTTTCGGTGGTGGAAGGTGGGTTGGCACCCACCTATGGTTCAGCCGGTGCAGAGCCGGTTCTTGACCAGCGGCCCTACCTTGGCAAAGTCCATCTGCCCGGTGTGGCGGGCCTTGAGCTCGGCCATGACCCTGCCCATGTCGCGGATCGAGCTGGCGCCGGTCGAGGTCACGGCGGCGTCCACGGCCGCCTCCATCTCGTCCTCGTCCAGCTGGCGCGGCAGGAACTCCGAAATCACCTCGATCTCTTCGCGTTCGCGTTCGGCGAGGTCGAGCCGGCCGCCTTCCTCGTAGGCCCGCGCGCTTTCGTGGCGCTGCTTGGTCATCTTGCCGAGGATCGCCAGCACCTGGGCGTCATCCACGCCGCGGTCGTCGCCGGTTTCGCCGCGCGCGGCGATGTCCTGATCCTTGATTGCCGCGTTGATCAGGCGCAGCGTCGACAGGCGGGTGGTCGCCTTGTCGCGCATTGCCTGTTTCAGGGCCGTATTGACCCGAGTGCGCAAGTCCATATTTCCGTTCCATCCCCATGGATCGTCAAACACCGGACATTAGCCATTCCGGGTGGCGGACACAACTGGCCTTGCGCGACGTCACATCGGCATTCCTGTGGGTTGACCCCGCCGGAGGACACTCCTAGATATCCGCCAATTTGCCCGAAACAGGAGACTCGTGACATGCCCGTCCATGCACCCGCCCGGCCGACCGCTTGTCTGGCTCTTGCCGATGGAACCATCTTCTACGGACAGGGCTTCGGCGCCACCGGACAGACCGTGGCCGAGCTCTGCTTCAACACCGCGATGACCGGCTACCAGGAGATCATGACCGATCCCTCCTATGCCGGCCAGATCGTCACCTTTACCTTCCCGCATGTCGGCAACGTCGGGGTGAACCCCGAGGACGACGAGACCGCCGAGCCGGTGGCCGCCGGCATGGTGGTCAAATGGGACCCGACTGCGCCCAGCAACTGGCGCAGCGCCGAGGCACTGCAGGGTTGGCTCGAACGGCGCGGCCGCATCGCCATCGGCGGCATCGACACCCGCCGGCTGACCCGCGCGATCCGCCAGCAGGGCGCGCCGAACGTGGCCCTGGTGCACAACCCCGAGGGCAAGTTCGACATCGAGGCGCTCGTCGCCGCCGCCCGCGCCTGGCCGGGGCTGGAGGGCATGGACCTCGCCAAGGACGTCACCTGCGCGCAGAGCTACCGCTGGAACGAGACCCGCTGGGCCTGGCCGCAGGGCTTCGGCACGCAGGATGAGCCGAAGTTCAAGGTCGTGGCGGTCGATTACGGCGCCAAGCGCAACATCCTGCGCTGCCTGGCGACAGTCGGCTGCGACGTGACCGTGCTGCCCGCCACCGCCACCGCCGAGGAGGTGCTGGCGCATGAACCCGACGGCGTCTTCCTGTCGAACGGACCGGGCGACCCGGCGGCGACCGGCACCTATGCCGTGCCGATGATCCGGCAAGTGCTCGACACAACCGAACTTCCGGTCTTCGGCATCTGCCTTGGCCACCAGATGCTGGCGCTGGCGCTGGGCGCGAAGACCGTGAAGATGAACCACGGCCACCACGGCGCCAACCACCCGGTGAAGGACCTGGAAACCGGCAAGGTCGAGATCACCTCGATGAACCACGGGTTCGCGGTCGATGCGCAGACCCTGCCCGAGGGCGTGACCGAAACCCACCGCTCGCTCTTCGACGGCTCGAACTGCGGTATCCGCATGACCGACCGCCCGGTCTGGTCGGTGCAGTATCACCCCGAGGCGAGCCCCGGCCCGCAGGACAGCTACTACCTGTTCGAGCGCTTCGCCGCCGCCATGGCCGAGCGCAAGGCCGGCTGATCCCGCGGGCCTTAACCGCAAATTAACTTCGGTGCGCTGAGGTGGGCCATCCCGAGAGGAGATGGCCCCGATGAGCACGTCCTTCCTGCGGTTGGTCGACAACCGCGAGACCGAAAGCGATGTGCCGCAACCCAGGCTGCCGTTGGGCCAGGTGATGGTGGCGCAGGGCGCGATCAGCCAGGAACAACTGGTCATCGCGCTGGGCAAGCAACTCAAGCTCGATGCCTCGCTGGGCGAGATCGTGGTCGCCGAGGGCTGGGCCAGCCGCGCACAACTGCAGGCGGCGCTGGCGGCGCAGTTCGGCATCCGTTGGGTCGATCTCGCCGAATCGCCGCCCGACCCCGCGCTTGGCGCTCTGCGCACCGCCGGGTTCTGGATACGCCACAAGGCACTGCCCTGGCAGAAGCTCGGCGACATGCTGTTCATTGCCACCGCGCGGCCGGAAGGCTTCGCCGAATTGCGCGCCCTGCTGAGCGGTTTGCCGTTCCGGCTCGTGCCGGTGCTGGTCCGCCGCGACGAGGTGGAGGCGGTCATCGCCGAACAATTCGCACCGAACCTGGCACGGGCGGCGGAAACCCGGCTGTCGATCGACATGAGCTGCCGCCGGTGGAGCTTCCTCCATCGCCTCGGTGTGGCGCTGGCGGGCTTGGCCGTGCTGACCGGCCTGGCGCTGGCGCCGGCCCTGGCGCTGACCGCGCTGGGCGCTGTGGCGGCGCTGGCCACGCTTCTCTTCGCGGCGCTGCGTCTGGTGGCGCTCGGGGTCTGTCTGACCGGCCGCCAGGATGCCCCCGAACCCGCCGCACCGGTGGGGCGGCGGCCCAAGGTCTCGGTCCTGGTGCCGCTGTTCCGCGAGACCGAGATCGCCCATGCCCTGGTGCAGCGGCTGTCGCGGCTGACCTACCCCAAGGCGCTGCTCGAGGTGGTGCTGGTGCTCGAGGAACATGACGACGTGACGCGCCAGACGCTGGAACGCACCCTGCTGCCGTCCTGGATGCGGGTGGTGGTCGTGCCCGGCTACAGCGGGCTGACCACCAAGCCGCGGGCGATGAACTATGCGCTGGATTTCTGCCAGGGCGAGATCATCGGCGTCTGGGATGCCGAGGACGCGCCGGCGGCGGATCAGATCGAACGGGTGGCCGACCGTTTCGCCACCGCGCCCGAGGATGTCGTCTGCCTGCAGGGCGTGCTCGACTTCTACAACCCGCGCAGCAGCTGGATCGCCCGCTGCTTCGCGCTGGAGTATTCGGCCTGGTTCCGGGTGGTGATGCCCGCGCTCGACCGGCTGCGGCTGGTGGTGCCGCTGGGGGGCACCACGCTGTTCTTCCGCCGCGCGGCGCTCGAACGGCTGGAGCGCTGGGATGCCCACAGCGTGACCGAGGACGCCGACCTCGGGATGCGCCTCTGCCGCGCCGGCTGGCGTACCGAGATGGTCGATACCACCACCTACGAGGAGGCGACCTGCCGGCCTTGGCCCTGGATCAAGCAGCGGTCGCGCTGGTTGAAGGGGTTCATGGTGACCTACCTCGTTCACATGGCCTCGCCCTGGGCCCTGTGGCGCGATCTGGGCACGCGGCGGTTCCTGAGCTTCCAGGCCTTCTTCATCGGCACCGTCTGCCAGTTCCTGCTGGCCCCGGTGCTCTGGTCCTACTGGCTGATCCTGTTCGGCATGGGCCATCCGGCGCTGGCGCTGGTGCCGGCACGGTTCTTCGTGCTGGCGGGCAGCGTGATCTTTGCGGTCGAGCTGATCTCGGTGCTGGTGGCGGGGATCGGCGCACGACGGGCGGGGCGCGGGTTCCTGATCCCCTGGATCGTGACGATGCCCTTCTATTTCGTCTTCGGTGCGCTGGCGGCGGTGAAGGCGATGGCCGAGCTGGTCGTCGCGCCGCACTACTGGGACAAGACCCAGCATGGCCAATCGGTGGCCGAGCCGATGGTTGGTGCCGAGCCGTTTTCCTGCAAGGAAAACGTCCGAAATCCGTAACGGATTTCGGCCCCCTGAGTCAGCCTTCTCCGCGCCACCAGGCGTCGATCTCGGCGGTGCTGATCCGGTCACGGGGGCCGAGGCCGACCAGCTCGGTGCGCTCGGCACGGGTGCGGCGGGCCTCGACGTGCTGGCCGACCACGTCCAGCGCATAGGCACCGGCATCGGTGAGCACGGTGCCCTTCATCCGGTAGAGCCCCGCCGGCCGCTCCGCCAGCCGCGCGCCCATCGCCTCGCGCCCGATGGGACGGTCCGAGACATGGCTCCAGGACACATAGGCCGGGTGGGGTGCCGGGGCCTGGCGGCCGGGCAGGGGCACCATGCCGAAGAGCAGCGGCGCCAGCGGTGCCTCGGTCAGCGGCGCCGGGGCGCGGGCGCCGAGGTCGCGCAGGCGCGCGAGGAAGGCGGGGTCGGGCGCCTCGGTCTTGGTCACCAGAACCAGGTCGCCGGCGCGGATCTGCTGCACCACCTGCGGCGCCAGCAGCGGATCGTCTAGCAGGGTGGGGGCATTCAGCGCGTCGACCAGCGTCAGGATGCCGCCATAGGAGATCTCGGGCTCGGCTATGGCGGTCTGGGCGATGGCCGCGGGATCTGCGATGCCGCTGGTCTCGACCAGCAGGTGATCGGGGCGCGGCACATGGTCCAGCGCCGCATTCAGCGCCGCGAAGAGGTCGCCCTCGGTCGAGCAGCAGATGCAGCCGTTCTGCAGCTCGATGGTCTGCGCGCCACGGTCGCGGATCAGCCCGGCGTCGATGTTGATCGCGCCGAAGTCGTTGACGATGACCATCAGCCGCAGCCCGTGGTCCTCGGCCAGCAGCCGGTTCACCAGCGTCGTCTTGCCGGCACCGAGAAAGCCGCTGACGATGGTCAGCGGCAGGCGTTGGGTAATGGAGATCATGAGGCCTGAACGTTGATGCCGTAGGCGACGAAGGAGAGGGTGCAGTTGTCCTCTGCCGTCTCGCGGGGGCCGAAGAGCACGCTGCCTGAGCCCGAGAGCATGGTGGTGCGACGGTGCACCGAAAGCTCCTTGCCGTCCGGGCTGAGCACCAGCGACCCCGAGGAGCTGTGGTCGGTATATTCCAGCTGCGACTGCCGGATGGTGAATTCGCCATGGCGGCGCGAGACCCAGGCCTGATCGAGCACGATGTCACAGTCGGCCGAACGCCCGATCGAAAGCGTCTCGCCCTCGTTGAGATGCCAGGTGCGGCCCGCGAGCGTCAGCTCGACCGTCTCGGTGTGGCTGGCGCGGCCCTTCGGGCCGCCGCGGCCGAAGACTACAGTGGTCGCGGCGAGGCTCGGCACCGAGGCGGCATAGACCTTGGTGGGCGCCTCCTTGCCCTTCAGCAGCAGCTCGCCGATCGGCACCAGGCGCTTCTTGTGCGGCGCGGCGAGGTCGTCGTAGCAGTTGTCGCCCAGCAGGATCTCGCCGGGCTTGGCCAGCGAAGCCAGCCGCGCGGCAGTGTTCACCGCACCGCCGAAGATGCTGGCCTCCTGATGCACCACCTCGCCGAAATAGATCCCGGCGTGGACCGACATGTCATTGTCCCAGTTCTCGTTCACCATCGCCCAGGCCGCCTCGAAGGCATAATCGGGGTGGTTGAAGAAGCTGATGGTGTCGTCGCCCTTGGACTTGACGCAATGCCCGCCCGCCTCGGCGATGATCTCGCGCATCCGTGCCACGACCGTCTCGATGTAATGCGCGGCGACCTCGCCACCCTCGCGTTCGTAGAGCTGGGTGCTGCCGGTAATGTCCGAGATCAATACGCAGGCGAGCGGCATCGTGTCGAAGCTTCCAGAACAAAATGCGTGGCGCGGGATGATCCCGGGCCACCCGGCGGCGCCGGGGGGAATATCCGGCAGCGCTACCGCAATCATAGAATAATGGCAAACCTGCCGAGGCGGAAAAGGAAAATTCGTTTTGACGGGGCTGGTTTTCCGGACTTGCCGGCCTGTTCGTCGCAAGCAGGGTGGCGCCGCGGGTCATCCCGCGGCGCCTCGAGGGCTTACTTCCAGCCGACTTCGTTGAAGATCTTCTGCGCGACGGGCAGATTCGCCGCCACGTCGGAGAGCGAGACGCTGTCCGGCTTGAAGGTACCGAGCGAGGCCACAGCGGGCGAGATCTCGACGCCTTCCACGGCCGGATACTCGTCGTTACCGGCCGAGAAATAGTGCTGGGCCGAGTCGCTGGTCAGGTATTCGAGAAACTTCACCGCGTTCTCGCGGTTCGGCGCATGGGCCGCGACGCCACCGCCCGAGAGGTTCATGTGGGCGCCGTTGCCGTCCTGGTCGGGGAAGACCCAGCCGATGTTCTCGCGGTATTCGCTGAGGCCCTTGACCTCGGTGCGGATCGAACGGGCGAAGTAATAGGTGTTCGACACCGCGATGTCGCACTCGCCCGAAGCGAGGCCGCGCAGCTGGTCGGTGTCGCCGCCCTGCGGGTCGCGCGCCATGTTGGCGACCACGCCTGCCGCCCAGTCCTTGGCCGCCGCTTCACCGACGTGGGTGACGATCGCGGCCAGCAGGGTCTGGTTGTAGGTATTGGTCGAGGAGCGGATGCAGATCATGCCCTTGTAGGCCGGATCGGCCAGCGCGGCATAGGTCTGCGGCGGGTTGGCCACATCGGCCTTGTTGTAGAAGATGATCCGCGCGCGCTGCGAGAAGCCGAACCACTGGTTGTCGGCGTCCTGCAGATAGGCCGGGATCTTTGCTTCGAGGGTGTCGCTGTCGACCGACTGCAGCACGCCGGCGAGCTTCGCCCGCTCGAGTCGCGAGGTGTCGACGGTGATCAGGATGTCGGCGGGCGAATTCGCGCCCTCGGCTTGCATCCGGGCGATCAGCTCGTCGGCATCGCCCTCGATACGGTTGATGGTGATTCCGGTGGCCTTCTCGAAATCCTCGTAGAGGTTTTCGTCGGTGTCGTAGTGGCGCGAGGAATAGATGTTCAGCTCGTCGGCAACGGCGGCACCGGCGCACAGGGCCAGCAGCGCGGCGGCGGCGAGTGTCGAGGTGGGGCGTGTCATGTTGTCGTCCTGTCGCTTGCGGGGTAATTCCCGACTGAAACGCTCTGTAAAGCAGGGCGGGCCACCTGCCAATGAATATCTCGACGTTTTCTGTCAGAATTTCCCGCGCCGGCAAGGATCCGCAACCGGCCAAACGCAAAGGGCCGCCTCGAAGGGCGGCCCTGCAAACCATCTTGCGCTTGGCTTCAGCCCTGACGGGCCTTGTAGCGGCGCTGGGTCTTGTTGATCACGTAGACGCGGCCTTTGCGGCGCACGATCCGGCAATCGCGATGCCGGTTCTTGAGCGACCGGAGCGAGTTCTTGACCTTCATGGTCCTATCCTCTGTCTGCGGCGCGGGCCAGCGCCTCGGGTTGCGGGCATCCCGGCCGGGGCCGGAACGATGAATTCATGGTGGGCGATACAAGGTTCGAACTTGTGACCCCTTCGATGTCAACGAAGTGCTCTACCACTGAGCTAATCACCCATGAATACCGACGCGCGAGGCCGTCCCCAAGAAGAAAGGGGCGCGGAAACCCGCGCCGGTGACGGGGTCTATAAAAGGAGTCGTCGAACTGTTCAAGGGCTATTGGTGCAACCATCTTTCTCTGTATTGTAGTTCCAATCAAGGAGACCGGATGCCAGAAAACGCCTTTCATCTAGCCCTTCCGAGCGAACGGCGCTCCTGCGTCGTTTTTTCCTCGCCGCACGGCTGCGGAATTTATCCCGAGAGTTTCGTCGCCCTGAGCCAGCTCGACACGCTGGCGATTCGCTCCTCCGAGGATGCCTTCGTCGATGACCTCTTCGCCTGCGTGCCCGAGTTCGGGGCGCCGCTGCTGCGGGCCGGGGCGCCGCGGGCCTATATCGACCTCAACCGGTCGACCGACGAGCTCGACCCGGCGCTGATCGAGGGGGCCCGGCGGCACGGCCACAATCCGCGCGTGGCAAGCGGGCTGGGGGTCATTCCGCGGGTGGTCGCGAATGGTCGGGCGATCTATCGCGGCCGCCTGCCGATGGCCGAGGCGCAGCAGCGGATCGCGCAATACTGGCATCCCTATCACACCGCGCTGCAATCGCTGCTGGACGAGGCCCATGCCCGTCATGGCGAGGCGATCCTGATCGACTGCCACTCGATGCCGCACGAGGCGATGGATGGGGTCGCCCGCACCGCGCGCCGACGCCCCGAGATCGTGCTGGGCGACCGTTTCGGCGCGGCCGCCGCCGCCGATGTGGTCGACCGGATCGAGGCGGCCTTTGCGGGCGCCGGGCTGGCGGTGACTAGGAACGCGCCCTTCGCCGGGGCCTATGTCACCCAGGCCTACGGCCGTCCCTCGCGCAACCAGCACGCCATCCAGGTCGAGATCGACCGGGCGCTCTACATGGACGAGGCGCGGATCCGGCCGAGCGCCAACTTCGACGCCGTCCGCGAGCTACTGCGCGGCGTGGTGGCCGAGATCGCCGCGATCCGGCGCGACGACATGCAGCTGGCGGCGGAATAGCTCAGCCCGGAAACTCAGGGAACTGCGGCAGGTCGTCGGTGATCTCGTGCCAAGGCGCCTTCGAGCCGGTGAAGATATGCGCCGTCGGGCGGATCGAGGGGGTATCCATCAGGGTGCCCATCGTGACATGCGCCCAGGCGCCGTCGCGGACCACCGACCAGAGCAGCGACCCGCAGGTGCCACAGCGCCGGTCCTGGCCCTGGTCGTCGCCCCAGCTGGTCAGCTTGTGCGCCCCGCGGGTGATGCGGAGATCGGCCAGCGGGATCCCGGCGAAGGGCTTGAAGGCCGCGCCCGTCGCGCGACGGCATTGCGAGCAGTGGCAGTTCAGCGCATAGGCAAAGCGGTCGGGCACCTGGTAGGCGACGGCCCCGCAGAGGCATTCCCCGTGAAGATCGGTCATGGCGGCTCCTTTCCCGCGGACCCTAGCGCAGGGCGCGGCCCTTTACGATGGCGTCGGGTCCGAAGCGGGCGCGGATGCGGTCGGCGGCGCGCTCGGCCTCGCCCCGCTGCCGCGCCCCGGGGTCGAGCAGGTCGCCCGCGGCGGAGACCTCGGTTTCCGGGACCAGCTGCGAGATGCCGCAGCCGAGCAGGCGGAAGGGGCCCTCGCCGGCGACCTGTTCGTAGAGGCCGCGCGCGGTGCGATAGATTGTGTCCGCCAGCTGCGCCGGCTCGCGCAGCGAGAGGCGGCGGGTGATGATGGCGTGGTCGGCCTTCTTCACCTTCAGCGTCACCACCCGCCCGGCGAGGCCGCGCGCCTTCGCCCGGTCGGCGGTCTTCTCGGCCATGCGCCAGATATGGCCGTCGAGGATGTCGGGGTCGGCGGTGTCGGCGTCGAAGGTGGTCTCGCTGGAGATCGACTTCACCGGCTCGTGCGCCGAGACCCGGCGGTGGTCCTCGCCGCGGGCCAGGTGCCAGAGCCGCTCGCCCATCGACCCGAAGCGGGCATGCAGCGCGGTGCGGTCCCAGCGGAGCAGGTCGGCGAAGGTGCGGATGCCGGCGCGGTCGAGCGCTTCCTGCGAGGCCGGGCCGATGCCCCAGATCAGCCGCACCGGCTGGTCGCGCAGGAAGTCGGGCGTCTCGGCCTTGCCGATCACCCGGAACCCGCGCGGCTTGTCGAGGTCGGAGGCGACCTTGGCGAGGAACTTGTTGTGCGACAGGCCGATCGAGCCGGTGAGGCCGAGCTCGTCCTTCATGCGGCGGACCAGGCGGGCCAGCATCACGGCGGGGGGCGCGCCGTGCAGGCGCTGGGTGCCGGAGAGATCGAGGAAGGCCTCGTCGAGCGAGAGCGGCTGCACCGCGGGGGTGAGTTCCTCCATCATGGTGCGGATCTGTTTCGAAACCTCGGCGTAGAGGGACATGCGGGGTTTCAGGACCACCGCGTCGGGGCAGAGCTTGAGCGCCTGGAACATCGGCATGGCCGATCGGACGCCGCGGATCCGGGCCACGTAGCAGGCGGTGGAGACGACCCCCCGGTGGCGGCCGCCGATGATGACGGGCTTGTCGGCCAGGGACGGGTCCTCGCGCTTTTCGACCGAGGCGTAGAAGGCGTCGCAATCCATGTGGGCGATGGAGAGCGAGAAGAGCTCGGGGTGGGAAAGGACGCGGGGCGAGCGGCAGGCCGGGCAGCGGGAACCGGTCTCGAAGGGGTGCAGGCAATCGCGGCAGAGGGCGGGCATTTCGGGTGTCCCAGCTAGGACGGGGGGCAAGGGGTTGATTTCGTTGAGATAACGCCGGGAGTGAATCCGGGACAGGGTTTGTCCTGGGGGTTATAGCCTGTTTTGGAGGGGTGGGGGGAGGGGATTTTGGGGGTGGCCCGGTGGGGGTGCGCAATGAATGCGCACCCTACGGGGTGGTAGACAGATCGCATTTGTTCGCTTGCACAGTAGTTGACTATGTTCGAACCCTCTGCATCGCAGAAGCCAAAATTAGACCTAAATCTTCGATGAGCTCTGCACGCAGGCAATAGCCCAAATGCATCATGAACCGTGTCTCGACAACATTTTTTGATACAGGCGCGGGCTCAGGGATGATCTCACCTTCTGCCGTGATAGTTGGTCCGGAGTGTAGAACCCCAATTAAAGTCAGTAGTGGCTCGCTCTCGCCAATAGAAATCGCACCATCGCTGGTGGGGACTCCAGATTCAAATAATGCGAAAACAGGAGATCCCGACGAACCGGCGAAAGCAGCGATGTCTACTACGAAGTTGGGTAAACCTTCGTAGTTGGCGACGTAAGGTGTCGCGAGTATGCCCCGGCGAGTTAGCGGTAGATTGTTTGCAATATCCATTAACCCGTTAGGAAATCCAACCATTAGGGCTGACGTTGATGCGACCAATCGCTTTCGAAGCCAGTCAGCGGGTAGGTGAGATTTGTCCAAAGTCAGTCGAAAAGGCTCTTTTCCGCGTTTTTCGATCTCCTTGTACATAGGCAGTATTGGAATGGCGACAAGGTCTACAGAAGGGTTGGGGTGTCTTATGATCTTGTAGCTCTTTGTTTCGATGGTTACCGGCTCGGAAGCTTGTAGCAACCTGCGGCCCTGACTGTCCGACAACGCGAAATGGAAGGTTAGGGCGTCTAGACCATCTACAACATGTTTGTTCGTGATAACTGTTGGAATCTGGCGCTCTCCATTTTCAAACATGTAGAAGAAACCAGTTCCGCTGGACTTCACGCCGCGCGACTCTCCATCAATTCTTATGACTAAGTAGGGTAGAGCTGGCAGTCCATTGTCATGAACATGGACTGATTCGGATTGCTTTTTTGTCATAATGTGCCCCGTGAAATTCGCATCATTCGGATCTTCTACGCAAATGAAGATTCGAAAAAGAGTTATTTCTATGCGCGGCCATTCGACATGCTGGGTTGGGGTGCAGCTCAATCAAAGTCCGCCCCCACCCCCTAAACATCCGTCCCACCTCAGCCGGCCCCTCCCCGAGCATCGCGGCCGACAAAATACAGGCAGAAGGTGCGCATGAATGCGCACCCTACGGTGGGGTTGGGAGGGTGTCAGGATGCGCAGCGCCCGCCCGAGGGGGCGGTTGGGGGCTGCGTGTGGCGGCTCGGCCGCCTTGGTTCCGCGCGAGGGGGGCGGGGATCACCCCCTGAACATCCGCTCCACCTCAGCCAGCACCTCCTCGACCAGGGCGTCGCTGGCGCCGCGGCCGGTGACGTGCAGCAGGAAGCCGTAGCGGGTGCGTTCGCGGCGCACCGTGAGGTCCTTGTAGGGGCGCGAGAGCCGGCGCGGCTTGTCGGGCCTGGCCGGGTCGCCCTGGGCGACGAGCTGTTCGGATTCCTCGAGCAGCGGGCGCAGGCGGGTCCATTGGGCGGCGGGGGTCTCGGGGCCCTCGGTCAGCGCGGTCTCGATCAGTTCGCCCCAGCCCAGACGCAGCGCGCCGGCGAGGCGGAGGAGGCGTCCCTAAACGGTGAATCGTCATAAGCCGGCATGGCGCGTTAGGAACAACCAACCTGTTGATAACGTTAAATTTCTGATTGCCCATGCAAGCTTGTGGCGGTTCAACGAAACGGTGAAGTCGGTGAAAATGGTTACAAGCGCAGCCGACGATAAACCAGCTAGAGGGTAGTCCGCATGGCTAAAATCGACACACTCAACCGCGATCTTAAGGCGCACGTCAGGGCCGGCAAGCCTGGGCGTTGGTCCCTGGGCGATGGTCTTTGCTTTCAGCTATCGACCACCGGGTCGGCCACTTGGGCGCTCCGCTACACCGCCAACGGGGCGCGCAAGGTGATGACGCTTGGTCCCGCAGTGCTTCCGGTCAGCGAACGCGAACTGATGCGGCTACAATTGCAGGCGGCTGAACATCGGGACGGGATCAAAGTAGGGCTAGACCCGCTGGCCCAACGGGAAGCCGAACAGCAAGCCGAACGAGACGCAGCGGCAAGCGAGACGTTTGAAGACGTGGCCCGCGCCTATGTCGAAATTCACCGGGCCGGCTGGCGGTCGCCGACCCATGCCCAACAATGGGAAAATACGCTCAACCAGCATGTTTACCCGATCATCGGCGATATCAAACCGCACGAAGTCACAACGCAGGACGTGCTGAATGTCCTGACACAACCACACAAGACGGGCCGACCATTAATTGATGCCATTCCCGAGACTGCCAGCAGGCTTCGTATGAGGGCCGAGGCAATTTTGGAACACGTCTTCGAACATCAGTTCGACCAACCGACGCACCGCGACAAATGGAAGGGCTGGACGAACCCGGCCCGGCTGACCAACGCGCTCAAGAAACGGCTAGCAGCGGCGCGAATGGCGCGAGGCGGGAATAATGGCGTCCATCACCACGCCGCCATGCCTTACACCGACGCGCCGGCGTTCATTGCCCGACTGCGGCAGGAAACTGACCTTAGCGCGCTTGCCTTGTTGCTCACCATCCTGTGCGCAACCCGAACCAGCGAAACGCTCAAGGCAACATGGTCCGAAGTTGATCTTGAGGCGGGTATATGGACGATACCCGGCGAGCGCATGAAGGCGCGCAAGGAACACCGCATACCGCTATCAACGGCGGCGGTCGAACTGTTGCAAAATTTGCCGCGCTTCCGAAACTCTGAATATCTCTTTCCGGGTAGAACGTCAGGGCGACAACTCAGTCAGATGAGTATGCTCGCCAGAATGCGGGGTCTAGCACCGGGGTTTACCACGCACGGTTTCCGGTCTACCTTCCGGGACTGGATAGCAGATACCACGCTTCATCCGGATACAATCGCGGAACAGGCGCTTGCTCATACCGTCAAAAACAAGGTTGAAGCCGCGTATAGACGGGGCGAAAGTCTGGCCCGGCGCAGGATACTATTGCAGCATTGGGCCGAATATTTGAACTGCGCTGGAAGGGAAGACGAATATGCGGAGAAATGGCGGGAATATCTAGTCAAGCCATTTACCTAACTGCCTAAAGCTTCATCGAAATTAATACCCGGCTAATACCGGGTATTATCGAAATTGTCTGAAAATAGCGTTTTTCTCGGTGGTATTGCGATTTTTTCTTGCGCGTCCGTGACCCGCAGCGGCATATGATGACCTATGACGGCATGTGCCGCCTACGTTAACCTAGCCGAAGGGACGTGTGCTATGTTTGGCAAAATCAACCTGCATCATTCAGATAAAGTCCTTCTGAGTATTGGTGAACTGAACGCGGTATTGGGAATTTCCGATACCACAAGGCTTCGTTTGGAACGGACGAATCCTGACTTTCCGAAAAAGGTAAGGGTGTCTCCCCGACGCGTTGCTTACCGCCGTTCGGACGTGATGCGCTATATTGATAGCAACTAAAAAATCACCCCCGGCGCGTTAGCAGCGCGCCGGGGGTGCAAACAGAATAGAGGTTAGGCAGGCATACTATGAACGAAACTGGCGAGATTGGCAAGCAGGATTACAAACAGGCGCAAGCGTTCGTCGCAACCCTGACCGGTGACGTTAACACCGTCATGGATTTTCGCGCGATCAATGAGACTGACAGGACCGTTCCCGGTATCCCAAGGCGCGGAACCCTGGCAGAACATTGGGAAGAACTTTGCCATTGGAACAACCAAGGTTACGGCATTTATTGCGTAATTGCCGAGACTGATGGTCTCGGTAAACGGCTGGAAAACGTTACCCGGCTTCGGGCGCATTACATTGATTTGGACGGGATAGACGCCGTTCAACAACTGGAAGCCGCCAAAGCTTTCAACCCCGCTCCGTCATTTGCCGTCCAATCGTCGCCCGGTAAATACCACGTATATTGGCTGATTGAACCACATAACGACCGTGACCGGTTTACCTTGGTGCAGCGGAAGCTTGTCACCCGGTTCAATAGTGATCCTTCCATCATTGATATAGCTAGAATTTTGCGTTTGCCGGGAACCCTTCACATGAAGAACCCCGCCAGCCCGACGCTTGTAAGTTGCTTCCAACTGGCGGGGTTCGGAACGCGCGCATCGACCGGCGTCTTAGAAGTGGCGCTGTGGGGCGTAGAACCGGCCCACGGGGGCGCTCTGGACGCCCCACGCACACCTATAGGGCTAGGCGAGCGAGCGCCGTCTACAGCCGACGCTGTGGGGATGCTGCAACGCATCGACGTTGCCACCGTGACCGACCGCAACCAATGGGTCGCGATCACCGGCGCGTTCATGCAGTCGGTCGCGCCCGAAGATTTGAACCACGCCTACCAAGTCTTTCAGCATTGGAACCTGCCATACCCCGGCAATGATCCGGCGGCGAACGTCAAGGTTTGGAATGATATTTTGCAGAACGGCACGACCGTGAAAGGTTGGTCAAGGCTGCACAAGGAAGCGACCGGGCTAACCCCGCAACAGGCGCGACTTATGCCGGGGGTTGAAAGTGTTATCAGCCTGCCGGCGAACGCGCCGGGCTTCGGGCCGATCCTGAACCCGCAAGAGTGCGCACAGTGGTTTGATGGTTGCGTTCTGATATCCAGTGAGGGGAAAATACGAACCCCCAAAGGTCTTTACTCTGGGCCTGAAAAGTTCAATTCGGAATACGGCGGCAAAATGTTCATCTGGGATGCGCAAGGCAAAATTACCGATGAACCTTGGAAGGCTGCAACCCGGTCGCAACTTTGGACGGTGCCGAAGGTTGAATTTACCTGTTTCCGTCCGTCACAAGCGGAAGGGCAAATTACACAAGACGAACTTGGGCGAAGATTTCTGAATGTCTACAAACCCGCAGTGATAAACTGCCGCGAAGGTGACGCTTCACCCTGGCTCAATCATCTTGCCAAAATGTTCCCCGACGCCAACGACCGGCGTATTCTGATTGAATACCTTGCGCACAATGTGAAGTATCCGGGTCACAAAGTTCCGTGGGCACCGCTCATTCAAGGCGCGGAAGGTATCGGTAAGAACGCCATAAAGAAGCTGATGCGCCACGCTATCGGTAAGATGTATTTCTATGAACCCAAGGCGAAGCAACTCAATAACAGCGGGTCGAAGTTCAACGGCTGGATGGAAAACAAGTTGTTCTTCATGGTGGACGAAATCAAGACCGACGAAAACCGGGACTTGGTTGAGGTGCTGAAACCGTTCATCACTGAGATAGAGATGGAAATTGAGGGGAAGGGGTCAAATCAGCGCATGGGCGACACGCCGGGCAACTGGTTGTTCTTTTCGAACCACAAGGACGCTATCCCGATCACCAAGAACGGACGGCGCTACTGCATCCTCTATTCACCGCTCCAAACGGTCGAGGATATCGCCGCCGCTGGCATGGGTCAGCGTTATTTCGATGACCTGTATTCCTGGCTTGGCGACGAAGCCAACGGGGGGCATTTTACCGGTATCGAGATTGTGACGCATTACCTGATGAACTATCCCGTTGAACGTGGTGGCTTGCCGAACCGCGCGCCCGTCACGTCTTCGACCGCCGAAGCCATTGAAGAAAGCCGGGGTTGGCTGGAACAGATCATCGCCGAAGCGGTCGAGACTGGCCGCACCGGCTTCCGTGGCGGTTGGGTAAGCACGAAGGGCGTTGCCGAAATTTGCCGGGAACAAGGGCGCGCGGTTCCGTCAACCAAGACGCTGAACAAGGCGTTGAGCGAACAAGGGTATCATAAAATCGGACGGGTCAAGATTGGCGCAGATCGCGACAGCTATGCTTACAGCGTTAACCGCAACAATCCGATATTTAATTATGAAGTGGCGCAACGCATCATCTAGCCCAACACTTGGCCCACCGTTTAGCCCATGCTAAGTTATTGATTTTACACGAAAAAGGCTAAATGGGCTAAATGGGCTAAATCTTGGGCCTAGTGTTTATAGAAGCCCGGACGGGGGCGCAGCTGGCAGTTGCTATAATTACTATAATTACTGACACAGTTATTTTTTCTCTCCCTCTGATATCTACTTATTTAGCCCATTTAGCCCAAAAGGCCATAAGATATTGAAAACATGGGAAAATTTCTGGGCCAGATGGTTTGCCATTACGCCCATATCTAGCCCTTCTAGCCCACGGCGCTAAACGCCCAGATTAAGCGGCTGCGGTCGGCTAACCTGGGTGTTCGGACGGTTGCCGTCCTGATGAAGCACTTTTCGCCGGTTTGGATGGTTGCGCGGAGAAACCCTCCGTCCTGATTTGGTTGTAAGCTGTTGATAAAACTTTTGAAGTTTCGGTGACGGGTCGCTTATAACCACTTTGATAAACCTTTCAAAATACCGTTTATTGGCATTTCGAAATACCGTTAATTCAGCAATTCAAAGTTTATTCGCCAAATGAGCGGAAATGACTTGACGGCCATCCGGAAACGGCCCTATTACTAACTCATATCTTATGTAAAAAAGGTCGAAACGAAATGAAGCACCTTAAAATCAATACCCCTGTCTTCGCGGTCTTTCCCAAGGCTTTCAATAACGGCGAATATCAAATACCCCGCCTAACCCCTGTGCCGAATCGCGGCACGATCCTGCAACACTCGGGGGTTGGCGCGCTCTTGCTCGCACCGCAGGACAGCGACCCGGACGGGGTGCAAAACTACCTGGCGCATCTTAGCAGTGCCGCCGAAATCGGGGTCAAAGACCTGACCGTGCAGGCCGGCAA
>NZ_BNCJ01000007.1:0-74461 GCF_014656415.1 Seohaeicola zhoushanensis | reverse complement strand
TTGCCGCTTGGGATATGGCCCGGCGAGTGCTTGCAAACCCGGTTCGCGGGCTTCTGTCGGCTGTGTTGGATTGGAAAAGGGACGCCGCATCTATCCGGGCCGACTTCACCACGCCCCACGCCGTCGCGCCGGCGTCGCTCTCAACCGTCCTGACAGGCGAATGGTGCGTCATGGAACCGAAGGAAGTATTGGCGAAGGTCAAAACTGCCGGCGCGGATGCTTTGGCTTGTTTGCTTCATCTGAAGGGCTTCGTCGAACTGCCTGAAGAAGGTTGGAACCTTGTGTATGAACAATACGCAACGAAAGCGATTATCGAAGGCAAGCGGTCGAACGTTATTTTCGCTGTATCGCCGAGCCTTTCCGACCCGTTGGCGTCGGGCCTGGACACTGCCAAGACTGCCGAGTTCGTCGCCGACTTCTTTAAAAACCAAGAGAAAATCGCCGACCGCCAACGCGAAATTGCCGCCTCAATTAGCCAGCTCTGTGCAGTCGTGGCGGCTGCCACCGGACGCAGCCCCGATGAGGCTTGGTCCGCGCTGACCGGTCGCTAAATGAGCGTCGGTCTTCCACCAGTCGTTTATCTGCCTGCCGGTCCAACGTTGACTAGCAGGCAGATATTCAAAGCCTTGGGGTGTTCGCGCCAGTGCTTGTATTATCGCCGAAAGGTTATGGGGTTTCCTCGTCCTTTCGGCAAAACTCAGGCTGTTCATTACGATACCGCTGCGGTTGCCGAATGGGTCCGTGAACATGGCTCTACAATTAACTTCGTCTGAACAAACAGGATAAAATGCAATGAACGATAATTCACGTATCTCTACGGTGGTCACTCACCTGCCAAACGGAAAATTCGCGCCGGGCAATCCCGGTAGACCGCGCGGCAGTAAGAACCGCGTTTCGAACACCGCGCTTCAATCCGTTAAATCAATGAGTGATGACGCCATTAATCAGCTAAAGTCAAAGCTTGCATCTGGCGATTGGCAAGCAATTTGTTTCGTGCTTGAACGCATCCTGCCGCGCGGTAGAGTCGTTGAACTCGATGGCGTCACCCCGGAAGAAGTCATGGCCCAGATGATTGACGGCGAGATATCGACCGTTGAGGCGAAGGATATTGCCGTTGCGCTCAAGAGCCTGACCGAGATTAGCGAGATTGGCGAAATTAACAACCGGCTTAAGCTTTTGGAAGCCATGCTTACGGGCGATGTGCGATGACCATTGCCGCGCTCGCATCGCATCTGGAAAGGCTTGAAGCCTTGGTGAAGGCAAAGGGTCGGTTGCCACTCTGGCGGCTGGATGATGCCGAGCGCGCGGCCTATCAGCGGTGGCGCAACGCCAGCAAAGCAGCCATCGCCGACTATGAAGCGGAGCATGGTAAGGGCGCGTCCTATGCGGCTGGACGGGAAGGGAATTTTGAGATTCCCGACATGCCGGAATGGCTCCGCAAAGCCCTTGATCTTGAGCCGACGCCGGCTATTCCGGTCGGCGCAACCACACCCGAAGCAGCGCAAATTTATAGGGGCTACGTCGAATGCAACCAATCCTGATAACTCAACCGCGCCCGGCGATCCTCTGGCACGATGATTTCCGAGAAATTGCAATGTTCTCTCCGGTGTCGTTAAAGGAGGCGCGGCAGTTCGTTGGCGAGCGCGCCGTTGGGCCGGTGGTGTTCGACAACGCGCTAATGCCCAAATCGCTCGGTTGGATGGATGATGCGCACGGGGTTAGACGCTTGGCTCTGACCGGACGTGGGCTTTTCGAAATTTTGCTGATCGTTAAAGGATTCGACCTTGAACTTATCAGCCAGACCCATTCGGACGTGTTGGGCCGGATTTTCGACCGCGACCATTACGGCTATAATGCCGCAGTCGAGTTCCTGGATGCTCTTAAGCGCCGTGGCGGTCAGTCTGTCTATGCTAATCTGATTGGAATGGCTGGCAAGAAACTGCCAGGTGATCGCGAGACGGATTTTTATGAACTTGGAGCAGATTTCGATGAGATGTTGAGGCCATTAAATTTTGGTTAATTATTTTCGCGGTTCTGGCGATGTTTCAAACGTAGGGCGCCTTTCGTAATCTCTCGTCAATGCTATATGATAGTTCATACATCAAGTCATAAACGGCCGTTTCGTGACTGCGATAATAAGAAATGTCAGTAATGAGATCGCGCTGGCCGTGGGCGATGTTATTCCTTCTTGAGACGAGCGTATTAATTAGGAATTTGTGAGTTTCTAGGGAGGGAACACTTAGGTCCGCCACATCAAGAATCTCTGAGAATACGTTCGGCCATAGATTCGATTTGGTTTCAACTTCCGGAAATGTGGGTTTTCCGGCGTGGTGAGCGTTAACGAAGTCCTCAATTTCAGTCAAAAAATCTATTGGCGGCAACCCTTTAAGTTGTCTAAGCATCCTTTCAAGAGCAAAAAGCCTAGTTAGTTTTGGCAATGAACCGCAATTTTGAACTCTCTTCCGCGCTTCATCGTAGAAGATTGTCATCGCGGTTTTGACGAAACCTTCATAGTGGGCGTAAAGCAATGCCCAGCACGCCCGAAGCAATACCAACTTTTGGAGGTCCGTCGTGTCCCTTCGAATCAACAAAACTTTTAGAGAGCCGAGTTCAGCTTCGCGCCAGTCTAAATCCTGAGAAATAATTTCAAGTGGGGACATTGCCACAAAGGTAATCCGATACGACAGCGATTCTTTGATGCAGCTTTGGTATGGTGTTTGCGCCGGGACCAGTCGCGCCCTTGAAGTCTTCACTCTCAAACGCGACTTTCAGTCGCGCAAGCACCAATTCCGGTGTCAGCTCTTGAATTTGGGCCGCGTGAGCAACAAAAGCCGAGCAAACGGCTTCAAAGTAGGCGGGAGCCAAGCGTCCAGTTGGCTCGCCATGCGAGTTGAATCTGGTAAAGGCTTGGTCTTGAAGTTTCGCGTTGATGTTAGAAAAGGTTTGAACAAAAAGTTCTTCCATTGCTTGGAAATCAAACCCTACGCGCTTAAATAGGATATCTTCCATATATCCATCGAGCCATTCCTCGATATTCCCGCGAAAGCCGTCTCTCGCATTGACTAGGGCGAAGAACCTCAGAACCAACTCTTCGTTCGCCCGCTGCTCGATCATTGTGATGGGCAATCTGGAGGTTGCGTTCGAAAAATCTTCATTCGTCGCCAGTCGCTGAATCAGTTCATAGAATTCGGTTCCGCCTTCGATCATTCGGGACGAGCAGTTTCGGATTTCTTGGGCCGAAAGAAGGGAGCCCCCTGTGTTCAGCCTTTTGAACAGTTCATATTTCACAAACGCGTCGCCAGACTTATTGATAATCGTCGCTCTGATGGGCGTCCGCTTTATTTTTAGTTTCAGTACGGTGTCGATAGAACTGAACGTTTGCCCGTTGAGCTTTTCGAGGAAGTCACACCCCTGGAGGATTAACTCGGGCTGCCCAATTGCTGCATGGTCTAAGAATTGAAGAACTGAACTTGTTCGTTGTAGGCCGTCTATTAGTTCAAGCACCCCATCATCGTTTTCAATTAGAAATATTGGAGGAATCGGAAGTCCCATTACGATTGACTCAATCAATCTGGACCGTTGTTCGTTCGACCAACGAAAAAGTCTTTGATACTCGGGTCTAATAATTATCTCTGCGTCGCGATGCAGGTTCAGAAGTTCTCCAAACGAGAAATCAACTGCCGAAGTCCGGATTCCTCGTTCTTGGTTTTGGGGGGTGCTATCACTCACGACAGGTAAATCCTTCCATTTTGGGGCATGTTAGTGCCGCTCCAGCACCCATGCAACTGTGCTCATAGCGTGCGTCTGCTGAGTTAGTTTTCGGGCGGTAGCTACCCGCGCCACCGCTGGCAGTAACCGCCCGCTATGAGCATTTCGCCAATGTCGCGACCATCGGGCAGGGCGCAAACGCCGACTTCCCGATCATAGCTGCGCCGGCCTTCAAGAGTGCAGCGCAACTGAACGCCGGCGACGATGCGCGAGATTTGCGCGGTCGCCCGGTCGCCTGCCGCGCTTCCGGCTTCCGCACAGTCCAGATTGGCTATCCTGACCGGCACCAGCCCAACAACGATTGTATCGCCGTCGCGGACGCGGGTAACGCGGTCGAGCAGGATAGAGCCGGGACGGGAACCCGGTTGAGTGGTGCGGGCGGTCTTGGTCGATACCGACCCGCCGCCGCCCCATGCGCCGCCACCGTTCAGGATGCGCGGCTGTTGCCCGTCCGGTCGCCCGTCGCTCCAAAGGTTGCCGACCGCCACCACCGCCAGGATACCGAACATCGGCAGGATGGACAGGTTGCGCGGCAGGATGCGCCGGCGGCGGCGGGATGGTAGCAGCTTCATCATCGGGCCTTGATGCCTGACGAATCCGGCGGCTTTGGGGCGAAGTCAGGACGGGTCATCGGCGAGGCGTTTTAACCGTCCGAAGTGATTAAAAAGGCGGCTATCCTTCTAAGTGGTTACAGAAAACTGGGTAGAAGACCGCTATCCAAAAGCCAATAATTCCATGAAAACAAAGGCTTTGGGGGATTGACATGCGGAGGAGGCGGGATTCGGAGTGGGTCTCCGGGTCGGTCAGCAGGCCGTCGAGCGCCTCGACCACCTCGGCCACCGCCCGCAGCTTGGCGCGTTTCTGGCGGGCGGCGTGGGGGTAGAGCCCGGCGAGCGCGAGGTCGAGCGTGGGAAACAGCCCGGCGGCGGTGGCGGCGGTGGCGATGGCGGCCTTCTCCCAGGGCGAGAGCGCCTGGCGGATGTCGTTCTCGGCCACCATCTCGGCCAGGGCGGCCTGGCGCGAGTCGGGGTCGCGGAGATGGGCCTCGATGGTGGCGTATTTCTCCTGCCCGGTGAGGTCGTGCAGGGCGCGAACCGCGGCGAGGCGGCGGTAGCCGGAGAGCAGGCCGAAGGTATTGCCGGTGGCGAAGACCTCGATCGGCTGGCGCAGGCCGGTGGCGGCAATGGAGCGCTTGAGCTCCTCGAAGGCCTCGGCGTCGAGGAGCGAGCGGTCGCGGAGGAGCGCGTGGGGGTCGATCTGGTCGAGTGGGATGCGCATGGGGCCTCCGGGAAGCGGTGCAGAGGCTGCGCGGTTTCGATGAAGGTTCGGTGAAGGCGGCGCGCGGCGGTTGCGGTGGCGGGCCGGGGCGGCCATATCTGGGGCATGGAGTTCAGGGGTGCAAAGCTGGCGCTGTTCCTGGGCGGGGAACTGCTGGTGATCCGCCGGGATCAGAAGCCGGACATCCCCTGGCCCGGACGCTGGGACCTGCCGGGCGGCGGGCGCGAAGGGGCGGAGAGCCCCGAGGCCTGCGTGCTGCGCGAGACGCGCGAGGAGGTCGGGCTGGTGCTGGCGGCCTCGGACCTGGTCTGGGCGCGGTCGTATCGGCAGAGCAACGGCACGGTCTGCTTCTTCGCGGCGGAGATGCCGGGGGCGCTGGCGGGGCAGATCCGCTTCGGCGACGAGGGGCAGGGCTGGCGGCTGATGACGGCCGAGGCCTATGGGCGCGACCCGCTGGCGATTCCGCATTTCGTGACCCGGGTGGGGCATTACCTGAGCGAACGGGGCGGCTGACAAGAAAACCCCCGCGTCATCGGCGGGGGAAGGTGACGGGCCACAGGAAGAGAAAGCCCGTCGGGGGAGTGTCTCGGGATCAGGGTCGCCGAGAATCACGCCTGCGCAAAGTACCGATTGCCCTTAGGTCAAGGTACACGCATTGCGTGTGCTTTTGCGGGCACAGGGTCGGTCCTGGCGCAGATCTTGTGGTTTGCCTCAGACCGAGCGCAATTCGTCGAGGATCGCCTGGGCGGCGGCGCGGGGGGCGGGGGCGGCCCAGACCGGGCGGCCGACGACGATGTGGTCGGCGCCGGCGGAGATGGCCATGGCCGGGGTGGCGATGCGCTTCTGGTCGCCGGCGGCGCTGCCGAGGGGGCGGACGCCGGGGGTGACGATGAGCTTGCCCGCGGCCTCGGGCAGGGCGCGGATGGCGGCGGCCTCGTGCGGGGAGGCGATCACCCCGTCGGCCCCGGCGGCCAGCGCGCGGGCGGCGCGTTCCAGGGCGATCTCGGCGACATCGCCGGGCACGATCATGCCGGCGTCGAGGTCGGCGCGGTCGAGCGAGGTGAGCACGGTGACGGCGAGGATCCTGAGGCCAGAGCCGCCGGCGCCCTCGCGCGCGGCCCTGACCACATGCGGGTCGCCTTGCACGGTGAGGAAGTCGAGGTCGAAGCGGGCGATGCCCCGGACCGCCGCCTCGATGGTGGCGGAGATGTCGAAGAGCTTCATGTCGAGGAAGATGCGCTTGCCCTGTTCCTGCTTCAGCTCGTTGGCGAGGCCGAGGCCGCCGCCTGTAAGCATCCCGAGGCCGATCTTGTAGAAGCTGACGAGATCGCCGAGCTGCTCGGCCAGGGCCAGGCCCTGCACGGCGTCGGGAACATCCATGGCGACGATCAGGCGGTCATCGGACATCGGGCGGCACTCCTGTGATGGGGTTTGGGGGGCCATAGCGGAAAAGCCGGGGAGAGGAAAGCGGGCGATCCGCGGGCGGAGCGGGCGCATGGGGGCGCTGCCCCCGCCGCCTTTGGCAGCCCCCCGGAGATATTTGGAAAGAAGAGAAGCAGGGGCGCGATGCTCGCATCCGGCCTCGGCGCTGAAAGTGGGACCGCGCGGCCCTCCTTGCCGCTTGAACCGCCGCGTGATCTCAGCTGCGGCGGCCCTCGCGGAGCCAGCCGCCGACGATCAGCGCCGCCGCCATCAGCAGCACCAGCCAGGCCGGCAGCAGCGCCATCTGGGTGACGTCGCGGGTCTCGTAGGCCTGGCGCGGGGTGAGGCCGATCCAGCCGCGCCCGGCGGCGGGGCGGCCTTCGCGGACGTCGCGCAGGCTGGGCAGGCCGTCTTCCAGCGCCAGGCTGCCGCCGCGCCGGGCCTCGATCACCGGCAGCAGCGCCGCATCCGAGGCCACGGTCTGCTCGAACTCGCGGGGGGCGGCGGGGCCGAGGCCGATGACCGAGCTCTGCTCGCCTTCGCTGAGCCGGTAGAGGCCGATGGAGGGGCCCTGGTAGAGCCGTTCGTAATGGCCCGGCGCCACCTCGTTCAGGGCCAGTTCCTCGGTGGTGCCATCCGGGCGGGTGACCGTCACCGGGCCGACGCTGTCGCCGAGGGTGCGACGGATGATGCGCATGGTCTGGCCCGTCACCACCTCGGCCCAGAGCGCCTCTTCCTCGAGTTCGGGCTCCTTCATCATCCAATGCGCCAACCGGCGCAGCAGGTCGAGTTGCGGCCCGCCGCCCTCGTAGCCGCGGGTCCAGAGCCAGGCATGGTCGGAGGCGAGCAGTGCGACGCGGCCCTTCTCGACGCGGTCGAGCACCAGCAACGGGCGGTCCTCCACGCCGGTCATCACCGTGGTGCCGCGGTCGGGGGTCACGTCGACCTGGCGCAGCCAGGAGCCCCAGGTTTCGCCGCCGGCGAGATCGGCGGTCACCGGGTGGCGGTGGCCGAGATCGGTGACCTTGGGGCGGAAGCGTTCCTCGATCACCCGCGCCGTGGGCGAGGCGGGCAGGATCGCCCCCAGCGGCGAGCGGTAGAGGCTGTCGGCGGTGGCGAAGTCGGGCCCCGCCGCCACCAGCACCGCGCCGCCGTCGCGCACGTATCGGGCGACGTTTTCGAGGTAAAGCGCTGGCAGGATGCCGCGCCGGCGGTAGCGGTCGAAGATGATCAGGTCGAAATCGTCGATCTTCTCGAGGAAGAGTTCGCGGGTCGGGAAGGCGATCAGCGAGAGCTCGCCCACCGGCACGCCGTCCTGCTTCTCGGGCGGACGCAGGATGGTGAAATGCACGAGGTCGACCGAGCTGTCGGATTTCAGCAGGTTGCGCCAGGTGCGCCCGCCGGCATGCGGCTCGCCCGAGACCAGCAGCACCCGCAGGCGGTCGCGCACGCCGTTCATCTGGATCAGCGCGGTATTGTTGCGGTCGGTCAGCTCGCCCTCGGCGGTGGCGACGGTGAATTGCAGCACGTTGCGCCCGCCGTGGGGCAGGGTGACGGGCAGATCGATGTCCTGGCCGACCGGCACGGTGAAGCTCTGCGGCGCGCCGCCGTCGACGGCGATCTGCAGCGCCGCCGAGAGGCTGCCGGGCGGCACCGCGCCGCTGTCCTCGATCCGGAGGGTCAGCGTCACCGGCTCGCCGATGATGGCGAAGGCGGGGGCGTTGCGCACGATCAGGCGGCGGTCCCAGTCGGTGGAATGGCCGGTCATCAGCAGGTGCAGCGGCGCCGGCAGGTCGGGGGCGAGATCGGTGTCATGCACCTGGCCGTCCGAGAGCGCGATGATCCCGGCGATGCGGGCGCGCGGCTCTTCCGCCAGCGCGGTGTTGAGCGCCGTCATCAGCTGGGTGCCGGCGTCGCCCTCGCCGTCGGGCACCTCGACGCGGCGCACCTCGGTATTCGGGCGCTCGGCCAGGCGGGCGGCCAGGGCCTCGGCGGCCTCGGCGGTCTGTGCCGGGCGGTCGGAGAGCATCTGGCTGGCGCTCTTGTCCTCGAGCAGGAGGACGATGTCGGAGAGCGGCGCGCGGTCCTCTTCCTGGTAGACCGGACCGGAGAGCGCGCCAAGGATCACCAGCGCGCCGAGCCCGCGCAGCCCCCAGCCCGAGAGCCCGCGCCAGGCCGCCAGCGCCACCGCCAGTGTGGCGAGCGCGGCCAGCGCCGCGACGGCGGGCCAGGGAATCAGCGGGTCGAAGAGGAGTTCGCCGGTCATTGGCCAAGCCTGTCGAGAAGCGCAGGCACGTGGACCTGGTCGGATTTGTAGTTGCCGGTGAGCACATGCATCACCAGGTTGACGCCGAAGCGGTAGGCCAGCTCGCGCTGGCGTTCGCCGGAATAGCCGCGCCCGACGGGCAACAGCGCGCCGCCGTTGCGGTCGACCGCCCAGGCCGCCGCCCAGTCGTTGCCGCCGATCACCACCGGGGTCACGCCGTCGTTGAGGTTGCGGAAGGGCATCCCCTCGATCTGCTCGGCATCGGGCGGCGAGGCCTCGACCCAGAGGTCACGGCCGGAGTGGCGGCCGGGGAAGTCCTGCAGCAGGTAGAAGGTGCGGGTCAGCACGTGGTCTGCGGGCAGCGGCTCCAGCGGCGGGATGTCGAGCGGGGCGGCCAGCTGCTGCAGCTTGCGCCCGTTCGGGCTGGAGGCGCCGAAGCGGGCGATGTCGGCGTCGCGGGTGTCGAACAGGATCAGCCCGCCCGAGCGCAGGTATTCGTTCAGCCGGGCATAGGCCGCGGCCGAGGGGGTCGGCTGGTCGGGGGTGATCGGCCAGTAGAGCATCGGGAAGAACACCAGCTCGTCGCGTTCGAGGTCGACGCCCATCGGCTCGCCCGGTTCGACCGAGGTGCGGAAGAACAGCGTGTCGGAGAGGCCCTGCAGGCCGGCCTGGGCCACGTCGTCGATATTGGCGTTGCCGGTCAGCACATGGGCGAGGATCAGCTCGCGGCTGGCGGCGATGGCGAAGTCCTCGTCATCGGCGGTCTGGCTTTGGGCCTGGGCGGGCGGCGGCAGCAGCAGGACCAGCAGCGCCAGCGCCGCGGCGGTGCCGCGCAGGCCGCCGGTAAGGCGGCCGGAGAGCGCCAGGGCGGCAACCACGTCGGCGGCCAGCAGCACCAACGCGAGGGCCAGCAGCAGGCCGCCGAGAGGCAGTTCCTCGGTGACGGTCAGCCCCTCGACCGGGACGCCATCGGGCCAGGCGGCGGGGGTCAGTTCGGTCTCGGTTGTGAGCACGTTGCGGGCCAGGCGGCGGTCCTCGCTGCGGTAGAGGCCGGGGCGCAGATCGGGGCCGACGGGGGCCTCGGCGAGCACCGGGCCGGGCACGCCGGGCAGGGTGCTGGCGTCGGAGAGGGCGCCGTAGGCGTCCATCACCTGCACCGGGGTCCAGGTGGTGCCTTCCAGGTCATCCGCGCCGGGGGCCTTGGCGGCCGAGGAGACGGCGAGGCGTTCGAGCATCTCGACGAAGAGGCCCGAGAGCGGCAGGGTCGACCATTCGGCGTTGGCGGTGACGTGGAACAGCACGACCTGGCCCTGGCCGAGCATCTTGCGGGTGACCAGCGGGGTGCCGTCGCTGAGCGCGGCGATCACCCGGTCGGCGAGGGTGGGGTCGGGCTGCGCCACGACCTGGGCCGAGACGGTGACGTCGGGCGAGACGCGCAGGCCGTGGAAGGGCGAGCCTTCGGGGAAGGGGGCCAGCGTCTTGGGCTCGCCCCAGCTCATCGCGCCGCCGACGGTGCGGCCGCCGGCGCGCAGGCGCACCGGCATCAGCGGGTGTTCGTCGATGCGCGAGACGTCGCTGGCGGCAAGGCGCGGGCCGGCGAAGCGCAGCAGCATGCCGCCCTTCTCGATCCATTCGGTCAGCGCTGCCTCTTCGGCGGGCGAGAGGGTGGCCACGTCGGCCAGGACGATCACGTCGGGGTTGGCCGGCAGCACGTCCATCAGCGCGCCGTCGAGCAGGTCGGCGGTGGGTTCCAGCGCCTGGTGCAGGTAGTGCAGGGGCGCCAGCAGTTCGAGGCCCTCGCGGTCGTCGCGACCGGCGATCAGGGCGACCTCGCGGCGGCGCAGGGCGTCGTCGGTCAGGCTCAGCGCGCCGGCGGAACGTTGGCCGGCAATCTCGAAGCGGGTGACGCGGGCGCGCAGTTCGGCGGGCAGGGCCAGCGCGGTCTCGGCGGCGGTCTCTCCGGCGGCGAAGGTGGCCGTGGCCTGGCCCAGCGTCGCGGCATTGCCGGCCGGGTCGCGGCCCTGGGCAAGAATGGTGATCTCGCGTTCGGCCCCGCTGTCCGAGCGGCGGGCGGTCAGCTGCACCGCGCCATCGGCGAAGGTCGCCGGGGCGAGGCCCAGCACCGGGCCGCCGGTCTGGAACACCCGCAGCGGACCGCGCGCCAGAACCGTCTCGGCCAGGGCCTCGCGGCCGGGATAGTCGATGCCGTCGCCGAACCAGTAGGTCTCGACCCCGGCGGGCAGGCCGGAGAGCGCCGCGCTCACCTCGGCCAGCTGGGTTTCGGTCGGGGACCAGGGCTGCGGGATCAGGCCCGGCAGCCGCGTCTTCCAGGCGTCCGCGGCCTGGAACACCAGCGTTTCCGGGGCGGAGAGCAGAAGGATCGCCACGGTGCGCCCGGCGCGGCCCGCCTCGGTCAGCTGGGTGTCGATCAGGCGGGTCTTGTCGTCCCAATGGGTCGCCCCGGCCCAGCTGCCATCGAGCAGGATCAAGAGTGGCCCGGCGCCGTCCTCGGCCTGGCGCGGGTTCAGTACCGGGCCGGCAAGTCCCACGATCAGCGCCGCCACGGCGAGCATCCGCAGCAGCAGCAGCCACCAGGGCGTGCGGTCGGTGACGCTCTCGTCGTCTTTCAGGCCGAGCAGCAGCGCCACGCCGGGAAACCGCCGCCGGATCGGCGCCGGAGGGATCGCCCGCAGGATGATCCAGAGGATCGGCAGGGCCAGCAGCCCCAGCAGCAGCCAGGGCGAGGCGAAGCCGATACCGCCGAGAACCGTCATCGCGTGCCCCCGTCAAGTGCCCGGTAGAGCCAGAGCAGCGCCGCCTGCGCGCTCTCGCTGGTGTGGTGGATGCCGAATTGCCAGCCGGTGGTGCGGCAGAGGCCCGTCAGCTCGTCGCGCCGCGCCGCCAGCCGGGCGAGATAGCGGTCGCGCAGCTCGTTGGCCTTCAGCGTCTCGTGTTTCAGCGTGCCGCCGACGCTTTCGAAGATCGTCCGGCCGCGGAAGGGGAAATGCTCCTCGGCGGGGTCGAGCACCTGCAGGAGCATCCCGCGCACGCCGCGGTCGGCGGCCTTGGTCAGCGCGAGCCGCACCTCGGCGATATCGCCGAGAAAGTCGGAGATGAAGACCGCCCGCGCATGGGGGATCATCGCTCGGTGTTCGGGCGGGGCATAGTCCTGCGGGGCATCCACCGCCAGGGTCTGCGCCAGCCGCGCGATCTGGTCGTTGCCGCGCCGGGGCGGCAGGCTGGTGCCGGTGAGGCCGACCCGTTCGCCGCCGCGCACCAGCAGGATGGCGGTGGCCAGCCCGAGCAGGCGGGCGCGGTCGATCTTGGAATCGAGATGCTTGTCCGAAGCAAAGCGCATCGAGGCGCCCTGATCGACCCAGAGCATCACGGACTGCGCGATCTGCCATTCGCGCTCGCGCACGAACTGCTGATCGCCGCGCGCCGAGCGGCGATGGTCGATCATCCGCCGGCTGTCGCCGGGCTGGGCCGGGCGATACTGCCAGAAATTGTCGCCGAGCCCCGCGCGGCGCCGCCCGTGTTCGCCCAGCAGGACGGTGCCTGCCAGCTGCTTGGCGCGGGCCAGCAGCGGCGGCAGCCGCCCGGCCTCGGCCTCGGCGGTTTCGCGCAGGGTGATCGGGTTGGTCACGCCGCGGCCTCGGCGCGGGTCAGGCCGCGCGCGGTCTCCTCGATCAGCGCCGAGAGGCTGTCGCCGCGCGCGCGGGCGGCGAAGTTCAGCGCCATGCGGTGGCTGAGCACGGGGCGGGCCATGTCGATCACGTCCTCGGCATTCGGCGCGAGGCGGCCCTGCAGCATGGCGCGGGCGCGCACCGTCATCATTAGCGCCTGCGCCGCGCGCGGGCCGGGGCCCCAGGCGACGGTATCGCGGACCCGGTCCGAGGCGCCCGGCTCGTCGGGGCGGAAGGCGCGCACCAGGTCGAGGATCAGCTCGACCACCGAATCGCCGACCGGCATCCGCCGCAGCAGCACCTGCGCCGCCAAGAGCTCGTCGCGGGTGAAGACCTGCACCGCCTCGTCCTCTTCGACACCGGTGGTGGCCAGCAGGATGTCGCGCTCGGTGGCGCGGTCGGGGTAGGGCACGTCGATCTGCACGAGGAAGCGGTCGAGCTGGGCCTCGGGCAGCGGGTAGGTGCCTTCCTGCTCGATCGGGTTCTGGGTGGCCAGCACGTGGAAGGCGCGGCCCAGCGGGCGGTTCTCGCCGGCCACCGTTACCACGCGTTCCTGCATCGCCTGCAGCAGCGCCGACTGGGTGCGCGGGCTGGCGCGGTTGATCTCGTCCGCCATCAGCAGCTCGCAGAAGATCGGCCCCTCGATGAAGCGGAAGTGGCGCGAACCGTCGGCGGCGGTGTCGAGCACCTCGGAGCCGAGGATGTCGGCGGGCATCAGGTCGGGGGTGAACTGGATGCGGTTGCCGTTCAGCCCCATCACGGTCGAGAGCGTCTCGACCAGCCGGGTCTTGCCGAGCCCCGGCAGGCCGATCAGCAGCCCGTGGCCGCCGCAGAGCAGCGCGGTCAGCGTCAGCTCGACCACCCGGTCCTGCCCGATGAATCGGCGGGTGATCGACTGCCTGGCCTCGGCCAGCTTGGCTTCGAGCGCCTCGATCTCGGCGACCAGATCTGCGGGTTGGGACATGACTTTCCTTTCGGGGGACGTATATGCTTTGCTGAAGCGGTCACAACGAGTGTATCGCGCCGGAAGGAAATGGCAAAAGCTATGAACGGACAAAATGCCGTTACCCCGTCCGCAGAAGGCATTGCCGCAGCGGTGCGCAAGACGAAGTCGCGCGGATTGCCGCCTGTGCACCTGTGGAACCCCGATTTCTGCGGCGACCTCGACATGCGGATCGCGCGGGACGGGACCTGGTTCTATCTCGGCACGCCGATCGGGCGGCCGGAACTGGTGCGGCTGTTCTCGACCATCCTGAAGAAGGAGGAGGGGAAGTATTACCTTGTCACCCCGGTCGAGAAGGTCGGCATCACGGTGGATGACGCGCCCTTCGTGGCGGTGGATTTCGAGCGTGAGGGCAGCGGGCGGGAGCAGGTGCTGACCTTCACCACCAATGTCGGCGACACGGCGGTAGCGGGGCCCGATCATCCGATCCGGGTGGAGCGCGACGCCGAGACGGGCGAGCCCTCGCCCTATGTGCTGGTGCGCGCCGAGCTCGAGGCGCTGATCGACCGCAAGAGCTTTTACCGGCTGGTCGAGATCGGCGCCCATCACGAGGGCTGGTTCGGGCTGTGGTCGTCGGGGGCGTTCTTCCCGGTCATCCCCTCGTCGGAGATGGAGGCATGAGCGGCCGCGGCAGATCGGGGGCGCTGCCCCCGCCGCCCGTGCCGGGCGGCCCCCCCGGAGGTATTTGTGAAGAAGAGAAGCAGGGGGCGCGCGCGGTTGATCTTTCCGGGGGTTTATGCTTGTTAGCGCTAACTATTGCCCCCAGGCAGCGGAGAGCGACCCGATGACCCTGAACGCCACGCTGGAACGTGTCACCGAGCGGATCGTCGCGCGCAGCGAGGCGACCCGCCAGCCCTATCTCGCGCGGATGCGCGGCGCGGCCTCGAAGGGGCCGGCGCGGGGGCACCTGGCCTGCAGTGGGCAGGCCCATGCCTTTGCCGCCGCCGGGCAGGACCAGCAGGCGCTGGCCAGCGGCACGGCGGGCAACCTTGGCATCGTCACCGCCTATAACGACATGCTCTCGGCGCATCAGCCCTTCGAGCGGTTTCCCGAGCTGATCCGCGCCGCCGCGCGCGCGGTCGGGGGCACCGCGCAGGTGGCGGGCGGGGTGCCGGCGATGTGCGACGGGGTCACCCAGGGTGAGGCGGGGATGGAGCTGAGCCTGTTCTCGCGCGATACCATCGCGCTGGCGGCGGGCATCGCGCTGTCGCACAACACCTTCGACGCGGCGGTCTTCCTCGGGGTCTGCGACAAGATCGTGCCGGGCCTGGTGATCGCGGCGCAGGCCTTCGGGCACCTGCCGATCGTCTTCCTGCCGGCCGGGCCGATGACGAGCGGCATCTCGAACGACGAGAAGGCCAAGGTGCGCCAGCAGTTCGCCGCCGGCGAGGTGGGGCGCGAGGCGCTGATGGCGGCCGAGATGGCGGCCTATCACGGCCCAGGCACCTGCACCTTCTACGGCACCGCCAATACCAACCAGATGCTGATGGAGTTCATGGGCCTGCACCTACCGGGCGCGAGCTTCGTCAATCCGAACACGCCGCTGCGCGATGCGCTGACCGCCGAGGGGGCGCGCCGGGCGCTGTCGCTTTCGGCGCTGGGCAACGAGTATCTGCCGGCCTGCGAGGTGCTGGACGAGCGCGCCTTCGTCAACGGCATCGTGGGGCTGAACGCCACGGGCGGATCGACCAACCTGCTGATCCACCTCGTCGCCATGGCGCGGGCCGGGGGGATCATCCTCGACTGGCAGGATTTCTCGGAGCTCTCGGACATCACGCCGCTGATGGCGCGGGTCTATCCCAACGGCCTTGCCGACGTGAACCATTTCCATGCCGCTGGCGGCCTTGGCTACATGATCGGCGAATTGCTGAAGGCGGGGCTGCTGCATCCCGATACCCGCACCGTGGCCGGCGAGGGGCTGGAGCATTACACCGCCGAGCCGAAACTGGTGGACGGGGTGCTGGAATGGCGCCCCGGCGCGGGGGCGAGCCTGAACGACAGGATCCTACGGCCCGCGTCCGATCCGTTCCAGCCGACCGGGGGCCTGAAGCGGCTGAGCGGTACCCTTGGCACCGCGGTGATGAAGGTTTCGGCCGTCGCGCCCGAGCATCACGTGATCGAGGCCCCGGTGCGGGTGTTCCACGACCAGGAGGAGGTCAAGGCGGCGTTCAAGGCCGGTGAATTCAGCGGCGATGTGATCGTCGTGGTGCGTTTCCAGGGGCCGAAGGCCAACGGGATGCCCGAGCTGCACAGCCTGACGCCGATCCTCTCGGTGCTGCAGGGGCGCGGCCAGAAGGTGGCGCTGGTCACCGATGGCCGGATGTCGGGTGCCTCGGGCAAGGTGCCGGCGGCGATCCACGTCTGCCCCGAGGCGCTGGAGGGCGGGGCCATCGCGCGCCTCGCCGACGGCGACCTTCTGCGCATCGACGCGGAGGCCGGCAGTCTCGAGATCCTGACCCCCGGCGTGCTGGAGCGCGCGCCGGCCGTCGCCGACCTCTCCGCCAACGAGGCCGGGGTCGGACGCGAGCTTTTCGCCACCTTCCGCCGGGCCGTCGGATCGGCCGACACCGGCGCCACCATCTTCGGAGCCTGACCCATGACCCTGACCGCCAAGGAAGCCAGCCGCCGCACCCGCGAGATCTGCGCGCTGGCCCCGATCGTGCCGGTGCTGGTGATTGCCGACCTTGCCCATGCCCGGCCGATGGCCGAGGCGCTGGTCGCCGGCGGCCTGCCGGCGCTGGAGGTGACGCTACGGACGCCGGTGGCGCTCGACGTGATCCGCGCCATGGCCGAAGTGCCGGGCGGCGTGGTGGGGGCGGGTACGCTGGTGACGCCCGAGGACGTGAAGGCGGCGGTGGCGGCGGGGGCGAAGTTCGGCGTCTCGCCGGGGGCCACCGACGAGCTGCTGGCGGCCTGCGAGGCCGAGGGCCTGCCGCTGCTGCCCGGCGCGGCGACGGCGACCGAGGCGATGCGGCTGCTGGCGCGCGGCTATGACATGATGAAGTTCTTCCCCGCCGAGGCCTCGGGCGGGGCGCCGGCGCTGAAGGCGATCGGCGCGCCGCTGCCGCAGATCACCTTCTGCCCGACCGGCGGGGTGACGCCGGAGAACGCGCGTTCCTACCTCAGTCTTGCGAACGTCGCCTGCGCCGGCGGCAGCTGGGTCGCCCCGGCGGCGCTGGCGGCCAAGGGCGACTGGGCCGGGATCGAGGAACTGGCCCGCGCGGCGAGCCAGTTGCCGCGCGGCTGAGGGGAGCCGGAATTCCGGGGGAATTCCGGACGTTTTCCTTGCAGGAAAACGGCGCGGCGCCAGGTCAGTGTAGATATGTTCGGAGACGTCGATGCTGAAATTCGCCGCGAATCTGTCCCTTCTCTTCACCGAGCTGCCCTATCTCGACCGCTTCGACGCCGCCGCCGCGGCGGGTTTCACCGGGGCCGAGATCCTGTTTCCCTATGACATCGCCGCCGTCGAGACGCGCCGCGCCCTGCAGCAGAACGGGTTGGACTTCGTGCTGATGAACGCGCCGCCGCCGAACTATACCGGCGGCGCGCCGGGCTATGCCGCCGTACCCGGCGGCGAAGACCGCTTCCGCCACGACATGCGCCGGGTGCTGCGCTATGCCGAGGTTCTGGGGCCGGGGCTGATCCACGTGATGGCGGGCTATACCAGGGAGGCGGCGGCCTTCGACACCTTCGTCGCCAACCTGCGCTGGCTGGCCGAGACGGCGCCCGCCCAGCGGTTCACCATCGAGCCGCTGAACCCCGGCGACCAGCCCGGCTATTTCCTCGACGGCTACCCGCTGGCGGCGCGGGTGCTGGATGCGGTCGATCGGGCCAACGTCGGGCTGCAATACGACTGCTACCACGCGCAGGTGATCCACGGCGACGCGCTGGCGGTCTGGCGCGAGTTTGGCGCGCGGGCGGTGCATGTCCAGATCGGCGATGCGCCGGGGCGGACGGAGCCGGGACGCGGGACGGTGGATTTCGCAGGGCTGTTCGCGGCGCTGGAGGGCGCCGGCTATGACGGCTGGGTCAGCGCGGAATACAGGCCGACGACGAAGCGGACGGAGGCGAGCCTGAACTGGCTGCCGCGCGCGGGGTGAGAGGGAAGGGGAGGGGGCGCTGCCCCCTCTTGGCCTGCGGCCAATTCACCCCCGGAGATATTTGGAAAGAAGAGAAATCAGGGGCGCGGCGCAGGTCCTGGGGGTCAATGAGCCTCGGCCCAGTTGGCGCCGACGCCGGCGTCGACCGTGAGCGGCACGGCGAGGTGAACCGCCGGGGAGGCGGCGCCTTCCATGACCTCGCGGGCGCGGGCGATGGTGGCCTCGGTGGCGGTTTCCTCGACTTCGAAGAGCAGTTCGTCGTGGACCTGCAGCAGCATCTTCGCCGGAAGATCCGCGATGGCGGGCTCCATCCGCACCATGGCGCGGCGGATCACGTCGGCGGCGGTGCCCTGGATCGGCGCATTGATCGCGGCGCGGCGGGCGAAGCCGGCGTGGGGGCCCTTGGCGTTGATCTCGGGGGTGTGGATCTTGCGACCGAACAGGGTCTGGACGAAGCCATGCTCCTTGGCGAAGTCCACGGTCTGGTCCATGTAGCTGCGGATGCCGGGGAAGCGTTCGAAGTAGCGGTCGATGAAGCCCTGCGCCTCGGCCCTGGGAATGCGCAGGTTGCGGGCGAGGCCGAAGCCCGAGATGCCGTAGATCACTCCGAAGTTGATCGCCTTGGCGCGGCGGCGGATATCCGGCGTCATCTCGTCGAGCGGGACGTTGAACATTTCCGACGCGGTCAGCGCGTGGATGTCGATGCCATCGGCGAAGGCCTGCTTGAGCTGCGGGATATCGGCGATATGGGCGAGGATGCGGAGTTCGATCTGGGAGTAGTCGAGGCTCACCAGCTTCTTGCCCGGCTCGGCGACAAAGGCCTCGCGGATCCGGCGGCCTTCTTCGGTACGCACCGGGATGTTCTGCAGGTTCGGGTCGGTCGAGGCCAGCCGCCCGGTGTTCGCGCCGGCGATGGAATAGGAGGTATGCACCCGTCCGGTCTCGGCGTTGATATGGTCCTGCAGCGCGTCGGTATAGGTCGACTTCAGCTTCTGCAGCTGGCGGTAGTCGAGCACGCGGGCCGGGAAGTCGTGTTCGGTGGCGAGGTCTTCCAGCACGTCCGAGGTGGTCTGCCACTGGCCGGTCTTGGTCTTCTTGCCGCCGGGCAATGACATCTTGTCGAACAGGATCTCGCCGACCTTGGCTGCCGACTGGACGTTGAAGCTCTCGCCCGCCAGCTCGTGCAACTCGGCCTCGAGCCCGGCCATCTTCTGGGCGAAGGCGTTGGACATGCGCGAGAGCGTGTCGCGGTCGACGCGGATGCCCGACATCTCCATCCGCCCCAGCACCGGCACCAGCGGGCGTTCCAGCGTCTCGTAGACGGTGGTGACGCGGGCGACGTGCAGGCGCGGCTTGAAGACCTGCCAGAGCCGCAGGGTGATGTCGGCATCCTCGGCGGCGTAGCGGGTAGCGTCGTCGATCTTGACCCGGTCGAAGGTTATCGCCGACTTGCCCGAGCCGAGCAGCGGCTTGATCGGGATCGGGATATGGCCGAGGTAGGTCTCGCTCAGCAGGTCCATGCCGTGGTTGTGCAGACCGCCGTGCAGGGCGTAGCTCATCAGCATGGTGTCGTCGATCGGCGCGACCTCGATGCCGTGGCGGGCCAGGATCTTGGCGTCGTATTTCATGTTCTGGCCGATCTTGAGGATGGCGTCATCCTCGAGCACCGGCTTCAGGATCGCCAGCGCCTGGTCGAGCGGCATCTGGCCTTCGGCCAGGGTGTCCGAGCCGAAGAGGTCGCCGCTGGCGCCGTCGCGGTGGCCGACCGGGATGTAGCAGGCGTGGCCCGGCTCGACGCAGAGCGAGATGCCCACCAGCTCGGCCTTCATCTCGTCGAGCGAGGTGGTCTCGGTATCGACCGCCACGTAGCCGCGTTCGCGGATCTGCGAGACCCAGGTTTCCAGCGTCGCCGCATCGCGGACGCAGTCGTATCGCGCCTTGTCGAAGTCCGGGGCTTCCGGCGCGGCTGGGGCCTCGGCCGCCGCCTCGGCGGGCTTCTCGGGGATCGCCGGGGTTTCAACGCCCAGCTTGTCGGCGACCCGCTTGGTGAGGGTGCGGAACTCCATCTCGGCGAGGAAGGTCATCAGCGCCTCGGGGTCGGGGTCGCGCACTTCGAGGTCGTCGAGAGTGAAGTCGAGCGGGGTGTTGCAGTCGAGCTGGACCAGCTTCTTGGACAGTTCGATCTGGGCGCGCTTCTCGGTCAGCACCTCGCGCCGCTTGGGCTGCTTGATCTCGCCGGCGCGGTCGAGCAGCTCTTCGAGCGAGCCGTATTCGTTGATGAGCAGCGCGGCGGTCTTGATGCCGATGCCGGGCGCGCCGGGTACGTTGTCGACCGCGTCGCCGGCCAGGGCCTGCACGTCGACCACATGCTCGGGGAAGACGCCGAATTTCTCGAAGACGCCGTCGCGGTCGATGACCTTGCTCTTCATCGCGTCATACATCACCACGCCGTCGCCGACGAGCTGCATCAGGTCCTTGTCCGAGCTGATGATGGTCACCCGGCCGCC
The DNA here is from genome assembly GCF_014656415.1 of Seohaeicola zhoushanensis. Lineage (GTDB taxonomy): Bacteria > Pseudomonadota > Alphaproteobacteria > Rhodobacterales > Rhodobacteraceae > Seohaeicola_A > Seohaeicola_A zhoushanensis. The sequence goes on along the minus strand of NZ_BNCJ01000007.1, from coordinate 54,431 downwards.
GGCGTCGCGGGCCTGGCAGGAGAGGGTGGCGATGATGTCGTCGGCCTCGTAGCCTTCCAGCTCCTTGCAGGCGATGTTGAAGGCGAGGGTGGCCTCGCGGGTCAGCGGGATCTGCGGGCGCAGGTCCTCGGGCATCGCCTCGCGGTTGGCCTTGTAGAGGTCGTACATGTCGTTGCGGAAGGTGTGGCTGCCCTTGTCGAAGACCACGGCGACATGGGTGGGGGCGTCGGGGCCGGTGTTGTCCTCGACCATCTTGAAGATCATGTTGCAGAAGCCTGCGACCGCGCCGATGGGCAGGCCGTCGGACTTGCGTGTCAGCGGCGGCAGCGCGTGGAAGGCGCGGAAGATGAAGGCCGAGCCGTCGATCAGGTGCAGGTGGCAGCCCTTGCCGAAGGTTGTGGTCGCCATGATGCCCTCTTTCGCCTGTATCGCCGGCCCCCTGTATCCCGCATCGGGGAGGGGGCTGCAATGGCCGAGAGAGGGCGGAATTCACCCGCCCCCTGGACTGTCCCAGCTGGGACGGGGGGTCATGTTGTTGATTTTGCTGTGATTCCGTCGGGAGTGGTTTTCGCGGACGAATTTGGGGCCTTGGCTGCGCCCGGAGCCGCTGCGTTCCGGTCCCGCCGGATCAGGCCGCGGCCGCGTGGTCCTTGTGGACGAACTTGCAGTCGCAATAGGGGCATTCGACCTCGCCGGTCTCGTGCGACAGGCTGAGCCAGACGCGGGGATGGCCCAGCGCGCCGTCGCCGCCGTCACAGGCGACGCGATAGCTGTCCACGACCTTGGTTTCCGGCGCTTCGATGCTCATTGCGGGTCACGTCCTTCATGCCGACCGGTTTCGCCCGCGTTTATGCGCAATTGGCCCCGCGGGGGCAAGAGGGGGGATGCCTCAGCCGCGCTCGACCCTCGCCTGGTAGCAGTTGTTGCGCGCCGAGCGGACGTGGACATAGGCGATGTCCTCGCGCGCGAGGATGGTTTCGGCGGCGGTGGGGATCTGTTCGGTGGGCACGATCCGGCCGGTGCCGTAGACGATGCGGTCTTCGGCATTGTAGCCCTTGATGAGGTATTCGGGCGAGGCCAGCGCGGCGGGAATCTCCGTGCCGCCGCCCCGTTCGCAGGGATCGGCGCAGAGGAAGATCGGGCCGGTCTCGGCATAGGGCTGCAAGGCCGGGAAGGGGCGGTGGGCGAGGATCAGCATACCGGCGCCCTTGGGGATCTGTTGCAGGCAATGGCGGCAGGGGTTTCCGGCGCCGTCGGAGATGGTGCGTTCGGGGGCATGGCCATAGGCATCGGGGGCGCCGGATTGCAGGGCGCGTACTTCGGCGGTGGGCAGGGCGGTGAAGCGGATCATGGCGGGTCTCCTTTTGCATCGTGATGCCATTTGAGGGGGTGGTGGAGCGACCCGGATGTTGCGCAATGGGACCGGCGGCCCCCCACCCCCATCCCCTCCCCACGAGGGGGAGGGGAGGCGCCTTTGGACGTGGTAGGAACTTGCGCCACAGGGCGTGCAAGCCGGGCGAGCGCCGGCCCGTGGGGTGGCGCTGCTGCGGTTGTAGTCTGTGCTTTATCCCGGCCACGTCCGGAGGACCTCCGAGCGCAGTGAGCCGGTGCAAAAGCGCCAGCCCGCCGGGACGGGCCGGCGCTCGCCCGGCGCCTTCGGCTTGATTCCGGGCGGTGCGGTGGGGCTACTTCGGCTCGCGTAGCCAGCCGTCGGCGAACGCCACACGGGAGACGCCGGCGAGGCGGCAGAGGCGGGCGAGTTCGGACTCGAGCCGGGCCTGGCGGCCGGCGCCCCAGGCGACGCCGCGTTCGGGCCAGAGGGCGGTGACGCGCAGCACGTCCTGATCGCGCTGGGCCTTCATGTCGATGCGGCCGACCAGGCGGTCGCCTTCGAGCAGGGGGAAGACGTAGTAGCCGTATTGCCGTTTCGCCTCGGGCACGAAGATCTCGATCCGGTAGCGGAAGCCGAAGAGGCGTTCAGCGCGGTTGCGGTCGCGCAGGGCCGGGTCGAAGGGGCTGAGCACGCGCAGGCGCTGGGTGACGGCGGGGATTTCGAATTCGGTGGTGCCGGGGCGGGCGAAGGCGATGCGCTCGGTGCCGTCGGCGCCCTCGATGCGGATCGGTTCGAGGCGACCGGCGGCGCATTCCGCCGCGCACCAGTCCTTGGCCTCCTGCGGGGTGACGGTGGCCCAGAAGGCGGCGATCTCGCCCGAGGTGGCGAAACCCAGTCGGTCGAGCGCGGCGGTGCAGCACCAGTCGATGGTTTCGGCCGGGTCGGGGCGGGTCTCGCGCAGGGTCTCCTCGATCACCCGCTCGGTCAGGTCATAGCGCTTGCGGAAGGCATCGCGGCCCACCACGGTCAGCGCGCCGGTGTGCCAGAGGTATTCGAGCGCGGCCTTGGAGGGGTGCCAGTCCCACCAGCCCGAGCCGCCCTTCTTCTCGTCGCCGCCAACTTCGGCCGCAGAGACCGGGCCGTTGTCGCGGATATGGGTCAGAACCGGTTCGAAGTGGTCGTGGAAGGCCTCGCCCTGCCAGTTCTTCCAGCGGTCCTTGAGCGTCCCGGCGTTGCGGGCGAAGCGGATCTGCCAGTGCGGGTAGAAGGCGCGCGGGATCACCGAGGCGTCATGGGTCCAGTGCTCGAAGAGCTGGCCCTTGGCATAGTGCCTTGTCAGGTTGTCGGAGCGGTAGGCGGGGCGGCGGGCGAAGAGGATCAGGTCATGCGCCCGCGCCACGGTATTGACGCTGTCGAGCTGGACGAAGCCGAGGCGTTCGATCAGCGCCTGCAGGTCGTCGCCCTTGCCGGGGCCCGAGGGGCTTTCGGCCAGCGCGTGGCGGTCGAGGAAGAGCGCGCGGGCGGCGCGGTTGTCGAGCCGGGGCGGGGACACCTAGCGCCGCTTCAGCGTATCGCCGTAGCTGATCTTGGGGACCAGCGTGACCTGGCTCTCGATCTCGACCGGCGGCTCGGCGAGGCGGGCGGCGATGATCTCGGCGGCCTTGCGCCCGATCTCGAGCCGGCAGGCGTCCATGGTGGCAAGCTGGCGGGGTAGGCCCTGGAGCAGTTCCACTCCGTTGAAGCCGGCAAGACCGATCTGGCCGGGCACGTCGATGCCCTTGTCGAGCAGGTAGAGCAGCCCGCCGGCCCCGATCATGTCGTTGGAATAGTAGAGAAAATCGAGCTCGGGCGAGCGTTCGAGCATGGCCTGGGTCATCTCGCGGCCCTTGGCGAGCGCCGAGCCGCCGGAATAGAATTCGCGGTCCTCGATCTCGATGCCGTTCTTGGCGAGGAACTCGGTGAAGCCCTCGAACCGCTTGCGGGCGCGGTGGTCGAGCGGCATCTTGGTGCCCATGAAGCCGATGCGGCGGTAGCCCGCCTTGAGGATCGCAGCCGCCATCTCGCGCCCCGCGCGGCGGTGCGAGATGCCGACCATGGCGTCGACCGGCTTGCCGTCGGTGTCCATGATCTCGACCACCGGGATGCCCGCGGCCTCGAGCATGGCGCGGGAGGCCTCGGAGTGTTCGAGCCCGGCAATGATCACGCCGGAGGGCCGCCAGGAGAGCATCTCGTAGAGGACGCGTTCCTCCTTCTCGGGCAGGTAGTCGGTGACGCCGACCACCGGCTGCAGCTCGGTGTCTTCCAGCACCTGGTTGATGCCGGTCAGGACCTCGGGGAAGACCATGTTCGATAGCGAGGGGATGATGACGGCGACCAGGTTCACCCGGTTCGAGGCCAGCGCGCCGGCGATCTTGTTGGGGACGTAGCCCAGCTCCTTGGCGGCGGCGAGCACCTTCTCGCGCGTGGCCTCGGAGACATCGCCCCGGTTGCGCAGGACGCGGCTGACGGTCATCTCGGAAACGCCAGAGGCCTCGGAAACATCCCTGAGTGTCAGCGGTCGTTTGGGTTCGTTGGCCACGTCAGGTCTTTCCGGTTGCCTTTTCCCGATGCTAGCGCAAACGCCGCGCGGGGTTCAACAACTGTTCACGAGGTGGCGCAAAACCGATGACAAGGCCCGCGAAGCCGGGTAAGAGCGGGTCGGCGGCCCCGTGGCTCAATTGGATAGAGCAGCCCCCTCCTAAGGGGCAGGTTACAGGTTCAAATCCTGTCGGGGTCACCATTTTCCTAGTCGTGGATCGAAGGAACGGGCGGTCATGTCCGTGCGCCTTGCCCTGCGCGCCGGTTCAGGCCCAGCCGAGCTGGGCCAGGGAATGGCCGTCGTTCCAGATCTTGGTCATGTGGCGGATCTTTCCGTCCTCGAATTCCATCGAATAGACGTAGTCCGCCGCGAGCGACTTGCCGGTGGGGGGCAGTGGGCCGCCCTCGCCGGTGTGCGTGCCGCGGAAGATGCCGTAGGCGAGAACGGTGTTGCGCCCCTCGTCGGCGGCGAAGCCCTTGAGATCGTAGCGGCCATCCGGGATCGGGGTGAACAGGCCCTTCATCCAGTCGGTATAGCCCTCGAGCGTCACCGTATCGGCCAGCGCGCCGGACTGGCAGGCGAAGCTGGCGTCGTCGGTGCACCAGGTCTTGCAGGTGTCCCATCCCTTGCCCGCCTCGCAGGCTTCGAAGAAGTTCCTTGCGGTTTCGGTAATCGACATGTCGGTGGCCTCCCCCATTCCCCTCCCGTGCAACGGGAGCCGGGTGTGGGCATTCTACAACGAATATTTTAAAATTTCAATTTTAGAAAAATCGGGCCGGCCATCCGAGGCGAGTCAATTCAGGACGGCCTGGCGGATGATGTCGTGGAGCCTTGGGATGGCGTCCTTTTTCGACGGATGGCGGCCATAGAGGACCAGGCCGTGGACGCTGCACATGATGTAGCTCGCCAGGAGTTTCGGGTCCTTGGAGGCGGGCAACTCGCCCGCGGCCTGGGCGCCGCGCAGGGCCTGTTCGAGGTGCGATTCCATCGCCGCGCAGAAGTCGTCGATCATCGCGGCGGCCTCGTCGCTGATCGCATGTTTCTGGGCCAGGTGGTTCATCATCAGGCAGCCCTTGTATTCCTCGCGCGCGGCTCCGCGCACCACGTTGTCGAGGAAGTCGAGGACGCCCTTGAGGTTCGGTTCACGCGACAGCATCTCGAATCGGGGAGACATGACCTGACCGCGATAATGCGCCAGCGCGTTGGCGAAGAGGCCGTCCTTGTCGCCGAATTCCTTGTACATGCTGGCGGTGTTCATGCCGGTGGCCTGCGCCACCTCGCCGATCGAGGTGGCCTGGAAGCCGTTCTGCCAGAACAGGCGCATCGCCTTGTCGAGAACGTCCTGGCGGTCGTATGTGCGATTGCGTCCCATGCAGGGAATTTAGAATTTCCGTTTTAAAATTTCAATGAGGCGGCTGCCGGGGGAGTTGCCGATTCCGGCGCGATGCCGCAGGCTGCGGGGGCCGCGGCCCTGCGCGCGCCGGTACAAGGAGTGCCCCAATGACCACCCTGATCGAACCTGTCACCGCCTCGGTCGATCCCGAGTTCGACCGGCCCGCGCCCGAGAAGGTGATCTCGGGCAATCCGGTCTTCACCACCTGGAACGTCGAGGAGCGCGACGGGCTCTACTGCGGCATCTGGCAGTCGACGCCGGGGAAGTGGCGGATATCCTATGACGAATGGGAATACTGCCGCATCCTGATGGGCCATTCGATCATCACCGGCGAGGATGGCTCGGTGCTGGAGGTGCGGGCCGGCGACAGTTTCATCCTGCGCCCCGGTTTCCGGGGCACATGGGAGGTCGTGGAGTTCACCCGCAAGGACTATGTGATCCGGCTGTGAGACCAGATCACTCGGTGACGGTGCGCCGCTTCTTCTGCGGTTCCTCGATTACCACAACGTCGCCGCCCGCCGCCGCTTCGGCCTCGAGCTTCTTGCGGAACTTCTCGGCTTCGACCGCGGCATAGACCTCGTCGGCGTCGAGCATCACCGGCGGCAGTTCGACGCCGCGGTTGGCCATCTCTTCGCCTTCCAGGGCGATCGATTCCTCGTAGGAGCGGACGACGACCTGGGTGCCGAGGTCGGTGCGGTCGAAGAGGTGGATGATGTCCTGGTTGAACAGGCGGATGCAGCCGGCCGAATTGGCGTTGCCGATCGAGGTCACGTCATTGGTGCCGTGGATGCGGAAGTAGGTGTCCTTGCCGCCGCGATAGAGGTAGAGGGCGCGCGCGCCGAGCGGGCTGGCGACGCCGCCGGGGATGCCGCGGCGGAAGGGGCCGTATACCTCGGGTTCGGTGCGCAGCATGTTGGCGGTGGGGATCCAGCCGGGCCATTGTTCCTTGCGGTTGATGGTGCCCTTGCCGCGGAACGACTTTCCCTCGCGGCCGACGGCGACGGGGTAGCGCGTGGCCATGCCGCCCTCTTCGACATAGTAGAGGAACTTGGCATAGGGATCGACGACGATGGTGCCCGGCGATTCGGAGCCGTTGTAGGCAACTTCGCTGCGCCGGTTGGGTTCGGCGAGATACTGCGGGTCGACGGCGGGGATGGTGATGTCGCCATCATCGACGGCCGCGTAGGGACCGACATCAACCGGCGGCGCGGTCTGTTCGGTCGGGGCGCCACAGGCGGCCAGCACTCCAAGCACCGAGACGAGCAGGAGCGAGCGGAATGTCAGTGCGGGCATGTCTTGGTCCGTGTCCAGTTTGTGACATCTAACTAGCAGCTTATCCGTCCACGTCAAAACCCGGGCCGGAATTTCCGGCCCGGTGCGGGATTTTCATCCCACCACGTTGAAGGCGGGCCCGTAGGGATAGCCGGTGATGCCCTCGTTGCCCTCTTCGGTGATGAGCAGGATGTCATGTTCGCGGTAGCCGCCGGCGCCGGGCGATCCCTGGGGAATCGTCAGCATCGGCTCCATCGAGATGACCATGCCGGGCTGGAGCACGGTGTCGATGTCCTCGCGCAGTTCGAGGCCCGCCTCGCGGCCGTAGAAATGCGAGAGCACCCCGAAGGAATGGCCATAGCCGAAGGTGCGGTATTGCAGCAGGTCGCGCTCGGCCAGGAAGGCGTTGATCGCCAGAGTCACCTCGGCGCAGGAGGCGCCGGGTTTCAGCAGGCTCATGCCGTATTCATGGGCGGCGACATTGGCCTCCCAGATCTTCAGGCTGGCGGGGTCGACCTCTCCGACGAACATGGTGCGTTCCAGCGCGGTGTAATAGCCCGAGATCATCGGGAAGGTGTTGAGGCTGAGGATATCGCCGCGTTCGAGCCTGCGCCCCGTCACCGGGTTGTGCGCGCCGTCGGTGTTGAGGCCCGACTGGAACCAGACCCAGGTATCGCGGTATTCGGCGTCGGGGAAGCTCCTGGCGATCTCCAGTTCCATCGCGTCGCGGCCGGCCATGGCGACGTCGATCTCGCGCAGCCCCGCCTCCACCGCCTCGCGGATGGCATAGCCGCCGACATCGGCGACGCGGGCGCCCTCGCGGATCAGGGCGATTTCGGCCGGGGATTTCATCATGCGCTGGCGCATCGTCGCGGGGGCGAGGTCGACCATGGCGACGGGTGAGAGGAAGTCCTCCATCTTGTCGCGCTGCGTGAGCGTCAGGTGGTCGCCCTCGTAGCCGATCACGCCGTCCTCGCCGGTGACCGAGCGGATCGCGCGCCAGTAGTTGTCGCGCGCCCAGTCGGTATAGGTGATGTTGTCGGTATGGCAGCGCCGCCAGGGCTGGCCGGCGTCGATCCCGGCGGAGATGGTCACCGCCTCGGTCTCGGTCACCACCAGCGCGTAGGGTCGGCCGAAGGAGCAGTAGAGGAAGCCCGAGTAATAGGCGATGTTGTGCATCGAGGTGAGGACGGCGGCACCGGCGCCGGCGTCGTCCATCGAGGCGCGCAGCCCGGCAAGGCGGGCCTCGTATTCGGCGCCGCTGAAGGGCAGCTTTACCTTGTCGCCGTTGTGGAAGCGGTAGAATGCGGGACGTTCAGTCATATCAGACCCTCCGTTTGCATGGCGCGGAGGTGCTGCGGGCCTGTCCTGCCCTGGTCCTGCGCCATGAGAGAGTCCCGGCGTACAGGACGGGTGCGGGCGCATCGCAGGGATGTGGCGACGCCATCGCCGGTGCCCGCGCCAGTGATCTCACCGCGCGGGGGCGGCTGGCAAGGGAAATCTGACGGTGCAGGGGGGCGTCAGCGCAGCTTGCGCGCCTTGGCCTCGGCCAGCAGGCGGGCATAGAGCTGGTTTGCCTCGACCTGCGAGAGGCCGATCCCGCCGACGCGGTTCTGGCCGGTGGCGGCCTGGGCCGAGGCCGAGCCGGCAGTGCCGCCCGCGGCGACCGGGGTCATCACGTCGGTGCGGGTATAGGTGCGGTCGGGAACGGAGGTGGTCGGGAAATACCCGAACACCGGCGGCTTCACGGTAATCACGGGCTGATCCCCGGCGAGGGCCGGCGCGGCGGCGAGCAGGGCGCAGGTGATGGCAATGGCGCGTTTCATGGCAATATCCCTTGCGGTCAGTTCGAATTCCGGAACGGCCGGGAAAATGACGCCGCCAATAGCAGCCGCCGGCCGTCCACATTGTTGGTGATATCACCAACCCCTAAAGAAATCTGCAAGTTTCTCTCGCGTCCGGTCCAGAGGTTCAGCCCGGCTATGGCCTCGTCGCCATACCAGCCGAGGCTTAGGCCCCAGGCCTCGCCCAGGCCGATCCCGGCGCCGGCGAACCAGCCGGGGTCGGAACTGCGCGCCTTGACGCCACTGCCGTAGCCGGCGCTGAGCAGCACCGGGTAGGGGAACTCCGGCCCGCCGGGGCGGACGGCCGAGAGCGAGAGGCTCCACTCGGTATCCAGGCTGCGGGAGTCGCCCCAGGTGGCGATGTTGTCGACATCGAGGCCGACCGCGCCGCGCCATTGCGCACCAAAGGCCATTTCGCGGCTGAACTTGACGCCCAGCTTGCCGGATTCGCCGAAGTGATGGGGCGAGACCGAGGTGATGTCGAGCACCGGGGTGATGCCGATGCCGTTGACCGGGTCTCCCAGGCCGAAGCCGATGGCGAAGGAGGCGTCCCAGTCGTTGGGCCAGATGCGGTCGCGCTTGTTGGTGGCGGCGGCGGAGACGAACCAGACCCCGCGCGGCGCGCCGAAGCCGGTGGGGATGCCGAAGAGCGAGACCCGCCGCGCCACCGGTGCGCGGCCCTGTTCGAGGCGTTCCAGCAGGTCGAGCAGCTCGGCGTCCGAGAGGGTGGCCGGGTCGATGCTCTGCGCCTCGGGCAGGGGGATCTGGCGGATGCCCTGGGCGGCGGCGGGCAGCGGCAGCAGGGCGGCGCAGAGGGCCAACAGGCGGGCGGTTCGCATCTCAGCTGCCGGTGAGGGTGCGGGTCAGTTCCGAGTCGGGATCGGCCAGCGCGTCGATCACGTCGAAGTGATGCCGCTGGGGGACCACCACGTTTTCGGCGTTCCAGGCCTCGGCCAGCCAGCGGGCCTGGTCGAGGAAGGACGGGCGCTCGGCCGCGCCGACCCAGAGGGTGACGGGCACCGAGGGCGCGGGTTGCAGCACCGGGCTTTCGGCCTCGGCGGCGGCCTGGTCCATGGCGAAATGCGCGTTCATCGAGGTTCGCAGCAGCGGGCGCAGGTCGGAGAGCGGCGAGATCGGGACGATATGGGCAAGCCGCGCGGCGACTTCGGGCGGCAGCATCCCCGGCGCGGCCATGCGCGCGACGAGATGGCCGCCGGCGGAATGGCCGGTGAGCGAGATGGGGCCGTCGACCTCGGCGGCAACCGCCTGAACCGCCTGCGCAATCTGGGCGGTGATATCGGCGATCCGCACCGCGGGGCAGAGGTCGTAGGACGGCATCGCCACCGCCCAGCCGCGTCCCAGCGGCCCTTGGGCAAGATGCGACCAGACCGACTTGTCGAAGTTCAGCCAATAGCCGCCATGCACGAAGACGACCGCGCCGCGCGCCTCGCCCTCGGGCAGGAAGAGGTCGTAGCGGTGGCGCTCGCCCGACCCGTAGGACAGATCGAGCCGGGCGCGGCCTGCGGCCAGCATCCTGTCGCGGAAGGCGGCGGCCGCCTCGCGCCAGCGCACCGGATAGGCCTCTGCCCCCGCGATATACTTGCCGTTGGCATAGGCATCATCCAGATCCATGCGTCTTCTCTCCCTCGTCATTCTGGACAAACCCTGCCCCAAATGGTTTGCATCCGCGAGTGGATATTGCCGGAGGAGGCCAAGATGCTCGACGCGACAACCGATCTCAAATCGCTCCTGAAGGACCCGAGCCTGCTGGAGACCCGCGCCTATGTCGGCGGCAAGTGGGTGGACGGCGACAACGGCACCTTTGCCGTGACCAATCCGGCCCGCGGCGATGTCATCGCCGAGGTGGCCGACCTCAGCCGCGCCCAGGCCGCCGAGGCCATTGCCACCGCCTATGCCGCCCAGAAGGAATGGGCGAAATACACCGGCAAGGAACGCGCCAACATCCTGCGCAAGTGGTATGACCTGATGATGGAGAACGCCGAGGACCTCGGCACCATCCTGACCGCCGAGCAGGGCAAACCGAAGCCCGAGGCGGTGGGCGAGATCGGCTATGGCGCCTCCTTCGTGGAGTTCTTCGCCGAGGAGGCCAAGCGGGTCTATGGCGAGACCATCCCCGGCCACCAGCGCGACAAGCGGATCACGGTGATCAAGCAGCCGATCGGGGTGGCGGCCTCGATCACGCCCTGGAACTTCCCCAACGCGATGATCACCCGCAAGGCCGCGCCTGCGCTGGCCGCCGGCTGCGCCTTTGTCGCGCGGCCCGCCAAGGAGACGCCGCTCTCGGCCATCGTGCTGGGCGTGCTGGCCGAGCGCGCGGGCATTCCGGCAGGGGTGTTCAACGTGGTGCCCTCGTCGCGGTCCTCCGAGATCGGCAAGGAGTTCTGCGAGAACCCGAAGGTGCGCAAGCTGACCTTCACCGGCTCGACCGAGGTGGGGCGCATCCTGCTCAAGCAGGCGGCGGACCAGGTGCTGAAATGCTCGATGGAGCTGGGCGGCAACGCGCCCTTCATCGTCTTCGACGACGCCGACCTGGATGCGGCGGTCGAGGGCGCGATGATCTGCAAGTTCCGCAACAACGGCCAGACCTGCGTCTGCGCCAACCGGATCTACGTGCAGGCCGGGGTCTATGACGCCTTCTCGGAAAAGCTGGCGGCGGCGGTGAACAAGCTGAACGTCGGCGACGGTCTGACGGCGGGGGTGACGACCGGGCCGCTCATCAACGCGGATGCGGTGGAGAAGGTGAAGGAGCACCTCGACGACGTGGTAAGCCATGGCGGCAAGGTGCTGACCGGCGGCAAGCCGCACGCGCTGGGCGGCACCTTCTTCGAGCCGACCATCGTGACCGGGGTGACGCAGTCGATGAAGGTCGCGCAGGACGAGACCTTCGGCCCGCTGGCGCCGCTGTTCAAGTTCGACACGGTGGACGAGGTGATCGAGATGGCGAACGATACCATCTTCGGGCTGGCGTCGTACTTCTATGCCCGCGATCTCTCGCGTGTCTACAAGGTGGCCGAGGCGCTGGAATACGGGATGGTCGGGATCAACACCGGCATCATCTCGACCGAGGTGGCGCCCTTCGGCGGGGTCAAGCAGTCGGGCCTGGGGCGCGAGGGTTCGCACCACGGGATCGAGGAGTTCATGGAGCTGAAGTATCTCTGCATGAGCGTGTGATCCGGCCGCCCGGCGCGGTTCCAGGCGGGGTGGGTCGAGGCCCATCCTGCGGGGCGGGGGAAACCCCGCCCTTTTTCATTCTGGGGAGGGGGCAAGGGGGCACTGCCCCCTCTTGGCCCTTGGCCAATTCACCCCCGGAGATATTTGGAAAGAAGAGAAATCAGGGGCGTGGCGCGGGGCGGTCGGGCATGTGCAGGCGGATCAGCCGGGCGGGGCCGCCCTCTTCCGGGGTGAGGACGAAGAGCGAGGCGAAATCGGCCTGGCTGACCTCGACGGTACCGGCATGGCCGAGGCCTGCGAGGATCGAGGGAATCGTCTCGGCGTGGCCGACGATCAGCACCCGTTCGTCCTCGTGGTCGAAGCCCAGCAGGTCGACCAATCCGGCGATGTCGCGCCGGTCGACTTCCGTCTGCGCGGTGCCGAGTGCGGTTGCGATGATGGCGCCGGTCTCGCGGGTGCGCCGGGTATCGGAGGTGATGACCTGGCGGATACCGGCGCCTTGAAGCATCTCGGCCCAGGCCGCGGCGCGGAGCCGACCGGCCTCGGTCAGCGGGGGATCCTCGCCCGCCGCCTTCTCGGCGTGGCGGATGACGAAGACCGCTTCCTGTGCCGGGGCGGTGGTGGCGAGCAGCGCCAGGGCAGCCGCGAGGAGGATGGATCTCATTCCCGGCTGTCTCCTCTTGACGGTCGCGATGCGGTGCGGGGGGATGGTCGCCCCCCGCGGCGGATGCCTCAGCTCTCGTTGGCGCCGCGCAGGCTGCGGATCGCGCGGCGCACCGCGCGCCAGTCCTCGGCCTCGGCCCGCTTGCCGGCGGCATCGCACATGCGCTCGCGGCTGGCGGCCTCGGCCTCGGCGCGGTCGCCATGCGTGCGGTAGAGCGCGCGGGCATATTCGGCGGTCTGGATCACTTGCATCTGTCTCTCCCTTGGCTGGGCGGAGAGCGCGCTCTCCGCGTGGAGGGAGGTTCAGGATAGCGCAAAGGCGCGCGAAAATCACCCCCGCGCGCCGGGGCCGGCAGATCAGTGCCGGCGGAACGGGTCGATCGGCGTGGAGGGCAGCCCCAGCGCCTGTTCGATGAAGAGCGCCGTCTGCAGCAGTTTCGCCTCACCGCGCGGCGGTCCGATCAGCTGGATCGAGACCGGCAGCCCGGCCTTCGTGAAGCCCGCGGGCATCGCCAGCGCGGGCAGCAGCGTCGTCGTGGCGAGGAAGGAGAAGCGCAGCCAGTCCTCGTAGGTGCCGATCTCCTGCCCGTCGACGAAGCGGGGGTATTCCTGTTCCACCGGGGCAGGGGCGATGCCCACCACCGGGATCGCCAGCACGTCCCAGGTGGAGAGGAACTGGCGCATGATGTCGTAGAGCTGCGAGCGGCGCGCGGTGGCGGCGTAGATCTGCTCGACGGTCAGGTTCAGCCCGTAGGCGACGTTGTCGGCCAGGCGCGGGCCGAAGGTGGCGCGCACCTCTTCGGGCAGGCGGGCGATGACGGTGCCGTAATGCATCCCCCGGATGGCGAGATAGGTCTCGTTCAGGCCGGCGAGGTCGGGGCAGGCCTCCTCCACGGTGGCGCCGGCGGCGGCGACCTGGGCCATGGCGGCGCGCAGGGTCTCGCGGATCTCGGTCTCGACCGCGGCGAAACCGTCCTGGTCCTCGGAGAAGGCGATGCGGGGCGGGCGCGTGGCCTGTTCCACCGCCGTCTGGAAGGGCACCTCCGGCGCGTCGAGCGAGAGCGGCATCCGCGGGTCCCAGCCGGTCATGGCGTCGAGGAAGAGGGCGATGTCGCGCACGTCGCGGGCCATCGGGCCGTTCAGCCCCTCGGGCAGGAACTTGGCCCCGCCGGGGCCGCCGCCGCAGCGCCCCGGCGCCGGGCGCAGGCCGAGCACGCCGCAATGGGCGGCGGGGGTGCGCAGGCTGCCCATCAGGTCGGAGCCGTGGCTGAGCCAGACCTCGCCGGTCGCCAGCGAGACCGCCGCGCCGCCCGAGGAGCCGCCGGCGTTCATCCTTGTGTCCCAGGGGTTGCGGGTGGAGCCGAAGACGGCATTGGTGGAATTGCCTCCGGCGCCGAACTCGGGCGTGTTGGTCTTGCCGACGACGAGGCCACCGCGGGATTCCAGCAACTCGACCAGCGGGTCGCTCTCGGTGGGTACGAAATCGGCCAGGGCGAGGTTGCCCCAGGTCGAGCGCACCCCGGCGACGGCCTGCAGGTCCTTGATGCCGATGGGCAGGCCGGCGAGCCAGCCCGCCAGGGCGGCGTTCTCGGTGGCGAGGTTGCCGGCGCGGTCGCGGGCGCGGTCGAAGCAGGTGGTGACGATGGCGTTGACGTCGGGTTCGACCTGGGCGGTGCGGTCCTGCGCAGCGGCGATCGCCTCGGCGGGGGCAATCTCGCCCCTGCGCAGCAGGGAGACCACCTCGCGCGCGGGCAGGGCGCAGAGCTCGGGGCCGGTGTAGAGCCTGTGCGGGCGGGTCATTCGGTGCCGCAGAACAGGCCGTGCAACATGCCGATGACCTGCTTGGTCGGGCCTTCGGCGAGGGCGTAGTAGATTGTCTTGCCGTCGCGCCGCGCGGTCACCAGCCCCTCTTCGCGGAGCCGGGCGAGCATCTGGCTGACGGCGGCCTGGCGGATGTCGAGCAGGCCCTCGAGCGTGCCGACCGACTTCTCGCCGGTGCAGAGGTGGCACAGGATCATCAGCCGACCCTCATGGGCCAGCGTCTTGAGGTAGGCGGCGGCTTCGGCGGCGCGGGCCGCCATCTCGTCGGTCGAACCCGGCGGCAGGTCGTAGGTTGCTTCGGTCGTCAAAGCGCAACTCCGGTTCACAGAACCCGCGCATCATGTCCGACAGTTGTACCCCTGTCACCCCTCGGATGGCGGAGCACCGCCCTGGAAGGCATTGCCCTCGACATAATTGCAGGGTTCTTCCTGCATTTGCAGGTGCAACCCGGTTCCGCTGAAGGGATGGGCGCGGGCAAACGCCTCGTCGACGTCGATCCCGAGGCCCGGCGCGTCGGAGAGGCGGACGAATCCCTCCTCGACGCGAATCGAGCCGCGGATGAGCCGGTCGTGGAACGGGGTCTCGATGGTTTCGGCGATCAGCAGGTTCGGGATCGAGGCGGCGAGCTGCAGGTTGGCGGCCCATTCGACCGGGCCGGCATAGAGATGCGGGGCCATCTGCGCGTTGTAGACCTCGGCCATGGCGGCGACCTTCTTCATTTCCCAGATGCCGCCGGCGCGCCCGAGCGCCGGTTGCAGGATGCTGGCGGCGCCGGCGCGCAGCAGGGGGGCGAACTCGGCCTTGGTGGTGAGCCGCTCGCCGGTGGCGATGGGAATGCCGCAGGCCCGCGCCACCTGGGCCATGGCCTCGACATTGTCGGGCGGCACCGGTTCCTCGAACCAGAGCGGGCTGTAGGGTTCCAGCGCGCGGCCGAGCCGGATTGCGCCGGCGGTGGTGAACTGGCCGTGGGTGCCGAAGAGGATGTCGGCCCGGTCGCCCACCGCCTCGCGCACCCTGCGGCAGAACTCGACCGAGAGCGCGATGTCGGAGAGCGCCGGCATGTGGCCGCCGCGCAGGGTATAGGGGCCCGCGGGGTCGAACTTCACCGCGGTATAGCCCTGGCGTACCATCTCGGCGGCGCAGTCGGCGGCCATGTCGGGCGAGGTCCAGAACTCGGCGATCGGCTGGCCTTCCTGGGGGTAGAGGTAGGTGTAGCAGCGGATCTCGCGGTTCATCATCCCGCCGATCATGGCGTGCACCGGGCGGTCGCGGTCCTTGCCGACCATGTCCCAGCAGGCGATCTCGAGGCCCGAGAAGGCGCCCATCACGGTGAGGTCGGGGCGCTGGGTGAAGCCGGAGGAATAGGCGCGGCGGAACATCATCTCGATGTTCTCGGGGTTCTCGCCCGCCATGTGCCGCTCGAAGACGTCGCGGATCACGTGGGTCATCGCCTCGGGGCCGACCGAGGCGGCATAGACCTCGCCCCAGCCCACGACCCCGCTGTCCGAGGTCAGCTTGACCAGGACCCAGTAGCGCCCGCCCCAGCCGGGGGCGGGCGGCGAGGTGACGATGACGTCGAGATCGGCGAGTTTCATGGCGGGGCTCCCTGTCGCTTGGCGCCACCTTCGCGGCCCCCCGGCAGGCGCGCAAGGCGGCTTGCGACAAAGTTGGTCGCAGCCCGCCCCTGTCCCGGCGCCCGCATGGGCGTCGAGCGCCGGATATCTTGGAGTATTTGGAAAGTGAAGAAATCAGGGGCGCGTCGCCTTCGCCCGGCCGCGCGCCCCTGTCTTTCTCTTCTTTTCAAATACCTCCGGGGGAGTCGCGCCGCAGGCGCGGCGGGGGCGGCGCCCCCAACCTGCGCCCTCTCAGCGCTTGAAGACGATGACGTTGCGCTTGGCGGCGCCGCCGAGGGTATCGGCGATGGCCTCGTTGATCTGCTCCAGGCTCCAGCGGCCCGAGATCAACTCGTCGAGCTTCAGCCGGCCCTGGCGGTAGAGGTCGATCATCCAGGGAATGTCGCGCTTGATCACCACGTTGCCCATCTTCGAGCCGACATAGCCCTGGCCGACGTCGGCCATCAGCAGCGGCGAGAAGGCGGCCTTCTGGTCGCCGTGCGGCATCCCCACCATGACCACGCGGCCGGAATTGGCGAGGTAGCGCGGCGCCTGTTCGTAGACGGCGGCGACGCCGACCGTCACCAGCACCACGTCGGCGCCGCGGCCGAGGATCTTCTTCACCTCGGCCCAGGGCTTGGCGGACTTGGCCGAGACGGTGTCGGTGGCGCCGAACTCGCGGGCGATCTCGAGCTTCTCGTCCAGCATGTCGACCGCCACGATCCGGCGCGCCCCGGCGATGCGGGCGCCCTGGATCGCGTTCAGTCCGACGCCGCCGGCGCCGATCACCACCACGTCCTGGCCGACCCGCAACCCGGCCGCGTTGACCGCCGCGCCCACGCCGGTGATGACCCCGCAGGAGATCAGCGAGGCGACGTCCTTGCCGATGTCATGGGGAATCGTCACCACCTGGCTCTGGTCGACCACAACCTTCTCGGCGAAGGCGCCGCAGGCCATGGCCTGGAGCATCTTGTCGCCCGAGGCGGTGGTCAGCGGCCCGGCGGTGTCGTCGTGGCGTGTTTCGCAGGTGGTCAGGTGGCCGGACTGGCACGAGGGGCAGCCGCCGCAGGAGCGCACCAGCGTCACGCAGACGCTGTCGCCCACCGCGATGCCGCTGGTGCCCTCGCCAAGCGCGGTGACGCGGCCCGCGGCCTCGTGGCCGTAGACGGCGGGCAGGTGGCCGCCGAAGCCGCCCTGCTGGAAGGAGATATCCGAATGGCAGATCGCCACGGCGTCGATCTCGACCTCGACCTGGCCGCGGCCGGGGGCGGCGAGATGCACCTCCTCGATGACCAGGGGGGTGTTGAAAGCGTGGCAGACCGCCGCCCGTATGGTTTGCATGGTTTCCTCCTGAACCGTCTTTGGCGGCAGGTTAGCGTGCCTTGGCTTCGCCGCAAGTGCGAAAAGACCTTCCGCTCTGCGGTTCTCAGTCCTCGGTGCGGGGCGTGCGGCGGATCACCAGCACCGAGAGCGCGAGCAGCAGGGCCGCCAGCACGAAGGGCGCGCCGGGGAAGAACAGGCGCGCGCCCTCGGCGGTGAAGGCGGCGAAGGTCGAGGTCATCAGCATCGGCGAGGCGATGGCGGCGAGCGCATGGACGCTGGCGATCACCCCCTGCAGCTCGCCCTGTGCATCGGCGCCGGTGCGGCGCGACAACATCCCCTGCAGCGCCGGCATCGCCACCGCGCCAAGCGAGGCGATCGGGGTCAGGATCAGCGCGAGCGGGCCACTGGTGACCACCGCCAGCATGACGCAGGCCAGCGCCTCGAAGACGATGCCCCATTGCGCGGTGCCGCGTTCGCCCTGCCGGGCGATCATCCAGCGGATCAGCCAGATCTGCACCGCCGCCGCGGCGATGCCGTAGAGCGCCAGCGACAGGCCGATCAGCTGTGGCGTCCAGCCGAAGCGGGCTTGGCCGAAGTAGCTCCAGACCGCCGGATAGACGTAGAGGGCGAGGTCGTAGAGGAAGAGCACCACCAGCAGGCGGCGCAGCTCGGGGTGGGCGCCGATCTGGCGGAAGGCCCCCAACGGGTTGGCGCGGCGCCACTCGAAGGGGCGGCGGATGGTGTCGGTGACCGTCTCGCGCAGGACCAGCAGGCCGAAGAAGAAGTTCAGCGCCGCCAGCGCGGCGGCGGCGTAGAAGGGCGCGCGGGTGCCCATCTCGCCCAACATCCCGCCCACCAGCGGGCCCAGCACGAAGCCGATGCCGAAGCCGGCGCCGATCAGCCCGAAGTTGGCGGCCTTCTGTTCGGGGGTGGAGATATCGGCCATATAGGCCGAGGCGGTGGCATGGGTTGCGGCGGTGATGCCGCCGACCAGCCGGCCGAGCAGCAGCAGCCAGATCGACCCGGCCAGCGCCATCACCAGGTAGTCGAGCGCCATGAAGAAGAGCGAGACCAGCAGCACCGGCCGGCGGCCGTAGCGGTCGGAGAGGTTGCCGACGACGGGGCCGAAGACGAATTGCATCAGCGCGAAGACGGTCGATAGCACGCCGCCCCAGAGCGCGGCATTGGCGAGGCTGCCGCCCTGCACCTCCTGCAGCAGTTCGGGCATGATCGGCAGGATCAGCCCGATGCCCATGGCGTCGAGCACAACCGTCATCACGATGAACAGCGTGCCCGAGCGCATCGGTCAGCTCAGGGCGCGCACGGCGGCGGCGAAGGCCTCGGCCTCTTGCGGGGCATGGCCCATCTGCTGCGCGGCATCGAAGAGCGCGGCGGCGTCGATGGCCGGGTAGTCGCGGGCGATGAGGGCGCGCAGCGGCGTGTCGGTGGCCAGCGCCTCCTTGCAGAGCGCCTTGACCGCGGCCTGGGCCTCGGGGCGCGGAAGCTGTTCGGCGAGCGCAAAGCTCATCGCCTCGGCGTGGATCATGTCGAGGCCGGCTTCGAGCGCGCCGGTCATGGCGGCGGGGACCGGGGCGATGCCCTGCGCCAGCGCCTTGCCGGTGGTCGCGGCGGCGGCCGCGCCCAGCACGATCTGCGGCAGGCAGAGCCATTCGGTGAACCAGGCGGCGCCGTCGCGCTGGTGGCGCGGCATGGCGGTTCCGTGCAGCGTTGCCATCAGCCCGGCGGACTGGCGCGCCAGCGCCACCAGCACCGAGGGGGCGACCGGGTTCTGCTTCTGCGGCATCGTCGACGACGCGCCTGCGCCGCCCAAAGTGATCTCGCCGATGCCGGTCGTCACTAGCTCGGTCGCATCCTCGCCCAGCTTGCCGAGCGCCAGGGTCAGCCGCAGGCACCAGTCGGCCAGGCGCAGGATGGGCGTGCGGTCGGCGTGCCAGCTGCGGCCGGGGTCGGCCAGGTTCAGCGCGGCGGCGAGGTCGGCGCGCAGCTGCGGCGCCTCTGGCCCCAGCGCGGCGGCGGTGCCGGCGGCGCCCGAGAGCGAGACCAGCAGGCAGTCGCGGCGCAGGCCGTCAAGCTCGGCCAGCAGGCCAAGCAGCGGCGCGCCCCAGCCCGCGACCACCGCGCCGAAGCTGGTGGGCGTGGCGTGCTGGCCATAGGTCCGCGCGGCCATCGGCAGGCGGGCGTGGGCCCGCGCCGTGGTGGCCAGCGCGGAGAGGATCGCGCGCAGGTCTGCCTCGAGCAGCCCCAGCGCCTGGCGCAGGCGCAGCATCAGCCCGGTGTCCGAGATGTCCTGGCTGGTGGCGCCCCAATGGGCGTATTGCGCGTGTTCGGGGGCCTGCATCTCCTTGCGGAACTCGGCCACAAGGGCGGGCACGCTGACGCCGTTCGCGCCGGTCGCCACCGCCAGCGCGGCCGGGTCGATCAGGATCTCAAGCGCGGCGCGGTTGATCGCCTTGGAGGACTCCTCGGGGATGATGCCGCGCGCGCCCTGGGCGCGGGCCAGCGCGCCCTCGACCACCAGCATGGCGCGGATCTCGGCGCTGTCGGTGAAGAGCCGGCCGATCTCGCCGGTGGGAAACAGGCGCCCGTAGAGGGCGCTGTCGAAGACAGATCCGGCCATCAGCCAGCCTCCGCGATTCGGGACAGCAGGGCGGCGAGGCCTTGCGGGTCGGAGAGGAAGGGCGAGTGCCCGGTCGGCAGCTCGTGCACGCGGTCGCGCGGCCAGTCGCGGGTCATCTCGTCCTGGAATTCGGGCGGGATCGTCCCGTCGTTGCGGCAGAGGATGTAGGAGCGGGGCAGCGAGGCGTAGCGCTCGGTGATGGTGATCGGTTCGGCCTGCGGTTTCAGCGCCTGCGGGCAGAGCCGGGCGGTGGCCCAGGCCGCCTGTTCGGGCGTGCAGTCGTTGTAGAAGAGGCCCGGCGCCAGCGCGGGCACAACCGTCATGCTGAGGCCGTCAGCGCTGCGCTGCACCGCTTCCAGGATCGGCTGGCGCGGCGCGCGCTTGCGCATGTCGACCATGCTCAGCCCCGTTTCCGAGGGGAAATAGGCGCAGAGATAGACCAGTGCGCGCAGGCCCTTGGGGTCGGCCTCGGCGGCGGCGGTGATCGGGAAGCCGCCCCAGGAATGGCCGACGACGATGGTCTCGGGCGTCGAGGCCGCCAGCACCGCCGCGCCGCTGGCGGCCAGCGTCACCTGGTCGTGCGGCGTGGTGTCGGCGCCGTTGCCCGGCAGGTCGATGGCGCGGGCGCCATGCCCCAGCGCGGTCAGCGCCGGGATCAGGTCGCGCCAGCACCAGGCGCCGTGACAGGCGCCGTGAATCAGCAGGAAATCAGCCACTTACATATCCAGGAAGACGGTCTCGCCATCGCCCTGCAGGCAGATGTCGAAACGGTAGGTGCCATTGCCGGTGTCCCGCGCGATCAGCGTGTCGCGGCGGTTCTGGTGTTCCAGCCGGGTCAGCAGCGGATCCTTCGAGTGGTCGTCGCCCTCGAAATAGAGCCGGGTCTGCAGCCCGATGTTGATGCCGCGCGCGACCACCCAGACGCCGATATGCGGGGCCATGCCGGCAACCGCGCCGGGCTTGATCGTCTTCAGCTCCCACTCGCCGGTCTCGAAGTTCGAGGCCCGCCGCGCGAAGCCCTGGGCGCCGGGGCCGTAGCGGCCCTGCGCGTCGGCCTGCCAGAATTCGACCATCACGTCGTTGAGCGTCTTGCCGAGCCCGTCGCGCACCACGCCGGTGAGGGTGATGCGCTGGCCCGGCGCGTCCTCGGGGAAGGGGGTCGCGCCCAGATCCTCGGCATAGATCCCGTGGATGCCGACGAAGTTCGGCGTGCAGCCGATGTGGACATAGGGCCCGGCGGTCTGCGAGGCGGATTCAGGAAGATATCCCAGCTGTTGCACCATCTCAGAGGCCCTCCATCCGGTTCTCGAACATGGTCTGGCGGTTGCCGCGGATGACGATGTCGAACTTGTAGGCGAGGCAGTCGTGCGGCAGCGCCCGGCCCATGTCGAGCGGGGCCACCAGCCGGTCGATCGCCGCCTTGTCGGGGATCGTGTTGACAATCGGGCAGCGCGCGATGAGCGGGTCGCCCTCGAAATACATCTGGGTGATGAGGCGCTGGCCAAAGCTCTGCCCGAAGACCGAGAAGTGGATGTGCATGGGCCGCCAGTCGTTCACCCCGTTGGGCCAGGGATAGGCGCCGGGCCGGATGGTGAGGAATTCATAGGACCCGTCGGCGCCGGTCAGCGTGCGCCCGCAGCCGCCGAAGTTCGGATCGAGCGGGGCGAGGTAGCCGTCCTTCTTGTGGCGATAGCGCCCGCCGGCATTGGCCTGCCAGACCTCGACCAGCGCACCGGCCACGCCGCGCCCGGTCTCGTCGAGCACGCGGCCGTGCACGATGATCCGCTCGCCGATGGCCGGTTCGCCGGTGAAGTTCAGGATCAGGTTGTTGTCGAGCTTGCCGATCAGCTCGTGTCCGAAGACCGGGCCGGTCTGCTCGGTCGCGGTGGGTGCGCCCGAGACCAGCGCCAGTTTCGGGCTGCGCGGAATGCTCGACTTGTAGCCCGGCGCATAGGGCAGGGGATGGTTGGCGCGGTTGCGCGGCATCAGGGTCATGGGCGGCTCCTTTGGGCGGGCGCGTCAGACATGGCCGACTTCCTTCAGGAAGGCGGTCAGCGCCGCTGCGTATTCCTCGGGCTGTTCGACGCAGGGCAGGTGCCCCGCTTTGCGGATCAGGTGGAAGCGTGAGCCGGGCACCAGGTCGACGGTCTCGCGCACCAGGTCGGGCGGGGTCGACCCGTCCTCGTCGCCGGCGATGCCGAGCGTGGGCAGGCGCAGCCCGGCGGTGGTGGTGTAGAAATCGGTGCCCGCGATGGCGGCCGAGCAGCCGGCATAGCCCTCGGCGGGCTGGCGCACCAGCATGTTGCGCCAGATCTCGAGCTCGGGCGTGGCGCGGAAGCCTTTGGAGAACCAGCGTTCCATCACCGCATCGGCGAGGCTTTCGATACCATCGGCGTTCACCGCGTCGATGCGGGTCTTCCACATCTCGGCGGTGCCGATCTTGGCGGCGGTGTTCGACAGCACCATGGCCCGCACGAGGTCGAGCCGTTTGACCGCCAGCCCCTGCGCGATCATTCCGCCGATGGAGAGGCCGACGAAGACGCAGTCGCGCACCCCGAGTTGGTCGAGCAGGGTTTCGACGTCGCGCACCAGCGCGCCCATCGCATAGGGCGCGGGCGGCATCGACGAGAGGCCGTGGCCGCGCTTGTCGTAGCGGATGAACTTCAGCCCCTTGGGCAGCAGTGGCAGGATCTGATCCCAGAGCCGCAGATCGGTGCCGAGCGAATTGGCGAATACCACCGGCGCGCCGTTCTCGTCCCCGTCGATCCGGTAGTGCAGGCGCACGTCCCCCACGTCGGCAATCCGCATGGTTCCCTCCTTGCTTGCGTCCACAGGTATCTAACCGTGGCGGGGGCAGGAGGTAAAGGTGGCGGGGAGGGGCGTAGGGCGGGGTTTACCCCGCCGCCCGCCGGTGCGGCCTCAGTCCGAGGCCGCCTTGGATTTCGCCGGGGTTTTCTTGGCGGCGGTTTTCGTGGTCTTGGCCGTCTTGGCGGTGGCCTTGGTGGTCTTCTTCGCCGCCGGCTTGGCCGCGGCCTTGGTCTTCTTGGCCCCGCCCTTCTTGGCGCTCTTCTCGGCGATCAGTGCCAGCGCCTGGTCGAGCGTCACCGCCTCGGGCTCGATCTCCTTGGGCAGGGTCGCGTTGACCTTTTCCCATTTGACATAAGGACCATAGCGGCCCGGCATCACCACCACGGCGCCACCGTCGGGGTGTTCGCCCAGCTCCTTGAGCGGCTGCGCCGCCGTGCCGCCGCGCGCGCCGCGGCTGGCCAGCTTCTGGGCCAGCACCTCGACCGCGCGGTTCATGCCGATCTCGAAGACCTCGTCGACGCTGGGCAGGTTGGCATAGAGCTTGCCGTGCTTGACGTAGGGCCCGAAGCGGCCGATTGCCGCCTCGATCATCTCGCCATCATCCGGGTGCGGGCCGATCTCGCGCGGCAGGCTCAGCAGCCGCAACGCCTTTTCCAGGTCGAGCGCATCGGCGTCCCAGCCCTTGGGCAGCGAAGCCCGTGGCGGCTTGGGGTTGTCCTCGGTCGCCTCGCCGCGCTGCACGTAGGGGCCGAAGCGGCCCGAGCGCAGGGTGATGAGCTCGCCCTGGTCCTCGCCCAGCACCTTGCCGTCGGGCGAGATCTGGTCGCTTTCGGTGCCCGGCGGGCCGAAGGGGCGGGTGTAACGGCATTCGGGGTAGTTCGAGCAGCCGATGAAGGCCCCGCCCGAGCGCGCGGTGCGCATCGACAGCCGGCCCTCGCCGCAGTTCGGGCAGCGGCGCGGGTCGCTGCCGTCCTCGGTGGGCGGGAAGAGATGCGGCGCGAGCACCTCGTTGATCTTCTCGAGCACGTCGGTGATGCGCAGCTCGGCGGTTTCGGCCACGGCGGCCGAGAAGTCGCGCCAGAAGCGCGAGAGTACCGTCTTGTAGTCGGCGTCGCCGGCGCTGATGTTGTCGAGATCGTCCTCGAGCGAGGCGGTGAAATCGTAGCCGACGTATTTCTGGAAGTAGTTGATGAGGAAGGCCGTCACCAGACGGCCCTTGTCCTCGGGGATCAGCCGGTTCTTGTCCTTGCGGACATATTCCCGCTCCTGGATCGTGGTCACGACGCTGGCATAGGTCGAGGGCCGGCCGATGCCGAGCTCTTCCATCTTCTTGACCAGCGTCGCCTCGGTGTAGCGCGGCGGCGGCTGGGTGAAATGCTGCTCGGGGCTGACCGAACGCTTCTCGGCCTTCTCGCCCTGGCTGATCTGCGGCAGGCGCTTGTCGTCCTCGTCGACCACCTCGTCGCGGCCTTCCTCGTAGACCTTGAGGAAGCCGTCGAAGAGCACCACCTGGCCGGTGGCGCGCAGTTCGACCTGGCCGTCGCGGCTGCCGATGTCGACGGTTGTGCGTTCGAGACGCGCCGATTCCATCTGGCAGGCCAGCGTGCGCTTCCAGATCAGGTCGTAGAGGCGGGCCTGGTCACTGTCCTTGAGCTTGAGCTGGTCCACGTCCGCCGCCATGTCGGTGGGGCGGATACATTCGTGGGCTTCCTGGGCGTTCTTGGCCTTGTTCTTGTAGATCCGCGGCTGCGCCGGCACGTAGTCCTTGCCATAGCGCGCACCGATGGCCTCGCGCGCGGCGGTGACCGCCTCGGGGGCCATGTCGATGCCGTCGGTTCGCATGTAGGTGATGTGCCCGGCCTCGTAGAGCCGCTGCGCCGCGTTCATGCACTGGCGCGCGCCCATGCCGAACTTGCGGCTGGCTTCCTGCTGCAGCGTCGAGGTCATGAAGGGCGGCGAGGGGTTGCGGCTGGCGGGCTTGGCCTCGACCGAGGTGACGGTCAGGTCGCGGCTGGTCACCGCCTGCACGGCAAGCTCGGCCTGGGTGGCGTTCTCGATGTCGTAGCGGTCGAGTTTCTTGCCGGCCAGAACGGTCAGCCGGGCCTCGTATTCCTGGCCGCGCGGGGTGGCGAGCACGGCCTTGACGGTCCAGTATTCGCGGGCGCGGAAGGCTTCGATCTCCATCTCGCGTTCGACGATGAGGCGGAGGCAGACCGATTGCACGCGGCCCGCCGACTTGGCGCCGGGCAGCTTGCGCCAGAGCACCGGCGAGAGGGTGAAGCCGACGAGATAGTCGAGCGCGCGGCGGGCGAGGTAGGCCTCGACCAGCGGCATGTCGACCTGGCGCGGGTTCTTCATCGCCTCGGTCACGGCGTTCTTGGTGATGGCGTTGAAGGTCACGCGGCTGACGGCGGTGTCCTTCTTGATCGAACGCCGCTTGGTGAGCGCCTCCTGGAGGTGCCAGGAGATCGCCTCGCCCTCGCGGTCGGGGTCGGTTGCGAGGATCAGTTCGCCGTCTTCGGCCAGCGCATCGGCGATCGCCTTGACGTGCTTCTTGCTGTCGTTGGCGACCTCCCAGGTCATCTCGAAATCATGCTCGGGATCGACCGAACCATCCTTGGGCGGAAGGTCGCGGACGTGGCCGTAGGAGGCGAGAACCGTGTAGCCGGGCCCGAGGTATTTGTTGATCGTCTTGGCCTTGGCAGGCGATTCCACAACAACAACGGGCATTTAGCTAACGACCTCTCGAACATCCGCAGGGCGGCTCTATGGCGGGGCAACATGTGGGGTGCAAGACCTGATTGTCAATCCGCGCGGTTTGGGCGCATCCGGCGGCGGTGGTGACAGGGTCGCCGAATGGGGTCGCGGGGCCGGGGCTGTTGCGCCTCTCGTTGGCGCGGCGGGCGGGGCGCGCCCTACGGGCGGGGGTATTGGCCGGCACCGGCGCCCCTGCCGGCGGGGGGCGCCGGCGGCGTGGTCGATCTGGAGTATTTGGAAAGAGAAGAAGCCGCAGGCGGGGCGCTGGCCGGGGCGGGCGCGTCAGTTCAGGCGGCAGAGCAGGCCGCCGGACTGGCGGGCGATCTGGCCATCGAGTTCGAGGTCGATGAGGGCCGGGCCGACCTGGTCGGCGGAGGCGGCGAGGTCGCGAATCAGCTGGTCCTCGGCGATCGGGCTGGGGCCGAGCCGGTCGAGGATGCGCTGGTGCAGCGCCGCGGTTTCGGCCAGCGTGCGGGGTGGTTGCGGCGGGCGTGGCGCCGGAGCGGGCCGGTGTTCGGGCGGCGGGGCGGCGGCGGGCAGGTCGTCGAGGCCGAGCGCGGCAAGCACGTCGGTGGCGTGGCGGACCAGCGTGGCGCCGTCGCGGATCAGCATGTTGCAGCCGGCGGCGCGGGCGTCGATCGGGTGGCCCGGAACCGCCAGCACCTCGCGCCCCTGGTCGAGCGCGTCGCGGGCGGTGATGAGGCTGCCGGACTTCGTCGCCGCCTCGACCACCACCACCGCGCGGGCGAGGCCCGAGACGATGCGGTTGCGCGCCGGGAAGTGGCGCGCCTGCGGGGCGAGGCCCATGGGCTGTTCCGAGAGGCGCAGCCCTTCGGTGGCGATGCGCCCGGCGAGCGCGGCGTTCTCGGGCGGGTAGATCACATCGACGCCGCCGGCCATCACCGCGATGGTACCGGTGGCGAGCGCGCCGTCATGGGCCGCCGCGTCGATGCCGCGGGCGAGGCCCGAGACCACGGTGAAGCCGGCGGCGCCGAGGTCGCGGGCCAGGCCGCGCGCCATGCGGGTGCCGATCGAGGAGGCGTTGCGGGCGCCGACCACGGCGATGCAGGGGCGGGCGGCGAGATCGGCGCGGCCCTGCGCCCAGAGCAGCGGCGGCGGGTCGGGAATCAGCGTGAGATCGGGCGGATAGTCGGGATCGCCGAGGCACAAAAGCCGCGCGCGCGCGGCCTTTGCGGCCTTCATCTCGGCTTCGATCACGCGGGGCGGGCAGGTTTCGTAATCCTCCACCCCGGCGGTGCGTGCCACTTCGGGCAGCGCGTCCAGCGCGTTCTGCGCTGTCTCATGTTCGGCCAGCAGCCGGTAGAACGTGGTCACGCCGACACGGCGCGAGCGCAACAGGCGGAGCCAGGAAAACCGATCGTCTTCCGTGGTGGGTGGGAGTGGGGGGTGAGTGGAAGAACTTTTGTTCCCGGTCATCCGTCGCTCCGCCGTGTTGCAGGGACAGGTCTAGCCGAGGGCGGGTTAACAGGTCGTAAATCGGGACAAATTATTGCGATCGGGGCGCATGGTATGGCCCCTGGGCGGGCCAGGTCGTTGATTCGATGCGTGGAACCCGAGGTGCGCCGGGGTGTCGGAAAAAACCGGGTCCGCTTGGAGCACCGGAAAGATGGCCCGCCGCACCCGACTCAGGCACAGCGCGGCGGGCGATTCTCTCAGGCGGCGGAGCCGCCGATGGTCAGCCCGTCGATCAGCACGGTGGGCTGGCCGACGCCGACCGGCACCCATTGCCCGTCCTTGCCGCAATTGCCGAGGCCCGGATCCAGCGCCATGTCGTTGCCGAGGCCGCGGATGCGCTTGAGCGCGTTGGGCCCGTCGCCGATCAGCGTGGCCCCCTTGACCGGCGCGCCGACACGGCCGTTCTTCACGCGGTAAGCCTCGGTGCAGGAGAAGACGAACTTGCCGTTGGTGATGTCGACCTGGCCGCCGCCGAAGCCGACCGCCCAGATGCCGTCCTTGATGTCGGCCACCAGGTCGCCGGGGTTGGCGGTGCCGCCCAGCATGATGGTATTGGTCATGCGCGGCATCGGCTTGTGGGCAAAGCTCTGCCGGCGGCCGTTGCCGGTGGGGGCGACGCCCATCAGCCGGGCGTTCTGGCGGTCCTGCATGAAGCCGGTGAGGATGCCGTCCTCGATCAGCACGGTGCGCGAGGAGGGCGTGCCCTCGTCGTCGACGGCGATCGAGCCGCGGCGGTCGGGCAGGGTGCCGTCGTCGACCACGGTCACGCCCGGCGCGGCGACGCGCTGGCCCATCAGCCCGGCGAAGGCGGATGTGCCCTTGCGGTTGAAGTCGCCCTCGAGCCCGTGGCCGATGGCCTCGTGCAGCAGGATGCCGGGCCAGCCGGGGCCGAGCGCCACCTCCATCACTCCGGCGGGGGCGGGTTCGGCGTCGAGGTTCACCAGCGCGATGCGCAGCGCCTCGTTGGCCTTGGCCTGCCAGTCGGCGGGGTCGATCAGCCCGTCGAGTCCGACGCGCCCGCCGCCGCCGGCGGTGCCGGATTCGCGCCGGCCGCCCTGTTCGACGATCACCGATACGTTGAGCCGGGTCATCGGACGGATGTCGCGCACGCGAATGCCGTCGGGGCGCAGAATCTCGACCTCCTGCAGCGAGGCGGCGAGCATGGCCGATACCTGCACCACGCGGGAATCGAGGCCGCGGGCGAAGGCGTCGATCTCGCGCAGGGTCTCGATCTTGACCGGGAACGGCACGCCGCCGATCGGGTCGGCGTCGGTATAGGGGCGGCGATTGGTGGCGCGGGGCGCCTCGGCGAGCGTGCCGCCGCCATCGCCAACGGCCAGGCGCGCGGTCTCGCCGGCGCGTTTCAGCGCCGCCAGCGTCATCTCGGTGGAATGGGCGTATCCGGCGACGTCGCCCTTGACCGCGCGCAGGCCGAAACCCTCGGCGGCGTCGTAGCTCGCGCTCTTGAGACGGCCGTCGTCGAAGGTCAGCGCCTCGGAGCGGCGGCGCTCGACGAAAAGCTCGCCGTCATCGGCGCCATCGGTCGCCGCGCGCAGCTCGGCAAGGGCCGCATCGAGCGGCAAAACGGATTCGAAGGGGCGAAAAGGGGTGTCATCCATGAGTATTTCCGGCCTTTCCGGCTGATCAAGGGCAAAAAGCGTCCGTTTGACGCAAGCTGATGGCTTTATCTGTCTGTCGGAATATGGTTTCTAGCGGCAACGAACACAACGGGGCTGGCGCGCGGCCGATTTGGCGCGACCAGGTTCCAGGTACGAAGCGCGATCAACCGATCAGGACACGACATGAAGACAGCATTCACGATTTCGGGGCTGCTCGGCGGACTTACCGCCCTGCCGGCCATGGCCCAGGACAAGCTCGAGATCGTCGGCAGACCGGTGCCCGGCGGAACCTCGTTCCAGACGGCGGCGACCAGCCTGGCGCACGAGCAGCAGTGGCTCGATCACATGATTCTGATCATCATCACTGCAATCTGTGTCTTCGTGACGCTGCTGCTGATCTACGCGATCGTGCGGTTCAACCGCCGCGCCAACCCGACGCCGGCGCAGTTCACCCACAACACGCCGCTGGAAGTGGCGTGGACCATCGTGCCGGTGTTCATCCTGGTGCTGATCGGTGCCTTCTCGCTGCCGGTGCTGTTCGACCAGCAGGAGATCCCCGAGGCCGACATCACCGTCAAGGCGACCGGCAACCAGTGGTACTGGTCCTACCAGTATGTCGATCATGACTTCGGCTTCGACAGCTACATGATCGGCCAGCCGGCCACCGGCGGCAACTACGTGCTCGACGAGAACGTCGAGAAGATGCTGACGGATGCGGGCTACAGCCGCGACGAATACCTGCTGGCGACCGATACCGCGCTGGTGCTGCCGGTCGGCAAGACAGTGGTGGTTCAGGTCACCGGTTCGGACGTGATCCACTCGTGGACCATCCCGGCCTTCGGCGTGAAGCAGGACGGCGTTCCGGGCCGCCTGGCCGAACTCTGGTTCAAGGCCGACAAGGAAGGCATCTACTTCGGCCAGTGCTCGGAGCTTTGCGGCAAGGACCACGCCTATATGCCGATCACCGTCAAGATCGTCAGCGAAGCCGCCTACGAGGAATGGCTGAAGGGCGCGATCGACCAATACGCCGGCAAGCCGCTGGACGTGAAAGTGGCGCAGGCCGACTAAGGAAACGGTGCGCGCCAGGCGCGCACCCTACACCCAACCCGTAGGGTGCGCGCCTGGCGCGCACCGCCGAGGCACCGGAATGAGCGACGCAAGCCTTCAGACGCAGACCAGGATGGGCGAAGCCGGATTCGGCGACTATTTCGCCCTGCTGAAGCCGCGCGTCATGTCGCTGGTGGTGTTCACCGCGCTGGTCGGCCTGCTGGCCGCGCCGGTTCCGGTGCATCCGTTCATCGGCTTCTGCGCGATCCTGTTCATCGCGGTGGGAGGTGGCGCCTCGGGCGCGCTGAACATGTGGTGGGATGCCGATATCGACGCGGTGATGCGGCGCACCCGCTCCCGGCCGATTCCCGCGGGCCTGATCGAGCCGGGCGAGGCGCTGGGCCTCGGCATCGCGCTTTCGGGCTTCTCGGTGGTGATGCTGGCGCTGGCGACCAATATCCTTGCCGGGGCGCTGCTCGCCTTCACGATCTTCTTCTACGTCGTCATCTACTCGATGTGGCTCAAGCGGTCGACGCCGCAGAACATCGTCATCGGCGGCCTGGCCGGCGCCTTCCCTCCGCTGGTGGGTTGGGTGGCGGCAACCGGCAGCATGGCGGTCGAGCCCTGGCTGATGGTGGCGTTGACCTTCCTGTGGACGCCGCCGCACTTCTGGGCGCTGGCGCTGTTCATGCGCAACGATTACGACGATGCCGGCGTGCCGATGCTGACCGTGACCCACGGCCGCCGCGCGACCCGCTGGCATATCCTGGCCTATACCGTGGTGCTGGCGGCCTTTGCCATCGGCGCCGGATTCACCGGGCTGGGCGGGCCGCTGTATCTGACCGTCTCGGTGGTGCTGAACGCGCTGTTCCTGCTCGGCGCGCTGCGGATCTGGCGGCGTGACGAGGCGGCCTCGGAGGCCGACAACTTCGCGGTCGAGCGGAAGTTCTTCCGGCTCTCGCTGCTCTATCTCTTCCTGCACTTCGGTGCGATCGCGGCCGAGGCCATGCTGAAGCCCTACGGACTTGGAGGCTGGTCATGAGCCTGCGCCCAACCCACGAACTGCACAACCGCCGTTTCGGCCGCAACCTGGGCCTGGGCCTGGTGCTGGCCGCCTTCGTCGCGCTGGTCTTCGGCCTGACGATGGTCAAGGTCACCCGTGGCGACTTTGCCGCGGTGCAGACGGAGCAATCGAAATGAACCCGGCGCAGAAGACCCTGGTGAAGCTGGTCGGCGTGGTCGTCCTGATGGGCGGCCTGTCCTGGGCCTCGGTTCCCTTCTACAGCTGGTTCTGCAAGGTGACCGGTTTCGGCGGTGTCACCGGCGTGGCCGAGACCGGGTCGGACACTGTCCTGGACAAGACCATCAAGATCCGCTTCGACGGCTCGCTTGATCGCGAGATGCCCTGGAGCTTCAAGCCGCTCGAGCACACGATGGAGCTGAAGATCGGCGAAACCGGGCTGGCCTTCTACGAGGCGCACAACCCGACCGACCGTCCGGTCGCGGGGCAGGCGACCTACAACGTCTTCCCCTACGAGGCCGGATCGTTCTTCATCAAGGTCGAGTGCTTCTGCTTCACCGAGCAGGTGCTGGCGCCCGGAGAGACGGTGCAGATGCCGGTCAGCTTCTACGTCGATCCGGCCATCGTCGACGACATGGATGGCAAATACATCCACAGCATCACGCTGTCTTACACTTTCCACGAGATCGACCTGCCGGAGGGCTATGCCGCCCTTGACACCGGTGCAGGCGCAACTACGAACTGATTGCCCAAGGCGAGGGACACCTGAATGGCACACGCAAAGAACCACGACTATCACATCCTGCCACCCTCTATCGAGCCGTTCA
Organism: Seohaeicola zhoushanensis; assembly: GCF_014656415.1. Classification (GTDB taxonomy): domain Bacteria; phylum Pseudomonadota; class Alphaproteobacteria; order Rhodobacterales; family Rhodobacteraceae; genus Seohaeicola_A; species Seohaeicola_A zhoushanensis. The sequence continues at coordinate 23,206 of NZ_BNCJ01000007.1, read as the reverse complement.
TCGGGTCGGTCAGCGCGTTCGTCATGCTGTTCGGCGCCGTGCTCTGGATGCACGGCGGCTCTCCCTGGGCCTGCCTGATCGGCCTGGTCGGGGTGCTCTACACCATGTTCGTGTGGTGGAAGCGCGTGGTTGAGGAAAGCCATGTCGGCGATCACACGCCCGTCGTGCGGATCGGCCTGCGTTACGGCTTCATCCTGTTCATCATGTCCGAGGTGATGTTCTTCTTTGCCTGGTTCTGGTCGTTCTTCAAACACCAGATCTACCCGATGCAGGAATACATCGGCACCGAATATGTCGCGCCGCACATCCATGCGATCGACCCGTTCCACCTGCCGCTGATCAACACGCTGATCCTGCTGCTCTCGGGCTGCGCCGTGACCTGGGCGCACCATGGCCTCGTGCATGGCAACGACCGCAAGGCGCTGGTGCAGGGCCTGGCCATCGGCATCGTGCTCGGCGTCGCCTTCACCGCGCTGCAGGGCTATGAATACGCGCTGCTGCTGACCCACGACGGCTGGGAATTCGGCGGCGACCAGTTCTTCTCGAACTTCTTCATGGCAACCGGCTTCCACGGCTTCCACGTGATCATCGGGACGATCTTCCTGACCGTCTGCCTGATCCGCGCGATCAAGGGCGACTTCACCCCCGAGCGCCACGTCGGCTTCGAGGCCGCCGCCTGGTACTGGCACTTCGTGGACGTCGTCTGGCTGTTCCTCTTCTTCGCGGTCTATATCTGGGGCACCTCGCACCTGGGTTGACCCGGCCGGCGGCACGACCGCCCGCGCCCCCAAACCTGCAAGGCGCGCACCCGTTGCGCGCCTTTTCACGTCCTGACGGAAGCCTTGAATGAAGCGTCTCCTGTTCCTGCTGATCATCGGCCTTGCCGGCGCCGCGACGCTGGTGTCGCTGGGAGTCTGGCAGATCCAGCGGCTGGAATGGAAACAGGCGCTCCTGGCCGAGATCGACGCCCGCATCGGCGCGGCGCCGGTGGACCTGCCGGCCAGCCCCGACCCCGAGCAGGACCGCTACCTGGCCGTGCGGGTCGAGGGCACGATCCTGCAGGGCGAGCTTTTCGTGCTGGTGTCGCGCAAGCAGGTCGGCCCCGGCTTTCGCGTCATTGCGCCGCTGCAAACGGCCGACGGGCGGCGCATCCTGCTCGACCGCGGTTTCATCCGCGATGACGCGCGGGGAGTGGTGCGCCGGCTTGGCCCGGTGGAGGTCGAGGGCAACCTGCACTGGCCCGCCGAGACCGACAGCTATACCCCCGAACCCGAGCGCGCGACCGAGACCTGGTTCGCCCGCGACGTCGACGCCATGGCCGCCGCGCTGGACACCGAGCCGGTGATGCTGGTCGCCAAGTCGGAGACGGACCCCGGTGTGTCGCCGATGCCGGTGGACTCGGCGGCGATCCCGAACGATCACTTGCAATATGCCATCACCTGGTTTTCGCTGGCCGCCATCTGGATCGGCATGACCGGGCATTTCCTCTGGCGCACCCGCGCCCGCAGACAGACCTGAGGCCCATGAAATACATCTCGACCCGCGGGCAGGCGCCCGAACTGACCTTCGACGAGGCGATGCTGACCGGCCTCGCGCGTGACGGCGGGCTTTACGTCCCGGAATCGGTGCCGCAGATGAGCGCCGCCGAGATCGCTGCGCTGGAAGGGCTGTCCTACGAGGAGGCGGCCTTCCGGGTCATGCGTCCCTTCATCGGCGAGAGCTTTGCCGACGACGAGTTCCGCGCCATCATCGAGCGCGCCTATGCCGGTTTCGGCCATGCCGCGCGGGCGCCGCTGAAGCAGCTCGATTCGGGGCACTTCCTGCTGGAACTGTTCCATGGGCCGACGCTGGCCTTCAAGGACTTCGCGATGCAGCTGATCGGCCAGCTGTTCCAGACCGCGCTGGCGCGCCGGGGCGAGCGGGTGACGATTGTCGGCGCGACTTCGGGCGATACCGGGAGCGCGGCCATCGAGGCCTTCCGGGGGCTGAAGAATGTCGACGTGTTCATCCTATACCCGCATGGCCGGGTCAGCGAGGTGCAGCGGCGGCAGATGACGACGCCGTCGGAATCGAACGTGCACGCGCTGGCCGTCGATGGCGACTTCGACGACTGCCAGGCCCGGCTCAAGGACATGTTCAACGACTTCGACTTCCGCGATGGTGTGCGGCTGGCGGGTGTGAACTCGATCAACTGGGCGCGGGTGCTGGCGCAGGTGGTCTATTACTTCACCTCTGCCGTGTCGCTGGGCGCGCCGCACCGCAAGGTGAGCTTCACCGTGCCGACCGGCAACTTCGGCGACATCTTCGCAGGCTACATCGCAAAGAAGATGGGCCTGCCGATCGACCGGCTGGTGGTGGCGACCAACCAGAACGACATCCTGCACCGCTGCCTGAGCGGGCAGGGCTATCACAAGGGGCCGACCCATCCCTCGGTCAGCCCGTCGATGGACATTCAGGTTTCCTCCAACTTCGAGCGCGCGCTGTTCGACGCCTACAATCGCGACGGCCGCGCCGTGGCGCAGCTGATGGACGAGCTGAAGGCGGGCGGTTTCGAGGTCAGTCAGGGCGCGATGGAAGCCCTGCGCGAGAGTTTCGATTCGGGCCGTGCCTCGGAGGCGGAGACGCTGGCGACGATCAAGGCGACGCTGGCGCAGAGCGCCGAGCTGATCTGCCCGCATACCGCTGTCGGCGTGAAGGTCGCCGACGAGCAGCGGGTGGCCGGTGTGCCGATGATCACGCTTGCCACCGCCCATCCGGCCAAGTTCCCGGCGGCGGTCGAAGAGGCGAGCAGCGTGCATCCCCCTCTTCCCCCGCGCATGGCCGACCTATATGACAGGCCGGAGCGGGTGACGCGGATCGCCAACGATCTCGCCGCCTTGCAAGATCACATCAAGGGACATATCGGCGCGTGACTGTTCAGCAAGCACAGCTTTCCAACGGCTTCCGCATCGTGACCGAACACATGCCGGGGCTGCAATCTGCCGCCGTCGGCATCTGGGTCACCGCCGGGGGGCGCCATGAGCGTCTCGAGCAGAATGGCATTGCCCATTTCCTCGAGCACATGGCCTTCAAGGGCACCAAGCGGCGCAATGCGCTGCAGATCGCCGAGGCGATCGAGGACGTGGGCGGCTATATCAACGCTTATACCAGCCGCGAGGTGACGGCCTATTACGCTCGCGTTCTGGAGAACGACGTGCCGCTGGCGATGGACGTGATCGGCGACATCGTGATGAACCCGATCTTCGACCCGAACGAGATCGAGATCGAGCGCGGGGTGATCCTGCAGGAGATCGGCCAGGCTCTGGACACGCCCGACGACATCATCTTTGACTGGCTGCAGGAAGAAAGCTATCGGGACCAGCCGCTGGGCCGGACGATCCTGGGCCCCTCGGAGCGGGTCAGCGCTTTCAACCGCGAGGATCTGCAGGCCTTCATCGGCGAGCATTACGGGCCGGGCGAGATGATCCTCTCGGCCTGCGGCGCAGTCGATCATGACGCCATCGTGCGCGCCGCCGAGGCGATGTTCGGACACCTCACGCCGACCGCGCTGCGCGACGTGCCCAACGCGACCTTTACCGGGGGCGAGTTCCGCCGCGAGAAATCGCTGGAGCAGGCGCATTTCGCGCTGGCCTTCGAGAGCCCGGGCTATCGGCACGAGGATATCTACACCGCGCAGATCTATGCCAGCGCGCTGGGCGGCGGCATGTCCTCGCGGCTGTTCCAGGAGATCCGCGAGAACCGGGGCCTGTGCTATTCGATCTTCGCCCAGACCGGCGCCTATGCCGATACCGGCACCACGACGATCTATGCCGGGACCAGCGGCGCCCAGGTCGGCGACCTGGCGCGCATCACCATCGACGAGATGAAGCGCGCGGCCGAAGACATGACCCCGGCCGAGGTTGCCCGCGCCCGCGCGCAGATGAAGGCCGGGATGCTGATGGGGCTGGAAAGCCCGTCGAACCGGGCCGAGCGCCTGGCGCGGCTGGTGCAGATCTGGGAGACGGTCCCGACGCTGGAGGAGACCATCGAGAAGATCGACGCGGTGACCACCGGCGACGTCCGCGAATTCGCGGCTCAGCAGGCCTACCAGGCGCCGGCGGCGCTGGCGCTGTACGGCCCGGTCGAAGAGGCGCCTTCGCTGCCCGAACTTCAGGAGAGGCGCGCCGCCTGAGACCGACCGGATGCTGCTGGCCAAACGCAAGCTCAAGCTCGAGACGGAGCGGCTGACGCTCCGCCCGCCGGTGCACGGCGATTTCCGTGCCTGGGCGGCCCTGCGCAGTGACAGCGCCGAGTTCCTGACCCCCTGGGAACCCTCGTGGGCCCCGGATCACCTGACCCGGCGGTCCTTCACCAACCGAGTCTACTGGGCGCAGCGCTCGGTCGCCAACGGCTCGGCGGTGCCGCTGTTCCTGGTGCGCCGGTCGGACGAGGTGTTGGTGGGGGCGATCACGCTGGACAACATCCGCCGCGGCCCGGCGCAGTCGGGCACGTTGGGCTACTGGACCGGGCAGCCCTTTGCCCGCCACGGCTATATGCGCGAGGCGATCGGGGCGCTGGTGCACCACGCCTTCACCAAGCTCGATCTGAGCCGGCTCGAAGCGGCCTGCCTGCCCGAGAACGCGGCCTCGCGCGGGTTGCTGGAGAACTCGGGGTTCAAATACGAGGGTGTCGCGCAGTCCTACCTGCAGATCGCGGGGCGCTGGCGCACCCATGTCCTGTACGCAGCGTTGCGCAGCGACCGGCGCGGGCGGACAGAGACGGGCTAGGGCTTGTCCAGCGCGAAGCTGACCCCGTCTGACCAGGGGAAGGGCTCCAGGTCCTTCGGGTTCACGCCCTCGAAACAGCCGATATTCACACCGGTTTGCGCCGGGTCCGAGCGGCGCTGGTGGTGGGTGTAGATCCCGCAGGTCTTGCAGAAGTAGTGTTTGGCCGTATGGGTGCCCCAGGAATAGAGAGTCAGGTTGTCGGCGCCGCGGATCACCTTGACCGTGGCCGACAGCGCGCTGACGTTGGCGGCCTGCCGGCGGCGGCAGAAGGAACAGTCGCACCGCTTGGCGCCGTTCAGCCCGTTGGGCAGTTCGACCTCGATCTCCACTGCGCCGCAGTGGCATGTTGCGCGTCGGATCTCGGTCATTTGCGGCGTACCTTGGGAATGCTGGAGCGGGCGAAGGCGTAGTCGGGCGTCGGGTGCGGCGGGTGGCCCTGGGTGCGGTTCCAGTAGCGGGCGCCGCCGCGGCGCAGCCAGACCGGCAGGGTCAGCGCCAGCCCGATGATGAAGCCGCCGGTATGGGCCGAATAGGCGATGCCGCCGCCGTTGGGGTCGGCTTCGAGGCTGCCGAGGAATTGCAGGCCGAACCAGAGGCCGAGCATCAGCCAGGCGGGAACGGCGAAGACCCGGAAGAAGATGATGAAAATCACCAGGATATCGACTTTTGCCTTGGGGAAGAGCAGCAGGTAGCCTCCCATCACCCCGGCGATGGCGCCCGAGGCGCCGACGGTGGGGACCGGCGACTCCGGTCCCATCATCACATGCACCAGCCCCGCGCCGATGCCGCTGACGAGGTAGAAGAGCAGGAAGCCGAGATGGCCCATCTCGTCCTCGAGATTGTCGCCGAAGATCCAGAGGAACAGCATGTTGCCGATCAGGTGCATGAAGCCGCCATGCAGGAAGATCGAGGTGAAGATGCCGGACCAGCCGTAACCCGCGCTGACCGCCTGCGGCACGATCCCCCATTCCATGAAGAAGCGCATCAGCGCACGGTCGTCGCCCATCAGCTCGAGGTAGGGGAGGAAGCAGGCCACGTTGATCGCGATCAGCGCGTAGACGACGAAGGGCGTCCGCCCGGAGGGGTTATGGTCGCGGATCGGGAACATGGGTGCACGCTCTCTGCAAAGCGGGGCGTGGTCAAGGGAGTTCGGACAGAAGAATTTTCACCTGACGCTATTTGGCGTCACATTGCCGCCGCAATGATCGGCGAACCACTCTGCACGTCATGGTTGTAACAAGGGAATTTCAGCATGAAAAGCAGAATGACACGTTTCTTCAAAGGTGAAGATGGGGCCGTCACGGTGGACTGGGTGGTTCTGACCGCGCTGATCGTGGCGCTGGCGGCGGCCGCCTTTGCCGGTGTCGAAGGCGGGGTCGCTTCGCTGACGCAGTCGATTGCCGATTACCTGGCGGGCCTGCTGGTCGGCTGATCCACCGCGCCGAGAGTCGGCCTGGCCCGGTGGTCGCCGCCTGCCCGGTATCCTGCGGGTGGCGGCGTTGCATTGGAGTATTTGGAAAGAGAAGAAGCAGCAGGCGCGCGCTCTGGTCCCGAGGCGCGCCCGCCTGGGTCAGGCGGCGCCGCCCAGCAGGGCGGCGTTGCCGCCGGCGGCGGTGGTGTCGACGCAGACCAGCCGCTCGCCCATCACCCGCGCGAGGTCGGGCAGGCCGGGGATCAGCGGCAGGATCGGGCCGCTGCGCCGGGCCAGCGCCCGTTCGATTGCGCGCGCGGTTTCGGCGTCGCCCCACCAGAGCACGCCGCCGATATCGGGCGTATCGGTCAGCGCCTCGGGGGCGATGGTCTCGCTCGGGGCGATGGCGCTGCCGCCAAGCGCCTCGATGGCCCGCGCCTGCGCCTGGGCCGCCTGCTGGCCGGGGCCGAGGCAGAGCAGCGGGGCGCGCGGGACATAGGTGAGGCGGTTGCTCTCGCCCGTGGGGCCGGGCATCGAGCGCGGCGTGGCGGCGGTTTCGGGCAGGGTCGCGGTGCTCTCGGCCGCCTGCCGGTCGGGGGCGCAGAAGCGCGGCATGTAGTTCGGCCCGCCCGCCTTTGGCCCGGTGCCCGACAGCCCCTCGCCGCCGAAGGGCTGCGAGCCGACGATTGCGCCGATCTGGTTGCGGTTGACGTAGATATTGCCGGCATGGACGCGTTCGGTCACATGCTGGACCCGGTCGTCGATGCGGGTCTGCAGGCCGAAGGTCAGCCCGTAGCCCGTGGCGTTGATCGCGTCGATGACCCTGTCGAGTTCGCCCGATTTGAAGCGGGCGACATGCAGGACGGGGCCGAAGATCTCGCGTTCGAGATCGGCGATGCCGTCGATGCGGATCAGCGTGGGCGCGACGAAGGTGCCGCCCTGCGGGGCGGGCAGTTCCTTGAGCACCCGGCCCTCGTGGCGGGCGATGTCGATATGGGCGCGGATGGTGCCTTGCGCCTCGGCGTCGATCACCGGGCCGACGTCGGTGGCGTGCAGCCAGGGGTTGCCGAGGGAGAGCGCGTCCATCGCGCCGGTCAGCATCCGCAGCACGTCCTCGGCGATATCCTCCTGCAGGTAGAGGCAGCGCAGGGCCGAGCAGCGCTGGCCGGCCGACTGGAAGGCCGATTCGACCACCGCCTGCACCGCCTGTTCGGGCAGGGCGGTCGAATCGACGATCATCGCATTCAGGCCGCCGGTCTCGGCGATCAGCGGGGTGCCGGGCTCCATGTGTTCGGCCATGCTGGCGCGGATCTTGAGCGCGGTCTCGGTCGAGCCGGTGAAGGCGACGCCCTTCACGCGCGCATCCGCCGTCAGCGCCGCGCCGACGCGGCCGTCGCCGGGCAGCAGTTGCAGCGCCGATGCCGGCACCCCGGCCTCGTGCAGCAGCGTGACCGCAAAATGCGCGATCAGCGGCGTCTGCTCGGCGGGCTTGGCGAGCACGGCGTTGCCGGTCGCCAGGGCGGCGGCGATCTGGCCGGTGAAGATGGCCAGCGGGAAGTTCCAGGGGCTGATGCAGGTGAAGACCCCCGCCGGATCGCCTGCCGGGATATTGGCGGCGTAGTAGCGCAGGAAATCCACCGCCTCGCGCAGTTCCGCCACGCTGTCGGGCAGCGACTTGCCGGCCTCGCGGGCGAGGATGGCGAAGATCTCGCCGAAATGCTCCTCGTAGAGGTCGGCGGCGCGGTTCAGGGCGGCGGCGCGTTCCGAGGGTGGGGCTTGCCAGGGGCGGGCGGCGGCCAAGGCTGTGGCGACATCGGCGGCAGAGGCGGCGGCAACGGTGCCGGGGTGGTCGGCGGCATCGGCCGGGTTGGTGACGGGGGCCGCCGTCTCGGGGGCGGCGGGGCCGGCCAGCAGCGGCGCGGCGCGCCAGCTGGCGGCGCGGAAGGGCGTGCGCGCCGCCTCGATCCGGGCCAGCGTCGGCGCGTGGTTCAGGTCGAAGCCCTGCGAGTTGGGCCGCTCGGGCGCGAAGAGCTGCGCGCCGGTCCTGAGGCGGCTCTCGCCGGCCTTGGCCAGCGTCTCCCAGGGGTCGGCGGCCACGGCTTCGGGCGGCACCGCCGTATCGACGATCTGGTTGACGAAGGAGGAGTTGGCGCCGTTCTCCAGCAGTCGCCGCACCAGGTAGGCCAGCAGGTCGCGGTGCGCGCCGACGGGGGCGTAGATGCGGCAGCGGGTCTGGTTCTGCTCCATCACCAGCCGGTGCAGCGTCTCGCCCATGCCGTGCAGGCGCTGGAACTCGAAGGGCTGGCCGTCCTGTGCCATGTGCAGGATGGCGCTGACGGTATGGGCGTTGTGGGTGGCGAACTGCGGGTAGATCCGGTCGGTCATCGACAGCAGCTTGCGGGCATTGGCGATATAGGAGATGTCGGTCGCCGGCTTGCGGGTGAAGACCGGAAAGCCCTCCATCCCCATGACCTGCGCGCGCTTGACCTCGGTGTCCCAGTAGGCGCCCTTGACGAGGCGGACCATCAGCCTGCGATCATGCCGTTCGGCCATGTCGTAGAGCGTGTCGATCACCGCGCCGGCGCGGGGACCATAGGCCTGGACCACCACGCCGAAGCCGTCCCAGCCGGCGAGGCTCTCTTCCGCGAGCACCGCTTCGATGACCTCGAGCGAGAGCGCCAGGCGGTCGGCCTCCTCGGCGTCGATGTTCAGCCCCATGCCGGCGGATTTCGCCAGAAGGGCGAGCGAGCGCAGGCGCGGGACGAGGTCGCGCATCACGCGGGCTTCCTGCGCCACCTCGTAGCGCGGGTGCAGCGCCGAGAGCTTGACCGAGATGCCGGGATTGGCGCGGATGTCGTCATGGGTGCAGGCCTCGGCAATGGCCGAGATCGCGCGGGAGTAGCTGAGGTGATAGCGCGCGGCATCGGCCTCGGTGCGGGCCGCCTCGCCCAGCATGTCGTAGCTGTAGGTAAAACCCCTGGCCTCCATCGCGCTGGCCCGCTTCATCGCGGCGGCGATGGTTTCGCCCAGCACGAACTGGCGGCCCATCTCGCGCATGGCGCGGCTGACGGCGGTGCGGATGACGGGTTCGCCCAGCCGCTTGATCGCGCCGCGCAGCGCCTGCGCCGGGCCGGGGCGGTCGTCGTCGAGCACCTTGCCGGTCAGCATCAGCGCCCAGGTCGAGGCATTGACCAGCGGCGAGGCGGAATGGCCGAGGTGCCTGGCCCAGTCGGACGGCGCGATCTTGTCCTCGATCAGCGCGTCGATGGTATCGGCGTCGGGCACCCGGAGCAGCGCCTCGGCCAGGCACATCAGCGCGATGCCCTCGTCGGTCGAGAGGCCGTATTCGGCGAGGAAGACCTCCATCAGCCCCGGCGCGGTCTGCGCGCGGATGGCGCGGACAAGGCTGGCGCCGGCGGCACTGATGGCGGCGCGGTCTTCGGGCGCAAGCGAAGCGGCACGGGTGAGCGCGTCGAGCGCGGCGCTTTCGTCCTGGTATTTGCCGCTGTCGATACGGGTGCGCAGGGTCGGGTGGGGCATATCGGTGTCTCCGGTCGATATGCCCTGTATACGCGCAAACGAGCGGGACATTGGCCGGATCTCTGCTAGGCTGCGGGCGAAACGACTGATTTTCGGGGGGTAGGCAATGCAAAACGACTGGCCGGAACTCGACCGCTTCGACCGGCTGATTCTGGCGGTGATCGCCAGCGACGGGCGGATCTCGGTCGCCGACCTCGCGCGGCGGATCGGCCTGTCGAAGTCGCCGACCCAGGCGCGGCTGCGACGGCTCGAGGCCGAGGGTGTGATCCAGGGCTATCGCGCGCTGATCGACCCGATCCGGCTGGGGCTGGACCATGTCGCCTTTGTCGAGGTCCGCCTGTCGGACACGCGCGAGGCGGCGCTGGCGGCCTTCAACGCGGCGGTGGCGAAGATCGGCGAGATCGAGCAGGCGCATCTGATCGCGGGGAACTTCGACTATCTGATGAAGATCCGCACGCGGTCGATGAGCGAATACCGGCAGGTGCTGGCCGAGAAGATCTCGACCCTGCCGCATGTGGCGAGCACCTCGACCTATGTGGCGATGCAGGCGGTGAAGGAGGATGGGCCGCTGGGGCCGCTCGAAGATGTGACTTGACCGAATCCGGCGGTACGGCAGCATTCGGGACATGCGACACCTTCTGATCCCCCTGCTGTTCCTGCCCGGTCCGCTGCTGGCCGAGGGCTGCCCGGCGGCGCCCGACCATAGTGCCGAGGTCGATGCTCTGATCGCCGAGGCGCGGGCGGCGCCGACCGAGATGGCAGGGCGCGAGGCGGGCAATCGGATGTGGAAGCTCTGGACCGACGCGCCGGACGAGCCGGCGCAGTCGCTGCTCGACGAGGGGATGCAGAAGCTGCGGGGGGCGGATTATCTCGGCGCGCTCGACGATCTGAACCGGCTGGTGGACTACTGCCCCGACTATGCCGAGGGCTATAACCAGCGCGCCTTCGCCTATTACCTGACCGAGAAGTTCGGCCCGGCGCTGGAGGATCTCGACCGGGCCATCGCGCTGTCGCCGAACCATGTGGCGGCGCTGTCGGGGCGAGCGCTGACCCTGCTGGGGCTGGGGCGGACGGAGGAGGCGGCGCGGGCACTGGCGCGCGCGCTGGAGCTGAACCCCTGGCTGTCGGAGCGGTCGCTGGCGGGCCCCGGCGGGCCGCTGGAGCCGAAGGGCAAGGACATCTGAATGGCGACGTTTTCCGGCGCGGAAAACGTCCGAATTCCTGCGAGGAATTCGTCACCGGGCGGAGCTGTTTTCCTCGAGGGAAAACAGGCCGAAATCCGCGCCGGATTTCGGTGCGGCGCGGCTTGAGTTGAGCGGGCGGTGTTGTTATCGGTGCCATGGTGGTGCGCGGACGTGGCGAAACCGGTAGACGCGGCAGACTTTGATTTGGAGTGCCCGAGGGGAAACCCCCGGTGCAGAACCGCTCAAATTCGGGGAAAGCTCTGGGGGTTGCCCCCCGTGCCAATCCCGAGCCAAGCCCCCTTGGGGGAAGGTGTAGAGACTAGACGGGCGGCGCCTAAAACCTGCGGGTCATGGCGAAGGGATAGTCCAGCCCACGAACGTCCCGGCAGGGGCGGCGGCGAAAGCCGAAGTGGGATGAAAATCTGCTTCCCCAGGGAGTGCGGGTTCGAGCCCCGCCGTCCGCACCATTTTTTGGTTGGCCTACCGCCTTCGGCTGCTTGAGGCCGGTTTGAGAGTGTCCCAGCTAGGATGCTTCTCAACTATTTGAAATATAGATAAAATTTCGGAGTGACTGTCCGGGACACGAAAATCACCCCTGTTTCGACGGCCAATGCGGGTGCAGCTCGTCGATCACGACCGCGTGGGCGTGGGGCCTGCCGTGGGCCTGCAGGTGGGGATGGTCGGCGGGCAAGGCGGCGTGGTCGTGGGGCAGCTCGGCGGGGTCGCTGGCGGGCCAGATCGCCAGCGTGACGACGACCCCCAGCGCGGTCAGGGCGGCGAGCAGCACGAAAGTCGCATCCATCCCGAAGGCCGCGCCGAAGCGGCCGGCGAGCGGGTAGGTGACCAGCCAGCAGGCATGGCTCAGCGCGAAATGGGCGGCGAAGAGGGCGGGGCGGTCCTCGGGCGTCGCGGAACGGCGCAGCAGGCGGCCGCCGGGGGTGAGACCAAGGCCATAGCCAAGCCCCATGACCAGCCAGAGCGCCATCAGTGCGCCGAGCGAGCCGGCGAGGGGGCCGGCGGCGGTGGCCAGCGTCATCAGGACTGCGCCGGTCAGCATGGCCTTGCGGTCGGGGAGGCGGTGCAGCAGGCGCGGCAGCATCAGCGCCGCGGCCATCGAGCCGCCGCCGAAGGCCGCCAGCGCCAGGGCGACCTCGGATTCGCCGAGGCCGAAGCGCGATTTTACTAGCACCACGGTGTTCACCAGCACCATCGCGCCTGCCGCCGAGACCGCGAAGTTCACCGCCAGCAGCCCGCGCAGGCGGGGCGTGGCGAGGTAGAGGCGCAGCCCCCGCGTCGTGCGGTCCCAGATCCCGCGGGGCGGCGCGGGGGCCGGGGCTGGCAGGCGGGCGCTGACCACCAGCAGGGCCGAGCCGAGAAAGCCGATCACCGTGCCGAGGAACAGCACCGGGAAGCTCACCACCGTCAGCAGCGCCGCCGCCAGCACCGGCGAGAGCAGGCTTTCGAGGTCATAGGCCAGCCGCGACAGCGAGAGGGCGCGGGTATAGTCCTCTTCGTCGGTCAGCACGTCGGGAATGGTGGCCTGGAAGGCGGGGGTGAAGCCGGCCGAGGCGGCCTGCAGCAGGAAGATCAGCAGGTAGACCTGCCAGACCTCGGTGACGAAGGGCAGCGCCAGCGCCACCAGCGCGCGCACCAGGTCGAGCGCGACCAGCAGCCCCCGGCGGGGCAGGTGCGCGGCCAGCGCGGCGGCGATGGGGGAGAGCGTGACATAGGCGATCATCTTGATCGCCAGCGCGGTGCCCAGCACCAGCCCGGCATCGGCCCCGGCGAGTTGCCAGGCCAGCAGGCCGAGCGCCACCGTCGCCAGCCCGGTGCCGGTGAGCGCGATCACCTGCGCGGCGAAGAGGTGGCGCCAGGTGCGGTTGGTGAAGAGGGGGCTTGTCATGGTGGGGACAACTTAGCGCCTGCCGGGGCGCGGCGTCGATGCCCGGTGCAAAAAAGTCCGGCGGCGGAGTGGATGCGCTCCGCCGCCGGTTCCGGCCCATGTGCCCGCCCGATGGGGACTGGACGGGCACTCCTGTATTGGGGGGTCAGGCCGGATCTGCCGGGCGTTCGCCCAGCGTGACCTTGGCGTCGACCGGCTTGCCCGAGCGCAGGAGGCCGAGGGTTACCTCGCTGCCGGGAGTTGCGGTCGCGATCAGCCGGGTCAGGTCTCGGGGTTCAGCCACGGTCTTGCCGTCGACGCTGGTCACGATGTCGCCACGGGACAGGCCGGCCTTGGCGGCGGGGGTGTCGCCGGTGACCTCGGTGATCAGCACGCCGCTGGCCTTGTCGAGGCCGAGGGCGGCGGCGATGTCATCGCTGACCGGCTGGATGTGCACGCCGAGCCATCCGCGTTCGACCTTGCCGTCGCCGGCGAGGTCGGCCACCACGCGCATCGCGGTGTCGGCGGGGACGGCAAAGCCGATGCCGACCGAACCGCCGGTGGGCGAGAAGATTGCCGTGTTGATGCCGACGACCTCACCCGAGGCGTTGAACAGCGGCCCGCCCGAGTTGCCCTTGTTGATGGCCGCGTCGGTCTGGATGTAGTTGTCGAAGGGCCCCGAGTGGATGTCGCGGCCCAGCGCCGAGACGATGCCCGAGGTGACGGTATTGCCCAGGCCGAAGGGGCTGCCGATGGCGACCACGCCTTCACCCACGCGCAGGGCGTCGGACGAGCCGAAGCTGACGGTCGGCAGGTCCTTGGCCTCGGCCTGGATCAGCGCGATGTCGGTGGCCGGGTCGGAGCCGATCACCTTGGCGTCGACCTTGCGGCCATCGGCGAGGGTGACGGTGACGGTATCGGCGCCATCCACCACATGGGCGTTGGTGACGATCTGGCCGTCGGACTTGATGACGAAGCCGGTGCCGACACCGCTCATCTCACGCGGCTGGCCGAAGGGGCTGTCCTGGCCGCCGGGCATTCCGGGCATACCCGGCATCCCGAAGCGCTCGAAGAAGTGGTCGAAGGGCGTGCCCTGCGGCAGCGACTGGCCGCCGGCGGGCTGCAGCTCGGCCTTCTTGGTCACTTCGATCAGCACCACGGCGGGGGCGACCTTGGCGACGAGGTCGGCATAGTCGTGCTGGATCACCGCCGCGGCGGCATTGGCGGGCGCGATCCAGCCCGGAGTGAGCGAGCCGAGGGCGGTGGCGCCCATCAGCGCGGCGGCCATGGTGATTGCCGGAAGGCGGCGGACTCGGGTCTTTGCGGAGTCTTGCATCTTGGGTCTCCTTGTTCCTGCCCGGAAGGTCTCGTCCGGGGATGAGGCCAATCTGGCGGCGCGACCTGACAGGGAAACCGCAGGGAGGTTACGGATCTGTCAGGTTGCTCACATTCGCGTCATTTGTCGTGACCGGCGCGGCGGGATGGCTTAAGTCGGCGGCGATACGGACAGGCCGAAGGGCCAGGACAATGAAACTTCTGCTGATCGAGGATGACGCCGCCACGGCGGCCTATGTCGTCAAGGGACTGCGCGAGGAGGGGCATACCGTCGACCATCTCGCCGACGGGCGCGACGCGCTGGTGCAGGCGATGAGCGGGGCCTATGACCTGCTGATCGTCGACCGGATGCTGCCGGGGCTGGACGGGCTGTCGCTGGTGCGCTCGCTGCGTTCGGCCAAGGTGGAGGCGCCGGTGATCTTCCTGACCGCCGTGGGCGGGGTGGACGACCGCATCGAGGGGCTGCAGGCGGGGGCGGATGACTATCTCGTCAAGCCCTTCGCCTTTGGCGAGCTGTCGGCGCGGATCGCGGCGCTGGCGCGGCGGGCGCCGCAGGCGGTGCCCGAGACGGTGCTGAGCGCGGGCGACCTGAAGATGGACCTGATCGCGCGCAAGGTGACGCGCGAGGGGGTCGAGATCGACCTCCTGCCGCGCGAGTTCCAGCTGCTGGAGCATCTGTTGCGGCGCAAGGGGCGGGTGCAGACGCGGACCATGCTGCTGGAGGCGGTCTGGGATCTGAACTTTGACCCGCAGACCAATGTGGTCGAGACCCATATCAGCCGGCTGCGGGCGAAGGTGGACAAGCCGTTTGAGCGCGAGCTGATCCGCACGGTGCGCGGCGCCGGTTACCGGATCGAGGCCTGAGCGGTGGCGCTGGGGGGCCTTGCCGGGTCGACCCCGGTGCGCCAGGCGGTGGGCATCGTGGCGGTGGTGGCGGTGGTCAACCTGGTGACGCTGGGGCTGGCCTATCTCGGGCTGCGGGCCGCGACCGAGGAGGCGCTGCGGGCCAACCTCGCGCAGAATGTGGCGGGTTTCCAGGTGGCGGTGACGCCGCGGGCGCTGGAGATCCTGGTGGCGGCCGAGGCCGATGCCGCCGACCCGGCCTCGCGCGTCTTCGTCTACATCGCGCCGGACGGGCGGGTGACGGGGAACGCCGATGCCAAGCTGAGCCGCGATGGTGTCGAGATCCACCCGCGTCCCGAGGGGCGGCCGCTGAGCACCGACGGCTACCTGCCGCAGATCGAGCCGATGGCGGGCGGCATCCTGGTGATCGCCGAGAGCCGGACGCCGCTGACGCGGCTGCGCGAGACCTTCCTGACGCTGCTGGCCATGAGCCTGGTGCCGACGGTGCTGATCGCGCTGGGCGCGGGCGCGGTGATCGCGGCGCGGGCGCGGCGGCGGGTCGACCGGATCGAGGCGACGCTGGCGCGGCTGGGCGAAGGGGCGCTCGACGCGCGTATCCCGGCCGAGCCGGGGCGGCATGACGACCTGGCCCGCATCGGGGTGCGGATCAACAAGATGGCGGCGGCGCAGGAGGCGGCGACCAGCGCGCTGCGCCAGGTCTCGGCCGATATCGCCCATGACCTGAAGACGCCGTTGCAGCGCATGGCCGCGCTGTTGCACGACCTGCGCGGCCGGCTGGAGGAGGGCGGCGAGGAGGCGGCGCTGGCCGATCGCGCCATTGCCGAATCCGAGGGCGCGGTGGCGGTGTTCCAGGCGCTTCTCCAGATCGCCCAGATCGAGGGCGGCGGCGCGCGGGTCGAGATGGCGCCGGTCGACCTTGCCGCGCTGGCGCGGGGGCTGGGCGAGCTTTACGCCCCTTCGGCCGAGGACGAGGGGCGGCGGCTGCGGCTCGACCTGCCCGAGGGGGCGGTGACGGTCGAGGGCAACCGCAGCCTGCTGGGGCAGGCGATGTCGAACCTGCTGGAAAACGCGCTGCGCCATACGCCCGAGGGCAGCGAGATCACCCTGCGGGTGGCGCGCGAGGGCGAGGCGGTGTTGCTGGAGGTCGCCGACACCGGCCATGGCATCCCCGAGGCCGAGCGCGAGAAGGTGCTGCGCCGCCTGTACCGGCTTGAGCGCAGCCGCACCACGCCGGGCCATGGCCTTGGCCTGTCGCTGGTGGCGGCCATCGCGGGGTTCCATGGTGCCGAGCTGAGCCTGGCGGACAATGCGCCGGGGCTGCGGGTCAGCCTGCGGTTTCGCGCGGCCTGAGCGGCGGGAGATCGCCGGGGGCGCCGTAAAGCTCCAGCCCGGCGCGGGCGCGGGTCTGCACGGCGGTCCAGCCCTGCGGCGGCTGCGCCCGCGCGCGCCGCCGTTCGAGCCGCCAGCGCCGCTCTTCCCCGACATGGGCCGGGGCCATGTGCCAGCGCGTCTCGACCCCCGGCGCGCCGCCGTCGCCGGGCGTCAGCAAGAGGCCCAGCGGCGCCACCCCGGCCTGCCTGCCGCCGGTCTCGGCCGCCAGGTGCATCCGCCGCACCGCCGTCAGACCCGGCGGGCCGGGCAGGTCGGCCACCACCAGCGGCGCCGCGCCCGAGCGCAGCGCCTCTTCGGCGCACCAGAGCAGATCCTCGGCCCGGCCCGGCGTCACGAAGAGCAGGCGGGCAGGATCTGCAAAGGCCAGCATCCCCTCGGGGTTGAGGTGGTCGGGCCGCCAGGCCGGGGCGATCCAGAGCACCGGGCCGCGCATCTGCCCGGCAAGCCAGACCGCCAGCGTGCGCCGCGCCTCGCCGCAGGCCTCGTGCACCCGCCCGAGCGGCAGCAGCACACCGCCCCCGAGGTCGATCCGGGGGCCTTCGGCAAGGGGAGAGAGCAGCTGAGTCGGCATGGCGCGAGGATATAATGTTCGTGTTATGTTCTCAATGGCCGGGTTGATGGCATGGCCCCCCCGTGACGCCCCTCCCTACCGCCCTCGATCCTGGGGTGAGTCGGTTGACCGATGATGAAGGGGAGAGGGGGTTTGCAGGTGTCGTTTGCGGGTATCGGTCGCGGGTATCCTCCGCGGCAGAAGGTGCCTGCGGAAAGGAAAGTGCCTGCCAAAAGGAAGGTGCCTGCGGAAAGGGACGTCTCCAGCCAAGCGGAGCGGCTCAGGTTTGCGCGCTCCAGCATCCCTTGTGCGATCGAACGATGCCCTGCGCGTCCACTGCAAGCTGCGCGGTGGTGCCCGTATCCGTCGTCAGGCATTCGTAGTCGTGGCTTCCCTCGCGTCGAAGACGGAGATGGAGCGGTGTCAGCTGTTCCTTTGCCACATCGAGGCTTGCGACCAGGACGTCCGCTTCGTCGCCGATGCCCAGCCCGAGGCGGCGGATCGGCAAGGTCAGGGTCGCGGGCGTAAAGCCGAGATGAATGTCCCTGGCGCCGGTGACCGCGGGAACCGGGCGGCCATTGAGCTTCCAGGTGTCATCCGCCGCGCGCTGTATGAAGATGCGGGATCTGGAGCCGATGCGGACCCGGCGGGTCGTTC
This sequence comes from Seohaeicola zhoushanensis, assembly GCF_014656415.1. Taxonomy (GTDB): domain Bacteria; phylum Pseudomonadota; class Alphaproteobacteria; order Rhodobacterales; family Rhodobacteraceae; genus Seohaeicola_A; species Seohaeicola_A zhoushanensis. The sequence goes on along the minus strand of NZ_BNCJ01000007.1, from coordinate 5,625 downwards.
CGTCTGCCCAGGCGCGAATACGATAGCGCAAAACGTTCCAGTCGGCGTCCGTCGACGAACCGTCGATCAGAAAGCCGCCTTCCGCCTCGGCGAAGCGGCACGCGTCATTGCCAGGCCCGTCCTGCCGCACCCATAACACTGCCCAAGCACCCGCGATCATGGCTCGATCTCCGTCCTGTGTGATAATGTGGCATGTAACGGTAGCATAGCATCTCGTGGCGGCCAAAACGCGGCTATCCATCGTCGGCACACGACAGCTCGAAGCGGCGTTTCCCACCGAGGCGGCGCCGGTTCGCGCTGGAGGAACCGCCGGGCCCGCCCCGAAAAACACGTGGGCGGCGGCGTGGTCCCCATGTTAAGCACCCCCGGCACAGGACAAGGACCAACCGCATGAAGATGAACCCGCTGGGCCGCACCGGGCTGATGGTCTCCGAGCTCTGCCTCGGTACCATGACCTATGGCAACCAGACGCCCGAGGCCGAGGCCCATGCCCAGATCGACCGCGCCCTGGCGGCGGGGATCAATTTCATCGACACCGCCGAGATGTATCCGGTGAACCCGGTGCGGGCCGAGACGGTCGGGCGCACCGAGGAGATCATCGGCACCTGGAATGCCGCCAACCGGGGGCGGCGGGGGGAGTTCCTGCTGGCCACCAAGATCGCCGGGATCGGCAGCCAGGCGCGGGGCGGCGAGGCGATCTCGGCGGCTTCGATCGCGCGGGCGGTCGAGGCCTCGCTGCGGCGGCTGCAGACCGATTGCATCGACCTCTACCAGTTCCACTGGGCGAACCGGGGCAGCTACAACTTCCGGCGCAACTGGGCCTATGACCCTTCAGGGAAGGATACGCAGGCGGTGCTGGGCGAGATGGCGGAGGCGCTTGAGGCGCTGCAGGCCCAGGTCGACAAGGGCAATATCCGCCATTTCGGGCTGAGCAATGAATCGGCCTGGGGGACGGCGCAGTTCCTGCGCATCGCCGAGGCGCGGGGCTGGCCGCGGGTGGCGACGGTGCAGAACGAGTATTCGCTGCTCTGCCGGCTCTACGATACCGACATGGCCGAGCTGAGCGTGATGGAAGAGGTGGGGCTGCTGGCCTATTCGCCGCTGGCGGCGGGGCTGCTGACCGGCAAGTATCAGGACGGCGCGGTGCCGGCGGGCTCGCGCCGGGCGCTGGTGCCGGAGATGGGCGGGCGGGCCACGCCGCGGGCCTTCGGCGCGGTGGCGGCCTATCTCGACATCGCGCGGCGGCACGGGCTGGACCCGGTGCATATGGCGCTGGCCTGGTGCCGGACGCGGCCGTTCATGTGCTCGGCGATCTTCGGAGCGACCACGGGGGCGCAGCTCGAGGTGGCGCTGGGCTCGGTAGGGGTGGTGCTGTCGGACGAGGTGCTGGGCGAGATCGCGGCGGCGCACAAGGCGCATCCGATGCCGTTCTAGCGCGCGGCCCGGCGGCGCTCGCGGGCGGATTGGCCATGGGCGGCGCGGAAGGCGCGGGCGAAGCTGGCCTGCGAGGCGAAACCCGTCGCCAGGGCGATGTCGGTCAGCGGGCGGTCGGTCTCGGTGACGAGGCGCAGCGCCTCGGCGAGGCGCAGCGCGAGATAGTGGGCCTGCGGCGTGCAGTTCAGCCGGGCGCGGAACTGGGCCTGCAGCGCGCGGGGCGAGATGCCGAGGCGGCGGGCAATCTCGGCCATCGGCAGGGGCGCGTCGAGGCGGTCCTCCATCAGTGCGCTGGCCCTGGCGGTAAGGGCGGAGTGGCCCGGGTGGGCGGCGGCGCGGCGCTGGGTGCGCATCGGGCCGGGGGCCGCGTCATAGATGAAGGCGCCGGCGACGCGGGTGGCAAGCGCCGCACCGCCGCGGGCGGCGATCAGCTGCAGCATCATGTCGATGGCGGGTGTGGCGCCGCCGCTGGTCATGCGGGCGCCATCGACGTGGAAGCGGTCGCGCAGCGTGGTGACGGCGGGGAAGCGGGCGGCGAAGCTCTCGAAATCCTCCCAATGCGGCGTCGCGCGGTGGCCGTCGAGCAGGCCGGCGCTGGCGAGGATGGTGGCGCCGCCGTCGATCCCGCCGAGCGTCGCGCCGGTGGCGGCGATCCGGCGCAGGCTGGCGAAGAGGGCGGGGGTGGCCTGGGCCTCGAGGTTGAAGCCGGCGATCACCAGCAGCAGGTCGCAGGGTTCGGCGCGGGCGATGGGGGTGCCGGGCACCTCGATCCCGCTGGTGAGCCGTGCCGGGCGGGCGGTGGCCGTCAGGTAGGTCCAGTCGAACATGCGGCGCGCAGCGAGGCGGTTGGCGGCGCGCATCGGGTCCACCGCGGCGGCGAGCGGCAGCATGTTGCTGTCGTCCAGCACGAGGAGCGCCACCCTCAGCGGCGCGGTCTCGGGGCGGTGAATGTTTTTTGCGGATTTCATCAAGTCTGATGCGTATCAGGTAAAGTGGTTTCGGCCAAGCGGGGCAATCCTCCGGCACGGATCAAAAGGAGCCTGCCGATGCCGCTGACCATGAACCGCGAGGTCTTCATCACCTGTGCCGTGACCGGATCGGGGGGCACGCAGGACCGCAGCCCGCATGTGCCGCGCTCGCCCAGGCAGATCGCCGAGAGCGCGATTGCCGCCGCGAAGGCGGGGGCGGCGGTGGTGCATTGCCATGTCCGCGACCCCGAGACCGGCGTGGCCTCGCGCAAGCTCGAATATTACCGCGAGGTGACGGAGCGCATTCGCGATGCCGAGGTGGACGTGGTGCTGAACCTGACCGCCGGGATGGGGGGCGACATCTATTTCGGCCCACCCTCGCGGCCGATGCCGGTGCAGAACAGCACCGACATGGCCGGGGCCGAGGAGCGGGTGGCGCATGTGGCGGAATGCCTGCCGGAGATCTGCACGCTGGATTGCGGCACGATGAACTTCGCCGAGGCCGATTACGTGATGACCAACACGCCGGGGATGCTGACGGCGATGGGCGGCATGATGACCGACCTCGGCGTGATGCCGGAGATCGAGGCCTTTGACACCGGGCACCTGTGGTATGCGAAACAGCTGGTGGCCGATGGCGTGCTGAAGGGCCCGGCGCTGGTGCAGCTTTGCATGGGCGTGCCCTGGGGCGCGCCGGATGACCTCATTACCTTCATGGCGATGGTGAACAACGTGCCGCCGGACTGGACCTTCAGCGCCTTCGCGCTGGGGCGGAACCAGATGGCCTATGTCGCCGCCTCGGTGCTGGCGGGGGGCAATGTGCGGGTCGGGCTCGAGGACAATCTCTGGCTCGACAAGGGCGTGCTGGCGCGCAATGAGGATCTGGTGGAGCGGGCTGTGGGCATCGTGGAACGGATGGGGGCGCGGGTGATCCGACCTGAAGACGTGCGGAAGAAGCTGGGGCTGGTGAAGAGGGCGCCGCGGTGAGCGCCGGGCGGGCGCCGGACCGGGGGCTGGCGCTGCAAGGCTTGAGCGGCGCGCTTTATGCCGGCCAGGTGATTGCAACCTTGGCGGGGGCAGTGCGCGGGTTTCAAGGCGCCAGACCGCTGGGCCGGTCCGGCGCTCGCCCGGCGCGGCTGCGCCGCGTGCTTCCGGGCGTTGTGGCGCTGGCGCTGGGCCTCGCCGCCTGCGCACCGGCAACCACGGGGTTCCGCGACACCAGGACACCGATGGGCGCGACGCTGCGGTTCGATGCCGGGCGCATTGCCGGGCCTTGGCACGTGGTGGCGCGGATGGGCAGTTCGGCCGAGCCGGAGACCTTCGATTTCGCCGCGCCCGGCGCGGGCTGGCAGGTCACGCAATCGCGGCTCTCCTGCACCGCCGCCGGTTGCGCGCGGAGCCGGGCGGACAGGCCGGTGCGGATGGTTGCGCCGGGGCGGATCGAGGTCGGCGGGCAGGTCTGGTGGGTGCTCTGGGTCGACGACGACTTCCGCACGGCGGCGATCGGGACGCCGGACGGTTCCTTCGGCTGGATCATGGACCGCAAGGGGCCGAAGGGCATCTCGGCCGACCGGCTGAACGCGGCGAAGGAGATCATGGACTGGGCAGGCTATGACCTGGGCCGGTTGCAGATGGTGACAGGCACGGTGGGGGGCATGTGATGCAGAGGGCGGCGATCATCGGCGGCGGGGTCATCGGCGGCGGCTGGGCCGCGCGCTTCCTGCTGAACGGCTGGGACGTGCGGGTCTTCGACCCCGACCCGGAGGCGGAACGCAAGATCGGCGAGGTGCTGGACAATGCGCGGCGCTCGCTGCCGGGGCTGTCGGATGCGCCTTTGCCGCCCGAGGGGCGGCTGAGTTTCCACGCCGATATGGGCGAGGCGGTGAAGGGCGCGGACTGGATTCAGGAGAGCGTGCCGGAGAACCTTGCGCTCAAGCATCGCATCCTGGCGCAGATCCAGGCGGCCTGCGACGCGGGCGCGGTGATCGGGTCGTCGACCTCGGGGTTCAAGCCCTCGCAGTTGCAGGAGGGGTCGGCCGCGCCCGGCCAGATTCTCGTCGCGCATCCGTTCAACCCGGTCTACCTGCTGCCGCTGGTCGAGCTGGTGCCCTCGGCGGCCAATGACGCGGGGTTCGTCGAGCGGGCGGCGGAGGTGCTGCGCTCGATCGGGAGCTATCCGCTGCATGTGCGCAAGGAGATCGACGCGCATATCGCCGACCGGCTGCTGGAGGCGGTCTGGCGCGAGGCGCTCTGGCTGGTCAAGGACGGGATCGCCACCACCGAGGAGATCGACAACGCGATCCGCTATGGCTTCGGCATCCGCTGGGCGCAGATGGGGCTGTTCGAGACCTATCGCGTGGCCGGCGGCGAGGCGGGGATGAAGCACTTCATGGCGCAGTTCGGGCCCTGCCTGGCCTGGCCCTGGACCAGGCTGACCGATGTGCCGGAGTTCACCGAAGAGCTGGTGGACCTGATCGCCGGGCAGTCGGACGCGCAGTCCGGCGCCTTTGGCATCCGCGAGCTGGAGCGGATCCGGGACAACAACCTGGTTGCCATGATGCGGGCGCTGAAGGGGCAGGACTGGGGCGCGGGGGCGCTGTTGCGGGCGCATGACGCGCGGCTCAAGGCCGGGACGGCGCTGGTGGCGCGGGCCGCGGATGTGGCCGAGGGCGTGCCGGTGCTGACGCTGGCGCGGGCGGTGCCGCTCGACTGGACCGATTACAACGGGCACATGACCGAGAGCCGCTACCTCGACGCCTTTGCGCAGTCGACCGACCGTTTCATGGAGCTGATCGGCTGCGATGCGGAGTATATCGCCGGGGGCGGCAGCTATTTCACCGCCGAGAGCCATATCCGCCATGTCGACGAGGTCCATGCGGGCGCGCGCATCGAGGTGCGCACGCAGATGCTGCTGGGGGAGGGCCGCAAGCTGCATCTGTTCCATGCGATGTATGAAGGCGAGCGGCTGCTGGCGACGGGGGAGCATTTCCTGCTGCATGTGGATCTGGGCACGCGGCGGTCCTGCCCGCCGGGGCCGCAGGTGGCCGAGGGACTGGCACTGATGAGCCGGGCGCATGGCGGGATGGCCTGGCCCGAGGCGGCGGGGGCGGCGATCCGGCGGGCGGGGTAGGGCGTTTTCGTCGTGTCTCGTCCTGGGGGAGGGCCTTTGCCTTGGGGGTGGTTTGGGCGGGGAGGTGGTTCCCCTCACCCTGACCCTCTCCCC
>NZ_BNCJ01000006.1 GCF_014656415.1 Seohaeicola zhoushanensis | reverse complement strand
ACAGGCCGGAATAGACAGGGGGAGTCGCGCCGCAGGCGCGGCGGGGGCAGCGCCCCCATCCTTCACCGCGCTCTCAGGGCGCGCGGCGCGGGTCGGGGGGCGAGGGCGGGCGGCCCTTCTGCCGTTCGCGCTGCCAGATGTAGAGGCCCGAGCCGATGATGATCGCGCCGCCGACCAGCAGCCAGAAGGTCGGCCAGGTGTCGAAGAACAGGATCCCGGCCAGGGCCGCCAGCAGCAGCTGGATATAGACCACCGGCGCAAGGATCGAGGCATCGGCCAGCCGGTGGGCCGAGGTGGCGCAGATATGCCCGAGCGCGCCGAAACAGCCGATGGCGAGCATCACTGTGAAATCCCAGGCGGTGGTCGGCCAGGTCCAGAGACCAAGCGCGAAGGGCGCCATGGCGCAGGTGGCGAAACCGGTGGACCAGAGCTGGGCCGTCGAATTGCTCTCGATCCCGGCGAGCTTGCGGGTCAGTACGAAGTAGAGGCCGGCAAAGCTCAGCGCGCCGAGGTTCAGCAGCATTGCCGGGTGGAATTCCGCGCCCCAGGGCTGCATCACCACCAGCACGCCGACAAAGCCGGTGCAGACCGCGGCGATGCGGCGGATGCCGACCTGTTCGCCAAGCAGCGGGATCGACAGCAGGGTGACGACGATGGGCCCGGCGAAGTTGATCGTCGTGGTCACGGTGATCGGCAGGTAGAAGAGCGCCATGAAGTTCAGCACCGTGCTGCCGAGCAGCAGCACCGCGCGCAGCGCCTGCAGGCCGGGCCGGGCCGAGCGGAAGGCGACCAGCCCCTCGCGGGGCAGGAAGACCAGCAGCGAGAAGACGAAGGCGCCGGCATAGCGGCAGAACACCACCTGTAGCGCCGGCAGCCCGGCCAGCATAAGCCACTTGGCGGAACTGTCGATCAGGGTGAAGAAGACCACCGCCAGCGCCATCAGGGCGACGCCGCGGGCGGTGCGGTCCTCGCGGGCCTGGACCGCCATGCGACTTAACCCGCGGCCCAGCCGCCGTCGATCACATGGGCCTGCCCGGTGGTGAAGGCGCTCTCGTCCGAGCCGAGATAGACGGCGAGATGGGCGATCTCCTCGGGTGTGCCGATGCGGCCCATCGGCTGGCGGGCGATGAAGGCGGCCTTGGCGGCCTCGTAGTCGCCGGTGGCGCGCAGCCGGTCCTGCAGCGAGGGGCTTTCGACCGTGCCGGGGCAGATGCAGTTGCAGCGGATGCCCTTGGTCACGAAATCCACCGCCACCGACTTGGTCAGCCCGATGACCGCCGCCTTGGAGGCGCCGTAGACGAAGCGGTTGGGCGCGGCGATGATCGAGGAGGCGACCGAGGCGATGTTGACGATCGAGCCGCCGCCGCGTTCGATCATGCCGGGCAGGGCGGCCTGGATCGAATGGAACTGGGCCCGCACGTTGAGGCGGAAGGCAAAGTCGAAGTCCTCGTCGGTGGCCTCGATAATGGTGCCGGAATGCACGAAGCCGGCGCAGTTCACCAGGATGTCGGGGCGCGCTTCTGTAACGGCGGCCTGCAGCGCCGCCTTGTCGGTGACGTCGAGGGCGAATGTCTCGGCGCCCGCGATGTCGAGCAGTCCGGCGCGCAGGTCGGTGGCGATCACCGTGGCGCCCTCGCGCACGAAGGCGGTGGCGATGGCCTTGCCGATGCCCTGTCCGGCGGCGGTGACGAAGGCGCGTTTTCCGCTCAGTCTCATGGTCTACTTGTCCTTCAGGTGCGCCGCGAGATAGTCGACCATCTGCGGCACCATGTGGTCGGCCGCGCCGTTGTCGCGGGCTTCGGTCAGCGTTGCAAAGGCCGCGCCTGACATGCGCGAGGCCGCGCCCATCTCCTCGGCCATGCCACGGTAGTAGGTCACGTCCTTGGAGGCATTGGCAATCGAGAAGGCAAGGTCGATCTTGCCGTCGACGGCATAGTTGCGGATGAAATCCATCATGCCCGAACGCAGCGGCCCCGCGGCCATCACCGAGTAGAGCTTCTGGCGGTCGATGCCGGCCATGTCGGCCAGCGCGAAGGCCTCGGACATGGCGCAGGCGGTGGTCATGGCGAAGAAGTTGTTGATGAGCTTGATCGTATGCCCCGAGCCGAGATCGCCGAGGTGGAAGACGTTCTCGCCCAGGTCGTCGAGCACCGGCTTCACCCGGTTGTAGGCGGTGAAATCGCCGGCGCACATGATGTTCAGCTTGCCGTCGACCGCATGGGCCGGGGTGCGGCCGAGCGGGGCGTCGAGGTAGACCGCCTGTTTCGCCGCCATTTCGGCGCCGATCTTGCGGGTCGAGGCGGGCAGGGAGGTGCCGAAGTCGATCACCACCTGCGCCGCGCGCACGCCCGCCAGCACGCCGTCCTCGCCGTAGATGCGGGATTCGACCTGGTCGGAGGTGCCCATGCAGAGCATCACGATATCCGAGGTCTCGGCCACCTCGCGGGCGGTCTTCGCCTCGGTCGCGCCGCGCGCCAGCGCCGCCTCGACGCCGGCGCGGTCGCGGTTGCCGAGCACGGTGAGCGCGTAGCCCTTGTCCTGCAGGCGCTGCACCATGGCGCGGCCCATGAGGCCGAGGCCGATGAATCCGATCTTCTTGTCCGTCATGCTTTGGGTCCACTTCTCAGGCGCAGGCGGGGCTGTCGGCCTGCCAACGGTGAATGGGTATGTGAGGTTTCTGCGCGAGGCGCGCGCGGGCTTCAACCCAGAGATCGCGCCAGGCGCGCCAATCTCTCAGTTCGCTGCCCGGATCGCGGCGGGAACGCGCCACGAAGCTCGGGAAATGGGCGCGGCCCGTGGGCTGGCCGGTGACGTTGTAGCGGATGTCGAAGGACCACCGGAACCCGTCGGTGCGGTTGACCAGCGAGGCATGGGGCGTCAGCGGGTGGAAGATCACCGCGCCGCCGGCCTTCACCGGCAGCGGCCTTGCGTCGGCCTCGTCGATGAAGCCGTCGGCGATGGCGGTCTGCTTTTTCGGGCAATGCGGATACATCCGCGGCTTGCCGGGGATCGCCTGCAGGCAGCCGTTCTCGACCGTGGCGTCGGTGATGGCGAGCCAGACGGTGACCATCTGCGTCGCATCGCTCTCGGCATGGGCGACGGCGCGGTCCTGGTGCCAGTCGGTCGCGGTGACATGGGCGCGGATCTCGTCGCCGCGCAGGTCGGTGGCGGGGGGCTTGATGCGGACGTGCTGGATCGGGTTCGAGGTGAGCTCGGGGCCGATCAGCGCCTCGACGGTGTCGAGCAGCGCCGGGCAGGTCAGCATGTCGAAGACGGCGGGGCCGAAGTGGAAGGGGGTGTCGGCCAGGATGGTGTCGCCGGGCAGCGAGATGTCCATCGGCTGGAACCAGTCGCAGCCCGCGCGATAGCTGGTCAGCAGCTTGGCCCAGAAGTCCTGGGTGCCGGCTTGCGGCACGCGGCCCTCGGCGTGCCAGCCTTCGTAGAGCCTGTCGAGGAGGTCGGCATATTCGGCGCGGATGCGGGCGAGGAGGTCGGGGGAAAGGATGTCCTCGACGACGAGAACGCCTTCGGTGTTGAAGCGGTCGATCTGGGATCGGGTCAGCATGGGCGTGGCTTTCGCGAGGTTCCCCTCACCCCCGGCCCCTCTCCCCCGAGGGGAGAGGGGAGGGTCTGCAGACCCGCCGGAGCGAGGAGACGAGGGGCGCCTGTCACAGGAACACCGTCACGATGGGCGGCCAGGCCAGCAGCACCAGCAGGGCCAGCAGCTGGATGCTGATGAAGGGAAGGAAGCCGCGGAAGATGTCGGTGAGCGAGATGTGATCCGGGGCCACCGACTTGAGGTAGAAGGCCGCCGGTCCGAAGGGCGGTGATAGGAAGCTCACCTGCATGTTCATGCAGAAGACCACCCCGAACCAGATTGCCACCTGGCGCGGCTCGATGGTGCCGAACCAGCCGATCTCCTCGACCGGCAATTTCAGCACGATCGGCAGGAAGACCGGCATGATCAGCAGCACGATGCCGACCCAGTCCATGAACATGCCCATGATGAGGAAGATGAACATCATCACCAGGATGATCCCCATCGTGGGCAGGTCATAGCCGACGATCATGTTGGCCACATAGGTCGGCCCGCCCGCAAGCGTGTAGGCGGCGGCCAGCGCTGCGGCGCCGATGGTGACCCAGATGATCGTGCCGGTCGACTTGAGCGTGCGCATCACCGCGTCCCAGACGATCTCGAAGGTCATCTCGCGGCGGATGAGGCCGATCACGAAGACCGCGATGACGCCCATGCCGGCGGCTTCGGTGATGCCGGTGATGCCGCCGTAGATCGACCCCAGCACCACGCCGATCACCACGGTGGGCGCGATCAGGCCGCGGCCCATCTCCCAGCCGCGCGCGGTGCGCTCGCGGCCGACGACCACGAACACCACCGCCAGCGCTATCAAGAAGGCGCCGACGATCCAGGGGATGTCGGACACCATCCCGAGCGGGATCGGGTCGACGCCCTCGACGATGCGGTTGGAGCCGGTCACCGTGAAGAACAGCGCCCGCAGCAGCATCGCGCCGGCGATCCAGAGGGTGAATCGTGCGAGGAAGCCGAGGAACATCAGCGCCTTCTCGCCCGTCGGCGGATCGTTCGGATCGGCCGGCGGCAGCGGCGCCTGGTCGGGGTCGAGCCGGGTGCGCACGAAGATGTAGATGATGAAGAAGGAGGCCAGCATGAAGCCCGGCAGGAAGGAGGCGGTGAACAGCGCCTTGATCGAGGTCTCGGTAACGAGGCCGTAGAAGATCAGCACGATCGAGGGTGGGATCATGGTGCCGAGGCTGCCGCTGGCGCAGATGGTTCCGATGGCGAGGTTCTGGTTGTAGCCGAGCCGCAGCATCTGGGGCAGGGCGATCAGGCCCAGCAGGACCACCTCGCCGCCGATGATGCCCGACATCGCCGCCATGATCACCGCCATGATCGAAGTGACGAAGGCGATGCCGCCCCGCGTGCGCGAGAGCCAGACGTTGAGCGAGGAATACATGTCACGCGCGATGCCGGAGCGTTCCAGCAGCGCCGCCATGAAGATGAACAGCGGCACCGATATCAGGACGTAGTTCGTCATCTGCCGGTAGACCGCCTGGCCCAGCACCGAGAAGGGCCCGCGCCCGAAGCTGCCGAAGAGCAGGTCGGGGCCGAATTTCATCACCAGCGTGGCCACCGCCAGGAAGGCCGAGGCAAAGCCCAGCGGCATCCCGATCGCCAGCAGGGAGAACATGCCGAGCAGCAGGATCAGGGAGAGGGTGCCGATGTCGATCATTCTAGTCTCCCTCCACCGCGCGGCGGATGTTCTCGATTTCGGCCTGGTCGATCTCGTCGGCGGGGCTGTGGCTGCCGGGATCCTTGTTCCAGTCGGCGATCAGGTTGCTCAGCGCCTGGATCGCCACCAGCAGGATGATGAGCAGGATTGCGGGCTTGATCGTCGCGGGCAGCGGCGAATCCCAGGCGGTGCCGAAGGTCTCCATGCGCAGGAACTTGTCCCGCGCCTCGTTGTAGCCGCCCCAGATCAGGCAGATGGCAAAGACCCAGATCAGCGCCAGGGACACCACGTCGGCCGTCTTCTGCGCCCAGCGGGGCATCATGTCGTAGATGATGTAGATGCGGATATGGCTGCGCTGCTGCATGGCGTAGAGCCCGGCGAAGAGCAGCACGAAACCGGCGATCCAGAGCGAGAGCTCGTTGGCCCAGAGCGTCGGTTTTTCAAAGACATAGCGGGCGACGACCTCGTAGAACATCACCAGGACGATGAAGACCACACCGATCATGGCCAGGCGGCCGAGGGCCAGCGACAGGATGTCGAAGGGGCCGGTGGGGCGCGGCTCGATCACGCCGATGGTATCGCTGAGATAGACCGAGGCCAAAAGGAAGGAGATCGCCAGCAGCGCCAGCATGGCCTGCACGATCGGGCGGCCCGCGGGGCGCAGCATCTCGTGCATTCCCGAGGCGTCGGTGTAGATCAGGTTGTTGACGAACATCACCAGAGCCAGGGCGAGGGTCAGCGCGCCGGCCACAATTGCCGCGAGGCGCACGGGCCGGCGCATCGGGCCAAGCCAGAGGGAAGGCGAGTCCTGCATGGCGGACCTCCGGATGGGGGGCAAAAAAGGCGAGCCCCGGCAAGGGGCTCGCCGCCAAGTCATGCGCGGTGCGCGCGCGTCACTTTGCGATCAGGCCGAGCTGGCCCAGGTACTCGCGGTGGCTGGCAACCAGCGCCGCGGCTTCCGGGGTCTTGGCGGCCCAGCCGTCCCAGGCTTTCTGGGCGGCGGCGCGGAACGAGGCGAGGTCGGCGTCGTTCCAGGTGTTGATGGTCACGCCGTCCGCCTTCAGCGCGGCCACGGCTTCGGCGTTGGCCTTCTCGAAGGTCAGCGCGGTCTGCAGCGCCAGCTTCTGCATGGCGGTGTCGACGATGCGGCGGTGATGCTCGGGCATCCCGTCCCATACCGCCTTGTTGCAGGCGAGGTGGTCGGAGGGCATCGAATGGAAGCCGGGATAGTTCGCGAACTTGGCGATATCGTAGAGACCCATCGACTTGTTGTTGGCGATGCCCGAGGCATCGGCGCCGTCGATGATGCCGGTTTCCAGCGCGGTGAAGACCTCGGTGAAGTCCATCACGATGGGCTTGGCGCCAAGCTCGGCGAAGATCTCGGTTTCCAGGCCCGGCGGCGAGCGGAACTTCCAGTCCTTGAAGTCGGCCGGCGAGGCAATGGGCTTGGTCGAGGCGAAGCTTTCCTGCCCGTAGACCCACCAGCCGATCAGCTGCATCCCGAACTGGTTGTAGAGCGACTGCGCGGCGTCATAGCCGCCGCCGTGATAGAGCCAGCTCAGCTGCTGGTAGGGCGTGTTGTAGCCGCCCATGATGTCGCCGACGAACTGGAAGGCCGGGTTCTTGCCGGTCTGATAGGCGCCGCCGGTCATGTCGCAGTCGAGAATGCCGTTGGCCGCGGCGTCGAATGCCTCGACCGTGGCGACCACCGACGAGGAGTAGAACATCTCGATGGTGATCTCGCCGTTCGACATGGTCTGAATGTCGTCGACGAACTGGCCTGCCAGCTTGCCAGAGACGGATTCGGGTGCGTAATGCGTCTGGATGCGCAGGTGGGTCTCGGCTGAAGCCACGCCTGCAACCAGTGAAAACGCAACCGCGGATTTGAGCAAGGTGCTGAGTTTCATCATTCCTCCCTATGCGACCCTGTGGGTCGCTTTTGCTGCCCCGGGTTCCTCCTCCCGGGTTCAAGATGGTATACCATCTGGAGCAACGCTAACGAAACCGTTGCCCACAATCAATCCGATTTGGTATACCAAATTCGGAATATTCTGCCGGGCTGCGAGACTGGTCCTGCAAGTGGCTGATCCGAAGGGAAAATCTTTTGTCTGAAGAGATCGCGGATACGACCCTTCCAGAACAGATCGCGCGTCAGCTGCGGCGCGACATCCTGCGCGGGAAACTGGCGCCGGGGGACCCGATCAAGGAACGGGTAAACGCCGGCGGCATGGGCGTCAGCCGCACGCCGATGCGCGAGGCGATCCGGATCCTGGCAAAGGAGGGGCTGGTGATCCTGCGCCCCTCGCGCAGCCCGGTGGTGGCGAGCCCGACGTTGAAGGAGGCGACCGATGCCATCGAGGTGCTGATGGCGCTCGAGCTTCTGTCGGGGGAGTTGGCCTGCAAGCAGGCGAGCGACGCCGATATCGCGGCCATCGAGGCGATCCAGACGGCGATGGAGGCGCGCTATGACAATGCTGACAAGCTCGACCTCTTCGAGATCGACATGAGCCTGCATCGCGCCATCGCCGAGGCTTCGCACAATGCTTCGCTGGCCGAGACTCACCGCGCCTATCTTCAGCGGCTCTGGCGGGTGCGCTACCTTTCGGCGAGCCAGCGCGAATCACGGGAACGGGTGCTGCGCCAGCACCGCGAGATCGTCGAGGGGCTGAAGAAGCGCGACGCCGAACAGGTGCGGGCGGCGATCCAGTCGCACCTGGAGCACCTGAGTCTGAACGTGCAGAACCGTTTCGCCAAGGAGGCGGAAGAGGCGGCGCGGAACGGGCGGGGCTGAGGCCCTAGGCGGCCAGTTCCAGCAGCCGGGCCATCAGCCGCACGTTGTCGTCGTCGAAGCGGTCGTCCTGCGGCAGCGACTGGCTCGACAGCTTGACGATGACCGTGTCGGTGGTCGGGTCGGCGCAGAGCCATTGGCCGTGGATGCCGATGGCCATGACGGCGCGCGAGGGGCGGGCGGGCATGTACCACTGGCTGCGATAGCGCCCGCCGGGCAGGAAGTCGTGGTAATTGCCGCTGGCCCAGGCGGCCTCGTCGCCGTTCCCGGCCATGTCGGCAATCCAGCGCTCCGAGATCAGCTGCCGCCCGCCCGCCGCGCCGCCATCCAGGATCAGCCGGCCGAGGCGCAACAGGTCGTCGCCGCGGGCGCAAAGGCCGCCGGCGCCGCGCGGGGTGCCGATGGCATCGACCGTGAGCAGCCCGTCGGCGCAGCCGAGCGGCTGCCAGAACGCCTGCGACAGCAGGTCGGCATAGGGAACCCCGGACACCCGCTCGACGAGGATGCCGAGCACGTCGGAATTGGGCGACTGGTAGTGGAACGGGCCGCCGTGGGCGCCGTCGCCCTTGCGGGCGTGGAACAGCAGTTCGGCGAGGCTCTCCTCGCGGTCGCCTGCTTCGCGCGGGTTCCACAGCATGGCGCGGCGATAGCGGGCATAGTCGCCGTCGCGGTTGAGGTAGGATTCGGTGAAATCCAGGCTCACGCGCATGTCGAGCAGGTCGCGCACGGTGGCGTCGCCAAAGGCGCCGGCGGCGGCCTCGGGCAGGTAGTGTGACACCGGGCGGGCCACGTCGAGCGCGCCGCTGTCTTCGAGGAGGCCGGCGAGCAGGGCCGTCACCGACTTGGTGACCGAGAAGACGAGGTGCGGCTGGGCGGCCCGCGCATGGGGTGCGTGCCATTCGGCGATAACCCTGCGCCCGCGCGCGATCAGCAGGTGGTCGGTCTCGCTGAGGGCGAGGTAGTCGGAGAGGCTGGTCTCGGGCCGCGAAGGGCCGAAGGGCGCGTCGAGGAACCCGGCCTCCAGCCCGCGCGGCAGGTCCGGCGTGGCCGCGCCGCGCACCAGGGCCGAGGGCACCAGTTCGCCCACATGTTCGAAGGCCCATGTGCTGTAGGGTCGTTCGCGCCAGTTGTGCAGGCCGACATCGGCGCGGGCGAAGGGGTGGTCGGAAAGGAGGGTCGTCATGGGGTTCGGTTGTCTGTCGGGTGGCTGCTGTGTCCGGGCAGCTTTGGGCCGGGAAGCGGGGGATGGTCCAGCCTTTTTCGCGTTGAATTGGGGGGCATGAGGTCGCGGCTGCTTGAGGTGATACATTCGAATATAGTTTTAATTAATTGATATTAAATAGTTTTTGGTCAAAATGGATGCGGCGGTCTCTCCCGCCCAAACCGACCAACGCCCAAGGGCTTGGCGAAACAACTGGCTCGGGTCTAGGCTTGTGGCCATCCGGAACGGAGCATCCTGCCATGAATGCCCAGCCTCCCGCCGCCTCGCCGCTGCTGACCAACTGCCCCGAGGGCCTGCCCGTCGAAGCCTATCTCGACCCCGGCTGGTTCGCACGCGAACAGGCGTCGATATGGCGGCGGCACTGGGTACTCGTGGGGCATAAAAGCGCCTTTGCCGAGGGCCGGCTGGAGCTGCGCCGGGTCGGCGGGGTCGAGGTGATAGTGCTGCGCGATCCTGACGGCGCGCTGCGGGCCTTTCACAACACCTGCCGCCATCGCGGTGCGGCGCTCTGCACCGAGACGCGGGCCGATTTCAACGGGCGGCTGATCCGCTGCCCCTATCACGCCTGGGCCTATGACATCTCCGGGCGGCTGGTTTCGACCGGCTTCGGCACCCCCACGGCGGATTTCGACAAGGCCGCGCATGGCCTCTTCCCGGTGGCGCTGACCGAGTGGAACGGGTTGGTCTTCCTCAGCCTCGCCGACGACCCGCCGCCCTTTGCACCCGACCTGGGGCTGACCGCGCTCGACAACTGGCCGATGGACCGGCTGGTGATCGGCCACCGGGCCGAGAAGGAATTGGCCTGCAACTGGAAGATATTCTGGGAGAATTACAACGAGTGCCTGCATTGCCCCGGCATCCATCCCGAGCTGGTCGACCTCGTGCCGGTCTACCGCGAAGGCGTGATGTCCGAGCCCGAGCGCAGGGACTGGCAGGGCGGCCCGGCCGGGCCGGCGCTGAAACCGGGCGCGCGCAGCTGGACGCTGGACGGCGCGCCCTGCGGGGCCGAATTCGAGGGGCTGAGCGCCGAGCAGCGGGCGGCCGGGCATACTTTCGTGACGATCTACCCTTCGTGCTTCGTGGTGGCCCATGTCGATTACGTCCGCGTCGTGACGCTGACCGCGCTGGCGCCCGAGCGCACGCGGCTCTCTGCCGAGTGGCTCTTCCTGCCCGAAACCCTGGCCGCGCCGGGGTTCGACCTGGAGAACGTCACGGGGTTCGCGGAACGGGTGATCGCCCAGGACGGCGAGGCCTGCGAGTTGAACCAGCGCGGGCTGCATTCGCCGAAATTCCGCGCCGGCCGGCTGATGCCGCAGGAGTTCGACATCCACCGCTTCCACGCCTGGGTGTTGGAGGCGCTTGGGGAACGGCGTTGAGACGCGCCCGGGCTTCAGGGCCGGGGCCTCAATCGGCGGGGGTCAGCTGGTCGCGGTATTCCGGCATCAGCGCCGCGAGCGCGCGCAGGGTCGAGTTGCAGGCTCGCCGGTTGCTGTAGCTGGCCGGGAAGAGGTGCAGGTTCTGCCAGTAGCCGTCGGTCAGCGTGTCGACCCAGTCGGCCACGTCGGCGGCGTGTTCGGGGTCGTCGGGCAGCATTCGGGCGCAGATGCCCTGAATCGCGCGCTGCCGGTTGTCGTCGAATTCACGAGTGATTTCACCGTATTGCGGGGTGAACTTCTGTTCGCCCCAGAAGGCGAACCAGACCGAGAGGATCGCCGGGTTGCAGATCTTCGGATCGAAGTCGGCCTTGACCAGCGCCACCAGCTGCGCCGCCGGATCGTCGCCCGCGGCCTCGACCGCCTCCTGCCAGTGGGCCTCGTAGATCAGGTAGAGGTCGCGCAGCGCCTCGGAGAGCAGGCCCTTCTTCGACTTGAAGTAGAAGACCGCCACGCCCTGGGACAGTCCGGCCTCGGCGGCCACGGTGGCAAGGGTCGTGCGCTGCAACCCGTTGCTGACGATCGAGCGGTAGGTGGCGTCAAGGACCTGTCGCCGCCGTTTGTCGGCATTTTGTTTGCGTTCCCTACGTTGTCGGGGAGGGTCCGTCTGCGCATCGGACATGAGTCGCACCTCGAAATCTTTGTTTCCACGATGTTTTTCACAAATGCGGGCATATGTCAGCAAATCCTTTTTTATTTGAGCGCTCAAAAAACTTTACCGATACGGGGCCTTCGGCTATCGTCTTCTGAAAGCGGAAATTTTGCATGGCGAACCACGATTCCTACGACGCGATCATTGCCGGTGCGGGGCATAACGGGCTGACGGCGGCCTGTTACCTGGCGCGCGCGGGTTTGCGCGTTCTGGTTGTCGAGAAGAACGACTGGATCGGCGGCGCGGCGGTGTCGCGTTCGCTGGAGCCGGGGTGGACCTATTCCAACTGTTCCTATGTCTGTTCGCTGCTGCGCCGCGAGATCGTGCGCGACCTCGACCTGCCGCGTTTCGGGCTGCAGGTGATCCCCTACGAGGGCGGCGCGACCTTCACGCCCGATGGCGATTACTTCGCCTATTACTCGGACCACGACGCGCTGCGCCGCGAGATTGCCCGGCACGAGCCGCGCGACGTCGATGCCTATGACCGCTTCTCGCGGACGGTGATCCGGCAGTGCCGCTTCATCCGGCCTTTCCTTTTGCGCAATGCACCGGACCCGACCTCGCTGAAGGTGCGCGATTTGCAGGAACTGCTGTTCCTGTTGCGCCGCGCCAATGGCCTTGGCGCGCGCGAACTGGCCGAGACCATGCGCTTCTGGACCATGTCGATCGGCGATTTCCTCGACGCGCATTTCGAGAGCCCGCTCATCAAGGCGCATCTGGCCGGGTCGGGGATCATCGGCACCGGGCTCGGGGTCTATTCGCCGGGCACGGCCTATGTGCTGCTGCACCACTACATGGGCGATGTCGACGGGGCCATCGGTGCCTGGGGCTTTGCCCGGGGCGGCATGGGGGCGATCACCCGCGCGCTTGGCGATTGCCTGACCGAGGCGGGCGGGGTGATCCGCACCGGGGCCGGGGTCGAGCGGTTCATCGTCGATGACGGCCGGGTGAAGGGCGTGGCGCTGGACAATGGCGACATCTTCTTCGCGCCGGTGGTGGCGTCGAACATGGATGTGAAGCGGACCTTCCTGCGGCACACCGCGCGCGACCAGCTGCCCGAGGACTTCCTGCGCGGGGTCGAGCGGTTCAAGATCCGCGGCTCCTCGGCGAAGCTCAACATCGCTTTGGACGGAATGCCCGAGTTCCCGGCCGCGCCGGAGGGCGCGCCCTTCCTGCGGGGGGATCTGCATTGCTCGACCTCGCTGGAAGAGCTGGAGCGGGCCTATGACGACTGGAAGGAGGGGCAGTGGTCGAGGAACCCCTATTTCGACATGCTGATCCCGAGCCAGATCGACCCGACCATGGCGCCGCAGGGCAAGCACATGATGACGGTTTTCGTGCAATATGCCCCTTATGACCTTGAAAAGGATGGCATTCGCAGCGGCCAGCATTGGGACGACGCGGCACGGCAGGCGCTGGCGGATTGCGTCTTTGACAAGATCGAGCAGGCCTGCCCGGATATCCGCTTCGGGTGGTCCATGCCGAGGTGCGCACGCCGCTGGACCTCGAACGCGAGGTCGGGCTGACCGAGGGCAATATCTTCCAGGGCGAGCTGACCTTCGACCAGCTGCTGTTCAACCGGCCCGTTCCGGGCTGGGCGAATTACGCAACGCCGATCGAAGGGATGTATCTCGTCGGCTCCTCGGCGCATCCGGGCGGCGGGGTGATGGCCGCACCGGGGGCCAATGCCGCGCGCGAGATCCTGCGGCGCATGGGCCGGCGCGCGTCGAGGGCGGCGTGATGGAGCGTTTCGATGCCCTCGTGATCGGGGCCGGGCATAACGGCCTTGCCGCCGCCGCTGCCTTGGGAGCGCGGGGCAAGTCCGTCTGTGTGCTCGAGAAATCCGGCGTGGTCGGGGGCATGGCCGCCGAGGGGCGGCTGGCGCATCTGGTTTACAACCTCTCCGAGGGCGAGAAGCGGCGGCTGGGGGTGAATCTGGCCGAGGTCGACACGGTTTCGCTCTCGCCCGATGGCGCGCATGCGGTGGTCCGGCGCGGCGCGGCGGGTTTTGCCGATGGCCGGGCGTATCCGGATGCCGCGGCCTATGGCGCGCTGCACGCGCGGCTGGTGCGTTTCGCCGGGGTGCTGGCACATCTGGCCGAGGCGCCGCCGCTGGGGCTGGATGGCGGGCTTGCCAGCTTCGCGAGCCTGCGCGAGATCGCGCGGCTCGGCAAGGTCGGGCTGGGGCTGAAGCGGCTTGGCAAGGTGGAGATGCGCGAGTTCCTGCGGGTGATCCTGTCGAACGCCTATGACACCATCCTCGACGAATTGCCCGACGGCCCGCTGGCCGGGGCGCTGGCCTCGGACGCGGTGCGCGGGGCCTGGGCGGGGCCGCGCTCGCCCGGCACGGTGTTCTCGCTGATCTACCGGCTGGGCCATGGCGGTGCGGTGTACCGCCCCGAGGGCGGCATGGGCGCATTGGCCGAGGCCTATGCCGCGGCAGCGCGCGGCAAGGGATGCGAGATCCGCCTGAACGCGCCCGTCGCGCGGGTGCTGGTCGAGGAGGACCGCGCCTGTGGGGTCGAACTGGCCGATGGCGCGCGGATCGCGGCGCAAGCGGTGCTGTCGAGCGCGGGGCCGCTCCAGACCATGTTGCTGGCGGGTGTTGCGCATTTCGATATCGAGGCGACCCGGCGGGCGCGCAACATGCGGGCCAAGGGCAGCGCGGCGAAGCTGAACTTCGCGCTGTCGGGGCGGCCTGTGTTCACCGGCCTCAGCGAAGCGCAGCACCATGCGCGGCTGCTGGTTGCGCCCTCGGCGGCGGCGGTCGAACGCGCCTTCAACCCGGCGAAATACGGCGAACTGCCGAAGTCGCCGGTGCTGGAGATGGTGCTCGACGGCACGCGGTTCTCGGTCATCGCAAGCCATGTGCCGACCGAGCCGCAGGGCGGCTGGACCCGCGCGGCGCGCGATCAGCTGGAGAAGGTGGTGGTTCAGGCCATCGAGGCCCATGCGCCGGGATTTGCCGGTCTGGTGACGGGCTGCGAAGTCCTGACACCCGCCGATATCGCCGATCTGACCGGCGCGCCGGGCGGGCATTGGCACCATGCCGAGATGGGGCTCGACCAGGTGCTGACGCTGCGGCCCATCGCCGGGAATGCGCGCTACGCTCTCGCGGTTCAGGGCCTCTACCTCTGCGGGGCTTCGGCGCATCCGGGGGGCGACGTGACCGGCCTGCCGGGGCGCAATAGCGCGGCGCAGCTGCTCGCGGACGGGGTGCTCTGATGGATGCGCGCGTCACCTCCCGCAGCCATGTGCCGCTCGGGCTGATCCCGACGCCCTTCCAGTCGCGGCTGGAGGCGCTTTCGCGCGCAAAGGCTTGGGTGAACTGGGCGGGCTATGTCTCGCCGGCGGTGCTCGACACCGTGGAGTTCGAGTATTTCGCCATCCGCAACCAGGCGACGCTCTACGACATCACGCCGATGCACAAGTATCGCATCACCGGCCCGGACGCCGAGGCGATGCTGAACCGGCTGGTGACGCGCGATCTGCGCAAGGTCCGGCCGGGGCGGGTGGCCTACGTCCTTTGGTGCGACGAGGACGGCAAGCTGGTCGACGACGGCACGCTGTTCCGGCTGGGCGCGCAGGACTTCCGCCTTTGCTGCCAGGAGCCGATGGCCGGCTGGCTGGCCGATGCGGCCTGGGGCTTCGAGGTCTCGGTCGAGGACGAGAGCCACAGGGTCGCCGGACTGGCCTTGCAGGGGCCAACCTCCTTCGCGGCGCTGGAGGCCGCGGGGCTGGGGGTCGGGACGCTAAGGCCCTTCGACCTGGCCGAGGTCGAGCCGGGCCTGCATATCTCGCGCACCGGCTTTACCGGTGATCTTGGCTACGAGCTCTGGACGGGCTGGGGCAAGGCCGCGGCGCTCTGGGACCGGCTCTGGGCCGCCGGGCAGGGGCGCGGCCTGCGCGCCATCGGCTTCGAGGCAATGAACATCGCCCGGATCGAGGCGGGTTTCATCGCCGCCCGCACGGATTTCCAGCCGTCCAACACCGCCATGCGCCTCGGTCGCGGGCGCAGTCCCGTGGAGCTGGGCCTCTCCCGGATGGTCGATTTCACCAAGGGCCATTTCAACGGCCGCCGGGCGCTGCTGTCGCAAGACCCGCAATATCACCTCGTCAGGCTCGACGTCGGCGGCTTCAAACCCGCCGACGGGGCGCTGATCTATCACCGCAGGAAAAAGGAGGTCGGGCATGTCACCTCGGGTGTCTGGTCCCCAACGGCGAAGCGCAACATTGCTCTGGCAGAGCTTCGCGCGCCCTTCGGTGCCCGTGTGACGGGCGACCTCTGGGCCGAAATCTACGTGAACGCGGAGGGTCGGTGGGACCGCCGGCTGGTCCCCGTCACGATCCAGAGCGAACCGTTTTTCAAGAACGACCGGGCGCGGGCGACGCCCCCCGGCCTGTTCTGACATCATGAAAGGCAAGACAATGAATACCTACACTCCGGCACTCCTGCCGAACACGCCCAGCAACGAGACGCTGCTGGAATGGGACCGTGAGCACCAGCTGCATCCCTGGGCCGCCATGGACGACTGGCAGGGCTATGACAACATGCTGGTCGATTGCGCCAATGGCATCTACCTCTGGGACGGCGAGGGCCGCCGCTTCATCGACGGACCGGGTGGCATGTGGTGCGTCCAGATCGGCTATGGCCGCGAGGAGATGGCCGAGGCGATTGCCGCGCAGGTGAGGAAGCTGCCCTATACCTCGCCCTTTACCAATACGACCGAACCCTCGGCGGTGCTGGCGCGCAAGCTGGCCGAACTGGCGCCCGGCGATCTCAACAACGTCTTCTTCACCACCGGCGGTTCGACGGCGGTGGATACGGCGATCCGCACCATGCATTTCAGGAACAACCGGCTGGGGCGGCCCGACAAGAAGATTGTGATCAGCCGCGAGAAGGCCTACCACGGCTCGACCTACCTGGCGCATTCCGTGACCGGGAAGGAGCGTGAGAAGAACCGTTTCGACATCGAGAAGCGGCTGGTGCGCTTCCTGCCGGACGTGAACCCCTACAACCGGTCCGAGGGGATGAGCGTCGGCGAATGGTGCGACCTGAAGGTCGCCGACCTGGAGCGCATGATCGCCGAGGTCGGGGCGGAGAACATAGGCGCCTTCATCGCCGAGCCGATCCTGAGTTCGGGCGGGGTGATCGGCCGCCGCCGGGCTATCACAAGCGCACCTTCGACATCTGCCGGGCGCATGACATCCTCTATATCTCGGACGAGGTCGTCACGGGGTTCGGCCGGCTGGGCCACTGGTTCGCCTCGCACGACGTCTTCGGCATCCAGCCCGACATGATCACCTGCGCCAAAGGGCTGACCTCGGGCTATCTGCCGCTGGGGGCCTGCATCATCTCGGACGCGGTCCTGAAGGAATGCTATGACCCCGACGACCCGGCGCTGTTCTCGAACGGCTATACCTATTCGGCGCATCCGGTCAGCTGCGTCGCGGCGCTGACCAATATCGAGATCATGGAGCGCGAGAACATCCTGGGTCATGTCCGCGAGGTGACGCCGCTGTTCCAGGGCCGGCTGCGGGCGCTGCAGGAGCGTTTCCCGCTGGTGGGCGATGCGCGCGGCATGGGCCTGCTCGGCTGCGTCGACTGCAAGGCGCAGAACTATGCCGCCGAGAAGCGGCTGGGGCAGATGATCGACGACGCCTGCGAGGAGATGGGGCTGCTTGTGCGCCCCTTCGCCAATATGGCGGTCTTCTCGCCGCCGCTGGTCATCACGGCGGCGCAGATCGGCGAGATGTTCGACATCCTCGAACGCGCGCTGGAACGCGTCAGCGCAAGGGTCGCCGCTTCGGGCGGCGTCTAGGAGAGGAAGGGCGCGCGGGGCATCGCGCGCCCTTCACGCTTGTCGAGTTGAGTCCCGTGCGGGCTTAGCTTTCCGCACAGGACGGCCGGGCAGAGACCCATCGCGAAAGGCCGGACCTCAACAGGGAGACGACAATGAAGACATTCACTGCTTCCGCCCCGGTTCTCGCCATTGCGCTGACCCTGGCGGCCGGGGCCGCAAGGGCCGCCGACCCCGAGCTGGTCGTATTCGACTGGGCCGGTTACGAGGATCCCGAGTTCTACGTCTCGTTCACCGACAAATACGGCGATACGCCGACCTATGCCTTCTTCAGCGACGAGGAGGAGGCCTTCCAGAAGCTGCGCTCGGGCTTCCAGGCCGATGCCGCGCATCCCTGTGCGCAATCGGTCCCGAAATGGATCGAGGCCGGGCTGCTGGCGCCGCTGGATACCTCGAAGATCACCGCCTGGAACGACCTGGAAACCTCGTTCCGCGATATCCCGGCCTTCCAGAAGGACGGCAAATACTATTTCGTGCCCGTGGACTGGGGCAACACCGGCCTGACCTACAACACCGAGCTGCTGCCGGCCGAGGAGGCCGCCACGCTGCAGAGCTTCGCCGACCCCAAGCACCAGGGCCGCGTCTCGCTGCCCGATGGCGTCGATGATGCCTATGCTCTTGGCTTCCTCGCGGTGGGCGTCAAGGACTGGGCCTCGGCCACGCCGGAGCAGTTCAAGGCGGCGTCGGACTTCCTGCGGGCGGTGCACAAGAACGTGCGCACCTACTGGACCGACGGCGCCTCGCTGGCGCAGCTGATGCAGTCGGGCGAGGTCTACCTCGCCTGGGCCTGGAACGAGACCTTCTCGACCATGAGCGCCGAGGGGCACCCGATTGCAATGAAGCGGGATACGAAGGAAGGCTCGTCGAGCTGGGTCTGCGGCTATTCCCGCCTGGCCAATGCGCCGGGGTCGGAGGAGAAGTTCTATGACTTCGTCAATGCCTGGCTGGAACCGCGTACCGCCGAATACATGGTGAACAGCTGGGGCTATGGCCATTCCAACGCCACCGCCATGGCGGCGATGAGCGCCGAGGACCTGGCGGCCATCGGTCTGGAGACCAGCGAGAACCTGCGCGCGGGCACGCTCTGGCAGGGGCCGGTGCCGGCCGACCTGCGCGAGAAGATGATCGCCGAGTTCGAGCTGATCAAGGCGGGGTTCTGACCCCGCGTGCGGAGGGGGGCGCTGCCCCCCGCCGCCCGNNNCGGGCGTCTCCCCCCGGAGATATTTGAAAAGAGAAGAAGCAGGCGGGGCGGCGCCAGGCCGCCCCGTTGCGCCTCAGGGATCGACGCTTGCGTCGAGGGCGACGCCTTCGTTCACGCCGTGACCCGAGCTGGTGTCATAGCCGTCCTGGCTGTCCTGGATCGTCTTGTTCTGGTCCTTCCAGTAGGCGTCGGCCTCTTTCTGCTTCAGCGGTTCGATGCCGTCGAGCAGGTCCTTGATGCCGTCGGTGAAGATGGTGTGGTGATTGTTCTCATGCGTGTTGAGCAGGCCCCACATCTTGTCCCACTCGGCCTTCTGCTCGGGCGTCATCTTGGAGTATTCGGCCCATTTCGGCATGGTGATCACCGGCTTGGCGGTCACGGTGATCTTCTTGAGGCAGCCGTCATAGCCGAATTCCATCTTGGCCGAGCCGTTTGAGCGGTAGCGGCCCCAGAACTTCCGTTTGGCCAGCGCGTTGTAGACGCCTTCGATCGACTTGCCCGAGACGGCGTATTGCGAGGTGGTGGGCGACTTGATGTCGGTCTTGGTCTCGACCGGGTCCGGGTCGATCACATCGAGTGTGACGCCTTCGGAACTGCCGTCCGAGGTCTTGCTGGCATAGTCCTTGCTGACGTCCTCCAGCTCGGTCTTCTTGGCCTTCCACCACTTGTCGAAACCGGATTTGTCGAAATCCTCCTTCTCCAGCTCCTTGGCGGCCTTTTCGATGGCCTTGGTCAGCTTGTCGTGGTGGTTCTCGAGGTATTTCTCGAGCTTGGGATACATCTTGTCCCACTCGGCCTGGCGGTCCTTGGTGTTCTTGGAATAGTCGGCCCACTTCGGCACCTTGGTCGAGGGCTTGGCGCCCAGGGTGCAGTCGCTGACCTTCTTGTCCTTGCCGTATTTCGGCGTGGCGGTGACGTTGGGCGTGTATTTCGCCCAGCCCTTCAGCTTGTCCAGCGCGGCGATGAGTTTCTCGCTGTCGTTGGCGGTGACGTTGATGGTGGTCTTGGACGGCTTGGAAATACTTGTCTTGACGGTAATGGCCATGGTGACATCCGCAAATCAGAGCCTGACAGGATGGCCGATGCGCCCTGCCGCGGGGATGTCAAATTACGCCCCGATACCCGGCATGCGTGATCGCCAGCCCGAGGATACTGCCGGGGGGTGCGGCTTGGCAAGCGCGGCGGAGGGGCGGCCAATCAGGCGGGGCGCTGGGCGCGCAGGTGGTGCGGGCAGTGTTCGCCGCTGTCCAGAACCGCCGTCATGGCGCGCCAGGTGGCGATCTGGGCGTTGATGAACTCTGTGCCATAAGTCTCTGACAGATTGGTGTAATCGCTTCCTGTAAGGCGGGCGAGTTCGTCCCTTGCCACATCGCGGTACCAGGGGTTTCGGTTGCGCAGCCCGATGTTGACGAAACCCGCCGCCGCCAGGGCGCGGCGGTAGCGGTCAGGCGAGGCCATGGTGAAGTCGAGATCCTCGGCGGCGATATAGGCCTGCATCTCGGGGCTGGGGGTGTCGTCGTGCGCGATCAGCCAGTCCGAGGCGGCGAACCAGCCGCCGGGGCGCAGGATGCGGAAGACCTCGACGGCCAGCGCCTCCTTGTCGGGGATGTGGATGATCGAATCCTTGGAGTAGACGATATCGAAACTGGCGTCGGAAAAGGCCAGGGGGCCGGGGGTGACTTCGCGGATGGCGATGCGCCCGGACAGCCCGGCCTCGGCGGCGCGGCGGGTGGCGGCGGCGCAGACCGGGGCCTCGACGTCGATGCCGGTGACATGGGCGGCGCCGAGGTCGCGCACCAGCATCACCGCGATGGCGCCCGAGCCGCAGCCGATGTCGAGGATGCGTTTGCCGGTGACCTCCAACCCGTCGAGCACGCGCGCCGCCTCGGCCGCGCCGCCGGGGGAGAGGAAGCCTTCGCCCCAGAGGTCCTCGAGAAAGGCTATATGCAGTTCGTCGTAGAGAAATTCGCTGTCATTCATGGCTTTGCGGGCCTTTCTTGATGCGATGCTTCACTGGAAAAGGACGATGGATTCGGCGCCCCAGCCCACCGTGACCGGGCTGCCCGGCGGCAGAACCGAGCGCCCGGCGGTGTTGCGCATCGAGATGGTGACGGGTTTGTCGACGCCCTCCAGCGCGACGCTGTAATAGGTCATGTCGCCGTAGTAGGAGGTCCCGGTCACCCTGCCTGGGGTGGTCCGCTCGGCCCGGTCGGCGGGGTCGAAGAGCAGCGTCAGCATCTCGGGCCGCACGCCGATGGTGGTGACGGCGGCGGGGTCGATCCCCTGGGGCAGCCGGTCGGATGGCAGATCGACCCGGCCAAGGGCGGCGATGTCGAGCGCCAAGCCGCCGGGGGCAGTGGTCGCGCGGGCGTCAAGGAAGTTCATCACCCCGATGAAGGAGGCGACGCGGCGGTTCACCGGGCGGCGGTAGAGCCGTTCCGGCGTGTCGATCTGGGCGATGTTGCCCTCGAACATGACGGCGATGCGGTCGGACATGATCAGCGCCTCTTCATCAGCGCCTCTTCCTGGTCATGGGTGACGAGGATGAAGGTGATGCCGATCGACTGCTGCAACTGGCGCAGTTCGACCTGCATCTGCTCGCGCAGCTTGCGGTCGAGCGCCGAGAGCGGCTCGTCCAGCAGCACCACCTTGGGCCGCATCACCAGCGCGCGGGCCAGCGCCACGCGCTGCCGCTGGCCGCCCGAGAGCTCGTGCGCGGCGCGGCGGCCGTAGCCGGCGAGGTCGACCATCGCCAGCGCGGTCTCGACCGCTGCCCTGTGGTCGGCCCTGGACAGGCGCAGCCGCTTCAGCCCGTAGCCGACATTCTCGGCCACGTTCAGATGCGGGAAGATGGCGTAGGACTGGAACACCATGTTGGTCGGCCGCTGGTTCGGCGGGATATCGGCCATCGGCTTGCCGTCGATGACGATCTGCCCCTCGGTCGGGTGTTCGAAACCGGCGATCATGCGCAGGAGGGTGGTCTTGCCGCAACCCGAGGGGCCGAGCAGCGAGAAGAACTCGCCCTCGCGGATCTCGGTGTCGATCCGGTGCAGCGCCTGCACGGTGCCGAAGCGTTTCGAGACGCCCCTGAGTTCGATGATCGGGCGGTCGCTCACAGGAAGCCTCCGGAAACGGCGGGGTCGAGGCCCTGGCGGCGGGCGGCGCGGCGGCGGAAGAGTTCCGCCAGAAAGAGCAGCGTCACCGAGAGCACCAGCAGGATGGTCCCCAGCGCCATGATCGAGGGCAGCTTGGTCGGGAAACGCAGCTGGCTCCAGATATAGACCGGCAGGGTGACGTCGGTGCCGGTCAGGAAGAAGGCGATGATGAACTCGTCGAGCGAGATGGTGAAGCAGCAGAGCAGGCTGGAGATCACGCCGGGCAGCACCAGCGGAAAGATCACCCGGCGGAAGGTGCCCCAGCGGGTTTCGCCGAGGTCGAGCGAGGCCTCTTCCAGGCTCCGGTCGAGGCCCTGGAAGGCCGAGTTCAGGATGGCGATGGAGAAGGGGGTGCAGACCAGCACATGGCCGAAGATCACTGTCCAGAGCGAGAGCTTCAGCCCCAGTTGCACCAGCAGCACCAGCAGGGCCACGGCGACGATGATCTCGGGCAGCACCAGCGGCAGCATGATGAAGCCGACGATGCCGCGCTTGGCCGGAAAGCGGTAGCGGGCGATGGCGCGGGCGGCGCAGGCGCCGAGCAGGGTGGCGAGAAACGCGGTAGAGAGGCCGACGATCAGGCTGTTCTCGACCGCCTCGTGCAGCGCCTCGGTCTGCCAGAGCACGCGGAACCATTCGGTGGTGAAGCCCGAGAGCGGGAAGGCGATGATGGTGGCGTCGTTGAAGGCGAAGAGCGGCAGCAGGAAGACCGGGGCATAGAGGAAGACCATGTAGGCGATCGCATAGGCGAGCAGCCCCTTGCCCTGGCCCGGCCTCATTGCGTTCGTCCCCCAAGCCGGCGGCCGATGGCATAGATCACGATGGCGACGGCGGCGACGATGAGCATGGACGAGACCGCCAGCGCCGCGCCCAGCGGGGCGTTGTTGGCCTTGCTGAACTGGGTCTGGATCATGTTGGCGATCATCAGCCCGTCGGTGCCTCCGACAAGCCTTGGCGTGATGTAATCCCCAACGGTGGGGATCAGCACGATCAGCGTTGCCGCGATCACGCCGGGCATCGCCAGCGGCAGGGTCACGCGGAAGAAGCGGCGCAGGGGGCCGTCGCCGAGGTCCTCGGCCGCTTCGAGCAGGGAGCGGTCGATCCTCTCCAGCGCCACGAAGATCGGCAGGATGGCGAAGGGCGCCCAGGCATGGGCCAGGGTGATGACCACCGCGTTCATGTTGTAGAGCAGGAAGGTCAGCGGTTCGTCGGTGATTCCCAGCCCCATACGCGCCGAATTCAGCACGCCGTTATAGCCGAGGATCACCTTCCACAGGAAAACGCGCAGCAGGTACGAGGTCCAGAACGGAATAGTGATGAGGAAGAGCCAGACCGCCTTGCGCCGCCTGACGTGGAACGACAGGAAATAGGCGACCGGAAAGGCCAGCAGCACCGTCACCGCCGTTACGATCAGCGAGATCAGCAGCGACCGGCCCATCAGGATGCGGTAGATCGGCTCGCCCCAGGCCTTGCGGTAATTGTCGAGCGTCAGCGTGGTGTCGATGTCGAGGTAATTCTGCGTCCAGAAGCTGAAGGTCACGACCGTGGCCAGCGGTGCGGCGAGAAGGAGCAGCGAATAGGCGAGCGTCGGGCTTATCAGCACCAGGCCCTGCCGCGCTTCGCTGCCGGGCCTCAAGGGCAGGCGCTCCGCCGGGGGTGCAGGCTCATCCGCGCGGCGCCCCGGCGCGCAGCAGCAGGGCGTTCATCTCGGCCAGCCGTCCCGGTTCCGGCTCGTCGTGATCGAGCACCGGGAAGAGCGTCCGCAATGCGTCGTGATAGCTGCGCACCCCGATTTCGAGATCGGAGAGGATCACCCCGTCGTATCCGCTGGATTGCGCCGCTTCCCAGCTCCATTCGATCAACTGTTCGTCCTCTTTGGCCGTGATCCTGTCGATACGCTTGCTGAGATACCTTGCGGCGCGCAGGCGCCGGTCTTCGTTCGGATAGCGATAGATCGCGCCCCGCTGGATCGTCTTACCACAGGCCTCCGGGAACTCGTGATAGAAAATTACCGAGTCCGGGTAGATGCCGAAGGCGGTATTGGGGAACATCCCGATATAGAGCCATGCCCTGCGGTGTTGGTCGTCGAGATGCGACTGGTGCGGCAGGATCTTCTTGTAGTTGCGCACGCTCCAAAGCGTGCTGCGGTCCTCGCGGAAGCCGGCGAGCGAGCGGCTCGCGCCGTCGCGGAAGGGCTCGTCGGCATAGTTGGGGCCGAAAAGGTCGTCGAGGCCGGGATGCGCCATCGGGACGTGATAGCCCTCGTTGTCGACGTCGCGCACGCATTTCCAGTTGGCGCGGATCTCCTCCTGCCAGAGGCCGCTGCCGTCGGGCAGGATCGAGGGCAGGTCGTATTGCGCGAGTTCGGCGTCGAAACGGGCCATGACCTGCGACAGCGGCGGCTGCGGTCCGGGCTTGAAGCGGACGAAGACGAAGCCCTGCCAGATGTCCATCTCCAGCGGTTTCAGGCCCCATTCCTGGCTGTCGAGGTCAGGCAGGCTGTCGGGCTGCGAGGCGCCGCGCAGGGTGCCGTCGAGGTTGTAGACCCAGCCGTGGAAGGGGCAGATGATGGCCGAGCGGCAATGACCCCGGTTGTCGCCCACCACCCGGCTGCCGCGATGGCGGCAGAGGTTGTGGAAGGCGCGCACCGTGCCGTCCTTGCCGCGCACCACGAGGGCGCGCTCGCCGGTGAAATCGGCCGCGACATAGTCACCGGGCCGCGCCACGTCGCCGATGTGACAGATCAGCTGCCAGTGGCTGCGGAAGAGCAGCTCCTTCTCCGCCTCCAGCAACTCGTCCGAGAAATAGCTCCAGGCCGGCAGGCCGCTGCGGTCCCAGTGATCCGAGCGGGGGGCGGTTGCATGTTTTGGCATGGTTTTCGCTTTCTGACCTGTTTCCTTCTAGCAATAGTTATTTGAGCGCTCAATCAAAATTTGATCGGGAAACGCGTGCCGCCTCCGGTGGCCCAGGTTGCACCGTGCCGGTGAACGCCTGGTAAAGGCGTTGGGCTCAGGTTCCGGAGAGCGTGCGGACCTCGTCTTCGCCGATCCCGACCAGCTGCGCCGTCTCGATCAGTTGCGCCCAGGTGCCCGAGTCGAGCGGGATCTCCTCGGCGCGGGCGGCGCGGGCGCGGCGTTCCGGGTCGCCCGGCACCATGACGCCTTCGCCGTCCGGTGCGGGCGGGCTCGACTTGACCCAGGCGACATAGGCGTCGAGGTCGGCGAAGAAGCCATGTGCGCCGCCGAAGACGTCGGGGTCGATCAGGATCGCCATCATGTTGTTGACGATCCGCCCCTCGACCACGCGGCCCGGCAGATGCGCGCCGCCACCGCTGAACGACCCGCCCAGCAGGTCGCCCAGCATGGCCAGGCCAAAGCCCTTGTGCGCGCCGAAGGTGGTCAGCGCGCCCTTGGGCTCTTCGAACATCACCGCGGGATCGTCGGTCTCGCGCCCCTCGGAATCGATCAGCGCGCCCCAGGGCACCTTCTTCTGCGCCAGGTAGGCGACGCGGGCCTTGCCGTGGGCGATGGTGCTGGTGGCCATGTCGAGCACGGTCATCGGCGTGCGCTTGGTGGCGGGGATCGCGGTGCAATAGGGGTTGGTCGAGAACCGCGGATCGCTGCCGCCGAAGGGCGCCACCAGCGCATTGGGCGAGAGCACGTTGACATAGTGGATCGAGATGAACCCCGCCTCGGCCGCCATCTCGGCCCAGTCGCCGATGCGGCCGATGTGGAACGAGTTGCGTAGGCTGAGCAGGGCGAAATGGTTGCTCCGCGCGCGCTCGATGGCCAGCTGCATGGCCTCTTCGGCGATCACCTGGCCAAAGCCCAGCCCGCCGTCGACCAGCAGGAACGGCCCCTTGTCGGAAACCACCTCGATCCGGGCCGCTGGTTTCAACTCGCCGGCGCGGATGCCCTCTACGTATTTCGGCACCATCCCGACGCCGTGGCTGTCGTGCCCGGTGAGGTTCGCGGTCACCAGCCGGTTGGCGACCCGCGCCGCGAGCTCGGGTTGGCCCGAGGCGCGCGACAGGATTTCGGCGGCGAACAGGCGCAGGGAATCGGGGGCGATCTGCATGGCGGGCTCCTTCCGGGCAATTGACGTTTGCACTCTGGGCGGGGGCAGGCGCTTCGGTCAACCGCGGGCCGCGTTCACCGCCTTATCCGTTTGCGCAGGGATCGGGGGCGCGCCATAGTCGCGGCCGAAGCAGAAGGGACGGGAGGATGCCGATGCTCGAAGGAATACGGGTGATCGAGGTCGAAGGTATCGGGCCGGGCCCCTTTGCGGGGATGATGCTGGCCGACATGGGGGCCGAGGTCATCAAGGTGCACCGGCCGGGTGGCCAGGCGACACCGGGCCTGCCGGATCGGCCGATCCTCGACCGGGGCAAGCGGTCGATCATGCTCGACCTCAAGGCCGAGGGCGACCGCGCCACCTTCCTGCGCCTCGTCGGCAGCGCCGATGCGCTGATCGAGGGTTTTCGCCCCGGCGTGATGGAGCGGCTCGGCATCGGCCCGGAGCCCTGCCACGCCGCCAATCCGGCGCTGGTCTATGGCCGGATGACCGGTTGGGGGCAGTCCGGCGCCCTGTCCGACCGGGCGGGCCATGACCTGAACTACATCGGCCTCTCGGGCGCGCTCTGGTATTCTTCGCCGCCGGGCGAGACGCCCTTCGCCCCGCCGACGCTGGTCGGCGATGTCGGCGGCGGCGCGATGTATCTGGTGGCGGGTATCCTGGCCGGCCTGCTGCGGGCGCGGACCAGCGGCAAGGGCACGGTGGTCGATGCGGCGATCTGCGACGGCTCGGCCAACATGATGAACCTGCTGATGACCATGGGCCAGACCGGCAACCTGGCTCCCGCGCGTGGCGACAGCCTGCTGGATGGCCCGCATTTCAGCCGCACCTACCGCACCGCCGACGGCGGTTTCATGTCGGTGCAATGCCTGGAGCCCAAGTTCTATGCCGAGTTCCTGGCCCGGATGGAGCTGACCGGCGATGCCGAGTTCGAGCGCCAGCTCGACCGCAGCGTCTGGCCGGCCTGCATCCGCCGGCTGGAGGCGCGGTTTGCCGGGCGCGGCCGGGCCGAGTGGGAGGCGATCTTCGAGGGCAGCGATGCCTGCGTCGCGCCGGTGCTGACGCCGCAGGAGGCGATGGAGCATCCGCTCAGCACATCGCGGGGGATCTGGGTCGAGGCCGATGGCGCGCTGCAGGCCGCCGCCGCGCCGCGCTTCTCGGATGCGCCGGCCTGGGTGCCGCGCCCGGCGCCGGAACCCGGCGCCGACACCGAGGCGATCCTGGCCGAGCTCGACGCGGGCTGAGCCGGTCTCAGCGGTCCGAGGGTGGCGGCCCGACCTCGTTCGCGCCGGGCAGCAGCCGGTCGGAGAGGCCCTGGAGCGTGTAGAACGGCGCCGGGTATCCCCAGGCGCCGTCCCCGAAGGCGGGATCGGCGGGCAGGCAATAGGGCCCGCAGATCAGCCGGGTGGTGCCCATGACGCTGTCGTTGAACCAGAGCCGCCCGCCGGGCGTGGCGACAAAGCCGTCGATGCCCTCGGACATGTCGCTCTCCAGGTCCTGCGGCGAGGGCAGTTCGCTGTCGGCGGCGGGGTCGTAGGCGGCATGAGTGTGGAAGCTGGCCAAAGGCCGGGCGCCGCGCGGTAGCCGTGAGGGCCGGCAACCATCGCGCCGGCCGCGGCGCGCGCGCGAGGCGACGAGCTGGCCGTCCGACGCGATGCCGATGGTGCCGCAGTATTCGCGGTTGTCGGCAAAGGAGCGTCCCTGCAGCTCGGTCAGCAACTGCTGCGCAAAGCCGACGATGGCTGCGTCCTGCGCCTTGGCAGGGCCGGCAAGTGCGGCGCAGAGGGCGAGCAGGGGCAGGGCGGGGCGTCTGGTCATGCGGCCTTCCGGTGTTCACGGCCGGGCGGTATCGCGGCCGGGTGTTGCAGCGGGATGATCCGCATGGCCGCGTGCAATGTCCTATTCGCCGTGGCGCCGCAAGCGGCGGCGCAACGCGATGATCCGGCCTGTGCCGGATTACGCCAGCCTGGCAGGGCATCGGGCAAATTCATGCCGATGCCCGCGCGGCGCGATCAGCGGGTGACTTCGTTGAACTTGATCGATTCGCCGCAGCCGCAGGCCTCGGCGACATTGGGGTTGTTGAAGCGGAAGCCCGATTCCAGCAGCCCGGTTTCATAGTCGATCTCGGTGCCGAAGAGGAACATCTGCGCCATCGGCGCAATCATGATCCGGGCGCCGTCCTGTTCCACGACTTCGTCCATGGGGTCGACGCTGTCGACATAGTCCATGGTGTATTCCATGCCCGCGCAGCCGCCCTTCTTGACGCCGATGCGCAGGCCGGAATGCCCGCCCTTCGCCATCAGACGGGAAATCTGCCTGGATGCCGCCGGGGTCATGGTGACGGCCTGCTTGCCGGGAATGGAAAACATCGGGTTTCTCCTTTGCGCTTAACATAATGGGCAGATGCACCAATCTCAAGCCGGCGAAAGGAAACAGGCCGCCGGTGAGGGCGGCCCGCAACGCTGGATATGTCGGTTGGTCCGTGCCGCCGGCGGAACCACGGATTCCGCAGGGCAGTCAGTGCCGGTTTTGGCCTTACATGAACCCGAGTTCGAGGCGGGCCTCGTCGCTCATCATGTCCATGCCCCAGGGCGGCTCCCAGGTCAGCTTGACGTCGACCTGCTTGACGCCGGGGATCGGCTCGATCGCCTCGGCCACCCAGCCCGGCATCTCGCCGGCGACGGGGCAGCCCGGCGCGGTCAGCGACATCACCACGGTGACCTCGTTCTCGGGCGTGATGTCGATCGTGTAGACCAGCCCGAGTTCGTAGATATTCACCGGAATCTCCGGGTCATAGACCGTGCGGCACGCGTCAACCACCTGGTCGTAGAGCGGGTGATCGACGGTTGAAGGCGCGATCAGGGGGGCGCCTTCCAGGGGTTCCGGTTGATGGGTCATCTGGGCCTCGGGCTCGGGTTTCCTGAGGGATTATATAGGGAATTGAGGCGGGGGCGTAAAGTGGCCCCGGCCATACACGTATGCGGCTTTTGCTATTTATTAAGATTTGCGGTAGGGTGGTTCCCGTTAGCTTTGCGTATTTCCCGTGTATCGCGGGCAATAACAAAAGCCGGGGCAGTTCTTTCCGCAGGCCTGACAGCTGTCGACAGGCGCGAATGCGCGATTGCGACCAGCCAAGGGGGGCTTGAGATGAAAGACTGGAAGATCAAGGCACTGGAACTCGCCAACTGCAACTGCAACTTCGGTTGCCCCTGCCAGTTCAGCCAACGCCCGTCGGACGGAACCTGCGAAGCCGCGGTTGCCTTCGACATCACCGAGGGACATTACGGCGACGTCGACCTGAGCGGCGTGCGCGCCGCCGGGGTCTACAAGTGGCCGGGCCCGATCCACGAGGGCAACGGCGAGATGCAACTCATCATGGACGAAAAGACCACGCCGGCGCAGCGCGCGGCGATGGAGGCGATCATGACCGGCGAGGACACGCAGGAGATGGCCACCATGTGGTATGTCTTCTCGAAGATGGCCCCCAAGCGGCACGAGACGCTGATCGCGCCGATCGAGATGGATTACGAGGGCAAGTCCGGCAAGGGACGGATCAAGGCCGGCTCGATCTTCGAGACCGAGATCAAGCCGATCCCGAACATCGTCACCGGCGATCCGCACCGGATCAGCATTTCGCTGCCCGCCGGGTTCGAGTTCACCACCGCCGAGATGGCCTGCGGCAGCACCCGCACCGACAAGGGCGCGCTGAAGCTGGCGAAGAACAACGCCACCCATGCCCATGTCGCCAACCTGCACATGACGGGGGCTGGGCTGGTCCGGGCCTGAGGCCGCGATGACCTCGCGGACAGAAGGGGCGCGCGGGCCGGTCGAATGGCTGGCCTCGCGCGAAGGTGCGGTCGTGGCGGCGGCGGCGGGGCTGATCGTGGTCCTCGCCGCGCTCTACACCGTCTTCGGCGTCGGCATGTCGATGTCGGCCTTGCAGATGACCGGCATGGCGCGCCCGGTGGGCGCGCCGATGTCCATGCCGATGCAGCCGGTCTGGACGCCGGGCTACGCCGTGCTGGTCTTCCTGATGTGGTGGATCATGATGATCGCCATGATGACCCCCAGCGCGGCGCCCATGCTGCTGCTCTTCACCGCGCTCAAGCGGCAGGGACCGGAGCCCGGGCGGGCGGTGGCGATGAGCCTGGTCTTCCTCGCCGGCTACCTGCTGTCCTGGGCCGGGTTCAGCCTCGTCGCCATGTCCCTGCAATGGCTGGCCGAGTGGCTGGGCCATGTCGAGGGCGCGATGATGACCCTGCGGGGCCATTGGCTGGCCGGGCTGGTGCTGATCGGGGCGGGGCTTTACCAGTTCACCGCGATGAAGGCCGCCTGCCTGTCGCACTGCCAGTCACCGGCCGCCTTCCTCGCCGCCCATGCCCGGCCGGGCATGGCGGGGGCGCTGCGGCTGGGGCTGCTGCACGGGGCCTATTGCCTTGGCTGCTGCTGGGCGCTGATGGCGCTGCTCTTCGTCGGCGGGATCATGAACCTCTACTGGATCGTGGGGCTCACGCTCTACGTTCTGGCCGAGAAGCTGCTGCCGCTGGGACCGGGCTTTGCCCGCGTCTCGGGCGGCGTGCTGATCCTGTTCGGAGGCTACGTGCTGCTGGGCGCGCTCTGAGGGCGCGCCCGGCGCCTCATTCGTTGATATCAGTGTTGAACCGCTTCACCTGGCCCTTGGGCAGCATGAATATCCGCCGCAGCACCAGCCAGGCGGCGAGGGCGAGGCCGGCCCAGACGAAGAGCATCACCGGCAGGCTGGGGGTGATGCCAATCAGGATCATCAGCGCAATCCCGAAGGCGCCGATGGCGAAGCCGAGCAGGACAAAGCCCGGCAGCACCATCTCGAGGATGGCGAGCACCAGTGCCGCCCCCATCCAGACCCACCACGTCTGCCAGAGCATCAGCCGCGTCCCTTCAGCATCTTGAAGGCGTCGCCGAAGGCCTCGACCATGTTGGCCGGCAGGATGATCGTCTGCTTGCCGTCGCCCTTGCCAAGGCTGTTCAGCGCCTCGACCTGTTTCAGCGCGACCTGGTACTGCGCGGCCTCGATGCCGTTGCGGGCGATGGCCTCGGCCACGACGCCGGTGGCATAGGCCTCGGCGTCGGCCTGGATGCGGCGCGCCTCGGCGATCTGCTTGGAGGCATAGAGCTCGGCATCGGCCTGCAACTCGACGGCGCGCTTCTGGCCCTCGGCGCGGGTGACCTGGGCGCGGCGTTCACGCTCGGCGTTCAGCTGTTGCAGCATGGCGTCGCGGGTGGCCTGGTCGAGGTTGACGTCGAGGATCTCGGCCCGGGTCACCTGGATGCCCCAGTCGTCGACCGCGTCCTCGACCGATCCCTTGATG
The DNA here is from genome assembly GCF_014656415.1 of Seohaeicola zhoushanensis. GTDB lineage: Bacteria > Pseudomonadota > Alphaproteobacteria > Rhodobacterales > Rhodobacteraceae > Seohaeicola_A > Seohaeicola_A zhoushanensis. The sequence goes on along the minus strand of NZ_BNCJ01000006.1, from coordinate 178,877 downwards.
GTGGCGATCAGGCTGGCGCGGTTGGATTGCACCTCGTCGAGGTCCATCTTGCCGATCTCGGCGCGCACGATGCCGGCGACGGTGGTGGCGATGGCTGCGTCGACGTCGCGGATCCGGTAGACGGTCTTTTCCGGCTCGATGATGCGGTAGAAGACCGAGGTATCAACCTGCACCAGCACGTTGTCCTTGGTGATCGCGTCCTGGCTCGCGGTCGGCAGCTGGCGTTCCAGCACCGAGATCTTGTGGGCCACGTTGTCGAGCAGGGGGACCACGAAGTTGATGCCGGGCCCCAGCACCGAATGCAGCCGGCCGAAGCGCTCGACCACGTGCTTCTCGGACTGCGGCACGATGCGCACGCCCTTGACGATGATGACGATCAGGACAATCGCGCCCAGCAGGTAGACGATATTGCCGGTCACCAGGTTGAGGATTTCGTCTTCGCCCATGAATTTCCGTCCCGCGTAAAGAGTTGAACAATGTCACCGGGGTTTTGCCACAGGTTGCACCCTCTGGCGACTGGTTTTCGCGGGAACCGGAGAGGCGGGGCGATTGTTTCTTGGGTGGCGACGGCCGGGCGAGACTGCCCGGTTGCGACACCATCACCCGGGAGAGAGCGATGAAAGACCTTGAAGCCCTGTTCAAACATTTCGTGAAAGACATCTATTACGCCGAGAAGCAGGTCCTGAAGACCCTGCCCAAGATGGCGCGCAAGGCGACCTCCGAGCAATTGCGTGAGGCCTTCGAACATCACCGCGAGGAGACCGAGCAGCAGGTCGAGAACCTTGAAAAGGTCTTCGAACTGCTCGGGCTGAAGCCGCGCGGCGTGACCTGCGAGGCGATCGACGGCATCCTCGAGGAAGGCAAGGAGATCATGGAGGAGACCGAGGACGGCTCGACCCGCGACACCGGCATGATCGCCGCGGCGCAGGGGGTGGAGCACTACGAGATCACCCGCTACGGCACGCTGGTTGCCTGGGCCAAGACGCTGGGCATGACCGAGGCCGCGCAGTTGCTGCAGGCCAATCTCGACCAGGAAAAGGCGGCGGACAAGAAGCTGTCTTCGCTGGCGACGGCCTCGCTGAACAAGAAGGCCGCCTGAGATTGAAGTGCCGCGCGAAAGCGCGTAAGGCGGCGCCTCATGAGCGCCGCCTTTTCCTTCCAGCTTGATGCCACCGACGGAGCCGCCCGCACGGGCGTCATCTCCACCCCGCGTGGCGAGATCCGCACCCCTGCCTTCATGCCCGTTGGCACCGCCGCCACGGTGAAGGCGATGATGCCCGAGAGCGTTCGCGCCACCGGCGCCGACATCCTGCTGGGCAATACCTATCACCTGATGCTGCGCCCGACCGCCGAGCGGATCGACCGTCTGGGCGGGCTGCACAGGTTCATGAACTGGGAACGGCCGATCCTGACGGATTCCGGCGGCTTCCAGGTGATGAGCCTGGCCGAGCTGCGCAAGCTCACCGAGGAGGGCGTGACCTTCAAGAGCCATATCGACGGCTCGCGCCACACCCTGACGCCCGAGCGGTCGATGGAGATCCAGCGGCTGCTCGGCTCGGATATCGTCATGTGCTTCGACGAATGCCCGGCGCTGCCGGCCGACGAGAAGCGGGTGGCCGAGTCGATGCGGCTGTCGATGCGGTGGGCGGCGCGCTCGAAAGAGGCCTTCGGCGACCGGCCGGGACACGCGCTCTTCGGCATTCAGCAGGGCGGCGTCACGCAGGAACTGCGCGCCGAGAGCGCCGAGAAACTGCGCGAGATCGGCTTTGACGGCTATGCCATCGGCGGTCTTGCCGTGGGCGAGGGGCAGGAGGCGATGTTCGGCGTGCTGGATTATGCGACCGACATGCTGCCGCAGGACAGGCCGCGCTACCTGATGGGTGTGGGCAAGCCCGACGACATCGTCGGCGCGGTGGCGCGCGGGGTCGACATGATGGACTGCGTGCTGCCCTCGCGCTCGGGGCGGACCGGGCAGGCGTTCACGCGGCACGGCGTGGTCAACATCAAGAACGCCCGCCACGCCGACGACCCGCGCCCGCTGGACGAATCCTGCACCTGCCCGGCCTGCCGCAACTATTCGCGCGCCTACCTGCACCACGTGTTCCGGGCGCAGGAGATCATCAGCTCGATGCTGCTGACCTGGCACAACCTGCATTACTTCCAGGAGATCATGGCCGGAATGCGCGCGGCCATCGCCGAGGGGCGCTTCGCCGCCTGGCAGGCCGAGTTCCACGCCGGGCGGGCGGAAGGGGACATTCCGCCGCTGTAAGGGGCAGGGCCGCCGGATGCGGCCCCGCCTGACATGTCGTCACGCGCGGCGGCGCAGCAACGCAAGGCCGCCGAGACCGGCAAGCAGAAGTGGCAGGCCGGCCGGCAGCGGCACCGGGGTCGCCGCGCTGGCAAGCGCCTCGGTCGAGTAGCGGGTCCCGTCGAGTTCCCAGTAGGTGAAGTTGCGGAACAGGCCGCTGACCTCGCGCTCGTCGTCCAGGAAGGCCAGCGAGACGAGGCCGTCCTTCAGCGAGAAGGACAGCAGGTCGTCGAGCTGGAAACCGGCGAAGAGCGCCGTGTTCAGGCCCAGCCCGCCGTCGATCACGCCATCGGCAATTGCCCCGCCGAAGAGCGCATCGACGATCACCTGGTCGTTGCCGCTGCCGAAGCGGATGCCGCCGAAGATCTCGCTGCCGGCGAGCACGGTCAGCTTGCTGTCGCCCTGCACCGGGGCGAGGCGGATGGCAAGGTCGCCGCGGCCGCGCAGGGTGCCGGCGTTCTCGATCTCGACCGAGTTGGTGGCGGCATCGTCGGCACCGATGGCACTCGGGCCCTCGATCAGGCCGGCGTTGACGATTTTCACCGTGCCGTTCTGGCGGTTCGGGTTCACGCCGTCCTCGTAGACTTCGTCGATGTCGATGCCGCTGTTGTCATTGGCATCCGGGGCCAGCGAGATGATCCGGCCGGTGGCGGTATTGGTTACGGTGCCTTCGTCCATGTCGATGCCGTCGTCGGTGCCGCGGATCATCCCGGCGTTCAGCACGGTGCCGCCGGCGAACTGGACACCGTCCTCGTCGACGATATTGGCCTCGTCGTTCAGCTTGATGGTGCCGTAGTTCTCGAGGTGGAAGCCGCCCCGTGCCTCGACCACTTCCTCGCCGCCGGTGAGCAGGCCGTGGTTGATGACGGTGCTGCCCTCGGCGCGCAGCTGCAGGGCGCGGCCGTCGGTGGCGCTGATGGTGCCCCAGTTCTCGACGCGGGTATTGGTGATGTTCTCTTCGGCGCGGATGGTCTGCTGGCGGCTCTCGATGGTGGCGCCGGCCTGGTTGATGACCTCCAGACCCGATCCCGAGAGCATCACGATGCTGCGCCCGCCGCTCTTGATCTGGCCGGCGTTGACCACCTTCAGGCCGGTGCCTTCGCCGGTGATCGCGAAGCCGGCAGTGTCGGCCTGCTCGATCAGCCCGTCGTTCAGCACGGTGGCGTTGTCGCCCTGCATGGCGACCGGCGTGACCTTGTCGTCGATGCTGACGACCGAGGCGCCGGACTGCACGGTCACGGTGGCGCCATTGGCGGTCGAAAGGATCGGATCGCTGCCGAGGACGGTGCAGGTGAAGCCGGCGCCGACGGGCGTACAGGTGGCGGCAAGGGCCGGCGCGGCGGCGCAGAGCGCGAGGGCGGTGGTGGTCAGCAGGGTGTAACGGCGCATGGCTTCCTCTCGTACACTTGATGAACAGGACGGAGGCAGGGGCCACCGACTCAGGGAACGGGCCTCGGGCCCGCCGGGAGTGATGGCGGCGGCATGTGACAGCCGTGTGAAATGTTGCGCATCGGGACGGGAATGGCCCGAAACGCCCGCGATTGCCGCGCCTTTCATGAACTCCGGCGAGTTGTAGGGAGATTTGACCTCCTTCGGTCCGATCGTACCTTGTCCTCGGCTGCGGGGGCGGTCATGCTGCGGGACACCCAAGCGGGCAAGGTTGAAAAGGTGCAGCACAAGCCCCACTTAACCTTTCCGAGTGTGGAGATGGCCGGGAGCTGCCGATTGTCGGGGCCGGTGCCGTCTTGCCAACAGAAGGACCGAGCATGCAAGAACCCCTGAACTCCTCGTACCCCGTCCTGCCGCTGCGCGACATCGTCGTGTTTCCGCATATGATCGTCCCGCTCTTCGTGGGACGCGAGAAATCGGTGCGGGCGCTGGAAGAGGTCATGGCCGACGACAAGCAGATCCTGCTGTCGAGCCAGATCGACCCCTCGGTCGACGATCCCACGCCGGACGGCATCTACAAGGCCGGCGTGCTTGCAAACGTGCTGCAGCTGCTGAAGCTTCCCGATGGCACCGTGAAGGTGCTGGTCGAGGGGCAGGCGCGGGTGCGCATCACCGAATATGTCGAGAATGACGCCTTCTTCGAGGCCAGGGCCGAATACCTGACCGAAGAGCCGGGCGACAAGGAAACCACGATTGCGCTGCAGCGCGCGGTGAGCGAGGAATTCGCCCGCTACGCCAAGGTGCGCAAGAACATCCCCGAAGAGGCTCTGACCGCGGTCAGCGAATCGACCGAACCCGCCAAGCTCGCCGACCTCGTCGCCGGCCACCTGGGCATCGAGGTTCAGCAGAAGCAGGAGCTTCTCGAGACCCTGTCGATCAGCGACCGGCTGGAGAAGGTCTATGGCCTGATGCAGGGCGAACTCAGCGTTCTGCAGGTCGAGAAGAAGATCAAGACCCGCGTCAAGTCGCAGATGGAGAAGACCCAGCGCGAGTATTACCTCAACGAACAGATGAAGGCGATCCAGCGCGAGCTGGGCGACGGCGAAGACGGTTCGAACGAGGTGGCCGAGCTGGAGGCCAAGATCGAGGCGACGCAGCTTTCGAAGGAGGCCCGCGAAAAGGCCGATGCCGAGCTGAAGAAGCTGAAGTCGATGTCGCCGATGAGCGCCGAGGCCACGGTTGTCCGCAACTACCTCGATTGGATGCTGTCGATCCCGTGGGGCGTGAAGAGCCGCGTCAAGAAGGACCTGAACGCCGCCCAGAAGGTGCTGGACGACGATCACTACGGTCTGGAGAAGGTCAAGGAGCGGATCGTCGAATATCTTGCCGTGCAGCAGCGCAGCAAGAAGATGAAGGGTCCGATCATGTGCCTCGTCGGCCCTCCGGGTGTCGGCAAGACCTCGCTCGGCAAGTCGGTCGCCAAGGCCACGGGGCGCGAGTTCATCCGCATCTCGCTGGGCGGGGTGCGTGACGAATCCGAGATCCGCGGCCACCGCCGGACCTATATCGGCTCGATGCCGGGCAAGATCATCCAGGCGCTGAAGAAGGCCAAGACCACGAACCCGCTCATCCTGCTCGACGAGATCGACAAGATGGGCCAGGATTTCCGTGGCGACCCGGCCTCGGCGATGCTGGAGGTGCTGGACCCGGAACAGAACTCGACCTTCGTGGACCACTACATGGAAGTGGAATACGACCTGTCGAACGTGATGTTCCTGACCACGTCCAACAGCTACAACATGCCCGGGCCGCTGCTTGACCGGATGGAGATCATCCCGCTGGCCGGCTACACCGAGGACGAGAAGCGCGAGATCGCGAAGCAGCACCTGATTCCGAAGCAGGTGAAGAACCACGGCCTCAAGGCCAAGGAATTCACCCTGACGGACGAGGCGCTGACCGCGATCATCCAGACCTACACCCGCGAGGCGGGCGTGCGGAACCTGGAGCGCGAGATCGCCAAGGTCGCCCGCAAGGCGCTGACCCAGATCGTGCGCAAGGAAGCCACGAGCGTGGTGGTGACGCCGGAGAACCTGGACAAGTTCCTGGGTGTTCCGAAATACCGTCACGGCCTGGCTGAGAAGGAGGATCAGATCGGTGTCGTCACCGGGCTGGCCTATACCTCGGTGGGGGGCGAGCTGTTGCAGATCGAGGCGCTGCGCCTGCCGGGCAAGGGCCGGATGAAGACGACCGGGAAACTGGGCGACGTGATGAAGGAGAGCATCGACGCGGCTTCGAGCTATGTCCGCTCGATCTCGCCCTCGCTCGGGGTGAAGCCGACCAAGTTCGACACGATCGACATTCACGTCCACGTGCCGGACGGGGCAACGCCCAAGGACGGGCCTTCGGCCGGTCTTGCCATGGTGACGTCGATCGTCTCGGTCCTGACGCAGATCCCGGTCCGCAAGGACATCGCCATGACCGGCGAGGTCAGCCTGCGCGGCAACGCCATGCCGATCGGCGGATTGAAGGAGAAACTGCTCGCGGCGCTTCGCGGTGGCATCAAGACGGTGCTGATCCCCGAGGAGAACGAGAAGGATCTGCCGGATATCCCCGAGAACGTGAAAGCGGGGCTCGAGATCGTGCCGGTCAAACACGTCTCGGAAGTGCTGAAACTGGCGCTGGTGCGCGCGCCCGAGCCGATCGAATGGGACGAGGCGGCCGAAGAGGCGGCGGCAGCCCAGGCCGCGCTCAAGCGCGACGATACGGCAAGCGCCACCGCGCATTGAGCGTGACGCTCTGAAATCGAGGCGCCCCCGCGGGAAACCGCGGGGGCGTTTTGCGTTTTAGGGTAGCGCCCGCCTGAGGGCAGTCTTCCGCCGCCCGGCATCCGCGGCACGACCACCATCTGGCGCCCACCATGCCCTTGCGCTAGCCTGCGCGCGACATCAATGCAGCAAGGCCCTTGCCCATGCCCACAACCAAACCCCCCGCCGATTCCGTCGCCGCCAAGGCAGCCCGACCCAGGCGCAAGGCCAAGGCCAAGGTCGACGGCGCGGCCCCGGCCGCAGGCGCCGATCTCAAGAAGGCCGAACTGATCGAACTGGTGGTCGCCAGATCGGGCCTGCAGAAGAAGGCCGTCAAACCCGCCGTCGAGGCGATCCTTTCCGCGCTTGGCGAGGCCATCGAGGCCGGACGCCCGCTGAACCTGCCGCCGCTCGGCCGGCTGCGGGTGGCGCGCACCGAGCAGAAGGAAAAGGGCAGCCTCAGCGTGCTCAAGCTGCGTCGCGGGGCAGGGGTGAAAGATAGTGGGAAAGACCCCCTTGCAGACACCGGCGAGTGACGCTAATACCCGGCCGCACGGGTGATTAGCTCAGTGGTAGAGCGCTTCGTTCACATCGAAGATGTCAGGAGTTCAAATCTCTTATCACCCACCATTCTTCAAGGACGGCCCCGGAATCGCCGCGCGCAAGCGCTACTCGAGTCCGGGGCCGTTTCCTTTTGCATGACCGCTTTTCCCGAACTCCTGGTGCTGCGCCACGGCGAGACCGGCTGGAATCGCGAGGGGCGGATGCAGGGTTCGCTGGACAGCGAGTTGACCGAACTGGGGCAGGCGCAGGCGCGGATGCAGAACGCAATCCTGCGGCGCGCGGGCGTTGCGGGCTTCGACTGGTTCGTCTCTCCGCGCGGGCGCACGGTGCAGACGGCGCGGATCGCTTCGGAGGGGCTGGGGGCCGAGCTGAACATCGAGCCACGCCTGGCAGAGATCGACATGGGCCTCTGGACCGGCCGGCTGCATGACGAAATCGCCGCCGAGGCACCCGAGCTGTTCGATCCCGCCGCGCCGCTGGCCTTCTACCACGCGATTCCCGGCGGTGAGAGGCTGCCGGAAGTGCACGACCGCCTCGCCGCCTTCCTGGCCGAACTGCGCCGCCCGGCGGTGGTCGTGACCCACGGAATCGCCAGCCGGCTGCTGCGCTGCATCGCGCTGGGGCTGCCCTGGCAGGCATTCGAGACGCTCGAGGGCGGGCAGGGCGTGGTCTACCGGGTCAGGGCCGGCAGAAGTGAACGCCTGGTCGAGGAGAACGCCGACAAAGGCGGGATCTGAACGCGACCCGCTTGCGTCGCCCGCCGCGCTTGGCTACATGCGGCACAGCGGGTGGTTAGCTCAGTTGGTAGAGCGCTTCGTTTACACCGAAGATGTCGGGGGTTCGAGTCCCTCACCACCCACCATGCCCAATCCTGCATCATAGGCGCTGAATTTCAGGGCGATGCCCCGTGCCGCCGCTTTCCTTTGGCGGGAAGGGGCGGCAAGGTGATCCGCAGGGAACAGGGACTGCGGGACACTCATGGCGATCACGGCAAGTATCTATCACCTCACGCATTACCGCTACGACCGTCCGGTGCTCCTGGGTCCGCAGGTGATCCGCCTGCGCCCGGCGCCGCACAGCCGGACGCGGGTGATCTCGCATTCGCTGAAGGTCGCGCCCGGTGGGCATTTCGTCAATCACCAGCAAGACCCCTTCGGCAACTGGATGGCGCGGTTCGTCTTCCCCGAGCCGGTGACCGAGTTCAAGATCGAGGTCGACCTGGTGGCCGACATGACGGTCTACAATCCCTTCGACTTCTTCGTCGAGGATACCGCCGAGCACTGGCCCTTCGAATACGCGCCCGATCTCAAGAGAGACCTCGAGGCCTATCTCAAGCCCGACCCGGTCGGGCCGGAACTGGCGGCCTTCCTCAAGACGGTACCGCGCGACAAGGTGCGCTCGGTCGATTTCGTGGTGAACCTGAACGCCAAGATCTCGGGCCATGTGAACTATACCATCCGGATGGAGCCGGGGGTTCAGACGCCCGAGGAGACGCTGTCGCTGCAAAGCGGGTCCTGTCGGGATTCGAGCTGGCTGCTGGTGCAGGCGCTGCGCCACTTCGGCTTCGCGGCGCGGTTTGTCTCGGGCTATCTGATCCAGCTGAAACCCGACCTCAAGTCGCTCGACGGGCCCTCGGGCACGGATGTCGACTTCACCGACCTGCACGCCTGGGCCGAGGTCTATCTGCCGGGGGCGGGCTGGATCGGGCTGGACCCGACCTCCGGCCTCCTGACCGGCGAGAGCCATATCCCGCTGGCGGCGACGCCGCATTACCGCAGCGCCGCGCCGATCTCGGGCGGGTTCTCGGCGGCGGGCACGCCCGAGGTGCAATTCGCCTTCGACATGAAGGTCTCGCGGGTGGCCGAACATCCGCGCATCACCAAGCCGTTCAGCGACGAGGCCTGGGAACAGCTGAACGCCCTCGGGGCGAAGGTCGACAAGGCGCTGGAAGAGGGCGACGTGCGGCTGACGATGGGCGGCGAGCCGACCTTTGTCTCGATCGACGACTTCGAATCCGACGAGTGGAACACCGCCGCCGTCGGACCGACCAAGCGGGTGCTGGCCGACAAGCTGATCCGCCGCCTGCGCAACCGTTTCGCGCCGGGCGGTTTCCTGCATTACGGGCAGGGCAAGTGGTATCCTGGCGAGACGCTGCCAAGGTGGACCTTCTCGCTCTACTGGCGCGACGACGGGCAGCCGGTCTGGCAGAACCCCGAGCTGATCGCCGACGAGGGCGAGGAATTCGGCGCCGACAAGGAGCAGGCGCAGGAGCTATTGCGCGAGATCGCGGCCGAACTGGATGTGCCCGAGGACAATATCTTCCCGGCCTTCGAAGATCCGGCGGAGTGGCTGGTGAAGGAAGCCAACCTGCCCGAGAACGTGACGCCGGATAACTCCAAGCTGAAGGACCCCGAGGAGCGGCACCGGCTTGCCACCGTCTTCAACCGGGGCCTGACCGAGCCGGTGGGCTTCGTGCTGCCGGTGCAGCCCTGGCAATCGGGTCGGGGCAAGCGCAAGTGGCTGTCGGAACGCTGGAAGCTGCGGCGGGGCAAGATGTTCCTCGTTCCCGGCGACAGCCCGGTCGGCTATCGTCTGCCACTGGGGAGCCTCTCCTACCTGACACCGGCGCAATTCCCCTACATCAATCCTGCCGACCCGACCGAGGAACGCCCCAAGCTGGCCGATCCCGAACCGCTGGACGAGTTGCGCAAGAGCCAGCCGCTGGCGAGCTTCACCGCCGCGACCCCGGTGCAGGACGTGGTGGGCCAGAGCCTGGACGAGATCGACGGCTATGTGCGCACCGCGCTGACGGTGGAACCGCGCGAGGGGCGGCTCTGCATCTTCATGCCGCCGGTGCCCGAGCTCGAGGACTACCTCGACCTGCTGCGCGCCGCCGAGAGCGCGGCGCTGCGGCTGGGGCTGAAGGTGCATGTCGAGGGCTACCAGCCGCCGCATGACCCGCGCCTGAACGTGATCCGTGTGGCCCCCGATCCGGGCGTGATCGAGGTGAACATCCACCCGGCGAAGAACTGGCAGGACTGCGTCGATATCACCACCGCCGTCTACGAGGAGGCCCGCCAGTCGCGGCTGGGCGCCGACAAGTTCATGATCGACGGCAAGCATTGCGGCACCGGCGGCGGCAACCATGTCGTCGTTGGCGGCGCCAATACCAACGACAGCCCCTTCCTGCGCCGCCCTGACCTGCTCAAGAGCCTGATCCTGCACTGGAACCGGCACCCCTCGCTCTCCTACCTCTTCTCGGGCCTGTTCATCGGCCCGACCAGCCAGGCGCCACGGATCGACGAGGCGCGGCATGACAGCCTCTACGAGATGGAGATCGCGCTGGCGCAGATTCCGGCGCCGGGGCAGGGGCAGCAGCCCTTCCCCTGGCTGGTCGACCGGCTGCTGCGGAACATGCTGACCGACGTGACCGGCAACACCCACCGGGCCGAGATCTGCATCGACAAGCTCTACTCGCCCGAAGGGCCGACCGGGCGGCTGGGGCTGGTGGAGTTCCGCGGCTTCGAGATGCCGCCCGACGCGCGGATGAGCCTGGCGCAGCAGTTGCTGCTGCGGGCGCTGATCGCGCGGTTCTGGAAGACCCCGGCGCAGGGCGACCTGACCCGCTGGGGCACCGCGCTGCATGACCGCTTCATGTTGCAGCACTACGTCTGGGAGGATTTCCGCGACGTGCTCGCCGACCTGCGCCACCACGGCTTTCCGATGCAGGAGGAATGGTTCGTCGCCCAGGGCGAGTTCCGCTTCCCCTTCTGCGGCGAGGTCGAGGCCGAGGGCACCAAGCTCGAACTGCGCCAGGCGCTGGAGCCCTGGCACGTGCTGGGCGAGACCGGTGCCATCGGCGGCACGGTGCGCTATACCGACAGTTCGACCGAGCGCTTGCAGGTCAAGCTGAAGGCCGCCGAGCCAGGGCGCTATGACGTGCTCTGCAATGGCCGCCGGGTGCCGCTGCGCGACATCGGCGGCGGCGAGGCGGTGGCGGGCGTGCGCTACAAGGCCTGGCAGGCGGCCTCGGCGATGCATCCGGTGGTGCCGGTCGACGCGCCGCTGACCTTCGACATCTTCGACACCTGGTCGGGAATGCCGATCAGCGGCTGCGTCTACCACGTCGCGCATCCGGGCGGGCGCAACTACGACACCTTCCCGGTCAACAACAACGAGGCCGAGGCCCGCCGCCTTGCACGCTTCGAGCCGCATGGCTATCGTCCCGGAACCCAGTATTCCGTCCGGGCCGAGCGGATCCATCGGGAATTCCCGATGACGCTCGACCTTCGGCGGCACGCCGGGGTCTGAACAGGGGATGGAGCCAGCCATGGCGGGTCAGGATGTCCCTTCGGCCTCGGGCCGGGGGCTGGCGGGATATATGCCGCTGCCGGGGGTGCAGGACGAATACCTAGACGCCCAGGGGGCCATCCGTCCGCTCTGGTCGCAGCTTGCCGCGCACCTCGGCGGCCTCGGTCCCGAGGACCTGGCGCGCCATATCGCGCGGGCCGACCAGTATCTGCTCGATAGCGGGGTCTTCTTCCGCCAGTACGGCGGCGGCCTGTCGGTCGAACGGCCCTGGCCGCTGAGCCATGTGCCGGTGCTGATCGGCGAGGCCGACTGGGACGAGATCAGCACTGCCCTGGTGCAGCGGGCCGACCTGCTCGAAGCGGTGATGGCCGACCTCTACGGGCCGAACGCGCTGGTCGCGGCGGGCAAGCTGCCGGCCGAACTGGTGGCGGCGAACCCGGAATGGCTGCGCCCGATGGTCGGCGTGCGGCCGCGCTCGGGCAAATACCTGCATTTCCTGGCCTTCGAACTGGGGCGCGGGCCGGATGGCAAATGGTGGGTGCTGGCCGACCGGGCGCAGGCGCCCTCGGGCGCGGGCTATGCGCTGGAGAACCGTGTTGCCACGGCGCGGGCCTTCTCCGAGCATTACGCGCAGGAGCATGTACAGCGCCTCGCCGGTTTCTTCCGCGAGTTCCGCGATGCGCTGATGGCCAGTCGGCACGATGCCGAAAGCCGGGTCGCGATCCTGACGCCGGGGCCGCTGAACGACACCTACTTCGAACACGCCTATATCGCGCGCTACCTCGGCTTCAACCTGGTGCAGGGCGAGGATCTGACGGTCGTCGACGGCCACCTGATGCTGCGCACCGTCTCGGGGCTGCGCCCGGTCGAGGTGCTGTGGCGGCGGCTGGATTCGGCCTGGGCCGATCCGCTGGAACTCGACCACCGCAGCCAGCTCGGCACGCCGGGGATGATCTCGGCGCTGCGGGCGGGCGGCTTCGAGATGGTGAACGCGCTGGGGTCGGGGGTGCTGGAGACGCGGGCGCTGATGGCCTTCCTGCCCAAGCTGGCGCCCCACCTTCTCGGCGCGCCGCTGAAGATGAACAATATCGCCACCTGGTGGTGCGGCGATGCCAAGGCGCGGGCGGCGGTGCTGGGTGCGCCCGAACGGATGCTGCTCAGCAATGCCTTCGCCACGGGGATGCCCTTCGATTCCGCCGGGCCGGAACCCGAGCGGGCAGGGGATATGCCCCCCGACGCGCTGGCCGAACGGATCGCCCGCGAGAGCGGCGCGCTGGTGGCGCAGGAGGCGGTGACGCTTTCGACCACGCCGGCGGTGGTCGAGGGGCGGTTCGAGCCGCGGCCGATGTCGCTGCGGGTCTTCCTTGCACGCACGCCGGAGGGCTGGCAGGTGATGCCGGGCGGCTTCGCACGGATCGGCAGCAGCCCGGACCCGGCGGCCATCGCCATGCAGCGCGGCGGCAGCGCGGCGGATGTCTGGGTCGTCAGCCCCGAACCCGTGCCCACGCCCAGCCTCGCCGGTCCCGACAGCGCGCGCGACCGCCGCGCCACGCCGGGGGCGCTCCCCTCGCGGTCTGCCGACAACCTGTTCTGGCTTGGCCGCTACATCGAACGGACCGAGAGCATGGTGCGCCTGCTGCGCGCCTGCCACGTGCGTCAGGCCGAGGCGGGCGCGGCGGCGCAACCCCTGCTCGACGCGGCGGCGCCGCTGCTGAAAGGGATGGGGCTGGACCCGAAGGAGGGCATCCCGCAGGGCCTGCTCGACACTCTGGGCGCGGCGATCTCCAGCGCGGGCAAGGTGCGCGACCGCTTCTCGCCCGACGCCTGGTCGGCGCTGGCCGATATCGACAAGACCGCGCGACGGATGGCGCGCAACGTGACGCCCGGCGACGATGCCGCGCGGGCGCTGAGCGCGCTGCTGCGCAAGCTCGCCGGGATCACCGGCCTCGTGCACGAGAACATGTATCGCTTTGCCGGCTGGCGCTTTCTCACCATCGGGCGGCAGCACGAGCGGGCGATGAACATGGCGCGGATGCTCGAAGTGCTGACCGACCCCGAGCTGCCGCCCGGCGCGCTCGACATGGCGATCGAGGTGGGCGACAGCGTGCTGACCCACCGCCGCCGCTTCAGCGTCGCTGCCTCGCGTGAGACGGTGATCGAATTGCTGGCGCTCGACGCGCTGAACCCGCGCTCGCTGCGGCACCAGGTGGACGAGCTGCGCGAGCAGATCGACATGCTGCCCCATGCCAACGAACACGGCGCGCTGTCGCCGCTGGCGCGCGCGGCGCTGCGGCTTTATGCCGATTTTGCCACCGCCGACCCGGAAACGCTGGGCCCGGCGGAACTCGCCGACCTGGGCGCGCGTATCGCTGCGCTTTCCGACCTGATGACCGAGGCCTATTTCCGCTGATGCGCTACCGCCTGACCATGTCGATCCGCTACGCCTTCGACCGGCCCTCGGGCGACGGTCGGCAGCTGCTGCGGATCTGCCCGGCGCGGCTACCCGGTGTGCAGCAGGTGACCTCCTGCGAGGTGACGGTCACCCCCAGACCCGCCGAGCGGCGCAGCTTCACCGATTTCTTCGGCACCGAGGTGATCGAGCTGGCCTTCCCCTCGGGGCTGAGCGAGGTTCGTTTCGACCTCGCCGCCGAGGTGCGTCGCGAGATGCGGCAGGCCGGGTTCGACCAGTCGGCGCCGCTGGCGGCGCTGCCGGCCGAGATCGCCTCGGTACGCGACCTCGACGCGCAGTCGCCGCATCACTTCCTCGCGCCCTCGCCACGGGTGCCGGTGGTGCCCGAGATATCCAGCTTCGCCGCCGCCGCAGTGGCGGGCGCGGCTTCGGTGCGCGAGGCGGTGCAAAGGCTGGGCGAGGCGCTGCACGAGGCGATGACCTTCGATGCCAAGGCCACCAGCGTCGACACCCCCATCGCCGAGGCCTTTGCCGGCCGGCAGGGGGTTTGCCAGGACATGTCACAAATCATGATTGCCGGCCTGCGAAGTCTGGGCATCCCGGCGGCCTATGTCGCGGGCTTCCTGCGCACCGAACCGCCGCCGGGCCAGCCCCGGCTCGCCGGTGCCGATGCGATGCACGCCTGGGTCCGGGCGTGGACCGGCGGGCTGGCCGGTTGGGTCGAATACGACCCGACCAACGCCTGTTTCGTCGATTCCGACCATGTAACTGTGGGCTATGGCCGCGATTACTCGGATATCGCCCCGGTCACAGGGATGCTGCGCTTCTTCGGCGCGCAGAGCGGATCGCACAGCGTCGACATCATCGAAATCTGACCCGCCCGGAATAATTAACGCCAGATAACAGGATTGCCGCCACGGCAGCCGATCTTGTTACAAAACTGTCATGGAATCTTTGCATAAGCATCACGGAAGGTGACTACCCAGCCCCCGAGGCCGACGAACGGCCCAACAGACATTCAGGAGCAAACCATGTCCCCCATCAAGACCTCCGTCTCGGCCCTGGCCCTGCTGGCGATCTCCGCCACTGCCGGCGCTGCCCGCGATCAGGTTCAGGTTGCAGGATCCTCCACGGTTCTTCCCTATGCCGCCATCGTGGCCGAAGCCTTCGGCGAGAACTTCGACTTCCCGACGCCGGTTGTCGAATCGGGCGGTTCGGGCGCTGGCCGCAAGAAGCTCTGCGAGGGCGTCGGCGAGAACACCATCGACATCGCCAACTCCTCGTCGCGCATCAAGCAGTCGGACATCGACCTCTGCGCCCAGAACGGCGTGACCGAGATCCAGGAAGTCCGCATCGGCTATGACGGGATCGTCTTCGCCTCGGACATCAACGGCGCCGAATTCGCCTTCACCCCGGCCGATTGGCACCAGGCGCTGGCCGCCAAGGTCGTCAAGGACGGCGCGCTGATCGACAACCCCTACAAGAACTGGAACGAGATCCGCGCCGACCTGCCGGCGCAGCCGATCCTCGCCTTCATCCCCGGCACCAAGCACGGCACCCGTGAAGTCTTCGACGAGAAGGTCCTCCACGCCGGCTGCAAGGCCGACGGCACGCTGGAAGCCCTGAAGGCTTCGGGCGACGAGAAGGCCGACAAGTCCTGCATGGCGCTGCGCACCGACGGCGTGTCGGTCGATATCGACGGCGACTACACCGAGACCCTGGCCCGCGTGGACGCCAACAAGAACGGCATCGGCGTCTTCGGCCTGTCGTTCTACCAGAACAACACCGACAAGCTGCGCGTCGCCACCATGGACGGCGTGGTCCCCTCGGTCGAGACCATCGCCAAGGGTGAATACCCGGTGTCGCGCCCGCTGTATTTCTACGTGAAGAACGCCCACCTGGACGTGATCCCCGGCCTGCAGGAATACATCGAGTTCTTCGTCTCGGACGACATGGCAGGCCCCGATGGCCCGCTGGCCGCCTATGGCCTCGTGTCGGACCCGGAACTTGCCAAGACCCAGGAAATGGTTGCCAACCGGACCCCGATGGGCCCGCTCAGCAACTGATCTGAGACCAACGGCGGGCGGCGCATCGGCGCCGCCCGTCCCTGCATTGCAATGACGGATTTCCCATGAGCGTTGGACTTATCGCGCTGATCGTGTTGGGCATGGCGGTTGTCGGCTATGTCATCGGACGGTCCCGGTCCCTTTCGCTGGCCGCGTCCCAGGACCGACGCCTGCATTCGCTGCCCTCCTACTACGGTCAGGCGGTGGCCCTGTTCACCGCGGTGCCCGCACTCCTGGTGCTGGGCGCCTGGCTTTTCGTGCAGCCCATCGTCGTCGAGACCCGCGTCAGCGAGATGATCCCCGAGAGCGCGATCCCCGAAGGCGGCGCGCTTAGCCTGGTGATGGCCGATGTCCGCCGGATCGC
Organism: Seohaeicola zhoushanensis; assembly: GCF_014656415.1. Lineage (GTDB taxonomy): Bacteria > Pseudomonadota > Alphaproteobacteria > Rhodobacterales > Rhodobacteraceae > Seohaeicola_A > Seohaeicola_A zhoushanensis. The sequence goes on along the minus strand of NZ_BNCJ01000006.1, from coordinate 162,661 downwards.
CGGCGGGCTCGATGCGCTGATGACCAGCGCCGGGCTGAGCGAAGGCGACCTGGCACGGATGAGCGCCGAGACCACCAACCTGCGCGAACGGCTGGGCGGCGTCGGCGTGGCGCTGGGGTCGGACGTCTCGGCTCCGGTCTTCGAGGCCGCCAAGGCGATGCGCGCGGCCAACAACGCCGGATCGCTGGCAATGACCATCGCGGTCCTTGCGCTGGCGCTGGTCGCGGGCGGCTACATGCTGAGCCGCGTCTCGCCCGACATGCGCGCCCGCAACATCAGCGAGACCTTCGTCAAGGCGCTGCTGATCGGCGCCTCGACCGTGGCGATCCTGACCACCGCCGGCATCGTGCTCTCGCTGCTGAGCGAGACGATCAACTTCTTCCGGATGTATCCGGCGACCGAGTTCTTCTTCTCCACCGTCTGGAACCCGCAGTTCCGCGGCGGTTCCGAGCTGGGCATCATCCCGCTGCTCTGGGGCACCTTCTATGTCAGCTTCGTCGCGCTGCTCTTCGCGGTGCCGATCGGGCTGATGATCGCCATCTACCTCTCGGAATACGCCAGCAAGACCGTGCGCTCGCTGGCCAAGCCGGCGATCGAGGTGCTGGCCGGCATTCCGACCATCGTCTACGGTCTCTTCGCCCTGATTACCGTCGGTCCGCTGCTGCGCGACTGGCTGGCCCAGCCGCTGGGCCTGGGCAACTCCTCGTCGTCGGTGCTGACCGCGGGGCTGGTCATGGGCATCATGCTGATCCCCTTCGTCTCCTCGCTGTCAGATGACATCATCAACGCCGTGCCGCAGTCGCTGCGCGACGGTTCCTACGGGCTCGGCGCGACCCAGTCCGAGACCATCCGCCAAGTGATCCTGCCCGCGGCGCTGCCCGGCGTCGTCGGCGCGGTGCTGCTGGCCGCGAGCCGCGCCATCGGCGAGACCATGATCGTGGTCATGGGGGCAGGGGCGGCGGCCAAGCTCAGCCTCAACCCGCTCGAGGCGATGACCACCGTCACCGTCAAGATCGTCAGCCAGCTGACCGGCGATACCGAGTTCGCCAGCCCCGAGACGCTGGTGGCCTTCGCGCTCGGCCTGACGCTCTTCACCTTTACCCTGGGCCTGAACATCGTTGCGCTGGTGATCGTGCGCAAATACCGGGAGCAGTACGAATGACCGACCTCACCGCTTCTCCTGCCAATGCCGCCGCGCCGCGCCCCTCGTCGCTGCTGACCCTCGACGCGCGCACCAAGCGGCGCAACGCCGCCGAGGCCCGCTTCCGCATGATGGGGGCCATCGCCGTCGCCATCGCCGTGCTGGCGCTGGTCGGTCTGCTGGTCTCGATCTTGGGCAATGGCCTTTCGTCCTTCCGCCAGACCCATGTGACGCTCGAGGTCTTCCTCGACCCCGCCAAGCTCGACAAGGCCGGCGACCGCGACCCGGCGAAGATCGCCAAGGTCACGACCTTCGGCTATGCGCCGCTGATCCAGGCGGCGATGCAGACGGCCATCGAGAAGGCCGGCGCAACCACCGAGGGCGTCAATGCCAAGCAGGCCGCCGGGCTGATCTCGGACGAGGCCGCCGCGACCCTGCGCCGCTTCGTCATGGCCCACCCCGAGCGGATCGGCGAGACGCTGAGCTTCCCGATGCTGGCCAACGGCCGGGTCGATGGCTACTTCAAGGGCCGCGTCACCATGGAAAGCGCCGCGCTCGACCGCAACATCTCGCCCGAGCAGCTCCAGCTGGCCGACAAGCTGCGCGCCGCCGGCGTGATCGAGATGAAGTTCAACTGGGGCCTGTTCACCGCGCCCGACGCCTCGGACACCCGGCCCGAGGCCGCCGGTCTGGGCGTCGCCATTCTCGGCTCGGCCTACATGATGCTGATCGTGCTGGTGCTGGCGCTGCCAATCGGCGTGGCCGCCTCGATCTACCTCGAGGAATTCGCGCCGAAGAACCGCTGGACCGACCTGATCGAGGTGAACATCTCGAACCTCGCCGCGGTGCCCTCCATCGTCTTCGGTATCCTCGGCCTCGCGGTCTTCATCAACTTCGTCGGCCTGCCGCAATCGGCGCCCATCGTCGGCGGCCTGGTTCTGACGCTGATGACCCTGCCGACCATCATCATCGCCACCCGCGCGGCGTTGAAGGCGGTGCCGCCCTCCATCCGCGATGCGGCACTGGGCGTCGGCGCCTCGAAGATGCAGTCGATCATGCACCACGTGCTGCCGCTGGCCGCGCCCGGCATCCTGACCGGCACGATCATCGGCCTGGCCCAGGCGCTTGGCGAGACCGCGCCGCTGCTGCTGATCGGCATGGTCGCCTTCGTCCGCGAATACCCGGGCGCGCCGCCTGAGGGCTTCTTCGACCCGGCCTCGGCGCTGCCGGTGCAGGTCTACAACTGGACCCAGCGCGGCGATCCGGCCTTTATCGAACGGGCCTCCGGAGCGATCATCGTGCTGCTGATCTTCCTGATGGCCATGAACATCATCGCGATCATTCTGCGTCGCCGTTTCGAGCGTCGGTGGTAGGAAAGGACATGAACATGTATGACAGCCCCGAGAGAGAGGCCAAGTTGGACCAGAAAGCCACCAAGATCTCCGCGCGGAACGTGCAGGTCTATTACGGTGAGACGCACGCCCTGAAGGATGTGAGCGTCGACATCCAGGACAAGACCGTGACTGCCTTCATCGGTCCGTCGGGCTGCGGCAAGTCGACCTTCCTGCGCTGCATCAACCGGATGAACGACACCATCGACAGCTGCCGCGTCGAGGGCACGATACTGCTGGAAGGCGAGGACATCTACGACCGCCGTGTCGATCCGGTGCAGCTGCGCGCCAAGGTCGGCATGGTGTTCCAGAAGCCGAACCCCTTCCCGAAGTCGATCTATGACAACGTCGCCTATGGCCCTCGCATCCACGGCCTGGCCCGCAACAAGGCCGAGCTTGACGATATCGTCGAGCGTGCGCTGCGCCGCGGGGCGATCTGGAACGAGGTGAAGGACCGCCTGCAATCACCGGGCACCGGCCTCTCGGGCGGCCAGCAGCAGCGTCTCTGCATCGCCCGCGCCGTGGCGACCGAGCCGGAAGTGCTGCTGATGGACGAACCCTGTTCGGCGCTCGACCCGATCGCCACCGCCCAGGTCGAGGAGCTGATCGACGAGCTGCGCCAGGACTATTCGGTGGTGATCGTCACCCACTCGATGCAGCAGGCCGCACGGGTCAGTCAGAAGACCGCCTTCTTCCACCTCGGCAACCTGGTCGAATTCGGCGACACCGACCAGATCTTCACCCGCCCGCAGGACAGCCGGACCGAAAGCTACATCACGGGACGTATCGGATGAGTGCCATGAACGACAAACATATCCTTTCCTCCTTCGACCGCGACCTGGAGAGCATCCAGGCCAACGTGATGAAGATGGGCGGCCTGGTCGAGGCGGCGCTGGCCAATGCCGCGGCCGCGCTGGAGAACCGCGACGTCGAGCTGGCCGAACAGGTCCGCGCCGGCGACAAGGCCATCGACGCGCTGGACGTGACGGTCAAGACCGAGGCCGCGCGGCTGATCGCCCTGCGCGCGCCCACCGCCATCGACCTGCGGCTGGTGCTGGCCGTGATGGAGATCAGTTCGCACCTGGAACGCTGCGGCGACTATGCCAAGAACATCGCCAAGCGCACGTTGACCGTGACCGGCGGCACCGAGATCGAGGGCGCGCATGGCGCGCTGCGGCGGATGTCGCGCTATGTCGAAGAGATGATGAAGGACGCGCTCGACGCCTATATCCAGCGCGACGTCGCCAAGTCGCAGGAGGTCATCGCACGCGATGCCGAGGCGGACCAGATCTACAACACGCTGTTCCGCTCGCTGCTCACCCACATGATGGAGGACCCGCGCAATATCGCCGTGGGGATGCAGCTGCACTTCATCGCCAAGAACATCGAGCGGGTGGGCGACCACGCCACCAATATCGCCGAACAGACCATCTACATGGTCACCGGCGAACTGCCCGACGATGACCGGCCCAAGCAGGACCGGACCTCGCTGACCCTGCAGGAAGGCCCGATCCAGTGAGTGACATGCAGCCTTCGGTGCTGGTCGTCGAGGACGAACCGGCCCAGGCCGAGATGCTGACCTACAACCTCGAAAGCGAGGGGTTCCGGGTGATCCGCGCGGCGGACGGTTCCGAGGCCTTGCTGCTGGTCGAGGAGGAGGCGCCCGACCTGATCCTGCTCGACTGGATGCTGCCGGGCACCTCGGGGATCGAGGTCTGCCGGCGGATCAAGCTGCGGCCGGCCTCGCGGCTGACCCCGGTCATCATGATCTCGGCCCGTTCCGAGGAACTCGACAAGGTGCGCGGGCTCGAAACCGGGGCCGACGACTATGTGACCAAGCCCTATTCGGTGATCGAACTGATGGCGCGGGTCAAGTCGCAGCTGCGCCGCTCGCGTCCCGCCACGGTGGGCGAGCGGCTGGTCTTCGAGGATATCCTGCTCGATTCCGAGGCCCACAAGGTGTTCCGCGGCGAACGCGAGCTGAAGCTCGGGCCGATCGAATTCCGGCTGCTTTCGACCTTCATGGAAAAACCGGGCCGGGTGTGGAGCCGCGAGCAGCTGCTCGACCGGGTCTGGGGCCGCGACATCTATGTCGACACCCGCACCGTCGACGTCCATATCGGCCGCCTGCGCAAGGCGCTTGGCCGCCACGGCGGGTCGGATGCGATCCGCACCGTGCGGGGATCGGGCTACGCGCTGGGGTGATCCCGCGCTGTCACAAAGCTGTCGTCCAGGCTTCATCAACCTATTGCGTTCACGGCCTATCGAGTCGCCATCATGACCACGGAGACTTGAAGCCATGACCGACATTGATCACAGCCGACTGAGCGCGGACGCCTGGGACGAACTGCACGACCCGCGCCCGATGGAAACCGAATTCGACCGCGTGGTCGCCTCGGCGCTCACGCGCCGCGGTTTCCTGTCCGGCGTGATCGCGCTGGGGTCGGCCGCCGGAGCGATGGGCGGCCTGCTGGGCGGCACCGCCGCCCGCGCCATGACCGCGCCGCGCTTTGCCTTCGAGGGCATCGCCGCCACCACCGACGCCACCGTGCACGTGCCGGAAGGCTATGAGTGGAAGACGCTGGTGCGCTGGGGCGACGCGCTCTTCGGCGACGCCGCCGCCTTCGATCCGGTCGAGGGCGTGGCGCTCTCCAGCTCCGACCGCGTGTTCGGCGAGAACACCGACGGCATGGAGAGCTTCCTTGTCGACGGGCATCAGCTGCTCGCCGTGAACAGCGAATACACCAACAACGAGATCAACCTGCCGGGTCGCCATGCCGAGGGCAAGGCCGCCAGCGCCGAGGATGCGCAGCTGCTGCGCAACCTGCAGGGCGTGACAGTGATGGAAGTCGCCGAAACCGCCGAGGGCTGGCAGGTCGTGGTCGACAGCCCGTTCAACCGCCGCATCACCCAGGACACCGAGATCCGCCTCGCCGGTCCGGTTGCCGGCCATGCGCTGGTGCAGACCAACTCCGACCCCTCGGGCATGACCGCGCGCGGCACCTTCAACAACTGCGGTTCCGGCAAGACGCCCTGGGGCACCTACCTGACCTGCGAGGAGAACTTCAACGGCTACTTCGGCGCGACGGCGGCTGATTTTGCCCAGACGCCCGAGCAGAAGCGCTATGGCATCGGTGCCGAGGGGCGTTACGGCTATGAACTCTTCGCGCCGCGCTTCGACCTCTCGACCGACCCGAACGAGCCGAACACCCAGGGCTGGGTGGTCGAGATCGACCCGGCCGACCCGACTTCGGTGCCGGTCAAGCGCACCGCGCTCGGCCGCTTCAAGCACGAGAACGCCGAGGTGGTGCTGGCCCCCGACGGGCGCGTGGTGGTCTACATGGGCGACGACGAGCGCGGCGAGTTCATCTATCGCTTTGTCTCGGATGCGCCCTATGTGCCGGGTGCCGACACTTCGGAATTGCTCGATATTGGAACGCTTTACGTTGCGAAATTCAACGATGACGGCAAGGGCGAATGGATCGCGCTGACGCCCGAGGCCACCGGCATGAGCATCGAGGAGATCCTGGTCCTCAGCCGCGTTGCCGGCTCCAGGGTCGGGGCGACCACAATGGACCGCCCCGAGTGGATCTCGGTCAACCCGGTCAAGCCCGAGGCCTATTGCGCGCTCACCAACAACACCCGGCGCGGCGTCAAGCCGAATGCAGCTGGCGACGAGACGCCGGTGGGCGGCCCGAACCCGCGCGAGAAGAACCAGTACGGCCAGATCGTGCGCTGGTATCCCGAGGGCGGCGACCATGCCGCCGATGCCTTCGGCTGGGATCTTTACGTGATGGCGGGCAACCCGGCCAAGCACTCCGACAGCTATGCCGGTTCGCGCAATGTCACCGCCGGGAACATGTTCAACTCGCCCGACGGGATGGCCTTTGACAGCACTGGCATCCTCTGGATCCAGACCGACGGCGACGACAGCAACGAGGGCGACTTCGAGGGGCAGGGCAACAATCAGATGCTCGCCGGCGATCCCGCCACCGGCGAGATCCGCCGCTTCCTGACCGCGCCCAAAGGGGCGGAGGTGACGGGGCTCTGCTGGTCGGCCGACCTCAAGACGATGTTCGTCGGCATCCAGCACCCCGACGCGCCCTTCCCGGACGGCGAGGGCATCCTGCCGCGCTCGGCCATCATCGCGGTGAAGCGGGCCGACGACGCACCGGTCGGCTGATCGGTTCCGACATGACACAGGCGGGCGGCGCGTAATTCGCCGCCCGTTTAACCATCAGATTGCCCGGTCGGGACGCGCTGTGCAATCTATTGGTGTTTATCGGTAATTCAATTCTCCTCATGGGTCGGCTGGCGCCCGCGATCACGGCCTAAATCGCTTGATCGGTCGCCCGCGTCGGGCAAGACTGGCTGCGAACCGCAGGCCCGCTGCAATTTCTGCCTGCCGTCCTTTGAATTTTTGTGACCAACGTGGGATTCGTTATAGCCAAATTTTACCTTTTGTCGAACGAGACCGTCCTTGACGGCGCCAGCGCGTTCGACGTTCTGGACCGCCAGATCGTCACGGGATCTGCCACAAATGTGGCATCCATCGAAGCCGTATATCCACGGGTACGCGGCGTGATTTCGCCGGAAAGCGAGTGGTATTCGCTGCTGATCACCGGCGCCGTCGAGTTTGTCGTTTTTACTGATCCGTTGCAGTTCCGGACCTATGTGGAAATGCTGGAAAACGCCGGAAATCTTGACGGACTGGTCAGCCATGAGGTGTCCGATGTCGATACTATTCGCGCGGTGGATGCGGGACTTCTGGAAGCCGTGCCAGTCACCTATGGGCCCGATATCATCCGTGGAACCCTTGGCGCAGACCTCATCGACGCGCTGGGGGGCGACGACAGGGTCTTTGGCCGGAAAGGGAACGATACCCTGCTTGGGAACTTGGGCGACGACCTGCTGTTCGGGAACGATGGCCGCGATACACTGAGAGGCGGCGCGGGCGACGATACGCTGTCCGGTGGCCGGGGCAACGACCTCCTGGTGGGCGGCACCGGGATCGACACGGCGGATTTTTCGGGAGATGCGGGGGTTTCTGTCGACCTCGCCATCAGGTCAAGACAGAACACTGGCCTGGGAGCGGACCGGCTGCTGGGGATCGAGAACCTGATAGGCGGAAGTGCCGACGACTTTGTCTTCGGCAACAGGATCGCCAACGAGGTTTCCGGCGGCGCCGGAGATGACATCATCGGCGGCAGGGGCGGAAACGATTTGCTTCTCGGCGATGGCGGAAACGACACGATTTCGGGCGGCCGGGGCGATGACGAGATCCTGGGAGGGCCCGGCGGCGACAGCCTGTCCGGCGATTCAGGGAACGACGACCTGAGCGGCGGCACCGGAAACGACATTCTGAAAGGGGGCGGCGGGAATGACGATTTGCACGGAGAAGACGGCGGAGACAGGCTTTTCGGAGGTGCCGGCAACGATAAGCTGATAGGCGGCTCCGGCAACGATGTCCTCGTCGGCGGCGCCGGAAATGACTGGATTGAAGGCGGCGATGGCAATGATCGGTTGACGGGCGGCCCTGGAGCCGATCGCTTCGATTTCCTGAGCTACATCGGTGACAAGACGGCGGAACGCGACGTCATCACCGATTTCGAACTCGGAGTAGACCACATCAGCCTCTTCTTCAGTGCTTCGGTTCTTACGATCCAGGGTGAAACGGACGCGGTAATCACGTTAGATGGGCTGAATTTCGAACTTACGGTTCTCGGTGTCAGCGCAGCCGATCTCATGGCGATCTTGTGATCTTCCGGCCTCCTCGATTGATCCAGAGGACGGGGCCTACTTCAACTGGCTGTCCTTCGACCCACGCCGGTTGATGCCGCCCCGCGTAACGAAGCGGGCATCGCGTTCCTGCTGGCAGTCGAGGCAGAGCTTGACGCCGGGGAGCGCGATGCGGCGGGCCTCGGGAATCTCTTCCTCGCATTCGGCGCAATGGGTCAGGCTTTCGCCGACCAGCGCGCGGCGGATCTGGAGCCGCTTCAGCTCGTCCTCGATCGAGGCTTCGATCTGTTCGTTGACCGCGCCGTCCTTTGCCCAGCCACCTGCCATGGCGCCCTCCCGCTTGCAGCCCGCAGGATAGCGCACGAGCCGATCAGGGCAAGGGGCGGGCCTCAGCGGTTGCCGGAACCGCCAAAGCGCGCCGCATCCGCCGCCGCACGGCGGATGGCGTTGGACTTGTGGACCGTTTCCTGGAACTCGGCCTCGGGGTCGCTGTCATAGACAACGCCGCCGCCGGCCTGGATATAGAGCTTCTGGTCCTGCACCACGGCGGTGCGTAGCGCGATGCACATGTCCATGTCGCCGCCGGCGCTGAAATAGCCCACGCCGCCGCCATAGACGCCGCGCTTCTCGGGTTCCAGCTCGTCGATGATCTCCATCGCCCGCACCTTGGGCGCGCCCGAGACGGTGCCCGCCGGCATCCCTGCAAAGAAGGCGTCGATGGCGTCCTTGTCCTCGTGCAGCTCGCCCACCACGTTCGAGACGATGTGCATGACGTGGCTGTAGCGCTCGATGATGAACTGCTCGGTCGGGCGCACGGTGCCGATCTTGGCGACCCGGCCGACGTCGTTGCGCCCCAAGTCGAGCAGCATCAGGTGTTCGGCGCGTTCCTTCTGGTCGGCCAGCAGCTCGACCTCCAGCGCGCGGTCCTGCTCGGGCGTCGCGCCACGCGGGCGGGTGCCTGCGATCGGACGGATCGTCACCTCGCGCCCGAAGACCCGGACGAGGATCTCGGGGCTGGCGCCGATCACCTGGAAGCCGCCGAAATTGAAATAGAACATGAAGGGCGAGGGGTTGGTCCGCCGCAGCGAGCGATAGAGCGCGAAGGGCGGCTCGCGGAATTCGGCGGTCCAGCGCTGCGAGGGCACCACCTGGAAGATGTCTCCGGCGCGGATGTATTCCTTGGCCTTCTCCACGGCGGCCATATAGCCCTCGCGGGTGAAGTTCGACACCGGCGCGCCCGGTTCGTGCGCATCGCCGAGATCGCGGGTTTCCGAGGGCATCGCGCGTTCGAGGTCGCGCACCGCGTCCATCACCCGTTCGGCCGCCTGGGCATAGGCCGCGCGCGGCGAGAGGCCGTCATGCACCCAGGCCGGCGAGACCACGGTGACCTCGCCCTTGACCCCGTCCAGCACCGCCACCACCGAGGGGCGCAGCATCACGGCGTCGGGCATCCCCAGCGGGTCGGGGTTGATGTGGGGCAGGTGCTCGACCAGGCGTACCATGTCATAGCCGAGATAGCCGAAGAGACCGGCGGCCGCCTGCGGCAGGTCGGCGGGCAGGTCGATGCGGCTCTCGGCGATCAGGCTGCGCAGCGCGTCGAGAGGGTTGCCCGGCATCGCCTCGAAGGCATCCGGGTCGAAGCGGGCCGAACGGTTCAGCTCCGATTTCTCGCCCCGGCAACGCCAGATCAGGTCCGGCTTCGTCCCGATGATCGAATAGCGTCCGCGCACCTCGCCGCCAGTCACCGATTCCAGCATGAAGGCGTCCTTCTGGGCGCCGGTCAGCTTGAGCATCAGCGAAACCGGCGTGTCGAGATCGGCCGCCAGACGGGTATAGACCACCTGGTTCCGCCCGGCCTCGTAGGCGCGGGCGAAGGTTTCGTAATCGGGAACAAGGGCCATTGACGTCGCCTAGTTGAAGCTGCCGAGCACCGCGCCAAGCGCGCGTTCGTCGATACGGGGACGGGCGCGCAGCTGCACGTCCTGGGCGAAGGCGGCAAACAGCGCCTGGGCCAGCGCCTGGCTCTGCTGTTCCGAGACCGACTGCTTGAGCATGGTGATCTCGGCTGAGTCCTCGGCGGGCAGGATGTCGTCGAGGCGCACCACCACGATCCCGGCATCGCCCGGAACCACCCGCACGTCACCCTTGGCCATCTCGAAGACCTGGGTCAGCAGGTCGCGCGGCGCGCCTTCGATGAAGGCGGTGCGGGTCAGCCCGGTTTCACTGGTCGGGGTCAGTCCGGCGGCGGCGAAATCGCCCGAGGTGGCAAGCTCGGCCACGGCCTTCTCTGCCTGCGCTTCGAGCGCTGCTCTGGTCTGTTCACGGGTCCAGTCGGCGACCACCTCGTCGCGGGCCTCGTCGAAGGTCTCGACGCGGGGCGCCTCGACCTGGTCGAGCCGCAGCGCGAAGATGCCGCCATCGTCGAGGAATTTCACCTCGGGGAAGGCGCCCTCGGTGGCCTCGGCAGCCGCTTTGTCGAATTCGGCATAGGCGGCGATGCCGTCCTTGCTGCCGGCGGTCCAGTCAATGCTGCCGAGCTGCAGGCCCTTGTCCTTGGACACGTCCTCCAGCGTCGCGCCACCGGCCAGCATGTCCTCGATGCCCTGAACCTCGGCCTCGATCATCCGGCGGGCCTGGCTGCCCGCGAGTTCCTCGCGCAGCTCGTCCTTGACCTCGTCCAGCGAGGTGCTGGTCGCCTCAAGACGGCCGTTCACGCGGAACAGCGCCGGGCCGAGATCGGAGGGCAGCGGGCCGACAACGTCGCCCACCTCTGCGGCGAAGATCGCCTCGCCAGCGCTACCGAGATCGCCGATGGTCATGTCGCCGAGGTCGATGTCGTCCATCTTCAGCCCACGGTCGGCCACCAGCTGTTCGAAGGTGGTGCCACCTGCCTCGAGCTGGGCCTTGGCGGTATTGGCGGCCTTGTCATCGGCAAAGACCAGACGTTCGACCAGCCGCCGCTCGGGCTGTTCGTATTCGGCCTTGTTCTTGTCGTAGAGCGCCTGGATCGCGGCGTCGTCGACCTGCACCTTGTCCAGCATCGTCGCCGGGGTGAGTTCGATATAGCTGATCTTGCGCGTCTCGGGCCGCATGAAACGGTCCTTGTGCGCCTCGTAATGGGCACTCAGCTGCTCTTCGGTCGGCTCGGCCAGCGGTTCGGCCAGCGCGTTCTCGTCCAGCAGCGCCCAGGTGAAGCTGCGGCGCGCGCCGATATAGGCGATCATCGCATCGGTCAGCGCGTCGGGCATCTTGACGCCCGAAGTGATGGCGCCCTGCAGCAGACTGCGGGTGCTGTCCTGGCGCAGGTCCTGTTCGAAACCGGCTTCCTTCATGTTCGCCCGCTCCAGCGCGAACTTGTAGGCTTCGCGGTCGAACTTGCCGTCGATCCCCTGGAAGGCGGGGATGCGCATGATTTCCTTCTGCAGGTTCTCGTCGCCCACCGACAGCCCCAGCGTCGAGGCCTCGTTGTCGAGCGCGGCGAGCGTCACCAGCTGGCTCAGCACCTGCTGGTCGAGACCCATGGCGCGGGCCTGGCTCATCTGCAGCGCCTGGCCGGTCTGGGCCTCGATCTCGCGCATCTGGCGCTGCAGCGCGCGGGCATAGGTGTCGACGTCGATCGTCTGGTCGCCGACGTGCCCGACGGTGCGGACGGTGCCGGTCAGATTGGTCGCACCGAACCCGGCCAGGCCGATGATCAGCAGGCCCATGATGATCCAGACGACTGTATTCCCCAAACTCTTGACGCGCGCGGCCATTTTGCCCCCTTGCTGGCGGTGGTCTGCCTTTCGATTGCGCCTCTGTCTATCCGCCCGCCCGAAGGGGGGCAAGCTCAGATGGCCAGTGCGGCAAGACGCTCGAACATCAGCCCGATCCCGGCCCGGTCGAGGTTGGCGAAGGCGATGCGCAGCTGGCGCTCGCCGGCCGGGTCGCCTTCGGGCACGAACATCGTCGCCGGCAGCAACAGGACACCGGCCTCGCGCACCAGCTGGCGCGCCAGCGCGTCCGAGCCGATGGCATAGGGATGCTCGACATAGGCGAAATAGGCGCCAAGCCCGAGCAGCTTCCAGCCCTTGGCCGCCAGCACCGGGAAGCCTTCCTCGATGGCGGCGCGGCGGTCGAGGATCTCGGCCCGCTCGCCCGCCAGCCACTGGCCGAGGTTCCGCATCCCCCAGAGCGCGGCGTGCTGGCCGATCTGGTTGGGGCAGATGGTGACGCTGTCGATGAACTTCTCGACCTCGCCGATCATCTCGACCGAGGCGATCATCGCGCCGACCCGGTGGCCGGTGAGGCGGAAGGCCTTGGAGAAGGAATAGAGGTCGATCAGCGTTTCGGGCCAGTCGGGATCGGTGAAGAGATCATGCGCCGCGCCGCTGCGGGCGTCGAAGTCGCGGTAGGTCTCGTCCAGGATCAGCTTGATGCCGTGCGTCTTGGCCAGCTCGTAGAAGGCACGCACCAGTTCGGCGGGGTATTCGACGCCTGCAGGATTGTTAGGCGAAACCAATGCAATGGCGCGCGTTCTTGAGGTGATGAGCGAAGCGGCGGTGGCCACGTCCGGCAGCATGTCGGTGCCGGTGGCCAGCGGCACGGCTTCGACACCGCTCATGTCCAGCCACATCTTGTGATTGAAATACCAGGGGGTTGGCAGGATGACTTCATCCCCTTCGCCAGTCAGCGCGCTGATCGCGGCGGCAAAGGCCTGGTTGCAGCCCGAGGTGATGGCCACCTGCGCCGGGGTCACGGTGCCGCCGTAATGCGCCGACCACTGCGCCGCGATCTCGGCGCGCAGTTCGGGCAGGCCAAGGTCGGGGCCGTAGAGGTGCACCGAATCGTCGTTCAGCGCGATATCGGCCATGATCTGCCGCAGCTCGGTCGGCGGCGCCGCAGCCGGTGCGGCCTGACTCACGTTGATGAGCGGGCGCTCGGGCGGGAAGGTCACGCCATCGAGCCAGCGCCGGGCAGCGATGATCGGCGGGGCGAAGGTGGCCTTGGTGCGGGTCAGGGACATGTCGTGGGCTCCGTCAGACTGACGGGACGCTATAGCGCGCGTGCGGCGAGGAAAAGGGGCGCCGCAGCGCCCCTCCGAAAGTCTGGGTCCTGGGTCAGTCCCGCCCGCGGTAGGGCTCGACGTATTGCAGGGCCATGTCCCAGGGGAAGAAGATCCAGGTGTCCTGGCTCACCCCGGTGATGAAGGTATCGACCTGCGGCTCGCCCGCCGGCTTGGCATAGACCGTGGCGAAATGCGCCTTGGGATAGAGCTTGCGCACCAGTTCCAGCGTCTTGCCGCTGTCGACGAGGTCGTCGACCACCAGGATGCCGGTGCCGTCACCCATCATCTCGGGGTCGGGGCGCTTCAGCACGCGGGCCTCGGCCTGGGTCTGGTTGTTGTAGGACTTCACGCTGATCGTATCGACGGTGCGAATATCGAGCTCGCGCGCCACGATCATCGCCGGGGCCATGCCGCCGCGGGTGATGGCGACGACAGCTCTCCAGGCGCCGTCATCCGGCCCCTTGCCATCGAGCCGCCAGGCCAGCGCGCGGGAGTCGCGGTGGATCTGGTCCCAGCTGACGTGAAACCCTTTCTCGTGCGGCAGGCGGTCTTTCATGGCGCTCTCCATCTAATCGGTGGGCGTCTGTTTAGCGCGCGAAAAGAGGCAAGGGAAGCTTGGGCGCGTCTGGCGCGGTCCGCCAGACGCTGGGTCAAGTCGGGGCTGGCGGATCAGCCCTTGGCGATGTCGGGCGCGTCCACCGCCTTCATGCCGACGACATGATAGCCAGCGTCGACATGCAGCACCTCACCGGTCACGCCCGAGCCGAGGTCGGACAGCAGGTAGAGCGCCGAGTTGCCGACATCCTCGATCGTCACGTTGCGCCGCAGCGGCGAGTTGTACTCGTTCCACTTCATGATGTAGCGGAAGTCGCCGATGCCGCTGGCGGCCAGCGTCTTGATCGGGCCGGCGCTGATCGCGTTGACGCGGATGCCGTCCTTGCCGAGATCCTCGGCGAGATAGCGCACCGAGGCCTCGAGCGCGGCCTTGGCCACGCCCATCACGTTGTAATGCGGCATGACCCGCTCGGCGCCGTAATAGGTCAGCGTCAGGGCCGAACCGCCGGGCTTCATCATCTTCTCGGCGCGCTGCACCACCGAAGTGAAGCTGAACACCGAGATATCCATGGTCATGCGGAAGTTGTCGCGGCTGGTATCGACGTAGCGGCCACGCAGCTCGTTCTTGTCGGAAAAGCCGATGGCGTGCACGACAAAGTCGAGACCGTCCCAGCGTTCGGCCAGACCGGCGAAGAGCGCATCGACCGAGCCTTCGTCCGAGACGTCGCAGGGCAGGACGATGTCGCTGCCCAGTTCCGCGGCCAGCGGGTCGACCCGCTTTTTCAGGGCGTCGCCCTGGTAGGAGAAGGCGAGTTCGGCCCCGGCGTTGGCGCAAGCCTTGGCGATTCCCCAGGCGATCGACTTGTCATTCGCCAGCCCCATGATCAGCCCGCGCTTGCCGGCCATCAGTTTTTGCGACATTTATGTCCCCTCGAATAGGCTGTTTGCAAACCTAGTAGGCGAATGGCAAAGGTGCTTCAAGAGTGCCAACCTGCCGTTGCGTGAGGCGTGGCGCCAGGTCGATGCGGGCAGGCAACAGGACAAGGGTGGCAGAATGAGCGACCGGGATGGAATTTTCGCGGGCGACGACCCCTTCGTGATCGCACGGCGCTGGCTGGGCGAGGCGACCAAGGCCGAAATCAACGACCCCAACGCCATCGCGCTCTCGACGGTCGATCCCGACGGGCTGCCCAACGTGCGCATGGTGCTGCTGAAGGAGATCGAGGACTCGGCCTTCGTCTTCTACACCAACTACGAAAGCGCCAAGGCGGGCGAGTTGGACAGCGCCGGCAAGGCCGCCTTTGTCATGCACTGGAAATCGCTGCGCCGGCAGGTGCGGGTGCGCGGAACCGTCACCCGCGAGGACGGGCCGCAGGCGGATGAATATTACAACTCGCGCTCCTTGCAGAGCCGGCTGGGCGCCTGGGCCTCGCGCCAGTCGCGCCCGCTCTCCAGCCGCGCATCGCTGATGGCCGAGGTGGCCAAGGTGACGGCGCGCCACGGCATCAGCCCCTCGCGTCCGCCGTTCTGGGGCGGCTATCGCATCGTACCGGTCGAGATCGAGTTCTGGGCCGATGGCGCCTTCCGGCTGCACGACCGTTTCGTCTGGCGCCGCAGCGGGCCCGACGCGCCCTGGGAAACCACCCGTCTCAATCCGTGACTTCGACGACACGCGGCGCAAGGAGTAGGGCAGGGACGCCCGAGTTCAAGCGGTTGTTCTTCAATTTGACTATCCTTGACCGCATTTTGCGTGTTAAATCATGAAACAGAAACGTGATGGGTGCTGTTTTTGGCTGACGATCTAAACAATATGCACCACGTGCGGGGCCAGGTTAAATGGTTCGACCCCGCGAAAGGGTTTGGCTTCGTCATATCCGACGAAGGCGGGCCCGACATCCTGTTGCATGTTAACGTTTTACGGAACTTCGGCCAGAGCTCGGTTGCCGACGGTGCCCGTATCGAGGTCATCACCCACCGCACCGAACGTGGCGTGCAGGCGGTCGAGGTCATCTCGATCACGCCGCCCGAGCGTGCCGACTCACCCGTGCTCACCGATTTCGCCGATATGGACATGGACGCCCTGCGCCAGCGGCCGCTGGAACCGGCGCGGGTGAAGTGGTTCGACAAGGGTAAGGGCTTCGGCTTTGCCAATGTCTTCGGCCGCCCCGAGGACGTCTTCCTGCACATCGAAGTGCTGCGCCAGTCGGGCCTGGCCGACCTGCAGCCGGGCGAGGCCCTGGCGATGCGGGTGATCGAGGGCAAGCGCGGCCGCATGGCCGCCGAGGTCCATGCCTGGGAAGTGGCCACCCAGAAATCGGTCGAGATCAAGGTCGAACCGGCCTCGGCTCCCGAGCAGAGCCCGACGCCGGCCAACCCTGTCGCCGCCGACCAGGACTGATCCTCATGCGTTCCTGCCTTGCCGCCCTCGCGCTCTGCGTCTTGGGCACGGCCGCCCAGGCCGGCGAGTGCCGCGACGATTCGGTCTGGATCAAGGGACCGAAGGGCGAGACCCGTTTCACCGTCGAAATCGCCGATGACGTCGAAGAGCGCGCCCGTGGCCTGATGTATCGCGAGTCGATGCCGCGCGGGGCGGGGATGCTCTTCGTCTACGAATACCCGCAGACCACCGCCTTCTGGATGAAGAACACGCTGATCCCGCTCGACATGATCTTCACCGACGTGACCGGCAAGGTGACCCGTGTCCACCACGACGCCATTCCGGGCGATCTCACCGCCATCGAGGGCGGCGACAAGGTCTTTGCGGTGCTCGAAATCAACGGCGGCCTGGCAAAACGCTATGGCATCGCCCCCGGCAGCGTGATGCGTCACCCGGTTTTTGCACCGGGACCGGCCGCCTGGCCCTGTTAGGGCTTTTCAAACCCCGATCACGCGGTTAGAGGTGCGCTCGGTCCGGGGCGTGGCGCAGCCTGGTAGCGCACCTGTTTTGGGTACAGGGGGTCGCGAGTTCGAATCCCGCCGCCCCGACCACTCCTTCCTTCAGCGAGAGATTCGCCCCGCAAGGGGCCGCTTTGCCCCTGTCTGGCCAGGACCCACCATATATGGTGTGGCGATTTTCGGCGGCCCACGCGATCCTGCGGTTGCCCATAGGGGATTTTGTAGCATGTCGGCCACATGGTCGGGCAGGGGACCGAGGCCCTCGGCAGCCTGCGGAAAACTCGTGCATATCTCGGGATAGCTGGCCTTGGAGCCAAAAGCGCCGGCGCCGGAAAAGGCAGAAATATTGGGGATTTGCCCCCCGGCTGCCGGGCCACTGAAATGCGCCCGATTTATACACCCTTGTGCAGGAATCGTAGCTCCTCGGGCAGGCGAATCCTCGGGCTTGTGGGTCAAGCAAAAAGAATCCCGACATAGGGTAAAAAACCCGTTGACCGTTGGGTGCGCATTACGCCAGATTGTGTAGGCCAAGTCACCTGCCACTAAA
This sequence comes from Seohaeicola zhoushanensis, assembly GCF_014656415.1. Taxonomy (GTDB): domain Bacteria; phylum Pseudomonadota; class Alphaproteobacteria; order Rhodobacterales; family Rhodobacteraceae; genus Seohaeicola_A; species Seohaeicola_A zhoushanensis. The sequence continues at coordinate 145,346 of NZ_BNCJ01000006.1, read as the reverse complement.
TATGGTAAAGCAAACCAGAGGCGGCGACAGGGCGCGGGACGGGTCAACCAAACCACAATTGCACGCATCAGCGCGTGCCCATGCAGCTTCGCCTCCGGGTGGCGACGGGAAGTCTCGTCACCCCGCGGGAGAGCTATGCGGTTCGGATCGGAAGGCGCCATCCCTTCGGGAAGCAGGCCGGGCAACGGCCGACAGCATGAGGCAGCACGATGAAGATCGAACGCAAATTCACCAGCGCCGGCAAGGACGCCTACGCTGATCTGGAATTCGGCCTCGCGACCTCCGAGATCCGCAACCCGGATGGCAAGGTCGTGTTCCGACTGGAGAATATCGAGATCCCCGCTGGCTGGACCCAGGTCGCCGGCGACGTCATCGCGCAGAAATACTTCCGCAAGGCCGGCGTGCCCTCGCGGCTGAAGAAGGTCGCCGAGAAGGACGTGCCCGAGTTCCTCTGGCGCTCGGTCGCCGATGAAGGCGCCGAGATGGGCGGCGAAACCTCGTCCAAGCAGGTCTTCGACCGGCTCGCCGGCGCCTGGGCCTACTGGGGCTGGAAGGGCGGCTATTTCACCACCGAAGAGGACGCCCGCGCCTATTACGACGAGATGCGCTACATGCTGGCCACCCAGATGGCCGCGCCGAACTCGCCGCAGTGGTTCAACACCGGCCTGCACTGGGCCTATGGCATCGACGGTCCGGCACAGGGCCACTATTACGTCGACCACGCCACCGGCAAGCTGACCAAGTCGAAATCCTCCTACGAGCACCCGCAGCCCCACGCCTGCTTCATCCAGGGCGTGCAGGACGACCTGGTGAACGAGGGCGGCATCATGGACCTCTGGGTCCGCGAGGCGCGCCTGTTCAAGTATGGCTCGGGCACCGGCACCAACTTCTCGCACCTCCGGGGCGAGGGCGAGCGGCTTTCGGGCGGCGGCAAGTCCTCGGGCCTGATGGGCTTTCTCAAGATCGGCGACCGCGCGGCGGGCGCCATCAAATCGGGCGGGACAACCCGTCGGGCAGCGAAGATGGTGATCGTCGACGCCGATCACCCGGATATCGAAGACTTCATCAACTGGAAGGTCATCGAAGAGCAGAAAGTGGCGAGCATCGTCGCCGGCTCGAAGATGCACGAGCAGAAGCTGAACGCGCTCTTCGCCGCGATCAAGGCATGGGACGGCAGCGCCGACGACGCCTATGACCCGGCCAGGAACGAGGCGCTGAAGAAGGCGATCCGCGACGCCAAGAAGGGCGCCATCCCGGAAACCTACGTCAAGCGCGTGCTGGACTACGCCAAGCAGGGCCACACCAGCATCGAGTTTCCGACCTATGACACCGACTGGGACAGCGAAGCCTACAACTCGGTCTCGGGCCAGAACTCGAACAACTCGATCCGCGTCACCAACGCCTTCCTGAAGGCGGTGGAGAAGGACGCCGACTGGCAGCTCATCAACCGCGTCGATGGCAAGGTCTCCAAGACCGTCAAGGCCCGCGCCCTCTGGGAGCAGGTCGGCCACGCCGCCTGGGCCTGCGCCGATCCGGGCATCCAGTATCACGACACCGTCAACGAGTGGCACACCTGCCCGGCAGACGGCCCGATCCGGGGCTCGAACCCCTGCTCGGAATACATGTTCCTCGACGACACCGCCTGCAACCTGGCCTCGATGAACCTGCTGACCTTCCTCAAGGACGGCCAGTTCCAGGCGGCCGACTACATGCACGCGGCGCGGCTCTGGACCGTGACGCTGGAAATCAGCGTGATGATGGCGCAGTTCCCCTCGAAGGAAATTGCCCAGCTCTCCTACGACTTCCGCACCCTCGGCCTTGGCTATGCCAATATCGGCGGCCTGCTGATGAACCTCGGGATCGGCTATGACAGCGACGAGGGCCGCGCGCTCTGCGGTGCGCTGACCGCGATCATGACCGGCGTGGCCTATGCCACCTCGGCCGAGATGGCGGGCGAGCTCGGCGCCTTCGCCGGCTACAAGAAGAACGCCGACCACATGCTGCGGGTGATCCGCAACCACCGCAACGCGGCCTATGGCGCGACGGACGGCTACGAGGCGCTCTCGGTCAAGCCGGTGCCGCTGGACCACGCCAACTGCCCCGACTCGCGGCTGGTCGACCTGGCCATGTCGGCCTGGGACGAGGCGCTGAAACTGGGCGAGAAGCACGGCTTCCGCAACGCCCAGGCCACCGTGATCGCCCCCACCGGCACCATCGGCCTGGTGATGGACTGCGACACCACCGGCATCGAGCCCGACTTCGCCCTGGTGAAGTTCAAGAAGCTCGCCGGCGGCGGTTACTTCAAGATCATCAACCGCTCGGTGCCCGCGGCGCTCGAGAACCTCGGCTACTCCTCGGCCCAGATCGAGGAGATCGTCTCCTACGCGGTCGGCCACGGCTCCATCGGCAACGCGCCGGGGATCAACCACACCACGCTGGCCGGCCACGGCTTCGGCCCGGCCGAGCTCGCCAAGGTCGAGCAGGCGCTGGAATCGGCCTTCGACATCCGCTTCGTCTTCAACCAGTGGACGCTGGGCGAGGAGTTCTGCAAGGGCGTGCTGGGCATCCCGGCCGAGAAGCTGAACGACCCGACCTTCGACCTGCTGAAGTCGCTGGGCTTCACCCGCAAGGACGTCGAGGCCGCCAACGACCACGTCTGCGGGACGATGACGCTGGAAGGCGCGCCGCACCTGAAGAAAGAGCACTACCACATCTTCGACTGCGCCAACGTCTGCGGCAAGAAGGGCACGCGCTATCTCTCGGTGAACAGCCACATCCACATGATGGCCGCGGCGCAGAGCTTCATCTCGGGCGCGATCTCGAAGACCATCAACATGCCGAACTCGGCCACCATCGAGGACTGCCAGAAGGCCTACGAACTCAGCTGGTCGCTCGGCATCAAGGCCAACGCGCTCTACCGTGACGGCTCCAAGCTGAGCCAGCCGCTCGCCTCGGCCCTGGTCGAGGATGACGAGGAGGCCGCCGAGATCCTGGAATCCGGGAGCCAGCAGGAAAAGGCCGTGGTCCTCGCCGAGAAGATCGTCGAGAAGATCATCGTCAAGGAGATCGTCAAGAGCCACCGCGAGAAGATGCCGCAGCGGCGCAAGGGCTATACCCAGAAGGCAATCGTCGGCGGCCACAAGGTCTACCTGCGCACCGGCGAATACGAGAACGGCACGCTGGGCGAGATCTTCATCGACATGCACAAGGAAGGCGCCGGCTTCCGTGCGATGATGAACAACTTCGCCATCGCCGTCTCGGTCGGCCTGCAATACGGGGTGCCGCTGGAGGAATTCGTCGACGCCTTCACCTTCACCAAGTTCGAACCGGCCGGCATGGTGCAGGGCAACGACAGCATCAAGAACGCGACCTCGATCCTCGACTATGTGTTCCGCGAGCTGGCGGTGAGCTACCTCGACCGCACCGACCTGGCCCACGTCAAGCCGCAGGGCGCCTCTTTCGACGACATCGGTCGTGGCGAGGAAGAGGGCGTGTCGAACCTCTCCGAGCTGTCGGACAACGCCGCCTCGCGCTCGCTTGAAGTGCTCAAGCAGATCAGCTCGACCGGCTACCTGCGCAAGCGTCTGCCCCAGGAACTGGCGGTGCTGCGCGGCGGTCGCGCCACCGGCTTCGGCGGCGGCGACGCCAGCGCGGCGCTCCAGACCCTGGTCCCCGAGACCGGCGCGGCGATGATCTCGACCACCACCACGGCCATGGCCAGCGGCACCGTCTCGCTCGACGCCCGCACCAAGGCCAAGATGCAGGGCTACGAGGGCGAGGCCTGCGGCGAATGCGGCAACTACACGCTGGTGCGCAACGGCACCTGCATGAAGTGCAATACCTGCGGCGGAACGAGCGGCTGCAGCTGACAACGAACACCGCGCCCCGCAAGGGCGCGGCAGGGGTCACGGGCTGTCTCGCAGCCGGCCCGGACCCCGACGAGATGGTGATGGGACGTCCCGGTTCCGTCATCCTACCGGGGCAGGACATCGCGGATCCCCATGGTCCGTCCCTGTCCGGCCTCACGGAAGGTCTTCGGGCCTTTCGTGGAACACGGGGCGGGTGCGCTCGCTCCCGACGACGTTCAGGCCGCAGGCAGAAAACACGGGCGGTAAACTATTGAGCCTGAACGGCGAAACTTACGGAGGGCCTCGGCCCTCCGTTTTTATTTGGCGATGGCCCACGCCGCGCGGCATTAGCGTTTGCCTGCTGGCGTCATTGCCTCCAAGCTTCCCGCTACAGATTCGTATTTTTCACGGGGATCAGATAATTGGCCATTACAGTTTCATTGCCCGCCAGCGGGCCCTACAGTTTCGACGACCTCTTCGGCGTCATCGACTTCATTACGACCGAAGGCACGGTCATTCCGGGGGCGTCCGCGACCTCCTTCAGCCTCTCGGGCAGCTATGGCGGCGCCCTCGTCACCGTGACGGTGAACGGCACGGGGTTCAGCTATACCCAGTATCAGGGCATTCCATACGTCAACGGCGGCGTCGTCAGCACCATCGACGTGAGCTCCGGCCTCGGCAGCTTCTCCTTCACGAATGTCAACGTCGACATGGCGACCTTCTCGCCCATCATCATTTCGGATCTGCTCGAGAGCCAGCCCGCGGCGATCGAGACCTTCCTGCTGCTGCGGGACTGGGACATCACCCTCGGCAATGCCAGGGACGTGGCCTGGAGCGATACGCTGGTCGGCGACGGCGTGGCCTTCAACCCGAGGGGCAATGACACGATCCATGCCGGTGGCGGCAATGACAGGATCTTCCTCGGCGATGGCAATGACACCGCCTTCGGTGGTCGGGGCAAGGACAAGCTTGCCGGCGGCAACGGCAATGACGAGCTGCGCGGCGAACAGGGGGCGGACATCCTGCTTGGCGGGGCCGGATTCGATATCCTGATCGGCGGCATCGGAGACGACCGGCTGTCGGGCGGCCGTGGCGCCGACAAGTTCGTCTTCTTCAACAGGGGCGGTGACGACACCATCACCGACTTCAACACCAACCTCAAAGGCGAGAAGATCGACCTGTCCGGTGTCACCCGGATCACCGGTCTGTTCGATCTGCGGAACAACCACGCGACACAGGTGGGGGCCGACGTGGTGATAGACGATCATGCCGGCACCACGATCACCCTGCTGAACACCGACCTGGCAGACCTGGGCCGGGGCGATTTCATCTTCTGAACCGCGGGCGGGGCCGGCCGGTCCGCCGGTCCCGCCGTTGGCTCATCCCGGCAGGTGAATGCGGAACGCCGCCCGGATCGCCGCGTCGGTGACCGGGTCGAACCGCGCGCGGGCCCGTTCGCGCAGGATCTGCTCCTTGCGCGCGGTGGCCTTCTCGATCAGGTCCGGCTTGCCCTTCTCGTCCCATTCCTTGGGCGAGGTGCGGTCGGCGAGGTGGGGATAGATGTAATCGGTCTGCATCCGCGCCAGCGTCTGGTCGGAGCCGAGGAAATGCCCCGGCCCGCCAAGGCAGGTCGCCCGGATCGTCTCGACCGAGAGCGAGTCCTCGTCCACCTCGATCCCGCGCACGCAGCGCAGCGCTTGGCCGATCAGGTCGTCGCCCAGGATCAGCGATTCGTGGCAGAAGCCGAGCAGCGAAGCGTGCATCCCGGCCGCCTCGTAGATCATGTTCAGGCCCGACAGCCCCGCCATGACGTTTGAGATCGCCTGCTCCCAGCCGGCCTGCATGTCGGGCAGCTTGGCATCGGCGATGCCTGCCGCCGCGCCGCCGGGGATGCCGTAATAGCGGTGCATCTGCGCGCAGCCTGCTGTCAGCAGCGCCTGTTCGCCCGACCCGCCCGACATGGCGCCGGTGCGCAGGTCGGAAACGAAGGGCCAGGTGCCGAAGATCGCCGGATGCCCCGGCTTCACCGCGTTGACATAGACCAACCCGGCCAGGCATTCCGCCACCGCCTGCACGATGGCGCCGGCGATCGGGGCAGGGGCGGTGGCCCCGGCCTGACCGGCGCTCAGCAGCAGGATCGGCATCCCGCCCTCGATCAGCTTCTCCATCACGATGCAGGCTTCGGTGGCGAATTTCATCGGCGGCACGACGAAGCAGTTGGAATTGCTGACGAAGGGCCGCGCTCGCCACTTCTCCTCGCCCCCCGCGATCAGGTGCAAGAGCTTCAGCCCGTCCTCGACAAAGGCCGGCTCGGTGAAGGAGACCCCGACGTGCTTCTTCGTTCCCGAACAGCAGGCGTAGATGGTGTTGAGGTCCATCTCGCGATTGTCGGGGATGTCGCGGCAGACCATCGGACGCTGAACAAAGTGGATGTTGTCGAGCACGTCGCAGATCCGCGCCGCGTCGTGCAGGTCCTGCACGGTGCATTCGCGGTAACGCCGGCCTTCGACATCGACCATATGCACCGCCGCGCCCGCCGTGCCGTAATGCACCCGGGTGCCCGACAACTCCAGGTCATGCGCCGGGTCGCGGCCGAAGAGCGCGATCTCGCGGTTGGCCCGCGCCAGCGTGTCCTCGACCAGCGCGCGGGGAAAGCGGATGCGGCGATCCTCGCTCAGCACCGCGCCGGCGCCGGTCAGGTGGCGGATGCCACTCTCGGGGGTATCGGCGAGGCCGATCTGTTCCAGCACGTCCAGCGCGGCCTGGTGGATGCGCGCCATCTGCGCTTCGGTCAGCGGGTTGTAGGTGCCGCCGGCCAGCCCCGCGCGCACCGGGCGCAGGTGCTCGGCCAGCGGGGCGGCGCGGGCGGCACGGCGCGCGGCGCGCCCGCCGCTGCGGACGGAAGTGGAAACTTTGACGGAATCGTTCATGACGGACTCGCGATGTCAGGAGAAGGGGGAATTCGGCACGGCGCTAGCCGCGCGGTGCCCCGCGTGCGGCACGTCCCCGCTGCGCCCCGATGGTGCGCACGACCAGGCTGATCTTGCTCAACTCGCCCTGCATCACGCCTCCCGACGATGCGCTCCAGTTTCAGCGCGGGCGCGGCGGCGTCTGTCCTGTTTGCGGCGCGGTGTCGGTTTCGAGCCGCCGGCTCACCATTTCCCCGAGGCCCCGCCGCCGCCCGAGCTGCCGCCGCCGAAACTGCCGCCCGAGGAACTGTCCGACCGGTCCCTGGACTCGCGCGCAATGGTGTAGAGCGCGGTGGCGACATGGCCGCAATGCGGGCAGGTCACGGTGCGGCGCCCTTCGCCGGAGGTGACGGTGCTGGCGCGTTTCAGCACCTCGTTGCGCACCGTCACGCCGCGCTGGCCGCAGTTCTCGCAGCTGCGGAACCGCGCGAGGATCGGCGACAGCCAGACCCGCGAGAACATCAGCGCCACCATCCCGCCGAATAGCGCCATGCCCCAGCCGGTCCCGTTGCCCTCGCCCGAGGGTGCAGCGGTGCCGCCCTGGAAAGGCAGCGCGATGGTCTCGATCACGTCGCTGACGCCGGTGGCGATGCCGCCGGGATAGTCATAGCTCCTGAAGGCCGGGAGGAAGCTGCGGTCGACCAGGTCCTCGGCCGCGCCGTCCCAGTCGCGGCCATAGGCCTTGCCCAGCTCGATCCGCATCGCCCGGTCCTGGCGCAGCACCAGCACGAGGATGCCGTCGTTGCGCGCGCTGTCGCCGATGCCCCAGCGGTCGAAGATGCCGGTGGCGAATTCCTCCAGCGACAGGTTCGGCTGAAAATCGCGCTGCGACTTGAGCGTCAGCACGGTCATCTCGATGCCGGTATCGGTCTTCAGCTGCTCCAGCTGCGCCCGCAGCGCCGCCTCGCTCTCGTCGGGCAGGATCCCGGCTTGGTCGTTCACGAAGGGGTTGTCATAGGTCGGCCAGATATCCGCCGCCGCCGGTCCGGCGAACAGGGTCAACACCAGCACAAGCCGCATCAGGAAGGGCATGGAAACACCTCGAAAGTCATTGATCAGGCGCGGCGCGCCCCGGAAAACCCGCCAGCGGGCGCAATGTATGCCCGCCTCCTGCCCGCCATCATGCGCGCGGCCGTGCGCCTTGGCAAAGGATTTACGCCGCCTGCGCCCGCCGGGCCGTATAGGCGCAAAGCCGTTCCAGCGCCGCGCCAAAGGCCTTGTCCTCGATGGTCATGGCCACGCGGATATGCCCCGCCGCAGCCCGGCCAAAGCTTTCGCCCGGCATCACCGCGATGCCCTCCTCCTCGAGCAGGGCAAAGGCAAAGGCCAGCCCGTTCATCCCCGTCGCGCGGATGTCGAGCATCAGATACATCGCCCCGCCCGAGGGGATCAGCCCCACCGTGTTCTGCCGCCCGAGGATCTCGCGCGCCAGCGCGCGCCGCCGCCGGAAGGGCGCGGCGATCTGCTCCTCCAGCCCGGCCCCCAGCGCGAAAAGCGCGGCGTCCTGGATGAAGCCCGGCACGCCGTAGGTCGTCACCGTCGAGAGCGCGATCAGGTTCGAGATGGCCTCGGCCGGTCCGACGATCCAACCGATGCGCGAGCCGGTCATCGCGTGGCTCTTCGACATCGAGCCGACCACCAGCACCCGCTCGGACATGCCGGGCAGGGCGCGCGGGCTCAGGTGCGCGCCTTCCCAGACCTGGGTGTCATAGACCTCGTCCGAGATCAGCCAGAGGTCGCGGTCACGGCAGACGGCGGCGATGCCCTCCATCGTCGCACGGTCATAGACTGCCCCGGTCGGGTTGTTGGGCGAGTTGATGAGCAGCGAACTGGCGCCCTCGGCCGCCGCGTCGATTACCTCGGGGCGGGGCAGAAAACCGTTCTCGGCCCGCGCGGCAACCGGCACCGGCACTGCTCCGACCGAGCGGATGGTGCCGGGGTAGGTGGCGTAATAGGGGTCGATGAACAGCGCCCGCGCACCCTCGGCGCAGGCCGCGTGGTGGGTCATGAACAGCGCCGCCTGGCCGCCCGGCGTTATCAGCACATTGTCGCGCGTGGTCGGCACCCCGCTCTGCGCGCTGACCCGCGCCGCCACCGCATCGCGCAGGGCCGGGATGCCCGGCACCGAGGCATAGCCGGTGTGCCCGCCCCGCGCCGAGGCGTCCATCGCGCCGAGGATGCTCGGGTCGGTGCGCACGTCATGCTCGCCGATGGTCAGCTCGATCACACTCTGCCCGGCCGCGATCATCTGGCGGGCGCGGTAGAACACCTCCCACCCGTCCGAGCCGCCGCCGTTCAGGTTGGTGAGACGAGGGGACAGGCGCATGACAGATCTCCGACAGAATGCCGGGCGCATCCAGTCCGAGCGGCGGGGGAATGTCAACCGCGCGGCGGCAGCGATCCCTGCACCTTCTTCGTCAGCCCCGACCGGATCGTGTCATAGGCCACTTCCAGCCGGTGGCGCAGCTCCTCCTCGGCGGTGCCCCAGGGCAGGTTCACCCAGCTGCGGTGGAAATAGGGCGCCTTCACGCCGACGCCTGCCTCGATCAGCATCTGGGCGGTTTCGGCGTCGGGCGTCTTGACCGAGACGCCCGGCAGCACCGCGCCGATGCAGGCGAACATCTTGCCGCCGACCTTCCAGGCATCATGGCCTCCGCCCCAGGGGTCCGAGACTTCGGCGCCGGGGAATGTGGAACAGATGGCATTGACGATATCACGGTTCATGGCGCGAGGCTGGCAGAGCCGCGCCGCGCATGCAAGACGCTTGATCGGGCGTCGATCCGGGCGTAAGGAGGGGCCATGAAAGCAACCTGCATCATTATTTGCTGCATTATTCCCTGCTGATCACCAGCGGGCCGGTTTCTTTCGTTTTCTCTCCTGAAACAAGTTGCTAAGCCCGCGCCAGCGCCGATGTGCGAGGACTTGGACCATGACGACGATCAGACTGCATAACACCCGGACCCGGTCGAAAGAGGAATTCATTCCAATCGACCCAGACAACGTGCGCATGTATGTCTGCGGGCCCACGGTCTATGACCGCGCCCACCTCGGCAACGCGCGGCCCGTGGTGGTCTTCGACGTGCTCTACCGGCTGCTCAAGCAGGTCTATGGCGCCGGGCACGTCACCTACGTGCGCAACATCACCGACGTCGAGGACAAGATCATCGACCGAGCCGCCGAGCGCGGCATCGCCATCGACGAGCTGACCCGCACCACCACGGACTGGTTCCACCAGGACATGGCGGCGCTTGGGGTCGATTATTCCGCCGATGCTGGCTTCCGCGAGCCGAAGGCCACCGAGCATATCGGCGGCATGATAGCGATGATCGAGGACCTGATCGCCAACGGCAACGCCTATGCCGCCGAGGGCCACGTTCTGTTCCGCGTCCGCTCCTATGCCGATTACGGCAAGCTCTCGGGCCGCTCGGTCGACGACATGATCGCCGGCGCGCGGGTCGAGGTGGCGCCCTACAAGGAGGACCCAATGGACTTTGTCCTCTGGAAACCCTCCAGCGACGACCAGCCCGGCTGGGACAGCCCCTGGGGGCGTGGCCGCCCCGGCTGGCACATCGAATGTTCGGCGATGTCGCTGGCGCTGCTCGGCGAGAGCTTCGACATCCATGGCGGCGGCATCGACCTGCAGTTCCCGCACCACGAGAACGAGATCGCGCAAAGCTGCTGCGCTCACCCCAGGGGCCAGTTCGCCCGTTACTGGCTGCACAATGAGATGCTCCAGGTCGAGGGCAAGAAGATGTCGAAATCGCTCGGCAACTTCTTCACCGTGCGCGACCTGCTGGACCAGGGCGTGCCGGGCGAGGTGATCCGCTTCGTCTTCCTGTCGACGCATTACCGCAAGCCGATGGACTGGACCGAGGCCAAGGCCGCCGGTGCGCGCCGCACCCTGCGCAAGTGGTATGAGCAGACCACCGATGACACCGGCGCGGGCGAGGTCGATCCGGCGATCCTGCGGGCGCTGTCGAATGACCTCAACACCCATGAGGCCATCGCCACGCTGCACGATCTGTCGACGCGGGGCGAGAGTGCCGCGCTGGCCGCGAGCCTGCGCTTCCTCGGCCTGCTGGGCGAGAGCGCACCCGAATGGGCTGCCGAGTCGCCGGTGGATGCTGGCACTACCGCGCTGATCGAACAACTGCTCGCAGCCCGCGCCGAAGCCCGCAAGTCGCGCGACTTCGCCCGCGCCGACGCGCTGCGCGACGGTATCGCTGCGGCGGGGGTCATCGTGATGGATTCGGCCTCGGGCAGCACCTGGGATCTTGGTCCCGACTTCGATCTGGCCAAGCTGGAGGCGCTGAAATGACCCGCGAACGCCTCTCCCTCTATGACACCACGCTGCGCGACGGGCAGCAGACCCAGGGCGTGCAGTTCTCGACCCAGGACAAGGTGCGCATCGCCACCGCGCTCGATGGCCTCGGGATCGACTATATCGAGGGCGGCTGGCCTGGGGCGAACCCCACCGATTCGGCCTTCTTCGAGGCTGCGCCCAGGACCCGCGCCACCATGACCGCCTTCGGCATGACCAAGCGCGCCGGCCGTTCCGCCGACAACGACGAGGTGCTGGCGGCGGTGATGAACGCCAATACCCAGGCGGTCTGCCTCGTCGGCAAGTCGCATGACTACCACGTCGAGACCGCGCTTGGCATCACGCTGCCCGAGAACACCGAGAACATCCGCGCCTCGATCACCCATATCGTGGCCAAGGGCCGCGAGGCGCTCTTCGACGCCGAGCATTTCTTCGACGGCTACAAGGCCAACCCTTCCTATGCGCTGGAAGCGGTGAAGGCCGCGCATGAGGCCGGTGCGCGCTGGGTGGTGCTCTGCGACACCAACGGCGGCACGCTGCCGCATGAGATCGCCGAGATCGTCCGCGCGGTGATCGCCGCCGGCATCCCGGGCGACCGGCTCGGCATCCATTGCCACAACGACACCGAGAACGCGGTTGCGGGTTCGCTCGCGGCGGTCGATGCCGGCGTGCGCCAGATCCAGGGCACGCTGAACGGCCTCGGCGAGCGGTGCGGCAACGCCAACCTCACCTCGCTGATACCGACGCTGCTGCTGAAGGAACCCTACCGCAGCCAGTTCGACACCGGCATCCCCGAGGAGAAACTCAAGGGCCTGCTCAAGATCTCGCGCCTGCTGGACGAGATCCTGAACCGCGTGCCGATGCGCCAGGCGCCCTATGTTGGTGCCTCGGCCTTCGCGCACAAGGCGGGGCTGCATGCCTCGGCGATCCTCAAGGACCCCAGCACCTATGAACATGTCGACCCCTCGGTGGTCGGCAATACCCGCATCATCCCGATGTCGAACCAGGCGGGGCAGTCAAACCTGCGCCAGCGCCTCGCCGATGCCGGGATCGAGGTGCCCAAGGACGACCCGCGCCTGTCGCGAATCCTCGAACGGGTGAAGGAGCGCGAGGACGAGGGCTATGCCTACGACTCCGCCCAGGCGAGCTTCGAGCTGCTGGCGCGCGAGGAACTGGGGCTGCTGCCCGATTATTTCGAGGTAGAACGCTACCGCGTGATCTCGGAGCGCCGCCGCAACGCCAAGGGTCAGGTGGTGGTGGAATCCGAGGCGGTGGTGACGGTCCAGCTCCGCGATGGGTCCAAGCGCACCGGCTACTTCAAGAACGAGCACCCGCAGGACCTGCATGACGACGGCCCGGTCAACGCGCTTTGGCAGGCGCTGAAAACAGACCTCGGCCCCTATCAGGAGCTGATCGAGGACGTCCGCCTGACCGACTTCAAGGTGCGCATCACCAATGGCGGCACCGAGGCGGTCACGCGGGTCATCATCGACTTCCAGGATTCGCAGGCCAGCCGCTGGTCGACGGTCGGGGTCTCGCCGAACATCGTCGACGCCAGCTTCCAGGCGCTCTCGGATGCGATGCGCTGGAAACTGGCGCGCGATTGCGAGGTCTGAGCCGGGCCATGGCCTTTGATGCCGATCTGAACGCCTGCGCGGCGCTGGTGCAGAAGGCCGACCCCGACCGCTTTCTCGCGGTCATGGCTGCGCCGGTGGCGGCGCGGCGCGTGCTCTTCCCGCTCTACGCGATGAACGTCGAGGTCGCCCGCGCGCCCTGGGTCACGACCGAGGAGATGATCGCAGAGATGCGCTTGCAATGGTGGCGCGACGCGCTTGGCGAAATCGCCGGCGGCGGCAAGGTGCGCCGCCACGAGGTGGTGACGCCGCTGGCGGCCGCCATCTCGCCGGAGATTGCTAGGGCATTGGATGAGTTGGTCTCTGCAAGGCGTTGGGATATATACAAAGATCCCTTCGAGGATGCCGCCGACTTCGCCCGCCACATCGACCGCACCTCGGGTGCGCTGCTCTGGGCGGCGGCCTCTTCGATGGGCGCGGCGGAGGAGGGCGTGGTGCGTGATTTCGGCTATGCCGCCGGGGTGGCGAACTGGCTGCGGGCGGTGCCGGAACTGGCGGCGCGTAGGCGGGTGCCCTTGCTCGATGGCACCCCCGAAGGTCTGCGCGCGCTGGCCCGCGATGCGCTGGCCCGGCTGCACCGCGCCCGCGCCAAGCGCGGCGCGGTTTCGCGCGAGGCGGCGCCCGCACTGCTCGCCGGCTGGCAGGCCGGCGCCGTGCTCGCCCTGGCCGAGGCCGAACCGCACCGCGTGGCCGAGGGGCGCCTCGGGCGCAGTGCATTTGCCAATCGTGTCTCGCTTGCCCTGCGCGCCGCGACCGGCCGCTGGTAGTCGCGCTCAGGCGGTCGGCAGCTTCGCCCCGTCACGCCCGTTGGGATAGACCAGCCCCGCCGAGATCACCAGCTTGGCCGCGTCTTCCAGCGTCATGTCTAGCTCGATCACGTCCTCTTCGGGGAAGTAGAGCAGGAAGCCCGAAGTCGGGTTCGGCGTGGTGGGGATGAAGACCCCCATCAGCCGCCCTCCGGTTTCCGCCCGGGCCGAGATCTCGCCCTTGGCCGGCACCGAGATGAAGCCGATGGCCCAGATCCCCTTGCGCGGGTATTGCACCAGGCAGGCCTTCTCGAAGCTGCGTTCGCCCTGGGCGAAGACGGTTTCCGAGATCTGCTTGATGCCGTTGTAGATCGAGCGCACCACCGGCATCCGGTCCACCAGGCTCTCGGCGAAGCGGATCAGCGAGCGGCCGATCAGCCCCTTGGCGATCCAGCCGATGATGATGGTGAAGAAGAAGAAGAAGATGACGCCGACACCGCGCAGGTTGATGCCGATGTAATGCTCAGGCCGGAAGGTCGAGGGGATCAGCGGCAGCACCACGCTGTCGATCCAGCCGGCGACGGCCCAGACCAGCCAGATGGTCAGGCCGACCGGGGCGATCACCACGAGGCCGGTCAGGAAGGAGGCGCGGAGGCCGGCGAAGAGGCCGGATTTGCGGGGATGGGGGTCTTGATCGAAAGGCGTATTCATGGGCGTCCTGCACCGGGGTCGACGCCGAACCTAGGTGCTCGGCACGCGTATCACAATGGGCCGCGCGCGGGCGGAGGCGTCCCGGCGTCGATATTCACCAGCGCCGCCGCGATTTTCGCCGCCAGCCGGGCATTGTTGCGCACCAGCGCGATGTTGGCGGTCAGCGAGCGCCCGTCGGTCGCCTCGAAGATCGCGCTCAGCAGGAAGGGGGTCAGCGCCTTGCCGGTGATGCCCTTGCGGTCGGCCGCGCGCTGCGCGGCGAGGATCACCGGGGCCAGTTCCTCGGCGGCGATCTCGTCACCCTCGGGAATCGGGTTGGCGACCAGCTGGCCGCCCGGCAGCCCCAGCGCGCCGCGGAGACGATGCGCGCGTGCGATCGGTTCCGGCGCGTTCATCCGCAACGGCGCGGGATGGGCCGAGGTCGCCGACCAGAAGGCCGGGAAACTGTCCTGCCGGTAGGCGATCACCGGCACGCCGAGCGTTTCCAGAACCTCCAGTGTCTTGGGGATGTCGAGAATCGCCTTGGCGCCGGCGGCCACCACCGTCACCGGGGTCTGGGCCAGTTCCTGCAGGTCGGCCGAGACGTCGAAGCTCAGCTCGGCGCCGCGATGCACGCCGCCGATACCGCCGGTGGCAAAGACCTCGATGCCTGCATAGCGCGCCGCGATCATCGTCGCCGCCACCGTGGTCGATCCGGTGCCGCCGGTCGCAAGGCAGGCAGCCAGGTCGGCGCGGCTCAGTTTGGCGACGTTGCGCGCCTGGCCGAGGCGCTGCAATTGGCCGTTCTCCAAGCCGATATGCAGCACGCCTTCCAGCACCGCGATGGTCGCTGGCACCGCGCCGCCGGCACGGATGTCGCCCTCGACCTTGCGCGCCACCTCGACGTTCTGCGGCCAGGGCATCCCGTGGGTGATGATGGTGCTTTCCAGCGCCACCACCGGCTTGCCCTCGGCGCGCGCGGCCTTCACCTCCTGCGAATATGACAGCTCGATCATGACGGCATCTCTCCCGAAACGTAACGCGCTGCCGCCTGCAGCGCCTCTTCCAGGGCCGCCGCGCGTCCGGCGCCGGCCCGTTCGGCGGCGATATGCGCCGCCATGAATGTGTCGCCGGCCCCGGTCACCCGGGTCACCAGCACCTGCGGCGGCACCGCGCTGTGGCAGGCGTCGCAATCCGCCTCGGTCGCCGCGCGCCCGCCGTCGGTCACCAGCACCCGCCTGGCGCCGCGCGCCAGCAGACCGGCGGCGGCGCGCTCGGTATCGGCGAACTCGCTCTGGCACAGGATCCCGGCCTCTTCGAGGTTGACGTAGAGCGTCGCCCGGCCATGGGCCACGAAGGGCTGCAACCGCTCGGCCTTGCCGGGCGAGGCCGGGGCGACCCGCAGGTCCGCCGCCGAGAAGGCCGGGCTCGCCGCGATGGTTTCCAGCAGCGCCCGCGTGAGGTTGCCGTCCAGCGCGATGCATCCCGCATAGGGCGCGCCGGCATGGCCGAGCGGCCCGGTTGTCAGCGGCCGCAGGATCTTGTCGCCCGCCGCCTCCAGGGAATGCGCGTCGGCAATGGCGGCGATCAGCCCGTTCGCCCCCTCGACCGCCATGTAGCGGTCGGTCGGCAGGTCGTCGGAACGGTAGAGATGCGCCGTCTCCATCCCGAGGCCCCGGCAGGCGGCCACCAGTTCATCGCCCTCGGGGTCGCGGCCGATGGCGCTGAGGAGCACCGGGCGCAGCCCGAAGCGCGCCAGGGTCATCGCGATGTTCATGGCGACGCCGCCCGGCAGGCGGGTGATCCGGCCGGGCACGTCCGAGCCCTGCCGCATGTGGCTGGCCGACCGCCCGATGATGTCCCACAGGACGCTGCCGATGCAGAGGATCTCGCTCATGCCGGACTTGTGCGCTCAATTTCGGCGCCGTGCAAGCCGATGCGCGGGCAGCGGGGCAGGGCCTTCGGGCCGCGCGCCTTCGGTCGGCGGTGCATTGGGGGCGCTGCCCCCGCCGCGCGTGCCGCGCGGCCCCCCCGGAGATATTTTTGAAGAAGAGAAATCAGGGGTCAGGCGAAGGGATCCACCGGATAGCCGACACCTGCGAGGTAGAGTCCTTGCGGCGGGCAGACCGGGCCGCAGGCGGCGCGGTCGCGCGCCTCGAGCGCGGCCTTCACGTCGTCGGGGCTCCAGGCCCCGGCGCCGACGCGTTCCAGCGTGCCGACGAAGCTGCGCACCTGGTTGTGCAGGAAGGAGCGTGCGCGCACGTCGAACTGCACCTCCGGGCCGGAGCGGCCCTCGACCGCGCGCACCTCCAGCAGGTCCAGCGTCTTGAGCGGGCTTGCCGCCTGGCAGATCGACGAGCGGAAGGTGGTGAAATCGTGCCGTCCGACCAGATGCGCCGCCGCCGCCTGCATGGCCCTGACGTCGAGCGAGTTCTTCACCTGCCAGACCAGCCCCGCGTCATGCGTCGCCGGGGCGCGCCGCATCAGCAGGCGGAAGATATAGCGCCGTTCCAGCGCCGAGAAACGGGCGTGCCAGGCGTCATCGACCAGCGCGCAGTCGACAATCGCCACCGGGTTCGGCTTGAGGTGATGGTTCAGCGCCTCGGAAAGGCGGAACGGCTCCCAGTCGCGCTCCATGTCGCAATGCGCGACCTGAGCAAGGCCATGCACCCCGGCATCGGTGCGCCCGGCGGCGGCGATGGTATGGGCGCGCGGTTCCAGCCGGGCCAGAGCCGCCTCGATCGCGCCCTGGACCGAGGGCAGGTCGGCCTGACGCTGCCACCCTGCGAAGGGCGCGCCGTGATATTCGACCTTGAGAGCATAGCGGGGCATGGCGTCTGGTAGCGTGGCGGCCGGGGCGGGGCAAGGGTGGCGCGTCGGCGCAAAGGCGCGCCTCTGCCTTATTCCCTTTCCCTGCCGCGCTGCCTTGCCTATCTTGAAGGGCAGGCAGATGGGGCAGGGCTTCCAAGCGTGGTGATTTCGACGATAGCCGACGGCGTGGTGCGTTCCGCCGACCGTCTGGGCGACCTTGTGACCGGCCGCGCCTTCGAGCCGGTGCTGCGCATCGGCGTGACCGGGCTGGCGCGGGCCGGCAAGACCGTCTTCATCACCTCGCTGATTGCCAACCTGATCGACCGGGGCCGGATGAGCGGACTTGCCGCCGCGCAGGAGGGGCGGATCGTTGCCGCCTACCTGCAGCCGCAGCCCGACGATACCGTGCCGCGCTTCGACTACGAGAGCCACATCGCCGCGCTGACCGGGGCCAACCCGCATTGGCCCGAGAGCACCCGCACCATCTCGGAGCTGCGGCTCTCGCTCAAGGTGCGCCCGACCGGGCTGCTGGCCGGGTTGCAGGGGCCGCGGACGCTGCATCTCGACATCGTGGATTATCCGGGCGAATGGCTGCTCGACCTGGGGCTGCTCGAGAAATCCTTTGCCGACTGGTCGGCCGCAACGCTGAAGAAGCTGCAAACCCGGCCCGAGGCGACCGCCTTCCTGGCGCAGCTGAGGGCCGAGGATCCCGACGCCAAGCTGGAGGAGCCCCGCGCCCAGGCGCTGGCCGCCGCCTTCACCGACTACCTGCACGAGGCCCGCAGGGCCGGCTGGTCCGACCTCGCGCCGGGGCGCTTCCTGCTGCCCGGCGAACTCGCCGGTTCGCCGGTGCTGACCTTCGCGCCGCTGCCGCCGACGCAGGCGCCACGCGGCAGCCTTTCCCGCGAGATGGAACGCCGTTTCGAGGCCTACAAGGCGCAGGTGGTGCAGCCCTTCTTCCGCGACCACTTTGCCCGGATCGACCGGCAGGTGGTGCTGGTCGACGTGCTGGGCACGCTGCATCGCGGCCCCGAGGCGGTGGCCGACATGCGCGCAACCCTGGCCGAGACGCTGAGCGCCTTCCGCCCCGGCCGCACCGCCTTCCTGACCCGGTTGCTCGGCGGGCGGCGGGTCGAGAAGATCCTCTTCGCCGCCACCAAGGCCGACCATTTGCACCACAGTCAGCACGCGCGGCTCACCCACCTGATCGAGGCACTGGTGAAGCAGGCCTCGGAGCGTGCCCGTTTTGCCGGGGCCGAGACCGGCGCGCTGGCCATCGCCGCGCTGCGCGCCACCACCGAGGAAGAGCGCGACCATGGCGGCGAGGTGCTGAAGATGGTGCGCGGCCGGCTGCTGAAGGACGACAAGCAGGCGGCCTTCTACCCGGGCGACCTGCCCGAGGATCCTTCGCATGTCCTCGCGGGCGAGGGTCTGGGGGATTTCCAGGCGATGGCCTTCGCGCCCGCGCCGATGACCCTGCGCCCCGGCGACGGCCCGCCGCACATCCGCCTCGACCGCGCGGCGCAGTTCCTGATCGGAGACCGGCTGTGAGACTCGCCCTGCGCCCGGCAGGCCCCGCGGATGCCTTTGCGATGGGCGACATCCTCTGGCATTTCCAGCACCAGCACGACTGGATGCCCGAACTCTACAGCCTTGCCGAATGCGTGACCTTCTGCCGCGCGATGATCGAGCGCGGCTGGTGCACCATCGCCGAGCTTGCCGGCGAGGTCGGCGGCTTTCTGGCCCGCGACGCCGAGGAGATCTGCGCGCTCTACATCGCCGATCCGGCGAAGGGGCGCGGGGCAGGGCGGCTGCTGGTGGAGCACGCCAAGGCGCGCAGCGACCGGCTGGAGCTTCGCTGTGTCGAGCCCAACCTCGCCGCGCGCGGCTTCTACGCGGCGCAGGGCTTCGTCGAAGCAGGCACTGCGCCCAGGGGCGAGGACAACCTGCCCGCCATCACCTATGTCTGGCCGAAGGAGGGCAAAGCATGACCCGCGGCCCGGTGCTGATCGATGTCGACGAGGCGGCGGATGTCGCCAATGCGCCGCCGGTGCCCGAGACCGTGCAATCGCTGCCCGAGGCGCGGGGCGAGGCCATGGCCATGGCCGCCCGGCTTGCGGCGCGGCCGCCCTCGCGACTGGCGCGCTGGTTCTGGGGGCTGGCCGGGGCGGCGCTTGGCGCTGTGATCTCGGTCGCGGCCTGGGACTTCGTGCTCTCGCTGCTCGACCGGATGCCGCTGCTGGGCTGGATCGTCACCGCGATCCTTGTCGCGCTGCTGTTCGTGGCGCTGCTGATAATGCTGCGCGAACTGGTGGCGATCTCGCGCCTGGGCCGCATCGACAAGCTGCGCCGCGCCGCCGATGCCGCGCTGGCGGGCAACGACCTCGTGGCCGCCCGCGACGTGGCGCGCCGGCTTGTCGCCTTCTACGGCCACCGCCCCGAAACCAGCTGGGGCCGCGACCGCCTGTCGGCGCGGATGGAGGAGCAGTTCGATGCCTCTGCCGTGCTGCAACTGGCCGAGGCCGAGCTGCTGGCCCCGCTCGACGCTGCCGCCACCCGCGAGGTCGAGGCCGCCGCGCGCCAGGTGGCCACCGTCACCGCGCTAGTGCCGCTGGCGCTGGCTGATGTGCTGACCGCGCTCACCGCCTCGCTGCGGATGATCCGCCGCATCGCCGAGATCTACGGCGGCCGGTCCGGCCTGATCGGCAGCTGGCGGCTGACCCGCGCGGTCTTTACCCATCTCGTCGCCACCGGCGCGGTGGCGGTGGGCGATGACCTGCTGGAGCCGGTGCTGGGCGGCTCGCTGCTGACCAAGCTCTCGCGCCGCTTCGGCGAGGGGCTGGTGAACGGCGCGCTCTCGGCGCGGGTCGGGGTCGCGGCCATCGAGGTCTGCCGCCCGCTCGCCTTCAGCGAGGGCCGCCGCCCCTCGGTCCGCGGCATCGTCCGCCGGGCGTTGACGGGGCTGTTCGGGAAGAGCGAGGGGTAGGGGGCGTCCTTCCATACGCCCAATCCCCGCGCCACCCCGCCCGGAATCAAGCCATGGGCGCCGGGCGAGCGCCGGCCCGTCCCGGCGGGCTGGCGCTTTGTCGACGACAGGCGACGCTCAGGGATTGTCCGGATTTGGCCGGGATAAAGCGCCGACCTCGATCGTAGCAGCGCCATCCCACGGGCCGGCGCTCGCCCGGTGCTACGCAACTCGAAGAGTAGGCGCTCTCACCCGCAGGGGCATCGCAGGAGCATAGCCGCTCCCCCAATCCCCGCGCCACCCGCCCGGAATCAAGCCGAAGGCGCCGGGCGAGCGCCGGCCCGCCCCGACGGGCTGGCGCTTTGTCACCGGCGCACTGCGCTCGGAGGTCACACGGTCTTGGCAGGCATTAAGCGCCCGCCACAGAGCTTGCAGCGCCATCCGACGGGCCGGCGCTCGCCCGGCTTGGCCTTACCCCCGCCCACGATAGGGCGGCACGCCCTGGTCGGGGATCCAGACGCCCTCGGGCACCGGCCCGGTCTGGTAGAAGACGTCGATCGGCATCCCACCGCGCGGATACCAGTATCCGCCGATGCGCAGCCACCGGGGCGCCAGCAGGTCCACCAGCCGGCGCGCGACCATCACCGTGCAGTCCTCGTGGAAGGCGCCGTGGTTGCGGAACGAGCCGAGGAACAGCTTCAGCGACTTGCTCTCGACCAGCCAGCCTTCGGGCACGTAGTCGATCACCAGATGCGCGAAATCGGGCTGTCCGGTCATCGGGCAGAGCGAGGTGAACTCGGGCGCGGTGAAGCGGACGCAATAGGCGTGTTCGCCTTGCGTGTTCTCGACCCGTTCGAGCACGGCCTCCTCGGGGCTGGCGGGCAGGGTGCTTGCGCCGCCCAGTTGGGTCAGGCCGGAATACTTGCTGTCTGTCATGGCATCGCTCTCCTGGATGGGCGGGCTCATATCCGATCCGCGGGCCCGGGCAAAGGGCCGCGCCTTGACCACTTTACCACCTCGGGCCCTTGCGCCTATAAGCGCCGCATGACCAGGTGTTTCCGCATTCCCCGGCGAATTACGAACCCGGCGCCCTGAGACAGGAAGCGCCGGGCGAAGGTGTCCGAGCATCGCACCGACCTGAGACATCCAGACCGATTATCCGAAGGACGCCGCCATGTGCGCCGAGACCGTTGACTACAAAGACACGCTGAACCTGCCCAAGACCGATTTCCCGATGCGCGCGGGACTGCCCAAGCGCGAGCCCGAATGGCTTGCCCGGTGGGAGCGGATCGGCGTCTATGACAAGCTGCGCGACACTGCCGGCGATCGTCCGCCCTTCACGCTGCACGACGGCCCTCCCTATGCCAACGGCAACCTCCATATCGGCCACGCGCTGAACAAGACGATCAAGGACATGATCGTCCGCTCGCACCAGATGATGGGCTTTGAAAGCCGCTACATCCCCGGCTGGGACTGCCACGGCCTGCCGATCGAATGGAAGATCGAGGAGAAATACCGCGAGAAGGGGCAGGACAAGGACGATGTCGACGTAGTCGACTTCCGCCAGGAATGCCGCAAGTTCGCCGAAAGCTGGGTCGATATTCAGCGCGCCGAGTTCAAGCGGCTGGGCGTCACCGGCAACTGGGCCAACCCCTACCTCACGATGGATTTCCACGCCGAGCGGGTGATCGCCGAGGAGTTCCAGAAGTTCCTGATGAACGGCACGCTCTATCTCGGCTCCAAGCCGGTGATGTGGTCGCCGGTGGAACAGACCGCGCTGGCAGAGGCCGAGGTCGAGTATCACGACAAGGAAAGCCCGACCGTCTGGGTGAAGTTCCGGGTCGCGGAAAGCGGTGGCGAACTCGCCGGCGCCTATGTCGTGATCTGGACCACCACGCCCTGGACCATGCCCTCGAACAAGGGCGTCGTCTTCGGCGAGAAGATCGCCTACGGCCTCTACGAGGTCACCGGCACGCCGGATGAATGCTGGGCCAATGTCGGTGACCGCTACATCCTCGCCGATGAACGCGCCGCCGACGTGATGAACCGCGCCCGGCTGGACGACAGCATGTATCGGCGTTTGTCGGATGTATCGATCGATGATCTTTGGCATGTAAAGTTGGAACACCCGCTCGCCGGGGCCGAGGGCGGCAACGGCGAATGGGACGACCCGCGCGACTTCCGCGCCGCCGACTTCGTCACCGATGAGGAAGGCACCGGCTTTGTCCACTGCGCGCCGAGCCACGGGATGGAGGAATTCGAGCTTTACCGCGACCTCGGGATGCTCGAGCAGGTCATCACCTACAACGTGATGGAAGACGGCTCGTTCCGGGCCGACCTGCCGTTCTTCGGCGGCAAGCACATCCTTGCGGCCAAGGCCAAGAAGGGCGATTGGGAGGGCGACGCCAACGCCGCAGTCATCGCCAAGCTGATCGAAGTTGGCGGACTGCTGGCCCGTGGCAAGATCAAGCACAGCTACCCGCATTCCTGGCGCTCCAAGGCGCCGGTGATCTACCGCAACACGCCGCAATGGTTCGCCGCCATCGACCGCCCCTGCAACGACGGGCAGGACACCTATGGCAAGACCATCCGCGAACGCGCGCTGACCAGCATCGACCAGCTGGTGAAATGGACGCCGCAGACCGGGCGCAACCGGCTCTACTCGATGATCGAGGTGCGGCCCGATTGGGTGCTCTCGCGCCAACGCGCCTGGGGCGTGCCGCTGACCTGCTTCACCAAGAAGGACGCGTTGCCGACCGATCCGGACTTCCTGCTGCGCGACCCCAAGGTGAATGCCCGCATCCTCGAGGCCTTCGAGGCCGAAGGGGCGGATGCCTGGTACAAGCCGGGCGCCAAGGAACGCTTCCTCGGCAACGACCATGACGCCGACGCCTATATCCAGGTCTTCGACATCCTCGACGTCTGGTTCGATTCCGGCTCGACCCATGCCTTCGTGCTGCGCGACCGCCCGGATGGAACCAAGGACGGCATCGCCGACGTCTACATGGAAGGCACCGACCAGCACCGCGGCTGGTTCCACTCGTCGATGCTGCAGGCCTGCGGCACCATCGGCCGTGCGCCCTATCGCAACGTGGTGACCCATGGTTTCACGCTCGACGAGAAGGGCAACAAGATGTCCAAGTCGCTGGGCAACATCATTGCCCCGCAGAAGATCGTCGACGAATACGGCGCCGATATCCTGCGGCTCTGGGTGGCGCAGACCGACTATACCGCCGACCAGCGCATCGGGCCCGAGATCCTGAAGGGCGTCTCCGACAGCTATCGCCGCCTGCGCAACACCATGCGCTACATGCTCGGATCGCTGAACGACTTCACCGAGGCCGACCGGGTTGCACCCGCCGACATGCCCGAGCTGGAACGCTGGGTGCTGCACCGCCTTGCCGAGCTCGACGCGACGGTGCGCGAGGGCTATGCCAAGTTCGACTTCCAGGGCGTGTTCAGCGCAGTGTTCAACTTTGCCACGGTGGACCTCTCGGCCTTCTACTTCGACATCCGCAAGGACGCGCTCTACTGCGACGGCGACACGCCGCGCCGCCGGGCCGCCCGAACGGTGCTCGACCTGCTGTTCCACCGCCTGACCACCTGGCTGGCCCCGATCCTGGTCTTCACCATGGAAGAGGTCTGGCTCGAACGGTTCCCCGGCGAGGACAGCTCGGTTCACCTGGTCGACATGCCCGCCACCCCGGCGGAATGGCGCGACGAGGCGCTGGCGCAGAAATGGTCGGCGATCCGCCGCGTGCGCCGCGTCGTCACCGCGGCGCTGGAGGTGCAGCGCACGGACAAGGTGATCGGCGCCTCGCTCGAGGCCGCGCCGACCGTGCATGTCGAGGATGCCGCGACGCTTGCCGCCCTCAAGACGGCCAGCTTCGACGATATCTGCATCACCTCCGGCATCCAGCTCACCGCCGACCCGAGCCCGTCCGAGGCCTTCCGCCTGCCCGAGATCGAGGGCGTTGGCGTGGTCTTCGAAAAGGCCGAGGGCGACAAGTGCCAGCGCTGCTGGAAGATCCTGCCCGACGTCGGCAACCATGCGCACCCGGGCGTCTGCGCCCGCTGCAACAGCGCGCTGGGTTAAGGTTGTGCCGGCGTCCCGAAAGGGGCGCCGGCTACCTTCAATCGACCGAAAACGCGCAACCCGGCCCGCTATGGTTGTAAGTTTGACGTTGTTTTCCTGAATCGTTTGCACTCGGCATCAACATGCCCTTATCCTTGGGCCAGTAACGCCGGCGGTTTACCTGTTCGTGCTCCCGATACTTTTCCCTTCCACCGCTGAGAGTCGCCTTGCTTCGCCGCCAGTCCCCGAATTTCGACAAGACCTCCTTCCTCGGCGGCCCCAGCGAGATGGCGGCGCGCATCCGCGCCTTCGACTGGACGGATCATCCCCTCGGCCCTCCGGACAGCTGGCCCGAGGCGCTGCGCGCGGCGCTCGGCATCGCGCTGAACTCGGCCTTTCCGACCTGCATCTACTGGGGCTCCGAGCTGCGGCTGCTCTACAACGACAGCTGGTCGGCGATCCCCGGCCCGCGCCACCCCGGCTGCCTCGGCGAACCGGCGGCCGAGGTCTGGTCGGACATCTGGCACATCATCGAGCCGCAGTTCCTGCAGGCGATCACCACCGGGCAGGGCGTCTTCCTGCAGGACCAGATGCTGCCGATGCGCCGCTTCGGGGTCGAGGAAGAGACCTACTGGACCTACAACTTTACCCCCATCCTGCTCGATGACGGCTCGATCGGCGGCATCTTCAACTCGGGCCACGAGACCACCCGCCAGGTGCTCCAGCAGCGCTCGACCCAGCTGCTGCTGGAACTGAGCGACGTCTTCCGCACCGTGCCGCGGGTCGAGGAAGTCCGGGCCCAAGCGCTCGACCTGCTGGGCCGGCACCTCGCCGCCGACCGCGTCGGCCTGCGCGCCTGGACCGACAAGGGGCCGACCCCCTCCTTCGCGATCATCGACCAATGGGTCGCCGAGGGCGTGGCGCGGATATCCGAGACCGACAGCTACCCGAGCGGCGCCGAGGACTTCTGGAACGACATCCTCGATGGCCATGTCATCCGTCTCGACGGCTCCGACCCGAACCGCAGCAACGTCGCGCCCGACATCCTCAAGGCGCTCGGCTGCGAGGCCGCCCTGGCGGTGCCATGGGTCGAGGAGGGGGTGACGACCTCGATCCTCTTCGTCCACTCCCGCCGCGCCCGGCACTGGACCGATCTGGAGATCGAGACCGTCGAGGCCGTCCTCGGCCGCATGATGAACCTCATCGAACGCGCCCGCGCCGCCGAGCGCGAGCGGCTGATGAACCGCGAGATCAACCACCGCTCGCGCAACCTGCTATCGGTGGTGCTGGCGATGGTCCGTCTCGCGCGGGTCGAGGCGCCCGACGTCATGCGCAACAAGCTGATGGACCGCATCGCCGCCCTGTCACGGAACAACTCGCTGATCTCCGAACAAAGCTGGCAGCCGGTGACGCTGACCCAGCTGATGAACCAGGAGTTCTCGCCCTACGCCAGCGCCGAACGGCGGCTGTTCACCCTGAACGGGCCCGACGTGGTGCTGACCTCGGATGCCTCGCAGGCGATGGGGATGGTCCTCCACGAACTGGTGACCAACGCCGCCAAATACGGCGCGTTAAAGGGGGACGGCGGCCATGTCGAGGTCGACTGGACCCTGTCCGACGACCGCCGGCTGCGTATCAACTGGGTCGAAACCTCCTGCGAGCATATCACCGGCGACGGCCTGTCCGACCCTGGCTTCGGCTCCAAGCTGATGCAGCTGATGATCGAGCGTCAGCTTGCGGGCAGCATGACCCGGCGGCTGGATTCGACCGGGCTCACCTGCATCATCGACGTCCCCTGGGAGGATGCCCGCGACCTGGGCCAGGGCGCGGCCGGCTGAGAGCCTGCGCGGTCAGCTGCCCTCGACCGGGATCATCGTGCCCTGCAGCGCGGCGACGTGCCGCCGCTTGCCCTCGGCCTCGGCCCAGACGTCGGCCGCCACGATCACCAGCCGGCGGCCGGGCTTCAGCACCCGGCCCTCGGCCACCAGCCGCCCCATGCCGGGCGACATCAGGTTGATCTTCATCTCGACCGTCAGCACATCGACATCCGCCGGCATGACCGTCAGCGCCGCATAGCCCGCCGCCGTATCGCCGAGGGCAAAGATCAGACCGGCGTGCGAATATCCGGCCTGCTGGCGAAAGCCGTCGCTGACCGGCGCCGCGATGGTGACGCGGCCTTCCTCGACCGAGACCAGCTCGGCACCAGCCGTCGTCATCATCGTCTGCCGCGCAAAGCTGTCGCGGATACGGCTCTCGTTCTGATTCACGGCCGGTCCTCAGTCCCAGCAGCTCACGAGCACGGTCATGCCATCGGCCAGGCGGTTCAGCTCGTCCGGGCTGATCGCGCCCCGGTCGCTGCTGTCCTGCGGCGTGACGCCGACCGAGGCGAGCAGCGCGCGCAGCGCGGTGGCGTCGGTGGCGAGGCTCACGTTCTCGGGCAGCACCCGGTTTCCGGTGGGCGCCGGCAGCAGCATCCCCACGACGCCGCCGCTGATGTCGATCACCGGCCCGCCGGCATCGCCGGGCAGGCTTGCCAGCGCCAGGCGCTGCTGTTCGGCCTCGCCGTTCAGCCCCTTGACGTCGGCCAGCGTGCCGAAGGTCAGCGTCGGCCCGCCAAGCACGCCCTCGTAGGAGTAGCCCGACACGGCGATCTCGGACTGCAGCCGAAGCGTGTCCTCGCGCAGCTTGGCCACAGCAATCGGCGCCAGCGGGTCGGTCGGGCGCAGCACGGCCACGCCCAGGCCCTCGTCCGTGGCAACAACCTCGGCGCGGTGGTCCTGCTCGACGGTGATCCGGCTGCACTGCTGCACCGCCTCGATGGTGGTGACGATGGTGCCCTTCGGGTCGATGTAGAAGCCCGAGCGCGAGACCTTCGGACGGCGCACCTCGAGCCCCGAGACGAGGTCGATATGCTGCTCGCTGTCGGCACCGGCGGCCGGGTCTAGCACGCCGGGAACGCGTGCAAAGCTCGACTTCATCGCGGTCAGCACCCGCTCACGGCGCTCTTCGTCGCCCGTCGGCCAGATCAGGGTAAAGCCCTTGATCTCGCCGCCCTCGAGCGTGGCCTCGGTGTAGGAGACGAAATCGCGCCCGCGGCCTTCCAGGGTGAAGCTGTCGCCCGATTTCGAGCGCGGGCCTTCCAGCGGCACGATCTCCAGCGTCTGCATGATGTCGTAGAGACCGTAGAGCGTGTTGCGATCACCCGGCTGCGAGATCAGCAGCACCCGCACGCCCAGCGAGCCGGTGGAATCGTAATGCGCAAACGGCGGTTCATAGCGCGAGAAGGCGACCTCGGCGGCGGGAATGTCCATCCGGATGCCGGCCTGCGCGTCGGTGTGCGATGCCATGCCGACGCTGAGGATCGGCGCATTGTACTGATCCATCAGCATCTTGCGCTGCATCGTGGTCAGCACGCCGGTCGGCTCCAGCCCGTTGAACGACTGCCATTCACCCATCGAGCGGCGGGTGCCGGCACCGAAGGCCCCGTCGATGGACGAGTTGTAGAACCCGGCCGACGCCAACGCGACCTGCAGTGCCTTGCGCTCTTCCGCGCTCAGCGCGGCCTCGGTGCGGCGTGCCTCGGCGGGGCTTTCGGTGTCGACCATGGGCGCCGGAGCAGGGGCCGGGGGGGCGACCACCACCGCTGTCTCGACCTGCGGCTGCGGGGCGGGGGTCTCGGCGACCGGGGCCACCGGGGTCTCTTCGACCGCGACCGGCGCCGCGCTCTCGGCCACCGGCGCTGTGGCCGGCGCCTGCGTCAGCGCATTGGCCCCGACGGGCCAGTATTGCTGCCCGAAATTGCGGCTGAAGGCGATGAAGGAATCCTGCGGGATCTGCTGCTGCGCCCGGTAGACCTCTAGCACCCGTTCGGCGTCGGCGCGGGTATAGGGGCCAAGGACGATGCCATACCAGCTTCCCCCCAGCGCGAAGCCGTTCACGTCGGCCAGCACGCCAGAGTAGAGTTGCGCGCGCTCCTGCGCGACGCGAAGCGAAGGATGCGCCTCGATCTGCACCCAGACGGTGTCGTCACTGGTCTGTGCGGCGGCACTGGTCGCGGTCAGGGTCAAAAGGACCATGATCGCGGCAAACAGGTTTTTCATCGTTCGTCCCGTAAATCTCGTTGCATGAACTCGGGGGGCAGATAATCAGGAAAGCTGTGCAAAGGCCATGCCTTTCGGGGCCATTTTCACGCCCTGTTGCGCCTGTGACCGCATGGCGTTGACCGCACCGGACGGTGCGCATAGGAAGGAGCCGCGCAGGGCCGGGGCCCGGCGTTCAGGTGGTGCAGGACGAAGACGATGAACCAGACCCAAGGCGCTCCGCGCTCTTTCCAGGAAATCATCCTGCGGTTGCAGGCTTACTGGGCGTCGAAGGGCTGCGCCGTGCTGCAGCCCTATGACATGGAAGTGGGCGCCGGTACCTTCCACCCGGCCACCACGCTGCGCTCGCTCGGCAGCGCGCCCTGGGCCGCCGCCTACGTGCAGCCCTCGCGCCGCCCGACCGACGGGCGCTATGGCGAGAACCCCAACCGGCTGCAGCATTATTACCAGTACCAGGTGCTGATCAAACCCAGCCCGCCGGACCTTCAGGCGCTCTATCTCGGCAGCCTCGAGGCCATCGGCATCGACATGGGCCTGCACGACATCCGCTTTGTCGAGGACGACTGGGAATCGCCCACGCTCGGCGCCTGGGGGCTGGGCTGGGAGGTCTGGTGTGACGGCATGGAAGTCAGCCAGTTCACCTATTTCCAGCAGGTCGGCGGCCATGACTGCGCGCCGGTCTCGGGCGAGCTGACCTATGGCCTTGAACGCCTTGCCATGTATGTACTCGGGATCGAGCACGTGATGGACATGCCGTTCAATGACCCGCAGTCGCCGATCCCGCTGAGCTATGGCGACGTCTTCAAGCAGACCGAAGAGGAATACGCCCGCTGGAACTTCGACGTGGCCAATACCGATGTGCTGCTCAAGCACTTCGAGGAGGCCGAGGCCGAGTGCCGCGCGATCCTCGACCAGCCGGCGGACGACCCCAAGACCGGCAAGCGCATCGTCATGGCGCACCCGGCCTATGACCAGTGCATCAAGGCCAGTCACATCTTCAACCTGCTCGACGCCCGCGGCGTGATCTCGGTGACCGAACGTCAGGCCTATATCGGCCGGGTCCGGGCGCTGGCCAAGCAATGCGCCGATGCATTCGTGACCACCAAGGCAGGCGGATACGCGGCGTGAACGGAAAGGTCATCGGAACCGTGCTGATCCTGTCCGGAGCCATCGCGGGTGCAGCGCTCTACTACCTTCAGGTCTATGGCTATTACCACGAGGTAAAGGCCGTGGCCGGCGAGGACGTGACCCTCGTCAGCCTCAGCAGCGGGGAACCCGAGCCGATCCTCTACGACAACTTCCAGGCCATCGACGCCGACAGCTCACCGATCCGGTACCGGGCCTGCTTCACCACCACGATGACCCAGGCCACGCTGAGCGAAACCTACGTCGCCGCCGAGAAACCGCAGCCGCGCAATGCGCCCGGCTGGTTCGATTGCTTCGACGCCGAGAAGATCGGCGAGGAACTGGCGAACGGCACCGCCATCGCCTTCCTCGGCCACAAGAACATCCACTACGGGGTCGACCGGATCGTCGCCATCACCAGCGATGGGCGCGGCTATGTCTGGAACGACCTGAACAATTGCGGCGAAAAGGCCTATGACGGCACCCAGGTGGGCGAAGACTGCCCGCCGCGTCCCGAGACCGGCCAGTAACCCCGCCATCCGCCAGCCTGAGCGAAAGACACGCCGATGCCCGACCTTCTGATCGAACTCTTCTCCGAGGAAATCCCCGCCCGGATGCAGGCGCGCGCCGCCGAGGATCTGCGCGCGAAGGTCACCGAGGGGCTGGTGCAGGCCGGTCTGACCTATTCCGGCGCCGCGGCCTTTGCCACGCCCCGCCGCCTGGCGCTGACGGTGCAGGGTCTTCCCGCCGCCTCGCCGGCGCTGAAGGACGAACGCCGCGGGCCGAGGGCCGATGCGCCCGAGAAGGCTATCGAGGGCTTCCTGAAAAGCACCGGCCTGACCCGCGACCAGCTCGAAGAGCGCGAGACGCCGAAGGGTACCATGCTCTTCGCCGTGATCGACAAGCCCGGCCGCGCCGCGCCCGAGATCGTTGCCGAGGTGCTGGCGGATACGATCCGCACCTTCCCCTGGCCCAAGTCGATGCGCTGGGGCAACGGTTCCCTGCGCTGGGTGCGCCCGCTGCAGTCGATCCTCTGCATCCTCACCGATGAGGGCGGCGCCGAGGTGGTTCCGATGGAGATCGAGGGCATCGCCGCAGGCAACACCACGGAAGGCCACCGCTTCATGGCGCCGGGGCGTTTTCCGGTATCCTCCTTCGAGGATTACATCGCGAAGCTCAAGCGCAACCACGTGATCCTGAACGCCACCGAGCGCGCCGATCACATCTGGCACGACGCCCAGAACCTGGCCTTCGCCGCCGGGCTGGAAGTGGTCGAGGACAAGGGTCTGCTGGCCGAGGTCGCTGGGCTGGTCGAATGGCCGGTGGTGCTGATGGGCCCTATCGGCGAGGACTTCCTGCACCTGCCGGCCGAGGTGCTGCAGACCTCGATGCGCGAGCATCAGAAGTTCTTCTCGGTGAAGAACCCCAAGACGGATCGCATCGAACGCTTCATCACCGTGGCCAACCGCGAGACCGCCGACAATGGCGCAACCGTGCTGGCGGGCAACCGCCGCGTGCTCTCGGCCCGCCTGTCGGATGCGCGCTTCTTCTGGGAGAATGACCTGCGGGTCGCCAAGGCGGGCATGGGCGAATGGCTCGACAGCCTCGCCAATGTGACCTTCCACAACAAGCTCGGCTCGCAGGCCGAACGCATCGCCCGCATCGCCGCGCTTGCGCGCGAGCTGGCGCCGATGGTGGGCGCGGATGCCGGCAAGGCCGAAACCGCCGCGCGGCTGGCCAAGGCCGATCTCTCCTCGGACATGGTCGGGGAATTCCCGGAACTTCAAGGCGTTATGGGGCGCTATTACATCGAGGCCTCGGGCGGCGACGCCGAGGTTGCGGCGGCGGCGCAGCAACATTACTCGCCGCTCGGCCCCTCCGACGACGTGCCGACCGCGCCGGTTTCGGTCGCCGTGGCGCTGGCCGACAAGCTTGATACGCTGACCGGCTTCTGGGCCATCGACGAGAAGCCGACGGGCAGCAAGGACCCCTTCGCGCTGCGCCGTGCAGCGCTGGGGGTGATCCGCCTGGTGCTGACCAACGGGCTGACCCTGCACCTCGACCGGCTGATCGACGCGCAACTGCTGCGCCACGACATCGAAGTGCATTCGGGCGAAGAAGCCGAGCTGCGCGACGAGCTGCTCCGCGAAATCGCGCAGCACGGCGTCTTCGGCGCGGCGACCAAGGCGCTGATCGAGACCCTCGGCGAAAACGCACCGGCCTGGCTGGAAAAGATCACCGGGCATGTGCCGGATACCAGCGACGACCTGCTGGCCTTCCTGCACGACCGCCTCAAGGTCTACCTGCGCGACCAGGGCATCCGCCACGACATCATCGACGCCTGCCTCGCCATGCCGGGCAACGACGACCTGACCCTGCTGGTCAAGCGCGCCGAGGCGCTGAACGGGGTGCTGAAGACCGAGGAGGGCGTGAACCTGCTGCAGGGCTTCAAGCGCGCCAACAACATCCTGACCCAGGCGGAAACCGCCGACGGGGTGGAATATTCCTTCGGCGCCGACCGCAAGCTGGCCCAGGTGCCGGAGGAGACCGCTCTGTTCGACGCGCTCGACGCCGCCGAGAAGGCGATCCGACCGGCGCTCGATCAGCAGGACTTCCCTGCGGCGGTGGCGGCCATGGCGGCCCTGCGCGCTCCGGTCGATGCCTTCTTCGAAGCGGTCAAGATCAACGACGATTCGCCCGTGATCCGCCGCAACCGGCTGAACCTGCTGAGCCAGATCCGCAAGACCTGCACCTCGGTCGCCGACCTCACCCGCGTCGAAGGCTAGGCGCGAAGCCGTTTCCAAACGGCTTCGCAGGCAGCCGCCTGCGCAAGGGCTTTCGAAAGCCCTTGCCAGCCCGCGTACCCAGGACCCCTTGCGCGATGTCGCAGCGGGCCTATTGTGCAACGGTCTTTCCGAGGTGCCGCAGTGCAGAATAACCCGCATGTCACGCTGATCACGCCCAAGGCGCAGATGGATACCGCGACCCACGGCGGCCGCGCCAAATGCCTGCAGCGCCTGGTGCGCCTCGACCTGCCGGTGCCGCTGACCGTGGCGCTTTCCTTCGACGCGGTGCGCAAGATCGCCGAGGGCGAGATGCCCGACGTGGCCGAGATCGTGGGCCAGTTCCCGCCCGACACCCTGCTCTGCGTGCGCCCGTCCTCCGAGGACCCCGACTGGGGCGGCCCCGGCGCGGTGCTCAACATCGGTATGAACGCCGCCCGCCAGCGCGAGCTGAGCCAGAGCCTCGGCAAGGAAGCCGCCGCCGCGATCTATGCCCGCTTCGTGCAGTCCTACGCGGTGCACGTCGCCCGCCTCGACCCGGACGAGTTCGACGATGCCACCCAGGACGGGGCCGGGCTCGAAGCCATGCTGCGCGCCTACGAGGACGAGACCGACGAACCCTTCCCGCAGGACCCGCGCGAACAGCTTTCGGCGGTGCTGCGCTCGATGGCGCGCGCCTGGGACGGCACCTCGGCCCGGCTGCTGCGCCAGGCCAAGGGCGCACCGGCGGATGCCGGGCTGGGCCTCGTCGTGCAGCAGATGATCCCGAGCTTCGGCCAGGGCGAATGCGGCTCGGGCGTGCTGCAGCTGGTCAACGTGGTGACCGGCCTGCCGCAGATCACCGGGCGCTACCTCAGCCAGAGCCAGCACCGCGAGGCGCTGGGGGCAGGGGCGGCGGCGCTCTACCTCGAACGCGACGCCCGCGGCCCCTCGCTCGAAGACGTGGCCCCCGAGGCCTTCGCCCAGCTCAAGGCCCATGCCGCGCTGATGCGCGAGAAGCTGCGCGAGGAGATGCAGGTCGAATTCGTGATCCGCAGCGGCGAGGTGCATATCCTCGACGGCGTCCGCGTGGCGCGCTCCTCCCGCGCGGCGGTGCGCATCGCCGTGCGCCTGGCCGAAGACCAGATCATCACCCCGCAGGAAGCCCTGATGCGGGTCGAGCCGAACCAGCTCACTGAACTCCTGCACCGCCAGGTCGACCCCACCGCGCCGCGCGACGTGCTGGCCACCGGCATCGCCGCCAGCCCCGGCGCCGCCACGGGCCGGATCGTCTTCACCGCCAGCGAGGCCCAGGCCAGCGCCGCCCGGCGCGAGCCCTGCGTGCTGGTGCGCCGCGAGACCTCGCCCGAGGACATCCGCGGGATGCATGCCTCGGTCGCGGTGCTTACCGAGCGCGGCGGCATCACCAGCCACGCCGCGGTGATCGGGCGCGGCATGGGCCTCCCCTGCATCGTCGGCGCCTCGGCGCTGCAATTCGACATTCCCAACCAGCAGATCAAGGCGCCCGACGGGCGCATCCTGCGCGCGGGCGACACCATCACCATCGACGGCACCAAGGGCCAGGTGCTGGCGGGCGCCCCGGCGATGCTCGAAGCGGCGCTCGACGACGCCTTCCAGACGCTGATGGGCTGGGCCGACGCCGAGCGCGACATCGGCATCCGCGCCAATGCCGACACCCCCGAGGACGCCCAGACCGCGCGCAACTTCAACGCCGGCGGCATCGGCCTCTGCCGCACCGAGCACATGTTCTTCGAACCCGCCCGCCTGATCGTCATGCGCGAGATGATCTTCGCAGACAGCCCGGCCGGCCGCGCCGCGGTGCTGGAGCGGCTGCTGCCGATGCAGCGCGACGACTTCGTCCAGCTC
Organism: Seohaeicola zhoushanensis; assembly: GCF_014656415.1. Taxonomy (GTDB): domain Bacteria; phylum Pseudomonadota; class Alphaproteobacteria; order Rhodobacterales; family Rhodobacteraceae; genus Seohaeicola_A; species Seohaeicola_A zhoushanensis. The sequence continues at coordinate 111,413 of NZ_BNCJ01000006.1, read as the reverse complement.
TTCCGCATCATGGAGGGCCAGCCGGTCTGCATCCGCCTCTTCGACCCGCCGCTGCACGAGTTCCTGCCGACCTCGCGCTCGGGCCAGCGCGAGCTGGCCGAGGCGCTGGGGATCCCGATCAGCGACGTCACCCGCCGGGTGGCCGAGATGGCCGAATACAACCCCATGCTCGGCCTGCGCGGCGTCCGCCTCGGCGTGACGGTGCCCGAGATCTACGACATGCAGGCCCGCGCCATCTTCGAGGCCACGCTCGAAGCCAGCAAGAACGGCGCCCCGGTGGTGCCCGAGATCATGATCCCGCTGGTCTCGGCCAAGCGCGAGGTCGAACTGGTCAAGGCCCGGGTCGATGCCGTCGCGGCGGCGGTGCGCGGCGAGAAGCGGCGCGACTTCGACTACCGCCTCGGCGTGATGATGGAGACCCCGCGCGCCGCCCTGCGCGCCAATGACATCGCCGCCCATGCCGACTTCATGTCCTTCGGCACCAACGACCTCACGCAGATGACCTACGGCCTCTCGCGCGACGACGCCGGGCGCTTCATGTCGACCTACGTGCAGAAGGGCGTCTTCCGCGAGGATCCCTTCCACGTGCTCGACCAAGAGGGCGTCGGCGAATTGCTCAAGCTCGGGGCCGAGCGCGGACGGGCAGGGCGGCCGGGAATCACCCTGTCGATCTGCGGCGAACATGGCGGCAATCCCGAATCGATCGCCTTCTGCCGAGAGGTCGGATTCGACTACGTTTCCTGCTCTCCCTTCCGGGTTCCGGTGGCCCGGCTGGCCGCAGCACAATTGGCGATTCACCACAAGATGGGCGACCAGAAATCGTCGATTGCGCAGATGTTGTGGAAATGGCGCGGCCGCGCCAGAAAGTGATTCTGCCGAAAAAAAGCGCATTTTCGCCGACGAATCGCCAAAATCTGGACGATTTCGACGAAGTCGGCTATCTGCCTTCGAGCGCGTAGCGCCGATGGGTCCGTCACAGGGCCGTTGCCTGGGGGTTAGTCATGAACCGTTTTCTGATCGCGGCCGCGATGGCTGTGAGCTTTTGTCTGCCGGGAAATGCCTTCGCGGACGCCAAGCTCAAGGACCTGTTTCAGCGCGAACAGACGACCCTGAACAGCCTGCCCGACCGCCATCTGAAGTCGATGCTCTCCGTTTCCAAGCCCCGCGCGCGGGTCCGCCCCGAGGCGATGGCCTATACCCAGAGCTGGCTCGACAGCCAGCCCGAGGCCCAGGGTGACGAGCAATGGCGCTGCCTGGCCGAGGCGCTCTACTTCGAGGCGCGCGGCGAGACGGTGAAGGGCCAGTTCGCGGTGGCCGAGGTGATCATGAACCGCGTCAAGAGCGCCCGCTTCCCGACCACCCCCTGCGCGGTGATCAAGCAGGGTACCGGGCGCCGCTTCCAGTGCCAGTTCACTTATACCTGCGATGGCTACAAGGACGTCATCGCCGAGCCCGATGCCTTCCGCCAGGTCGCCAAGGTGGCGCGCGCCGTTATCGACGGCCTTTCGGGCGGCATCACCAATGGTGCCACTTACTATCACAACACCTCGGTCCGCCCCAGCTGGTCGCGCCGCTTCACCCAGACCGCGCGCATCGGGGTGCATGTCTTCTACAGGAACGGCAATTACGTCACCGCCAGCAACGAGTGACACCCGGGCCGCGCCGCGTCACCCGGATCTGCGCCGCAGCCGCATTCTGATGCCCGCTGCTCCGGATTGACCCGCGGCATCGGCAGCGATCCCGCCCCGAGCGCGCAAAAATCTCAGAACGCATCTCCTCCCGCGCCGCCCCTACCGTTCCAGCGCCGCACCCCCATCTTCTCTTCTTCAAAAATATCTCCAGGGGAGTCGCGCCGCAGGCGCGGCGGGGGCAGCGCCCCCAATCTCCACACCTGCCATCCCGCTCGCCCGTCGGGCAGAGGCACGACCGACATTTCCGTGAACAGCCCGCGCAGGCAGGTGACGCGCCACCGGGCACAGGGTAATTTGCCTCCGCAAAGAGAGGAGCCTCGCCATGCCGCTGACCCGCCGCGCCCTGCTCGGATCGCTTGCCGCAACGACGCTTGTGCCGGCCCTGGCCGGGGCCACCTCGCTGCCGCGCCTGCAGGCGCGGCCCGGTCGCCGCCAGCTCGCCCCGGAGGGTTACCCTGATACCGAGATCTGGGGTTATGACGGCATCGCGCCTGGCCCGGTGATCCGGGTGGCGCAGGGCGCGCGGGTGCAACGCCAGCTGGTCAACGCCCTGCCGCAGGCGACCGCGGTGCATTGGCACGGCATCCGCATCGACAACGCGATGGACGGCGTGCCGCACCTGACCCAGGCGGCGGTCGAGCCGGGCGCCAGCTTCGACTACGATTTCACCGTGCCGGATGCCGGCAGCTACTGGTACCACGCCCACAACCATTCCTCTGAACAGGTCGCGCGCGGGCTGCATGGCCTGCTGATCGTCGACGAGGCCGACGCCCCCGATGTCGACCACGACCTGCCGCTGGCGATCGACGACTGGCGGCTGGAACGCGCCGACGCCTCGATCAGCGGCGGTTTCGACAATATGCACGACCTCTCGCACGAGGGCCGGCTCGGCAACCTTGTGACCGTCAACGGCAGCTTCGACCCTTCGGTGAAGGTCGCGCGCGGCGACCGGCTGCGCCTGCGCCTCGCCAATGTCGCCAATGCGCGGATCTTCGAGATCGGGCTGAACGGGCTGGAAGGCTGGCTGGTGGCGCTCGACGGGATGCCGCTGGAACCGGTGGTGCCGGTCAGCGGCAGCTTCACCCTGGCCCCGGCGCAGCGGGCCGACCTGATCGTCGACGTGACCGGCGAGGCGGCCGACCTGCTCAGCATCGAACCCGGCGGCGGCTATGGCCTCATGCGCTTCGAGGTCGCGCCCGGCACCCGCGCCCGGCGCGGCACGCCCGCGGCCCTGCCGCCGAACCCGCTGCCGGTGATCGCCAATGCCGCCGCCGCGCCGCTGCACACCATGCGCCTGATGGGCGGCATGATGAGCGGCATGGCCGGCGGCCGCCTCGGCAGCACCGAGATGAACGCCCGCGAACTCGCCCAACTCGGCAAGTTCTGGGCGCTGAACGGCCAGGTCGACATGGGCCACGATCCCTTCCTCGACCTCAGCCGGGGCGAGACGCTGCGCATCGCCTTCGTCAACGAAACTGTCTTCCCCCACGGGATGCACACCCACGGCCACCATTTCCGCACCATCGCCGCCGATGGCAGCCTCGGCCCCTGGAGGGATACCGTGCTGGTCCAGCCGCGTGAGACGGTGCAGATCGCCATGGTGGCCGACAACCCCGGCAAGTGGATGCTGCATTGCCACATGCTCGAACATGCGGCTGCCGGCATGATGAGCTGGTTCCGCGTCACCTGACGCATCCGGCTGGCAGGGCGACGCCTCCGGCACATCCGCCTGATGCGATAAAACCTAGACTTCTCGCGTGGAAACTGAGAAGGCCCCGACATGAGTTCTGAAATCCGCCTTGCCTTCGCGCATCCCTCCGAGCGGTCGCTGGCCAGCGCGCCCTCCGGTCCGCTCGACCGCATCTCGCTGCGCGACCATGTGGTCGAGGTCGACATCGGCGCCTTCCAGTCCGAACGCGGCCGCCGCCAGCGCATCTGCTTCAACGTGGTGGTCGAGGTCCAACCGCTCACCGGCCCGATCGACGACGACGTCGACCGCATCCTCTCCTACGACCGCGTGACCGAGGCCATCGCCCACGAACTGTCCGAAGAGCGGCTGAACCTGCTCGAGACTCTGGCCGAACGGGTGGCCGAGCGCATCCTGCTCGAACCCCAGGCCGTCCGCGCCTTTGTCCGCATCGAGAAGCTCGACCGCGGCCCCGGCGCGCTGGGGGTCGAGATCGTCCGCGCCCGCCGCGCCGATGTCGCACCGCATGACGACGACCGCCCGCATCCCCGGCTGGTCTACCTCTCGAACGCCGCCATCGCCGCGCCGCATCTCGCAGGCTGGCTCGACCAGATGGAGGCCGAGGGCCGCCCGCTGATCCTCTGCGTCGGCGCCCATGATCTGCCGGTGCCGCGCACCGGCCACCGCATGACCCAGCGCCGCATCGACCTGCTGGCGATCGAGCAGAACGCCTGGGTGCTCGCCGCGCGCGACCCGCGCTGCGTGGTGGTCGAAACCCGGACCGAGCTCGACTGGGCGATGAAACACGGCCAGATCAGCGTCTGGGCGCCCTCCAAGATCGTGCTCGACGCGGTCGACGGCCCCTCGGCCCAGGCCGCCGACGCGGTGGCGCTGGCAGCCTGGTTCGCCGCGACCTTCGCGGCCGAGGAGATGCTCGTGGTCGGTGCCGAACTCCCCGCCAACCCCGGCGTCCGCTTGCGCGCGGTGCCGGTGGACCAGGAAAGGCTCTGACGGGCCTGCAACGGAGATGACCCAATGACCGACTATTTCCGCCCGCTGCTGCAACATGGCACGGCGCGGCCCGAAGGCGCGCTGACCCTGGCCGGCGGCGCGCTCTGGTTCACCCATGTCGAAGCGATCCGCCGCGACGCGGCCCCCCGCGTGCTGCCCGCCGACCAGGCCGATGCCGCCACGCTTGCCCGCCTCTGCGCCGCCCGCGCGCCGGTGCTGGGGCTCGACATGGCCCAGCCGCAGGTCATGGGCATCGTCAACGTCACCCCCGACAGCTTCTCCGACGGCGGCCGCCACTTCGCCACCGAGGCGGCGGTAGAGGGCGCGCTGGCGATGATGGAGGCCGGCGCTGGCCTGCTCGACATCGGCGGGGAATCGACGCGCCCCGGCTCGGAAACCGTCCCGCCCGAGGAAGAGATCGCCCGCATCCGCCCGGTGATCGAGGGCATCCGCAAGGCCGGCACCGCACCGATCTCGGTCGATACCCGCAAGGCCGAGGTCGCCGAGGCCGCCATCGGGGCAGGGGCCGATCTCATCAACGATGTCAGCGGCTTTGAATATGACTCCGCCCTCGCACCCTATTGCGCCAATGCGGGGCTGCCCGTCTGCCTGATGCACGCCCAAGGCGACCCGGCGACGATGCAGGCGAACCCGCGCTACGACAACGTGCTGCTCGACGTCTACGACTACCTCGCCGCCCGCCTCGACTGGCTCGAGGGGCTGGGGCTGCCGCGCGCGCAGGTCCTGCTCGACCCCGGCATCGGCTTCGGCAAGACTTTGGATCACAACCTGACCCTGCTCAGGAACATCGCCCTGTTCCACGCCCTCGGCGCGCCGATCCTGCTGGGCGTCTCGCGCAAGAAGTTCATCGGCACCATCGGCCAGGAATCGCAGGCCGACCGCCGCGCACCCGGTTCCGTCGCGGTGGGGCTTGCGGCCCTGGCGCAGGGCGTGCAAATCCTGCGGGTGCACGATGTGCCCGAGACGGTCCAGGCCGTCCGGCTCTGGCAAGCGGTGAGGTAGGTCATGACGCGCAAGCTTTTCGGAACCGACGGGGTGCGCGGCACCGCGAATACCTATCCGATGACCGCCGAGATGGCGCTGCGCATCGGTGCTGCGGTAGGCCGCTACTTCCGCCGTGACGCCGGCGGCGTGCACCGCGTGGTGATCGGCAAGGACACAAGGCTCTCGGGCTACATGCTCGAAAGCGCGCTGACCGCCGGGCTGACCTCGACCGGCATGAACGTGCTGCTGCTCGGCCCGGTGCCGACGCCGGCGGTGGGCCTGCTGACCCGCTCCATGCGCGCCGACCTCGGGGTGATGATCTCGGCCAGCCACAACCCGGCGCAGGACAACGGCATCAAGTTCTTCGGCCCCGACGGCTTCAAGCTCTCCGACCAGGCCGAGGCCGAGATCGAGGCGCTGATCGACGCCGGGGTGGAACCGGCCCAGGCCGCCAATATCGGACGCGCCAAGCGGGTCGACGATGCCCGTTTCCGCTATGGCGAGCGGGTGAAATCCTCGCTCCCTCGCGACCTGCGGCTCGACGGGATCAAGGTGGTGGTCGACTGCGCCAACGGCGCCGCCCACCGCGCCGCGCCCGAGGTGCTCTGGGAACTCGGGGCCGAGGTGATCCCGATGGGCGTGGCCCCCGACGGGCACAACATCAACCGCGGCTGCGGCTCGACCGCGCCGCAGGCGGCGGCGGCGATGGTGGTGGCCCATGGCGCCGATGTCGGCATCTGCCTCGATGGCGACGCCGACCGCGTCATCATGATCGACGAGACCGGCGCCGTGGCCGATGGCGACCAGCTCATGGCGCTGCTCGCCAGCCGCTGGGCCGTGGATGACCGCCTCACCGGCGGCGCGCTGGTGGCGACGGTGATGTCGAACCTCGGGCTGGAGCGCCACCTCGCCGGCCTCGGCCTCCGGCTCGAACGCACCGCCGTCGGCGACCGATACGTGGTCGAACGGATGCGCGAGGGCGGCTTCAACCTTGGCGGCGAACAGTCCGGCCATATCGTGATGACCGATTACGCCACCACCGGCGACGGTCTGATGGCGGCGCTGCATTTCCTTGCGGCGATGGTGCAGTCGGGCCAGCCCGCCAGCGCGCTCGCCCGCCAGTTCGAGCCGGTGCCTCAGCTGCTCAAGAACGTGCGCTTTGCCGCCGGCAAGACCCCGCTCGACAGTGGCGCGGTAAAGGCCGCCATCGCCGGGGCCGAGGCCGAGCTGGCCGGCAAGGGCCGCCTGCTGATCCGCAAGTCCGGCACCGAGCCGCTGATCCGCGTCATGGCGGAATGCGAGGATGAAGGCCTGCTGAACCGCACCGTCGACGACATCGTCGCGGCGGTCGAGGCCGCGGCGATCTGAACCTGCCGCGCACCGTGATCCCGCCGCGGCACAGGGGCATTTTCAGGCGTCCCGGGAAGTCACTCCGCCAAAGTGTAGCCTTATCAATGGTTTGGTTGGTGTCCTAGCTGGGACGCCTAGGGACGGGGCACCAGATGGGTGATCCCGACCGCCGCCGCCCGCGCCAGATTCACGTCCAGCGACATCGGAATATACTCCCCCCGCCGCCACAACTGGGCCATGTCGTCATAGTGCCGCGACAGGAAATGCCCTGACTGCCCGGTCGAGATGATGAAGACCGAACTGTCGGGATCGGTGAAGTCATAGACCCCGCGATAGCCCGCGCCATGAACGTTGAAGAACGGGTCCGGATCCTCGCCCGAGGTCCGCCCCCGCAGCAGCGTATTGTCGCCCCCGCTGGTCGACTGGCGGATGTTCACGAAGGTCTTCAGCAGCGGCACGTCGCCCAGCACCGGGTGATCATGCGTCGCCTGATGCGCATCGCCCCAGCGCAGCGATTCCAGCGCGGTGCCATAGCGCTCGCCGATCCAGACCAGCGCATCGTCCAGTGCCAGCCGCGCCATCTCGGTGCAGCTCTCCACCGGCGCGCTCTGGATCACGTCGCACCAGACCCCGGCGCCGTCGACATTCTTGAAGACCCGCTCGATGAAGATCGGCTCCAGATGCTTGAACTCTCCCGCCAGCGGCCCCAGCTCGTCACGGATCAGCCGGTCCTGCAGGGCGCGCATCCAGGCCGCGTAGATCAGCGGCTCGGGCAGGTGCTCGTTCATCTCGCCGTTCCAGTCCGCCAGCAGCGCCAGCGCGATCTGGCGCTGCCGCTCGGGCGTCCCATCCGGCGCGGCCTGGCCGGTGAACCAGAGGTCAGCCCCCACCAGCGGCAGCAGCGTGCGCGCGGTGGGCGAGACCGGGTCGAGCTGTGCCTCGATCAGGCTGTCGCGCGTATGCACCTGCCGCGACTGCATCAGCCGCTGCCAGCGGTTGATCCGCTGGGTATCGCCCCAGGTGAAGGAGATGTGGTTCGGGAAGGGCCGCTCCAGGATCTTGTTGTTGGTATTGCCCAGGATCCCGCCGCGTGGGTTCACGAACTCGGGGTTCGAGGCATAGGGCATCCGCCCCATCCAGCGGTTCTCCGCCCGCCAGCCCTGGCTCGGCATCCGGCCCTGGCTCTGGTGACGCGGGTCGCGCCGGGGCACCGCGCCGATGGTCTTCATCGCGATCCCGGTCGCATCGGCCAGCATCAGGTTCTGCGAGGGCGCGATATAGCCCTCCGCCGCCGCGATCGCCTCTTGCACGGTGGTGGCGCGCATCACCTTCATCGCCGCCGCCAGCGATGTGTCGTTGGGGCTGAGCGCGGTCCAGGCCAGCGCCATCACGTGGCCCGGCGGGGTGACGGCCTCAAGGTCGAACTGGCTGCCCGGCAGCACCGGGCCGTTCTCGGTCCAGCGCAGGGTCAGCGTGACCGGGGTGGCGTCCTTGATCTCGATGATCGAGGGGCGCGAGATGAAGTCCTTGTAGCCCTGCGGAGTCAGGTATTGCTCGGGGTTGTTGGGGTTCAGCTTCTCGACGAAGAGATCCTGGTCGTCGAGGTAGGACGAGGTGATCCCCCAGCCAAGCCGCGCGCTGCGCCCCGAGAGCACCACCGGAATGCCCGGAATGGTGCCGCCGATCACCCCGCCGGTCGCCAGTTCGAGGCGCGCCAGATACCAGACCGACGGCGCGGTAAAGCCCATGTGCGGATCGCTGGCCAGCAGCGTGCCGCCCGAAGCCGACCGGTTCGGCGCGGCGGCCCAGGCATTGGAGGCACCGGCGAGGCCGCGCGGCGGCACCGGCCAGAGCATACCAGGAGGCGCCGAATTCTCGGCATAGCGCGGCAGGCCGGGGAACAGTTGGGCGTATTCGGGCAGGGCGGCGATGCCGGTGCCGGGCGCGTCGGGCAGGATGTCGGCGATGCGCTTGGGATCGGGCAGCATCAGCGAGACGCGCGCGCGCAGCACCTCGTTCTGCAGGTGGCCCGAAAGCTGCAGCGCCATCAGCTTGACCAGCGCGACCGAGTCGCCGGGCTGCCAGGGCGCGACCGGCGCGTTGAACAGGAACATCTCGGGCGCGCCGCGCCCCAGGGCGTTCTCGTTGATCTCGTTCAGCCGCGCGTTCACCCCGGCGGAATAGGCCTCGAGCGCCGCCCGCGTCTCGGGGTCCAGCGCCTCGACCGAGCGCATGGCCAGCCGGTAGATGTCGAGCCGCCGCATCAACGAGTCGACATTCAGCGTGCGGGCGCCGAAGACCTCGGACAGCCGGCCCTGCGCGGTGCGGCGCAGCATGGTCATCTGCCAGAGCCGGTCCTCGGCATGGGCATAGCCCAGCCCGAAATAGACGTCGGCATCGCCCGCGCCGAAGATATGCGGCACGTTGGCATTGTCGCGGACGATCTCGACCGGGGCCGACAGGCCGCGCACCTCGACGGTGGCGTCGTAATCGGGCAGCGACTGGCTGGCGAAATAGTAGACGCCCAGCACCGCGAGAACGACGAGTCCAATCAGACCCGCTGCAATCCTAATCAACCACCGAAACACCAGTGCCATGAACTGTCCTTGCCGCCGTGCGCCGGGCCGTGGAAAATCGGCGAGAGATGATTGGACCCGGGTGGATTGCCTGTTATTTAAATTCCGACATTAAGTGAAGTCGGACATGGGGGAAAGCCGATGGCAAAGCTGGCGTTTCTGGGACTGGGCGTGATGGGGTATCCGATGGCGGGTCACCTCAAGAAGGCCGGTCACGAGGTGACGGTCTACAATCGCTCGGGCGCCAAGGCGCAGAAATGGGCGGCGGAATTCGGCGGAGCCTCGGCGCCGACGCCTCGCGAGGCGGCCAAGGGGGCCGAATTCGTGATGGCCTGCGTCGGCAATGATGACGACCTGCGCTCGGTCTGCCTCGGGGCGGACGGCGCCTTTGCCGGCATGGAGTCCGGCGCGGTCTTCGTCGACCACACCACGGTTTCGGCCAAGGTCACGCGCGAGCTGTACGCCGCGGCGGACGAAAAGCAGATCAGCTTCGTCGATGCGCCGATCTCGGGCGGGCAGGCGGGCGCCGAGAACGGCAAGCTCTCGATCATGTGCGGCGGCGACCAGGGCGCCTATGACCGGGCCGAGCCGGTGATGGCCGCCTATGCCCGCATCTGCCGCCGGATCGGCGAGAGCGGCGCCGGCCAGATGACCAAGATGTGCAACCAGATCGCCATTGCCGGACTGGTCCAGGGCCTCTCCGAAGCACTGCATTTCGCCGAGAAGTCGGGGCTGGACGGGCGCGCGGTGGTGGAGGTGATCAGCCAGGGCGCCGCGGGCAGCTGGCAGATGTCGAACCGCTACGAGACGATGATCGACGATCACTTCGAGCACGGCTTTGCGGTTGACTGGATGCGCAAGGACCTGGGCATCTGCCTCGACACCGCCGACGAGAACGGCGCCAGCCTGCCGGTGACGGCGCTGGTCGACCAGTTCTACAAGGATGTCCAGAAGATGGGCGGCGGGCGCTGGGACACATCCAGCCTGTTCAAGCGGCTGCGCGCGCTGGGGTGACGCGCGCCCGTTGCAAGGTGCCAAGAGTTTTCAAAAACTCTTGGCAAAATTCTTCGAAGAATTTTGCGCCCCGGCGGGGCGCTTACGGGATGATCCGGGTATACTTGATGCCTTCGAGCGTCGCCCCGATCCGCAGGCCGGCACGTCCGAAGACCGCTGCCAGAACCGGCGAGCGCAGCGTGGTGGTATCCGTGGCGATCGAGTCGCCCTTGTCGGAGAAGACATATTCGACGTCGCCACCGGCAACCCAGCCCGAGGAGCGGCGGAAATCGGCCAGCGCCGCCTCGGTCATGAAGAACAGCACGTGGGCATATTGCTGCACGCCGATCTGCAGGCCCGCCGAGGCCTTGGCGGTCGAGTAATAGTCGACCGAGACTCCGTTCACCCGCAGCGCACCACGGCCATAGCCGCCGCCGACCCAGAAGCCCGCTTCGGTCACAAGCGGCATCACCAGCATACCGTTGGCCTTCTGTGCGAGGCCGACCGTGTTGGGATAGGTCGCATACATCTGGTTCAGCGTGGCATCGACACGGGCGTCGATCTTGGCGCCGTTGTTGCTGCCGACGCCGTTGCTGCAGGCCGCGGTTACGGACAGGCCGGCAAGTGCGCTCAGGGCGAATCCGCGGCGCGTCAGCCGCAAGTCGGGATTTTTGCTCATGGGTTTTTCTGCCTGATTGACTGCACGATATGGTCGGTTTGGCCCGACCTTAACACCAGATATACGCAGGACCACCCTTGATGTCACCCATTTTGGCTTATTGTTCGGCGTAAACGCGCCTTTCCGCCGGAAATGGCGGGCTTGGGTATCTTCGCGGGAATATCTGAAGGATGCGAGATACGCCTGCCGGAAGCAGCTGCAATGGCTGTCCGGAAGATGCCCCCGGCGGGCCGGGGGCAGGCGAACGTGGGCTCAGCCGTTCAGCAGCCGGGCGGCGGCGGGGGCGAAATAGGTCAGCACACCGTCGCAGCCCGCGCGCTTGAAGCCGGCCAGGCTTTCCATCATCACCTTCTCGCCGTCGATCCAGCCGTTCTGCGCCGCCGCCTGGATCATCGCGTATTCGCCCGAGACCTGGTAGGCGAAGGTCGGCACGCCGAAGCTGTCCTTCACCCGGCGGACGATGTCGAGATAGGGCATCCCCGGCTTGATCATCACCATGTCGGCGCCCTCGTTCAGGTCGCGCTCGATCAGGCGCAGCGCCTCGTTCGAATTGGCCGGGTCCATCTGGTAGGTCTTCTTGTCGCCCTTCAGCGCGCCGGTCGCGCCAACCGCATCACGGAACGGGCCGTAGAAGGCCGAGGCGTATTTGGCGGCATAGCTCAGGATCATCACGTTGTGGTGCCCGGCAGCCTCAAGTGCCGAGCGGATCGCGCCGATGCGCCCGTCCATCATGTCCGAGGGGCCGATGATGTCGGCCCCGGCCTCGGCCTGGGCTACGGCCATCTTCACCAGCGCTTCGACGGTGCGGTCGTTGACGATCTCGCCATCGACCACGAAACCGTCATGGCCGTTGATGTTGTAGGGGTCGAGCGCCACGTCGGTCATCACCGCCATCTCGGGCACCGCCGCCTTGATCGCGCGGATCGCCCGGTTTGCGACGTTGTCGGGACTCCAGGCCATCGCGCAATCCTCGGTGCGCTGTTCGAGCGGCGTGTAGGGAAAGATGCAGATCGCGGGCACACCCAGCTCATAGGCCTCGCGCGCTGCGACGGCCACCCGGTCGACCGTGCGACGCAGCACGCCGGGCATCGAGGGCACCGGTTCCTCGATGTTCTCGCCCTCGCGCACGAAGACCGGCCAGATCAGGTCGTCGGAGGACAGCAACGTCTCGCGCACCAGTCCGCGGATCGCCGCGGATTGCCGCGCACGGCGCAGGCGGGTCATCGGATAGGGCGCGACGGTCGGTTTCATGGCACGGTCTCCTTGCACATTTCGGAATTGGGTGGCATGGAATGCGAACCCTAACAAGAGCGACATTTGCCGCAAGGGCACCACCGGCGGGACGACGGACAGAGACAAGGGTATCGCATTTGAACTGGTACGCCTCGATTTTCGAGCTGATCGACATGCGGTCCTTTTCCAATCTGTGGTTCTGGATTGCGCTGGCCGTGTTCTGGTCGACGGCGAGCCATTGGGCTTTGGGCGTGCCCTTCGACATGGTCCAGCGCGCGCGCCGTCACAATGGCCAGGCCGAGATCGACCTGCTGGACATCACGCGGGTGAACGTCAACCGGATCCTGTTCATCGCGCGGGTCTCGGGTCCGTGGATCCTGGGCTTTGCCTGCTTCCTGCTGACCACGCTGGCGCTGCTCGGCTTCTGGTATGGCGTCGAGTTCGCCCAGGCCGTGTTCCTGCTGGCCTTCCCGATGTCGCTGGTCGCCTTGCTGAGCCTGTCGACGGCGCAGCAGATCGAAACCGAGGGATCGCAGGGCGAGGTCCTGTGCCGCCGTCTCAGCCGGCACCGGCTCAAGACCCAGCTGATCGGCACTGCGTCGATCTTCGTGACTGCCCTGTGGGGCATGTATCAGAATATCAACATCGGGGTGCTCTGACACCTTCGCGCTAAACCTGGACGGCACGACATGAAGGCAGCCGAACATATCACCGTTGGCGGCGCGCCCGAAGGCTTTGACGCGCGCCTCGTGCTGGACGAGATCGCGCGGACGAACCGCCCGGTCATACATGTTGCGCGCGACGACAAGCGGATGGCGGCGATGCAGGCGGCGCTGGCCTTCTTCGCGCCCGAGATGCCGGTTCTGACCTTCCCCGGCTGGGACTGCCTGCCCTATGACCGTGTCTCGCCACATGCCGATATCTCTGCGGCGCGGATGGCGACGCTGGCGGCGCTGGTCCACCAGGTGCCGCCGCAATTCGTGCTGCTGACCACGCTCAACGCGGCGACCCAGCGCGTGCCCGCGCGCGAGGTGCTGCGCGAGGCCGCCTTCACCGCCCGCGTCGGCCACCGCATCGACGAGGCGGGCCTGCGCAACTTCCTCGTCCGCATGGGCTTCTCGCAAAGCCCGACGGTGATGGAGCCGGGCGACTATGCGGTGCGCGGCGGCATCATCGACATCTATCCGCCGGGCGAGGGCGGGCCGGTGCGGCTCGACCTGTTCGGCGATACGCTGGACGGCGCGCGGCGCTTCGATCCGGTCAGCCAGCGCACCACCGAGAAGCTGAGCGTGGTCGAACTGGCCCCGGTCAGCGAGGTGATCCTCGACGAGGCGGCGATCACCCGGTTCCGCCAGAATTACCGCATCGAATTCGGCGCGGCGGGCACCGACGATCCGCTCTACGAGGCGGTTAGCGCGGGCCGCAAGCACGCCGGCATCGAACACTGGCTGCCCTTCTTCCACGAACGGCTCGAAACGCTTTTCGACTACCTGCCCGGCGCCACTCTGACGATGGACGACCAGTCCACGCCGACGCGGCTGGCGCGTTGGGACAGCATCGCCGACCAATACGAGACGCGGCGCATCGCGCTCACGCAGAAGTCGCGGATGGACTCGGTCTACAAGCCCGCGCCGCCGGGTCTGCTCTATCTCGACGATGCCGCCTGGGAGAAGACGGTTGCCGACCGGCGGGTGATGCAGTTCCACCCGCTGCCGCAGGCCTCGGGGCCGAAGGTGATCGATGCGGGCGGCCGGATCGGGCGCAACTTCGCCCCCGAGCGGCAACAGGAGAGCATCAGCCTTTTCGGCGCGCTGGCCGCGCATATCCGCAAGCGGATGGAGGCCGGGCCGGTGGTCGTCGCCTCCTATTCCGAAGGCGCGCGCGAACGCCTCGCCGGGTTGATCGAGGACGAGGGGCTGGCCGAGACCATCCTCATCGCCAATGGCACCCGCATCGGCAAGCGTGGGCTGCACCTGGCGGTCTGGGGGCTTGAACACGGCTTCGAGACGCCGGGCCTCACCGTCATCGCCGAACAGGACGTGTTGGGCGACAGGCTCATCCGCGCGCCCAAGAAGAAGCGCCAGGCCGAGAACTTCCTGACCGAGGCGCAGTCGCTATCGCCCGGCGACCTGGTGGTCCACGTCGATCACGGCATCGGGCGCTATCATGGGCTCGAGGTCATCACGGCGGCGGGCGCGGCGCATGAATGCCTGCTGCTCGAATATGCCGAGAACGCCCGGCTCTACCTGCCGGTCGAGAACATCGAACTGCTCAGCAAGTATGGCCACGAAGAGGGCCTGCTCGACAAGCTGGGCGGCGGCGCATGGCAGGCCAAGAAGGCCCGCCTCAAGGAACGCATCCGCGAGATGGCCGACCGGCTGATCCGCGTGGCCGCCGAACGTGCCCTGCGCACGGCCCCGGTGCTGGAGCCCGAACATCACGCCTGGGAGGCCTTCAGCGCCCGCTTCCCCTATGAGGAAACCGACGACCAGCTCAGGGCCATCGGCGACGTGCTGGGCGACCTCGGGCAGGGCTCGCCGATGGACCGGCTGGTCTGCGGCGACGTCGGCTTCGGCAAGACCGAGGTGGCGATCCGCGCCGCCTTCGTTGCCGCCATGTCCGGCGTGCAGGTCGCAGTGATCGCGCCGACCACGCTGCTCGCCCGCCAGCACTATGCCAGCTTTGCCGAACGCTTCCGCGGCTTCCCGGTGCAGGTGCGCCAGCTGTCGCGCTTCGTTTCCGCCAAGGAGGCGCAGACCACCCGCGACCTGATGGCCAAGGGGCAGGTCGATATCGTCGTCGGCACCCATGCGCTGCTGGCCAAGGGCATCCAGTTCAAGAACTTGGGCCTGCTCATCATCGACGAGGAACAGCACTTCGGTGTCGCCCACAAAGAGCGGCTGAAGGCGCTGCGCACCGATGTCCACGTGCTGACCCTGACCGCGACGCCGATCCCGCGCACGCTGCAACTCTCGCTGTCGGGAGTGCGCGACCTGTCGATCATCGGCACCCCGCCGGTCGACCGTCTGGCGATCCGCACCTATGTCAGCGAATTCGATGCCGTGACCGTGCGCGAGGCGCTGCTGCGCGAACACTACCGCGGCGGGCAGAGCTTCTACGTGGTGCCGCGCATCTCGGACCTGCCCGAGATCGAGACCTTCCTCAAGGAACAGGTGCCGGAAGTGACCTACGTCGTCGCGCACGGCCAGATGGCGCCGGGCGAACTGGATGACCGCATGAACGCCTTCTACGACGGCAAGTTCGACGTGCTTCTGGCGACCACCATCGTTGAGTCGGGCCTTGATATCCCGACCGCCAACACGATGATTATCCACCGCGCCGATATGTATGGCCTGGCGCAGCTCTACCAGATCCGCGGTCGCGTCGGCCGGTCCAAGACCCGTGCCTATGCCTATCTCACCACCAAGCCGCGCGCCAAGCTGACGCCGGCGGCGGAAAAGCGGCTGCGGGTGCTGGGCTCGCTCGACACGCTGGGCGCGGGCTTCACGCTGGCCAGCCAGGATCTTGACATTCGCGGCGCCGGCAACCTGCTGGGCGAGGAGCAGTCGGGCCAGATGCGCGACGTGGGTTACGAACTCTACCAGTCGATGCTGGAAGAGGCGATCGCCAAGATCCGCTCCGGCGCGATGGAGGGGCTGTCCGAGGTCGACGACCACTGGGCACCGCAGATCAACCTCGGCGTCTCGGTGCTGATCCCCGAGGACTACGTGCCCGACCTCGATGTGCGCCTCGGCCTCTATCGCCGCCTCTCGTCGCTGACCACCAAGGTCGAGCTGGAGGGCTTTGCCGCCGAGCTGATCGACCGTTTCGGCAAGCTGCCTCGCGAGGTGAACACGCTGCTGCTGGTCGTCCGCATCAAGGCGATGTGCAAGCGCGCCGGGATCGCCAAGCTCGACGGCGGGCCGAAGGGCGCGACGATCCAGTTCCACCAGGACAAGTTCGCCTCGCCCCAGGGGCTAGTGGAGTTCATCCAGGACCAGCGCGGCATGGCCAAGATCAAGGACAACAAGATCATCATCCGGCGCGACTGGAACACCGAGGCCGACAAGATCAAGGGCGCCTTCGCGATTGCCCGCGACCTGGCCGAAAAGGCGGGCGCCAAGGCCAAGGCCGCCAAACCGGCGGCCACGCGGGCCTAGGCCGGCAGGGCGAATTCCTTCATCGCCGCCTGCGCGCAGAAGCAGGAGGCTCCAACCCGCGCATCGGCGCGGGCCATGGCGAGATCGAGGCGCAGCTTGATCTGGGCGCGTTCCGCGGTCTCGCCGCGCGCTTCAAGACAGTCGTGCAAGCCCTTGAGGCTCCACACATTGTCCGGGTGGACGGTGGCGCGCGACAGCTGCCCGCCCAGGCCCAGATCCTCGCGATACGCGGCTTCGGCCTCGGCCACGCGGCCCTGTTCGAAGAGCAGCGCCCCCAGCGCATGGCGCGCGGGCTGCATCCAGCCCCAGGGCTCGTCATAGGGAAGCGCATCCTCAAGCGCGACCGAGCGGCGCAGATGCGCGAAGGCCGCGTCATAGGCACCCTTGCGATACTCGATCTCGCCGCGCACCATTTCCTTCGCGATTTCAAGCAGATCGACGACCTTGTTGTTGTGCAGCAGGCGGGTTTCCGGCACCTCGGCGGCGGCCTGCAGGAACAGCTGTTCCTCGGCCTCGGCCTGTTTCACCCGCCCCAGCGCGGCATTACCGATGGCGCGGGCGTAATAGGTCATTGCGGTCCAGCAGCGATAGAGCTCGCGGTCGGCGGGGGGCTGCAGCCGGATCGCCTCGTGCCATTTGCCAAAGCGCACCAGCACGTGCGGCTCCATCCCCATGAAGCTTTCGAAGTAATCCGCCATCGGCGGGCTCTCGATGCGCAGCATCGCCTCGGGCACGGTTTCGGCCATACCCCGGATCGCCCGCATGGCCGGCTCGAACTGGCCCAGGAACAGCGCGCCGTAGATGACGAAGTGGTAATTGTGCTGGCGATACCCGGTGTAGATGTTGAAGGCGCCTTCGCGGGCGTAATACTTCAGGTCAGCCTCGATCGCGCGTTCGTTCCAGAAGACGACATCGTGGTAATTGCCGCAGAGCACGTCGATATGGGTTGGCATATGCACAAGGTGCCCGGCGTCCGGCACCAGGGTGCGCAGCACGTCGGCGGCCTTGAGCGCCTTTTCGGGAAAGGGCGACATCTCCATCAGGTGGACATAGAGGTGCAGCAGCCCCGGATGCGCCATCCCGCCGGGCCGCGCCATCGCCGCTTCCAGCACGGCGCGCGCCTCTTCGGTAAAGGCACCTTCCTCCGGACAGGCGCGGGCCAGGTCCCACATCTTCCAGGGTGTCAGCGTCAGCAGCGACTCGGCGAAGACCGCGCAGACGTCGAGATTGTCGGAATAGACGGCGTGCACCCGGCGCATCTCATCGGCAAAAGCGCGGTCCCAGGCGGCCATGTCGTCGGCCAGGTCGCGCTGCGGATAGCGCGCGGGCAGGGCGCGGATCAGCGCCGCCTCGATCGGGGTGGCGCTGTCGATCCGGGCCAGCGCCGCCTGCGTGGCGTCCCAGGCCCCGGCCAGCGACTTGGTGCGGCCAGCGACGTCATACAACTCCCAGGGCATGTTGTAGTTCGGACCCGTCGCATAGGCGATGCCCCAATGCGGCATGGCCGCCGCCGGGTCGGCCTCGGCCGCGCGGCGATAACAGGCAATCGCCTCTTCGTGGTTGAACCCGTAGGTCCAGTTCAGCCCGCGGTCGAACCAGAGCTGGGCCGCTTCCGAAGCGGTGGTGATCGGCCAGCCGTATCGCCCCAGGTCATAGCCGTAGTCGTCGCTCATCCGTCACACCCCTGCTTGTCGTCCCGACATGAGACACCCAAGCCGGGGAGAGGTCAAACGCCGTTTCGCCGCTCGACCGCGCCGAGGTAGAGCATCAGCAGGAAGCCGGCGAGCGACAGCAACAGGATCCCGCCCGAAAGCGGCTGGATGGTGCCGTTGAAGGCCAGCCCGATAGGGGCCGCCAGCACCGAGGCCAGCACGGTGGTGATCGCGCCAAAAGCCGAGGCGGCGGTGCCGGCGATATGGCCAAGCGGCTCCATCGCGATGGCGTTCAGGTTGCCGAGCGCGGTGCCCGCCATGAAGAAGACGCTCGCCTGCCAGGCCACGAAGATGGCAAAGGCGGCCGTCCCGCCCGGGTGCATCAGCGTGGAAAACAGCACCAGCCCCGAGAAGATCACCTGCGAGGCCAGGGTCCATGTTACCATCCGCCGCATCCCCAGGCGCACCACCAGCGCGGCGTTCAGCAGGCTGGCACTGCTGCTCACGCCCGCGACGGCGGCGAACCAGTAGGGAAACTCGTCGCTGCGCCCGAAGATCTGGTCATAGGAGGGCTGGACCGAGGTGATCATCGACAGCATGACAGCCAGGCAGAAGGTCTGGACGATGACCGAGATCCGCACCGAAGGGTGGCTGGCCATCTCGCGGATCGCCGCCAGGATCAGGTCGATCCGCAGCGGGCGGCGCGCCTCGCGCGGCAGCGGCTCGGGCAGGCGCAGGCTCATCCAGGTCATCGAGATGGCCGAGAAGGCGACGAAGGCCAGGAAGATGCCGCGCCAGCCCGAGATGGCGATGATCCCGGTGCCGATCAGCGGCGCGACGGCGGGGAAGATCACGAAGATCATCATGGCAATCGACATCATCCGCGCCATGATCCGGCCCGAGTAGAGATCGCGCATGATGGCAAGCCCGACCACGCGCGGGGCGGCAGCGCCAAGGCCCTGTACGACGCGGGCGGCGAGGACGAGTTCGAGCGACTCGGCGAAGATCGCCACCACCGAGGCTGTCACGTAGATCGCCGCGCCGGCCAGGATCACCGGCTTGCGCCCCAGGGCGTCGGACAGCGGCCCGACGAACAGCGTGCCGATTCCAAGCCCGAGGAAGAAGGTTGTGATCAGCAGCTGGGCGCGGTTCGGCTCGTCCGGGCTGAGTTCGGCGCCGATGACGGGCAAGGCCGGCAGCATCGAATCGATGGAAAAGGCAATGGTTGCGAACATCATCGCGATGAGGGCGATGAATTCGGTCTGGTTCATCCGGGGCATTGAAATGGCTTCCTTGGCGCTGATAGCGCCTTAACACCGGAAATCGGCCGGGGCCAGACCGGGTGGTTTAGTTAACAAGGTAAACTCGCCGTGAGGCGAAATTCCGGGCAGCCTCAGTGCTGGGTGCCGTTGTCCAGCTGTGCCGCGATCTCTCCGATGACCCGCGCCCAGAGCTCGGGCGGCTGTGCGCCGGGCACCGCGTGCTTGCCGTCGACGATGAAGGTCGGCACCGAGTTGACGCCCATCTGGCGCGCCTCGGTGTCGCGGCGGATGATGTCCTCGCGGTCCGCGTCGGAGGCCAGCAGGCGCAGCACCACCGAGGCATCCATGCCAACCGAGTCGGCGATATCGGCCAGCGTGTCGGCATCGCCGATATCGCGGCCCTCGGTGAAATAGGCGGCGAAAAGCGCGTCGACCACAGGCAGCTGCTTGCCCTCGATCCCGGCCCAGTGGATCAGCCGATGGGCATCCAGCGTGTTGGGCGTGCGCTGCATCGCCTCGAAGTTGATCTCTAGCCCGGCGGCCTTCGCGTGTTCCACCACCGGCGCATAGGCACGCACCGCGGCCTCCTTGCCGCCGAACTTGGCCTCGAGATAGGTGCGGCGGTCCATGCCCCCGCGCGGCATCTCGGGGTTGAGCTGGAACGGGTGGAACTGGATCACGAAGGGGTTCACCGGCGCTTCCGAGAGGGCGCGGTCGAGATTGGTCTTGCCGATATAGCACCAGGGGCAGATCGGGTCGGAGAGAATGTCGAGTCGCACGCTCATTGGGTCACCTCCGGGAAATGGGCGCGCAGGGCGCGGCGCAGCAGCTTGCCGTTGGGGTTGGTTGGCAGCTCGGTCAGATGGATGAAGGCGCGCGGCTGCTTGTAGCGGGCCAGGTTCGCCTCGGCGAAGGCCTTCAGCTCCGCCTCGTCCAGCGGCTGGGGCGCGGTGTAGAAGGCGGCGATCACCCGGGCGTCGGCCTTGACCTCGACCTCGGCGACGCCGACCTGGGTGATGCCGGGGAAGGTGGCCAGAACGGTCTCGACCTCGATCGGCGAAACCCGGTAGCCGCCGGCGTTCATCATGTCGTCGGACCGGCCGAGATAGGTGATCTGGCCATCGACCGCCATGGCGCCCTGGTCGCCAGTCAGGAACCAGTCGCCGGACATCCGCGCCGCCGTCTCCTCGGGGGCGTTCAGGTAGCCGAGCATCAGGCCCGGGTCGGAACGATGCACCGCGATGGTGCCTTCCTCGCCCTGCGGCACCGGCCCGTCAGTGCCCAGGATCGCCACCCGGCGGCCCTTCTGCGGCTGGCCAAGCGCATCGCCCCGCGCCGGGTGCGCCGGGCTGGACGAGATGAAGGTCGAGCATTCGGACATGCCGAAGGCCTCGTACAACCCCTTCCCGGTGGCCGCCTCCCAGGCTTCGTGCAACTCGCGCGAGAGCTTCTCGCCTGCGGTCAGCCCGTGGCGCAGATCGGGCAGGTCGAGTTTGCCGTCGCGCTTGAGGATCTTGCGGTAAACGCCCGGAGCAGCTGCAAAAATCGTCGCATGGCTCCGCTTCAGCAGTGCCGGAAGGCGGGCCGGATCGGTGCCCGGCTCCGGGATCAGCGCGGTGGCGCCGGCGGTCCAGGGGTCCATCAGCCCGGTGCCGAGCGTATAGGTCCAGTTGAAGGCGCCCGCGTGCAGCAGGCGGTCGTTGGCAGTCAGCCCGTACCAGCCGTCGAACATCATCTGCCGCGCCCAGATCGCCCGGTGCGCATGGCCGACGGCGCGGGCCTTGCCCGAGGTGCCCGAGGTATAGACGATATAGCCCAGCCGGTCGGGGTTGCCCATGTCGAAGGGCGCCGGCGGCAGCGCGCGCATGGCGCGCAATTCTTCAAGCGTGATCTCCTTCGCCCCCGGCGCCGAGGCGACCTCGGGGTCGCGCAGCACCGCGGCGGGCGAGAGGTCGGCGATCATCGTCGCCGTCTCGCGCTCGGTCAGCTGCGAGGAGGTCGGCACCGGCACGATGCCGGCGGCCAACGCGCCGAGATAGGCGATCGGGAAGTCGACCGTATTGCCCAGCCGCATCAGCACGATCTGGCCCGGAGCAATGCCGGCTTCGTAAAGCCCGGTGGCGGTGCCGCGCACGGCGGCCAGCATCTCGGCATAGGTCCAGTCCTCGGACCCCGTGGCCGAGAGCACCGACAGCGCCACCTTGTCAGGCGTCGCCCGGGCACGGCCAAGCACATGGGCGGCCATGTTGAACGGTTTCGGGCAGGGAGGCGGCGGGCCTTGGTCAAAGATCGAGAGCATGGCACTGGCTAGCCTGACGCGGTGGACGTTGCAAGGCCAAGGCCGGGTGCCTATAGAAGCGCAATGAACTCGCGCGATCCCAAATCCCTGATCCGCATCGCCCGCGAATCCGGCGAAACCACCGAGGTGGAACCGCTGGACCTCGGCGCGCGCGTGCGCCAGCTGCGCAAGGACCGCGACTGGACGCTGGAGCAGGCGGCGAAACAGGCGGGGCTCGCGCGCTCGACCCTCTCGAAGATCGAGAACGGGCAGATGTCGCCGACCTACGACGCGCTGAAGAAGCTGGCGACGGGATTGCAGATCTCGGTGCCGCAGCTCTTCACCCAGCCGCAGCGCGCGCAGGCCAATGGCCGCATGTCGGTGACCCGCGCCGAGGACGGCCAGCCACACGCGACCACGACCTATGAACACAGCCTGCTGGCCGAGGGTCTGACCAAGAAGAAGATGCTGCCCTATCGTGCCCGCGTCCGCGCCCGCGCGATGGAGGAGTTCGACGGCTGGGTGCGCCACGATGGCGAGGAATTCCTCTACGTGCTGACCGGCGTGATCCGGCTATACACCGAGTTCTACGAGCCGGTCGAAATGCGACGCGGCGACAGCGCCTATTACGACGCGGCGATGGGCCATAACGTCGTGTCGATCAGCCCCGAGGACGCGACCATCCTCTGGGTGACCTCGCTGGTCTGATCCGCCTATTGCAGGCTGTGCGCCCGCTGCGGCGGCACCAGCTCGCTGGCCAGCGTTTCGATATAGAGGAAATCCTCGATCTCCTCGCGCGCCTCATTCAGCGAGAGATTGTGCGAGTGGGCGAGATAGGCCTCGAAGGTCTTGCGATCGTGGCGCGCCCGGTTCATCGCACGGGTCTCGAGATAAGGGAAACGCGCCCGCATCAGCGGCGACCAGACTTCCCACTCCCTGGTGATGTCAGACCATTGCATTCTGACACGTCCCTGTTGTCCATCCCCTGAAGGTAGCATGACGCCAAGTTGCCCCGTTTGTCAAAAACTGAGACCCGTGGTCACTGGCAATAAGTTGCCGATGCGTCAACCGGGGTCGGGCGGCTCAATCGGGCTGATACCACCAGACTTCGGGCAGGAAACCGGGGCGGTCGCCGTAGATCGGCGTATGCTCGGGATAGCGGAAGGCGCGGCGGTGGGCGATCCGGTCGATGGTGTCGTACCAGAAGGGGATGACATAGCGCCCGGCCGTCAGCACCCGGTCGAGCGCGCGCACGGCGGCGGTGTAATCCTCTCGCGTGGTGGCGGCGAGCATGGCGTCGATCATCGCCTCGGCGGCAGGGGAGTCCATGCCCATCAGGTTGCGGGTGCCCGGCGTGGCAACGCCCTGGCTGCCCCAGTACAGCCGCTGCTCGTTGCCGGGCGACAGCGACATGTCGCGCCGGTAGGTGGTGATGTCGAAATCGTACTCGCTCTCGCGCGCGACGAACTGGGCATTGTCCACCCGGTCGATGCGCAGCGCGATCCCCAGCCGATCAAGGGCGCGGAGGTAGATGTCGGCGACGGACTCACTGCGCGGATCGCCCTGCCGCAGCAGGATGCTCAGCGCCATCGGCTGGCCGTCGCGGTTTAGGCGGCGCCCCTGGTAGACCTTCAGCCCGGCCTGTTCCAGCAAGTCCGACGCCGCCTTGAGGTTGCCCCGGTTGCGCAGCGTGCCGTCGCCCACGGGCAGCTCATAGCCATCGAGCGCGCCCGGTGGCAGGCTGTCGGCGAAGGGTTCCAGCAGCGCGCGCACCTTGCCGGTGGCGGGACCGGGACGCATCCCCAACTCGGAGTTGTCGAAATACGAGGTGATGCGCGGCTGGCTGCCGCCGGTCACCGTCTCGTTGACGAATTCGAAGTTGAAGGCCAGCAGCAGCGCCTCGCGCACCCGCCAGTCATCCAGCGGCGCACGGCGGGTGTTCAGCACGAAGCCGGTCATGCCGGTGGGCCGCCCGCTGAGGATCTCGGACTTGACCACCTCGCCCCGGCTCACGGCGGGAAAGTCGTAGAGCGTCGCCCAGCGTTCGGCATTGTCCTCGCGCACGGCCGAGATATCGCCGGCCTTGAAGGCTTCGAACAGCACTGTGCTGTCGGCGAAGAACTCCAGCTGGATCTCGTCGAAGTTCATGGTGCCCCGGCGCAGTGGCAGGTCTCTGGCCCAATAGTCCGGGTTGCGGCGCAGCAGCACCCGGCGGCCGGCCTCGTAGGAGGCGACCGTGTAAGCCCCGGTGCCCGCGGGGATTTCGTCGAGCGGCGCGCCGGCAAAATCGCGCCCCTCCCACTGCGCCTTCTTCAGGATCGGGCGCAGTCCCGCGATCAGCGGCAACTCGCGGTCATCGGTGTTGAAGCTGATGCGCAGGCTGCGCGGCCCGGTCTGCTCGATCGAGGCGATCTTCGGAGGGAGCGAGCGATAGCGCATGTGCCCGACCTCGCCCAAAGTCTCGAACGACCAGATCACATCCTCGACCGTGACCGGGCTGCCGTCCGAGAATCGGGCCTCCTCGCGCAGGGTGAATTCGACCCAGGACCGGTCCGGCGGGGTCTCGACCGATTCGGCCAGAAGGCCGTAGAGTGTGAAGGGTTCGTCCAGCGACTGGCTCAGCAGGCTCTCGTAGCCAAGGAAGCGCCACTGCCACGGTGGTGTGCCTTTTATGACGAAGGGGTTCAGCGAGTCGAAGCCGCCGGTATTGCCAAAGACAATCCGGCCCCCCTTGGGGGCATCAGGGTTGGCATAGGGCAGGGACACAAAATCCGGTGGCAGCGCCGGATCGCCATACATAGCTATGCCATGACTCGATTCTGCACCGGCGGCAGAAGCGCCTAAAAACAGTGCAACCGTAGCGAGAACGGCGCTGGAACGCCGGAAAATCTCTGCGCGCATTTTGGCAACAATCCCGCTCTGCCCTTATATTATTGGGGGGCAACCTAACGAGGGATTCACGTCTTTTCAAACTTTTAGCTTGGACAGAGGGCGGGAAAGGCTTATAAAGGTCTTACTGCTCGATAGGTTTCTTGCCTGTATGAAACCTGCCTCAATAACTTAACGCCCGCCTTGCGCGGGCGTTTTTTTGTCCGCCGTGCAGCCGGCCAAAATCCGCGTGATCGGGCGCGAAGCCCCAAGTTTTCCCGTTTATCTCGCACCTGCAGGATGGCACTCTGGCGCACGAGCCAACCAAGGGGGATGCCGTGACTCTGCAAGGAAAAACCGCCGTCGTGACCGGGTCGAACTCGGGAATCGGTCTGGGAATCGCCAGGGCGCTGGCCGGGGCGGGCGCGCATGTCGTGCTCAACTCCTTTACCGACCGTGACGAGGATCACGCGCTGGCCGCCGATATGGCCAAGGAATTCGGCACCGAGGTGCGCTACATCGCGGCCGACATGAGCAAGGGTGACGATTGCCGGGCACTGATCGCAAAGGCCGGGGCCTGCGACATCCTGGTGAACAACGCCGGGATCCAGCACGTCGCGCCGATCGACGAGTTTCCGGTCGACAAGTGGAACGCGATCATCGCGATCAACCTCACCTCGGCCTTCCACACCACCGCCGTCGCGCTGCCGATGATGCGCAAGGCAGGCTGGGGGCGGGTGGTCAACATCGCCTCGGCCCACGGGCTGACCGCCTCGCCATTCAAGTCGGCCTATATCGCCGCAAAGCATGGGGTTGTCGGCCTCTCGAAGACCACTGCGCTGGAAACCGCCGGGCAGGGGATCACCTGCAACGCCATCTGTCCGGGCTACGTGCTGACCCCGCTGGTCGAGGCGCAGATCCCCGACCAGATGAAGACCCACAACATGGGCCGCGAGGAGGTCATCAAGAAGGTGATGCTGGAACGCCAGCCCAGCCGCGAGTTCGCCACCGTCGAACAGCTGGGCGGCACCACGGTGTTCCTCTGCTCGGACGCGGCGGCGCAGATCACCGGCACCACGATCAGCGTGGATGGCGGCTGGACCGCGATGTAGGTGCCGCGCGCCCTCGGCACCGCGCCCGACGACAGCAGCGTGGCGCAGGTCACGCTGCGCGGAGGTGGCCTGCGCGCGCAGGTGATGACCTGGGGCGCCTCGGTGCAGGGGCTCTGGCTTGACGGCATCGGTCATTCGCTGCTGCGCGGCAGCCCCGACCTGCGCGCCTATTTTGCCGACCTGCTCTATTTTGGCGCGGTGGTCGGGCCGGTGGCGAACCGCATCGCCAATGCCCGCTTCACGCTGGACGGGCGGACCTTCTCTCTGGACGCCAACGAAGGCGGCAAGACCATCCTGCACGGCGGCGTCCACGGCACCGGCCAGCGCAATTGGGCCATCGCCGACCTCGGGCCCGCGCATTGCCGGCTGGAGATCACCCAGCCCGGCGGGCTGCACGGCTTTCCGGGGCCGCTGGAGATCGCCGTGACCTACACACTGGAAGAGCAGAGCGCGCTGCTGGTCGAAATCGAGGGCCACAGCGCCGTGCCCGCCCTCTTCGCGCCGGCCTTTCACGGCTACTGGACGCTCGACGGCGCGGCGGACCTGCGCGGGCACCGCCTTCAGGTCGATGCCGAAAGCTATCTCCCGGTCGATGCCGACATGATCCCGCTAGGTCCGCCCGCGCCGGTCGCCGGGACGATGTTCGATTTCCGCAAAGCTAGCGCCATCGACCAGAGCATCGACCACAACCTCTGTCTGTCATCGGAGCGGGTACCAATCCGCCCCGTCGCCTGGCTGGAAGCCGGCAAGCTGCGGCTGGAGCTTGCCACCACCGAGCCGGGATTGCAGGTCTATGCCTCGGGCGGCACCTCGTCGGGCCATTGGCCGGGGCACGAGGGGCGCCCCTTCGGCCCCTATGCCGGGCTGGCGCTGGAACCGCAGCTCTGGCCTGACGCGGCGAACCGCGCCGACTATCCGTCGCCGCGGATCGACCCCGGCCAGCGGATCACGCAAAGCTCGCGCTTCACCCTACAGCGCCTCTGAGCAAAAGGCTCAGTCGCAGTCATCCTCGAAATAGGCCGCGTTCTCTGCCCGCAGGCCCGGCAGCACAACGTGGATATTGCCCAGGTGGTCGCGCAGACAGGCTTCGGCTGCGTCCGGGCTGCCGGCCTCGATCGCCTCGACCAGCGCGACGTGTTCGCTCAGCACCCGGCGGCGGTGGCTGACCGAGAGGGTCAGGAACCGCGCGCGGTCCATATGCGCCTTGTGCTCCAGGATCAGCTCCCAGACATGGGTATGCCCGGCGATCCGGCAGAGCAGCAAATGGAAGGCCTCGTCCTGCACGTGAAAGGCGCGCCGATCTGGATCGTCCAGCGCCGCCACCTGCCGGGCCAGCGCCTCGTGCAGTTCGGCGATGTCCTCCTTGGTGCGCCGCGCGGCGGCAAGGCGGATGCATTCCACCTCCAGCGCCGTGCGCACGAAAGCAGCCTCGCGCACGGCCCGTTCCGAGATCTTCGAGATCAGCGTCGCCCGTTGCGGCCGGATCGACAACAGCCCCAGCTTCGATAACCGGAAAAACGCATCGCGCACCGGCTGGCGCGAGACGTTCAGCTGCTTGGCGACCTCGGCCTCCGAGACCTTCGAGCCGGGCGGCAGCTGCAACGAGACCACGGCCGAATAGAGGGCGTCAAACACCTGGTCCGTCGCGGTCTGCGACGGCGGCAACGAAAGCGGAGTGAATTCCAGATCCTGCATGTCAGCGCCGGTGTGTCACAAGTCCTGTGCCCTTTGCTACAGGATTTTGCACTTTGACACAACTGTCAGACTAGCATATTAGTCTGGTCAATTGCTGACTCGAAGGTCGCCCGTGCCCCTTACAGATCCAGATCGCCTGTTCCCCGTCGAACCCTCGCTGCGCGCTTTGGCCCGCAGCCTGTATGACGACGTGAAGAACCTCCCCATCGTCAGCCCGCACGGGCATTGCGACCCGCGCTGGTTCGCCGAAAACGAACGCTTCCCGAACCCTGCCGAGCTTTTCGTGATCCCCGACCACTATGTCTTCCGGATGCTGGTGAGCCAGGGGGTGCCGATGACCTCTCTCGGCGTGCCGCGCGTCGATGGCGGCCCGGTCGAGAGTGACCCGCGCACCATCTGGCGGCTGTTTGCCGAGCGGTTCCATCTGTTTAGGGGGACGCCCTCGGCGCTCTGGCTCGACCATTCCTTCGAACATGTCTTTGGCATCGACGAACCGCTGAACGCGGCGACCGCCGACCTGTATTACGACCATATCGACGCCTGCCTCGGCCGCGACGACTTCCGACCGCGCGCCCTGTTCGAGCGCTTCGGGATCGAGGTGCTGGCCACCACCGAAGGCGCGCTGGACGATCTGCGCTGGCACCGGATGATCGCCGAAAGCGGCTGGTCGGGCAGGGTGCTGACCACCTATCGCCCCGACGCGGTGGTCGATCCCGAGTTCGAGGGCTTTGCCGCCAACGTCACCCGCCTGGGCGAACTGACCGGCGAGGACACCACCACCTGGGACGGCTATCTCGACGCGCACCGCGCCCGGCGCGACTATTTCCGCAGCTTCGGCGCCACGGCCACCGATCACGGCCACCCCTCGGCACAGACCGCGAACCTCTCGCCGCAAGAGGCCGGAGCGCTGCTCGGCAAGGTGCTCTCGGGCGATTTCACCCCGGCCGAGGCCGAGACCTTCCGCGGCCAGATGCTGACCGAGATGGCGCGGATGAGCCTGGAAGACGGGATGACGATGCAGATCCATCCCGGCTCGCGGCGCAACCACCATGCCGGCGTCTTTGCCCGCCACGGGCGCGACAAGGGCTTCGATATTCCGGGCCCGACCGATTACGTCGGCGCGCTCAAGCCGATGCTCGACGCGGTGGGGATGGAGCCGGAGCTGACCATCATCCTCTTCACCCTGGACGAAACCGCCTATGGCCGCGAACTCGCGCCGCTGGCGGGGGCCTACCCGGCGCTGCGCCTTGGCCCGCCCTGGTGGTTCTTCGACAGCTACGAGGGGATCAAGCGGTTCCGCGAGGCCACGACCGAGACCTGCGGCTTCTACAACACCGCCGGTTTCAACGACGACACCCGTGCCTTCTGCTCGATCCCCGCGCGCCACGACGTCGCGCGGAGGTCGGACTGCGCCTATCTCGCGACGCTGGTCGGCACCGGACGACTGAGGGAGGACGCGGCCCGCGAGGTCGCGGCGGATTTGACCTACGGCCTGGCAAAACAGGCATATCGGCTCGGCTAGAGCCACATCAACAAGGGAGGAGAAGACTATGAAAAGACGGCATATCCTGGCGGCACTGCTCGCCTCTGTCTCGCTGGCCGGCGCGGCCCAGGCCTGCGAGCGCACGCTGCGTTCGTCCGACACGCACCCCGACGGCTATCCGACCGTCGAAGCGGTCAAGGCGATGGGCAAGATCCTGGAAGAGAAGACCGGCGGCAAGCTCTGCATCGAGGTCTTCCACTCGGCCCAGCTCGGCCAGGAGAAGGACACCATCGAACAGACCCAGTTCGGCGTGATCGACATGAACCGCGTCAGCCTCGGGCCCTTCAACAACATGATCCCCGAGACGCAGATCCCCTCGCTGCCCTATATCTTCCGCTCGACCGAGCACATGCACAAGGTCATGGATGGCCCGATCGGCGAAGAGATCCTGGCCGCCTTCTCGGATCACGACCTGGTCGGCCTGGCCTTCTACGACGCCGGCTCGCGCAGCTTCTACAACAGCCAGAAGCCGATCAATTCGATGGCCGATCTCTCGGGCATGAAGTTCCGCGTGATGCAGTCCGATCTCTTCGTCGACATGGTCGGCGCGCTGGGGGCCAACGCCACCCCGATGCCCTATGGCGAGGTCTATTCCTCGATCCAGACCGGCGTGATCGACGGGGCCGAGAACAACTACCCCAGCTATGAATCCTCGGGCCACTTCGAGGTCGCCAAGTATCTGACGCTGGACCAGCACCTGATCGTGCCGGAAATCCTCGCCATGTCGAAGAAGACCTATGACTCGCTGAGCGCCGACGAACAGGCGGCGGTGCGGGCGGCGGCCAAGGAGTCTGTGCTCGTGATGCGCGACCTCTGGGCGGCCCGCGAGAAGGCCTCCGAGGACAAGGTCCGCGCGGCGGGCGTCGAGGTCATCACCGACATCGACAAGACCCCGTTCATCGAGGCGATGGTGCCGGTCTACCAGAAATACGTGACCTCGGACAAACTCAAGTCGCTGGTCGAGCGGATCCAGGCCACCAAGTGACCTGACCCTGCCTGCCGGTCCCCGCAGCGGCGGGGGCCGGACCCTGCTACGGAGGCACCCCTCGTGCGAAAGACTATGGAAACCGCCGCGATCGCCACGGGGCGGCTGGCCAATATCGCCCTCTGGGTGGCCGGCGCGGGCCTCGTGGCGATGACGGTGATGATCGCGGCGCAGGTGTTCTGGCGCTACGTGCTGAACAATTCGATCGTCTGGTCCGAACCGGCGAGCGTGATGGTGATGGGCTGGTTCATCTTCCTCGGCGCCGCCGTCGGCATTCGCGAGGGCTATCACCTGTCCTTCGACGTCCTGCTCTACGTCGTGCCCGACGCGGTCAAGAAGCTGTTCCATACGCTTTCCGACATCATGGTCGCGGCCTTCGGCGGCGGCATGGTCTTCTACGGCTGGCAACTGGCCGAGCGCGCGGCCCACGTGCAGCTGCCCTCGCTCGGCATTTCCGGGGCCTTCGACTTCGCCCCCATTGTCGGTGGCGGCGTGCTGGTGGTGCTGTTCTCACTCGAACGGATCCTGCGGCGGCTGGCGGGGCTTCACACCTCCCGCTTTGGCGATACCGAAACGGCGGAGGCATAGGATGGAGCTCTGGGTTCTCTTCGGAAGCTTCGTCTTCCTGCTGCTGATCGGCACGCCGGTTGCCTTCTGCCTCGGCATCTCGTCCTTCGCGACGATCCTCTACCTCGGCCTGCCGCCGGTGGTGGTGTTCCAGCGGCTGAATTCCGGCGTCTCGGTCTTCGCGCTTATGGCGATCCCCTTCTTCATCTACGCCGGCGACCTGATGGTGCGCGGCGATATCGCGCGGCGCCTGGTGGCGCTGGCGGGCGCGATGGTCGGCCATCTGCGCGGTGGCCTCGGGCAGGTCAACATCATGGCCTCGGTCATGTTCGGTGGCGTCTCGGGCTCGGCGGCGGCCGATGCCTCGGCGGTCGGCGGGCTGATGGTGCCGCAGATGAAGGCACGCGGATACGGCGTTGATTATGCGGTGAATATCACGGTTGTCGGCTCGATCATCGCGCTGATGATCCCGCCCAGCCACAACATGATCATCTACTCGATCTCGGCGGGCGGCAAGATCTCGATCGCCGACCTCTTCACCGCCGGCATCATCCCCGGCCTCGTGCTGGCGCTCTCGCTGATGGTCGCGGCCTATATCGTCGCCCGCCGGCGCGGTTATCCGACCGAGCGTTTCCCCGGCTTCGGCGCGCTGGGGTCGATCTTCCTCAATGCGGTGCCAGGCCTGATCCTGGTGGCGCTGATCTTCGGCGGTGTGCGCTCCGGCATCTTCACCGCCTCGGAGTCCTCGAACATCGCGGTGGTCTATGCGCTACTGGTGACGATCCTCGTCTATCGCACGCTCGACTGGCGCGAGTTCGTCGAGGCGACCAAGGCGGCGGTGCGCACCACCTCGATGGTTCTCATGGTGATCGGCTGCGCGGCCTCCTTCGGCTGGCTGCTGGCCTACCTGCGGGTGCCGGCGATGATGGTCGCGGCGCTGCAGCAGCTTTCCGACAACCCGATCCTGATCCTGCTTCTCATCAACGTGGTGCTGCTGATCCTCGGGACCTTCATGGACATGTCGCCGCTGATCGTCATCACCACGCCGATCTTCCTTCCGGTGGTGCAGGCCTTCGGCGTCGACCCGGTGCATTTCGGGGTGATCCTGATCCTGAACCTCGGCATCGGCCTCTGCACGCCGCCGGTGGGCGCGGTGCTCTTCGTGGGCTGCGCGGTGGGGCGTATCCCGATCCAGCAGGCGGTGCGCTCGATCTGGCCGTTCTACTTCGCCGCCTTCGTGACGCTGATGCTGGTCACCTACGTGCCCGCGCTGTCGCTCTGGCTGCCCTCGCTCTTCCATTGATGTCAGGAGGTTACGCGATGATCCGAACCTATCCGCCGGCCTATCCCGATCCCGGCATCACCCGGCAGGTGCTCTCCGAGAACCCCGACCTCATGGTGGTCTCCTTCCGTTTCGAGAAGGGCGCCCTGGGCAAGCTGCATTCGCATCCGCACATCCAGTCGACCTATGTCATGGCCGGGCGCTTCCGCTTCTTCCTTGACGGCAAGGAGGTCGAGATCGGCCCCGGCGACAGTCTCGTCGTGCCCTCGAACGCCGAACATGGCTGCGAATGCCTCGAGCCGGGCGAGCTGATCGACACCTTCACCCCGCGCCGCGACGATTTTCTCTGAAGGACCCAATGATGACCCAGACCGAAACCCGCTATGCCATCGACCCGGCCTCGGCCAGGTCGCTCGACACGCAGGGCCTGCGCGACCACTTCCACGTCGGCGGGCTCTTCGCGCCGGGCGAGATCCGGCTGGTCTATTCGCATTACGACCGGCTGATCCTCGGCAGCGCGGTTCCGGCGGGCGGGGCGCTTGTGCTGGACCACGTCGCCGAAGCCGGTACGCCCTCGATCCTCGCGCGGCGCGAGATGGGGGTGCTGAACATCGGCCCGGCGGGCGAGGTGACGGTCGGCGGCGAAACCCACCGGATCGGCACCGGCGAGATCCTCTACATCGGCATGGGTTCTGGCCCGGTGACTTTTGCCGGCGAGGGTCGCTACTACATCCTTTCGGCCCCCGCGCATCGCATATGCCCGACCCGGCTGGTCACCGCCGACATTGCGCGCCGCGTCGAGATGGGCGCCAAGGCCACCGCCAACGAGCGGGTCATCATGCAGTTCCTGCACCCCGAGGTGGTCGAGACCTGCCAACTGGTGATGGGCTATACCCGCTTCCAGGAAGGCTCGGTCTGGAACACCATGCCGGCGCATACCCATGACCGGCGCATGGAGGCCTATCTCTATTTCGACCTCGCCGAAGGTTCGCGCGTCTTCCACCTGATGGGCGAGCCGACCGAGACCCGCCATATCGTCATGGGCAACGAAGAGGCGGTGATCTCGCCGCCCTGGTCGATCCATGCCGGGGCAGGAACCGGGGCCTATACCTTCTGCTGGGCCATGGCGGGCGACAACGTCGACTTCACCGACATGGACATGGTGGCGATGGAGACGCTGCGGTGAGCGCTTTCCGCCTCGACGGCAAGCGCGCGCTGGTGACCGGCGCGAATACCGGCATCGGCCAGGCCATCGCGGTCGGGCTGGCCGAGGCGGGCGCGCATGTGCTGGCGGCGGGGCGGTCGTCCTGCGCCGAGACGGTGGCGCGGATCCAAGGCGCGGGCGGCAGCGGCGAGGCGGTGACGCTCGACCTCGCCGATCCCGGCGCGGCAGCCGCGCGGCTGGCGGAGTTCGGCGTGCTCGATATCCTGGTGAACAACGCGGGCATCATCCGGCGCGCGGATTCGGTCGACTATACCGAGGCCGACTGGGACGCGGTGATGGACGTGAACCTCAAGGCCGTCTTCCTGATGTGCCAGGCCTTCGCCCGCGCCGCGCTGGCGCGCGGGCAGGGCGGGCGGATCGTCAACATCGCCTCGCTGCTCAGCTTCCAGGGCGGCATCCGGGTGCCGGCCTATACCGCGTCGAAACACGGGGTCGCGGGGCTGACCAAGCTGCTGGCCAACGAATGGGCGGCCAAGGGCATCAACGTGAACGCCGTCGCGCCGGGCTATATCGCCACCAACAACACCGAGGCGCTCCGCGCCGACCCGCTGCGCTCGGCCGAGATCCTCGGGCGCATCCCGGCGGGGCGCTGGGGCGACCCGGCCGATATCGCCGGGGCGGTGACCTTCCTCTGCGCCCCGGCGGCCAATTACGTCACCGGCGCGGTGCTGAACGTCGATGGAGGCTGGCTTGCCCGATAGGCTCACCCGCCGCACGGCCCCGGCCAGAACCGGCATCGTCCACCTTGGCCCCGGCGCCTTCTTCCGCGCCTTCCAGGCGATCTACACCGCCGAGGCGATGGCGGCCCAGGGCGGTGACTGGGGCATCCTGGCCGTCAGCCTCAAGAGCCCCACGGCACGCGACCAGCTGGAGTCCCAGGGCGGCGCCTTCACGGCGGTGGAACTGGGGCCCGAGGGCAAGAGCGCGCGCGTGATCGAGTCGATCACGGGCGTGCTGGTTGCGCCCGAAAACCCCGAGGCTGTGATCGCGGCGATGGCCGATCCGGGGGTGAGGATCGTCTCGCTGACCATCACCGAAAAGGGCTATTGCCACGAACCGGCAACGGGGCGGCTCAACCGGGATCACCCCGAGATCCGCCATGACCTGAAAAACCCGGACCGCCCGCAATCGGCGCCGGGCTTCATCGTGGCGGCGCTGGCGCGGCGTCGGGCGGATGGGGTAAAGCCCTTCACCGTGCTGACCTGCGACAACCTCCCCTCGAACGGCCGGCTGGCGCGCGGCATCATGCTCGACTTCGCCCGCGCGCGCGACCACGACCTCGCCGACTGGATCGCGGCAGAAGTCCCGTTCCCGGCCACCATGGTCGACCGCATCACCCCCGCCACCACGCCCGCGGATATCGAGGCGCTGGCCGCCTCTGAAGGCTATCTCGACCCGGCCTGCGTGATGCACGAACCCTTCCGGCAATGGGTGATCGAGGATGATTTCGCCGATGGCCGCCCGGCCTGGGAGGTCGCCGGCGCGCAATTCGTGCGCAACGTCGAGGCGCATGAGGCGATGAAGTTGCGCTGTCTCAATGGCACCCATTCGACG
Organism: Seohaeicola zhoushanensis; assembly: GCF_014656415.1. Classification (GTDB taxonomy): domain Bacteria; phylum Pseudomonadota; class Alphaproteobacteria; order Rhodobacterales; family Rhodobacteraceae; genus Seohaeicola_A; species Seohaeicola_A zhoushanensis. The sequence goes on along the minus strand of NZ_BNCJ01000006.1, from coordinate 77,005 downwards.
CTGGCCTATCTCGGCTATCTCTCGGGCTACGAAACCATCGCCGAAACGGTGGCCGACCCGGCCTTTGCCGCGCTCTGCAACCGGCTCTGGCGCGAGGAGATCTTGCCCACGGTCCCGCGGCCCGAAGGCGAGGACCTGCCGGCCTATTGCGCCGCGCTGCTCGACCGCTACCGCAACCCCGGCATCCGGCACCGCACCTGGCAGATCGCCATGGACGGCAGCCAGAAACTGCCGCAGCGCATCCTCGGCACCGTGCGTGATGCGCTGGCGGCGGGCAGGGTGCCATCCGGCCTCTGCCTCGCCGTGGCGGGATGGATGCGCTATGTCGGCGGCCTCGACGAGGCGGGCCAGGCGATCGACGTGCGCGACCCGCTGGCAGCCCAACTCAGGGCGGCCTCGGACAGCGCGCAGACACCGGCGGGCAAGGTCGCGGCGCTGCTGGGCGTGGCGCAGGTCTTCGACCCGGCCCTCGCGGGTGATGCACGGTTCCGCACTGCCGTCACCGAGGCCTACGACGCCTTGGCCGGGCAGGGCGCCCGCGCCACGGTGGCGGCCTGGACCAGCGCAGGCTGATCCCCCGCAATTCCGGATTTGGTATACCGATTTCTGATGCAGAGTCCGCCGGACTGTGTATCACTCGTGCCGAACCGGAGACGGACCGCAAGATTGCAAGGAGGAGATTGCGATGGACCTGCCGAAGAACGCCTTCAAGGCTGCGCTCAGGGAGGGCCGGCGGCAGATCGGCTACTGGAGCTCGATTGCCGACAGCTGCGTGGTCGAGATGCTGGCGGGCTGCGGCTATGACTGGTTGCTGATCGACACCGAGCACACGCCGACCTCCATCGGCCAGACCGTGCCGCTGATGCAGGCCGCCGTGCCCTATCCGGTCAGCACCATCGTGCGCCCCGGCTGGAACGACACGGTCGAGATCAAGCGCCTGCTGGACGCTGGGGCGCAGTCGCTGCTGGTGCCCTACGTGCAGAACGCCGAGGAGGCCGAGAAGGCGGTCGCCGCCGTGCGCTATCCGCCGCACGGGGTACGCGGCGTCGCCGGGGCGACCAGGGCGAGCCGCTTCGGCATGGTCCAGGACTACGGCAAGCGCGCCAGCGAGGAGATCTGCCTGCTGGTCCAGGCCGAAACGGTCGAGGCCCTGGCCGAGATCGAGGAGATCGCCGCGGTGGACGGGGTCGACGGCATCTTCATCGGCCCGGCCGACCTCGCCGCCTCGATGGGCTACCCGGGCGAGGCCTCGCACCCAGAGGTGCGCAAGGCGGTGGTCGACGCCACCAAGCGCATTCGCGCCGCCGGCAAACCGCCGGGCTTCCTGTCGCTCGACATGTCCTTCTGCCGCGAGGTGGCCGACGCCGGCTGCTTGTTCCTGGCAGTCGGGGTCGATGCCATCTCGCTGCGTCAGGCCGCGGCGGCGCGTCGGGACGAGTGGCGCTGACCCCAGGGGCGCGCCGGGCGTCACCGGCGCATTGGAGTATTTGGAAAGAGAAGAAGCACCAGGGCGGTCTTCTCTTTCCCCGCCGGTTCAGCGTCCCTTGAACAGCCCGCCGAGGATGCCGCGCACGATGCGACGCCCGGTGGTGCCCTTCAGCTCCTTGATGACCGCCTCGGTCATCGCCGAGCCGAAGGTGTCGGGTGCCTTGGGCGCGCGCGAGGTCGAGCGGGTGACCCGGCCGCCCGAGTAGCGGCGCGCCGAGTTGTATTCGCGCGCGCTGGTCTCCTGTTCCTCGGCGACCTCCTCGGCCCGCGCAGCCTCCTGCGCCGCCTGTTGGGCGCGTTTCTGCAGGATCTCGTAGGCCGAGACTCGGTCGAGCGTATGGTCGTATTTTCCGGCCAGTGCCGAGGTGTTCATCAGAGCCTTGCGCTCGGAGACCTCGATCGGGCCGAGCTGCGAGGCGGGCGGGCGGATCAGCGTGCGCTCGACCATGCCGGGGATGCCCTTGCGTTCGAGCAGCGAGGTCACCGCCTCGCCGGTGCCGACCTCGCGGATCGCCTGTTCGGTCGAGAAGCGCGGGTTGTCGCGGTAGGTCTCGGCGGCGAGGCGCAGGTCCTTGCGGTCCTTCGCGGTGAAGGCGCGCAGGGCGTGCTGCACCCGGTTGCCGAGCTGGCCCAGGATGTCCTCGGGAACGTCGGCGGGGTTCTGGGTGCAGAAGTAGACGCCGACGCCCTTGGAACGGATCAGCCGCGCCACCTGCTCGACCTTGTCGACCAGCGCCTTGGGGGCACCGTCGAACAGCAGGTGCGCCTCGTCGAAGAAGAACACCAGCTTGGGCTTCTCCGGGTCGCCGACCTCGGGCAGTTCCTCGAAGAGCTCGGACAGCAGCCAGAGCAGGAAGGTGGAATAGAGCCGCGGCGCCGCCATAAGCTTGTCGGCGGCGAGAATGTTGATGATGCCGCGCCCCTCCGTATCGGTGCGCATCAGGTCGGACAGCGCCAGCGCCGGTTCGCCGAAGAAGGCCGCGCCGCCCTGGTTCTCGAGCACCAGCAAGCGCCGCTGGATCGCCCCGACCGAGGCGACCGCCACATTGCCGAAGCGAAGCGACAGTTTCTCGCGGTTCTCGCCGATCCAGACCAGCAGCGCCTGCAGGTCCTTGAGGTCGAGCAGCGGCAGCCCTTCCTCGTCGGCGACCCGGAAGGCGACGTTGAGAATGCCCTCCTGCGCCTCGCTCAACTCGAGCAGCCGCGAGAGCAGAAGCGGCCCCATCTCGGCCACGGTGGTGCGCACCGGGTGGCCCTGTTCGCCGAAGAGATCCCAGAAAGTGACCGGGAAGGCCGCATAGGCATAGTCGTCATAACCGATCTTCGCGGCACGGCTGGTGAAGGGCTCGTGCAGCTTGGAATCGGGGGAACCGGCCTTGGCCAGGCCCGAGAGATCGCCCTTCACGTCGGCCATGAAGACCGGCACGCCGGCGGCGCTGAACCCTTCGGCCAGGATCTGCAGCGTCACCGTCTTGCCGGTGCCGGTTGCACCCGCGATCAGCCCGTGCCGGTTGGCATAGCCCAGCAGAAGCTGTTGTTTTTCCGAATAGTCGGGGCCGCCGCCGCCAACGAAGAGCGTGCCGTCCATGCCGCCTCTGTCCTTGCCCTGAAATTGCCGTCGCAGCAGCATACTAATTTAATCTTTGGCTGCGATAGTGCTTTCTGTCCGCTGCACGGGTCTCCCGGTCGCGGCGGGCTTTCCTCCCTGTCAGACTGGCCGTACCTTCGGGTGCGGCCTTTTTTTCACGACTGCCGCTTCTTCCCGCAAGCATCCCGAAAGTAACGAATATATTTGGCGATGGCTGTTGACCTCCGGATTTCCTTTTCGTAGCCTGATTCCAATTACTAAGTCGGCCAGTCCGACGGGGAGAGACTATTCGAGGGGACCTTCGCGGGTCCCCTTGTTTCTTGCGCGATGATGTCAGGACCGTGGCGCGCATATAGGCGAATTTCCCCGCAACCGGTCGGTATAAGGCCTGACTTGGCCGGCCGCCTGTGCTAGAGCGACCGCAAAACAACGCAGCATACAGGATCTCCATGTTCAGAACGATTTCGACACTGTCCGCCGTTGCCCTGCTGTCGCTGGCCACCTCGGCCGTTGCGCAGACGGCCTCGGGCACAACCGAAGAGGTCAAGCCGGAGACCACTTCCGAGGCGCCTGCCGCCACTGATGGCGAGAGCCAGCTCGACCTCGGCCGCGAAGTCACCGAGGGCCCGCAGCTGGGCGAACGCTATTCCAAGGAAAAGTTCGACGACTGGGACCTGGCCTGCATCAAGACCGAGAGCGAGAAGGATCCCTGCTCGCTGCTGCAGGTGCTCTATTCGGCCGACAAGACGCCGATGGCCGAGTTCTCGCTGTTCCGGATCGAGAACGGCTCGCAGGCCGTCGCCGGTGCCACCATCGTGGTGCCGCTGGAAACTCTGCTGCCGGCGCAGCTGACCATCTCGATCGATGGCGCCCCCGGCAAGCGCTACAACTATTCCTTCTGCAACCCGATCGGCTGCATCGCCCAGATCGGCCTGACCGAGGCCGATATCGCGGCCTTCAAGAAGGGCAAGGTCGCCACGCTCTCGCTGCGCCCGGCGCCGGCACCCGACCAGGTCGTAACGCTCGAAATGTCGCTGAAGGGCTTCACCTCGGGCTACAATGTCGTGGACGTCGTCCAGAAGTAAGACGGCCATACTGTCACGCATAAGGCCCGGACACAGTGTCCGGGCCTTTTCGTTTGCGCTCAGATCCGGCGCAGGGCGATCACCGCGTTGAGCCCGCCGAAGGCAAAGGCATTGCTCAGCGCCACCTCGACCCTGGCCTCGCGCGCGGTATTGGGAACCACGTCCAGCGCGCATTCCGGGTCTGGTTCCTCATAGCCGATGGTCGGCGCGATCACCCCGTCGCGCAGCGCCATGATGCAGGCCAGCAGTTCGACCGCGCCGGTGCCGCCGATCAGGTGGCCATGCATCGACTTGGTCGAGGAGATCATCAGCTTGTCGGCCTGCGGCCCGAAGACATCGGCCACCGCCGCGCATTCGGTCTTGTCGTTGGCCGCCGTGCCGGTGCCATGGGCATTGATGTATCCGACCTCGCTGCGGTCGATCCGCGCATCGGCCAGCGCACCGGCCATCGCCCGCGCCGCGCCCTGTTTCGAGGGCATCACGATATCGGCGGCATCCGAGGACATGGCATAGCCGATCACCTCGCAGAGGATCTCGGCGCCGCGCGCGCGGGCGTGCTCGTATTCCTCGAAGACGAAGACGCCCGCGCCTTCGCCCTGCACCATGCCGTTGCGGTTCAGCGAGAAGGGGCGGCAGGCGTCCTTGGACATCACCCGCAGCCCTTCCCAGGCCTTCACCCCGCCAAAGCAGAGCATCGACTCCGACCCGCCAGTCACCATCGCCGGGGCCATGCCCGAGCGCACCATTGCAAAGGCCTGGGCCATCGCGTGGTTGGACGAGGCACAGGCGGTCGAGACGGTGAAGGACGGCCCCTTGAGGTTGTATTCCATCGAGACGTGGCTGGCCGCCGCGTTGTTCATCAGCTTCGGCACCACGAAGGGATGGACCCGGTTCTTGCCCTCTTCATAGACCGCCCGGTAATTGTCGTCCCAGGTCGAGACGCCGCCGCCGGCAGTACCCAGCACCACGCCCGAGCGCGCCGCCAGGTCGCCCTGGAACTCCAGCCCCGACTGGGTGATCGCCTCCTGCGCTGCCGCCAGGGTGAACTGGGTGAAGCGGTCGTACAACGTCATCTGCTGGCGGTTGAAGCGACCCTCGGCCTCGAAATCGCGGACCTGGCCGCCGATGCGGATTGCCAGCCGGTCGACGTCGCGAAACTCCAGCGGGCCGATGCCGCAGCGGCCTTCACGCATGGCCTCGAAGGTCTCGGGCACCGAATGGCCGAGTGCGTTGATCGTACCGGCGCCGGTAATGACCACCCGTTTCATCAGCGTGGTCCCTTCTCAGACCTTCTGGGCAACCAGGCTTTCGATGCCCTTCACGATGGCCGCGACACTGGAGATGTCGAAATCGCTCGCCGTCGGCTCATTGGCATTGAAGGGGATCGAGATGTCGAATTCCTCTTCGATGGCGAAGATGCTTTCGACCAGTCCCAGGCTGGTAATCCCGAGATCGTCCAGCGAACTCTCCAGCGTTACGTCGGCGGGGTCGAGCACCGCCTGTTCGGCAATGATCGCGATGACACGGTCCTGGATGCTCACTTCGGCCTCCGTCCTTTGTTGCCTGCCGGCTGCTTACTCGGTCGGCTCGTCTTTGAAAACTGCCTTTTTCAGCGCCGAGATGTCGCGGGCCAGGCGCGGCAACCTTCGGATCGCCTTGTAAGCCTCTGTAAAGGCGTCCATCTTTACCGCCGGATAACCCATCATCACGCGCCCCTCCGGGACGTTCGAGAGGATCTTGGTGCCCCCCGCCGCGATCACCCGGTCGCCGACGATCAGGTTGTCGCCAACCCCGGTCTGGCCGCCCAGGACGACGTTGTTGCCGATCTCCGACGACCCGGCCACCCCGGCCTGGGCGCAAAGCAGGCAGTCGGTCCCGACGCGCACGTTGTGGCCGACCTGGACCAGGCTGTCGATCTTGGTGCCCGAGCCGATGAAGGTGTCGCGGATGGTGCCGTTGTCGACGGTACTGTTGGCGCCGATCTCGACATCGTCGCCGATGGTGACCGAGCCCAGCGAATGGATGCGCAGCCAGGCCTGGGCCTTGGTCTCGCCCTGGTCGCCAAGCGTCGCGCGGGCCATCTCGACACCCGAGACCTCGGGGGTGACGAAGGAGAACCCGTCGCCGCCGATGCGCACGCCCGGCTGCGCGATGAAGCGCGCGCCGATGGTGGCGCGGGCGCCGATGCTGACCAACTCGCGCAGGAAGGCACCGGGGCCAAGGGCCACATCGGCCCCGATCACGCAATGCGGGCCGATCACCGACCCCGCACCAATCCGCGCACGCGCGCCGATCACCGCCAGCGGGCCGATGGAAACGCCATCACCGATCTCGGCCGTCGGGTCGATCACCGCCGAAGCATGGATGCCCGGCGCGAAATGCTGGCCGGGGTCAAGCAGGGCGGTCACGCCCGCCATCGCCAGCCGCCCGCGCGGCGCGAGGATCGCGGCGCGCAGCCCCAGCGCCTGCCAGTCGGCCCCCGGCGCCAGCAGCGCGGCCCGCGCGCGGCCCTTTGGAATATCTGCCTGGAACTTCGGCGCCATCGCCATGGCGAGATCGTCCGGCCCGGCATCCGCCGGCTCGGAAGCCCGGCTGATGGTCAGGCCGAGATCGCCAACCGCCTCGGCGCCGATGGCTGCGGCGATGGCCTTGATGCTATGGGTCATGGGTGCGGCCCCTTGCTTGCGCTCTGGGCCGCAGACTTAGCCCTGAACCGAGGGCAGCGCCACCCCGGCGCGTTGCAGCGCGTCCCAGATCTTGCCGTCACGGCCATAGACGTCGCGGCGGAACTCGGCCTTGCCGCGGGCGTCGACCTGCGCGGTGCGATAGATCAGGTGCACCGGAACGTGCTCCACCAGGTCGATCTTGGTCTCGCGGCCCGAGCGCAGGGCGGCCTGGAACACGCCTTGCGGATCATCCGTCTGCGCCGAGAGCAACGCATAGGCAAAGTCGAACGGATCGGCCAGGCGGATGCAGCCATGCGAGTAGGCGCGCACCTCGCGGGCGAAGAGGTTCTTCGCCGGGGTGTCATGCAGGTAGATGTTGTTCGAGTTCGGGAACATGAACTTCACCTTGCCAAGCGCATTCGCATCGCCCGGCGCCTGGCGCATGTCGAAGGGGAAGTTGCGCGTGCTGAACTGGGTGAAGTCCATCGTCTCGCGGTCGACCCGGCGGCCGCGGCTGTCGGTGATGATCAGGTGCCGCGCCGCGTTCGGGTTGGCCTGCAGCTGCGGCAGGTATTCCTTGACGATGATCGAGCGCGGCACGTGCCAGCTCGGGTTCACGATCATGTGCTCCATCTCGTCCGAGAACTCCGGGCTGCGCCGGTCGCCCTGGTTCATGCCGATGACCGAGCGGGTCTGGAAGGTCACCCGGCCGTCGTCGATGATCTTGGCGGTGAAATCGGTCTGGTTCACCAGGATGTGCCGCTTGCCGCGCGGGATGTTCATCCAGCGCTCGCGCTCAAGCGCGACGATGATCGACTTCAGCCGGTCGTCGGCCGAGATGTTGATCTCTTCCACGGTGCCGGGGCCGGCGACGCCATCCTCGTTCAGACCATGCGCGTGCTGGAAGGTGCGGATGCCTTCTTCCAGGGCGGCATCGTAATCGCGCGACACGCTGCGTTCCATATAGCCCATTGCGATCAGCCGGTTGCGCAGGGCCACCACGGCCTCGCCGCTCTCGCCGGGTTTCAGTGCCTTGGCAGGCACCGTCGGACCCCAGCCGCCAGCGGCGATCAGGCGCTCGTAGCGGATCTTCTCCTTCATCAGCTCGCGATATTCCGGGTTATGCGGCGCGAGGCTGGCGAGATAGGCGGTGGGCGCGTTGGTCGCGAGCCCCTTGAGCAGGTCGACCCCGTCACGGCGCGGCACTTCGCGCAGGATCCCGGCGTCGATCTTGCCCGGCGTCAGGATGCCCGAGCTGATGTCATGGGCGTAATGCACGAAGGCCAGCGACAGGGCCACTTCGACCATGCCCAGGTCACGGGTGGTACGGGCCGCCTGCATCTTGGCCATCAGCCCGGCCGCATCATAGCGAGAGGCCGGCAGCCCATGCACCGTGACATCGGCCAGCGCCGCCATCAGCGCGGCGCGGCGCGCGGTGAACTCGGGGCCTTCGCCGGTCCAGAGCGGCGCGTAATTCGTCTGGCGATAGAAGGCTGCAACCTCGTCATCCTGCGACGCGACCTCGGCAACCGCCTGTTTATACGCGGTCACCTGTGCCTTTGCCGGCGTGGCAGGCAGCCCCGAGGTCAGTGCCATCAGTGCAATCGCGGCACAGGCCTGGGTGGTGGTCCAACGCATTTTTGCGAACATAGCTTGAGCGCCCTCTTAATCCGGTATGCGGTCTATACCACATGTCTTTCCCCCAGAAAGTCAGGAAATCCATACGGAAAGTCCATTCACAGTTATGCTAGAACGCGCCTTTCCCGGTCTTTGTTGCGGCGCGGCCCGGACTGTGCCGATCTTTCGGCCACACTGTGGCAGATTTGTTCACATGCGCAAGAATTTGCCGAAATTTGGCCCTGTGTAAAAGTCGACCGAATCCGTTGTTGGCGAAGGAATCCTGCCGTGCCATAAAGCCGGTGCATCTGGGGAGATGACGGAACTGGCGCGTAACATCGCGCTTGGGCAGGACTACAGCGTACGGGACAGCGCAGCACATGACAGACAAACAGCTACCGGGATTCTCCCGGCGTGCCCTGTTGGGCGTTTTCGCGGCGACCGCGGTATCGGCGGCACCGACCTTCTCCAAAGCAGCAGGCTTTCTCCGCGGTGGCGGGGACGTTCGCAAGATCCGGATGTATTCCGGGCGCACCGGCGAACGGATCGACATGGTCTACTGGGTGGACGGCGACTACATCAAGGAATCGCTGACCGAGATCACCCACTTCATGCGCGACTGGCGCACCGACAAGACCAAGACCATAGACCCCCGCACAGTTGACATCATGGCCGCAGCCCACAACCTGCTCGATGTCAACGAACCCTACATGCTCCTTTCCGGCTATCGCTGCCCCGAGACCAACGCCATGCTGCGTTCGCGCTCGCGCGGTGTGGCCAAGAACTCGCTTCACATGCAGGGCCAGGCGGCCGATCTGCGGCTGGCGTCGCGCTCGGTGAGCCAGGTCTTCAAGGCGGCCCACGCCTGCAACGCCGGCGGTGTCGGCAAATATTCCCGTTCGAATTTCGTCCACATGGATTGCGGCGTCGTCCGCACCTGGGGCGCCTGAACCACCCCGCGCCGCTGTCCCGCGGCGCGCTCCCCTTGCAGGGCCCGGCATCAGCCGGGCCTTTTTCGTTTCAGGCGGTCAGCAGGTTCAGCAGGGCGGCCTTCTTCACCGCATGGGCCGTGGTCTGCGCATCCAGCGAATCCCGCGCCATCCGCAGGTGCTTTTCCACCGTCGCGATCGACAGCCCCAGGATGGTGGCGATGTCCTGCGTGGTCTTGCCTTGCGAATACCACTCCAGCGCCTCGCGCTGGCGGGTGGTGAGCGGGCGCAGCAGGCCGGTGCGGGGCAGGGTGCCCACCCGCAGGTGCATCAGGTTGCACAGCGTCTCGACATCCGCGCCGACCTCGGCCCAGAGCGCATCGGCCTCGGCCTGGGACATCGGCGCCGAGGGGCTGAATCCGATCACCCCCTTCATGCCCGGCACCACGTCGTTCAGGCTGCCGACAAAGCCCACCATGAAGCCGAACTGCGCGTTCAACTGCGCGATGCGCATCTGCTGCGCCGTCGGTGCCCGCCCGTGCTGGCGGATCGCTTCGGCCCAGCTGGTGAAGCCGCGGTTGTGCTCGGCCCACTCATAGGTCGGCGAGTGCAGGTAGAGCTCTTCGCCGAGGTAGATATCGGCATAGGCTGCCGGCCCGCGATGCAGGATCAACGCATCGCGCAGATCGCCGATAATGCCGCGCACCGGGAACCGGGTCGCGCCATACATGATGTTGTCGAAACCGTAGGCGGTAAGGGCGTCGGCAAAGATATCCCAGACTGCGGGGATGGTGGCGGCGCCGATAATGTCGGCGATGACGCGGTTGAGCGCGGGCCTTGCCTGCACGTCGATCATGAAAATACCCGGATCTATCTACCGGGCCAAGACTGCCGGCAAAGCCGGCCGCGCGCAAGCGCCGCCGGCCTTGCCCTTTTCACTTCTCGGGTATCAGGCCCCTCGGGCTGAACCTCAGCACCAGCAGCAGCACCAGCCCCATGGTAAAGAGCCGCATATGGGCGGCGCTCGCCATCAGGTGGTCCTTCAGCCAATAGCCCTCGGGGAAGCCCGAGGTGACGAACTGCATCAGCGCGATGCCCCAGGGTTCGACCTGCACCCAGAGATACCAGATCAGGAATCCGCCCAGAACCGCGCCGAAGTTGTTGCCCGATCCGCCGACGATCACCATCACCCAGATCAGGAAGGTGAACCGCAGCGGCTGGTAGGTGCCCGGCGTCAGCTGGCTATCGACCGTGGTCATCATCGCTCCGGCCAGCCCGCAGATGGCCGAGCCCAGCACGAAGATCTGCAGATGCCGCCGGGTGACGTCCTTGCCCATGGCCTCGGCCGCGACCTCGTTGTCGCGTATGGCGCGCACCATGCGGCCCCAGGGGCTCTTCAGCGCCATCTGCGCCATCCACAGAAGAAGCAGCAGCACCACGAGGAACATGAAGAAGTAGAGCAGCTTGACATAGATGGTCGACCCTTCCACCGGATCGAACCCCCAGGATGCCGCCCGCGCGACAAAGGACGGATCGGCCTGCAGGTCGATCTCGTAGGGCACCGGGCGCGGAATGCCGACGACGTTCTTCACGCCCCGGCTCAGCCAATCCTCGTTCTTCAGCACGGCAATGATGATCTCGGCGATGCCCAGCGTCGCGATGGCCAGGTAGTCCGACCGCAGCCCCAGCGCCGTCTTGCCGATCAGCCAGGCCGCACCCGCCGCCAGCACCCCGCCAAAGATCCAGGCCAGGATCATGATGAGGCCGAAGTCCTTGTAGTTCTCGCCGCCCGGATTGATCCCGCCCAGGTTGCCCTGCAGCGCCGGGTTCACAGCCTCGACCGCCAGCACCGCCGGGTCGAGTACCGCGCGGAAGATGAAGAACCCCGCGACCAGCACGACAGTGACGACGAGGTTGCGCACCATGCCCCTGGGCATCCGCTTCATCACCAGCACCGCGCCGATGATCGTCGCCGCGCCCAGCGCCAGACCGGCGAGGATGCCAAGCCCCCCGGCCGACCAGGCTTCCTTCACCGGCGGCAAACCGACCAGAACCGCCGCCAGACCGCCCAGCGCCACGAATCCCATGATCCCGACGTTGAACAGCCCGGCAAAGCCCCATTGCAGGTTCACCCCGATGGCCATGATCGCCGAGATCATGCCCATGTTCATGATGACCAGCGCCGAATTCCAGCCCTGCTGCACGCCCACCAGCGCGATCAGCGCGGCGACGATGGCGAACAGGCCGATGTTCTTGACGGTGTCGTTCATACCGATTTCCCCTTGAACAGGCCGGTGGGCTTGAACAGCAGCACGATGAGCAGGATCGCGAAGGAGACCGCGAACTTGTAGTCCGTGCTGATCAGCTGGACGAGGCCCTCGGGCTCCCATCCGCCGGGTGCGAGATAGCCCAGCACCTTCTTCCAGGCATAGGTCACCGCCACCTCCGAGAAGGCGATGACAAAGCCCCCCGCGATGGCGCCGAGCGGATTGCCAAGGCCGCCGACGATGGCCGCAGCAAAGATCGGCAGCAGCAGCTGGAAGTAGGTGAAGGGCTTGAAGGTCTTGTCCAGGCCGTAAAGCACCCCCGCCACGGTGCAGAGCGCCGCAACGATCAGCCAGGTGATCATCACCACCCGCTCGGGGTTGATGCCCGAGAGCAGCGCCAGGTCCTCGTTGTCGGAATAGGCCCGCATCGACTTGCCGGTGCGCGTCTTGTTGAGGAACCAGAACAGCAGCGCCACCGAGACGATGGTGGCGATGAAGGTGATCCCCTGCGAGGTGCGGATCGACAGCCCTTCCTCCAGGCCCGTCCAGGCCTTGAAGTCGCGCGCCGAGATGATGAAGCGTTCGCCATCGGCGAACTGCTGGTCATCGACCCCGATGATGAAGCGCACGATACCGTTCATGATGAACATGACGCCAAGGCTCACGATCACCATGATCACCGGTTTGGCCTTCTGTTCCCGGTAAAAGCGATAGACCACCCGGTCGGTCGCCAGCAGGAGCGCCATGGTGCCCAAGATCCCGAAGGGCAGGGCGAGCAGGGCGGTCGGCAGCACGCCAAGGTGGATGCCGTGGCCCTGCATCCACCAGGTCACCAGGATCGTCACCATCGCGCCAAAGGCCATCGTATCGCCATGGGCGAAGTTGGAAAACCGCAGGATGCCGTAGATCAGCGTCACCCCCAGCGCGCCAAGCGCCAGCTGGCTGCCATAGGCGATACCGGGGATCAGCACGTAGTTCGACACCGCGATGAGGGCGTTCAATGGGTCCATTCAGCTGACCTCCAGAGTGCATTGGCCGCTATGGGTCTGGGCCGAGGGAGTCATGAAGTCGCCATGCAGCGACAGGAAGGCGGTGCCATTCTTGAAGATCGACAGCAGCCCGGCCGCCCCGGCGTCGGGGTCGATGTCGCTCGACACGAAATGCCGCGCGGCCTCCGAACTGTCGAACTCGGTGAAAGTGCCGATGGTCTCGTCCTTCAGCATCAGCACCCAGCCGGTCGCGCCCGGCACGAGGGTTGCGTTGAAAGGTGCGTCGGCGCCGCAATCGAAGGTGCCGCAGCCTTCCTTGAACGAGCAGGTGAATTGCTCGGCGGCGGCCGCGATGCCGGGCACAAGCGCCAGCAGGGCCGCGATTATGTGCAGACGCATCCTCATCCCCCCAGGAAGCTCCGCCGCACATCGTCGTCGGCCAGCAGCTCCTTGCCCGAGCCGGTATGGGCGTTCCGGCCCTGCACCAGCACATAGCCCTTGTCGGCGATCTCCAGCGCCTGGCGCGCGTTCTGCTCCACCATCAGGATCGGGATGCCGGTGCGGGAGACCTCGATGATCCGGTCGAAGAGTTCGTCCATCACGATGGGGCTGACCCCGGCGGTCGGTTCGTCCAGCATCAGCACCTTGGGCTTGGTCATCAGTGCGCGGCCCACGGCGACCTGCTGGCGCTGGCCGCCCGAAAGCTCGCCCGCCGGCTGGCGCCGCTTGTCCTTGAGGATCGGGAACAGGTCATAGACCTGCGCCATGGTGTCCCGGAAATCGTCCTTGCGGATGAAGGCGCCCATCTCCAGGTTCTCCTCGACCGTCATCGAGGTGAAGATGTTCGAGGTCTGCGGCACAAAGCCCATGCCCTTGACCACCCGGTCCTGCGGCGACAGCTCGGTGATGTCCTCGCCGTCCAGCCGCACATGGCCGCCGTGCAGGTTCAGCATCCCGAAGATCGCCTTCATAGCGGTCGACTTGCCCGCGCCGTTCGGCCCGACGATCACCGCGATCTCGCCCTTGTCCACCGCGATGGTGCATTCGGTCAGGATGTCCGGCCCCTTGCCATAGCCGCCGGTCATCGCCTCGCCGATGAGGAAGGGGCCGCCCGGCGCGGCGCGGCTCTGTCCGCTCCTGCGGTGTTCGATCTCGCCGCTGCCCTTCGGGTTGGCGATCGTGAAGTCCTTGTTGCCGCGATCGTCCTGATACGGGTTGCCGCTCATCTCCGCGTCCCCTTTTCCTTTTGCCCCAAATATCCTCGGGGGAGCGCGAGGGGGCGGACAGCCCCCTCGCTCGGGTCGGATGCGCGCCAGCGCATTCGAAACACTCTCATGTGCCCACCTTGTCGCGATGCTTGAGGCCGGTGCCGAGATAGGCCTCGATCACGTGCTCGTTGGCCTTGATCTCGGCCAGCGTGCCCTCGGCCAGCACCTTGCCTTCGGCCATGCAGATGACCGGGTCGCAAAGCCGCTCGATGAAATCCATGTCATGCTCGATGACCACGAAGGTATAGCCGCGCTCCTTGTTCAGCCGCAGGATCGCGTCGCCGATGGTGTTGAGCAGCGTCCGGTTCACCCCCGCGCCGACCTCGTCGAGGAAGACGATCTTGGCGTCGACCATCATGGTGCGCCCGAGTTCCAGCAGCTTCTTCTGCCCGCCCGAGATCTCGCCCGCCTTCTGGTCGGCCAGGTGCGAGATGGTCAGGAAATCCAGCACCGCGTCCGCCTTGGCGCGCAGCGCGCGTTCCTCCTCGGCGATCCGCTTGCGGCCGAACCAGGTGTTCCACAGCTTTTCGCCCGACTGGTTGCCCGGCACCATCATCAGGTTCTCGCGGCAACTCATCGAGCTGAACTCATGCGCGATCTGGAAGGTGCGCAGCAGCCCCTTGTGGAACAGGTCATGCGGCGGCAGGCCTGTTATGTCCTCGCCCGCCATCGTGACCTTGCCGGATGTGGGTTGAAGAACCCCGGCGATCACGTTGAAAAGCGTGGTCTTTCCGGCCCCGTTCGGACCGATCAGCCCGGTGATGGACCCCTCGGCAATCGACAAAGTCGCGCCGTCGACGGCATGGAAGCCGCCAAAGTGCTTGTGCACCTCGTGGACGTCGATCATCGCGTCCCCCCTGTCATGCCACCCTCTTTCGGGCGGTCCTTATAGTTGTTTTGTGCGGGGTCCCCGAAGCATGGCTTCGGAGACCCCAGGTCAGATAGCCCGCGGCTCAGCGCATCCGGACGGTTTCGTTCTTGCCGTCCTTGACCTCGATCTCGCGATAGGTGCCGGCGCTTTCGCCCGGTCCGATCAGTTCGACTGCCGAAGCGCCGACATAGTCGATGTCGCCACCGGCCTTGAGGATCTCCAGCGCCTTGCCCAGTTCACCCGGCAGGATCTTCTCGCCCGGAGCGTTGGCCACTTCCATGATCTTGGCGCCGTAGACCGCCGGATCGGTGGAATTGGCGGCCTGCATGGCCAGCATGAACAGCGCCGCGGCGTCGTAGGACTCGGGCGTATAGGGCGAGGTGGCGTCGAAATCGTTGGCCGCCTTCATCAGTTCGACAAACTTGTCCACGCCGTCGCCGGCCGAACCCGCGATCTGGCCGAACGAACCGTCAAGGTCGGGGCCGATGGTCTTGGGCAGGTTCTCACCGATCATGCCGCCCGGCAGACCGAAGGTTTCCCATGCACCCGCGTCCAGCGCCGCCTTGATGATGCCCGCGCCGCCCTGGTCGAGGTAGCCCGCCACGACCAGCAGGTCGCCGCCCGCCGCCGCCAGCGCGCCGACTTCGGCCGAGTAGTCGGCCTTGCCGTCCTCGTGGCTCGCATAGATCGTGACCTTGCCGCCCGCCGCTTCGAAGTTGGTCTTGATCGCGTCGGCCAGGCCCTTGCCATAGTCGTTGTTGGTATAGGTCAGCGCGATCGACTTGATGCCGCGGTCCATCAGGATATCGGTCATCACCTGGCCTTCACGGGCATCCGACGGCGCGGTGCGGAAGAACAGGTCCTTGTCTTCGACGGTCGACAGGCCCGGCGAGGTGGCCGAGGGCGAGATCATCACCATCCCGTTCGGAATCGCCACGTTCTGCAGCACGGCCCCGGTCACGCCCGAGCAGTCACCGCCGATGATTCCGTTCACGCCTTCAGCGATCATCTTCTCGGCGTTCGAGGTGGCCAGGCCGTTGTCGATACAGCCGGTGTCCGCGCGCATCGAGGTCACCTTGGCGCCGTCCAGCAGCAGGCCGCTGTCGGTGACTTCCTTCATCGCCAGCTCGGCGCCGGCAGCCATCGGACCGGTCAGCGATTCAATCGGTCCGGTGAAGCCGAACAGGACGCCCAGCTTGACTTCCTTGCCATGTGCGGCGGCGAAGGCCGAACCGGTCATCAGCGCAGTCGCCGCGGTGGCCATAAGCAGCTTTTTCATGAGTTTACTCCCTGGTTGGAACATAAATGTTCAGAGCCGAGCCTAGGCAAGCTTGTTTCAAAAGGAAAGAGGGCTCGATATCCGGCTGACGCTGGATCAACCGGACGTGTCCGGGGCTTGCCCCGCAGGCGCCTGGGCCTAGTTGAGGCGCCTGAAGGAGAACACCATGCGCCTGGCCGGAATACTGTCGTTGATCCTCTGTGTCGTCCTGCCCGGGGCGCTCCGGGCCGAGGGGGCGCTGGCCGAACGGGTGCAGCTTTCGCAGATGGCCAGCGGGCTGAACGAACCCTGGGGACTCGACGTCCTGCCAAGCGGCGATTTCCTGGTGACCGAACGCGGCGGCACGCTCTGGTATTTCGCCGGCGGCAAGGCCCGCAAGGTCGTCGGCGTGCCAGAGGTGGTGGCGCGCGGGCAGGGCGGCCTGCTCGACGTGACGCTGGCCCGCGATTTCGCCGAAAGCCGCGCGCTCTTCCTCTCCTACGTCCACCCCCAACGGGGCGGGGCCAGCACCGCGGTCGCCGTGGCGCGCCTCTCGGAGGACGGCCGCAGTCTCACCGAGCTGCGGCGCATCTTCACCGCCAGGCCGGTCACATCCTCGACCCGCCATTTCGGCAGCCGCGTGGTCGAGGCCACCGACGGCACACTCTTCGTCACCCTGGGCGAGCGCGGCGACGCGGCCAGCGCGCAGGACCTCGGCTCGCACAATGGTTCGGTGGTGCGCATCAACCGCAACGGCTCTGTGCCCAAGGACAACCCCTTCATCGGCCGTGCCGGCGCGCTGCCGGAAATCTGGTCCTACGGCCACCGCAACATCCAGGGCGCGGCGCTCGATCTCGAAGGCCGGCTCGTCACCGTCGAACATGGCGCCAAGGGCGGTGACGAGGTGAACCGCTCGATCCGGGGCGCGAACTATGGCTGGCCGGTGATCTCCTACGGCGTCGACTATTCCGGCGCGAGAATCGGCGAGGGCACCCGCAAGGAGGGGATGGAACAGCCCGCGCTCTACTGGGATCCCTCGATCGCGCCGTCCGGTCTGGTGGTCTACTCCGGCAAGCTCTGGCCCGAGTGGAAGGGCAACACCTTCGTCGGCGCGCTCAAGTTCGACTACATCGCCCGGATCTCGGGCGACCCGATGCGCGAGGTCGACCAGCTGCGCGGACCTGAAACCGACCGCGTGCGCGACGTGATCGAGGCGCCAGACGGAAGCCTCTGGTTCCTGTCGGTCGGGCAGGGCGCAGTCTACCGGATGACGCCCCGCTAGGGCCTCAGATCGACAGCCGCGCCGCGTGGGTGCCGCGCTCGCGATAGGGCGTGGTGTCGTAATGCGCGCGGTAGCACTTCGAGAAGTGGCTCGGCGAGGCAAAGCCGCAGGCCAGTGCCACGTTGATCACGCTCATGTCGGTCTGCATCAGCAGGTTGCGCGCCTTCTGCAGCCGCAGCTCCATGTAATAGCGCTTGGGCGAGCGGTTCAGGTAGCGGCGGAACAGCCGTTCCAGCTGCCGCGTCGACATGCCGACATCCTTGGCCAGCGTCGCCGGGCTGATCGGATCCT
Organism: Seohaeicola zhoushanensis; assembly: GCF_014656415.1. Classification (GTDB taxonomy): domain Bacteria; phylum Pseudomonadota; class Alphaproteobacteria; order Rhodobacterales; family Rhodobacteraceae; genus Seohaeicola_A; species Seohaeicola_A zhoushanensis. The sequence goes on along the minus strand of NZ_BNCJ01000006.1, from coordinate 59,406 downwards.
CGATATTGGTCTCCATCATCTGGATGACCTGGCTCAGCTTGGGGTGGCGCACCCCGATGCGCGTCGGAACCGACAGGCGCTGGGTGTCCTGGTCGGTGCGGATAGAGGAATAGATCAGCTGGTCGGCCACCAGGTTCGCAAGGTCCTCGCCCTGGTGATCCGCAATCAGCTTGAGCATCAGGTCGATGGACGAGGTACCGCCCGCCGTGGTCATCCGGTTGCCATCGACCACGAAGACCGATTTGGTGAGGTTCACCTCCTCGAACTCCTCGGCAAAGCTGTCGGCGTTCTCCCAGTGGATGGTCGCCCGCTTGCTGTCGAGCAGCCCGGCCTTGGCCAGCGTGAAGGCCGCGGTGCAGAGCCCGCCCATCACCAGCCCCTTGCGCGCCTCGCGGCGCAGCCAGTTCAGCAGGCGCTTGGAACTCGCATCCTGGATGTCGATGCCGCCGCAGACGAGGATCGTGTCCTCGCGGGTGTAATCGCCCAGCTCGCCGTCGACCTGGAACACCACGCCGGCCGAGCAGCGCACCGGCTGCCCGTCCTCGCTGACGAGCCGCCAGGTATAGAGCTGTTCCTCGGCCATGCGATTGGCAATCCGCAGGCTTTCCAGCGCGGCGGCGAAGCTCAGCAGGGTGAAATTGTCGAGCAGGGCAAAGATGAACTGGCGCGTCTTGGTGACGGGCTCGGCCTTCCTGGCAACCTGGCGTTGCTCTTTCATATCGCGGAACCTCCGGCGCCGCGCGCTTTCTCATGAAGCGTCGCGTATGCCAGCATTCCCAAAGCGGCGTAGCGACGTCAAGTGGTCGCATTTCGGATATGGCCACTTGCCCGGCGGTTTCGTATAATGCGGTGTGGACTTAAGCGGAGAGAGGTCACGGCCATGGGCGACTGGCAGAAGACGAACTGGCGGAACAAGCCGCGGGTGCAGATGCCGGATTATCCCGATGCTGCAGCCCTCGGAGCGGTCGAAGCGCAGCTGGCGAAATACCCGCCGCTGGTCTTCGCCGGTGAGGCGCGCAAGCTGAAGAAGGCGCTCGGCGCCGCGGCAGAGGGCAAGGCCTTCGTGCTGCAGGGCGGTGACTGCGCCGAGAGCTTTGCCGAATTCTCGGCCGACAACATCCGCGACACCTTCAAGGTGATGCTGCAGATGGCGATGGTACTGACCTATGGCGCCAAGGTGCCGGTGGTGAAGATCGGCCGCATGGCCGGCCAGTTCGCCAAGCCGCGCACGGCCCCGACCGAGGTGATTGGAGGCGTCGAGCTGCCCTCCTATCGTGGCGACATCATCAACGATCTCGACTTCACCCCCGAGGCGCGGATCCCGAACCCGGCGAAGATGTTGCAGGCCTATACCCAGGCCGCGGCCACGCTGAACCTGCTGCGCGCCTTCTCGACCGGGGGTTATGCCGACATTCACCGCGTCCACTCCTGGACGCTGGGCTTCACCGATGGCGAGGATGCCGAGAAATATCGCGAGCTGGCGAACCGGATCCAGGATTCGCTCGACTTCATGGCCGCCGCGGGGCTGACCGGCGAGACCAACCACGAGCTGCACACGGTGGATTACTACACCTCGCACGAGGCGCTGCTGCTGGAATACGAGGAGGCGCTCTGCCGCATCGACTCGACCACCGGGCTGCCGGTTGCGGGCTCGGGCCACATGATCTGGATCGGCGACCGCACGCGGCAACCGGACGGCGCCCATGTCGAGTTCTGCCGCGGCGTGCAGAACCCGATCGGGCTGAAGTGCGGGCCCTCGACCACGCCGGACGACCTCAAGAAGCTGATGGCCAAGCTGAACCCGAACAACGAGGCCGGGCGGCTGACGCTGATCGCGCGCTTCGGGGCGGGCAAGGTGGGCGATCATCTGCCCAAGCTGGTCCGCACGGTGCGCGAGGAAGGCGCCAAGGTGCTCTGGACCTGCGACCCGATGCACGGGAACACGGTCAAGGCGGCCTCGGGCTACAAGACCCGGCTCTTCGACTCGATCCTGCGCGAGGTGCAGGAGTTCTTCGCGGTGCACAAGGCCGAGGGAACCGTGCCGGGCGGCGTGCATTTCGAGATGACCGGCAAGGACGTGACCGAATGCACCGGCGGCGTGCGGGCGATCACCGACGAGGACCTGGGCGACCGCTACCACACCGCCTGCGACCCGCGCCTGAACGCCAGCCAGTCGCTGGAACTGGCCTTCCTGGTCGCCGAGGAACTGTCGAACCTGCGCGCCGACCGGGTGGCGCGCGCGGCCGTCTGAGGCGCTGAAAACGGCCCTTGGGAAGCGTCCCGGCCCGGACGCTCCCCAAGGTGCTGATTTCATTGGTGAAAATTTGAGTGACTTTCCGGGATGCCCCGATGGCGCCCCTGGTCGAGGTCGACGCTCGGGCGGGCAGGGAGTCTTCGGGGGCGCTGCCCCCGCCGCGCGGGGCGCGCGGCCCCCCCGGAGGTATTTGGAAAGAAGAGAAATCAGGGGCGCGCGCCTGCTGGTTCTTCTCTTCTCAAATACTCCCCCGCGCCGGCGCCGTGCGCGCGCGGCCCGAGGGTCAGACCGCCCGCAGTTCTTCTCGGAAGCGGCGCATGTTGTCCTGGTAGTGCAGCGTGCCCGAGATCATCCGCTGCAGCGCCTTCTCGTCGACCTGGCGCACCACCTTGCCCGGCGATCCCATCACCAGCGAGTTGTCGGGGATCTCCTTGTTCTCGGTCACCAAAGCCCCCGCGCCGATCAGGCAGTTCTTGCCGATACGGGCGCCGTTCAGGATCGTCGCGCCCATGCCCACCAGCGTGTTGTCGCCGATGGTGCAACCGTGCAGCATCACCTTGTGGCCGATGGTGCAATTCTCGCCGATGGTCAGCGGAAAGCCCTTGTCGATGTGCATGACGCAGTTCTCCTGAACGTTCGACCCCTTGCCGATCAGGATGATCTCGTGGTCGGCGCGGATGGTGCAGCCGAACCAGACCGACGAGCCCGCTTCCATCACCACCTGGCCGATCAGGTTGGCATCCGGCGCCACCCAGGTGTCGGGGTGGATCTGAGGCACGAGATTTCCCAGCGCGTAGATGGTCATGACAGCTCCTCGAATTCGGTCTGGAGCGCGCGGACATGGTCCGTCAGCCCCGGTTGCTGAAGGCGGCGCAGGCGCGTCGCGGTGACGATGGTCTTGAGCTTTTCCTCGGTGGCGTCGAGATCGTCGTTGACCAGCACGAAATCGTAGCCGTCCCAGTGGCTGATCTCGTCCCAGCTCTTCTGCATCCGCCGCGCGATGGTCTCGGCCGAATCCTGGCCGCGCCCCTCGAGCCGGCGCTTCAGCTCGGCGATCGAGGGCGGCAGCAGGAAGATCGACAGCGTATGCGCGCCGAGCGCCGAGTTGCGGATCTGCTGCGCGCCCTGCCAGTCGATGTCGAAGAGCACGTCGCGCCCCGCCGCGATGGCCGCCTCGACCGGCGCGCGCGGCGAGCCGTAGAAATTGCCGAAGACATGGGCGTGCTCCAGCATCCCCTCGGCCTTTACCTGCGCCTTGAACTCGGGCTCGGTCACGAAGTGATACTCGCGCCCGTCGCGCTCGCCCGGCCGGGCCGCGCGGGTGGTCGCGCTGACCGAGAAGGCGATCGAGGCGTCCCATTCCCTGAGCCGCCAGGCCAGGGTCGACTTGCCCGCCCCCGAGGGGCTGGAGAGGATGATCAGAAGACCGCGCCGCACCGACATCGTCTTACTCCACGTTCTGGACCTGCTCGCGCATCTGGTCGATCACCGCCTTCAGCTCGAGCCCCACCGCCGTCAGGTCGCTCGCCTGCGCCTTGGAGCAGAGCGTATTGGCCTCGCGATTGAATTCCTGCATCAGGAAATCGAGCTTGCGCCCCACCGCGCCGCCCTCGGCCAGCAGCGCGCGCGCCGCCTTCACATGGGCGCCCAGGCGGTCGATCTCCTCGGTGACGTCGGCCTTGACGGCGATCAGCGCCAGCTCCTGCGCCACCCGGTCGGGATCGGCGCCGCCGGAATTGTCGAGCACCCGCGCCAGGTTCACCCGCAGCGCCTCGGCGCTGGCGGCCTTGCGCGCCTCGGCCAGTTCGGCGGCGCGCGCGGTCAGCACTTCGACCTGTCCCAGCTGTTCCGAGAGGATGTTGAACAGCGCCGCGCCCTCGACCCGGCGCATGGCGACGAAGTCGCGCACCAGGCCGGGGAACTCGGCCATCAGCCGCGCCACCAGCGGGGCGGGGTCCTCGTTGCCATTGCCCGCCTCGAGCATTCCGCGCAGGCCCAGCAGTTCACCCGCCGTGGTCGGCGCCAGCGTCAGCCCGCGCGCCAGCGCCTCGGTCTCGAGCGCGTGCAGCGCGTCGAGGATCACCCCCATGGTGCCGGTGTTCAGCGCCAGCGTGCCCGCCGTCTCGTCGCGCCCAACGCGCAGCGTCAGGGTGACATTGCCCCGGGTCAGCGCCTTGCCGAGGTCCGCCCGCAGCGCGTTCTCGAGACCGTCGAGCCAGTCCGGCACGCGCAGGCGCAGGTCCAGGCCCTTGCCGTTCACACTGCGCAATTCCCAGGTCCAGCCATAGGAGCCGAAGGCCCCCTTGCCGGATGCGAAACCGGTCATCGAAACGATCATCTGGCCCCCTTGGTCCGCCTTTTGCGGCCCCTGCCGCGACAGTCGCACCTAATGCGAACCGGCCTGCGAGGGCAACCCCGCACCGCCGCCGGGCGCGTTAACTATTTGTTCAGGTTTTCCGCCCGGAAACGATCAAATGTGAGATATTAAGACTTGGCTAACCATTATGACCTAAAAGTTTCCATGCGGGTGACGCGGCGGTCTCCCGTCGCTTGCCCTTTTCCGGAGAAGAGCATGACCCCGACCCAAGGAAATACCGCCGCCCCCGACGCCGGAAAGGTCGTCAAGATGAACCGCTTCCTGAATGGCCGCACCCTCTCGCCGATCCGTCAGGCCGAAGCCTATTGGTCTGCGCTGCGCGAGGGCGCCGGCATCCCGCGCCGCTCGCAGATCGATCCGCGCGGGCTTGAACCGCTGCTGGAATTCGCCTTCATCCTCGAACATGTCGCGCCCGGAATCGCGCGCTTCCGCCTTGCCGGGCGGCACCTGGTGCGGCTCGGCGGCATGGAGGTGCGGGGGATGCCGCTCACCGCGCTGATCTCGCCGGCCTCGCGCGGGGCTGTCGGCGCGGCGCTGGAACATGTCTTCGAGACGCCGGCCGTGGCCGAACTGACGCTGACCAGCGAGCCGCGCCATAGGCGCGCGCCGATCAACGCGCAGATGATCCTGCTGCCGCTCAAGAGCGATCTCGGCGACATCAGCCGGGCGCTTGGCGTCGTGGTCTCGGATTGCACCCAGGGCAGCGCGCCGAACCGTTTCGACGTGACCTCGACCATCTTCCGCCCGGTGGCGGGGCTGCGCTATCAGCGCACGCCGGTTCCGCCGGCCGAGCCGGAGGACGGGCCGCTGACCGGACCAGTCTCGCTGCCGGGCTTTGCCGAACCTGAGGCGCCGCCGCTGCGCGGCCGCGCGCCGCACCTGCGGCTGGTCAAGTCGGACTGAGGCGCGCCGCGGCGTCCTGCAGGACCGGGGCGACTCTGGCGGCCTTTGGCCCGGGTTTGCGCGCGGAAATCGGGCGGCGAATTGGATCGGAAGGCCGGGCAGGGGGTGGATTCCATCCGTGCCCGAGAGCGGGGCTGGAAACCGTCCCGGAAATCACTCCCGGCCTAAGTTGTTTTTTATCAACGGGTTGACCCCCCGTCCTAGCTGGGACACCTTATTTTCGCCCGGATCGGCTTGCCGCGACGGCCCCCTTGACGGATCAAAACCACCCCTCCTAAGCTGCCGCCCAGTGCCCTCTTGCGGCAGGGGCCAGAACAACAAGCCGCGCCATCCAATAGGGGATTTAGATGAACCAGTTCCACACCCTGGTCGCTGCCGCCTCGCTTGCCTTGACGACGGCCCTGACGCCGTTGACGGCGAAGGCAGAGACACCGCCCGACACGCTGATCCAGGCCTGGTCGATCGACGACATCATCTCGCTGGACCCGGCGGAAGTCTTCGAATTCACCGCCTCCGAGATCCTCGGCAACAGCTACCAGGGCCTCGTCGGCTATGACGTGAACGACGTCTCCAACATCTTCGGCGTGGTCGCCGAGAAGTGGGACATCTCGGCCGACGGCAAGACCTTCACCTTCACCATCCGCCCGGGCATGAAATTCGCCTCGGGCAACCCGATCACCGCCGAGGACGCGGTCTTCTCGCTGCAGCGCGCCGTCAAGCTCGACAAGTCGCCGGCCTTCATCCTCACCCAGTTCGGTCTCAGCGCCGACAACGTCGAGGAGAAGATCCGCCAGACCGGCGACATGACCTTCGAATTCGAGATGGATCAGGCCTATGCGCCGACGCTGGTGCTGTATTGCCTGACCGCGACGGTCGGCTTCATCGTCGACAAGAAGGTCGCCATGGAGCACGAGGCCGACGGCGACTTCGGCTACAACTGGCTGAAGACCAACTATGCCGGCTCGGGCGCCTTCAGCATCCGCGACTGGCGCGCCAACGAGGTGGTCGTGCTGGAGCGCAACGACAACTACTCGGGTGACAAGGCGCCGATGGCCCGCGCCATCTATCGCCACATCCCCGAGGCCTCGACCCAGCGCCTGCTGCTGGAGCAGGGCGACATCGACATCGCCCGCAACCTTGGCGCGGAAGAGATCAACGCGCTTTCCTCCAACCCCGACATCGTGATCGAGAGCGGCGTCAAGGGCTCGATCTACTACCTGGGCCTCAGCCAGAAGAACGAATACCTCTCCAAGCCCGAGGTGCGCGAGGCGATGAAATACCTGGTCGACTACCAGGCCATCGCCGACACCATCATGAAGGGCAAGGTGCAAGTCCATCAGGCCTTCCTGCCCAAGGGCTTCCTCGGTGCGCTCGAAGACACGCCCTATTCGCTGAACGTCGAGAAGGCCAAGGAGCTGCTGGCCAAGGCCGGGCTGCCGGATGGCTTCAGCGTCACCATGGACACCCGCAACACCCCCGAGATCACCGGCATGGCGCAGGCGATCCAGCAGACCATGGCGCAGGCCGGCATCAAGATGGAACTGATCCCCGGCGACGGCCAGCAGACGTTGACAAAGTATCGCGCGCGCAACCACGACATCTACATCGGCCGCTGGGGACCGGACTACCAGGACCCGCACACCAACGCCGACACCTTCGCGCGCAATCCCAACAACGCCGATGACGCCACCTCCAAGCCGCTGGCCTGGCGCAATGCCTGGGACATCCCCGAGATGACCAAGATGGCCGACGCCGCCGTGCTGGAAGCCGACGCCGGCAAGCGCGCGCAGATGTATATCGACATCCAGAAAGAACATCAGATGACCTCGCCTTTCGTCATCATGTTCCAGGAGATCGAGGTGCTCGGTCGCCGCGCCAACGTGAAGGGCTTTGTCGTCGGACCCTCGTTCAACGACAACTCGTTCAAGGCCGTGACAAAGTAAGATGGCCCTGGCCGATACCTCGGGTGAAGGGCGCGCAAGCGCCCTTCGATCCTTTTCCGTCAAGGCAGCCAAGCTGATCCTCTCGGTTGCCGTCACCTTTTTCGGATTGCTGCTCGTCACCTTCCTGATCGGCCGCGTCGTGCCGGTCGATCCGGTGCTGGCGGTGGTCGGCGACCGGGCCAGCCAGTCGACCTATGACAAGGTCTTCATCGAACTCGGCCTCGACAAGCCACTGTGGGAGCAGTTCCTCATCTACCTCCAGAAGATGCTTTCGGGCAGCTTCGGCGAGTCGCTTCTGACCAAGAAGCCGATTGCCGAGGATATCGCCCGCGTCTTCCCGGCAACTCTCGAACTCGCCAGCGTGGCGATCATCATCGGCACCCTCATCGGGATTCCCGCCGGCGTGCTGGCTGCCGTCCGCCAGGGCGGGCTGGCCGACCAGGTGGTGCGCGTGCTGGGCCTCGTCGGCTATTCTGCGCCGATCTTCTGGCTCGGCCTGATCGGGCTGCTGGTCTTCTACGCCAGCCTCGGCTGGGTCGCGGGGCCGGGCCGCATCGACATCGCCTACGAGTATTCGGTGACCCGCCAGACCGGGCTGCTGCTGATCGACACCGCGATGCAGGGCCAATGGGCCGCCTTCCGCAATGTCTTCAGCCACATCATCCTGCCGGCCTCGCTGCTGGGCTATTTCTCGATGGCCTATATCAGCCGGATGACCCGCAGCTTCATGCTGCAGGAGCTGAGCCAGGAATATGTCGTCACCGCCCGCGTCAAGGGCGTGCCGGAATGGCGCATCATCTGGCTGCACGCGCTGCGCAACGCGGCGGTGCCGCTGATAACCGTGGTGGCGCTGTCCTATGCCAACCTGCTCGAAGGTTCGGTGCTGACCGAGACAGTCTTCGCCTGGCCGGGCCTCGGGCAATACCTGACCAACAGCCTGCAGAACGCCGACATGAACGCGGTGCTGGGCTGCACCCTCATCATCGGGGCGATCTTCGTCGGGCTCAACCTGTTCTCGGACCTGCTCTATTCCCTGCTGGACCCGCGGGTCAGGAGGGGCAGATGAGCGCGCTTTCCCGTGAATGGCTGCTCTCCGAGCAGCCGACCTCGCGCCGGCAGGCCCGGCTGGGGCAGGTCTATCGCACCTGGCTGTCGCTGCGCTCGAACTGGCTGGCGATGGTGGGACTCGGCATCATCGTGGTGCTGATCCTGGTGGCGCTCTTTGCCGATGTCATCGCGCCCTACGACCCGCTCGCCGGGGGCGACCTGCGCACCGCGCGGCTGCTGCCGCCCAGCTGGGAACACCCATTCGGCACCGACGAGCAGGCGCGCGACATCTTCAGCCGCATCGTCTACGGCTCGCGCCTGACGCTGATGGTGGTGGCGCTGGTCGCGGTCATCGCCACGCCCATCGGGCTGCTGGTCGGCACCACGGCGGGCTATTTCGGCGGCTGGGTCGATACCGTGCTGATGCGCACCACCGACATCTTCCTGGCCTTCCCGCGGCTGATCCTGGCGCTGGCCTTCGTGGCGGCACTGGGGCCGGGGATCGAGAATGCGATCATCGCCATCGCCATCACCTCCTGGCCGCCCTATGCGCGATTGGCAAGGGCCGAGACGCTGACCATCCGCGACAGCGATTTCATCAACGCGGCGCGGCTCCAGGGGGCGTCCTCGCTACGCATCCTCTGGGGCCATGTCACGCCGCTGTGCCTCTCGTCGGTGATCATCCGGGTGACGCTCGACATGGCGGGGATCATCCTCACCGCCGCCGGACTGGGCTTCCTCGGCCTTGGCGCGCAACCGCCGCAGCCCGAATGGGGCGCGATGATTGCCGCCGGTCGCAGGTTCCTGATCGATTTCTGGTGGGTCGCCACCATTCCCGGCATCGCCATCTTCACCGTCTCGCTGGGGTTCAACCTGCTGGGCGACGGGCTGCGCGATGTGCTTGATCCGAAGGCGCGCAAATGAGTGATCTGCTGACAGTGGAAGACCTGCGGGTCCGCTTCCCCTCGCGCAACGGGCCGGTCGAGGTGGTGCGCGGCGTCACCTTCGCGCTCGGGCGCGAGCGGCTGGGGATCGTGGGCGAAAGCGGCTCGGGCAAGAGCCAGACCGGCCGGGCCATCCTGGGGCTGACGCCGCCGCCGGGGCAGGCGGAGGCCAAGCGGCTGGAGTTCGACGGCATCGACCTGCGCAATGCCGACAAGGCAACCTGGCGCAGGCTGCGCGGCGCGCGGATCTCGATGGTGATGCAGGACCCCAAGTTCTCGCTGAACCCGGTGATGACCATCGGCAAGCAGCTGGTGGAATGCTGGAACCTGCACGCCGGCACCTCGCGCGCCGAGGCAAAGGATCGCGCCATCGCCATGCTCGAGGCGGTGCAGATCAGGGACCCGAAACGCGTCTTCGGCGCCTATCCGCACGAGCTGTCGGGCGGCATGGGACAGCGGGCGATGATCGCGATGATGCTCATCACCGAGCCCGACATGCTGATCGCCGACGAGCCGACCTCGGCGCTGGACGTGACCGTGCAGATCGAGGTGCTGCGCATCCTCGACCGTCTGGTGAGCGAACGCGGCATGGGGCTGATCCTCATTAGCCACGACCTGCGGCTGGTCTCGTCCTTCTGCGACCGGGTGCTGGTGATGTATGCCGGCAAGGTGGTCGAGGAGCTGAAGGCCTCCGAATTGCTGAACGCCCAGCATCCCTACACGCGGGGCCTCTACAACTGCCTGCCCAAGATCGACGGAAGCGCGCGTCCGTTGCCCACACTGCAACGCGAGGAGAGCTGGGCCGAATGACAGCGCATCTGGATATCCGCGACCTGCGGGTCAGCTTTCACAGCGGGGCCGAGCGGGTCGACGCCGTGCGCGGCGTCTCGTTCCGCGTCGAACGCGGCGCGAGCTATGGCATCGTCGGCGAAAGCGGCTCGGGCAAGTCGACCGTGCTGCGGGCGATCTGCGGGCTGGCGCCGGTGACCGGGGGCGAAGTGCTGTTCGAGGGCCGCCCGGTCAGCGAGCCGCGCGACGCGGCCTTCTACCGCAACGTGCAGATGGTGTTCCAGGACCCCTACGCTTCGCTGCACCCGCGGCATACCATCGACCGGGTGCTGTCCGAGCCGCTAGCGATCCACGGCTTCAAGGACCGCGACAAGCGGATCGAGACGGCGCTGCGCGATGTCGGCCTCGGGCCGCGCTTCCGCTTTGCCTATCCGCACCAGCTCTCGGGCGGGCAGCGGCAACGCGTGGCGGTGGCCCGGGCGCTGATCCTGGAACCCACGGTGCTGCTGCTCGACGAGCCGACCTCGGCGCTCGATGCCTCGATCCAGGCCGAGGTGCTGAACCTGCTCGACCGGCTGCGCGCCGAGCGCGGGCTGACCTATGTGCTGGTCAGCCACGACCTGGCCGTGGTCGCGCATATGTGCGAACAGCTGATGGTGATGCAGCACGGCCAGACCGTCGAAGTGATGACCCGCGCCGACCTCCAGGCCGGCCGGGCGACACAGGATTACACGCGCCGCCTGCTGGCGGCGAGCGAAGGATATACCCCGATGGAGACCAGTGCATGAACGTTCCGGTATTCGATGGTCACAACGACCTGCTGCTCAAGCTCTGGCGGGCGAAGCCCGAAGATCGCGACCGGATCTGGCTGGAAGGCGACGGCCAGGGCCACCTCGACCTGCCGCGCATGATCAAGGGCGGCTTTGCCGGCGGCTTCTTCGCCATCTACATCCCGTCGCCCTCGGACGGGCTGGATCACGACGCGCTGATGGACACGCCGCCCTATGATTTCGCGCTGCCCGAGATGATCGGCGTCGACGCGGCCCAGCCGGTGGCCATGGCTATGGCCGGCATCCTGATGCGGATGGAACGGGTCGCCGCAGGGCGGTTCAAGATCGTGCGCAGCGTGGCCGAGATCCGCGAGTGCATGGCGCAGGGCGTCATCGCGGCGATCATGCACATCGAGGGCGCCGAGGCGATCGGGTCGGACCTCGACGCGCTCTACGCCTTCCACGCCATGGGCCTGCGCTCGGTCGGGCCGGTCTGGAGCCGGCCGACGCTCTTCGGCCATGGCGTCCCGTTCCGCTATCCGGGCACGCCCGACACCGGCGATGGGCTGACCGAGACCGGCAAGGCCTTCGTGAAGGCCTGTAACGAGTTGAAAATCATGGTCGACCTCTCGCATCTGAACGAGAAGGGCTTTGACGACGTGGCCGCGATCTCGGACGCGCCGCTGGTGGCCACCCATTCCAACGCCCACGCGCTCTGTGCCTCGACCCGCAACCTGACCGACCGCCAACTGGCGGTGATCCGCGAAACCGGGGGCATGGTCGGGCTGAACTATGCCACCGTCTTCCTGCGCGAGGATGGGCGGCGTTCGGAAGACATGACATGGGAGCCGATGCTGCGCCATCTCGACCACCTGATCGAAAAGGTCGGTGAAGACGGCGTGGGCCTTGGTTCGGATTTCGACGGCGCGCAAGTGCCGGCGCCGCTGGGCGACGTGACCGGCCTGCCGGCCTTCCAGCAGGCCATGGCCGAGCATCAATATGGCGAAGACCTGATCCGCAAGCTGAGCCACGGCAACTGGCTGCGGGTTCTGGAACGGACCTGGGGCGCATAGCCCCGGCCAAACGCAACTCGGGCGGGAGCGCTTGCGCGATCCCGCCCGGATTGGCGCGGCCCGAGGGAGCGTGGCCGCGCCGGTGATCAGCCCTCAGAGCTGGAGAGCGCCCTCGATCTGCTTCACCTTGATGCGGGCGAGGCCCAGATTCGACGTCTTGCGATCAAGCGCGGTGTAGAGGAACACCGAGGGGTTCGCCGCCAGCGGGCGGATCAGGTGATATTGCTTGCCGAGCGAGATCAGGATGTCCTCGATCTGGTCGTTCAGCTTGAGCGCGTTGATCGCCGCCAGCTTGGCCTTGACCACCTGGGTATTCAGCGCCGAAGCCGCTTCGAGGTCGAGCTTGCCGCCGCCTTCCGAGGCCAGCATCAGGCCGGTGTCGCTGTCGACGAGGCAGGCACCGATGAAGCCTTGCATTTCGCTCAGTTCGGAGAGGTCGTTGTTCATTTTCTGTCCTTCGTGGTTGGTTTTCTGACGGTTGGCGAGCGTTCTCGCGCCTTGTGTTCGTCGTTTCAGTCGCATCGTGAATGCTTTGCTCATTGGCGAACGCAGGTCCGGCGGAACCCGGGTTTCAGGTCATTCTGCGGGAAATATCTCGCTTTATGGTTTCACATTATCGTCAGGAATCAACCTTAACGAGAGATTGCGACCAAATAGTGTTCAATCATAGTCGAAATTTCCATTTTTCCCGGAAAATCAGGTTGTTGCGCGGCGATGTTGCGCCAGATTTCCACCTCTCGCGGGATTGGTGGTTCTGTTTCGGCTACGGTCGGGGCGGGGGCTACTTCACGCTGGGCCTGCGTTGCTTCGGCTTCCTTGCGCGCATGGGCCTCGCGGGCCTGGCGCAGCAATTCGAGAATGCCGACACCCGCGGTCGACTCCGCGGCAGGCGCCACGTCGACGCCTTCATCCTCGAACTCGGGGGCCGGGTCGGGAACCTGGTCTTCGGGATCGGCTGCGATCTCGGCGACCTTGTAGCGCTCCAGCAGGGCCAGCCGGGCCTTGCGCAGCGCCGACGTGCGGGCCGTGATCTGCCGGATCAACTCGCCACAGCCGCTGGTGGCCCAGAGCGCGGTGTCGCGGGTTTGCAGCGCCTCGATCCCGCGGGTGGCCGAGAGCATCAGGATATGGCTGAACAGACCCTCGGTCTCGCGGCGGAGCCGGCGCAGGACACGCTCGCGCTCGTGGTCGGAGTCGAGCTTGTCGGCGCGGGTGACGACAAGAAGGCCGGTCCGGTGCAGCCGGTCGGGCAGGGCGGCCCAAAGGCTGCGCTCGGACTGGCGCCAGGCCTGGGTTGCCGGGGTGCACCAGATCGCCATATGGGCGCCGAGCAGCGCGGAATGGGCGCCGGCGTCGCTGCGGTTGGGATCGGCGAGGCCGGGCAGGTCGATGATATCCGCGCCGCGCAGGATGTCGGCCTCGTAGAAAAGCTGCACCTCGCGGCAGTGCTCGGGCAGGGCGTCGATGCCGCCCTCGGGCATGGGCTGGCGATGGCCGCGCGGGCCGATCCATTGCGCCGGGTCCGCGCCGTGGCAGAGCCGGATCGGCGGCGCGTCGGTTGCCGTCACCTGCATCGTCAACAGGTCGCTGCCGATCAGCAGGTTCAGCAGGGTGGACTTGCCCGCGCTGAACTCGCCGGCGATGGCGATGCGCGGTTTGGTGCTGGCCTGCCGCGCCAGGCGGTCGTAGGCGAATTGCGAGACCGGGCGCGCCCGGTCGGTGTCATACGGCATTGCGGAATTCCATGACCTTGGCCCCGGCCGGGGGGAGGGCTTTGTCGCTTTCGCCCCGGATCCGGCCGTGCAACTGGCGCAGCGCGGCGACAAGGCGGCGCGTCTCGGCCAGCGAGGCGGTCTGGATGGCGTTGCGCTCGGCGATCGCGGCGGCGATCTGTCCCTGTTCCTCGAGGAAGAGCGCCATGGCGGCCGTGGTTTCCTCGAGCGCGGTTTCGATGCAGGCGCGGACGTCTTCGGTGATGCCCTTGACCTCGATCTCGATCAGCGGGCGGTAGGTCTGCTCCAGCGCCTCGGGCGTGCGGTGCCGGCCCAGCCAGGACTTCCACCAAGGCGTCTGCATGTCGATCAGGATGGTGCGCCCGAGCGAGACCGGCGGCGGCATGTGAGGGGCCTGCGGCGGTTCGACGGTCAGGTTCCCGGCATCCTCGCCGATCAGCGCGCCGTAGATCGCGTTCAGGGCGTCCGAGGCGCTTTGGCCCGCCGCGTCGTTCATCACGCGGGCATCGCGCACCGCGCGGGCATAGATCACCCGGGTGCGCGTGCGCAGGAACATCGGGTCGAGCTTTTCGCGCCCTGCGACGCCCTGCGCAAAGGCGTCGGTCAGCGCCAGCAGGCTCTGGTCGATGAAGGCGGCGGTGATGTCGGCGATATCGGCATCGAAGCGTGCAAGGATGTCGCCGCTGGCGCCGGCCAGTTGGGTCTCGGTGTCCAGCCGCAGGCCATGCAGGCGGGCTTCCAGTTCGTCGGGGCTGAGGCGGCTGCGTGGCGCTTCGCCGGCCTCGCAGCGGGCCAGGGCCTGATTGGCCGCGCCCATGACGAGGTTGCCGAGCTTGCGGCGCACATGCTCGACAACCCGGCGCGCCGAAGTCTGTTCCACGATGGTGCCGATCGCCTCCTGCAGCGCCGGCAGGCCCGAGGCGATCCAGGCGGTCTGGGCGTTGACCGGCGTGTCGGCATTGCCGACGGCCTCGACCACGCGGACCAGGCTGGCGCGGCTGTCGGGGCGCAGCTGTTCGAGGCCCCCGGTCAGCGCAGCTTCGGCCCAGCGGGCGCAACCGAAGATGATGTGGCCGATGCCGCCGAGCGACTGGCTGTCGAAGGTGCGGGTCAGCGAGCGGCGGATCTCGGCCACCTGCGTCTCGGGGCGGTCCAGCTCGTCGATGCGGTTGACGAAGATGATGACGCGGCGATTTTCCATCGAGGAGAGCAGCTGCACCAGCGCCAGGTCGACCGCGTTTAGCGCCTGCGCGGCCGAGAGCACGACGACGCAGAGCGAGGCGCCACGAACGCTTTTCAGCGTGATCTGTTCGCGCATAAGGAAGGGGTCGTTGACGCCCGGCGTGTCCTGGAACAGCAGCGGCAGGGGATAGGCGGGCTCGTCGATGTAGAGCTTGGCCAAGCGGGTGATATCGGCAAACCGGCCCTGGCGGTCGGCGCCGTCCTCCTCGGGATCGCCGAGGCAGACATAGCGTTCGATCAGGGCGGTGTCGAAGTGGTCGTATTTGTGGCGCTGGCCCAGCAGCAGTTCGAAGTTCCGCCCCAGCCGGGCGCGGGATTTCTCGCACATGGCGTTGACCTGGCGGCGGATCTCGGCAAGCTCGTCATGCGCCCCGGCGCGGCGAGCCATCTCGCCCAGGCGGCCGCCTTCCTTGACCAGATCCTCCCATTCGTCGCGCTGGAAGAAGGTGAACTCCGAGCGCACGTTGCGCGGACGCTGGCCATTGACCTGGATCGAGGTCACCACCGAGGTCCAGGGGTTCACGTCCGAGGGCAGCAGGCCCGGCCGGCCCGAGAGCGCGTTGACTAGGGCCGTCTTGCCGGCCTTCACCTGTCCGACGAAGGTGATTTGCGGGCACAGGCTGTCGAGGGTCTTGCGCAGCGACAGGAGCGGCTTGGCCGCGTCCGTGCCCAGCAGGGCCTCGGCTTCGCCCAGCCGGGCGTTCAGCGCGTCCAGTTCCGCCTGGATGGCAGTCATCCGGCGCAGGCCGAAGCTGGGCATGGCAGAGTGTTTCTCAGTTGCTTCAACCGCCTGCGACATGAACACTCCAGCCTTACTTGACAGATTCCGGCCTTGTCCGATGAACGCTTCGGTCGTGCTTGATCTGTTGAATTCTCCTTAAGGTTGCAAGATCAATTTGACGACAATTGGGCGGCTTGTCGTCCTTTCGCCTTTTCCTTTCGTCAGTCGCAGCCTGTCACCGGACCGGTGCAACGGTGCTACCGGTTTGAAAAGGCGATGCAATTCGACGGCCAAAAGATTCCCGAAAAATAGGCCTTTTCCCGCTGCGCCCTACCACCCGCGCGCCGCAATCGCCCGCGTCCGGGCAAAACGGCGAATCGGGAAAAACGGCATGAAAGGGGCCAAACTATGGCGGCATCTCGTGCAAGGCGACGGGCCAGGACTGCAAGGAACGCCGCAAATCTGCCGCGGACGGGGCAGATTCCTTCCGTCATTCGCAGGCCTCGCCAACCGGCGAAACGGCCCGGTTCAGCGGGTCAGGATATAGGTTCCAGGCGCGTCGCAGATCGGCTTGGTGCGCGGCATGCCCATGCGCGGCGGCGGGCCGGGAGGGCTGGAATGCCGGGCGAGCCATTGCTCCCAGGCGGGCCACCACGAACCCTCGTGAACCGGTGTCGCCTCGATCCAGGTGTCCGGGTCGAGCCAGGGTTCGCCCACGTGATGCGTCGCCATGCGATAGTGCCGGTTGGCCCGGCCGGGCTCGGACACGATCCCGGTGTTATGCCCGCCGTTGGTGAGCAGGAAGGTCACCTCGGCATCGGCATCCAGCGTCAGCTTGTAGACCGATTTCCACGGCGCCACGTGGTCGGTTTCGGTGCCGACCGCGAAGACCGGGGCGACGATGTCGGGGATCGCAACCGGCCGGCCAGCGGCGATCAGGCGGCCCTCGGCCAGGTCGTTGTCGAGGAAGAGGTGGCGCAGGTACTCCGAATGCATCCGCGCCGGCATCCGCGTCGCATCGGCGTTCCAGGCCATCATGTCGGTCATCGGGGCCCGCTTGCCGAGCAGGTAGTCACGTACCACCCGCGACCAGAGCAGGTCGTTCGAGCGTAGCAACTGGAAGGCCCCGGCCATCTCGCGCGCTTCCAGGTAGCCGCGTTCGGCCATCAGGTCTTCGAGGAAGGCCACCTGGCTTTCGGTGATGAACAGGCGGATCTCGCCGGCCTCGGTGAAATCGGTCTGGGCCGCGATCAGCGTCAGGCTGGCCAGGCGGTCGTCGCCGTCGCGCGCCATGGCTGCGGCCGCGATCGACAGCAGTGTGCCGCCCAGGCAATAGCCGGTGGCATGGACCTTCTCGGGCGTGATCGCGCCGATGGTGTCGAGCGCGGCCATGATGCCGAGCTCGCGGTAATCCTCCAGCCCCAGGTCACGGTCCACGGTTTCGGGGTTGAGCCAGCAGATGGCGAAGACGGTGTATCCCTGGCTGACCAGCCAGCGGATCAGCGAATTCTGCGGCGACAGGTCGAGGATGTAATACTTCATGATCCAGGCCGGGACGATCAGAACCGGTTCGGGCCGGACCGTCCCGGTTGTCGGCGAATACTGGATCAGTTCGATCAGCCGGTTGCGGAAGACCACCTTGCCCGGCGTCACCGCGACATCGCGGCCCGGCTGGAACGCTTCGGTGCCGACCGGCGGGCGGCCCTCGGCGTTGCGCTGGATGTCCTCGACCAGGTTCATCAGCCCGCGCACCAGGTTCATGCCGTTCTCGGCGCGGGTCGCGGCCAGCACCTCGGGATTGCTCCAGGGAAAGTTGGTCGGCGCCCACATGTCGAGCAGCTGGCGGGTCAGGAAGGAGATCTGCCGCTCGTTCTCGGCCGAGACGCCGTGAACGCCGGTGGTCGCGACGTGCCACCATTGCTGGTTGAGCAGGAAGGCCTGAGACCAAAAGTTCCAGGGCCATTCCTTCCAGGCCTCGCCATTGAAGCGGCGGTCCTGGGGCAGGGGGGCGATGCAACTCTCACCGCAGCCCTCGTTGCGCGCGCAGCTGAGCAGGAAACGTTGCAGGCGCATCGCCTTGTTGAAGGCCTTGCTGACGAGCTGGCCCTGTTTCTCGGGCGAGGTGGCGAGGTGCATGGCCCAGTCGGCCCAGGCCAGCATCAGCGCCGCGGGCGCAAGACCCCGCGTGAAGCGGGCCATCTGCGCGTGCAGATGGCGGTCCAGCGAATGCGATGCACTGCGCGGGTCGACGGCGGAGTCATCCTCCTCGCCGGTGATCCCGGCCTGCGCCTGGTCGTTCAAGTCTATGTTTCCTTGGTTTCCGTCATCGCGCGGGCAGAGCGTTCGAGGATCGAACTCATCCGCGCGGCCTCGTCCTGGTAATCGTCGATGGCCTTCTGGAAGAAGGAGGCGTGGATCTCGTGCAGGTCCGAGGCGGAGCGGCAATGCAGGATGGCGTGCTGCGTCCGGGCGTCCTGGCGGAGGCGCTGTGCGATGAAGCTTGCCGATTCCGCGATCAGGTCGGCCCAGGCATCGGCCATGGCGACGCCGAAGTTGCTCATCGGGCGGATCAGGGCAAGTTCCATCTCGGCCATCCGTTCATAACTGTTCTGGGCAATATCTGCTGCCGAAACCTTGGCCTCGGCCTGCGTCTCTTTCGCGATCTTGTTCATGGGCGTTCTCCCCTGATGACCGGACCCGTGTAGTGCGACCCGGATCCTCCCGCATTGACCCATATCAAGAGCGCGGCTGCAAAGCGCGAATCGACGCGGGTGCGGCTGGGCAGGCGGGATCTGGCGCATCGGGCCCTGGATTTGGGCATATGGCGGAGTCACGCAGGCTTCCGACGGGCGTTGGTGCTTCACATCGAGCGGACTTCGCGCCAGAACACCGGCATCAGCAGCACGAAGACCGTCACCATTTCGAGCCGGCCGAGATACATCCCAAGCGACAGCACCATCTTCACCGGGTCCGAGAGCGTCGCGAAGTTGCCGGCCGGGCCGATGATCGGGCCGACACCGGGGCCGACATTGGCAAGCGCGGTCAGCGCGCCGCTGATCGCGGTCGCGAAGTCCAGCCCCAGCAGGTCGAGCGCGACTGCCAGAACTGCGAAAGTCAGGAAGTAGAAGGCAAAGAAGGTGATGACCCCGTTCCAGACGTCCTCGTTGATGCGCTGCCCCTCGTAGCGGACGACCACCATCCGGTGCGGCGAGCGGATCATCTGCAATTGCGCGCCGACCGAGCGTTTCAGGATCAGCCAGCGCATCGCCTTGGCTCCGCCTGCGGTCGACCCGGTGCAGCCGCCCACGCTGGTCAGCGCGAAGAAGGCGAAGGCCGCGAAGGGGCCCCAGAGCGTGTAGTCGGTGGTGGCGAAGCCGGTGGTGGACACCACCGAGACGACGTTGAAGGCGACCATGCGCAGCGCCTCGAGCGGTGCGACGGAGCGGAACAGGACCAGCCAGGCCGAGAGGGACAGGATGACCACCGTGAGGCTCATCACCATGGCGCTGACCTGTTCGCTGCGGAACGCCCGTTTCGTTACAACGCGGATATACCAGGCGAAGGGCAGCGAGCCGCAGAACATGAAGAAGGTCGCCGTCCACTCCAGGAACGGGCTCTGGAAATGGCCGAAGGAGGCGTCATAGCCGGAATAGCCGCCGGTCGAGAGCGTGGTCATCGCATGGGTGATGGCGTCAAACCCGTTCATGCCGCCCAGGAAGTAGATGAAGGCGCAGAGGCTCATCAGGCCGAGGTAGACCTTCAGCGTGGCGGTGGCGAAGAGGGTCGCGTTGCGCAGCTCCTTCTCGCCCTTGTCCGAACTTTCGGTGCGGAAGAGCTGCATCCCG
This sequence comes from Seohaeicola zhoushanensis, assembly GCF_014656415.1. Lineage (GTDB taxonomy): Bacteria > Pseudomonadota > Alphaproteobacteria > Rhodobacterales > Rhodobacteraceae > Seohaeicola_A > Seohaeicola_A zhoushanensis. The sequence continues at coordinate 39,765 of NZ_BNCJ01000006.1, read as the reverse complement.
CCGATGTTCAGGATCGGCAGCAGCGCGATGCCCGTGACGATGAAGCCGACGCCTCCGACCGCCTGCAGCACGGCGCGCCAGAAGATGATGCCACGCGCGGTGCCGTCGAGGCCGGTCATCACTGTGGAGCCGGTGGTGGTGATGCCGGACATGGCTTCGAAGAAGGCATCGACCGGCGAGAGCGACCAGAGGAACAGCGGCAACGCCCCGACCGCCGCCGCGGTCATCCAGACGCTGGAGGTCAGCAGGAAGGTGTGAACCGTTTGCAGCCGATCAAAGGATGATCGTGTCGTCAGGCAGAGCAGCGCGCCGATCAGGCCGGAGATGACGGCAGAGGTCAGGAACTCGGCCGCCGTGTCCTGGAAGAGCAGCGCGGTCAGCCCCATCAGCGAAGCGAAGAACAGCAGGACCAGACCATTGATGAAAAATACGAAATGCATTCTCTGTCCAGTTCGTCGACGGCACCGGTCAGTTCCGGGCCATGACTGCCAGTTCAGCCGGGGTACCGGTGCCTGTCATAGCCTGTTCCATCGCCGTTCACACGATGAAAATGTACCGAGGCGCCACGTGGCATCGTACAGTCGATGTGGCGGGCCGCTGGCGCGGGGGCACTGACCGCTAGACGAGCCCCGTGATCTCGGATGTCGCCGCCAGCCGGTAGTCCGGCGCGAAATCGGCGATGTCCCGGCGCTGATAGCCGCCTTCGAAATAGGCGAAGCGCACCCCGGCGTTGCGCGCGGTGGCGTAGTCGGTTTCGCTGTCCCCGACATAGAGGCATTCGTCGACGGCGACCCCCAGCCGCTCGATCGCCAGAAGCAGCGGGGCCGGGTCGGGCTTGCGCACGGCCAGCGTGTCGCCGCCGATGATGACGGGGAAATAGGGTGTCAGCCCCAGCGTGTCGCAAATCAGCTTCGTTGCCGCTTCCGCCTTGTTGGTGCAGATCGCCAGGCCAAACTCCCTCGCGGCAAGCTGCGCCAGCATCTCCATCACGCCGGGGTAGGGATGCGTCGTCTCGGTGGCGGCGGGGCCATAGTAGCCGGAGAAGATGCGGACCTGCTCGGCTAGGATGGCCTCGTCATGGCCTATCCCGCGATGGTCCAGCACCCGGCGCACCAACGTCGGAATGCCATGCCCGATAAAGCGGATGGTCTGTTCCAGGTCAATCGGTTCGGCGGAATGGTCGGCCAGCAGGCGGTTGGCGGCGGTCATGATATCGCGCGCGCTGTCGATCAGCGTGCCGTCCAGGTCAAAGACGAGGCCCTTGACCCGCTGCGTGCTCTGCAATGTGAAGTTCATCTGCCCAATTCCCCTCAAAGCTCCAGGAGCCTGCCAATGCCTCGGCCCCTCCTATGCCAGGGCTGGCCTCGGGGCCAAGCGGCAAATGGTCCCCACATGGCGCGCAATTGGGGTTCGTGTCATATCCGGCCCCGCCGACAATAGATTTCTAGACGGTCCGCTCCATCTCGCCCTCCGGCAATACTTCCGGCTATGATGGCGGCAACAGGATGAAAGCAGCCCCGCCATCTCCGCGCGGGCAACCTGCGCGAGATGGGGGCTGACGCATGAACGTGGTGGAATTCTTTGATTACGCCGGGGTTGCGCTGTTCTCGGCGACAGGCGCGCTGGCGGCGTCGCGCAAGCAGCTCGATATTCTGGGGTTCGTCTTCCTGGGCGCGGTCACCGGGATCGGCGGCGGAACCGTGCGCGACCTCGTCCTCGGGGTGCCGGTCTTCTGGGTGGTGCGGCCCGACTATATCATCGTCTGCGCGATTGCTTCGGTGGTCCTCTACTTCACCGCGCATTTCGCCGAATCGCGCTATCGCTGGCTGCTCTGGCTCGATGCTGCCGCGCTGGCCGCATACGGCGTCTTCGGCACCTACAAGGGCCTGCTGATCTCGGGCAGCGCCACGGTGGCGGTGGTGATGGGGGTGCTGACCGGGACGCTGGGAGGCATCCTGCGCGACGTCCTGGCAAACGAACCCTCGGTGTTGTTGCGGCGCGAGATCTACGTCACCGCCGCGCTGCTCGGGGCGGTGGTCTTTGTCGCTTGCCGGCAGGCCGAGGCGAGCCTGCTGGTCTCGGCGCTCGGCGGCGCGGGGATGGCCTTTGCCCTGCGCGGCGGCGCGCTGGCCTTCAACTGGCAACTGCCGGTCTACAAGGCACGCGAGGGCGTCGACGCCAGGGAGTTCCGGCGTTAGAGGTCGGCGCGACCGCATTCGGGTTGCCCTTCTGGCCCGTTGCCCCTATGCCGCAATGCAGCGAACCTGGACCCGGAAGCGATTCCGGGTGGCTCTTCCGGCCGCCGATCCGCCGGACAACGACAGACAACGGCGCATCTGCGCACCGGCCGCGCTTGACGCGCCGATATCGGAACCGATCTGATGATTTCATTCGACGCTTACCGCAACCAGTGGTTCGGCAATATCCGTGGCGACCTGCTCTCGGGCCTCGTCGTGGCGCTGGCCCTGATCCCCGAGGCGATTGCCTTCTCGATCATCGCCGGGGTCGATCCCAAGATCGGCCTCTACGCCAGCTTCTCGATCGCCGTCATTACGGCGATCGCCGGCGGGCGGCCCGGCATGATCTCGGCCGCAACCGCGGCGACGGCGGTGCTGATGGTGACTCTGGTGCGCGATCATGGCTTGCAATACCTGCTGGCGGCAACCGTGCTGGCGGGCCTGCTGCAAATCGGCGCGGGGATGCTGAAGCTGGGCTTCGTGATGCGCTATGTGTCCAAGTCCGTCATGACCGGCTTCGTCAACGCGCTTGCCATCCTGATTTTCATGGCGCAGCTGCCCGAGCTCGACCCGCGCAACGTCACCTGGCTGACCTATGCGCTGGTGGCGGTGGGGCTGGCGATCATCTACCTGTTTCCGCTTGTCGCCAAGGCGATCCCGTCGCCGCTGGTCACGATCATCGTGTTGACCGCGCTGACCGTCACCTTCGGCTGGGACGTGCGCACGGTCGGGGACATGGGCGAACTGCCCGACACTCTGCCGGTCTTCCTGATCCCGCAGGTGCCCTTCACGCTGGAAACGCTCTGGATCATCCTGCCCTATTCGGTGGCCGTGGCCACGGTGGGCCTGCTCGAAAGCCTGATGACCCAGAACATCGTCGACGACCTGACCGACACGAAATCGAACCGCGACATGGAATGCATCGGCCAGGGCGTCGCCAATACCGCCACCGCCTTCATCGGCGGCATGGCCGGCTGCGCGATGATCGGGCAGTCGATGATCAACGTGAAATCCGGCGGGCGCGGGCGGTTGTCGACCTTCGTGGCGGGACTGTTCCTGCTGATCCTGGTGGTGGGCCTCGGCGACCTGGTCAGCCGCATCCCGATGCCGGCGCTGGTGGCGATCATGATCATGGTCTCGATCGGCACCTTCTCGTGGTCCTCGATCAAGTCGCTGCGCGTGCATCCGCGGTCCTCGTCGATCGTGATGATCGCGACCGTGGTGACTGTGGTCTATACCCACAACCTCGCTATCGGCGTGCTGGTCGGCGTGCTGCTGTCGGGCATCTTCTTCGCCGCCAAGATCGCCCAGTTGTTCCGCGTCACTTCGGAGATCAGCGCCGACGGACGCATCCGGACCTACCGGGTCGAGGGTCAGCTCTTCTACGGCTCGGTCGAGGACTTCATGAATGCCTTCGACTTCCGCGAAGCGCCCGAGCGGGTGGTGATCGACGTATGCCGCTCGCATATCTGGGACATCAGCTCGGTGCAGGCGCTCGACATGGCGATCCTCAAGTTCCGCCGCGAGGGGGCCGAGGTCGAGGTCGTCGGCATGAACGAAGCCACCGAGACACTCGTCGACAAGCTGGGGACCCATGACAAGCCCGGCGCCATCGACGCATTGTCGGCGCATTGAGGGAGGACGCGCGATGACCGAGAAGATCATAGCCCTGGTAGACGGCTCCATCTATTCCGAGAGCGTCTGCGAACACGCGGCCTGGATCTCGGCGCGCACCGGGGCGCCGGTCGAGCTGGTGCACGTGCTGGGCCGCCGCGAGGCGCCCGAGACGCAGAATCTGTCCGGTTCCATCCGCCTTGGCGCCCGCACGCAGCTGATGGAGGAACTGGCCGAACTCGACGCGCAGCGGGCCAGGCTGATCGGGCAGCGGGGAAGGGCGATCCTGGAGGATGCCCGCGCTATCGTCGAACGTGCCGGCGGCACGGATGTCACCTCGCGCCTGCGCCATGGCGACATCGTCGAGACCATCGCCGAGGTCGAGGATGAGGCACGCGTCATCGTCATCGGCAAGCGCGGCGAGGCCGCCGATTTCGCCAAGGGCCACCTCGGCTCGAATCTCGAGAGGATCGTCCGCGTCGCTCATCGCCCGGTTGTCGTCGCCTCGCGCGCCTTCCGTCCGGTGCGCTCGGTGCTCGTCGCCTATGACGGCGGGCGCTCGGCCATGAAGGCGGTCGACCTGATCGCCCGCAGCCCGCTGTTCCTCGACCTCGCCGTGACCGTCGTGACGGTTGGCACCGACACCGCCGACCTTCGCAGGGGGCTGGCCGATGCCGCCGCGCTGCTGAAGGCAGCAGGGATCGAGGCGGCGACGCGGATCGTGCCGGGCCAGCCCGAGACCGAACTGGGCAGGCTGGTCGAGGAAGAAGGCTTTGGCATGGTGGTGATGGGGGCCTATGGGCATAGCCGCATCCGCAGCATGATCATCGGCTCGACCACGACGGAGATGGTGCGCTCGTGCAAAGTGCCAGTCGTCCTGCTTCGCTGATCCGAGCCTGCGTGCCGTTGCCTGGGGACTGGGCCGGCCCCGCTGCGAAGAGAATTGAAATCGGCAATAATGTTTGATATCCACCATTACGAGAGAGTCGGAGGAGGATCCGGCTCTGCTTGTGGGAGGATATCATGAAATTTGCACAGACCGCTCTTGGCGGAATTCTTTTGCTCGCCATTCCGGCCATGTCGATGGCACAGGAAGTGACCCTGCGCCTATCGCACTGGGTTCCCGCCGGCATCGCGCCGGCGTCCAAGGGGATCGAACCCTGGGCCAAGGACGTCGAAGCGGCGTCGAACGGGCGTATCGCCATCCAGATCTTCCCGGCGCAGCAGCTGGGCAAGGCGCCGGATCACTACGACATGGCCAAGCAGGGCATCGTCGATCTCGCATGGGTGAACCCGGGCTATACCGCCGGGCGTTTCCCGATCTACGCGCTGACCGAAGTGCCCTTCATGGCCGATGACTCGATCAAGGGCGCCAAGGCGATCCACGAGTGGTATCTGCAATATGGCGCCGAGCAGGAGATGGGCGACGTCAAGGTCTGCTTCATCCACCCCCACGCCCCGGGCACGCTGCATTCCAAGGAGAAGATCACCTCGCCCGAGGGCATCAAGGGCAAGAACGTGCGCCCGGCCCATGCCACCATGGCCCGCTTCGTAAGTCTGCTGGGCGGCGGCCCGGTGCAGGTGCCCGCACCGGAAGTGCGCGAGGCGCTGTCGCGCGGCACGGCCGAGGCGGTGACCTTCCCCTGGGGGTCGATGTATGACTTCAAGCTGACCGACGAGGTCAAGGAGCATCTCGACATGCCCTTCTATCTCTCGGCGCAGGTCATGATCATGAACAAGGCGAGCTACGAAAAGCTCTCGGCCGAGAACAAGGCGGTGATCGACGAGCATTGCTCGCCCGAGTGGTCCTCGAAAGTGGCGCAGGGCTGGTACGACGACGACATGGCCGCCCGCGACAAGCTGATCGCCGACCCCGAGCAGACCCTGAACGTGCCGACCGACGACGAGGTTGCTGCCTGGCGCAAGGCGGCCGAGCCGCTGCTCGACGAATGGCGCAAGGCGGTCGAGGCCAAGGGCGGCGACGCCACGGCGATCCTCGATGGCTACGTGAAGTCGCTCGAAGCCAACGACGCACGTTACTGACCCTCCGGCCGCGCCTGTGTCTTATGCCCCGGCGCGGCCCCTGATCTTCGGGTTCTTCCATGTCGCAGCCAGATGAAGGCTCCCGCGCCACGCGGGGAGTCATCCTCCTGATCGAACGGATCGCCGGCATCATGCTCGGTGTCGTGACCGTGCTGATCGTCATTTCCGCCATCGGGCGATACATCTTCGCCTCGCCGGTGCCCGATACCTTCGACGTCTCGCGCCTCGTACTGGGCGTGGCGATCGCCTGGGGGCTGGCGAGCCTCGGCTATCACGGCACCCACATCAAGGTCGACCTGCTGGCCCATGCGCTGCCGCGCCGCCTGCGCACCGCGATGAACACCTTCGCCTGGGCAGTCCTCTTCGGCTTCACCCTGCTGCTGGTCTGGAAGATCTGGGAGCGGGTCCAGGCCGCGATGAGCGGCGGTGACGCGACGATGGAACTGCGCCTCGCGCATTGGCCCTTCTTCCTCGGCATCTGGCTCGGCCTTGTCGCCGCTCTGCTGACCACCGCGATCCGGCTCTGGCTGATCGCGGGGCGGGGCCGGGACCTGGGCGAATACGACGGCATCGACGAGCACCTTCTCGAGGACATCAAGAAATCATGAGCAACGAGCTTGTCGCCGGCGGTGGCTTTGCCGCCCTGTTCCTCCTCATGATCCTGCGCGTGCCGATCGGTGTCGCTATGGGGCTGGTCGGGATCTTCGGCTTTGGCGCCATCGTCGGCATGGGGCCGGCGCTGAACCTGCTGGCGCAATCGCCGATCAGCACGGTGACCGACTTCAACCTGACGCTGATCCCCTTTTTCGTGCTGATGGGCGTGTTGGCGACGAACTCGGGCATGTCGGCCGAGTTGTTCCGCGCCGGGCGCGCCTGGCTGGGCGGGCTGCGCGGGGGGCTGGGCCTAGCCTCGGTCGGCGCCTGCGCTGGGTTTGCCGCGATCTGCGGCTCTTCCGTGGCCACCGCCGCCACCATGACCAAGATCGCCCACCCCGAGATGAAGCGCGCCGGCTATTCTGACGAGGCCTCGACCGGCATCATCGCTGCCGGCGGCACGCTCGGTATCCTGATCCCGCCCTCGGTGGTGCTGGCGGTCTATGGTTTCATCACCGAGCAGGACATCGGCCTCCTGTTCATAGCCGGCATCGTGCCGGGCCTGCTGGCCGTGGCGATGTACATGCTGACCGTCCGCATCTGGTACGGCCCCAGCCTGCCGGCCGGGGAACGCTTCGACCTGGGCGAGGCCTTCCGCTCGCTGCGGGGCGTCTGGGCCGTCGGCCTGCTGTTCATCGCGGTGATCGTCTCGATCTACTTCGGCATCGTCACCGCCACCGAGGCCGCCGCCGCCGGCGCCTTCATCACCGCGCTGATCGGTATGGCGCGCGGCCGGCTGTCGCTGTCGGGCCTGCTCGACAGCCTGGTCGAGGCGCTGCGCACCTCGGTCGCCATCTACGTCGTGCTGATCGGCGCAACCCTGTTCGGATATTTCCTCGCCATCACGCAGGTGCCGCAGGAGCTGACCCAGTTCCTGATCGACCTCGGTGCGGGGCGCTATGGCACTCTGATCCTGATCCTGCTGATGTTCGTGATCATGGGCTGTTTCCTCGATGCCATGGCGATGGTCATCCTGATGGTGCCGATCGTCTTTCCGGTGATGATGGAACTCGGCTTCGACCCGATCTGGTTCGGTGTCATCATCGTGATGACGGTTGAGCTCGGCCTCATTACCCCGCCGGTCGGCATGAACGTCTTCGTCATCAACTCGATCACGCCGGGCATCTCGCTGGCGACGATCTTCCGGGGCGTCATGCCCTTTGTCGTGGTCGACGTGCTGCGGCTGATCCTGCTGATCGCCTTCCCGGCCATCGTGCTGTTCCTGCCTTCGGGGATGCACTGATGGCGGGGGTGATGCGCGACCTGGAAGATCTGGTGGAGCCGGAGGCGCTGACCGGCAGCGTGTCCTACCGGCTGCGGCTGCTGCAGATCGCCGCCTACAAGAGCTTCGAGAAGACCATCACGGGCTTTGGCGCCGCGCCGCGGTATTACGGGATGCTCAAGCTGGTGCAGGCCAATCCGGGCATCCATCAGATGCGCCTGGCCGAGGCGATCTTCCTCGACCGTTCGAGCCTGGTGCCGATCATCGAGATCCTGTCGCGCGAAGGCTGGCTCGAACGGCGCGACGCCAAGAGCGACCGCCGCGTCAAGCGCATCTTCCTGACGGACGAGGGCCAGGACAAGCTGGCCCGGCTGGAAGCCGAGGTCGCCCGCCACGAGGCTGTGATCACCGATGGATTCACTCCTGCCGAGCTCGACCGGTTGCGCGGGGATCTGGCCCGCATCGACGCCAACCTTCGCGGCTTCCTGGCTGCCCCGAATGTGGAGCAGAGCGCATGACCATAAGCGGCATCGCCGATCTCGAACAACTCGAAGCGCGGGGCTTCGAGGCCGTTTTCCCGCATAGCACGCCCTGGGACCTGCTGAAGCACAGTGCGGCCCGCGCCCCCGATGCCACGGCAATCCGCTTCCTGCGCGATGCGGGCGATCCGGCAGCGGATCGGATTGTCAGCTACGGCGACCTCCTGCGTGACAGCATGGGGGCCGCGCGCCTGTTCCGCGGTCTCGGCGTGGTGCCGGGGCGTTCGGTCGCGCTGATGGCGCAGCACACGCCCTCGGCCCATGTCGCGCTCTGGGGCGGGCAGATCGCCGGGCATGTCTGCCCGATCAACCCGCTGCTGAAACCCGCGCATATTGCGGGGCTGCTCAAGGCCGCCGGGGCCGCCGTGGTGGTCATCACCGGCGTGAACGACGAGATCGACTACTGGAGCAACCTTGTGCCCGCCCTGCGCGCCGAGGGTGTCACCCTGCCGATCCTGGCCTGCGACGGCGATGCCGATTGCCCCGGCGCGGACGGGATCTTCGAGGATCTGGTGGCCGGGAACCTCGCTGGACCCGAGATTGCGCCCGAAGGCGACGAACACGCGCTGGCTGCCTATTACCACACCGGCGGCACCACCGGCGCGCCCAAGCTGGTGCGCCATTCGCGCCTCAACGAGGCCCATGTGGCCCGCTCCTGCGCGCTGCTGCACGACCTTGCGCCGCAGGACGTGGTGGTCAACGGCTTTCCGCTGTTCCATGTCGCGGGGGCCTTCGTCTACGGGCTCTCGACACTTTCGGCCGGGGGAACGCTGCTGATCCCCGGCCGCCTGGGGATGCGCAACCAGACCTTCATGCGTTCCATCTGGCAACAGGTGGAACGCCACGGCATCACCATCGTCGGCGCGGTGCCCACCGTGCTGGCGGCGCTCAACGGCATCCCGGTCAACGCCGATATCTCGACCCTGCGCTGGTTCCTGACCGGCGGCTCGCCGCTGCCGACCGAATTGGCCGAGGCGACGGAAAGCAAGACGGGCAGGGGCGTACGCAATATCCTCGGCATGACCGAATGCGCCGGGGCGATTGCGGTCGAACCGGTGCACGGCCCCCGCACGCCGCTGTCCTGCGGGCTGCGGATGCCCTTCTCCGAGGTGGCCATCCTGGGCGAGACGGCAGGCGATGCCGATCCGGACAAGCGTCTCGGCGCGGACCAGACCGGGATCATCGCCTTGCGCGGGCCCAACGTTTCGGCCGGCTATTCCGACCCGCAGCGCAATGCCGGCACCTTCTTGCCGGGCGGCTGGCTGGTCAGTGGCGATATCGGCAAGCTCGACACCGCGGGCCGCCTCTACGTGACCGGCCGCGCGAAGGACATCATCATCCGTGGCGCCCACAACATCGACCCGCAGATGATCGAGGACGCACTGCTCGCCCACCCGGAGGTCGAAAACGCCGCGGCGGTGGGGATGCCCGACGCCTATGCCGGCGAACTGCCGGTCGCCTTCGTGACGTTGCGGAGCGGTGCGCAGGCCGATGGCTCGGCGTTGATTGCCTTCCTGCGCGAACGGATCGACGACCCGGTGGCCTTGCCGAAACGGATCGGGGTGCTGGAGGCTCTGCCGCTGACGCCGGTGGGCAAGATCTTCAAGCCGACCCTGCGGCGCGAGGCCATTCTCTGGGCCATCGCCGCAGCGGCCGAGGAGGCCGGGATCGACGCAAGCGTGGTGGACATCGAGGTCTCGGAAAGTCTCGATACCAGCGTCGAGGTGCCCGCGGCCACGCTCGATGCCATGAAACAGGCGCTGACGGGGATGCCGCTTGCCTTGACCATCACGGGGCGGGAATGACGATGGCGCTGCCTCTGATATTTGAAACACGGGGGGCGGTCGCCCTCATCACCCTCAATCGGCCTGAGCGGCACAACGCGCTCAACCCCGAAATGATCTGCCGCCTGGCAGATGCCTTCGACCGTTTCGAGGCCGACCCGGAGCTGCGGGTCGCCGTCATCACCGGGGCAGGCGAGGGGAGCTTCTGTTCCGGCGGCGACCTGGAATTGACCCTGCCGCTGCTGACCGGCGCCCGGCAGCCCGAAACGGAATGGGACCATCGCCTCGCCGCCAATCGCGAGATCCTGTTCCGCTCCAATTTCAAGGGCGCGCATAGCGTCAAACCCGTGATCGCGGCAATCAACGGACACTGCCTCGCCGGCGGGTTCGAGCTGATGCTGGCGACCGATATCCGGATCGCCGCCGATCACGCCCGTTTCGGCCTGCCCGAGGTGCGGCACGCGCTGATCCCCTTCGCCGGCGCTCTGGTGCGCCTGCCGCGCCAGTTGCCCCATGCTGTGGCGATGGAGATGTTGCTGACCGGCGATCAGGTCGAGGCCAGCCGGCTGCTGGCGCTCGGCCTGCTGAACCAGGTTGTGCCGCCGCAGGAGGTGCTGCCCGCTGCGCTGCGCGTGGCCGAGCGGATCGCGGCCAACGGCCCGCTCGCGATTGCCGAGGTCAAGCGGGCCACGGCCGAAGCCGCCGGCCGTCCCTATGCCGAGGGTTATGCCATCGAAACCGAGAGCATGGACCGGATCATGGCCTCGGAAGACGCCCGCGAAGGCCCCGCCGCCTTCCTCCAGCGTCGCGCGCCGGCCTACCGGGGGCGGTAGAGACCCCTGTTGTCGACTCGGCACCCCATTGAAATGGGGCGGTACAGCGGCAAACCACATCCGATTCTCACCCGTTGAAAACGTCGATTTCAGCGCCAATCGGAAACGGTAATGACATTTTGGCGAGGAGTGTCTCCAGGGGCTGTACAAAAATCAGAAATTTGTCGATTTCGTGCGGCAATTACAGCAGAAGCACGTTGTAATTGTGGCGGAAGTTGGGCTCGCACGGGTGGCGTGAAGTCCATTGGTAGTAAAATGGTTAAAGAGTTCCTCGCCTTCAAACGGCAAAAGACCTGGTCCTGGGCGCTTATCGTGGCCCTTGCCTCGATGCCGTATCAGCTTTCGGCGGCGGCCACCCGGATCGACGACGATTCGGTGGCCAGCCTCGGCAGCGTCGGACCGGCGATCATCCAGACCTTCCTGCCCAACGGCGCCTCGGTCGTGCGCACGCAGGCCGGCGCCAGCTGCGTCGTCAGCGCCCGCATCCTCATCGAGGATTCGAGCTATGTCGACGTCGACGGCATCGCCCTCGATTTCGCCCACATCCGTCGCAGCCCGGCCACCTCGATCCAGGCCATCGCGCCGGAAGAGGGCGCGCTGCGCTTCCGCATCCAGCTCAAATACAGCCCGCGCGCCGACCGTCCCATCCGCATGGCCTTCGGCGATATCGAATGGGATCTGAGCGACGCGCTGGAAAAGAGCACCGACTCGCTGCTGCTGACCGGCGAACGCGCCGTTGTGCTCGCCGAAGCCTTCCGCAACGGGCTGCGGCCGCAACTGGTCGCGATCTCGCGCGATAACGATCACGTCGTGACCGACCGGATCGAAGTTCCCGACCTGGCAACGCTCGACACCTGCAAGGCCGAGCTGGGCCCCGATCCGTCGCAATCGCCCAGCCCGCTGGTCAGCCTTCGGTTCAACGCCGATCCGGCAAGCGCGCCGCTCGCCACGCTGGGCCAGCTTCAGGATTGCCGCATGGACGAGGCACCGGGCGAGCTTCACCTGGCCCGGATCGAACAGACCACCGGTTTCTTCTCGCAGACCGACAAGGTCTTTGTTGCCTTCGACGACGAAGGCAAGGTGACCCGCGCCTATGTGCCCGGCATCTTCGATGCCGATTTCCGGCGCGGCCGCAATGCCGCCCGCGTCAGCATCGCTGCGAACACCAACGTGCCGATGGAAGACAATGAGGTGAAGGGCTGCCTCGGTCTCGCCCCGGTCAAGCTGTGCAGCTACAACATGGGCAGCTCGCGCTATCTCGGCCTGTGCGAAACGCCCTTCGCGGGGCTTGTCGACCCGGATATCGAAGTGGCTTCGGTGCCCGATCCGGTCGGCAACTGGCGCCCGCCAGTCTTCACCCCGCCCGGCGGCGGCACGCCTCCCGGCACGACCACCTCGACTCCGATTCCGCCAAAGGACCCGAAGACACCGGGCGGCGAGCCAGAAATTCCGCCGACCGTCATGCCACCGGCCCCGATTCCGCCAATCGACGTGACGCCGGTGCCGCTGCCGCCTTCGGCCTTCCTGCTGCTCGGCACCTTCGCGGTGATGGCGGGCCTGCGCCGCCGCAAGGCGCGCTGAAGCGCAACGGGGGATGACGGCGTCGCCATCCCCCGGACCTTCAATGCATGATTGCGTAGAGAAGGACCGTCTCGCAGTGGCTGTCGGCCCATAGATCGACCACCGACAATTCATCCTTCCACCTGCCGATGATCCCGGCGGCGCAGTCGTCGCGGAGGGACTCCATCGCCATCCGGTAGGCGAGGTTGCCGTTCCGGAACTCCACCAGCTGCAATGCCTCATCCATCCGGGCGTTGAACCCGGGCATCAGCGCATGGACGCTGTCCCAGACATCCCGGATATAGTCCCGCATCTTCACCACATCCTCGCGCGTTCCCAGCACCGATACGTGTCCCGAGAGAAAGTGCTCGAAATCGAAGTCCAGAAAAGTGTCGAACCCCTCCAGGTAGGCACGGACGTTGCTTGTCGCGCCGAAGTTCATGAAGGGCGCCTCGCCGGGGGTGATCGTGTCGACCGCCATCAGGAAGCGCTGCCGCGGCAGGTGGATGATCGTGTCGGCATCCTCGGCGTGAAAACGGGCGGTGCGCAGGTGGATCGGAACGCCGCCCACCACCAGGTCGAAGGTCTCGGCGAAGGTCTGCGTCGGCGCAGGCACGCCCCGCACCGGTGCGGCGGCCAGGCTTTCGGCATGGGCCTGCGCGGCGATCACGACAAGACCGTCGTTTTCGGAGAAACCCGCGCCGCCGCCGTTGTGGTCGCCATGGGCATGGCTCATGATCAGATGGGTGATCGGAACGCCCGGCGCCACCATCTCGATCGCGGCGCGATGCCCGATACCGAAGCTCGGAGGCGCGTCGAAGACGACGACGCCTTCGGGGGTGACCAGGACAGCGGATTGATAGATCAGGTCGGTCAGGAAATAGAGCCCCGGTTCGATCTCGCTGACATGCAGACCGAAATCGGTGTTCACCTGCGCCGCGCGGGCGCGGGTGGCGGGCAGTTCGGGAGCAAAGTTGCGAAAGCTGTCGGGGTGGGTGGGGTCAATTGAAACGGTGTTCGCCGGGTTGTGGCCCGGCGTGGTCTCGGCCCGCAGGGCCGTGCCGGGACCGGAAGCGGCCAGCACGGCCAGGAGGACGGCGGTTTTCAGGTTGTACATTTGGTCACCTTGGCTAGGAGGCGGGCAGAAGCAGGTCTCGGGCCGGGCGCTGCCGCCCGAGACCCATCGCGGGATCAGAGGTCTTCGACCGCCGTGGTGCGAATGCCCGGCCAATTGTCATAGGCGACCGAGATCACCTCTTCGCGGTTCTTCAGGTATTCCGCGAAGATGGCCGCGTTGACGAAGAGGTAGAGCTTGCCGTCGACGATATCGGCATAGCGGACGTCCCCGTCGAGCTTCTTGCCCTTGTAGACACCGAAGGCGCAGAAGCCGCCGAACTGCGGCAAGAACGACGCCGGATCGGCCTCGAAGCGCTTCTTGGTCTCTTCGCTGGCAAAGTAGTAGTCCACCCCGTCATGCGCCACGGTGTGGACGGCATCGCCGATGCCGGGAGCTTCGCTCGCGAACATCGAAACCGGATCGACGCCGTGCAGGCCCAGCGGATTGCCGGTGAGCGTGATCCCGTTCGAGACGTTGTATTCGTCGGCGGCAAAGGCCGGCGAAAAGCTCAGTGCGGCGGCGATGGTGAGGGCGGACAGGGAGAGCAGGGTTTTCATTTGGTTGGTCCTTTCGAGGAGAATTCTGGGTTGAGGGAAGGGGGCAGTTCAGGCCGACTGCGCGATGCGCGCGACGGCGTCGTCGGTCCACCAGACGCCATTGGCGACCATGCGGAAGTTGATGATGGCGGCGAGATAGCCGTCGCCTTCGGGCACCTTGGCGCCGGCGGTCGCGTCCCGCACCACGGCGACCTCGAAGCCCAGCTCCAGCAGCTCGTAGAGATGCGCCTGGGTGCAGAGGTTGGCCGACATGCCGGCCAGGATGACCTTGTCGATACCGCGCTTGCGCAGCTGCAGGTTCAGGTCGTTCTGTGCCGGGCTGTAGACCTTGTGGGGCGAGCAGATGACGGTTTCGCCATCCTCGATGTATTTCTTGTATTGCGGCATCCAGTCGGCGCCCGAGCCCTGGAAGTTTTCGAGGTTCAGCGGGCCGGGGCGGTCGAACATGCCGATGGCGTGCATGGTCTTTTCCAGCGTGCCCTCGAACTGCCACTTGTGGTCGTGCGGGTAGTAGTAGTGCGGCGAAATGAACACCGGCATCCCCGCGCTCTTGGCGGCGGCGAAGAGGCGCTCGATATTGTCGACGGTGCCCTGTTCGGTGACGCTCTCGCCCACCACGCCCCAGGTCACGCCCTGTTCGGACAGGAAGTCGACCTGCGGGTCGGTGACCACCAGCGCGGTGCGGCCCTTCTCGATGGTCATGTCGACCTGCGGCAGGCCGGGTTCCGCCGGATCGGCATAAAGCGCGCGGGCCTCGTCGGTGGCCGCGCTGGTGGCGGAACCGGCGACGGCAGCCGCCGCCGCGATGGCCGCGCCAGACATCAGTCGACGGCGCGCCATGTCCACCCGTTCCGGGGTGACATCGCATCCGCATTGGTGGTCGTGGTCGTGGGTCATTTCAGGTCTCCTTTTCCTGGGTGATGGAAGCACGCCGGTCAGCGCGCCTTATGGCCCGGCACATCACGCCGGACATGGTTGTCCCGGTCGCGGTCGCCGTGGCGCCGCGTCGGGGAAGATCGGGTTGGGATGGGTCTCAGCCGACGTTTGTCGCGACGCCCAGCACCACGGTGTCCCAAGACGAGAGCGAGCCGCCGGGCAGGGTGAAGGGCAGTGCAAGCGCCCCGGTGAGCAACGCCGCGACGATGGACAGGAGCAGCAGTTGGATCATCTCCCTGCGGGCCTGACCGATCCGCGGGGCGCGATGGCGCGACATGGTCCTGGGAACAGCGTCAGCCTTGGTAACCATTCTGATGGCCTTTCCTCTCTGCCAGGAGCGTTGTCAGCTCCGGTGTGTTCGATGAGGAAAACCTAGCCGTGGGGGCGGGCCCGGGTATCGGCCGGCTCTGCCATGCTCTTGGCCGATCCTGCCAAGGATCAGAGGTCGGAGGGCTGCTGCCTGAACTGCGCCGGGGCCTTGCCGACCCAGCGCTTGAATGCGCGGCTGAAAGTGCTCTGCTCGGAAAAGCCGGTCAGGAAGGCGATCTCGGCAATCGAGTTGCTGCCGTCCCGCAAGAGCTCCTGCGCCAGTGCCGATTGCGCCTGCACCAGCACGTCGCGGAATGTCAGCCCTTCCTCGGCCAGCCGGCGATAGAGCGTGCGCTCGCTCATCCCGAGGTCACGCGCGATGACCGCCGCCTGCGGCACGCCATTGCTGAGCGAGGGCGTAAGGCGGCGCAGAAGGGCGGCCCGCAGCGAGGCTTCCTCGCTCAGCGGGCCAAGCTCGCTTTCTAGGTGTGCGGTCAGGAAGGCATTCACCGCCGAATCCCCCAGCCGGTTGGGCAGATCCAGCATGGCGGGTTTCATGGCGATGGCATTGCGCTCGGCCCCGAAATGCACCGGGCAGCCGAAGAGCGCCGAATAGCGCGCCTGGTCGTTGCGGCAGGGGTGGCTGAACGAGACGTGCTCGAACGCCAGCTCTCCGCCGACGAAGTTGCGCATGTTGCGCACAAAACGGCCAGCGCGCATTCGTTCCTGAGGTCGAGCACCGGGTGCGGCGCGGTCCGGGCCTCGATCTGGAACACCGCGGGATCGCCGCTTTCGTCGAGGCAGTAGACCGCGGTGTCAGTCAGAATCCGGAAATATCGCTCGATCCGCTCCAGCGAGGCGCGCAGCGTCGGCGCGGTCTTGAAGGCCAGCCCGAGAACGCCAAGGTCATCGGCCTGGATCGTGTCGGCATAGGCCTTCACCAGCGCCAGGTCGTCGGGCTGGGAATTGCGCACCCATTGCGTGAAGTCGAAGAACTCGGCGTCGCTGATCCGACCGTCGGATTCCGAGAAACGGCGCACGACGACGCCGTCGCGGAGCAATGCTCCGTCTTCCCTCAGCGTCGCGCCGACCGCCCTGGCCATCGCGCGCACGAAAGCGATGGTTACGCTCGGCATAGCGCAATTTACGCCGGGCAGGGCGATCAGGCCAGCGCTTTGATGCCGCGGGAGAATGTTGCGTTCGGGATCAGAAGCCACGGCCCGGGGCCAGGGCTATCTCCCGTTCCAGAATGTCGATCCGCGCGCGCAACCGGGCGATCTCTGCGCCGGCTTCCTCATCGGTGAGGCGGACCGGGATGTGCTGCGGGCAATTCCAGTCGAAGCCTGCGACGCGGATGACAATTGCGCGCTCGGCCGCCGGCCCACCGTCGCGGTTGAGCAGAGCGATGATGTCCGGATCCTCCGAGATCCGCGCGTGACCCAGCAGTTTCAGCCGCTTCCGGCGCGCATAGTCCACGGCGATGATCGACACGCGGTCGTTGTGCCGCAGGTTGCCCGTGCTGATGTATTGCCGGTTGCCGCTGTAATCGGCGTAGCCGATCGTGCGGTGGTCGATGATCTTGAGGAACCCAGGCTGGCCGCCGCGAAACTGTACATAGGGCCAGCCCGTCTCCGACACCGTCGCCTGGAAGACGCCGTCACGTTCCGTCAGGAAAGCCACCTCGCGCGCCGTCAGCTCGGCCCCGCCCGAGCGGTCGGGCGACAGCCGGGCGGCATAGTCCGCGGCCGACCCGAAGCGCTGCTGTTCGGCGCGGACGGCGGGGGTGAAGGCGATCTCGGAATAGGCATGGGGCATGATGCGTCTCCTAGAGGCCGAGGTCGGTCAGGCCGAGGTGATCCGCGGGCCGTGGCCCGAGCGGCCAGTGAAACAGCCGGTCGGCCTCGTCGATCGGCAGGTCGTTGATCGAGGCGATGCGGCGGCGCATCAGCCCGTCTGCGTCGAACTCCCAGTTCTCGTTGCCATAGGCGCGGAACCATTTGCCGCCTGCGTCGCGGTATTCATAGGCAAAGCGCACCGCGATCCGGTTGCCACTATGCGCCCAAAGCTCCTTGATCAGCCGGTATTCCAGCTCGCGCGCCCATTTCCGGGTGAGGAATTCGACGATACGGCCGCGTCCCTGGAAGATCTCGGCCCGGTTGCGCCACTGGCTGTCCGGCGTATAGGCCAGCGCGACCTTCTCGGGCGTGCGGCTGTTCCAGCCATCCTCGGCCAGCTGAACCTTGGTCCGGGCGGAAGCTTCGTCAAAGGGCGGCAAGGGCGGGCGTGTCATGGCTTGGGCCTATTATCAGAGTGTTAAAGTGTCCCGGCTGCGAGCGGGGGAGGACATTGGTTCGCGGCCGGGACAGGGGGACGTCAGGCCGCTTCGGCGCTGACGACGGCGAAGTCGATGGGCGTATCCAGTGCTTCGTTCAGGTAGTTGGTCAGCGTGTTCAGCGCGACATGGGCGACGATCTCGACGATCTCGGCCTCGCCGTAGCCGGCCAGCTTGACGGCCGAGACCTCGGCCTCGGACACCTGGCCGCGCTTCTGCACCAGCTGCGCAGCGAACTGCACCGCCGCGTCGGCCTTGGGATCGGAGGAGTGGCCGTTGCGGTTGGCGGCAATCTCCGCCTCGTCCAGCTTGGCGAGGTTGCGGCCAAGGTAGCTATGCGCCGAGAGGCAGTAGTCGCAGCCGTTGATCTGGGCCACGGCCAGCGCGATCCGTTCGCGGGTCTGCGGCGAGAGGCGGCCCTTGGCAAGGGCGCCGCTGAGACCGAGATAGCCTTCGAGCGCGACCGGGCTGTTCGCGGTGATGCGGAACAGGTTCGGCACGCTGCCAAGCGACTTGCGGACGGCTTCGAGAAGCGGCTGTGCGGCGGTGGGGGCGGCGTCGATCGAGCCGGGAAGAGTGATGCGGGGCATGGTGTGGTTCTCCGTAAGTTTCGATGGTCTTGAGATAGCGGCCGCGGCCTTGAAGGTATTGGCGCGGCCTGCCAAGGCTTTGGCTGTTCCTGCCAGTTGGGTGCCGGACCGGATCAGAGATCCCTGGCCGCGGTGTGTTCGATGGCTTTCCAGTTGGCGGCAGCCTTGGCGATGGTCCCGGCCTGGTCCTTCCGGAAGGCCTGGTAGATCTCCTCGCTGAGGAAGACGTAAAGCTTGCCGTCGACCACGGCGGCAAAGTTCGGGTCGCCGTCGAACTTCTTGTTCACCGAGACGCCGAAGGTGCAGAAACCGCCGTTCTGGACCATGTATCGGGCCGGGTTCGCCTCGAAGGCCAGGCGGTTGGCCTCGGTGGCGAAGTAATAGGCCACGCCGTCATTAACGGCGGTCTGAGCGGCCAGGCCTTCGAGGTTCTGGCCGTGATCCAGAAGCGCCACCGGATCGGCGCCATGCAGGCCCAGCGGCGCGCCGGCGGCGGTCAGGCCGGGCACGACGTTGACCTCGTCGGCAGCGTGGGCCGGGCCGAAAGCGCAGAGGGCGGCGATGGTGGTCGCGGCAAGAAAAAGTTTGGGGGACATCGGTTATCCTTCCTCGTGGTTTGATCCATCCCGGCGCGGCGTCTGGCCGACGATCCGGAACGATGTAAACTGACCGCAAAATGGCTGGATTTTGAATGCCGGTAAGTCCGACAAACATGCTAGATCGTCCGGATATCTGGACGGTTATAATTCTTCTGATAGGATGCCCGGCATGTTGGACCTGCTCAGCGATATCCTTACCCGCCTCTCGCTCCGGGGCACGCTCTATTTCCGGACGAGCTTCACCGAACCCTGGGGAGTCCGGGTGCCGGCCTTCCGCAACGTGGCGCGGTTCCACTTCGCCCACCGGGGCGAGGCGATGGTGCGCCTCGCCGGCCAGTCCGCGCCGATACACCTGGCACAGGGTGACCTGGTGATTATCCCGCACGGGGCCGCGCATGTGCTCTCGTGCCGTCACACCGGCCCCGACGATGCCCTGCCGCTTGACGATGTCCTGGCCCGGTCCGGCTTTCCGGGCCACGGCACGCTGGTCTGGGGCGGCGACGAGATGACCCGCGACACCCAGCTGATCTGCGGCCACTTCGCCCTTGCCGAAGGCTCGCGCCACCTGCTGTTTGACCGGCTCCCGACCCATATCCACCTGCGCGGCTACGGCGAGGAAGCCGGGCCCTGGCTCGAAGCGACGCTGAAGGTGATCGGTGCCGAGGCCGGCGGCGCGCGGCTGGGCGGCGACCTGATCGCGCTGAAGCTGTCCGAGGCGATCTTCGCACAGGCGATCCGCGCCTATATCGAACAGACGCGCGGCATGAACGGCGGCCTCGCCGGTTTCGCCGATCCGAACCTGGTTCGGGCGCTAACCGCCTTTCACAGCGCCCCTGCCGCGGAATGGACGGTTGCCTCGCTGGCGCGCGAGGCGGGCCTGTCGCGCACCGGCTTCGCCGAACGCTTCGCCACGCAGATCGGCCTCACGCCGATGAACTACGTCACCGCCTGGCGCATGGAAATCGCCCGCGAGGCGCTGTCGGCACGCGGGCTGAGCGTTGCCGAAGCCGCCGAGGTCTCGGGCTATGCATCGGAATCCGCCTTCAGCCGCGTGTTCAAGAAGGAGATCGGCATCTCCCCCGCCGCCTATCGCCAGGCCGGGCGGTCGAAACACGGCATGGCAGATGCGTCGTCCTGAAACCTGTGGCCGGGCGGGCAGGCCTCAATCCTTGGTGCTGCTGCCGAACAGTTCCTCGTCCGAGATTTCCAGCCGCCCGACCAGCAGGCTGCAAGTCAGCTTGTCGCTCAGGGTTGCTGTCACCGACCCCAGCAGCCAACGCGCCATAGGACCCTGCTTGTGGTGTCCGACAACCACGAGGTCGGCCCCGACCTCCTTGGCAAGGTGGCTGATCCGGTCCGCCGGGTGCCCGGTCTCCAGCCGCGCCTCGGGTACAAGGCCCATCCGCACCAACCGCGCCAGGCCTTCGTCGAGGATCGCCTGCACTTCGGTGGTCCGGTCCGGCGGGATATAGACCGAGCCGCCATCGCCGACGACGAACTCGGGCGTCGGTTCCATCACGGCCACCAGGACGACCCGCGACCCGCAGACCTGGGCCAACCGCGCCCCTTCGCGCAGGGCCAGGCGTCCTTCGAGAGAACCGTCATACGCCAACAGGACGGTGCGATACATGACTGCCTCCTATATGATGCTGTATCTCAATACTTATCCTAGCATATTCCGGGCCGGATTTGGGATTAATCGCTGTGACGGGCACCCGCTCCGTCGGTTCGCTCAAGCGCCATAATCCTCTTCAGCGAGGGCAGGAAGAACCGCCTCCGCAAGATCGCGTCCGGACCGGGATCATGACGCGGGCCCGGTAGGGGCGCGTCGATCAGATGGGCCAGGTACCCGCCCAGTTCGCCCCGGTTCCAGAAATGCGCCGCGACGTTGTGCAGTTCCAGCCTGGGCACAACCACGATCCTGCCCGCACCTCTGGCCCGGAGCTTGCGGGCCCCCTCGGCATCGGCCTCGCAGCCGCCCGGATAGACGATCAGCCCGGCCAGGGGCCGTTCCGAGAGACAATCGCAGATCGGATCGAAGGCCGGTCCCGGGTGGCGCCCGAGCAGCAGCATCACCGGGTCGTTGCTGTCTCGCGCACCGACCGCGATGGCGCGTTCCGCCGCGAGGAACAGACCTGCCCGCAGGGCGGCCGTGCCCCCCATGGAATTGCCGTAGGTCACCACGCGACGGTAGGTCTGCGGCCGAAACCTCTCCCGGATGACCTCGATCAGGCCGAAGAAATGCGCCGCCAGATCGTCGACGCCGAAGCGGAACCGGCTTTTCTGCGGATCCCGCAGCAGGAGTACATCGAAGCGCCGCGCATCGAGATGCTGCAGGAAGTTCGGGGTCGGTACCCCGAGACGTCCGCCCAGCCCGGCAAAGCAGATCAGCAGCGTCTTGTCCGCCGGTGCGGCCCCGTCGCTGTAGAAACTCACGTTCTCACTGATCGGCTGGCGATGAAATGGCTGTAGCGCGTCCTCGCCGGGCAGGTCGGTCAGAAACCGCATGTCCAGAAATTCCGCGCGTCGCGGGTGATTGCTCTCGGCCAGCAGGCGGGCAAAAGCCGCCATCTCGCGCGGAGCAAAACGGGCCTGCATCTGATTGACGGCAACATCGACCCGGCGCCCGCGCGCGGCGAAGAACGCCGCGATCAGAGTTTCTGGCGCCTCTGGGCCAGGGGAGTCAGGCATCAACTTCTGCCGTTCGACCGGCCAGAGCCTCCACATATCGGATCAATCCATCGAGTGTTTCCTGCGCCATCATCTCATCGTCGTCGATTTCGATGTCCAGCGCCTCCTCGATCTGCATGAGCGTCTCGAAGCGGGTAAGGCTGTCCACTTCCAGCGCGACAAGTTCGATGTCGCGCCCCTCGGTCAGGGCATCGAAGAACACCGGGTTGCTGCGGATGCCGATGGTCGAATCCAACGCGTCGATAACTACGGAACGGACGGATTTCATTGCTTCGACACCTCGATTTCGAAAGTTCCCGGAATATTGAACACGTCATCGCGGCGCAGCTCGAAGGTCAAGACCTTTGGCCGGGCAGAACTGTCGGTCAGGAACCGTCCCAGCGCGCGCCAGCTGTCCATCGCCAGTGCCCGGCCAAGGCACAGATGCGCGCCGGCCCCGAAGAAGGAGAGGCGCAGACGCGGATCATCAGAGGCCTCGAAATCGGCCAGATGCGCCCGCACCGGTTGACCCTTGGCCACTGGTTGTTCGCCAATCATCACATCCGCATTGGCGACCCGGTCGATATAGGGCACGCCGGTGCGCGGCGGCAGGTCGGGCCAGTCGAGGCTGTTCCAGCCGGCTTCCGCCGCCTGCGCCATGGCCGCCAGCGAACAGCCGAAGGTGCCCATCATCGCATCGCGCCCGAGGATCATCAGCGACAGCTTGAGCCCCAGCTCGCGTGCGCTGCTCGACGGGAAGGTCGCGCGCAGCTGCGCGTTCAGCCGGCCCAGTTCCGCTTCCAGCGTCTTGCGCCGCGCCACCCCCATTGACTGGCTGAAGATGCGGCTGACGTGGTTGGTGTCCTCGACGCCGATCGGCATGCCGACCAGGAGCGAAATCAACTCGGCCACCGCGGGAGCGACCGCCTCCCGCATCACCTCGACCCGCCCCGTCTCGGTCAGCCGGGCGAAGTGCCGACGGACGATATGGGGAAGCTCGGCGCGCAGCACCTCGTTCCGGCCTGCAATCATCGCGGCGATGTCGCGCCGGGCCTCGGCGTGCCGGTCGCGGGGCAGGCAGAGCGGAATGGCGTTCAGTGCGTCGACTGTCACTGAAAGGTCAATTCCCAGCCGCTCCGACAGACCGGCGACACGCGCGGCGTAGGGAACGACATCCAGGTCGCGAGCCTTGAGGATATCGGTCGGCGTATCGGGTATCACAGGGTTCATATCGCTTCATTTCAAATACATGCGGACGCTATCACCGCCTCTTGTACGGCGCAATCTGTGTCGGCGATTGGCATGTTCGCGCGTTCGGACCGCGATTGATTTCGCGGCGTTCAGACCAGTGCGAACCCCTGCCAGGCCAGGAAACCGGCCAGCCCGGCACCGAAAGCCGCCAGCGTCGCTGCACCAAGCGGCAGCCAGAAGCGCGCAGGTCCGAGGACCGCGGCCAGCACCAGCCGGGCCAGGGCGTTCAGCCCGGCCGCCGCGCATACCGCCCCGGCAGCCATGGTCACGGAAACCCCGTGGTCCACCAGCCGCAGCGAGGTCAGGGTCGCGACATCGACGTCGAACAGTCCCGCGAAGACCGAGGCGGCCACCGCGCTGGTGCTGCCGAACTGGTCGGAGAGCGCGGCCCCGGCGGTTGAAACAAGGCCAAAGAAGGCGGCAAACAGCAGGAGCGGGCCAAACTCGAACGGGTTCCCCGCCGGTCCTGGCTGCCCTTGGACCGGGCGTGCCTTGGCAAGGAGGACCGCGCCGATCATCCCGAGCACGGCGGCGGCCGGAAGCAGGGCCGGCAGCACCTCGGGCAGGACGCTGACCCCGAGAAGGGCCGTCAGCGCCATCACCCGGAGCAGCGAGACCATGCAGGCGAGAGATGCCGCCCCGGCGCGCTCGGTCACATACTGCCCGTCCGCCGCCGCACGCGCGAGCGCAACAACCGTCGCGGTAGACGAGACCAGCCCGCCGGCAAGCCCGCTTACGACCATGCCGCGCACCGACCCCAACAGGCGGACGGCGATGTATCCGGCATAGGAGATCGTGGCCGTGAGCACTGTCAGGAACCAGATCTCCCACGGGTTGAACCCGCCCCAGGGGTCGACCGCCTTGTTGGGCAGGAGCGACAGGCCGATCATCGTCATCGCGCCCAGCAGCACGGCCGAGCGGACTTCGACCCAAGACAGGTGGCGAAGGAAACCGTGCAATGCCGTCTTGCTAGCCAGCAGCGCGGCGACCGTGGCCCCCGATGCGGCGGCGATGCGGTAATCTCCAACGACGGCCATAGCGCCCAGCGCAAAGACCGCCAGCGCCGCAATTGCCGTGGTCACGCTGAAATCGCCGTCATGGATCGCCTCGCGCAGCTTGAAGGCCCCGAACACTCCGGCGAAGGCGAAAAGGCATGCGGAGAGAACAAGGCCACCGCCAAACGATTGCGACAGCGCTGCCGCCAGACCACCGAACAGGCCTGTCAGGCCGAAGGTGCGGAAACCGGCGGTGCGGCTACCTTCCGGCGCATCGCGCTCGCGCCAGCCGCGCTCCAGCCCGACCAGCAACCCGATGGCGAGCGCCAAGGCGATGTGGAATGCCAGACCTTCGCTGTTCAGATCCATGTGCCACGTCTCTCCGATCGCGAACCGCCCCAAATCGGCTGAATCGGAAGCTGCGCTTGGTATTGTCCTGTCAGGAAAGATTGTCATGGCGAACTGCAAACCGGCAATGACCTGAATCAATCCGCAAGCGCCATGTTTTGCTAATGAATTGCATCGAGAGCGCGTCGGACAGACCTTGACGAGAAGCAGGGTTCCGCAATCCGCGTCCATCGGTGAAACATAGATCGCACGGAACGATTCTGCTTTCCGGCGTCCGGTCCAACGAAAAACAGGGACTCAGCATGAGCATCTTCGAACGCTACCTGACCGTCTGGGTCGGCCTCGCCATCGTCGGGGGAATCCTGATCGGGCAGGTTGCACCCGGCCTGATGCAGTTGATCGCCGCCACCGAGGTGGCGAGCGTCAACCTCGTCGTGGCGGTGCTGATCTGGGCGATGGTCTATCCCATGATGGTGGGTGTCGATTTCCGGGCCGTGGCAGGCGTCGCGCGCCAGCCCAAGGGGCTGATTGTCACGCTGGTGGTCAACTGGCTAATCAAACCCTTCACCATGGCGCTGCTGGCGGTGCTTTTCTTCGACCACGTCTTCGCTCCGCTGATCTCGCCCGAGGATGCGGCGCAATATACCGCCGGGCTGATCCTGCTGGGTGCCGCGCCCTGCACGGCGATGGTCTTCGTCTGGTCGCAGCTGACCCGGGGCGACGCCACCTACACGCTGGTGCAGGTCTCGGTGAACGACCTCATCATGGTGGTGGCCTTCGCGCCTATCGTCGCCTTCCTTCTCGGCGTGACGGATCTCTCGGTGCCGTGGGAGACGCTGGTGCTGTCCACCGTGCTCTACGTCGTGCTGCCGCTTGCCGCCGGGATGGTGACGCGCCGCAGGCTGGGGTCGAAGGCGGAGATCGCCGCCTTCTCGGCGCGGGTAAAGCCCTGGTCGGTCGTCGGGCTGATCGCCACGGTGGTGATCCTCTTCGGCCTCCAGGGCGAGACGATCCTCGCCAAGCCGGCGGTGATCCTGCTGATCGCCGTGCCCATCGTCATCCAGAGCTACGGCATCTTCGCGCTGGCCTACGGCGCCGCCTTCGCGCTGAAGGTGCCGCACCGGATCGCCGCGCCCTGCGCGCTGATCGGGACGTCGAACTTCTTCGAACTGGCTGTGGCTGTCGCCATCAGCCTCTTCGGCCTGAACTCCGGCGCGGCGCTGGCGACCGTCGTGGGCGTGCTGGTCGAGGTGCCGGTTATGCTGACGCTGGTGGCCTTTGCCAACCGCACACGTGCGAAGTTTCCCGAACCTGACGCTCAGCTGCCGCCGGAACCGCGGCAGCCATTTCCCCGATGATCGGATGACCGCACGAAGGCGCGTGATTCACCGGTTTGTCCCGCAGTAAAGACTCATATTCCAAATTTGATATGAATCAATGTTCCGCTCCGGCGACCGGCTACGGTCAGCAACGAGACGCGAGTTTGCGTCCATGCTTCACCGATTGGGAGGGGAAATATGGCAGACGTGGTAACAAATGCTGACAGCGGCAGCGGTAGCGGTGGCGGAAGTGGTAGCGGCGATCTTTTCGGCGATCTCTGGGTGGTCGCCCGGGATCTCGACCCGACCGACGGCGGCGGCAACGGCGAACCGATCCTTGACGAGAACGGGCAGATCGTACCCATCGGCTATGACCCGGTTGCCGACGAAACCTTCCCCATCCACCTGGTAGAAATCGCGCCGGGCGACTTCGAGGTTCCGGCCGAACTGCTGCCCTATGTCCAGGAAATCGACCTCGAACGCGCCAACATCATGCGTTCGCCCGATCAGGTGGTGGAAAGCGCGCTGACCGAGGCCCTGGCCAAGATCGCCGCGGGCACCGTGATCGACGCCGATCCTTCGGGCCGCATCCGGGTCGATGGCGTCCTCATCGACTCGCCGCGCGAAAACCTCGCGCTCTACAAGCTTATCATGCAGGCCGGCGGCGCCACCAGTTGGACCGATGCGCAGGCCAATGTCACGGGCGTCGTGCCAGACCCCATCCTCGACCTGATGGCCTCGGGCTGGAATCCGACCGGGCTGCTGGCAGGGGTCTTCTCGAAGTTCGTCCCGGTCAGCCTCGATGCAGTGGTGACCGCGCACACGCTGATGGGCGTCAACGAAGTCACCGGCTCGGGCGATACGCAGACGATCAGCCACTATGGCTTCACCGACGGGACCAACGAGACCTTCGACTATGATCGCGTCGCGACCTATGGCGATGTCTGGGTGCAGTGGTACCAGGACATGGACGGCGACCCCTCTGACCTGGAGGCGGTGCAACGCACGCTTCTGGACCTGATCTGGGGCAAGGACCGCAACGGCGACGGGGTCAACGACGTGGGCACTGGTGTCGGCTGGGTCGACCAATACACGAAGCTCTCGGCCGACGGGCTGAGCCTGGAACTGGCCGAAGGCTCTGCCGCAGGTCTCAACGACTGGGCGCAGGCCGTGGAAGATGCCCGCCAGGTCATCTACACGATGCATGAATCTATCGGAACCACCGAGGTTTCGGCCCCGGCTTCGACCGATGATGTCATCTTCGGCAGTTCCTTCGGCGATTACATCGCCTCCTGGGGCGGTGACGACGTGATCTTCGGCAACGAAGGCGACGATTTCCTCGATGGCGGAGACGGCAACGACATCCTGCTCGGCAACGAAGACAACGACAGGCTCGAAGGCGGCAACGGCGACGACATTCTGCGCGGCGGGCTGGGCAACGACGTCCTGTTGCGCGGCGCTGGCAACGACCAATTGTTCGGCGGCAATGGCGATGACGTTCTGAACGGCGGCGGCGGTGACGATGCCCTCGACGGCGGGAATGGCAATGATCGCCTGACGGGCGGGTGGGGTAGCGACCTGATGACCGGCGGCGAGGGGGCAGATGTCTTCGTGTTCCTGCGGGCCGACGCCCGGCACGTCGACACCATCACCGATTTCGCGCGCAGCGAACTCGATCTCGTCAAGCTGGTGCGGATTGATGCCGACACCTCGACCGAGGCCGACGATGCCTTCGCCTTTGTCGGTTACGTCGATTTCACCGGCACCGCCGGCGAGCTTCGCGCCATCGACCTTGGCGGGACGCAGCGGGTCGAGGGCGATGTCGACGGCGATGGCCTGGCCGATTTCGTGATCGATTTCACCGGCGACGCCGCGGTCGAGGCCGACTGGTTCGTCCTCTAAGCACAACATGTCAGGGCAGGGGCCGCAGATTGCCCCTGCCGTTTCACCTTGTTCCCGCGTGGTTTGACGCATCACCCCTGTCGCATTGAAGGAGAATTGAACATGCGAAGACTGGCGACTGTATTGGTGGCCTGCTCGGCATTCGGGCTTTCCGGCTGCCTCGGCCTCGACTCCGACCTCGAACGCGCCGCCGTCGGCGCTGCCATCGGCTGCGCGGCCGGTGAGATCCTGGTCGACGGCCACTGCGTGGCCGGCGCCATCGTCGGCGCAGGCGTCGGCGTCCTGAGCGACTGACCCGGGCAACGGCCCCGAAGCAGCAAGCGCGCAAGGGCGCTGCTTCGGGGCAATTTCAATTGAATGAACCTCGGATGAGAGCGGCAGCGCTTCGGAATCCCTGTCCGAAGCTGGTGTTGCAAAGTCAAGCCCGGCACGTCGCAGCACATGACGCACCCAAGCGGCCGCCTGCCGCCCAGCGGTGGCTTCACGGTCCAAATGCGCAACGTCTCGGTCAAGAAGGTTCAATTGCGTTGACTTGCACCGGGTCGGTCCATTCATCCGGTGAACATCTGCCACCATTTGCCCCACGGCCGAAAAGCCAGCAGGGACTTGGCTCGCGGCCAGATATCTTGACCGAGATCATGTCGCCGCGCGACGGCAGGTGAAAACGTACTCCGAGCATCAGGAAACACGAAACAGCGGGACTCGGATGGACAAGCACAAAGCCAATATCGCCTTTGCAATATTCGCCTTCCTGATCGTTCTGGGGTTCCAATACGTCGTTGCCCTGCGCACCGTCGCGACGATCGATTACAGCACGTTTCTCGAAAACCTGCGGGACGGCAAGATCGCCCATGTCACGGTCACCGAAGGCCGCATCGAGGGCGCCTACAAGCAGCCGGAAGAGGGCAAGCCCTATTTCGTGACCTTGCGGGTCGAACCAGGTTTCGCCGCCGAGCTCGATAAGGCCGGGGTGAGGTTCGATGGCGCCTCTGACAGCAACTGGCTCACCTCGCTGCTGTCATGGATTCTGCCGACGCTGTTTTTCCTCGCCGTCTGGGCCTTTGTCTTCCGCCGTTTTGCCGAACGGCAGGGAATGGGTGGCCTGGTCAGCATCGGCAAGTCCCGCGCCAAGCTCTATGTCGAGAAGGATACCGGCGTCACCTTCGACGACGTCGCCGGGGTGGACGAGGCGAAGGCGGAATTGCAGGAGGTCGTCTCGTTCCTGAACGACCGGGATCGTTACAGCCGGCTTGGGGCGCGTATTCCCAAGGGAATCCTCCTGGTCGGGCCTCCGGGGACGGGCAAGACGCTCCTCGCCCGAGCCATTGCCGGCGAGGCCGGGGTACCGTTCTTCTCGATCTCAGGATCGGAATTCGTTGAGATGTTCGTAGGTGTCGGGGCCGCGCGCGTCCGGGATCTTTTCGAACAGGCCCGCAAGGCGGCGCCCTGCATCATCTTCATCGACGAACTGGACGCCCTCGGGCGGGCAAGGACCGCGATGGGAGGCCTCGGCGGGGCTGACGAAAAGGAGCAGACGCTGAACCAGTTGCTGGCGGAACTCGACGGCTTCGACCCGAGCGTCGGCGTTGTTCTTCTCGGTGCCACCAACCGGCCCGAGATCCTCGACCCGGCGCTGCTTCGCTCGGGCCGTTTCGACCGGCAAATCGTGGTGGACAGACCCGATAGGACCGGGCGCGAGGCCATCCTGGCCGTTCATGTGCGCAAGGTGAAACTCGCCGATGGCGTCCGGCTTGCCGAGATCGCGGGCATCACCGCTGGCATGACCGGCGCGGATCTTGCGAACGTGGTGAACGAAGCGGCGATAACCGCCACCCGTCGCGGGGCCAAGGCGGTGGACACGCAGGACCTGACCGCCGCGGTCGAGCGGATCGTGGCCGGCACTGAACGACGGACCCGCGTTCTGGGTGAGAAGGAACGCCATCGCGTGGCGGTGCATGAAATGGGTCACGCCCTTGCGGCGGCGAACCTGCCGGGCGCCGATCCGGTCCACAAGGTCTCGATCATTCCGCGCTCAATCGGTGCGCTCGGCTATACGCTCCAGCGTCCGACGGAGGATCGCTTTCTCATCACCTTCGACGAGTTGAAGGACCGCATGACCGTATTGATGGCCGGCCGCGCTGCCGAAGCGCTCGAATTCGGGGTGGTGTCGACAGGGGCGTCGGACGATCTGGCCAAGGCAACCGACATTGCCCGCGATTGCGTGACCCGTTTCGGTATGAGCGAGACGGTAGGTCAGGCGGTGCTCGAGACGCAGCGGCTGCAATGGCTCGGTGCAGGGCAGGGGGATACGGTGAGCGATTACTCCGAGGAAACCGCCCGTGAAGTAGACCTGGCGGTACGCGATCTGATCGAGGAAGCCTTTGCATCCGCCAAGGCACTCCTGAGTGCACACCGGGATGATCTGACAGCCGGCACCAACCTGCTGATGCAACGCGAGACCCTGACGCCCGACGACTTCCCGGCCCTGCGCCCCGGGCGCGCGGCCATCGCCGCGAACGCACGGGTTTGATCGATACGGGACGCGCGTCACCGGTCGTGTTCATACTGGGAGGATGACCTTGCAGGCGTAGAGCGATCGCGGTCAAAGTCCTTCGCCGCATCTCCAACTATGTGCTACGCGAAGGGGAGGCGCTCCGGACCGGATTGCCAGCCAACCTGTTCGAGTGCCTTCCGAGATGGACAAGCTCTCCGTCATGCAAGCCTTTCGCCGCATCGTCGAGCGCGGCAGCTTTGCGCGCGCGGCCGAAGATCTTGGCGTCTCTCCCGCGCTCGTCAGCCGCGAGATCAAGCTGCTGGAGGAGAGCCTCGGGACGACGCTTCTGACGCGCACGACGCGCTCCATGTCGCTCACCGAAGCCGGCCAGCGCTACTACGAAGAGGCGATCGGCATCCTCGATGCCGTGACCGGTCTGGAAAGGAGCATCCGCGAGGGCGCGGGGGCAGTGCGGGGGCACCTGAAGGTGAACGCATCCAGTTCCTTCGGGCAGACCGTGATCGCCCCGATGCTGCCCGCGTTTCTCGAGGCATACCCGGACTTGCGGCTTACGCTGTCGATGGACGACCGGGTGATCGACATGGTCGAGGGCGGGTTCGATGTTTCGATCCGCATCAGGCCGACGATGCCCGACTCTGCCCTGGTCGCGCGCAGGATCGGCACCATCAAGCAGCGCATCTTTGCCGCGCCCGCCTACCTGGAAGCGGCCGGTGTTCCGCGGGCACCCGGCGATATCGCAGGGCACAGGGTCATCGGCTTCATGCTGGCCGACCACCTGACGTCGTGGACGCTGCATGGTCCCACGGGAACGATTACCGTCGACCTCGATCCGCCCGTTCGCGTCGGCAACAGCCTTGTCCTGCGCGATCTGCTGCTTGCGGGCCAGGGCATCGGAACTTTGCCGGATTTCGTCTCGAAGGACCCCGAGACACGGGGCGAGCTGGTGCGCGTCCTGCCGGACTGGGAACTTCCCGCGCCGGACATCTTCGCCGTCACGGGGTCGCGGCTGGGCATGGATGCGAAGGTCACGATCTTCCTCGACCACCTCCGGGCCGCCCTGCGACCCTAGCATTCTTCAACCGGAGTAAAGAATGAAGTGAGAGCCGGCCGGTTATTCCGGTCCGGCCAATCCGCGATCCTCACGGGCAATGAAACCCCACACTTCGAGAGGATCCCATGACCCGAGTTCTTGTTCTCTACTACTCCAGCTACGGCCACGTGCGCGCGCTTGCGCAGGCCGAGGCCGAAGGCGTCCGCAGCGTGCCCGGCACGCAAGTCGACCTGCGCCGCGTGCCAGAAACCGTGCCCGAAGACATCCGGCAGAAGGCCGGGTTCATGACGGACGACACGCCCCTGGCGGCGCCGGCCGACATGGAAGCCTACGACGCCATCATCTTCGGCACGCCGACACTCTTCGGCATGATGGCCGGGCAGATGAAGTCTTTCCTCGACCAGGCCGGCGGGCTCTGGGCCCGCAACGCCCTGGTGGGCAAGGTCGCGGCGGTCTTCGCCTCCACCGGCTCGCAGCATGGCGGCCACGAGGCGACGTTGCTGTCGACGCAGATCCCGTTGCAGCACTTCGGGATGCTGATCGCGGGGATGCCCTACACCTTTGCCGGCCAGACCTCGGCCGAGCGGATCGTCGGTGGCGCCCCATACGGGGCCGGCACCATCGCCGGCGCCGACGGGTCGCGTGCCCCCACCGAGACGGACCTCGCCGGGGCACGGTTCCAGGGCGCGCATGTGGCCAGGATAGCCGCGCGACTGGCGCGCATCGACCGGGCCGAGGAAGCCGCGTGATGGCCTGCCATCGCATCGCGGTGTTTCACGATGCCCCGGCCCGCGGGTGCGCATTCTCTGCGCATCCGCGGGCCTCCACCCGCTCTGACGGGCGCTGACAGGAGACACATCACATGTCCCGCACAACTGACATCCTTCTCACGGCGCTTGCCCCAGCGATCTGGGGAAGCACCTATCTCGTCACGACCGAGACGCTGCCCGCCGGCTATCCCATCACCCTGGCGGCGCTGCGCGCCTTACCGGCCGGGCTGCTGCTCCTCGCGCTCACCCGCTGCCTGCCTCCCCGCACCTGGCTGGGGCGCGTCTTCCTGCTCGGCAGCCTGAACTTCGCGCTGTTCTGGGTGCTGCTGTTCGTCGCCGCCTACAGGCTTCCCGGCGGCGTGGCGGCCACGCTGGGGGCACTCCAGGCCATGATGGTGATCCTGATGGCGCGCGGCTGGCTTGGCACGCCGATCCGAACCGGAGCGGTCGTCTTCGCGGCGGCAGGCGTCCTGGGCGTGGCGCTCTTGCTGATTGGCCCCGACGCGGCGCTGGACCCGGTGGGTATCGCCGCGGGGCTTGGTGGCGCTGCCTCGATGGCGGCGGGCACAGTGCTCAGCCGGAAATGGCAGCCGCCGGTGTCGGCGCTCGGCTTCACCGCCTGGCAGCTGAGTGCAGGCGGCTTGATCCTGCTGCCACTCGCGCTGATCGTCGAACCCGCCTTGCCGCCTCTCACGATGACCAATCTTGCAGGGCTGACTTGGCTCGGTCTCATCGGCGCGGCAGTGACCTACGCGCTCTGGTTCCGTGGCGTGGCCCGGATCGAACCGGGAGCGGTGTCGATGCTCGGCATGATGAGCCCAGTGACCGCCGTGCTCCTGGGCTGGGTGGTTCTGGATCAATCGCTTTCGCTGCTACAAGGAATTGGCGCAGCGATCGTCCTGGGATCTGTCTACGGAGGCCAACGCGCTAACCGCCTTGGCGCTGCAGCAGTCGCCCGGCCGACGGGATTGCCGCGGTCCCGCAGGGCTTTCTGAAACAGATGCAAGTCGGGCCTGTAGCGCTTCGGGAGAACGGTTTTGCAGGTGCAAGTGGCGGAGGGCAGGGCCCTGACGTCGAACCTTCTCGACAGCATTGTTTGCTCCAGTTTCACCGACGTCAATTGGGAAGACCGCCATGTCGCGGAACGCATAAACTTGCCAACTGCCGGACTTCTGACCGAAGGCTCTCCATCGGACCTCGAAAGGCTTCTAGGCTCCAGACTCATTGATCGTCCAAGCCAGAAGATGACGGTTGCGGCGAGCGCGATGGCGGAGAGGAATGTCTTCGCGCATCTGTCGTAGCGTGTGGCCACGCGACGCCAATCCTTCAAACGGCCGAACATGATCTCGATGCGATTGCGCCGTTTGTATTTCCGCTTGTCGTAGCGGATGGCCTTGCCGCGGGACTTTCTTCCTGGGATGCAAGGGCGTATCCCCTTGTCTTTCAAGGCCTCCCTGAACCAGTCCGCATCATAGCCCCGGTCGGCAATCAGCCATTCGGCCTCCGGAAGACTACGCAGCAGGGCGAGTGCGCCGGTGTAGTCGCTGACCTGGCCCGCCGTCATGAAGAACCGCAGCGGGCGCCCCACCGCATCCGTGACGGCGTGCAGCTTGGTGTTCAGCCCGCCCTTCGTCCGCCCGATCAGGCGACCGCGCTGGTCGTCAGATCCCCCTTTTTCGCCCGCAGGCTCGAGGCCGTGCGATGCGCTTTCAGATACGTCGCGTCGATCATTACCGTCTTCTGCTCGGTGCCTTCAGAGGTCAGCCACTCCATCATCCGCGCGAAGACCCCCATGTCGCCCCAACGCTTCCATCGGTTGTAGAGCGTCTTCGGCGGCCCATACTCCCTAGGCGCATCACACCACCGCAACCCATTGCGATTGATGAAGATAATACCACTCAGAACACGCCGGTCATCCACACGCGGCTTGCCCGTTCGTCAGGAAACCGATCCACCGGATCGATTTCTGATCTTCCTCGCCCTCGGAAAAAAGGGCCGAAGCCTCTCCATCTGATCGTCGGTCAACCAAAACAAGTTGCTCATCACCACCCCCAAAAAGCTCAGGGGTTTGAATCACGCGGCCCACACTTCCTAAAGCCGATTAATGGGTCCTGACCCTAGTTTCTGAGGTCTCGCACCATTTGGGGAGAGCACCTACTCGCTGTACAACTCGCTGAAGCGATTGGGTGAGCGATCGTCGAATGCCGATGCGGATCAAGAGCCCGACCTGCTCGATCAGATCCCTGCCCACGGGCGGATCGGCAACGTCAGCGCCGACGGCACCTAAGATACTCGCAAACGCCGCGATGCCATTGCCGACCGCGGCGCAGATGCCCGCTTCCCGCGCTGCATCCGGTGACCTCTCTATCACAGCGGTGCGGTGGAGGCGCGCCGTAAAGCGCTAGAATGTCTTGGTGTGTATCACGGTCGGCAGCATGAAATCGCCATGGCCAATGGTGCCCTCGATATCTGGCGAGACAAAGAATTCGCGGCCCTGCCGGGTAAAGGCCACGCCACCACTGCCAAAGATCACCGCGCCATCCATGTCGCGCTCGGACATGATCCGGGCCAGCAGCTTGAGCAGCAGGCGATCCGCACCGGCGGGTTCGGTCTCCTGAATGCGGATCTGTATTTCGGCGGTCGGCACGACCCCCGCGCTTGCCTCGACCATTTCCTGATCGGCTTCGGAGCAGATGTCGGAGACGGCAACCGCGCCAAGGCCATGGGCCGCATCGCCCTCGATGGTGAATTCGCCGGACTTCTCCAACAGCGCCAGCAGATCGCCGAGCGACAGGTTGGTCACGAAATAGGCGTTCATCTCCAAGGCCATTTGTGAATCCTTGTCTGTTGCTAGAGCGGAAAGACGAGACCGTCCTTGACGACTAGAATTTCTTCCAGACCCAGCTGCTCGAGCGTCGGTCCGGTCTTGTTCAGCCTCCATGCCTGGGCGGCCTCGCGCAACTCGTCAATACTGCCCTTCCAATCGTTCAGGTTGAGAACGATGCGCTGCGCCTGGATCCGATCGGGAACAACCGCCATCGCCTCCCGGCTCGCCCCCAGTTTTTTGGAAATCTGCGAGCAAATATTGAACGGGTCAGTGTTGGGTTTTGGCGCCAGATTGTCGGCCCATTCACCTTCGATCTTGTAGTCGGGCTTCCTGCCATTCGGTCGCTTGCCGGGATTCAACTCGACCTTGTAACCGCTGTCGGCCAGAGCATCCGCGGATTCGTTGTCGCGAAGTATCTCGTGCTTCGTCGCCGCCAAATCACCTTCTTTCGCTTCCAGCCGCCTGCCAGTCGGTACGTCGCCTTTTTTCCCGGTCGGCTTGGTCCTTTTCGGCCATTTCAGCGGCGGGCCGTAGGACGACATCGGTTTGATTACGCCTGACAGAAGCTCATCGCGGGTCATATCTGGATGCCGCGCCCAGTATTCCATGGCCACTTCCAGATCGTCGTCCGACAGGCCCATCCCGCGCGCTGTGTCGATCAGCGATTCGGCCTCTTTCTCGGCGGCTGCGTAGGCTTCCTTGACCTTGGCCAGCGACTCGGGGCTGGCCTTCAGGTCGTCCGCGGAGCCGACGATCGCCTTGGCATCGGCGCTTTCCATGAAAGCCTTGAAGTCGCCCGTACCACGGGCCTTCTGGCGAAACACCGCGAATTCGATCTTGCCCGCGATCTCGCCCGATGTGGCCTTCGCCAGATTCATCGGCTCGGGCGCAAGCTTGGCCAGCGCAAGCGCCTCGTCCAGATGCTGCGTTGCTCCCTTGACGATGGCGTGGCGCAGCTCGTCCGGGAGGGGCACGCCTTCGACCTCAATCTTCTTCAGAATGTCGTCGAGCCTCTTGACCTCATCAACGGCCTCTTCGGCGGTCTTGACCGTCTTGGCCGCGTCGTCGAAACCGCGCACCGCCTTGCCGACGTCGTGGCCTTCATCGAGTATCGCGGCGATATGGGTAATTTTGCTAACCTTGGCGATGGCGCCGCCGGCCTTGATCGTGCCCCGGATCGCCGAACCAAGGCCCAGCACGTCGAGCGGCAGCGTGGCCAGGCTGATTACCACCCAGACGATGGACGGGCGCGAGGAGGCGAGACCTGAGAGATAGGCCGCCTGGTCCTCGTTGTATTCGTCGATCGTGTCCCAAGCGCCATAGACCCCCAGCCCCAGCGCTGCGGCCCCGGCCAGGATAGCGACGGTCCCGGTGCCACCCGAGACCAGGCCGGCAATCACGGCGGCGACCCCCAGCGCGACCTCGCCAACCCAGTCCCATTTGGTCGCCTCGTCCGTGGCTTCGTCCAGAATATCGTCCAGCATCAAGCCGTCGTTTGCGACCCCGGCGCGCGCACGCGCTACTCCCATGGCAGCGTCCAGGCTCCAGATCTTGTCCTTCTCGGTCAAGTTCCCGCGCATCTCGTCGATCGCCTCGTCGCGATCGTCCAGCATTTCCTGTAGTTCTTCGCGGAAGTCGGTCAGATTGTCTTCCTTGACCAACAGTTCCACCACTTCCTCGGGGATGGCCCCTTTGGGGTCCTCCTTACGGAAAAAGTCCAAAAGCGCTGCAAGATGCGGATCCTTGCGCGCGGCTTCCTCGATGTACGGGGTCAGGTCCTTGACCAAACCCTCGTCGCCCCAGCCCATTGAACGCGCGACATGGTATTCGCGAGCCTCGGCCAGTGCGTCGAACATGCCGCTGGTCGACTCCGGCGAAACATGTTCGTCGCGGAAATCGAAGATCTCGTGGTCCCGCTTGTCGAGTGAATCCTGCGCGATCGCAATTGCCTCGTCGCGGAAGCTGTTGGCATAGGCCTTGACTTCAGCCGCGAACGCCGCCTCGCTGGCATATCCGTATTTTTCCAGCAGGGCCGGCAGGTCTGCCTTCGCCTTGTCGATGGTTTTGTTGTAGGCGACGTTCTCCGGCGACGGAAACGGTTCGTTGCGGACCCTGTAGACTTCCGGCCTCTTCTTTTCGTTGGCGAGGTCCCAGATCCTGTAGAGCTCCTCCTTGCCGTAGAGTGCGCGCTCTGCCTCCTCTCGCTTGTCAGTTGCCTCCTTGCGCTCCTCCAACCGGGCCAGATAGCGCTCGACGCTGTCCACGAACTTCGTGACGTCCATGGTCTTGG
This sequence comes from Seohaeicola zhoushanensis, assembly GCF_014656415.1. Taxonomy (GTDB): domain Bacteria; phylum Pseudomonadota; class Alphaproteobacteria; order Rhodobacterales; family Rhodobacteraceae; genus Seohaeicola_A; species Seohaeicola_A zhoushanensis. The sequence goes on along the minus strand of NZ_BNCJ01000006.1, from coordinate 2,901 downwards.
CATTCGTGCGATCCCAGAATTCGGCCAACTCAGCATCGCTCACGTCCTTGAGCTTGTCGGCCAGTCGCATGATCTCGCCGATGTTCTCGGCGGTCAGCGGAATGCCGTCCTCGCCGATCGGCAGGAAGGCCCGCAGCCGTTCCGGCAGACCGGCGACCTGATTCTGAACATCGGCCAGTTCACGCCGGAACTCCAACCAGGCCGCGGCCATCTGCTCGAAGCGGGGATCGCCCTTTACGAGCTTCTCGCCCGGTTTGTAGCCGGACTTTTCCCTGAAGAGCGCATCGGTCTTGTCGTTCAGCGCTTTCAGTTGGTCTTCCGGCAGACCCTTTATGAACTCCTCGGCATCCACGACCGTCTCGTCGTCCATCACCGGCCGACTTTCGTCAATGATCAGCACGACAAGCTTGCCGGGGCCGGCGCCATTGCCTCTGTCCAGGATCTCCTGGGTGACCTCGAAATCTGTCGGCTGCACTCGGTTCTCGGGTTTGACGTTGTCGCGATTGGCCTGTTCCTCGGTCATCCCGAGGCCCATATCGACCAGATTGCTGAACTCCAGGTTGCTCATCGGTTTTGTCACCGTAAACACCTTGGGGTAACTGTGGTATTTCGCCGTATTTCCGCCGCCGTCACCTTTGGCTGCTGCATCTTCGGTCTCGGCGGTTGCACCCGCGCCAGTACCTTGCAATGCGACAACTGACAGATGTTTGGACAGGTTGATCGAGGCGCCGCCGGCTTCGCCATCGCCGGAGGCGGCCTTGTTGTGTTCCGCAAGATCGCTGTCCAGCACGTCGATCAGGACCGTGGCATAGGTCGCGTCGTCCGGCAGGTCGAGCGCATCACGCACGGGAGTCGACCAGGGCACGTCCAGCCCGGTACCGTCGGCGCGGCGGATCGACACCGTCGCGCCGTCCTTCTGCATCGCGGCAATCAGTTCTTTCACGAAGGCCGCTGTATATCGCGGCGTAAAGTTGAGGTAGGCCTGCCCTTTGGCCTCGAGACACGTCATTCCGGGTTTCAGTGCCACGCGAACCTTGACGGTGGTGACGCTCACTATCCCTTCTCCGCCGACAGCAGCGCCGAAAGACGGGCGAATGTGTCGGGCTTAAGTGGCTGGCGCAGCGTGCCGTCCTGGCCGAGTTGGTGGCCGACGCCGTTAAGGGTCGCCTCATGGCGCCGCAGGTCGCCGATGGCGGCCAGAACCCCGGACGTATCCTGTCGGGCGGCAGCGTCCCGGTAGGCGTCCACCGACTGATCCACTTCTTGTTTCTGCGGATCGTCCGACTCCAGCACTGGTTTCAGGAAAGCGGTGATGCGGTCGAATTCTGCCGGTGCAGTCTCGGCTTTGGGCATCAGTCCGGCCACGATGCTTTCGAGCTGATCTTCGTCCAGAGGCCCGGCTTTTGCCGCCTGCAGACCGCGCCGCACCTGCTCGGCCCTTCGGTCGGCCAGATTGAAGTCGCCGGTGTTGCAGGCAGCCACCCCGGAGCGGCAGAGCTCGGTGAGATAGCCGGCGGCAAAGTCAAACTGCCGAACCGTCTCGCTGATGTCGTCGCGCATATCGACAAACGCTCCGATGGACCGCGCGCGTCTTTCCGCCGGCGTGCGGGGCGTCTCACGCGCCAGCTGCGCCAACTCGGCAAACTGCTGCGCTGCAGCCACTTCGTCGCCGCTCGAAGCCGCTTGGTTCGCTGCATCCAGCAGGCCCTGCAGTCGCGCCGCGTCCTGCGGCGCGTCCGCGAACAGCGCGACGACCTGCCGTGCCTTATCCAGTTTCGCCGCCAGGGCTGCGGAAATCCGTGGCTCCCTGTTGCCGGCCGGTTCGAGAGTGCCCGGCTCCTGCGGGACGGCCACTTGGGGCGCCTCCGCCAAGATCTCCTCTTCGTCGTCGTCACTGTCGACCACCTCGCCCGACGGCAGCCGGCAGATGACCTTGTATTTCAGGTCCTGACTCCTCAGGAACAGCCGCGCCTGCCGCGCCAGGGACTTGGGCGGCGCCTCCTCGCAGGTCAAGACGACCGTTCGCCCCTCCACGTTCATTCGGCCCCAGCCGCCGCGCGGTCCGGCGCCTTCCTGCCGCGCGGCAAGGATCAGTTTTCCAGGCTTGCGGCGGCGGTGCGCCTTGAGGACCGGCGCCTCTTTGCCGAGCATCAGCGCGAAGAAATATTGCTTCTTCCGCGCTGCCTTGAGCAGCCGGTCGAGATCCCCGGTCTGCGCGGCAAGGTCGTCCTCGTCATCTGGGTCGTCCGGATCCTCGGCCTCCTCTTCGGGTTCCTCCTCCGTCGGGCCCGAGGTATCGAGTTCCGGTTCGAGTTCCGGCTCGGGCCCCAACTCAGGTTCGGGCTCAGGCTCCGGCGCGGGTTCTGGCTCCGGCGTCTCAGTCGCGGTGACCTCCTCGGGTTCCTCGACGGCATATTCCTCCGTCTTGAGCCTGACCTCGACCTTCACGCTATGTCCTCGGTCGGCAAAGTGCTTGCGCACGATCTGCTCGATCTTCGACGCAGGTTCCTCGTCGCAAATTAACAGGATGGAACTGCCGCTCGACGACATTTTGCCCCAAGCGCCGCGGGTGCCGCCGCCTTGTCCACGCGCGGCCTTCTTCATCGCATCTACCGACTTATTCTTCTCCGCCTGGAAAACGATGCCATCCTTGGTAATCAGCGCCGCAAAGCTGATCGGCTTGGCGCGGGCTTCCGAAAGCGCGGTCTTGAGCGCAGCCTTTTCCGCCCGTGAGTCAGGTTTTGCCGGCATATTCATGCCTCGAAACTGAACTTCAATATGCCGGACAGGTTAGCACATGGTCGGCCGGGTGCATACCCTGGTCAGCGGCGGTCCTCCTGCCGTTGAATAGCCCCGTGTATCGTGGACGCCTTCTTCGCTAATTTTGAGGCAAGGAGGCCA
>NZ_BNCJ01000005.1:68103-271250 GCF_014656415.1 Seohaeicola zhoushanensis | reverse complement strand
GACCCTACCGAGAAACCCGATGGCCACCGACAGCTACACCACGCACCGGGACGTCACCGCCGTCCCATCGCACGAGCTTGAAACACGTCGAAATCGTGTGTCCGGAGACGATGAACTTTCTTCGAAAAGCCCTGGCCGATCAGGAAAACGGAATTCGCAGATCGGCAGGTCGGGTTCGGCCGGGGGGCGGAAGCAGGCTCACCCGTCGAAAGGGCGTGCCATAGCACCGGTTTCAGTTTGGTGATGCGTTTCCGGAACGAGAAAGGCCTCTGCGGGATTGATGCCGCCGGAGATGTGGCTCTCCCAAGTTCCTGGTGCTGAAGTCGCAAACAGAGCCCTACGCTCAGGTCGGCCGCTCGTCCTTCGGCATTTGGCCTCGCCATGCGCCCTGCGGTTTCGAAGGTCGCAAGACCTTCTTGCTTGCCGCCGTCCTCTGTGAAGTGCTGGGAAGCTGTGGCAGCCCGTAGGGGAGTCGAACCCCTCTTTTCAGGTTGAAAACCTGACGTCCTAACCGATAGACGAACGGGCCACGCTGTGTGTGGCGGTGTTTAGTTTGAGGCGGCGGGGGGCGCAAGAGGGAAACTGCGGATTTTTTGCAGATCGGGCAAAGGTTTTTTCGGGCGTTCGGCAAGCGGGCCGCGCCGTCGGTCGTAGGGCCGGGCGTTCGGCGCGCCGGGCCGGTCGAAAACGGCGTAAAATACGGGCAATAAAGGGGAATATGGGTTGGCCTTCCGGCACTCTCCGGAAAACGGCTTAGGCTGATCCTAATCGCAGGTGCGGAATCTAATGCTTGCCGCCGAAGCCATCTTTGTCTGATCCTGCGGGGGTATCGCGGAAAAGGCGCCTGGGCGTGATTCTGGCGGTGCGCCGGGATGCCCTCCGCCGCGGGCATCCCCGGAGTGGCAGAATCAACGCGGCGCTGCGACGAGAGGAAGACCCGCCTTGGCCCGCGACCATATCGACAGCGACCCGATCGCAGACCTTGCCGCCAATACGGCGCTGCCCTTCGAGCAGGCCCGCGCGATGCCGCCTTCGGTCTATACCTCGCAGGCTTTCCTCGAGGCCGAGTTGGCCGAGATCTTCCGCAAGGAATGGTATTGCGTCGGCCGTGCGGGCGCGCTGAGCAAGCCGGGCGACTATGTCACCGGCGAGCTGGCAGGGCAGCCCTTCATCGTGGCGAGGGGGCAGGACGGGCAGCTCAGGGCGATGTCCAACGTCTGCCTGCACCGGATGTCGACGCTGCTGGAGGGGCGGGGCAGTACCCGCGCCATCGTCTGCCCCTATCACGCCTGGACCTACAACCTCGACGGAACGCTGCGCGGTGCGCCGGCGATGACCCTGAACGGCGGCTTCGACAAGCGCGACTACTGCCTGCCGCAGATCCGCTGCGAGGAGTGGCTGGGCTGGGTCTTCGTCACACTCAACCCCGAGGCGGCTCCGGTGGCCGAGCGGCTTGCCCAAGTCGGGGACATGGTCGCCGGCTATGACATGCTGAACTATACCGAGACCTTTTTCGAGGAACACGTCTGGGACACGAACTGGAAGGTGCTGGCCGAGAACTTCATGGAAAGCTACCACCTGCCGGTCTGCCACGCGGGCACCATCGGCGGGCTGTCGAAGCTGGAGGAGATGGTCTGCCCGCCGGGCCTGCCGGCCTTCAACTATCACACCATCCTAAAGGACGATTCCCTGCGCATCGCCATGGCGCATCCCTCCAACACGCGGCTGAAGGGCGAGGAGCGGCGCACGACCTTCCTGCTGGCGCTCTACCCGAGCCTGCTCATCACGCTGACGCCCGGCTATTTCTGGTATCTCTCGCTGCACCCCAGGGGGCCGGGGCAGGTGCATATCCGCTTTGGTGGCGGCATGTCCGACGATTACAAGGACGACGCCGATGCCCAGGCCAATTTCGCCGCGCTGAAGACGCTGCTCGACGAGGTGAACGTCGAGGATCGCGGCTGCACCGAGAAGGTCTATCGCGGCCTCTGCGCCCAGCTCAGCGCGCCGGGGCATCTGAGCCACCTGGAACGGCCGAACTATGATTTCGCCCAGTATCTGAACGCGCGCGTCTCTGCTGCGCGCGCCAAGTGAGGACACAACAGTGACGACAGAGAAGATCGACACCCTTGTCGTGGGGGCCGGCCAGGCCGGCGTCGCGATGAGCGAACACCTGACCCGCAACGGCATTTCGCACATCGTGCTGGAAAAGGACCGGATTGCCGAGCGTTGGCGCACCGGGCGCTGGGATTCGCTGGTGGCGAACGGGCCGGCCTGGCACGACCGTTTTCCCGGGCTGGACTATGACGATGCCGATCCGGAATCCTTCCCCTCGAAGGACCGCGTGGCGCGCTATTTCGAGCAATATGCCGCCAAGTTCGAGGCGCCGATCCGCTGCGGGGTCGAGGTGCGCAAGGCTGAACGCAACGTCGGCCACCCCGGCTTCACCGTCGAAACCTCGCAGGGCACCATCGAGTGCGAGAATATCGTCGCGGCCACCGGGGCTTTCCAGATCCCGGTGATGCCCGATCTGGTGACCGCGCGCGAAGGCCTGACGCAGATGCACTCCATCGACTACCGCAACCCCGGCGCGCTGCCCGAGGGCGCGGTGCTGGTGGTGGGGGCGGGGTCGTCGGGCGTGCAGATCGCCGAGGAGCTGGTGCGCGCCGGGCGGCGTGTCTATCTCTCGGTCGGCCCGCACGACCGGCCGCCACGGGTCTACCGGGGCCGCGATTACTGCTGGTGGCTTGGCGTCCTCGGTCTCTGGGACATTCCCGCGCCGCGGCCCGGCACCGAACATGTCACCATCGCGGTGAGCGGCGCCTATGGCGGCCATACGGTCGATTTCCGCGACCTCGCGCGGCAGGGCATCACGCTGGTCGGGCGCACGACCGACTGCGACCAGGGCGTGCTGACCTTCTCGGGCGATCTGGCCGCGAATATCGCGCAGGGCGATGCCAACTACCTCTCGGTGCTGGACGCTGCCGATGCCTGGGCCGAGCGCAATGGCGTCGACCTGCCCGAAGAGCCCGAGGCGCGCGTCTTCGGCCCGGACCCGGATTGCGTGACCCATCCGCTACGGTCGCTCAACCTTGCCGAGGCTGGGATCACCACGATCGTCTGGGCCACCGGCTATCGCCGCGATTACAGCTGGCTCAAGGTCGATGCATTCGACGAGGACGGCGCTCCGCGCCATCAGCGCGGCGTCTCGACCGAGCCGGGGGTCTACTTCCTCGGGCTGCCCTGGCAGTCGCGCCGGGGGTCGACCTTCATCTGGGGCGTCTGGCATGATGCCCGTCACGTGGCCGACCAGATCGCCATTCAACGCAGCTATCGCGATTACGTCGGCCCGGCGCGCTCGATGCGCCAGACCGCTTGAAACTCAACGGAGACCCGGAATTGGCCCACTATCGCCACCGCAAGTTCAACACCAAGGACACCTATCCCGAGCAGAAGCTCGACAACGATCTCTGCCAGGCGGTCGTGACGCAGGGCGGGCGCACGGTCTGGCTGCGCGGGCAGTGCCCGCAGGATCTCGACACCGCGAAGAATATCGAGAGCCACGATCCGGTGGAGCAGACCCACAAGGTGATGCAGAACATCCAGCAGTTGATCGAGGAATGCGGCGGCAAGATGGAGCACCTGGTGAAGGTGGTCGTCTACATCACCGACGTGCGCCACCGCGAGGCGGTCTACCGGACGATGGGCGAGTATCTCAAGGGCGTCCACCCGGTCTCGACGGGGCTGGTGGTGAATGCGCTGGCCCGGCCCGACTGGCTGGTCGAGATCGACGGCACCGCCGTCATCCCGGACTGAGGCGATGACCTTCTCGCTTGTCGCCCGCTGCGCGCAGACCGGGATGTTCGGCGTGGCGATCTCGTCGTCCTCTCCGGCGGTGGCGGCGCGCTGTTCCTATGCGCGTGCCGGGGTCGGGGCGGTGGCCTCGCAGAACGTGACCGACCCGACGCTGGGGCCGCTGACGCTCGACCTGATGGAACAGGGGATGTCGGCGCCCGAGGCCATTGCCGAGGTGCAGAGGCGCGGCAGGTTCATCGAATACCGCCAAGTGCTGGCGGTGGACGGGGCGGGGCGCACGGCTATCCACTCGGGCCCCAATAGCTTGGGCATCTGGACCCAGGCGCAGGCCGAGAACGTCGCCTCGGGCGGCAACCTGCTGGCCAATGACACCGTGCCGCGGGCCATCGTCGACGGCTTCCTGTCCTCGCAGGGTTATCTGGGTGACCGGCTGATCGCTGCGATTCGCGCGGGGCTGGCGGCGGGGGGCGAGGCGGGGCCGGTGCATTCGGCGGGCATGAAGCTGGTCGACCGGGTCGCCTGGCCCGTCGCCGACCTGCGCTGCGACTGGACCGAGGACTGCCCGATCGAGGCCGTTGCCACCGCCTGGGAGGTCTACAAGCCGCAGCTCGACGCCTATGTGCAGCGTGCCCTCGATCCCCGCGCCGCGCCGTCCTATGGCGTGCCGGGCGACGAATGAGCGCGCTTGCCTCACCCGTTGCCCGGCGCGAATACTCGTCCATGCCCCTGCGTTTCACCCTGCGCCAGCTCGAATACTTCGTCGCCGTGGGCGAGGCGGGGTCGATCGCGCTCGCCTCGGAACGGGTGAAGGTCTCGTCGCCCTCGATCTCGGCCGCCATCGCGCAGCTGGAGCAGGAATTCGGCATCCAGCTCTTCGTGCGCAAGCACGCCCAGGGCCTCGCCCCCACCCAGGCCGGGCGGCAGTTCCTGGCGCAGGCGCGGCAACTGCTGGCCGACGCCGACCGGTTGAACCGGCTGGCCGACGATCTCTCGGGCACGGTGCAGGGGCCGCTGCGCCTCGGCTGCCTGCTGACCTTCGCGCAGCTCGTCGTCCCGCAACTGCGCCGCCGCTTCGAGACGCGCTTTCCGAACGTGCGGGTCAGCCAGCGGGAGATGGACCAGCAGCAGATTTTCGAGGGCCTGCGCAGCGGCGATCTCGACATTGCCCTGACCTACGATCTCGAGATCCCGCCCGACCTGCATTTCGTCCCGCTGGCGCAACTTGCGCCCTACGCGATGCTCTCGGAAAACCACCCGCTCGCCGGGCTGCCCGAGATCTCGGTCCGCCAGTTGGAAGACGAGCCGATGGTCCTGCTCGACCTGCCGATGAGCGCCGATTACTTCCTGTCGTTCTTCAAGGCGGCCGGCATCCGGCCCAAGATCACCGAGCGCACCCGCGACATGGCGGTGATGCGCAGCCTCGTGGGCAATGGCTTCGGCTATGCCATCGCCAATATCCGCCCGCTGAACGACCTCTCGCCCGATGGCCGCAAGCTCTGCTTCGTGCCGCTGAAGGGCCCGGTGCGCCCGATGATCCTGGGCCTGCTGATGGCCGAGGGAGCGGCGAATGTCCTCACCGTGCGCGCCTTCGTCGACCATTGCCGCGACCTCGTCACCGCCGACAGCATGCCCGGCATGAAGATGCCGCCCTCGGGCCGCTGATCTCACCCACCCACGGAGCCAGCCTTGCGCGATCCCCGCTACGATATCCTGTTCCAGCCGATGCGGATCGGCCCGCTGACCGCCAGGAACCGCTTCTACCAGGTGCCCCATTGCAACGGTGGCGGCTATCGCGACCCCTCGGCCGTGGCCGAGATGCGCGCCGCCAAGGCCGAGGGCGGCTGGGGCGTGATCTTCACCGAGCAGACCGAGATGCACCACAGCTCGGAGATCACCCCCTTCATCGAGCTGCGCCTCTGGGAGGACCAGGACATTCCAGCGCTGGCCCGCATGTCCGAGCGAATGAAGAGCCATGGCGCGCTGGCGGGCATCCAGCTTGCCTATTCCGGGATCAACGGGCCGAACCTCTATACCAAGGAGGTGCCGCTGGCCCCGACCGCGCTGCCGATCCGCACCTTCACCAATGATCCGGTGACGGCGCGGGCGATGGACCGCGAGGATATCCGCAACCTGCGCCGCTGGTTCGTCAACGCAGCGAAACGCTCGCGCACCGCCGGCTTCGACCTGATCTGCCTCTATGGCGCGCATGGCTTCGGGATCTTCCAGCACTTTCTGTCCCGCGCCACCAACCAGCGGTCCGACGAATACGGCGGCAGTCTGGAAAACCGCGCGCGCTTCGTGCGCGAGGTGATCGCCGACATGCGCGATGCGGTGGGCGAGACGATGGCGCTGACACTGCGGCTGTCGTTGGATGAAACCATCGGCGACCTCGGTTTCTCCAACGCCGAGGTGCGCGACTTCATCGAGATGCACGGCGATCTGCCCGACCTCTGGGATCTCGCCCAGGGCACATGGGAGGAATGCTCCGGCCCCTCGCGCTTCAAGGAGGAGGCGGCGCAGGAAGACCTGGTGCGCGGCATCCGCGCGCTGACCTCGAAGCCGGTGGTCGGTGTCGGCCGCTTCACCAGCCCCGACGTGATGGTGCGCATGATCCGCTCGGGCACGCTCGATTTCATCGGCTGCGCGCGTCCTTCCATTGCCGACCCCTTCCTGCCGAAGAAGGTCGAGGAGGGCCGCATCGAGGATATCCGCGAGTGCATCGGCTGCAATATCTGCATCACCGGCGACATGACGCAGGGCATGGGCCGCTGCACCCAGAACCCGACATGGATGGAGGAATGGCGGCGCGGCTGGCACCCGGAACGGATGAACCCCAAGGGCGAGAGCGGCAATGTCCTGATCGTCGGCTCCGGTCCGGCGGGGCTGGAGGCCGCCCGCGCGCTGTCGCTGCGCGGCTATGACGTCGCCATCGCCGAGGCGCGCGACGAGATCGGCGGCCGGGTGACGCGGGAACGCCGCCTGCCGGGGTTGTCGGCTTGGGGCAGGGTGGTCGACTACCGCGCCCACCAGCTCTCGCAGCGCCCGAACATCGAGACCTACCTTGCCTCGGAGCTGGATGCCGCGCAGATCCTCGACTTCGGTTTCCAGAACGTCTGCATTGCCACGGGGGCCCGCTGGCGTGGCGATGGTGTCGCGCGTCAGCATGTCGTTCCGATGGCAATGGATCCGGGATTGGCCGTGTTCACGCCCGACGACCTGATGCAGGGCCGCCTGCCGTCGGGGCGGGTCGTGCTGTTCGATGACGATCACTACTACATGGGCGGCGTGCTGGCCGAGCTGCTGGCCTCGAAGGGCTGCGAGGTCACATTGGTCACGCCCGCGCCCTATGTCTCGGACTGGTCGCGCAACACGCTGGAACAGCACGCCGTGCACGTGCGGCTGGCTGGGGCAGGGGTGCGGATCCTGCTCAACCGTGGCGTTGCCGCACTGCGCGGGGACGGGGCGGAGACCAACTGCACCTATACCGATACCCGCGAGGTCATCCCCTGCGATGCGGTCGTGCTGGTGACGGCGCAGGCGGCGGAAGATGCGCTGTACCGCGACCTGCTTGCCCGTCGAACCGACTGGGCCGATGCCGGGATCCGTTCGGTCAAGGTTATCGGCGACGCCAACGCGCCGGGCCCGATCGCATGGGCCACCTTCGCCGGCCACCGCTATGCGCGCGAGCTGGACATGCCCGAGTTGGGTGACGCCATGCCCTTCCGGCGCGAGGTGACGGCGCTGGCGCGCTAGCCAGGTGTCCACGCCCTTTGGCCGCGCGCGCATCGGGGGCGCTGCCCCCGCCGCGCCCAGGGGCGCGGCCCCCCCGGAGATATTTTTGAAGAAGAGAAGCCAGGGGCGCGGCGCGAGGTGCCGCTTGTCACGCTTTCCAGCGCTGGCCGCCGTCGATATCGACCACCGTGCCCGAGAGATACTGCACCCGGGTCGAGGCCAGCATCACCGCCAGGGCGGCGATCTCGCCGGTCTCGGTGGGGCGCCCGAAGGGGTATTTCGACGGATCCACCAGTTCCTCCCAACGCGCGGCATCGCCCAGCTCGTGGCTGGCGCGCGCCTTCAGCTGGTCGATCATCCGGTCGGTCTTGGTCACCGTCGGGTTGATCCCGAAGACGCGGACATTGTCCTTCGGCGTTGCCGCCCCGATCGCCGAGGTGAAGCCGATCAGCGCCGAGTTGCCCGCCGCGCCGATGATGTAGCTTGGCCGCACCGAGCGGCCTCCGATGCCGATCAAGTTGATCACCGTGCCCGAGCGGCGCTTGCACATCTCGGGGATGTAGAGCTTGCAGAGGTGGATGTAGCCCCAGACCTTGAGATCGAAGCCGGCGCGCCAGTCCTCCATGCTGAGCGCCTCGAGCGGGCCGCCCTTGATCGCCCCGGCGTTGTTGACGAGGATATCGATGCCGGGGCGCTCGGCGAAGAGGCGTTCGCGCCCGGCGTCCTGGCCGAGGTCGGCGGCGATCCAGTCGACGCTGGCGCCGGTGGCCCGGGAGATCTCGGCGGCGCGGGCTTCCAGCACCTCGGCCCGGCGCGCCACCATCGTCACCCTGGCCCCTTCGCGCGCGAAGGTCTCGGCGATCTCCAGGCCGATCCCCTTCGAGGCGCCGGTGACCAGCACGTGGCGGTCCTTCAGTTGCAGATCCATTCTCGCTCCTTCCCCTTTGTATTTTCTCTCAGCTGACCAGTTGCTGCGCCGCCACCCGGCGGATCGCCGATGTCAGCGGCGCCAGCGGCGCAGCCATGATCCGGCTTACCTGCCAGCGCAGCGCCACGTCCAGCGGTGCCTCGGGCAGCAGCGGCACCAGGCGGCCCTCGGCCACCGCGTCGCGCACCAGCGCCTCGGGGTTCATGCCCCAGCCGAAGCCATGCAGCGCGGCGTCGATGAAGGCATGGGTCGAGGGCACGAAATGCGCAGGCGCGGAGGGGCAGGGGCCGATGTGCCGGGCCACCCAGATGCGTTGCAGCGCATCCTTGGCGTTGAAGGTGACGCGCGGCGCGCGGGCCATGGCGGCGGCGCTGACGCCCTCGGGGAACCAGCGTGCCATGAAGCCGGGGCTGGCCGTCGCCAGGTAGCGCAGCGCGCCGAGGGGGATACTGTCGCAGCCCGGCACCGGACGGCCCTGGGCGGTCACCGCCGCGCTGACCTCGCCGCGCCGCAGCCAGTCGGCGCTGTAACTTTCATCGTCGACCACCAGGTCGAAGAGCACGTCCTCGACCTGCGCCAGCGCGCCCATGAACCAGGTGGCGAGGCTGTCGGCATTGACCGCGATGCGCATCACCACGGGCCCCGGCGCGGCCTCGAGGCCAAGGTCGCGCGCCAGCTGCGCCTCGAGCAGGCCGACGTCCTCGGCGTGCTTGGCGAGCCGCGCGCCGGTGGGCGTGGCGGTGCAGGGCGTGCCGCGGTTGATCAGCACCGCGCCGACCCGATCCTCGAGCGCGCGGATGCGCTGCGAGATCGCCGAGGGGGTGACGCTCAGGTCCGCGGCCGCGCCCTCGAAGCTGCCCTGGCGCAGGATATGGGTCAGCGCGTTCAGCTGGTCGGGATCGAACTGCATCAGTTTTTCTTAACTCGGGCCAATCTCTTTAATTTGATAGCGTGCGCCGGGACGGCTAGTCAAACCTCCTGTCTTCCAGGGGAGCCGACATGTTCACAGCCGCCCTCTCGGGCTTCCTGCTCGGGTTCAGCCTGATCCTTGCCATCGGCGCGCAGAATTCCTTCGTGCTGCGCCAGGGCCTGCGGGGCGAGCATGTGCTGGCCGTCTGCCTCACCTGTGCGCTCTCCGACGCCGCGCTGATCGCCGCCGGGGTGGCGGGTTTCGGCGCGCTGGCCGAGGGGTTTCCGCTGCTGCTGGTGCTGATGCGCTGGGGCGGCGTGGCCTTCCTGGTGGTCTACGGGTTGCTCAGCCTGCGCCGGGCGGCCAGCGGGGCCTCGGCGCTGGCGGCGGGAGGGCCCGAGGGCGGGCGGCTCTCGGTGGCGCTGCTGATGGTGCTGGGGTTCACCTGGCTCAACCCGCATGTCTATCTCGACACGCTGGTGCTGGTCGGTTCGGTCGCGGCGCAATCCGCGCATCCCGCGGTCTTCGGGGCCGGCGCGGTGGTGGCGAGCTTCACCTTCTTCTTCGCGCTGGGCTATGGCGCGCGCCTGCTGGCGCCGCTCTTCGCGCGGCCGCGTGCCTGGCAATTCCTCGATGCCGGCATCGGCGTGACCATGTTCGCCATCGCCGCCCGGTTGGTTGCCATGTGAAGGGTTGCCAGTGCCGGCGAACGGGTGTTCAACACCCACATGAGTGAAACCGTCCCCTCGCGCCCGCTCGTGGGCATCCTGTGGATGCTCTTCGCGGGCATCTGCTTCGTTGGCGTGAACGCGCTGGTCAAGATTCTCGGCTCGCGGATCCCGGCCCCCGAATCGGCCTTTCTGCGCTATCTGATCGGGCTGGTCTTCCTGCTGCCGCTGGTGCGCCAGATGGCCTCGGTCAGGATCGACCGGCTGCTCTGGACGCAGTTCATCGGGCGCGGGATGTTCCACAGCCTGGGCGTGATGCTCTGGTTCTACGCGATGACCCAGATCTCGCTCGCCGACGTGACGGCGATCAACTACCTGACGCCGGTCTACATCACCATCGGTGCCGCGATCTTCCTGGGCGAGCGGCTGGCGATCCGGCGCATCCTGGCGATCTTCGTGGCGCTGATCGGGGCGGCGATCATCCTGCGGCCGGGCTTCCGCGAGATCGGGGTGGGGCACTGGGCGATGATGCTGGCGGCGCTGATCTTTGCCGGGTCCTATATCCTGGCCAAGATCGTGGTGGACAAGGCCAAACCGGCGCTTGTCATGGGAATGCTCTCGCTCTGGGTCTCGGTCGGGCTTGCGCCCTTCGCCATCGCGGTCTGGGTGCCGCCGACGATGAACGAGATCCTCTTGCTCGCCGGCGTTGCGGTCTGCGCCACCATCGGACATTACGCCATGACCCTGGCCTTCGCCGCCGCGCCGATGGCGCTGACGCAGCCGGTGACCTTTCTGCAACTGGTCTGGGCGACGCTGCTGGGCGCGCTGTTCTTCCACGAGGCGATCGACCCCTTCGTGATCGGCGGCGGCCTGCTGATCCTGGCCTCGGTCACCTTCATCAGCTGGCGCGAGGCCATGCTGAACCGCCGGGCCGTGACCCCGCCGGCACCGGCGCCGGAGGTGTGATCGGCTTTTGTTGATTGACGAGTCAATAAACCAAACCTAAGGTCTCCGGCGACTTTTCCGGAGACTGCATCCCCATGCCCAAGGTCGGAATGGAACCGATCCGCCGCGAGGCGCTGGTCAAGGCCACCATCGCCGAGATCGGCGCGGCCGGATCGCTGGACGTGACCGTCAGCCAGATCGCCCGCCGCGCCGGCATGTCGAGCGCGCTTGCGCATCACTATTTCGGCGGCAAGGAGCAGATCTTCATTGCCGCCATGCGCCGCATCCTCGCCGATTTCGGCGCCGAGGTGCGCGCCGGCATGGCGCAGGCCGGGCCGGGGCAGCGGGCCGAAGCGATCATCCGCGCCTGTTTCGCGCCCTCCTGCTTCACGCCCGAGGTGATCAGCGCCTGGATGACCTTCTATGTCCTGGCCCAGACCCAGCCCGAGGCGCTGCGGCTCTGGCGGATCTACCAGGCGCGCATCCGGTCGAACCTGACCCACGCCCTGCGCGGCCGCGCGCATGAAGCGGGGGAGGTCGCCGCGACGCTGGCGGCGCTGATCGACGGCCTCTACATCCGCGCCGCCCTGCACGAGCCCGACCTGCCCGAGCGCGCCACCGACCATGCGTTGCGGGTGCTGGCACAGCTGACCGGGGGCGCGCGATGACGGGGCAGGGGAAAAAGACATGCTGACGATCTACGGCCGCCGTAACTCGTCCAACGTGCAGCTCGTCATGTGGGCGGTGCACGAGTTGGGCCTGACCCATGAACGGCTCGACTACGGCTTCGGCCATGCCTCGCCGCAGGCGCCCGAGTTCCTGGCGATGAATCCGATGGGCAAGGTGCCGGTGCTGCGCGACGGCGCGGTCGTCATGTTCGAGGCCGCCGCGATCCTGCGCTATCTCGGCGCGGCCTACGGCGACGACCGGTTCTACCCCGCCGATCCCAGGCGGCGCGGCCCGCTCGACACCTGGGCCGAGTGGGGCAAGAACACCTTCACCGAGGTGGTGCTGCGCCTCTTCTACCACCTGGTCCGCCAGCGGCCCGAGCAGCGCGACCCGGCCTATTACCAGACCGCCATCGAGGCGCTGGTCCCCCTCGCCGGGATCCTGAACGCCCGGTTGCAGGACCGCGCCCATATCGGTGGCGATGACTTCACCTTCGCCGACATCGCCTGCGGCCATATCCTGCACCGCTACTTCACGCTCGACTGGCCGCGCCCCGACATGCCGGCGCTGGCCGCCTATTACGAACGCCTCCAGGCCCGGCCCGCCTATCGCGAGCACGCCATGGTCAACTACGAAGCGCTGCGGGGCACCTTCTGATGGAAGCCGATTTCGTCATCGTCGGCGCCGGTTCGGCCGGTTGCGCCATGGCCTGGCGGCTGACCGAGGCGGGCGCCTCGGTCATCGTGATCGAACACGGCGGCAGCGATGCCGGCCCCTTCATCCAGATGCCCGCCGCGCTCAGCTATCCGATGAACATGCCGCTCTACGACTGGGGCTATCGCAGCGAGCCCGAGCCGCATCTGAACAACCGCCGCCTGGCTACCCCGCGCGGCAAGGTGATCGGGGGCTCGTCCTCGATCAACGGCATGGTCTACGTGCGCGGCCATGCCCGCGACTTCGACCACTGGGCCGAGCAGGGCGCCGATGGCTGGAGCTATGCCGACGTGCTGCCTTACTTCCGCCGGATGGAGAACTGGGACGACGGCGGCCATGGCGGCGATCCGTCCTGGCGCGGCACCGACGGTCCGCTGCACGTGACGCGCGGGGCGCGCTGGAACCCGTTGTTCGACGCCTTCGTCGAGGCCGGGCGGCAGGCGGGCTACCCGGTCACGTCGGACTACAACGGCCAGCAGCAGGAAGGCTTCGGCCCGATGGACCGCACCATCTGGAAGGGCCGCCGCTGGTCCGCCGCCAACGCCTACCTGCGCCCGGCGCTGAAGCGGTCCAACTGCACGCTGGTAAAGGGCTTTGCCGAGCGGGTGGAGATCACGCAGGGCCGTGCCACCGGCGTCATCCTGCGCGGCCAGCCGCCGATCCGCGCCCGGCGGCAGGTGGTGCTTGCCGCGTCGTCGATCAATTCGCCCAAGCTGCTGATGCTCTCGGGCATCGGCCCGGCGCAGCACCTGCGCGAGATGGGGGTCGAGGTGGTGGCCGACCGCCCTGGCGTCGGCGCCAACCTGCAGGACCACCTGGAGGTCTATATCCAGATGGCCGCCAGCCAGCCGATCACGCTCTACAAGCATTGGAACCTCTTCTCCAAGGCGCTGATCGGCGCGCAATGGCTGTTCACCAAGACCGGCCTCGGCGCCTCGAACCAGTTCGAGAGCGCGGGCTTCATCCGCTCGCGGGCAGGGGTCGATTACCCCGACATCCAGTTCCACTTCCTGCCCATCGCCGTGCGTTATGACGGCCAGGCGGCGGCCGAGGGCCATGGCTTCCAGGCCCATGTCGGCCCGATGCGCTCGGAAAGCCGGGGGGCGGTGACGCTGCGCTCGGCCGATCCCGCCGAGGTCCCGGTGATCCGCTTCAACTACATGAGCGAGGACAGCGACTGGCGCGACTTCCGCGCCTGCGTGCGGCTCACGCGCGAGATCTTCGCCCAGCCCGCCTTTGCGCCTTTCGTCAAGCACGAGATCCAGCCCGGCGCAGCCGTCCAGAGCGACGCCGAGATCGACGCCTTCATCGCCGAACACGCCGAGAGCGCCTATCACCCTTGCGGCACCTGCCGGATGGGCCGCGCCGACGATCCGATGGCGGTGGTCGATCCGCAGGGCCGCGTGATCGGGGTCGAGGGGCTGACGGTGGCCGACAGCTCGATCTTCCCGCGGATCACCAACGGCAACCTGAACGCGCCCTCGATCATGGTGGGCGAGAAGATGGCCGACCACCTGCTGGGCAAGGCACCGCTTGCGCGCTCCAATGACGAGCCCTGGATCAACCCGGCGTGGGAAAGGTCACAGCGTTAACCTTTCGCGCAACGTGCGATTGAATCCTTAACGGCGGCCCCGTACCTTAACCGGATGTTAAGGATTTGCGCCGCCCTCGTTTTCGCCCTGATTGCCGCCCTTGCCCAGGCCGCGCCCTCGGGCCGCGTCAAGGTGATCGACGCTGACACCTGGGACGTCGGCGATACCCGCGTCCGGATCTTCGGCATCGACGCGCCCGAGCTGGGTCAGAGCTGCACCGACCGCGACGGCCGCGACTGGTCCTGCGGCGACTGGGCCACCCAGCAGACCCGCGCGCGCTACCAGGGGCATGTCGCAAGCTGCGATGCGCTGGACACCGACCGCTACGGCCGTACGGTGGCGCGTTGCACGGTCGGGGGCCAGGACGTGGCGCGCGAACTGGTGCGCAACGGCTGGGCGCTAGCCTTTCGGCGCTACTCGCTCGACTACGACCTCGACGAGAAGGCGGCCCATGTCGCCGGCGTCGGCATCCATCGCGGCACGATCCAGCAGCCCGCCGAGTTCCGCGCCCGCCCGGTGCAGCCGGCGACGGTGGAGGGCTGCAAGATCAAGGGCAATATCTCGTCCAAGGGCGAACGCATCTATCACCTGCCGGGGCAGGAGCACTATGACCGCACCCGCATCTCGGTCAGCAAGGGCGAACGCTGGTTCTGCTCCGAGGCCGAGGCCCGCGCCGCCGGCTGGCGCCGCGCCCGCCGCTAGATGCTCAACCGCTCCACCGCCTCCTGGTCGAGCGTGATCCCCAGACCCGGCGCGTCGGGCATCTCCAGCCAGCCGTTCACCGGCGCAAGCGAGGGCGCGGCCACGATATTGTCGCGCGCCAGCTGCCACATGATCTGGTTGCCGTCGTCGAGGTTCGGGATCATCCGCGCGATCTGGTATTCCGCCGCCGTGGTGATCCCGGTGGTAAAGCTCGAATGGATGCAGATGTTCAGCCCCGCCGCCTCGGCCACCGCCGCCGCCTTGAGCATGTTCTGGATGCCGCCCACCTCGCGCGGGCCGATGCAGATCATGTCCGCCGCCCGCTGGCGGCAGATCTCGTAGACGTCGAACAGGGTGAAGGCGGCCTGGTCGGCCACGATGGGAATGCCGACCGAGCGGCGCACATGGGCCAGCGCGTCGATCGACCAACTGGTGGTCGGCTGCTCGATGAAGTCGATGTCGAAGGGCTCGAACTTGCGGCACATGCGGATCGCGCGATAGGGGTCCCAGCCCTCGTTGGCGTCGAGCCGCAGGCGGGTGTCGCCGATCTCGGCCCGCACCGCGCGGACGATCTCGATATCGACCTGCTCGTCGGCGCGGCCCACCTTCACGTAGATCACCCGCTCGCCCGCCGCCCGCGCCCGCGCGGCATCCTTCGCTAGCTCGTCGACGGTATCGCCCTGCAGGAAGCAGAAATACCCCACCCTGCGCCGGAAAGCCCCGCCCAGCAGGTCGCAGACCGGCCGCCCGGCGATCTTGCCCTGCGCATCCCAGATCGCGAAGTCGAGCCCCGCCAGCATCTGGTTCGCGGCCCGCATCGTGTTCGCCCCGAAGGCCATGTAGCGCGTCTTGAGGATGCGATCCCGCAGCGGCGCGGCGTCCCAGAGGCTCTCGCCGATCAGGCTCGAGGCCAGCGCCTCCAGTATCCGAACGCTCGCCTGCTGGTCCGGCGCGACGGTGCATTCGCCAAGGCCGATGGTGCCGTCCTCGCATTCCAGTTCGATCAGGTTGACCGAGAAATCCGTCCGGATCCCCTGTGTCCAGTGATAGGGCACCTTGAGGGGCAGGGTGATCGGGCGGATGCGGAGCGCGGTGATTTTCATGGGTCCGATTGAAGGCGCCCCGGCCCCGGCCTTCTGGCCTGTACGCGACATCCAATGGCGGCGCCTGACCCTGCGTCATTTGATCCGCGTCAAAGCCGGGGGCGATTTCTGGCGTTAGGCATGGGTGAACGTAAATTTGGGAGACAACAAATGTCGCAACATACGCCGCACGAACTGCACGAGGAATTCCCGGACAAGGCCGCGAAGATCCAGGACCTGAAGTCCTCGAACCCGCATTTCGCCCGTCTCGCCGACGAGTATCACGAGGTCAACCGCGCCGTGCACCGCGCGGAAACCAACGTCGAGCCGATCGAACAGCTGGCCGAGGTCGACCTGCGCAAGAAGCGCGCGCAACTGAAGGACGAGATCGTCCGCATGCTCGCCTGAGCATGTTTGGCGGCGGCTTTGGCCGCCGCCCCTGGCCCCTTGCGGGCCGTCAGCCTTCCGTCAGCAGCAACATGACCCGGTGCCGCCGCGCCAGCCGCGCCTTGGCCTCGTCGAGGTTGCGCCGTGCCACGGCCAGCTGCTGCAGGGCCTTCTCGCGCCGATCATAGAGCTTGCGGACCCGCGAGCCCGGGCTGCCGATCACCACGGCCATGCCGCGACGGGCGCCCGGGAACCAACTGCGCGCCTCGCGCGCTGCCGCCGACCAGTCACGGTCGGCCTCCTGATACCGCTGGATAGTCAGCACCAGCACCCGGCGCTGCGTTTCAAGATGTCGAAGCATCAAACCCTCCCTGGATTGGCCCGACTGTCTAAAGCATAGCAAAATACGAATGTGATTCAACCATTGTCGCGCTCGTGCAGCTGGCGGCAGGCCTCCAGCACGGCCTGGCGCAGCTCGTCGGGCTGGCTGTCGAGCGCCGCGCCAAGCGTGCGCAGGCTGCGCCGCGCCGCGTGCAGCCGGTCGAGCAGCGTCAGCACCACCGGCATGGCGTCGGCGGGCAGGGACATGTCCTTGCGCAGGTCGCAGATCAGCCGCAGCCGCGCCACGTCGAGCTCGTCGAACACCGGCCCGGCCTCGCCCTGCGCCGGCAGCACCCAGCCGGCGCGCACCCATTGGCGCAGGTCGCGGATGGTCAGGCGCTCGATCCGCAGCACCACCTGTTTCTCGTTCAGGCTCATTTGCTCCTCCGCTGCGGTTTGCGCGGGTCATGGCGGACATGGGCGCGCCAGCGGCGGGCGATCTCGGCCATCTCGTCGTCCATCTTCTCGGGCAGCACGATCTTCAGCCGCACCAGCTGGTCGCCCGCCGGCCCCTTCGCGGGCTTGATCCCCTTGCCCTTCAGCCGCAGCCGGTGGCCCGAGGAGACCCCGGCGGGGATCGTCATCGACACCGGATCGCCGATGGTCGGCACCTCGACCTTGCCGCCCAGCACCGCCTCGTCGAAGGTGATCGGCAGTTCGACCTCGATGTCATCGCCGTCGCGGGCAAAGCTCGGATGCGGGCGCACGTTCACCGTCACCAGTGCATCCCCCGCCGGACCCCGGCCCATGCCCGCGCCACCCTTGCCCTTGAGCCGCAGGGTCTGGCCGTCCTTCAGCCCGGCGGGAATGGTCATCTCGATGGCCGAGCCGTCGGGCAGCGACAGGCTGCGCCTGGCCCCGCGCGCGGCATCGAGGAAATCGACCTCGAGGTGATAGCGCATATCCGCCCCCCGCGCATCGAACTCCTGGTAAGTCCGCCGCCCGCCGCCCTGCTGACGGTTGCCGAAGAGGTCGGAGAAGAGATCCGACAGGTCTTCGTAGCCGCCCGGACCGGCCTGGTCATAGCGCCGCCCGGCGCCGGTATCGGCGTATTGCTGGTAATACTGCCGCTCGGGGCGTTCCTGCCCGCTGGCGTCGATCTCGCCCGCGTCGAACCGCTTGCGCTTCTCGGGGTCGCCGATGATGTCATGCGCGGCGGTGACCGCCTGGAACTCGGCCTGCTTCGAGGCATCGCCCGGGTGCAGGTCGGGGTGCAGCTTCTTGGCAAGCTTGCGATAGGCCTTCCGGATCTCGTCCTGCGTCGCCGTCTTGGCCACGCCGAGGACTTTGTACGGGTCTTCGTGCATCGTGTCCGTGCTCGTGCTTTCGGGGCCAACGCCCGCCGGGTGCCGTCTGTTCCGGCATCGGCGCGGCCCGAGCCTGTGAAATGACAGTGTCAAACTGCCCCCTCAAGGTCGGGATCACCTTGACCTGCGTCAAGCCTCGGCACGTGGGCCGACACGCAAAAACCGCCGGCTGGGCAGCCGGCGGCGGTCATGTTCGTGCCCGGAGGCTCAGCGCCAGCCGAGCGCCGGGGCCACGTGGGTCAGGATGCTTTCCAGCACATGGGCGTTGTAGTCGACGCCCAGCATGTTCGGCACCGTCAGCAGCAGGGTGTCGGCCTCGGCAATGGCGGTGTCCTTCTTCAGCTGCTCTACCAGCCGGTCCGGCTCGTCCGCATAGCCGCGCCCGAAGATGCCGCGGAAGTTGTCGATATGGCCGATCTGGTCGCTTTCCTTGCCGCCCCGCCCGAAATAGGCGCGGTCCATGTCGTTGGTCAGCGCAAAGATCGACCGGCTGACCGAGACGCGCGGCGTGCGGGTATGGCCGGCTTCCTTCCAGGCCGCGCGGAAGGCCAGGATCTGCTTGGTCTGCTGCACGTGGAAGGGCTCGCCCGACTCGTCGACCTTCAGCGTCGAGCTTTGCAGGTTCATCCCCATCTTGCCGGCCCAGACGGCGGTGGCGTTCGAGGCCGAACCCCACCAGATGCGATCCCGCAGCCCTTCCGAATGTGGCTCCAGCCGCAGCAGGCCCGGCGGGTTGGGGAACATCGGGCTGGGGTTGGGCTGGGCAAAGCCCTTGCCGTCGAGGTGGCTCAGGAAGATCTCGGCATGGCGGCGCGCCATCTCCGAGGCGTCCTCGTCCTCGCCCGGCTGATAGCCGAAATAGCGCCAGCCATCGATCACCTGCTCGGGCGAGCCGCGCGAGATGCCCAGCTGCAACCGCCCGCCCGAGATCAGGTCGGCGGCGCCCGCGTCCTCGATCATGTAGAGCGGGTTTTCATAGCGCATGTCGATCACGCCGGTGCCGATCTCGATCCTGGATGTGCGCGCGCCGACAGCCGCCAGCAACGGAAAGGGCGAGGCGAGCTGGCGGGCAAAATGGTGAACGCGGAAATAGGCGCCGTCGACGCCCAGCTCCTCGGCGGCGACCGCCAGTTCGATGGATTGTGTCAGCGTCTCGCCCGCGCTGCGCAGGGGCGAGCCGGGTTCCGGGTTCCAATGTCCGAAGGACAGAAAGCCGATCTTCTTCATGATCTATCTCCAGGGCGCGGTGGCGCCGTTGCCCCGGAGATAGGCGATTTCAGCGCCTGCGCCAATCTTCGCACATGCGCAGCCGCTGTGACCTGACGCGCACCGGGATCAGGCCGGGTCCGGCACCAGGTGGCAGGCCACGCGATGGCCGGATGCGACTTCGCGCAGGGCAGGGGGCGTCTCGCGGCAGCGCGCCTCGGCCAGCGGGCAGCGGGTGGCGAAACGGCAGCCCTTGGGCGGGTTCATCGGGTCGGGCGGATCGCCGGGGATCAGGATCCGCTTGGTCGCCTCGCGCCGCGCCTTGTCGACCGAAGGCACCGCCGAGAGCAGCGCGGCGGTATAGGGGTGCAGCGGGTTCGAGAACAGGCTGATCCGGTCGGCATGTTCCACCACCTTACCCATGTACATCACGGCGATGGAATCGCTCATGTGCTGCACCACGCCAAGGTCGTGGCTGATGAACAGGTAGGTGAGGCCGAATTCCTTCTGGAGCCGCCGCAGCAGGTTCAGGATCTGCGCCTGCACCGCCACGTCCAGCGCCGAGACCGGCTCGTCGCAGATGATGAGCTCGGGCTGGGTCGCCAATGCCCGCGCGATGCCGATGCGCTGCCGCTGCCCGCCCGAGAACTGGTGCGGGAACAGCCGCTGCTGCTCGGGGCGCAGGCCCACGGCCTTGAACAGCCGCGCGACGATCTCGGCTTTCTCGGCCTCCGGTTTGTCCGAGAGGCTGTCGAGCGGTTCCTTGACGATGGCCTCGGCCCGCTGGCGCGGGTTGAGGCTGGAATAGGGGTCCTGGAAGATGAACTGCACCCGCCGGCGCGCGCGGCGCAGCTCGGCCCCGTCGAGCGGCAGGATATCGCGCCCGTCCAGCTCGACCTTGCCGCGCCAGGCGTTCACCAGCCGCGCCACCGCCAGCGCGGCGGTGGTCTTGCCCGAGCCGGATTCGCCGACGATGGCCAGCGTCTCGCCCTTCTTCACGGCGAACGAGATATCGTCGACCGCGTGCAGGTAGGATTTCTTCCCGAACATCCCGCCGCGCTTCACCTCGAAGCGGACGCAGAGGTTCTCGACGTTCAGAAGGTCGCTCATCACATCGCCTCCGCGTGCCAGCAATCGGCCACCTGGCCGTTGGCAAAGGTCTTCGCCGGCGGCCTCTGGTCCAGGCATTCCTGCGTCCGGTGCGAACAGCGCGAGGCGAAGAGGCAGCGGTTCTGCCCGAAGTCGCGCAGGCTTGGCACGATGCCCGGTACCTCGGTCAGGTCGTGGCGTTCCTCGGTGATGGTCGACAGGATATGCGGCACGCAGGAGATGAGGCCCCGCGTATAGGGATGGCGCGCATGGTCGATGATCTGCTCCACCGGCCCGATCTCGGCCTTGCGGCCGGCATACATGACGATCATCCGCTCGGCCATTTCGGCCACCGCGCCCATGTCGTGGGTGATCATGATGATCGAGGTGCCGGTCTCCTTCCTGAGATCGCGCAGCAGGTCGAAGATCTGCGCCTGCACGGTCACGTCCAGCGCCGTCGTCGGCTCGTCCGCGATCAGGATCTTGGGCTTGCAGGCCAGCGCCATGGCGATCATCACCCGCTGCCGCTGGCCGCCCGACATCTGGAACGGATAGGCCGAGGCGCGCGACTTCGGATTGGGGATGCGCACGGCGTCCAGCAGCTCGACCGCCTGGTTCCAGGCCGCCTGCTGCGACAGGCCCTGGTGGGTGCGCAGCACCTCGGCGATCTGCTCGCCCACGGTGAAGACCGGATTGAGCGAGGTCATCGGCTCCTGGAAGATCATGCCGATCTCGTTGCCGCGAATGTCGCGCAGCCGGCTTTCGCTGGCCTGGGTCAGGTCTTCGCCGTCAAAGACGATCCGCCCCGAGGCGATGCGTCCGATGCCCTCGGGCAGCAGCCCCATGATCGCCAGCGCGGTCATCGACTTGCCGCAGCCCGACTCGCCGACGAACGAGATGTTCTCGCCCGGCATCAGGTCGAAGGACAGGTCGTCGATCACCGGCGCGACCCCGTTGCGGGTCTTCAACTCGATGCGCAGGTTCTCGACCTTGAGAAGCGGTTCGGTCATCAGCGCTGCCTCAGTTTGGGGTTCAGCGCGTCGTTCAGCCCGTCGCCGACAAGGCTGATCGCCAGCACGGTGATGAAGATCGCAAGGCCCGGAATGGTCACGGTGAAGGGCGACTCGAGGATATAGGTGCGATTGCTGCCGATGATCTGGCCCCAGCTCACCACGTTCGGGTCGGTCAGGCCCAGGAAGGACAACCCCGCCTCGAACAGGATGGCGCCGCCCACCATCAGCGCCGACTGCACGATGATCGGGGTGAGGGCGTTGGGCAGGATCACCTTGAACATCAGCTTGAGGTTGGAGGCCCCCGAGGCGCGGCTGGCGGTAACGTATTCCAGTTCGCGGATGCGCAGGAACTCGCCCCGAGTGATGCGGGCCACGGCGGTCCAGCTGACCACGCCGATGGCGAAGGTGATCATCGGCAGCGAGGCGCCGAACAGGGCGACAATGACCATCGAGAACAGCAGCGTCGGCAGCACCTGGAAGAACTCGGTGATGCGCATCAGCACTTCCTCGACCACGCCGCGGTAGAAGCCGGCCAGCGCGCCCACGGTCACCCCGATGAAGACCGAGACCAGCGCTGCGGCCAGCCCGATCACCAGCGACACCCGCGCGCCCGACAGGATCAGCGCGGTGAGGTCACGGCCAAGGTAGTCGGTCCCCAGCAGGAACCCGTCCGCGCCGGGGGGCGAGAAGGGGGCCCAGACCATGTCGAAGGGGTCGGTGCCATAGAGCGCGGGGCCGAAGATTGCGGCCAGCACGATCAGGATCAGCACCACCAGCGCGGCCACGGCAGCATGGTTCTTGCGGAACATCTCCCAGGCCTCGGCGATCGGCGGGCGCGCCTTCTCGACGGTTTCCTCGGGCAGGGCGGGGGCGTCGCTCATCTGCGTCCTCCGATTCGGGGATCGACCAGGCGCAGGGCGAGGTCGGTCAGGATGTTGCCGACGATCACCACCAGCGCCGAGAAGAACAGGATGCCGAGGATGGTCGGCGTGTCGCGGGCGATGATCGACTGGAAGGCAAGCGTGCCGAGGCCGGGCCAGGAGAACACCGTCTCGACCAGCACCGCGCCCGACACCACCGCCGAGAACTGCAGGCCCGCCAGCGTGATGACCGGCGCCAGCGCGTTCTTCAGCGCGTGCTTGTAGACCACGTCGCGCATGGTCAGGCCCTTGGCCTTGGCGGTGCGCACATAGTCCGAGCCCAGCACCTCCATCATCGTGGCGCGCGCGAGGCGCGAGTAGAGGGCAAGGAAGATCGAGGCCAGCGTCACCATCGGCAGCACCAGATGGCGCGCAATGTCCAGCGCATGGGCGAAGAAGCCGCCTTCGACGGTCACATCCTGCATCCCCGCGACCGGGAACCACTGGATCTTCAGCGAGAAGGCAATCAGCAGCAGGATGCCGGTCCAGAACACCGGGGCGGAATAGCCGAAGAGGGCGAAGAAGGTGACGAAGTGGCTCAGGATCCCGTTCGGCCGCCGCGCCGAGAAGACGCCCAGCACCACGCCGACCACCAGCGCCAGAATCTGCGCCGAAAGCACCAGCAGCAGCGTCGCCGGCAGGCGTTCCAGGATCAGGCTCGTGACCGGCTGGTTGTAGAAGAACGAATAGCCGAGGTCGAACTGCAGCACCCGCAGGACATAGCGGCCAAGCTGCACCAGGAAGGGCTGGTCGAGGCCGTAGTCGGCCCGGATCTGGTTCAGGACGGTCTCGTCCGCGCCGCCCATCGACTGGGCGATGGTGTCGACCACGTCGCCGGGGGCGAGGTGCAGCATCGAGAAGTTGAGGACAAGAACCGCGAGCAGAAGCATCACGGCATAGGCAAGCCGGATCAGGGTTGATCTGAGCTGGTCCAAGGGCGGATCCTTATCGGTCTGGCGGTGACCCGCGGCGCGCGGTGGCGCCGCGGGAAAGGAGAGGCGATCAGTCCTTGAGGTAGGTCATGTCGATCGGCGAGCTGGTGCCCCAGATGCCCATCGGCGGGTTGCCCACCTTGTCGGAATAGATCGTGTGCATCGGCACCGCGTTCAGGAAGTAGATCGGAACCTCGTCGGCGACGATTTCCTGGAACTCCTTGTAGAGCGCCTTGCGCTTCTCGGGGTCGTTCTCGGTGCCGGCCATCTGCAGCAGCTCGTCCACGCGGGCGTTGGCATAGCCCTGGGTGTTCGACCAGACGCCCTTGCCGATGTTGTCGCTCATATAGGTGCGGTTCACGCCGATCACCGGGTCACCCCAGTTGTAGACGCTGTCCAGCGACATGTCGAAGTCGAGGGTGCCCATCATCTTGGCCCAGCTCGGGAAGTCGGCCGAGGAATGGATCGTCGCGTTGATCCCGACCTTCGAGAGCGCCTGCTTGATGTATTCGGTCTGCGGCTTGTAGCCCGGGAAGGGCGCCAGTTCGAGCGTGAGGTCGAACCGCTTGCCGTCCTTCATCGGGAAACCGGCCTCGTCGAGCAGGGCCGCGGCCTTGTCGAGGTCGAGCGGGTAGTTGTTCACATCCGCATCGTAGAGCGGGCTGTCGGGGTGGATGCCGGTCTTGGCCTCGACCGCGGTGCCGCGCAGGATCGCCTTCAGGATGAAGTTCTTGTCGATCGCATAGGCAATCGCCTGGCGCACACGCTTGTCCTGCAGCGGGCCGCGGGTGGTGTTCATCGCCAGCCAGTCGATCGGGCCGATACCGCCGTATCCCTTGTTGGTGATGTTCAGCCCCTTCACCTTGGACAGGCGCTGGATCAGCGTCGGCTCGGCTTCAAAGGCGGCCAGCATCAGCTCGCCGTTCTCCAGCGCGATGGCGCGGGCCGAGCTGTCGGGCATGATGCGCATCACGATCTTGTCGAGGTAGGGGCGGCCTTCCATGAAGAAGCCGTCATAGCGCTCGAGGATGATGTGCTCGCCGTTCTTGAACTCGACCAGCTTGAACGGGCCCGAACCCACCACGTCGACGTTGTTGCGGGGGTGGTTCTTCGGGTCCTGGCCGTCGCCGTAGATGTGCTTGGGGATGATCGACATCAGCTGCCCCGACATCGCCAGCATCAGCGCCGGGTGCGGCTTGGACAGGTTGATCACAGCCGTATGCGCATCAGGCGTGTCGACCGAGGTCACCGGCGCGAACATCGACTTGAACGGGTGGTATTCCTTGATGACGTCCACCGAGAAGGCGACGTCTTCCGAGGTGATCGGCTGCCCGTCGTGGAAGGTGGCGTTCTCGACCAGGTGCAGCGTGACCTTCAGGCCGTCCTCGCTGACCTCCCAGCTTTTCGCCAGGTAGGGCTGCGGTGTCCAGCTGTCGTCATAGCGCAGCGGCGAGGCAAACAGCTGGGCGCCCGGAAAGCCGGTGGCGATGCCCGACTGCACTGCCGGGTTCAGCACCCGCGGGGTCGAGGTGATCACCGTCACCAGCGTGCCGCCCCGCTTGGGTTCATCCGCCATGGCCGAAGTGGCCAGCAGAGCTGCCGCGGCGGTCGCGGTCAGGAATTGCTTGAACATGTGTCGCACGAGACGTGATCCTCCGTGTTGCTTGTTTTGATCTTTTTATTTCGAGAGAGCGTAGATCAGCACATTTCCCCCATAAAACAGTTTTAATGCGGACTATTGATGTTTTTTTTGGCGGAACTAACCGGCGCTGCCGATACGATGAGCGGGTCGAAGGCACCGGCATCGCGCAGTTCGATGCAGGTCCGGATAAATGCCCGTACCGTGCGGGGTTGCCGGGTCTGGCGCATGGTCGCGATCCCGAAGATCGGGGCTTCGGTCTCGTCCAGGATGGGCAGCGCGCGATAGGCGCTCTTGTCGCCGTCGAACTCCGGCGGGCGGATGTTGAGGATGGTATAGCCGAATCCCCCCGCCACCAGCGCCCGCGCGAAATCGGCCGAGCGGGTGGCATGGCCGACCGTGGGACTGAGGCCGCGCCGCGAGAACAGCGTGCTGAAATAGTCGCGCGCATAGGGCAGGTCGAGCATCACCATCGTCTTGCGCGATAATTGGGCATAGGTGACGCCCGGCAGCTCCGACATCGGGTCGTCGGTCGAAATCAGCGCATAGGGCGGCGCGTTGAACAGGGGTTCGAATTGCTGCCCCGAATCAAGGCCCATTTCATATGTGAAGGACAGGTCCGCCTTGCCGTCACGCAGGAAGTCCACCACCGAGGACATGTCGCCCTCCAGCACGTCCACCGTGATATTGGGCCGCCTGTCCTTCATCGCGCGCAGGATCTCGGGCAGGAAAGCCGGCGCAGCGGTGCCATAGCAGCCGATCCGCACCACGCCCGTTTCGTCGCCGCCGACCGATTGCAGGTCGGCCTCGAAATGGCGCGAATGATTGAGGAATCCGCGGATCATCTGCAACGCCTCCAGCCCCGGCGGCGTGGCGTGGATGCCCTTGGCCGGGGTGCGCACGAAGAGGTCGTAATCCAGCGAATGCTCCAGCGCGTCGATCGCGGCGGTGATCGAGGATTGCGAGATCGCCATCTCCTCGGCGGCACGGGCGATCGAGCCCAGACGCCCGGCGGCCTCGACATAACGGAGCTGTTTCAACGTGAAATTCATTGCGGATCCATTCCACCAGAAAATCGCGGTTGATGGACAGATAAAACCATTTTTCCCCGCTTGGGAAGCGTCCTAGGCTCGCCGGCAAAGCGCAAAGTTCAGGAGACAGGCCGTGGCCGGCACTACCATTTATTCCGCAAAGACCATTCTCACCATGAACCCGGCCCGCCCGCGCGCCACCCATGTCGCCGTGCGCGAGGGGCGTATTTTGGGGGCCGGCACGCTTGAGGAACTGGCCGGCTGGGGTGACTACACCCTCGACGAACGTTTCGCCGACAAGGTGCTGATGCCCGGCCTCGTCGAGGGCCACGCGCATACTTCGGAAGGCTCGCTCTGGCGCTATACCTACCTCGGCTGGTTCGACCGGATGGACCCGGCCGGCAAGACCTGGGACGGCCTCAAGACCATCGACGCGGTCCTCGAACGGCTGCGCGAGGCCGAGGGCCAGCTTTCGGGCGACACGCCGCTCTGCGGCTGGGGCCTCGACCCGATCTACATGGACAACCAGCGCGTCAACCGCCAGCACCTCGATCAGGTCTCTGCCACGCGGCCCATCGGGGTGATGCACGCCTCGGGCCACATCCTGAACGTGAACACAAAGGCGCTGGAACTGGCCGGCCTCATGAAGCCCGGCGTCAACCACCCCGGTATTCCGCTGGGCCCCGACGGCTATCCCACCGGCGAGCTGAAGGGTCCCGACGTGATGACCCCGGTCGGCCCGCATGTCGGCTTCGACCGCTCGCTGATGGACTGCGACGAGATGGGCCTGCGCGACTTCGCCAAGCTCTGTGTGCGCACCGGCGTCACCACCGTGACCGACCTCGCCTCGCGGCTGGAGCCGGAAACCGTCGAGATGATGCTGCGCGTCACCGGGGAAGAGACCTATCCCGCCCGCGTCGTTCCGCTGCGCTTCTTCCTCGGCCTGCCGCCCAAGGAACTGGTGGCCGAGGTGGTGCGCCTCAAGGCGCTGGCAACCGACCGCTGCCGGCTCGGCCGCATCAAGGTCGTCGCCGATGGTTCGATCCAGGGTTTCTCGGCGCGGCTCAAGTGGCCGGGCTATTACAACGGCGCGCCCAACGGTCTGTGGTATGTCGCGCCCGAGCAGATGGCCGAGATCTATGAACGCGCGCTGGAGGCCGGCGTGCAGGTCCACACCCATACCAACGGCGACCAGGCGACCGAGCTGGCGCTCGACATGCTGGCCCCGGCGCTGATGAAGCACCCGAGCCGCGACCACCGCTTCACCCTTCAGCACTGCCAGCTGGCCGATGCCGCGCAGTTCCGCCGCATGAAGGCGCTGGGCATGTGCGTCAACCTCTTCGCCAACCACCACTACTACTGGGGGGACGAGCATTACCGCCTGACCGTCGGCCCCGAGCGCGCCACCCGCATGAACGCCTGCCGCACCGCGCTGGAGCAGGGGGTGCCGATGACCATCCACTCCGACGCGCCGGTCACGCCGCTGGGGCCGCTCTTCACTGCCTGGGCGGCGGTCAACCGCATCACCGCCTCGGGCCGGGTGCAGGGCGAACACGAACGCATCGGCGTCGACGACGCGCTCTGGGCGGTGACGATGGGCGCGGCCTACACGCTGCATCTCGACGGCGAGGTCGGCAGCATCGAGACCGGCAAACGCGCCGATTTCGCGGTGCTCGAACAGGACCCGACCACGGTGGAGCCGATGGCGCTCAAGGACGTGCCGGTCTGGGGCACCGTGCAGGGCGGCCGCGTCTTCGCCGCCAGCGCGATATGAGCGCGCTGCCGGTCACGGTAATCGGCGGCTATCTCGGCGCGGGCAAGACCACGCTGGTCAACCACCTGCTGCGACACGCGGGCGGGCGGCGGCTGGCCGTGCTGGTGAACGAGTTCGGCACGCTGCCGATCGACGCCGACCTGAT
Source organism: Seohaeicola zhoushanensis (assembly GCF_014656415.1). GTDB lineage: Bacteria > Pseudomonadota > Alphaproteobacteria > Rhodobacterales > Rhodobacteraceae > Seohaeicola_A > Seohaeicola_A zhoushanensis. Next base: position 243,671 of record NZ_BNCJ01000005.1, on the reverse strand, counting down.
CGAGGCCGAGGGCGATACGCTGATCTCGATTGCCGGGGGCTGCGTCTGCTGTTCCTTCGGCAATGACCTGACGGCGGCGCTGATGCAGATGCGCCAGCTCGACCCGCGGCCCGACCATGTGCTGATCGAAAGCTCGGGCGTGGCGATTCCGGGCTCGATCATGGCAACGGCGGCGCTGCTGGCAGAGGTGCGCTGCGACGGCGTGGTGGTGCTGGCCGATGCCGGGGACATCCGCCGCGCCTTCGACGACCCCTATATCGGCGATACCATCGCCCGCCAGCTGGCGCAGGCCGATATCGTGATCCTGAACAAGATGGACCTGGCCCCCGAACCGCCCGAGACGCTGACCGCCTGGGTCGCCGCGCAGGCCCCCGGCGCCGCCGTGGTGCCCTGCCGCGACGCGCAGGTGCCGGCCGAGGTGGTGATCGGCCTCGGCCCCCATCCGGTCGAGGCCCATGCCCACGCCCATGACCACGCCGACGGGCTGTTCGAGAGCATCGTGCTGACCCCCGCCGCCTCCGAAGACGCCGCCGGACTGGCCCGCCAAATCGCCACCGGCCCCTATGGCGTGGTGCGGGCCAAGGGCTGGCTGCGCACGCCCGAGGGCATGGCGCTGATCCAGGTAGCCGGGCGCCAGGGAACCGCAACCCCGGCCTCGCCGGAGTCGCGCGAAGGCCTGGTCTGCATCGGCCTCAAGGGGCAGCTCGATATCGCCGCCCTTCACGCGCTGGCAGCCCGTGAGACCGCCAGCGGCTGAACTCATTTGGCCAGCAGCACCGGCAGCGTGGCATTCTGCATCAGGTAGGTCGTGACCGCGCCGATGACGAAGTCATATAGCCGCGAGTGCCCGAAGGCTCCGGTCACCAGCAGCTGCGCGTCGCGCTCCAGCGCGGCGGCCAGCAGCGCTTCGCCCGCGGCCCCTGCGGCGGCATCGCGGTCGAGCACGGTCGCACGATAACCAAGCCGGTCGAGCGCGGCGGCCATGTCCTCGCGGCTCGACGCGGCGGCATCCATCGGCCCGACCGAGCGGTGCACCGAAAGGATGTCGATCACGGCGCCCGCGGCGGCCAGCGTCAGTGCGTCATGCGCCGCCCGGGCGGCCTCGCGCGTGTCGCTCCAGCCGACCAGCAGCCGGTCCGGGCGCACCGCCAGCGGCGCGTCTTTCGGCATGACCAGCACCGGCCGCCCCGACCGGCGCACCAGCTCGTCCCGCAGCCGTTCGACCGAAGCGGCGTTATGCGCGGGATCGGCGGTTCCGGTCACCACCAGATCGGCGCTGCGCACGCTCGACAGGGCGAATTCCTCGGCCCCGTAGAAACCGCTGTCCTGCTGGCGGAACTCGTTCGCCACGCCGGAGAGCTTGGCCGCCCGGTTGAAGATCTCGGCGATCTGCTCGGCCGTTTCGATCTGCATCCGCGTCAGTTCCGGCAGCACCGCGCCTTCCATGCCCATCGAGGCATAGAGCTGGATCGGCTCGGCGGCGTGCAGGCCGATAAGATGCGCCTCGTGGACGCGGGCGAGTTCGCAGGCGGCGGGGGCAAGCCATTCGGCCTCCTGGACCGAGAGCAGGACGACGGCGATGGTCTTGACGGACATGGTGCGCTCCAAAATTTGCGACAATAATAAATCTTTAACACGCTTCCGGCCCCCACGAATTGACGTAGGTCAAAAACCGCCTAGGGCCGTCCCTCCCAGCGGTCGGCAAAGATCATCTCGTCCAGCGGGCGCTTGCTGGCCCAGCCGCGAATCTCCAGCTCGGGGCTCTCGTAGAGCGTGTTGACGTGCCCCATGCAGAGATAGGCCACCGGCACCACCCGTTCGGGCAGGCCAAGGATGCGCCGCAGGTCGTCGTCGCGGAAGATGCTGACCCAGCCGACGCCGATCCCCTCGGCCCGCGCGGCCAGCCAGAGGTTCTGCACCGCGCAGACCGTCGAATAGAGGTCGGTGTCGAGGTCATGGGTGCGCCCCAGAACCACCGGCCCGCCGCGCTGGCGGTCGCAAGTCACGCAAAGGTTCAGCGGCGCCTCGCTGATGCCCTGCAGTTTCAGCTGGGAATAGAGCGCGCGGCGCGAGCCGTCGAACATCGCCTCGGCCTGGGCATTGGCGCCCTCGAAGGCGCGGCGCACCTCTGCGCGCACCGCGCCGTCGCGGATGACGATGAAGTTCCAGGGCTGCGACAGCCCGACCGAGGGCGCGGCATGGGCGGCCTCCAGGATGCGCCGCAGCACCGCCGGGTCGACCGGGTCGGGCAGGAACTGGCCGCGCACGTCGCGGCGTTCGTTGATGGCGCGATAGACGGCCGCCCGTTCGGGCGCCGCGAAAGGTCCGGCGGGTTTCAATCCGGTAGGCTGCATGACAAATCCCCTGTCCGACAAGCCGCAACCCCGCCGCCGTCCGCGCGTCGGGGTCTCTCTTGTCCGGCCGGTCTTCTGACTGGGCTTCAACACGAAACGGCGCCTTCCCGGCTTGCGCCAGTGGCCTCTGCCGCCCGGTCCACCTTACAGCGTTGGGCACGTCACGGAGTTTCACCGTGTTCCCGATTATCCGCCGCGCTGGGCGCAAACGGCACCGGACGCGCATTGCTAACCAGCTTCGCGGACAGGCGCAACGGCCGTCACATCGACCAGCGCCGCAGCAGGTGGTGCGTGCCCCGATTCAGGAGCAGCGTCATCAGCACGATCAGCACCAGCGCCGCGAACATCAGCTCGACCCGCATCCGCGCATTGGCCATCAGCATGAGATAGCCAAGCCCCTTCGACGCCCCCACCCATTCGCCGATCACCGCCCCGGTCGGCGCATAGGTCACGGCGATCCGCAGCCCGGCACCGAGGTGGGGCAGGGCATGGGGCAGGCGCAGCCAGTGCAGTTCGCGCAGCCGCCCCGCGCGGGCGATCCGCGCGAGGTCGAGGACCTCGGCGGGCGTTCCGCGCAGCCCGTCGAGCAGCCCCGAGGCCACCGGGAAGAACACCAAGAGCACCGTCATGGCGATCTTGGGCGCGGGTCCGTAGCCGAGCCAGATGGTCAGGATCGGCGCCAGCACGAAGACCGGCAGCGCCTGCGAGGTCACCAGCAGCGGCCCGAGCAGCCGCAGCGCCGGCGGCGAGAGGCACATCACGATGGCGGTGGCGGCCCCCAGCGTCACGCCGATGGCCAGGCCCGCCGTCACCTCGCCGAAGGTCACAAGGAAATGCCCGGCCAGCAGGGCGCGTTCGGCGACCAGCACCTCGGCCACCCGCAGCGGCGAGGGCAGCACGAAGGGCGGCAGCAGCCCCAGCGCGCTCACCGCCTGCCAGAGCGCCAGCGGCAGCAGCAGGGTCAGCAGCCCCCTCATGCGCTGAGCCGCGCCAGCAGTGCCGCCGCCGCGAGCGCCAGTTCCGCATCGCCGGGCGCGCGCGGATGCGGCGGGGGCAGGGGGGGCACCTCGCCGATGGTGCCGTTGCCGACCAGCAGCACCCGGTTGCCCAGCCGCAGCGCCTCGGCCGGGTCATGCGTCACCATCACCACGATGCGCCCGGCCAGCCGGTCGTGGGCAAGGCTCTGCATCGCCAGCCGGGTCGCCGGGTCCAGCGCGCCGAAGGGCTCGTCAAGCAGGATCACCGGCGCGTCCTCGGCCAGCACGCGCGCCAGCGCCACCCGCTGGCGCTGGCCGCCCGACAGGGTATCGGGCCGCATGTCGCCGCGCCCCGCCAGCCCGACCGAGGCCAGCAGCGCCTCGGCCCGCTCCCGCCGCGCGGGCTCGCCGCGCAGCCGGGGCATCAGCAGCACGTTGTCGATAAGGCTCAGCCGCGGCTGCAACAGGTCCGCCTGCGCCATCCAGCCGATCCGCTCGGGCGCCCGCCTGTGGCCGTCAAGCCGCGCGGCGCTCTCCAGCCCGGCAATCAGCCGCAGCAGCGTCGACTTGCCCGACCCCGAAGGGCCGAGCAGGCAGGTCCACCCCACCCCGAAGGTCAGGTCGAGACCGCCGAGCAGCCGCTTCCCCTCCAGCTGGACGTCCCCGGCAATGGCGCAGGCCGCCCCGGTCACGGCCGCGCGATATCGGCCACCGCGGGCGCCGCCGGGATCAACCCCACCTCGGCCATATAGGCCCCGAAGGCCGCATAGCGCGCGGTGTCGAGCGCCACCGGATCGGTCGCAAAGAACGGCCGGGTATCGCCCCAGGCCAGCGCGTTCAGCCGGTCGTCCAGCTCGGGCGCATAGCTCTTGAAGCTCTCCCAGCCCGCCGCGTTGTCGGCCGCGATCTCGACCGCCGCCCGCGCCGTAGCCGCCATGAACCGCGCGATCCGGTCATCCCCGGCGATCTCCTTGCGCGCGACATAGATCAGCTCGTCATAGGCCGGCACGCCGTTCTCCTCGGGCAGGAAGCAGCGCCCCTCACGCTCGACCCCGCTCATCTGGTGCAGCTCGAAGTTACGGAACGCGCCCGAGACCGCGTCGACCTGTCCCGCCACCAGCGCCGGGGTCAGCGAGAAGTTGACGTTGACCTGCTCGACCTCGGCAGGCTCCACCCCGTTGGTGCGCAGCATGGTGTAAAGCAGCGCCTCCTCGATCCCGGCGACCGAAAAGCCCACCTTGCGCCCCTTCAGGTCGGCAAGCCCGTGGATCGGGCCGGTGGCATCGACCATGACACAGTAAAGCGGGTGGTTGACCAGCGTGCCCACCCGCACCAGCGGCAGCCCGGCGGCGTGCTGGAGGTAGAGCTGCGGCTGGTAGCTCACCGCGAGGTCGACGTTCCCGGCAGCGGCCATCTTTGGCGGGTCGGCGGGGTCGGCGGGCGCGATGATTTCGACCTCCAGCCCGGCCTCGGCGAAATAGCCGCGTTGCTGGGCCACGATGATCGGCCCGTGGTCGGGATTGACGAACCAGTCGAGCATCACCGAAAGCTGGTCCTGGGCCGAGGCCGGCGCCGCTAGAAGGCCGAGGATAAGCGTAAGACGTTTCACAGCGTTATGTCCTTGTCATGAAGAAATGGTCGGTCGGCCCGTGGCCTTCCCCGACGTTCAGGTTGTCGGCCCCGGCGATCGCGCCATGCACATAGGCCTTGGCGGCCAGCGCCGCGGCCTCGATGTCGCTCAGCCGCGCCAGCTGCGCCGCCAGCGCCGAAGAAAGGGTGCAGCCGGTGCCATGGGTGTTCTTCGTCCCGATCCGCGGCGCGGTGATCCAGCGCGACCCGCCCGGCCAGAGCAGCAGGTCGGGGCTCTCGGCATCGGGCAGGTGCCCGCCCTTGAGAAACACCGCCTTGGGCCCCAGCGCCAGCAGCGCCTCGGCCTGGGCGACCATCTCCTCGCGGCTCTGCGCCTCGGCCCTGTCCAGCAGGTCGGCGGCCTCGGGCAGGTTCGGGGTGATCATCGTCGCCATCGGCAGCAGCAGTTCGCGCAGCGCCGCCACCGCCTCCTGCGCCAGCAGCCGGTCGCCGCCCTTGGCCACCATCACCGGATCGACCACGATGGGAATGCCGCGCCCGCGCAGGCCATCCGCCACGGCGGCGGTGATCTCGGAACTGCCCAGCATCCCGATCTTCACCGCATGCACGGCGATATCGTCGAATACCGCGCGGATCTGCTCGGCGACGAAGCCCGCGTCGACCATCTGCACGGCGCGCACGCCCCGCGTGTTCTGCACCGTCAGCGCGGTGATCGCCGCCATGCCATAGGCGCGATTGGCCGAAATCGCCTTGAGATCGGCCTGGATCCCGGCGCCGCCCGAGGGGTCTGACCCGGCGATGGAAAGCACATTCGGAATCATGCCGCCCTCCAGGCTTCCGCCAGCGCCCGCGCCGCCGCTTCCGGGTCGGGCGCGGCGCTGATCGCGCTGACCACCGCCAGGCCGGCGCATCCCGCGCGTTTGAGCGCCGGTATGTCCGCCAGCCCGACACCGCCGATTGCGACCGCAGGCAGCCGCGTCGCCGCCACCATCCGCGCCAGCCCGTCCAGGCCGATTGGCGTGGCATGGTCCGGCTTACTCGCCGTCGCGCGCACCGGCCCGACGCCCAGATAGTCGACCCCCGCCGGCACCGCCGCCACATGCGCCTCGGTCTCGACCGAGAGGCCGAGCAGCGGCCCGTCGCCCAGCAGCGTCCGGATCTGCCGCGGATCGCCGTCCGACTGGCCGATGTGCAGCCCCTCGGCGCCGCAGGCCAGGGCCACTTCGATGCGGTCGTTGATGACCAGCGGCACCCCGGCGGCGCGCAGATGCGGCAGCAGCCGCTGCGCCTGCGCCAGCATCTCGGCGTCGCTGGCGGTCTTGTCGCGCAGCTGCACCACGCTGGCCCCGCCCCGCAGGGCGGCCAGCACCAGCGCGTCGTCGACCCCGTCAGGCGTAACGAAATAGACCGAGAGTTTCATGCCTCGGTCACCTTCGCCCCGGCGGATAGCGTCCCGGCGTCGATGCTGTGCAGCGCGTCGAGGAAGGCGACGGCAAAGCTGCCCGGCCCCTGCGACGTTTCCGCCGCGATCTCGCCCGCCAGCCCGAAATAGGCCAGCGCCGCCACCGCCGCCTGCAACGGCGGCTGGGTCGCGGCAAAGGCCGCCATCACACCGCCCAGCGAACAGCCGAGCGCGGTGATGCGCGGCATCGTCGCGTCGCCGTTGGCGATTCGGAAGGACCGGCTGCCGTCGGTCACGAAATCCACTGGCCCGGTTACGGCGACCACGGCCCCCGAGGCGCGCGCCAGCGCCAGTGCTGCGCCTTCGGCATCGGCCACCGAGTCGGCGCTGTCCGCCCCCTTGCCCCGCGCCGCTTCGCCGGCCAGGGCCATGATTTCCGAAGCGTTTCCCTTGATGATCGTCGGCTTCAGCGCCAGCAGGTCGCGCCCCGCCTGCCGCCGCATCGCCGTCGCGCCCACGGCGACCGGGTCGAGCACCCAGGGCTTGCCCTGCTGCGCGGCAATGCTTGCGGCGGCCTTCATCGAGGCGATCCAATGCGCCGAGAGCGTGCCGATGTTGATCGTCAGCGCCTGGGCGATGGCGGCGAATTCCGCGGCCTCCTGTTCGGCATGCACCATCGCGGGCGAGGCCCCGACGGCCAGCATCACGTTGGCCATCACGTTCATCGAGACGTAGTTGGTGATATTCTGCACCAGCGGCGCACCCTGGCGCATGGTGGTCAGGCAAGTGCCCCAGTCGGTCATCTCTCGGTCCTCCGTCTGGGCGCAGGAACGGGGGAGAGATCGGCCGTATTCGGGGCAATCTTCCGCGACTTCCTCCGCCAGCATGATCTGGTTCAGGTTCAAAGGGTGCTTCTCAGCCCGCAAGCGCGGACGCCCCTGTCACGGCGCTGTGGTAGACCCGGGCCGGGGCGCTTGTCCAGCGCGCTCTGGCGGAATGCGCGGTTCGACCTGTGGACAAGCTGTGCGCATCCTGTGGGCAAGCCGCGACTGAGGCGCAAAGAACACGCCGCAAGCCATGGATTCCAAATGGCTTCCTTCGCTGGCCCGGCTCTGTTAACCTCCCGGCAACAAAAAGAAGACGAGGCAGAGAGACAGGCAGATGATGACGGGCTTTCGCGGCACGTTCGTCCTGTCCTGGTCGCAGACCGAGGTCGAGGGGCAGTCTCCCGCGCCGATCGAGGCGCTGTTGGTCGGGGCGTCCTGGACCTGGCATGGCGAGGCGGTCCGGGTGGACGGGCCCAACGACGTGCTGCGGCTGGAGAGAGGCGAGGACCAGATCGAGCTGCGCCGCCGCGCCGCCCGCAAGGTGCGCCGCCTGGTCGGCACGGCACTGGGCCGCGTGCCCGCTACCCCGGTCGAGACCAACGAGCCGCTGATGGAGGCGCGCTTCGTCGTCACCGACGGGGCGCGAGGCTATACCGCCACGCTGATCGAGGTGGCACCCGGCCAGCCGCCGCTGCTGATGTTCGTCGACGAACTGCCGCCGCGCGATACCGATCTCTACGTCGTCCACTGCGCGCTCGGCCGCTTCGTCGCGCCGACACCGGCGAAGAACGCCGGTGTCATCTGCTTCACGCCGGGCACGATGATCGCGACCCCCGAGGGGCCGCGCCCGGTCGAGGGGTTGCGTGAAGGCGACCGCGTGCTGACGCTCGACAACGGCCCGCAGGAGGTCTGCTGGATCGGCGCGCGCCGGATGAGCGGCGCGCGGCTGCATGTCGATCCGCGCCTGCGGCCCGTGCGCATCGGGGCAGGGGCGCTGGGCATCGACCGCCCCGGCCAGGCGCTGCTGGTCTCGCCCGAACACCGGATGCTGGTGCGCGGGCCGGTGGCCCAGGCACTGTTCAACACCCGCGAGGTGCTGGTCGCCGCGCGCGACCTGGTGAACCTTACCACCATCACCACCGAGAGCAGGCTGCGCGAGGTCACCTATATCCACCTGCTGCTGCCCGCCCATCAGGTCATCTGGGCCAATGGCGTGGAATGCGAGAGCTTCCACCCCGCCAGCGCCGAACTGGACGCGCTCGACGCCACCGACCGGACGCGCCTGCTGGCGCTGCACCCGGAACTGGCGCGCGACCCGCACCGCTACGGCGGCTACGCGCGCCGTAACCTCAGCGCCTCCGAAGCGGCCATACTGCGCTACGAGGCCGCCTGAGGCCGGAATTCTCCAAGAATTCCGGTCCGTTTTCCTTGCAGGAAAACGGCGTCCGGAAACCGCCGGGCATCCCGGCAATCACGTGTTGACTCCCCCGCCACCGCCGCTATAAGCGCGGCTTCATTGGTGTTGGTGGACCCCGCAAGGGGAACCCTGTCGTCCGGCAACGGAAAAAGGACAACGCCCTTCAACCGCCGCGCCCGCGCGGCACCCAACGAAGGAGATCAGCCGTGACCAAACGCACGTCTGCCAAGTACAAAATCGACCGCCGCATGGGCGAGAACATCTGGGGCCGTCCCAAGTCCCCGGTCAATCGCCGCGAATACGGCCCCGGCCAGCACGGCCAGCGCCGCAAGGGCAAACTGTCCGACTTCGGCACCCAGCTGCGCGCCAAGCAGAAGCTCAAGGGCTACTACGGCGACCTGACCGAGAAGCAGTTCCGCCGCATCTACTCGGACGCCGAGCGCGTCAAGGGCGACACCGGTGAGAACCTGATCGGCCTGCTCGAGCGCCGCCTCGACGCCGTCGTCTACCGCGCCAAGTTCGTGCCGACCATCTTCGCCGCCCGCCAGTTCGTGAACCACGGCCACGTGACCGTGAACGGCAAGCGCGTGAACATCCCCTCGTACCGCGTCAAGGAAGGCGACGTGATCGAGGTCCGCTCGAAGTCCAAGCAACTCGCCCTCGTGCTCGAGGCCGTCGGTCTCGCCGAGCGTGACGTGCCCGACTACATGGAAGTCGACCACTCCAAGATGACCGCGACCTTCGTGCGCACGCCGGCCCTCGGCGACGTGCCCTATCCGGTCCTGATGGAGCCGAACCTGGTCGTCGAATACTACGCCAAGAACTGATCCTTTCAGTTCCGATCGCATACTGGAAACCGCGCCGGGCAACCGGCGCGGTTTCTGCTTTTGGGGCAGGGCCTTAGCGCAGCTTCTTGAAGATGCGGCCCTTGCCGCATTTCTCCAGAAGCCGGCGGTCCCGGTCGAGCCCGACATGGCCGCAGCCGATCACATAGGCGCCGGTGCGCATCTTTCCGACCAGGTATTGCTCGAAGTCGTTCTGCGCGTCGGGGTCCGAGAAGGGGCGATAGAAATAGACCACGTCCCAGGGCGCGTAGTCGAAGCTGTTGCAATCGCCGCCATAGATCCGTTCGCCCAGGCCGAAGACCCGGCGGCCCTGGTCGATCAGCTCGGGGGCATGGTCGAACCCTTCGAGCCTGCGGAACTCGAAACGGTCGGTGGCGCCCAGCAGGAAGAGGTTGCGGCCCGGCCCGCAGCCCGCCTCGACCAGGTCGACCCGACGATGCCTCAGGTCGGGGTCGGCATAGTCGGGGTCGGCGGACAGCGCGGCTTCCAGGTCGAACATGCAGTCGAAGAAGTCGGCCAGGTCCAGCGGGATATAGGGGAAGGACGCCGCCGGCGCCTGCGCTTCCTCCAGACCGGCGGTGGTGATCTGCGCCAGCGCGGCTTCGAGGATCTTCAGCTTGTCCCGCAGCCGGGGCAGAAGGGCCGCAACCCGCGCCAGGTCCTCGACCGCTGTGTCGATGGCGAAATCGTTGCGCAGGCGCTCCATTTCCTCCATCGCGGCCCCGCCTCAGCGTCCATTTTCGAGCTTGCTCACGCGTTGCTCGATCCGGGCCATGTCCTTCTGGTATTTCTCATAGGCCTTGTTCAGCAGCTGGATGCGGTCGTTCAACTGGCGCCGGCTCTCGTCGAGCCTGCTTGAGTTTTCCTTGGCCTGACGCTGGTTCTGGGCAATGGTCTGTTCCTGGGTCTGCACCTGTTTTTCCAGACGCGAGACCTTTTTCTCAAGCTGGTCGACGCGCTTCTTCAACTCGATGACGGTCTTTTCCACAGACATGGACCAACTCCTCCCAAAGCGTCGGATGTTCCCGGCGACGAATTCTCCCTGAAAATGGCCCCGCAAGGGGCGCAGCGTCCGACTATTGGACCACCTCACCCCGCGCTTGGCAACAATCTTGCGCACCTTCGGGCGGGACGGGCGTCCCAACCCGTGACCGGGCGGTCAGACCAGCGCCGCGGTGTCGCCGTCGCCTTCGAGATCGCGCGCCGCCATCTGCGCCTCGGCCACCACGCAGAGCGCGGCCACGTCCGTGCCGCGGTCCTGGCGGACCACGCAGTCACTCAGGCTCACCGCACCAAAGCCCGCATCCGCCATCAGCGCGCGGATATAGTCGGGGGAATGGGCAAACCGCCGCGTCTCGCGCAGCTCGACCGGCTGGGTGCCGCGCTCGACCGTGAAGGCCAGGCGCCCGCCGGGGGCCAGGCTGCCGGCGCACCAGGCTACGACCCGTTCCAGCGCGCCGACATACATGAAGACGTCGGCGGCGGCGATCAGGTCGAAACGCTCCGCTCCCAGCTCCAGCTCGGTGATGTCGCGCTTGTCGAGCTGGTCATAGACGCCCTTCGCCTTGGCCTCGGCCAGCATCCCGGCCGAAATGTCCCAGCCTTCCAGCCAGCCGACCGACCCGCGCAGCACCTCGCCCATCAGCCCGGTGCCGCAGCCGAGATCCAGCGCGCGGCCGGCGCGGCGGAACCCGGCGCGGCCAAGTGCCTCCATCAGCAGCCAGGGACCGCGATAGTTCAGCCGGTCGACCAGCGCGGTGTCGAAGCGGGGCGCGTAGTCGTCGAACAGCAGTTCGACAAAGGACGAAGGCATCGTCTCGACCGTGCGTACCTCGCGCGCCAGCGCCCACCGCAGGCCCGCGCCCAGCCGGTCGGCGGGATCGGCGGCCATTGCCTTCTGCCAGGCCACGGCGGCCAGCTCGCGCCGTCCGGCCTGTTCCAGCCATTCGCCCAGCCGATACCAGCCCGCGGCCCAGTCGGGCACCAGCGCCATTGCGCCGGTCAGAACTTCGATGGCGGCGTCCAGATCGCCGTCCTGCGCCATGGTTTCGGCGAATTCCACGCGCCGGTCAGCGGCCGGATCGCCCGAGGGAAACGGTCTTGCAACCACGTTCATGACTTTCAAAAGGTCCGTTCATTTGCCGGAAATGGCCATGCGACGGGCAACATGCCTGCGGGTCGCCCCCGCATCGGCAGCGCGTAAATACCTGTTTTCGAAACCTGTCAATCTGTCTCGAAGGGCCGCTCACGGCGACGAAACATTTACCGCCATGCGGGCGCGGCCTCCCGCGATATCCCGCTTGACGGAACGGATCGAAGCGGCTTGATTAACCCTCACATATTTTACCAAATCGAGAATTAACCAGTGGCCTATTCCCTTTCTGCCGCCGTCGGTGACGGCAAGTCGAAATCCCCCAAACCCGCGAACAAGAAGAAGGACGTCGAACTGGTGCAGCTGATGCTGCTCGCCAACGGCTATCCGGTCGACATCAGCGGCAGCGTCGACAGCGCGACGCTCAGCTGCATCACGGCCTTTCAGCGCAAGGGCGGCAAGGTCAAGCAGCCCGATGGCGTGATCCAGCCCGGCGATGCGACCTGGAAGGCGGGGCTGCCCAAGCTGACCCGCCGCGCCAAGGAGCTGGAGAACTTCGAAGCCTACGAGGTGGTCGAGAACGGCAAGAAGAAGCTGATCACCGTCCAGGAATACATCCGGATCGAGGAAGAGACCAGGTCGCGCATCATCGGGCGGGCGCGGTCGATGTCGATCGACGCCGAGCGGATCTATGACCTCATCCAGGAGATGCACAAGGTTTCGGACGGCAGCGAAGGCTATATCAACGCCTTTATCAGCCTGGGCGTCCGTATGGCCAAGAACATCGAGATCCCGTCGAATTCCGCCGCGCTCGACGCCAAGGCCGCGGCGGATCTCATCATCGCCTATGCCGACCGCAGCAAGCCCGACTGGGCCAAGGTCAACGCGCAGCACAAGAAGGCGGTCGACCTGCTGAACAAGGCCAAGAAGGAATGGGAAGCCTACGAGAAGAAATTCGTCGAGGGCACCGAGGCCGGGCTGATGGGCGCGACCATCACCCGCGACGTGAGCTTCGGCGTGCTCGAGGTGCTGGCCACCGGCTACCTGGTAACGACGCGCGGAATGCCGCTGACCCAGGCCAACGCCCTGGCGGCGACAGGGTGCGAGGCGCTCAAGACCGGGGCGGGGGAGGTCGGCGAATACGCCGCCAACGACAAGTTTGACCCCAGGGGCTCGGCTCGGCGGATCATCGGCAACTCGGCCATCGCGGGCGCCTCGGCGCTGGTCGGCGGCAAACTGACCGGCCCGGTGATGAAGAAGATCGCGGGCAAGCTGGGCGAACAGTTCGCCCGCCGCGTTTCGGCGCGGGCGGCCAATTACGCCTGGCCCTTCGTCGAGAAGGTGATCGACAGCCAGGTCGGCCAGGCCCTGATCGAGAACGCCACCAAGGAAACCATCAAGCTGTTCCAGAAGCCGATCTCGGAAGGCAAGCTGCCCGGCGAGGACGACATCGTGAACGGCGCGATCGCCGTGCTCACCGGCAGCTTCTTCAAATGCGCCCCGGTCAAGGCCTTTGCCGATTTCGATGCCAACTGGCCGAAGAAGGCGCTTTTCGAGCTGTCCGACAGCCATGCGCGGCCGGCGATCAAGGCGATCAAGCTGCAGATGGTCAAGCATTTCCCGAACGAGACGGTGAACGAGCTGATCTCGAAAGGCGGCAAGGACATCATCAACGAGGTCTCGACCAAGCTGCTCGAGCAGGCCTCCACCATCGGCCTGCAGGCGGCCTATTCCGGCGCCACCGGGACCGAGACCAAGGAGGCCGATTTCCGCAAACGCGCGGCGGCGGCGGTGGCCAATGATGCCAAGCTGGCCCGCGAATTCGAGATGGCGGTGCTGAAAGAGGCGGAACGCCGGCTGAAGAAGATGGAAAAGGCGCGCTGACCCCGCCCACGGGGGTGCCGGGATATCCGGCACCCGGCGCGGCTCGGCCCGCGCCGATCCGCCGAGATCATTGCCAGCCCACTCCCGATAACGCAGGATGGCCCGGACCTGGCCGCCCCCGCGGTCGTACCGCAGGAGCCGAGAGTGACCCATCCCGTCTACGGCCGCATCGAGGGCCCCATCGTCATCATCGGCTTCGGCTCGATCGGGCGCGGCACGCTGCCCCTGATCGAGCGGCACTTCGACTTTGACGCCGACCAGCTGGTGGTGATCGAACCCAGCGACGAGGTCGCAAACTTCCTCCACCAGCACAAGATCCGCCATCTCCAGACCGCGATCACGCGCGAGAACCATCGGGGAATACTTTCCGACTTGTTCAAGAATGGCAAAGGCTTCTGCGTCAATCTTAGTGTGGATACATCCTCGCTCGACATCATGAAGCTCTGCCGCGAACTGGGCGTGCTCTACATCGACACCGTGGCCGAACCCTGGGCCGGTTTCTACTTCGAGACCACCGACAACGAGGCGCGCACCAACTATGCCCTGCGCCAGGCGATCCGCGACGAGAAGGCGCGCCATCCCGGCGGGCCCACCGCGGTCAGTTGCTGCGGCGCCAACCCCGGCATGGTCAGCTGGTTCGTGAAAGAGGCGCTGATGACCCTCTCGCGCGACATCGGCCGCAACGACCCGATGCCCGCCGACCGCGCCGGCTGGGCACGCCTGATGCAGGCCCTCGGCGTCAAGGGCGTCCACATCGCCGAGCGCGACACCCAGGCCCGCCGCACGCCCCGCCCGCGCGGCACCTTCGTCAACACCTGGTCGGTCGAGGGGTTCATCTCGGAAGGTTTCCAGCCTGCCGAACTCGGCTGGGGCACGCATGAGACCTGGTTCCCCGACAACGGCTACCGCCACCCCGCCGGCTGCCGCGCGGCGATCTGGCTGGAACGCCCCGGCGCGATCACCCGCGTCCACACCTGGTGCCCGACGCCGGGGCCGCAGTTCGGCTTCCTCGTCACCCATAACGAGGCGATCTCGATCTCGGATTACTACACCGTCGGCCCGGCGGACGCGCCCGAGTTCCGCCCCACCTGCCACTACGCCTATCACCCCTGCGACGACGCCGTGCTCAGCCTGCACGAGATGTTCGGCTCGGGCCGGCAGCAGACCGAACACCACATCCTTGCCCCCGACGAGATCGTCGAGGGCATCGACGAGCTGGGCGTGCTGCTCTTCGGGCACGAAAGGAACGCGCTCTGGTATGGGTCGCGCCTCTCCAACGCCCAGGCGATGCGCCTGGCGCCATACCAGAACGCCACCGGCCTGCAGGTCAGCTCGGCGGTGATCGCCGGCATGGTCTGGGCGCTGGAAAACCCCGAGGCGGGGATCGTCGAAACCGACGAGATGGACCACGTCCGCTGCCTCGAGGTGCAACAGTTCTACCTTGGCCCGGTCGAGGCGCATTACACCGACTGGACACCCCTGCAGGACCGCTGGGAGCTGTTTCCCGAGGATATCGACGAAACCGACCCCTGGCAGTTCCGCAACGTGCTGGCGAGCTAAGCGGTCTCGACGCAATGCCGCCGGAAGGCGCGCTTGAGCATGTCCAGCTCGGCGCGCAGCAGGGCGACCTCGGCGCGCAGGTCGTCGACCATGGCATCGCCGGCGATCAGGGTGAAATGGCCGAGCACCGCGTCACTGGAGGCATCGCTTATCAGGAAGGTCTGCACCCCGTCGGCAATCGCCTCGGTCGGTACCGGAACCGCCAGCTCCCACTCTTCGGGCTGACCGGCTTCGATCAGGGTGACGCCCTCCACCGGCCGGTCCATCAGCGTCACCCGCAGGTCCGGCTTCATCGCCGCGCCGCTGACGCGGCCTTCCCACAGGCCGTTCTTCAGCCGGATCCGGGTCAGGGTGAGCTGGCTCATCGTCTCTCTCCTCAGAGCGCGGCGCGCGGGTGGCGGGCGAAGGTCAGGTCGCGCAGCGTGACCTGGTTCATCTCGGGCGCCTCGAAGATCAGGTCGAGCCAGGCGTGCTCGATCCGCTTCTCGTTCAGCTTGCAATAGGCCATGTCGAATTCGACCAGCACGTCGGGCTCGTTCAGTGGCAATTCGCGCACGATCTGCTCGGTGTTCGGCCCGTGGCGCACGTTGAGGCGGGCGAAGATCTCCAGTGGCTTCTCGGTCTCGATGATCGAGGTGACGCGGATCAGATGCGACCGGTTCAGCCCGTTGACGGCTTCGTTGGGCAGTTCGACCGCCAGCGACAGGAACGAGCCGTCAAAGCGGAACACGTCCAGCCGCAGGCCGTAGGGCGCAAGATCGGCCTCGCGCTGGTTGCGCAGCTGGCGCAGGGTCAGCTCCGAGACCGCGCAGTCGTGGAACAGCGTAACCTCATTGTCGATGGGGAAGCGCGTCGGTGCCGAGGCGACGCCCGGCGCTGCCAGCGGACCGCGCCACAGGGCAGGGCGCCAGGCCCAGTCGGTGCAATGCGGGCGCGGGAAGAAGCTGGTGCCGATGGCGGGCAGGGCAAGCCGTCCGTCGGCGACATGGATCAGCGCGTCGAGATGGCTGCGCAGGCTGCGCGCCTGCGTGCGCAGCTGGCGCAGCTCGGCCAGGGACATGTTCCCGGCTGCCTCGGCCGCATTGCGCCAGCGGCGCAGCGCGCCCGCCTTCCACAGCCGCTCGACCAGTCTGCTCATCCCGTCCCCGTTGCGCGTCCTGCGCCGCTTTCCGACTATCTAGCCAATAGGTTGCGGTCAGATAAACCGGGAATTGCGTGCAAGGGCAGGAATTCGGCCGCTTCTATTGCGCCTTGCCTGCCGTCAGCGTGGCGCTGGCGCTGCGGGTGCGGGCCGACAGCCCGGTGAGCAGGCGCGCGCCGTCGCGGCCCAGGGCCCGGCTGCCGTTGGGCGCATAAAGCCCGACCGCCACCATGTGCCGCCCCACCAGGAAGACGCCGCGCCAATGGGTCGAGCTGACATCCTCCAGCGGCTTCGGCCCGTCGGGCAGGCGGGCCAGCACCAGCCCCTCGCCGCGCGCGGTGTCCAGCACCTTGGCGCTCCCGGCCGAGCGGGCGATATCCGCGGTGGTCGGCAGCTTGTCTCCCGGCGTCCATGGTGCAGTGGTCACGGTGACGATGGCCAGCGGCTGGGTGCCGAAGAAGCCGCGCACGCCGAGGGTGTCGCAGCGCGCCATCATGGCAAAGCCCTCGCTGCCCGACCGCCGCACCGAGCGGCGGTCAAAGCAGTAGCCCTCGGGTGCGGCCAGCACGATCTCGCCCGCGCCGAGGCGCACCTGGGCCATGCGCGCATGGGCATCCTCGTCGCTCTGCGCGCCGAATTCCCCGGCAAAGGGCAGGCCGGTCGCCTCGTCGCATCCGGCCAGGGTCAGTGCCGCCAGCAGAAGCGCCGCGACCCTACAGGTCCATGTAGACATGAGTCTCCGCCTTGCCGCCGGGATGGGTCACGGCGCCCTTGTTAGTCGCCCCGACGAGTTGGGCATATTTCCACAGCGCGCCCGAGGTGTAGATCGTCTTGCGCGGTCCCGGCCAGGCGGCCTTGCGCTCTGCCAGTTCCTCGTCGGTCAGGTTGACCGAGATGGTGCCCTCGATGGCGTTGATGGTGATGACATCGCCGGTCGCGATCAGCGCGATCGGCCCGCCATGCGCCGCCTCGGGGCCGACATGGCCGACGCAGAAGCCACGAGTCGCGCCGCTGAAGCGGCCGTCGGTGATCAGCGCGACCTTCTTGCCCATGCCCTGGCCCGACAGCGCGGCGGTGGTGGCCAGCATCTCGCGCATACCGGGGCCGCCTGCAGGGCCCTCGTTGCGGATCACGATGACCTCGCCTTCCTTGTAGGTCCGGTTCTGCACCGCCTCGAAGGCGTCCTCCTCGCATTCGAAGACGCGGGCGGGGCCGGTGAAGATCTGGTGCTGCGGCTCGATCCCGGCGACCTTCACGATGGCGCCCTCGGGGGCGAGGTTGCCCTTCAGGCCCACCACGCCGCCGGTCTTGGTGATCGGGGTCGAGACCGGGTGGATGACACGGCCATCCGCCTCGCGGGTGATCTTGTCCAGTTCCTCGCCGACGCTGTTGCCGCTGGCGGTCATGCAGTCCTCGTGGATCAGCCCGGCCTTGCGCAGTTCCTTCATCACGACCGGCACGCCGCCGGCCTCGTAGAGGTCCTTGGCCACATAGGCCCCGCCCGGCTTGAGGTCGACGAAATAGGGCGTCTCGCGGAAGATCTCGCAGACGTCCATCAGGTCGAAGTCGATGCCGGCCTCATGGGCGATGGCGGGCAGGTGCAGCCCGCCGTTGGTCGACCCGCCGGTGCAGGCGACAATGCGCGCGGCGTTCTCCAGGCTCTTGCGGGTGACGATGTCGCGGGCGCGGATGTTCTTCTCCAGCAGCGTCATCACCGCCTGGCCCGAGGCCTCGCAGTAATGGTCGCGCGATTCATAGGGGGCAGGGGCCCCGGACGAGTTGAACAGCGCCAGCCCGATGGCTTCCGAGACGCAGGCCATGGTGTTGGCGGTGAACTGGCCGCCGCAGGCGCCTGACGAGGGGCAGGCCACCCGTTCCAGGATATCCAGCGCGGCGTCGCTCATGGTGCCGTTCTGGTGGCGGCCGACGGCCTCGAACATGTCCTGCACGGTCAGGTCGCGGTTGGCGAAATCCTCGGGCACATCCGCGCCGGCGGGCGCGCGGCCCGGCAGGATCGAGCCGCCGTAGATGAAGACCGAGGGCACGTTGAGGCGGACCATCGCCATCATCATCCCCGGCAGCGACTTGTCGCAGCCCGCGACGCCGACCAGCGCGTCATAGCAATGGCCGCGCATCGTCAGCTCGACCGTGTCCGCAATCGCCTCGCGCGAGGCGAGCGAGGCGCGCATCCCCTCGTGGCCCATGGCGATGCCGTCGGTGACGGTGATGGTGGTGAACTCGCGCGGGGTGCCGCTGGCGGCCTTCACACCCATCTTCACCGCCTGCGCCTGCCGGTTCAGCGCGATGTTGCAGGGCGCGGCCTCGTTCCAGCAGGTCGCCACGCCGACCAGCGGCTGGTGAATCTCGGTATCGGAAACGCCCATCGCGTAGAGAAACGACCGGTGCGGCGCCCGCGCCGGGCCCTCGGTAACATGTCGGCTGGGCAGCTTCGACTTGTCGAATTCGCGCTTGAGCATCGCTGGTTTCCTCCTGAATCCCCGTCCCGCTGGAATAGACTGACGCCCCTGTGTTCACAAGTGCGAAGGGTCTCTCTGCGCTGACGCACCTTGTATTTGCGCGGGCAATGCTTAGGGTTCCTTTCCTGCCGAACGTATCGGATACCGGAACTCGAGAGACTCATGGAACGCACGCTGTTCGGCTTCATCTGGAAGTATTCGGCGCGCCAGCAGATTGGTCTGCTGGCGCTGACCGTGCTTACCTTCCCCTTCCTCTACGCCTCGCTTGAACTGCCCAAGCGGATCATCAACGAGGCCATCGGTTCCCAGACCGAACGGATCGACCTCTACGGGTTCACGCTGACCCAGGTCGAATTCCTGATGGTGCTCTGTTTCGCCTTCCTGCTCACCGTGCTGATCGGCGGGCTGATGAAGATGCGGCTGAACACCATGAAGGGCGTGCTGGCAGAACGGCTGCTGCGCCGCCTGCGCTATTCGCTGATCTCGCGGATGATGCGCTTTCCCACCAGCTACTTCCGCACCACCTCGCAGGGCGAACTGGTCTCGATGATCACCTCCGAGGCCGAGCCGATGGGCGGGCTGATGGGCGACGCGGTGGCGCAGCCCGCCTTCCAGTTCGGTCAGATGATGACGATCCTGACCTTCCTCTTCATGCAGAGCTTCTGGTTCGGCCTCGCCTCGGTCGCGCTGATCCCGTTGCAGGCCTGGCTGATCCCGCGCCTGCAACGCCAGATCAACCTGCTGAACAAGGCCCGCATCCAGGAAATCCGCCACCTCTCCTCCGAGATCGGCGAGAGCGCGGCCGGCATCTCGGACCTGCGCGAGAACGGCGGCTGGCGGTACCGGCTGGCCCAGTTCACCGACCGCCTCGGGCGGCTGTTCGATATCCGCTTCCAGATCTATCAGAAAAAATTCTTCATGAAGTTTCTGAACAATCTGATCACCCAGATGACGCCCTTCCTGTTCTACTCGGTCGGCGGCTACCTGGCGATCCGGGGCGATATCACGGTGGGTGCGCTGGTGGCGGCGCTGGCGGCCTACAAGGACCTCGCCAGCCCGTGGAAGGAACTTCTCGACTACTACAACGAGGTGCAGGACATGTCGCTGCGCTGGGTGGTGGTGACCGAACGCTTTGCCCCGCGCGGCATGATCCCGGAAGAGCTCTTCGAGGGCGAACCCGACGAGATTCCGCATCTCGACGGCTCCATCGAGCTGAAGGACGTCACCGTGCTCGACCAGGACGGCAACGTCGTGCTCGAAGACCTGACCCTCTCGATCCCGCCCGGCGCGCGGGTGGCGATCCAGTCCGACAAGCCGAACGAACGCGCCGCCTTCGCGCAGCTGCTCACCCGCGAGATCGTGCCGCAGAGCGGCCATGTCGCCATCGGCGGCTATCCCATCGACACGCTGCACCAGGCGGTGATCGCGGCGCGCGTCGGCCACGCCCACTCGCGTCCCTACCTGTTCGACGGCACGCTGGGTGACAACCTGCTGATGCCGCTGCGGATCAAGCCGCAGGAGGTCAGCTGGGACCCGGAAGGGCGCGACCGTTACCTGCGCGAAGCGCTTCGTTCGGGCAACAGCACCGACATGCTCGACGTCAACTGGGTCGACCCGGCGCTGGCCGGGCTCGACGACGGCGAGGATGTCCGCGACTGGTGGTTCAAGCTGGTCGAGGCCATGGGCATCGACGAGCAGTATTTCCGCCGCACCCTGCGCGCCCGCTTCGACCCCGAACTGCACCCGGAGTTTGCCCGCAGCATCGTCGAACTGCGCCCCGAGATCGCCCGCCGGCTCACCGAAAAGGGCCTCGACGCGGCGATCCACCGCTTTGATCCCGAAGCCTTCAACCCGGCGGTTCCGCTGGGCGGCAACCTGCTCTTCGCCACACCGGCGCGCAGCATCAGCCAGCAGGCGCTGGCCGCCGAGAACAGCTTCATCCACATGCTCTTCGACACTGGCCTCGCCGACGAGGGGCTGAACATCAGCCAGGGCGTGATGGACACGCTGGCCCAGACCTTCGGCCGCGACGGCACCGACAACCCGCTGTTCCGCAAGCTCGGCATCGACATCGACACCTACCACCGCCTCAGCGACATCGCCGCCAAGCGGGCGCGGGTGGGCGACGACGGCCTCAGCCGCGAGGAAAGTGCGCTTTTGCTCACGGTGCCCTTCCTGCTGACCGCCGAACAGATCGGCCCGACCTTCCCCGAGCACTTCAAGACCGAGATCCTGGAACTGCGCCGGACCAGGGCCGACCAGTTGCGCGCCTATGCCGGCGACATGTTCGTGCCGCTCTCGCCCGATGCCTACATGCCCCGCCTGACCCTGACCGAGAACGCGATCTATGGCCGTATCTCGATCATGGCCGGCGCCCGCGCCGAGGCGATCGAGAATACCGTGGCCGAGGTGCTGACCGAACACGATCTGCGCCAGGCCGCGGCAGTGACGCTCTACGACCTGACGGCGGGCCTTGCCGGGAACAACCTGCCCACCATCCTGCAGGAACGCGCCGCCTTCAGCCGCGCCGCGATCAAGCGGCCCGATATCCTGGTGATCGACCACGCCCTTGCCAGCCACGACAGCGCCAGCCGCACCCGCACCCGCGAGAAGCTGCGCGAGCTGATGCCGAAGACGACCATGCTCTTCCTCGAGGACAATTTCGAACACCCCGAGAACTACGACATGTTCATCGAGATCCGCGACGGCCGCGCCGATGGCGGCAGGTGCACAACGCACCGGATGGACGCCAAGGGCTCGAAGGACTTCCAGCGCAAGCTGCGCGTGGTCGCCAGCAACGATCTCTTCGCGCGCCTCGACAAGCGCAATCAGCGCCTGCTGGCCTTCAGCGCGCAATGGTACCACGCCCGGCCGGGCGAGGTGGTCTTCGCCCACGGCGATCCGCCGGATGCCGCCTATCTCTGCCTCTCCGGCGCGGCCGAGCTGCGCTGGCCCGAAGGCGAGGCGGGCGACGGGCCGATCACCGTGGTCCGTCCCGGCCGCCTCATCGGCGACCTCATGGTGATCACCGGCCAGCCGCGCCAGGCCGAGCTGGTGGCGACCGAGGAAACCACCTTCCTGCGCATCGGCGCCGAGGAACTGCGCACCGTGATCGAGGGCGACGGCAAGATGGCCATGCACCTGCTCGAAACCATGGGGCAGAACCTGTCCGGCGTCGTGGGCACGATCATCACCGCCCGCCGCCACACCGGCGAGGCGCCCTCGGCCGAGCTTGTCACCCGGATCCCGCCTCCGCCGCGCCCGGTGCCGATGGATGTCTGACTATCCCTACGCCGCCCATGAAACCCTGGTGGCGCCCGCGCGGCGTCGCCCCGAGCTCTGGCGCCTGCTGGCCGGGCTGGCGCTGATCGCGGTTGTCACCATCGGCCTCGGCATCGTGTTCCGGGGCACCCTGGCCACGGTGTTCCGCCTCCGCCCGGATCTCGCCATCGACCTGGCCCGCAGCAACACGCCCGGCGCGCTGCTGCTGATGCTCTACAGCTATGCCTTTGTCATCGTCGCCGTCGTCGTCGCGGCGCGGATGATCCATGACCGGGGCCTTGTCAGCCTGGTCGGCCCCACCGACCTCGCCCTGCGCCAGTTCGGCAAGGTGATCGGCCTGCTGCTGCTGGTGAACCTCGCCATGTTCCTGCTGCCGCCCTATGGCGGGGAAGGCGAACTGGTGCGCAACCTCGACACCCGCACCTGGCTCGCCCTGCTGCCGCTCTCGCTCGGCGCGATCCTGGTGCAGACGGCGAGCGAGGAGCTGCTCTTCCGCGGCTACCTCCAGCAGGCGCTCGCCGCGCGCTTCCGCTCGCCGCTGATCTGGATGCTGGTGCCCGCGCTGCTCTTCGGCATCGGCCACTACCAGCCGACGGCGGCGGGGGACAACGCCTGGGTGATCGTGCTCTGGACGCTCTGCTTCGGCGTCATCTCCGCCGATCTCACCGCCCGCGCCGGCACCCTCGGGCCGGCCATCGCCCTGCACATGGTCAACAACGCCACCGCGCTGCTGCTGGTCTCGCTACCCGGCCCGCAGAGCGGCCTGTCGCTTGCCACGCTGCCCTATGGTATGGATGACCAACAGAACCTGTCCCTGTACCTGGTGCTCGACTTCGCCTTTCTGCTGATCGGCTGGCTGGCCGCGCGCATCGCCATCCGGCGCTGATTGCAATT
This sequence comes from Seohaeicola zhoushanensis, assembly GCF_014656415.1. Lineage (GTDB taxonomy): Bacteria > Pseudomonadota > Alphaproteobacteria > Rhodobacterales > Rhodobacteraceae > Seohaeicola_A > Seohaeicola_A zhoushanensis. The sequence goes on along the minus strand of NZ_BNCJ01000005.1, from coordinate 220,929 downwards.
GCCGGACGGCGGGACTATTTCAGGGCCCCACAGAGGCCGCAAGGAAACCGCAGATGAACTGGATCACCAACTACGTCCGGCCCCGGATCAACTCGATCTTCTCCCGCCGCGAGACGCCCGAGAACCTCTGGCAGAAATGCGACGAGTGCGGAACGATGCTGTTCCACCGCGAGCTGTCGGGCAACCAGAACGTCTGCACCAACTGCGGCCACCACATGGCGATCACCCCGCGTGAACGCTTCAACGCCCTCTTCGACAACGGCATCTTCACCGAGGTGAAGGTCCCCGAGCCGCTGGCCGACCCGCTGCAGTTCCGCGACCAGAAGAAATACCCCGACCGCATGAAGGCCGCGCAGAAGCAGACCGGCGAGAAGGAGGCGATGCTTGTCGCCACCGGCGAGATCGGCCGCACCCCCATCGTCGCGGCGGCGCAGGACTTCTCCTTCATGGGCGGCTCGATGGGCATGTATGTCGGCAACGCCATCATCGCCGCCGCCGAAGAGGCGGTGAAGCTCAAGCGCCCGCTGATCCTGTTCTCGGCCGCCGGCGGCGCACGGATGCAGGAAGGCATCCTCTCGCTGATGCAGATGCCGCGCACCACCGTGGCGATCCAGATGCTGAAAGAGGCCGGGCTGCCCTACATCGTGGTGCTGACCCACCCGACGACCGGCGGCGTCACTGCCTCCTACGCGATGCTGGGCGACGTGCATATCGCCGAACCCAACGCGCTGATCTGCTTCGCCGGCCCCCGCGTGATCGAACAGACCATCCGCGAGAAGCTCCCCGAGGGCTTCCAGCGCGCCGAATACCTGCTCGACCACGGGATGCTCGACCGGGTGACGCCCCGCACCAAGCTGCGCGACGAGCTGATCTCGATTGTGCGCCTGCTGCTGGGCATGCCGCAGGCGGTCAAGGGCGATCTCGCCCCGCCCGAGCCGACAGCCAAGCCCGAGGCGACTGCCGGAAAATGACCAGCGCCAGCTCGGACGCCATCCTGCAACGGATGATGGCGCTCCACCCGAAGATCATCGACCTCACGCTCGACCGCGTGTGGCGTCTGCTCGAAGCGCTCGGCAATCCGCAGGACAGCCTGCCGCCGGTGATCCACATCGCCGGCACCAACGGCAAGGGCTCGACCCAGGCGATGATCCGCGCCGGGATCGAAGGGGCAGGGCAGGTGGCCCACGCCTATACCTCGCCGCATCTCGCCCGCTTCCACGAGCGCATCCGCGTCGCGGGCAAGCTGATCTCCGAAGCCGACCTGACCGCGGTGCTCGACGAGTGCTATGCCGCCAACGGGGGCGAGGCGATCACCTATTTCGAGATCACCACCTGCGCCGCCCTGCTGGCCTTTGCCCGCACGCCCGCCGATTACACCCTGCTCGAAGTCGGCCTCGGCGGCCGCCTCGACGCCACCAACGTGATCGCGAAACCGGCGCTGACCATCATCACGCCCATTTCGATGGACCACGAAAGCTACCTCGGTGACACCCTCGCCAAGATCGCCTTCGAAAAGGCCGGGATCCTCAAGCGCGGGGTGCCCTGCGTCGTCGGCCCGCAGCCCGACGAGGTGATGGAGGTGATCGAGCGTCAGGCCGCCCGCCTCGGCGCGCCGCTGATCGCCCGGGGCCAGCACTGGCATTCCCGGCGCGAGCGCGACCGGCTGGTCTTCGACGACGAGACCGGCCTGCTCGACCTGCCGCTGCCGAACCTGCTCGGCGCGCATCAGGTCGACAACGCCGGCGCCGCGCTGGCGGCGCTGCGCCACCTCGGCATGACCGAGGCCGCCTGCGAGGCCGCCGTGACCCGCGCCTTCTGGCCTGCCCGGATGCAGCGCCTGACCACCGGCCCGCTGCCCGACTCCGCGCCCGGCGTCGAACTCTGGCTCGACGGTGGCCACAACCCCGCTGCGGGCGAGGCGCTGGCGCATGTGCTGGCCGAGATGCCGAAACGGCCCACCCACCTGATCTGCGGGATGCTGAACACCAAGGACGTCGGCGGCTACCTCCGCCCGATGGCGCCGCATGTGGCCAGCCTCACCGCCGTCTCGATCCCCGGCGAGGCCAATACCCTGCCGGCCGAGACCACGGCCCAGACCGCGAAGGTCGCCGGCATGAGCGCCACCACCGCGCCCGACGTCGCCACCGCGCTCGCCACCATAGCGGCCTCCGATCCTTCCGCCCGCGTCCTGATCTGCGGCTCGCTCTACCTCGCCGGATCGGTCCTGCGCGAGAACGGCTGACGCTCTCTTGCGGGAATCGCCGGACAGGCGCACCGTGATGCCTTCTCATCATGGGAGTGCGCTGGAATGGCCGTTCTCAAGAAAGGTGCGAAGGGCAAGGAGGTCGAGAAGCTTCAGGAAGGCCTGAACAAGCTCGGCGCGAAGCCAAAGCTCAAGGTGGACGGGATCTTCGGACCGATCACCGAGGGGCAGGTCAAGGTCTTCCAGAAGAAGAACAAGCTCAGGCCGGACGGCCAGGCCGGTCCGGAAACACTGGCCAGCGTCAAATACGGCGGCCCGTTGCCGGAGATGACGGTCAAGGACTATGAAAAGCAGGCGGCCGAACTGGCCGTGGTCTTCATCAGTCGCCAGAACATCATCCTTGCCTACAACCGGATGAAGGCCGAAGCCGACGCACTGGCCTCGGTTGCCGACAAGGAGGTGCCCAACGCGACCAAGATCTACATGGACTCCATCCCGCTCTGGGTGAAGGCGATGGAAATCAGCGCCGGGATCGTGAAGATGCAGAAGGAGTTCAAGGATCTGCGCCTGACCGACCCGGCCAAGGCCGAGGCATTGGTCAAGAAATGCGAGGCCGAAGCAAGCAAGATCGAGGCCCATATCTCGGGAAAGATCTCGCCAAGTTCCAAGAAGTCGTCCGAGAGCCTGCGGGCAGTCCGCAAGAAGGTTGAAACTTCGGTCGCGGCGTTCAGGAAGGAAATCGATCTGGTCGAGAAGACGCTCGAAGCGATCTTCTCCATGTGAGGTGCGCGGACTGCCCTAGTCGTCCGCGCCCCAGTCCGCGCCCTGCATCTCCATCAGCCGCGAGGCGGTGCGGGCGAACTCGAAGGTGCCTTCGCCCTCGACATAGAGCATGTCCGGCACCGCCGCCGCGCTGGCGATCAGCCGCACCTTCGCCTCATAGAGGGCATCGATCAGCGTCACGAAGCGCTTGGCCTCGTTGAAGTTCGACCGCGACAGCCGCGGGATGTCGTCCAGCACCAGCACCCGCACCGCCTGCGCGATGGCAAGGTAGTCCGCCGGCCCCAGCGGTTTGCCGCACAACTCGTAGAAGGTCGCCCGCGCCACCCCGTTGCGGAAGGCGGGCAGCACCACTTCGCGCTTGTTCACCACCAGCGTCAGCGGCTCCGCCGGCCCGCCGGTCAGGTCGCGCCAGACCGAATCCACCGCCGCCCGGCTCGCCGGCCCGATGGGCGTGAAATAGACCTCCATCCCCTGCAGCCGCCCCTGCCGGTGGTCATTCGGGCTGACCAGCTCGCGCACGTCCATCCGCTCCTTGATGAGCTGGATGAAGGGCAGGAACAGCTGCCGGTTCAGCCCGTTCTTGTATAGCTCGTCCGGATGCCGGTTCGAGGTGGTCACCACCGTGACCCCGCCCGCGAACAGCGACTCGAACAGACGGCCCACCAGCATCGCGTCGGTGATGTCGGTGATCTGCATCTCGTCGAAAGCCAAGAGCCGCACCGTGCGCGCCACCTCGGCCGCGACCGGGGCGAGGGCATCCTCGATATTGGCTTGCCGCGCCTTGTGCAGCCCGGCGTGGATCTCCTGCATGAAGGCATGGAAGTGCACGCGGCGCACCGGGATGCCGTGCAGGCTGGCCACGAAGAGATCCATCAGCATCGACTTGCCGCGCCCGACGCCGCCCCAGAGGTAGAGGCCCTTCGGCGGCTCGGGCGCCCGACGGAACAGCCCGCGTTTCACCGGCTGCGCCAGGGCTGCCCGGATCCGTTCGAATTCGGGCAGGATTGCCTTCTGCGCCGGGTCTTCCCGCAGCGCCCCCGAGGCAATCCGCTCCGCGTATAGACGTTCGATCTCGCTCATGGTCCTGCCATAACGCGGCGCCCCGGGATTGAAAAGCCGGGCCGGCGCCGGGGCTTGAATCAGAATTATTGATGGGTGAAGTAAATTCTCCTGAATTGACGCCGCGCGCGGGTTCCCTATGGTCTCGCGCTGAATGCCGCCCGTTTGCGGCCCCGAGGAATTCCAATGCAACGCCCCGCTTCCCTCTTCACGCCAGTCCTCCTGGTCGGTTGTGCCATCATCCTTGTCAGCTTCGCGATCCGCTCCTCCTTCGGCGTGTTCCAGATCCCGATCGCCGAGGAATTCGGCTGGCTGCGCGCCGACTTCTCGCTCGCCATCGCCATCCAGAACCTGATGTGGGGCATCGGCCAGCCGATGTTCTCGGCCCTGGCCGAACGCATCGGCGACCGCCGCGCCATCGTGCTCGGCGCGCTCTGCTATGCCGGCGGCCTGCTGCTCTCGGCCGCCTCGACCACCCCGCTCGAACACCAGACCTACGCCACGCTGGTCGGCTTCGGCATCGCCGGCACCGGTCTCGGCACCATCCTCGGCGTGGTCGGCCGCTCCGCCACCGAGGGCAACCGCTCCATGTCGCTCGCCATCGTCGCCGCGGCCGGCAGCGGCGGCCAGGTGATCGGCGCGCCGGTGGCCGAATGGCTGCTCTCGATCATGTCCTGGCAGCAGACCTTCACCGTCTTCGCCGTGATAATCATCGCCGTCCTGGCCCTGCTGCCGATGATGCGCGCGCCCGAGGCCCCGGCCAGCGCCAGCGCGCCGCAATCCATGGGCAACGCCCTCATGGGCGCCTTCCGCGACCCGTCCTACGCGATGATCTTCCTCGGCTTCTTCTCCTGCGGCTACCAGCTCGCCTTCGTCACCGCCCACTTCCCGGCCATGGTGACCGAGATGTGCTCGCCGATCCAGGAGGGCGGGGTGCTCGCCGCGCTCGGCATCTCGACCACCTCGGCGCTGGGCGCCGTGGCGCTGTCGATGATCGGCCTGGCCAATATCTGCGGCACGCTGCTCGCCGGCTGGCTGGGCAAGACCTATTCCAAGAAATACCTGCTCGCCGGAATCTACACCGGCCGCACCATCGCCGCCGCGGTCTTCATCCTGATGCCGATCACGCCCGAATCCGTGGTGATCTTCTCGATGGTCATGGGCTCGCTCTGGCTCGCCACCGTGCCGCTGACCTCGGGCCTCGTCGCGCAGATCTACGGGGTGCGCTACATGGGCACGCTCTACGGCTTCATCTTCCTCAGCCACCAGCTCGGCAGCTTCATCGGCGTCTGGCTCGGCGGGCGGATGTATGATGCCTTCGGCGATTATACCGCCGTCTGGTGGATCGGCGTGGCCGTCGGCGCCTTCAGCGCCGTCGTGCACCTGCCGGTGCGCGAGACGCCCCTGGCCTCGCGCAGCCTGGCCGCCGCCTGACCCCGGCCGGCGGCCTCAGGGCCGCCGCCGCACCACCCGCACGTCGGCAAGGTCGACCGCAACCCCGTCCTCGGTCCGCGCGAAGGTCAGCGCCACCGGCTTGCCGGTCGTCTTCTCGGTGGTCTCGACCCGCGTCAGCCGCGGGTCGGGGCGCCACTTCTCCCCCCAGCGCGCCATGGCGTGAATCACCAGCCGCAGGTCACGGCATTTCTCGGTCGGCTCGTAGGCAAACCGCTTCGAGCCCTCGACGGCGACCTTCTCCAGGATCCCCGCCTCGCAGAGCTGGTTCAGCCGCCGCGTCAGCAGGTTGCGCGAGATCCCGAGGTTCTCCTGCAACTCGTTGAAGCGGACCTGTTTCTGGCTCAGCGCATCGCGCACGATAAGCAATGTCCACTGGTCGCCCAGGTCGACCAGCGCCTGCGCGATCGGGCAGAGGTGTTTTGCGTAATTCGCGGTGCTCATGGCCCGAGTCTGACATATTGAGTTGACTTTTTGAACTCTATTGTATTGCGTTCACTAAGTGAACCAAATATCGGAAATCCCGCCATGTCCCTCCAGCACGACCTGCTCACCGCGCCCATCGGCCGTCGCATCCTGCGCATGGCCGCGCCCAACGTGATCGCCATGCTGGCCTCGCTGGCCACCTCCATGGCCGAGGTCTGGTATGTCGGCCATCTCGGCACTGCGGCGCTGGCCGGGCTGGCGTTGGCCTTCCCGATGTACATGCTGAACCTGATGCTGGCGGCCGGCTCGATGGGCGGCGCGATCAGCGGCGCCATCGCCCAGCGGCTGGGGGCAAAGGACAGGGCAGGGGCCGAGGCGCTGGCCTTCCACGCGGTGGTTCTGGCGGTGCTGCTCTCGCTGGTCTCCTCCGGCGTCTTCCTGCTGCTGGGGCCGAAGATCTACGCGGCCCTCGGCGGGCGCGAGTCGGTGCTGGCCAATGCGCTGGCCTATTCCAACCTGTTCTTCCTCGGCTCGATCACGCTCTGGATCGCCAATACGCTGGCCGGGATCGTCCGTGCCACCGGGCACATGGGTGTCTCGGCGCGCGGGCTGATGACCGGCTCGGCGGTGCAGGTCGTCGCCGCAGGCCTGCTGGTCTTCGGCGCGGGCCCGCTGCCCGCCCTCGGCATCGGCGGGGCGGCGGCCGGCGCGGTGATCGGCTTCCTGGTCGCAACCGTCATCCTGCTGCACTTCCTGATGCGCCGCTGCACCGAGCTGACCCTGCGCCTCACCGGCATCCCGCTGCGCCTTTCGGTCTTCACCGACCTGCTGCGCGTCGGCGCGCTGGCCTCGGTCTCGCCCTTCACCTCGATCGCCACCGTACTCGCCATCACCACCTTCGTCGCCCGCCTCGGCCCCGACGCGCTGGCCGGCTACGGTATCGGCTCGCGGCTCGAATTCCTGATGATCCCGCTGGTCTTCGGCTTCGGCGCGGCGACCATCACCATGGTCGGCGTCCACTTCGGCGCCCGCGCCTATGCCCGTGGCCACCGCATCGCCTGGACCGCCGCCGCCATGAGCGCCTTGCTCACCGGCGCCATCGGCGCGGTGATGGCGCTGTTTCCCGGCCTCTGGGCCAATCTCTTCACCGATGTCGAGGCGGTGCGCGAGACGACGCGGCTCTACCTGCGCATCGTCGGCCCCTTCTACGCGCTCTTCGGCCTGGGCCAGTGCCTCTACTTCGCCAGCCAGGGCGCCCGGCGGATGCTCTGGCCGGTGCTGGCCTCGCTGCTGCGCTTCGCCACCGTATTCGCCGGCGGGCTGCTGCTGGGAGCACAGGCCGATACCGCCAGCATCTTCGCCCTGATCGCGCTCTCGCTCACCCTCTATGCGCTGGTCTCCGCCATCGCCATCTGGCGCGGCGCCTGGATGCGCGGCCTCGCGGCGGCCCCGGCTGAATAGGCAGGCAATAGCCGGGCGCCGAACCCCAGGTTTCTCTTCTTCAAAAATACTCGGGGGAGTCGCGCGGCACGCGCGGCGGGGGCAAGGCCCCCGAGGCGACGCCGCCCACGGGGCGTTGACGCCGGGCCCCGCCGGTAGGGCGGGGTTCACCCCGCCGCCCGCCCGGCCAATAAAAAGGCCGCGCCCCCGAAGCGGCGCGGCCTAATCCTGTCCGGCGGAGGCGCTTACTCGGCCGCCCAGCCGCCGACCGCCTTGACCTCAAGAAAGTCCTCGATGCCCCAGACGCCGCCTTCGCGCCCGTTGCCCGACTGCTTCATGCCGCCGAAGGGCGCGCCGGGGCTGCGCGGCTTGCCGTTCATCTCCACCATGCCCGAGCGCAGCTTGCGCGCCATCCGGTTGGCGCGCTCGCCGTCCTGGGTCTGGACGTAGTTGGTCAGGCCATAGACCGTGTCATTGGCGATCTCGACCGCCTCTTCCTCGGTGTCGAAGGGGATCATCGTCAGCACCGGGCCGAAGATCTCCTCCCGCGCGATGGTCATCTGGTTGTTGACGTCGGCAAAGACCGTCGGACGCACGAAGAAGCCGCGGTTGAAGCCCTCGGGCCGGCCGGGGCCGCCCGCGACCAGCCGCGCGCCTTCCTCGATGCCCTTCTCGATCAGCGCCTGGATCTTGTTGAACTGCACCTCGTTGACCACCGGCCCGATGTGCTTGCCCGGCTCATGCGCGCTGCCGACGGAGACCTTGCCGGCCACCTCGGCGGCGGTCTCGACCGCCTTCTCGTAGATCGGCCGCTGCACCAGCATCCGGCTCGGCGCGTTGCAGGACTGGCCCGAGTTGTTCATCATGTGCAGCACGCCGCGCTTGATGGCCGCGTCGTCGGCATCGGCGAAGACCACGTTGGCGCCCTTGCCGCCCAGCTCCAGGTGCACCTTCTTCAGCGTCTCGGCGGCGTTCTTCGAGATCAGCGTGCCGGCGCGGGTCGAGCCGGTGAAGCTCACCATGTCGACATCCGGGTGGCGCGACAGCTGGGTGCCGACGCCGGGCCCGTCGCCGTTCACCAGGTTGAACACGCCGGCCGGGAAGCCCGCCTCATGCATCATCTCGGCGAAGATCATCGCGTTCAGCGGGCTCTGCTCCGAGGGCTTGAGCACCATGGTGCAGCCCGCGATCGCCGCTGCGCCGACCTTCAGCGCGATCTGGTTCATCGGCCAGTTCCAGGGCGTGATCAGCGCCGCGACGCCGACCGCTTCCATGATGATGCGGTCATTGGGGAACTTCTCGGACAGCGGCTTCTCGAACTGGAAGTCCTTGGCCGCGCGCAGGAAGTTCTTGAGGTGGAAGATCCCGGCCCCGACCTGCGCGACCCGCGCCATGTCGATCGGCGCGCCCATCTCGGCGCTGATCGCCTGGGCGATGTCCTCGCCACGGGCCTCGTAGACCTGCACCAGCTTCTCGACCAGCGCGATCCGCTCCTCGGCGGGGCGATACATCCAGCCGGGCAGGGCGGCCTTGGCGGCGGCCACGGCGGCATTGGTATCGGCTTCGCCGCCCAGCGAGATCACCGCGCAGGGCTCCTCGGTCGAGGGATCGATCACCAGGCAATCATTGGGAACGGCCGGTTTCACCCACTCGCCGTTGATGTAGAACTCACGCTTTTCGATCATCCGAAACCTCCTTGGTCCTGCGTCTGCCAGCGTCCCGCCGGCGGAGTCGCGGCACTCTGTCACCGCGTAACGGGATGAGCAAGTCAGGGGGTGAAAGAAGCCGCCGAAGGGATTAGGTTGGCGGTCGAGGAACGCGACCTGCAACCACCACAAGGGGGAACTCCACATGGGTCTTCGCATCAACGACACCGTCCCGAACTTCACCGCCGAGACCGATCAGGGCACCATCACCTTCCACGACTGGATCGGTGACAGCTGGGCGATCCTGTTCTCGCACCCCAAGGATTTCACCCCGGTCTGCACCACCGAGTTCGGCGCCGTGGCGCAGCTGGCCGACGAATGGGCCAAGCGCAACACCAAGGTCATCGGCATCTCGGTCGATGGCGTCGAGGACCACAAGAAATGGAAGGGCGACATCGAGACCTACGCCGGCACCAAGGCCGGTTTCCCGATCATCGCCGATGACGGCCTCGCCGTCGCCAAGGCCTTCGACATGCTGCCCGCCGACGCCTACCTGCCCGATGGCCGCACGCCCGCGCACAGCGCCACCGTGCGCTCGGTCTTCATCATCGGCCCGGACAAGCAGCTGAAACTGTCGATGACCTACCCGATGACCGTGGGCCGCAACTTCGCCGAGGTGCTGCGTGCGCTCGACGCCCTCCAGATGTCCACCGGCAAGGGCGTTGCCATGCCGGCGAACTGGAACCTGGGCGATGATGTCATCATCCCGACCTCGGTGAGCGACGCCGACGCCAAGGCGAAGTATGGCGAGTTCACCACCCACTTCCCCTACCTGCGCACCACCAAGGCGCCGAAGTAATCAGCGCTGCTCATGCAGCCACGGGCGCGCGCGACAGACCGCGCGCGCCGAATACGGAAAGCTCCCGACATGGTCTCTTTGAAACGCTGGCTCGACCAGCGCCGCAACCCCTGGAAGGCCGAGCATTATGCCGGCCTCAAGGCCTGGCGTGCCGACAATGCGCAGAACACGCGGCTTCAGACCTATGACGGTCTTGGCCCCGAGGCGCTGGTTCTGGACGTGGGCGGGTTCGAGGGCCGATGGGCCGACCTGATCCTCGCCGCTCAGCCGAAGGCACGGATCCATGTGTTCGAGCCGCACCCCAGGTTCGTCAGCGCGCTCAGGACGAAATTCGCGGCCAGACCGAACGTTTCGGTGCACGATTTCGCCATTGGTGCCACCGCGGGCGCCCTTACGCTCAGCGACGATGGCGATGCCTCATCCGCCTTTGGTGGCAAGGGCGGCGCCTTGCAAGCGCCGATACGTCCTGTCGGCGAGGTCTTTTCCGAGCTGGGACTGGACCGGGTCGATCTGATGAAGGTCAATATCGAGGGGGGCGAATACGATCTGCTTCCTGCCCTGCTGGACAGCGGGCTGATCGCGCGCATCGCGCGGTTGCAGGTGCAGTTCCACCTGTTCGAACCGGCTCTGATCGACACCCGCGCCGCAATCTGCGCACGGCTGGCCGAAACACATGATTGCGCCTGGTCCTATCCGTTCATTTGGGAGGAATGGCGCCTGCGCTGATGCGCCGTCAGCTCCGTGACAACCGCCGCACCGCCGCGCGATAGCGCGCGCGGTGCCACTCCCGTGCGAACCGCTCGACCAGGCTCTTCTTCGCGCCGATGGTACTGCCGCCAACGACCTCGGCCCGGTCGGTCACGCCCGAGGGGCTGATCACCCCCAGCCTCAACCCGGTATGCCAGTGCATTTGCAGAAACGTGTCCACCGGTCGGTCAAAGGGTTCGGTCAGCGACAGCAGCCGTTCTGCGGCCCGGCGCGACACCAGCTGAGCCGAGGTCCGCAAGGGGGTCAGGAAGGGCTGCATGAGAACGGCCTCCCCTTGTCGATCAATTTCCGCCGCCGTCACCGGTCGGGTCTGGAACTGAATATAGCCCAACTGCGCCACATGGCGCCGTGCCAGCGTCAGCGCATCGGCGAACCCCGCCTCCAGCGCCATGTCATCCTCGATGATCAGCGCGGATTCGGCTTCGCTCGCGACCAGCCGGGACCAGGCCGCGCGATGGCTGAGAAAACAGCCGATCTCGCCCGGACGCAGCTCAAAGGGATACCTGGGGTTCAGCAAGCCGGGCTGGAAGGCGCGGGCACGCAGCTCCGGCGCCAGCGCGGCGCCGTCGACCGCCGGCAACAGCGTGGTATCCGGCAGCCGTGCCACCAGCGCATCAGCCTGCGCGCGCCGGTCCTCGGCGCGTTCCAGATGAATGACAAAGCCGATCAGATCCATCCCGGACCTCCATGCCGCCATGCCTGCTTCAGCGCGGGCTGAACGAAAAAGGCCCAGACAGCATGTCCGGGCCTTTCCATGTCTGCAAGACCAGAGGCTTATTCGGCTTCGGCTTCCGCCTCGGCCTTTTCCTTCTTGATCTCTTCACCGGTCTCCTGGTCGACAACCTTCATCGACAGGCGGACCTTGCCGCGCTCGTCAAAGCCCAGCAACTTGACCCAGACCTCCTGGCCTTCCTTCAGAACGTCCGAAGGATGGTTCAGGCGGCGGTTCTCGATCTGGCTGACGTGAACCAGACCGTCGCGCTTGCCGAAGAAGTTCACGAAGGCGCCGAAATCGACGATCTTCACGACCTTGCCCTTGTAGACGCCGCCTTCTTCCGGCTCTGCCACGATCGACCAGATCATGTCATAGGCCTTCTTGATGGCATCGCCGTTGGCCGAGGCGATCTTGATCACGCCGTCGTCGTTGATGTCGACCTTGGCGCCCGAAACCTCGACGATCTCGCGGATCACCTTGCCGCCCGAGCCGATCACTTCACGGATCTTGTCGGTCGGGATCTGCATGGTCTCGATGCGCGGCGCGTGAACGCTGAACGCATTGGCCGAGGACAGTGCCTTGGACATTTCGCCGAGGATGTGGAGGCGGCCGTCCTTGGCCTGGGCCAGGGCTTTCTCCATGATCTCGGGGGTGATGCCCGCGACCTTGATGTCCATCTGCAGCGAGGTGATGCCCTTCTCGGTGCCAGCCACCTTGAAGTCCATGTCGCCGAGGTGGTCCTCGTCGCCCAGGATGTCCGACAGCACCGCGTAGGAACCGTCATCTTCCAGGATCAGGCCCATCGCAACACCGGCAACCGGCGCCTTCAGCGGCACGCCCGCGTCCATCATCGACAGCGACCCGCCACAGACCGAAGCCATCGACGAGGAACCGTTCGACTCGGTGATCTCCGACACCACGCGAATGGTGTAGGGGAAGTCGGTCGGGGCCGGCAGGACAGCCTGCAGCGCGCGCCAGGCAAGCTTGCCGTGGCCGATTTCACGGCGGCCGGGCGAACCCACGCGGCCAACTTCACCCACCGAGTAGGGGGGGAAGTTGTAGTGCAGCAGGAAGTTCGATTTGAAGTTGCCGTGCAGCGCGTCGATGAACTGCTCGTCATCGCCGGTGCCCAGCGTGGTCACGACCAGGCCCTGGGTTTCACCGCGGGTGAACAGCGCAGACCCGTGGGTCCGCGGCAGCAGGCCGGTTTCGCAGACGATCGGACGGATCTGGGTCGTGGTACGCCCGTCGATCCGCTTGCCGGTCTTCACCACGTCGCCGCGCAGGATCGAGGCCTCGAGCTTCTTCAGCGAGGAACCGAGGTTGGCATCGGCGGCCTGCTCTTCGCTCAGCGACGCGACGATCTTCTCGCGGGCTGCGGCGACGGCTGCGGTGCGCTCCTGCTTGTCGGCAATCGCGAAGGCGGCGCGCATGTCGGCCTCGCCGGCGGCCTTCACCGCGGCATAGAGCTCCGAGTAGTCCACCGGCTGGAAGTCGAAGGGCTCTTTCGCGGCGTCTTCGGCCAGCGAGATGATCAGGTCGATCACCGGCTGGATCTGCTCATGCGCGAAGACCACGGCGCCCAGCATCTCGGCCTCGGTCAGCTCGTAGGCTTCCGATTCCACCATCATCACCGCGTCCTTGGTGCCGGCGACCACCAGGTCGAGGCGCTGGTCGGGGTTCAGGCGCAGGTCCTGCATGTCGTCGACGGTCGGGTTCAGGATGTATTCTCCATCCTCGAAGCCGACGCGGCAACCGGCGATCGGGCCCATGAAGGGCGCGCCCGAGATGGTCAGCGCGGCCGAGGCGGCGATCATGGCGACGACGTCGGGGTCGTTGACCAGGTCATGGCTCAGCACGGTGCACATCACCAGCACTTCGTTCTTGAAGCCGGGGACGAACAGCGGGCGGATCGGACGGTCGATCAGGCGCGCGGTCAGCGTTTCCTTTTCGGTCGGCCGCGCTTCGCGCTTGAAGAAGCCGCCGGGGATCTTGCCGGCAGCATAGTATTTCTCTTGGTAGTGAACGGTCAGCGGGAAGAAGTCCTGACCCGGCTTCGGCGCCTTGGCGAAGGTCACGTTTGCCATGACCGAGGTCTCGCCCAGCGTGGCGATCACGGTGCCGTCAGCCTGACGCGCGATTTTCCCCGTTTCCAGCGTGAGCGTCTCTTCGCCCCACTGCATGCTTTTCTTGGTAATGTTGAACATCGTCGTATCCTGTAAGGGAGCACTCCCGGCCCTCCGGGTCTCCCGTTTGCATGGCGGCCCCATTGCCGCCGCCCCCTATCCTGTTGCACGCGCCCGGGGGCCAAAGGCGTCACGTCTCAGATGCGCGGGCCATACAGGAGTACGGCCGGGAAGGGAAGCGAATGATTCGGGGCGCGGCAATCTGGCGGGGTCCGGCCGGGACGTCGGGGCAGGGCGCCGAATTTGCCCCCGTCCTGCCCAAGCCCTGCCGCATTCGCCGGCTCTTCTGGCCGTTCAAGGCAGAGCCCCCGCGCGGGGCTCCTTCGCATCGGGCGCTGGCCGCCGGCAGGCCCCATGTCATCGGGTAGGGAAAAGAACGTGAAGACAAGACTTGTCGCGCTGCTTGCTGTGGTTTTGGCGCTGGTGACGGGCTGTGGCGAGCCGATGACCGGCCGCGGCGCCAACGCGCGCATCCTCGCCATGGGCGATTCCATGCTGGCCTGGAACCGCTCGGGCGAGCAGGCCATCGCCGACGAGGTCGAGCAGATCCTGCACCAGCCGGTGATCGACCGCTCGGTGGTCGGGGCGCATGTGATCTACGAGCTGCCGATCAGCGGCAAGCTCGGCATGAAGATCGTCAACCAGTATCGCTCCGGCGACTGGGACTGGGTCATCCTGAACGGCGGCGGCAACGACCTCTGGCTCGGCTGCGGCTGTGCCTTCTGCGACCGTCGGCTCGACCGGCTGGTCGCGCCCGACGGCCAGTCCGGCGACATCGTCAACATGGTCTCGATGCTGCGCTCGACCGGCGCCCGCGTGGTCTATGTCGGCTACCTGCGCAGCCCCGGTTTCGGCTCGCCGATCGAACATTGCCGCGACGAGGGCCGCGAACTCGACGCCCGCCTGGCGCGGATGGCGGCGCAGGACAGCGGCACCTATTTCGTCTCGCTCGAAGACCTGGTGCCCTATGGTGACAAGAGCTTCCACGACTTCGACCACATCCACCCCTCGGTCAAGGGCAGCGCAGAGATCGCCGCCCGCGTGGCGAAGGTGATCGCCGAGGCGGGACCGGTCCGCGCGAACTGAGCCGCGACTGCAGCCGCCAAATCTTGACTTTGAGGTGGCATTTTGCTACCTTCAGGTCAACAAAGGAGGCGATCATGGCGCAATCCGTGAAGCTGGCCGACGACATCATGGCGTTGATCCGCCGCGAGGCCGACTTGCAAAGCCGCTCTGTCGCGGGGCAGATCACCCATTGGGTCCGCCTCGGCCGCGCGATGGAACGCTCGGGCCAATTCGATCACGCCCGCCTGACGGCGGCGCTCGAAGGCAGTCTCGACACCACCGAACTCGCCCCGCAGGAAGAGGCGGCCTGGCTCGATGCCTTCACCGAGAAGATGGGCCAGCCCTCCGAGGCCGAGGAGGAGTTCTTCGCCCGCCGGAAAGCGCTGGGCAGGGGCGTCGGGCGCGACGCCTCCGGCCATCTGGTCCGTGCCGAGGATGACGCCGCAGCATGAGGCCCAGCCTCGTGCTTCTGGCTGGCCCCAACGGCGCCGGCAAATCCACCCTCTACCAGACCCGTGTCGCCCCTTCATTCGCAGGGCCGTTCATCAACGCCGACATTATCCAGCGCGACGAGTTGCAGGACGCCTCGATGCAGGCCTCCTACGAGGCCGCCCGCATCGCTGGAACCCGCCGGGACGAGATGCTGGCGGCCGGGCGCAGTTTCGCCACCGAAACGGTGTTCTCGCACCCTTCGAAGCTTGAGATCATCGAAACGGCCCGTGCGCGCGGCTACATTGTCGTTGTCATGCATGTGGGCGTCGAAGGCGCCGACCTGTCGGTCGCCCGCGTCCGGGGGCGCCACGAGGAGGGCGGGCATGATGTACCCGAGGACAAGATTCGGGCCCGCTACGACCGGGGCCAGGCGTTGATCCGCGCGGCGGTGTTGCGGGCCGACCGTGGCATTGTCTTCGACAACTCGCGCTTGAATGCGCCGCCCCGGCAGATGCTGGTCTTCGCCGAGGGCCGCCTGACCATGGCCGCTCCGATCCTGCCCGCGTGGATCCTCGCCACCTATGCCGCCGATCTGGCGATCTGACCCCATCCCCAAACGAAAAACGGCACCCCAGAGGGATGCCGTTTCCTGTCCGTCGTTCTATGTCGGGCGGTGTGAACCCGCCCGGAACTCAGCGGCGCAGGCCCAGACGCTCGATCAGCGAGGCGTAGCGGGCTTGGTCCTTGCCCTTGACGTAGTCCAGCAGCTTGCGGCGCTGGGCAACCATCATGAGCAGGCCACGGCGGCCGTGGTTGTCTTTCTTGTGGGTCTTGAAGTGCTCGGTGAGCGTCGCGATGCGCGAGGACAGGATCGCAACCTGGACTTCCGGCGAACCGGTGTCGCCTTCCTTGGTTGCAAATTCCTTCATCAGGCGCTGCTTTTCTTCGGCGGTGATCGACATCGGGGTCTCCTTCAGGGTTAGAGGAATGGCGCAGGCCGGGATGTCGTCCAGCACAGGCCCGTGGAGATATGCGGCGGACGCGAATCCGGCGCACCGGCGGCGTATAGGCATGTTTGACGCAAATGGCAAAGGGAGATTGCGCGCGGGTCCCCTTGCGTGTCGCGCTAACCCCAGGGCTCGGCCTGCCGCGCCGAGGCGATGTAGAGCGGATGGCGCGGCGCGCCGTCCTTGGTCAGGCCCAGCACCAGCAACGGCCGGCCACAGCCACGCAGCATCTCGCGCACCGCGGCGCCGCGCCCGCGATGCACCCCATGCGCGCCCCAGGCCGCCAGCACCGCATCCGCGCGGCCCGCCGCCGCCAGGATCGCCGCGTCATTGTCGGGCCCCACCGGCTCGGCGGCGGCCTTCAGGTCGCGCGGATCGGTGGCCCGCCAGGCGAATAGGTTCACCACCTCGTAGCCGCCGAACCCCATCGCCCGCGCCCGCGCCTCGCAGCGCGCCACGGTCGGGTCGTTGCGCATCTCGTCCGCCTTCGAGGGGTTCAGCATGACGAAGGCCAGCCGAGGGCCGGCTTCGTCCCAGACCCGCGTCAGGCTGTAGCGATAGGCCTCGCACACCGAGTAGACCACGCGCGAGGCCACGCCATCAGCCAGATGCGCGCGCACCAGGCTCACAGCAGGAAGTGCTCCGCCGTCAGCGCGCCCGCCAGCACCGGCCCCCAGGGCTGAAGGTCGCCGCCGCCGATATCGGCCACCCACCAGTCCGGGCTGGTGTTCTGGAAATAGGCGAAATCCGGGTGCTCATAGCTGAAATGCAGCTCCGCCCCCGGCGCGATCAGGAACAGGCCCTCATGGTCGCCGGTGGTCTGCACCCCCTCGATCAGCGCGGTGATCTCCAGCGCCGACAGGTCGATCCGGTCCTTGGCCGAGATATCGGCGAAGACAATGCTCTTGGTCTGGCCCTGGTCAAACGCCCATTGCGTCCAGTCGATGCGGCCCACCAGCTTCACCACATCCGCCCCGGCCCCGGTGCGGATCACCAGGTCCTCCCGGCTCTCGGGCAGGCGGTTCACCACGAGCCGCAGGTGTTCGTCGCCCTTCGACAGGCGGATCCGCTCGAATTCGTTGGAAAACACCGTGAGCTGGCCGGGCAGGGGGGACTCCACCGCCAGCACCTCGACATGCCGGACCCGCACCGCGCCGGCACTCTCGACGATGACCTTGTCCCAGCCGCCATCACGGAACTCGAGGATCCGGTCGCCGGGGTCGTCGAAGGCGAAGGTGTCCCGCCCCGCGCCACCGATCATCACGTCGGCGCCTGCGCCCCCGTCCAGCCGGTCCGCCCCGCCGCGCCCCACCAGCAGGTCGCGCCCCGCGCCACCGCTCAGCAGGTTCGCCCGGTTCGACCCGATCAGGATATCGGCATCCGTCGCCGCGCCGTCCTGCGCGGTGCCGTCCCCGAACAGGTCCTGCTGCGCGGAGGAGGCCACCAGCAGCTCTTCGCTGGCGAAATCGACGAACTTCGCAAACCGCGCGCTCACCACCTCGATGGCAGGGCGCATCTCGGCATGGATGTCCTGCAGCCCCTGTCCGGCATAGCTCTCCGGGTTCCAGGCCGCCTCGTAGGCGAGGATATGGTCGCGATGCGCCGCATAGGTCCGCCCCGCCTGCAGCGCATCGCCGAAATCGGGGCCGCCGCCGCCATGCAGCCCGAAGGTCTCGGCCTCGATATAGCGCCGCTTGGCGATCCCGTTCTGGAACTGCGCCAGGCTGGTCTGCGCCTCGTAGCGGATCTGGTACCAGGCCTCGGCATGATTGCCTGCCAGCACGGCCTCCATGAAGGCGCCCATCTTCGAGGTCACCGCCCCGGCGCCCCGGTTGTAGGTGACCGAGACCAGCGCCGCCCGCTCCATCGAACCGGGCATCCCCAGTTGGTCCGCCGGCCCCTCGTAGCGCCCGAAGGTCTCGCCCAGCAGCGCCTTGGCCTCGGACAGGCTCAGCACATGGGTGAAGTCGTTCAGCGCGATGGCGGTGCGCGTGGCATTGTCCGCCGCCGCGTCGATCCGGCCAAGCACCGCCCATTCGTCAAGCGTCAGCGCGATCCCCGCCGCCTGCCAGATCGCGACGTTGTCGCTGCGGCTGAAGGTATAGCCATAACCGATGCTCGCCACCCCGTCGCCGATATCGCGTGCCCGCCCGATGAAGCCTTCGAGCCGGGCGATCAGGTCGACCACCGCCATCCGGTAGGCATCGGGTGTGAGGAGGGTATAGTCGAGCATGGCATTCCCTTGCAGGCCGGAGCGAGCCTATCGGCCCGCCCGGCGAGGTCAAGTCAGCCGTGGAAGACGCGAACCGGGTGCAGCTCGCCCGCCTTGTAGATGCCGACGGCCACCGCACGGCCCTCGTAGCTGGCCCAGGCCTCCTCGCCGTATTCCACGTCCGAGGCAAAGACCATGCCGGGGTTGCCGTTCCGCAGTCGCGCCGCGCCTTCGGGCGTCGCCTTCAGCTCGGGCAGGTCGGCGAGGCCGACTTCCAGCGGCTGGATATGGGCGTCGAGCTCGGGCGATTTCGCCATCCGCTCGACATCGTCCAGCGAAAGCCCGTCGGCGGCGTCGAAGGGCCCCGACCAGATCCGCCGCAGCTTGGTGACATGGCCATGGCAGCCCAGCGCCCGGCCCAGGTCGCGCGCGATGGCGCGCACGTAGCCGCCCTTGCCGCAGGTCAGCTCCAGGGTGACGTGGTCGGCATCGGGCCGCCCGGTCATCACCAGTTCCTCGACCCAGAGGGGCCGGGCGGCGATCTCCATTTCCTCGCCGTCGCGGGCGCGCTTGTAAGCGCGTTCGCCGTCGATCTTCACCGCGCTGAACTGCGGCGGCACCTGCATGATGTCGCCGACAAAGGCGTGCAGGGCTTCCTTGATCTGCTCGTCCGTCGGGCGCAGGTCGCTCTCGGCGATCACCTCGCCCTCGGCATCGTCGGTATTGGTCGCCTGGCCCAGCCGCACGGTGAAGGCATAGGCCTTCAGCGCGTCGGTGATATAGGGCACGGTCTTGGTCGCATCGCCCAGCGCCACGGCCAGAACGCCGGTCGCCTCGGGGTCGAGCGTGCCTGCATGGCCGGCCTTCTTCGCCCCCAGCGCCCAGCGCACCTTGTTGACCACGGCCGTCGAGGTCGGCCCGGCCGGCTTGTCGATCACCAGCCACCCCGTCACGTCGCGCCCTTTTCGTGCCATGTCCTGCGTCCTCTTTTGCGGATGGCGGCTTATACGTCACGCCCGCGCGCGGTCAACCGGGAAGGGGCTCCCCGCATCCCCCCCCGCCCGGAACAAGCCGAAGGCGCCGGGCGAGCGCGTCGCCATTGTCGCTCGGACCAAGGGCGAGCGTCCGATCCCCGCACCACCCCGCCCGGAACAAGCCGAAGGCGCCGGGCGAGCGCCGGCCCGTCCCCACTGGCTGGCGCTTTGTCACCCGCGCGCACCGCTCAAAGGTCGTCCGTTCGTGGCCGGGATAAAACGCAGACCTCGACCGCAGCAGCGCCATCCCACGGGCCGGCGCTCGCCCGGCGCTTACTCTGCCGCCACCAGCCGGATGCGCAACGGAGCCGCCCCTTCGGCGATCTCCAGCAGGCGGTCGACATTGGGATGCGCGCCGGGGCGGTTCCTTGCATCCTCGGTATGCTCGGCAAACACCGCCAGCCCATGCGCCGCGGCCTCGGCGGTGAGTGACCCGAAGCTCTGTTCAAGATACTGGTAAACCGCCAGCGACCCCTGCTTGCCCGGCTGGTTCTCGATCGAGGCGACAACGGCGCCGGTTCCGTCGACCAGTTCGATCCGGGCAAGGCCCCCGATCGGCGGCAGAAGTTGCAGGTTGTCCTTGAACGAAGCGCTGGGCTGGATCATTGCGAAGTCCTCTTTCGGCAGATTTGACGCGCACCTAGCAGCTTTGCCGCGCCGCCGCAAAGGCGCCGGGCGAGCGCCGGCCCCGTTCCGGTTGTCTGGCGCTTTTGCACCGGCGCGCTGCACCCGGAGGTCCACCGAACGTGGCCGGGATAAAGCGCAGATCTCATCGGTAGCTGCGCCATCCCACGGGCCGCCGCGTGCCCCGCTTGGGGCCGAAACGGATGTGCTCCCTGCGGGCCGTCGCGTCCCCAAACCCGTGACAAAACACTGTCCCAGAAACGCTCTCGTTTAAAATGACGTGAAATCAATAACTTGACCCCCCGTCCTAGCTGGGACACTTTTCGGGGCCCTCAAACAGCCGGCGCGCCGGCCCGTTTCCGGCAGGGTCCGAAGCGGGCGGCAAGGGCCAGGATCAGCCCGGCCACCGTGGCGATCATGCCCGCCGCGCTCACCGCGTCCTGCCCGCCCAGCCACAGCGGCCCGTATCCCGCCAGCACATAGCCCAGCACCGCCGCCAGCGCCGCGAAGACCACGCTCCAGCCGATCTGCCGCTCAAGCCGGTCGGTCATCAGCCGCGCCGCCGCCGGCGGGCAGATGAACATGGCGATCACGATGATCGACCCCACCGCGTCGAAGGCCGCCACCGCCGCCACCGCCGCCACGATCACCAGCCCCAGCCCCAACACCCCTGTCCGGATCCCCAGCGTGCGGGCAAAGCCCTCGTCGAAGGTCGAGATCTTCAGCGCCCGCCAGAACAGCGCGATGAAGAGGCCCACCCCGACCAGCGTGACCGCCATCCGCATCAGCTCCGGCGGCAGCCCGGCCAGCGCCTCGGGATCGATCACCGAGGCCCAGCCGGTCGCGTCCAGCCAGATCAGGCTCTCGAGGTTGCCATAGAGCGCGTGCTCGACATCGAGGTGAACGCTCGAAGTGTCGGATTGCTCCAGCAGCAGTACCCCGGCGGCGAACATCGAGGTGAAGACCACCCCCATCGCCGCGCCCGGCTCGATCCGGCCGAGCCGCCGCACACCCTCGATCAGCGCCACCGCCAGCACCGCGGCACCCGCCGCGCCCAGCATCATCGGCCAGGTGGCGACCATGCCGGTCAGCAGGAAGGCCACCACGATCCCCGGCAGCACCACATGGCTGATCGCATCGCCGATCAGCGCCTGCCGCCGCAGCACCAGGTAATTGCCGGGCAGTGCACAGGCCACCGCCGCGAACAGCCCGATCAGCATCGGTGTCAGCGACAGCGGGACGAATTCGGAACCGCTCATGCCGTCACCCCAGTCGGCGGGCCGATCTGCCGGTCGATCTCGGCGATCTGGTCGGCGGTCAGAACCGTCTCGATATCCCGCAGCCCGTCGTAGAGCGCCGCCGCCGCCTCGTGGGCCAGGTCGCGGCGCACCACCTCCCAGCGCTTCTCGTCGCGCAGGGCCTTGGCGGCGCGGGCGCGGCCCGCCTCGGTCGCCACCCCGTCAGAGCGGACCAGCCCGGCGCGGCGCAGCAGCCGCAGGGTCAGGCGCTCGTAGATCGGCTGTCCCTGCGCCAGCGCCAGCAGCCCCTGCCGCAGGTGCACCCGGCGCTGGAACCAGAGGTGGCGCAGCAGCGCCGCCAGCACCCCGCGCGAGGGTGCGAGGAACAGCGAGACCGCGAAGAGGGCGAAGGCCGTCAGCACGATGATCGGCCCGGTCGGCAGCTTCGGCGCGGTCGCCGAGACCGCCGCGCCCACATAGCCAGCGATACCGCCCATCGCGCCGGCCAGCAGGGCTACCGTCCCGGCCCGCTCGCTCCAGAACCGCGCCGCGACGGGCGGGATGATCAGCAGGGCGACGATCAGGATCAGCCCGACGATCTTCAGCCCGATCACGGTCACCGCCATGACCAGCCCCATCATCGCCAGGTCGATGCGGTGGGTATCAACGCCCCGCGCGGCAGCATATTCCGGGTCGAAGGCCACCAGCGTCATCGGCCGGTGCAGCAGGGCGACCACCGCCAGAACCAGCGCTCCGCCTGTCGCGATTACCACCGCGTCGTTCCAGAGCATCCCCGTGGTCGAGCCGAGCAGGAAGGATTCAAGCCCCGCCTGCCGCCCCGAGCTCATGGTCTGGATCACTGTCAGCAGCACGATGCCGAAGCCGAAGAAGACCGAAAGCACCGCGCCGATCGCCGCATCCTCGGCCAGTCGGGTATTGCGCACCAGCCAGCCGAGGCACAGCAACCCCGCCCAAGCTGAAAGCGCGGATCCGGCCATCAGCCCGATCAGGTTGCGCCCCTCGCCGCCGAAGGCGACCATGAGTATGAAGGCAAGCCCGACGCCGGGCAGGGTGGAATGCGAGATCGCGTCGGACACCAGCGCGCGCTTGCGCAGGAAGAGGAAGGTGCCGGTGATCCCCGCTGCGATGCCGAGCAGCGCGGCTCCGACCGTCACCAGCGTGGCGTTATAGCCCAGCCCCAGCAGCAGCGCCTCGGCCAGCATGGCTCAGCCCAGCGCCTGCGAGAGCTGGTCGACCTGCGCGGTGGCGAGCCGGCCGCCATAGGTCGCCTGCAGCGTCTCGGCGGTGAAGGTCGTCTCGACAGGGCCCTCGGCCACCTTGCGGGTAGCGATCAGGAAGACATCGTCGAAATAGTCGCGCACGGTGGCAAGGTCGTGATGCACCACCACCACCGTCTTGCCCTCGGCACGCAGGCCCTTGAGCACGCTGATGATGGCCTTTTCCGTCGCCGCGTCGACACCGGCGAAGGGCTCGTCGAGGAGGTAGAGGTCGGCCCCCTGTGCCAAGGCGCGGGCGAGGAAGACACGCTGCTGCTGCCCGCCAGAAAGCTGGCCGATCTGGCGCAGGGCGAAGTCCTTCATGCCGACCCGGTCGAGACAGTCGAGGGCGCGCGCCCTGTGGCGGCCCAGCACTCGGCCCAGCAGGCCGAGCTCGCGGTAGAGTCCCATCATCACCACGTCGATCACCCGGGTCGGGAAGTCCCAGTCGACACTGGCGCGCTGCGGCACATAGGCGATCCGCGCCCGCATCGCGTCGAGCGGCTGGCCGAAGACCCGCACCTGCCCGGAGAGCGGCTTGACGATGCCGAGCGCTGCCTTGAGCAGGGTCGACTTGCCAGCGCCGTTCGGCCCGATGATCGCGGTCATCCTGCCGGGGCGCACGGTCATGTCGACCGAGAAGACCGCCGGTTTCTGCCCGTAGGAGACGGTGAGGCCCCGGATCGCCAGCGGGCTGGTATCCAACGCCGGGTCGGCGGAGCGTTCACCCTTGTTGCTCGCCAGTTCCAGCATTGCTCAGATCCCCGCCGAAAGCTTGCCGTCCATCCCGCGCGAGGGGACCTCCGCCCCCAGCGCGCCGGCGATCACGGTGACATTGTGGTCGATCATGCCGAGATAGGTGCCCTCGTAGGATCCATCTGCCCCCATCGCGTCGCTGTAAAGCTCGCCGCCGATGCGCACCGCGTGGCCCTTGGCGGCGGCACCCTCGATCAGCGCGCGGATATTGCGGTCGGAGACCGAACTCTCGACGAAGACCGCCGAAATCTGCCGCGCGACCAGCACGTCGACCAGTTCGGCGATGCGGTTCAGCCCGGCTTCGCTTTCGGTGGAGATGCCCTGGATGCCCAGCACCTCGATGCCGAAATCGCGGCCAAAATAACCGAAGGCGTCATGCGCCGTGACCAGCACGCGGCGGGTTTCGGGCACCTTGGCCATGGCCTCGCCCGCGTAGGCGGCGAGGCGGTCGATATCGGCCTGGTAGGCGGCGGTATTGGCTGCGAAGACGTCGGCGCCCTCGGGGTAGGCGGCGCTCAGCGCGTCGCGCACGGCGGGGATCACGTCATGCCACAGGCGCGGCGACATCCAGACGTGGGGGTCGAACTTGTTGGCATATTGCGCATGGGCGCGCAGCTGGTCGTGCGGCAGGCTGTCGGCCACCGCCACCACCCGCCGCTTGCGCGCGAGGTCGTGGAAGAACTCCTCCATCTGCGCCTCGAGGTAGAGCCCATGCCAGAGCACCAGGTCCGCGCGGGTCATCGCGACGATGTCGCTGCGGGTCTGGCGGTAGGAGTGCGGATCGACGCCGGGGCCCATCAGCCCCTTGACGCTGACTAGCCCGCCGCCGACCCGGCGCGCGGCGTCGGCGATCATGCCGGTTGTCGCGACGATGTTGAGGGAGGGGCCTGCGGCTGCGGCTGTCGCCGCTGGCAGCGCCGCCAGCGCCGCAAGGCCAAGAAGAATGTGCCGTCTCGTGGTCATGGGAGTCCAGTCATCGTTGCACGTCCATTTGAATATGCAAGTCATTCGCAAGAAGTCAATGAGATTGCGAATTATTCGCAACAAAGATTGCTGACCTGCCCAGAACGCGGGCAGGGGCCTCGCTTGACCCGGTCTGGGGGCCATGCGAGTTTGCCTTTCCGAAGGCCGCGCGGAGGAGATCGCCATGACAACCGCCACCACAGAGCGCATCGCGCAGCTGCCGCAGGTGAGCGAACCGCGCAATCCGGGCATGGCGCTCGATCTCGACTGGGTGCGCGGCGTGCAGGCCAATACCTCGGCGATCGAACGGCGCGCGGCGACGCTGCCGGGGCGGCGCTCGGTCAAGAAGGATTATCAGGCCGCCTGGTTGCTGCGCGCGATCAGCTGCATCGACCTCACCACGCTGTCGGGCGACGACACGGTTCAGCGGGTCCGCCGGCTTTGTGCCAAGGCGCGCCAGCCGGTGTCGCCCGAGATCCTCGCGGCGCTGGGCATGGAGGGGCTGACGGTGGGCGCGGTCTGCGTCTATCACGACATGGTCGCCGCCGCCGTCGAGGCGCTGGAGGGCAGCGGCATCCCGGTCGCCGCCGTCTCGACCGGCTTTCCCGCCGGCCTCTCGCCCTTTCACCTGCGGGTGGCCGAGATCGGCGAGAGCGTGAAGGCCGGGGCGCAGGAGATCGACATCGTCATCTCGCGACGGCATGTGCTGGGCGGCGACTGGCAGGCGCTCTACGAAGAGATGCGCGCCTTCCGCGAGGCCTGTGGGCCGGCGCATGTGAAGGCTATCCTGGCTACCGGCGAGCTGGGCACGCTGCGCAATGTCGCCCGCGCCTCGCTGGTCTGCATGATGGCGGGGGCGGATTTCATCAAGACCTCGACCGGCAAGGAGAGCGTGAACGCCACGCTGCCGGTATCGCTGGTGATGATCCGGGCGATCCGGGACTATCACGAACGCACCGGCATCCGCATCGGCTACAAGCCCGCCGGAGGGATCTCGAAGGCCAAGGACGCGCTGGTCTATCTCGGCCTGATCAAGGACGAGTTGGGCGACCGCTGGCTGCGCCCCGACCTGTTCCGCTTCGGCGCCTCCTCGCTGCTGGGCGATATCGAGCGGCAGCTGGAGCACCATGTCACCGGCGCCTATTCGGCGGGGTATCGCCATGCGATGGGCTGAAGTGCCGGAATTCTTCGAGAATTCCGGTCCGTTTTCCTGCGAGGAAAACGGCGCGAGCGGCGGGGGGCGTGCGAAATCCTCGCAGGATTTCGGACCGTTTTCCTCGCAGGAAAACGGGGTCGCAACACAAGGATACAGACCATGACGGTCAAGGAACTCTTCGACAGCATGGACTACGGCCCGGCCCCCGAAAGCGCAGCCGAGGCGCTGGCTTGGCTGGTCGACATGGGCGACCGCTTCGGCCATTTCATCGACGGCGCCTTCACGGCGCCCGGCGCGGGCTTTGAATCGAAGAACCCGGCGACGGGCGAGGTGCTGGCGACCATCACCCAGGCGACGCAGACCGACGTTGACGCCGCCGTCAAGGCGGCGCGCAAGGCCCAGCCGAAATGGGAAAAGCTCGGCGGACCGGGACGCGCGCGCTATCTTTATGCCATCGCGCGGCTGCTGCAGAAACACGCGCGCCTCTTCGCGGTGCTCGAAACGCTCGACAACGGCAAGCCGATCCGCGAGAGCCGAGATATCGATGTGCCCCTGGCGCAGCGGCATTTCTACTATCACGCGGGCATGGCGCAGCTGATGGAAGAGGTGTTGCCGGGCCGCGCGGCGCTGGGCGTCTGCGGCCAGATCATCCCCTGGAACTTCCCGCTGCTGATGCTGGCCTGGAAGGTCGCGCCGGCGCTGGCCATGGGCAATACGGTGGTGCTGAAGCCCGCCGAATACACCTCGCTGACCGCGCTGCTGTTCGCCGATATCTGCACCCAGGCCGGGCTACCCAGGGGCGTGGTCAATATCGTCACCGGCGATGGCGCGGTGGGCGAGATGATCGTGGCCGCCGAGGTCGACAAGATCGCCTTCACCGGCTCGACCTCGGTGGGCCGCAGGATCCGCGAGGCGACTGCGGGGTCGGGCAAGGCGCTGACGCTCGAACTGGGCGGCAAGAGCCCCTACATCGTCTTCGACGACGCCGATCTCGACAGCGCCATCGAGGGGTTGGTCGATGCGATCTGGTTCAACCAGGGCCAGGTCTGCTGTGCCGGCTCGCGCCTGCTGGTGCAGGAGAGCGTGGCCGAGACCTTCCACGCCCGTCTGATCGCCCGCATGGACAAGCTGCGCATCGGCAATCCGCTGGACAAATGCATCGACGTCGGCGCGGTGGTCGACCCGGTGCAGCTGGCGACGATCCGCGGCATGGTCGAGGCCAATACCGCCGGGCAGGTGCACCAGGCGGATATCGCTCTGCCGGCGGGCGGCTGCTACTACCCGCCGACGCTCATCACAGGGCTCGCGCCCTCGGACCGGCTGATGCAGGAGGAGATCTTCGGGCCGGTGCTGGTTTCATGCACCTTCCGCACGCCGGCCGAGGCGGTGGAGCTCGCCAACAATAGCCGCTACGGGCTGGCGGCGACCGTCTGGACCGAGAACGTCAACCTCGCGCTCGACATCGCGCCGAAGCTGGCGGCGGGGGTGGTCTGGGTGAATGCGACCAACCTCTTCGATGCGGCGGCGGGCTTTGGCGGCGTCCGCGAGAGCGGTTTTGGCCGCGAGGGCGGCTGGGAGGGGCTGGCAGCCTATACCCGGCCGGTCGGCAAGGCGAAGGCCTTGAAGCCGGTTGAAAGCTTCAGCGGTTCCGGCGCGCCGGCCGATCCGATCGACCGCACCGCAAAGCTTTATGTCGGCGGCAAGCAGGCGCGGCCCGATGGCGGCTATTCCAGGCCGGTCTGGGGCAAGGGTGGCGCGCTGCTCGGCCATGTCGGCCTCGCCAACCGCAAGGATGTGCGCAACGCCGTCGAGGCGGCGCAGGGCGCGGCCGCATGGGGCAGGGCCACCGGGCACCTGCGGGCGCAGATCCTTTACTACATCGCCGAGAACCTCTCGGCCCGCGCGGGCGAGTTTGCCCATCGCCTGGACGCGATAACCGGCGCGCGGCATGGCGCGCGGGAGGTCGAGGCCAGCATCCAGCGGCTGTTCACCTATGCGGCCTGGGCCGACAAATACGACGGGCGGGTGCATTCGGTGCCGATCCGCGGCGTGGCCCTTGCGATGAACGAACCGGTCGGCGTGATCGGCGCGCTCTGCGCCGACGAGGCGCCGCTGCTGGGGCTGGTCTCGGTCATGGCGCCGGCGCTGGCGATGGGCAACCGGGTGGTGCTGGTGGCGTCGGAGCCCTTCCCGCTGGCGGCGACGGATTTCTACCAGGTGCTCGACACCTCGGACGTGCCGGGCGGCGTGGTCAATATCCTGACCGGCAGCCATGCCGAACTCGCCGCGCCGCTGGCCGGGCACCTGAACCTCGACGCGGTCTGGAGCTTCTCCTCGACGCCGCTGTCGAAAGCGGTGGAAGCGGCCTCGGCCGGGAACCTCAAGCGCAGCTGGGTGAACAACGCCCTTGCGCGCGACTGGTTCGCCAATGACAGCGCCGAGTGGCTGGCGCAGGCGAGCGAGGTGAAGAACATCTGGGTGCCCTACGGGGAATAGGCGGCGGCGGGGTGAACCCCGCCCTACGCGCCCGTTCGGTGTCGCGCATGCGGAAATGTCCGGACGGGAGTATTTGTCAAAGAGAAGAAGCACAGGGGGCTTTGCCCGGCATCCCCGCGTCGTGCCGGCGGTTCGGCCCTGCGCGGGAACACAACTTTCCGATCCGCGTCATGCGTGGCGCAAATCCCCGATACGGTGTCGGGTTTGGGAGTGGGTTTCCCCCCGTGACCTGCGCTATAAGGCGCGAAATGCTGGGAGGCAGACATGGCCGAGACGATCCGTTTCACCCTCGATGGCGCCGAGATCGAGGCGCCGAAGGGCCTGACGATCTGGGAAATCGCTAACGGGCGGGGGCTGGTTATCCCGCATCTCTGCCACAAGCCCGCGCCTGGCTATCGCCCGGACGGCAATTGCCGGGCCTGCATGGTCGAGATCGAAGGCGAGCGCACGCTTGCCGCCTCCTGCATCCGCGAGCCCTCCGATGGCATGGTGGTGAGGACCGCCTCCGAGCGGGCGAGCAAGGCGCGCGCCATGGTGACCGAACTGCTGGTGGCCGACCAGCCGAAGCGAGACGCGGCGCATGACCGCTCGTCGCATCTGTGGGACATGGCCGATCTGAACGGCGTCACCACCAGTCGTTTCCCGGCGCTGGAGCCGGACCATATCCCGCTGCTCGACGACAGCCATGTCGCCATGCGCGTCAACCTCGACGCCTGCATCCAGTGCGGCCTCTGCGTGCGCGCCTGCCGCGAGGTGCAGGTCAACGACGTGATCGGCATGGCCGGGCGGGGACATGGCGCCTATCCCGTCTTCGACATGGCCGACCCGATGGGCGCCTCGACCTGCGTGGCCTGCGGCGAATGCGTGCAGGCCTGCCCCACCGGCGCGCTGATGCCTGCCAGCGTGCTGGACGAGGCCCAGCAGGGCGACAGCAAGGATTACGACAGCGAGGTCGCCAGCGTCTGTCCGTTCTGCGGGGTGGGCTGCCAGGTCTCGCTCAAGGTCAAGGACGGGCGGGTCAAGTTCGTCGAGGGCATCGACGGCCCGGCGAACGAGGGGCGGCTCTGCGTCAAGGGGCGCTTCGGGTTTGACTATATCCACCACCCGCACCGCCTGACCGTGCCGCTGATCCGGCGCGAGGATGCGCCGGCCAAGGGGCTGAACGTCGATCCCGGCAATTGGGCCACGCATTTCCGCGAGGCGACCTGGGAAGAGGCGCTGGATGTCGCCGCCGGTGGCCTGAAGGGCAGGGGGCGCGAGGTGGCGGGGTTCGGGTCGGCGAAATGCACCAACGAAGAGGCCTACCTCTTCCAGAAGTTCATCCGCCAGGGCTTTGGCCACAACAACGTGGATCATTGCACGCGGCTTTGCCATGCGTCGAGCGTCGCCGCGCTGATGGAGAACGTCGGCTCGGCCGCCGTGACCGCGACCTTCAACGAGATCGAGAATGCCGATGTCGCCATCGTCATCGGCGCCAACCCGGTCGAGAACCACCCGGTCGCCGCAACCTATTTCAAGCAGTTCGCCAAGCGGGGCGGAAAGCTGATCGTGATGGATCCGCGCGGCGTCGGCCTGCGCCGCTTTGCCAGCCACATGCTGCAGTTCCGCCCCGGCGCCGACGTGGCGATGCTGAACGCGATCATGCATGTGATCGTCGAGGAAGAACTATTCGACCGCCAGTATATCGAGGCCTATACCGAGAACTTCCCGGCCGAGGCGGCGCATCTCAAGGATTTCGCGCCCGAAAAGATGGCTGATATCTGCGGCATCCCGGCGGAGACCCTGCGCGAGGTCGCCCGCACCTTCGCCGGTGCGCGAGCCGGCATGATCTTCTGGGGCATGGGGGTGAGCCAGCACATCCACGGCACCGACAATTCGCGCTGCCTGATTGCGCTGGCGCTGATGTGCGGCCATGTCGGGCGCCCCGGCACCGGGCTGCACCCGCTGCGCGGCCAGAATAACGTGCAGGGCGCCTCGGACGCCGGGCTGATCCCGATGTTCCTGCCGGATTACCAGAGCGTCACCGACGATGGCGTGCGCTCAGCCTTTACCGAGGTCTGGCAATCGGGCGACTTCTCGAACCAGAAGGGGCTGACCGTCACCGAGATCATGGATGCGGTGCATGAGGGGCACATCAAGGCGATGTATATCCTCGGCGAGAACCCGGCGATGTCCGACCCAGATGTCGAACATGCCCGCGACGCGCTGGCCAAGCTCGACCACCTCGTCGTGCAGGACATCTTCCTGACCGAGACGGCGAACTATGCCGACGTGATCCTGCCGGCCTCGGCCTTTGCCGAGAAGTCGGGCACCGTCACCAACACCAACCGTCAGGTGCAGATGGGCCGCCCCGCCGTGCCACCGCCGGGCCAGGCGCGCGAGGACTGGGCGATCACTGTCGATCTGGCGCGGCGCTGCGGGCTGGACTGGCAGCATGACAGTCCGGCGGATGTCTTTGCCGAGATGAAGCGCACGATGAAGTCGCTCGACAACATCACCTGGGAACGGCTGTCGCGGGTCAATGTCGTGACCTACCCCTCTCTGACCCCGGAAGACCCCGGCCAGCCCATCGTCTTCGGCGAGGGCTTCCCGCGCGCCGGTGGGCGGGCGAAGTTCACGCCGGCGAATGTCATCGCCCCGGCCGAGGCGCCCGATGCCGATTACCCGATGATCCTGACCACCGGGCGGCAGCTCGAACATTGGCACACCGGCTCGATGACGCGGCGGTCCAAGGTGCTGGACGCGGTGGAGCCCGAGGCCAACTGCTCGCTGCATCCCTCGACCCTGCGCCGCCTCGGGGTGGAGCCGGGCGGAATGCTGCGCCTGACCACGCGGCGCGGCAGCATCGAGATCATGGCCCGCGCCGACCGCGCGGTGGCGCCCGACATGGTCTTCCTGCCCTTCGCCTATGTCGAGGCGGCGGCGAACATCCTGACCAACCCGGCGGTTGACCCCTACGGCAAGATCCCCGAGTTCAAGTTCTCGGCGGTGCGGGTCGAGCCTGCAGCGGCACGGGCGGCGGCGGAGTGATGCAAAATTCCTGCAAGGAATTTTGTCCGGAATACTTGCAGAATTCCGTGCGCCCGGAGGACCTGTCATGCTGAACCCTGACCGTTTCCTCGCCGATCTCGAAACCCTGCGCGGCTTCGGAGCGGCGGGGGTGGGCAAGGGCGTGGTGCGCCCGGCCTTTTCCGATGCCGATATCGCCGCCCGCAAGTGGCTGGCCGCGCGCATGGCCGAGGCGGGGCTGACACCGCAGTTCGACCCGGTCGGCAATCTCTTCGGCCTTGTCGAGGGGCCCTCGCTGCTGCTCGGCTCGCATTCCGACAGCCAGCCCGAGGGCGGCTGGCTCGACGGGGCGCTGGGCGTGATCGCCGCGCTGGAGGTGGCGCGCGCCGCGCGCGAGGCGGGCGGGCCGGCGGTCTCGGTGGTCAGCTTCCAGGACGAGGAGGGCCGCTTCGGCGTCACCACCGGCAGCGCGGTCTGGTCGGGCACCCTGCCGATGGACGAGGCCGATCCGCTGACCGACCATGCCGGCGTGACCTATGCCGTGGCGCGGGCGCGGATGGCCGATCTCGCCGGGCCCTTCGTCGACCCCGGCCGCTTCACCGGCTATGTCGAACTGCACATCGAGCAGGGGCCGGTGCTCGACACCGCCGCCGAGCAGATCGGCGTCGTCACCGATATCGTCGGCATCCGCGACATGAAGATCACCTTCGCCGGCCAGCAGAACCACGCGGGCACCACGCCGATGCACCTGCGGCGCGACGCCTTCCAGGCGCTGGCCGCCTTCAACGCGTCGATTGCCGAACGCTTCCGCAACGTGGTGACGCCGGCCTCGGTCTGGTCGGTGGGCCATGTCTCGCTGCATCCCAATGCCTCGTCGATCGTGCCGGGGCGGGCGACCTTCTCGATGCAGTGGCGCGATGGCGATGCCGACCGGCTGAACCGGATGGAGGCGATCGTCCGTGCCACCGCCCGCGAGATTGCCGAGGCGCGCGGGATGGAGCTGAGCTTCGGCCCGCTGCTCGGCCTCGAGCCGGTGACGATGGACGCCCGCTTGCGCACGGCGCTCGAGTCGGGGGCCGAGGCGGTCGCGCCGGGCCGGTGGCGCAAGCTGCCCTCGGGCGCGCTGCATGACGCCACCAACGTGGCGGGGCTGATGCCGGTGGCGATGCTCTTCGTGCCCTCGATCGGCGGCATCAGCCACGATTTCGCCGAGGATACGGCCAATGCCGACCTGGTCGCCGGGCTGCGCGTGCTGGCGCAGGCGGCCGATATTGTCGGGCGCGGCCACGCCACCCGTTGAACCTCCCGCGCCGAGCCTCTAGGTTCCAGCGGCACACTCTAGGGAGACCCGACGCGATGAACTACCGCCTCGAAGACGAAGACGAAGATACCCGGGTCGACGAAACGCCCGACACGCCCCCGGCCGGCAAGGCCGAACAGCTGTTCTTCAAGTCGCGCAACGTCATCATCACCGGCGCCATCGACGACAAGCTGGCGCGCCGCGCGGTGACCCAGCTGCTGGCCCTGGCCGAGGACAGCGACGACCCGATCAACGTCTTCATCTCCTCGCCCGGCGGCCACGTCGAATCCGGCGACATGGTGCATGACATCATCAAGTTCATCCGCCCCAAGGTGCGCACCATCGGCTCGGGTTGGGTGGCCAGCGCCGGCGCGCTGATCTTCGTGGGGGCCGAGCGCGAGAACCGCTACTGCCTGCCCAACACCCGCTTCCTGCTGCACCAGCCCTCGGGCGGGATCGGCGGCCAGGTGAGCGACCTGATGATCCAGGCCGAACAGATCCGCATCATGGCCGAGCGGTTCCACAAGCTTTTTGCCGAGGCAACCGGCCAGACCCCGGAGAAGATCGCCGAGGACACCCGCCGCGACTTCTGGCTGACCACCAAGGAGGCGCTCGACTATGGCCTGCTCGGGAAGGTGATCTCCTCGGTCGACGAACTGGCCTGAGGATGAGCGATCCGCGCAAGCTGCTGGCCGTCCTGATCGACGCCGACAATATCTCGGCGAAATATGCCGACGCGATGTTCGAGGAGATCGCGTCGCTGGGCGAGGCCAGCATCCGGCGCATCTATGGCGATTTCGCCGGCGGCGGGCCGCAGGGCTGGAGCAAGGACCGGCTCGCCGCGCTGGCGATCGTGCCGCATCAGCAGTTCGCCAATACGACGGGCAAGAATGCGAGCGATATCGCGCTGGTGATCGACGCGATGGATATCCTGCACTCGGGCCGTTTCGACGGCTTCGTGCTGATCTCGTCGGACAGCGATTTCACCCGCCTGGCGAGCCGGATCCGCGAGCAGGGGCTCGACGTCTTCGGCATGGGGATGCGCAAGACGCCGATGGCCTTCGTGAAGGCCTGCAAGCGCTTCATCTACGTCGAGAACCTGGTGCCCGAGACCAAGCCGAAGGCGCGGCCCGAAGCGAAGCCGGCCGAGGCGCCCGCCCCGGCGCCGGCGGCGGCCGAGGCCCCGGCGGCGCTGGAGGATCCGAGCAAGCTGGTGATCCGGGCGATGGACGCGATCAACCAGGACGACGAATGGTTCACGCTCGGCCAGATCGGCCAGTATATCAGCGCGGCCAACCCCGATTTCGATACCCGCAGCTACGGCAAGAAGAAGCTCTCCGACCTCATCAAGGAGCTGAAGCTCTTCGAGACGCGGGTCGGCGAGGGCAACCAGCTGATGGTGCGGCGGCTCGACTGAAGCAACACCCGGAAGGCGTCCCAGCTGGGGCGCTTTCCAATCCATTGAAATAAAAGTAAAATTCCGGAGTGACTTTCCGGGACACCCTTCCGCATCGCAAAATCCCTCACCCCATCCGGTCGAGTTCCGCCGCCACCAGCTTCTGCAGGCGCCAGAGCCGGCCGTCCCGGATGCCATGCGCCCCCAGCGCCTTCAACGTCTCGTGCAGGTATTCGGCGTTCGAGCCGGCATGGCCGCAGGCCCGTGCGATCATCCGCGCGGTGGCCTCGGCCGTGAGGTCGGTGCGCAGCTCCTCCCCCACCGGCGGCGCATAGAAGGTGAGCGCGCGCAGGTGCCCCTCGGCGGTCTGCACATCCAACCAGCGGCGCGCCTCCAGCAGCTCACGGAAGGGCGTCTCGCGGGCGATCAGCGCCTCGGTCACCGGCACGACCGCCGCCTCGGGTACCTCCTGCACCAGCCCGGTGCAGCGCCCGCCCGGCAGCAGCGCCATCATCAGCCCCGGCGCCTCAGGCGTGCCCCGCCAGGTGGTCAGCTCGATGCAGAACGACCGGTGCCAGCCATCGACATGGCCGCGCCGGCTCGCCAGCGGCTCGAACTCGGGCTTCCAGAGCAGCGAGCCATAGGCAAAGACATGCAGCGGCCCGGCCGGGCGCGCCGCCAGCAGCTCGCGCGCGGCGGCGGCGATCTCGGCTTCGTCGAGCCGGTGCCAGCCCATCAGCAGGGCGTCGTCGGGATCAGGCACCGCGCGAAAGGTGCGGGCGACATGGTCGGGGGTCAGGTGCATCGGCCGGGACATGGCGGCATAGTCCCGCGCCACAGGCCGAGGTCAAGGCCAGCCGCGCGCCGCGGCCGCCGCCCCCCTGCATCTTCGCGCTAGGGCGCTGCGAGAAACACGCCTGTGCTTCTTCTCTTCGCAAAATACTCGGGGGTCTGGGGGCAAGGCCCCCAGCGGGTCGCCGCGCGCAGCGCGGGGAAACCCCACAGGCGCGACGGCCTCCATTCCGTGCTAGGCTGGTCATGGGTCCCTCGCAGGAGGCCGGGATGGAACTGATCTATGTCGACGGCTCGCCCTTTTCGCGGATCGTGCGGGTGCTGATTGCCGCCTGGGGCCTGCCGGTCGCCCTGCGCGAGGTGGGTTTCCCGCTTCCGAAGGCGGTCGACGCCCTGACGCCGATGGGGCAGGTGCCGCTGCTGCTGCGCGGGGACGCGCCGCCGATTTTCCCGACGCTGCTCATCATCGAGCATCTGGCCGCAATGGCCCCCAAAGGCGCGCCATTCCCCATCACGGGCGAGCGTGCGCGACTGGTCGTCGCCCTCACGGCGGGCGATGCGCTGGCGCAGGCGGCCTATATCGGCTGGGCGGGGCTGGGGCCGGTGGGGCCGAATGTGCTGGGGTTCGACCTGCGTGACCGTCTCGTCCGCCGGTTCAACAGCGTGGCGGGCTGGCTGGCGCAGCAGGCACCGCCCGACACGGTGACCGGGCTGGCGCTGGCCGTTCTGCTCGACTGGGCCCGCTCGCGCGGGGTCGAGGGGGTGGCGGCGGAGGCCCCGGCGCTGCGGAACATCCTCGAACTGCTGGAGCGGCCCGAGGTGGCGGCGACGGCACCGCGCCCCTATGCCCCCTAGCCCGCGACCTCCTCGGCGACCTGGGTCGCCTGGAAGGCCTCGCGCAGCCAGCGGCCGTTCTCGCGCCGCCAGACCTGGGTGAAGACGATGCTCAGATCCTGGGTGTCGCCCGCCGAGGTCGCGCCGCCGCCGGTGATGTCGTTGAAGCCGGTGATCACGGCGAGCTCGCCGAAGCGGCGGGTCTTCACCTCTCGGAAGGCGATCCTCGTATCGCGCCCGGTGCGTTTCGCGGCGTAGGCGAGCCAGTCCTCGCAGGGCAGGTGCGCGCCGAAGATGTCCTTGTGGGTATAGCTCGGCGAGAGCAGCGCGCGCAGCGCCGGGATATCGCCGCTGGCCCAGGCCGCCCCGAAGGCGCGGATGGCCGCATCGAGGCCGTCGTCGTCGTTGCCGGGCATGTCCCCCTCCACCCGCAGCCATTCCCCGCATCATAGCGCGGGGCGGGCCGGCTGTCTCGCCCGGCGCTCAGGCGCCGTAGCGGGCGAGGAAGGTCTCGACCGCGTTCTGCACCACCTCGGCGATCTCTTCCTCGGTAAACCGGGTCTGGATGCCGAAGACCGCGCGTGTCCAGAGCCGGGCCTTGCAAAGCTCGGTGAACTGCTCGGCGGCCATGTCGAGATCATCGATCCTCAGCTGGCCGCGCGCGGTCGCCTCGGCCATATAGGCCTTGAGCTGGCGTTTGCCGTTCTCGGGGCCGTTGGTATAGAAGGCGCGGCCCAGTTCAGGGAAGCGGTCGCGTTCGGCCATGCAGGCGCGGAAGCATTGCTGGGCGAAGTCCGAGAGCAGGAAAGGCACGATCTGCCCGGCGGCGATGGTCAGCACGGCGCGGGGTGGGGCGGTCGGGTCAACCAGTTCCAACGTGCGCTCGGCCATGCGGCGGCATTCGGTGGTCGCGACCTCGACGAAAAGCAGGCGCTTGTCGGGGAAATAGCTGTAGAGAGTCGCCTTCGAGACGCCGGCGGCACGGGCAATGTCGTCGACATTGGCGCCCTCGAAACCATCGGCCATGAAGACCTTGCGCGCGCCCGCGAGCACCTGGTCGAACTTGCGCCCGGTGCGCAGGATGGCGGGGTGGTCGGTCATCGAGTCTCCTGTCTTCTGACCTGAATATAAACCGTCGGGTTCAGTTCCGCCAACAGCCTCGCGCGGGGAATTGCCAATCCTGCGGCGATCGCTATGTTAGAATCATTCCAAACAGGGGCAGACATGCGCTTTCTCACGCAACGCAAACGATTTTCCGACCTGAGCGAGCAGGAAATCATCGCTCTGGCGATCTCCTCCGAGGAGGACGACGCGCGGATCTATCGCGGTTATGCCGAGAACCTCCGGGCCGATTTCCCGGCCACCGCCAAGCTGTTCGAAGGGATGGCGGCCGAGGAGGACCAGCACCGGGGGCGGCTGCTGGCGCTGCACGAGTCGCGTTTCGGGCCGGTGGTGCCGCTGATCCGGCGCGAGCATGTGGCGGGCTATTACAACCGCCGGCCGGTCTGGCTTGTGCAGAACCTCGGGATCGAGCGGATCCGCGAGGAGGCCGAGGCGATGGAGCGCGAGGCCGAGCGGTTCTACACCCATGCCGCGGCGCGCACGACCGATACGGCGACGCGCAAGCTGCTGGGCGATCTCGCCGCCGCCGAGGCCGGGCACCAGGCCACGGCGAGCGAACTGGAGGCCGAGCATCTCGACGGCGACACCCGCGCCCGCGAGGACGCCACCGCGCACCGCCAGTTCGTGCTGACCTGGGTGCAGCCGGGGCTGGCGGGGCTGATGGACGGCTCGGTCTCGACGCTGGCGCCGATATTCGCGACCGCTTTCGCCACGCAGGACACCTGGACCACCTTCCTCGTCGGCGTCGCGGCCTCGGTCGGGGCGGGGATCTCGATGGGCTTCACCGAGGCGATCTCGGACGATGGCGAGCTTTCGGGACGCGGCTCGCCGCTGAAACGGGGCATCGCCTCGGGGGTGATGACGGCCGTGGGCGGGCTGGGGCACGCGATGCCCTACCTCATCCCGCATTTCTGGACCGCGACGGCGATTGCCTTCTGCATCGTCTTCGTCGAGCTCTGGGCGATTGCCTGGATCCAGAACCGCTACATGGAAACGCCCTTCTTCCGCGCCGCCCTGCAGGTGGTGCTGGGCGGCGCGCTGGTGCTGGCAGCGGGGATCCTGATCGGGAGCGGGTGAGGGGTGAGTAGGCGTGGGGATCTGACCAACGTTGTTATTCTGAGAAGATGACGACTTCACCGAACCTGTTCATGGGAATCTCCACTTCTCTGGTGTCAGATTCAGTGGCGGCTGGCTTGGCCCAAAACGATTTTTGCGTATACCTTATTTTCACTGTGCCCGCGTAATGTTTGATTCTTCGCTCCCTTGCCGTTCCAGGAAGACCGTTCGAGCTCCTCTCGGAGAAGTGGCAGCAGTTCGGGAACTCTTTTCGAAACTCACTCACGCTTCCGTATGTCTTGTGGTAAACCTTTACATATTCGCCATCTGAATTCTTGCGGAGAGCAACGCTGGTCTCATGCTCAATAAAATAACCAATTGCCAGACTGATAATCTCTTCTCTTGTCGCCTCCGCTGCCGGTAAACTCTCAAAATATCGAAAAGCATAAAGCGAAAATAATGCAGCGCCGAACATAATTAATAGTTTCATTGTCATCAATCTGTTCCGCTGAAACTTCGCTATTGAGGTTAAGTGTCCACACGCAACCGTCAAGCTGGTTCTTCTTTCTGACGAGGGCAGTGACAGGCTGCGGTTT
This sequence comes from Seohaeicola zhoushanensis, assembly GCF_014656415.1. Lineage (GTDB taxonomy): Bacteria > Pseudomonadota > Alphaproteobacteria > Rhodobacterales > Rhodobacteraceae > Seohaeicola_A > Seohaeicola_A zhoushanensis. The sequence continues at coordinate 183,027 of NZ_BNCJ01000005.1, read as the reverse complement.
CTGGGTGGACCAGCCGATGCTGCGGGCCGATGACTCCCGCACAGCGGTTGCCCGTGCCAACACCGCTTGCGGCCTCGCCGCCAAACCGCTAACCCGTTGGCGCAATGATCGACATCTTCCTGCGCACGCTGCCGTTCTTCGCGATCATCGGCCTTGGCTACTGGGCCGGGCATACCCGTTTCTTCACTGCCGAAGCGACGGCCTACCTGACCAAGTTCGTCTTCTTCTTCGCGCTCTCGGCGATGCTGTTCCGCTTTGCGGCCAACCTCGACATGGCGGCGGTGTTCAACGGGCGGCTGATCGCGGGCTATCTCTGGGGCACGGCCTTTGTCTATGGCATCGCCACGGTGGTGGCCTTCGTGCGCGGGCTGAACGTGCAGGTTGCGGCGATCGAGGCGCAATGCGCGGTGATCGGCAATGTCGGCTTCCTCGGCCTGCCGATGTTCGTGCTGCTGTTCGGCGAGGCCTCGATCGGGCCGATGATGATGGTGCTGGCGACCGATCTCATCGTCTTCTCCAGCCTGATCGTGATCCTCATCAACGGCGCGCGCGACGGGCGGATGCGGCCAGCGGTGTTGAAGACCGTGGGGATCGGGCTGCTGCGGAACCCGATGATCGTGGCGATCACCGGGGGGCTGCTGTGGAGCGCCTTTGCCATTCCGGTGCCGGCGGTGATGAATGATTTCCTGACCATCCTGGGCGGCGCGGCGACTCCCGGCGCGCTCTTCGCCATCGGCGCCTCGCTGGCGGGCAAGTCGGCCGAGCGCATCGAGGTGGCGGGCTGGCTGACCTTCTGCAAGCTGGTGCTGCACCCGGTCTTCGTGGCGGTGAGCGTGCTGGTGATCTTCCCGCTCAAGCCCTTCGAAGCCACCATCGTGATCGCCGCGGCGGCGATGCCGGTGGCGGGCAACGTGTTCATGCTGGCCCAGCATTACGGCGTCGCGGCCAAACGGGTGTCTGCGGCGATCCTGTTTTCGACGGCCGCGAGCATCCTGACCTTCCCGCTAGTGGTGGCCTGGATCGCGCCGTCCTGACCTTTTCAAGGAGACCGAGATGAAGACCCTATCCGAGAATGCCTGTTTCGGCGGTGTGCAGGGCGTGTACACCCATGCCTCAAAGGCCTGCGCCTGCGACATGACCTTCGGGCTGTTCCTGCCGGAAGCTGTGAAGCGGGGACCGGTGCCGGTGCTGTGGTATCTCTCAGGGCTGACCTGCACCCATGAGAACGCGATGGTGAAGGCCGGCGCGCAGGGCTGGGCCGCGCGCGAGGGCATCGCGCTGGTGTTCCCCGATACCTCGCCGCGGGGCGAGGGGGTGGCCGATGACGAGGCCTATGACCTCGGCAAGGGCGCGGGGTTCTACGTCAACGCGACCGAAGAGCCCTGGGCGCCGCATTACCGCATGTGGGACTATGTCGCCGAGGAGCTGCCGGGGCTGATCGGGGCCAATTTCGCGCTGGACATGGAACGCCAGGCGATCACCGGCCATTCGATGGGCGGGCATGGCGCGCTGACGCTGGCGATGGGGTTGCCGGGGCGGTTCCGCTCGGTTTCGGCCTTTGCGCCGATCTGCAATCCGAGCGGGGCGGACTGGGGGCGCAAGCAGCTGACCGCCTACCTCGGCGCCGACGAAACCGCCTGGGCCCGGCACGACGCCTCGAAGGTGATGCGCGAGACGGGCTTCGACGGGCCGCTGCTGGTGGACACCGGGACCAAGGACCAGTTCATCGACCTGCTGCGCCCCGAGACGCTGGCCAGCGCGGTGGCCGAACGGCGCCAGCAGGGCGAGCTGCGGCTGCAGCCGGGCTATGATCACAGCTATTTCTTCGTGGCGAGCTTCATGGAGGATCACGTCAGCTTCCACGCCGAGGCGCTGGAGGCGTGATCTATGTCGACGCAGATGCCTGCCCGGTGAAGGCCGAGGCGGAGCGGGTGGCGACCCGGCATGGGCTGAAGATGTTCCTGGTCTCGAACGGCGGGCTGCGTCCGCCGGCCAACCCGCTGGTCGAGACGGTGATCGTTGCCAGCGGCGCGGACGAGGCGGACAAGTGGATTGCCGAACGCTGCGGGCCGGGCGACGTGGTGGTGACGGGCGACGTGCCGCTGGCGGCGAAATGCGTCGCCACCGGGGCGCGGGTGCTGCGCCACAACGGCGAGATCTTCACCCAGGCCAATATCGGCGGCCAGCTTGCCATGCGCGACCTGATGGCGGATCTGCGGGCCGCCTCGCCGCTGGCACAGGGCGGCGGGGGCAAGCCCTTTACAAAGGCGGACCGGTCGCGTTTCCTTGACGCGCTCGAACGCGAGATCCGTGCGGCCAGGCGCTGAGGCCGGGCCGGAAGCGGGCAAATTTTTGGGAAAAATTTGCCAAAAATCCTTGAAGGATTTTTGGCGCGGGTGGGGGTGGCAGGCATGAAACCGGAAGCGGTGATCTTCGACATCGGCAATGTGCTCATCGAGTGGCAGCCGGAACGCTTCTACGACCGGGAGATCGGCGAGGCGCGCCGCCGCGCCATGTTCGAGGCGGTCGACCTGCACGAGATGAACAACCGGGTCGACCGGGGCGAGCATTTCACCCGGACGATCTATGCCGTGGCCGAGGCCACGCCGGAATGGCGCGACGAGATCCGCATGTGGCACGACCGCTGGATCGAGCTGGCGACGCCGGTGATCGCGCGCTCGGTGCGGCTGATGCAGGCGCTGCAGGGCAAGGGCGTGCCGGTCTTCTCGCTGACCAACTTCGGCATCGAGAGCTATGATTACGCGGCGACGCATTATCCCTTCCTGCGGGAGTTCGACCGGGATTTCATCTCGGGTCACATGGGCGTCATCAAGCCGGATGCGCGGATCTACGAGATGGTCGAGGCGGGCTGCGGGGTGCCGCCCGAGCGGCTGATCTTCACCGACGACCGGGCCGAGAACATCGCGGCGGCGGCGGCGCGGGGGTGGCGGACGCATCTGTTCGAGGGGCCCGAGGGCTGGGCGGCGCGGCTGGTCGCCGAAGGATTGCTGAGCGAGGAGGAAGCGGCATGAATGTTCCGGTGATCGGCTTTGCCGAGGGCGAGGCGGGGCTCGACTGGCTGGGCCTGACCGAGGCGCTGGCGGCGGGGCACGCCCTGCCCAAGGCGAAGATCGCCGATACCTTCCTCTACCGCGACCCCGACACGCTGCTGTCGCGCGCGGCCTGGATCGACGGGATGGGGATGGCGGTCAAGTCGGCGACGGTCTTTCCGGGCAACCCGGCGCAGGGCAAGCCGATGGTGAATGGCGGGGTCTGCCTCTACTCCGATACCGACGGGATGCTCGAGGCGATTGTCGATTTCCACCTGGTGACCAAGTGGAAGACGGCGGGCGACAGCCTGCTCGGCGCGCTGCGGCTGGCGCGGGCGGACAGCGCCTCGGTGCTGATCGTCGGCGCAGGCACGGTGGGGCATTCGCTCTGCGAGGCCTTCGCGGCGGGGTTCCCGGCCGCGAAACAGGTGGTCTGGAACCGGACCACCGCCAAGGCGCATGACCTCGCGGCCCAGGTGCCGGGCCTCGCGGTGGCCGAGGACCTGGAAGCGGCGGTGCGGGCGGCCGATATCATCGTCTGCGCGACGATGTCCTCCGAGCCGGTGATCAAGGGCGAGTGGCTGCGCCCCGGCCAGCACCTGAACCTGATCGGGGCCTATCGCCCCGACATGCGCGAGGCCGATGACACGGCGCTGCGGCGCGCGAGGATCTATGTCGACAGTTTCGACACCACGCTCGACCATATCGGCGAGCTGAAGATCCCGCTGGCGCAGGGGGTGATCGCGCGCGAGGACGTGCTGGCGGATTTCTACGGGCTGGAGCGGTTCGCGCCTGCGCCGGAGGAGATCACGCTGTTCAAGAACGGCGGCGGCGCGCATCTCGACCTGATGACGGCGCGGTTCGTGCTGGACCGCTGGCGCGCGGCCTAGAAGCCCAGGGCCGCGACCCCGGCGAAGACCAGTCCGACGCCGCCCCATTGCGGCAGCGAGACCGGCTCGGCCAGGAAGAGGCGGGCCAGCACGATGGTGACGACGCCGAAGACCGAGGAGGTGGCGGCGGCGAATTCCGGGTTGGGCAGGGTGCCGGCGGCGGTGACGAGGCCGAGCGCCAGCGCGTCGAACAGGCCCATCCCGGTCAGCGTCGCGCGGTGGCGGCTGACCTGCGAGAGACGCTGGCGGGTGAGGGCGAGCAGAGCGATCATCAGCCCGATGGCGGCGAGGCGGGCCATCAGGATCACCGGCAGCTCGGCGCCGATCCGGGTCGCGGCCTGCGACAGGCCGAAGGTCAGCGCGAAACCCACCGCGCCAAGCGCGCCCCAGCCCACCGCGGCGGCGCGCGAGCCGTTGCCGGCGCCCTCGTCCGAGAGCAGCGCCACGGCGATGACCCCGCCGACGATGGCGGCGATGGCCAGCGCATCGGCAGTGCCGAGCGGCGAGCCGGAGAGCCAGGCCCAGCCGACCGAGAGCACCGGGAAGGCGCCGACCACCGGGGCCACCAGCTTGACCGGGCCGATGCGGAAGGCGAGGTAGAGGCCGAAGCAGCCGACCACATAGGCGATGCCCGAAAGGGCGGCGAGCAGCGTGGCCTGGCCGGTCATCTGCGCCCAGCCGCCGAGGCCGAGGGCCAGCGGCAGGGTGAAGAGGGTGCCGATCAGCAGCACGCTCAGGATGGCGGGGGCGATGGCGAGCCCCTCGCTGATGCGGCGCACCAGCAGGTCATGCACGCCCCAGGCGAGCGCCGCCGCGATGCCGAGAATGACGCTGCCCATCTGGGATATCCGTTAGACTGCACTGCCTCGGGGCTTAGCGGCGCGGCAGCCGAAAGGGAAGGCCCGGCGGCGGATGTCGCCTGGGGGCGCTGCCCCCGCCGCGCCTGCGGCGCGACTCCCCCGGAGATATTTTTGAAGAAGAGAAATTGGGGGTTCCGGTCAGCGGCGGCGCAGGGCGCGGGTGGCGGTCTCGTCGATGGCGAGAGGGTCGGTGGTGAGGGCGACGCCGAAGAGGGTGCGGGCCTGCTCGGGCGTGTAGCGTTGCAGGCGGACGTCTTCGAGCACCGCTTCGGGCGCGCGGCGGAAGGGGTCGCCGTAGCCGCCGCCGCCGGGGGTCATCACCCGGACGCGGTCGCCGGGTGCCATGGGGATGTCCTGTTCCTTGGACAGGTGCTCGGGCTTGTAGGGGGCGCCGTTCTGCCAGACCGTCACCCGGTTTACCGCGCCTTCGCCGCCGCCGAGCGCGCCCTGGGGGCCGAAGCGGCCGTGGTCCATGACGAAGCTGGCGCGGGCGGAACCGCGCCACAGTTCCACCTCGTAGTCGAGGCCGAAGCCGCCGCGGTGCTGCCCGGCGCCGCCGGAGCCCTCGTGCAGGGCGTAGCGGCGGTAGAGCACCGGGAATTGCTGCTCCATTATCTCGATCGGCGGCGCCTTGGAGATGCCGATGGTGGAGCAGCCGTTGGCCAGCCCGTCGTGGTCGGCATTGCCGCCATAGCCGCCGCCGCTGATCTGATACATGACGAAGTCGCGGCCGCGCGCCGGGTCGTGGCCGCCAAGGGCGAAGTTGCCCGAGGTGCCGGCGGGGGCGGCGGTGACGCGGTCGGGCAGGGGGGTGACCAGGGCGGCGAAGACCGCCTCGGCGATGCGTTGCGAGACCTCTGCCGCGCAGCCGGAGACGGGGCGGGGGTAATGGGCGTCGAGGAAGGTGTCTTCGATGCCGGTGATGGTCAGCGGCTCAAAGGCGCCGGTGCTCATCGGAACCTCGGGGAAGATGTGGCGCATGGCGAGGTAGACGGCGGAATAGGTCGTGGCGCGGACCGAGTTCATCGGTCCGGCGCAGGGGGCGGAGGAGCCGGTGAAATCGAAGGTGAGGTGGTCATGGTCCTTGGTCACGGTGAGGCGGATGGCGAGCGGTTCGTTCACCACGCCGTCGCTGTCGATCCAGGCGGTGGATCGATAGGCGCCATCGGGGATGTCGGCGATGAAGGCGCGCATCTGGGTGGCGGCGCGGGCGCGCAGTTCGGCGATGGCGGCGCGCACGGTCTCGTCGCCGTAGCGGTCGAGCAGCTCGTTGAGACGCTGTTCGCCGACCAGCAGGGCCGCCGCCTGGGCCTTGACGTCGCCGATGCGCTGGTCGGCGACGCGGATGTTGGAGCAGATGATGGCGAAGATCTCGGCGTCGAGCTGGCCCTGCTTGAACAGGCGCACCGGGGGCAGGCGCAGGCCTTCCTGTTCCACCGCCGTGGCCGAGGCGGAGAATCCGCCGGGCACCGCGCCGCCGGTGTCGGGCCAGTGGCCGGTGTTGGAGAGCCAGCAGAAGATCTCGCCGTTGCGGTAGAAGGGGCGGGCGAAGCGGACGTCCATCAGGTGGGTGCCGCCGAGGTAGGGGTCGTTGACGATGTAGATGTCGTCGGGCTGCGGCGCGGCGGCCTTGCCGGCGGCGATCATCTCGATCAGCGTGCGGGTGGAATACTGCATGGTGCCGACGAAGACCGGCAGGCCTTGCGAGCCCTGCGCGATCAACGAACCGTCCTCGGCGGCGTAGATGCCGTCGGAGCGGTCGTTGGCCTCGGCGATCACCGGCGAGAAGGCGGCGCGGGAGAAGGAGAGGTCCATCTCGTCGCAGACCTGTTGCAGGCCGGCCTGGATGACCGAGAGGGTGATCGGGTCGAGGGTCATCGCGCGACCTCCACGATGAGATTGCCGCCGGCGTCGGTAGTCACGCGGTCGCCGGGTTCGATCAGGATGGTGGTGTCCATCTGCTGGATCACCGCGGGGCCGGTTAGCCTGGCATCGGCGGGCAGGTGGTCGCGCCAGTAGACCGGGGTCTCGTGCCAGTCGTGGAAGAAGACGGGGCGGCGGGTGATCTGTGCCTCGTGGACGGTCGCCTTGCGCTCTTCCTGGGCGATCAAGGTGGCGAGGTCGATTTCGGGGCGAGTACCGATCACCGAGCAGTTGGCGTTCACCAGGTTGGCCCGGATCTCGGGCAGTTCGACGCGGAAGCGGCGGAAGTAGGCTTCCTCGAACAGCCGTTGCAGGGTGTCGGTGTCGACGTCGGGGCGGTCGAGCGGCACGCGCAGCAGGTGGGTCTGGCCGATGAACTGCATGTCGACCGAGTAGAGGCGGCGGATGGCGGCGGCCTCGATGTTCTCGCGGGCGATCAGCGCCTCGCCCTCGGCGGTCTGGGCGGCGAAGACGGCGTGCAGGCGGGCCGGGTCGAGCCGGGCGAGCGGTGTGTTCAGGGTCTGCACGAAGTCGTGCCGCAGGTCGGCGACGAGGCAGCCGATGGCATTGGTGATGCCGGGGCGGCAGGGGACGAGGACGCGGGGGATGCCGAGTTCCTTGGCCAGCGCCGAGGCGTGCAGCGGCCCGGCGCCGCCGAAGGCGAAGAGGGCGAAGTCGCGGGGATCGGCGCCGAGCGAGAGCGAGACCATGCGGATGGCGCCGGCCATCTTGAGGTTGGCGATGCGGATCACCGCCGCCGCCGCATGGGTGGCGTCGAGACCAAGCGGCGTGCCCAGCTTCTCTTCGAAAACGGCGCGGACCGCCTCCAGAGAGGTGCCTTCGACCGAGGCGAGGCGGGCCGGGTCGAGGCGGCCGAGCAGCATGTTGGCGTCGGAGATCGTCGGCTCGGTGCCGCCGCGGCCATAGCAGATGGGTCCGGGCGTGGCGCCGGCGCTTTCGGGTCCGACCTCGAGCAGGCCCGCCGGGTTCACCCGCGCGATCGAGCCGCCGCCGGCGCCGACGGTGCGCACATCGACCATCGGGACGTGGATCGGCATGGCGTATTCGATCTCGATCTCGTTGGAGACGGTCGGTTCGGCGCCGCGGATCAGGGCCACGTCGGTGGAGGTGCCGCCCATGTCGTAGGTGATGAGGTTGGCGATGCCCGCCTGCCGGCCGGTATAGGCGGCGGCCATCACGCCCGAGGCGGGGCCGGACATCACCGTCTTGGCGGCCTCCTCGGCGACGCGGGCGGCCGAGACCATGCCGCCGTTGCCGTTCATCACCAGCACCTCGCCGTCATAGCCGGCGTTCGACAGTTCGGCGGTCAGGCGGCGGATGTAGCGGGCGATCAGCGGTTGCACCGAGGCATTCACCGCCGCCGTCACACCGCGCTCGAACTCGCGGCTTTCCGAGAGGAGGGCGTGGCCCATGGTGATGTGATCGTTGGGCCAGATCGCACGCAGGATCTCGGCCGCGCGCAATTCGTGGGCGGGGTTGGCGTAGGCGTGCAGGAAGTGGACGACCACCGCCTCGCAGCCCTGAGCGATCAGCGTCTCGCCAGCGGCCCGGACGGCGGCCTCGTCCAGCGGGGTCAGCACCTCGCCGGCGGCATCCATGCGTTCGGACACCTCAAGGCGCAGGTCGCGGGGGATCAGCGGGCGGAATTCGCCCTTCATGCCATAGGCTTGCGGCCTTGTCCTGCGGCCGAGTTCGAGCACGTCGCGGAAGCCCTCGGTGGTGATGAGCCCGGTCTTCGCCAGCTTGCGTTCAAGCACCGCGTTGGTGGTGGTCGTCGTGCCATGCACGATGAGGTCGAGCGCCGGCAGGTCGCAGCCCGCCGCCCGGAGCGCGTTCAGGACACCGAAAGCCTGGTTGTCGAGCGTGCTCGGCACCTTGGCGAGGCGGACGCGGCCGGTGGCCGGGTCAAGCTCGACCAGATCGGTGAAGGTGCCGCCGACATCGACGCCCACCACGGCGCCTGCGGATTTCTCTGCCATGACCGCTCCGGAAAATCATTCGTGTGCAAACATTCTTCCGAAGCGTGGCGGCCTGTCAACGGACGTCTATGAGCGCGATGGCCCCGACCGGCTCGCCACCGGCATAAAGCGCGCGGTGATCGTGCGAATTCAGCACCACGCGCAGGATGTGCTGGCCCTTGGGCAGGGCGCCGACATGGGCGGTCGTGCCATACATGCGTTGCAGCTTGAGGCCGCCGAGGTAGAGGTGCGCGTGGCCCTGGCCGGGCACGTTCTGGCCGTCGACCCCCTGGGCGGTGAGCTTGAAGGCCCCCGAATCGAGTGTGATTATCCAGCCCTCGCCATCGGGGCGCAGGTCCATGACCACCTTGGGGGCAACCTCGACGGGGCCGAGGTCGAGCTTGTTGTCCATGCCGTGGGCGGCATGGTCGCCGGGGGCGGGCGTGGAAATGCGCGCGCGGGTCGAGACCTCGCCGGCGGTCTCGAAGACCAGGGTGAGCGGCAGCATCCGGCCTTCGTCGAGCGCGCCGTCGATGCCGGAGAGCTCGACATGCGCGCCATCGGCCGAGAGGCTGGGGGTGCTGCCGGCCGGGATGGGCAGGCCTTCGGGCGCGGTGCCGCCGACAATCGCGGCGCTCTGCGCGGCGTCGGAGCGGACGGCGACCAACCGGTCGGGGCCGCCGCGGTTCTCGATCTGGATGGCCACCATCACCGCGCCGGGCGTGCCGGGCATGGCATAGGCGGTGGCCGAGGAGAGCAGGGGCGCAGGCGGACCGGCCAGCGGAGACAGCAGGTAGGCCCCTGCCAGAACGGCAATGGCCACCGCCAGAATGGCCAGCTGTTTTGCGACTTTCATCCCTGTCTCCGGCGGGTAATGTGGTCCGGCGATGACTCTCACCCAAGAAAACCTCTTTCGCAAGCGCAGGTTGGCCGGTTTTGTGACACTCATACCGGCCAAGGCGGGTGCGCATGCCTCCGAGCAGGGCCTCGTGCTGCTGCTGCCGACCGATGTCTATATCTCGGCCGGGGCGGCGAGCGTGGCCGCGACGGTGTTGTTGCTGGCGCTGGTGCCGGAGCGCTGGCTGGCGCGGCTCTTCGCGCCGTTGTGGCTGGGGCGGTGGCGGCGCGGGCACTGGCGGGTGGTGTCCAGCCTGGCCTCATTCGCGGTGCTGATGGCGCTGCTCTGGGCCGGGATCGCCGGGGCGCGCGATCCGCTGTCGAACCCCTTGCCGCTGGCGGTCTGGACGGTCTGGTGGATCGGTTTCACCGTGGCGGTGGGCACGCTGGGCGACCTCTGGGCCTGGCTGAACCCCTGGAGCGGGCCGGCGGCGGTGCTGCGCGCGCTGGGGCTGCGCAGTTCGTGGCACCTGCCGCATCGTGTTGCGCCCTGGCTGGCGCTGGCGGGGTTCCTTGGGTTCGGGGGCTTCCTGCTGGCCGATCCGGCGCCGTCGGACCCGGCGCGACTGGCGCGGGTGGTGGGGCTCTACTGGCTTGCGGCCTTCCTGGGCACGCTTGCCTTCGGGCCGCGCTTCCTTCTGCGGGCCGAGGCCTTCAGCGTGTTCTTCCGGGCCTATGCCCGGCTGGGTCTGTTCGCGCGCGGGCGGGTGGGGCTGACCGGCTGGCAGATCTTGCGGATGCGCGCGCCCTCGGTGGGGCTGGCGGTCTTCATGGTGGTGCTGCTGGGCAGCGGCAGTTTCGACGGGCTGAACGAGACCTTCTGGTGGCTCGCCCATATCGGCATGAACCCGTTGGAGTTTCCTGGCCGGTCGGCGGTGGTTTTCCAAAATCTGGCGGGGCTTTACGGCGCGAACCTCATGCTGGTTGCGGCCTTCGCGCTGGTGGTGCGGCTGGGGATCGTGCTGGCCGGGGGCGGCATCGGCTGGGCCGAGGGTTTCTGCCGCTTTGCCCCCACCATCCTGCCGATCGCGCTGGGCTATCACGTTGCGCATTACCTGACCGCGCTGCTGGTCGACGGGCAATATGCGCTGATCGCGGGGAGCGATCCGCTGGCGCGGGGCTGGGATCTGCTGGGGCTGGGGACGTTCTATGTCACCACCGGCTTCTTCAACACCACGGCGACGGTCAAGGTGATCTTCCTGACCCAGGCCGGGGCGGTGATTGTTGGGCACATGCTGTCGGTGGTGCTGGCCCATGCCATTGCCCTGCGCGCCTTCCCCAGCCCGCGCCGGGCGCTGCTGAGCCAGCTGCCGATGGCGGCCTTCATGGTGGCCTATACGCTGTTCGGGCTCTGGCTGCTGGCCTCGCCGCGGGGGGCCTGAGCGCAGGTCGCCGAAGCGGGACGCAGGCGGTCGGCGGGGCGGGGCGACGTAGGGGAAAGTGCTGGACAGGCCCACTTGGCCCTTGCACTATAACGACAAATCCCGCCCGAAGGGGCGGGACTCACCGCGCAACAGGGGAAATCTCATGTCCAAGCTGATCCAGCCGAGCCGCCGTGCGGCGCTGAAGACCATCGCCGGCGCCGCCGCCGGGGCGACGCTGCCGCTCTGGGCGCGCTATGCCCAGGCGCAGAGTTCGGCGCCGATCAAGATCGGTTTCCAGATGCACGCGACCGGCATCGGGGCGGCCTATGGGCGCTGGTATGACCGCACCACCCAGGCGGCGGTGAAGAAGATCAATGCCGAGGGCGGGATCAACGGGCGGATGATCGAGATCGTCACCGAGGACGACGGCACCGATCCCAAGCGCGGCGCAGAGGTGGTGGAGAAATTCGCCACGCAGCACGGCTGCGACATCGCTTTCGGCACGCTGTTCAGCCACGTGGTGATCGGCTCGGCCCCGCGGGCGGGCGAGCTGAAGCTGCCCTATTTCGTGGTCTCCGAAGGCCACCACGTCGCCTCGGGGATGCTGAACCGCTACACGCTGCAGCCCGGCATCACCGACGTGAAGAGCCAGGTGCAGGCGATGGCGCCCTATGTCGCCAACACGCTGGGCAAGAAGGTCACCATGATCTTCCCCGACTTCGCCTTCGGCCACGATCACCGCGACTATTTCACCGCCGCGATTGAGGCGCAGGGCGGCAAGGTGCTGGAGCACATCGCGATCCCGCCGACCGAGACCTCGTTCACCAAGTATTTCCCGAAGATTCCGCGGGATACGGAGGTTATCTACCACGTGATGGTCGGTCCCGCCGTGCTGACCTTCGTCAAGGAACTGGGCGAGTTCTTCGGGCCGAGCCGGCCCGAGATGTTCGGCTTCATCGACAGCCTGGAAGCGGTCGACATCAGCTCGCCGGGGCTGGAGTTCCTCGACGGCACCTATTTCTGGGAGGGCAACCCGCGCTATGCGCAGGCCAACCAGAGCGCGTTCGACAAGGCCTATCGCGAAGCGGTCGGGGTCGATGCCAACGGCGCCTCGGTGAGCGATGCCAAGGACATCTCGACCTATGCCCACATGTTCGGCTGCTGGGAGACGCTGCACGTCGTCAATGCGGGCATGGAGGCGGCCGGCTATGCCGGGCCGGCGGATCGCGGCAAGCTGATCGAGGCGGTCGAGGCGATGACCGACATGCCCGAGTCGGCGGCGCATCCGCAGGGGGCGAAGCGGTTCAACGGCAAGACGCACCAGGTCTTCGGGCATCAGTACATCACCAAGGTCGAAGGCGGGAAGCTTGTGCTGCAGCACACCACCTCGATCGAGGACACGCTCTATCCGGACGAAGTCGATTACACGACACAGCCGCTCTGAGGCGCGGAAGGGCCGAGATCCCTCGCGGATTTCGGCCCGTTTTCCTTCAATGAAAACAGCGGCCAGGCAGCGAATTCCTCGCAGGAATTCGGACGTTTTCCGTTCCGGAAAACGCGCGCGGCAGCGTCGTCGGGAACCAATTCACGATTTCGGCATTTAAACCACGACATAGGAAACGTGGGGCCGACAAACATGCCTGGAATAACCTGCAAGACCTGCCCGCTGCGCAAGCACAACCTGTTCACGCCGTTCAGCGAAGACGAACTGGCCTTCATGGGCACCTTCAAGACCGGCGAATTGCGCGTCGACCGGGGCTCGACCATCCTGCTGGAGGGATCGAGTAGCCCGCAGCTCTTCACCGTGCTCGACGGCATGGGCACGCGCTACAAGACGCTCGAAAGCGGGCGGCGGCAGGTCATCAACTTCGTCTTCCCCGGCGATTTCGTCGGCCTGCAGGCCGGCATGATGGGCGAGATGAAGCATTCGGTCGAGGCCACGACCGACATGACGCTCTGCGTGTTCCGCCGCGACGACCTCTGGCGTCTGTTCAGCCATCACCCCGAGCGCGCCTACGACCTGACCTGGATCGCGGCGGTCGAGGAGCATTTCCTGGGCGAGACCATCGCCTCGCTCGGCCAGCGCGACGCGATGCAGCGGATCGCCTGGGCGCTGGTGCGCATCTTCGAGCGGCTGAAGGCCACCGGGTATGGCAAGGGCGACACCGTGCCCGTGCATTTCCGCCAGCAGGACCTGGCCGATGCGCTGGGCCTGTCGCTGGTGCATACCAACAAGACGCTCCAGGCGCTGAAGGCCAAGGGACTCGCCACCTGGCGCGATGGCAAGCTGCAACTGCGCAAGCTGGCGGAACTGGCCGAGTTGGCGCTGATCGACCCGGAGGGTTTGCAACAGCGGCCGCTCATGTAAGAGCGCCGGCCGGTCTCGGCGGAGACCGGCCGAAAATTAAGAAACATTAACCAGGTATGTCACAGTTTATTTCGCGCCCTCAGCGGGTTGGTTAGACAGGCCGGGTAAACCGCGCCGAACTCTCAAGGTTCCTCAGGACAGCGCCGGCGCCGAAGGAAGTGCAACAGTGCCCTTCGGATTTTCTGGCGTAGCCGCGCGGCGGCAGCGCCGAATTTGGGGGTCTGCCGACCATGTGTGACGATTGCTCCGACATGTCTCCGGATCTGGCTTGTCCGGAGGTGGATGAAGTGCCTGCCCTCTACGAGCCGGACGTGGGGCAGGTGCCCGGAAGGCCGGCGCGTCTTGCGGCTGCGCTGATCCTCGAGGACAACATGATCATCGCCCTGGATGTGAAGGATATCCTGGCCGAACTCGGCGCCGGGACAGTGCATGTCGCGAGACGCGTCTCGGAGGCGCTGCGCATCCTCGACGAAACCCATGTGACCTTCGCGCTGCTGGACGCCGACCTAGGCATCGAGACCTCGCAGAGGGTGGCCTGGGCCTGCGTCGAGCGCGGCATCCCCGTGGTCCTCGCTACCGGCTATGGTGACGACGCTGCGGTCATGGCGTCGTTCCCGAAGATCCCGGTGCTGGACAAGCCCTATTCGACCGCCGGGCTGCGCCGGGCCGCGCTCGACGAACCGGACGCCTGATCGTGTTCAGCCGCGACGGGCGGCGTCGATCTGCGCCACGTCGATCTTCTGCATCTCCATCATCGCGGCGAAGGCGCGCTGCGCCTCGGCGCCGCCTGCGGTCAGCGCCTCGGTCAGCGTGCGCGGGGTTATCTGCCAGGAGACGCCCCACTTGTCCTTGCACCAGCCGCAGGCACTTTCCTGGCCGCCGTTGCCCACGATGGCGTTCCAGTAGCGGTCGGTCTCTTCCTGGTCGTCGGTGGCGATCTGGAAGGAGAACGCCTCGGTCTGCTGGAAATGCGGGCCGCCATTGAGGCCGAGGCAGGGGAGGCCGAAAACGGTGAATTCGACCGTCAGCACATCGCCCTGGTGGCCAGAGGGATAATCGCCCGGCGCATGGTGCACGGCCGTCACCTCGCTGTCGGGGAAGGTGTCCGCGTAGAACCGCGCCGCGGCTTCGGCGTCCTTGTCGTACCAGAGGCAGATGGTGTTCTTGGGGGTGGGCATGGGATGCTCCTGTGCATGTCGGGTCCGGGCGCGACATCAACGTCCCGCGCGCGCCGATGTTCCATGTCGGCCCGGCGCGGCGGGGTTCTCAGAAAAAGAACATGTCGCTGTAGATACCGGCATCGACGATGCTGACCTGGTCTTCCCTGATGATCGTGCCGGGCGTGAACCGGATAGCCTCCTGGCCCGAAAGCATCAGGATTCCGCTCGCCGGATCGTATTCGACGTATCTGCCCGGCGTGGAAGGTGTCAGCGCGACGGCATCCATGGAACCGACGATGGTCGCCGCGATCTCCAGCCGGTCGTTGCCGCGAAAGTCGCGGATGTCGGCGCCTACGCCCTTGGGAAAGAAGCCGTTGTAGAACACGAATGTATCGGCCCCCTTGCCGCCCCGGTAGATGGTGGCGTCGCCCGCGTCGCTGCCGGATATCGGCGACAGCAGAAAGGTGTCGCGTCCCGCGCCGCCCAGGACGACTCCACCGGGGTCGTTGTAATAGATGCGGTCGTTGCCGGCGCCGCCCCGAAGGGTCATTTCGTTCCTTGCACCGTCGCGCAGCAGCCCGTTCACGACGATGGTGTCGTGGCCGCCGCCGCCGTCGACCACCAGCCTGTCGTAATAGCCTCCGGTCACGGCGATCCGGTCGTTGCCGCCGCCTGCGTCGAGTCGCAGGGTCAGGTCCTGGGTGTTGCGGAAACCGAAGGCGGCGATGATGTCTTCGCTGCGGGCGGTCCCGGTGACGTCATAGGCAACCACCGGGTCGGATGTGGTGCGGCCTTGATGGTCGGTGACGAAAAAGTCGATGTGCTCCACCGAGGTCAGCGTGCCGCCATAGGTGCCGAGGTCGATCACCGTGTCTTTCGGCTCGTAGATCACCCTGTATTCGATCCGGTCCTGGCCACGTCCGCCGTCGAACCAGACCGCGCGATTCAAAGCGCTCAGGCCGCCGTATTCGTCCCAGATGAACCAGTCCATCCTCAGTTCGTCGGCACCGGCATTGCCGAACAGCCGATCGCGTTCCTCGAACCAGGCAATGGTATAGCTGTCGTCGCCGCCCCGGCCGATGAAGGTCTCGTTCCGGTCGAAATCGGTCGTGAAATCGTTGTCCTGGCCGTCGCCAATTACTCTGTAGCGCATAATATCCCGTCCTCTGAAAATTGCCTGGAGGGTAGGGCGGAGCCGCCTCGGGTTCAACCGCGGGAAACACATTCCATGGGCAATCGGGGGCGCTTTGGTGAGCATAGGGCGCCGGATGCGAATTCCTTGCGCCAAGCCTCTTGCCCGGTGCCTGCTTCGCTGGCAGGGTCGCGCCAATGGACTTTGGCCCCTATCTTTTGCTCGCCTCGCTCGAAGGGGCCGTGACCGCGGCGGTGCTGGCACTGACGGCGGTCGGACTGTCGCTTGTCTTCGGTGTCATGCGGGTGGTGAACGTCGCCCATGGCGAGTTCTTCATGCTCGGCGCGGTGCTGGCCTGGTGGGTCGCGCATCTGGTGGGTGATGCGCATCCGGCGGTGGGCTTCCTGCTGGCGCTGGTGGTGGCGCCGCTGCTGGTGGGCGGTATCGCGGTGCTGGCCGATGTCACGGTGCTGAAACGGGTGAACTACGACCCCGAGCGGACCATCGTGGCGACCATCGGGATTCTCTATATCCTCCAGCAGGTTACGCTGATGACCTACGGCCCGGACGCGCGGCCGGTCGAGCCGCCCTTCAACACTCGCCTGGCGCTGCCCTTTGTCGAATGGGGCGAGAATGGTTTGCAGCTCTACTGGCCCTGGGGTCTGTCGACCACCTCCTACAAGCTGGCGGTGATCGGGGCGGCGGTTGTGGTGCTGCTGGGGGTCTGGGGGCTGATGGCGCGCACGCGCATCGGCCTGTTGATGCGTGCAACGCAGCTCGACCGCGACATGGCGCTG
This sequence comes from Seohaeicola zhoushanensis, assembly GCF_014656415.1. Classification (GTDB taxonomy): domain Bacteria; phylum Pseudomonadota; class Alphaproteobacteria; order Rhodobacterales; family Rhodobacteraceae; genus Seohaeicola_A; species Seohaeicola_A zhoushanensis. The sequence continues at coordinate 166,607 of NZ_BNCJ01000005.1, read as the reverse complement.
GCCTTCGGGATCCCGGTCGAGCGGGTCTATGCCATGGTCTTCGGCATCGGCGCGGGGCTGGCGGCGCTGGCGGCGGTGCTGATCGTGCCGATCCAGCAGGCGCATTACCTGATGGGGGGCGACCCGCTGCTGCTCTCCTTCATCGTGGTCATCATCGGCGGGCTGGGCAGCCTGCCGGGCACGGTTCTGGCGGCGGTGCTGATTGGCCTCAGCGATGGCATCATCTCGGTCTTCTTCTCGCCGACGCTGGCCAAGATCCTCGCCACGCTGCTGGTGGCGCTGGTGCTCGTGTTCCGCCCGCAGGGGCTGTTCGGGGTGCGGCGCGCATGAGCGACGGCGCGCGGAGCCTGGCGCTGCACGGCGCGCTGCTGGCCCTGCTGCTGGCCGGGGCCTTCGTGCTGCCGGCCTATCACCACGGCGTGCTGGCGCGGGTCATGGTGCTGAGCGTCTATGCCGCCGGCTACAACATCATGTTCGGCTATACCGGGCTGCTGAGCCTCGGCCACGCGCTGTTCTTCGCCGCGGGCATGTATGGCATGGGGCTGGCGGTGCAGCACGGCGGGGTGACGCCGGCGCTGGGGCTGCTGGCCGGGCTCGGCTGCGGGCTTGCGGTGGCCTTCGCGCTGGGGCTGCTGGCGCTGCGCACGGCGGGCGTGGCCTTCATGATCGTGACGCTGATGTTCGCGCAGGCGGGCTACCTGACGGTGCTCTACTTCGGCCCCTACACCCGGGGCGACGAGGGTTTCGTGCTGCAGGGCGCGCAGCGGGTGCTCTTCGGCTTCGACCTGTCCGATGCCGGGGTGCGCTACATCGCGGCGCTGATCCTCTTCGCGGCGGTGCTGGTCGGGGTGCTGGCGCTGGTGCGATCGCGCTTCGGCCGGGTGCTGGTGGCGATCCGCGAGAACGAGGAGCGGGCGCGGATGCTGGGCTATGACACCTTCGCCCACAAGCTGGGCGCGGTGGTGATCTCGGGCGGGATCGCGGCGCTGGCGGGGGCGGCTTATGGGCTGCTCTTCGGCTATGTCGGCGCGACCTTCGCCTCGGTGCAATATTCGATCTTTCCGCTGCTCTGGGTGCTGCTGGGCGGCGCGGGCACGGTGATCGGGCCGTTTCTCGGCACGCTGTTCATGTTCTATCTGATCGACCTTTCAAGCGGTTACACCTCGGCCTACATGCTGATCGCCGGCGTGGTGCTGGTGGCGTTGACGCTCTTCGCGCCGCAGGGGCTGGCAGGCGAGCTGCGCCGCCGCATCTGGCGGGGGCTGCCGTGAGCCTGCTGCAAACCCGCGCGCTGACCCGGCATTTCTCGGGGCTGAAGGCGGTCGAGACCGTCGACTTCGACCTGCCCGAAGGCGAGGTGCGGGCACTGATCGGGCCGAACGGGGCGGGCAAGACCACCTTCGTCAGCCTGCTCTGCGGGCGTATCCCGCCGACCTCGGGGCAGGTGATATTCGACGGGCGCGACATCTCGGCCCTGCCGGCGCACCGGCGGATCAACCTCGGGATGGCCTATACCTTCCAGATCACCTCGGTCTTCGCCAACCTGCCCGTCGCCGAGAACGTGGCGCTGGCGGCGCGCCGGCGCGAGGCGACATCGGCTGGCGTGGCCCGCGCCGTGGCCGATGCGCTGGAGCGGGTCGGGCTGGGCGACCGGGGCGACCAGAACGCGGGCGACCTAAGCTATGGCCACCAGCGGCTGCTGGAAATCGCCATGGGCCTGGCGCAGGCGCCGCGGCTGCTGATCCTCGACGAGCCGACCCAGGGGCTGGCCGATGCCGAGATTGCCGCCTTCAAGGCGCTGGTGCGCGAACTGGCCTCCAGCACGACGATCCTGCTGATCGAACACAACATGAGCGTGGTGATGGAAACCGCCGACCGGGTCAGCGTGCTGAACTTCGGCCAGATCCTGGCCGAGGGCACTCCGGCCGAGATCCGCGCCAATCCGGCGGTGCAGGCCGCCTACCTGGGGACCGCCTGATGCTGGAGATCGACCGCATCGACGCCGGATACGGCCGCGCCCAGGTGCTGCGGGGGCTGTCGCTGAGGATCAGCCCCGGCGAGATCCTCTGCCTGCTGGGACGCAATGGCGCGGGCAAGACCACCACGATGAAGGCGATCATGGGCCTGCTGCCGCTGACCGGCGGGCAGGTGCGGCTGGACGGCCAGGTGATCTCGGAGCTGCCGGCGCATCGCGTGGCGGGGGCGGGGATCGGCTATATCCCGCAGGGGCGGCGGCTCTTCTCGGAGCTGACGGTGGCGCAGAACCTGGAGATCGGGCTGCGGGTGAAAAATTCCGGCCCTGAGGTGCTGGAAGGCGTGCTGGAGCTTTTCCCGCGCCTGCGCGAGCGGATGGGGCAAAGGGCGCAGACGCTCTCGGGCGGCGAGCAGCAGATGCTGGCCACCGCGCGCGCGCTCTGCGTCGAGCCGCGCTACCTGCTGCTGGACGAGCCGACCGAGGGGCTTCAGCCCTCGATGATCGAGGCGATCCGTCAGGTCGTGGTAGTGATGCGCGACCGCGGCGTCGGCGTGCTGCTGGTCGAACAGCGGGTGGACGCCGTGCTCTCGGTGGCCGACCGGGTCGCTTTCATCGAGAACGGGCGCAACCTCGAGACGGTGGCGGCCGACGACCTGCGGCGCGATCATTCGGTGATCGAGCGGCATCTCGGGGTGTAAGGCGTCGCCTTGGGGGCGCTGCCCCCGCCGCACCTGCGGCGCGACTCCCCTGGAGATATTTGAAAAGAAGAGAAATATGGGGGCGGCGGTCTCTTTCCCCGTTCTCGGATATCCTTTCTGCGGCGGCATCGCCGCAAGGGCGATTTCGTTTTGGCGGCTAGCCTTCGGAAACCATCTCGAAGCCGCCGAAGACCATCCGCTGGCCGTCGAAGGGCATCTCGCCCATCTCGCCAAAGCGTGGGTCGGCCTCGATCTTCTTCCAGCCCGCGTCGCGGGCCTCCTTCGAGGGCCAGAGCACCCAGGAGAAGCAGACCGTCTCGTCCGCTTCGAGTTTCACCGCCATGGGGAAGGACGTCACCTTGCCCTCGGGCACGTCCGTGCCCCAGCAATCGACCACTTCGAGCGCCCCGGCCTCACGGAACAGCGCCACGGTCGCCTGCGAAAAGTCGATGAAGGCCTGTTTCTTCGCAGTCTTCACGGCGGTCAGCACGCCATCGATGTATTTCATGATACCTTTTCCCCCTCATGCGCCGCCCGCAAGGCGGCGAGGTCGAGTTTCACCATGCCGCGGATTGCCTCCTGCACCCGCAGGCTCGCCGCCTTGTCGTCGGAGAAGGCGAGGTCGAGGACCGCCTCGGGATAGACCTGCCAAGTCACGCCCCAGCGGTCGGTCAGCCAGCCGCAGAGTCCCTCGCGCCCGCCATTGTCGAGGATCGCCTGCCAGACCCGGTCGGTTTCGGCCTGGTCCTTCGTCATCAGCGAGATCGAGGCGCTGGCGCTGGGTTTTTCAGTCGCGCCGCCGTTCAGCGCCGCGTAGGGCGTGCCGGCGAGGGTGAATTCCACCAGCATGGCGGGGCCGTCGCGGCCGGGCCGCAGCACCTGGTCGATCCTGCTCTCGGGCGCCAGGGTGCAGTAGAAGGCGGCCGCCGCCTCGGCCTCGCCCTCTCGGGCGAACCAGAGGCAGGTGCGAACGCGGCTCACCGGTGTTCCTCGGGGATGGTCGAGGCGTCGTACCAGAAGGGTTCCCAGACATGCCCGTCCGGGTCGCAGAAGCTGCGGCCATACATGAAGCCATGGTCCTCGGGGGCGCGGAACACCGAACCGCCGGCCGCCACCGCGGCCTCGACCATCGCGTCCACGGCGTCGCGGCTGTCAAGCTGCAGCGCGGTCAGCACCTCGGTGGTCTGGGTGGCATCGGCAATCGCGCGCGGGGTAAAGCCCTGGAACTTGTCCCGGTGCATCAGCATGGCGAAGCAGCTGTCGTTGATCTGCATGCCTGCGGTGTCTTCACCGCTGAAATGATCGTTGAATGTGAACCCCAGCGCGGAAAAGAACGCCCGCGACCGCGTGACGTCTGCAACACAGAGGTTAATGAAGGTATTCATGGCAAATGTCCTTGTCTTCCTGGTCCGGTCAGGTTGATTGACAGATATGTTGAAGTCAACTTAAATTGGATCCATGAGAGAAGACCTGCCGATCGACGTCACCCACGAGGTTCGCGACAGCTGCCTGTGCCTGCACCTGCAACGTGCCGCACGGGCGGTTGGCCGCCGGTTCGACGAGGCGCTGCGCCCGGTGGGCCTCAGCCACGGGCAGTTCTCGCTGCTGATCTCGTTGAACCGCCCCGAGGCGCCGCGCCTGGGCGACGTGGCGCGGCTGCTCGGCATGGACCGCACCACGTTGACCGCCAACCTCAAGCCGCTGGAGCGGCGCGGGCTGCTGACCGTCAGCCCCGACCCCTCCGACCGCCGCGGGCGGCGACTGGCGCTGACGCCGGACGGGGAGGATTTGCTGGTGCAGGCGGTGCCGGTCTGGCGGCAGACGCTGGCGCAGCTGCCGCCGGTCGACTTGCTCGGCGGGCTGGCGCAGCTGGTCGGCATGGCGCCAGAAACCGCTGGAACTCCGGACGGCAAGGCGGGATAAGACCCTGCCCCCTGACCTTCGGTCCCGGAGATCCTTTCGCGTGAACCAGAGCGCCGCATCGCACCATCCCCGCGCCACCCGCCGTTCCGGAGGGGGCAGCCGCCTGCTTGCCCTTGCCGCCTGGGCCGTTGCGCTGGCCTGCCTGCTGCCGATGCTCGCGGTGGCGCTGGCGGCGCTGACCGGGGGCACCGGCACGGTGGCGCAGCTGATGGAGACGGTGCTGCCGCGTTATGCCGGCACCACGCTGGCGCTGGTCTCGATGGTGGCTTGCGGCACCTTCGCGCTGGGCGTCGGCTCGGCCTGGCTGGTGACGATGACCCGCTTTCCCGGCGTGCGCCTGTTCGAGATCGCGCTGGTGCTGCCGCTGGCCTTCCCGGCCTATGTGCTGGCCTATGCCTATACCTATATCCTCGACCATCCCGGCATCGTGCAGGCGACCCTGCGCCAGATCACCGGCTGGGGTCCGCGCGACTACTGGTTCCCCGAGATACGTTCGCTGCCCGGCGCGGCGGCGATGCTGATCCTGGTGCTTTATCCCTATGTCTACCTGCTGGCCCGCGCCGCCTTCCTGCAGCAGAGTTCGGCCGCTTTCCTCGCCGCCCGCACGCTCGGCCATTCGGCCTGGAGCGCCTTCTGGCGGGTCAGCCTGCCGATGGCGCGGCCGGCGATTGCCGGTGGCGTGCTGCTGACGGTGATGGAGACCATCGCCGACTATGGCACCGTCGACCATTTCAGCGTGCAAACCTTCGCCACCGGGATCTACACCAGCTGGTTCACCCTGGCCGACCGTTCGGCGGCGGCGCAGCTGGCGCTCTGCCTGCTGGTCTTTGCGCTGCTGCTCGCCGTGGCCGAGCGGATGCAGCGCGGCAAGGCGCAGTATCACCACACCGGCAAGGCCCATGTCCGGATGCCGCCCGAGCCGCTGGAGGGCTGGCGCGCTGGGCTGGCCGTGGCGCTCTGCGCGGTGCCGGTGACGCTGGGCTTCGCGCTGCCGGTGGCGGTGCTCTTCGCGATGGGGATCGGTTCGGAACAGGACCTGTTCAGCCGCCGCTACATCGCCTTCACCTCGAACTCGCTGACGCTGGCGGGCACGGCGGCCGCGGTGACGCTGGTGGCGGCAATCGCTGTCGGCTTCTACCAGCGCAGTCGGCCGACCCGCGCCGGCGCCTTCGCCGGCCATGTCGCGCGCCTCGGCTACGCGGTGCCGGGCGGCGTGATCGCAGTGGGCCTGCTGGTGCCTTTCGCCGCCTTCGACAATGCGCTCGACGCATGGATGAGGTCGACCTTCGAGATATCGACCGGCCTGCTTGTCACCGGCTCGATCTGGCTGCTGGTCGCCGCCTACATGGTGCGCTTCCTGGCCGCCGCGCTGGGCGCCTACGAGGGTGGGCAGGCGACGGTCCACGCCAATATGGATGCCGCCGCGCGCTCGCTGGGGCAGGGGCCGCTGGGCACGCTGACGCGGGTGCACCTGCCGATCCTGACGCCGAGCCTGCTGACCGCGCTGCTGATCGTCTTCGTCGACGTGATGAAGGAGCTGCCGGCCACGCTTATCATGCGGCCCTTCAACTTCGACACGCTTGCCGTTCAGGCCCACCGCCTTGCCGCCGACGAGCGGCTCGACGGGGCGGCGGTGCCCTCGCTGGTGATCGTCGCCGTGGGCCTGCTGCCGGTGATCCTGATCTGCCGGCAGGTCGGCCGTCGCCGCTGAGCGGCTACTTCAGCCGCGCCTGCAGCACGCGGAGCATGTTCTCGCCCATCACCTTGCGCACCTGCGCCTCGCTCAGTCCCTGGTCGAGCAGCGCGCTGGTGAGCGCGGGCAGTTCCGAGGTGTCGAAGGCCGTCTCGACCGAACCGTCGAAATCCGAGCCGAGCGAGACATGGTCCTCGCCCACCACCGCGATCGCCGCCTTGACCATCTTGGCGATATTGCCGGGCGTGAAATCGCCGCAGGTCACCTCGTCCCAATAGCCGATGCCGATCACCCCGCCTGTGGCGGCAATGGCCTGCATCAGATCGTCGGGGAAGTTCCGCTTGTTGGCGCAGAAGCTGTGTATCCCGGTGTGGCTTACCACGATGGGCATCTTCGTCATCGCCAGCACGTCGCGCGCCACCTGCGGGCTGGAATGGGCGACGTCGAGGATCATCCCGCGCTTTTCCACCTGCGCCACCACGGTCCGCCCGAATTCGGTCAAGCCCTGGTCGCCGATCCCGTGCAGCGAGCCGCCGAGTTCGTTGTCGAAGAAGTGCTGCAGCGCCACCAGCCGGTAGCCCGCCGCCTCGATCAGGTCGAGGTTGTCGAGCTTGCCCTCGAGCGGATGGGCTCCCTCGATCCCGAGGATCCCGGCCACCGTCGTTGCGCCCTTGGCCCGCGTCTCCAGCACCGCGTCCAGATCGGCCCGCGTGGTGACGATCTTCAGCGCCTCGGGGGCTTCGGCCTCGAAGCGATGCAGCTTCTCGGCCTGGTAGAGCGCCCGTTCAAGCAGGCTGTTCCAGGTCCGCACTGGCCAGAGCTGGCCGACCGCCAGCAGGGTGATGTTGTCCGTCGTTTCGGCCGAATTGCTGTCGTAATTCTGCCCCGCCGGGCTCTTGGTGACGGCGGTGAAGACCTGGACGGCGACGTTGCCCTCCTGCAGGCGCGGCAGGTCGACCTGGCCGTATGACCCTCGCTTGGTGAGGTCGCGGTTCCACAGCAGGCTGTCGGCGTGCCAGTCGCCGATCACCAGGGTCTGGTGCAGCGCGCTGGCGGCCTCGGAGACGGGGTAGGGTTCATGCACGACGACGTTGTTACGGCTGCGTTCGACGTAGCCCGGCGCGAAGACAAAGAAGGCCCCCGCCGCGATGATCGCCAGCAGCAGGAGACGGCCAAGCCATTTTCCGAAAGTTCGCATATCTGTCCCTCAAATCAATGCTCGCCGGCACGCTATTGCCCGGGCCGAAAAACGCAATGGCGGGGTGCCCGAAATTGCGACAGAATATGCGATGGGGGCGTATCGGGCGGAGACTGGACATGATTGTCAGATGGGGAATCCTCGGTGCGGCCAATTTCGCGCGCCAGCACATGGGGCCGGCGATCCACGCGGCCAAGGGCGCAGACCTCGTCGCCCTGGCAACAGGCAGCGCCGACAAGGCCGAGGGCTTCCGCGCCTTCTGTCCCGGCCTGAGGGTGCATCCCACCTATGACGCCCTGCTGACCGACCGCGAGATCGACGCGGTCTATGTCCCGCTGCCCAACCACATGCATGTCGACTGGACGCTGAAGGCGCTGGACGCGGGCAAGCACGTGCTTTGCGAGAAGCCGATGACGATGCAGGCGGCCGAGTTCCACACGCTGATGGCCCGGCGCGACCAGACCGGGCTGCTGGCGGCCGAGGCCTTCATGATCGTGCATCACCCGCAGTGGCAATGGGTGAAGGAACAGGTCGCCGGGGGGGGTATCGGCAACCTCGTGCATGTCTCGGGGCGGTTCAGTTACGACAACCGCGACCCCGGCAATATCCGCAACCGGTCCGACACCGGCGGCGGGGCGCTGCGCGACATCGGGGTCTATGTCTTCGGCTCGACCCGGTTCGTCACCGGAGAGGAGCCGGTCGAGGTTGCCAGCCGGATCCGCTGGGAGAGCGGGGTCGACACCTTCTCCGAGATCACCGCCAGCTTCCCCGGCTTCACCTATTCCGCCTATGTCTCGACCCGCCTGCACCCGGCGCAGGAGATGGTGTTCCATGGCGAGGCCGGGCTGATCCGGCTGGCCACGCCCTTCAACGCCAATGTCTTCGGCATGGCGCAGGCCGAGCTGCACCGGCCGGGGCTGGAGGTGATGGTGAAACGCTGGCCGGGCGAGAACCACTACGTGCGGCAGGTCGAGGCTTTCGGGCATTCGATCCGCACGGGCGAGGCCTATCCCTGTCCGCTGGAATTCTCCTATGGGACGCAGGAGATGATCGACCGGGCCTTCGACGAGGCGGTGACGCTCTAGCCTTTCAGGACCATCCGCATCACCAGCTGGGGGCCGGCGGTGCCGCCCTCGTAGATCTCGCCGGTATCGGTGAAGCCGGCCGAGCGATAGGCGCGCACCGCGACCGGGTTGGCCATGTTGACGGTGAGGGCGATGCTGGCGATCTCGGGGTATTGCTGCTGGAGGTAGCCGTCGAGCGCGCGGATCGCGGCGGTGGCGATGCCCTGGCCCTGGTGGTCGCGGTCGATCATGAAGGCCTTCAATCCCGGCTCGCCGGGGCGGGCGAACCAGTGATGCTCGGCGTAGTCGTGGTCGACCTTGAAGAATCCGACCGGGTGGCCGTCGAGGCAGATGGCGTGGAAATCGGTGCGGGGCGCGTCGGTTTCGAAGGCGCTCTCGATGGTGCCGGAAAAGCGGACCTGGTCGGGGTGGACGTGGATATGGGCGACGCGGTCCCGCTCGGAGGGGGCGATCGGGGTGAGGGTCAGGCGGGGCATCGGCGCGGCCTTTCGGGGTGGAAATCGGTCCGGATCAGAGTGTCCTAGCTAGGACGGGGGGTCAACATGTTGAAAAGTAATGGTTTTCATTGGGAGTGGTTTTTGTCCTCGGTTTGTCCTGGGGTTGGCTTGGGCGTCTGGTGGGCGAAAGGAGCCCATTGGGAAGGTTAGGAGCAATGGGTCGGGGTGAGCAATGGTCTGCTTTTGAGGCTGGGGTGACCGTCCGGGTATGGCGGTGGTGTGAGGTCACGTTGGACGCGCGGAGACGGGGCCGGGCACCCGTCCTGTGCGTGCCGTATCCCGTTCAAGATCGATGAGCCATCCAGTGATCATTTCGCGTAGATGTGCTAAACCCGGACCCTTGCTTGAAGCGGTGTTTTTCGTCGATCTTATAACTTGTCAATTGACAATTTAATGAGGCGCAATATCTAGGGTGCCAAGGAAGACGCACACGTCAAAGGAAATCGAGGCTGTCATCCAGGAGCTCGAAGGGCTGGGATGGGAGCTTGTCGAAGGCAGAGGGCATGCGTGGGGGATCCTTCGTTGCCCGGCAAATGACAAGTAATGCCGCTGTGGTGAATTTTGCCAGATGTCTGTCTGGTCGACCCCCAAGAACCCGCAGCAATTTGCCAAGAGGCTCCGGCAAAAGGCTCTGGCCTGCGTGAAGCTTCGGAAGAATGACGAAGGATAGGCCCGATGGCTGAGGAATTCGAATTCGAACTGGTATTCGCGCTCCCCGAAGGGGAGCATGATCCATTTGCGCTGTCCGACGCCGTTTTCGAGGCGGGATTTGAAGATGCCCTCGTGGGTACCGGACATGCCGGTCTGCTGGGTGTCGAGCTGGAGGTCGAAGGGGAGGAGGCCGAGAGCGCGATCCTTGATACGGCGCGAGCGCTGATCAGGGCGCTGCCGCCGGGCACCGTCCTGCGCGAGGTGCGTCCTGATCTGGTGAGCCTCGCGGATGTGGCCGAGAAGCTGGAGGTAAAGCGGCAGGCGCTCCAGCAGCGCAAGATGCCTCTGCCTGTTGCAGGCGGGCTTTATCGCATTGACGAGATGATCGAGGTGCTGACCGAGGCCTCGCGTCCGGCGAAGGGCCAGCGCCGTCCGCGCTTCAATCTGGCTGCGGCTGAGAAGTGGTTGCGCGCGGGCCCTGCGGCCCGCAGGGTGAACGCTCAGTTGACAATGCGCGAGATCGACCCGGCGACGATCGAGCGGGCGCCTCGCCGGGAGTGGGCAGAGCCAGCTTCCCTTCACCCATGAGACAGGCGGGCTACTCTCTCCGCCGAGGTTGCGCGGCCATCCGTTCAGGGTTGCAGGCCGGTCACGTTCAACTCTGAATCAAACGGGCAAGCCCATTATTCAGAAGGCTTCGCTTTCCGAAACCTTCGCCAGTTCCGCTCACGCCCCGGCGTGGCGATGAATCCGCGCGGGACAGGCGAACCCGCCTGTCCCCGATGCCGACCGGGGGTTTACCCCTCCATCGCCTCCAGCTCGTCGATGAAGCCCTCGATCATGCTGAGGCCCTTGTCCCAGAACTTCGGGTCCGTCGCATCCAGGCCAAAGGGCGCCAGCAGCTCCTTGTGGTGCTTGGAGCCGCCCGCCTTCAACATGTCGAAATACTTGTCCTGGAAGCCCGGCGCGCCCTCGGCGTAGACCGAGTAGAGCGCGTTCACCAGGCCGTCGCCGAAGGCATAGGCGTAGACGTAGAAGGGCGAGTGGACGAAGTGGGGGATATAGGCCCAGAAGCTTTCGTAGCCCTCCATGAAGTCGAAGGCCGGCCCAAGGCTTTCGGCCTGCACCGACATCCAGAGCGCGCCGATGTCCTCGGGGGTCAGTTCGCCCTCGCGGCGGGCGGCGTGGAGCTTGCACTCGAAGTCGTAGAAGGCGATCTGGCGCACGACCGTGTTGATCATGTCCTCGACCTTGCCGGCGAGCAGGACCTTCTTCTGGGCCGGGGTCTCGGCCTTGTCGAGCATGGCGCGGAAGGTCAGCATCTCGCCGAAGACGGAGGCGGTTTCGGCCAGCGTGAGGGGCGTGGAAGAGAGCATTTCGCCCTGGCCGGCGGCCAGCACCTGATGGACGCCATGGCCGAGTTCATGGGCCAGCGTCATCACGTCGCGCGGTTTGCCGAGGTAGTTCAGCATCACGTAGGGGTGCACCTCGGTGACGGTCGGGTGGGCGAAGGCGCCGGGCGCCTTGCCGGGTTTCACGCCGGCGTCGATCCAGCCCTTGCGGAAGAAGGGCTGGGCGATCTCGGCCATGCGCGGGTCGAAGCCGGCATAGGCCTCCATCACGGTCTTCTCGGCCTCGTCCCAGGGCACGGTGCGCTTGTCCTGCATCGGCAGGGGGGCGTTGCGGTCCCAGACCTGCATCCGGTCGAGGCCGAGCCACTTGCGCTTCAGCTCGTAATAGCGGTGCGACAGGCGCGGGTAGGCGGCGACGACGGCGCTGCGCAGCGCCTCGACCACCTCGGGTTCAACGTCGTTGGAGAGGTGGCGGGCGGTCTGCGCGGTCGGCATCTTGCGCCAGCGGTCGACGACCTCCTTCTCCTTGGCCTGGGTGTTGTGGACGCGGGCGAAGGTCTTGATGTTCTTCCCGAAAACCTCGGCCAGCTCGTGCGCCGCGGCCTCGCGTTTCGCGCGGTCGGGGTCGGTGAGCAGGTTCAGCGTGCCCTCGATGTTCAGCTCTTCGCCGTCGACGGTGAAGGTGAGGCCGGCGATGGTTTCATCGAAGAGCCGTTCCCAGGCGTCGCCCACCACGCCGAGGTCGTGCAGGAACTTCTCCAGCTCGTCCGAGAGTTGGTAGGGCTTCATCGCGCGGATGCGGTCGAAGACCGGCTTGTAGCGGGCGAGGTCGGCGTTGGCGGCGAAGAGCTTGGCCAGGTGGTCGTCTTCCAGGCGGTTCAGTTCCAGCGTGAAGAAGACCAGCGGGGTGGTGAAGTTGGTGATCTTCTCCTGCGTGTCGCCCATGAACTTGGCGCGGCTGGCGTCGATGGTCATCTGGTAATAGCGCAGGCCGGCGAAGGACATGATGCGCCCGGCGATGGTCGAGATGCGCTCGTTGCGCTGCACGCAGGCGAGCATCCCGGCGGCGTCGAGCGTGGCGAGCTTGCCCTCGTAGTCGGCGGCGAAATCGGTGCAAGCCTTTTCCAGCCAGTCCATGTCGCGCTTGAGCTCGGGAGCGTCCTCGGAGGTGTAGAGGTCGCTCAGGTCCCATTCGGGGAGCGGGCCGAGGTCCTTGCCTCCGGCGGGGTTGGCGTCGCGGACGGGGAAGGGGAGCTGGAACATCGGATACCTCTTTGTCATGCATTGCCAGAACACTTAGGCGCGCGGCGCGGCAGAGACAATGGAGCAGGCTGGCTCACTTGCAGCCGAGGCCCTGTTCCAGCGCCGCAAGCCGCTCGACCTCGGCGCGTTCGGCGGGGCTGAGCGGCACCTGGGCCACGGTCAGGCCGGGGATGCAGTTGGCGGGCGGAAAGGCGGCGCGGCCGCGCGGGCTCTGGAAGCAATAGCCGTGGCGGGCGAAATAGGCGTTGCGCTGGTACCAGAGGTCTTCGCACTGGTTGGTTGCGGGGCGCGCGGCGGCGGGGGCGGTGGGGCGGATCCAGTTGGAATGCGCCCAGCCGCGCAGGCCGGTCTCGGTTTCGACCAGGAGCCAGGGGCCATCCTGGCCCAGCAGGTTGAGCCGGGTGCCCTCGGTCATGCGGGCGAGGCGGCGGGCGGCGGAGGTGGTGCCGTCGCGCAGGGCGAGGAAGCCGTCGCCATTGGGGTCGAGCCCGGCGACCTGGTGCGAGAATTGCGGGGCGGGGGCGGGTTGCATGGCCGGGGCTGTGGTCGCGGCGCCGAGGTACAGCTCTTCGATCAGCGAGGAGTTCTCCCAGGGGATCTGCGTGTCGCGGGTGACCTGGCGCACCTCGGCGCGGACGTTGCGCATGATCGCGTGGATGTCGGCGCCCGGCGTTGCCATGTGCCGGAGCAGCGCGGCGGTGAAGGGGCTGTTGCGCCCGGCGCCGTCGGAGGCGACGTTGTTGGGATCGGTCGAGAAGGCGATGAAGCTGCCGATGCCGGCCTCCATCCGCCCGAGGCCGCTGCGCACCGCGCCCGAGCGGCTGGCCGAGCGGTTGACGAAGGGGTTGTCGCGGCAGGCGTCGAGGATGATGACGCGGGTGTTCGAGCGTTCGCCGATGGTGCTGAGGATGCTCTGCATCCGGATCGCGCTGGCCTTGAGCTCGTCCTCGGTTCCGAAACCGGCATCGACCGGCATCAGGAAGTTGTCGCTGCCGATCTGCGCGGCGTGGCCGGCGTAGTAGAACAGCGCGACGTCGTCGCGGTCGAGCTCGTCGGCGAAGTCCTGGACCGCGCGCATCGCCTCGGCGCGGGGCAGGTCGATGCCCTCGTGCACGACAAAGCCCATCTGGCGTAGCTTGGCGGCGACGTCGCGGGCGTCGTTGGTGGCGTTGTCCAGCGGGTTGCTCGGGTATGCGCCATTGCCCAGCACCAGCGCCCGCTTCTCGGCGAGGCCGGGCAGGGCGGTGGCAATCAGCAAAAGGCAGGCGAGCAGGAATTTCATGGCGGGCCATGGGGTAAATGCGGTTGCCCGAAGTTCTACATCGCGTGCGCCGGGGCGCAACCGCCTGTCAGCCATAAGCGGCGAGCATGGCCTTGAGGTCGGCCAGGGTGTTGGCCTCCTGCACCGGCTTGTCCTTCCTCCAGCGCGCCATGCGGGGAAAGCGCAGGGCGACGCCGGACTTGTGGCGGGGGCTGGCCTGGATGCCCTCGAAGGCGATCTCGAAGACATGTTCGGGCACCACCTGCCGCACCGGGCCGAAGCGTTGTTGCGTGTTGCGGCCGACCCAGGCGGTGATCTGGCGGAATTCGTCGTCGGAGAGGCCGGAATAGGCCTTGGTGAAGGGCACCAGCGCGTTGCCGTCCCAGACCGCGAAGGTGAAATCGGTATAGAGGTTGGCGCGGCGCCCGCTGCCGGCCTGGGCATAGATCATCACCGCGTCGATGGTGAAGGGGTCGAGCTTCCATTTCCACCAGTCGCCGCGCTTGCGCCCGGCGTGATAAGGGCTGTCGGCGCGCTTGAGCATGAGGCCCTCGGCGCGCCGGTCGCGGGCGGTGGCGCGCTGGGCGGCAAGGCCCTCCCAGCTGTCGAAGGCCAGCGGCGGCGAGGGCAGGATCGGGGCGTCGCCGGGCAGGGGGGCAAGCAGGGTATCAAGCTGCGCGCGCCGCTCTGCGAAGGGGACGGCGCGCAGGTCTTCGCCCTGCCACTCCAGCAGATCGTAGGCGATCATCAGCGCCGGGGCCTGCGCCAGCACCGATTTCGGCACCTGCTTGCGCCCGATCCGCTTTTGCAGGGCGGCGAAGGGCAAGGGCGCGGTGCCGTCCCAGGCCAGCACCTCGCCGTCGATCACGGTGCCCTCGGGAAGGAAGTCCGCCGCGCGGGCGAATTCGGGGAAGGCGTCGGAAATCAGCTCCTCGCCGCGCGACCAGAGGTGCCAGGCGCCGCCGCGCAGGATCAGCTGGCCGCGGATGCCGTCCCATTTCCACTCGGCGCGCCAGTCGGCGGGGTCGCCCAGACTGTCGGGGCCCGCCTCCAGCGCATGGGCGAGGCAGAAGGGGTAGGGGCGCGAGGCGTCGGCAACCGGGTCTTCGGCCTCGATCAGGGAATGCCAGGTCACGGTGTCGGGTGTCCAGTCGCCCATCAGGCGGTGGGTCAGCCCGGCCTCGTCGCGGCCGGTGGCCTCGGCCAGGGCGCGGGTCATCAGCTTGCGGCTGACGCCGACGCGGAAGCTGCCGGTGATGAGCTTGTTGAAGAGAAAGCGGCGGGCCATGTCCATCTGCGCCCAGGCCGCAAGCACGGTGGCCTTGCGCTCTTCCTCGGGGGCCTTGGCGGCGTCGCGCAGCACGTCGATCCAATGGGCCAGCGTTTCGTCCTCGTCGCCCTCGGGCGGCGGCAGGATCAGGGCGATGGTCTCGGCCAGGTCGCCGACGACGGGGTGCGCTTCCTCGACCAGCCAGAGCGGCAGGCTGGCGCGTTCGGCGGCCCATTCGCGCAGGCGGGTGGCGGTGACGGCGCGGCGGGGGCGGCGGCCGGAGAAGAGCGCGACCGTCCACAGCCGGTCGGGTTCGGGCGCCTCGCGGAAGTAGGCGGCAAGGGCCGCGACCTTGCGCGAGGTGCGGGTGGTGGCGTCGATCTCGGCGTAGAGGCGGGCGAAACGCTTCATGCGGCGTCGTCCTCGGCGGCTTCGCCACGGAACTCGGTTTTCACGATGCCGGCGTTGAGGCCGCGCTCGGTGAGCCAGCGGCTGAAGATCTCGGTATAGCCATGGGTGACAAAGACGTTTTCCGCCCCCGTGGCGGCGATGGCGGCGTTCAGCCCGTCCCAGTCGGCATGGTCCGAGACGACGAAGCCGCGGTCGACCGAGCGGCGCCGGCGGATGCCGCGCAGCTGCATCCAGCCGCTGGCAAAGCCGGTCGAAACCGCGCCGAAACGGCGGACCCATGTGCTGCCGAGCGCCGAGGGCGGGGCGAGCACCAGCGCGCCGGGGTGGTCCGTGGCCCTGGTCTCGGGCGTGACCTGGACGGTTTCGGGCAGGCGCAGCCCCTGGGCGCGCAGCACGGCGTTGGTGTTCTCGACCGCGCCATGGGTCAGGATCGGGCCGATGGCGGGGTCGAGCATGGCGAGCAGCCGCTGCGCCTTGCCGAAGGAATAGGCGCCGAGCAGGGGCGTCACCCCGGCCTGCGCGCAGTCGCGCCACCATTGGTTCAGCTCGGCGGCCACCTCGGCCTGCGGGCGCCAGCGGAAGACCGGCAGGCCGAAGGTGCTTTCGGTGATGAAGCTGTGGCAGCGGACCGGCTCGAAGGGCTCGCAGAGGCCATCGGGCTCGGTCTTGTAGTCGCCCGAGGCCACGCAGACCTCGCCGCCGACCTCGACCCGGATCTGCGCCGAGCCGGGGACATGGCCGGCGGGGTGGAAGGAGACGGTGGCATCGCCGATGCGGCGCCTCTCGCCATAGGCGATGGTGTCCAGCTCGATCGCCCCGAGGCGGTGGCGGATCACCGGGGCGGCGGCTGCGGTGGCGAGATAGCGGGCGTGGCCCGCGCGGGCGTGGTCGGAATGGCCATGGGTGATGAGCGCGCGGTCGACCCGGCCCCAGGGGTCGATGTGGAAATCGCCTGCCGGGCAGTAGATGCCGTTGGGCGTGAAGGTGAGGACGGGCGCGCGCATGTCGGACAGACTAGCGCGGGCGGTGTCCCGGTCCAGTGGCTCAGGCGCTGCGGGCAGCGGGCGGGGTGTCGCCCGAGAACAGGGTGCCGAGGCGGGAGAAGAGGATATCGCGCGTTTCGGGCGCCTCGATCAGCACTTCGTGTTCGGCGCCGGGGAGCACCACCAGCTCGCCGCCGGGCCAGCGCTGCATCCGGGCGCGCACGGCGGCGGTGTCGATGATGCGCTCGTTGCCGCCCAGGAAGGTGACGCAGGGCAGGCGGGGCGAGGGTTGCCGGGCAAGCCAGGCGCATTCGTTCATCGCCTCGCGCAGCCAGATCAGGCTGGGGCCCCCCAGCGCCAGGCCGGGTTCGGCGGCGAGCTGGTCGCGCATCATGGTGTAATTGTCGGCGTCGGTCGTCAGCATGTTGCCGGGGAAGCCGTTCGACAGCACGTAGGGGTCGTAGGTTGTCGAGGGCGGCAGGCGGGTGCCCATACCAACGAGGTTCGCCACGCGCGGCAGCGCCCAGCCGAGCGGCTTGAGCAGGGCCGACATGTAGATGCCCCACATCGGGCCGGTGAAGGCGGCGGTCTCGACCGGCAGGCCCTCGATCAGGGCGCGCAGCCCGATGGCGCCGCCCATGGAATGGCCGATCAGGTGCCAGGGCCTGGGCAGGTTCTGCGCCTCGGCCAGGGCGAGGGCGGCGGCGACGTCCTGCTGGTAGTCGGGGAAATGCGCGACATGGCCGACGCGGGGATCGGGCAGCAGCCGGTCGGCAAGGCCCTGGCCGCGCCAGTCGACCACCAGGGTGGAATAGCCGAGCCGGCAAAGCGCGGCGGCGGTGCGGCCGTATTTCTCGATGTATTCGGTGCGTCCGGGGAACAGCAGGACGCTGCCGCGCGCCCCCTCGCAGGGCCAGATGGCGACGCGGATGCGCGTGCCGTCGGCCGTGCCGCACCACCATGCCTCGCCGCCGGACGGGCCGCCGGCGATGGCGGTGTGCAGGGGCGCGCGGGCCTCGTTCATCAGGCCAGGACCGAGGCCAGCTTCATCGCCAGGCCCATGTCGCCGTCGACCGAGAGCTTGCCGGTCATGAAGGCGCCGGTGGGGTTCATGTCGCCCTCGAAGATGGCGCGGAAGGTGTCGGCATCGGCGCTCAGCGTCACGTCGGCCTCTTCGTCGCCCACGCGGGCGCCGTCGGAGTCGAGCATGATGGCGCCCACATCGGTCACGACGAATTTCGCGTTACCGTCGAAACCGCCGCCCGCCATCTTGGCGTTCAGCTCTTCGGCGGCCTGGGCAAGAAAATCGCTCATAGTTGGTCATCCTCATGGAGTTGTGACGCGCTGTCTCTGGCTTTCGCCGCGCGTCGCGTTACACTTGATTGTTATGAGCTTTCGTCATCCCAGACTCAAACCTATCGTTGCGGCATTCTGGCTGATAGTCGGGTATTCCATACCCGCCGGTGCACAGGTTCTGGGCCCCGACGCCATGCCCCCCGAGGAACTGCCGCAATTCGCGCCGGATGCAGCCGAACTGGAGGCGGCGCCCGAGGCGGATCTGACCGACGAGGCCGAACTGCTCGACCAGCTGGCCCATGCCGATGCCGCCTCGGCCAAACGCTATGAAAAACAGCTGCAACGGCTGTGGAACCGCAGCGGATCGCCCTCGGCCGACCTGCTGCTCAAGCGCGGGCGCGAGGCGCTGGAGGTGAAGGACGTCAAGACGGCGATCGAGCATCTGACCGCGCTCACAGACCATGCGCCGGATTTCGCCGAGGGCTGGCACGCGCGGGCGAGCGCCTATTTCGCTGCCGACCTGCTGGGTCCGGCGATTGCCGACCTGGAGCATACGCTGGCGCTGAATCCGAACAACTACGGCGCGATCTTCGGGCTGGGCGTGATCCTAGAGGGGTTCGGCGACAAGAAACGCGCCTACGAGGCCTATCTGCGCGCGCAGTCTATACATCCGCACCACGAAGACATATCTGCAGCGGTGGAGCGGCTGAGGTCGCAGATCGAAGGCAAGGCCCTCTAGGCGCCGACGCCGCAGTAAGAGGGCGCCGATTGTGACCGGCTCGTCGCAGGTAGTGGCCGTTCTGGGCCCGACCAACACTGGCAAGACGCATTATGCCATCGAGCGGATGCTGGGCCACCGTACCGGCGTGATCGGCCTGCCGTTGAGATTGCTTGCGCGCGAGGTCTATGACCGCATCGTCAGCCTGCGCGGCCCTTCGGTGGTGGCGCTGGTTACCGGCGAGGAGCGGATCGTTCCTCCGCGCACGCAATACTGGGTCTGCACCGTCGAGGCGATGCCCGAGGGCATGGGCTGCGAATTCCTCGCCGTGGACGAGATCCAGCTCTGTGCCGATCCCGAACGCGGCCATGTCTTCACCGACCGCCTGCTGCGCGCCCGCGGGCTGCGCGAGACGCTGTTCCTCGGTTCGGACACCATGCGCGGGCCGATCCAGTCGCTGGTGCCGGGCGTGCGCTTCATCCGGCGCGAACGGATGTCGGAGCTGGTCTACTCGGGCCAGAAGAAGTTGTCGCGGATGCCGCCGCGCTCGGCCATCGTCGGCTTTTCGGTCGAGAACGTCTATGCCATCGCCGAACTGATCCGCCGCCAGAAGGGCGGCGCGGCGGTGGTGATGGGCGCGCTGTCGCCGCGCACGCGGAATGCGCAGGTGGCGCTCTACCAGAACCACGACGTCGACTACCTTGTCGCCACCGATGCCATCGGCATGGGGCTGAACCTCGACATCGACCATGTCGCCTTCTCGTCACTGACCAAGTTCGACGGGCGGCGGATGCGCCCCCTGCAACCGAACGAGCTGGCGCAGATCGCCGGCCGCGCCGGGCGGGGCATGTCGAACGGCACCTTCGGCGTCACCGGCGAGGCCAGCCCGCTGGACGAGGGCGTTGCCAATGCCATCATGGAGCACCGCTTTGCCCCGCTGAAGCGGCTGAACTGGCGCAACTCCGACCTGCGCTTCGGCTCGATCGAGGCGCTGATCGCCTCGCTGGAGGTGATGCCGACCGGCGAGGTCCTGAACCGGGCGCGCGAGGCGGACGACCTGCTGGCGCTCAAGGCGCTCTCGGCTGTGCGCGACGTGGCCGAGCGGGCGACCGACGGCCCCTCGGTGCGGCTGCTCTGGGATGTCTGCCGGATTCCCGACTTTCGCGGCATCAGCTCGGGCGAACATGCCTCGCTGCTGGAGGCGATCTTCGGCCACCTTGTCGAGGGCGGGCAGGTGCCCGACGACTGGCTGGCACGACAGATTCGCAGGATCGACAGAACCGATGGCGACATCGATGCGTTAAGCAAGCGGCTGGCGTTTATCCGCACATGGACCTATGTGGCCCAGCGGAAGGGGTGGACGGCGGACGAAACCCATTGGCGCGAGGAAACCCGCGCGGTAGAAGACAGGGTGTCGGACGCCCTTCATGACCGTCTGACGCAGCGATTTGTGGACCGCCGAACATCGGTTTTGATGCGGCGGCTCAACCAGAAGGAGGCCCTTTTGGCCGAAGTGAACGATAAAGGTGAAGTGACCGTCGAGGGCGAATTTGTCGGACGGCTCGAGGGATTCCGCTTCAGCCCGGACCGCGGCAGCGCCGGCGCCGAGGAAAAGGCGATCCGCGCGGCCTCGCTGCAAGCTCTTGCGCCGCAATTCCATCTGCGCGCCGACCGCTTCTACAATGCGCCCGATACCGAGATCGACTTCACCGAGCAGGGTGGCCTGATGTGGGGCGAACATGCGGTGGGCAAGCTGGTCTCCGGGTCGGAGCCGCTGAAGCCGCAGGTCGCGGTCTTCGTCGACGATGTCGCCGGGCCGGACGTGGCGCAGAAGGTGCAGCGCCGCCTGCAGCATTTCATCGACCGCAAGGTCGCCGCGCTGTTCGAGCCGCTGCTGGCGCTCCAGCGTGACGAGACCCTGACCGGGCTGGCGCGCGGTTTCGCCTTCCGCATGGTCGAGGGCTTCGGCATCCTGAACCGTTCGGACATCGCGCAGGAGGTCAAGGATCTTGACCAGGACGCGCGCGGCGCGCTGCGCAAGCACGGGCTGCGGTTCGGTCAGTTCACCATCTTCATGCCGCTGCTGCTGAAGCCGGCGCCGACCCGGCTGCGGCTGGTGCTCTGGTCGCTGGCGCAGGGGCTGGCCGAGTTCCCCTCGCCGCCGCCTCCGGGGCTGGTGACGATTCCGGCGATGAAGGGAATGCCCAAGGGCTTCCACACCATGAGCGGCTATCGCGAAGCGGGCGACCGGGCGATCCGGATCGACATGCTCGAGCGGCTGGCCGACATGCTGCGTGGGGACAACACGCGGGCAGGGTTCGAGGCCAAGCCCGAGATGCTGTCGATCACCGGCATGACGCTGGAACAGTTCGCGGACCTGATGCGCGGCCTCGGCTATCGCGCCGAGCGCGGCGAGCGGACCAAGGTCAAGCCGGTGGATGCGGTTGTGGCCGGTGGCGAGACGCAGGTTGAGGCGGATACGCCGGTGATGGACGTGGCCGAGGCGGCAGCCGAGGGCGCCGTGACCGAGGCGGCGGAGACCCCGGCGCCTGCGGATGTGCCCGAGGGCACCGAGGCCATCGTGGCCGAGGGCGAGGCGCCGGTGGCGGCCGAGCCGGCGGAGGAGACTGTCGTTGCCGACGGGATCCCCGAAGTCGCGGCGGACGAGGTTGCCGTCGGCACCGCCGCCGATGCGGCGATTGACACGCCCGAGACCGAGGTCTTCTACACCTTCTTCTGGGGCCGCGAGCGCAGCCATGCGCCGCGCGGTCAGGGGCAGGGCCAGGGCCAGGAACGCCAGGGTGGCCGTCCGCGTCGTCGTGACGGCGAGGCCGGCGAGGGCCGGGGCGAGCAGGGCAAGGGCCGGGGCAAGCCGAAGGGCGGCAAGCCGCAGCACGGCAAGGGCAAGGGGCCGCGCCCCGAGCGCGAGGGGGGCAAGACCTTTGCCGCTCGTCCGCCGCGGGAAGAGAAGAAGATCGACCCCGACAACCCCTTCGCCGCGGCGCTTGCCGGGTTCAAGGTGAACAAGTAGGGCCATGGCCGACCCCGCGGCCAAGCTCCGCATCGACAAGTGGCTCTGGTTCGCGCGTTTTTTCAAGACGCGCACGCTGGCGGCCAAGCAGGTTGGTGCCGGGCATGTGCGGCTGAACGGAGAGCGCATCGCCAAGCCGGCCGAGACGGTGGTGGCGGGCGATGTGCTGACCTTCGCGCAGGGCAGCCGCATCCGGGTGATCCGGGTGCTGGCCACTGGCGAGCGACGCGGGCCGGCGCCCGAGGCGCAGGCGCTCTACGAGGATCTGACCCCGGCTGATTCTGCAGAAGAGACGGCGGAACGCGCCGGGGCGCGGCCGACCAAGCGCGACCGGCGGGCAATCGACGCGCTGAAGCCCGACCTCTCGGACGATTGAGAAGAACAGCGGTCTGCGCTTTGCGGCGCAGGCGGAACGTCCGCCCGCCCGGCAGGCAGGGGACGCGACTGAACGTCCTTGTCGTCGGCTTGTGCTTGAATGCCCCGAGCCGCTGGACTAGCTAGGCAGGGAAACGCGCACGGAAACGGCCCATGACCTATATCGTCAACGACAACTGCATCGCCTGCAAATACACCGACTGCGTCGAGGTGTGCCCGGTAGACTGTTTCTACGAGGGCGAGAACATGCTGGTGATCCACCCGGACGAATGCATCGACTGCGGCGTCTGCGAACCGGAGTGCCCGGCCGACGCGATCCGCCCCGATACCGAACCGGGAACCGAGAAGTGGGTCGAGTTCAACCGCAAGTATTCCGAGCTCTGGCCGGTGATCGTGACCCGCAAGGACCCGCTGCCCGAGGCCGACGAGCGCGATGGTGAGCCCGGCAAGCTGGAGAAGTATTTCTCGGAGGCGCCCGGCGAGGGCGGCTGAGCCTCGAAAGGCCGCCCCTGGGGGCGGCTGACCGATTCGGCAGGTACTTTTAGCGGGTTTGTGCCTATCAAGCCCCCATATTTTCAGGTTTATCTCAAGGTTTACCCTACGTCCGCTTTTTTTTGGCGTATTTTTGTGCTATATGTAACAAATCAACGATGGAAACACCCGGAACACCCCGGTGGGCACTCAAACTGGGGCGATTAGCTTGCGCATATGATCAACGGTGGACGGGGCGGGGAACCCCGTGCTCGGCTTGTTGTTGCGTAAGACCGGGAAGCTAGGGATGAACCTGAATGACCAAGTCGAAGAAGCTCGAATTCCGTCCGAATGACTATGTCGTGTATCCTGCGCATGGTGTCGGACAGATCGTGTCGATCGAGGAACAGGAAGTTGCCGGCATCACGCTGGAGCTGTTCGTCATCTCCTTCGAGAAAGACAAGATGACCCTCCGTGTGCCGACCCACAAGGCCACCGAGATCGGCATGCGCTCGCTCTCGACCCCGGATGTCATCACCAAGGCCATGTCGACCCTGAAGGGCAAGGCGAAGGTCAAGCGCGCGATGTGGTCGCGCCGCGCCCAGGAATACGAACAGAAGATCAACTCGGGCGACCTGATCTCGATCGCCGAAGTCGTGCGCGACCTGCACCGCACCGACGACCAGCGCGAGCAGTCCTATTCCGAGCGTCAGCTCTACGAAGCCGCGCTGGAACGCCTGACCCGTGAAGTCGCGGCCGTTGTCGGCGGCGACGAGCTGCTGGCGGCCAAGCAGGTGGACGACGTCCTGACCTCGCGCGCCGCCTGAGCGGTTGCGCCCGCATGATCTGCGATAGGGAAAGCCGCACCTTCGGGTGCGGTTTTTTCGTGCCGGCATGAGCGAGGCGGTGCAGCGCTCGTGGTTCCAGCGCGTCTTCGTCGACCTCGCGCTGCAGATGCGCTGGTCGTTCCTGCCGCCGCTGATGGTCTATTTCTCGGCCGGGGTCTCGGGGCTGACGGCGATTGTCGGGGCCTTCTTCGTCAAGGATCACCTCGGCCTCTCGGCGGCCTTCCTGGCGGGCCTTGCCTTCTGGGCCGGGCTGCCCTGGGCGCTGAAGATGCCGCTGGGCCACCTGGTCGACCTGATGTGGCGGTGGAAGGCGGCGCTGGTCTTTGTCGGGGCCGGGCTGATCGCGGCGAGCCTGACCATCATGTATTACCTGATCGCCGAGCGCGAGATGATGGCCGCGATCATGCCGGTCGGGTCGTGGTACGTGATCTCGGTGCTGCTCTCGCCCGCCGGCTACGTGATCCAGGACGCGGTGGCGGATGCCATGTCGGTCGAGGCGGTGCCGGTGACGGATGAGGCGGGCCAGCCGCTGGCCGAGGCGCAGTCCAAGGCGCTGCACACGACGATGCAGACGCTGGGCCGCTTCGCGCTGATCGGCGGCACGGTGGGCGTGGCGCTGCTGAACATCGTGATGTTTTCGGGCACCGAGGCGCTGTCGGTGGCCGAGAAGGCGCCGATCTATGCGCGCATCTACCTGATGGCGCTGGCGATCCCGGTGCTCTCGGTCTCGGGCGTGGTGCTGGCGGCGGTGCAGAAGCGCCTGTCGGGGGGCGATCCGCGGTTTGACCGGCCGGAGGAGGCGCCGGAGGTCAACTGGTGGTATTTCATCGGCGGCGGGGCCTTCGTGGCGCTGTCGCTGGCGGTGGGGCTGACCGGGCTGCCTTTCGGGCAAGAGCTGGTCTTTGTCGGCTCGATGGCCGTGGTCGTCTTCCTGATGGTGCAGCTGTCGCGCGCGCTGGAGCCGAAACAGGCCAGGATGCTGTTCGGCACCGCCGTCATCATCTTCGTCTTCCGCGCCACGCCGCTGGCCGGGCCGGGCTATACCTGGTTCGCCATCGACGAACTGGGCTTCGACGAACAGTTCCTCTCGGTGCTCTCGCTCATCACCTCGGTGCTGACGCTGGCGGGGATCATCGTGCTGCGGCCGCTGATGGCGTCGAGCTCGATCACCCGGATCGTGGTGCTGCTGAGCCTGGCGGGGGCGGTGCTGTCGCTTCCGAACATCGGGCTCTACTACCGCGTGCAGGACTGGACCGCGCCGCTGACCGGCGGGATCGTCGATGCGCGGTTCATCGCGATCATGGACACGGCGGTGGAAAGCCCGCTGGGGCAGGTGGCGATGATCCCGATGCTGGCCTGGATCGCGCGCAATGCGCCGGCGCAGCTGAAAGCGACCTTCTTCGCGGTGATGGCCTCCTTCACCAACCTGGCGCTCTCGGCGTCGAGCCTGCTGACGCGCTGGCTGAACGAGGTCTTCCTGGTGACGCGCGAGGTGCGCGACGCCAGCGGACAGGTCACGGTGCCGGCGGATTACGGCGAGTTGGGGGTGCTGCTGATCACCGTTGCCTTGGTGGGCGTGCTGGCGCCGCTGCTGGCGATCCTGGTGGTGCAGGCCTCGCCGCTGCGCACCACCGATTAGAGCGCGAGCAGGGTGAGCAGCACGGCGATCTCGCCCAGTTGCTGCGATGCGCCGAGGACGTCGCCGGTCTGCCCGCCGATCTTGGCGCGGGCGAGGGCGGCGAAGGCGGTGAGCAGCAGTGCGGTGGTGAGCAAGGCGGCAAGGGCCGCGGGGCCGGTGAGCGCGTAGGCGAGGCCCAGCCCCAGCGCCAGGGCGGCGGCCGACACCGTCCAGCCCGGCACGCCGACGCCGCGCGAGAGGCCGCCGGCGCGGGCCGGGGGCAGGGCGGTCATCAGCGCCGGCAGGGTGGCGCGCGAGAGGCAGGCGGCGGCGATCAGCGCGGCGGGGTCTTGCGGCAGCAGCAGGCTCAGCGCCGACCAGCGCAGGCCGAGCGAGAGGATCAGCGCCAGCACGCCATAGCTGCCGATGGCGCTGTCCTTCATGATCTCGAGCCGGCGCGCGCGGTCGAACCCGCCCCAGAAGCCGTCGGCCACATCGGCCAGCCCGTCCTCGTGCATGGCGCCGCTGAGCATCACCTGCGCCGCCAGCGCCAGCCCGGCGGCGATGCCCGCCGGCAGGCCGAGACGCAGCGCGGCGAGCCCCGCCAGCGCGGCCAGGGCGCCAACCGCCAGCCCGGCCAGCGGGAAGGCCCAGGCGGCGCGGGCCTGTTGCGCGAAGGCACTCTCGGGCAGGCGCGGCAGCGGCAGGCGGGTCAGCAGGGCGAGCGCCACCAGCGGGTCCAGCGCGATCCGGCGGGCGGGGCTGTCGGTTTCGGACACTGAGGCGGCCTTTCCGGGGTTCAAGGCGTCGGGCGCATTGGTTAAACACCGCTCACACCAACGATGCAACGAGGCTCATCCATGCTGCCCGACTTCTCCGATCTCGCGGGCTTCCGCAAGCTGCTTGCCGATCTGCCAGGCGCAGATGCCGCCGCCACCGAGGGCGCGCAGGCGCGCAACGGGCAGCTTACCAAGCCGCCGGGGGCGCTGGGGCGGCTCGAGGAGCTTGCGATCTGGTATGCCGGCTGGCGCGGCAACCCGCGCCCCGAGATCGCGGCGCCGCAGGTCATCGTCTTCGCCGGCAACCACGGGGTGGCGCGCCTGGGCGTCTCGGCCTTCCCGCCGGCGGTCACCGCGCAGATGGTGGCGAACTTCTGCGCCGGGGGCGCGGCGATCAACCAGCTGGCCAGGCTCGCCGGGGCGCGGATCGACATCCATGCGCTGGACCTCGACCGCCCGACCGCCGATTTCACCCGCGAACCGGCGATGAGCGAGGCCGAGTGTGCCGCCGCGCTGAAGACGGGTTGGGAGGCGGTCGATCCGCAGGCCGACCTGCTGGTGGTGGGCGAGATGGGGATCGCCAATACCACCGCCGCCTCGGCGCTGGCCAATGCGCTCTTCGGCGGCGCGGCCGAGGACTGGACCGGGCGTGGCACCGGGGTCGAGGGTGACGCCCTGACGGCGAAGACCCGCGTGGTTGCCGACGGGGTCAAGCGGCACTTCGGCGGGGACGGGATCGAGCTGCTGGCCCGGCTCGGCGGGCGCGAGATCGCCGCCATGGCCGGAGCCATCGCCGCGGCGCGGATGCTGCGGATCCCGGTGATCCTCGACGGGTTCATCTGCTGCGCCGCCGCCGCCTGCCTGCGGGCGGTGAACCCGGCGATGCTCGACCATGCGGTCGCCGGTCACCAGAGCGCCGAGAGCGGCCATGCGGCGCTGCTGGAGCGCATCGGCAAGGCGCCGCTGCTGGCGCTGGGGCTGCGGCTGGGCGAGGGCACCGGCGCGGCGCTGGCGATCCAGGTGCTGAAGGGGGCGGTGGCCTGCCATTCCGGCATGGCGACCTTTGCCGAGGCCGGCGTCTCGGCGGGCTGACCTTCCGGCTGCGCGCGCGTCGAGGGCGCATGGGGGCGCTGCCCCCGCCGCCTTCGGCGGCTCCCCCGGAGGTATTTGTTGAAGAAGAGAAGCCAGGGGCGCGGTCGCCGTGCTAGGCTTGGCGCGCGCGGGACGGGGGAGGCGTGAATGGGCGTGGTGCGATCGACGGAGGCGATGATCGCCGGCATGGCGCCGGCGTTGCAGCCGGGGCGCTTCGTCTTTGTCTCCACCGCCGACTCCGATCTGGCGGCGCGGGCCGGGGTACTGGCGCTGGGCTGGTTCCGCGAGGCGGAGGGGCTCTCGCTGATCCTGCCGGAGGGCGCGGCGCTGGAGCTGGGGTTCGGGGGCGGGCTGGCGATGGCCTGCATCACCCTCACGGTGCATTCGGCGCTGGACGGGATCGGGTTGACGGCGGCGGTGAGCGCGGCGCTGACCGAGGCGGGCATTCCCTGCAACATGGTGGCGGCCTATCACCACGATCATGTCTTCGTGCCCGTGGAGCGCGCGGAAGATGCGGTGGCGGTCTTGCGGGCGCGGGCCGGAGGCTAGAGCGCGCCGACCCGTTCCAGCACCTTCCGCACCACCGCGACCTCATCGGGTTTCAGCGCCGGTTGCGGCGGCGCGGGGTCGCCGCAGTCGAAGCCCTGCAGCCGCAGCCCCGCCTTGACCGCGCCGGCGAGGTTGAAGCGGGCAAAGACCTGGTTCACCGCCCAGAGTTCGCGTTGCAATTCCATGGCCGCGTCCCACTGGCCCGCCTCGCAGAGCTCGAACAGCCGCACGCTCTGGCGCGGGATCAGGCAGGAGGGCCCCGCGAGCCAGCCGCGCCCGCCGATCAGCATCACCGCCGTGGTGACATGCGATGAGGCGGCGAAGACGCCGATGCGGCCTTCGGTGCGGTTCAGGATCGAAAGCAGCCGGCCGGTATTGGTGGAGGCATCCTTGACGAAGCGGATGTTGGGGTGGTGCGAGAGCCTGTCGATGGTGTCGAGCGAAAGGTCGGAGCGCTGGAAGTTCGGGTTGGTGTAGAGCGTCACCGGCAGATCGGTGGCATCGGCGATGGCGGTGAAATAGTCGGCGATGCCGGAGTCGGGCACCGGGAAATAGGCCTCCATCACCGCGAGGATGCCGTCGGCGCCAAGCTCGGCCCAACGGCGCGCCTGCCGGGTGGCGTCGCGGATCGTCGTCGCGGCGACGCCGGCGATCACGGGCACCCGGCCGGCCGCAGCCTCGACCGTTGCGGCGACGACCTGTTCCTTGGCGGCGAAGTCGAGATAGGCGAATTCGCCGGTGGAGCCGAGCGGTGTCAGCCCGTGCACGCCGCTGTCGATCAGGTGGATGCAGAGCCGGCGCAGCGCGGCGGCATCGACCTCGCCCTCGGCGGTGAGGGGCGTAGGAAGGTAGGGAACGACGCCACGCAGGTCTGCGGCACTGGTCATGAGGGCCTCCTTTGTCCTGCCCGGAGCTAAGCCGCTTGACCGCGCCTTGTCCACCGGCGGCGGGCCGATTGACCGGGACGGGCGTTGCTGTAGCCTGCGAGGCACCGCAACCGGAGCCGCCGATGACCGCCAGAGTGATGCGCCTGACCCCCGAGATCGTCGCCCGGGTGCCGCCCTTCAGCGGCGAGGCGGGGCGGCTTGCGGGGCGCAGCGACCGCCCGGAGGAGGCCGATTACGCGGCGGCGGCCGATCACGTGCTGGCCGGGGCGCCGGAGACCGGCGAGGTCTGGGTCTTTGCCTATGGCTCGCTGATCTGGAACCCGGAGTTCGATTTCGACCAGGAGCGGCTGGGGCGGGTCGCCGGATGGCACCGCTCTTTCTGCCTGGGCTGGGTGCGGATCTACCGCGGCACGCCCGAGCGGCCGGGGCTGATGCTGGCGCTCGATCACGGCGGTTCGTGCAAGGGCGTGGTGTTCCGGCTGCCGCCGGAGCGGATGCGCGAGAACCTGCTGAAGATCCTGCGCCGCGAGATGCCGCTGAAATGGGAGCGGATCTCGGTGCGGTGGATCACCGTGCAGACCGCCGAGGGGCCGGTCAGGGCCATCGTCTTTCCGGCCGACCGCCGCAAGGACAGCTACCTGAGCGGCGTGCCCGAGGAGCTGGTTGTCGAGGCGCTGGCGACGGCGGCGGGCGAGCGCGGGTCGATGGCCGAATATCTCGCCAGCACCATCGCCCACCTGGAAGAACGCGGGATCCACGACCGCTATCTCTGGCAGATGCAGGAAGCGGTGGCGGCGCGGATCGAGGCCGGGCCGCCCGGTCCCTCGGCGGCGCTGCTGGCGGCGGCGCAGGGGGCGGCGCGGTAGGGGGCGGTTCAGAACACCGACCAGTCCATCGCCGCGGCCAGCCGCTCCATCGCCTCGGTCCCGAGCTTGGAGTTGCCGTTGGCGTTCAGGCCCGGCGACCAGACGGCGATCGAGGCGCGGCCCGGCACGATGGCGAGGATGCCGCCGCCGACGCCGCTCTTGCCGGGCAGGCCCACGCGGAAGGCGAAGTCGCCCGAGGCGTCGTAGTGGCCGCAGGTCAGCATGATGGCGCAGAGGCGGCGCATCCGGGCGCGCGAGATCAGCCGGGGCATCCCCGGCGCGGCGACCAGGAAGCGGCCGGCGAGCGCCAGCTGCCTGGCCGTCATCTCGATGGCGCATTGGTGGAAATAGGTGCCGAGCGTCAGCTCGGGCGCGTTCTTCAGGTTGCCGCAGGCATAGAGGAAATTGGCGAGCGCAAAGTTGCGGTGGCCGTGGCTGCGTTCCGAGGCCGCCACGGCATCGTTGATGAAGATGGTATCGTCATCGGCGGCGGTGCGCACGAAGGTGAGCAGTTCGGCCAGCGCCTCGCGGGGCGGACGGTGGGCGAGGATCTCGTCGGTGGTGACGATGGCGCCGGCGTTGATGAAGGGATTGCGCGGGATGCCGCGTTCGTATTCGAGCTGCACGATCGAGTTGAAGGCGCTGCCCGAGGGCTCGCGCCCGACCCGCGCCCAGAGCTGGTCGCCGCTGCGCCCGAGCGCCAGGGCCAGGGCGAAGACCTTGGAGATTGACTGGATGGAAAAGCCGGTATCGGCATCGCCGGCGCTATATAGCCCGCCCTCGGCGCTGGCGACGGCGATGGCGAACTGGTGCAGCGGGACGCGGGCGAGCTCGGGGATATAGGTCGCGACCTGGCCCCAGTCGGTGCTGGCGCGCAGCTCGGCGTCGATATCGGCAAGGGCCTGCTGCAAGCGGTCGGACATGGCGCGCCTCCTTGCCCGCCTTGTTCCATGCAGGCGCATGGCGCGCAAGCCTCGCACCTTGTGGGCGGCGTCACTTCCCCCCATTGTGCGCCCGCGCGAGAAGAAGGGGTGCGGCATGATTCCGGTTCAGGGTGTTCAGGGCAGGCGGGTGGCGGTGCTGGGGCTGGGCCGGTCGGGCCTCGCCACGGCGCGGGCGCTGAGGGCAGGGGGCGCCGAGGCGCTCTGCTGGGACGACAACCCGGCGGCGCGCGCCAAGGCAGAGGAGGAGGGCTTTGCCTGCGCCGACCTGCTGAAGCAGGGGGCCTTCGACGCGGTCTCGGCGCTGATCGTCTCGCCCGGCATTCCGCATCTCTACCCCGCGCCCAACCCGGTGGTGGCGGCGGCGCTGGCGGCGGGGGTGCCGGTCGACAATGACATCGGGTTGTTCTTCCGCTCCTTCGCGACCTCGGACTGGGACGGTTTCGACGTAACCCCGCGGGTGGTGGCGGTGACCGGGTCGAACGGCAAGTCGACCACCTCGGCGCTGATCCACCACATCCTCGACATGGCCGGGCGGCCGACGCAGCTGGCGGGCAACATCGGGCGCGGCGTGCTGGATATCGAACCGGCGGGCGATGGCGAGGTGGTGGTGCTGGAGCTGTCCTCCTACCAGACCGACCTGGCGCGTTCGCTGACGCCGGATATCGCGGTCTTCACCAATCTCTCGCCCGACCATCTCGACCGCCACGCCGGGATGGGCGGCTATTTCGCGGCCAAGCGGCGGCTGTTCGCCGAGGGCGGGCCGGACCGGGCGGTGATCGGGGTGGACGAGGTCGAGGGGCGCTTCCTCGCCAACCAGATGGCCGAGGGGCCGGTGGACGACCGGGTGATCCGGGTCTCCTCGGGGCAGAAGCTGACCGGTGCGGGCTGGAACGTCTTTGCCCGCAAGGGCTTCCTCGCGGAATGGCGCAAGGGGCGGCAGGTGGCGGCGATCGACCTGCGCGGCGTTGCTGGCCTGCCGGGCGCGCACAACCACCAGAACGCCTGCGCGGCCTATGCGGTGGCGCGGGCGCTGGGGCTGGCGCCCAAGGTGATCGAGGGTGCGCTGCACAGCTATCAGGGCCTGCCGCACCGCAGCCAGATCGTCGCCACGGCCGGCGGCGTCACCTATGTCAACGATTCCAAGGCCACCAATGTCGACAGCGCGCTCAAGGCGCTGGCGGCCTTCCGGCGCATCCGCTGGATCTGCGGCGGGCTGGAGAAGGAGGGCGGGCTCGGCGCGCTGAAGGGGCAGACCGGGGCGGTGGCCAAGGCCTATGTGATCGGGCGCGAGGCGGCAGGCTTCGCGCTCCAGCTCGATGTCGAGGCCGAGGTCTGCACCACCATGGCGCAGGCGGTCGCGCAGGCGATGGCCGAGGCCGAGCCGGGCGACACAGTGCTGCTGGCCCCGGCGGCGGCGAGCTTCGACCAGTATGACAACTTCGAGAAGCGCGGCGAGGATTTCATGGCCGAGGTGCGCGCCCGTCTCGGAGAGGGCTGAGGCGCACCCAGGGGCAGCGATGCCCTCGGGACCGTCGCGCCGCGCCCCTGGCTTCTTCTCTTCAAAGAATACTCAAGAAAATCCGACGTTCGCCCAGGGGCGGGCGTCCGGGCAGGGGCGCTATTCCGCCGCCCGGACGGGTTTTTCCTCGGACACCTGGGCCTCCTCCGCCTCGTCCTCCTCGCCCGCTTGCGGCGCGATGCCGTCGATCAGCGCCAGTGCCTCGGTGACGTCCTCGCGGCTGGCCGGGGTGTCGGGGGCCTCTGCGGCGCTGTCTTCGGGCGCGACATCGTCCCAGAGGATCTCGGTCGTCGCCAGCTTGCGGGCCGAGCGGCGCAGGCGCATGTCCTGCGCGACGCGGCCCGAGCGGCCCGAGCTGATCCGGGCGAGGATCATGCCCATCCAGCCGATATAGGTGCCGATCCAGACCCGGATCGCCAGCAGCGCCGGCGTTACCACCAGCGTCAGCACGGTGGCGATACCGAGGCCGAAGACCACCGCGGTGGCGAGCTGCTTCCACCAGAGCGAGGTCGGCGAGTCGATCGAGTAGCCGCCGTTGATGAAGTCGAGGCTGAGGCCGAACATCATCGGGGCAAGGCCCGCCATCGTGGTCAGCGTGGTCAGCAGCACCGGGCGTATACGGTCCTCGGCGGTGCGGGTGATCGCCTCGATCCGGGGCATGTAGGCCGAGTATTCCTGGTAGGTGTCGATCAGCACGATGTTGTTGTTCACCACGATGCCCGCAAGGGCGACGATGCCGGTTCCGGTCATGATGATCGAGAAGGGCTGGCCCATGACCATCATCCCGATCAGCACGCCGGTGGTGGAGAGCACCACCGCCAGCAGCACCAGCACCGAGTTGTAGAAGGAGTTGAACTGCGCCAGCAGGATGATGAACATCAGCCCGAGCGCGCCGGCGAAGGCCTTCATCAGGAAGGCGCCGGATTCCTCCTGCTCCTCCTGGTCGCCGGTCCATTCCCAGCCGATCGAGGCGGGCAGGGGGTTGGAGTCGAGCCATTCGGTCAGCACCGCGATGCGTTCGTTGGCGTTGATCGGGGCGATGCGGGCCTCGCCCCCGGAAAGGGCCTCGCGGAGGGCGGCGGCGTCCTGCTCGCCGCTGAGCGAGACCAGGCCGTAGCGGGTGCCGTCGGCGGTGAAGATCTCGCCGGTGGCGGGCTGGTCTGGCGTTTCCGCCTGGACCACGGCGAGCCGGGTCTCGGCCGCGCCGCGCAACCCGCCGCTGACGATCTTGAACAGGTTCGGCGCGACATCCGCCTTGACGTCGTAATAGCGCTGCTGGTCGACCCGGCTGATCTTGGCGAGTTTCTTGACCGGTTCGCGGGTGACGAAGTTCGACAGCGGCACCAGCCCGTCGCGGGTGCGCACCTTGAGCGTGTCCAGCGTCGAAAGCACCCGGTCGCCCGCCGGCAGGCGGACGCGGATCTCGATCTCTTCCTCGGAGGTGTCGACGCGCATGGTGTCCAGCAGGATGCCCCGAGTGACCAGCTGCACCATGCCGCCGACGGTGGCGACATCGGCGCCGAAGCGGCCGGCCTTCTCGACATCGACGTTGATCTGCCAGTCGATGCCGGGCAGGGGCAGCGTGTCCTCGATCTGGATCAGGCCCGGCGTCGCCTCGAAATGGGCGCGGGCGAGGGTGGCGGCGGCGGTCAGGTCGTCCCAGTTGTCGCCCATCAGGCGCAGGTGGATCGGCTTGCCCGAGCCGGGGCCCTGTTCCAGGCCGCTGATCTCGGTCTCGAAGCCGGGGAGCTTGTTCAGTTCCGCCTCGAGCTGTTCTATCACGAAGTCGCCGTCATAGGCCGGGGCGGCGACCTGACGGTGGAAGCGGCCGCCGAACATGTCTTCGCGCACCTTGGGGCGGTTTTCCCAGGGGATGATCTCGAACTGGACCTGGCCGACGGTGTCCTGCGGCGAGCGCTGGCCGGGGCCGCCGGTGTTCAGTCCGCCGTCGCCGGCGAAGGCAAAGACGTTGATGACTGCCGGGTGGGCGCTGACGATGGCCTCGACCTGGCGGACCATGGCGTCGGTCTCGGCCAGCGAGAGGTTGCCGCGGGCGCGGACATAGACGGTGGCCTGCTCGGGTTCGGATTCGACGAAGAACTCGACCCCCTTGTTGTGGGTGCCGTAGAGGGCGAAGACATAGCCGACCGCCATGACCACGGCGACAATCGCGACGATGGGCATGACCGGGTTGCCGGCGATGGCGTGGATCACCCAGCCGAAGACCGAGCGGCGATAGCCCGACTTGATCTTGCGCGGCGCGCGGCGGAGGGCGGCGGCGTCGAGCGTGACCGAGGCGGCGAAGGCCGAGAAGCAGAACAGCAGGCCGCCGGCCAGCGAGGTGACCATGACCGGCAGGCCCTGCGGCAGCAGGTAGGCCGGGTTCAGCACCTGCATGATGCCGGCGAACATGCCCCAGAGCGCGAGGGGCACCAGCGTGGCGCGCGCTACCCAGGGCAGGCGGACGCGCAGGCCGTCGGCCAGGCGGCCGAAGACGCGCGACATCCGCCCCGAGACGCCGCCCATCACCGGCAGGTAGACCAGCGCCACCACCAGCGAGGCGGAAAGCACGAAGATCAGCGTGACCGGCAGCATCCCCATGAACTCGCCCGGCACGCCGGGCCAGAACAGCATCGGCAGGAAGGCGCAGAGCGTGGTGGCGGTGGAGGAGACCACGGGCCAGAACATCCGCTGCGCCGCCTCGACATAGGCGTGCATCGGGCCGACGCCTTCCTTGATGCGCTTGTCGGCGTATTCCACCACGACGATGGCGCCGTCGACCAGCATCCCCACGGCGAGGATCAGGCCGAACATCACGATGTTCGAGATGGTGACGCCCATGAGCGCGAGGAAGGCGAAGCAGAGCAGGAAGGAGGTGGGGATGGCGAAGCCCACCAGCAGCGCGGCGCGGCTGCCGAGCGAGGCCAGAACCACGATCATCACCAGCGCCACGGCGGTCAGCACCGAGCCTTCGAGCTGGCTGACCATCGAGCCGACGACGCGGCTCTGGTCGTTGGAGGTGCCCAGTTCGACCACGGCCTGCAGCTGGGTCGGCCAGCCCTTTTCCGAGTGGGCGATGGTCTGCTTCACCAGCGCCACGGTGTCGATCAGGTTGTAGCCCTTGCGCTTGACCACCTGCAGCGCGACCGTGTTCTCGCCGTTGAAGCGGGCGGTGCCCTTGCGGTCCTCGAAGGTCAGGTTGATCTCGGCCAGTTCGCCCAGCGTCACCACGCGGTCGCCGTTGGTCTTGACCGGCAGGGCATAGACGTCGCGCGGTTCCTTGAACGAGGAGGGGATCTTGACCGAGAACTTGCCCTGGTCGGTCTCGACCTCGCCGGCGGCGATCAGCTGGTTGTTGTTCTGCACCACGCCGATCAGTTCGGCGGCGGTGACGTTGTAGGCCTCGAGCCGCAGCGGGTCGATCACGACCT
Organism: Seohaeicola zhoushanensis; assembly: GCF_014656415.1. GTDB lineage: Bacteria > Pseudomonadota > Alphaproteobacteria > Rhodobacterales > Rhodobacteraceae > Seohaeicola_A > Seohaeicola_A zhoushanensis. The sequence goes on along the minus strand of NZ_BNCJ01000005.1, from coordinate 131,923 downwards.
CGAGCATCTCGTCGCGGCTGCCGGCGATCCCGGCCTCGAGCACGGCGTCGAGGCCTTCCAGATCGTCCTGCAACTCCTTGGCGATGCGCGCCATGGTGCGTTCTGGCACCGGGCCGGTCAGGTTGACGATGACGATGGGGAACTCGGAGAAGTTGAGCTCGGAAATGGTGTATTGCTCGGCGCCCGAGGGGAACTTGGCGCTGGCGGCGTTCATCGCGTCGCGCACGTCGGCCATGGTGGCGGTCTTGTCCCAGCCGAACTCGAATTCGAGCGCCAGGCCGGCATAGTTCTCGGCAGCGGTGGCCGACATCTTCTTGAGCCCGTCGAGATCGGCGAGCTCGGTCTCCATCGGCTTGACCAGCAGGCTTTCGCTGTCCTCGGCCGAGATGCCGGGGAACTGGACCGAGACGAAGAGGGCGGGGATCTCGATGTCGGGCTCGCCCTCTTTCGGCAGGCTCCAGTAGGCAAAGCCGCCGATCAGCAGGGAGAGCACGATGAAGGCTATGACCATCCGCGCGCGCGCGGCGGCCCAGTCGACGATTCCGATCATTTGTCGGCCTCGCGCCAGGTCGGGGTCACCTTGACCCCGGCGGTGACGAAGTCCTGGCCAACGACGATGACGGAAACCTCTTCCGGCAGGCCGGTGACCCAGATGCCCTCGGGCGTGTCGCGGACGAGCTTCACCGGCAGGAAGGCGACGAGGTTGCCTTCGCCGACGGTGCGCACGCCCAGCGTGCCGTCGTTGTTCAGCGTCAGTGCGGATTGTGGCAGCCGGTGCGCCCGCACCCCGTCCGAGGCGATGGCAATGGTGGCGGTCTGGCCGTCGCGGATGGCGAGGTCGGCGTTGGGCACGGTGATCTCGACCTGGAAGGTGCGGGTGGTCGGATCGGCGGCGCGGCTGAGGAAGGTGACCGCGCCGACGATACGCTCGCCGCTGACCAGTTCCGCCCCGGCCTTCGCGCCGACATGGACGCGGTCGACATCGGTTTCCGGCACGTAGCCGACCAGGCGGATCGGGTCGAGCTGGATCACGGTGGCGCAGAGCGCGCCGGGCTGCATCAGGCTGCCCAGTTCGGCGGCGTCCGATTCGAGCAGGCCGGCGAAGGGCGCCGCGATGGTCAGGCGGGCGATCTCGCGCTCGGCGGCGGCAACGGCGGCGGTGGCGGCCTGGATGCCGGCCTGGGTGTTCTCGAGCCCGGCCTCGGCCGAGGCGATGGCGGCTTCGGCCGAGCGCACGGTAGCGGCGGCGGATTTCAGCCGGGTTTCGCTGGCATAGCCATCCTTGCTGAGCTTCTCGGCGGCGTTGAAGTTGATCTCGGCCTCGTCCAGCCGCGCCTTGGCCTCGACCACGCGGGCCTCGGCCTCGGGAATGCGCGAATGCGCCTCGGTCAGACGGGCGCGGGCCTCGGCCAGGGCGGCTTCGCGGGTGCCGGGGTCGAGTTGGCAGAGCACGTCGCCGGCCTCGACGAAGGCACCCTTGCGCAGCGGGTCAGAGATCACGGTGGCCGAGGTTTCCGAGCGAACCTCGACCTCGCGCGCGGCGCGGGTCTGGCCGCGCAGGATCACGGCGTTCTCGACGGTCTCGGCCTTGGAGCGCAGGGCAACGACGCGGATGCCTTCGGCGGCGGGTTCGGCGGTTGCGGCGGTGGTCTCGGTTTCCCCGGCTGCCGGGGCGGGGGCATCGGCGCCGCGAGCAAAGGCCAGCAGGGCGTCGCGTTCGAAGACCGCGAGGTAAAGCCCGAGCGTCACCAGGATTGCGGTGATCATTGGTACGAGTCGCATGTCCGGCCTTCCAATCCCCTTGTCGCCCGGCCTCCCGCCGGAGCACAGGCCCACCGGGGCGCCGATATGGGCGCCGGGGCGGGCCGCTTCTATTCACTAAACTAACCAGTTCAATTTAAGTTTTTTCGGACCCCCGTGCAAGGCGCTCCCGAAGCGCCACTTGGCTTGGCCGGTATTGCGCGTTAATAGGATGCAATTCCGCCGCTTTTTGGGGCGGAATATGGCCCGGATGTGCGGGCGAGCCCGGCCCGCGCGCCGGAATGACGAGGCGCCGGAGGCAAGGCATGAGCGAGACGGACAGCTTTATCGAAGAGGTGACGGAAGAGGTTCGCCGCGACCGGCTGTTCGCGCTGTTCCGCCGTTATGGCTGGATTGCCGTGGTGCTGATCCTCGCCGTCGTGGGCGGCGCGGCCTACAACGAATACACGAAAGCCCAGGCGCGGGCCGAGGCCGAGGCGCTGGGCGACGGGCTGCTGGCGGCACTGCAAGCGAACGACGCGCAGGCGCGGGTGGCCAACCTGAGCGGCGTCACGGCGACGACGCCGGGCGGCAACGCGGTGGTCGAGTTCCTGCTGGCTGCGGCGCAGGCCGAGGCGGGCGAGGTTTCGGCGGCGGTGGCCTCGCTGGAAGGCATCGCCACCAATGGTGAGCTGCCCGAGATCTATCGCGAGATCGCCGCCTTCAAGGCGCTGACGCTGCAATCGGCGACGCTGCCGGCGGCAGATCGCCGCGCCGGCTTCGAGGCGCTGGCCCGTCCGGGCAAGCCGCTGCGGATGCTGGCAGAGGAACAACTGGCCATGATCGACATGGCCGAAGGGCAGACCGAGGCGGCGATCGAGCGCTTTCAGACCATCCTGAAGGACGCCGAAGTCACCCCGGACTTGCAACAGCGGGCGGCGCAGGCGATTGTGGCGCTTGGAGGCAAGCCCGAACTGCGCACCCCGTCGCAGGGCTGAGCCGGTGCGGGGCAATCGGGTTGGGGCAGTCGAGAGTTAGATGATGGCACCGTTCTTCGTATCCCGGGCCTGCACGGCCGCGTGTTTTGCCCTGCTGCTGGCCGCCTGTGGCGAGCGGGAGGTGATCCTTCAGGGCGAGCGCGAGGACATTCGTCCCGAGGGCGAGAGCCTTGCGCTGCTGCGTGCGCCCGACGAGGAGAACAACCGCTCGCGTGCGATCCGCCTGCCGGCGCAGCGCAACAACGCGGAATGGGCGCAATCGGCCGGTACCCAGAAGAACCGGGTCGATCACCCGGTGCTGCGGGTGGCCCCGCAGCTGGTCTGGTCCGCCAATATCGGCGAGGGCGATGCCCGCCGCGTGCGGATCACCGCCGATCCGGTGGTGGCCGGGGGCAAGGTCTTCGCGCTCGATTCGGGCGCGCGGGTGACGGCGGTCAGCACCTCGGGTGGGACCGTCTGGAGCACCGACCTGCTGCCGACCTACGACAGCGAGGAACAGGCCACCGGCGGCGGCATGGCCTATGACAAGGGCACGCTCTACGTCTCGACCGGCTACGGCCGACTGACCGCGCTGGATGCCGCCACCGGCGAGATCCGCTGGCAGCAGAAGCTTGGCGCCACCGGCAGCGGCACGCCGCTGGTGAACGACGGGCTGGTCTACCTGGTGGCGGGCGACGATACCGCCTGGGCGGTGGACACGCGCGACGGCAAGGTGGCCTGGACCGTGCAGGCGAGCCCCAGCGTCGCCAACGTGCTCGGCGCCCCGGCGCCGGTGATCGCGGGCGACTTCGTCGTCTTCGGCTTCGGCTCGGGCGAGCTGATCGGCAGCTTCCGCCGCGGCGGGTTCCAGCGCTGGCGCACCACCGTTGGCGGCGGGCATGTCGGCAAGGTGACGTCGCGCTACAGCGACCTGACCGGTAGCCCCGTCGTGGTCGGCGACACGATCTATGCCGGCAACCACTCGGGCCGGATCTCGGCTGTCTCGACCGCCGATGGCGAGCGCATCTGGACCGCGCCCTTCGGCGCTGTCTCGCCGCTCTGGCCGGCGGGGGACAGCGTCTTTGCGGTGACCGAGCAGAGCCAGCTGGTGCGGCTCGACGCGCGCAGCGGCGAGCTGATCTGGGCGCGCAACCTCTCGGCCTTCGTCAAGGAGAAGCCTGCACGGCGCACCGCGATCTATGCCAACTACGGCCCGGTGCTGGCCGGAGGGCGGCTGGTGGTGGCCTCGAACGACGGCTTCCTGCGCTTCTACGCGCCCGAGGACGGCACCCAGATCGCCACGGTTCCGGTGCCCGGCGGGGCGACCACGGCGCCGGTGGTGGCAGGCGGCACGCTCTATGTCGTGACGACAACGGGGCAACTGCTCGCTTTCCGTTGACGCGCGGATGAGGTAAGGCGCTCTCCGAAACCAACGGAAGCGCGGCGCATGTCCTTTACCCTCGCCATCGTGGGCCGGCCCAATGTGGGCAAGTCCACCCTGTTCAACCGCCTCGTCGGCAAGAAGCTGGCGTTGGTCGATGACCAGCCGGGCGTCACCCGCGACCTGCGCGAAGGCGCGGCGCGGCTGGGCGACCTGCGCTTTACCGTGCTCGACACCGCGGGACTGGAGGATGTCACCGACGACAGCCTGCAGGGCCGGATGCGCCGCCTGACCGAGCGCGCGGTGGACATGGCGGATATCTGCCTGTTCCTGATCGACGCCCGCGCCGGAGTCACCGCCACAGACCGCGTCTTTGCCGACATCCTGCGCAAGCGCGCCGATCACGTGCTGCTGGCCGCCAACAAGTCGGAAGGCTTCGCCGGCGAGGCGGGGGCGCTGGAAGCCTACTCGCTGGGCCTGGGCGAGCCGCTGCGGCTTTCGGCCGAGCACGGCGAGGGAATGCCAGAGCTCTACGAGATGCTGCGCCCGCTGGCCGACGCCTATGCCGAGGCCGCCGAGGCGGCAGAGGCCGATGCGCCGGAAACCGACGTCGACCTGCCCGAGGATGACGGCAGCGACGAGACGGTGCCGCCAGTGCGGATGCCGACCGCCGCCAAGCCGTTGCAGGTCGCGGTGGTGGGCCGCCCGAACGCCGGAAAATCGACGCTCATCAACAAGATCATCGGCGAGGACCGCCTGCTGACCGGCCCCGAGGCCGGGATCACCCGCGACGCCATCAGCCTGCGCACCGACTGGGAGGGCACGCCGATGCGGCTCTTCGATACGGCGGGGATGCGCAAGAAGGCCAAGGTGCAGGAGAAGCTGGAGAAGCTCTCGGTCAGCGACGGGTTGCGCGCGGTGAAGTTCGCCGAGGTGGTGGTCGTGCTGCTGGATGCGGCGATTCCCTTCGAACAGCAGGACCTGCGCATCGCCGACCTCGCCGAGCGCGAGGGCCGCGCGGTGGTGATCGCGGTCAACAAGTGGGACATCGAGGAAGAGAAGCAGGAGAAGCTGCGCGACCTCAAGGAATCCTTCGAGCGGCTGCTGCCGCAGCTGCGGGGCGCGCCGCTGGTGACCGTCTCGGCCAAGACCGGGCGCGGCCTCGACCGGCTGCACGCGGCGATCCTCAAGGCCTACGAGGTGTGGAACCGCCGGGTGAGCACGGCGCAGCTGAACCGCTGGCTCGCCGGGATGCTGGAGCAGCACCCGCCGCCGGCGCCGCAGGGCCGGCGCATCAAGCTGCGCTACATGACCCAGGCCAAGACCCGGCCGCCGGGGTTCGTGGTGATGTGCAGCCACCCCGAGCTGCTGCCGGACAGCTATTCGCGCTACCTCGTCAACGGGCTGCGCGCCGATTTCGACATGCCCGGAACGCCGATCCGGCTGCATTTCCGCAGCCAGGCCGACAAGAACCCGTTCAAGGACCGCAAGTCCCGGCCGGCGCCGTCGAAGCTGCGCAAGCACAAGGAAGGCCGCCGGTCCTAGCGACTGGGCGGCTTCGACCTGCAAGGTCCCGGTACAGGACAAAAAAAGCTGCCTCGGGTGGCTTGAAACCGGCTGTCCCGAGGCCGATCTGCGGTTGAGGCCGCCCGCGCTCCTCGCACCCGGAGGGCTGCGGGCGGTCATTTCAGAAACGTGAGCCATTCGGCGGAAATCGGATGACGGTCCTGCGCCGCGCCCCTTGGGCGCCTTTGCAAACGCGCGCAGGGTCGATGCAGACACGGATTGGGGCGACAGGTGCCGTTGCAGCGGCGCAGGGGACGGGGAAGGGCCGCGGTATCGACGATGACGGACGCCATGCGCGAACTGATTACACTCTTCGTGGTCATCGACCCGATAGGCTCGATCCCGGTCTTCCTCTACGCCGCCGCCAACGTCCCAGCGCGGCTGCACCGCGCCTATGCCCTGCGCGCCACGCTGATCGCGCTGGTGGTGCTGATGGGCTTTCTCGTCGGCGGGCAGTTCCTGCTCGAGGCGCTGGGCCTGCGGCTCGGCACTTTCCGCATTGCCGGCGGAATCGTGCTCTTCCTCTTCGCGCTCAACATGATCTTCGGCGAGAGCAAGCCGCAGCGCGAGATCGACGACGCCGGGCGCGAGGATCTCTCGAACGTGGTCTTTCCGCTGGCGATCCCCTCGATCGCCTCGCCCGGCGCCATGCTGGCGGTTGTGATCCTGACCGACAACCACGGGCATTCCGTTCCGGAACAGGCGCTTACGGCCTTTCTGCTGGTCGTGGTGCTGGCCGTGACCTTCGTCTGCCTGCTGCTGGCGAGCCAGATCCAGAAGCTGATCGGCACCACCGGGGCGAGCATCGTCAGCCGGGTGATGGGGCTGATCCTGGCCACGGTGGCGGTCGACGCGGTGCTGGGCGGGCTCGACATGCTGGGGCTGCTGGCGCTCGATCCTGCGGCGAATTGAGGCAATTGGCCCCGGCCCGTCAGGGAAGACATTGAAACTTGGCGCAAAACGCTTCAGATTGCCGGAGCATCGAAGCGGGACGCCACTGCCACAGCGACCGGAACCGGACATGAATCTCAGGGAACACACGCGGCTTTACGTCGAGAAGGACAACCGTCTCGCCGCGCTCAGCTATTTCGGCACCTTCGCGGTCTATTTCGCCTCGCTCTGGCTGGCGATCACACAGGTCTCGACCTGGTACCTGCTGGCCCCGGCGGTGATCGTCCACGCCTTTGCGGCGGTGCGGCTTTACGTGCTGCAGCATGACACCGGTCATCACTCATTGTTTCAGACCCGGGCGCAGAACGAGCTGGCGGGACACGTGCTCTCGCCCTTCACCTTCGCTCCTTTCGAGGTGATGAAGCAGAACCACAACCTGCACCACGGCAACCTCGGCAACCTCGACCACCGCGAGACGGGCGAGATCCACACCATGACACTGCGGGAATGGGAGAGGGCGGGCTGGGCCGAGCGGCTGTTCTACCGCCTCTACCGCAACCCCTTCGTGCTGATCCCGGTGGGGTCGATGTTCACCTATTTTATCCGCTACCGCTGGCCGAAGAACACCACGCGCTTCGGCGTGCGCGGCGTGCTGCTGCACAACGTGGCGATCCTGGTGTTCCTCGGCACGCTCTACGCGCTGGCCGGCTGGACCGGCATCTGGGTCTGGCTGGGGGCCAGTTTCCTTGGCGGGATGATCGGGGTCTTCCTCGTCTACCTGCAGCACAATTTCGAGGACACCTACTGGGACCGCCGCCCGGATCTCGACCCGCAGATGGCGGCGATCGAGGGGTCGTCCTGCCTGGATTTCGGCTGGTTCTTCGACTTCTGCGTGGCGAATATCACCCTGCATGACATCCACCACTTCAACGCGCGCATCCCGAGTTATCGTCTGCGCCGCTGCCACTACGCGCTGCCGCCCGAGATGGCGCCGCGGCGGATCGGCTTCATCGAGGCGGTGAAGGCGCTGAACCTCAAGCTCTGGGACGAGGAGCAGCAGCGCCTCGTGCCGTTTCCGAAGCATCTGCACCAGTCCGTTCCGGCGGGCGCCTGATATGGCCGAAGCGGCCGGGGGAGACGTGACATGACAGAAGTGGGCAAGGTGACCGGGATCGGTCCGGCGCTGGCGACATCGCTGGCCGCCGCCGGTTTCGCCACGGCCGAGGCGCTGGCGGCGGCGACGCCCGAGCGGGTCTCGGTGATCCCCGGCATCGGACGCCAGCGCGCCACCCGGCTGATCGCTGCGGCCAAGGCGCTGCTGGGGCAGGGCGAGGCCCCGGCCACTCCGCCGCGCCCGCTGCCGGTGCGCGAGGCGCGGGTGCGCAAGGTCAAGCCGGTGCGCGTGGCCGCCGCCGCGGTGACGCCCGCCGCGCCCGAGGCCGAGGTTTCCGCGCCCGAAGCGGCGGCTGCGAAGAAACTGTCGCCGGCGGCCCGCAAGGCAGCCCGCGCCGCGAAACGCGCGGCGAAGGCAGCCGATGCGGCGATGAAGTTCGCCGAAAAGCTGCGCGTGCGCGCCGCGCGCAAGGCCGCCAAGGCCGAGGCCCTGGCCAATGCGCCGGCCCCGGAGAAACCCGCCAAGCCCGCCAAGAAGAAGGCAAAGAAAAAGTCCTGAGCCGGCGGCTCAGGACTCTGATCGTGTCGTCGCAGCTGGTTCAGACCAGCGCGCCCTCGGCCGAGAGGCGCGTCTTGCCGCCGAGGTAGGGCGCGAGCACGGCGGGCAGTTCGACCGAGCCGTCCGCCTGCTGGCCGTTCTCCAGCACCGCGATCAGGCAACGGCCCACGGCAAGGCCGGAGCCGTTCAGCGTATGCACGAACTCGGGCTTGCCGCCGGCGGTGGGGCGGAAACGGGCGTTCATGCGGCGCGCCTGGAAGTCGCCGGTGGTCGAGACCGAGGAGATCTCTCGGTAGGTGTCCTGTCCGGGCAGCCAGGCCTCGATGTCGAAGGTGCGGCGCGCGCCGAAGCCCATGTCGCCGGTGCAGAGAACCACGGTGCGATAGGGGATCCCCAGCGCCTCGAGGATGCCCTCCGCGCAGCGCAGCATCCGCTTCTGTTCCTCGTCGGAGGTTTCGGGATGGGTGATCGACACCATCTCGACCTTCTCGAACTGGTGCTGGCGCAGCATCCCCGAGGTATCCTTGCCGGCGCTGCCGGCCTCGGAGCGGAAGCAGAGCGTATGCGCGGTCATCCGGATCGGCAGGGCGGCCTCGTCGAGGATCTCGCCTGCGACGGTATTGGTCAGCGAGACCTCGGAAGTCGGGATCAGCCACCAGCCGTTGGTGGTGCGATAGCTGTCTTCCTCGAACTTCGGCAGCTGGTTGGTGCCGAACATCGCCTCGTCGCGCACCAGCACCGGCGAGTTCACCTCGGTCAGGCCGTTCTGTTCGACATGGGTGTCCAGCATGAACTGCGCCAGCGCCCGGTGGATGCGGGCGACGGCGCCCTTCAGCAGCACGAAGCGCGCGCCCGACAGCTTGGCGGCGGTCTCGAAGTCCATCGAGGGAGCGACGGCGGCCAGCTCGTAATGCTCCTTCGGCGTGAAGTCGAAGGCGCGCGGCGTGCCCCAGCGGTGGATCTCGACGTTGTCGTGCTCGTCCTTGCCGTCGGGAATGTCGTCGGCGGGCAGGTTGGGCAGGCGGGCGAGAACGTCGGCGAGCTTCTCGTCCAGCTCCTTGGCTTCGGCGGTCATGGCCGCGATCTCGGCCTTCTTCTCGGCCACCAGGGCGCGGAGGCGTTCGAACTCGGCATCGTCGCCCCGCGCCTTGGCGGCGCCGACCTCCTTGGAGGCGCGGTTCTGCTCTGCCTGGGCCGCCTCGGCGGCGGCGATGCGCGCCCGGCGCTCGGCGTCGAGCGCCAGCACGGACGAGGCCGCACCCGTATCGCCGCGCCGCGACAGGGCGGCGTCGAAAGCGTCGGGGTTCTCGCGGATCGCGCGGATGTCGTGCATGGGTCGTGCCTTTCGCTCGAGTCGGTTGGCGGGGCTTATGCCTCAAAGCGCGCCTTTAGGGTAGGGGGTGGAGGTGTCCCAGCTGGGACAGGGGGTCAAGGGGTTGAGTTCGTTGGGGTTTCGGGGGGAGTGGGGTTTGGCGCGGTTCGATCCGCGGTGAAGTTTGCCCACCCGACGCCGAAATCCGGCGCGGATTTCGGGCTGTTTTCCTGCGAGGAAAACAGGGGCGTGCCGACAGGGGCGGGGCGTGGGCGAAATCCTCGCGAGGATTTCGGGCGTTTTCCGCGACGGAAAACGTCGCCCGTGCAAGGGCTGCGGGTTCCGGCCCGGACCCGACGGAAAGCCGCACCAGGGTGCCTTGCAAAGGGCGGGGTCAGCGCATAGGTTCCGCCAAACTTCAAAAGGCGCCCTCCCGCGGGGACAATGCGCCTCGGACAAAGGGAAGACTCCATGGAAGGTGCCGTTCAGTTTCTGCCGCTGATCCTTATTTTCGCGATCATGTATTTCCTGCTGATCCGCCCTCAGCAGAAGAAGCTGAAGGACCATCAGGCCATGGTGGCGGCGCTGCGGCGCGGCGATCAGGTGGTGACCCAGGGCGGCATTATCGGCAAGGTCAGCAAGGTCCATGACGACAAGGGCGAGATCGAGCTGGAGATCGCCGAGAACGTCAAGGTGCGGGTCGTGCGCGCGACCATCGCCACGGTGATGAGCAAGACCGAACCGGCGAAGTAAGCGCCTCCCTCCGACCTAAAAGGCTGTTTCATGCTTCAGATTGATCGGTGGAAGCGGGTTCTCATCTGGCTCGTCTGCTTCGCCTTCGCGGTGCTGGCGGTGCCGAACCTGTTCTACGCCCGCGTCGAGGCCCATAACGACGCCGTCGTCGCCATCGAGACCAAGGGCGCCACGCCCGAGCGCGAGGCGGCGGTGGCGGCATGGCCGAACTGGATGCCGTCGGGCCTGGTCAACCTGGGGCTCGACCTGCGGGGCGGCGCGCATCTGCTCGCCGAGGTCAAGGTCGAGGACGTCTACCAGCAGCGGATGCTCGGGCTCTGGCCCGAGGTGCGCTCGGCGCTGGTGCTCGAGCGCGACACGGTCGGCTTCGTCAACACGGCCCCCGGGCCGGAGGGCGAGCTGCACGTCAAGATCTCCAAGCCCGAGGGCATGGCCAAGGCGCTGGAGGTCGTGCGCGGCCTTGCGCGGCCGATCCAGTCGCTGAGCGGCATCGGCTCCACCGATATCGAGGTGAGCGGGCAGGGCGACACGCTGGTGATCCGCCTCTCGGACGCCGAGAAGCAGGCCACCGACGACCGCACGGTGAAGCAGGCGCTGGAAATCGTGCGCCGCCGCATCGACGCGGTGGGCACGCGCGAACCGACGATCCAGCGCCAGGGCGCCGACCGCATCCTGATCCAGGTGCCGGGCATCGGCAGCGCGGCCGAGCTGAAGGCGATCATCGGCACCACGGCACAGCTGACCTTCAACCCGGTGGTGAGCCGGGTGACCGACAAGAACACGGCGCCGGGCACCGGCAACAAGCTGGTGCCGTCGATCGACGAAGAGGGCGTCTACTACATCATCGAGGCGGCGCCCGTCGTTACCGGGGAAGAGCTGAACGACGCCCAGCCGAGCTTTGATCAGAACGGCCGGCCGGCGGTCAACTTCCGCTTCAACACCAGCGGGGCGCGCAAGTTCGGCGACTATACCCGCGACAACATCGGCCAGCCCTTCGCCATCGTGCTCGACAACGAGGTGATCTCGGCGCCGGTGATCCAGAGCCATATTCCCGGCGGCTCGGGCATCATCACCGGGCGGTTCACCGTCGAGGAGAGCACCAACCTCGCCGTGCTGCTGCGCGCAGGCGCGCTGCCGGCCGAGTTGACGTTCCTCGAAGAGCGCACGATCGGCCCGGAACTGGGCCAGGACAGCATCGACGCCGGCAAGGTGGCGGCGGCTGTCGGTTCGGGCGCGGTGGTCCTGTTCATGGCGGCGACCTACGGCATGTTCGGCTGGATCGCCAATATCGCGCTGCTGCTCAACATCGCCATGATGTTCGGGGTGCTCTCGCTGATCGGCGGCACGCTGACGCTGCCGGGCATCGCGGGCATCGTGCTGACGGTCGGCATGGCGGTGGACGCCAACGTGCTGATCTTCGAACGGATCCGCGAGGAGCTGAAGACAGCGCGCGGGCCGGCGCGGGCCATCGAGCTGGGCTACGAACGGGCGCTGTCGTCGATCCTCGACAGCAACATCACCACCTTCATGACGGCGGTGATCCTCTTCGCCCTGGGGTCCGGCCCGGTGCGCGGCTTTGCCATCACCCTGGGTCTGGGGATCCTCACGTCGGTCTTCACGGCCTTCTTCGTGACCCGTCTCATCATCGTCATGTGGTTCGAGCGCAAGCGCCCGAAAACGATCGAGGTCTGAGCGATGCGTCTGCGTCTGGTTCCCGACAATACCAACATCAACTTCTTCAAGCTGGCCCCCGTCACCTTCGGCGCCTCGGCGATCCTCTTTGTCGCCTCGGTGGTGCTGTTCTTCGTGATGGGGCTGAACTTCGGCATCGATTTCCGCGGGGGCACCACGATCCGCACGGAATCGACCACGGCCATCGACATCGGCGAGTATCGCGCCGCACTGACGCCGCTGAACCTGGGCGACGTGTCGATCACCGAGGTCTTCGATCCGACCTTCGGCGAGAACAAGCATGTCTCGATGATCCGCATCCAGGCCCAGGAAGGCCAGGAGAGCATGTCGCCCGAGGCGGTGCAGTCGGTCGAGGACGCCCTGAAGGCCCTCGACCCGGCGATCACCTTCCCCTCGGTCGAGAGTGTGGGGCCGAAGGTCTCGGGTGAGTTGATCCAGACCGCGATCATTTCGGTGCTGGCGGCACTGGTGGCGATCGTCTTCTACATCTGGCTGCGGTTCGAATGGCAGTTCGCCATCGGCGCGGTGGTGGCGCTGATCCATGACGTCGGGCTGACCATCGGCATCTTCGCGCTGTTCCAGATCAAGTTCGACCTGGCGATCATCGCGGCGCTGCTGACCATCGTCGGCTATTCGATCAACGACACCGTGGTGGTCTTCGATCGCGCCCGCGAGAACCTGCGCAAATACAAGACGCTGCCGCTGATCGAGGTGCTGAACAAGTCGACCAACGAGACGCTGAGCCGCACCGTCATGACCTCGGGCACCACGTTGATTGCGCTGATCGCGCTGCTGACGCTGGGCGGCGACGTGATCCGCGGCTTTGTCTTCGCGATCACCTGGGGCATCGTCGTCGGCACCTATTCGTCGGTCTACGTCGCCAAGAACGTCGTGCTGATGCTCGGCGTGAAGCGCGACTGGTCCAAGCCCGATGCCAATGCGGGCACCCGTTTCGCCGACATAGATGCCTGACGCGCTTGCCGGCTTCCTGGCGCTGCCGGGGCTGGGCTGGCTGATCCTCGCCGTCTGCGTGGCGGGGATCGTGCGGGGCTTTGCGGGCTTTGGCAGCGCGATGATCATGATGCCGGTGGCGAGCGTCGTGCTCGACCCGGTGGCGGCGGTGACCTTCATGATCGCGGTGGAGCTGCTCGGCCCGATTCCCAACGTGCCCGCCGCCTGGCGCGCTGCAGAGCGGGCGGATGTGTTCCGTCTCGCCTTCGGTGCGATGCTCGGGCTGCCGCTCGGTGTCACCGCGCTCTCGAACATGCCGCCGGACCTGTTCGGCTGGGTGGTCTCGCTGACCGTACTGGGCCTGCTTGCCGCGCTGATGGCGGGCTGGCGCTATCACGGGCGGCTGACGCCGGGGCTGGTGATCGCCGCGGGCGCGCTGGGGGGCGCTCTGGGCGGGGCGGTAGGCCTCGCCGGGCCGCCGGTCATCATGCTCTACATGGCGAGCCTGCTGCCGGTGGCGGCGATCCGGGCGAACCTGATGCTGTTCCTGGTGCTGATCGACCTGCTGATGCTGGCCACGCTGGCGATCTTCGGCCTGCTGCAGCCGGGAGCGCTGATTGCGGGGCTGGTGCTCTCCGTGCCATACATGGCGGTGAACTGGGCCGGGGGCCGGCTGTTCGACCCCGCGCGCGAGCGGCAGTTCCGCGCCGTGGCCTATGCCATCATCGCGACCTCGGCCCTGCTGGGGCTGCCGGTCTGGCACTGATCCGAGGAGATTGACCATGCGGATGTCCGAAATCGATTTTGGCGCGGCGCGGCCGGTGGATGGCTATGGACCGGGGTTCTTCCGGATCGGCGGCGAGGTGCTGGAGGGGGCGGTGCTGACCGGCAGTTTCGGAACCTCGTCCTGGGGCGGCTACGACGACCGGGCGGCGCTGCTGGCGCTGGCGGGGCAGGTCGACGTGATCTTTGTCGGCACCGGGGCCGAGGTGGCGCATCTGCCCGCCGCCCTGCGCGCGGCGTTGGAAGAGGCGGGGCTGGGGGTCGAGACGATGAACTCGCCCGCGGCCTGCCGCACCTACAACGTGCTGGTCTCGGAAGGGCGGCGCGTGGCGCTGGCGGCGCTGCCGGTCTGAGCCTTGGGCCCTCGGGCCGTTTCACCCTTTTGCGGGCGCCGGGGATTGGCTATGCCGGGCGCATGGATCTCGTCGTTTCCGATCTGAGCGTCGCCCGGGGCGGCCTGCCGGTGCTGGCCGGGGTATCGCTGCGGCTGGCGCCGGGGCGCGCGCTGGTGCTGCGCGGGCCGAACGGGATAGGCAAGACCACCCTGCTGCGCACCATCGCCGGGCTGCAGCCGCCGCTCGCGGGCACCATCGAGGGCGCCGAAGAGCGCGTCGCCTATGCCGGCCATGCCGATGGCATCAAGCCGACCCTGACGGTCTCCGAGAACCTGGCCTTCTGGGCCAGCGTCTTTGGCACCGAGGGGATCGACCCGGCGCTGGCGGCCTATCAGCTGGAGCCACTGGCCTGGCGCGCGGCGGGCACGCTGTCGGCCGGGCAGAAGCGGCGGCTGGGGCTGGCGCGGCTGCTGGTCACCGGGCGGCCGGTCTGGGTGCTGGACGAGCCGACCGTCTCGCTCGACGCCGAGGCGGTGGGCTGGTTCGCCCGCGCGGTGCAGGGGCACCTTGCGGGAGGCGGTTCGGCGCTGATGGCGACGCATATCGACCTTGGGCTGGAGGCCGAGGTGCTGGAGCTGTCAGGCCATCGCGCGGTGCTGCCCGATCTCGACGATTTCGACGGGGCCTTTGCATGAGGGCCTTGCTGCTGCGGGATCTTCGGCTGGCGCTGCGGGCCGGGGGCGGGTTCGGCCTCGGGCTGGCCTTCTTCCTGATCGTGACGGTGCTGGTGCCCTTCAGCGTAGGGCCGAATTCCGACCTGCTGGCGGTGATCGCGCCGGGCATCCTGTGGCTGGCCGCCCTGCTGGCCTGCCTGCTGTCGCTCGACCGCATCCTCGCGCTCGACTGGGAGGACGGCTCGCTCGACCTGCTGGCGACCTCGCCCTTGCCGATGGAGGCGGCGGTGGCCATCAAGGCGCTGGCCCATTGGCTGACCACCGGGCTGCCGCTGGTCGCTGCCGCGCCGGTGCTGGGGGTGCTGCTGAACCTGCCGGCGCCGGGCTATCTCTGGCTCGTGATCTCGCTGGCGGCGGGCACGCCGGCGCTGTCGGTGATCGGCACCTTCGGCGCGGCGCTGACGGTGGGGCTGAAGCGGGGCGGGCTGCTGCTCTCGCTGCTGGTGCTGCCGCTCTACGTGCCGACGCTGATCTTCGGGGCCGAGGTGGCGCGGCGCGGGGCCGAAGGCATGGCGGTATCGACGCCGCTGCTGCTGCTGGCCGGGATCACGCTGGGCGCGGCGGCGCTGCTGCCCTTCGCCAGCGCGGCGGCGCTGCGGGTCAACCTGCGCTAGGCAGGCCGACGGGTTCGCCCCTCCCTACCACCCTCGAGGGTAGGGCGATTCGGCTAACCGGGGCTGAACCGGGACAGGTTTCGCCTGGCGGCACGACAGGACGGGTTGTCGCGCCATCGCGGAAGTGAATTGTGAAGGCCGTGGGGAGCGGCTAGATGAACCACATGTCGATCTGGAAATACGCCAATCCGAAGCTGTTTCTTCAGACCTCCGAGCGGGTCCTGCCCGCGCTCTGGGGGCTGGCCTTTGCCTGCCTGGCCATTGGCCTGGTCTGGGGGTTCTTCCTCACGCCCGATGCCGAGCGGTTTCAGTCGACGGTGAAGATCATCTACCTGCACGTGCCCTCGGCGCTCATGGCGATCAACGCCTGGATCATGATGCTGGTGGCCTCGGTCATCTGGATCGTGCGCCGCCACCATGTCAGTGCGCTGGCGGCGCGGGCCGCCGCGCCGGTGGGCGCGGTGATGACGCTGATCGCCCTGGTCACGGGGGCGATCTGGGGCCAGCCGATGTGGGGCACCTGGTGGGCCTGGGATCCGCGTCTGACCTCGTTCCTGATCCTGTTCCTGTTCTACCTTGGCTACATCGCGCTGTGGGAGGCCATCGACAACCCCGACACCGCCGCCGACCTGACCGGCGTGCTGTGCCTCGTCGGTTCGGTCTTCGCGCTGCTCTCGCGCTATGCGGTGAACTTCTGGAACCAGGGGTTGCACCAGGGTGCCTCGCTGAGCCTGGACGAGAAGGAGAACGTACATGACGTCTTCTATTTCCCGCTGCTGGTCTGCATCGCGGGCTTCGTGCTGCTGTTCATCGCGCTGGTGCTCTACCGGACCGGGACCGAGATCCGCGCGCGGCGGATCAAGGCGCTGATGGCGCGCGAGCGGGCGGGGGCGTGATGGTCGAACTGGGCAAATACGCGGTCACGGTGCTGAGCGCCTATGGCGCCTCGCTGCTGCTGCTGGCGGTGCTGGTCGGGGCGACCCTGTGGCGTGGCCGGCGGATGCGGGCCGAGATGACGAAGATCGAGGAAAGGCTGGGCCGCGATGGCTAGGATCTCGCCCATGATGATCGCGCCTCCGCTGGTCTTCCTGGCCTTCGTGGCGATTGCCGCCGTGGGCA
Source organism: Seohaeicola zhoushanensis (assembly GCF_014656415.1). Lineage (GTDB taxonomy): Bacteria > Pseudomonadota > Alphaproteobacteria > Rhodobacterales > Rhodobacteraceae > Seohaeicola_A > Seohaeicola_A zhoushanensis. The sequence continues at coordinate 115,403 of NZ_BNCJ01000005.1, read as the reverse complement.
TGTTCCGCCCGGACAAGGATACCTTGCCCTCGACCTTCATCGGCCAGCCGGCCCCGGCGCTGCCCGAGGCGGCGCTGGAGGGCTATCCGGGGATCTCGGTCGCGGACCTCACCACCGGCGAGATCACGGTCATCAACTTCTGGGCCAGCTGGTGCCCGCCGTGCCGGGCCGAGCATCCCTACCTGCTGGAGCTGCAGAAGCGCGGCGTTCGGCTCTACGGGATCAATTTCAAGGACGAGACCGGGCAGGCGACCAAGTATCTCGGCGACGAGGGCAACCCCTTCCTGGGCATTGCCTTCGACCCGCAGGGCCGTCGCGCCATCGATTGGGGCGTAACGGCGCCGCCCGAGACCTTCATCATCGGCGGCGACGGCAAGGTGCTTTACAAATATGTCGGCCCGCTGGTCGGCAGTCAGCTGGAGCAGCAGTTCGAGCCGGCGTTGCAGAAGGCCCTGGCGGGGCAGTAGCGCTCAGACCGGCTGGACGGCGTACCAGGCCAGGATCACCAGCAGAACCAGCGCGAAGGGCACCAGGTGCCAGAGGCGAGGCCGCCGCGCGACGTGCAGGGGGGGCACCAGCAGGTAACCGGCGTCGGGTGCGCTCTGCACCATGTCCTGCCCGAGGGCGTGGCGGATGTTCTCGATACAGCGGGTGAGATCCTGCGTGGTGCCGGTGCTGTCGGGCCAGACCTCGTCGAGCAGTCGATGCTCGGGCACCGGTTGGCCCAGGTTGCGCGCGAGCACGGCCAGGACCTCGGCCGCGGCACCCGGCAGGACGATGATCCCGCCGGTACTGTCCCTGAGGGTCCGGCTGCGCAGGTCGAAGCTGTGAGAGCCAAGAAGTACATGGTCTGGATTTCGGGACTGGCCGTCCCCGCGTCCGGTGGCATTCCAAGACGTGTTCATCCCTGGGCGACCCTGCAAAGCGCTGGCTTGCAGGGGACATTACACGTTCTTGAGCGTTCGGACAAACTATTGCTTAACGCTTGGTCAAGTTGCCGTCATGAGGGACACCTGGCTCAGACTGACGCCCAGAGTTGGAACAGCAGCCCGCAGAGGAAGGCGCCCGAAAGCGAAAGCGCGATATAGAGGCCGAAGACGCGCGGACGGACCAGCGCCCAGACCGCGATGGCGGCGGGCAGGGAGGTGACGCCGCCGGCGACGAGAAAGGCCAGGCCCGCGCCCGGCGCCATGCCCTGGCCGATCAGCCCTCCGACCAGCGGCAGGGCGGCATAGCCGTTGAGATAGGCGGGCACGCCGACAACCGTGGCAAGCGCAATTGGCCCGAGGCCGGTGCCGCCGAGCAGGGCGGTGATCGTCTCGGCCGGGATCCAGGCCAGCATCAGGCTTTCGAGCAGGAAGGCGAGCAGCAGCCACTGGGCGAGGAAGAGCGTGGTCTTGACGGCCTCCTGCCGGAACTTTGCAAGGCGTGCCGGGTCGGTCCAGAAGCGCCACTGGACGGGTTTGGGCGCGCGCACGCGGGCGCCGCCGCAGCCGCCGTTGCCGATGCCCTCGCGCAGCGGGTCGGCGAGCGCCGGCGTTGCCGCCAGCAGATGGGTGACAAACCCGCCGAAGATGCCGAGGCCGAGGGCGGCGAGGGTCTTGGCGATGGCGAAGTCGAGGCCGAGCACGCCCGAGGTCAGCACGAACATCGAGGGGTCCATCACCGGCGAGGCGAGCCAGAAGGCCATGACAGCCGAGAGCGGCACGCCCATCGCCAGCAGGGCGGCCACCAGCGGGATCACGCCGCAGGAGCAAAAGGGCGAGAGCCCCCCGGCCAGCGCCGCAAGAAGGATCATCACCAGCGGGCGACCTGTGAAGGCGCGGGCGATCAGGTTGTCGGCCCCGGTGGCGGCAGCCCAGGCGGCGATGGCGATGGAGAGCAGCAGGAAGGGCGCGGTGCCGGCCAGCGCCCTGGCGGCGAAGACGGCGCTGTCGCTGGCCTGTTGCGCATCGACCAGCGCCAGTCCGGCGAGGAGGGCGGCGGAGACCAGCCAGACGCGGTGCCGTTTCAGGGCGGGCCAGAGCGGCGTGGGGAGGGCGGTGTCGGACATGGTCTCATCCCTAGGGATATGGTTATATTGGCCGTGCAAATCAGTCGGCGGCGGCGCGGGCGGGGACTCCGGTGCAGCATTCGGAGGTCAGGAAGCTCAGGATCCGGTTCATCTCGGCATATTCGGCGCGGTTGACGATCTCTCGCCCGCGTTTCTCCTGGGTGACGAGGCCGGCATCGACCAGCGTGCGCAGGTGGTGCGCCAGGGTGGAGGGCGCGAGTTCGGTCTCTTCGCCGATCTGGCCGACGGTCAACCCGTCGTGCCCGGCCCGCACCAGCAGGCGGAAGACCGCGAGACGGGCGTCATGGCCGAGGGCGGCGAGGGAGCGGGCGGTCTTGCTGGCGGTGGTCATGGAAAAACTAAATAACCAGATTTATGGTTATGTCAACCACGCAGAACGGCCGGCCCCTGGGGGACCGGCCGCTTGCCGTAGGTCTGGATCGATCAGGCCGATTTGGCGAGATCGCGCAGCACGTAGTGCAGGACGCCGCCGTGCTCGATGTATTCCACCTCGATGGCGGTATCGATGCGGCACTTGACCTGGATCGTCTTCACCGAGCCATCCGCATAGGTGATGGTGCAGGGCACCACTTGCAGCGGCTGGATGGTGTCGAGGCCCGAGATCGAGACGGTCTCGTCGCCCTTGAGGCCGAGCGACTTGCGGGTGTCGCCGCCGGTGAACTCGAAGGGGATGACGCCCATGCCAACGAGGTTCGAGCGGTGGATACGCTCGAAGCTCTCGGCGATGACGGCCTTGACGCCGAGCAGGGCAGTGCCCTTCGCGGCCCAGTCGCGGCTCGATCCGGCGCCGTATTCGATGCCTGCGAAGATCACCAGCGGGGTGCCGGCGGCCTGGTATGCCATCGAAGCGTCATAGATCGAGGTCTGCTGACCGTCGGGCCCGAGGGTGTAGCCGCCCTCGACGCCGTCCAGCATCTCGTTCTTGATGCGGATGTTGGCGAAGGTGCCGCGCATCATGACTTCGTGGTTGCCACGGCGCGAGCCGTAGGAGTTGAACTCGCGCGGGGCGACCTGGCGCTCGGTCAGATACTGGCCGGCGGGGGTGCTGGGCTTGAACGAACCGGCCGGCGAGATGTGGTCGGTGGTGATCATGTCGCCGAGCAGGGCGAGGACGCGGGCGCCCTCGATATTGGTGATCTTGCCCTTCTCCTTGGCCATGCCCTGGAAGTAGGGCGGGTTCTGGATGTAGGTCGAGGTCGGCGGCCAGTCGTAGGTTTCCGACTCGGTGACTTCGACGGCCTGCCACTTGGCATCGCCCTTGAAGACGTCGGCGTATTTGCTCTGGAACGCCTCGCGGGTGACGGTCTGGTTGACCAGGTCCGCGATCTCCTTGTTGGTCGGCCAGATGTCCTTGAGGTACACCGGCTTGCCGTCCTTGGAGGTGCCGAGCGGCTCGGTCGTCAGGTCGATATTCATGTCACCGGCCAGCGCATAGGCCACCACCAGCGGCGGCGAGGCCAGGTAGTTGGCGCGCACGTCGGGCGAGATCCGGCCTTCGAAGTTGCGGTTGCCCGACAGCACGGCGGTGGCGACCAGGTCACCCTCGTTGATCGCGGCCGAGATTTCCGGCTGCAGCGGGCCCGAGTTGCCGATGCAGGTGGTGCAGCCGTAGCCGACCAGGTTGAAGCCGATGGCGTCGAGGTCTTCCTGCAGGCCGGCGGCCTCGAGGTATTCGCTCACCACCTGCGAGCCGGGTGCGAGCGAGGTCTTCACCCAGGGCTTGCGGTCGAGGCCGAGGGCGCGTGCCTTGCGGGCGACGAGACCGGCGCCGATCAGCACGTAGGGGTTCGAGGTGTTGGTGCACGACGTGATCGAGGCGATCACCACCTTGCCCGAGGACATGGTGTAATCTTCGCCGGCCACCGGAACCTGCTTGTCGGCCGGGCGCTTGAAGGTCTCGGCCATTTCCTTGGCAAAGCCCGACTTGGCGTCGGTCAGCGGCAGGTAGTCCTGCGGGCGCTTGGGGCCCGAGATCGCCGGGACGATGGTGCCCATGTCGAGCTCCAGCGTCGAGGTATAGACCGGCGCATAGTCGGCGCCGCGCCAGAAGCCGTTTTCCTTGGCATAGGCTTCGACCAGCGCGATGCGGTCCTCGTCGCGGCCGGTCTGGCGCAGATAGCGCAGGGTCTCGCCGTCGATCGGGAAGAAGCCGCAGGTGGCGCCGTATTCGGGGGCCATGTTGGCGATCGTCGCGCGGTCGGCCAGCGGCAGGTGGTCAAGGCCTTCGCCGTAGAATTCGACGAACTTGCCCACCACGCCGTGCTTGCGCAGCATGGCGACGACTTTCAGCACGAGGTCGGTGGCGGTGGTGCCTTCGACCATCTGGCCGGTGAGCTTGAAGCCGACAACCTCGGGGATCAGCATCGAGACGGGCTGGCCGAGCATCGCGGCCTCGGCCTCGATCCCGCCGACGCCCCAGCCGAGCACGGCCAGGCCGTTGACCATGGTGGTGTGGCTGTCGGTGCCGACCAGCGTGTCCGGGTAGGCCACGGTGGCGCCGTTCTGGTCGGTGTCGGTCCAGACGGTCTGGGCCAGGTATTCGAGGTTCACCTGGTGGCAGATGCCGGTGCCCGGCGGCACGACGCGGAAGTTGTTGAAGGCGTTCTGGCCCCACTTCAGGAAGGTATAGCGCTCCATGTTGCGCTCGTATTCCCGGTCGACGTTCATCTGGAACGCGCGCGGGTTGCCGAATTCGTCGATCATCACCGAGTGGTCGATCACGAGGTCGACCGGGTTCAGCGGGTTGATCTTCTGGGCGTCGCCGCCCAGGCCCTTGATGCCGTCACGCATGGCGGCGAGGTCGACCACGGCGGGCACGCCGGTGAAGTCCTGCATCAGCACGCGGGCCGGGCGATAGGCGATCTCGCGCGGGTTCTTGCCGCCAAGGGTCGCCCATTCGGCGAAGGCCTTGATGTCATCGACAGAGACGGTCTTGCCGTCTTCGAAGCGGAGCATGTTCTCGAGCACCACCTTCAGCGAGGCCGGCAGCTTCGAGAAGTCGCCGAGACCGGCGGCGGTGGCGGCGGGGATCGAGTAATAGGCAATGGACTTGCCGTTCACGCTCAGCGATTTGCGTGCTTTGGCGGTGTCCTGTCCGACGATGATGGGCATGCGTGGCCTCCCTTTGAATGCTGATAGGGGAATTCGCTGGGGGCCTTCTGCATCAGGTGGCCCCTGCGTTCAATAGCTATCCGGGGGGTGTGACACTTTTTAGTATACCATTGCACACAATAAAGCCGGGAAGGGTCCGGATTGCCTTCGTCGCGGTCCTCTCAAGAAACCTTGATTGGTCATTACAGGGCCGCGCGGCTAGAGACTACAGCCACCGAACACGCAAGGAAACCACCACATGCTGCCATCCCGCGCCCTGATTGCCGCCGCTTTCGCCCTGCTGGGGCAACCGCTGGCGGCGGGCGATTCGCAGGTGGTGGTGGAACTGTTCACCTCGCAGGGCTGCTCGTCCTGCCCGGCGGCGGATGCGGTGCTGCAGGACCTGGCCGCGCGCGATGACGTGATCGCCCTGGCGCTGCACGTGGACTATTGGGACTATATCGGCTGGAAGGACGATTTCGCCCGCCCCGGCCACGCGGCCCGGCAGCGGGCCTATGCGGCGGCGAGTGGAAGGCGGATGATCTACACGCCGCAGATGGTGGTGCAGGGGCGCGAGGACCTGGTCGGCGTCAAGACGATGGAACTGGCCGATCTCATCATGCAGTACAAATCCGCCGATCCGGCGATCGACCTGGGCGCGACGCGCCAGGGCGGCGAGGTGGTGGTGCGCCTGGCGCCGCTGAAGGGGGCGAAGGGGCCGTACGACGTGCAACTCGTGCGCTATGACCCGCTGCGCAAGGCCCATATCACGCGGGGCGAGAACTCGGGCCTCGATATCGACTATGCCAACGTGGTGACCGACTGGTCGACCATCGGCCGCTGGGACGGCACCGCGCCGGCCGAGCTGCGCGCGCCGCTGACGGGCGACTCCCCGGCGGCGGTGCTGGTGCAGCAGGCGGGCACCGGGCCGATCGCGGTGGCGGCGCGGCTGGACTAGGCTGCGCCCTCAGCCCGGTCAGGGTTTCCAGCGCCGGTGGATCCAGAACCACTGATCCATGTGCCGGCGCACCAGTTCCTCGAGATCGTCCTGCACGGCCTGGGTCATGGTCTCGGGGTCGGTATGCGGGATCGGGGCGTGCATCTCGATCTCGAAGTCCAGCCCGTTGGGCTGGCGCACCACGTAGATCGGGATCAGCAGCGCATCGTGCTTCAGCGCCAGTTCGGCCGAGACCACCGAGCTGATGGCGGGCTGGCCGAAGAAGGTCAGCTCCTTGCCGCCATGCACGTGCAGGTCGGCGGCGATGGCGATGATGCCGCCGTTCTTGAGGTGGCGCACCATCTCCATCATGCCACGCCGCCCCTGCTCCCACATCGGCTCGCCTATGGCCTTGATGGCGGCGGTGTAATGGGCGTTGAAATAGGGGTTGGCCATGCGCCGGTAGATCGCCCCCATCGGGTGGCCGCGCCGGAAAAGGTTGGCGCGCAGCACGTCGTAATTGCCGAAATGGCCGGTGATGAGCACCACCGGGCGGCCCTTGGCCCGTGCCTCCTTGAGCGCGGCGAGGCCGGGGCCGACCACCGGAGCGGCATAGGCGCGTTCGAGGAAGGGGCGGCCCGAGTAGAACTCGATCAGCGTGCGGCCCGCGTTGTCGGGCACTGCGCGCACCAGGCGTTCGACCTCGGCGGCGGGCAGCTCGGGGCAGGTCAGGGCGAGGTTGTCGCGGATGCGCTTGCGCAGCCCGGCCAGCGGAGCGACGAGGCGCGAGACGATCCAGCCCATCGCCGGCACGCGCCAGCGGTAGGGCACCAGCAGCGCGACGGCGATCAGCGCCCGGATGATCCGGTCGGAGAGCCAGTAGCGGATCAGCGCGCCACGGGAGAGGCCTGAGGCGGGAAGCGGCATCGCGGCCCCCGGGTCAGGCGCGCCGCCAGAGCCAGTCGGGCAGTGGCGGATCCGGATGGGTCGGGACGTTGGTCTGGTCGAGCGGATGCGGCATCACCGCGACCGGCGCGGGCGCGCTGCGGATGCGGTCGCGGCGCAGGTAGGTCACCTCCAGCGTGCGCGGCACCACGTAGTCGCCGAAGCGGACGAAGGGGCGGGCATTGTTGGGATGCAGGTGAACCGGCACGAAATGCGTTGCGAGCTGCTGCAGGGCCGCCATGATGCGCGGGTAATGGCGGGCGCGCAGGGCGAGATGGGTGCGGTGCAGCTCGATCACGATCACCCGGAACCGCGAGAGCGTGGCCACCGAGGCGGCGGCCAGCACGTCGTATTCGGCGCCCTCGATATCCATCTGCAGGATCAGGTCGCCCTCGGGCGGGGCGTGGCGGTTGACCCAGTCGTCCAGCGTGATGAAGCCGGGACGGGTGACGGGGCCGAGGAAGAGCTTCTCGAAATGGACCAGCGGGCCACTGATCGGCGCCGCCTCGACCGAGGCATCGGCGAGGAAGCAGGGCAGGCCGCGCGCGATCATCGCGGTTTCGAAGGTGGCGATCCGGTCGACGCCGGGCGAGAAGCAGGCCGCGAGGCCATCGAGATCGTCGGGCAGGATATAGCCGCCGTCGCCGGCCTCGCCGCAGCGGATCAGCTCGACGCCCACCGCTCTGGGGGCCAGCACGTCGGCCAGCCGCTCCATCCGGTCGGCGGACATGCGCCGAAGAAGCGTCCAGTCGATGGCATGGGCGATCCGGTTGAGCCCGCCGTCTTCGATCCACGTGTCGGACGGGTCCGGTGCCTGCGTCGGGCGCGCCATGCTTCTGCTCCGCTTTCTGGGTCTCTCGGACGGTGTTGCGGGCCCAGACATAAGCGGCGGCGGGCGCGATCACAAGCGCGGGAAGCGGCGGCTATTGCTCCTCCTCGAAGCGTTCGTCGGGGTTGAGCAGCTCGATTGCGCCGGTCTCGGCCAGGTCCCTGATGGCGCCGACGATGGCATTCATCGCCGCCTCGGCGTCCCTGGGGCGCACCTTGCCGCGGTCGTCGACCTCTTCGCGGAGGTTGTCGGCCATGCGGCCCGACATGTTCGAGAGCAGGAAGTCGACCACGCCCGAGGTGGTGTCATCGGTGGCGCCGGCCATGGCGGTGACCAGCGTGTCGGGGTCGATGGCGCGGATCACGGCGGGCACGTCGCGCGGGCTGACCCGGATCGAGATATGGGCGAAGGTAAAGATCTCGCGGCGCACCTCGCCAGCGAAGGTGGCGTCGGTTTCATCCAGCGAGGTCAGCATGTCGTCGCGGGTGCGGGCGGCGGATTGGTTCAGGATCGCGCCGACCCGGGCGCCGGGCGCGGTCTTGAAGGCGCGGGGCGGCTGGTCGTCGAGCTGGGCCGCAAGCGAAAGGCCGATCCGGTCGACCGCCTCGGGTGTGACCGAGGCGGTGAGCGACATGGCATAGGTGACGCGCCGGGCCAGCGGCCCGGGCAGTTTCGCCAGCACCTGCGCGGCCTTGGCGGTGTCGAGCTTGGAGAGCAGCACCGCCGCGACCTCGGTGCTTTCGGCCTCGAAGAAGGGCAGCAACCGCTCGACCTCCATGTCGCGCAGGCGGGTCCAGGGATCGCCGAGCTGGCGCACCCCGGCCTCTTTGCGCAGCCGCGCGGCGGTCTGCGGGCTGATCTTGCCGTCGAGCGCGTCGAGCGCGCCGGCGAGGCCATTGGGGAAGGAGAGGCCGACGCTTTCCAGCGCATCGGCGAATTCGGCGACCACGGCGTCGAGCGTGACCCGGTCGACCAGCCCCATGCGGCCCATCTGCTGCGTCAGCTGCGCCTGCAGGTCATCCGGCAGTTCCTCGAGCGGGATGTCCGCGCCCTCGTTCAGCAGAAGGCGGACGATGATCGCCGCCTTGGCGCGCATGTCGAGCGGGCGGGGCACCTTGACGCCCGCCGCCGGGGGCGCGCCGCCCGAGGGGAGCGGCGCGCGGGGGGCGGGGAGGCCGCTGGGCAACCCACCGCCCCCAAGGTTCATCGGCACGGCCGGCATCGCCGGCAGCTTCGCCATCGTGTCGTCCTTCATTGCCTGCCCGTTCCAGCCTGAATGCCCCCTGTCCCGAGGGATGGGGGCACTTTAGCCTGCGAGCCGTAAAGAAAGACTGAAGCGCTTCAGTAGCTGTAGGTCGCGCCGGTGCGGATCGCCTCGCGCAGCGAGGCCTCGGCCCAGCTGCCCTCGCCGCCGCGCGCCTTGATCTCGCGCCACTGGGTAATGGCGTCGTCGATGCGGCCCTCGGCCACCAGCCCCTGGCCCATGTAGGAGCGTGCCAGCAGGTTGTCGGGGTTATGGGCGATGGCCTTGTCGTAGAAGGCCTGCGCCAGTTCGGCATGGCCCATCTTGCGGTGGGTGAAGCCCCAGTAGGTCAGCACCCGGTCGTCGCCCTGGTCGGGCATCGCGGCCAGCACCGCCTGCGCGTCGGTATAGCGGCCGGCATAGGCCAGTTCGCGCACCGCGCCATAGAGGGTGTCGGCATCGAGCGCCGATTTCTTCGGATCGACGCATTTCTGGGTCTTGTCGTCCCAGACCTGCACGCCGGTGCAGGTCTGCGTGGTCGGAGTCGGCTTGGGCGGATCGTCGGATTCGCTGCCGGCGGCCAGCGCCAGGCCGGGAAGTGAAAGCGGCAGCACGAGGGCAAGGGCGGTTGCGATTCGCATGGTCTGACTCCGTTTCATTCAACAATGCACCCTGCCGGGACCCGCCGTGGCGGCGCATCCCCCGGGCCTGCGATCAATCGTTACACCCTTGCCGGCGATCAGCTGGTGATCTGCTTCACACAGGATTTGTTTTCCGCATCCCAGGCCGAGCCGGGCGCGCAAGACTGGACCTTTTGCTCGTGGCCCGAGCATTCGGCCACGGCCGCAAAGGGGGCCAGCGACAGGGAAAGGGCGGTCAATGCAATCCTGAACGTCATGTCTTCAACCTCCGATGATCCTAATGCATCGAAAGGTAGCAAGGGCGCGGGGATCGTCAAACTGAAATCCGCGCCGATCACGGCAGCGTGCGCGCCCCCGCCGGGGCGCGCCGGAAAATTGCAAATTTTCCGGACGTTTTCCGTGCCGGAAAACGGTGCCGGTGTCCGGTCAGGCGCCGAAGACGCGGGCGAAGATCGTGTCGACGTGCTTGGTGTGATAGCCGAGGTCGAACTTCTCCTCGATCTCCGCCGGCGAGAGCGCCGCCGTCACCTCGGGGTCGGCCAGAAGCTCGGTCTTGAAGTCGGCGCCCTGTTCCCAGACCTTCATCGCGTTACGCTGCACCAGGCGGTAGGAATCCTCGCGGCTGACGCCGGCCTGGGTGAGCGCCAGCAGCACGCGCTGCGACATCACCAGACCGCGGAACTTGTTCATGTTGCGCATCATGTTCTCGGGGTAGACCACCAGGTTCTCGATCAGGCCGGTCAGGCGCCCCAGCGCGAAGTCGAGCGTCACGGTCGCGTCGGGGCCGATGTTGCGCTCGACCGAGCTGTGCGAGATGTCGCGCTCGTGCCACAGCGCCACGTTCTCCAGCGCCGGGATCACCGCCATCCGCACCAGGCGGGCAAGGCCGGTGAGGTTCTCGCTCAGCACCGGGTTGCGCTTGTGCGGCATGGCCGAGCTGCCCTTCTGGCCCTTGGAGAAGAACTCCTCGGCTTCCAGCACCTCGGTACGCTGCATGTGGCGCACCTCGACCGCGATGTTCTCGATCGACGAGGCGACGATGGCCAGCGCCGAGAAGAAGGCCGCGTGACGGTCGCGCGGGATCACCTGGGTGCTGATCGGCTCGGGGATCAGGCCCAGCATCTTGCAGACATGTTCCTCGACGCGCGGGTCGATGTTGGCAAAGGTGCCGACCGCACCCGAGATGGCGCCGGTGGCGATCTCTTCGCGCGCCACGCGCAGGCGACGCAGGTTGCGGTCCATCTCGGCGTAGAAGCGCGCGAAGGTCAGGCCCATGGTCGTCGGCTCGGCATGGATGCCGTGGCTGCGGCCGATGCGGACGGTGTCCTTGTGCTCGTAGGCGCGTTTCTTCAGCGCGGCGAGCAGCTTCTCGACATCGGCGATCAGCAGGTCGGCGGCGCGGGTCAGCTGCACGTTGAGGCAGGTGTCGAGCACGTCCGAGGAGGTCATGCCCTGGTGCACAAAGCGCGCCTCGTCCGAGCCGACATGTTCGGCCAGGTGCGTGAGGAAGGCGATCACGTCATGCTTGGTGACGGCCTCGATCTCGTCGATGCGGGCGGTGTCGAATTCGACATCCTTGGCTTTCCAGACGGCCTCGGCGTTCTCTTTCGGGATCACGCCAAGCGCGGCCATTGCGTCGCAGGCATGGGCCTCGATCTCGAACCAGATGCGGAACCGGGTCTCGGGGCTCCAGATGGCGACCATGTCGGGACGGGAATAGCGGGGGATCATATCTGACGGCACCTGTTCGGGTTGGACATCGGGGATGCCGGCCTCTTAGACTGCGCGGGCAGGCGCGGCAAGGCAGGAGCGGCGGGATGAGACGGAATGCCCTTGCGGGGCAGGGCGGGCCGGGGCTCGCCGATTTTGCCGGGCGCTGGGCGCTGTCGCGGGTGATCGACGATGCGCTGGCCGGGCAGCGGCTGATGGCCGAGGGCTTTGCGCAGCTTGCGCCGGACGCCCAGGGCCTGGTCTATGATGAAACGGTCGAGCTGCAGCTGGCCGACGGGCAGCGGCTGAACGGGACGCGCCGCTATCTCTGGCGCGCCGATCCGGCGGGCGGGATCGCGGTTCATTTCGCCGACGGGCGACTGTTCCACCGCATCGCGCCGGGCGGGGTCACCAGCGAAGACCGGCACGATTGCGCGCCGGACCTCTATGTCGGGGCCTATGACTTCACTGCCTGGCCCATGTTCCGCGTGGTCTGGCAGGTCCGCGGCCCGCGCAAGGATTACCGGATGGAGACGCTCTACCGCCCGGCCTGATCTCAGGCGGCCTGCAGCGCGGCCAGGGTCTCGCGGTTGCGGCAGAAGTCGGGGGCGGCGTCGAGATGGTCGCTGTCGGCCTGAAGCAGGGCGCAGGACAGGTGACCGTTGCAGCCCATGCAGGCCATGGCCATCGACCGCACGAGGCTGGTTTCCCGCTCGGGGTTGCGCATCATGCGCTCGGCCATGTCGATGCCGAGGCGGCTGGTCATGCCGGTGACGAGGTCGTTGCTTTCGGCGATCTTGCGGAACAGTCCCATGTCATTCTCCTGGGGCGTCAATAGGCGTTTGACCCCTTTTGGCGGCTTTCACGGACGCGGAACATGATCTGAATCAAGCGCATCGTCGTTGCTGCATGTGCAAAAGTGGCTTGCGAGAGGGATCAGGGTCATGCATCTATCCCGGCAAGTATCGGGACAATGAGGAGACCGGGACATGACGATTGCAATCAACCGCGGCGCGCTGGCCGAGGTGGTGGGGCCGAGCGAAGGCCTGGGACTGCGCGCCAAGCAGGTTGCGCTGGTGGTGGCGGGCATCGCGGTGCTGACCGCGGCCGCGAACATCCGCGTGCCGATGTGGCCGGTGCCGATCACCATGCAGACCTTCGCGGTGCTGACCCTGGGCGCGGCCTACGGCATGCGCCTCGGCCTGGCGACGCTGCTCGGCTACCTGGCGCTGGGCGCGCTGGGCGTGACCGTCTTCACCGGCGAGAGCGCGGGCCTGGCCTACATGGCCGGTCCGACCGGCGGTTACCTGGTGGGCTTCGCCGTCGCTGCCGGCCTCGTCGGCTGGCTGGCACAGCGTGGCTGGTCGCAGAGCGTGGGCGGCATGGTCGCGGCGCTGCTGATCGGCAACGCGGTGATCTATGCCTTCGGGATGCCCTGGATGGCCTACCTCTTCCTCGCCGACAAGGGCGCGGCCTGGGTGATGCAGTGGGGCATGACCAACTTCCTGCTGGGCGACGCGCTCAAGCTGGTGCTGGCGGCGCTGCTGCTGCCGGCGGCCTGGAAGCTGGTGGGCAAGGCCCGCGGCTGATCCTTCCCGGATCCTGGAACAGGGGGCGTGGCCTGCGGGCCGCGCCCTTTTTCTTTGGCTCGGAGCGGCGTTCTGGATCGCCGGGCCAATCGGTGTATGGTCGGTGCAAGAGGCCCCGCACAGCGAGATCCGGCCATGCCGCAGCTTCCCCGCCTGATGAAGGCCGTCGTGACCACCGGGATCGGAGGCTACGACAAGCTCGACTACCGCGAGGTCGAGGTGCCGCAGCCGGGGCCGGGCGAGGTGCTGCTCCGGGTGCTGGCCGCGGGGGTCAACAATACCGAGATCAATACCCGGCTCGGGTGGTATTCCTCTTCCGTCCGGGCCGGCACGGGTGAGACCGGCGGCGATCCCGAGTTGCGGGACGGCGGCTGGAACGGGGCCACCCCCTTTCCGCTGATCCAGGGCACTGACTGCTGCGGCGAGGTGGTGGCGGTCGGGCCGGGCGGAGAGGCTTCGCGGATCGGCCAGCGGGTGCTGGTGCGCGCCTGCATGCGCCCGCATGGGTTCGGCGATCCGACGACGGTCTGGCTCGGCTCGAACTTCGACGGGGCCTTCGCGCAATACGTCAAGGTGCCGGCCGGCGAGGTCTTTGCCGTCGGATGCAATTGGAGCGACGCCGAGCTCGCCTCGATCCCCTGCGCCTATGGCACCGCCGAGAACATGGTCGCCCGCGCCGGTGTCGGGCGCGGCACCCGCGTGCTGGTGCCGGGCGCCTCGGGAGGCGTGGGATCGGCGGTCGTGCAGCTGGCAAAGCGGCGCGGGGCCGAGGTGATCGGGATCACCGGGGCGGCCAAGGCGGATGCGGTGCGCGCCATCGGGGCGGATACGGTCCTTCTGCGCGAGGACGATCCGGTTGCCGCGCTGGGGGAGGAATGCGTCGACGTGGTGATCGACAATGTCGGAGGCGCGGGCTTTGCCGCCTTGCTCCGGCTGTTGCGGCGCGGCGGGCGCTATGTGACATCGGGCGCGATCGCGGGGCCGGTGGTGGAACTCGACCTGCGCGACCTCTACCTCAAGGACCTCGCCCTGATCGGTTGCACCGCCTGGGACGAGCGCGTCTTTCCCGACCTCGTCGCCTATATCGAGGCCGGGGAGATTCGGCCGCTGCTGGCCGCGACCTACCCGCTGGAGCGGATCGCCGAGGCGCAGGAGGCCTTCGGCCGGAAGGACCACGCCGGAAAGATAGTGCTGATCCCGCCGCGTTGAGGCGGTTGAGTCTGATGGCCTAGCCCATCAGGCGCGGGTCGAAGGGGTAGGTGGTCAGGTTCTCGTAGCCGGTTTCGGTGATCAGCACCTGGTCTTCCAGCTTGATGGTGAAAGCCCCGCCCACAGCGCCGACGGCGGCTTCGACACAGAGCACCATGCCGGGCTCCAGCGCATAGTCGAAGGCGCCTGGCACCGCCTTGTCGGGGTAGGAGACCAGCGGCCACTCGTCGCACAGTCCGACGCCATGCATCAGGCAGCCGTATTTCTGCGCCTGATACTGGTCGTCGAGGCGGTGCGCATTGGCCGTCAGCTCGGGGATGGTCACGCCCGGTTTCAGCATCGCCATGTTGGTCATGATGTGCTCGTGCGCATGGCGCATGGCGTCGATCATCTCCTGCGGCGGTTTCGCCTCGCCGATCCACCAGCTGCGCGAGATGTCGATGCAGATGCCATAGGCGCCGATCAGGTCGGTGTCGAAGCTGACGATCTCGTTGTCCTGCACCACGCGCTGGCCGCATTCCTGGAACCAGGGGTTGGTGCGCGGGCCGGATGCGAGCAGGCGCGTCTCGATCCATTCGCCGCCGCGGCGGATGTTCTCGGCGTGCAGCACCGCCCAGATGTCATCCTCGGAGGTATTGCCTAGCGGGACCTTGGCGCGGGCGAAATCCTCCATCGCCTTCACCGAGGCCTCGCAGGCCACCATGGCGCAGCGCATGGCGCGGATCTCGTCCTCGCCCTTCACCGCGCGGGTCTTCTCGGTGACCTCCTCGCCCTCCTCGATGGTGAAGCCCTGCGCCTCGAGCGCGCGCAGCCCGTGCAGCATGACCTTGTCGACGGCAAGGCGCATGTTGCCGCCGCCGTGTTCGGCGATCAGCACGCGCACCTCGTTGGCGAAGGTATCGGCGGCGACGTCGACCTTGTCGCCCCGGTCGAAGTAGAACAGGTCGGCGCCCGAGCGCACCTCGCGCACCAGCGGGTTGAACTGGGCGAGGAAGGGCGAGTTCTTGTAGTCCCAGAGCACCATGTAGCCATCGGCGCAGAGCAGGCAGGCGCGGAACGGGTTGTGGGTGTTCCAGAGCTGCATGTTGGTCGAGTCGGTGGCATAGCGGATGTTCAACGGGTCGAACATCAGCAGGCCGCCATAGTCGCGGGTCTCCAGCGCCTTTGTCAGCCGTTTCCAGCGGTGCTCGCGCATCCTCGGCAGGTCCGGCAGGATCAGCCCCTTCGCGGCCCATTCCTGCATGGCGAGGCGCGTCGGCCCGATCTCGATCCGGTCGTCGTTGTTGGCGCTGCCGTCGGCGAGCGTCGCGCCGCGGGTCGGGTCGATCTTGCGGGTGTCTCGGTAATGCGTGGTCATCGGCGGGCCCCTCGGTCTGACGCGCGTATCCTGCGGGGGGCTGGATGGCCCGTCCGCCCCGCAAGCGACGCTACGGCATGTCGTTTTCGGCACGACAGCGCGCGCGGGGGCGGCTAACCAGCGGGCATGACCGATGTCCTGCACACCCGCATTCCCTTCGATCCCTTCGACCAGCCGCCGCTGCCGGGGATCCGCCCCTTTGACATGGGCGACTGGCTGGTGGCGGACGAGGCCTTTGCCGGGCAGATGGCGCTGCGCGACCAGCTGATCGCCGGGCGGCCCGAGGCGGTGCTCTACCTCGAAGAGGCGGCGCGGCCTGCTGCCGAGGAGCTGCTCGACACGGTTCTGCAGGCCATTGCGCCGGATGCCGTCGACACGGTGACGCGCGCCGACGGGGTGCGGGTGTCGATCGACCGGGCCAACCCGATGGCGACGCTGGGCCGGCTGGTGCAGGAAGACTTCTGCATCCTTGAAAAGCGTGGTGACGAGCATGTGCTGACGGCGGCGGTGCTCTGCTTCCCGGCAAGCTGGACCCTGTCCGAGAAGGCCGGGCGTCCGTTGCTCGGGATCCACGAGCCGGTGGCGGAATACGACGCCGGGATCGCCGCGCGGGTGCAGCGGCTGTTCGACGGGGTGCGGGTGGGGATGCCGCTCTGGCGGTTCAACCGGCTGTGGTATGTCGACGCCGCGCTGCACCAGCCCCGGCGGGCCAGCGAGCGGCGGCCGCGCCCCGAGCCGGGCGTCGGCGGATACCTCAGGAGCGAGCGGCAGTGCCTGGTGCGGCTGGAGCGCAGCCGGGCGGTGGTCTTCTCGATCCACACCTACGTGCTGGGGCGCGATGCGGTGCTGGCCCAGGGCCTCGATCCGCGGGGGACGTAAGGAGTAGGGCGGGGTTTACCCCGCCGCGCCCTCAGTAGCCGGCGGTGCGATCGACGAGGTGCAGCAGCGGCTCGCCCGCCTCGAAGCGGCGCACGTTCTCGGCCAGCACCCGCGAGGCGCTGGGCGCGCGGGTTTCCGAGGCGATATGCGGCGTGACGGTGACGTGCGGGTGGGTCCAGTAGCGATGCTCGGCCGGCAGTGGCTCGACGCGGAAGACATCCAGCGTGGCATGGCCGATATGGCCCGCATCCAGCGCGGCGAGCAGGGCTTCGTCGTCGATCAGCGGGCCTCGGCCGGGGTTCACGATCATCGCGCCCATCGGCATCCGCTCCAGCGCCTCGGCGTCGATCAGGTTCTGCGTCGCCGGCGTATCCGGCAGCAGCAGCACCAGGATCTCGGCATGGGTCAGCGCGGCCTTGAGCCCCGCATCGCCGTGATGGCAGCTGACGCCTTCGACCGTCTTGGGCGACCGGCTCCAGCCCGCGACGTCAAAGCCCAGCCCCGCCAGCGTCGTGGCGCAGACCGCGCCGAGTTCGCCCAGGCCCAGCACCGTCACCCGGCGGTCCTGCGCCAGCGGCGGGAAGTCCTGCGGCCAGTCGCCGGGGGCGAGGCCGCGGATGTGCTTGTCCATCCCGAGGTGGTGGCGCAGCACATGGCCGGTGACGTATTCGACCATGCCACGGGTCAGACCCTCGTCGACCATGCGGGTCAGCGGCACCTTCAGCGTTGGATTGCCGGTGATCTTCTCGACCCCCGCCCAGATGTTCAGCACCGCCTTCAGCCGGGTGTAGGGCGTGAAGTCCTGCACCGCGCTGTTGGGGGCGTAGACGATGTAGTCCACCTCCGCGGGCGCGAACTCCGTGCGCAGGTCGAAGTCGATCCCGGCCTCGCGCAGGGCGGTGCTCAGCGGCTCGCGGTAGCTGTCCCAGCGCTGGGGCAGCGCGGCGAAAAGGATGTTGACAGTCATGGGATTACCTCGTGCGCCCGCGCGGGCGGTGGACATGGGCGCTCTGCACGATCCCGAAGGCGGCCATCAGCACCAGCATGGCGGACCCGCCGTAGCTGACCATCGGCAGCGGCACGCCGACCACCGGGGCCAGGCCCATCACCATCGACATGTTCACGGCGAAGAACAGGAAGAAGTTGATGGCGATGCCCAGCGTCACCAGCGAGGAATAGCGGTCGCGGGTGGCCAGCGCAGTGGCGATGCAGAACAGGATGATGAGCGCGTAGAGCGTCAGCAGCGAGACGCCGCCGACAAAGCCGAATTCTTCGGCCAGCGTGGTGAAGATGAAATCGGTGTGCTTCTCGGGCAGGAAGTTCAGCCGCGACTGGGTGCCCTGCATGAAGCCGCGCCCGGCCCAGCCGCCCGATCCCAGCGCGATCTTCGACTGGGTGATGTGATAGCCTGCGCCCAGCGGGTCTGAGGCCGGGTCGAGGAAGGTGTCGATGCGGCGGAACTGGTAGTCCTTGATGAGCTGCCAGCTGGTGCCCCGGCTTTCGAAGACCGCCGCGACCAGGCCGACGCCCGAGGCGATGACCACCGCGAAATAGGCCCAGTGCACCCCGGCCAGGAACATGATCCCGCCGCCCGCCGCCAACACCAGGATAGCGGTGCCAAGGTCGGGCTGCTTCAGCACCAGCGCGGTGGGCACCAGGATGATGAGCACAGGCACCAGCACCCAGAAGGGGCGCGAGACCTTGTTGGGCGCGAGCCAGTCGTAATAGGCGGCCAGCACCATCACCAGGGTGATCTTCATCAGCTCCGAGGGTTGCAGCCGCATGAATCCGATGTCGATCCAGCGTTGCGCGCCCTTGCCCTCGACCCCGATCAGCTCGACCGCGATCAGCAGCACGACCGACCCGGCATAGCCCAGGGCCGAGACGTTGCGCCAGAACCAGATCGGCACCATGGCGACGAAGAGCATGGCCGCCAGCCCGAGGGCAAAGCGCTTCATCTGCGGTTCGGCCCAGGGCTGGAGCGAGCCGCCGGCGACCGAGTAGAGCTGCAGGAAGCCGACGCCGGCGACGCTTACGATCAGCAGCGTCAGGCCCCAGTTCAGGTAGAGCACCTTGGAGAGGCCGCTGGGCGTCGATTTGACGTTATACTCAAGATAACTCATGCGCGGCCGCTCTCGGTGCCGGCGCGTTCGATCTGTTCGCGCTGCAGTCGTTCCTGCTGGGCCTTGATGCGGTTGCGGTCGGCTTCGGGGTAGGCGGCGAGCGGCGGGGTGCCCTCGTAGAGCGCCTGGAGCAGCACGTCGCGGGCAATCGGGCCGGCCACGGTCGAGCCGCCGCCGCCATGTTCGACCACCACGCAGCAGGCGTATTTCGGCTTGTCGAAGGGCGCGAAGCTGACGAAGAGCGCGTGGTCGCGCCGGGCCCAGGGCAGGTCGGCGTTGTT
Source organism: Seohaeicola zhoushanensis (assembly GCF_014656415.1). Lineage (GTDB taxonomy): Bacteria > Pseudomonadota > Alphaproteobacteria > Rhodobacterales > Rhodobacteraceae > Seohaeicola_A > Seohaeicola_A zhoushanensis. The sequence goes on along the minus strand of NZ_BNCJ01000005.1, from coordinate 96,496 downwards.
TATGACGCCCGAGGCGCGCTCGGCGGCGGTGATGTTGCGCACCTGGCTGGTGCCGGTCTTGCCGGCCATGCGGAAGGCGTCGTCGATGATCCGGGCGCGATATGCGGTGCCGCGCCGGTCGTTGGAGACGGCGAACATCGCCTTGCGGATCTGGCGCAGGTTGTTTTCGTTGAGACCGAGCGAGCCGCCGCCCGTCACCGGCGTTTCCACCCCGTCCACCGACTTTACCAGGCGCGGGTCGATGGCGCGCCCGGTGGCGATCCGGGCGGTCATCACCGCGAGTTGCAGCGGCGAGGCCAGCAGGTAGCCCTGGCCGATCGAGGCGTTGACGGTGTCGCCGACCAGCCAGTCCTGCTTGTGGACCCGCTGCTTCCACTCGCGGTCCGGCGTCAGGCCGGCGGCGACCGCCGACATCGGGATGTCGTGGCGGATGCCCAGGCCGAAGCGGTTGGCCATGGCCGAGATCTTGTCGATCCCGACCTTAAGGGCGAGGTCGTAGTAGTAGACGTCGCAGCTCTGCTTCAGCGAGTTCTCGAGGTCGACATGGCCGTGCCCGGCGCGCTTCCAGCAGTGGAAGCGGCGGCCCGAGACCTCCAGGTGGCCGGGGCAGTAGACAGTGTCATTGGGCCGCACGAGTCCTTCCTCGAGCGCCGCGAGCGCGGTGATCATCTTGAAGGTCGAGCCCGGCGGATAGGCGCCTTGCACCGACTTGTTGGCCAATGGGCGGTGGTCGTCGTTGGTCAGCGCCCGGTAATCGGCGACCGAGATGCCGCGCACGAAGAGGTTGGGGTCGAAGCTCGGCGCCGAGACGACCGCGCGCAGGTCGCCGGTCTCGCAGTCGATCACCACCGCGCTGGCGCTTTCGCCGGTGAGGCGGGCCTGCACGTAGCGTTGCAGCTCGGCGTCGAGCGAAAGTTGCAGGTCGGTGCCGCGCTGCCCCTCGCGCCGGTCGAGTTCGCGCATCACCCGGCCGGTGGCGTTGACCTCGACCCGCTTGGCGCCCGCCTTGCCGCGCAGGCGCTCTTCCTCGCGCGCCTCCAGCCCGACCTTGCCGATCTGAAAGCGCGGAATCCGCAGGACCGGCTCGGGGTCTTCGATCCGCGACAGGTCGTAATCCGACACCGGGCCGACATAGCCGATCACATGGGCGGTATCGGCATCGCGCGGATAGATCCGGGTCAGGCCCACCTCGGGCGTGATGCCGGGCAGGGCGGGGGCGTTCACCGCGACCCGGCTCAGCGCCTCCCAGTCGACCCGGTCGGCCAGCGTCACCGGCAGGAAGGGCGTGGTGCGGGTGCGCTGGATCTCGGTGCGGGCGCGGGCAAGCTCCTCGGGGTCGAGCTCGATCAGCGTCGCCAGCCGGGCGATCACCTCCTCGACGTCGCCGGCATCCTCGGGGACGATGATGATGCGATAGCTCGGCGCGTTGCGCGCCAGCGGCACGCCGTTGCGGTCGAAGATCTCGCCCCGAGTCGGGGCGATCAGGCGGATGTTGACGCGGTTCTCCTCGGCCAGCAGGCGGAACTGGTCGGCCTGTTCGACCTGCATGTAGCGCATCCGCGCCGCCAGCATCCCGACGAAACCCAGCTGCAGCCCGCCCACGACCAGCGTGCGCCGCGACAGCTTGCGGTGCGAGAATTCGGTATCGCGGTGCTGGCGTCTCATCCGCGTGCTCCCATGGCGCCGGCATCCCCCGGCGTCGGGCGGCGCACGCCCATCAGCGCCTGGGTGACCAGCGCCACCAGCGGATAGGCCACAATGGTCAGCACCATCTGGATCACCCCCAGACCGAAGGCCGGCAGCGGCACCATCATTATGCCCAGGATCAGCCGGTTCAGCAGGGTGATGCCGGTGACTACCAGCGCCACGGCGGCCCATTCCCCGATGAAGCTCGCCTCGCTCAGGCCGGCGGTGCGATACTTGAGGTATTCCGCCCCCAGCACCACCAGCAGCGCCCAGAGCCCCGGCGGGCGCTGGAACAGCAGGTCGGCCAGCAGCATGATGCCGGCCAGCAGCAGGGGCGGCACGAACTCGGGCCGGCGCAGCACCCAGGCAAAGGCGAAGGCCAGCAGCAGGTCGGGCGGCGCCCAGCGGCGCGGCAGGGTGTCGAGCGGGATCAGGTGGAAGAACATGATCGTCAGCGCCAGGGCGCCAAAGGCCACCCGCATGGCCCAGACATGTGCGCTGGCCCGTTCAGCCATCGCCCGCCACTTTCTTTTGGGGCACGGCGTCCTGCAAGGGCAGCACCAGCCCGCCCGGATCGCTCACCGTCTCGGTGCCGTGGTGGCGCAGGACGCGCAGGAATTCGAGCCGCTCGTAGTCGGCCGAGAGCCGCACTCGCAGCCGCCCAGAGGGCGTCGCCGCGACCTGGCCGATCAGCAGGTCGGCGGGAAAGACGCCGCCGTCGCCGGAACTCACCACCCGGTCGCCGGGGCGCACGGTGTCGGGGTTCTCGAGGAAGTCGATCAGCGGCGCGGCGGTATTGTCGCCCTTGATGAGCGCGGTCTGGCCCGAGGGCTGGATCGTCGCCGGCACCGCGCTCGCCGCGTCGGTCAGCAGGATGACGCGCGAGGTGGTCGCCCCGGTGCCCGAGATCCGGCCGACGAGGCCGATCCCGTCCATCGCCGCCCAGCCGTCGACGATGCCGTCGCGCGCGCCGACGTTCAGCAGCACCGACTGGCGGAAGGGCGAGCCGCTGTCGGCCATAACCACCCCGGTCACGAAGGTCAGCCGCGGGTCGAGCCTCACGTTGTTGAGGTCGAGCAGGCGGGCGTTTTCCTGTTCCAGCTGCAAGGCCGCCTCTTTCCAGGCCTGCATCTGGCGCAATTCGCTGCGCAGCTCGCGGTTCTGCTCGGTCAGGCGCTGGTAGCTCTGGAAGTCGCGGATCAGGTTGATTGTGGCGGTCACCGGGGTAAGCGCCCATTCCATGTTGGGCACGACGGCGTCGACGACCTGGGCGCGGAACTGTTCTACCCGCGGGCTGTCGATTCGCCAGACCAGGAAGATCGCGGCAAGACACAGGCCCAGCACACCCAGCAGCAGCCGGCGCAGCGGGTCGGTATAGTCATCGCGCTGTGATCGGTCCTTGGCCAATGCTGCCCTCTTGGTAACCTGACCCAACGGGGCGGAGCGTCACCCGAAAGGTGCGCGCCTCAGCTGTCGTAGTCAATCGCGTGGCGCAGCTGCTTCTCGTATTCCAGCGCCTTGCCGGTGCCCAGAGCGACGCAGTTCAAAGATTCGTCAGCAATCGAAACCGCCAGCCCGGTCTGCTCGCGCAGCGCGAGGTCCAGATCGCCCAGCAGCGCGCCGCCCCCCGTGAGCATCACGCCGCGGTCGACGATATCCGCCGCCAGGTCGGGCGGGGTGGCTTCCAGCGCGGTCATCACCGCCTCGCAGATCTGCTGGACGGGTTCGGCCAGCGCCTCGGCCACCTGGGCCTGGCTGATCTCGATTTCCTTCGGCACGCCGTTCAGCAGGTCGCGGCCGCGGATCTGCATCGAGCTGCCGCGCCCGTCGTCGGGCATCCGCGCCGTGCCGATGGAGGTCTTGATCCGCTCGGCGGTCGATTCGCCGACCAGCAGGTTCTGCTGGCGGCGCAGATACGAGATGATGGCCTCGTCCATCCGGTCGCCGCCGACGCGCACCGAACGGGCATAGACTATGTCACCGAGCGACAGGACCGCCACCTCGGTGGTGCCGCCGCCGATGTCGACGACCATGTTGCCGGTCGGGTCGGTGATCGGCATCCCGGCGCCGATGGCTGCCGCGATCGGTTCCGCGATCAGCCCCGCCTTGCGCGCGCCGGCCGAAAGCACCGACTGGCGGATCGCGCGTTTCTCGACCGGGGTGGCGCCGTGGGGCACGCAGACGATGATCTTGGGCTTGGAGAAGGTCGAGCGCTTGTGCACCTTGCGGATGAAGTGCTTTATCATCTCCTCGGCGGTGTCGAAGTCGGCGATCACGCCCTCGCGCATCGGCCGGATCGCCTGGATCGAACCCGGCGTGCGCCCAAGCATCAGCTTGGCGTCCTCGCCCACGGCCAGCACCTTCTTCACACCGTCCTTGATGTGATAGGCGACGACGGAGGGCTCGGAAAGGATCACGCCCCGGCCCTTGACGTAGACCAGCGTATTCGCCGTGCCGAGGTCGATTGCCATGTCCGCGGTGAACAGACCGCCGAGGAAATCGAAGAAGCCCATCTATTTCTTATCCCGTACCATCGCCCCATGGCCCGCGACTCATGTATCGGCGCAGGCGCCCTCTTATAGGCGTGGATAACCCTGTCCGAAAGGCCGGAATCAGCCTGCTACAGCGAGGTTACGCCGATCATGCCGCGGCAGGACGTCCTGCCTAGAAATCGGTCGGCGCGCCGCCTTCCGCTTTGCGTCGTGCCACGAAATCGGCCAACTCCTCGCGGATGCCCGGATCCATCGGCGGGGCCTCGAAGCTGCCGATGATCTCCTTGAACATGTGATGCGCCCGCTCGGGCGTCCAGACCGCGCCGGCGGCCTCCCAGCCCTCGAAGTTCTTCCAGTCGCTCAGGAACGGCTGGTAGAAGGCCGTGGTGTAGCGGTCCTGCGTGTGCTGGATGCCGAAGAAGTGACCGGAGTTGCCGACCTCCCTGATCGCGTCGAAGGCGATGTCGTCGGGGCCGGTGGCATAGGTGTCGGGTTCCATGTAGCGCTGGATCTGCTGCAGGATCTCGCAGTCCATGATGAATTTCTCGGGGCTTGCGATCAGCCCGCCTTCGAGCCAGCCGGCGGCGTGGTAGACGACGTTGGTGCCCGATTGCACGGCTGCCCAGAGGCTGTTCGAGGTCTCCCACATCGCCTGTCCGTCGGGCACGTTGGCCGCGCAGACCCCCGACGAACGCACCGGCAGCCCGTAGAACCGCGCGAGCTGCCCGGTCATCTGGGTGGCGCGCATGTATTCCGGCGTGCCGAAGGCCGGCGCGCCCGATTTCATGTCGACGTTGGAGGTGAAGGTGCCGATCACGCAGGGGCAGCCCGGAACGACATACTGGAACAGCGCGATGGCGCAGAGCGCCTCGGCGATGGACTGTGCCACCGCGCCCGCCATCGTCACCGGCGCCATCGCGCCGGCCAGGGTGAAGGGCGTCACCACCACCGCCTGGCCGCGCCGGATCATCCGCAGGCAGCCGTCGATCATCGGGAAGTCGTGCTTGAGCGGCGAGGTGGAGTTGATGTTGGTATACATCCGCGGCTTGGCGCGGAATTCCTCCTCGGTGAGGCCGCTGGCGATCTTCACCATCTCCATCACGTCCTCGACTCGCTCCTTGCCGAGCGAATAGGCGTGCATCACCTTGTCCGTCAGCGTCAGCTTGTCATAGAGCACGTCGAGGTGGCGGATCGAGGCGTGCAGGTCCACCGGCTCGACCGGGTAGCCGCCGGCGAAGTGGATGCAGTTGAAATACTGCGTCAGCTTCAGCAGGTTGGCGCATTGCTCGCGGGTGCCGGGCACCTTGCGGCCGATCTCCATGTCCCAGTAGTTCGGCGGCGAGGAGACATTGCCGAACAGCAGGTATTGCCCGCCGATGATGAGCTCGCGGTCGGGATTGCGAGGGGTCAGCGTGAATTGCGCGGGCGCGCGGCGCACCATCTCCATCACCCAGTCGCGGCCCATCTTCACCAGCTCGCCTTCGACCTTGCAGCCGGCCTGCCTGAAGATCTCCAGCGCCTCGGGGTTCAGGAAGACGATGCCGATCTCCTCGAGGATGCGCATCGCGCCCTCGTGGATCGCCATCACGCCTTCCTGGCTCAGCGGTTCGGTCGGACGGTCGACGTTCACCGGCAGGCGCCAGGGCATCTGCTCGATCACCGCATGTCCGCGCCGGGCCGCGTTGCCCGCCCGTCCGCCGCCGCGCCGCCGTTTGGTTTCGGTATCCGCCATGATGACCTCCGCAGATGCTGTGCTTCAGATGAGCGCAGGCGGCACCGCCATGCCGCGCTGATTGCGACCGACCAGGTCGCTTTTGCCCGAAAACAGGTCTCGGACGGGGGATGTCGCAAGGGAGTATTTGGAAAGAGAAGAAGCAGGGGACGCGCGCTCCTGGCTTCTTCTCTTGTCAAATACTCAAAGGCGCGCTTGCCGCCCGCCTCAGCGGTCGAGCCAGGCGGGCAGGTGGCCGATGTCGGGCAGCACCACGTCGGCATGGGGCGCGAGGTCCTCGTGGCCGGCCACGCCGGTCAGCACGCCGACGGTATGCATCCCGGCGGTGCGTCCGGCGAAGAGGTCATGGGTGCTGTCGCCCACCATGGCGATTCGCGAGGGGTCGACGCCGATGGCGCTGGCGAAGGCCAGCAGCTGGCCGGGGCCGGGCTTGGCGCCGTGGCCGCTGTCGCAGCCGGCGATGAAGTCGAAGAGCTCGCGCACGCCCGCCGCCTCGAGATGGGCGAGCGCCGGGGCCTCGGTGTCGTTGGTGGCAAGGCCCAGCCGCAGCCCGCGCCGGCGCAGACCTTCGAAGAAGGGCACCAGCGGCAACACCTCGGCCTGGGTGACGATCTCGGCCTCGGCGTTGATGAGGTCGAATAGCGCTTCCTCGGTCATCTCGGGCACCAGCGGTGACATCACCGCGGCAATCTCGTGCGGGGTATTGGCGATCACCAGGCTGCCCGGCTCGAAGCGATGGGCGGAGAGGTCGAAGCCGATCTCCTGGCCGATCCGGATCGCGCGGGCACGGTCGTCGCCGGCGATGCGCAGCAGGAGACCCTCGGCCCAGCGGGCCCAGGTGCTGGTGAAGTCGAACAGCGTGCCGTCCTTGTCGAAGATCAGGGCGTCGATGGTCATGGCTCAGGTCCAGTTCGGCATCTGGCCGCCGGGCAGGGCGGCGCGGGCATGGGCGATACGCTCGTAGGGCAGCGATTGGGAATCGCAGAAGCCGGTGACCCAGGCGTCATCCATCAACAGGAAGTCGAGCACTGCCGCCAGCACCTCGGGCGAGCCGGCCGAGGCGCGCAGGTCGCCCTCGGAGATGCCCGAGGAGCCGAGGAAGACGGAGAGCAGGTCATCCTGCGCGGCGATCCAGGCCAGGGCCTGCAGCGCGAGGGTTTCGGCGGCATCGGAGGAAACGGACAAATCAGGGGGCCTTCTTCTGAACCGGAAAGGGTTTGTTAACGTCTATGGTAAACACTTCCTTCACAGTTAGAAATAGCCCGGAAAGGCTCCGCAGGTGCAGGCCAGCGTTCTGATCGTCGACGGCATCGTCACCAACCGCATCATGCTGAGGGTGCAGCTCTCGGCGGCCTATTACCACGTGGTGCAGGCCGAGCGGATGGAAGGCATCGTCGCGCTGGTGCAGCGCACCCAGCCCGACCTGATCGTCTGTGCCATGACGCTGCCCGATGGCAACGCGGTGGCGCTGCGCCAGGCCCTGCAGGCCGATCCCGCGCTGGCGGCGATCCCGGTGCTGGCGATCACCGATCAGAACGACCGGGTCGCGCGGATGCGGGCGCTGGCGGCGGGGCTCGACGACGTGCTGGCGCAGCCGGCGGATGACCGGATGCTGCAGTCGCGGATCCGCAGCCTGCTGCGGGCGCGCAGCAGTGCGCAGGACCTTGGCGTCTCGGGGCCGCCGTCGCTGGGATTCGGCGAGGGGGCGGGCCTCTTCGCCGCGCCGGCGCGGGTCGCCGTCCTGGCCGGCAGCCCGGTCCTGGGGCGCAGCTGGACCGCGGCGATGCAGGCGCGCGGCGGGCATCGCTACGTGCTGGCCGGCGCGGAGGGCCTCGCCGGGCTGATGACCGTGCCGGTGCCCGAGGCCTTCGTGATCCGCATCGGGCCGGGGGGCGAGCGGCGCGGGCTCGACCTGCTGGCGGACCTGCGGGCGCGGCCGGCGACCTGCCACGCGGTGCTGATTGCGGTGGTCGACCCGCCCGGCGCCGCCGCGGCGGCTGAGGCGCTGGACCGCGGCGCCAGCGACGTGCTGGCCGAGGGGTTCAACGCCGAGGAACTGGCGCTGCGCCTGGCCACCCAGTTGCGGCGCAAGGCGGTGGACGACCGGCTGCGCGCGGAGGTGCGGACGGGCCTGCGCGAGGCGGTGATCGACCCGATGACCGGGCTATACAACCGCCGCCACGCGCTGCCCTGGCTGACCCTCACCGCCCGGCGCGCCGCCGAGACGCGCCGGAGTTTCGCGGTGATGCTGGCCGATCTCGACCATTTCAAGCGGATCAACGACCGCCACGGCCACCCGGCGGGCGACGCGGTGCTGATCGAGACCGCGCGCCGGCTGGGCGGGGCGCTGCGCCCGCAGGACATGCTGGCGCGGATCGGTGGCGAGGAGTTCATGCTGGTGCTGCCCGAGACGCGCCAGGGCGAGGCCTCGTCCATCGCCGCGCGGCTCTGCCGCGAGATCAACAGCCGGCCCTTCGCGCTCGACGGTGGCAAGCGGGTCGCGGTCACCATCTCGATCGGGGTCGTGGTCGGTGCGCGGCACGGGGCGGGTGCGGCCAGCGCCGAGACGCTGATTGCCCAGGCCGACCAGGCGCTCTACGCGGCCAAGGGCGGCGGGCGGAACAAGATCTCGCTGGTCCGCGCCGCCGCGTGATGGGTCAGTCCCGGTCGAACCAGCCGTGTTTCTTCGACTTCGGCTCGATCGCTTCGAGCAGCCGCTCGGCATAGTCCTCGCGTTCTTCGGCGCTCATCGCCGAGACGCGGGCGAGCCAGGCCTCCTGGGTGCCGGTGAACCATTTCGACTGGCGGGTGAACTGGTCGCGCACCAGCGAGCCGAGCGCATCGGCGTCGAAGGGCGTCTGGCGCAGCACGCCGGCGATCCGCTCGGCATCGGCCTTGCGGCCTTCGCCACGGTCTTCGTCGCGCAGCTTGCGGATCTGCTCTCGCATGGCGGCGCGGTCCTGTGGCGGCATCGCGCGGTAGAGCGCCGAGCCGACCGAGGGCGGCGGGCGGTGCCCCTCGGGGCCGCCGAAGCGCATGGCCGCGCCGACGCCGAGGCCGATGAACAGCAGGTTCAGCGCCAGCGATCCGATCAGCAGGGCGCGCAGCCACCAGCGGCTGCGGGCGGGTTGCGGGGCGGGCGTGTCCATCATCCATCCTCCGAAAGGGCGAGGGCAAGGTCACTGCCCTGGAAAAGGTCGTAGCTGGTCTGGCTCTGTCCGAAGAGGCCGACCGGGTCGGGCAGGCCGGCGGGCGGGGCGAGGCCGATCCAGAGGCCGGCGGCACAGGCGGCGGCAAGCCCGCCGACACCGAACCAGCCGCCGATCGCCTCGGCCAGCTGCGCGCGCCAGCCGGGCATGGCGGGGCGGGGCGCCTGCCGTTCGTCCAGCACGCGGCCGGCATCCGCCAGCATTCGCGCTGCCAGGGCGGGTGGCAAGGCCGGCGGCGCCGCGCGCGCGGCGGCGAACAGGTCGTCAAGCGGACCGGTATCGAATTCGCGCTCAGTCATCGTCATACCCCAGTTCTGCGCGCTGCCCGGCGAGGATCGCCGCCAGCGCCCGTTTGCCCCGGGCGGTCAGGCTCTCGACCGCCTCGGTGCTGATTTCCATGATCCCGGCAATCTCCGGGTTCGCCAGTTCCTCGATGTGACGCAGGACAACCGCCTCGCGCTGCCGCTCGGGCAGCTGCATCAGCGCGACCTGCAGCGCATCGTGGCGTTGCGCGTCGAGCATCCGCCGCGCGGCGCCTGGCGCCGGATCTGCGGGTTCGGCGACCTCGTCCAGCGCCGCCATCCGGCCTCGCGACCGCCGCCGGCGGTCGGTCACCAGGTTCAGCGTCACCCGGTAGAGCCAGGTCGAAACCCGCGCCTCGCCGTGCCGCCAGTCCGGCGCGATCCGCCAGAGGCGCAGCATCGCTTCCTGCGCGACATCCTCTGCCTCGGCACGATCCCCCAGCAGCCGCAGCGCCAGCCCGAAGGTCCGCGGCCCCAGCCGCGCCGTCAGCTGCGCCGCCGCCTGGCGGTCGCCCGACGCGAAGGCGGCCAGAAGGGCCGCCTCCTCGTCGCCCCGGACCGAGGAGTCGTCCGGGGCTTCGATTATCCTGGCAGGTGCTGCCACGAATGTCAGTTCTTCGGCTTGTGCATCTCGTCGCGATGCTTGCCCATCCCGTCCTTGTGCTCGCGCATCCGGTCCTTCATCTGGGCGAATTCCTCTTTCGAGATGGTGCCGTTGCTGTCGGCATCAATCCGGTCGAACATCTTCGCCCCACGGCTGGCCTGCGGCATTTCCTCGGCGCTGAGCACGCCGTCGCCGTCCTTGTCGAGGTTCTTGATCATCGCCTGCACGCGCTCTTCGGTGCGCTTGTTCATCTCGGCGGTCAGTTCGGCCGCGTCGAGCTTGCCGTCGCCATTGGCGTCGGTCTCGGAGAAGCGCGCCTGTGCCTTGGCCTGGATCTCTTCGCGGGTGATCTCGCCGTTGCCGTCGGTGTCGAGCGACTCGAAGTCGACATGACCGCCGCGCATCGGGAAGCCGGGGCCCTTGGCCAGAACCGCACCAGCGCCGAGCGACAGGGCGCCTGCGGCCAGAACTGCGATCAGATGTGCTTTCTTCATTCGTCTCTTCCTTCTCAACCTGCCGGGCTGTCTCGCTCCGACCATGCTTCTCTTACGCGGCTCGCCCGGGTTTCCGTCGCGGGGAGGCGCAGAAAATTTCACGCGGCGTTTTGCGACATCCCGACGCACGGACATTCTGACCACTTTGTCCCGCCGCCGATATGCCTATGTTGCGGGTTCTGGAGACTCGCGAACATGACTGACCAAAGTATTGTAGAGGCCGTTGCGGCCGATGATCGCCCCCTGCGTCCCGCGCTGCTGCGCGGCTGGCGGCGCAAGTGCCCGAATTGCGGCAGCGGCCCGCTGCTGAAGGGCTATCTGAAGGTGGCCGACAGCTGCAGCGTCTGCCGGCAGGAACTGCACCACCACCGGGCCGACGATGGGCCGGCCTATCTGACGATCCTGATCGTCGGCCACCTTATGGCGCCGCTGCTGCTCTTCGTCTTCGAGACCTGGCGCCCCGAGCCGCTGACGCTCTTTACCATTTTTTCGGTTGGCTGCGCCGCGCTATCGCTCTACCTTCTGCCCCGGCTGAAGGGGGCGATCGTCGCCTACCAGTGGGCCCGGCAGCTGAACGGATTCGGCAGCCCGGCCTGACCCGGCGTCGAGGGACCATGACCGAAGACAAGACCGCCGTCAGAAACGCGGCAACCGTGATCGTCCTGCGCGACCGATACACCACCCCGTCCATCCTGATGGGCCAGCGCGGCGCCTCCGCCGCGTTCATGCCCAACAAGTTCGTCTTTCCCGGCGGCGCGGTGGACCGCGCCGACGCCGCGGTTTCGCTCGCCGAACCGCTGCCCCCGGTCTGCCACGCCCGCCTCGGCGAGGATTCCGAGCCCGACATGCAGGACATCCTGGCGCTTGCCGCGATCCGCGAACTCTGGGAGGAGACCGGCCTGGTGCTCGGCATCCCCGGCGCCTGGCAGGAGGAGATTCCCGAGGACTGGCGCACCTATGCCGCGACTGGGCATCTGCCCTCGGCCGCCGGGCTGCAGTTCGTCTTCCGCGCACTGACCCCGCCGGGCCGACCGCGGCGCTTCGATGCGCGCTTCTTCCTGGTCGATGCCGATCTGATCCAGGGCGATCTCGACGATTTCACCCATGCCACCGACGAGCTGTCGCACCTGCAGTGGATCCCGCTGACCGAGGCGCGCCGCTTCGATCTGCCCTTCGTGACCGAGGTGGCGCTGGCAGAGGTGGCCGCGCGGGTGCATGACACCAGCCCGCCGGCCAATGTGCCCTACCTGCGCAACGGCGCGGAAGAGAGCCTGTTCCTGCGCCTCAAGGGCTATGCCCAGCCGGATTAAGCCGGCTCAGATCACCAGCACCAGGATCAGGATCGACAGGCCCAGCAGGGCCATGCCGCCGATCTCGCGCCCGGTGATCTTCTCGCGAAAGAACAGCACCGAGGCGAGAAGGCTCAGCACCATCTCGACCTGGCCGAGCGCGTTGACATAGGCGGCGTTCTGCAGTGTGAAGGCGAGGAACCAGCAGAACGAGCCGCCGAGACTGGTCAGCCCGACCCAGGCGGCGGTGCGGCGCGCGCGCCAGACCGCGGTGATCTGGCCCTTTTCGCGCCAGGCTAGCCAGAGGCCCATGGCGATGAACTGCATCCCCACCACGGCCGCCAGCGTCACGGCCGCGCGCAGCACCGGCTCGGCCTCGACCTCGAGCGAGGCGCCGCGATAGGTGACGGCGGAGAAGGCGAAGAGCACGCCCGAGGCCAGCCCGATCAGCGGCGCGCGCCCGGTCAGCTGGCGCCACCAGCCATCCTGCGAGTCGGGCGAGCGCGACAGCAGCAGCACGCCGACCAGCCCGATCACGATGGCCCCGAGAGCGGCGGTGCTGATGCCCTCGCCCAGGATCAGGAAACCGACCAGCGCGGTCTGGATCACCTCGGTCTTCTTGAAGGTGATGCCCACCGCGAAATTGCGCTGCTTGAACAGCATGACCACGCAGACCGTGGCGAGGATCTGCGTCAGCCCGCCGATGGCGGCATAGATCCAGAAATGCGCGCCCACCTGCGGGATCGGCCGCCCGCTGATCGCCGACCAGGCCAGCAGCCCGCCGATCACCAGCGGCGCCGAATAGGCGAAGCGCGCGAAGGTCGCACCGCCAACGCTGAGGCGGCTTCCGCTCAGCAGTTTCTGCAGCATGAACCGCAATGTCTGGAAGACGGCGGCGGCGAGGGTGACGGGGATCCAGAGGCTCATGGCCCCTTCAATGCACGCGATTCAGTCCTTCCGCCAGAGCGGATGCGCCACCGGATCCTTGGTCCTGAGGAAATAGCGCCGGAACACCTCGCCGTAGGAGCGGAAGACATAACCCTCGTTATAGGTGAGGAAGCGCGCCTTGCCCGACCGGTAGAGCGCCGGCAGGTGGTACCAGGCGACACTCGGGTTCATGTGGTGCACGACGTGGAAGTTGTTGTTGAGGAAGAGCAGCGCCAGCGGCCCGCGATCCTCGACCACCACCGACCGCCCGCGCGGCTTGTCATGGGCCTGGTGCTCGAGGAAGGTGCGGATCTTCAGAAGGGCGACGGCGATATAGACGGCGGCGAGGTAGGCCGGCACCGACATCGGCGAGACGACCACGATCCAGAGCACCAGGACCACGCCCAGCAGGTGCAGCGCCCAGGCCAGGGCGATGGCGCGGTCGGCCCGCGCCAGTTTCCACTCGCTGCGCAGGAAACACCAGGTGCCCACCACCGGCCCGACCAGCATGCGGCCGGCCAGTGTGTTGTTGAAGCGCAACAGCGCCCGCAGCCAGCCAGGCATCGCCGCCCAGACCGCCGGGTCGAGGTAATTGCTCTCCGGATCGTCGTAAGGATCGGTCAGGCGGGCATCGCGGTGATGCGCCAGGTGCAGGTCGCGGAAGCGGCAATAGGGGTAGAGCAGGTTCAGCGGCAGCCGCATCACCAGCTCGTTCAGCCAGATCGCCGGGGTGGGGTGGCCGTGAAGAACTTCATGGATCAGAGAGGCATGGAGCGCGATCATCACCGCCGTAACCGGTATCGCCAGCAGCGGCATCCGCGGCGCGAGCCAGAACAGCGCCAGCGCCCATCCCGCGTAGCAGGCGACGATCAGCGCCACCGTCGGCCATTCGATAGCCTGCACGCGGACTGCGCCGCGTGGTCCCGTCATGCTTGTCATCCGTTCCCCGGAATTCTGTCCCTGTGGATAAGGGAGCATATTTCCGCCGAGGTGATAATCCGGAATATGGTGAACATATGCCAACAGATGTGATATAAATCAGCGCATGAGCATAAAGATCGACAAACGCGACCGCGCCGCCAATTTCCGCAGCCGCCTGCAGCTGGCGCTGCAGCAGTCCGGCACCACGCAAAGCGCCCTGGCGCGCGCCATCGGGGTCGACCGTTCGACCATCTCGCAGCTGTTGACCGACGATGGCGCGCGGCTGCCCAACGCGCACCTGGTCGGTGCCTGCGCCGGGGCGCTGGGGGTCTCGGCCGACTGGCTGCTCTCGCTCTCCGACCGGCGCGAGAGCGCGGCGGAACTGCTGGCCGGAAGCCTCTCGCTGACCGAGGCGCCGCGCGCGCTGATCGACGAGAGGATCTTTGCCTGGCACCGCGAGGCGGCGGGCTACAAGATCCGCCATGTGCCGGCGGCGCTGCCGGACATGCTCAAGACCCGCGCCATCCTGGAATGGGAATACCGCCCGCACCTCGGGCGCACTGCCGACCAGGCCATCGGCGCCTCGGAAGACCGGCTGCAATGGATGCGCAGCGCCGGGTCGGACTACGAGATCGCCATCCCGATCACCGAACTGCAGAGCTTCGCCGAGGCCTCGGGCTATTACGCCGGCCTGCCGGCGGCGCTGCGCCGGGAGCAGATCCGGCACCTGCTCGACCTTTACGACCAGCTTTACCCGCGCCTCCGCCTCTACCTCTTCGATTCACGCCGGCTCTACTCGGCGCCGATCACCATCTTCGGCCCGCTGCTCTGCGTCTTCTATGCGGGCGGTCATTACCTGGCCTTCCGCGACCGAAACCGCATCGCCTCCTTCACCGGCCACTTCGACCGGCTGGTGCGCGAGACCGAGATGTCGGCGCGCGACGTTCCCGGCCACCTGCAACGCCTGCTGGACAGGGTGCGATAGCCTGGGGGTAACCCTGTGGGCGAAACCCGGATATCCCCTCACTTCCAGATGGTTCGCGGCAACAACTTATCCTGTTCGCGAAGCGCGGGCCTCGGGGGGCATCGAGCCCCAGCTCGGCCCGGACCGCCGCCGTGCGGCGTTTTTCGAGTATTTGAAAAGAAGAGAAGCAGCAGGACGCGCCCGCTGCCTCTCTTCTTTCCAAATACCTTGGCTTCGGGGGAGACTCCTGCTCCGGGGCAGACACTCAAGCCGAGGGGGCAGCAGCCCCGATGCGTTGCTGATGATGGGTGTTGGGGTCCGGGGACGTTTCTCAAACGCGCCACAAGCGGTTCGGCCGGGACTGCAGGTGCCCGGCCAAACCGTCATTCTCAGAGCGGCAGTACCGCGATGGCGCTGGCGAGCGCGCCTGTGCTTTGCAGCATGACCAGGAAGCCGGTCAGCGCCAGCACATGGGTATTCAACCTGAAATCCTCGCCCCGCACCAGGTTCACTGCGGCCATGGAGAGGGCGACGGGTGTGGAGAGCGTGGCGAGCGTGCAGGTCATTCCCCAGATCGCCAGCCGGCGCACGTCGCTCTGGTCGGGGTCGACCTCGACCGCTTCGAGATGCACGACGAAGGCGCTTTCCTCCGGGGCATGGAGCGCGATTTCGTCCTCGGGCGCGAAGCGGTCGTCGTTGATATTCGCATGGCCGACGCGCAGGGGAACCAGGTTCGGCCCGACGTTTGCAAAGGCCGTCAGGAACTCGGCGGTGGTCAGCAGCGTCAGCGGGTCGAGCCATTCGATCATCTGGACATCGAATTCATGCGCCGCGCGATATAGCATGACGACCATCAGCAATTCGGAGATTTCGCGGTCGTCGCGGCGGGTATCGGCGGGAAAGAGTTCGATCACCACGCGGTGCTGGCGTTCGGCCGGCGTGACCAGGCGGAAGTTCTCGAACCTGAGACCGCGCTGGCCGTCTTCGCCTGGCACCAGGTCCTGGGTCAGCGAGAGCTTGATCGCGTAGCGGCTGGACACCACGCGGGCAGTGCATGCGTCGATCAGCGCGCTCTTTTCCACCGGGTGGCCGTAATCTTCCAGCGATGTCGCAGCGATGCGCGACAATCGTTCGAGCATCTCCTCTTCGGAGGCGAACATCACCAGCCCGCCGTGATAGCTGCATGTATTCGTCATCTTATCACCCCTGATATTCCGTGGCCTGTGACAGGAATCTGACCGAAAAGCTGGGAGATTCTGTGTCACGGCAAGCGGAACAATCCGGGAGTCGGGCCGGCTTCGGCGAATTGGCGCCGATACGGAAACGCTTTGTATTCAGAGCGTTTTGAGTTTCTGCGGCAGAATTGCGGCAAAATCGTCGCAAATTCGCGGCACTCAGCCGTCGATCCGGGCAGCCATGATGGCGATGGCCTGCTGGTAGACCGAAGCCCCGTTCCAGGCCTGGATCACCTTGAAGTTCGGCTGGCCGGGTTGATAGCCCTTGCCCTTTTGCCAGCCCTTGGCGCGCAGGAAGTTGGCGGTCGAGGCCATCGCATCGGTCAGGTTGTAGAAATCGACACGCCCGTCGCCGGTGCCGTCGACGCCATATTCCAGCGCATTGCCCGGCAGGAACTGGGTATGGCCAAGCTCGCCATGCTTGGCGCCCAGCGTGGCCGTGGTGATCGAGCCCTGGTCGACCAGCTTCAGCGCCCCGATGGCATGGGGGATGAAGAAGTCCGAGCGGCGGCAGTCATAGGCCAGGGTGACGATGGCCGAGACGATCTGGCTGTCGCCCATGAAATTGCCGAAGCCGGTTTCCATCCCGTGCAGGGTGAGTAGGATGCCGGCGGGCACGCCGTATTGCGCCTCGAGCGCCTGGTAGAAGGCGGGGTTGGCGCGCAGCCGCTTGCGGCCCTGCGAGACGATCGCCTCGGCGCCGCGCACCTGCATGAATTTCTCGAGCGTGTATTTGAAGCTCTTCTGGCCGCGATCGGCGGCGATGGTGCGGGTGGCATATTGCGCCTGCGCCAGCGCGTCG
Source organism: Seohaeicola zhoushanensis (assembly GCF_014656415.1). Classification (GTDB taxonomy): domain Bacteria; phylum Pseudomonadota; class Alphaproteobacteria; order Rhodobacterales; family Rhodobacteraceae; genus Seohaeicola_A; species Seohaeicola_A zhoushanensis. The sequence continues at coordinate 79,839 of NZ_BNCJ01000005.1, read as the reverse complement.
AGACCGCGTTTCTTCACGCCGGACCGCTTGGCCTGGGCGGCGAAATCCGCCTTCCAGGCGGCAAAGCCGGCACCGGTATTGCCGCAGGGCGCGGCAAGCGCGGAGAAAGGGACGAGGCTTGCGATGACAGCCGCGAACAGCGGACGGGTCAGGGCTTGGCGGAACATGCGGGTCTTTCTCCGGTAACGACACTGGCGGCACAGTAGCCGCCAGTCCTGTCGCTGAGAAGCCCCGCGCCCGGTTCAGGGCCGGTTGTTGCCGGTCTCGCCGATGCCGGGGCCGACGAGCTGGTCGCTGAAGGTCGCGTGGATGATCTTCTGGGGAATGTCGAGCAGCGGCAGGCCAATCCAGAGGAAGAGGCCGATGCCGACCCAGATCATCCAGTTCGAGGAGCGGTTCTCGGCCGAGGCAGCGATCCGGGCGCCATATCCCGAGGCCGAGTCCGGCGTCCATTCGTCGGTTTCAGCGGCGGGGGCAATCGCGGAGGAAAGGGCGGAGTAACCGCGATGCGGGTGGAAAGCGGCACTATCCCATCGCGGCGCGCGCTGGGGCGCTTCACTGTCGAAGGTGACGACGATGCGGCCGCTCGGCGCCTGGGCCGTGGGACGGGCGCGGTGCACGGTGAGTCCCATGCCGACCGCATCTTCCAGCCGGTCGCCATCGTCGAGCGGCAGCGCGCCGGACATGTGCTGCGTGACCAGCGTATTCGCCAGGGTGAGCTGCATCGAGACCGGAACGCGGTTCGGGATCTCGTGGATCTCGAGCACGCTTCCGATCAGGTGCTCGGAATTGCAAAGGCGGATGGCCCGGGACGGCTCGTCCGCCGCCAGGGGGTGCATCACCAGGGCGGGGGCAATTGCCTGGGCAGCGGCGCCCTCGATCTCGGCGGCGGAATGGAACAGGTCATTGGTGCACATGTGCAGCGCGTCTGCAGGAGCGCGGTCGTGGATCAGGGTGATCGCCTTGTGCAGCAGTGCCAGCTTGATCGCGGCGGGCGCAGCCGTGACCGGCTCCAGCGGCAGCGGGGTCGGGCCATCGCCGACGCTGACGATCACATGGGCGTGGCTCTGGTCGAGAATGCGTTCGAAATCGCAGCGTTTTGAACGGGTGGCCGCGGCCGCAAGCGCGTGCTGCAAGCCGCGGGCGGGGAGGGGCGTGCGATGGAGGGCGATGCTGACATGGACCCGCGCGTTGCGGAACAGCGCGAACTGGTCCGAGGACATCGGGCTGTCTTCCAGCGCCGGCGACCCGGACGAGGCCAGCGCATGGTTCAACGCCGCGCGCAGGGCGGCGAAGTCCAGATCGGGGGCAGCGCCATAGATCAGTGCGGCCTGGGTCATCAGAAGCTGGTCGGTCATTGCCGGAGTGCCTGTGTTGTTTGCACGTGATGCTGCAGCAGGAAAATGGCAGCCTTGGGGCATCTGGCGGGCCGTGGCGTGGAATTCTTGAGCCTGTCCTACTCGTTTAGGACCGCGCCCTCGGGCATCGGGCCGAACATCGCCGCTCCGGTGAGCTGGGCAAATTGCTCGGGCGTGACCTGGGCCCGCATCAACTCGCCCAGCGTGTCCGGGCGGGTCAGGATCTCGGCCGCCACTTGGGGCGGCAGCATCGCTATGAGCTCGCCGGAATAGAGGCCGGCGGCCAGCGCCGCGCCCAGCAGGGGCAACGTGAACACCCGCTTCATGCGCGACGCGCGGCCGCGCTTCTTCTCGATCTCGCGCAGGTCCTCGCCGACCATCGGCGCGATCACCGGCGCCAAGGGAAGCTTGCCGCTGGCGCGGGCCTCGATCTTGGCGATGCGGTCGGCGAAACTCGTCTGGGGCGACATGGGAACAGACTTCCTTGTGAACGACTGACACTACCTTGACGGGAAAAGGGGCCTCCAATGCGGGCAAATCATGGCAATTTCCGCCCGTATCATGGACGCACTGTTCACGCATCCGCTCCAATCCGCCACTGCCGGATGACCGAACAGGTCCTCGGATGAGGCGGTGGATGGCGCCGCGCCCCTGTTTTCTCTTCTTCACAAATATCTCCGGGGGGACCGACCGGAACGGGCGGTGGGGGCAGCGCCCCCAAAGGCGCGGATGGATGCGGGCGTTGAGGCAACAGAAAAGGGCGCCCGATGCGGGGCGCCCTTCCGTTGCGAACCGAGGGAGGTTCAGCAGCTGTAATACATGCCGTACTCGACCGGGTGCGGCGTGTGTTCGTATTTGTGAACCTCTTCCATCTTCAGCTCGATGTAGCCTTCGAGTTGGTCCTTGGTGAAGACGTCGCCGGCGAGCAGGAAGTCCATGTCCTTCTGCAGCTCTTCGAGCGCCTCACGCAGCGAACCGCATACGGTCGGGATGCCGGCCAGTTCTTCGGCGGGCAGGTCGTAGAGGTTCTTGTCCATCGCCTCGCCCGGATCGATCTTGTTCTTGATCCCGTCGATGCCGGCCATCAGCAGGGCCGCAAAGGCCAGATAGGGGTTGGCGGACGGGTCGGGGAAGCGGGCCTCGACGCGCTTGGCCTTCGGCGATTCGGTCCACGGAATACGCACGCAGCCCGAGCGGTTGCGGGCCGAGTAGGCGCGCAGGACGGGGGCCTCGAAGCCGGGGATCAGGCGCTTGTAGCTGTTGGTGCCCGGGTTGGTCAGGGCGTTCAGAGCCTTGGCGTGCTTGAGGATGCCACCGATGAAGTAGAGCGCCTCTTGCGAGAGGTCGGCATACTTGTCACCGGCGAAGAGCGGCTTGCCCTCTTTCCAGATCGACATGTTCACGTGCATGCCCGAGCCGTTGTCGCCATAGATCGGCTTCGGCATGAAGGTGGCCGACTTGCCATAGGCATGGGCCACGTTGTGGATCACGTATTTGTACTTCTGGATCTCGTCGGCCTGCTTGGTCAGCGTGCCGAAGATCAGGCCGAGTTCGTGCTGGCACGAGGCCACTTCGTGGTGGTGCTTGTCGACCTTCATGCCGATGCGCTTCATGGTCGAGAGCATCTCGGAGCGCAGGTCCTGCGCCTCGTCGGTCGGGTTCACCGGGAAGTAGCCGCCCTTGAGGCCGGGGCGGTGGCCCATGTTGCCGTTCTCGTATTCGGTGTCCGAGTTCCAGGACGCGTCGGTGGCGTCGACTTCATACGAGACCTTGTTGATCTTGTTGGAGAAGCGGACGTCGTCGAACAGGAAGAATTCGGCTTCGGGGCCGAAGTAGGCGGTATCGCCCACGCCGGAGGCCTTGAGGTAGGCTTCGGCCTTGGCGGCGGTGCTGCGCGGGTCGCGCTCGTAGGCTTCGCCGGTGTCGGGTTCGACCACCGAGCAGTGGATGCAGATGGTCTTCTCGGCATAGAACGGGTCGACGTAGACGCTGTCCGGATCGGGCATCAGCTTCATGTCCGAGGCTTCGATCGACTTCCAGCCGGCGATGGACGAACCGTCGAACATGAAGCCTTCCTCGAGGAAGTCCTCGTCGACCAGGTCTGCGACGACGGTCACGTGCTGCAGCTTGCCGCGCGGGTCGGTGAAGCGGATGTCGACGTATTCAGCGCCTTCATCCTTGATCAGTTTAAGTGCGTCCTTGACACTCATCCGTTGGGTCCCCTTGGTTATCTTCGGTGGATGATCAGATTGCGTCCGAGCCGGTCTCGCCGGTGCGGATGCGGATGGCTTGTTCGACGGTGGAGACGAAGATCTTGCCGTCGCCGATCTTGTCGGTCTTTGCGGCAGCGATGATCGCGGCGATGGCGCCGTCGACCTGATCGTCGTCGATGACGATCTCGATCTTCACCTTGGGCAGGAAATCCACCACGTACTCGGCGCCGCGGTAGAGCTCGGTGTGGCCCTTCTGGCGGCCGAACCCCTTGACCTCGATGACCGAGAGCCCCTGCACGCCAACATCCTGAAGCGCTTCCTTCACCTCGTCGAGCTTGAAGGGTTTGATGATCGCTTCGATCTTTTTCATGAGTGGCCTCCTCGCTGCGCGTTCGGTCGGGTCAGACCATTTCTGTGTGGCGGTCACAATCGGATAGGGTTTACCACAATGGGGCGGAGCAGCGGAAAGATGCGTCGAGACTAAATTTTGAGCGTTATGCACAAAGTATGGGCGAAATTGAATCGCGGGTAATCGGAAATGGCGGAACTGCTGACCGCGGCGCAGATGCGCGGCATCGAAAAGGCGGCGATTGACAGCGGCAAGGTGACGGGGCTGGAGCTGATGGAGCGCGCCGGGCGGGGCGTGGTCGAGGCTGTGTTCGAAGAGTGGCTGGAACTGGAAGAAGGCAAACGCCGCGCGGTGGTGCTTTGCGGGCCGGGCAACAACGGCGGCGATGGCTTCGTGGTTGCGCGTCTGCTGCGCGCCCGGGGGTGGGGCGTGGAGGTCTTTCTCCACGGCGATCCGGCGCGGCTGCCGGCGGATGCGAAGACGAATTACCAGCTCTGGCGTGAGTTCGGGGAGGCGCGGCCGCTTCGCGATTCCGACTTCAATGGCTGGCCGGACCGGGAAAAAAGCGTCGATCTGATTGTGGATGCGTTATTCGGCACTGGCCTGACGCGCCCCTTCGTCGATTGCCGCCATCTGTCGCGTGCGATTGGTATTGCCAGTCGGGCGTTTGCCGAAGGGCAGGCGGGACCTCGCGTCGTCGCCATCGACTTGCCCAGCGGTCTTTGCTCGGACAGTGGTCGCTGGCTGGAAGGCGACGATGCGCTGGACGACGTCGGGAGCGCGAACCTGACGGTGACCTTTCATCGTGAGAAACTTGGACACTATCTGGAGGATGGGCCATCGGCCTGCGGCAGCGTTGTGGTTGCCGATATAGGTCTCGCGGACCATGCCGCCGCCGAACGGGTTCGCCGTCTGGGTCCTCCTGCGGAGGGTTTGGACAAGGCGGCCGGCCATCACAAGTTCTCGCATGGCCACGCCCTGGTCCTCTCCGGTCCTGCCGGTCGCACCGGCGCGGCGCGGCTCGCGGCGCGGGGGGTGTTGAGAATCGGGGCGGGGCTGGTGACCCTGGGCGTTCCCCTCGCCGCGCGGGCTGAGGTCGCGGCGCAGGTGACGGCGATGATGCTGCGTGAGGTCGGGTCCGGTGCGGACCTTGCGGCGGCATTGCGGGACGAACGGATCAATGCGCTCTGCCTCGGGCCGGGGCTGGGCGTGGAACGAGCGGGCGCGCTGGTGGCGGTTGCGCTTGGGGGCGGCGGGGTGAAACCCCGCCCTACGGTTCTGGATGCCGATGCGCTGACCGCGACCGCCGGGGATCAGAAGCTGTTCGGCGCTTTGCATGAAGGTTGTGTGCTGACGCCCCATGGCGGCGAGTTCGCGCGCCTGTTCCCGGATATCGCCGCGCGGCTGGCCGCCCGGCCCGAGCGGGGACCTGCCTATTCCAAGGTTGACGCAACCCGCGAGGCCGCGGCGCGCTGTGGCGCGGTGGTGCTGTTCAAGGGGCCGGATACCGTGGTCGCGCATCCGGACGGGCGTTGCTCGGTCAATGCGGCGGTCTATGAGCGGGCCGCGCCCTGGCTCGCCACGGCAGGGGCCGGAGATGTGCTGGCCGGGTTCATCACGGGCCTGCTGGCGCGGGGATTCGACCCATTAAAGGCGGCGGAGACGGGCGCATGGCTGCACGTGGAATGCGCGCGGGCCTTCGGGCCGGGGCTGATTGCCGAGGATCTGCCGGAACGGCTGCCGCAAGTCTTCAGGGCGCTCGGCCTCTAGGCCGCGTAGCGTTCGGCGACAGCGACGATATTGCAACCAATTAACCATATAGATGTCATGTGGGGTCTCCTCTTGGCCTCGGATTTCTTTGTCAGGCCACTGCGATAATCGGCGAATACCTTGGTTTTTTGTGGCGGGGCGTCTGTGTGATCGGTCGCATTTTCATGATCGTCACGGTGCCGCTTTCCGCTCGCCTCGGCGAATATCCTTTGCTATGAGAACCGTCGCGCGGGTGTGGCGGAATTGGTAGACGCACCGGATTTAGGTTCCGGCGCCGCAAGGCTTGGGGGTTCAAGTCCCTTCACCCGCACCAGTCCTGCCCGGAATAGGCTAGAACGCTGTTTCGATCACGGCGTTGGCTTCAACACTTCCTTTACGGTTTGTCTGCACAAGAGGGGTCCAAGCCTGTTGAGAGACTCGCCATGATCCGATTGTTTGCCGTTCCGTTCCTGATTCTCGGGCTGGTCTTGGGGACCAAGCCGCAGGCGCGCGCGGCGGAAGCAGCCGTTTCCGGGGAAGAGACGCGGCGGCAGGTCAATCTGGCCGGGCGGCAGAGGATGTTGTCGCAGCAGATCGTGCTGATGCTGTGCATGGCTCGCCAGGGGGTGAAGCCGGAGGAGACGACCGCCGCCGCCCGGACCGCGATCAGCGAATTCGATACCGTGCTGCGCGGCCTTCGCTTCGGCGATCCCGCGCTTGGTCTGCCGATGGAGGCGCGCCGGGAGGTGCTCGACCGCCTGGCGCGGGTCGAGGATATCTGGCCGAGATTTCGCGGCATGGCGCAAGCCGCCGCCGATGCGGGTGCGCCGCTCGACGCGCTGCGGGGGATGGCACCGCAGATCCTCGGGGCGATGAACGATGCCGTGCAAGTCATTGCAGCAATGGGTCATTCCGAGGGCAGCAAGGAACTGTTGCACACGGTGGATATCGCCGGGCGCCAGCGGATGTTGCTGGTTCGAGGCGCGATGGAAGTGTGCCTGGCCACCCTCGCGATCGACAGGGTCGAAGACGAGCAACGGGCGGCAAAGACGCGCGGTCTGTTCGAGGTTTCGATGAGGAAGCTGAGAGAGGGTGACGAGGCCGAGGGCATCGTTCCACCGCCGATGTGGGAAATCGACGCGATGCTTGAACTGGTCGAAAAGGACTGGGGAGAATTGAAGGTAGTTGTCGAGGAGATACTGTCAGGGGGAAACAGTAGTGTAGACGCGCTGGACCGCCTTCTACTGCTGACAACGCGCACCCTGAACAACATGAACGAGGCGGTCTGGATCTACGAAAGTATCTGAACTTGGCCGGTTGGACGGATCGGAGTCGGCCAATGCAGGACCCGGACGCAGGGAAATTCGGCCTGCAAGCACCCCGGACGGTCGGAACGATCTTGCAGAAGGCGGCAGGGACAAATAGAAGGCCCCAAATTTGCCAGCCGCGCGGCATCCGCCGGGCGGCCAACCGTATGGGGAAAGTGATGCAGGTCACCGAGACGCTGAACGAAGGTCTGAAACGCGGCTATGCCATAACCGTCACCGCCGCGGAGCTCGAGGCCAAGGTCAACGAGAAGCTGGCCGAGGCTCAGCCCGAGATCGAGATGAAGGGCTTCCGCAAGGGCAAGGTGCCGATGCCGCTGCTGAAGAAGCAGTTCGGCGCGCGCCTGCTGGGCGAAGCGATGCAGGAAACCATCGACGGTGCGATGAACAAGCACTTCGAGGAAAGCGGTCAGCGCCCGGCCATGCAGCCCGAGGTCAAGATGACCAACGACGACTGGAAGGAAGGCGACGACGTCCACGTCGAGATGTCCTACGAGGCGCTGCCGGAGATCCCCGAGGTCGACCTGAAGTCGGTCTCGCTGGAGAAGCTGGTCGTCAAGGCGCAGGACGCCGACATCGACGAGGCGCTGGGCAACCTGGCCTCGACCGCCAAGGAATTCGAGACCAAGGACGGCGCAGCCGAAAACGGCGACCAGGTCGTTATGGATTTCGTCGGCAAGATCGACGGCACCCCCTTCGACGGCGGCGCGGCCGAGGACTATCCGCTGGAACTCGGCTCGAACAGCTTTATCCCCGGTTTCGAGGATCAGCTGGTTGGCGTGAAGGCCGGCGAGGAAAAGGCCGTGACGGTCTCCTTCCCCGAGGAATACCAGGCGCCGCACCTGGCCGGCAAGGAAGCGGTCTTCGACTGCACCATCAAGGAAGTGAAGGCGGCCAAGGCGGCCGAGATCAACGACGAACTGGCCAAGAAGTTCGGCGCGGATGACCTTTCGGCGCTGAAGGCTCAGATCGGCGAGCGTCTGGAAGCTGAATACACCGGCGCGGCCCGCGCGGTGCTGAAGCGCGGCCTGCTCGACGCGCTGGACAAGATCGTGACCTTCGAACTGCCGCCGAGCCTGGTGGACGCCGAGGCCGGCCAGATCGCGCACCAGCTGTGGCACGAGGAAAACGCCCACGTCCACGGCCATGACCACCCCGAGATCGAGCCGACTGACGAGCACAAGAAGCTTGCCGAGCGCCGCGTGCGTCTGGGCCTGCTGCTCGCCGAAATCGGCCGCAAGGCAGAGGTGCAGGTGAGCGATGCGGAATTCACCCAAGCGGTGATGAACCAGGCGCGCCAGTATCGCGGCCAGGAGCGTCAGTTCTTCGAATTCGTGCAGCAGAACCCGCAGATGCAGCAGCAGATCCGCGCGCCGCTGTTCGAGGACAAGGTCGTCGACTACATCTTCGAACTGGCGACGATTGCTGACAAGGAAGCCAGCAAGGACGACCTGCAGAAGGCCGTCGAGGCGCTGGACGAGGAATAAGCCGGCCGGTTCGGCCGAGGCCGGATCGACCAAGGCAGGGGCCGCCCGATGGGGCGGCCCTTTTCCTTTGCGTGGACGACGAGCTCAGAGCGTGATGCGGAAGCGGGCGAATCCGTTCGGTCCCTCGCCGGCAGGCTCGATCCGGACGCCGGAAACGCTGTCGGCATAGGCGGCGGCCCTGGGTCCGGTGTCGAACAGAACGCTGGTGCCCGGCAGGGGCTTGAACGACCAGTTGGCGTCGGCCTTGGGGTCGATGGTGCCCTTTTCGACGATGTAGCGCACGATCACGTCACGGTTGGTGTCGGGGGCCTCGAAAATCACCGTGTCGCCCATCGCGCCGGGGAACTTGCCGCCGCCCGAAGCGCGGTAGTTGTTGGTGGCGATGACGAATTTCGCCTCCGGGTCAATCGGCTGGCCGTTGAACTGGAGGTTGGCGATGCGGTTGGCCTCGGGCGCGACAAGTTCGCCCTTGGGATCGAACTTCGAGGGCTGCGAGAGGTCGATCTGGTAGGTCACCCCGTCGATCACGTCGAAATTGTAGGAGGGGAAGGTGTCGTTCAGCAGGACCTGGTCCGGCTTGCCCGGCTCGATCTGGTTGAACATGCCGGCCGAGCGTTCGAGCCAGTCCTTTACCTGCGCCCCCGTCACCAGCACGGCGCGCACGGTGTTGGGGTAGAGGTAGAGATCGGCGACGTTCTTGATCGCCACGTCGCCGACAGGGACGTCGGTGTAATATTCGGGGCCGCCGCGGCCGCCCGCCTTGAAGGGCGCGGCGGCGGAGAGGAGAGGCAGGCCCTCGTATTCGGTGCCCTTCAGCATCTGGGCGATGTACCAGGTCTGGGCAATCGAGACGATCTGCACCGAGGGATCGTCCGCCACCAGGGCGAAATAGCTATAGAGCGGCGCGTCGGTCTTGCCGACGGCGCGGCGGACATAGGCAAGGGTTGCCTCGTGGTCAGCCTGCGCCGGGACGAGCACCTCGGAGGCATCCTCGACCAGGGCAGTATAGGAGCGGTCTTCGTTGCGCTTGTAGATCGGGCGGGCCTCGGAGGAGTGGCCCAGTATGCGCCAGCTGTTGCCGTCGCGTTCGAGCATCAGGTCGATCAGGCCCATGTGGCTGCCCCAAAAGCCCGCCATTGCGGCGGGCTTGCCGTGGATGGTGCCTTTCTCGACATCGACGGCGGCCAGGTTCTTGTAAGTGGAGGAGGGGAACACCAGGTGCGCGTGCCCGGTCAGGATGGCGTCGATGCCGTCAACCGCGGCGAGCGGGACGGCGGCGTTCTCCATGCCATCGCTTTCCTGAGCCTCGCCGATTCCGGAGTGGCAGAGCGCGATGATGATGTCGGCTCCCTTCTCCTTCATCTCGGGCACCCAGGCGCGGGCGGTGGAGACGATATCGCGGGTCTGCACCTTGCCTTCCAGGTGGCGGCGGTCCCAGCTCATGATCTGCGGCGGAACGAAGCCGATCAGCCCGATCTTGATGGGGTGGGAGGCGCCGGCGCCATCGGTGAGGCTGCGTTCAAGGATGATGTATGGCGGCACCAGGGTGGTGTCGGCTGTCGGCGTGGCGCCCATGGTCTTGACCACGTTCGCGGAGACCACGGGGAAATTGGCGCCGGCCAGCGCCTTGGTCAGGAAGTCCAGCCCATAGTTGAATTCGTGGTTGCCGAGCGTCGAGCAGTCGAAGTTCAGCGTGTTCATCGCAGCGATGATCGGATGCATGTCGCCTTCCTTCATGCCGCGCTCGTAGGCGATGTAGTCGCCCATCGGGTTGCCCTGCAGCAGGTCGCCATTGTCGAGCAGCAGCGCATTGGTGGCCTCGGCGCGGATCGACTTGATGATCGAGGCGGTGCGCGAGAGGCCGACGGTATCGACGGGCTTGTCCGCGTAATAATCGTAGGGGAAGACGTGGACGTGCAGGTCGGTCGTCTCCATCAGACGCAGGTGGGCCTGGTTGGCTGCTGCGCGGACCGAGAAGGGATGCAGTGCGATCAGGCTGGCGCCGCTGGCGAGGAATTTGCGGCGGTTGAGGAGCAATGGCATGAGGAACCCCCAATGGCGTGTTGGCAATGGGGGCAGCCTAGCACGGGCGTGTGAAAGCGGCGCGAAATTCCAAAGTGCGCCGGCGGCGGCGCGCTTATGGCCTGCCGGCGGGCGATCGCTTGCGGGCGACGCTGCCCGTGATTTGCCGGCATCCGTCGGGCGGTGTCAGGAGACGAGGCCGGTCTGTTTCAGCAGGCCGCGGCGCTTGGCTTCGTAGTAATAGCCGCTTGCATACCAGCGCACGGCAGCGTCCTGGCTGCCGTCTGACACCATCCAGGCGCCGCGCAGGTATTTGACGGCATATTTGAGGTTGGTCTCGGCATCGAGCAGATCGGTCGGCTTGCCCCGGAAACCCATGCTGCGGGCCGTGGCGGGCAGGATCTGCATGAGGCCGTAGTATGGCTTGTTCATCGCGCCGGGCCGGTGCCGGCTTTCGCGGATCACGACGCGATGCACGAGCGAGCGCGGCACTTCGTAGTGATCGGCGTATTGGTTGATGAGCCGGCGCAATTCGGGCGTCTCGTTGGGATAGAGCGGCGGGTCGAACCGCTCGTTCCGGGCGCTGCAGCCCGCGGTCGGAGCGGTGGCGAGCGCCATTGTGGCGAGAGCGATGAATCTGCGTCGGTTCAGCATCCGGATCACTGGGGTTGTTGCAGCCGGGGTTCCTTTTATCGGCGGATCGGAATCCGGCAACCTTTTTCGCGCAGCCGTGGGCGGCTGGTCGCCTATGGGGTTGCCATAGGGCGGATTGCGGCATCAGTCTGGCCGGGTGTCTCTGGAGGAGGAATTGATGAGCCACGTGGGATTCAGCCGGGAGGCCTGGACGGCCTTCCGCGACAACAACCGGCCGGGCCCGATCCACATGCTGAACCTCGTGCGGCTGCGCGAGAAGGCGATTTACGCGGACGGGCGGGAGGCAACGGGGGCCGAGGCCTATGCGGCCTATGGCCGGCTCAGTGCGCCGGTGCTCGACCGGGTTGGCGGGCGGATCGCCTGGCGCGGGTCGATGGAGTTGATGCTGATCGGGCCGGAGGAGTGGTGGGACCATTGCTTCGTGGCCGAATATCCCTCGGTCGAGGCCTTCGCGACCATGATGCGGGACCCGGAATATCGTGAGGCTGTGGTGCATCGCACGGCGGGCGTGCTGGATTCGCGGCTGATCCGGACCGGGCCGCTGCCGCTGGGCGAGAACTTTGGCGGCTGAGCAAACGA
>NZ_BNCJ01000005.1:0-68089 GCF_014656415.1 Seohaeicola zhoushanensis | reverse complement strand
TTGGGGCGCGGCTTTCGCATTCGGGATCCGACAGGATCAGCCGTCGATGCGCGGCTGGTCGTCGTCGCCGGCGGCACCGCCGATGTCGTCGAACAGTTCGGCGATCTCGAAGTCGGCTGCGGCCTGCTCTTCGGCTGCCTGTTCCTGGATCGATTTGCCCGACGCCTGCAGTTCGGCCTCTTCAGGCGAACGCGCGACGTTGAGGGTGATCGTCACCTCGACCTCGGGGTGGAGCGAGACGTGCACGGTGTGCAGGCCGAGTTCCTTGATCGGGCGGGCGATGACGATCTGCTTGCGCGAGACGGTGAAGCCGCCTTCGGTGGCCGCATCGGCCGCGTCACGGGGCGTGACCGAGCCGTAGAGTGCGCCGCCGTCGGAGGCCTGGCGAATCACGACGAACTGCTGGCCGTCGAGGCGTTCACCAAGGGCTTCGGCTTCCTTGCGGGTCTCGAGGTTCTGGGCCTCGAGCTGCGCCTTGCGGTTCTCGAAGCTCTTGATGTTGGCTTCGGAGGCAGTCAGCGCCTTGCCCTGACGCAGCAGGTAGTTGCGGGCGAAGCCGGGGCGGACGTCGACAACGTCGCCCATCTGGCCGAGCTTGGCCACGCGTTCCAGAAGAATGACTTGCATCGGAGGTTCTCCTTACTTCACGGCGTAGGGAAGCAGGGCGAGGAAGCGGGCGCGCTTGATGGCGCGGGCCAGTTCACGCTGCTTCTTGGCCGAGACGGCGGTGATGCGCGAGGGCACGATCTTGCCGCGTTCGCTGATGTAGCGTTGCAGCAGGCGGGTGTCCTTGTAGTCGATGGCGGGGGCGTCGTCACCCGAGAAGGGGCAAACCTTGCGGCGACGGAAAAACGGTTTCACGGCCATGATTTATTGTCCTTTTCTCAAGCTCTGGATCAACGGCGCTCGCGGCGTTCGCCGCGGTCGCCACGGTCACCGCGATCGCCACGGTCGCGCTCGTCACGCTTCTGCATCTGGACCGAGGGGCCTTCCTTGTGCTCGTCGACCTTGATGGTCAGGACGCGCATCACGTCGTCGTGGAGGCGCATCAGGCGCTCCATCTCCTGGACGGCGGAGGCCGGTGCGTCGGAGCGCATCAGGGCATAGTGGCCCTTGCGGTTCTTGTTGATCCGGTAGGCCATCGTCTTGACGCCCCAGTACTCGTGATCCACGAGCTTGCCGCCATTGTCGGACAGCACGGCGCTGAAATGTTCGATGAGGCCTTCGGCTTGCGTGTTGGACAAGTCCTGACGCGCAATCATGACATGCTCGTAAAGCGGCATGTGTACTCCTGCTTCTATCAAGGCGCATTTCATAGGTGGGGCCAGGTCCCTTTGCGGCCCCGCCACGAGAGTCTGCGCGGTTCGAATACGTGCAAAGGGATGGTGCCGTATACACCGATTGGCAGGAGGGGCAAGCGGTTATCGGCCGGGGCGGGCCGGTTCTCCCGCCGTTGCCTTGCGCGGTTGCGCGGGCTATTGCGGAGAAAACAGGAGAGCGCGCGATGAGCAGAGCACTGGTATTCCCCGGACAGGGGGCGCAGGCGATCGGAATGGGCAAGGCGCTTGCCGAGGCCTATCCCGCAGCCAAGGCGGTTTTCGAAGAGGTTGATGCGGCGCTGGGCGAGGACCTCAGCGGGCTGATCTGGGGCGGCGAGATCGAGACGCTGACGCTGACCCAGAATGCGCAGCCGGCGCTGATGGCGACCTCGATGGCGGCAATGCGGGCATTGGAGGCCGAAGGCTTCGATATCGCCTCGGCGGCCTGCGTGGCCGGCCACTCGCTGGGTGAGTATTCGGCGCTGGCGGCGGCTGGTGCGCTTGGCGTCGGTGACGCGGCACGGCTGCTGCGCACGCGTGGTCGGGCGATGCAGCAGGCGGTGCCGGTCGGTGTGGGTGCCATGGCCGCGCTGCTCGGGCTGGATCTTGAGGGCGCGCGCGCGGTCGCGGCCGAGGCGGCCCAGGGTGAGGTCTGCGAGGCGGCCAACGACAACGATCCGGCACAGGTGGTGGTCTCGGGCCATAAGGCGGCGGTTGAACGGGCAGTGGAAATTGCCAAGGGCAAGGGCGCCAAGCGGGCGATCCTTCTGCCGGTCTCCGCTCCGTTCCACTGCGCGCTGATGGCGCCCGCTGCCGAGGTCATGGCCGAGGCCCTGGCCTGGGTCGAGATCGCCGCGCCGAAGGTGCCGGTGATCGCCAATGTGATCGCCGGGCCGGTGAGTGACCCGGCCCGCATCCGCGAACTGCTGGTGCAGCAGGTGACGGGCGCTGTGCGCTGGCGCGAGAGCGTGCTGGCCATGGCCGCAAGCGGCGTCACCGAGATCTGGGAAGTGGGTGCCGGCAAGGCGCTTTCGGGGATGATCCGGCGGATCGAGAAGTCGATCGAGTGCAAGGCTGTCGGCACGCCCGAAGATGTGAAGGCCGCTATGGGCCTGGCCGGCTGACGGCTGGGCCAAGAATTTTCGAGAATTTTGGCAAGATCCTTCGAAAGATCTTGCCGCGTAACGGACAGGAGCAGGACATGTTCGATCTGACGGGAAAATGCGCGCTGGTGACCGGCGCTTCGGGCGGCATCGGCGGCGAGATCGCACGGCATCTGCACCGGGCGGGGGCAACCGTGGCCCTGTCGGGGACGCGGGTCGAGCCGCTGCAGCAGCTGGCCGACGAACTTGGCGAGCGGGCGCATGTGGTGCCCTGCAACCTTTCCGACCTCGACGCGGTCTCGGAGTTGCCGAAGCAGGCGGCCGCGGCGATGGGGGCGGTCGATATCCTGGTGAACAATGCCGGGATCACCCGCGACAACCTGTTTATGCGGATGTCGGACGAGGAATGGCAGAGCGTGATCGACGTCAACCTGACGGCGACCTTCCGCCTGTGCCGCGCCAGCCTGCGTGGGATGATGAAGGCGCGCTGGGGGCGGATCGTCAACATCGGCTCGGTGGTGGGCGCGACTGGCAACCCGGGGCAGGGGAACTATGCGGCGTCGAAGGCGGGCATGGTCGGCATGTCGAAGGCGCTGGCCTATGAGGTGGCAAGCCGCAACATCACCGTGAACGTGGTGGCGCCGGGCTTTATCACGACGGCGATGACCGACAAGCTGAACGATGACCAGAAGTCGGCGATCCTGACCCAGGTGCCCGCCGGGCGGATGGGCGAGGCGGCCGAGGTGGCGGCGGCGGTGCTCTACCTCGCCAGCCCGGAAGCCGGTTACGTCACCGGCGCGACGCTGCACGTCAACGGCGGCATGGCGATGCTCTGAGGCGGTCAGTCCGCCTTGGTTCGCAGCTGCGTCAGCGGCCGGGTTCGCAGGCGGGTGCGTCGGCGCACCAAGGCCAGCGGTGTCGTGACGGGCCTGGGTGGCGCAAGCTGTAGCCGCGGCGGTTCGGGGAGCTGTTCCTCGGTGTCGCCGCGCCGGAGCAGGGCATAGGCTGCGAAGATCGCCAGCGTGGCGGTCAGGGCGAGGATGTCGATCTGGCCGTCGCTGAGCAGGCCGGGAACCTCGTGCAGCACGCCCGCCGGGTCGGCGGATTTTGGGATGGCGGTTTCCCAATCGATCGCGGCGTATCGCAAGCTGTTGGTCCCTTTCGCGCGAGGGTGTTTGTCCTTGCCTCACCGTCACCTGCAAAAGCGACGAATCTGTGGCGGCTTGACCGTTCGATGTGGTGTCGAGAGGTCGCAGCGAAAGCGTTTGCCATCGTCGTTTCCTGTGCTATAGCGACGCAGATTTCGGCAGGCGGGGCCTTGGCACCGCACTGCTATGCCCGATATAGAGGGCGCAAGGCGTCCCGCTTGCGGGGCGAAACGGAACCCTCCCGGAGCGGGCAAGGGCATATCAGGGCCAAACGCCCGCGAGAGAATGAGGAACGGACATGAGCGACGTCGCAGACCGCGTTAAGAAGATCGTTGTTGAGCACCTGGGGGTGGAAGAGGACAAGGTGACCGAGAACGCCTCGTTCATCGACGACCTGGGCGCGGACAGCCTCGACACCGTCGAGCTGGTTATGGCCTTCGAAGAAGAGTTCGGCATCGAGATCCCCGATGACGCGGCAGAGACGATCCAGACCTTCGGCGACGCGGTGAAGTTCATCAGCGAAGCTGCCTGATCGCTTTCGGCGAAAAGACAAGCGGAAACGGCGCGCCCCGGCAGGGACGCGCCGTTTTTGCTTTCGGAGGCGACAAAGCGCTTGCACCTCTGCGTCCCGGGTAGTCAGTTCGGGGGGAGGCAGACGGCAGGACGGGCGCAATGATCCGATCCACTCCAACATTGAACGCGTTGCGCGTGACCCTGCGGTCCATGCGGCCGGAGGATTTCGACCGCTTTGCGGCGATTTGCGCGATGGCGGACGCGCTGCGCCCGGTGGCCTCGGACGGCTGGCCGCGGCGGCGGGCCTGGGAGGCGTTCCTGCGCAATGCCGGGCACTGGCAGATGACCGGATTCGGGCAATGGGCGGTGGTCGAGCAGCGCAGCCGGGTGATCGTCGGTCAGGTCGGATTCTTCTTTGACAGCGAAGTGGTGGACGAGGATTTCGACACCTATCCGCAGGCGGGCTGGCTGATGCTGGCGGATTGCGCAGATAACGGGCTGGCGCTGGAAGCGGCGCGGGCGGCGCATGACTGGTTCGACAGGGTGGTCACCGGCGGGGTGGTGGCCAAGCTATCGGCAGGCAACGAGGGGGCGCTGTCCCTGGCCGAGTCGCTGGGCTACCGGCCGATCGGCGCGGCGGGGGAGATGTTGCTGATGCGGAGGGACGGGCCGGTCGGGCGTTGAGGCATGGCATTTGGGGCTTGTCTCGTGGCGGGATGTGCTAGACTGGCGACAGATGAAGCAGGATGGAGGGAGGCCGGAATGCTTATTTATCCGACAATCCAACTGATGGGCGGGCGCTGCGTCTCGCTGGACCGGGCGCGGATCGACGCGCCGCAGATCTGGGACGTCGACCCGGTGGAGACGGCGCAGGGCTTTGCCGGCGCAGGCGCCGAGTGGATGCACCTGACCGACCTGGACGCGGTCGAGGGGAACGAGCGCAACGCCGAGCTGACCGAACGGATCATCCGCGCCGCCGGGATCCCGGTGCAGTTGGCCGGCGGGTTTCGCAGCCGCGACGTGATCGAGCGCTGGATCGACAAGGGGGCCGGGCGGATCGTCGTCGGCTCGCTGGCGGCGCAGGAGCCGCACCTGGTGAAGGAACTGGCCAAGTATCACCCCGACCAGATCGTTCTGACGGTCGACGTGAAGGCCGGGCGAGTGATGACCCACGGCTGGCGGCGCGAGAGCTCGTTCACGCCGGAGGATTTCATCGCAGCCTTCGACGGAGTGCCGCTGGCGGGGATTGTCGTTACCGATATCGAGGCCGATGCCAATGCCCATGTCGAGGCGCAGATGGGGCTGATCTCGGGGCTGGCGCGTCTCAGCCGGACGCCGGTGATCGCGAGCGGCGTGGTACGCACGGTCGATGACATCGCGCGGCTGAAATACATCCACAACATCGCCGGGGCGCTGGTCGGGCGGGCGCTCTACCAGGGGACGGTGGATATCGCCGAGGCCCTGGCCGTGGCGAAGCCGGAAGTGGAACGGGTAGCGGATTTCGTCTGAGAACATGGCAACACTGGCAGAGATGATCGGAGGGTCGGGGACGCCCGGCACCTTCCTTGGGTTGGACCGCGCCGAGAGCGTCGGTGCGGCGGCGGATATCGTGATCTATGGCGCCGATTGCGCGACGCCTTACCCATGGGTCGGGGCCTATTGCGCCGGCGGACCTACGGCGATCCGGGCCGGGTCGGCGGATTACGCCGGCGCGGTAGAGCGGGTGAACTTCGACCTGATGGGGCCACTGCTTCCCAAGGGCGTGCGGGCGGTGGATGCTGGCGACCTCGCGACCGAACCGGGCGATCCCTCGGGAAACCGCGACCGGATCGAAGCGGCGACGCGCCAGATCCTTGGCAATGGCGCGGTGCCGGTGCTGCTGGGCGGCGACGATTCGGTCCCCTTGGGGATGCTGCGGGCATTCGACGGCGGTGCGCCGCTCACGATTCTGCAGATCGATGCGCATATCGACTGGCGCGACGAGGTGCGGGGGGAACGGCTGGGGTTGTCTTCGACGATGCGTCGGGCAAGCGAGATGGCCCATGTCGAGCGGATCGTGCAGGTCGGCGCGCGGGGTGTCGGCTCGGCGGGCATGGAGGCGCTGGAGGCGGCGCAGGCCTGGGGCGCGCATCTGATCCCGGCGCATGAGCTGGACACGGGCGGGATCGCGCGCGCCATCGGTTTGGTGCCCGAGGGCGCGCGGGTGGTGGTCTGTTTTGACGTCGATGCGCTGGATCCTGCGATCATGCCGGCGGTGATTGCGCCGACGGCAGGCGGGCTGAGCTATCGCGAGGCCATGGCGCTGATACGGGGCGTGGCCGAGAAGGCCACCCTGGCGGGCTTCGACCTGGTCGAGTTCATGCCCGAGCGTGACCGCGATGGCATCGGCGCACGGACGGCGGCGCAGCTTCTCACTTCGGTGATCGGGCTGATCGGGCGGCAGCGGGCGGGTGCCTGACAGGCTTGCCCGAGGCGGGGGCGCAATGTAAGACCGTCCCGATTTGGGAAACCTCGCTGAATACGAAAAACGGCAACAGGCGAAAGGGCAGCAGATGCGCAGAGTTGTGGTAACGGGGCTGGGACTTGTCACTCCGCTTGCGGATGGTGTCGAGGAGAGCTGGTCGCGGCTGCTTGCGGGCCAATCGGGTGCAGGTCCGATCACCGGGTTCGACCCCGAGGGGCTGGCGACGACCTATGCCTGCGAGGTGCCGCGCGGCGATGGGTCCGACGCGACCTTCAATCCCGACCGCTACATGGAGCCGAAGGAACAGCGCAAGGTCGATACCTTCATCATGTATGGTATCGCGGCGGCGGTTCAGGCGGTCGAGGACTCGGGTTGGAAGCCTGAAGACAAGGAAGGCCAGGAACGTACCGGCGTGCTGATCGGTTCGGGCATCGGCGGGTTGAACTCGATTGCCGATACCGCCGTTATGATGGCCGAGAAGGGGCCGCGCCGGGTCAGCCCGTTCTTCGTGCCGGGGGCGCTTATCAACCTGATCTCGGGCCAGGTCTCGATCCGCTATGGTTTCAAGGGGCCGAACCATTCGGTGGTGACCGCCTGCTCGACCGGGGCACATGCCATTGGCGACGCCAGCCGCATGGTGCGCTGGGGCGATGCCGACGTGATGATCGCGGGCGGGGCCGAGGCCGCGATCTGCAAGATCGGGATCGCCGGGTTCAACGCCTGCAAGGCACTGTCGACCAAGCGCGCGGACGACCCGACCAAGGCCAGCCGGCCCTATGACAGCGACCGCGATGGGTTTGTCATGGGCGAGGGTGCCGGTGTGGTCGTGCTCGAGGAATACGAACACGCCAAGGCGCGCGGCGCCAAGATCTATGCCGAGGTGCTGGGCTATGGCATGTCGGGCGACGCCTATCACATCACCGCGCCGTCCGAGGATGGCGACGGGGCCGAACGCTCGATGCGGGCGGCGCTGAAGAGCGCGGGGCTGGAACCGGCGGATATCGACTATATCAACGCGCATGGTACCTCGACCATGGCCGACGTCATCGAACTGGCGGCGGTCGAGCGGATGCTGGGCAATGCCGCGAGCAAGGTGACGATGTCCTCGACCAAGTCGGCGACGGGGCACCTGCTGGGTGCGGCCGGGGCGATCGAGGCGATCTTCTCGATCCTCGCGATCCGCGATCAGGTGGCGCCGCCGACGATCAACCTGGATAATCCGGCGGTCGAATCGAAGGTCGACCTCGCGCCCAACGCCAAGCGCGAGCGCGAGATCAACGTGGCGCTGTCGAACTCCTTCGGCTTCGGCGGCACCAATGCGAGCGTGATCTTCGGGAAAGTCAGCTGATGTGGCGAGCACTTGCCTCGAATATGCTGACATTCCTGGCGGTGGTCCTGTTCCTGGCCGCCGGGCTCGTCCTTTGGGGGAAGTCGCAATACACCGGTCCAGGGCCGCTGACCGATGCGATCTGTTTCCGGGTCAATCCCGGCACCAGCATCGGGCGGGTCAGCGACAGGCTGGGTGAGGAAGGCGCGGTCAGCAATGTCTCGCTGTTCCGGGTCGGGATGCGGTATGACGGCAAGGCGGACCAGCTGAAATACGGCAGCTACCTGCTGCCGCAGGGCGCCTCGATGGAGCAGATCGGCGAGATCATCACTAAGGGCGGCGCCAATACCTGCGGCACCGAGATCGTCTACCTGGTGGGCGTGACCCGGACCCAGGTTCGGGTCCGCGAGCTGGATCCGACCAGCAACGAGTTCGTCGAGAAGGCCGAGTTCGACCTGGGCGCCGCAGAGGTGCCTGCCGAGTTCACCGAGCGTCGGGCGCAGAAGGACACGCGCTATCGCATGGTCCTGGCCGAGGGCGTGACCAGCTGGCAGGTGGTCGAGGCGCTGAAGGGCATGGACATGCTCGAAGGCGATGTCGAGGTGCCGCCCGAGGGCATGCTGGCGCCGGACAACTACGATCTGCTGGCCGGCGAGACCCGGCAGGAGTTGATCGACGAGATGACGGCAAAGCAGAGCGCGCGGATCGCGGCGGCCTGGGCCAAGCGCGACCCGGATCTGCCGCTGAAGAGCCCGGAGGAAATGCTGGTGCTCGCCTCGATCATCGAGAAGGAGACCGGGGTTCCGACCGAGCGGCGCGACGTGGCGAGCGTTTTCGTGAACCGCCTGAACAAGGGGATGCGGCTGCAGACCGACCCGACGGTGATCTATGGCCTGACCAAGGGGCAGGGAGTTCTTGGCCGTGGACTGCGGCAGAGCGAGCTGAACCGGGCGACGCCCTGGAACACCTATGTGATCGAGGGTCTGCCGCCGACGCCGATCGCCAACCCTGGGCAGGCCAGCCTGGATGCGGCGGTTGATCCGGCCGAGACGAACTATGTCTTCTTCGTTGCCGATGGCAGCGGCGGACACGCTTTTGCCGAGACGCTGGAAGAGCATAACCGCAACGTCGCGAAGTGGCGGAAGATCGAACAGAACCAGAGCGGGAACTGAGCCTGCGGGCGTCCGCTCTGTTCATTTTTCGTTAATGTTGTCGGACGGTTAGCGGGTTTGGGTGAGTCGAATTACCTTGACTTGCCGGACGCTCGGGCCTAAGGTTTCAGCCAAGCTAGAAGAACTGGGGAACGGCCGCGGGAATGACCCGTCGGCCGTTTTCTTTTCTCTTGTGCGGGTTCCTTGAGCCAAGAGGTTCCGAGCCGAGACATGACCCAAAAAACACCTGAAGAACATGCCGAGGAGACGGCAGACCTGATGGAGTCGCTGCAGGCCTCGGTCCGCCGCGTGCGCCAGGAGGCCGAGCGGCTGTGCGCCGATCTGACCCAAAGCAGCGAGACAGAGATGGCCCAGGCCAGCAAGCAGCTGAGCGCGGTCGAGGGATTGATCCGGATTTGCCAGAAAGTGGAGGCAAGCCTTGTCGAACAACACGAAAGACAGGTCGGACATGCCCAGGGCGGAGCAGTCCTCGACCTCGACGGCGCAAGAAACGAGATCGGATGCCGGCTGGCTCGCCTGCGCGCCTGCTGCAACGAGACAGAACTTCCTTGACGGGCTGAGCGAGGAGACCCTCTGCGCGCTGCCCTACCTCTTCGAGTTCTGGGCCCTGCCGCATCAGCTGCCGCCCGAGGGGCGGTGGCGGACCTGGGTGATCCTGGGCGGGCGCGGCGCGGGCAAGACACGTGCGGGGGCGGAATGGGTGCGCCGCCAGGTGGAGGGGGCCAAGCCGCTGGACCGTGGCACCGCTAGCCGCGTAGCGCTGGTGGGCGAGACCTATGACCAGGTGCGCGACGTCATGGTGCAGGGCGACAGCGGCATCATCGAAATCAGCCCGGCCGACCGGCGGCCGGTGTGGAAGACGTCCGAGCGCAAGCTTGTCTGGCCGAACGGGGCCGAGGCGCAGGCATTTTCCTCGCATGATCCCGATGGGTTGAGGGGGCCGCAATTCGATGCTGCCTGGGCGGACGAACTGGGCTGCGCGGCGGTGGACAAGGGGACAAACGAGCCGAACAAGTTCGTCGATCCGAAATCGTCGGAATCGCAACTGCCGAAGCACTCCAACGGTCAGCCCGACGAGCTGATCCAGCGGCAATACCTGCGCGCAATGCTGGGCTATTGGGCCGAGGCGGCGCATAACCCGGTGTCTGAGCTCTACGGCGCGCCGATGATCGATCTGGGCAACGCCTATGTCTGGACCTGGGACACGCGGCCCTATCCGGCCTTCCCGAACAACCGCGACCTGTGGAGCGACGGGGCGAACCATCGACTGGGGCATTGGCTGAACGGGCGGGCAGGGGCGCGGACGCTGGCCTCGGTGGTCGAGGAGATCTGCGCGCGCTCGGACCTCGGCGCCATCGACACCAGCCGTCTGGACGGGATCGTGCGGGGCTATACGGTGGAGGAGGTGAGCAGCGGGCGCGCGGCTCTGCAGCCGCTGATGCTGCGGTTCGGCTTTGATGCGGTGGAGCGTGACGGCGTGCTGCAATTCCAGATGCGAGACGGACCCGCCGCCGTCGAGATCCCGGCGGAGCGCCTTGCCGAAAACACCGAGATCGACGGGCTGGTCGAACGGTTGCGCGGCGCCGAGGCCGAGGTGACGGGCCGGGTGCGCGTGCGCTTTGTCGAGGCGGGGTCGGACCACGGGATCGCCGCCGAAGAGGCGGTGCTGGCCGACGAGGCGACCCATGCGGTGGCCAGCAAGGAGCTGACCATGGCCCTGACCCGCGCCGAGGGCCGGCAGGTGGCCGAACGCTGGCTGAGCGAAGCGCGGGTGTCGCGCGATACCGCCCGTTTCGCGCTGCCGCCTTCGTTGCTGACGCTTGGCGCTGGCGATGTCGTGACGATGGAGGATTCGCCCGGTGTCGTCTATCGCATCGACCGGATCGAACAGGCCGATATGCAGATGGTCGAGGCGGTCCGGATCGAGCCGGCGGTCTACCAACCCTCGGACATGGCCGAGGATGCGCCTGTCGGAGCCGCCTTTGCTGCGCCGACTCCGGTGCTGCCGCTGTTCCTGGACCTGCCCTTGATGCGTGGCGACGAGGTAACCCACGTGCCGCATCTCGCCGTAACCGCGCAGCCGTGGCCGGGGAGCGTGGCGGTCTATGCCTCGGCCTCGGACGACAGCTATGCACTGAACACGCTGGTCGACCGCCGTTCGGTCATCGGTCAGACCGAGACCGCGCTGGGCGCGGCGCGCGCCGGGCTTTGGGACGAGGGGTCGGCGCTGCAGGTGCGGCTGATCGCGGGGGCACTCGAGGCGCGCTCGGCCGAGGCGGTACTGAATGGCGCGAACCTCATGGCGATCGGCGACGGAAGCCCTGGCAACTGGGAGCTGTTCCAGTTTCGCGACGCGGTGATGATCGGTCCTCAGACCTGGTGGCTGAGCGGACGTCTTCGCGGGCAACTCGGCACCGATGCGCTGATGCCCGAGAGCTGGCCGGCCGGGTCTTGGGTCGTGCTGCTCGACGGCACCGCGCCGCAGATCGACCTCGCCAGCGC
Organism: Seohaeicola zhoushanensis; assembly: GCF_014656415.1. GTDB lineage: Bacteria > Pseudomonadota > Alphaproteobacteria > Rhodobacterales > Rhodobacteraceae > Seohaeicola_A > Seohaeicola_A zhoushanensis. The sequence goes on along the minus strand of NZ_BNCJ01000005.1, from coordinate 56,541 downwards.
CGAGCGGCGCATCGCGCGACACTATCGGATCGGGCCGGCGCGGCGCGGGGTCGAGGATCCGTCCTATCGGCATTTTGCCGAGGCCTTCGACGGTAACGGTCTGCGGCCCTATGCGCCGGTTCACCTGCGGCTCAGTGGAGTGTTGGGCGAAGATCTCGGCCTCGGATGGGTCCGGCGTACGAGGATTGACGGCGACAGCTGGGACCTGCCCGAGGTGCCGCTGGGCGAAGAAGCTGAACTCTACCAGGTGCGTGTGCGCCGGGGGACGGAACTTCTACGCGAGGCGACCGTCGGTGGGTCGGGCTGGACCTATGGCGCGGCGGATCAAATGGCCGATGGCACGCTTGCGGGCGACCTGATCGAGGTGGCTCAGGTCTCGGGGCGCTACGGGCCTGGGCCCTTCCGCGCGGTGGCGATCCCGGCCTGAGGAGATGCGCCCGGTTCATCACGGCGATGTCAGCAGCGCAGCGCTGGCCCTCCTGGCAGCGGCACCGCCGGACCGCCTTGACCTGATGCGCCGGCTGATCCGCGAGGCAGAGGAAGCAGACCAATATGTATTGAAGAATTGCCGCGTTCATCCGCAACTCGGAAACGGAACGCTAATGGCCGTAGCGCGCCGGCACCGGCTTGCGGTGGAGCCGGACTTTGGAGATGCCGAATATTCCCGTTGCTTCGAGCTTGTTCTTCGTTGCCTGAGGCGGCATTGTTGCGGTTGAATCGCATTGCCAATTTAAATTGCCGGGGCCCGCCTTTGATAGAACACCCATATCAATCTTTGGATTCCCGTGCGTTCTGGAAGGCTGCTGTCGCAACCAGGAACATGTTTGATATTTCCGGCCTTTACCAGCCGAAATTCAACCTGCTTCCGCGGCACAAGGTTGCCGCATATGGCTCCTGCTTCGCGCAGCACTTCGGGCGGGCACTTGCCGCGCGCGGTTACAGCTGGCTGCGCACCGAGAAGGCCCCGAGCGGCCTGAGCACCGAAAACGCGAGGTGCTTCAATTACGACATCTTCTCCTCGCGGACGGGCAATATCTATACCACTTCCCTGCTCTTGCAGTGGATGCGCTGGGCTGCCGCGAAGGCCGAAATTCCCGAGGAAATCTGGGAGAAAGACGGACGGTTCTACGATCCCTTCCGGCCGCGCGTCGAGCCGGATGGCTTCGAGAGCGTCGAAGAGTTGCGGATGTCGCAAACGCATACCGTCAGGTGCTTCGGGGAGAGCATCCGCGAGGCGTATGTTCTCGTCTTTACGCTCGGACTGACCGAAAGCTGGAAGAACGCCAGGGACAACTACGAATACCCGATGTGCCCCGGCACTGTGGCTGGGACATACGATCCGGAAGCGCATCAATTCGAGAACCAGTCATTTCCCGATATCCTGCGCAATCTCCGAGCGGCCATCCGGATTGCGCGCGGGCTGAATCCCGCGCTGAAAGTCATCCTTACGGTTTCGCCGGTTCCCTTGACGGCGACGATGTCGGGACAGCACGTATTGGTCGCCAGCAGCGCGTCGAAATCGATCCTGCGCGCGGTGGCTGATCAGGCAGTCAGCGTGATGCGTGACGTGGCTTATTTCCCGTCGTATGAAATCATCAACAGCCCGGTCTTTCGGGGCGCGTTCTTCGAGCCAAATCAGCGAGATGTAAATCAGAGAGGGGTCGCGCTGGTCATGGACCATTTCTTCGAGGGAATGTACGCGGCCTTCGGAAAGCCCAGAGCGCTTCAGCGCAAGGGGGGCGGTTCGGGAGCATCCGACGAGGACCTCGTATGTGAAGAGGCTCTGCTGGGAGCTTTCGGCTGACATGCTGATCTGCGTTCTCGGCAACAGCCACAGCGCGGCCCTCAAGCACGGCTGGGATACGAAAGTGCTGACAGGGTCAGAACCCGAACTGCATTTCTTCTCGAAGAAGGGGCAGGGTCTCGGAAATCTTCAACTCGATGGCGAAACGCTTCGCCTGGGCGGTACGGAGAACCTGCAGAGTTTTCCCGAAGCTGCGGGCCAGACCGTTCGGATCAGCCGGTATGATGCCTTCATCCTGCATGGTCTCGGTCTGCGCGCGGTTCCGCGGGATATGGGGGCCCACTTCTCCAACGCCTGCCGCGCTTGCGCGGTGGCTGATTCCATCCGGGGAACCGCTGCATGGTCCTTGCTGAACAGCATTCGCGAGGTGTCGAAAGCGCCGGTCCTGGTCGGTTCAACGCCGCTGCGCGCTGCGGAACGTGTTATGTCGCGCGGACCCGGCGAGGAGATGCGGCGGCACACGAGAACTCTGACAGCTGAATTCGGAAGCCTTGGGGCCCGGTTCGTTCCGCAACCCGACAGCACCGTGGTCAACGGCCGCGAAACGGATCCTGTCTTCAATCATGGTGTCTACGGTCTCAAAAAGGGAGCTGCGGCGGACGGCGCCGAAGCTGGCGGCGGGGACCGCGTGCACATGAACCCGGCCTACGGTCTGCTCATGATGGAGGCCTTTCTGGACGCGCTTTCGGCAATGAAGCCTGCACGGGTCAGCCTTCGAGCCGGGCTGACAGGCTAGTCTGGACCAGACCCTTCCGTGCCATTCAGGACTCGAATGGGCAAGATCACAGGTTTGCGTTTGGCGTTGGATAGCCTAAATGCCTATCCTGTGCAGAGCAAAGGGATGGATTTGCCATGGTTGAAACCCGCACCAAGATTACTCCGGTCGATCCCGTCTGGAGCCGGATCACCGCCGAAGCCCAGGAGGCCGTCCGCAAGGAACCGCTCATGGGCGGGCTGGTCCATGCCTGCATCCTGCACCACAAGACGCTGGACAAGGCGCTCTCCTATCGGATCGCCGCCAAGCTCGCCTCGAATGAGATGTCGATGGCGATCCTGCGCGAGATCGCGGACGAGGCCTATGCCCGCGCCCCGGAGATCGTCGAGGCGGCCCGCGCCGACCTTATGGCGGTCTACGAGCGTGACCCGGCCTGCCACCGGCTGCTGCAGCCGATCCTCTACTTCAAGGGCTACCTCGCAGTGCAGTCCTACCGCATCGGCCACTGGCTCTGGACGAACGACCAGCACGACCTGGCCTATTTCTTCCAGATGCGGATTTCCGAGATCTTCGGTGTCGACATCCACCCCAATGCGCGTATCGGCAAGGGCATCATGATCGACCACGCTCATTCCATCGTGATCGGCGAAACCGCGGTGGTGGGCGACAACGTCTCGATGCTGCATTCGGTGACGCTGGGCGGGACCGGCAAGGAAGACGAGGACCGCCATCCCAAGATCGCCGATGGGGTGCTGATCGGGGCCGGGGCCAAGGTGCTTGGCAATATCAAGATCGGCCATTGCTCGCGCGTGGCCGCCGGTTCGGTGGTGCTGCAGGACGTGCCGCCCTGCAAGACGGTTGCCGGCGTTCCGGCGAAGATCGTCGGCGAGGCGGGCTGCGAGCAGCCCTCGGTGGTGATGGATCACCGGCTCAAGGGCTGCACCGACTGCGGCGAGTGATCAGGCCGTCAGCTGATCATAGGCGGCGAGTGCCTTGGCCCCGTACATGAAGGCCGGCCCGCCGCCCATATACATCGTCACGGTGATGGTTTCGGCGATCTCTTCGCGGGTTGCCCCTGCCGCGATGGCGGCCTTGACGTGGAAGCCGATGCAGTCGTTGCACTGGCGTACGATGCCGATGGCAATGCACATCAGCTCTTTCTCCTTGGTGCCGAGCGCACCTGGTCCCATCGCCGCCTTGTGCATGGCCGAAAAGCCTGCTGCCCCCTCGGGCGCAGCGCGGCGATAGGCGGCGAGCATCTGGTTGGCGTCGGCGAGGTCAGCTTTCCAGTCCATGGGACAGTCCTTTGTTTGTTGCTTGCAGGACTGCTAGCGCGCCGGGGCCGGGCCGGCCTTGCGCCAAATCAAATGCGCCCCGGCCTGGACCTGGGCGCATGAGTTTCGCTCCGAGGGTCGTCGTCAGGCCAGCATGGCGACCGGGTTTTCCAGGTTATCGACGATGGCCTGCAGCAGCTGCGCGCCAAGCGCGCCGTCGATCACCCGGTGATCGACGCTGAGCGTCACCGACATCACCGTCGCCACGCCGATGGAGCCATCGGCCTCGACCACCGGCTTCTTCACCCCGGCACCCACGGCGAGGATCGCGCCATGCGGCGGGTTGATGACCGCGTCGAAGTTGTCGATGCCGAACATGCCGAGGTTCGAGATGGCAAAGCTGCCGCCCTGGTACTCATGCGGCGCGAGCTTGCGGTCGCGGGCGCGGGCGGCGAGGTCCTTCATCTCGGCCGAGAGGGCCGAGATCGACTTCATGTGGGCATCCTTCAGCACCGGCGTGAACAGCCCACCCTCGATGGCGACGGCGACCGCCACGTCCGAGGGCTTGAGCTTCAGCATCCGGTCGCCGGCCCATACGGCATTGGCATCCGGCACCGCCTGCAGCGCCAGCGCGCAGGCCTTGATGATGAAGTCGTTCACCGAGAGCTTCACGCCGCGCTTTTCCAGCTTGGAGTTCAGCTCGGCCCGGAAGGCCATCAGCGCATCGAGCTTGATGTCGCGGCGCAGGTAGAAATGCGGGATCGACTGCTTGGCCTCGGTGAGGCGGGCGGCAATCGTCTTGCGCATCCCGTCAAGCTTGACCTCTTCAAAGGCGCGGCCCTCGTACATCCGCATGACCGTATCGGCCGAGGGGCCAGTGGCGAGCGCAGGCTTGGCGGCTGCGGGCGCCTCGGCCTTGGCCGGAGTCGCGGCGGCAGGGGCTGCCGCAGGCGCTGCGCCCGGCTGGGCGCTTTCCACGTCGGCCTTGACGATCCGCCCATGCGGGCCCGAGCCTTTGAGCGCGGCGAGGTCGAGGCCCTTGTCGGCGGCGATCCGGCGGGCGAGCGGCGAGGCGAAGACGCGGCCGCCGTCCGCAGCCTTGGGCGCTGCGGGAGCCGGGGCAGCAGGGGCCGGCGCCTCGGCCTTGGCGACGGGGCTAGGGGCCTCGGCCTTGGCCGGGGCCGCCTTGGGCGCGGGCGCGGCATCGGCGCTTTCCCCCTCGGCCAGCAACACCGCGATGGGGGTGTTCACCTTGACCCCCTCGGTGCCCTCGGCCACCAGGATCTTGCCGATCACGCCTTCGTCGACGGCTTCGAATTCCATCGTCGCCTTGTCGGTCTCGATCTCGGCCAGCAGGTCGCCGGAGGAGACGGTGTCGCCCTCCTTGACCAGCCATTTCGCCAGCGTGCCCTCTTCCATGGTCGGAGAGAGGGCGGGCATCAGGATTTCGGTTGGCATGGTCTGCGCTCCTTACCTGTAGGTCACTTGCTTGACCGCCTCGATCACCTCGGCGGTGGTCACCAGCGCGAGTTTCTCGAGATTGGCCGCATAGGGCATCGGGACGTCCTTGCCGGTGCAATTGATCACCGGCGCGTCGAGATAGTCGAAGGCCTGCTGCATGATCACCGACGAGATATAACTGCCGACCGACCCCTGCGGCCAGCCTTCCTCGACCGTGACGCAACGGTTGGTCTTCTTGACCGATTCGATGATCGTCTCGGTGTCCATCGGGCGCAGGGTGCGCAGGTCGATGACCTCGGCGCTGATCCCCTCTGCCGCCAGTTTGTCGGCGGCTTCAAGCGCGTATTGCATCCCGATGCCGAAGCTGACGATGGTGACATCGGTGCCTTCGCGCCAGATACGGGCCTTGCCGAAGGGCACGGTGTAATCCGCGATGTCCGGCACGTCGAAGCTGCGGCCGTAAAGGATCTCGTTCTCGAGGAAGATCACCGGGTTCGGGTCGCGGATCGCCGATTTCAGCAGGCCCTTGGCGTCGGAAGCCGAATAGGGCATCGCCACCTTGAGGCCGGGGATCTGCATGTACCACGCGGCGTAATCCTGGCTGTGCTGCGCCGCCACCCGTGCCGCCGCGCCGTTGGGGCCGCGGAAGACGATGGGGCAGCCCATCTGCCCGCCGGACATGTAAAGCGTCTTGGCGGCCGAGTTGATTATCTGGTCGATCGCCTGCATGGCGAAGTTGAAGGTCATGAACTCGACGATCGGTTTCAGTCCGCCAAAAGCGGAACCGACGGCGATGCCGGCAAAGCCGTGCTCGGTGATCGGGGTATCGATGATCCGCTTGGCGCCGAACTCGTCGAGCAGGCCCTGGCTGATCTTGTAGGCGCCCTGATACTCGGCGACTTCCTCGCCCATCAGGTAGACGTCGCCGTCGTTGCGCATCTCTTCGGCCATCGCGTCGCGCAGCGCCTCGCGGACGGTCTGCTGCTTCATCGCGGTGCCCTCGGGCCAGTCGGGTTTGCGCTCGACCTTGGGGGCGGCGGCGGCCTTGGGCGCTTCGGCCGGGGCGGGGGCCGGGGTCTCGGCTTTGGGCGCGGTGGCCGGCGCGGCATCGGCGCTTTCGCCTTCGGCCAGCAGCGTTGCGATGAGGGTGTTCACCTTCACGCCCTCGGTCCCCTCGGCCACCAAGATCTTGCCGATGGTGCCTTCGTCCACCGCCTCAAACTCCATCGTCGCCTTGTCGGTCTCGATCTCGGCAAGGATATCGCCGGATTTCACGCTATCTCCTTCCTTCACCAGCCATTTGGCCAGGGTGCCTTCCTCCATCGTCGGGGACAGGGCGGGCATGAGAATTTCGGTTGCCATGGTCTCTTACTCCCCCTCAGGCCGCCGGTGCTTCGGCATAGATGTCGGTCCAGAGTTCGGAGACGTCGGGCTCGGGGCTCTCCTTGGCGAACTCGGCCGAGGCGTTGACGATCTCCTTGATCTCCTTGTCGATCTCTTTCAGCTGGTCCTCGGTCGCGTGCTTGCCGGTCAGCAGCATCGCGCGTACCTGCTCGATCGGGTCACGCTCCTCGCGCATCTTCTGAACTTCCTCGCGGGTCCGGTATTTCGCCGGATCCGACATCGAGTGGCCGCGATAGCGGTAGGTCTTGACCTCGAGGATGTAGGGGCCGTTGCCCGCACGGCAGTGCGCCACGGCCTTCTCGCCGGCTTCCTTGACCGCGAGCACGTTCATGCCGTCGACCAGCTCGCCGGGAATGCCGAAGGCCTCGCCGCGCTTGTGGATCTCCTCTGTCGAGGTCGACCGCTTCTGCGCGGTGCCCATGGCATACTGGTTGTTCTCGATCACGAAGATAACCGGCAGCTTCCAGAGCGCCGCCATATTGAAGCTCTCGTAGACCTGACCCTGGTTCGCCGCGCCATCGCCGAAATAGGTGAAGGTCACGCGGCCGTTGTCCTTGTAGCGGTCGGCGAAGGCGAGGCCGGCGCCCAGCGGCACCTGCGCGGCGACGATGCCGTGGCCGCCGTAGAAATGCTTCTCTTTCGAGAACATGTGCATCGAGCCGCCCTTGCCCTTGGAATAGCCACCCTCGCGGCCCGTGAGCTCGGCCATCACCCCGCCGGCGTCCATACCGCAGGCCAGCATGTGGCCGTGATCGCGATAGGAGGTAATCCGCTTGTCGCCTTCCTCGGCGGCGGCTTCCAGCCCGACCACCACGGCTTCCTGGCCGATGTAGAGGTGGCAGAAACCGCCGATCAGGCCCATACCATAGAGCTGGCCGGCCTTTTCCTCGAATCGCCGGATCAGCAGCATGTCGCGGTAATAGCCGAGCATCTCCTCGGCAGAAACGTTTGGATTCTTTGTGGTTTTACGCGCAGCCATAGGCGTGCCTCCCCCTCTCCAAAAGATAGTTTAGCTTTAAACTATCTAATAAGCGAAAATCGCCAGCAAAGCGAGAGCCTATTTGACGCGGGGGTGTGACAGGTCAGCGAATGACGAGTTCGTCCGAGCGCAGGTAACCGAGCACGGAACGGGCCTGCTGGTCGAGCAGGTCGAGGTCGAGGAAGTCGTCGGACAGGCGCCGGGTCAGGTTCTCGGCTTCGGCGATCTGGGCCTTGAGATCGGCGAGTTCACGTTTCAGCTCGCTCGCCTCGGCGGAAATCTCGACGCGCCGGAACACGCCGTAGTCGCCCTGCACCGCGGCAAAGGTGAAATAGGCACCGAGGCCGAAAGCCAAGGTAAAGAAGATAGGTCCGCCGAATCCCGGGCGTGTCGAACGGTTCACTTGCTGCCTCTTCCGGCGCTCTTTGATGGCACCTTCGGACACTATGGCACAGCCGATTCGCACTGTGAATCCCCCTCGCGGGGAATTCACGGCGATATGACGGATGTGGCCCGGAGGACTCAGCCGGCGATGGAAGCCGCGTGGATGCTGTCGATGGTGCCGGCGATGGTGCTGTTGAAGTCGGCGTCGGCCTGCTGCGCCGAAAGCCCCTCGGTCAGGGCACGACTGAACGAGGCGATGATGCCGCTGTTCTGCGCGAGGCGTGCGTTGGCCTCGTCCCGCGAATAGCCGCCCGAGAGCGCAACGACCCGCATGACGCGCGGATGGTCGACCAGCGGCTTGTAGAGGTTGGCCTTCTCGGGCAGCGTTAGCTTGAGCATGACCTGCTGGTCGGCTGGCAGGGCGTCGAGGCAGCGCAGGATCTCGGCCAGCAGGATGTCCTCGGCCTCGGCCTTGTCGGAGATCGAGATGGTGACTTCCGGCTCGATGATCGGGACGAGGCCCTTGGCCAGCACCTGGCGGCCCACGTCGAACTGCTGCTCGACGACAGCCTTGATGCCCGAGGGCGAGGCGGCGTCGATGACCGAACGCTCCTTGGTGCCGAAGATGCCCTTGGCAACCGCGCGGTCGAGCAGCGCGTCGAGGTGGGGCATCGGCTTCATCAGCTTGACGCCGTCCTTTGCCTCTTCCAGGCCCTTGTCGATCTTGAGGAAGGGCACGACGCGGCGCTTCTCCCACAGGAACTGCGCGGCCGGCATTCCTTCGATATCGCGGTCCATGGTCATCTCGAACAGGATCGCCCCGATCACCTTGTCGCCGGTAAAGGCCGGGGCGGTAGCGATACGGGCGCGCATCGCGTGGATCAGGTCGAACATCTCGGCCTCGGAGGTGTATTCGCTTTCCTCGATGCCATAGAGCTTGAGCGCCTTCGGGGTCGAGCCGCCGCTCTGATCGAGCGCGGCGATGAAGCCACCGGCGGAGGTCATTTGCTTGATCTGTTCGGCATTGGGCATTGGGGAACTCGCTCTCGGAAAAAAGGGGTGATTTCTGCGGTGTCTAGGCCAGCACGCGCGGCGTTTCAACTCGCGCGTTGGCTGTTTGCGCCAACAGCGCGCGGCTCAGCGCAGCCGGCTGGGAACGTCCTTGGCGATCCAGTCGCGCAGCACACCGTTGTCGATACTGTTGGCCTCCTTGGCCCAACCTTCCGCATCACCGCGCAGGCGCATGATCTCGCCGATCTCGTCCCGCAGGGCGGCGCTCGACGCATCGCCGGCGGCCGCCGCCATCGAGGACCAGTAATAAGCGGCGAGCCAGGACCGTGGCCGCCGCGTCCCACCAAGGAACTCGCGCGCAGCACTGCGCATCGCGGCAAGGTCGCCGTAGAGCGCATCTTCCGGGTCGCCCAGCAGGCTGCCCTGCAGCTTGATGACCTCGGCGAAGGGCACGTCACGCTCGATCCGGTCGAGCAGGGCAAGGCTGCCGGGAATGCCGCTGGCCGCGGCGCGCAGGGCGTGGCTGTAGGCATCGACCGGATTGTAAGCGGCGATTTCGGTCGCGATAAGGAAATTGGCCTCGGTATTGCCGCCGCGCGCCAGCGGCAGCAGCAGGCGGATCCCCCCGTTCGGGTTCTTGGGCGCACCGATGCCGGTGATCAGCGCGCGCCCGATCTCGAAGGCGTTCTCGGGCGGCGTCTCTGCCTTCATCGCGGCGTCGAGCTCGGCCACCGAGACCGCCGAGGCCAGTTGTGGCTGGCTGTGCGAGACGGTCGGGTTCAGCGCGTCGAACAGCGCTGCGAAGGCAGGCTCCTGCGTCAGGTCGATGCGCAGCGGGGCCTTCTCGATGGCAGTTGCGACGACGACCTGCCGGCCGGAGGTGAGGAAGCTTGCCGTCACCGCCCCGGCCGAACGGGCAAAGGCGCGCTGCTTCTCGGTTGCCGCCACACCTGGGCCATTGGCATCCTCAAGGGCCGCTTCGATCCCGGCGCCGACAACCGGGGCAAGCTCCTCGGGATTCACCTGCCCGGGCATAATGAACTTGCGGGCGATATCCCAGGCGCCCCGGTCCTGGATGGCGACGACGACCGAGTTCAGATCGACCGCACCGCGCGGCTCCGGATTCTCGCGGGCAAAGTCCATGCGGTAACTGACATAGTCGAGGTCGACGTCGGCATCGACAGTCGCGAGCCGGTCGATATCGGCGCTGACACGGGCGAAGAGGCCGCCACTGGGGTAGTCATAGGTCAGGTCGGCCTCGATCCGCCCGGCCGTCAGCTGCGGAAAGCCCAGGCCCCGCAGCATCCCGGCCGCCTCGAAGGGCAGGCAGCCAGCCTCCATCGCCACACCGTCCAGCGCGACGCGCATACGGCGCGTATCGCGCACGTCGATCGGCTGGCCGTTCATAGTGAGCCGTTCGACCCGCAGCTGGCACTGGCCGTCAGGCCGGTCGGGCAGATAGGGAGATATCCGGACGCCGGTCAGCGTGACCTTCAGCGCCACCGGATCGACGCTGACCTGGTCATAGCGGATATCGGCCAGCAGCCGCGCCCAGCTCATCACCGAATGCAGGGCAATAGTGCCGATGGCTTCGACTGTGAAGGCGTCCCAGAAGTTCGGGCGCTGGCTGTCCTGTGCGGTGGCGGGGCTCGCAATCGCCACCGCCGTGGCAAGAATCGTCAGGGGCTGTCGCATCCGGGCTCCTCCTCGATCGGGCCCGGACAGGTTAGCTCATTTCTCCAGCGCGGCAACGCCGGGGAGGGTCTTGCCCTCCATCCACTCGAGGAAGGCGCCCCCGGCGGTGGAGATATACGAGAAGTCGTCGCCTGCGCCTGCCTGGTTCAGCGCCGCGACCGTGTCGCCGCCGCCGGCCACGCTGACCAGCTTGCCGGCGCGGGTCAGTTCGGCGGCCTTCTGTGCGGCGGCATTGGTTGCGGCATCGAAAGGCTCGATCTCGAAGGCGCCGAGCGGGCCGTTCCAGATCAGCGTCTTGGCCCCCTCGAAGGCAGCGGCGATCTCGGCCACCGTCTGCGGGCCGGCGTCCAGGATCATCGCGTCGGCGGGGCAGGCGTTCGCCGGCACCGTCTCCGAGGCCGCATTCGCCTTGAACTCGCGCGCGACGACCACATCGACCGGCAGCAGGATGCGGCACCGGGCGGCCTCGGCCTTGGTCAGGATCTCGCGCGCGGTTGCGGCCATGTCGTGCTCGCAAAGCGACTTGCCAACGTCGATCCCCTGCGCGGCGAGGAAGGTATTCGCCATGCCGCCGCCGATCACCAGAGCGTCGACCTTGGCAACGAGGTTCCCCAGCAGGTCAAGCTTGGTCGAAACCTTGGCGCCGCCGACAACGGCCACCACCGGGCGCTGCGGCTTGCCAAGCGCGGCGTCCAGCGCCGAAAGCTCGGCCTGCATCAGGCGTCCGGCGCAGGAGGGCAGCAGGCGGGCGACGCCCTCGGTCGAGGCATGGGCGCGGTGCGCGGCCGAGAAGGCGTCGTTGCAATAGACATCGCCAAGCGCCGCGAACTCGGCCGAAAGGCCAGCGTCGTTCTTTTCCTCGCCGGCGTGGAAACGGGTGTTCTCGAGCAGCACCACCTGGCCCGGCGCCATCGCGCCAATGGCGGCCTCCGCGGCGGGGCCGCGGCTGTCGGCGCAGAAGATGACAGTGGTGCCAAGCGCCTTTTCCAGCGAGGGAACCAGCGGCGCGAGCGACATCTCGGGGACGACCTTGCCCTTGGGCCGGCCGAAGTGGGCCAGCAGGATCGGCTTGCCGCCCCTGGCGATGATATCGGCCACGGTGGGGGCGATCCGCACGATCCGAGTGTCGTCGGTGACGCGGCCATCCTCGATAGGCACGTTGATATCGACCCGCACCAGCACGCGCTTGCCGTCCAGGTCCATGTCGTCCAACGTGTTCCAGCCCATGTCGCGCTCCTATCCGGTTTTCAGGCGGTTTTTCCCGCAAATCGCGGCGCGGTCAATCCCGTGACTTGGCTTTCAGCCCTTGCGGGCTTAGGTATCGGCGCAAAGTGATCAGACAGGAGGGCCAGATGGCCGAGATCAAAGACCCCGAAAACACCATCCTGATCGAGCTGAAGGGCGGCACGGTCGTCATCGAACTCCTCCCGGACGTCGCCCCCAAGCACGCCGAGCGGATGAAGGAACTGGCCCGTTCGGGACAGTATGACAACGTCGCCTTCCACCGCGTGATCGAAGGCTTCATGGCGCAGACCGGCGACGTGCAGCATGGCGACATGGAAGACGGGTTCAACCTGCGCATGGCGGGTACCGGCGGTTCCGACCTACCCGACCTGCCGGCAGAATTCTCGGGCATTCCGCACGACCGTGGCACCCTGGGCGCCGCTCGTTCGCAGAACCCGAATAGCGCGAACTCGCAGTTCTTCATCAACTTCAAGGACAACCACTTCCTGAACCGGCAATACACGGTCTATGGCCGCGTGATCTCGGGCATGGAGCATGTCGATGCCATCACCCGTGGCGAGCCGCCGGCGAACCCGGACCGGATGATCTCGGTCAAGGTGGCCGCGGATGCGTAACCTCCTCGCCGCCGCGTTCCTCGTCGCGGCGACCCCGGCACTGGCCACCGGCCTCAAGATCGAGATCGAGGGCGAGGGCGCCAATGGCACCGTCGTCATCGACCTGCTGGAAGATGTCGCGCCCAAGCATGTGGAGCAGATCGCTGCGCTGGCCGCTGAAGGCGCCTATGACGGTGTGGTCTTCCACCGCGTCATCGAGGGCTTCATGGCGCAGACCGGCGATGTCGAGTTCGGCAAGATGGGCGGCGACATGCGCATGGCAGGACGCGGCGGCTCCAGCCGCCCCGACCTGCCGGCCGAGTTCTCGGATCTGCCCTTCGACCGTGGCGTCGTCGGCATGGCCCGTTCGCAGGACCCGAACAGCGCCAACAGCCAGTTCTTCATCATGTTCGACGCAGGCCACTTCCTGAACGGCCAGTACACCGTCGTCGGCAAGGTGGTCGAGGGCATGGATGTGGTCGACAAGATCAAGCGCGGGGCTGGGCCCAATGGCGCGGTGATCGGTCAGCCCGACGTCATGAAGAAAGTCACCGTCACCGAGTGACGGCGATCCAGCTTCGCAAAATCAAAGCGCCGCCGGGATGACCGGCGGCGCTTTTCGTTTCAGCGGGTGGCTGGCTCACTCTGCCTTGGCAGGGGCCGCGCCGGGGTTGCTCACGCCGGACTTGCCCTGGCGGTTGGGGTTCAGCGGGTCGTCCTGACGCTGCACCGAACCCTCGAAATGCGCACCGCTCTCGATGGCGATGGTCTTGTGGATGATGTCGCCCTCGACCCGTGCGGTTGCGGTCAGGCGCACCTTGAGGCCACGCACGCGACCGATGATGCGGCCGTTGATGACGACGTCATCGGCAATCACTTCGCCCTTGATCGTGGCCGACTCGCCGATGGTCAGCAGGTGCGCGCGGATGTCGCCGTCGACCGAACCCTCGACATTGATGTCGCCCGAGGTCTTGATGTTGCCCGTGATGTGCAGGTCGGCCGAGAGGGTCGACGCCGGCGGCTTGGGCTTCGGAGCGCTGGCCTTGAACTCGTTCGGCGAAGGCGTGCTCGCCGGAGTCGACAACGTCATCGGCGCCTTTTCCTCAGCGCTCGGCTTGGCGGGCTCGTTGATTTTGCTTTTTGAAAACATTGTTCGCAGCCTTGATGTAGATCATGGGGTTAACAGGTGTTCCGTCCACGTGCACCTCGTAGTGCAGGTGTGTGCCGGTCACTCGTCCAGTGTTACCCATATCAGCTATGTGGTCCCCGCGCGAGACCCTTTGGCCGACCTTCACCAGAATGGCCGAGCTGTGGGCATAATAGGTTTCAATGCCGAAGGCATGGCGGATCTTGACCAGCTTGCCGAAACCCGACTGCCAGCCGGCATGGGTGACGACGCCATCGGCGGTGGCATAGATGTTGGTGCCGTAGTCGCCGGCGAAATCCGAACCGTTGTGCATCCGGCGGCCGCCGGTCTTGGGGTCGCGGCGGACGCCGAAGCCGCTGGTATAGCGGACAGCGGCCTTGATCGGGCTGGCGAAGGGGGCCTTCTCGGCCGCCATCCGGTACATGTTGAGCACGTCCATCTGGTTCAGCAGCTTGTTCGCGCGCAGATCGTCTGCCGAGGGCTCTTCTCCGCGGGTCGAGATCGAGATCGGCGTCAGCGGGCCGCCCTGGCCGCTGTAGCCGCGGCGGATCTCGTTCAGCAGGCGGTCGGTCGACATGCCCGCGCTGCGGAACATCGCATCGAGCGGGGCGACCGAGACGGTCATCGCCTCTTCCAGCTGGCGGAAGATCTCGTCGTTGCGCTCCTGGAGAAGCTTGTATTCGTGTTCGATCTCGTCACGCTCGTCCATCGCGTTGCGCGCATCGGCGACGACCTGGTCCCGCTCGGCGGCGGTTTCCTCGAGCGCCTCGGACATCAGGGTCAGCGGGGCAGGGGCGGCTTCGGCAGCGGCGACCAGTGCGCCCGACTCGGCGGTCTGCTGGCGCAGTTCGGTGAGCGCGCCGCGGGCGGCTTCGCGTTCGCGGATGGTGTCACGAAGGGTCGACTGGATCACGTCGATCCCGGTCTCGGCCTCGTGGCGGCGGGTTTCCGACGTCAGCAACTCGGTCTGCATCGCCGAGATCTGCTTCAGCGCGGTGTTGAAGCGTTCCTGCGCGGAGCGGGCCTCGGCGGCGCGGGCGTCACGTTCCGCCGAGAGCTGGTTCAGGCGTTCCTCGAAGTTCTTCTGGTCCCGGATCGCCTGGTCGCGGAAGTTGGAGCCACCGATCGAGTCCATCAGCAACACGGCGGTTGCGATGATCGCCCATCCCACCACCAGGCTGACGCCCAGGTAGGCGAAGAGCTGCATTTCCGGTTTCAGGCGGATGAACCGCGTGTCCGATTCCGATTTCAGAAAAAGCCGCCGCTCCGGGAACATCCGTTCCAGCAAGGCGTGTGTCTTGATCGCCAGACGAGTCCGCACGCGTGATATTCCTGTCCCATCCCCTCGACGCCGCACAACGTCCCAAGTCCTGCAGCCCCGGCGGAAACGCATAAAGAGAGGAATCCGATCGGGCAACCAAAACACTTAACAGATGACGCTATGTGCCGGTTTTCCGCCGATTTTGGCAGATTCTTGCCGATGGCCGGATTAGCACGGATTTAACCTGTTATGCATCGGATGCAGGGCTCGTTTCCGGGCGGGTCTAATGGGCCTCGGCGAGGGGCCAGTAGAAGTCTGGCGGCAGCCCGGCCTCCGCGCGTTTTTCCTCGTTGAACGGCGGTTTGAGCGCACCATGGAAATAGTGCCGTACCAGCTCGTGAAACACATCCTTTGGGTCGCGGTCTTCGCGTCCGCACAAGAAGTGGAACCATTTGGAGCCATAGGCGACGTGGGAGACCTCTTCGGCATAGATCGTTTCAAGCGACTCGACGGCCTTGGTCTCGGCGGCCTTGCGGAACACCGCGACCATGCCCGGCGTGACATCCAGACCGCGCGCTTCGAGCACCATCGGAACCACCGCCAAGCGGCCCAAAAGGTCGATTTTCGTGTCCTCGGCGGCCCGCCACATGCCGGCATGGGCAGTCAGGGCGCCGTAGGAACTGCCCATCGCCTCGAGGCACTCGCTCACCATCACGAAGTGGCGTGATTCGTCGTCCGCCGCCCGCACCCAGTCGTCGTAAAACCCCATCGGCATTGGAACATGGGCGAAACGCGCGATGATATCCCAGTGCAGGTCGATGGCGTTCAACTCGATATGCGCCACCGCGTGCAGCAGCGCGATCCGCCCGGCGGGCGTGCCGGGGCGGCGGCGCGGAACATCGCGCGGCGCCAGCAGTTCGGGCCGATCCGGGCGCGCGGGGCGGTCGGGCGGATTGGCCCGGCCGATTTCCATCGCCGGGCCGCTGCCATCGCGCGCGGCCAGCCAGGCGGCGGCATGTTCGCGCGACAGCGCCGCCTTGGCGCGACCATCGGCGGTGCGCAGCACCGCCTCGGCCCGCTCTGCCAGCGTGAGGCTCACAGTGTCTTCACCGCGTCGAGCACCTCGGTAACGTGGCCGTCGACCTTCACCTTGGGCCAGATGCGCGAAATCCTGCCGTCGGCATCGATCAGGAAGGTGGTCCGTTCGATGCCCATGAATGTCTTGCCGTACATGCTCTTTTCCTTCCAGACGCCATAGTCCTCGCAGACCGATCCCTCGGCGTCCGACAGCAGCGGCGTTGTTAGAGAATGCTTGGCCACGAACTTGTCATGGCTGGCCACGCTGTCCTTGGATATACCGAAAACCTTCGCGCCGGCGGCCGTGAAGGCCTCCATGTCGGCCGAAAACCCGACCGATTCCTTGGTGCAGCCCGGCGTGTTGTCCTTCGGATAGAAGAACAGGACCACCGGCGCTCCCCTGAGCTCGGACAGGGTGACACTGCCGCCGCCGTCGCGGGGCAGGGTGAAATCCGGGGCGGGCTGGTTGACTTCGGGCATTGCGGGGCTCCTGCTCATGAGACAAATGTGACTGTAATGATAAGCCACTACCGGCGACAATAAAGGCGTGCAGCTGAAACGAATGCGTCCAGATAACGCGGAGGAGGATTTCCAGTCGCTCCCCCCCGTGCGGGCCGGCCACCGCCGGCACCCGCTGCGTGCCCTTTGGCACGTTCTGGCAGGCACCGCGATCGGTTTCTGCGCCATGGCGCTGGTTGTGGGCTACCTGACTCTGGGCCAGTCGGTGCGCGCGCCCACCTGGGTCAAGGAACGGATCGAGGAACGGGTCTCGGCGGGCCTCGGCAACCTCGGCCTGTCGTTCAGCGCTGTCGAATTCGTGGTGCGCGAGGGCTGGCGTCCACGCGTGCGCCTGCGCGATCTGGTGCTGAGCGATGCCGAGGGGCAACCCATTGTACGGCTCAACCAGGCGGATCTCGGTCTGGCGATGCAACCCTTGCTGCAAGGCAAGATCCAGCCGAGGCGGATCTATCTCTCGGGCGCCTACGCGACCCTGCGGCGCGGCCGCGACGGGCGGCTCGACCTCGCTTTTGTCGAGGGACGGGCAGCCATGGGCGGCGCGCCGAACCTGCCGGCGCTGCTGAAGGGCTTCGACCGGGTGCTGACATCGCCGCAGCTGAACGGTCTCACCGATATCGAGATGGAGTCGCTGACGCTGCGCGTCGAAGACCTGCGCCAGAATCGGGCCTGGACACTGGACGGCGGGCAGCTCGGGCTGACCCGCAAGGGCGACGACCTGCGGCTCTTCGCCGGCTTCGCGCTGCTGGGCGGCGGCGCAAGCGTCGGTTCCGTCGATGCGACCTACACGACGCGGCTGGGCGCCATGCGGGGCGAGTTCGGGGTCACCGTCGCCGAGATCGATGCCACGGATGTCGCCGCGCAAAGCCCGGCGTTGAACTGGCTCGAGGTGCTGCGCGCGCCGATTTCGGGCGCGATGCGCGGACGCGTCGACGAACAGGGAGCACTGGGCGCGCTGTCGGTCTCGCTGCAGATCGGGCGCGGCGTGCTTCAGCCGGACCCCCGCGCGCGCCCCATACCCTTCCGCGGAGCGCGCAGCTATTTCACCTATGACCCGGCGCAGCAGCTGCTCCAGTTCGACGAGCTCGCGGTCGACAGCGCCTGGGGATCCGGCGTGGCCGAAGGCCAGGCGGTGCTGAACGGCATTTCCGAGGGCCGCTTGAGCGAGTTGACCGGGCAGCTGACCCTGTCGGGGCTTCGGCTCAATCCCAGGGGCCTCTACCGCGAGCCGCTGACCATCGACCGCACCACCGCCGATTTCCGTCTCAAGCTCGCGCCGTTCCGGCTCGATCTGGGGCAGTTGCTGATCTCGGATGGCGACAGCCGGCTGCTTGGCAAGGGGCAGTTCGGGGTAGATGCGCAGGGATGGAAGCTGGCCTTCGACGCCGGGCTGAACCAGTTGACGCCCGAACGCCTGATGCAGCTCTGGCCAGACCGTGCGGCCCCGGTGCCGCGCGCCTGGGTGGCAGCGAACTTGAAAGGCGGCTTGCTGCGCGACGCCAATTTCGCCCTGCGTCTCGCGGCGGGAGGCAAGCCGGACATCTACGGTGACTTCAACTTCCAGGACACCGAGGTCAGGTTCCTGAACTACATGCCGCCGATCTCGGGTGCCGCAGGGCAGGCGGTGCTGGATGGCAACCGCTTCGTCGTCACCGCGACCTCGGGCTCGGTCCGGGCCGAAGAGGGCGGCAGCGTCAATGTCGCCGGCACCTCGTTCATCGTGCCCGACGTGGCGGTGAAGCCGAATACACCCGCCATCGTGCGCTTCGATCTCGGCGGGTCGGTGACGTCGATTCTGTCGCTGCTGAATCGTCCGCCACTACGGGTGCTGAAGGATACGCCGCTGCCGGTCGACCTCGCCGACGGAGTGGCCAAGGTGATCGGCACCCTGGCCGTGCCGCTGGCCCCGCGGGTGCCCTTTTCCGACATCACCTTCCACCTGCGCGGCAAGGTGAAGAATGCGGCGAGCACGGTGCTGGTGCCCGACCACCGCCTGTCCGCGAGCACGCTCGACGTGATCGCCAACCAGGATGGCATCGCGATCTCGGGCGATGGCCGTATCGACGAGGTGCCCGCAAAGGTCACATGGCGGCAGCCGATCGGAACCGGGATCGACAAGACCAGCCATGTCGAAGGCAAAGTCGAGCTGTCGAACACGCTGGTCGAGACCTTCAACTTGGGCCTGCCGAAGGGCAGCGTCTCGGGGAAGGGCGAGGGGAATTTCACCCTTGCGCTGGCACCCGGCAAGGCACCGCAACTCTCGCTTTCGTCCGACCTCGTGGGCGTTACGCTGAAAGTCCCGCAGATCGGCTGGACCAAGCCTGCGTCGACTCCGGGTACGCTCCACTTGTCCGGTGTGCTGGGCGAGCAGGCCCGCGTCGACCAGCTCGATCTTCAGGGCGCGGGACTGGCGCTGAGCGGGTCGGTGACGATCCGACCCGAAGGCGGTCTCGACCGCGCCGAGTTCAATTCGCTCAAGGTCGGCAAGTGGTTGGACGCACGGGTCGAGATGGTGGGGCGCGGCACTGCGCCGCCCGACCTGCGCATCCTTGGCGGCACCATGGACATGCGCCAGAGCGATTTCGGCTCATCCAGCGGCAGCAGCGGCGGCGCCTCGGGGGCGATGGATGTGACGCTCGACCGGCTGCAGGTCACCGACAGCATTTCGCTCACCCGGTTCAACGGTTCCTTCGGCACCGCCGCCGGGCTGAGCGGCCCGTTCACCGGGTTCGTCAACGGCGCTACTCAGGTGCAGGGTCAGTTGGTGCCGCGCGATGGACGGTTGGCGGTGCGGCTTGAATCCGACGACGCAGGCGGAGTGTTCCGCTCGGCTGGTCTGCTCGGTCAGGGCCGCGGCGGCAAGTTCAACATGACGCTTGTGCCAGCGGTCGAGCCGGGCCAGTTCGACGGCGTGCTGCGGGTCACCGGCACGCGGGTCAAGGATGCACCGGCGATTGCCGCCTTGCTGAACGCGATCAGCGTGATCGGCCTGCTCGACGAGATGTCAGGGCAGGGCATCCAGTTCACCGAGGTCGATGCCCAGTTCAAGCTCTCTGCCTCGCGGATCACCGTGCATAATTCCAGCGCGGTCGGCCCCTCGATCGGCATGTCGATGTATGGCTATTACGACATACCGAACGACCGGCTAAACATGCAGGGAGTGATCTCGCCGGTCTATCTGCTGAACGCCATAGGCTCGGCGCTCACACGCAAGGGCGAGGGGCTGTTGGGCTTCAACTATTCCCTGCGCGGAAGCGCCGATGATCCGCAGGTCAGTGTCAATCCGCTCTCGGCGCTGATGCCCGGCGGATTGCGCGAAATTTTCCGCCCGCAGAAGCCGACGCCGGAAAGCGAGAGCACGCCGCGCGAACCGGCGCCGAAACGCGACTGGGGTGAAGGAAGATGAATGGTCATTGCCGCGCGACTGGCCTATAGCGCGGCGCCATGAAACTCACCGATTTTGATTTCGACCTGCCCGAAGAGCTGATCGCGACCCGCCCGGCGGTGCCGCGCTCTTCCGCGCGGCTTCTGGTCTCGCGCCCCGAGGGCATCACCGATTCCACCGTCGGCGCCTTTGCCGACTGGCTGCGGCCCGGCGACCGCCTGGTGCTGAACGACACCAAGGTGATCCCGGCACGGCTGTCCGGCCTGCGCCGGCGTAGCGGCGCCGCCGGCGAGACCGAAGCCCGGATCGAGGCAACGCTGCTCGAACCGCGCGCCGATGGCACCTGGGCCGCTCTGGTCAAACCGCTGAAGAAGCTGAAGCTCGGCGAAGTCGTGCATTTCTCCGACCACCTGTCCGCCGAGCTGGAGGGCACCGGCGACGGGCAGGCCTACCTGCGCTTCAATCTGGAAGCCGAGGACTTCGACGCGGCGCTGGCCGAGGCCGGCGAGATGCCGCTGCCACCCTATATCGCCGCTCGCCGTCCGGCGGATGCGCAGGACCGCGCCGACTACCAGACCGCCTGGGCACGGGTCTCCGGCGCGGTCGCCGCACCGACTGCCTCGCTCCACTTCGATGCCGAGGGGCTGGAGAAGCTGCGCGCCAGGGGTGTCGAGTTTACCCATGTTACGCTGCATGTCGGCGCCGGCACCTTCCTCCCGGTCAAGGTCGAGGACGTCGAAACTCACAAGATGCACGCCGAATGGGGCGAGGTGACGGCCCAAGCCGCTGCCGAGATCGCCGCCACCCGCGCGGCGGGCGGGCGCATTATCCCCGTCGGCACAACCGCGCTGCGCGTGATCGAAAGCGCCGCGCGTGGCGGTGTCGTGGCACCTTGGCGGGGAAAGACCGACATCTTCATCTACCCGGGCTTCCACTTTCAGGCGGCCGATGCGCTGGTCACCAATTTCCACCTGCCCAAGTCGACGCTGATGATGCTGGTCGCCGCCTTCGTAGGGATGGACCGTATGCGCGAGATCTACGCCCATGCCGTGGCCGAGCGCTATCGGTTCTTCTCTTATGGCGATGCCTCGCTGCTCTTCCCGTCCGGGCAGGTGTCGAAACCGGCGGCCGATTTGTCGTAAAGCGGGCGGACGCGGTGCAACGCCTGCGTCCATACCGCGCCTGAGAACCGAAGGAGTCGCGCGATGCTGCAAGTCCTGTCCAGCGCCTGGGCCCTGTTGCTCGGCGTCGGGCTCCTGATGGTCGGAAACGGCCTTCAGGGCACGCTGCTGGGTGTGCGCGGCAACATGGAAGGATTCTCGACGCTCGAGATGTCCTTCGTGATGTCGGCCTATTTCGTCGGCTTCCTCGGCGGATCACGCATGGCGCCCGAGATGATCCGGCGGGTCGGGCATGTCCGCGTCTTCGCGGCGCTCGCCTCGTTCATCTCCTCGGTGATGATCCTCTACCCGCTGTTTGCCCACCCGATGGCCTGGGTGCTGGGTCGTGTCGTGATCGGGTTCTGCTTCTCCGGCGTCTATGTCACCGCCGAGAGCTGGCTCAACAACGCCGCCGACAACAAGAACCGGGGCAAGGCGCTGTCACTCTACATGATCGTGCAGATGGTCGGCATCGTCTCGGCGCAGGGGCTGATGCTGATCGGCGACCCTTCCGGTTTTGACAATTTCGTCATCGCCTCGGTGCTGATCTCGATCTCATTCGCGCCGATCCTGCTGTCGGTCAGCCCGACTCCCTCGTTCGAGACAACGCGGCCGATGTCGCTGAAGAAGCTGCTGCATACCTCGCCGCTGGGCTGCGTCGGCATGTTCCTGCTCGGCAGCGTCTTTGCCGCCCAGTTCGGCATGAGCGCGGTCTACGGCGCCAAGGCGGGGCTCAGCGTGGCCCAGATCTCGATCTTCATCGCCTCGATCTATATCGGTGCGATGCTGCTGCAGTATCCGCTGGGTTGGCTGTCCGACCGGATGGACCGCCGCCAGCTCATCATGGCCGTGGCCGCCGCCGGTGGCGTCGGCGCGTTGATCGGCTTCTTTCTCGGCGGCGAATTCGGCATTCTGCTCGCCGCCTCGTTCCTGATCGGCGGCACGACCAATCCGCTCTACTCGCTGCTGATCGCGCATACGAATGACTATCTCGATCATGGCGACATGGCCGCCGCCTCGGGCGGGCTGATCTTCATCAACGGAGTCGGCGCGATTGCGGGGCCGCTCATCACCGGTTGGCTGATGAACGATCACGTCTTCGGGCCGGCCGGCTACTTCGTGCTGATCGCCTTCCTGCTCTTCGCCCTCGGCCTTTATGCCGCATGGCGGATGACGCGGCGGGCGAGCATTCCGGTCGAATATGCCGGGGCGGTATCGCCGATGTCGCCGGTGGGCACGCCGATGGCCGCGGAACTGGCCAAGGATGTTGTACAGGAGCCGCCACGGCACGAACCGGAAATAGAACGAAACCAAGAGACGTGACTTTTCGTTGTAAAAAGTGAACGTGACGCTAAGGCAAACAAATCGTAGAATCTGTCCATGTGCCCGGGGGCGTGGACAAGTGGAGCAGAACCCATGATTGGCCCTGAAGATGTATTGAGTTTCTGGTTGGACGAAATCGGCCCTGACGGCTGGTACACGCAGGACGAAGCGCTGGACGCCACCATCAGAGACAAGTTTCTGAACACCTGGGAGGGCGCCTCCGAAGGCCGCCACTCGCTGTGGCTCACCTACCCCAGCGGGGCCTTGGCCTATATCATCCTGACCGACCAGTTCCCGCGCAACATGTTCCGGGGGTCGGGCAGGGCATTTGCCACCGACCGTGCTGCCCTGATTGCGGCCAAGGCCTCCATCGGCAAGGGCTGGGACATGAAGATCGACGAGCCGGCCCGGCAGTTCTTCTACCTGCCGCTGATGCATTCGGAGAACCTCTGCGACCAGGACCGCTGCGTGCGCCTGATGCGCGAGCGGATGCCCGAAACTGGCGCGCCGAACCTGCTTCATGCCCGTGCGCATCGCCAGGTGATCCGCCAGTTTGGCCGTTTTCCCTATAGAAACGAAGCGCTTAACCGGAACTCGACCAAGGGCGAGTCGGAATATGTAAGCACCGGCGGCTACGGCGAAACCGTCCGCCAACTGCAACTCGCCGGCTGAGCCGGCTTGACGGGCCGGCTGCCAGCCTTTCTGGTGCCGGCCCTCCTGGTCGTTCTGGCGGCCTGCACCCGCACCGATCACATCCAGCCTGATACACGTGTTCTCGCCATCGGCGATAGCGTGCTGGCTTGGCACGGCTTCACGCATGAGGCCCCCCCTGATGTCGTCGCGCAGTTGACCGGTCTGCCCGTCGCCAATCTTGCGGTGGCCGGCGCACGGCTCAGCGCAACCTCGCCGGCGATCATCGCCAAGGGCGGCGACATCCGTCTGCAATACCAGAGCGGTCCCTGGGACTGGGTCATCCTGAACGGCGGCGCGAACGACCTGCTGGCGGAATGCAGCTGCCGGGGCTGCGAGGCCACACTCGATTCGCTGGTCGGACCGGGCGGGCAGGGCGGCGACATTCCTGCGCTCGTGGACCGGATTGTTGCCGACTCTGCGAGGGTGGTGATCCTTGGATATTATGATGCTAACCTGCGTCTGAACCCGTTCAGCCGCTGTGCGGAGGTGGTCGACGTGCTGAACCATCGCCTGAAGGAATTGGCCCGCAAGCGTCGGGGCGTGGTCTATGTCGGTGCCGACGAGGTGATCGACCCGGCCAATCCGGCGCATTGGTATGGCGACCGCGTGCATCCTTCGCGCCTGGGGGCGGCTCTGATGGGTGAGCGCATCGCCGCCGCGATGGCGGCGTACAAGGATTGAGCGAAATGTCGCGGGCGCGGGGCATTGAAGCTTTTGTAAAAATAGTTTAACGCTAAACTAGTTTCGGAATGACATCATCCGGGGGAAACCGATGGCCGAGAAATCCTATGACGTGATCGTGATCGGGGCAGGCCCCGGAGGCTATGTCGCCGCAATCCGCGCCGCCCAGCTGGGCCTGAGCACCGCGATTGTCGAGCGCGAGCACCTGGGCGGCATCTGTCTCAACTGGGGCTGCATCCCGACCAAGGCGCTGCTGCGCTCGGCCGAGGTCTTCCACCTGATGGAGCGGGCCAAGGACTTTGGCCTCAAGGCCGACGGCATCGGCTATGATCTCGACGCCGTGGTCAAACGCTCGCGCGGTGTGGCGGGGCAGCTCTCTGGCGGCATCGGTCACCTGATGAAGAAGAACAAGATCACCGTCTTCATGGGCGCGGCGACGATCCCGGCGAAGGGTAAAGTCAGCGTAAAAACCGACAAGGGCACCGAGGAGCTGACGGGCAAGAACATCGTCCTCGCCACCGGCGCGCGGGCGCGCGAACTGCCGGGGCTCGAGGCGGACGGCGACCTCGTCTGGACCTACAAGCACGCGCTGCAGCCGCCGCGGATGCCGAAGAAGCTGCTGGTCATCGGTTCGGGCGCCATCGGCATCGAATTCGCCAGCTTCTACAACACCCTCGGGGCCGAGACGACAGTGGTCGAAGTGATGGACCGCATCCTGCCGGTGGAGGATGCCGAGATCAGCGCATTCGCCAAGAAGCAGTTCGTCAAGCAGGGCATGAAGATCATGGAGAAGGCGACGGTCAAGAAGCTCGACCGCGCCAAGGGCAAGGTCACGGCCCATATCGAGATCGGCGGCAAGACCGAGACGCAGGACTTCGACACGGTCATCTCGGCCGTCGGCATCGTCGGCAATGTCGAGAACCTCGGCCTGGAAGCTCTGGGCGTGAAGGTCGACCGCACCCACGTCATCGTCGACGAATATTGCCGCACCGGGGTCGAGGGACTTTACGCCATCGGCGACATCGCCGGCGCGCCCTGGCTGGCACACAAGGCCAGCCACGAAGGCGTCATGGTGGCCGAGCATATCGCCGGCAAGCATGTCCACGCCGTGCGCCCCGAAAGCATTGCCGGTTGCACCTATTGCCAGCCGCAGGTCGCCTCGGTCGGCTATACCGAGGCAAAGGCCAAGGAGAAGGGCTATACCGTCAAGGTCGGCAAGTTCCCCTTCATCGGCAACGGCAAAGCCATCGCGCTGGGCGAACCCGAGGGGATGATCAAGACGGTCTTCGATGCGAAGACCGGCGAGCTGCTGGGCGCGCATATGGTCGGGGCCGAGGTGACCGAGCTGATCCAGGGCTATGTCATCGGCCGCCAGCTCGAGACCACCGAGGAAGACCTGATGAATACCGTTTTCCCGCACCCGACGCTGTCCGAGATGATGCACGAGTCGGTGCTCGACGCCTATGGCCGCGTGATCCACATGTGACGTGGGCACACCGGTGCCCCTGCGGGCCCGGTGTGCATCTGCGCACCTATTCCTGACCCGCTCCGCCGTGCTAGGCCGCTGACAAGCGTCGACCTGGCGGCCGGGAACGGAGACACTCATGCAGCGCACCGCCTTTGGCGTGATCCTCGGCCTCTGGGCTGCCGGCCTCGGCGCGGCGGCGCAATTCGGCAAGGTCGCAGTCACATTCCCGATGCTGGGCGAGGTCTATGGCGGGGCAGGGGCCGCGCTGGGATTTGCCGTGTCGCTGGTCGGCTTTGTCGGCATCCTCTTCGGCGTCACCGCCGGGCTGATCGTCGCCCGCTTCGGCCCGCGCCGCTCGCTGATCGCGGCGCTGGGACTCGGGGCGCTGATGTCGGCCTTTCAGGCGACCCTGCCGGCGCTGCCGCTATTCCTGGCCAGCCGCCTTGCCGAAGGCGCCTCGCACCTCGCCATCGTCGTCGCGGCGCCGACCCTGATCGCGCAGCTGAGCCAGCCGCGCCATCGCGGGCTGACCCTGTCGCTCTGGAGCACCTTCTTCGGCGTGGCCTTTGCCATCCTCACTTGGGCCGGTCTGCCGCTGGTCGCCGCCTGGGGTGTCGGTGCGCTCTATGCCGCCCATGCCGCCTACATGACAGGGATGGCGGTGCTGGTTGGCTGGCTGCTGCCGCGCGACGTGATCGGGCCGGGACGCCGAGGCTTTTCGCTGCCGGGGCTGCTGGCCGAGCATATCCGCATCTATGCTTCGCCCTGGCTCAACGCGGCGGCGCTGGGCTGGGTGTTTTACGCCGGGGCCTTCGTCGCGATCCTCACGGTGATGCCGCCGTTCCTTCCCGAGGGGGTGCGCGCCGGTGTGATCGGGCTGATGCCGCTGGCCGGGATCGCTACCTCGATGACGCTGGGCGTCTGGCTGCTGCGGCGCGTTCCGGCAGTGAAGGTCGCCATCGCGGGTTTCGATCTTTCGCTGCTGGCCGGCATCGCGCTCTGGGCCGCCCCTTCGCAACCCTGGGCCTATATCGCCCTGGCCGCCGCGCTGGGCCTGGTGCAGGGAGCGAGCTTTGCTGCCATCCCGCAGCTGAACCCGCAACCCGAGGCGCAGGTGCAGGCCAATGGCGCCCTCGCACAAATGGGGAATGTCGGCACCACCTGCGGTACCCCGGTGCTGGTGGCGCTGACCGGAGTGGGCGGGATCCACGGCTTTCTGCTCTTCGTGCTGGTGCTCTTTCTTGGCGGCGTGGCGGTCCATCTGCTCAGCGCGCGGGCGCGGCGGTGACAGGCCTTTGCGCCTTCTGAACCGATCCTGATTGGTGCACGACGCGGGTTTCGGCTTATTTCCTGCTCTCAGCCCAGATTTGTTCCCTCTTCGTTCTCACTTTTTGATTGGAGAATCCATCGGCGCAGCCTATTTAGAAATCGTTAACCGGGGGCATCATGGCCGAGCTGAAACACATCGAGGTGCGCGGCGCGCGCGAGCACAACCTCAAGAACATCGACGTCGACATCCCGCGGGACCAGCTGGTGGTGATCACCGGCCTGTCCGGCTCGGGCAAGTCGTCCCTCGCCTTCGACACCATCTATGCCGAGGGTCAGCGCCGTTATGTCGAGAGCCTGAGCGCCTATGCCCGCCAGTTCCTCGACATGATGGAAAAGCCCGACGTCGACCATATCAGCGGCCTGTCCCCGGCAATTTCGATCGAACAGAAGACCACCAGCAAGAACCCGCGCTCGACCGTCGGCACGGTGACCGAGATCTATGACTATCTCCGCCTGCTCTTCGCCCGCGCCGGCACGCCCTTCAGCCCCGCCACCGGCCTGCCCATCGAGGCGCAGCAGGTGCAGGACATGGTCGACCGGATCATGACCATGGAGGAGGGCACGCGCGCCTACCTGCTGGCCCCGATCGTGCGTGACCGCAAGGGTGAGTACAAGAAGGAGTTCCTCGAGCTTCGCAAGCAGGGTTTCCAGCGGGTGAAGGTGAACGGCGCCTTCTATGAATTGGACGAGCCGCCGGTGCTTGACAAGAAGTTCCGCCACAACATCGACGTGGTGGTCGACCGCATCGTGGTGCGCGAGGGGTTGGAGACCCGTCTGGCCGACTCCCTGCGCACCGCGCTCGACCTTGCTGACGGGATCTGCGTGCTGGAGACCGCGCCAAGCGAGGGCGAGCCCGAGCGGATCACCTTCTCCGAGAACTTCGCCTGTCCGGTCAGCGGCTTCACCATCCCCGAGATCGAGCCGCGCATGTTCTCGTTCAACGCGCCCTTCGGCGCCTGCCCGGATTGCGACGGGCTGGGGGTGGAGCTGTTTTTCGATGAACGCCTGGTGGTGCCCGACCAGAACCTCAAGGTCTATGACGGCGCACTGGCGCCCTGGCGCAAGGGCAAGTCGCCCTATTTCGCCCAGACCATCGAGGCCATCGCCCGCCACTACGGCTTCGACAAGAATGCCAAATGGAAGGACCTGCCCGAGAAGGTGCAGCAGGTCTTCCTCTACGGTTCGGGCAAGGAAGAGATCCAGTTCCGCTATGACGAGGGCGGGCGGGTATATCAGGTCAGCCGCGTGTTCGAGGGGGTGATACCCAACATGGAGCGGCGCTATCGCGAGACCGATAGCGCCTGGATCCGCGAGGAATTCGAGCGGTATCAGAACAACCGCCCCTGCGGCACCTGCCACGGCTACCGGCTGCGGCCTGAATCGCTCGCGGTCAAGATCTCCGGGCTGCACGTCGGGCAAGTGGTCGAGAAGTCGATCCGCGAGGCCTTCGACTGGATCGAAACTGTTCCGGCCTCGCTCACCAACCAGAAGAAAGAGATCGCGCGGGCCATCCTCAAGGAGATCCGCGAGCGGCTTGGCTTCTTGAATAACGTGGGCCTTGAATACCTTACGCTGTCACGCTCATCCGGCACCCTGTCGGGCGGCGAAAGCCAGCGCATCCGTCTTGCGAGCCAGATCGGCTCGGGCCTGACGGGCGTGCTCTACGTGCTCGACGAGCCCTCCATCGGTCTGCATCAGCGCGACAACGGTCGGCTCCTGAAGACGCTGAAGAACCTGCGCGACCAGGGCAATACGGTGATTGTGGTCGAACATGACGAAGAGGCGATCCGCGACGCCGATTACGTCTTCGACATCGGCCCCGGTGCCGGGGTGCACGGCGGCCAGGTCGTCAGCCACGGCACGCCCGAACAGGTAGCCGCCGATCCGGCCTCGATCACCGGGCAGTACCTCTCCGGCACGCGCGAGATCGCAGTACCAAAAGAGCGCCGCAAGGGTAAGAAGGGCAACAAGAAAGTCACGGTGGTCAAAGCCTCGGGGAACAACCTCAAGGACGTCACCGCCGAGTTCCCGCTGGGCATGTTCGTCTGTGTCACTGGCGTCTCCGGCGGTGGCAAGTCGACCCTGACCATCGAGACGCTGTTCAAGAATGCCGCCATGCGCCTGAACGGCGCGCGCGAAACCCCGGCGCCCTGCGAGACGATCCTGGGCTTTGAACATCTCGACAAGGTCATCGATATCGACCAGCGCCCGATCGGGCGGACTCCGCGTTCGAATCCGGCCACTTACACCGGGGCCTTCACCCCGATCCGCGACTGGTTCGCCGGCCTGCCCGAGGCCAAGGCGCGCGGCTATGCGCCGGGGCGGTTCAGCTTCAACGTCAAGGGCGGCCGCTGCGAGGCCTGCCAGGGTGACGGTCTCATCAAGATCGAGATGCACTTCCTGCCCGACGTATACGTCACCTGCGAGACCTGCAAGGGCAAGCGCTACAACCGCGAGACATTGGAAATCCACTTCAAGGGCAAGAGCATAGCCGACGTTCTTGACATGACCGTCGAGGATGCCCAGCAGTTCTTCCAGGCGGTGCCCAGCATCCGCGAGAAGATGGACGCACTGGTGCGTGTCGGCCTTGGCTATATCAAGGTCGGACAGCAGGCGACGACGCTTTCGGGCGGCGAGGCGCAGCGGGTGAAGCTGTCGAAGGAACTTGCGAAACGGTCAACCGGCCGGACGCTCTACATCCTCGATGAACCCACCACGGGTCTGCATTTCGAGGATGTGCGCAAGCTGCTCGAAGTGCTGCATGAGTTGGTGGAGCAGGGCAATACGGTCATTGTCATCGAGCACAATCTCGACGTCATCAAGACGGCCGACTGGATCATCGACATCGGGCCCGAGGGTGGGGATGGCGGTGGCGAAATCGTCGCCACCGGTACGCCGGAAGAAGTGGCAGAGGAGCCCCGCAGCCACACCGGGCGCTATCTCAAGGAGATGCTCGACCCCAAGCGCGTGGCTGCGGAATAAGTCAGTTCAGCAGCCTGGAGGCGAGGCCGATGATGGCCATGACCTCGAGCGTGTCCTTGTTTACCTGGTAGATGCCGTCGCCGACGCGATAGTAGGTGCCATAGGGGTCGAGACCATAACGCTGCGGCGTCGGAACCAGCACGTAGTCGCGGGTGATCCGGTCGCCTACGCGATATCGATAGACCTGGTCGTAGCGGTCGTTGTAGCGGAACCCGTCATAGCGGTCGCGGTCGACATACACGTGGCGATCGCGGTCGTAATAGCGGTTGTGGTCCTCGTAACGGTCGCGGTCGCGGTGAACCTCGACCTGCTTCTTGGCGAGCCCCGGGGGAACGCAGGCAGGTGACTTCTTCGCCAGACCCGGCGGGCAGCCACCGGCGGACACGTGGGAATTGCCGTGATGTTTGTCCTTGGCAAGGGCGGCGTCGGGCAGTGCGAGCCCGCCCGCGGCCACGATCCCGAGCAGCGAGGCAGCGGTGAAGCGGATCAGGGAGGTGCGGGTTTTCATATCGGTTCTCCGTTTTCGTTCGTCCATATAACGTTCGCGGAGAAAGTTCCGTTCCTCTTTGAGGCGTGCTCAGCGGAAAGGCGCTGGCGCCGTCGGGCCTCTGGGCGGGAAACGGCGCAGGGCAGAGGAGGATTGCACAGGCTGTTGGGCTATGTGCGGCGCCCTGTTTTCAGCGGGCGCCGTCTGAGCGCGGCGCCCGCCGAGGTCTTCAACCGTTGCGGCCGCGCTTTTCGAAGCGGGGCAGCATGGCCGAGAAGTCCATGCCCTTGCCGTCTTCCTGCTCGACGAACTGGGCGTAAAGCGCCTGCGCCAATGCGCCCATCGGGGTGTCGGCATCGGCGCTCTCGGCGGCCTGCTGCGACAGCCGCAGGTCCTTGAGCATGAGGTCAGCCGCGAAACCGGGTTTGTAGTCATTGTCGGCCGGGCTTTTCGGGCCGACACCGGGGGCGGGGCAATAGGCGTTCATCGTCCAGGAATAGCCCGAAGACGTGGAAACCACGTCGAACATCTTCTGGCGGTCCAGGCCCAACTTGTCGGCTAGCGCAAAGGCTTCGCAGGTGGCGATCATGGTGACGCCGAGGATCATGTTGTTGCAGATCTTGGCGGCTTGGCCTGCACCCGAGGCGCCGCAATGCACCGCCTTCTGGCCCATCACGTCGAACAGTGGCTTGGCCTTGGCGAATGCCGCGTCGGAGCCGCCGGCCATGAAGGTCAGCGTGCCCGCAGCCGCGCCGCCGACGCCGCCCGAGACCGGCGCATCGACTGCAAGCAGGCCTGCGGCCTCGGCCTGTTCAGCCACCGCTCGGGCGCTGTCGACGTCGACGGTCGAGCAATCGACCAGCGCCGCGCCCTTGTCCATGGCCGGGATCACGCCTTCGGCCACCTTCCGCAGGATCGCGCCGTTAGGCAGCATGGTGATGACGACCTCGGCCCCCTTGGCGGCCTCGGCGGCGCTTGCCGCCATGCTCACGCCCTCGATCGCAACCGAAGCGGTGTCAAAGCCGGTGACATCATGTCCGGCCTTCACGAGGTTGGCGGCCATCGGCCCGCCCATGTTGCCTAGTCCGATAAATCCGATCTTCATGATCGACCTCCCTAGTGAAACGTCAGTTCGTCATCGCCCAGCGGTGCCAGCATGGCCTCGACCTCCGCCGCGCTCACCTCGGCAAGGTTGGCGTGCCGCCATTTCGGCTTGCGGTCCTTGTCGATGATCTGGGCGCGGATGCCTTCGAGGAAGTCCCCTTGCTCCATGCAGCGCCAGGTAAAACGGTATTCCAGACGCAGCGCCTCTTCCATCGAGCAATCGGGCCCGAGGCGGCGCAGTATCTCGATATGGCAGGCCACCGAAAGCGGGCAGGATCGCTCCATCGCCTTGGCTGCTGCCTGTGCCGGTTCGCTGGAGTCCGCCTTCAGCGACTCCAGGATCTCCGCCGGCGTGCCGGTGGCGAAATGCGCGGCCATCTGGCCGAGGTAGGGGCGGATCTCGCTGGCCGGCGCGCCGGCCTCGGGCACCTTCGCCGCACTCTCCGCGATCATCCGCTCCTTGGCCTCGGCCCAATCGGCCTCGGGCAGGAAACGGTCGGCAAAGCCGAAGGTCGCGTCACCCTGCGCCAGCCGGAGCCCCGTGGCCCCGATCCAGGCGCCCATGCCCGGCGCTTCGCGGTCGAGCCGGGCCAGGATCTGGCTGCCGCCGACATCCGGCACCAGTCCGATGCCGCATTCGGGCAGGGCGATGCGGCTCGACTCGCCGACGATGCGCAGCGAGCCGTGACAGCCGATGCCGACGCCGCCACCCATGGTGAAGCCCTGCAGAAAGCTGACCACTGGCTTGGGATAGGCCGCGATCATCGCGTTCATGCGGTATTCGTCGCGCCAGAAGGTGCGGCCATAGCCATAGTCGCCCGCTTTGCCCGTCTTGTAGAGCTCGGCGATATCGCCCCCGGCGCAGAAGGCCTTGTCGCCCTCGGCGTCGAACATCACCATCGCGACCTTTGGCTCGTCCCGCCATGCCTTCAGCGCCGCGTCGATGGCCATGCACATGTCATAGGTCATCGCGTTCAGCGCCGCGGGCCGGGTCAGGGTGATCCGGCCGGTGCGGTTTTCGATGCGGATGTTGATATCGCTCATCGGTTGGCCAGCATGTGGCGGGCGACGATCACCCGCATGATTTCGTTGGTACCTTCCAGGATCTCATGCACCCGGAGGTCGCGCACCAGCTTCTCGATCCCGTAGTCGGCGAGGTAGCCATACCCGCCGTGCAGCTGCAGGCACTGGTTGACGATGCGCGAGCCGGCTTCGGTCACGAACTTCTTGGCCATGGCGCAGAACTTGGTGGCATCCGGCGCCTTATGATCCAGCTTCCACGCCGCCTGGCGCAGGAAGGTGCGCGCCGCCTGCAGCTCGATCTCCATGTCGGCGAGGCGCCATTGCAGGCCCTGGAACTGGTCGATGCTCTGACCGAAGGCCTTGCGTTCACCCATGTAGGCGAGGGTCTGGTCCAGTGCGGCCTGCGCCGCCCCCAGCGAGCAGGCGGCGATGTTCAGCCGCCCGCCATCGAGGCCGATCATCGCGTATTTGAAGCCGTCGCCCTCGGTGCCGATCAGGTTGCCGGCGGACACCTGGCAGTCGTCGAACTGTACCTGCGCGGTCGGCTGCGAGCGCCAGCCCATCTTGTCCTCGTAGCCGCCGAAGGACAGGCCGGGGCTGCCGGTTTCGACATAGAGCGTCGACACACCCTTCGGCCCGTTGTCGCCGGTTCGCACCATGCAGACATAGGCGTCGGAATAGTTGCCACCCGAGATGAAGGCCTTGGTGCCGTTCAGGCTGTAGCCCTCGTTGGTCCGCTCGGCCCTTGTCTGCAAGGCGGCGGCATCCGACCCCGAGCCCGGCTCGGTCAGGCAGTAGGACAGTACCGTCTCCATCGAGACCACGCCCGGCAGCACCCGCGCCTTGAGTTCGTCGCTGCCGAAGGCATCGACCATGCGGGCGCACATATTGTGGATCGACAGGAAGGCAGCCACCGAAGGGCAGGCCATGCTCAGGGCCTCGAAGACCAGCGTGGCGTCAAGCCGGCTGAGCCCGGAGCCGCCGGCGGCTTCCGAAACGTAGAGCCCGCCAAAGCCCAATGCACCGATCTCAGGCCAGAAATCCTTGGGAATGGTGCCAGCCGCCTCCCAGGCCCTCGCGTTCGGCGCGATCCGCTCCTGCCCGAAATCCCGGGCCATGTCGAAGATGGCAGACTGTTCCTCGCTGAGGCCGAAGTCCATGGCGCGGCTCCCCCCGTTCCTGTGGTGGCGCGCAAAGCGCCCGGCGCATCCTGCCTATCGCCGGCTCCCGAGCCGATCAAGGCGGCATCGGCACAAAAGCGCTTTGCGAAAATGCAAGGCGACCAAGGGAACCTTCGGGCCGATCTTGCGTTGGAGCAGGTGTCAGGTGGAGTGTTGCCAGTTCGGAGAAGGGTATCGAGCGCATTGATCCCAAAGCCGAGACGCTTTGTATCCCAAGTGGAACTAATGCCTGCAAAACGCTGAATTTAGTTGCAATAACTGAAGGTACTAGCCAAGATGATCGAAGTCATACCTGTAACCAGTAGGGAGCGATAGAATGAGACGAGCAGTTATCGCAATAGTTGCCGCGGCGCTCACCAGCGCGGCCGGTGCAGCATCTGCAGCTACGGTTGAAGCGACGGATTCCGCGCTCATCAAGGGGAATGACGCCAGGAAGGTTGGCCTCGCCCGCTTCACGCGCTGGGTCGGTAACCTTGACCTCTATGAGGAAGGCTTCACGGTCTACAAGATCGAGCGTCTCGCCAAGAGGAAGAAGAGCGCTGGCGATTTCTCGGTCAGCTACGATCAGAAGAAGCGTCGGAGCGGCAGCTGGAGCTGGGAAGGCGAGGACGAAATCTCCTTCGTGGCCTATCATGCCAAGAGCTATTTCACGGCCCAGTACTTCGAGCCGGGGATCTACGGCAACAGCTTCACTTCTGCAGATCTGGGCATGACCAATGGTGCGGGCAAAGGCCGCCGCATCAAGCACATCACCCTCTTTGGTGTCGACGGGGTGCTCAAGGACCGAACTGCTTCGGCAAGCTTTGTGGTGGACGAGCCGGAACCGGTTCCGCTTCCCGCTGGCGCGCTTCTGTTGATTAGTGGCCTCGGCCTGATGGCGCTGCGTCGCCGCACCTGATCTCGGATAGATATCGAAATGAAGAGGTGGCCTCTCGGGCCACCTTTTTTGTTCGGGGCGCGGGTCAACGCCTGGGCGCCGCCTTGCGCAGAGGTTTTGAGCTGACCCGATAGGGCCGGCCTGAATAATATTCTGTTCTTCGAATTTAGATTCGCGGATTGGTGTTCGCTGTTTTGAAAAATGAAACAATGTGTAGTGTTTGTTTCCCGTGCTGCTGATGTCGTGCCGCGTCACCGTGGATTTCTACAACCTATACGTGTTTATTGAATTGAGTACAAATTATTTCGATTGAAAATATTATCATTCAATTGGAATCCATTGCGCAATTGGTTTTATTAGGGTTAATGGTGCCTCCGGGGGTAAGTCGCTAGTTTTTTCGGTGACCTGTGCCTTGGGATTGCACTTTGGGCCTGAACTTGCAGGTTTCTCTGCCGGGCAAGGTGCGTGTTCATGATTGAAAAGGGGAAATCGTAATGAAAAATTCAATTACCGCTGCGGCAGTTGCCGCTTTTGCGGTTATCGGCGGGGCAGCAATGGCTGCGCCGATGACGGTCACCGACACGATCTGGTTCGGTGGTAACGCCGGCCAGCTGGGTGTTGGTGCGACCATGACCTTCGGCACGTCGCCGACTGTGACTGCCTCGGGCCATTCGCTGAACAGCAACGGATCGATCGGCGCAAATCAAGCTCTGGGTCAGTGGGACGTGGGTCTTGGCGTTTGCAGCAGCCTCAAGTGGAACGGCAGCTGCAACGAAAACCACATGGTTGACAGCGATGGCCCGGAAGTCATCAAGCTGGAGTTCAGCCAGTCGGTGACCATCAAAAAGCTGTGGTTCTCGTACGTCGATGGCGATGACGACTTCTCGTTCTCGGTCTACGACTCCTCGGGCGTCGTCGCGAACTACGGCAATATCGACATTCTCGGCAGCGGTTACGGCAGCTATACCTTCAACCAGGAATGGACCGCGCAGTCCTTTGGCGTCGGTGCACAGTCGCAGACTTGCAGCTGGTACTTTGGCAGCTATACCTGCGACACGAACGACGCCTTCAAGCTGAAGGGGGTTGAGTTCAGCTACACCCGCGATGACGGCGAGGGCAACGGCGAACCCGAGCCGGTTCCGCTGCCGGCCTCCGGTCTGCTTCTGATCGCCGGGCTTGGCGCCGTGGCCGGCATGAAGCGCCGCCGCAAGGCCTGAGTTGGAAACATGCAATGAAAGGGCGGCTCCGGCCGCCCTTTTTCATTGGCTTCATGCCGCGACTTCCAGAAGCTCGGCGATGCTGCTCTCGCGCTGCCCCAGAAGCGCCAGGACCTCGGCTTCTTCCTGCTGGACAAGGGCAATCACCGAGGGCAGGTCGGCCCAAGAGCGGGTGACGAGCTGGCACATCCTTTGGGCCGCTTCGCTGGGGGCGTAATAGACCACGAGGGTCTGGCCCGCGCCCGTCACGAAAGCTTCCGCCTTGAGCGCCTGCAGGCTGAAGAGCTTGGTGTAGTCGCGCTCGAAGCCGGTCACTCGGGACAGGTCGACAAGTTGCTTCTGCCCCGGACGGAAGTCCGGGTGGTGCATGTATTCACCAAAGGCGGTGAAGGAGGATGCCAGCTCGACGTGACCCTCGTAGCGGACATAGACCAGACCCCGCGAGGGGAGAATTCTGAACGAGACGGACATAGGCAAGTTCCCCGGTTGTCTATCCCCTGCACGGGTCGGGCCTAGAAATCAACCGTAACGTTCGGGCAAAACGCGTTCGCCGGAGTGCCGTTTTCCTTGCGGTTGTACCGAGCTTTGCATGCGCAATTAAAAATTGACTTGTGAATTTGGAATGTGAAGTGGTGCGTCCGGGATTAATATCTATCGGAAATGGAATGTAAGACCTTGCGGCCGGATCTTGGCTTCTATTTCCATTTCTCGAGCGCAGCTTTTCTTAATTATGCAGGAAATTTCATAGCCAACTTTTGGGTTAACTAAATCGGCTGACCACCAAGCACTCTCCGCCGAAGCCGGAAACGGAAAGGGCGGCCGAAGCCGCCCTCACACTCAACTCATGCGGGAATTCGAATGTGACCCGCCGGAGAATATCAATCCATCGGCTTGAAATGGAACTCGCCGCCTTCCTTCAGCCCGCTCGGCCAGCGCGCGGTGACCGTCTTGGTGCGGGTGTAGAACTTGAAGGCGTCGGGTCCGTGCTGGTTGAGGTCGCCGAAGACCGATTTCTTCCAGCCCCCGAAGGTGTGATAGGCCAGCGGAACCGGGATCGGAACGTTGATGCCCACCATGCCGATGTTGATCCGTGCCGCGAAATCGCGGGCGGTGTCGCCATCGCGGGTGAAGATCGCGGTGCCGTTGCCGTATTCGTGGTCCATCGCCAGGCCAAGCGCCTCTTCATAGGTCTTGGCGCGCACGGTCGACAGGACAGGCCCGAAGATCTCGTGCTTGTAGATGTCCATGTCGGGCGTGACGTTGTCGAAGAGGTGCGGACCGACGAAGAAGCCATCCTCGTAGCCCTGCAGCTTGAAGCCGCGGCCATCGACCACCAGCTTGGCGCCCTGGTCGACACCCGACTGCACCAGGCGCTCGATATTGGCCTTGGCGGCTGCGGTGACCACCGGGCCGTAATCGACGTCCTTGCCACCGGTATAGGGGCCGACCTTCAGCTTCTCGATGCGCGGCACCAGCTTCTCGATCAGCGCATCGGCTGTCTTGTCGCCGACCGGAACCGCAACCGAGATCGCCATGCAGCGTTCGCCTGCCGCACCATAGCCGGCGCCCACCAGCGCATCGGCTGCCTGGTCCATGTCGGCGTCGGGCATGATGATCATATGGTTCTTGGCGCCGCCGAAGCACTGCACCCGCTTCCCGTTCGCGCAGCCGGTCGAGTAGATGTACTGCGCGATCGGGGTCGAGCCGACAAAGCCGATCGACTGGATCACCGGATCGTGCAGGATCGCGTCCACCGCGACCTTGTCACCGTTCACCACCTGCAGGATGCCCTTGGGCAGGCCGGCTTCCTCGGCGAGTTCGGCGAGCATCAGCGGCACCGAGGGATCGCGCTCGGACGGCTTCAGGATGAAGGCGTTGCCGCAGGCAATGGCCGGGGCGAACATCCACATCGGGATCATGGCGGGGAAGTTGAACGGCGTGATGCCGGCGGTGACGCCCAGTGGCTGGCGCATCGAATACATGTCGATGCCGGGGCCGGCGCTGTCGGTGAACTCGCCCTTCAGCATCTGCGGCGCGCCGATGCAGTATTCCACGACTTCCAGGCCGCGCTGCACGTCGCCGGCGGCGTCGGGCAGGGTCTTGCCGTGTTCGCGGCTCAGCGCCTCGGCCAGCTTGTCCATGTCGCGGTTCAGCAGGTTGACCAGCTTCATCAGCACGCGGGCGCGGCGCTGCGGGTTGGTCGCGGCCCAGGCCGGCTGTGCCTTGGCGGCGATCTCGACGGCCTTGGCGACTTCGGCTTCCGAGGCCAGCGGCACCTTGGCCTGCACTTCGCCCGTGGCCGGGTTCATGACGTCGGCAAAGCGGCCAGACGTGCCCTTCACATGTTCGCCACCGATGTAATGCGTGAGTTCCTTCATTGCCTCGTTCCTCCGGCTTCTCAGGTCGGGCGCAGGATAGGCTTGCAGAAATCCCATGAACAGGGGCAAGAAATCAAAAGAGTTTTGCGAAACTGCAAAGGGGGCGGGATGGAGCCGCAATGGGATGATCTTCGCGTGTTTCTCGCCGTCGCGCGGGAAGAAAGCCTCTCGGGGGCAGGGCGCGTCCTGCGGATGGACCCGGCGACCGTGGGCCGGCGCGTCGCCCGGCTCGAGGCGGCGCTCGAGGTACCACTCTTCGTGAAGTCGCCGCAGGGCTACGCGCTGAGCGCCGCGGGCGAGCGGCTGCTGACCCATTCCGAGGCGGCCGAGCAGGCCATGCGGGCCGGCCTTGATGCGCTGACCGGCCCGTCGGAGAGCCTGACCGGCAGTTTCCGCATCGGCGCGCCGGATGGTTGCGCGAACTATCTGCTGCCGCAGATCTGCGCGGCGATCAGCGCCGAGAACCCCGATCTCGACATCCAGATCGTCGCGTTGCCGCGGGTGGTGAACCTCAGCCGGCGGGAGGCCGACATGGCGATCACCGTCAGCCCGCCAACCGCCGGGCAGCTGCTGGTGCAGAAGATCACAGACTATCACCTGCACCTGGTGGGCGAGGCGGGGCAGGTGGAGGCCCTGGGCGAACTCACCGACGTTGCCCAGCTGCGCGATGTGCGCATGGTCGGCTATATCCCCGAGATGATCTTCGACGCCGAACTCGACTATCTCGCCGAGCTGGGCCTGGCGCGGGTGCCGCTGGCCTCGAACTCGGTCCCGGTGCAACTGCGGCTGGCCGAACATGGGGCCGGGTTCTGCGTGGCCCACGACTTTGCGCTGCCCTCGCATCCGGGGCTGGTCAAGGTTCTCGCCGACCGGATCGGCTTCCGCCGCAGCTTCTATCTCGTGCGGCACCAGGGCGACCAGCGCAGCGCGCGGCTGAACCGGCTGGCGGCTCGGCTGAGCGAGGCGGTGCGCGAGGAAGTCGCTCGTCTGGAAGCGCTGACTTGACTTGACGTAACATTGCGACGACGCTGGACTTATTGAAACTTTCTTTCGGAGGTCGCCCGATGTTGGTTCAGCAAATCCTCAAGTCCAAAGCGAAGCCCGGTGTGCTGACGATCACGTCGGCCGCGACCGTGGCGGAGGCGGCCAGGATACTGGCCGCGAACCGGATCGGTTCGCTGGTGGTGTCCGACGATGACGGCAAGACGGCGATCGGGATCCTCTCCGAGCGCGACATCGTGCGCGAGCTGGCGCAGGTCGGGGTGGTCTGCATGGAGAAACCGGTCAGCGAATACATGACCCGCAAGCTGGTGACCTGTACTGGTGACACGACTGTTCAGGAGCTGCTGACCCAGATGACCGAGGGGCGGTTCCGCCATATGCCGGTTGTCGAGGAGGGGCAGCTGGTGGGGCTGGTGACCCAGGGCGATGCGGTGAAGGCGCAGCTTTCCGAGCTCACCATGGAGAAACGCGCGCTGGAAGGCATGATCATGGGGCACTGACCGGGCGCGGCCTTGCAATTTTCTTTCGTCTGGTGTTTTCAGGCTCGGGAAAAACGAGGCGGCAGGAGGGTGCCATGCGGGTAGGGCTTTATCCGGGGACGTTTGACCCGATCACTTTCGGGCATACCGACATCATCCGGAGGGCGACCGTGCTGGTCGACAAGCTGGTGATCGGTGTGGCGATCAACCGCGACAAGGGGCCGCTGTTCAGCCTGGAAGAGCGTGTCGGGATGATCGAGGCGGAATGCGGGGAACTGGCCCGCCAGACCGGCTGCGAGATCGTGGTGCATCCCTTCGAGAACCTGCTGATCGACTGTGCCAACGATGTGGGCGCGCAGATCATTATCCGGGGGCTGCGGGCCGTGGCGGACTTCGAGTATGAATTCCAGATGGTCGGCATGAACCGGGCGCTGGATGACAAGGTCGAGACGGTCTTCCTGATGGCCGATGCCAAGCGGCAAGCGATTGCCAGCAAGCTGGTGAAAGAGATCGCGCGGCTGGGGGGCGATGTGTCGAAATTCGTGCCCGCGGCGGTCCATCAAGCACTCAAGGAACGGCTCGGCGTATAGCGTCCCAGCTAGGACGGGGGGGCAAGTATCTGAATATGCTTGGCTTTCGGAGGGAGTGCTCCCGGGACACGCTTTTTGCGCCTGATCTGGCCTGAGACTTCGCGGCAGCGGGCCCTTGCACCTAGGGCCTTTCCCAACCCGAAAAACGACGCGGCGGTGCGCAATGCGCCCGCCTGTGACCCTGTGCCCTGCGCGGGTCAGGCTGCGCGCCTCAGCGCCAGAAGGCGACCCAGTCGAGCAGCTGGAACAACTTCTTGCCAAGAAAGATGAAGTGCTGCGAGCCGTAGAAGACGGCGTCGATCAGCGCGGCGAGGCAGATCAGGATTGCCAGTATCAGGGCGAGCTTGTTGGTCATGTCGCCTCAAACGATTGCGCCTCCCCCGGTATGCCCGAAGGGAGGCGCGCTCACAAGCTTGCAGCTGCGGGCAGGATCAGTCCTGCAGGCGGCCCATCACCACGGCGACGTCGGCCATGCGGACCGAGAAGCCCCATTCGTTGTCATACCAGGCCAGCACGCGCACCATGCGGTCGCCGACAACGCGGGTCTGGTCGGGGGCGAAGATGCAGCTTTCCTCGGTGTGGTTGAAGTCGATCGAGACCTTCGGCTCGGGGTCATAAGCCAGCACCTTGCCCATCGAGCCCTTGGCGGCCGCGGCCACGGCGGCGTTCACCTCTTCGGCGGTCACATCGCGGCTGGCGCGGAAGGTGAGGTCGACGGCCGAGACGTTCGGCGTCGGCACGCGGACGGCGGAGCCGTCGAGCTTGCCCTTGAGGTTCGGCAGCACCTCGCCAAGCGCCTTGGCGGCGCCGGTCGAGGTCGGGATCATCGCCATCGCCGCCGAGCGGGCGCGGTAGAGGTCGGAGTGACGGCGGTCCAGCGTCGGCTGGTCGCCGGTGTAGCTGTGGATCGTGGTCATGATGCCGTGTTCGATGCCGAAGGCCTCGTCGAGCACCTTGGCCAGCGGCGCCAGGCAGTTGGTGGTGCAGGAGCCATTCGACACCATGTTGTCGGCGCGGGTCAGGGCATTGTGGTTGACGCCGAAGACCACGGTCTTGGAAACATTCTTGGCGGGGGCCGAGATCAGAACCGACTTGGCGCCGCGCTCCAGGTGGGCGCTGGCCTTGTTGCCGTCGTTGAAGTTGCCGGTGCATTCCAGGACGACGTCGCAGCCCGACCAGTCGAGCTCGTCCAGCTTGTAGGTCGACATCACCTCGATCTCGCCGCGGCCGAGGTCCATCGTGCCGTTGCCGACGCGGATGTCATGGGGGTAGCGGCCGTGCACGGAGTCGTAGCGCATCAGGTGGGCGGCGGTTTCGATCGGGCCGGTTGCATTGACCTTGACCACGCGAATGTCGTTGCGCCCGCTGGATGCGATGTGAGACAGGGTGCAGCGGCCGATGCGGCCGAATCCGTTGATACCGACATTGATGGTCATGACAAGCGACTCCGAAACAGCTGGATTGTGGCCGATATAGCCGGGCTTGGCGTGACCCTAAAGCAGAAAAGCGACGCATTTATAAGATGTTAGCGCAAACTTGCCGAGGTTGCGCTAACGGTTGCCGTGTTCAGCGAATAGATTAGGTTGAATGAAGGATATTGAACCGTTCCGCGAAACGGAAAGCAAGAGGATAAGCTCATGAGTGGTCTGCTGGCGCTGCTGGACGACGTGGCCGGAATCGCCAAGGTGGCGGCGGCCTCGGTCGACGATATCGCGGGGCAGGCGGCCAAGGCGGGGGCCAAGGCGGCGGGCGCGGTGATCGACGACGCGGCGGTGACGCCGAAATACGTGCATGGCTTTGCCGCCAGCCGCGAGTTGCCGATCATCTGGAAGATCACCAAGGGAAGCCTGAAGAACAAGCTGGTGTTCCTGCTGCCGGCGGGGCTGCTGCTGACCACCTTCGCGCCCTGGCTGATCTCGCCGCTGCTGATGCTCGGCGGGGCCTATCTGTGTTTCGAGGGGGCCGAGAAGATCTGGCACGCGTTGTTCCCCTCGGACCAACACGAGGTGTTTCCCGAGGACAAGCCGGGCGATCCGGCGCATCTGGAGGAGGAGAAGGCCGCCGGTGCGATCAAGACGGATTTCATCCTCTCGGCCGAGATCATGACCATCGCGTTGGCGGCGATCCCGCCGAGCAACATCTGGATGGAGGCCGCGACGCTTGCGCTGGTTGGTATCGGGATCACGGTGGTGGTCTACGGCTCGGTCGCGCTGATCGTGAAGATGGACGACATCGGGCTGCATCTGGCCGAGGTTGGGCGGCTGGGGTTGACGCGCAGTCTGGGGCGCGGGATCGTCAAGGCGATGCCGGTGCTTATGAAGGTGCTGAGCGTGGTGGGCACGGCGGCGATGCTCTGGGTCGGCGGGTCGATCATCATACACGGGGCGGGCGAGCTGGGCTGGCACGCGCCCTATGACTGGATCCACCATGTCGCCGAGGCGGCGGCTCAGGCGGTGGGGCAGGCGCAGGGCTTCGTGCAATGGGCGGTCACGGCAGCCTTCGACGGCGTCTTCGGCGTGGCGCTGGGGCTGCTGCTGATCCCGGTGGCAACCAAGGTGCTCGTGCCGCTCTGGGGCCTGGTCACCGGGAAAGGCGCGCCGGCGGCGCATTGAGCGGCCATCTTGGCGCCATATTTCGGCGTCAGGCTGGGGGCCTTCCACGTGCGAGGCCCGACGATGTCCGAAGATCCTGCACTGCGCGCTGCCGACCGGCTGAGAAGTTGCCTTGTCGCCGGCATGGGGTTCGCCCTGGGCGGGCTGTTCTGGCTGGCCTGGGCCGAGGAACGCGCCGAGGTGCAGGGCGCGGTGGCACCGGCGGTGTTCTGGATCGGCCTGGCGCTGAGCGTGATGGGCTGGGGGTTATGGCGCTACCTGGTTCGACCGCTGCGGGCGCTGGTGGCTGTGCGCGGGCCGGCGGCGACAGCGCGGCTGGTGGCGCGGGTCGCGGTGGTCTGCCTGCCGTATGGCGTGATCTGCGGCGTGATGCTCGCGCCGTTGGGCGCGGATGTCCCGATTGCGGTGCAGGCGATGATCCTGCTGGCGCTGATCTGGGGTTGGGACTGGATGAAGGCGCGCAGCCAGCCGGGGCTGGCTGCGGCCGTGCCCGAGCTTAGCCGAGCAGTTCCTTGACCTTGGCGACGGTTGCCGCCGCGGTGATGCCGAACTTTTCGTAAAGCGTGCCGGCCGGGGCAGAGGCGCCGAAACCGGTCATCCCGATGAAGCCCGACTTGGTGTCGCGCCCGCCTTCACCGCAGAGCCAGCGGTCCCAGCCCTGCTGGACCGCGGCCTCGATGCCGACGCGGACGGGGCCGGTGGGCAGCACCTTGCGGCGGTAGGCCTCGTCCTGCTGGGCGAAAAGTTCCATGCAGGGCATCGAGACGACGCGGGTGGCGATGCCTTCGGCCTGCAGGGTCTTCTGTGCCTCGAGCGCGATGGAGACCTCGGAGCCGGTGGCGATCAGGATGGCCTGGGCCTTGCCCTCGGAGGGGGAGAGCACATAGGCGCCCTTGGCGGTCAGGTTGTCACGCTTGTGCTCGGTGCGGACGGTGGGCACGTTCTGGCGGGTGAGCGAGAGGACCGAGGGGGTCTCGGTCGAGGTCAGCGCCAGTTCCCAGGCCTCGGCGGTCTCGACGGTATCGGCGGGGCGGAAGACCCAGGTGTTGGGCGTCGCGCGGGAGATCGCCAGGTGCTCGACCGGCTGGTGGGTCGGGCCGTCTTCGCCCAGGCCGATGCTGTCGTGGGTCATCACGAAGACGGTCGGGATCTTCATCAGCGCGGCGAGGCGCATCGAGGGGCGGGCGTAGTCGGTGAAGCACATGAAGGTGCCGCCGTAGGGCCGGACGCCGCCGTGCAGGACCATGCCGTTCATCGCCGCCGCCATGCCGTGTTCGCGGATGCCGTAGTGGATGTAGCGGCCCTTGCGGTTCTCGGGCAGGAAGATGCCGAGATCGGCGGTCTTGGTGTTGTTCGAGCCGGTGAGGTCGGCCGAACCGCCGACGGTTTCCGGCAGGATCGGGTTGACCACCTCGAGCACGCGCTCCGAGCTGGTGCGGGTGGCGATCTTGGGCGCCGTTTCGCTGGCCTGCTTCTTCAGCGCGTTGATCGTCGCGGTGAGCTTCTTGG
The DNA here is from genome assembly GCF_014656415.1 of Seohaeicola zhoushanensis. Lineage (GTDB taxonomy): Bacteria > Pseudomonadota > Alphaproteobacteria > Rhodobacterales > Rhodobacteraceae > Seohaeicola_A > Seohaeicola_A zhoushanensis. Next base: position 12,495 of record NZ_BNCJ01000005.1, on the reverse strand, counting down.
GCACTTCGCGGGCGAAGATGCGGTTGAACTCGGCCTGGCGGCGTTCGCCCTGTTCGGCAAGGCGGGCCTGCCAGTCGGCATGGGCGGCGGCGCCGCGCTTGCCGATGGCTTCCCAGGCGGCCTTGGTCGCGGCCGGCACTTCGAAGGGGCCGGTGGTCCAGCCGTAGGCGGCCTTGGCGGCGGCCATCTGGCCCGCGTCGGTCAGCGCGCCGTGGCCCTTGGAGGTGTCCTGCGCGGCGTGGCCGAGGGCGATATGCGTCTTGCAGGCGATCATGGTCGGCTTCTTCGAGGCCTTGGCCTTTGTCAGCGCGGCGTCGATCTGCTCGGGGTCATGGCCGTCGATCGAGATCACCTGCCAGCCCGAGGCGCGGAAGCGCGCGACCTGGTCGGTGGCATCGGCGATATCGACCGAGCCGTCGATGGTGATGTTGTTGTTGTCCCAGAGCACGATCAGCCGCGACAGGCGCAGGCGGCCGGCGAGCGAGATCGCCTCCTGGCTCACGCCTTCCATCAGGCAGCCGTCACCGGCGATCACATAGGTATAATGGTCGACCAGCTTGCGGCCGAAGCGGGCGCGCTGGATCTCTTCTGCGATGGCGAAGCCCACCGAATTGGCGATGCCCTGGCCCAGCGGGCCGGTTGTCGTCTCGATCCCCGGCGCATGGCCGTATTCCGGGTGGCCGGCGGTGATCGCGCCCCACTGGCGGAAGTTCTTGATCTGGTCGAGCGTCATCTCCGGGTAGCCGGTGAGGTAGAGCAGCGAATAGAGCAGCATCGAGCCGTGGCCGGCGGAGAGGATGAAGCGGTCGCGGTCCGGCCAGTTCGGCGCGGAGGCGTCGAATTTCAGATGTTTTTCAAAGAGAACCGTGGCGACATCGGCCATCCCCATCGGCATGCCCGAGTGCCCCGAATTGGCGGCATGCACCGCATCCAGCGTCAGCGCGCGGATGGCGGTCGCCTTGGCCCAGTGGTCGGGATGGGCGGCGGCAATGGCAGTGAGATCCGGCTTGGTGTCCACGGCAGCGGTTCCTTCGTGGTTGTGTTTGGGTCGCTGGGTGAATAGCAGCCGCCAGCCAAAGATCAAGCAATAGGCGGATGCCCGCCGGATGCGACTTGAGGAGCGCGGCGCAAGCCCCTGAATTCTAAAGAGCAGAAATTTGCGGAGCAGGTCGATAGACTGCTACAAATTGTGCAGAACACCGATTCGGCGCAGGGATCCCACGGGGCTGGCGCGAAGGGCGGGAGACGGGGCATGAAAGATATCGAAGACCTTCAACACCGGCTGGCGGCCGCGATGGACCGTATCGCCGCCGGGGTCGAGCGGCTGGACAAGGCGCAGGACGGCGGCAGCGTCGAGTCGCTGACCGAGGCGCTGGAGGAGGAGAAGCTGGCCAATGCCCAGCTGAAGGAGCGGCTGCGGGCGCTCAACATCAAGCATTTCGACGAGATCGGCGCGCTGAAGGAACAGCTGGCCGATACCTCGGAGCGGGACAAGCTGCAGGCGCGGCTCGACGCGCAGGACGCGGCGATGGCGCGGCTCGACATGGATATCCAGCGGCTGCGGCAAGCCAACGACCAGCTGCGCAGCTCGAACGCGGCGCTGCGCGCGGCCAACGAGGCCGGCGTGGGCGAGCCGCATCTCATCAACAAGGCGATGCTGGCTGAACTCGAGGCGCTGCGCGCCAGCCGCGCGGCGGATGCCGCCGAGGCGGCGGCGGTGCTGGCCAAGCTGGAGCCGCTGCTCGAGGCGGCGCAGGTGAACGGGGAGGGCGCGTGATGCCGGAGGTGACGATCCATATCGGCGGGCGGTCCTTCGATGTCTCGTGCCAGGAGGGCGAGGAGAGCTACCTGCAGTCGGCGGCGCGGATGCTAGATGACGAGGCGCAGGTGCTGTCCGACCAGATCGGCCGGATGCCCGAGAGCCGGATGCTGCTGATGGCGGGGCTGATGCTCGCCGACAAGACGGCGGCCAGCGAGGACCGGATCCGCGAGCTGGAGGCGAAGCTGGCCGAGCGGCAGGCGGAACTGGAACAGCTGCGCGACACCGAGGTGCCGGTGCAGAAGATCGAGGTGCCGATCGTGCCGCCGATGGTGGCCGAGACACTGGCCGAACTGGCCGCGCGGGCCGAGGCGCTGGCGGCCTCGGTCGAGGAAAAGGCCGCCGACTGAGGCGCTCCCGCCCCCTGGCGCGGCATCTGGCGATGCCACGCCAGGCCTTGGGCCGGGCGCCGCGCTGACGCGCGGCGCAGCGCACGCGAAGAAAGACCGCGCACTTGGGCTTCTTCTCTTTCCAAATACTCCAAAGCACCGGCCCGTTCCGGGTACAACAGCAGGATAGTGCGCCGACCGCGCCGCGCGCGAGCGCGGCGCCGGGCCCAAGCAAGAACGGCTGCCTCGCAGGAGGCAGCCGTTTCAGGCGCGGGAGCGCGTCGGTGAGGCTCAGCCGTTGGCTTCGCGGATCTTGTTGGCGGCGTCCTTGTCGTAGGAGACGCCCTTGGCATCGAACAGCGTGTCGAGTTCGCCGGAGAGTGTCATCTCGGTGACGATGTCGCAGCCGCCGACGAATTCGCCCTTGACGTAGAGCTGGGGCACGGTCGGCCAGTCGGAAAAGTCCTTGATGCCCTGGCGGAGGTCGGCGTCGGCCAGGACGTTCACGTCCTTGAAGTTCACGCCCATGTAGTTGAGCACGCCGGCGACACGGCTGGAGAAGCCGCATTGCGGCATTTCCTTGGTGCCCTTCATGTAGAGCACCACGTCGTTGGCGGCGATGGTTTCGGCGATCTGGGTGGTGGTATCGGTCATGATGGTCTCCGGTGGCGCGGTTGCGCCGGTGGTCTGGTGTCTCAGTCCGGCGCCTTGGTGGTCAGCGCCAGCGCGTGAAGGTCGCCCGAGGGCCCGTCCATCCGGCCCTTGAGCGCGGCGTAGACGGCGCGCTGCTGCTGGACGCGGTTGAGGCCACGGAAGCTCTCGTCGATCACTTCGGCCGCGTAGTGGTTCCCGTCGCCGGCCAGATCGGTGATTGTGATCCGGGCCGAGGGGAAGCTCGCGCGGATGAGATCCTCGATCTCGTGGGCTTGCATGGCCATATGGCGGGTCTCCTTGCGGTCTTGTGACAAAATGTAAGCCTGCGCGCGCGGGGGCGCAAGGGAGGCTCAGAGATCGAGTTCGACCCAGACCGGCACGTGGTCGGAGGGTTTCTCGCCGCCGCGCACCTCCTTGTCGATGCCGGCGTCGAGCAGCAGGTCGGCGCATTGCGGTGTCAGCAGGAAGTGGTCGATGCGGATGCCGTCGTTGCGGTTCCAGGCGCCGGCCTGGTAGTCCCAGAAGCTGTAGTGGCCAGGGCCGGGAGTGCGGGCGCGGAAGGCCTCGGTGAAGCCGAGGTTCTGGATGCGATGGAAGGCGGCGCGGGATTCCGGGCGGAACAGCGCATCCTCGCGCCAGGCCTCGGGGCGGGCGGCGTCCTCGGCCTGGGGGATGATGTTGTAGTCGCCGGCCATCAGCGCGACCTCTTCATTGGCCAGCAGATCCTTCGCGCGGTGGCGCAGGCGCTCCATCCAGGCCAGCTTGTAGTCGAACTTGGGCCCTGGCGCCGGGTTGCCGTTGGGCAGGTAGAGCCCGCAGAGGCGCAGGGCGGTCTTGCCGACCACGGTGGCCTCGATCCAGCGGGCGTGGTCGTCCTCGTCGTCGCCGGGCAGGCCGCGGCTGACGTCCTCGAGCGGCAGCTTCGACAGGATGGCCACGCCGTTGAAGGACTTCTGCCCATGGGTGGCGACATTGTAGCCGCGGTCCTCGAACAGCTCGGTCGGGAAGGCCTCGTCGACCGATTTGATCTCTTGCAGCAGCACCACGTCGGGCTGCGTCGCGTCCAGCCAGTCGGGCAGCGCTTGGGCGCGGGCCTTGATGCCGTTGATGTTGAAGGTGGCGATCTTCATGGGCGTCGTCCGGCTGGAGGGAGGTGCCCGATCTATCGCCCATGAGGGGGGCGGGGGCAAGCACTCCCTTCCCGCCGATTCGCGTCAGGCACGGTACGATTCGGGGTCGGGCGCCCCCTCTGGCGCGTCGAACAGGGGCCGGGAGCGCATGACTTCGCATCAGAAATGCCGCTGCGCCGACACAAAATGCACTGTGGATAAGAATTTTTTAACGGTCCTTCCAGAATCTGGAAGAGTGCAGCGAGGCGAATTTGGTCCGCGATTCTGATGTGGATAACTCGTTCGGATCACACCCCTGAGTAGAAATTTTATCTTGAGTTTCTCGTCTGGGATGAAAGCGTGAATGGCGCTTAACACCAAACCTGGGGATTTTCACCATGACTGCACTTCGCAAATTCGCTTTCGAACTCGATGCTTCCGTCGCCCGTGGCGCCAGCCTGCTTGATGGCGATGCCACCCAGCTCTTCACCTCCGGCTCGGCCCCGCTGGCTGCCACCAGCGCGCTGTCGGGCGACCTGTCCGGCCTGTTCACCTCGGGTTCGGCTCCGGCGGACACCGCGATGAGCGCCGGCGAGGGCACCCAGCTGTTCACCTCCGGTTCGGCTCCGACCGGTTCGGCGGTTGCGGCGGGTGAGGGCACGCAGCTCTTCACTTCCGGTTCGGCTCCGACCGGTTCGGCGGTTGCGGTGGGTGAGGGCACGCAGCTCTTCACTTCCGGCTCGGCTCCGACCGGTTCGGCGGTGGCGGCGGGCGAAGGCGTGCAGCTCTTCACTTCCGGTTCGGCACCGACCGGTTCGGCGGTTGCGGCGGGTGAAGGCACGCAGCTCTTCACTTCCGGTTCGGCTCCGACCGGTTCGGCGGTGGCGGCAGGCGAAGGCGTGCAGCTCTTCACTTCCGGTTCGGCACCGCAGGCGGCAGCCGGCGAAGGGACCCAGCTCTTCACCTCCGGCTCTGCCCCCTCGACCAGCGCGGTCGAGGCCGGCGAGCGCACCGAGCTGTTCACTTCGGGCAGCTGATAGCGCGCGTGGTCCAGGAGCGGTCCTGGACCTGGGGGGCGTTTGGTTGGCGCCGTTGGACGGGAGCAATTCCATGACAAATGTGATCCGGCTGAATGTCCCCTCGCCGCGGCAGGGCCGCGAGGGGCGCATTGCGCACCTGGTCGACTGCTTTGCCAGTCATCGCCGGGGCACGGACGATGTCTTCTGGCTGAAGGAGAACGCCGAGCTTCTGAACATCCTCGAATGCACCGGGGTCCGCCCCGGTGCCGGGGTGCTGGAGCCGCATCGCGACTTCTACGAGCGGATCGAGAAGCGGCTGGGCTTCTTCCCGCAATATTACCGCTTCCTGCTGTCGATCTGCCTCGATCTCGAGGATCTCGGGATCGGCGGCGGCAAGGGCGAGGCGCTGGCGGCCTGGGTGGCGCGCGAGGGGCTGGCCGAGGCGGAGATGTCGGACCTGCAGCGCGCCGAGGCGCGGCGGCTGACGCTGCGGCGCGGGGTCGACGCGCTGCCCGAGGATGCCGGGCTGACCGAGCGGCTCCATCGTTTCGCCGAACGGTCCGCCACTTTCGCCATGCCCAACAAGAAAGCCGCCTACGAACTCACCCATATCGTCTTCTATCTCAGCGAATACGGGCGGCGTGATCCGGGCCTTTCGGCGGCGGCGCTGGAGAGCCTCGAATACGCCGGGTTGCTGGCCTATCTCGACCAGAACGCCGACCTGCTGGCCGAAATCTGCGTGGCGCAGCGCTTTGCCGGGGCGGTGCCGCCGGCAATCTGGGAGCACTGGCTGGAGGGCGAGACCCACCGCTTTGGCGCCGAATGCGGGCCGCAGGCGGGGCTGGGCGACGATTACCACGACTACCTCGTCTGCAATTGGGCGATGGCCGTGGCGGGGCGGGACACGTTCCGCCAGCGGACCGCGCCGGGGCGGATGGCCTTTTATCGCGGCATGGCGGCACCGGGGCCGTTGCGGGTGATGTCGGAATGCATGTTGGGGCTGGAGGACGCGCGTTCCGACGACTGGGGGGCGATGCGCCGCCACGTCGAGGCGCGGCTGAGCGAGGCCGGGCATGACATCCTGGTCTTGGCCGAGGCCAGCAGCCCGCGTTTCGGCGCCTTCTTTGCCGGCTTCGCGCGCACCGGCCTGCAGGGGGTGGCAATATGAACGGCGCGCTGCTGGGCGCCGGGCTGGTCGTTCTCTACACCGGGCTGATCGCCCTGGCCGATGCGATCACCAAGCAGATCGCGCATTCCTACGCCGCGCCGCAGCTCTTCGCGCTGTCGGGCGCGGTGGTGGTCTTGCTGACCCTGGCCACGGCGCGCTGGCGCGGGCAGGGGCTGGCCACCGCGCGACCGAAGGCGATGGCGCTGCGCGCGGTGATGACGGTGGCGGCGGCGGTGGCCTTCTTCCAGGCCTTCCGCCATCTGCCCTTTGCCGAGGTCTTCCTGTTCATCGGGCTGATGCCGATCCTTGCCGGGCTGATGTCGGGGCCGATCCTGGGCGAGCACGTCCGCCCGGCGGCCTGGGCGGCGCTGGCAGCGGGGTTCGTGGGGATGTTCTGCCTGTTCCCGTCGGGGCTGCACACGGCGAGCGAGGGGCATGCCTGGGCGCTGGGGGCGGCGGTTTCGGGCACGCTGTCGATGGTGCTGGCGCGCCGCATCGGGCAGGTCGAGAGCAACACGCTGGCGCAGGTCTTCTGGCCCAACCTCGCGCTCTGCCTGGGGATGGCGGCGGCGCTGCCCTTCGTCTGGCAGCCGATGCCGGTGGCCGACCTGGCGCTGGCGGGGGTCTATGCGGTGCTGCTCTTCGGGGCGCGCTGGCTGACCGTGGTGGCGCTGCGGCTGCTGCCGGCCTACACGGTGACGCCGCTGATGAACCTGCAGTTCGTCTGGATGGTGGCCCTGGGCGCGCTGGTCTTCGGCGAACGGCCGGACTGGGAGATGCTGCTGGGCGTGGCGATCGTGATCGCCTCGGGCAGCTACCTGGTCTGGGACCGCTTCGCGCCGGACGCGGTGCGCCGCCTTCCCGGCCGGTTCCGCACCGACCCCTGAGGTCGACGGTCGTGGCGGCCGGGGGGTGGGGGCCCAGTCCAACCGCCATGTGCAGTGCCCCCGACGCGAGACGCCGCGGCCAGGTAAGACATCGCCCCCATTCTCAAGGGAAAGTGCAAATGACAGAGGCGGATGGGGGCGCTGCCCCCGCCGCCTTCGGCGGCCCCCCCCGGAGATATTTTTGAAGAAGAGAAGCCGGGGGCGTTCTGCGGCGTCATTCGACGGTGACGGATTTCGCCAGGTTCCTCGGCTGGTCGACATCGGTGCCCTTGGCCACCGCCGCGTGGTAGGCGAGCAACTGCGCGGGCACCGCGTAGAGGATGGGGGCCAGCAACGGGTGGATGGCTGGCATCCGCACCGTGGCCCAGGTGCCCTCCTGCGCTTCGGCGATACCGGCCTCGTCGGAGATCAGCACCACCTTGCCCTTGCGCGCCATAACCTCCTGCATGTTGGAGACGGTCTTGTCGAAGAGGTCGTCGTGCGGCGCCATGACCACCACCGGCATCTGCTTGTCGATCAGCGCGATAGGGCCGTGCTTGAGTTCGCCGGATGCGTAACCTTCGGCGTGGATATAGCTGATTTCCTTGAGTTTCAACGCGCCTTCCAGCGCCAGGGGATACATCGCGCCGCGGCCCAGGAAGAGCACGTCGCGGGCCTCGGAGAGGCGTTGGGCGGCGGCGCGGATCTCGTCGTTGCGGTCGAGCGCGGCGTTGATCGCCTGGGGCAGGCCGCGCAGGTCGGCGATGCGGTCGGCGCGCTCCTCTGGGGAGATGGTGCCGCGGTCGGCGGCGGCCTTGAGCGCCAGCATCAGCAGCACGCTCAGCTGGCAGGTGAAGGCCTTGGTCGAGGCGACGCCGATCTCGACGCCGGCATGGATCGGCAGGGCGAGGTCGCTTTCGCGCGCGATCGAGCTTTCGGGGACATTGACCACCGAGACGATCTGCGCCGCCTTGTCCTGGCAGTAGCGCAGGGCGGCGAGAGTGTCGGCGGTTTCACCCGACTGGCTGACGAAGAGCGCCAGGGTGCCGGGGCTGACCGGCGGCTCGCGGTAGCGGAACTCCGAGGCGATATCGACCTCGACCGGCAGGCGGGCGAGCTGTTCGAACCAGTATTTGGCGGTGAGGCAGGCGTAGAAGGCGGTGCCGCAGGCCACCATGGTCAGCCGCTCGACGCGCGAGAAGTCGATGCCTTCGCCCGGCAGCACGACCGCATCGCCGCCGGCGGGCAGGTAGTGGTTCACCGCCTCGCCGATCACCTGGGGCTGCTCGGCGATCTCCTTGGCCATGAAGTGCTTGTGGCCGGCCTTGTCGACGCGGGTGTTGTCGATGTTGATCTGGCGCATCGCCCGGTTGGCCAGCGCACCGCGAGCGTCGCGGATCTCGACGCCCTTGCGGGTGACGACTGCGCGGTCGCCCTCTTCGAGGTAGGTGATGCGGTCGGTCAGCGGCGCCAGGGCGATGGCGTCGGAGCCGACATACATCTCGCCGTCACCGTGGCCGATGGCCAGCGGCGAGCCCTTGCGGGCGGCGACGATCAGGTCATCCTCGCCATCGAAGAGGAAGGCGAGCGCGAAGGCGCCCTCGAGCCGGTCGAGCGTCTTGAACACCGCCTCGACGGGGCCGAGGCCCTGGGACATGTGGTATTCGGTCAGCAGCGCCACTGTCTCGGTGTCGGTCTCGGTGGTGAAGGGCACGCCGAGCGCAGCCAGTTCGGCGCGCAGCTCGCGGAAGTTCTCGATGATGCCGTTATGCACTACGGCGACCCGCCCGGCGCGATGCGGGTGGGCGTTGCCGATGGTGGGCGCGCCATGGGTGGCCCAGCGGGTGTGGCCGATGCCGGCCTTGCCGGCGAGCGGCTCGTGCACCAGCAGGTCGGAGAGGTTGACCAGCTTGCCGACCGCGCGGCGGCGGTCGAGCGCGCCGCCGTTGATGGTGGCGATGCCGGCGCTGTCATAGCCGCGATACTCGAGCCGCTTGAGCGCCTCGACGAGGATCGGCGCGGCCTCGTGGTCGCTGAGGACCCCTATAATTCCGCACATTCTGCTCAGCCTTTCTGCTGTTTGGCCTTTCTGGCCTTTAACATTTCGAACATCTTGACCGCGAAGCCCGGTTTGTTGACCTGCTCGGTGCGACCGATGGCCATGGCACCGTCGGGAATGTCCTTCGTCACCACGGTGCCGGTGGCGGTCATCGCGTTGTGACCGACGCGGACCGGGGCGACCAGCAGGGTGTCCGACCCGATGAAGGCGTTCGCGCCGATCTCGGTGCGGTGCTTGAAGACGCCGTCGTAATTGCAGGTGATGGTGCCCGCGCCGATGTTACTCTTTTCGCCGACCGAGGCATCGCCGATGTAGCTGAGGTGGTTGACCTTGGCGCCTTCGGCGATGGTGGCGTTCTTGATCTCGACGAAATTGCCGATGTGCACGTCCTCGGCCAGTTCCGCGCCGGGGCGCAGGCGGGCGAAGGGGCCGACGGTGGCGCCGCGGCTGACGTGGCAGCCTTCGAGATGGCTGAAGGCGCGGATGCGGGCGCCGGATTCCACCGTGACCTCGGGGCCGAAGACCACGTTGGGCTCGATCACCGCGTCCCGCCCGATCACCGTGTCGAGCGCGAGGTAGACCGTCTCGGGCGCCATCATGGTGACGCCGGTCTCGAGCAGCTCGGCGCGGGCGCGGGCCTGGAAGGCGGCCTCGGCGGCGGCGAGTTCGGCGCGGGTGTTGATGCCCAGAGTCTCGGCCTCGTCGCAGGTCACCGCGGTGACCGAGAGGCCGCGCGCATTGGCCAGGGCGACCACATCGGTCAGGTAGTATTCGCCCGAGGCATTGGCATTGCCCACTTCGGCGATCAGCGAGAACAGCGTGGCCGCATCGCAGGCCATCAGCCCGCTGTTGCAGAAGGTGAGGGCGCGCTCGGCCTCGGTGGCATCCTTGAACTCGACGATGCGCGCGAGCCGGTCACCATCCATCACCAGGCGGCCATAGCGGCCGGGGTCGGCGGCCTCGAAGCCCAGCACCACCAGGTCGGAGCCCTGGCGCGCGGCGGCCATGCGCTCCAGCGTCTCGGGGCGCAGGAAGGGCGTGTCGCCGAAGAGCACGACGATATCGCCCTCGAAGCCTTCCAGCGTCGCGCGGGCCATGTCGACGGCATGGGCGGTGCCATGCTGTTCGTCCTGCAGCACCACCTCGGCGCGCTCGTCGATGCGGGCCACCGCGGCGCGCACCTCGTCGGCGCCATGGCCGGCGACGACCACGGTGCGGACCGGATCCAGCGCCGCGCCCGCGCTCATGGCATGGGCCAGCATCGGGGCATGGGCGATCGGGTGCAGCACCTTCGGCAACTCCGAGTTCATCCGTGTGCCTTTTCCGGCAGCCAGGATGACAAGTGCGATGTCCATGAGTGATTTCTCTTTGAATTTGGATTTCGCCCGTTTTATCCGCTGAACGGAAAGGCGCAAGCCGGGCGGCAATCAAACTGTTTTGCAGTCTGCAACAGCGCGGGGCGGAAAGACGCCGAGAGGAGCAGGCAATGCGCACGGTCATCTTCGATCTGGACGGCACGCTGGCGGATACATCCAAGGACCTGATTGCGGCGGCGAACCACTGCTTTCGCCTGATGGGGCTGGGCGACGTGCTGAACCCCGAACTGGATGCCGGCGTCGCGCTGCGCGGCGGGCGGCGGATGCTGAGCGAGGGGCTGGACCGGCTGACGCTCTTCGATGCGAGCACGGTCGACCAGTACTACCCGGTGCTGCTCGAGGCCTATGCCGAGGCGATCGACACCCATACGGTGCTCTATCCCGGCGCGATGGAGGCGGTGGAAGCGCTGCGTTCGGGCGGCATCGGCGTCGGCATCTGCACCAACAAGCCCGAGGCGCTGGCCGAACTGCTGCTGACGCGCCTCGGCGTGCGCGGCGCCTTCGCCTCGCTGGTGGGGGCCGATACGCTGCCGGTCAGGAAGCCCGACCCCGAGCCGCTGCGCGAGGCGGCGCGGCGGGCGGGCGGCGATCCGGCGCGCTGCCTGCTGGTGGGCGACAGCGACACCGACCGCAATACCGCGCGGGCGGCGGGGGTGCCTTCGGTGCTGGTGACCTTCGGGCCGTCGGGTGACGACATGGCGGCGCTGCAGCCCGAGGCGCTGATCGCCTCCTTCGACGAGCTGCCGGACGTCGTGGCGCGGCTGCTGGGGCCTTGACCGCGCCGCGCGGCGGGCGCAGACAGTCGGCATGAGCGAGCGGTTCACCGGCGTTTTCACGCAACAGGAGCCGATCCCCGAGGCGGGGATCGAAGCGGCCATGGCCGTGCTGCGGCACGGGCGGCTGCACCGGTATAACACGGTCGGCGGCGAGATCGCCGAGGCGGCGCGGCTGGAAGAGGAATTCGCCGCCTTCACCGGGGCGAAATACTGCCTCGCGGTTTCCTCGGGCGGCTATGCCATCGCCACCGCGCTGCGGGCGGCGGGGGTCCGGCCGGGCGATCCGGTGCTGACCAATGCCTTCACCCTGGCCCCGGTGCCCGGCGCCATCGCCTCGCTGGGGGCGGTGTCGGTCTTTGTCGGGGTCAGCGAGGCGCTGACCATCGATCTCGACGACCTCGCCGCCAAGGCGGGGCAGGCGCGGGTGCTGCTGCTGTCGCACATGCGCGGGCATATCTGCGACATGGAGCGCCTGATGGCGATCTGCGATGCGGCCGGGGTCCGCGTGATCGAGGATTGCGCTCATACCATGGGGGCCAGCTGGAATGGCGTGCCCTCCGGGCGGCACGGTCTGGCGGCGGCCTATTCGACGCAGACCTACAAGCACATGAACTCGGGCGAGGGCGGGCTGTTGGTCACCGACGACGAGGACCTGGCGGCGCGGGCGGTGATCCTCTCGGGCTCCTACATGCTCTACGACCGTCACCGCGCGGCGCCGGGCCCCGAGGCCTTCGAGCGGGTGAAATACGTCACCCCCAATATCTCCGGGCGGATGGACAACCTGCGCGCGGCGATCCTGCGGCCGCAGCTGCGCGACCTGGCTGCGCAGGTGGAACGCTGGAACGAGCGCTACCGCGTCCTCGAGGCGGGGCTGCGCGGCACACCGGGGCTGACGGTGATCGAACGCCCCGAGGCCGAGCATTTCGTCGGCTCCTCCTTCCAGTTCCTGCTGCTCGACTGGCCCGAGACCCGCGTCGCCGAGGTGGTTGCGCGCTGCGCCGCGCGGGGAGTGGAGCTGAAATGGTTCGGCGAGGCCGAGCCGAAGGGCTTCACCTCGCGCTACGACAGCTGGCGCTACGTCGAGGCGCCGCGGATGCCGGAATCGGACCGGGTGCTGGCGGGGATCCTCGATCTGCGGGTGCCGCTGACATTCAGCCTCGATGACTGCGCGCTGATCGCCCGCATCATCGCCGCCGAGGTCGGGGCGGTCTACCAGTCTGCCTGAACCGCTGCCTGCTTCTCTTCTTCCCAAATACCTCCCGCCTGTCTATTCCGGCCTGTGCTATTGTTGATCTGCGGGTGGCATCCCGACCTCCCCCG
>NZ_BNCJ01000004.1 GCF_014656415.1 Seohaeicola zhoushanensis | reverse complement strand
AGCAGGGTCGGCGGCGGATCGACAAATCACTTGCAGGGGAAGGCAGTTCATACATACTCCCCGCCTCCTGGACAGGATCTTACGTAGTTTAAGCTACTCTCTGTCCCTGCTGATCGGTTTCGATCTGGTTGAAGGAGACCACGGCGGGCGGCTGTCCGCCATGGGCGGCATGGGGCCGCTGGTGGTTGCAGAAGGTGATCCACCGGCCAGCGCCCGCCACTGGCGCTCGATGAAGATGTGGTCGAGGCAGCGCCCCTTGCCCTCCATCCGTTGCCGGCAGGTGATTGCAGGCAATCGCCGAGAGGGGGGTCCGGGTGCCGATCCGTTTCAGCCGGTCAGTCCAGACAAAAGACGTGAACGGCGACCCCTGATCGGTCTTCATGATCTCTGGCGGTCCGAAGCGGTGGATTGCCTATCGCGATTCGGACGGGCCCCTGCACCTGCTGGTGGACAGCACCGGGATCAAGATCAAGGGCGAAGGCGAGTGGAACGCTCGCAAGCACGGAGGCACGAAACGGCGCGTCTGGCGCAAGATCCATGCCGGGATCGACGAGAAGACACTGGGAATCCAGGCCGCCGAGTTCACCGCCAGCGACATCGGTGATCTTCCTCGACCGTGTTACGCGCCGCGCTTTGGGGTAGACTGGGTGTCACAGGGAGCAGTGACATGACCGGCAACGACACCGAAGAAGATCTGAAGGCGCTGGTTCCGAAGGGGGCGGCCTATCAGCCAGTCGAGTCGCCGGGGCCGACGCGGGCCTATGCCTTCGTGCTGGTTCCCGGTTTCACCCTGCTGGCCTTCACATCGGCGGTGGAGCCGCTGCGCATCGCCAACCAGCTGTCGCAGAAGCCGCTCTACCGCTGGCACCTGATGTCGCCGGATGGCGCGCCCGCCACCAGTTCGTCGGGGATCGAGATTACCGTCGGTGGTGCGCTGAGCGCGCAGAACAAGGAGGTCCGGCTCTTCGTCTGCGCCGGCAACCCGGCGATGGCCGCCGGCGCGCCCGCCGTGGTCGGGGCGGTGCAGCGGCATCACCGCTTTGGCGGGACGGTCGGCGGTATCTGCACCGGAGCGGTGGCGCTGGCGAAGGCGGGGGTGCTGGCCGACAGGCGTTTCACCCTGCACTGGGAGAACCAGCCGGGGTTCTGCGAAACCTTTCCGGAGCTGGAGCCGACCCTGTCGCGCTACGAGATCGACGCGCGGGTCATCACCTGCGGGGGCGGGGCCGCCGCGACCGACATGATGATCGCGCTGATCGCCGAGGATCATGGCGCGGTCTTTGCGGCGATGGTGTCGGACATGTGCCTGCGCCCGGCCACGCTGGGGGTTGAACCGACCCAGCGGAGCTCCACCTCGGCGGTGATGAAATCGCGCAGCCCGCTGCTGGTCGCAGCGGTCAACCTGATGCGGACCAACGTGGATGTGCCGCTCTCGATCCACGATATCGCCGAGGCGGTTGGCGGATCACGGCGGCAGCTGGAGCGGCTTTTCGTCAGCCAGTTGAACGAAACACCCGCGGTCTTCTACCGCAACGTCCGGCTCGACCGGGCCCGCAACCTGCTGGCCACGACGGACCTGTCGATCGCGGAAATCAGCACGGCCTGCGGCTTCGAGGCCTCGTCCCATTTCACCAGGGCCTTCAAGGCGCGGTTCGGGATCGTGCCCACCAAACTCAAGGGGCGCCCGGACCAGCTTGTTCAATGACAACGGGCCGAGGCAGCCTGCCTGAGGCTGCGATCCGGGAGGCCTTGCGCGGCCTTCCACGTTTGCGGCGGTGGTCTGCCTGAGGCCGGCGGATCGCGGCAGGGCGCAGGCGCGCCCTGCCCGCAGTGCTCACAACAGCGCGCCGAGCCCGGAGCGGACGTCGCTGGCCCGGGCAGTGGCGTCAGACGCCAGGGCGTTCTCGATTGCCGCGATGCGGTCCGCGCCCAGGACCGGTCCGGCCAGGGTGGCAAACTTGGCGCGGAGGTCATTGCGATCCATCGGGTTGGTCGGGTCACCGAAGGCCGCGTCGACCCTGCGCTCGAAGGTTTCGCCGCGGTGACGGAGCTTGACGCGCGCAGGCGCCAGCGCGGGAAACAGCCGCTCCATCTCGGGATCGAACGAGGGCCGAACGCGCCGGGCGAGGCGCAGGACCGCCTGGTCCGACAGTGCGTCCGGTGTCATCGGCAAGAGCGCCTGTCCGCCCCTGGTCGCAGCCAGGGCGACGCAGAAGGGGATCGAGAACTGGGCGTCGACCAGGGTTTCCGGGCTGGTTGAATTGGCCAGGCATACCGCGCGTTCGAAGGTGTGCACCTCGACCTCTTCTATCGCTTCGGGATCGAGTCCGTGCGCGTCCATCAGCCCGGTGACGCCGTCGAGCGCGGAATGAATCCAGCGACAGCAGGCATAGGGTTTGAAATACAGGCCCTGGAACGCGAGGAACTGCCCGCCCGACAATGCGCCCGGCTGATACAGCGCCGGCAGGTCGAAGGTTCCGGGGTATCCGGTGAACCCCGTCTCGGCCAGCTGGGCCGCATACATGCCGGTCATGACCGACCAGGGGATGCCTTCCTTGACGGTGGCGCCGGCAAATCCGTGGTGCATGGCGGAGGCGAGCTGCGGCGAGTGTTGCTCGGCGATGAGCAGGGTCTGGGCCATGAGCGGAGCGCTGGCGCCCGAGAGCCGGGCCGCGGCGACCGCGGCGCCGATCCCGCTCCAGATGCCGCTTGCGGTGTCATGCTGGCGCTCTGGCGTGCGGCCGACCGCGACGCGGACGCCCGCCTCGTAGCCCATGAGCACGGCCGCGAGGAAATCCAGGAAGGACGCGCCGTTCTCCTCGGCCACGGCGAGCGCGGCGGATACCACGGCTGCGCCGGCGTGGCCCTTTGCCTTGCGATGGCCGTCGTCGATGTCGAGCACGGTGGCGGCGAAGGCATTGGCGGTTGCCGCCGCGATCGGATGCGCCTTCTGTCCGGTGAACCAGATGCTGGCCTGGCCCTGCCCCATCGTTGCGCCCATCCGTTTGGCGACTTCGCCGACGACGGCCATTTGCGAGCCGGCGGCAGCGGCCCCCAGGCAATCGAGCACGCAGTCGGCGGCGCGCGCGAGCAGCGGCGCCGGGATCGAGGCCGAAGGCGTCTCGGCGAGGAAGGCGGCAAATTCGAGCAGCGACGGCTCCGGTTTGCGCTTTGGTTGCTGGTTCATGGGTTATTCCTCAATTCCCGTAGATTGCGATATGTCGGGCCAGAAGGCGGAAACCCGAGGTCAGGAGCCGGTCCACTGCGCTTGGCGTGAGCCAGGAGGACGGCGAGACACAGGTCACGTTGCCCATCGTCAGAAGCGGACTGGCCGGGTCGGCGACCAGTTCGGGGCCGAATTCACAGGCAAGGTGTGCGACGCGCCCGGATTGCAGCGCCTCGATCAGGGCGGCCTGGTCCATGGCCCGAGCGCGGCCTGCGATGACCAGGATCACGCCCGGCTTGATGCCGTCGAAGAACCGGGTGATCGTTTCACTGTCGGTTCCGTTTCCTTGCGACGGATGAACCGAAAGGATGTCGGCGGTCGCCAGGATCTCGTCGAGTGCCGCCCAGCGCGTCCCTTCGGGCATGGCGCCGGGCCTTTCAGGCCAGCGCATCACGGTCGCGCCAAGCGCATCGGCCAGGCGGGCCGTCTCGTCGCTGCCGCGGCCGTCCCCCAGGACGCCGAAGACCTTCCCGCGGATCTCCTCGCCGCGGGGCAGCGCCGTGTCGCCCCGCCGGAGGGCACGGTCGGTTTCGCCGATGTGCTTGAGCGCGCAGAGCGCAAGTGTCACCATGTGTTCCGCGACGGAGCGGTCGCCGGTTTCCCCGACACATTCGATGCGCAGGTTGCGCCGGGCGGCCGCCGCGAGATCGGCGTGGTCTTCGAGGCGCGAGCAGAGATGGGCCACGGTCTCGAGTTCCGGACAGTGGTCCAGCACCCGCCTGGACAGGTGGCCGGAGCTGACCATCGCATGGCGCCTTCCCCGCAGCCGGTCGATCAGCCCCTCCTCGTCAGCCGGCGCGCCATGGAAGATCTCGAGACCCGGAATGTCGCTGTACATGTCCGGGCTGAGGCGTTCGCTCAGGATACCGGGGCAATCGACGAAGGCGGGCGGTTTCATCGGCGTCGCACCTGCTGCCCGTCACTTGTAGAGCGCATGGGGCAGCCACAGCACGATCTGCGGGAAGATCGCGAGAAGCACCGCCGCAAGGCACATCAGCAGGAAGAAGGGAAAGGCGTGCCTGGCGATCTGGAGCACGGTCTCGCCGCTGATGCCCTGGATCACGAAGAGGTTGAAACCGACCGGAGGCGTGACCTGGGCCAGTTCGACCATGACGATCAGGAAGATCCCGAACCACAGCGGATCGATACCGTTCGCGACGATCAGGGGGAGCGTGATCGGCAGGGTCATCACGGTGATCGAGATGCCGTCGAGAAGCAGGCCCAGCACGAGGTAGAAGACCGACAGAACCAGAAGGAGCGCATAGGGGCCTAGGTTGAGACCGCCGATGATGCTGGCGACATCCTGCGGGATGTGCAGGAAGCCCATCGTCGTCGACAGGAAGGCCGCCGCCGCCATCAGCATGATGATCGTGCAGGACATCGGCACCGCGCCCTGCACGGTTTCGAGCAGCAGGCGCCAGGTCAGTTCGCCGCGCAGCAGGGTGAGCAGCAGCGCTCCGGCGACGCCGATGGTGGCGGACTCGGATGGTGTCGCGTAGCCGCTGTAGATCGACCCCAGGACCAGCAGCATCAGGGATACCACGGGCATCAGGTAGAGGAGCGCACGCGCGGTGGAAATCGGATCGTCCTCGGTATCCTGCGGGGGTGGCGCGCTGCCGCGGCCGGTCCGCAGCGCGATGTAGAGGCTATAGAGGCCGGCGATCAGCAGGCCCGGCAGGATGCCGGCGGCAAACAGCTGGATGATCGAGACCTGTGCCAGCAGGCCGTAGATGATCATGATGATCGACGGCGGGATCAGCAGGCCGAGCGTGCCCGACCCGGCCAGCGAGCCGATCGAAATGGACCTGTCGTATCCGCGCTTGCCGAGTTCGCCGAGAAAGATCTTGCCGACCGTCGCGGTCGTGGCCGTGCTCGATCCGCAGACCGCCGCGAACATCGCGGAGCCGATCACGTTGGTATGGAGCAGGCCGCCGGGCAAGCGGCGGACCAGGTGGGCGAGCCCCTTGAAGAGCCCCGCGACAAGTGACGTGCGGTGCACGATCTCGCCCATCCAGATGAAGAGCGGAATGGCCGAGAGTTCCCAGGCGCTCGAGCTTCGGATCAGGATCCGGGCGAGCGTTGCGCCGAGACGCTGGACGTCGAAGCCGAGAAACAGGGTCAGGCTCACGGCGCATGTGCAGATGATCGCGACGAAGATCGCCGTGCCGCTGGCCAGGAAACCGACGAGGAAGAGGAAAACGAGGAAGGTTACGGAACCTGCGTCCATGGTCAGATCCTTTCGGCCGAAACGGCGTTGCCCAGCGCTTTCCAGGTCATCTCGATGGCGCGAAGGACAAAGATCGCGGCACCGGCGCAGAGAATGGCCTGCGGAATGACCTGGGGAATTTCGGCAACCGAGGAGGAGGTCGTGCCCCGCTCGAGGTTGATGAGCGCGCTGCGGCCGATGAAGAAGACCATCATCGCGCCGACGAATATGGCGAGCGCATTGGCGAAGACCGAGACCCAGGCCCAGATCCGGCGCGGGAGGACGGTTTCGAGAATGGCCACCGAAAGCATCTCGCCCCGGCGGAGGCTTTCGCCGAGAGCCAGGAACGCCAGCCCCGACACCGCGTAGCCGACGAATTCGTCGAGGACGAAGGTCGAGGTGTCGAAAAAGTTCCTGAGGATCACCTCGTAGAGAATGTGGCCGAACATGCAGAACAGCAAAAGCGCCGCGAGCCAGTTCGCCGTCTTCGAGGTGACGTCAACAATATTGCCTATCATGATTTTTCGCCTTTTGACGCTGACCAGGCTGCTGCCGGAACGGCAGCAGCCGCCGCGGCCCGCCGCCTGGCGGGCCGGACTGGGCGGCGCTCGGCCCGATGCGCGAACGCCGCAGATGGCATCAGTATTGACGGCCGACCGCTTCGCCGTAGGCGTGCAGCACCTTTGCGCCGGCCTCGCCCGCCTTGCCGCGCCAGTCTTCGATCACCGTCTTTGCGGCGTCGTTCAGATGCGTGCGCAGCTCGGGCTGGACCTCTCGGACGATCGTCACGCCGGCACCGCCGAGCTGGGTGTAGATCTTCTCGACGAGGTCGGTTGCGGCGGCCCAGCCGGCCTCTTCGGCGACGGCGGCGGCCTCGCGGATCGCCTTCTGCTGGTCCTCGGGAAGGCTCTCGAAGGCCGCGGCGTTCATGTGGCGGAAGTTCAGCGGCAGGGCGTAGTTGATCTCGGTGAAATGCGAGAGGTGCTCGTCGAATTTCGCGGTTGCTCCGCCTTCGGAAGAGGTCAGCACCCCGTCGATCCCGCCGGTCGCCAGCTGCGGCACCACGTCGGCCCAGGACAGCTGGATCGGCGAGGCGCCGGCCGCGATCATCGTGCGCGTCCCGTTCGCATCATAGGTGCGCAGCTTCCAGCCGTTCAGCGACTCGACCGTGTCGATCGGCTTGTTGGCCCAGAACCCGGACGGCAGCCATGGCGAGGCGTAGAGCAGGATCTGGCCGTTCTGGCGGAAGAACTCCTCGTAGGCGGGGCGCGCGGCATCGTAGAGCGCCCGCGCCTCCTTTGGCCCCGAGACGATGAAGGGCAGCGAACTCAGCAGGAAGATCGGGTCGGATCCGGCAAGCACGCCGCCAAGCGTGTCGGCGATGTCGACCACGCCGTCCGAAACGGCATCCAGGTTGTCGGCCGACTTCAGGCCCAGGCTGCCATTGAGGTGCAGCGTCACCTCGACGCCGCTCTTGGACAATTCGCCGACCTTGTCGGCGAAGATCTGGTCACTCTTGCCCATGAGCGAGTTCAGTTCGTATTCGCTCGTCATGTTCAGGCCGCCGGCGTGCGCGGTCGACATGAAGGCAAGCGCGATGGCCAGCGAGGCCCCGGTGGCTTTCAGCATTTTCTTCATCATTCATTCCCTTGTTGGAGAGTTGCCATTTCGTTTTTCTTTCCGTCCGCGGTTGTCCTGGCCCGCAGTTTTCGGGTCGAAACCTCGTCGATTTCGTATTCGTGCCCTGCGCGCACGATCGCCACGCCGTATCGCTCGCGCGCGGCCTCGAGCGAGACCCGGTCCTGGGTCACGTCCTCGAGCACGGAGCGGGGATCTCGCTGCCAGGGGTCGCCGTAGCCGCCCCCGCTCGCCATCGTGTGGCTGAAGATGTCGCCCTGGCGCATCCGAACGGGTTCGCTGAGCAGCACGGGCAGGACGCGGTCGGGACGGCCCTGGCGCAGCACCCGGTTCATCGAAGGCGCTCCGTCCTCGCCGCCGAAGAGGCCATGGGGCGGGAAGGCGCGCTTGTCGGAGCGGACGTTGAGCCAGGCCGCGTCCGAAAGGGTGCGATACTCGCGCCGGATCGCCAGACCGCCGCGCTGCCGCCCTGCCCCGCCGCTGTCGCGCACGTAGCCATAGTGCTCGATCCTGATCGGATAGGCGGCCTCGATCATCTCGACCGGGATGTTGGATTGGTTGGCGCCGATGTGGGGGACGCCTTCCTGGCCATCGTGGTCGCGCGCGCCGCCCCAGACGCCCATGGCCGTCTCGCAGAAGATGTAGGGCTTGCCGTCGATGCTGCCCGAGATGGTCGGCAGGGTCGAACCACCCGAGCCATCGGCGGTGACACGGGCCGGAACGGCCTGGGCGAGCGCCCCCATGAGGCAGTCGATCATGCGGTATCCGGTGATGCCGCGCGCGCCGCAGGGGCCGGGAGACACCGGGTTAACCACGGAACCGACCGGGGCGCGGACTTCGACGATCTCGGTGAAGCCATGGCAGTTCGGGATGTCGGCGACCATCACCGAGCGCAGCGCGGCATAGGCACTGGCCTTGGTGAACGGCAGCGTGGAGTTGACCCCGGCGGGCACCTGCGGCGAGGAGCCCTCCCAGTCGACCACCACCTTTTCGTCGCTGACGGTCACGGCCACCTGCAGCTTGATCGGCTCGGGGTTTTCGCCGATCCCGTCAATATGGTCGATGAAGCGATAGGTGCCGTTCGGAATGTCGGCCAGTTCGCTGAGGGCAAGGCGGTAGGCGTAGTCGTTCAGATCGTCGATGGCGGTGTCGATCGTCTCGTGGCCGTAGCGGTCGTAGAGCCGTTCCATGGCATGTGCGCCGGTGGCACAGGCCGCAATCTGCGCCTGGAGGTCACCGAGGACCATGTCGGGGGTGCGCACGTTGAGCGCGATCAACTTCCAGAGCGTCTCGTTCCGGCGGCCCTTGTCGTAGAGCTTCAGCACCGGGATGCGCAGCCCTTCCTGCCAGATCTCGTGGGCGCCCAGGGCGTTGGACCCTGCGACGATGCCGCCGACGTCGGAGTGATGGGCCAGCGTCATGGCCCAGCCCTTGTGCCGGCCGCCGTGTGTGATCGGCTTGACCACGTAGATATCCGGCAGGTGCTGACCCGCCGCGGCGTAGGGGTCGTTCATGATGAAGATGTCGTCGGGATGGAGGTCGTCCCCCACCTCCTCGATCAGGTTCAGCAGCGCATCGCGGAAACTGCCGAGGTGCATCGGCGTGCAGATCCCCTGCGCGATCGTCCTGGCCCTGGTGTCGCAAAGCGCCGTCGAGAAATCCAGCGAGTCCCGGACGATCTGGGAGAAGGCCGTGCGGATGATCGTCAGGGTGATCTCCTCGGCGATCGAGTCGAAGGAGTGGCGCAGGACTTCCAGGAGGAACGGGTCGGTCTTGCTCGTGGTCATGATGGCTCCCGGATCAGTAGTGAAGGTCGATGACGATGTTGCCGAACGTGTCGCGATGGACCGAAGCGTCGGGCGGCACGACGGTGGTGCCTTCGTATTCGTCGACGATCAGCGGCCCCGCGCAGGGTTCGGTCGGGAGGTCGCCGCGATCGACCACCCGGGTCATGAGCGATCCATGCGCGCTTCCGAAATAGACCTGGCGGTCCGCGCGGGTCCCGGTATCGCGCTGCAGCACCAGCATGTCCGGGGGCATCCGGGCGGGGTCGGTCGCACGCAGTTTCAGCGACACGATCTCGACGGCGTTCCCGGCGTCCAGCCGATGCCCGAACCGGCGCGCGTGTTCGGCCTCGAAGGCCTCGCGCAGGTCCGCCTTGCCATCTTCCCGGAACCGCTCGGCCAGGAGCGGCACCGTCAGTTCGAAGGCCTGGCCGACATAGCGCATCTCGACTTCGAGCCGATAGGCTCCGGCGCCGGCGGCAAGGCCCAGCAGCTGATCCGCCTCGGCGCGCAGCCGGTCGTACCCGGCGTTGGCCTCTTCCGCGCTGGCCGAGGCCAGGCTTGCGTGGAAAGCGGCGGCGACGGACACGGACCGGGTCGCCACCATCAGCCCCACGGCGCTGAAGACGCCGGCGGCAGGTGGGACGATGACGCGCTTGATCTCGAGGCTGCGCGCCAGGCCGACGCCGTGCACCCCGCCGTTGCCGCCGAAAGCGAACATGACGAAATCGCGCGGGTCGCGGCCGCGGTAGGTGGTCACCGCCTTGATCGCCCGCACCATCGTCGCATTGGCGAGCTGGTGGATGCCGAAGGCCGCCTCTTGCGTCGGCATCGCGAGCGGCTGTGCGACGACCCGGTCGATGGCCGCGCGCGACAGGTCGGGGCGGATCGGGACGGTGCCGCCGGCAAGGCCGGCCTGATCGAGAAAACCCAGCACCACATTGGCGTCGGTCACGGTTGGTTCAGTGCCGCCGGTACCGTAGCAGGCCGGGCCCGGAACCGCGCCGGCACTTTCCGGGCCGACCTTGATCGCTCCGGCACGGTCGATGCGCACGATCGAACCGCCGCCCGCGCCAACCTCGGAGATGTCGATGACGGGCAGTTTCAACGCATAGCCCGCGCCCCCGGTGATCGAGCCGGCGGAGCTCATCGAAGAGCCGACTTCGTAGTTCTCGGCATAGATCGGAGCGCCGTCCTCGATCAGCGACGCCTTTGCGGTGGTGCCCCCCATGTCGAAGGTGATGGCATTCCCGATGCCCATCCGGCCGCAGAGATATGCCGCCCCGACCACGCCCGCGGCGGGTCCGCATTCGACGATCTGGGCGGGTTTAGCGAGAACCGATGCGGCGTCGACCGTGCCGCCTGACGATTGCATCATCGCCACCGAGGCCCGGCAGTCGGCTTCCCGCAGGCTTTGCGTCATGTTCTCGAGGTAGTGACGGACGGTCGGGCCGACATAGGCATTGATGACCGCGGTGCTCGTGCGTTCGTATTCCCGGATTTGCGGCAGGATATCGACGGAGAGCGAGATGAAGATGCCGGGCAGCTCGGCGCGCAGGATCTCGCCGACCCTGCGTTCATGCGCCGGATTGGCGTAGGAGTGCAGGAAACACACGCTTACGGCTTCGACAGCGTGTTGCCGCAGCACCTGGGCGATGCGCAGAATTCCCTCCTCGTCCAGCGCCTCGATCACGGTCCCGCGCGCGTCGATCCGTTCATCGGCCTCGAAGCGTAGATTCCGCGGGGCCAGCGGCGCCGGCTTGACGTAGAGAGGGTCGTAGAGCGCCGGCACCCGGATCCGCCGCAGTTCGAGCACATCCCGGAAGCCGCGCGTGGTGATGAGGGCGGTGCGAGCGCCCTTGCCTTCGAGGATGGCATTCGTCGCCACGGTGCAGCCGTGAACCATCTCGGACATCTCGGAGAGCGCGAGCGAATGCGTTTCCGCCAGCCCGCGCAGCCCGTTCATGACCCCCCGTCCAAAGCTGTCCGGCGTCGTTGGCACCTTGCCAACGTTCAGGACACCCCGTTCGTCGATATAGGCGATATCGGTGAAGGTTCCGCCGATATCCGACCCAGCCCGCCACTCCATCTGCAGCTCCTGTCATTTCCATTTCAGGGCATTGAGACGCAGGCCAATGTTAAAAACAAACGAGAAATTCGTATCAATCTTGATAAACATGGTTTATCAATACCCCGACGAGAGGTGCATCAAGGACCTGATTTCAAATGACTTTCGACCAGATTCAGAGCTTTTACTGGGTCGCGATTCTGGGCACCTACCGCCTCGCCGCGGAAAAACAGAACACCACGCAGCCGGCCATATCTGCCCGTATCAAGGCATTGGAGACATCGCTGGGCGTCGAACTGTTCGACCGCTCGGGCCACCGTGTGGCCCTGACCCCGCTGGGTCGGCAATTCCTGGGTCACGCCGAGACGCTGCTGGAGTTCCGCGGCAAGGCCCTGCGCGACATCGGGCTGGCGGATCCGGTGGCCGGGACGATCCGGATCGGTGCATCGGATACCGTGGCCGTCACCTGGTTCCCCGAGTTCATGTCCTATCTCAGGGCCCAGTTCCCGAACGCCGTTTTCGAAGCCCATGTCGAGGTTTCGTATCGGCTGCGCGAAGCGCTGATCCAGCGTGACCTGGATATTGCCTTCATGGTGGGGCCGGTTTCGCACACGGACCTGCAATCGACCCAGCTCTGCGCCTATCCGAGCGGGTTCATCGTTTCCCCCAAGCTCGGGATCCCGGCGGACCGGGTCTTTGGCATCAACGACATCGCCCGCATGACCATCTTCACCTTCGACCGGGTGACGCAACCGCACCAGGATCTGCGGGCCGCCCTGTCCAAGGCCGAAATCACCAGTCACCGCATAAGCCCCGCCAATACCTTGCAGAGCATCGTGCTGCTCGTGGAACAGGGACTTGGCGCGGGCTACCTCCAGCTGTCGGCGGTGGAACGCGAACTGGCCTCGGGTCAGCTCATGCAGCTCAAGACGGATTTCGTGATGCCGGAGACGAGTTTCTGCGTCGCCCATCCGAAGATCGCCGGCTCCATCGCCGCCTCGGAAATTGCCAGGGGCGCGCAGGATTTCCTGCGGATCCAGACCTCGGTGCAGCGGATACGGCTGCTGTACTGACCTGCGCGAACCGGGCCGGGCGAAACGCCCCGGGGTTCGGGCCAAAGTGGCAAGGGGAGGTCAGCCGGAAGGGCGCGACTGCCGGGCGGCCTCCGAATCCTGATGGCAGGCCAGCACGAAGGCCTCGATGGCCGCGATCCTCGCGCTGGTCCGGTGCCACAGCACGCCTGTCTGGCGAACTTCGCCCTGTGCCAGGGGGACTTTCCGCAGCCTCAGGCCCTCGGGCCAGGGCGCGCCCCAGTCGGGCACCACCGCGATGCCCAGGCCGCGGCCCACCATTGCCGCGATCGCGTCGAGCGCGTCGAGTTCCAGCCATTCGCGGACCTCGAGGCCCTGCCTGCGCAGATACGTGTCCACGATCTGCCCGCCCCATTGGTTGCGGTCGTAGCGGATGAAGCGCTGGGTCGCGAAAAGCTGCGCCAGGTCGTCGGTGTCCGTGTCCTCCGGGACGATCAGGACCAGGGGCTCCTCGCGCAGCGAGGCCCAGGAGACCGACTTGGGCAGGGTGAACTGCGGTCTCACGATCAGGGCCGCATCCAGGTCGCCCCCGATTAGCTGGTGATAGAGGTCGAGCGACGAACCGGGGCGGACGTGGTATTCGACGTCCGGGTGAAGCTGGACCATCTGGTCGATGATGGACGGCAGAAGGCCGGTCATCGCGGTGGCCGTCGCCCCGAGCCTGAGCCGGCCCGCGGGCACGCCGCGCGCGGCAAGCGCCTGAAGGTCGCGGCTGTCGCGCACCAGCGCGCGGGCGCGGTCGAGTATGGCCAGACCCTCCGCCGTCGGCCGCACCGTTCGGCCGGAACGCACCACGAGCGGGTGGCCGAGATCGTCTTCGAGCGCCTTCAGCCTTTGCGCCAGGGCCGCCGGCGTGAGGTTCTGACGGCGCGCCGCCTCGGCGATCGAACCGCAGTCGGCGATGACAATGAAGGTTTCCAGGAAGCGCGTGTCCATAAGAAAGATTTTCTATCACCTGAATGCAAAAACACTAGTTTTTGTTTTTATCAATCTCTGCTGTAAGAGGGGCGCAAGGAACGTGCAAAAGGGTTTTCGACGATGAATGCAGCAACCAAATTTGCCCGGCTTGGCACCGACAATGCACCGGGGCAGGAAGCCCGGCTGGGTGAGGCCAATGGCGCATGGCTGCGGGGCGAACCCCTGCCCGGCCGGCCGGTCGACTTTTCGCACGGCGACGTCGACGCGCACCCTCCGACGCCCGGCTCGTTCGAGGCCTTCTCGGCGGGTGTCGCGGCCGGCGGGGCGCAGGCCTATACCGAGTATCGCGGATCGGCGGCGATCCGCGAGATCTTGGCGGAGCGGCTGGCGGCCTTCACCGGCGCGGCGGTGGATGCCCGTGACGGGCTGATCCTCACGCCAGGAACCCAGGGCGCGCTGTTCCTCTCCATCGGGGCGACGGTATCGGCGGGCGACAAGGTGGCGATCGTCCAGCCCGACTATTTCGCCAACCGCAAGCTGGTCGAGTTCCTGGAGGCCGAGCTCATCCCGGTGCGCATGGACTATGCCGGTGTCGCCAGCGGCGCGGGGCTGGACCTGACCCAGCTCGAAGAGGCGTTCCGCGCCGGCGCGAAGGTCTTCCTGTTCTCCAACCCGAACAACCCGGCCGGGGTCGTCTATTCGCCGGCGGAAATCGCCGGCATCGCCGAGCTGGCCGGTCGCTATGGGGCGACGGTCATCGTCGACCAGCTCTATTCGCGGCTGCTTTATCCGGGTGTCACCTATACCCATCTGCGCGCCACCATGCCGGACAACGTGGTGACCATCATGGGACCTTCGAAGACCGAGTCGCTGAGCGGCTATCGCCTTGGCGTGGCCTTCGGCGATCCGGCGATCGTCGAGCGGATGGAGAAGTTGCAGGCGATCGTGTCGCTGCGCGCGCCGGGCTATTCGCAGGCGGTGCTGCGCACCTGGTTCGACGAGCCCGCCGGCTGGATGGCCGACCGGATCAAGGCGCATCAGGCGATCCGGGACGACCTGATCGCGGGGTTCCGCGGCATCGAAGGCTGCGTGGTGCGGCCCGCGGATGCGGGCAGCTATGTCTTCCCGAGGCTGCCGAAGCTGGCGATCCCGCCGCAGGACTTCGTCACCGCGCTGCGCACGCAGGCCGGCGTCACGGTCACGCCGGGGTCCGAGTTCAGCCCCCATGCCACCGACAGCATCCGGCTGAACTTCTCGCAGGATCACGCCGCATCGGTCGCCGCGGTCGAGCGCATCGCCGCGCTGGTCGAAAGGTACCGCGCATGAGCCGGATCGGGGGCGCGCAGCCGGTGCCGCAGGGCGACTATGTCGCCGCGCGCCGGCATGGCGGGCTGATCTACACGGCGGGGATGACGCCCCGTCAGGATGGCCGGATGATGTATCACGGCCCCGTCCGCACCGGCGAGGTCGAGGCGCAGCGCGAGGCGGTGATCCTTGCCTGCGCCAATGCGCTTCGCGCCGCCGAGGCGACGCTTTCGGGGCAAGAGGAAATCGCCGCGATCCTGACGCTGACCGTCTATGTCGCGGCCGAGGCCGGCTTCACCGAGCACAGCAGGGTGGCCGATTTCGCCTCGGCCTTCCTGCGCGAGAGACTGGGCGCGCGCGGCATATGCAGCCGCTGCGCCGTAGGCGTGGCCAGCCTGCCGGGCAATGCTCCGGTCGAGATCCAGCTCGTCGCGGCCGTCTGAGCCGCGACGCCGCCGGGCCCTTCCTTCCCTCCCAAACCCACCAC
Source organism: Seohaeicola zhoushanensis (assembly GCF_014656415.1). GTDB lineage: Bacteria > Pseudomonadota > Alphaproteobacteria > Rhodobacterales > Rhodobacteraceae > Seohaeicola_A > Seohaeicola_A zhoushanensis. The sequence goes on along the minus strand of NZ_BNCJ01000004.1, from coordinate 277,941 downwards.
CAGTCACCGGGGACCCCGAATGACCGACCTATGCCTGACCGTGACCTGCCGCTCGACGCGGGGGATCGTCGCCGCCATTTCCGCCTTCCTCGCCGAGCATGGCTGCAACATCACCGACAGCTCGCAGTTCGACGACGCCGAGACCGGCAATTTCTTCATGCGCATCGGCTTCACGCCCGAGACGGGGGCGGCGCTGACCGAGCTCGAGGCGGCCTTTGCAGCGGTGGCGGAGCGTTTCGACATGACCTTCGCCTTTCACAGCGGGACCGAGCGGATGAAGGTCGTCATCATGGTGAGCCGCTTCGGCCACTGCCTCAACGACCTGCTCTACCGCTGGCGCATCGGCGCGCTGCCGATCGAGATCGTGGCGGTCATCTCGAACCACATGGACTACCAGAAGGTGGTGGTGAACCACGACCTGCCGTTCCATTGCATCCGGGTGACGAAGGAGAACAAGCCCCAGGCCGAGGCGCAGATCCTCGCGATCGTGGAGGAGACCGGCGCCGACCTGATCGTCCTGGCCCGCTACATGCAAGTCTTGAGCGACGAGATGTGCCGCCGGATGTCGGGCCGGATCATCAACATCCACCACTCGTTCCTGCCCTCGTTCAAGGGCGCGAACCCCTACAAGCAGGCCTTCGAGCGCGGCGTGAAGCTGATCGGGGCGACTTCGCATTACGTGACCGCCGACCTCGACGAGGGCCCGATCATCGAGCAGGACGTGACGCTTGTCACCCATGCGCAGAGCCCGGAGGACTATGTTTCGCTGGGCCGCGATGTCGAGGCGCGGGTGCTGGCGCGGGCGATCCATGCCCATGCGCATCACCGGGTTTTCCTGAACGGAAACAAGACGGTGGTCTTCCCGGCCTCGCCGAATTCCTACGCCTCGGACCGGATGGGCTGAACGCAGAGGGGCCGGTTGCCGAACCAACGGCAACCGGCCCCGGACCTTGTTGGGCGGCTGTCTCTCCGGATCACTCGGACCAGCCGAACTCCGGGCAGCGGTCGGCCAGGACGTCGGCGAAGTATTCGGCCGAAGCGATGTCGGCAAAGATGTCGACAGACCCCTCATGCAGGACCAGCACGGCGTCGAGCCCCGCGGCACGGGTTTGCAGGACGCGGCCCGGCGGCACCCTGGCCGGACGCAGGTCGACGCTTGTCAGCGTTGCCAGCGCGGCTTGCGTGGACGGGCCGGTCATGCGGATCCAGAACCATGTCTCATCCCGGTATCCGTCCCAGGCATCGGGCGGCAGAGGCGTGGCCGGGAGGCTTGCCTGCCCGTCGGTGAGGACGAGGATCTCATATGTTCCGAGACGGGCGACGGTGATGCCCCCGGCCTCTGCCGTCTGGTTGATCCGGTCCGGGAAGGGCAGCCCATGGCCCGCGCACCAGGCAGGGGTTCCGGGCCCGCGCAGGCCCAGTCGCGGGCGCGCGGTCAGGTCGATCAGGCGGTTGTCGCCGGTTGCCGGTACGAGCGGACGATCTGCCAGCGGGAAGCTGCGCCGGGGATGAGCGGTCATGTTCAGGCCTCCTGCCTGGCGTTTTGCGGATCGTAGAAGGCGTGGCCGACAAGCGGCGCCTGCACCTCTACCCCGGAGCGGGTGCGGATGGCGATGCCCTGCCCCGGTTCGGCGCCGGCATGGGCAAGCCCGATGAGTTTCCCCACCGTCGGCGAGACGGCGACCGAGGTCACATGCCCGACGGGCTTTCCGTCCGCCATGACGAGACAGGATTCGCCGACCTCGCCGAAGGCGCTTTCGGGCAGTTCGAAGCGGCAGAGCGTGCGGGCCAGGCCGATGGCGCGCCGCTTGTCCACGGCGGGTTTGCCAAGGTAGAAGGGCTTCTTGCGCGATATCGCCCATTGCATCCCCAGTTCGTCCGGCGTGCTCAGCGCGTCGGTGTCCTGGCCGATGATGATGTGGCCCTTTTCCAGCCGCAGGATGCGCGAAGCTTCGAGGCCGTAGGGCCGGACCCCGGCGCCTTCGAGCAGGTCCCAGAGGTGCGGCGCGTAGCTGCGAGGGGTGTGCAGCTCGAAACTCAGCTCGCCGGTGAAACCGATCCGCATGATCCGCACCGGGCAGCCGCCGAGCGTACCGCTGCGCCCTTCCAGGAAGGGGAAGGCCTCGCGGCCGAGGTCGATGTCGCCGGCGAGCGCTTCGAGCGCCGCGCGGGCGTGCGGGCCGGTGACATTGATCGCGGCAAAGCCGGCGGTGACGTTCTGGATATCGACCTGCATCCGCCACTGGGCATTCCACCAGGACATGTCCGAGAAGACGCGATCCACCGCGCCCGTGGTGGCGGTGACGTAGAAGTGGTCCGGGGCCATGCGCCAGGCGACCCCGTCGTCGATGACCGACCCCATCTCGTTCAGCATCAGGCAATAGCGCACGCGGCCAACCGGCTGGTTCGCATGCGCCATCGTGTAGATGCGGTCGAGGAAGGCGCCCGCGTCCGGGCCACGGATGGCCAGCTTGCCGAGGGTCGAGACATCGAGCATCCCGACGTCCTCGCGCACCATCCGCACCTCCTGGGCGGCCAGTTCGGCGGTCGGGCCATCGCCGTAGACCATCGGCCGCCACCAGGCGCCCGCCGGCCCCATCCGCGCGCCGGCCGCGCGGTGCCGCGCGTTGAGCGGGGTGCGGCGTTCCTGGCTGCGCAGCGGTCCGGCCAGCACGCCGAGCTTTTCGGGGCCGAAGGGCGGGCGGGCGGTGGTGATGCCGATCTCGCCCACGGTGCGCCCGGTTTCACGGGCCAGGATGCGGGCGGTCTGGAGGGCCGAATGACGGCCTTGCGACGGCCCCATTCCGACGGTGGAATAGCGCTTGACCAGTTCCAGTTCGGCATAGCCGTCGGCCACCGCGTTGACGATGTCCTTGACCTGCAGGTCCTCGTCGACATCGACGAAATCGCGGCCCTTCGGGTCGGGATCGGAGACCGGGAAGGTCCGGTGGAAATGCGCCTGCGCGTCATCGGGGACATCCGGCAGGCTGGCCGCAAGACCCAGCGCCACTGCCGCCTGCGCGCCTGCGCGTTCGCCGCTGGCGATCACCGCATCGGGGGCGAAACACCCGGCGACCGAGCCGGCGAGATGCATGTTGGCGGGCAGGTTCGACAGCGTGAACCGCTGGCTGGCGTCGTCGAAGCCAAGTTGCGCGCCCGCGTGCAGGGGCAGCTGGTATCCCGGCGTCGCGCCCGCATCGATCACGGCGAGGTCGCAGGCAATGGTTTCGCGACCGCTGGCCGTGGTCACGTCAAGGGCGGTCAGTCGGCGCTTGCCATGGGCGCCCTGGATGCGTGCGCCCTTGAGAACGCGAAGCCCGGCCTCGGCGAGGGGTTCGGTCGGAAGATCCACCGCCTCGGGCGGGACCAGGACGGCGCGGACAGGAACGCCGGCCTCGTGCAGATCGAGCGCGGCGGCGATGCCATGAGGGGTGCCGGCGAAGACCACGGCGGCGCTGCCGGGGCGGATGGCATAGTGGCGCATCATGCGCTGGACCGCCGAGGCCGAGACGATGCCGGGCAGGTCGTTGTTGCGGAAGACCAGCGGCTGGTCCTGCGTGCCGGAGGCGACGATCACCTGCGCGGCGCGGACGCGGAAGAGCGTGTCGCCCTGGATCACCGGCAGGAAGTTGTCCGTATACCAGCCGTTGCAGGTGGCCCCGGTCAGGATCGTGACCCCGTCGAGACCGCTGCGCGCCTGTGCAAGTGCCGCGCTGCCGTTGCGGGCATAGGTCAGCGCTCCGCCGGTTTCGGGCTCGCTGTCGACGATGACCACCTCAGCTCCCGCCGCGGCGGCGGTGCGCGCGGCGGCGAGACCGGCGGGCCCTGCCCCGACGACCAGGACGTCGCACTGGAGGTTGCGGCGCTGGTAGTGCCCTTCGCCCAGCGCGGTGTCCACGACGCCAAGGCCGGCCGAACGGCGGATCAGCGGCTCCCAGAATTTCAGCCAGCTTGACCGCGAGGGACCGAAGAAGCTGCGATAGTAGAACCCCACCGGCATGAACCGGCCGAAACGGTCGAGCACGCTGCCAAGATCGCGGTCGGCGCCATGGGTGGTGTTCTGGGCGCGCACCGCCATGCCCTCGGTCAGCGGCCGCCGGTCGGCGCGGACGTTGGGTTCGGAGCCGATCTGCACCAGTGTATTGGCCTCGAGCCCCGCCATCGACTGGGGTCCGCGCGGGCGGTGATACTTGAACGAGCGTGACAGGACCCAGCGGCCCTCGGCAAGCAGGGCGCTGGCGACCGTGTCCCCGGCGAGGCCGCAGTGCGACGTTCCGTCGAAGGAGAAAGTCAAGGCGGTGTCGCGGACGATCCGGGTGCCCCAGGGGGCAGGCAGGCGGGCGGTCATGTCAGGTCTCCGGCGAGGTGGGGAGCCAGGTGCGCAGGACCTGGTCCGTCACTGTGTGGCGTTCGGCGAGAAAGACGGTGTTCGAGGGGCGGTGGCGCCACCATTCGACCATCGGCCCGAGCGGGTTCTCGGCAAAGAAGACATGCGCGACGACAGTGTCGGGGTCATCGCTGCGGGTCGACCGGCGGGGGCCGAGATACTGGAATTCGGAGATGTCGCGCAGCCCGTTCACCGGGCATTCGAGCTGTTTCATGGCGTCCTCAATGGCTGGCGGCGGTGGCGCCCATCTCGTTCAGCAGGGCGAAACGGTCGAAGCGGGTCAGGGCGAAGGGCGCGATGATGTCGGGCACCTTTCCGGTCGCCACGCATTCGGCCATGTATTTCCCGGCCACCGGGGTCGCCTTGAACCCCCAGGTGCCCCAACCGGCGTCCAGCCAGTAGTTCGACAGCGGCGAGGCCCCCATGATCGGGCTGTAGTCGGGGGTCATGTCGGTGATGCCGGCCCATTGGCGCAGCAGCTTGACGTTGTGCAGGAAGGGGAAGAGGTGCAGCGCCCCCTGGGCCAGGTGCACCTTCTGGTCGAAGCTCGAACGGGTGGAGGCCAGCTGGTAGGGATCGGAGCCGCCGCCGATCACGATCTCGCCGCGCGAGGATTGCACGAGGTAGGTGTGCAGGTTGGCCGAGGACAGCAGGATATCGAGGAAGGGCTTCAGCGGCTGCGTCACCATCGCCTGCAGCGGGAAGCAGCGGATCGGCAGGCGGATGCCGGCGAGTTCGGCCACCTGCCCGTTCAGCCCGCCTGTCGCCTGGATCACCTGACCGGCGCGGATGGTGCCCCGGTTCGTCTCGATCTCGGTCACCCGGTCGCCGGTGCTGCGGATCGCGGTGACGGTCGTGCGCTGGTGGATCTCGACCCCCTTGGCCGCCGCCCCCCTGGCATAGCCCCAGGCCACCGCGTCATGCCGGGCGGTGCCGCCGTCGGCGTGCCAGAGACCGCCCAGCACCTCGTGCAGGCCGCCTTCGTCCATGTGCAGGTGCGGGCAGAGTTCGCGCACCGTCTGCGCGTCGACCACCTCGATCCGGGCGCCGGCGAGCTTGCCCATCTCGGCGCGCAGGTGGAAGCTGCGCATCGTCGCGTCGGAATGCGCGAGCGTGAGCTGTCCGCGCTGCGAGAACATGACGTTGAAGCCGAGATCCTCGGACATGCTCTCGTAGAGGCTGACCGCCTCGCGGTAGAAGCGGATCGACTCGGATGTCAGGTAGTTCGAGCGGATCGTGGTGGTGTTGCGCGCGGTGTTGCCGCCGGCGAGATAGCCCTTTTCGAGCACCGCCACCGAGCGGATGCCGTGCTGGTTCGAGAGATACCATGCGGCGGCCAGCCCATGACCGCCGCCGCCGATGATGACGACGTCGTAGCTCCGTTTCAGATCCGGTGTCGCGGGGATGTCGCGAAACGGCCGGTGGCCCTTTGAAAGGCCATATCTGAGCAATGCGAAGGGCATGGTCGAGCTCCATTGGTTCGCGCCATTGAACCGCCCGGCACCCCCTTGCCGCAAGAAATGGAAAATTGCCCTCAGGCATCGAATTGCTTATGACCAAGAAAGACAACAGGGGTCCACCGTGGCACGCCAGATTCCGCATCTGATCTACCTCCAGGCCTTCGAGGCCGCCGCGCGGCACCTGAGCTTTACCCGCGCGGCGGAGGAGCTGAACTGCACGCAGGCCGCCATCTCGCAGCGGATCCGGGGGCTGGAGCAGTATTTCGGGCGGCCTCTTTTCCTGCGCAAGGCCAATGGGTTGGAACTGAGCCAGGCGGGACAGGCCTACCTGCCGGGGATCACGCAGGCGCTGGACGTGGTCGAGGCCTCGACGCGGGGACTGACCGGGCGCAGGGCGCGGCAAAGCCTGACCGTCTCGGCGCCGATCTCCTTCCTGAACCTGTGTCTTGCCCCCTTGCTGGAGGGCTTCCTGGCCGGTCGCGAGGAGACGGCGGTCCGGCTGAACGGGGCGATCTGGACCGATCCCAACGTCGAACTTGCCGATGTCAGCATCGCCATTGCCGAGCGCGGGATGATGGCCCCGGATACGGTCGATCTCGGCCCGGCCCGACTGGTGCTTGCAGGAGCGACGCAGGCCGAGCGGCGGATCGAGGTGCAGGGGAAATACCCCCTGTGGGATCTCTGGGGCCAATCGGGCGAAACCGGCGCGACCTTGCGGGTCGATACCGCCGTCACCGCGCTCGACCTGGTGGCGGCGGGGATCGGGCGGAGCGTGGTCTATGAACCCTATGCGCTGGGTGCCCGCGCGCGCGGTGCCGGGTTCGAACTGGGGCCGGCCGTGGACGTGGGCCATATGCTGACGGTCCGCGCCAACCCGGATCGCCCGAGGTCGGCCCTCGCCGGCGAGTTCATCGGCTGGTTGTCAGGCCACTTTCCAGCGGTCGAGTGAGATGTCGCCGAGGTTCACCAGGCCCAGGTCCGGATCGAAGATCACCTTCATGATCCGCGCTTTGGTCAGCTTGTAATGGGAGACGGCAAGCGCGTCTGCCGCCTCGACGTCGCGTGCCTTGATCGCCGCGAAGATCTCGGCGTGTTCGCCCGTGGTGGTCGCGAGGTGCGCGTGCAGTTCCTGCGCCTTCTCGCCCACCTCGGTGCCCTGCCCATAGGAGAAGCAGGCCCGCGCCAGCCGGATCGTGCCGACCAGCGCCTGCTCGTAGAAGTTGGAGATGTAGCGGTTGCCGGTCGCGTTCGAGATCGCCGTATGGAAGTCGGCGTTGGCCTCGGAGAGGAGCACGCCGTCACAACTCGCGACCGCGCTGTCGAAGGCGCGCATGTGGCGTTCGATCTCTTTCAGGTCCTTTTCGGTGCGGTTCTCGGCGGCAAGCCGATGCACGAGGCGACTGGAAATCAGCAGGGCATCGTAGAGCTTGGGCACGTCGTCGAAATCGAGCGGGGCGACCTTGGCCTTGCGCCCCTCGCGCACCACCAGCCCGTCGGCGATGAGCTGGATGATCGCTTCGCGCACCGGCGTGCGCGAGACCTCCAGCCGGTCCGCCAGTTCCGCTTCGTCCAGCAGTTCACCGGGGCGCAGGTCGAGCCGCAGGATCGAGTCCCGCAATGTCCGCGCGACCTTGGATCCGTCCCGTTCCGACATCCGACTCTCCTTCCCTTGCCCTTTGCCCCTGACTGTTAAGTTGTGGTCCCGCCTGTGTCCATCGCCCTGCCCGCCGGAACCGGGTCGACCTCGACCCAGGCGCCGCCTTGTGCGGCGGAACGACCGATCGCTTCCATCGCAGCAACGCCCGCCAGCGCCTGCTGCCGGGTGACCGGATAGGGCGCCGCATCCGCTATGGTCGCGGCGAAAGCGGCCAGTTCGGCGGCGAGCGTGTCGGTTTTGCCGAAGCTCTGCTCGGTCTGCTTGCCGGCGAGGTCCGAGAGGACCAGCTGCTCCTGGTTCGGCATGTGCGCCCAGCCCTTTGAGCCGAAGATGTGCAGCCGCCAGAAGCTGGCGGAGGCCATCAGCGTCGAGAGCGTGCCCGTGGCGCCGGAAGCGAAGTCGAGATGCACCGTGGTGGTATCGTCGAGATGGCTGGAGACGGCGAGGCGGCGGCTGAGGACCGAGACGCGCGCCACCGGCCCCATCACGCCGATCATCGCGTCGAGGATGTGAATGCCCATCGCCGCCATGCCGCCGGCCGGGTTCTCGGCCGATGATCCGCGCCACATGTCGTCGCGGTAGTCATAGCCGAAGGGGCCGCAGAAGCTGCCCTCGACATGCAGGGCGCGGCCGATGCCGCCTTCGGCGACGGTTGCTGCAAGCGACTGGTAGGCCGGCAGGAAACGACGGTTGAAGCCAACCGCGAGCCGCACGTTCGCCGCCGCGCAGGCGTCGAAGGCGGCGGCGGCATCGGACAGGGTGAGGGCAAGCGGTTTCTCGACGAAGACATGCCTGCCCGTCGCGGCCGCCTCGCGCACCTGCGCGCCGTGCTGGCTGTGCGGCGTCGCGAGAACGACGGCATCGACCGCGTCGAGAACATCCTCGAGACCGGGGCGAAGCGTCAGGCCATGCTCGGCGCAGAAGGCTTCGGCCTTGCCCGGCGTCCGGGTTGCCGCGTGGGTGAACCGGAGCGGCCCGCCCTGCCCCGCCGTGACGAGGTTGCGGCCCCAGCGGCCGAGGCCGACGATGGCGGCACTGACCGGGGGCGCGCTCACAGCTTGGCCCCGCCGTCGATGATGACGTGACTGCCCGTCATGTAGCCCGAGGCGTCGGAGCCGAGGTAGAGCGCGAGTTCGGCGATTTCGGCGGGTGTGCCCATGCGCCCGACCGGCTGGCGCGAGGAGAACATGGCGCGGGCGGCGTCGGGGTTGTCCATCGCCTCGATCCGGGCGGTCATCGACGGCGTCTCGACGCCCGAGGCGCAGATCGCGTTGCAGCGGATGCCCTGCCCGGCATAGTCGAGCGCCACGGATTTCGTCATGCCGAGCACCGCTGCCTTGGTGGCGCCGTAGGCAAAGCGCTGGGGCGCCGCGCCGACCGAGGAGATCACCGAGGCCATGTTGACGATGCTGCCGCCACCGCCCGCGATCATCAGCGGCAGCGCCGCCTGCATCATCAGGAAGATCGAGGTGACGTTGACCGAAAGCGCCCGGTCCCAGTCGGCGCGGCTGCATTCGTCCAGGGAGCCGACGGTCACGATGCCGGCGCAGTTGAACTGGACGTCGAGGCGCGGCAGGGCGGCGTGGAAGGCTGCCACGGCCCCGGCATCGGTGATGTCGAAGGCGTGGGGGACGATGCCGGCGCCCCTCTCCAGCGCGGCGAGCCCGGCGGCATCGCGGTCGATGGCGTGGACCTCGGCGCCCTCGGCGGCAAAGGCCAGCGCGGTCTCGCGCCCGATGCCGGCCGCGGCGCCGGTAACGACGCAGAGCTTGCCGGTGAAGCGGTTTCGGGACATGGGGTTCCTTTCTACTTCGAATAGAGCTGGTCGGGCAGCCAGAGAACGATCTGCGGCCAGAGCGTGATGCAGAGCACGCCGAGGCACATCAGCAGGAAGAAGGGCGAGGCGGCGAAGATGATCCGGGTGATGCTGGTCCGGGTCAGATCCTGCAGGATGAACAGGTTGAACCCGATCGGCGGGGTGATCTGCGCCAGCTCGATCATCAGGATCAGGAAGATGCCGAACCAGATCGGGTCGAACCCGGCGGCCAGCACCAGCGGCAGCGTGATCGGCAGGCTCATCACCGTCATCGAGACGCCTTCGAGGAACATGCCCAGGACGATGTAGAGCAGGGTCAGCACCAGGATCAGCTCGTACGGCGACAGTTGGAACCTGCCGATGGCGGCGGAAATGTCCTGCGGCACGTGCATGAAGCCCATCGCGGTGGACATGAAGGCCGCCGAGATCATGATCGCGCTGATCATGCAGCTGGTGTGGACCGAGGCGAAGAGGCTTTCCATGAAGACCTTGCCGCTCATCTGCCCGGTGACCACCGTGTAGATCAGCGTCACGCCGACGCCGACCGCAGCGGTTTCGGAAGGAGTGGCGATGCCGGAATAGATCGCTCCGAGCACCAGCGTGATGAGCAGCCCGATGGGGAGGAGGTTGCCGACGCCGCGCAGCATGTCGGCGGCGGAGGGGCGCGCGGTGTCGGCGGGCGCGACCTTCGGAAACAGCAGGCTGACCGCGATCACATAGAGCGAGTAGAAACCCGCGATCATCAGGCCCGGCAGGATGCCGGCGGCGAAGAGGCGCGAGATCGAGACCTCGGCGACCACGCCGTAGACGATCATGATGATCGAGGGCGGAATTAACAGGCCAAGGCTGCCGGCCCCGGCGAGCGAGCCGTAGGTGAGCGGCGAGTAGTAGCCCCTGCGGTCGAGTTCCGGCACGGTGATCTTGCCCACCGTCGCGGTGGTCGCCGCGCTCGATCCGCAGATGGCGGCGAAGATGGCCGAGCCGACGATATTCGTGTGCAGCAGGCGCCCCGGCAGGTGGAAGGTCAGCGGCGACAGGCCCTTGAACAGGCGGGTCGAGATATCGGTTCGGAGTATGATCTCGCCCATCCAGACGAACATCGGGATCGCCGACAGCTCCCAGCCGGTGGCGCTGCGGATCATGATCGGTCCGAGAATGGTGCCGATGCGGGCCAGCGGCATGTCGATGAACAGCGACAGGCCGGCGATGCTGACCAGGAGGAGGCCGGCGAAGACCCAGACGCCGAGGCCGAGGAAGAAGACGATGAGGGCGAGGACGCCGCCGGCGATGTAGAGACTTTCCATGGGTCAGTCTCCCTCGACCGCATCGGCGGGAACGCCGTCGAACACCGCGTCGATGGCGCTGGACAGGATCTGCACCAGCAGGAAGACCAGTCCCGTGAAGATCGCCGCGTCGATATACCAGGTTGGCGTCTCCATCAGCGTCGGGCTGACCGACCCGCGCAGGAAATCGCGGCGCAGGATGGTCCAGATGTTCGAAGCGACGAAGGCGAAGATCACGAAGGTCACCGTCAGGCAGAACAGTTCGACTGCCACCGCCAGGCGCGGACTGGGCAGCGCCCGGATCAGGCTGACCCGGACGTGCTTGCGCGACTTCAGCGTATGGGCGATCGAGAGGTAGGTCATCGCGCCCATGGCGTAGCCGATGAATTCGCCCATCGAGTTGGTCGAGCTGCCGAAGAAGCTGCGAAGTATGATTTCGAGGTTCACGTGGACGACCATGTAGATAAGCAGCCCCGCAGACACCCAGATCCCGAGGCCGGAGCAGAAGGCCGAGACCGCATTGACGCCACGTTTCACCATGACCTGTTCTCCCTGCGTTTTATATGTGGAGGGCACCCGAAGGTGCCCTCTTGATGCTTACTTGGCCTGGCGGCTGCGGTAGGTGTCCAGGATCTCCTGGCCGGTCGCGCCGGTCTTGGCCAGCCAGTCGGTGTAGACCTGTTCGCCCGCCGCGACCAGTGCCGCGCGGAATTCCGGCGAGACGCTTTCGGTGATGGTCACGTTGTTGGCGCGCATGTCCTCGTAGTTCTTGGCCACCCGCTTGCCCAGCTCGGCCCAGGCGGCCTCGCTGGCGATCTCGGCGGCGTCCAGCACGATCTTCTGCTGTTCCGGCGTCAGGCTGTCGAAGGCGTCCTTGTTCATGTGGGTCATGTTCAGCGCCATCGAATAGTTGACGGCGGTGAAGTTGTTGAGGAATTCCCAGAACTTGACGCTTACCCCGCCATCGGCCGAGGTCAGCACCGCGTTGATCGCGCCCGAGGCCAGCTGCGGCACGGTGTCGGCCCAGCTGATCTGCACGGCATTGGCGCCGGCGTTGCTCATGGTGCGCACGCCGCTGGGATCCCAGGCCCGGATCTTCAGCGCGGCGAGTTCCTCCTGCGACGTGATCGGGCTGTTGGCCCAGATCCCCGACGGCGGCCAGGGTGTCGCCCAGAGCAGCACCTGGTTGTGCTTGGCGAAGACCTCCTCGTAATGCGGACGGCCGACTTCCCACAAGAGCTTGGCGTCGGCGTCCGAGCCGGCGATGAAGGGCAGAGAGGACAGCAGGAATATCGGTTCGATGCCGGCGACCGCGCCCATCACGGTATCGGCGATCTGGATCGCGCCGTCCCCCACCGCGTCGAACTGGTCGACCGACTTGTAGCCGATCGAGCCGTCGTAATGCGCGGTGATCTTGATGGTGCCGCCCGAGAGCTCGTCGACGGCCTTGATGAAGGCCTCGTCGCCGACGCCCATGATCGAGGACTGGCCGTATTCGTTGGCCAGGTCCCAAGAGATCTCCTGCGCCGTGGCCGGCAGGCCCAGGCCGCCGAGCGCGGTCGCGAGCAGGAATGCAGTTGCCTTGAAGTTCATGGTCATCTCCTTGTTGGTACGCGGCTTACCGCGCCTTTGGTTCATTTGTAATTGCGGGTCATGTAGGCTTCGGTGAACTTGCCCGAACGGGCATCTTCCGCCCTCTCGGTCTCCGTGCGTTCTGCCGGCGGGCCATAGCCGCCGGCGCCGGGTGTCTCGATCACCACGCGCGAGGCGGGCGACAGCCGGATCGTCGAGGCCTTGGGCGGCAGCATCCTGCGCGCCTGGCCTTCCGTTTCGATGGCGAAGGATCCGGCGCCGCCGGGCTGGCCGCCGAAGAGCCCCCAGGGCTGATGGCGGAAGCGTTCGCCGACACCGTTGAATTCGCAGGTGTGATCGACCGGGCGCAGGATGCGGCGGATGCCCATGCCGCCCCGGTGGCGGCCCGCGCCGCCGCTGTCCTCGACCAGCGCATAGCCCTCGACGCGGAGCGGATACTCCTGCTCGATGGCCTCGACGGGGAGGTTCGAGGTGTTGGTGATGTTCACCTGCACGCCGTCCTTGCCGTCCTTCGTGGCCCGCGCGCCCATGCCGCCGCCAAGCGTCTCGAGATAGACATACTGTCGCCCGGTGCGGGGGTCGATGCCGGCGAAGACCGCGCTGGTGTTTGCGCCGTTCGCCGCCGCGATCGCGCGGTCCGGGAGTGCCTCGGCCAGGGCGCCGATGACCACGTCGACCACCCGCTGGCAGGTATTGGCGCGCAGGGCGACGGCGGCCGGGCTGACGCAGTTCACCAGCGAGCCTTCCGGCGCCACGATGTCGATGGCGTCGAAGATACCGTGGTTGTTCGGCACCTCGGGATCGAGCAGCGCCTTCAGCGCATAGCAGACCGCCGACTGGGTGGCGTTGAAGGTCAGGTTGAAGTTGCCGGCGACCTGCGGATCGGTTCCGGTGAAGTCGAAGCAGATCCTTTCGCCGGCCTTCTCGATCTTGAGAACGATGCGGATGTCCTCGGTCCCTGCTCCGTCGTCGTCCATCATGTCGGTGAAGCCGTAGCTGCCGTCCGGCACCTGGGCGATGGCGGTGCGCATCCGCAGGTTGGTGCGCTCGACGATCTCGTCGAAGATGCGGCAGAGGCGGTCGGCGCCGATCCGGCCCATCACGTCCTCAAGCCGACGACGACCAAGACGCGCCGCGGCGATCTGCGCGTTGAGGTCGCCCTGGCGTTCCTCGGGCAGGCGCATGTTCAGCATCAGCAGGCGCTGGATGTCGTCCACCAGTTCGCCCCGGCGGAACAGCCGCACCAGCGGGATGCGCAGACCTTCCTTGTAGATCTCGTCGAGCCCGCCCGACATGGAGCCGACCGCCGCCCCGCCGACGTCGGCGTGGTGCACGATGTTGGCCACGAAGCCGATCAGCCGTTTGCCGTCGAAGACCGGCGCGGCGAGGTTGATGTCGGGCAGGTGCGTGCCGCCGGCGACATGCGGATCGTTGGCGATGAAGATGTCGCCCGGCGCGAGATCGTCGCCGAACTGCGCGCAGATATGGCCCATGAGGCCGGACATCGAGGCGAGGTGGATGGGCAGCGCGTTCTCGGCCTGCACGATCAGCCGGCCGTTCGCGTCGGCGATGGCGGTCGAGTGGTCGTGACGCTCCTTGATGTTGGTCGAGAAGGCCGAACGCATGATGGTCAGGAAGCATTCGTCGGCGACGGACTTCAGGCCGTTCCAGACGATCTCCAGCTCGATCGGGTCAATGGGTGCCGGAGTCGTCCCGGCGCGTTCAAGTGCTGCGGTCTCAGACATTGGCGAGCTCCATGATGAGGTTGAGCGCGGCGTCGACGGTCACCGTTGCGCCGGGCGGCACGACGGTCGTGGCGTCGAACTGGGCAATGATGACAGGCCCCTTGAGCACGGTGCCCACCGGGATGCCGGTGCGCTCGTAGATCGGGGTGTCGACGGCAGCCTCTTCGGTGAACCAGGCTTTCGTCGTGCCGACGGGCGCGGCAAGCTCGGCTGGGCCGGTGGCGTCGGCCCGTCCCTGGAGCAGCCGGGCCAATGCCTTGGCGCGGACGTTCACCACCTCGACGGGCGCGTCCGGGTCGGCATGGCCATAGGACCGCAGATGCGCTTCGAGGAAGCCGTCGCGCAGCGCGGCCAGATCGCTCAGGTCGCCGGAGAACTCCACCGGCAGTTCGTAATTCTGGCCGACATAGCGCATGTCGAGCGAGAGGATCACCCGCCCGTCGCTGGCGTCTCCGGCTTCGGCGTCCAGCCATGCGCGGCCAGCCTCGTCGAGTTGCTGCGCCGCCTCGACGATGCGCGGCAGCGCGGCCGCGTCGAGCGTGGCACGGCAGGCGGCGACAAAGTTCTCCTGCAGCTCGGCCTCGAGCAAGCCGTCGGCGCAGAGGATCCCCGGCGCCCGCGGCACCAGGATGCGGCGGATCCCCAGCGCCTTGGCGACGTCGAAGGCGTGCAGCCCGCCGGCCCCGCCGAAGGGCATCAAGGTGAAGTCGCGGGGATCATGGCCCTTCTCGGTCGAAACCGCGCGGATGGCCCGGGTCATGTTCGAGGTGGCGATGCCGGCGATGCCCAGCGCCGCGCGGACCGGCGAGACGCCGAGGTCCGCGGCGATCTCCTCGACGACCGCGCGGGCCTTCTCGGGATCGATCATCAGCCCACCGCCGGCAAGCGAGAGCGGCAGGCGGCCGAGATAGACGTTGGCATCGGTGACGGTGGGCTTGGTGCCGCCCTTGCCGTAGCAGGCAGGGCCCGGCACGGCGCCGGCGCTTTCGGGGCCGACCTTCATCAGGCCGTCGGCGCCGATCTGCGCGATGGAGCCGCCACCCGCGCCGACGGTGTGGATGTCGACCATCGGCAGGCGGATGCGGAAGCCCGCGATCTCTCGCACGTGGGCGATCTCGGTGCGCCCGTCGCGGATGAGGCAGACGTCGGTCGAGGTACCGCCGATATCGAGCGTTATCAGGTTGCCGATACCCGAGGCGGCTCCTGATGCCGCGGCGCCGACGGCGCCCGCGGCCGGCCCCGAGAGGGCCGTGCGGACCGGGAACTGCGCGGCCTTGGCGACGGACATCAGCCCGCCCGAAGACTGGAAGATGCCGAACCGCGCATTGGGAGCGAGTCCGCCGATCGCCGCCTGGAGCCGGTCCATGTAGCGGCTGACCTCGGGCTGGAGAAAGGCGTTGATGAGCGCCGTCGAGAAGCGTTCGTATTCGCGGAACTCGGGCTGCACCTCGGACGAGATGGAGACATAGAGATCGGGCCGGGCCTTCCGGATTGCCGCCGCGATCCGCTGTTCGTGGTCCGGGTTGATGAAGGAGAAGAGCAGGCAGATCGCGAGGCTCTGAACACCGTCGAGCGCGGCGATCTCTTCGATCAGCGCATCGATGGCTGCATCGTCGAGTTCGGCGATCACGCCGCCGTCGTAGCCCACCCGCTCGGTGACCTCGAGCCGGTTGTGGCGCGCGGCGAGCGGCGGCGGCGCATCAATCTGCAGATCGTAGATCGAGGGGCGGACCTGGCGCCCGATTTCGAGCAGATCGCGGAACCCTCGGGTGGTGACAATGCCGACCTCGGCCCCCTTGCGCTGGAGCAGGGCATTGGTGGCGACGGTGGTGCCATGCGCGAAGCGGTCAACGGCGGTGCCATCCAGCCCGATCTTCTCCTGCAATTCGCGAAAGCCGTTGATGATGGCCTCGGACGGGTCCGCCGGCGTCGAAGGCCGCTTGTGCACCACCATCGCACCGCTGCGCACGTTGCGCGCCGAAAAATCGGTGAAGGTCCCCCCTACGTCGACCCCGACGATCCATCCCTGGCCTCGGTCGCTGTCCAGCATCGCGTATCCCCTGCGAATCATGTTCGATGCATTTCAGTATCCATTTTGGATGCCGAAATTCCAAACAAATTCTTGCCGGGTTACCCTGAGACCTCCGAGGTGCCAGATTCTTGGGCGAGTTTGGCGGCCGGTTTTCCGGGACTATCCCTTTGCAGCAAGTACCGACCGGGACGGCGCTCCGTGGATCGTCGCGGCCGAACAACTACTGGACCGGCAGGCTTCCGATCCTTCGCAAGCGTCCATTTCTGACAGGTCGTGGCGTCAGTTCGAGCGGGGCTGCCAGTTACAGGGCAGGAGGTCATCGATGCATTGGTCAGATGATCATCGGTCATTCGCTGCAGAACATCGGTGATCCAGGCCCATGGATCGACGTTGCTCAGATTCGCATCGGCAAGCAGGGTGCCGATGGTGGCCCGCCCATTTGTTCCACCCAAAAGCGCCGCAAATCAGCGGCACTCGCCGATTCCAGCGCTGCGATGCCGGCACCGGCCTTCCGGTACGACTTCACCTTCCTCCCATCCTGGTCAGCCTCGCAGCCGGAAGACCGAGCCCTTCCCGCCGGTCTCCCGCTGCACCTCGTGCCCGCTTTCCGCGACCCCGGTATTGCTGCCCGCCCACTATGGGTCTGCCAGCCGAACCCAAGGCACATCTGTTCAGCGCGTAGGGCAAGGCGGGCGCCGGCCCCCATGGCGCCCAGCCAAGAAACGCGGGGAGCGCAACCCCGATCAGGGCAGGCACGAACCAACCCGCAACTTGGTCGGCATATTTCTGGATCGGAGCGCGGCTTCGCTGTGCGTTTGTGACCATCTCGGCGACCTGGCTCGGCATCGTGTCGGCGCCTAGTCGACGCGCCTCGATTACCAGGGAGCCGGTGCCGTTGATGGTCGCGCCAGTGACCGGCTCGCCGGCGACCTTCTCGACCGGTGCCGGTTCGCCAGTGATCATGCTTTCGTCCACCGACGAGCGGCCCTCGATGACCACACCGTCCACCGGAACCTTGTCGCCGGGTCGAACACGCAACCGGTCACCGACCTGCACATCCTCCAGCGGAATTTCCGCTTCGCTGCCGTCAGCGCGGATGATGTGGGCAGTCTTGGCGGCCATGCCAAGAAGGGCCAGGACGCTGAAGAGCCATGACGCCCATCGCGATCAGGGAGAACATGTTGAGGCTCATGCGGCGGAACGAATTCCAGCCGCACCAGAGCACGACGGGCGTGCCTCGGGCAGGTCCAGATCGTCGTTTGGATTTCGGACCTTTCGGGGCTGTCGTTCGTCGTTTCGACTTACATCTTGTGGGGGCGATAAGTGATGCCGTTGGCTTCCTGTATCTCGCGGACGTATGTGATGATGCGCGCCACCTCGCCGCTGGTCACTTTCTGCGGCGGCATATTGCCGAACGGCCAGTGATGCTGCCGCACACCGTTCATGGCGGCAATCATGAAGGCCTGATCGGCGTGGTGACCGGGATTGTAGATGTCGTGGATCAGGGGCGGCCCCTGATCGGTGCCCAGGCCGTTCTGGCCATGGCAGGTGGCACAAACCGCGTTGAAATAGCGCTCGCCCTCCTGCGCCTCCGACGAAAGCTGGGGCATGACAAATTCGGCCTGTGTCAAGACCTGCGCGGACCGCTGCGGTGGAGCCGGGCGGAGGGCGAAATACGCACCGATCCCCAGGATCGCGAGCCCTGCAATGGCGAGATAAAGCTTGGCTGAAGTCATGTATTCGGTTCCTGAGTTATTGAATTCGAGGCAACCTGCGCCAGGGCGGTTGCAATGCTTCCGGCAATCGAAATTGCATTGGACGCGTGAGGGATCGTATCGGTCGTGACGATGCGTGCAGCACCCGCAGTGAGTATGTCTTCGAAAGCGCTGCCCGCAAGGACCGCGTGGATGAGAACACAGACCGGTGCCCGCCCGCCTGCCGCCAGGACGCGGTCGACCGCGCGGACCATGGTCCGGCCCGAGGAGGCAATATCGTCGAGGAGAACTGGCGTGCCGCTGCCCAGGTCCGCAACACGGGGGAGGGTCACTTCGACGGACCGGTCACCGCTGCGCTGCTTGTCCAGCACCTCGAATGGACGCCTTGCCATTGCCGCAACCTCGGCAACCCATTGCCGGCTTTCGTTATCAGGCCCGATCAGGACCGCGTCGGGAACCTCGCTGGCGATCCAATCCGCAATCAGCGGTGCCGTCGCCACCCGAATGGCGGGAACCGAAAACACCTCGTTCAGGCTTTTGATCCGGTGCAGGTGCGGATCGACGGTAATCAGCCAGTCGAAACTCTCGCCAAGGAACCTGGCGAAGAGCGGCGCGCTGATGGCCTGGCCCGGCGCAAACCTGCGATCCTGGCGCATGTAGCCGAGGTAGGGCGCGATCAGCCCGACCCGGCCTGCCCCCAGCTCGCGCGCCGTTTCGGCGGCAAAGCGCAGCGGCAGCGCGGAGCGGTCCGGATCGCGCAGGTTGATGACGATGGCGATTTCGGCACCATCCAGCCCCTCCGGCAGGGTGACAAGGCTCTCGCCGTCCGGAAAGTGGTGCCAGTTCAATGCCAGAACCGTTCCGCCGAAATGCCGGGCAATGGCCTGTGCCAGCGGCAGCATTTCGGGGAAAGCTACGAAGATCATGGTGGCCCCTCGGCTATCGTCATGACTTCGCGGTGCAACTCGGCATAGGCGCGGGAATAGGCCAGTTCGCCCTTTGTCGAGGCATGGATCGTGAACATCGGCTGACCTGGCGCAAGGGTCTCGCCCGGCCGCGCGTGCAGCCGGACCCCGGCGCATTTCTGGCGCGGCGCTCCTGCGAGTTTGGCAATACGGGCGATGAGGCGGTTATCGATGGCCCGCAGGGTGCCGCCATGCGGCGCCAGCACTTCGGCGCGTTCCGGGGCCTCCTTCGGCTCGTGGAACCCGCCCTGCCTGTCGCAGATCGCCATGAATTTTGCCTCGGCCGCGCCGCTGTCGAGGATCGCTTCGGCAATGCCGCGTCCCGCGCCCGTGGTGCCGGCGGCAATGTCGAGCAGGCCGCCTGCCAGGTCGAGCGCGCGCGCACGAAGGTCTTGCGGCGCCCGCGCCTCGCGCCGCAGGACCGACAGAACGTCCGCTGCTTCCAGCGCCGGGCCGATGCCATACCCGACCGGGCCGCTGCCGTCGCTGACGTGCAGCACTACATTCAGGTCGAAGTGGTGGCCCACCGCGACGAGGCGATCGCCCAGCGCCGCGGCGGCCACGTGACTGCGCACCTTGGCAGTCGGACCGACCGGCATGTCGATCAAGACGTGGTTCGACCCCACGGCGGCCTTCTTGGACAGGATGCTGGCCACCAGTTGCCCCGTCGAATCAAGGTCGAGCGGTCGTTCGATCCGGATGAAGTGGTCGTCTGCCGGACTGAGGTTCAGCGCCCCGCCCCAGACGACGCAGCCACCCTCGGCCTCGACAACCTTGCGGATGGCCATTTCGTCGAGATCGACGGGGGTCATCACCTCCATCGTATCAGCTGTACCTGCGGGAGAGGTAATGGCCCGGCTCGACGTCTTGGGAATGATTTCTCCCGCCGCCGCGACGATGGCAACGACGATAGGCGAGGTGCGGTTTCCCGGCAGCCCGCCGACGCAATGCTTGTCCAGAACCCGCGCCCTGCCCCAATCGAGGCGGTCACCGGCCTCCAGCATCGCGCGGGTCAGAGCGACCGTTTCCGCTTCGTCCAGCCGGTCGCCGGTGCAGGCGGTCAGAAAGGCTGCAAGCTCGAGATCCGACAGCCGGTGGGCGAGCGTGTCCTGGACGATGGCGGTAAAGTCGGCCGCGGTCAGGCGCGCGCCATAGGCCTTGGCGCGGATCTGCGAGGCCGATGGCGCCGGTTCAGGGTGCGAAAACCTGCCGCGATCCCCCTCCCGCGCCGCGAGCGCGGTCCAGGCGGACATCGACAGGGCAGCGTGATCGCTGGGAAGCCACGCGCCCTTCGTCACCACGTTCAGCTCCGCGATGATCGAGCGGCCGCGCAGGTCGATGCGGACGCGGGTCTGCGCGACGAAACCCTCCGCGCGGCAGATGTGGCAATCCTCGGTCATGTAGACCACGGGTTGGCGATAGGTATCGATGCCGGCTGGGATCAGGGCAAGCACGTCGGTCATCGCGGGCGGTCCAGGCGGATGGTTTCCAGATGTTCCGGGGCCCTTGCGGGCCAGCCGAGTTCATGTTCGATCCTGCCGCGCAGGATGTCCGAGGCCGCGGGCTCGCCATGGGTCACGTAGGTCATCGCCGGCCGTTGGGACGCGCCGCGCATCCACTGCAGGATTTCGTCGCCATCGGCGTGGCCCGAGAAACTCTGAAGCTGGGCAACCTCTGCCTCGATCGGGATCTCCTGCCCGAACATCCGCAGTCTTTTCGCCCCGTCCACCAGTGCCGCGCCGCGCGTGCCGCCGGCCTGGAAGCCGGACAGCAGGATGGTGTTCCGCCGATCCGGCCCGAAGCTGACCAGGTGGTGGAGGATGCGGCCTCCGGTCAGCATACCGCTGGCCGAGATGATGATCATCGGGCCCCGCCGCGTGTTGAGCGCCTTCGATTCTTCGACCGTGCGAACGCGCCTGGCCAGCCGGAACATGGCCTGGCAATCTTCCCAGGGCACGTGGTGTTCGTCGTGGTGGCGGTGGTAGATCTCGGTCGCGTCCACCGACATCGGGCTGTTGAGGTAGACTGGAACGCGCGGGATATCGCCGCGCGCCATCAGGCGTGCAATATGGAACATGAGGCCCTGCGCCCGTCCGACGGCAAAGGCCGGGATCAGGGCGGTGCCGCCGCGGGCAAAGGTGCGGTTCAGGATCGGGGCCAGTTCCGCTTCGGAGTCGATATCGGGATGCTTGCGGTTGCCATAGGTCGACTCGCAGACCAGCACGTCCGCGCCCTCGAAGGCGTCCGGCGGGCGCATCAGCGGATCGCGGTCGTGGCCGAGATCGCCGGTGAAGTGAACGGAGATATCGCCCAGCTCGAGGCGGATCTGCGCAGCTCCCAGGAGATGACCGGCGGGAATGAAGGTCGCCACGATATCTCCGCCGAGGTCGATGCGCCGGTGAAAGGGCGTCGTGTCGATCCTGAGCAGGGCCGCCTTGGCGTCCTTCAGGGTGTAGAGCGGCGTCGGCTTCCGGTGCCGGGAAAACCCCTTTCGGGCGGCGTAACGCGCCTCTTCCTCTTGGAGGTGGGCGCTGTCGGGCAGGATCAGCCCGCAGAGCTCCGAGGTTGCCTCGGTGCAGAGGATCCGTCCGCGATAGCCATTGCGGACCAGCGCCGGCAGGTAGCCGCTATGGTCGAGGTGGGCGTGGGTCAGCAGGACCGTGTCGATACTGGCAGGGCGCACCGGAAACGGCTTGCGGTTGCGCAGACGCAGGTTCTTGAAGCCCTGGAACAGACCGCAATCGACCAGGATGCGGCGGGTCCCTGCTTCGACCAGGTAACGCGACCCGGTAACGGTGCCGGCCGCGCCGAGGAAGCGGAGGGTGGGGCCCGAGATGCGGGTCATGCGGGCCTCCGTCGCGATTGGGCGGCGCAGTTGGAACCTCTGGCAGGCAGCTCCAGCAACCGGGTTCGAAATCCTGGCCATGCCGCCGGCGGTGGCGGGGCCGCTCCTGCGGATGAGACTGTCAGTGGCGTCATGTTCTCCTCCTGGCCGGTTTGGGGCCGGCCCGAGGTGAACACCCAGGGCCGGCGCAGGATGTCAGTTCCCGAACGGGGGCTGCCCGCCCATCATGCCCGAACCGCCCATCATGCCCGGTCCGCCCATCATGCCCGGTCCGCCCGGCTTCATCCCGCGCATCTCCATCCGCCTGGCCGGGGCCGCCATTTCATCGGCGGTGATGCGACCATCGCCATCAGCGTCCAGATGCTGGCACCGGTCAACCATGGTCTCGCGGATCATCGCCGCATGCAGGGTCTCGAACTCGGACAGGGACAGGGTGCCGTCGCCGTCGGCGTCGAACTCGGTCAGGCGCGCCCGCATCGTGGCCATCGGGTCGCCCTTGGCGCCGCCGTGCATCATCATCCGCATCATGTCGCCATCCATCATGGACATGCCGCCGCCATCACCCGGACCGCGCATCCCATCGGACATCATCTGGCGGTGCATCTGCATCATCATTGGCATCATCATTCCCATCATGTCCTGCATCATGTCGCCTCGGTCGCGCATCGGGCCGTCGTCCCTGTCCGTGCCGGATGGCGCGCCGTGGCCGTGATGGTTCTCGGCCACGGCGGGGGAAACCAGCGAAATGGCGATGGCGGTGGCGAGTGTCGTAATCGTCTTCATGGTAGGATCCTCGTTTTACGGGGTTTCGGAGAGGCGGGCGCGACAGGCGCCGGGCCTTCTATTCTTTGGGAACCCGCCGCTGCCCCAATGCCTGGTCGTCGGCAGCGATTGCGCCGAAGACATATCGTCACGATGGGGCGAGTGAGGTCTCCGATCGGGACCAGCTCAGCGGCGCAGCTTCATTTCTGCCGGGGTGGGTGGAAGACGCTGTAAACCGGAGCGGGCGCCTCGGCGTGGCTCAGTTCCACGATTGACACATCTTCTCCTTCCGGCTCCGGCAGGTCGTTCCACACCTGAGGAAGAAACAGGACGTGACAGGCTGATGGCCCAGCGCAATGACGGGAGGCAGAACTCTTGTGGCTTTCGGCAACGAATGGATCGGGCGAATGATGAAGGACAGGCCTCGCATATTCAGGGTGGCCGACACCTTGCTCATGCGCGTGAGCCATGCCTCCCAGAGCGATCGATCCCAGGATCAGCACCATCGCCAGGCCCCGTGTCGCCGACTGCAACAGCAATCTCCACCTGGATCTGTTCATATGGCAAGCCTCCTGATCCTGCCATCATGCGACACAGATAAAGTCACACATTGATTCACATCAAAAGAAGCATCCCTGTACGTAACCATAGTGTGAAGCGGCCGTGAATGGCGGAAGGAACAATGGTCCGGCCGCTTCGGCCGACTTCCGAGTTCCGTCTGGTCAGCGCATCAATTCAGGTCTGAGTGGAACGGCGCATGGGACCTCACCCTGTTTCTGGTCCGGGCGGCATGCGAACTTTCCGGTCAGGACCCCAGTCGGAAGATGAAGGAATACGCCAGAAGAGATTGTCGGGAAACGTCTGCAGGTTGACGTGTCGGTGCCGCAGGGCCAGTCGCTGGCCAAGGCAATGTACGCAGCTCAATTCCCCACCGTTCAATGGCTGGTTTGATGTCAGAACCTACACTTGGCTTAGACGCTCGGCCGCATGCATCAATACGAGCGCGCGGGCCGCGTTCGAAATCTGGCCTGTGTAGCTGGCGGAAATACGACCCGGTCGAGATCCGGCCAAAGCCCTGCCAGCGAGTATCCCTACTTCCAGCACTCAATGAACAAAACGCTTGACCTTCCACCTGCTGGAACCCGCATCCTGCGCTTCAGTTCGGAATGGAAGCCGGTATGGAAAGCCCCAGACGACAGCAAGCGCAACACCGAGAGCCGCGGCGCGACGGCGACCTGAGCGGCGACTTCCGCGCGGAACCGCCTGCCTCGGCGCCGCATCCACGCGGTTGTGGCAACTCGGCGCGTCCCGCCGTGATCGCCCTGGCCTCCTCACGCTTTCGCGACTTGCCGGGCCGGTTGCCGCTGGTTATCCAGAACCCATGATGAAGCGCCTGCAGTCGTTCCTGGGCCTTTTCGCCATGATGCTTTTCATGGCGGCGGCCTTCGTCAACCCTGCGAATGCATCGGCCATGCTCTCGTGCGGCGCGGCCGATATCGTTCATCAGGCCGACGCGCACACCGATCATCACGGGCACGAACACGACAGCGAAATGGCCGCCAAGGCCAAGCCAAAAGCCGAACATTGCGCCAGCCATGCCTGCTTGCTTGCCCTGCCCGGAATGCCGGCGCTTTCGCTGATCTCATTCGATCTTCGCCCCCTTGCCTTGCCGCCTTCCGCCTCGCCGTCTCCTCAGAATTGGGAGCCGCAGGGCTTAAGGAAGCCGCCCCGCTTCTGATCGTTCGATAACCTGTCGGCCGTTCCTGAACGGCCGGTATCGACGATCCGAACGCGGAGCCTAACAATGAGATTGATACCTGCGGCCCTGTTGCCGCTGCTCGCCGCCGCCTGTGGGCCGCTGGCCGAGCTTTCCCTGCCGGCGCCCCTGGCCGCCGCTGCAGATCCCGTGGCTGGGGTCCGCGCCGCGACGACCGGCCCCAACGTCCGGCACACCCCCCGTCCCATCACCGATCCCGGCGATTGGCGCAGCCTGAACGATGCGCAGAAGGAGGCGACGAAATGATGCGCCTGCTGATCGCGCTGGGCGCACCAGCAGTGCTCGCGGCCTGCGCCGATACCGCATTGGTCTCGACCGCCAGCGCGCCGCGGGCCGGCTTTGCCCTGGTCGCGGAAACGACGCGCCGCGCAACGGGGGCGGAAACTGCCTGGCATCAGAGCGCGGCCGATGTAGAGGCCAGCCAGGCCAAGGTCCGGGCGCTGGTCCAGGGCAAATCCATAAGCGCCGAGACGGCGGTGCGCGTGGCCCTGATCAACAACCGCCGCCTGCAGGCCGCATATGCCGAGCTTGGCCTGTCGGCGGCGGACCTCTGGGAAACCGCGCTTGGCCCGATCCCGACCCTGAGCCTGAGCGTCACCAACCTCGGCCCCAGTGCCGCGACGCGGACGCTGGAAGTCGCCCTCATGGGCTCGCTTCTCGACGCGGCCACGCAGAAGGCGCGCTCGCAAAAGGCCGAGCTGGAGTTCCGGGCCGCCCAGCTGGAGGCCGTCGGCACCGCCCTCGCCATCGCGCATCAGACACGTCGCGCCTGGGTCGAAGCGGTTGGAGCATTCGAGGCCGCCGCCCTGGTCCGCCAGGCCCAGGAGACCGCCGACGCGGCCTCGGAACTGGCCGCCGAACTTGGCCGCACCGGGGCGATGAACAAGGCCGACCAGGCCCGCGAACATGTCTTCACCGCCGAACTCGCCGGCGAAGAAGCCGCCGCCAAACTCGAAGCGCAGCTGGCCAAGGAGAAGCTGACCCGGCTGATGGGCCTCTGGGGGGCCGATATCCGGTTCTACGTCCCCGACCGCCTGCCGCAACTGCCGGCCAGGGTTCCGGCGCGGAGCGACCTGGAGCGCCTGGCCCTTGCCAACCGGGTCGACCTCGCCGCTGGCCGGCTGGAGCTGGAGCAGATTGCGCTGGAACACCGCCTGGCCCAGTCGACCCGGATGCTCTCGGACATCGAACTGGCGGTCGGTGGCGAGGCGGAGCGCGACGGCGGAACAACCGAGAAATCGCCGATGATCGAGGTCGGCTTCGCGATCCCCATCTACGATACCGGCAAGCTGAACCAGCGCCGGGGCGAGATGGCCTATATGCGCGCCGCGAACATCCTGGCGCAGGACGCGATCAACGCGCGCTCGGAGGCGCGGTCGGCGCATGCGGCGATCACCGGAGCGCATTCCATCGCCCGCCACTGGCAGCAGCAGGTGCTGCCGCTGCGCCGGACCATCGATGAGGAGGCGCTCAAGAGCTACAACGGTATGCTCACCTCGACATTCGAACTTCTGGCCGACGCCCGCGAGGGGCTCGAGGCGCAACTGAACGCGGCTGCCGCGCGGCGCGACTACTGGCTGGCGGACGCCGACGCCAGGGCCGTCGTCTGGGGCGGCACGGCAACGGGAGAAGACGGATGATCACACGCAGAAACCTGCTGAGCGCCGGCGTGGGGGCCGGTGCGGTCCTCGCCTCGGCGGCGGCGGCGCAGACCCGCTTCCGCGACCTGCCGGAAGCGGCGAGCACCGACAGCCCCTACACCCAGGTGCCGCCCCGGCCCGCGGACGGCTTCGACTACAACCCCGTCGTGACGCTCAACGGCTGGTCGCTGCCCTGGCGGATGAACGGCGACGTCAAGGAGTTCCACCTGGTCGCGGAACCCGTCGAGCGCGTCATGGCCGATGGCATGATCGCCCGGCTGTGGGGCTATAACGGCCAGTCCACCGGCCCGACCATCGAGGCGGTCGAGGGCGAGCGTGTCCGCATCTATGTCACCAACCGCCTGCCCGAGCACACCAGCGTGCACTGGCACGGGCTGATCCTGCCCTCGGGGATGGACGGCGTCGGCGGGCTATCGCACCCGGCGATTCCGCCGGGCAAGACCTTCGTCTACGAGTTCGACCTCATCAAGTCCGGCACCTTCATGTACCACCCTCACGCCGACGAGATGGTGCAGATGGCCATGGGCATGATGGGCCTGTTCATCGTGCACCCGCGCGATCCGTCCTTCATGCCCGTTGACCGCGACTTTGCCTTTCTGCTGGCGGCCTACGACATCGACCCCGGCACCTATGTTCCGAAGGTCGCAGAGATGACCAATTTCAACATGTGGACCTGGAACAGCCGCATCTTCCCCGACATCGACCCGCTGGTGGTGTCGCTGGGAGACCGGGTCCGGGTGCGGGTCGGCAACCTCACCATGACCAACCATCCCATCCACATGCATGGCTATGACTTCGAGGTGACCGGCACCGACGGCGGCTGGGTCCGCCCCGAGGCGCGCTGGCCCGAGGTGACGATCGACATTCCGGTCGGCGCGATGCGCGCCTACGAGTTCGATGCCGTGCATCCCGGTGACTGGGCGATCCACTGCCACAAGTCCCACCACACGATGAACGCGATGGGGCACGACATTCCGACCTTCATCGGGGCGGACAAGCGGCGGCTGACGCAGATGATCCGCCGCCAGCAGCCGGGCTACATGCCGATGGGCACCGCGGGCATGGCGGACATGGGCGAGATGAGCATGGAGATCCCCGAGAACACCGTCCCCATGATGACCGGCTGGGGCCCCTACGGCCCGCTGGAGATGGGGGGCATGTTCTCGGTCGTGAAGGTGCGCGAAGGCATCGCCGCCGACGATTACTCGGACCCCGGCTGGTACGAGAACCCGCCCGGCACCCAGGCCTGGGAATGGACGGGGGAACTGCCAGACCATGCCCGGAACGACAGCCCGAAAACGATCCTCACACCGCGGCCCGGACACGGGTCGCACAAGGGATGATGCAATGAAAAAGGAGAAACGACCCATGCAGATCAAACCTCTTCTCGGAACGATTGCCCTGGCCATCGCGCTTCCCAGCGCCGCCCTGGCGGCCGGCACCCATGCCGGCGGGCATGGCCATGACAAGGCCGGCCACGTACAGGATGGCGGCCATCATGCCATGATGAAGATTGGCCAGCCCGCCAAGGCCGCGCCGACCCGGACCATCGAGATCACCATGCGCGAGACCGAGGACGGCCGGATGATCTTCGAACCGGGCGACCTGAAATTCGCCCCCGGCGAGACGGTGCGGCTGAAGATCACCAACGCCGGGGAGACCGACCACGAGTTCGTCATGGACACGGTCGACGCCATCGAGGAGCACAAGGCGCTGATGGAGAAATTCCCCGAGATGGAGCACGACGACCCCAACGCGGTCCGCCTGCGCCCCGGTGAAACCGGCGAGATCCTCTGGACCTTCGGCGAGGCCGGAACATTCAAATATGCCTGCCTGATCCCCGGTCATCACGATGCCGGCATGCACGGCCCGCTTCACGTCAACTGATGGAGAATCACATGAAAACCACGATCCTTGCTGCGGTCCTGATGGCCCTTGCCGCTCCCGCCTTCGCCGATACGCACCTGACCAAGGGCGTCGTCACCAAGATCGACACCAAGTGGAACAAGGTGACCATCGACCACGAGGCCCTGACGAGCCTCGACATGCCGGCGATGAAGATGGTGTTCCAGGTGGCGGACCCGTCGATGCTCGACGGTCTGTCCGAAGGCGCCGAGATCACCTTCGTCGCCGACCGCGTGAACGGCAAGCTCACGGTAACCGAGTTGAACAAGGACAATTGACAGCACTGCACCGGGGGCATGGGCTATCATGCCCCCAAGCGGCAGCACCGGAGCCTCGCAATGCATGTGTCGGAACACGACAGGTCAACGCCAGCGACGTCGGTCACGATTGCCTTCATCGACCTGGCCGGCTTCAGCGCGATCACCGACATCTACGGTGACGAGGCGGCCTTGGCGTTGCTCACCACCTTCGAGGCACTCGTCCACGACGCCATCGAGGGTCATGCCCCGCCAGTCAAATGGATGGGCGACGAGGTGATGCTGGTGTTTCCCGATCCCATGACCGCACTCGGAGCCCTTGGACGCCTGCTTTCGGCCTGCCGCCAGCAACCGCGACTTCCGCTCACCAGGGTGGCCGTCCATCACGGTCCGGTTCTGCAAAGAGCGGGCGATTTCTTCGGATCGACCGTGAACATCGCCGCTCGCGTTGCATCGCTGGCAGGTCCCGGTCAACTCCTCGCAACCGAAGCCATAGCGAAGATGGCGGAAGAAGAAGGCATCTCCATGCGTGCCCTGGGCCCAACGGCGATCAGGTCGCTTCCCGCGCCCCTGGCGCTTTACGAGCTGTATCTGGCGCCTGCTCCCGATCCCGCGTGGATCGACCCGGTCTGCAAGATGCTGGCACCCTTCGCACCCTTTGGACGCGATGCGCCGGATCAACCCTGGTTCTGCTCGGCCCAATGCGCCGCGGCATTTGCCAGGTCGCCTTGGGCCTACCCCTTGCCATCCGTTGCGCGCGATTGATCCGGATTCGGCAAATAAACGCGAACAGACTCGAGAGTTTCGGTTTGCTGTATCGGGTGGACTTTATGGCTTGGAGTTAAGGAGCAGAAAGGCGCTGGCGCGCAAAGCGGAATACGACTCACAAGGTTAAATCAGGCCTCTGCGTACCTTCGACTGGATGCGAACTCACGGTGGAGGAAGATACGGGTCTCAGGTCAGCTTTCACCAACCATCCGCCGGGGTCTGTCCTAAGGTCTGGGCAGGCGTCGGAGAGACTTGCATACCACCACGGCAATGGCATCCCCCAAGACATGGCGCAGCCGTGCGCGGAAGAAGGGAAATCCCACCCACACGCACGGCTGATCGTCCAACCCGAAAGGCCGACCTTGCCCCATCGCTTTTGGAGCGTTTCGCTCCGGCGTTTAGCGGGTCCGCAATTGGGCCAACGCGGTGTTCCACTTCACCAGCGCAGCAACCGAGGTGTCCGCGGATTCAATTTGAAGTTCATTGGGAACAAATGCGCCTTCAACGACCTGCTTCGCGACCGTCGGGATGATCAAGCCTTCCGAAATCGGCACTGCCTTGACCGCCAGCAGCAGCAATTTCAGTTGCTGCGCGGCACGCAACCCGCCGGACACTCCCCCGTAACTGGCAATCGCTACCGGTTTGAAGCCCCACTCGGGCCCCAGGAAGGTGACCGCGTTGACGAGGCTCGACGGCGGCATGTGGTTGTATTCGGGTGTCACGACGACGAAGGCATCGTTCCGGCCAACCGCCTCGGCCCAGCGTAACGTATGCGCATGTGCATAGTTGCCAAGGCGGGGGTGCTTCGGTTCGTCGAAGAGAGGGAGGTCGAAATCCAGAAGATCGAGGATCTCCGGCTCCACCGCCTGATGCGCCGATACCGCATCGAACAGCCATTGCGCCACCTTGGGGCCGGTGCGGCCCGGCCTGGTGCTGGCGATAATGATCCCGAGCTTCATGGGTATTCCTTTCCTGTTGACCTGTCGCGCGCGGCAATGCTCCTGCCCCGTCCAGCGATGGCAGGCAGCATTGCCGGGGGTTCATCCTGGCGAGGCCCCGGCGGCGATTTGCCGGCCGGGCCCCCGTCGTTCCGGTTCACGCCGGATCGGCCAAACGGCCGCCGCCATCCACCGAGATGTTCGCGCCGCTGATGTATTTGGCCTTTTCGGACAACAGGAACGCCACCGCCTCGCTGACGTCTTCGACCTGGCCGGCGCCACCCAGGGCGGTGAAGACACTGGGCCCTTTCGCCTTCTTGATCGCCTCCAGCCTCGGAGACTCGATTGGTCCGGGAGCGACGACGTTGACCCGGATCTTGTCGGGGCCGAAGCGCTTTGCCAGGCCCTGAGCCAGCAGGTTGACACCCGCGTTTGCCACCGATCCCGGCAGGTGCCGCAGCGACGGATTCTTGCCGCCGCCGCCGCTGAGCAGCACGACGCTGCCGCCACCCGATTGGGCCATGTGGGGCACAACGGCGCGGGTCAGGCGCACGGAACCCATGAGCTTGGTGCCGAGGACCGCCCCCCAGTCTTCGTCGGTCAGGTCGAGGAAATCGCCGAAGATCGGCAAGGTGGTCGTGACGACAAGCCCGTCAAGCCGCCCGTGGCGGCGAACGATCTCGTCGGCGGCTGCAATCGCGGCCTCCATGCTGCTGACATCCACGTTCAGCAGATCGGCCCCTTCAATCGCCGGGCCCTTCGTCTCGATCGAGCGTGACGAGGCGACAACCGTTGCGCCCTGGTCCAGGAGTTGGCGCGCAATGCCTTCGCCAATCGCCCCGCTGGCGCCGACGACCCACATCACTTTCCCAACAAGTTTCGTCATTCTACTTTCCTTCGTTTGCAATCGCCGCGATCAGACCATTCAGGTCCCTGACAGTCGGCATTTCGATCAGCGCCTCCACGGCGTCGCTCAGGCGGGCGAGATTTCGCTGCGGCCTGCCCTTGTTCCGCTGGGCGAGGCAATCGACCAACTTCTCTGTAAACTCCGCCCCGGTCATGGGACGTTCGGGGCTTCCCGGCATGGTGTCGCACGAGCCCGAGAAACGCCCCTGGCGGGTCGAGACTTCGACGACGGCGGGCGTCAACTCTCCGGTTTGGCTGGTGTCGACCGATATCTCGATCCGGTTGCAAAAGGCGGCAATCTCCGGGTCGCGAACACGGTCGACATCGAGATCGGCCAGGTCGCACTTTCCGCGCAGGGCCATGCAGGCAAGCCCGTATTCAAGGCTGAACTGTGCAGCCACCACGGGGTTCTCGGAGGGATCGAACCCGCCGCCGACCATATGGTTCATGAAGGGCGTGATCGTCACCGCGATCCGGTCGATCTCGTGCCCGACAAGGCCATGCTTCGCCATGAGGTCCGCGAGGGCGCTCATCGCCGCGTGACTGCAACTGCAGACGGGATAGACCTTCTGGATGGCCCTGGGAAACAGGAACGAGGCCCCCAACCCTTCCAGCAGTCGCGACGGCTCGCCGCCCTGGTACAACGACCATAGCCCGCCGCGGCCCGTCAGCCAGTTCGTCGCCCCCGTTACGCCATGTCCGACCGCGGCAGCGGCGAAAATGCCGTGCCGCGCTGCGAGGCCGGGCTGAAGCCGCTTTGTCAGGGCCCGGTCGATATTCGTCTGCTGGCTGCCGGCCGCGAGGCTCAGCGCGATGCCGAGCGCCTGGGCCGCCTGGGCTTCGCTATACCCCAGGAGCCGAGCAGTTGCCGCAGCCGCCCCGAATACCCCGTAGAGCGATGTATGCGTCCAGCCCCTTTGTGGCGGCGTGGCGGCCTCGGACAGGCGACACATCACCTCGCAACCGACCGCATGGGCCGACAGGACATCCACGCCACTGGCGCCGACAGCCTCGCCAACAGCCAGAACGACGGGCACGATCACCGCGTCGGCGTGAACGGATCCGTAGAGCGTATCGCCGTCGAGCGCACTCGTTGCCGCGGCATTCACCATCGCCGCGCCGGAGGGAGCCAGCGACGGACCGCCGCGCCAGACCGTCGCCGGCCCGGCTGCACATTCGGCACGTGCCAGTTGCTCGATACTGGCAACGCCGGGTCCGTCGACCCCGGCGATGCCAAGGACGACGGTTTCGAGCAGGTTGCGGCGCCCGATCCCGGCGTCTTCATCCGAGAGCGACAATGGCCCCACCGCGAAACGCGCCAGTGCCTTTTCCGTGGCGACTGGCGCGTCGCGATCTGATGCGCTTGTCTGCGACATCTCACATACCGGCGCGGACCGTGTTGCGGATCCGTCCGACGTTCGGGATTTCCAGTTCCATCACGTCGCCGTCCGCCAGCAGGCGCGGCGGCTTCATCGCGAAGCCGACACCGCTGGGCGTCCCGGTGGCAATGATGTCGCCCGGTTCAAGCGTGATCCCCTGCGACAGAACGGAAACGAGTTCCCGAATGTCGAAGATCATTTCACCGACGCTGGCGTTCTGGCGGATTTCCCCGTTAACACTGAGGCGGACTTCCAGGGCATCCGGGTCCGGGATGTCGCCCGCCGGGACAATCCATGGCCCCATCGGGCAGCTCCCGTCGAGGCCCTTGCCCTTGAACCAGCGGTCGTGACGCTTCTGAAGGTCGCGTGCGGTCACATCATTGATGACGGTATAGCCGAAGATGTGGTCAAAAACCTGCTCGCGCGGAATGTTGACGCCGCGTTTGCCGATGATGATGCCCAGCTCGACCTCGTAGTCCAGCGCCTCGGTCAGGCCCTCATGCAACGGAACGTCATCGACGGGACCTACAACCGTTGTGGGAGGCTTGCTGAAATACTGCGGATGCTCGGGGATCTTGGCCTCCTTGGCGCGCGCCTCGGAGGCTTCCTTGACGTGCGCCTTGTAGTTGCGCCCGACGCAGAACACGTTCTTCTTCGGACGCGGGATGGGCGCCAGCAGGTGCACGTCGGACGCGCGCACCCGTGTGCCGGCCGGGTCTGCACCGGCCGCGAGCAACCGTTCCGCGAGATCGGGGAAAGCCGCGATTGCATCGGTCAGCGAGGTCGATGCCGGCAGGCCCTGGGAGGCAAAGAAGGCATCGAGCGAGATGATCTCGGTATCGGCGCCCGGCATGAGGTCGGCCGGATTCAGGCAATAGCCGGCCTGCTCGACGCCATTGCTGGCGTAGCTTACAAATCTAATCTGCATTTTTGTTCTGCTATCCGGTTAGTTGAGGGCGCGCGCGTCGGCGATCTTCTTGGCAATGCGCTCGCGCCAGACTTCGATCGGGACGAAGGTGGGGTCGTCCTCGCAGAGCTTGCGGGTCTCGGCCCGGATTTCCTCGGCGGATTTGTCGAGATCGAGAGGCTCGGCGCAGGGTTGCGCGATGTACCAGGGAGCGTCCGTGAATATCTCGATCCGATTGAGTTCGGGATCGCGGAAGTAGAGCGTCCAGGCGTTGCCGTGGTTGACGGCCCGGAAATCGCTCGCGCCGCCGACCTTGCTAATACGCCGGTAGTGCGCCTGCAATTCCTCGAGCGTCTCCACCCGAAAGGATATCTGGTTGACGACCTTGTCATTTAGATCGCCGGTGCGTCCCGTCGCCAGCACAACCTGGTGGTGCTCGCGGGCGTCTCCGCTCATGAACACCAGCGTGCGACCGGGAAGATCGCCGCGGTCGGTGACAACGAGGCCAAGAACCTTCTGATAGAACTCGGCCATCGGCTCGATGTCTTTCACGAAGATGCCGACATGGCTGAAACTGAGAAGAGCGTTTGTCATCTGTGATCCTTTCGGAAATTCATATCGGCAGGTAGATCGTGTCGAGGATGTCGATCGTGTCGAGGACCGCCGTGCAGTTGCGGATCGCGAGATTGCCGTCTGTGACGCTGAACTGAAGTTCGTAGCGGCCACAGGTCGAGGGACGGCCATTGAGCCAGACCATGAACCCGGCCTGGGCCGTGAGTTCCGCCGCGTTCGCGTGGGTCCAGCAGATCGCGTGCATACGCCGTCGCAAGTCACGCGTGCGACCGGACTCGATCCGCGCGGTCAGCCGGCGCATGTCCTCACCGATCAGAAGGACGTTGTCGCCGTCCTTGTATTCGATGTCTCGCAGGACCGAATAGTATCCGTCCTCGGCAAAAAGCCCCAGCCACTCGTCGAAAGAGTTCTGATCGAGCAGACGGATATACGTCTGCATGATCGAGGCGACGGCCTTGTCGAAATCAGCTTGTTGCATTTTCGCGTTCCAGAATTTCACGGTTAGCAGTCTCGTCCCCAATGTTGACCGCGTCGGCCATCAGAGAACGCCAGCCCGCCCAGAAGGAACGGACAGCATGATCTTCGGTCGGGCCGCCGACAGGACCGGGGTTCATGTGCCCACGGCTGACGATGACGCGCCCGCCGTGGCGTGCCATCAGGCCCTTCTGGATCTGGCTGAAGATCTCGATGTCATCGACGCCCGCGCGGCCGCCCGGCCCCCAGGAATAATGAAAGCGCTCGCCGATCTTGCGCCGGCGTTCGCTGTCTGCGCTGGCGGGCACCAGGACATAGTTCACGACCCGCGTCTTGTTCACGGCGATCGGCACGATCACCCGCAACGCGGTGACGTCCCAGACCGGGTTGTAGAGAGCGATCAGCGACGGGAAGATGTTCAGATAGACCCGCCGATTGCGCACCTGCTGAACGACGAGCGTTTCGGCCGCATCCTTCTGGTCGAAGGCCCCGTGGATGCCGAGATCGACCGAGAAGTGGCTCCCCTCCTCTGCCATGAAGCCCGCGTTGCCCTTCATTCCGAAGACCGAGGCGCGCTGCTTGAAGGCGTAGTCGTGGAGGTATTCGGCGTGATAATCGTCAACCGTATTCTCCATGAGGAGTTTCCAGTTGCCGTCATAGAGATAGTCGTAGATCCCGATCGTATCGAGCGGTTCGTCGGTATAGAGCGCGATCTCTTCGAGGTAGGGCATCGCGTCGGCGATGTAGGACTTGAGATCGGGTCCTTCGGTGGTGAGCTTGACGAAAACCAGCCCGAAAACCTGTTCGATCGCGGGGACTTCGACAAGGCCGAGCTTGTCGAGGTCGAAATCCGGCCCGTATGCCTCGACGCGCGGCACCGATTTCAGGTTGCCCTGGGTGTCGTAGGTCCAATGGTGATACGGGCAACGAATGCGTTCGCACTTCCCGGACCGCTCGGTCAGCAGAAGCGTCGCCTTGTGGCGGCAGCTGTTGTAGAAGCCGCGAATTTTCCCGTCATTGCCGCGGACAGCGATGATCGGCTGCCCGCCGACCTCGGCAGTGCGGTAGTCGCCCGGTTCGGCCAGTTCGCTTTCGTGGGCCACGAAGGACCAGGAGCGTCCGAAGATGTGCTTCTGTTCGAGGTCGTAGATACCCGGATCGGTGTAACAGGCGCGGTCGACCACGAAGGGGCCGGCGTGTATCGTTTCGGCAAGTTTCAGCATTCTGAACCTCTCACATTTTCTCGGAATCGACGCCGGGGATTGCGCCCATTGCGGCCTGGGCCAGGCCGATTTCACCCATCAGGCGCTTGATCCGCGCATTGCAATTGCCATCGAAAGGCTCGTGCAGCAGCCTGATCCGCTCGCTGAAGGTCTTCTTGATGGTCTTGTCCGTCTGGGACCGCTTGTCCCAAAGCACCTGATCTTCCAGCACCTGGGGAAGTTCAGATGAATCCAGCCATGCCGACTTGTAAGAGATGATGCCGGCGCGGTTGACCAGGAACACCGGGTTGTTGAAGTGCGGGTCGACATAGGACCGCTGCGTCGTGCCCTCGATGTCGTCAATGACAAGGGGGAAGGTCAGCTGCTCCTCGTCCTGGAGCCGCTGGGCCAGACGCCGCTTGTCCTCCATCGAGGTATGCGGAACGATCTTCTGCCCCGGATGCGCCTCGCGCGTGTAGACGTAGCAGAACTCGATATCCTGCTTGTAGATCTCGTAGAGCGACACGAGGCTCGGATTGCTCGTGCGCACATTTGTGACGCAGGGCGGGCAGGCGTAGCAGCCGAATACGATCAGGACGGACTTCTTTCCGAGGAGGTCCGACAGTCGCCAGGTCCCTCCCCCGAGACGTTCCTGCTCGAAGTCGGGCGCCAGCGAGCCGAGGGGCGCCGTGGAGCGGAACGTGTCGATGAGCCGGCCCCATTCCTCATTGAGCTCACCCCCCATGGGGTCGCTTTGCCAGGCCCGCGACCAGGATCCCGGAGTAGGCGTATTATAGGTTTCGTCAGGCGTATAGCGGTGGTCAATTTCCATCGAGTCCTCCTTTCTCGGTCGTCGCGTGCATCAGGATCTGTTCAGGTCGAACTGGAGGCCCAGTTCGTACTGGCCGACCACCATCGCACCGACATGGTGCCGGCGGTGCAGCGTGTGCACCTGCCCGTCCCGCACGAGACGTTCCAACGGGTATTTGCGGAAGAAGCCGGAGCTTCCGACCAACTGGCCGATTTCGCCGGCCAATTGGTTGAATGTTTCAACGGCCAGCCATTTCGCCTTGTTGCTCAGCACGATGGCCTTTTCACGTTCGGTGGGAATGAGATTGGCCGCGTAGTAGAAAAGAAGGCGTGCCGCATCCGTGCGGGCGGAAATCGATCCGAGTGCGCTCTGATATGTCTCGTTGTCCTTCTGACCCTTGTCCCTCAGATAATCCCGCGCAAATTCATGCATACCCTGGATGGTTCCGAGGTAATTGGCGGTGAAGCCGAAGTTGATCTTCGCGAGCCAGAGCTCCTCGTAGAAGTTTCGCGAATTCCGGAGAATGCAATCTTCCGGAACGAAGCAATCACGGAATGTCAACAACGGGCTGACGCAGGCACGCATCCCGCTCGGATCCCAGACGCTTTCATCGATTTCGAGACCTTCGGTGGCGGTATTGACAACCACGGTTTCCATTCTCTGGGCCGCGGTATTGAACATATGCACCGTCATCCAGGTGCAATGCGTGGCATTCGTCGCGTAGTGCTTGACGCCATTTAGATTGAAACCGCCGTTGACGGGCAGCGCGGTCGAGGAATGCCTTCCCCCGCCGGGTTCGGAAGCCGAGCCGACAAGCAGCTTGTTTTCCGTGCGCGTCGGTTCGCTGAAACGTTTGACCTGCTCGTCGCTGCCCTGATCGCGAAGGATCTGCATCGCATTGCTGTGCGTCTGGAAGCAGTGTGCCGTCGAAGGAGCAGACTTCGCGAGGCGCTCGATTATCAGGAAGAACGACAAGGGATCGCGGCCGTCAAAATTGTAGCCGAGGCCGCCGTCTTTCTCGGGCAAGGTCGCAAGCAGGAGATTTGCCGCGCCGAGGTCGTTGAAATCCTCGACGGGGAATTCGGCACTTCTGTCATAATCCGCTGCCCTTCGGGCGATGCCCTTGGAAACGATTTCATCCAGCCTCTCGACGAGGGCGACGTGATGTGAGTTCAGTCCAAGCATCCGATATCCCGTTTTTGTTCACATGTCGCACATTTGTGCGTTTGTTTATCAAGATTGCGTTTATTGCCCCTTGAGTCAAGGCAAGTTTTGCTGACCAGGTCTGTTACCGAGGCAATTGCACCGACTGCTGGGGTCGCAAGGCCCAACCGGGTTCATTCTCGGCGCGATAAAGCAGATCGACTTCCCAGTTCAGGTATTCGACCATTGCGGGTTTCCCGCCCCCAAGCGGCGAAGAGGGCGTATGCCACATGTCCTGCGGCGGGCTGAGGGAATTGACGAAGCCCGATTCGAAATCACCAAAGGCCGCCGGCCATTCGCCGTGATCGGCGAAAAGGACCATAACATCATCAGGCCAATTCGACGCGATATCGCGATAGGCCAGGCAGGCAATGTCGGGATCCCTGGCCATTATGACCAGGGGGCCCCTGATGCCCGCCCCGAGCAGCCGCTCCAGGAGACCTTCCCGCAATGTGAAAAGCGCACCGGGAGCATGACCTTGAAGGAAGACGCCACTGGGAGACAGATCCAGAAGGGTTGCGCCTTCACTTCGCGCTCGTGCCGTTTCGGCAGCAAGTCTCGCCTCTGGCGGAACAAGATGGGCGAAGCGGCAGATACCCTGCGGAGTTGTCTCCATCGGGCCTTCGTCCAGAACGAACACTTCCCGCCAGCCGGAACGCCGCAACCAGTAAGCGGCCATCGTGTTCCTGACCCCTGCGTCATCGAAGAGCACGATCCGCGAGCGGAGCGTGCCGATATATGTATCCGTGCATTGAACCAGCTGTCCGGCGGGTGCATTGCGGGCCCCGGTCAGCCTTGCTTCCGCAAACTCCTTGGGGTCGCGAACGTCGAAGAGATAGGTGGTCCGGTCATCCGCAGACTCCATCTCCAGGTACTTGTCCCAGGAAATGACGGGGATCTTTTCCGCGCTCCGCCAGGTACCGGCCATTGCCCGCGCGCCCTGCATGGCAGCGGCATCCGGCCTCTCGACCTCAAGCGACTTCCCGTGTTCGACGCTGAAACCGGCAAGTTCCCAACCCATCGTTCCGTTTCTAAGCGCGTAGACAGGGTTGGGAATCCCGGAGGCGATCAGGGTCTGCGCGCCGATGATGCTTCTGGTGCGCCCCGCACAGTTGATTACGACCGGCAATTCGGGTGCTTCAAGAAGCGCGGGCAGCCGGTAGATCAGCTCTCCGCCCGGGCAATTCACGGCACCGGGGAGGCTCATCCTGCGGAATTCCTCGAGAGGCCGGCAGTCGACAACCGGGATCCCAGGGTTATCGCTGCGCAAGGCATGCAACTCTTCGGGGGAAATCGATGGCGTTTCGTCGACGTGTTCGATGTACTCGCCGAAAGCCTTGCTCGGGACGTAGATTCCCTCGAAGAGCTTCAGTCCGTGCCGCTCCCATTCCGCGGCGGAGCCGTCCAGGCAGCGAACCGTTTCGTAGCCAAGGGACATCAGGACGGCCCGGGCCGACGCCATGCGGTTCAGCGACGTGGCGTCCTGCCGGCCGTCGTCACAGAGCACGATCGGCGTTCCCTTGCGAGGCACCAGTCGCTCGATCCCGGCTTCCAGCTGCGACAGGGAAAGGCAGCGCGCGAAGAAAAGATGACCGCGAGCGTAGACTCCCTGATCGCGCACATCGAGGAGGCACAGCTCCCGTTCACGCTCCAGGTCGGCCACCAGATCTTTCGGTGAAATTAATTCGGCAGTAGAAATCATTTCAGATTAGCCCTATTAGTTCGCATACCGCACAAACATGAAGGTCCATGCGAATGAGCGCTGACGAGCAGTCCGGAACCACGAACAAGGCCTATGTCCGCTCTCTGGAACGCGGACTGGTGACGATCCGTGCGCTGGGAGAGTTTCCCGATGGCGCCACGCTGAGCGAAGTCTCGGCGAAAGTTGATCTGGACCGGGCAACGACGCGGCGATTGCTTCTGACACTGGTCGACATGGGCTATGTCCGTCAGGACAAGAAGCAGTTCGTTCTTGCGCCGCGCGTGCTGGAGCTCGGTTTCTCGTATTTCTCGTCCATGCCGGTGTGGGAAGCGGCCCAGCCCTTCCTCGACTCCTATTGCGAGACGACGCTTGGAACCATCTCGATTGGCGTTCTCGACAATGCCGAGGTCATCTACGTCGCGCGGGCGCAAAGCCGCCGCAGCGTCTATGCGATAAACGTGACGGTGGGCTCGCGCTTTCCCTGCTATTCCACCTCCATGGGACGCGTATTGCTGTCCGGCCTTCCGAACGAGCAGATTGCCGAGGTTCTTGGCAGCATCGAGTTGAAGGCCAGAACCCCGAATACGACGGTGTCGCTTGGAGATTTGATGGCTTCGATCGAGAATGTCCGCGACCTCGGGTACGCGATCTCCAACGAGGAGACCGAGATTGGCATCCGTTCGATTGCGGTGCCCCTCCGTAACCGGAAGGGCGATATCGCCGCCGCCCTGAATACAAGTTTCCAAGTCTCTTACGCGACCACGGCCGAGCTTGTTGAGACCTACCTGCCGCAACTGCGGGACGTGGCGGCGAAGATCGAAGCCCTGAACATGCTTCCGTCGCGCAAGACCGGCAACTGAAGCCTTCCGGATCACTTGGCCTGCTCCACCGCAACCGCGGGACCGGCGAAGCGGGCGGCGGCCAGCAGGGCAACCAGGCCCACTGCCGCCACTGCGTTGACGATATGCGCGCCCGAGAAGATGTCGACCGGCAGAAGCAGCGCCAGCCCCACCAGGAGATAGATCGGCCGCATGAACCTGGTTACCGGACGCGTCAGGTATCCCGTAATGGCACCCGAGACGCACCACACGCCGACCAGCGCGGTAACGAAGGTGAAGGCGATATCGACCCAGTCACCTTCCATGATGAGACCCGGGGAGAAGACGAAAAGGAAGGGGATCAAGAAAGCTGACCAGCCGAACTGCACCGCCTTGAACGCCGTCTCCATCAACGGGGCCTTTGCCAGGGTCGCGGCGGCGAAGGCGGCGATTGCGACCGGTGGCGTGATCATCGACATCATCCCGTAGTAGAGCACGAACATGTGCGCCGCCATCGGGGAGACCCCGAGCTGGACAATGGAGGGCGCAACGAGCGTTGCGAGGAGAATGTAGACGCCCGTCGTCGGCATCCCCATGCCCAGGATGATGCAGAGAAGAGCCGAAAGGAGCAGCAGCGGGAAGAGCATTCCGCCGGCGATGCGAACAAGTTCGAGCGTCAGGCCGAACCCCAACCCGGTGATGTTCAGGACGCCCATGATGATGCCGGCCGCGCCGCCGATCATGAGCATTTCGAGCGATGCCCGGCCCGTGCTCAGGGTTGCCGTATACAGCGCCTTCAGGCTCAGGCGTGCGCCTCCGTAACCGAAGAAGTATCCGATAGGGATCACCGTCAGCGCGGCATAGAGAGCCGCCGTCTCGGGCTTCAGGTTGAAGTGGAACAGGCCGACGATGATGAACAGGAACGGGATGAAGTTGAGGAACCCCCGTCGCAGCGTCTTGGAGCCTGACGGGATGAGCGCCTTGTCAATGCCCGAGATCTTGTCGCGTGCGGCCTGCTGGTCCACCACGCAGAAGAGCGCCGCAAAATACAGGACCGACGGAATGATCGCCGCATAGACGATCGAGGTGTAGTCAACCTGGATGAATTCGGCCATCAGGAAGGCCGCGACGCCCATCAGGGGCGGCATGAGCTGACCGCCGGTCGACGCGACAGCCTCGATCGCAGCCGCAGACGAGGCCGAGTAGCCACCGCGACGCATCAGGGGAATGGTCACGCTTCCGGTTGCAACCACATTGGAGACGGCACTGCCGGAGATCGACCCGAACAGGCTCGACGCGAGCACCGCAATCTTCGAGGAGCCGCCGCGGTATCTCCCCATCATGGACATTGCCAGGTCGGTGAAGAACTTGCCGCCCCCGGCCGGTTCCAGAACGAAACCGAAGAACATGAAGGCGACGATCACGGTCGTAGCCACCTGCATCGGCACGCCGAAAATGCCATTGGCGTCCAACGTCAGATACGGCACCAGCCGTTCGAAGGTTACCCGTTGCCCCTGCAGGCTGCCAGGCAACAGGTAGCCGAAGAACGCGTAGAGCACGAACACGAGCAGCAACGCGAACAGAAATGTTCCTGCCGTTCGACGAAGTCCTTCCAGAATGCCGAGCAAGAGCAGGAGCGCTGCAGCAATTGTCGAAACCTCCGCGCCCTGGAAGTTGTAGATAATTGCCTCGTAACGCACCATGATGAAGATCGAGGTGAGCGCCATCACAACGGCGATCACCACGTCGTACCATGGCGGGCTACGGCGGGCAGAAGCCTGGTGGCCATTCGCCGGAACGAGCAGAAACAGCGCGGGAAGCCCCAGAGCCAGGATGCCCGCGTAATACTGTTCGTTCATGAAGAGCATGCCGACAGCCCGGTAGAGATCGGCGGCCCAGGCAAGGGCCGCCAGGACCAGAACAATCAATAAGAGATGTGCAAACTTGACGAGAACGGTTGCCTCGGATGAAGTTGCCACTTCGCTTCCGACTGAATCAGCGGAGACTTCCGCACCATGGTTTGCCATCATATTCTCGCGTTATTCTGGTTACTTGCCGATTTCGCTGTAAAACTTGAGCGCGCCATCGTGATAGGGCACACCGACGTCCGGATGCATGTTGTCCGGTTCGAACTCGGCCATGGGCGCATAGGCTTCGATCAAGGCCTGCTTGTTCTCGTGCAGCGCTTTCGCGATCTGGTAGACCACAGCCTCGTCCAAGCTCGCGCTCGCAGTCAGCACATACTTCGAAGACAAGACGTTGAGAGGCTCGGTCACACCCGGATACTGCGGATTCGGCTCTACCCGTTCGATGAACGAACCAGGCAAGACCTCTGCAGCACGCGCCTTGGCCTCTTCGGTGTCGGGAACAGAAATGAACCGGATTCCAACTGCCGCCTCTGCCTCGCGCGTTTTCCCGGAACTCAGCGAGAATGAAGTGACGTCGAGGTTTCCGGCAACAAGGTCGTCGACCGCGCGGCCCCCATCCGGAACCGGAATCAGAGTAACGTCATCCTTGGATACGCCCGCAGCAGCGAGTTTTGCGTCGAGCATCAGCGCCGCTGCCCGCACACGCGCGAAACCATCGGCCACGCGTTTGCCCTTGATGTCTTCGGTTGTTTGAATGTCCGAGTCCTTCCGGACCATCAACCCTGTCCGAAGTGTGCGCAGCACTGCGATGACCCGAATGTTCTCCTGCTTCTGGCCCCGATATTCCGTCCCGCCCAGCCAAGCCTGATAGAGTGGCGGCGTCGTGGCGATGGCCAGTTGCAGATCACCCGCGTTGACACGAGTAAGGGAAACTTCCGAGCCGCCTTCCGGGATGACACGGGGGTTCAAATCGGTCGCCTGGTCGATGATCTTCGCGACTGCCGCTCCGGTAAGATAGGAGGCAGAGCCCTGCGGGGACGTGCCGAGCGAGATGGTCTGCGCATGGCCGACGCCAGCAAAGGCGATTGCCCC
Organism: Seohaeicola zhoushanensis; assembly: GCF_014656415.1. Taxonomy (GTDB): domain Bacteria; phylum Pseudomonadota; class Alphaproteobacteria; order Rhodobacterales; family Rhodobacteraceae; genus Seohaeicola_A; species Seohaeicola_A zhoushanensis. Next base: position 235,440 of record NZ_BNCJ01000004.1, on the reverse strand, counting down.
GGCCATGGCCAGTGAACCTAGTATTTTCATGTCTTCTCCTCCCAATGCGGCACGGATTCAGATATGCCGCCCGCGTTTCCAAATGTCCCGCACCAAGGCGCAAAGCGGCGCAGGGTTTTTGCGCGCCCCTTGGCCATGGCACTTAGGTCCCCCCAATGCAAATGTGCGCATAGCGCACGTTTGTTCATTAAATGCTAGGCGAGTGCATCTTTACTGTCAACGTGTTTTGCGACCTGCCTTGGATGAGCAAGATCCCCGGCCGTCGCCAATGAGGCAGCTCCAACCGTGGATGATTGACAAACCTGCGGCAAAACCTCAAAATATCGCACAAATGTGCATCATGTGAACTTTGTGAGGCGATATGGAACTGCGTCAGAAATTCTTGGAGGGTATGAGCCGATCTGCCTCCACCGTTTCGGTGATCACAACTGACGGCCCGGCCGGACGGCACGGGGTGACGGTCAGCGCCATGTCGTCCGTTTCGGCTGATTCTGCGTCGCCTTCACTGCTCGTCTGCATCAACAAGACCAGCAGCGCCGCCGACGCGATCAGGGAGAACGGCGCCTTTTGCGTAAACGTGCTGCGCGACGACCAGGTCCGCCTGTCGGATGTCTTTGCAGGAAGGCACCGCGACGAGTATCCAGACAAGTTCGACTTTGGCGAATGGACCAGACTCAAGACCGGCGCCCCGGTCGTGCCCGACGCCCTGGTTGCCTTCGACTGCCAATTGAAGGAAGCCATCCTTCACGGCTCGCACTGGATATTCATTGGCGAAGCGGATGCTATCGAGTTCGCTGCGGGGATGTCGCCACTGATCTACGCCAACCGGGGCTACGCCAAGCCGTCTCCCCTGGTCACGCGGAAAGCAGCGGACACAACGGAGCGTTCGGTTACGGTGGGGTGTTCGACCAATTGGGGACCGTTCTTCATGGGAGGCATAGCTGCGCGGTTTGGCGGCACCCATCCCGATGTGAACCTGAATGTTGTCGAGGGCACCCAACGCGATCTGCTGATCGCGCTTGAACTTGGCGATATAGATTGCGCGATAACACACGATCTTGAACTGCCGGCCACACTTCAAACGCAAGAGTTCACCAAGCTGGAACCCTACTGCCTGTTGCCGGGTGGCGACATTTTCGAGGACAAGGAGGCCGTTGATCTCATTGAGCTTTCCCGACGCCCCATGATTCTTCTCGACAGCAGCCCGGTCACTGAAATGTTGGCCGGCCGTTTCTCCGACATCGGATTGACGCCCAACATCGCCTTCCGCGCACGAACGTTCGAGATGGTGCGCACTTTGGTCGGCAATGGCCTTGGCTATTCGATTCTGTTCACCCGACCGAACGGCGCGGCGGGCTATGACGGCACCACAACGACGAAGAAACGCCTTAAGGAGGGCAGCCTGCCCGCAATGTCCCTGGTATTGGCCACGCGGAAATCCGAGGTGACCACTCCGCTGGTCAATGACTTCATCCAAGCGTGCCTCGCGTGCAGGCCGGAGGCAGTCCAAGGCACCCGAAGCATTCTTCCGGCCACCGAGCCAACGGCATAGTCGGCACACAGGATAATTTTGCGACAAGCCTTCACGGCGTCCAGCGCCAGGCAAGCCTTGGAGCACGCGTCGTGGTTCCTGTGTTTCGACATGTCCCGATCTTCAGGCCTTGGCGACCACGAGACGCGAGACCGCGGCTCGCGTCACCTTCCGCGTCTCGGGACGCTGCTTGAGAGGGCTGCGCATACAAGCGGACCCCGCGACGATATCTGCCGCTTGTGAAAGGTCCCGCGAAACCGGTGCCATCCGCGATTGAAAGGGCCATCGCCGAGTCTGGCGATATCCTCCAAGGCGCGGGCGCATCAGAACGTGGCGCGACCTCCGGATATATCGAAGGTCGCCCCGGTCGAAAAGGAACAGGCTTCGCTGCAAAGCCAGCCGATCATCTGCGCCACCTCTTCGGGCGCAACGAAGCGGGCCATCGGCACATTCGCCAGCAAGGCACGTTTGCGATCCTCGTCGAGTTCACCGAAGATATCGGTCGGGCTCGCCGAGGGCGTGACCGCGTTGACCAGCACCCCGGTCGTGGCAACTTCCTTTCCCAGCGACTTGGTCAGAGCGATCTGCGCGGCCTTCGAAGCGGCATAGCCTGACACGAAGGGGTTCCCATCCTTGCCCGCCACCGAGGCCACGTTGACGATCCGCCCGTATCCGCGCGCCGACATATGCGGGACCAGGGCCGAGCAGCAGTGGAAGGTGCCCATCAGGTTGATGCGCAGAACCGCCTCGAAGTCGCTGGCCAGATAGGTGCCGACCGGCGCGCGCGGGCCGAGCGTGCCGGCGTTGTTGACCAGGATGTCGACCTGTCCGAAATGGTCGATGGCGGCCCTTGCCGCTGCCTGAACCGCCTGTTCGTCGCCGACGTCGGCCTGGACTATGTGGACCTCGGTCATGTCAGCCAGTTCCGTCGCCGCGGCCTCCAGGCGCAAGGTGTCGCGCGCCCAGAGCGAAAGGCGGGCGCCACCGCGCGCCAGCAACCGCGCGGTCTCCAGCCCGATACCCCGGTTGCCCCCGGTCACAACGGCAACCCGGCCCGCGAAGTCCGGTCGAGCAATCGTGGGCATGTCACTTCTCCTCGCGCATTTTTGGTTGCGCAAACGTTTACCATCCCTACCGTACACAAGGAAAGTCCCGGATTCGAAAGGGTATGAAAATGGACGCTCCGCATCGGGATCGCGTGATCCGTGGATTGACTTCTGTTCATTTGAATCGCCCCGGAACCACGGGATAATCATATATATCCTTGGCCATCGGCCATGCGAGCCTATCTGCGCCGACGGGAGGAACTGCTGCGGCGTTCATGTTGTGGGAAAGGGAGGACACCTTGAAACCAAGCCTGAAGATCAGAAATATCGTTTACGCAGTTGTCGCTGCGAGCATCTCGACTGCAGGAACGGCCTGGGCCGAGACCAAGCTGGTCTATGCCGGCTACATTTCCGAGCGCTCCATCGCCACGACGCTGGACACCTGGTTCATGGATCAGGTCGAAGCGCGCAGCGGCGGCGACATCAAGTTCGAGCGCTATTACGGTGGCGCGCTGATGAAAGCGCCGGACATCTATCCCGGCTTGGCCCAGGGCGCCGTCGATTTCGCGACGGGTACGCCGCAGGCCTACAACCCGAAGGACTATCCGCTGTCGAACGTGGTGCTGCCCTGGATCACGGAAAAGGCCGACGCGGTGGTCTATGCCTTCCGCGATCTCTACGAGGGCAACGCCGACCTGCAGAAGGAATTCTCCTCGCAGGGTGTCAAGATGATGTGGGCCCTGCCCTTCCCCGATGGCGGCATCTGGGGCAGTTTCCCGGTGCGTATGCCCGAGGACATGAACGGCAAGCGCATTCGCGCCGTTGCCGCGATCGCCTGGGGCGTGGAGGCTGGCGGCGGCTCGCCCGTGCCGATGAGCTTTGCCGACGCCGTCGAGGCGGTGAACCGCAATGCGCTGGACGCAATGGCCAATACGCCCTTCGACAGCGCGGTGAACAACGGCGTGCCAAAGGTCGTGGCCTATGCGTCCGATGCCGGACGGCTTGGCATCAACAGCGTCTCGATCGCCTCGCTGAACCAGGCGAGCTATGACCGGCTGAGCGATGCACAAAAGGCGGTCATCAACGAGGTCGCCGCCGAGGTGCCGGGCCGCTATGTCGAGCTGATCAACGCGAGCATGAGCAAAGCTGCCGAGCGGTTCCTCGAGGAAGGCGCCGAAACCGAGGTGATCCTCGCCACCGACGAGGAAGCCGCCAAATGGCAGGAAGTCATGGGACCGCTGATGCGCTCGAAATACATCGAGATGGCCTCTTCGGTCACGGAGAATGGCGGCGCGATCTACGACCAGTTCGTCGAGCTCGTCCGCAAGTATGAACCGGAGGCCGTCTATACGCCGGGCCTGGCCACCTACGTGAAGTTGAAGGCCGGTCACTGAGACCGATCAAACCATTGGCCGGCCGTTGTGGACCCCCCACGGCGGCCGGTTCTGTCAGGCGAGAAGAGGAGGCCGCCCGATGAAATTCTTCCATGCGATATCGCGCTTCAGCGTGGCCGTCGGCTCTCTGAGCGGACTTGCGACCGGGATCATGATGGTCGTGATCCTGGTCGACGTGATCGGGCGCGCGTTCTTCGCCGCACCACTTCCGCTGGCAACCGAGATCAGCGTCATGCTGCTGATTGTAAAGGTCTTCCTGGGCATGGCCGGTGCGCAGGCCACCGATTCCAACTTTCAGGTCACCGTGCTGACCGATCAGTTGTCGACACGGCTTCGGCATTTCCAGCGCCTCCTGACCCTTCTTATCGCGCTGCTTGGCATAAGTCTCATCACCTGGTTCGCCGCCAAATATGCGATCTCATCGACGCAGAAGGGCGAGATGTCATTCGGCGTGCATCCCTGGCCGATCTGGCCCGAGCGGATCATCCTGGCGGCCGGCCTGGTGCTGCTGGTCGTGCAGCTGGCGGTCGATCTGATCGGCACCATGATCTGGGGCGAGGCCAAGATGAAGGCCGGCCTGCCCGACCATAGCGGCGCGATCTGAGGTTCACTGAAATGCAATCCATCGACCTCGCACTCGGGTTCGGACTTCTGGGCGGGATGCTGATCCTGCTGCTGATCGGTCTGCCGATTGCCTATTCGCTGCTGACCGCCGGTCTCGTCGGCCTGATCCTGACGCGGCCCTGGATGGCGGTCGAGTTTCTTGTCTCGACCTTCCCCTATTCCGCCTCGGCCAACCTGGCCTATGTCGTGCTGCCGCTATTCCTGTTCATGGGGCACATGAGCTTTTCCGCCGGCATTGCCCATCGCGCCTTCGACAGCGCGAGGGTCTGGGTCGGCGCCCTGCCCGGCGGCATGGCCATCGCAACGGTATTTGCCTGCGCGGGGTTCGCGGCGGTGTCGGGGTCTAGCCTTGCGACCTCGGCCACGGTGGCGCAGGTCGCCGTGCCGCGGATGCTGAAGGAAGGCTATTCCCACGCGATTTCCGCAGGCAGCGTCGCCGCCGCCGGAACGCTCGGCGTGCTGATCCCGCCCTCGGGGCTGCTGATCGTCTATGCCATCGCGACCGAGACCTCGGTGCCCGACCTCTTCCTCGCCGGCATCGTGCCCGGCATCCTGACCGCGGTGCTCTATGCGATCATGCTGTTCGGCTGGGTCAAGCTGGTGCCGGGCGCCGGCCCTTCGGTGCGCGGGCAGCGCACCACGATGGGCGAAAAGATGAGGGCTGCCTTCCAGAGCTGGGAGATCCTGCTGCTGTTCCTGATCGTCATGGGCACCATCTATCTCGGCATCGGCACCGCCACCGAGGCGGCCGCCTTCGGCGCGGCCGGGGCCGTGCTGATCGTCGCGCTGCGCGGTGGCAACCGGCGGGCAATCATCTGGCGCGGGCTGGTGGATACCGGCGTCACCACGTCGAGCGTCTTCCTGCTGATCATCGGCGCGGGCTTCTTCGGCCTGGCCCTGACCACGACGCAGGTGCCCCAGCAACTCACGCTCTGGCTGACGCAGTTCGACCTGCCGAAGTGGCAGCTGACCCTGCTGTTGCTGCTCCCCTACCTCTTCCTCGGGTTCTTCGTCGACGCGATCACCATGATGCTGCTGACCCTGCCCATCATCTTCCCGGTGGTGCTGGCGGCCGGCATCAATCCCATCCTGTTCGGCATCCTGGTGACGAAATGCGCGGAGATCGGAGCGATCACCCCTCCGGTTGGCCTGAACATATTCGTGGTGAAGAACACGGTACCGGAGATCGACGTGATGCACGCCTTCAAGGGAGCAATCCCCTTTGTGGTGGTGGAACTCATCATCATCGGGCTGCTGGTGGCCTTCAATGATATCGCCCTGATCCTGATCTGAGGAGCGTTGAACGAACAGCAAAGGCCGCCCCGAGCGATCCGGGCGGCCTTTCTGTCTTGGAGTTGCTACGTTCAGAGGGTGTTCTTGACCGCTTCCACGATGCGTTCGACACTCGGGATGTAGGCATCTTCGAGGTTCGGGGCGAAAGGCACCGGCGTATGCGGGCAGGTCACCATCCCGACCGGGGCCTTCAGGGCGTCGAAGGCCTGCGAGACCGCCAGGGCGGCCACGTCGGCGGCCAGCGAGCAGCGCGGCGGGCTTTCGTCCACCACGATCAGGCGGCCGGTCTCGTCCAGGCTGTCGAGGATCGCCTCCTCGTCGAGGGGCGAAGTGGTGCGCGGGTCGAGCACAGTGACCTTCACCCCGTCTTTCGCCAGCCTATCCGCCGCCTGCATCGCGCGCGGCACCATCGCCCCGAAGGCGACGATGGTGGCGTCGCGCCCGTCGCGCAGAATATTGGCCTCGCCGAAGGGGATCTCGTAGGCCTCTTCCGGCACCTCGCCCTTCATGTCATAGAGCGCCTTGGATTCGAGGAACACCACCGGGTCGTCGTCGCGGATCGCCTTGATCAGCAGGCCCTTGGCGTCATAGGGGTTCGAGGGCATCACCACCTTGAGACCGGGGATCATGGTCAATATCGGGTGCAGGTTCTGGCTGTGCTGCGCGCCGGCGCGCATCCCCGCCCCGCCCATGGTGCGGATCACCAACGGCGTGCGGGCCTTGCCGCCGAACATGTAGCGGAACTTGGCGGCCTGGTTGTAGATCTGGTCGAGACAGACGCCGATGAAGTCGACAAACATCAGCTCGGCCACCGGGCGCATCCCGGTCACCGCCGCGCCGGCGGCAGCCCCGATGATGGCGCTTTCGGAAATCGGGGTGTCGATTACCCGGTCGGGGCCGAACTTGGGATAAAGCCCCTTGGTCACGCCCATGACGCCGCCGACCGAGCCGACATCGCCGCTCCCGCCGGTGCCGCCGCCCACGTCGATGCCCATCAGGATGACGCTCTCGTCGCGCGCCATCTCCTGTTCGAGAGCCTGGTTGATCGCCTTGCGATAGGAAATTACGGCCATCTCTCGCCTCTCAATATTTCACGTAGACATCGGCTTCGAGCGTCGCGAGCGCCGGCAAGGGCGCCTCGCGCGCGGCGGCGGCCGCGGCGTCGATGCGGGCGCGCACCTCGGCATCGATCTCGTCAAGCTCGGCCGTCTCCAGCAGCGCTGCGTCGGCAACCTTGCTGCGGAAGCGCAGGATCGGGTCATTGGCGCGGGCGGCGGCGAGTTCGTCGGGGCCGCGGTATTTCTGCGGATCGCCGACGAAATGGCCGAGGAACCGCGCGCAGTGGGTTTCAAGCGCATAGGGCCCCTTGCCCGCGCGCGCATGTTCCAGCGCCTCGCGCATGGCGGCCTGGACCGCGAAGAAGTCACCTCCATCCACGCTTTGCGCCGGCATCCCGAAGGCGGCCGCGCGGTCGGTCAGCGACGGGGCCCCGACCGAGTATTCGGCCGAGGTGAACTCGCCATAGCCGTTGTTCTCGAAGACGAAGATCATCGGGACCTGGAGGACCACAGCCATGTTCATGGCTTCGAGCGTGGTGCCCTGGTTCGAGGCGCCATCGCCCGAAAAGGCGACGGCGACGCGGCCGGTGCGGCGCAGCTTCTGCGTCAGGGCCGCGCCCACGGCGATGGGCGGGCTGCCCCCGACGATGGCATTGGCGCCCAGCATCCCCTTGTCCATGTCGGCGATGTGCATCGATCCGCCCTTGCCGCCGCAGATGCCGCCCTGCTTGCCCATGATCTCGAGGAACATGCCCTCGACCTCGCAGCCCTTGGCGATGCAATGGCCATGGCCGCGATGGGTCGAGCCGATCTGGTCCTCGTCCGTCAGGTCGAAGCAGATGCCGGTGCCCGATGCCTCCTGGCCCAGGTAGACGTGGGCAAAGCCGGGAATGGTGCCGTCGGCGAATTCCTTCTCGACCCGCTCCTCGAAGGCGCGGATCGTCATCATGGTGCGATAGGCGCGTTTCAGGTCGTCACGATTGAGTTGCATGTCCCCTCCTCAGATCAGCTCGCGCAGCAGGGCACCGACCCTGGAGGCCGCCTCCAACTGCGGCAGGTGGCCGGCTTCGTCGAGCCAGTGCACCGACCAGCCGGGTGGCAGCGCTGCGGTATCGGGCGCGCCGACGATGGCGTCGTTGTGGCTGGCGATCAGCGTCGTCTCGGGCAACTCGCCCAGTCGCGCGCGCAGGGCGGCCATGTCGGAGCCTTCGAGCATCCGTTCGCGCAGGAGGCCCAGCGCGGCCTGCGCACCGTCAAGGCGCAGCATCCGCACCACGCCGTCCACCATGTCGCGGCTCACGGTATCGGGATCCCGCACGAGCAGTTGCAGCGCCTTCTTCACGTCGCGCGCCTTTTCGGCGGTCACGATGGCTGACAGGAACTCGTCCGAAAGGGTGCCTCCGGGCAGGCCCGCCGGGCAGACCAGCGCGAGCCTGGAGACGAGATCGGGACGATCGAGCGCCAGTTGCATTGCAATTGCGCCGCCGAGGGAATGCCCGGCGACCACCGCGTCAGCGACACCAAGGTCGTCGAGCACGGCGGCGACATCCCCGGCCATGGTCGCCAAGGTACCGTCGCCGACGGCCTTTTCCGACGCCCCGTGACCGGGCAGGTCAGGCGCGATGACGCGGGCGACGCCCTTCAGGTCCTCGATGGTGAACATCCAGTTGTTCAGATCGCCCGAGAAGCCGTGCAGCAGGACAATCGCAGGGCCCGAACCGGCGAGGCCGACATTGATCCGCTTGCCCCGGGCTTCGACGGTCTGGAGCGCGAGCGATGCGGTCTCTTCCCCTTCGTCTTCCTCGACCACCGCGACCGGGCTGGCGGCGATGAAGGCGTCGATGTCGTCCTCGGAGGCCTTGCCTTCGACCAGCACGCCGATCAGCGCGCCGACGGGCATGACCTCGTCTTCGCCAGCCAGTATGCGCACCAGCCGGCCGGAATTGGTGGCCTGCAGGGTATTGGTGATCTTGGTGGTCTCGATGTCGATCAGATCATCGCCCTCGGCCACGTCATCGCCAATGGATTTGAGCCATTCGATGATGGTGCCCTCCTCCATGGCGAGGCCCCATTTCGGCATTCGGATTGCCTTGATAGTCAACGTGATGCTCCTCAGCGGCGGATGACCGCGGTGCGGCCATCCCAGTCGCGCGCGGCCTCGCGCACCTTGTCGTTGAGCCGCCCAGCGCGGCCGGTGATGTCGTAGAGTTCCATCGTGGTGGAAGGGTAGTCGCCCTGGGTCTCGAAATAGGCGAGCCGGTTGTCGCCGATGCGCCCCGATTGCAGCACGCGGTGACCGGCAGCGAGGATGCGCGCCATGTCACCGTCGAAATCGGTGGTCCAGGCCGAGGTGTGGTGCAGCACCTGTCCCTGCGCCGCGAGGTGGTCGCGATAGGCCGAGGGCACGTCGTTCTTCTGTTCGATCAGCTCGATCTGCATGTCGCCGTCATTGGCCAGCGCGATGGAAAGTTCGATGGGCTGCGGCGTGCCCCGATACTGGAAATCGTCGATCACGACTTTTTCAAACAGGAAGAACGGGCCGATGCCCAGGGTTCCGCTCCAGTGATGCATCGCCGCCTCGATATCGCGGACGACATAGCCCAACTGGCGCACAGGGCCGAATATGCGGCTCATGCGCTGTCTCCTCTTGCAATGCTTTCCTGGTGTTGATGCCGCCTCGAAGGGTGAAACCGCAAATGACCAGTCGGCCATTTGCGGCATGAGGCGGCCTCATGCGCCGGGGTCAGGCGATGAAGGAACCGCCGTTGACGCTGAGCGTGATCCCGGTGACGTATGACGACATGTCTGATCCCAGGTAGAGCGCCGCGTTGGCGATATCCAATGCCTGCCCCGGCCGGCCCAGGGGATAAGCCTTGGCCGCCTCGATCTTGCCCGGATCGGCGGAAGGGCCGCGGCGCGAAAAATCGGTCATGATGAGACCCGGCGCAATGGCGTTGGCACGGATACCCTCAGGGCCGAACTCCTTGGCCATGGCGCGGGTAAGACCCAGCACGCCGGCCTTGGCGGCGCAATAATGCGGGCCGCCGAAGATGCCTCCCCCCTGCTGGGCCGAGAGCGAAGAGACGTTGACGATGGAGCCCACGCCATGTGTCAGGTGCGGCAGCGCGGCCTGGGTCATCAGCAGCGTTCCGCGCAGCACCACGTCGGTCACGAGGTTGTAGTCCTCCTCGGTAATCTCGGCGACCTTGCGCCGCTGCGTGAGGCCGGCGTTGTTCACGACGACATCGAGCCGCCCCCATTTTTCCATCGCCGCGGCTACGGCCTGCCCGCAGGCGCCGGCGTCGGTGACGTTGCAGACCAGACCGATCGCGTTCTCGCCAAGTGTGGAGGCGGCCTGGGCGGGATCTTCGGCGGCGAGGTCGCACAGCGCGACCCTGGCGCCGTGTTCAATGAAAAGCCGCGCAGTGGCGAAACCGATTCCGGTTTGCCTTCCCGCTCCGGTGATGATCGCCACGCGACCCTTGAGTAATCCGTCCATGTCAGTCCTCTCCTGGAAATGTCAGACAGCGGGTCGGAACCGGACGGCCCGTTTGACCATCTTCCGAAACCACTGATTGCCGGGGTCGGCATCGCGGCTTGCGTGCCAATACAGGTGAAAGTCCATCCGGCCGATCTCGAAAGGCACCGCGAGCAGTTGAACCGCCTCGGATTCGCGGAACATCTCTGCAAGACGGCGCGGCATGGTGGCCACCAGATCGGAGTCGCGCACGGCGTTGTAGGCCGCGAGGTAGTGCTGGCAACGCAAGCGGATCTGGCGACGGTGCCCCAGACTGCGCAGCTTGGAATCCTCGAACGTGTCGCCCTCTTGCCGGACGCTGATCTGCACGTGCTCGCAGTCGAGGTAGGCGTCGAGATCGTATTGGCGGCAGGCCAATGGATGGCCCGCGCGGGCGACCACGCAGAATTCCTCCTCGAGGATGCGCTCGCTCAGCACTTCCTCGGGCTGCTCAAGGCAGACATCGACAATCGCATCGACCGCGCCGGAGGCCAGCCGGGTGGACATCGCGGTGCGACGGACATGCATCGAGACCAGCGTGGCCTGTGCCGCTTCGCCGCGCATGGCGTCGGCCAGAGGTGGCACGAGTGATGCCTCCAGCACGTCGCGTACGCCAAGGCTGTAGGTGCGCGCGATTGTCGACGGGTCGAACTCAGACCGCGGATCGAACAGGGCCTCGAGCCGCTCGAGCCCGGCGCCCGCCTCCTCGGCAAGCTTGCGCGCCATCGGCGTCGATACGAGGCGATTGCCCTTCCGCACGAAGAGCGGGTCATCGAACAGCAGGCGAAGGCGGCCAAGGCCATGGCTGATCGCGGATTGAGTGAGGTTGAGGCGCTCGGCCGCGCGGGTCACGCTGCCCTCGCGGTAGACGGCGCAGAGGATCACCAGAATGTTGAGATCAGGTCGCCGCATCTGCCTGCCGCTTGTTGGCCCGGAACCGCGCATCCCGCACAATTTCGCCCATATTGTGAAAACGTTTGTGCAAGGCTAGGCCAGCCAGAAAACTCTGTCAAGACACAGTGGAGAAGGCGGCGCGAAGGCAATAACCTCAGATTATTATAGGAATTATCACGGGACCGGGGAGTCGGAAACCATAGTATCAGGCGCGCACTCAGACGGCAGGCGCAAAGCGCCACACTTGACAGCCCAAAATTTTGGTGCGCACATGAGCAAACGATTCCGCATCAGATACACCAAAGGCGGAACGCCAAGAAAACGCCGGAGGAAGACCTTGACGACCAGCACGAACCCGCAAGATTCCCGCCGTCTGCCACTGCGTCGCCCGCCCTATGACGACGCGACCCGCAAGACGATCGAGAATACAGCCTTCCGGGGCCTTTCTCCGCTGAACCTGCGCCTTTCGATGGCGCATCACCCCCTCCTCGCCTCGCGCTTCCAGGCCATCGCGCATGCCGTGCTGTTCGAGGCCGAAGTTGCCCTGCGTCCGAAGGAAATCGCGATCATCCGCACCACCGCGCGCGCCGGTGCGGAATACCCCTGGGGCATGCATGTCGAGATCTACGGCGAGCGGTGCAACCTTGACCGGGCGATGGCCGACGAGCTGGCGGAGGCTGCAGACTGGCAAGCCCTGAGCGATCCGCGCTGGACCGATGAAGACCGCCTCATGGTCAGACTGGCCGACGAGCTGCACGAGCGGGCGAATGTAAGCGACGAGACCTGGTCGGAGCTGAATGCGAAATGGCCGCAAAACCAAGTGATCGAACTGGTCTTCGCCTGCGGCGTGTATCGCCTCGCCTCCTATTACACTAATACCACTGCGGTGCCGCTCGAAGACGGGCAGGCGCATTTTCCCGAGGGTCATCGCAAAGGGTAGAAATCGTGTCGGACCGAAGCCGCAAAACCATCAAGGACGTTGCCGCCGCCGCCGGCGTTTCCATCGGAACCGCGTCGAGGGCGCTGAACCGGACGGGACGCGTCAGCGAAGCCACGGTGATCCGGGTGACGAAGGCTGCGCAGAAGCTCGGCTACCAGCCGGATGCCATCGCCCAGAGCTTGCGGCTGAAGTCGACCAAGGTGGTCGGAATGCTGGTCACCGACCTGTCCAACCCCTTCTTCGCAGGCGTCATCCGCGCCGCCGAGAAACGGTTGCAGCAGGCCGGATATGCGCTGCTCGTGGGAAACACCGACAACGAGAAGGCCCGTGAACGCTTTCTGATCGACCTGTTCCAGCGGCGCCGTGTCGACGGGCTGATCGCAGGCCCCTGCGAGAGCGAAGACGCCGAGATGCTGGAAGAGCTGGATCGCGGCGGACTGCCGGTCATCGGTTTCGACCGGGATTTCGGGGCGGGCCAGAGCGGGCTGCACGTCGACCACCGCCGCGCCGCCTTCGAGGCAACGCGGCACCTTCTGAACCTCGGGCACGAACGCATCGCACTTCTGTCGTCCAGCAGCACGCTCAGCCCCGGCAGGGAGCGGATTGCAGGCTATGCCGCGGCGCTCGAGGAGCGCGGCATCGCGCTGAACAACGCGCTGATACGGGCGCACAAGTCTTCGATGGAATTCGTGGCGAGCGAAGCGCTTTCGTTGATGTCGCTGCGCCCTGCCCCGACCGCCTTCCTTTGCCTCGGCACAAGGATGCTGGCCGGAACGCTGCAGGGGTTGCGACAGAACGGGCTGAGCGTTCCCGATGACGTCAGCGTTCTGACCGTCGGCGATACCGACCTCGCACGGCTTTATGCGCCGTCGATCAGCGCCGTGACCTGGGACCTCGAAAGCGTCGGGCAGATGCTGGCCGAACTCATGCTGCGCCGCCTGGAAGAAGGCGAGAGCGAGAGCGAGCCCCGTCGCATCATGATTCCGACCCAATTCATCGACCGCGAATCCTGCGCCCCTCCGGGGCACAGGCCCGAAACATGACGAACTGAACGTGGGGAGAGGCAAGTGGGAGACAGGCTGAAGGACAAGGTGGCGGCGGTGATCGGTGCCGGATCGATCGGCGCCGGTGCCAGCAACGGGTCGGCCGTTGCCGCGCTTTTCGCGCGTGAGGGTGCGAAAGTGCTCTGTGTCGACATCTCGCCCACGGCGGCCCAGAGAACCGTTGACGAGATCACGAGCGCCGGTGGAATCGCCAGCGGCTTTACCGCCGATGCCTCGGACACCGCGCAGATTGCCGCCGCCGTCGAAGCCTGCGTCGACCGCTACGGTCAGATCGACGTGCTGCACTACAACGTCGGGATCGAAGCCTTTGGCGAGTTGATCGACGTCACCGACGAGAGCTGGGACAGAGTTTTCGACATCAACCTGAAGGGCGCGATGGCCGCGGCGCGGGCCGCCGTTCCGCACATGATGGCCCGCAAGACAGGCTCGATCATCAATGTCAGCTCGATCGCCAGCCTGCGCTGGAGCCAGATGCAGTTCCTGTCCTACAACGTTTCGAAAGCCGCGCTGAACCGGATGACGCGGGTCGTTGCACGGCAATATGCGCCGCACAACGTGCGCTGCAATGTCATCCTGCCCGGCCTCATCAACACGCCCCATGCCGCCGCGCTGTTCAAGACCGAGGAAGAACGTCTCGAAGCGATGAAGGCGCGCGATGCCCGCTGCCCGATGGGCCGGCAGGGCACGCCGGAGGATATCGCGATGGCGGCCCTGTTCCTGGCCAGCGACGAATCCCGCTATGTCACCGGCCTGGAAATGGTGGTGGACGGCGGGATCACGCTCTGAGTGTCAGTCGATGAACTCGTACATAAAGCTCTCGGCACCATCCCGGCGAATGCGCCCCGCCGTCGGACCGGCGAAATGAATCGGCAGCATCAACTCGCCGCTGTCGGCCAGCCGCTCGGTCAGCGCCTCGCGCGTTGCGCGGGCACGGGGCACGTCCATGTCGCCGTTGTTGACCAGATGCGGTTCGCGGAACTGGATGGGGTGGTGGATCGCGTCACCCGTGATCAGCCCCTCGCCCCGATTGCCTTCGACGTTGACGCAGAAATGGCCGGGGGTGTGACCGGGCGTCGGGATCAGCGTCACGCGCTCTTCCAGTCCCAGTCCATGCACGAAATCGAAGCCCACCAGCTCGGCCTGCCCTGCCTCGACCACCGGCAGAACGCTGTCATGCCAGGAGCCGCGATTGATCGGCGTCTCGGGCGTGGCGGCCTGGCGGGCCGAATGCCCCTCGAACTCGTCCCGGCCGAAGATATAGCGCGCGTTCGGGAAGGTCGGGACCCAGCGCCCGTTCTCGAGCCGGGTGTTCCAGCCGACGTGGTCGACGTGCAGGTGGGTGCACATCACCATGTGAATGTCGGCCGGGGTCAGGCCGTGGCGCGCGAGATCGCGCATGTAGCGGTCCCCGGCGAGCTGGTTCCAGAATGGGGTGCCGGGACGATCCTTGTGATTGCCGACACAGGTATCGACCAGCATGTTGAACCCGCCGGCCCGGATCAGGAAGCTGTGAAAGCTGAGGCTGATGCGGTTGGCCGCGCGATCGAAGAGAAAGTCCTGCATCCAGGTCAGGTTCCGGTCGATGGTCGGCTGGTCGATGTTGTGGAACAGCCAGAACGGGTCGAGCCAAAGGCTCTCGTTCTCGACGATACGGTCCACGGTCACGCCGCCCAGGTCGATGGTTCGCAATTCGGTTCCTCCTCGGAATTCACTGGCATCCAGACCGGCTCTCATTCCGCGGTTTCTGCAGGTTTCATTCCGCGCGGCCCATCTGTCGTATCGTTATATTGCGCTCGATTGTATGAATTGAAAGAGCGAATCTCTCCGCGACGAGAAATTTACGGCCGGAGGGAAAATGGAATTGCCAAAGCCGGCCGATGGTCCGGCCCATCACACTGCGAAACCGCCGGCAACCGGAGCCCACGCCCCGTGGTCTCTGCATGCTGGACGAACATGGCCAATCAGGGAGGATGATCCATGAAATGCAAGACTGACAAGCGGCTTCCGCTGGCGTTCGCCAGCGCAATCTTTGCGGCCGCCCTGGCGCAACCCGTTGTTGCGCAGGAATTTTCCGACGTGACGCTGCGCCACGCCACCGGCCTGCCGCAGACCTATCCCATGGTGGTGACAACCACCCGCTTCAACGAGATCGTCGAGAAGGAAAGCGGCGGCAAGGTCAAGGTCCAGATGTTCTGGGGCGGCTCTCTCGGCGGCATGAAAGAGGCGCTGGACCTTGTTTCCAAGGGCGCCGCGGATATCTCGGATATCGTTCCCGGCTATTTCATCACGCAATTGCCGCTGTATTCCATGACAAATGCGATCCCGCATACCTTCATGGACCCAGCCGCCGCAACAATTGCACTCATGGACGTCAGCGATTCCAATGATGCACAAATTGCGGAATACCAGAAAAACAACATCAAGCCGCTGATCTTCCGCGCGCTGGATAATTTCTATTTCATGTGCACGAAGCCGGTCAAAACCATGGCCGACTTCCAGGGCCTCAAGATCAAGTCCTTTGGCAATTACATCCCCAAGCTGATCGAGGCCCTTGGCGCGACCCCCGTCAACGTGATCGTTGCCGACTCGTACGAGGCGCTGAAGCGCGGGTCGCTCGACTGCACCTATTCTTCCTTCCCCGACATGGATGCCTACAAGCTGCACGAGGTCGCCAAATACATCACCGACGTGCCCATGGGCGGGATCGTGGCCTATTCCGACAGCATGAACCTCGACAAGTTCAACGCGCTGACGCCGGAAACGCAGGACCTGCTGGTCAAGACCGGGCGGGAGGTGACGCTCTGGTGGAATGAACAGTCGGCCGCGGACAGCGAACGCGCCAAGGCGGCGATGTTGGCAAACGGTGTCGAGATGGTCGCCTTCGATGACCCCGAGGCGCTGCACGCGGCCGTGCCGGACATGATCGCGCTCTGGGTCACCGCCATGGAAGAACGTGGCATGGGCGCCGAGGGCAAGGCCTATGCCGATGACCTGATGGCGAAATACAACGCTGCGGCCAAGAAGTAACGACAGGCGCTCCGCCTTGGGGCCCGGCCGAGGAGGCCGGGCCAAACTCGACAAGATCTCGGGAGGAAAGATGCGCGCGATACTTCTCGCGATAGATACGGGCATCAAGTGGCTGTGCATCGCGGCACTGGCCGTTGCCGCCATTTTCATCGCGCTCATGGCCGTAGTGGGAACCGCCGATGTCATCGGCACGTCGGCCTTGGGGCATCCCGTGCCGAGCGCCCTGGAGATTTCCGAGGTTGCCCTGGTGATCGTCGTCTTTACCGGCCTTGCGGCCGCGCAGATGAAGGGCTCGCATATCACCGTGGATATCCTGTCCGGCCGGTTTCGGGGGCCTCTCAAGATGGTGTCGCAAGCGGCGTCCCTGCTCTCCGCCATCGCGTTTTTCGGAGTGATCGCCTGGTTCGGCTGGCTCGAGGCGCTGCACAGCTGGGAGATCAACGAATATGCCTCGGGGGGCACGCCGATCCCGATCTACCCCGGCAAGTTCCTTTTGGCCTGCGGCTGCACCGTCGCAGCCCTTGAATCCCTGCGCCAATTGCTGCGCGCCTTGACCGGCACCCTGCCCGCCCCTGCCCCACGCAACGACGAGACCGCAGCATGACCGACGCCCTTCTCTCCGGCTTCGCCGCGATCGGCGGGATGATCCTGCTTGCGGCCTTTGGCATTCCCATCGCCTTTTCCATCGGAATCGTCGGCGCAATCGGGCTCTACACCACCGGAGGCGCAACCTTCCTCTGGGTCATGGTCCAATCGCTGCCCTATTCGGTCGCCAGCGAATATTCCTTCGCGGTCATTCCCATGTTTGTCCTGATGGGCACGATCGCGGCCTATTCGGGCATCATCTCCGAACTCTACACCGCCGTGAACCGCTGGATGGAAGGGGTGCGCGGCGGGCTGCTGATGGCCACCACCATGGCATCGGCCGGCTTTGCGGCGATTTCCGGCTCGACCATCGTGAACGCGGCGATGTTCACCCGCATCGCCCTGCCCGAGGTCATCGCACGCGGCTATCACAAGGGCCTCAGCGCCGGGGTCATCGCCGCCGCGGGGACATTCGCCGCCCTGATCCCGCCCTCGCTCACCTTCGTGATCTTCGGTATCCTGACCGAGCAGAGCATCGGCAAGCTGTTCATGGCCGGCATCCTGCCGGGGCTGCTGACGGCGGCCTGCTACCTGATAGCGATCCCGGTGATCGCGCGCCTGCGGCCCGACTGGATTCCGCGCTCGACCGCCCGGTCGACCCTGCGGGAAAAGGTGCTGGGCTTGCGCGGCATCTGGCCCATGCTGGTGCTGGTCTTCATCGTGCTGGGCGGGATCTACAGCGGCATCACGCCGCCGACGACCGCGGGCGCGCTCGGGGCCACCGGCGCGCTGGCCATCGCCCTGCTGCGCCGCCGCATTTCGGCCGGCAAGATCTGGGTCTCGATGCGCGAGACGGCGGAACTGACGGCGGTGCTCTTCGTGCTGATCATCGCGGGCCTGCTGTTCTCGCGCTTCCTGGTGCTGTCGGGCTTCGTCTCGGACCTGACCGCGCTGGTCACCGGCAGCGGGCTTTCGGCGGGCGGTTTCATCCTGCTGATGGTCATGATGTATTTCCTGCTGGGCATGTTCATCGACCCGCTGTCGATGCTGGTGATGACAGTGCCCTTCGTCTTTCCGGTGATCCAGGCCTATGGCATGGACCCGATTTGGTTCGGCGTGATCCTCTGCAAGATGATCGAGATCGGGGTGATAACGCCGCCAGTGGGCCTGAACCTCTTCGCGGTGGTCAGCGCATCAGAGGGCAAGGTCAGCATCGGCGAGATCTACCTCGGGATCCTGCCCTTCATCCTGGTCGAGCTGCTGGTTCTGCTGCTGCTGATCCTGGTGCCGGAGATTTCGACATTCCTGCCCGAGAACATGATGTGACGACGCGCACATCACGGCGGGGCTGGACGCACGACGAACTGAAGTCGAGGAAACTGGAATGACCTTTGCTGGAGAGCGGCCCGAGCCGGGACACATGCAGCCGCAGCCCCTCTTGATCCGGCAGCTGCTGTTCTCGCCGGCCTGCTACAACCCGGAGCAGGAGATCGTCTATCGCGGCGCGCTTCGACTGACCTATCGCGATCTGCGAGAACGGGTTCAGCGATTGGCCGGAGCGCTGGCGGCCCTCGGCGTGCGCCGTGGCGACACGGTTGCGGTGATGGACTGGGACAGTCATCGCTATCTGGAGTGCTTCTTCGCCGTTCCGATGCTGGGCGCCGTGCTGCAAACGGTGAACGTCAGGCTGAGCCCCCAGCAAATTCTCTTCACGCTCGGCCAGACCCGTCCGACAGTTCTGCTGGCAAATCCGGACTTCATCCCGCTTCTGGATGAAATGGGCGAGGATATCCGTTTCATCGACCGGGTCGTTCTGATGCCCGACGAAGCGCCCGTCCCCGCGCCCCGACTGCCGGTTGTCGGAGAGTACGAAGATTTGTTGGCCGCTGCGGAAGCCAGGTTCGACTTTCCGGAGTTTCCCGAAGAGACAATCGCGACCACGTTCCATACGACCGGGACCACCGGCCTTCCGAAGGCGGTCTATTTCAGCCATCGCCAGATCGTGCTGCACACGCTTTCCCTGATCGCGACCTATGCGACGCAACCCGGTCACGGCCGGTTTGATCGATCCGACGTCTACATGCCCATAACGCCGATGTTCCACGTTCACGCCTGGGGGATTCCGTTCATGGCGACGGCGCTTGGCGTAAAGCAGGTCTACCCCGGGCGCTATGAAGCGCGACGCTTGCTGGAGTTGCAGCAAAGCGAGGGCGTCACCTTTTCGCATTGCGTGCCGACGATCCTGAAGATGATGCTCGACGAGCCCGATCGGACCGACCTGACCGGCTGGAAGATCGTGATCGGCGGCGCGGTGCTCACGCGGGCTCTGGCGCAAGAGGCGATGTCGAGGGGCATCGACGTCTTCTGCGGTTACGGCATGTCCGAGACCTGCCCGCTGCTGCTCATCAGCCACGTCGACCTCGACCAGTTGGACGACCCGGCCGAGGAACTGGACCTGCGCGTGATGGCAGGGAAACCGGCAATCCTGACCGAGGTGCGCATCGTCGACGACCAGATGCGTGACCTGCCGGCCGATGGCATGGCGCGGGGCGAACTTGTCGCACGCGCGCCTTGGCTGACGCGCGGCTATCGCGGCAATCCCGAAGCGAGTTCCTCGCTCTGGGAAGGCGGATATCTGCACACCGGCGACATCGCGACACACTCTCCCAAGGGCTATTTCAAGATCGTGGACCGACTGAAAGACGTCATCAAGACCGGGGGCGAATGGATCTCGTCCGTCGACGTCGAAGACATCATCTCGATGCATCCGCAGGTTTCCGAATGCGCGGTCATCGGCGTACCGGATGCCAAATGGGGCGAGCGCCCCGTGGCGCTGATCGTCCCGAAGCCGGGCTGCGCCCCGGAAGCGGATGCGTTCTCGGCGCTCCTGGGGGAGCACGTCAGCCGGGGACAACTTTCCCGATTTGGCATTCCGGACCGCTACATTCTTGTCGAAGAGCTGCAGAAGACCAGCGTCGGGAAAATTGACAAGAAGAAGCTGAGAGAGGTCTACGACCAGTCACAGGCACTGTTTGGGGAAGAGCAATGACGGGATCCGCGAGCAATCCTTTGGGACAGGGATCGACAGGTTTGACCGCAAGCGGCCCGGAGCCAACGTTGGTTGTTTGTCCAGCGGGCGTCCGCTTCCTTCGCTGACCAACCTCTCACCCGCGCCGCAGCATTGGAGGCGGGGGCCTTTGCATGCCTTCGCCGGGCCGAATGCCGGTCTTGAGTGTGACCCATGTGAGGGGCGCGGTCCCTCATAACTCGGCGCGATCCCAAACAATCGCATGGGCATCGCCTGCGACAAGGCGCCATCAAGCGCTCCTGACCTACCTCGAGCCTATACAAGCCCTCGCAATTGCCCTAAGTGCGGCTGGTCGTGCGCCCTTGCCGGCGCGAAACCTACCCGCTCGCCGGCCTTGATGGCCCCGAGCAGTTCCCGAGAGTAATGTTCCTCATGCACCCTGCCCTTCGCGCGGCCCTCGATGACCGTGGCTACACCACGTTGACACCCGTCCAGACATCGGTGCTTGACCCCGCCTTGAAAGGTCGTGACCTGCTGGTTTCGGCGCAAACCGGCTCGGGCAAGACGCTGGGCTTCGGTCTTGCCATCGCGCCCACGCTTCTGGGGGACGACGAGGCTTTCGCGCCCGGCGCCGCACCTCTTGCCATCGTCATCGCGCCCACGCGTGAGCTGGCCTTGCAGGTCAAACGGGAACTCGGATGGCTCTACGCCAAGGCGGGGGCGGTGCTGGCCTCCTGCGTCGGCGGCATGGACATGCGCGACGAACGCCGCGCGCTGGAGCGCGGAGCGCATATCGTTGCCGCCACGCCGGGACGGCTGCGCGACCACATCAACCGCGGCTCCATCGACCTCTCCGCCGTGCGCGCCGTCGTCCTCGACGAGGCCGACGAGATGCTCGACCTCGGGTTCCGCGAGGATCTCGAATTCATCCTGGAAAACTTGCCCTCCGAGCGGCAGACCCTGCTGTTCTCGGCCACCGTTCCGCCGGCCATCGCCGCGCTTGCCAAAGGCTACCAGAACGACGCCGAACGGATCGTCGCCAGGTCCGAGACGCCGCAGCACGGCGATATCGAATACCGCGCTTTGACGGTGCCCGAACGGGATGTCGACAACGCCGTGATCAACACCTTGCGCTATCACGAGGCCCCCAGCGCGCTGGTCTTTGCCAACACGCGCGCCATGGTCAACCGGCTGGCGGCGCGGCTGTCGAACCGCGGGTTCAACGCGGTGGCGCTGTCGGGCGAGCTGTCGCAGTCCGAACGCACCCACGCCTTGCAGGCCATGCGCGACGGGCGTGCGCAGGTCTGCGTCGCAACCGACGTGGCGGCGCGCGGTATCGACCTGCCCCGGCTCGATCTCGTCGTACATGCCGAACTGCCCTCCAACCAGGAGACCCTTTTGCACCGCTCCGGGCGCACGGGCCGGGCCGGGCGCAAGGGCGTGAGCGTGCTGATCGTCACGCCGCGCACGCGCAGCAAGGCCGAGCGCCTGCTGGGCTGGGCCAAGGTCAGGGCCGAATGGGGCAACGCACCGTCAGCTGCTGACGTCCGCGCGATGGATGAAGAGCGGATGTTCTCGGACCCGGCCTGGCAAGAGCCGGCAACCGAGGAGGAACAGGAGAGCGTGCAGCGGCTTCTCGACGCCTTTTCGCCCGAGCAGATTGCCGCAGGTTACCTGCGCCTGCTTCACACGCTGCGCGCTCCTCCCGAAGAGCTGGCCGATATGGATGCCAAGCCGGAACCCGTCAGGGATTTCGGCCCCTCGACCTGGTTTGCCGTCTCGGGCGGACGCGACGTCGGCGCCGAGCCGCGCCGCCTCTTGCCGATGCTCTGCAAGGCGGGCGGCCTGTCGAAGGAAGACGTCGGCGCAATCCGGGTTCGGGACGACCAGAGTTTCGTGCAGATCCGCAACGGGGCCGTCGCGGGTTTTCTGGCGACCGTGGGCGAGAGCATGGTACTGGAAAAGGGCGCGCGGCTTACCCAGCTGGCTTCGCCACCCGACCTCGGGGCCAAGGGGCCCGGGCCCAGGAAGGACACCCCCGTCCGCAAGACCCCCGGCGCCAAACCGCATCGCCCCAAGGCTCCCGTACCGGCCGCAGATGAGCCCGGTCCGACGACGAAGCCCGCTCGAAAGCGCGAATACAAACCGAGCGATGACCGCAAGGAAGCGGTCGAGCGCGCCACTGCCGAGCCCCAAACTGCCGCCAAGCCAAAGCACAAACCCAAGGGTCCGCCGCCGCCGAAGGGCAAGCCAAGCAGCAAGAAGAACCGCGCCCGCGCGGCAGTGGCCGTGTCGGGCAAAGGGCCAGGAAAAGGGCCGTCAAAAGGGCCGGGGAAAACCTCAAACAAGGCCGGCACCGCCAAGCGGCCACCCAAGGGCCCAAAGCCGGCCCGTGGTGGATCGTAGAAGGCGAAACACCGGTTCAGGGCTTGGATCGCGGCGCTCTCGATCAATAGTGCGGGACGCCGCGGCTGCGAGCAGCATCTTTTCTCGCGCAGGCGGCGCACGCCGCAAGATGCCCAGGTTGATATAGCCACCTTCGAAACCGCCATTGAAATGGCGAAACTGAAGCCTGTGTCCGTCGCCTCACTTTTCTGCGAGCCGTGGCTTCGCGCGCTTGAGATCCGTGCCGCGGCACGTCTAACGGTGTGTCACCTACAAACCCACCTGGCCGCGCATGTTGAACCATCTCAAGATCTGCCTGACCGTTGCGGCTCTGCTGCTGGCCATGCTGGCGCCCGCACAGGCGGAACAGACCTCGAGCTGTCCCGGCGCGCAGGCCGTTTACGACCTCTGCCATGCGCCCGGCACGGCGGCACCGGGGCGGCACGCTGCCGAGAAGCCCTGTCTGGCCTGTGTCCTTCCGACCGAGGTCTCGCCACGCGCGCCCGCCATCGGCCACCTGCCCCTTGGCCTGGCGGCAAGCGACGCCAGCGCGAGCAGCTGGGTGGTATCCCCGGACCGGCGGCCACCACGCGCCTGATCTCCGTTCGACGCAAACGGCACGCACCGTGCCAGGTGATCTGCGACGCCCAAGGGCGATCGCCCCTTATTGAGACTTGAAAAGATGACTCATTCCTCGAACGAACGCCCGGCGCTGCTGCTGCCGGCCCTTGCACCGCTCTATGCCGCAGCGGCGCCCCTCACGACGCTCTGGCTGCGCGTGGTCTGCGGCGCGGCCCTCATGGTCCACGGCTGGCCCAAGATCCAGAACCCCACCGGCGCCGCCGAGATGGTCTCCGGGCTGGGCTTCGCGCCCGGCTGGTTCTGGTCGATCCTTCTGTCAGTCACCGAATTCACGGGTGGCCTGCTGCTGGTTCTCGGCCTGCTGACACGTCTGGCTGCGGCCGGGACCTCCATCATCCTGCTGGTGGCGGCATATTTCCACTGGATCGTGCTCGACCAAGGGTATCGCGGCGCGGAACTGGCCTGGATCTGGTCCGCAGTGACGCTGTCCTTCGTCGCCAAAGGCGGTGGCCGCTACTCGGTTGACCGTCTCCTGAAGAAGGAGCTGTGATGCGCCGTAGGGATATCATCAAGGGGGTGGGCGCTGCGGCGCTCGCCTCTACCCTTCCAATCCGCGCGCAGGCGGCCAACAGCCTGCCCCTCGCCGCCCCCATTCATGTCGGAAGCGTCGGGCTGTGGACACGCGATGCCGAGGCGCTGGCGGGCTGGTACAAAGAGACCGTCGGCCTGCGCGAACTCAGTCGGGACGGTGCAACCATCTGGCTGGGCGCAGGGACCGCCCCTTTGCTCGCACTGCAGGAACAGAGCGGGCTCACCCTCGCCGATCCGCGCGAGGCGGGGCTGTTCCACACCGCCTTCCTGCTGCCCTCGCGGAAGGATCTCGCGAACTGGATCGGCATGGCCATCGCGCGACAGGTACCGGTCGCCGGCACGGCCGACCATCGGGTGAGCGAGGCCATCTACCTTACCGATCCCGAAGGCAACGGGGTCGAGATCTACGCGGATCGGCCGCAGGAAAGCTGGAACTGGTCCGGCGGCGAGGTGCAGATGGGGACATTCCGGCTCGACGTGGACGGGATCATGGGAACCCTCGGACCGGCCCTGCCGAGCTGGAACGGAGCCCCGCAGGGCACCTCGGTCGGTCACGTGCACCTGAAGGTCGGTGATGCGCGGCGCGCAGGTCGATGGTGGCGGGACGTCATGGGCTTCGACGCCGTCAGCACCCGCGATGACGCGATGTTCCTGTCGACCGGCGGCTATCATCATCATGTCGCGGTCAATGAATGGCTCAGCGCCGGGGCCGGCAAGCGGTCAGAGCGCGCAACCGGCCTGAGTTTCGTGGAACTGCGGCAGAGGGCCCGCGGGGAAGCCAGGCAATACGAAGACGACTGGGGCACGCAGATTCGTCTCGCCTGAGACGCCAGGCAGCCTGTCGGGGTGGACGGCCGTTATCCGCCCACCCCAACGCCCCGCCCGAAGGACAGTTTTCGGGTCCGGGTTTCGGCCCGGTCACAGCTACCGGGTGGCCTTGATGCGCCGGGAACGCTCGGCTACCAAAGGAAATGCCCCAATTGCGCTGCCGGGGGGACATGCAAGCCGGGTAGACCACTCAGAGCCGTCCCGGCGCTATCACGTGCATGAACGGACATTACCGTTGTCCGATCGAACCCGACGCAGAGCTGAACAAACCCAAGTCGAAGGCGAAATATGACCGATACCCTGCCGCCATGCCCCGAGTGCGCCTCGGGCTTCACGTACCAGATGGACGCTTTGCTGGTCTGTCCTGAATGTGGTCACGAGTGGCAGCCGGGCGGCACGGCCAACGACGACGTCAGCGAAGTGCGTGACAGCGTGGGGAATATCCTGCGCGACGGAGATACCGTCACGGTCGTGAAGGACCTCAAGGTCAAGGGGTCGTCGTCGACTGTAAAGGTTGGAACGAAGGTCCGCGGTATCAGGTTGGTGGCCGGTGATCACGACATCGACTGCAAGATACCGGGGATCGGGCAAATGGGGCTGAAGTCCCAGTTTGTGAAGAAGGTGCCCGACTAGGACACTGGACAGGATCAGAGTGCCGCCGACAGCTTTCCATCGGGGCAACCTTGTTCTGCTGGAACCGCTCTCCGGGCCAGGGTCGCGAAGATATTGTCGATCCTGCTCTTGAACAGGAAGATCTGAACACGGCCCCGCCCCATGTGTTGCTCAGGACCGCCGAGAGTCGCGCGACAAGGCCTGTCGATGGTGGAGAGGGGTATCAAAGCGGAGTGAGTGCCCGCGCGGGTTATTTCCGGCTGATCACCCGCCAGCGGCGTCACCGATCCCTCATGCACATGGACACGGACGGAGGTACCACCGTCAGGACCACGGCCCCGGCCGCCTGTCGCTGCGGACCTTGGGCACACCGCTGGTCGAAGCCTGCCGCTCACCGCTGGCCGAAGCCTGCCGCGACGCCCCAGCCATGGCGCGCAGCGCCGCCACGCGGTTCTCGGTGGCGGGGTGCGTCGCGAAGAGGTTGTCGCGCTTGTGCGCGTGCAGCGGGTTCACGATGAACATATGCGCCGTTGCCGGATGCCGCTCGGCCGCGTCATTGTCGATCCGCGCCGCGCCGAGGGCGATCTTCTCCAGTGCCGAGGCCAGCCAGAGCGGCTGCCCGCAGATGTCGGCCCCCGCCTTGTCGGCGGCATATTCCCTTGTCCGGCTGATCGCCATCTGCACCAGCGCCGCCGCAAGCGGGGCGAGGAACATCATCAGAAGCGTGCCGACCAGGCCCATACGCTCGCGCGAGCCGCCGAAGAAGAGCGCGAAGTTCGCCAGCATCGAGATCGCACCGGCGAAGGTCGCCGTCACGGTCATGATGGCAGTGTCGTGGTTGCGGATATGCGCCAGTTCATGGGCGACCACGCCGGCCAGTTCCTCGCGGGACAGGCTGCGCATCAGGCCCGAAGTCACCGCAACGGCGGCATTGGCCGGGTTGCGGCCCGTCGCGAAGGCATTGGGCTGCGGAGTGTCGATCAGGTAGACCTTCGGCTCGGGCAGGCCCGCGTTGCGCGCCAGGTCCGACACCATGGCGTGCAGGCCAAGCCGGTCGCCCGGCGCGACCGGCTGCGCGTTATAGGCCCGCAGCACCATGCGGTCGGAATTCCACCATGTGAAGGCGTTGGTACCTGCCGCGAAGATCAATGCGATCACCGCGCCGCCCGATCCACCCAGCAGATAGCCCACGCCCATGAAGAGCGCGGTCATCGCCGCCATCAGAATTGCGGTCTTTGCATAGCCCATGGCTGACTCCGGACACCCACCTTGCAGTAATGACGCACATATGGAGAGGGTTCCCGACAGTGCAAGACGCAGCACCGGAAGAGCGCCCGCCAAAGCCATCCTTTCCGCCGCCGGCGGTGCCATTGACGGCGGAAAGGTGGTCATTGCCGGCTCGGGCGCCCTGGCTTTGGGCAAGCCCCTGAACGCGCAGCCGGACTTCGCGCCTGTCCGAGCTTTCCGCCTGTTTCGCGGGGGGCATTCCTTCGATCATTGCCACGGCGTCGGCCGATGGCATGCCGAACGTGTCCTGCCTGTCGCATGTGCTGAAGGTCGATGACGACCATGTCGCGATCTCGAACCGTTTCTTCGCCTGGACCGCGGCGAACATCCGGGCCAATCCGAAGGTCGCGCCGATCCCCGTCGATGGCTTCATGGGCGACAAGTTCCTGCTCGACGTCGCATTCGTCCGTCCGGTCGATTCCGGCGCACTCTATGACCGGATAGCCCGGCGGCTCAGCGCCAGCAGCGCGCTGGTCGGCATGTCGGACATCATGAAACTGCGCAGTGCGGATATCTTCCTCGTGACCGACATCGCAAAAGTCCCCCGCCCCGTCTGCGACCGGCCCATTGCTGCCGTTCCGAAGTGGTGCAGGTCAGACGGATTCCCTTTCGGGCTGCGGCGAACGGCCGCTTCCCGCCCAAACTGCTCATTCGTCACTTTCGACCCTTGGCCACATTCGCCCATTCAACGGCGAACGTCTGCACCGAACCAATCTTGACCTGTCACTCTGAAGGTCAGATAGCTCTTGTTGCAATGTTGTTCGCTGACCGACAAGGCAAGCAGCCGGCTGTGTTTCAGCGTCACACCTTCTGAACCCGCAAGCAGATGGAGCCATTTTGGGTGACCTCCAAATCGCTTCCAAGATCGCATGTCACGATTTCCGCGAACGTAACCGGTCGATCAAGAGCCGCAGAGCCGAGCTGAGATTTCGGCGCCCCATGTAGCACAGGTAGTAACCGTCGAAGGGAGGACAGAAGTCCGCGAGGACCCTGCGCAAGCGTCCGCTATCGAGGTCTGCACGAACTTCAGGAAGAGGCAGGTAGCCGAACCCGTGACCGGCCCGCGCCGCTTCCAGCACGAGGCCGGGGTCGTTCAGGATGAAAGGGCCGGTCAGTTTCTTGACCATCTCGACGCCCGCGATCTCAAACTCCCAGTCATAGACCGGCCCGTCGGAGCGGTGCCGCATCAGGATGCAGTCGTGGGAATCGAGATCGTCGGGGTGCTTTGGGGTGCCACGCCGCGCGAGGTAGTCCGCGCTGGCAACCGCCGCCATCTCCAGCCGCGGCCCGACGGGGACCGCGATCATGTCGGGGCTCAGGTGCTCTCCGAGCCGAATGGCGCAGTCGAAGCGGTCCTCGGCGAGATCGGAAAGCCTCCCCTCGCTTGTGATCTCGATGCGCACGTCGGGATAATCGCGCACCAGCTGGGAGGCCACTGGCCAGAGTATGTCACGCGTGGCAGGCACGCTGGAGGTTACCCGCACAAGCCCCGAGGGACGCTCGCCCAGGGTGCGAATTTCTTCGATCCGGTTGCCGAGCTGCTGGAAGCTGGGGCGCAGCGCCGCGAGAAGCTGCTCACCCGCATCGGTGGGGGTCACCTTCCGCGCGCTGCGGTTGAGCAGCCGCACACCGATCTTGTCCTCAAGCCGCCGGATCGTGTGGCTGACGGCAGATTGCGACACGCCAAGACGGTGCCCGGCGCGGGTGAAGTTGCCCTCTTCGGTGACGGCGAGAAGGGTCGATAGATCGCCGAGCAATTCGCGGTCCATTATGCGCTCCTCCTGTAGTTTGCGAATTTCTGCAGCAACGAACTGTACGACGCAAAGGAAAAGCGCCGCTCAAGCATGAACTTGATTCATGGCTACGATAACGCAAGACGGCCTTATCCGTTCTCGGGGGCGGCTCCAGATAGGGTGGCAGACGACACATCCTAACCGGAGTTCCCAAGATGACTACCCAGATCCCTCCAGCCGATCTCCAAAACCCCGCCCGCCGCGAACTGCTGCTGACCGCAGGCATTGGCGCCGCCGCGCTTGGCATGGCCTCGCTGAGCGCCGATGCCGCGCTGGCACAGGCAACCAGTAACTGGGACAAGACCTTCCCGCAGAGTGACCGCGTCGAGCACCGCAAGGTCAGCTTCACCAACCGATACGGAATTGCGCTGGTGGGCGATCTCTACC
Source organism: Seohaeicola zhoushanensis (assembly GCF_014656415.1). Taxonomy (GTDB): domain Bacteria; phylum Pseudomonadota; class Alphaproteobacteria; order Rhodobacterales; family Rhodobacteraceae; genus Seohaeicola_A; species Seohaeicola_A zhoushanensis. The sequence goes on along the minus strand of NZ_BNCJ01000004.1, from coordinate 206,974 downwards.
TGCCGAAGGACCGTAGCGAAGCGCCGCTTCCCGCCCTTGCCGTCGCCGGCCCCTTCGGCGCCGTCAAAGAGCAGGCCGCCGGTCTTTACGCGCAGGAGATGGCCGAACGTGGTTTTGCCGCCGTGGCCTTCGATCCCTCCTACATCGGTGAGAGCGGCGGTGCCCCGCGTTACGTCGCCTCGCCCGACATCAACACCGAAGACTTCATGGCCGCGGTGGACTTCCTCGGCCTGCAGGAAGTGATTGACCGCGACCGCATTGGCATGATCGGGATCTGCGGGTTTGGCGGTATGGCTCTGAACGCAGCAGCGCCGGACAAGCGGGTCAAGGCCGTCGCGGTGACCTCGATGTACGACATGAGCCGGGTGCACGCACGCGGTTACTATGATGCGATGACCGACGAGCAGCGTGCCGAGGCGCTGACCGCGATGAGCCTCCAACGCTGGGAAGACGCCGCGTCACAGGAGGCGCCGAAGCTCGCCGGCGGCCTGCCCGACTCGTTGGACGGCATCGATAACCCGGTGATCGCCATGTATCACGCCTACTACAAGACGGATCGCGGCTATCACCCGCGCTCGCTGAACTCGAACGGCGGCTGGAACGTGACCTCGGCCATGTCTTTCATGAACATGCCTCAGCTCACCTATATCCACGAGATTTCGCCCCGTCCTGCACTCATTATCGCCGGCTCCGAGGCCCATTCCCGCTACTTCAGCGAGGATGCCTATGCAGCCGCGGCAGAGCCGAAGGAGCTGATGATCATCGACGGCGCGGATCATTGCGATCTCTATGACCAGAAGGACATCATCCCGTTCGACAAGCTGCAGGCCTTCTTCGAAGGCCATCTCGCCTGAGGGCCGGGCCTGTCCCCGAGCGCGGGGGCAGGTTCCCTCGCCACTGCAATGACATTGGAGACGACACGATGAAGACGCCCATCGCCGCGCTTGCGCTGGCCCTCGCGGCCCCCGCAGCCCTCGCCCAGCAGATTGAACACACCACCCCACTCGAGCGCGGCGGCCAGATCGGCAGCCCTGAGACCTTTACCGGTACGGTCTTTGTCGCGCCGGTCTTCGGCCCAAAGATGAATGACGTGAGTGCCGGCGAGGTGACCTTCATGCCCGGCGCGCGTTCGGCCTGGCACACGCACCCGGTGGGACAATTCCTCGTCGTGACCGCCGGAACCGGCTGGTACCAGGAGCAGGGCCAGGAAAAACGGGTGATGCGCACGGGCGACGTTGTCTTCGCCCCGGCGGACGTCAACCATTGGCACGGCGCGACGGAGGAAACCTCGGTCACCCATTACGCGATCCAAGCCGCAAAGGACGGCTCCTCCGTGACCTGGGGCGAACTGGTCTCCGACGAAGACTACGGTAGCTGAGACAAGACGCCTGCCACGGAAGACCGGCATGGCCGGTCTTCCGCGCAATTGCCAAGTCTACAACATTTAGGAAGCCCAGATGAAAACCAAAATTCTTGCATCCGCCTTCGCTCTCGCGAGCACTGCCGCCTCGGCACAGGATCTTGCCCGTACTCTCCCTGCTGCCGTCAAGGTGGTAGCTCCGGCCCTCGCCGATTACACGACCGAAGCCCTCTTCGGGTCGGTCTGGGCCGATGAAGCACTCTCGATGCGCGACCGTGCGCTGGTCACATTCGCGGCCCTGGTTACGCGCCACGAGGCAGACTCTATCGGGCGCCACACCGAGCTGGCGCTCGACGCAGGTGTGGCCCCGGCGGAACTGTCGGAAACCATCACCCACCTCGCCTTCTACACCGGCTGGGGCAATGCCACCGCTGCGGCCGAAGCTATGGCTCCCGTTTATGAGGCACGTGGTGTGACTGCCGAGGAGCTGCCAGCCCTCGAACCGGATCTCCTGCCGCTGGACAAAGAGGCGGAAGCCGCGCGCGAAGAGACTGTTCAGACCAATTTTGCAAATGTCAGCCCCGGCGTCGTAGACACCACGCGCGATCTGCTGTTCAACGACCTCTGGCTGCGCCCAGGCCTCGCTCCGCGAGACCGCAGCTTGGTGACCGTCGCCGCGCTGATCGCGGCAGGCCAGCCTGAGCAGATGAGCTTCCACCTGAACCGGGCCATGGACAATGGACTGACGAAGGAAGAGGCCGGCGCGATGCTCTCGCATCTTGCCTTCTACGCGGGCTGGCCCAAGGTGTTCTCGGCGATGCCGGTTGCGCGACAGGTCTTCGAGACCCGCGCGCAATGAAATCCTGCGGCGTGGCCTCGGCCCCGCCACTTCACCAACGGAGACATTCCATGAAGATCATCCGAGCCGGCAGCACACCCTCCGCCCCTGGTCCCGAGGCCTATTTCACCGGAAGGGTGCGGATCGACCCCATGTTCCAGGCCGACGCCCCAGGTCGCACCAGCGGTGCCCATGTGACCTTCGAACCCGGCGCCCGCACCGCTTGGCACACCCACCCCGCGGGTCAGACCATTATCATCACCTTCGGCCGTGGCCGGGTGCAGCGCGACGGCGGTCCGATAGAAGTGGTCTCGGCAGGCGATGTGGTGTTCTTTTCAGCCGGGGAGAAGCACTGGCATGGTGCCTCGCCCGAGACCGCCATGTCTCATATCGCTATTCAGGAGAGCATCGACGGTACGCCTGTGACTTGGTTGGAGAAAGTTTCCGACGCGGACTACACCGCCTGAAGTCAACCGCGTCGCCAGTGTCTAGTCCAACAGCGCGGCTTGCATGGCTCGGCTCCAACGCGGAAATGAGCGCGGCTGTGGGGTGAAACGCTCCCGGTTAACATCCAGAAAATTCGCAATGCTGCCATCTATCGGATGTGCCGCGAATGTCCCCTCAAGACAATTCTGCGGGCCGGCGTAACACGTTACACCGGCCCATCTGCGACTTCGTCGATAGTCTTCTCGAGGTCTGCCTACGAAGCGGTCGACAACCTGTGGTCTTTCCGGATCATCTCGGCGGCACGCTCCCCAATGCCGCCGCGAAGGCCGCACTCTCGACCTACAGCAAGAGCCTTTCCAAGCAGGTCTCGCCCAAGGGCGTGCGGGTTGCGCGGGTTTCGCCGGGCTGGATCGAGACGGAATCGGCGGTGGAACTGGCCAAGCGGCTTGCCGCCGAACACAATGTCGACGTCGAGAAGGGCAAGCAGATGATCATGACTTTGATCGGCGGTGTGCCGATCGGGCGGCCTTCAAAACCTGAGGAGATCGCAAATCTGATCGCTTTCATCGCATCAGACCGTGCAGGCACCATTACTGGAACGGAATATGTGATCGATGGCGGCACCGTCCCGACGGCTTAAAGTATTTGGCCGTAAGTGCCGTCTTTGCAGGGAGTTGGCTGGAACCTGTTACGGGGCCAGAGTGCTGGGTTTCCCGGCGACGAAGCAAAGGGCGGGCTGGTTGCCGCACACAAACTAGAACAGCCCCATTTATCGCCAAACAGGTCAATCGTTTCTACTACCGCGAAGGTCGGCTCTCCACCCTGCCCATCACAGTCGCGGCCCTCAATCCAAACCAGATCCCAACAAAATCGTCCCTGCACGTCGGTGCCAAAACGCCTAACCGTAACCTACGCGGGATGCTTTCGCACCGTTGGAATGACACCAGGACCGGGTGGGGCAACTCCGCGCTCGGCAGTTTGCACTGCCCAGTAATTCCACTAGTACAAACACGGCTGCCCGATGCGCCGAACCAATGCTGGAGCCTGGACTTCGTGAGCGATGCGCTGACGGATGGCCGCCGGTTCCGAGTTCTGGCTGTGGTCGACGACTACAGCCGGGAGTGCCTGGCCCTGGTGGCGCTCGCCATTGTCCTCGGACCAATGGCGGACAAAGGCTCGCCCTCGCTCTCCGGCCTGCGTGTGGTGCGCGAGCTCGACGCGTTGATGTTGCGCCGCGGCTGGAGGAATGTATGGAACTCGCGCTAAATTTCCTCGCAAGCCATTGGTCTATATACAAAAATGGTAGTTACGCGGTGAAGCAAACAGTGCTGAAGCTGGCCTTCGCAAAGCCGCCCAGATAATGCCGAATTAACAGGAATGGAACTATTGAAACTTCTTTCCCTTTCAAAGTGCTAGGGAGTATCGCAGGACCCAATATTGGGCTTTGTGGAGAAATGGTGCCCCCAGAGAGACTCGAACTCCCGACCCACTGATTACAAATCAGTTGCTCTACCAGCTGAGCTATAGGGGCGCCGACACTGGGATTACCCGTATCGCGGAGTCGCCGCAAGGGGCTTGGCGGGCTTGGGCCGCTTTGGCATTTGACCTTTGCGGGTCAAGACGTTACCCCGGGCGACGGACCTTTGGCAGAGCTAGCAACCGGAGCGCCCCATGCGGGTCATCGTGCACACCGGCGCACATTTCACCGATGACGACCGGCTGACCAAGTGTCTCCTCAACAATAAGGAAGATTTCTCGCGCCGGGGCATCGCCGTGCCGGGGCCGGGGAAATACCGCACGCTGCTGAAGGAAACCTTCGCCGCGCTGGACGGGGCCGCGCCCGGCGAGGAGGCGCGCGAGGTGCTGATCGACGCGATCCTCGACGAGGAGGACGCCGAGCGGATGATCCTGTCGAACCAGCATTTCTTCGGCTCGCCCAGGTTCGCGATCGGCAAGGGCGGCTTCTACCCGCAGGCGGTGCCGCGGATGCGCCAGTTGATGCGGCTGTTCCATGCCGACCAGGTCGAGATGTGCATCGCGATCTGCAACCCGGCGACCTTCGTGCCGAGCGTGCTGCGCAAGGCCAACCGCCAGCAGCAGACCGACCTGCTGAAGCGGGTGCCGCCGACCTCGCTGCGCTGGTCGGAATTGTTGGCGCGGCTGCGTGCCGAGCTGCCCGAGCTGCCGATCACCGTCTGGTGCAACGAGGACTCGCCGCTGCTCTGGCCCGAGATCATCCGCGCGCTGGCCGGGCTGCCCGCCGGCACCCGGATCAACGGCGGTTTCGACCTGCTGCGGGATATCATGACGCAGGAGGGGATGACCCGCTTCCGCGCCTATCTCGCCGAGCATCCCGACCTGACCGACAGCCAGAAACGGCGGGTGATGATCGCCTTTCTCGACAAGTTTGCCATCCCCGAGGCACTGGAAGAGGAGCTCGACCTGCCCGACTGGAGCGAGGAGCTGGTCGACGAGCTGACCCGGCGATACGACGACGACCTGGCTCGGATCGCGCGGCTGAAGGGCGTGCGGCTGATGACGCTCTGAGCCGGACGGCAAATCGGCTTGCATCTGCGCGCGCCGGCTTGCGATACAGGGGATGCATTATCCCCAAAGGTCCTGGAATGTTTCGATCCCTGCTGTTTGTTTCCCTGTCGGCCGTGACGCTTGCCCTTGCCCCTGTTCGCGCCGTGCAGGCGCAGGAGGAGGTGACGGTCTTTGCCGCCGCCAGCCTCAAGACAGCGCTCGACGAGATCGCGGCGCAGGGCGGCACGCCGGTTCGGCTGGTCTATGGCGGCAGCTCGGCGCTGGCGCGGCAGATCCAGCAGGGCGCGCCGGCACAGCTGTTCATCTCGGCCAATACCGACTGGATGGACGTGCTGGAGGCCGACGGGCTGATCGTCGCCGAGAGCCGGATTGACCTGCTGACCAACCGGCTGGTGCTGGTGGCCCCCGCCGACAGCGATGTCGCGGTCACGCTGGCGCCGGGTGTCGACCTGACCGCGGCGCTGGGCCCCGAGGGACGGATCGCCATGGCGCTGACGGAATCGGTGCCCGCAGGCATCTATGGCAAGGCGGCGCTGAGCGCGCTGGGGATCTGGGACAGCCTGGCCGAGCGCACCGCCCAGGCCGACAACGTGCGGGCGGCGTTGAACCTGGTGGCCCTGGGCGAGACGCCGCTGGGCATCGTCTATGCCACCGACGCGGTGGCCGAGCCGCGCGTCAAGGTGGTCGCCACCTTCGACGCCAGCCTTCATGCGCCCATCGTCTATCCCGCCGCCATCGTCACCGAGGGCGACAGCCCGGCGGTGCGGGCCTTCTTCGAGACCTTGCAGGGCGAGGCCGCGCACGAGATCTTTGCCGCGCAGGGCTTCGGCTTTGCGGGCGGCGGCGATTGACCGGCTGGCTCGGCCCCGAGGAATGGCAGGCCGTCGGCCTGTCGGTGAAGGTTGCCTTCTGGGCGACGCTGCTGTCGCTGCCGCCAGGGATCCTGGCGGCCTATGCCCTGGCCCGCTGGGAGTTTCGCGGCAAGCAGCTTCTGAACGGGCTGATCCACTTGCCGCTGATCCTGCCGCCGGTGGTCACCGGCTACCTGCTGCTGATGACCTTCGGGCGTCGCGGCCCGGTGGGCGCCTGGCTTGAGGAGGTCTTCGGCCTTGTGCTGGCCTTCCGCTGGACCGGCGCGGTGCTGGCGGCGGCGGTGATGGCCTTTCCGCTGATGGTGCGGGCGATCCGGCTGGCGATCGAGGCGGTGGACCCGCGGCTGGAACAGGCCGCCGCAACGCTGGGCGCGCCGCGCTGGGCGGTTTTCTTCACCGTGACGCTGCCGCTGATCCTGCCCGGCGTGATCGCCGGCAGCGCGCTGGCCGCCGCCAAGGCGATGGGCGAGTTCGGGGCGACGATCACCTTCGTGTCGAACATTCCCGGCGAGACGCGCACCCTGCCCTCGGCGATCTACAGCTTCATGCAGGTGCCCGGCGGCGAGGCCCCTGCCCTGCGGCTTGTGGCCGTTTCGGTGGCCGTGGCGCTGCTGGCGCTGGCCGCCTCGGAGCTGCTGGCGCGCCGCGCCGCGCGGCGGATCTCGGGCACATGAGCCTGGTCGTCGACATCCGCCACGCCTTTGGCGGCTTTGCGCTCGACGTGAGTTTCGAGGCCCCGGCGGGCATCACCGCGCTGTTCGGGCGGTCGGGGTCGGGCAAGACCTCGGTGGTCAACGCGGTGGCCGGGCTGCTGCGCCCGCGCGAGGGGCGGATCGTGGTCGAGGGTGAAACTGTCTTCGACGCCGGCGCGCGCATGAGCCTGCCGCCGCATCGAAGGCGGCTGGGCTATGTCTTTCAGGACGCGCGGCTTTTCCCGCACCTGAGCCTGCGGCAGAACCTGACCTATGGCCTGCGCTTTGCCCCGCGCGGGGCCAGCGGGCCGAGCCCCGAGGAAGTGGCCGAGTTGCTGGGCTTGACCGCCCTGCTCGACCGGCGGCCGGGCGCGCTGTCGGGAGGAGAAAAGCAGCGGGTCGCCATCGGCCGGGCACTGCTGTCGCGGCCGCGGATGTTGCTGATGGACGAACCGCTGGCGGCGCTGGATGCGGCGCGCAAGGCCGAGATCCTGCCCTATCTGGAACGGCTGCGCGACCGCACCGGGCTGCCGATCCTCTATGTCAGCCATGCGGTGCCCGAGGTGGCCCGGCTGGCGACCACGGTGGTGGTGCTGGACCATGGCAAGGTGGTGCGCGCCGGACCGGCGGAACGGGTGCTGTCGGACCCGGACATGGTGCGCCAGATCGGCGTGCGCGAGGCCGGCGCGGTGCTGCCGGCGGTGGTGACGCGGCACCATGCCGACGGCCTCAGCGAGCTGGAACTTTCAGGCGGGCGGGTGTTCCTGCCGGCCTTCGACCTCGCCCCCGGCGAGCGCACCCGGGTGCGCATCCTCGCCCATGACGTGATCCTGTCGCGCGAGGCGCCGGTGGGGCTTTCGGCGCTGAACATCCTGCCGGCCACGGTGATCGCCCTGCGCGAGGGCAGCGGTCCCGGCGTGATGGTGCAGATGCAATGCGGCGAGGACCGGCTGCTGGCCCGGATCACCCGCCGTTCGGCCGACGCGCTGGCGCTGGCGCCGGGCGTCGGGGTTCACGCCGTCATCAAGTCTGTCTCGGTCGCCCGAATCGACATTGGTGGCGGCTGAGCGATTCGCGCGCATGACAGCCCACCTGACCTAACGTCACCCTACTGTCGCCGGTACATCAACAGTTCCTCGGTCGCGTTAACCAGTGTGGCGCGCACGGGGCAGTCCGCGCGCAAAGAGGCCACAATCTCTGAACATTTTGGGCGGAATTGTGGAGGATCCTTGGTCACGCACTTGTGAGGAGTTCACGCCATCCCCGGCCGGGCCGAGCCCCGTTCGGCCCCGCAGCAGAAGAGGTATCCAGCCATGGCCCCAAACCCAGCCTTGCCACCTATCCTCAATTCCACCGACATCCTTGGCACCCTGTTCGGCGACAGCCTGCCCCCGGAGGGGGGCACCCCCGCCACCGGGTTGCGCGAAGCGGTCGCCGACGCCCTGCCGGGACGACCGGGCGCGGCGGAGGACAATACCGGCGACGATGACACGGGCTCGGGCGCCGGGAGCGGTGGACCCGCGCTGGCCGCCTCGGTCGCCGCCGCAACCAGTGACCTGCCCGCGGCCTTTGAGGTCTCGGAGGTCGCCAATGCCACCGCCGACCGCAGTTTCGACATGCCCGCGCAACGGCCCGACGGCGTGGGCGGCGGCAATGGCGGCCCTCCGACGGGCGGTTCGGACCCGCAGCTCGCGGCCACCTATACCAGCGGCGCGACCGATGGGTCGGACGGGCTGGGCACCGACTTCTTCAACGTCGATATCCAGTTCTACGGCGAATGGTCCTATGACCTGATGCTGGCCTTTGGGCAGGCCGCCGACTTTCTGAGCGAGGTCATCATCGCGGGGCTGCGCGACGATCCCGCCGCCTGGAACACCTTCAGCACGTCCAGCAACGCTTTCACGGTGGATGACGTGCTGATCGAGGCCTATCTGCCGCCGATCGACGGCACCAATGGCATCCTCGGCCGGGCCGGCCCCTATTCGATCCGCGATCCGGGGTCGGTCGACCAGTATACGACGGTTGTCGGCATCATGGAGTTCGACGTGGCCGATGCCGCCACGCTCGACGCCGCGGGCAACTGGGACGCCACCGTCCTGCACGAGATGATCCACGTGCTGGGGCTGGGGTCGCTCTGGGATTACTGGTCGGTCACGCAATCGACCCAGATTGCCGGGCAGGACACCAAGAAGCCCACCGATGACGTCTTCACCGAGGTCTATACCGGCGCGAAGGGGAATGCCGTCTATGCCCAGGACCGCGATGCCGGCGATCCGACGCTGCTGCTGGTCGAGACGGATGGCGGCTCGGGCACGGCGGGGGCGCATTGGGACGATGCCACCTATGGCGCCGAGCTGATGACCGGCTATCTCTACCCCGGCGTGCCCTATCTCGAGGACTGGACCATCGCCGCACTGGGCGACATCGGCTACACCACCGCCGATTACACCGATCCGGGCGTGGCGCATAACCGCCTCTACGCGGGCATCGACCTAGAGAGCAGCGACCTCGTCAACGCCTTCGCGAATGTCGATACCACGCTGGTGGCCGACTACCCGATGGTCTGAATACGGGCGCCGCCGGAGGCCTCACGGGCGCCGGCGGCGGTTCCCCGCAGGCGGCGCGACACGGCGCGCCGCGCGGATCACATCCCGAGGGCTTCCTTGTAGAGCTCGAGGATCGCCTCTTCCTCGGCGATGTCGTCCTTCTCGCGCTTGCGCAGCGAGATGACCTTGCGCATCACCTTGGTGTCGTAACCGCGCCCCTTGGCCTCGGCCATGACTTCCTTGATCTGTTCGCCGATGTCCTTCTTCTCGGCCTCCAGCCGCTCCACCCGCTCTATGAAGCTGCGGAGCTCGTCGGCGGTGATGCGGTAGTTGGCCTCAAGCGACTTTTCGTCGGGGAGCTCGGGGGGATAATCGTTCATGGCAATGCGCTCCGTCAGGATGGGGTCCGGACCCGTCGGATACCCCTCCCCCGGCCTCGCCGCAAGATGGCTTGCGCCCGCGAGGCTTGCGCGCGCGGGCGACAGCCGCTAGCAGACGGGCCAGTCTGCGGGAGATTTGCCATGTACGAGATCATGATCTGGGCCGGGGCCGTGCTGTCGCTGCTTGGTCTGACAGGGATCGTCTGGTGCATCCTGCGGGTCAACCGCGCCCGCAAGGCCGGGCTCGACGACGAGGCGCTGCGCGCCGCGGTCGCGGCGGTGCTGCCGGTGAACCTGGCGGCGCTGTTCCTGTCGATGTTCGGGCTGATGCTGGTGGTGGTCGGCGTCATTCTGGGCTGACGCCGAGCCGCTTTTTGCCTGCCGGTCAGACCGGCAGGTTGTCGAACCGGTCTTCGATGGCCTCGTCCAGAAGGACGGCGTTGAGATTGCGCAGGCGTGCGGGCACGCGCTGCCCCTGCATGGCCAGACGTTCGATCACCTTGGTGAGTTGCGGCTGAAGTTCGAGGCGCCGTGCAGCCGTTGCCCCGACAATGGATGCCTCCAACCGACGTGCAGTCAGAAACAGGTCGTGTTCGTTCATGTCAGCCTCCCCTGATTGGCATGGACCCCACTGACATCTGAGTATCACAGGATGATGTCAGTTTCTTTCAAAATTCTCGCGAGCGGGCAGATTCCCGCCAGTGTCCGCGCTAAATGACTGTAGATTCAGCGTCGCGGCCCGGCCACTCGCCAGATTCGGCGGGGATGTGGGCGCTCAGGCGGGTGCAATCGCTGGTAGAGGGGATTCGCCGCTTGATACATATGCAATAAACGTTATATGTTCTGAAGAACCGACAGAGCATTACCCCAAGAGAGACTCGCCATGACCCCCGAAGTTCACGCCTTCTTCGACAACGCGACCAATACCGTCTCTTACGTGGTGCGCGAGCCCGAGGGCCGGGCCTGCGCGATCGTCGACAGTGTGCTCGACTACGACCCGGCTTCGGGCCGCACCGACACCGCATCGGCCGACCGGATCATCGCCTTCGTGCGGGAAAACGTCCTGCGGGTGGAGTGGATCCTGGAAACCCATGTCCATGCCGACCACCTGAGCGCCGCGCCCTATATCCAGGAGAAGGTCGGCGGCAAGATCGGCATCGGCGACCGCATCACCGTGGTGCAGGACACCTTCGGCAAGATCTTCAACGAGGGCACCGAGTTCCAGCGCGACGGCAGCCAGTTCGACGCGCTGTTCAAGGAAGGCGACAGCTTTCACGTCGGCCAGATGCGCGGCGACGTGCTGCATACGCCGGGCCACACGCCGGCCTGCCTGACCTATGTGATCGGCGATGCGGTCTTTGTCGGCGACACGCTGTTCATGCCCGATTTCGGAACCGCCCGCTGCGATTTCCCCGGCGGCTCCTCCGAGACGCTGTTCAGGTCGATCCAGAAGATCCTGGCGCTGCCCGACGAGACGCGGGTCTTCGTCGGCCATGACTACAAGGCGCCGGGCCGCGACGAATACGCCTGGGAGACCACGGTGGGCGAGCAGAAGGCGCTGAACGTGCATATCGGCGCGGGCCGCAGCATCGAGGAGTTCACCCGGATGCGCGATGCGCGGGACAAGACGCTGGGGATGCCCCGGCTGATCCTGCCCTCGCTGCAGGTGAACATGCGGGCCGGCCACATGCCGCCACCCGACGAACAGGGCAACGTTTTTCTGAAGATACCGGTCAACAAGCTCTGACCGGCAAAGCGCGAACAGGACAAAATCATGGAACAGGACTGGATCTGGGGTCTGGTCGGCGGGCTTGTCATCGGGCTCGGCGGCGCGGTCTACCTCTTGGGCAACGGGCGGATCATGGGGGCCAGCGGCATCATCGGCGGGCTGGTCGACGGCAGCGGGTGGAGCACCTGGGCCGAGCGCCTCGCCTTCCTCGCCGGCGTACTGATCATGCCGATCGTGCTGACGCCGCTCTACTCGGTCGAGATCACCACCCATGCGACCTCGAACCTCGCGGTGATCGTGGCGGCGGGCCTCTGCGTCGGCATCGGCACGCGGATCGCCAATGGCTGCACCTCCGGGCACGGGGTCTGCGGCATCTCGCGGCTGTCGCTGCGGGGGATCGTGGCGACGGTCTTCTACATTCTCGCGGGCGGCCTCACCATCGTGCTGTTCCGCCACCTGCTGGGGGTGATCTGACATGCGGATCCTGATTGCATTGCTGGCCGGCGGGCTGTTCGGTTCGGGGCTGTTCATCTCGGGGATGACCGACACCACCAAGGTGCAGGGCTGGCTCGACGTCTTCGGCAACTGGGACCCGACGCTCGCCTTCGTGATGGGCGGCGCGCTGATCCCGATGGCCATCGCCTGGCGCTTTGTTCCGGGCCGCGCGCCACTGGTCGGCGGGGCCTTCCCGCAGCCGCCCGCCCCCGAGGTCGACCGGCGGCTGGTCGTCGGCTCGGTGCTCTTCGGCGTGGGCTGGGGCCTTGCCGGACTCTGCCCCGGCCCGGCCATCGCTTCGCTGAGCTATGGCGGCACCAGCGGCCTTGTCTTCATGGCGGCGATGCTGGTCGGCATGGGCGCGGCCCCCGCCATCGCGACCCGACTGGACAGGCTGGCAACCGCGTCGTAGGAGTTTCGCCATGACACCGCGCACCCTCACCCCCCGCTACTCCGTCTCGCCGCAAATCCTGCCCGAGCATCTGCCCGCGATCGCAGCCGCCGGCTTCACCACGGTGATCTGCAACCGTCCCGACGCCGAGAACCCGCCGCCGCTGCAGGCCGCGGAAATGCGCAAGGCGGCCGAGGCTGCGGGGCTGAAGTTCGAGGTGCTGGAGCTGACGCACCAGACCATGACGCCGGCGAATATCGCCAGGCAGAAGGCGATGATCGAGGCCTCGGACGGCCCGGTGCTGGCCTATTGCGCCTCGGGAACGCGGTCCTCGGTGATCTGGGCACTGGGCCAGGCCGGCGAAATGCCGACGGACGAGATCTTTGCCACCACCGCGCGGGCGGGCTATCAGCTCGATCACCTGCGCCCGGCGGTCGAGCAACTGGCGCGCGGCTAGTCCTCGTCCGCACCGTCGAGCGGGAGGCCCGCGAGTTCCGAAATCTCCAGCGCTGCCTGGCCGGGGCTGAGAAGCGGCAGCGCCTCTTCGCTCTCCTCGCCCGCGAAGGAGGGCATGGCGGCGATGTCGAGCGGCACCGCGCCCCCCTCCCCGGCTGTATCAGCACCGGGGGTATTCGCCATCGGCATCTTCGGCATCTCCACGGTCAGCCCCGCCGCGCTCTCGGGTTGCGGCAGCGACCCGGCGAGGAATTGCCCCTCGCCGCGCGGGGGCGTGCGCGGCGCGCTCTCGTTCAGGCGGACCGCGCGCATTCCGCCGATCTGACCCAGCCGGGCCGAGGCGATGCACGCGCCGTCGATACCGACAAGATCGGCCCGGTCGAGCTGCTTGTGATGCAGCGGCAGCAGGTCGCCGGGGCGCATTCCGGCCAGTTCCGCGAGCGGCAGGCGCAGGTGGCCGATCACCGCCGACAGCTCGGCGCGGGCGGTGCCGGCGACACGGTCGAGCCGGGGGCCCGCGGCACCGAGTTCTTCCGGGTCGGGCAGTTCCTCGGGCTCTGGCAGGGCGAGGAACCAGTGGCCCTGGCGTACCCCCGCAGCGAAATCCAGCGTCAGCTCGAACAGGCGGAAGCGCTCGGCATCGACGGCGATCAGCAGGCTGCGCAGATCCTCGGTCCGGGCGCAGAAAGTAGCCCGCGAGGCAGCGCTTGTCGGGCAGGATGTCGGCGAGTTCGGCCGCGCGTTTCAGCATCGCATCGACCAGCGGGGCGACCATCGCGGCATCGGTGCCAGTAAAGGGCCGTTCCGCCGGTGCGCCGCCCGTCACCTGCCCCATGGTCTGCTGCTGGATGATCGCCGAAAGGCTGTCGCGGTCGACCGAGAGCGCGCCGACCCTGCCCTCGGGGCCGTCGAGCAGGATCAGCATCCGCCCCGCGCCCAGGTGTTCGCCCAGCTGCTCCTGGCCACAGCGCGCCTGGGTCGCGCCGATCACCGCGAGCGGCAGGTCGAACAGGTCGCGCGCGGCGCGGGCCAGCGCCAGGCGCAGCGCGCGGATGGCCGAGCGTGCGCCGGGCGGCTGGGCCTCCTGCCCCGCCGCCATCTTGCGCTGCATGACTGATGCGCCCTGACCTGCTGCCATCGCCTCCGACCTGCCCTTGCCGCCCTGCGTCAGGTCTAGGGCCGGTTGGTTACGATTGGCTTTACACCCGCGCTATTGCGCCGCCATTTCGCGCGCGACCGGCAAAGTGACGCGGAAGGCGCCGCCGCCGGCCCCTTGCAGATAGGTCACGTCCCCCCCGAGGCGCATCATGATCTCGCGGCAGATGGCGAGGCCCAGCCCGGCGCCGCCCGCCTTCTCGACGCTGACGCGGGCGAATTTCTCGAACACCAGTTCCTGTGCCCGCACCGGGATGCCGCTGCCGTTGTCGATGAAATCGACCACCAGCACGCCGCCGGACAGGTGCACGCTGATGGTCAGCTCGGGCGCGGTGGCGTCGCAGTATTTCTGCGCATTGGCGATCAGGTTGATGAAGACCTGCGACAGGCGGTCGAGGTCGGAATAGAGGTGCAGCGTCTCGTCGGCGCGGTTGCGCACGACCCTCAAGGGCCGCTCGTAACCGGCCAGCGCGGCCGAGACCGCATGGTCGAGCAGGTCGCCCAGGGTGCCGTGGCGCATGTTCAGGCTGACCTGGCCGCTTTCCAGCACCGAGAGGTCGAGCAGGTCGTTCAGCAGCCGGGTCAGGCGCAGCGCCTCGTCGTGGATGATGTTGGCATAGCGGCGCTTTTCCTCGGGGTTCAGCGTATCGGCGTCGCGCAGGATCTCGGAAAAGGCGCGGATCGAGGTCATCGGGGTGCGCAGCTCGTGGCTGACCTGGCTGAGGAAGGAATCTTTCTGCGCAGAGATCTGGGTCAGCTTCTCGTTGGCCTCCTGCAGCTTGCGGGCGGTGCGGCTGAGCTCGGCGGACTGGGCTTCGAGACGGCTGGAGTATTCCAGCATCTGCGCCGATTCATCGGCCACCGCCAGCAGGTCCTGCACCGAGACCGAGGAGCCGCCGACGATCTGGCCGACCATCGCGTGCGCCGTTGCCGCGCCGACCGAACCGGCCAGCTGGCGTTCCAGCCGTTCGAGGAACTCGGGCGTCGGATCGGGCAGCAGGCCACGGCCGCCCTGCAGCTCGGCCTCTCGGCGGAACAGGGCCCGGGCGTCTTCGGCACCGAGGATCCGCTGGGTCATCACCATCAGGTCCTCGGTCTGCGCGACCGAGCCGGTCCAGCCGCGCGGGCCGGCGGAATGCTCGAAGACGTTGACGAACTGGGCGCCCTGCAGCCGTTCCACCGGGTTCGGGAAGGTGAGCAGCGAGACCGCGACAAAGGCGATGGTGTTGAGCAGGAAGCTCCAGACCACGGCGTGCACGATGGGGTCGAGCCCGGCGATGCCGAAGAGCGCCTGCGGGCGCAGCCAGAGGATGCCGAAGGGGCCATGCGCCATCACCGGCGCCGAGAGGATGCCGCCGCCGAGGCCCGGCAGCAGCATGGCCCAGACCCAGACCGCGAAACCGAGGCTGAGACCGGCCAGCGCGCCCATCCGCGTCGCCCCGCGCCAGAACAGGCCGCCGACCAGCGCCGGCAGGATCTGGGCGATGCCGACGAAGGCGATCAGCCCGATCGAGGCCAGCGCCGAGCCGCCGCCCGAGAGCTGGTAGTAGACGCAGCCCAGCGCCATTACCGCGCCGATCGAGACGCGGCGGGCCAGCAGGATCACCTTGCGCACATCGCCCGACTGCGCCGCGCCGCTGCCGCGGTAGCTGAGCCAGATCGGCATGACGACATGGTTGGACACCATGGTCGAGAGCGCCATCGCCGCCACGATCACCATCGAGGTGGCCGAGGAGAAGCCGCCGATGAACGAGAGCATCGCCAGCCCGTCGCGCCCCGAGGCCAGCGGCACGGTCAGCACGAAGAGGTCGGGGTTGGACCCGGTCGGCATCATCTCGAGCCCGACCGCGGCGATGGGCACGACGAAGAGGCTCATCAGCAGCAGGTAGAGCGGGAAGGCCCAGGCGGCGGTGCGCAGGTGGCGCTCGTCGTCGTTCTCGACCACCATGACCTGGAACATGCGCGGCAGGCAGACGAAGGCGGCGGCGGCCAGGAAGGTGATCGCGGCCCAGCGGCTGCGGTCGACCTGCCAGAGGCCGATGTCCGAGGCGTCGATGCGTTCCATCACCCCGGCGACTCCGCCCGAGAGGCCCCAGACCACGAAGACGCCCACCGCCAGCAGGGCGACCAGCTTGACCACCGCTTCCAGCGCGATGGCGGTGACCACGCCGTGGTGGCGTTCGTTGGCGTCGAGGTTGCGGGTGCCGAAGAGGATGGCGAAGATCGCCAACCCGGTGGCGACCCAGACCACGCTGGCGTCGGGGTTGAAGGCGCTGTCGGTGTCGGCCTCGGCGAAGATCGAGAAGGAGAGCGTGATCGACTGCAATTGCAGCGCGATATAGGGCGTCACGCCGATCACGGCGAGCAGGGTGACGCAGATCGCCAGCGTGTTGGACTTGCCATAGCGCGACGAGATCAGGTCGGCGATGGATGTCACCCGCTGGCTGCGGCCAATGCGCACCAGCTTGCGCAGCCCCCACCACCAGCCGACCATCACCAGCGTCGGGCCGAGGTAGATGGTCACGAACTCCAGCCCCGAACGGACGGCGTAGCCGACCGCGCCGTAGAAGGTCCAGGCGGTGCAGTAAATCGACAGCGAGAGCGTGTAGATCAGCGGCGAGCGGAGCCAGGTGCTACGCCCGCGCATGGCCACGCGGTCGGCGGCGAAGGCGACCGCGAAGAGCAGGGCCACGTAGCCCAGGCAGACCGCGAAGAGGACGTTGAGCGTCGCCATCTCATCCCTGCCCCGGCCCGTCCGCGCCGCCGGTATCTTGGTGTCGCACCGCCAGGCCGAACAGGCCGGCGGCAACGATCAGGCCGGCCCAGGTGCCGAAGATGTAGAGGATCGCCATCGAGGTGCGCACCGGTTCGACCCCCTCGGCGGTCTCGCGCGCGCCGGGCCAGAGCAGCGGCACCAGCAGCAGCGCCGCCCCCACCAGGGGCAGCACGCGGGCGGCGTCGGTCAGGCGGCGGCGGCGATAGCCCTGGCGTTCGAGCGCGGCGGCTCCCTGGGGGTCTTCGGCGCTCACGGCCGCGAGGCCTGCGCGACGAGATCGCGGACGGCGGTGACGACCTCGGCATTCGAGAAGGGCTTGGTCATGAAGCGGCTGACCCCGGCCTTCTCGGCCATGTCGCGGTCGCGCATCTGGCCGCGTGCGGTCAGCATCAGCACCGGCAGGTTGGCGAGATCGGCGATGGCGCGCAGCTCTCGCAGGATGTCCATGCCGCTCTTGCCGGGCAGCATCATGTCCAGGATCACCAGGTCGGGGCGCAGGTGCCGGACCACCTCGACCGCGTCCGCGCCGTTGGAATGCGCCTCGACCTTCCAGCCCTCGCGCGTGAGCAGGAAGCGGATCGCTTCGATGATGTTCGGTTCGTCCTCAATCAGCAATACATGCCGGTTGCTCAAATTGGTTTCCTCCCCGCGGGGCCCCTCTCCCCGTTACCGCAAGCCCGTGAGCCAGATGCGGTTTGGCGAGTTTGCCCTGCGTCTGCCATCAAGTCAAAACTCTTCGCGCAGGATCGAGGGCTCGCGCCGTGCGTGGCAGCGGAGCCGGGGGCAGACCCGGCAGCTGCTGCCGACGCGCAGGAAGGTGCCAGCCTCGGCCTCGTCCGCGCGCAGCGGCAGGATCAGCATGGCGGTGTTGTAGAGCGGGTCCTCGGTGAAGGCGGTCGCGCGTTGCGGCCAGGAGATGGCGAGGCAGTCGAAATGCGCGGTGCCGCGGCCAAGCTGCGTGACCTTGCGGCGCACCGGCACCAGCGGGCGGGAGAGCGCGAGGAAGAGCGGCCAGAGCGGACAGGGCGCGCCGAAGCGCGGCAGCGCAAAGCCGGTCAGCACCTTGCGGAACAGGATACTGCCCGAGGCGTCGGCGATCACGAGCCCAGCCCCGCCGGGCAGGATTCTCTCGGGCATGGCGGCGATGCGGCGCAGGATGGCGGGCAGGTCGGCGCCCAGTTCGGCGCCAAGCGCGCCGGGGTCGGGGCCGAGCCGGTCCAGCGCGGCGGCGAAACGGTCGAGCGGCAGGGCCAGCGCGTCCTCGGTATATTGCTGCAGGAACTCGCGCGCGATGTGGCGTGCGGCGCGGCCCCCCAGTTCGGGCGCGGCGCGCACCAGGTCGTCGGGGCTCTGTTCGCCGGTCTCAAGGCCGGGGAAGTGGTAGCCCTGCGCCGCGAAGAAGGCCTCGGCCTCTTCGCGCGGCACCCCGCGCTGCACCTCGCCGGCGTCGTTGTCGTCGAGGTAGCCGACCAGTGCCTTGGAGCTTTCGGCCAGACGGCGGCTGTCGTTGTTGAGGTTGCGGTGGAAGCGGGTGCGCCATTCGGGGTCGATCTCGTCGGTCTCGGCCAGGATCGAGGCGGTCGAGCGGATCGCGGCGGCGGTCGAGAGCACCTCGTGCAGCGAGGCGGCGAGATGGGGGTCGTGGGTCAGCCGGTCGGACAGCGTCTCGACCGTGCGTTCGAGCGAGGCGACCCGGCGGTGCAGCAGGGCCAGCACCTCGGCCCAGCCGGGAAAGCGGCCTGCCAGTTCGTCGGCGCGGTCGGTTTCGGCGGCCACCGCCCCGGCATCGGCCGCCGCTTCGCGCAGGGTCGCGATCAGCGCGGCCTCGGCGCCCTCGGTCAGCATCGAGGGTTCGACCCCCAGCACGCGGGCGATGTCGATGAGCAGTTTCCCCCCGATTCTGCGGCGGTTGTGCTCGATCAGGTTGAGGTAGGACGCGGAAATGCCTATCTGCCGCGCGAGATCGGCCTGGCGCAGCCCGGCGATCGACCTCCGCTCGCGGATTCGGGTTCCCGTAAGGCTGTCGCGCGGCATTTCGGCCTCCCTTCCGAATTGCGCGGAGTTTCAACGGCTTTCTGCATCGCAACATAATGCAATTTACAGAAAGCCTCTCCCCTCTGTGTATTTGTTTACAAAAATATCGTTCAGATCAAGAGGCTTATTGCCAGATTTTCTAAGGACGCTGCATATTTGCTTTGCACAATGGTGCCTGTGCGTAGCGGAAAGAGAGGAGCCGCTTCGCATGTTTCACGCAAAGGGAGGATGTTAATGTCCAAAAACGATGTCACACGTCGTGGCGTGCTGCGGACCGGCGCTGTCGCCGGGGCCGGGCTGGCGCTACCGACGATCTTCACGGCGTCTTCCGCCGCAGCCTTTACCAACGAGCCGACCGGAGGCACGGTCACGCTTGGCTTCAACGTTCCGCAGACCGGTCCCTATGCCGACGAGGGCATGGACGAACTGCGCGCCTTCGAACTCGCCGTCGAGCACCTGAACAACGGTGGCGGCTGCCTGGACACCTTCTCCTCGAAGGCGCTCAAGGGCAACGGCATCCTCGGCAAGCAGGTGAAGTTCGTCACCGGCGACACCCAGACCAAATCTGACGCTGCACGCGCATCGGCCAAGTCGATGATCGAAAAAGACGGCGCGATCATGATCTCGGGTGGCTCCTCCTCGGGCGTCGCCGTGGCTGTTCAGGGCCTTTGCCAGGAAGCCGGCATCATCTTCATGGCGGGTCTGACCCACTCGAACGACACCACCGGCAAGGACAAGAAGAAGAACGGTTTCCGCCACTTCTTCAACGCCTACATGTCGGGCGCCGCGCTGGCGCCGGTGCTTCAGAAGGCCTACGGCTCGGACCGCAAGGCCTATCACCTGACCGCCGACTACACCTGGGGCTGGACCCAGCAGGAGTCGATCCAGGCCGCCACCGAGGCGCTGGGCTGGCAGACCGTCAACAACGTGCTGACCCCGCTCGCCGCGACCGACTTCTCGGCCTATATCGCGCCGGTGCTGAACTCGGGCGCAGACGTGCTGATCCTGAACCACTACGGCGGAAACATGGTCAACTCGCTGACCCAGGCCGTGCAGTTCGGCCTGCGCGACAAGATGGCCAACGGCAAGCAGTTCGAGGTCGTGGTTCCGCTGTATTCGGAGCTGATGGCCAAGGGCGCCGGCGCCAACATCAAGGGCGTGTTCGGATCGACCAACTGGTCGTGGACGCTGCAGGATGCCGGCACCCAGGCCTTCGTCAAGGCCTTCGGCGCCAAGTATGGCTTCCCGCCGTCGAACGCCGCGCAGACCTGCTATGCGCAGACCCTGCTCTATGCGGATGCCGTCGAACGGGCCGGCTCGTTCAACCCCTGCGCCGTGGCCGAGGCCCTCGAAGGCTTCGAGTTCGACGGCCTGGGCAACGGTCCGACGCTGTATCGCGCCGATGACCACCAGTGCTTCAAAGACGTGCTGGTCATGAAGGGCAAGGAGAGCCCGGCCAACGAGTATGACGCGCTGGAAGTGGTGGAAGTCACGCCCCGCGCGCAGGTCGAATATGCGCCCGACCACCCGATGTTCGCCGGCGGCGACCTCGGGCAATGCAACCCCGGCGCCTGATCCGATCGGGCCGGAGCGTCAAGCACGCTTCGGCCCACCTTCCCGACATAGGGCCCTGAGGCGGCCAACGAGCAGTCTCTCCGGCCGGTCCGGAGGGGCCTAATTCCTTGCAGACATCTGGTGGGGACGATGGACGATATCATCCTGCAAATTCTCAACGGGCTGGACAAGGGCAGCGCCTATGCGCTGATCGCCCTGGGCCTGACCCTGATTTTCGGCACGCTTGGCGTCGTCAACTTTGCCCACGGCGCACTGTTCATGATCGGTGCCTTCTGCGCGGTGACGCTGCAGAAACTGCTGTCGCTCGAGCGGATCGAGGTCTCGGCGACCGAGAAGACCGCCTGGGGCACCCCGCTCGAGATCAAGACGCCCTATGCCGAGCTCTGGTTCGGCCATGACTTCGGCGCCGCGATCATCGACTGGTCGGTCCCGCTGGCGATCCTCTTCGCGATCCCGGTGATGCTGGCGATCGGCTACGTGATGGAACGCGGCCTCATCAAGCACTTCTACAAGCGCCCCCACGCCGACCAGATCCTGGTGACCTTCGGCCTTGCCATCGTGCTGCAGGAGCTCATCAAGCATTATTACGGCGCCAACCCGATCCCCACCCCGGCGCCCTCGGCCTTTCGCGGGTCGTTCGACTTCGGCGTGCTGCTGGGGTTCGATGCGGGCAGCATCATCTATCCCTACTGGCGCATGGTCTACTTCGCCTTCTCGGCGGTGATCATCGGCGCGGTCTTTGCCTTCCTGCAGTTCACCACCTTCGGGATGGTCGTCCGCGCCGGCATGGCCGACCGCGAGACGGTGGGGCTGCTGGGCATCAACATCGACCGCCGCTTTACCATCATGTTCGGTCTCGCGGCCGCCGTCGCGGGCCTGGCTGGGGTCATGTATACCCCGATCAACTCGCCCAACTACCACATGGGAATGGACTTCCTCGTCCTCTCCTTCGTCGTGGTGGTGGTCGGCGGCATGGGCTCGCTGCCCGGCGCCGTGCTCGCGGGCTTCCTGCTCGGCATCCTCGAGAGCTTCGCCTCGTATTCGCCGATCAAGAACTTCTTCGAGACCTGGCTGTTCCTGCCTTCGATCGACCAGATCATCATCTACCTGGTCGCCATCATCATTCTGCTGACCCGTCCTCGGGGCCTCATGGGCCGCAAGGGCGTGATGGAGGACTAATCCATGCTTGGTCTCGACAAGAAAGACACCACGCTGCTGATCGTCGTCGCGGTGCTGGCCCTCTTCGCACCCTTCCTGCTGAACCCCTTCCCGACGGAATCGGCGCTGGCGCAGTTCAACGCCGGCTACCCGGACCTGATGCAGCGCTTCGTGATCTTCGGCATCTTCGCCATCGGCTTCAACATCCTGTTCGGGCTGACCGGCTACCTGTCCTTCGGCCACGCCGCCTTCCTCGGCGTGGGCTCATACGCGGCGGTCTGGATGTTCAAGCTGCTGGGTTACAACGTGGTTCCGGGCATCATCCTCAGCGTGATCGTCGCCGGCGTCTTTGCACTGCTGATCGGCTTCATCTCGCTGCGGCGCTCGGGGATCTACTTCTCGATCCTGACGCTGGCCTTCGCGCAGATGTCCTTCGCCATGGCCTATTCGGTGCTGACGCCGATCACCAACGGCGAGACCGGCCTGCAGGTCTATTCCAGCGACAACCCGCTGTTCCAGACCGCGACCGACCCCAACGTGCCGCACCTTTTCGGCCTGGTCATGCGGGAATCCTACACGATGAAGGTTGGCGCCTGGTCGTTCTCGTTCAACAACGGCTACTACCTCTGCGCCATCCTGATGCTGGTCGCCTTCTACATCTCGATCCGCATCTTCCGCTCGCCCTTCGGGCTGATGCTGCGGGCGGTGAAGTCGAACCAGCAGCGGATGAACTACACCGGCCTCTCGGCACGGCCCTATACGCTGGCGGCCTTCGTGATCTCGGGCATGTATGCCGGTCTTGCCGGTGGCCTGCTCGCCTCGATGGACCCGCTGGCGGGCGCCGAGCGGATGCAGTGGACCGCGAGCGGCGAGGTCGTGCTGATGACCATCCTCGGCGGTGCCGGTACCCTGATCGGGCCGGTCCTGGGCGCGGGCTTCATCAAGTATTTCGAGAACATCTTCTCGAAGATCAACGAATCCACCCTGCATGGCTGGTTCTCCTGGCTGCCCGACCCGATCGAAGACCCGCTGGTCTGGCTGCTCGAGCACTTCATCGGCGGCGGCTGGGCGCTGACCCTGGGCACGCTGTTCATGCTGGTGGTGATCTTCCTGCCGGGCGGCCTGGTCGAAGGTGGCCAGCGTATCGGACGGCTGATCTCGGGCAAGTCCCGCGGCACCGAGGACGAAACCGGCAAGCCGGCCGCAACATCGCATCCGGCGGAATGAGGAGGGCGCAAGATGGGTATTCTTGAAGTCAAGAACGTCAACAAGCGCTTCGGCGGTCTGCAGGCGCTCGGCAACGTGAACCTCTCGGTGGCCGAGAACACGGTTCACGCGATCATCGGCCCCAACGGGGCAGGCAAGTCGACGCTGCTGAACGTGCTGGTCGGCAAGCTGATCCCCGACACCGGCTCGGTCATGTTCGACGGCAAGTCGGTGCTGGGCCGCGCGCCCTACGAGATCAACCAGATGGGGATCAGCCGGGTGTTCCAGACGCCCGAGATCTTCGGCGACCTGACCGTCATGGAAAACATGATGATCCCCTGCTTTGCCAAGCGGGACGGGGCGTTCGAGCTGAACCCCCTCGCCTCGGTCGGCAAGCAGACGGATATCGTCGAGCGCGCCGAGCAGATGCTGATCGACATGAAGATGATCGACAAGCGGCACATGCACGCGGCTTCGATGTCGCGCGGCGACAAGCGGCGGCTGGAGATCGGCATGTGCCTGTCGCAGCAGCCCCGGCTGCTGTTGCTGGACGAGCCCACCGCCGGCATGGCGCGGGCCGATACCAACAACACCATCGACCTCTTGAAGCAGATCAAGGCCGAGCGCGACATCACCATCGCCATCATCGAGCACGACATGCACGTGGTGTTCAGCCTGGCCGAGCGGATCACCGTGCTGGCGCAGGGGACCCCGCTGGTCGAGGACACGCCGGACAAGATCAAGGGCCACCCGAAGGTGCGCGAAGCCTACCTGGGCGAGAGCGCGTAAGGGAGATCAAGCATGAATGTTAAACCCGACTTCTCGAACAGCGCCAACCAGGCGGCCACCGCGCCGGCTTTCCTGTCGGTCTGGGACCTGCACGCCTATTACGGCGAGAGCTACATCGTGCAGGGCGTCAGCTTCAACGTGCACGAGGGCGAGATCCTGGCGCTGCTGGGCCGCAACGGCGCCGGCAAGACCTCGACCCTGCGCGCCATCGCGCGGCTGGGCAATCCCGAGCTGCGGCATGGCGAGATCTGGCTCGACCACCAGCCGCTGCACTCGATGACCAGCTACCAGGCGGCGAGCGTCGGCCTGGGCCTGGTGCCGGAAGACCGCCGGATCATCCCCGGCCTGACGGTCGAGGAGAACCTCCAGCTCGCGCAGATCGCGCCGCCGATCGGCTGGTCGATCGACCGCATCTACGAACTCTTCCCGCGCCTGGGCGAACGCCGCAAGCAGGAGGGCGTGACGCTGTCGGGCGGCGAGCAGCAGATGCTGGCGATCGGGCGGGCGCTCTGCCGTGACATCAAGGTGCTGCTGCTGGACGAACCCTACGAGGGGTTGGCCCCGGTGATCGTCGACGAGATCGAGAAGACGCTCATCAAGATCAAGGAACTGGGCATCACCACGGTCATTGTCGAGCAGAATGCCGTGCGCGCGCTGGAGCTGTCCGACCGGGCGGTGATCCTCGACACCGGCAGCGTGGTCTTCGACGGCAGCGCCGCCGAGGTGCTGGAGAACGAGGAGCTGCGGGCGGAATACCTCGCGATCTGACTTCGGCGCATTTGCCTCGAATGCAGGACAGACAGGCGGGCCTTCGGGCCCGCCTGTTTACGTTCCGTTAGGCTGTGTGGCGGCATTCTGAACATCGGGTGAGGGCTGTCTCGCGAAGATGGAGCAGCGCGATGAACATCAGTCTTGGCGGTTTGTCCTGCCGCCTGCCCCCACCGGCCACCCGGCCGCCCTGCCGGCCGATCCCTATACCCGGCCAGCCCCTGCGCGGGTGACGGCTCTGGCGGGCGACGCCGCAACCCCCGGCGCGATGGCGCAGGAGCGAGGCGACATGCCCAGCACCCCGCCCTCGGCGATGCAGCGCAAGATCATGGAAATCCTGCAGGCCCAGGCCGAGGCACTGGAGGCGCAAGAGGCCGGGCGCGACCCGAACGAGGACCGCGAATCGCACTGACAGACCCGCCCCGCTGCCGCAAATGGTCAGCTGCCCGGCCCCTGCATGGCCGCCTTGCAGGCAATGCCCGCAGGACGGCGCAACTGTGCCGAGGACGCTTTTCATGCCCGAAACCTTGCCCTATAAGCAGGGGATCACATCAAGACCCGCACCCAGACGGGTCCGGCAGTAGCGGGCGAGGACCCATTATGTCAGAGAAAAAACACGAGGCCGATGTCGCTTTCATCAAGGCCCTGGCGGAACTTCTGCGCGAGAACGATCTCACCGAGTTGCAGGTCAAACGCGAATACGGCGATGACGACACGCTGAGCGTCCGCGTCAGCCGCATGATCCCGGCGCCGGTCATGGCCGCGCCCGCGGCGGTTTCGGTCGCTGCTCCGGCAGCCGCAGCACCTGTCGCCGCAGCGGCCCCCGTGGCCGCCGCCAGCGACGATCCGGCCGACCACCCCGGTGCCGTGACCTCGCCGATGGTCGGCACGGTCTATCTGCAGCCGGAACCCGGCGCCTCCTCCTTCATCAGCGTCGGCACGCAGGTCGCCGAGGGCGACACCCTGCTGATCGTCGAAGCGATGAAGACGATGAACCACATCCCCGCCCCGCGCGCCGGCACCGTGAAGCGGATCCTGGTGGGCGACGGCGACGCGGTGGAATACGGCACCCCGCTCGTCATCCTCGAATAAGGCTGCGGCGCGATGTTCGACAAAATCCTGATCGCCAACCGCGGAGAGATCGCCCTGCGCGTGATCCGCGCCGCGCGCGAGATGGGCATCGCCTCGGTGGCGGTGCATTCGACCGCTGACAGCGACGCGATGCACGTGCGCATGGCCGACGAGTCGGTCTGCATCGGCCCGCCGCCCAGCCCGCAGAGCTATCTGTCGATCCCCGCGATCATCGCCGCCTGCGAGATCACCGGGGCCCAGGCAATCCACCCCGGCTATGGCTTCCTGTCGGAAAACGCCGGCTTCGTGCAGGTGGTCGAGGATCACGGCCTGACCTTCATCGGCCCGACCGCGGAACACATCCGCATCATGGGCGACAAGATCACCGCCAAGGACACGATGAAGAAGCTGGGCGTGCCATGCGTGCCCGGTTCCGATGGCGGCGTGCCCGATCTGGCGGCGGCCAAGAAGGTTGGCGCCGAGATCGGCTATCCGGTCATCATCAAGGCCACCGCCGGCGGCGGCGGCAAGGGCATGAAGGTCGCCCGCAACGATGCCGAGATGGAGCGCGCCTTCCAGACCGCCCGGTCCGAGGCCAAGGCCAACTTCGGCAACGACGAAGTCTATATCGAGAAATACCTGACCACGCCCCGCCACATCGAGATCCAGGTCTTCGGTGACGGCAAGGGCAATGCGGTGCACCTGGGCGAGCGCGACTGCTCGCTGCAGCGGCGGCACCAGAAGGTCTTCGAAGAAGCGCCCGGCCCGGTCATCACGCCCGAGGAACGCGCCCGCATCGGCAAGACCTGCGCCGAGGCTGTCGCGCGGATAAACTACATCGGTGCCGGCACCATCGAGTTCCTCTACGAGAACGGCGAGTTCTACTTCATCGAGATGAACACCCGCCTGCAGGTGGAACACCCGGTGACCGAGGGCATCTTCGGCGTGGACCTGGTGCGCGAGCAGATCCGTGTCGCCTCCGGCCTGCCCATGTCCTTCAGCCAGGACGACCTCAAGATCAACGGCCATGCCATCGAGGTGCGGATCAACGCCGAGAAGCTGCCGAACTTTGCCCCCTGCCCCGGCAAGATCACCCAGTATCACGCGCCGGGTGGCCTGGGCGTGCGGATGGATTCGGCGCTGTATGACGGCTATCGCATTCCGCCCTATTACGACTCGCTGATCGGCAAGCTGATCGTGCATGGCCGCGACCGGCCCGAGGCCCTGGCCCGACTCTCGCGCGCCCTGGGCGAGCTGATCGTCGACGGCGTGGATACCACGGTGCCGCTGTTCCACGCGCTGCTGGCCGAGCCGGCCATCGTGAACGGCGATTACAACATCCACTGGCTGGAGCACTGGCTGGAAACCCATCTCGGCGGGGCGTGACCCGCCGAACGGGGCTTTCGGCCCCACTGGGGCGCATGGCATGGACCTGACCCCCGACCTTCTGCTGCATGGCTACTCCATCGGGATCTTCCCGATGGCCGAGCATCGGGACGACCCGGAGATCTTCTGGGTCGACCCGCGCCGGCGGGGCGTGTTTCCGCTGGACGGCTTCCACATCTCGCGCTCGCTGGCGCGGCGGATGCGGCGCGGCGGCTATCGCATCGCGATCAACGAGGATTTCGCCGGTGTCGTCGATGGCTGCGCCGACCGGGCGGAGACCTGGATCAACAGCGAAATCCGCGCCCTCTACATCGAGCTATACCGGCGCGGGCAGGCGCATTCCTTCGAGGTCTGGCAGGATGGCGCGCTGACCGGCGGCGTCTATGGCGTGGCGCTTGGCGGGGCCTTCTTCGGCGAGAGCATGTTCTCGCGCCGCACCGATGCCTCGAAGATCGCCCTCGCCCATCTGGTCGATCACCTGAGCCGGGGTGGCTTCACCCTGTTCGATACGCAGTTCCTGACCGAACACCTGGCCTCGCTGGGTGCGGTCGAGATCAGCCGGGCGGAATATCACCGCCGGCTGGATCGTGCCCTGAAACAGAAAGCCAGCTTCCTGCGTCCCGAAATCGCCTCGGCTCAGGAGGTGATACAGCGCAATACCCAGATGTCGTAGCGGTTGTGATCCAGCGCGTTCAGCGCCGGGGCCGAGGCGATCATCCAGCCCTGGAAGCGGATGTCGGGGCTGCGCGCGTCGCGGATGGTAAGATAGGCATAGGCGTCGCCGGTCGGGTTGTTGACCGGGTAGCGGCAGTCGGCCAGTTCGACCTCGAGCCCGAAGACCGCACGTCCGCCGCCCGAGAGCAGCTCGATGTCGACGGTCTGGCCGTTGGCCTTGTCGAGCCCACGCAGCAACGCGCCGGTGCCCGAGGTGACCTCGACCGTTTTCTCCTGGGCGACCGCCGGAAGCGCCAGCGCCAGAAGCAGGGCGAGGACCGGTTTCACTGCGACTCGGTGCCGGTTTCGGCGCTGTCCGGACTGCCGGCAACGAACTTGACCAGCAGCTGGATCAGGCTGACCGCGCCCTGGGTGTTCTCGATGACCTCGCCGGCGGCGAGATAGGTCAGCGAACCGCCGGGCATGATTTCGAGGAAGTTGCCGCCCAACAGCCCTTCGGAGGAAATCACCGCCGCGCTGTCGTCCGGGATCTCGATACCGTTGGCGATCGAGAAACGCGTGTCGGCGCGGTAGGTTTCGGGGTTCAGCGCAACATTGGTGACGGTGCCGATCTTGACCCCGGCCAGCCGTACATCGGTGCCCACCGTCACGCCTTCGAGCGAGCGGAAGGAGGCGGCGAGTTCATAACCCGAGGTGGACTTGCCCAACCCCGTGGTCTGCATGGTGTAGCCGAGGAAGGCCAGCGCCGCGATAAGGACGGCGCCGCCAACCATCACCTCTGTGGTGCTCTGCGTGCTCATGTGCTGCTCCGTGGCCCCGTGGTTATTCCGGGCTCCAGGCCTCGTAGTCCTTGCGCTCGACCGGGTCGGCGCGGCGCAGCGATCCGGCGGGCACATAGGCCAGGGCCGAGCCGGTCAGGTTTTCCTGGTGGGGCTTTTCCCAGGCCTTGTGGGCCAGCGGTTTCGATGTCGGCGGCTCGTTCCAGGTGCGGTGCAGCCAGCCGTGCCATTCCGGATCGATCCGGCTGGCCTCGACCTCGCCGTTGAAGATGACCCAGCGCTTGCTGTCATCCGCATTGCGGTAAAAGACGTTGCCCTGATTGTCCTTGCCGACCTCGACACCCTTGCGCC
The DNA here is from genome assembly GCF_014656415.1 of Seohaeicola zhoushanensis. Taxonomy (GTDB): domain Bacteria; phylum Pseudomonadota; class Alphaproteobacteria; order Rhodobacterales; family Rhodobacteraceae; genus Seohaeicola_A; species Seohaeicola_A zhoushanensis. The sequence continues at coordinate 178,498 of NZ_BNCJ01000004.1, read as the reverse complement.
AGGTGAAGATCTGCGTGTTCAGCGTCTGCCCGTTCCACCAGGTGACTGCGCGCAGCAACGTGTTCAGGATGCCCATGGATGCCTCGTACCAAGCCTTGCTTCGATATGGCCCAATTGCCCGGAAAGGTCCAGTCTGGATCGGCGTTTGCGGGCGGGACGGCGGAAATGCCTCAGCCCGGCAGCAGCGCGGTGACCTCGATCTCGATGCGATAGGCCGGATCGATCAGCCCCGCCTCGATCATCGTCGCCGCCGGCGGGTTGGCGCCGAAGGCCTCGCGCAGGAGGGGCCAGCAGGGTTCGAACTCGGCCCGGTCGGGGAGGTAGTAGGTGACGCGCACGGCGTGTTCCAGCCCGCTGCCGGCCTCGGTCAGGGCCTTGGCGATGATCCCGAGCGCCGAGCGGCACTGTTCCACCACGCCTTCGCCCTGCCCCACGGTGCCGGCGACATGCACGAAGCCGCCCGCGACAACCGCGCGGCAATAGCCGATCTTCGCCTCATAGGCGCCGCCGGAGTGGATTCGTCTGATGGTCATATGCTGCCCCTGATCAATGCGGTCGGGCAAAGACTGCCCGACCGTCATATCAGTCGCAAGGGGCCACTCAGCCGGCCGAGGCCGAGCCTTTTTCCGCCTCGGCGTGGATCATCAGCGGCTTGGCATCCGAGACCACCGCCTCTTCGTTGACCACAACCTCGGTCACGCTCGGCAGGCTCGGCAGTTCGAACATGGTGTCGAGCAGGATCTCTTCCAGGATCGAACGCAGGCCGCGCGCGCCGGTCTTGCGGGCAATGGCCCGCTTGGCGATGGCGGTAAGCGCGTCGTCGGTGAAGGTCAGCTCGGTGTTTTCCAGCTCGAACAGGCGCTGATACTGCTTGACCAGGGCGTTCTTCGGCTCGGTCAGGATGGTGACCAGCGCAGCCTCGTCCAGGTCTTCCAGCGTCGCCAGAACCGGCAGACGGCCGACGAATTCCGGGATCAGGCCGAACTTGAGCAAGTCTTCCGGTTCGAGATCGGTAAAGATCTCGCCCACGCCGCGGGCATCGTTGTCGCGCACGTCAGCGCCAAAGCCCATGGCCGAGCCCTTGCCGCGCGCCGCGATGATCTTTTCCAGACCCGAGAAGGCGCCGCCGCAGATGAACAGGATGTTGGTCGTGTCCACCTGCAGGAATTCCTGCTGCGGATGCTTGCGGCCGCCCTGCGGCGGAACCGAAGCCACGGTGCCTTCCATCAGCTTGAGCAGCGCCTGCTGCACGCCCTCGCCCGAGACGTCGCGGGTGATCGAGGGGTTTTCCGACTTGCGGGTGATCTTGTCGACCTCGTCGATGTAGACGATGCCGCGCTGTGCCCGTTCGACGTTGTATTCGCTGGCCTGAAGCAGCTTGAGGATGATGTTCTCGACATCCTCGCCCACGTAGCCGGCTTCGGTCAGCGTGGTGGCGTCAGCCATGGTGAAGGGAACGTCGAGGATACGCGCCAGCGTCTGCGCCAGCAGCGTCTTGCCGCAGCCGGTGGGACCGATCAGCAGGATGTTCGACTTCGACAGCTCGATGTCCGAGGTCTTCTGCGAGTGGTTCAGCCGCTTGTAGTGGTTGTGCACCGCAACCGAGAGCACCCGCTTGGCGCGGGCCTGGCCGATCACGTAGTCGTCCAGCACGTCGCAGATGTCACGCGGCGTCGGCACCCCGTCGGAGGACTTCAGCCCGCTGGCCTTGGTCTCTTCCCGGATGATGTCCATGCAGAGCTCGACGCATTCATCGCAGATGAAGACGGTCGGGCCGGCGATCAGCTTGCGAACCTCGTGCTGGCTCTTGCCGCAGAAGCTGCAATAGAGGGTGTTCTTGCTGTCGCCGCTGGAATTCGTTGCCATGGCCTACCTTTCGGCTTCGAAGTTCGTCACGTCCCGCGTGCCTTTCGGGGTTCCATCCGTCTGCTTGGCGTCAAGCTTAGGACAGCGGTGGGGGCACCACAATCGCAAATAATGCCGCGCCCGCCCCAGATTCCCGATCAGGCCGCCGGACCCTTGTCCCGGTTCTCGACGATCTCGTCGATATGACCCCAGGCCTTGGCCTCTTCCGGCGACATGAAATTGTCGCGATCAAGCGCCTTTTCCACGGCTTCCTTGGATTGGCCGGTGTGCTTGACGTAGATCTCGTAGAGGCGATCCTTGAGTTTCTGCGTCTCGGCGGCGTGAATCATGATGTCCGACGCCTGGCCGCGATAGCCGCCCGAGGGCTGGTGCACCATGATGCGGCTGTTGGGCAGCGAGAAGCGCATCCCCGGCGCGCCGCCGGCCAGCAGGACCGAGCCCATCGAGGCGGCCTGGCCGATGCAGACGGTCGAGATCTTCGGCCGGATGTACTGCATGGTGTCATAGATCGACAGGCCCGAGGTCACGACACCGCCGGGGCTGTTGATATACATGGAGATTTCCTTGGACGGGTTCTCCGCCTCGAGGAACAGAAGCTGGGCCACGATCACCGTGGCCATCTCGTCGTGCACCGGACCGGCGACGAAGATGATGCGCTCCTTAAGCAGGCGCGAGAAGATGTCATAGCGGATCGAGCCGCGCGACGTGGTCTCCTCGACGGTCGGGATGATGAAGTTCGTCAGTTTGTCGATCGGGTCGAACATGGGCCTGCCTCATTCCTGTCGCGCAACTGCTTACGCCTGAGATCCTAACACAGTCTTAGTATTGCCCTCGGGGGGCCGCAAGGCCTGCAGGACGAAACCGGCGCGCGCCCGGTTAACTGTATCTTCATTTCGGCGCGAGACTGTATCTGGTGTGTTGCGCGGGTTCGATCAATGCCGGCGCTTCGCGAAAATTGTCCCGTCCCTGCCCCGGACGCGGATTCTCCGGCGCAGCGGTCCCCGAGTGCTGTTGCCGCAAAAGCACGCCGCCCGCGCTCCGGCAGGAACGCGGGCGGCTCTCGCGATAGCTTCGGCGGTTACTGCGCGAAGGACTTGAGATAGGCGATCACCGCCGCGATTTCCTCGTCCTTCTTCAGCCCGTTGAAGGACATCTTGGTGCCCTTGATGTAGTCGCGCGGCTTCGCGAGGAACTCGGCCAGCGTGGCGTCGTCCCAGACCAGGCCGCCCTCGGCCGCCGCCTTCAGCTGCTTGGAATAGCCGAAGCCTTCGACCGCGCCCGCCGGATGGCCGAAGACAGCGTTCAGCATCGGGCCGACCTTGTTCTTGGCGCCCTCGCCCACCTGGTGGCAGGCTGCACATTTCTTGAACACGGTCTCGCCCTTGGCGACCAGCGCCGGGTCGAGCGCGGCGGTCTCCTCGGGCTTGGCCTCTTCGGCTGCCGGTGCCTCGGTCGTGGCCTCGGCCGCAGCCGGCACCGCCTCGGCGGCTGCCGCGTTGCGCGGGTTGGTGGATTTCACCAGTTCCTGCACCTTGCGCGCCTTGGTCTCTTCCGGGGTCACGTCGAGCACCATCGCCCGCATGGTGATCTCGACCTTGTCCTTGCAGTCGGTCATGCAGGGTTCGCCCGACCACTTCGAATATTCGCTCTCGGCGCGGTCGTCGATGATGAAGCCGTCCTTGTTGGGCAGCTCGATGTCCAGCAGGTTCTCGTTCGAGAGGACGAAGTCGTCTTCCACGAGGTCGTTGGAATAGAGGATATAGGCCACCACGGCATAGACCTCGTCGACCGTCAGGGTCTGCGCGTTGCCGAAGGGCATCGAGCGGTTGACGTAATCCCAGGTGGTGGTGACATGCGGCCAGTAGGACCCCACCGTCTTGAGCGGGTCCTTGTGGTCGAGCGTGCCCTGCCCGCCCGCCAGCTTGGGCCAATTGTCGACGCCCTCGGCGAAGTCGCCGTGGCAGATCGCGCAATAGTCGCCGAACAGCGCCTCGCCGTCCTCGACCGAGCCCGAGCCGACCGGCAGGCCGACGCCCTCGGGGTTGACGTCATGGTCCCAGGCCGCGATCTCGTCGGGCGCGGCCGGGCGGCCGAGGCCGAACTTCTCGGCCGAGGCGGGGCCGGCAACCACCAGCGCACCAGCCAGGGCAATCGCCAGATGCTTAGGAAACTTCGACATTTTCCGCCTCGCCGTTCGATTGCACCCACCAGGTCTGGATGCAGTTGTTGTGATAGATCGAGTTCTCGCCCCGCACCTCGCGCAGCTGCGCCTTGGTCGGCTGGACATAGCCGGTTTCGTCCATCGCGCGGGCCTGCAGCAGCATTTCCTCGCCGTTCCAGGTGGTGTCGAGGTAGAAGCGGGTGAGCGCCATCTTCTCGCCGGGCTTGGCGAGGCGGGCGGTTTCCCAGGTCTTGCCGCCGTCCTTGGAGATGTCGACGCGGCTGATCGCGCCGCGGCCCGACCAGGCCAGGCCGGTGATGACCAGCGGGCCGTGGCCGTGGCGGATGGGCGCCTGCGGGCTGGGCGAGGTGATGATCGACTTGGCGTCCATCACCCAGGTCCACTTGCGCGAGACGCCGTTGGCCAGCGTGTCGGTATACTTGGAGGTCTCCTCGCGGCTTTCGACCGGGGCGTCGGCCACCTCGATGCGGCGCAGCCACTTGACCCACATGTTGCCTTCCCAGCCCGGCACCACCAGGCGCACGGGATAGCCATGCTCCTTGCGCAGCGCCTCGCCGTTGGCCTTGAAGGCGACCAGCACGTCGTCGAGCGCCTTCTCCATCGGGATCGAGCGGCCGTTGGACGAGGCATCGGCCCCCTCGACATAGACCCATTTGGCCGAGGTGTCGAAGCCGGCCTCTTCCAGCAGGGTCCTCAGCGGGATGCCGGTATATTCCATGTTGTGGATCATGCCGTGGGTGAACTGCGCGCCGTTCAACTGCGCGCCGGCCCATTCCATGCCGGTATTCGCCGCGCATTCGCAGAAATACACATGCGTCTGGCGCGGGAAGCGTTCGAGGTCGGCATAGGTGAAGACCAGCGGCGTATCGACGAGGCCGTTGATCATCAGCCGGTAGTCGTCCTTGCTGAGCTCGATCGCGCCCGAGTGGTGCCGTTCGAAGGCGCAGCCCTGCGGGGTGATGGTGCCGTCAAGCGCGTGGATCGGCGTGAAGTTGATCGAGCTGATCGGGTCGGCGGTCAGCCAGGGCACGTTGCGCCGCACCACGTCGGTCTCGAAGCGGATCGGCAGGCCGTAGGGCGTGGCGTCGACGCCCTCGCCCAGGCCGCGCGCCCATTGCTGCACCTCGGTGATCAGCGGATCGCCCGCCCGCGCTGCACCGGCGACGGCGATGCCCGCGCCGGCGACCGCCGCGCCGGACAGGAACTGCCGCCGCGACGGGTTGTTGTTGGACCCCTTGCTCATGGATTCCTTCCTCGTGCTGATGCGGGCCGATGCCCGCCCCGATGGCCGCCCGGCGGCCCGCTCAATTCACAACACATTCGCATGTGTGAATTAGTAAAAGACAAAAAACCCCGCGCCCTTGCGAGGCGCGGGGGTATTGCGATCAGTTGCGGACCGACGGACCTTCGACCGACAGACCGTTGCCACGGCTGGCCACATAGAGCTCGAGCGCGGTGAACTCGGGCCCGCCCGGCTTGAACGGCACGGCGCGGGTGTCGCGGATGCAGCCCTTGAAGCGGTCGTGGACCGTGTTCAGCTTGGTGTTCTTGAGCCGGTAGGCCGGGAAGCCGTTGATCTGGCCCTGGCTCAGGTGGTCGGCGCGGATCATGTTGCCATAGTTGTTCTCATGGCAATTCGCGCAGCTGAGTTCGAGCTGACCGTAGCGGGTGTAGTAGATTTCCTTGCCCTGCTCCCAGGTCGACTGGACCGGGCCGTCGATGGCGACGTTCACCGTCATGCCGCGCGACTGAAGGGCGATCAGCGCCTCCATCTCGGCCATGTCGTCGCCTTCGTATTTCCAGGGCTTTGCGCCCATGCGGTTCTCGCGGCAGTCGTTGACCTGCGCGGCGATGGTGCGCACCTCGTTCGCGGTTTCGTTCCACTTCGGATAGACCGCGCGGACGCCCTTCATGCTCTCGGCCGGATCGTTGTGACAGGACGCGCAGGACTTGCCCTCGGACCCGTCGACCGTGTTCCAGACCTCCATGGCCTTGTCGACGAACACCATGCCGGGGTTGTCGAAGTCGTCCATCTGGAGCGCCTGCGTCTCGTCCGAGCGGAACACCCAGCCCGAGATCACTTCGCTGAGGGCGCCGTCGAGATGGGCCGGGGCCGGTGCATGGGTGACCATCTTGAGATCACCGTTGACGACCAGGTCGGCCTCTTCGTCGGCCAGCACCGGCAGCGCAAGGCCGACAGAGACCAGCGCCGCCGAGACCAGGGTCGTTGCCCTGAGCAGTCTTGTCATGTTGTGGTTCCTCCCTGTGAGCCCGGCTCAGCCGACCTTGATGGACTGCTTGTCCTCGTAGACCGACCCGTCGTCATCGTACCAGGTAAACGCGAAGTCGCCCGATTCCGGGACGGTCGCGTCGAACTGGAAATAGGGGTTGGTCGAGATCGCCGGTTCGAGCGTGACGTCGATCACCAGCTGCCCGTTGAACATGCAGGTGAAGCGGTTGATGATCGAACGCGGGATGACCTTGCCATCCTTGTCCTTGCGCTGGCCGCTTTCCATCTCGTGGCTGATCAGCGTCTTGATGGTGACGGCTTCGCCAGCAGCGGCGGTTTTCGGAACCTTGACCCGGGGTTTGACACCAGATGCCATGTCTTTGTTCTCCTGAATAAGGGCTTCAGCCGCCGCAGCCGCCGATGGTGACCTTGACCGTTGCCGAGGCCTTGGCAAAGCTGCCGTCGGCCAGCTTGGCAATGGCGATCAGATCCTGCGTCTTGGCGAGGCGGATACGGGTCGAGGCGGCCTGCGATGCGGCCAGCGGGCCGAAGTTGAAGGTCGCGACCGGCGGGGTCGGGTTGCCGGTGGCCAGCACCATGATGGCGCTTGCGCCCGGCGCCGCGACGTCGATCGGAACGGTGTTGCCGTTCTCGGCGATCTCGGGCGCGGTCAGGGTGACACCGCTGTCGGCCAACGCGGCGCCGCCGGTGAATTCGGCGATCAGCTCGTCGGTCGTCGCGGCCGCCTTGGCGGCGCGGATGGGCAGAACGCTCAGCACTGCGGCGCCGAGGCCGAGAGCAAGCGTATCGCGTCTTGTGAACTCCATGTTCCTATACTCCTTGGTGAGCACACGCGCCGGGGCGCGTTATTCCTTGAGCGTCATCAGGAAGGCGACGACATCCTCGACCTGCTGCGCGGTCAGCAGCGGATCGAGCGGGCCTTCCGGGGCTTTGCTGGTGAAGGCGACGCCGGGACGGATGTAGCCTTCGGTCTTGTAGAAGGCGGGCATCATCGAGTCTTCGAAGGTCATCTTCGCATTGCTCACGATGCCGCGCAGCTGGGCCTCGGTCCAGCGGCTGCCGGCGCCATCCAGCGGCGGGCCGATCTCGCCCGGGAAGGGCAGATCCAGCGCGCTGATCTGGTGGCAGGCGATGCAGTTGCCGAACTTGCGGTCCATCAGTTCGGACGCCTTGCTCGGATCGCCGGGAACACCGGTGAGCGACATGGCGACCGCGCCGTCCTCGAATTTGACATCCCCCGGCGCGACGACACCGTCGGCCATGGCCACGCCTGCTCCGAGCGCGGAGATCGCGACGGCCGTGATCATCAGTTTCTTCATGTTCCCTCCCTCAGGGCTGCGCGCCGCATGCGGCCCGACCTCCTCTGTTCCAGTCAAACTAGACTACCGGACGGTCGAGACGCAACAACAAATTCATTGATATGAATTATTGAGATGCCTCCGGCGCAGCTCGCAAATTCAGTGGCTTCCCCTCTGGATACAGCCCCATTCAGCGGGTGTCACCATCGTTGCGCTCGCGAATCATGCGGGCGTGATAGCGTTGGAAATCCTCCTCGGACTGGTCGAGGTAGCGGCTCTCGGCAACCCAGGTCATCATGTCGAGCGTGGTTCCTGCCGAGAAGGCCCCCGGCATCACGGCCACGGCCTGCTGAACGATCGACTTCGTCTCGTCGATCTCGGGCGGCATGAACAGCATCGTCGGGGTGAACAGCACGTTCCACTTGCGCGCCGCGGCCTTCTCGCTCAGCGACTCCCCGTCGGTGTCAACGATCTCGATATCGCCGTGCAGGTTCATCTGGACCGGGTAATAGACCTCTTCCAGCATCTTGCGGACCCGCGGGTCGGTGAAGGTGTTCTCGTGCATGTCCTTGCAGTAGAGGCAGCCGCGCTGCTCGACCAGAATCAGCAGGCGCTTGCCCTCGGACTTGGCCGTTGCCGCGTCTTCCTGGAGATCCTTGAAGGTATCGTGCAGCCAGTCCGCCTTATGCAGACCGTCGTCTCCCATGACGACCTCGGCCGCTGCCGGCAGGGCCATGGCGATGGCAAAAATGCCGGCCAGGAAATGTCTCATGTCTCTCTCCTCCTGAGGCGGGTCAGCCTACCGACTGGAAGCCCGGAAACCATTCTATCATCAATTGCGCGATCCAGTTCACGCCCCCGGTCACGATCAGGAGAGCGAAGAGAATAAGCATGACGCCCATGCCCTTCTCGACCCAGGCAAAGGCGGCGCGGTGGCGCTGGACCCAGGCGAGGAAGGGCTTGGCGAAAAAGGCGGCGATCACGAAGGGCGCGGTCATGCCGACGCCATAGACGAAGAGCAGCAGCGCGCCGCGCCAGATCTCGCCCATGCCGCTTGCGATCATCAGGATCGAAGCCAGCGCCGGGCCGACGCAGGGGGTCCAGCCAAAGCCGAAGGCGAGGCCCATGACATAGGCGCCGACAAAGGTGGTGGCCGGCGCGGTCGATTCCATCCGCGCCTGCCGGTAGAGCAGAGGGATCCGGACGATGCCGAGGAAATGCAGGCCGAAGACCACCAGGATGGCGGCGGCGACCCAGGACAGCGGGTCGAGATACTGCACGAAGAGGCTGCCGAGCGCCGTGGCGCCCATGCCGAGGCCCATGAATATCGTGGTCACGCCCAGCGCGAAGGCGATCGACGAGGTGATCAGCCGGCGCTGCGCCCCCGGTGCTATGGCCCCGTCGCCGCGCAGCTCGGCCATGCTCAGGCCACCCATGTAGGAGAGGTAGAAGGGCACCATCGGCAGGATGCAGGGGGTAAAGAAGCTGAGCACCCCGGCAATCAGCGCGCCCATCAGCGTAATATCCAGCATTGCAAGGCCTCCGCGGCCCGGAATCCCTTCCGTCCGCTTGATCTATTCACATATTCAAATTAGGTTGTGGAAGAAGGAAACGTCAACGGGTCGCCTGATGCTCCGGCTGAAAATCCTGCTGGCCGCGATCGTTGTCGCGGCGACCGCCCTGCCAGCCCGGGCGGTCGAACTGGTGATGGTCGAACAGGCCGGGTGTATCTATTGCGCGCATTGGAACGAACAGATCGCCCCGGCCTATCCAAAGACCGCCGAAGGCCGCTTCGCGCCGCTGCGCCGGGTCGACCTGCACGCGATGCCGTCCGAGCTGAAAACCGCCCGTCGGGTGCTGTTCACGCCGACCTTCCTGCTGGTCGAGGACAACCGCGAACTGGCGCGGATGGAAGGCTATGCGGGCGACCAGTTCTTCTGGCCGCTGCTGGACGAGATGCTGCGGCAACATTCGGACTACAAGGGAGAGGGATCATGAGGACACTTGCACTTGCGCTGGCTTTTGCCGCCGGCAGCGCCTCGGCACAGGACAGCGCGCTGGTCGATTTCCAGGTGCTGACGCCGGAACTGGCGCTCAAGGCCGCGGTGGCGGCGATGGAGAACTGCCGTGACGGCGGCTACCAGGTGGGTGTCACCGTGGTCGACCGCTTCGGCCTGCCGCAGGCCTTCGTGCGCGACCGTTTCGCCGGGCTGCATGTCTACGAGACCTCGCGCCGCAAGGCCTGGACGGCGGTCAGCTTCCGCGCCGCGACCGGCGAGCTTGCCGCCAGCACCGAGGCCGGGCAGATCTCGTCCGGCATCCGCCACCTGAGCGAGGCCCTGCCGCTGGGCGGCGGGCTGATGATCAACGAGGGCGGCGGCGCGATGGTCGCCGGGATCGGCGTCTCGGGCGCCCCCTCTCCCGAACTCGATGAAGTCTGCGCCGAGGCGGGTATCGCCGCCATCGCCGACGAGATTGCTTTCTGAAGGACGACGCATGGCCCTGCCCCGTTTCACGCCTGACACCTCGGACGAAGACCTCGACCGCATGGTCGACAACGCGACGACGGCCTCGAACTTTCTCAAGGCAATCAGCCACGAAGGGCGGCTGATGATCCTCTGCCACCTGGTCACCGGCGAGAAATCGGTGACCGAGCTGGAAGACCTGCTCTCGGCCCGCCAGGCGGCAGTCTCGCAGCAGTTGTCGCGCCTGCGGCTCGAAGGGCTGGTCATCCCGCGCCGGGACGGCAAGGCGATCTATTACCGGTTGGCGGATGATCGCCCCCGGCGTATTCTGGAAGTGGTCTACGAGCTGTTCTGCAGCCAAGACTGACGGGGTTTCGGGGAGGGAACGCCGATGATGGCCTGGGCGACGGAGACCCAGCTGGTGACAGCTGTGGGTCTTTTCGGCGGCATCCTGCTGGGACTGGCGGCGCGGCTGGGGCGGTTCTGCTCGCTGGGCGCGATCGAGGACCTGCTCTACGGCGGTTCCGACGCCCGCATCCGGATGTGGGCGCTGGCAGTCGGCGTCGCGGTGATCGGCACCTTCGGCCTGATGGGCGCCGGGCTGCTTGACGGCGGCAGCACCTTCTACCTCTCGATCCGCTGGATGCCGGTGGCCGCCGTGATCGGCGGGCTGATGTTCGGCTATGGCATGGCGCTGTCCGGGAACTGCGGCTACGGCGCCATCGCGCGGCTTGGCGGCGGCGACCTGCGCTCCTTCGTGGTGGTTCTGGTGATGGGGGTTTCCGCCTATGCCGTGCTCGCCGGCCCCTTCGCCCCGCTGCGCGACCTGCTGTTCCACCAGGAAGACGTGACCTCGGGCACGCCGCCCGGCATCGCCCATCACGTCGCGGCGCTGACCCACCTGCCGGTGGCGGGCATCGGCATGGCGATCGGCGTGGCGATCTGCGGGCTGGCGCTGGCCTCACAGCCCTTCCGGCGCGATATCAAGGCCATCGCCTGGTCGCTGGCCGTCGCGCTCGCCATCGTCTCGGGCTGGGCCGGGACCGCCTGGGTGCAGGCGCATGGCTTTGCCGCAACGGGCGTGGTGTCGCACAGCTTCTCGGCCCCGGTGGGCGAGACCATTCTCTACGCCATGACCGGCAGCGCCCGGCCGCTGTCCTTCGCCGTCGGCTCGGTTGCCGGTGTCTGGCTCGGCGCCTTTGCCGGGTCGGTGATCCAGGGCCGGTTCCGCTGGGAGGCCTGCGAGGACCCGCGCGAGCTGCGCCGCCAGATCATCGGGGCGGCGATCATGGGCGCGGGCGCGGTGATCGCGATGGGTTGTACCGTCGGCCAGGGCATGTCGGGGATGAGCGTTCTTGCGCTCAGCGCCCCGCTGACGCTCTGCGCCATCTTCGCCGGCGCGGCGGTCGGGCTGCGGCAATTGATCGAGGGCTTCAGCCTGGCCGAGTGAGGCTCAGCGCATCAGCGCGAGCAGCCAGATGGTTGCCGTCTGGCCCAGGGCGAAACCGATCAGGAAGAAGACCCCGCCGATGGCCAGGAAGTTGACCGGATGCACGCGCGCCATCGCCGGCAGCAGCAGCGGCGGTTCGAACATCGAGCGAAGCAGGCGCGGACGACGCGTCGGCCGCATCTGTCGGCCGCTGTCCAGCGTCGGATCGTAGTTCGTCATCTGGTCTTCCCGATTTGGTCGCAGCCGCACTCCGGAAGGCCGGAAGCAGTGCGCCCGGCTTTTCCGGTTCTCACCACTGAACAGAAATACGCATACACTATCCGACGGATCGTTTGGCACAGAGACGGCGCGTCTGGCAATCCGTCATGCTCCATTCCCAAGGAAAATAGTGCGCCACTGGCAAATCATTGCCCATCTGCGGGCGTGATGGGCCGCGATCAGGCGCCTGCCCCCTGTCATCCGCACGTTACCTGCCGCCCCCAAGGTGGCGCCGGCCGACTCGCATTCCCCGCAGGGTTGGCACGGCATCCTCGCGGCACCATTCCCATGTGACGATGCTGCCCGCCATCCTCGTTGTGCCTGTCGGCGGCGATGGCATGGTCCAGGGCTCGTCCAGTCCTGGCGACCCAAGTCCCTAACACTCGGGGCCCCTTCGGGGGCCCCTTTTTTCCGTCGCTCAGGGCGCCAAGCAGGCCGCGACGCTTTCCGCCATCGCACGCAGCAGCTGCGGGTAGAGCGCCGCGCCCGGCTCCAGCCTGGCGCCCAGCGGGTCGAGCGTGGCGATCCGGGCCTGGGTGCCCTCCGAGGCCGCGCGGATCAGCCGGTCGTCGAACTGCGGTTCGGTGAAGACGCAGGCAACACCGCGCTCGGCCAGCACCGCGCGCAAATGCGCGACGCGGGCGGGGCTGGGGCTCGATGCATCGCCCAGCGTCAGCGTGCCGGCCGAGACGATGCCGAAGCGGGCCTCGAAATACTGGAAGCCGTCGTGGAAGGTTGCAACGGGATGCGCCCCCGCCCCGGCCAGCAGGGTTTCCAGTTCGGCGGTCAGAGTGGCGATCTCGTCCGCGCCGGCGGCGGCATTGGCGCGATAGGCCGCGGCATTGGCCGGGTCGAGCGCCGCCAGCTCACTTGCGATGACATCGAGCCACACCGCGGCATTGGCAGTATCGAGCCAGGCATGGGGGTCGGTGCCGCTGTGTTCGTGGTGATCGTCGTCGTGGCCCTCGTGGTCGTCATGGCCCTCGTGGTCGTCGTGCTCCTCGTGCTCCTCCTCGCCCGGATCGCGATAGCCCAGCACCTTCGTGCCCTGCGCCTCCAGCAGGTCGATCTGCGCCGCCCCACCGGCCAGCGTCTCGAGCGGCTTGGCCAGCCAGGGCGTCAGCTCGGGCCCGATCCAGACCACCAGCCCCGCCTCCTGCAAGGCCCGTGCCTGCGACGGCCGCATCGAGGCTGTATGCGGCGACTGGCCCGGGGTCAGCAGCAGGTCGGGCGATCCGACCCCTTCCATCACCCGCGAAACCAGCGCATGGACGGGGGCGATGTCGGCCACCACCTTCGGCGCTTCGGCGGCGGCGGGGGCGGCAAGCAGGCAGGCGAACAGGGCCGGCAACAGACGGGGCATGGCGGTTCCTTCGATTGGTTACAGAATCGGGTTGATAGATGAGATGTTATAACATATCAATCCCCCAGATTGCCCGAGAGAGATCCGCCCCATGACCGCCATCGGCTTTGACCGCCACGACCACTCCGGCTGCATCGCCGATTCCATGCGCGCCGCCGAGACGCTCTGCGCCGCGCAAAAGCTGCAATTCACCCCGACCCGGCGGCGGGTTCTGGAGTTGCTGCTCAAGGAGCACCGCGCGCTTGGCGCCTACGAGATCCTCGACCACCTGGCCGCCGAAGGCCTGGGCGCGCAGCCGCCGGTGGCCTACCGGGCGCTCGACTTCCTGGTGAAGCATGGCCTCGCCCACCGGATCGAACGGCTGAACGCCTATGCCGCCTGCGCCCATATCGACCATGACCACGTGCCGGCCTTCCTGATCTGCCGCGCCTGCAAGGCGGTGGCCGAGGCCGAGACCGGGCTGGAACAGGGCCGCCTTGGCCGCGCCGCCGAGGCCGCTCATTTCACCATAGAACGCATCGTGGTCGAGGCCGAGGGCCTCTGCCCCGCCTGCGCCGAGGCGGCATGAGCGCCCCGCTGATCGCCGCGCGCGGGCTGGGCATCCGGCTCGACGGGCGCGAGATCCTGACGGACGTCGATTTCGAAATCCGACCCGGCGAGATCGTCACCGTGGTCGGGCCGAACGGTTCGGGCAAGTCGACGCTGCTCAAGGCGCTGATCGGTGCGGTCAAGCCGAGCGCGGGCCGGGTCGAGCGGGCCGAGGGGCTGCGCCTGGGCTATGTGCCGCAGAAGCTGGCGATCGACGCCAGCCTGCCGATGACCGTGGGCCGCTTCCTGTCGCTGCCGCGCCGTGTGTCCGCCGAGGCGATTGCCGCCGCGCTCGACAAGGCCGGTGTCCCGGACCTCGCCAACCGGCAGATGAAGGATCTGTCGGGCGGGCAGTTCCAGCGCGTGTTGCTGGCCCGCGCCCTGATGGACCGCCCGCAGACCCTGCTGCTGGACGAACCGACCCAGGGCTTGGACCAGCCCGGTTCCGCCGCCTTCTACCGCCGGATCGAGGAGGTGCGTTCCGAGATGGGCTGCGCCGTGCTGATGGTGAGCCATGACCTGCATGTGGTGATGGCCGCCTCGGACCGGGTGCTCTGCATCAACGGTCACGTCTGCTGCGAGGGCACGCCCGAGATCGTCGCCGGTGCGCCGGAATATCGCGCGCTGTTCGGCAGCGGCACCAAGGGCGCGCTGGCGCTCTACCGGCACGAACACAGCCACGACCACGACCATTCCCACCCCCACCACCATCATCACGAGGCCGACGCCTGATGCTCGACGATTTCCTGGTGCGCGCCGCGCTGGCCGGTGTCGGCGTGGCGCTGGCCGCCGCGCCGCTTGGCTGTTTCGTGGTCTGGCGGCGGATGGCCTATTTCGGCGAGGCAACCGCCCATGCCGCCGTGCTGGGCGTCGCCCTGGCTCTGGCGCTCGAGGTGCCGATGCTGCCAATGATCCTGCTCGCGGCGCTGGCCATGGCGAGCGCGGTCTCGGGGCTGACCGGGCGCGGCTATGCCGCCGACACGGTGCTGGGCGTGCTGGCGCATTCCGCCTTGGCGCTGGGGCTGATCGCCGTGGCGCTGCTGACCGACACCCGGATCGACCTGATGGCCTTTCTCTTCGGCGATATCCTCGCCGTCAGCCGCGCCGATCTCGCCATAACCTGGGGCGGCGCGCTGGCGGTGCTGGGGCTGACCATCTGGCGCTGGCAGGCGCTGCTGATGGCGACGCTGAACCCCGACCTCGCCCGTTCCGCCGGGATCGACCCGCGGCGCGAGGAATTCGGCCTCACCCTGGCGCTGGCCGCCGTGGTGGCGGTGGCGATCAAGGTGGTCGGCGTGCTGCTGATCGCGGCGCTGCTCGTGATCCCGGCGGCGGCGGCCCGGCCGCTGGTACGCACGCCCGAGGCGATGGCCGTCGCCGCAGCCATCATCGGCGCGGTCTCGGCTCTGGCCGGGCTGTGGGGCGCGTTCGAATTCGACGCCCCCGCCGGCCCCAGCATCGTCTGCGCGGCGGCGGCCATCTTCGTGGTGACCACTTTACTGGCCGCCGTCCGGGGGCGCTGAGGTACTGCCCGAACCGGCCCTGCGAGCGATGCGGACCTCGCGCACCGGCCGGACGGGTCGGATTTCGCGCAAGCTCTTGAAATCCCTGCCCTGCCCGTCACGGGCAGGATTAGCGCCGCTACGGCGGCCGAGGAGCGCGAAAACCGGAGCTTGTCGCCGGCAGGGCTGGAGGCCCCGCAAGGTTATACACAGGAAAGCAGGGCATCTGGGGTACGTTTCTGAAAACGTTCGAAAAGGTCAAGATTCCAGCGACATCCTGTGGATAACTCTGCCAGCAATACCATTCCGTGACGTTCCACCCATCCATCCCGGCCCGCCAATCGGTGGATAACCGGTTGGGCGATGGCAGCGCGACCTCCCCGCGGCCCAAGCGCCGGCAATGCAACGTTACCTGCACCTGCCACAACATCGTGCCGCAGTGGCTTGATCAGGCGTGATTTTCAGGAGATGCCCTTGAGATACTCCATGATCGCCGGACGCACCGTCGTTGCGCCACTGTCGCGCGCATGGCGGATCAGCGTAGCAATCTCTTCGAGGTTGACCTTGCGGATCAGGCTCTTGACCGGGCCAATTGAGGCCGGGCGCATCGACAGTGTCCGCACCCCGATGGCGGCAAAGCAGATCGCCTCGACCGGGCGGCCCGCATCCTCGCCACAGAAGGAGAGCGGCGTGCCGCTTTCGTTGCAGCGTTCGACGATGCGCTCGATCAGGCTGAGGAAGCTGATGTTCAGCGTGTCATAGCGCCGCCGCACCCGCTCGTTTTCGCGGTCGGCGGCATAGAAGAACTGCTTGAGGTCATTGCCGCCGATCGAGACGAATTCGACCTCGTCGAAGAAGCGCTTGGGCGCGAAAGCCATCGAGGGCGTCTCGACCATGGCGCCGACCTCGATGCTGGCCGGCAGCTGGTGGCCCAGCCGCTCTTCCCGCGCGATGGCTTTGTCCAACTCGTTCCGGGCGGCGGCGAATTCTTCGTATTGCGCGATGAAGGGGAACATCACCGTCAGCGGCCGTCCCTTGGCCCCGCGCAGCAGCGCCTGCAGCTGCATCCGCAGCACGCCCGGCTTGTCGAGGCCCACCCGGATCGCCCGCCAGCCCAGCGCCGGGTTCGGCTCATCCGTCGGCTTCATGTAGGGCAGCACCTTGTCCGACCCGATGTCGAGCGTGCGGAAGGCGACGCGCTTGCCCTTGGCCGAGTCCAGCACCCGCGAATAAAGCGCGCTCAACTCGCTGCGCTTGGGCATCTGGTTGCGGATCAGGAATTGCAGCTCGGTGCGGAACAGCCCGACGCCCTCGGCCCCCGACCCCGCGAGCGACGGCAGGTCGGCCATCAGCCCGGCGTTCATGTGCAGGCTGATCGTGGTGCCGCAGCGCGCCTGCGCCGGCAGGTCGCGGATCGAGGCGAACTGCTGCTGCGCCTGGGCGTGCATCGCCACCTTGTCGCGGAAGGCGCTGACCACCGTGTCCTCGGGACGCAGGTGCACCATGCCCTGGTCGCCGTCGACCAGGATGTGGTCGCCGTTCAGCGCCTCAGTGGCGATATGGCCGGCATGGACCACCAGCGGAATCGCCAGCGCGCGGGCGACGATGGCGGCATGGCTGCCGACCGAGCCCTCTTCCAGCACGATGCCCTTCAGGCTGCGGCCATATTCCAGCAGGTCTCCGGGGCCGATGTTGCGAGCGATCAGGATCGGGTCGGGCGGCATCTCGGCGCCTGTATTCGCGCCCTGCCCGGTCAGGATCCGCAGCAGCCGGTTGGACAGGTCGTCGAGGTCGGCCAGACGCTCGCGCAGGTAGGCGTCCTGCACCTGGTCCATCCGCGCGCGGGCCAGGCTCTGTTCCTTCTCGACCGCCGCCTCGGCCGAGAGGCCGCGGCTGATGTCTTCCTCCATCCGGCGCATCCAGCCGCGCGAATTGGCGAACATGCGATAGGCCTCCAGCACCTGGAGCTGGTCCTTGTCGCCGCTCTTGCTCATCTCCAGCATCTGGTCGACGCCGATGCGCAGCTGGTCCACCGCCTCGTGCAGGCGCTCGAATTCGCGGTGCGGGTCGTCGGCGATCGGGTTGGCGACCACCACGCGCGGCTCGTGCAGCCAGACCCGGCCCTCGGCCGCGCCCTCCTGGCCGCAGGTGCCGCGGAACACAACCGGTTGCTGGTGACGGGCCGACAGTGCGGCCCCCTCCCCCACGAAGGCGCCCAGCTCGGCCATCTCGGCCAGGACCATCGCGACGACTTCCAGCGCGTAGAGTTCGTCTTCCGAAAACTGCCGGGCATCGCGCGACTGCACGACCAGCACGCCCAGCTTCTCGCCCAGCCGCTGGATCGGGATGCCGAGGAACGAGGAATAGCGCTCTTCGCCGGTCTCGGGCATGTAACGGAATCCGCGCTCGGCAGGCGCGTTCGGCGTGTTGATCACCTCGCCGGTGCGGGCGACACGGCCGACCAGCCCCTCGCCCATGCGCATCCGCGTCTGGTGCACGGATTCGGGCTTCAGCCCCTCGGTGGCGCAAAGCTCCAGCGTCTCGTCATCGCGGAACAGGTAGATCGAACAGACCTCGGTCCCCATGCTGTCGGCGATCAGATGGGTGATCTTGTCCAGCCGCGCCTGCCCGGCGTCGCCGCTGACCAGCGTGTCCCGCAACCGCTGCAGCAGCTTGCGGCTTTCCTTGTCCGTGCGTTCGTCCATGACGGGGACCGGTTACCTCCTGCAACCTCCGGGAGACTGCGCCTTTCCGTGTCTATAGATCACAACCACCAGCGAAACGAAACGGACGATTTCACTTCTCGCTTCCGCTTTCGCCGTCGGCGTCACCTGTCAGCTTCGGCTGCCCAGCACAAGGCGGCGGCCCAGCGTGTTATGCTTCGCAAGGCGTTGCAGCATGACTGGCCCGAGCAGCCCGGCCAATAGGCCGAGGGCGATATGAATTCCGAACCAGTCGACTCCGAGTTCGCTCAGCAGCCTGCGTGTCGGGCTCGAGAAGAAGGGATGGTAGAGGTAGATCGTGAACGTATACGGCGCCAAGGCCCGCATTGGTGGGCTATCCGGCGCGCCAAGAAACAGCGCGATGCAGGCGAACCACCCCAGGAAGATGGCTGCAAGCGAATATTTCGGCGCACCCAGAATGCCGAAATCCAGGTCGTTGGACAGGAAGATCTGGTGCAGCGCGAAGCCGACCAGCAGCACCAGGATCACGCCACCGACATGCGCCCGTGCCAGGGCCATGAAATTCGCGCGAAAAGCCAATACACCCAGCAGGAAAAAGGGGGCAAGGTAGAGAGCGCTATTGAGCGAGAAAATCGATGTTCGACCCACGTAATCTGTCAACGTAATGAAAAAGGTTAACGTCAGGGCGAACCAGACACTCCATTTTCCGATCAGTATGTCCATCGCAGCAAAGGCCAGCAAGACAACGAAGATGGCCTGAAGGAACCAATAGTGGGCATACGGCATCACGTAGACGGTCCAGAACTGCGCCAGAGGAACAGCAAACCTGTTGCCGATCATCCCCGAGCCAAGCGCAAAGAGGGTTGCGGCCAGGGCACCGGGAAGCAAGAGACGCCGGACCTTGCCGACCAGGAAGAAAGAGAAACTCGACCTGGATACAGGCTTCAGCGCATAGACGTACCCGGCGATGAACGCGAAAAGCGGCATCCTCACGTGTCCGAATGCGCCATTGAGGATCTGCAGGAATTGCTGTTCCAGCGGCGACCCGATATCCTTCTGTGCCAAGCCGGTGGAGACGTGAAACAGCACGAGAGCTATACAAGCGAAAGCTCGCATGAAATCTATCCGCAAATGCGCCGGAATCACTTCCCGCAATAAGTTGCCCCACGAAAGAAAATTGGGGCAATTAAGAGCAAAATGCTTGCTCATATCAAGCCATCAAGCCCGAGCCCCTCCAACTTTCAAGGAGGCGCGCCACTGCAGCCGAAAATTGCTGCATCATCTCTACCATCGCGCGGATTGCTGCCTTCGCCCACCCGGAAAACGGGTGGCCTTCGGAGAGGCGGCCCCGCTCAGGCCGCCTTGTCGAGTTCGAAGGCGTCGTGCAGCGCCTGCACGGCCAGTTCCATGTATTTGCGGTCGATCAGAACCGAGATCTTGATCTCGGAGGTGGTGATGACCTTGATGTTGATGTTCTCGTTCGAGAGCACCTGGAACATCTTGGCCGCCACGCCGGTGTGGCTGCGCATCCCGATGCCCACGACCGAGATCTTGCAGACATTGGTGTCGGCGACCAGTTCAGAGTAGTTCACCTTGCCCGCGGCCTTCATCTCGGCCAGGGCGGTCTCGGCGCGGGCGACCTGGTTGGTCGGGCACGAGAAGGTCATGTCGGTGCGCTCGTTCTCGGCGATGTTCTGCACGATCATGTCGACGTTGACGTTGGCGTCGGAGAGCGCGGTGAAGATCGACGCCGCGATACCGGGGCGGTCGGCCACGGAAAGCAGGGTCAGCTTGGCTTCGTCGCGGGAATGGGCGACACCGGCAACAACTTTCGATTCCATGATTTCCTCCTCGTCGCAGACCAGCGTGCCAGCCGTGTCGGACGGTTCCTCGAAACTAGACAGCACGCGCAGGCGCACCTTGTAGCGCATGGCGAGTTCGACCGAGCGGGTCTGCAGCACCTTGGCGCCCAGGCTGGCGAGCTCGAGCATCTCCTCGAAGGCGATCTTGTCGAGCTTGCGGGCCTTTTCGCAGATCCGCGGGTCGGTCGTATAGACGCCGTCGACATCGGTGTAGATGTCGCAGCGTTCGGCGTTGAAGGCGGCTGCGAAGGCCACCGCGCTGGTGTCGGAACCGCCGCGGCCCAGGGTGGTGATCCGCCCCTCCGGGCTGACGCCCTGGAAGCCGGCGATCACGGCAACCTTCATGCCCTCGCCGAACTTCCTGAGGATGTTCTCGGGCGGAATGTCCTCGATCCGGGCCGAGGAATGGGTCGAGGTGGTCAGCAACGGCACCTGCCAGCCCTGCCAGCTGCGCGCGGGAATATCCATTTCCTGCAGCGTCAGCGCCATCAGGCCGGCAGTCACGTTCTCGCCCGACGAGACGACGGCGTCATATTCGCGCGCGTCGAACAGCGGCGAGGTCTCTTCCACCCAGCCGACCAGCTCGTTGGTCTTGCCCGCCATGGCCGAAACGATGACGATCACGTCATAGCCCTTGGCCACCTCGAGTCCGACACGCTTGGCCGCACGCTTGATGCGGTCGAGCGTTGCCACCGAGGTGCCGCCGAATTTCATCACCAGGATCGGCATTGCGGTTCCTTACGTCCCAAAAGTCGCGCGGTGTTTACGCGCGCGCCGGAGCGAGGGCAACTGGAATTCGGCAGGCGGCCTGCGGCGTTCTGCCGATGTCACATCGGGTGCGCGCGGCCGTCCCAGGTCTCGAAACAGCCGGTGGTATCGACCGAGAGCGCGGCAAAGCGTTCGGCCAGCCCGCGCGCCGCTTCCTGCGCGGTAATCTCGGCGCTGCCGCCGCCCATGTCGGTCTGCACCCAGCCAGGGTGATATATGCCGACGGCGATCCCCTCGCGCCGCAGATCCTTGGCGAGATTGCGCCCGAGGTTCAGCGCCGCGGCCTTGGAAGCGCGGTAGATATAGCTGCCTCCCGGCGCCCGCTCCTGCGAGGCCATCTGGCTGGAGATGATGGCGATCTTCGCGCCCGGCCCGGCCCGCAGGTTGGGCAGCAGCGACTGGATGGTGAGAAAGACGCCGGTGACGTTCACGGCAAAGGTCTTCGCCCAGAGCTCGGCGGCAAAGCCGGTGTCCAGCGGCTGGCCCTTGTCGATGTAGATCCCGGCGTTGCAGACCAGAAGGTCGATCGGGCGGCCCGCCAGCCGGCCGGCCAGCGCCGCGTGGCTTGCGGGGTCGGTCACGTCCAGCGGCTCGATCCCCGGCGCGGCGCTGCGCGCGGCGCCGGTTACGTCGTGCCCCTGCCCCGCCAGATGCGTGGTCAGGGCCAGGCCGATCCCTCGGCTGGCGCCGGTGATGAGGACATGCATCGGGTCAGTTCGCCTTGCGGTTGGGAAGGAAGGGCAGCGGCGCCACCGGGACACCCTCTTCGGCCAGCTTGCGCGCCTCGTCGAGCCGCGCCTCGCCATAGATCGCCCGTTCGGGCGCGTCGCCCGCGTGCATCGCCCGCGCCTCGCTGACAAAGCGCGCGCCGACGTATTCCGAGTTTTCCTCGATCTTGCGGCGCAGCTCGGCCAGGGCCTGTTCCGCCGGGCTGGCGGGTTCGCGCAGCTTCGCCGGCGGGGCCGGTTCGCGCGAGGCGGCCACGCGGGGCGTCATCATCGCCTTTTCTACGCCGCCACCGCCACAGATGGCGCAAACCACCATCCCGGCACTGGCGAGCCTTTCATAAGCATCGGCGGACTGGAACCAGCTGTCGAAGGTATGTCCGTCTGCACATCTGAGCGCGTATTGGATCATGTCTCGTTCATTCTGCGTCTTCGGAGTACATGTTCCGAGTCCGCGGCAATTTCAAGACTTGTCCGCCGGATGCAGCGTCCTGGGGTCGAATGTGCGCAGGATATGGGCCAGCTCGGGTTCCTGGACCAGGCTCGCCGCCTTCTTGGGCGAGAACCACTTGCGCCGCCGCTGCCCGCGTTCGGGAAACTCACCCTTGAGCGAGAGCACCTTGACCGGGAAGACCTGCGTCTCGCAGATCTTGTCGGGGGCCTTCTCGAAATACTTGAGGTAGGTATAGGTGCCGAGGCACTGTTCGTAGATCCGGCCGATCACGCCGGCCTCTTCCCAGGCCTCCCGCGCCGCCGAGCCCGCGGCCGAGGCGCCCTCGACCCGCCAGCCCTTCGGCACGATCCAGCGCCCGGTCCCGCGAGAGGTGATCAGCAGAACGCGGGTCTTGCCGCGCGTCGTGGAGAAACAGAGCGCCGCGTATTGCTTGCCAATATCTTCCGCCGTCTCGGAAATTTCAGGAGACGGGTTTTCCACCATCATGTTCACATTCGTATCACTGCTGCCGCGGGCCGACCTGCCGGATCGGTCCCTTTTTTGTCAAAAAATCCATTCCCTATAGTAGACGCCTCAGATTCTATGAGGTCAAGCCCGCTTTGCCGGGGGCCCTTTGACCCTATCCTGCAATTTCGTCAAAAGTTCGGCCTGAGGCATATCTGCGTCAATCGCAAGCCGGCGCAGCCCGAAATGCACATGCGCGATTTCCTGGTAGTAACGGGTATAGACGTAATTGGCCGAGGCCCCGGCAATCGCGCCCAGCACCGGCACCGTCTGCGCGGCAAGCTTGTGACCCATCGCGATGGCCAGCTTCGGCGCCACGGTGGCGATCAGCTTCTGCATCGCCCCGCCGGTCAGCGTGAGGCGCAGGGTGAAGAAGGCGAGGTCGGCGCCGTCGTCATGGCTCAGCGGGCCGGCGGCGGCGAAGACGCGGATGCAGTCGAACTGCACCCCCTCCTCATCGGGGTTGAAACCGTTCTGCGCCGCCACGCCCTGGATCGCGCGCAGCAGCACGGCGGTGGTGGCCGGCAACTCCACCAGCGCCGAGGGCAGCCCGCCGAAACCGCCCGCCGCGCCCATCGCGGTGGCCACGGCGGTGTTCACCCAGGGCTGCTGGTCGCCGACCGTGCCGCGCGACTTCTGCGCGCCCTTCATCGCCAGCGTCAGCGCATAGGCGGTGGCGTCACCCAGACGGTCGCGGATACCCGAGGGCAGCCGGTCGAGCAGCCCTTCGGCCTGCCCGCCAAGGGCACTTAGCATCTGCACGCCAATGCCCCCCGCGCGGCGATAGCGCGCGGCAAGCCGGTCGAGCTCTGCCTCGGCATCCACCGGGCCAACCATCACGACGTCGTCCATGTCACCCTCCGCTTCTCACAGCGAATGTCGGGCCTGGACCGGCGGGTTTCAATAGTCGGTGGCGTCCCAGCGCATCACCGGCCCCGAGACTCCGGCCCAGGCGCCCGGCACCAGGTCCTGGCCAAGCACGCGGTCGGGGTTGGTCGGCGGCGGCATCTCGACGTCGTCGAGCTTGGTGAAACCGAAGCGGTTGTAATAGGGCGCATCGCCCACCAGCATCACCCGCTCCCAGCCGCCCGCGCGGGCGGCGGCCAGCCCCTCGCGGATCAGCCCGGCGCCCAGCCCCTCGCCCTGGTGCGTCGGGTGCACCGCCACGGGCCCCAGCAGCAGCGCCGGCAACCCGCCCACGCGGATCGGCCAGAAGCGGATCGCCCCGATCAGGATGCCCAACTCATCGCGCGCCACCAGTGACAGCCCGCGCACCGGCGGGATGCCGTCGCGCAGCCGGTAGGACGACAGCAGGGTGCGCCCAGGCGCGAAACACAGGTCGAGAAGGGCCTCGACCTCCCACCAGTCGGCGTCGGTTTCCGGTCTGAACTCGATCACGGGGAATATTCATCCTCGAAGGTATGCGGTGGAATCGCACCTAGCATGACGCTACCACTAGGGCAAACCAGAGGAGCCCCCATGTTCTACCGCCCCGAGGACGGCCACGGCCTGCCGCACAACCCGTTCAACGCCATCGTCACCCCGCGCCCCATCGCCTGGGTGTCGACACGCAAAGCGAAAGGCCAGGAAAACCTGGCGCCCTACTCCTTCTTCAACGCGGTGGCCTATACCCCGCCGCAGGTGATGTTCTCCTCGACCGGCTGGAAGGACAGCGTGCAGAACATTTCCGAGACCGGGGTCTTCTGCGTGAACATCGTCGAATATGCCGCCCGCGACGCGATGAACATCACCACGACTCACTTCCCGCCCGAGGTCGACGAGTTCTCCGAGGCCGGCATCGCCCGCGTCGAATGCGAGACGATCCCCTGCTCGCGCGTGGCCGATGCCCCGGCGGCGCTCGAATGCCGGATGACCCAGATCATCCCGCTCAAGGGCGGGATCAACCACCTGGTGCTGGGCGAGGTCGTCGGTGTGCACATGCGCGACAACTGCCTGCGCGACGGCCGCTTCGACGTCACCCTGTTCCAGCCCCTGTCGCGGCTGGGCTACCGCGATTACGCACGGGTGACCGAGGTTTTCGAACTGGCGCGGCCCGATGACTGAGCAAGCGCGCGAAAGCCTCGGCCTTGCGCCGCTCTGACCCTTGCCATTGCCCTGCCGCGCCGCCAGTCTGGCGCCAGGCAAGCAGGGGCAGAGCATGACAGACACCTTCATCGGGATCATCGGCGGATCGGGCATCTATGACATCGAGGGCCTCGACAATCCCGAGTGGATCGGGATCGAGACGCCCTGGGGCTCGCCCTCGGACCAGATCCTGACCGGAATGCTGGACGGTGTCGGCATGGCTTTCCTGCCCCGCCACGGGCGCGGCCACGTGCATACCCCCTCCTCGGTGCCCTATCGCGCCAATATCGACGCGCTGAAGCGGATCGGGGTGACCGACGTGATCTCGGTCTCGGCCTGCGGCTCGTTCCGCGAGCAGATGGCGCCGGGCGATTTTGTCATCGTCGACCAGTTCATCGACCGCACCTTCGCGCGCGAAAAATCCTTCTTCGGCCCCGGCTGCGTCGCCCATGTCAGCGTCGCCCACCCGACCTGCCCGCGCCTCTCGGCGGCCTGCCTCTCGGCCGCCATCGACGCCGGCATCACCGTGCATGACGGCGGCACTTACCTGGCGATGGAAGGCCCGCAGTTCTCGACCCTGGCGGAATCGAAGATGTACCGCGAGCAATGGGGCGCCGATGTCATCGGCATGACCAACATGCCCGAGGCCAAGCTCGCCCGCGAGGCCGAGCTCTGCTATGCCTCGGTCGCCATGGTCACGGATTACGACAGCTGGCACCCCGACCACGGCGAGGTGGACGTCAGCCAGATCATCGCCACGCTGATGGGCAATGCCGACAAGGGCCGCGCCATGGTGCGCCGCCTGCCCGCCCTGCTGGGGGCCGACCGCACGCCCTGCCCGCATGGCTGTGACCGCGCGCTCGACCATGCGATCCTCACCGCGCCGGACCGCCGCGACCCGCTGATGATGGCCCGACTCGACGCCGTCGCCGGGCGCGTCCTGGGGCGGCCCGCGTAAGGGCTTGGCAAAGCGCGCGTTCCGTGGCTGAGTTGCCGCCTCTGATGCGGAGACCCTGAGATGACCTTCGAATTCTGGCTGGCCTTCGTCGCCGCCACGGTGATGCTGCTGCTGATCCCCGGACCGACCGTCCTTCTGGTGCTGAGCTATGCGGTCAGCAAGGGCCGCAGCGTCGCCATCGCCACCGCGCTTGGCGTGGCGCTCGGCGATTTCATCGCCATGACCGCCTCGCTCCTGGGGCTGGGTGCGCTGGTGCTGGCCTCGGCCACGCTGTTCACCGCGCTGAAATGGGTGGGCGCGGCCTATCTCGTCTGGCTCGGCGTGAAACTGCTGCGCTCGGCACCGTCGCAGGGGCTGACCGCCGACACCACCCGGCGCGACGTCACCGCCCGCGGCGTCTTTGTCCATGCCGCCGTGGTCACCGCGCTGAACCCGAAGTCCATCGCCTTCTTCATCGCCTTCGTGCCGCAGTTCCTGCGCCCCGAGGCGCCGCTGCTGCCGCAGTTCGCGCTGCTGATCGCCACCTTTGTCGGCCTTGCGGCGGTGAACGCGCTGGCCTATGCGCTGCTGGCCGACCGGCTGCGCATGACCATCGGCAGGCCAAAGGTTATCACCGGACTGACCCGCACCGGCGGCCTTGCGCTGATCGGGATGGGCCTGGTCACCGCGCTGCTGCGCCGCCCCGCCTAGGAGATCCCGATGCCGAAAAGCCGAACCGTCCGCGACTATATCCGCACCATCGTCGACTTCCCCCACGAGGGGATCATGTTCCGCGACGTGACCACGCTCTTTGCCGATGCGCGCGGTTTTCGCATGGCGATCGACCAGATGCTGCACCCCTATGCCGGCATGGAGATCGACAAGGTCGTCGGCCTCGAGGCGCGCGGTTTCATCCTCGGCGGGGCCATCGCGCACCAGCTCTCGGTCGGCTTCGTGCCGATCCGCAAGAAGGGCAAGCTGCCGGGCACCACGATCAGCCAAGATTACAAGCTCGAATACGGCGAGGCCATCGTCGAAATCCACGACGACGCCATCGCGCCGGGCGAGCGCATCCTGTTGGTCGATGACCTGCTTGCCACCGGCGGCACCGCGGCGGCGGGCATCAAGCTGGTCGAGCGGCTGGGTGGCGAGATCGTCTCCTGCGCCTTCGTGATCGACCTCCCCGACCTCGGCGGTCGCCGCCTGCTGGAGGGGATGGGCATGGATGTTCACGCGCTCTGCGCCTTCGAGGGGGCCTGAGGCAAGCCGCCTCAGCCAGCGCCCGATGGCCGACAGGCACCAAAACAACGCAGTGCGCCATCGCGACGCGTTGGTACCTCTCCGTGAGCGGTCCCGCCCCGAATTCTGTGCGCCGACGTTCATCAGAACAGGTCCACCTCCCCGCTGATCCGCCCGGCCTCATCAACCACCGGCTGGCGCGGGTGCCCGGCCAGCTTGCCGGCCAGGTCGCGCAGGGTGATCCGCGCCAGCATGTCATGCACCTCGACCGGGTGCGCCTCGGGCACCTGGTCGGCCAGCGCCAGCACATAGGCGCTGAGCTCGCCCAGGGTCTGCACGATCAGGTCGATCTTCTGCAGGTTGCCCAGCGCCTCGCGCCGGGTCGGTTCATGGTCGAGGATGGCGTGGGCAATGGCGTCCTCCAGTCGCCGCCCCTCGTCGCGCAGGTCGCGCAATTCGTCCGCCACCAGGCTGACCAACTGGGCAAGCGGCATCGGATCGAGCCTGGCGGAACGCGACACGGTCAAAGCTGGCCGACAACGGCCTGGATGCATTCACGCATCTGCGGTGTGGTGAACGGCTTCTGGATGAAGTTGTTCATGCCCAGCTGGCGCCCGACGTTGATGATGTTCTGATCCACCCTCCCGCTGACCAGGATGAAGCCCACGCCCTTGGTCGCAGGGTTGTGGCGCAGCGCCTGCAAGAGGTGCAGCCCGTCCATGTTCGGCATGTTGTAATCCGAGATCACCAGGTGCACCGGCTTCTGCGCCAGGGCCTGCAGCGCCGAGGCGCCGTCGGTGCTGAAGTCGATCTTCCTGATGCCCATCTCCTCCAGCGCCATGATGATGAGGCTCCGGCTGGTCGACATGTCGTCGACCACCATGATGGTCAGCGCGTCTCTCAAGGCCATGTGGGGCTGTCCCTTTCCTGTTGTCGTCTTGCGATCATGGTCTCAGACCCGGCGGAAGGTGGTCTTGCCGACCATTTGCAGGCTGCCCTTCAACTCCGGACCGATCCGCTCGGAATGGCCGGTGAACAGCGTGCCGCCCGGCGCCAGGACCGAGGCCAGCCCGGCCCAGACCCGCGCCTGCACGTCGTCCTCCATGTAGATCATCACGTTGCGGCAGAAGATCGCGTCGAAGGGGCCGGTGACCGGCCAGGGCTCCATGAAGTTCATGTAGCGAAAGCTGACCAATTCGCGCAGCGCCGGGCGGATGCGCAGCTTCTCGCCTCCGCGCTCGAACATCAGCGCCGCCAGCTCGGGGGTAATGGCCTCGGCCCTGTCGGCCGGGTATTCCGCCCGCTCGGCCACCGCCAGCACCCGGCGGCTGATATCGGTGGCAAGGATGCGCAGATCGTGTCGGCCGGCCTCGGCGAAATGCTTCAGCACCACCGCCGCGATCGAATAGGCCTCCTCCCCCGTCGAGCAGCCGGCCGACCAGAGCCGCACGCGCCCCCCCCGCCCGCGCCTTCTGCACCAGGTCGGGCAGCAGCGCCTCGGCCAGCGTGTCGAAATGGTAGCCCTCGCGAAAGAAGCGCGTCGTATTGGTGGTCAGCGCCTCGACCATCGCCTCGCGCTCGTCGGCATTCCGGGCTGCCTGCACGTGGTCGACATAGTCGCAGAACCGGCTCATCCCCAGCTCGCGCACCCGCCGCGACAGCCGCGAGAAGACCAGCGCCTCGTTCGTGGGCGGCATCCGGATGCCCGAGACCTCGTGCAGGATCTCGGTGATCCGCTGGAAATCCGCGGTTCCATAGTCGATATCCCGCCCGATCGGCCCACCCGGCAGATCTGCCTGCAACACGCTCATGACGCCTCTGCGGTTTCCGCGACCTTGGGCAGCACGGTCTGGATATCGAGCACCCGCAACATCCGCTCCCTGGTGACGATGACCCCTTCGATGAAATTGCGCGTCGCCTCGGATGTGACATCCGGCGTCGGCTGCACCTCGGAGGCATCGACCGCTATGATATCGGCCACCGCGCTGACCAGGAAACCGGTGGCCTGGGTGCCGATCACGGCAATGACGATCACGTGGCGGTCATCGGGGACCGATGGCCCCAGGCCCAGCCGCGCCGAAAGGTCGACGATGGGAACCACCGAACCGCGCAGGTTTATGACCCCCAGCACGTATTTCGGCGCATGGGGCAGGATCGTCGCCGGCGACCATCCGCGGATTTCGCGCACCATCATGATGTCGATGCAGAAATCCTGGTCGCCCACGCGGAAGGTCACCAACTCGCGAACGCCGGGCTGCACATGGGTTGCCGTCGTCATTTCACACCTCGTCCAACAGGGCCAGTTCGCCGGGGTCGATGGCCGCCCCCGAGCGATGCGCGGTTTCTTCGGGATCGATGATCAGGGCGATGTTGCCATCGCCGAGGATGGTGGCCGCGGCGACGCCGGGCACGTGCCCGTAGTTGGACTCGAGCCCCTTGATCACCACCTGCCGCTGGTCGAAGATCTGGTCGACCGCCAGCGCCCAGCTTGTGTGGCTGTCGGATTCGACCAGCAGTACCACCATGTCCGAGATCGAGGCCGGCGCGCCGCGATGGCCGAAGACGACGCCGAGGTCGATGACCGGCACCAGCTTGTTGCGCACCGAAACCACGAG
This sequence comes from Seohaeicola zhoushanensis, assembly GCF_014656415.1. GTDB lineage: Bacteria > Pseudomonadota > Alphaproteobacteria > Rhodobacterales > Rhodobacteraceae > Seohaeicola_A > Seohaeicola_A zhoushanensis. Next base: position 149,402 of record NZ_BNCJ01000004.1, on the reverse strand, counting down.
GTTGTCGGCGCCGAGGGCATGGATATCCTCGGGTTTCGGGCGCAGTGTCTCGACGATGGCGGTGATCGGCACGACCATCGTCTGCCCGGCCACGTCGACCACCATTCCGTCCAGCACGGCGAGCGTCAGCGGCAGGCTGATCGACATCGTCGTGCCCTTGCCGCGCTGCGACTGGATGCTGACCCGCCCGCCGAGCTTCTGGATCGCGCTGCGCACCACGTCCATGCCCACGCCGCGACCCGAAAGGTTGCTGACCTGACTGGCCGTCGAAAACCCCGGCATGAACAGCAGGTTGTCGATCTCCGCGTCCTTCAGCTGCGACTCGGGCGGGATCAGCCCCTTTTCCACGGCGATCTGAAAGACCTTGGGCCGATTGATCCCGGCGCCGTCGTCGGAGACCTCGATCAGCACCCGGCCCGAGCGATGTGCGGCCGAGAGCGTGACCCGCCCCGTCGCGGGCTTCCCCGCGGCCAGGCGGTCCTGGGGCGACTCGAGCCCGTGATCCACCGCGTTGCGGATCATATGCGTCAGCGGATCGACCAGGCGCTCGATGATTGTCTTGTCGACCTCCGTTGCCTCGCCCTCGGTGACGAACTCCGTCTCCTTGCCCGAAAGTTCCGCCGCCTCACGCACGATCCGCGCCATGCGCTGGAACAGGGGTTTCACCGACTGCGCGCGGATCGCCATCACGCTCTCTTGGATGTCGCGCGCCAGGTTGCGGAATTCGGCGAGGCTGGTGGACAGATCACCCCGGTCGAGCAAGCCGGCATCCTTGACGCATTGCGTCAATACGGCCTGGTTGATGACAAGTTCGCCCACCATGTTGATGAGCCGGTCGACCAGGTCGAGATTGACCCGCACGGTCGCCTTGGGGCCTTCGGCCTCCGCCGGCTTGTCGCGGGACTGCGCGGGCGCGGGGGGTGGGGCGGGCGGTGCCCCGACCGGCGCGGCGACAGGCGTCTCGGGCGCGGCAGGCAGCGGAATTTCGGCACCGGCAGGGGCGTCGGCCACCGCTTCGATCTGCAAGTCGCACATGCCTTCGACGAATTCGAAGACGTCCCGCACCGCGCCTTCGCTTTCCTCGGTCACCAGCCGCAGCGTCCAGGACAGGTAGGCTTCGCCTGCCTCGATCGCGTCGAAATCCGGTAGCCCCTCGGTTGCGACCTCGACAGTCAGCACCCCCATTTCGTCCAGCTCGCGGAGGATCAGGGCGGTGTCGTTGCCACTGGCGTAGAGCGCCCGATGCGGGCGGAAAGCGATCACGAACGTGGTCTGCCCGGAATCCTGCGTAATGGCGCCCAGATCGAGGCTGAGCGGAGCGAACCCAAAGCCGCCTTCCCCCGAAACGGGCGGCGTGGGGGCCGGCGCGGATTCTGGCATGGCCACAAGGCCGGCCAGCCGCGCAGCGATATCGGGGCCGCTCCCCGCGTCGAGCTCCCGATTCTCGCGGCCCGCGGCCACCAGGTCGTTCAGGTGATCCGCCGCCCGGTGGCAGATCTTCATGCCCTCCTCGGTCGCCTGCAACTGGCCCGAGCGCATGGCGTCGAGCACCGTCTCGAACTGATGGGCGAAATGCACCAGCGCATCCAACCCGAAGGCCGCCGCGCCGCCCTTGATCGAATGCACCGCACGGAACACCGCATTGACGGTGTCGATGCTGAAGGTGGCGTCGGCGATGCCATCGTCGATCTCGCTCAGCCCGTCGTCCAGCGCCTCGAGCAATTCGTCGCATTCCTGGAAGAAGGTCTGCCGGATGTCGTTTGCGGTGCTCATGCCAACCTCATGCTACCGTGATCCGCCGGATGGTGCCGATCAGCTTGGCATCATCGAAAGGTTTGACGATCCACCCCGTGGCCCCGCTGCGACGGGCCCTGTCCTTGAGGTCCTGCGCGCTCTCGGTGGTCAGCACCAGGATCGGCAGCCCGGCATATTCCGCCGCGGCGCGAATGGTATCGATCACGCCGAAGCCGTCCATCCGCGGCATGTTGATGTCGGTGATCACCACGTCGGGGGCGATACCGGGGAGTTTCTCGATCCCGTCGATGCCATCCTCCGCGACATGCACCTCGAAGCCGCCCTCGGTCAGCGTATGGCGCAGCATCTCGCGGATGGTGCGGGAATCGTCGATTGCGAGTACCCTGATGCTCATTTCGGTGGTTCCTGCGTAAGGAGAACGGCGTCCAGCCCAAAGCGACGGAGGTCGTCGCACAGAGCTTCTGACGGGTGGATTTCGAAGCGATGCCCGTCCCGCTCCCAACGGCACGCGGCGGCGAGGAGCATTTGCGCGGCCAAGCCGCCCAGGAGCCGCAGATTGCCGCCCTCGAGCTGCACCGGCTGGCCCGTCGCCTGGCGCAACTGCGCCTGCAAGGCCGGCACGGCCGCGGTGTCGAGCTTTTCGCCAAGGTCTATGCGGAGCGTCATCGCGATCTTTCCTCAGAACAACGTCACATCGTCGTCGCCAGGAGGAGCGACAGGTTGTGGCCGATCCGGCTCGACCTGGTCCTCAAGAAGCATCTGCTGCGCCTGACCGGTCGTCGGCACGAAGCGCACCCGCCGGGCGAGCGTACCGCCCAGGCTTTCCGCCCGGCAGGGAATGCCTTCGTTCGCCAGGAACCGCCGCGCGAAGATCGCGTTCGACTCGCCGATCCGCCCAAGACCGCCGTTCATCATCGCCCCCCCGAAGAGCTTGGCTTCGAGGCGTGGTTTCTGGGCGCCCCGCTTCAGGAGACCGTTGACCAGCAACTCCATCGCCAGCAGGCCATAGCGGAACCCGATGTCCTGCTTGATCTCGCCGTCGGGCAGCAGGAAATGGTTCATGCCGCCGACCCGCGCGACCGGATCGCAGAGACAGGTCGCCACGCAGGAACCGAGGATCGTGGTCAGCACGACGGCAGGATCGTCCGAGACGCGAAACTCGCCCTGGATGACATGGGTTGTCCTCAGGCCCACGCCGGCGGGGGCCGAAACCGTTCCGTTCACAACGCACCGCCTTTCGCGCCCGCCGGCCGCCATTCCGGTTTGCCCGGAGAGGGCCGGATCCTCAGAAGTCTTCCCACTGCGCCGCGGCCTTTTCGATCGCCGGGGCCGCTCCGCCAGTTCTTGCCAACGCGCGTTCGGGTGGCCGTCGGGCCGCTGCCGCCTTCTCCGGCTGACGGGTCTGCACCACGCCGCCCGCCTCGGTGGTCTGTTCGGAGATGCGGAACTGCGCGACCGCATCGACGAGGCTCAGCGCGTTCTGGCGGAGACCTTCGCTCGCGGCGGTGGTTTCCTCGAGCCGGGCCGCGTTCTGCTGCGTCGAATGGTCGAGCTGGCCGACGGCCGTGTTGATCTCGGCAAGACTGGCCGATTGCTGCCGGGCCGAACCCGCGATCTCGGAAACCAGGATCGAGATCTCGGAGACGGATTCGACGATCTGGCGCAGCGCCTGGCCAGTGCGGCCGACCAGTTGCACCCCCGTCTTGACCTGGGTCGCGCTCTTGGCGATCAGGTCGTTGATCTCGCGCGCGGCATTGGACGAACGCTGGGCCAGCGCCCGCACCTCCGAGGCGACGACCGCGAAACCGCGCCCGGCGTCGCCGGCGCGCGCCGCTTCCACTCCGGCATTCAGCGCCAGGAGATTGGTCTGGAAGGCGATGTCGTCGATCACCTTGATGATCGAGGTGATCTTCTCCGAGGAATCGGCGATCTGATCCATCGCCGAAACCGTTTCCAGCACGACCTGGCCGCTGTTTTCGGCATTTGTCTTGGCCGCCGAGACCGCCGAATCCGCCCGGTCCGCGCCTGATGCGGCGGCGCGCACCGAGGTTGTCAGCGTGTCCAGCGCGGCGGCGGTTTCCTCGAGCGTGGCCGAGTTCGTCTCGGTCCGCCGCGACAGGCCATCCGCGGTGCTGGAAATGTCGCGCGCCTCGTTGTGGATGCTCTCCGCGCTGCGGGCGATGCCGCTCATCGCGCTGGCCAGCGTGCGGAGCGCCCCGTTGAAATCGCTGCGCAGCTGTTCGTAGGTCCCGCTGAAGGGCTCCTCGATGGCGGTGGTCAGATCGCCCTGGCTCAGCCTGGCGAGCCCGACCTGGAGCGCCTGGACCACCTGCCCCTGGCTCCGCTCAGCCTCTTCCCGCGCGCTGCGGGCAGCGGCCAGTTCGGCCTCGGATACCGTCACGTCACGCCCGAGCAGCAGGATGCGCATCGGCTTTTCTTCGCTGTCGCGGATCGTGGTGAGGCTGCCGTCGAGCAACGTGGTCGTTCCGTCCGTGGCGGCCAAGGCGATCTGCCCGGCATAGCCCTGGCCACGACCGGCCAGTTCGAGCAGTTGCGCCGCCGTCTGCCCCTGGCCCACTGATCTGACGATACTGGCGAAGGTCTGGCCCCTGACGGCGTCGACCGATGCGCGCAGCGCAGCCGCGAAGGCCGGATTGGCCTGGATCAGCTCGCCCGAGGGGGCAAATTCCGCCTTGAGCTGGTTGGCCTCTATCGACCCCAGCGTCGCCTTGCCGAGAAGGTCGCTGGTCACATCCGCCCATTCCAGCACATGACCGAGCGCCGCGCCGTCCTCGCCGCTCACCTCGCTGATCGAAAGCGAGAAATGCACCTCGCCAAGACGCAGCACACGCTGGCCCAGGGCGCCCTGGCCCGAACGGAGCAGGTCGCCCAGCTGCACGCCGGCGATGTTGCAGGCGTCGACGGGTTGGCCGACCAGTCCGGTCGCATCGAACCCCGGCAATACCTTGGAAAAGGCTTCCTCATGTTGGCTGAACAGCGCCGCCATTCTTGTGTTCAGGTAGCGGATCGTGCCGGTCTCATCGACCACCATCAGGGCCGCCGAACAACCCATGAAGGCCGAGCCCTTGAAACTGGCTTCACGCTGGATCGCCTGGCCGACTTCCAGTTGGTCGCGAAGCATCGACAGCGACTGGCCGATTTCACCAATTTCATCGCTGCGGCGCAGGCCGGGAATCCGGATGTCGTACCGGCTGTCGCCCAGCGCCTGGATGGCATCGCGAAACTGGCGCAGCGGCCGGACGATGAAACCGCCGCAGACCACCAGCGAGAGCGCCACCGCGCCGAGGAAGACCAGGCCGGCCCATAGCAACGCCTGCCGGGACGACTCCTCTGCGCGCGCGAGCATCCGCTCCGGGGTCCACCCCGTCGCGAGAACGCCCACGAGGGCATCGCCGCTGCCGAAGCGGAGCGGTACGGCCAGGGTCAGGCCATCGCCGGAGGCTGCGACCTCATCCCCGGCGAGAAGGCCTTTGGCGAGATCGCGCAGATGGCTCAGCCCGGCAACATCGCTGCCGAAGGCAGAGAGTTCGGTGCCATCCGCGCCCAGCACCACCGCGCCGATCAGCTGCCCGCCGGAGTCCGCCGCCGTGCCCTGCAGGATCTCGCCGATCTGTTCCCGTTTGCCGAATTTCACCGCGCCGCCGATGATGTCGCCAACCAGGACCGTATTGGACAGGGCCTGTTCGGCGACGATCTGCTGCGCCAGCCGTTCGGAATAGATCGATTCGACGTATTTCACCGTGCCGATCACCAGCCCGACCGTGACGACCAGGATCGCCGCGATCTTGAGGAAGATGGAATTCAGTTTCGGTCGCATGTTGAAAGGGGTCATGGAGCTCTGTCCTCGGTTCGGCGGGGCGGTCGCGGCCGGATGGCGTCAGAAGGCTTCGGCATTCAGGCCGATGGTCACCGCGCCGACCGGCGCGCCCTGCGCATCGGTCACGGTGAAGGACACCTGCGCCTGGTAGATCTGGCTGGATTCATCCAGTTCGACCTCGCTGACATGCAGGGCCGCGGGACCCCGGGGAAACGTCTGCTGGAACTTGGCCTCGTCGCCCTGCCAGAAATCGGAGGTGACATCGCTGACCGCGACATTCATGCCGCGGTTGTCCATCAGGATGATCTCGGTGATCCGCCCGCCGCTGTCGGCGACATGGGCGCGCAGCGCCCCGGACACCGGGGACTGCAGGATGGCGTCGATCGTCGGGGTTTTCGTCTGGCCGATTTCTGCCCGCCATGCGGCATCCCGTTTTATCAGCTGCGCCTCGCTCAGCCCGGCATGTGCCGCGTTGCTGGCGGCAATCGCCGCCTGCACCGAGGGCGTGGCGAGCCAGCCCCTGACCGTCGCATCGACGAAGCTTGTCATCGGGTCGTGCGGTTCGCCTGCATGTGCGGCGAAGGCGGCCACGGCGAGTGAGGCGGCGAGGGCAGAAAGTTTGAGAGGCATGTCTGATTCCGTCAGCTTGGCAGTCACCCATTGGGTGCAACCTGACCGGAAAGACTTAAGGTTCGGTGAAGCCGAACCCGGTTTGCCGGGGGGGGGGGGCGCCGCGTCACGGCCAAGCCCGGCCGCTGGCGGCGCAAACCCCTGGGATTTATCGAAAATTGCGCGGGAAAACCGACCGCTGACGGGTCAGCCCAGCAACGCCCGCTGCCCCGGATCGCCCATCGAGACGATGAAGGGCGCGGCGGCGCTGGCGGCGCGCACGTCCTCGCGGCAGGCCAGCCCCTGCCAGCCGGCCAGCACCAGCGATTGCGCCACCGCGCCGCCCATGGTTGTGCCCGGCCCCGTCACGATGAAGAGATCGGGGGCGAATTCACGGGCGGCGGTGGCGATGGCGCGGGTGAAGTCATAGGGTTCGGTCACCTGGTGCCCCAGCGTATAGGCGCGCAGCTGCGCCGGATCGGTGGCATGGGGCCACCAGATATGGCCGCGCCCGTCGATCAGCGGCCTGCGCGGGCCGCCGAACAGCTCCACGCCGAGCCGCGATTGCCCCTCGGCTGCCACCGGCGCCTGCAGCTCGGTGTGGAAGCCGGCGTGGTTGGCCAGCCGCATCGGGAAACGGTCGACCCTGGGCACGGCCGCCTCGAAGGCGGCGAGACCCTCGGCGTTGCCGGCCAGCACCAGCATCCCGCCGAGGTCGATCGACAGCCCCAGAACGTGTCCCGCCCGCGCGCCGATGCCGGCCACGATCTCCAGCAGCGCGGCCTTGCGCGCCGGGTCGGGGCGCCAGTCGTCGCCGAGGAAGGGATAGACCAGCTGGCCGCCGATCATATGCGCCTGCATCAGCGTGCCCATGGTGTTGGCGATCTCGAAACCGGCGGTCGGCGTCACGGCCCCTGCGGCAGCGAGCGCGGTGTACCAGCCCATCGAATTGCCGGTGACGGCGACCACCTCGACCCCGGTGAGCGACAGCGCGTCGAGCAGCGAACAGGCGTAGATCAGCGGCGAGGCGGCGTCGCCGCGGGTGTGTTTCGCGGTCGAGAACCGCTCGGCCCCGTCCAGCGCCGAGACGGTTTCCTGCCCGGCGGCCGCGCGGATCGCGTCGAAGGCGGCGATCTCGCCCGCGCCGGCATGGTGGCGCGCCAGGTAGCCAAGCTCGGCGGCGCCATAGGTGCCCCGGCCGGGGCAGATCACGACGGCGGTGCGCATCACTTGACCTCCAGCAGGCGTTTCGCGGCGGCCACGATCCCCGCGCGCGAGGGCAGCGGCGCGGCATAGGCCGGGCCGGTGGCGATGAAGCTGTCCTCGGCGGTGACGCGGGCGATGGGCAGGCCGGTGCGTTCGGCCAGCAGCGTCATCAGCGCCTCGGAGACGTTGCCCGAGCGGCGGCATTCGTCGACCACCAGCACCCGCTTGACCCCGTCGAGCGCCGCCAGCAGCGCCTCTTCGGGCAGCGGCGCCAGCCAGCGCAGGTCGATAATCCGGGTATCGGCGCCGATCTCGCCCTCGGCCTGGCGCGAGAGGTAGTAGCCGTTGGCATAGGTGACAATGGCCAGCTCGCGCCCGGCGCCATGCACGCCGACCTCGCCGAAGGGAATCCGGCGGTCGGGCTCGGGATAGGTCGTCATCCAGCCGCCGTCCTTGTCGGCCAGCAGGTCGCGCATCGGGTAGAGCGCGATGGGTTCGAGGAAGACCACCAGCCGCTGTTCCTCATGCGCGAGGCGCACGCATTCGCGCAGCATCATGGCGGCGTCCGCCCCGTTCGACGGGCAGGCCAGGATCAGCCCCGGAATATCGCGCAGCACGGCCAGCGAGTTGTCGTTGTGGAAATGGCCGCCAAAGCCCTTCTGATAGCCGAGCCCCGCGATGCGAACGACCATCGGGTTGGTGAACTGGCCCTGGGAAAAGAACGGCAGCGTCGCCGCCTCGCCGCGCAACTGGTCCTCGGCGTTGTGCAGATACGCCAGGAACTGGATCTCGGGCAGCGGGACAAAGCCGTTGTGGCCCATGCCGATGGCCAGGCCCAGGATCGACTGCTCGTCGAGCAGCGTGTCGATCATCCGGTCGGGGCCGAAGCGCGCGGTCAGCTTCTGGGTCACGCCATAGACTCCGCCCTTGCGGCCGACGTCCTCGCCCATCAGCACCACCTCGGGGCGTTCGAGCATCAGGTCGGTCAGTGCCCAGTTCAGGATGCGCGACATCGGCTGCGGATCCTTCATCGCGGCGAGATCCGAGCCGAAGACCCTGGCCCGCGCCTCCTGGCCGGGGAAGTTGGTCGGCGCGCAGGGGCGTTTGGGCGGAACCAGGCTCGCCATCACCTCGGCGGCGGTTTTCAGGTGCGGACGTTTCACGGCCTCGCCCGAGACGCGGGTGACGCGGGCGCAGGTCTCGTCGTAGATCGCCAGCGCCTCGGCCGGCTGCAGCGCCCCGGCGTCGCGCAGCAGGCGTACCGATTGCAGCAGCGGGTCGTTGGCCTCGTCGCCTTCGACCTCGGCGCGGCTGAGATAGGTGGTCGGCACATCGGCCCCGGCATGGCCGTAGAGGCGCACCGTGCGCAGGTGCAGGAAGGCCGGCTTGCGGCGGCGGCGGACATAATCGGCGGCCTCCTGGGCGACGGCGAAGGTGTCGTAGATGTCCAGACCGTCGGCCTTGAAATAGCGGATGCCGGGCCGCGCCCGCATCGAGGATTCGATCCAGCCGCGCGGGGTCTTGGTCGAGATGCCGATGCCGTTGTCCTCGCAGACGAAGAGCAGCGGCAGCGGGATCGACTGCACCGAGGTCCAGCCGGCGGTGTTGATCGCGCCCTGGGCGGTGGAATGGTTGGCCGAGGCATCGCCGAAGGAGCACATCACGATGCTCTCGGGATCGAGCCGCTGATGCTCGGGCGCGAGCCGGCGGGCCGCGCCGATGGAATAGGCCGCCCCCACCGCCTTGGGCAGGTGCGAGGCGATGGTCGAGGTCTGCGGCGGGATGTTCAGCGCGGCCGAGCCCAGCACCTTGTGCCGCCCGCCCGAGATCGGGTCCTCGGCCGAGCAGGCGAAGGAGAGCAGCATGTCCCAGACGATCTGCTGGCCCGGCACCTGGTCGGCACGGGCGATCTGGAAGGCGGCGTCGCGGTAATGCAGGAAGGCCATGTCGGTGGGGCGCAGCGCATGGGCGACGGCGGCCATGCCCTCGTGCCCCGAGGAGCCGATGGTATAGAACCCCTTGCCAGCCTTCTGCATCGCCCGGCTGGTGATGTCGAGCGCGCGGCTGGTCACCTGCGCGCGGTAGAGCGCCACCGCCTCCTCGGCCGCCAAGCCCGCGCGCGGCGAGGCGCCCGCCGGCAGGTCGTTGGCGGCAACCCGGCTGCGGAAGTTGGCATCGACGATTTCGGCGCGGTCCATCCGGTGGCCCTCCTTCAACTGCGCCGCATTGGTGACAAATCGCCCCGGCAATTGCCAGAGCAAAAGCCGGGCGCACCGCCGCCGCCGGGGCACCAAGAATTTCCGGGAAATTCTTGGCAAATTTCTCGTCGGAGAAATTTGCGCCGCACGGGCGGGCGCCGAGCCCCCTTTCCCCTGCCGGCCAGCCTGCTAGGCTGGCGCCGCATCACGGGAGAGTTGCCATGATCCGCCATTCCCTTCTCGACCTCTCGCCGATCTGCGAGGGCGGCAGCGCGGCCCAGTCGCTTGCCAATACGGTCGACCTTGCCCGCCATGCCGAGAGCCTGGGCTTCACCCGCTACTGGCTGGCCGAGCATCACAACATGCCCGGCATCGCCAGCTCGGCCACCTCGGTGGTGATCGGCCATGTCGCCGGGGCGACCAAGACGATCCGCGTCGGTTCGGGCGGGATCATGCTGCCCAACCACGCGCCGCTGGTCATCGCCGAGCAGTTCGGCACGCTCGCCACGCTGTACCCCGGCCGCATCGACCTGGGGCTGGGCCGCGCGCCGGGCACCGATGGGGCCACCGCCTGGGCGCTGCGGCGCAACATGACGCAGGAGGACAACTTCCCGCGCGACGTGGTCGAGCTGATGGGCTATCTTGGCGACCCCACCCCGGAACAACGGATCCGCGCGGTGCCGGGCACCGGCACCAAGGTGCCGCTCTACATCCTCGGCTCGTCGCTCTATGGCGCCGAACTCGCCGCGCAGCTGGGGCTGCCCTATGCCTTCGCCTCGCATTTCGCGCCGCAGGCGCTGGCGCAGGCGGTGGATATCTACCGCGACCACTTCCGCCCCTCGGCGGTGCTGGATGCGCCCTATTTCATCCTTGCCGTCAACGTCTTCGGCGCCGAGACCGAGGCCGAGGCGGCACGGCTCAAGTCCTCGATGCAGCTGGGCTTCGTGCGGCTGCGCACCGGTCAGCCGGGGCCGCTGCCGCGCCCGGTCGATGACATCGCGGCCCATGTCGACCCGGCCATGCTGCGGATGGTGAACCAGGCGCTGTCCGTCTCGGTCACGGGCCCGAAGGAGAGCGTGCGCGCCGGGCTGGAGCAGCTCTGCGCCCGCTTCGCGCCCGAGGAGATCATCTTCAACAGCCAGATCCACGACCACGCCGCCCGCAAGGCCTCGGTCGCCATAGCGGCGACGGCGATGGCAGAGATGAACCGCGCCCAGGCCGCGGAGTGAGGGAGGAAGACCTATGGCAAACCCGTTCGACCTGAGCGGCAAGGTGGCGCTGGTGACCGGCGGCAACGGCGGCATCGGCCTCGGCATGGCCGAAGCCATGGCGGCGGCCGGCGCTTCAGTGGCGATCTGGGGCACCAATGCCGAGAAGAACGCCCGCGCGCTTGACAGGCTCCGCGCCCATGGCGGCGAGGCCGAGGCCTTTGTCTGCGACGTCTCCGACCGCGCGGCGGTCGAGGCGAGCATGGCCGCGACGCTCGACCGTTTCGGCCGCGTGGACGGCTGCTTCGCCAATGCCGGCGTCTCGGGCCGGGGCGAACGCTCCTTCCTCGACATCACCCCCGAGGAATGGCGCCGCGTGCTCTCGGTCAACCTCGACGGGGTCTATCACACCTACCAGGCGGTGCTGCGCCACATGGTCGCCCGCGCCGAGGCCGGCGACCCCGGCGGCCGGCTGGCCTGCGTCTCGTCCCTGGCCTCGGTCTCGGGCGCGGCGCGCAACGAACATTACGCCGCCTCCAAGGGCGCGCTGAACGCGATGACCTATGCGCTGGCGGTGGAATTCGCGCGCTACGGCATCACCGCCAATGCCATCCTGCCCGGCTGGATCGCCACCGACATGACCGAAACCGCCCGCGACAACGCGAAGTTCGCCCAGGCCGCCGGCGCGCGCATCCCCGTGCGCCGCTGGGGCGAGCCGACCGATTTCGGCGGCATCGCGGTCTACCTGATGAGCGATGCCTCGGCCTATCACACCGGGCAGCTGCTGCAGATCGACGGCGGCTATTTCCGGTTCTGAACGGAGGATCGGCCATGATGTTCATGGTCATCGAACATTTCGACAAGAACGACATGATCCCGGTCTACCGGCGGCTGCGGTCCGCCGGGCGGGCCCTGCCCGAGGGGCTGGCCTATCACGGCAGCTGGATCGAACCCAACTTCGCGCGCTGCTTCCAGCTGATGGAATGCGACGACCTGCGGCTGCTTCAGCACTGGGTGCTGAGCTGGCGCGACCACGGCGTGACCTTCGAGATCGTGCCCGTGGTGCCCTCGGCCGAGACCCGCGAGATCGTCGAACCCTTCCTCGACCGCGAGGACTGAGCCGCGCCATGGCCCGCCGCGTGGTCTACCTGTCGCATCCGCAGGTGATCGTCGATGCGGCGAAGCCGGTCGAGCGCTGGTCGCTGAACCCCACAGGGCAGGCGCGGGTCGCGGCGCTGGCGGCCTCGGGCCGGCTGGTGGGCACCGCCTGGATCGTCAGCAGCGCCGAGACCAAGGCCATCGAGACCGCCGACCCGCTGGCCCGCGCACTCGGGCTGACGCCGATCATCCGCGCGGCCATGCACGAGAACGACCGCAGCGCCACCGGCTTCCTGCCGCCGGCCGAGTTCGAGACGGTTGCCGACACCTTCTTCGCAAATCCCGAGACCAGCGTCCGCGGCTGGGAAACCGCCGCCGCGGCCCAGCGCCGGATCTGCGGCGAGGTGCGTGCCTGCCTGTCGGACTTCCCCGAAGGCGACGGGCTGATCGTCGGGCATGGAGCCGTCGGCACCCTGCTCTACAGCGCGCTGGCGGAGCTGCCGATCTCGCGCCGGCACGACCAGCCGGCGGGTGGTGGCAACTGGTTCGCCTTCACCGGGTGGTCGGCGCCGCTTGCCCCTTGGGCGCCGATGGAGACGCTGGGCACCCGCCTTTAGTCGCGCAGATGCACCGGCTGCCCGTGCGGCGTTTCGAGATAGGCGTGCTCCCAGGCGTGCTTCACCCGGGCGGCCTCGGCGGGATCGGCCGCGCCGTTTTCGGCGAGGAAGGTCTCCAGCGTCTCCAGCCAGGCGTTGAAGTAATCGTCGCCGCCGTCGAGATCGCGCGCCAGCCCGTGCCGGGCCAGCGTCGCGCCAAAGCGCGCGGCCCAGTCGGGCCAGTCGAGCTGCCCGGATTCGTTCAGATGCACCGTCAGCGCGAACAGCTGGGCGTGCCAGGGCTCGGCGAATACCGGTTCAGGGCGCGTCATGCCGGCTCCAGGTAGCTCTGCCAGAGGTCCAGCACCACCTCGTCGTTCGGATGCTCGGGCATCTGCCAGAGTTCGACCGCCGGGATCGCCACCGCGTAGAGCGGTTCGGCCTGGTCACCCAGCCCGTGGGCGCTGGTGTCGGGCAGCACGTGGATGCCGTGCAACCGCAGGATACGCCCCCGCGCCCCGGCCGCATAGGCCGGCAGCCGCGTGTGGCCGCCCTCGACATGGGTGTTCTCGGGGTGACGGCGCAGCCGCACCGCCTGCCCTTCGGTGAAATGCGGCGCAACCCGTCCCGGCCTTGTATAGGGGCTGCCCTTGGCCAGCACCTCGGGCACCGCCTCGGCGCGCAGCGCGCTGTAGGACAATGCATGGCGCCCCTCGGCGGCCTCGCCCTTCAGCTCGTCGGTCGTCAGCACCGAGGTCTCGACCAGCAGGTCGGCCAGCGCGGCGATCCATTTCTCGTAGTAGCTGAAGCTCGAATAGTCGCGCACCGACAGGCATTCGCGCGTGTGGCGCGACATGTCGATGTTCCACTGCCCCAGCGCCCCGGCGGCCAGCGTCAGCGCGGCGGCGCGGGCGTGCCAGTCCTCGTGGAAGACCGGCTCGTCCTCGCCATCGGGGTGGATCGCGCCATAGCCATAGCGCCCGCCCATGTCATGCGCGCGGGTCATGCCGGCACCTTTGCCAGGCCGGTACCAATCATGCTGTTGCGCGTCACCAGCTGCGCCAGCGCCTCGCGGTCCATGCCTTCGGTGCCTTCGGGGCGCATCGGAATCACCAGGTAGCGGACCTCGGCTGTCGAATCCCAGACCCGGATCGCCATCTCTTCCGGCAGGCGCACGCCGAATTCGGCCAGCACCCGGCGCGGCTCGCGCACGGCGCGCGCGCGGTAGCCGTCGGATTTGTACCAGGCCGGCGGAATGCCCAGCAGCGGCCACGGATAGCAGGAGCACAGCGTGCAGACGACCATGTTATGCGTCTCGGGCGTGTTCTCGACGGCGACCATGTGCTCGCCCTGCCGCCCGTAATAGCCCAGCTCGCGCACGGTTGCCGTCGCGTCGGACAGCAGCGCGGCGCGGAACCCCTCGTCGCTCCAGGCACGGGCCACCACCTCGGCGCCGTTCTTCGGGCCGATGCGGTTCTCGTAGGTGTCGATGATCGCGTCCAGCGCGGCCGGATCGACCAGGCCCTTGCGGGTCAGGATGGTTTCCAGCGCCTTGACCCGAAGTGCCGGATCGGAGGGCAGAAGCGAATGCGGGTGGTCGTCGTGATGATCGTGGGGCATGGCGGAAGACTGCGCCTGCGCTCATTGTCTTGTCCAGTGGCAAACTGATGCCTTGCCCCGGCCGGCGAACTTGCATAGATACCCCCCGTCAGCCGCCCGAGGACAATTCGGTATGGAAAACGTCGTACTCATCATCCACCTGATCCTGGCCTTCGGGCTGATCGCCATCGTGCTGCTTCAGCGGTCCGAAGGGGGTGGCCTCGGCATGGGCGGCGGCGGCGGCGTGATGAGCGGACGTGCGGCCGCAACGGCCCTGGGCAAGCTGACCTGGTTCCTGGCCATCGGCTTCATCTGCACCTCGCTGGCCCTGACCATCATCGCGGCAGAGAAATCGGCCGGCACCTCGGTGCTCGACCGCCTCGGCCCGGCCCCGGCAAACGCGCCGGCGGATCCGGTGCAAGTGCCTGCCGGCACTGACCTTTTGCCGCCCTCCTCGACCGATAACGCGCCGCTGGTGCCCAAGGCCGACTGAGGCCGCAAGGCCACAATACCTTGATCGAATACAAATAGCTGCAACATCATGTTGCGGTCGTCTTGCCCTTGTCGCGCGAATCCCTTATATGTGGACTCCCGTGATGCAGGGTTTTTTCGAAAGCCTTGGACATACAGGTTTTCGGCCAATCACGGGGGCAGCGACACCAATGGCGCGTTTCATCTTCATTACCGGCGGCGTCGTCTCCTCACTCGGCAAGGGGCTGGCATCGGCCGCGCTCGGCGCATTGCTCCAGGCGCGCGGCTATTCGGTGCGGCTGCGCAAGCTCGACCCCTACCTGAACGTCGACCCCGGCACGATGAGCCCCTTCGAGCACGGCGAGGTCTTCGTCACCGATGACGGCGCCGAGACCGACCTCGACCTCGGCCATTACGAACGCTTCACCGGCGTCGCGGCGCGGATGACCGATTCCATTTCCTCGGGCCGGATTTATTCCAACGTGCTCGAAAAGGAGCGCCGCGGCGACTACCTCGGCAAGACCATCCAGGTGATCCCGCACGTCACCAACGAGATCAAGGACTTCATCCGCATCGGCGAGGACGAGGTCGACTTCATGCTCTGCGAGATCGGCGGCACCGTCGGCGATATCGAGGGCCTGCCCTTCTTCGAGGCGATCCGCCAGTTCATCCACGAGCGTCCGCGCGGCGAATGCCTGCTGATGCACCTGACGCTGCTGCCCTACCTCGCCGCCTCGGGCGAGCTGAAGACCAAGCCGACCCAGCACTCGGTCAAGGAACTGCAAAGCATCGGCCTGGCCCCCGACATCCTGCTGCTGCGCTCCGAACAGCCGATCCCGGACAAGGAACGCGAGAAGATCGCGCTCTTCTGCAACGTCCGCAAATCGGCGGTGATCGCCGCCTATGACCTCAAGACCATCTACGAGGCGCCGCTGGCCTATCACCGCGAGGGCCTCGACCAGGCCGTACTCGACGCTTTCGGCATCTCGCCGGCGCCGCGTCCGAACCTGGACCGCTGGACCGACGTCATGGACCGCATGACCAACGCCGAGGGCGAGGTCCGCATCGCCATCGTCGGGAAATACACCCAGCTCGAAGACGCCTACAAATCCATCGCCGAGGCGCTGACCCACGGCGGCATGGCCAACCGCACCCGCGTCAAGGCCGAATGGATCGACGCCGAGATCTTCGAACGCGAGGACCCGGCCCCGCACCTCCAGCGTTTCCACGCGATCCTGGTGCCCGGCGGCTTTGGCGAACGCGGCACCGAAGGCAAGATCAAGGCCGCGCAATTCGCCCGCGAGAAGGGCGTGCCCTATCTCGGCATCTGCCTCGGAATGCAGATGGCGGTGATCGAGGCCGCCCGCAACCTCGCCGGCCTCAAGGATGCCGGCTCCGAGGAATTCGACCACGAGGCCGGCAAGAAGCGCTTCACCCCGGTGGTCTACCACCTCAAGGAATGGGTGCAGGGCAACCAGAAGGTCGAGCGCAAGGTCGGCGACGCCAAGGGCGGCACCATGCGCCTGGGCGCCTATGACGCGGTGCTCAGGGAAGGCTCGAAGGTGGCCGAGATCTATGGCTCCACCGCCATCGACGAACGCCACCGCCACCGTTACGAGGTCGACATCCAGTATCGCGACAAGCTGGAGACCTGCGGTCTCAGCTTCTCGGGCATGTCCCCCGACGGCCGCCTGCCCGAGATCGTCGAGATCCCGAACCACCCCTGGTTCATCGGCGTGCAGTTCCACCCCGAGCTGAAGTCGAAACCCTTCGCACCGCACCCGCTCTTCGCCGATTTCATCCGCGCGGCGAAGGAAGCCAGCCGGCTGGTCTGACACCTTCCCGCCGATCGCGGCAGCGTGATGCGCGCGGGGGCTTTGCGCCCCGCGCGCGGTGGATTAGACATCGCCCATGCGCCACGCTCTCGCCCTTCTCGCCGTTCTCGCCCCGCTGCCCGCGGCGGCCCATCCGCATGTCTTCATCGACACCGGCTTCGAGGTGATCCTCGACGAGACCGGCGCGCTGACCCATGTGCGCACCACCTGGGCTTATGACGAATTCTACACCCTGCTGATCTCGGAAGACCTCAAGATCGACCAGGATTTCGACGGCAAGCTGACCGAGGACGAACAACAGCGCCTGACCGGCTTCGACATGCAGTGGATCGAGGGCTATACCGGCGATCTCGACGCCCGGCTCGACGGCCAGCCGCTGGTGCTCTCCGGCCCGCTCGAGCCGACGGCGGTGATCGAGAACGGGCGGGTCGTCACCACCCACCTGCGCGCGGTCGAGAATGCGCCGGTGCTGGCCGGCAAGCTGCTCTCGCTCAAACCCTATGACCCGACCTTCTACACCGCCTATACCGTGGCCCTGCCGGTCACGCTCAAGGGCGGCGACGCCTGCATGATCGAGGCGATCGAACCCGATATCGACGCGGCGATGGAGGACATGCGCCAGCAACTCCTGCGCCTCGACAAGGACGCCGACCTCGAAGAGAACGGCTTCCCCGAGGTGGGCGAGGAATTTGCCACCGACGTCCGGATCTCATGCCCCGGATCCTGACACTGGCCGCGCTGATCGCGCTGGCCCTGCTCGGCTGGTTCTGGTTCAGCGGCGGGTTTGACGCGCTGGCCTCCTGGGCCGCCTTCGAGCAGCGCGATTTCCAGAACCACATCGCCCGCGCCCTGCGCGCCCTGCGCGGCGGTGAGGCCGGGGCGCTGGCGGTGCTGCTGAGCGCCTGTTTCGCCTATGGCTTCTTCCACGCCGTCGGCCCCGGCCACGGCAAGGTGCTGCTGGGCGGCTACGGGCTGGGGCGCCAGGTGCCCTGGATGCGCCTCGCCGGGATCGGGCTGGCCGCCAGCCTCGGGCAGGCGCTGACCGCGATCCTGCTGGTCTATGCCGGGGTCTGGGTGCTCTCGCTGGGGCGCGAGCACATGATCGGCTTTACCGAGGGCGTGATGGCGCCGGTCTCCTATGCCGCCATCGGCCTGATCGGTCTCTGGCTGGCCTGGCGCGGCCTGCGTCACGCGCGCGGCGGGCACAACCATCACCACCACGATCACGCGCATGACCACGACCATGCCTGCGACCATCGCCACGGCCCGACGCTGGACGAGGTCGCCCGTGCGGGAACCCTGCGCGAGGCGCTGGCGCTGATCGGCGGCATCGCCATCCGCCCCTGTTCGGGCGCGCTCTTCGTGCTGCTCATCACCTGGCAGATGGGCATCGGCCTGGCCGGCATCGCCGGGGCGCTGGTCATGGGCCTCGGCACCGCCACCGTTACAGTCGCCGTCGGCCTCGCCGCGGCGGGGATGCGCGGTGGCCTGCTCGGCGGCCTCGCCGGCTCCCCGCTCGCCGCCCGCGCCGTGCCGCTGATCGAGATCACCGCCGGGCTCTTCGTCACGGCGGTTGCCGGCGGCCTGCTTCTGCGGGTTCTCGCCTAAGTCGCGGACGGGCTTGCCAATTGCGCCGCACGGCGTCACCGTGCCGGCGACCGGAAGAGAGGAGACCGTCATGGCCAAGGGATACTGGGTCGCTCACGTCGACGTGGACAACATGGAGACCTACAAGAAATACATTGCCGCGAATGCCGCGCCCTTCGCCGAATACGGCGCGCGTTTCCTCGTACGCGGCGGCGAACACGAAGTGCGCGAAGGGACGTCGCGCAAGCGCACCGTGGTGATCGAGTTCGACAGCTACGAGAAGGCGCTGGAATGCTACGACAGCGCCGGCTACCAGCACGCCAAGTCGATCCGGCTGCCCGTCTCGACCGGCGATCTGGTCATCGTCAAGGGTTATGACGGCTAAATTCCGCTTGGAGCGGAAAGACTTGGGGGATAGTGTCCAGCCATGCCCAACCTGCTCAAATTCCTCAAGGCATTCCGTCCGCAGCAGCCCACGCCGCTGCCCGATCCGGATGCCGAACTGGCGCTCGGCGCGCTGCTGGTGCGGGTGGCCAAGTCGGACCGCGACTACCAGTTCGAGGAGATCAGCCTGATCGACCGCATCCTGGCGCGGATGTATGGCCATAACGCCATCGAGGCGGCCAAGGTGCGGGCGACCTGCGAAAAGCTTCAGGCGGCGGCGCCCGAGACCGACACCTTCGCCAAGCTGATCCGCGAGGCGACCGGCAACGAGGAGCGCATCGCCGCGCTCGAGGCGCTCTGGGAGGTCGTGCTGGCCGACGGCACCGCCGACGAGGTCGAGGTGCGCATCCTCGAGGACGCGCGCAAGGCCATCGGCCTTTCGGAGGCCGACAGCGACGAGGCCCGCGAAAGGGTGCAGGCGCGCCTGGACAATCCCGCCAGCGCGCCCGCGAAGGTCAGTCGCGCCCCGCGGTCATGATTGCCTTCGCCAACCCCTCGGGGTCGGTGAAGCAGACCTCGTGCCCGCCCGCCGCCTGAACCAGGCGATACAGCCCCAGTTTCTCGGAGAGACGCGGATGCCAGCCCAGGCTCTGCGGCAGCGCGGTGTCCTCGGTGAAGTTGATGTAGGACTTGCCCACCTGCATCTCGGCCGGGTTGGTGGTCAGCCGGATCGGATCGGTGAAGGTCGCATAGGGATGCGGGTTCAGCTGGTCATAGGCGCTCTGCGCCAGCTCCGCATCCGCATCGTTCATGAAGGCCTCGCGCCAGATCGGATAGGGCATCACCACCGAATTGTCGTCGCTCGCCCCGGCGATCTGGTCGAACAGGTCGACGTAATGCGGCGGCACCATCGCGTTGAGGCTCTCGCCGTCGTTCGGCACGAAGGCGTTCCAGTAGACCAGCCGCCGGACCCGCTCGCCGATGCGGTCGGCGACCCCGGTGATGATCATGCCGCCATAGCTGTGCCCGACCAGCACGATGTCCTTCAGGTTCTTGCCGATGATGTAATCGACAATCGACTTGATCGCCGCGCTCAGCCCGGTGCGGCGGTCGTCGCCCGGACCGTTCCCCAGGATCGTCGGCGTATGCACCTCGTGCCCCGCCGCGCGGATCGGCGCCGCGGTGGCTGCCATCAGGTCGCCCGTGTGCCAGGCCCCGTGGACCAATACGTAAGTCGCCATGAACACCTCCTCTTGCTCCGGCTCCTGCGCATCAGCATGGCGCAACCCGGCCCACCACGCAAACGTCACCGTGCGTGAGGCTTGCCTCCCCCGCCCCGCGGCCTATAGCTAGGCGCATGTTCGCCGATTTTCTGCGCCGCCTCACGGCCCCCGCCCCGCTGCCCGAACCCGATGCCCGCCTCGCGCTCGCCGCGCTGCTGGTGCGCATCGCCCGCGCCGACAACCACTACGCCGCCGAGGAGGTCATCCAGATCGACCGCATCCTCGCTACCCGCTACGGTCTCGACACCGCCGGCGCCGCCGGTCTGCGCGGCGAGGCCGAGCGGCTCGAGGCCGAGGCCCCCGACACCGTCCGCTTCACCCGCGCGATCAAGGACGCCGTGCCCTACGACCACCGCGTCGGCGTGATCGAGGCGATGTGGTCCGTGGTGCTCGCCGACGGCGGCCGCGCCGACGAGGAGAACGCGCTGATGCGCCTCGCCGCCAGCCTGCTCGGCGTCAGCGACCCCGACAGCGCCCGCGCGCGCCAGCAAGCGGCGATCAACCGATGATCGTCTGGCTCGGCATGTATGACATGCCCCCGCTGCAGGGGGCCAACGACCGCTTCTGGTCGGCGATCCGCAACCGCCTTGGCGAAGGCCCCGAGGCCCTGCGCCGCGACATCCACACCTGGGATGTCTGGCTCTCGCCCGAGATGCTCTTGTCGCAGACCTGCGGCCTGCCTTTCCGGGCGCGCCTGCATGACAGGGTACAACTGGTCGGAACCCCCGACTACGGCCTGCCCGGCTGCCCGCCCGGCCATTACAACTCGGCCCTGGTGGTGCGCGCCGACGACCCGCGCGCCAGTCTCGCCGAATTCGCCCATGCCCGGCTCGCCTTCAACGACCGCCTCTCGCAATCCGGCTGGGGCGCGCCCTGGGCGCATTTCGCCGCCGCCGATGTGCCGATCGGGCCGCGGCTCGAAACCGGCGGCCATGCCAACTCGGCCGCCGCCGTGGCCGAGGGCCAGGCCGATATCGCCGCGCTCGACGCGCTGACCTGGACGCTGCTGCAGGAACACCGCCCCGAGCTGACCGCATCGCTGCGCGAGATCGAGCGCACCGCGCCCACTCCGGTGCTGCCCTATATCACCGCGCTGCACCGCGACCCCGCCCCCATCGCCGCCGCCATCGCCGGTGCCATCGGGGATCTCTCGCCCGAAGACCGCGCGCTGCTACACCTCAAGGGGCTGGTTCAGATCCCCGCCGCCGACTACATCGCCCTGCCGATCCCGCCCACGCCCTGAGCGGCTGGACGGCGCGCCCGCCTTTGGCGATAAGGCCGCCATGATCCTGCCCATCGACGACGCCCTGCCCGAGCTGCTCTCCGCGCTGAAATCGCGCGGCCGCGCGGTGCTGCAGGCCCCGCCGGGCGCGGGCAAGACCACGCGGGTGCCGCTGGCCATGCTCGACGCCGGTCTGACGCCGGGCCGCATCGTCATGCTGGAACCCCGCCGCCTCGCCGCCCGCGCCGCGGCCGAGCGCATGGCCGAGACGCTGGGCGAGCCGGTGGGCCAGACCGTCGGCTATCGCATCCGGGGCGAGGCGAAGGTGTCGAAATCCACCCGCGTCGAGGTCGTGACCGAGGGCATCCTGACCCGGATGCTGCAATCCGACCCCGACCTGCCGGGCATCGGCGCGGTGATCTTCGACGAATTCCACGAACGCTCGCTGAACGCCGACCTGGGTCTGGCGCTCTGCCTCGAAGTCGCCGGGGCGCTGCGGCCCGAGCTGATCCTGCTTGCCATGTCCGCGACGCTCGACGCCGCGCCGGTGGCTGCGCTGATGGAGGCGCCGCTGGTGACCTCCGAGGGGCGCAGCTTTCCGGTCGAAACCCGCTGGCTCGACCGGCCGGCGGGCGCCGGCAACCGCATTGCCGAGGCGGCGGCGGAGCTGGTCGCAAGGGCCGAGGCCGAAACCCGCGACATCGGCGGCGGCCTGCTGGTCTTCCTGCCGGGCGAGGGCGAGATCCGCCGCGTCGAGACCCTACTTAGGGGGCGCCTGCCCGAGAACTGCATCATCCGCCCGCTGTTCGGCGCCATGCCCTTCGCCGCCCAGCGCGCCGCCATCGAGCCGCAGGCGCAGGGCCGCAAGGTGGTGCTGGCGACCTCGATCGCCGAGACCTCGCTGACGCTGGCCGATATCCGCGTGGTGGTCGACGGCGGGCTGGCCCGGCGCGCCCGTTTCGATCCCGGCTCGGGGATGTCGCGGCTCGTCACCGAACGGGTGACGCGGGCCGAGGCCACCCAACGGCAGGGCCGCGCGGGGCGGGTTTCGACCGGCATCTGCTACCGCCTCTGGACGCGGGGCGAGGAAGGCGCGCTGGCCGCCTTCCCCCCGGCCGAGATCGAGGTGGCTGACCTCGCGGGCCTTGCCCTCGAACTGGCGCTCTGGGGCGCGGGGGCCGCTGACCTGCCCTTCCTGACCCAGCCCAGCGCCCCGGCGCTGGCCGAGGCGCAGGCGCTGCTGGCCCAACTTGGCGCGCTCGACGATGCCGGGCGCATCACGCCGCATGGCCGCGCGCTGGCGGCGCTGCCGCTGCACCCGCGGCTGGGCCACATGCTGATGCTGGCGGGGCCTGATGCCGCGCCGCTTGCCGCGCTGATCGCCGAGCGCGACCCGCTGCGCGGCGCGGGCACCGAGGTGAAGGCGCGCCTTGCCGCCCTGCGCGACCCCAAGCGCGCGCCGCCCGAGGCGCGCGGCGCGCTGGAACGCATCCGCGCCGAAGTCAAACGCCTGGAACGCCAGGCCGGCCCCGCCCCCACCGAACCGCTGAGTCCCGGCGCGATGGCCGCGCTCGCCTTTCCCGACCGCATCGGCCAGCGCCGCAAAGGCGGGCCGGCGCGCTATGTGCTCTCGGGCGGCAAGGGCGCGGTGCTGCCGGATGCCGATGCGCTGGCCGGGGCGCCCTGGATTGTCGCGCTGGATACCGACGGCAACCCGCGCGAGGCGCAGG
Source organism: Seohaeicola zhoushanensis (assembly GCF_014656415.1). GTDB lineage: Bacteria > Pseudomonadota > Alphaproteobacteria > Rhodobacterales > Rhodobacteraceae > Seohaeicola_A > Seohaeicola_A zhoushanensis. The sequence goes on along the minus strand of NZ_BNCJ01000004.1, from coordinate 126,783 downwards.
TGCGGCTGGCCGCGCCGATCACGCTGGACGAGATCCGCGCGCTGTTTTCCGACCGCATCGCCTGGGTCGAGTCCTGCGAATGGTCGCGCCGCGATGCCCGCGTGCTGGCCCGCCGCCAGGAACGCCTCGGCGCGCTGGTGCTGGAGGACAAGGCCTGGCCCGAAGCCCCGCCCGAGGCGACGGGTCGCGCCATGCTCGACGGTATCCGCCAGCTGGGCCTGAGCCTCGACGGTGCCGCCGAACGGCTCGCCGCGCGGGTCGAACTGCTGCGCGCCACGGGTGTGGACCTGCCGGACATGAGCGTTGCAGGGCTGATGGAGACGCTGGAGGACTGGCTGCTGCCGATGCTCGGGCCGGTGCGCAGCGCCGAGGACTGGAAGCGCTTCAATCTCTTCCCCGCGCTCGACGCCCGGCTCGACTGGGGCCAGCGCCAGCTGCTCGACCGCGAGGTGCCGGCGAAGTTCACCACCCCGCTCGGGCGCGAGGTGGCCATCGACTATACGCCCGAAGGCCCGGAACTTTCGCTCAGACTGCAGGAACTCTTCGGCGTGACCGAGCATCCGCGCGCCGGAGGGCGGCCGATCCGCCTCACCCTGCTCTCCCCGGCGCAGCGCCCGATCCAGGTGACCCAGGACCTGCCGGGCTTCTGGACCGGTTCCTACGCCGACGTGCGCAAGGACATGCGCGCAAGCTATCCCAAGCACCCCTGGCCCGAGGACCCGACCACCGCCGAGGCGACGCTGCGGGCCAAGCCGCGCAAGGGTTGAAACGCGTCCCGGAAATCACTCCCAGCGTTTTATCAATGGAGTCAATAACTTGACCCCCGTCCTAGCTGGGACACCTGTTCAGGGGGCCGAAATCAGACCCCGAGACAGTAGCGCATGATCGCCTTCTGGGCGTGCAGCCGGTTCTCGGCCTCGTCGAAGATCACCGAATGCGGCCCGTCCATCACCGCGCTGGTCGCCTCGTCATCGCGATGCGCCGGCAGGCAGTGCATGAACAGCGAGTCGGGCTTGGCATGGCCCATCAACGCGTCGTTGACCTGGTAGCCGCGCAGCTGGTTGTGCCGCCGCTCGCGCGCCGATTGCGGGTCATGCATCGAGACCCAGGTATCGGTCACCACCAGGTCGGCGCCCTCGACCGCCTTGGCCGGGTCCCGCTCGATGGTGATCGGGTGGCCCTTCCGGGCGGCGAAGTCGAGCCAGGCGGACTCGGGGTCGAGCGTCTCGGGCCCGGTGAAGGTGAGGTCGAAGCCGAACTGCCCGGCGGCATGGGCGAAGCTGGCAAAGACGTTGTTGCCGTCGCCCGACCAGACCACCTTCTTTCCGGCGATCGGCCCGCGGTGCTCCTCGAAGGTCATCACGTCGGCCATGATCTGGCAGGGGTGGGTGCGGTTGGTCAGCCCGTTGATGACCGGCACAGTGGCATGTTCCGCCATCTCCAGCAGGGTCGCCTCTTCGAAGGTGCGGATCATGATGAGGTCGACATAGCGGCTGAGCACGCGCGCGGTATCGGCGATGGTCTCGCCATGGCCGAGTTGCATCTCGTCGCCCTTCAGCACGAGGCTCTGTCCACCCATCTGGTGGACGCCGACCTCGAAGGAGACGCGGGTCCGGGTCGAGGGTTTCTCGAAGATCAGCGCGACCATGTGGTCTTTCAGCGGTTGGTCGTCGTCGCGCGCGCCCTTGGGCCGCCCGGCCCGCGCGCGCTTCATCGCGCCGGCCTCGTCGATGATCCGCCGCAGGTCGGCGGCGTCGGTCTTGTGGATGTCGAGAAAGTGGTTCATGGCGTTCGGCTTTTTCTTGCGGGACGCCGGGGACATCCTGTCCCCGGACCCCATGGGAGTATTTGGAAAGAGAAGAAGATCAGGCGGCCTCGACCTGGCGTGCGGCGGCGTCCAGACGGTTGATGGCCTCGTCGATCTCGGCGTCGGTGATGGTCAGCGGCGGCAGCAGGCGGATCACGTTGTCGGCCGCCGGCACGGTGATGACGAGGTTGTCATAGCCGGCCTTCACCACGTCGGCGTTCACCGCCTTGCACTTGAGGCCCAGAATCAGGCCCGCGCCGCGCACCTCCTCGAAGACCGCCGCATGCGAGGCAACCAGCGACTCCAGGCTCTGGCGCATCTTGCCGGCCTTGCGGTTGACCTCGTCGAGGAAGCCCGGCGCGGTGATCGCGTCCATCACCGCGCAGCCCACCGCGCAGCCGAGCGGGTTGCCGCCGTAGGTGGAGCCATGGGTGCCGGCGGTCATGCCCCCGGCGGCCTTTTCGGTGGCCAGCACGGCGCCCAGCGGGAAGCCGCCGCCGATACCCTTGGCGACCATCATGATGTCGGGCTCGATCCCCGCCCATTCATGGGCGAAGAGCCTACCGGTGCGGCCCATGCCGCACTGCACCTCGTCGAGGATCAGCAAGAGCCCGTGCTGGTCGCAGAGGTCGCGCAGGCCCTTCAGGCATTGGTCGGGCAGCGGGCGGATGCCGCCCTCGCCCTGCACCGGCTCGACCAGGATCGCGCCCGCGGTGGGCGAGGCGGCGGCCTGCTTGAGGGCGTCGTGATCGCCCCAGGGCAGGTGCACGAAGCCCGGAAGCAGCGGGCCGAAGCCCTTGGTCATCTTTTCGCTGCCGGCCGCGGCGATGCCTGCCGAGGAGCGGCCGTGGAAGGCACCGTCGAAGGTGAGGATGTCGGTGCGTTCAGGCGCACCCTTCTCGTACCAGTATTTCCGCGCCATCTTGACGGCGAGCTCGCAGGCTTCGGTGCCCGAGTTGGTGAAGAACACCGTGTCGGCGAAGGTATGTTCGACCAGCCGGTCGGCCAGCGCCTCCTGCTGCGGGATGTGGTAGAGGTTCGACGTGTGCCACACCGCGTTCGCCTGCTCGGTCAGCGCCTTGACCAGCGCCGGGTTGGCATGACCCAGCGCATTGACCGCGATGCCCGCGCCGAGGTCGAGGAAGCGTCGGCCATCCGCCTCGATCAGCCAGGAGCCTTCGCCCTTCACGAAGGCGAGCGGCGCACGGTTGTAGGTCGGCAGGACGGAAGCGATCATGGGATCATCCTTCTTGGAATGTTGAGCCTTCATGGTTGCCCCATGAACGGCCATTGCGTCAACGATCTGGAAGAGGTTTGCGCCTTTGGCAAGGCATGACCGGCCGCAATAGCGGCGCGAGGCTGGATCAGCGTCGGCGTCGGAGGACGCGGGAGGCGGAGAGCGTGGTCATGGCGTGGCTATACGCCCTCGCGCCGGGCTTGCATAGGGGGATTTGCGCGCTGCGCGGCGACGATGCTGCCGCGACACAGGACCCGCGCCCGGCCCTGGGCGCAATACGCTTGCGCCCGCCCGGCAAAGCGATATCGCTTGCGCATGTTTACTCCGAAGACCCACAACCCCGCGCTGGCGGCGGCGCTGATCCTGCTGGCCTCGGCTTTCATCGCGGCGACGACGCTGCTGGCCAAGGCGCTGAGCACCGGCGCCCTGGGGGCACCGCTGCATCCGCTGCAGATCAGCCACGCGCGCTTCGTCTTCGCCTTCGCGCTTTTCGCGGGGGGCGCGATGGTCCTGCGGCCCCGGATCACACGGCCGCATTGGGGGCTGCACCTGGGCCGGACGCTCTGCGGCTGGGGCGGTGTCTCGCTCATGTTCGCCGCCGTGGCACATATCGCCATGGGCGACGCCACAGCCATCAGCTTCCTGAACCCGGTCTTCGCCATGATGCTGGCGATCCCGCTGCTGGGCGAGAAGGTCGGCCGGGTGCGCTGGAGCGCCGCCGCCATCGCGATCACCGGCATGGTGATCCTGCTGCGCCCGACGCCCGAGAGCTTCCAGCCCGCGGCACTGCTGGCGCTGGCGGCGGCGGCGTCGATGGGAATGGAGCTGATCTTCATCAAGAAGCTGACCCGGCGCGAGGGGTTGTTCCAGATCCTGCTGGTGAACAACCTTCTCGGGGTCTGCATCGCCAGCGCCGCCGTCCTGCCGGTCTGGCAGATGCCCGAGCCAGGGCAATGGCCGGCACTGGCGGCTATCGGGATCCTGATGGCCTGCGCACAGATCGCCTTCGTCAACGGCATGGCGCGGGCGGATGCGAGCTTTGTCGCGCCCTTCAGCTATGCCACGCTGCTCTTCGCGGCGCTCTATGACTTCGCCGTTTTCGACGTGGTGCCGGATGCCGTGTCGATCCTTGGCGCGGTAGTGATCCTTGCGGGTGCGCTGCTGCTTGCCCTGCGCGAGGGACGCGCCCAGTCTTCCCCGCCGGTTCCGGCACAAACGCGCCCGGAAGCTGTCGCAAACGGCGCGGACAAGGCCGCGGGGGATGGCCCAGGGTCAGGCCAGCACTGAAGGCCCGACATGCACGAACGCCGACTCCCCGAATGGCTGCGCCATCCTCCGACCCCTGACATCAAGGGTTTCGCCATCCTCGCAGGCCTGGAGGCGGTAACGCGGGGCATCCTGCTCTCGGTCTTTCCGCTGGTGATGTACCAGGCGCTCGGCCAGGCCAGCCTGGTTTCGGCGGTCTATTTCATCGTCGGGTTCGTCTCGCTGACGGCAGGGCTGATGGTGCCCTGGCTGATCCGCTTCGTGCCGCGCCGCTGGGTCTATACCACGGGGGCGCTGTTCTACGTGCTGGGCGCGACCCTGGCCATCGAGGGCGGCCAATACGGGGCGGTCGGCGCGCTGGCGGCGAATACGGTCGGCACCGTCTCGACCTTCGTCTGCTTCAACGCCTATGTGCTCGACCACATCTCGCGGGTGCGGCTGGGCAAGATGGAGACCAGCCGGATGTTCTACAGCGCCATCGGCTGGACCTTCGGACCGATCTCGGGGGTCACGCTGCACGCCTGGTGGGCGCCGGCGCCCTTCCTGCTGTCGGCCAGCGCGGCGATGGTGATGCTGGCGGTCTTCTGGTATCTGCGCCTGGGCAACGGCAAGCTCATCACCCGCGCCAGCGCGCCGCCGCCCAACCCGCTGGCCTTCCTCGGCCGTTTCTTCCGCCAGCCGCGGCTGGTGGCAGGCTGGCTCTTCGCGGTGATCCGCTCCTGCGGGTGGTGGATCTACATCGTCTACCTGCCGATCTATGCCATCGAGTCCGGGCTAAGCCCCAAGCTCGGCGGCTGGGCGGCCTCCTTCACCAATGCCGCGCTCTTCGCCGCGCCGCTGATGCTGATCTGGGTGCGCCGCCGGCCGCTGCGGCAGGCGGTGCTGACCGGCTTCGGCGTGACCGGCGGCCTGTTCCTGGCAGCGACGCTGATGGCCGGCTATCCGCCGGTCACGGTGGGGCTGCTGATGACCGCTTCGGTCTTCCTGATCCTGCTCGACATCTGCGGCGGCCTGCCCTTCCTGATGGCGGTGAAGCCCTCGGAGCGCACCGAGATGTCGGCGATCTATTCGAGCTTCCGTGACGTCTCGGGCATCCTGACGCCGGGCATCGCCTGGGTGGTTCTGCTGGCGGCGCCCGTTTCGGGCGTCTTCGCCGCCGGCGGCGTGGCCATGTTCATCGCCTTCGCCATCGCCACCCGGCTGCATCCCCGGCTTGGCCAGGAACGCATTCCCGCCATGCGGGCGGCGCAAGATGCCTTGTAAGTCGCCCGCCAGTGGCTAGAATAGGGCGCTGATACCTAATTCGGAGCAGAAGGGGGCGGTCATGGGGCCGCCTTCGGGTTGGAAAGGCAAGGCATGTCCTGGACTGACGAGCGCGTGGAACTCTTGAAGAAAATGTGGAGTGACGGCCAGTCCGCCAGCCAGATCGCCAAGGAACTGGGCGGCGTCACGCGCAACGCCGTCATCGGCAAGGTGCACCGCCTGGGCCTGTCGAACCGCACCAACGGCGCGCCCGTGCCGCCGGCGAAGACCGAAGAGGTCAAGGAAAAGCCCGCGGCGGCCGCCGCACCCAAGGCCGAGGCCAAGCCCCGTCCCGCGACCCCGCCAAAGGCGGAAACCCCGCGCCCCGCGCCCGCCCAGCCGGCACCGCAGGCCGCACCCGAGACCAAGTCGGCGGTGCCCGCCCGGCGTCAGATCATCCCGGCCGGACAGCCGCTGCCGCCGCAGCCCTCGGCGAACGAGATCAGCCCGGAGGCGCTGGCCAAGGTGAACGAGATCGAGAAGCGGGCCAAGCGGCTCAGCCTGATGGAACTGACCGAGCGCACCTGCAAGTGGCCGGTCGGCGACCCGGCAACGCCCGATTTCTGGTTCTGCGGCCTGCCGGTCCAGGCCGGCAAGCCCTATTGCGACGCCCATGTCGGCGTTGCCTTCCAGCCGATGAGCGCGCGCCGCGACCGCAAGCGCTGAACGCCAGAGGGATTGCGCCGCGCGTTCCGCGCGTCGCCAGACGCGGTGGGCTGCGCCCACCGCGTCTTTTTTTTGAGTATTTGGAAAGAAGAGAAGCAGGGGCGTGCGGCGCAGCCCCGGAAGGGGCGCAAGCCGGATCAGCGCGAGGGCGGCGCGCCGAAAAAGCCCACGATCTCATCCAGACGGCCGTCTTGGGCGAGCCTGCCGAAGTCGACCCCCTCGGCCGCCACCGCGCCTTCCGGCGTCACCATGCGGCAGCAGAAATGCGCCCGTCCGTGATGCGTGCTGGCGCCGCTGGTCAGTTCGATCCGCGCGCCGGGCATCCGGGCGTGGAACTGGCCGATGTGATCGGCCAGGCCCTGCCGCCCCTGCACGTCGGCGCCGGGGTCCAGATAGTGGCCGGCATCGCTCCAGCAGGTTTCGAGCAGGGCAAGGCGCCTGTCGGCGTCTGCTTCGAGCCAGGCGGCGCCATAGGCCGCGATCACCTCGTCGACCGGGATCGCCATCTGGCTGGTCTTCTCGCGAACGTTGGGTCGGGGCACCCTAGCCGCCCCGCCCCCTTCGATCCACCCTGTTGGCGGCTGCCTCCTATTTCACCGGCGCCGCCGAGGTGAACTCGGGGATCGGGTTGGCCGAGGCCTTGCCGGCTTCGATGCCCGGCCAGTTGCCCTCGGCCAGGGAGATATTGCCGGGGATGTCCTCTTCCCAGAAGCCGACCACGTTCCGGGTGATGTTGAGATAGAGCTTGTCGTCGACGATCCGCCAAAGCGCCGGGTTGCCCGGCACCTTGCCGCCCTTGGACACGCCATAGGCACAGTGCCCGTCGTATTGCGGGGCAAAGCGCGCCGGGTCGGCGAGGAAGGCCGCCCGGTTCTCGGGTGTCGCGAAGGCGAAGGTCGCGCCGTTCCATTCGGCGGTGATATCGGCGCGCCCTGGCACCGGCGCAGGCTGGTCGCTGCCGACCGGGGCCTGTACCAGCGTGCGGTAGGCCACGACATCATAACCCGAGACGGCGAAGCCGGTCCTGTCAACATATTGCTCGCCGGCGAGTGCCGGTGACGCGAGGGCGAGGGCTGCGGCAAGCGCCAGCGCGAGCGGTTTCATGGCGGGATACTCCTCCTGATGCGGTCACGGCGGAAGGCCATGCGCCCGCATCAGGATAGCGACCGGCGGCGCGCCGCGAAGGGGGCCTCGCAGAGCTGTGACGGCCGGACAGCCGGCGTGAGCTTTGTTTCAGCGCAGGATCGGCGGGCGCGCAGGATCGCTGCCGGGCGCGGCGCGCAACACCTCGGCCCGCGCCGGTTCGGGCAGGTCGAAGCGCAGGCCCGCCCGCTCGAGCCGGGCGGCCATCGGGTCGCTGTCGGCGAAGAAGGCGACGTCGAGCGCCCCGGCCTCGATGCCGGAGAAGGTCAACGCCTCGGCCACCGCCTGAGCCAGGGCCGGCTCGGCCCCCGGCGCCGCCGCGGTGAAGGCCAGCAGGTGGCCGCGCCCGCCGCCGGCATAGGTTACCGCCACCAGATGGGCCGCGCGGGCCAGTCCGGCGGCGGCGGCGAGCTTGGTGTCGAGCGCGCCGAGCAGCGCCTCGGGCAGGCCCGCGGGCGGAGCCACCTCCTCGATCTGCGCCTCGGTCTCGGTCGGCGTATCGGCCAGCGTCTCGACCAGCCAGGCCACCGCCTCGGCGGGCAGCAGGATCGACGAGGGCGCCACCTCGAGGTTCAGCCCCAGCCCCAGCCCCTGCGCCGCCAGCAACCGCGCCAGCGCCCGCCCCGAGAGGCTGGCATAAGGCACCACCTGACCGCCGGAAAAAGCCGAGAGCCGCTCTTCCCGGTCGAAGGCCAGCACGAAGCGGCCGTCGGAGAGGTCGAAGATCTCGGGGATCAGCGCATCGCCGTCCGATTCCTCGGCCAGCATCAGGAACAGCTCGCCATCGGCCAGGCGCTCGTAGAAGCGCAGCCGCGCGGCACCGTCCTCGGGGGCGGCCTCCATCGCCGCATGGGCGGCGTCGAGCAGGGTTTCTTCGGTCATTCCAGCACCTCGCGGACCCGCGCCCGCAGCACCGGCAGCAGATCGGTTTCGAACCAGGGATTCTTGCGGATCCATGCGGTATTGCGCCAGGACGGATGGGGCAAGGGAAAGATCGCCGGCGCATGGTCGCGCCAGCCCGCCACCGTCCCGGTGACCGAGCCCTGCCGGCCGAGATGCCAGCGGTGCGCATGGCCGCCCACCAGCACCGTCAGCGGCATCGCGCCCAGCGCCGCCATCACCTCGCCGTGCCAGGTCTGCGCGCAGAGCGGCGGCGGCGGCAGGTCGGACCCCTTGGCATCGTAGCCCGGAAAGCAGAAGGCCATCGGCACGATGGCGACGCGGTCGCGGTCGTAGAAGACCTCCTCGCCTACCCCGAGCCAGTCGCGCAGCCGATCGCCCGAGGGGTCGGTGAAGGGCCGCCCGGACTCGTGCACCCTCGCCCCCGGTGCCTGCCCGGCGATCAGCAGCCGCGCGCCGGGGCGGAACCAGGCCACTGGCCGGGGCGTGTGCGCCGTTGCCGTCGCGGCGAAGCGCGGCGCGCAGAGGCGGCAGGCGCGGATGCGGTCGGCGAGGTCGGTCAAGGAAGCTCCATCGGGTTTTCGGGCAGCGGCGATACTGGGCGGTGACGCGGCCTGCGTCAAACCGGTGCCACGGCAAGGGCTTGGACAATTGTTTCGCCATCGGACATAATCTCGCCCAACTTGGTTTCTAGGTAGAGTAAACGACCTATTAACCTTCTCTTGCTAGGCAGGGTGAGTGCAGGAACGACAGCCATGCTTGGATTGCCCGCGTCACGTCATATGCCCAGCGTCGTGCCGGGCCTCGAATTCTCGAACGTCAGCAAGTCGTTCTGGACCGGCACCCAGCGCAAGGTGATCCTGGACCAGGTCAGCTTCCGCGTCGACCTCGGTCACAGCTTCGGCATCCTGGCGCCCAATGGCACCGGCAAGACCACGCTCATCAACATGATGGCCGGACTGGAGAAGCCCGACGAGGGCGAGATCCGGCGCATGTGCAACATCTCCTTCCCGCTCGGGTTCATGGGCGGCGTGATCTCCAAGGTCTCGGCGATGGAGAACTGCCGCTATATCGCCAAGATCTACGGCCTCGACCCCGATTACATCGAAAGCTATTGCCGCTGGCTCTGCGGCCTCGGCGAATATTTCGATCAGCCGGTCGGCACCTATTCGGCGGGGATGCGCGCAAGGTTCGCCTTCTCGTTGATGCTTGCGCTCGAATTCGACATCTACCTGATCGACGAGGGGATGCCGGGAACCACCGACGTGGAATTCAACAAGAAGGCCGGCGCGATCCTGCGGGAACGGTTGGAAACCACGACCATCATCATGGTGTCGCACCAGGCCCGCACCCTGGAAAAATTTGTGCGCTCGGCGGCCGTATTGCTGCAAGGTCAGCTATACATGTTCGACACCTTGGAAGAAGCGAAGCAGCTCTATGACTACGAAACCCAAGGCTAGGAAATTCCGCATCCGGCGCACCTCGCTTCTGGGGTCGGCAGCCGTGGCGGATGACCATGCCACGGAGGAGGAAGAGCTCGACCGGCAGGAGGAGCCGGCCGTTGCGCGGGCGGTGCCCGGGCCGGATGCCGGCGCGCCGGTGGACGAGGAGGCCGCGCCGCCGGAAGCCGCGCACGACGGCCAGGTCGGATCTGCCGCCGAGGCCGCTGCCGATACCGATATCGAGGCGATCCGCCGCGAGGGGCTGACCGGGCGGCAGCTGCGGATGGCCCGCCGGGTGGCGCAGAAGCACAACCTGCCTGCCACCTCGGATTTCGACGCCGTGCGCCTGCTGCGCGAACAGGGGATCGACCCTTTCGCGCGGGCCAACATGCTGGAACTGGTGGTGCCGCAATCCGGGACCGAGCTCGCCGATGGCGCGCCCGACGCCTTTGCTGCGGTTTCGGCGGCGGCCGCTGCCGGGCAGATGCAGGCGGCGCAACAGGGCGCGGCGCGGCAGCCGATCCCGCATACCACCTATTCGCCGGCCCCCGAGCTGACCCCGGCGCAGCGGCGCGAGCGGGACATCGGCGCAATCCAGCGCGACATCATGCTGCGGCGGCGCAAGCGGCTGATGCTGCTGCTGACGCGGCTGGCCTTCTTCGTGCTGCTACCGACGGTGATCTGCGGCTGGTTCTTCTACAAGGTCGCGACGCCGATGTATTCGTCGAAGTCCGAGTTCCTGATCCTGCAAGCCGACAACGTCGGCGGCAGCGGCCTGGGCGGCCTGCTCTCGGGCACCCAGTTCGCCACCAGCCAGGACTCGATCGCGACGCAATCCTACCTGCAATCCAAGGACGCGATGCTTCGGCTCGATTCCGACGTCGGCTTCAAGTCGCATTTCAGCCAGGACTGGATCGACCCGATCCAGCGCCTTGCCCCCGACGCCAGCAACGAAGAGGCATACCGCACCTATTCGCGCAACGTGAAGATCGGCTATGACCCAACCGAAGGCGTGATCCGCATGGAGGTCGCTGCCGCCGACCCCGAGGTTGCGCGCGAGTTCTCGGACAAGCTGATTTCCTACGCCGAACAGCGCATCAACCACCTCTCCGAGCAGAAGCGCGCCGACCAGATGCGCGACGCCAAGACCGGCTTTGCCGAGGCCGAAGAGGCCCGCCGCCAGGCCCAGGCGGCGCTGGTAAACCTGCAGCAGCAGGGCGCCCTGCTCGACCCCGAGGCGCTGATCAGCACGTTGCGCGGGCAGATCAACAATGTCGAACTCCAGCTCCAGGACAAGGAACTGCAACTGGCCGCGCTGCTCGACAACGCCCGGCCGAACCAGGCCCGCGTCGATGGCGCACAGGCCGATGTCGACCGGTTGCGCAAACTGCTCGACGGGCTGAATGCAAAGATGATCGACGCCTCGAAGGGCGAGAATTCGCTGGCCGAGCTCAGCGCGCGGATCGAGATGGCCCGCGCCGACCTTACCACCCGCAACCTGATGCTGGAATCCGCGCTGCAGCAGGTCGAACAGACCCGGATGGAGGCCAACCGTCAGGTGCGCTACCTGACCACCTCGGTGCAGCCGGTGGCCAGCCAGGAGGCCAGCTATCCGCGCAAGTTCGAGAATACGATCTTGGCCTTCCTTATCTTTTCGGGCATCTACCTTATGTTGTCGCTGACGGCTTCGATCCTTCGCGAACAGGTGACCTCTTAGACATGAAACAAGTTGACGTAGCCGGTCTGACGATCGGCAATGACCGCCCCCTGACCCTTATCGCCGGCCCTTGCCAGCTTGAAAGCGCCGACCACGCGCAGATGATCGCCGGCCGGATGCAGGAGATCTGCGCCGCCCATGGCGCGCAGTTCGTCTTCAAGGCGAGCTATGACAAGGCCAACCGCACCTCACTTGCCGGCAAGCGCGGCATCGGCATGGAAGCCGGGCTGCAGGTGCTGGCGGATCTGCGCAAGGCGCTTGGCGTGCCGGTGCTGACCGACGTGCACACCGAGGCGCAATGCGCCGAGGCGGCCGAGGCGGTGGACATCATCCAGATCCCGGCCTTCCTGTGCCGCCAGACCGACATGCTGCTGGCAGCCGGCCGCACCGGCGCGGTGGTGAACATCAAGAAGGGCCAGTTCCTTGCGCCCTGGGACATGGCCAACGTGGCCGAGAAGGTCGCCAGCACCGGCAACGAGCGCATCCTGCTGACCGAGCGGGGCGTCTCCTTCGGCTATAACACGCTGGTGGCCGACATGCGCTCGCTCCCCGAGATGGCCAAGACCGGCTACCCGGTGGTGATGGATGCGACCCATTCGGTCCAGCAGCCCGGCGGCAAGGGCGGATCGAGCGGCGGGCAGCGCGAATTCGCCCCGGTGATGGCGCGTGCGGCGGTGGCGATCGGCGTCGCCGGCGTGTTCATGGAGACCCACGAGGACCCGGACAACGCCCCCTCGGACGGCCCCAACATGATCTACCTCGACCAGATGCCCCGCCTGATCGAGACCCTGATGACCCTGGACCGGATCGCCAAGGCAGATCCGATCCGCCTGTGACCCTTTGACGAGAGATTATTGACGATGAAGCCTTTGGCGACGGTGACCCCGAACACCTGGGAATTCCTGCGCGACCCGATGATCGCGCCGACCGGGTTCCGCGAATATGACGCGCGCTGGAAATATCCCGACGCGATCAACCTGCCAGGCATGACGGCGCTGGGCCTGGGCCTGGGCACCCAGATGATGCGGCGCGGGCTCAAGCCGGTGATCGCGGTCGGCAACGATTACCGCGACTATTCGCTGGCGATCAAGAACGCGCTGATCCTCGGGCTGATGCGCGCCGGGATCACGGTGAAGGACATCGGCCCCTGCATCACGCCGATGGCCTATTTCTCGTCCTTCCACCTTGGCGGCTGCGCCGTGGCGATGGTGACCGCCAGCCACAACCCGAACGGCTGGACAGGGGTGAAGATGGGCTTTGACATGCCCCTCACCCATGGCCCCGAGGAAATGGCCGAACTGCGCGACATCGTACTGAACGGCGAGGGCGAGGAACGCCCCGGCGGCGCCTATGAATCCGTCGATGGCGTGTTCGAGGCCTACATGGACGATCTCGTCGGCGACTTCCGCATGACGCGCAAGCTGAAGGTGGTCTGCGCCACCGGCAACGGCACCGCCTCGGCCTTTGCGCCCGAGCTGTTCCGCCGGATCGGCGTCGAGGTGGTCGAGAGCCACAACACGCTCGACTACACCTTCCCGCATTACAACCCCAACCCCGAGGCGATGGAGATGCTGCACGACATGGCGCATTCCGTGAAGGCCTCGGGCGCCGACTTCGCGCTGGGCTTCGACGGCGACGGCGACCGCTGCGGCGTGGTGGATGACGAGGGCGAAGAGATCTTTGCCGACAAGGTCGGGGTGATCATGGCCCGCGATCTGGCCAAGCTGCACCCCGGCGCGACCTTCGTGGCCGACGTCAAGTCGACCGGACTGTTTGCCGCCGATCCGGAGCTGCGTGCGCATGGCGTGAAGGCCGACTACTGGAAGACCGGGCACAGCCACATGAAGCGCCGCGTGCACGAGCTGGGCGCGCTGGCCGGCTTCGAGAAGTCCGGCCACTACTTCCTGGCCGAGCCGATCGGGCGCGGCTATGATGACGGGATGCGCGTCGCGGTCGAGATCTGCAAGCTGATGGACCGAAACCCGGACATGAAGATGAGCGACCTGCGCAAGGCCCTGCCCAAGACCTGGTCGACCCCCACCATGTCGCCCTATGCCGCCGATACCGAGAAATACGACATCCTCGACCGGCTGGTCGCCCGCCTTGTCGCCAAGGCCGAGGCCTCCGAGACCTTTGCCGGCCGCGCGATCAAGGAAGTCGTGACGGTGAACGGCGCCCGGGTCATCCTCGACAACGGCTCGTGGGGGCTGGTGCGCGCCTCGTCGAACACGCCGAACCTGGTGGTGGTCTGCGAAAGCAGCGAGAGCGACGCCGAGATGCGCGCCATCTTCGCCGATATCGACGCGGTGATCCGCACCGAACCGGCGGTCGGCGACTACGACCAGACCATCTGACCCTGAGCGGCGCCTTCGGGTGCGGCACCTCCCCTCTCCCCTCGGGGGAGAGGGTCAGGGTGAGGGGACGCACCCCCGCCCCTCGCCGAGACTTCCCCATGGCAGAAGCAATCCCCTCTCCCCGAGGGGGAGAGGGTTAGGGTGAGGAGGGCCCCGCCCCCCCCCGCCAAGACATTCCCATGCCAAAGGCGCCCCCCTTCCCCGGGCCGGAGGAGAGCACCCCCCTCAGTTCTTGTTGAACAGCTTCAGCAGCCCCTTCTTCGCCTCTTCCTCCAGCTTGTCCTTCAGCGCGTCCTTGGCGTCCTGGCTTGACTCAACCGGCACGCCGAGCCGTTCCGACAGCTTCGCCTTTGCCTTCTCCTTCAACTCGTCGGTGCGGGTGTCGGCCTTTGCCTTCAGCACACCCTCCAGGTCGGGCTTGATCTGCGGACCGGACCAGGGCCCACGGATCAGGATGGGCACCGCCAGCCCCTCGCCGCCCCGCGCCCTGAGTGCGATCGGGGTGAACAGGTAATCGATATCCCGCGCGCCCAGGCCGATGCGGCCCTTGCCCTCGGCGCGGTAGTTCGGGAGGCTCAGCACCAGGTCGTCGTTCTGCAGGTTACCGCCCGCCATGGTGAAGGTGGCAGCCAGGCTGTCGAAGACCGTGGTGCCGCCGCTGCCCTTGCCCAGCGTCATCAGCGCGTTGAGGTCAACGCCCGCGATCACCCCCTGCCCCATCGCCAGCCCGCCGCTGCCCGAGAGCGAGCGCATGATCTCCGCCTCGCTCGTCCCCCCGCCGAGGAACTCCACCACGGCATTGGCCTTGCCCGAGAAGCGTTCGATATCGGCCAGGTCCTTCAGCGCGCGGGACATCTCGATACCATCGGCATTCAGCTTGCCGCCCACCGACAGGCCCCTGCGGTTGTTGGCCACGAACTGCCCCGTCAGGGTGCCGGAGAAGGCGTCGAGCCGGGCGATATCGGCCACCGCGCGTGCGTTGTCGATGGTCAGGCGCAGCTCGGCCCGACCGAACTCGGTCATCAAGGTGCGGATCGTATCGGCGGTCAGGTCGATGGTGCCGTCGAGCAGGCCCAGCGCGCTGGCGTCGATCGGTGCGGTCGACCAGCCCTCGCTGGCCGCCGCCGCGCCACCGCCGCTTGCCGCCGTCCCGCCCAGTCCGGTCAGGTCCAGCGTTCCGGCCGAGAGCTGGGCCACGATCTTTGGCTTGCCCGAGAGATCGATGTCCGCCGCGCCGGTCAGCCGGTTCTGGTCGAGCGTCAGGGAAAGCTTGCGCAACGACAGGCGGCCATCGGCGGTATAGGTCGCCTCGGTCGCAACATGCGCCATTTGCCCGGCACCGGACGGGATGTCGACCCGCCCGAGGCCGGCCGCGGCCAGCATCCGCGCCGTGTCGGTGGTCTTCAGGCTGACATCGCCGGCCAGCGCGCCGGCTGTATTGGCGCGGCCTTCAAAGCTCGCCGTGCCGCCGGGCGCCTCGAGCTGGGCCGAGATCGGCGTGACCTCGCCGGCGAGGAAGGCGCGGAAGGCACCGATCGAAAGGTTCGCCCGGACCGGCTCCCCGGCGGGGCTCATCGATACCGAGATGTCCGCCGCCCGCGTCGGATCGGGCCAGTCGAGCGTCAGGTCGATCCCCGCCAGCGTGAGCGGCGCCGCGCCGGCATCGCTCCAGTCGAGCCGCGCGCCGGTGAGCACCAGCCGCTCCAATGTTACTGGCCGCGTGGTTCCCCCGGTGCCGGTCTCGCGCGGCGTGGGAACCGGCTGCACCATCTCCCAGTTGCCGCGCCCGTCGCGCCAGCGGGCCAGCCGCAGATGCGCGCCCTCGGCGACGATCTCGGTGATGCGAATCGATCCGGCCAGCAGGTCGGCCGCGGCGACCCCCACCGACATGCTCTGCGCGGCGAAGATCGGCTCGGGGCCGGCCCAGTCGGCATTGGCCACCGTCACAGGCCCGGTACGCACGCCCAGCACCGGCCAGATCGAGAAGCGGACATCGCCTGAAATCGTGACCACACGCCCGGTCTGGGCGCGGATCTGCTCTGCGGCAAGGCTGGCGATCTTCTCGCCAGGCAACAGGAAAATCCCGCCGACCAGCAGCACAGCGCAAAGCGCGAGCGCGCCGATGATCCTGAAAACCCAACGCATTCGCCCGCCTCGTCTTGATCGTGGCGGAATGATACCGCGTCTGATTTTCGGTGCAACGCCTGTATTGTACGCGGCGGCGCGCCCGCGCATTCCCTTTGCGCGGCGGCGCGCGGCGGTGTAGAGCGCGCGCATGAGCACCAACCCGCCAAACCTGCGCCCCGACCTGGCCCCCAAGGCCCGACTCGGCGATGTGCCCCGCCCCGGCCAGCCGACCATCGGCATGGTCTCGCTTGGTTGCCCCAAGGCGCTGGTCGACAGCGAACGCATCCTGACCCGGCTGCGCGCTGAGGGCTATGGGATCTCGCCCGATTACGCCGGCGCCGACGCGGTGATCGTCAACACCTGCGGGTTCCTCGATTCAGCCAAGGCCGAGAGCCTCGAGGCCATCGGCGAGGCACTGAAGGAGAACGGCCGGGTGATCGTGACCGGCTGCCTCGGCGCCGAGCCCGAGTATATCACCGGCGTGCACCCCAAGGTGCTGGCGGTGACCGGCCCGCATCAATACGAACAGGTGCTCGACGCGGTGCATGGCGCGGTGCCGCCCGACCCCGACCCGTTCATCGACCTGCTGCCCGCCTCGGGCATCCGGCTGACACCCCGGCACTTCAGCTATCTGAAGATATCCGAGGGCTGCAACCACAAGTGCAAGTTCTGCATCATCCCCGACATGCGCGGCCGCCTGGCGTCGCGGCCCGCCAAGGCGGTGCTGCGCGAGGCGGAAAAGCTTGTGGAAAGCGGTGTGCGCGAGTTGCTGATCATCTCGCAGGATACGAGTGCTTACGGGCTGGACCTCAAGCATGGCGCGAGCCTGTGGAAAGACCGCGAGGTGCGCGCCCATATCGCCGACCTCACGCGCGAACTCGGGCAGCTGGGCGCCTGGGTGCGGCTGCACTATGTTTACCCCTATCCGCATGTGCGCGACCTGATCCCGCTGATGGCGGACCCGTCGAATGGGGTGCTGCCCTATCTCGACATTCCCTTCCAGCACGCCCACCCCGACGTGCTGAAACGCATGGCCCGCCCCGCCGCTGCGGCGAAGACGCTCGACGAGATCGCCGCCTGGCGCGCCGCCTGCCCCGACATTACCCTGCGCTCGACCTTCATCGTCGGCTATCCCGGTGAGACCGAGGCCGAGTTCCAGACGCTGCTCGACTGGCTGCAGGAGGCGCGGCTCGACCGGGTTGGCTGTTTCAAATACGAGAACGTCAAGGGCGCGCGGTCGAACGACCTGCCCGATCACGTGCCGGAAGAGGTCAAGCAGGACCGCTGGGAGCGGTTCATGGAGGTCTCGCAGGCGATTTCCGAGGCCAAGCTTGCCGCCAAGGTGGGCCAGCGGTTGCAGGTCATTGTCGACGAGGTCGATGACGAGGCCGCCACCTGCCGCACCTGGGCCGACGCGCCCGAGATCGACGGCAACCTCTTCATCGACGAGGGGTTCGAGGGCCTCAACCCCGGCGACATCGCCACCGTCGAGGTGGACGAGGCGGGCGAATACGATCTCTGGGGCCGGCTGGTCTGAGGGCGCTCAGCGCCCGAAGGCGCTATTCGGCATCCAATTCCGCTTGCCTCCGGTCGGGCCCATCTTCATGTGGAGGCAGGCGGTGCCGAGCCGCTGGAAATAGAGGATATTAAGCGGATACCACCCGGCCGAAGGCACCTCGACCTGCACCACGGTTGTTCCATCACAGGACTGCCGCCCGTCGAACAGCCCCACCTGCTGACCGCCGACGCGCGCGTCGATGCCATCGTTGGTCAGGAACTCGATATCGTAGATCCCGGCCGCATCGAACCGCACGAAACCGCGGATGCGTGCCGCGACATGCATCGCCCGCTTGGAGGTGAGCGTCTTCGCGCCCTCGGAGGTGTCGGCGTAGTCCAGCCCGCTCAGCGGTGTTCCACCCTCGGGCGCAGCCTTGAGCGCATTGGCCGCCTCGGAAAGCGATTTCACTTCCTCGGGGTAGGCATAGGTGACCGACAGCCCCGGCTTGGGCGAAGGCTGCGGATCTGCCGGCTTCAGCTTCAACGGCGCGGCGAGCGCGGGTGCGGCGATCATGGCGATGATGCAGACAGCGGCGGCTAGGCGGGACATCGCGACATCCTCGGTTGTTGGCTGCCGACCAGCTAGAAGCGCGCTCACGAATCTGTCAAGTCCACCGACCCCGCGCTTCCATTTCGCATCCGCCCCGATAGGCTGGGTCCAGCCAGTCCAAAGCGAGCGAAGCCATGTCCGACACGCCCCTTATTGCCCAGAACGCCCCCTACCCGGTCGAGGTCAGCGCCGGAAAGACCTATTTCTGGTGTGCCTGCGGCCGGTCCGCGAAGCAGCCCTTCTGCGACGGGTCGCACAAGGTGACCGACATCACGCCGATCAAATATACGGCAGAGGCCGACAGGAAGGTGTTCTTCTGCGGCTGCAAGCAGTCCTCGAAGAAACCGCTCTGCGACGGCACTCACAAGACGCTCTGAGGCCTCAGTCCGCCGCGAGGCGGTGCATCAGGTCGCGATTGCGGCAATAGCCCGGCGCCTGCTCCAGCTGCGGCTTGGTGGCGAGCACGCCCTGGCAGTGGTCGGGGTTGGTGCAGCCGGTGCAGCGCAGCACCGCGTCGGAAATCTCGTCGAGGTCGAGCTTGCCGCGCAGCGCCGCCTCTTCGAGGTCGACGCCCAATGCGCCGGCCATCTCATCGACCAACGCGGCGTGGCGTCGGAAATTCGGCATATCGGTCATGGCGCGCTCCATCGCAGGATCTTTCCTCTATCCTGCCCGAATCCGCGCGCCTGGCCTTGATGCAGATCAAGACCTCAGGACAGCCCCAGTGCGGCGATGGTGCGCTGAACCGTCTGGACCCGCGCGGCATTGGGCGGATGGGTGCCGAGGAAGCGGTCGCCGGGGTCCGGGATCCGGGCGAAGAACTGTACGCCGATCCGCGGGTCGAAGCCGGCGCGGTAGGCGATGAGCGTGCCCAGTTCGTCTGCCTCCAGTTCGTATTCCTTGGAGTATTGGCGCGCGCCCACCGCCGCGCCGAGGCGCTGCGCGGTCTCGACGTCCGTCGCCGAGCCTCCGGTCAGCGTCGCCAGCCCGCCCAGGACGACCGCCGCCGCCGTGGCGCTGCGCGACTGCCGGCGCAGGTGGTCGAGGATGTGATGCGCCGCCTCGTGGCCCATGACGAAGGCCAGTTCGTCGGCGTTCTCGGCCTGCGCGATCAGCGCCAGCGTAAAGGTGATGACCGGCCGGCCGCGTTCATCGACACTCTGGAAGGCGTTGGCCGGTGCGGTCGGATCGCCATCGACAACGATCCGGAAGTCGCAGCTGCGCCCGAACTGCCGCCGCTGGCACTCCGCCTCGGCCACCGGCTCGACGCTGGCGACCACTTGCGAGAAGGCCGCCGCCGCGGTCTGGGGCGGCATTCCGCCGGACAGGCTTACCGGCATCGGCCCGACGGTCACGACGTCGGAGCAGGCCGAGGTGAACAGCGCGGCGCAGAGCGCCAGGAGGGCAAAGGGGCGTCGGATCGGTGTCATGACAGACTGTCTAGCACAGCTTTCCATCACCGCCAGTGTCGCTTGCCACTTGCCAAGCGGCTTGTGGGCGCACACTTTGGTGACATGTTCTCCATCGAGCACGACTTCGACGCCACCGTGATCACCCTCATCGACGAGGGCGCTGCGCCCTTGCAGGAAGATGTGGTGATTCAAAGCTTTGCCGAATGCATCACGGTCGAGCAGTTCGACCCCCGCACCAACCAGGTGATGAAGATCACGCTCTCGCCCGAGCAGGCGCGTGACCTTGGTGCGGCGCTGAACCTGCCCGAGGGCATCTACCGGCTCAAGCCGGCGCCGCCCAAGTAGGCAAAGACCTTGTCGCGCGCCGTCTGCCCGCGCAGCAGGCGCAGGTGCGAGGGCGCGATTCCCATTGCCGCCGCAAGCAGCTCCTGCACCGCCGCGTTGGCCTTGCCGTCCTCGGGGGGCACGGTGACATAGGCCCGCAGCGTTCCCGCCTCGGCCACCAGCCGGGCCCGCGCGGCGCGCGGCGTCACCCGCACGGCAATCTCGCCGCCGGCAACGGCAAGGTCGGAGAGGTCGGGAAGGTCGCGCAGCTTGGCCATGGCGCCACTCTGCCCGCTCGGCGCGCCGGACGCCATGGCGATTGCGCCGGCCGCGCGCCTTGACACCGCCGCCCGACGTGCCGACATGGAGCCCGGACAAGACAAGGACCCTCCCGGATGCTGCAGCCCAATCCCGCCGCGCTCGATTTCCTGCTGACCCGCCGCTCGCGCCCGGCCAAGACGCTGATTGCGCCGGTGCCGAGCCATGACGAACTGATGGTGCTGCTGACCGCCGCCGGGCGGGTGCCCGACCACGGCAAGCTGGAGCCCTGGCGGTTCATCGTGATCGAGGGCGCGGCGATGGCGCGCATCGCCGATATCGCCGCCGCGCGCGGGGCCGAGCTGGGCAAGTCTGACGAGGACATCGCCAAGGGGCGCGGGCAGTACGACCAGGGCCACCTGGCCGTGGTGGTGGTGGAAAAGCCGGTCGCCTCGGAGAAGATCCCGCCGCTGGAACAGACCTATTCCGCCGGGGCCGTCTGCCTCTCGCTGGTCAATGCGGCGCTGGCCTCGGGCTGGGGCGCCTGCTGGCTGACCGGCTGGCCGTCGCATGACGCCGCCTTCCGCGAACGCGCCTTTGGCCTGGCCGCCGACGAGCGCATTGCCGGCATCGTGCACATCGGCACCGAGGGGTCGGCCCCGCCGGAACGGCCCCGCCCCGATATCGCGGCGCTGACGACCTGGGTGTCCGAGTGATCCTTCGGTCGTTCCTGCTGGCCGTCGGCCAGATCGGCGACCCGCGTTTCCGCAAGGTGCTGGGCCTTGGCGTGGTGCTGACCTTCGCGCTGCTGGTCGCGGCCTATGCGCTGCTGCTCTGGGGCGTGCAGGCCCTGACCGGCGACGCGGTGACCATCCCGATCATCGGCGAGGTGCGCTGGCTGGACGACCTGCTCGGCTTTGCCTCGTTCATCTTCATGATGGTGCTGAGTTTCTTCCTGATGGTGCCGGTCGCCTCGGCGATCACCTCGATGTTCCTCGACGAGGTCGCGCAGGCGGTGGAAGACCGGCATTACCCGCAACTGCCGCCCGCGCCGAAAGTGCCTTTCGGCGACGCGCTGCGCGACACCATCAACTATCTGGGCGTGCTGATCGCGGCGAACGTGGCCGCGCTGATCGTCGCGGCCTTTGTCTTCCCGCTCTGGCCGCTGATCTTCTATGCGCTGAACGGCTTCCTGCTGGGGCGCGAGTATTTCACCCTCGCCGCGATGCGTCGGCTTGGCCGCGAGCGCGCCAAGGAGCTGCGCCGCCGCCATCGCGGCACCATCTGGCTGGCCGGTGTCCTGATGGCGCTGCCGCTGTCGATCCCGCTGGTGAACCTGCTGATCCCGATCCTGGGCGCGGCGACCTTCACCCACATCTTCCACGCGCTGAACGACCGCCGCAGCGCCTGATCAGATCAACTGCGACAGGAAGGCGGCCAGGTCGTCGGTGTGGTGGTGGACGTGGTCGGCCTGCTGCGGCTCGGGCGTGACCAGCACGGTGCGCATGCCCATGGCATGCGGCGCGGCGAGGTTGCGGATATCGTCCTCGAACATCGCCGCCCGCGTCGGATCGGTGCCGTCGGTGGCGAAGACCGCCTCGAAGGCGGCCTGCTCGGGCTTGGGCAGGAAGCCCGCATGCTCGACGCCATAGACCGCGTCGAACAGCCCGCCAAGGCCGCGATGGGAGAGCACCTGCTCGGCATAGGGCGCAGAGCCGTTGGTATAGACGATCCGCCGCCCCGGCAGCGCCCCGATCCGCGCCGCCAGCTCCGGGTCGGGCTCCAGCACGGTGAAGTCGATGTCATGCACATGGGTCAGATAGGGCGTCGGGTCGACCGCATGCTCGCGCATCAGCCCGGCAAGCGTGGTGCCATAGGTCGCCCAGTAATGCCGCCGCAGCCGGTCGGCCTCGGGGCGGTCGACGCCGAGCGAGTCCATCACGTAGCGCGTCATCCGCACCTCGATCTGGTCGAAGAGGCGGGCTTTCGGAGGATAGAGGGTGTTGTCGAGATCGAACACCCAGGTGCGCACATGGCTGAAGACGTCCTTGACCATGGCATTCCCCTCGCGGCTGCGGTCCTGCAGGCTTGTCGCCCAGAACGGGGGGCCACTGCAATCGGCAATCGCCCCCTGCCCGCCTCTGTGCGGCACGCGGTTGGGATCAGTCCAGCGCGCGGCGCAGCCAGTCGTCGGGTTCGACCTTGGCCATCCGGCTTTTCACCACGATCACGCTGGCGAGCGAGGCGACGAAGCAGAGGCGCTCTTCCTGCCGGGCCGAGACCTCGAAGACCACGCTGGTGGTGCCGACATGGGTGACGCGCACCACCAGCGCCAGCGGGGCGCGGGCGGTGATCGGGCTTTTGAAGTCGATGTTGACGTTGACGAAGGGCGTGCCCCGGTCGAGGTCGAGGTTCATCTCGTACCAGCCCTTGCCGTCGAGCAGCGCCTTCCAGAAATCGTCGATCGCCTCGAGGCAGAGGTCCAGCGCGCGGGGCGTGTAGATGATCCCCGCCGGGTCGCAATATCCGAAGGGAATCGTGCGCGTCAGCTCGAGGACCCGCAGAGGGGCGGTGGTCGTCATGTCGGGCTTGTCCTTCTGCGTTCGTTCCACGGCGCGGCCGCTCACAGGTGCGGCCGGATCCCGCCCGAGACCGACAGCATCTCGCCGGTGAGGAAGCGGGCCTCGTCGGTCAGGAAATAGGCGATGGCGTCGGCCACCTCGGAGGGTTCGGCCATGCGGGGGTTCATCGCCATCCCGGTCAGCCGGGCCAGCTGGTCTGGCGGCATGTTCTCGGTCACCGAGGTGCGGGTCAGGCCGGGGGCGACGCAGTTCACGGTGACATGCGGCGCGAATTCGATCGCCATGGAGCGGGTCAGCGAGGCCACCGCCGCCTTGGCCGCGGCGTAGTCGGCCTGCCCCGCCTCGCCGCCGAAGACGATGGAGGCCAGGTTGACGATGCGCCCCCAGCCCCGGTCCAGCATGCCGGGCACGAAAGCGCGGGCGAGATGCAGCGTGCCCATGACGTTGAGGTCCATGGTGGCGCGCCACTGTTCCGGCGCAATTTCAAGAAGCGGCGTGTAGAGCTGCTTCGAGCGCAGGCCGCCGACGAGGTTCACCAGCAGATCGACCCGCCCCAGCCGGTCGTGAACGGCGGCGGCAAACGCCGCCGCCTCCTGCTCGACCGTCACGTCGGCGCGCAGCGCCACTTCTGACAGATCGGGGGGGAGCGCCGCCGACGCCGCCTCGAGGCGGCGGGAGGAAATGTCGGTCAGCGCCACCCCCGCGATTCCGCCGGCCACCAGCCGGTCGACAACGGCGCGGCCCATAGGGCCGCCCGCGCCGGTGACCACCGCGATGCGGCCGGCAAAGCTCATGCCAGCCCCATCTCGTCGCGCAGCATCTTGCGCAGCGCGAACTTCTGGATCTTGCCCGAGGCGGTCGCGGGCAGCGCCTCGCGCAGCTCCAGCCGTTCGGGCCAGTAGGTCTTGGAGAAGTTGTTTGCGGCCAGCACGGCCTGCATCTCTTCGAAGGTCAGGCTGTGCCCCGGTTTCGGCACGACAAAGGCGCAGGCCCGTTCGCCAAGCCGGTCGTCCGGATAGCCGACGATGGCGACCGAGGCGACGGCGGGGTGCTTGAACAGCGCGCTTTCGACCTCGACCACGGGGATGTTCTCGGCGCCGCGGATGATGATGTCCTTGGACCGGCCGCAGATGCGGATATAGCCCCGCTCGTCCGCCCGCGCGATGTCGCCGGTGTCGAACCAGCCATCGGCGTCGACGTTGTTCCACTGCGGACGCTTGAGATAGCCGCCGAAGTTCGAACAGCCGCGCACGAACAGTTCGCCTTCCTCGTGCGGTTCGGCGATCCGACCGTCGGCGGTGCGTATTTGTGTTTCCATCCCCGCCAGCGGGTAGCCGTCAGAGTGGATCGACCGTTCGTCAGGATCGTCGAGGTTGGTCAGCGTCACCGCGCCATTCTCGGTCATGCCCCAGGCCGAGACGATCTTGGTGCCCATGACCGCACGCGCGCGCTCCACCGCCGGGCCGGGAATGGCGGTGCCGGCGCAAAGGAAGGTGCGCAGCGACGAGCTGTCGGTGCCGCCCTCCTCGACCGCATTCGCCAGGTCGAGCAGGAAGGGGGTCGAGGCCATGGTGAAAGTACAGCCGTCCTCGGCCACGACGCGCGCGGCCAGCGCCTTGTCCCAGCTGTCCAGCAGCACCGCCCGCGCCTGCAGCTGCACCGGCATCAGCAGGCCGTACATGAAGCCGGTCTGATGCGCCATCGGCGAGGCCATCAGCACCACGTCATCGGCCCCGAGCTTCAGCCGCTCTGCATAGGGGACGAGGTTGGCATACATGGTGTTGGCGGTATGCATCACGCCCTTGGGCTCGCCCGTGGTGCCCGAGGTGTAGATCAGTTGGCAGACCGCGTTGGCATCGGGGCGGTTCTCGGTCGTGATGCGGGCCATCTCCGGCTCGGCGTCCAGCGCCGGATCGAAGAGCGCCGCGTCAAGATCGCGCGCGCCCTCGCCGCCCTCAACAAGGACATGCTTCAGATCAGGCAGTTCGGAGCGCATTCCCTCGGCCATCGCTTCGTGATCGAAACCGCGGAACAGCTTGGGGATGACGAAGACCTTCGCCTCGCCATGGCGCAGCATGAAGGTCAACTCACGGGCGCGGAATATGGGCATCACCGGGTTGAACACAGCACCCAGCCGCGCGCAACCCAGGTAGGTCGCAACAAAGCGCCAGCCGTTAGGCAGCTGGCAGGACACGACGTCGTTGCGCCCCACCCCGAGCCGCGACAGGCCGACCGCCGCGCGGTTGGCCAGCACGTCGAGTTCGGCCCAGGTGAGGTCACGGCGCTCGCCCGTAGAGACGACAATCGAGGTCAGCGCCGGCTTGTCCGGGCAGGCTGCGAGGCAGGCGTCGAAATAGTCGTTGACGGTCTTGCCGTGCCAGAAGCCCTTCTCGGTCATCTCCCTGATCCGCGGTTCGATCAGGACAGCATCGAATTCCATTGTTTTTCCTCCTCCGTTTGCCGCGCCTCCCAGCGCGCCCCCGCGGCCGCGCTCAGGCGGCCGTCACAGCCCGGCCCGCGCGCTCGCGGGCGATGATGTTCTTCATGATGTGCGCGGTGCCGTCGCCGATCTGCAGGCCCAGCACGTCGCGCAGGCGCTGCTGGAACGGCAGGTCGCCGGAATAGCCGGCGTGGCCGTGGATCAGCAGGCAGGCGTGGATCGCCTCGTAGGCCAGCAGCGGCGGCCACCACTTGGTCATCGCCGCCTCGGTGGTGTGGGGCAGCCCGCGGTCCTTGAGCCAGAGCGCGTTCATCGACATCAGCCGCGCCGCCTCGATCCGGGTGTCGAAATCGGCCAGCTGGTGGGTCACGCCCTGGAAGGCGGCCAGCGGTTTGCCGAAGGCCTGCCGCTCGGTAATATAGGCCCAGGTCTCGTCCAGGCTTTGCCGCGCCGTGCCGACGCATTGCATCCCGATCAGCGAGCGCGAGAAGTCGAAGCCCTGCATGACCTGGGCAAAGCCCTTGCCCTCGTCGCCCAGCAGGTATTCCGCCGGCACCCGGACGTTGTCGAACCAGATCGAGCCGTGGCCGACCGAGTTCTGCCCGCAGTTGTCGAACTTCGAGGTGGTGATCCCCGGCAGGTCGAGCGGGATCAGCACCGCCGAAACGCCCTTCGCCCGGTCCTCGGGACGGCCGGTGCGGGCGAAGGTGACCACGCCCTTGGCGATCTGGTTGGCCGAGATCGAGGTCTTTTCGCCGTTGATGATGTAATGGCTGCCATCACGCTCCATCCGCAGGCCAAGATTGGCGGCGTCCGATCCGCCCTTGGGTTCGGTCAGGGCGATGGCCAGCATGTGTTCGCCCGCGGTCAGCCCCGGCAGCCAGTCGCGCGCAACCTCGGGCGCCGCGAACTGGCGCAGGATCTGCCCGTTCAGCGAGGCCAGCAGCGAGGCATAGCCGAAGTTGAAATCGGCGCGCGCGATCTCTTCGATGATGACGCCGGAATAGAGGAACTCGGCCCCCATGCCGCCGAATTCCTCGGGGAGTTCGGGGGCGATCAGCCCCAGCCCGCCCATCTCGCGCAGCAGCTCCATGTCGAAGCGGCCCGCCTTTTCGCGGGCCAGGTAGCCGGGCGCCACCCGCTCCTGCGCGAACTTGCGCGCCAGTTCGCGGATCTGGTCCAGTTCCTCGGTGTCGAAAATCGTTCTCATGGCGTCCTCACCTGCGCGTCGGATCGGCCGCCGGGCCCAGCGGGCGCGGCGGCCGGTCTCTTACTTGGCAAACTTGCGGAAATCCGGCTTGCGTTTTTCCCGGAAGGCGACGCCGCCTTCCTTGCTCTCGTCGGTGTCGTAGTAGAGCGACAGGCCCAGCATCCCGAGCCCGGCGATGCCGCGCTGATGCTCGGTGTCCATGTTGAAGCTGCGCTTGGCCAGGGCCAGCGCGGTGGGCGACTTCTCCATGATCTCGGCGCACCAGGCGTCGACCTCGGCATCGAGCTGGTCATGGGGGACCACCTTGTTCGCCAGTCCCATCTCGAGGGCTTCCTGCGCCGAGTAGCGGCGGCACATGTACCAGATCTCGCGGGCTTTCTTCTCGCCCACGACGCGGGCGAGGAAGGCGGTGCCATAGCCCGGATCGACCGAGCCGACCTTCGGGCCGACCTGGCCGAACACCGCCTTTTCGCTGGCGATGGTCATGTCACAGATCGTCGCCAGCACGTTGCCGCCGCCGATGGCAAAGCCCTGGACCCGTGCAATCACCGGCTTGGGCACGTCGCGCATGATCGAATGCAGGTCCTCCATCGGCAGGCCGATGGTGCCGCGCCCGTCGTATTGGCCTTCATGCGCCGACTGGTCGCCGCCCGTGCAGAAGGCCTTGTCGCCCGCGCCGGTCAGCACGATGACGCCCACCGACTTGTCCCAGCCCGCCTTGTTGAAGGCGTGGATCAGCTCTTCGCAGGTCTGGCCGCGGAAGGCGTTGTATTTCTCGGGGCGGTTGATGGTGATCCAGGCCGCACCGTCCTTCACTTGGTAGAGGATGTCTTCATAGGTCATGGTGGCCTCCCTCAGCCGTGCATGGTCAGGCCGCCGGAGACCGACAGCACCTGGCCGGTGATGAACCCGGCATCATCGCTTGCGAAAAAGGCTATTGCGCCGGGCAGGTCGCCGGGCTTGCCCAGCCGCCCCATCGGCACCGCCTTGGTAAAGGCCGCGCGCAGCTTTTCCTTGTCGCCGGCGGATTCCATGAAGGCCTCGAGCATGCCGGTCTCGGTGACACCGGGGCAGACCACATTGGCCGAGATCCCCTGGCGGGCATGTTCGCGGGCGATGGTCTTGGAGAAGGCGACGACGCCGGCCTTGCAGGCGGCATAGACGCTTTCGCCCGACGACCCGCCGCGCGCAGCATCCGAGGCCAGCGAGACGATGCGGCCCGAGCGCCGCTCGGCCATGCGCGACAGCACCGGATGGGTGATGTTCAGCACGCCGCGCAGGTTGATGTCGATGATCTTGGACCAGAAGTCGGGGCCGCTCTTGAGGAAGGGCGTGAAGACATCCCAGCCAACTCCGTTGACCAGCACGTCAATCGCGCCGAGGTCGGCCTCGATGCGCTCGACCGCCCGCGCGGTGGCCTCGGCATCGGTCAGGTCGACCGCCACCGCGAGGGCCTTGCCGCCTGTCGCCGCGATCTGATCGGCGACGGCCTTGGCCGCAGCTTCGTTCAGATCGACGACGGCAACCGCTGCCCCCTCTTCCGCAAAACGCAGGCAGGTTGCCGCACCAATGCCGCCGCCACCGCCGGTTACGACAACAGTTTTACCTTTCAATCCTCTCACGGGATCCTCCTCTGGATATTGCGCGAAGCGATTCAAGCCCGGAACAGCACGCGATGACGCGCATTCCCTTGCCTCCCCTCGTGTCGCGCCTCCTCAGCTTGACATGATCCTGACTACGACTCGCCATGAGTTATGTCAAGTAGTTGTCATTAATCCGCCTGCGACGGGGCGGCCATTGACTTGCCGGTGAAATCCCCGGAAGTATTGGCAATCATGACTGAAGCGCCTCAGTTCCCCCCCCAGTCGAAAGTCGATGACCTGGCAAACCGGGTCTTCTTCCGGCTGTACCAATCCGCGAACCTGATGCACAAAAGCGGAACCAAGGCGCTGGA
This sequence comes from Seohaeicola zhoushanensis, assembly GCF_014656415.1. Taxonomy (GTDB): domain Bacteria; phylum Pseudomonadota; class Alphaproteobacteria; order Rhodobacterales; family Rhodobacteraceae; genus Seohaeicola_A; species Seohaeicola_A zhoushanensis. The sequence continues at coordinate 98,535 of NZ_BNCJ01000004.1, read as the reverse complement.
CGAGCTGCATATTACCACCCAACAATGGGCGGTGATCGGGGCCCTGGCGCGCAAGGGCGCCGAGAACGGCATCGCCGTGGGTGAGCTGACCCGCTTCCTGATGGTGAGCCGCCAGAACCTGACCGGCATCCTGGCCCGGCTCGAACGCGACGGCATGATCGAGCGGACGGTCTCGCCGCACGACAGCCGCAGCCGGCTGATTCGCCTCACTTCACACGGCCGCCACCTGTGGAGCACGGACATGAGCGCGCGCATCTCGGACTATTACGACGAAGCGCTGGCCGGGTTCTCGACCACCGACAAGATCCACCTGATCCACTACCTCGACAAGCTGCTGAACAACATGAAGCAGCTCGACCAGGACAGCGGCGACATCTGACCCTCACTGCGGCTGGCATCCCCGCGCGCCTGTCGAGGCGCGGGTGAGTCGTGCGAACAGAAGAGCGACTCACCCAACAACATATTGCCACACACATCTTTTGATGAACGAAGCGCGACCCTTCCGGATGCCGCCGTGGAACCGCCATTTGTCCAATATTTCTGGACAAATGGACACCACGGCAGCACCCACCAAGCGGTCCACCTTCATGCGTCTTGCATTTTTATGACAATCTATTTACATTCTTTCGAGGGAGGACCTTCGAATGACCGCAACTTTTGCAACCCGTCGCCGCGCGACCTCAGTTCGCGCCGGAACCGCCGCAGCCCGGATTGAGGCAGCGGCATGACGGCCCCATCCTTCTCCACGGTGCTGACCGAAATCGACGGTCCGGTCGCGCTGATCCGGCTGAATCGTCCGGACGCACTTAACGCGCTGAACCACCAGATCACCTCCGAACTGAGCGCGGCCCTCGACGCCTTCGAGGCCGACCTGGCGATCCACGTCATCGTCCTCACCGGGAACGAACGGGCCTTCGCGGCCGGCGCGGATATCAAGGAAATCCAGCACATGACCTCGGCCGAGGCTTATGAGCAGCAGCTCATAACCGCGACCTGGGAACGTGCCTCGCGCTGCCGCAAGCCGCTGATCGCCGCCGTGGCCGGCCATGCGGTGGGCGGCGGCTGCGAACTGGCGCTGATGTGCGATATCATCATCGCCGCCGACACCGCCCGCTTCGCCCTGCCGGAAACCCGCATCGGCGTCATTCCCGGCGCCGGTGGCACCCAGCGCCTGACCCGGATCGTCGGCAAGGCGGTGGCGATGGACATGATCCTTTCGGGCCGTACCATCGACGCCGAAGAGGCGCTGGCCCGCGGCCTCGTCAGCCGGGTCTCGCCCGTTGCGACCCACCTGGAGGACGCGATGGCGTTGGCCCGTCAGATCGCCCGCTCGTCGCGCCCAATCTTGCGGCTGGCCAAGGAGGCGGTGAACCAGGCTTACGAGACCCAACTCTCGGCCGGCATCCACCTGGAACGCCGCCTGCTCTATGCGACTTTCGCCACCGAGGACCGCCTCGAAGGCATGAGCGCCTTCGTCGAGAAGCGCCCGCCCCAGTTCCGGCACCGCTGACGGCTAGGCGGAGGCACGCGCAGTGAAACATGCAGATTGTGCAATTATAGAAAACCACCCCAACCATGGGGACGCCCCGCCTTTCAATAAAAGAACAGAAATAGCACTTCGTTCCGGCCATTCACGACATTCAGCCAGCCACGCAGGGCAATCGAATAATCCAATTAATTCCCGCCTTTCTCCATTCAGGCCGGACCCGTTTCTTGAAACCCTGCGCAGCAATGCACCCGTCAGGGCCAGGAGGCGGCAGCGCCCTGCGGAAAGGGCGATCGGGCGGGAATGAAGGAGGAACCGGCGGCCAGCCCCAAGGCAGCCGCCGACCCGCAACACGGAAATTCATGTCATCGATAGGGAGGATACCATGAAGAGTGACATTACGATCCGCACGCTTGGCCTGACCGCGGCCTTTGCCACGGCGCTGACCACCACGGCGGCCTTTGCGCCCGGCGCGGCCCAGGCGGCCGAGGTCGAAGGACCCAAGGTCAAATGGCTGGTCTCGCTCTGGGGCGCGCGGCGCGGCTTCACCGAGGGCGTCGAGGGCCTGAAAGAGGAACTCGCCCGCAAGACCGACGGCAATTTCGAACTCGACCTGCAGTATGGCGGCGTCCTGTCCGATCCGAAGGAGAACATCGACGGCCTGCAGCTCGGCGCCTTCGAAGCGGCGACGGTCTGCCCCTTCTACCACCCTGACAAGACCCCGGCCTCGATGGGCCTCAGCCAGGCCTTCCTGCCGCTGCCGAGCTTCGAGGTGCAGTACAAGGTCTATGGCGAATACCTCAAGCACCCGGCCGTCAAAGCGGAATGGGACAAGTGGAACGCCACGCCCATCATGTCGGCGCTGATGCCGAACTACGAGATCATGGGCAAGGGCGAGATTCCGGCCAAGCTCGCCGATTGGAGCGGCGTGCGGGTCAACGCCTCGGGCGGCCATGCCGCGCTGATGGAGTCGCTGGGCGCCGTGCCCTCGACCATGCCCGCCCCCGATCTCTACAACTCGCTCGAGCGCGGCGTGATCGACGGGATCGTCTATCCCTACACCTATGCCTTTGTCGCCTATCGCTTTCACGAGCTGTCGACCTGGGTGACCGACGCCTGGAACCTCGGCACCATCCAGTGCACCGTCGCGGCGAACACCGACGCCTACAACGCCCTGCCCGAGCAGTACAAGGCGCTGCTGGCCGAAGCCGTGGTTCTGGCCTACGCGCACCAAATCGCCGCCTATGCCGAGATCGACAAGGCGAACGAGGCCGAATTCGACGCGCGCGGTCTCAAGCGGGTGCCGCTGACGGATGACGTCAAGGCCGCCCTCGAAGCCGCCGTCAAGCCGAGCTGGCAGAGCTGGATCGACGACGTCACCGCCAAGGGCATTCCCGGCCAGGAGCTGTTCGACATGATCCTCTCCGAGGCCGAAAAGGCCCGTGCCGGGCAGTAAGGAACCGGTTCGGCGGGGTCCGCCCCGCCGAACCACACCGCCAGGGAGGCGCCCGTGAAGAACCTTGTTGCCGTCGCCAACCGACTGCTGGGCCGAATCGAAGTTTCCGCCGCACTGGTGGCGGGGCTGCTGATCCTTGTCCTGATGACCCTGGTCTGCGCCGAAGTGCTGGGCCGGGGCCTGTTCAACCACCCTGTCCGCGGCTCGATCGACATCATCGAACAGTTGATGGTCGCTCTGGTTACCCTGGGCGTGGCCTATGGCCAAAGCCATTTCGGCAATGTCCGCATGACCCTGCTGAGCGACCGCACGCGCGGGCGCGGGAAATGGCTGAGCGAGGTCTTCGCGCTTGGCATCGCCCTCTTCGTGGTGGTGGTGCTGACCAAGGGCAGTTGGCTCAACCTCATGCGGTCCTGGAACAACGGCGGCGACACGCCCGAGATCGGCATCCCGCTCTGGCCGGGCATCGCCATCGTCACCGGATCGCTGGCCCTGCTCGGCCTTCGCCTGCTGCTCCAGCTGGTCGAGGCGCTGCGCCTGGCGCTGCGCCCCGACGACAGCTCCGCGATCTTCGGGCAATCGGTGGATGCCCTCGAAACCGCCCCCTACGAATAAGGCCGACATCATGGATCCGATCACCCTGGGCTATCTCGGCATCGCTGTGCTGGTCATTCTGGTCGTCATCGGGGTGCCGGTGGCCTATGCCTCGGCCTTCACCGGTATCGTCGGGATGATGATCCTGCGCAATCCGACCGTCGCGACGGGACTCTCGGGCATCATTCCCTATGCCAATTCGGGCCATTACGCGCTGAGCGTGCTGCCGCTCTTCATCACCATAGGATTCCTCGCCATGCACGCGGGGATCACCACCTCGGCCTATGACGCCGCGCGCAAGTGGGTCGGGCGAGCACCGGGAGGGCTGGCGACGGCGACCATCTTCGCCTCGGCCGGCTTCGCGGCGGTGTCGGGCGCCAGCACCGCCTCGACCGCGGTGTTCACCCGGCTGGCCCTGCCCGAGATGGAGGCGCACGGCTATGACAGCCGGCTCGCGGCCGGCGTGGTGGCCGTGGGCGGCACCCTGGCCGCGCTGATCCCGCCTTCGGCCATCCTGGTCATTTACGGCATCATCGTGGAGCAGTCGGTGGCCAAGCTGCTGATGGCAGGGCTGCTGCCGGGCCTGCTGTCGATGATCGTCTACCTCTTCGTCATCACCGTCGTCGTCAAGCTCAACCCCGGCCTCGCGCCGCTGGAGCCCAGCACCACCTTCATGGAGAAGATCCGGGCCCTGCCGCAGGTCGGAGGCGTCTTCGCCGTGGTCGGGGTTATCCTGGGCGGCATCTACCTCGGCTGGATGACCCCGACGGAATCGGCCGGCGTGGCGACCGCGATCATCCTGGGGATGGCGCTGTTCAAGCGGATCGGTCTGAAGGACTTCCACAACGGCCTGCTCGATACCGTGCGCACCACAGTCATGATCTTCATGGTGATCTGGGGCGTTCTCATCTTCGTGCGCTTCCTTGCCTTCACCGGCCTGCCCGCCAGCGTGACCGACCTGATCGTCAGCCTCGACGTGCCGCGCTGGATGATCCTGATCGGGATCATCGTAATGTATCTGCTGATGGGCATGATCCTCGACGGGCTGGGGATGATGATGCTGACGCTGCCCGTGGTCTTCCCGGCCATCGTCGGACTAGGCTATGACCCGATCTGGTTCGGCATCCTGCTGGTCAAGCTCATCGAGGTGGGGGTCGTGACGCCCCCGGTCGGCCTCAACTGCTATGTCGTGAACGGCATCCGACCCGACATTCCGCTGGAAAGCGTTTTTCGCGGCGTCGCGCCCTTCCTGGTCGGAGAGATCTTCATCATCGCGATCATCGTGCTGTTCCCAGACCTCGTCCTGTTGCTGCCCAACCTGATGAACTGACCGGAGGGAGGCGCAGATGCCGCAGGCAGACCACCGCAGGACCGTGCTGACCACCGGCGCCGCCGCCGGTATCGGCTGGAGCACCGCCCGCCTGTTCGCCGAGCGCGGCCACCGCGTCGCCATCGCCGACCGTGACGGCGAAGCCGCACTGCGGCGTGCGGCCGAGCTTGGCGAAGGCCACCTCGGTCTCGCCTGCGACGTGACCGATGAAGCCGCCGTTGCCGAGGCGGTGGCCGCCGTGACCGAGCGCTTCTGTCGGCTGGATGCGCTGGTGAACAACGTCGGGATCGGCGACACCGCCGCGCCCACTTTGGAACAGGGCGCGGCGCATTTCCGCAACGTACTCGACGTTCACCTGACCGGCACCTTCCTGATGTCGCGCACGGCTGCTGCCGCGATGATCGCGCAGGGCGGCGGGGCCATCGTGAACCTGGCCTCGATCGCGGCGCTGACCGGCCTGCCCCGGCGCAACGCCTATGGCGCGGCGAAGGCGGGCATCGTCTCGATGACCCGCTCGATGGGGGCTGAATGGGGGGCTGTCGGCGTGCGCGTCAACGCGGTGGCGCCGGGCTATGTGCGCACCGAGCTTGTCGAAAAGCTGATCGCCGACGGGCTACTCGACCCTGCCGGCATCGTCGCGCGCACGCCGCTGGGACGGATGCTGGAGCCTACCGAGATCGCCGAGGCGATCTATTTCCTCGCCTCCCCCGCCGCCTCGGGCATCACCGGCTCGGTTCTGAGCGTCGATGCCGGCTGGGTGGCCTTCGGCGCGGCTGGCTCGCCTTCGGGCTAGCGCAGGGGCGAACAGGAGAGCGCGCGGAGGAGTTCGTGGCGCTGCACCTCCCCCACCGCCGCCAAGGGCGCATCCATCGCGTGACGGCAGAGCGTGACCGAAGTGCCCGGTGCCTCGCCCGAGACGACGCGCCAGCGCCCGAGACATTCCGCCCCCGCGACCCGCCCTTCGCCGAAGGTCAGCGACAGATAGCCCGGCTCGAACATCGCGCTTGATGCCGCCTGCCCTGGATGAACCTGCTTGCGTGCGTCACGAACCGCCGCCAGCGCGGCGGAGTCCTCGTTCAGCTCCATCAGCATGTTGCGCTGCGCAACGATCAGCGGAAAGCCCTTCGGAACGAAACCGTCGTTCCAGTCGGCATCCCCGGCCAGCCCGGCCCGGCAGGCCAGCCGCTCGTCGAGGCTGGTGTAGATCCAGAGGTGATAGAGCCGGTTTAGGCTGCCGCTGTCGGTCAGCCAGTAGCCCGCCATCGGCAGATGCCGCGTCACATATTGCACCCCGTCCTGCCGGAAGTGATCGAGGTATTGCGGCCCCTTGCCCGGAAGCAGGTCATAGGCCCTCAGTTCATAGATCATCCGCACGCACTCCTTCGCCCCGGCACCCTGCCCGCAGAGGCGCCAAGGCGGAATGGAGAGAACCGCCGATCCCTTGCACTATCCGCTTGCCCCCTCGCCCGTGTGCTGCGCGCGATAGGCGCCCGGAGGTTGACCGACCCGCTGCGAAAAGAAGCGCGAGAAATAGGCCGGGTCGTCGAAACCCAAGTCATAGCCGATCTCGGCCACCGTCATCTCCATGTAGAGCAGGCAGCGCTTGGCCTCGATGATCGCGCGTTCATGCAGGATCTCAGACGCCGTCTTGCCCGACCGTGCCTTGCAGGCCTGGTTCAGCCGCTGCGCGCTGACACCGATCTCGCCGGCGTAGAAATCCATCGCCTTCTCGCGGCGGAAGTTGCGCTCCACCAGCTCGCGGTACCGCATGAGGATATCGTAGTCACGGTCGCGGGCCGAGGTGACGGTGCGCAGATGTTCGCCCCGCAGGCGCACCGCCGCCACGAGGATGCGCAGGAAATGCGACATTACCGCCAGCCGCCGGGCCGGGGCCGACCAGATGTATTCGCGGTTCAGCCATTCGAAGGCATCGCCCAGGGCCTCGGCGCTGACGCCCGTGCCGGCGATCGGATAGACGCCGGGGTGGTCGACCGCCTCGAGCAGCCGCTTGTCGCCCTGCGAAACCGAGGTCGCATAAGCCGTCGCCACCGTAACCACGATCCCGTCGGTATCGGGGCCGAAGCGGATCTCGTGCACCATCGCGGCCGGAACGATCACCAGGCTGCCGGTCGGGATGGCATAGGTCTGCCCCTCGATCACGATTTCGCCACCGCCACGGTCGACCAGCAGGATCTGATGATGATCCGGATGGGCGTGGGCGCGAATTGTCCAATCATGCGCGCCGCTTCTTTCGCGGATCGGTTCGACGTGGATGAAGTTCAGCTCAACGTCGCTCACCTGGTCGCCGTAGAGATAATATCGCGGAATCGCCGCCATCCTGGACTGCGCCATCACTCTCCCCTCCCCGCGCGCGGACTCACTCCTCCCTGCGCGCTTTCACGAATTGTGCAATAAATCCCGGCCTTGGTCCATTCGATCCCGCACGGCGAAATGCAACTGTCCCTCGCGAGGAGAGCCACCGGATCGCGCAGAGGGAGTACCGCCATGTCCGTGAGACTGAAGGAAGACCAGACCTGCGACGTCCTGGTGATCGGATCGGGCGCAGGAGGCATGTCGACGGCGATCACGGCGGCGAAGAACGGGCTGAAGGCGATCATCGTCGAGAAGGAGCCGGTCTTCGGCGGCACCACCGCCTTTTCCGGCGGCGTGCTCTGGATTCCCGGCAACCGGATCTGCGCCGGACAAGACAGCCGCGCGGCGGCGCTTGAATATCTCAAGAACGAGACCGGCAATTTCTACGAGGCCGAGGCGGTCGACGCCTTTCTCGATGCCGGGCCCGAGATGCTCGACTTCTTCGAGACTGAAACCGCGGTGTCCTTCGTGCCGACGCTCTACCCCGACTACCACCCCGACGTGCCGGGCGGTGTCGACGTCGGCCGCTCGGTCCTTGCCGCGCCGTTCGACACCTCGGCGCTGGGCGCTGACATCCGCCGACTGCGCCCGCCGCTTTCGACGATCACCTTCATGGGCATGATGTTCAATTCCTCGAATGCCGACATCAAGCATTTCTTCAATGCCACCAAATCCCTGACCTCCTTCACCTATGTCGCCCGCCGGCTGATCGCCCACGGCCTCGAGGTCCTGCGCCACGGCCGGGGCACCAAGGTGACCTCGGGCAACGCCCTGGCGGCCCGGCTCGCGAAGAGTTGTTTCGACCTCGGCATTCCGATTCACACCGATTGCCCGGCACGAGAGCTGATCTTCGAGGACGGCGCCGTGCAGGGAGCCATCGTGGAGACCGGCGGCCGCCGCCTGCGTATCGCCGCGCGCAAGGGGGTCGTGCTGGCCGCCGGCGGCTTCGCGCAGGATCTCGACCGCATCCGCCACGCCTATCCGCACCTGCGGCGGGGGGGCGAGCATGTCTCGCCCGTGCCCAAGGGCAATACGGGCGACGGCATCGACCTCGCCACCGCGGTTGGCGGCAAATTCGAGACGCGGCTTGCCAGCCCCTCGGCCTGGATGCCGGTCTCGAAAGTGCCCGTCGGCGGCGGCAGATACACGCCCTTCCCCCACCTTCTGGACCGCTACAAGCCGGGCATCATCGCCGTGCTGCGCTCGGGCCGGCGCTTCACCAACGAGAGCGAGAGTTATCACGACGTCGGCGCCGCGCTGATCGCCGCCTGCGAGGAGTCCGAGGAAACCGCCTGCTGGCTGATCGCCGACCGCCCGACGATCCGCAGATACGGCCTCGGTTTCGCCAAGCCCGCGCCGGTGCCGCTGCGCCGCTACCTCGCCAATGGATATCTGCAGACCGGGCGCACCCTCGGCGAACTCGCCCGTGCCTGCGGCATCGACCCGGCGGGGCTGGAAGAGACCGTCAGCACCTACAACATCGGCGCACGAAAGGGCGAGGACCCGGCCTTTCACCGAGGGCGCAGCGCGTTCAACCGCTATCTCGCCGACCCGGACCATCGGCCCAACCCGGCGGTGGGGCCGATCGAAACCGGACCGTTCTATGCCCTGAAACTGGTGATGGGCGATCTCGGCACCTTCGACGGGCTGCAGACGACGGTCGAGGGCCAGGTGCTCGACACCGGTGCCCGGCCAATCCCCGGCCTCTATGCCGTGGGCAACGACCGCGCCTCGATCATGGGCGGGAACTATCCCGGCGCGGGCATCACGCTGGGCCCGGCGATGACCTTCGGATATATCACCGGCCGCCATCTCGCCGGGCTGCCACGGAGCGCCGCGCGATGAGCTGGCTGGGTCTTGCGGGCAAATGCGTCGTGGTGACCGGTGGTTCGGGCGGGATCGGGCGCGCCTGCCTTGCCGCCTTTCATCGCGAGGGCGCGCGGGTCGTGGCGCTCGATCGCGGCGTCGGGGTGGCGCAGGCGGTGGCCTCGGCGCTCGATCCGGGCGGAGAAACCGCGCTCGGCCTCGACTGCGATATCAGCGACCGCGAAGCTGTCGCCGAGGTGGCCGCGACCGTGGCGGCGCGTTTCGGCGGCGCGGATGTGGTGGTGAACAATGCCGGCATCCTGCGGCCCGCCCCGCTCGAACGGGTGAGCGAGGCCGACTGGGGAGCCATGCTGCGGGTCAACCTTACCGGCAGCCTTTGGGTCGCGCAGGCCTTTGCCCAGCAGATGGCTTCCAGGGGCGGCGGCGCGGTGGTGCAGATCGCCTCCATCTCGGCGAGCCAGCCGCAGCCGATGTCGGGCGCCTACAGCGTCAGCAAGGCGGCGGTGGCAATGATGGTGCGGCAGATGGCCTACGAATGGGGGCCACGCGGGATCCGGGCCAACACGGTCAGCCCCGGCCTGGTGCTGACACCGATGTCGGACGCCTTCTACGCCGACCCCGAGGTGAAGCGCGCGCGAGAGGCTATGGTGCCGGCCGGGCGGATCGGCACGCCCGAGGACATGGCCGATGCGGCGCTCTTCCTGGCCAGCGACCGGGCGCGCTATATCACCGGGCAGGAGATCGTGGTGGATGGCGGGCTGTCGCAGAGCCTGATGGGACTGGTGCCGCGGCCGGGTTACGAACCCAGCCGTGAGCAACGCCAGGGTTGATTGCCGGGCCGGGGGCTGTAGACAGGGAAAACAGCGACCCAAGAGACCGGCATGACCCAGAGCAAACCCTCGCCGACCGATGCCTACAGCCTGATCCTCGAGGCGATCGATTCCGGCACCTACCGACCCGGCGACCGGCTGGTGGAGAGCGAGCTGGCCGACCGCTTCGGCATGTCGCGCACCCCGGTCCGCGAGGCCCTGCAGCGGCTGGAAACCCAGTCGCTGCTGACGCGGGACGGGCGGTCGCTGATCGTGGCCTCGCTGGATCACAACCAGATGGGTGAGCTCTACGTGGTGCGGCGCGAGCTGGAGGGGCTGGCGGCGCGGCTGGCGGCGCAGCATGCCAACGCCGAGGAGATCGAGGTGCTGCGGGGGATGGTGGCGGCGGATGATGCGCTGGTGGACGACCCGCGGGCGCTGTCGCGGGCGAACCGGCGGTTCCACAAGCAGATCCACTTGGCCTCGCACAATCGCTACCTGGTGCAGCAGCTGGACCTGGTGCACCGGTCGATGGCGCTGATGGCGACCACCTCGCTGGCGGCCGAGGGGCGCGGGGCGATGGCGCAGACCGAACACAAGGCGATCGTCGACGCCATCGCGGCGCGGGACGCGGGAGCGGCGGAGAAGGCGCTGCAGGACCATATCTCGGTGGCCTTCAAGACCCGCCTCAAGCTCGACGCCGACAAGCGGGAACGGCGGGGCTGAGAGCGTCCCAGCTAGGACGGGGGGTCAAGTGATTGACTCTCAAGGATAATCTTTGGGAGTGAATCTGGGACGCTGGTTTTTTGGGGGGGTGGTGGAAGGGCGGAAGAGAGATCAGCTCCGGCTCTAATGACTCCCCGCACCCATACCCGTCAGCCTAAATTTACAACTCGACGGAATAATCTTCGCCGTCCATTACCTTCTTAAACAGGTCGATGCTGGCAAGCGACCATTTCCTAACTTTGCTATTCTTCCCTGGACCCGTCTTAATCTGACAATGATAAACATTATCAGATGATCTCAGATCGACGCCCTTTTCATCCTTTATCCTATTGACGAGCTTATTCGCGCCGGACCAATGTTTGTATCCAAGCCGAGTCGCAACCTGAGATATCGTCAATGGATGAGTCTGATTTGGGTTGGTTGCCAATGCGATCCCGAGCAGCTTTGGAAGCTCCGCGTCTTGGTCCGCCACCCTCTCCAGAACGTCATAGTCGGCCTCAACCTTTCCCGAAGGAATATCATGTCGAACCAATTTCATTGTCCGCGCCGCCAACGCGCGCACAAGCTTTGGATTAATAGAAGTAAGAGCAGATTGACTCTTTAGTGCCTCAAAAATCCACTGGAAGCTATTTGCGTGTATTGCATTCACGCGAAATTCCTTACCATCCACGGAGAAAACTGACTGCTCAGACGGATTCCTTGGAAGCTCACTTGACCAAAAAACTTGATAGACATTCTCGATTAAACCGCTTTCATCCGCAACCAACTCACCAATGTCTCGAAGTATCCCCTTCACGTTTGGGTCTCCCAGCTTATATCCAAAAATAAAAACAGGGTGCTCCGCAAAATAAGTGAGAAGCTTTGCCGATATATACTTCTTCTTCTGTTGCCAGTTCTGGTAGTCAGCTTGCGTCAAGACTATCGAGGCAGGATCACTAACGTCGCCATGAATATGGAAAATCTCGCCAAAACTATTTGTATTGTATCTAATAATGGTTTGACCCGTCACCGGAACATAGCCATCAAATATGGCCTCAAGTGACATATCGTAATTGGTAGTTATGATTGCATGCGGCCTTATTGCTGAAAGCGCCATTATCTCCTTTTGCGCGTGAGGGAACGCGTTCACTGTAGCAGGAGTAAGGCCCTTCAGGTAATCACACACCAAGTACTTCAAGAAACAGTCTTTACTCTTACCTTGAGCAAAAAGCTCTTTTGGAAAATTCTGTCTTCCACTACCCCAAGCCCACTCGAACACCAAACCAGACAACTCGCTGCCAATAGCAACAGGATCAGCCTCATGCTTCTGATTGTAGTATTCAAATTTTCCTTCCTGCCCCGGAATCATCGATGTTATTCTCTCCAAGAGCTCCATCCAATTCGGCGCATCAAAGTAGCGACGAGAAAGCCCGCTACCAACAAACAATATCGGCTGACATTCAAACTCGAGAAGCAAATCCCGGATTTTCGCATCCATGCGTTGGTTGTAGGACAGCTCTGGAGCTGACTTCGGCTCGATCAACTTTTTCTCCCCTCATCAGATAATTAGCACTTGCTGACACTCAGCAACTGCCCACGCATGATATTCAAAGCAAGTTCGCCAGTAGATAGCCCCGCAGGCCGCAGGGCGTTGCACTGGGAAGATAACTATGCACTTTCTTGTAATTCCGCATAGTACATCATCTGCTAAATTACCAGAAGAGAAAGAGAAAAGCATGACAGATCAGGAGAGGATTAGGGTCCCGAAGAGCCCCGCCGAGTTACCCATAGCGCTATGCGCGCCAAATCTTGCACAATCACAAAAGGATCGCGTCAGTGAGGAATGCCATTAATTTCAATGACCTATAGGTCCCACACAGAGCGGCCGCCCACAGCCCGCTGCGGGACGGTTGATGTTCGCAGCCACCGCTCATCGAATAAAATTTGAACTTTCCATAGACGTCGCCTTTCGGCACCTCCACAAAAAGGCCTGCCATCCCCTACCGCGCCGCGCGCCCCGCAAGACCTCTGCCGTCAACACACGTCGAATCCGCCAAACACACCGCCCACTTCGCTGAAGGTTCGAGACCACATCCCGTCCCTCAACCCAGGCACCCAACCGCCTTAAAAGACACCCAGGGACCTCCCCCCCTACCGGATCACCTCTGCATCCCCCAGCGCCTGGACGATGGCGCTGCGCAGGGCGCTTTCGCAATGGGCGAGGACGACGCGTTTCTCGTCGGGCGGGATCGAGGCCCAGCTGGCGCCGTGGATCGGTTGCTCGATCTGGCGGACGCCTGCGATGGCGCGGCCCTCGCGCAGGACGGTGCCGGTCCTGGGGTCGCTGACCACGGCCTTGACCCCGACGGCGCAGGCGCTCTTGCCGAGCATACCGCTCTTCTCGGGCAGCATCAGGGTGACGACGACGCGGGGCTGATAGCGCTGGTCCCGGTTCTGCGCGCCGACCGCCGCGCCGATGATGCCCTGAAGCAGGAAGTCGCGGCCGGGGTCATAGACCAGCGAGAGCCAGTCGAGCGGGGCCTGGGCCAGGGTGACGACCACATCGGCGTTGCGGGCGGCGGCGCTGCCGGATGCGGTGACCTGGGCGCTGGCGCCGGCCTCGGCCAGGACCTGCTGCGCGGCGCGGCCGGTGGCGGCGGCGAGGTTCCAGTCGATGCGGCCCTGGGTCTGGGCCGGGTCGGCGAGCGCCCGGGTGTAATGCACCGAGAGCAGGTTCTGCGTCATCAGCGGCACCACGGCGACCTTCTGGTAGGCGGCGCGGCCCTTGACCGCGGTGGCGCCGGTGCCGGTTTCGAGGCAGCCGGCGAGCAGGAGCACGGCGGCGAGCGCGGACAGGACGGGCTGGCGGGTGATGGTCTTCCCTTGCATGGCAACCTCCCCATTGCTGGCATCGGGATGGATCCAGCCTGCGGGCGGCTGGCGGGGCGCGCCTTGACCTCGATCAAGCGGGCCGGGAGGGGTCCGGACCGGGGGTTTCGCCCCGGCGCGGCCCCGCCCGGGTCACAATTTCGCGTCAGCGGTGAATGTACCCTTGAAAAGCGGTAAGATTGGGCCTTATTAGGCGCGCGGCTCGCACTCTGGCGGGCCGGATTGATATGGAGACCACATGGCCAAGGAAGACATTCTCGAATTCCCCGGCGTCGTGAAGGAACTCCTGCCCAATGCGACATTCCGGGTCGAACTCGAGAACGGCCATGAGATCATCGCACATACGGCAGGCAAGATGCGAAAGAACCGCATCCGGGTTCTGGCTGGCGACAAGGTACAGGTCGAGATGACCCCCTACGATCTGACCAAGGGTCGGATCAACTATCGCTTCAAGTAGCGCGAAGCTGTGCTTCGCGCAGCGCGGGACAGCGGGTTGCCGGTGGCAACTTGCGGCCGCGCAGGTGTGGGATTCGCATGAACTCTGACGCTTTCCCCCGCCTGATCCTTGGGTCCGGCAGCCCCCGGCGGCTGGAGCTTCTGGCGCAGCTTGGCATCGTTCCCGATGCGGTGCGCCCTCCCGACATCGATGAAGACCCGCTGAGGGGCGAACTGCCCCGCCCCTATTGCGCCCGCATCGCGCGGGCCAAGGCCGAGGTCGTGGAGGCCTGCGACGACGATGTCGTGCTTTGCGCCGATACCACGGTCGCGCTGGGGCGGCGGATCCTGGGCAAGGCGGCGGATGCCGGCGAGGCGGCGGAGTTCCTGCTGGCGCTGTCGGGGCGGCGGCACCGGGTTGTCACCTCGGTCGCGGTTCGGCGCGGCGGGCGGATCTGGCAGAAGGACGTCGAGAGCGCGGTCAAGATGAAGCGGCTTTCGGACATCGAACTGAACGCCTATCTGGCGACCAACGACTGGATGGGCAAGGCCGGGGCCTATGGCATCCAGGGGCCGGCGGGGGCGCTGATCCCGTGGATCTCGGGCAGTTTCACCGGTATCGTCGGGCTGCCGCTGGCCGAGACGGCGGCGCTGCTGCAGACCGCCGGTTATCCCGTTTACAGGAGTGGGTCATGAAGGGGCGAGTCGTCGCGCTGGATCATATCGCGGGCCGCGAGGCGGCGGCGCTGATGGTCGACGGGGTGCTGGAGGATCTGTTCATCGCCTCGGACGCGCCCGCGCCGGGCACCATCTGGCGGGCCATCGCGGACCGCCCCGTGAAGGGCCAGGGCGGCATCTTCCTGGCGACTCCCGAGGGGTCGGCCTTCCTGCGCCAGTCCGATTACATCGCGCCGGGCCAGCGCCTGCTGGTGCAGGTGATGGGCTATGCCGAGCCGGGCAAGGCGGTTCCGGTCAGCCTCAAGCTGCTGTTCAAGAGCCGCTATGCCATCGTCACCCCGGATGCGCCGGGCATCAACGTCTCGCGCGCGATCAAGGATGACGAGGAGCGCGAGCGCATCCTGGAAATCGCCCATGAGGCGATGGAGGGGGCCGGGCACGGGCTGATCCTGCGGTCGTCCTGCGCCGGGGCCGACGACGAGGCGATTGCCGAGGATATCGCGGCGATGCTGGCGGCGGCGGCGGCGGTGCTGGGCGATACCGGGACCGAGCCCGAGGTGCTGCTTGACGGCGACCAGCCGCACATGATGGCCTGGCGGGAGTGGACCGCCCCGGCCGAGGTGGCCGAGGGGCCGGGATCCTTCGACGCCCATGGCGTCACCGAGGCGATCGAGGCGCTGATGCAGCCGGTGGAGAAGCTCCCCGGTGGCGGCACCATGTATGTCGAGCCGACGAGGGCGCT
This sequence comes from Seohaeicola zhoushanensis, assembly GCF_014656415.1. GTDB lineage: Bacteria > Pseudomonadota > Alphaproteobacteria > Rhodobacterales > Rhodobacteraceae > Seohaeicola_A > Seohaeicola_A zhoushanensis. The sequence continues at coordinate 83,211 of NZ_BNCJ01000004.1, read as the reverse complement.
GGTGGCGGTGGACGTGAACACCGGCGGCGATACCTCGCCGGCGGCGGGGCTGAAGGCCAATATCGCCGCTGCGCGCGCCCTGCCCCGCGCCCTGCGGCTGCGCGGCCTTGGCGGCCAGATCGCCATGGATCTCGCGCCGATGCCGCGCAAGGATCGCACCACCTTCGAGAACGTTCTGAAGGGCGCGCTGCGGGGTGACAACGAGGAGACCGCCATGGCGGGCTGGACTCCGCTGGGCCACTTCGAGCTGCAGCGCAAGCGCGGCCGGCTGCCGCTGGCCCAGCTGCTGGGGCGCTGATCAGGCCACCGTCACCACCACCACCTGCGGATCGCGCAGGGCGAGGAACCAGGGGTCCATCTCCAGCGTGCGGGCGACCAGGCGGTCGATCTCGGCGCGGGGTTCGTCGCTGTCGATGCGGATGGTGAGCCGCGTCTCGGTCGGAGCGGCAGAGGCATTGCCGAGGCCGAAGAGCGCGCTGTCGTCGAAATCGGTCGCCACCTCGACATTCACCTCGCGGAAGCTGAGCCCCGAACGGGCGGCGGTCATCTTGACCGCGATGGCGACACAGCCGGCGATGGCGGCGCGGGCGTAGAAGCCGGGGCTGGGCGCCGAGGCGTCGCCGCCCATGCCGGGGCCGAGGTCCATCCGGGTTTCGAACCGGCCCTGTGTCACGGTGCAGGCCAGCCCCTCGCCCACCCGTCCGGTGGTGACGATGGTGCTGCGGGCGGGTTCGGGCACCGCCACCATATTGGCGATGACGCGGTTCTGGTTGTCACGGATCCGCGCGTCGCGCTCGCAGAGTGCGGGACGGATCGTCTCGGGGCCGGGCATGATCATCTTCTCTCTCCTAGGCTGCGCGAAAAAGGCGGGTTTCGGTCAGGTGGTCGGCGATTTCGGCCGCGTCGGCGCCGACGCCGTCGATCAGGGCGGACATCCGGCGGCGCTGGAACGGCAGGCCGAGCACGTAGAGGCCGGGCGCGACATGGCCGTCGTCATGGACGAGGCGGCCCTTGCGGTCGAAGACCGGCAGGTCGAGCCAGCCGAAATCGGGCGCGTAACCGGTGGCCCAGAGGATCGTCCTGAAGCGGCCGTCGGTCAAGCTCGCCGAAAGGCGCGGGCTGGACGGGGTCAGGGTGGGCGCGAAGCTCTCGGGCGGGCCGGCGTCGGGGGCGTGGATCTCGGCCCAGGCGTCGATCTCGCGCAGGAGGCGGTTCATCTTGAGGTCGGACAGGGCGCAGGCATTGGCCAGCGAACCGGAGAAGACGGCGCGGCCCTCGCGGATATCGGCGAGGCGGCCGGTGATCTCGATGCCCTGGGCCTGGAGCGCGTTCAGGTCGGTGAACTGCGCCGCGCGCGAGCCGGTAAGCTGGAGCGAGGGCACCCTGCGGGCGCGGTCGACGTCGTCGATCTGATCCGTGGTGACGTGGTTGGTGCCGGTACGGTCCATCCACCACTGGATGTCGCGGCCCCGGTAGTGGCGCGGCATCCTAATGTGGTGGCCGGCGGCGAGCATCACCTCGTGACCGGCGGCGGCGATCTCGGCGGCGAGCTGGATGCCGGTGGCCGAGGCACCGACCACGAGCACGCCGCCGCGGCCGAGCTGGGCGGGCGACTTGTAATCGAGCGGCGTGATCTGGGCGAGCGGCGCGGCGCTAGCGCAGGCGGGAACCTGCGCGCGGCGGCAGGCGCCGGTGGCCATTACCACGGCCTGGGCCAGCCAGTCACCGCGGTTGGTCTCGACCCGGTAGCCGCGGCCTTCGGCCCGGACCGAGCGCACGGTGGTGCCGGTCTCGAGCGGGGCGCCTTGCGCGTAATCGGAGAGGAAGGCGGCGATCTCGGGCATGGTCATGAAGCCGTCGGGATCGGGGCCGCCGTAGGCAAAGCCGGGCAGCCGGCTTTGCCAGTTGGGGGTGAGCAGGCGCAGGCTGTCCCAGCGCTCATTCACCCAGGCGGGGGCGGGAGAACTCCCCCGCTCGAGCACGACATGGTGGACGGAACGGTCCCGAAGGCAGCGGCTCATCGCGAGACCGGCCTGGCCGGCGCCGATGACGAGGGTGGGGATATGTCGCATGGCTGGGCTCCTTCGGGAGAGGTGCGGGCCAGAGCGCCTGGGGAGGAAACGCGCTCTGGCCCGGGTGAGGCGCAGGACAGGGACGGGGGCCCTGCGCCGATGGTGTCAGCCGACGGTGACGGCGACGTTGGTCGGGTTGGTCAGGATGTCGAACACGGCCGAGCGTTTCTGGCTCTGGGCCACCAGCGCGGCGATGTCTTCCTTGCTGGCGTCGGCGTCGATGTCGAAGCGGACGCGGATGGCCGAGAAGCCGTTGCGGATGTCCGGGTCCATCCCGAGGATGCCCTGCACGTCGACGTCGCCTTCGACAACGGCGCGGGCCGAGTGCAGCTGGATGCCGCGGTGCTGGGCGACGGCGGCGAGACCTCCCATCAGGCAGCTCGCCAGGGCGGAGAGCACCAGTTCGGTCGGGGTCGCGGCGCGGTCCTCGGCGGCGAAGACCTCGGGGTGGTCGGATTCGACTGTGAAGGTCTGCTTGCGCTGATGCTCCTGGCCGAGGCCGAAGTAGCCGTTGATGCTGTTGCGGCTGAACGAGCCGTCCACCCAGTCGCAGGTGCTGCGGAAGGTGAAGCGGGCGGCTTCGGGGGCCTGTTCGAAGGCGCCGCGGGCGCCGATCAGGGCCTCGGTGTTGACGCCGTTGCGGACGGGGGCGGTGGCGGTGGCTGCATGGGTCATTGTCTTGTCCTTTCAGGGGGTTTGGGGTTCTTGGGGTTGGGTTGGGGAATTCGGGGGAGAGAACGGGACTACTCGTTACGCGGGTCGGGAGGTTACGGGGTTTCGGGGGCGCTGGCGGTGATGAGCCAGGACGAACTGTCCATCCACAGCCCCTGCGCGTCGGTCTCGACGCCGGCGAAGATCCGGGCGAGCGCCGTCTCGATCTGGCCGCGCTTCTGCTCGGCCAGCGCTCCGGCCTCGCGGAAAGTCTCGCCGGCCGGCCCGAGGGCGAGCTGGAAGGCGATGGCATCCTCGACGGTACGGCCCACCAGGACCTTGGTGTCGAAGCGGCGGAATTCGATGTCGGTGAAACCGGCGGCCATCATCTTGGCGCGGGTGGTTTCCTCGTCGGCCATAGAGAAGGGACCGGGGCCGCAGGTGCGGGCATCCTCGCCCGGCGCCGGCAGGAAGCGGCGCACGGTCTCGCCGGCGGCGGCCAGCCATGGGTTGTCGGCGCGGTCGCGCCAGACGATATGGGCCATCCGCCCGCCGGGCTTCAGCGCCTTCCGCATCGCGCGCAGGCCGGCCACCGGGTTGGTGAAGAACATCGTGCCGAAGCGGGCGAAGACGAAGTCATACATGCGCTCTTCGAGGCCGCGTTCCGCATCGCCCTTCACGAAGCGGACGTTGGTGGTGAAGCTCTTCTCGGCGGCCTCCCAGGCGAGGTCGAGGAAGGCCTGGCAGCAGTCGACGCCGACCACCTGGCCGGTGGGGCCGACCATGTCGGCCATGGCGATGGCGGTGTCGCCGAAGCCGCAGCCGACATCGAGGACGCGGGCGCCGGGCTCCAGTTCGAGCGCGGGCAACACCAGCTCGGAATGGCGCGAGAGGCCGCCGACCAGCACGTGCTTGTAGGCGATGAACTTGGGGGCGAGCACCTCGTTCCAGAAATCGACGATGGCGGATTGTTCGGGGACCATCGGGTCGGGGGTCTGCAGGGTCATCTCTGTCTCCGTCGTTTGGCGTTTGCTTGAGCCTTTATCGGCCAGCGCGCGTTTCAGACGGATGTCGGGGATGGGGGTTTGGTGTTTCAGTTGTTGAGGGAGGAGCAGCGCGGTGGGCGCGGCGATTAATCTCTGTTCGTCAGCGGGTTAGGGGTTTCTGGTCGCATCGGTGCCGGTCGGCGCGGAAACAGTTGAAACATGCGCGGGGGGCGGTGTTCGGGTTCTGAAACGGAAGGGCATCGTCCCGGCGTCGACGCGTCCGGGCAGAGGTTGCGGATGGGGGCGCTGCCCCCGCCGCGCCTGCGGCGCGACTCCCCTGGAGATATTTTTGAAGAAGAGAAGCCTGGGGGCGCGCGGCGCCGGGTGAGGGAGGCGCCGCGCTTTTCGGGCGGCGGGGCGCGGAGCGGCGCTTTCCCGGTGGGGAAGCTGCCCGGTGACAGGCGCGGGTGCGCGTGGGTCGATCGGAGGCGGTGACGGGATCAACGCGGGGGCGGTGACGGGATTAACGCGGGGGCGGCCCGGAGCGATGCCTCCGCGCCTGCATGGTCCGGTTGCATTCGGGCCGGAACGGGGCTGCGGCGGAACCGCGGCACCGGTAGACCGGCGGGCGGGAAAGCCCCCTACCCCGCGCGGACCGGCGCGATGTCCTTCTTGCTGTCGTAGAGGCGCCAGACCGGCTGGTCGGCAAAGCCGCGGATCTGCTTTTCGCCGAGGCTCTCGATCTCGAAACGGTCGCGCAGGATCTTGGCGACCTCGTCCTGCACCGAGATCTGCATCGGCTCGGAGAATTCCTGCAGCCTTGTGGCGAGGTTCACGGCGGGGCCGAAGATGTCGTAGACGTATTTCTGGATTCCGACGACCGAGCCCACGACCGCGCCGCTGGCCAGCCCGATGCGGCAGCGCCACTGGTGCGGGTGGCTCTGGTTCCGGCGTTCAAGGTAGCGCACGAAGCGGATCGCGGCATTGGCGATGGCATTGGCATGATCGGGCATCGGGTCGGGCAGGCCCGCGACGGTGATATAGGCGTCGCCGATGGTCTTGATGCGTTCGCAGCCGAACTGTTCGCCGATGCGGTCGAAGGCGCTGTAGATGTCGTTCAACTCGGTCACGGTGACGCTGGGGTCGGCCGAGGCGACCATCTCGGTGAAGCCGACGAAATCGAGCATCAGCACCGAGACCGGGTCGTAGAGCTGCGGCGTCACCACGCCGAAGGACTTGAACTCCTCGTAGGCCGAGCGCGGCATGATGTTGAGCAGGAGGCGTTCGACCTGCTCCTTTTCGCGCTTCAGCTCGCGGGTGTTGCGTTCGACCATCATCGAGTAGCTGTCGATCATCGACTCGAGTTCGCGGATGCGGGTGATGTTCTGGCAGACCAGTACAACCAGTTCCTGGCCGGCGTCGGTGGCGGCGGTGAAATCGGCGGCGATCACCATGCGGCGACGCTTCTTGCGGTGCTGGATCTCGGCGGTGTAGCGGCCGGTCTCGGAGAGGGCGGCACCCAGCGCGGCGGTGTCGAGTTCCTCGAAGACCTCGTCGAGGCTGGCGGCCTCGGCCTTGTCGGCGAACCAGTCGCGGAAGGTGTCGTTCTGGAAGCGGAAGCCCAGCGTGTTGCGGTCGAGCAGGGCGACCCCGACGCCGATGGCGCGCAGGAGCTGTTCGTTGATGGCTTCAATCATTGGGTGCCCCCACGATCAGGTTGCGGCGGTTCTCGAACTCCTGCAGCACGGCGTCGATATCTCCGGGCTCGAAGCCGAACTCGCCGAGCGTATCGCGCAGCACCACCTTCAGCTCGTCGAAATGGGCGTCGGTGATGGCGAGATGGGAATGCAGCTGTTCGAGCTGGCGCGGCGTATAGGAGGCCGGCCCGCCCAGCAGCGAAGCGATGAACTTGGTCTGGTGATCGACCATCTTCGTCATGTCGACATTGTCGAAGAAGGGGCCGATCTCGTCGCTGTCGAGCAGGGTGTCGTAGAAGGACAGCACCACCCGGCTGACCTGCGAGAAGCCACCGTATTTGTCGAAAAGGCTTTGCTTGCTCATGGCACCGTTTCCCTGTCCCCTTGCCTTCCGCAGGTGTCGCGGACAGGCCCTGGCCTGAAGTATGCCGCATCCGGACGATTTTTGAACCCTGCTGTCGCCGATCGGGCGTTCCTTGAGGTCGGGCAAGGGGCGTTCTCCTGTTTTCCGGGCGGCATCAGGCCGCGTTCGGTTCGGGCCAGCCGAGGCGCGCGGGGGCGCGTTCGACGCGCGCGATGTGCTGCTGGATGCGCGGGTTGACCCAGTCGGGCGCAGAAACGGGCGCCATGTGGCCGAGGCCCGGCAGCATGGCGATCTCGGCCTGCGGCAGGGCGGCGGCGACCATGGCGGAGGTGCGGATGGCGACCTCGGCCGAGTCCATGCCGACCAGCAGCAGCGCCGGGATGCGCAGGCCCGCGAGGCTCTCGGGGCGCCAGGTCTCGGCCAGGACGCGGTCGAGGTCGGCGCTGATCCGGGTGACATGGGCGGCGAGCGCGGCGCGCATCCGTTCGGGCACGGCGGCCCATCCGCCCTCGGGAGTCCAGAAGTCGACCATGGCGGCGATGGCGGCATCCGGTTCGCCTGCCGCGATGCCTGCGCGCAACATGCCCGCGCGGGTGCGCAGGGCGGCGTGCAGCAGGCGGTCGGCGGGGGCGCCGTGATCGAGAACGTGGAAGGCGGCCGGTTCGAACAGGGTGAGGCTGCGCACGAGGCCGGGGCGCTGGAGCGCGACGCCGAGCGCCACCGCGCCGCCGAAGGAATGGCCGACGAGGTGGACCGGACGGCCGAAGCTGGCGATCCGGGCGGCAACGCGGGCGGCGGTCTGGGCGACGGTGCCGGCGTTCTCGGGGAGGTCGACGGCATGGACCGGGTACCAGCTGGCCAGCTGGGCCGCCAGCGGCGCCCATTGCTCGCTGCCCGTCATCGACGTGTGCAGCGCGACGACGGGGGCGTCGCGATCGGCGGGCATGGGTCGGTGGGCGGTCATGGTCCTGTCCTCGGTTGAAGGTGCCCCTTGATAGCCCGCGCGAGGTTTCAGGCCGATGTCGGGCACCCCGCTTTCATGTTTCACTTGTTGCAGGGGGTGCCTTGCGCCCATGCTGGGGCGAGAGCGCGTATTTGCAGGGGTTTGCCCGCCCTGCCCCGGCACGCCGCTGATACAATTGAAACAAAGCCGCACGGACGGGACAAACGACTGAAACACGGGTGGACTAGAAGGAGGCTCATGAACAGGGATCCTCAGTCGGACAGGGACAATGCGCGGGCGCTCGGCCTGCTGCAGGATGCCATCGAGTCGCTGAGCGAGGGCTTCGCGCTCTACGACGAGGACCGGCGGCTGGTGATGTGCAACACCCAGTACCGCGAGATGAACAAGGGCGTGGCCGACCTGCTGGAACCCGGGCTCGACTGGGAGATCCTGATGCGCGAAAGCGCCCGGCGCGGGATCTATGCCGAGGCGATCGGGCGCGAGGAGGAATTCGTGCGCGACCGGCTGCAGACCAGCCACGACTATGTCCACGAATACGAACTGAAGCAGACCGACGGGACCTATTACCACGTCTCGACCCATCCGACGAACCTGGGCGGCTTCGTCATCACCCGCACCGATATCACCCGCAAGAAACAGGCCGAGGCGATGGAGCGCGAGGGCGACCTGCTGGTGCGCACGGTGCTCGATGCCTCGGCCGCCGTGGTCATCATGTCGCGCACCGGCGACGGGCAGATCCTCTACCGCTCGCCCGCCGCGCTGGAGATGTTCGGCAATACCCGCTCGTCGCGCGAGCACTACCTGTACCCCGACGACCGGGCGGATTTCGTCACGCAGATGCTCGCCGACGGGCAGATCGACGACTATCCGCTGACCATGGTGGCGCGCGGGCGGAGCTTTCCGGCGACGATTTCGGCCCGTTTCGCCGAGTATCACGGCGACGAGGTGATCGTGGCCAGCGTCACCGACCTGACCGAGCAGGTGAAGGCGCAGGCGATGATCCGGCAGGTGCTGGAAAGCTGCCCGGTGCCGCTCCAGATGACCCGCGCCGAGACCGGCGAGACACTGTATCGCAGCGCCGAGACCGAGGCGCTGCTGGGGTCATCGGGCAATGCCAAGACCTATTACAAGGAGCCGGGCGAGCGGGAGGCCTATCTCGCCGAGTTGCGCGAGAAGGGCTTCGTGCGCAACCGCCGGGCGAAATACATCAACGCCCAGGGCGAGGAGTTCTGGGGCGCGGCCTCGTCGGTGCTGATCGAGTTCGACGGCGAGGAGGTCATCGTCTCCTCGACCCGCGACCTGACCGACGAGCTGGCGCTGCAGGAAGAACTGGCACACCAGCGCGAGATGCTGTTCCAGAACGAGAAGATGTCGGCGTTGGGCGAACTGCTGGCCGGGGTGGCCCATGAGCTGAACAACCCGCTGTCGGTGATCGTCGGCCATGCGCTGATGCTGATGGACGAGGTTGGCGACCCCGACGTCTTGCGCCGGGTCGAGAAGATCAGCAATGCTGCCGAGCGCAGCGCCAAGATCGTCAAGACCTTCCTGGCCATGGCGCGCCAGCAGCCCGCGCGGGTCGAGCATGTCGACGTGCGCTCGGTGGTGGCGACCGCGCTGGACGTGGCAGGCTACGGGCACAAGCTGTCGGATCTGGAGATCGTCACCGACCTGCCCGAGGGGCTGGCCGATATCCTCGCCGATCCGGACCAGATCACGCAGGTGGTCATCAACCTGGTCATCAATGCCGCCCATGCGATCGAGAGCGCGGGGACCGGCGACCGCATCATCGTCGCGGCGCGCCCCTCGGACCGGGGACGGAGCGTCACCCTTTCGGTCGCCGACAACGGCCCCGGCATCGACGAGACCATCCGCGCGCGGGTGTTCGAGCCCTTCTTCACCACCAAGGACATCGGCGACGGCACCGGCATCGGCCTCGCCTTCTGCCACCGCATCGTGCATTCGCATGGCGGGCGCATCTGGCTCGACCCCGATCACGCGCCGGGCAGCCGGTTCTGCATCAGCCTGCCGGCGGCCAGGGGCGCGGCCGAGGCGCTGGCCGAGGAGGCCGAGCCCCCGGCGCAGGGGCGGCGGCGGGCGCTGGTGGTGGATGACGAGGCCGACGTGGCGGAACTGATCGCCGAGATCCTGACGCGCGACGGCTTTTCGGTCGATACCGCCCATTCCGGCGCAGAGGCGGTGCAGCTGCTGGCGCAGCGGCGCTATGACCTGCTGCTCTCGGATCTGAACATGGCCGGGATGGATGGCCGCGCGCTGTATGAACATGTGACCGCGCGCCACCCCGAGCTGGCGGCGCGCACCGGCTTCATCACCGGCGACACCATGGGCCGGGCCTCGCAGGCGCTGCTCGGCGAGACGCGGCGGCCGCACCTGGAGAAGCCGGTGACGCCGGGCGACCTGCGGCGGCTGGTGCGGGTGATCTTCGAGGAAGGGACTTTGTAGGGCATGACGACCGAGGGCAAACATATCCTGGTCTGCGACGACGAGGTGGACCTGCGCGAGATGGTGCAGGAATACCTGGAAAAGCGCGGTTTCCGCGTCTCGACCGCCGGCGGCGGCGAGGCGCTGCGCGCCATCGTGGCGGCGGGCGGGGTCGACCTGATCGTGCTCGACATCAACATGCCGAAGGAGGACGGGCTCTCGGTGCTGCGGGGGCTGCGGGTCGACAACCCGGTGCCGGTGGTGATGCTCACCGCGGCGGGCGAGGTGGTCGACCGCATCATCGGGCTGGAGATGGGCGCGGACGACTATCTCGGCAAGCCGGTCGACCTGCGCGAGCTGGAGGCGCGCATCAAGGCGGTGCTGCGCCGCCGGGTCGAGGCCGCCCCAGCCGTCAGGCAAGAGGCACCGGGGCGGGCGCGGTTCGGGGCCTATATGCTCGATTTGGAGGCGGCGCGGATGGAGGCGGAGGATGGCAGCGAGCTGCCGCTGACGGCGATGGAGTTCAGCCTGCTGAAGACCTTCGCGCTGAACAAGGGCCGGGTGCTGAACCGAGACCAGCTGCTGGAACAGGCCCACGACCGGCCGTGGGATCCCTTCGACCGCAGCATCGACATCCGCATCTCGCGGCTGCGCCGCAAGATCGAGAAGAACCCCGAGAAACCCGCTGTGATCCGCACGATACGCGGCATCGGTTATCTTTACGACCCGGAGTGAGGCCCGTTTTCCTGCAAGGAAAACGTCCGAAATCCGTGACGGATTTCGGCGCCGCCGGGTGGCCCCTGTCACAAAACTTTTGCCCGCGCGACACGCAGCCGTGACCGACTCGTGACAGGAACGCCCCCGAAAGCGACCTTGGGGGCCACATGTTGTATGTCAAGGAACTGACCCGGCAATTCGGGATCAACACCGCCGTTGACCGCGTCAGTTTCCAGATCGACCGTCCGATGATGGTCGGTGTCATCGGACGCTCGGGCGCCGGCAAGTCGACGCTTCTGCGGATGCTGAACCGGCTGACCGACGCCAGCGCCGGGCAGATCCTGTTCGAGGGGCAGGACATCCTGACCCTGACCGGCCGCGCCCGCCGCGCCTGGCAGGCGCGTTGCGCGATGATCTTCCAGCAGTTCAACCTGGTGCCGCGCCTCGACGTGGTCTCGAACGTGCTGCACGGCACGCTGAACCGCCGCTCGACCCTGGCGACGGTCTTCAACCTCTTTCCCGCCGAGGACATCCACAAGGCTGTCGGCATCCTCGACCGGCTGGGCATCGCCGAGCAGGCGGCCAAGCGCGCCGAGGCGCTCTCGGGTGGCCAGCAGCAGCGCGTCGCCATCGCGCGGGCCCTGATGCAGGACCCGGCGATCATCCTGGCCGATGAACCCATCGCCTCGCTCGACCCGATGAACGCGCAGGTGGTGATGGAGACGTTGCGGCGCATCCACGAGGAGGACGGCCGCACGGTTGTCGCCAACCTGCACACGCTCGACACCGCGCGGCGCTATTGCGACCGGGTGATCGGGATGCGCAACGGCCGGATCGTCTTCGACGGCGCGCCCGAGCTGCTGACGGCCCAGGCCGCGCGCGAGATCTATGGTGCGGGTGCCGATTTCAGCGAGGCGGCCACCTCGACCGAGATCGAGACGCTGGAGCGTGCCGACAAGGATTACGCGCTTTCGATGATGGGCCCCTGAGGCCCGCGGAGATACCACGGAAGGACGACAGGATGGACCTAATGCTGACACTGGACCAAGCGCTTGGTGCCTGTGACCGGATCGTCGGCCTTCGCGAGGGCAAGGTCATCTTCGACCACCCCCTTGTCGATCGGAACGCCGCGGTGGCTTGCAAGCTGCCCGACGTCGTGACTTCGCCGAAAGGCGAGGTGGAATGCAACGATATCGAAGTTCTCAACGCAGTCTGGCGCCAAGCGATGCGCGACGCCGGTGTGTAGCCTCCCGCACGGCGGGGGCGATAGCAGTCAACCGAACCTACCAACACTGGAGAAAGTCATGAAACTCAAAGTCGTAGCCGCTGCCGCGGCAACCCTGCTGGCCTGCGCCGCCCAGGCCCAGGAGGCAAAGATCACCGAGTTCAACATCGGCCTGCTGGGCGGCGAAAACGCCCAGGACCGGCTGAACAGCAACGAGTGCCTGCGCGCCTATGCCGAAGAGGCCCTGGGCGTTCCGGTCAAGCTGTTCGCCCCCGCCGACTACAACGGCGTGATCCAGGGCCTGCTGGGCGGCTCGCTCGACATGGCCTGGCTGGGTGCCTCGGGCTATGCCGCGACCTACCTGCAGAACCCCGAGGCGGTCGAGCCGGTGCTGGTCAAGACCAACCTGGACGGCTCGTTCTCGTATCACTCGATCGGTTTTGCCCGCAAGGATAGCGGCATCACCAGCCTGGCCGACGTCAAGGGCAAGAAATTCGGCTTCGGCGACCCGAACTCGACCTCGGGCTACCTGATCCCCTCGATCGAGATCCCGCAAGCCACCGGCGCCTCGATGGAGCCGGGCAAGTATTTCGGTGACGTCGTCTTCACCGGCGGCCACGAGCAGACCATCGTCGCCGTCGCCAACGGCGACATCGACGCTGGCGTGACCTGGGCCGACGGCCTGGGCAACTGGGAAGACGGCTACAACTCGGGCGCGCTGCGCAAGGCGGTGGATGCCGGCCTCGTCAACATGAACGACATGGTCGAGATCTGGAAATCGAAGCCGATCCCGGAAGGCCCGGTGGTGCTGAAGAAGGCCCTGCCCGCCGAGGTGAAGGCGAAGATGGTTGACCTGGTCGCCAACCTGCATGCCACCGACAAGGACTGCGCCTATGGTGTGGCCGCGGGCGAGACCGCCGGTTTCGCACCGATCACCCATGACGCCTACCTGTCGATCATCGAAGTGCGCCGGGCCAAGACCAACTGAGCCCGCGTGAGCGATACCAGGGGCCCCGTGCATCGCGCGGGGCCTTTTGCGCAAGGAATATCCCATGACAGACCAGACCGCCCCGGGCCTTGACCGCTCGCAGGCCTATCTCGCCCTGGTGCGCCAGCGGCGGCTTTACGGCAGCGTCCTGACGGTGCTTTTCGTGGTGGCGCTGGTCGCCGGCTTCCGGGTTGCCGACGATCGCAACGCCGGCGGGTTCTGGGAGGGGCTGCCGCAGATCCTCGATTTTCCGGCCGATGTGATCGCCGAAGCCTGGCGCCGCGCGGGCGAGTTGCCCGGCCTGCTGTGGCATTTCCTGCCCTCGTTGATCGAGACGCTGAACATCGCCGCCGTCTCGACGCTGACGGGCGCTTTCATCGCCTTCTTCCTGGCCCTGCTGTCGACGCGCGGCCTGGCCCGCTGGCCGCGGCTGGTGCCGCTGTTCCGCCGGCTGATGGACGTGCTGCGCGCCATTCCAGACATCGTCATCGCGCTGGTGCTGATCTTCCTGATGGGCGGCGGGCCGGTGCCGGCGATGATCGCCATCGCCATCCACACCGCCGGTGCGCTGGGCAAGCAGTTCTCGGAAGTGAACGAGAACGCCGACCTGAAGCCCGTCGAGGGCCTTGCCTCCACTGGGGCGGTCTGGGGCCAGCAGATGTGGCTCGGCGTGGTGCCGCAGGTGGCGCCGAACTACCTCAGCTATGCGCTGCTGCGCTTCGAGATCAACATCCGCGCCTCGGCGATCCTCGGGTTCGTCGGCGCGGGCGGGCTGGGCTATGACCTGCGCAACGCCATCAGTTGGGGCATGGGGCAATTCGCCGAAAGCGCGGCGATCTTCATCCTGCTGTTCGGCACCATCGTTCTGTTTGACCAGTTGTCGTCGCAGTGGCGCGACCGGCTGATCCGCGAAAGGAGCCGGGCATGATCTCGGACGATCTCTCCATCATCCGCGCGGCGACCTATCACCGCTTCCTGCGCCGCCGCCTTGTCGCCTTCGCCGTGCCGCTGGGGCTGCTGGTCTACTTCGCCTATGTCTTCGTTGCCTTCGACATGGGCGGGCTGTGGCAGCGGATGCGCTGGGACAACATGACCACCTTCCTGTCGGACAGCTACAGCTACAAGACCCATGTGACGCGCAACAACCGCAGCGGCGAGGTGGTCGTCGCCATCGAGGGCGAGCGCAAGGGCACCTACCCGGCGGGCCAGTTGCCCGACTGGGTGACGCAGAGCGGCGACGAGACCCGCGTGTCGTTGGGTGGCAGCATCTTCGCAACCTTCGCCGGCGAGCGACTGCTGGTCGAACGTCCGGGCGAGCCGATGCTCGAAGCCTGGCGCGAGGGCGGCGAGGTGCGCATCAACCGCGCGGCAGAGGAGTATCCCGACTGGATCAGCTATTCGCCGACCCGCCTCGACGTGACGACGCCGCACGGCCGCGTCTCGCTGACCCGGGCGAAGACCGAGGTGTTCCGCTACTTCCCCGGCTGGGAGATGTTCTTCTTCACGCTGGAAAGCCCCTATTACGGCCATGGGCTGATCGACCTGCTGGCCGGGCCGCAGCTGGACCCGGCGCGCTCGAACCTCGCCGGCATGTGGCAGGATTTCTGGGGCAACCCGATCTGGCGGCATTCCGAGGTGCTCTGGGCGCTGGGCGAGACGGTGCTGATGGCCTTCCTCGGCACCTTCGGCGCGGCGCTGGTGGCGCTGCCGCTGGCCTATCTCGCCGCCCGCAACTTTGCGCCGCTGGTGGCGCTGCGGGTGCTGGTGCGCCGCGTCTTCGACTTCCTGCGCGGGGTCGATGGGCTGATCTGGACCATCCTCTTGTCGCGCGCCTTCGGCCCCGGCCCGCTGACCGGCTCGCTCGCCATCCTGCTGACCGATACCGGCAGCTTCGGCAAGCTGTTCTCTGAGGCGCTGGAGAACGTCGACGACCGCCAGATCGAGGGGGTGCAGTCGACCGGCGCCAACGCGGTGCAACGCTATCGTTTCGGCGTGCTGCCGCAGATCGTGCCGGTGCTGCTGAGCCAGGTCTTCTACTACCTCGAATCCAACACCCGCAGCGCAACCATCATCGGCGCGATTACCGGGGGCGGCATCGGGTTGCTGCTGACCCAGGCGATCCAGACCCAGAAGGATTGGGAGGAGGTCACCTATTACGTGGTGCTCATCATCCTGATGGTGTTCATCATGGACGCAGTATCCGGCTGGCTGCGCCGCCGGCTGATCCGGGGGTAGACCATGGCACGACTGCAAGCGGATGCGCCCTTCCTGCATCCCGACACGGAAATCACCGAGAGCCGGTTCGGCGCCTATGTCGAGATCGGCCGGGGGTCGCGCGTGGCCTGGTCGACGATTGGCGATTATTCCTACTGCGACCGCTATGCCGACATCGCCAATGCCGAGGTGGGCAAGTTCGCCAATATCGCCGCCTTCGTGCGGATCGGGCCGACCGATCACCCGATGCAGCAGGCGTCGCTGCATCATTTCCTCTACCGTTCGGCGGATTACTGGGACGATACCGAGCCCGATGCCGATTTCTTCGCGCACCGCCGCTCGCGCATCGCGCGGATCGGCCATGACACCTGGATCGGCCACGCGGCGGTGATCCGCCCCGAGGTCACGGTGGGCCATGGCGCCATTGTCGCCTCGGCGGCGGTGGTGACCAAGGATGTGGCCCCCTACCAGATCGTCGCGGGCATTCCGGCCCGGCCGATCCGCGACCGCTTTGCCCCCGAGATCGCCGAGCGCCTGATGGCGCTGGCCTGGTGGGACTGGGACCATGCCACCCTGCGCGCGCGGCTCGCGGACTTCCGCGCGCTGCCGATCGAGGCCTTCCTCGACCGCTACGAGGGCCTCTGAGCCCCGCAAACGTCATGAAAACTTCATGAAGCGGTTGTTGCGGGGCTTCGCTTGTCCGGGTATGATTTGTCTAGTTGTATAGTAATACCAACCGCGAAGGTGTCGAGATGACGAAGGATCCCGCGACGAGGGAAGGCTGGATGAGCCTGCTGGCCCGCGCCCCGGCGGCGCGGCTGGCAGCGCTGGTCGAGACGCTGGGGCCGCTGCCCGAACACGACTGGCTGCGCCGCCCCGAGACCGGCGGCGTGATGGTGCGCGGCCGGATGGGCGGCACCGGCGGGGCGTTCAACCTGGGCGAGATGACGGTGACGCGCTGCGCGCTGAAGCTCGCCGATGGCACGGTGGGCCATGCCTATGTGCAGGGGCGCGATGCCGCCCATGCGACGCGGGCGGCGCTGACGGACGCGCTGTTGCAGACCGGGCGGGCTGCCGAGGTGCAGGGTGCGGTGATCGGACCGCTGGCGCGCGAGGCCGCCGCACGGCGCAGCGCGCGGGCCGAGAAGGCCGCGGCGACCAAGGTGGAGTTCTTCACGATGGTGCGGGGAGAAGACGCATGAGCACGCATCTGACAGGCGGTTTCGACAACCCGCCGGTACAATCGGCGCTGGCCTTCCGGGCGGTGATGAACGCGCTGGCGCGGCCCGGCCGGATCGAAACGGTGGCGGGCGCCGCGGCCCCTGCCCCGGTCTCGCCGGCGGCGGCGGTGCTGCTGCTGACGCTCTGCGACGCCGAGACGCCGATCTTCCTCGCCGGGGCGCATGATTGCGCGGCGGTGCGGGACTGGCTGGCCTTCCATTGCGGCACCCCGGTGGTGACGCGGCGCGCCGAGGCGATGTTCGCCCTCGGGGGCTGGGAGGCGCTGGCGCCTATCGGAGAGTTCTCGGTCGGCGCGCCGGAATACCCAGACCGGGCGGCGACGCTGATCGTCGAGGTCGACGAACTGGAAGGCGCGGGGGCGCGGCTGACCGGGCCGGGGATCGCCGGCGAGGCGCGGCTTTCGCTGCCCGAGGTCGCGGCCTTCGCCGCCAACCATGCCCGCTTTCCGCTGGGCTTCGACAGCTTCCTGACCTGCGGCAGCCGGATCGCCGGCCTGCCCCGGTCGACCAGAGTGGAGACGGACTGATGTATGTCGCGGTCAAGGGTGGCGAACGCGCCATCGAGAACGCCCATGAATGGCTGGCCGAGGAACGGCGCGGCGACACCGGCATCGCCGAGCTCTCGGTCGCGCAGATCCGCGAACAGCTGAGCCTGGCGGTGAACCGGGTGATGGCCGAGGGGTCGCTCTACGACGCTGACCTGGCGGCGCTGGCGATCAAGCAGGCGCGCGGCGACCTGATCGAGGCGATCTTCCTGATCCGCGCCTATCGCACCACGCTGCCGCGCATCGGCCATTCGGTTCCGGTGGACACCGGGGCGATGGCCTGCGACCGGCGCATCTCGGCCACCTTCAAGGACCTGCCCGGCGGGCAGGTGCTGGGACCGACCTTCGACTATACCCACCGCCTGCTCGACTTCCGGCTGGCCGCCGAAGGGCTGGCCAGCGCGGCCCCTTGCGCCCCGGCGGCCGAGGCGCCGATGCCGCGGGTGACCGGGATGCTGGGGCGCGACGGGCTGATCCAGGAGGAGCATGACGACGGCGCCGCGCCGCGCGACATGACCCGTGCGCCGATGGAATACCCGGCGGGCCGCGACCTGCGGCTGCAGGCGCTGACGCGGGGCGACGAGGGCTTCGTGCTGGGCATGGCCTATTCCACCCAGCGCGGCTACGGGCGCAATCACCCCTTCGTCGGCGAGCTGCGCATCGGCGCGGTGCCGGTCGAGATGGAGATCCCCGAGCTGGGCTTCGCCATCGAGATCGGCGAGGTGGTGCTGACCGAATGCGAGACGGTGAACCAGTTCGCCGGGTCCAAGACCGAGCCGCCGCAGTTCACCCGCGGCTATGGGCTGGTCTTCGGCCAGACCGAGCGCAAGGCGATCTCGATGGCGCTGGTCGACCGGGCGCTGCGCTGGGAGGAACTGGGCGAGGACAATGTCGGCGCACCGGCGCAGGACGAGGAATTCGTGTTGAGCCATTCGGACAACATCCAGGCGACCGGCTTCCTCGAACACATCAAGCTGCCGCATTACGTCGACTTCCAGTCCGAGCTGGAGCTGGTCCGCAAGCTGCGCCGCGAGGCGGGGGCGGAGCAGATGCGGGAGGCGGCGGAGTGAGTGCGGTTCCCCTTGGCGCCGATGGTGCTTCGGTCGGGCGTTGCGCTGGTCCCCTCACCCTGACCCTCTCCCCCGAGGGGAGAGGGAATGGCGCTTTGGTCGGGCGGTGCGGCGGCCCCCTCACCCTGACCCTCTCCCCCGAGGGGAGAGGGGACGGCGCTTTGGTCGGGCGGTGCGGCGGCCCCCTCACCCTGACCCTCTCCCCCGAGGGGAGAGGGGACGGCGCTTTGGTCGGGCGGTGCGCTGGTCCCCTCACCCATCCCCTCTCCCCCGAGGGCAGAGGGGATGGCGCTTTGGTCGGGCGGTGTGCTGGCCCCCTCACCCTGGCCTTCTCCCCCGAGGGGAGAGGGGATGGCGCTTTGGTCGGGCGGTGCGGCGGCCCCCTCACCCTGGCCCTCTCCTCCGAGGGGAGAGGGAATGGCGCTTTGGTCGGGCGGTGCGGCGGCCCCCTCACCCTGCCCCTCTCCCCAGAGGGGAGAGGGAATGGCGCTTTGGTTCGGCAGTGTGTCGGCCCCCTCACCCTGGCCCTCTCCCCAGAGGGGAGAGGGGATGGCGCCTTGGTCGGGCGCGGTGCTGAAACCATTTCCCCGCCCCGCTCAGGGAGCCGGAGAAACGCCCACCACAATCGCAACAGGTCCCCTCTCCCCTCGGGGGAGAGGGTCAGGGTGAGGGGCACGCCCCCCTTAACCCATTCTTCACCATCGCGCACGCAGACTGCGCCCCATGCGCCAATCCGCACTCCAGACTTCTCGCGCCCGGCGGTTGCGCCGGGAGATGACCGCCGCCGAGCGCATCCTCTGGTACCAGCTGCGCGACCGGCGGCTCTGCGGGCTCAAGTTCCGCCGGCAGGTGCCTGTCGGCCCCTATATCGCGGACTTCCTCTGCCCCGAGCGGCGGCTGATCGTCGAGGCGGATGGCGGCGGTCATGGCGACTCCGCGACGGATGCCCTGCGCGATGTATGGCTCGCGCGGCATGGCTTTATCGTGCTGCGCCTCTGGAACAGCGACATTCTCGACAACCTTCCGGGCGTTCTGACGCGGATCGCCGAACGCGCCGCCTGACCGCTGCCGCCCGGACCGAAGCGCGGACCGGAGGCCGGCATGACTGACTACAACTTCGCCTATCTCGACGAACAGACCAAGCGGATGATCCGCCGGGCGATCCTCAAGGGGCTGGCGGTGCCCGGCTACCAGGTGCCCTTCGCCAGCCGCGAGATGCCGATGCCCTATGGCTGGGGCACCGGCGGGGTGCAGGTCTCGGCGGCGATCCTGGTGCCCGAGGACCGGTTCAAGGTGATCGACCAGGGCTCGGACGACACCACCAACGCGGTCTCGATACGCAAGTTCTTCGAGGCCACCGCCGGGGTCGCCACCACCACTCACACAACCGAGGCGACGGTGATCCAGACCCGCCACCGCATCCCCGAGACGGCGCTGACCGAAGGGCAGATCCTGGTCTACCAGGTGCCGATCCCCGAGCCGCTGCGCTTTCTCGAACCGCGCGAGGCGGAGACGCGGAAGATGCACGCGCTGGAGGAATACGGGCTGATGCACGTAAAGCTGTACGAGGACATCGCGCGGCACGGCCATATCGCCACCGCCTATGCCTATCCGGTGCTGGTTCAGGGGCGCTATGTGATGGATCCCTCGCCGATCCCGAAGTTCGACAACCCGCGGCTGGAAAGCGCGGCGATCCAGCTGTTCGGGGCCGGGCGCGAGCAGCGGATCTATGCCCTGCCACCGCATACCAGGGTGGTGAGCCTCGATTTCGAGGACCATCCCTTCGAGGCGAGCAAGGCCGACCACGCCTGCGGATTGTGCGGCGCCGGGGACACCTACCTCGACGAGGTCATCACCGACGACCGGGGGTCGCGCCTCTTCGCCTGTTCGGATACCGATTACTGCGAGGCCCGGCGCGCGGCCGGCCACGCCGGCGCAATGGCCGCCCCCTATGCGGAGACCCAGGCATGACCCCCCTCTTCTCGGTGCGCAACCTGACCAAGCGCTATGGCGCGCGGATCGGCTGTGCGGATGTGTCCTTCGACCTCTACCCCGGCGAGATCATGGGGATCGTGGGTGAATCCGGTTCGGGCAAGTCGACGCTGCTGAACTGCCTGGCCGGCCACCTTGACCCCGACGCGGGCCAGGTGCTGTTCGACACCCGCGACCGCGGGCTGATCGACACCGCCACCATGTCCGAGCCCGAGCGGCGGATGCTGGCGCGCACCGACTGGGCCTTTGTCCACCAGAACCCGCGCGACGGGCTGCGCATGGGCGTCAGCGCCGGCGGCAACGTGGGCGAGCGGCTGATGGCCGTGGGCGCGCGCAACTACGGCCAGATCCGCGAAAGCGCGATCGACTGGCTGGGCCGGGTCGAGATCGCCGCCGACCGGATCGACGACCGCCCGCGGGCCTTCTCGGGCGGCATGCAGCAGCGGTTGCAGATCGCCCGCAACCTGGTCACCGGGCCGCGCCTCGTCTTCATGGACGAGCCGACCGGCGGGCTGGACGTCAGCGTGCAGGCCCGCCTGCTCGACCTGCTGCGCACCTTGGTGCGGCGCATGGGCCTCTCGGCGGTGATCGTGACCCACGACCTTGCCGTGGTGCGCCTGCTGGCCGACCGGCTGATGGTGATGAAGAGCGGCCATGTCGTCGAACAGGGCCTGACCGACCAGGTGCTGGACGACCCGCAGCACGGCTATACCCAGCTGCTGGTCTCCTCGGTGCTGCAGGTCTGACATGCTCCACGCCTATGTCCCGCAGAACGGCCACCTGCTGCGCCTCGACCCAGAGGAGGGGCTGGAGCGCGCGCTCTGGATCGATCTCTACCGGCCGATGCCCGAACAGGTCGCGGCGATGGCGGCGCTTGGCGTCGCCGTGCCGACGCTGGCCGACATGGAAGAGATCGAGATTTCCAACCGGCTCTACCGCGAGGACGACCTCGAGGTGATGACCGTGGTGCTGCCGGGCCTTTCCGAACACAAGGAGGCGATGGCCGGGCCGGTGACCTTCATGCTCTCGCCCGCCCGGCTGGTGACGGTGCGCCACCACGCGCCGCGCCCCTTCGAGACCTTCCCCGACCGCGCCAACCGCGCGACGCTGAGCTGCACCTCGCCCGAGCGGGTCTTCCTCGGCCTGGTCGAGGAGATCGTCGGGCGGCTCGCCGACCTGATGGAGGGGATCGGCCGCAGCGTCGACCAGATCTCGGCCTCGGTCTTCCCAAGCGAGGGCCCGGCCACCGCCGAGGCGCTGCATGGCGCGCTGCATCGCGTCGGACGCGAGAGCGAACTGCTGTCGCGGATCCGCCTTGGGCTGCTGACCATCGAGCGGATGCTGTCCTATTTCGGCCAGACCATCGACGACCGGGGTGACGCCCATGCGCTGAGGGCCGCGGTGAAGGGCGAGATGCGCGACATCCAGGCACTGGGGGTGCATGCCGACTTCCTGTCGCAGCGGATCGCCATGGCGACCGATGCGACGCTGGGCATGATCAACCTGCAGCAGAACGCCACCGTGCGGGCGCTGTCAGTGGTCGCCGCCCTGTTCCTGCCGCCGACGCTGATCGCCTCGGCCTATGGCATGAACTTCCGGCTGATGCCGGAACTGGACTGGCCCTGGGGCTATCCCATGGCGATCGGGCTCATGGTGCTCTCGGCAGTGCTGAGCTGGCTTTATTTCAAATGGCGGAGATGGCTCTGATGATCGACGTCTCGGACGTATCCAAGCGTTTTGTCCTGCACAACCAGGGCGGAGCGGTAATCCCGGTGATCGAGGGGGCAAGCTTTTCGGTGCGCCCCGGCGAATGCGTGGCCTTGGTCGGCAGCAGCGGCGCCGGCAAGTCGACGCTGATGCGGATGATCCACGGCAACTACCTGGCCGCCTCGGGCAGCATACGCGTCGGAGGGACCGACGTGGCCCGCGCCGAACCGCGCGAGATCCTGAAGCTGCGGCGCGAGGTGCTGGGCTATGTCAGCCAGTTCCTGCGCGTGGTGCCGCGGGTGCCGACCATCGACGTGGTGGCCGAACCGCTGACCACGCTGGGCGTCGACCCCGACGCGGCGCGGGCGCGCGCCGCGGCGCTGCTGGCCCGGCTCAATATCCCCGAGCCGCTCTGGGCGCTGTCGCCCACCACCTTCTCGGGCGGCGAGCAGCAGCGCGTGAACATCGCGCGCGGCTTCGTGCATGACTATCCGGCGCTGCTGCTGGACGAGCCGACGGCGAGCCTGGATGCCACCAACCGCGCGGTGGTGCTCGACCTGATCCGGGCGGCCAAGGCGCGCGGGGCGGCGATTGTCGGGATCTTCCACGACGAGGCCGCGCGCGAGGCGGTCTGCGACCGCGAGATCGACGTCACCGGCTTCGCCGCAAGGCGGGCGGCATGAGCGGACGGCTGTTTGCGGTGGTCGGGCCCTCGGGGTCGGGCAAGGACACGCTGATCGCGGCCATCGCGCAGGCGCGGCCCGACCTGCACATCGTGCGCCGGGTCATCACCCGGCCGAGCGCGGCGGGCGGCGAACCCTTCGAGGGCGTTACCCCCGCCGAGTTCGAGCGCCGCCGTGCGGCGGGCGCCTTCCTGTTCGACTGGCAGGCCCATGGCCTCAGCTACGGCATTCCCGCCGACCTCGCCCGCGTGCTGGCGACCGGGCGCGACGCGCTGTTCAACGGCTCGCGCGCGATGCTGGCCGAGGCGGCGGCGAAGGTGCCCGCGCTGCATATCCTGCATGTTACCGCCCGCCCCGAGGTGCTGGCCGCACGGCTCGCCGCGCGCGGCCGGGAAACCCCCGAGGACATCGCCCGCCGCCTGGCGCGCGCGCCCGCGCCGCTGCCGCCGGGGGTGCCCGTCACCGAGATCGACAATTCCGGCGCGCTGGGCGATGCCCTGCACCGCGCGCTCTCCGCCCTGGCCGCCGAAGGAGCCGCCGCGTCATGACCATGCTCGCCCAACCGTCACACCCCCGTCACACCGCTCTGGCAGTGCCGCAGCGGAAACCGGGGACATCCATGACCGAAACCGTTCTGACCAATGCCAACATCGTGCTCGGCGACGAAGTCGTGCGCGGCTCGCTCTGCTTCGACGAGGGGCGTATCTGCGCCATCGACGCCGGCAGCACCGCCCTGCCCCGCGCCATCGACTGCGAGGGCGATTTCCTGATCCCCGGCCTGATCGAGCTGCATACCGACAACCTCGAACGCCACATCCAGCCGCGCCCCGGCGTCGACTGGCCGCATGACGCGGCGATCCTGGCGCATGACGGCGAACTGGCCTCGACCGGCATCACCACGGTCTTCGACGCGCTGCGGGTCGGCTCGGTGCTTTCGGGCAAGAAGGCCACAGATTACCGCAGATATGCCCGCCCGCTGGCCTCCGAGATCCTCGACATGCGGGCGCGCGGCGCGCTGCGGATCAGCCACTTCCTGCACCTGCGGGCCGAGGTCTGCTCGGAGACGCTGCTCGAGGAACTCGACGAGTTCACCGAGAGCGACCGCGTCGGCATCGTCTCGATCATGGACCACACGCCGGGCCAGCGGCAGTTCCGCGACCTCGACAAGCTGCGCCAGTATGTCTGCGGCAAGCATGGCGTCTCGGAGGAGGGCTTCCTCGAACATGTCGCCAGCCAGCAGGCGCTGAGCGAGCGGGTCCGCCTGCCGCACGAGGCCGGCGCAGTGGCCCATGCGATCCGCCTGGGCGCGGTCCTGGCCAGCCATGACGACACCACCGCCGAGCAGGTCCGAACCAGCGCAGAATACGGCATCCGCCTCGCCGAGTTCCCGACCACCGTCGAGGCGGCACGCGCCTGCCACGACGCGGGGATCGCCGTGATGATGGGCGCGCCGAACCTGATCCGGGGCGGCTCGCATTCCGGCAATGTCGCGGCCGAGGACCTGGCGCGGCTCGGGCTGCTCGACCTGCTCTCCTCCGACTACGTTCCGGGCGCGCTGCTGCGCGCCGCCTTCCGCCTGGCCGAGGTACTGGGCGACCTGCCCCGTGCCGTGGCCACGGTGACCGCCAGCCCGGCCGATGCCACCGGGCTGGGCGATCGCGGGCGTATCCTGCCGGGGCTGCGCGCCGACCTGGTGCGGGTCCGGCTTGGCGGCGACCTGCCGATGGTGCGCAACGTCTGGTCGCACGGCCGCCTGGTGGGCTGAGGAACCGCCGGGCCTGGCGCGCGCCTGCTGGCTTCTTCTCTTCAAAAATACTCCCCTTCGACAGTACCACCTGGCGCCCGCTCCGGGGCCTGGCGCGTTCAGGGGGGTCCGGGGGGCAGCGCCCCCCGGCGGGCGCCGCGCGCAGGCGCGGCGAAACCGCTTCAGTCCAGCGTGCGGCGGAAGCGCAGCAGCGAGAGCAGCGCCAGCACCACCACGAAGACGCCCAGCGCCACGAACGAACCGGCGACCGTGGGCCAGTCCGCGCCCTTCAGCATGATCGCGCGGATCAGCCGCAGGAAATGGGTGAGCGGCAGCACCTCGCCCAGGTATTGCGCCCAGAGCGGCATGCCGCGGAATGGGAACATGAAGCCCGAGAGCAGCAGCGAGGGCAGGAAGAAGAAGAAGGTCAGCTGCATCGCCTGCATCTGGGTGCGCGCCACCGTCGAGATGAGATAGCCCAGGATCACCAGCGCGAAGACGAAGACGAAGACCCCGGCGAGCAGCAGCCCCAGGCTGCCGACGAAGGGGATGGTGAAGACCACCTTGGCCGCCACCAGCACCACCGCCACCTGCACGGCGCCGATGCCGAGGTAGGGCACCACCTTGCCCAGCATGATCTCCAGCGGCGTCGCCGGCATCGAGAGCAGATTCTCCATCGTGCCGCGCTCGATCTCGCGGGTCAGCGCCATGGCGGTCATCATCACCATGGTCAGCTGCAGGATCACCCCGAGCAGGCCCGGCACGATGTTGTATTGCGTGATGCCTTCGGGGTTGTAGCGGCGGTGCACGATGATCGAGGGCGCGGTCGACGCGTCCTGCAGGTGGTCGAGCCCCGCCTCGCGGCTGAGCGCCGCCGCCGCCACCGTGTTCAGCGTCGAGATCGCGCCCGAGGCGACCGAGGGATCGGTGGCATCGGCCTCGATCAGCAGGGTGGCGTGGTCGTTGCGCTCGATCCGGCGGCCGAAGTCCGAGGGCACCGTCACCGCGAAGGCGACGTCGCCGCGGGCGATCATCGCCTCGGCCTCGGCCGCCGTCGCGTCGGGGGCGATGAAGCGGTAGTAGCCGGTCAGCTCCAGCGCCGTGACCATGGCGCGGGTGAAGCGGTCCTGCGTCGGCGCGACCAGCGCGGCGGGCAGCGCCTTGGGGTCGGTGTTGATGGCGAAACCGAACAGCATGAGCTGCAAGAGCGGGATGCCGATCATCATGCCGAAGGTCAGCCGGTCGCGGCGCATCTGGATCGATTCCTTGACCAGCAGCGCGCGCAGGCGGCGGAAGGAGAAGATGCCGTTCATGCCATGTTGTCCCGGCTCTCGGCCATCAGCTGGATGAAGACATCCTCGAGGCTGGTCTCGGCGGGGGCCGCGGTGGTGCCGGTGCGGCGGGCGACCTCGTCGACGGTGCGGCGCAGCGCCTCGGCGTCGCGGCCCACCACGTGCAGCGTGGTGCCGAAGGGCGCGACCTGGTCGACGCCGGGCGCGCCGCGCAGCTGCCGCGCGGCCTCGGCCGTGTCCGCGCCGGTGATGATCAGCGTGGTCAGCCCGGCGTCGCGCACCACCTCGGCCACGGCGCCTGTCGCCACCAGCCGGCCGTAGGAGATATAGCCGATGCGGTGGCAACGCTCGGCCTCGTCCATGTAATGGGTCGAGACCAGCACCGTCAGCCCGCCTGTGGCGCGGGCGTGGATCTCGTCCCAGAACTCGCGCCGCGCCTTGGGGTCGACCCCGGCTGTCGGCTCGTCGAGGATCAGCAGGTCGGGGTGGTGCATGATGCAGGCCGCCAGCGCGAGGCGCTGCTTCCAGCCGCCCGAGAGCGAGCCGGCCAGCTGTCTGCGGCGCGAGGTGAGGCCGAGGTCTTCCAGCGTGTCAGCGACCACGCGGCGCACATCGGCCATGCC
Organism: Seohaeicola zhoushanensis; assembly: GCF_014656415.1. GTDB lineage: Bacteria > Pseudomonadota > Alphaproteobacteria > Rhodobacterales > Rhodobacteraceae > Seohaeicola_A > Seohaeicola_A zhoushanensis. The sequence continues at coordinate 57,997 of NZ_BNCJ01000004.1, read as the reverse complement.
GTAGAGGCCGGCGACGAAACGCAGGTTCTCCTCGATCGAGAGGTCCTCGTAGAAGGAGAATTTCTGCGTCATGTAGCCGACCCGGCGCTTGATCGCGCGGCGGTCGCGGCGGATGTCGAGGCCCAGCACCCGCCCGTCGCCGCTGTCGGGTTCGAGCAGGCCGCACATCAGCCGGATCGTCGTGGTCTTGCCCGAGCCGTTGGGGCCGAGAAAGCCCATGATCTCGCCCCGGGCCACGTCCATGCTGACGTGGTCCACCACGGTCTTGTCGCCGAAGCTCTTGGTGAGGTCGTGCACCGAGATGGCGGGCTCGGTCACTTCGCACCGTCCGGCAGGGCGACATCGACGATCTGGCCCGGCTTGAGCGGGGTGTCACCGGCTGGCCGCGCCTCGACAAGGTAGACCAGCTTCTGGCGGTTCTCGAGCGAGTAGATCACCGGCGGGGTGAACTCGGGTTCGTCGGAGATATAGGTGATGCGCGCCGCCAGCCCCGGCGGGCAGCCGTCGCAGGCGACGTTCAGCCTGTCCCCCACGGCGACGCGGGCGATGGCGGTTTCGGGGACGTAGAGGCGCAGCTTGACCGCGCCGTCTTCCAGCACCGAGAGCACCGGCGCGGTCGGCCCGGCGATCTCGCCCGCGTTGCGGATCACGTCGAAGACGGTCACCGGGGCCGCCAGCGTCAGCGTGCGCTGCTCGTCGTTCCAGAGCGCGCGCGAGAGCGCCGCCTCAGCCGCCGTCACCTGCGCCTCGGCCTGGGCGATGGCCTGCGGGCGGGCCGGCAGCCGCGCCACCGCCAGCTCCGCCTCGGTCTGGGCGACGCGGGCGGCGGCGATCTGGGCCGCCGTCACCGTCTCGTCGCGCTGGGATTCGGTGGCAGCGCCACGGGTGGCGAGGCTGGAGATGCGGTCGCGGGTGCGGTTGGCCTCGGCCAGTTCGGCGCGGGCCGAGTTGAGGTTGGCCTCGATCACCGCGATCTCCTCGGGGCGCTTGCCCTCGCGCAGGTCGGCCAGGTGCGCCTGTGCCTCGGCGAGATGGGCGCGGGCCTCGGCCACGGCGATCCCGGTGTCGCGCCGCTCCATCTCGACCAGCAGGCCGCCGGCCTCGACCCGGTCGCCGCGCGCCACCGCCACCTGGCGCACCTGCGCCACGGCGACGGGGGCGACCAGGGTGAACTCGCCCTCGACATAGCCGGTGGCGAAGGGGCCTGGCCCGGCGCAGGCCGAGAACAGCGCCGCCGCCAGGGGAAGGGAGCAGAGAGTGACCATGAGCGCCGCCGTTTCCCGATGCCGTATCCGCGCCGGGGCTGGCCCGGCCCCGACAGGCTAAGGGCGCGGCGGGCGGCTGACAATGACCTGAACGCCGCGGGCCCGGCCAGAAACGCCTTGGATTTGCAGCCCCGCGCTGGCAAGACTGGCACCCATAGCGTGCAGGAAGGCCGAAATACCCAGATGCAGTATGCCTTGCCCAGGGAAGACGAAGCTGCGGCGCGCGCCCCCGTCGCGCCCTACAAGACGCAGCTGCTGAAATGGGTGGGCACGAAGCAGAAGTTCGCGCATGAGATCATCGCGCATCTGCCGGCGCGTTTCGGCACCTACCACGAGCCCTTTATCGGCGCCGGCGGCGTGATCGCCACCCTGGCGCCCGAAAGGGCGCTGGGGTCGGACATCTTCGCGCCGCTGGTCGAGATCTGGCAGACCCTCTCGGCCGATCCCGAGCGGCTGAAGCGCTGGTATGCCGAGCGCTGGGCGCTTTACCACGCCGGCGACCGGGTCGAGCAATACGAGAAGATCAAGGCCGCCTACAACGCCGGGCCGAACGGGGCCGACCTGCTGTTCCTTTGTCGCGCCTGCTATGGTGGCGTGGTGCGCTTCCGCAAGTCCGATGGCCATATGTCCACCCCCTGCGGCCCCCATGCGCCGATCCGCCCCGAGGCCTTTGCCCGGCGGGTCGACCAATGGGCGCAGCGCCTGAAGGGCGCTCGGTTCGAACGGCTCGACTATCGCGAGGCGATGGCGCGGGCGCGGCCCGGCGACGTGGTCTATTGCGACCCGCCCTATGCCTTCTCGCAGACCATCCTCTACGGCGCGCAGGGCTTCAGCCTGGCCGAGCTCTTCGAGGCCATCGCGGATTGCAAGGCGCGCGGCGTGGCGGTGGCGCTGAGCATCGACGGCACCAAGAAATCGGGGCAGCTCTATTGCGACATCGCCCTGCCCGAGGGGCTTTTCGAGCGCGAGCTACTGGTGAATGTCGGCCGCTCGATGCTGCGCCGGTTCCAGATGGGCGGCCAGACGCTGGAGGCCGAAGAGGTGCGCGACCGGCTGCTGCTGACCTACTGAGGCCGGGCGCGGGCAGAAGTGGCGAAAAGTTGCCGCACCCTGCCCCATTCGTTTGCAATCCTGATACGTAAACTGTGCAACTTGGGAGCGAAGATGGCCCGCGCCGTTGACGTGCGCGCGAGTCTCCCTTACGTCAGCAATGCGATTCCGACGCTTTGTCCATCAATCGCGACACGACCCAGTCACGGAAGGTCTTATTCTTGCCCGACCTGACCCTGCCAAGCGCGGTTTTCTTCCCGCCTTGCCACCCGACCCTCAGGCGCCCCGATCGGGCGTTCGGCGGCTTTTCCGGCAGCATGTCCGGCCAATCCGCGCCTCTCCCGCAGATCGAACAACAGGCTTCAGGTCTCTGAAGCAGGACAAGACCAAACCAAGGATCGGCAGCCCGACGCCGACACGAAGAGGAAAGTCAGACACTTGGAAATCGCGGCAATCAAGAATTCCTACAAGTACTGGGCCCCGGTCTACGATTACACCTTCGGGGCGATCACCCGCGCGGGGCGCCGGTGGGCGGTGGACTATATCAACGGCCGGTCGGGCCGGGTGCTGGAGATCGGTGTCGGCACCGGGCTGTCGCTGCATCGCTATGGCAGCCATCTCGACATCACCGGGATCGACGTCTCGTCGGACATGCTCGACAAGGCGCGCCAGAAGGTGGCCGAGAAGGGGCTGACCCATGTCACCCGGATCAGCGAGATGGACGCGCGCAGCCTGGCGTTTCCGGACAACCATTTCGACACCGTGGTGGCGATGCACCTGGTCTCGGTGGTGCCGGAGCCCGAGAAGGTGCTGGCCGAGATGGCGCGGGTCTGCAAGCCCGGCGGCGAGATCCTGATCGTCAACCATTTCGCCCGCAGCGAGGGCTTCCTGGCCGCGCTGGAGCGGCTGTTCGCTCCGCTGGCGAACGTGATCGGCTGGCACTCGGACTTCGAGATGGAGAAGGTGACCGGGGTCAGCTCGCTGGAGGTCACCGCGGTGAAGTCGATTCCCCCCTTCGGCATGTTCACCTTCCTGCGCCAGCGCAAGCGCGGCGCGGATGCGGTCGCGGCCTGAACGGGTCATGAGATTGACCGGTGGCGGGATGACCGCCGCCGGCTTTGGCTGACGGGCGCCCTGCGGGGCGCCGCGCCCTTGCTTCCTTGAGATAACGGCACTCCGGACCCGATCCGCGCGGGATGCGGCGCTGCGTCGGAATGTCCCCGTACACGCAAGCTTTAGCTTCGCGGCCGGGTTACGTCTTGACATTGACCTCGCACGCCTGATGATCGCAGTGCGAAATGAATTTCCGCAAAAACAGGAAGAACGTCACCGGAGGGGGAGCTCCGGTCCGTATCGCGACAAGGGAGGAAACCAGATGAAACCCAAGAAATTCATGTGCTTGCTGGCAAGCGTGGCGGTCATGACCGCGGGTCCGGCACTGGCGCAGAGCACGACGGCAGAGCTGCCCAAGCAACTGTCCTGGACCGCTTATGACACCGGCTCGGCGGGCTACAATCAGGCCGTGGCGATCGGCGCGGCGCTGCAGGATACGGTCGGCGTGAACCTGCGGGTGCTGCCCGGCAAGAACGACGTCTCGCGCACCGAACCGCTGCGCCAGGGCAAGGTCGATTTCTCGGCCACCGGCGTCGGCGGCAGCTTCATGGCGCAGGAAGGCGCCTTCGAGTTCGGCGCCGAGAACTGGGGACCTCAGCCGATTCGGGTGCTGCTCGCCAACAACGGTGGCGCGATCAACCTGGCGGTCGGCGTCGCGGCGGACCTCGGGATCAAGGAATACGCCGATCTCAAGGGCAAGCGCGTGGCCTGGATCGTCGGCGCGCCGGCGCTGAACGTGAACACGGGCGCCTATCTCGCCTATGGCGGGCTGACCTGGGACGATGTCGAGCGGGTCGAGTTCGGCGGCTTCGGTGCGTCCTGGAAGGGGCTGATCGAGAACCAGGTCGACGCGGTCTTTGCCTCGACCAACTCGGGCATGGCCTATGAGGCGGCATCGAGCCCGCGCGGGCTGTTCTGGCCGCCGGTCGACCCGGAGAATGCCGAGGGGCTGAAGCGGATGCAGGCAATTGCGCCCTTCTTCGTGCCGAACAAGGCAAAGGTCGGGGCCACCATCGACGGCACCGACGGCTACCAGGGTGCGGGCTATGCCTATCCGGTGCTGGTGGGGACCGACACCACCGATACCGACCTGACCTACAACATGACCAAGGCGATGGTCGAACTGTTCGACGCCTACAACGGCAAGGCGCCGGGCATCGGCGGCTGGGCGCTGGACAAGCAGGACATGACCTGGGTGGTGCCCTACCACGATGGGGCGATCCGCTACTTCAAGGAAGCCGGCATCTGGAACGACGAGGCGCAGGCCCATAACGACAGGCTGATCGCACGGCAGGCCGCGCTGAAGGCCGCCTGGGATGAACTGAAGGCCGAGAAGCCGGCGAACTGGGAAGAGGCCTGGGCCGAGAAGCGCCGCGCCGCGCTGGCCGCGGGCGGGTTCGAGGTGGTCTTCTGATCTGAACCCCGACCTTTGCCGCGCCCCGTGACCACGCGGGGCGCGGCCCTGTCCGGCCCTGCGCCGGACCAATCACATCATAAAAATCTATCCTCGACAGGGAGGTGATGCCATGAGCCAGCAGCAGTTCGAAGCCGCAGCGGTGGATGGGTCGTCGGTCAGTGAACGTATCGGCGGAATGCAACGGGTCGCGGTAATCGCGGCAACGGTCTTCGGCCTCGTGCTGGTCGTGCATCAATTGTTCAATCTCCGCGTCGGCGGTCTAGTGCTGATCGAGGGCCGCTATCTCGCCCTTTTGGGCGGGCTGTTCATGGCGGTGGCCTTCCTCACCTTCCGGATCAACGGATCGAAGGAGGGCGCGCCCTCGGTGCTGGACTGGGTGCTGGCGGGTATCGCGCTTTGCGCCACCGGCTACCTGGTGGCGACGGCGCAGCGGAACCTGTCGGAAGGCTGGGAATATGCCGCGCCGGAGACCGCGCGCTATGTCGCCTATGTCTTCTTCGCGCTGGTGCTGGAGGCGACGCGCCGGGCCGGCGGGCTGGTGCTGTTCCTGATCGTGACGCTGTTTGCCTTCTACCCGACCTTCGCGGGCCATGTGCCCGACCCCTTCTCGGGCTTCCAGAGCAGCCTGAGCGATGCGCTGGCCTATCACGTCTATTCCTCGGAAGCCTCGTTCGGGATCCCGATGAAGGCCTTCGGCGGCGTGGTGATCGGCTTCATCCTGTTCGGCGCGGTACTTCAACGCACCGGCGGCGGGCAGTTCTTCAACGATCTCGCGCTGTCGATGGTGGGCGGCTATCGCGGCGGGGCGGCCAAAGTGTCGATCTTCGCCTCGGGCTTCATGGGGTCGATGTCGGGATCGGTGATCTCGAACGTGCTGACCACCGGCGCGGTCTCGATCCCGGCGATGAAGCGCACCGGCTTCTCGGCCCGCACCGCCGCCGCGACCGAGGCCTGCGCCTCGACCGGCGGGGTGCTGATGCCGCCGATCATGGGGGCCACGGCCTTTGTCATGGCCTCGTTCCTGTCGCGGCCCTATATCGAGATCGCACTGGCTGCCGCCATTCCGTCGCTGCTGTTCTACTTCGGGCTCTTCGCGCAGATCGACAGCTATTCGGCGCGGCGCGGCCTCAAGGGGCTGGCCCGTGTCGACCTGCCTAGCCTGCGCGGCACCCTTCGCGACGGCTGGCTCTATATCGGCGTCTTTGCCGTGCTGATCTTCATGCTGGTGGTGCTGCGCCGCGAGACCTCGGCCCCCTTCGTCGCCACCGCCCTGCTGCTGGTGGTGAACCAGATCCTGCCGGCGCACCGGCTGACGCTGTCGCGGCTGGGCGACATGATCGTGGGAGTCGGCCAGGGCCTGGCCGAGCTGGTGGCGATCCTGCTGGGCGTGGGGCTGATCGTCGGGTCGTTCTCGGCCACGGGGCTGGCGGGCACGCTGGTGAACGAGCTGGTCTTCCTTGCCGGCGACAATACCTTCGTGCTGCTGCTGATGGGCGCGCTGACGGCCTTCATCTTCGGCATGGGGATGACGGTCACCGCCTGCTACATCTTCCTGGCGGTGGTGCTGGCCCCGGCGCTGGAACAGGGAGGGCTGAACCAGCTCGCGGTGCACCTGTTCATCCTCTACTGGGGCATGGTGAGCTTCATCACCCCGCCCGTGGCGCTGGGCGCCTTTGCCGCCGCCGCCATGGCCGGCGAGAATGCGATCAAGGTGGGGCTCGAAGCGATGCGGCTGGGCGGCGTCATCTATATCGCGCCCTTCTTCTTCGTGCTGAACCCGGCGCTGATCGGACAGGCCCCGGCGGCGGAGGTCGTGGTGGCGCTGGTCTCGGCGCTGACCGGGGTCGCGCTGATCAGCATGGCGCTGCAGGGCTATGTCAGCCTGCTCGGCCCCCTGCCCTCGGGTCTTGCCGGGATCGGGCTGCGGGTGCTGCTGTTCTTCGGCGGGCTGATGTTCGCGATGCCGCATTCCGACAAGCTGGGCGGGCTGGGCTATCTGGAGACCGCCGCGCTGGGCCTCGCGCTCGCGGCGCTGCCGCTGGGGCTGGCCTACCTGGCCGGGAAGCGCGCGGCGCGCCCGGCCTGAGCGCGGGTTTCGGGCGTGGCGCCGGGGCCTTACTGCGGGTTGCGGTCCTGCGCGTTTCGATACGCTCAGGCGGTCGCGCTTCTGCCCGCAAGCAGCGCGTCGATCTCCTCGGCGCGCGGCATGGCCGATTGCGCGCCGACCTTGCGGCAGGTCAGCGCGGCGGCGGCGACCGCGCGCTGCAGCGCGGCCTCGTCGGACAGCCCCTCGGCCAGTCCCGCCGCATAGGCACCGACAAAGGTGTCGCCCGCGCCGGTGGTGTCGACCACGTCGACCGGGATCGCCGGCAGGGTCAGGACATCGCCGCCGGGCAGGCCACGGCAGACCCCCTCGGCCCCGAGCGTGGCGATGATCCGGCAGCCGATGCGCGCCGCCAGCGCGGCGACGGCGGCGGGGATGCTGTCGCCCGCCGTGAGGCCCAGCGCGGTGCAGGCCAGCGCCAGTTCGTGTTCGTTCACCACCAGGATATCGACCTGGCCGAGCAGGTCGGCCATGGCCTCGGCCGATGCGCCCTCGGGCGCGGGGGCGAGGTTGAGCAGGACGGTGCAGCCGGCGGCCCTTGCGATCGTGGCCGCCTTGGCCACCTCGTCGAAGGGCACCTCCATCTGCATCACCAGGAGATCGCCGGGCCCGCCATAGGCCGGCGCATCCGCCTGCAGGCGCGCATTCGCCCCCGCCGCGACGGTGATGCTGTTCTCGCCGGTATCGTCCAGCAGGATCACCGCGCGGCCGGTCGGATCGGCCACCGTGCGGATGCCGGAGACGTCAATGCCCTCGGCCTCCATCGCGGCGCGGATCACCGGCCCGAAGGGATCGTCGCCCACCGCCCCGTGCATCGCAACGCCCCCCGGCCGGCCCAGCGCGCGCGCCGCGGCCACCGCCTGGTTCGCGCCCTTGCCGCCGTGAAGGGTCAGCGACTCGTCGGCCATCACGGTTTCGCCCGGCCCTGGCATCCGCCGCATCCGGAAGACGAAATCGACATTGATGGAGCCGAAGACATGGATCACGGCGTGCTCTCCCGAATGGTCGTCACGCCGTGATAGCCGGGCCGGCCCCGCGCTGCCAAGCCCGCGTTGGCCTCAGCCCATGCGTTCCGAGGCGTAGGCGCCGGGCGAGGCCGGGAAGACCACCGTCTTGTTGCCGTTCAGGAAGACCCGGTGATGGGCATGGGCATGGATCGCCCGCGCCAGCACCTGCGCCTCGACGTCGCGGCCCAGCGAGACATAGTCATCCGAGCTTTGCGCATGGGTGATGCGCACGGTGTCCTGCTCGATGATCGGGCCTTCGTCGAGGTCGGCGGTGACGTAATGCGAGGTCGCGCCGATCAGCTTCACGCCGCGTTCGAAGGCCTGCTTGTAGGGGTTCGCGCCCTTGAACGAGGGCAGGAAGGAGTGGTGGATGTTGATGATCCGCCCCGACATCTTCTGGCACAGCTCGTCCGAGAGGATCTGCATGTAGCGCGCCAGCACCACCAATTCGGCGCCGGCCTCTTCGACCACCCGCATGATGGCGGCCTCGGCCTCGGGCTTGTTCGCCTTCGTGACCTTGATGCAGTGGAAGGGGATGTCGTGGTTCACCACCACCTTCTGGTAGTCCATGTGGTTCGAGATCACCGCCACGATCTCGATCGGCAGCGCGCCGATGCGCCAGCGGTAGAGCAGGTCGTTCAGGCAGTGGCCGAAGCGGCTGACCATGACGACGACCTTCATCTTGGCGGCTTCGTCGTGGAAGCCGAAGGTCATGTCGAAGGGCTCGGCGACGGCGGCGAAGCCCTTCTCCAGCACGTCCAGCGCGACGCCCTGTTCGGACAGGAAGCTGATGCGCATGAAGAACTGGCCGGTGTTGATATCGTCGAACTGCGAGCTGTCGACGATGTTGCAGCCCTTGTCCGCGAGAAAGCCGGCGATGGCGGCAACGATGCCGCGCTTGGTGGGGCAGGCCACGGTCAGGCAGTATTTGTTCATAACGGTCCCTTTCAGGGGCTTCGGTTCAGGCAGGGGCCGCCGTCAGACGGTCAGCCCCTCGGGTTCGGGCTGCCCGTTGGCGCGGCAGCAGGCGGTGAGCGTATTGGCGAGCAGGCAGGCGATGGTCATCGGGCCAACGCCGCCGGGCACGGGGGTGATGGCACCCGCCACTTCGGCACAGCTCGCATAGTCGCAATCGCCGACGAGGCGGTCCTTGCCGCTTTCGACGCGTGTGCGATTGATACCGACATCGATCACCGTGGCGCCGGGTTTCAGCCAGTCGCCCTTGACCATTTCGGGCCGGCCGACGGCGGCGATCACGATATCGGCGCGGCGCACGACCGCTGGCAAGTCCCTCGTGCGGGAATGGGCGATGGTCACGGTGCAGCTGTCACCCAGCAGCAACTGCGCCATCGGCTTGCCGACGATGTTGCTGCGCCCGATCACCACGGCCTCCATCCCCGAGAGCGAACCATGCAGGTCGCGCAGCAGCATAAGGCAGCCCAGCGGGGTGCAGGGCACCATCGCCTTTTGCCCGGTGCCGAGCAGACCGACGTTGGAGATGTGGAAGCCGTCGACATCCTTGGCCGGATCGATGGCGTTGATCACCAGGTCGCTGTCGAGATGGCCGGGCAGCGGTAGCTGCACGAGGATCCCATGCACCGCCGGGTCGGCGTTCAGCCGGGCGATCAGTGCCAGAAGGTCGGCCTCGGAGGTGGTCGCGTCGAGCTTGTGCTCGAAGCTCGCCATGCCCGCCTCGAGCGTCTGTTTGCCCTTGTTGCGGACATAGACCTCGCTTGCCGGGTCCTCGCCCACCAGCACCACCGCCAGGCCGGGGGTGATGCCCGTTTCGGCCTTCAGCCGGGCGACGTGGTCCGCCACCCTGCCCCGGACCTTGGCCGCGAAGGCCTTGCCGTCGATTACTGCTGCGCCCATCCGCTCGTCTCCATTCTGCGGGCAGTGGTGGAGAGCGCGTGCCAGAGGCTTTCCGCCGCCGAGCGCGTCCCCCAGACCGCCAGTTCGGCCTCGGCCCGGCGGATGACGAACACGCCCATGTGCTCGACCGCCGTCCGCGTCGCCCGGCCGGGGGCCAGCGAAGCCGTGTCCAAGTTCACCAGACGTTCGAGCAGCCGCCCGACCGTCGCGCCGCTCTTGGCCGAGAACTCGAACAAGGTCCAGCCGTCGGTCTGTTCGGTCAGCGAACATCCTGGAAGATTGGGCAAAAAAGTTGCAACCACGTCGGTGTCGGCCTTGCCCGGCACCTCGACCATCCACTGGCCGGGGCCGGTCCAGAAGGCGGCCAGCCCCTCGCCCACCGCCCATGCGCCGGGGCCGGGCAGCGCCAGCCCCAGCGGCGCGGGCTGCGCCGCGCCCCGCCGCAGCGCGACCGACAGCAGCGCGGTATCGGGCCGTTCCGCAAGGGTCAGCGCGCCGAAGGTTTCACGGCGCGGTTCCGTCGCGCCAAGGGCGCAGATCGCAGTCAGGTCAGTCACGCTGGCGTCCTCCTTCGGGGTCGACGAAATGGGCCGAGGCGACACGGAGCCGGACGCTCTGCCCCTCGACCGGGTTGGCGGCGACGATCACCTCGCCCAGGCGCTGGTCGCCGTCTTCCAGGAAGCCCAGCCCGATGGAATGGCCGAGGTGCGGCGAGAAGCAGGCCGAGGTGACCCAGCCGTGGTCGTTCGCGGTGTCCTGCGCCGCGCCCTCGGTGAAGAGATGCGCGCCCGCCACCACCTTCTGCGCCGGATCGACCGGCACCAGCCCGACCAGCCGCCGCCGGTCTTCGGCCAGCCCCGCGCGCCGCGACATCACCGCGCCGATGCTGTCCTTCCTGGCCGAGACCATGCGCCCCAGCCCCAGCATCGTCGCCGTGGTCTGGCCGTTCAGCTCGGCCCCGGCGGCGTGGCCCTTCTCGATCCGCAGCACGGCGAGCGTTTCGGTCCCGTAGGGCGTCACGCCAAGGTCGGCCCCCGCCTCCATCAGCCGCGCCATCAGCGCGTGGCCATAGCGCGCGGGCACCGCGATCTCGTAGGCGAGTTCGCCCGAGAAGGAGATCCGGAACAGCCGCGCGCGCAGGCCGCCGCAGACGGTCAGGCTGGCGCAGGCCATGAAGGGGAAGGCGGCATTCGAAAGGTCGAAGCCGTCGACGATGCGGTCCAGCAGCGCGCGCGATTTCGGCCCCGCCACGGCGATCTGCGCCCAAGCGTCGGTGGTCGAGATCAGCTGCACGTCAAGCTCGGGCCAGAGGCACTGGCGCGCGAATTCCATGTTGCGGAAGACCGGGCCGGCGTTCGCCGTCGTGGTGGTGACGATGAAGTGATCCTCGGCCAGCCGGGCGCAGGTGCCGTCGTCATAGGCGGTACCATCCTCGCGCAGCATCAGGCCATAGCGGGTCATCCCGACCTTCAGCGTGGCGATCATGTTGGCGTAGATGCGGTTCAGGAACTCGCCCGCATCGGCGCCCTGCACGTCGATCTTGCCAAGCGTCGTCACGTCGCAGAGGCCGACGCCCGCGCGCACCGCCAGCGCCTCGCGGTCAACCGACTGGCGCCAGTGCGTCTCGCCGGGTTGCGGGAAATACTGCGCCCGCATCCATTGCCCCACCTCGACGAAGACCGCGCTCTGCGCCGCTGCCCAGTGGTGGGTCGGGGTCAGCCGGCGCGGGCGGAAATGCGCCCCGCTGTCGCCGCCGCCCAGCACACCCAGCGACACGCCGGTATAGGGCGGGCGATAGATCGTGGTGCCGGTCTCGGCGATGCCCTTGCCGGTGAGTTCAGCCATCACCGCGAGCGCGGTGACGTTCGAGGTCTTGCCCTGGTCGGTTGCCATGCCCAGAGTCGTCCAGCGTTTCAGGTGCTCGACCGAGCGCATGTTCTCCTGGTGCGAGAGCGCGATGTCCTTGACCGTCACGTCGTTCTGGTGGTCGACCCAGGCGCGCTTGCGCCCCGGCACATGCCAGAAGGCGGCCGCGGCGGTGCTGCGGTCCTCGGCCTTCGGCAGGTCGGGCTGGCCCGCGGCGATGCCGAGGTCGGCGAGCGTCTCGGCGGCCTTGCGGGCGCCATCGGCCAGCGCCTGGGCCGTGCTGCCCTGCCCAACGCAGGCGCCTGCCGGGACCAGCCCGACGGGGCCGCCCGCGCCCGGCAGGAAGGCGTTGCTGCCTGCGTCCCAGACCGGGCGGCCGCGATGGTGCGAGGCGAGGTGGACGTTGGGGTTCCAGCCGCCCGAGACGCCCAGCGCGGCGCAGTTTATCCACTCGCGCCGGCCGTTGGCCGTCACCTCGACCGAAGTGAGGCCCAGCCGCCCCTTCGAGTCGCTGACCATGCCGCCCGCGATGAGCCGGTAGTCGCCCTGCGCCACCGCATCGGCGCGGGTGTCGATCACCGCGGCGACCGGCACGCCCCGCGCGGCGAGGTCCAGCGCCGTGCGGTGGCCGTCGTCGCCATTGGTGAAGACCGTCACCGGCCCGCCGGTGCCCGGCGCCGCCGCCCAGCGGTTGGCATAGGCGCGCATCGCGCCCGCCAGCATCACGCCGGGGCGGTCGTTGTTGGCGAAGGGAATGTGCCGCTCGGTCGCGCCGGCGGCCAGCACGGCCCGCCGCGCGGTGATCCGCCAGAGCGTCTGTCGCACGCCCTGCCCCGGATCGGGCAGGTGGTCGGCCACCCGCTCGACCGCGCCGTAGACGCCGTGGTCGAAGACGCCGAAGACGGTGGTGCGCGCCAGCACCCGCACGTTGGGCATGGCGCGCAGCTCGGCCTCGGCCGCCGCGACCCAGTCGACCGCCGGAGCGTCGTCGAGCAGGTCGCTCTCGGCCAGCAGCCGCCCGCCAAGGCGAAAGTCCTCGTCGGCCAGCACCACCCGCGCGCCGGCGCGCCCGGCGGTCAGCGCGGCGGCAAGGCCCGCCGCCCCGGCGCCGATCACCAGCAGGTCGCAATGCAGGAAGCCCTTGTCATAGGCATCCGGGTCCGCCGCCTCGGCCAGCCGCCCCAGCCCCGCCGCCCGGCGGATCGCCGGTTCGTAGAGCTTTTCCCAGAAGGCGCGCGGCCACATGAAGGTCTTGTAATAGAACCCCGCCGCGAAGAAGGGCGACAGCAGGTCGTTCACCGCCAGCAGGTCGAAGTTCAGCGGCCCGACGTGGTTCTGCGAGGTGGCGGTCAGCCCGTCGAAAAGCTCGGCCATGGTGGCGCGGGTGTTGGGTTCGCGCCGCGCCCCGTCGCGCAGTTCGACCAGCGCGTTGGGTTCTTCCGACCCGGCGGCGAAGATGCCGCGCGGGCGGTGATACTTGAACGACCGCCCGACCAGCCGCACGCCATTGGCCAGCAGCGCCGAGGCCAGCGTGTCGCCGGGGTGGCCGCGATAGGCGCGCCCGTCGAAGGTGAAGGCGATGGTGCGGTCGCGGTCGATCAGCCCGCCGGAAAGCCGCGTCATGCCCGCCCCTCCCGCCGCGCCAGCGCCACGTCGCGGGCCAGCTCCGCGCCAAGGATCTCATGCGTGAGCGTGTTGCGCGTGACCACCAGCCACGAACGGTCGCCCTGTTCGTGATACCACAGCTCGCGGTGGACCCCGGCGGGGTTGTCGCGCAGGAAGACATAGTCGCAGAAGGCGTCCTCGCCCGCCGCCGGGTCGGGACGGTCGATCAGGGCGGCATCGCCGAGATAGGTGAACTCCTGCGCGTCGCGCAGGCCGAGAAGGGGATGCGGGATCAGCATGGCGGCCTCAGTGCAGGTTCGGCGTGGCACCCACGCCCTTTTCGTCGATGACATGGCCGCGCGCGAAACGGTCGAGCCGATAGGCGGTCGCGGTCTCGTGCGGGGTGTCGGTGGCCAGCAGGTGGGCGAAGGCATAGCCCGAGGCGGGCGTTGCCTTGAAACCGCCGTAGCACCAGCCGGCGTTGAGGTAGAGCCCTTCGACCGGGGTGCGGTCGATGATCGGCGAGCCGTCCATCGACATGTCCATGACACCGCCCCAGGCGCGCAGCAGCCGGGCGCGGCCGATGCGCGGCATCAGCGCCATGCCGCCTTCCAGCACATCCTCGAAGACCGGCAGGTTGCCGCGCTGCGCATAGGAGTTGTAGCCGTCGATATCGCCGCCGAAGACCAGCCCGCCCTTGTCGGACTGGCTGACATAGAAATGCCCGGCGCCGAAGGTGATGACGCCGTCGATCACCGGCTTGAGCCCCTCGCTGACGAACGCCTGGAGGACGTGGCTTTCGATCGGCAGGCGCAGCCCGGCCAGCGCCATCACGCGGCTGGACGACCCCGCCGCCGCCACGCCGACCTTGCCCGCGCCGATATAGCCGCGCGTGGTCTCGACGCCCAGCACGCGGCCGCCCTCGATGCGGAAGCCGGTGACCTCGCAGTTCTGGATGATGTCGACGCCGCGCTGGTCGGCGGCGCGGGCATAGCCCCAGGCCACGCCGTCATGGCGCGCGGTGCCGGCGCGGCGTTGCAGCAGCCCGCCCTTGATCGGAAAGCGCGCGTTGTCGAAGTTGAGCCAGGGATACATCCGCCGCACCCCGGCCTGGTCGAGCAGCTCGGCATCCGCCCCCGACAGCAGCATGGCATTGCCGCGCCGCCGGTAGGCATCGCGCTGCGCGTCGGTGTGCAGCAGGTTCAGGATGCCGCGCTGGCTGACCATCGCGTTGAAGTTCAGATCCTGCTCCATCCGCTCCCAGAGCTTCATGGAGAACTCGTAGAACGGCTGGTTGCCGGGCAGCAGGTAGTTCGAGCGGATGATCGTCGTGTTGCGCCCGATGTTGCCCGAGCCGAGATAGCCCTTTTCGAGCACCGCGACCCGCGCCTGACCGAAGACCGCGGCGAGGTGATAGGCGGTCGCCAACCCGTGCCCGCCGCCGCCGACGATCACGATGTCATAGGATGGCTGCGGATCGGGGTCGCGCCACAGGGGCGTCCATCCCTTGTGCCCGGTCAGGGCCTCTCTGATCACCCGGAACCCCGAGAATGTCATTGCCTGCGACTCCTTTGTCCTCCCCCTTTCCTAGCGGCTGCGTCGCGGCAATTCTTTCTTCAAACTGACATTGATTTCTGAAATCATGCCACGCATGACCCACCGCAGCATCGCCTTCGTCCTGCTGGACGGCTTCGCCCTGATGTCCACCGCCGCCGCGCTGGAACCGCTGCGCGCGGCCAACCTGTTTTCCGAGACCGAGCTTTACGCCACCCATATCCTGACCCCCGGCGGCGGAAGCGTGCGCGCCTCGCTTGGCAGCTGGTTCGACAGCCGCCCGCTGGCCGAGGCGCCCGAGGAGCTGGACCTGGTCTTCGTGGTGGCGGGGGGCGATCCGATGGCGGTGCGCGATGCCGCTCTCTTCGCCTGGCTGCGGCGGATGGACCGGGCCGGCGTGGCGCTTGGCGGGATCTCGGGCGGGGCGGCGATCCTGTGGCGGGCCGGGCTGCTTGAAGGGCGGCGGTTCACCCTGCACTGGCACCACATGGACGACCTGCGCGCCGAGGACCCGGCGGCGCTGATGGACCGCCGCCTCTTCGTGATCGACCGCGACCGCTATACCTGCGCCGGGGGCACCGCGCCGCTGGACATGATGCACGCGATCATCGCGCGCGACCACGGCAGCCGCTTTGCCCGCTCGATCGCCGACTGGTTCATCCAGACCGAGGTGCGCCTGGCCGATGCGCCGCAGCAGGCCGGGGCGGCCGCCGGCTATGGCCCCCTGCCCGCGCCGGTGGGCGCGGCGCTGGAGCTGATGGAAACCCATGTCGCCGACCCGCTGTCGGTCGACCAGCTGGCGGCGCTGGCGGCGATCTCGCCCCGGCAGCTGCAGCGCCTGTTCGCCGAGAGCCTCGGCGCGCCGGTGGCCGAGGTCTATCGCAACCTCCGCCTCGACGTGGCCCGCGACCTGGTGCGGCGCTCGACCCTGCGGATGGGCGAGATCGCCCAGATGACGGGCTTTGCCGCGCAGGCCCATTTCTCGGACGCCTACCGCGCCCGGTTCGACACCACGCCGAGGGCAGACCGGGGGCGGGTCAGTGTCTGAACGACCGTCTGTATTGGGTTCCCGCGATCATCGCACCCCGCACCTTCGCGCCACCCACCCCACCCGCCCCATGCAACGGGGGGCCGAAGCCCCCCAAGACCCGACCGGAGCAGGATCGGTCATATGTCGAGCGTGTTGTCCTTCTCCCACTGCGAGAAGTGCGAGACATAGCTCATCCATTCCTGCCGTTTCATCTTGATGTAGGACGCGGCAAAGCCGGTGCCCATCATCGCCTTCAACTCGGCGTCGGCGTCGAAGTTGCGGATGGCGTCGAGCAGGTTCAGCGGCAGCTTGGGCGCGTCCTTGACCAGGTGGCCCTCGGCATACATGTCGATGTCGTACCGCTTGCCCGGATCGGCCTTGCAGCGCACGCCCGAGAGGCCCGCTGCGATGATGACGGCCTGAAGCAGGTAGGGGTTGGCCGCCCCGTCCGGCAGGCGCAGTTCGAACCGCCCGGGGCCGGGGACACGTACCATGTGGGTGCGGTTGTTGCCGGTCCAGGTGACGGTGTTCGGCGCCCAGGTCGCGCCCGAGATGGTGCGCGGGGCGTTGATGCGCTTGTAGCTGTTCACCGTCGGGTTGGTGATCGCCGCCAGCGCCTCGGCGTGTTTCATGATGCCGCCGAGGAAGGTGCGGCCCTGATCCGAAAGGCCCAGCTCCTTCGTCTTGTCGGCGAAGGCGTTGACCTTGCCCTCGCGGTCCCAGACCGAGATATGGGCGTGGCAGCCGTTGCCGGTCAGGCCCTCGATCGGCTTGGGCATGAAGGTGGCGCGCAGGCCGTGCTTCTCGGCCACCGATTTCACCATGAACTTGAAGAATGAATGGCGGTCGGCGGTCACCATCGCGTCGTCAAAGCCCCAGTTCATCTCGAACTGGCCGTTGGCGTCCTCGTGGTCGTTCTGGTAGGGGCCCCAGCCGAGTTCGAGCATGTAGTCGCAGATCTCGGCGATCACGTCATAGCGGCGCATCACCGCCTGCTGGTCATAGCAGGGCTTCTCGGCGCTGTCGTAGGGGTCCGAGATCCGGTCGCCCTCGGGGGTGAGCAGGAAGAATTCGGCCTCGATCCCGGTCTTGACGCGCAGCCCTTCGGCGTCGGCTTCCTTGACCAGCCTTGCCAGCACGTTGCGCGGCGCCTGTTCCAGCGGCTGGCCGTCCATCACGCAGATGCCCGGCACCCAGGCCACGTCCTTCTTCCAGGGCAGCTGGATAACGCCCGAGGGATCGGGCACCGCCAGCATGTCGGGGTGCGCCGGCGTCAGGTCGAGCCAGGTGGCGAAACCGGCAAAGCCCGCGCCGTCGGCCTGCATGTCGGCGATCGCCTGGGCCGGCACCAGCTTGGCCCGCTGCCCGCCGAAGAGGTCGGTGTAGGAGATCATGAAATACTTGACGCCGTTCGTCTTCGCGAACTCGGCCAGATCGGTCATCTTGGTAATCCTTTCCCTGTTCCGGTTGGCGCG
The DNA here is from genome assembly GCF_014656415.1 of Seohaeicola zhoushanensis. Taxonomy (GTDB): domain Bacteria; phylum Pseudomonadota; class Alphaproteobacteria; order Rhodobacterales; family Rhodobacteraceae; genus Seohaeicola_A; species Seohaeicola_A zhoushanensis. The sequence goes on along the minus strand of NZ_BNCJ01000004.1, from coordinate 40,639 downwards.
GGCCTCGTTGGACCCGCGCCCTGAATGGTCGTCAAAAGCCCGGCTTGCCCGGCCACCAGTCGGTGCCGGCCAGCGGCACCCGCGCCATGGCTGCGGCCTCCATGGTCAGCGCGCAGAGGTCCTCGGGTTCGAGGTTGTGGACGTGGCTCTTGCCGCAGGCCCGCGCGATGGTCTGGCATTCCAGCGTCATCACGTTGAGGTAGTTGCGCAGCCGCCGCCCCGCCGCGACCGGGTCGAGCCGCTTCATCAGCTCGGGGTCCTGGGTGGTGATCCCCGCCGGGTCGCGCCCCTCGTGCCAGTCGTCATAGGCGCCGGTCGTGGTGCCGAGCTTGCGGTATTCCTCTTCCCACTTCGGGTCATTGTCGCCCAGCGCGACCAGCGCGGCGGTGCCGATGGCGACCGCGTCGGCGCCCAGCGCCAGCGCCTTGGCCATGTCCGCGCCCGAGCGGATCCCGCCCGAGACGACCAGCTGCACCTCGCGGTGCATGCCCAGATCATGCAACGCCTGCACGGCGGGGCGGATGCAGGCCAGCGTCGGCTGGCCGACGTTCTCGATGAAGACGTCCTGCGTGGCGGCGGTGCCGCCCTGCATCCCGTCGAGCACCACCACGTCGGCCCCGGCCTTCACCGCCAGCGCGGTGTCGTAATAGGGCCGCGCGCCGCCGATCTTGACGTAGATCGGCTTTTCCCAGCCGGTGATCTCGCGCAGTTCGAGGATCTTGATTTCCAGATCGTCGGGCCCGGTCCAGTCGGGGTGCCGGCAGGCCGACCGCTGGTCGATGCCGATGGGCAGGTCGCGCATCCCGGCGACGCGCTCGGTGATCTTCTGGCCCAGCAGCATCCCGCCGCCGCCCGGCTTGGCGCCCTGCCCCACCACCACCTCGATGGCGTCGGCACGGCGCAGGTCGTCGGGGTTCATGCCGTAGCGGCTGGGCAGATACTGGTAGACCAGCTTTTCGGAATGGCCGCGCTCCTCGTTGGTCATGCCGCCGTCGCCGGTGGTGGTCGATGTGCCCGCCAGCGTCGCACCGCGCCCCAGCGCCTCCTTGGCATGGGCCGAGAGCGCGCCGAAGGACATGCCGGCGATGGTCACCGGGATCTTCAGCTCGATCGGCTTCTTGGCAAAGCGCGTGCCCAGCACCACCGAGGTGTCGCAGCGTTCGCGGTAACCTTCGAGCGGGTAGCGGCTGATCGAGGCGCCGAGGAAGAGCAGGTCGTCGAAATGCGGCACCCGCCGCTTGGCCCCGCCGCCGCGGATGTCGTAGATGCCGGTCGCCGCGGCGCGGCGGATCTCGGAGTTGACCTCGTTCGAGAAGGTCCAGGACTGGCGCGGGAGTGTCTGCGGTGTCTTATCCATGTCCGGCCTCTCAATACGCGTCGGCGTGGTCGATGTTGAAATTGTAGAGCTTGCGCGCCGAGCCATAGCGGCGGAACTCCTCGGGTTTCGCGTCGGCGCCGGTGCGCTCCAGCAGCTCGGCCAAAAGCGCCAGGTGCTCGTGCCGCATCTCCTTCTCGATGCAGTCCGCGCCCAGCGACTTGACCGTCCCGCGCACGAAGAGGCGCGCCTCGTAGAGGCTGTCGCCCAGCGCGTCGCCGGCATCGCCCAGCACGACAAGGTTGCCCTTCTGCGCCATGAAGGCCGACATGTGGCCGATGCTGCCATGCACCACGATGTCGATGCCCTTCATCGAGATCCCGCAGCGCGAGCTGGCGTTGCCCTTGATGTTGAGCAGCCCGCCCCGGCCGGTCGCGCCGGCATACTGGCTGGCGTCGCCTTCGACGATGACGGTGCCCGACATCATGTTCTCGGCCACGCCCGGCCCTGCCGAGCCCTCGACATGGATGGTGGCGAGCTTGTTCATCCCGGCGCAGTAATAGCCGGTCGAGCCCTTGACGGTGACCGAGATCGGCGCGTCGAGGCCGACGGCGACGGCATGGCTGCCGCGCGGGTTCTCGATGACCCATTCGGTCTGGTTGGTATCCGCGCGCTGCGCCTGAAGGGTGGCGTTGACCTCGCGCAGGTCGGTTTTGGACAGATCGAGCACCTGCATGATCAGCGTTCCCAGAAATAGACGGTGGCGGGTTCGGGTTCCCAGACGCGGGCGGTCTCGATGCCCGGAAGATCGGCGAAGGCACGGTATTCGCTGGCGAAGGCGACATAGTCGTCGGTCTCGGCCATCACCGCGGGCTTGCAGGCGACCGGGTCGCGCACCACGCCGAAACCGGTCTTGGTGCCGGTGACGAAGGTGAAGAACCCGTCGAGATCCTTCAACGTGCCTTCCAGCGCCTCGCCCAGGGTCGCGCCCTCGGCGATGCGGCTGGAGATATAGGCGGCGCCGACCTCGGTGTCGTTCTCGGTCTTGGTGTAGATGCCCTTGCGGGCCAGCCGGCGGCGCATGTCGTTGTGGTTCGAGAGCGAGCCGTTGTGGACCAGGCACTGGTCCCCCGCCGTCGAGAAGGGGTGCGCGCCCAGCGTCGTCACCGCGCTTTCGGTAGCCATGCGGGTGTGGCCGATCCCATGGCTGCCACCCATCGCGCGGATGCCGAAGCGGGCGGCCACGTCCTTGGGCAGGCCGACCTCCTTGAAGATCTCCATGCTTTCGCCGACGCCCATCACCCGGACGCCGCGCTTGTCGAGGAAGGCGAGCGCCGGGGCCTCGGCGTCGAGCGGCACGTTCAGCACCGCGTGGGTGTCGACCACCCGCATCGCCACCGGCGCGCCCAGCGCCTCGCCCAGCGCCAGGTCGAGCCCGGCGAAATCGGCGGCCGGGGTGTCCGACTGCACGGTGATCTTCAGCTTGCCGCTTTCCTCACCGTAGATCGCGATGCCCGCACTGTCCGGACCGCGATCCGTCATCGTGATGAGCATGTCGGTCAGCATATCGCCCAGTCTCGGGCGCAGGGCCTCCTTCTTCAGGAAAAGGCCAACGATGCCGCACATGAATTCCCTCCATCAGCTTCGCATGGGCCAACGTCCGGCCCGCTGCGAATCTGATTAGCAGGAAAATTTTTGTCTCCACAAGAAAGTCACGCACTCAAGGTCAATATTTTTTCCCGTCGAGAAAGATCATTGTTCAAAAACTGTGCACATCACCGCTGCTGGGGGTAGGTGATGATCGAAAGAAAGCGGATCGGCAGGGTGGTCAGCCCCTCTGGCCCGTGCGGCGCGTCGGAATCGAAGATCAGCGAGTCGCCCGGTTCCATCTGGTATAGCTGGTCGCCATGCCGGTAGGTCATCTCGCCGTCGAGCATGTAGAGTACCTCGATCCCCTCGTGCTGGAAGGTGGGGAAACGGTCGCTCTGGCTGTTCAGCACGATCAGGTAGGGTTCGACCACCACGCCCGAGTTGTTGGCCCCGATATGGCCGAGCAGGTGATACTGGTGCCCCGCGCGGGTGCCTTCGCGCTCGATCTCGACGCCGCCGCCGGCCTTGACGTGCATGCAGCCCTTGCCCTCGTCATAGCCCGAGAAGAGCTGTACCAGCGGCACCCGCAGCGCATCGGCCAGCGCCGAGATGGTGTTGAGCGAAGGCGAGATCACGCCGTTCTCGATCTTGGAGAGCATACCCACCGACAGGCCGGTACGGGCGGCAAGGTCGGCCCCGGTCATCCGCTGCCGCTTGCGCAGCTCGCGGACCTGCCGGCCAATGGCGACTTCGAGGTTCTTCTCGCGCACCTCCTTCACCGCGTGGGGGTTCTGGTTCAGCGATTTGCCATCCTTGCCGGCGGGCTTCGAGTCGGTCTTCATGCTTCAGGCGGTCCTTGTTTCTTCTCGTTTCCGCTGCAGCGGTGGCATTGTGCCCTCGCGACCGGCCACGTCCGGGCCGGAAACGACCTCCCCGAAATATTCCTGCAAAGAAAATTCCTTGACCAGCGGAAAAACCGTGCGTCTCCGTGCCATCCGGATGTTAGCGCATGACAGGGTCGCCGCAGCCGATGGAATATTTCGAGAATTTCCGGGAACCGGCTTGCACCTGCCGGCGTTTGGACCTGAGCGAACCTTGGATTTTGAACATGAGTGAGACGACAGGACCCTGCCGCCATCCGGGCGCAGGCAGCAAGAACGCCAGAAGCAGGCGCACCCCGGCAGGCGAAACCGCATCCATCACGGCAGATCCGCGTTCCGGCCGACAGGTCGTTAGGACGGTTTCGTGACGCCCAACTCCCCTCTCCAGCACCAGGGCACCAAGGGCTTTCGCCTTGCCCTGCGCGATGCCACCCGGGAAGACCACGAGGCCACCGAGCGGGCCTTCGGCGACCTGCTGGATGCGCCGCACCGCCACCTGCCGCAGTTCCTTCGCGCCCAATGGCTCGCCTTCGATGCCCTCGAACGCAGCATCGCGGCACATCCCTCGCCGTTCCTGTCGGACGTCCTCGCTGCCCTGAGCGCCGATGGCGCGGCGGGTGGCGCCTTGCCCCCTGCCCGCCCGCTCGACCCGCTGGCGGTTGCCTATGTCACCGCCGGCTCGCGCCTTGGGGCGGCGGTCCTGCGGCGGCGGCTGACCGAGGCGGGGGTCGATCCGATGCCCGCCTTCTTCGCCGCCGGCAAGGCCGAGAGCGGATGGCACGAGATCTGCGCGGCGCTGGACGCCATCCCGCAGGAGAGCCCGCGCGCAGAGCAACTCGTCGCGGATGTCCGCCACGCCTATCGCTGTTTCGAAGATGCAGCCACAACCGCCCGGCAAGAAGGCACACGAGCTTATGGCTGAACCGAAAGTCGACCTCACCAACTGCGACCGCGAGCCGATCCACCGGCTGGGCCGGGTGCAATCCTATGGCGCACTGCTGGCCCTCGGGCCGGACTGGACCGTGCTGAACGCCTCGGCCAATCTGGATAGCATCCTTGGTTCGGATGCAGCCTCGGCCATCGGGCAGCCGGTATCGACGCTGATCGACGCGGAAGCACTGAAACGTATACGCAGCAGCATGGGCGCGGTCGAGAGCAGCGACAACGCCGTGCGCCTATTCGGGCTGAAGGTGCGCGAGGCGCTCGGGCCGTTCGACGTGTCGATCCACCAGTCGGGGCGCCGGCTGCTGGTCGAACTCGAACCGAAGGGCCGCGCCGTCGAGGTCGACGTGATGGCCGAGGTGCACCCGCTGATCCGCCGCATCCGCTTCCGCGACAGTTTCGAGTCGCTGGCGGCCGACGCCGCCCGCAGCCTGCGGGCGCTGTCGCATTTCGACAGCGTGATGGTCTACCGCTTCGAGCGCGACGGCTCGGGCAAGGTGATCGCCGAGGACCGGGCCGACGGCAAGCGCCGCTATCTCGGCCAGCACTTCCCGGCGAGTGACATCCCGGTGCAGGCGCGCGCGCTCTACAAGCGCTCGCTGCTGCGGCTGATCGCCGACGTCTCGGATACCGGGGCGCGCATCCTGCCGGAACCGGGGCCGGGCGAGGAAGAGCTCGACCTGTCGATGGCGGTCACACGCGCGGTGTCACCCATTCATCTCGAATACCTGTCGAACATGGGTGTCGGCGCCTCGATGTCGGTGTCGATCATGAAGGACGGCGAGCTTTGGGGGCTTTTCGCCTGCCACCACGACGGGCCGCATTACATCGACTACGAACGCCGCACCGCGGTCGAGATGTTCGGGCACCTGTTTTCCTACGAGTTGGGTCGCTACGAGGAATCGGTGCGCCGCAAGGCGAGCGAGGACACCAGCCGCCTGCAGAACCGCCTCATGTCGCAGGTCGTCGACGGGCAAGATCTGTCCGGGCCGCTGCTGGCGATGTCCGATGGTATCCAGGGGCTGATCCCGCATGACGGCATGGCGCTGCTCTGGGCTGGGAAGATCGCCACGCGCGGCGACACCCCGCCCGAGGGTGCTATCCGCGCGCTGGCCGATACGCTGGCCGCGCCGGTTGGCGAGACCGGCGACGTGGTCGCGATCGGGAGCCTGGCGAGCCGGCTGGAAGGCGCGTCGGACTACGCCAAGACCAGCGCGGGCGCGCTGATCCTGCCGGTCTCACGTGGTGGCAGCGATTTCGTCATGTTCTTCCGCCGCGAGATCGAGGCGGTGATGGATTGGGCGGGCGACCCGAGCAAACCCGTCAAGGTCGGGCCGAACGGCATCCGGCTCACGCCGCGGCAAAGCTTCGAGGTCTGGCGCGAGATGGTTGTCGGCCACTGCGCGCCCTGGTCGGACTACGCGCTGCATGCCGCCGGCACCTTCCGCACCCTGCTGCTCGAGGTCGTCCTGAAGGTGGCCGAGGCACAGACGCTGGAACGCAAGCGCGCCACGGAACAGCAGCAGTTGCTGATATCCGAGCTGAACCACCGGGTGCGCAACATCCTGAACCTGATGCGCGGGCTGGTGGCCCAGTCCAAGGTCGGCGCCACCTCGCTGGCCGAATTCACCGACAGCCTCGACGGGCGCATCTATTCGCTGGCCCAGGCGCATGACCAGCTGACCCGTGACAGCTGGGAACCGGCCTCGCTGCGCCAGCTGATCCTTCTGGAGTTCGAGGCCTACGCCGATGCCAAGGCGCAGCGCGTCACCATCAAGGGGCCGGACGCCCGGATCCTGCCGACTGCCTACACGGCGCTGGCGCTGGTGCTGCACGAGATGGCGACGAACTCGATCAAATACGGCGCGCTTTGCGACAAGGCGGGCCGGGTCGATATCGAGCTGTCCTTCGACGCGCAGGGTGCCCTGACCATCGACTGGAAGGAGCGTGGCGGCCCGCCGGTCGCCCCGCCGCAGCGGCGCGGCTTTGGCACCACCATCATCGAGCGGTCGATCCCGCACGAGCTTCGCGGCTCGGCATCGATCGACTACAAGGTCAGCGGGGTCGAAGCGCGCTTCGTCGTGCCGGCCCCACTTGCGACGCGCGACGAAGAGCCGGAGACAGACATGAACACCGCCACCCCCTCCTCGGATATGCCTGCAAACGCGGCGCGGCCTACCACGGCCGTTTCGGGCGAAGGCCTCGTCCTGGAGGATTCGCTGATCATCGCGCTCGACGCGGCGGATACGCTGAAGGAACTCGGGGCCTCGAACGTGCATATCAGCTCGTCGGTCGGTGAGGCGCTCAAGATGATCGAGCAGCGCAGGTTCGACTTTGCCCTGCTCGACGTCAATCTCGGCTCGGAACAGTCGGTGCCCGTGGCGGAACGGCTGGCGGAGATCGGCGTGCCCTTCGTGCTGGCCACCGGCTATGGCGAGGCCGCCGCGCTGGTCGAGAGTTACCCGCCCTGCGTGATCGTGCAGAAGCCCTTTGCCAGCGACACGCTGTCCTCGGCTTTCGAGCGCGCGCTGGCGTCCGACGCCCCGCGGGCGGGCTGAGCCAAGGCGCGGGTTGACGCGAAGTCCTTGCGCTTGCCCCCGGCTTCTGGTCGGTATGGGGCAATAGAATTTCAAGCAGCGCCAAAGCACGCCGCCAGATGCCCAATAGCACGCCAACCCTCGCCGTCTTCCGCAACCGGACCTTCCGCAGCCTGTGGATCGCCACGCTTGCCTCGAACTTCGGCGGCCTGGTGCAGTCGGTCGGCGCGGCCTGGACGATGACCAACCTCACCGACTCGCAGAGCATGGTGGCGCTGGTGCAGACCTCGGTGACGCTGCCGATCATGGTCTTTTCGCTGACCGCCGGGGTGTTTGCCGACAACTTCGACCGCCGCAAGATCATGCTCTGGGCGCAGTGCTTCATGTGCGCGGTCTCGATCGTGCTGGCCTTCCTTGCCTACGAGGGATTCCTGACGCCCTGGCTCCTGCTTTCCTTCACCTTCCTGATCGGCTGCGGCACGGCGATGCACAACCCGTCGTGGCAGGCCTCGGTCGGCGACATCGTCTCGCGCGAGGAGTTGCCGGCGGCGGTCTCGGTCAACAGCATGGGCTTCAACCTCATGCGCAGCGTCGGCCCGGCGGCGGGCGGCGCCATCGTCGCCATTGCCGGCGCGGCGGCCGCTTTTGCGGTGAACGCGATGAGCTATGTGGCGATCATCGCGGCGCTGTTCCACTGGCATCCCGACCAGGCCCCGCGCCGGCTCCCGCGCGAGATGTTCGTGGGCGCCTTCGCCGCCGGGCTGCGCTATGTGGCGATGTCGCCGAACCTGCTGCGGGTGATCGCGCGCGGCTTCATCTTCGGCCTCTCGGCCATCGCCTGCCAGGCGCTGCTGCCGCTGGTGGTGCGCGACCAGCTGGCAGGCGGTGCACTGGTCTATGGCATCCTGCTTGGCGCCTTCGGCTTTGGCGCGGTGCTGGCGGCGCTGGCCAATGCACGGCTGCGCGAGCGATTTCACAACGAGGTCATTACCCGCTTCGGTTTTCTCGGTTTTGCCATCAGCACGGCGACCATAGCCCTCAGCCCGCATGCGATCCCGAGTGCGCTGGCGCTGCTGCTCTCGGGCTTCTGCTGGGTGCTCTGCCTGTCGCTCTTCAACGTGACGGTGCAGCTTTCGACCCCGCGCTGGGTGGTCGGGCGGGTGATCGCGCTCTACCAGACCTCGGTCTTTGCCGGGATGGCCGGCGGCAGCTGGCTCTGGGGTGCCGTCTCGGACAATGTCGGGCTGACGATCGCGCTGCTTGCGGCGGCGGGCGTGCTGGTCTTCGGGCTGTTCGTCGGCTTCCTCGCCCCCCTGCCGGATTCCAGCGAGATGAACCTCGCCCCGCTCAACCGCTTCCGCGAGCCGCCGCTGCAGCTCGACATCACCCAGCGCAGCGGGCCGATCATGGTGCTGGTCGACTATCGCATCTCGCAGCAGAACGTGCCGCGGTTCCTCGAACTGATGGGCAAGCGGCGGCGCATCCGCATCCGCGACGGGGCGCAGCAATGGGCCCTGCTGCGCGATCTCGAGGACCCGGACAACTGGACCGAGACCTACCACGTGCCGACATGGGTGGAATACATCCGCCACAACGAGCGCCGCACCCAGGCCGACGCCGAGGTGACCGATGCGCTGACGGCGCTGCACGAAGGCCCCGAGCCGGTGCGGGTGCACCGGATGATCGAACGCCAGACCGTGCCGATGCGCGACGACACCCCGCGCAAGCCGCGCGACCCGCAGGCCGGCTGAACCCGCCTAGCCCGCGTCGGCGCGGCGCGCCTTCACCCGTTCGAGGGTCTGCGCATAGAGCGTCAGCGTGCCGTCCGCGCCGATGACGAACCGGTCGCAGACTTCGAGCGCGCGCATGAAGTCCGTGTCGGCCCGCATCAGCTCGGGCGCGCATTCCTCGTTGTCGAAGGTCATCTCGCCAAGATTCAGCCTGTCGCCCTCGACCGTTGCCTCGCCCTGGTAGCCCCGGCAGCCACCGCTGCCCGCCAGCATTCCGCCCGCGAAATGCATCACCACTTGTGCCCCATCCGGCAGATCGGCCCCGGCGATCCAGGTTACGGACCAGGTGCCGTCAAGGCTGGTGGTCGTCTCTTGCTCGGTCATCGCCACGATCCCCTCTGCGCTGGTCAGGAGATCCGTGGCCGGACCGGAGGGCGACAGGCCTCCGCCAATCCAAAGCGCACCGGCAAGGGCGATCATGCTGAAGGTCAGGACGCCGACCATTTCCAAGCCTTTCGCGGGTCTCCTGCGCCAGTGTCGCGCCGCGGCCCGCATCGGTCAATGCCGCGTTGGGGCTATCGCCGGAAAGCCGCCGAGCCGAGCGCCACGGTTGCGAGACTCGGCGTCGCGTGGCACAGTCTTGGGACCAATCGATATTTTAATCCGTTCCATTTTTCATTTTGAGAGGGTGCCCCAATGCCCGCCATGTCGAAGGAAGCCATCAAGACTCTGCGCGCAGATATCGCCGAGGCCCGCAAACGCGCGGTGAACTTCGGCCTTTGCCTGGGCAAGAAGCCCGACGCCACGGTGCTGGTCACCCACAAGAGCAAAGCGGCCGAGACCCTGGCGCGCGAGGCGAAGAAGGCCGGCGAGACGGTCAAGACCGCCTGCGGCGTGCTCGAGGTCGACGGCAGCAAGCTGAATTTCACCTGCAGCGAGGATCCGCCCTCGGGCTTTGCCAAGAACCTCAAGGGGTTCATCAAGGCGGCCGGGCTGACCAGCATGAAGGTCCGAATCCTGAGCCTGGACGGCAACCTGCTGGAAGACGACGGCGACCCGGAGGAGACCGAGGACGGGGTCGAGGCGCCGGGCTACGAGGATACCACCGAGGAGAGCCCGGAAGAGCTGGAAAGCCGGGAGACTGGCGTCGAGGAGGAGCCGGAGCTGGAACCCGAGCCGGAGCCTGAACCCGAGCCGGAGCCCGAGGTCGAGACGGTTGTCGAACCGGAACTGGAACCGGAACCGGAGCCCGAAGAGGCGCTGCAACAGTCCGCAGAGGAGGTCCCCGCCGCCGCGAGCCCCGAGCAAGAGCAGCCGGCCGAGGCCAACCCGCTGGAAGCGAAGTGGAACGAGCTGCACGCGGCGATCGAGTCGATGGTCGAACAGGCGCGTTCGATCGACGGCCGCGTCGCCGAGGCCTGGGCCAAGATCAAGGGTGTGGCCGACAAGGGCGATTTCGACCTGGCGCTGAAGACCGCCGAGAAGCTGGGCGGCCATCTGAGCGGCATCCTCGCCAAGGCTGCGGCGGCGGCCTCGGCTCCGGCGGTGTCGCCGGAAGTCTCGGAAGCCGCGCGCAAGAAGTGGGTCGAGATCGAGGACCGCCTGCGCGGCCATGTCGAGGCGGCAATCGAGGCTGGCTGGCCCGCCGCCGAGAAGATCCGCCAGGCCTGGGCCGAGATGCTGGCGAAGACGGCGGATGGCGTGGGCGACTTTGCCGGGGCGATCAAGGGTGCGCCGGCGCTGATCCTCTTGCTGAAGGAAGGCAACAAGGCCCCGGCTGGCGGCGGAACCGCAGCCGCGCCGGCCGAGGCGCAGGGCGAGACCGCCGCCGCGCCGCAGGCCGATGGCGAGACCGACACCCTGCCCCCACCGCCCGTAGCGGGTGGCCCGGGAGATGGCGCAGGCGCGCCGCCCCCGGCCGAAGGGGCCGGCGACGCCGCCCCTGCCGATGCACCGCCGGCTGCTGCAGGCGAAGGCTTTGCCACCACCCCCGCCCCGGCGGCCAAGACCGCCGATCTGAGCGGCGACGACGCCGCCAAAATCGCGCGGATCGACACTGACCTGAAAGCGATCGACAAGCTGGTCACGGCCTATATGGCGGTGATCCCCGGCTCGGCCGAGCCGAAGCCCGTGGCCTGGACCACCGAAATCACCGCGAAAACCACCTTCCTGGCCGAGATGCAGGCCGCCGGCGCCGTGATCGAGACCGCCAAGCTCGACAAGGCGCTGAAGGAGTTGACCGCGCTGGTCAACACGATCAATGCCAAGACCGTCGAGAAGAAGGACTGGAAGAAGGCGCGCGACCTCGTCGATGCGCGCATCCTGACGCTCGACCATCACGCCCAGGCCACCTCGGCCGAGATCCAGCCCAAGATTGACGACATCAAGGCCAAGCTGGCCGCCGCCACCGCCAAGGCCGATACGCAGGACTTCAAGGGCGCGATCAAGGATGCCGAACCGCTGCTGGCCGCCTGCGACACGGTCGAGCTGCTGGCCGACGACTGCGCCCATTACAAGGCCGTGCTGGTCTCGCGCCAGAACCTGGTCGCCAGTTCGGCGGGCAACCCCGCGACGGGTGTCGCCAAGATCGACGGGATGCAGGCCAAGTGTCAGGACCTGCTGAACAAGGCCGCCACCGATGCCGCCGCCGACAAGTTCAAGGAGGCGGTCAAGAAGCTCGACGAGATCCCGCCACTGCATACCGAGATGCTGGTGCTGCAGCAGAAGAAGGCCGATTACGACTGGTATCTGACCCAGATCGACCCGGTCTTCACCACGATAAACGCGCTGCCCAACGATCAGAAGGCCCTGCTCGAACCGGGTCTTGCCGCCTTCCGCAAGGCCTATGCCGATGCCAAGGTCGCGGTGACCGGCGACTATAATGCCTCGGCCAACCTGATGATGCTCATCAACATGAAGGAGCGTCCCTTCTACGCCGCCGCCGCTGCCGCGGTCGCCGCCTACATGCCGGCCAAGACCGCCTTCGAGGCCAAGCTGGCGGAACTCGACGGCCATGCCGGCAAGGCCGGGATCGACGCCTTCCTGCAGGCGATGAAGGCCGACAAGGCGCAGGCCGAGACCGAGGCCGCCGCCAAGCGGTTCCCGGCGGCGACGGGGCTTTACACCCGAAGCCAGCCGCAATGGGTAGCCGAGAAACAGCGTGCCGATGACTGTGTCGCCTACGAGGCCAAGCTGGCTGCGCTGACCCCGCTGGTCGATGCCGAGCGCGGCCGCGCCGGGGCCGAGAACGGTGTCGGCCAGGCCGATACGCTGATCTCAACCGCCGCGAAGCAGGCCCTGGCCGGGGACTATGCCGGCGGCCTCGCGAACCTCACCGAGGCCGAGAAGCGCGCCGGCGATGCCAAGACCGCCGCTGATGCCTGCGAGGCGCTTGGCAAGCTCAAGGACACCGCCGCGCTCGACGACATGGCGACCGATTACGCCAAGGCGCACAAGGTCTATACCGACATGAAGGCCGCGGTGGACAGCGCCGACAACACCGGCACCTTCCGCGCCGAGATCGCCAAGGCCGACAACCCCGCAGGGGCAGCCGCTGCGGCCGCCGCCAAGGCCCCGCCGGATTTCGCCGAGGCGCGCACACAGCTCGACGCCGCCATCGCGCATCTCGAGAAGACCATGCCCAAGGTCATGGCCTGGGGCCCCTACAAGAACCACCACTCGGCGGCCAAGATGGACATCAACCTGAACCTGCCGGGGCTCAACAGCGACAACTGCATCCAGCCGCATATCGACGAGGCGACGGCCCTGCTGGCCGCCGCCGACGCGCTGGCGGCGGATCCTGCCTGGGATATCGCCGGGGCCGAGGCGCAGCTGACCAAGTGCAAGGTGGTGATCGACGCGGCCAAGGCCGATGCCGCGCTCTATCCCGCCGTGCGCAACGACGTGGCGACGATCACCGCGATCAAGGCGACGTTGGGCAATGCCGCGAATGCGCCGGTGGTCGCCTTCATGCCGGCCCGCGTGGCGCGCATCGACAAGTATCTCGCCGATATCCCCGCCGCCATCGCTGCCCGCAAGATGAAGGAGGCAGCGGCCGAGGCCAAGCAGGGGGCCGCGCTGCAACAGCCGGTAACCGATGAACTGGCCGCCGGTGCCGAGGCGATCCGGCGCAAGACGGCCTGGTATGACGTGAGCCTCGGCAAGGTGACCGGCCAGGCGGTCTGCCAGGACCTGATCGACCAGGCGGCGGAAAAGCTGAAGATCTACACCAAGGACATGGGCACGCCGAATTTCGCCGCCGCGGTGGAGAGCATCCGCCCGCCGAACTGGGACCTGATGGCCGCGAAGAAGCTCCTCGACGCTTCCGTCGCCTACGAGCCGCTGCGGATCGCCGCCGAGGCGCAGCTGAACTCGGTCCGCGCTGTGCGCAATGCCGGGGTCGAGACCGAGCTCAAGGCGCTGGAGGCGCGCTATGACGCGGCGCCGGCGCTGACGGCGGCGGGCAACTACCACCGCGCGACGATCGAGATGACCGAGATCGCGGCGGCCTGCCCCAATCTGCTGACCAAGGCCAACGGCTACCAGCCCTACGAGGACGCCCGCGTTCCGGCCAAGGAGAAGATGGACGAGGCGGCGGCGCACAAGCAGGCGGCGGCGATCCAGCCGATGATCCAGCGCATCACCGCCAAGTATGCGCAGGGCGAGAAGGCGGCGGCGGATGGCGACTATACCGGCGCCAGGACGCTGATGGAGGAAATCAAGGCCGACGCCGAGGCCGCAATCGAGAGCGCCGACCAGCACGCGAGAATCGAGCTGGCCACCGATGTGCTCGACGCGGCCGCCGATACCGGCATCCTGCCGCCAGCGGTGATCCTTGCCACCGAGGAACTGCTCGACCACCTGAAATCCAAGCCCGAGCACGTCGGCGCCAATGCCGAACTGGCCGCCGCCGCCGCGCAGCTGGCCGTTGCCAAGGCCGGTGTCGGGGCGACCAAGGCGGCGCTCAAGGCCGCCATCGCCGCCTGCAACGCCGCCGACGAGAAGATGAGCCAGTACCGGATGCTGGAACAGTCGGTGAAACGCGCGCAGGACCAGGTCGCCGCGATCAAGGGCCATGCCCAGGGCGCCTATGTCGCCCCGCTGCTGACCCCGGTCGAGACCGCCGTGAACAAGGTGCTGCCCGACGCGCAGGCGAGCGGCGACCACATGGCGCAGCAGACCGCGCTCGACGCGCTGGTGGTGCAGCTGGTCGACCTGGACCAGATGGCCGACGACTATGCCAGATACCTCACCACCCGCGCCGAACCGACGGTCGAGCCGCAGGTCGAGGTGCTCGAGAAGCACGACCACCGCTATGCGATCAAGGCCCCGATCGACACCATGCGCGCCAAGCTGGCCGAGGCCGCCAAGCAGGCCGAGGCCCACAAGCCGGCCGATGCGCTGGCCCTGCTCGAAGAGGTGCGCAAGATCGGGATGAGCGCCAAGATGCTTGCCGACATGCGCGCCAACGTGCCGCCGACGCCTGCGGACGTGAAGGAGATCCTCGCCCGTCCCGGCGGCGAGGCCGAGCTCGACGCGATGATCGGCCAGCTCGAACCCGACGCCCAGCGCGCGATCCTGCGCGTGGCCTTCGAGGCGCGTTTCGGCTGCAAGCTGGAGATCTACACCTATAACGCCGCGACCAAGACCCATACGCTCGACGCCATCGACGGGATGAAGACCGGTCCCAACATCAAGCGCTTCTTCGAGCTGATGTCGGCGCTGCCGCCGGCGGATACCACCGATAACGACAGCCTGCTGATCTGGAGCGAGAAGCAGGCCGGCGGGTCGAAATACAGCGGCGACCGGAAAGAGGTCATCATGGACGAGGGCCAGGATGAATCGAGCGGCTACTACGGTTTCGGCCGCGACTTCGAGGTCGGCGGGCAGGACGAGAACTGCAAGCCGGTCGACGACGAGCCGGTGACCCGCTTCAGCTGGAACACCCTGCACGAGGTCGGCCACGCGGTGGACGACAAGCACGGCTACATGGACAAGAACGGAGCCTCGGCGAACCACGGCGGCTGGCAGGTGCATGGGCGCGACTATGGCCCCGTCGCCAAGGTCATCGCCGATCACTACAAGTTCGACCAGACCTATGTCGAACAGGCGATGCTCAAGGTCGCCAATATCGCCATGCCCGAGGTGCCCTCCGGCGGCGCGGTCACGCCCGAGGAATGGGAAAAGCGGCGCATCGCGGTCTTCAACCACATCCAGCTGGCGCTGGAGGCGACCAAGCCCTGGAACTCCAATTCGCAGGCCGAGCGCATCGCGATTGGCGGGCGGGTCTACCAGGAAAGCTATCCGGGCAGCTGGACCAGCTACCTGCTCGCCGCGCGCGGTCAGGGGATGACCGGCTACCAGTTCCGCGCCCCCGGCGAGTGGTTCTCGGAACTCTACGCCGCCTATCACATCGGCAAGATGAAACCCGAGCACCCGGCCGCCGGCTGGTTGCAGACGCTCGCCGCGCCGGCACCGTGAGCTGAGGAGAGTTAGCGATGTCCCTGTTCCAGCCCCTGAACCTGATCTGCCCGAAGTGCGAGGCGCTCATCACCATGGAGGCGGTCGGCTCGGTCAATGCCGACCGCCGCCCGGACCTGCGCGATGACATCATGAGCGACCATTTCCAGGACGCCTCCTGCGGCGCCTGCGGCTTTACCTTCCGGCTGCAACCCAACTTCAACTATCTCGACGCCGGGCGCGGCCAGTGGATCGCCGGGATGCCCTCGGCGCGGATGCCCGACTACCTCGAGATCGAGGACGAGGTGAGCGACCTCTTCGCCACCAGCTATGGCAGCCGGGCGCCAGCCGCCGCCCAGGCCGTTGGCACCGCGCTTGCGGTCCGGCTGACCTTCGGCTGGCCGGCGATCCGGGAAAAGCTGCTGATCCGGCAGGAGGACCTCGACGACGTCGTCGTCGAGATGCTCAAGCTCGACCTGCTGCGCCGCCTGCCCGAGGCGCCGCTGGCGCCGGGAACCGAGCTGCGGCTGATCGGCACTACCGAGACGATGCTGAGCTTTGTCTGGGTCGAGACCGCCTCGGAGGAGGTGGTGGGCGAAGTGCTGGTGCCGAGGGGCCTTTACGACGCCATCGCCGAGGCGCCCGAGGCCTGGGCGCCGATCCGGGCGCAGCTGGTGAACGGGCCATTTGTCGACATGCAGAAGCTCTACATGGGCGAAGGCCGCGCGGCCTGATCCCCCTAGAACGGGTCGAAGACCCGCACCCCGGCGCGGGCAAAGTCCGCGCCGTTCGCCGTGACCACCACGGCGTCGCGGGTCAGCGCCTGGGCGGCGATCATCAGGTCGGCCGGCCCCGGCCCGATCCGCGCCGAGAGCACGCCCCAGACCATCGCATCCTGTGCCGAGAAGGCCAGCACCCGGTCGGCGAAGACGGTCACCGTCCGTTCCAGCCAGCGGCGCAGGTCGCCTGCGGCATCCGGGTCCTTGGCCTCTTGCAGGTGGATCCCGAGGGCGATCTCGCTGATGGAAACCACGCTGAGGAACAGCTCCTCCTCGTGCCGTGCCTTCAGCCAGGCGGCCAGCCTGGGCGCCCGGTCGGCCCGGCGCGACGAGGCGATGACCCCGGTGTCGAGGATGTATTTCATCGCGCCGCGTCGTGGCGGGATTCACCGCCCGGATAGGCAAGCAGGTGATCGGCAAAGCCCTCGCGCTGGGCCTGCGCCGCCTCGACCAGCCAGTGGTATTCCTGCGCCGCCACCACCACCACCGCCGGCTTGCCGCGCCGGGTCACCTCTTGCGGCCGGCCGGCAAGCGCCGCCTCGACCACCGCGCTGAACCGGTTCTTCGCCTCCTGCAAGGTCAGCATCGCCGCCCCCTATCTGGCCTGTTGTCTGGCCAGTCTAGCCGAAGTGTACCACCGCTCAAGCCTCTTGCCATGGCTGACACCCCCTGCGCGCCAGCGCACAGTTTCGTGCACTCGCAAGGCGCGACAGCGCGGGCGGGATGCGTCATGCTGGGTGCAGCGATCCAAGCGAAGGAGCCTGCCATGAGCTGGAACCCCACCCATTCCCCCGATTGCCCGCAGATCGACGGCGACGCCATCGAGACGCTGATCATCCCGCGCGCCCGCGATCTCGGCGGGTTCGAGGTGCGCCGCGCGCTGCCTTCCAGCCAGCGCCAGATGGTTGGCCCCTTCATCTTCTTCGACCAGATGGGCCCCGCCGAGTTCATCACCGAAGGCGGCATCGACGTGCGCCCGCATCCGCATATCGGGCTGGGCACGGTCACCTACCTCTACCAGGGCGAGTTCGAGCACCGCGACAGCCTCGGCACGCATCAGATGATCCATCCCGGCGAGGTGAACTGGATGGTCGCCGGGCGCGGCGTCACCCATTCCGAGCGCACCAGCGCCGAAACCCGCGCCAAGCCGCACCAGAAGCTCTTCGGCATCCAGACCTGGATCGCCCTGCCCGAGGACCGCGAGGACATGGCGCCCGATTTCGAGCACCACAAGGAAGCGGCGCTGCCCTTCATCGAGGACGCGGGCGCCCAGGCCCGGCTGATCCTCGGCACCGCCTATGGCAAGGAAAGCCCGGTGACGATGCAGTCCGAGACCTTCTACCTCGACGTCGTGCTGGCGCCGGGCGCCGCCTTCCCGTTGCCGGACGATCACGAGGACCGCGGCCTCTACATCACCACGGGCGAGGTGGAGGTGGCCGGCCAGACCTTCGAAGCGGGCCGCATGATGGTCTTCCGCCCCGGCGACCGCATCTCGGTGCGCGCCGGCGCGCAGGGCGCGCGGCTGATGGCGCTTGGCGGCGCGACGATGAACGAACGCCGCTATGTCTGGTGGAACTTCGTCTCCTCCTCGCGCGAAAAGATCGAGGCGGCGAAGGAGGCCTGGAAGGCCGCTGACTGGACCGGCGGGCCCTTCCACCTGCCGCCGGGCGATACCGAGGAGTTCATCCCCTTCCCGCCCGAGCTGGAGAATACCCGGCCGAAGTAGCCTAGCGCATCAGCACCAGCAGCACGCCCAGGCCCCAGAACAGCAGCATGAAGTGGTTGGCCTGGGCCGACTGGTGGCAATACCAGTAGCAATAGTAGTTGCCGCCGATGATGAAGCCGGCCCAGACCAGGGCAAAGAAGGCGGTGGCGAGGGTGGCGCAGACGCTGGCGAAGCCCGCCGCCGCCATGCCCGCCGCCGCCGCGGCCAGCAGCAGCGCGGCCCCGAGCAGCAGAACCGCCGCAATCGTCTCGGCCCAGCGCACAAAGCCGAACAGCAGGTCGATCGTCCTTTCGCTGCGCACCCGGCGGTCGGCCACCAGCGCGAAGGCCTCGGGGTAATCCCGCTCCATCAATTCCAGCCGCAGCACCTGCGCCAGCACCTGGCGGTTCAGCGCCGGAATGCGCCAGTTGTCGGCCACCGCCACCGCCATCCAGAGGCCGAGGCTGCCGACCAGCGCCGCGTCCAGCAGCAGCGGCCAGGTCATGCCGTCTCGCCGATCCGGGCCAGCGCGTCGAGGCCGTCAACGGGGCGCGCGCTGACGCAGATGCTCGAAAGCGTGCGCGGCTTGTCATAGGGCCAGGGCGTGCCCCGGTGCAGCACAGCGCGCTGGTCCCAGATAAGCACGTCGCCGACCTGCCACTGGTGCGAATAGACGTATTCCGGCCGAGTGCAGAAGCCGATCATCTCGTCGATCAGCGCCTGGCTCTCGGCCTCGTCATAGCCGTCGACCTTGAAGGAATGGCTGGCGAGGTAGAGCGCCTCGCGCCCATTCACCGGGTTGGTCCAGATCGCGTTCCAATGCTGGTCGGGCCACTTGTTGAACATTGCCTGCGCTGCCAGCTCGGGCGAGATCTTGGCGCGCGAGTGGCGATAGGCGTGCCAGACGCCGCGGCCCCGGATCCGTTTCTTCAGCGCCTCGGGCATCGCCGCCCAGCCGGCACGGGTGCTCGCAAGTTCGGTCGCGCCGCCGGTCTCGGTCACCACGCGTGCGATCAGCAGGTTGGTCAGCGCCGGCTGCGGCATGAAGGTGCTGTCGCAATGCCACAGGAAGTTCGCCTTGAGGTGCAGCGTGTGGTGATCCATCTCGGCGGTGGTCGAGCCGTCGTCCTTCACGTTCGAGACCTTCGGAATCTCGAACGCCTGCCCCGGTTTCCGCTCATCCGCCTTGCGGTCCTCGATCGGGCCGAAAAGCGTCGCCAGCGCCATGTGCTGCGCGTCGGTGATCTCCTGCCGCCGGAACAGCAGTGCCGAGTGTTCCTCGAAGAGCGCCCGGATTTCCGGGTAGCCTTCGCCCGTGCTGACATCCGACAGGGCGACGCCCTCGACAGCGACACCGAAATGCGGGTTCAGCGGGGTGGTCGTGATGGTCATGCTCTCAATCCCTGTCCAAGGCTTCGATCTCGTCCGCATCCAGGTGGCGGACATCCTCCCAGACCCGCGACTTGCCCGGATTGAGCAGCCCCTTCGGATCCATCCGTTTCTTCCAGGCGAGGTGGCGGTAGTTACCCTTCAGCCCGCCGCCCTCGACATGAAACGTGTGCGCGTCCCAGACCGAATGGCCATGCGCGCGGTAGATGTCGTCGATCTCGCGCAGCCGTTCCTCGGTCGAGAACCAGATGATCGGCAGGTTGAAGGCGACCACCTTGCCGTCGAGCCGCGCGAATTCGTGGTGCTGCCAGACATCCTCGCCCAGCGCCGCCTCGACGCGGGCGACGGCCTCGGCGTCCGAGGCATCGGGCACCCCGATCTGCTGGTAGGTCGCGGAACGGTCGGCCTTCAGCACCTGCAGGGTCGTGTGGTTGTAGGCGAATTCGAAGACATGCGGCAGGCCGGCCGCAACCCGTTCCGGATCAGTCATGGCGAGGTCGATCTCGCCGCCCTGCGCCGCGATCAGACCGCGGAAGGCCTCCAGCCCCTCGGCCGGAACCAGTGCCACCAGCAGGTGCCTGTCGGCGCGGATATGGTCCTTGAGCCGGGGGAAATAGCCCACGATCCGCGCCTCGACCGCCGAGACCAGCTTGCAGCCGATACCGGCCCGGCTCGCCAGCGCGTAACCGGCGGCATAACAGTCGCGGTAGGTGTCGAAGGTCGCCATGCAGCCGATCCAGTCGCGCGTCGGCACGGTCTTCAGCGTGACCTCGGTGATCGCCCCGTTCAGCCCCCAGGCGTGGTGGATCTGCAGGGCCTCCTCACCCTCGAAGAGATGCTCCTTCGGCTCGGCCTCGACCGACAGCGCCTTCAGCGCGATCAGGTTGCCCGGCTCGCGCAGCGCCCCGTTCGAGAGCGACCCGATCCCCGCCGAGCCACCGGCGACGAAGCCGCCGATTGTGGCGATATCCTGCGTCGAGGGGAACATCGCCATCTCCCAGCCTTCCGCGATCAGCGCCCGGTTGATATCGGCCATCAAGGCCCCGGCCTCGACCCGCACGAAGCCCTCGCCGATCTCGAGGATGCGGTTCATGCCCGTGGTCTCGACGATCAACCCTCCCCGCAGCGGCACCGCCTGCCCGTAGTTTCCGGTGCCGCCACCGCGCAGCACGACCGGGATATCGGCCGCATGGGCGACGGCGAGGCAATGCGCCAACTCCTCGCGCGTCTTCGGCACCGCCACGAGATCGCCAAAGCTCCTCTTGAGCTGCGCGTTCAGGATCGGCGAATACCAGAAGAAATCGCGCGAGCGTTTCTTCACCAGCACCGCCTCGTCGATCACCTCGACCGGCGCAAGCTGCCGCGCGATGGCGCCCCAATCGGTTGCGTCGGTCATGCTGCCAGCCTCTCCAACAAGTCACCCAGGGGAACCGCGCGCGGCGGCGCGCTCAGCAGGTCGGCCAGCGTGGTGGCCTCGAAGCAGATCAGGCCCTGCACCGCCGCGCCCGCGAGCGTCACCGCCTCAAGGCCCATGGCCAGCCGCGCCTCGGTCGAGATCATGCCCAGCCACCTCCCGAAGGGCGGGTCGAGATGCCCGGCCACCGCCGCCAGCGCCAGCGTCGCCAGCGGGTTGTGATTGCCCACCGGGCAGAAGGCATCGCGCACGTTGTCGGCGCCCAGCACCACCCGCACGCCACCCGCGCGCAGCTCGTGGATCCGGGTCAGCCCGCGCCGGTCGGGCGTGCCATCCGCGCGCCCCTGCAGGTAGAGGTTGGTATAGGGCAGCGCCGCCACCGCGATCCCGGCCCGCGCCAGCTTGTCGATGACGCGCGCGAGGTCGCCCCCTGTCCGGTTCATCAACGCGCAGGCATGGCCCAGCAGCACCGGCCCATTGAAACCACAGGCCAGCGCCGCATCGGCAACCCGCTCAACCCCGTCGAGCCCCGGCGCCAGCCCCTCGTCGACATGGACGTCCACCGCCAGCCCGAAGTCCTGCGCCAACCGGAACAGGTTGGCGATCCCCGCCGCGCGCTCGGGCTGATCATAGACGAAACAGCCCAGCACCCCGCAGTCGCGCGCCACGCGGGCCGCGATGCGACGGGCGTGCCCCGCATCGGCCATCACCGGCATACTCACCAGCGCCGCCCGCTGCAGCACCAGAGGATAAGCCTCGGCCACCTCGCCCAGCACCTCCCAGGCCAGCGGCACGGCGGCGGGGTCGTCGACCGTTCCCCAGTCGACGTGACTGCGCACCGCCCCGCAGCCCGCCGTGGCCAGTTCGTCCAGGCCCCGCGTCGCCCGCGCCCGGATATCCTGAGCCGTCCAGCCCGCCCGGTCCTGCCGCTGCGCTGCAATCGCCGCCATCAGATCGCCGCCCACGTGGGGGATGCGCCCCACCGTGTGGCACTTGTCGAGATGCACATGCGGATCCGCAAGCCGCGGCATGACGATGCGCGACGGCTCCGCCGTGGCCGGAGCCAGCCCGACCACCTGCCCCTGTCGCATCACGAGGTCACCTGCCAGCAGGTCGCCGCCGGAGGCAGCGAACCCCGCCAGCGCCGCCGGCACCAGCACCCCCGGCAGACGGGTCTCGCTCATGCCCCGCCCCCTAGATCGAACTGCGCGAACTCCCGCAGGAAGGTGGCGAAGTTGCGCCCCGCGCTCTCGATCAGCGCGCGGCCCTTTTCGGCCGTGGCCAGCGCGGCATTGCCGCAGGCCCCTTCCGGGTTCAGGTCCTCGATCACCCAGGCCGGCGATGCCGCTTGCCCGCTCAGCCCGATCCAGTCGAATTCCGCTTCCCAGCGATCCAGCGACGTGACGAAATCCCGCGCCTCTGCCATGTTCACCAACGCAGGCTTCACCGCCAGCATCGCCGAGGTCTCCAGGTCCCCGGCATGGATGTCCCGCGCATAGGCTTCGGCCGAGATCAGCCCCTCCGTCTCGGCAAACCCGAACCAGCCGCAGACCGCGACGATCATCCTGTTCGCCACCCGCAACTCGCGTGCCGCCACCTGCAACAGCGCGGTGTTCCCGCCATGCCCGTTGAACAGCACCAGCCGCCGCACGCCCGTGCGCGCCAGCGAGGCGCCGATATCGCGCAGCACCGCCAGCAGCGTCTCGGGGCCCAGCGTCAGCGTGCCGGGAAAGCTCAGATGCTCGTTGCTCTTGGTGACCGACAGCACCGGCAACGCCAGCACCGATTGCTCGGGCCCCAGCTCCCCCAGCATGGCCGCCACCGCCGCCTCGATCAGGTCGCGGTCGACCGAAACCGGCAGATGCGGCCCATGCTGCTCGATGGCGCCGAGCGGCAGCACGGCGACCAGATCGCCGGGCAGCTCGCGAAAGGCCGAGGACGGCAGGTCGGCCCAATGGCCCTGCAGGCTCATGGCCAACACCCCGCACAGCCAGGCACACGCATGTCCATTTCTCCCTCCCGGAAGGTGGTTGTCACGCGGCCCTGAGATGAATCTGTGCCAGAGATGTGAGGCAGAGGTTTTCAGAAGCCGCCCGCTCAGGCAAGCCTTAATCTGCCGCCCGGACCGGAGAGAGAGATGAAAGCCCTGATGCCCCCGACCCTGCGCCCGCCCTTCGGCGCCTATGCCCACGGAACCGAGATCCCGCCCGGCTGGCGCATTGTGCGCACCTCGGGGCAACTCGGCATCGGCCCGGACGAGACCATCCCCGCAGGCGCATATGACCAGGCCATGCTCTGCTTCGAGGCGATCCGCGCGATCCTGGCCGAGGCCGGCATGGGGCCGGCGGATGTCGCCCATATCTCGGGCTTCGTCACCGCGCGCGAGGATTTCCCGGACTACATGCGTGCCCGAGACGCCTTTGTCGGACATACCGCACGCCTGCCCGCCTCGACCCTGCTGATCGTCTCGGGCTTCACCCGCCCCGAGTTCCGCGTCGAGGTCGAGGTGATGGCCGCCGCCCCCTGATTTCTCTTCTTCCAAAATACTCGGGGGGAGTCGCCCGGAACGGGCGGCGGGGGGCAAAGCCCCCCTTCAACGGTGGCCACGAGCGCGGCCCCCCGTGCAAGGCGTAGGGCGGGGTTCACCCCGCCGCCCCCTCAGCCGCCCTTCAACCGCTGCATCAGGAAGACCTCGCTCTCGGCTGTGACCGGCGCATCGTTCTGCGCTGTCACCACCTCGCCATCGATCGCCACGGTGACGCCATCGGCGAAGAAGGGCTCGAGGCCCGGATGCGCCTTCACAAGCGCATCCAGCATCTCGCCCACGGTCGAGGCCTCCACCGTCACCACCTGCGCGCCATCGGTGAAGCGGCGCAGCCCCGACCAGAGGTTGACCTCAACCATCCCGCGACGCCTTCATCGCCGCCAGCACCTTGGGCGGGCTCAGCGGCAGGTGGCGGATGCGCGCGCCGGTGGCGGCGGCCACCGCGTTGGCGACGGCCGGCAGCGGCGGGGTGATCCCGGTCTCGCCGACGCCGCGCACGCCATATGGGTGGCCGGGGTTCGGCACCTCGACGATGACCGTGTCGATCATCGGCAGGTCCGAGGCGACCGGCACGCGGTAGTCGAGGAAGACCGGGTTCTGCAGACGGCCGTCCTTGCCATAGACATACTCCTCGTTAAGCGCCCAGCCGATGCCCTGCGCCGCGCCGCCCTGGTACTGGCCCTCGACATAGGCCGGGTGGATCGCGCGGCCGGCGTCCTGCACCACCAGGTAGCGCAGGATGGTGGTGCGCCCGGTCTCGGGGTCGACCTCGACATCGACGACATGGGTGCCAAAGCTCGCGCCCGCGCCGCCCATGGTCACCTCGTGGTGCCCGGCGATGGGCCCGCCGCTCGCGCCCATGCCGGCGGCGATCTCGCCGATGGTCATCGGCGGGAACTTCCCGGCGTTGTCACCGGCCGGGCGCGCCGCGCCGTCGGCCCATTCGACCGCCTCGGGCTCGATGCCCCACTTCTTCGCCGCGCGCTTGCACATTTCCTTGATGGTCTGGTTCGCCGCCTCGACCAGCGCCTTGCCGTTGGCAAAGGTCGCCCGGCTGCCGTGGGTCGGTTCGTTGACGCCCAGCGCGCCGGTCTCGACCACGTTCACCCGCACGTCCTCGTAGGGGATGCCATAGGTCTCGGCCGTCATCAGCCCGACCGAGGCGCGCAGCCCGCCGATGTCCGGCGTGCCGATCGAGACCGTCACGGTCCCGTCCTCGCCCAGCGCGACCGAAACCGAGGTCTCGCCGCCATGATTGAACCAGAAGCCCGAGGCGACGCCGCGGCCCTGGTTGGGGCCAAGCTTCACCTGGTAGTTCGGATGCGCCCTGGCCGCCTCTAGCGTCTCGACCAGGCCGATCTGCTTGTATTTCGGGCCATAGCTCGCCTTGGTCCCCTCGCGGGCGCCGTTCTTCAGGCGCACCTCGATCGGGTCGAGGCCCAGCGCGCGGCACATCTCGTCAACCAGGCTCTCGACCGCGAAGGCCGCCATGGGCGAGCCGGGCGCGCGGTAGGCGGCGGCCTTGGGCCGGTTTGCCAGCACCTCGTAGCCCTCGTGATGGATCGCCGGGATGTTGTAGCAGGCAAAGGCACAGCTCAGCGCCTCGCCCACCGGCGACATGCCGACAAAGGCGCCGCCCTGCATCCGGAACACCGCCGAGGCGGCGGTCATGGTGCCGTCCTTCTTCATGCCGATCTTGACGTCCATCGAGGCCGAGGCCGTCGGCCCCGTCGCCCGCAGCACCTCGGCCCGGCTCATCACCAGCTTGACCGGGCGCCCGCCCGCCTTGCGCGACAGCGCCAGCGCGATCGGTTCCGAGAAGATCGTCGTCTTGCCGCCAAAGCCGCCGCCGATTTCCGAAGGGGTTACCCGCAGCTGCGCCGCCTCGATGCCCAGCACCGCCGCGCTCATCCGGCGGATGTACCAGTGGCCCTGGGTGCAGACCCACATCTCGCCCTTGCCGTCCTCGCCCAGCTGGCCGACGCAGGCATGGGGTTCGATATAGCCCTGGTGCGTCGCCTCGGTGCGATAGGTGTTTTCCATCACCAGGTCGGCCTCGGCGAAACCCGCCTCGACATCGCCGTGACCGAAATCGAGACAGCGCGCCACGTTGGGCGGCGAGCCTTCCGGAACGGTGTGATCCGCCGCGCCTTCCTGCACCACCGGCGCATCCATGCGCATCGCATCATCGACGTCGATCACATGGGGCAGCACCTCGTATTCCACCTCGATCAACCGCGCCGCGTCCTGCGCGATCAGCGCCGAGGTCGCGGCCACGGCGGCGACCGCATGGCCGTCATAGAGCGCCACGTCCCCGGCCAGCGTGTTGTCCTGCAGGTTCAAGTCCTCGCCACTGAGGCCCGTGGGCAGGTCGGCGCGGGTCACCACTGCCTTGACGCCGGGCAGTGCCAGCGCCTTGCTGGCGTCGATCTTCAAGATCTTCGCATGGGCATGGGGCGAACGCACCACCGCGGCCCAGAGCATGTTCGGCACCGAGAAATCGGCGCCATAGCGGGCGCGGCCGGTGACCTTGTCGAGCCCGTCAGGGCGGTTGGGTCGGGTGCCGATCAGCTTGTAGCCGGCCTTCAGTTCATCCTTGGGCATCAGGCGGTCTCCCTCATCTCGGCGGCGGCGGCCTGCACCGCGCGCACGATCTTGTCATAGCCGGTGCAGCGGCAGAGGTTGCCGGCCAGCCAATAGCGGATCTCGGTCTCGGTCGGGTCGGGGTTGGTTTCGAGCAGGTTCTTCGCGGCGACCAGGATGCCGGGCGTGCAGATCCCGCATTGCAGCGCGGCATGTTCGATGAACTGGCGCTGCAGCGGGTGCAGTTCGCCGCCTGCGGCCATGCCCTCGATGGTCTCGATGGTCTTGCCCTGCGCCTCGACGCCGAGGACGAGGCAGGAACAGACCAGCGTGCCGTCCATGGTGACGGAACAGGCGCCGCAGTCGCCGGTGCCGCAGCCTTCCTTGGCGCCGGTCAGGTCAAGCTGGTTGCGCAGGCAGTCGAGCAGCGTCTCTCGCGGATCGCAGAGGAACTCGGTCTCGTCGCCGTTGACGGTGGTGGTAACGTGGATCTTGCTCATGCGGTGGCCCCCCTGGCCCGGTCATAGGCTATGCGGGCGGCGCGCTTGGCCAGCACCCCCGCGACTTCGGTGCGGAAAGCGACGGTGCCCCGCTTGTCGTCGATCGGCTGCCCGCCGCCGCCAGGCGCTCCAGCGCGGCCTCGTCCAGCGTGCTGCCCTCGATGGCCGACGCCGCTTCGGGCACCAGCACCACCGTTGGCGCCACCGCGCCCAGCGCGACCCGGGCCGAGGCGATCCTGTCGCCCTCGACCGTCAGGCTGACGGCGCAGCCGACCACGGCAATGTCCATCTCGGTGCGCGGGATGAAGCGCAGGTAGGCATCGCCGCCGTTCTTGCCGCGCGGCGGCAGGGTGATCGCCGCGATCAGCTCGCCTTTCTTCAGCGAGGTCTTGCCCGGTCCGGTCGGGATATCGGCGACCGCTACCTCGCGGGTGCCTTCCGGCCCGACCACCGTGACCATGGCACTGGCCGCGACCAGCCCCGGCACGCCGTCGGCGGCGGGAGAGCCGTTGCAGAGGTTGCCGGTCAGCGTCGCGCGGCCCTGCACCTGGGTCGAGCCGACCAGCTCCATCCCCTCGACCACGCCCGGCCAGTCGGCCGACAATTCCGCATGGCGGCCCAGCGCGATGCCCGGAACGGCAACGCCGATGCGCCAGCCGCCTTCAGCGGTGCGCTGGATGTCGCGCACGCCGGGAATGTGCTTGATGTCGATCAGGTCATCCGGCGTCACCAGCCCGGCGCGCAGTTGCACCAGAACGTCGGTGCCGCCGGCGAGGAACCGCGTCACGCCCCCTGCCCCGGCCGAGACGCGCGCCGCGTCTTCAAATGTCGATGGAGTGTGATAGCGCATGTTGCCTCCTTTCCGCGCCCGGGCGAGTCTGCCCCGGGCCTAGGTACCCCACGATCAAGCAATGCCCGCCGCGAAGGTGCAAGCGAAAGCAGGACCATTGGGCAAAGAATTGCGTCGAGGCCGCCGGGCTCAGCGGTAGAGGTTGTCGTCCTGGGTGAAATACTCGGGCCGTTCCGCGCGCAGGTCGTCGACCCGGCTGATGGTGCCCGACAGGTGCCGGCGCATGGCCTGGTCCGCCGCCTCGGGGTCACCGCTCTCGATGGCTTCCAGGATCGCGGTATGGGCCTCGACGATATCGGCCATCTTGCCCTTCTTGGGCAGTTCCATCCGCTGGCAGCGCGCCAGGTGGCCGAGCTTGCTGCCCACCAGTTCCTGGATCGCCCCGACCCCGACGCCGCGATAGAGCGTCTGGTGGAAGGTGCGGTCGAGGTCGTTGTACATGTCCATCTGCGCGATATCGCCGACCAGCGCGTTCTGCATCTGCACGATGGCGCGGGCGCGCTTGATGACATCGGGCCTCTGCGCCGCCGCCAGCCTGCGCACCACCTCGCATTCCACCGCCACGCGCAGGAAGTGGGTCTCGTAGAGTTGCTTCACGTCGATCCGCCGCACCACGGTGCGCGACTGCGGATAGATCCGCACCAGACCGTCCTGTTCCAGCTTCTGCAGCGCCTCGCGGATCGGGGTCTGGCTGACACCGAACCGCAGGGTGAGTTCGTTGCGCGCAAGAACGGTGCCGGGCGGCATCTCGAGGCCGATGATCTGCCGGCGCAGCGCATCGTAGACCCGCTGCGCCGCCGAGACGGCGGCGACACCGCCTTGGCCGGTCTCGCTGGTGCCGGGGCGGTAGGCGTATTCCAGGGACATGACGGTTCCGTTCCTGCCGGCGGCCCAGGCTGGCGCCGCGCTGCTTGCGCCCATCATAGGCGCCCGGCGGCGCTTGCACCACTCCCGGCGCGCGGCAAAGGCCCTTTGCCGCCGATGCCGGCATCCGCGCCACGGGTCGCCGCCGCTTGACCCAATTGATATGCTAATATAGCAAATCCTGAAAGGCTTGCGAGGCGAGGCGGCCAATGCCCGACCGCCCATGGGGCGGCTGGAATGCGGATCCCGACCTGCCCGACCGCCTGCATCGGGGAGACTGACATGACCGAACACGCCCCCTGCGACGTCCCCGCGGGCGCGCCGCGGCCCTCCAAGCCTAAGGCAAGGCCGCCGATGCGCCGGGGCGGGCAGCCATGACGCGCAAGAAACCGGAAGACCTCCGCTCGGCACGGTGGTTCGCGCCCGACGACCTGCGCAGCATGGGGCACCGCAGCCGCGCGATGCAGATGGGCTGGAACCCGGAGGACTGGGAAGGCAAGCCGGTCATCGCGGTGATCAACACCTGGTCGGACCTCTCGCCCTGCCACCATCACCTGCGCGACCGGGCCGAGTTCGTGAAGAAAGGCGTGCTGGCGGCAGGAGGCACCCCGGTCGAGATGCCGGTGCATTCCTTCTCGGAGCAATTCCTGAAACCCACCTCGATGCTCTATCGCAACATGGGCGCGCTGGAGGTCGAGGAGACCATCCGCGCCCATCCCATAGACGGGGCGGTGCTGCTGGGCGGCTGCGACAAGTCCACGCCGGCACTGGTGATGGGCGCGCTCAGCGCCGGGGTGCCGTTCATCTTCATGCCCGCCGGCGCAATGCTGCGCGGCAACTACGCGGGCGAAAAGCTCGGTTCGGGCACCGATGTCTGGAAATACTGGGACGAGCGCCGCGCCGGCACCATCGGCAAGGAGCAATGGGACGGCGTGCAGGGCGGCATCGCCCGCAGCTACGGCACCTGCATGACGATGGGCACCGCCTCGACCATGATGTCGATTGCCGAGGGTTTCGGCCTGACGCTACCCGGCGCATCCTCGATCCCCGCGCCGGATGCGGGCCACAAGCGCATGGCCGCCGCCTGCGGCCGCCGCGCGGTGGAAATGGTCTGGGAGGACCTGACGCCCGACAAGATCGTGACATGGCAGGCCACCCGCAACGCCGTCACCGTGGCCATGGCCACCGGCTGTTCGACCAACGCAATCATCCACCTGATCGCCATGGCCCGCCGCGCCGGCATCCCGCTGGAGCTCGACCACCTCGACACCATCGGGCGCACGACCCCGGTGCTGGCGAATATCCGGCCCTCGGGCAAAGAGTATCTGATGGAGGACTTCTTCTATGCCGGCGGCCTGCCCGCGCTGATGAAGGAACTGGGCGACAAGCTCGACCTGTCGGTGATGACCGTCACCGGCAAGTCGCTGGGCGAAGGCATCGCGGCGGCGGTGAACTACAACCCCGACGTGATCCGCCCGCTCTCGAACCCGGTCTACCACGAGGGCTCGCTGGCCGTGCTGAAGGGCAACCTCGCGCCTGATGGGGCGGTAATCAAGCCAGCGGCGATGGACCCGCGCTTCCAGACCCATCGCGGCCCAGCCATCGTCGCCGACAGCTATGCCGATCTGAAGACCATCATCAACGACGAGAACTACCCGATGACCCCGGACCACGTTCTGGTGCTGCGCAACGCCGGTCCGCTCGGCGGCCCCGGAATGCCGGAATGGGGCATGATCCCGATGCCGAAGGCGCTGCTGAAGCAGGGGGTGCGCGACATGGTGCGCCTGTCGGATGCGCGGATGTCCGGCACCTCGTATGGCGCCTGCATCCTGCATGTCGCGCCCGAGGCCTTCATCGGCGGCCCGCTCGCGATGATCCGGACCGGCGACATCATCGAGCTCGACATCCCGAACCGCAGCCTGAACGTCGCGCTCTCGGACGCGGAACTCGACGCACGCAAGGCCGACTGGACCGCGCCGCCGCCGCGCTATGAACGCGGTTACGGCAAGATGTTCTCGCAGCACGTCGAACAGGCCGACAAGGGTTGCGACTTCGACTTCCTGCGCACCGATTTCGGCGCGCCGGTCCCGGAACCGGAGATCAACTGATGCCGCATGACCTGAAGACCGCCCTGCGCGGCATCTCCGGCATCCTCGTCGCGCCCTTCGACGAGGACGGCGAACTGGCGACCGACCGCCTGTCTCCCATCGTCGACCGCGCCATCGGCGCCGGGGTGCATATCCTCGTCGCCAATGGCAATACCGGCGAATTCTACGCGCTGGACGAGGTCGAGGCGCGCCGCTTCGCCGAGGCCGCCGCCGCGCAGATCAACGGCCGCGTCCCGCTGGTCTGCGGCATCGGCCGCGGCATCCGCGAGGCCAGCCGCGCCGCCGCCCATGCCGCCTCGCTTGGCGCGGATGCGCTGATGGTACACCAGCCGCCCGATCCCTTCGTCAGCCCGCGCGGCCTGCGCGACTATGTCGCCCGTATCGCCGAGGCAGGCGACGGCACGCCGCTGATGCTCTACCTGCGCAACGACCTGATCGGCACCGCAGCCATCGCCGAGATCTGCGCAGTGCCCGGTGTTGCCGGCGTCAAATGGGCCACGCCCAACCCTCTGAAGCTCAAGGCTGCAATGGAAGCCGCGCCCGACCACATCATTTGGGTCGGCGGGCTGGCCGAGGTCTGGGCCCCGCCGCTCTACGCCGTCGGCGCGCGCGGTTTCACATCGGGGCTCATCAACGTCTGGCCCGCGCGCTCGGTGGCCATCCACGCTGCTTTGGACAAGGGCGACTATGACGAGGCCAACCGCCTGATCGCCGGCATGACCGTCTTCGAGGACATCCGCGCCGAGGAGATGGGCGGCACCAATGTCACCGGCGTCAAGTCCGCGCTGAAGCTGATGGGCGAGGATTGCGGCGCAACCCGCCCGCCCTCGGCCTGGCCGCTGACCGACAACCAGCAGGCGCGCCTGGCCGCCTTCATGAGGCAAAACGGCCTGGCCTGAGCAGGGGTGAGGGGACCATCCCGGCCCGTTGGCTTGACCCGGCAGGCACAGCGAACTCAGATGTTGGTTGACCGAGGTCAACTTGTGGTACGCCTTGTCGTGCAACACTGCCGCGCAAGCAGATCGGAGCAACGGATGACGCCGGCCTATTCCGCGAGGGGCCTGAGCAAGGTGTATGGCGAGGGCCCCTCGGCGGTCCACGCCCTGCGCGGTGTCGACCTCGACATTCCGGCGGGCGAGATCGTGGTGATGCTGGGCGCCTCGGGCAGCGGCAAGTCGACCCTGCTCAACATCCTTGGCGGGCTCGACCGGGCAAGCAGCGGCACTGCCCATTTCCGCGACCTCAGCCTGACCGACCTCGACGACCGCGCCCTGACCCGCTACCGGCGCAACCACGTCGGGTTCGTCTTCCAGTTCTACAACCTGATGCCGAGCCTCACCGCCCGCGAGAATGTCGAGCTGGTGACCGAGATCGCCGCGAACCCGATGCCCGCCGACGAGGCGCTGGCCATGGTCGGGCTGAAGGACCGGCTCGACCATTTCCCCTCGCAGCTCTCTGGGGGCGAGCAGCAGCGCGTCGCCATCGCCCGCGCCATCGCCAAGCAGCCCGAGGTTCTGTTCTGCGACGAACCGACCGGCGCGCTTGACAGCGCCACGGGCCGCGCGGTGCTGAAGGTGCTGAACGACGTCAACGCCCGGCTCGGCTCGACCCTGCTGATGGTCACGCATGCCGCCAGCATCGCGCAGATGGCGCATCGGGTGATAAAGCTCGCCGATGGCGCGATCCGCGACGTGCAGGTGAACGCGACGCGCCTGCCCCCCGAGGAGATACACTGGTGAGCCCGCTCGACACCAAGCTGCTGCGCGACCTCGCCCGGATCAAGGGGCAGGTCATCGCCATCGTGTTGGTGATCGCCGTGGGGGTGCTGCTGCAGGTGATGATGTCGGGCCTCGTCGCCTCGCTCAGCGAGACGCGCCGCGCATACTACGAACGCAACCGCCTGGCCGATGTCTTCGCCCCGGTCGCCCGCGCCCCCGAGGCCGAACTCGCGCGCCTCGCCGCCCTGCCCGGCGTTGCGCGCGCCGAGGGGCGCGTGGTCGGCGCGGCGCTGATCGACCTTGTCGAGGAGGCGGTGCCGATCCAGGCCCGCGCCCTTTCGCTGCCCGACTTCGGTGAGGCGACGTTCAATACCATCTACCTGACCGCCGGCCGCCTGCCCGAACCCGGCGGGCGCGACGAGACCCTGCTGCTGACTGCCTTCGCCAGGGCGCGTGGCATCGCCCCCGGCGACAGGTTGCCCGTCACCATGAATGGCACGCGGCGCAGCCTGCATGTCGTCGGCCTGGCGGAGGCGCCCGACCTGCTTTACATCGGCGTCCCCGGCGAGATGATGCCCGACCCCGCCCGCGTTGCCGCGCTCTGGATGCGCCGCACCGAACTGGCCGCCGCCTATGACATGCAGGGCGCCTTCAACGAGGCGCTGATCGCGCTGAGCCGCGACGCCACCGAGGCCGCGGTGCTCGACCGGATCGACGCCCTGCTCGACCCCTGGGGCGGCACCGGGGCCTATGGGCGCAGCGACCTGGTGTCCGACCGTTTCGTCTCGGAAGAGATCGGCGGGCTTGCCACCATGGCCCGCGCGGTGCCGCCGCTGTTCCTCGCCGTGGCGGCCTTCCTGCTCTACATCGTCGTCGGCCGCATCGTGCAGTCCGAACGCGAGGAGATCGGCCAGCTCAAGGCCTTCGGCTATACCAATACCGAGGTTGCCTCGCATTACTTCAAGCTGGTGCTTGCCGTGGCCATCGCCGGCGCGGCGCTTGGTTGCCTGCTGGGGGTGCTGGCGGGGCGCGCGATGATCCCGATCTACCTGACCTTCTACAACTTCCCCTTCCTCGTCTTCCGCCCCGACCCAGCGGCCTTTGCCATCGGTGCCATCGCCAGCGTCGCCGCCGCCTCGGCCGGCGGGATCATCGTGCTGCGCCGGGTCTTTGCCTTCACCCCGGCCGAGGCGATGCGCCCCCCCGCCCCGCCCGACTTCTCGCGCACGATCACCTTCACCGGGCGTGCCGCCCGCCTGCTCGACCAGCCCACCCGCATGGTGCTGCGCGGCATCGCGCGCCAGCCCTGG
This sequence comes from Seohaeicola zhoushanensis, assembly GCF_014656415.1. GTDB lineage: Bacteria > Pseudomonadota > Alphaproteobacteria > Rhodobacterales > Rhodobacteraceae > Seohaeicola_A > Seohaeicola_A zhoushanensis. The sequence goes on along the minus strand of NZ_BNCJ01000004.1, from coordinate 7,420 downwards.
CGGACGCTGGCGCTGGCAGCGGGCATCGCCGGGGGCATGGCGCTCGCCTCTGGGATGACCACGATCTACGGCGCCTTCGACCGGATGATGGACCTGAGTTTTACCGTGATCGACCGTTCCGACGGTACCGTCGTCTTCACCCATCCGCTGGGCGAGAAGGCGGCCCTGGAACTCGCCCGGATCCCCGGCGTCTTTTCTGTCGAGCCGGTGCGCGATGTGCCCGCCATCCTGCGCAACGGGCGCGAGACCCATCGCGGCAGCGTCACCGGCCTTGTCGACACTCCCGAGATCGCCCGCGCCATCGATGCCCGCATGGCCCCTATCGCGTTGCCCGACAAGGGCATCGTCCTCAGCCAGGCGCTGGCCGATATCCTGAACATCGCCCCTGGCGAGATGCTGACCGTCGAGGTGCGCGAAGGCCGCCGCCCGGTGCTGGAGGTGCCCGTCACCAAGGTCGCCACCAGCCTGATCGGCGCGCCCGCCTACATGCGGCTCGACGCGCTGAACCGCGAACTGGCCGAGCCGGGGCGCATCTCGGGCGCGCGGCTGCGGGTCGACCCGGCCCGCGCCGAGGAGATCTGGCGCCTGCTCAAGGACCGGCCAACCGTGGCGGGCGTGAGCGTGGCCAAGGATGCCCGCGCCTCGCTGCAGAAGCTGATGGACCAGGGCGCGGGATCGGCGCGCTATATCATGGGCGCGGTCGCCTTCGTGATCACCTTCGGCATCATCTACAACGCCGCCCGCATCGCCTTTACCGAACGCGCCCGCGACCTCGCCTCGCTGCGGGTGATCGGCTTCAGCAAGGGCGAGGCCGCCTTCATCCTGCTCGGCGAACTTGCCGTCATCGTGCTGGCGGCGCTGCCGGTCGGCTCGCTTGCCGGCTATGGGCTGACCTTCGCCATCGCCGCCGGCTTCTCCTCGGAGCTCTACCAGATTCCGGCCGCCTTCGACCCCTTCAGCCACGGCTTTGCCGCCAGCTTCGTGCTGGGCGCGGCGCTGGTCTCGGGCTGGATGGTGAAGCGCGACCTGGACCGGACCGACCTGATCGCGGTCCTGAAATCAAGGGACTGACCCATGCGCCAACGCCGCTTTTCCCGCCCCATCCTGATCCTTGCCACCGTCGCGCTTGTCGGGGCCGGGCTGGCCTGGGCCTTCTGGCCGCGCCCGACGATCCTGGACATCGGCGAGGTCACCCGCGGCCCAATGCAGGTGACGATCAACGAAGAGGGGCGCACGCGGGTGCGCCAGGCCTACATGGTCTCCACCCCCGTCAACGGTCGCCTGCTGCGGGTCGAGGGGCTGCCCGGCGACCCTGTCGAGAAGGACAAGACCGTGGTGGCCCGGATGCGCCCCGCCGACCCTGCGGTGCTTGACGTGCGCACCCGCGAACAGGCGCTGGCGGCGGTCGATGCGGCGCGCGCGGCCACCCAGGTCGCCGAGGCCAATCTGGAAGCCGCCACCGCCGATTACGACCTGCTGCTCTCCGATCTCGAACGCAGCCGCCGGCTGGCCGCCAGCGGCACGATCAGCCACGCCGCGCTCGACCGGGCCGAAGGCGCCGCCCGCGCCGCCGAGGCGCGCCAGCACACCGCCGAGGCCGCCGTCGCCCAGCGGAAGGCAGAACTGCAGAGCGCCGAGGCGCAGCTGATCGGGATCGCCGATCACACGCAGCTTCACGCACTCGAGGCCCGTCTGGGCGAGGAACTGTCGATCCTGTCGCCCTCCGATGGCGTCATCCTGCGCGTCATCACCACCGACGAACAGATCCTGGCCGCCGGGGCCCCGATCCTTGAAGTCGGCGATATCCGCGAGGGGCTGGAAGCCGTGGTCGAGCTGATCTCCTCCGACGCCGTGCAGGTGCGCGTCGGCAACCCGGTGCGCATCGCCGCCTGGGGCGGTGCGACCGACCTGGCCGGGACGGTCACCCGCGTCGATCCCTTCGCGGTCACCAAGGTCTCGGCCCTCGGCGTCGAGGAACAGCGCGTGCCGGTCGTCATCGCCATCGACACGCCGCCGGACCTGCGCGACGGCATCGGTCACGGCTTCCGCATCGAGGCCCATATCGTCATCTGGCAGGCCGAGGACGTCACCCGCGTTCCCGCCAGCGCCCTGTTCCGCGAGGGCGGCGACTGGGCGGTCTTCGTCATCGCCGACGACACCGCAGAGCTGCGCACCGTCCGGATCGGGCACAACAACGGGCAGGAGGCCGAGGTGCTGGACGGCCTGGCCCCCGGAGACCTCGTGGCCCTCTACCCTCCCGCCGGGCTGAGCAGCGGGCAGAGCGTCGAGCGACGACAGGTGGATTGAGTACGGGCCCCATGGAGGCCGCGGAGTCTTGACGTTCGGCCGGCCATCATATGATGCCGAAATGCATCTTTCGGAGTGGAAATATTTTCTGCCGGCAAGATCGCTTGGCAGCCCGCGGACCGGCAGTCTTTAATCTGGCAAGTTGCCTGCGGCACGACGCGACCTTCGCAAAGGAGTTTCAGCCGCCACCCTTTGGCTGAGAACATTGAATTTCACCCGTTTGCCCAATCGGCTTTGCTCGGGTTTTTCCACTTTGCGAAACTCGATATCTCTCAAGCAGAACAAAGGCCGACGGAATTTGCTCAGGACACGCGAACGGAGATCGCCAAACCATTGATACAACTATAGCTTGTGGGCTGAATGAAAATGGTTAATATTCCATCTAAACCCACGCATTTGGCTCGCAGTGACGGGAATAAGAGGGAAACAGGCCTTGGTCTTTCGCTTTAGGTCAGTGCGATACGCACTTATCGCCGTTTGCCTCGGGCTGACCACGCTGTCCTATTGGGTCGTCGATAACATCGCGCGCACGCGATCCCTCGATGCTTTCGAGACGATAACGGCAGACAGCATGTCGACGCTTGTCGAACGGCTAAGCGCCTATCGGCAAAGCCTGAACGGCCTCAGCGGCCTGTTCGCGGCCTCGCATCGCGTCACGCAGGATGAGATCGACGCCTATGTCAGCCAGATCGACATGGCCGCGAACATGCCCGAGGTCAACGGCCTGGGCCTGATCGTCTCGGTCCAGCGCGCGGAGCTTCCCGGCTTCATGGCAGAGGCCCGCGCCGATGGCGTTCCCGAGTTCACGATCCACCCGGCCAGCGACGCCGATACGCTCTTTGTCGTCAAATACATCGCCCCCCGGTCGGACAACACCGCGCTTCCCGGCCTCGACATCGGCTTCGATCGCGGCTGGCGCGCGTCGGCGATTGCCGCCCGCGATACCGGCCTGACGCAGATGACCCCGCTCGGGCAGTTCACGCCGGACGACAAGGCCGAGGCCGGCTTTCTGCTGCTCCGGCCGATCTATGCCCCGCGGGCCTCGACAGTTACGGCAGCCGAACGCCAGGCAGCCCTGATCGGCTGGGCGTTCGCGCCCCTCATCAGCGCGCGTTTCCTCGAGGATTTCGCAAGCCTGCGCACCCAGCTGTTCGAGATCCAGCTCTTCGACGGCAAAGGCACGAACACCGGCGATCTGATCTATAGTTCTGTGGCCAACCCCGATGCTTCGACCGCCTTTTCCAAGACGGCGGAGATCGAGGTCTTTGGCCGCATCTGGACCATTCACTGGCAGAGCACGCCGGAGTTCGACGCAGCCCAGCCCTGGCGCGCGCCCTATGTCGTCCTGGCCATCGGCCTCAGCCTTACCCTGCTGATCGGCCTGATCTTCCGGATGATGGCGCGCAGCGAAAGGCGCGTCCGGAGCCAGGTGCGCGAGAAGACCCGCGCTCTCAGGACCAGGGAAGAGGAATACCGCTCGGTCTTCGAGAACGCGCATATCGGCATCCTTACCCTTGATGGCGCAGCCGTCATCCTGCGCGCGAACGAAACCGCCATCGAGGGTCTCGGCGGCCAGCGCGACCGTATCATCGGCCACCCGGTGGAGGATATCCTTCCCGAAATCGACATCGCGCTGAACGGGGGAAAGTGCTTTGGTCCCCCGCCAGCGCCCGGCATGGACGAACGGATCTTCGACTATCGCCAGAGCCAGTGGCGCGACGTCAATGGCGAGTTGCGCCGCACCATACTCCTGCTCGACATCACCGAGCAGGAAGAACACGTGGCCCAGATCAAGGAAACCGAGAAGCGGTGGAACCTCGCGCTCAAGGGCGCGCAAATCGGTGTCTTTGATCTCGATGTTACAACCGGCAAGTCGGTGGTCTCGGACAGCTGGCGGCGGATCATGGATGTCGAGCTCGAGCCCGACGACTTCAACCCGCAATCGGTCTTCATCGACCGGGTCCACCCGGACGACTACAAGCGGCTGCGCGCCAGCGACGACGCTTGCCTGCGCGGCGAGACGGTGCGGTCATCTTGCCATTACCGCGTCCGCTTCGGCGAGGACGAGTGGCGCTGGATGCATTCGGACGGCACGGTTGTCGACTGGGACAGCAACGGACGCGCCCTGCGCTTTGTCGGCGCCCAGACCGACGTTACCGAGCAGATGATCGCCCAGAACGCCCTGGCGCTCAGCGAGGAGCGCTTCCGGCTGGTGTTCTTCCATGCCCCGGTTGGCAAGGCCATCGCCGAAGGCAAATACTATTTCACCGCCGTGAACGAGGCGATGTGCAAGTTCCTCGGATATACCGAGGAGGAACTGCTGACCAAGATCCGCCTGCGCGACGTTCTCGACTGCGAGGATCTGGCCGACATCTACAACGAAATCGACCTGCGCCGCGAAGCCGGCGAAAGTTCGATGCAGGCGGAAAAGCAGTTCATCCTGCGTGATGGGACGAGAGGCTGGGGTCTCATCAGCATCTCCTGGACCATGGACGAAAGCCTTGGCGACCTGCTTTTCATCGTGCAGATCAACGACATTTCCGAAATCAAGGAAATGGAGCGCACCAAGAGTGAATTCGTCTCGACGATCAGCCACGAATTGCGCACCCCGCTTACCTCGATCCGGGGCTCGCTCGAACTCATGGCTTCGGCCGAGCTTGCCGAGTTCCCCGACAAGCGCAAACGGCTGCTCGACATCGCCCGCCAGAATTCGGACCGCCTGCTGCGGCTCATCAACGACGTGCTCGACCTAGAGCGGATCGAGTCGCGGCGTTTCGAGTTCGCCCACTACGACGAGGACGCGGACGAGCTTCTGACCGAATCCTGCGAGATCAACTCGCCCTTTGCCGTCAAGCTGAACGTCTCGCTCGAGATCGCGCAACTGACCGGAGGAGCCACGGTCAGCGTCGACCGCAACCGCTTCGGCCAGGTGATGACCAACCTCATCTCCAATGCCTGCAAGTTCTCGGACCCCGCAGGCACCGTTCGCATCGGCGCCGAGATCGAGGGCGGCTTCGTGAGGTTCTGGGTGAACAATCGTGGCCCCGGCATCCCCGATTCCTTCCGCGCGCGGGTCTTCACCCCCTTCTCGCAGGCCGACGGGACCGATACGCGCCGCGTCGGCGGCACGGGGCTTGGCCTCAACATTGCCAAGCAGATCGTGGAACGGATGGGCGGGACGATCGGTTTCACCTCGGTCGTCAACGAGGAAACCACCTTCTGGTTCACCTGCCCCCTTTCCGAGGAAGCCACGGCAGACCAACGCCAGGTGGCCGGCTGACGGCCCGCGCGAAGCGGGCCGCCTCGAACGCACTCAGCTCTTGGCGCGCTCGACGTAGGTGTTGTCGGCGGTGTTGATCACGATCCGGGTGCCGACGTCGATATGCGGCGGCACCATGACGCGCACGCCGATCGTGGTCATCGCCGGCTTGTAGCTCGACGAGGCGGTCTGCCCCTTCACCACCGGCTCGGTCTCGGAAATCTCGACGACGATCTTCTGCGGCAGTTCGATGGCGATCGGGGCGCCCTCGAAGGTCTGCAGGAAGACCTTCATGCCCGGCTCGAGATAGGCGGCCGCGTCGCCGACCACATCGGGGGTCGCCGTGACCTGGTCGAAGGTCTCGGGGTTCATGAAGTGATAGCCCTCGCCGTCGTCATAGAGGAAATCCCACTCCCGCTCGTCCACGGTGGCCTTCTCGACCTGCTCGGTGGTCTTCCAGCGTTCGGTGGTCTTCACCCCGTCGGAAATCCGGCGCATGTCGACCGAGGTGGTCGGCGTGCCCTTGCCGGGGTGGAAGTTCTCGGCCTTGAGAACGACATAGAGCCGCCCGTCCAGTTCGACGACGTTGCCCTTGCGGAGAGAGGAGGCGATGACTTTCACGGGGTTTTCCTTGTGGATGGTCGCGTTGCGCTCTATGCGCCGGTATCGGACAGGGGCCTAGCCCATGTCCGCGCGAGAATCCAGAGAAAGAGCAGAATCCATGACCGACAGCCGCTGGTGGAGCCCCTCCCGTCACGCCGACCGCCGGCCGATCCTGCTGGCGCGCAACCGAATGCAGGCGGCGATCCGGGCATTTCTGGCGGGCGAGGACTTCGTCGAGGTCGACCCCGCCGCGCTGGCGGTCAGCCCCGGAAACGAAGCCCATCTGCACGCCTTCGCGACCGATGCGATAGGCAATGACGGTCTCGGGCGGCGGATGTATCTGCACACCTCGCCTGAATTCGCCATGAAGAAACTGCTCGCCGCCGGCGAGAAACGCATCCATGCCTTCGCCCATGTCTGGCGCAACCGCGAGCGCGGGCCGAAACACAGCCCGGAATTCACCATGCTCGAATGGTATCGGGTGGGCGAGGACTATGCCGTCCTGATGGAGGACGTCGCCGAGATGGTCCGCCTCGCCTGCCGGGCGGCGGGCACCGATGTCCTGCGGTACAACGATATCACCTGCGATCCCTTCGCGCCCTTTGAACGGGTTTCGGTTGCCGAGGCCTTCCGCCGCCATGCCGGGATCGACCTGCTGGCGACACTGAACGGGGCCGCAGCCGTCCGCCCTGCCCTTGCCGCCCAGGCCAGTGCCGCCGGGATCCGCATTGCCGAGGATGACAGCTGGTCGGACATCTTCTCGCGCATCCTCTCGGAACGGGTGGAACCGCACCTGGGCCACGGCCGCATCACAGTGCTCGACCGCTACCCCGCCGCCGAAGCGGCGCTCGCCCGGGCCTGCACCGACGACCCGCGCGAGGCGGAACGCTTCGAGGTCTATGCCTGCGGGGTCGAGCTCGCCAATGGCTTTGGCGAACTGACCGACTCGGCCGAACAGCGCCGTCGCTTCGAGGCCGAGATGGACGAGAAGCAGCGTGTTTACGGCGAGCGCTATCCGCTCGACGAGGATTTTCTCGCCGCGCTGGCGCTGATGCCCGAGGCTTCGGGGATCGCGCTGGGGTTCGACCGCCTGGTGATGCTGGCCACCGCCGCGCCGGGCATTGACGCGGTTGTTTGGACGCCTGTTGGGTAGAGGTGGTTCTGGACGCTGTTTTTGGGATTAATGGTCGTCAAACGCATGAACGCCGCCCTGATTATGGGCGGCGTTTTGTGTAGTGTTTGTAAAGAGAG
>NZ_BNCJ01000003.1:172074-390315 GCF_014656415.1 Seohaeicola zhoushanensis | reverse complement strand
ATGATCCGCGACGGCACCGACTTCGCCGCAACGGCGTGAAAAAATACAGTTGCCGGAGGCATCGCGTCAGGCCGCAGGCCTGGCGCCCGAGGCGGAGGCCGCAGGCCGCAGCCGAGACAAGAGGCGTGGCGCCGCAAGGCGCCTCAGTCTGATCCGTAGAGCGGCACGGTGGAGATCGAGAGTTTCGCCGAGCCGTCGGTCAGCTCTGCCGCATGGGCGAGGTAGATCAGCGTGCGGTTCCGCTCGTCGTAGATCCGCTTGACGCGCAGCGACTTGAACACCAGCGAACGCGAGGTGCGGAAGACGTCCTCGCCGTTCTCGTCGCGGTCGATGTCGCCCAGCTCGATCGGGCCGGTCTGGCGGCAGGAGACAGAGGCGTTCGAGGGGTCCTCGAACCAGTTGCCCTTGCCCAGCCGGTCGAGCAGCCCGCGGTCGAAATAGGCGACGTGGCAGGTGACGCCCTTGACCTTCGGGTCGGGCACCGCCTCGATGATGATGTCGTTGCCGATCCAGTCGACGCCGACCTCGCCGACCTGCTCGGCGCGCGCGGGCAGGGCGGCGAGCGCGGCGAGCACCGCCGCGCAGAGGCCGGGACGCATCAGAAGGTGATCCGCGCGTGTTCGCCCATGTCGGGCTGTTCGCCGGTCAGGTTGGCCTTTGCAATCTCGTAGAGGAACCCCGCCGCGCCGTCGGTGGCCCAGACCTCGGCCCGCGCCGGGGTCATGCGCACCAGCCGCACGTCCTTGTCCTCCTTGCCCTCGTCGAACCAGGCGCCGGCGATCGGGCTCCAGAGTTCATCGAGCTTGGCCTTGTCGTCCGAGAGCGCCATCGCGCCGTCGATGGTGGCGTAGATCTTGGAGCCCGAATCGGCCAGCGTCAGCGAGACGCGGCTGCCCCCGGCTGCTGCCTGGGCGATATCGGTGCCATCGGCGGTGATGAACCAGATCGCATTGGCGTCAGGGTCGGCATAGGGCGACATCGGCACCGGGCGTGCACCTTCGGCGGTCAGCATCCCCGCCTGCACCTTGTCGAGGCGGTTCCAGAATTCGTGTTTCATGTCGGTGGCCATCGCTGTCTCCTTGGAGTTGGGTTGTGTCGGACGATCAACGTCTGCGCCGGGGCGCTTGTTCCTTGTCTCGCGCGCACCGGCGACAGGTTGCGCTTGACCGATGGCCGGTGCGGGCGTATTATTTGAACAGTTGTTCATTAAAACTGTGGGGGAGGCGCCGTCATGTTCAACGCATCCATGCGTTTCGATCTGGGCGAGGACGTGAACGAGCTGCGCGATACGGTGCATCGCTGGGCGCAGGAGCGGGTCAAGCCGATGGCGGCCGAGATCGACCGGTCGAACGCATTTCCGCCGGCGCTCTGGCCCGAGATGGGCGAAATGGGCCTGCTGGGAATCACCGTGCCCGAGGAATACGGCGGACTGGGCATGGGCTATCTCGCCCATACCGTGGCGGTGGAGGAAGTGGCGCGGGCATCGGCCTCGGTCTCGCTCTCCTACGGCGCGCATTCCAACCTCTGCGTGAACCAGATCAAGCTGAACGGCTCGCCCGAGCAGAAGACGAAATACCTGCCGGGCCTCGTTGCCGGCACCAGCGTCGGCGCCCTGGCGATGAGCGAGGCGGGTGCCGGGTCGGACGTGGTTTCGATGAAGCTGCGCGCCGAGAAGCGCAATGACCGCTACGTGCTGAACGGCAACAAATACTGGATCACCAACGGGCCGGATGCCGATACGCTGGTGGTCTATGCCAAGACCGACCCCTCGGCCGGGTCCAAGGGGATGACCGCCTTCCTGATCGAGAAATCGATGACCGGCTTCTCGACCTCGAAGCATTTCGACAAGCTGGGGATGCGCGGCTCGAACACCGCCGAACTGATCTTCGAGGATGTCGAGGTGCCCTTCGAGAACGTGCTCGGCGAAGAGGGCAAGGGCGTGCGGGTGCTGATGTCGGGCCTCGACTACGAGCGGGTCGTGCTGGCAGGCATCGGGCTGGGCATCATGGCGGCCTGCATGGACGAGATCATGCCCTATCTCGCCACCCGCAAGCAGTTCGGCCAGCCGATCGGGAACTTCCAGCTGATGCAGGGCAAGATCGCCGACATGTATACGGCGATGAACTCGGCGCGGGCCTATGTCTACGAGGTCGCCAAGGCCTGCGACCGGGGCGAGGTGACGCGCCAGGACGCGGCGGCCTGCTGCCTCTACGCCTCGGAACAGGCGATGGTGCAGGCGCATCAGGCGGTGCAGGCGATGGGCGGGGCGGGGTTCCTGAACGACGCCCCGGTGGCGCGGATCTTCCGCGACGCCAAGCTGATGGAGATCGGCGCCGGCACCAGCGAAATCCGCCGGATGCTGGTCGGGCGCGAGCTGATGGGGTCGATGGAGTGAGATTGGCGGCGGCCCTTCTGCTGGCTGCCGCGCCGGTTTCGGCCCAGGACATGGTCTATTCCGACGCGGGGACACTGGCCTGCCTTGCGGCAGCCGCCAGCACTTCGGCGAAGGCGGAATGCGCCGGGGTCTCGGCGCTGGCCTGCATGGAGGACTCGCCGGGTGGGACCTCGACCATGGGCAATGTCGAGTGTCTCGACAGCGAGGTGACCTTCTGGGACGATATTCTCGCGGGCCTGCGCGCGCAGGCGATGGAGAAGGCCCGCGCGACCGACGAGGCGGCCAGGACCGACGGGTTGGGCCAGTCCTTCATGGTCGAGACGCTGACCGGGCTGGAGACGGCCTGGCAGGGCTACAGCGATGCGCGCTGCGCCTTCGAGCGGGCGCAGTATCGCGACGGCACTGGTGGCGGGCCGGCGGAATTGCGTTGCGTGCTGCGCACCATGGGCGAACATGCGGCCTATCTGCAGGACATGTGGATCAGCCAGTAGGGGAGGCGGACATGCGTGGCGGGAGGATTTTCGGGATCGGCATGGCGCTGCTGCTGGCGGCCCGGCCTGCTGTTGCGCAGGACATCCTCTATTCCGACGACGCGACCCGCGCCTGCCTGACGGCGGCGCAGGACTCGGTGGCGCAGGAGGCCTGCATCGGCGCCTCGGCCAATGCCTGCATGTCGGCCAACGATCTGGGCGGTACCACCATGGGGATGGGCGGCTGCCTCGACCGGGAATACCAATATTGGGACGGGCTGCTGAACGCCTATTACCAGACCGCCATCGCGCGGGCGAAGAAGATGGATGCCGAGGTGCGCGCCTATACGCCCGAGGCGGCGGTTGCCGAGCAGACCCTGCGCGAGATGCAGCGGGCCTGGATCCCCTACCGCGACGCGGCCTGCGATTTCGAGCGGGCGCAGTGGGGCGGGGGCACCGGCGGCGGGCCGGCGGCGGTCGGCTGCCTGATGCGCATGACCGGCGAGCAGGCGCTGAGCCTCGGCCGCTTCGGGTATGGCCAATGAACCGCGCGGCGGGAAGATCCGGCGCAGCAAGATAATTCGTTCGAGGAAAGTCAAATGAAGCTCACGTCCAAAGCGCTCCCGTCGTCCGAGGCATTCCAGGCCAACCGGGCGGCCCACCTCGAAGCCCTGGCCGAGATCCGCGCCGCGGCGCAGCTGGCGGCCGAGGGCGGCGGGGCCAAGGCGCGCGAGCGCCATGCGTCCCGCGGCAAGATGCCCCCGCGCGAGCGGGTGGCGAACCTGCTCGATCCGGGCTCGCCCTTCCTCGAGATCGGGGCGACGGCGGCGCATGGCATGTATGAGGGCGCGGCCCCCTGCGCCGGGGTGATCGCGGGCATCGGCCGCGTGCATGGGCGCGATGTCATGGTGGTCTGCAACGACGCTACCGTGAAGGGCGGCACCTATTACCCGATCTCGGTCAAGAAGCACCTGCGGGCGCAGGAGATCGCCCAGGCGAACCGGCTGCCCTGCGTCTATCTGGTCGACAGCGGCGGGGCCAACCTGCCGAACCAGGACGAGGTCTTCCCGGACCGCGACCACTTCGGACGCATCTTCTTCAACCAGGCGAACATGAGCGCGCTGGGCATTCCGCAGATCGCGGTGGTGATGGGATCCTGCACCGCCGGCGGCGCCTATGTGCCGGCGATGTCGGATGTGACCATCATCGTCAAGGAGCAGGGCACCATCTTCCTGGCTGGCCCGCCGCTGGTGAAGGCGGCGACCGGCGAGGTGGTGAGCGCCGAGGACCTGGGCGGCGGCGACGTGCACACCCGGCTGTCGGGCGTGGCCGATTACCTGGCCGAGGACGACAGCCACGCGCTGGCGTTGGCGCGCCGCGCGGTGGGCAACCTCGGGGGAGAGTTCGCACCCACCCTGCGGATGCAGGCCATCGAGGAGCCGGCCTATGACCCCGAGGAGATCCTCGGCGTGGTGCCGACCGACCTGCGCACGCCTTACGACATCCGCGAGGTGATCGCACGGGTGGTGGACGGCTCGCGCTTCGACGAGTTCAAGGCGCGCTTCGGCGAGACGCTGGTCTGCGGTTTCGCCCATGTGAAGGGGATGCCGGTGGGCATCGTCGCCAACAATGGCGTGCTGTTCAGCGAAAGCGCCCAGAAGGGCGCGCATTTCATCGAGTTGTGTTCGCAGCGGGGCATCCCGCTGGTCTTCCTGCAGAACATCACCGGCTTCATGGTCGGGCGGCGCTATGAATCCGAGGGCATCGCGCGGCATGGCGCCAAGATGGTGACGGCGGTGGCGACGACGCAGGTGCCGAAGATCACCTTCCTGGTCGGCGGGTCCTATGGCGCCGGCAACTACGGCATGTGCGGGCGCGCCTATGCGCCGCGCTTCCTGTGGACATGGCCCAATTCACGCATCTCGGTGATGGGGGGCGAACAGGCGGCGGGCGTGCTCGCCACCGTAAAGCGCGACGGGATCGAACGCGCCGGGGGCAGCTGGTCGGCCGAGGAGGAGGCCGAGTTCAAGCGCCCCACGCTCGAGATGTTCGCCGAGCAGAGCCACCCGCTCTATGCTTCGGCGCGGCTCTGGGACGACGGGGTGATCGACCCGAGGAAGACGCGCGACGTGCTGGCGCTGTCGATCTCGGCGGCGCTGAACGCGCCGATCGCCGAAACCAAGTTCGGCGTGTTCCGGATGTGAGCCATGGGCGTTTCGGTCATCACCGGCGATATCACCCGGATCCCGGCGGACGCGATCGTCAATGCCGCCAACCGCTCGTTGCTGGGCGGCGGCGGGGTCGACGGGGCGATTCACCGGGCGGCGGGGCCGGGGCTGCTGGCCGAATGCCGGGGCCTGGGCGGCTGCGAGACGGGCGAGGCCAAGGTGACCGGGGCACACGGCCTGCCGGCGCGGATCGTCATCCACACGGTGGGGCCGGTCTGGCACGGCGGCGGGCGGGGCGAGGCCGGGCTGCTGGCGCGCTGCTATCGCAACAGCCTGCGGCTGGCCGGCGCGCATGGCTGCGCGACGGTCTCTTTCCCGGCGATTTCCACCGGGGTCTTCGGCTACCCGGCCGAGGAGGCGGCCGAGATCGCGGTGGCCGAGGTGACCGGCGCGGCGCTGGAGGTGCGGCTGGTGGCTTTCGATGCGCCGATGGCGCGGCTGCTGCAGGCGGCGCTCGACCGGGTGGGGGTGTCATGATGGGTATCAAGGCCGGCGCTGTCGCGTTGCTGGCAAGCTGGGGAGGATCGGGCATGGCCGATGACGCGCGATTGTTGGAGGCGGCCGCGACGGGAGACGTGGCGGCGATCCGGTCGGAACTGGCCGCCGGCACCGGGGTGGATGCGCGCGACGCACGCGGCCGCACCGCGCTGCTGGTCGCCACCCATCATGACCAGCTCGCGGCGGCGCGGGCGCTGGTCGAAGCGGGGGCCGATGTGAATGCCAAGGACGACATCCAGGACAGCCCCTATCTCTACGCCGGGGCCGAGGGGCGGCTTGCGATCCTGAAGTTGACGCTGGCGCATGGCGCCGATCTCGCCAGCACCAACCGCTATGGCGGCACCGCGCTGATCCCGGCGGCCGAGCGGCAGTCGGCCGAGGTGGTGCAGGTGCTGATCGAGGCCGGCGTGGCGCTGGACCATGTCAACAAGCTCGGCTGGACCGCGCTGCTGGAAGCGGTGCTGCTGGGCGACGGCGGCCCCGAACGGCAGGCGGTGGTGCGCGCGCTGATCGACGCCGGGGCGGATGTGACCCTGGCGGATGGCGAGGGGGTCACCCCGCTCGGCCATGCGCGGGCCAGGGGCTATGGCGACATCGCCCGAATGCTCGAAGCGGCGGGGGCGCGGCAATGAACCGGCCGGCGGCCTCCTGCTTCTCTTCTTTCCAAATACTCACGGGGGTCCGGGGGCAGTCGGCCCCCGGCGGCACAGACACAAGCGAGACCTCACCATGTTCCACACCATCCTGATCGCCAACCGGGGCGAGATCGCCTGCCGTGTGATGCAGACCGCCCGCGCCATGGGCATCCGCTGCGTCGCGGTGCATTCCGACGCGGATGCGGGGGCGAAACACGTGCAGATGGCGGATCTTGCCGTGCATATCGGCGGCCCGGCTCCGGCCGAGAGCTACCTGCGCGGCGAGCGGATCATCCAGGCGGCGCTGGAGACCGGGGCGCAGGCGATCCATCCGGGCTATGGCTTCCTGTCCGAGAACCCCGATTTCGTCGATGCGGTCGAGGCGGCGGGGCTGGTCTTCATCGGGCCCTCGGCCAGGGCGATCCGGGCGATGGGGCTGAAGGATGCCGCCAAGGCGCTGATGGAGAAGGCCGGCGTGCCGGTGGTGCCGGGCTATCACGGCGAAAGCCAGGACCCCGAACACCTGGCCGGGGCCGCCGATGCCATCGGCTACCCGGTGCTGATCAAGGCCACCGCCGGGGGCGGCGGCAAGGGGATGCGGCTGGTCGAGAAGGCGAAGGATTTCGCCGATGCGCTGGCCAGCGCCAAGGCCGAGGCCAGGACCGCCTTCGGCAATGACGCGGTGCTGGTCGAGAAATACGTCTCCAAGCCGCGCCACATCGAGGTGCAGGTCTTCGGCGATGGCACCCGGGCCGTTCACCTGTTCGAGCGCGACTGCTCGTTGCAGCGTCGCCACCAGAAGGTGATCGAGGAGGCCCCCGCGCCGGGCATGACGGCCGAGATGCGCGCCGCCATGGGTGAGGCGGCGGTGAAGGCGGCCGAGGCGATCGGCTATGCCGGGGCCGGCACCATCGAGTTCATCGTCGATGCCTCTGAGGGGCTGCGGTCCGACCGCTTCTGGTTCATGGAGATGAACACCCGCCTGCAGGTGGAGCATCCGGTCACCGAGGCGATCACCGGGGTGGACCTGGTGGAATGGCAGCTGCGCGTGGCCGCCGGGGAGCGGTTGCCGAAGCAGCAAGAGGAACTGACGATCACCGGCCATGCCTTCGAGGCGCGGCTCTATGCCGAGGACGTGCCGAAGGGTTTCCTTCCGGCGACCGGCAAGCTCACGCACCTGGCCTTCCCGGCGGGCTGCCGCGCCGACAGCGGGGTGCGGGCGGGCGATAGCATCAGCCCCTGGTACGATCCGATGATCGCCAAGGTGATCGTGCATGGTCCCACGCGCGAGATCGCGCTGTCGCGGCTGGCCTCGGCGCTGAAGGGCACCCAGGTGGCGGGCACCGTCACCAACCTCGCCTTCCTCGGGGCACTGGCCGAGCACGCGGGCTTTGCGGCGGGGGATGTCGATACCGGGCTGATCGGGCGTGACCTCGACAGCTTGGTGGTGGCCCCCGAGCCGAAGCCGCGCCACGTGGTGGCGGCGGCGATGGCGGCGGCGGGTGCGGGGCAGGGCGATTGGGCGCAGGGCTTTGCGCTCTGGTCGCCGCTGGAGCAAAGCATCGCGCTGAGCTGGGGCGAGGAACCGCTGACCGCCGTGCTGATGGCACAGGGGCCGGACCGGCAGGTCTGGCGCGTCGATGGGCAGGAGCTGGTTGCCGAGCGCAGCGGCGGCACCTGGCGCTGCGGCGGGATTGCCTTGCCGCCGGTGGCGGTGGCGGGCAAGGTGGCGACGGTCTTCGACGCCTATGGGCTGGCCTTCGGCATCATCGATCCGCTGGAACGCGCCAGCAGCAAGGGCGGCGACACCAACCTAATCGAGGCGCCGATGCCGGGGCTGGTCAAGGCGGTCTTCGCCAAGGCGGGGCAGGCGGTCGCCGAGGGCGACCGCCTGGCGGTGCTCGAGGCGATGAAGATGGAACATTCCCTGCTGGCCGCCCGTGACGGGGTGGTGGCCGAGGTGCTGGTCGAGGCCGGTGCGCAGGTCGAGGCGGGGGCCGCGCTGGTGCGGCTGGAAACGGAAGCGTAGCGCGGGGAGGCGCAGCATCATGGCCGGACGTGTCGAGATCGTGGAGGTCGGCCCGCGCGACGGGTTGCAGAACGAGAAGCGGGCAATCCCGGTGACGGAGAAGGTGGCGCTGGTCGACCTGCTCTCGCGCGCCGGCTTCAGCCGCATCGAATGCGCGAGCTTCGTTTCGCCCAAATGGGTGCCGCAAATGGCCGGCAGCGCCGAGGTGCTGGCGGGCATCAAGCGCGCCGAGGGCGTGCGTTATGCAGCGCTGACGCCGAACATGCGCGGCTACGAGGATGCGCTGGCGGCGGGGGCCGACGAGATCGCCGTCTTCGCCTCGGCCAGCGAGGGCTTCTCCAAGGCCAATGTCAACGCCACCATCGCCGAGTCGATCGAGCGGTTCGCCCCGATCCTGAAGGCGGCCCGCCATATCGACCTGCCGGTGCGCGGCTATATCAGCTGCGTGACCGACTGCCCCTATGACGGCCATGTCGAGCCGGGGCAGGTGGCGGCGGTGGCTGACAAGCTCTTCGCCATGGGCTGCTACGAGATCTCGCTGGGCGATACCATCGGACAGGGCACGCCCGACAGCGTGGCCAAGATGTTGCTGGCGGTGAAGAACGTGGTGCCGGTGAGCCGGCTGGCCGGGCATTTCCACGACACGGCGGGGCGCGCCATCGCCAATATCGACGTTTCGCTGGCGCTGGGTCTGCGCGTCTTCGACGCGGCGGTCGGCGGCCTGGGCGGCTGTCCCTATGCGCCCGGCGCGAAGGGCAATGTCGCCACGGAGGCGGTGGCGGCGCATCTGGAGCGGCTGGGCTATCACACCGGGCTGGATCTTGCCCTGGTGAACGAGGCGGCCGCGATGGCGAAGGCGATGCGCACCGGCTGAGCCGGGCAAAAGTTTTCGCTAAAACTTTTGGCAAAATTCCTTGCAGGAATTTTTGCCGGCGGAGAGGGATGGACATGTACGAGACCCTGACGATCGAGACCGACGCGCGCGGTGTTGCCAGGTTGACCCTGACGCGGGTGGAAAAGCACAACGCGATGTCGGCGCAGATGATCGCCGAGCTGACCCAGGCGGCGGCGCAGCTGGCGGGCGATGCCTCGGTGCGGGTGGTGGTGCTGACCGGGGCGGGCGAGTCGTTCTGCGCCGGGGGCGATCTGGGCTGGATGCGCGAGCAGATGGAGGCCGATGGCGCGACGCGCCAGGCCGAGGCGCGCAAGCTGGCCGAGATGCTCTTCGCGCTGAACACCTTGCCGCAGCCGGTCATCGGGCGGATCCAGGGCAATGCCTTCGGTGGCGGGCTGGGGCTGGTCAGCGTCTGCGACGTGGCGATCGGGGTGGAGAGCCTGAAGTTCGGCTTCACCGAGGCGCGGCTGGGGCTGATCCCGGCGACCATCAGCCCCTATTGCCTGGCCCGCATGGGCGAGGCGATGGCGCGGCGGGTGTTCATGTCGGCGCGGCTCTTCGGGGCCGGGGAAGCGGTGACGCTGGGCCTGCTGGCCCGCGCGGTGCCGGCAGCGGGGCTCGACGCGGCCATCGAGGCCGAAGTGAAGCCCTATCTCTCCTGCGCGCCCGGCGCGGTGGCGGCCAGCAAGCGGCTGGCGCGGCACATGGGGCCGCGGATCGACGCCGAGGTGATCGACTTCTCGATCCGCGCGCTGGCGGCGCAATGGGAGACCGAGGAGGCGCGCGAGGGGGTGCGGGCCTTCTTCGCCAGGGAAAAGGCGCCCTGGCAGCAGTGACTCTGGACCGTGGAGGGAAGGTGCCGAAGGAAGCGCTGAAGAGAACCGTGCGGAAGGCCTTCATCGCCCTCCTGGCGTTCCTGCGCTACCTGCCGAGGTTGATTCGGATTTGCCTCGGCGTGTTCCTGTGCCTGAATCTCGCAGCCTGGGCGGTCCTGACCCTGTTTCCCAAGCCCGACGCGGCCATCGCCAGTGCGAATTCCTTGATGTTCGCCGCCTTGTTGCTGCTTCTGCCCGCGCTGCTGTACGGCGCAATGTTTCTTGCCCTGCCTATCGCCTTCGACATTAGAGGCATTCGGTCGCTTCGGGCGCATGTCGCGGTGTGGACCGTGCTTGTCGGCCTATGGTGCATTGCTGCCCCGACCCCGACGCAACTTGCGGGTGTCGGGATCGGTGCGGCGTCAGGGTTGGTCTACTGGCTGCTTGCCGGACGGCTGGCGGGGCAGCCGGATCTGGGCCGCGGGGGCGGCGTCGTGCTGCATCCGGGCGACCGGCTGCTGACGGCGCTCTTCGTGGTGGCGGCAATCGTGCTGACAGGCCAGTGGGCTGTTGGCAAGGTCCGGGCTTCCATGTTCGACGGCGACCCAGGGACACCGGCCTATGTCTGGACCTACCGGCGCGAGATGCCGAATTCGCTCAAACTGACGCTGATGGATTACCCGGATGCGGCCTCTTGTCCGGTTCTGGAGGGGGCAGACATGCCGGAGGGTTTGCCCCCGCCGCTCGACTGGCCGCGTGTGCACAGCCATTCGGTCGCCAAGGTCTGCGTCTTCCGGCCGCTGCAGGCGACCGAGGGTCTCGAGGCCGCTGCGGCGTGGTTCGAAGCGCAGGGTTTCCGGGTCTCGCGAGAGGAAGGAGGCCAAATCAGGACCTATGGCCACAGAAACTCGCCAGAGATTCGCTTTGATGCCGGCCGACGGCTGCGAAGCGAACAGAACGGAGCATTCGTCTACAGCCCATTGATATTGCCGAAGCTCCCGCTGGCGCGGCTCTTTTCCCACATGGCCTATGGGATGTCGTTCAACATCTACTATCCTGTCGAGGGGAACCGGCCCTTGCGAGTGGAGACCAGTTCTTCAACGCTCTGACCCCCGCCACACGGTAAATCGCCGCATCGCAGCACGGCCCCGTTAATTCTTTGTAGATAAATCCAATTGGCATTGCTTCCATGGGGCTGAACCCGTTCTGGCCCCGTTGACCCTCCCCGCCCGCAGGGCTAGACAGGGCCAAGGTCAACACGCCACTTGACGGCGCGAGCCAGGGGCTCGGCGCAGCAGAAGGAGCCACTCGTGGAAGAGATGTTGCGGGAATACCTTCCCATCCTCGTATTTCTGGTGGTGGCCTGCGGGCTGGGGATCGTGCTGATCCTTGCCGCGGTCGTGCTGGCGGTGCGCAATCCCGACCCCGAGAAGGTCAGCGCCTATGAATGCGGCTTCAACGCCTTCGACGACGCGCGGATGAAGTTCGACGTGCGGTTCTACCTGGTGTCGATCCTGTTCATCATCTTCGACCTCGAGATCGCCTTCCTGTTCCCTTGGGCGGTTGCCTTCCAGGACGTGAGCATGGCGGCCTTCTGGTCGATGATGGCCTTCCTGGCCGTGCTGACCGCCGGGTTCGCCTATGAATGGAAGAAGGGGGCGATGGAATGGCAGTGAACGAGACTCCCCTGGTCACCGAGGTGCAGGGCAGCGGCGTGCAGGATGACCGGGTGAAGTCCGGCCCCTCGGCGCTGGCAGCTTTCGATGCCGACAGCGGCCATGAAGCCAGCACGGCGGCGCTGAACGCCGAACTGCAGGACAAGGGGTTCATCCTCACTTCGACCGAGGACCTGATCAACTGGGCGCGCACCGGCTCGCTGCACTGGATGACCTTCGGCCTCGCCTGCTGCGCGGTCGAGATGATGCATACCTCGATGCCGCGGTACGACGCCGAGCGCTTCGGGATTGCGCCGCGCGCCTCGCCGCGCCAGTCGGACGTGATGATCGTCGCCGGCACGCTGACCAACAAGATGGCCCCGGCGCTGCGCAAGGTCTATGACCAGATGCCCGAGCCGCGCTACGTGATCTCGATGGGTTCCTGCGCCAATGGCGGCGGCTATTACCACTATTCCTACTCGGTCGTGCGCGGCTGCGACCGGATCGTGCCGGTCGACATCTACGTGCCCGGCTGCCCTCCGACCGCCGAAGCCCTGCTTTACGGTCTGATGCAGCTGCAGCGGAAGATCCGCCGCACCGGGACAATCGTGCGCTGAGGCGCGGGCAAAGGGGCTTGTCATGAGCGACGCGCTGAACGAACTGGGCGCCCATATCGAGGCCAAGCGGCCCGATTGCGTGCTGGGCTGGGATGTGTCCCACGGAGAACTGAATGTCGATGTGACGGCGGGGAATATCGTCGGCTTCGTCGAGTTCCTGCGCAGCGATCACAGCTGCCGCTTCTCGACGCTGGTGGATATCACCGCGGTGGACTACCCGGACCGGGCCAAGCGGTTCACCGTGGTCTATCATTTCCTGTCGATGTACGAGAACAAGCGTATCCGCCTGCGGGTTTCGGTGCGCGAAGAGGAGATGGTGCCCTCGCTGGTGTCGATCCACCCCTCGGCCAACTGGTTCGAGCGCGAGGTCTACGACATGTTCGGGATCCTGTTCTCGGGCCACCCCGACCTGCGCCGCATCCTGACCGACTACGGCTTCCGCGGCCATCCGCTGCGCAAGGACTTCCCGACCACGGGCTATACCGAGGTGCGCTACGACGAGGCGCAGAAGCGCGTGGTCTACGAGCCGGTTTCGCTGGTGCAGGAATACCGGCAGTTCGATTTCATGTCGCCGTGGGAGGGTGCCGAATACATCCTTCCGGGCGACGAGAAGAAGGCGGACGCAAAATGATGTATGGCGGCTATGGCATGGGAGGCGGCGGTCTGATCTGGCTGCTGGTGCTCGCGGCTCTGCTGGTTGTGCCGTTCTGGCGCATCCTGCCGCGCAATGGCATTCCGTCGTGGGTGGCGCTGGTGGCGATCATCCCGCTTGGCGCGCTGATCCTGCTCTGGGTCGTCGCGTTCAAGGACCAGTTGGACGGAGGCAAGGCGTGATGGACGGCTCGCGTGGCTATGAAGACGCCCTGACGGGCGAACAGAAGATCCGCAACTTCAACATCAACTTCGGCCCGCAACACCCTGCGGCGCACGGGGTTCTTCGGCTTGTGCTCGAACTCGACGGCGAGATCGTCGAGCGCTGCGACCCGCATATCGGGCTGCTGCACCGGGGCACCGAGAAGCTGATGGAGAGCCGGACCTACCTGCAGAACCTGCCGTATTTCGACCGGCTCGACTATGTGGCGCCGATGAACCAGGAACATGCCTGGTGTCTGGCCATCGAGAAGCTGACCGGCGTCGTGGTGCCGCGCCGGGCCTCGCTGATCCGGGTGCTCTACAGCGAGATCGGCCGCATCCTGAATCACCTGCTGAACGTGACGACGCAGGCGATGGACGTGGGCGCGCTGACACCGCCGCTCTGGGGCTTCGAGGAACGCGAAGACCTGATGATCTTCTACGAACGGGCCTGCGGGGCGCGGCTGCACGCCGCCTACTTCCGCCCCGGCGGGGTCCACCAGGACCTGCCGCCGGATCTGATCGACGACATCGAGAAGTGGGCGCACAAGTTCCCCAAACGGCTCGACGATATCGACGGGCTGCTGACCGAGAACCGGATCTTCAAGCAGCGCAACGTCGAGATCGGGATCATTTCCGAGCAGGACATTCTCGACTACGGCTTCTCGGGCGTGATGGTGCGCGGTTCGGGCCTGGCCTGGGACCTGCGTCGCTCGCAGCCCTACGAGTGCTACGACGAGTTCGACTTCAAGGTGCCGGTCGGCAAGAACGGCGACTGCTACGACCGTTATCTCTGCCGCATGGCCGAGATGCGCGAGAGCACGAAGATCATCCTGCAATGCATTGAAAAGCTGCGCAAGGAACCCGGCGAGGTGCTCGCGCGCGGCAAGATCACGCCGCCGAAGCGCGGCGACATGAAGACCTCGATGGAAAGCCTGATCCATCACTTCAAGCTGTACACCGAGGGCTTCCACGTGCCCGCCGGCGAGGTCTATGCCGCCGTCGAGGCGCCCAAGGGCGAGTTCGGCGTCTACCTGGTGGCGGATGGGACCAACAAGCCCTACCGCGCGAAGATCCGCGCTCCGGGCTTCCTGCACCTGCAGGCGATGGATCATGTCGCGACCGGCCACCAGCTGGCCGATGTGGCGGCGATCATCGGGACGATGGACGTCGTGTTCGGGGAGATCGACAGGTGAGACTGGCCATCGCGCTCGTTCTTGCTTCTGCTCTGCCGGCCCAGGCCGGGACGGGGGGCGACCGTGCGGTCGCCTTCGTCGAGCTGATGCGCGCGAACGGCTGCGCGATGAGCGAGGAGACGGCCGACAGCGTGCTGGGCGGCGCGGGCTATACCCCGGACGAGATCCAGGGCTTTGCCTCGTCGCTGCTGGCGGGCGGCCGTGCCGAGATGAGCGAGGATGGCAAGACCTTCCGGCTCACCAAGGCATTCTGCGATGCCGATCCGGCGCTGGATGCCGAGGCCTTTCCCGAGGTCGACGCCCAGCAGGAAGCCGTGAACCACCTGAAGTCCTTCGGGATGCCGGGGGTGCGCGGCGTCATCGCGATGTTCGTCAAGGAGCGCCGCTGCTCGGTCGAACTGAACGGCGCGCGCGATACCGTGGCGGACATGGTCGATACCGTGCTGATCCGCGCCCGGGTGAACGGGCCTGCTGGATCGCCGGCGCGGGCACAGGCCGAGGCGATGGTCCGCGACGTGATCGCCAATCCGGGCAAGACCTACAAGGTCGAGGACGGCTGGCTCACCATGACCAAATGCACGCCGTGAGGGGAGAGGAGATAATGCGCCATATCCCCTTCACCCCGCTGCTGCTGGCCGCCGCCCTTGGCGCGCTGCCGCTGGCCGCATTGGCCGAGAGCCGGACCATCGGTGTCGGCTCGGGCTGGCTGCTGCTGCCGCCGGAGCGCCAGCCGGGCGAAGAGGCCGCTTCCGAGCAGGAGGCGGTCGAGGCCGGTGAGGCCGCGGTGGCGGTGATCGAAGAGCCTGATACCAAGACCTATTTCTGCAATCGCCAGCTGCAGGAAGCCGAGCGCGCCGTCGCCCGGATGCTGGCCGACATGAGCTATACCCTGACGATCACCGCGAAGGGCGCTGCGCCCGGATTTCCCGGTGACGTGACCTGCGTGCTGACGTCCACCCGCACGGTGGCCATCGACACCAGCCCACTGGAGCCGAAGAACTGACATGCTGCGCCGACTGCACCACGAGCAACCCGAGAGTTTCGCCTTTACCGCGGCCAACCAGGCCTGGGCCGAGGCGCAGATCACCAAGTATCCCGAGGGCCGCCAGGCCTCGGCGATCATCCCGCTGCTGTGGCGCGCGCAGGAACAGGAAGGCTGGCTGACCCGGCCCGCCATCGAGGCGGTCGCGAACATGCTGGGCATGGCCTATATCCGGGCGCTGGAAGTGGCGACCTTCTACTTCATGTTCCAGCTGCAACCCGTTGGGTCTGTGGCGCATATCCAGATCTGCGGCACGCTGTCCTGCATGATCTGCGGCGCCGAGGACCTGATCGGCGTCTGCAAGGACAAGATCGCCGCCAAGGCGCATCAGCTGAGCGCCGACGGCAAGTTCAGCTGGGAAGAGGTGGAATGCCTCGGTTCCTGCGCGAACGCGCCGATGGCGCAGATCGGCAAGGACTATTACGAGGACCTGACCGCCGAGCGGCTTGCCGAGATCATCGACGAGCTGGCCGCCGGCAAGGTTCCGGTGCCGGGGCCGCAGAACGGGCGGTATGCGGCCGAGCCGCTCTCGGGGCTGACCAGCCTCACCGACTTCGACAGCGGCAAGACGCAGTACAACGCGAGCGTGCAGCTGGCGACCGACATCGGCGATACCGTCAAGCGCATCGACGGCACCGAGGTGCCGCTGCTGGCGCCCTGGCAGGGCAAGCCGGCCGCCGCCAAGAAGGCGGCCAAGCCGAAGGCCGAGCCGAAACCTTCGGCCAACGTGCCGGCGGACGAGACCGGGGTGACCAAGCAGGAAGCGCAGGAAGTCTCGAAGGGCGGGCCCGCGGCGGGCGAGGGCAGCAAGCCGGCGGTCCTGACCGAGGCGCGCGACGGCAAGGCCGACAACCTCAAGATGATCAAGGGCGTGGGGCCGAAGCTCGAGACGCTGCTGCATTCGATGGGCTTCTACCACTTCGACCAGATCGCAGGGTGGAGCGCGGCCGAAGTGGCCTGGGTCGACGAGAACCTCGAAGGGTTCAAGGGCCGGGTGACGCGGGACAACTGGGTGGAGCAGGCAAAGCTGCTGGCCACCGGGGCCGAGACGGAATTTTCGAAGAAAGCCAAGAAGGACGACATCTACAAGGACTGAGATTGGCAGGACGCAAGGGGGAATGGATGACGATCGACATGGACCGCGACAACTTTGCGCGGCGCTTCGGGCAGTTGGCCGGGGCGGCGGGCTTTGGCCTGTCGGTGTCGATGTGGTCGTTCGGTCCCCGTCGCGTCCTGTTGTCGGTCCTGGCAGGGTTCTGCGGTCTTCCGGGCCTGGAGCCTGGGCGAAGGCCGCTGCTGGGCTTGATAAGCGGCGAGACCGGGTTCTCGCGGCGGAGCGAGTGAACGATGGACGGCGGACGGGACGAGATGAATGCACGGGGGCGGCGGCTGGCGCTGCTGATCGCCGTGGTCGGCCTGTTCTGGATCGGGGCGACCTGGGCGGGGTCCCGGTTCGGCTGGTCGGGGAACACCCGGCTGCTGTTCGATATTGCGGCCCTGGCCGGCTTCGGGCTGGCGCTGTGGCAGACGATCAACCTCTGGCGGGCACGCCGGAACGACAAAGGCTAGGCTGATGCTGAAAGATCAGGACCGTATTTTTACCAACCTCTACGGTATGCATGACCGCACGCTGAAAGGCGCGATGGCACGCGGCCACTGGGACGGGACGGCGGGCATCATCGCCAAGGGGCGCGACTGGATCATCGACACGATGAAGAAGTCGGGTCTGCGCGGCCGGGGCGGGGCGGGCTTCCCGACCGGTCTCAAGTGGTCCTTCATGCCGAAGGAAAGCGACGGGCGGCCGGCCTACCTGGTGGTGAACGCCGACGAATCCGAACCCGGCACCTGCAAGGACCGCGAGATCATGCGGCACGATCCGCATACGCTGATCGAGGGCTGCCTGATCGCCTCCTTCGCGATGAACGCGCATGCCTGTTATATCTATATTCGTGGCGAATATATCCGCGAGCGCGAGGCGCTGCAGGCGGCGATTGACGAATGCTATGACGCGGGCCTGCTGGGCAAGAACGCGGCCAAGTCGGGCTGGGACTTCGATCTCTACCTGCACCACGGCGCCGGGGCCTATATCTGCGGCGAGGAAACCGCGCTGCTGGAAAGCCTCGAGGGCAAGAAGGGGATGCCCCGGATGAAACCGCCGTTCCCGGCGGGCGCGGGCCTTTACGGCTGCCCGACCACGGTGAACAACGTCGAGTCGATCGCGGTGGCGCCGACCATCCTGCGGCGCGGGCCGGAGTGGTTCAGCTCGTTCGGGCGTCCGAACAACGCGGGCACCAAGCTGTTCGCCATCTCGGGGCATGTGAACAACCCCTGCGTCGTCGAAGAAGCGATGTCGATCACCTTCGAGGAGCTGATCGAGAAGCATTGCGGCGGTATCCGCGGCGGCTGGGACAACCTGCTGGCGGTTATCCCCGGCGGTTCGTCGGTTCCCTGTATCCGCGGCGAGCACATGCGCGAGGCGATCATGGATTTCGACTATCTGCGCGAGCAGCGGTCGGGCCTGGGCACCGCCGCCGTCATCGTGATGGACAAGTCGACCGACATCATCAAGGCGATCTGGCGGTTGTCGAAGTTCTACAAGCACGAGAGCTGCGGCCAGTGTACGCCCTGCCGCGAAGGTACCGGCTGGATGATGCGGGTGATGGACCGCCTTGTCACCGGCGATGCCTCGGTCGAGGAGATCGACATGCTTCTTGACGTGACCAAGCAGGTCGAGGGCCACACCATCTGCGCGCTTGGCGACGCGGCGGCCTGGCCGATCCAGGGCCTGATCCGCAACTTCCGCGACGTGATCGAGGACCGCATCAAGCACAAGCGCGTGCCGGTGGCGGCGGAGTAAGGGCATGCGGGCTGGCGTCGCACTTCTGGCTCTTGGCGCACTAGCCGCCTGCAGTTCGCCCAACATGGGCGATCCGCGGGCGCAGGCTCTGCTGGCCATGCCGGCGCCGCAGCATTATGCCGAGCGCCAGGTGGCGCGCGAGCTGGCGGGGCAGTGCCTGGCCTATGCCTATGACGAACAGCTGGGCGACGCGATGAGCGAGGCGCGGCTGCGCTCGGGCGGGCAGGTCTACCTGCAGGTCAAGGGCGCGACGGATGTCGAGGCCGATATCAAGCGGCGTTCGCTGGTGGCGCGCTACGCCGGAAACGACGCCTGCCGCATTCTCGATGGCGAGACGGCGGCGCAGACGCCGATGAGCGTGATGGTCAGGAAGAGGGGCTGAGCGGAATGGCGAAGGCAATGCATCTTGGTTCGCTGACGCGGATGGCCGGGTTCGGTGCACTCTGTGCACTCCTGGCGCTGACCGCCTGCGTCGAGTCCAAGGACAAGCGGATCCTGTTCGACGGCTTCTATTTCCGCACCAAGGCGAAGAAGGTCGACAAGGATTACTCGCGGTTCATCGTCACCGCCAAGGACGCGCTGCAGTCGGTGGACGCGGCGCGCCAGGCGGCGGAATACGAGGGCACGCGTTATTGCCTGGAGAACGGTCTCGGCACGTCGCGCATCAAGTGGATCGTCGGGCCGGAAACGCCGGACGACCAGCTTGTCTTCGACGGCGATACGCTGGTCTACGAGGGAGAGTGCAACCCGTGACGCTGTTATCCGATATCAGCCGCGTTCCGCGCGCCGATATTGCCTATCGGCGCCGGGTCCTGCCCCTTGGTCTCTCCTATAGAGGAGAGACCACGATGACCCTGAAGACGATTGCCTTTGCCCTTGCGATGACCCTGGCCCTGCCGGGCTATGCCGCCGCCGCGCGCCCCGCGCTGCGCGATGTGCCGTCGATCGAGGATGCGCTCTTCGCGGTCGCCATCGCCGACGCGGTGCGCGACAATTGCGGCAGCATCAACGCACGGCTGATCCGCGCGCTGAGCTTCCTGCGGCAGATCAAGGCCGAGGCCAATGCGCTTGGCTATAGCGACGACGAGATCCGCGCCTATGTCGAATCCGACACCGAGAAGGCGCGCATGAAGAAGAAGGGCAAGGCCTTCCTTGCCGCCAACGGGGTGACCCCCGACAAACCGGAAACCTTCTGCACCTTCGGGCGTGCGGAAATAGCGAAGAACAGCGCCATAGGCGCGCTGCTTAGGGCGAACTGAGCATGGCTGACCTCAAGAAGATCAATATCGACGGAACCGTGGTCGAGGTGGATGGGGCGATGACCCTGATCCAGGCCTGCGAGGTGGCGGGGATCGAGATCCCGCGGTTCTGCTATCACGAACGGCTGTCGATCGCCGGCAACTGCCGGATGTGCCTTGTGGAGGTCGTGGGCGGCCCGCCGAAGCCGGCGGCCTCCTGCGCCATGCAGGTGCGCGACCTGCGCCCCGGCCCGGAAGGCGCACCGCCGATGGTCAAGACCAACTCGCCGATGGTGAAAAAGGCCCGCGAGGGGGTGATGGAGTTCCTGCTCATCAACCACCCGCTCGACTGCCCGATCTGCGACCAGGGCGGCGAATGCGACCTGCAGGACCAGGCGATGGCCTATGGTGTCGACTTCAGCCGCTACCGCGAGCCGAAGCGGGCGAGCGAGGACCTGAACCTCGGGCCGCTGGTCGAGACGCATATGACGCGCTGCATCAGCTGCACCCGCTGCGTGCGCTTCACCACCGAGGTGGCAGGGATCACCCAGATGGGCCAGACCGGGCGCGGCGAGGATGCCGAGATCACCTCGTATCTGAACCAGACGCTCGACTCGAACATGCAGGGCAATATCATCGACCTGTGCCCGGTCGGGGCGCTGGTGTCCAAGCCCTATGCCTTCACCGCGCGGCCCTGGGAGCTGACCAAGACCGAGAGCATCGACGTGATGGATGCTCTCGGGTCGAACATCCGGGTCGACACCAAGGGGCGCGAAGTGATGCGCATCCTGCCGCGCAACCATGACGGCGTGAACGAGGAGTGGATCTCGGACAAGACCCGCTTTGTCTGGGACGGCCTGCGCCGCCAGCGGCTCGACACTCCCTATATCCGCGAGAACGGCAAACTGCGGAAGGCCAGCTGGCCCGAGGCGCTGTCGGCGGCGGCCGCGGCGATCAAGGGCAAGAAGGTTGTGGGCCTGGTCGGCGACCTGGTCCCGGTCGAGGCGGCCTTTGCGCTGAAACAGCTGATCGAGGGGCAGGGCGGTTCGGTCGAATGCCGCACCGATGGCGCCAAGCTGCCCGCGGGCAACCGCTCTGGCTATGTTGGCACCGCCTCGATCGAGGATATCGACAGCGCCGACATGATCCAGATCATCGGTGCCGATCCGCGCACCGAGGCGCCGGTGCTGAACGCCCGCATCCGCAAGGCGTGGCTGCGCGGCGCGACCGTGGCACTGGTGGGCGAGGCGGTCGACCTGACTTTCGACTATATCCATGTCGGCAATGACCGGGCGGCGCTGGCCGAGCTGAGCGGCAAGACGATCAGCGACGAGACCAAGACCAAGAACACCGTGGTCATCATCGGGCAGGGCGCGCTGCGCGAGGCCGATGGCGCGGCGGTGCTGGGCCATGCGATGAAGCTGGCCGAGAATTCGGGCTCCAAGTTCATGGTGCTGCACACGGCGGCAAGCCGCGTTGGCGCGATGGATGTCGGCGCGACCACCACGGGCGGCATCGCCGTCGCGCTGGAGGGGGCGGAGGTTGTCTACAACCTCGGCGCCGACGAGGTCGAGATCGCGCCGGGCGCCTTCGTGATCTACCAGGGCAGCCACGGCGACCGTGGCGCGCATCGCGCGGACCTGATCCTGCCGGGCGCGGCCTATACCGAAGAGAACAGCCTGTTCGTGAATACCGAGGGCCGCCCGCAGCTCGCCATGCGCGCGGGCTTTGCGCCGGGGCAGGCCAAGGAAAACTGGGCGATCCTGCGGGCGCTCTCCGCCGAGCTGGGCGCGACCCAGCCCTGGGACAGCCTCGCGCAGCTGCGTCAGGCGCTGGTCGCGGCGGTACCGCACCTGGCCCAGGTCGACGAGGTGGCCGAGAACGAATGGCAGGCGGTTGCCGCCGGTTCGCTGGGCGATGCGACCTTCGTGCCTGCGGTCCGCGACTTCTACCTGACCAACCCGATCGCCCGGGCAAGCGCGCTGATGGCCGAACTCTCGGCCAACGTGAAGGCGCGCGGGCAGAAACTGGCGGCGGAATGAACCAGGCGGCGCTCATATCGCCCCTGTTGCTGTTGGGCTGCGCCGAGGCGCCCGCGACCGATTCCGGCGTCTTCGCGCCGGAGTATCGTGGCGTCGAGACGCGGCTTCTGGACTCGGACCTGGTGCAGATCCAGGTGGCGATGACGGGCGCGCGCGACCGCCGCGACGTCACCGCCTATGCGGATTGTGCCGCCGCGCAATACACGCTGATCCGGGGCTATGGATTTGCGCGTCATTTGCGCACGAACTTCGAGGAAAAGGGTGGCGTGTCGGCGGCGGATGCTGTTTACACCATCTCGCCATCACTCCCCCGCGGGCTCAAGACCATCGACGCCGAAGTGGCGGTGGCGGCCTGCAAAGAAAACGGGATACCAACGGTGTGAGGACCCATGGTTGAATTCTTGAACTCCCCGCTTGGCACCGGCGTGCTGATTCTGGCGCAAGTGCTTGGCGTGGTTGCCTTCGTCATGATCTCGCTGCTGTTTCTCGTCTACGGTGACCGCAAGATCTGGGCGGCCGTCCAGATGCGGCGCGGCCCCAACGTGGTGGGCGTCTTCGGCCTGCTGCAATCGGTTGCCGACGCGCTGAAATACGTCGTCAAGGAAGTGGTGATCCCCGCCGGTGCAGACCGCGCGGTCTTCATCCTGGCGCCGCTGACCTCCTTTGTGCTGGCGATGATCGCCTGGGCGGTGATCCCGTTCAACGAGGGCTGGGTGCTGAGCGACATCAACGTCGCCATCCTCTATGTCTTCGCCGTCTCCTCGCTCGAGGTGTATGGCGTGATCATGGGCGGCTGGGCGTCGAACTCGAAATACCCCTTCCTCGGCTCGCTGCGCTCGGCCGCGCAGATGATCTCGTACGAGGTCTCGCTGGGGCTGATCATCATCGGCGTCATCATCTCGACCGGCAGCATGAACTTCTCGGCCATTGTCGAAGCACAGCGCGGCGACTTCGGCCTGTTCAACTGGTACTGGTTGCCGCACTTCCCGATGGTCTTCCTGTTCTTCATCTCGGCCCTGGCCGAGACGAACCGCCCGCCGTTCGACCTTCCCGAAGCAGAGTCGGAACTGGTGGCCGGCTATCAGGTCGAATACTCGGCAACGCCCTTCCTGCTGTTCATGGCCGGCGAATACATCGCCATCTTCCTGATGTGCGCGCTGACCTCGCTGCTGTTCTTCGGCGGCTGGCTCTCGCCCATCCCGGGGATCCCGGACGGGGTGCTGTGGATGGTCGGCAAGATGGCCTTCTTCTTCTTCCTCTTCGCGATGGTGAAGGCGATTGTGCCGCGCTACCGCTATGACCAGCTGATGCGCCTGGGCTGGAAGGTCTTCCTGCCGATGTCGCTGGGCTGGGTGGTTTTCATCGCCTTCGCGGCCAAGTTCGAATGGCTTGGCGGCTTCTGGGCCCGCTGGGCGATCGGGGGCTGAGGATGAACGTGAATACAGGGATGCGGCTGGGAGCCTGACATGACCCAAATCGACTACACCCGCGCCGCGAAATACTTTCTGCTGGCGGATATCTTCAAAGGCTTTGCCCTGGGGCTGAAGTATTTCTTCGCCCCCAAGGCGACGCTGAACTATCCGCACGAGAAGGGGCCGCTGTCGCCGCGCTTCCGGGGCGAGCACGCGCTGCGCCGCTATCCGAACGGCGAGGAACGCTGCATTGCCTGCAAGCTGTGCGAGGCGATCTGCCCGGCGCAGGCGATCACCATCGACGCCGAACCGCGCGAGGACGGCAGCCGCCGCACCACGCGCTATGACATCGACATGACCAAGTGCATCTACTGCGGCTTCTGCCAGGAAGCCTGCCCGGTGGATGCCATCGTCGAGGGCCCGAACTTCGAGTTCGCGACCGAGACGCGCGAAGAGCTGTTCTATGACAAGGCCCGGCTGCTCGCCAATGGCGATCGCTGGGAGGCGGAGATCGCCAAGAACCTCGAACTCGACGCCCCCTATCGCTGAGGACAGGTTGGTGAGCACGGCATTCACAGCGGCATCGGGGAGGGTCTGCAGCGCAGGCCCCGCTTCGCTGTGCAGTGAGGAGGCAGCAGCATGAGCGACAGTTTCCAGAACCTGTTCCAGCAGATGATCGACAACAGCCGCAAGATGGCCGAGTCGTTCAATCCGCAACTCGCCAACTTCAACCCGCAGGGGTTCGAGAAACTCTGGCCGACCATGCCCAAGGACTTCATGGAGCTGGTCTGGGGCAATGCCGTCAACAAGGACGGGCTGGATGCCAAGACCCGGCTGCTGCTGACGCTGGCCGGATTGACAATGCAGGGCGCGCAGGCCGATACGGCCGTGCGTCAGACCGTGCGCCACGCTCTGGAAGCGGGCGCGAAGAAACAGGAAATCGTCGAGACCATCGGCCAGATGTCGGTCTTTGCCGGGCTTCCGGCGATGACGCGGGCACTGAGCCTCGCGCAGGAAGCGATGGGCGAGAACGGGGACACCGACCAATGAGCGTATTTGCCTTCTATCTCTTTGCCATCTGCGCCATTGCGGGCGGCTTCTTCACGGTGACGAGCCGCCAGCCGGTGCACTCGGTGCTCTGGCTGATCCTGGCCTTCATCTCCTCGGCGGGACTCTTCGTGCTGCTGGGCGCGGAATTCGTGGCGATGCTGCTGGTGATCGTCTACGTCGGCGCGGTGGCGGTGCTCTTCCTCTTCGTGGTCATGATGCTCGACGTCGACTTTGCCGAGCTGAAGGCAGAGATGGCGCGCTACATGCCGCTGGCGCTGCTGATCGGGCTGGTGATCCTGATGCAGTTCGTCATCGCCTATGGCAGCTGGGAGGCCAGCGAGGCCGCCGAGGGGCTGCGCCGCCAGGTCACGCCGACCGACATGCAGAACACCAAGGCCCTGGGCCTGATCCTCTACGATCAGTATTTCCTGCTGTTCCAGCTGGCCGGGCTGATCCTGCTGGTCGCCATGATCGGCGCCATCATGCTGACCCTGCGCCACCGCGCCGATGTCAAGCGGCAGTCGCCGGTCAGCCAGATGATGCGCGACCCGGCCCTGGCGATGGAGCTGAAGGACGTGAAACCGGGGCAGGGGCTCTGAATGCTCGACCTGGTGCATGCCGCTGTGACCCACATCGGCATCGCCGGACTGGCCGGGTTATGGTTGCTGAAGACGGGCGTCGTGGCGCTCGGGTATCGCTGGTATCGCGGCCGGGGCCGCGGATAGGAACGGAACGGGTGATGGGACCGAGAGGGGCAATGAGGAACGGGGGGCAGGTCGCGGCAGCGGCGGGCCTGCTGTGCCTTTGCGCCGACCTCGCCTTCGCCATGGTGCCGCTGCCGGAATGCATGGGCACCAACCTGGCCGCCGAGGAAGCGGAATACATCGAGTATTCCCCGGCCTGGGCGCAGGGTGGCTTCGTCTACTACCAGCTGACCTCGCGCGCGAGCGACCGCACCACCTTCGTGCTGGACGACTGCAGGGGCGGCCGGCGGCTGACGATGCAGCCGGCAGGCTGGAGCGCGCCGGATTTCGAGACCCGTTCGGCCGGCCAGGTGCGGCTGCACGACACGATCGCCCCGGCGCTGGAATCGGCGAAGGGCTATTCGATGGAACAGATCCGCGCGCTGGCCCGTGGGGCGGGGGCGCGGGCAAGTCTGGCGGCGGCGAAATACGAAAGCTGCGCCTGCAAGGTGCGCGGCTGAGGCCGCAGTAGATACGCCCCGCAGGGGCAAACGGAAGTAATCGGGCAGGATGGCCCGGAGGGACAGACATGATCGGACTTGAACATTACCTCACCGTCGCGGCGACGCTGTTCGTCATCGGCATCTTCGGGCTGTTCCTGAACCGCAAGAACGTGATCATCCTGCTGATGAGCATCGAACTGATGCTGTTGGCGGTGAACATCAACCTGGTCGCCTTCTCCTCGTTCCTCGGGGACCTGGTGGGGCAGGTGTTCACGCTCTTCGTTCTGACTGTCGCGGCGGCCGAGGCGGCAATCGGCCTTGCCATCCTGGTCTGCTTCTTCCGCAACCGCGGCACCATCGCCGTCGAAGACGTCAACGTGATGAAGGGCTGAAGCCACATGGAAACCATCATCCTCTTCGCCCCTCTGGTCGGCGCCCTGATCTGCGGCTTTGGCTGGAAGTTCATCGGCGAGACCGCGGCGCAATGGGTCGCCACGGGCCTGCTGTTCCTGGCGGCGCTGCTGTCGTGGATCGTGTTCTTCTCGTTCGACGGGACGACCGAGCACATCACCGTGCTGCGCTTCATAGAATCCGGCTCGCTGGGGACCGAATGGTCGATCCGGCTGGACCGGCTGACCGCGATCATGCTGATCGTCGTCACCTCGGTGTCGAGCCTCGTGCACCTCTACAGCTTCGGCTACATGGACCACGATCCGCAGTGGCACGAGGGCGAGGTCTACAAGCCCCGCTTCTTCGCCTACCTCAGCTTCTTCACCTTCGCGATGCTTGCGCTGGTGACCTCGGACAACCTGGTGCAGATGTTCTTCGGCTGGGAAGGCGTGGGTGTCGCCTCGTACCTGCTGATCGGCTTCTACTATCGCAAGCCCTCGGCCAATGCCGCGGCGATCAAGGCCTTCGTGGTCAACCGGGTCGGCGACTTCGGTTTCGCACTTGGCATCATGGCGCTGTTCTTCCTGACCGACTCGATCCGTTTCGACGAAGTCTTCGCCGAGGTGCCGCGCCTGGCCGAGACGCAGCTGAGCTTCCTGTGGACCTCGTGGAACGCCGCGAACCTGGTTGGCGTGCTGCTGTTCATCGGCGCGATGGGCAAGTCGGCGCAGTTCATCCTGCACACCTGGCTGCCGGACGCGATGGAAGGCCCGACTCCGGTGTCGGCGCTGATCCACGCGGCAACCATGGTGACCGCGGGCGTGTTCCTGGTCTGCCGCATGTCGCCGCTCTACGAGTTCGCGAATGAAGCGGCGATGTTCATCACCGTGATGGGCGCGATCACCGCCTTCTTCGCGGCAACCGTGGGCCTGGTGCAGACCGACATCAAGCGCGTCATCGCCTATTCGACCTGTTCGCAGCTCGGCTACATGTTCGTGGCCGCCGGCGTCGGCATGTATTCGGCGGCGATGTTCCACCTGTTCACGCACGCCTTCTTCAAGGCGCTGCTGTTCCTTGGCGCCGGCTCGGTCATCCACGCGATGCACCACGAGCAGGACATGACCAACTACGGCGCGCTGCGTAAACGCATCCCCTACACCTTCTGGGCGATGATGATCGGCACCCTGGCGATCACCGGCGTCGGCATTCCGCTGACCTCGATCGGTTTCGCCGGCTTCCTGTCGAAGGACGCCATCATCGAGAGCGCCTGGGCCGGCGGGTCGACCTTCGGGTTCTGGGCGCTGGTGATCGCGGCGGCGATGACCTCGTTCTACTCGTGGCGGCTGATCTTCCTGACCTTCTTCGGCGAGGCGCGCGGCGACAAGCACACGCATGAGCACGCGCATGAAAGCCCGATGGTCATGCTGATCCCGCTCGGCGTGCTGAGCCTCGGCGCGATCTTCGCGGGCATGATCTGGTATGGCAGCTTCTTCGGCCACGCCGACCAGGTCGGCAAGTTCTATGGCATCCCGGTCGCCGAAGCGGGCGCGGAAGCCGGCCACGGCGAAGCGGCAGCGCATGGCGAGGCGGCCAAGACTGAAGGTCACGCTCCGGCGGCGGCCGAGGGTCATGGCGCGGCGGCGGGCGAACATCACGTCGCATTCGCCGGCAAGCCGGGCGAGGGCGCGCTGTTCTTCGGACCGGACAACCACGTCCTGGACGATGCCCACGCGGCCCCGAAATGGGTCAAGGTCTCGCCCTTCATCGCGATGCTGCTTGGCTTCGCGCTGGCCTGGCTGTTCTACATCCGCAATCCGGCGCTGCCCAAGGCGCTGGCCGAGAACCAGAGCACGCTGTACCAGTTCCTCAAGAACAAGTGGTATATCGACGAGATCTATGACGCGATCTTCGTGCGTCCGGCCATCGGCCTCGGCCGGGTGTTCTGGAAACGCGGCGACGGTTCGGTCATCGACGGTTTCCTGAACGGCGTCGCCATGGGCATCGTGCCCTTCTTCACCCGCCTCGCGGGCAAGGCGCAGTCCGGCTATATCTTTACCTATGTCTTCTGGATGGTGCTCGGCGTTGCCGCCCTCATCACCTGGATGTCGATCGGAGGCGCTCACTGATGGATAACCTCCTCTCCATCGTCACCTTCATTCCCGCGCTCGCGGCCCTGATCCTCGCGGTGTTCCTGCGCGGCGAGGATGCTGCGGCGAAGAAGAATGCGAAATACGTGGCGCTCTTCGCCACCACGATCACCTTCCTGATCTCGATCGGGATCTATACCGGCTTCGACCCCGCCGACACCGGCTTTCAGTTCGTGGAAGAAGGCCAGTGGCTGCTGGGCCTGAAGTACAAGATGGGCGTTGACGGGATCTCGGTCCTGTTCGTGCTGCTGACCACCTTCATCATGCCGCTGACGATCCTCGCCAGCTGGAACGTGGAAACCCGCGTCAAGGAATACATGATCGCCTTCCTGATCCTGGAGACCCTGATGCTGGGCGTCTTCATGGCGCTGGACCTGGTGCTGTTCTACCTGTTCTTCGAGGCCGGCCTGATCCCGATGTTCCTGATCATCGGTATCTGGGGCGGCAAGGACCGGATCTACGCGAGCTTCAAGTTCTTCCTCTACACCTTTCTCGGCTCGGTGCTGATGCTGGTCGCGATGGTGGCGATGTTCTCGCAGGCCGGGACCACCGACATCGAGGCGCTGCTGAGCCACAACTTCGCCTCGGATGACTTCTCTGTCCTGGGCATCCACATCGTGGGCGGCCTGCAGACGCTGCTGTTCCTCGCCTTCTTCGCCAGCTTCGCGGTGAAGATGCCGATGTGGCCGGTGCACACCTGGCTGCCCGACGCCCACGTGCAGGCGCCGACCGCCGGGTCGGTGGTGCTGGCGGCGATCCTGTTGAAGATGGGCGGCTACGGCTTCCTGCGCTTCTCGCTGCCGATGTTCCCGGTGGGGTCGGAAGTGATGGGGCCGGTGGTGCTGTGGATGAGCGCGATCGCCATCGTCTATACCTCGCTGGTGGCCCTGGTGCAGGAAGACATGAAGAAGCTGATCGCCTATTCCTCGGTCGCCCACATGGGCTTCGTGACCATGGGGATCTTCGCGGCGAACCAGCAGGGCATCGACGGCGCGATCTTCCAGATGCTGAGCCACGGCTTCATCTCGGCCGCGCTCTTCCTTATCGTCGGGGTGATCTACGACCGGATGCACACCCGCGACATCGACGCCTATGGCGGCCTGGTGAACCGGATGCCCGCCTATGCGCTGGTCTTCATGCTCTTCACCATGGGCAACGTCGGCCTGCCGGGCACCTCGGGCTTCATCGGTGAATTCCTGACGCTGATCGGCACCTTCCAGGTCAACACCTGGGTGGCGGCGGTGGCGACCTCGGGCGTGATCTTCAGCGCGGCCTATGCGCTGTGGCTCTACCGCCGGGTGGTCTTCGGCGATCTCATCAAGGGCAGCCTGAAGTCGATCACCGACATGACCACGCGCGAGCGGGTCATCTTCGCGCCGCTGGTGGTGATGACCCTTCTTCTCGGCGTCTACCCGAGCCTGGTGACCGATATCATCGGCCCGAGCACGGCGGCGCTGGTGCAGCACTATGACAACGCGACTGCGACGGCCACGGCCGCTGCGCAGCACGCATCGAACTGAGGAGCAGGGGGCATGATGCAGGCCGACCTGAACATCATCCTGCCGGAAATGGTTCTGGCGATCTACGCGATGCTCGCGCTGCTTGGCGCGGTCTACACGGGCAAGGACAAGCTGGCCTCGGCGCTGGTCTGGGTAACGGCGGCGCTGATGCTGGTGCTGGCGGTCTGGATCGGCACCGGCAGCGCCGGCGCGCGCACCGCCTTCAACGGCATGTTCAACGATGACGGGTTCTCGCGCTTTGCCAAGGTGCTGATCCTCTCCTCGGCGGCGGCCGTGCTGGTAATGAGCCAGGAATACATGCAGCGCCGCGGCATCCTGCGGTTCGAGTATCCGGTGCTGGTGGTGCTGGCCACCGTCGGCATGATGGTCATGGTCTCGGCCGGCGACCTGATGGTGCTCTACATGGGCCTCGAACTGCAATCGCTCGCGCTCTACGTCGTCGCCGCCCTGCGTCGCGACAGCGTCAAGTCGACCGAGGCAGGCCTGAAGTATTTCGTGCTGGGCGCGCTGTCCTCGGGCCTGCTGCTCTACGGTGCCTCGCTGGTCTACGGCTTTGCCGGCACGACGCTGTTCTCGGGCATCCTGCAGACCGCCAAGGAAGGCGAAGTCTCGGTCGGGCTGCTGTTCGGCCTGGTCTTCCTGATCTCGGGCATGGCCTTCAAGGTGAGCGCGGTGCCGTTCCACATGTGGACCCCCGACGTCTACCAGGGTTCGCCGACGCCGGTTACGGCCTTCTTCGCCACCGCGCCCAAGGCGGCGGCGCTGGGGCTGTTCGCGCGGGTGCTGTTCGATGCCTTTGGCGGCGCCGTGGGCGACTGGCAGCAGGTGATCGCGCTGCTGGCCGTGCTGTCGATGTTCCTGGGCGCCGTGGCGGCCATCGGGCAGACCGACATCAAGCGGCTGATGGCCTATTCCTCGATCGCGCACATGGGCTTTGCCCTGATGGGCCTTGCCTCGGGGACCGCCTTCGGCGTGCAGGCGATGCTGATCTATGTCTCGATCTACGTCGCCATGAACATCGGCACCTTCGCCTTCATCATGGCGATGGAGCGTGACGGCACCCCGGTGACCGAAATCGCCGCGCTGAACATGTATTCCAAGAAGAAGCCGGGCCGCGCGCTGGCCATGCTGATCCTGCTGTTCAGCCTTGCCGGCGTGCCGCCGATGCTGGGCTTCTTCGGGAAGTTCTACGTGCTGCGCGCCGCCTATGACGGCGGGCTGGCCTGGCTGGCGATCCTGGGCGTCGTGGCCTCGGTGATCGGCGCCTTCTACTATCTTCGCATCGTCTACTACATGTATTTCGGCGAAGAGGGCGAAGAGCTGGACACCAACGGCTCGCCAGTGCTCTGGGCCATGCTGATGGGCAGCGCCGCGATCATGCTGCTGGGCATCATCAACATGTTCGGCGTGGAAGGGGCGGCGCAGGCCGCGGCGGCCGCGCTTGTCAACTGAACTCCGTCCTGAAGGCGTCCGTACTGCGGGCGCCTTTTGCGACAGCTCTGTCCTGAGAGAGATGACATCATGAGCGCCAGCTGGCCGAAGGGATATGGCCTGAAGGTGCTGGACGTGGTGGATTCGACGCTGGACGAGGCGGCGCGCATGGCGCCGCAGCTTGCCGGGCCGGTCTGGATCCTGGCCAAGGAGCAGACCGCCGCGCGCGGAAGGCGTGGCCGGGTCTGGGTGCAGCCCAACGGCAATTTCGCGGCAACCCTGGTGATGCGCATGACCGAGCGCCCCGACGTGGCGGCGCTGCGCAGCTTCGTCGCCGCCCTTGCGCTGTTCGATGCGGTGGCCGAGGTGACGGGGCGGGCCCAGGGGCTGGCGCTGAAATGGCCCAACGACGTGCTGCTGAACGGCGGCAAGCTGGCCGGCATCCTGTTGGAGAGCGCCGGCACCGGGCAGAACCCCGGCCACCTGTCGATTGGCATCGGGGTGAACCTGGCAGAGGCGCCGGGGGCCTCGGAGGTCGAGGCGGGCGCGGTGCGCCCCGTGTCGCTGCTGTCGGAGACCGGAACCTCGATCAGCCCCGAGGATTTTCTGCCGCACCTCGCCGCCGCCTATGCGACGCGCGACCTGCAATTCACCACCTACGGCTTTGCGCCGATCCGGGCAGCCTGGCTCGACAGGGCAGCGCGCCTGGGCGAGACGATCACCGCCAAGACCGGCGCTCAGATCACCACGGGGCGGTTTGAAACGGTCGATACCCAAGGTAATCTGGTGCTGGTGACGCCCGAGGGGCGCAAGGCCATCGCCGCCGCCGAAGTCTACTTCTGAAAGGTCAAACCGCGATGCTGCTGGCCATCGACTGTGGCAATACCAATACCGTTTTCTCGATCTGGGACGGCGAGAAGTTCCTTTGCACGCTGCGCACCTCGACCCATCACGCGCGCACGGCGGATGCCTATTTCACCTGGTTCAAGACCCTGGTGGACCACTACGGAATCAAGCCGGACATCACCGATGTCATCATCTCGTCGACTGTGCCGCGCGTGGTCTTCAACCTGCGCGTCTTCGCCGACCGTTTCTTCAACTGCCGACCGCTGGTGGTGGGAAAGCCCGACTGCCTGCTGCCGCACCTGCCGCGGGTGGACGAGGGTACCATCGTCGGCCCCGACCGGCTGGTGAACGCGGCGGCCGCCTTCGACCGGCACGGCGGCAACAAGATCGTCGTCGACTTCGGCACCGCGACCACCTTCGACGTGGTCGACGATGACGGCGCCTATGTCGGCGGCGTGATCGCGCCAGGCGTGAACCTGAGCCTCGAGGCACTGCACATGGCGGCGGCGGCGCTGCCGCATGTCGATATCGCCAAGCCGCAGGCGGTGATCGGGACCAATACGGTTGCCTGCATGCAGTCGGGCGTGTTCTGGGGCTATGTCGGGCTGGTCAAGGAGATCTGCGCCCGCATCAAGGCCGAGCGCGACCGGCCGATGCAGGTCATCGCCACCGGCGGCCTCGCGCCACTGTTCCAGCAGAGCGACGACCTTTTCGACGTCTTCGAGGACGACCTCACGATGCACGGGCTGACCGTGATCCACCGTTTCAACAAGGAAAACACCTGAGCCTATGAGCAGCGAACGTTTGATCTATCTGCCGTTGGGCGGCGCCGGCGAAATCGGGATGAACGCCTATGTCTATGGCTATGGCGCACCCGGCAAGGAGCGGCTGATCCTGGTCGACATCGGGGTGACATTCCCCGACATGGACGGCACGCCGGGGGTGGATCTGATCCTTCCTGACATCGGCTGGCTGCGCGAGAACCTCGACCGGCTCGAAGCCGTCTTCATCACCCATGCGCACGAGGACCACGTCGGCGGCGTGCCGCATTACGCCGAACTGCTGGGCAAGCCGATCTATGCCCGCGTTTTCACGGCGAATATCGCCAAGCGCAAGCTCGAAGACGTGGACCTGCCGACCGACAACGTGCGGGTCGTCTCGGCCTGGCCACAGAAGGTCGAGGCGGGGCCGTTCAAGGTGAGCTTCCTGCCCATCGCGCATTCGATCCCCGAAAGCGCCGGGCTTGTTATCGACTCGCCGGCTGGGCGCGTCATCCATACCGGCGACTTCAAGCTGGACGAGACGCCCATCGTGGGTGAGCCCTTCGATGCCGCGCTCTGGGCCGAGGTGTCCAAGGACGGGGTGCAGGCGCTGATCTGCGACAGCACCAACGTTTTCTCGCCCTATCCGGGGCGGTCCGAGGCCTCGATCGGGGCCGGGATCAAGATGCTGGTGGGTGAGGCCGAGGGCATGGTTGTCGCGACCACCTTCGCGAGCAACGTGGCGCGGCTCAAGACGCTGGCGACCTCGGCGCGCAGCGCGGGGCGGTCGGTGGTGCTGCTGGGCCGGGCGATGCGGCGGATGGTCGAGGCGGCGGTGGAAACCGGCGTGCTGACCGATTTCCCGCCGGTGATCAGCCCGGAACAGGCGCTGGAGGTGCCGCGTGCCAACCTGATGCTGCTGGTGACCGGCAGCCAGGGCGAACACCGTGCGGCCAGCGCACAGCTGTCGCGGGGCAAATACCTCGGGCTGGAGCTGAAGGAGGGCGATACTTTCCTGTTCTCCTCCAAGACCATCCCCGGCAACGAGCGCAGCGTGATCCGCATCATGAACGCGCTGTCCGAGAAGGGGGTCGACGTGGTCGACGACCGGATGGGCGACTACCACGTCTCGGGCCACGCCAACCGGCCCGACCTGGAGCGGATGCACGCGCTGGTGCGGCCGAAGATGGTGATCCCGATGCACGGCGAGCACCGCCACCTGCGCGAACATGCGCAGCTGGCAGAGGCGGCGGGGCTGGCCGCGGCGATTGCCACCAACGGGACGATGCTCGACCTGTCGGGCAACGTCCCGGTGGTCGTGGATCACGTCGACACCGGGCGCACCTATCTCGACGGCTCGGTGCTGATCGGGGCGATGGACGGCATCGTGCGCGACCGGATCCGGATGGCGCTGAACGGCCATGTGGTGGTGACGCTGATCGTCGACGAGGAGAACGAGCTGCTGGGCGATCCCTGGTGCGAGGCGATGGGCCTGCCCGAGACGGGCAGCTCGCGCGCGGCGCTGGTCGAGGTGCTGGAAGAGGACCTTAGCCAGTTCCTGAACCGCGCCAGCGAGAAGACGCTGCGCGATGACGGTGCCATCGAAGAGGCGATGCGGCGGATCGTGCGGCAGACCGCGCAGACCGAGATCGGCAAGAAGCCCGAGGTGACGGTGGTGATCAGCCGTCTGGGCTGATCCATCCCGTATCCCCGGACCGCAGGCCGAGATCATCGAACCACGCCGCGATGCGCAACCGCGCGTCGCGCCCGCGGAAGCGGAGGCCGATCAGCTCGCCGCGCCGCCAGCGTTCCTGCGCTTTCAGCAGCCCCACCGGTTCGATCTGAACCGCCCGGAGCGCGCCGGGCAGGAAGGTGACGGTATCGGGCGGGAGTTCGACGCGGGCGCCGCCCAGGCTGACCTCGACCATGGTGGCGGCAATCCCGCGCGAAGCGAGGTCCAGCCGGCAGGGCAGGCGCAGCCGGTAGCGCGGATCCTGGCGCAGGTCCGTGAGGAAGGTGGACATCGAGCGGATCATGCGGAACACCTTTCACGCGGGCCGGGCAGCGGGCCCAGCCTAGCGGAAAGGTGTTAACGCGATCCTACGCTCAGCTGGCGCGGCGTTCTTCGAAGCTCAGAGCGATGAAGCTCGGCAGGTGGTCGCCCATGCCGACGACCTTGGGGCCGTTGTCCGACCGGGTTTCGTGCCGGCGCGGGGCCTGCTCACGCTCACGATCGACCGGCTTGGCGGCGACCTCTTCGACGACGGCGGCTTCGGCCACCGGCTCCTTGCGGCGCGAGGAGGAGCGGCTGCGCGACGAACGCTCGCGCGAGGGCTTCTCGCGGGGGGCTTCGTCCTCGTCACCCGAGGTGGCGCTGCCGCCCTTGATCGGGCTCTCGATGCGCGGGATTTCCTTCTGCACCAGGCGTTCGACGTCGGCGAGGTTCTTCTCGTCGCGGGGAACGCAGATGGTGAAGGCGGTGCCGTCGCGCCCGGCGCGGCCGGTGCGGCCGATGCGGTGGACATAGTCCTCGGCATGGCTCGGCACGTCGAAGTTGAACACGTGGCTGACGCTCGGCACGTCGAGGCCGCGGGCGGCGACGTCCGAGGCGACGAGGATGCGCAGCTGGCCGGCGCGGAAGGAATCCAGCGTGCGGGTGCGCTGCGACTGGTCGAGATCGCCGTGGATCGGCGCCGCGTCATAGCCGTATTTCTTGAGCGATTTCGCGACGATATCCACATCCGTCTTGCGGTTGCAGAAGATGATCGCATTGGTCAGCTTGTCGCCTTCGCCGTCGATCAGGGCACGCAGCACAGCGCGCTTCTCGCTGGCTTCGCTGTCGCGGCGTGTGCCCTTGAAGATCACCACGCCCTGGGTGATGTTCTCGCCCGTGGTGGCCTGGCGGGCCACTTCGATGCGCACCGGGTTGTGCAGGAAGGTGTTGGTGATCCGCTCGATCTCGGAGGCCATGGTGGCCGAGAAGAACAGGGTCTGGCGGGTGAAGGGGGTCAGGCCGAAGATCCGCTCGATATCGGGGATGAAGCCCATGTCGAGCATCCGGTCGGCCTCGTCCACCACCATGATCTTGACGTCGGAGAGGATCAGCTTGCCGCGCTCGAAATGGTCGAGCAGGCGGCCCGGCGTGGCGATCAGCACATCGACGCCCTTGTCGATCAGCTTGTCCTGTTCGCCGAAGGAGACGCCGCCGATCAGCAGGGCTTTCGACAGCTTCACGTGCTTGGCATAGGTGTCGAAGTTCTCGGCCACCTGGGCGGCCAGTTCGCGCGTCGGGCAGAGCACCAGCGAACGCGGCATCCGCGCGCGGGCGCGGCCACGGGCCAGCGCGGTGATCATCGGCAGGGTGAAGCTCGCGGTCTTGCCGGTGCCGGTCTGGGCGATGCCGAGGACGTCGCGTCCTTCGAGGGCCGGGGGAATGGCGCCCGCCTGGATCGGCGTCGGGGTCTGGTAACCGGCTTCTTCGACGGCTTTGAGTACTTTCGGGTTCAGATTCAGATCAGAAAACTTGGTCATGTGTGTCCGAGGTTTGCGGACACGACTTGGCCCGCACATATGGTCCAGGCCGGGCCCGGATGGCCCTGTGCTGACTGCACAAACCGGCTGGTGAGGCTGCCCTTAACAAAATCCTGGGCGATGGTCAAACGCCCTCTGTAATATAGCGCATTTCGAGCTTATTGAGGCGGCTCCCTGAACAATTCAGCGGAAGTCGGGAAAATGTCTCTGCATTTTCGCGGCGAGGTCCAGGTCGCGGTGACGCAACAGGCCCTGCGCCTGAAGCCGGGCACGCAGGGCTGGCGTATCGGCGCAGACCTCGTCGAAGAAGGCGCGCAGCCCGGCCTCGCCCTCGGTGGCTTCGAGATAGGCGAAGAGTTCGTGCAGGTTCATACCGCCGTTCTCGCGCGAGATCGCGGGGGGCAGCTCGGGGCGGTAGGAGCCTTTTTCGAAGCGGTAGCGATAGGTTGCGCGCCATTCCTCCCAGGGCTTGGCATGAAGGTGGCAGAGATCGACCT
The DNA here is from genome assembly GCF_014656415.1 of Seohaeicola zhoushanensis. Classification (GTDB taxonomy): domain Bacteria; phylum Pseudomonadota; class Alphaproteobacteria; order Rhodobacterales; family Rhodobacteraceae; genus Seohaeicola_A; species Seohaeicola_A zhoushanensis. The sequence continues at coordinate 354,080 of NZ_BNCJ01000003.1, read as the reverse complement.
GGGCGAGCTCGACGCTCTGCGGGTTGCGGATGCCGCCGAGGTCCATGTTGTGAATGCGGAAATCGACCTCGCCCAGGTCGGTGCGCACGAAGAGCTTGCCGGCGACATGGCTCATGAAGCCGCCGCGCAGGTAGCGGCCGTAGGTGGGGTAGAGCGTTTCGGAAAGTGCGGCGCGGCTGTCCCCTGGCGGGAGCGCCTTGAAGCCGCAGCCATCGCCGCCGGCCAGCGCCTCGATCGGCCGCACGCGCGCCGAGAGCGCCGTGGCGGGCAGGGCGGCGAGATGGGCGGCGACCGAGGTTTCGGGCCAGAGGAACTCGTCCACGTCGATATGCGCCAGCCAGTCCACCTCGGCGCGGCGGCGGTAGGCATGGCTGGCATTGGCGCCCTGCCGGACCTGGTGCTTGAGCGGGCGCGCCTTGCCGGTCTTGCGCCAGTAGGCGGCGTCGCAGGCGGTCACGCGGATTTTCGGGTGGGCCTTGAGCGCGGCGACCGTCTCGGCCTGGGGGTCGTCCAGATAGATGTAGATGCGGTGCGCGCCCAGTTCGGCGTGATGGGCCGCAAAGGCCAGGATCTCGGCAAGGTCGGCCTTGACCGTGCAGACGATCCCCCAGCTGGGTGCAAGGTCAGGTTCCAGCGCCGCGCCTCCCCGCATTTGCCTGTTTCAACTTCTGCACGCGGGCAAAGACGGTGCGGTTGTCGTGCAGCAGCAATTCGAACATCCTTCTGCCGAGCGGGCGGAAGAGCGGGTCGGCCTCGGCCTGCTTGTGAAGCCGCCAGAGCATCGTCAGGTCCATGTCTCCATCCCGAAGCGTGTAGAGATCGAGATCGAAAGCCAGCGGGAAGCGGTCATCCGGCGCGTTCTCGGGAAAGGGCATCGTGTTCGGCCGCCCCGACAGCCCACGTTCGCTGTCATGCAGCTTGATCAGGTCGAAGACCAGCGAGAAGGCCTGCCCGCCGAGGCGCTGCTCGGTGGTTTCGCCGATGTCGGCAAAGGTTGTCGCGGCCGAGATCAACCAGCGCGCCGGCAGTTCAGCGGCGAGAAATTCGCCTTCCTCCTGCCACATGCGCAGGAACAGCCTGGCTATCCGCTGCGGAAATTCCCTCCGGCGCAGAAGGGCGATCAGCAGCGCATGGAAGGCCAGCAGCTCGGATTGCTCCGGGAACTGATTGCGGAGGTAGGCGTATTTCGTCTCGGCGTTGCGGGTTTGCGTCCGCGCCAAGGTGGCGTCCAGCGGTGGCAGTTTCCGTGCCTTCATCGCTGCGAAGTCGATCTTGCCGGCCGGGACGACCGACTGGATATTGATGTAGCGTTCCTCGCGCCTTTCGAAATAGGCGGCCAGCGTGTCGAGCCCGTTGGGCAGGATGTTGGTATCGGCAGAATGCTTGCGCGCCCGGCCATAGCGCAGGCGACGGCGCAGCGCCCGGATGGCCGAAGTGAAGGTGTGACGTCTCGGAAGCGACTTGTCGGAGGGACGCGAATTGTCCCGTGCAAATGCATTCATGGCGCATCTCCGATGCAACCCGGCGCCCGGCACTTCAGCCAAATTGCAGGGCGTCAGGCCTCTTCAATCACACCATCATTTCTTTTGTCGCTGACAGTTTCAAGTCCGGGTAGTCGCGCACCACGCGGTCGATGTCCCATTGCAGGCGGGTCAGGTAGACGATGTCGCCATCGTTGTCGTGGGCGATGTGCTGCTTGTTGGCGTTGACGAACTTCTCGACCGCCAGCTTGTCGCCCGAGACCCAGCGGGCCGAGGTGAACTGCGACGGCTCGAACCGCACGGGCAGGCCGTATTCCAGCTCGATCCGGCTGGCGAGCACTTCGAATTGCAATTGCCCCACCACGCCGACGATGAAACCCGAACCGATCGAGGGTTTGAACACCTTGGCGGCGCCTTCCTCGGCGAATTGCATCAGCGCCTTTTCCAGGTGCTTGGCCTTCATCGGGTCGCCGGGGCGGCAGGTCTGCAGCAATTCCGGCGCAAATGAGGGAATGCCGGTGGCGCGCAGTTCTTCGCCCTCGGTCAGTGTGTCGCCGATGCGCAGCTGGCCGTGGTTCGGAATGCCGATGATGTCGCCGGCCCAGGCCTCTTCCGCCAGTTCGCGGTCGGCGGCGAGGAACATCACCGGGTTGGTCACGGTCATCGTCTTCTTGGAGCGGACGTGCAGCAGCTTCATGCCGCGCTCGAAATGGCCCGAGGCGAGGCGCACGAAGGCGACGCGGTCGCGGTGCTTGGGGTCCATGTTGGCCTGGACCTTGAAGACAAAACCGGAAACCTTCGGTTCCTCGGGCAGGATGTCGCGCGGTTCGGCCGACTGGATCTGCGGCACCGGACCATAGGTGGCGATACCGTCCATCAGCTCCTTGACGCCGAAGGAGTTGATCGCCGAACCGAACCAGATCGGCGTCAGGTGGCCTTCGAGCATCGCCTTGGGGTCGAGCGGGGGTAGCAGTTCGCGCGCCATCTCGAGGTCTTCGATCAGCTTGTCGAGCAGGGCCGGGGGCACATGCTCCTTCAGCTTGGGGTCGGAGAGGCCGTTGATCTCGATGCTGGCGGCCACGCGGTTGCGGTCGGCGCGGTCCATCAGTTCCAGCCGGTCGCGCAGGATGTCATAGCAGCCGATGAAATCGCGGCCCATGCCGATGGGCCAGCTGGCCGGGGTCACGTCGATCGCCAGGTTCTCCTGGATCTCGTCGATGATCTCGAAGGTGTCGCGGCTTTCCCGGTCCATCTTGTTGCAGAAGGTCAGGATCGGCAGGTCGCGCAGGCGGCAGACCTCGAACAGCTTCCGCGTCTGGCTCTCGACGCCCTTGGCGCCGTCGATCACCATGATCGCGGCATCCACCGCCGTCAGCGTCCGATAGGTGTCTTCCGAGAAGTCCGAGTGGCCGGGCGTGTCGACAAGATTGAAGCGGAACTGCTTGTAATCGAACGACATTGCCGAGGCCGAGACCGAGATGCCCCGGTCCTTCTCCATCTGCATGAAGTCGGAGCGCGTGCGCCGGGCCTCGCCCTTGGCGCGCACCTGTCCGGCCATCTGGATCGCGCCGCCGAACAGCAGGAACTTTTCGGTCAGCGTCGTCTTGCCCGCATCGGGGTGCGAGATGATGGCGAAGGTGCGCCGCCGGGCGATTTCGGGCGGCAGTGCGGGGCGGTTGGAAGCGGCGTCGAGCATGATCGCGCGTATAGGCAAGCCCGTGCGTGCGCGCAAGCGGGGCCGGCATGTGGCGATGATCTGCCGAGGTCGGTGAAGTCCCTTGTGCGGCCAGGGGCGACTCGGGTAGATTGAGAACATAACGCGAACATATTTGCCTAGGAGTGAGAAGATGGACCTGAAATCGATTGCAAGCGAACTGGTGGCCGGCTGCCGCGAAGGGCGCGAAGTGGCCAACCTCGACAGGCTCTATGCCGCCGACGCGGTATCGGTCGAGGCCGCGGACATGAGCGGCAACGGGCGCGAGACCAGGGGGCTCGCCGGGATCAAGGGCAAGCACGAGTGGTGGAACGGCGCGATGGAGGTGACGGGCGGCACGATCAGCGACCCGATGCTGCACGGCGACGACCGCTTTGCCGTGGTGTTCGAGATGCAGGGCAAGGAAAAGGCCACTGGCAAGGCCTTCGACATGAAGGAGGTCGGCGTCTACCACGTCAAGGACGGCAAGATCGTCCGCGAGGAATTCTTCTATTCTTTCTAGCGCGGTTCGGCTTGCCTCGGAGGCAGGCGTATCGCTTCTGGCGTTCGACCGAAGGTCGAGGCAGCGAGAAGCGATGCAATGGAAGCCGAATTGCGTCAGCGGGTCGAGGCGCGGCGCAGCAGCTCGATGGCGTCGGGCCGGTCGAGCAGCGCCTTCTGCACGTCGAGCCCATGCGCGCGGGCGCTGCGGTGACCGGCCATCCGGTCGAGCAGTTCCTGCGGCAGGGCGGGCAGGGTGCGCGGCTCGATCAGCGTGGATTCCGCGGCGATGCCCTCGGCATAGATGATGTGATGGCGATCGAAGAGGATCTGGAAATAGTCGACGAAGCCGCCATCGCTGCGCGTCACCGTCTCGCCGTTGACGAGGTGGCGGGCCTGCACCAGCAGCTCGGCCTTGCCGGCGCCGATGCGGTCGGTGCGCTGGTAGACGAAGAGGCGGTGGTGCGGGCTGACCACCAGGTCGTTCTCGTTGTTGAGCGCGCCGGCGCGGATCGTCACCGGGGCGAAATCGCCGCTGGCCCGCAGGGTGCTCTGGCCGATCCAGCGCACCTCGCGGGCACCATCGTCGCGGGTCAGCACCCGGTCACCGATGCGCAGGTCCTCGATCGGCACCTGCGCGCCCGAGGCCATGGTGATGCGGGTGCCGCGGGTGAACGAGACGCAGGCCACCTGGGCAAAGCGGCGGTGGGCGGCTGCGCTGTCCTTCGAGACCACGCGATAGGCCACGCGGGGGGCGAGCCGCGCCAGCGGCAGCAGGTAGATCGCGGCGATTTCGGTATTGCCGTCGACCTCGACCAGAACGATGGCGTCCATGGTCTGCCCGTCCGGGGCCATCAGTACCAACGCCCCGTCGAGATGCAGTGCCGCGCCGGGCTGGCCGGCTCCGGTGCCCTCGGCGATGCGGATGCCGCCCTCGGCCGCGATGTCGAGTGCGAGGCGGCAGGGCTCGGCCCCCTCGGTCAGCTGATAGGTGTCGTCGGGCTCGATCTCGTCGAGGATCGAAAGCGCATCGCCCAGGTTCACGCCGTCGCTGACGCGCACATCGGCGGCGCGCAGCGCGAGGATGTTCTGGACCTGGCTTTCGGCACTCACGGTTTCACGACCTCGAACAGATTCCGGGGGCGGGCGGGTTGCACCGGCCCGTCATCCCTTTAACGTAGAAATGTGGCGGGGTTCGGTCAAATCCGCAGCGCAAGGCGGGTGGCCTTGCCAGGCAGGCCGGATCCCTTGGCAATCTTGGGAGACATGACATGGATTTGGGAATCGCTGGCAAGCGGGCGCTGGTCTGCGCCTCGAGCAAGGGGCTGGGCCTGGGCTGCGCCGAGGCGCTGGCCGCCGAGGGGGTGAACCTGGTGATGAACGCCCGCGGCGCCGAGGCGCTGGAGGCATCGGCCGCGGCGATCCGCGAGCGCTATGGTGTCACCGTCGAGACGGTGGCCTGCGACGTGACCACGCCCGAGGGGCAGGCCGAGGTGCTGGCCAAGGCGGGCGACGTCGACATCCTGGTGACCAACGCCGGCGGCCCGCCGCCGGGCATGTGGAGCGACTGGGACCGCGAGGATTTCATCAAGGCGCTGGACGCGAACATGCTCACCCCCATCGCGCTGATGAAGGCGCTGCTGCCCGGCATGATGGCCAAGGGCTGGGGCCGGGTGGTCAATATCACCAGCCAGTCGGTGCGGGCGCCCATCGGCGTCTTGGGGCTGTCGAACGCCGCGCGCACCGGGCTGACCGGCTATGTCGCCGGCACCTCGCGCCAGGTCGCGCCGCATGGCGTGGTCATCAACAACCTGCTGCCGGGTATCCATGCGACCGACCGGGCGATCTCGCTCGACGGCGGGGTGAGCCGGGCGCAGAACATCTCGATGGAAGAGGCCAAGGCGCAGCGCGAGGCGACCATTCCGGCGCGGCGCTATGGCACCCGCGAGGAGTTCGGCAAGGCCTGCGCCTTCCTCTGCTCGCAGCACGCCGGGTTCATCATCGGCCAGAACCTGCTGCTGGACGGCGGCGCAACCAACCTGACGATGTGACATGGCTTCGGGCTATTCGCTGAAGGATCAGCTGTTCAACCGCGACAAGGTGCGCTGGCTGGCGGGGCGCTTCGCCGCGCTGGACGGCGCCGAATTCGAGGCGGCCGTGATGGCGCGGCTGCCCGAGCTGGAGCTGAAGCAGCGGATCGACTGGATAGCCCGTTGCCTGGTGGAGCGGCTGCCGCCAGAGCTGCCCGAGGCGGCGCCGCATCTGCTGGCGGCGCTGCCGCCGCCGCTGGACCCGTCGCGGCGCGACGACGACTTCGGCGATTTCATCATCGCCCCGCTGGGCGAGGCGGTGGTGGCGCTGGGGCTCGAAGCGCACCCCGAGCTGTCGCTCGACCTGCTGGCAGAGCTGACGCAGCGGTTCTCGATGGAATACGCGATCCGGCCCTTCCTGAACCGCTGGCCCGAGATCACCTTGCGCCGCATGGCGGGTTGGGCGCGGCACGAACACTACCACGTCCGCCGGCTGGTCAGCGAGGGCACGCGGCCGCGGCTGCCCTGGGGCATGGGGATCGGGCTCGATATCTCCGCGCCGCTGCCGCTGCTCGACGCGCTGCATGGCGACCCGGCGCGCTTCGTCACAAGATCGGTCGCCAACCATTTGAACGATATCGCCAAAAAGGCGCCCGATCTGGCGATGGACCAGCTTGCCGCCTGGCGGGCCGAGGCGCGGCAGGAGGCGGCGGAACTCGACTGGATGACCCGCCATGCCCTGCGCGGGCTGGTCAAGGAGGGCCACCCGCGGGCGCTGGCGATGCTGGGCTTCGCCGCCGGAGGCGACCTCGACTGCCGGCTGGATCTGGGCAGCGACACGCTGCGCATCGGCGATGCGCTGGAAATCACCTGCGAACTGGCCAGCCCCACCGCGCAGCCTGTGCTGGTAGACTATGTGCTGCATTTCGCCCGGCCGGACGGGAAGACGCGGCGCAAGGTGTTCAAGTTGAAGCAATCCGTGACCGTGCCGGGCCTGCCGCTGGTGCTGGCCAAGCGCCACCCGCTGAAGGGCGATGCCACGACCTTTACGCTGCATCCGGGCCGGCATCGGGTGGAACTGCAGGTCAACGGCACGGTCCGGGCCGAAGCGGCATTCGACCTCATTCCCTGAGCCTTGCGCCGGTGGGTCGGGGTTGCTATCTCCTCGGCCCATGCCCGATGGTTTTGATCGGGAAAACTGCGAGGCCCGAGACCCCTTGACCACTGCCGCATCCCCCGTCCCACGGCTGGAGATCCGCAACCTCGTCCGCGCCTTCGAGGGGCGGCGGGTGGTCGATGACGTGTCGCTCACGATCATGCCGGGGCAGGTGACCTGCCTGCTGGGCCCCTCGGGCTGCGGCAAGTCCACCACGCTGCGGATGATCGCCGGGGTGGAGATGCAGGACAGCGGCGAGATCTGGGCCGATGGCGAGCTGGTCTGCAACACGATCTTCCGCGTCCCGCCCGAACGGCGTGGCATCGGGCTGATGTTCCAGGACTTCGCGCTCTTCCCGCACCTCTCGGTCGCTCGCAACGTGGCCTTCGGCCTTTCGGGCAGCGCCGAGGAGAAGCGGGCGCGGGTCGAGGAACTGCTGCACCGGGTCGACATGTCGCGCCATATCGACAGTTTTCCCCATCAGCTTTCGGGGGGCGAGCAGCAGCGCGTCGCGCTGGCCCGCGCGCTGGCGCCGCGGCCCCGGATCATGCTGATGGACGAACCCTTCAGCGGGCTGGACAACCGCCTGCGCGACGGCATCCGCGACCATACGCTGACGCTGCTCAAGGAAGAGGACACCGCCGTCCTGCTGGTGACGCACGAGCCGGAAGAGGCGATGCGCATGGGCGACGAGATCGCGCTGATGCGCAACGGCAAGATCGTGCAGCAGGGCGCGCCCTATAACGTCTATACCCGGCCGGTCGACCGCGCGACGGTTTCTTTCTTCAGTGATGCCAATGTCTTGCAGGCCACTGTCAACGGCGCGCTGGCGAATACGCCCTTCGGCCGCTTCCTTGCGCCCGGCATCGCCGACGGCACCGAGGTCGACATCGTCTTCCGCCCGCAGCACGTGCGGATCGACTTTGACCGGCAGGGCTCCGGCCCGTTGCCGACGCCGCGCGACGGCGTGGCGGCGCGGGGCACGGTGCTGCGCGCGCGCTTTCTGGGGCATGAATCGCTGGTCGAGTTTCGGATGGATTACGACGGCTCGGTCCTCAAGGCGACGGTGCCCAACGTCTTCCTGCCAAGCGCCGGCAAGGTCATGTGGCTGACCATCCCGCGCGACCGTTGCTTTGTCTTCCCGGCGGTGAAGCACCCCTAGAAGGCGGCGTCTTCCAGCCGTTTGCCGGCTTCATCCACGAAGAGTTCGGGCAGGGCGGTTGCCGTGTCGATCAGGTCGGCGCGGATGCGGGTGAACTGGCCCGAGGTCTCGCTCCAGGCGGTCAGCACCCAGTGCCGCGCCCAGTTCTCCAGCGCCAGAGGGCGCACCACCTCGGTTTCGCCGGGAAGATCAAGGCGCAGCTTCTGGCGGCTGCGAATGGCGCTGCGCAGCACCGGGATATGCGAGAACCCCCGCGCGGCGCTGGCACGCGCGTGATGGGCGGTCAGCCAGGCGGGGGCTGGCGCATCCTCGGGAAGGGCGGCGTCGAGCTTTTCCGCCAGAGCGGTGGCGGCGGCGTGCAGCTCGGGGTCGGTGGTCTCGGCCACGATCAGCACGCCGAGGTTCAGCGCCTCGGCCTCGGCCTCGGTCAGCAGCAGCGGCGGCAGGGCGATCAGCCGGGCAAGGCGATAGCCGGTGCCGCGGGTGCCGACCACGGGCACGCCCGAGGCGGCCAGCGCCTCCATGTCGCGGTATATCGTCCGCTGCGCCACGCCGAGTCGGCGGGCGAGATCTGCGGCGGTGTGCATCTCACCGTCGCGCAGGACGGCGTGCAGGTCGAACAGGCGATCGGCGCGGGACATGGGAACCGGGATGCCACGCGGCGCGGCGAAAGTCGAGAGTAACTGCCAAAATCATGTCAGTTGTTGACGGTTGGCTCGGGAGAGGCGCGAAATCGAGGTCCGGGAGCCTGCGGAAGGGGGCCTCGGCGCTTTTCGGCGGCCGGCGGCCTGCCGTAAGACGAAAGCACAAATTCCGCCGTGCCATCGCGGCGCGGCCCACTCTGACGAGGAGAGAGACAATGCTGAACAATATCGGGCTTCCGGGCCTTCTGCTGATCGCGGTCGTGGTGCTGGTTCTGTTCGGGCGCGGCAAGATCAGCTCGCTCATGGGCGAAGTCGGCAAGGGCATCACCGCCTTCAAGAAGGGCGTGAACGATTCGACCAAGGAGCTGGAAGACGAGGCGGCCGCCGCCAAGGACGTCACGCCGCAGGCCGACAAGGACAAGGCCTGATCCCGGATGTTCGACCTCGGGTGGAGCGAGCTGCTGGTGATCGGCGTGGTGGCGCTGATCGTCGTCGGCCCCAAGGACCTGCCGGTGCTGTTCCGCAATGTCGGGCGGTTCGTCGGCAAGGCCAAGGGCATGGCGCGCGAATTCAGCCGCGCGATGAACGACGCCGCGGATGAAGCGGGCGTCAAGGATGTGACCAAGACGCTCAAGACCGCGACGAACCCGCTGGGGTCGGCGCTGGATGGGGTGCGCGATGCGGCGCGGGACGTGACGAAGAGTTTCGACATCACGTCCGACAAGCCCAAGCCGAAGATCGACCCGGACAGCGAGACTGGCAAGCTGGCCGCCGAGCGTGCCGAATCCGCCAAGAAGATCCAGGCCGCCACCGCCCGCGCCGCGGCCGAGCGCAAGGCGCGCGAGGCCGCCGAGGCGCTGAAGCAGGCCGAGGAGATGGAGGCCGACCTGAACAAGACCCCCGAGGCCAAGTCATGACCGCACGCGCCGACGACGAGATCGACGACAGCGCCGCGCCGCTGATCGAGCACCTGGCCGAGCTGCGGACCCGGATCATCTGGGCCGTTCTCGCCTTCGTGGCCGGCATCATCGTCGCCTTCGTGGTGGCCGAGCCGATCCTGCAGTTCCTGCTGGGGCCGATCGAACAGACCCTGCGGGCGCTGGGGGATCCCTCGCCGACGATGCAGTATACCTCGCCGCAGGAATACCTGTTCACGCTGTTCCGCATCTCGATGGTCTTCGGGTTCATCCTGGCCTTCCCGGTGATCTCGTACCAGCTCTGGCGCTTCGTGGCGCCGGGGCTCTACAAGACCGAGAAGAACGCCTTCCTGCCCTTCCTGATCGCCTCGCCGGTGATGTTCCTGCTGGGCGCGTCCTTTGCCCAGTTCGTGGTGACGCCGCTGGCGATGCAGTTCTTCCTGGGCTTCGTCGACTTTCCCTCGCTGCTGAGCGGAACGCTGGCGCGGCTGGCGGGCGCGGCGGATGCGGTGCCGGCGGCGGAAGTGGCGAGCCAGGGCATCAAGATCACCTTCTTCGGCAAGGTGAACGAGTCGCTGGACCTGACGCTCAAGTTCATCGTCGCCTTCGGGCTGTGCTTCCAGCTGCCGGTGCTGCTGACGCTGATGGGCAAGGCCGGGCTGGCCTCGTCGCGGGGCCTGCGGGGCGTGCGCAAATACGCCATCGTCGGCATTCTGGTGGTGGCCGCGCTGGTGACGCCGCCGGATGTGACGACGCAGCTGATCCTCTTCACGGTGGTCTATGGCCTTTACGAGATCTCCATCTTCCTGGTCGCCTGGGTCGAGAAGAAGAAGGACGAGGAGGCCCGCGCCGAGGGCGTGATTGGCGACGACGAGAGCCTGTTCGACGATCCCGAGGAAGAGGCAGACGACCCGCTGCTGAAAGAATTCGACGAAGACGGAAAACCATGACTGATCCGATGGAACGTATCGCGGCGGCGCTGGAGCGGATGGCTCCGGCGCCGCTCCCGGCCCCTGACTTCTCGGTGGCGCCGGCCTTTGTGTGGCACGTCGGCCCGGACCGGCTGGAGCCGGTGGCGCGGGTGAACCGGGTGGGGCTGGGCCTGCTGGTCGGCATCGACCGGGCAAGGGACACGCTGCTGGAGAACACCCGCCGCTTTGCCGCCGGCTTTGGGGCCAACAACGCGCTGCTCTGGGGCTCGCGCGGGATGGGCAAGTCGAGCCTGGTGAAGGCGATCCATGCCGAGGTCGAGGCCGAGCAGCCGGCGCTGAAGCTGGTGGAACTGCAGCGCGAGGACCTGCCCTCGGTGGGCCGCCTGCTGGGCCACCTGCGCGGCGCGCCCTATCGGTTCCTGCTGTTCTGCGACGACCTGTCGTTCAGCCATGACGACCAGCATTACAAGAGCCTGAAGGCGGTGCTGGACGGCGGGATCGAGGGGCGGCCGGAGAACGTGGTGCTTTATGCCACCTCGAACCGGCGGCACCTGATGCCGCGGGACATGATCGAGAACGAGCGCTCCTCGGCGATCAACCCGAGCGAGGCGGTGGAGGAGAAGGTTTCTCTGTCCGACCGTTTCGGGCTCTGGCTGGGGTTCCATCCCTGCACCCAGGACGACTACCTGGCGATGATCGGGCGCTATTGCGAAGCCTATGGCGTAACGGTCGATCCCGAGGTTCTGCGGGCCGAGGCGATCGAGTGGCAGGCGACGCGCGGGTCGCGGTCGGGCCGGGTGGCCTGGCAGTTCTTCACCGACCTTGCCGGGCGGCATGGCGTGCGGTTGGAGGGGGCGTCCTAGCTAGGACACTTCTCAGGTCATTGTAATCTATTGGAAAAATCGGAGTGACCTTTTTCGCCCAGGTTTTTCCGCCCTGAAAGCCCCGAGTTTGGCGCGCCGATGCGCCCTGGCGGACACGCCGGACCGCGGGTGCGCGCAAGGCGGTTCATCTCGGCTTCATTTCCGTGCACTATCCCGGTGACCCGCGCCCCGAGGCCCCGTGATGCCCTATTCCGACCTGCCGCCCTCTGCCTTCTGGAAGCTCTGCCGCGAGGATGCGGAGTTCCGGATCGAAGAGATCCATCTGCCCAAGGCCCGGATCGCGCCGGGCGAGAAGGTGGTCACCGCCGGCAGCTGCTTCGCGCAGAATATCTCGCGCTATCTTGAACGCTCGACCCTGACGCTGGCCCAGGCCGAACCCGCGCCGAAGGGCATGGCCGAGGCGGTGGCGCGGCGCTTCGGCTACGGGCTTTATTCCGCACGTTACGGCAATATCTACACCGCGCGCCAGCTGCGCCAGCTGATCGAGGATGCCGAGACGGCCCGCCAGCACGAGGGCGCGGTCTGGGAGCGCGACGGGCGCTTCTACGACGCGCTGCGGCCCGGTGTCGAACCCGAGGGGCTGGGTAGCCCCGAGGAGGTCATCGCCCATCGCGCCGAGCATCTGCAGGCGGTCGCGGGGTTGCTGGCCGAGGCCGATGTGCTGATCTTCACGCTGGGCCTGACCGAGACCTGGGAGGACGCGCGCACCGGCCTGGTCTTCCCAACCGCGCCGGGGGTGATCGCCGGCACCTTCGACCCCGAGCGCCATCGTTTCCTGAACCAGACCCACGCCGAGGTCATGGCCGACCTGGAGGCGGCGCTGGCGCGGCTGCGCGCGCGGCGTCCGGCGTTGCGGGTGATCCTGACGGTCTCGCCGGTGCCGCTGACGGCGACGGCCTCGGGCCAGCATGTGCTGACGGCGACGACCTGGTCGAAGGCGGTGCTGCGCGCGGTGGCGGGGGAGCTGGCCGAGCGGCACGAATGGGTCGATTATTTCCCCTCTTATGAACTGGTTGCGGGGCTTCCTTTCGGCGCGGCGAGCTATGAGGCGAACCTGCGCAGCGTGAGCGCGGCGGCGGTCGAGCGTGTGATGCAGGTGTTTTTCGCGGCCCATGGCGCGACCCTGTCCGAGGCCGCGAAGGCCCCGAACGTGCCGCGCCGGGTGCGGCGGCGGCAGGAGGAGATCTGCGAGGAGGCGCTGCTGGAGGCCTTTGCGCGGTCATGAAGCTTTGCGTCATCGGCAATTCGCACGCGGGCATGTTGGTGCGCGCCGCCCGCGAGGCCCCGCCCGAGGGGGTGGAGCTGACGTTCTTCGCGCGTTCCGGCCGTGGCCCCGAGGGGGTGCGAATGCGCAACGGCCAGCTGCGGGCGGTGACGGCCGAGCTGAAACGCGCGCTGGCGCGGTTCGGGATGCCCGAAAGCGTGGACCTGCGGGCGCAGGACGCCTTCGTGCTGGTCGGCATGACGGCCACGGTCTTTTCCGTGTTGCCGATGTTGCAGGGCCATCGCGTCTTTGGCTGGCCGCCCGAGGCGGGCGACGGCGCGCGGCGGCTGGTGTCGGAGGCGGCGCTGGAGGCGGCGTTGGTGGCCGAGATCGCGGGCGGGCTGGCGGCGGAATATGTCGCCCGGATCCGTCGGGTGAGCGCGGCGCCGATTGTGCTGGTGGCGCAGCCCGCGCCTTCGGAGGCGGCGGCGGGCGCGGGGGCGCGCCATGGCGGTCTGCGGCGGATCCTGCGGGCCGGGCAGGGTGCGGCGGTGGCCGCCTGCCTGGCGCGGGCCCATGCGCGGGTCTTTGACGGGGCCGGGCTGCACCTTCTGGCGCAGCCGCCCGAGACGCTGGTGGGCGATGCCTTTACCGCCGCGTCCTGGATGCGCGGGGCCGGGCGGCTGAACCCCGAAGGCCGCCTGCCGGATGAGGACATCCTGCACGCCAATGCGGCCTATGGCGGGCTGGTGCTGGATCGGGTGCTGTCCGATCTTCGGAAAATTGTCGCAAAATCAGACGGATAAGGCGAGTTTTTTCCGCGGTTTCCGCAAGGATTCCTTAAGGCCGCTGGGCCAGGCTCTGCCCCTGCAATGGCAGGAGCGGCGGCTTGGCGATCCCGGTTTTCCTTCTGGCGGGGCAAAGCAATGCCCGCGCCCTGCGCGACGGCATCGTCGCGGCGCTGACGGCGCGCTATGGCGCCGAGGGTTTCGTGCTGGTCGAGGTCGATGCCGCCGGCGCGCCGCTGACCTTCAAGCGCGAGTCGGCCGACTGGTATGCGGGCGACGAGCTGCGGGCCGAACTGCGGGCGGCGGCGGGCGCGGCGCTGGCGGCCGATGCCGACGCGCGGATCGAGGGCATGATCTGGGTGCAGGGCGAGGGCGACACCCACGCCATTGCCCGCGCCGGGGAATACGCGGACCGGCTTGAGTTGCTTATCGGGGAATTGCGCGCCGGCATCGCCGCCGATTTTCCGGGGCGCGACACCGGCGCGGCCTCGGCGCGGCTGGCGATCTCGGCGCTCTCCGAAGCCGCGCCCGAGGCCGAGGGGCGGGACCAGTGGCAGTCGGTGATCGACGCGCAGGAACAGGTGGCGGCAGGCAATGCGCGGGCCATGCTGGTCGACCCCGACCTGGTGGCAGCGGCGTATGGCATCGCGGCGGGGGAGATGTTCCTCGACAGCCTGCATTACGCCAGCGCGCTGCGGCCCCTGCTGGCCGAGGCGCTGGTGGGCGCGGCTTCGGGCGCGGTGCCGCAGGCGGAACCGCCGCCGCTGGTCGGCGGTGATGGCGACGACCGTATGAAGGGCACGACGGGTGGCGAGCGGATGATCGGCGGGCGGGGGGATGACACCTATGTGTTCAACCACCCCGGCGACCGGATCGTCGAGCTCGAGGGCGAGGGGCATGATACCGTGCTGGCCGCGCGCTCGGTCTCGTTGCGGTTTCACAGCCAGTTCATCGAGGACCTGGTGCTGACCGGAACGGGCGATACCGACGGCACGGGCAACGGGCTGGACAACCTGCTGATCGGCAACCGCGGCGACAACCGGCTGGACGGGGCCTGGGGCGATGACGTGCTGCGCGGGGGCGGCGGCGATGATGTGCTGGTGGACGCGGTGGGGGCGAACCGGCTGATCGGCGGGGCGGGTAACGATACCTATGTGATCGTGCATGGCGGCAACCGGGTGATCGAGGGCGCGGGGCGGGGCGATGACACGGTGCTCTCGTCGATCGGCTTCTCGCTGCGGGCCAATGGGCGGAACGTGGAGCGGCTGACCCTGACGGGGGATGCGGCGATCGACGGGACGGGGAACGGGGAGGACAACGTGCTGACCGGGAACGGCGCAGCGAACCGGCTGAACGGGGCCTGGGGCGATGATGCGATCGACGGCGGCGCGGGGGACGATTGGCTCATCGGGCATCGTGGCGACGATGTGCTGACGGGGGGTGCGGGGCGCGATGTCTTCGTGTTCCGCCCCGGCGACGGGCATGACCGGATCACCGATTTCGAGGTTTTGGAAGACCGCCTCGGCCTCGACGCCGCCATCGCGCGGGGGCAGGTGGTGCTGGAGCAGCAGGGGGGCGACCTGCTGGTGCTGCTGGGGTCGATGACCACGGTGCTGCTGGAGGGCGTCGTGGCCGGGGATCTGGCGGCCTACAGCTTTTTCACCATCTGAGCTCTGGACACAGCGCGCCGGCGCGGCCCATCAAGGGGCGGGCAAGGCAGGGAGATGGGCATGGCGGATGAATTCGACGGGCTGGAGGTGGGGTTCGACATTCCGGCGCGGCCGGGGATGGCGGCAGGCGAGATACAGACGCCCTGCCTGGTGCTCGACCTCGACGCGCTGGAGCGCAACCTGGTGCGGATGCGCGATTTCGTGACGGCCAAGGGGATGCGGTTGCGGGCGCATGCGAAGATGCACCGTTCGGTCGATGTGGCGCGGTTGCAGATCGGCATGGGCGGCGCGGTGGGGATCTGTTGCCAAAAGGTGGCCGAGGCCGAGGTCTTTGCCCGCGCGGGCATCGCCGACATCCTGCTGAGCAACCAGGTGCGTGATCCGGCCAAGATCGACCGGCTGGCGCGGCTGCCGCTGTTCGGCGGCGAGGTGAGCGTCTGTGTCGACGACCTGGCCAATGTGGCCGAGCTGGAGGCGGCGGTACGGCGGCATGGCACCCGGTTGGGCGTGCTGGTCGAGATCGACGTCGGCGCGGCGCGCTGCGGGGTGGCGACGCCCGAGGCGGCGGTGGATATCGCGCGGGCGGTGGAGGCGGCCGAGGGGCTGCGGTTCGACGGGGTGCAGGCCTATCAGGGCGCGCTTCAGCATGTCGAGGACCACGCGGCGCGGGCGGCGAAGTTCGAGGCGGCGCTGGCGATCCTGCGCCCGGTGATCGCGGCGCTGGGCGCGGCCGGGCTGCCGCCCCGGCTGGTTTCGGGCGGCGGCACCGGGTCGTTCCGGATGGAGGCGGAAAGCGGTCTCTACAATGAGCTGCAATGCGGCTCCTACGCCTTCATGGATGCCGATTATGGCCGGATCCGCACCGCCAATGGCGCGCGGCTGGACGAGGCGGAATGGGAGAACGCGCTGTTCCTGCTGACCCAGGTGATGAGCCAGCCGGTGCCGGGCCGCGCGGTCTGCGATGCCGGCCTCAAGTCGCAATCGATGGAGAGCGGCCTGCCGCTGGTCGTCGGCTGCGAGGGGGTCACCTATCGCGGCGCCTCGGATGAACATGGCACGCTGTCCGACCCGCAGGGCCGCCTGAAACCGGGCGACCGGCTGCGCCTGATCCCCGGTCACTGCGACCCGACGGTGAACCTGCACGACTGGCTGGTGGGGGTGCGCGGCGAGGTGGTCGAGTCGCTGTGGCCGGTGTCGGCGCGGGGCAGGTCATTCTGAGCCGAGAGGCGAATCTGTATACAGAGCCACGATTCTTTCCGCTTGATTTGCGGAATTGGCCGGGATTAGCCTGATCCTGTATACAGGCGGCCCGATCCGACATCTGTGGGGCCGCCGTCGCGGGGAGGCGGCATGTCGGTCAACGAACGCAGCGGACAGTTTGCCCGCGCCCTTCTGGGGCTGCGCGAGCTGATCATGGACGGCGCCTTCGCCGGCGGCACGCGGCTGCCCGAAACCGCCCTGGCCGAGCGGCTGGACATCTCGCGCACCCCGCTGCGGCAGGCGATGGATCGGCTGATCGACGAGGGGCTGCTGGAGCGGATCCCGACCGGCGGTTGCCGGGTCGCGAGCTTCACCATCAACGACATCATCGACGCGATGGAACTGCGCGGGGTGATCGAGGGCACCGCCGCGCGGCTGGCCGCCGAACGTGGCGCGGACCCGGAGGTCATGGCCGAGATGACCGGCGTGCTTGAAGTGCTGGACAAGGCGGTCTGGGGTGGCCCCAAGGTGGATTTCGACACCTATGTGCGCGAGAACGCGCGCTTTCACGGGCTGCTGTCGCGGCTGGCGGGCAGCCCGGTGATCGAACGCGAGGTGGAGCGGATCGTGCGGTTGCCGCTGGCCTCGCCCAGTGCCTTCCTGCGGGGTCAGGAATTCGTGCCGGATTTCCAGGCCAGCCTGCGCCGTGCGCAGCGCCAGCACCGGCATATCTGCGAGGCGATCCAGGCGCGCGAGGGGGCGCGCGCCGAGGCGCTGGCGCGGGAGCACGCGCGGCTGGCGCGCGAGAACCTTGAACATGTGATGCAGGGCGATCCGAGCCTGGCCGGCCGGGTGCCGGGGCTGGCGCTGGTTTCGGCCTGAGGGAGACAACAGGGAGGAAGAGGAAGATGCCAAGTCTGAACGACGTGATCGCGCAGCACCGGAATCCGGTGCAAATGCTGCGCAATTCCAAGATCGGGATGTATGTCTATCCGGTGGTGGCGCCGGAGTTCCAGAACTGGCGCAACGAACAGGTGGCCTGGCGCGAGAGCGCGGTGCTGTTCGACCAGTCCCACCACATGGACGAGGTGATCGTCGAGGGGCCGCAGGCCACCGAGTTCCTGAGCCATCACGGCATCAACTCTTTCAAGAACTTCGATCTGAACCGGGCCAAGCACTTCGTCCCGGTGACACCGAATGGCCACGTGATCGGCGACCACATCATCTTCCGCGAGCGCGAGGACAAGTACATCCTGGTGGGCCGCGCGCCGACCTCGAACTGGCTGATGTTCTGTGCCGCCTGGGGCAAGTGGAACGTGCGGCTGCGCCATGACCCGCGCTCGCCCTCGCGCCCCGAGGGGGAACGGGTACTGCGCGAGCATTACCGCTTCCAGATCCAGGGGCCGGATGCGCCCAAGGTCTTCGAGAAGATGAACGGCGGGCCGATCCCCGAGATCAAGTTCTTTCACGTCGACTGGATCAACATAGGCTCGAAGAAGGTGCAGGCGCTCCGCCACGGCATGTCCGGCGCGCCGGGGCTGGAGGTCTGGGGACCCTACAAGGACAAGGACTATGTCCATTCGGCGATTCTGCAGGCGGCGCGCGATGCCGGGGTGAACCTGGTGCAATGCGGCAGCCGGGCCTATTCGACCAACACGCTGGAGTCGGGCTGGATCCCGAGCCCGCTGCCGGGGATCTATACCGGTGACGGGATGCTGAAGGACTACCGCGACTGGCTGGGCGCGGACATGTACGAGGCGGCGGGGGCGATCGGCGGCTCGTTCGTGTCGGACAACATCGAAGATTACTATGTGAATCCCTTCGAACTGGGTTACGACTTCTACATCGGCTGGAAGAAGGACGACTTCGTGGGCAAGGCCGCACTCGCGCAGATGAAGGGCCGGGTGAACCGCAAGAAGGTGACCTTCGAGTGGAACGCCGAGGACGTGGTGAAGGTGATCGCCTCGGCCTTCGTGCCCGGCGAACTGCCCTACAAGTGGATCGACTTCCCGCAGCCGAACTATGCCTCGACCAGCGCCGACATGGTGATGCGCGATGGCAGGATGGTCGGGATGAGCATGTTCAACGGCTACAGCTACAACGAACGCTGCATGCTGAGCCTGGGCGTGGTCGACCAGGACGTGCAGGTCGGCGACGTGCTGACCATGAAATGGGGCGAGCCGGAGACCACCGGCAAGACCTCGACCGAGCCGCACCGCCAGACCGAGATCCGGGTGCGGGTGTCGCCGACGCCCTATGCGGCCGAGGCGCGCGAGAATTACGCGGACAGCTGGCGTACCAAGGCGACAGCCTGAACGACAGCGGCCGGGCGCGGCAGGGGGAGGCCGCGCCCGGCATCAAGACCGGCCCGGAAGGGCTGCACCATCAACAGGGAGGACGACGTAATGAGACTGGACCGACTGCTGCTTTCCGCTGCTGCCGCGCTCTGCCTTGGCGGCGCGGTGCAGGCCGAAGAGCTGAAATTCGCGAACTTCACCCCGCCGTTCCACACGATCAACGCCAGCGTGATCGAGAAGCTGAACGCCGATCTCTCGGCCGCCACCAATGGCGCGCTGACGGTGCGGGGTTATCACGGCGGCGAGCTGGGCGCAGGCCCGGTGGAGCAATACGTGCGGGTGCTGCAGGGCGTGGCCGACATGGGCTGGGGCCTGCCGGGCTATACCTCGTCGCAGTTCGGCAAGACGATGATCGCCGAGCTGCCCGGCGCCATTCCGGCGGACAAGCCGGGCTACGAGGCGCTCTGGGCGGCCTTTGACAAGGAGCTCGCGGGCGAGTTTCCGGGTACCAAGCCGCTGGCACTCTGGACCTCGGAGCCGAACATCATGATCATGAAGGACAAGGTGATCCGTACGCCGGACGACCTGAAGGGTCTGAAGATCCGCGTGGCGGGCGCCACCGCTGCCGATGTGGCCACCGCGCTGGGTGCGACGCCGGTGCAGATGCCGATCAACCAGGTCTACAACGCGCTGCAGACCGGGCTGATCGACGGCGTCTTCACCGGAGCCTCGACGCTGGTGGACTTCAAGCTCGACGAGGTGGCCGATGCGCTGATCCTCGGTGCGCCGCTGGGGCGGCTGACCTTCTACACGGTGATGACCGGCTCCAAGTATGACAGCCTGCCGGCCGATCAGAAGGCGGCGATCGACAAGGTCTCGGGGATGGAGCTGTCGAAGAGCGCCGAGGACGCCTGGCTGGTGACGGCCGACAAGGCGATGGAGGCGGCGCGGGCGGATGCCAAGAACACCGTCGTCGACCTCAGCGAGGAGGAAATCGCGGCCTTTGCCAAGGCCGTCGCCCCGGTGGTGGGCGCCTATGTCGCCAGCGTCGGCGGCGAGGCAGCCCTGGCGGCGATGCGGGGCCAGTAGGCCTTGCTGACAGTCCTGCGGAAAGGGGCGGACGGGCTGATCGGCCTGTCCGCCATCCTTGGCACCCTCGGCCTGCTTGTGGAGGTGGGGGTGATCCTGGTCGACGTGATCGGCCGCGCCGCGGGGCATCCGCTCTATGGTTCGCAGGACATCATCACCATGACCTTCGTCATCGTGGTCTTCGGCGCGATGGCGCTGTGCGACCGCACCGGGGGGCATATCGCCGTCGACCTGTTCGAGCGGCGTTATCCCGGCTGGCTGAACCGGCTGGCCGATATCGTCGCCGCGCTGATGGGCGCGGCGATCTTCGCGGCGCTGGCCTGGGCGGTGCTGGACAGCGCCCGGATCTCGGTCATGCTGAACCTCTCGACCAACCTGCTGCGCCTGCCAAAGGTCTGGTTCCAATATGCGCTGGCGGTCTTCGCGCTGGTGGCGGCGCTGGGGATGCTGCTGCGCGCGGCCGAACTGGCGCTGTCGCGCCGTGACGTCCGCCGGGAGGGCGCCGAATGAGCGCGGCCTCGATCGGCGTCTTCGGCATCGCCATCCTCTTCGTGCTGCTGGCGCTGCGCATCCCGGTCGCCTTCGCCATGTTCGCGGTCGGCTTCTTCGGCATCGTCGCGCTGGACAGCGCCAAGTCCGCGATGAGCCTGCTGGCCTCGGAATCCTTCACGCTGGCCTCCTCGCCGGAACTGGTGGTGATCCCGGTCTTCATCCTGATGGGCAATGTCGCCTCGGTCACGGGGATGAGCCGCAAGCTTTATGATGCGGCCTATGCGATCATTGGGCAGGTGCGCGGCGGGCTGGCCTCGGCCACGGTGATCGGCTGCGGCGGCTTCGCGGCGCTCTCGGGGTCGTCGGTGGCTTCGGCGCTGACCATGGGGCGGGTGGCGCTGGGCGAGATGGACCGCTTCGGCTATGACGCGCGGCTCTCGACCGGGGTGGTGGCGGCGGGCGGAACGCTGGGCATCCTGATCCCGCCCTCGACCGGCTTTGTCATCTACGCCATCCTGACCGAACAGAGCATCGGCCGGCTGTTCCTGGCCGGGGTGCTGCCCGGCCTGCTGCTGCTGGCGCTCTTCGTGCTGATGGTCACGCTGATCTGCGCGGTGCGGCCCGCGCTTGGCCCGGCGGGGCCGAGGACCAGCCTGGGGCAGAAGCTCAGCGCCATCGGCGGCGCGCTGCCGATCATCGGGATCATCCTGCTGACCATCGGCGGCATCTACGGCGGCTTCTTCTCGCCGGTCGAGGCGGCGGCGGTGGGGGCGGGCATCGTCATCCTGATCGGCTTTGTCACCGGAGCGCTGAGCCTGCGGCAATTCTGGGAGGCCTCGCGCGATGCCATCGTGACCTCGGCCACGGTGATGCTGATCCTGATCGCGGCACATCTCATCAACCCTTTCCTGGCGCTGAGCCACATTCCGACAACGGTGGGCCATGCGATCGACGCGCTGGGGCTGGGGGTGACCGGCACTCTGGTGCTGATCCTGGCGATCTACCTGGTGCTCGGCTGCTTCCTCGAAGGCTTTGCCATGCTGGTGCTGACGCTGCCGATCTTCTTTCCGATCGTCACCGCTCTGGGCGTCGACCCGATCTGGTTCGGCGTGCTGGTGGTGCTGACGCTGGAGATGGGCCTGATCTCGCCGCCGGTGGGCATCAACGTCTTCATCGTCAAGTCGGTCGCGCCGAAGGTGCCGCTGGGCGATATCTTCATCGGAGTGCTGCCGTTCTGGGTGATGATGGTGGTCTGCGTCGCGATCCTGATCGCCTTCCCGCAGATCGCGCTGTTCCTGCCGAACACGATGTTCAACTGAGGAGGCGACCCATGCGTGCGCCCCGTTTCGAGTCCATTGGCGGCCCTTTGCGCCGTGGCGGTGCGGCATGAGCGCCCCCGCCAGCATCGCCTTCCTCGGCTTCGGCGAGGCGGCGCGGGCCTTCCATGCGACGCTGGCCGAGGCCAACCCGCAGCTGCGCTTCTCGGCCCATGACATCAAGCTGGGCGGCGCCGGGGATGCGGCGATGCGCGCGGCGATGGACGCGGCCGGAGTGCGGATCTGCGAGCGCCCCGAGGACCTGGGCGGGGCGGAATGGATCGTCTCGGCGGTGACCGCGGATCAGAGCCTGATCGCCGCGCGCTCGGTGCTGGGGGTGCTGACGGCCGATACGGTGCTGGTCGACATCAACTCGGTCTCGCCGGGGCGCAAGCAGCAGACGGCGGCCGAGGTCGAGGCGCGGGGGGCGGCCTATCTGGACCTCGCGGTGATGGCCCCGGTGCATCCCAGGGGCCACCGCACCCCGACCGGCGCGGCGGGGCACGCGATGGACCGCCTCGCCCCGGCCCTCGACGCCCTGGGCTTTGACTGGACCCGCGCGGGCGAGGCACCGGGACGGGCCACGGCGGTGAAGATGGTGCGCTCGCTCTTCGTCAAGGGGCTGGAGGCGCTGACGGTCGAATGCCTGCTGGCGGCGGAGCGTTCGGACTGCCTGCCCGAGATCCTCGGCTCGCTGGCGCGCAGCTATCCCGGCCTCGGCTGGCCCGAGATCGCCGCATATCAGTTCGAACGCACGCTGGTCCACGGACACCGCCGCGCGGCGGAGGTGGAGGAGGTGGCGGTGAGCTATGACGACCTTGGCCTGACCGGCGCGCTGGCCGCCGCCATCGCGCAGGTGCAGGCGGCGATGGGCCGCGCGGGGGAAAGCGTGACGCCGGGGGGCGACCTCGCAGCGCTGATCGCAGAGGTCAACGCCGCCCGGCGAGGGGAGTAGAGGGGGCTTTGCCCCCGCCGCGCGTTCCGCGCGACTCCCCCAGGAATATTTATGGCAAAAGGAAGCAGCATTCCGCTTTTCCTTTTGCCCGAAATATCCCCGCCGGAGGCTATCGCGCGCAGCGCGATGTCCCGCGCCCCCGGTCGAGCCGGGGGCGCGGGCGGTTCAGTTGCCGTAGATATAGGCCGGCAGCCAGGTCGCCAGCGGCGGGATCAGGAAGACCAGCGCCAGGCCGAGCAGCTGGATCACCATGAACTGCATCATGCCGATGTAGATGTCCTTGAGATCCCAGCTTGGCACCACGCCTTTCAGGAAATAGGCCGAGAGCGCCACCGGCGGACTGAGCCAGGCGGTCTGCAGGCAGACCGCGACCAGGATCGCGAACCAGAGCATGTCGACCTCGAGCTTGTGCAGCACCGGGGCCATGATCGGCAGGATGATGAGCACGATGGGCACCCATTCCAGCGGCCAGCCCAGCACGAAGATCAGCGCCAGGATCAGGATCACCACCATATTGGCCGAAAGGTCGAGGCCGAGCAGCAGCTCGGTGATCATGGTCGGGGTGCCGAGCCGCGAGAAGACCGCGCCGAAGAAGTTCGAGGCGGCGACCAGGAAGAGGATCAGCACCGAGATTTCCAGCGTCTTGATCAGCGCGTCGTAGGTGCGGGTCCAGCTGAACTTGCGGTAGAGCAGGGTCAGCACCACCGAGCCGAAGGCCCCCATGCCGGCGCCCTCGGTGGGGGTGGCCCAGCCCGAGAGGATCGATCCCAGCGCGAAGGCGATCAGGATCGAGGGCGGCACCAAGCCGAGGAAGAACTCGCGCAGGACGTGGGCGCGGTCGGTGGCGCGCAGCTCTTCCGGCAGCACGGGCCCTAGGGTGGGGTCGATCCAGCAGCGCCCGACCGAGTAGATCAGGTAGAGCACGGCCATCATGATGCCGGGGATGATCGCGGCGGCGAAGAGGTCGGTGACGGGTATTTCCAGCACCGGTCCCATGACCACCAGCATGATCGAGGGCGGGATCAGGATGCCGAGCGTTCCGCCGGCGGTGATGGTGCCCGCCGCAAGGCGCACGTCGTAGCCCGAGCGGTTCATCGTCGAGGCCGCCATGATGCCGAGGATCGTGACCGAGGCGCCGACGATGCCGGTGGCGGCGCCGAAGATCACCGAGACGAAGAGCACGGCGAAGAAGAGCGAGCCCTTCATCCGCGCCAGCATCAGCTGGACGGCGGAGAACAGGCGTTCCATCAGGCCGGCCTGTTCCATCATGAAGCCCATGAAGACGAAGAGCGGCACCGCCGCCAATGTCTGCTCCATCATCGAGCCGTAGAACTGCAGCGTCATCAGGAAGACGGTCAGCTTGATGCCGATGCCCCAGGCGCCGAAGATGATGCCGAGGAAGATCAGGGTGAAGGAGATCGGGAAGCCCACGAAGATCGCGAAGAGCATCACGCCGATCATGATCAGCCCGATGATTTCATTGGAAAATTCAAGCATCAGCGCGGCCATTTCCCGCGGGTGGCCGCGTACCAGGCTTTCAGGATCTCGGCGACGCCCTGCAGCAGCAGGAAGCCCACGCCGAGGGTGAGGCAGATCTTCACCGGCCAGACGATGGGCGCCCAGGTGCTGTCACCAGCGCGTTCGTTCTGGAGGAAGGATTTCAGCGCGAAGCCGTAGCCGGCCCAGAACAGGAAGAGCATTCCGGGCATGAAGAGTACGACGTAGAGCACCAGGTCGATCCGTCCTTGCGTCTTCACCGAGAAGCCGCGGTAGAGGAAGTCGGCGCGGATGTGCAGCCCGCGCATCAGCGCATAGGCGGCGCCCAGCATGAAGGCGGTGCCGTAGAGCATCCGGCTCACGTCGAAGGCCCAGAGGGTGGGGGCGATGAAGAGCTTGCGCGCCACCACCTCGTAGACCATGGCAGCGATGATCGGCACCACGAAGAGCGCGACGATGCGGCCCTGCCATTGCGAGAAGACCTCGATGGCCTGCACGATGGCGCGGGCGGCCGGGTGCATGTCGGGCGGCAGCGGCACCTCTGGTCCGCCATGCGCCTCGGCGAGCAGTTCGTCGCCGGCGAATTCGGTATTGTCGGTCACGTGACCGTCTCCTGTCCCTGATGTCCTGCGCCGTGCCCGGGTTGGTTCCCTGCGGGTCCCGGGTCGATGCCCCGCCCGCGGGAAGCGCGGGCGGGGCGGGGGGCGTCACTTCTTCTTCAGCTGGTCGGCATAGGCGCGACCGAGGTTGGCGTTCGAGGTCTGCGAGCCGGCCCAGAAGGGGATCGCGGTGCGCGCGAAGTCCTTCTGGCTGTCCCAGACCGTCTTGAAGAAGGCGTTCTCGGCGGCGTTGGTCTCGAGCGCCTTGTTGGCGGCGTTCATGTATTCGCTGAAGTAGTCGACCGGCGTGTCATGCAGGATCACCCCGTCCTCGTTCACCAGCTTGTCGAGCGCCAGCCCGTTCTCGCGGATGCGATAGGCCATCGACTTCATCAGCGAGGCATTGGCGGCCACCTCGATCGCCTTCTGCTGCAGCGGCGTCAGCGAGTTGAAGACATCCTTGTTGATGTAGATGTCGGCGTTCACCACGACCTGGTGCAGGCCCTGGAGGTAGTAGTGCTTGAGCACCTTCTGGAAGCCGAAGACCGAGTCCGGTTTCGGGCAGCACCATTCGGCCGCGTCGATGGTGCCCTTTTCCAGCGCCGGCAGGATGTCGCCGCCGCCCATGGCGACCGAGGCGATGCCGATGTCCTTGTAGGTCTGGCCCGGAATCCCCGGAGGCGTCCGGAAGCGATACTTGCGGAAGTCCTCCATCGAGTTGATCGGCTCCTTGAACCAGCCGAGCGCCTCGGGGCCGGCGGGCTGCAGCATGAAGCCCTTCACGTTCACGCCCATCTCGTCCCAGAGCTGGTCGTAGAGTTCCTTGCCGCCGCCGTAGAGGAACCAGGACATGAAGGCGATGTTGTCCATCCCCACGCCTGCGCCCGCGACCGGCGAGCCGAAGAGCATGGCCGCCGGGTGCTTGCCCGACCAGTAGTGGGTCCAGGCGAAGCCGCCCTCGATCAGGCCGGAATCCACTGCGTCGAGGGTCTCCTGCACGCCGACGACTGTGCCGGCGGCCAGCACCTCGAAGACCACCTCGCCGTTGGTGAGATCGGAGACGTCCTTGGCAAAGTCCTGCAGCATGATCGTCTCGTCGGCCGAGAGCGGGATCACCGATTGCACGCGGATCTTGGTCTCGGCCCAGGCGGTCTGCGCGACCAGGGCGAGCCCCAGCGCGGTTGCCGCCGCTGTCTTGGTTACGAAATTCATATTCAGCATTTTCATCCTCCCATGAAATAGTGCCTTGCGTTTCCCGATGTCGGCGCCGGGCGGGAAGGCGGCCCGTCCGGCTGGTTTTCCTCCCTCGTGTCCTGCCTCAGTTCCCCTTTCCGAAGGTATATCCGTCGATCAGGCCCAGCATCGGTCCAAGCCCGTGATGTGAATCCAGCGCGCCCCGCAGCAGCATTTCGGCGGCGACGTAGACCAGCACCGCCAGCCCGAGCCAGGAAATCACCGGGAAGCGGGTGAGCAGGTGCATGATGAGCGTCGCGGCGAAGGCCATCAGCAGGATCGCCAGCGCGAGGCCCAGCACCAGCAGCCGCGTGTCGCCGTCGGCGATCGCGGCCACGGCCAGCACGTTGTCGAGCGACATCGAGACATCGGCCAGGGTGATGGTCCAGAGCGCCTTGAGCAGGGTGCGGCGCGGCGGGCCGGTATAGCCCATGTGGCTGTCGCCGGCGGTGGCGATGGCCACCTCGGCCTGTTCGTCGACGCCGGCGCGGATCTCGGTGTAGAGCCGCCAGCAGACCCAGCAGAGCAGCAGCCCGCCGAGGAAGAGAATGCCGGGTATGCCCAGCAGCTTGGTCGCCACCACCGCGAAGACGATGCGCAGGACGGCGGCGATGACCATGCCGAAGAGGATGGCCTTGGCACGCAGCTGCGGCGAGAGGCTGGCGGCGGCCATGCCGATGATCAGCGCATTGTCGCCCGACAGGATCAGGTCGGCCATCACGATCGCGCCGGCGTCGAGCATGGTCTGCATCGTTCAGAGGGCCCCCGCGCGGTTCTGGGCGGCGGGCCGTGCGATCTCGGCGGCGTCGAGCACCAGGTCGGAGGCCTTTTCGCCGATCATGATGGCGGGGGCGTTGGTATTGCCCGAGACGATCACCGGCATGATCGAGGCATCGGCGACGCGCAGCCCCTCGATGCCGCGCACCCGCAGGGCGGGGTCGACCACAGCCATGGCATCGCTGCCCATCTTGCAGGTGCCGGTGGGGTGGTAGATCGTCGTCGCCGTCGAGCGCGCCCAGTCGAGCAGGCCGTCGTAATCGCCATCGTCGATCTGCGCGCCGGGGGTGTATTCCTCGGTAATGACCTCGGCCAGCGGGCCGGTGCGGGCGATGCGGCGGGCGATGCGGATGCCCTCGACCAGGGTGTCGCGGTCGGTCTTGGTGGCCAGGTAGTTCGGATGGATCGCCGGGGCGTCGCGCATGTCGGCCGATTTCAGCGCGATATGGCCGGTGCTCTCGGGGCGCAGTTGCAGCACCGAGGCGGTGAAGGCGTCGAAGGGGTGCGGCTCGGCCATGCCCTTTGCGTCGGCGCTGAAGGGCTGGATGTGGAACTGGATGTCGGGGGTTTCCAGCTCGGGCCGGGTTTTCAGGAAGGCGGTGCCGAGGCTGGCGGCCATGGTCATCGGGCCCTTGCGGGTGGCGGCGTATTGCAGCGCGATCAGCGCCTGCTTGGTGAGGCTGTTGATCTCGGTGTTGATGGTCGAGAGCCGGGTCTTGTAGACCGGCCGGGCCTGCAGGTGGTCCTGCAGGTTCCTGCCGACGCCGGGCAGGACGGCGCGGGTCTGGATGCCGTGGCGGGCCAGCTCTTCGGGGTCGCCGATGCCGGAGACCATCAGCAGCTGCGGCGAGGCCAGGGCGCCGGCACTGAGGATCACCTCGCGCCGGGCGGTGATGCGCTGGAGCTTGCCGGCCAGTTCGACCTCGAGCCCGGTGGCGCGGCGGCCGTCGAACAGGATCCGCCGCGCGGCGCAATGGGTCAGCACGGTGAGGTTGTGGCGGTGCTTGGCCGGGTTCAGGTAGGCCACCGCCGAGGAGCAGCGCCGGCCGTTGCGGACGGTCAGCTGGAAGTGGCCGACGCCTTCCTGGTCGGCGCCGTTGTAATCGGGGTTGCGGCGATAGCCGGCGTTCACCGCCGCCTCGATCCAGCGGTCGACGATCTCGCGGCGGACGGCCGAGTCGGAGACGGTCAGCGGCCCCTCGCGTCCGCGCAGGGCCGGGTCACCGCCGGTATAGCTCTCTGACCGTTGGAACAGCGGCAGCACGTCCTCCCAGCCCCAGCCGGTGTTCCCGAGCTGGCGCCAGTGGTCGTAGTCCTGCGGCTGGCCGCGCACGTAGAGCAGCCCGTTGATCGAGGAGGAGCCGCCCAGCACCTTGCCGCGCGGCCAGTTCAGCGCGCGCCCGTTGAGGCCCGGATCGGGTTCGGTGACATGGCGCCAGTCGGTCTTCGGATTGCCCATCGTGCGGAAATATCCGACCGGCACGTGGATCCAGGGATAGGTGTCGCGCCCGCCGGCTTCGAGCAGGGCGACGCGGTGCCGCCCGTCGGCGCTCAGCCGGTTGGCGAGGACGCAACCGGCCGACCCGGCCCCGACAATGACAAAGTCAAACTCCACCCAATTTTCCTGCTTTGACCAAAAATATTGATTAATGAGACCTTTTGTCTCATTTTTAAATGCCAGCACGGTTCCAGTGCTGTGGCAAGGATTCTCTCTCACCCCCGGAAGAGCAGCATGAACGACCGTATCCCGACCAACCTGCGCCTGCTGCTGATGCTGGAAACGCTGGGCGAACAGGCCGAGCCGATCTCGCCCTCGGCTCTGGGGCGGCGTCTGGGGCTGCCCAAGCAGACCGCGCACCGGCTGGTCGCCTCGCTGATCGAGGAGGGGTTCCTGAAGCGCGACGAGGCGGGCACCGGGCTGCGGCCGGGGCGCCGGGCGCGGATGATGGCGGCGGGGTTGCTGCATGCCTCGGGGGTGCATGTGGCGCGCCACCAGGTGCTGCTGCGGCTGGCCGAGCGGATCGGCGAGACGATCAACTTCGTGGTGCCGGAAGACCGCGGGATGGCCTATCACGACCGGGTCGAGACCGACTGGCCGTTCCGCATCCAGCTGCCGGTGGGCAGCCATGTGCCGTTCCACTGCACCGCCTCGGGCAAGACCTATCTGGCCACGCTGCCCAAGGCGCAGCGCCGCCGGCTGGTGCAGGCGATGGCCTTGCCGAAACTCAGCCACAACACGATCACCGACCCCGACGCGCTGCTGGCCGAGTTGCAGCAGATCGCCCGGCAGGGCTATGCGCTCGACAACGAGGAGTTCCACGCCGGGATGGTCGCCACCGCCGTGCCCGTCACCGACCCCGCGGGCCGTTATTTCGCCTCGGTCGCCTTCCATGCTCCTACCCAGCGGGTGAGCATCGAGCGGGCGGTTGAGCTGGCCCCCGTGGTGGCCTCTGCCGCTGCCGAGCTTACCGCTGTCCTGTTTCCCGATCCCTAGGCGCCGCCAGCGTGCCGCGCAGCACCAGCGAGCAGTCCAGTTCCCGGCTTTCCACCCTCTCGCCGGCGATCATCCGCACCAGCATCCGCGCCGCCTCGCGCCCCATCCGGCGGTGGGGCAGGTGCATTGTCGTCAAAGGCGGTGCGGTGATGCGGGCAATGTCGAGGTCGGCAAATCCGGTGATCGACACCGCGTCCGGCACCGCTACGCCCAGGTCCCGCGCTGCCGTGAGCGCGCCGGCGGCCAGCACGTCGGTGCCGCAGAGCACCGCGGTGGGGCGGTTCGGCCGTTCCCAGAGGCGGCGAAAGGCCAGCCCGCCGGATTCCAGCGTTGCGTCGGTCGTCTCGATGACAAGCGTGGCGGGGTCGAGCCCGGCGGCCGCCATGGCGGCGCGCAGCCCCTCGATGCGCACCAGCGCCCGGTCGTTCACCGCCGGGTCGGCCGAGATCAGCGCCAGCTGCCGGTGGCCGCGCGCGATCACCTCGCGCGCCATGGCCGCCATCGCCGCATGGTTGTCGAAGCCGACGCAGGGCTGGGCTGCATCCGGCTGCCAGGCCCAGGCCACCAGCGCCGGGATCTGCTGCGCCGCCAGGAAGGCGCGCACGTCGTCGCTGCGCTGAAAGCCGATCAGCAGCAGCCCCTCGGCCCCGCGTTTCACCAGCGCGCGGATCTGTTCCTCTTCGATCTCGGGGCGGTAGGAGGAGGAAGCAATCAGCAGCATCAGCCCGCTTTCGCGCAGCTCTTCCTGGAAGGCCTGCAACCCGCGCGAGAAGATCGCGTTGTCCATCGTCGGGATGATCGCGCCCACCGTATGGGTGCGCCCCTCGGCCAGCACCCGCGCGCCGAAATTGGGGGAATATCCCAGCGCCTGCACCGCCTCCATGACGCGCTTGCGGGTCTCCTCCTGCACCCGCTCGGGCGCGTTCAGGCAGCGCGAGACGGTGGCCGTCGAGACGCCGGCCACTTCGGCCACATCGCTGAGCGTCGGGTTGCCGATCAGGCGGCGCATTGCACAATCCTTGTTCAATCGCCCAATGTGACGTTTCTAAGTGCTTGATCCAAGTGATGCAAGCGCATACATCTTGACGCAAGGGAGACCCCGTCACGGGGCAATGAGACCAAAGGCGGCAAAGCGCCTCGAACACGACAGGAGATCCGGCGTGGCACGTGAATACCTGAAGAAGGCGTCGAAGACGTCGAAGAGCGACGCCTCGGACGTGCACCAGACCGTGACCCGCATCCTTGACGAGATCGAGGCGGGCGGCGACCGGGTCGCGCTGGACTATGCCGCGAAATTCGATGGTTACGAGGGCTCGGTGATCCTGAGCCAGGCCGAGATCGAGGCGGCCATCGCGCAGGTGCCCGAGAAGCTGAGGGCCGATATCCGCTTTGCCCATGGCAACGTGAAACGCTTTGCCGAGGCGCAGAAGGCGACGCTGAAGGATATCGAGATCGAGGTGGTGCCGGGGCTGATCGCCGGGCAGAAATCGATCCCGGTGAGCGCGGCGGGCTGCTATGTGCCGGGCGGGCGCTATTCCCATGTCGCCAGCGCGATCATGACCGTGACCACCGCCAAGGTCGCCGGCTGCAAGCATATCACCGCCTGTTCGCCACCGCGCCCCGGTGTCGGGATCAACCCGGCCATCGTCTATGCCGCGCATATCTGTGGTGCCGATACCATCATGGCGATGGGCGGCGTGCAGGGGGTGGCGGCGATGACCTTTGGCCTCTTCGGCCTGCCCAAGGTCAATATCCTCGTCGGCCCCGGCAACCAGTTCGTGGCCGAGGCCAAGCGCATCCTCTTCGGGCGCGTCGGTATCGACATGATCGCCGGGCCGACCGACAGCCTGATCCTGGCAGACGGCGGCGCCGATGCCGAGATCGTCGCCACCGACCTGGTGGGGCAGGCCGAGCATGGCTACAACTCGCCGGTCTGGCTGGTGACTGACAACCGTGCGCTGGCCGAGACGGTGCTGGCGCGGGTGCCGCAGCTGATCGCCGACCTGCCCGAGGTGAACCGCGACAATGCCGCCGCCGCCTGGCGCGACTATGCCGAGGTGATCCTCTGCGCCGACCGGGAAGAGATGGCGGCGACCTCGGACGACTATGCGCCAGAACACCTGACGGTGCAGGCCGCCGATCTCGACTGGTGGCTGGCGCGGCTGACCTGCTACGGCTCGCTCTTCCTGGGGGAAGAGACCACCGTGGCCTTCGGCGACAAGGCCAGCGGGACGAACCACGTGCTGCCGACGAGCGGAGCCGCGTCTTATACCGGCGGCTTGTCGGTGCACAAATACATGAAGATCGTGACCTGGCAGCGCGCGACCCGCGAGGGATCGAAGCCGGTGGCGGAAGCCACCGCGCGGATCTCGCGGCTGGAGGGGATGGAGGCCCATGCCCGCACCGCCGACATCCGCCTCGCCAAGTATTTCCCGGGCGAGAATTTCGATCTCTCCGCCGATGGCTGAGGCCCTGTTCAGCGTTGCGGGCCGCGTCGCCTGCGTCACCGGGGCCTCTTCGGGGCTGGGGCGGCGCGCGGCGACGGTGCTTGCGCGGAATGGCGCGAAGGTGGTGGGCCTGGCCCGCCGGGCCGAGGCGCTGGAGGACTGGCGCGCCGAGGCCGGGGGCGAGACCGCCGCCGTGGCCGGGGACGTGGCCGACCGTTCGGCGCTGGGCGAGCTGGCGGCGCGGATCGAGGCGCCCTTTGGCGCGCCGGATATCCTGATCCATGCCGCCGGCATCAACACCCGCCAGGCGGCGGATGCGGTGACGCCCGAGGGCTGGGACGCGACGCTGGCGCTGAACCTCTCGGCGCCCTTCTTCCTCAGCCAGCACTTCGCCCCGGCGATGCAGGCCAGGGGCTGGGGCCGGATCGTGCTCTTCGCCTCGTTGCAGAGTTTCCGCGCCTTTCCCGGTGGCATCGCCTATGGCGCCTCGAAGGGCGGGATCGCCCAGCTGGCGCGGGCCATGGCGCAGGCCTGGTCGCCGCAGGGGATCACCTGCAACGCCATCGGCCCCGGTTTCTTCCCGACCGAGCTGACCGCGCCGGTCTTTGCCGACCCGGACCTCGCCGCGCGCAATGCCGCGCAGACCTGCCTGGGCCGCAACGGCAGGCCCGAAGACCTGGACGGGCCGCTGCTGTTCCTCTGTTCCGAGGCCTCGGCCTATGTCACCGGGCAGGTGCTGATGGTCGACGGCGGGTTCACCGCGAAATGACCCTGTGCGGAGGAGTTGGGCGATGAAGGCGCTTGTCTACACCGGTCCGGAAACGCTTGACTACCGCGACGTGGCGGACCCGAGCCCGCGCGCGGGGGAAGAGTTGATCCGGGTCGAGCGGGTCGGCATCTGCGGCTCGGACATGCATGCCTATCTCGGCCATGACAACCGCCGCCCGGCGCCGCTGATCCTGGGGCACGAGGCGGCGGGGGTGATTGTCGGCGGGACGCGCGATGGCGAGAAGGTAACGATCAACCCGCTGGTGACCTGCGGGCAATGCCCGGCCTGCCGGGCGGGGCGCGACAACCTCTGCCCGACGCGGCAGATCATCTCGATGCCGCCGCGCGAAGGGGCCTTTGCCGGACTGGTGGCGATGCCGCCGGCGAACCTGGTGACGCTGCCCGAGGGCGTGACCGCCGCCCGCGCCGCGCTGGCCGAGCCGGTGGCCTGCGGCTGGCACGCGGTACGGCTGGGGCTGGGCGCGCTGGGCGACCGCATCGGCAGCGGGCCGGGCGGCGATCTGCGCGCGCTGGTGCTGGGCGGCGGGGCCATCGGCCTTGGCGCGGCGCTGAGCCTTGGCGCGCAGGGGGTGGCCGACGTGAGCCTGGTCGAACCCAACCCGCTGCGCCGGGCCTATCTGGTCGAGACCTGCGGGGTGCGGGCGCTGGAGCGCGCCGAGGGGCCCTTCGACCTGGTGATCGACGGCGTCGGCTACGAGGCCACCCGCGCCGCCGCCTCTGCGCTGGTGCGGCCCGGCGGGGTCATCATGCACATCGGCCTCGGGGCGGATACCGGCGGGCTGGACGTGCGGCGCATGACGCTGCAGGAGATCACCTTCATCGGCACCTATACCTATACCGCGCAGGATTTCCGCGACACCGCCGCCGCGATCTTCGACGGCCGTCTCGGCGCGCTGGACTGGACCGAGGAGCGCCCACTGGCCGAGGGCGCGCGCGCCTTCCGCGACATCCGCGCCGGGGCCACCGCCGCGCCCAAGATCCTCCTGGTGCCCGACGCGGGCTGATCCTGGTTGCATTGGGGCGGGCCGATCGGCACCTATCCTGTCCACGGCTGGACAGGATGGGTGCGAACCTGTCCAACGGTGGACAACTCCCGCTGCAGCGGCCCAAGCGGCGCGCGGACCCTGTCCACAACTGGACAAGCGGCTGGGCAATCTGTCCGGGCTTGGACAGCCTGCGAGGGCTTGGCCAGGGCGCGGTTTCGATCTGTCCGGTTTTGCACAACCTGGCCGGTCCTTGGTCCGGCGGTGGACCGCTTGGAGCTGTGCGGAGGCCGGCGCAAAAGGGCGCGGACGGGGGTTCCGGGGCAATGGTTGTTGACTCCGCTGCTGACTTTGAGGCGTTCTGCCTTATACTCTTGAGTGGTATTCCGGGTTGAGATGATGGTTTCGAGTGGCAGAAGGGGCGCGCCGATGGCGAATTCCGATCCCGGTCCCGAAGGCGAAGACTATCTCGACAAGGGGCTGAGTTGGGACAAGCGGCTGGAGCTTGCGCGCGCGCGGCGGGCGCAGGTCGAGGCCGAGAACGGCCCGACGCGGCTGGTCCCCAAGCTGAAACCCTGGGAGGAAAGCACGGACCGGCCGGCACCGATCCAACCTGACCAACCCTTGGCGGAATACCCGGATATCCCCCCCGAACGGCAGGCGGCGATCCTTGCGCGGATGCGAGGGGATGCCGGTGCGCGCGACCCTTCCGACGCGCCCGCCAAGGGGCGGGGCGCGGCGGCCGGTGCAGCTCCGGGCGACCGGCAAAGACCGGGAGAGACCGCGCCGGCGCAAGAGGCGCGTGCGCCCGCCGATCCGCTGGACGCGGTCCGGCCCGCAGGGCAGGCCAAGCGACTGCCGGGGGAGACCGGCGAACGTGCCAAGCGCCGGGTGCGCCCTGCCGAGAAGGCGGGCCGGGGGGCGCAGGGGGGTGAAGGGCAACCCGTGCCGGAGGCGGTTCCGGTCGAGGCCCTGCCGCCGCAGGGCCGCCGCCATGTCGAGACGACTTCGCCCAAGCTGCCCGATACCCGCCGCCGGACCGCCAGGCCGCCCAGCGTGCCGCGGCCAGAGGTCGCCCGCGAGTTGTCGCAGGAGCCGGAATACGGGCCCGCACCCGAGGATTCCGCCGCCGTTGCCGCGTTGAACCGGTTGCTGGTTGCGCCACCTGACGGGGACGATCCCCGCCGGGTCTATGGCGCGCGTTTCGCCTCGATCCCGCCGGCCGAGCCGAAGCGGCGCAAGCTGGTCTGGGTGGTCGCGCTGGCCTGCCTGCTGGCGGGGCTGCTCTCGGGGGTGCTGCTGGCCATCGCGCTGTTCTTCAGCATCGGGTCAGAGGTGCGCGCGCCCGCCGGGATCGGTGACCGCCTGGAGATGGCCGAGGTGGTTTAGCGCGGGCTGGGGGCGCCGGCCCGGCAGCCGTCAAACATATATCACGGTGGCGCTTTTCAGCGCCGCGCCAAGGCTCTAGGCTGCCGGGAAAGTTGAAGGAACCCGGCCCATGAACCTGACCCGCCGCCCTGCCGCCGACCTGCTGCGCGATCTCGCCAGCGGCAGCCTGAGCGCCGCTGAACTGATGCAGGCGACGCTCGACCGGATCGACGCCACCAACGACACGGTGAACGCGGTTGTCGCGCTGCGCGACCCCGACGCGCTGATGGCCGAGGCGCGCGCCAAGGATGCGGGGCCGAAGGCAGGCCCGCTGCATGGCCTGCCCATCGCAGTCAAGGACCTGGTGAACGTGCAGGGGATCGTGTCCTGCCAGGGCTCGCCCGCGCTGGCGGGCTTCGTGCCGAAGAAGGACGACCTGATCGCCGCCCGGATGCGCGCCGCCGGGGCGATCCTGATCGGCAAGACCAACTCGCCCGAGTTCGGTCTGGGCTCGCATACCTTCAACCCGGTCTACGGCGCGACCCGCAACCCCTATGACCCGACGCGCAGCTGCGGCGGCTCTTCGGGCGGGGCGGCGGTGGTGCTGGCGGCGGGCATGACCGCGCTGGCGGACGGGTCGGACATGATGGGTTCGCTGCGCAACCCGGCGGGGTGGAACAACGTCTATGGTTTCCGCCCGAGTTGGGGCCGGGTGCCGGGCGAGCCCGTCGGTGACAGTTTCCTGCACCAGCTGTCCACGCTGGGGCCGATGGCGCGCAGCCCCGAGGACATCGCGATCCTGCTCGACGTGATCTCGGGGCCGGATCCGCGCCTGCCGCATCCCTATGCCGCGCCGGGCGCGGCGCCGCTGCGCCCCGCCGAGACCAGGGGCCTGCGCATCGGCTGGCTGGGCGACTGGGGCGGGGCCTTTCCGATGGAGGAAGGCATTCTCGACATCTCGGAAGAGGCGCTGAAGGTCTTCGAGAGCCTCGGCTGCATCGTCGAGCCGGTGGCGCCGCCCTTCGATGCCGAGGCGATGTGGGAGAGCTGGATCACCCTGCGGTCGTGGCAGGTGGCGGCCAGCATCTCGGTGCAGCCGCGCGCCAGCCTCAAGGAAAGTGCGATCTGGGAGCTGGACCGGGGCCTGGCGATGAGCGCGATGGAGGTGCACCGCGCCTCGGTCGTGCGCTCGGAGTGGTTCCGCGCGGCGGCCCGGCTGTTCGAGCGCTACGACGCGCTGGTGCTGCCGACGGCGCAGGTCTGGCCCTTCGACGCCGACCTGGCCTGGCCCGCCGAGATCGCGGGGCAGGCGATGGATACCTACCACCGCTGGATGCAGGTGGTGATCCCGGTGAGCCTGATTGGCCTGCCGTGCCTGGCCGCCCCGGCGGGTTTCGGCGCGAACGGGCTGCCGGCGGGGATCCAGATCTTTGGCCCGCGCCGCAGCGACGCGGCGCTGCTGGCGCTGGGGGCGGCCTATCACGCGGCGACCGAATGGCCGCAGAGACGACCGGCCATGTAGTCAACTTCGCCAGGGGAGGGGCGGATGCAACAAAGGGAATTCGGGGCGCCGGACCTGCGCCCGGTGACGATGGCAACGTTGCGGCTGGCGCTGGCGCGGGGCTGGGCCGACCTGCGCCGCGCTCCGGCCTACGGGCTGGCCTTCGCCGCCTTCTACGTGCTGGCGGGCTGGGCGATGGCCTGGATCACCATGCAGACCCACACGACCTTCTGGCTGGTGCTGGCGGCCATCGGCTTTCCGCTGATCGGGCCCTTTGCAGCGGTCGGGCTCTACGAGGTCTCGCGTCGGCTCGACGCGGGCGAGCCGCTGGACTGGGCGGGCGTTCTGGGGGTGATCCTGCACCAGCGCACGCGGCAACTGCCGTCGATCTGCGCCATCATCATCGTGGTCTTCCTGTTCTGGTTCTTCCTTGGCCACATGATCTTCGCGCTCTTCCTCGGGCTCTCGACGATGACCAATATCTCAAGCAGTTACGCGGTGTTTCTCACGTTGAATGGCCTGACCATGCTGGCGGTGGGCAGCGCCGTGGGGGCGGCCTTCGCATTGCTCTTGTACATGATCTGCGTGCTGGCGCTGCCGATGCTGCTCGACCGCGAGGTGGATTTCGTCACCGCGATGATCACGAGCTTCGGCTATGTGCTGGCGCATCCGGTGGCGATGCTGGGCTGGGCGCTGTTCATCGCGGTGGTGACCTTCGTGGCGCTGCTGCCCTGGTTCCTCGGCCTGCTGATCGCGCTGCCGATGCTCGGCCATGCGACCTGGCATCTCTATGCGCTGCTGGCGCAGGAAGAGACCGCTGCCGAACCTGAAGGACGCCCCGCAAGCGCCTGACAGAGCTACTCTTCCCGCCCCTGCGCTCGCAGTCGCGCACGCAGGGTTGCAACGGCGGGATGGCCGAGTTCGAGCGCCCAGACATAGGCGTGGGTCAGGAAGAAGCCGGCGGCGTCGGGGTCGGCGCTGGCCTCGGCCGCCTCGGTATAGAGCGCCACCAGCGCCGCCCGGTCGCCGGCCTCATGCGCGGCCAGCAACCGGTCGTTCAGGTCGCTCATTCCGCCGCCTGCGCGGCGCGGCGCCGGTAGTCCTGGATCTTGCCGGCAACCCAGTCGTGGAAAAGGTGCGTCGGCCCGTCCATCACCGGCGAGAAGCGTCCGCCGTCGAAACCGGGCGAATTGCGGCCGCGCTGCATTCCCTCGACGACGAAGATGTCCTCCTCGAAGACCATCTTCCAGAGCGTTGTATTGCGGGCGCGCAGGGCGGGGTCGGTGTCGGGCGTGGCATAGTAGAAATGCACGTGCTCGCTGGTCCGGTCCGCCGCCTCGGGCACCAGCACGATGGCGAAGGCATGGTCGCGGTGGACGCCAAGCAGCACGTTGGGGAAGAGCGAGATGTATTCCGCCGCGGTGTTCCACTTCTCCGACAGACCGGCGAAATCGGGAAAGGCCGCCCCGTCCTCGCCCTTCATCTGGCGGTAGACCAGCGAGCCCTGGCCGGAATAGGCGCCGGGCACCTCGATGTGATAGTGATCCTCCAGCCGGGAATAGCTGTTCAGGCCGGGATGCACCCAGGGCAGGTGGTAGCTCTCGCAGTAGTTCTCGACCGCGAGCTTCCAGTTGCAGGCGACCGGCAGGACAAAGCGGCTGTCGGCGCCACCGTGGAACAGCGGCTGGTCGAACTCGGCCCAGCGGGCGATGGCATCGGCGTGGACCTCCTCGAAGGGGGCCGCGTCGCCGCTGACGTTGATGAAGACGACATCACGCCAGATATGGCTGCGCACCTCGATCAGCCCGAGTTCCGAGCGCTTGATGCCCTCGTGCGTGTTCTGCCCCGGCCCGCCAACATGGGGGGTGGAGACCAGCCTCCCCTCGGTCGAATAGCACCAAGAGTGATAGGGGCAGCGGATCGCGCCCTCGATCTTCTTCGGCTCCTCGACGAGGATCATCCCGCGATGGCGGCAGATGTTCTGGAAGACGCGCACCTGGCCGCCACGGTCGCGCAGCAGCAGCAGGGGGATGTTCAGGAAGGTCATAGGCACCGCGTCGCCGGGTTCGGGCACGTCGGCTGCCACCGCCAGCCCGGCCCACTGGCCCAGGAGCACGGCGGCGTTTTCCTCGCGGATCGTCTCGGGGTCGGTGTAATGGCCGTTCGGCAGGCCCTGGGCCTGGTCGATGGGGCGGCGGACGGCGTCGAGGCTGGTAATCGGGCTGGACATGGGCAGACCTCCTGGGCGGGCACGCGACCAGTTAAGGGCCACGCCGGGCCGAGGTCCGAAAGGGATGCGACCAGCGCGGATGCGCGGGCGACATTTTCAGGCGCGATCCGCCCCGCGCAGGCGCTTGCCGAAGGCCTTGGGTTCGTCGTCCATCTGGCGCAGCAGCAGCTCGGCCCAGGCGGTCATCAGGCGGAGCGTTTCGGGGCCGTGGTGGTCCTCGGCCCGAAGGCTCTGGGGCTGGTCGATGGTCCTGTCGCGGGCGGCTTCGAGATCGGCCAGGAAGCAGGGCGCAGCGACCCATTCGGCGTCGAGCCGTTCGGCATCGCTGCGGGCCTGCGGGTAGATCGCGTCGTAGAGCGCACGCGGCAGGCGCAGTGGCTCGGCCGGGACGGTGGGCGGCAGCTCGCGCAGCAGCCTGCCGAACTGCTTGCCAAAGGCGACACGGTTGTCGAGCGGCTTGTCGGCGAAGCGGGCCTGCAGCATCCGCATCAGGGCGAGGTCCGGCACGGGCAGGGCGGCGTTGTCGTCCTGCCCGCTGTCGGTCAGCCGGTAGGGCGCGCCATCGAGCGCGAAGTCGAGGAAGTCGTGCCGCACGTCGCCCTGCTTCAGGCGGTCGCGCAGGAAGGGGCGAACGTGGAAGGCATCGCCGAAGGCCGCGCGCCAGCCCGCCAGGCGATTGGCGAAGTCGAGCCGACCGCTGGCGAGGAAGCGTTCGACGAAGCTTTCCAGGGTGCCGGTTTCATGGCCCAGTTTCAGGCTTTCGGCGCATTGCGAGAGCAGCCGTCCAACGTGCGGGCGGACATAGGCGATTACACTTATCTGATCTGCGAGGGGCGCAAAATGCTGGTTTACCGCTTCGGCAACCCGCTCAGGTTTGCTGTATTCGAACAATTCGCTCGAAACCACGGCCACGTCCCACTCCGCCTCGGAGAGGCGCCTGGCGATGCCGTTCCAGCGCGCGGGGTAGGTCGCCTTGTTTGCGCCCAGCGACAGCGGCAGCCCGCCGTGGTTGCCATTGCCGGGAGTAAAGAGCCGAAGGCCCTCTGGCGCGCAGTCGCCGCGCGCCAGCATGGTCTGGAGGATCGTCGATCCGGTCTTGCAGTCGCCGACATGCAGGATCAGCCGGCGACCCATGCCGTCAGGCCACCGCCTTGGCGAAGCTGCCGCGATAGAGCGCCGAAAGCTCGGCCAGCGGAGCAGCGGCGCCGCCCAGCGAGACGGTCTTGCCGCCGAACCGGCCGACCTCTGCCACCGGCACGCCGGCTTTCGCCGCGGCTTCGGCCAGCGCCTTGGCGGCCTCGGCGGAGCAGGCGACCAGGTAGCGGGCCTGGTCCTCGCCGAAGAGTTGCGCGGTGGTGGCGACGCTGAGCGTCACGCCCAGGCCCGCGGCCTCGGCCATCTCGAAGGCGGCGAGCGCAAGGCCGCCGTCGCCAAGATCGGTGCAGGCGTTGAGTCGCGCGTAGTTGGCGCGCACGAATTCACCGTTGCGCTTCTCGGCTGCCAGGTCGACCGCCGGAGCATCGCCTTCTTCGCGGCCGAAGGCCTCGGCGAGCAGGGCGGACTGGCCGAGGTGTCCCTTGGTCTCGCCGATCAGCAGCGCCACGTCGCCTTCGCGCACGGCCTGCGGGATGATCTGTGCGGTGTCGGCAATCAGACCCACGGCGCCGATGGTCGGGGTCGGCAAGATCGCGCTGCCGTCGGTCTCGTTGTAGAGCGAGACGTTGCCCGAGACGATCGGCATGTCGAGCGCGGCGCAGGCGGCGCCGATGCCTTTGATCGCGCCGACGAACTGGCCCATGATCTCGGGCTTTTCGGGGTTGCCGAAGTTCAGGTTGTCGGTGCTGGCCAGCGGCAGCGCGCCGGCGGCGGTCAGGTTGCGATAGGCCTCGGCCACGGCCTGCTTGCCGCCTTCCTCGGGGTTCGCCTTGACGTAGCGCGGGGTCACGTCCGAGGTGAAGGCGAGGGCCTTCTTGGTGCCATGCACCCGGATGATCCCGGCGCCGGCGCCCGGCGTGCGGGCAGAGTCGGCCATGACCATGGTGTCATACTGTTCGAACACCCAGTTCTTCGCGCCGTAGTTGGGCGAGCCGATGAGCGCCCTGAGGCCCTCGATGGCGTCGATCTCGGGCGCATCGGCCAGCGGCTTGGCCGCAGGCGTCGGCACCCAGGGGCGGTCGTATTCCGGAGCTTCCGAGGAGAGCTTGGACAGCGGCAGGTCGGCCTTGACCTCGTTGTTCAGCATGATGAGGAAACGGTCCTCGGCAATGGTCTCGCCGACGATGGCAAAGTCGAGGTCCCATTTGTCGAAGACGGCCTTGGCCTCGGCCTCCTTCTCGGGACGCAGGACCATGAGCATGCGCTCCTGGCTTTCGGAAAGCATCATCTCGTAGGCGGTCATCGCCTTTTCGCGCACCGGCACCTTTTCCAGGTCGAGGCGCACGCCGAGGCCGCCCTTGTCGCCCATTTCCACGGCCGAGCAGGTAAGACCCGCCGCGCCCATGTCCTGGATCGAGATCACCGCGCCGGTGGCCATCAGTTCGAGGCAGGCCTCCATCAGGCATTTCTCGGTGAACGGGTCGCCGACCTGAACGGTGGGGCGCTTTTCCTCGATGGTGTCGTCGAATTCAGCCGAAGCCATGGTTGCCCCGCCGACGCCGTCGCGGCCCGTCTTGGCGCCGAGGTAGACCACCGGCATTCCGACGCCGGAAGCGGCGGAGTAGAAGATCTTGTCGGCGTCGGCGAGGCCCGCCGCGAAGGCGTTGACCAGGCAGTTGCCGTTATAGGCCGCGTGGAAGCGCACTTCGCCGCCGACGCAGGGCACGCCGAAGCAGTTGCCGTAGCCGCCGACGCCGGCGACCACGCCGCTCACCAGCGAGCGGGTCTTGGGGTGCGAGGGCAGGCCGAAAGACAGCGCGTTCATCGAGGCCACGGGCCGTGCGCCCATGGTGAAGACGTCGCGCAGGATGCCGCCGACCCCGGTGGCCGCGCCCTGGTAGGGCTCGATGTAGGAGGGGTGGTTGTGGCTTTCCATCTTGAAGATGATCGCCTGGCCATCGCCGATGTCGACAACGCCGGCATTCTCGCCGGGGCCACAGATCACCTGCGGGCCGCTGGTCGGCAGGGTGCGCAGCCAGCGCTTGGACGATTTGTACGAGCAGTGCTCGTTCCACATGGCCGAGAAGATGCCGAGCTCGGTAAAGGTCGGCTCGCGCCCGATGATCTCGAGGATGCGCTCGTATTCGTCCGGTTTCAGGCCGTGCGCGGCGACGAGTTCGGGCGTGATCGCGGGTTCTTGCATGTGCGGATGTTCCCCCAGGGCGGCAGTTGCGGCGCTTTTAGGGCAAGGGGTGCGCAGGGAAAAGAGCCAATGGTGACGCGGCCACGGCGTTGCGAGGGCTCGACACAACTTTTCCGGGAATCAGTTGCGGGCGGGATAACGCTTT
Organism: Seohaeicola zhoushanensis; assembly: GCF_014656415.1. GTDB lineage: Bacteria > Pseudomonadota > Alphaproteobacteria > Rhodobacterales > Rhodobacteraceae > Seohaeicola_A > Seohaeicola_A zhoushanensis. The sequence continues at coordinate 312,308 of NZ_BNCJ01000003.1, read as the reverse complement.
GCGGGATTGTCGGGCCCGCGATCGGCCGCTGGACGGGCGCCGCGCGGTGCCGGGAAGGGCGGTTTCATCCGCCTTTTCAATGGGGCCAAAAAAAAGGCCGAGCACTAAGCTCGGCCGAAGTCCAACAGGGAGGTGAAGGAGATGCACATCGGTGCGTCGTCCTTCGAGTGGACATTTAGGCGTCAGGTTGCCTCTAATCAAGGCGGTTTATGTATGTTTTAAAGCAAGCCGGATATGCAAGTATCGCATGGCTCAGGATTTTGTCTGGTTCCTGATTTGCTTGCGATGTGCAATAACCTCTTCCTGCACGAAATCGCGGAAGGCCGAGATGCGCTGCGATTGGCGCAGTTCCTCGGGGTAGGCGAGGAAGACCGGCACATCGGCCGATTCTATCTGCGGCAGGATGCGCACGAGATCCGGGAAATCCTCGGTCAGGTAGTCCGGAAGCACCCCGATTCCGAGGTTGTTCAGCACCCCTTGCAAGACGCCGAAGTAGTTGTTCACCGTCAGCGTCGAGTGGGGGTTGTAGGCCATCAGGTGCTGGACCAGCGAGGCACCGGCCGCGACCTGAGCCGAGGTGGTGTTCTGGCAGATCAGCCGGTGGTTGGCGATATCCTCGAGCTCGGTGGGGGTTCCATGCTCCTTGAGATAGGACTTGGTCGCATAGAGCAGCATCTGGATCGTCATCAGCCGCTTGCGGATCAGGTCGGCCTGGCTCGGCTCCTTCATGCGAATGGCGACGTCGGCCTCGCGCATGGGCAGGTCGAGCACGCGCTCTTCCAGCATCAGGTCGATCTTGAGGTTGGGGTATTTCTCGTAGAGCTTGGGCAGGCGCGGCACCAGCCAGAGCGTTCCGAAGCCGAAGGTGGTGGTCACCCGCAGTTCGCCGAAGACCTCTTCCTCGCTGTCACGGATCCGCGCCGCCGCCGCTTCGAGCCGTTTCGAGATCGAGCGGGTGGCGTCGAACAGCAACTCGCCCTGCTCGGTCAGGATCAGGCCGCGCGCGTGGCGGTGGAACAGGGTGGTGTTCAGCGACTCTTCCAGCGCGCGAATCTGGCGGCTGACGGCCGACTGCGACAGGTTGAGCTTGTCCCCGGCATGGGTCAGGCTGCCCGCGTCCGATACCGCGTGAAAGATTCTCAGCTTGTCCCAGTCCATGTCGGCGGCCTTCGTTCCCATTGCAGCAGGCTGTTTCACAGCAACTTCCGGTCTATACAAGAAGGATGCGCTCAATATGCATTAAATAAGGCAAGGGCGGCGGAAAATCACCATATGGGCTATACAGGTCAGCATTTTTGACCTAATATTTGTGCATTGCAGGGCACGTTTGACGTTGGGAGGCGACAGATGACGACGCAAAAGATCTCGCTTAATGACCGGTTCGACCTGAGCAAGAGCCCGGTCCTCCTGAACGGTACCCAGGCATTGGTCCGTCTGATGCTGATGCAGAAGGAACGCGACCGCGCGGCCGGGCACAACACGGCCGGGCTGGTGACGGGCTATCGCGGCTCGCCGCTGGGGGCGGTCGACATGCAGATGACGCGGGCCGCCAAGCAGCTGGCCGGGCATGACGTCACCTTCCAACTGGGGCTGAACGAAGACCTCGCCGCCACCGCGCTCTGGGGCGCGCAGCAGGCCGAGCTTCGGGGTGAGGGCAAGTATGACGGTGTCTTCGGCCTCTGGTATGGCAAGGGCCCCGGCGTCGACCGTTCGGGCGACGTGATCCGCCACGCCAATATGGCCGGCACCAGCCCGCTGGGTGGCGTGGTGATGGCGATGGGCGATGACCACACCGGTGAATCCTCGACCACGCTGCACCAGTCCGAATGGGCGCTGATGGATGCCTATATGCCCATCGTCTCGCCCGCCGGGGTGCAGGAGATCCTGGACTACGGCGCCTATGCCTTTGCGCTGTCGCGCTTCAGCGGGCTCTGGGTCGGTCTCAAGACGATGAAGGACACGGTCGAGGCGACCTCGGTGGTCGACGGCGACCCGTTCCGGGTCAAGACCGTGGTGCCCGAGTTCGACATGCCGGAAGGCGGGCTGAACATCCGCCTGATCGACGACCGCGTGCCGCAGGAGGCGCGGGTCATCGACTACAAGCGGTTCGCGGCCGAGGAATTCGCCCGCGTGAACAAGATCGACAAGCGCGTCTGGGGCAAGCCGGGTGCGAAGATCGGGCTGGTGGCGGCCGGCAAGAACTGGCTCGACCTGGTGCATGCGCTGAGCCTGCTGGGCATCGACGAGGCCGAGGCCGAGCGGCTGGGCATCACCACCTACAAGATCGGGCAGGTCTTCCCGCTCGACATGAAGAGCTTCCACGAATGGGCCGACGGGCTCGACCTCATCATCGTGGTCGAGGAGAAGCGCAAGCTGATCGAGATCCAGATCAAGGAGGCGCTGTTCGACGACAACCGTTTCCGGGTCTGGGGCTGGTACAAGGGCGGGGCAGGGCAACTGCACCGCGAGGAACTGTTCCCGACGCGCGGCGCACTCGACCCGATCATGATCGCCGAGAAGCTGGGCGGCATCCTGATCGAGGAGGGCCGCGAGACCGAGGGCATCAACAAGGGCCTCGACCAGCTGAAAGAGGCGCGGCGCAACGACAATGCCGTCGATATCGCCGCCCGGCTGCCCTATTTCTGCTCGGGTTGCCCGCACAACACTGGCACCAAGGTGCCGGCGGGCAGCCGCGCCTATGCCGGCATTGGCTGTCACTTCATGGTGCAGTGGATGGACCGCTCGACCATGGGCTTTACCCATATGGGCGGGGAAGGGGCCAACTGGATCGGCGAGGCGCCCTTCTCGAAGACCAAGCACGTCTTCCAGAACCTGGGCGACGGCACCTACAACCACTCGGGGATCCAAGCGATCCGGGCGGCGGTCGCGGCCAACACCAACATGACCTACAAGATCCTCTACAACGATGCCGTCGCCATGACCGGCGGCCAGCACAACGAGGGCGACCTCGACGCGCCGCGCATCGCGCAGGAACTCAAGGCGATGGGTATCAAGCATCTCGCCGTGGTCTATGACGAGAAGGAAGAGCCCAGGCGCGAGGGCTTCCCCTCGGGCATCGAATGGCACGAACGCGCCGAGCTGCTGAAGGTCGAGGAGCGCTTCCGCGAGATCGAGGGCGTTTCGGCCATCGTCTATATCCAGACCTGCGCCGCCGAAAAGCGCCGCCGCCGCAAACGGGGCACCTTCCCGGACATCGACAAGCGGGTCTTCATCAACACCGACGTCTGCGAGGGCTGCGGCGATTGCGGGGTGCAGTCGAACTGCGTCTCGATCGTGCCGAAGGAAACCGAGCTGGGCCGCAAGCGCGCCATCGACCAGTCGTCATGCAACAAGGACTTTTCCTGCCTCAAGGGCTTCTGCCCCAGCTTCGTCACGCTCGAAGGTGCGACGGTGAAGAAGGCGGAGACCGCCAAGCTCGACCTGCCGCACCTGCCGCAGCCGCAGCTTCCGGCGATCAGTGGCACCTATAACGTCGTCATCACCGGCGTTGGCGGCACTGGCGTCGTGACCATCGGCGCGGTGCTGGCGCAGGCGGCGCAGATCGACGGCAAGGGCGCCGGCATGATGGAGATGGCCGGCCTCGCCCAGAAGGGCGGCGCGGTGCATATCCATTGCCGCCTGGCGAACCGGCCCGAGGACATCAGCGCCATCCGTGTCGCCACCGGCGAGGCGCATGCGCTGATCGGCGGCGATCTGGTGGTGAGCGCCGGGGCCAAGACGCTGGGCCTCACCCGCACCGGCCAGACCGGCGCGGTGGTCAACAACCACGAGATCATCACCGGCGATTTCACCCGCAACACCGAGTTCAAGGTGCCCTCGGACCGGCTGGAACTGGCGCTGCAGGCGCGGCTGAAGGACCGGGTCGACCTGTTCGACGCGTCGGAACTGGCGCGCGTGACCATGGGCGATTCGATCTATTCCAACATGATGATCCTGGGCGCCGCCTGGCAGCGCGGCCTGCTGCCGCTGAGCCACGAGGCCATCGTGCAGGCGGTCGAGCTGAACGGCGCCGCCGTCGAGCGGAACCTGCGCGCCTTCGAGATCGGCCGCTGGGCCGTGCTGCACCAGGCCGAGGCGCAACGGCTGATCGTGCCGAGCGTGGTCGAAAAGCCCAAGTCGCTGGACGAGCGCATCGCCTTCCGCGCCGATCACCTGACCGCCTACCAGAACGCGCGGCTCGCCAAGCGGTATCGCAAGCTGGTCGATTCCGTGAGCGATCCGAAACTGAAGGAGGCCGTGGCGCTCGGCTATCACAAGCTGTTGGCCTACAAGGACGAATACGAGGTCGCCCGGCTGCTGCTTGATACCGAGAAGAAGGCCAAGGCCGAGTTCGACGGCGATTTCAAGATGTCCTTCCACCTCGCCCCGCCGATCCTGCCGGGCACCGATGCCGAGGGCCGTCCGAGAAAGCGCGCCTTCGGGGCCTGGATGCTGCGGCCGCTGGGCCTGCTCGCACGGCTGAAGGGCCTGCGCGGCACCCCGCTCGACATCTTCGGCTATTCCGCCGAGCGGCGGATGGAGCGCGGTCTCATCAAGCAATACGAGGCCGACATGAAGGAAGTGCTGGCCGCCGTGACGCCCGAGACCCGTGACGCCGCGGTCGCTCTGGCCGCGCTGCCGCTCGACATCCGGGGCTTCGGGCCGGTCAAGGACGCCAATGCCGAGAAGGCCGCCAAGCGCCGCGACGAGCTGCTGACCGCCTTCCGCCAGGGCGGCAAGGGATTCGAGAAGGCGGCGGAGTAGACGTCATCCGCCTGTCACGGAACCGTTGCAAACTATGTGCGCCCGCCGAATCCGGCGGGTGCCTTGTCGGAGCCGTCCCATGTCAGACCGCCGCCATATCGCGCGTGACATCACCTATTCCCACTCCGTCGCCTCGAAGGGCGGCAAGGCGCTGATCCGGCTGATCGAGAATTCGACCGGCCGACTGCGCCTGATCCGCCGCGCCGACGGCTACGAACGCGAAGTCGCGGCGGGGCGCAGCTTCTGGGAGGTGATGGTCGACCGCTATGGCCTCTCGTTGCAGGTGGTGGGCGGCAGCCTCGACAACATCCCCGCCGACGGCCCGCTGATCCTGATCGCCAATCACCCCTATGGCATCCTCGACGGGCTGATGATGGGGCATATCCTGCACCGCAGGCGCGGCGATTTCCGCATCCTCGCCAACTCGGTTTTCCGCAAGGCCGTAGACCTGAACCGCGTCCTGCTGCCGATCAGCTTCGACGAGACCAAGGAGGCGCTGGCGCTCAACATCGAGACCCGAAGGGAATCGCTGCGCTACCTCGCGGCCGGCGGTGCCATCGGCGTCTTTCCCGGCGGCACCGTCAGCACCGGGGCGCGGCCGTTTTCCACCCCTATGGACCCCGGCTGGCGCAGCTTCACCGCCCGGATGATCGCCAAGTCCGAAGCCGCCGTGGTGCCGGTCTTCTTCGCCGGCCATACCTCGCGACTGTTCCAGATCGCCAGCCACCTGCATTCGACGCTGCGCCTCGGCCTGCTGCTCAAGGAGTTCCGCACCCGCATCGACACCCCCGTCGAAGTGGTGATCGGCGCGCCGATCCCGCGCGAGCGGCTAATGGCCGCCGGCGAGGGAAAAGCGATGATGGATTTCCTCCGCAAAGCAACGTATGAGCTGTCTCCTAACCCGCTGCAGTCATACGACTACGGCTTTGAGTTCGAGGAGCGGCATCGCGCCCGCGCATAAATGGCCATAGGCATATTCGATTCCGGACTGGGCGGCCTGACCGTCCTCGACGCCGTGCAGAAACGCCTGCCGGACGTGGAATTCCTGTATTTCGCCGACAGCGCCCACGCGCCCTACGGGGTGCGCGACGCTGACGATATCTATCGTCTGACCAAGTCGGCCATCGAATCGCTCTGGGCGCGGGGCTGCGACCTCGTCGTGCTGGCCTGCAACACAGCCTCGGCTGCCGCGCTGCGCCGCATCCAGGAAGGCGGCCTGCCGCCCGGCAAGCGGGTGCTCGGCGTCTTCGTGCCGCTGATCGAGGCGCTGACCGAACGGCAGTGGGGCGACAACTCGCCCCCGCGCGAGGTCGAGGTGAAGCATGTCGCGCTGTTTGCCACCCCCGCCACCGTCGCCTCCCGCGCCTTCCAGCGCGAACTGGCCTTCCGCGCCATCGGCGTCGACGTCGAGGCGCAGGCCTGCGGCGGCGTGGTCGATGCGATCGAGGAGGGCGACACCATCCTCGCCGAAGCGCTGGTGCGCAGCCATGTCGACGCGCTGAAGCGCAAGATGCCGGCGCCCCAGGCGGCGATCCTCGGCTGCACCCATTACCCGCTGCTCGAAGACACCTTCCAGGCCGCGCTCGGCCCCGATGTGCAGGTCTTCAGCCAGGCGAAACTGGTGGCCGAGAGCCTTGCCGATTACCTTCAGCGGCATCCGAAGATGCTCGGCACCGGCAAGGGCGGTTTCCTGACCACCGGCAGGCCCGACAAGGTCAGCGACCACGCGACCCAGTTCCTCCGACGACAGATCCGCTTCGAGGCGGCGTGACGCCTTGCCTCAGTTGCTGCCGGTGCGCTGGTGGCTATCTGTCTTCCCGGAACATGAAGGTCTGACATGACCCACAGAATCGCAATCCTGGGCGCCAGTGGCTACACTGGTGCCGAACTCGTCCGGCTGATCGCCGGCCATCCCAGCATGTCCATCGTCGCGCTCTCGGGCGAGCGCAAGGCCGGCATGGCCATGGCCGAGGTCTTTCCGCACCTGCGCCACATCGATCTGCCGAGGCTCTGCAGGATCGAGGAGATCGACTTTGCGCAGGTCGACCTCTGCTTCTGCGCGCTGCCGCACAAGACCAGCCAGGCGGTCATCCGCGAATTGCCGAAAACGCTGAAGATCGTCGATCTGTCGGCCGATTTCCGGCTGCGCGAGGCCGAGGCCTACAAGACGTGGTATGGCAACGACCATGTCGCCATGGAGCTGCAGGCCGAGGCGGTCTATGGGCTGACCGAGTTCTACCGCGACGAGATCCGCGCCGCGCGGCTGGTCGCTGGCACCGGCTGCAACGCCGCCACCGGGCAATTCGCGCTGCGGCCGCTGATCGCAGCGGGGGTGATCGGGCTCGACGATATCATCCTCGACATGAAATGCGCGGTTTCGGGGGCGGGGCGGTCGCTGAAGGAGAACCTGCTGCACGCCGAGCTGTCGGAGGGGTTCAACGCCTATGCGCTGGGCGGCACGCACCGCCACCTGGGCGAGTTCGACCAGGAATTCTCGGCCCTGGCGGGACGTCCGGTGCGGGTGCAGTTCACCCCGCACCTGGTCCCGGCCAACCGGGGCATCCTGTGCACCGCCTATGTCAGCGGCGATGCGGCCGAGAGCCACGCCACGCTGGCCCGCGCCTATGCCGACGAACCCTTCGTCGAGGTGCTGCCGCTGGGCAGCGCGCCGTCGAGCCATGACGTGCGCGGCTCGAACTTCGTGCATATCGGCGTGGTGGGCGACCGGATCGCGGGCCGCGCGATCGTTGTCGCGGTGCTGGACAACCTGACCAAGGGCTCGAGCGGACAGGCGTTGCAGAACGCCAACCTGATGCTGGGCGAAGACGAAACGACTGGACTGATGATGGCGCCGCTGTTCCCGTGAGGGACCAAAACTTTTCACAGAAAAGTTTTGGCAAAACTCTCCTGGAGAGTTTTGCTGCGAGAGACGGAGGACGAGATGAAATCGTTGAAGAAGCAACGCCGCATCCAGGTGATCGCGCTGGCCGCAGTGGCGCTTGTCGTCAGCACCGCGCTGATCGGCTATGCCATGCGCGACGGCATCAACTTCTTCCGCGCGCCCAGCCAGGTGATGGCCGAGCCGCCGGCGCCGACCGAGGTCTTCCGCATCGGCGGGCTGGTCGAGGAGGGCACGCTGGAACGCGGCCAGGGCGAGACGGTGCGCTTCCGCGTGACAGATGGCGGCGCCTCGGTGCCGGTGACCTATACCGGGGTGCTGCCCGATCTCTTCGACGAGGGGCAGGGCATGGTCGGCACCGGGCGCTACATCAACGGCACCTTTGAAGCCTCTGAAATCCTTGCCAAGCATGACGAGAGCTACATGCCGCGCGAAGTCGTGGACGCGCTCAAGGAACAAGGCGTCTACAAGGACCCGAAGGGCGGCAGCTGAGGCTCCGCGCGCCCTGATCGCGGCGCGTTAACCGTTTCGGGCGCAGAACCTCGCAGCAGCAAGCGAGGAGATGCGCCATGCCATCCGTGCGAGACATCGCCGAAGAGATCGTCGCCCGTGAGGGCGGCTTCGTGAACGACCCCGACGACCCCGGCGGGGCGACGAACCACGGGGTCACGCTGGGCACGCTGCGCCGGCTCGGCCTAGACCTGAACGGCGACGGCGCGGTGACGGTGGCCGACGTGCGCGCGCTGAGCCGGGCGCAGGCGGTCGATATCTTCATCCGCCACTACTTCGAGAAGCCCCGCATCGCCGAATTGCCCGCCGCGCTCCAGGCGCCCGTCTTCGACATGCAGGTGAACGCCGGGGCCAACGCGGTGTCGATCCTGCAGCGGCTGCTGCGCGAGATGGCCTACGAGGTGGCGGTCGACGGACGGATCGGGCCGCAGACCATCGCCGCCGCGCGCGATGCCGCCGCGCCCGATCCGCAGGCGCTGGCCGATGCCTATGGCGTGGCGCGGCGCAACTACTACTTCCGCCTCGCCGATGCGCGCCCGGCCAGCCGCAAGTATGCCCGCAGCCGGTCGGGCGGGAAGGGCGGCTGGATCACCCGCGCCGAGGTCTTCCTCTCGCCCCGCTTTCACCTGAGCACCGAGGCTTTTGCCGAAAGGACCGCATCATGGGGCTGATCCAGACACTGGCCGGGCTGCTTTTCGGGTCGCGCAACGTGGTGCGCGAGACCGCCGAGGTCTTTCGCGAGGGCGCCGAGGGCGCGGCGCAGCGCGCCGCCGGGCTGCAGGGGCAGGTTCTGGCGCAATATGCCGCCGAGTTCACCCTGCCGCGCGGCGGTCGGTTCGACCGCCTGATGGACGCGCTGAACCGGCTGCCGCGCCCGGCGCTGGCGCTTGGCACGCTGATGCTCTTCGCGGCGGCGATGATCGACCCGCTCTGGTTCGCGGCGCGGATGCAGGGGATCGCGCTGGTGCCCGAGCCGCTCTGGTGGCTGCTGGGCGTCATCGTCACCTTCTACTTCGGCGCGCGCCACCAGCTGAAAACGCAGGATTTCCAGCGCGAGATCGCCACCACCATCGCCCGCGCGCCGGCGGTGCTCGACAACCTCGCCACCATCGCCCGGCTGCGCGCCGACAGCCCCGGCGCGGCCGAGACCGGACCTGACGCCAGCCTCGCGCTCGCCGCGGTCGAGCCCTCGGACAACCCCGCGCTCGAGGCCTGGCGCGCGCTGCGCCGGGCCTGAGGGGGCGCGACAATGTGATCCGCGCGGCCGGGCGAAAAGCGTTGGCCGCGCCCGCGCCCGCGAATATAAGCGCGGGCATGATCACAGAACTCGGCCACTTCGCCCTCGTCCTCGCCTTCCTGGTCGCCATCGTTCAGGCCGTCGTGCCCATGGCCGGCGCCGCCCTTCGACGGCCGAACTGGATGGCCCTGGCTATTCCGGCCGCCAACGTGCAGTTCCTGCTGATCGCCTTCTCCTTCGGCGCGCTCATGCATGCCTTCATCACCTCGGATTTCTCGCTGAAGCTCGTGGTGGAGAACAGCCATTCGGCCAAGCCGATGCTGTACAAGATCAGCGGCACCTGGGGGAACCACGAGGGCTCGATGCTCCTCTGGGTGCTGATCGTCTCGCTGTTCGGGGCCTCGGCGGCCTGGTTCGGCGGGGCGCTGCCGCCGACGCTCAAGGCGCGCGTGCTCTCGGTGCAGGCGAGCATCGCCGTCGCCTTCCTGGCCTTCATCCTGTTCACCTCGAACCCCTTCCTGCGCCTTGTCATGCCGCCCTTCGACGGGCAGGACCTGAACCCGCTGTTGCAGGACCCGGGCCTCGCCTTCCATCCGCCCTTCCTCTACCTCGGCTATGTCGGCCTCAGCATGACCTATTCCTTCGCCGTCGCCGCGCTGATCGAAGGACGGGTCGATGCCGCGTGGGGCCGCTGGGTGCGGCCCTGGACGCTGGCGGCCTGGATCTTCCTGACCATCGGCATCGCGCTGGGATCGTGGTGGGCCTATTACGAGCTGGGCTGGGGCGGCTTCTGGTTCTGGGACCCGGTCGAGAACGCCTCGTTCATGCCCTGGCTGCTGGCCGCCGCGCTGCTGCATTCGGCCATCGTGGTGGAAAAGCGCGAGAGCCTGAAAAGCTGGACCATCCTGCTGGCCATCCTCGCCTTCGGCTTCTCGCTGATCGGCACCTTCATCGTGCGCTCGGGCCTGCTGACCTCGGTCCATGCCTTTGCCAATGACCCCGAGCGCGGGGTCTTCATCCTCATCATCCTGACCGCCTTCACCGGCGGCGCGCTGATGCTCTATGCCGCGCGGGCCTCGGCGATGCAGGCCATGGGCCTCTTCGCCATGGTCAGCCGCGAAAGCGCGCTGGTGCTGAACAACGTGCTGCTGGCCGTGAGCGCCTTCGTGGTCTTCGTCGGCACCATGTGGCCGATGGTGGCCGAGATGGCCTTTGACCGCAAACTCTCGGTCGGCCCGCCGTTCTTCGATGCCGCCTTCACCCCCTTCATGGTGGTGCTCGGCCTGGTACTGCCGATCGGCGCGCTGATGCCCTGGAAGCGCGCGCGCCTCGGCGCCACGCTGCGCAAGCTTGCGCCGGCCTTTGCCCTGGCGGTTGCCATCGGCGCGCTGGCCTGGGCGATGCAGACCGGCCGCTCGGCGCTGGGGCCGGTTGGGGCCTTCCTGGGCGCCTGGATCGTCGCCGGTGCGGCGGTGGATCTCTGGACCCGCGCCGCTGGAACGCCGGCGCGCCTTGCGCGGCTGCCGCAGGCCGACTGGGGCCGCGTCACCGCCCATGCGGGCCTGGGCGTCACCATTTTCGCCATTGCCGGGCTGACCGCCTGGCAGCAGGAGGACATCCGCGTCGTTCATCCGGGCGAGAGCTATGGCATCGGCGGCTATACCCTGATGCTGCACCGGGTCGAGGAGGGGCGGGGGCCGAACTATTTCTTCACCGCCGGCATCGTGACGCTGGCGAAGGGGAACGTGGATATCGCCGAACTGCGCCCCGAGAAGCGGGTCTACCCGGTCAGCAAGATGCCGACCACCGAGGCGGCCATCGACTATCGTTTCCTGCGCGACGTCTATGTCGTGATCGGCGACGATCAGGACAACGGCGGGCTGGTGATGCGCACCTATATCAAGCCCTTTGCCAACTGGATCTGGGGTGGCTGCCTGCTGATGGCCTTTGGCGGGCTGCTGTCGCTGACCGACCGCCGCTTCCGTGTCGCGGCCGGCGCGCGTGCCCGTGCCCAGACGGTGCCGGCGGAATGAAACGGCTCGCCCTTGCCCTGGCGCTGATCGCCGGCCCGGCCTTTGCCGTGCAGCCCGACGAGATGCTGTCGGACCCGGCGCTGGAGGCCCGCGCGCGGGAAATCTCCAAGGGTCTGCGCTGCCTCGTCTGCCGCAACGAGAGCATCGACGAGAGCAATGCGAGCCTCGCCCGTGACCTGCGCATCCTGCTGCGCGAGCGGCTGAGTGCGGGGGACAACGACACCGAGGCGGTCGACTACATCGTCGCCCGCTACGGCGAATACGTGCTGCTGAACCCGACCACGGGCGGCGCCAACTGGCTGCTCTGGGCGGCCGGGCCGTTGATGCTGCTGCTGGGCGGCGGGCTGGCCTGGGGCTATCTGCGCAGCCGCGCCCCGGCGGCCCCCGAAAGCCGGCTGACCGCTGACGAGGAAGAGCGCCTGCACCAGATTCTCGAAGACTGACGCGCGGTTCCTCTTCCCTCGCGCCGGGCCTTGCGTCAGGTTGCGGCCAACATATTCGAGGGAGACCCGCCATGGACTATCAGACCATCACGCTCGAGATCGCCGACGATATCGCGGTGCTGACGCTGAATCGGCCCGACAAGATGAACAGCCTCACCACCCAGATGCGGGCCGAGATCAATCACGCCATGCGCGATGTCGTGCATCAGGCGCGGGTGGTGGTCATCACCGGGGCGGGGCGCGCCTTCTGCACCGGGCAGGACCTGGGCGACGGCGGCGATGCCACCAAGCTCGACCTCGAACGCACGCTGCGCGACGAATACACGCCGATGCTCGAGTCGATCGCCCAGTGCCCGCTGCCGACCATCGCGGCGGTGAACGGGCCGGCGGCAGGGGCAGGGGCCAACCTGGCGCTGGCGGCGGATGTGGTGATCGCCACCGAGAGCGCCTATTTCCTGCAGGCCTTCACCCGCATCGGCCTGATCCCCGATGCCGGCGGCACCTGGTTCATGCCGCGCCAGATGGGGCTGGCCAAGGCAATGGGCGCGGCGCTCTTCGCCGACCGCATCTCGGCGCGGCAGGCCGAGGCCTGGGGCATGATCTGGGAAGCGGTGCCCGACGCCGATTTCGCCGCGCACTGGCGCGCCCGCGCGGAATACCTGGCCAAGGGGCCGACCCAGGCCTTCACCGCCGCCAAGCAGGCCATCCGCGCCAGCTTTGAATCGAACCTGCCCGACCAGCTCAACCTCGAGGCGCAGCTTCAGGGCCGCTGCGGCAAGTCGCGTGATTTCCAGGAGGGTGTCGTTGCCTTCATGGAGAAGCGCCCCGCGGTCTTCGAGGGGCGCTGAGCCGCCTCAGGCGCTCGGCGGACGCTGCACCAGCAGGATGTCCGAGGTCGAGAGGCTCGAGGCATTCAGCACCGCGATCGCCACGCCATCGGCACTCAGCGTCTGGGTGCCGTCCTCGTTCTCGGTCAGCTCCAGCATAGGCTCGGGCTGGCCGTTTTCATATTGCACCACCAGCGCGTCCTCGGCGGCGTCGTAGTCGGTGATCGTCGCCGGATCGACCCCGGCGCTGTCGAGCAGCACGAAGAGATCCTGGCCCTCGCCGCCGGTCATGGTGTCGCCCGCGCCACCGATCAGCATGTCGTCGCCATCGCCGCCATCCAGCGTATCGGCTTCGCCGTCGTCGGTGGGGATGTTGAACACCGCGTTGTCGGCGTTCCATTCTCCGGCGGCGAGCAGGTCGGCGTGCAGATCGGCGGTCTGCAGCTCGTCCAGGCCTTCGACCGGCCCCGTGCCGCCGATCACCACGTCGTCGCCGGCGCCGCCTTCGACGATATCCTCGCCTTCGCCGCCGATCACCAGGTCGGAGCCATAGCCGCCCTTGACCTCGTCATCCCCGGCGCCGCCATCCACCCAGTCGCGCCCGGTGTCACCGCCAAGCCAGTCGTCGCCCTCGTTACCGAAGAGCGTGTCATCGCCTTCCTGGCCGCGAATGGTGTCGTTGCCTTCGCCACCGATCACCAGGTCGTCGCCCTCGTCGCCATGCAGCTTGTCGTCGCCGCCTTCGCCCTCGATCAGGTCGTCGCCCACGAGGCCGCTGATGAAATCGTCGCGCTCGGTCCCGGTGAGGGTGTCGTTCTCTTCCGTGCCCTCGATGGTCTCGCCCGGTTCCTCGTCGTCACTGTTCAAATGGCTGAACAGGCCGATGCCGATGGCAAGGCCCAGGGCGGACAGAATGGCAAACTCTAACATGGCGCGGAATCCTTAACACGTCTTCCAGATATGTCGCCGCGCCGCATCAGGCGTCAAGAAAATGCACCGGATTATCCACAGGCTTCGAACAATCCGCGTTGCGGCCGCAAGTGGGTTTCCGCAACGGAAACACCCCGGACTTTTGGTCCGGGGTGCCTCGATTCGACGTCTCGAAACGCTTCAGCGGTTCTCGATATCCACATAGTCGCGCGCGGTTGCGCCGAGGTAGAGCTGGCGCGGGCGGCCGATCTTGTGCTGCGGGTCGCTGATCTGCTCTTTCCACTGGCTGACCCAGCCGACGGTCCGGCTCACCGCGAAGATCGGGGTGAACATCGAGGTCGGGAAGCCCATCGCCTCGAGGATGATGCCCGAGTAGAAGTCGACGTTGGGGAACAGCTTCTTCTCGGCGAAATACGGGTCCGCCAGCGCCTGCTTTTCAAGCTCCTTGGCGACCTGCAGCGTCGGGTTGTCCTCGACGCCGAGCAGGTCGAGAACCTCGTCGGCCGACTGCTTCATCACGGTCGCGCGCGGGTCGAAGTTCTTGTAGACGCGGTGGCCGAAGCCCATCAGGCGGAACGGGTCGTTCTTGTCCTTCGCGCGGGCGATGAACTCGGGGATCCGGTCCGGCGTGCCGATTTCCTTGAGCATCTCCAGGCAGGCCTGGTTGGCGCCGCCATGGGCCGGGCCCCAGAGGCAGGCGATACCGGCGGCGATGCAGGCAAACGGGTTCGCGCCCGAGGAGGAGGCGAGGCGCACGGTCGAGGTCGAGGCGTTCTGCTCGTGGTCGGCGTGCAGGGTGAAGATCCGGTCCATCGCGCGGCTCAGGATCGGGTTCACCTCGTATTCCTCGGCCGGAACCGAGAAGCACATGCGCAGGAAGTTCGACGCATAGTCGAGATCGTTGCGCGGGTACACGAAGGGCTGGCCGATCGAATACTTGTAGGCCCAGGCCGCGATGGTCGGCATCTTGGCGATCAGGCGGTGGCTGGCGATCTCGCGCTGGCGCGGGTCCGAGATATCGGTCGAGTCGTGGTAGAAGGCCGACATCGCGCCGACCACGCCGACCATGGTGGCCATCGGGTGCGCGTCGCGGCGGAAGCCACGGAAGAAATACTGCATCTGCTCGTGCAGCATGGTGTGACGGGTGATCGTCAGCTCGAACTTCTCGAGTTCGGCGGCTGTCGGCAGTTCACCGTACAGCAGCAGGTAGCAGACTTCGAGGTAATGCGACTTGCTGGCCAGCTGGTCGATCGGATAGCCGCGGTGCAGCAGCACGCCCTCGTCGCCGTCGATGAAGGTGACGGTGCTGTCGCAGCTTGCCGTCGAGGTATAGCCGGGGTCATAGGTGAAGACGTCAGCCTGGCCATAGAGCTTGCGGATGTCGATCACGTCCGGCCCTGCGGTTGGCGACAGCACCGGCAGTTCGTAGGTCTTGCCGTCCAGAATCAGCTGAGCGGTCTTGGGGGCGTCGGTCATGATCGTCACTTCCTCCTGCATGGCGGAACCGGAGTGTCCGGCCCGCTCGTACATGTTAACGCGCGCCGGGCGCGCGGCAGATCCGTTACCAGGGCTGCATTGACCGACGATGAACGTCAGGCCGCAGCCTCGGCGATACGGGCCAGAGTTTCCTCGGGCCCCAATACAAGCATCATGTCGTAGACAGACGGCGTCACCGCACGTCCGGCGAGCGCTGCCCGAAGCGGGCCGGCCAAAGCACCAAAGGAAGTGCCGCGCGCGGCGGCAAAGCCGCCAAGGACCGTCTCCAGATCGTCTCGGTTCCAGCTAGCATTTTGCAGATGCGGCGTCAATTCCGACAGTATCTGTCGCGCATCCGACGTCAGGGCCTTGGCGGCCTTCTCGTCCATCTCGATGGGGCGCGACGCCAGCACAAAGCGGGCTTTTTCAATCAGTTCAGGAAAGGTCTTGGACCGCTCCTTGAGAAAGGGCATGGCTCGGCCCATGCCTTCGGCCTGGCCCGGCGTCAGGGCGGGCAGCCCAGCGGCCGCCAGGTAGGCTTCCAGCTCTTTCTGCAGTGCGGCATCGTCCGTGACGGCGATGTGCTGGCCGCAGAGGTTCTCGAGCTTCTTGAGGTCGAAGCGCGCCGGGCTGCGGCCGATCCCGTCGAGATCGAACCATTCCTTCGCCTGTTCGTCCGAGAAGAACTCGTCATCGCCGTGGCTCCAGCCGAGCCGGGCGAGATAGTTGCGCATCCCCGCCGCGGGATAGCCCATCGCCTGGTATTCCTGCGCGCCAAGCGCCCCGTGCCGTTTCGACAGCTTCTTGCCATCCGGCCCGTGGATCAGCGGGATATGCGCCCAGACCGGGACATCCCAGCCCATGGCGTCATAAATCATCATCTGCCGCGCGGCGTTGTTGAGGTGGTCGTCGCCACGGATCACGTGGGTGACGCCCATGTCGTGGTCGTCGACCACCACCGCCAGCATGTAGACCGGGGTGCCGTCCGAGCGCAGCATCACCATGTCGTCGAGCTGGTCGTTGCGGATGGTGACATCGCCCTGCACGCGGTCGCGGATCACCGTGACCCCGTCCTGCGGCGCCTTGATGCGGATGACATAGGGCGCGTCCGGGTGGGTGCTCGGGTCGGCATCGCGCCAGGGCGAGCGGAACAGGGTGCTTTGCCCGGCGGCCTTGGCCTCTTCGCGGAAGGCGGCGATTTCATCCTGGGTCGAGAAGCACTGGTAGGCCTTGCCCTGGGCCAGCAGCTCGCGCGCGACCTCGGCGTGGCGGGGGGCGCGGTCGAACTGGCTGACGACATCGCCGTCCCAGTCGAGGCCGAGCCAGGTCAGGCCCTGCAGGATCGCCGCGGTCGCCTCGGGGGTCGAGCGTTCCCGGTCGGTATCCTCGATCCGCAGAAGGAACTTGCCGCCCCGTCCGCGGGCGTAAAGCCAGTTGAACAGGGCCGTGCGGGCGCCGCCGATATGCAGGTAGCCGGTCGGCGAGGGGGCGAAACGGGTGACGATGTCTGATGCCATGTAGCGGAATTTACCGTTTGGTAACCATGCGGAGCGTAGAGTTGGGGCCTGTCTAACGATCCGAAAGGCGGGGGGCAAGTATGCGCGCCCTGATGGGTTTGATGGCCGGAATGGACGCGGGGCTGCTGGGCCAGCGCGGTCATCTCTTCCCCTGGGCGCCGGTGGCCCTTGCCACGGGGATCGGGATCTACTTCGCGCTGCCCTTCGAGCCGGGCCGCGCAACCTATGCCGCCGTCGGGCTTGCCGGGACACTGGCGGCGGTACTGGCCTGGCGCCACCCAGGGGGCTGGATGGTGCTGGGCTGGGCGGCGGCGCTGCTGGCTGCGGGTCTTTCACTCGCGGGTCTGCGTGCCAACAGTGTCGCCGCACCCGTTCTGGGCTGGCGCTATTACGGGACGATCGAGGGCAGGGTGGTGGATATCGACCGCTCGGCCTCGGACGCGTTGCGCATCCTGCTCGACGAGGTCTTGCTTGGCCCCATCTCGCCCGGTCGCACGCCCGAGCGGGTGCGCCTCTCGCTGCACGGCCCCGAGGCGGTGATCCTGCCGGGCCAGCGCATCCGCACCCTGGGCCATATGGTGCCGCCGCAGGGCGCGGTGGAACCCGGCGGCTTCGACTTCCGCCGCCATGCCTGGTTCCTGCGCACCGGCGCGGTGGGCTATACCCGCAAGCCGGTGGAAACCGTGGCGCCGCCCCGGATGGAGGGTCTGGCGCTGCGGATCTTCGACCTGCGCATGGCCATCTCGCGCCATATCCGCGCCGTGCTGCCGGGCGAGAGTGGCGGCGTCGCCGCCGCCGTCACCACCGGCGACCGCAGCGGTCTCGGGGCGGATGTGCTGATTGCGCTGCGTGTCTCGAACCTCGCGCATCTGCTGGCCATCTCGGGGCTGCACATGGGGCTGCTCTCTGGCTTTGTCTTCGCCGCCCTGCGCCTGGCGCTGGCGCTGGTGCCCTATGTCGCCCTGCGCCTGCCGGTCCGAAAGCTCGCCGCCGTCGGCGCGCTGATCGCGGCGGCCTGCTACTACGCGCTCTCGGGCGGCAATGTCGCCACCGAGCGCGCCTTCGTCATGGCCGCCGTGATCCTGCTCGCGGTGATGGCCGACCGCCGCGCCCTCTCGCTGCGCTCGGTGGCGCTGGCCGCGCTGGTGGTGCTGGTCTTCCGCCCGGAAAGCCTGCTTGGCCCCGGTTTCCAGATGTCCTTCGCCGCCACCACCGCGCTGATCGCCGTCTATGGCTGGATCGGCAGCGCCAATCTGCCCCGCCTGCCACGCTGGCTGGTGCCGGTTGCGGCGGTGCTGACCTCCTCGGCCATCGCCGGGGCCGCCACCGCGCCCATCGGGGCGGCGCATTTCAACACGCTCTCGCAATACGGGCTGATCGCCAACCTGCTGGCGGTGCCGGTCATGGGCGTTGTGGTGGTGCCCTCGGCGGTGCTGGCGCTGCTGCTCGCCCCCTTCGGGCTCGACTGGATCGGGCTCTGGGCGATGGGCCTCGGCCTCGACTGGATCCTCTTCGTCGGCCGCTGGGTCGCGGGGTTCGAGGGGGCGCGCGCCCTTGTGCCGACGCCAGGGCCCCTGGTGCTGCCGCTGCTGGCGCTGGGGATGCTCTGGCTGTTCCTCTGGCAGGGGCGACTTCGGCTGGCTGGCCTGCCGGTCACCGCGCTGGCGCTGGTGCTCTGGAGCCTGGCCGAACGTCCCGCCGTGCTGATCGCCGATACCGGCGGGCTGGTCGGGGTGATGACGGGCGAGGGGCGGGCGCTGTCCAAGGCCAAGGGCGCGGGTTTCATCGCCCAGGTCTGGCTTGAGAACGACGGCGACGCCGCCAGCCAGGCCGAGGCCGCGCTGCGCTGGCCCGACCAGCCGCGCGGCATCCGCAGCTTCACCGCCCAGGGGCGCGAGATCGTGCACGTGATCGGCAAGAAGGCGGCGGCGGGCTTCACCGCCTGCGCGCCGGGGCAACTGGTGATCGCCTCGGTGGAGGTGGTGGTTGCGGGGGGCTGCGAGGTCTATGGCCCGAAACGCCTGCGCCACACCGGCAGCCTCGCCCTTGGCGCGCAGGGCCTGACGACCGCGCGCGAAAGCCAGGGCCGCCGGCTCTGGACTCAGTAGGTGCGGATCAGCCCGACAAGGCGGCCCTGCACCTTGACCTTGTCCTCGGGGAAGACGCGGGTTTCATAGGCCGGGTTCGCCGCCTCGAGCGCGATGGCGCCGCCGCGACGGTAGAACTTCTTCAGCGTCGCTTCCTGGTCCTCGACCAGCGCCACGACGATATCGCCGTTGTCGGCCACCTCGGTCTCGCGGATCACCACGATGTCGCCGTTGTTGATCCCGGCCTCGATCATCGAGTCGCCCTTGACCTCCAGCGCGTAGTGCTCGCCGCGTCCCGAGAGCATCGCGCCGGGCACTGCGACGTGATGCGAGACATGGCTGATCGCCTCGATCGGGACACCGGCGGCGATGCGGCCCATCACCGGCAGTTCCATCGCGCTGGCGACGACGTGTTCGGCCGCGGCAGGGCGCGAGGCCGGCCGGTCGCCGTCGATCACCCGCGGCTGGAAGCCCGCAGCCTCGCCGCCCAGCGTCTCGGGCAGCTTGACGATTTCGATGGCGCGGGCGCGATGGGCGAGGCGGCGGATGAAGCCGCGTTCTTCCAGAGCCGTAATCAGCCGATGGATCCCCGATTTCGAGCGCAGATCGAGCGCCAGCTTCATCTCGTCGAAGCTCGGCGGCACCCCGTCGCGCGCCACGCGCTTCTGGATGAAGGTCAGCAGATCCAGTTGCTTCTTGGTCAGCATATGCTCGCGCCCTCGCTTGAGATGTTTTTTTTGTTCTATCGTTGTTCACGTTTTGTGTCAACGCTCTTTGCCCGGAACCAAGGCGCGCGGCCCTGTGTTGCGACAGGTGCCAAGGGCGCCAACCGCCCGGAATCAAGCCGAAGGCGCCGGGCGAGCGCCGGACCGGCCCCCCGGTCTGGCGCTTTGGGGGCGGGGCACTACCCCCGCCAAGGTTGCAATGACGTGTCGGAGATAAAGCGCGCCGCTCGGGCGTTCCAGCGCCAGCCCCCGGTCCGGCGCTCGCCCGGCTGTTCCAAGTCGGCGCAGGCGGCGTGAATTACACATCCAACTCTTCGACGAACCGCGCATTCTCCTGGATATACTGGAACCGCAGTTCGGGCTTCTTGCCCATCAGCCGTTCCACCAGGTCGCCGGTCTCGCCGGGTTCGTCCTCGTCTATGGTCACCCGGATCAGCTTGCGCGAGGCGGGGTCCATCGTGGTGTCCTTGAGGTCCTTGGCATCCATCTCGCCCAGACCCTTGAAGCGCGAGACGTCGATCTTGCCCTTGCCGCCCAGACCCTTGGCGAGCCACTCGTCACGCTCGGCCTCGTCGAGGCAATAGACGCGCTTGGCGCCCTGCGTCAGGCGGAACAGCGGCGGGCAGGCGAGGTAGAGGTGGCCGTGGTCGATCATCGGCCGCATCTGGGTGAAGAAGAAGGTCATCAGCAGCGAGGCAATGTGGGCACCGTCGACGTCGGCGTCGGTCATGATGATGACCTTGTCATAGCGCAGATCGTCGATGTTGAACTTGCTGCCCAGCCCGACGCCAAGCGCCTGCGACAGATCCGAGATCTCGGCGTTCGAGCCGAGCTTGGACGAGGCCGCGCCCAGCACGTTCAGGATCTTGCCGCGCAGCGGCAGCAGCGCCTGGGTCTTGCGGTCGCGCGCCATCTTGGCCGAGCCACCGGCCGAGTCGCCCTCGACGATGAACAGCTCGGTGCCGTCGCGGCTGGTGGCCGAGCAGTCGACCAGCTTGCCGGGCAGGCGCAGCTTCTTGGTGGCGGTCTTGCGCGCGGTCTCCTTTTCCTGCCGCCGCCGCAGCCGTTCCTCGGCGCGCAGGACGAGGAAATCGAGGATCGCGCCGGCCGACTTGGTGTCGGCGGCCAGCCAGTTGTCGAAGTGGTCGCGCACCGCGCCTTCGACCAGCCGCTGGGCCTCGGTGGTGGCAAGCCGGTCCTTGGTCTGTCCGACGAATTCCGGCTCGCGGATGAAGCATGAGACCAGGGCGCAGCCGCCGGCGATCAGGTCCTCGCGGGTGATCTGCGCCGCCTTGCGGTTGTTGATGAGTTCGCCATAGGCGCGTATCCCCTTCAGGATGGCCGCCCAGAAGCCCGCCTCGTGGGTGCCGCCCTCGGGGGTCGGCACGGTGTTGCAGTAGGACTGGATGAAACCGTCACGCGAGGGGGTCCAGTTGATCGCCCATTCGACCTTGCCGGGGGTGTCGAACTTCTCGCGGAAGTCGACGGTGCCGGCAAAGGGCTTGTCGGCATAGGTCGAGGCGGTGCCGAGGCTCTCGGTCAGGAAATCGGCAAGGCCGCCGGGGAAGTGGAACACCGCCTCGGTCGGGGTCTCGCCGTCGTCGATGGCCGATTTCCACCGGATCTCGACACCCGAGAAGAGATAGGCCTTCGAGCGGATCGACTTGAACAGCCGCGCCGGCTTGAAGCGGTGATGGCCGAAGATCTGCTCGTCGGCGTGGAAGGTCGTTGTGGTGCCGCGCCGGTTGGGCGCCGCGCCGATCACCTGCACCGGGCCCAGCGGCACGCCGCGCGAGAAGCGCTGCTCGACCAGCTGCCGGTCGCGCGCCACCTGCACCACCATCGAATCCGACAGCGCATTGACCACCGAGGCGCCGACGCCGTGCAGGCCGCCCGAGGTCTCGTAGGCATCGCCGCCGAACTTGCCGCCGGCGTGCAGCGTGCAGAGGATCACCTCGAGCGCCGACTTGCCGGGAAACTTGGGGTGCGGATCGAAGGGCATACCGCGGCCGTTGTCGCGGATGGTCACGGCGTAATCGGCGTGCAGCTCGACCTCGATCCGGTTGGCGTGACCGGCCACCGCCTCGTCCATCGAGTTGTCGAGGATCTCTGCCACCAGGTGGTGCAGCGCCCGTTCGTCCGTCCCGCCGATATACATGCCGGGGCGCTTGCGGACGGGCTCCAGCCCCTCCAGCACCTCGATCGAGGAGGCGTCATAGGTGGCGGGTCCGGCGGCGGTGAGGAGGTCGGTCATGGGCAGCTGCTCGGTTCTTGTTGGTTCGGGCGAGTATGGCAGAGCCAGCGGCCCGGGGGAAGTCCGCGCCGGCGCTTATCCGGCGGTTTTGGCCGCGCGCGGGGCAGGGCAATCGGTCGCGCCATGCAAAAAGGCCCCGCCGGGGCGGGGCCTTTCGCGCTACAGGGGCCGTGGCCTCACTGCGGAATGTCGCCGACGATGCCCTCGACGTAGAAGTTCATGCCGGCCAGCGTGCCGTCATCGGCGGTCTCGCCCTCGGCCAGCCAGTCCGAGCCGTCCTGCTTCTTCAGCGGGCCGGTGAAGGGGTGGTATTCGCCGCTGGCGATCTTGTCCTTGAGCGCGTTGGCCTCGGCCTGCACATCCGCCGGGATCTCGCTGGAGAATTCGCCGATCCCGACCATGCCCGGCCCGATGCCGGCCCAGGTGTCGGTCGATTCCCAGGTGCCGTCGATCACCGCCTTGGTGCGCTCGATGTAATAGGGCGCCCAGTTGTCGATGATCGAACTGATGCGCGGCATCGGTGCGTATTCCGACATGTCCGAGGCCTGGCCGAAGGTATAGACCCCGCCCTTCTCCTTGGCCGCGGCATGGGGCGCGGTCGAGTCGGTGTGCTGCAGGATCACGTCGGCGCCCTGTTCGATCAGCACCTTGGCGGCGTCGGCCTCTTTCGCCGGGTCGAACCAGGTATAGGCCCAGACGATCTTGAACTGGACGTCCGGGTTCACCTTCTTGGCGTGGATATAGGCCGAGTTGATGCCGCGGATCACTTCCGGGATCGGGTAGGAGCCGATGTAGCCCACCACGTTCGACTTGGTCATGCGGCCGGCGATGGTGCCCTGCACGGCGCGGCCTTCATAGAAGCGGGCGGAATAGGTCGAGACGTTGTCGGCGCGCTTGTAGCCGGTGGCGTGCTCGAACTTCACCTTGGGGAACTTCTTGGCGACGTTGATGGTCGCATCCATGAAACCGAAGGAGGTGGTGAAGATCAGGTCGGCGCCGTTCAGCGCCATCTGGGTCATCACGCGCTCGGCGTCCGGTCCCTCGGGGACGTTCTCGACATAGACGGTCTCGACCTTGTCGCCGAATTCCTTCTCGACCGCGAGACGGCCCTGGTCATGCTCGTGGGTCCAGCCGCCGTCGCCGATCGGGCCGACGTAGATGAAGCCGACCTTGGTCTTGTCCTGCGCCAGCGCGGCGCCGCCGAGGCCGAGCGAAAGTGCCAGCACCGCGGTGCCGAGCAGACTTCTGCGTTTGATGTTCATTCCTGTTTATCCCCTGTGTGAGTAATGGGTTGGACCGGCCGCGAGTTTCCCCGATCCAACGGGCGTGTTCAAGCCTGTGCGATCGCGGCCTGCCCAAAAGGCTCGCACCTGCCCGTCAAATGTGCATCTTGCCGGGGGCCGCACGGGCCGCCCCCGAAAATCCTTTTTATCCAACGGCCTCGGTCACGAGGTGGCGTGGAACGGCCGGCCCAGCGAGGCCGGGGCGCGGCTCTTGTCGGCCGAGAGGATCACCAGCACCACGATGGTGACGACATAGGGCGACATCGCCAGGTATTCGACCGGAATGGCGACGCCGGCGGCCTGCAGGTTCAGCTGCAACACGGTGATGCCGCCGAAGAGATAGGCGCCGAGCAGCACGCGCCAGGGCTTCCAGCTGGCGAAGACCACCAGGGCGAGGGCGATCCAGCCGACGCCGGCGGTCATGCCCTCGGTCCACTGCGGCACCCGGATCAGGCTGATATAGGCGCCGCCCAGGCCCGCGCAGGCGCCGCCGAAGAGGATCGCCATGATCCGGATCCGCACCACCTTGTAGCCGAGCGCATGGGCGGCGTCGTGGTTCTCGCCCACCGCGCGCAGGATCAGCCCGGCGCGGGTGAAGGTCAGCACCGCCCAGACGCCGGCGATGATCAGGATGGCGATGTAAAGCAGCGGGTCGTGGCGGAACAGGATCGGGCCGATCACCGGCAGGTCCGACAGCACCGGAATGTCGAGCCGCGCCATCGCCGGGGGCTTTATGCCGACATAGGACTGGCCCATCAGCGAGGAGAGGCCGAGACCGAAGAGCGTCAGCGCCAGGCCCGAGGCGACCTGGTTGGCCAGCGCCACCTGGGTCAGCAGCACGAAGAGCAGCGAGAGCACCGCGCCGCCGACGGCGGCGGCGAGAAAGCCGAGCCAGGCCGAGTCGGTCTCGACCGCCACGGCAAAGCCCGAGATGGCGCCGACGATCATCATGCCCTCGACCCCGAGGTTCAGCACGCCGGCACGTTCCACCACCAGCTCGCCGATGGTGGCCAGCAGGAGGGGCGTGGCCGCGACCATCAGCGAGGCGATCAGCAGGACGGGGTTGATCTGGGACAGGTCCATGGCTCAGGCCACCTCGCGCGTTTTCAGCCGGATGCGGTAATTGGTCAGCAAATCGAAGGCCAGCAGGAAGAACAGCAGCATTCCCTGGAACACCTGCACGGCGGCGGCCGGCAGCCCGAGATTGCCCTGCGCGATGTCGCCGCCGATATAGGTGAGCGCCATCAACAGGCCCGCCAGCAGGATGCCGATCGGGTGCAGCCGCCCGAGGAAGGCCACGATGATCGCGGTGAAGCCGTAATTGGCGTTGAAGTCGATGGTGATCTGGCCCGAGGGACCGGCGACCTCGAAGAGGCCGGCAAGCCCGGCGAGCATCCCCGAAGCGCCGAGGCAGAAGAGGATCAGCCGCGACGGGTTGACCCCGGCAAAGCGCGCCGCGCGCGGCGCCTCGCCGGTCAGGCGGATCTGGAAGCCCAGCATGTGCCGGTTCAGCAGGATATAGGCGAAGATCACCGCGATCAGCGCCGCCGCCATGCCCCAGTGCAGCCCGACGTCCTGGCTGATCCAGCTGGTGGCGCTGGCATAGTCGTTGAGGTTGCGGCTGCCGGGGAAGCCGAAGCCCTGCGGGTTCTTCAGCAGGCCCAATGCCATCGAGGCCAGCAGCTTCTCGGCGACATAGACCAGCATCAGCGAGACCAGGATCTCGTTGGTGCCGAAGCGCACCTTGAGCAGGGCCGGGATCATCGCCCAGGCCCAGCCGCCAAGCGCGCCACCGATGACCATCAGCGGGAAGATGTACCAGGCTTCGAGCGGGTAGAAGGCCAGGCCCACCCCGGCGCCGCAGATCGCGCCGATGATGTACTGCCCCTCGGCGCCGATGTTCCAGATGCCCGCCTTGAAGCCGAGTGAGAGGCCGATGGCGATCAGCACCAGCGGGGCGGCCTTCACCAGCAGCTGCGGGCGGTAGTAGGAGGCGAATTCGCCGAAGAGTGGCTCCCAGAAGATGGTCTCGATGGCGAGGAAGGGGTTCTTGCCCAGCAGCCCGAAGAGCAGCCCGCCCGCCACCATGGTCGCCAGCACGGCGAGCACCGGCGTCGACATCGACCAGCCGCGCGAGGGCTGCGGCCGTTTCTCGAGCACGATCATGCGCGGATATCCTTGCGGTTCGTCCCGGCGGCGCGGCGGGGTGAACCCCGCCCTACGCCCGCCCCGGCCTGGCGCCGGCGGAAGGGGCGGGCAGGGGGCGCCGCCCCCTCTTGGCCTGCGGCCAATTCACCCCCGGAGGTATTTGGAAACAAGAGAAAGGCAGGGGGGGCGGGGTGTCCCGGAAACCACTCCCGAAGGATATCGTTCGATTTCAATGTGTTGACCCCCCGTCCCAGCTGGGACGCCTTGATCCGGTCAGAGATGGCAGAGTCAGACATGGGCAACCTCCATCCCGTGGGCGCCGCCCATCATCAGGCCGATTTCCTCGACGCTCAGCCCCTGGGTCGGGCGCGGCTCGGAGAGGCGGCCTTCGTTCAAGGCGGCGAAGCGGTCGGCGATTTCCATCAGCTCGTCGAGGTCCTGGCTGATGCAGATCACCGCCGCGCCGCTGGCGGCGAGATCGAGGATCGCCTGGCGGATCGCGGCGGCCGCGCTGGCGTCGACGCCCCAGGTCGGCTGGTTGACCACCAGCACCTCGGGGCGCTGCAGCACCTCGCGGCCGATCACGAACTTCTGCAGGTTGCCCCCCGAGAGCGCCCGCGCCGCGGTGCCGGGGCCGGGGGTGCGCACATCGAAGGACTTGATGATCTTCCTGGCGAAGGTCTCGGCGGCGGACCACTTGAGGAAGCCGTTGCTTTCCAGGTTCTCCCGAATCGAGCCGGTAAGCAGCGCGTTCTCGGTCAGGCTCATGTCCGGCGCGGCGGCATGGCCGAGGCGTTCCTCGGGGGCGGTCAGCAGGCCGAGGGCGCGGCGCGCCGTCGGGCCCATGCGCCCGATCGGGCGGCCCTTGAGCTTGACCGCGTCGGCCGGCGTCAGGATCTCGCCCGAGAGTACCGCCAGCAGTTCGTCCTGGCCGTTGCCGGCGACGCCGCCGATGCCCAGCACCTCGCCCTCGCGCACGGCGAGATGGATGTTCTTGAGCGCGGTGCCGAAGGCCGAGGGCGAGGCGGCGGAGAGCCCGCTCACGTCAAGCGCGACGCCGCCCATGTCGCGGCCCGCCCGCGTCGGGGTCTGCAGAGCGGTGCCGACCATCAGTTCGGCCATCTCGCGGGCGGTGGTCTCCCTGGGGGTGCATTCGCCCACCACCTTGCCGAGCCGCAGCACGGTCGCATGATCGCAGAGTGCGCGGATCTCCTCTAGCTTGTGGCTGATGTAGAGGATGGCGGTGCCCTCGGCGGAGAGCTTGCGCAGGGTGCCGAAGAGGATGTTGACCTCCTGCGGGGTGAGCACGCTGGTCGGCTCGTCCATGATGAGGAGTTTCGGGTCCTGCAGCAGGCATCGGATGATCTCGACCCGCTGGCGTTCGCCGGCCGAGAGGTCGCCGACGGTGCGGTAGGGATCGAGCGGCAGGCCGTAGGTCTCCGAGACCTCGCGGATCCGGCGTGCGAGGTCGCGCATCGGCGGCGGGGTCTCCATCCCGAGCGCGATGTTCTCGGCCACGTTCAGCGCGTCAAAGAGCGAGAAGTGCTGGAACACCATGGCGATGCCGTCGGCGCGGGCGGCGCGTGGCTCGGGCGGGGCGTAAGGCGCGCCGCGCAGGGTCATGGTGCCGCTGTCGGGTTTGACCAGCCCGTAGATCATCTTGACCAGCGTCGACTTGCCGGCGCCGTTCTCGCCCAGGAGGGCATGGACCTGACCTTCACCGATCTCGAAGGAGACCTCGGAATTGGCGACCACGCCGGGGTAGGCCTTGGTCAAGCCATTGATGCTGAGCAATGTTCTGGTCATGCCCGCAGGTTCCTCCTCTCGATGCCGGTCCGGGTTCGCAATATGTCGGCAGCGACACCGACCGCAATGGCCTGCGGATGTTTTCCCAAGGCTGGGTCCCCGATGGGACAACGGATGCGCGCGATCTGGTCAGGGGTATGGCCCAGCTGTGCAAGGCGTGACCGGAAGCGCGCCCATTTGGTGGCCGAGCCGATCAGCCCGGCGCTGGCGAAGCCGTGGTTCAGCAGTTGGTGGCAGAGTTCCAGGTCGAGCGCGTGGGAATAGGTGAGGATCAGGTGCTCGGCCCGTGCCGGGGCGTGGGCGACGAGGCGCGCCGGTTCGGCGGCGGGCAGGGCGGTGACGCCTTCGGGAACCTCGGCCGGGAAACGGTCCGGCGCGGTGTCGATCCAGGTGAGGCGCAGCCCGGGCAGGGGCGCCAGCACCGCGACCAGGGCGCGGCCGACATGGCCCGCGCCCCAGATCCAGAGCTCGCGCTCGGGACGGGCCAGCGGCTCGACCATCCAGCCGCCGGTGAGGCGCGGTTCCGGCAGGATACCGGTGCCGCGCGCCTGCGCCAGCACCCGCTTGACCGCCAGGGGCATCGGCCCGGCGCCGGGCGTGGCGCGGGCGATGACGGCGCTGTCCAGCTGCGCGACGCGCTCGGCGTCATAGATCTCGGTCAGCAGGGTGACCGCACCGCCGCAGCATTGGCCGAGCGCGGGGCCGAGGGGGTGCTGGCTCAGCCGGTCCGCATCGAGGCCGCGCGCCACGCGAGCCGCTTCGAACTCCAGCGCGCCGCCACCGATGGTGCCGGACTGGCCGCTGTCCCAGACCAGCATCGAAGCGCCGACCTCGCGCGGGGCCGAGCCGCGCAGGTCGGCCACCAGGACGCGGGCGACCCGGCCATGGGCGGTAACCGCCGCGCGCAGGTCGTCGAGATCAAAGGCCATGGCGCGCCCTCCCGATGGCCCGCCAAACCTCTTCCGCCGTCGCCGGCGCGTTCAGGGCGGGGTAGTGCGGGCCGCAGGCCGCCACCGCCTGGCCAAGCGCCAGCCAGGCGGAGATGCCCAGCATGAAGGGCGGCTCGCCCACCGCCTTGGAGCGATAGATCGTCTCCTCGCGGTTGGCCCCGTCCCATAGCGCCACGTTGAAGACCTCCGGCCGATCCGAGCAGGCAGGGATCTTGTAGGTGGAGGGCGCATGGGTGCGCAGCCGCCCCTTGCCGTCCCAGACCAGTTCCTCGGTGGTGAGCCAGCCGGCGCCCTGGACATAGCCGCCCTCGACCTGGCCGATGTCCAGCGCCGGGTTCAGCGAGGCGCCGGCATCGTGCAGGACGTCGGCGCGCAGGATGCGGTTCTCGCCGGTCAGCGTATCGACCGCCACCTCGGTCACCGCCGCGCCATAGGCGAAGTAGAAGAACGGCCGGCCCTGGCCCTTGATGCGGTCCCAGGCCACGTTCGGCGTCTTGTAGAAGCCGGTGGCCGAAAGACTGATGCGGGCGACATAGGCGCGCTGCGCCGCCTCGGCAAAGCTCATGCTCTCGCCGCCGACCAGCACGCGGCCGCCCTCGAAGCGGACGTCCTCGGGGGCGCATTGGTGTTCTTGCGCCAGATGCACCGCCATCCGGTCGCGGATGGTGTCGCAGGCCGCCTTGACCGCCATGCCGTTCAGGTCGCTGCCCGAGGAGGCGGCGGTGGCCGAAGTATTGGGCACCTTGCCGGTATCGGTGGCGGTGATCTTCACCATCTCCAGCGGGATGCCGAAGCGCGCCGCCGCCACCTGGGCCACCTTCTGGAACAGGCCCTGGCCCATCTCGGTGCCGCCGTGGTTCAGGTGGACCGAGCCGTCCTGGTAGACATGCACCAGCGCGCCGGCCTGGTTCAGGTGGGTCAGGGTGAACGAGATGCCGAACTTCACCGGCGAGAAGGCGATGCCCCGCTTGAGGATCGGGTTGCCGGCGTTCCAGGCGTCGATCGCCGCGCGGCGGGCGGCATAGTCGCTGGTTTCCAGCAGCTTCCGCGTCAGCCCGTGCAGGATGAAGTCCGAGACCTCCATGCCATAGGGCGTGGTCTGCGCGCCGGCGGGTGCCGCCGGAGCCGCCTGGGTGGTTTCGCCAACGGCCCCCCGGCTGGCGAGATCTTCATGCTTCTTCTCTTCGGAAATCCTCTCGGGGGGGGACGGCGGAGCCGTCGGGGGGGCAGACGGCCCCCCCTCGGACATCTCCGCATAATAGTTCCGCCGGCGCACCTCGGCCCCGTCCAGGCCCAGGGCATGGGCGACATGGTCCATCACCCGTTCGATCCCGACCATGCCCTGCGGGCCGCCGAAGCCGCGATAGGCGGTGGCGGATTGGGTGTTGGTCTTGAGCCGATGACTCTCGATCCGGGCATTCTCCAGCAGGTAGGCGTTGTCGGCGTGCAGCATCGCGCGGTCGGCGACCGGCAGCGAGAGGTCCATCGCCCAGCCGCAGCGGGTGTAATGCACGAATTCGACCCCGGCGATTCGCCCCTCGGCGTCGAAACCGGCGCGGTAGTCGATGCGGAAGTCGTGGCGCTTGCCGGTGATGACCATGTCGTCGTCGCGGTCATAGCGCATCTTGCAGGGTTTGGCGGTAAGCCGCGCAGCCACGGCGCAGGCCACCGCCAGCGCATTGCCCTGGCTTTCCTTGCCGCCGAAGCCGCCGCCCATCCGGCGTGTCTCGACGCGCACGCCGTGCATCGGCACGCCGATGGCCTCGGCCACCTTGTGCTGGATCTCGGTCGGGTGCTGGGTCGAGCTCATCACCAGCATGTCGCCGCCTTCCTGCGGCAGGGCGAGGGCGGCCTGGCCTTCGAGGTAGAAGTGCTCCTGCCCGCCGAGTTCGAGGCGGCCTTCGACCACATGCGCCGCGCTGGCGATGGCGGCGGCCGGGTCGCCTTTCTGGTAGATGCGCGGTCCTTCCTCGAAGCGGCTATTCGCGGCAAGCGCCTCGTCGAAGGTGAGGATCGGGGGTGCCTCGTCATAGGCGATCTTGCCCAGCCGTGCCGCCTTGCGGGCGGCGAGGTGGCTGGTGGCGATGACGCAGA
This sequence comes from Seohaeicola zhoushanensis, assembly GCF_014656415.1. Taxonomy (GTDB): domain Bacteria; phylum Pseudomonadota; class Alphaproteobacteria; order Rhodobacterales; family Rhodobacteraceae; genus Seohaeicola_A; species Seohaeicola_A zhoushanensis. The sequence goes on along the minus strand of NZ_BNCJ01000003.1, from coordinate 282,325 downwards.
AGATCGGCTGGCCGACGTAATGCACCGTGCCGGTGGCGAGCAGCGGCTCGTCATGGGCCGAGGGCGAGACGTCGTTGGCGAAGGGCAGGTCTTCGGCGGTCAGCACCGCGACGACGCCGGGGGCGGCGCGCACCGCCGCCAGGTCCATCGCGGTGATGCGGCCGCGCGCGATGGTCGAGAGACCGAAGGCGAGGTGCAGGCAGCCCCTGGGCACCGGGATGTCGTCGATGTAGCGCGCTGTGCCGGTCACATGCAGGCGGGCGGCGTCATGGGGCAGAGGGCTGGCGACGCTCATGGGTGCACCTCCAGCACGGATACGGCTGCGCCGGTGGTCTCGGCGTGGCAGCGGGCGAGCATGGCCCTGGCGCTGTCGAGGCGATAGGCGGCCGAGGCGCGCATGTCGCTCATCGGGGTGAAGTCCTGCGCGAAGGCGGATTGCGCCCGAGCCACGGTTTCGGCGGTCCAGGGCTGGCCGGTCAGCGCGGCTTCGACATGGGTGGCGCGTTTCGGGATGCCGGCCATGCCGCCGAAGGCGATTAGGGCGGCCGTCACGCGTCCATCCTCGACCGTGATGTTGAAGGCGCCGCAGAGGGCGGAGATATCCTGATCGAACCGTTTGGACAGCTTGTAGACCTTCAGCCGGTCGGGCTGGCGCGCGATGCTGACCGCCTCGACGAATTCGCCGGGGGCGCGGTCCTGCTTGCCGTAGTCGAGGAAGAAGTCTTCCAGCGGCAGGTCGCGGCGGGTGTCGCCCTTGCGCAGGTGCAGCGTCGCGCCGAGCGCGATCAGCGCCGGAGGGTTGTCGCCGATGGGCGAGCCATTGGCGATATTGCCGCCGATGGTGGCGGCATTGCGGACCTGCATGGACCCGTAGCGGCGGATCATCTCGGCATAGGAGGGGTGCAGGGGGGCCACCGCCGCGCGCACGCGGTTCATGTCGACCATGGCGCCGAAGCGGATGGCGGCCTCGGTGGTCTCGATGGTCTTCAGGTCGTCGCATTGGCCGAGGAAGATCACCTCGGGCAGGTCGCGCAGCTGCTTGGTGACCCAGAGGCCGACGTCGGTGGCCCCGGCGACCAGCGTGGCCTGCGGGTGGGCGGCGTAGAGCGCCGCGAGCGCGTCGGAGTTGCGCGGTGCGGCGGGCAGGGGTGCCTTGGCTGGCGGATCCTGCGGCAGGCGGAAGCCGCGGTCGGTTTCCAGCCATTCGGGCGCGGGCGCGCCCTCGGCGGCGCGGGCGGCACGCAGGATCGGGGCGTAGCCGGTGCAGCGGCAGAGGTTGCCGGCCAGCTGGTCGTCGTGGTCGGTGGCGCCATTGGCATGGGCCACGGCCATCGACATGACGAATCCGGGGGTACAGAAGCCGCATTGGCTACCGTGATGGGTGATCATCGCGTCCTGCACCGGGTGCAGGGCGCCGTCGTCCGAGAGACCCTCGACCGTACGCACCGAGCGGCCGTGCAGCTGCGGCAGCAGCAGGATGCAGGCGTTGAGCGCGCGGGTGCCGGTGGCGTCGGAGACCATCACCGTGCAGGCGCCGCAGTCGCCCTCGTTGCAGCCTTCCTTGGTGCCGGTCAGGCCGCGCGTCTCGCGCAGCCAGTCGAGCAGCGTGTCGGTCGCGGACACGGCTGTCAGCTCCACGCTCTCTCCGTTCAGAAGAAAGGTGATGTTCATTTCAAAACCCGTCGCCTTACCCCTGTTGCGGCCCGGTGTGGCGTCTCTCGATGCGACGTAGAGAGGCGCCGGCCAAATATTGTTGCAGTCAGGTTAGAAAGGGGGCGGGGGATCTGGCAAGCGAAAGCTTGGCCGCCTTGCCGCGAGGGCATGGGCCAAAGCGCTGCCCGACCTGAAAATAAGCAAGCCCGCGCGGGCGATGGCGGGCTGGTTCGGGGCGGGCTGGGCGAAGCAGCTTTTGGTTTTTCAGAATAATCGTGGCTTATTCTTCGTGCGTTGGTCGAGGGGTTCGCCTTGCTGCCGCGCCCGCGCGGCCGCTTTCGCGCATTGCTGCCGGCGGTGCCTCTGGGTAGGTTTCGCGCATGAGCCAGTCCCCCCGATTCATCCATCTTCGCGTCCATACCGAATACTCGCTGCTGGAAGGCGCGGTGCGGCTCAAGGAGCTGCCCAAGCTCTGCAAGGCGGCGGCGATGCCTGCGGTGGCGGTGACCGATACGAACAACATGTTCGCGGCGCTGGAATTCTCGGTCTATGCCAGCGGGGCGGGGGTGCAGCCGATCATCGGCTGCCAGGTCGACCTTGCCTATGTCGAGGTGCAGCCGGGAGACAAGGCGCGGCACCCCGCGCCGCTGGTGCTGCTGGCGCAGTCCGAGGCGGGCTACGAGAACCTGATGAAGCTGAACTCCTGCCTCTATATCGGCAAGGGCGGGCAGTTGCCGCAGGTGACGGTCGAGGAGCTGGAGGCGCATTCGGGCGGGCTGATCTGCCTCTCGGGCGGGCCGGAAGGGCCGGTGGGGATGCTGCTGCAGGCCGGTCAGCGGCCCGCTGCCGAGGCGCTGGTGCGGCGCCTGCACGCGGCCTTCGGCGACCGGCTCTACATCGAGTTGCAGCGCCACCCCGGCGAGGACGGCAACCCGACCGAGGCCGAGCGGCTGACCGAGCGGGGCCATGTCGAGATGGCCTATGCGATGGATATTCCGCTGGTGGCCACCAACGACGTCTACTTCCCGAAGTCGGACATGTACGAGGCGCATGACGCGCTGATCTGCATCGCCGAGGGAGCCTATGTCGACCAGCAGGACTCGCGCCGCCGTCTGACGCCGCAGCATTACTTCAAGAGCGGGCAGGAGATGGCGGTGCTCTTCGCTGACCTGCCCGAGGCGATCGAGAACACCGTCGAGATCGCGCGCCGCTGTGCCTTCATGGCGAAGAAGCGCGCGCCGATCCTGCCGCGCTTTGCCGATGACGAGGTGGTGGAACTGCGCCGCCAGGCGGTCGAGGGGTTGGCCGCGCGCCTGGCGGTGATCCCGCATTCGGCGCCGGTCGAGGACTACGAGAAGCGGCTGGAGTTCGAACTGGGCATCATCGAGCAGATGGGCTTTCCCGGCTACTTCCTGATCGTGGCCGACTTCATCAAATGGGCCAAGGACCAGGGCATTCCGGTCGGGCCGGGGCGGGGGTCGGGCGCGGGGTCGCTGGTGGCCTATGCGCTGACCATCACCGACCTCGACCCGCTGCGCTATTCGCTGCTGTTCGAACGCTTCCTCAACCCCGAGCGGGTCTCGATGCCCGACTTCGACATCGACTTCTGCATGGACCGCCGCGAGGAGGTGATCCGCTATGTGCAGGAGAAATACGGCCGCGACCGGGTGGGGCAGATCATCACCTTTGGGGCGCTGCTGTCGAAGGCGGCGGTGCGCGACGTGGGCCGGGTGCTGCAGATGCCCTATGGGCAGGTGGACCGGCTGTCGAAGATGATTCCGGTCGAGGGCGTGAAGCCCGTCAGCATCGAGAAGGCGCTGGCAGACGAGCCGCGCCTGCGCGAGGCAGCCAAGGCCGAGGAGGTGGTGGCGCGGCTGCTGGAATACGGCCAGCAGGTCGAGGGGCTGCTGCGCAACGCCTCGACCCACGCCGCCGGCGTGGTGATCGGCGACCGGCCGCTGGATGCGCTGGTGCCGCTCTACCAGGATCCGCGGTCCGACATGCCGGCGACCCAGTTCAACATGAAATGGGTCGAACAGGCGGGGCTGGTGAAGTTCGACTTCCTCGGCCTCAAGACGCTGACCGTGATCCAGAACGCGGTCGATCTGATCCGCGCCTCGGGGCGGCACCTGCATGTGGCGGCCGACGGGCGCGAGCTCTATACGCCCGCCGCCGGGACCGAGGATGACATCAACGCCATCCCGCTGGATGACGAGGCCTCGTACAAGCTCTACGCCGCGGCCAAGACAGTGGCGGTGTTCCAGGTGGAAAGCTCGGGCATGATGGATGCCCTCAAGCGGATGAAGCCGACCTGCATCGAGGACATCGTGGCGCTGGTGGCGCTCTACCGCCCCGGTCCGATGGAGAACATCCCGACCTATTGCGAGGTGAAGAACGGGCTGAAGCCGCGCGAAAGCATCCATCCGCTGATCGACCATATCCTGGAAGAGACCCAGGGCATCATCGTCTACCAGGAACAGGTGATGCAGATCGCCCAGGAGATGGCCGGCTATTCCCTTGGGGGCGCCGACCTTTTGCGCCGCGCCATGGGCAAGAAGATCGCTGCCGAGATGGCCAAGGAGCGGCCCAAGTTCGAGAAGGGCTCGCTCGAGAAGGGCGTCGACAAGAAGAAGGCCAGCGAAGTCTTTGACCTACTGGAGAAATTCGCCAACTACGGCTTCAACAAGTCGCACGCCGCCGCCTATGCGGTGGTGAGCTATCAGACCGCCTGGCTGAAGGCGAACCACCCGGTTGAGTTCATGGCCGGCGTGATGAACTGCGATATCCATCTCACCGACAAGCTGGCGATCTATTGCGAGGAGGTGCGCAAGGGGCTGGGGATCGAAGTGATCCCGCCCTGCGTCAACCGTTCGGAGGCGAAGTTCACCGTCGACAAGGGCGCGCTGGTCTATGCGCTGGGCGCGCTAAAGAACGTCGGCGTCGAGGCGATGAAGATCATCACCGACGCGCGACATGCGAGCGGGCAGGACAAGCCCTTCGTCACGCTCTTCGACCTGGCCCGGCGGGCCGATCTCAAGCGGGTCGGCAAGCGGCCGATGGAGATGCTGGCCCGCGCCGGCGCCTTCGACCAGCTTGACGGCAACCGCAAGCGGGTATTCGAGAGCCTGGATGCGCTGGTGGCCTATTCGGCGGCGATCCACGAGCAGAAGGCCTCGGCGCAGGTCTCGCTCTTTGGCGAGGCAGGCGACGACCTGCCGGAACCGCGGCTGCCCTCGACCTCGGACTGGTTGCCGGCCGAGCGGCTGGCGGAAGAGTTCAAGGCGATCGGCTTCTACCTCTCGGGCCACCCGCTCGACGACTACATGGCGCCGCTGCGGCGCAAGGGGGTGCTGACGCTGGACGAGCTGCGCGCGCGGGCGTCGGGCGGGGCGCAGGTGGCGAAGCTCGCCGGCGTCGTTGCCGGGCGGCAGGAACGCAAATCGGCGCGTGGCAACCGTTTCGCCTTTGCCCAGCTGAGCGATGCGACGGGTGCCTACGAGGTTACGATCTTCTCGGAAACCCTTGAAGCCTCGAGGCAATATCTCGAGACCGGCTCCAAGGTCGTGCTCACTGTCGAGGCGACGATGGAGGCGGACCAGCTCAAGCTGCTGGCGCGCGCCATTGGCCCGATCGACAACGCGGTGGCCGATGCCGGCACTTCGGGCCTGCGCGTCTTCGTCGGCGCAGCGGGGGCGGTCGGGACCATCGCGACCGTGCTGGAAGAGGCCAAGGCCGCCGCGCGCAATGCCGCCAAGGGGCCGGTGCAGCTCTGCCTGCTGGACCCTGACCTGCCGGGCGAGGTGGAGATCGACCTCGGTCAGGATTTCGCGATCAACCCGGCGATCAAGGGCGCGCTCAAGAGCCTGGAAGGCGTGGTCATGGTGGAAGAACTCTAGCCGCGCGCCGGATCAGCTTTGGCGCGCAACCTGCTGCTTCTTCTCTTCAAAAATACTCACCTGCACCCGCGCCGCCGGGCGCGGCGTCAGATCGAGAAGGAGGTGCCGCAGCCGCAGGACGATGTGGCGTTCGGGTTCTCGATGACGAAGCGCGCGCCGATCAGTTCGTCGGCGAAGTCGATGGTGGCGTTCGACAGGAAGGGCAGCGAGACCGAGTCGACCACCACCTTCTCGCCCTTGCCTTCGAGCACGAGGTCGTCAGAGGCGGGGGTGTCGAGCTGTATCTCGTATTGGAAGCCCGAGCAGCCGCCGCCTTCGACCGCGACGCGCAGGGCCTTGCCCTGATCCGCGGCGCCGATTTCGGCGAGGCGGTCGAAGGCGCGTTCGGTGACCTTGGGGGGAAGCTGCATTGCATTGGCTCCGGGCGGTTTCATTCGTTCCTGCAAGTGAATATAGAAAGCCTTGGGACAGGCGACAAGGATCAGCAACATGACCGCGCCCTATGCATCGGATCCCGCGCGTTCGCGCGGGCGGCTGGTGCCCGAGGAAGAAAGTTCTTTCCGTTCGTGTTTTCACCGCGACCGGGACCGGATCATCCATGCCAGCGCCTTCCGGCGGCTGAAGCACAAGACACAGGTCTTCATCGAGCACGAGGGCGACTATTATCGCACCCGGCTGACCCATTCGATCGAGGTGGCGCAGGTGGCGCGGACGATTTCGGGCGCGCTGGGGCTGAACCCCGAGCTGACCGAGGCGGTGGCGCTGGCGCATGACCTGGGGCATCCGCCCTTCGGCCATACCGGCGAGGATGCGCTGAGCGCGCTGATGGCGCCCTATGGCGGCTTCGATCACAACGCGCAGGCGATCCGCATCGTCACCCATCTGGAGCGGCACTATGCCGAGTTCGACGGGCTGAACCTGACCTGGGAGACGCTGGAGGGGCTGGCCAAGCACAACGGGCCGGTCACCGGAGAGCTGCCCTGGGCGATGGCGGAATACATCAAGGTGAACGACCTTGAACTGGGCACCTATGCCAGCGCCGAGGCGCAGGTGGCGGCGATTGCCGATGACGTGGCCTATAACCACCACGACCTGCACGACGGGCTGCGGGCCGAGCTGTTCTCGACCGACGAGCTGGCGGCGCTGCCGATCCTGGATGCCTGTTTCGGCGAGGTCGACCGCAAGTATCCCGGCCTGAACTATTACCGCCGCCGGCACGAGGCGCTGCGGCGTTTCTTCGGGGTTCTGGTCGAGGACGTGATCGGCTTTGCCCGCGTGCGCCTGGCCGAGATCGACCCGCAGTCGGTCGAGGAGGTGCGCCATGCGGTGCGGGGGCTGATCCGCTTCTCGGATCCGCTGTTCGAGGATCTAAAGGTGATCCGCACATTCCTGTTCCAGCGCATGTATCGCGCGCCGAGCGTGGTGGTGGTGCGGGCGCAGGTGACGCAGGTGGTCAACGAGCTGTTCCCCTATTTCATGGCGCATCCCGACCAACTGCCCAAGCAGTGGCGCAAGGATGTGGCCGAAGCCGAGGGCGAAACCGCGCTGGCGCGGATCGTCTCGGATTACATCTCGGGCATGACCGACCGCTTCGCCTTGCAGGAACATGCCCGGCTTCTGGGCGGCATCGAACTGGAAGAACAGGCCCCGATCTGAACGGCGTTGACCTTGCCCGCGCGCATGGTAGACCCGCTGGATCGAAAGGACACACGACATGAACCTCTTTGCCGATATCCGCACGCTGGTGATCGAAAGCCTCGCCGCCCTGGCCGATGAAGGGGCAATCCCCTCGGGCCTGGCGACCGATGCCGTCGCGGTCGAACCGCCGCGCGATGCCGGGCATGGGGACATGGCGACCAATGCCGCGATGGTGCTGGCCAAGCCGGCGGGGATGCAGCCGCGCGCGATTGCCGAGTTGCTGGCGAAGAAGCTGATCGACGACGCGCGGGTTGTCAGCGCCGAGGTGGCCGGGCCGGGGTTCCTGAACCTGCGGCTGGCGCCCTCGATCTGGCAGGAACTGGTGGGCGCGGTGCTGGAGGACGGTGCGGACTATGGCCGCTCGACCATGGGCAAGGGCGCGAAGGTCAACGTCGAATATGTCTCGGCCAACCCGACCGGGCCGCTGCACGTGGGCCACACCCGTGGCGCGGTCTTCGGCGATGCGCTGGCGAGCCTGCTGGCCTATGCCGGCTATGACGTGACGCGCGAGTATTACATCAACGACGGCGGCGCGCAGGTCGATGTGCTCGCCCGGTCGGTCTACATGCGGTATCAGGAGGCGCATGACCTGAGCGTCGACTGGCCCGAGGGCAGCTATCCCGGCGACTACCTGATCCCGGTGGGCGAGGCGCTGAAGGACAAGGTGGGCGATGCCTATCTGGAGGAACCGGAAGAGGTCTGGCTGGCGCCAGTGCGCGAATTCGCCACCAACGCGATGATGGACCTGATCCGCGAGGACCTGTTGACGCTGGGCGTCAAGATGGACGTCTTCTATTCGGAGAAGTCGCTCTATGGCACCGGCCGGATCGAGGCGGCGCTTGAGGCGCTGAAGGCCAAGGGGCTGATCTACGAGGGCGTGCTGGAGCCGCCCAAGGGCAAGACCCCCGAGGATTGGGAGCCGCGCCAGCAGACGCTGTTCCGCTCGACCGCGCATGGCGACGACGTCGACCGCCCGGTGATGAAGTCGGACGGGTCCTGGACCTACTTCGCGCCGGATATCGCCTATCATTATGACAAGATCACCCGCGGCTTCGACGCCCTGATCGACGTCTTCGGCGCCGACCACGGTGGTTACGTCAAGCGGATGAAGGCGGCGGTGAGCGCGTTGTCGGACGGGCGGGTGCCGCTCGACATCAAGCTCTGCCAGCTGGTGCGGCTATTCAAGAACGGCGAGCCGTTCAAGATGTCCAAGCGGGCCGGCAATTTCGTAACCCTACGCGACGTGGTCGAGCAGGTCGGCCCCGATGTCACCCGTTTCGTCATGCTGACCCGCAAGAACGATGCGCCGCTGGACTTCGATTTCGACAAGGTTCTGGAGCAGAGCCGCGAGAACCCGGTGTTCTACGTGCAATATGCCAATGCGCGGATCATGAGCGTGATCCGCAAGGCCGAGGATGCCGGCATCGACGCCGACCTGACCTCTTGCGCGAAGGCCGACCTTTCGGCGCTGAACCACGAGGCCGAGATCAAGGTCGCCAAGCAGCTGGCCGAATGGCCGCGGCTGGTCGAGATCGCCGCGCGCACCAACGAGCCGCACCGCGTGGCCTTCTACCTCTACGAGCTGGCCGGCGATTTCCACGCGCTGTGGAACCGGGGCAATGACGACAGTTCGCTGCGATTCCTGCAGGAGGACGACGTGACCACGAGTCAAGCGAAATTGGCCCTGGCGCGTGCCGTTTCCGTTGTCATTTCCGCAGGTCTTGCTATTCTTGGCGTCAAGCCGGCGCAGGAGATGCGGTAGAAAATCGCCCGAACGCCGGTCCGAGGCAGAAGACAAGACGACCCATGATGCGGAAAACCGCACGAAACGGGCAGCGAGGCGGACATGGCGGATATCGAATACACCGATGCGGTGGCAGGCCCGGATTCCGGGCCGGCAACGGGCGGGCTTGGCAAACTTGTCAACATCGCGGGGGCTCTGGCCTCGTTGGTGCTGATCGCCGGGATCTGCGTCTGGGGCTACAAGCTCTGGGTGCGCGATGTCAGCGGGGTGCCGGTGGTGCGCGCCATCGAGGGGCCGATGCGGGTTGCCCCCAAGGAACCGGGCGGCGAGATGGCCGGCAACCAGGGCCTGGCGGTGAACGCGGTCGCGGCGCAGGGCACGGCGGCCCCGGTGGCCGAGAGCATCAAGCTGGCGCCGAAAGCGGTCGAGCTGACCGAAGAAGACCGGCCGATGACCGAAGAGACCGCCGCGGCCGCCGAGCCGCGCAGCCAGGAAGAGCTGACCAAGGCTTCGGTCGACTCGCTGGTGCAGCAACTGATCAACGGCAATGCCGAGGATGCCGAGGAGCCCGCCTCTGACGCGGGCGCCATCGTGCAGCCCGCGCGGCTGAACGCGGCCGATGTGCCCGAGGTCAAGGCGTTTGACGGTCCGGGCCTGTCGCGCTCGCTGCGGCCGCGTGCGCGGCCCGAGAAGCTGGCGGCGCTGGCTGCCGAGGAGATCGAAGAGGGCGACTCGGTGCGCTATACCGGCAAGGTGCGCGAGGCCGACCCCGAGAGCGTGCCGTCGGGCGCGAAGCTGGCGCAGCTCGGTGCCTTTGACTCGCCCGATACGGCGCGGTCGGAGTGGGACAAGCTGAACATCCGTTTCGGCGACTACCTGGGCGACAAGACCCGCGTGGTGCAGAAGGCCACCAGTGGCGGGCGGACCTTCTACCGGCTGCGGGCGATGGGCTTCAACGACATGGCCGATGCGCGCCGCTTCTGCGCCGTGCTGGCCGCCGAGAAGGCCGACTGCATCCCGGTGACCACAAGGTGAGTTTCGGCGCGACGATCATCGATGCCGAGGAGCTGCGGCTGACCTCGAACGAAAAGGCGTTGTTCCGCGAGGCCGATCCCTTCGGGTTCATCCTGTTCGCTCGCAACCTCGATACGCCCGACCAGATCCGCGCGCTTTGCGACGAGATGCGGGCGGCGGTGGGGCGTGCGGCGCCGATCCTGATCGACCAGGAGGGCGGGCGCGTGCAGCGCCTGCGCGCGCCGCTGGCAAGGGTATGGCATCCGCCGCTGGACCACGTGGCGCTGGCGGGCGAGGGCGCCGAGCGGGCGATGTACCTGCGCTATCGGCTGATCGCGGACGAGTTGCTGGCGCTTGGCATCGACGGCAATTGCGCGCCGATGGTCGATCTGGCCGGACCGCGGACGCATGATTTCCTGCGCAACCGCTGCTATGGCACCGAGCCGGGCGCGGTGGCGCGGATCGGGCGGGCGGTGGCCCAGGGGATGCTGGACGGCGGCGTGCTGCCGGTGCTCAAGCACATTCCGGGCCACGGCCGCGCGACGATGGACAGCCACCACGAGCTGCCCCATGTCGATGCCGACCCCGAGGCGCTGGACGATACCGACTTTGCCGCCTTCCGGGCGCTGAACGACCTGCCGATGGGGATGACCGCGCATCTCGTCTATTCCGCGATCGACGATCTGCCGGCGACGATCTCGCCCCGGATGATGGCGCTGATCCGCGAGCAGATCGGCTTTGGCGGCCTCATCATGACCGACGATATCTCGATGAAGGCGCTGTCGGGCTCGCTGGCCGAGCTCTCGGAGCAATCCATCGCCGCGGGCTGCGACGTGGTCCTGCTGTGCAACGCCACGCTGGAGGAGCGCGCGCAGGTGGCCGAGGCCGCTGGGCGCATGGGCGAGGCCGCGCAGGCCCGCGCCGAGGCGGCGCTGGCCACGCGTCGCGCCCCTGCGCCGCTTGACATTGACGCCGCAGAAGCGGAGCTTGCCCGCCTGATGCGCGGACAGGTCTATGGGTGACGACGAGTTCCAGGAAGACAAGGTTTCGGTCGCCGACCGTCTCGCCGCCGAGGCGCTGATCGTCGACGTCGAGGGCTTCGAGGGGCCGCTCGACCTGTTGCTGACGCTGTCGCGCACCCAGAAGGTGGACCTGCGCAAGATCTCGGTGCTGGAGCTGGCGCGGCAATACCTGGCCTTCGTCGAGAAGGCCAAGGCGCTGCGGATCGAGCTGGCGGCCGATTACCTGGTGATGGCGGCCTGGCTGGCCTTCCTGAAGTCGCGCCTGCTGCTGCCGCCGGACCCGACCGAGGAAGGGCCGAGCGGCGAAGACCTTGCCGCCCACCTGGCCTTCCAGCTGGAGCGGTTGCAGGCGATGCGCGAGGCGGCGGCTCGGCTGATGGCGCGCGACCGGCTGGGGCGCGATGTCTTCGCGCGGGGGCAGAGCGAGGATGTGCTGCGCATCCGCACGGTGAAGTTCACCGCGACGCTGCTCGACCTTATGCAGGGCTATGCCCGCATCCGCACGCGTGACGACTTTCGCCCCTTCGTGATGGACCGCAAATCGGTCTACACCATGGAGGAGGCTCTGGACCGGATGCGCGGGCTGATCGGCTTTGCCGGTGACTGGACCGAGATCGTCTCGTATCTGCCCGAGGGGTGGGAAACCGATCCGGTGAAGCGGCGGTCGGCCACCGCCGCGACTTTTGCCGCCTCGCTGGAACTGGTAAAGCAGGGTCAGCTGGAAATTCGCCAGAGCGCGATCTTTGCGCCCATCGAGGTCCGCAAGAGGACATGAACGACGTGACCGAGCCCCTTGAGGAGGAAGAGAAAAGCCTTTTCGCCGCGCCGCCCGAAGGCGAACAGGAGCGCATGGTCGAAGCCATGCTCTTTGCCTCGGCCGAGCCGGTCACGGTGAAGGACCTGGAAGCGCGGATGCCGATCGGCTGCGATGCCGCCGAGGCGCTGGTGAGGCTGCGCAAGCGGTACGAGGGGCGCGGGGTTCGGGTGGTCAAGGTGGATGACGCCTGGGCGATCCGCACGGCGCCTGACCTCGGGTTCCTGATGCAGAAGGAAACCGTCGAGACCCGCAAGCTGAGCCGGGCCGCCATCGAGACGCTGGCCATCATCGCCTATCACCAGCCGGTGACGCGGGCCGAGATCGAGGAGATTCGCGGCGTGTCGGTCTCGCGTGGGACCATCGATCAGCTGATGGAGATGGAGTGGATCCGGCTCGGGCGGCGCAAGATGACGCCGGGGCGGCCGGTGACCTTCGTGGTGACGCCGAGTTTCCTCGATCACTTCGGGCTGGAGAGCGCGCGGGATCTGCCGGGGCTCAAGGAGCTGCGTGCGGCCGGGCTGCTGGAGAACCGGCCGCCTCCGGGGGCGTTCAGCCTCGGGCCACAGGAGCCGGACGAAGAAGACGACGAGATCATCGGGCAGCCGGAACTGTTCGACGAGTGAGGCCGTTTGCCAGCAGAACCGGGGGCGGGAGAGAGCTGAGATGAACATTGACCAGATCATCAGGATGATCGTCAACACCGTGCTGCGGCGGGCGATCCACACCGGGATCAATGCCGGGATCAATGCGGCGACGGGCAAGAAGAAGGGCGGCAAGCGTCAGCAGGATGCCGACCGGATGCCGCCGCCGGCCCGGACGGTGCCGCTGCCGGACCCGGATTTCGACGATACGCCGATTGCGCAGCAGCCACCGGGCCCGCAGGACGACGAGGCTCGCCGCAGGGCCGAGCGCCGCGCGGTGCGGCAGGCGCGGCGGGCGGCGCGGGAGAACGGCAAGTAAAAGGCCCCGGCGGTTTCGCCGGGGCCTTCGTCCTTGTTTGAACCGCTTTAACGGACGACGCGGATGATCTGGCGGGTCTGCGGTTCGATCACCACCAGCTGATCGTTCACGTTCAGATACTGGTAGGTGGTATCGGGGACCGGGTAGACCTCGACCGCTGCCGGGATGCCGGCACCCACCACGACCTCGCCGTTCAGGTAGACCGGCTGCACCGGGTTCGCCGTCACATATTGCAGGGTGACGTTGTCATCGACGACGATCGGCATGTTGGTCGGCTGGCCGATGATGAGGTCGCCGACCGGCTGGAACGTCCTGGCCGGGTTCTTGTCGTCGGTCACGTAGTCGAGCGGCGCCACTTCGAGCTGCTGGAAGTTCTCGTAGACCACGACCGGCTTGGCCTGGTAGCTGGCGGTCAGGTAGGCGGAATGGGCCCAGCCTTCCTTGCCGTCATACATCACCTTGCACCATTCCGAACCCGCGATGCAGCCCTGCACGTCGACGGCGTCGGCGGTCTGGATGACGCCTTCGACCGGGTATTGCGCGCCGGGGCCCGCGCGCAGGTTCAGGTCGGTGGTCGCGTTCGCCGTCAGGGCCGAAGCCGGAGCCGCGAGCGCGAGCAGGACCGCGGTGGCGGTAAGGGGGCGTGTAAAGGTCATGTCACTTACTCCTCACATTGCGCGCCGCAGGGACTGCGGCGTCTTGGGGAGTAAACGGACGGGGCCACACGGCAGTTCCGGCGGCCCTGCGACATGCGCGGGAGTTTGCCGCGCTGCGGGCGCGGCCGAGCTTAAGCTTTGCCCGCTTACGCCTTGAAATGCTTGGCGAGCTTCAGGCCCTGACCCTGGTAGTTCGAGGCGATTCCAGAGCCGTAGAGCTGGGTCGGCACGGCGGCCATCCGTTCGTAGACCAGCCGACCAACCACCTGGCCGTGTTCCAGCACGAAGGGTGCCTCGTGGCAGCGCACCTCGAGCACCCCGCGCGAGCCGGCACCGCCGGCGGCGGCATAGCCGAAGCCCGGATCGAAGAATCCGGCGTAATGCACGCGGAATTCCCCGACCATGGCGAGATAGGGCGCCATCTCGGCGGCGTATTGCGGCGGGATGGTCACCGCCTCACGGCTGACGAGGATGTAGAAGGCGCCGGGGTCGAGGATGATCTGGCCGTTCTGGGTGCGGATCTCTTCCCAGTATTCCGCCGGGTCGTAATGGCCGATCTTCGCGAGGTCGATCACCCCGGTATGCGGCTTGGCGCGATAGCCGACGAGACCGCCATCGAGCGCGAGGTCGACCGAGAAGCCGAGGCCGTCCTGGATGACCGCTTCGCCGTCGACCAGGGGCGTCTCGGCGTGGAGCGCGCGCAGCTCGGCGTCGGAGAGCACGGCCTGGCCCTTGCGGAAGCGGATCTGGTTCAGGCGCATTCCGGGCCGGACCAGCACCGAGAAGGAGCGCGGGCAGATCTCGGCGTAGAGCGGGCCGTGATAGGCGTTGGGAATGCGGTCGAACTCGGTGCCGCCGTCGGTGATGGTGCGGGTCAGCAGGTCGAGCCGTCCGGTCGAGCTCTTGGCATTGGCCACCGCCAGCACGCCGGCGGGCAGGGCGAGCGATTCCATCAGCGGGACGAGGTAGACACAGCCCTTTTCCAGCACCGCGCCGCCGCCGAGGTCGATGCGGTGCATCTCGAATTCCTCGAGCCGGCTGGAGACGGTGCGACCGTGGCCGGCAAGGAAGGAGGCGCGGACGCGGTAGGCGACATGGCCGAGCCGCAGGTCGAGGCTTGCAGGTTGTACCTGCGCGGCGTCGATGGACTGGGTCGCGACAATCGCGCCATCGGCGATCATCTCAACTATTGCCTGATTTGCAAACACACCGGTCACGCCAATCCCCCTTTGATGGGCGGGTTGGCGCGACGGCGGTATCGTCGGTGTGATTTGGTCGGGCTAGCAGGACTTGAACCTGCGACCTTCCGTCCCCCAGACGGACGCGCTACCAGGCTGCGCCATAGCCCGACGATGGGCGTTACATACCGGTTTTGAAGCCGGGAACAAGAGGGAATCACGCGCAAATTGCCGTCAGGTTGCGCGGGCGCCGCCGGACTGGTCCAGCCAGGCGCGCAGGGCCTGCGCCACGGGGGCCAGATCGCGTGCCTGGGCGTCCGTGAGGCGGTTCAGGGTGGACAGGCGGCCCAGGATGCCGGGCGCGACCGTCAGCTCGGAATCGGGCGCCGGATCGGGCGCATCGACGACGAGGGCGCGCGGGCGGGCCGGTTCGGCCTCTTCCGCGGCGGGCCGGACGCGGTGCAGGAACGAGGGCAGGCGGGGCGAATCCGATTCGGGCTTGGCCGCCGGCGATTCTGCTTGCGGCGTCCCTTCGGGCTCCACGGCGGCCTCGGGGTGTTCCTCGTCCGGCAGGCCGGGGGCCGAGGCACCGGCGTCGCGGGTCTTGAAGGGAACCACGCGGGTTTCGGTAATGGCGGTGTCGACCACTTCGGGTTCGGCGGTGGCCTCGATGGTGACGTCGATTTCGGAATCGAGCGGCTGCGACTTTGAAGAAACCGAGCCAATGCCCTGTTCGCGCAGCATCTTCTGCACGCCCTTGATGGTCATGCCCTCGTTGTGCAGCAGCGCCTTGATACCCCCGAGCAGCAGCATGTCGGCGGGGCGGTAATAGCGGCGGCCGCCGGCGCGCTTGACCGGCTTCACCTGGGTGAACTTGCTTTCCCAGAAGCGCAGGACATGGGCGGGAACGCCGAGCCAGTCGGCCACCTCGCTGATGGTGCGAAAGGCATCAGGCGATTTGGTCATGAGGCTGTTTTCCGCTTACTTCTTGTTGCCGGCGGCAACACGGTCCTTCATCAGGTGCGACGGGCGGAAGGTCAGCACGCGGCGCGGCTGGATCGGAACCTCTTCGCCGGTCTTCGGGTTGCGGCCGACCCGGGCGGATTTCTCGCGCACGCTGAAGGTGCCGAAGGACGAGATCTTGACCTGTTCGCCGCGCACCAGGGCGTCGGACATATGTTCGAGCATCCGCTCGACCAGTTGGGCACTTTCGTTCCGCGACAGTCCAACCTCGCGGAACACCGCTTCGCTCAGGTCCATCCTGGTGAGAGTCTTTTCGCCCATCGCCAAATCCCCTTGTTTGCTCGAAGACAATAGGGTCTGGCGAAATTCGCTGTCAATGTGAATGAATCCAATGGCCTTGAAATGACAGTTAAATGCCAGCCGGGACCCGAATTACCAGCGCAGGACCACCGCGCCCCAGGCCAGGCCGCCGCCGATTGCCTCGGTGACGAGCAGATCGCCCGGCTTGATCTGGCCGCGCGCCTTGCCGACCGAGAGCGCGAGGGGAATCGATGCGGCCGAGGTGTTGCCGTGGTCCTGGACGGTCACGACCACCCGTTCCATCGGCAGGCCCATCTTCTTGGCAGTGCCCTGGATGATGCGGATATTGGCCTGGTGCGGGACAATCCAGTCGACATCGGCGCTGGTCAGCCCGGCCTTGTCGAGTGCCGCCTCGGCGGTGGCGGCGAGTTTCTCGACTGCGTGGCGGAAGACCTGGTTGCCCTGCATCCGCAGGAAGCCGGTGCTCTGGGTCGATACGCCGCCGTCGACGTAGAGCAGTTCGCGGTGACGGCCGTCGGAATGCAGGTCGGTCGACAGGATGCCGCGGTCGTTGGCGTTGCCCGTGCCCTCTTCGGCCGCGAGCACCAGCGCGCCGGCGCCGTCACCGAAGAGCACGGCGGTGGAGCGGTCGTTCCAGTCGAGGATACGGCTGAAGGTCTCGGCGCCGATCACCAGCACGCGCTTGGCCTGACCCGAGAGGATCAGCGCGTTGGCATTGGCCAGCGCGTAGACGAAGCCGGCGCAGACCGCCTGCACGTCGAACGCAAAGCCGCGGGTCATGCCGAGGCGGGCCTGCACCATGGTGGCGGCCGAGGGGAAGGTCAGGTCGGCGGTCGATGTGGCAAGGATGATCGCGTCGATGTCATCGGCCTGCAGGCCAGCATCGGCAAGGGCTGCCTCGGCGGCCTTGGTGGCGAGATCCGAGGTGGTCTCGTCCTCGGCGGCGAAATGGCGCCGCTCGATCCCGGAGCGGGAGCGAATCCATTCGTCAGAGGTATCCAGTTTCGATTCGAATTCGGAATTGGGCACTACCCGCTGGGGCAGGTGGTGTCCGACCCCCTTCACAACCGCTCGCAGTGTCATTCCTGACCTTCGTTATGTGTTCCTGCCGCCTTTTCGGGCAGTTCGGCGCCATCTTGAGCAAGCTCGTCAACGGATGCAACCCGCGCCGCAAGTTTTTCCGAGAAACCGGACTGCGCGAGCTGGAAGGCGAGCTTGATGGCGGCGGAGACTCCGGTCGCATCGGCGCGGCCGTGCGATTTGACCACGGTACCGTTCAGCCCGAGGAAGACCCCGCCGTTGACCCGGCGCGGATCTATCCGCTTTTTCAGGCGGTTCAACGAGGGCAGGGCAAGCAGAGCCGCGATGCGCGACAGGAAGGAATACTGAAACCCCTCGCGCAGCAGGTCGCTGATCAGGGTCGCGGTGCCTTCGCCGGTCTTGATCGCGACATTGCCGGTGAAGCCGTCGGTCACGATCACGTCAGCGGTGGCGCCGGGCAGGTCGCTGCCCTCGACGAATCCGACGAAATCGAAGCGGCCGGTCTCGGCGTAGCGGGCGATCAGCGTATGCGCTTCCTTGAGCTCGGGGCGGCCCTTGTGCTCTTCGGTGCCGACGTTCAGCAGGCCGATCCGGGGGCGGGCCAAATTCATGCCGTTGCGGGCATAGGAGGCGCCCATCAGCGCGAATTGCAGCAGGTCGCGGGCATCGGCGCGGACATCGGCGCCGACGTCGAGCATGACGTTGAACCCCTGCGGATTGCGCGAGGGCCAGAGAATCGCGATGGCGGGACGGTTGACGCCGGGCAGGCGGCGCAAGCGGATGGTCGAGATCGCCATCAGTGCGCCGGTATTGCCGCAGGAGACGGCGGCCTTGGCCTCGCCGTCGCGCACAGAATCGATCGCCGACCACATCGAGGTGCCCGAGCCGTGGCGCACCACGTGGCTGGGCTTGTCCTCCATGGTCACGACCTCGGAGACGTCGTGCCAGGCGTGGATTCGGTCGGAGAGGCCGGGAGTGCGCGCGACAAGGGGTTCCAGCTCGGCGCGGGGGCCGTGCAGGATATAGCCTATGTCTGGATTCTTCTCGGCGGATTTGGCCATGCCGGCAATAACGGCCTCAGCGCCGTTATCGCCACCCATGGCGTCCACCGAAATCAGGATGCGGCGGGCGAGCGCACCGTCGGTATCAGGCTGGGGCGTCATTCCCTAACCAGCCGCGCCCGATCAGGCCGCGTCTTCGTCCAGGTCGATCTCGTCCGCTTGCGCGACGACTTCCTTGTCGTCGTAATGGCCGCAGGCGGCGCAGACGTGGTGCGGGCGTTTCAGTTCGCCGCAGTTCGGGCATTCGTTGGGATTCGCGGCAACCAGTGCGTCGTGGGAACGGCGCTTGTTGCGGCGCGATTTCGAAACTCTATTCTGTTGGACAGCCATGTCTCAACCCTTGTCTGATCGGGCCGGCTAGACTGCCGTTACCCACTGTGTTGCATTTCCTGCGGCGTGACGTGCGTTTAGGCCGGGGGCCGCGCAATGTCCAACCGAAAAACCGATGAGCGCGCGAAAATACTGCGAATCTTCGCCTGCGCAAGGGCTATTCGGTCGCGCCCCTAGTTCTTGTCCTTCATCCGGTCGCGCAGATTGGCCAGGCCGGCAAAGGGTCGGGCGGTTTCGTCGGTCATCGCCTCGGTGCCCGGAGCCGCGTAATTGGCCTCTCCCAGCGCGACTCCGTCCTTGCGGGGATAGAGCGGCAGTGCGAGCGCCAGCGCCTCGGCCATAACTGCGGCCGGGTCGATGGTGACGGGCAGAGGCTCGATCGTGTCGTCCTCGGGCATCTCGACTTCTTCCCCTGCGGGTTCGGGCATGTTGGCGAGATAGGTGCGCCGCACCTCGGTGTCGATCCGCGTGGTCACGGGATCGAGCGTCACGACGCAGGGCTGCACCACGGTGGCGCCGAGTCGGGCGGTCAGCACGAAGTCGCGCTTGCCGCTGGCCGTGATCTCTCCGGCGAAGGAGAGCTTGCGCAGACCAAGCAGGCCGAGCTCGTCGGCAAGGCCCGACATCATCTCTGCATCGGGGCGCAGATCGAAGCGAGTCGGGGCGTTCTGGTCGAGGTCCGCGACGCGGAAAACTGGGAAGCCGGTCATTTCGCCGCTTTCGTTTCTTGAACAGATGGCGCAGAGCCGATAATCGGATAGAAGCCGATGGAGGCCAAGGCAAGAGGGCATACATGGTTCTGCGCGCGTTTCAGTTCAAACGGTTGAGCCGGTTGGCCCTGGCCGGGGCCCTCGTGGCGTCGACCGCAGCCTGCGTGGCGACCTATCGCGAGCATGGCTACGTGCCGCCCGAAGAGGACCTTGCCAAGATCCAGGTTGGACGCGACACGCGCGAGAGCGTGGCCGAGGCGATCGGGACGCCGGGTGCCTCGGGCGTGCTGAACTATGGTGGTTATTACTACATCTCCTCGCGGGTGCGCCATTACGGTGCACGCGCGCCGCAGACCATCTCGCGCGAGCTGGTCGCGATCAGCTTCGACAAGAATGGCCGCGTCAGCAATATCGAGCGCTTCGGGCTGGAGCAGGGCCGGGTGATTCCGCTTGAACGCCGGATCACCGAGTCGGGCGAGACGGACAAGAGCTTCCTGCGCCAGTTGCTTGGCAACCTCGGCCGGATCGGACCGGGCCAGCTTATCGGCGAATGACGCGGGTCTGACGGTGCCCTGTCGCCGGCCTGTCATCTCTTGAGGGTAGGGGCCGGGGCATCTACCATTCCGGCAGGACCCCGAGAGGTTTGAGCCCGTGCCAGATACGCCTGCGTTTCTTCGTGGCCGCTATGCGGCCACTTCGGCGGAAAGTACGGAGGAGATCGCCGAAGCGCAGGCGTTGCGCGGGCTGTGCTTTGCCACCGCCGGGCCGGATGCCGATTCCTTCGATGCGCTCTGCACCCATATCCTTGTGCGCGACACCTGTTCCGGTGCGCTGGTGGCCTGCTGCCGGCTGCTGCTGCTCGAGGGCGGGGCCGGTATCGGCGGCAGCTATTCCGCGCAGTTCTACGATCTCGGGGCGCTGGCCGGTTTTCCGGGGCGGATGGCCGAGATCGGTCGGTTCTGCATCCACCCCGACTGGCGCGACGGCGATATCCTGCGGGTAGCCTGGGGCGCGCTGACCCGTTACGTCGACGAGCATCGGGTCGAGATGCTGTTCGGCTGTTCCTCTTTCGCGGGCACGCGGACCGAAGATTACCTCGACACCTTCGCCATGCTGAAGGCGCGCCACCTGGCGCCGCCGCGCTGGTGGCCGCGCGTCAAGGCGCCGGATGTCTTCCGCTTTGCCGCGCGGCTGCGGCGCCGGCCTGACCCGAAGAAGGCGATGTCGCGGATGCCGCCGCTGCTGCGCACCTACCTGACCATGGGCGGCTGGGTCAGCGACCACGCGGTGATCGACCGGAATATGAACACGCTGCACGTCTTCACCGGGCTGGAGATCGGCGCGATTCCCCCGGCGCGGCAACGCCTGTTGCGGGCGGTGGCGCAGGGTTAGCCCCGTTGACGGCCCCTCGGCGGCAGGGTAGCTCGCGGCCATGGCACGCGCACCCCTTCTCCAGGTTTCCGGAATCTCGCTGACCTTCGGCGGCAACCCTGTTTTCGACGGGCTCGACCTTGTCGTCCAGCCGGGCGACCGCATCGCGCTGGTGGGGCGCAACGGGTCGGGCAAGTCGACGCTGATGAAGGTGATGGCCGGGCTGGTCGAACCGGACGCGGGGCAGGTGATCCGCGCGCCGGGCACCTCCGTCGGCTATATGGAGCAGGACCCGGACATGACCGGCTTCGACACGCTGGGCGCCTTCGCGGCGCGCGGGCTGGAGCCGGGCGAGCAATACCGGGTCGAGCGGGCCGCCGAGGGGCTGAAGTTCGACCCCGCGCGACCCGTCACAACCGCTTCGGGTGGCGAGCGGCGGCGTGCGGCGCTGGCCGGTCTGCTGGCGCGGGAGCCCGAGCTGATGCTGCTCGACGAGCCGACCAACCACCTCGATATCACCGCGATCCGCTGGCTCGAGGACGAGTTGGCCGCAACCCGTGCGGCCTATGTCATGATCAGCCACGACCGCGCCTTCCTGCGTCATCTTGCGCGCGCAACGCTCTGGATCGACAGGGGAATCGTGCGGCGGATGGAGAAGGGCATCGACGCTTTCGACGCCTGGCGCGATACCATCTGGGAAGAAGAGGACCAGCAGCGCCACAAGCTGGACCGGCTGATCAAGGCCGAGGGCAAATGGGCGGTCGAAGGCATCTCGGCCCGGCGCAAGCGCAACCAGGGCCGGGTGCGCGCCTTGCAGGCGCTGCGGGCCGAACGTGCCGGACAGATCCGCCGGCAGGGCACCGCCGACCTGGCCTTCGAGGCCTCGGTGCCCTCGGGCAAGCTGGTGATCGAGGCCAAGGGCATTTCCAAACGCTTCGGTGATGCGGATATCGTGAAGAACTTGTCGCTGACCGTGCAGCGCGGCGACCGGGTGGCCTTTGTCGGCCCCAATGGCGTCGGCAAGACCACGCTGGTCAAGCTGCTGCTGGGCGAGATCGCGCCGGACAGCGGAACGGTGCGGCAGGGCACCAACCTGGAGATCGCGGTCTTTGACCAGGCGCGGGCGGCGCTGGACCCGGAGATAACGCTCTGGGATTCGCTGACCAACGACCCCGAGTCGCGGGTCTCGGGGCGGGCCGATCAGGTGATGGTGCGCGGCACGCCGCGCCATGTGGTCGGTTATCTCAAGGATTTCCTGTTCGACGAATCGCAGGCCCGCGCGCCGGTGAAGGCGCTCTCGGGCGGCGAGAAGGCGCGGCTTCTGCTGGCCCGGCTGATGGCACGGCAGAGCAACCTGCTGGTGCTGGACGAACCGACCAACGACCTCGACGTCGAGACGCTGGACCTGCTGCAGGAGGTGCTCGACGACTATGATGGCACCGTGCTGCTGGTGAGCCACGACCGCGATTTCCTCGACCGGGTGGCGACCACGACCGTGGCACTTGAAGGGCAGGGCCGCGCGGTGGTCTATCCGGGCGGCTGGAGCGATTACCAGTCGCAGCGCCGCGAGGTGGAGGCGCCGATGGAGGCGAAGGCCAAGCCCGCGGCGGTCGAGAAGGCCAAGCCGCAGGCGGCGGCGAAATCGGGGCTGACCTTCACCGAGAAGCACCGGCTGGAGGCGCTGCCGGCCGAAATCGCGCGGCTTGAGGCCGAGATCGGCAAGTTGTCGGAGTTGCTGGCGGATCCGCAGCTTTACGCCCGCGAGCCGGGGAAGTTCCAGAAGGCCAGCGCGGCGCTGACCGAGCGGCAGGAAAAGCTCTCGGCCGCCGAGGAGGAATGGCTGGAGCTTGAGGAAAAGGCGTCGTCCTGAACGCCTTCGGAGCTGTTGCGCAATTTTTTGAGTATTTTTGAAAGAGAAGAAGGGCATGGGGCCTGTTCTTCATTTCCTCGGTCGTCGCCCTGAGCGGGCTATGGGGCGAATATTGCGACGATTAACCCAATCTTAACTCTTTGCGCTGCTAATATCCTTGGGCATCGACACGACATGTCCACGGGCAGAACGAGAAGCGCCGCGACCCTGCTGGGCCGCGGCGCCTTCGTTTTCCGCAATGGTGGGTGTCAGCCGATCTGAACCAGCGCGTGGCGCTTGCGCCCGGCGGAGAGCTTTAACTTTAGGTTCCCTTCTTCGATAACCGCCCCGTTTGAAGCGATTAATCGGGCTCGAATTTCACCTTCAGAAGTTTTGTATACTTGAACAATCAAGCCAGCGTCAGAGATATCCGTTCCGTCGATCCGGGCGCCGTTCTCGGCGATCAGGCGCTTGGCCTCCTTGCCCGACTTGGCGAGCCCGGCGCGCACGATCACCTGCACGATCGAGATGCCCTCGCCTACCTCTTCGGCGGTCAGGTTCAGCGTCGGGAGATCCTCGCCGATACCGCCCTTCTCGAAGACCTCGCGCGCGGTGGCCTCGGCGGTCGCCGCCGCCTCGGCCCCGTGGCAGAGCTTCGTCACCTCGTTGGCGAGAATGACCTTGGCCTCGTTGATCTCGGAGCCGGCCAGCGCGCCGAGGCGGTTGCAGTCGTCGACCGGCAGCTCGGTGTAGAGCTTGAGGAAGCGGCCGACATCGGCATCGGTGGTGTTGCGCCAGAACTGCCAGAACTCGTAGGGGCTGAGCATGTCGGCATTCAGCCACATGGCGCCGCCCTGGCTTTTGCCCATCTTGCGGCCGTCCGAGGTGGTCAGCAGCGGCGAGGTCAGCCCGTAGATCTCGTGGTCGAGCACCCGGCGGGTCAGGTCGATGCCGTTGATGATGTTGCCCCACTGGTCCGAGCCGCCCATCTGCAGGATGCAGCCATAGCGGCGGTTCAGCTCGAGGAAGTCATAGGCCTGCAGGATCATGTAGTTGAATTCGAGGAACGACAGCGACTGTTCGCGGTCGAGCCGGGATTTCACCGACTCGAAGGACAGCATCCGGTTCACCGAGAAGTGCCGGCCGATGTCGCGCAGGAACTCGAGGTAGTTCAGGCCGTCGAGCCATTCTGCATTGTTCAGCATGATCGCGTCCGACGCGCCGTCGCCATAGGCGAGGTATTTGGCGAAGACGTTCTTCATGCTGGCGATGTTGTCGTCGATCGCCTCGGCCGTCAGCAGCGGGCGCTCGTCCGAGCGGAACGAGGGATCGCCCACCTTGGTGGTGCCGCCGCCCATCAGGGTGATCGGCTTGTGCCCGGTCTTCTGGAACCAGCGCAGCATCATGATGTTGAGCAGGTGGCCGACGTGCAGCGACTTGGCGGTCGCGTCATAGCCGATATAGGCGGGCTGACCTGGCACCATCAGAGCCTCGTCGAGACCCTGGTAATCGGTGCAGTCGGCGAGATAGCCGCGTTCCATCATGATTGCGATGAAATCCGATTTCGGGTGATAGGTCATGGCTTGCCTCTGCTTGAGTTCGCGGGGCAGTGTATATGGGTGGGGCGGGCAAAGGAAAAGGCCATGAATGGGGCCATTGCGCGGACCGGCGTGCTGCGGGCGCTGGGGGCGATGAGCGGGACGTCGCTGGACGGGGTGGACGCGGCGGTTGTCGAAACCGACGGGATCACCATTTCAGCTTTCGGGCCAAGCGGTTACCGGGCCTACCTGCCCGAGGAACGGGCGATCCTGCGCGCCGGGCTGGGGCGCTGGCAGGGGGCCGAGGTCGAACTGGCGGGCGACGTGGTGGATGTCGCGCATTTCGAGGCGTTGCGCAGGTTCGAGGGGATCGACCTGGTCGGCTTCCATGGCCAGACGCTGGCGCATGATCCCAGGGGGCACGGCACGCTGCAGGTGGGCGATGGCGCGGCCCTGGCCGAGGCGCTGGGGCTGCCGGTGGTCTGGGACTTCCGCAGCCAGGACGTGCGTATGGGCGGCGAGGGCGCGCCGCTGGCGCCCTTCTTCCACTTCGCCTGTGCGAAGTGGATGGGCGCGACCGCGCCGCTGGCCTTCCTCAACCTCGGCGGCGTCGGCAACCTGACCTGGATCGACCCGTCCCAGCCCGCGCCCGAGGTGCCGGGCGCGCTGCTGGCCTTCGACACCGGCCCGGCCAATGCGCCGGTCAACGACCTGATGTCGGCCCGGCTGGGGCTCGAGATGGACGCGGGCGGGGCGCTGGCGGCGCAGGGCACGGTGGCCGAGGGGATGCTCGAGGAGTTCCTGGCCGCGCGCTTCTTCGCAAGAATGCCGCCGAAGTCCCTGGACCGGAACGATTTTGCCTTCGCCTCGAAGCTGGTCGAGCCGCTGGGCGACGCCGATGCCGCCGCGACGCTGACCGCAATGAGCGCCGCCGCCGTGGCGCGCGGGATGGAGCATTGTCCGCAGCCGCCGGCGCGGGTGCTGGTCACCGGCGGCGGGCGGCGCAACCCGGTGCTGATGCGGATGCTGGCGGCGGGGCTGGACTGCCCGGTCGAGCCCGTCGAGGCCGCGGGGCTGGACGGCGACATGCTCGAGGCGCAGGCCTTCGCCTATCTCGCGGTGCGGGTGGCGCGGGGCCTGCCCACCTCGTGCCCCGGCACCACGGGCGTGCGCGCGGCGGTGGGGGGCGGCATCGTCTCGGTGCCGGGGGCCTAGCCGCGGGGAATGTCGAAGCCCGGCGCGGCGAGGGTGAAGCCCTCGAAGCGGAAGCCGGGCGAGACGGTGCAGCTGACCAGGGTGAACTCCCCGGTGGATCGCGCGGATTGCCAATGGTTTTCCGGAACGATCAGCTGCGGCTCGCCGGTGTCCAGGTCGGGTGTCAGCAGATGGTCGCTGGCGGGCCCGGCCTCGGTCGGGCTGAGCGACAGCACCAGCGGCGCGCCGGCGTGCCAGAGCCAGATCTCGGTGGCGTCGACCCGGTGCCAGTGGCTGCGCTCGCCCGCCTTCAGCAGGAAGTAGATGCAGGTGCCGCTCGGCCGGCCCTCGTTCGCCGCCACCCAGGTCTGGCGGTAATGGCCGCCCTCGGGATGCGGGGCGAGGTCGAGCCTCGATATGATCTCATCTGCGGTCATGGCGATCAGACTAGCGCGCGGTCAAGGCCCTGGAAACCACCCTGCGCTTCTTCTCTTTCCAAATACTCCCGTCCTGCCCGTGCCGGCCGCGCGCCCTCTGGCATTTGCGCCCGCCCTCTCTATGTTGTGGCCCATGAGCCTGCACATCCCCTTCGACAATTCCTTCGCCCGCCTGCCGTCGGGCTTCTATGCCGCGCAGAAGCCGCATCCGGTGAAGGCGCCGCGCCTTGTCGCCTGGAATGCTAGGCTGGCGGGGCTTCTGGGGCTTCCCGAGCAGTCCGAGGCGGAATTCGCCGAGGTCTTTGCCGGCAACCGCCTGCCCGAGGGGGCTGAGCCGCTGGCGCAGCTCTATTCCGGACACCAGTTCGGGCAGTACAACCCGCAGCTGGGCGACGGCCGGGCGATCCTGCTGGGCGAGGTGGTGGGCCTGGACGGCGTCCGGCGTGACATTCAGCTCAAGGGCGCGGGGCGCACGCCGTTCAGCCGGGGCGGCGACGGGCGGGCCTGGCTGGGGCCGGTGCTGCGCGAATATGTGGTGAGCGAGGCGATGCACGCGCTTGGCATCCCGACCACGCGGGCGCTGGCGGCGGTGGAGACCGGCGAGGAGGTCTGGCGCGAGTCGATCCTGCCGGGCGCGGTGCTGACGCGGGTGGCGCGCAGCCACCTGCGGGTGGGCACCTTCCAGGTCTTCGCGGCGCGGGGCGATGTCGCCAGCCTCAAGCAGCTGACCGACTACGGCATCGCGCGGCATTACCCCGAGGCGGATGGGCCGATGGGCCTGCTCTCGGCGGTCGGCGCGGCGCAGGCCGAGCTGATCGCCTCCTGGCTGTCGGTCGGCTTCATCCACGGCGTGATGAACACCGACAATTCCTCGATCTCGGGCGAGACCATCGACTATGGCCCCTGTGCCTTCCTGGATGTGTACCACCCCGAAACGGTGTTCTCCTCGATCGACCGGGGCGGTCGCTATGCCTATGCCAACCAGCCTGATATCGCGGTCTGGAACCTGGCGCAGCTCGCCACCGCGCTGATCCAGCAATACGAGGATCCGCAGGTGGTGGTGGAAGAGGCGACCCGGATCGTGCACGCGATGCCAGGGCAGATTCACCGGGCCTGGCTGCGGCGGTTCGGGGCCAAGATCGGGATCGCGGAGGCGCGCGAGGAGGATGCCGGGCTGATCGGCGACCTGCTGAACCGGATGGCCGAGAACCGGGCCGATTTCACCAATACCTTCCGGGCGCTGCCGGCGGGCAAGGCGCGGGACCAGTTCACTGATCCTGCCGCCTTTGACCAATGGGCCGAGGGCTGGCGCGCGCGTCTGGCGGAAGAGGCCGATCCCGAGGCGGTGATGCGAGCGGCCAACCCTGCGGTCATTCCGCGCAACCACCGGATGGAAGAGATGATCGCGGCGGCGGTGCAGGGCGATTATGCGCCCTTCCACCGGCTGAACGCGGTGCTGGCGCGCCCCTATGACGACCAGCCGGAAGCGGCCGACCTGGCACGTGCGCCCTTGCCCGAGGAAGTGGTGCCGGCAACCTTCTGCGGCACCTGAGGGCGTCAGCTGTCGGGCGGGATCAGCCCGAGGCCCCGCAGGTAGACCCCGATGCCGGATTCCAGCAGGTCCTCGGGCGGGAAGGGGCTTTGGGTGCCGGGCGAGTTGCGGGCAAAGAGTTCGACCACGCCGTGGCTCATGGCCCAGATATGGGCCGAGAACATCGAGGCGGGCGGGCGTTTCTCGGGCGGGATGTGCTGCGAGAGATCACTGGCGGCCTTTTCCAGCACGTCCCAGGCGCGTTTGGCGACGGCGGCCAGTTCCGGGGTGCGGTTGACCGATATGCCGCTTTCGAACATCGCGATGTAGTGGCCGGGGTGCTTGCGGGCGAAGGCGAGGTAGGCGCGGCCCGTGGCCTCGAAAGCCGCCAGCGCCGAGGGCTGGCCCTTGTCATAGGCATATTG
Organism: Seohaeicola zhoushanensis; assembly: GCF_014656415.1. Taxonomy (GTDB): domain Bacteria; phylum Pseudomonadota; class Alphaproteobacteria; order Rhodobacterales; family Rhodobacteraceae; genus Seohaeicola_A; species Seohaeicola_A zhoushanensis. The sequence goes on along the minus strand of NZ_BNCJ01000003.1, from coordinate 254,916 downwards.
CATCAGATCGGCGAAGATCTCGTAGCCTTGGCGGGCGGCCTCGGCGATCAGGTCCTCGCGGCCCTCGAAATGGCGGTAGACAGCGGCGGGGGTGACGCCGGCCTGCTTGGCAGCCTCGGACAATGTGAAGCCTGTCGGCCCCTTCTCGCGGATGAGGTCGAGCGCGGCATCGACGAGCGCCTGCCGCAGGTTGCCGTGGTGGTATCCGCGTTTAACCATCCCAGAGGTCGGGCCCCCCGCAGATCGACTTGTCGATCTTGCCGAGCGCCTTCTTGTCCTTTCGGGCGTAATCGAGGTTGTGCAGCACCGTGCGGATCGCCGCCAGCCGCGCGCGGCGCTTGTCGTCCGAGCGGATGATGGTCCAGGGCGCGACGGTGGAATGGCTGCGGGTCAGCGTTTCGCGGATCGCGTCCGAGTATTCGTCCCATTTCTTCAGGCCGTCGACGTCGATCTGCGAGAGTTTCCACTGCTTCAGCATGTCGTTTTCGCGGTCCATGAAGCGGCGCAGCTGTTCGGCCCGGCCGACGTTAAGCCAGAACTTGAAGAGGCGGATGCCATCGCCGACGAGCGACTGCTCGAAGGGGCCGACCTGTTCGAAGAAGCGTTCGCGTTCGCCGTCGGTGCAGAAGCCGAAGACCTTCTCGACCACGCCGCGGTTGTACCAGGAACGGTCATAGAAGACGATCTCGCCGCCGGAGGGCAGGTGGTCGATGTAGCGCTGGAAATACCACTGGGTGCGCTCGGATTCGGTTGGCTTCCCGAGGGCGACGATCCGGGCGCGACGGGGGTTCAGGTTCTCGGTGAAGCGCTTGATGGTGCTGCCCTTGCCGGCGGCGTCGCGCCCCTCCATCACAACGACGACGCGCTGGCCCACCTCGCCGAGCCAGCTCTGCATCTTGGCGAGTTCGATCTGGAGCGCCTTCATCTCGGCCTCGTAGGCCTTGCGCTTCATCTCCTCGGTATAGGGAAAGGTCGGATTGAGGATGTCGTCGCCATCGGCGCGCTTGATCGACTCGCGCACCTCTTTCGGGGCTTCCTTGGTGAAGTAGGTGCTGATCGCACCACCGAAGGGAAGATCCATCTTGCCGTTCCTTTGCCTGACCGGACCAGGCCAATATGGGATGGTACAAGGATTAACGCAAACCCGCCCGTGCGGCGACACGGTCGATGGCGGCGATCACATCCTCGGGGGAGACGTGGTGCGGCATATGGCCGATTCCGGGGAGGCGGGTGAGGATGGCGCCGGGGATCTGGTTCACCAGTTTCTCCGAGTGGATGTGGATGCCGACAGTGGTGTCGGCAGTGCCGTGGACGATCTCGGTGGGCACGGCGATCTCGCCGTATTGCGGTGCCAGCGCCTCGATCTCGACCAGCAGGTTGGCCCGCTGCGCCGCGTTGGCGCGCATCGAGACGCGGCGCAGGGTCAGGGCGGGGCCGAAGTAGTCGGCATAGCCGGCGGGTTCTTGTTGCGGCTCGAAGACCTCGGCCACCGCCTTCTCGACCACGCTGTCGGGCACGAAGGCGGTGATGAGCGGCACTGCCAGCGCGCTGCCGAGGTGCGAGGAGGTGATGCGGTAGAAGAGCGGCAGCGAGCCGTCCCAGACCTGCGAGGCGGCCGAGAGCGCGACCAGCCCGGCGAGGCGGTCGGGGTGGTTTACCGCCCAGGCCAGCGCCACCGCGCCGCCATAGCTGTGGCCCAGCACCAGCGGGCGTTCAGCGCCGAGCCGGCGGGCGGCCTCGGCCAGCAGCGCGGCCTGCTGGGTGATGGTCGCGCCGCTCTCGTTCAGGCGCTCGGTATAGCCGAGGCCGGGGCGGTCGATGGCGATGACGCGGTAGCGGTCGGCCAGGGCCGGAGCGAGGCCGAAGGTCATGTCGCGCGTCGAGCCGCTGGCGCCGTGGATCAGCACCAGGTCCGGCCCCTGGCCGGCGACGACGGCATGGACCTGCACGCCGTCGATCTCCATCAACTGGCCTTCGGGCGGAAAGGCGGCCTCGGCCCTAGTTTCGTGCCGGGCGGCGGCCCAATGGGTGACGCCGGCCAGCAGAAGCAGCCCGAGGCCCAAGGATATCAGCAGGTTAACTGCCAATCTCGGCCATGTCGAAGGGGGTGGACTGGTAGATCTCGTTGATCCAGTTACCGTAAAGAAGGTGCCCGTGGCTGCGCCAGCGGTTCAGCGGCGGGCGCGAGGGGTCGTCGTCCGGGTAGTAGTTGATCGGCACGTTGATCGGGGTGCCGTTGGCGATATCCCGGTCGTATTCCTGCTTGAGCGTATCGCGGTCGTATTCGAAGTGGTTGAAGATGTAGAGCGCGCGATGGCCCGGATCCTCGACCAGGCAGGGGCCGACCTCGTCGCTGCCGAGCAGGGTGGTCAGGCCGCCGGCGGCCTCGATCTCGTCCTGGCGCATCTCGGTCCAGCGGCTGACCGGGATCACGCAGTCATCCGAGAAGCCGCGCAGGTAGGGCGATGCGGGGGCGAGGTTCTTGTGGCGGAAGCAGCCGAAGGCCTTGGCATCCAGGATGTGCTTCTTGACCCGGTGGAAGTGATAGATCATCGCCATCCCGCCCCAGCAGACGCCGAAGGTGGAATGCACATGGGTCTGGGTCCAGTCCATGACCTGGACCAGCTCGTCCCAATAGGTCACGTCCTCGAACTCCAGGTGTTCGATCGGCGCGCCGGTGATGATGAGACCGTCGAACTTCTCACCGCTGGCCTGCACTTCCGAGAAGGGGCGGTAGAACTCTTCCATGTGCTCGGCGGCGGTGTTCTTGGTTTGGTGCTCGCTCATGCGGATCAGCGAGAGCTCGATCTGCAGCGGCGTCGCGCCGATCAGCCGGGCGAACTGGTTCTCGGTCTGGATCTTCTTCGGCATCAGGTTCAGCAATCCGATGCGCAGCGGGCGGATGTCCTGGCGGCCGGCGACGTCCTCGGACATCACCATGACGCCCTCGCGCGTGAGGACGTCGTAGGCGGGCAGGTTGGCTGGTATCTTGATCGGCATCTGAACTATTCCGTTTGCTGAGAGCCGTAGATAGTCCGGGATCGGGACGATGCCAAGGGAAAGGGCCGGAGCGGTCCGGCCCGGCTCAGCCCTCGGCGGCCCTGGTGTCGAGCGCCTCGGCGATCAGGTCCTCGAAATCGTCGGGCGTGCGGACCTGGGACACCGCGTCTGCGGTGACGGTGACACCCCAGTTGCGCGCCATCTCCTCGTAGCGCGGCTGGCGGTGGGCCAACGCCTTGGCATAGGTCCAGCGGATGAAGGTATCGGGGTCGACCTCGGCCTCGGTCAGGCCCTTTTCGGCGAGATAGGCGGCCCAGACCTCGGCGAGAAACGCGGCCTGATAGGCCATCGGCTTGGGCGCCTTGTCGAAGCGGCGGACCAGCTCCTGGGTGTGGGCCTCGCTGCCCTTGATCCAGACCATCAGAGTATGCCGGTCGAGTTCCGCCATGATCGGGTCTTCGGGGTTCGAGGGATCGACCCATTCGCAGATCGATCCGCCGGTGTCGCAGATGAAATGCGGGTAGTTGTAGAGCCGCTGCGCGCGCTCGATGAAATAGGCGGTGTCCATCAGCGCGTGGATCTCGGATTGGCGGAACTGCTCCTGGCGGCGGCGGTATTCCTCCATCGGCAGACCGCCCTTGGCGGGATTGCCGGGCTTGCCGAGATAGGCCGAAACCGGGGTCAGGTTGGCGAAGGTGAGGTTGGAGCCGATGTAGATCGAATCCGTCAGCAGCAGCTCGCGCAGGAAGGGCACTTTCATCGCCTCGGCCTTGGCGTTGTCGGCGATGTATTCGCCCATGTAGCGGGTGCCGATGCGGTAATCGATGGAATAGTGGAACCAGTCGCCGCCCGAGCGGAGCATGTTCGACAGATAGGTCTTGCCCAGCCCGGACATGCCGAACAGCAGAACCCGCTTCTGCGCGGCCGCGCGCCATTCGCTGGCGGATGAATAGAGCATGACCCGTTCCCCTTTTTGCCCTTGCTACTCAGCCGCGCGTGCAGGGTCAATCAGGCGCGCCGGGCGGGGATACGAATGGTGCCGTTGAGGATCAGCAGGCCAAGCGCCAGCAACGCGAAACCGCCGTAGGCGCGGGGATGCAGCGCCTCGTTCAGCCAGACGGCGCCCAAGGCAATGGCCACCGGCGGCACCAGCAGGGTGACCAGCATCAGGTTGCCGCTGCCTGCCATGCCCAGCACACGATAATAGAGCAGGTAGGCGCCGGCGGTTGCGATCAGCGCGTAATGCGCGATGGCCATCCAGGTCACCGGTTGGAGGTTCAGGATCGGCGGTCCATCGACAATCAGCACAGCGGGCAGCAGAAGCAGGGTCGATCCGGTCAGCATTCCGGCTGCGGCAATCATCGGGTGCAGGTGGCCAAGCTGCTTGCGGGCCCAGGCCCCGGCGAGGGCGTAGCTGAGGGTCGAGACGAGGACGGCCAGTTGTGCGACGTTTCGCGGGTCGAGGCCCGCCAGCGCGGCGGGGCCGACGATGGTCAGCACACCGGCAAAGCCGGTGCCGACGCCGATGAGCTTGCGCGCGCTCAGGCGTTCGTCGGGGAAGACGATGGCGGCGACGATGATGCCGAACATCGCCGTGGTAGCGTTCAGGATCGAGACCAGGCCGGATTCGATGCTGTGCTGCGCCCAGGCCTGAAGGCCGAAGGGTATGACGTTGTTCGCAAGCCCCATCACCAGGAAGGCACCCCAGGTGCGCAGATCCCGCGGCAGCGGCAGGCGCAGCGCCAGCACCACCATCCAGAGCGCCAGCGCCGCCCAGCCGGTGCGGTGCAGCACGAGGGTCAGTACCGGCAGTTCCCGCAGCGCGATATGCACCGAGAGGAAGGAGCCGCCCCAGATCAGCCCCAGCAGGACCAGTTCCGCCGTCGCCCGGCCCGACAATGTCTTTTGTTCGCTCATGGAGCGGACCTATCCGGCTTCACCGGCCGTCGCGACCCGGTTCCTGCGGGTTTCGCCGAGGACGTTCACGTAGTTGGCGGCGAAGATGACCAGGGCCCCGACCAGTACCCAGATGTCGGGTATCTCGCCGTAGATCATTGCGGCGACGATCGCGATTGCCGGCAGGCGGGCAAAGTCGAAGGGCACCACGATCGAGGCCGGCGCGATGGAGAGCGCGGTGGCGATGCAGAAATGCGCGACCAGTCCGCCAATGCCGACGATCAGCACATAGGGCAGGGCAGTGGCGTCGGGCAGGGCGATATGACCGTCATGGCCGGCGACGACGAGGCCGAGGACCAGCTGGATCGAGGTCAACCAGAACATGATGCCGCCGATGGTCTCGTGCCGGGTCAGCCGCTTAGTGGCGATGAGGGTGATGGCGAAGAACACCGCCGCGATAGCCACGGCGACCAGGCCGGGGTTCAACTCGGCGACACCCGGCCGGGCCACGATCAGGATGCCGCCGAAGCCTGCCAGCGCGCAGAGCACGCGGCGGCGGGTGAGCGTCTCGCCGAGGAACAGCGGTGAGAGCACAATGACCCAGAGCGGGGCGGTGAATTCCAGCGCGAAGACCTGGGCCAGCGGCGCCACCCCGACGGCGAAGAGCCACAGGTTCTGGCCGGTGAAATGCGCCACGTTGCGCAGAACATGGGTGCCGATGCGCTGGGTTCGGATATCCTTCCAGCGGCGGGTGAAGGTCAGCATTGCGGCGACGATCACGAGTCCGATGATGCTGCGGAAGGTCATGATCTCGAAGGTGTCGAGCACGCCCTTCAGCTCGCGCCCCGAGACCGCCATGGCCGAGAAGGAGACGATTGCGCCGATCATCCAGAGGGCGGCGCGCAGCGAGGCACTCATGCCCCGAGGCCCGTTATCGTGTAATGCCGTTCCAGGCCCTTCGTGACCTCGGCCCAGGCGGTTGCGGCAAGCCGGGCCTGATGCGCGCGGAAGGCTTCGGGCGATGTGAAGGATTCAGAGACCAGCAGCCGGCCGGGGAGTTCCGCGCTTTCGGTCACGTTGAAGTGCAGGCAGCCGGTTTCGGCGCGGGTCAGGCGGATGTGCTCGGGCAGGGCGGCGCGCACGGCGTCGAGCCGATCGGCGGGCACGTCGACATGGCCTGTCAGGCTAACGGTCATACTGGTGCTCCTCCCGCCTTCGCTTGACCGGGGTTGTACGGGGGCTGTCGGGCAAGCTCAAGCGCGCTTGGCTCCGGTTGGCCCCCGGCGGGGCGGGCGTCAGGCGGGCGCGCGCTTGCGCCGGGTTCGGAACGCCGAGAACCAGATCGCGATGGTCACGAGGCCGAGCACGGCGGCGATGGGACGTTCGAAGAAGCCCAGCGGGTTGCCGTCGTTCTTGATCATCGTGGTCATGAAGGAATCCTCGAGCAGCGGCCCGAGCACCAGGCCCAGGATCGCCGGGGCGATGGGGAAGCCGTGTTCCTCCATCAGGTAGGCGATCAGGCCGAGCACCAGGAGGATGCCGATCCCGAAGACGGTGTTGTTGATGGCGAAGGTGCCGACCATGCAGAACAGCAGGATCACCGGCATCAGCACCATGCGGTGGATCCGGAGCAGCTGCTTGGAGGTCTTGATCGCCATGAAACCCAATGGAAGCAAAAGGATATTGGCCAGGATGAAGGTGATGAAGATGGCGTAGATAAGCTCAGGCTGTTGCAGGAAGACGGTCGGCCCGGGGTTCATGCCCTTGAGGTAGAGCACGCCGATCACGATGGCGGTGATCGAATCGCCGGGGATGCCAAAGACCAGCGCCGGAACCCAGGTGCCGCCAAGGGCCGCGTTGTTCGAGGCGCCGGCGTCCACCAGCCCCTCGACATGGCCGGTGCCGAACTTCTCGGGCTCGCGCGAGAACTTCTTTGAGACGGCGTAGGAGATCCAGGCCGCGATGTCCGAACCGGCGCCGGGCAGCGCGCCGACCGCCGCGCCGATCAGCGAGCCGCGCATCAGGTTCTTGCGATAGCGCGAGAGCACGCCGCCGAGGCCTCGGAACACGTTGCCGATGGCGACCTGCGGCACCTCCGGGGGCGGGGTGGTTGCGGTCACGGCGCGCAGCACCTCGGCGAGGGCGAACATCCCGATCATCGCCGGGATGAAGCTGATCCCGCCCATCAGCTCGACCGAGCCGAAGGTGAACCGCGCCTGTCCCGACATCGGGTCGAGGCCGATGGTGGCGATCAGCAGGCCGAGCAGCAGCGAGATCGCGCCCTTGACCGGGTCCGAGCCCGAGATGAAGGCGGCGCAGGTCAGGCCGAGGCAGGCGAGCCAGAAATATTCTACCGAGGAGAAGTTCTTGGCGACCTGGGCCAGCATCGGGGCTGTGAACATCAGCACCGCCGAGCCGAAGAGCCCGCCGATGACCGCGGCCGCCAGCCCGGTGCCGAGGGCGAGTTCGGCCTTGCCCTTGCGGGTCAGGGCGAAGGCCTCGTCGGTATAGGCCGCCGAGGCGGGGGTGCCGGGAATGCGCAGCAGCGCGCCGGGCAGGTCGCCGGCGAAGATCGCCATGGCCGTCGCGGTCACGATCGCGGCGAGCGCCGGGACCGGCGCCATGAAGAAGGTGACCGGCACCAGCAGCGCGGTCGCCATGGTGGCCGAAAGGCCGGGGATCGCGCCCATGAACAGGCCGAACAGGCCCGACAACACGATGACCATCAGCACGTAGGGGTCGAAGACCAGGGGCAGGGCGGTGAGAAAGGTCTCCATCTTACCAGGCCACCGATTGCAGGAGGCCCCAAGGCAGCGGCACCCGCAGCACCTCGCCGAAGAAGGCCTGCATTCCCACGACGCAAACTGCCGAGACGACCAGCGCCTGCAGCCAGTGCGCGGGTCCCCTCAGCCAGAGCAGCAGAACCAGCAGTGCAGCGAAACCTGCGATGGGGAAGCCCAGCCAGTCGGAGAACAGGATGTAGAGCACCAGTACCGCCACCACGAGCGCGAAGTTGGCGACATGGCGAGGCGAGCGGAGCCAGTCGAAGGGCACGGCCCAGGGGCCGCCGGAGCGAAGGCCGCGGATCACCAGCAGCAGACCGAGCCCGGCCATGCAGGTGGCGATGGTGCGCGGAAAGAAGGACGCGCCATAGTTCTGACCCGGCATGTGGCGGAAATCCTTGGTGAACCAGAACACCGCTGCCGCAAGCAGCAGGAACACGGCGCCGGAAATCGCGTCGCTGACTTTCACGTGACCCTCCCCGAGAAGTGGTGAAACGCCCCGGACGTCGTCAGTCCGGGGCGTTTCCTGTCAGTTTGCGGTGAGGCCCGCGGCCTTCATGACCTTGCCGAAGTCCTCGTCGGCCTTCTGCATGAAGGCGGCCGCCTCGGCGCCGGGGCGCCAGACCATGCCAAAGCCGCGGCCGGTCATGAATTCCTGGAACTCGGCCGAGTTATAGGCCTTCTCCAGCGCCGGGATCAGCTTGGCGGTCACCTCGTCAGGCAGGCCCGCAGGGCCGGCGACCATCCGCCAGGCGCCGACGGTCCAGTCGGAGCCGGTGGCTTCCTTCAGTGTCGGCACGTCCGGGAAGATTCCGAGCCGCGCCTCGCCCATCGTGGCCAGCGGGCGCACCTCACCCGCCTCGATCAGTGCGCGCCCCTCGGGCAGCGACGAGGTCACGTAGTCGACACCGCCCGCCACCATGTCCTGCAGCGCCGGGGCAGCGCCCTGAGAGGGCACCCAGGGCGACTTGGCGGGTTCAACCCCTTCCGACAGCAGCCAGCCGGCCGCGCCGAGATGCCAGATGCCACCCTGGCCGGTGCCCGAGCCCTTGAAGGCCCCGTCCGCGCCCGACTTGATCGCCGCGAGCAGGTCGGCGGCGGTCTGGTAGGGCGAGTCCTTGCGCACCATCAGCCCGCCGGGGTCAAGGTTCACCTGCGCGAGCACCGTGTAGTTCTGGTAGGTGAGATCGGTCAGACCGGCCCAGTGCATCATCGAGATTTCGACCGTCGCCATGCCGATGGTATAGCCGTCCGGCGTGGCCGTCGCGATGGCGCTGTGCCCCACCACGCCCGAGCCGCCGGTGCGGTTGACCACGTTGACCGGCTGGCCGAGGTCCTTTTCGAGCAGCGAGGCGATCATCCGTCCCACCGCATCGGTACCGCCGCCCGCGCCCCAAGGCACGACAAAGGTGATCGGCCGATCAGGGTATTCCGCCATGGCCGGGGCCGCGACGCCCATCGCGCCGGTTGCGAGGGCCGCAAGGGCGAGGGTCTTCAAGGTAGTGCGTCTGTCCATTCTGTCTTCCTCCCTAGATAGAATCGTCTTTCCATTCACTCCTTCGACAGGTGCGTCCTCGGGCACCTGAAGCTTCTTCCTCCTGTGGCTGAACGACCGGCGGGGCCTCCCTTCCCCGCCTGGTCATGTGCGGTTTCCCCGTGTTCAGGGAATGGTGCGGCCCACCACCCCCCGGTGGTTCGCCGCCGGACGGGCCACTGGCAGGGCACGACCGCATATCGTTGGATTGGTTATTGATTTCAGATAATTCGCGAGTTCTTCTCCGCCTTGCATGGGCCGCGTTCGTTGCCGCCAGGGCAAGCCGGGAAAGGAAGTGCGCGTCTGTCTTGCTTCCATGACCCAGTCCCAGTGAAACGCGGTTCAGTCGATGGTCGAGACCCGGCGGGAAATGCCGGTATTGCACCGACAGAATGGCGAAGGTTTCGCACCAGTCCAGTGTTTTTGCGCGGGAGGGGTGTCGCGGCGTTCAAATCGGCGTGGTCTTGGCGGTTGGAACCACGTGCAGGCGTTCGCCAATATCGCGGGTTGTGCCGAATTGGGCCCGAGCATGTCGGCGGCGAATTCGCCGTTGAAGTGACATTGGAAGGAAACATAATGCGCGCGGCGGACAAAGAGCCCGCGGAGGGAGGAATTCATGAAGATCAAGGCAGCCGTTCTCGAGGAAATAGGTCGGCCCGGCCCCTACGCCGAAACCACGCCGATCTCGATCTGCGAGGTCGACCTGGAGGGCCCTCGCGAAGGAGAGGTGCTGATCGAGATGTCGGCGGCCGGGCTCTGCCATTCGGATCTCTCGGTGGTCAACGGCGACAGGCCGCGTCAGTTGCCGATGGTACTGGGCCATGAAAGCGCGGGTATCGTCCGCGCCGTGGGTCCGGGTGTGCAGCGGTTCCAGCCGGGCGATCACGTGGTTACGGTTTTCGTCGCGTCGTGCGGACATTGCGCGCCCTGCCGCAGTGGCCGGCCAGCCCTTTGCGAGCCGGGCGCGGTGGCCAACGGCAAAGGTGAGATGATTGGTGGCGGCACGCGGCTGAGCCGGGACGGGCAACCGATCTATCACATGACGGGTGTCGCCTGCTTTGCCGAATACGCGACCATCTCGCAGAACTCGCTGGTGCGGATCGATCCGGAGATCCCGCTGCATATCGCCGCGCTTATGGGCTGCGCGGTGCTGACCGGGGCGGGGGCGGTGTTCAATTCCGGAGATGTCTGTCCCGGTTGCTCGACCGCCGTTGTCGGCCTGGGTGGAGTCGGCCTTTCGGCGGTCATGGCGGCCTATGCAGCCGGAGCCGAGACGATCATCGCGGTCGATGTGCTGGACGACAAGCTCGAGATTGCGCGCCAGCTTGGGGCCACGCACACGATCAACTCCTCGCGCGAAGGCGCGCTGGAGGAGCTGCGTGACCTGACTGCGGGCGGGGTGCATACGGCGCTCGACTTCACCGGCAACGTTAACGCGCTGCGCTTTGCCTATGACAGCACGCGGCGCGGCGGGACGACGATCACTGCGGGCCTGCCGAACCCAAAGGCGATGTTCCAGATCCCCGCCGTCGGCCTGACCGCCGAGGAGCGCACGATCAAGGGCAGCTATCTTGGCTCGGGCGTGCCGTCGCGGGACATTCCCCGCTTTCTCGGCCTCCATGCGCAGGGCCGGCTGCCGGTCGAGAAGCTGATGACCTCGCGGATCCGGCTGGAAGAGATCAACGCCGGCTTCGACCTGCTCCATGCGGGGAAGGCGATACGACAGGTCATCGACTTTTCCTGAGCTTGGGTTAGGGAACCTGGCAGGTTATCCGGCATGACGGCTGGCCGTTGACGTCTATTCGCGCGTCGGCGGCCGCCAATTCCACCGCCCCCCCGGCCCGGCCGGCGGCATCCTGCTTGACCCCGCGCGTGGCAGTCCGCATGTTCGGGCACCGGGCGGAGGAAGCGATGGATATCCGGCAGTTACGCTATTTCATTGCCATCGCCGAGGCGGGGTCGCTTTCGGCCGCGGCGCAGCGTCTGCACATCGCCCAGCCCTCGCTGTCGCAGCATCTTGCCGCGATGGAACAAGAATTGAACCTGCGCCTCGTCGAGCGTTCTCCGCGGGGTTCGACACTGACGGCAGAGGGGGAGGTGCTGCTCTCCCATGCCCGGCAGATCTGCGACATGCTGACCACCTGCGTCGCCGAGATGCGCGCGCTGTCGCAGGATGTCACCGGCAATGTCCGCTTCGGGATGCCGCCCTCGGTCTCGATGGTAATGTCGGTGCCGCTGGCCGAGACGGTGCGGATCGACCTGCCCAACGTCCGCCTGCGGGTGAGCGAGGCGATGAGCGGTTTTATCAAGGCCTGGATCGACGACGGCACGGTCGAGATCGGCTTTCTCTACGACCTGAACGGCGTGGAACATTTCCACGCCACGCATGTGCTGAACGAACAGCTCTATTTCTTCTCGGCGCCCGATACCTGGCCGCTGAAGACCGAGCCGGGAACGCCGGTGCCGCTGCGCGACCTGGCCGAGATCGAACTGGTGCTGCCGGGCGAACCGCATGGCCTGCGCCGGATCATCGAGGCGGCGGCGGCGGATTCCGGGGTGTCGCTGAACGTGGTCACCGAGCTGGACGCGATGACGCAGATCAAGGAACTGGTGGCACGCGGTTCGGGGTTTTCGATCTTCACCCCGGCAGCCTGCTACGATTTCGTCGCGGCGGGGCGGCTGCTCAAGGCTCCGATCATCGCGCCCGAGATATCGCGTCCGGTCTACCTGGTGCGCAATCCGGCGATGACGCAAAGCCGCGCTTGCGCGGCGATCGAGGCCGCGACGCTGAATGTCGCGGCAGAGATGGTCGGGCGGGGGATATGGGAGGGCCGCCTGGTCTGGCAACCCTCGGAAGCTGTCAGCCCTGCGCGGTCGCGATCATCGTGACGACGTTGCGGCCGATGTCGCGGACCCGCAGTTCCAACCCTTCGGCGCCGGGACGGGCCTCGACGCGCACCGTGTTGCCGACGGTCAACGGCGACACCCCGCGATAGGAAAAGCGCGATGGGATGCGGCCCAGCAGGTCGGTCGCAAGGTGCTGCATCCAGATGGCCTGGATCGGGCCATGCACGACCAGCCCGGCATAGCCTTCGACGGTAGTGGCATAGGGGTGATCGTAGTGGATGCGGTGGCCGTTGAAGGTGATGGCCGAGTAGCGGAACAGCAGGGTCGGGTCCGGCAGGACCTCGCGCCCCGCGGCCTCGGGCCAGGCCGCGGCCTCTGGCAGCGCGGGTTTCGGTGCGTCGGGGGCGGGGTCTTCGCGGTAGACGATGTCGCGCCGTTCGGCGACCCGGAGGTCATTGGCGACGAGATAGCGGATATCCAGCGTCAGGAAGCCGAGCTTGCCGCTGCGGCCTTCCTTGTAGGCGACGTCGCGCACGGTGGTTTCGACGCTGACCGCGTCACCGGGCCTCAGCGCGCCGCACCATTCGACCTCGCCCCCCGCCCACATCCGGCGCGGCAGGCCGAGATCGGGCACCACAAGGCCGGTGCGCGGATGGCCGTCGCGGCCCAGCTCGTCCTTCGGGTAGATATCCGGCGCCAGGCACCACTGCAGGCCGGGGCTTTCCGGCACCTGCGCATGCATCGCGCCGAGTGTCACCCGGAACTCATCGGCGAGGCGCGCGGTCACCAGATCGGTCGCGTGGCGTTGCCGGCCGATCCATGCGCGGGCCTGATCCGCCACCGACATCAGAACGACCTCGGCATGCCGAGAACGTGCTCGGCGACATAGGACAGGATCAGGTTGGTCGAGATCGGCGCGACCTGGTAGAGGCGGGTCTCGCGGAACTTGCGCTCGACGTCGTATTCCTCGGCGAAGCCGAAGCCGCCATGGGTCTGCAGGCAGGCGTTGGCCGCTTCCCAAGACGCATCGGCGGCCAGCATCTTGGCCATGTTCGCCTGCGCGCCGCAGTCCTCGTGCGCATCGAACCGGCGGCAGGCCTCGAAGCGCATCAGGTTGGCGGCCTCGAGGTTCACATAGGCCTTGGCGACCGGGAACTGCACGCCCTGGTTCTGGCCGATGGGACGGCCGAAGACCACGCGCTCCTTGGCGTAGGCGGCGGCCTTCTCGACGAACCAATAGCCGTCGCCGATGCATTCCGCCGCGATCAGCGTCCGTTCGGCGTTCAGACCGTCGAGGATGTAGCGGAAGCCCATGCCCTCTTCGCCGATCATGTTCTCGACCGGGATTTCGAGGTTGTCGAAGAAGACCTCGTATGTCTCGTGGCCGACCATGTTCCGGATCTTGCGGATTTCCATGCCGTGCCCGAGCGCCTTGGACAGCTCGACGATGAAGATCGACATGCCCATCGACTTGCGCTTGACCTCGTCCAGCGGGGTGGTTCGGGCGAGCAGGATCATCAGGTCGGAATGCTCGATCCGGGAGATCCAGACCTTCTGGCCGTTGACGACATAGCGGTCGCCCTTGCGCACCGCGACGGTCTTGATCTTGGTGGTGTCGGTGCCGGTGGTCGGTTCGGTCACCGCCATGGACTGGAGGCGCAGCTCACCCGAGGCGATTCCGGGCAGGTAGGCCGCCTTCTGCGCGTCCGAGCCGTGCCGCAGCAGCGTGCCCATGTTGTACATCTGGCCGTGGCAGTGCCCGGCGTTGCCGCCGCTGCGGTTGATCTCCTCCATCACCACCGAGGCCTCGGCGAGGCCGAGACCCGCGCCGCCGTATTCCTCGGGGATCATCGCGGCGAGCCAGCCGTCGCGGGTCAGCGCGTCGATGAACTCGACCGGGTAGGTGTCGTTGCGGGCGTGGGTCCGGTGATATTCCGCCGGGAACTCGGCGCAGAGCGCGCGCAGCGCGTCGCGCAGGTCGGCGAATTGTCCGGAGGTGGTGGTGGGTATGGTCACGGGGGCAATCCTGTTCCTGTTGTGCGGTTTGATCGTCGTGCCGGTCAGCCGGCCTGTTCGTCGCGATGCGGGGTGAATTCGGCCCGGACGGCATCAGTGTGCTGGCCAAGCGCCGGGACCGGGCCGTATTGCGGCAGCGCGCCATCGACCAACGCGCCGGGGCCAAGCAGGCGGACGGGGCCGCTGGGCGTGTCGGCTTCGACATATCGGTTCTGCGGATGCTCGGCGAGATCGGCGAGGCTGCTGACCTGGCCGCAGGCGATATCCGCCGCCGAGAGCCGCGCGAAAATCTCGTCGCGGGAGAACTGCGCGAAGGTCTCGGCAACGATTCCGTCGAGCTCGGGCCGGTTGGCGACCCGGTCGGAGTTGCTGGCGAAACGCGGGTCGGTGGCGAGCGCGGGGGCGTCGAGCACCTGCTCGCAGAGGCGGACCCATTCGCGTTCGTTCTGGATCGACAGCAGGATCTCCTTGCCATCGGCGGCGGCGAAGACGCCATAGGGCGCGATCGTCGGGTGACGCAGGCCCTGCCGTTCGGCGACCTTGCCGCCATAGGCATATTGCAGGTAGGGCACGTTCATCCAGTCGGCCAGCGCGTGGAACAGGCTGACCGAGATGTGCCGTCCCTGTCCGCTCCGTTGGCGGGCGAATAGCGCCTGCAGCACCGCCTGATGCGCGGTCATGCCGGTGGCGATGTCGCAGACCGAGACGCCGACGCGAGCGGTGCCGGCCTCGTTCCCGGTGATCGCCGACAGACCGCTCTCGGCCTGGACCAGCAGGTCGTAGGCCTTGCGCTCGGCATAGGGGCCGGTATCGCCATAGCCGTTGATCGTCACGGTGATGAGGCGCGGATTGCGGCCCCGCAGGGTTTCGGGCGAGAGGCCAAGCCGGTCGGCCGCGCCGGGGGCTAGGTTCTGGATGAAGACGTCGGCGCGGTCCAGCATCTCGGTCAGGATGGCCATGTCATCGGGCGACTTCAGATCAAGGCAGACACTTTCCTTGCCCCGGTTCAGCCAGACGAAATAGGCGCTTTCGCCGTGCACCAGCCGGTCATAGCCGCGCGCGAAATCGCCCTGGTCGCGTTCGATCTTGATGACACGGGCGCCGGCCTCGGCCAGCCGTCCGGAGAGATAGGGGGCTGCGACCGCCTGTTCGATCGATACGACGAGTATGCCCGAAAGGTCGCCCATATGTCCTGGTCCCAGCTTGTCACAACTTCCTTGACCCCTTTTGGCACAAAAGGCCGCTGGATGCGTCATAGGAGAAACCGAAGTGGGGTATTCGTCCTGGCTATGCGTCCGAAAGGCGGAGTGCGGCCAGCCAGCTGGCCGTCGCCATCGCACCGGCGGTGGCGAGGCAGAGCGGCAGCCCGCCGACCTGGAAACTGAGACCCGAGAGCAGCGTGCCGAGCAGGCGGCCGGCGGCATTAGCCATGTAGTAAAAGCCGACGTCGCGGGTGATGCGCTCCGCCGAACCGAAGGCGAGGATCAGGTAGGAATGCACCGAGGAATTTACCGCGAAGACGAAGCCGAAGAGCAGCAGGCCTGCGACCAGAGTCGTTGTCAGCCAGGGTGACGGTTCGCCCGCGATCCACGCGGCGGCGGCCAGCGCGAAGGGCAGTGGTGCAAGTAGGCCGGCCCAGCGGATCGCCTTTTGGGTGATCGCCTGTTCCGGCTGGCCTCGCGCCCCCAGCAGGCGCGGCGCCAGCGCCTGCACCGCGCCATAGGCGATTATCCAGAGCGCCATGAAGCCGCCGACCAGGAAGAAGGCCTCGCGCCGGCCCTCGGCGGTGCCATCCGATAAGACAGCCTGGAAATAGACCGGGATTCCGACCACGAACCAGACGTCGCGCGCACCGAAGAGGAACATGCGCGCCAGCGAGAGGCTGTCGATGCGGCTGTCCTTCGAGCGCCAGCCGCTCCATGTCTCCTCGGATTTCATCCGTCCGGGCAGGCCCGCGGGAAGGAACAGAATGACGGCGACCAGGATCACGGCAAGCACCGCCGCCATGCTCCAGACCGCCGTGCGAAACCCGGCAAGGCCGAGCAGGGCCGCGCCGAGGAAGAAACCCAGCCCCTTGACCGCGTTTTTCGACCCGGTCAGTGCCGCGACCCAGCGGAACAGGCCGCCGTCGCCGCTAGGGGCCAGCAGCTTGACCGCCGATTTGGAGGACATCTTGGCGAGGTCCTTGGCGACGCCCGACAGGCCCTGCACGGTCATGACGAAGGCGACCGAGACAGCGACGCTCCAGCCCGGATCGAGCTGGGCCAGGGCGATCAGCGCGGCGATCTGGAGCGCGAGGCCAGCGTAGAGGGTCGAGGCCAGGCCGAACCTTGCCGCCAGCCAGCCGGCGGCGAGGTTGGTTACGATGCCCGCGACCTCGTAGAGCAGGAACAGCCAGGCGAGCTGCACCGGCGAGAAGCCGAGCGCGTTGAAGTGCAGCAGCACCAGCATCCGCAGCGCGCCGTCCGAGAGCATGAAGGCCCAGTAGGCCGCCGTCACCGCGCCATAGGCCCGCAGCGGATTCGCCGTGGTCGTGGTCACATCGACCCCGCGACCAGCCGGGTGATGTCGCCAAGGCGGCAGGCATAGCCCCATTCGTTGTCATACCAGGCGTAGACCTTCACCTGGGTCCCGTTGGTCACCATGGTGGACGGCCCGTCGATGATCGAGGAGCGCGGATCGTTGGTATAGTCGCAGGACACCAGCGGGCGGGTCTCGAAGCCGAGGATGCCCCTGAGCGGCCCCTCGGCGGCGGCGGCGAAGAGCGCGTTGACCTCTTCGGCGGTGGTGGCGCGCTCGACTTCGAAGACGCAGTCGGTGAGCGAGGCGTTCAGCAGGGGCACGCGGACGGCGTGGCCGTTCAGCCGGCCCTTGAGCTCGGGGTAGATCAGCGTGATCGCGGTGGCGCTTCCGGTGGTCGTGGGGATCAGGTTCATCAGCGCGGAACGCGCCCGGCGCATGTCCTTGGCCGGGCGGTCGACGATGGTTTGGGTGTTGGTGACATCGTGGATCGTGGTGATCGAGCCATGACGGATGCCCAGGCTCTCGTGGATGACCTTGACCAGCGGGGCGAGGCAGTTGGTGGTGCAGGAGGCCGCGGTTACAAGGGCTTGCGAGCCGTCGTAAAGGTGATGGTTGACCCCGTAGACCAGGTTCAGCGCGCCGCCGTCCTTGACCGGGGCGCTGACCACGACCTTGTTCACACCGGCGGCGTAATAGGGCGCGACCCTGGCGGCGGTCTTGAAGACGCCGGTGCAGTCGACCACCAGGTCGACGCCCAGCTCGGCCAGGGGTAGCGCCTCGATGGACTTCTCGTGGGTCAGGCGGATGGTCCGGCCGTCCAGCACTAGCGCGCCCTCGGCGGCGGCAACCGGGGTGCGCCAGCGGCCATGGACCGAGTCGAACTCCATCAGCAGCGCATGCTGTTCGGCGTCGCCCACCGGGTCGTTCAGCAGCACGATCTCGCCGCCGGCGCCGCTGTCAATCAGGCCGCGCAGCACGAGTTTTCCGATCCGGCCAAGGCCGTTGATGGCAATGCGGGGCATGGGGGTCAGTCCTCTTGCAGGGCCTGGGTGCCGATCTCGTCGACATGCGATTGCAGCGAGATGCGGTCGAGGCTGGCGAAGGGCAGTTCGACGAAGGCGGCGATGCGGCGCTGGAGCGCGCCATAGGTCTGGGCGAAGAGCAGCGCCTTTTCGGCGTCGGTTCCGGTGGCCTTGACCGGGTCGGGCAGGCCCCAGTGGCCGGTGATCGGCTGACCCGGCCAGGGCGGGCATTCCTCGCCCGCCGCGGTGTCGCAGACGGTAAAGACGAAATCCATCACCGGCGCGCCGGGCTGCTGGAATTCGGCGACATGCTTGGCGCGCAGGTCGTGAACGTCGTGCCCGTTGCGGTCCAGCACCGCGAGTGCGAAGGGGTTCAGCCTGCTGCCGGGGCGCACCCCGGCCGAGAAGGCGTGGAACTTGCCGCGTCCGAGATCGCGCAACAGCGCCTCGGCAAAGATCGACCGGGCCGAGTTGCCGGAGCATATGAAGAGCACGTTGTAGGTCTTGTCCCCCATGGCGGAGGGCTCCTTGGCAGAGGCGAGGAGGGAGGAGAGGAGGTCGGGGCGACCCCGGCCGACATCGAGGGCGAGGTAGCCGATCAGGCCCTCGGTCTGGTCGAGGTTCACGGAGTAGAGCAGCGAGCGGCCCTGCCGTTCGACCTGGACCAGGCCCGAGGCCGCGAGGTCGGACAGGTGGTGCGACAGGGTGTTCTGCTTGAGCCCCAGCGTCTCGGCAATCTCGGTTGGGCGCACGCCGTGGGGGGCGTGTCGCATCAGCAGCCGGAAGACGGCGAGACGGCCGGGATGGCCGAGCGTGGCGAATGCACTGGTGGCGGTGTTTATATCCATATTTCCCGATTAATAGAAATATGGAGTCCGCGCCAGTGACAGTTTCATGACAGATCCGGGCCGAAACCTGTGCTCAGACCCTGCTGCGGGCCCGTGCCGCCCATTCGGCCAGGATATCGGCCGCGGGGCGATCGAGATGCTGTTCGGAGGGCATCTGCCGCTTGGCGACCGGCAGGCTGCATTCGCGGGTCAGCTGGTCGGGGTCGATCGGGAAACGCGCCGCCTCGGGCAGGCCGGTCAGAACAGCGCCGGCCTGGGCCATGTCGGCGGCGTAGTAAAGCGCCGAGATCCCGGCGATGCCCATCGCGGCCACGCAGAGCGCGCAGGGCTCGCAGCTGGTGTAGAGCTCGCAGCCGCGCAGATCGACCGTCTGCAGGTTGCGGCAGGCGTCGCGGATGGCCTCGGTCTCGCCATGCGAGGTCGGGTCGTGGTTCATCACCGAGCGGTTAATCCCTTCGCCGACGATCCTGCCGCCCTTGACCACGACCGAGCCGAACGGCTCGGTGCCGGGGGTTTCGAGCGCCTGTGCCGAGATCTCGATGGCGCGGCGCATGAAGCGCTCTTCATACATGGGCCTTCTCCTCGCAGGCGAAACAGGCGACGCGGCGGTCGTGCACCTCGGCGCGGCGTAGCGGGCGCTCGGCCTTGCAGCGGTCGAAGGCGAGCGGGCAGCGCGGGTGGAAACTGCAGCCCGACGGCGGTGAGACGGGCGAGGGGACTTCGCCGCCCATCGGGGCGCGGTCGCGTTTGGGCGCTTCGAGATCGGGGATCGTTTCGAGCAACAGCCGCGTGTAGGGATGCAGCGGATTGGCGAATAGATCGGCGGTTGGCTGAATCTCGACGATGCGGCCCAGGTACATCACGGCGATGACATCGGCCATGTGCCGCACCACGCTAAGGTCGTGGCTGATGAACAGATAGCTGAGACCCATCTCGCGTTGCAGCCGTTTCATCAGGTTCAGCACTTGAGCCTGAACCGAGACGTCGAGCGCCGAGGTGGGTTCGTCGCAGACCAGGAACTCGGGCTCGCCCGCCAGCGCGCGGGCGATGGAGATACGTTGCCGCTGACCGCCCGAGAATTCGTGCGGGAACTTGGACGCGTCCGAGGGCGAGAGGCCCACGGTGCGCAGCAGCTCGTCGACGCGGGCCGAGACCATGCTGTCCGGCGTGTCGGGGCGCAGCGTGCGCAGCGGCTCGGCGACGATGCGCCCGACCCGCCAGCGCGGGTTGAGGCTGGCGTAGGGGTCCTGGAAGATCATCTGCATCCGGTCCCGGTCGCCGTGGAAGGTGATCGACCCGCCGGACGGCGAATGCAGCCCCGTCACCAGCCGTGCGATGGTGCTCTTGCCGCAGCCGGATTCACCTACCAGCGCCAGGGTCTGCCCGCGTTCTATGGTGAAGTCGACGCCATCGACGGCGCGCAGGGTACGGCGTGGCTTGCGCTCGATCACGCGGTTCAGCCAGGGGGCAGAGACGTCGAAGCGGCGCTCCAGCGCGTCGACCTCGAGGATTGCGGTCATGCGGTTGCTCCTTCCATGGCAAGCCAGCAGGCGGCGCCGGGGCCGTCGATGCGCGGAACGTCCTGGCGGCATTTCGGGCCGGCATGGGCGCAGCGCGGGTTGAAGGCGCAGCCCGGCGGGATGGCGTCGAGGCGCGGCATGGCGCCGGGGATCATCTGCAGTTCCTCGGCGTCCGACCGCAGGCTTGGGATCGAGCCCATGAGGCCGACGGTATAGGGGTGCCGCGGACGCTGCACGACGTCCTCGACGCGGCCCACTTCGGCGAGGCGGCCAGCATACATCACCGCGACCCGGTCGGCGGTTTCGGCGATCACCCCCATGTCGTGCGTTACCAGCATCACCGCGGTGCCGCGCTCGCGGCAGAGCCGCTTGAGCAGCGCGGTGATTTGCGCCTGGATCGAGACGTCGAGCGCGGTAGTCGGCTCGTCGGCCACGATCAGCTCGGGCTCGGCGCAGAGCGCGAGTGCGATGACGATGCGCTGCCGCATCCCGCCCGAGAACTGGTGGGGGTAATTGTCGATGCGCTCCTCGACCGCCGGGATGCCGACCTCGCGCATCAGCGCCTTGGCGCGCTCGCGCGCCTGGGCGCGGGTCAGGTCGGTGTGCAGGCGGATGGTCTCGACCAGCTGGTCGCCGACCCGGAACAGCGGGTTGAGCGAGGTGAGAGGGTCCTGGAAGATCGCCCCGATCCGGCGGCCCCGCACGTCCTGCATCTCGCGGTCCGAGAGCTGGTCGATCCGGTCGCCCGAGAGGTGGATCGACCCCGCCGCGATGCGCCCCGGCGGTTCGAGCAGCCCGAGGATGGCCATGCCGGTCATCGACTTGCCGGCGCCGCTTTCGCCGACCATGCCGAGGATCTCACCCTTGCGGATGGTCAGAGAGACGTCGTCCACGGCGGTCAGGATGCCCCTGCGAGTGGGAAAATCGACCCGCAGGTTGCGGACGTCGAGCACGATGTCACTCATCGGCGCCAATCCTTTCATAGCTCGGGGTGAAGATCTCGCGCACAGGCGGGTGGTTCACCGTCCGGTCGGGATATTGTGCGATGACGCGGTCGAACTGGGCCTGGGCGCGGGCGGCGTCGGCATCTTCGTCGATGCCGGGGATGCGGCCGTTCTCCATCACCCGCCGCCCGTCGATCCAGACTTCGCGCACGTCGCGGCCAAAGGCCGAGGTCATCAGGCTTTGCACCGGGTCCGGGCCCTGCAGGACGCGCGAGAGGTCGATGACGGCGATATCCGCCTTCGCGCCGGGGGCGAGGCGGCCGAGGTCGTCGCGCTTCAGGGCGCGTGCCCCGCCGAGTGTCGCGGCGTCGAACATGGCTTCGGACCGGATCGCCTCCATCCCGTCGCTCAGGCGGGCGGTCATCATGCCGATCTGCATGTTCAGGACCATGTCGGGCGGGAAGGTGTCGGTGCCGAGGCCGACGTTGATGCCCATCGCACGGCATTTGGGGAAGCTCTTCAGCATCCCGCCATGACGTGCCGAAACCAGCGGGCAATGCACCAGCGTCGCCCCGGCCTGGGCGATCAGCGCGAATTCGGCCTCGGTGGCATGGGTGCCATGCGGCAGCAGCCAGTTGTCCTGCAACGCGCCGATGCGCTGGAGCCATTCGATCGGGCCGCAGCCGTGCTGGTCGGCCACCAGCCGCAGCTCGACGGGGGATTGCGCGCAGTGCTGGCGCACCGGGGCGCCCATTTCGGCGGCGATCAGGGCTGTGCGCTGCAACAGCGTCTCGGTGCAGGTCTCGATCCGGTCGGGCGCGAACATCGCGCGCACCAGGCCATTGGCGGTGCCGTCGATCCGGCGGGCAAAGGCGGCGGCGTCTTCCAGCCCCCGCAAGCCGCGCATCTCGTCATAGACCGGGCGGATGTTGCCGGCGGTATCCGTGACCTGGCCGCCGGTGCGATAGGCCGGGCCGAGATAGACGCGCAAACCAAGTTCCTCGGCGGCAGTGGCGGCGGCGTCGAACTCGGCGACCGTCTCGCCCCATTCGCGGTAGAACAGCGAGGCGATGGGCAGGGCGGTGGTGATCCCGTTGCGGATCAGCTGCGCGAAGGCGTGGCGTTTCTGGAAGGCCAGTTCCTCGGGCGAATACATCTCGCGCGGGCCGGCGGCGATGTAGCTCTCGGGCCAGACGCGGCCCTTCTTCCAGGCGGGGGTGTTGTCATAGCCGAGGATCGTGGTGTCGAGGTCGGAGAGCGCGTCGAGGTCGATGAAACCCGGCGAGATGACCGCCTGGCCGTAGTCGATCCGCTGCGCCACCTCGCCGTCAAAGGAGGCGCCGACATGGAGCACGGTATCGCGCTCGATCACCACCACGCCGTTCTCGTGAACGACGTGGCGGCCGTCGCGGTGGCCGATCACCCAGCGGGCGGAGAGGAGGATACGCCCGCTCACGGCGCCTCCACCACGCATTTGCCGTCACGCGCGGTGACTTCGCCGCCTTTCAGCACCAGCTTGCGCGGGGCGTGGGTGGCGACGGCTTCGGCCAGGGTTTCGCCCTCGACCAGCACGCAGTCAGCGTTGCAGCCGATGTCGAGACCGTAGCCCTCGGCTTCCATGATCGCCGCGCCGCCATAGGTGCAGACCTCAAGCGCGAGTTCGACTTCGTCGTCGCGGCGGAAGTTGTTGCGCATCCCGACGAACATGGCGCGCTCCAGCATGTCGGAATTGCCGTAGGGCCCCCAGGTGTCGCGGATGCCGTCGCAACCGGCGCCCACGAGAATGCCCATGGCGTTCAGCTCCTTCACTGCCGGCACCGGGGCAGAAGCAGGGGCGGTGGTCAGGATGTGGATGCGGTTCTCGGCCAGCTTCTCGTGCAGGCCCGCGACATAGGCCCGGTCCACAGCGCCGAGGCAGAAGGCGTGGGAAATCGCCACCTTGCCCTGCATCCCCAGCGCCTCGGTGCGCGCGATGATCTCTTCCATCGAGAACCAGCCGAGCGAGTCGCGTTCGTGCAGGTGTATGTCGATCGGCTTGCCGTGCTTCTCGGCCAGGGCGAAGATTGTGTCGAGATGGCCCTTGGGGTCATGCTCCATCCCGCAGGGGTCGATCCCGCCGACAAGTTCCGCGCCCATGGCGAGTGCCTCGCCCATCAGTTCGGCGGTGCCGGGACGGGTCATCATGCCGGATTGCGGGAAGGCGACGATCTCGATGTCGATCATGCCTTTCAGCTTCTCGCGGGTGGCCATGACGCCCTCGATACCGGCCAGCCCGTGGTGCGTGTCGACGTCGACGTGCGACCGGATATGGGTGCAGCCATGCGACATGGCGAGGATCGCGTGCCGTTCGGACTGCACCTGCGGGTCGAGGCCCAGCGAGACCTTCACCTCGCGCTCGTTGTTGATCTTGTCGATCAGGCGCGGACCGACCTCGTTGCGATACCAAGGCAGGCCCAGGAGCGACTTGTCGAGGTGAGTATGCGCCTCGACCAGACCGGGGATCAGGATGCGGCCGCCACAATCGATGACCTCGGCATCCGCTCCGGCGCTGGCCGTGAACCGCCCGTCGACGATATGCAGGTCGGTTGCGGCGGCGCCCATCGGGCGGACGTTCTTGAGAGTCTTGGTCTTCATATTGGTCACCGAAGTTTGGGGTTGAGCGCGTCACGCAGCCAGTCGCCGATCATGTTGACAGACAGCACGATCAGGCAGAGCTGGATCGACGGGAAGACCACGATCCACCACAGGCCCGAGAAGAGATATTGGTTGCCGATCCGGATCAGCGTGCCGAGCGAGGGCTGATCGGGGGGCATACCGACGCCGAGGAAGGAGAGCGTTGCCTCGGACAGGATGGCCAGGCCGAAGTTCAGCGTCGCGGCCACCATGATCGGCGTCATGCAGTTGGGCAGGATGTGGTGCAGCATGATGCGCCAGGCCTTCACCCGGATCAGCCTCGCCGCCTGCACGTATTCCTTGCGGCTCTCCACCATCGCCGAGGCGCGCACCGTGCGGGCGTATTGCACCCAGGAGGGCACCGCGATGGCGACGATCAGGATCGGCGCGGCCAGGATGTCCTTGAGGCCGGTCGGCAGGGAGGCGGTCGCGATGGCCGAGATCAGGATTGCGATCAGGATGAAGGGCATCGACAGCAGCACATCGCCGAAGCGCATGATGACATTGTCCGCCCATCCGCCGAAGAAGCCGGCGATCAACCCCAGCGCCAGCCCGACGATCAGCGCCAGCACCACCGAGGCAAAGCCGATGATGAGCGAGATGCGCGAGCCATAGAGGATGGCCGAGAGGATGTCGCGCCCCTGCGTGTCAGTGCCGAGGATGAAGGGCCATTGCCCCTCGGCGTTCCAGATCGGCGGGATCTCGGCGTTCCAGAGCTCCAGCGAGGCGAGGTCGTAGGGGTTCTGCGGCGTGATGAGCGGCGCAAGGAAGGCGGTCACCACGATCAGCGCCAGCAGCGCGGCGGCGATCACGGCCGAGCGATGGCTGCGGAAGGAATACCACAGGTCGCTCTGGCGGATCCGGGCCAGCCGCGAGGGGCGGGCGGGTTCGGCCATTGCGGGGGCGGAGAGGGTCTTTTCCATCGGTTGCTCCTCGGCCTCAGCCATTTGCACCACCGGCACGGGCGGTGTCGTCGCGCAGGCGCGGATCGACCCAGGCATAGGTGAAGTCGACGATCGTGTTCAGCACCACGAAGATCAGCGAGACCAGCATCAGGTAGGCGGCCATCACCGGGATATCGACGAAGGTCACCGCCTGGATGAACAGCATCCCCATGCCGGGCCACTGGAACACCGTCTCGGTCACCAGCGCGAAGGCGATCAGGTTGCCGATCTGCATCCCCGTCAGGGTGATGACCGGCATCAGGCAGTTGCGCAGCGCGTGGCGCCAGTGGACGCGGGCGGCGGGAATGCCGCGCGCTCGGGCGAACTTGACGTAATCGGTGCGCAGGGTCTCCAGCATTTCGGCGCGGACCAGCCGCATGACCATGGTGATCTGGAAAATCGAGAGCGCAATGCCCGGCAGGATCAGCGCCATGCGCCCCGAGGGGGTCAGCAGGCCGGTGGACCACCAGCCGATGTTCACGGTGTCACCCCGCCCGAAGGCCGGCAGCCAGCCGAGCGAGACCGAGAACAGCAGGATCAGCATGATCCCGACCACGAAACTCGGCAGCGAAATCCCGATGATCGAGCTTATCTGCAGCATATTCGCCAGCCGCGAATTGCGATGCACCGCTGTCACCACGCCCAGCGGAATGCCCACCACCAGCGAGATCACCGTCGCCACCAGCACCAATTCGAAGGTCGCCGGGAAGCGTTCCTTGAGCAGCACCATCACGTCCTGCTGGTTGCGGTAGGAAATCCCGAAATCGCCCTGGGCGGCATTGGTCACGAAGCGGGCGTATTGGGTCAGGAACCCGTCGTTCAGCCCCAGCCTTTCCCGCAGTTCCGCGCGGTCGGCCTGGGTCGCCTGTTCGTTGACCATCATCTCGACCGGGTCGCCGAAAAAGCGGAAGATGACGAAGGCAAGGAATGCGACCGCCAGCATCACGAAGATGGCGTTGGCGGTGCGCTTGATGAGAAAGGCGAGCATGGGACTCTCCGGCGGGTTGGCTGAGGCCGGGCCGCGAGGGCCCGGCCGTCTTGCTTACTTCATCCTGGCAAACCACAGGCGCGGCTTGTTGTCGGGGAAGAGCGGCATCTCGGACACCGCATCCGTCACCGCCCAGGCCATCGGCTGCTGGTGCAGCGGGACCATGATGTGCTCTTTCTTGACGATGCCCAGTGCCTCGGTCTCAAGCGCCAGGCGCTTGGCGGTGTCGAGTTCGCTGCCCGCGGCCTGCACCAGCTTGTCCAGCTCGGGGAAGGACCAGCCGCCCCAGTTGAACACGCCCGAGTTTCCTTCCTTGGTGTGGAAGATCTGCAGCAGCGGCGAATAGGCGTCGAGCATCGGCAGGGTCGCCCAGCCGAGGATGTAGATATCGGTGGTGCCGCCGGTCCGCTTCGGAGTCTGCACCGCGCGCGGCGCCACGTCGAGCTTGGGCTTGAGGCCGATCCGCGCCCACATCGAGGCGATGGCCTGGCAGAACTGTTCCTCGTTGACTAGTCCGTCGGAGAGACAGTTCAGCTCGAACTCCAGCCCTTCGGGCACGCCGGCCTCGGCCAGCATCGCCTTGGCGGCTTCGGGGTCATACTTGGGCAGCTCGTCCAGTTCCGGCACATAGCCAGGGATGGCCGGGGCCACGGTCGCGCCGGCAATGCGGCTCTTGCCGCGCATCACCTTCTTGTGGATCAGTTCGAGGTCGATCGCCTTGTAGAGCGCCTCGCGCACCTTGACGTTGCCGAAGGGGTTGTCAGCACCGGTCGAGAGTTTGTCGCGGAAGGGGAAGCCGACCATCACGGTGCGCAGGTCGACGCCTTCGAGCACGTTGACGTTTGGCGCGGCCTCGAGGCGCGGCAGGTCCTGCACTGGGGCGTCGTTGGTAAAGCTGATCTCGCCCGAGAGCAGCGCCGCGACGCGGGTGGCGGCCGAGTTCACCGGCAGCAGCTCGAACCCGTCGAGGTTGTGCTGCGGCGTGTCCCACCAGTCGGGGTTCCTGGCGAAGACAGTCTTGGCGTCGGGCTGGCGGCTGACCACGCTGAACGGGCCGGTGCCGTTGGCGTTGTAGGTCGCATAGCCTTCGACGTTGGCGCCGATGTCGGTCGGCTTCAGCGCGTCGTGTTCGGTCATCCATTCCTTGTCGAAGATATGGATGTTGGTGAGGTCGTTCAGCAGCAGTGGATAGGTGCCGTTCAGCGTGATGTCGACGGTATGATCGTCGACCACCTTCGAGGAGACATAGGCCGGCAGGTTGCCTTTCAGCGGCGAGGCGGGATCGCTCACCCGGGTCAGCGAGGCGACGACGTCATCGGCGGTGAAGGGGTTGCCGTTGTGGAACTTGACGCCCTCGCGCAGCTTGAAGCGCCAGGTGATCTTGTCATCGAGGATTTCCCAGCTGGTGGCCAGCGCCGGCTCGATCTTGAGGTCGCGGTTATAGCGCACCAGGCCTTCGTAGACGTGGTTCAGCACGTTGATCGTGAAGCTGTCGCCGTAGGAATAGGGGTCGAGCGATCCGATATCGCGGTTGGCGCCCCATTTGAGCAGGTTCTCCGCATGGGCGGCGCCGGCCAGGGCAGCCAGGGCCGCGGAGGCGAAGAGTATCTTGCGTAGGTTCATGTCGTTCTTCCCTGTCCAGTTTGATCGTATCTCAGAATCACGTGGATCGTATGCGATGCGATAGGGATGCAGAGTCGGATACATAGTTGCAACAAAATTGTATACGATTGACGGAAAAAACTGCGTGCGATATGAGGGGTGCAATGAAATCAGGCGAATAGATATGAGCGACAGCAAGAGCACGCTGACCTCCGCGGTCTACGATCTTCTTCGAAAAGCCATTATAGAACAGGCTCTTAAGCCGGGAATGCGGCTGCCGGAGGACACCGTGGGCGAGCAGTTCGGAGTGAGTCGGACCATCGTGCGGCAGGCCCTGGTGCGGCTCGAGAACGAGGGTTTGGTGGTCACCCGACGCAACCGGGGGGCCTTTGTGGCCGAGCCTTCCAAGGAAGAAGCACAGCAGATTTTCGAGGTTCGCCGCATTCTCGAGATGGAGGTGATCCGGATTCTCTGCGACCGGATCCCGCAAAGTGGATACGATCAGCTGCGCGCTCATGTGCAAAAAGAGCAGGGCGTCCTGGGCCGCGACGGGCCGGTTTCGATCCGGCTCGCCGGCGAGTTCCACATCCTGCTGGCCGAGTTGACCGGGAACGAGGTGCTTGCCCGCTACGTGGCCGAGGTGGTGCTGCGTTGCTCGCTCATCATGTCGCTTTACGCGCGCAGCCATTCCTCGGACTGCGCGGTGGACGAGCACTCGCAGATCATCGACGCCATCGAGGCCGGCGAGGCAGAGCGGGCCATCGGGATCATGACGCATCACCTGGGCGCGGTGCAGGGCAGGGCGGAACTGGCCGCGCAGCCCGACAGCATTCGCGCCATCCTGTCGCACTACGGAAGGGAACTTGTCCAATGAGCCATCACGCGCTGGATTTCGAGGCGATCACGCCGCGTGAGGCTTACAAGGTGATGATCGGCACCATCGTGCCGCGCCCGATCGCCTGGGTGACGACAGTGTCGCCCGAAGGCGTGGTGAACGCCGCACCCTATTCCTTCTTCAATTGCCTCTCGGCCGATCCGCCGATCCTGGCGCTGGGGGTCGAGAACAAGCCGGACCGCAGCTTCAAGGACACTGCCTACAACATCCGGATGACCGAGTGCTTCACCGTGAACATCGTTGACCGGGCCAATGTCGAGGCGATGGCCGCCACCGCCGCAGCCTTTCCGCGCGGGGTCGACGAGCTGGAGATGGCGGGCCTGACCGCGGCGCCGGGCGAGCGGGTGATCTGCCCGAGGATCGCCGAGGCCCCGGTGGCTTTCGAGTGCCGCCGCTACCTCGGTATCGCGGTCAGCTCGGCGCGCGAGATCATCCTGGGGCGGATCGTCATGGCGCACGTTCGCGAGGATGTCATCGACCTCGGGACGTATTATTCCGACCATGCCAAGCTCGACGCAATCGGGCGGATGGGCGGGAACGGCTATGCCGGGACGCTCGATTATTTCGACCTGCCGACGCCCAGTGTCGACCAGGTGCTCGCCGCGCGGCCGCGGTTGCGCGCCGATCAGGACGGCTGAAGGGCGGTTTTCGGCCTCCTGATTCTCGCAGTTCCAGTGCCGCTGTGGCCGTTCTGGCCCCGTGGCTCTGTCCGGTTCTGACGCCCGAAAATCCTGAAATACCCGCGTTCATGCAGCTTTTCCTGCGGGGAAGGCCCTGTCCGCGTGCCATCCGGGAAGAATTCCACGGCCTTGCGGCCCGGCGTTTTCACGCGCCCGGGCAGAGTCCTGTTGACTCGTCGCAATACCTTGTTTCAATATTGTATCACTTGTTATCGAGAGTGAAACAAGAAAAATCCGGGGAGGATGACCTGATGAAAAGAATTCTGCTGAGCGCGGCCCTGGCCTGCGTTCTGCCGGTTGCCGGCATGGCCCAGGACGTGACGATCAAGATGGGCCACGCGGCCTCTTCCAAGCACATCTTCCAGCAGGGGCTGGAGATCTTCGCGGGCAAGGTTGCCGAGAAGACCGGCGGGCGCGTTGCGATCGAGGTTTATGGCGACCGTCAGCTGGGCGACGACAAGGAACTGCTTGAAGGGCTGCAGATCGGCCTGATCGACGGCGCGCTGGTCTCGTCGCCGACGTTGCCGCTGGTGCTGGGTGCGGCGGGCTTCGATGCGCTGCAGCTGCCCTTCGTGGTGAGCAGCTATGAGCAGCTCTCGGGCGTGCTGACCTCGGATCTGGGCAACCGCCTGCTGGCGACGCTGGATGACAAGTCGATCAAGGGTCTGGGCTTTGTCGAGGCCGGTCAGCGCCACTTCCTGGCGGCGGGCAGCGCGGTCGAGAAGACCGCCGATTTCGCCGGTCTGAAGACGCGGATCGTGCCGATCCCGCTGCACAAGGCGATCTGGACGGCCATCGGGGTCAACCCGGTTGGCATGGCCTATGGCGAGGTCTATTCGGCGCTCGAGACCAAGACCATCGACGCGGTCGAGATCAACCTCTCGTCGATCCAGTCGGAAAGCCTTTTCGACGCGGCCAAGCAGGTGACGATGACCGGGCATTACTTCTGGCCGGGGGTCATCATGATGTCGGGCGCGGCCTGGGACAAGCTGTCGGAAGAAGACCGCGCCGCCGTTGCCGCCGCCGGGCAGGAAACGACCGCCGAGGCCTATGCGCTGGCGGCCAAGCAGGAAGCCGATACCGCGGCTTTCCTGAAGGAGAAGGGCGTGACCATCTCCACCCTGCAGGATCTGGACGCGATGAAGGAAAAGACCGCTGGCGTGGTCACCGAGTGGACCGCCAAGGACCCGCTGATCGCCGAGTTCGTAGCCGCCTTCGGAACGGGGGGCTGAGCATGGGCTCGACCAACGTCTACCGCTGGACCGAACTGCCACGAGAGGATGTGCGGCCGGGCGTGTCGCGCACCGCCTTCCGGGGCGACGGGGCGCTGATGGTGATGAACTGGCTGGAACCGGGAATGGAGAAGAAGCCCCATTCCCATCCCTTCGAGCAGCTCGCCTATATCCTGCAGGGGCGTGTCCGCTTCGAGATCGGCGACGATGTCGTCGAGGTCGGGCCAGGCGAGGTCGTGCGCATTCCTCCGGACGTCGTCCACTGCGGCGAAGTGGTGGGCGACGAGACGGCGGTGAACCTCGACGTCTTCGGCCCGCCGCGCGCCGACTACCTGCATCTGACGGCCTACCAGGAAAACGACTTCTCCTGACGCCGTGGCGGCATCCTTCGGGCGTGCCGCTCCCCCTTCTGCAACCGCAGCGCCCAGGCGCCGGCGTATCAGCGCCGGGCCACGGGTGAGTTGCGGCCCAAACTCCGCGCCGGGCGCGGAAGCAAGGAACCCGACATGACGACCGCCATGTCTCTACAAAGGCCCTTCCGGCTGGTGCTGCGCTGGTTTCTGACCACGCTGGTCGGCGCGCTGCTGGTCCTGATGACGACGCAGATCGTGCTGCGCTACGGTTTCAACGCCTCGCTGCTCTGGGCCGAGGAAGTCTGCCGCTACATGCTGATCTGGCTGGCCTTCCTGGCGCTGGTCATGGCCTTCGAGCGGGGCGAGATCGCGGCGCTGGGCTTCCTCGCCGAGGCGCTGCCGCGGGTGCCGGGCCTGTTGCTGGCGATCTTCGGGGCAGGGCTGTCGCTGATGCTCTGCCTGCTGCTCGCCTGGTATGGCTGGATCTATGCCGAGCGCGCGGGAAATGCGCCGATTCCGGCGGCGGGGTTCATTCTCGAAAGCCTGTTCGGGGCCGAGGCGCCGCCGACGCCGGGGCGGTTCTGGGTCTATGTCGCGCTGCCCGTGGGCATGGTGCTGCTGTCGCTGCGCCTGGCCGGGGACATCGTCAACTGCCTGGTGGCCATCGGCAGCGGCCGCTCGCTGGGCGAGGTCTTTGCCCGAGTTATCACGGAGATGGTGGAATGACGCTCTATCTCGTCGCCTTCGTGCTCTGCCTGATCCTCGGCATACCGGTCGCCTTCTCGCTGGGCCTGGCCTCGGTCGCCTATCTCTTCGTCAACGACCAGTGGCACCTGATGATCGGCTTTCCGCAGAAGATGCTGGCCGGGATCGACAACTTCGTGCTGCTGACGATCCCCTTCTTCATCCTTGCCGGGAACCTGATGAACTCGGCCGACCTGACGCGCCAGATCGTGCGCCTGGCGCAGATGGTGGTGGGGCGGGTGCGCGGCGGGCTGGCCGTGGTCAACGTGGTGGCCTCGATGATGTTCTCGGGCGTCTCAGGCGCGGCCACCGCCGAGGCCTCGGCCATCGGGTCGGTGATGATCCCGGCGATGCGGCGCGATGGCTACAGCGCGGCCTATGCCGCCGCGCTGACCGCCGCCGGCTCGATCCTCGGGCCGCTGGTGCCGCCTTCTCTGTCGCTGATCCTGTATGGTGTGCTGACCAGCACCTCGATTGCCGACCTGTTCCTGGCCGGTATCGTGCCCGCCTTCGCGCTGTGCGGGCTGCTGATCGTCTATGCGCTGTGGCGCGCCCGCGTCGAGGACCACCCGCTGCCGCCGATGGTGCCGCGCGAGGAGCGGGGCGAGGTGGCGCTCAAGGCGCTGCCCGCGCTGTTCCTGCCGGTCATCATCGTCGGCGGCATCCGCACCGGGGTCTTCACGCCGACCGAGGCCGCCGCCGTCGCCGCGCTCTATGCGCTGGTGATCGGTTGGCTGCTTTACCGCACGCTGGACCGGCGCAAGATCGCGCGGGCCTTCTACGACACCGCCACCATGACCGCCGGGGTGATGCTGATTGTCGCCATGGCCTCGATGACGGCCTTCATCTTGGGGATCGAGAACATTCCGCGCTCGATCGCCGCTGGCCTGCGCGGGATCAGCGAACAGCCCTGGGTGCTGATCATCCTGCTGAACCTCGTGCTGCTGGTGCTGGGGCTGTTCCTCGAACCGCTGGCGGCGCTGGTTCTGGCCATGCCGATCCTGAACGAGGTCTATCCGCTGCTGGAAATGAACTCGGTCCATTTCGGGGTGATGGTGGTGCTGAACCTGATGATCGGGATGATCACGCCGCCTGTCGGTCTCTGCCTGTTCATCGTCGCGGCGATCAGCAAGGAACCGCTCGAGCGCGTCGCCCTCGCCATCCTGCCGATGATCGGGATCTGCCTTGTGGTGCTGCTGCTGGTGGCCTTCGTGCCGGCGCTGACCCTGACCCTTCCCGCAATTCTCGGAGGCTGACATGAACGACACGAGCAATTCCAACACCACCAACCAGTCGACCGTGGCGGCCTTCCGGATCCTCGAGGAAATGGCGACCCATGCCGAGCCGTCGCGGGTGACGGACCTTGCCAATGCGCTGGAGATGCCGCGGGCGCGGATCTACCGCTATCTCCAGACGCTGGTGTCGCTGGGCTATGTCCGGCAGGACCCGGTGACCGAACGCTACCGTCTGACGCTGAAACTGTTCCACCTTGGGCAGGCCATCGCGGATGCGACGCAACTGACCAGCGTGGCACGGCCGATCATGGCGGCGCTGCGCGATGCCATCGGGCAGACGGTGACGCTGTCGCTGCCGGAACCCGAGGGCATGCGCGTGATGGATATCGTGCGCATCGAGACGCCGGTGCAGATCGTGACCCGGCCCGGCGCGCTGCTGCCGTTCCGCACCTCGGCCCAGGGCAAGCTGGCGTTGGCCTTCGGCCGGCCCGAGCTGCTGGCCCAGGTCGACGTGGGCGAGTTGCCCGAGCGCCTTGCGCAGGAGGTCGCCAAGGCGCGCGAGACCGGCTGGGCGGTGGCGCCGGAGGAAGCCTTGCCCGGCGTGAACGCGATTTCCGCGCCGATCTTCGACATAGAGGGCCGTTTTGCCGCCACGATCACCATCGTCGGCTCGGTCCAGGACATCAAACCGGAACCGGCGGAGGCCTTCGTGGCCGCCGTCACGAGGGCGGCACGCGAGATCACCGCCGACCTCGGCTGCATGGAGTACCCCGTATGACCCGATATTCCCTAGCCATCGACATCGGAGGCACCTTCACGGATGCCGTCCTGCTCGCCTCGGATGGGCGCAGCTATGTCGACAAGACGCTGACGACGCACAACAACCTGCTCGAAGGGTTCTTCCGCGGCGTCGACCTTGTCACCGGCCGCGCCGGCATCGCGCCGCAGGATGTCGATGACGTTGTCGTCCATGCCACCACGGTGGTGACCAACGCCCTGATCGAGCGCAAAGGCCCGCCGGTGGCGCTGCTGCTGACCGAGGGGTTCCGCGACGTGCTCTACATCCGGGACGAGCACCGTTACGACATGTATGACCCGCAGATCGAGTTCGCCGAGCCGCTGATCCCGGCGGAACGTACCTTCACCCTTGCCGAGCGCACCTTCGCCGACGGCACCGTGGGCAAGGGCGTCGACCGGGACGAGGTGCTCGAGGTCATCGCCCAGTGCCGCGCCAAGGGCGTGGTTTCGGTGGCGGTCTGCTTCCTGAACGCCTATCGCAACGGCGCCAACGAGGAGGAGGTGCGCCGCATCTTCGCCGAGGAGGCGCCCGAGATCTATGTCTCGCTCTCGTCGGTGATCGCGCCGCAGATGCGCGAATACCTTCGCGCCTCCACCGTGGCGATCAACGCCTATACCGTGCCGATCACGCGGCCCTACCTGACCGCGCTGATCGAGGAACTGAAGGCGCGCGGCTTCAAGCAACAGCCGCTGATCATGCTGTCCAACGGCGGGGTGATCGGGGCCGAGCGCGCCAGCACCATGCCGGTGCGCATGATCGAGAGCGGGCCCGCGGCGGGGGCGCTGGTGGCCTGCTACTTCTCGCGCATCTTCGGCATTCCGGACCTGATTTCCTTCGACATGGGCGGCACCACCGCCAAGGCCTGCATGGTGCAGAACCATGAACCGCTGGTCACCGGCACCTTCGAGGTCGACCGCCGCTATCGCTTCAAGCCGGGGTCGGGCATGCCGATCACCGTGCCCTCGATCGACATGATCGAGATCGGCGCAGGGGGCGGCTCGATTGCCTCTGTCGACAGTCTGGGCCTGCTCAAGATCGGCCCCGAGAGCGCGGGCTCGATGCCCGGCCCGGTCAGCTATGGGCGCGGTGGCACCGACCCCTGCGTCACCGACGCCGACCTTGTGCTGGGCGTTCTGGCGGCGGATCGCTTCCTGGGCGGCGACATGAAGCTCGACCTGGCCGGGGCGCAGGCGGCCTATGACAGGCTGGGCAAGGAACTCGGCCTGCCGCGCGAACAGGCGGCCTGGGGGGTCTTCGAGGTGGTCTGCGAACAGATGGCCGGGGCGACCCGGACCCATGCCACCGAGCGCGGCATCGACTATCGCGGGTTGCCGCTGCTGGCCTTCGGCGGCGCCGGGCCGGTGCATGCCTGCATGGTCGGCGAACTGACCGAGAGCCCCAAGGTGATCTATCCGCCGTTGGCCTCGGTGCTCTCGGCCTTTGGAACCTTGGTGACCCCGGCGCAGATGGACCTGGTGCGCAGCCATGTCTCGACGCTGGAGGGCCTCGACTGGGACGCGGTGGGCCGGATGCTCGACAGCATGATCGAGGAAGGCTCGACCGCGCTGGGCGAGGCCGGTATTCGCGAGGAGGACTATACCTTCGCCCATGCGGTCGAGATGCGCTATCTCGGCCAGCAGTCCGAAGTGCGCATCGACCTGCCCGAGGACCCGCGCAAGACCCGCTGCATCGAAGAGATCACCAGCCTGTTCGAAGCGGAATACCACCGACAGTACGGCCTCAAGCTCGACGGAATGGCGATCGAGG
The DNA here is from genome assembly GCF_014656415.1 of Seohaeicola zhoushanensis. Classification (GTDB taxonomy): domain Bacteria; phylum Pseudomonadota; class Alphaproteobacteria; order Rhodobacterales; family Rhodobacteraceae; genus Seohaeicola_A; species Seohaeicola_A zhoushanensis. The sequence continues at coordinate 220,071 of NZ_BNCJ01000003.1, read as the reverse complement.
TGGTCAACTGGCTGGTCACCGCCTCGGGGCGGCAGCCGGATCGGTCCGCCTCGCGCAGCGAGGGCGGGCAGGGCGGCCGGGGCGAGGAAACGCGCCCGGTCTACATCCGGGGCGTCGCGCAGGATGTCGCGGTCTGGCAGCGCAATGCGATCACCGACCGCGACCGCATCATGGGACCGGTGATCATCGAGGAACGCGAAACGACGATCTTCGTCCTGGAGGGCTGGGTTGTGACAAAGCACGAGAGCGGCAGCCTTGTGGCCGAAAAGACGGGAGAGAAGTGATGGACGGCGTCGAACTGCAAATCCTCTGGAGCAACCTGATCGGGATCGTCAGCGAACAGGCCCGCGCGCTCCAGCGCATCGCCTTCAGCCCCATCGTCCGCGAGGCGGGCGACCTGGCGAACGGGCTTTTCGATGAAAAGGCCCGCATGGTGGCTCAGGCGGTGACCGGCACGCCCGGTCACATCAACTCGCTTGCCGCCGCCGCGCGCAACCTGCTCGACAATTGCGACGCCGAGAACCTGAAGCCCGGCGACGTGCTGATCACCAACGATCCCTGGATGTCGGCAGGCCATTTCTTCGACATCACAGTGCTTTCGCCCATCTTCCGGGGAGAGCGGATCATCGGCTATGCCGGATCGACCATCCACCATTCCGACATCGGCGGCTATGGCATCGGCTCGGGCGCGCGGGACATCCACGAAGAGGGCCTCTGGATCCCGACCATGAAGCTTTACGAGGAAGGCCGCCCGAACGAGACGCTGTTCCAGATCATCCGCCGCAACGTGCGCACGCCCGATGCGCTGATGGGTGACCTCGGGGCGCAGGTCTCGTCCGGCATGATCGCCTCGGAGCGGCTGAACGCGCTCTGCGACCGCTACGGCCTCGACGATATCTCGGAGCTGTCGGAAGAGATCATCACCCGATCGGAAAAGGCGACGCGGGACGCGATCCGCAAGCTGCCGGGCGGCACCTATCATGGCAGTTCGACCTTCGACGTGCCGGGCGGGCAGGTCATCACGCTGCAGACGGCAGTGACGGTCGACAGCGACAAGGGCGAGATTCTGATCGATTTCGAGGGATCCTCGGGCCCCTCGTCCATGGGGATCAACGTGGTGCCGGCCTATACTCATGCCTATGCGACCTTCGCGGTGCGCTCCTCGCTGAACCCGGAGCTGCCCAACAACGCCGGCAGCCTGGCGCCGATTCGGCTGAAGCTGCCCGAGGACTGCGTGGTCAACGCCAAGTATCCCTCGCCGGTGAACGCGCGGCATGTGGTGGGCATGTATGTGCCCTTCCCGATCCTCAAGGCGCTGGCGCAGGTGGTGCCCGAGAGCGTGGTGGCCGAAGGCTCGGGCGCGGTCTGGACCATCCAGATACAGGGCAAGGACCGCGACGGGCGGCCCTTCACCTCGTCGATGTTCAACTATTCGGGCGGCATGGGTGCGCGGGCGACCAAGCCCGGCATCTCGGCGGTCTGCTATCCCACCGGGGTTTCGGCGGTGCCGGTCGAGGTGCTCGAGGCCTCCTATCCCATCGCCTTCACCTGCAAGGAGCTGGCGCATGGCACCGGCGGGGCAGGCAAGCAGCCGGGCGGCGATGGCCAGCGGATCGGCTACAAGATGCGGACGGGGCGGACCTGGTTGCTGAACACCATCCCTTCGCGGCTGGTGGCGGGGCCGGAGGGGCTGCTCGGCGGCGGCGACGGCAAGCCCGGCGTGTTCCAGATCAACGGCGAGGCGGTCGAGGATACCCGCAAGCGCGAGATGCAGCCCGATGACGAGGTCTTCATGATAACGCCGGGCGGCGGCGGTTACGGGGCGGCGGGATGAGCTTTCGCGCCGATTTCGCCCGGCGGCTGCGGGCGCGCGAGCCGCTGGCCGGGACCTTCGTGAAATCGCGGGATCCGGCGGTGGTGGAGATCCTGGGCCATGCCGGCTATGACTTCGCGGTGCTTGACGCCGAGCACGTGGCCTTTGGCCGTGCCGATATCGCGGCGATGGCCGTGGCTTCGCGGGCGGCGCGGCTGCCGCTGGTGGTGCGCGTGCCCGAGGCCGGCGGCCCCTGGATCGCCACCGCGCTGGATGCGGGGGCGGCGGGGGTGATGGTGCCGCAGGTGGGTGACACCGACACTGCCGCGCGGCTGGTCCGCGCGGTGCGCCATGGCGCCGGGGGGCTGGGGTTCTCGCCCTCGGTGCCCGGTGCCGACTATGGCGCGCGGGGCGTCGCAGGGCATCTGGCGCAGCACCCGCTGGAGACGGTGCTGATCTGCCAGATCGAAGACCCCGAGGCCGTGGCCCGTGCGGAAGCCATTGCGGCGGTCGACGGGGTGGACGGGCTGCTGGTCGGCCCGGTCGACCTTGCGGTTGCCGCCGGGCTGAGCGATCCGCAGAATCCTTCGGTCGCGCAGATGTCCGAGACGACCGCGAGGGCCGCCGCCGCGCAGGGCAAGGCCGCGGGCCTGTTCATCGGCGACCCGGCCTCGGCCGCGCACTGGCGGGCGCGGGGCGTGACGCTTTTCGTCCACGGCAGCGACCAGGCGCTGATGGCGCAGGCAGCGCGGGCGGGGCTTGCGGCCATGCGGAAGGGCTGGTCGGCGGGGTGAATGCGGATCAGGCCCCGTCGTCCCGTTTCGGCGCATGGACGAACAGGCTTTTCGCCGCATCGGTCCGGAAGAAGTCGGAGCAGCAGCGCGCGAAGGTTTCGGCATTGCGACCCAGCCGGCCGCCCTTGCGCGTCGCCAGCACGATCCGGGGCACGTAGTGCTGCGGCAGGATCGGGCGGCAGACCACTTCGAGGCCGGAATAGGTCGTGTCGGTGGCGGGCTTGATGTTGAGCACCGCCACGCCGAGGTTCGCGGCCGCCGCGCTGCGCACCATCTCGAAGGAGGCGACCCTGCGGATATTGCGCGGGCGCAACCCGGCGCGCTCGAACAGGCCAATGGCATAGCGGCTGGACTGCGGCAGGTTCAGCAGCAGCAGCGGCCGGTCGATCAATTCCTCCAGCGAAATGCTTTCGTTCTGCGCAAGCGGGTCGTTTGCGGCAATCACCGCGTGCGGCGGGGCCTCGGCCAGGAATTCCAGTTCGAAGTCGGCGGGCATCCCGTTGTCGTAGGACAGCAGCAGGTCAACCAGCCCTGACCTGAGGTGATCCTGGATCGTGATCATGTCGCCCTCGACCAGGTTCACCACGACGCCGGGATGCTGGTCCTGCATGGTGCGGATGACCTGCGGCAGAATGTTCGGCGAGAGCGAACTGAAGCAGGCGACGTCGACATTGCCCTCAAGCCGGTCGCCTTCGGTGGTCAGATCGCCCTGGAACGCCCGTACCTCGTCAAGCAGCCGGATCGTGCGCTCGATGGCGCGCTTGCCCTCGGTTGTCAGCATGAGGCCACTCGCGCGCTGACGCACGAAGACCTGGATTGCGAATTCCTCTTCGAACTTGTCGATCGCCATGAAGATCGAGGAGGAGGACACGTTCATGCTCCGCGCCGCGCCCGAGACCGAACCGGCACGGGCGGCGGCGAGGAGATATTCGAGCTGGCGCAGGGAAATATTCATACAATGGATGTATATGCGTTACTCAAAAATAGCAATTTATGTTCTTTTGGCGCGCCCGTACATTCGACTCGACCAATAGATTGCGGCCGTGGGGAGGAGGGGCGTGTGATCGGAACACAAAGCTCATTTGCGTCCGACGTTTCCGTCCGCTGCATCTGGCCTGGCCCCGCCGCGCTGGGTGAGAGCCCGCTGTGGGATGCCCGCAGTGGACGCCTTTACTGGATCGACAGCCTGGGCCAGAGGATCTGGTTCCGCGCCGAGGCAAACGGCGAGTTCGGCGGTTGGGATCTTCCCGGAACGATCGGCAGCATCGGGCTGAGCCGCGTTGGTGGGCTGGTCGCGGCTATTGGCAATCGGATCGGGCTGGTCGATACGCGGACCGGGGCATTCACGGCCCGAAGCGCGCCGATCCCCCTGGCCGAGGGCCTGCGCCTGAACGACGGCAAGGTCGACCGGGCCGGGCGCTACTGGTGCGGCACGATGAACACCGCGTTCGACGCGCCCACCGCCGCGCTCTATCGCTTCGAGACGGACTTCACCTGGGTGAAGATGGACGAGGGTTTCGTGGTGTCCAACGGCATCGCATTCGCCCCCGGCCGGTTCTATTTCTCCGACAGCCGTTCGGACCGATCCTTCGTCTATGACTTCGATCTTGCCGAGGGGACGATCCGCAACAGGCGTCCCTTCGTCGATACCAGTGTCTACAATGGGCGGATCGACGGTACGACCGTCGACCGGGACGGCAACTACTGGGGCGCCCTGTTCGATGGCTGGGCGGTTGGATGTTTCGATGCTCAAGGCCAGTTGCTGCGCAGGATCGGGCTGCCGGTGCGTTGCCCGACCATGTGCGCCTGGGGCGGGCCGGCACTTGACCGTCTCTACGTCACCTCGGCGACCTTCCTGCTCGACGAGGCGGAATATGCAACGCAGCCTCTGGCGGGCGCGTTGTTCGAGATTACCGGGCTGGGCACGCACGGCCTGCCCGAACCGGAATTCGGTGCCGGGGAGAGCGGCGCCGGGAACGTCCCCTGAGCGGGACAGACGACCATTTGGGAGGAACAGGAATGAAGATCGAGAGACTTGGAAGCCTTGGCATGGCGCTGATAGCCGCGCTGGTCATGCTGGCCGGGCTGGCGCAGATGGTGTCGGCCGAGCCGCGCGTCACCCTGCAATTCGCGCATTGCTGCCCGGCGGAACACACGTTCGGGGTTTATGCCCACCAGTTCGCGGACCGCGTAGCCGAGAACTCCGGCGGCGAGATTGCCATCGAGGTGCTGGACGGCGGTGTGCTGGGCAGCGAGCAGGCGATCGCGCAGAAGGTCCAGCTGGGCGTGGTCGCCCTGGCCGGTATCACCTCGAACAACGTGGCACAGCTGGCGCCGGCGCTGAACGTGCTGGTGCTGCCCTACATGTTCGACGGGGTCGATGACCTGACCGGTGACGGCGGCCTGCTGCGGGCCGGCGCCTATCGCGACGCGCTGAACGAGCGGGTGCTGGCCGAAAGCGGCAGCCTGCGCGTGGTCGGCGGCTTTACCAACTCGTTCCGGTCGATCCTGGCGAAGAACCAGTGCATCGACACGATCGACGACCTGCAGGGGCTGAAGATCCGCGCGCCGAAGAACCCGGTGATGACGGCGATGTGGGACAGCTGGGGCGTGTCGACCTATCCCATCGCCTGGGGCGAGACATTCGGCGCGGTGGCGACGGGCGTGGTGGACAGCTTTGACAGCCCCACCGACGTCGTGCTCGACATGGGTTTTCACGAGCACATCAAATACGTGACCGAGGCCAGCTATCTGCCGATGGCGGGCGTCGTGATCGTCAACAACGATATATTCAGCGGGCTGAGCGAGGCCGACCAGGCGGTGCTGCTGAAATCGGCCGACGAGGTCGACCAGTCGCACGCGGCCCATGTCGCGGCGAATGCCGAGCGCGTTCGCAAGGAGCTGAGCGAGAACCACGGCGTGACCTTCTGCGAGTTGAAGGACCCGGAGGTCTGGAAGGAAAAGGCACAGGGCGCCTGGCCGAAGCTGTTCGAACTGGTCGGCGGCGGCGAGGCCTGGGTCGAGGAGACCAAGCACTACAAGGAAACCGGCACGCTGAACTGAGCGGCGCGCGCCCCGTCCGGCTTGACGCCGGGCGGGGCGGTGCCGAACGTTGTCGCAGCATATTTTGCGGGCGGAGAATTTCTTGAATGCTTGACCGACTGTCGTTCGGCTTCAACCGGCTGGAGCTGGTTGTGGCGAACCTGAGCCTGATCGTGCTTGTCCTCGTGCTCGCCGCGCAGGTGGTCTTCCGCTACGGGCTGGGCATCGGGTTGGCCTGGAGCGAGGAAGTCTCGCGCTTTGCCTTCGTCTGGTTCGTCTATATCTCGGCGAGCCTGGCGGCGCAGCGGGGCACGCATATCCGCGTGACTGTGGCGACGCGCTGGGTGCCGGGCGGGCAGCGGGTATCGCTGCTGCTGGCGGATGCGGTCTGGGTGGCCTTCAACGCCTGCGTCGTGGTGGCGGGCGTCCTGCTGTTGCAGCGGATGCTGAAATACCCGTCCTATTCGACCTCGCTGTTCCTGCCGCTTGCCTTTGTCTATACCATCATCCCGGTGGCCCATGCGCTGATGATCCTGCGGATTGTGCAGCGGCAGGTGGCGGCCTGGCGGCATGGCATCCCGGTGATCGCAGGCGAGGGGGAGGAGGTCTGATGCTCTTCGCCCTGGTCTTCGTGGTCTGCCTGTTGATCGGCGTGCCGATCTTTGCAGCGCTGGGCGTGCCGGCGCTGGTCGAGCTGCTGATGTCGCCGATCCCGCTCGCGTCGCTGGCGCACAGCCTGTTCGACGGGGTCGACAATTTCCCGCTGCTGGCGATCCCCTGTTTCGTGCTGGCCGGGGCGGTGATGGCGCGGGCCGGGATCACGGATGACATCGTCAACGTCATGCGGGCCCTGGTCGGCAAGGCCTGGGGCGGGCTGGCCATCGTCACGATCCTGAGCTGCATGTTCTTCGCGGCGATCTCGGGCTCGGGCCCCGGGACCGTGGCGGCCATCGGCACGCTGCTGATACCGGCAATGCAGCGCGACGGCTATCCGCGCGACTTTGCCGCCGCCGTCGCCTCATCGGGGGGGACGCTGGGCATCCTGCTGCCGCCCTCGAATCCGATGATCGTCTACGGGGTGCTTGCCAGCGTCTCGATCGGCGATCTGTTCCTGGCAGGGCTGGTGCCGGGGATCTTGATGGGGGCGCTGCTGATCGGGACGACCTGGTTCCTGTCGCGGCGCAACGGCTATCGGGGTAACCCCGTGCCCTTCGACCGGCAGGCCTTCCTGCGCTCGCTCTGGCAGGGCAAGTTCTCGCTCGCCACGCCCTTCGTGGTGCTGGGCGGGATCTACGGCGGCATATTCACGCCGGTCGAGGCCTCGGTGGTCGCGGTGGTCTATGCCGCACTGGTGGCGGTGGTGGTCAAGCGCAACATGGGCTTTGCAGACTTCTGGCAGGCGCTGGGCGAGGCCAGCACGGTCTGCGGCGGGCTGGTCGTCATCATGGGCACGGCGGTCTTTTTCGGCGAATTCCTGGCGCTGAACCAGATCCCGCAGAAGGTGGCTTCGGTGCTGCTGACAGTGACCGACGATCCGATCCTGATGCTGCTGCTCATCAGCGTGATCCTGATCATCCTCGGGATGTTCATGGAGACGCTGTCGACCATCATCATCCTGACGCCGATCCTACTGCCGCTGGTCAAGCAATTGGGCATCGACCCGATCCATTTCGGCATCATCCTGGTGGTGACGAGCGAGATCGGTTTCTTGACGCCGCCGCTGGGGGTCAACCTCTTCGTGGCGAGCAGCATCGCCAAGATGCGGATCGAGGACGTGGCGCGGCGGGTGATGCCGTTCATCCTTACGATCATCGTGGGGCTTCTGGTGCTGATCTGGTTCCCGCAGATCAGCCTGGTGCTGGTCGAGCTCAAACGCTGACCGGCACCAGGCGGGGGCTCAGGCGCCGAATGCTTCGATGGTGCGCCGGGCGCCCTCGGCGAGCGGAACGGCTTGCCAGCTGCCCAGCAAGGCCCGAAGCGGCGCATTGTCGATGCCCTCGGGCGCGGCGCGATGGATCGGGGCGGCGCTGACCTGAGCCTCGGGGCGCACGGCGCGGATGGCGGCCAGCACGTCGTCGATGCTGTCGATCGCGGTGGTCAGGTCGCTGACCACCGGCCGGTCCGGCGTCGCGGCAAGGCAGCGCAGGAAGATCTCGACCACCTCGTCGACGTGCTGGAAGCACATCGCGCCGGTGAAGGGGATCTCGTAGGCCTCGCCCCGCGCGGCGGCGCGCATCGCCAGGCTGATGGCGGCGGTCTCGCCCTCGACACGCTCGGGGCCATAGACCACGTTCGGGCGCAACCCGATGGACGCCAGGCCGTGGTCGAGAAAATGAACCTTGGAGATGTCCTCGCAGGCGGCCTTGTAGACGCCGTAGAGGTTGGCGGGGCTGTTCAGCGGCCCGCGCGGGCGGGCGGCCAGCGAGCTGGTGTAGACAAAGCGCGAGATCCCCAGCGCGCGGGCGACGTCGAGCGCGTTGAGGTGGCCGATCACGTTGACCTCGGCGCCCAGAACCGGGTTGGCGCGGCAGGCCGGGATCACCAGCGCGGCGAGATGGACGATAGAGGCGACGCCGTGGTCGGCTGCGACGCGGTGCAGGTCCTGCTGCTGGCGGATATCGCCCTCGACATAGGCGGCCCCGGCGATGCGCGCCTCGGGGGCGGGCGCGCGCAGGTCGAAGACGACGACGCTTTCGCCTAGTTCCACGAGGGCGCGGACCAGCGCGCGGCCCAGGAAGCCGGACCCGCCGGTGACGAGGACCGGGCCGAGCGGCGCGGCGGGCTTGAAGGGCAGGGCGGTCACGATGCCATTCCCTGTCCGCCGTTGACGTCGAGCAGCTGGCCGGTGACGAAGCCCGCCTCGTCCGCCGCGAAGAACAGGACGGCGGCAGCCACGTCCTCGACCCGGCCGGCGCGCCGCACCGGGATCGAGTCGAGCACGGCCTGTTGTTCCTCGGCGCTCATGCGCTGGTTCAGCAGGCTGATGACGCGCGGCGTGTGGATCGCGCCGGGGCAGACCGCGTTGCAGGTGATCCCGTGGGGGCCGAATTCCTGCGCAAGTTGCAGGGTCATCGACTGCATCGCGCCCTTGGCGGCGACATAGTTGCAGCCGGTGAACAGGCTGCCATAGCGCCCGGCCTTCGAGCCGAGGTTGATGACGCGGCCATAACGCCGCTGGACCATGCCGGGCAGGACGGCGCGCATGGTGCGCACGGCGGCGGTGACGTTGAGACCCATCACCCTTGCCCAGTCCTCTTCGGTTTCTTCGAAGAAGTCGCGCGGGGTGTGCAGCGAGCCGCCGGCATTGTTGACCAGGATATCAAAGGCGAAACCCTCGTCGATCAGGCCGCCAAGCGCGGTGGCGAGGCTAGACTCGTCCATCATGTCGACCTGGTGGAACGTCACGTGGGGCAGTTCGGCCTGCGCCCGTTCGATCGCCGCGGGATCGCGGTCGGTAACGACCACCCTTGCGCCCTCGCTGGCCAGCCGGGCCGCGATGGCCTTGCCCAGCCCCTCGGCGGCGCCGGTCACGAGCGCGGTGCGCCCTTCCACTCGTTTCATCAGTCCTCCCTGTCGGCGGTGGCCGACTCCTCAAAAGATCCTTGTGTTATTCCATTATAGACGACATAATACCGACAGGCAAAACTTAAGATCTGTGGCTGGAGGAAAGTGGGCGCGGATCGGAACGCTTGGCTCAAACGGGAGGAATACATGGAAATCAGGAAGTACGGCGCAGCGAAACGCGGAGCAAAGGCCCTGGTCGCGGCGGCCGCGCTGGCCGTGGCAGCGGGCGGCGCGATGGCGCAATCGAACCGGCCGGTCACCGTGATCGTGCCCTTCGCCGCCGGCGGCGGCACCGATATCACGACGCGCGCGATGCAGCAGGGTCTGTCGGAGTCGCTCGACGCCAATATCATCGTCAAGAACACCGACGGGGCAGGCGGCACTCTGGGTGTCGGCGAGGCGGCCCGGGCCCGTCCGGATGGGCGCACGCTGGCGATGGCTCCGGTGGGGCCGCTGACCACGCAACCGCACCTTCGCCAGCTGCCCTATGACATCGACAGCTTCGATTATGTCTGCCTCGCCTATTCGGCGCCAACTGTGATCGCGGTGAGAAAGGACAGCGAATACCAGACGCTGGACGATCTCATCGCATTTGCCAAGGCAAACCCGGGCAAGGTCACCTTCGCGGTGCAGGCCATTGGCTCGATCCCGCATATCGCCGGGCTTGCGCTGGCGGATGCGGCTGGGATCGAGATGACCTATCTGCCGGTGAACGGCGACGGTCCCGCGCTGAAGGCCCTGCTGGACGGCACCGCCGACGTCTTCATCCCGCACGTGTCCTTCTACACGAGCAATGCCGACCAGCTGAATTCGCTGGCCCTGCTGCAGAAGGGCCGCCTTGCCGAGCAGCCAGATCTCGTGACCGCGGCCGAGCAGGGCTATGCGCTCGACTTCCCGATCTGGGGCGGGCTGGTGACGCCGAAAGGCACATCTGCGGAAGACCTCACGCGGCTTGAGACTGGCTGCAAGGCGGCGGTCGAGTCTGAACCGTTCCAGGAGCGCATGAAGGCGGTCAAGCAGCCCTCGGCCTATCTGGGCGCGGCCGATTTCGCGGCCTTCGTGCAGGACAAATACGACACCAACCGCAAGCTGCTTGAAAAAGCGGGTCTGCTCTCGAAGTGACAATGATGCGCCGCTATGGTCGATCCATGGCGGCGCGCATCGGGGAGGGGGAGCGGATGAGCCGGGCAGGCATTATTCCGGGATCGACGGGCGAACGGGTCGTGGCGCTGGTGATCGTGCTGACGACTGCGCTGTTCCTGTCCTTGACCTTTGGCGAGGTCAGCGCCTTTGCGCGCCAGAGCGCCGGGCGCGGCCCGTATTTCTTTCCGCGCATCGTGCTGATCGGCCTCGTGCTGGCCGAATGCTTCCTGCTGTGGTCGGCCTTCGCGCGTGGTGAGAACGAGGAACGGCGGCCCGTGACGTGGAAGTTCGCCGGGCTGGTGCTGGCGACGGCGGGCTATTGCGCGCTGATCCCCTGGGCGGGGTTTCTGATCGCGAGCGCGCTCTATGGTCTGGCGGTGCCGCTCCTGCTGGGGCGGCGCGACGTGATCCTGCTGGCGGTGGTCAGCCTGGTCTACAGCGTGGCGCTGTGGATGCTGTTCGAGCGGGTGTTCCTCATCATCTTGCCGGCCAGCCCTTTCGACATCGGCTTCTGACACTCGGCAAGGACGACGCGCATGGATCTTCTGCTCAGCGCCGCTTCACAGATCGCGACGCCCATGACCGTGCTCTGCATCGTGCTGGGCACCGTCTTTGGCGTCATCATCGGTGTGCTGCCCGGTCTCGGTTCGGTCATCGGGCTGACCATGGTGCTGCCCTTCACCTTCTCGCTTGATCAGTTCCCGTCGATCGCCCTGATGCTGGGCGTCTATTGCGGTTCGGTCTATGGCGGGTCGATCACCGCGATCATCCTCAACACGCCGGGCACGCCACAGTCGGCGGCGACGGCGCTGGAAGGCTTCCCCATGGCCAAGGCCGGCAATGCCGATCTTGCCATCGGCTGGGTGACGACCGCCTCGACGCTGGGCGGGCTGTTCTCGGTCCTGGTCTTCGTGCTGGCCGGGCCGTGGCTTGCCCGGTTCTCGCTGCAGTTCACGCCAGTCGAGTATTTCGCGTTGGGCCTGTTTGCGATGACCTGCATCGCGGGCGTTTCCTCGGGGCATCTGGTCAAGGGGCTGGTGGCCGGCGGGATCGGGCTGATGCTGGCCTGCATCGGCGTCGACCCGGTGACGGGCGACATGCGCTATACCTTCGGCAGCTTCCAGCTGTCAGCAGGGATCGGGCTGATCCCGGTGATCGTGGGGCTGTTCGCCTATTCCGAGATGTTCCTGCGGGTGCTCGAGATCGACGATGAAAAGCCCGCAGCCTCGCATTTTCGGGTCGGCTTCCGGATGCCGCCCTGGCGGGAATGGCGGCTGAGGCTGGGGATGCTGCTGCGCGGTTCGGTGCTGGGCTCATTCGTCGGGGCGCTGCCGGGGACAGGCGCGGCCACGGCGGCCTTCATCGCCTATTCCGAGGCGCATCGCACGTCGAAGCGGCGCGAGAACTTCGGCAAGGGCGAACCCGATGGGCTGGTGGCCTGCGAGAGCGCCAACAACGCGGTGACCGGCAGCGCGCTGGTGCCGACGCTGGCGCTTGGTATTCCGGGCGATCCGGTGACGGCCGTGATGCTGGGCGCGCTGGTGATCCAGGGCGTCGCGCCGGGGCCGCAGCTTTTCCAGCAGAACCTCGACCTGGTCTATGGCATCTTCCTCTGCCTGATCGTGGTGAACCTGGTGATGTTCGCGGCCGGGGCGCTGGGGGCATCGGTCTTTACCCGCGTCCTGCGCATTCCCGAGCCGATCCTGATCGGGCTGATCCTGATCGTATCGACCGTGGGTGCCTATGGGGTCAGTGGCAGCATCTTCGACATCTGGATCGCCTTCTGTGCCGGAATCGCGGGCGCGGTGCTGCGCTATTTCAGCTATCCGCTGGCGCCTATCGTGATCGGCATGGTTTTGGGGCCGACCATCGAGATGTCGCTGCGCCAGGGGCTGATCCTGAGCGACGGCAACATCCTGGAATTCTTCCTGCACCCGATCGCTTCGGCGCTGTTCCTGCTGACCCTGGCGATGCTGTGCTGGCCCGCGCTCCGCGCCCGGAAGGCGCGGAGAGGGTGATCAGCGCAGCCCGGCCCCCAGCGCCGTGATCGCCTGCGCCGCCTTCAGCAGGCGGGGCAGGTGGGTTTCGATCAGAACCTCGCGCGGCAGGCGCGCCGCATTGCCGCCAAGGCTGATGGTGTAGAGGTCACCCGTCAGCGGATCGCGCACGGCGACGCCTATGGCATTGTGCTGCGGGTTCCACTCGCCGATGCTGTCGGAATAGCCCTGGACCGCCACCCGCTGCAGCGCCTCGTCGAGGGCGGCTTTCCGGGCCGGCCATTCCGAGCGGTAGAGCTTGGCGAGGCGGGCGTAGAGCTCTGCCCGCTCCTCCTCGTCCGTCGCGGCGAGATAGGCCCGCCCCGGCGCCGAAAGCGCCAGCGGGATCCGCGAGCCGACGTTGAGGTTCAGTGCTACGGCGGTGGGCTTGCGGATCAGCTCGACGAACATCATGTCGATGCCGTCCCGCACGCTGAGCGCGACCACGCAGTCGCCGCCCGCCGCCATTTCCTCGAGATGACTGCGCACGATCTCGGAAAAGCCGAAGCGGCCGATGGCGGCGAAGCCCAGGGTCAGCACCTGGTTCGAGACGGCGTATTTGCCGTATTCCGGCATGTAGCGCAGGTAGCCGAGCTTGGTCAGCGTTCCGAGCAGACGCGAGACGGTGGTCTTGTGCAACCCGGTGCGCTCGGCGATGGCCTGGGTGCCGAGGACCATGTCCTCGGCCCGGAAGGCGCGCAGGATCGACAGCCCCCTCGCCAGCGATGTGACGAAGGGTCTGTCGTCGTTGAGTGCCGCACTTCCGATGTCCTGCCGCGGGCGGCCGCGTCGCTTGGCGACCGGCGGTTCGTCGTTTGTATCGTTCATGGCGCGATCATAGACGATCCGGATTCGACTGTCTTTGTCCAATCCGTCGCGCCCGCGCTCCCGTCACTTCAGTGACGAGGGCGACAGGTCTCCGTAATCCGAGCAATCCCGGTGACTTGCAGCCGGATCGACCTTGACGTCGATCACCACCGGACCGCCGCGGGCGTGGCCCTCGCGGATCGCATCGCCGATCTGGTCGGCTTCGGTGACGGTGATGCCAGAACCGCCCAGGCCCTCGGCCACCTTGGTGAAGTCGTGGTCGTTGAAGTCGACCCCGATGGCCTGGTTGCCAAGGTTGTCGCGCACCATGCCGAGGCCGGCGTTGTTGGCCACCAGGTAGACGACGTCGATCCCCTGTTCGGCGGCGGTCGCCACCGCGTCCATCGTCATCACGAAACCGCCGTCGCCGATGACGCCGGTTACGCGGCGGTCGGGGCAGGTGATCTTGGCGCCGGTCGCGGCCGGCGTGCTCCAGCCCATGCCGCCGATGCCGCCGGGGGCCACCAGCTGGTGCGGGTGGCGCAGCGGCAGGCGCGAGGTGGCCCAGATGCGGTTGGTGCCGGCGTCGAGCGTCAGCAGATCCTGCGGGCCGAGGAAATCGCCCACCGCGCGCATGATGTCGGCGTAATGGACGGTGCCGGGGCGGGTGTCGTAGTGGGGCAGCACGCCATAGTCGTTGCCGGTCTTCAGCGCGGCGATGTGCTGGATGCGCTGGTCGCGGGTGTTGGCGGGCGCGGCTTCGGTGGTCAGCAGGAAGTCGACGACATCGGCGACATCGGCCGTCACCGCCTGATCCACCGGCAGGACCCAGCCGGCGTTCAGCGGGTCGATGTCGACCTGGATGATGGTCTGGTCGCCGGGCCGCATCATCTGGGCGTCGCGGAAGCGGGTGTATTCCGGCCCGAGGCTGCATCCGAGCACGAGGATCACGTCGGCCGACTGCACCATGCGGTTGGCGGCGGCCGAAGCCCAGGTGCCCATCATGCCGACGGCGATGGCGCTGGTTTCGTCGATGGTGCCCTTGCCGTGATAGCTGGAGGCGACGGCGATGCCGTCACGCTCGGCCAGCTGCTGCAGTTTCGCGCCCGAGCGGCTCATGTAGACGCCGTTGCCGGCAATGATGACCGGATTCTTCGCGCCCTTCAGCGAGGTGGCGATTTGTTCCAGCGCGGCGCGGTTCGGCACCATCGGCGTGCTGCGCAGGTAGCCTTCGGTCGGGTAGAGCGTGGCGCGGGTGGCCTCGGGCACCTCCTGCTTGATGATGTTGGTGCGCATCAGCATGGCGGCCGGGCCCTGGCGGGGGGTCATGGCGTGCTTGATGGCGAGCTGCGTGCCATAGATCGCCTCGGCCGGGGTGGTGGCGTAGGTGGCGTATTTGGTCATCGTCTTGAGCACGGCAAAGGCGTCGCCCGCGCCGTAATCGCCGGTCATCGTCTGGTAAACGCCGTATTGCGCGAACCCGTCATAGCAGGAGGTGTCGGTCATGATGACCATGGGCGTCGAGGAGAAATAGGCCTCGAGAATGCCGAAGGCGCCGGTGGAGGTGGCGAAAGGACCCTGGGCCATCAGCAGCCCCGGCTTGCCGGTCAGTTTGCCGGCGACCTGGGCCATGACCGAGGCGCATTGCTCGGAGCGGGCCAGGACCAGTTCGAACTCGTCCTTGCGGTCGAAGAAGGCCGGCAGCGACCAGGTGATGCCGAGACCGGGCAGGGTGAAGCCGCGGGTGATGCCGGCTTCGATGAACGTCTTGATGACGCCTTCGTTGGTTTTCATGGAGTCCTCCTCTCATCCTTGCGGGCACCCTACTGCCGGTCAATAATTCCGACAAGTGCAATTATATACCGATATACGCATTTTGTGTGGAGCGATGAACGCGCGGATGCCACCCACGCGCGCCGCAAGCGGAGCGCGTGGGGTGCGGGACACCGTTCATTTTCGAGGGTGGGGGCGCAGGCTGGCGGCCATGCGACTGCGAGCGCCGCGCGCTGGTCCCGGACGGTTGGGGAACCGCCGGGAACTGGGGCGCAAAGGAAACAGCCTGCCCCAGTTTATGGCCGAAGCAGGCCGCGCATGGTGTCTTGCGAAACGCCGATGCCGAGCGGCAGGCCGCGCGGGCGGGCTCTACCCGAGTTCGGCCCGCACGATGGCCGCGCCCTGGGCCATGGCCTTCATCTTGCCGAAGGCCACGTCGCGCGGCAGGTATTTGAGGCCGCAGTCCGGCGCCACGACGATCTTCGCGGCATCGACATGGGGCAGGGCGCGTCGGATGCGGGCGGCGATGATCTCGGGCGTTTCGACGGTCATGTCGGCCAGGTTCAGCACCCCGAGGATCACGGTCTTGCCCCGGATCTGTTCCAGCACCGAGGTATCGAGGTTCGCCTGCGCAGTCTCGATCGACACCTGGTCGCAGAGGCAATCCTTGAGCTGCGGCAGGAAGGAATAGCCGTCCGGCCGGCTCTTGGTCATCGCGGCGTAGCCAAAGCAGATGTGCACCGCCGTGGTGCCCGCCGCCCCCTCGAGCGCGGCGTTCAGTGCTTCGAGGCCGTATTCCTCGGCCAGCTCCGGCTTGGCCTGCATCCAGGGCTCGTCAAGCTGAACCACATCGGCCCCGGCGGCAAAGAGGTCGGCCATCTCTTCGCGCACGGCGCGGGCGTAATCCATCGCCACCGACCGCACGTCGGCGTAGTGGTCGTTCTGGGCCTGCTGGCTGAGGGTAAAGGGGCCGGGCAGGGTGATCTTCACCTTGCGGTCGGTGTGGGCCTTGAGGAACTTGAGGTCTTCCACCTCGACCGGCCGGGTCCGGCGGATCGGCCCGATGATGCGCGGCACCGGCACCGGCTGGCCCGAGCGCGTGATGACGGTGCCGTAATTGTCCAGGTCCAGCCCGTCGAGCGCGGTTGCGAAGCGGTTGGAATAGCTCTCGCGCCGGATCTCGCCGTCGGTGATGATGTCGAGCCCGGCCTCTTCCTGTTCGCGGATCGCGATGCGGGTGGCGTCGTCCTGGGCCTCGGCCAGCAGCGGTTCGGGAATGCGCCACAGCTCCTTGGCGCGGGTGCGCGGCGGGAACTGGCCCTTGAGCTTTTCACGGTCGATGAGCCAGTCGGGCTGGCAGTAGCTGCCGACGAGGGATGTGGGAAACAGCATCGAATTTCTCCAGTTGCAGGCGGAGCCCGGCGGGCCGCCAGATTTCCGGCGATCAGGCGAACAGATCGTGGGCCACGCCCGCCTTTGCGTAGATATGGTCGCGGCTCTGTTCCAGTTCGCGGCGCAGCTTGTCGAGGTCGTGGCCCAGCAGGCGCCCGCGCCATTTGCGGATCTGGCCGGCGACCATGACGGTGTCGACGTTCGAACGGTCCATCAGCGTCACCACCGCGCCGGGCACGTTGTTGAGCGGCGCGACGTTGATCGCCTCGGCGTCGAGCAGCAGGATATCGGCCTCCTTGCCCGGCGTCAGCGAGCCGGTCTTGTGGTCGAGCCGCAGCCCCTTGGCCCCTTCCAGCGTCGCATGGCGGATGGCGTCCACGCAGCGCATGAGCGGCGGGAACTCGGCCGCGCCCGACAGGGCGGATTCATTGGCGAGCATCCGCTGCAGCGTGAGCAGGCCGCGCATCTGGGTAAAGAAATCGGCCGACATGGTGCATTCGACATCAGAGGAGAGCGACACCGACATGCCCAGATCGAGTGCCTTCTGGATCGGCGGCATCCCGTGGCGCATGTGCATCTCGATCGGCACCGAAAGCGACACATGCGCCCCGGCATCCGCCGCGGCCTTCCAGGCGTCGTCGGTCATGCCCGTCATGTGGATGAAGATGTTGTCGGGGCCGAAGACGCCCTGCCTGGCAAGCGCATCGAAGGTCGGCGTCATGCCGAAGGTGGTCACAACGTGCAGCGCGATTTGCAGGTCCAACTCGCGCCCGATCTTCCAGGCCTCCTCGTAGCCCTCGATGTAGATCTCGCCGCCCATCACCATGGTCAGCAGGCCATCGTCCGAGGAGAAATACTGCTCTCTCAGGCGGCGCGCATCCTGCGGGTATTTCTTGCCCTCCCACCAGCCCTCGAAATAGCCGAACACCCCGCGCCGCCCGGCGTCGGCCAGGCCCTTGACCACCGCGTCGGAATGTTCCGGCGAATGGTGGATCTGGCTGACATCCATCACCGTGGTCACGCCCGCGTCGAGCTGGGCAAGGCCGCCGTAGAGCTCGTTGATATAGACGTCCTCGGGCCGGTAGTGGTGCGAGAAGTTCAGCAGCATGGTTTCATAGTAATTGCGGGCATTCTCGGGGCGTCCGTCGTTGACGACGATCGCATCCGCCAGGCTCGACCTCAGCCCGGTCTCGAACTGATGGTGATGGGTGTCGATGAAGCCCGGCATGACGATCTTGCCCGCGGCGTCGATCACCTGCGCGTCGCCGGCATCGATACGGGCGGCGACCTCCAGGATCCGCGCCCCTTCGATCAGCACGTCGCCCTGTGCGAAATTGCCGACGGCGTTATCCATCGACAGCACCGACCCGCCGCGGATCAGGATCCGCGTGCCGCCCCGCCCGCTGTTGCGGGGCATGGCCCCGGTTGCGGTGCCGAGGCCCGAGCTGCCGGGGGCGTCGGCCATGGCCCGGAACGGATGCGGCGCGCGGGCCGGCGACATGGCCCCGGCGGTCGAATTGCAGAACCTGCACATGGTGTCTCTCCTCCCCGAAAGACGGTTCTCATCAGCCTCGCAACACGGATTGCAGCACCGGATAGCGGGATATGGCATGGGCGATATGCGAGGCAGCCTCGTGCAACGCGGGCAGGCGTTCGCTGACCAGGCTTTCCGGCGTCACGATGCCGGTATAGCCCGAGGTGTTCAGCGCCGCGATCGTGTTGCCCTCCATGTCGCGGATCGGGACGGCAAGGGCGGTGATGCCGTAATCGAGTTGGTCCACCGTGGTCGCATAGCCGTCGCGCCGCACGACCTGGATCTCGGCCCGCAGCGCCTGGCGGTTCGTGCAGGTCTTCGAGGTCAGCCGCTCGGGTGTGTAGCTTTCGAGGTAGGCGTCGAGACGGTCATCGGGCAGGGCGGCCAGCAGGACGCGCCCCATCGATGTGGCATAGGCCGGATAGCGCGCGCCGGCCACGGCGGCCGCGCGGCGCGCGCGCTGAACCGAGTAATGCGCGACGTAGATCACATCCTCGCCGTCGAGGGTGCCGACAGACGAGGCATCGCCGAAGCGACCGACGATCTCGCGCAGGTCATCCTGCAGCACCTCGTCCAGCCGCGCCGAGAAGTAGAAGGCCGAGCCCAGCGCCATGATCTTGGGCTTGAGGTGGAACTGCTTGTCCTTCTGGCCGACATAGCCCAGTTCCATCAGGGTCAGCAGAGACCGCCGCGCTGCCGCCGGGCTGAGACTGGCCCGGCGCGCCACCTCGGACAGCGTCATCGCCGGATGGGCGACGTCGAAGGATTCGAGGATGGCGATGCCCTTGGCCAGCGCCTCGACGAATTCGGCAGGTCTGCTAGAGGTCTTTTCCAACGCATGTCACCCTTCGGGTGCAAGCACGAAGTCGAATTCGCAGATCGCATCCGGTTTCTTGTCGAGCTTGTAGCCAAGCGCCTCCACGTCCTTGGCCGGCTTCAGCTTGGCGATGAGCGAGCGGCGTACCCCGAAGACGGCATCGTTGTCGATGTATTCCGTGTTCTCCATGAAGACTTCGGTGGTGATCGAGCTCATGCCTGGCGCGCGGACGATGTAGTGCAGGTGCAGCGGCCGCCAGGCGTGGCGGTTGCCGGCGCGCAGCAGCCGTCCGACGGGGCCGTCGTAGGGCACCGTATAGGGCTTGGGCAGGACGGTGGTGTAATAGTAGCGGCCATTGGCATCGGCCTCGAAGACCCCGCGCAGGTCGAACTTGTCCTGCCCCTGGTCCTGTTCCTGGATCGGGTAGGTGCCGGCGGCATCGGCCTGCCAGGTGTCGAGGATTGCGCCCGGCAGCGGGTTGTGCAGCGAGTCGGTCACCTTGCCGTGGACCAGCACCGTCACCCCGTCGCGGCCGTCCGAGATATCGGAGCCCAGCGCCTTGCGCGGTGCGTTGTCGAGGTAGAAGGGGCCGAGGTTCGAGCCCTCTGTGGCGCCGCCCTTGGTGTTGATCATGTCGACAAGGGCCGAGAAGCCCAGGACATCCGACAGCAGGATGAACTCATGCCGTTCCGGCGTCGAGATCTGCCCGCAATCGTAGAGGAAGTTCAGCACGCCGATCCATTCCTCATGGGTCAGGTTGTGCTCACGCGTGTAGTCATGAAGGTGGTCGATCAGCCCGCGCAGCAGCTGTTCAAAGCGGCTCCCCGGCTCGGTCTTGAACGACTGCTTCACCGCTTCGGTGATGGTGAACTGGTTGATATCGCGCATCTGTTTCCCTCCCGCTGGCCCGTCCCCGGCCTCCTGCGACATTGCGGCTTGACTTGACGGTAGTGCGTGTCAATATCTTCGGCAAGAGAAAACTTTTTCGCACAGCGAAAATATTGGAGCGAAAAATGCGCATCGGAAAACAGGAGCAGGCCTATACCGCGATTGCGACCTCGGATGCCGAGAGCATCACGGTGCGCGGCCTTGATCTGTGCGACGAGCTGATCGGCAGGATCGGCTTCACCGACTATTTCTGGCTGCTGGTGCTGGGCGAGAAACCGTCCGAGGCGCAGCGGCAGATGATGGACGCCTGCCTGGTGGCGATTGCGGAACATGGGTTGGTGCCGTCGGTGCAGGCGGCCCGCATGACGCTTGCCGCCGGGCCGGACGCCTGGCAGGGCGCGATGGCGGCCGGGCTGCTTGGCATGGGCAGCGTCGTAGCGGGCAGTTCCGAGGCGGCGGGCCTCTACCTTGTCGAGGTCGTCGAGAAGGCAAGGGCCGAAGGGACCGACATCGAGGCCGCCGCGATCGCCAGCCTGGAAGAGCACAAGGCCAGCCGGCGCAAGGTGGCAGGGCTTGGGCATCCGCAGCATTCGGGCGGAGACCCGCGTGCGGACAGGCTGCTGGCCATCGCCGACGATCTCGGGATCTCGGGCACCTATATCGAAACCCTGCGGATCCTGGGCAAGCACGCGACCGGCATCGTCGGGCGGCCCCTGCCGATCAACGTCTCGGGCGCGATCCCCGCCTGCATCCTCGATGCGGGCTGGCCGGTGCAGGCGGTCAAGGCGGTGCCGCTGCTGGCGCGGGCCGCGGGCCTTTCGGCCCATCTCTTCGAAGAGGCGCAGCGGTCGATCGGGTTCATCATGTCGCATCAGGCGGATCTTGCCATCGCTTACGACGGCAAGCCGTCGCGGCACAAAAGCGCGGCGGAATAGGCCATGGTCCGGATATTGGAAGGCTTCCGCGTCGTCGAACTGGGAACCTATATCACCGGGCCTGCCGCCGGGATGCATCTTGCCGACCTAGGCGCCGATGTGATCAAGGTCGAGCGGCCGGGCGAGGGCGATCCTTTCCGCGCCTTCAAGGGCGGGCTCTATTCGCCGCACTACCAGACCTACAACCGCAACAAGCGGTCCATCGCTCTGGACACCAAGCAGCCCGACGATTTGGCCATCCTGCATGACCTCGTGGCGACGGCCGATGTCTTCATCCAGAACTTCCGCCCCGGCGTGGCCGAGAAGCTGGGCGCGGGCGAGGCGGATCTGCGCAGGATGCGGCCCGACCTGATCTATTGCGCGATCTCGGGGTTCGGCACTTCCGGGCCGTCGCGGGACCGGCCCGCCTTCGATACCGTCGCGCAGGCCGCGAGCGGTTACCTGCGGCTGCTGACTCCGCCCACCAATCCGCGGGTGATCGGACCGGCCATCGCCGATTCTGTCACCGGGCAATATGCCGCGATGGCCTGCCTGGCTGCGTTGCTGGAGCGGTCGAAGACCGGCAAGGGACGGCGGATCGACATTTCGATGCTTGAAGCCATGGCGCATTTCAACCTCGACAGCTTCACGCATTACTACTCGGTGGGCGAGGTGATGGGTCCGCTGTCCCGTCCGGTGGTGTCGCAGTCCTACACCTTCGAATGCGCGGACGGGAAATGGGTGGCCATCCACCTCTCCTCGCCGACCAAGTTCTGGCAGGGTCTGCTGACGGCGACCGGCCAGGAACAGCTGGCCGAGGATCCCCGGTTCAGCGAGCGGCTGGAGCGTATCCGCCATCAGGACGAGCTGATCGCGCATTTCACGCCGATCTTCCGGGGCCGGACCCGCGACGACTGGTGCGCGCTGTTGCTGGCGAACGAGGTGCCGCATTCACCGGCCTACGACTCGGACGAGGCGCTTGAAGACCCGCAGGCGCAACACCTGCAGCTCAAGGTTTCTGCGCCTTCGACCGAACTCGGGATGTTCACGACGGTCCGCGCCCCCTACAATTTCGACGGAGCACCCGAACTGGAGGTGCTGCCGCCGCCCGTGCTCGACGAGCACGGCGCCGAGATCCGCGCAGAACTCGCACGTAGAAAGGCGGGGTGACGCGACCGAGACCTGGGAATGACCGGTCGGGGAGGAGACCTGTCGGACAAGACATCTTCTGCACTCGGCACGCCAAGGGCGGGCAGGGATGAAGGTGAGCAAGGCAAAGGGCGGCCGTGGCCGCGCGACAGACACAAGAGGGAGGAAAGACATGAATTTCATTCGCGGCGCGCTTCTCGCAAGCGTTCTCGCCCTGCCGGTTCACGCGCAGGAAACCATCAACCTGACGGTGGCCTCAAGCCACCCCACCGTCGTGCCCTGGGTCGGGTTCATCCAGTCCCACTTCATGGCGAAGACGGACGAGTTGCTGGCGAAGACCGGCAACTACAAGATCGAATGGAACGAGGCCTTTGGCGGCCAGCTGTACAAGGCCAACGCCACGCTCAGCTCGGTCGAGGAGGGGGTGACCGATATCGGCTGGGTCTTCTCCTTCCTGGAGCAGGCCAAGCTGCCGTTGAGCCAGGCCTCTTCCAACGCGCCTTTCGCCACGTCGAACCCGCCGGCGCTGCTCGAAACGATGCAGGAGCTGATCGACAACAACGAAGCCTTCCGCAACGAATGGGAAAGCCACAACCTCAAGGTGCTCGGGCTGACGGCGACCGACCTCTATGACTTCTACCTCAAGGAGCCGATCGCGGGGATCGACGACCTCGCGGGGCGCAAGATCTCGGCGCCGGGCGTGCTGGGCAACTGGCTGCGGGGGACGGGCGCGAATGCCGTCGATGGCGCACTGACCACCTATTACACCGACGTGCAGACGGGCGTGTCGGACGGTGTGCTCTCGCTCGCGCTGGGCGCGCTGCCGATCAAGCTTTACGAGGTTGCGCCCTATATCGCGCGGTTCGATGGCGGGGCGGTCTTCTCGGGCGCGGTGGCGATCAACCGCGACTCGTGGGATGCGCTGCCCGAGGAGGTGCAGGCGGCTATGGTCGAGGCCGGGAAATACTATACCGTTTCGCACGCACAGGACCTGGTGAGCCGGCACGAATTCGCACTGAACAAGATGGTCGAGCTTGGCGCGGGCCAGAACCCGGCTGTGCAGATCATCCAGATGCCCGAGGGCGAGACCGCCAAATGGGTGTCCAAGCTGCCCGACATCGCGGGTGACTGGGCCGCACCGCTCGAGGCGCGGGGCATCCCGGCCAAGGCCTTCCTGGCCGACTACATGACCCGGCTGCGCGAAAAGGGCGAGAAGCCGGCCCGTAACTGGGACCAGTAGGGCGCGCCCGTGGCAGGAAATGACCAGACAATCGGCGCGGCCCCGGATGGGCCGCGCCTTCGCGAAGCCGGGCTGGCGCGGGTCTGGCGGTGGGTGGTCGAAGGCTTTGCCGCCGCCGGCACCGTGCTGATCGGCATCCTCATGCTGATCGTCTGCGCCGATATCGTCGCGCGCAACTCGGCCGGGGCCTCGCTGCCGCTGGTCTCCGAGGCCGGCGCCTTGCTGGTGGTCCTGCTGGTGGCCCTCCAACTCGCCGCGAATGTCCGCTCGCGACGATTGGCGCGGACCGAGATCTTCATCCTGCCCTTCACTCAGCGGTTCCCCCGAGCGGGGGCCATCCTGAACGCCGCATTCGACCTCGTCGGCGCGGCGGTGCTGGGCATCGTCGCCTGGGCGACCATCCGTATCCTGGAAAAGGACCTCGCCTCGTCCGAGTTCATCGGCATCGTCGGCATGGCGACCATGCCGACCTGGCCGTTCCGCCTGCTGATCCTCATGGGCTTTGCCGTCGCCGCCATCGAATTCGCCGTCCGCTGCATCGCCGAACTTCGCAACTTCGGGAGGGTCAGGACGTGAGCCCGGTCGAAATCGGCAGCCTCTGCGTTGCGGCCCTCATCCTGCTGATCTTCATCGGTATGCCGATCGGGATCGGAATGCTTGCCGTCTCGCTGGTGGGTGTCTCGTTCATCCGCAGCGATACGGTGGCCATCCGCATGATGGCGCAAGTGGCCAACGACAGCCTGGAGGAATACCTCTTCGCGGTCGTGCCTCTCTTCGTGCTGATGGGGTTGCTTGTCACCATATCCGGGGTGGGGCGCGACACTTTCGACGTCTTCGAGCGGCTGCTTCGGCGGCTGACGGCCGGGCTCGGCATCGCGACCGTCTTCGCCAATGCCGTCTTTGCCTCGATCACCGGAATCTCCATCGCCTCGGCCACCGTTTTCAGCCGTGTCGCCGTGCCCGAAATGACGCGCCACGGCTACACCAAGCGCTTTGCGACCGGGGTGGTGGCTGGGTCGTCGGTGCTGGGAATGCTCATCCCGCCCTCGCTGCTGATGATCGTCTATGCGGTGATCGCCGAGCAGTCGGTGGGTCGCATGTTCCTGGCGGGCATCGGCCCCGGCATCCTGCTGTCGCTAATCTTCGCCGCGACCATCGTGCTCCTTGCCCGCAGGCGGCGCGACTTCGTCTTCGAGGCGGACGAGAACACGGCGGCCTATGAAGACCTCGGCCTTGCCGCGATGCTGCGCAAGTCGGTGCCGATCCTGATCCTGATGCTGCTCGTGCTGGGGGGCCTCTATGGCGGCTTCTTCAACCCGACCGAGGCGGGGGCGGCGGGGGCTTTCGGTGCGCTGGTCATTGCGCTGCTGCGCCAGTCGCTGGACCGCAAGACCTTCTGGAGCCTGCTGGTGGAGACCGGCCAGATCACCGTCTCGGTGCTCTTCCTGATCCTGGCAGCGACCTTCTTCAGCCGGATGCTGGCGCTCTCGGGTGTGCCGCGCGAACTGGCACATGTGCTGCTCTCCGGGTCGCTGGGGCCCTACGGTTTCTTGGTCTTCTACCTGCTGCTTATCATCCTGCTCGGGTGCCTGATCGACTCGATCTCGATCATGCTGATCCTGCTGCCCATCGCGCTGCCAGTGGCCAGCGCGGCCGGGTTTGACTTGATCTGGTTCGGGGTGCTGACCGTCGTGGCGGTAGAGATGGGGTTGCTGACACCACCTTTCGGGCTGTCGGTCTATACGATCAAATCCGCTATCGACGACCCCGATCTGCGTGTCGGCGACATATTCCGGGGGGCTTTTCCCTTTGTCATCGCGATGCTGGTCGCGCTGGCCATGATCGCGATATTCCCGCCGATCGCGACATGGCTGGCCGGTGCGTGAAGCGGGAGGTCTGTTCCATCAAGACGACCCGCGAGGGGTTTGACTTTCGCAGCGAAATCCGCACTGCCTTCACCGGCAGCCAGACCAGAAACGACAACAGTAAAGGAAGACCTTCATGCGGCTTGTCAGCTTCGAACGTCCCGACGGCACCCGCTCCTACGGCACCACAGACGGTGCAACCATCCGCGATGCCGGGGCCGAACTTGGTGGCACCTGGCCCGATTTGCGAGTCGTGCTCGAGGCTGGCGCGGTGGCATCGCTGGCAGGCAAGGGGCCCGAGATCGCCCTTGATGCGGTGAAGCTGCTGCCGCCGATCCCGGAGCCGGAGAAGATCCTCTGCATCGGCCTGAACTACCTGCCGCATATCCTGGAATCCGGCCGCGACAAGCCCGAGTATCCCTCGATCTTCACGCGCTACCCGTCCTCGCTCGTCGGCCACGGCACCCCGCTCGAACGGCCGAACGCCAGTCGCGAACTGGATTACGAAGGCGAACTGGCCGTCGTCATCGGCGCCGCCGGCCGGCATATCCCGGTGGAGAGGGCATGGGATCACATCGCCGGCTACTCGGTTTTCAACGATGGATCGGTCCGCGACTATCAGAACCACACGACCCAGTTCTGGCCCGGCAAGAGCTTTGAGCGGTCCGGCTCGATGGGGCCGTGGATCGTCACCCCGGACGAGGTCGGCGACATCACCGCGCAGACACTGACGACCACGGTGAACGGCAATGTCGAACAGCATACGCCGATCACGGACCTGGCCATCGGCATCCCGGAACTGATCGCCTATGCCTCGACCGTGCTGACGCTGAAACCGGGCGACGTGATCGCCACCGGCACGCCGGGCGGCGTCGGGCGCTATCGCAAGCCGCAGCTCTTCCTGGAACCAGGTATGTCGGTCGAGGTCGAGATCACCGGCGTTGGGCGGCTGGTGAACGGGGTGGTCGACGAAGGCCGCTGAACCTGCGAGAGCTTGCACAAGCGAACAGAAAGCAAGGAGCTGAACATGGCACGCACAATCATCATCGAGGAAGTGGGCGGTCCCGAGAACATGAAGTTGGTCGACTGGCCGGTTGGCGATCCGGGTCCGGGCGAGATCCGGATCCGGCACAAGGCCTGCGGTCTTAACTTCATCGACGTCTACCAGCGCACCGGGCTTTATGCGATGAAACTGCCCCATGCCCTGGGGATGGAAGCCGCCGGCATTGTCGAGGCGGTCGGCCCCGGCGTGACCCACCTCAAGGAGGGCGACCGCGCGGCCTATGCCTCGATGCCTCCCGGAGCCTATAGCGAGGCGCGCGTGATGCCCGCAGCGCAGGTCTGCCCGCTGCCCGATGCGATCAGCTTTGAGCAGGCGGCGGCGATCATGCTGCAGGGCCTGACGGTGGAATACCTGTTCCACCGCACCACGCCGATCGGCAAGGGCGACAGTGTGCTGTTCCACGCCGCGGCCGGGGGTGTCGGCCTCTTTGCCTGCCAATGGG
This sequence comes from Seohaeicola zhoushanensis, assembly GCF_014656415.1. Lineage (GTDB taxonomy): Bacteria > Pseudomonadota > Alphaproteobacteria > Rhodobacterales > Rhodobacteraceae > Seohaeicola_A > Seohaeicola_A zhoushanensis. The sequence goes on along the minus strand of NZ_BNCJ01000003.1, from coordinate 193,795 downwards.
CCCGCTCCGAGGGGATCGAGCTGATCGGCACCGCCGGATCGGACGAGAAATGCGCGCTGGCCAAGGCGGCGGGCGCCGATCACGTCATCAACTATCGCAGCGCCGATTTCGTCGCCGAGGTGAAGAAGATTACCGGCGGCAAGGGGGTCGACGTGGTCATGGACGGCGTCGGCAAGGATACCTTCGAGGGCTCGCTCGACTGCCTGAAGCCGCTCGGGATGATGATCTCCTTCGGCAACGCCTCGGGCCCGGTTCCGCCGGTCAACCTGCTGACGCTCGCAGCGAAGGGATCGCTCAAGCTGACGCGCGCGACGCTCTTCACCCATATTGCCGACCACGCCAAATGCCAGGAAATGGCGCAGCACCTGTTCTCGAAGGTCGTCTCGGGCGACGTAAAGGTGAACATCGGCCAGACCTTCCCGCTGGAAGAGATCGCCGCCGCGCATCGCGCGCTGGAAGGGCGGCAGACCACCGGCTCAACCATCATCACGCTCTGATTACGCTCGGGCCGGGGGCTGTGCCTCTGGCCCGTTTCCGCGTCAGGCGGCCTTCTTCAGCGCCTTCTCGGCTTCCGACTTCAGCTCCTTGCAGGAGCCCAGGAAATCGGCCACCAGCTCGATCAGGGCCATGATCTCCTTCTTCTCGGCAGAGGCGTCGATTTCCTTCTTCTGCTTCTTCAGCGCGTCCTGATAGGTCTTGTTCAACTTGGTCAGCTTGTCGAGCATACCATCACCCAGCTTGATCTTCTTCGCCGCGTCCTTCGGATCCTTTTCGGCGTTCTGGTAGGCGTCGTCATAGGCATCCGCCGTGGCATGGGCGAGCTTCTCGACCTGCTTCTGTCCCTTCTTGCGCGCCCCGGCCTCGAGCACCTTGGGTAGTTCGCCGCCCGAGGACTTGGAGACCGTCTTCTTGAGGATCACCTGCATCGTGGCGTCCTCCTTGGCGGCATAGAAGAGTTCCACGAACTTGAGCGTGCCATAGACATTGGCCGCTTCGGTCAGTGATTCGATCTCGTCCTTGACCGAAGCCAGGAACTTGTCGGTCTCCTTCTTGTCGCCGCCCGAGGGCTTTTCCTTCTTCAATTCCTTCTCGACCTTCTCGAAACGGGATTTCAGCGTGTCGCGCAGTTTCTCGGCTTCGCCGCAGAATTCACTCAAGGCCTTTATCTCGGACTTGTGTTCGCCAGTCGCCTTTTTCCATTCCTTGAAACTTTTCGAAAAATCGGAATTGCTTTCGAAATCGGCGAGTTTCTTGCCCTTTTCGCCCGATTCAATCGCCTTCTGGATCGCCTCGCGCACCTCGGTCTCGATGTCCCAGGCGACGTTGACCTTGGCGATCACGCTCTTCTTGATCTTGGTCCCGGCGCTCTCGGTGTAGGGCTTGCACTTGGGCTGCAGCTTCTTGAACTCGGTCTTCAGCTTGTCCAGTTCCTTGCCCATCGTCACATGCTCCCTCAACTCGTCCTCTGGGACCGCGCCTGCGGCCTCGCACCGCTGGCACTTCCCGTTCCGCAGCGGTATGCTAGGGCATCCCTGAGCACGAACCAAGGATTGATGCCCGTGCGTGACCTCAAGATTCCGTCTCAGCGCCACCCCGAGAAGGCGCATCTCCCCGACAATGCCCAGCCGAAGAAGCCGGCCTGGATTCGGGTCAAGGCGCCCGGTGGCAAGGGCTATGCCGATACCGCGCGGATCATGCGTGACAACAAGCTGGTCACCGTCTGCGAAGAGGCCGGCTGCCCCAACGTCGGCGAATGCTGGAGCCAGGGCCACGCCACCATGATGATCATGGGCGAGGTCTGCACCCGCGCCTGCACCTTCTGCAACATCGCCACCGGCAAGCCGCCCGAGGCACTCGACGCCTTCGAGCCCGGCCGGGTGGCCCATGCGGTCGAGAAGCTGGGGCTGAACCACGTTGTCATCACCTCGGTCGACCGTGACGACATCGAGGACGGCGGGGCCGAGCATTTCGCCCAGACCATCCGCGCGATCCGCCACCGCAGCCCCGCGACCACCATCGAGATCCTGACGCCGGACTTCATCCGCTGCGACCCAAAGGTGCTGGAAGTGGTGGTCGAGGCGCGCCCCGATGTGTTCAACCACAACCTGGAAACCGTTCCGGGCCTCTATCCCGAAGTGCGCCCCGGCGCGCGTTATTTCCATTCGCTGCGGCTGCTGCAACGGGTCAAGGAACTCGACCCGATGATGTTCACCAAGTCGGGCATCATGGTCGGCCTCGGCGAGGACCGTCAGGCGGTGATCCAGGTGATGGAGGACATGCGCGCCGCCGACATCGACTTCCTGACCATCGGACAGTATCTCCAGCCGACGCCGAAACACCACCGGGTCGATCGCTTCGTCACGCCCGAGGAATTCGCCAGCTACGAGAAGGTGGCCTATAACAAGGGCTTCCTGATGGTCTCGGCGACGCCTCTGACGCGGTCTTCCTACCACGCCGGCGACGATTTCGCCCGCCTGCGCGAGGCGCGCCGGAAGAAGGTCACCCGCGCCTAGGAAAGGGACTCATAGAACCTGAGCCAGACGCGAGACGAAGCGAGTTGGACAGCTGCGAGGTCGTTTCTAGCTGTCTTCCCGTAGCGGGGTGCGACTTTTCGGAAGTAACTGAGTTTGTTGAAGATCCGCTCGACAAGGTTGCGCTGTCGATAGAGCGCCGCATCGACCGAGCGCTGGACCTTCGCGCTTTGTGGGAATATGCCCCCGCCCGCCATGAGCTGCGATGAGGTCGAGGATGGGCGGGCGTCATATCCGCGGTCGGCCACGACATCTCCCGGTGCGGAATGAGCCGACAGACGCTCTACAACCGCCACCTTGTCGGAGTCTTGGCGCGGAGAGAAGGTAATTGCCACAGGCAGGCCGCGATGATCGACCATCGCGTTGATCTTGGTGCTCAATTCTAGACGAGAGCGACCGATGGCGTGATCTTCGCCCCTTTTTTCTCGAGGCCGCATGCTGATGGGCGCGGACGATCGAGCTATCGATTAACTGAATGCAGTCGGGGGGAACTTTCCGCAAGGGTTTCAAAGACCTGCACCCAGGCCCCCACCTTGGCCCAGCGGTTTGATCGGTTTCATATGGTTGTGTGGGGGCCGCAGCGTTCGGGCAAGTCCCTCCAGGGAGAGCCATTTCTGGGTACCAAGATGATCCCGTTGAGCCTCCGCCGATCATCCGCCCGCGCCATGCTCACCTCCAATGCCGGAGTGAATCACTTAAAGGCTCCGCAGGGAGTCCCCCTTATGGGGCCAGATCCTAGGCCGCGAAAGTGGATCGGAAGCGCGGGGGCAGCGCCCCCGCGATCCCCTCAGTCGGTTTCTTCTTCTTCGCCCTGTTCGGCGATCCAGGCCACGCTGACGACTTCCTCGCCACGCGCGGTGTCGAAGACCTTGACGCCGCCGGCGCTGCGCGAGCGGAACGAGATCCCGTCCACCGGCACCCGGATCGACTGGCCGGTCGATGTGGCGAGCATGATCTGGTCGTCGAGATCGACCGGGAAGGAGGCCACCAAGTCGCCGCCGCGCATCGCCGCGTCCATTGCCCGCACGCCCTGGCCGCCACGGCCGCGCACGGGGTAGTCGTGGCTCGAGCTGAGCTTGCCAAGGCCCTTGGCGGTGATCGTCAGGATCAGCGTCTCGGCCGCAGACATCTCGGCATAGCGCTCCTGGCTGATCGTCGCCATGGCGTCGACTTCCGTATCCTCGTCGTCGCTCTGCTCGGCCTCGTCGGTCAGCCCCGCCACGGCACGGCGCATCTTGAGATAGGCCGCCCGCTCGTCCGCCCCGGCGTCGAAGTGCGGCAGCACCGCCATCGAGACGACCTTGTCCTCGGGTTGCAGGCGGATGCCGCGCACGCCGGTGGAATCGCGGCCCTTGAAGATCCGCAGGTCGGTAGTGGAAAAGCGGATCGCCCGGCCCAGCGCGGTGACCAACATCACGTCGTCGGTGTCCGAGGCGATGCGCGCGTTCACCAGGCTGGTGCCCTCGGGCAGCTTCATGGCGATCTTGCCATTGCGCTTCACATTGGTGAAATCGCCCAGCGCATTCCGGCGCACGTCGCCGTCCGAGGTGGCGAAGACGATCTGCAGGTCGTCCCAGTGATCTTCCTCGACATCCACCGGCATGATCGCCGCGATGGAGACGCCGGTCGGGATCGGCAGGATGTTGACGATCGCCTTGCCCTTGGCGGTGCGTCCGCCCTGCGGAAGACGCCAGGTCTTGAGCTTGTAGACCATCCCGTCGGTGGTGAAGAACAAGAGCTGGGTATGCGTGTTGGCGACGAAGAGTGTGGTCACCACGTCGTCGTCCTTGGTCTGCATTCCCGACAGGCCCTTGCCGCCGCGCCGCTGGCTGCGGAACTCGGCAAGCGGGGTACGCTTGATCCAGCCGGACTGGGTGACGGTCACCACCATGTCCTCGCGCTCGATCAGATCCTCGTCTTCCATGTCGCCGGCCCAGTCGACGATCTCGGTGCGGCGCGGCACCGCGAAGAGGTCTTTCACCTCGCGCAGCTCGTTGCCGATGATTTCCATGATGCGCTCGCGCGAGCCGAGGATCTCGAGGTATTCCTTGATCTTGCGCGCCAGTTCCTCGAGCTCGTCCGTCACTTCCTTGACGCCGAGCTGGGTCAGGCGCTGCAGGCGCAGGTCAAGGATGGCTCGGGCCTGCGTCTCGGACAGGTTGTAGGTCCCGTCCTCGTTCATCTTGTGGGTCGGGTCGTCGATCAGGCGGATATAGGCCGCGATGTCGGACGCCGGCCAGCGGCGCTCCATCAGCTTCACGCGGGCCTCGCCGGCATCGGCCGAGGAGCGGATGGTGGCGACCACCTCGTCGACGTTGCTGACCGCGACGGCCAGACCGCAGAGGATGTGGCTGCGCTCGCGCGCCTTGCGCAACTCGTAGGCGGTGCGCCGCGCCACCACTTCCTCGCGGAAGTCGATGAAGGCGGTGAGGAAACCGCGCAGCGTCAGCGTCTCGGGCCGACCGCCGTTCAGCGCCAGCATGTTGCACCCGAAGGAGACCTGCATCGGCGTGAAGCGGTAGAGTTGGTTCAACACCACGTCCGGGGTCGCGTCGCGCTTCAGCTCGATCACCACGCGCACGCCGTTGCGGTCGGATTCGTCCTGCACGTGGGCCACGCCCTCGATCCGTTTCTCGCGCACCGCCTCGGCGATCTTCTCGATCATCGAGGACTTGTTCACCTGGTAGGGGATCTGGTCGACGATGATGGCGTAACGGTCCTTGCGCAGCTCTTCCACACGGGTCTTGGCGCGGATGATGACGCTGCCCCGGCCTTCGAGATAGGCCTTGCGCGCGCCCGAGCGGCCCAGCATCAGGCCGCCGGTCGGGAAGTCGGGGCCGGGGACGTATTCGATCAGCTGTTCGCTCGACAGGTCGGGGTCGTCGATCAGCGCCAGCGTGGCGTCCACCACCTCGCCGAGGTTGTGCGGCGGGATGTTGGTGGCCATGCCGACCGCGATGCCGCCCGCGCCGTTGACCAGCATGTTGGGGAAGCGCGCGGGCAGAACCGCCGGTTCCTTGTCCTTGCCGTCATAGTTGTCGAGGAAGTCGACGGTTTCCTTGTCGATATCGGCCAGCAGGTAGTTGGCCGCCTTCGCCATCCGGACCTCGGTGTAGCGCATGGCTGCCGCCTTGTCGCCGTCCATCGAGCCGAAGTTGCCCTGGCCATCGAGCAGGGGCAGGGACATCGAGAAGCTTTGCGCCATCCGCACCAGGGCGTCATAGATCGCCGAGTCACCGTGCGGGTGGTATTTACCCATGGTGTCACCGACGGGGCGGGCCGACTTGCGGTAGGGCTTGTCGAAAGTGTTCCCGGTTTCGTGCATCGCGTAGAGGATGCGCCGGTGCACCGGCTTCAGCCCGTCGCGCAGGTCGGGAATCGCCCGGCTGACGATGACCGACATCGCATAGTCGAGATAGGACGTGCGCATCTCGGATTCGATGGAGACGCTGGGGCCGCTGAACACGGGGCGCTCGGGCGTTTCATCCGTGTTTTCAGGCGGTTCTGGGGTATCGCTCACGTGCTCTGCCGATTTCTTGTGCGTTGCTATATCTAGTGGGGCGACCTTATCAGATTACGAACATGCGGTGCAATGCCAAGAGGTTAGCGGATTTGGCAGCCGCGCGCCTAAAGTGATAACACGCTGTTTTTACTGACCTAAATCAATTCTGCCCTCGCCGTGCCACAAATCCGGGTTAAGCTGTTCCTACAGGCAACAAGATGAGGGTTCTCATGGTTGAGTGCGATACCGAGCTGATGCTCAAGGGGTATGGGCTGACCACGGCGGAGTTCTTTTATCGGATGCCAGACTACAAGCACGTGCTGAACACGTTTGTCTGGCAGACCTACGACCTCGCGCCGGATCACCCGAGACTGTTCGAGTTTGTCGAGTTCTGGCAACGCGAGATCGAAGGGCCGCTGCATTCGGTCCGCTTCACGCATCGCAAGCTGATCGGGCCGGGTGAATGGCAGAACCAGGTCGGCGAGTTCCGGCTACACTAGGCCGAGCAGCTGGCCCCGCCCAGCACGCAGAACTTGGCGCAATGGGGGTGGTTCAGCTGCACCGGCCGGGCCGCTTCGGCCAGGGTCTCGCCCAACTCGAACTCGGGGGAATAGGGTAGCAGGGTGCAGGCCACCACCGCGGCGCGCTCGGCACCCTTGCGGCGGATCACCATGCGGGAAGAGGCGCACATCACCGACTCGGGCGCCTTGTGCAGGATGCCCCAGCAGGCGGTGGTGATCTCGGGCACCTCGGCGCCCAGGTCCATCTCGGGGAAGATCACCGTCTCGCCGGGATTGTCGGCGTCGATCTCGAAGCCGTGCCGGGCATAGAGCCGGGCAAAACCCGTGCGTTGCTCGGCCATGTCATCGCCCCAGAGGCTGCGCCCCGCCACGGCCATGCGGATGCCGGTGTCGCGTAGCCATTCCATCCCCTTGATGGTGCGCGCAAAGCTGCCCGCGCCGCGTTCCTCGTCGTGGCGTTCCTCGTCGAAGTGGTCGAGCGAGATACGCAGCACCAGCCGGTCGCCGAACTCGGCCACCAGGTCGCGCAGACCCTCGCGCACTCGGGGCCGCATCATCGGCTGCATCGCGTTGGTCAGGATCAGCACCCGATAACCCCGCTCCAGCGCCAGCCGCGCCATCGCCACCATCTCGGGGTTCATGAAGGGCTCGCCGCCGGTGAAGCCGATCTCGGAGAGCGGCCAGCCCAGGACCTCGGCCTCGTCGAGATAGCCGCGCACCTCGTCCAGCGTCAGGTAGACCAGCGCGTCATTGGTCGGGCTGCTCTCGATATAGCAGTGGGTGCAGGCGATGTTGCAAAGTGTGCCGGTGTTGAACCATAGCGTCTCGGGGCGGCTCAGCGGCACGGACGCGCGGGCCGACCCGTCCGCCGTAAGGAAGGGGTCCTCGAACTTGCCGACATTGGCGGGTCGTTGCGCGATATCCTTCATCACGGGCTTCCAAATGGTGGCGTGTCCTTTCGAATTACCCTATGCCTGTCGCAAAGGAAACGCGGCGCTTGCGAAGAGTGACGCAGATGTGATGCGCGCTCGACAGGTCATTCCGTTTGCGCTAACAGTCGCGTCGAAACGCGGCGCCTTGGCCCGATCAAGAGGCCCCGAAAGGACAGGGACGATATGGTTTCACGCGTCATTCCCGTCGATCCGTTCGACCTCGTCATTTTCGGCGGCACCGGCGACCTTGCCCGCCGCAAGATCCTGCCAGCCCTGTTCCGTCGCTATTGTGCCGGCCAGATCCCGCCCGAGGCGGTCATCATCGGCGCCGCCCGTGCCGACTATGATGCCTCTGGCTATCGCGACTTCGCCGCCGAGGCGATCCGCGAATTCGCGCCGGGGCGATCCTGCGAAGACGGCACGCTTGGGCAGTTCCTCGACCGGCTCGACTTTGTCACTCTCGATGCGCGGGGCGATACCGGCTGGGGCGACCTGGCGGCGCGGTTGCAGCAGGGGCGGGTACGGGCCTTCTACTTCTCCGTCGGCCCCGGCCTTTTCGGAGACCTGGCAGAGCGGCTGCACAAGTGGGGCGTGGCCGATCCCGATTCGCGCATCGTGGTGGAAAAGCCCTTTGGCCACGACCTTGCCACCGCGCGCGAGCTGAACCAGACACTGGCGGCGCATTTCCAGGAAAGCCAGATCTACCGGATCGACCATTACCTCGGGAAGGAGACGGTCCAGAACCTGATGGCGGTCCGCTTCGGCAACATGCTGTTCGAGCCACTCTGGAATGCGCAATACGTCGACCACATCCAGATTACCGTGGCAGAGACGGTGGGCGTGGGCGGGCGCGGCGAATATTACGATACCGCCGGCGCGATGCGCGACATGATGCAGAACCACCTGATGCAGCTGCTCTGCCTCATCGCCATGGAGCCGCCGGCCCGGTTCGAACCGGACGCCGTGCGGGATGAAAAACTGAAGGTGATCCGCGCGCTCGATGACGTGCTGCCGCACCATATCGTGCGCGGCCAGTATGACGCCCAGCAGGGGGCCGAGAACGCCCATCCCTCATACCGCGAGGCGGTGGGCAATCCGCGCTCGAAGACCGAGAGCTATATCGCGCTCAAGACCCATGTATCGAATTGGCGTTGGGCCGGCACGCCCTTCTACCTGCGCACCGGCAAGCGGCTGAAGGCGCGCTCCTCGGTCATCTCGGTTATGTTCAAGGAGACGCCGCATTCGATCTTCGGGGCCGAGGCCGGGCGGCACGCCAATGTGCTGACCATCCGCCTTCAACCCAACGAGGGCATCACTTTGCAGGTGACGATCAAGGAACCGGGGCCGGGGGGAATGCGTCTTGTCGACGTACCGCTCGACATGACATTCGCCGAGGCCCTGGGGCCGGAAGGCAGCGACCCGCCGGACGCCTATGAACGGCTGATCATGGACGTGATCCGGGGCAACCAGACGCTGTTCATGCGCGGCGACGAAGTGGAGGCGGCCTGGGCCTGGACCGACCCTATAATCGCCGGATGGGTGCGGCGGGGCGAGGTGCCAAAGCCCTATGACAGCGGCAGCACCGGGCCGGGCGACGCCGACCTGCTGATGCAGCGCGACGGACGGGAATGGCGGGGGATCGTGCCATGAACATCATCGACTACGCCGACCGCGACATGCTCGCGATTCACCTCGCGCAGCTGATCGCGGGGCAACTGGAGACCGTGCTCTTCAACCACGAGCACGCCTCGCTCGCGGTGCCGGGCGGCACCACGCCGGGGCCGATCTTCGATGCGCTCTGTGCGGCGACGCTTGACTGGAGCCGGGTCTGCGTGATCCCGACGGACGAACGCTGGGTGCCCGAGGATGACGCCCGCTCGAACGCGCGGCTGATCCGCTCGCGTCTGCTGACCTCGCGCGCCGCCAAGGCGACGCTGGTGCCGTTCCACCGCGGCGGCGTCGAACCCGAGGCGGCGCTGGCGGATATCGCCGAGCGGCTGGCCCCCTGCCTGCCGCTCTCGGTGCTGCTGCTCGGCATGGGCGAGGACATGCACACCGCCTCGATCTTTGCGGGCGCGCCGGGCAGTGCCGAGGCACTGGCCGCCGATGCCGGCCCGGTCGCCGTGGTGCGGCCCGAGACCCAGCCCGAGACCCGCGTGACCCTGACCGCGCCGGTGCTCGACGGGGCGCTGTCCAAGCACCTGGTGATTTTCGGGGCAAGCAAGCGCGCGGCGCTCGAGCGGGCCTTGACCTTGCCGCCGGAAGACGCGCCAGTGCAGGCGGTGTTGACTGACATGACCGTGCACTGGGCAGAATGAGATCATGACACGCTGGGACGACCTGAAGCGCCTGCGGGCGGCCGCGGCTGAGCGCCACATCCTCGACCTTTTCGCGGCCGATCCGGGCCGTGCCGACGCATTCGCGCTCGAGACGCTGGGCATGCGGTTCGACTATTCCAAGACCAACATCGACGCCGCGCAGCGCGCGGCCCTGATCCGACTCTGCGATTCCGCCGGCCTGGCGGAACGGCGCGCGGCCATGTTCGAGGGGCGCGCCATCAACGAGACCGAGGGCCGCGCGGTGCTGCACACCGCGCTGCGCAATCTCGACGGCGGGCCGGTGCTGGTCGACGGGCAGGACGTGATGCCCGAGGTGCGCGCAACTCTGGCGAGGATGCGCGGCTTTGCCGAAGCGATCCGGTCGGGCGCCGTTCAGGGCGCGGGCGGGGCGATCACCGACGTGGTCAACATCGGCATCGGCGGCTCGGATCTCGGGCCGGCCATGGCGGTACTGGCGCTGGCGCCCTGGCATGACGGGCCGCGCTGCCATTTCGTCTCGAACGTCGATGGGGCCGATATCGCCGACACGCTGCGCGGGCTCGACCCGGCGCGGACGCTAGTGGTCGTTGCCTCGAAGACCTTCACCACCATCGAGACCATGACCAACGCGCGCACCGCCAAGGCCTGGATGCAGGAGGGCGGCGGCGATCTGGCACGGCAGTTCGCGGCGGTCTCGACGGCCGAGGAGAAGACGGCGGCCTTCGGCATCGACGCGGCCCATGTCTTCGGCTTCGAAGACTGGGTCGGCGGGCGCTATTCGATGTGGGGTCCGATCGGGCTGAGCCTGATGCTGGCCATCGGCCCGGCGGCCTTCGACGCTTTCCTGCGTGGCGCGCAGGCGATGGACCGGCACTTCCGCGCGGCGGAGTGGGGCGAGAACATGCCGGTGCTGCTGGCGCTGACCGGAATCTGGCACCACCAGGTCTGCGGCCATGGCACCCGCGCGGTGTTGCCCTACGACCAGCGGCTGCGGCGGCTGCCGGCCTATCTCCAGCAGCTCGAGATGGAGAGCAACGGCAAGTCGGTGGCGATGGACGGTGCGCCGCTGGACGGGCCGTCGGGGCCGGTGGTCTGGGGCGAGCCGGGCACCAACGGGCAGCACGCCTTCTACCAGCTGATCCACCAGGGGACGGCGGTGGTGCCCTGCGAGTTCATGGTGGCCGCCGCGGGGCACGAACCCGAGCTGGCGCATCATCACCGGCTGCTGGTGGCGAACTGCCTCGCCCAGTCCGAGGCGCTGATGCGGGGGCGGTCGCTGGCGGAGGCGCGGGCGAAGGTGGCCGGCCGTTTCGAGGATGCGGAATTGGAGCGGCAGGCGGCGCACCGGGTGTTTCCGGGCAACCGGCCTTCGGTCACGCTGATCTATCCGCAGCTCACGCCCGAGATCCTCGGGCAGATCATCGCGCTTTATGAGCACCGGGTCTTTGTCGAGGGGGTGATCCTGGGGATCAACTCCTTCGATCAATGGGGCGTGGAACTGGGCAAGGAGCTGGCCACCTCTCTGGGGCCGGTGGTGGACGGCACGGCGAGCGCCGCCGGCAAGGACGGATCGACCGCCGCGCTGGTGGATTTCGTGCACCGTCACGGGGGCGGATCCGGGGTGTCCTAGCTGGGACGGGGGGTCAACCTGTTGATTTTGCGCTGTTATCTCTGGGAGTGGTTTTCGGCGCGTGATGTCCCGAGGTTTGTGAACCCGTTTCAATGACTGCACGGGAGGCGCTACGGCGTTCGCGTGGTGCATCGCCACCGATCCTGCGGGTCAGTGCAGGGTCTCCTTGCGGGCCGAGGCGCGGGCAAGGGCGGCGATCAGGTCGGTGCGGGTCACGATGCCGACGATGCGGCCGCGCTGGAGAACGGGCACCGCATCGGTATCGCCATCGGCCATCAGCGGCAGGAGCGCGCCGATCGGGGTGCGCGTGGTGGCGCGTGGCAGGGCGACGCGCATGATGTCCTCGGCGCGCACGGGGCTTTCGCGGTTGCGGTCGAGCAGGCGGCGGAAGGCCGGTCCGAAGCCGCGATCGAGCCGCAGCGCATCCTCGCGGGCCCGGCTGATCAGGTGGATCTGGAAGATGACTCCCAGAAACTCGTTGTTCGGGCCTGTGACCGGCAGCGAGGTGAAATGGTGCTGGCGGAACAGGTCGGCGACTTCGGCGATTCCGGTCTCGGGCCGGACGGTGACAAGGTTGCGGGACATGATGTCTTCGGCGGTCATCGGACCCGCGTGATGCGCTGCAGCCTGAAGCTCGGCCGCCCCGATGAGGCGGGCCAGATCTTCGACCCCGAGGTTGAAGGACTGCCGATAGCGTTCGAGAATCTCTGCCAATTCCGCCTCTGACAGGCCGAGACGTTCGGGCGGGCTGCGGTCGGCCGTGCCGTTAGGGCTGGGTTCGTCGAACTGCCGGAAGGGATAGCGCCGACCTGTCGCCCGCGCGTAGAGCGCGGCGAGCACAACCAGCAGCGCGGTGCCCGCCGCAATCGGCGTCAGGGCGAACCAGAAGCCGAGGTGGTCGACCGCCTCGGGGCTCATCGCGGCGGTCATGGCGACCGCACCGGCGGGCGGATGCACGGCCCGGCAGAGCATCGTCGCCGTGATCGCGAGACCCACGGCGAGGGCGATCCGAAGCGCCGGATCGGGCACCGTCAGGCAGGCCGCCACACCGACGAGCGCGGCCACGCTATTGCCGACGATGGCGGACCAGGGCTGCGCCAGAGGGCTGTTCGGAACGGCGAAGAGCAGCACCGACGTCGCGCCGAAGGGGGCGACGAGATAAAGGCCGGTGGCAAGGTCGATGCCCGGTGAAAACACGAAGGCTCCGGCGAGTGCGAGACCGACCAGCGCGCCGAGACCGGCGCGCAGCGCCTCGACCGGCGACGCATGGGCCACGGCGGGTCCGAGAGATCTGAGGATGTTCAAGATTCGCGCCTCCGCGCGGATCCTGACCGAATTTACGAGGCAATGCGAAGGGGCAATGCGCGGCCGGGCGGAATTGCCGCGCGGCTGCCGTCGCCTCAGGCGCTCTCGTCCAGTGCCTTGTCGCGGGCGATGAGTTCCGCCTTGAGAGCGTCAGGCAGGATGAGGCGGCCTTCGCCGTCGGGGTGGCCGAGCACGACGATCACGCTCATCCGGGCGCGCAGGGCGCCGGCGGACCAGATCTGCTGGTCCATCGTGTAGGAGGAATTGCGGAAGGCGGCGATGCGGGCGGTGCAGATGTAATCCTCGTCGCGCAGCATCTCGCGGAGGTACCGCAGGTTCAGCGAATGCACGAGGATGCGCGGGCGCAGGTCGAAATGCGGCAGCAGGAAGGTTTCGCCATAGATCACGCGGACCGTCTCGAACCAGCCGAGATAGGCCTTGTTGTTGACGTGGTTCTGGCTGTCGAGCTCGGCGAAGCGGACGCGGTCGGCCAGCGCCATGGGCTGGGCGGCGTCGAGGCCCTGGGCCAGTTGTTCCTCGGGCGGAAGCGGGGTGTGGTAACGCAGCTGCATGATCCCGCGCTAATGGGCGACGTAGCGTTTCGCAAGGGCATTCTTGCCATTCCGGCAGTCACTTGGCAGGGTGCGCGCGAGTTGAGTGGAGGACTTTATGCTCGGACAGATGATGACCCAACCGCTGCTGATCTCGGCGCTGATCGACCATGCCGAGCGCTATCACGGCGGCACCGAGATCTGGTCGGTGAACACCACCGGGGGCACCGAGACGACCAGCTGGGGCGAGGTGGCCAAGAACGCGCGGCGGCTGGCCTCGGCGCTGGCCGGTATGGGCCTGGAGCCGCAGGCGCGCTGCGGCACTCTGGCCTGGAACAACCGGCGGCACCTTGAGATCTACTATGGCGTCTCGGGCGCGGGTTTTGTCTGCCACACGGTGAACCCGCGGCTCTTTCCCGAGCAGCTGGTCTATATCATCAACCACGCCGAGGACCGGGTGCTGTTCTTCGACCGCACCTTCCTGCCGCTGGTCAAGGCGATCCGGGGCGAGCTGAAGACGGTGCTCCATTTCGTCTACATGGGGCCGGCGGATGCCGAGGTCGCCGAGGGGGTTCCGGGCGTGCTGTTCTATGACGAGGTGGTCGCCGGCGGTGACGTCGATTTCGCCTGGCCGGTGTTCGACGAGAATACCGCATCGAGCCTCTGCTATACCTCGGGCACCACGGGGCACCCCAAGGGCGTGCTCTATTCGCACCGCTCGACCATGCTGCATGCCTTCGCCTCGAACACGCGCGACGTGATCGGCTATTCGGCGATGGACACGGTGATGCCGGTGGTGCCGATGTTCCACGTCAACGCCTGGGGCGCGCCCTATGCCTGCGCCATGTCCGGTGCGCGGATGGCGATGCCGGGGCCGGGGCTGGACGGCGAGAGCCTGGTCAAGCTGATCGACGCCCATGGCGTGACACTGGCGATGGGTGTGCCGACGATCTGGCTGGGGCTGCTGGGGGCTGCGAAGAAGATGGGCTCGAAGCTGGAGAGCCTGGAGCGTACGGTGATCGGCGGTTCGGCCTGCCCGCCGTCGATGATCGACACCTTCCGCGACCTCTATGGCGTGGACACGGTGCACGCCTGGGGTATGACCGAGATGAGCCCGCTGGGGTCGTCGAACCACCCGCTCGCCAAGCACCGCGACCTCTCCGAGGCCGAGCGCCGGGCGACGCGGTTGAACCAGGGTCGGCCGCCCTTCGGGATCGAGCTGAAGATCGTCGACGAGGCCGGCGCCGACCTGCCGCATGACGGGGTGACACAGGGCGACCTAATGGTGCGCGGGCCCTGGGTGCTGGAGAGCTATTTCCGCCAGGAGGGCGAAGATCTGCTGGCCGATGGCTGGTTCGCCACCGGCGACGTGGCGACGCTGGACGCCGACGGCTATCTCACCATCCGCGACCGGTCGAAGGACATCATCAAGTCGGGCGGCGAGTGGATCTCGTCGGTGGAGCTGGAGAATATCGCCATGGCTCATCCCAAGCTCGCCAATGCGGCGGTGGTGGGTGTGCCGCATCCCAAGTGGGACGAGCGGCCGCTGCTGGTGGCGGTGAAGGCCGAGGGCGAGGCGCCGACCGAGGCCGAGCTGCTGGCCTACTTCGAGGACAAGATCGCCAAGTGGCAGATCCCGGACAAGGTGGTCTTCGTGAAGACCCTGCCTGTGGGCGCCACCGGCAAGGTGCTGAAGCGCGAGCTGAAGTTGCAGTTCGCGGATGCGCTGAAGGGGTAGAGGCCCTTGATCGGCGGGCCTGCGGGGGCCCGCCACACGCAGTATTGTCGATCGCGCCCGGCAAGCGGGCGCGATCAGTTCTTTTCGCAGTGCCTCATGCCTTCGTCGGAGTGGTTCCGGGCGCCGGCTCGGGAGGCAGTTTGCAGCCCATGGTCCGCATCCGGGTGGTCACGGCGTCATAATTGCCCTTGGCGGCCGAAAGCGCGGTGGCGTTGTCCTTGGTCGCGGCCAGAGCGAAGGCCGCGGGCCAGAACAGGATTAGCGCCACGCCGGTGGCCAGCGCGTCGTTGTCCGCCGATTTCTGCTGTTGCGCGGTCAGGCTGTTGACCCGGCTCACGATCTCGTTGCGCTCTTCCATCAGTTGGTTGCAGTTGCGGCCTGCATAGGTAGAGGGGCTGACATAGCTGGCTTCGACCTGGCCGGGCGCCTGGGCACAGGCCGAGAGGGTGAGGCTGCCGACCATGGCCAGGGTGATGACACAACGCATTTGCGATCCTTTTCATTCATTTTAGATGAATCGCATCTGACGCTGAATGGCGTCATAAGAGTGGCGGGAAATGGGCAATTGGCGTCATCTGAATAAATTGTTTCGGTCAATTCTTTCCCGTTTGATGCAAATCGCAATACGGGAATTGCTTGCCCATTTGCCGGCATGACGGGATCCGAAAAAGCTGTTTCCGGAAGGCTCGGGGCCATGCAGGCGCGGGGGGTGGGACGCCCGGTTTTGCTGTTGCGAGGCTTCGCGCCTTTGGGTATGAAAGCCTCCATCGCGGGTGTAGCTCAATGGTAGAGCGAGAGCTTCCCAAGCTCCAGACGAGGGTTCGATTCCCTTCACCCGCTCCAGCCTTCCAGGTTTGATTATTCCCGCCGCAGCAGCACGATGCGGTTGGTGTTGGTGCCCTTGGCGCCGTTTTCGACGCCCCAGCAATTCGCGGTCTTGGTGAAGTTCTGCGCGTTCACCATGACGCCGAGGCGGTTGAAGGGCAGGCCTTCGGCGGCTTGCCAGACCGCGCGTTCCAGAAGGATCTTTCCCCGTCGGACTTCGCCCACCTCGAAGGCGACAATGCTGCCGGGGCGCAGCAGGCGGGCCATTTCGGCCAGCACGCGGGTTACCATTGCGGTCCAGGCGGCCTCGGTGCGGTGCTGGTCGATGGCCACGGAGCGGACGTCGATACCTGCGAACCAGCAGCGCAGCCAGTTGTCATCGGCATAGCGCACGATGTCGAGGAAGGGGGGCGAGGTCACCACCAGGTCGACGCAGGCATCGGGCAGGGGAATTTCCCAGGCCGGGCCTGTGCTGAGGGCGTGATCCGCCTCGGGGGCGGGCCCGTTGCGCAGGAGCGAGGCGGATTTGCGCAGGATCAACTCGGCGACGTCGCGTTCGGGCGGGGTGATGCCGAGGCGGGCGTTGATCTTCTCCTGGGTGGCCACCGAGACGGCCTGGTTGGGCGGCATCGAGCGGCCCGAGAAGAAGCCGGGCGAATGGCCGGA
The DNA here is from genome assembly GCF_014656415.1 of Seohaeicola zhoushanensis. Lineage (GTDB taxonomy): Bacteria > Pseudomonadota > Alphaproteobacteria > Rhodobacterales > Rhodobacteraceae > Seohaeicola_A > Seohaeicola_A zhoushanensis. Next base: position 177,276 of record NZ_BNCJ01000003.1, on the reverse strand, counting down.
TAGGCGGTTGAGCGCGACCATGCGGATCCAGTCGGTGGCCGCGTCGGGCGCCGGCCCATCGGGCGGCGCGCGCCGGGCGATCCATTGGCGCAGCGCCTCGATCCGTTCCAGCGTGGCCGGGTGGTAGAAGGCGAGCAGGTCGGTGCGGGTGATTTCGCCGCGTTTCCAGTCGACGGTGCCGAGCGCGCGGGTGATATCGTCGAGCGTGACCGCGCGCAGGCGCGGGCGGGTCAGCATCGCCGAGAGCGGGTTGATGTCGTTGCCAAGCGCGCGGCGGCCCATCAGCCCGGCCTGGACCGGCGTGGTGCCGCGGCCCATGAAGGGATCGAGCACCGCGCCGCCGCTGCCGGTCATGCGCTGGATGAAGAACTCGGGCAGTTGCGCCTTGAAGCAGGCACGGTAGGAAATCTCGTGGATCGGATGCGACTTGCGCTGTGCGGAGGTCCAGTATTCGTTAACGAAATAAGGAATACCATCGGCCGTGTCGGTTTGGGTCCGTTGGCCGAAGCCGCAGAAACCGCGCAGATCTTCCAACAGTTCGGCTGGCCCAGCGCTGGCGTCACTCATGGAAAAACCCTGCACGAGGCAGGGCTTGTCGCGCAAGCCTTCAGGAAGGGGGCAAGTTCGGAGGCCGGTAGTACGGGTCTTTAAGGACACGGGTACGCAGGCTGTCGTCGATCTCGTGGCCGGCTGGCACCGGGCGGGGCTCCTGCAGGGGCAGGTACCAGATGAGGCCGCGGCGATACCAGGCGGGCGGGCCGGGGGCGCGGCGTTTCAGCGACTTGGGTAGCACTTCGAGCAGGGCCCAGGCCGAGGCGGGCGAGGCGCCGCCGGGGAAGATCGAGTCGTGCAGCGGCGCGAGCGGGTCGGGCGCAGCATAGGGCAGGCCGCCGGGGGTGCGCCGGTCCGAGGGCTCGCCTTCGATGTAGTAGCGGCGGGCATTGCGCCGGAGCGCGAGGCCGGGGGTCGCATCGGGCGGGGGCGGCTTGCCTTCGGCGGTGTCCTCGGCGTGGGCCTCGCGTTCGGCGGCCTCCAGCGCGTCGAGCATCCAGAGCAGGGTGATCTTGCCGATGCCCGAACGGTCCTCGGGCGGGCTGCCGCCGATATCGCTGTGAAAGCCGGGAAACCACCGCTGGCGGACGATCTGGCGGCGGCGGCTGGAGGGGTTGCGGAAGTTGTTGCCGAAATAGAGCGGCGTGTCGCCATCGCGGTCATTCTCGGCGGGCTCCCACGCCTGCGCGCGGAACAGCGAGCGGCGTTCGTCGAGCGCCAGGGCGTGCAGGACGATGCGCACCGAGACGTTGGAATTGACGCTGGCATGGGTGCCGAGTTCGGCGGGGCTCTGGTATTTCCAGAGGTTCCTGAGCGGCCGGGTGAAGCGCAGGATCGAACTGACGGTGTCGAAGAGCAGCAAGGCACGGATCGGCGCGGGTTCGGGGCGCAGCACGCGTTCGTATTCGCGCAGGGACTGGAACAGGCGGTTGTTGTCGACCCGCCCGGTCTGCTCGGTCACGGCGCGATAGGCGCGGAAGACCGGGGCGATCAGGTGCAGCACCTCGGGGCGGACGAGCCCGAAGTTGTGGATGAAGCCGGCGAGCACGCGGACGGCATAGGCCCCGCGCGAGAAGCCTGCGAGGATGATGTCGTCATCCTCGCGGTATTCGCGGCAGATATGCGAATAGGCCTTGAGCACGTCGTCCTCGAGCCCGAGGCCGAAGGCGAGACCGAAGACGCCCTTGACCAGCTGCCGGGCGCGGCCGAAGAACTGCGGCCCGTCATAGGTGCCGACGCCCATCACGTAGTGGATGCGCTGGGTCTCGGTCTGGGCGAGGCACTTGTAGAGCTTGAGGACATTGGTCTCGCGGTCGCCGATCTCGTTGCCAGTGCCGTCGATGCAGATCACGAGCTTGCGGGGCATGTGCGCTCTCCGATGGGTCGGAGGCAGCATGACGTGCGGCGCGCGAAATTCAACCCCCGCGTGTGGGGCGGCGGGGTAAACCCCGCCCTACGCGATGCGGCGGTGTCAGCCTGCGGGCCGGGTGGCGCGGAAAAGATTGATCTGGGCGGGCAGACGGAAGGGGTCGTCTGAGCCGCGGGCGGCGAATTCCTCCAGCACGGCGGCGCGGATCGCGGCGGCGTCCTCGGGGGTGGCGTTGAAATGGGCCATGGTACGCACCGCCGGGCCGACCTGCATCACAAGGTCGGCGGCGCCCTCGGGGCCGCCGGGCAGGGTGAGGTCCAGCTCGACCACCTCCGCCTCGGCGTTCAGCCCGGCGTCGCGGAACATCCCCAACACGCGGTCGGTATCGTGGAAGGCCAGCGGCCCCGGCGCGTTGCGGTCGGTGCGGGGCGGCCGGCCGAGCCGGTTGATCGCCGCGATATGCGGCACGGTGAACCAGGGGTTGCGGTCGAGTGCGCCCCAGGCGGCGAAGGTCATCGCGCCCTCTGGTTTCAGCGTGCGGGCCATGTTGGCTAAGGCGGCGGTGGTGTCTTCGAAGAACATCACGCCGAAGCGCGAGATCACCGCGTCGCGGTCGTCCGGGCCGAAGCGGTGCACCTGGGCGTCGGCCGGCACCAGCTCGACATTGGGCAGGTGAGCGGTGCGCTCGCGCGCGCGGGAGAGCAGCAGCTCGGAGATGTCGGCGGCGAGGACATGGCCTGTTGGGCCCACCGCCGCGGCGGCGGCCAGGACGCTGGCGCCGGTGCCGCAGCCGATGTCGAGCACGCGCTGGCCGGGGCGCAGGGCGGCGCGGTCGAGGACGAGGTCGAGGACCGGCTGCAAGGCGGCGTCGAGCTGGTCCTGCAGGGTGATCCACTTCTGCCCGCCGGGGGAATGGCCCCAGTATTCCGCCTGGTCGGCATTCGTCCCGGTCATCGCCGTTCCTCCTATCCCCTCCTGCGGCGGCGTCCGCCACCGCCGCTGTCGCCGCCCTGATTGAAGCTGACATCGGGCAGGGTGACAATGCTGTTGAGGATCGGGAAGGGTTCGACCGCGTTGGGGATCGCCGAGGCGTTGACGAAATGCTCCTGGAAGCGCGGCTCGATCGCGGTCTCGACCTTGTGGATCTCGCGCACGGTCGCCTCGATCAGCGCGCGGGCCTCGCGGTTCAGGAGCGCGATGCGCGCGCCGGTGCCGGCGGCATTGCCGGCGGAGGTGACCTGGTCGAGCGGGGCGTCGGGGATCATGCCCAGCACCATCGCGTGTTTCGGCGAGATATGCGCGCCGAAGGCCCCGGCCAGCACGATGCGGTCGACGTGATCGACGCCGAACTTGTCCATCAGCAGCCGCGCGCCCGAGTAGAGCGCGGCCTTGGCCATCTGGATCTCGCGGATGTCGCGGTTGGTCACGGTGATGCGGCGGTCCTCGCTCTCCCAGACCAGGTAGGAATAGGTGCGCCCGTCGAGGATGCAGCGGTCGCTGCCGGTCTGCTCGGGCGAGCCGATCAGGCCGGAGGCGTCGAGCAGGCCGGCGAGGCGCATCTCGGCCACCATCTCGATGATGCCCGAGCCGCAGATGCCGGTGATGCCGGTCCTGGCGGTATCGGCGGCAAAGCCCGGATCGTCGGACCAGAGGTCGGAGCCGATGACCTTGAAACGGGGGGCCTTTGTCACCGGGTCGATCTCGACCCGTTCGATGGCGCCGGGGGCGGCGCGCTGGCCGGCGCTGATCTGGGCGCCCTCGAAGGCGGGGCCGGTGGGCGAGGAGCAGGCCAGAACCTTGTCGGTATTGCCGAGCAGGATCTCGGCATTGGTGCCGACATCGACCACCAGCAGCAGCTCCTTCGACTTGTCGGGCGCCTCGGACAGCGCCACGGCGGCGGCATCGGCGCCGACGTGGCCGGCGATGCAGGGCAGCATGTAGAGCCGCGCCGAAGGATGCAGGTCGAGCCCGACCTCGCGGGTGGTGAGGTTGAGCGCGTCCGAGGTGGCCAGCGCGAAGGGGGCCTGGCCGAGTTCGAAGGGGTCGATGCCGAGGAAGAGGTGGTGCATCACCGGGTTGCAGACCACCACCAGGTCGAGGATGTCGGCGCGGGTGATGCCGGCCTCGGCGCAGATCTGTCCGAAGAGGCTGTTCATCCCCTCGCGCACCGCCGCGGTCATCTCTGCCGCGCCGCCGGGGTTCATCATCGAGTAGGAGACCCGGCTCATCAGGTCCTCGCCGAAGCGGATCTGCGGGTTCATCAGGCCCGAGGAGGCCACCACCTCGCCCGACTGCAGGTCGCAGAGGTGGGCGGCGATGGTGGTGGAGCCGAGATCGACGGCCAGGCCGAAGATCGGCTCCTCGTGGAAGCCGGGCCAGACCTCGACAATGCGGGGCGGGGTACTGGCCTGGCCGAGGTGGATGGCGCAGGTGACCTGCCAGGCGCCCTTGCGCAGCTTGGGCTGGAGACCCTGCAGGATGTTCAGGTCGATCTGCACATCCTCGAGCTGCCATTGCGCCGCGAGCGCGTCGCGCAGGCGCTGGAGATCGCCCGAGGGGTCGTGCATGTCGGGTTCGGCGACGGCGACGTAGAAGAGCTTGACCGCCGGGTCCATGGTGATCTGGCGGGCTTCGGCGCGCTTGCGCACCACCTGCTTGTGGACCTGGCTTTCGGGCGGCACGTCGATCACCACGTCGCCCATGACGCAGGCCTGGCAGCCGAGGCGGCGGCCTTCCTTCAGCCCGCGCTTGGACTTGTAGCGTTCCTCCACCGCGTTCCAGTCGGAGAGCGCGCCCTCTGTTACCGTCACGCCGTGCTTCGGGAACTCGCCGTAGGAGGGGGTGATCTGGCAGCGCGAGCAGATGCCGCGGCCGCCGCAGACCGAATCGAGGTCGACCCCGAGCTGGCGGGCGGCGGTCAGGACGGGGGTGCCCACGGCGAAGCGACCGCGCTTGCCCGAGGGGGTGAAGACCACGAGGGGATCGTTGCTCATCTGTTGAATCCTTTGACGTCGCCTCGACCATAGCCGCGGGGTTGGGAGGCGAAAGGCGGGGCGCGGCATATTCGCGTCGGCCAGCGGCATTTGACGGGTTTTGCGCGGGGGGCGGCGGGGCTTTTGCCGGAGGGCTGTGGTTTGGGGGTGGGTGGTGCCCCCTCACCCTTCCCCTCTCCCCCGAGGGGAGAGGGGAGTGCTTTTGACTAGGGGTGGGGGTGGGATGGAGCGGTGGGTGCCCCCTCACCCTTGCCCTCTCCCCCGAGGGGAGAGGGGAGTGCTTTTGAT
>NZ_BNCJ01000003.1:45097-172047 GCF_014656415.1 Seohaeicola zhoushanensis | reverse complement strand
GGGGGTGGGTGTGGGGTGGAGAGGGAGGTGCCCCTCACCCTTGCCCTCTCCCCCGAGGGGAGAGGGGAGTGATTTTTGATCGGGGGTGGGTGTGGGGTGGAGAGGGTGGTGCCCCCTCACCCTTGCCCTCTCCTCCGAAGGGAGAGGGGAATGCGCTGGCCCGGAGGGGCGGTCATGCGGTGAGAGCGTCGAGCAGCCCATCGGGCAGGTTCTGGTAGCAGACCGGCCGCAGGAAGCGGCGGATCGAGAGGGTGCCGACCGAGGTGGCGCCGAAGTTGGTCGAGGCCGGGTAGGGGCCGCCGTGGACTATGCTGTCGGCCACTTCCACACCGGTGGGGAAGCCGTTCACCAGCACGCGGCCGGCCTTCCGTTGCAGGATCGGCAGCAGGCGGCGGGCGGTGGCGGTGTCGCCCTGGTCCATGTGCAGGGTGGCGGTGAGCTGGCCTTCGAAGCCCTTGGCCAGCACCTCCATCTCGTCCGGGCCGCTGACACGGACGACGAGGCCGAGGGGGCCGAAGACCTCTTCGCCAAGTGCATGGTCCTGCAGGTAGGTGTCGGCGTCTGTTTCGTAGAGGTTGGGCGAGGCCTGGCGGCCGTCGTCGTCGTTGGTGAGCAGCGGGCGCACCGCGTTGCGGGTGTCGAAGCGGGACTTGCCTTTGCGATAGGCCTCGGCGATGCCGTCGGTGAGCATGGTTTGTGGTGCGACCTTCTCCAGCGCCTCGCGGGCGGCGGCGACGAAGGCGTCGCCCTCTGCGCCCCTGGCCACCACGGCGATACCAGGGTTGGTGCAGAACTGGCCCGCGCCCATGGTGAGCGAGCCGGCCCAGCCCTGGCCGATCTGGGCGCCGCGCGCCTTAACCGCTTCGGGCAGCAGGAACATCGGGTTGACCGAGCCGAGTTCGCCGAAGAAGGGGATCGGCTCGGGGCGCTGGGCGCAGAGGTCGAAGAGGGCGCGGCCGCCGGCCAGGGAGCCGGTGAAGCCGACGGCCTTGATCAGCGGGTGCTGCACCAGCGCGGTGCCGACATCGCGTCGGCCACCCTGGATCAGCGAGAAGACGCCCCTGGGCATGTCGCAGCTCTCGATGGCGGCGAGGATGGCCTCGGCGACGATCTCGCCGGTGCCGGGGTGGGCCGAGTGGCCCTTGACCACCACGGGGCAGCCGGCGGCCAGCGCCGCGGCGGTGTCGCCGCCCGCGGTGGAGAAGGCGAGCGGGAAGTTCGAGGCGCCGAAGACCGCGACCGGCCCGATCGGCTGCTGTACCATGCGCAGGTCCGGGCGGGGCAGCGGCTGGCGGTCGGGCAGCGCGGCGTCGTGGCGCAGGTCGAGGTAGGCGCCGTCGCGGATGTGGCTGGCGAAGAGGCGCAGCTGGCCGGTGGTGCGGCCACGCTCGCCTTCGAGGCGGGCGGCGGGCAGGCCGGATTCCTGGGTGCCGATCTCGGTGATCGCGGGGCCGCGCTTCTCGATCTCGTCGGCGATGGCGTCGAGGAAGGCGGCGCGGGCCGCGCGGGGCGTGGCGCTGTAGGTCCAGAAGGCCTCCTCGGCGGCCTCGCAGGCGCGGTTCACCAGGTCGACGGTGCCGACCGCGAAGTCATGTGCGGGGCCGCTTGAGGGTTCGGAGCGGAAGGTCGCGCTGCCGCCGACCCATTCGCCCGCGATCAGGTGCTTGCCGTTCGGTTGCCAGGTCATCGGGGTCTCCTTGGTTCGAATTGATATATTAGTGTATCCCATGCCCCATGAGCCGGGGCGCGGCAAGGTCGCCGGTCTCAGGCCGCGAAGATCGAGCGCACCAGCGCGCCGCGTTCCTGCACAACGCGCGAGGCGAGGCCCATGGCGCGCTGCGCGGCGGTGTCGATGTCGGCGCCGGTCAGGCGGGCGGAGAGCCAGGCGGCGCCGAAACTGTCGCCGGCGGCGGTGCTGTCGACCTGCCGGACGCGGGGCGGAGTGAAGACGTGGATGTGGTTTTCTGCCATGACATGAAGATCCTGCGCGCCGTTCTTCACCGCGATCTCGCGCGCGCCGAGGGCGGCGTAGCGGTGCGCGGTCTCGGCCGGGGTGGCATCGCCGAAGAGCTGGGTTTCCTCGTCGAAGCTCGGCAGCACCGTGTCGGCCACCGAGGCGCCGAGGGTGAGGCCGGCCTTCATCGCCTCGGGGCTCTCCCAGAGGCGCGGGCGCAGGTTGGTGTCGAAGGCGATGTGGCTGCCCTTGGCGCGGGCGCGGGCCAGCGCGGCGCAGAGCGCCTCGCGGTCGGGCTGCGGCAGGATTGCCAGGGTGATGCCGGAGACATGCACCGCGCTGCGCCCCGCCAGCATCCGGTCGAGCGCATCGGGGTCGTCGGCCAGCCGGCGCGCGGCGGATTGGCCACGCCAGTAGGAGAAGCTGCGCTCGCCGTCGCGCAGGCTGATCATGTAGAGGCCGACGGTGCGGTCGGGCAGGCGGCGGATGGCCGAGGTGTCGATGCGCTCGGCCGCCATGAAGGCCAGCATGTCGTCCGAGACCTGGTCGGTGCCGACGCAGGTGCCATAGGCGACGCTCCAGTCGTCGGGCAGCAGGCGGCGGGCATACCAGGCGGTGTTGAAGGTATCGCCGGCAAAGCCCATGCGCATGGCCCCGTCGCCGATGGGCGCGAGTTCGACCATGCATTCGCCGATGGCAAGGAAGCTCTTCACAGGATGACCCGGTGTTCGGCCTGGCCGGTGGCGCACGGCGCGATCTCGAAGGTCTTGCCGGCGTTGCGGTCGGCGGCGCGCTGCTCGTCGGTCAGCTTCTGCCAGGCCGAGGTGATCAGCATCCGGTCGAGGTTGGCGCCCGCGAAGGCGGGGCAGGTGGCCTGGCGGGCGGGAATGGCGAAGGTCTGCATCAGCTCTCCTGCGGGGGAATGGCAGGTCACCTTGGCATGTCCGTAATGCGCGCACCAGAAGTTGCCCTCGGCATCGACCACGGCGCCGTCCGGGCGGAAGTCGGTGGCGGGCAGGTCGAGGAACAGCTCGGGGTCTCCTTTGGGCCAGCCGGTGGTCTCGTCGAGCGGCTGGCGCATCACCTTGCCGGTGGGGGTGTCGGCGAAATAGGCGAAGCGGCGGTCGGGCGAGAAGCACTGGGCGTTGGTCACGGTGATATTGCCGTAGAGCTGGCGCAGCTCGCCCCGGTAGAAGCGATAGAAGGCGCCCGCGCCCTTGGTCATCGCCTTGGCCATGGTGCCGATCCAGAAGCCGCCCCAGGGGTCGGCGCGGCCGTCGTTGGTGCGGGTCAGCGGGTTGTCGGCTTCGAGCGGGCAGAGTGGCTCGGTATTGCCGGTTTCGAGGTCGAGGATCAGCAGCCCGCGTTCATGGGTCACCAGCAGGCGGTCGCGGTCGATCCATCCGGCGGCCGAGACATGGCCGTCGAACTGCCACAGGCGTCTCTCCTCGCCGTCGCGGGCGTAGAGGCGGTGGGCGTTGATGTCGAACCAGAAGAACTCCTGCCGCTCGGGGTGCCACATCGGGCCTTCGCCGAGGCTGCATTCGGTGCCGTCGAAGATCGTGGCGGTCACAGTAGGTTCCTTCCGGCGAGGTTGCGCATCAGGGCGGCGGTGCCGAAGGTCCATTCCGGGCATTGGGTCGAGAGCCGCACGGTGTTGCGCAGAGTGCCGAGGCGGGCCTCGGAGATGGTCACCACGTCGCCTGTCTTGTGGGTGAAACCCTTGCCCGGCGCATCGCGGTCCTGGATCGGGGCGAAGAGCGTGCCGAGGAAGAGGAAGAACCCGTCGGGATACTGGTGATGCCGCCCGATGGTCTGGGCGACGATATCGGCGGGTTTGCGGCTGATCTCGCGCATCGAGGAATGGCCCTCCATGGTGAAATCGTCCTCGCCGCTGACATGCAGGTCGAGTTCGGCGGTATGGACGTCGTCCATGGAGTAGGTCTCGTCGAACAGCCGCAGGAAGGGCCCGATGGCACAGGAGGCGTTGTTGTCCTTGGCCTTGCCGAGCAGCAGGGCCGAGCGGCCCTCGATGTCGCGCAGATTTACGTCGTTGCCGAGCGTCGCGCCGAGGATCGCGCCGGTGCTGTTCACCGCGAGCACGATCTCGGGCTCGGGGTTGTTCCAGGTCGAGATCGGGTGCAGCCCGACCTCGGCGCCCCAGCCGACGGCGGCCATCGGCTGGCACTTGGTGAAGACCTCGGCATCGGGGCCGATGCCGACTTCGAGGTATTGCGACCAGAGCTTTTCGGCCTGGAGCAGCGTCTTCACCTCCATCGCCTTTTCCGAGCCGGGGACGATGCCGCGCAACGAGTCGCCGATCACCGAGGCGACGCGGTCGCGGATCGCCTTGGCGCGGTCGGGGTCGCCGGCGGCCTGTTCCTCGATCACCCGTTCCACCATCGAGCGGGCGAAGGTAACGCCGCTGGCCTTGACCGCCTGCAGGTCGGGCGGGGCGAGCAGGTGGGGCGCGCCATCCTGCCCGAGGTCGGCGAGCGCGCAGAAGGTTTCACCGGGCGCCGAGCGGACGCGGTCGGCCGGGTCGCCCGCTTCGAGCAGGTCGCGCATGGTGGGCGTTTCGCGGCTGGTGATGTCGACCAGCGCCTCGCCCCTCAGGGCGACGAGGGCCGGGCCGATGCCGGGACGCCAGACGCGGCCGGTCAGGGTGGCCTGCGGTTCGGGATTGTCGAAGGGAAGCGGCATCAGGTCTCCTCAGAGGCCCCAGCGCAGGACCAGCGGGTCGAGCGGGGTCAGCAGGTTCAAGAGCATCTCGCGGGTATCGGGATGCAGGGCTGGGATCGGGTGGCGGCAGAAGTCGGACTTGATGACACCGCCCGCCACCATCGCGGCCTTGGCGGCGCGGAAGCCGCATTGCCGGTTCTCGTGGTTGATCGCGGGCAGGATGCGGCCGTAAGCGGCGGCTGCGCCGGATTCGTCGCCGGCGAGGAAGTCGCGCACCACCGGGCCGATCAGGTCGGGGATCATCGCCGAGGTCATGCAGCCGGTGGCCCCGGCGTCGAGGTCGGCAAGCAGGGTGATGCCTTCCTCGCCGTCGAAGGGGCCTTCGATGGCCTCGCCGCCCAGTTCGATCAGCGCACGCAGCTTGGCGGCGGCCTGGGCGCATTCGATCTTGAAGAGCTTCAGCATCTCGATCTCCTGCGCCATCCGCACCAGCAGGGGCACCGGCAGGTCTACGCCGGAAAGCGGCGCGTCCTGCAGCATGATCGGGATGCCGACCTCGCCGACGGCGCGGAATTGTTCGAAGGTCTGCTCTGGCGTGCCCTTGAGCAGGGCGCCGTGGTAGGGCGGCATCATCATCACGATATCGGCGCCGAGGCTTTGCGCCTGCTTGGCGCGGCTGACCACGATGGGGGTTGCGAAATGCGAGATGGTGACGATCAGCGGCACGCGGCCGCCGATGTGTTCGGCCGAGAGCCGCATCAGGTGAAAGCGTTCCTCGTCCGAAATCAGGAACTGTTCCGAGAAATTGGCGAGGATGCAGATGCCGTCGACCTTCTGGTCGATCATGCAGTCGAGCACACGGCGCATTCCGTCGTCGTCGAGTTCTCCGGTGTCGTGGAACGGCGTGGGTGCGACGGGCCAGACGCCGGAATAGGGTTGCATGTCAGTCATCTGTCAGCCTTTCTTCATGTTCTTGGGGCCGAGAGGATCGCCAGCAGGACAACGCCGAGCATGGCGGCGGCCATGGCGTAGTTGATGCGGGCTTGGGTGGTTTCGGGCAGGTTCAGCCGGTGCAGGGTGACGCCGGCCCAGAGCCAGCCGAAGTGGATCGGCAACCAGATCAGGTTGGAAATCACAAGCTTTGCAATGGTTTCGGCGGCGAAGTTGTCAGGATGGATCGGGAAGCCGGAGTAGAGCGCGGTGTTCACCGCATAGGCCTTGGGGTTGATTGCCTGCAGCATCACGCCTGCGGCGATGCCGGGGGCGGTCCTGGCCTCGATGAAGGCGAGCCGGGACCCGGCGAAGGCGATCTTTGCGGCGAGGTAGAGCAGGTAGGCGACCGAGGCGACCATCAGCACCAGCCGCACCGATGGGATGCCGAGCAGCGCGGCGGCCAGGCCCGATATCACCGCCAGCGCCACCAGGTTGGTGCCGATGAACAGCCCGCCCAGATAGGCGAACCCGGCGCGGAAGCCATAGGCCGCGCCGACCCCGGCGATCGAGAGCACGCCGGGGCCCGGCGTCACGATCAGCAGGAAGACGGCCAGCGCGAATGTCAGCACCCGGCGAACTCCAGCTGCACCTTCATCGACCGGGCCCGGTCCGAGGCTGTGGCGAAGGCCTCGGCGAAATCGGCGAGGCGATAGCTGTGGGTGAGCAGCGGGCGCACGTCGATCAGCCCGCCGGCCATGAAGCGCACCGCCGAGGCGAATTCCTCGTGGAAGCGGAAGGAGCCGCGCAGGTCGAGTTCCTTGGCGGTGATCATCATCATCGGCAGGCGCATGTCGCCGCCGAGGCCCAGCTGCACCACGATCGCGCGCGGGCGCATCGCGGGCAGGGCGGCGACCAGAGCGGGTTCGGCGCCGGAGCATTCGAGAAGCACGTCGACCTGCCCCTTGCCGGCGGTATAGGGCGCAAGCGCCTGCGGGTCGGCCAGGGTGTCGAGGGTGACATCGGCCCCGGCTTCGCGAGCATAGGCCAGCGCGCGGGGGGCGATGTCGGTGGCGATGATCTCGCCCGCGCCGGCGCGGCGGGCGGCGAGGATCGAGAGCACGCCGATCGGGCCGCAGCCGGTCACCAGCACGCGGCGGCCGAGCAGCGGGCCGGCGCGGCTGACGGCGTGGAGGCAGACCGAGAGCGGTTCCGCCATGGCCGCCTGCGCCGGGTCCAGCCCCTCGGCCCGCACGCATTGGCTGGCCTTCGCCACCAGCACGTCGCGGAAGGCGCCCTGGATATGGGGGAAAGGCATGGCCGAGCCGTAGAAGGCCATGTTCAGGCAATGGTTCGGCAGGCCCCGGTGGCAGTATTCGCAAGCGCCGCAGGGGCGCGAGGGCGAGACGGCGACGAGATCGCCTTCCTTCAGCCCGCTGACGCCTTCGCCGAGGGCGGTGACATGGCCCGAGACCTCATGGCCGAGTATCATCGGCTCGCGCACGCGGACCGTGCCGAAGCCGCCGTGGCTGTAGTAATGCAGGTCGGAACCGCAGATGCCGCCCCGCGCGATGGCGACGCGCACCTCGCCGGGGCCGGGCGTCGGATTGGGGCAGTCGCCCAGGCGCAGGTCTTTCGCGCCATGCACGTAGAGCGCTTTCATGTCTCGTCCTCCCCCCGAACGGCGGCGCCCGAAGCGCCCTTGCAATACCCTAGAAATGGTATACCATTTTTGCAAGCGGCAAGGCAGGCAATGCCGGGCCGGGGGAGGACGTATGCAGATTTTCGACCTGACCGGACGCCGGGCGCTTGTCACCGGCTCGTCCCTGGGGATCGGGTTCGCGCTGGCGCGCGGGCTGGCGCAGGCCGGTGCCGAGGTGGTACTGAACGCGCGCGACGCCGGGCGGCTGGCCGGTTCGGCGGAATCGTTGCGGCGCGAGGGCGCGAAGGTCTTTGAGCTGCCCTTCGACGTGACCGACCACGAGGCGGTGCGCCGGGCGGTGGACGGCTTCGAGGCGGAACACGGGGCCATCGACATCCTGGTGAACAACGCCGGGATGCAGCACCGCGCGCCGCTGGAGGACTTTCCGGCCGATGCCTTCGAGCGGCTGCTGCAGACCAATATCGCCAGTGTCTTCCACGTCGGCCAGGCCGTCGCGCGGCACATGATCGCGCGGGGGGAGGGCAAGATCATCAACATCGCCAGCGTGCAGACCGCGCTCGCCCGGCCCGGCATCGCGCCCTATACCGCGACCAAGGGCGCGGTGGCGAACCTGACCAAGGGCATGGCCACCGACTGGGCGCGCAAGGGGCTGAACTGCAACGCCATCGCGCCGGGCTATTTCGACACGCCGCTGAATGCCGCGCTGGTGGCGGACCCGGCCTTTACCGAATGGCTGGAGAAGCGCACCCCGGCGGGGCGCTGGGGCCGGGTCGAGGAACTGGTGGGCGCCTGCGTCTTCCTCGCCTCGGACGCGGCGAGTTTCGTCAACGGGCACACGCTGTTCGTCGACGGTGGTATTACGGCAAGTCTCTGAGGGGGGAAAATGGCGGACAAACCGGTCATCGGCTTCATCGGCCTGGGTTACATGGGCCACGGGATGGCGAAGAACATCCTGCAGAACGGCTACAAGCTGCAGGTGAAGGGCAACCGCAACCGCGCTCCGGTCGAGAGCCTGGTCGGCATGGGCGCGACCGAGGCCGCAAGCGTGGCGGCGATGGCGGGGAGTTGCGACATCATCCACCTGTGCCTGTCGAACTCGCCGCAGGTCGAGGCGGTGATCCGCGGGCCTGACGGCATTCTCGCGGGCGGCAAGCCGGGGCTGACGGTGATCGACGCGACCACCTCGGACCCGACCTCGACCATCGCGCTGGCCGCCGAGCTGGCCGCCAGGGGCATGACCCTGGTCGATGCGCCGCTGGGGCGCACGCCGAAGGAGGCCGAGGCCGGCACCCTTGACACAATGGTCGGGGCCGATGTCGAGACCTTCGAGCGGCTGAAGCCGGTGATCGAATGCTGGGCCGGCAATATCAACCGCACCGGCGAGGTCGGCTCGGCGCACAAGATGAAGCTGGTGATGAACTTCATCTCGATGGGCTATGCCGCGCTCTATTCCGAGGCGCTGGTGATGGCGGTGAAGTCGGGGCTGACGCCGCAGACGGTCGAACGGGTGATCGGCGGCTCGCGTCTGGCCAACGGTTTCTTCGACACCTTCATGAAGGGCGCGGTGGGGCGCGACCGCGAGATCCACAAGTTCACCATCGCCAATGCCGCCAAGGACCTGCGCTATGCCGCCTCGATGGCGATGGCGGCCGAGATGGCGAACCCGCTGGGCGCGGCCTTCCGCAACGCCTTCGCCCAGGTCGAAGCGACCGGGCATGCGGGGGATTTCGTGCCGATGCTGGCCGATCACGTGGCCCGCTGGAACGGGCTCGACCTGGCCGAGGCGGTGGAGAAGGGGAAGTGACATGCTGACGGCGGAGCAGAAACGGTTCTACGCCGAGAACGGTTATCTCAAGGTCGAGAACGCGGTGACGCCAGAACAGCTGGCGCGGCTGCGCGAACTCACCTACGGGCTGATCGACGCCTCGCGCAGCGTGACCGAGAGCAACGCGGCCTATGACCTCGACAAGGGCCACAGCGCCGAGGCGCCCCGGCTGACGCGGATCAAGCTGCCGCACAAGCAGGACCCGTATTTCTGGGAGGTGCTCCGCAGCTCGGCGATGACCGAGGTGCTGAACGAGCTGCTGGGGCCGGACACGGTGTTGCTGACTTCCAAGCTCAACACCAAGGCGCCGGGCGGCGGGCGCGCGGTGGAATGGCACCAGGACTGGGCCTTCTACCCGCATTCGAACGACGACCTGCTGGCCTTCGGGCTGATGCTGGAGGACGTGGACGAGGCCAACGGCCCGCTGATGGTGATCCCCGGCACCCACAGGGGGCCGATCCTGAGCCACCATGCCAATGGCGTCTTTGCCGGGGCGATCGACCCCGACGACCCGCTGTTCGAGAAGGACCGGATCGTGACCCTGACCGGCAAGGCCGGCGACATGACGGTGCATCACGTCCGCACGCTGCACGGCTCGGCCCCCAATACCGGCGATCGGGCGCGGCTGATCCTGTTCTACGAGCTGGCCTCGGCCGATGCCTGGCCGCTGCTCGGGACAGGGGCCTATTACACCCGTCTCGACCAGCGCGCCTTCTGGGACGACCTGCTCGACCGTATGGTTACCGGCCAGCCCAGCCTGACGCCACGGGTCGAGCCGGTGCCGGTGCGTCTCCCCTTGCCGGCAGCGCCGGACAACAGTTCGATATTCAAGACCCAGGAAAGCGCCGGGGCGAAAAGCGCCTTTGCCTGATGGCTCCAGCGAAAGGAAGCGAAGATGAGTGATACACGTGCAAACAAGCGGTTCCGGTCGCAGGAGTGGTTCGACAACCCCAACAACCCGGGGATGACCGCGCTCTATGTCGAGCGCTACCAGAACCAGGCCTATACGCGGGACGAGCTGCAGGGCGAGCGCCCGATCATCGGCATCGCCAATACCGGCAGCGACATCGCGCCCTGCAACAAGATCCACGTCTTCCTGATGGACCGCATCAAGGCCGGCATCCGCGACGGCGGCGGCATCCCGATGGAATTCCCGGTGCACCCGATCCAGGAAACCGGCAAGCGGCCGACGGCGGCGCTGGATCGCAACCTGACCTACCTGTCGCTGGTCGAGGTGCTGCACGGCTATCCGATCGACGGGGTGGTGCTGACCACCGGCTGCGACAAGACCACGCCGGCCATGCTGATGGGCGCCGCCACGGTCGACATTCCGGCCATCGCGCTGAACGGCGGGCCGATGCTGGACGGCTGGTGGAAGGGCAAGCGCGCCGGCTCGGGCACCATCGTCTGGGAATCGCGTCGCCTGCTGTCCGAAGGCAAGATCGACTACGAGGAATTCATGTCGCGCGTCTGTGCGTCGGCGCCCTCGCTCGGGCATTGCAACTCGATGGGCACGGCCTCGACGATGAACGCCATGGCCGAGGCGCTTGGCATTTCGCTGACCGGCAACTCGGCAATCCCAGCGCCCTTCCGCGAGCGCATGGCGATGGCCTACGAGACCGGAAAGCGCATCGTGAAGATGGTCTACGAGGACCTGAAGCCCTCGGACATCCTGACCCGCGAGGCCTTCGAGAACGCCATCGTGGTGAATGGCGCCATCGGCGGTTCGACCAACGCGCCGCCGCATCTGCAGGCCATCGCGCGCCATGCCGGGGTGGAGCTGAAGGTGAAGGACTGGGAGACGGTCGGCTTCAACGTGCCGCTGCTGCTCAACATGCAGCCGGCGGGGGAATACCTGGGCGAGAGCTTCTTCCGCGCCGGCGGCGTGCCGGCGATCATGGGCGAGCTGAAGAAGGCCGGGCGCATCCACGAAGGCGTGATGACCGCCACCGGCAAGACCATGGGCGAGAACCTGTCCGGCTGGGAGAGCCAGGATCTCGACGTGATCAAGACGGTTGCCGCGCCGATGCGCGAGAACGCGGGCTTCCTGGTGCTTTCGGGCAACCTCTTCGACTCCGCGCTGATGAAGACCTCCGTCATCTCGGCCGACTTCCGCAAGCGGTTCCTGTCGACGCCGGGCCGCGAAGGCATCTACGAGGCCCGCGCCGTGGTCTTCGAGGGGCCGGAGGACTATCACGACCGGATCAACGACCCGGCGCTGAAGATCGACGAGACCACGATCCTCTTCATCCGCGGCGTCGGCTGCGTCGGCTATCCCGGCTCGGCCGAGGTGGTGAACATGCAGCCGCCGGATGCGGTGATCAAGGCGGGCATCAACCACCTGCCGACGGTCGGCGACGGGCGGCAGTCCGGCACCTCGGAAAGCCCCTCGATCCTCAATGCCTCGCCCGAGGCGGTGGTCGGCGGCGGGCTGGCCTACCTTGAGACAGGGGACATGGTGCGGCTCGACCTCAACGCCTCGCGCATGGACGCGCTGGTGGAGGAGGCCGAATGGCAGGCCCGCAAGGCCGCCTGGACCCCGCCGGTGATCCGCAACCAGACCCCCTGGCAGGAGATCTACCGCACCCATGTCGGGCAACTGGCCGATGGCGGCTGTCTCGAACTGGCGACTGCCTATCAGAAGGTCGCCCGCGACCTGCCGCGCGACAATCACTGAGGTAGGACGCATGAGCAAGAGCATCATCATCACCGGGGCGGGCAGCGGCATCGGCCGCGCCTGCGCCGAGACCTTCCTCGCCGATGGCTGGCGCGTGGGCCTGGTAGGCCGTCGCGCCGGCCCTCTCGAAGAGACAGCGGCGGGCCATGCCAACGCCCTGGTGCTGCCCTGCGATGTCACCGAGGCGGCACAGGTCGATGCCGCCTTCGACAGGGCGATGGCCGAATGGGGCCATCTCGACGCGGTCTTCAACAATGCCGGCGTCAGCCTGCCCGGTGCGCCGATCGACGAGGTCGGCGTCGACGACTGGCGCCGGGTGATCGACATCAACCTGACCGGCGCCTTCCTGGTGGCCCGCGCCGCCTTCGGGCGGATGCGGCACCAGGACCCGCGGGGTGGGCGGATCATCAACAACGGCTCGATCTCGGCCCATGTGCCGCGCTGGGGCTCGGTGGCCTATACCGCCTCGAAACATGCGATAACCGGGCTGACCCGCACCATCTCGCTCGACGGGCGGCCCTTCGACATCGCCTGCGGCCAGATCGACATCGGCAACGCCCTGACCGAGATGGCGCGCAAGATGACGACAGGCATGCCGCAGGCCGACGGCACGATGCAGATCGAGGCGGTGATGGACGTCTCCCATGTCGCCAGCTCGGTCGCCTATATGGCCAGCCTGCCGCTCGAGGCGAACGTGCAGTTCATGACGGTGATGGCGACCAACATGCCCTTCATCGGCCGCGGCTAGACTCTGCGGCGCCCGAGAAGAAACTGGCGCCGCCCCCCTGATTTCTCTTCTTGACAAATACCTCCGGGGGAGCCGCCGAAGGCGGCGGGGGCAGCGCCCCCAAACGCGCCCTGGCCACAGGCGTTGACGCCCGTCAAGGGCGTAGGGCGGGGTTCACCCCGCCGCGCCTCGGGTGGAACTTACCGGCCCTCGATCCGGATCGAGTAATCGCGCCGCGCCCCGGCTGGCGGGGCGGGGAAGGGGGCGGCCTTCTGCAGCACCGCCAGCGCCGCGCTGTCCAGCGCCGCAGAGCCCGAGGAGCGCGCCACGCTGGCCGCGGCCAATGCACCGTTGGCGGCGATCGAGAAGCGGATCACCGCCTCGCCGCGCACCTGAACCCGTGGGCGCGGCACCCGGCTGATGCGCCGCATGACCTGGCCCGGGTAGTTGTCGGCTGCCGCATTGCCCGCGGCGTTTCCGGCGGCAGCCTTCTGCGATTGCGCGGCCCTGGTCTTCACGGTCTCGGCGCCGGTCTCGCTGCCTGAGCGTGCATTGCGGTCGGCATTGCCGGGGGCGGGGGCCGGGGCGGGTGGTTTCGGCCGGGCCTTGGGCCGGGGCGAATTCTCGACCACCTGCGTCGGTTCGGGTTCGGGCGTCACCGTCTCCTCGGGCGGCACCTCGGCGGTCCGCTCGGGTTCGGGTCGCACCGTCTCGGGTGGCGGAAGTGCCTCGGTCTGTTGCGGCTCGACCTTCGCGGTCTCGGTCGGGGCCGGCACCGTCGGGGCCAGCGTCGGGACCGGCGGCGTGGCGGCCTGGGCCGGTGTCGCGGTCAGCGGTTGCGGCGCCGCGCTGGGCGTCGCCTGGGCCGTCACCGTCGGTGTCACGGCGGGCGGCGGGGTGCGGGCGGTGACCGGTTCCACCGGCTGCACCGTCTCGCTGAGCGCGACTGGCTGCGGGGTCTGCACCCCGGCGCTGAGGTCGGCAAAGCTCGACCCGATGGCCGAGGCGGCCACTTCGGCGCCGCCCTGCATGGCAACATCGGCGGGGCGCAGCGTCAGCCCCATCGCGGCGAGGTGGCCGCCGGCCGAGACCGTCAGCACCAGCAGCGCCAGCTTGCGGGAACTCGGGATCATTCCTGCCCCCGCATGGTTGAGATCACGACGCGCTCGACCCCGGCAGCGCGCAGTTCCGCGCCGATCCGCAGCAGGTCGGCGGCGGGCAGGGCGCGGTCGGGCATCAGCCGCACCACGTCGCGCGGCCGGCTATCGGGGCGGTCGAGATAGGCACTGGCCGAGGTCAGCACGCTGCCGCGATAACGCAACTCGCCGTCGGCCATGATGACCAGCGCATCGGGCGGGGCGCGGCCTTCGAGGTCGGCGGTCTCGACCAGGTCGATTCCGCGTTCCTGTGAGGGGGCGAGGGTGCCTGCGACCATGAAGAAGACCAGCATCAGGAAGACGACATTGATGAGCGCGATCGTCGGCTCGCGCGGGCGGCGGGGGGCGGGGCGCTTCATGACGGGGCCAGGATGCTGAAGCGCAGGCCGGGACGGGCGCGCAAGATCACCAGCACGTCGGCCAGGCGCTGCGACGTCACTTCGGGTGCGAGGCTGAGAACCAGCTGCGCCTGGGTCTCGGGCTCCAGTCGTGCGGGCAGGTCTTCGAGCGTTAGCGGCTGCGCGTTCAGGCGCAGCCCCTCTTCGGCGACCTGAAGGAAGAGCACCTTGCCTTCGGCTGCGGAGCCGGGCGCGCTGGAGGCGACCAGGTCCACTTCGGAGAACTTCGAGAAGGTCGAGGAGAGCATGAAGAACAGCAGCAGCAGGAAGATCACGTCGATCAGCGAGGTCATCGACAGGGCGCGGCGCCGGTAGCGGGCCCTAAGCGACATGGGCCGCCGGCCCAGCTGCGCGCGTCCGTTCCCCGGCCGGGGTCAGGATGGCGGAAAAGCCCTGTTCGGCGATCACGCGTTCGGCGGCCATGCGGCTTTCGAGCCAGGACAGCACTACCGAGGTCGGCATTGCCACGCCAAGGCCCACGGCCGTGGTCAGCAGCGCGACCCAGATGCCGCCGGCCAGCAGCGAGGGGTCGACCTGCGCGCCCGCCGCCTGCAGCGACTGGAAGGCCTCGATCATGCCGAGCACGGTGCCGAAGAGCCCCATGAGCGGGGCCAGCTGGGCCACCGAGTCAAGATAGCGGAAACCGCGTTCGAGCCGGGCGAAACGGGTCTCGGCCTCGGCTTCGAGCCGGGCGCGGATGCCCTCGGCGCCGTGGTGCGACATCGCCATGTCGAACAGCGGCTGCAGGTAGCTGCGGCCCTCGGCCACATCGCGGCGGGCCTCGGCGCGGGCGCCGGCATCCCAATGGGCCACGGCGCGGCGCAGGGCGCGGTGCCGGCCGACGCCGGCTGCGCGGAACTGCCAGAGCTTGTAGAGGATCACCGCCACCGTCAGCACCGAGACCAGCGCCAGAACGGCCACCACCGGCCCGCCAAGTGCGACGGCGCCCTTCACCGCGTCGACAAGGCCGGTCATCGCAGCAGCTCCGTCGCGGTGCGGCTCGATACCTCGAGCGTGCTGGCGCAGAGGTCGCTCGGCTGGCCGCCGGCGGTGCAGCTGCTGGCGCCGTTGAACAGCACGCGGCCGAGATTGTCGCAGGCCAGGCCGTCGACCTGGAACTGGCGCACCCTTTCGCGGCCCTGCGGCAGGGCGCCGAAATCGAACAGGGTCAGGCGGTCGACGCTGCCCTGGGCATCGAAGAGCACGGTCTCGAAGACCGCGCCGTCGATGGCCGTGGCGTGGCGGTTGGTTACCACGAAGGTCAGTCGGCAGTCGGCGTCGGCGGGCTCCTGCCGGTTCAGCTCGATGGTCAGGCCGCCGGTCTCCTCCGCCCGCGCCGCCGGGCTGGCGAGCGCGATGCTGGCAAGCAGGGTGAGCGTAAATCGCATGTCTTGGTCCTCAGAACAGTCGTGACAGGGTCACCTTGAAATTGCGCCCCGGTGCGGGACGCGTGGAAAGGTGCGGGGTATAGGCGCGGTCGAAGAGGTTCTCGATACCGGCGCGGATGATGGTGCCTTCAAGTGGCCCGGATTGCGGGTTCCAGGTCAGGCGCAGGTTGTGCACGCCGAAGCCCGGCACGCGGGTCGTGGCGGTGGTGACGGGGCGGGCGGCGGCGACCTCCCAGCTGAGATCCAGCGCCTCGCCGAACCGGCGGCCCAGCGTCAGACGCCCGGAGTCGGCCGGCGAATTGCGCCAGCGCGCGGCGGTGCCGGCGGCGTTGAACTCCTCGCCCTCGACGATATTGGCGTTGAAGTCGAGGTAGTGGCCGCTCTCGGTGGAATAGGAGGCCTCCAGTTCCAGCCCCCTGGTCTCGACGCGGGCGAGCGGCACGCTCGGGCCGCTGACCGAGGCGGTGTAGGAGGTCACGTCGTAGAGGTCGGTGCTGTAGAGGTTGGCCTTGACCGCCAGTCGGTCGCCGGGGCGGAACAGGTCGGCGCGGTCGAAGGAGGCGCCAATCTCGAAGGTACGCGACTTCTCGGACATGGCGATGAGGGCGGCATTGCCGAGGTCGTCGATGATCGGCAGGGATTCGGTATAGGCGGCGCTGCCGAAGACCGCGAAACCATTGGCGAAGGCGCGGCGGATCGAGAGGCCGCCCATAAGCGCGTCGCTCTCGTAGGGGCCGGCGGTGGCAGCGGTGACGCCCTCGATCCTGGAGCGCTCGTAGCGCAGCGCCGGGCTGATGGTCCAGCCGTCGCCGATCTGCATGTCGTCCACCACGAAGAACGCCAGCCGGCGGTCGGTGCCGCCGGGCGCGGAATCGGCGTCGCGGCGCTTTTTGTGGACCAGTTCGACCCCGGTTCGCAGGTCGTGCCGGATGGCGCCGGTCACTGCATGGGCGGTGTTCTTCACCGTCAGCTTGGTGGTCTGGTAGCGGTGGTCGGCGTTCACCAGGGGCGAGATCTGGGCGAAGTCCGGCGTGCCGTCGAGCGGCGAGGAGCCGGGGACGTAGGTCTGGTCGATCTGCTGGTCGGCCCGCGACAGGATTACGTCGAGGTCGACGAGGTCGTTGCCGGCGGGGTTGAAGTTGTAGGTCAGCACCGCGGTGCGCGAGAGCGTGTCGCGGTCGACGTTGCCGAAGACGTCGGCGACCATGACGAAGCTGTCATAGGGCACGTCGCGGTCGCTCGTTTGCGTCTGGCTGAGCGCCAGGGTCAGCGAATGCTCGCGGTTCTGGCCGAAGGTATAGCGCGCCTTGACGAGGCCCGAGGGCAGGGTGAAGGCGCTGTTGCCGATGGCCGCGCCCTTGCCGTCCTTCTGGATGTCCTGGTCGCGCCAGGTGTAGTTCAGCAGCATCTCGAAATTCTCGGTCGGCTGCCAGGCCAGGATAGACGAGCTGGTGATGCCGTTGCCGTTGCTGGTGAACTCGACGGTCTGGCCGAAGACCACGCCGATTTCGCCGCCGGTGAAGTCGGAGGCGTCCTTGGTCTCGAGCTTGACCACGCCGCCGACGATGCCCGAGCCGAACTCGAAGCTGCCGACCGTGCCGCGGATCACGCTGACCTGCCGGTAGAGGAACGGGTCGGTGTAGAGCTGGGTGCCGATGCGGTAGAGTTCTTCCGCGCCGACGCTGGCGCCGTCGACCTGCACGGCGACCTTCTGGTCGGTGCCGAAGGTGCCGTTGGCCCCGAAGCCGCGGATGTTGATGCCGGAGCCGCCGGGGGTCGACCCGTTCACCAGGGTGACGCCGGGCACGGAATCGACGAGTTCGGCAATCGTGCCGGCCTGGCGGTCGTCCATCTCTTCCTGGTTGACCGAGGTGACGGGCGTTGCGGTGCCGGTCTGCACCTCGCGCTTGCTCAGGCCGAGGACCAGGGTGCCGAGGAAGCCGTCGCCGGCCTCCTGGGCGGTTGCGCTGCCCGCCGCCGCGAGCATCGCGGTGGTGCCGAGCAGGAATGCACGTATGTCAGGAATTGCTTTCATCAGCCCCCTCGCAGGCGAACCAGTTGGCCGGATGCTTGCAATCGCTGGCGGGGCACAATGAGAATTTCGCGGCCGAAGCTTATCGACCGCTTGCGCCTTCTAAAAAAGATTACTAAAAGCGTCAAGAATAAAGGTTGAGATTTTCACTCAAGCTTTTGCCAGCCGGTGCCGGAAGCGTGCCCGCCAGCCCTCTCCCCGAAAACTGCAAGGCAAAGGTGTCCCGTGACCCAACCCAACCCGCTTACCGCCGAGGCGATCCGCGCCGCGCGCGTCGAAAACCCGAAAATGCGCGACCGCGACCTGGCCGACAAGCTCGGCATCAGCGAGGCGCAGCTTGTCGCCGCGCATTGCGGTCACGGTGTCACCGCGATCGACCCGCATATGGATGGCTTCATGGGCGCGGCCGCCTCCTTTGGCGAGGTCATGGCGCTGACCCGCAACGAGGACTGCGTGATCGAGAAGGTGGGGGCCTATGCCAACTACCGCTACGGCCCTCATGCCTCGATGGTGCTGAACGACGACATCGACCTGCGGATGTTCCCGGCGCATTGGCGGTATGCCTATATGGTCGAGAAGGAAACCGAGATCGGAATCCGGCGCAGCCTGCAGGCCTTCGACGAGGCGGGCGATGCGGTGCACAAGATCTTTCTGCGCGACGGGGCCGACCTGGCGGCCTGGGACAAGGCCAAGGCCGATCTGCGGCTGGCGGAACAGGCGCAGACGCTGACCGTCGAGGCGCGCCAGCCTGACGAGCCGCCGCGCTCGGCGCCCGACAAGCTGGATATCCTGCGCAAGGAATGGGCGCGGATGACGGATACCCACCAGTTCCTGCGGCTGACGGCCAAGCTCAAGATGAACCGCCTTGGCGCCTATCGCATCGCCGGTGCGCCCTTCGTGCGGCCGCTGGCGGTGAGCGCCTTCAATGACATGCTGGAGAAGGTGCAGGCGCAGGGGCTGGAGATCATGGTCTTTGTCGGCAACCGCGGCTGTATCGAGATCCACTCGGGGCCGATCCACACGCTGAAGCCGATGGGGCCCTGGCAGAACGTGCTGGACCCGGGGTTCAACCTGCACCTGCGGCTGGACCGGATTGCCGAGGTCTGGGCGGTCGACAAGCCGACCCAGCGGGGTCCGGCGGTCTCGGTCGAGGCGTTCAACAAGGATGGCGGGCTGATCCTGCAGGTCTTCGGCGTCGGCAAGGAAGGCCGCGACTGCCGCCCGGCCTGGGGCGAACTGGTGGCAGGCCTCGAAGGGCTGACGGCCGAGGTCGAGGCATGAGGGGGCTGAAGGCGGCGCTGCTGGCGCTGGCGCTGGCCGCGCCGGCGCAGGCGGCGGACAAGGCGGGCGGTATCGTCTCGGTTGGCGGAGCGATCACCGAGATCGTCTTCGCGCTTGGCGCGGGCGACCGGCTGGCGGCACGCGATGCCACCTCGCTTTACCCCGAGGCGGCGCAGGCGCTGCCCGATGTCGGCTATCTGCGCGCGCTCTCACCCGAGGGGGTGCTCTCGGTCGGGCCTTCGCTGATCCTGGCCGACCAGGGGGCGGGGCCGCCCGAGACGATGGAGGTGCTCAAGGCGGCCTCGATCCCGCTGGTCCTGATCCCGGACGTCTATTCGGCCGAGGGCGTCGCCGCGAAGGTCACCGCCGTGGGCGCGGCCATTGGCGAGGCGGAGAAGGCGGCGGCGCTGGCGGCCGAGGTGACGGGCAGGATTACGGAAGCCACTGCGCAGGCGAAGGCGCGGGCGGGCGATACTCCCAAGCGCGTGCTCTTCATCCTGAGCGCGGCGGGCGGGCGCATCATGGCCTCGGGCAGCGGCACCGCTGCCGATGCGATGATCGCGCTGGCGGGGGCCGAGAACGCGGTGAGCGGGTTCGAGGGCTACAAGCCCCTGACCGACGAGGCGATCCTGGCCGCCGCGCCGGACGCGATCCTGATGATGGAGCGCGGCGGCGAGCATGACAGCCCGGTCGACGAGCTTGTTGCCCTGCCGGCCATTGCCGCCACCCCCGCCGGTCAGGCCCGCGCGGTGGTGCGGATGGAGGGGCTGTATCTTCTCGGCTTCGGCCCGCGCACGGGCGATGCAGTGGGCGAGCTGAGCGCGGCGCTCTACGGGAACTGAGCCATGGCGGCGACCGAGCAGATCGCGCTGGCCCTGCCGGACCGGCGCAGCCGAGCCCGGCGGGCGCATCTGGTGCTGGGCGGGGGGCTGGCGCTGGCCTGCCTGCTGAGCCTTGCGGTGGGGGCCTCGGGCACCTCGCTCTGGGGCGCGCTGGAGAAGCTGGCGACCGGCGTGCCGCTGACGGCGGCCGAGCAGACCGTGCTCTGGACCATACGGATGCCGCGGATGCTGCTGGCGATCTGCGTCGGCGCCGGGCTGGCGGTCTCGGGTGCGGTGCTGCAGGGGCTGTTCCGCAACCCGCTGGCCGATCCCGGCATCGTCGGCGTAAGCGCGGGTGCGGGACTTGGCGCGATCAGCGCCATCGTGCTGGGCGCGGCGCTGCCGGCGGTCCTGTCGGGGCCCTGGCTGCTGCCGCTCGCGGCCTTCCTGGGGGCCTGGGGCGCGACGGGGCTGCTCTATGCCGTGGCCACACGGCGCGGGCGCACCTCGGTCGCCACCATGCTGCTGGCGGGCATAGCGCTGACCGCGATGGCCGGGGCGATGTCGGGCGGGTTGATCTACATGGCCGATGATGCGCAGCTGCGCGACGTGACCTTCTGGCAACTCGGTTCGTTGGCTGGGGCGACCTGGGCCAAGTTGGCCGTGGCCGCGCCGGTGACCCTGGCCGCGCTGCTGCTGGCCGTCACGCTGGGGCGCGGGCTGAATGGGCTGGCGCTGGGCGAGGCGGCGGCGGGCCACATGGGCCTGCCGGTGCAGCGGATCAAGGCGCTGGCCATCCTGGCCGCTGCCGCGGCGACGGGGGCGGCGGTTGCCGTTTCCGGTGGCATCGCCTTTGTCGGTATCGTGGTGCCGCACCTGCTGCGGCTGGCCACCGGGCCGGACCACGAACCTCTTCTGCCTAATGCCGCGCTGCTGGGGGCGAGCCTGCTGCTGGTGGCCGATGTGATAAGCCGGGTGATCGTCGCGCCCGCCGAGTTGCCCATCGGCATCGTCACCGCGATCCTCGGCGCGCCGGTGTTCCTGTGGATCCTGCTGCGCCGGCGCGGGCTGGTGGACCTGTGATGCTGCGCGCAACCGACATCCGCGTCCGCATCGGCGGCAAGCCGATCCTGCAGGGTGTCGATTTCCGCGCCGAGTCGGGGCAGGTCACCGCCATCG
This sequence comes from Seohaeicola zhoushanensis, assembly GCF_014656415.1. GTDB lineage: Bacteria > Pseudomonadota > Alphaproteobacteria > Rhodobacterales > Rhodobacteraceae > Seohaeicola_A > Seohaeicola_A zhoushanensis. Next base: position 151,333 of record NZ_BNCJ01000003.1, on the reverse strand, counting down.
TCGGGCCCAACGGCTCGGGCAAGTCGACGCTGCTCAAGGCGATCACCGGCGAGGTCGACAGCACCGGGGGGCTGGAGATCAACGGCGCCGACATCCGCCGCCGCAAGCCCTGGGAACTGGCCGCGATCCGGGGCGTGCTGCCGCAGGCGGCGGTGCTGTCCTTCCCCTTCCAGGTCGGCGAGGTGGTGCGCATGGGGCTGCGTGCGGGGATCTCTGCCAGCCGCAGCCGGCTGCCGGAGATGGCGCTGGCGGCCGTGGGCCTCGAGGGCTATGCCGGGCGGCTCTATCAGGAGCTGTCGGGCGGCGAGCAGCAGCGGGCGCAACTTGCCCGCGTGCTCTGCCAGGTCTGGGAGCCGTTGGTGGACGGCCAGCCGCGCTGGCTGCTGCTGGACGAGCCGGTCGCCAGCCTCGACATCGGCCACCAGCTGGTGGTGATGCAGCTGCTGCGCCGTTACGCCGAAGGCGGCGGCGGGGTGGTGGCAGTGATGCATGACCTCAACCTCTCGGCCATGTTCGCCGACCGCATGACGGTCATGGCGCGCGGGCGGGTCACCGCCTCTGGCGCGCCGGGCGAGGTGATGACCGACGCCGTTCTTTCGGCCACCTATGGCTGCGAGCTGCGGGTGAATGCCGCCCCAGCGGGGCAGAGCTTCCTGCTGCCGCACATGGCCGTGGCACCCTGAAAATTCGCGTGCCACGACCGCCGTATTACTTGACAGTTTTAATCATCTTTTCTAGACAGCGGGGGCAAGGCAGCGGGCGAAGGCCACTTCGCCGCAGTCGCGCCGGACAGACCGCGCGACCGGACCCCAGCATTTCAGCAGCACGCAGCCCGCCAGGGCATCAAAGATATTTGGTCCGGTGCCGCCCGCCGCCCTGAAAGGGTCCCGGAGCGGCCACGCAAAGGAGACGTCATGACCATCACCATCCGTACCGGCAACGCCGGCGCCACCGATTTCCTTGCCTATCTCGACACCTTCGACGCCGATTTCGTGTCCTCCGGGCGCGGTGGTTTCTCGAACGGCCTTTCGGGCGACTATGCCGCCTCGGAAGTCGCGCTGTCCGAGACCGCCGATCTGGACGCGCAGGCCTATGTCATCCGTGGTCCGATTTCCTACAACATGGCGACCCATGTCATCAGCGGCCCCGTTGCCGGGGTCGAGTTCGGCCATGGCGTGACCGCCACCGGGACCGAGGGCGGCGCGGACGTCTATGCCTTCGAGGCGCTGGACTACTCGGTGCGCTTCTCGCCGGCGCTGGCGGACCCCGAGGCGCATGATGTGATCTACGGGCTGTTCGGCTCGGGCGAAGCGGGCGCGGGCAAGACCGACCCGCTGGCCGAACTGCTCCGGATGGACTCGATCAAGTTCGTCGGCGCGGGCGGGAACGATGTGTTCCTGGGATACGCCGGGGACGACGTGCTGAACGGGCGGGCCGGCAACGACGTGTTGTTCGGTGGTGCGGGAGATGACCTGCTGATTGGCGCTACCGGTCGCGACGTGCTGCGCGGTGGCGCGGGTGACGACGTGCTGGTCGGCGGCATGGGGCGTGACGTGCTGCACGGCGGCAAGGGCGAGGATACCTTCCGCTTTGTCGAGAAGTTCGGCCGCGACATCATCCGCGATTTCAAGCCCGGCACCGACTTGCTCGACTTCTCGCAGACCAGCGGCGAGGCGACCAGCCTTCAGGAGTTCCTGGACGCCAGCACCGAGGCCAACGGCCGCCTGGTCTATGACATGGACGGGGACGGCCAGAACGTGATCGTGCTCGTCGGCGTCGGCCTTGGCGATCTGACGGCCAACGACTTCCTGTTCTGACCCTCGGGGGGCGGCGGGGGACTCGCCGGCCCTCAAATCCGGGCGGGCAGGGGCGATGTGTCCCTGCCTTGCCTCCGGCCTGTTCCGAAATGCCGATCCGCGCATCCTCGCGGTGGCATCCGGTTGCCATCCGATGCAGATTGGCGTGACCGATTTCGTCACCCTTGCCGTGCAGACTGGCCGCGGTGTGCGAATCGCCGTGAATTGGAATGGAAGGCCGAACCGATGCAACAGACCCTTCGGATGCCGGGATTGACCCGGCGATGATCCGTGTGCTGCACAGCTCTGACCTGCATCTGGGCAAGCCCTTCGGCGGCTTCCCCGAAGAGGTGCGCCACCGCCTGCGCCAGGCCCGGCAGGACAGCATCGCCCGGCTGGGCGAGGCGGCTCGCGCGGGCGGGGCGAGCCATGTGCTGCTGGCCGGCGATATCTTCGACACCATGACGCCGCAGCGCGCCACCCTGCGCCAGGCGATGAACGCCATAGCCGGGCAGGACGACCTGACCTGGGTGCTGATGCCGGGCAACCATGACCACCTCGGCGCGGTCGAGATCTGGGGCACGCTGGCGCGCGAGCGCCCAGCCAACGTGGCGCTGGCGCTGGAGCCTGCGCCGGTGGAACTGGCGCCCGGCGCGGTGCTGCTGCCGGCGCCCTGCACGACCAAGACGCCGGGGCGCGACCTGACCGAGTGGATGGATGCGGCGCCGACCGGCGAGGCCATCCGCATCGGCCTGGCGCATGGGTCGATTCGCGATTTCCGCTCGGTCGAGGAGATGGGCGGCGAGGGTGGCGCGGTGATCGCGCCGGACCGGGCGCGGCGGGCGGGGCTCGACTATCTCGGGTTCGGGGACTGGCATGGCCGGATCGAGGTGACGGCGAACACCTGGTATTCCGGCGCGCCCGAGCCTGACAGCTTCAAGCCGCACCGCCCCGCCGGGGCGCTGCTGGTGACAATCGCCGCGCCGGGGGCGACGCCCGAGGTGCGCGAGGTCGAGACCGGGCAGATCGCCTGGACGCGGCTGGTCCTTGACCTGCTGGAGGCCGAGGATGCGCCGTCGCGGCTGGCCGGGGCGCTGCCGCCGCTGGGCCAGCGCGAGCGCACGCTGCTGGATATCCGCGCCGCGGGCCGCGTGCGGCTGGCCGCGCAGGCGGCGCTGGCCCATGCCATTGCCGATGTCGCGCCCGATTTCCTCTGGGCCGACAGCGATCTCTCGGCGCTTGCTGTCAGCCATGACACCACCGACCTCGCCGGGATCGACGAGCGGGGCGCGGTGCGCGATGCCGCAGAGGCGCTGGCCGCCGCGGCCGATGCGGGCGACGCCACTGCCGCCGCCGCGCTGAGCCGGCTGTACACCTATGCCATGGACGTCAAATGAAGATCCGCGCGCTTACCCTTGAGAATGTTCGGAAATTCGGTGGCAGGCGGGTGTCGATTGCCGGCATCGGCGATGGGATCACGGTGATCTCGGAGGCCAATGAGTTCGGCAAGTCGACCTTCTTCGACGCGATCCACGCGGTGGTCTTTGAAAAGCACACCGGCACCTCGGGCGAAATCCAGAAGTTGCGCCCGCGCGCCGGGGGGGGCGTGCGCATCACACTCGACTTTGAGCTGGAGAGTGGGCGCTACCGGGTTGAGAAGCGGTTCCTGGCGCAGAAGGGGGCCACGGTCACCGACCTCGACCGGGGCACGGTCATCGCCCGCGACGGTGAGGCCGAGGACTGGATGGCGCAGCATGTCGCCGCCGCCGAACAGGGGCCCGCGGGGCTGCTCTGGGTGCGGCAGGGGGTGCTGGGGCTGGAACCGCTGGACGGCAAGAAATCAGAGAAGGACCGGCTGACCGAGGCGCGGCGCGACCTGCTGAGCTCGGTTGCAGGCGAGATCGAGCAGGTGACCGGCGGGCGCACGATGGACCGCATCCTGCGGCGCTGCCAGGAGGACCTCGATGCGCTGGCGACCGGCGCCCGGCTGTCGCCCAAGGGCGCGTTCAAGGAGACCGAGGAGGCGCGAAAGGCGCTGGAGGCGGAGCTTGCGGTGCTGGAGCAGCAATGCAGCGACCTGGCCGAAGCGCTGGCCGAGCGGCGGCGGATCGAGGGCGAGTTGCAGCGCCTGGACGACCCGGCCGAGAAGGCGCGGCGCGAGAGTGACCTGAGGGAGGCGCGCGTTGCCGCCCAGGCGGCCGAAAGCCATGCCCAGAAGATTGCCGCCGCCAAGGGCGAGCTGGACCTGGCAGCGATGCGGCAGGGCGAGGCCGAGCGGCAGCGCAGGGGCCTTGCCGATGCCATCGTCGCGGCCGGGACGGCGGCCGAGGGGCTGGCGAAGGCCGAGGCGCTTCAGGCCAAAGCGGGAGCGGCGCTGGATGACCTGCGCGCGGGCGAGGCGGGGCTGGCCAGAGCATTGGAGCAGGCCGTAGCGGCGGCGCGGGCCCTGCGGGCCGAGCTGACGCAGGCCGAGCGGGCCGAGCGGGTAAAGCGTGCCCGTGACGAGGCGGAACGGCTGTCCAAGCTGCTTGAGGAAGTGCGCGCCCATATCGCCGCCGCCGCCGAAATGCGCGAACGCATCGCCGACAACCCGGCGACGCCGCGCGCGCTCGCCTTGGCCGAGGCGGCGGTGGCCGAGGTTGCCGCCCTGCGCGGCGCCATCGCCGCCAGTCTGCCGCGCCTGACCGTCACCTACAGCGGCGAGACGCGGCTCATGCAGGCGGGCCAGCCGCTGCCGGGGGGCGAGGCGATCGCGCTGGAGCATGGCGCCGAGATCGAGATGCCGGGCATCGGCCGGTTGCATGTCGACCTGCCGCAGGGCACGGATACGGAGGAGGCGCAGCGCCGTCTGGCGATGGCGCTGGCCGCCGAGGCCGAGGCGCTGGCGGCCTGTGGCGCGGACACGCTTTCCGCGGCGCGCCAGCGGGCGCAGGCGCGGCAGGCCGACGAGGCGGCGGCCAAGCTTGCCGAGCAGATGCAGCGTTCGCTGGCGCCCGTGGGGGTCGATGCCTTGGAACGCGAGCTGGCCAGCTTCCGCGAGACGGTGAAGGGGGCGACCCATGCGCCGGTGCGCCCGGTCGAGGAGATCGCCGCCGCGCTGGAGGCAGCCGAGACGCAGGAGGCCGAGGCGCGCGGGCGGCTCGCCTCGCTGGCGGCGCAGATCGGTGATGCGCGCGAGGCGGCGGCCGCCTCGGCCAGCGCGCTCGCCGCGGCGCGGGATGCGCACGCCTCGGCCGAGGCCGCCGCCGGGCCGGCCGAGGACAGGACGGCGCGCCTGGCCGCGCTGGCCGAGGCGGCGGACAGGGCCCGCGCCGAGACCGCGACCCGGCAGGCGGCCTTTGATCGCCTGGCCGCCGATGCGCCCGATGCGGCCACGGCGGCGGCCAACCTCAAGCGCGCCGAGACCGCCTTCGACAACGCCCGCCGCCGCCGCGAGCAATTGGTCGAGCGCCGCGCCGACCTCTCGGCCCGGATCGACACCCGCGCCGAGGAGGGCGTCGAGGAACGCCGCGACGAGGTGGCCGGGCGGCTGGCCGCCGCGACCGAGCGGGCGGCGCGCTTTCAGGCCGAGGTGGATGCGCTGGTGCGGCTGCGCGATGCGCTGGAAACCGCCCGTGCGGGGGCGCGCGAGGCCTATTTCGAGCCGGTGCAGGACGAGCTGCGCCCGCTGCTGCGCATCCTGCACGAGGATGCCGGGATCGACTGGGAGACCGACAGCATCATGCCGGGCGCGCTGCGCCGGGGGGGCGAGACCGAGGCCTTCGACACGCTCTCGGGCGGGACGCAGGAGCAGATCGCCATTCTGACCCGGCTGGCCTTTGCGCGGCTCTTCGCGCGGCGCGGGCAGCACCTGCCGATCATCCTGGACGATGCGCTGGTCTATTCCGACGACGAGCGCATCGTGAAGATGTTCACCGCGCTGAACCGGGTGGCGATGGAGCAGCAGATCATCGTGTTTTCCTGCCGCCAGCTGGCCTTTGCCGGGCTGGGCGGCGAGCGGCCGGACATCCGCATGGAAGAGGTCGGCTGAGCCCCGGCCGGATCCTGTCCGGCCGGGGCCACGCTCATTCCGCGGCGATGGCCGCGCTGTCGCCGGGGCGATAGTTGAGGATCGGCGCAAGCCAGCGTTCGGCCTCTTCGAACGTCATGCCCTTGCGCGCGGCGTAATCCGCGACCTGGTCGCGTTCCACCTTGGCGACGCCGAAGTAATAGGCGTCGGGATGGCCGATGTAGAGGCCCGAAACCGAGGAACCGGGCATCATCGCCATGCTCTCGGTCAGCTCGACCCCGGCATTGGCGGCGGCGTCGAGCAGCGAGAACAGCGTCCGCTTTTCGGTATGGTCGGGCTGCGCCGGATAGCCGGGAGCCGGGCGGATGCCGCGATAAGGTTCGCCGATCAGCTCTTGCGGTGCGAAGGTCTCGTCCTTGGCATAGCCCCAGAACTCGCGCCGGACGCGCTGGTGCAGCATCTCGGCCATGGCCTCGGCAAAGCGGTCGGCCAGCGCCTTGACCATGATCGAGGAATAGTCGTCGCCCGCCTTCTCGAAGCGTTCCGAGATGGCGACCTCTTCCGCGCCTGCCGTCACCACGAAGCCGCCGACCCAGTCGTCGACGCCTGCGGGGGCGACGAAATCGGCCAGCGCGAGGTTCGGGCTGTCGCGGCGCTTGGAGGATTGCTGGCGCAGCGTGTGCAGCGTGGCCAGCGTCTCGCTGCGCCCGGGGTCGCGGAACAGGCGGATGTCGTCGCCTTGCCGGTTCGCGGGCCAGAAGCCGACAACCGCACGGGGGCCGAACCAATTGCCCTCGATGATCTGCTTCAGCATGGCCTGGGCGTCGGCGAAGAGATTGCGCGCCGCCTCGCCATAAGTCGCGTCCTCGAGGATTCGCGGATAGACGCCCTTGAGCTCCCAGGTTTGGAAGAAGGGCGTCCAGTCGATGAAGCGGGCGATCTCGGCCAGGTCCCAGTCGTTGACCACGCGGGCGCCGGTGAACCGGGGTTCGGGGACGCTGTAGCCGGTCCAGTCGATCTGCATCGCATTGGCCCGCGCCGCCGCCAGCGGCAGGCGCTGCTTGGCCCGCTCGGCGCGTTCGTGGCGTTCGGCCACCTCGGCGTATTCGGCGCGGATGCCATCGACATAGGGCTGCTTCTGCGTCTTGCTGAGCAGCGCCGAGACCACGCCCACCGCGCGGCTGGCGTCGGTGACATAGACCGCCTGGCTGCGCTGGTAGCGCGGCGAGATCTTCACCGCGGTATGCACCTTCGAGGTGGTCGCCCCGCCGATCAGCAGCGGCACGTCGAAGCCTTCGCGTTCCAGCTCGGCCGCCATATGCACCATCTCGTCGAGCGAGGGGGTGATGAGACCCGAGAGGCCGATGATGTCGACCTTGCGCTCCTTCGCCTCGGCAAGGATCTTCTGCGGCGGCACCATGACGCCGAGGTCGATGATCTCGTAGTTATTGCAGGCCAGAACGACGCCGACGATGTTCTTTCCGATGTCGTGGACGTCGCCCTTGACGGTGGCCATCAGCACGCGGCCGGCGGTTTCGCGGCGGCCGTCCTTTTCGGCTTCCATGTAGGGCAGCAGTACGCCGACCGCCTGTTTCATAACGCGGGCCGACTTGACCACCTGCGGCAGGAACATCTTGCCGGCGCCGAAGAGGTCGCCGACCACGTTCATGCCGGCCATCAGCGGCCCCTCGATCACGTCGAGCGGCTTTTCGGCGGCCTGGCGGGCGGCCTCGGTGTCTTCCTCGACGAATTCGGTGATGCCGTTGACCAGTGCGTGTTCCAGCCGCTTCTCGACCGGCCATTCGCGCCATTTCAGGTCACGCTTCTTCTCTTCCTTCTTGTCGCCCTTGAACCGTTCGGCGATCTCGAGAAGGTTCTCGGTCGGGTTGCCGCCATTGGCCGGCGCGCGGTTCAGCACCACGTCCTCGCAGGCCTCGCGCAGGTCGGGGTCGATCTGGTCGTAGACCGCCAGCTGGCCGGCGTTGACGATGCCCATGTCCATCCCCGCCTTGATGGCGTGGTAGAGGAAGACCGCGTGCATTGCCTCGCGCACCGGCTCGTTGCCGCGGAAGCTGAACGAGAGGTTCGAGACGCCGCCCGAGACGTGGCAATGCGGCAGGTTCTGCCTGATCCAGCGGGTCGCCTCGATGAAGTCGACGCCGTAGTTGTCATGCTCCTCGATGCCGGTGGCCACCGCGAAGATGTTCGGGTCGAAGATGATGTCCTCGGGCGGGAAGCCGACCTCTTCGGTCAGGATCCGGTAGGCGCGGGCGCAGATCTCGGTCTTGCGCTGGAAGCTGTCGGCCTGGCCGGTCTCGTCGAAGGCCATGACCACCACGGCGGCGCCATAGGCCAGGCAGAGGCCGGCGTGATGGCGGAAGGCCTCTTCGCCTTCCTTGAGCGAGATCGAGTTCACCACCGGCTTGCCCTGCACGCATTGCAGGCCGGCCTCGATCACCTCCCACTTGGAGCTATCGATCATCACCGGCACGCGGGCGATGTCGGGCTCGGCGGCGACGAGGTTGAGGAAATCGACCATCGCCTGTTTCGAGTCGATCAGCCCCTCGTCCATGTTGATGTCGATGATCTGCGCGCCGTTCTCGACCTGGTCGCGGGCCACGTCCAGCGCCGCGGCATAGTCGCGGTTGGTGATGAGCTTGCGGAAGCGGGCCGAGCCGGTGACATTGGTGCGTTCGCCGACGTTGACGAAGGGGATGTCGCGGGTCAGCACGAAGGGTTCGAGGCCCGAGAGCCTGAGCAGGGGTTCACGCATCGGCCATCTCCCCGATCTTGCGCGGTGAATGGGCGGCGACATGTTCTGCAATCGCGCGGATGTGGTCGGGGGTGGTGCCGCAGCAGCCGCCGACGACGTTGACCAGACCTTCGCGGGCGAAGACCTCGACCTTGCGGGCAGTGTCCTCGGGCTGTTCGTCATACTGGCCGAAGGCATTGGGCAGGCCGGCGTTGGGATAGGCGCAGATCAGCGTGTCGGCCACGCTGGCCAGTTCGGCGAGGTGAGGTCGCATGGCATCGGCGCCAAGCGCGCAGTTCAGCCCGACGGTGAAGGGGCGGGCGTGGCGGACCGAGTGCCAGAAGGCGGTCGGCGTCTGCCCCGAGAGGGTGCGGCCCGATGCATCGGTGATGGTGCCCGAGATCATGATCGGCAGGCGCTTGCCGTGCTCGGAGAAGGCCTCGAAGGCCGCGAAGATCGCCGCCTTGGCATTCAGCGTGTCGAAGATCGTCTCGATCAGGATCAGGTCGGCGCCGCCGGCGATCAGCCCGCGGATCTGCTGGCCATAGGCGCGGCGCAGGTCGTCGAAGGTGACGGCGCGATAGCCGGGGTCGTTCACGTCCGGGCTGATCGAGGCGGTGCGGTTGGTCGGCCCGACCGCCCCGGCGACCCAGCGCGGCTTGCCGTCCTCGGCGGTGGCGCGGTCGATCGCGCGCCGCGCGACGCGCACGCCCTCGGCGTTGAGGTCGAAGACCGCCTGTTCCATCGCGTAATCGGCCTGGGCGATGGTGGTGGACGAGAAGGTATTGGTCTCGACGATATCCGCCCCGGCCTTGGCGAAGGCATAGTGGATATCCTCGACCGCCTGCGGCTGGGTCAGGATCAGCAGGTCGTTGTTGCCCTTCTGCGGGTGGTCGGAATGGATCGCGCAGCTGTGCCCGCCGTGGCCGCGGTAGGCCTCTTCGTCCAGCCCAAGCGTCTGGATCTGGGTGCCCATCGCGCCGTCGAGGATCAGGATCCGGTCGCGCGCGGCGCGGGCAATGGCTTGGTAGGTGTCGGTCGGCGGCAAGTTGAAGCTGGGCATTGTCTTTCCATCGTTTGCGCCCTGCACATAGTCAATCCTGGCACTGGCAGCAAATTCAACATTTGCAGCAGGATCATGAGGCTGGCTCATATAGTGGCGGTGCAGGTGGGCAGGGGTGGTTCGCTTGCGATGGCGGTGTTCCGCTTTTTCCCGCAACGCCGGCAAAGGCCCCCAAGTTGACAGACAGAATCCAGTGACTACCTTCAGAGCATGGTCAAGCACGAGAATCATTACCGGTTTCTGCTTCTCAACCGCCCGGCACCCCGGGCGGTCTGCGCTTAGTCGCGCCTTCGACCACCCGGGGCCATCTCACATCCTTCACCTGAGATAGCGGGCGCTTCGGCCCCCGGGAGACGACCATGTCCATCAACAAGATCCACTACCCGTCCTTCGGCGGGTCCCCTCGTACGGCCCATGACCACTTCGAGCCAGGGGCCTATCACCTGACCGTAGCCGACCGGCTGGGCATCGAGCGGCTGCTTGACAACAAGGCAACGCGCCACGCGCCGAACCCGTCGATCCTCGACGGTCTGCTGCGCCACAAGCTGCGCTCGGCGCGCGGTGCGCCCGAGCCGGCGCCGGCCGGTCTGGTCGTGGCCGGGAGTATCGTCACGTACATGATCAGCGGCGAAGGCGCGCGTTCGGGCGAGCTTTCGATGCAGGCGATGCCGTTGCCGGGGCGTATCCTGGTGGCCTCGCTGCTGGGGGCGACCCTGATCGGGATGCGCGTGCTGCAGAAGACCCCGCTGCTGCGGGACGACGGCGAGATCGACACCGTCGTCGTGCTGGATGTGACTCCGCCACAGGGGGATGACGCCGCCTGACCGGGCGGCAGGGTCCGCAAGACAATCGAACATGCCGAAAGGCGAAAAGGAGATGGCAATGAACAAGTCACAGAGAATATCCGGCCGCACCGCGCGGCGGGCGAAGATCGTGATCGCCGAGGAGACGCTGGAACGTCTCGAAGCCCTGGCCGAGGGCGCATACAACCGCACGCCCGAGCTGGCTGACCAGTTGCTGGAGGAGCTTGGCCGCGCCAGGATCGTGTCCGCGGCGCGGCTGCCGGTGAATGTCGTGAGCATGGGCCGCGCGGTCACCTACCTGGACGAAGTCTCCGGGGAGGAGAAGACGGTGACGCCGGTCTTCCCGGAGGAGGCCGACATTTCGCGCGGATTGATCTCGGTACTGACACCGATCGGCGTGGCCCTGATCGGGCTGGCCGAAGGGGCCTCGCTGCCGTGGCAGACGCGGGGCGGAGAGACCCGTGTGCTGAGGGTCCTGAGGGTGGCCGGGTCCGGTACCGGCGCGGGCGCGGCGTGACATGACGACCGGAGCGCGAGGTCTCGACGAGGCCCATGTCCCGCCCGGAGGGAGAGTGGCGCGGTCCTGAGACCGGGGCTCTCCTTCCGGGTTGCGTCTGCCGGTGCGCCGGCGCCCCTAATCCCCGAGATGCGAGAGCGACATGCAAGATCGACTTCCCACCCATTGCCCGTCCTGCGCGGAAGCCATTCCGCGGGCGGCCGCGCATCGATGTCCCGGCTGCCGGCGCAGCCTGTTTCCGGCGGTTCCGGTGATCCGCCTGTCATGCCGGCGCTGTGGGTCTTCTCTGCCCGCGTCGGCGGGCGGCGTGACCGCCTGCGTGGATTGCCGTCGCCGCCGGCCGTCGCGCCTGCCAGCGCGGCATTGACTGGTTTGCCGCAGAGCCGGGCAGGTCAGCCCGAAGGCCGGTCGCGGCGCATGGCCGTTGCGATGGTTTCCAGGTGGCGGCGCATCTCCTGCTCGGCGGCGCCTGCATCGCCCTCGGCGATCGCGGCCACCACGGCGGCGTGCTGGTCGCTGTGCAGGCCGGTGAATTCCTCGACTCCGATCCGGCGATAGGTCCGGTCCCATTCGTGCTGCCAGGCCGCGCGGCGCCTCGCCTCGGCGAGGTAGGCCAGCAGCCCGGCCAGCACCGGGTTCGCGGCCACCTCGGCCACGCCCCGGTGAAACTGCGCGTCGGCGGCCTCGGCTTCCGAGCGGCTGGACGCCCGCCGCCCGGCCTCGACCCGGCGCGTCAAATAGTCCACTTCGGCCGAGCTGGCGCGCTTCGCCGCTTCGCCGGCGATGGCGGGTTCGATCATCAACCTTGCCTGCATGAGCTGCTCGGCCGAGGCGGCCTGGAGCAGAACCGTCTCGCGGATCGAATGGCCAAGCGGGGGGCGGCCCCGGAAGGTGCCCTTGCCCACCATCCGCCAGATCTCGCCCTCTTCCTCGAGCCGGGCTAGCGCCAGCCGCAGGGTCTGGCGGCTGCATCCCATCTGAAGACTCAGCTCGCGTTCGGTCGGCAGCCGGTCGCCGGGGTGCGGCGCCAGCCGGTCGAGCACATCGCGCAATTGCGCGAGCGCCGTGCTGGCCGTGATCCGGCTCATGTCGAACATCCCGTCATGCAGACCAATTTGCAGACCAATCGAGCAATAGACAACACCCCGGCATCGATTCTCGGTGCAGGTGCAAGATGCTCACGATTCTCACGCTTATTCTCGCCGGTCTGGCGGCCGGAGCCCTTAACGCGGTGGCGGGGGGCGGCACCTTCCTGTCGTTTCCGGCGCTGGTCTGGGCCGGCGTTCCGCCGATCACCGCCAATGCGACGGCGACGCTTGCCGCCTTGCCCGGCTATATCGGCAGCGCCTGGGCGTTTCGCCATGACATCCGGGCCAGTCGGAGCCTGCCGCTGGCGCTGGTGCTCGGTACCGCGACGGCCGGGGGCGTTCTTGGCGCGCTGCTGCTGCTGGTGACGCCCGGCGAGGTCTTCGAGGGCGTCGTGCCCTGGCTTCTTGCCTTCGCGACGGTGATCTTCGCCTCTGGCCCCAGGATCACCGCGGTGCTGGCGCGCAGAGGGTTCGGTGCGCCGGGGCGGGCCGTGGCCGCCGGTGTGCTGACTGCCGTCACCACCTATGGCGGATATTTCAACGGCGGTGTCGGGATCCTGCTGCTCGCCGCGCTCGGCTTTCTGGGCCTGACCGATCTCAGGGAAATGAACGGGCTGAAGAACCTGGTCTCGGCGGTGCTCTCGCTGGTCTCGGTGGTGCTCTACATCGGTGCGGGGCTGATCGCCTGGGAACATGCGCTGGTGCTCGGGGCAGCCTGTGCGGTCGGGGGCTACCTGGGGGCGGCGCTGTCCCGCCATATCACCAACCCGGCGTTGCTGAGGCTGTTCATCACGGCGGTGGGCGCGGCGATGACGGTGGTTTTCTTCCTCAGGTGAAGCGCGCATGGTCCCTGGCCAGGCAGGCGTCAATGGCAGCCGCGTGGGGGCGCGTCAGGATGTGCCCCCAACGCGCTGCCAAATCCGCCGGGCGGCAACCCGCGCTATCGCGGCGCAACCGGCACGGCGCGGGCCTTTCCGGCGGGGGGCATGACGCTCATCTGCTCGATGTGGCCCTTCGACATGAAGACGACGAGATCGGCGATCTCCATCGCCTCGTCCTGGTCGTGGGTGACGAAGACGGTGGTGAGGCCGGTCCGGTCGTGGATCTCGCGCAGGCCCTGGCGGAGTTCCTTGCGGACCTTGGCGTCGAGCGCGCCGAAGGGTTCGTCGAGCAGCAACATGCGCGGTTCGATGGCCAGCGCGCGGGCCAGGGCCACCCGCTGACGCTGCCCCCCCGAGAGCTGATTGGGATAGCGGCCGCCGATGTCGGGCAGCTGGATCAGGTCGAGCAGCCGGTTCACGCGGCGGGCAATCTCGGCCTCGGTCGGCCGCTCCTTGCGGGGACGCGCGCGCAGCCCGTAGGCGACATTCTCGAAGACCGTCATGTGCTTGAACAGGGCATAGTGCTGGAATACGAAGCCCGCGCGCCGCTCCTGCACCGAAAGCCCGGTGGCATCCTGCCCGCCGAAGAGCACGCGCCCCGAGGTTGGAAATTCCAGCCCGGCGAGGATCCGCAGCAGCGTCGTCTTGCCCGATCCGGACGGCCCCAGAAGCGCGATCAGCGCGCCGGAGGGGATGGAGATCGACACCGGGTAGAGCGCCCGCTCGGTGCCGAATTCCTTGGCCAGTTCCTCGATCTCGATGTTCATGGTCGATCCTTTCTCAGTGACGCCGGGTGGCCGCCAGCAGGTCTGCATGGCGCCATTCGAGCAGGGATTTCAGAAGCAGGGTCAGCAGGGCGAGCAACGCCAGCACGGCGGCGAGTGAGAAGGCCGCAACGGAGAGATATTCGTTGTAGAGCATCTCGATCATGATCGGCATGGTCGTGGTCTCGCCGCGGATCTTGCCCGAGACGACGGCAACTGCGCCGAACTCGCCCATGGCGCGGGCGTTGCAGAGCAGCACGCCGTAGAGCAGCGCCCAGCGGATATTGGGCAGCGTTACGGTGAAGAAGCTGCGCCAGCCGGACGCGCCAAGGGTCAGCGCGGCCTCTTCCTCGGCGCGGCCCTGTTCGACCATCACGGGGATCAGCTCGCGGGCGACGAAGGGGAAGGTCACGAACATCGTGGCGAGCACGATGCCGGGGAAGGCAAAGACGATCTTGAGATCGTTTGCCGCCAGCCAGGCTCCGAAGGAAGAGTTGGCGCCGACCAGCAGGATGAGCGCGAGGCCCGCGACAACTGGCGAGACCGAGAAGGGCAGGTCGATGAGGGTGATGAGGAAGGCCTTGCCGCGGAAGTCGAACTTGGTGATGGCCCAGGCCGCAGCGATGCCGAAGACCGCGTTCAGCGGCACGGTGATCGCAGCGACGATCAGCGTGAGCCTGATCGCCGAGCGCGCATCGGGCGAGGCCAGTGCCTGCACCGAGGCGACCCAGCCCTGCCGCAGCGCCTCGGCGAAGACGGTGACGAGCGGGGCAAAGAGGAACAGGGCGACAAAGCCGACGGCCAGGCCGATCAGCAGGTGGCGGGTCGGGCGCGGTTCGGTCGTGACCGGCACAGGGCGCGAGAGGGGGACGACGGACATTCATGGCTCCGTGGAAAGGGCGTTGTCGCGGCGCGCGGCGGACAGGTCAGACAAGACCGATCCTCCGCCGGCTCCAGACCTGGATCGCGTTGATGGCGAGCAGCATGGCGAAGGAGATCAGCAGCATGGCGATCCCGATCGCGGCCGCGGCGTCGTAGTTGTATTCCTCGAGGCGGATCACGATCAGCAGTGGCGCGATCTCGGTCACGTTCGGGATGTTGCCGGCGATGAAGATGACCGAACCGTATTCTCCGACCGAGCGCGCCAGGCAGAGCGCGAAGCCGGTGAGCAGCGCCGGCGTCAGCGTCGGCAGGACCACCCGGCGCAGCGTGTAGGGGCGGCGCGCTCCGAGCGTGGCGCTGGCTTCCTCGAGGTCCGGTTCGAGCTGCTCGATCACCGGCTGAACGGTGCGCACCACGAAGGGCAGCCCGATGAAGACCAGCGCGACCCAGATCCCCGCCTCGGTGTAGGCGACTCGGATGCCGAGCGGCGCCAGCGCCTGGCCGAAAGGGCCGTTCGGGGCATAGAGCGCGGTCAGGGCGATGCCCGCGACTGCCGTCGGAAGGGCGAAAGGCAGGTCCACCGCCGCATCGATGAACCGGCGTCCCCAGAACCGGTAGCGCACCAGCACCCAGGCCAGAAGCAACCCGAAGACGAGGTTGAACAGTGAGGCGACCAGCGCCGCGCGGAAGGAAAGCGCCAGCGCCGACCAGATCCGGCGCGAATTCACCATGCTCCATAGGTCTGCGGGACCGATCATCAACCCGCGCCCCAGCAGCGCGCCGATGGGGAGCAGGACCACGATGGACAGGATTGCCATAATGATTCCGAAGCTCAGCCCGAACCCCGGAAGGGGTGAGGGCGAGCGGAGAATGCCAGCCCTCATCATTTACTCCTTGTAGATCTGGTCGAAGATGCCGCCGTCGCCGAAATATTCCTTCTGCACCACCGGCCAGCCGCCGAAATCGGCGATGTTCACCAGTTTCACCTGGGGGAAGCGGGCGGAATCCTCGGGCGCGGCGGCCGAGTGGTCCCAGGCGCGGTAGAAGTGCTTGAGCGCCAGCGCCTGGGCCTCGGGGCTGTAGAGATGCTCCAGATAGGCTTCGGCCACCACGCGCTGGGCATCCGAGGTGATGTTGCCCTCGACCAGGGCCACCGGAGGTTCGGCGAGGATCGAGACCGACGGCACCACGATGTCGAAACTGTCTTCGCCCAGTTCCTTAAGGGCCAGGAAGGCCTCGTTCTCCCAGGCCAGCAGCACGTCGCCCACGCCACGTTGGGCGAAGGTCGTGGTCGCACCGCGTGCGCCGGTATCGAGGACGGGCACGTTCTGGTAGAGCGTGCTCACGAAGGTGCGCGGATCGAGGCCGTTCTGCTGGGCATAGCCCCAGGCGGCAAGGAAGTTCCAGCGCGCGCCGCCCGAAGTCTTGGGGTTCGGCGTGATGACCTGCACATCGCCGGTCACGAGGTCGTCCCAGTCCGCGATGCCCTTGGGGTTGCCCTCGCGGACGAGGAACACGATGGTCGATGTATAGGGCGAGGAGTTGTGCGGCCGGCGCGATTGCCAGTCGGCGGGGATCTTGCCGGTGCGCTCGGCGATGGCGTCGATGTCCGCCGACAGGGCGAGCGTGACGACGCTGGCCTGCAGCCCGTCGATCACCGCCCGTGCCTGCGCGCCGGCGCCGCCGTGCGATTGCTGGATGCTGACCGGCGCATTGCCCTGCGCGATCCACCAGGCCTTGAACAGTTCGTTATAGTCCCGATAGAACTCGCGGGTCGGGTCGTAGGAGACGTTCAGGAGCTCGACGCTGTCCTGCGCCTGCGCCGGTCCGTTGCCGCCGAATGCAAGCGCGATGGCAGCAACGGCGGCGACGAGAGCGCCGCGCAGATTGCGTGCCGGCAGGGCGGCGCTGGCCGCGACCGGATAGCCGGAGATGCGTTCGGCCCCCGCGTCGATTTCGATCCGGCCATTGCCGAGACTTCGGACAAAAAGGCCCTGAGCGAGCGTATGCGCGCCGATCTGGATGGTGCGTAGCATGGTCTGTCCTTTGCTGAAACCAGTCGAAATTTCGTGCCAGGCCGGCGGCGCGGCAGTTCGGTCACGGGTGATGTTCCCGCCCGGTCACGCCGCCAGCGCCGCCTGACACCACAATAACGACAGAGTTGATCGTGTTTTTCAAAGGAAGAAACACGTCTTTCTTGGTCGTGATTTTGGAAGATTATTCTCCGGACCAATTGCCGGGCAGGGTGGGACGTGTGCGGCAGGGCGAACCTGCGATCCAATTGCCAGAATCGGCGCCCCGATTGCTGGGCTATCGGGCGGTGGGCGCGGCCTTCGAGCCGCGCCAATCCCCTCAATTTCCACCGGCGTCAGGGGCATTTTCGAGGTGTGTCGGCTAAGTTCTGAGCTATCGGACATACGAAATGAGTGTCTTTCCCGTTGCGATGGAACGCAGCTTTGGGGCGCAAGTCTATGGAAACGAATTGTTATTTCGGAGAGACGGCGGAATGTGTTCCCGAGGTCGGCCAGCAGCATCTTGACCGGAATCGGAAACTGATTTTTGATATATCATATGACGGAATCGCCAAAGCTTAACCGGACTTCCATTCGGTTCCGAACAAGCTACCAACAGCATCACCACTCGGAGGGAACCATGTCCTTAAGAACCATCGCCGCTGCCGCCATTCTGGCCGTCACCGGTGCAACCGCCGCTCATGCGGACCTGCTCGACGACATCAAGGCGCGCGGCGAGTTGTCCTGCGGTACGCTGAACTACCTGCCCGGCGTGGGCTTCCTCGACGACAAGGGCGAATGGAGCGGCTATGACGTCGATTTCTGCAAGGCCGCGGCCGCCGCAATCCTGGGCGACCCGAGCAAGCTGAAGCTGGTGGCGCTCACCGGTCCGCAGAAGTTCCCGGCGCTGGATTCCGGCGAAATCGACATCCTGTCGCGCTCGGTCACCCAGACCATCTCGCGCGAGACCACGCTGGGCTATGACTTCATCGGGCCGAACCTGATGACCGGGCAGGGCTTCATGGTCCGCAAGGACAGCGGCGTGACCTCGGTCGACGACCTCGACGGAGCGACCATCTGCGTGCTGGGCGGTTCGGCGCAGGAACGCTACCTGGCCGAATACTTCGCCTACAAGGGCATGACCTTCACCCCCGTCGCCGCGGAGGGCGGCGACCAGATGTACCCGATGTATTTCGACGGCCGCTGCGACGCCGTCACCCAGGAGCCGCCCTACATGGCGATCCGGCGCCTGCGGTCGGGGCAGGCGGACGAGCATGTGATCCTGAGCGACATCATTTCGAAATCCTACGAGGCGCCGGTGATCCGCGAGGGCTCTCCGCGTCTGCGTGAAGTGCTGCAATGGATGCACTGGGGCATGATCACCGCCGAGGAGATGGGCATCACCCAGGCCAACGTCGAAGAGATGGCCGCCACCTCGCAGGACCCGAACGTGCGCAACTTCCTGGGCACCGATGGCAACGTCGGGCAGGACATGGGCGTCTCCAACGACTGGATGGTCAACGTGATCAAGGCCGTCGGCAACTTCGGCGAGTTCTTCGACCGGAACCTGGGCAAGAACTCGGCTCTGGGCGTCGAGCGCGGGATGAACGCGCTGCACCGCGATGGCGGTGTGCTGTTCGCGCCGGGCTGGCAGTAATGGCCGACCTGGCCGCAAATGCTCAAGGAGGCGCGCGCCCGTTCGCGCGCCTCACCGCGGCCCTCTCGCGCCCGACCACGCTGGCGCAGGTGCTGTTCGTTCTTGGCGTCGCCGCGCTGCTGGTGGCGCTGACCCTGGTTGCGCAGAGCAACCTGGAACGGCTTTCGGTCAAGTCCGGCTATGGTTTCCTTTGGGAGAAGGCACCGTTCGAGCTGGGCGAGAGCCTGATCGCCTACAAGGCCGGCGACACATACATGCGCGCTTTCGCCGTCGGGATTCTCAACACGCTGAAGGTCGCGGCGCTCGGCATCATCCTGTCGACCGCTCTCGGGCTGGTCATCGCACTCGGGCAACTGTCGCCCAGCAGCGTGGTGGCGCGGGTCTGCCGGCTCTACATCGAGACCGCGCGCAACGTGCCGCTGCTGATGCAACTCATTTTCTGGTACGCCTTCCTGACCGCCAGCCTGCCTCGGGTGAAGCAGGCGCTGTCGCCGGTGGAAGGGGTCTACCTGTCCAACCGCGGGCTGTTCCTGCCCGCTCTCGATTTTGGCGGTGCGGGTGGGCAGATCGGCCTGGCGCTGCTGGCCGGGCTGGTGATGGCCGTTGCCCTGATGGTCTGGAAGCTGCGCACGCAGGCGCGCGGTAACATCGCCTGGGCCTTCTGGGGCCTGCTGCTGCTGCCGGCCATTGCGACCTTCCTGCTGAGCGGGGCCACGGTGTCTCTCGATCTGCCCGAGCTGAAGGGCTTCAACTTTCGCGGCGGACTGGCGGTGTCGCCCGAGTTCCTGGCGCTGCTGCTCGGGCTGACGTTCTACACGGCGGCATTCAACGCCGAGGTTATCCGGGGCGGCATCCTGGGCGTGCCGAAGGGCCAGACCGAGGCGGCAACGGCGCTGGGCCTCAAGCGCGGGCAGGTGATGCGGCTGGTGGTGATCCCGCAGGCACTGCGGATCATCATCCCGCCGATTTCCAACAACTTCCTGAATCTGACCAAGGAAAGTTCGCTCGCCGTCGCGATCGGTTATCCCGAGCTGGTGCGGGTGGCCAACGTGACGCTGGCCGAGACCAGCCAGTCGATCGAGTGCATCTCGATCATCATGCTGGTCTTCCTGACCATCAGTCTCAGCACCTCGCTGTTCCTGAACTGGTTCAACGCCCGTGCGGCCCTGGTGACGCGATGACGGACCACAGCGTGACGCTTCCTCCCGGTGAGGGCAGGGGCATCAAGCCCTGGATCAGAGCGCAGATGCGCTCGCCGCTGGGGCTGGTGCTCAATATCGCCATGCTGGCGTTGATCGTGACGGCACTTCCGCCGCTGCTGGACTGGGCCGTCATCCGGGCCACCTGGACCGGCAGCGACATGAACGCCTGTCCGCCCGAGGGTGGTGCCTGCTGGGCCTTCATCGGCGCGAAGATGCGGCTGATCCTGTTCGGTACCTATCCCTATGACGAACACTGGCGCGCGGTGATCGCGACCCTGATCGTCGTGGCGCTGGTGCTGGCCTCGCTGAACCCGCTCTACTGGACCCGCAGGCTGGCCATGGGGTGGGTGATCGGGCTTGCCGTCTACAGCGTGCTGATGTGGGGTGGCGTCTTCGGGCTGCGGTTCGTCGATAGCAGCGCCTGGGGAGGGCTGCCGCTGACCGTCATCCTGACCGTCTTCGGCGTCTTCTTCGGCGCGCTGGTGGCGGTGCCCGTGGCGCTGGCCCGTGTGTCCCGGCTGCCGGTCTTCCGCATTGCAGCGGTGATCTATGTCGAGCTGATCCGCGGTGTGCCCCTGATCTCGATCCTGTTCATGGCCTCGGTGGCCATGCCGCTGCTGCTGCCGGAGGGGTTCTCGCCTAGCGGGCTGGTGCGGGTGATCATCGGCATCGTCATCTTCACCGCGGCTTACATGGCCGAGGTGCTGCGCGGCGGGCTTCAGGCGGTGCCCAAGGGCCAGCACGAGGCGGCCAGCTCGCTGGGGCTCGGGTATTGGAAAACCCAGTTCAAGGTGGTGCTGCCGCAGGCAGTGGAACTGGTGTTGCCGGCCTTTGTCAGCCTGATTATCATCACGCTGAAGGGTACGTCGCTGGTGGTCATCGTGGCAATGATGGACCTCCTGGGGGCGGCCAAGGCCTCGCTGGCAGATCCCAACTGGGTCGGTTTCTACGTTGAAGCCTTCGCCTTTGCCGGTGCAATATACGTCGCAATGTGTGCCAGCATCTCGTGGTACGGGCGCAGGGTGGAAACCAAGTTGCGCAGCACCAGGGGGAACGGGTGATGGGCATCGAACAGAGGAAAGCTTTGATGGCGGCTCTGACGGCGGAGGAAGACAGTAAGGATCCGGCAACCGTGATCGGCACTGTCAGCCGCGGCTCGACGCTCACCGACAAGGTCTATGACAGGCTGCGCCTCGCACTGCTGCGCGGCGTGTGGGAGCCGGGCCAGAAGATCACCGCCCGCAGCCTCAGCCGCGACATGGAGGTCAGCCTGACGCCGGTGCGCGAGGCCATGATGCGGCTTGCCAACGAGGCGGCGCTAGAGGTTTCGGGAACCCGCACCTTCCTGGTGCCGCTGCTCAGCCGCTCGAAATACCAGGAGGTGGTCGGGATCCGCATGGCACTGGAGCCGCTGGCGACCGAGGCCGCGATGCCCTTCATCACGGCGAAGGTGCTGGATCACCTCGAGGCGCTGAACGAGCGGATGAAGGCGCTGATCGAGGCGGAGAAGTTCAACGAGGCGCTGCAGATCGACTCCGAGTTCCACCACACCATCTATGAGCTGGCCGATCAGGATGTTCTGAAGAACATCATCGACGCGCTCTGGCTGCGGGTGGGGCCGACCCGGACCCTGCTGTCGCACACCTATCGCCGGCGGCTGGTCGGCTACATGAACCACAAGACCATCATCGCCGCCCTGCGCAGCGGAGACGTGCAGGCCTCGCGCGCGGCGGTGGTGCATGACATCTCGGCGGGGGCGCAGAACCTCTGCCTGGCGCTCAAGGACTGACCGGCGCGGCCGGTTGGATCCAAACTGATATAACGCATAGCAAGTGACAAAGGACAGTCGAATGGCACAGAACCGCATTTCCTACCCGGCCGGCGGGCGCGGTTGGGACGATCTGAAGCAGGACATGATCGCGCGTACCGCAGAGGACATCGACTGGCGCGGAGGGCGCACGCCGCTCTATGTCTTCTTTTACGATCAGGACACCTACGAGATCGGCCGCAAGGCCTATTTCGAGTTCTTCAGCGAAAACGCCCTTGGACAGAAACGCGCCTTCAAGAGCATCCAGTCGATGGAGCGCGAGGTGCTGGACTATGGCATGGACCTGTTCAACGCCCCCGACAGCGGGGCCGGCGCCTTTACCACCGGCGGCAGCGAGAGCATCTTCGTCGCGATGAAATCCGCCCGTGATGCCTATCGTGCAAGGACCGGCACGCCGCGTGGCGAGATCCTCAACATCGTGATGCCGGACTCGGCGCACCCGGCCTTCGACAAGGCAGCGGCGGCGATGGACCTCGATATCCTGCGCGCGCCGCTGCGGGCGGACCTGCGGGTCGACACGGCGGCACTCAAGGGCCTCATCAACGAGCGCACCATCGCCATCGTCGGCTCGGCCCCCTGTTTCCCGCATGGCGTGGTCGATCCCATCGAGGAGCTGAGCAAGATCGCGCTGGAGGCTGGCGTCTGGCTGCATGTCGACGCCTGCGTCGGTGGTTGGCTCGCGCCGTTCTTCACCCGCATTGGCCGCGATACGCCCGATTTCGACTTCCGCTTTCCCGGGGTGCGCTCGCTCTCGGCTGATCTGCACAAGTTCGGTTTCTGCCCGAAATCGGCCTCGACCGTCTTCTTCCGAGACGGGGCAGACCTGGAACGCTCGCGCTTCCGCCATGACGCGTGGCCGAGCGGGGTGATCGATACGGCCACGCTGACCGGCACGCGCACCGGCGGTTCGGTCGCCAGCGCCTGGGCAGTGCTGAACCACCTGGGCGAAGCGGGCTACTTCGAAGCGGCCCGGCGCCTCTCGACGATGACCGACGCCTATGTCGAGGGCATCTGCGCCATCGACGGGCTGAAAATGCATTCCATCCCGGACCTGACGCTGATCAACTTCGGCTCGGACGTTTTCGACATCTACCTCGTGGCCGAGCAGATGACCGCCCGCGGCTGGCTGGCGGGCCTGACGAGCCGCCCCAAGGGGATGCATGCGATGATGTCGATGCTGCACGATCCCTCGCGCCCGCAGTTCCTGTCCGACCTGCATGACAGCGTGGAGGCGGTGCGGGCCGGCGGGCAGGCGGCGTCGCAACTCAAGGCGGTCTACTAGGCGCCGGGGCGGAGGATCCGACATGGGAGACATGGGCAACGGCGCCGCGCTTGAGATGATGAACGTCAGCAAGTGGTACGGGCAGTTCCAGGTGCTGACCGACGTGAACCTGACGGTGGCCAAGGGCGAGCGGATCGTGATCTGCGGCCCGTCCGGGTCGGGCAAGTCGACGCTGATCCGCTGCGTGAACCGGTTGGAAGAGCACCAGCGCGGTCGGATCATCGTCGACGGGATCGAGCTGACCTCGGACCTCAAGAACATCGACGCGGTGCGCTCGGAGGTCGGCATGTGCTTTCAGCACTTCAACCTGTTTCCGCACCTGACGATCCTGGAGAACTGCACGCTGGCCCCGATTAACGTGCGTCGAACGCCCCGCAAGGAAGCCGAGGCGCTGGCGATGCATTTCCTTGAAAAGGTGCGGATCCCGGACCAGGCGCACAAATACCCCGGTCAGCTCTCGGGCGGGCAACAGCAGCGGGTCGCCATCGCGCGCAGCCTCTGCATGCGCCCGCGCATCATGCTGTTCGACGAACCGACCTCGGCGCTCGATCCCGAGATGATCTCCGAGGTGCTGGACACGATGGTGGGCCTCGCCGAAGAGGGCATGACCATGCTCTGCGTCACCCACGAGATGGGCTTTGCCCGCAAGGTGGCCGACCGTGTGATCTTCATGGACGCCGGGCGCATCGTCGAGGAGAACACGCCGGAAGCCTTCTTCGGCAACCCGCAGAACGAGCGGACCCGGCTGTTCCTGAGCCAGATCCTGGGCCATGGCGCCGCGACGGTGAACTGACTTTCGTCCAACAGATAGCAGGAGTGAAAATGGATCGGGCCCCGGCAGCTGCCGGGGCCCGTGGTCGTTCAGCGGGTGGATCACTGCGAGAAGAGATATTCCGGCAGCCAGGTGGCCAGCGCGGGGAAGCAGGCGATCAGCACGAGCCCGAGCAACTGCAGAAGAATGAAGGGAATGACCCCCTGGTAGATGTGCCGCGTCTTGACCTCGGGTGGCGCCACCCCGCGCAGGAAGAACAGCGCGAAGCCGAAGGGTGGGGTCAGGAACGAGGTCTGCAAGTTCACCGCGATCATCACGCCGAGCCAGACCGGATCGGCCCCCATCACGATCAGGGCAGGGCCGACGATGGGCACCAGGATGAAGATGATCTCGAGGAAATCGAGGAAGAACCCCATCACGAACATCAGCGCCATGACGAAGATCATCGCGCCGGTCAGACCGCCGGGCAGGCTGTCGAGCATGTGGTGCACGGTCTCTTCGCCGCCGAGGCCGCGGAAGGTCAGCGAGAACAGGCTGGCCCCGACGAGGATGGCGAAGATCATCGCCGTCACGCGGCCGGCTTCCTCCATCGCGTAGCGCATCGTCCCGCTCTGCAGCAGGATGTAGCAGGACAGCAGAACGGCCAGGACCACGACGCCCAGCAGTGCGAAGGAGGCCCACATGGCGGCGGTTTCGCCGGGCGTGAAGGTCTCGCGCATCAGCAGCAGGTGGAAGAACTGGTTCAGCACCATCAGCGCGATGGCGGCGACCAGCCCGCCGAGCAGCCAGGTCGAGAGGTCGGGCCGGGCGCGCAGGGCGGCGAGCAGGATCGCCCCGACCGCTCCGACGCCGGCGGCTTCGGTCGGTGTCGCGATGCCACCCAGGATCGAGCCGAGCACCGCGATGATCAGCGCCGAGGGGGCAAGCAGGCCGTTGACCAGCAGCTGCAGCTTCTCGCGCCGGTCGAGTTCGGCGCCTTCGTTGTCCGACACGCGCACCGGCGCCCGTTCCGGGCGCATGGCCGCAAGTGCGATGATGTAGACCGCGTAGAGGATCACAAGCATGAGTCCGGGGATCAGCGAGCCGGCGAAGAGGTCTCCGACGCCCACCGACTTGCCGGCGAACTTGCCCATCTTCAGGTTGGCCTGCTGGTTGGCATAGGTCAGCACATCGCCGAGGAAGACCAGCACGATCGAGGGCGGGATCACCTGGCCCAGCGTGCCCGAGGCGCAGATCGTGCCGGTGGCGAGTCTTGGGTCATAGCCGTTCCTCAGCATGACCGGCAAGGCGATCAGGCCCATGGTCACGACGGTGGCGCCGACGATCCCGGTCGAGGCGGCCATCATCATGCCAACCATCACCACCGACAGGGCCAGGCCGCCGCGCATCCCGCGGAACAGCCCCGCCATCGAGTTCAGCAGGTCCTCGGCCACCTTGGATTTCTCCAGGACCAGGCCCATGAAGATGAAGAGCGGCGCAGCTATCAGCACCTCGTTCGACATGATGCCGAAGATGCGCTGGGGCAGGAAGTTCAGCTGCCGGAACTGGAACTCGCCCAGCAGGTCGCCGATCAGGGCAAAGACCAGCGCGACGCCGGCAAGGGTGAAGGCCACCGGAAAGCCCGCCAGGATGGCGATGCAGACGGCGACAAACAGCCATAGTTCTAGGTATTCGACGAACATGGATCAGCACTCGTCCGCTTTGGGGGCGGTCGCCGGATCATGCCCGATCAGGGCGATCCGCAGGTTCCGCAGGAAGAAGGAGACCGTCTGGAAGGCGAGCAGCGCCACGAAGACGAGGATGAAGGTCTTGAGAACGTAGAGATAGGGAATCCCCGCCACTTCGTTCGAGGCTTCCTTCAGCTTCCACGAGCGTTCGATGTAGGGAATCGAACTGGTCCAGAGCACCCAGAGCATAGGCGCCAGGAAGACCACGGTGCCCGCCAGGTTGACGATGGCTTTGCCGCGGGCGCCGAGCACGCTGTAGAAGATGTCGACCCGGACATGCTGATCCCGCAACAGCGCCCATCCGCCCAGCGAGGACATCGCGATGGCGAAGGCGTAGAGGACGGATTCGTAGAGCGAGATGATCGATACGCCGAAGACATAGCGCATCACCACGTTCGCAAAGGTCATCAGAACCATGTAAAGGACCAGCCACGAGATCAGACGGCCGAAGACTTCGGTGATCCGATCGATCATGGCTATGACCTTGTCGATTGCCTGCATGGGGTGACTCCAAGAAAGGCTGGATGTCCGGCGCGAATGGCGCGCCGGACCTTTTCGCGCTCAGGCGCCGGCTTCGAAGGCCAGCTTGCGCGCGCGATACATCGGGTAGTCGACCAGGGCCGAATACTGGATGGCCTCATCGCGGTAGGCTTTCCAGCTGGCATAGATCTCGGCCGCGTGGGCGTCGGAATTGGCCAGTTCGGCAACGACCTCCTGCGAGGTCTTGGCAAGGGCCAGCACCACGTCGTCGGGATATCCGCGGACGTCGACCTTGTGTTCGGTGCGCAGCGTGTTCATCGCCTTGGCGTTGTAATAGGGCCATTCGCCGATGTTGATCGAGTTGGCCGAGCGGGCCGCGTGGTCCATGATCAGCTTCTCATGGGCGCTCAGATCGTCCCACAGGTCGGCATTCAGGCCGATCTCGCCAGCGCTGTTCACCTCCTGCCAGCCGGGGGTGTAGTAATACTTGGCGTATTGGTGGAACCCATTGGCGCTGTCGAGCCAGGCGCAGCACAGCTCGGTCGCGTCGATGGCGCCCGATTGCAGCGAGGTGAAGATCTCCTGAGGGGGAATCATCACCGCGCTGGCGCCGACGCGGCGCATCACCTCGCCGGCGATGCCCGACGAGCGCATCTTGATCCCCTGGAAGTCCTCCAGGTTGTTGATCTCCTTGGTGAACCAGCCCGCCATCTGGGTGCCGGTATGGCCGCAGGGGAAGGCCTTGAGGTTCAGCAGTTCACGATAGGCCTTGTCCTGCAGGTCCTGGCCGCCGCCGAAATACATCCAGGCGCAGTGCTCCATGGCGTTCAGCCCGAAGGGAACGAGTCCGAAGAAGGTGGCCGCCTGCCACTTGCCGGCCAGGAACATGGGCGAGGCGTGATAGGCGTCGGCGGTGCCCTGGCCCACGGCGTCGAAGACCTCGAAGGCGCCGACCAGTTCGCCGGCGGCGTTGACCTTCACGGTGATATTTCCGTCGCTCAGCTCCTCGACGGCCTTGGCCCAGTTGTAGGCGATCGAGGCGAGGCCCGGGAAGTTGTGCGGCCAGGCCATGACCATGGTCAGCTGCCGCTTGCCCTGGGCAAGGGCAGGGGTGGCCAGGGTCGCGGCCGTGGCGCCGAATCCTGCGGCTGCCGAATTGCGAAAGAATGTCCTGCGGTTGATCGTCATCTGTTTCCTCCCTGATGCGCGATGCTGTGGATCGCTGTTTGCACCGGCTTGCGAAGTCAGCCAAACAAACACCTGTTCAAATTGCCGTTAAACATGTATTCTAGCAACACCCAAAAAACCGTTCCGCCCGGAAAATACCGATTGGCGGCAGTTCGAAGCCCGGCTTGCCGCGGGAGGGTTCACTTTGGGCCGAACAAATGGAGGAGTTCATCGAATGGCACCGCTCGACAGCGCCGAATCCACCCCCCGACCGGGCATGACACAGGAGGAATGGCAGACCCGGATCGACCTTGCCGCCGCATATCGGCTCATCGCGCATTTCGGAATGGATGATCTGATCTACAAC
This sequence comes from Seohaeicola zhoushanensis, assembly GCF_014656415.1. Classification (GTDB taxonomy): domain Bacteria; phylum Pseudomonadota; class Alphaproteobacteria; order Rhodobacterales; family Rhodobacteraceae; genus Seohaeicola_A; species Seohaeicola_A zhoushanensis. Next base: position 124,284 of record NZ_BNCJ01000003.1, on the reverse strand, counting down.
CACATCTCGGCGCGCGTGCCCGGCCCGGAAGAGCATTTCCTGCTCAACCCCTTCGGGCTGCTCTACGAGGAGGTGACGGCGTCGAACCTGGTGAAGGTCGATCTGGACGGCAACGTGATCTCGAGCGATGGCTCGCCGATCAACCCGGCCGGGTTCGTGATTCACTCCTGCGTGCACCGCGAACGGCACGACCTGACCTGCATCATCCATACCCACACGACCGCCGGTGTCGGCATTTCGGCACAGGCCGAGGGATTGCTGCCGATCAGCCAGACCGGGCTGCTCTACAAGGACCTGATCGGTTACCACGAGTTCGAGGGTCTCGCGCTCAACATGGAAGAGCAGAAGCGTCTGCTGGCCGATCTGGGGTCGGACAAGCAGATGCTGATTCTGCGCAATCACGGGCTGCTGGCCTGCGGGCGGTCGATCCCCGAGGCCTTCATCATGATGTTCTATCTCGAACAGGCCTGCCGCATCCAGATCGCCGCCCAGGCGGGCGGCGCGCTGAATTTCCCGAGCAAGGCGGTTCAGGATCTGACCCACAAGCAGGCGATGACCGGCCTGGGGGCCGATCTCGGCACCCGCGAGTTCGCGGCGCTCAAGCGCAGGCTCGACCGGATGGGCGCCGATTACGCCCGCTAGGCCCGGCCAACACGGCCCGAGTCATGAAGCCCCATCGAGGTGGGGCTTCAGCAGGGCATGGCAGATGTCGTGCACCGGAACCGGGATGCCCGCCTTGGCGGCGGCCCTTATCAGCCAGCCCACGGTGCTGTCGAGTTCCAGCGGGCGGCCGTTCTCCAGATCTTCCAGCATCGAGGCGCGGGTCCGGGGATCGGCGTTTTCACGGCTGAACCGCATGTTCGCCTCGACGAGATCCGGGGGCAGGGCGATGCCTCGGGCCTGGCCAACGGCGGCGGTCTCGGCCATCGCGCGTTCGTAGAGGTCGGCGGTCTCGGGCTGGCGGATCCACCCGCCCAGCGGCAGGCGAGTAAGGGCGCTGACCATGTGGAAGGCCGTCAGCATGGTGAACTTGGCCCAGATCGCCGGCATCGGGTCGTCCATCGGCTCCATGACAAGGCCATGTGCGTTGCCGAGGCGCGCCAGCTGCCCGATATGCGGCGAGGCGGCCGAGGATGCCGCCGGACCGAAGACAAACCGGCGCACCGGCCCGGTGAGGCGCACCTGTCCCGGCGCGGTGACACTGGCCGGCACATAGGTCACGCCCGCCAGCACGCGGTCGGGCCCGAAGGCGGCGATCAGCCGCTCCAGCCCGTCGAGGCCGTTCTGGAAGCTCAGCACCCGGCTCTCGGGGCCGAGCAATGCGCGAATCGCGGGAACCACGGCGTCGGTGTCCTGACCCTTGACCGTGACCAGCACGAGATCGACGGGGCGGAGCGCCGCGGGGTCATCGCTCACCGCGTCGGGGCGGTGGTGCAGGGTGCCCTCATCGGTGGTCACGGTGATCCCGTCGCGCTGCCAGGCTTCCAGGGTCCGGTTGCGCGCCAAAACGCGCACCGAGACCCCGGCCTTGCCGAGATGGGCCGCCAGCACGCCGCCGATGGCCCCTGCGCCGACGATGGCGACCGAAAACGGCGCCGTCATTGTGCCGCCTTCTCGGCCGACCAGTAGGGATCGCGCAGCAGCCGTTTCATCACCTTGCCAAGCGCATTGCGCGGGAACTCGTCCCGCAGCTCCACGTCGATCAGGCGCTGCGTCTTGGCCAGCCTCTCGTTGGCCCAGTCGCGCAGCGCCCGGCAGTCGATGGCCGCCGCATCGCGGGCAATGACCAGCGCCAGGCTGGTTTCGCCCCATTTGTCATGCGGCACGCCGATCACGGCGACATCGAAGACGTCGGGGTGCTTGGCCACTACCGCCTCCACATCCGTCGGGAAGACGTTGAACCCGCCCGAGATGATCATGTCCTTCTTGCGGTCGACGATGCAGAGGAAGCCGTCCTCGTCGATCATCCCGATATCGCCCGAGCGCAGGAAGGTTCGCCCGCGCTCGTCGCGCCAGATCAGCTCGGCGGTGGCCTCGGGGCGCTTGTGATAGCCCTTCATCAGCCCCGCGCCATAGCCGGCGATCTCTCCGGGCGTTCCGCGCGGGCATTCGTTGCCCTCCTCGTCAAGGATGCGCACCTCGAACCCCAGTACGGGCGTGCCCACGGTGGCGAATTTCTCGGCGTGCTGATGCGGCTTGAGCATCGAGGCAAAGCCCTCGGAATAGCCGTAAAGCTCGTAGAGGCCGGGCGAGATGCGTTCGATGATCCGTGCCTTCACGTCCTGGCGCAGTGCCGAGCCGGCCGAAAGCAGGGTCCGCAGCGAGGAAAGGTCGGCGCCGTCCAGGTCCGGGTGATCCAGCACCATGCCGTATTGCGCCGGCACCATGAAGGTATGGGTGATGCGCTCCTGCGGCACGAGGCTGAGGAATTCGCCCACGTCGAAGGCCCGCATCGCCACCAGCGTGCCGCCGGCGAAGAGCACCGGCAGCATCATCAGCCAGGTCCCGTTGGAATAAAGCGCCGTGGTGGTCAGCGCCCGGCTGGTCGAGGTGAAGCCCATCTCGACCGCGTTGGAAAACGCCCAGTGCAGCCTTGCGCCATGGGTCTGCACGATGCCCTTGGGCAGGCCCGTGGTGCCCGAGGAATAGATGATGTTGAACTCGTCCTGCAGGGAATAGCGCACGTTAGGCGGGGTCGCGGGCTGGCCCTCGGTCAGCGCGGCCAGCGGAACCCAGCCCTCGCCGTCGAACCCCTGCGCGATCCAGCGCCCGGCGGCGACATTGCGCACCGCCGCCCGGTTGCCCTCGACCTTGTCGCGGAACTCCGAGGAGACGAAGACCTGGATGGCGTCACAGTCGACCAGCAGCCCGGTCAGCTGTTCGGCCGTCAGCATCCCCGACAGCGGAACCGCCACGCCGCCCGCCCGCACGATGCCGAACAGGCATTCCAGCATCTCGACCGAATTGCCCATCAGCAGCGCGACCTTGTCGCCCTTCTGCAGCCCGCTGGCCAGAAGACCATGCGCGACCCGGCTGATGGCGGCGTCGAAGTCGCGCCATGTGCGGCGAACGCTGCCGCAGATGACGGCCTCCCGTTCCGGCTGGAACCGGGCGTGGGTGGCGAAAAGATCCGGCAGATATACCTGCGGATCGTCGACGAGATCGGTCATGCTTTCCTCCCTGCATTGCTTGCTCTCCGGACGGGTGGCGCGCACCTTCTCGGCCGCCGCGATTCCACCGCTTGTGCCAAAGATGCACATGCGATAAAAGTAAACAAACATCTGTTTGGTTGCAACCACTGGCAACCCCGTCAGGAAACGAGGTGCGATGAATACCGCAATGACCGACAAGCCGATCGTCTACGACCCGAGCGATTCGGCCACCATGGCCGACCCCTTTCCGATCTACGCGCGGCTGCGCGAGGAGGATCCGGTCCACTGGAGCCCCTCGCTGAAGTCCTGGATCATCAGCCGGTACACCGATGTCCGCGACCTGCTGCTGTCCGATCACCTCTCGGTGCGGCGGCTGATGCAGTTCTACAGCTCGCTGCCGCCGCAGGACGCCGCGCTGCTGTCGGATATCGTCAAGTATCTCGACCTCTGGCTCGCCTTCCGCGATCCGCCTGACCACACGCGGGTCCGCCGGATCCTGCGCCATGCCTTCACGCCGAAGGCGGTTGATGCGATGCGGCCCGGAATCGAAGAGATCGTGCACCACCTGCTCGACCAGCTGGAAGAGCGCCAAGCCGACCGCATCGACCTGATCCGCGAATTCGCCCTGTTGGTTCCGGCCTATGTCATCATGGACATGCTGGAAGTGCCGCGCGAGATGCTGGCCGAATTCAAGAGCTGGTCCGACGACATGGCCGTCTTCATCGGCGGCGCGCGCAATGCCGACGACAAGTACCACCGCGCGGCGCGCGGCTGCCAGAAGATGTCCTCCTACTTCCGCGAGATCATCAACGAGCGCAGCGCCAACCCGCGCCCCGGCTTCCTGATGGACCTCATCAACGCCCGCGACGAGGGCGACCAGCTGACCGAGGACGAACTTGTCGCCACCTGCATCCTGATCCTCTTTGCCGGGCACGAGACGACGACGAACCTGATCGGCAACGCCTCGCTCCTGCTGCTGCGCCACCCCGATCAGCTGGCCGCCCTGCGCGCCGACCCGGCGCTGATCGACGGCGCCATCGAAGAGGTGCTGCGCCACGACGGGCCGACCAATGCGCTGGTTCGCGTGGTGGCGCAGGATCACGAGATCGAGGGGCGCAAACTGCGCGAGGGCGAACGTGTCTTCGTGATGATCAACTCGGCCAACCGCGACCCGCGCATCTTCGAGGACCCCGACCGCTTTGACATCCGGCGCAACCCGAACCGCCACCTGACCTTCGGGCAGGGCATTCACGTCTGCCTCGGCGCGCGCCTTGCGCGCGAGGAGGGGCGCGTCGCGGTGCTGGAGCTGATCAAGCGGTTCCCGGACCTGGCGCTGGATGACGAGCCGCCGGAGTGGCTCGACGCGATGGTGCCGCGCGGCACCCGGCGGCTGCCGGTGCGGCTGCGCGGATAACAACGGATTACGAGGGAGGAGGCGCGAATGGCGCAGGAGATAGGGATTGCCGCCGGCACGAGGACGGCACTGGGCAATTTCGGCGGCTCGCTCAAGGGCGTCGAACTGACCGACATGGCGGGCCATGCCGCCCGGGCCTGCGTGGCCAGGTCGGGCATCGCCGCCGACAAGATCGATCACATGGTCTTCACCACCACGGTTCCCACCGACCGCGACACGCTCTTCGCGGCGCGGGTCGTGGGGGTGAAATCCGGCATCCCCGAGGACGCGGGCGCCCTGCAGGTGGTGCGCGCCTGCGCCTCGGGCCTGCAGGCCATCATCTCGGCCGGGCAGCAGGTCGAAAGCGGCCACTCGCGCCTGTCGCTGGCCGGCGGGGCCGAGTGCTATTCCCGCGCGCCCCATGCCGTGGCGGGGGTGCGCTGGGGCGCTCCGCGCGGACCGATCGAGATGGAGGACATGCTCGACTGGGCCTATCGCTGCCCGTTCAGCCAGGAATACATGGGCGAAACCGCCGAGAACCTGGCGGAAGAGTTCCAATACGACCGCGACGCGATGGACGAATGGGGCGCGATGAGCCAGGCGCGGGCGATCGCCGCCATCCAGAACGGCTTCCTCGCGCGCCAGATCGTGCCGATCGAGGTGCCCGACGGCAAGTCCACCCGCGTCTTCGACACCGACGAAAGCCCGCGCGCAGACGCGACGCTGGACAAGCTCGCCAGCCTCAAGCCGGCCTTCCGGCCCGGCGGCAAGGTCACCGCGGGGAACTCCTCGGGGGTGACCGACGGGGCCGGCTTCGTGATCGTCGGCGACCGCGCGGCGATGGAGGCCGAGGGCTGCGCGCCCGAGGCACGGTTGGTCGACTGGCACTGCGTCGGCGTCCCGGCGCGGATCATGGGGCATGGCCCGGTGCCGGCCATCCGGGGGCTGCTCGACAAGACCGGGCTCAAGATCTCGGACATCGACTATTTCGAGATCAACGAGGCCTTCGCCGTGGTCAACCTCCACGCCGAGCGCCACCTGGGCATTCCGCGCGATCTGCACAACCTCTATGGCGGCGGCATCTCGGTCGGGCATCCGCCGGGGCTGACCGGCGTGCGCATGACGATGACCGCGGTGGAACACCTCAGGCAGACCGGCGGCCGGCGCGCGATCCTGTCGATGTGCCTCGGCGCGGGGCAGGGGCTTGCCATGCTGATCGAGCGGGTGGCATGACCGGCGCCGCAACCGCAACCGCGCCGGCCGGGCTGCCGCCCGAGATCGACGGCGCACCCGCCGCCCGCGCGGCCGAGGCGATGGCCGCCCGTTCGGCCACCGTCTACGATGCCTTCGTCCTGGCCTCCGAGGCCCATCCGGACAATGCCTTCCTGTGCATTCCCGCCCGGCCCGGACGCGCCTATCTCCCCGAAGGCGCCGAGATCACCTTCGCGCAGGCCCGCGCCGAGGTCGAACGGCGCGCCGCGATCTATCGCGCGGCGGGCTACGGGCCGGGGCACCGGGTCGCGCTGATGCTCGACAACCGGCCCGAGCATCTGTTCAACCAGCTCGCGCTCTATGCCGTCGGGGCCACGCAGATCCCGGTCAATCCCGACTACCTCGACCACGAGCTGGAATACCTGCTGTCGCACTCCGAGGCGGTCCTCGCGCTCGGCCACGCGGGGCACATGGACCAGCTCTCGCGCGTGGCCGGCAAGCTCGGCACACCGGCGCTGGACGAGGCCGCGCTGGCGACGCTGGCGCCAGTCACCGGCGCGCGGCCCGAGCGTCCGGGCCGGGCCAGCGAGGCGGCGCTGATATATACCTCGGGCACCACGGGGCGGCCCAAGGGCTGCGTGATCGACCACGAATATCACTTCGCCGTCGGCCTCGGCTATGCACGCCACGGCGGGCGGCTGGCCCTGCGCCACGGCGGCGACCGGCTGTTCGTGCCGCTGCCGGTCTTCCACGTCAATGCTGGCATCAACACGCTGACGGCGCTGATCCTCACCGGCAACTGCCTGATCCTGCCCGACCGCTTCCACCCGGACAGCTGGTGGCAGGACATCGCCGCCACCCGCGCCACGGCGATGCACTACCTCGGGATCATCCCGCCCATACTGATGAAGCGCCCGCCCGCGCCGCAGGATCGCGGCCACGGGCTGCGCTTCGGTCTTGGCGCGGGGCTCGACCCCGACCTGCACGCCGCCTTCGAGGAACGCTTCGGCGTCGCCATGGTCGAGGTCTGGGGGATGAGCGAAACCGGCCGCTTCCTGGCCGATTGCCACGAACCGCGCCGCATCCGCACCCGCGCCTTCGGCAAGCCCTACGACGACCTCGAAGCCCAGGTCTGGGACGAGGCGGGCCGCGAGGTGCCCCATGGCGCGCAGGGCGAACTGGTGGTGCGCGCGCCGGGACCCGACCCGCGCCGGGGCTTCTTCCGCGAATACCTCAAGAACTCCGAGGCCACCGCCGAGGCCTGGCAGGGCGGCTGGTTCCACACCGGCGACGTGGTCACCCAGGAGCCGGACGGCATGGTGCACTTCGTCGAGCGGCGCAAGAACATCATCCGCCGTTCGGGCGAGAACATCTCGGCCGCCGAGGTCGAGAACGCGCTGATCGGCCACCCGGCGGTGGCCGCGGTCGCAGTCATCAGCGTCACCGACGAGATGCGCGACGAGGAGGTGATGGCATGCATCATCCCGGTGGACGGCGCGGCGCGGGACGCGGAAACCGCCCGCTCGGTCTTTGAACACGGTCGCCGTCTGGTGGCCTATTACAAGCTGCCGGGCTGGGTCGCCTTCGTCGACGATCTGCCCCGCACCGGCACCCAGAAGGTGCGCAAGGGGCTGATCTTCCCCGGCCTCGACGACCCGCGCCACGCGCCGGGCATCATCGACCTGCGCGACCTCAAGAAACGGAGCAAGCCATGAAGACGCTGGTGTACGACCGCCACGGCGACCCGACCGAGGTGCTGCGCCTGGTCGAAGCGCCCGACCCGCTGCCGGGGCCGGGCGAGGTGCGGCTGCGGCTGCGGGTCATGACGATCAACCCCGCCGACCTGCTGACCATCGAAGGCAGCTACGGCGCCGAACCCGAACCGCTGCCGGACACGCCGGGCCATGGCGCCTATGGCATCGTCGACGCGGTGGGCGAGGGGGTCGACCGGCTGGCGCCCGGCGACGCGGTGCTGCCGGTGGGGCGCGGTCTGTGGACCGATACGCTAATCCTCGACGCGCGCATGGCCGTGCCCGCGCCGGCGGGCATCGACCCCGAACAGGCCGCGATGATGCGCGCCAACCCCTCGACCGCCGACATCATGCTGCGCGACTACCGCGACCTCGCGCCGGGCGACTGGGTGGTGCAGAACGCCGCGAACTCGGCCGTGGGCCGGCTGGTCGCCCGCTTCGCCCGCGATCGCGGCATCCGCACCGTCAATATCGTGCGGCGCGACGGTCTCGCCGACGATCTGAAGGCCGAAGGCGCCGACGTGGTGCTGGTCGACAAGGGCGACAACGATCTGGCCGACCGCATCCTCGCGGCGACCGGCGGCATCCGTCCGAAGCTCGCGCTCGACGCCGTCGGCGGCGCATCGACGGCGGCGCTGGCGGCCAGCCTCGAAAAGGGCGGCGCGGTTGTCGTCTACGGGCTGCTCTCGGGCGAGCCCTGCGCGCTCGACGCCCGCGACCTTGTGTTCCGCGACATCACCGTGACCGGCTTCTGGCTGTCCGACTGGTTCGCAAAGGCCGACCGCGATGCGATCCGCCGGCTCAACGGCTTCCTGGCCGAGCAGATGGCCCAGGGCCGCCTGCACACCGAAGTCGCCGCCCGCTACCCGCTGAGCCAGCACCGCGAGGCCATGGCCCACGCGGCAGCAGCCGGGCGCGACGGCAAGATCCTCTTCGTCGGAGAATGACATGCGCGACGTCTATGTAATCGGCACCTCCTGCACCGCCTTCGGCAAACGCCCGCAGGACAGCTTCAAGGCCCTCGCGCGCGAGGCCTATCTCGACATGCTCCGCGACGCCGGGCTGGACAGCGGCAGCGACATCGAACAGGCCTGGTTCGGCAATTGCGGCATGGGCACCTTCGGCCAGCGCAACATCCGCGGACAGGTCTGTTTCACCCCGCTCGTGCGCGAGGGGCTGTTTCCCGAACGCGTCCCGATGATCAACGTCGAGGGCGGCTGCGCCACCGCCTCCATGGCCTTCCACGGCGCGTGGAAGGACGTGGCCTCGGGCGACATGGAGATGTCCATGGCCATCGGCGTGGAAAAGACCTTCTTCGCCGGCGACGGCGGGCGCACGCTGGAAATCTTCGAAGGCGGCATCGACCAACTCGATCCCGAGGAATGGCACAGCTACTACGCCGAGATGGGGCACGAGGCCGGCAAGCCGTTCGAGCCGAACGGCGGCGGCGGCACGGTCTTCATGAACACCTACGCCATGCAGGCGGCCTGGCACATGAAGCACCACGGCACGACCCAGGAACAGATCGCCATCGCCGCCTCGAAGAACCATTGGCACGGCTCGATGAACCCCAAGGCGCAATATCGCTTCGAGGTCTCGGTCGACGAGGCCCTGGCCGACCGCGAGGTCTCCTGGCCGCTGACGCGCGCCATGTGCGCCCCCATCGGCGACGGCGCGGCGGCGGCGCTGCTGGTCTCTGGCGACAGGCTGGCCGGCATGGACCGAGCGGTGCGCGAGCGCGCGATCAAGGTGCGCGGCTCGGTGCTGACCGGCGGCAAGTATCGCGCCGCGAGCGAGCCGGGCCTCAGCCGGGTCGCCGCGCAGAAGGCCTATGCCAAGGCGGGCCTGAGCGCCGCCGACGTCGACCTGGTAGAGGTACATGACGCCACCTCCTTCTGCGAGATATTCCAGCTGGAAATGCTGGGCTTCGCTGAGGACGGCAAGGGCGGCGCCTTCGTGGCCGAGGGGCATACCCGGCTGGGTGGCCGGTTGCCGGTGAACCTCTCCGGCGGGCTGGTGTCCAAGGGCCACCCGGTGGGCGCAACGGGCCTGTCAATGATCCACGAACTGGCGCTGCAACTGCGCAGCGAGGCGGGCGAGCGTCAGGCGCAGAAGGCCGACATCGCCCTGGCCGAGAACGGCGGCGGCGTCATCGGCTTCGACGAGGCCGCCTGTTCGGTCATCCTGCTCGAGGCCCCCGGCGCCTGAGCGCGCCTCAGGGCAGGTCGGTGATGCTCCGGCGGCCGGCCGCCCCCTCGCGCACCAGCTCGCGGCTGCGCTCGCGCAGCATCAGGTCGCAGAACAGGGCGCGCTCGGCACCGAACCGCGCCTCCTGCGGCCCGATTGCCGCCGCCGCGCGCACCAGCGACTTGATATGCGCGGGGGCGGGGGTGGGTTGCTTGGCGATCCGACGCGCCAGCTCCGTCGCCGCCGCTACCGCATCCTCGCGCAGCGGGCCCGTGGCCAGCCCGGCGGCGACCAGCGCGGCGGGGTCGAGCGTTTCGCCCAGCAGGGCGATCTCCAGCGCGCGCGCCGGCCCGACCAATTCTGGCAAACGCTGGGTTCCGCCGGCCCCCGGCAGCAGCCCGAGGTTGATCTCGGGCAGCCCGAAGACAAATGGCCCCTGTTGCACAAGGCGGAAATCGCAGGCCAGCGCGATCTCGAAGCCGCCGCCCATTGCCGTGCCGTTCAACGCCGCGAAGAAGACCGTGCCGGAAGTTTCCATCAGGCGCGTGGCGGTGTGGATGGGGGCCTCGGGCACCGGCCTGTCGGCGCTGAACTGAAGGCCTTTCCGCGCCATCCACTCGGCGCGCCGCTCGAGGACCTTGAGATCGTAGTGGCGGACGAAGTAACCGGGCGTCTCGCCGGAGAGGACGCAGGCGGGGGTCTGACTGGCGATGACCGTCTCGATGGCGGCGAGAAATTCGCGCTCCATGGCCTCATCCATCAGCCCATCGTCGGGGTTGCTGAAGGACAGGTGAGAAATGTCGCCATCCGACCTTAATTTGACGCTACCTTGGGGCAAAGTTCGCTTTCCTGACTGTTTGGACAATCACAGCACATCCGCTATGGAATAACAAACAAACATTTGATAAGTTGGCAGTCCAGCGACCCGACAGGTCGAGCAGCAGCGAGGTCACAGCCAGTGGGAAACCCGAACGTGAAGCCCCGGCAGGACGGCAAGGGCTCGAAAAGCGAGAGCCGCCGCGAGGAACTGCTGCGCAAGGCAGCCGACCTGATCGCCCAGAAGGGCTTCGAGGGCACGTCGATGCGGGATATCGCGGCGGCGGTCAACATCCTGCCCGGCTCGCTCTACCACCATTTCAAGTCCAAGGAGGACATGCTCATTGAGATCCACCAGCGCGTGGTGGACCGGATGTATGACCGCGTGGTCGAGGCCATCGAGGCCGGCAAGACGCCGTGGGAAAAGCTGGAAAACGCTGCTGTCGCGCATTTCGAGGGGCTGATCGAAAGCCGCAACCTCGTCAACATCATCTCGCCGAACTTCCCGGAAGAGCGTGGCGCGATCAACGAGCAGATCAAAGAACAGCGCAGCCGCTACGAGGACGTCTTCCGCGACCTCTTCGCCGGCCTCGACCTGCGGCCCGACGTCCAGCCGAACGTGCTGCGGCTGCAGGTGCTCGGGTCGCTCAACTTCGCGCCCTTCTGGTTCCGCGAAGGCGGCGGGTTGACGGCGACCGATGTCGCCCGGCAGTTCGTTCGCAACCTGCGGCAGGGCTGCGCGCCGCTGGCATGACGGTGCAGCGGCGGGTCCTGCCTGCCGTGATCGTAGCAAACACGCAATCTGCGGTTCAGGCCGGGAGCGACTGCCCCGACTTGACCCGGCGCAGCGGGATCGAGGATTCGATCGAGGCCACGCAGGGCACGCGCGTCAGCCGGTTGATGAGAAACCGCTCGAATGCGACCAGATCGGCGGTGGCGACGCGCATCAGGTAATCGCGATTGCCCGTCATCAGCCAGCAGTCGACCACTTCGGGAAACTCGCCGATCGCTTTCTCGAAGGTGGCAAGGGCCTCGTCGATCTGCCGGTCCAGCTTGACCGAGACGAAGACCGAGAACCCGCTGCCGACCTTCGCCTCGTCGATCTCGGCCGAATAGCCGGTGATGACGCCGTCCTCCTCCAACTGCCGGACGCGGCGGGCAACGGGCGTGGCACTCAGCCCGACCTTCGCGGCCAGGTCGGTGATCGAGATCCGCCCATCCTGCCGCAATGCCCGCAGGATTCGGCCATCGAGTTCGTCCATGCTGTCTGATATCTCCAAGAAGTACGGAATCTCTAGTTGATATGGCTATATCTCTCCCAATTCAGGCGCAAAACGCAAGGTTTCACTCCCCGATCTGAGCGAAAACCGCGGAAACGACTGCAAGGAGGCTGCAGCGCATGTCCGTTTCGCATCTCAAGACCGTCGAACGCCGCCTGCTGTGGCTTTCGCACTGGATGATCCACCACGCCAACCACATCCGCCCCAACCCCGACGGCATCAAGGTCGGCGGGCACCAGGCCTCCTCGGCCTCGATGGTGTCGATCATGACGGCGCTCTACTTCTCGGCGCTGCGGCCGCAGGACAGGGTCGCGGTCAAACCCCATGCCTCGCCGGTGTTTCATGCGATGCAGTATCTCATGGGCAACCAGACTCGCGACAAGCTCGAGGCCTTTCGCGGCTATGGCGGCGCCCAGTCCTACCCGAGCCGCACCAAGGACGTCGACGACGTGGATTTCTCGACCGGCTCGGTCGGCCTCGGCGTCGCGATGACCGCCTTTGCCTCGATCATGCAGGACTATGTCCGCGCCAAGACCTGGGGTGCGGCGGTGCCCGAGGGGCGCATGGTCGCGCTGGTCGGCGATGCCGAGATGGACGAGGGCAATGTCTACGAATGCCTACAGGAAGGCTGGAAGAACGACCTGCGCAACTGCTGGTGGATCATCGACTATAACCGCCAGTCGCTGGACGGGGTGGTGCGTGAGGGGCTTTGGGGCCGGATCGAGAAGATCTTCGACGCCTTCGGCTGGGAGGTCGTGCGCCTGAAATACGGTCGCCTGCAGCGCGCCGCCTTTGCCGAACCCGGCGGCGCGGCCCTGCGCGACTGGATCGATGCCTGTCCGAACCAGCTCTACTCGGCGCTGACCTTCCAGGGCGGCAAGGTATGGCGCAAGCGGCTGATGGACGACCTCGGCGACCAGGGCGAGGTGAGCGCCCTGATCGAGCGGCGCAGCGACGATGAACTGGCGGCGCTGATGGAGAACCTCGGCGGCAACTGCGTCGACACCATGGCCGAGGCCTTCGCCGCCATCGACCACGACCGGCCCACCTGCTTCCTGGCCTATACGATCAAGGGCTGGGGTACGCCGATCGCCGGGCACAAGGACAACCACGGTGGCCTGATGACCAAGGCGCAAATGGCCGAATGGCAGCGCCATATGGGGGTCGCGGAGGGGGCCGAGTGGGATCTGTTCGAAACGGTCCCTGACGTGCCGGCCTTCCGCGCCTTCCTCGACCAGGTGCCCTTCTTCCGCCAGGGCGCACGCCGCCACGCCAGCGCTCCGGTCGCCGTGCCGGCGCTTGCGGCCCCGAAGGATCGTGAAATCTCCACCCAGATGGCCTTCGGCAAGATCCTCGATGGCATCGCCCGCTCGGACGGGCCGCTGGCCGAGCGCATCATCACCACTTCGCCCGACGTGACCGGCACCACCAGCCTCGGACCCTGGGTGAACCGGCGCAAGCTCTTCGCGCGCAGCCCGCAGGAAGACCTCTTCCGCAAGGCGCAGATCCCCTCGACCGCGAAATGGGACTTTGCACCGGACGGGCAGCACCTCGAACTCGGCATCGCCGAGATGAACCTCTTCCTCGCGCTCGCCGCGGCGGGGCTGTCGCATTCGCTGTTCGGGGAGCGCCTGCTGCCCATCGGGACAGTCTACGACCCCTTCGTTGCACGGGGGCACGACGCCTTGAACTATGCCTGCTACCAGGACGCGCGTTTCCTTATCGTGGGCACGCCCTCGGGGGTGACGCTGGCCCCCGAGGGCGGGGCGCACCAGTCGATCGGGACGCCGCTGGTGGGCATTTCACAGCCGGGGCTGACCTCCTTCGAACCGGCCTTCGCCGACGAGCTGTCGGTCATCATGGAATGGGCCTTTGAGCATCTCCAGGCCGAGGAGGGCGGGTCCGTCTATCTGCGGCTCTCGACCAACCCGATCGAGCAGATCGGGCCGCGCTCGGACGAGGGCTTCCGTCAGGGCGTGCTGGATGGCGCCTACTGGCTTCGTCCGCCGGGGCCGAATTGCGAGGTGGTGTTGGTCTACCAGGGCACCGTCGCGCCCGAGGTCATCGCGGCCGCCGGCTTCCTCGCCGATGCCCGCCGGGATATCGGGGTGCTGGCGGTGACCTCGGCCGACCGGCTACACGCGCAATGGTCCTCTGCGCTGGTCGAGCGGGCCAGGGGCGGGGCGCAGCAGCTTTCGCCGGTGGAGCGGCTGCTGGCCGGGGTGCCACGCGACTGCGCTCTGGTCACCGCGCTCGACGGACATCCGCTGGCGCTGTCCTGGCTGGGGTCGGTCTCGGGGCACCGGGTGATCCCGCTTGGCGTGGCGGCCTTCGGTCAGACCGGCACCATCCAGGATCTCTACCGCCATTTCCGCATCGACCGTGACGCGATCTGGCAGGCGGTGGAGCAACTGACACCGGGCCGTCGCCTGCGGTCGGCGTAGAACCGGTGGCCGTTGCCGTCCCGCGCAGGGCCATGCGCGGGACGGGAGGTCGATCACCGGACCGCGCGGCGCCTCCCCCTGAGACGGGTCAGAACCAGGCTCCGGCGAAGATCACCGCCAGCCCGGCCAGGCAGGCCAGGGCGGTCGGAACCGGCCGCCGCACCGCGATCAGCCCCCAGGACAGGAACCCCAGTCCCACGGCGATCCTGAGCGCGGCCCAGAGTGCGGCGAGCGGCTCGCTCGACAGTTCGATCAGCGCCGGGTTGGCGATCATACCAAGCGGGATCACGTAGAGCCCGACCCCCAGCGCCATCGCCGTCAGCGCGACCTTCAGCCAGTTCTCGCCTATCATCCCGGCGGCGATGAAGACCGCGCCGCAGACCGGCGGGGTGATCGTCGACAGGATCGCATACCAGAACACGAAGAGATGCGCCTGCAAGGGTTCCAGCCCCAGCTTCATCAGGGCAGGCCCCGCGACCGAGACGCAGATCACGTATGCGGCGGTGGTCGGCACCTCCATGCCCAGCACCAGGCAGGCCAGCGCGGTCAGCAGCAGCGAGGGCCAGAGATAGCCGCCCGAGCCTTCGAGGATCAGCGAGGTGATCTTCACCCCCAGCCCGGTGATCGACAGCACCCCCACGACGATCGAGGCGCAGAGGATGATCGAGGCGATCATCGCCACCTGCGCGGCGGCGTTCAGCAGCGCCGAACCGACCCGGCTGGCAATCTGCGCCGGGGCAAAGGTGAACTCGGCGTTGAACAGCAGCAGCACCGCCGCCGCCAGGATCGCCAGCGCCGCGGCATACTCCGGGGTGAACCCGATGCCGAACATGGCGCCCAGCAGGATGGCGAAGGGCACCAGGAAGAACATCGAGGTGACGATCACGTCGCGGCTGCGGGGGCGGTCGGCGGCCTCTATGCCCCTCAGCTCGAACCGCCGGGCATAGGCGTTGATCCCCAGCCAGACGGCCAGGAAATACAGCAGCGCCGGCAGCAGCGCGGCGGCGACGATGTCGGAATAGGGGACGCCGGTCAACTCGACCATGACAAAGGCGCCGGCCCCCATCAGCGGCGGCATGATCTGCCCGCCCGACGAGGCCACCGCCTCGACCGCCGCGGCCAGCCGCTTGGGATAGCCAAGCCGCGTCATCGCCGGCAGCGTCACCGCCCCGGTCGAGGCGACATTGGCCGAGGCCGAGCCCGAGATCGACCCGAAGAGCGCCGAGGAGAGCACCGAGACCTTCGCCGCGCCGCCCTTGAGCCGGCCCGCCGCCGCCGAGGCGAGGTTCATGAAGCCGAGCCCGGCTTCGCCGGCGTTCAGCACCGCACCGAAAATCACGAAAACGGCGACGACATTGACCGACACGCCGGTCAGGCTACCCCAGATGCCGCCCTCGGCAATGGTCAGCGTGCCGAGGAAGCTTGCCAGCGGCGTGCCGGAATGGCCGAACTCGCCCGGAATATACTGGCCGAACAGCCCGTAGAGCAGTGCGGCGAAGGCCACCAGCGGCAGCGGCCAGCCGATCGCCCGGCGCGCGGTCTCGAGCACCACGCCCAGCAGGGCGACGGCGATGGCGATCTGCGCCGGTCCTTCGAGGAAGCCGTATTGATCCCCAAGCCGCTGGTTGTTCAGCGCCACCCAGAGCGCCGCCGCGATGCCGACTGCCGCAATGACGGCGCCGGTCCATCGCTGCCAGCCAGGCTTGGCGCTGTAGACCAGCGCAAAGGGCAGGATCAGCGCCATGTGCAGCGGCCGGCTGACCAGGTTCGCCACCAGCCCGGAGAAGACCAGGCCGAGGTGAAACGCGACCAGCAGCAGCGCGAAGGCGATCCAGGCGCCGGTTCGGACGCGTTCGAAGGGGGATGAGGGCATTGTCGGGTCCGTTCGGGCGCGGCGCCGGGGCGCCGCGCCGCGCGGGTGGTTACTTGCTGGCCGCCGGAACGGCGATACCGGCCTCGGCGTAATAGCGCAGCGCGCCGGGGTGGAACTCGGCCTTGACGCTCTGCATCAGGTCCGGGGTCACGCCGTTCCACCAGGGCGAGATGCCGGCCATCTCGGCCTTCTGCTCCCAGAAGGTCTTTGTCAGCGTATAGGCGGTGTCATCATCCATCTGGGTAGTGGTATAGGCTGCCACCGGCAGTGAGGTGGTCACGACGTCGCTCTCCTGCCCGGCATAGGTGCCGGCCGGAATGACCACGCGGGTGCTCTTGGTCTGGGCGACCTCATCCTCGGTCATCGACAGGATGGTGACAGGGGTCGAGGCCGCCGCCTCGACCACGTTCGGTGCGGGGAAGGAACCGGCGGTCACGAACCCGTCGATCTGGCCGTTCTTGAGCGCGTTGACCGCGTTCGACAGCTCGGCGTCGGCGATCTTGACCTTGCCGTCCAACCCGAAGAGCGTGAGGTATTTCTCGCCTTCCTTCGCGCCGAAAGAGCCTTTGCCCAGCAGGATTGTCTTGTCGGCGAGGCTGGCAAAGCCGTTGTCCGCCGACTTCGCCATGACGAAATGCATGGTCAGCGAGGGGATCGGGAACAGTGCGCGGATCTCGGCGAATTTCGGGTCGCCCTTGCCGTCGAACGGCCCGGTCGCGCCCTGCGCGGCGCTGACCAGCGAGGGCGGCGTGGTAAAGACATAGTCACCACCCCGCGCGCGGACCTCCATCACGTTCTGGACCGAGCCCTGGCTCTCCTCGATGGTAACCGAGACATTGCCATCGGTGCCGGCCTTGATCGCCTCGGCCAGTTCCACGCCCATCTGGTAATAGGACGACCCGCTCTTGGCCGACTTGTAAGTGACACGCGTCTCGGCCCCGGCCGAGGTCGCGCCAAACGCCAAGGCGAGCGCACAGCTGAATGCAACGAATTTCATTGGGTTTCCTCCACTCCTGGGCGGCACTCGGGCCGCCTTCCCATTGGCGGGGATACTGCGGTCGCATGACGGGATTGTCGACCCGCGACCGGCATCGCCTCGAATTTTCCACCTATTGGCGAATGCCCGGACTTCCGTTCGGGAGGTGCCGGGGCAGGGCGCAGGCCGCCCCGGTGTATCTTCGGTCCGATCGCCGGCGTCAGACCGGCTCGACCCCGCACCAGTTCGCGATGAACAGTGCCGTCGCCTGGGTCACGCGCCGCATGCTCTCCAGGTCGACGCGCTCGTTGAAACCGTGGATGGCTTCGGCGCGCGGGCCGTAGACCAGTGCCGGCGTGTCGGCGTAGAGGCCGAAGAAGCGGGCGTCGGTGGTGGCGGTGATTGCCACCTTGTCGAGCGCCTGGCCGGTGATCGCGCCATGCGCCTGTTCCAGCGTGGCAATCGCTTGCCGCGCGGTCTCGCCGGTGTCGTCGGCCAGCGCATAACCTTCGGCCATGAAGCCGTTGTAGGTGATCTCGGGCATGTTGTTGCGAAGGAAGTCGCTTTGCCGCGCGGCATTGTTCAGCGTCGCCTCGATATCGGCGCGGGCGGCG
This sequence comes from Seohaeicola zhoushanensis, assembly GCF_014656415.1. GTDB lineage: Bacteria > Pseudomonadota > Alphaproteobacteria > Rhodobacterales > Rhodobacteraceae > Seohaeicola_A > Seohaeicola_A zhoushanensis. The sequence goes on along the minus strand of NZ_BNCJ01000003.1, from coordinate 106,586 downwards.
GCCATGTCCTGGCCGGGGTAGAGGCCCATGCGCACGTCGAAGACGCACCAGGCCGGAACCGAACTGGTCCAGTCGCCGCCCTGGATCTTGCCGACGTTCAGGTTCAGCGGGTGGTGCACGTGGTCATAATGCGCGGGCTTGGCCTGGTCGGCGTTCCAGCGCGCCTCCATCTCGTGCAGCGCGGCGATCAGCGGCAGGGCGGCCTCGATGGCGTTCGAGCCCGAGCCGGCATAGGCGACATGGGTGGGCAGGCCGCGCAGGTGCACCTGGAACCACATCACGCCGACCTGCGCCATCACCAGCGACTCGGCGAAGGGTTCGGGGATCAGCGCTGCATCGGCGCGGTAGCCGCGCTGCAGGCAGGCCAGCGCGCCGTTGCCGGTGCATTCCTCCTCGACCACCGACTGCACGAAGACATCTGCCGCTGGCGCAAGGCCGCAGGCCCGCAACGCGTCGAGCGCGAAGAGGTTCGAGGCCAGCCCGGCCTTCATGTCGCCCGCGCCGCGGCCGTACATCCAGCCATCGTCGAGGCGCGGCTCATAGGGCGGCGTGTCCCACATGTCGTGCGGGCCTTCGGGTACGACGTCCATGTGGCCGTTGAGGATCAGCGAGCGGCCCTTGCCGCTGCGTGCCCGATGCGCGCCGACCACGTTCACCGCGTCCTCGTAGTCGCCGACTACCGGCGAGAAGCCCGGCATCCCCCGGATGTCGTCGATGTCGATGGTCCAGTGGTCGGTTGCGAGGCCGCGCTCCTCGAAGGCCCGCGCCATGAAGTCCTGCGCGGCCTGTTCCTGCCCCCGTGTCGAGGGAAAGGCGACGAGTTCCGAGAGGAACTCGGTCTGCCGCTCGAACAGGTCGTCGACGGCGTGGCGGAGGCGGGTCTGTGTTTCGCTGTTCATGTAGGGCCTTCAGAAAGTCGGGATCTCGCCCTCGGGCAAGGACAGGGGCGCGCCGGTGGCGGCGGCGACGGTGGCCGGGTCCAGCCCCTCGGCGATCTCGCGCAGGGCAAAGCCCTGCGGTGTCACGTCGATCACCGCCATTTCGGTGAGGACGCGGGCGACGCAGCCCGCCGCCGTGAGGGGCAGCGTGCAGCGCGAGACCAGCTTGGGGTTGCCGGCGCGGTCGGTATGGGTGGTCAGCACGATGACACGGCGCGCCTTCTGGGCCAGCTCGATACCGCCGCCCGCGCCGGGGGTGAACCGGCCGGGGATCTTCCAGTTGGCCAGGTCGCCATTCGCGGCCACCTCGAAGGCGCCCAGCATGGTCAGGTCGAGCCGCCCGGTGCGCACCAGCGCGAAGGAGGTGGCGCTGTCGAAGAAGGCGCTGCCGGGAATGGTCGAGACATAGGCGCCGCCGGCGTCGATCAGGTTGCGGTCCGCCGCCTCGTAGGGTAGCGTGGGGCCGATCCCGGATAGGCCGTTCTCGGTGTGCAGGCAGACCGGGAAATCGGCCGGGATATGGCCGATCACGCGGGTCGGCAGGCCGATCCCGAGGTTCACCACCATGCCGGGAGCGATCTCGCGCGCGGCGCGGGCGATCATGCGGTCATGCGCGCCGGACAACGCCATACTCCTCGCTCAGGGCCTCCAGCGCGACGACATGGTCGACGAAGGGGCCGGGGGTGTGGACATGGTCCGGGGGCAGGGCGCCCAGCGGCACGATCTCTTCCGCCTCGGCGATCACCATGTCGGCGGCCATCGCTATAAGCGGCGCGAAGTTGCGCGCCGTGGCGGCAAAGGCGAGGTTGCCGAAGGTATCGGCGCGGGCAGCATGGATCAGCGCCACGTCGCAGCGCAGCGCCAGTTCGACCACGGCGCTGTCGCCGCCGATCTCCAGCCGCGGCTTGCCCCGCGTCAACTCGGTGTCGCGGCCGATGTCGGTGACGATGGCCTTGAGGCCCGCCCCACCGGCGCGGATGCGCTCGGCCAGGATGCCCTGCGCGCAGAATTCCACCTCGATCTCGCCCGCGTTCATCATCGCCACGGCGCGCGGGTTCAGCCCGATATGAGTGGTTATCAGCCGCCGGATGCGCCCCTGCGCCAGCAAGTGATCGACCCCCATGCCGGTCTCGTTGGCATCGTTCTTGATGATGGTCAGGTTGTCCTGTCCCTGCCGGAGCAGCTCCTGGATCAGCGCGAAGGGCGTGCCCGGCACGCCGAAGCCCGAGAGCATCACCGTTGCCCCCGAAGGGATGCGGGCGACGGCTTCGGCCATCGCCGTGGTCTTGTCGGGCAGCTTCACGCCGCCGGCTCCGCCAGGCGCGTCTCGGCGGCAAAGGCGTCAAGCGCGGCGGTCAGCTTCACCATGATCTCGTCGATCTGGTCTTCTGTCACGATCATCGGCGGGCAGACCAGGAAGTGATCGCCCGACGTCCCGCCCCGGGTGCGCCGCGAGTAGATGATGAGCCCCATGTCATAGGCGATATCCACCAGCCGCTGGAACGCCTTCATCGCGGGCGGCAGCGGCTCCATCGTGGCGCGGTCGGCGACCAGTTCGAAGGCGAGCAGCAGGCCCTGGCCGCGCACGTCGCCGATGAAGGGATAGCGGTTCATCAGCCCGGTCAGACGCGATTTCAGCAGAGCGCCCATGCGCGCGGCATTGTCGATCAGCCCGTGCCGGTCGATCTCGTCCAGCACCGCGAGGCCGGCGGCGCAGGCCAGCGGGTTGCCGGCATAGGTATGGCCATGCTGGAAACCGCCGTCGGCCATCACCGCATCGACCATGTCGCTGCGCGCGATCATCGCGCCCAGCGGGACATAGCCGCCGCCGAAGCCCTTCGAGATGGCGATGATGTCGGGCGCGGTGCCCCAGTGGTCGGCGCCCCAGAACTTGCCGGTGCGGCCGCCGCCGGTCATCACCTCGTCGTGGATCAGCAAGATGTCGTAGGCGGTGCAGATCTCGCGGATCCGCTGCATGTAGCCCGCCGGCGGCACCAGGGCCCCGGTCGAGGCGCCGCCGATCGGCTCGACGATAAAGGCCAGCACCGTCTCGGGGCCTTCCTCCAGGATCTTCGCCTCCAGCATGTCGGCATAATGCAGCCCTGTCGCCGGGTCGTCGGGGTTCATCCCGTCCAGATAGGCGCGCGGGGCCGGGATCTTGGGCATTTCGCGCATCATCGGGCGGAAGGGCCCGGTCAGCGGGTCATACCCGGTGATCGCGAGCGCCCCGAGGGTCGAGCCGTGATAGGACGGCATCCGCGAGATCACCTTCCAGCGGCTGCCTTGCCCGATGGCGATCTTGTACTGGCGCGCCAGCTTGATGGTGCTCTCGGTCGCCTCGGACCCGCCCGAGACGAAAAACACCCGGTCCAGCCCCGGCGGGCAGAGCGCGGCGGTGCGGGCGGCCAGCGTTTCCGAGGCCTCGGTCTGGAAATGCAAGCGATAGCCGAAGGTCGACTTCTCCATCTGCGCCCGCATCGCGGCCAGCACGGCGGGGTTGGAATGGCCGATGTTGGACACCATCGCGCCGGACGAGCCGTCGAGATAGCGCTTGCCGTCCTGGCCATACATGTAGACGCCCTCTCCCCGTTCGAGGAAGGGCCGGAAGGAACTGGTCTGGTAGAAAAGATGCGACATGGGGGTCACTTGTTGGCGTTGGCGAGATGCTTGCGCAGGAAGTTGCGGGTGCGTTCGTTGGTCGGGTTGCGGAAGATCACATCGGGCGGGCCTTCCTCGACGACCACGCCCTGGTCCATGAACAGGACGCGGTCGCAGACGCTCTCGGCAAAGCCCATCTCGTGGGTGACGATGATCATGGTCATGTGCTCCTCGGCGAGCTTCTTCATCACCAGGTTCACCTCCTCGACCAGTTCGGGGTCGAGCGCCGAGGTCGCCTCGTCGAACAGCATCACCTTGGGCTTCATCGCCAGCGCGCGGGCAATCGCCACGCGCTGCTTCTGCCCGCCGGACAGCTGCGAGGGGTAATAGTCGATGCGCTCCAGCATCCCCACCTTGTCGAGCTGCTCCTCGGCCAGCTTGTCGGCCTCGGCATCAGACAGGCCCTTGAGCATCTTCGGCGCCAGCTTGATGTTCTCGCGCACGGTCAGGTGCGGGAACAGGTTGAAGTGCTGGAACACCATGCCGATGTCCTGGCGCACCTGGTTGATGTGCTTCTCGTACTGGCGGTGCGGCAGCTTCTTGTTGACCTGCGTGTCCTCCAGCCAGACCTCGCCGCCGGTCAGCGGGTCAAGGTCGTTGATGGCGCGCAGCAGGGTGCTCTTGCCCGACCCCGAGGGGCCGATGATGGCGACGATCTGGCCGCGGCTCACCTGCAGGTTGATGTCCTTCAGCACTTCCAGCGAGCCGAAGCTCTTCTGGGCGTGGCGGATGTCGACAAAGGGTTTCTCGGTCATTTCGCGGTCTCCCTCAGCGGCTGGCCTGGATGCGGCGTTCGACGCGGCGCAGGACGGCCTCCATCGCTAGGTTGATGACATAGTAGAACAGGGCGGCCACCACGTAGAACTCGAAGGGCCGGTAGGTGCGCCCGATTGCCAGCTGCGCCGACAGCGTCAGCTCGGCCACGCCGATCACCGACACCAGGGCCGAATCCTTCAGCAGGGCGATCATGTTGTTGCCGATCGGCGGGATCACGTCGCGCACCGCCTGCGGCACCACCACCCGGCGCAGCGCCTGGCCCCGGCTCAGGCCCAGCGTGCGCGCGGCCTCCATCTGGCCCCGGTCGACGGCAAGGATCGCGGTCTGGATCAGTTCCGAGTTGTAGACCGCGAAATGCAGCCCCAGCCCGATCACCCCGGCGACAAAGGCGGGCAGGTCGATGCCGACCTGGACCAGCCCGAAATAGATCAGGAACAGCTGCAACAGCAGCGGCGTGCCCATGAACAGCCACTCGAAGGCGCGGAAGGGCAGGCGCACGGGCTTGGGCGCATAAAGCGCGATGACCGCGAAGAGGATGCCGCCGACAAAGCTCAGCAGCGCCGCCGCGACGGTGATGGCGATGGTCCAGAGCGCGCCGAGGAAGATGACGTCGAGGTATTTCGGTACGACGGAGAAATCGAGTCCCATGCGCGCCTCACACGATCCGGACGCGACGGTCGAGCCAGGCAATGCCCCGGCCGGTCACGTAGATGATCGCCATGTAGAGAATGCCCGAAATCAGGAACATCTCGAATGGCTTGTAGGTCGATCCGATGAACCGCTGCGCAGTATAGGTCAGCTCGACAACCGAGATCGCGGCAACCAAGGCGGTGCCCTTGATCAGCGCGTTGATGTTGACGCCCAGCGGGCGGATCATCAGCCGCGCCGCCTGCGGCAGGATCACATAGCGCATCGCCTGCCAGCGGCTCATGCCCAGCGTGCGGGCGGCCTCGCGCTGGCCCTTGTCTATGGCGATGATCCCGCCCCGGATGGTCTCGGTCATATAGGCGCCGATATTCACGCCAAGCCCGATCACCCCGGCCTCGAAGGCATCCAACTGGATGCCGATCTGCGGGCCACCGAAATACAGCAGGAACAGCTGGATCAGGGCAGGGGTGCCTCGGAAGAAACTGACATAGGCCGCCCCCAGGAATCGCACGACGGCCAGCCGCGACAGCCGCGCGGCGGCGCCGAGCGCGCCGCAGGTCAGCCCCAGCAGGGTGGTCAGCACCGACAGCTGGATCGTGACCCAGGCCGCCTCGATGAAATAGGGATAGACCTTGAGGATGAGCTCGATATCCACCGGCCCGCCCCTAGTGGTGGTCGCGGCGCGGCAGGATCGGCAGCGCCCGGATCTCGCGCACCAGCGCGGTGGTTTCCTCGACAGCCGCTTCCAGGAACTTGCGGCCGGTCTCGGGGTCCGCGACGGTGGGGTCGCCCATCGTGCCCTCGGGCGAAACCTCAGACCACCAGCGCATCAGCATGGCCTTGCCGCCGCCCTTGGCGAGGTCGAGGTTGAAGAACCTGCTGTTGGGGTTGTGCAGGTTCTGGTTGGTGGCCTTCGACAGGTCCACGTGCTCGGGCTCCAGGTGCATGTACATCGCCGCCTCGAACTCGCAGGCATGGGCAATGCCCCCGATCTCGGACTTGCGGTGTTCGTTCACGCGGTCGGCGCAGAGGTTCCAATACGAGGCCGAGACGCAGATGATCTCGTCCCGGATCACCGTCTTGCGGGCGCAGAGGTCCAGCACCGGGTGGTTCGAGCCATGCGAGTTCAGCAGCAGGATGCGGCGGAAGCCGTGATGCGCCAGCGAATGGGTGATGTCGGTGACAAAGGCGATCAGAGTCTCGGGCTGGATCCAGATGACGCCGGGAAAATCCTTGTGGTGTTCGTTGAACCCGTAGGCGACAGGCGGCATCACCAACACCTCGTCCGGTGCGGCCTTCGCCACGCCATTGGCCACCGCCATGCCCAGAACGGTGTCGGTGTCGAGCGGCATGTGCGGCCCGTGGTCCTCGGTCGCCGAGACATTCAGGATCACCACGCGGTCCTTGTCCGCGTCGCGCACCTCTTCCCAGGTCAGCTTGCCGTATTCCGTCTTCATTCCCGTCCCCTGTAGAATGCGCCCGCCGGTTGATCCGGCGGGCGTGGTGTTGATGTCAGCGAATGTCGCCGCCGACCCACTTGTTGGCAATCTCCAGGTAGGTGCCGTCGTCCATCATCGACTGCAGTGCCGTCTGCATGGCCTCGGCCAGCTTCGGGTTGCCCTCGCGGATGGCGATGCCTGCGCCGATCGCGTCGGTCTGCAGGTCGGACAGGGCGACGAAGTTGTAGCCGCGCTCCTTCATCGCCAGGATGGCGGCGATCGAGTCGTTGATGATGACGTCGACGCGGCCGTTCTCCAGCTCAAGCAGCAGTTCCGGCAGGCCCTTGTAGGTGCGCACGTTGTAGCCCTGCTCGCGGGCCCATTCCTCGTGGGTCTCGCCCAGGGTCACGCCGACCTTGGCGTCCTTGACCTGCGCCACCGAGGTGATGCCGCTGTCGGGCTTGGTGAAGATCGCGCGCTTGGTGGTGTAGTAGGGGCCGACGAAGTCCACCACCTTGTCACGCTCTTCGGTGATCGACATCGAGCCGACGATGGCGTCGTATTTGTTGGCGAGCAGGCCGCCGATGATGCCGTCCCAGGCGGTGGTGATGATCTCGACCTCGAGGCCCATGCGCTTGGCGATCTCGGTGCCGATGGCAGGGTCGAAGCCGACAACCTCGTTCTTCTCGTTGACGAAGTTGAACGGAGGATAGGCGCCGCTCATGGCGATGCGCATGACACCCTTTTCCTTCAGCGTGTCGAGCTCGTCGGCCATGGCGAAGCTGGTGGTGCCAAGCGTGGCCATGGCGGCAAAGCCGGCCAGCACGGCGGATTTGAGAAGGGTTCTGCGGTTGGTCATCTGGGTCTCCCTGTTCGGTTCAGTTGCATGTTGGGGGCCTTGGCCCCAGGCGCGATAAAAGTGTCCGGGCGCTCGGCGCACAGGCTTGCATGAGGGTAGTGCATCGGGCAAATAGATAATTGCGATCCAAATCATTGATGAAATCTATGCTCAGGCCCTATGAACAACGCTTCCCCTGGAACCTCGACTGGAACCTGCTGCGCACCTTCATGGTGGTGGTCGAACAGAAGGGCATCTCGCGCGCGGCCGATTTCCTCGGGCTGAAACAGCCGACGATCAGCAGCGCCCTGAAACGGCTCGAGGATGTCACTGGGCAACAGCTGGTCGACCGCAAGCCGAACCGCTTCCAGGTGACCGACGCGGGAAGGGTGCTCTACTCGGAATGCGCGGCGATCTTCGGCGCGGTGGCGCAGTTGCCGGCGCTGATGGATGCCGACCGCGAGGAGCTGACCGGGCATATCAGCATCGTGCTGGCCAGCCACGTGGTCTCGCCGCATTTCGATGAGGTGCTCGAGGCCTATGCGAGGCGGCACCCCCGAGTGACCTTTTCGATGGTGGTCGAGGAAAGCGCCGAGGTGGCCGCGCATATCCGCCAGAACCGCGCGAGCTTCGGCATCTGCCTGTTCAACGGAACCCCGCGCAACCTGACCACACGGGTGCTGTTCCGCGAATTCTTCGGCCTCTACTGCGGCCCGCGCCACCGCCTCTTCGGGCGCAGCAACATTGCGCTCGACGAACTCGCCGGCGAGCCTTCGGCCTCGTTCCAGACCGAGATCGAGGGCGGGCCGCTGGTCTCGGTCGGGCAACTGCGCGAACGCGCCGGGCTGGCGGCGGGGCTGCACGGGGTTTCGTCCAGCCTGCCCGAGGTCCGGCGCATGATCGTCGCCAATATCGGCATCGGTGCGCTGCCGGTGCATGTCGCGCGCAAGGACGTGCGGCTGGGCGAACTCTGGCAGGTGCCGCCCTATTCCAATCTGCCGAGGGTCGACATCCACCTGCTCACCAACCCGCGCCGGAGCCTGCCGCCACACGAGGTGGCCTTCCTCGCGATGATCGACGAGATGCTGGCGAGGGTCAGCATCGACGAGCGGACCTACCGCTAGGGAGTTGGTCTGCCCGCGCATAGGCGCAACGCCCATCATTGCGGCAAGCTCTTGGCAATTCCCCCGGGAACCTGTCAATCAGGCGACAGGGAGCACTTGGCCTTCGGCACCGCAGCTGTTGAGATGCGGCAAAGCCGGGCATGCGAGGAGGTATGCAGTGAAGTTTCGTTCCGCCACTGACGTCGTCGGACGTATCAACATGCGCCTCCAGCCGAGAGGCAACGACCTGCGCCGGCAGGCGAAGGTGATCGAGACCATGCTGCAAGAGGGCGAAGCCCTGCTCGATCGGGCCCGTCTGCTCGCCCACCTGCAGGAATTCGGCCTGTCAGGGTCGACCGCGGCCTGGAAGGGGCTGGCCAGCTATGCCGACTGGATCAACACGAGCGTCGTCGGCCCGCTGCAGATTCCGACTGAGATGGTCGACTACCTCCTCTATGCCGGCCGCCACCGTCCGGCCAGCGTGGCCGAGATCGGCGTGGCGAACGGCGGCATGGCGACCTTTTCGGCGGCTTTCTTCCAGGCGCTGAACCCCGCGTGCCAATATCATTGCATCGACATCAAGGACCGCTTCTACGTCCTGCCTCGCATCCGCGAGCGGTTGAACTTCGCGTTCCACATCCCCTCGACCTCGGATGACCACGCGGGCAAGGTCTTCGACGTCGTGTTCATCGATGGCGACCATTCTTATGGATGGGCCAAGCGGGACTATCTGAACATGGGCCGGCACGCCAAGATGATCTGCGCCTTCCACGATATCCACGGCCAGGAATACGTCTCCGAGGAAGGCGGCATCTTCGGTTTCTGGCGCGAATTGCGCGCGACCGAGGCGCGGCAGTCCACCATGATCGAGTTCAGCCACGCCGTGCCGGGCGAGGGCGTGGGTCCGCGCGGGCTCTGGATGGGGATCGGCATCATCGACAGGACGACGACGCGGGGATTGCCCCTCGCCACGGCGTAGACGTCTCAGGCCGACGGCGCGCTGGGCCGCTAGATCGGCAGCCGGGCCTGGTGGCGTTCCGCTCCAGCCGGTGGGTGCCGATACCAGGCTCAGCGGCAGCCAGGCGATGCCTGGCCCGCCCCATTGCGCCCACAACGCCCAACTGGAGACGCCCGGCCTGTTCAACCAGCTCCCCGCGGATCTCCTGCCGGAGCGACAAGCGGCCCGTGACGGCGGCGCTGGGCGGCAACCGTTCGGCGTTCACAGCCGCAAGAGCACCGGGTTCATCGCGCCGGGCGGCCCACCCAGGTCGCGCGGGTCGGGTGCCAGGAGGCGCGAGCGACCTAGCCGCGGTTTCCAGTGGCAGAGGTCCGGCGACAGGGCCCGCCAGACCGGCACCCCAAGCTCGGCCCGTGATTGGTTTACAAAGGCCACGCGGATGCCCGCATCGCGCAGGGCGCTGCCGATCCGGTCGGCGGGGGCAGGCGGGTCGATCCCCGCCACGCCCAGCGAGATCGGTGGCGTCGCGAAGCTCACCTCCTCCAGCCACCGCGCGCCGTCGGCGCGCAGCACCGCGGCACCCGCCCCGCGCAGTACCAGCGCCACCTGCCCCATCTCGGTCAGCGCCCTTGTCGCGGCCGAGGCGAAATCGGCGCCCGAGGCGAACCCCAGCGCCGGCGCGCCGCCCGGCAACATGCCTGCCGCCGCGACCGAGGCCACACCGAGGTCGGTGGTGATATCGAACAGGCGCAGAGTAAAGCCTTGGTTCGTGAACCGCTCGCAAAGCGCGCGGCCGGCATCGTCGAGCTGCGCGTCCGACAGCAATGGCCGCGACCGGCGGCCATACCACCACCGCCCCGTGGCATCGCGCTCGATCAGTTCGAACAGCGCGCGGCTGCGGGCGTCCCGGTCCGACTGGCCGGCGGCGCAGCCGTTGGTATCGGCCAGGCCCGCGCCGAGGAAGACGCAATCCACCGGCACCCAGACGGAGCCGCCCTCCAGGTCGCGCGCCGCGACCCATTCCATCTCGGCGTCGTCATCGCGCTGCACGACCCGGTCGGTTCCTGCCATGTGCGCGTTCCATGCATCCCGCGCGCTTAGCTGCGGCTCGGCAAAGCCACCAAGCGCGGCAGCCGTCCAGACCTCGCGCTGCAGGTCACCGGCGCGGGCGGTCACCGTCGCTTCGTCGCCCCAGCGGCACAGGCTTGCGATCTCGACCGCTTCGCCCAGCCCGCTCAGCTTCGCGGTCTCCCAATCCAGGCCGCGTCCGCCTGCGGCGCGCCCGGCCGCGGGCAACCCGGCACGCGGCCAGTTGGGCAACCGTTCCAGGGCGGCGCGATTTGGGGCGGCAAGGGTGCAAAACACCGGCCATCCCGCCGGTGACACGGGAACGACGTCGAAAAACGGCTCCAGATCGGTTAAGCTCATGGGATGACGTTACGCCCCGAACGACGCCCGCGATAGGATGGAAGCCCGCAACGAAAGTTCGCTTTTGCCCGTGCCGCCTCCAGTCGAGTTCGCGGAACGCGTCGTCCTGTTCATCGACATGGTTTCCTACAGCCGCCACATCGGCCTCGACGAAGCCGCGACGCTCGAATTCATGGCCGGCTGTTTCGACAGTTTCCGCATCCTGTCGCGCCGGTTCAACGGAACATTGGTCAAGACGCTGGGCGATGGCGCGCTGCTGCTCTTCGACGGGGCGGTCGATGCGATCAGCTTCGGGGTGGAGTTCCAGAATATCGTCGCAGACCGGCAGACCGGCACACCGGATCCCTTCATGTTCCGCGTCGGTCTCCACCTGGGGGACGTTCAGCTCCGGAATGGCGATGTCTTCGGCAATACGGTCAACATCGCCGCCCGCCTGCAGGAAAAGGCCCGGCCAGGCGATTGCGTCCTCTCACGGGCGGTCTTCGACGCGATCCGCGAGGAAACCGACTATGGCTTCGAGCCGCTCGGCGCGCAGACGCTGCGCAATATCCGGGACCAGGTCGCTATGTACCGGGTCGTCGATCTCGGGTCCGCCCATACCAACCCGGACCCGCCGCAGGTTCACCGGATCGAGGTCCTGGGCCGGCCCGACGGCTTTCTCGGCCCCGACAGCCGCCTCCTCGGCGCCGATGCGCGGGCGCTCCTGGGCTACCTCGTGCTCTGTTCCGGCCGCGCTGACGCCTTTGACCGGCTCGAGGCGCTGATCGGATCGGCCAGGCGGGTCTCGCAGGCGCTGGAAGAACTTTCCGGTACCACCGCGCTGCCGCTTCACCGGCTCGACCAGATGGTCGCGCTGGACATCCGCGCGACGGAGAGCGATCTCGAGGCATTCCTCGCGGAACTCCGCCACGACCGCATTCCCCTGCGCCTTGCTACCGACCCCAATTGGCCCGAGCACATTCTCGCCGGCCTGGACGAGGTCAGCCCGATGTTCCGGGGCTGGGTCCGCATCATGCGCTCGATGTGGCGACGGCGGCTGCTGGGCCAGCTGGAACGGGTGATCGGCCGCACCGACCCTAGCGACGAGGCCCACGAAGCCGCCGCGGACGCCATACTGCTGCTGGAACCCGGCAACGAGATCGCCTCATACGCCCGCATCTCGGCGCGCCACGCCCTGGGCGACCAATCCGCCGCGCTGGACGAGTTCCGGCGCCTGGACAGCTACCTGAAGGAAACCCATGCCGTCTCGCCCGGTGCCCGCATCCTCGATCTCATACGCTCGATACGGGCAAGGGTCGCCCCCGCAGCGGCGGCTTCGGGCGACCGTCCCAGGCGGCGCCGGCTGCTGCGTATCGCGGTTGCCGAATTCAACGAACCCCCGGACGCGCCCGAACAGGCGCACGGTCGCGTCGCCGCCTTCCGCGCCGACCTGCTCGAAAACCTCACACCCTTCCGCGACTGGTCGATAATCGACGGGGAACAGGTGGCGCTGGCGGCGGAGGGCGAACGCGACCAGATCGACTACCTGTTCCAGGGCGACGTGCTGACCCGCGACGGCGACCCGATGCTCTCGCTCCGTCTCAGCAAGGCCGCCAGCGGGCGCAGGGTCTGGGCCGACAGCGTCTCGCTCCTGTCAGCCGACTGGAGTCGGTCGCAGATCGACATCGTCCGCAACATCGCGGCCACGCTGGAAAGCCACATTTCGGCCGACCGCCTGGCGCTGGTGGTCGACGGCTCCCGCAAGGACCTGACCAGCCATGACGCCTGGCTACGCGGCGACCGCGCTCTGATGCGCTGGACCCCGGAGGGCGCCGAGGAAGCCCGCAAGATCTTCGAGGAGATCCTGCGCGACGACCCCGACCACGCTCCCTCGCTGTTCCGCCTCGCCTCGATCACCAATATCGAGCACATCATCCGTCCCGGCCGCCAGTGCAGCGCCGCCGAATACGCCCGCGCCGACAGCTTCGCCCGCAAGGCAGCGGACCTCGATCCGATGGATGCGCGCGTGCAGCGCACCGTGGCCTGGAGTGCGGCGATGACCGGCGCCTTCGCCCGCGCGTCGATGCACATGGACCTGGCGATGAACCTGCACCCGATCAGCCCGGCGACGCTCGCCAGCTGCGCCATGGGCTTTGCCTGGCTGGGCGAGCGGACCAAGGCCGAAACTACCCTGACGCGCTGCCTCGCGGTGAGCCGGATGCTGCCCCCCTGGGGATGGGCCTATAATGCCGCCACCTACTTCTTCCTTGACCGTCTCGACGCGGCGCTGGAGGCGGCGGAACTCGGCGGCACCAGCATCCTCGACAGTCACGGCTGGGTCGCGGCGATCCACGCGCGGCTGGGCAACGAAGCCAAGGCCGGCGCGGCCTTCGCCCGTCTGGTCGAGACGGTGACACCTGCCTGGGCCGGGTCGGAACCGGCCACGCCCGCGGCCATCGCCGAGTGGTTCGGCTCGGCCTTCCCGTTGCGCGAGGACCGCGACCGCCAGGTGCTCGTCGGCGCGATCCGGGCGGCCCATGCCCATGCCGGTTACTGACAGCGGTTGAGGAAGATCGTCGCCAGCAGGTATTTCTTCGCCTCGTCTGTCACCGCGCCGCCCATCAGGTGGGCCAAGTCGTCGGCCAGCCGCGAGACATAGCCGCTGAGCAGGTCGATCGGCCGCTCCTCGGGGATTGGAATGCGCATGTCCTTGGACACGCCCGGCGTGATCTTGTCCTCGCGGCACTCCACCTTCAGCCGGTGGTCGGTCAGCACCCCGCCGTGCGGGGCCTGGTAGATGTATTTCCCGGCCGGCTTCGACAGGGGCGCGGCAATCGCGGTGTCGTCGAAGATGAAGGTATACTTGTTCGACGGGGTCGCTCCGGCGTTCTTTTCGAGCTTGTCCCAGAGATCGTCGAAGAAATCATCATCGTCGAGCTTGTTTCCGGTGACCGGGTTGGTGGCCAGCATCCAGGTGTTGATCGTCTCGCCGGCGGCGACCATGCCGTCGCGCCGCCGTTGCAACTTTTCCGCGAGCGTGTTCGCGGCGGCACTGTCTTCTACGAAAATGCTGGTCATCGCGTTCTCCTTCTGTTGCGCGTTTCAATCGACGCCGCCGTAGGCCACGGCGACCACATCGGTCAGGGAAAAGCTGTTCATTTTGCTCGGGTCCAGCCGCACCTTGCGCTCGAAATCCGAGGCAATCTGGCCGGCCGGACCCTCGGTGACGATGCTGTCCGGCGATTTCAGCAGCGCGGCCAGGATGGTCTCCATCACCACCCGCCCGCCCACCGGGCCGAGCCGGCCATCGCCATGCGCCTCGGCCTCGGCAAGGGTGTAGAACCACAAGGGAGTCTGGGTGCAGAGCGCGTTGTCGCCTGCCAATCCGGGAAAGCGCGAGGCCCGCGTGGTCAGGAACTGCTGGACCGACAGCGGCCCGCCGCCGGCCAGGGTGGCGACCTGCTGTCCGCTGGGCAGCCCGAAGCGCCGGCCTCGGCCCAGCGTCACCCGCGCCAGGTTGAACGGGGCGAGGTTGCCGGGGTCCCTCGGGTCGGGGAAATTCGCCCGCTTCAGCGCGCCGAACATGCCCGAGATGCTGGCGCTGATCGGCCGCGCCGCCACGCCGTTCACCGACAGGTAGGGGTTCTGCGCCTCGACCATGTGCCGCCAGGGTTGCGCCCAGTGGAAAGCGACCTTGCCCAGCGGCAGCGAGCCTCCAGCCTGGGTGTAGGCGAGCAGGGCGTTCAGATCGGCCGCCTGGCTCTGCATGTAGGACCCCTGCGGCCAAGGAATGGTCCAGAGCGGATAGGTGTTGCCGACCATGCTGTGCCCGAAGCGGAAGACGGCGGCGGCGAATTCGATCGGCACGAGGAAGTCGCCCACCGGGCCGGTCACCACGATCCGCCCGGTGTTCTTGACCGTCGTGTAGACGTTCGGCGGGACGATCTTGGGCAGGTAGTCGGTCAGCACCACGGCCTGCAGATGCCGGCGGGTCTGCACGCGGGCCTCGTCGGGCGAGAGGTTCAGCAGCGCCGCGATCTGCTGGTGGAACCGGACCAGCAGTACGTGCATCTGCGCCAGCCCGAGGTTGCTGTCAACCCGCGCGTCCTGACAGGCATGGTGCCCGCCCGGCGCCGTGCGCGGCAGGTCGAAGGTCTCTTCCAGCCCGGCGGGCGGCGGCGTTGCGCGCCCCAGGCTGGCCCCCGCCTGGTCGATCCAGGTGCTCGTCGGCGCTCCGGCCACGGGCGCGGTCCCGAACAGGGAATCGAAGCTCAGCGCATGAAGGTTGCGCGCATTGATCCAGGCCCCGGTCACACCGTTGACCTGTGCCGTGTCGCTCCAGTCCAGGAAGGACATGTCGTGGGCCAGGTACTGGCCGAAATAGGTGTAGGCCGCCGGGATCACATGCGCATGTGTCACCCCGGAGTCCACCAGCATCGCCGCGCCCAGTTGGTCGAGGATGCCGTCCTCGGGCCCGGCGTCCGCCGCCATCGCCTCAGGGCCGAGCCTGCCGTAGAGGTCGATATGCTCGAACCCGCTTGTTGTGACATTCGCGGTGTCGTTGAAGGTGCGGATGCGCGATTCCTGCGGCGACGCCGCCGCCTTTAGGATGCTGCTCAGCACTGCCCCGTTCGCCTGGGTGCCAAGGTCGGGCACCGCCGCCCGCAGCGGCTCTCCGCCCGGCGTGTCGATATCGGCAAAGACGACCCCCAGCGTCGCCTGCTCCTCGCTCCCACGCAGAGAGAACCTCCAGAACTTGGAGGCGTTCGCGCCTTGGGACTGCCTGTCGCGTACGAAGGTCAGCCCGCCTCCGTGCGTCAAGGACATCTCTGGCCTCGCCGGTTGAATTCCAGCGATACTACTCTCTCGCGATTGATTTTCCTAATATTATCCGGCGCGCCAGATCCGAAAACGGCCCGCCGGGGCAATCCGGCGGGCCGTTCGGACGGGGCAGGACGGCAGGCCGCGCCCGCGGTCAGAGATAGGTTGTCGGGATCGCGGTCGTGAACTTCAGCTCTTCCATCGAGATCATCGAGTTGATCTGGCTGAACTCCAGACGCTGGATCATCTTCTTGTAGACCGCGTCATAGGCCGCGATATCCGGCACCACGACCTTGAGGATGTAATCCACCGTCCCGGTCAGGCGATAGGCTTCGACCACCTCGGGAATCTCGTCGATCAGCGATCGGAAGGTGTTGAGCCAGTCGATCCCGTGTCGCGAGGTGCTGAGCCCGATGAAAATGGTCAATGGCACGTTGGCGCGGGTCTGGTCGACCAGCACGACGCGCTTCTTGATGACGCCGGCCTCCTCCATCCGCTTGATGCGCCGCCAGCAGGGGTTGGTCGACAGCCCGACCGCCTCCGAGATCGCCTGGATTGGCGTGTCGCTATCGGCCTGCAGCATTTCGAGGATGCGCTGGTCGATCTCGTCGAAGGTGATGCTCTCGATCGGCTTTGACCCCGTCTTGCGAGGCTTGGGATCGCTCATGTCGGGACGAACTCCACGATCACGCCCGCCGCAGCCTCCGGCCCGACGGCGATGCCCTGCGCGGTCTCGATAAAGCCGACGCCCGCCTTCTCCAGACATCCCCGCGCCGCGCCGATGTCGCGCACCTTGACACGCAGGGCGGTGAAAGCCCCTCGCGTGGTGCGGGCGAGGTCGAGACCCGGGTAGGCGCTGGCCATCCGTTCCGCATCCGCCAGGATCAACGGGGCCGAGTTGGGTCCGGTATGCACCGTGGTGAAACCGTCGTCGGTGCTGACCGACCCTTCGGCCCAGAGCCGGGCAAAGCGCGCCGCATCCGCCTCGGGCGAAGCGGAGACCGCCAGAATGGCGCTCAGCCCGCAGGCGGTATTGGCGTGTTCCAGCAGTTCCGGGATCCAGACGGTATGACGCGTCTTGTGCTGGCACATGAAGACCGTGCCCAGCGGCGTATCCGCCGGCGTGAAGGACACCGTGGAGAAGGCGGCGATATCCTCGCTGCCATCGGGCATCGGCACCGGGCGCGAGAAGCTGCCCAGACCCTGCGTTGGCAACCCCAGTTCGGCCAGCGCTTGCGCCGCCGCTTCGGCGTCGTCGATCCGGCAGGCGATGGCGTGCAGCCCCTGTCCCATCCGCTCCAGTATCCCGCGACGCGACAGGTTCATCTCGGTCGGCGTCAGGATTCCAAGCAGCTCGAAGTAATCCTCCGGGAACATGATCGTGTGGTTGGCAGTACCCTTGGCCGCCGAATGCATCCCGCGCGGCGAGAGGGTGAAGCCAAGCGCGCCATATTGCGCGGCAGCATCGTCGAGATCATCGACAAGGGCGAAACAGTGGTCGATGCCTTTGACAGGGTGGGTCATGAAACGGTCCTTCGTGGAAAATCGGGTCTGATCAGCGGCGAACGGGCGAAAGCAGGATTTCCGGCAAGACGATGCCCGGCTGCATTTCGGCGACAAAGAGCGCGGTCTTGGCCATGTCCTCGGGCTGGATCATCGCGGCCATCTTGCTCGCGTCGAATCCGGGCCGCTTGGCCAGCAGCGGCGTCGCCACCTCGGCGGGGCAGAGCGCGGTGGAGCGGATGCCGTTCTTGCCTTCCTCGTCGTTGAGGCTCAGCGAGATATCCGACAGCGCGTGTTTCGAGGCGCCATAGGCGACCCCGCTGACGGCGGAATGGAACCGCCCGGCCCAGCTCGATGTGTGGATCATCACGCCATCCTTCTGCGCCCGCATGATCGGCAGGCAGGCGGCGATGACGTTCAGCGCGCCGGTGACGTTCACCGCCAGCAATTGGTCCCAGCTCTCCCAGTCGAGCTCGGCCCAGGTACGCTTCGGGATGTTCAGCCCGGCGTTGTTGCAAAGCACGCTCAGATCGCCGGACCAAGCGACAATCTCCTGCGCCGTGCGGGCCATCCCATCGCGGTCGGTCACGTCACCCGGCACGATCAGCGCCGCCGCCGGATCGGCGAGCGAGGCCGCGACGTCCTCCAGCGTGTCCCGCCGCCGCGCGGTCAGCGCGACTCGATATCCGGCCCCGGAGAAGGCCCTGGCCATTGCAGCCCCGATTCCCGACCCCGCTCCGGTGATCCATGCAGTTTTTGACATGTGTCCGTTCTCTTCAAACTGGCTTTCAGGCCGAGCCTAGCACCAAGTTTCGGCTGGTGTGTAGAAATTTTTTCCAATCATGAACGATAAGTTGGTTTTCATATTGACGCGCGCCGATCCCTTTCGTCAGGTAAGGTGCGAGATGACGAACGGGCCGCGAGAGGCCGAACCAACCGACTAGGAGACTCGGGAAAGATGACAGTGACATTGAACAAGACCAAGCTTGCGCTGGCCATGGCCGGCGTTCTGAGTTCGGCTGCCTTCTCGGCCTATGCCGCCGAAGACGTGCAGAAGGGCGGCACCGCCATCATCCACATGAACTCCGAACAGCGCATCCTGAACCCGGCGCTGCGCGCTTCGACCGGTGTCTACAACATCACCGGCAAGATCATGGAGCCGCTGATCGACAAGTCCTACGACGGCTACGTGCCGGTGCTGGCGACCGAGTGGTCCGGCTCCGAGGACGGCAAGACCATTACGCTGAAGCTGCGCGAAGGCGTCAAGTGGCACGACGGCAAGGATTTCACCTGCGATGACGTTTCCTTCTCGGCGATCGAGCTGTGGAAAAAGCTGCTGAACTATTCCTCGTCACTGCAGGCCAACCTGGAAAGCGTCGATTGCCCCGACCCGCATACCGCGGTCTTCAACTACTCCAAGCCGATGCCGCTGGCGCTCTTCGTGGCCGCCATGCCCGACCTCGGACATCCGGTGCCCAAGCACCTGTTCGAAGGCACCGACATCCTGAAGAACGAATACAACACCGCGCCCGTCGGCACTGGTCCGTTCAAGTTCGTGGAATACGAGCGCGGCCAGTATGTGATGGCCGAGAAGAACGAGAACTACTGGCGCGAGGGCTATCCCTACCTCGACCGGATCGTCTGGCGCTTCATGACCGACAAGTCTGCCGCCGCGGCCGCCCTGGAAGCGGGCGAAGTGCATGAATCTGGCTTCATCGGCGTCTCGATGGCCGACATCGAACGTCTGGGCAAGGACGACCGCTTCACCGTCGGCACCCAGGGCTACGAGAACAACGTGGCCCACTCGACTGTCGAGTTCAACCACCGCAACCCGATCCTCGCCGACCTGAAGGTCCGCCAGGCGATGTATCATGGTCTCGATATCGACTATGCGATCAAGACCATCATGCGCGGCTTCGCCAAGCCGGGCCGTGGTCCGGTCCCGAGCGCCGGTGGCGACAACTACACCGACCAGGTGACCACCTACGCCTATGATCCGGAACTGGCGAAGAAGATGCTTGACGAGGCCGGTTACCCGGTCAAGGACGACGGCTTCCGCTTCCACCTGCGCCACCGTCCGGCGCCCTGGGGCGAATACACCCAGCTCTGGGCCGAATACTACGCCCAGGCGATGAAGGAGATCGGCATCGACGTCGAACTGCTGACCAACGACGCGCCCGGCTTCCTGAACGGCGTCTATCGTGACCACGACTTCGACACCGCCAACGGCTGGCACCAGTTCCGCTCCGACCCGGCGGTCTCGACCACGGTCTGGCTGCGCTCGGGTCAGCCCGAGGGTTCGCCCTGGACCAACCAGTTCGGCTGGAAGAGCGACGAGATGGACAAGCTGATCGACGACGCGGCCTCCGAACTGGACCCGGCCAAGCGCGCCGAGATGTACCACGAGATCCAGGCCCGCTCGATGAACGAGCTGCCGGTGATCTTCGCCATCGAGCATCCGTTCATCTCGGTGACGTCGAACAAGCTGCACAACCACCACAACAACCCGCGGTGGAACTCGTCCAGCTGGTACGACCTCTGGCTCGAACAGTAAGCTGAACCCCGGCGGGCGCGGCTCCGGTCGCGCCCGACCTTTCCCGATCCCTGCCGACCACCGCTAAGGATCCGCAAGACGATGACCCTCCACATGCCCCCGATCCTGGCCTATGCGCTGCGGCGCTTCGCGCAGGCGATCCCCGTGATCATCCTGATCATGATCGGCACCTTCCTTCTGCTCAAGCTGGCGCCGGGCGATACCATCGACGCGCTGGTCGGGGACATGGGCGGGGCCGATGCCGCCTTCATCGACCGTCTGCGCGCCGAATACGGGCTCGACCAGCCGGTCTGGGTCCAGCTCTGGCGCTACATGGTCAAGCTTGCCTCCTTCGATTTCGGCTGGTCCTTCGTCTATGAACAGCCGGTGTCCACGGTCCTGATGGAGCGCCTCGGCACCACGCTGCTGCTCATGGCGACCTCGCTCAGCATCGCCTTCACCGCCGGTATCGCGCTCGGCGCCATCGCCGCGCGGCGCGCCTATTCGCTGACCGACAACCTGATCTCGGTGCTGGGTCTGGTGTTCTACGCCACGCCCTCGTTCTTCCTCTCGCTCATGCTGATGCTGGTCTTCTCGGTGAAGCTCGGCTGGCTGCCGGTCGGCGGGATCAAGACCATCGCCGCCTTCTACACCGGCTGGGACCACGTCTGGGACGTGGTGCGCCACCTCATCATGCCGACCGCTGCCCTCTCATTGATCTACCTCGCCTTCTACCTGCGCCTGATGCGCGCCTCGGTGATGGAAGTGGCCGATCTTGACTATGTCCGCACCGCGCGCGCCAAGGGGGCCGGCGAGGGCCGTCTGATGATCCACCACATCATGCGGAACGCGCTGCTGCCGGTGGTCACGCTGCTGGGCCTGCAATTCTCCACCGTGCTCGGCGGCTCGATCGTGGTCGAGACCATCTTCTCGCTGCCGGGCCTTGGGCAACTCGCCTACAAGTCCGTGGTGCAGCGCGACCTGAACACGCTCATGGGCATCATCTTCCTCTGCGCCATCATCGTGGTGGTCGTCAATTTCCTGACCGACCTGCTCTATGCGCGCCTCGACAGCCGGATCGAACTCAAATGACCTTTGCAGACACCGAAATCGCTCCGCCCGAACCGCCGCGCTACGTGATGTTCTGGCGCCGCTACAAGCGCAACCGCGCCGCGCTGCTGGGGCTGGTGCTCTTCGCCATCGTCATCCTCATGGCGCTCTCCGCCGGCATCGTCGATCCCGGCGACCCGCTGCGCCGCGCGGGCGAGCCGCTGACCCCGCCCTTCATAAACTGGGAGACCCCGCTTGGCACCGACCAGCTCGGCCGCGACGTGCTCTCCGGCGTCCTGTACGGCGCGCGCATCTCGCTGATGATCGGCGTCGTCGCCACCCTGGTTGCCATCGCCATCGGCGTGGTGATCGGCGCGCTGGCCGGCTATTTCGGCGGCTGGGTCGACGACGTGCTGATGCGCATCACCGAGGCCTTCCAGACCATCCCCAACTTCGTGCTGCTGCTGGCGCTGGTCGCCATCATGGGCTCCAAGATCGAGTGGATCACGCTTGCCATCGGCATCGTCAGCTGGACCGCGCCGGCCCGGATGGTGCGGGCCGAGTTCATGTCGCTCCGGGGCCGTGAATTCGTCGATGCCGCGCGCAACCTCGGGGTCTCGAACACCGCGATCATCTTCCGCGAGATCCTGCCCAACGCGCTGCCGCCCATCGTGGTCTATGCCTCGGTCATCATGGCGCTCTCGATCCTGATGGAAAGCGCGCTGGCCTTCTTGGCGCTGGGTGACCCGAACTATGCCAGCTGGGGCAACATGATCGGCCAGGGCCGCGCCGTGCTGCGCACCGCGCCCTATTGCGCCGTCATCCCCGGCATCGCGATTGTCCTGACCGTGCTCTCCTTCTCGCTCCTGGGCGAGGGGCTGAATGACGCCCTCAACCCGAGGCAGAAGAAATGACCGACACCAGCGCGCCCATCCTCGACCTGCGCCAGCTGCAGATCTGCCTGCCCAAGGGCGCCGACCGCCCCTTTGCGCTCGAAGGACTCGACCTGACCATCAACCCGGGCGAGATCGTCTGCCTTGTCGGCGAAAGCGGCTCGGGCAAGTCGCTCTGCGCCGGCGCGATCATGGGCCTGCTGCCGGAACCGCATGTGCGCGTCACCGGCGGCGAGATCCGCTTCATGGGGCAGGAGCTGCGCGGCAAGACCGAGGCCGAGATGCGCAAGCTCCGCGGCGCTGACATCGCCATGATCTTCCAGGAGCCGATGACCGCGCTCAACCCGCAGAAGACGGTGGGCTGGCAGATCGACGAGGTGCTGCGCCTGCACACCCCGATGAACCGCGTGCAGCGCAAGGACCGCGCCATCGAACTGCTCGAACGGGTCCATATCCCCGAGCCGCTCTCGGCCTACAATGCCTATCCGCACCAGATCTCGGGCGGCCAGCGCCAGCGGGTGATGATCGCCATGGCGCTGGCGCTCTCGCCCAAGCTCATCATCGCTGACGAGCCGACCACCGCGCTCGACGTGACCACTCAACTCCAAATCCTCAAGCTGATCCGCGAGCTGCAGAAGGACGAGGGGGCAGGGGTACTCTTCATCACCCATGACTTCGGCGTGGTGGCCGAGATCGCTGACAAGGTCGCTGTGCTCTGCCGCGGAGAGCTGGTCGAAAGCGGCACCACCGACGAGGTGCTCAACCACCCCAGGCACGCCTATACCCAGGCCCTGATCGCCGCCGTGCCCTCGCTGACGCCGCCGCCGGTCAAGGCCGCCTCCGACGCGCCGGTGGTGCTGAAGGGCACCGGCCTGCGCAAGACCTTCGCCGCCCGCGGCGGCCTGCTGTCCGGACGGCGCAAGGCCGTCACCGCGGTCAAGGACCTGAGCTTTGAACTGCGCCAGGGCGAAACCCTGGGCGTCGTCGGCGAAAGCGGCTCGGGCAAGACTACGGTGTCGCGCATCGTCACCCGGCTGCTGGAATGCGACCAGGGCTCGGTCGAGCTCGACGGCAAGGACCTGCTTGCCGCCACCCCGCGCGAATTGCGCGCCCTGCGCAAGCACATCCAGATCGTGTTCCAGGACCCGATGGCCTCGCTCAACCCGCGCAAGCGGGTGGTCGACCTGATCGCCCAGGGCCCCATCGTGCATGGCACCGACCCGGCCAAGGCCCGCGAGGACGCCAAGCGGCTGCTCGAACTGGTCGAACTCTCGCCCGCCGCCGCCAACCGCTTCCCGCACGAATTTTCCGGCGGCCAGCGCCAGCGCATTGGCATCGCCCGCGCCCTCGCGCTTGAACCCAAGGTCATCGTCGCCGACGAGCCGGTCTCGGCGCTCGACGTCTCGGTGCAGGCGCAGGTGCTGAAACTGCTGGCCGACCTGCGCGACCGGCTCAACCTCTCGCTGCTCTTCGTCACCCACGATCTGCGCGTCGCGGCGCAACTCTGCGACCGGATCATCGTCATGCAGAAGGGCGAAATCGTGGAAAGCGGCCTCACCGCCGAGGTCTTTTCCAACCCGCAACATCCCTACACGCAGAACCTGCTTTCATCGATACCGGGCCGCGACTGGACACCTCCGTCGCTGCGCACCGATGCCGCCTGAGGACCAAGAATGTCACTGGAATTCAAAGATATCCGCAACGCCCTCATCGGCGAGGGCACCGCGATGTCCGGCCCCTTCGGGCCCCGTTCGCTGATCTATGCCGACTATGTCGCCTCGGGCCGCGCGCTCGGCTTCATCGAGGACGCGATCCGCACCCATGTGCTGCCCTTCTACGGCAATACCCATACCGAAACCTCCTTCGTCGGCCGCCGTACCACCCAGCTGCGCGAGATGGCGCGCGAGGCGGTGCGCGGGGCGGTGGACGCCGACGACAACCACGCGGTGATCTTCACCGGCTCGGGCGCGACCGGCGCGGTCGACAAGCTGGTGCGCGCCTTCGCCATGAAGGGTCTGGCGCAGGGCGTCGTCTTCGTCGGCCCCTATGAACACCACTCGAACGATCTGCCCTGGCGCGAAAGCGGCGCGACTGTCGTGCGCGTGCCGCTGAACGATGCGGGCACCATCTGCCTGACCGCGCTGGAACGCGCTTTGGCCGAACATGCTGCGGCCCCGCTCAAGATCGGCGCCTTCTCGGCCGCCTCCAACGTCACCGGCGTGCGCACCGACCTGCGCGCCCTGGCGCGCCTGCTGCATGATCACGGCGCCTTCTGCGTGGCCGATTTCGCCGCCGCCGCGCCCTATATGCCGGTGCGCCTGGCCGAAACCGCCCCCGGCGCGCGTGACCGGATCGACGCCGCCGTGCTCTCGCCGCACAAGTTCCCCGGCGGCCCCGGTGCCTCGGGCCTGCTGATCGCCGACCGCAGCCTGTTCGACACCGCGCGCCCGACGCTGACGGGCGGCGGCACGGTGAGCTATGTCACCGCCGAGGGCCACAGCTACATCTCCGACCCGGAACACCGCGAAGAGGGCGGCACCCCCGCCATCGTCGACAACATCCGCGCCGGCATGGTGCTCCAGCTCAAGCGCGACATGGACGAAGACCGGGTCGAAAGCCGGGAACAGGTGCTGACGCGGCGCATGGAAGACGCGCTGCGCGCCATTCCGGGGATGGAGCTGCTCGGCCCCAGCAACGTGCCGCGCCTCGGGATCTTCTCCTTCAACCTGCGCGTCAGGGGCAAGCTCTTGCACCACAACTACGTGGTCGCGCTGCTCAACGACCTCTTCGGCATCCAGGCCCGCGGCGGCTGTTCCTGCGCCGGACCATACGGCCACGCGCTGCTCGACATCGACCCCGAGCGCAGCGCCCGCCATGCCTCGGCCGTGCATCACGGCCATTCGATCTTCCGCCCCGGCTGGGCGCGCTTCGGCGTGAACTGGTTCTTCGACGAAGAGGACGTCGACCGCATCGCCACCGCCGTCGGCTTCATCGCCGAAAAGGGCCTCGACATGCTGGCTTATTACCGGCTCGACGCGGACGAGGGGATCTGGCGGGCGGTGACCCCGTTCGAGGACAGCTGCCCGCAGGCGCTCTCGACTCTGTGGGAGGGCTGCGCCGGCGCCACCGCTGACGTGCCCGATTTCGCCACCTGCCTGGCCGAGGCGCACCGCCTCGCCGCCGCCGCCGCCACCGTTCCCTGCGCCGAGGGTCCGGTCCTCTCGCCCGAGGAAGAGTCGCTGCGCTGGTTCTGGCTGCCGCAGGAAGCCGCATTGAACCGGGAAGGAGCGCGCTGATGTCGGTCGAATTCCCGAAATCCCTCTGGGCCGCCACCGCGCCCGAACGCACTCCGAACGCCCCGCTGTCCGGCACCGAGGAAACCGACGTCGCGGTGATCGGCGCGGGCTTCACCGGCCTCTCGGCCGCCATCGAGGCCCGCCGCCGCGGCCGCGCCGTCACCGTGCTCGAAGGCAAGGCCGCCGGCTGGGGCGCCTCGGGGCGCAACAACGGCCAGGTCATCCCGATCCTCACCTCGGCCGAACCCGACGTCTGGGTTTCGCGCTACGGCGAGGCCGGCCGCCGCATGGTCCGCCTGATCGGCAATTCCGCCGACGTGCTTTTCGACCTCGTGCGCGAATTCGACATGAAGGCCGAGGCCGAGCAGAATGGCTGGTTCCAGCCCGCCCATAGCCCCGGCCGGGTCAAGCTCTCGCAGAAGCGGGTCGAGGCCTGGCAGCGGTACGGCTTCCCGGCCGAACTCAAGGACGCCCGCCAATGCGCCGAGATGCTGGGCAGCGAGTTCTGGTACGGCGGCATGTTCAACCCCACCGGCGGCCATATCAACCCGCTGGCATTGGCGCGCGAGATGGCGCGGGTGGCCGAGCATCTGGGCGCCGTGATCCGCGAACAAAGCCCGGTCACCTCCTATGAACGGGTCGGCAGCCAATGGGTCATCCGGACCGCCAACGGCACCCTCAAGGCCCGCGCGCTGATCCTGGCCACCAACGCCTATACCGGCGAACTCGTCCCGCGCCTTGCCCCCCGCATCGCGCATTCCATCGTGCCGATCCTCAGCTGGCAGATGGCGACCGAGCCGATGGGCGACAACCTGCGCAGCAAGATCCTGCCGGGCCGCCAGGCCGTCTCCGACACCCGCGGCGACCTGCGCTTCTTCCGCTACGACGCCCGCAACCGGCTCATTACCGGCGGCGCGGTGATGGGGTCCTACGATATCGCCAACCGGGTCCGCCGCAAGGCCGCCAACAGCCTGGCCGAGGCCTTCCCCGAACTCGGCGTGCCCGAGATGACCCACGTCTGGTCCGGCTACATCGGCATGAACTGGGACCGCTTCCCGCGCATCCACCGACTCGGCCCCGACGGCTGGGCCTGGGTCGGCTGCAACGGGCGCGGCGTGGCGCTCGGCACCTCGCTGGGCCGTGAACTCGCCCGCGCCGCCACCGGCCAGCCCGAAGAGGAACTGGCCCTGCCGGTCACCGAACCGACACCCTTCCCGATGCACGGCATCGTGCGCCGGGTCGCCCCGACCTATCTCGCCTGGCTGAAACGCCAGGACCACAAGGAAATCAACCTTTGACGGAGACCGCCATGACCGACGCCAAGATGGACCTGAACGACATTCCGATCCTGCTGCGCCGCAGGATCGAGGCGATGATGCTCAAGCACGTCCTCGACGTGATCACCGAACGCTCGGGCCGCGAAGAGGCCGAGGCGGTG
This sequence comes from Seohaeicola zhoushanensis, assembly GCF_014656415.1. Taxonomy (GTDB): domain Bacteria; phylum Pseudomonadota; class Alphaproteobacteria; order Rhodobacterales; family Rhodobacteraceae; genus Seohaeicola_A; species Seohaeicola_A zhoushanensis. The sequence goes on along the minus strand of NZ_BNCJ01000003.1, from coordinate 80,286 downwards.
ATCGGCGCCGCCTGCTCCAAATCGGCGATCGAACAGGGCAAGATGCTGGCCGAACAGCTTGGCCGCGCGCCCGACCTGACCGATTTCGCCGCGATCCAGCCCGCCTGGACCCGCGAGGACGCCCTGCGCATCGAGCCGGTCGAGATGTCCGAGGAGAAGATGGACTTCAACGTCGTCAAGTGCCGCTATGCCGAGATGTATCGCGAGATGGGCCTGGGCGACATCGGCCACCTGCTGTCCTGCAACCGCGATGGCGACTTCTGCATCGGTTACAATCCGGCGATCGAGATGACCCGGACGCAGACCATCATGAAGGGCGCCAGCCACTGCGATTTCCGCTACCGCATGAAGAAGGAGGCCTGATCCATGGCCGTCGAGAACTGGGTCGCCGGGCAGATCGCGGATCTGACTGCCTTCCGCCACGATCTGCACATGAACCCCGAACTGCTCTATGACGTCGAGCGCACCGCCGGCCGCGTCGCCGAGGCACTCCGCGCCGCCGGCGTCGACGAGGTCCACGAAGGGATCGGCCGCACCGGCGTCGTCGGCGTCATCCGGGGCCAGACCAACATCTCGGGCCGCACCATCGGCCTGCGCTCGGACATGGACGCGCTGCCGATCCTGGAAGCGACCGGCAAGCCCTATGCCTCGCAGGTGCCGGGCAAGATGCACGCCTGCGGCCATGACGGCCACACCACCATGCTGCTGGGCGCCGCGCGCCACCTGGCCGAAAGCCGCGCCTTCGACGGCACCGTCATCGTGATCTTCCAGCCCGCCGAAGAAGGCGGGGCAGGGGCCCGCGCCATGATCGAGGACGGCCTGTTCAAACGGTGGCCCTGCGACGAGGTCTACGGGATGCACAACCGCCCGAACCTTCCGGTCGGCCAGTTCACCATCAACTCGGGCGCGATCATGGGTTCGGTCGACGAGGTCAGGATCACCATCACCGGCCGCGGCGGCCACGCCGCCCGCCCCGAGCAGACCATCGACCCGCTGCCGATCGCCGCGGCGCTGCTCCAGGCGGTCCAGACGCTGACCTCGCGCAACATGGACCCGATCGACAGCGCGGTGATCTCGCTCTGCACCATCCAGGCGGGCAATGCCTTCAACGTGATCCCGCAGGATCTCACCATGACCGGCACCGTGCGCACCCTGCGCGAAGAGGTGCGCGACATGATCGAGGAGCGCCTCGGCACCATGGTCGCCAATATCGCGGCCGCCTTCGGCGCCGAGGGCAAACTCGACTATGTCCGCCATTACCCGGTGACGGTCAACCACGAACGCGAAACCGCCCTCGCCGCGCAGGCCGCGCAAGAGGTGGCGGGCACCGACAACGTGCTGCTCGACATGCCGCCAACCCTGGGCGGAGAGGATTTCTCCTTCATGCTCAACGAGGTGCCCGGCGCGATGATCAATGTCGGCAACGGCCCCTCGGCCGGGCTGCACCACCCCGAATACGACTTCAACGACGACGTCATCACCTGGGGCTGCTCCTACTGGACGACGCTGGTCCGCCAGCGGCTGCCCCAGGGCCAGGCCTAGGTCGACTGCCTGCAGGGGCGAAACGGATTTGGCGGGGAGTCTTCCCCGCCTGTTGCCGTTGCGGTGGAACCGAAGGCGCGCCCGGTTTGGAAAGTCCTGATTTCGCAGTTGGCCCGCCTTCCCGCGGGCCCTGGAAACCTGGCCTGTCTGGGTGCGACAGGGCTGCCGGCGTTGCCATGGAATTTGGCAACTTCCCTCTGCCACGCGCCGCAGCCGCGGAACATTCGCAAGAAAAATGATCAATTCAGGGAACCGATCGTGCCGGGGAACGTTCTGAACCACCAGGGTTAGCATCTCCGGGGGTTATGGATTGCCGTTAAATAAAGACGCTGCGCTCTCGGCGGTGATTGTTTCACTGCTGCTCGTTGTCTTCGCCATCGATTATTTCGCGCCTCTCGGGATCGCGGTCTGGGTCATCTACCTGCTGCCGCTCTTCATCAGCTTCCTCAGCAATTCGCAGCTCCGCCCCGTGCAGACCGCCTTCCTGGCGTCGCTGGGTATCATCGCAGGCTATTTCACCGACACGTCGAACCTGGACGCGGACCTGGCTGCGACGAACCGGACCATGGGCGTCGTGGTCATGCTCCTGCTGGGCGCGGGTGGTTTCTTCTTCGTGCGGTTCCGCTCGGCGCTCAAGATGTCCGACTGGTTGCAGCAGGGGCAGGTCGCCGTCGGTCGTGCCGCCGAAGGCGAGCAAACCCTCGAAGTGATGGCGGATGGGATACTTGCGACGCTGGCCGAACAGATCGGGGCGCGCTCGGCAGTCTTCTATGTGCGGGATGGCGCGACGCTGACATGCGCGGGGTCATTCGGTTTGCCGGAAGGTCACGGCGTGCCCATGACAGTGGTCGAGAACGAAGGCCACCTCTGGCGCTGCCTGAAGGACAACCGGGTTCTCGAAATCGGCGATCTCGGGGACGAGGCCCTGCCATTCGGAACCGCTTTGGTGCGCGGCGCGACGGGGCAGGCGATCCTGGTACCCGTGCATGTTGGCGGGCGGGCGAACGGAGTTCTGGAATTCGGCCTGACGGGGCCGATCAGCGAGGCCGGGCGCATCTTTCTGCAGCGCATCGGCGACCAGGTCGGGATTGCCGTCCGTTCCGCGCGCGACCGGGCCAGGCTGCGTGACCTGCTCGAGGAAACCCGCCGCCAGGCCGAGGAACTCAAGGCCCACACCGAGGAACTGGCAGCCACCAACGAGGAGCTGGAGGAGCAAACCCGCGCGCTGCAGGAAAGCCAGCAGCGGCTCGAACAGCAGCAGGCCGAACTGGAAGAACAGAACACCCAGCTCGAAAGCCAGACGGCCGAGCTGGAATTGCAGCGAGACTCGCTGGCGCGCTCGGAACGCCTGCTTGGCGAACAGGCCGAGACGCTGGAACGCGAGAGCCGGTTCAAGTCCGAGTTCGTCGCCAACATGAGCCACGAGTTGCGCACGCCGCTGAACGCGCTTCTCATCATGGCGCGCCTGCTGCACGACAACCGGGCAGGCACGCTCACGAAGGAACAGCTGACCTGGGCCGAGACTATCGAAAGCTCGGGCAAGGACCTGCTGGCGCTGATCAACGATATCCTCGACCTCTCCAAGATCGAATCCGGCAAGCTCGACCTTGTGTCCGAGCCTGTCCGGCCGTCTGACCTGGTCGCGAAGGTGATGCGCACCTTCACGCCCCAGGCGGCGGCCAAGCGGCTGGAACTGACCTGCCAGGTCGACGAGACACTCCCCGAGTTCATGAGCGATCCCAATCGGCTGGAACAGGTGCTGCGCAACTTCCTGTCGAACGCGATCAAGTTCACCGATAGTGGCAGTGTCGATCTGGCCGTCCGGCGCGACGGAAACGATATCGTCTTCGCGGTCAAGGACAGCGGGATCGGCATCAAGCCTGAAGAGCAGGACGTGATCTTCGAAGCCTTCCGCCAGGCCGATGGCACGATCAGCCGCAAGTTCGGCGGAACCGGCCTGGGCCTGTCGATCTCGCGCCAACTGGCCGAGATGCTTGGCGGTGACATCGATGTCGAAAGCGCGCCCGGACAGGGCAGCACTTTCTCGATCCGCTTGCCCATGCGCAGCATAGAGGAGACGGGCAGGGCGCGCGCTCCGGCGCAACCGCGCCGTAGCCAGAAGCCGGTGCCACGTGAGTCCGAACCCGCAGAGTCGGAAACGGGCATCCGCTTCCCCGCACCGCTTGCCGGTGTGGAGGACGACCGGGATCGGCTGTCCGCGGGTGATCGCGTCATACTGGCGGTCGAGGACGATCCGGCCTTTGCCCGGATACTCGTCGACCTCGCCCATGAACTCGGGTTCCGCTGCCTCGTCGCCGGTTCGGCCGAGGAGGGCGTGGTTGCAGCCCGGCATTTCCTGCCGCAGGCGGTGATCCTCGACGTCGGGCTGCCCGACCATTCGGGCTTGTCGGTCCTCGACCGTCTCAAGCGCGACATCCGGACCCGGCACATCCCGGTCCACATGGTCTCGGCGCAGGACGCGCAGCGCGAGGCGCTCGAACAGGGGGCGGCCAACTATATCATGAAGCCGGTGAGCCGCGAGCAACTGCTGGACTCGCTGCGTAATATCGGTGCGCGGTTCGACCGGTCGATCCGGCGCCTGCTGATCCTCGAAGACGACCCGGCGCAGCTCGAAGGGTTGAAGGCGCTGCTGGGCGGCGACGGGGTCGAGACGGTGGGGGCCTCGACCGCGGCCGAAGGACTGGAAAAGCTGCGCAGCGAGAGCTTCGATTGTCTTGTGCTCGACATGACGCTGCCCGATGCCTCCGGGTTCGACGTGCTCGAAACGCTGGACCGCGAGGAAGGCCCGTTCCCGCCGGTAATCGTCTACACCGCGCGCGAATTGACCGAGGCCGAAGAACTGCGCCTGCGCCGCCATTCGCGGTCGATCATCATCAAGGGCGCCAAGTCGCCCGAGCGGCTGATCGACGAGGTGACGCTCTTCCTGCACCAGGTCGTCTCGGACCTTCCCGAACCGCAGCGCGAGATGCTGACGAAGTCGCTCAACCGGGACTCGGTTCTCGACGGGCGCCGTATCCTCGTGGTCGAGGACGATATCCGCAACATCTACGCGCTGACCGGAATCTTCGAGCCGCACGGCGTCGAGGTGCAGATCGCCCGCAACGGTCGCGAAGCGCTCGAACACCTGGGGCGCGCGGCCGACAGCGCGGCGCCGCCGGTCGATCTCGTGTTGATGGACGTGATGATGCCCGAGATGGACGGCCTGACCGCCACCCGCGAGATCCGGCGCCAGGAACGCTGGAAGAAGCTGCCGATCATCATGCTGACGGCCAAGGCGATGGCCGATGACCAGGAGCAATGCCTGGCCGCCGGGGCCAACGACTATGTCGCCAAGCCTCTCGACGTCGACAAACTGCTTTCGCTGACCCGAGTCTGGATGCCACGGTGACCGAAGAATTGCACAGCGCCTCCTCTCACCGGATCGAACTCGACCTCTTTCTCGAGGCGCTCCACCGTCGCTACCACTACGACTTCCGGTCCTATTCCCGCTCGTCGCTGGTCCGGCGGGCGCAGCTTGTCTGCGAGCGGCTGGGCTGCGCGACGCTGTCCGAGGCGCAGGGTCGCATCCTGCACGACCCGAGCCTGCTGCCCGATGTGATCGACGGCATGACCGTTCAGGTCAGCGAGATGTTCCGCGATCCGGGCTATTTCGCCGTGCTGCGGTCGCAGGTCATTCCCTACCTGCGGACCTTTCCCCGGCTCAAGGTCTGGGTGGCGGGCTGCAGCGAGGGCCAGGAACTTTACTCGATGGCCATCCTCTTCCGCGAGGAGGGGCTCTTCGACCGCACCATGTTCTATGCCACCGAGATCAACCGCCGTGCCCTGGCCCGCGCCGAGGCCGGCGTCTACCCGATCGAGCGTATGGCCAAGTTCACCGCGAACCACCAGAAGACTGGTGCCCGTACGCCGCTGTCGGACCATTACACCGCCGCTTATGAAAGGGTTGCATTCGACCGGTCGTTGCGGTCCAACATGGTATTCGCCGAGCACAGCCTCGCGACCGATGCCGTGTTCTCGGAGATGCACCTGATTTCCTGCCGCAACGTGCTGATCTACTTCGACCAGGACCTGCAGAACCGCGCCATAGGCCTGTTCCGCGACTCGCTGATCCATGGTGGCTTCCTGGGCCTCGGCTCGCACGAGACGCTGCGGTTCTCGAACCATTCGAACGAATTCGGCCCTTTCCACGAAGGGCAGCGCATCTGGAAGCGCATCGCCAGCTACAAGGCGAGAGAGGAGGAACTCCGTGCCATCTGAACCCGTCCGGTTTCTCCTGGTCGACGACCTGGTCGACAATCTCAACGCCCTCGAGGCGCTTCTGGCGCGTGAAGGGCTGGAACTGCACCGCGCACGGTCGGGGGCGGAGGCGCTGGAGAAGATGCTTTCGCATCAATATGCGCTGGCGCTGCTCGACGTGCAGATGCCCGAGATGGATGGATACGATCTCGCCGAGCTGATGCGCGGCTCGGCGCGGACGCGAAAGATACCGATCATCTTCCTGACAGCGGCCGATTTCGACGAACGCCGGGTCTTCCGCGGATACGAGGCGGGGGCGGTCGACTATATCACCAAGCCGATCGACCCGATGATCCTGAAGTCCAAGGCGCAGGTGTTTTTTGAACTGGGATTGCAGGCCCAGGAACTGGCCGAGCAGCGCGACCGCATGACACGCGTTTCGCGGGAACTGGCCGGAGCGCTGGCGCGGGTAAAGGCGCATCGCGACAACTCTCCGCTGGGCGTGGTCGAACTGGACTGCGGCCTCGTCGTGCGCGAATGGACGCCGGGGGCCGAGCGGATGTTCGGCCGGCAGGCCCGCGAAATCGAGGGCCGCAGGATCGACAGTTGTGGCTGGCTGATGCCGGGTTCCGCCGATGCCCTGACGGCCTTTGTCGCCGAAGTCGATGCGAGCGCCGAATCCAGCCGCCGTTCGCTGGTGCTGTCGGCCAGGCATGGCGACGGCTCGGTCCTGGAATGCGAATGCTACGTCTCGGTCATCACCGGGCAACCGGGCGTCCCCCACAGCGTGACGCTGCAACTCCACGACATCACCGAACGCCGCCGGGCCGAGGAGATCCGATCCACTCTGATCGGCGAGCTGGACCACCGGGTGAAGAACACGCTGGCCAATGTCCAGGCAATTGCCCGTCAGACGCTGCGCCAGACCGCCGATCCCAAGGAGTTTTCCGAGGCCTTCGGTGGCAGGCTGAAGTCGCTGGCCAGTGCCCATGCCATCCTGAGCGCCGAAAGCTGGACCAGCGCCGAGCTGCGCGATCTGGTGGCCGAGCAGGTCGAGCAGCGCGGGCTTGGCGATCACCTGTCGATATCCGGGCCCCCGGTGCGGCTGCCGCCCGCGGCGGCCCTGCGCCTCGCGCTCGCCCTGCACGAACTCGGCACAAACGCGGTGAAATACGGGGCGCTCTCGACCCCCCAGGGCCGGGTGGCAATCGCGTGGCGGATCGAGGGCAGCTCGGTCGTGCTGACATGGTCGGAAACCGGTGGCCCGCGTGTCGCTGCGCCGGATCGCTGCGGCTTCGGATCAACGCTGATCCGGGGCGGTTCGGGCGAGGGCGGTGGCGCCAGCGTGGACTGGCGACCCGAGGGGGTCGTCTGGACCATCAGCGTGGCTCTCGGGAACCGTTCGGAAACCGCGCCGAGTTCAGAAGCGGACCATTTCGCCACGGGCGCACCTGCCGCCAACTCTCACACCGCGCCCGAACAGCGGGGGGAAGAGGCGATCACCCAGGACAAGGTGGTCGAAACGCCGACGCTCGATGGCGCGCGGATCTTGGTGATCGAGGACGAGCCGATCATCGCGCTGGACGTGGCAGGCGAGATCGAGGGCGTCGGTGGCGAGGTTGTCGGGATCGCGGGCAATGTCTCGGAGGCCATGAACATGATCAAGGAGACCGCCCCCGATGCGGTTGTCCTGGATGGCAACCTGGGCGGCGAGCGGGTCGATGCCATTGCCGAGGAGTTGCTGAACCGCCGCATACCCTTCTGCTTCGCCAGTGGCTACGGTCGGGAACATCTGCCAGAGGGCATGAACTTCGTGACCAAGGTGGAAAAGCCCTTCATCTACGGCGAGATCAGCGGCGTGCTCGTCTCCTTGCTGTCGCAGCCGGCAATGCCCAGTTCGGCGATGGCCTGAAGGGCAGGGTGCGCCAAAAGGACGAATAAGGATCGCTCCGCCCCGGGGATGGGAGCTTGGAGTGGCCCGATAGGAGAGGCTCCGATGTCAGTAAACGCGGCCGTCGCCCGCTTTTGCCCTGGCCGAAAGGCAGAGGGCCGGAACTGACCGGTGCAGTAAACGTTCCTCTCTTGGATCAAGAGGGGCAAACATGTTCAAATTTCTCAAGCGCCTGTGGGAAGAGGTATCCAGCGACCGTTTGCCGGTCGTCGCCGCCGGGATCGCATTCTATGGCCTGCTGTCGGTTTTTCCCGGCCTCGCCGCCGCCGTGGGACTCGCCGGCTTGATCGTCGAGCCGCAGTCCTTCGTCGATGCACTGAGCGCGGCGTCCGACATGCTGTCGCCTGCGGTCAGCGACATCATCATCAACCAGGCCACGAAACTGGCCGGATCGCGCGAGGGCGGCTTGACGCTTGCCTTCATCGGCGGCTTGGCTGTGTCGCTCTACTCCGCCTCCTCTGCAGTCGGTGCTTTGATCGAAGGCATCCATGTCGCCTATGACGAGGTCGACGACCGTGGGTTCATCGCTCGTTATGCCTTCCAGATCGGCATGACAGCCTTCCTGATCGCCGCGCTGCTGCTGAGTGTTGGCATCCTCAGCATCACTTCCGTTCTGACCTCAGAGGCGGAACTGCCCGACTACGTGCATTTCGTGGCCTGGCCGCTGGTCGCGGGGATCGTCACGCTGGCGATCTCGTTGCTCTACCGCCTGTCGCTCCGGCATCGGAACCCGCGGGTGCGCTGGATCACGCCCGGCGCGATTCTGGCCACGGTGCTTTGGGTCGCCGGAACGCTTGCCTTCGGCATCTACGCGGCCAACTTCGCCGATTACAACGAGACCTTCGGCACGCTGGGCGGGGCAATCGCCCTGTTGACGTGGCTGTGGATCTCGGCGCTGGTCATCCTCTTCGGAGCCGAGCTGAACGCGACGCTGGACAGCAGCGTCGAGAAGTCTGGGAAGGCGGGCTTTTCGAGGCCGGGACGCGTTGCGATGCGGCCAGAGGCCGTGGCCGAGAGATAGGACATAAAAAGCGGCGTCTTGCTGTCCAAGCGTCGCCGGTCCGTGCGAACCGATTAACGGGGTATTCTGCGCCTGTTGATGGCGCAGCACTCATGCCCAGACGAGGCGCGTTTGGCCGTCCCGCTATTCCAGCCCATCCAGCAGGCTGGCCGCGGTGCGCCAGGCGATCTGTTCCCGTTCTTCCTCGGTAATCCGCGCCGGAGCCAGCGCGTTCTCCCAGGGGTCGTCGTGGAAGATCGGATAGTCCGACCCAAGCATGATCCGATCCGCCCCGTAGAGCGCCACCGCCGCTTCCAGTGCCCGCGGCCCCAGCGAGGCACAGTCATACCAGATGCGCCGCAGAGCACCGGTGGGGAAGGGCTGGTCGGCGTTGCGGTGCCGCGCCACGGCCTCCAGCCGCTCGAAGACGAAGGGCAGGGTGCCGCCCAGATTAACCACCTGGAAGCGGATGCCCGGATAGTGGTCGAGCAACCCGCCCAGCACCACGGTCAGCGCCGTCTGCGCCGCCTGCGCCTGCAACTGGATCACCGAGGTGCGATACTGCGGGAAATCGGGGGCAAGCGGGGCCGGAGACTGGCCCGCCATCGGACCCGGGTGCAGCATCAGCAGGGAGCCTTCCTCGCTCGCCGCCTCCAGCACCGGCGCCAGCTTCCGGGCGTCCTCGATCGAGTTGAAGTAATCCGAAGGCAGGATCGCCCCCGGCAACCGCAGCTCGCGGCGCACCCGCCGCAGCTCACGCGCTGCGAGTTGCATGTCGGCCAGGGGCAGCCCCGCCAGCCCGGTGAGCCGATCTCCTTTCAAGCCAGCCAGGTGGTCGTTGAAGGCGGTAATCGGTGCCGCCACCTCGCCGGCAGGCAGGGAGTCGACGCAGAGCGCGCCGGGAAAGGTCAGCATCCGCCGCGTCAACCCGATCTCCGCCATCCGCGCCAGACCCACCTGCGCGTCGTGATGCGCAGGGGTGAAGGGAAACTCGCCGTTCATGGCCAGCATCACCTCGACCCCGTCGGCGCGGGTGCGCAGGCAGGGCCGTTCGGCGCGGTCGTGCAGGAAATCCACCAGCCCGCCGCCGTAGAAATGGGCGTGCATGTCAATGCGTTGCATGGCGCGGTTCCTCAGAGCAATGCTTTCTTTAGTTGAACTAAAGCATATGCTAATAATCGACTCAAGCGTTCCCAGCAAAGGTCAGGCCCATGGCGTCGCACGGCTTCATCCGCAATACCTGGTATGTCGCCGCGCGCAGCGAGGACATTTCCAACACATTGAAACCGCTGAAGATCCTTGGCGAAGGCCTGGTATTCTTCCGCCGTTCGGACGGCTCCGTCGCCGCGCTCGAGGACGCCTGCCCGCACCGCAAGCTGCCGCTCTCGATGGGCCGGCTCGAAGGCGACCGGGTTGTCTGCGGCTATCACGGGCTGACGTTCGATGGCAGCGGCACCTGCGTCGCCGCGCCGACCCAGCCCGATGCCGTGCCCCGCCGCGCCCGTGTCGCCGCCTACCCGGTGGCCGAGCGTTACGGCTTCGTCTGGATCTGGATGGGCGAGGCCGATCGCGCGGATCCGGCCCTGATCATCGACATTCCTCATTATGACGATCCCACCTGGGGCAAGACCAGGCGTGGCGCGCTCGATATCGCCTGCCATTACCTCTGGGTAACCGACAACCTGCTCGACCCGAGCCACGTGGCCTGGGTGCACGTCACCTCCTTCGGCGGCGCGGGAACCGACAACCGCCCGCTCGAGATCACCGAGGAGGACGGCCGCCTCACGGTCTGGCGCTGGATCCTCGACCAGCCTCCGCCGCCCTATTACAAGCCGATCCTGAACTATCCCGGCAACTGCGACCGCAAGCAGCATTACGAATGCCGGCTGCCATCCACCGCCGTGAACATGTCGGTCTATACCCCTGCGGGCGAAGGCGGGGCCGACCGGCCGCTCTCGAGCAATGCCTTCCTCAACATCTCCTACAATTTCATGACCCCGGTCGACGATGACCACACGATGTATTTCTGGTTCCAGCACCGCAACGCCCGTGCCGATGACGCGGCGATCAACCAGCAGATGTTCGAGGGCGCGACGATGGCTTTCAACGAGGACAAGGAGGTGCTGGAAGCCGTGCACCGGGGGATGAAGGCGCCGAAGACACCATCGCTGAACCTCGGACTCGATGCCGGGGCGATGCGGTTCCGGCGCATGGTCGAGCGCCGGATCGCCGAAGAAGCCGCAGAGGTTACGGCCTGACCGGCGCCGCGCCGTCGAGCCTGGGCTGACGCGCGACTTCCTCGTGGAGCCAGTCGCGCAACGCCCGCACCCGCGGCGATTTCAGCGCGTCGTGGGGGCAGACGATCCAGTAGGCGAACTGCGATTTTACCGCGCCGCTGAAGGGCCGCACCAGCCGCCCGTCGTTCAGCGCGTCGATCACCAGCGGCTCGCGCCCCAGCGCCACGCCCAAGCCCCGGATCGCCGCCTGCACCACCATGTTGGACTGGCCGAAGCGGCGTATGCGGGCCGGCTTGGGCAGCACGACGCCGCTGGACTGGGCCCAGAACTCCCAGGTCGGGGGCGAGCCGCCGATATCGGCGATGTCGTCGTAGAGGAGCGTGTGACCGGCGAGGTCGGCCGGGGTTTCGAGCTTGGGCCCCCGCGCCAGCAGTTCGGGCGCGCAGACCGGGAAGAGCTCTTCGCTCAGCAGCTTCTCGACATGCAGCCCGCGGTAATCGCCCAGGCCATAGCGGATCGCGAGATCGACGTCCTCGTCGTCGAAATTCACCAACTTGGCCGAGGTGTTGATCGAAACTGGCAGGTCGGGATGCGCCTGGTCGAAACTGATGAGCCGTGGGAACAGCCAGTTGAAGGCGAACCCAGGCAGGCAGGAGAGCACGATGTTCAGGTCCTGCGTGCTGCCGTCGCGCAGCTCGCGGCAGACCGAGGTGACCATGCCGAACCCTTCGGTCACCGCCGCCGCCAGCCGCGCGCCTTCCTCGGTGGGGCTGACCCGTCCACCGCCCCGGTTCAGCAGGCGCAGGCCGAGCCATTCCTCGAGCGATTTGACATGCTGGGACACCGCGCTCTGGGTGACGCCAAGTTCTTCGGCGGCGCGTCCAAAGCCCCGCAGGCGGGCGACGCTCTCGAAGGTGCGCAGCGAGGTGAAGGGCAGGTTCGGCTTCATATTAGTTTTGCTAACGAGCCGCATTACATTAGTCAAATGGCTCGATGTTCCATTCCGCATTATCCTGTCGTCGGGAACGGGGAAACGGTGGTGTGGCAGTGGGCAAGGCAATTCGGGACGGCGCGCGCAATCTTTTGGCAAATTGCGCGGGAATGGCGCCGGGACAGTCCTTGCTGGTCCTCGCCGAAGATCCGCGGCTGGGCTATTACGATGCCGAGATCGCCGGCGCGGTGATCGAGGCGGCGCTTGGCATGGGCGTCTACCCGCGGCTGCGCGAAGTCGCCTTTTCGCCGGATGCCGTCACGCCAGACGCCGCACTGCTTGCCGAAATGGGCGCGGCGGACCGAGTGCTGTTTCTCGCGCGCCTCGGTGATCAGCTCCGCTTCGATCCGGCCTTGGACAGTATCCGCCCGGTGGTCAGCTACGCGCTTGACGCCGCAACGCTCGGCACCGATTTCGGGCGCGCGCATCACCATGCCTTCGAGGCGCTCAAGAGCCGGATCAACACCGCCCTGGCCGGGGCAGGGCAGATCCGTGTGACCTGCCCGCTGGGCACCGATTTCGCCGGGCCTGGCGCGCGGTTTCCCGAGACCGGGGGCGAGGTCGGGATCGCCCGCTTCCCAATGGCGGTCTTCGCCCCGGTGCCGGCCGGTGCGTACTCCGGTCGAATCGCGCAGGCAGGCTTCCTGATCGGCACAGGCTCGCGCTATTACGACCCCTACGCATTGGCTCTGGACGACGTGCTGCTGGTGCATTTCGAGGGAAACCGCATCACCGGCTTTGCCGGCACCGCCTCAGATGTCGATCGCGCCGCGCGCCACTACCGCGAGATCGGCGCGCGCTTTGGCATCGGCTGGTCCTTCGTGCATTCCTGGCACGCTGGCATCCATCCCGGCTGCAGTTTTGCCGGTCTGGCCGGCGCGGCCCCCGAACGCTGGGCCGGCAGCGCCTTCGGCAGCCCACGGGTGCTGCATTTTCACACCTGCGGCGCCTATGCGCCGGGGGAGATCTCGCTCAACGTGATCGACCCGACCGTGGCCCTCGACGGCGTGGCAGTCTGGGAGCGCGGCCGCCTGCACCCCGACCGGATCGCCGGCGGCGCCGACATCCTCGCCCGCTACCCCTGCGCGGCGGCGGCTTTTGCGGCCCCGGCCCGGGAGATCGGGCTGGGGCCGGAGGGGAGGCTGACCGCGCCGGTTCAGGCGAAGGTGCGGTAATCCTCGGCCACGGCCTGTACGGCGGCGGCCAGCAGCTGTTCGCCCTGCGCCCGCGTGGCCAGCGCGGAATGTGAACCGACCCGGCCATCGGGAAAGTCGCGCCGATGGGCATCGGGCGGTCCGTGGCGGTCGCCGGCATGGGCCTTGATATACTCGGGCGTCAGCCGCTCCGGCGGCTTGCGCGCCGCCTCGACCAGCGGCAGGTCGCCAAGCGTCATGGTGATCGCCACCTCGGAGGGCGTTGCGTGCATCCCTTCCCAGTCACCGTACCATTCCCGCCGCAACACGTTGACCGGCTCGAAGTCCCACCAGCTTTTCAGCCGCGCTGTCACCGAGGGCCGGGCCTTCAGCACCGCGCGCAGCGGCGCGAGGTTCGCGCCATGCGCGTTCAGCACGTAGATCTTTCGGAACCCCTGCGCCGCCAGTCCGTCGATCACCTCGCCCGCCAGCGCCGCGAAAACGCCTTCCGAAATCGAGAGCGTGCCGGGAAAGGCGGTATTGAATGGCGCCGGGGTCAGCGCAAGCGTCGGCGCGACCAAGGCGCCAACCGCCCGCGCGGCCCCCTCGGCGATCATCGTGGCGCATAGCGCGTCGGTGCCAATCAACCCCATCGGGCCGTGCTGCTCGGTCGAGCCGACTGGCAGGAACACCCCCGCGCCACGCGCCAGCGCCGCTTCCACGGCGGGCCATGTCATCCGGTCGAGCCTCATGACGCCGACGCCAGCCAGGTCGCCACCACCGGGCGGTAGTCGGCCAGTTCCGCGGCCACCGCCGGCACCCTAGCCAACCTGTCCCGGTAGGCCGCGACTTCCGATGGCAGTTCCACCGAGAAGTCCATCGCCGGCCCCAGCAGTTCGATCCAGGTCAGCGTGATGGGCCAGCCGCAATCGCCGAGGCCGAAGGGCAGATCGTCGGCAACCATCCGCGCGAACTGCTCCAGCCGCTCGCCGATCTCGACCACCGCGCGGTTCACGACCGCAGGGTCGCGGCCATCGCGCCGGATATGCGGAAACAGCCGCCGCACCGCCGGCTCCAGCCGCGTGTCGTGAAAGCGCCCCCGCTCGCGCATCCGCGCCCGTCCGCGCGGGTCCGGGGGCATAATCGAAGGTTCCGGGTATCGCTCCTCCAGATACTCCGCAATCGCCTCGCCATCGGCGATCAGGAAGCCGTCGTCCTCCAGCGCGGGCAGGTTGCCCGAGGGAACCACACACTTGTATTCGGCCGAGCCATAGCCGCCGGGCGGGGGCACCTCGCGCCACTCCAGCCCCTTTGCGCGCAGCAGGATCCGCAGCTTGGCGCAATAGAGGCTGGGGGGAATTGCATAGACCGTCAGCACGTCAGTTGTTCGACAGGTTCCACTTGGCCGCCAGTTCGTCGAACAGCCCGGCTTCCTTCTTCAGCGTGATCCAGGTGTTGACGTAGTTGATCCAGACCTGGTCGGTCTGCGGCATCAGCATCGCCACCGGCGTGCGTGCGCGCGGTGCCTTGACCGGCACGATCATCAGATCGGGATACTGCGCCACCAGCTTGTTGGCCTCGACGTTCGAGGTGATATGCGCCTGCGCACGCCCCGCCAGGACCTCCTGGAAGTCCCGCGCCGGTGCTTCGACGATCACGTGCTTGGCGTTCGGAAAGAACGCCTTCACCTGCGTCTCCTGCGTGGTGCCCAGGGTTGCCGCGACCGAGACGTCGGCCTTGTTCAGATCGTCCCAGTCCTTGAACTTGTCGGCGTCCTTCTTGTTGATGAGCGGCACCGTCGCCAGCGAGAAGTAGCTCTGCGAATAGCCCGCCGCCTTGGCGCGGCTGGCCGAGATCGAGGCCGAGCCGGTGATGTGATAGGTGCCGGCGGTGACGCCGTTCACCAGTGTCTTCCAGTCGGTCGGCACGAATTCGACCTTGACGCCAAGGTCCGTGGCCAGCGCCGTCATCACGTCGATGTCGTAGCCGGTATAGCTGTTGGTCGCGACGTCCTTCATGGTCATCGGGTTCCAGTCGCCCGTGGTGCCGACCTTCAGCACGCCCGAGTTCAGAATGTCGTTCAGCGCCGATTGAGCCTGCGCGACGACGGGAACGGCCAGCACGGCGACGGCAACGGCCAGCGATTTGAGCAGTCTCATGGGAATCTCCCTCAGGTTTTCAGGATTGCCTTGTCTGAGGGCGATGGTTTCCCGAAATTACTTGCGATGCAAGAAAAACTAATGGCTAAACTGAAGGCATCAGGCAGGACGCCCGGAACGCGGGCACAGACGACAGGAACTTCGGTGACAGAAACCGCGCCAATCATCCGCTTCGAGGGTGTATCCAAGCATTACGACAGTTTTCAGGTCCTCAAGGGCATCGACTTCGCTGTCGCCAGGGGCGAACGCGTCGTGGTCTGCGGGCCATCGGGCTCGGGCAAGTCGACCTTGATCCGCTGCATCAACGGGCTCGAAACCATCGGCGGCGGCACGCTGACGGTCGATGGCATCCCGGTCACCGAGAAAACGCTGCCCAAGGTGCGCGCGCGGGTCGGCATGGTGTTCCAGCAGTTCAACCTCTTCCCGCACCTCACGGTGCTCGACAACCTGACGCTTGGCCCGATCCGGGCGCGCGGGATGCCCCGCGCCAGGGCCCGCGAGGCGGCGATGCGCTATCTCGAACGGGTGCGCATTGCGGAACAGGCCGACAAGTTCCCGCGCCAGCTCTCCGGCGGGCAGCAGCAGCGGGTGGCCATCGCCCGCTCGCTCTGCATGGAGCCCGAGATCATGCTGTTCGACGAGCCGACCTCGGCGCTCGACCCGGAGATGATCTCCGAGGTGCTCGACGTGATGACCGGGCTGGCGCAGACCGGCATGACGATGGTGGTCGTCACCCACGAGATGGGCTTTGCCCGCAAGGTCGCCGACCGCATGGTCTTCATGGACCACGGCGAGATCGTCGAGACCGCCCCGCCCGAAGACTTCTTCACCGCCCCGCGCAGCCAGCGTTGCCGGGACTTCCTCGACAAGATCCTGAACCATTGATGCGCGCGCTTCTTCTCCTCCCGAGCCTTCTGCTCCTCTCCGGCTGTTCCTCGAACTGGGGCTGGTACGTGGTCAACCCCGCGACGCCCAAGGGCTGGCTGAACCTCAAGTTCCTGCTGAGCGGCCTTGGCTATACCGTCCAGCTCTCTGCCACGGCGATCTGCATTTCCGTCGTCGTCGGCCTGCTCGTGGCCCTGCCGGGCCTCTCGGCGCGCAAGTGGCCGCGCCGGCTCAGCCGCACCTACGTGGAAGTGGTGCGCGCGGTGCCGATCCTGGTTCTGATCCTCTGGGTCTATTACGGGCTGCCGCAGATCACCGGTCTGTCGCTCTCGGTCTTCTGGGCCGGAGTGATCGCGCTGGCACTTTCGGATTCCGCTTTCCAGGCCGAGATTTTCCGCGCCGGTATCCAGTCCATCGCGCGGGGGCAGTACGAGGCGGCCTACTCGGTCTCGCTGAACTACCGCGACACCATGAGCTACGTGATCCTGCCGCAGGCGATCCGCCGCATCCTGCCGGCGCTCGGCAACCAGCTGGTCTATATGCTCAAGATGTCCTCGCTGGTCTCGGTGATAGGGATGCAGGAGCTGACACGCAAGGCCAACGAGCTGGTGGTCTCAGAATACCGCCCGCTGGAGATCTATACGGTGCTGGTGCTGGAATACCTGGTGCTCATCCTGATCGTCTCGGCCGGGGTGCGCTGGCTCGAACGCAGGCTCAAGACCGACGAGAGGGCCTGATCGGCTGTTCTTGTCGGGCGGGGATACAGCGCAACAATGCCGCCCGGCCAGGGGCCGCCCGGAAACCAGGCGGAGCGTTGGCGGACCAAAGCCACCACAAACGAGAAGAGCCGCCCCATGGGGCGGCTCTCTTTTCATGGGCGACAAAGTCCGCTGACCAGGCGTCAGAACATCTGGTTCGGCAGGTAGGTGACGATCCCCGGCAGCAGGATCAGAACGAGCAGCACCAGCGCGTCACCGATCAGCAGCGGCGTGATCCCGCGGAACCCGTCCTCGACCCGAGCGCCCGAGACGCCGCAGGCGACGAATACGTTCATGCCCAGCGGAGGCGTCACCAGCCCCAGTTCGGCGGTCTTCGTCACGATGATCCCGAACCAGATCGGGTCATAGCCAAGCGATTGCACCAGCGGGAAGATCAGCGGCAGTGTCAGCACGATGATCGCGATCTGGTCGATGAAGAACCCGAGCACCAGGTAGATCAGCACGATGATCGCGAGGATCGCACCGGGGGGCAGGGGCAGCCCGCCGACCCAGTCGACCAGCGCCTGCGGCATCTGGGTGATTGCCAGGAAATAGCCGAAGATCATCGCTCCGATGATGATCGAAAAGATCATCGAGGTCGTTCGCAGGGTCGAGGAGAAGGCTTCCTTCAGCCCCTGTCCGCGCAACCCTCCGAAGGCGATCGAGATGAGCAACGCGCCAGTGGCGCCCACGGCTGCGGCCTCGGTCGCGGTGATCGCGCCCGAATAGATGCCGCCAAGCACCAGGACCATCAGCATCAGCACCGGCCAGGTGGAGGGCAGCGCGCCGATGCGTTCCGACCAGTCGTGCCGCTCGGTCGCCGGGGCGATCTCGGGGCGCCGGCGCACCTGGATGAGGATCACCAGCATGTAGACCGCGACGGTCAACACACCCGGCAAGATCCCGGCGAGGAAAAGCTTGCCTATCGAGGTTTCGGTCATCACGCCGTAGAGGATCAGCGGCAGGCTCGGCGGGATCAGGATCGACAGCGTCCCGCCAATGGCAACAACGCCGAGCGCGAAGCTCTCGTCGTAACCGTAGCGGCGCATCTCGGGAATGGAGATCCGCGACATCGCGGCGGCGGCCGCGGTGGACGAGCCCGACAGCACGGCAAAGCCGACGTTGGCCGCGATGGCGGCCAGGGCCAGCCCGCCGCGCACATGGCCCATCCAGACATAGCAGGCCCGGTAGAGATTGCGCACGATCGAGCCGCGCGCCAGCAGTTCGGCCATCAGGATGAACAGCGGCACCGTGGACAACAGGAAGCTGGCCGAGGTGCGGTAGGGCGTGGTCTTGAGCACGCCGAGCATCGGCTCGAAGCCGACGGTCACATACATCCCGATCGTCCCGGTGACGGCCAGCGCAAAGGCAATCGGCATCCCGAGGACGATGAGGCTGACAAGCAGCAGCATGACTGTAATGGCAATCATCAGGCGGTTTCCCCTTCGATCTTGCGGACACCGCTGGCGGTCAGCACCGCGTCGACTGCCAGGCGCAGGGACAGGACCCCGGCACCAAAGGCCGCGATCAGCCAGGACGGACCGGTCGGAATGGCGACCATGCCGGTGGTCCAGCGGTTGAGCGCGATGTTCTCGATGCCGGTCTTGCCGGACATGTAGGTGATGATGCCGAAGACCACGGCCGCGGCGGTCAGGTAGGCGACCTCCATCGGCCGGCTCAGCCAGCCGGGCAGCCGTTCAAGCACGAACATCACCCGGACATGCGCACCGCGCTGCTGCGCCTGCGCCAGGCCCAGGAAGACGATCGCGACCATGAAATAGGTTTCGCTGATCTCGTAGACCCCGGAGATCGGCGTATTGAGAAAATAGCGCCCGCAGACATCGGCGGTGACCGCCAGCATCAGGATCGCAAGGCACAGGTTGCCCGCCCATCCCAACAGATCCTCGAGCGCGGAAAGGGTCCGCACGACAAATGTCATCGAATAGCTCCCACTGCTGGAACCGAAGAAACGGGCGGGCCCGAAAGCCCGCCCATCAACCTGTGCTGCGGCCTCAGACCGTGACGAGTTCGCTCCAGCGGGCGAGGACCGCCTCGGCCCCCTTGCCCTGCGCCGACAGGCTGCCGGTCCAGTCGTCGCGCACCGAGGTCAGGCGCTGGTCCCATTGGGCGAACTGGTCGGGGCCGACTTCGAAGAGCCCGCCGCCATTGGCCTCGAGCGCCTTGGCCACGATGTCGATCTGCTCGCGCTCGGCCTGGACCACGTCGCTCACGACTGCGCGCGAGCTGTCCTCGATCACCTTTAGGATGTCTTCTGGAAGCTCCGCGCGCTTGCGCTCGTTCATCACGTAGAGCACCGGGAACAGGCCGAGGTTGACGTTCGAGGTCGACCAGGTCAGCTGTTCCTGCAGCTTGTAGCCCGCCGCGGTCGGCAGGTTGAACAGCGCGCCGTCAACGGTCCCGCGCTGCAGTGCCGGGTAGAGGTCGGGCGCGGGGATCGCGACGGGTACGGCACCCAGCGCGTGCACGCTGCGTTCCTGCACCCCGCCGGACGAGCGCAGCTTCTTGCCGCCGAGCTGGTCCAGGGTCTCGAACTTGTCCTTGCGGCCCATGATCTGGTAGGGCGCGGTGACCAGGCTGCGGATCGTGGTGACGCCCAGTGGCTCGATCTCCACCTCGTTCAGCATGGTCATGGCCAGCGTGTTGAAGGCGTCGTTCAGTTTCTGCTGGTCAGAGACGTTGCCGACCAGCGGCAGGGCCACCACCGTCGACAGCGGCAAGCGGTCGGAGAGGTAGAGCGGCGGGGCATAGACGATATCGGCAATGCCGTTCTGCGCCGCGTCGAGAAGGTCGGCGGATTTTGCCAGCTGTTCGGCCGGGAAATAGCTGAAGGTGACCTCGCCATTGGTCTTCTCGGTGACCAGATCCAGCCATTTCTTGGTGTTGATCGAGTAGGGGTGCGTCGCCGGGAAGCTGTCCGCCACCCGCAGGGCGATGCCGCCGGCAAAGGCGGGGCGCGCGATCATCGGTGCGGCCAGTCCCGCGGCCAGTCCGGCCAGAAGTTGTCTGCGTTTCATGTGATGTCCTCCCTTAAAAATAAATCAGTCTTGTTTCTTGGCCCGCTGCTCGGCAAAGCGCCGGACAGCCGCCTTGTGATCCTCGCCCGCGGTCACGACCGCGTAGTGCGACGAGATCATGTCGAGGTTGGTGCGCAGGTCGTTGCGCATTCCCGAAAGCACGGCCCGCTTGATCATTCGCACCGTCTGGATCGGGGCGCGCGCGATCTTGCGCGCCAGCTTGGTGACCTCCTCCCGCAGTGCCTCGTCCGGCACGACGCGGTTCACCATGCCGATCCGCAGCGCCTCTTCCGCGTCGATGAAATCGCCGGTCCAGAACAGTTCGAGCGCCTTGGCCGTGCCGACCAGCCGGGGCAGGAAATGCGCGCCGCCGGCACCGGGCACGAGGCCGACGTTGACATAGGTCTCGGCAAAGCGGGCCGAGGCGGCGGCGACGCGCAGGTCGCACATCAGCGCCAGGTCCAGGCCTGCGCCGGTGGCCACCCCGTTCAGCGCCGCGATCACCGGCTTGTCGAGATCCTCCAGCGTCAGCGGAATCCGCTCGATCCGTTCGAAGAGCTCGGCCTTGCGCTGTGCCGGGGTCTGTTCCAGCCGGTCCTGCATCTCGACGATGTCGCCGCCCGAGCAGAAGGCTGGCCCTTCACCGGTCACGACAACGACGCGGACTTCGGGATCGGTGCGCGCCGCGACCAGGGCGGCGGTCCAGGCGTCGATCATCTCGAAGGTGAAGGCGTTCATCCGCTCGGGCCGGTCCAGCACGATCCAGCCGATGCCGTCTTCCACCGTGTATTTGAGATTGTCGGTCATGCTTGTCCTCTCTGACGCTGTTCCTCGCGATCTGCTCCCATGCCGATCGATTCCAGGATTTCTTCGGTGTGCTCGCCAAGCCGGGGTGCGTGATGGCGCAGCAGGAAATCCGAGCCGGCAAAGCGCACCGGCCGGCGGACCATCTTGTAGGCCCCCTCGGTCGGGTGTTCGGCCTGGCCGAACAGGCCCACCGCCTTGACGTGCGGGTCCTCCGGAAGCTGGGAGATCGACAGCACCGGCATACAGGGGATGTTCGCCTCGTCGCAGAAGGCGACCCATTCGGCGTTCGTCCGTTTCGGTGCTTCGGCCTCGATCAGGCCATAGAGCACGTCGATGTGCTGCACACGCTGCGCCAACCTGGCGAAACGCGGGTCTTGCGCCAGGTCCTCGCGCCCGACGAAGGCGTAGAAGCGGAGCCAGTTGCGGTCGCTGTAGGGCAGGATGCAGCAATGCCCGTCGGCGGTGCGGAACGGCTTGCGGAAGCGGCTGAGCACCCGTGCAAAGCCCGGCTCGCCCAGCTGCGGCTCGAAGGCGAAGCCGGAGAGATGCTCGATCATGTTGAACTCGATCGAGGTCTCGAACATCGGCACCTCGATCTGCTGCCCGCCGGCGCCGCGCTCGCGGGCGAAAAGGGCCGCCATCACTGAATAGGCGATCGCCTGGCCGGCGAGCTTGTCGCAAAGCACCGTCGGCGCATAGGCCGGTTCGCCGTCGATGCGCGCGAACAGGTCGGCGATACCGCAACCGGCCTGGATGATATCGTCATAGGCCGCCTTGTCGGCGTATGGCCCTTCGACCGAGAACCCGTAGGCGCCGCAATAGATGATATCGGGATTGAGCGCGCGCACCCGCTCGGGACCATAACCCAGACGCTCGGCAGAGCGTGGGCGCAGCGCGTGCAGGAAGACGTCGGCACCGGCGATCAGCCGGTCCAGCGCCTCGCGCCCGTCCTCGGTATCGAGGTCCAGCACCACCGAGCGCTTGTTGCGGTTGAGATGCAGGAACTGCCCGCTCATCCCGTCACTGCGCGACGGCTTGTAGGCGCGCAGCGTGTCACCGTCGCGGCTTTCGACCTTGATGACGTCGGCGCCCATGTCAGCCATGATATGGGTGGCAAATGGCCCCATGATCACGTTGGTCAGATCTACGACGCGGACACCGCTGAGCGGCCCGGCGGAAAAGTCGCGCGGCGTATCCGCCTGCGCCGTTGCAGGGTGGCTCATGCGGCGTCCTCTCCGGTGGCGTGGGCAGTGGTCGAGGCGACGAGCTGCGGCCAGAGCGCGGCACCGCCGGCAGCACAGACCCGGCGGCCGATCCATTCGTCCCAAAGCGCGTCGCTGCCGAACTCCTCGCGCCACGAGAACAGCCGCCGGGTGGTGAAGTGCAGCTCGTGTTCGCGGGTGAAGCCCATGGCGGCGTGGATCTGGTGAACGATGGCGGCGACGCGACCCGTGGCAAGCCCCGCACGGGACTTGGCCATTGCGGCGCGCAGGACAAATCCGGGGCGGCCCCAGCCTTCGGCTGCCGCATCCGAGACCGCCCAGACAGCGGCGCTCTCTTCGGTGGCGACGGCCAGCATGTGCTGGATCGCCTGGAACTTCGACAGTGGTCGGCCGAATTGCTGGCGCTCGGTGGCATGACGCACGGCCAGTTCGACGGCCCGACCCAGCGCGCCGGAGATCTGCACGCTACGCAGCAGCGCGCCCACGGCACGCAGGGCCTCGACGGGGCTGTCGGTGTCCGCGCTCAGCCAGTCAGGCACCGCCACGGAACGGCCTTGTTCCGCCACGCGCGTGAGATCGCAGCGCGGCTCGCCCGCGAGGTTGCGCCGTTCCGACGTGCTGACATCCGCAGCGTCCACCAGTTGCCAGCCCTGTGCATCCGCGACCAGCACCTGCGCCGCATCGCCACCCCAGGCGACCGAGGGCAGGGCGCCGTCATCCTTGGCCAGCGCAAGGGTCGCCGGCGCCTCCGCCGGCGTGCTAGTCAGCGCCGCGACGATCATTGTTTCGCCCAGCGGCAGCTGCAGCGCATGGGCGGCGGCCCGGCGGGCCAGCCCGAAGGCCTGGCCCAGCGCCAGGCCGATCCCGCCCTCGGTCTCGGCGAGCAGGGCCAGCGGCAGGCCCATCTGCTGCACCTCGGTCCAGAGCTGCGTGTCGAAGGGCCCGCCATCGGCGGCCTCCAGCCTTTCGCGGCTCACGGCCCCGGCAAACAGCCGTTCGGCCTGTTCCGCGACGATCGCGGCCATTTCGTTCTGGGTGTCGGTCATGTTTTCCTGGTCCTTCGCAATCCGGTCCGGGGCGTCAGCGCAGCCCGATGCCCCGCGCGATCATGCTTCTGAGGATTTCGCGCGTGCCTCCGCGCAGCGAGAAGGACGGCGCCCGCAGCACCGTTTCGGCCAGCGCTTCGGCAAAGGGCCCTTCCGCGCCGAGGCTCGGCTCGCAGTCGACCAGCCGCCGTGCCACTTCGGGCAGTGCCTGCTCGAAGCCGGTCCCGAGGTCCTTGACGATCGCGGCGGGCACCACCGGCTGTTCGCCCCGGCCCAGCATTCCGGCGATCGAGGTTGACATGCGGCGCAAGCTGGCCAGTTCCGCGACCATGCGGCCGATCTCGACGGCTTGAAGGCGGTCAGGCGCGGGTCCAACGGCGTCGATCAGGCCGACCAGCAATTGGTAGTCCGACAGGAAGCGGTCCGGCCCCGAGCGTTCGAAGGCCAGCTCGCCCGTCACCAGCGCCCAGCCATCGCCTTCGGCGCCCAACACCATGTCGTCGGGCACGAAGCAGTTGTCGAAGAAGACCTCGTTGAACTCGTGGTTGCCGGCCATGTCGCGAATGCCGCGCACCTCGATGCCGGGTGTCTGCATGTCGACGACGAACTGCGTAAGGCCCTCGTGGCGGCTTTCACCACGCTCGCCGGTGCGCGCCAGCACGATCATGTAGTGAACATGGTGGGCGTTGGTGGTCCAGATCTTCTGGCCGCTGATCGACCAACCGCCCTCGACCTTCTCGGCCCGCGTGCGCACCGCTGCGAGGTCGGATCCGGCGCCCGGCTCGCTCATCCCGATACCGAAATAGCACTCGCCCCGGGCGATCCTTGGCAGGATCTCGCGCTTGGCCCGTTCCGAGCCGTGGCGCAGGATCTGCGGACCCGACTGGCGGTCGGCAATCCAATGCGCGCCGCAGGGCGATCCGGCGGCCAGTATCTCCTCGGTGATGACGAAGCGCGTCAGCGACGACGCAGACTGTCCGCCATATTCCTCGGGCCAGGTGATGCCGATGAAACCGGCAGCCCCCAGGCGCTGGCTGAAGCCGCTGTCAAAGCTGCTCCAGGTGCAGCGATGGGGCTGGAAACGCGCAGCGGCGACCTCTTCGGCGAGAAAGGCGCGAATGCTTCCGCGCGCAGCTTCTGCTGCGGGTGGCAGCACGGCCCCCGTGAATTCGAACTGTTGCATCTTGCTCCTCCCGAGGCTCTTCCCGGCTTGGCACAGAAGTTCCGCATATGGATTGAAACCACAAGAGATATCACATATAAGATTGAAAAAATTACATATGTGATTTGGAGGGGGCTATGGCGCCGAAACACGAGTTGGACACAGCCTTGGGAGAAGCCTTGCCCAGTGCGCCCAGCCCCGAGGCCGGAGTTGCCGCGCCGACGGTGAAATCAGCATTCAGGGTATTGAAACTGTTCGAATATTTCCTCGAGATCCGACGCCCGGCCAAGGCCAGGGAGATCGCCGCGGCAATCGAAATGCCGCAGTCCTCGACCTCTGTCCTGCTGCGTGCTCTGCGTGATTCCGGCTATCTCGAGCAGGATCCTGACGACAAGACCTATATGCCGACACCGCGCGTGACCTTCCTCGGCGCATGGCTCGACAGCGGCCCGATCCGCGATGGCCGGCTGATGAACGCATTGGAATGGCTGGCCGAGGAAACCGCCTTTGCGACCTTCGTGGCGACGCGGGTGGGGATCTTCTCGCATTACATCTACGTCATCCCCGGCCGCACGGCGATGCGGTTCCACATTCCGGTCGGCTCACGCCGCCTGCTGGCCCGGTCGGCAACCGGCTTCGCGTTGCTGATGTCCTGCCCGGACGACGAGATCGCCGCCATCGTCCGGCGCACCAATGCCGAGATCCCCGATGCCCGTCTCGACTGCGCCGAGACGCTCGACCAGGTCGCGATGGCCAGGGAGCAAGGCTATGCCTTCTCGCGCGGGCTGGTCACCCGCGGCGCCGGGGCGATCGCGATGCCGCTGCCGAGCGGAATCGACCGTGGCGACCGGCCGCTGGTGGTGACGCAGTCGGGAATGCTGGACGAGTTCGAGCGCAGCGAAGACCGCATCGTCGCCGCAATGCGCGAGGCCGTTGCGCGGGTATCGCGCAGCTAGCACCCTGGCGCTGCTGCTTCGCATCTGGCGCCAGCAATTCCCAGGCCGCTTCGCAGAAACCCGCCGACAACTTAGGGGCGGATGCCACCGAGGCGGCACAACTTCTCCAAGACGCTTGATCGGGCTGCAAGAAAACCGCAACATCCCGGTCAAGCCATCCGGCTGGGCGCATTTTGGCCCAAGCCGGCAATCACGTTCGTTCTGTTGACCGTTTGAACATTCCGGAGGAGCACTTGTCCAAGCTGTCAGCCAAGCAGGTCACGTTTCTGGAGACCTGGCTGGACGTTTCGGTTCCTTCCCAGGGGGTGCCGGAACAACGGGATCCCCCGGGCAAGTTGCTCCCGATCTGGCGGGACGCCAAGGATGACTTCAACGACCAGCTGAACGCGCTGCAGGGATTCCTGAAGTCGAGCAATATGCCGCTTTTCGTCCGGGTGGCCGATGCCGGGCTGAACAGCGTGACCGAGAACAAGCTTGTATCGTTGCAAGTCAGCCTGATGGACTTCGACTCCGCCCCCGACGCGAACGCCCGCGCCACGGCAACGAAGAAGCTCGCCGCAGCCGTGGGCGAGATGCGCAAGTTCGTCGAGACGCACCCCTTTCTGCCGTTTCTCGAGAACAACCCTTTCAAGATCAAACTGACATTGCGCTCCACCCTGAGCCAGGCGCTCGACGCCATCAGCAGGGCAGCCCAGCTGTGAGACCGGGGACCCACATATGAACGACAACAAGGGTGCCAAGCGCTGGCTGCGTGAAGAGATCGAATTCGGCATGGAAGCGGCGCGCTTCGTCGGGGTCGATCCCGGTTTGTACGAAGAATGGGACCGGGACGACCAAGAGGACGAGCTGGACGAACCCGAGCAGGCCGAGGGCGACGAGGAAGCGGAACGCGAGCGCGAAAGGATCGCGCAACGCCGTGCCGAGCTGGTCCAGCAGATGCGGCGCACGGTTCCCGAGGGCGCGGTATTCTCGACCATCGTGCCGGGTAGCATCGGCGAGGATCTCGCCAGCCTGATCCGAGCCGCTGAGACGGTGATCAACACCATCGAGACCTGCGCGCCCGATCAGCTCGAAGGGCAGGTCGGGGAAATCGATCGGATCGAACGCGGCATCGAAGATGTCCGGCAGGAGGTCGAAGCCCGCACAGGGATTCGGGACGATATCCTCGAGAAACTGAAAGGCCTCACCGCGGATGAGGATGCCGACGAACTGGAGATCTCGGGGTTGTCGACCGCCAAGGAGGCCGTGAGCCGGCCGCTAGAGGCGACACCCCTGCGCCCGGAGGTTCTCGAGAAGGCGCAAAAGGACCTGGGGCAGGCGGAACAGGCCATGCAGGCCGTCGTCGAGGCCGCCGGCAAGCGGCGCAAGCTGGCCGCGGAGATGGCGCAGAAGTGCAGCGAACTGGTGGCCGGCAAGGCGGCGGAAGAGGAGGAGGCGCAGGCACTCGCCCTCGCGGTCCAGAAAGTCACCGACGCGCTGAAGGCCAAGCCGCTGGTGCAAGGCGTTCTCGACAAGGCGCAGGAGCTTTTCCTGGCGGCCGGCGAGAAGCTGCAGGAGATCCAGAAGGCGATCGACGCCCGCGCCAAGACCCATAAGGAGATCCGCACCGCGGGCGAGCAAATCGCCGATGTCGGCTACCTGCCGGATCAGCTCACCGACATGCAGGCGGCGCGTGAGATACTTGCCGAGGCCCTGAAGGAGCCGATCACGACCAAGCGCAACGAAGCCGCGCAGCAGGCGCTGGAAGAGTTGCGCAAGGTGGCGGACCGGATTTCCAGGGAACTCGCAGACCTCGGCGACGCCGAAGGCATCAAGTCGCTCTGCGAAAACGCCGGCATCCAGGAAAAGGACTTCGCCGCGCTGGAAAAGGCGCTGGGGAACCGCGACGGCCTGGCCGCGCACCTCAAGGTGTTCCCGCCCAAGGAACTGGGCCAACTGTGCAAGTCGCTCGGCGGCGCGGCGCAGCTTGGCGCCCTTTTGACCGCCTTCGGCGATGCGGCGAGTCTCAAGAAGGCGATGACCGGGCTGGGCGGCGCGGACAAGCTGGTCGCGCTTGCCAAGGACGGCCCGCTGGACGGGGCGGGGATCAAGAAGCTCTGCACCGATCTCGGGACCGGCTTTGCCGCTGGCCTGCTGTCCGGCGGCGTCAAGGCGGCCGAGGTCGTGGCGCTGCACAAGGCGTTCGGAAACGATGCCAGCGCGCTGACCAAGCTGGCCAAGGACGCCGGGCTGGCCGCCAAACCGGCCGCGATGGTGGCGCTTTTCACCCGTGGCTGCGGCGGAAAACCCGAGAAGTTCAAGGAGATGTGCGACGGCTTTTCCAAGGAAGAGGACCGCACGCGGTTGAAAGGTCTCATCGAGGACGGCGGGTTGGGCGATGCACCGGCCGCCTTGGGCGAGATGTTCGCCACTGGCTGCGGCGCCGACCCCAAGGCGCTGATCCAGCTGACCAAGTCGATGTCCGACGCCGAGGCGAAGAAGAGCCTCAAGAGACTTCTGACCGACGGCGGGCTGGCCGGAGAAGCGGGCGAACTGAAGGAGGGGCACGTCGATCCGAAATGCCTCGGCATGATCTTCATGCACGGCGCCGGCCCGGCGCCGAAGGGCAGCAAGGACGATGCAGAGGTCAAGCGGCGCGCGGATTCCATGGCCGCGATGCTGAAGGGGCTCGACCAGAACGCCTGCAAGAAACTGAAGACCATGCTGACCGATGGCGGCATGGGCCGCGCGCCCGAGACCTTCGGCCATGCGCTCGGTATCGGATGCGGGGGCAAGGCAGACCAGGTCAAGGCCTTCACGACCGCGTTCAGTGGCGCGAACGAGGTCAAGGCGCTGAAACAGGCTCTGGAAGACGGTGGCCTCAAGGGGCAGGAGGCCAAGCAGGGGCAGGCGAAGATCGACCCGCGCTGTTTCGGTGAACTGCTCAAGAACGGGGCGGGCGAACCCCTGCCTGCGGCGGCCAAGCGGATGACGTCCACGGCTACCTTGCTGAAGGGACTCGCAAAGGCGGATTGCCAGAAGCTCAACGCGATGCTCACCGAGGGCGGTTTTGGCGACGCGCCCGAAACGCTGGGCCACATGATCGGTACCGGGTGCAAGGGAAAGGCCGAGGATCTCAAGACCTTCCAGAACGCGCTAGACAAGGATGGCCGCGCGGGCCTGAAGACGCTGCTCGACAACGGTGGCCTGAAGGCCGAGGTCGATGAGGATACCGGCGAGCAGGCGGTCGATCCGAGATGCCTGGCGCAGCTTCTGAAACACGGCGGCGTCAACGTCGCGGAGACTCCGGACGGCAAGCTGGATGCTACCAGCGCTGGCAATCTGAACAAGCTGTTCAAGGGCATGAAGGCTGACGGGGCCGTCGCCACGAACCTCGGCAAGACCATGAAGGAGGGAAAACTCGGGCGCGAGCCGGAGGTCTTCGCCAAACTGGTCGGCACCGGCTGCAAGAAGGGCGACCCGGTCAAGCTCGGCAACCTCGTCAAGGAACTCGGAGCGGGCGAGAACAACAAGAAGCTCGGGTCGATGCTCCAGGACGGCGGCTTCGGCCTCACGGACAAGGATGGCAAGGCCATCAAGAACCCGCCCAAGACCGAATGCCTGGCCTACCTCTTCGATCCCGGCAGCGACGGCGATCCTGCGGAATTGACCCGAATGCTGAAAAAGCTCGATGCCAACAAGCTCAAGAACATGAAAGGCGTCATGACCACGGGATCGCTGGGACAGTATCCCAAGGTGCTGGGCAACATGTACAAGCATGGCTGTCTCGCCAACCCCAACGGCGGCGCCGCGAACGGCACGGGCGAGAAGAATCCGGATGTCCTCTTCGACGCGCTGAATGGCTTCAATACCGAGGACAAGCAGAAGCAGTTCAAGGACATGATGGACCCGGCCAAGGGCGGCTTCGGCAAATCGGGCAAGGAAGGCCGGCTGGCAAGCGTGCTGCGCTACGGCCTGACCCCGAAAGGGGCCAACAAGAAGCAGGACGGCGCGAAGCTGCAGAAGCTCTGCGAGGCCTTCAAGGGCAACAAGATGGCGGACCTCGGCACCACGATGGATGCAATCGAAACCGCGCCTGCGTGGATGCTCGAAGCCTCGAAGCAGAACGAGCCGAACCAGCCGGGCAAGGGATTGCAGAACCTCCTGGCCTCGACCAAGCACAAGGACAAGGTCGACGGGCTGCACACGAACTTCTTTGCCAAGCTTAAGCAGCGCGATACGGCCGCGCCCGCCGGCGGCGGAAATCCTCCCAATCTCGGCCTTGCGAAACTGATCCAGAACGCGGCGTCGTTCGAACATGAGACCGTCACGCAGAGCAATGTGAGTCTCAACGCGAACACTCAGCTCGACCTGGGACACGTCGCCACGCGCCACACCCGGATGTACAACGACCTCGCCGGTAACGCCACTGACCCGAACGCGCCGACGACTCTCTATCCGCGCACCTTCAAGGGGTCGAAGATGGACGAAGCAAAGCTGAAGGGCCACGTGACCGCGACCCTGACAGGCTGCACCGGGACAAAGCGTTCAGGCGGCAACTATGTGCCCAACCAGGGCAAGGGTAATCCGCCAACCTCGCACGCTGATCTCAATGATCCTAGCACTGGAGAGTACCGTGGGCCGAATTTTGTCGTCACGGGGACCTTTACCAAGTACAACAACGCGCAGTCCGGAAACGAGCAAAGCCGCGTCGGGTTCAACCGGGGTACTGGCAACAGTGTCAAGATAACCCAGTTCTTTCCGCAGGCTGGCGATAATCACGTGTCGGTGAATGCCGACGACATGCGAGCAATGAAGAGTGTTTTGAAGTGAGCGCCGGGGCGAACAAGGCATGACGTCAAAATCCACAACGGTCGAGTTGAGCTTCTGGATCGCGCCGGACGACCTGCTGCCCGAGGCGCAGGTGGCGGCCTTCATAGGCAAGGATCCCGAGGCGCTCTCCGACATCCAGTCGCAGCTCGGCAGCCTGACGGTAAGCAGCGGTGAGACCTCGATGCGCTTTGCCGACACGCTGTTCTGGATGGTGCCGCAGTTGTGCTTCGACGTGGTGGTGAACCTGGTCGAGACCGGCACCGCCTTCTTCGAACCCTGGAGCGCCGAAAACGGCTATGAGTTCAAGCGCGCTGGCGGCAGCATCGATATCTCCAGCACCTATGGCCAGCCCTGCGGCTTCCCGGACGCCTCCTACCTGCGCGCGATGTACGAGGCCGGGCTCCGATATGTCGCTCTGGTCGAAAGATACTGGCGCGAGCAGGCAGGCGAGGATTTCCCCGTCCTGAAGGAACGGGCCGAAAACGCGCGAAAGGCCCTGGAGAACCTCTGAAGGCATCGTCTGGCCCAGGGCAAGCCGGCGCCCTTGACCTGCCCATACCCTTTCGGGATCGGAGAGGCCCAATATTTGCATTGCGAGGTCGAAAACCGGCGGGAAGGGGCGTATGGGGGTAAAGAATACATGCGTGCCGTCACGCAGCAAGCTGGCAGAATTGCGTAAATGACGAAATATCAAGCAGATAGACTTTCCGTTGCACCCATGATGGATTGGACCGACCGCCACTGCCGGTTCCTGCACCGGCAGCTGAGCCGGCGCGCGCTACTCTATACCGAGATGGTGACCTCGGCGGCGCTGGTGCGGGGCGGGGCGCTGCATCTGCTCGACTACGGGCCCGAGGAACACCCGGTGGCGCTCCAACTTGGCGGCTCGGACCCAGTTGAACTGGCCGAGGCGGCGGCCCTCGGCGCCGAGGCGGGCTACGACGAGATCAACCTCAATGTCGGCTGCCCCTCGGACCGGGTGCAGGCCGGCTGTTTCGGCGCGGTGCTGATGGAGCGCCCGGCGCTGGTGGCCGATTGCGTCGCGGCGATGCGCGCCGCCGTCAGGGTCGAGGTGACGGTCAAGTGCCGCATCGGCGTCGATGACCAAGACCCCGAAGCGGTGCTCCCCGATTTCCTTTCCCGCCTGCGCGACGTGGGCTGCGAGAAGTTCACCATTCATGCCCGCAAGGCCTGGTTACAGGGCCTCAGCCCCAAGGAAAACCGCGATATCCCGCCGCTGGACTATCCGTTGGTGTTGCGGATGAAGGAACGCTTCCCGGAGTTGCATCTCTCGATCAACGGCGGCATCACCACGCTGGAACAGGCGCAGGCTTTGCTCGACGCCGGGATGGACGGGGTAATGATCGGGCGGGCGGCCTACCACGACCCGGCTTCCGTGCTGGGTGCGGCCGATCCGGTGATCTTCGGCGCGGGGCAAGCGGTCTCAGCCGAGGCAGCGGCGCGGGCGATGATGCCCTATATCGCGGCGCATCTCGCGACCGGGGGCAAGCTGCACCAGGTCACGCGGCACATGCTGGGCCTGTTCACCGGACGACCCGGTGCGCGCAGCTGGCGGCGCATCCTCTCCGAGGGCGCTTCGCGTCCGGGTGCGGGGTTGGCCCTGCTCGAAGAGGCGCTGGAGGCGGTGACGGGCGCGCCCGTCACCTGACCCTCAGGCGACCTGCTCGCGCGGCAGCATGGTGGCGGTAAGCCCCATCGCTGCCAGCCCGCAGACGGCAATCGCCCCGAGCATCGGCAGCGCGGTGCCGTCGAAGAAGGGACCGGCGGCAGCAATCATGACGCCGCCCGCCACCATCTGCAGCGTGCCGCCCAGCGACGAGGCAAGCCCGGCATTCTCGCCATGATCGTCGAGCGCCAGCACCATGGCGGTCGGGATCACCACACCAAGGCAGGCATTGGCGCAAAACAGCCCGGCCACCACCAGCGGCAGCGAGGTCAGCCCGGCCAGCGCCAGCGCGAAGAGCAGGATGGTGAACAGTGCGAAGCCGGCGGTGCCGCGGCGCACCAGCTGTCGCATCCCCATCCGCTCGCCGAGGTAGCCTGCGCATTGCGAGGCCGAGAAGAAGCCGATGGCATTGACCGCGAAGGCGACGGAAAACCCGGTCGGGGTGAGGCCGAACTCGCGGACATAGACGAAGGGGGCGAAGGCGATGAAGACGAAGAAGCTCGCCATGCCGAATCCCCCGATCAGGGTCAGCCCCATGAAACCGGGATCGCGCAGCAGGTCGCGCCCGCCCCGGATCAGCGCGGCGGCGTTGATCGGCAGGCGGCGCTCGGGCGGCAGGGTCTCGGGCTGGACCAGCGCGGTGACCAGCAGCGAGAGGAGGCCGGCGACGGCGAGCACGGCGAAGATCGTCCGCCAGTCGGCGACCGCGATCACCGCGCTGCCGGCCAGCGGCGCCAGCATCGGCGAGACCGAGATCACCAGCATGATCATCGCCATCAGCCGGGTTGCCTGCGGGCCGGTATACATGTCCCGGACGATGGCGCGCGGCACCACCATCAGCGCGGCGCCGCCAAGGCCCTGCACCGCTCTCCAGGTCACCAGCGCGCCGATCGAGCCCGCCGTGGCGGCCCCGATCGAACCCGCGACAAAGACGGCAAGGCCAAGGAAGACTGGCAGGCGACGCCCGTAGCGGTCGGCCAGCGGCCCGTAAACAAGCTGCGCCACCCCGAAGGCGATGAAGTAGCCGGTCAGGGTCGCCTGGACGGCGGTCTCGGGCGTGCCGAATGCCGCGGCTATGCCGGGCATCGCGGGCAGATACATGTCGATGGCAAAGGGGCCGACCAGCGCGAGCAGGCCCAGCACCAGTCCGGTGCGCAGCATTTGGTAGTCCTTCCGATGTGGCCGGGAGCACGGGCCGTTGCAGGGCAGGGCGCGCACTTGGGGACGCCCCCGTAATGCGGGGCGCTGCCCTCCTATGGCGCATTTCGCGGACATGTTCAAACCGCGCTTGCCGTCCTGTGGCTTTTTCGCTCTATTCCGGCCGATTGCAGGCAAGGCGGAGAGCAGGATGCCCGATACGATACTCCTCGGAGAAATGCTGGTTCTGCTGATGGTGATCGGCGCGGGGGCGGGGGTGCTCGCGGGGCTGCTGGGCGTCGGCGGCGGGATCGTGCTGGTGCCGGCCTTCTTCTACGCCTTCCAGACGCTGGGCTATGACGGGCCGCAGCTGATGCAGATGTGTCTCGCCACCTCGCTGGCGACGATCATCGTGACCTCGCTGCGCTCGGTGGCGAGCCACAACAAGAAGGGTGCGGTCGACTGGGAGATCCTGCGCGGCTGGGCACCGGGGATCGCCATCGGGGCGGTGGCGGGCGTGCTGGTGGCCAGCTCGCTGCGGTCGGCCACGCTGCAGGGGATCTTCGGGGTGCTGGCGCTGGTGATCGGCGCCTATCTGGGGCTCGGACGGTCGGAGTGGCGGCTGGGGCAGGCGATGCCGAAGGGACCGCTGCGGGTGCTGCTCTCGCCGCTGGTCGGCTTCCTGTCGGTGCTGATGGGGATCGGCGGCGGCAGTTTCGGGGTGCCGCTGATGAGCCTGTTCAACACGCCGATCCACCGGGCGGTGGCGACGGCGGCGGGCTTTGGGGTGGTGATCGCGGTGCCCTCGGTGATCGGCTTCCTGATGCTGGACATCGACCCGGCGATGCGGCCGCCGCTGACGGTCGGGGCGGTGAACGGAGCGGCTTTCCTGGTGGTGATCGCGATGACGCTGATCACCACGCCCTGGGGGGTGAAGCTGGCCCATGCGATGGACCCGAAGCCGCTGAAACGGGTCTTCGCGGTCTTCCTGACCCTGGTGGCCCTGAACATGCTTCGGAAGGCCTTCTGGGGGTGATTTTCAGGCGTCCCAGCTAGGACGCTTTTCAAGCTATTGGATTCGCTTGTATTTTCCGGGGAGTGAATCCGGGACGCTTTTTGCGGGCGCGGTCTGGGGGGTCTTACCCACCCTAGGCGGGGTCCACGCGTCCGGCGCGGCCGCCGCGGCGGCGGGCGAGGCGGGGGGCGCGGGCGGGCAGCTCGGCCATGACCGCGCGGCGGTCTTCGGGGCTCATCCGCGACCAGCGGGCGATCTCGTCGGTGGTGCGGAGGCAGCCGACGCAGAGCTTTTCGACCGGATGCACGATGCAGACCCGCACGCAGGGCGATTCGATCTCGTCGCGTTTCCAGATGTCGTCGGTCATCACGTCGGGCCCTGAAGGATCCTGCGACAGATATAGGCGCGGGCCTGCGAGTCAACCTGTCCGGAAGCGACGCGCCTGGGTCGGGCGGCGGCGTCGCGCGGTCAAATCCCGGAAAACATTCTGTGAATGGCATGAGAGATGCTAGCATTCCGGCGCGCCGTGAGGGCCTGGCGCATTGCCCGGCCGCCGCGCGATGGAGGGTGGAACATGTCCGACAAGACCAAAGGCAGCTGTTTCTGCGGAGCAGTTGAAGTTGAAGTCACCGGTCAACCCGAGGCCATGGGCTATTGTCATTGCGAATCCTGCCGGTCGTGGTCGGCCGGGCCGGTGAACGCCTTTACCCTGTTCAAGAACGAGAATGTGAAGGTGACCAAGGGGCAGGACAGCCTCGGTCACTACAAGAAGACCGAGCGCAGCGACCGCCAGTTCTGCACCAGGTGCGGCGGGCACGTGATGACCTATCATCCGCATTGGGGGCTGATGGATGTCTA
Organism: Seohaeicola zhoushanensis; assembly: GCF_014656415.1. Taxonomy (GTDB): domain Bacteria; phylum Pseudomonadota; class Alphaproteobacteria; order Rhodobacterales; family Rhodobacteraceae; genus Seohaeicola_A; species Seohaeicola_A zhoushanensis. The sequence goes on along the minus strand of NZ_BNCJ01000003.1, from coordinate 45,635 downwards.
TGCCGCGACGATTCCGACCATCGCCTTCGCGCCGGGGGTGCATGTCAATTACGCCGAGACCGTGCTGCCTATGAAGGACGGGTTGCCGAAGCTCAGGGATTTCCCGGCCGAGTTGGGCGGCAGCGGCGAGAGCGTGCCGGAGTAGGGGGCGCGCTGCAACTGGATGCCGGGGGGGTGTGGGAAGCGGTTCCCCCTCACCCTGACCCTCTCCCCCGAGGGGAGAGGGGAGGACTTTTGCCGGAATGCAGGTTTGGGTGGAGGGGGTGGAACCCCTCACCCTGGCCCTCTCCCCCGAGGGGAGAGGGGAGGGCTTTTGGCGGAATTGTGGTTTGGGTGGAGGGGGTGCGCCCCCTCACCCTGACCCTCTCCCCCGAGGGGAGAGGGGAGGGTTTTTGCCGGAATGGTGGCTTGGGTGGAGGGGGCGGAACCCCTCACCCTGGCCCTCTCCCCCGAGGGGAGAGGGGAGGGCTTTTGGCGGAATTGTGGTTTGGGTGGAGGGGGTGCGCCCCCTCACCCTGACCCTCTCCCCCGAGGGGAG
>NZ_BNCJ01000003.1:0-45075 GCF_014656415.1 Seohaeicola zhoushanensis | reverse complement strand
CCCTCTCCCCCGAGGGGAGAGGGGAGGGCTTTTGGCGGAATTGTGGTTTGGGTGGAGGGGGTGGCGTCCCCTCACCCTGGCGCTCTCCCCCGAGGGGAGAGGGGAGGGCTTTTGCGGGAATGGTGGTTTGGGTGGAGGGGGCGGAACCCCTCACCCTGGCCCTCTCCCCCGAGGGGAGAGGGGAACGGCTCTGTCTTGAAATGCGTGTCGGGGGTCAGCCGCGCAGGTGGCGGAGGCGGTCCAGGGCGCCCTGCAGGATATAGCCGGCGGCGACGTGGTCGATGACCTCGGCGCGGCGCTTTCGCGAGGTGTCGGCCTCGAGAAGGGCGCGTTCTGCCGCGACGGTGCTGAGCCGTTCGTCCCAGAAGCCGATGGGCAGGTCGAGCACGCCCGAGAGGTTGCGGGCGAAGGCGCGGGTCTTCTGGCAGCGCGGGCCTTCGGAGCCGTCCATGTTCAGCGGCAGGCCGAGCACGATGGCGCCGATGGCGCGGCCCTGCACCAGCTCGGCGAGGCGGGCGGCATCGAGGGTGAACTTCTTGCGCCGCACTGTTTCCAGCGGGCTGGCGACCATGCCGGCGAGGTCGGAGACCGCGACGCCGATGGTCTTCTCGCCGAAATCCAGCCCCATCAGCGCGCGGTTGCGCGGGCAGGCGGCGGCGAAATCGGCGAAGGCGTCGTGGATCATTCCGCCACCCCGGCGGCGCGGGCGGCGGCCTCGATCTGTTCCAGCGCGGCGGCATCGCCGTTGAAGGCGGTGCGGGCCTCGGCGGCGATGGCGCGGGCGCGGTCGGTCTCGCCCAGCACGCCGAGCGCGTTGATGAGCTTGGCCCATTCGGCCGGCGGCCCGCCTTCCTCGGCCAGCCGGGCGGCGAGGCCCTCGACCATGCCGCGGATCATCTCCTGCCGGTCGCCGGCATTCATGCCGGCGGCGGCCTGCACGTCGGCGGCGGTGGGGCCCCTGTCGCCCGGAAGCGGCGGCAGTTCGTAATCGACCCCAGCGCGGGCGGCGGCCTCCTCGATCTGGCCGCGGATCGGGGCGACCCAGGGCGCGTCCGGCCGGCTCTGGCTCAGCAGCTGGTTCCAGATCCGGAAGGCGATGTCGGGCCGCCCGGTCTGGGCCATCATCAGGCCGGTATAGTAGCGGGCGATGCCATTGGCGGGTTCGCGCGCCAGCGCGGCGTCGAGCGCCCGTTCGGCCTCGGGCGAGACATAGCCGCCGGCGGCGAGGATCAGCATGTCGGCCAGCGTCGTGTAATCCTGCGCGGTGGCATTGTCGCCCTTGAGCTCGATCACCCGCTTCTGCGCGGCATAGGCGGCGGTCATGTTGCCGGTGGCGACCTCGTGGCGGGCCAGCAGGCTGTGGCCCTCGAGATCGTCGGGGCGGGCGGCGACGGTGTCGCGCAGCTTCTGCACCAGGGCGAGGTAGTCGGGACCGGGATTGGCCAGCGGCGGCGCGGCGGGGGCCTGGGCCTCGGCCTCGGCCTGGCCGGGGCGGCTCTGGCGCAGCGTGTCGGCGGCGGCGATGCGGGCCTTGAGCGAGAGGTCGGGATAGCCGGGCGCGCCGAGGCGGTTGTAGAGCGCGAGGCTGCCCGCCGCGAGGGCGAGCACCAGCGCGCCGGCGAGCAGCGGGGTCGTCGCGGTGGCGGCGACTGGGGCTGCGGCCTGGCGCTCGGCATCGGCGGCGAGCACGCGGCGGCCGATCTCGGCGCGCACGCGCTCGGCGTCCTCGGGGCCGATCACGCCGCGGGCGAGGTCGCGGTCGACCTCGGCCAGCTGGCCGCGGTAGACGGCGAGGTCGAAGGCGGCCGGCGCATCGGCGGCGGCGGTGCGGGCGCGCAGCAGGGCAAGCGCGGGCAGGCCGGCGGCGGCGAGGGCGATCAGCAGGGCGAGTATCCAGAAGGTCATGGCGGCTCCGGCGGTTTGGTCCAGATAACCGCGCGGGGGGCCTGACAAAAGGGCGAATGTTTCACGAGGCTGCGAGGCGCCGCGGCAAAAGCGCGCCATGTCGCAAATGTCGTGGGAAATGCCGCGCGGGGTATCCTCTTTTTGGCCCTGTCGCGCAGAAGCAGGGGAGAAGGTAAACTGATGCGAATCCATGCGTGGGGGCCCGACCGATGAAGCGATATTCCGTGTTCGCTGTGGCGCGCGAGGCGTTGAGGCATCACACCGGCTGGGAGCGCGCCTGGCGCAGTCCCGCGCCGAAGCGGCGGTACGACGTGGTGATCGTCGGGGCCGGGGGGCACGGGCTGGCGACGGCCTATTACCTGGGCAAGAACTTCGGGATCACCAATGTTGCGGTGATCGAGAAGGGCTGGCTGGGCGGCGGCAATACCGGGCGCAACACCACGATCATCCGGTCGAACTATCTCCAGGATGCCTCGGCGGCGATCTACGAGAAGGCGCGCAGCCTGTACGAGACGATGAGCCAGGACCTGAACTACAACGTGATGTTCAGCCCGCGCGGCGTGATGATGCTGGCGCAGACGCAGCACGAGGTGCGCGGCTACAAGCGCACGGCGCACGCCAACCTGCTGCAGGGCGTGGCGACCGAGTTCATCTCGCCGGCACGGGTCAAGGAGCTGGTGCCGATCATCCACCTGGAGGGGCCGCGCTATCCGGTGCTGGGGGCGCTCTGGCAGCCGAGGGGCGGGACCGCGCGGCATGACGCGGTGGCCTGGGGCTATGCGCGGGCCTGTTCTGCGATGGGCATGGACATCATCCAGCAGTGCGAAGTTACCGGGGTGCGGACCGAGAACGGCCAGGTGCGGGGCGTCGAGACCACCAAGGGCGCGATCGACTGCGCCAAGCTGGGCATCGTGGTCGCCGGGCACTCCAGCGTGCTGGCGCAGATGGCGGGGTTCCGGCTGCCGATTGAATCGCTGGCGCTGCAGGCGCTGGTGAGCGAGCCGATCAAGCCCTGCATGGACGTGGTGGTGATGGCCAACACGGTGCACGGCTACATGAGCCAGTCCGACAAGGGCGAGATGGTGATCGGCGGCGGCACCGACGGGTTCAACAACTATACCCAGCGCGGCAGCTTCCACCACATCGAGGAGACCGTGCGCGCGCTGATCGAGACCTTCCCGATGATCTCGCGGCTGAAGATGCTGCGCCAATGGGGCGGCATCGTCGACATGACCGGCGACCGTTCGCCCATCCTGTCCAAGACCCCGCTGGAGGGCTGCTTCGTCAACTGCGGCTGGGGCACCGGCGGGTTCAAGGCGATCCCCGGCTCGGGCTGGGCGATGGCCGAGCTGATGGCGACCGGGGCCTCGCCGCTGGCGGCCGAGTTCTCGCTCAGCCGCTTCCGCGAGGGCCGCTTCATCGACGAGAGCGTTGCGGCGGGGGTGGCGCACTGATGCAAATTTCCTTCGAGGAAATTTGTCCGGATTTCTGCGAGAAATCCGGCCTGCGTGTCCGCCGGGGCGCGGGCGAGCCAATTTCCTCGCAGGAAATTGGACCGGAATTCTCGTGGAATTCCGGGGCGGGTGGCGGAGTTCTGCGCATGGTGGAACCCTGCCGGAACCCCACCGGGGGCACCTTGGTTATGTCTGCAATCGCAAACGGATTGGAGACAAGATCATGGCAAACCAGGATGTCCACAGCACCTATGTCGAACGTGACCGGGTTGTCACCAACGAGGGCACCGGCGCAGGCGCATTCATCATCGGCGGCATCGTCGTCGCCCTTCTCGTGCTCATCTGGCTGTTCAGCATGGGCGCAGGCGATGACGCCGTCACCACGGTGCCTGCAACCGAGAACAACAGCGTCACCATCGAGGCCCCGGCAGCCCCGGCGACCATCACGCCTGACGCCGGCACCGGCAGCAACACGACCGCTCCGGCTCCGGAAGCAACCGCTCCGGCTGACACCACCGAGTCGACCACTGTGCCTGCCGTTCCGGCCGCACCTTCGGGTAACTGACGCAGGCAATCCTGCGCACCATCCTGCTGCAGGATCGCGGCCGCCCCATGCCGGGCGGCCGCTTGCCGTTCCGCTTTCCGGCACCCCTGTCGGGGGCGGAAAAGAAATCAGAATTTCTCACGATTTCGGGAACTCTTCTGCCCGTGCAGGCGTTTGCCTGTCGAATACCGATAAACGGAGCAGGAAATGTCGGATCAAACTCATAGCACCCTATCGGGCGGCAACGGCGCCCTGGCCTTCATCCTCGGCGGCGTGGTCGTCGCCCTGCTGGTGCTGGGCTGGATCATCTTCGGCGGCAAGCTGCCGGGAACAGATCAACCGGACATTCGTATCGAACTCCCCGGCGGCAAGGCCGTGGAGGGAACAGTCACCGGCAACTGACGCCGGAACAATACAGTATCTTCACGAGTTCGGGATGGGCGATTACCTCGTGCCCATCCCTTTTCGTTTGTGCATGGAGGATTTGCCCCATGCCCTTTGATGCCGCCATGGCCGAGCGGATGCGCGCCGACCTGGGCTTTCAGCCCGGCCTTTCGGAAAAGCGCATGTTCGGCGGGCTGTGCTTCCTGCTTCACGGCAACATGGTCTGCGGCGTCGCGCGCGACATGGCCTTCTACCGCCCCGGCAAGACGCGCGAGGCCGAGGCGCTGGCGCTTGGCGCCGCGCCGCTGTCCTTCACCGGCCGGCCGATGGGCGGGATGGTGGAACTCGACGCCGGCGGCTTCGAGGATGAGGCCACCCGCGCGGCGCTGACCGAACTCTCGCTATCACACGTCGCAACCCTGCCTGCGAAAGGATGACGTCATGCTGATCCTGGAATGTCCCTATTGCGGCGTGAAGGCCGACGAGACCGAGTTGAGCGCGGGAGGCGAGGCGCATCTCAAGCGCTTCGGCCCCGGCGCGGACGACGAGAGCTTCGAGGGCTATCTCTTTGCGCGCGAAAACCCCAAGGGGGTGCATTTCGAGCGCTGGCGCCACAGCTACGGCTGCGGCAAGTGGTTCCACGCGGCGCGCAACACGGCGACGCTGGAGGTCTACGGCACCTATCCGGCACAGGTGAGCGTGCCGCCCAAGGACATTCTCAAGACGATCAGCGCCGCCGTGCCCGGCTGGCGCTGGCGGGATCTCGGGTGAGCGACATGGAAGCGAACAACAAGGGGGCCGAGATATGAGCGCGCGCCTGGCCACGTATGGCCGTCTGATCGACCGGACGTCCAAGCTGGATTTCACCTTTGACGGCAAGCCGATGATGGGCTTCGAGGGCGACACGCTCGCCTCGGCGCTGTTGGCCAACGACCAGATGCTGGTGGGCCGGTCGTTCAAGTATCACCGCCCGCGCGGCGTGGTGGCGAGCGGGGCGGAAGAGCCGAACGCGCTGGTCAACCTCGGCGAAGGTGCGCGGTTCGAGCCGAACCAGCGGGCCACCACGACCGAGCTTTTCGGCGGGCTGGCGGCGCGGTCGCAGAACCACTGGCCGACGCTGGAGTTCGATGTCGGGCAGGTGAACAGCTATCTCGCGCGGTTCCTGCCGGCGGGCTTCTACTACAAGATGTTCATGTATCCGCGCAGCTTCTGGAAGCATGTCTACGAGCCGTTCATCCGGCAGTCGGCGGGCCTTGGCCAGCCGCCGAAGGAGCGGGACGCCGATACCTACGAGCATTTCCACGTGCATACCGACGTGGTGGTGGCCGGGGGCGGCGTGGCGGGGCTGATCGCGGCGAAGGCGGCGGCGCAGTCGGGTGCCAGGGTGCTGGTGCTGGAGCAGAACGCCCATTGGGGTGGGCGGGCGCCGGTCGATGGCGGGCGGATCGACGACTGGCCGACGGATGGCTTCGTCGAGCGGCTGGTCAAGGAACTGGAGGGCATGGCAAACGTGACCCTGCGCGCGCGCTGCATGGTCTCGGGGCTTTACGACCACGGCTATGTGCTGGGCTACGAGCGGGTCAGCGACCACGTGCCGGGCGCCGAGGGGCCGCGCCACCGGCTGTGGCGGATCCGGGCGAAGCAGGTGATTGTGGCGACCGGCGCGATCGAGCGGCCGCTGGCCTTTGCCGGCAATGACGTGCCGGGGGTGATGCTGGCCTCGGCGATGCGCGACTACCTCGTGAACTGGGGCGTCGCGGCGGGCGAGCGGGTGATTGTCGCCACCAACAACGACGACGCCTATCGCACGGCGATCACGCTGAAGAAGGCCGGGGTGGAGGTGCTGCGCATCCTCGACGCGCGTGAGACCGGGGGCGGCGCGCTGATGGAGGAGGCGCGGCGGCTGGGGATCCGGATCGATTGTGGCCGGGCGGTTGGCAAGGTCACCGGCGGCAAGCGGGTGAAGGCGGTGCAGATCTGCGCGCATCAGGGCGCCGGGGGCGCGCTGGAGGAGGTCGCCTGCGATGCGGTGGCCATGTCGGGCGGCTGGTCGCCGGCGGTGCACCTCTGGAGCCATTGCGGCGGCAAGCTGACCTGGGACGACACGGCGGCGATGTTCCGCCCCGACGAGAGTCGCGCGCCGACCGGTGCCGATGGCAAGCCGATGGCGGTGGCCACCGGCGCGGCGAATGGCGCGATGACGCTGGAGGCGATTGCGGCGGATGCCTTCGCGGCGGGGCGCAAGGCGGCGCAGGCGGCCGGGTTCAAGCTGAAGCGGGCGAGCGCGGTCAAGGCTGACCCTGCGCCCGAGAGCGCGATCGAGCCGGTCTGGATGATGCCGGCGCGGGCGCGGGTGGGGCTGCGGGCGAAGGCCTGGCTCGACTACCAGAACGACGTCAAGGTCTCGGACGTGCAGCTGGCGGCGCGCGAGGGCTATGAGAGCGTCGAGCACACCAAGCGCTATACCACGCTGGGGATGGCGACGGATCAGGGTAAGTTGAGCAATATCAACGGTCTGGCGGTGCTTGCTGATACGCTGGGTGCAGCGATCCCGGCGGTGGGGACGACGACCTTCCGGCCGCCCTACACGCCGATCTCGATGGGCGCGATTGGTGGCGAGGCGCGGGGCGAGGTGTTCCAGCCACTGCGCAGGACGCCGATGTATGACTGGCACGCCGCCCATGGCGCGGACTGGGAGCCGGTGGGCCAGTGGCGGCGCCCGTTTGCCTATGTACAGGGCGGCGAGGATGTGCATCAGGCGGTGAACCGCGAGGTGAAGAACGTCCGGCAAGGCGTTGGTTTGCTTGATGTATCCACGCTTGGCAAGCTGCTGGTCAAGGGGCCGGACGCGGGCAGGTTCCTCGACATGCTCTACACCAACATGATGAGCACGCTGAAGCCGGGCAAGTGCCGCTACGGGCTGATGTGCAACGAGAACGGCTTCCTGATCGACGACGGCGTGGTGGCGCGGATCGATGAGGAGACCTTCCTCTGCCACACGACAACCGGCGGCGCAGATCGCATCCACGCGCATATGGAAGAGTGGCTGCAGACCGAGTGGTGGGACTGGAAGGTCTATACCGCCAACCTCACCGAGCAGTTCGCGCAGATCGCCGTGGTCGGCCCCAAGGCGCGCCAGGTGCTGGAGAAGCTCGGCGGCATGGACCTCTCGAAGGAGGCGCTGCCCTTCATGGACTGGAAGGACGGCGCAATCGGCAACTTCCAGGCGCGGGTGTTCCGGATCTCCTTCTCGGGCGAGCTGAGCTTTGAAATCGCGGTGCCGGCCTCGCAGGGGCTGGCCTTCTGGGAGACCCTGATGGAGGCGGGCCGCGAGTTCGGGATCATGCCCTATGGCACCGAGGCGCTGCACGTGCTGCGGGCCGAGAAGGGGTTCATCATGATCGGCGACGAGACCGACGGCACGGTGATCCCGCAGGACCTGGGGCTGGGCTGGGCGATCTCGAAGAAGAAGGACGACTATCTGGGCAAGCGGGCGCAGGAGCGGTCGTTCATGGCAAGCCCGGACCGCTGGAAGCTGGTCGGGCTGGAGACCACCGACGGCTCGGTGCTGCCGGATGGGGCCTATGCGGTGGCCGAGGGCAGCAATGCCAACGGCCAGCGGAACACGCAGGGGCGCGTGACCTCGACCTATTACTCGCCGACGCTGGGGCGCGGCATCGCCATGGGGCTGGTGCATCGCGGCCCCGACCGGATGGGCGAGGTGATCGAGTTCCCGGGTACCGATGGCAAGACCTACAGCGCGAAGATCGTCGATCCGGTGGTCTACGACAAGGACGGGGAGAAGCAGAATGTCTGAGGCTGTCAGCGCATTGGGCGGCGCCCGTTTCGAGGGGCTGGCCGTGGTCGAGGATTGCGGCCTGAGCGGCATGATCACGTTGCGCGGCGACCTGTCGGCGGCGGCGGTGAAGAAGGCGGCGCTGGCCGGGTCCGGCTGCGCTGTTCCGGGGGAGCGCAAGGCCGTCGTCTCGGACAAGGGAGCGTTGCTGTGGATGTCGCCGGACGAGTTGCTGGTGCTCTGCCCCTATGACGAGGTCGGCGCGCGGGTCGCGGCGATGACCAAGGCGCTGGGAAAGGCCCATGCGCTGGCGGTGAACGTCTCGGATGCCCGCGCCGTGCTGCGGCTGTCGGGGCCGAAGGCGCGCGAGGTGCTGGCCAAGCTGTCGCCCGTCGACCTGTCGCCCGAGGCCTTCGGCGTCGGCGACCTGCGACGGTCGCGCATCGCCCAAGTGGCGGCGGCCTATTGGCTGGAGGATGAGGAGAGCTTCCGCATCATCTGTTTCCGATCGGTCGCGGAATATGTCTTCGGCGTTCTGAAGGTGGCCGCGGCCAAGGGATCGGCGGTCGGGTATTTCTGACCGCCGCCTACCGGCCCCTGCGCTTTGCGCGGATCACTCCTGCATGAAATGGCGGCAAGCCGCGATGGCACTGCGGGGTAGCCGCTTCTAGTCTCGCTCCGGGACATTCCGGAGGTGGGGACGCATGGAGATCGAACGTTTCGGAGAATGCCGGGCGCAGCTTGGCGAGTCGCCGCGCTGGGACGCGGCGGGCGGGCGGCTCTGGGTCATGGACTGCCGGGCCGGACGGATCATGAGCCTGGATGGCGTGACAGGAGCTGTCTTGACCAGCTTCGACGTGCCGGCCCCGAGCGGCTGCTTCGCGCTGACCGAGGATGGACGGGTGGTCGTCGCGCTGAAGGAGGCGGTGGTCGCGGTCTCGGTCGCGGGGCAGGGGATGGTCGAACTGGGCCGGATCGGGGACAGCCACCCCAACCTGCGGCTGAACGACGGGGCAGCGATGCCGGACGGCAGTTTCGTCGTCGGCACCATGCATGTCTTCCGCGAGCCGGGTGAGGCGCCCCTTGGCGGGCTTTACCGGTTGGCCCCCGAGGGCGGGTTCGAGCGGATCGGCACCGGGATAGGTGTCACCAATGGCCCCTGCGTCAGCCCGGTGAACGGGCGTTTCCACGTCTGCGACAGCGCCGCGCGGGTGATCTGGAGCCATGCCGTGGGGCCGGGGTTCGAACTCTCGGGCCCGCAGGTCTTTGCCGAGACGGCGGCGCTGGATTCGGCGCCCGACGGCTGCTGTTTCGATGCCGAGGGCGGGCTCTGGACCGCGCTGGTCCATGCCGGGGCCGTGGTGCGATACGACACCAGCGGGCGGGTGAGCCACCGCATCGCGCTGCCGGTGGCGCATCCCGCCGGGGTCTGCTTTGGCGGGTCGGAGATGGACGAGATCTTCGTGACCTCGATCAGCGACAGCGGGCGGTTGCGGGCCGAGGGGCCGCTGGACGGGGCGGTGTTGCGGGTGCGCGGCAGCGGCTTCACCGGCGCGCCGGTGCCTCGGGCACGGATCGCGGCCTGACCGCTCAGAGCTGGCGGGCGTAGAAGTTGTCGAAGCGGCGGTTGCCGCCGGCGACATGCTCGGCCACGAAATCGAGGAACAGGCGGATCTTGGCGGGCACCATCGGCGTGTCGAGGATGGTGGCGAAGATGCCCTCCTCGAAGCTGGTGTTGGTGACGCGGTAGTCGGGCAGCAGGTGGACCAGCCGGCCGGCGGCAATGTCCTCGGCCACCGTATAGTCGTCGAGCAGGGCGATGCCTTCGCCGAGGCGGGCGAGTTCGAGCAGCACGATGCCGTTGTTGGTGATCTGGCGCGGCTGGATCTCGAGTTCCTGCACCGCCTCGCCTAGGCGGAAGCGCCAGACGAAGTTGTCGCCGGGCAGCAGGTAGGCGAGGCAGGCGTGGGCCGGCACCTGCTCGGGCGATTGCGGCGCGGGGTGGCGGGCGAGGTAGTCGGGCGAGGCCACCAGCAGGCGTTCGCTGTGGAACAGCATCCGGCGGCGCAGCGTGGCCTCTTCGGGCGGGGCGATGCGGAAGTCGATGTCGAACTGTTCGCGGCGCAGGTCGACCTTGGCCTCGCCGAGGATCAGCTCGATGCGGATGTCGGGATACTTGCGGGTGAAGCCGGCGATCAGCGGGGTGAGCACGCCGACGCCGAACATAACGCGGGAATGCACCCGCAGGGTGCCCTGCGGCGCGGTGCTGATGGCGGTGATGCTGTTCTGCGCCTCGTTGATGCTGGAGAGGATCCCGTCGAGGTGGCGGGCATATTCCTCGCCCGCCTCGGTCAGGTCGACATGTCGGGTCGAGCGGCGCAGCAGCTTGACCTTCAGGCTGTGCTCGAAATCGGAGAGCGCGCGCGAGACCGAGGTGGCCGAGATGCCGAACTTGTTGGCCGTTATGGTGAAGCTGCCGGTCTGGGCGACGGACTGGAATAGTTCCATGGCGCGAAGTCGATCCATGATTACCTCCATTTTGTGCAGGTCAGTGAGGATCAGTTTTGCGATTAAATACTAGTTTGGCAGTAATGTAAATTGCCCTGGATCAGTTCATTCAGGGAGGATTCCATGGAATTCGGCGTTTTCACTCTGGCGCAGCAGCGCGGGTATCACCAGAGCTCGCACGAGGTCATCGAGAACTCGGTCGAGCAGACCGTCCTGGCCGAGCAGGCCGGCTTCGATGCCGCCTGGTGCGCGGAGCACCACTTCAACAACTACTCGCTCTCGCCCTCGCCGCTGATGACGGTGGCGCATTGGGCCGGGCGCACCACGCGCATCCGCCTCGGCACCGCCGTCTGCATCCTGCCGCTCTACCACGCGCCGCGCTTCCTGGCCGAGGTCGGGCTGGTGGACGGTCTGTCGAACGGCCGCCTGGAGCTGGGCATCGGTTCCGGCTACCAGGAGTTCGAGTTCGAACGTTTCGGTACCTCGCTCGCCGATGCGGGCCCGATGTTCCAGGAATACATGGACGTCATCCCGCTGGCGATGCAGAACAAGATCTTTGAATACCACGGCAATTACCTCGACATCCCGCCGAGCTCGATCGCGGTGCGTCCGGTGCAGCAGCCGATGCCGCCGATCTGGGTGACCACCGGCAACCCGAGGGTGCGCGAGCGGACCATGCGCGAGGGGCACAACCTCTTCGTGACCGTGCTGCATGGCGGCCTGGACGCGATCCGGGGCCTGCGCGGCAAGCTCGAGGAATCGGCCGATGCCGCCGGCACCAACCTCGATGACACCAAGCTGGGCTTCCTGCGCTGCGGCTTTGCCAGCGACAACAAGGCCGAGATCGAATCCTATCTCGACAATGCCCGTTTCGCGCGCCGCCTGTCCGAAAGCCTGAAGGAGCGCCGCCAGCAGACCGACGACGGCTACCTCATGCAGGAAGTGCCGCTGAACCAGGAGATGAGCCTGGAAGAGATGGCGGCCAACCTGCCGGTCGGGTCGGTCAACCAGGTGATCGACCGCCTGCTGGCCGAGATCGAGATCCTCAAGCCCAAGCACATCGCGCTGCAGACCCAGCTCGGCGACTTCGACCAGAAGACCATGCTGAAGCAGATCGAGCTCTGGGGCGACCGGATCATCCCCGCCGTCCAGAAGGCGCTGGACACCAAGGCGGCGGCCTGAGGAGACGAGGATGCGCATTCACCTCACGGATGCGGGGACGATCAGCCTGGTGGAGCCCTCGAATTTTCGGGCGCTCGACGTGCTGGTCGATCCCCAGCCTGAAGAGCAGCGCCTGAAGGCGCTGCGGCGGATCGGCGCGCCCGAGGGCGAAGGCCACGTGCGCCTGTCGCCCGACGTGCTGCGGTTCCTCTCCGGCCATGCCGGGGAGGCCGAGTGGGAAGCCGGTTTCGCCGCGATGCTGGCCTATGCCGCCAAGGCGGGCTGGGTCGACGAGGCGGGCCGGGTGCGTGCGCATCTGACCTTCGGCGAGGCACGGGGTATCGTGTCCTCCGAGGATTTCCGGGCCGCGATGCGCGCCCTGCCGGCGGGCATCAGTGCGATCACCGCGAAGGGCCCCAAGGGCGATTGCGGGATGATCGTGTCGAGCCTGACCTCGATCTCGGCCGAGCCGCCGATGGTCGGGTTCTTCGTGCATCAGAGTTCGTCCATGGTGCCGGTGCTGCGCGAACAGGACGCCTTCGCCGCCAATATCCTTGGCCAGGAGCACCGTGCGGTGCTGCGTGGCTTCATGCTGGCCGAGCAGGGCGAGGCGCGTTTCGCCGAGGGCGACTGGCTGCGCGAAGGCGAAGGCCCGGCGCAGCTGGCCGACGCGCTGGCGCGGATGGAATGCGACATCGTCCACCGCGAGCAGATCGGCACGCATCTGCTGATCGTCGGGCGGATTCGCCAGTCGGTCAGCCGCGAGGCCAGCCCGATCATCAACTTCAACGCGGGCACCCGCGTTCTGGCCGAGGTCGCGGCCGAGTGACGGAGAACATACGATGAAGGGGGCTCTGGACGGCATCGTCGTCATCGATGCCAGCCGGGTCCTGGGCGGGCCCTATTGCGGCCAGATCCTGGCCGACCACGGCGCGCGGGTGATCAAGGTCGAGCCGCCGGCGGGCGACGAGACCCGCGCCTGGGGGCCGCCGTTCAAGGGCGACAGGTCGAGCTATTTCATGGGGCTCAACCGCAACAAGGACGGCATCGTGCTGGACCTTGCGGCGGAAGAGGGGCGCGACGCGCTGCTGCACCTGTTGCAGGGCGCGGACGTCTTCATCGAGAACTTCAAGATCGGCACGCTGGAGAAGTGGGGCATCGGCGGCGAGGGTCTGCGCGAGCGGTTCCCGCGGCTGGTGCATGCCCGCGTCTCGGGGTTCGGCGCTGAGGGGCCCTATGGTGGGCGGCCGGGCTATGACGCGGCGATCCAGGCGCTGGTCGGGCTGATGAGCGTCAACGGCGAAGCGGGCGGCAAGCCGCTGCGCATGGGCGTGCCGGTGGTCGATATCGTGACCGGGCTGAACGCGGCGCTAGGCGTGCTGCTGGCGCTGCAGGAGCGGACGCGCTCGGGGCAGGGGCAGTTCGTCGAGGCCTCGCTTTATGACTGCGGGATGTCGCTGCTTCATCCGCACCTTGCCAATGTGCACATGGGCGCTGCGGTGCCGGGGCCGGCGGGCAATGCGCATCCCAACATCACGCCCTATGACACCTATCGCTGCGCCGATGGCGAGGTCTTCCTGGCGGTGGGCAACAACGGCCAGTTCGGCAAGCTGTGCGCGGTGCTGGGGCTTGAGGGGGCGGCGCAGGATGCGCGCTTTGCCACCAATGCGCTGCGCAAGGAGAACCGCCCGGTGCTGCGCGAGGTGCTGGAAGAGCGGCTGGGACAATTCCCGGCGGCCGAGATCGCCGAGCGGCTCATCACCTCGGGCGTGCCCTGCGCGCCGGTGCGCACGGTCGACCAGGTGATCACCGATCCGCATACGCGGGCCAGCGGCATGATCGTCGATATCGGCGAGGACTATCGCGGCACCGCCAGCCCGATCAAGCTGGGCCGCACCCCGGCGACCTACCGCAAGGCACCGCCCTCGCTGGGCGAGGATGCCGATGCGGTGGCGCGCGAATTCGGCCTTCCCGGCCTGGCCCCGGCGTCCGAGTAACGCCGGGCGCCGCGCGGGCGGCCCCCCCCCCTCTGACAAATCAAAGGAATTCCTCCATGAGCGTATCCGTGGAAGTGGCCGGGGGCATTGCCCAGGTCGTGATCGACAACCCGCCGGTGAATGCGCTGTCGCGCGACGTGCGCGCCGGCCTGATCGAGGCGGTCCGCACCGCCGACGCCGACCCCGCGGTGCGCGCGGTGCTGCTGCGCTGTGCCGGGCGGACCTTTGTCGCCGGGGCGGACGTCAAGGAATTCGACCTGCCGCCGATGGAGCCGCACCTGCCCGACGTGATCGCGGCGGTCGAGGGGGCGGGCAAGCCCTGGCTGGCGCTGATCCACGGCAATGCGCTGGGGGGCGGTATGGAACTGGCGCTTGGCTGTCGCTGGCGGCTGGCGGTTGCGGGCGCGAAGCTCGGCTTTCCCGAGGTGAACCTCGGGATCATTCCGGGCGCGGGCGGCACGGTGCGCACGCCGCGGCTGACCGGGATCGAGGCGGCGGTCGAGCTGGTGACCTCGGGCAAGCCGGTGACGGCGGCGCGGGCGGCGGAAATCGGGCTGGTCGACGCGGTGGTCGATGCCGAGGATGCGGTTGCGGCTGCGCTGGCCTGGCTGGCGGCAGCCCTGGCGCGGCCGCTGCCGGTGGCGCTGAGCGCGCGTTCGGTGGAGGCGCCGGATGCGGCCTTCTGGGCGGCGGCCGAGGCGCGGGTGCGCAAGGCGGCGCGGGGTGCGGCGGCGCCGGGCGAGGCGCTGGCCTCGCTGCGCCATGCGGCGGGCGCGGGGTTTGCCGAGGCCATGGCCTTCGAGCGCGAGACCTTCCTGCGGCTGCGCGCCTCGGACGAGGCGGCGGCGCTGCGGCACGTGTTCCATGCCGAACGCGCGGCGCCGCGTCCGGCCGAGCTGAACGGCATCACGCCGCGCCCGCTGACTCGCGTGGGCGTGATCGGCGGCGGCACCATGGGGGCGGGCATCGCAGTGGCGATGCTGAACGCCGGGTTGCCGGTGCGCATGGTCGAGCGGGATGCCGAGGCCGCGGCGCGCGGGCTGGGCAATGTCGAGAAGATCTACCGCGAGACGGTGGCGCGCGGGCGCATGAGCGAGGCGGCGATGGCCGCGCGGCTCGCCGATTTCAGCGTGGGCGAGAGCTATGAGGTGCTGGGCGACTGCGACCTGGTGATCGAGGGCGTCTTCGAGGACCTGGAGGTCAAGCGCGCGGTCTTTGCCCGGCTGGCAGAGGTTTGCGGGCCCGAGACGGTGCTGGCGACCAATACCTCCTATCTCGACCCCGAGGCGATCTATGCCGGGCTGCCGCATCCCGAGCGGTTCCTGGGGCTGCATTTCTTCAGCCCGGCCCATGTGATGAAGCTGCTGGAGATCGTGCCGACCGGCGCGACCGCGCCCGATGTTCTCGCGACCGGCTTTGCGCTGGCGCGGCTGGCCGGCAAGATGCCGGTGCGCGCGGGGATCTGCGACGGGTTCATCGGCAACCGGATCCTCAAGCTGATGCGGGTGCAGGCGGAGCGGTTGCTTCTGGCCGGCAGCACGCCCGCCGAGGTGGACGCGGCGATGCGCGGCTTCGGGATGGCCATGGGGCCGTTCGAGGCGCAGGACCTCTCGGGGCTGGATATCGCGGCCTATCAGCGCCAGGCGGCGCGGGCGCGGGGGCAGGAGAGCTTTGCGCCGGTTGGCGACCTGCTGGTCGCCGCGGGGCGGCTGGGCCGCAAGACCGGCGGGGGCTGGTACGACTACGAGGACGGCAAGGCGCAGCCGGGCCTGCCGCTGGCGGTGGGGGCCTCGATCGAGGCGGCCCGCGCGCAGGTGCCGGCGAAGACGCGGGCGCGCAGTGCCGAGGAGATCGTCGACGCCATCCTGCTGCCGATGATCAACGAGGCGGCGCAGATCGTGGGCGAGGGCATCGCGTCTTCGGGTGCGGATGTCGATCTGGTGAAGATCCACGGCTATGGCTTCCCGCGCCATCGGGGTGGGCCGGTCTGCTATGGCCGCAGCATCGGTTTTGCGACGGTCGTCGCGCGGCTGGAGGCGCTGCAGGCCGAGGGGCTGGCCGAAGCGCCCTGCGCCGAACTGCGCGCCTGGGCCTGAGCAAGAGATAAAAGACACGAAGGTAGGACAAACATGAGCCTTGATGCCGAGACCCTGAACCAGTTCCGCGACACCGTTTCGCGCTTTGTGCGCGAGCGGCTGGTGCCGCTGGAGGACAAGGTTGCCGAAGACGACGCCATTCCCGAGGACGTGGTTGCCGAGATCCGCGAGATGGGGCTGTTCGGGATGAGCATTCCCGAGGAATACGGCGGCGTCGGGCTGACGATGTCGGAGGAGGTGCAGATCGCCTTCGAGCTGGGCTTTACCTCGCCCGCCTTCCGCTCGCTGATCGGGACCAACAACGGGATCGGCTCGCAAGGCATCATCATGGACGGCACGCCCGAGCAGAAGGCGAAGTATCTGCCGCGCCTGGCCAACGGCGAGCTGATCGCCTCCTTTGCGCTGACCGAGCCGGACGTCGGCTCGGACGCCGGGTCGGTGCGGACCTCGGCGCGGCGGGAGGGCGACCATTACGTGCTGAACGGCACCAAGCGGTTCATCACCAATGCGCCGCGCGCCGGGCTGTTCACCGTCTTCGCGCGAACCGATCCGAACACGACCGATGCCTCGGGCGTCACGGCCTTCCTGGTCGAGGCGGGCACGCCGGGGCTGAAGCTGGGCCCGAAGGACCACAAGATGGGCCAGCGCGGCGCGCATACCTGCGACGTGATCTTCGAGGACTGCCGGGTGCCGGCCTCGGCGATCCTGGGCGGCAAGGAGGGCGTCGGCTTCAAGACGGCGATGAAGGTGCTCGACCGCGGGCGGCTGCACATCTCGGCGATCTGCGTCGGCGCGGCCGAGCGGCTGATCCACGAGAGCCTGAATTATGCCATCGACCGCAAGCAGTTCGGCGGGCCGCTGGCGGACAAGCAGCTGATCCAGGCGATGCTGGCGGACAGCCGGACCGAGGCCTATGCGGCGCGCTGCATGGTCGAGGAGACCGCGCGGCGCAAGGATGCCGGGACCAATGTCTCGGAAGAGGCGGCCTGCACCAAGATGTATGCCTCGGAGATGGTCGGCCGTGTCGCTGACCGGGCGGTGCAGATCCACGGCGGGGCCGGATACATGACCGAATACGCGGTCGAACGCTTCTATCGCGACGTGCGCCTGTTCCGCATCTACGAGGGCACGACGCAGATCCAGCAGGTCATCATCGGCCGCAGCATGGTGCGCAACGCGCTGCGCAACCGCTGAGGAAGACTGTTCCCGCAGGTGCGCTC
The DNA here is from genome assembly GCF_014656415.1 of Seohaeicola zhoushanensis. Taxonomy (GTDB): domain Bacteria; phylum Pseudomonadota; class Alphaproteobacteria; order Rhodobacterales; family Rhodobacteraceae; genus Seohaeicola_A; species Seohaeicola_A zhoushanensis. The sequence goes on along the minus strand of NZ_BNCJ01000003.1, from coordinate 28,010 downwards.
GCGGCGTAACCTGCGGGCGGCGAACGGCCCGGCGCGCCCTGCGCCGGGCCTTTGGCCTTGTGGCGGCGGCGCGTGGCGCATAGCACTGAGACTGCAGGGAAAATGATGGAACCGGACGTGCCGAAAGACCGCAACAGCCGCGCCGAGCGGATCATCGAGACCGCGGCCGAGCTTTTCGTCGAGCGCGGTTACGAGAGCACGTCGATGCGCGATATCGCCAATGCCTGCGGCATTTCGAAATCGCTGCTCTATCACCACTTCTCGGACAAATACGAGATCTTCACCAAGGCAGCCTCGACCGGCGGCTCGGGCCTGAACGAGCAGGTCGAGGAGGCGCTGGCGAAGGGCGGCAGCGCGCGCGAGAAGCTGCTGACCTTCATGCAGATCACCGCGCGCTATTTCGAGGAGAACCGCCTGTCTTGGATCGCCTCCTCGCAGGAGTTCTGGTCCTCGAACGAGAACCGCGTCTCGCTCAAGATGCGGGTGCGGCGGGATGCCTTCGAGAACATGCTGCGAGGCATCCTCGACGAGGGCGTGGCCTCGGGCGAGTTCCGGATTGAGGATACGCGGATGGCCGGGCGGCTGATCCTCTCCTCGCTGAACTGGATGCAGCGCTGGTATCGTCCCGGTGGGACCAAGACCGCGCAGGACATCGCCGAGGCCTATTTCAGCCTGATCCTGAACGGCATCGACGGCGCATAGAGCGCGGGTTTTCCCTTCCCTTGTCGTGTGAACCAGCCCGCCGGCGGGCTTGGTCGGCTGTTCCTGTCGCCTTGGGCTGACCGGTCAGTTGGCTGGAGGCTGACCGATCGGTCAGCCCAGCGGGGCGCGGGTGCGGCTTTCGTGATGGTCCTTGAGGATTATAAATATGAATTAATATCAATAATTTACGACGCATTACAGCGAATCTGTGCAGGAGTGTTCTGCAGGATTGGCAGGGGGCCGATGCTTGCTTTTTGGGCGCCCGGATCGCTACCCAACATGGAAACTGACCGATGGGTCAGCCTTGGAGGGGAACCATGACAGACACGTTCGTACACCTCGAAGTCTCGGACTACGTCGCGCTGGTGACGATGGACAGGCAGCCGGTCAACGCGCTCAGCCGCGAGATGCGGCGGCAGATCGTTGCCACCTTCGACGAGATCTCGGCCCGCGATGACATCCGCTGCGCGGTGCTGACCGCCACCGGCAAGGTCTTCTGCGCCGGGGCCGACCTGAAGGACCGGCCCTCGGCCGACATTCCGGGCGATTTCCTCGAACACAACCGGATCACCCGCGAGACCACCAACGCGATCCGCGAATGCGCCAAGCCGGTGGTTGCCGCCGTCAACGGCGCCGCGCTGGGGGCGGGGATGGCGCTGGCGATGGCCTGCGACATCTTCTTTGCCAGCGACAAGGCGACCTTCGGGATGCCCGAGATCAACGTCGGGCTGGCCGGTGGCGCGTCGATGCTGCGCACGGTGCTGGGCCGGTCGACCATGCGGCGGATGTTCTTCACCGGGCAGCGGCTGACCGCCGCCGACCTGTTCCGCCGCAACGTGATCGAAGAGGTCACGACGGAAGAGGCGCTGATCCCGACCGCGATGGAGCTGGCGCGCGAGATCGCCTCGAAGGCGCCGCTGGCGACGATCTATGCCAAGCGGGCGGCCAATATGGTCGACGTGATGCCGCAGCGGGATGCCTACCGCTTCGAGCAGGAATTCACCATGGCGCTGGCCAAGACCGAGGATGCCCGCGAGGCGCGGATGGCCTTCCTTGAAAAGCGCGCTCCGCAGTTCAAGGGACGCTGATCCATGACCACCGCTATCGCGCAGCCGGGTGTCGGACTCGATGCCTTCTTCAAGGCCGAGGGCATTGCCGTCGTCGGCGCTTCGGATGACATCAACAAGATCGGCGGCCGGCCGGTGCACCTGCTGCGCAAATACGGCTATGCCGGGCCGATCTATCCGGTGAACCCGCGGGCAGGCGAGATCCAGGGGCTGACGGCCTATGCCTCGGTGCGCGATCTGCCGACGGCGCCGGACATGGCGGTGCTGGCGGTGCCGGCGGGCGCGACGGCCGAGGCGCTGCGCGACTGCGCGGCGCGCGGGGTGAAGGCGGTGGTGGTGCTGTCCTCGGGCTTTGCCGAGGCGGGACCCGAGGGCGTGGCGATGCAGGACGAGCTGGTAGAGATCGCGCGCACGGCGGGCATCCGGCTGCTGGGGCCGAACTGCCTGGGCACGATTAGCGTGGTCGACGGGGCGATCGGGTCGTTCTCGATCGTGCTGGAAGAGAACATGCCGCCGCTGGGCCAGGTCGGGATCGTGTCGCAGTCGGGCAATATCGGCAGCTACATGGTGCAGAACGTGGCGCTGCGCCGTCTGGGCGTGAGCCGCTTCATCGCCACGGGCAACGAGGCGGATGTGGACGTGGCCGACGGCATCGCCGCCATGGCCCAGGATCCGCATACGCGGGTGATCCTGTGCTGCATGGAGACCTGCCGCAGCGCCGAGCGCCTGATCACGGCACTGGACCTGGCGCGGGCCAATGGCAAGCCGGTGATCGTGCTGAAGATCGGCGCGACCGAGAGCGGGCAGGCGGCAGCCGCCTCGCACACCGGCGCGCTGGCCGGGTCGGATGCGGTGATCGACGCGGTGTTCCGCCGCCATGGCGCGCTGCGGGTGCGCAGCGTCGAGGAACTGCTGGACGTGGGCCACGCGGCCTCGCAGCTGCTGCCGGGCCGGCTGCCGGCGGGCAAGCGGCTGACGGTTGTGGCGGCCTCGGGCGGGTTCGGGATCATGATGGCCGATGCCGCCTCGAACGCCGGTTTCACGCTGCCGCCGCTGAGCGAGCCGACCAAGGCGGTGATCCGCGAGACGGTGCCGACGGCGGGGACCGAGAACCCGGTCGATGCCTCGGCGCAGATGTCGAGCCGCCCGGACATCCTGTTCAAGATGCTCTCGGCACTGATGGAAGAGCCGAACACCGACGCGACGCTGTTGTTCCTGTCGCTGTCGCTGCACAATTCGCGGCTGCGGGGGATCTACCTCGACGCGCTGGCGCAGATCCGCGCGGCGCATCCCGAGCGGCTGCTGGTGATCGCCGCCGCCGGTCCGGCGGATGCGGTGGCCGAGATCGTCGCGCTTGGCATCCCGGTCTTCCCGAGCATCGACAGCGCGGTCGGCGGGCTGGACGGGCTGGCGCGCCTTGGCGCGTTGCGCTCGGCGGGCAGTGTCGCGCGGGCCGAGATCGCGTCCGAGACGCTGGACCCGGCGGCCTTCCGCAACGAATACAACGCCAAGCAGGCGCTGGGGGCGGCGGGCATCGCCGTGCTGCCCGAGGCGGTTGCCACCTCGGCCGACGAGGCGGCGGAGCTGGCGGGGCGCTTCGGTTTCCCGGTCGTGCTCAAGATCGTGTCCGAGGATATCGCGCACAAGACCGAGATCGGCGGCGTTGTGCTGAACCTGGGCGATGCCGAGGCGGTTCGTGCGGCGCATGACCGGATCCTGGCGAATGCCGCGGCCAGGGCGCCGGGGGCGCGCATCGACGGCGTGCTGGTGACACCGATGGCCGGCAAGGGCGCCGAGCTCATCATGGGCATCTCGCGCGATCCGGTCTTTGGCCCGGTGGCGATGGTGGGCATCGGCGGGATCTATGCCGAGGTCCTGCAGGACGTGCAGGTGCAGACCGCCCCGGTCAGCGAGACCGAGGCGCTGGCGATGATCCGGTCCTTGCGGATGTTCCCGGTGCTGGACGGCGCCCGCGGGCTGGCGCGCGCCGATGTGAGCGCCGCGGCGCAGACGCTGGCGCGCCTGTCGGAATTCGCCGTTCGCCATGCCGGCCAGGTGGCCGAGATCGACCTCAACCCCGTGCTGGTCCGGGCAGAGGGCGAGGGGGTTGTTGCCCTCGACGCGCTGCTGATCCCGGTTGCCCCCGCGGCCTGACCCTGTCGAGGATTCCGATGACCTATCAGACCGACGTGACCATTCCCGACCCCGCGCAGGGGCGCGAGCTGTACCGTGCCCATGCGCGCAGCTGGCTTGCGGCAAACCTGCCCGAGCACATGCGCAGCGACAGCCTGGCCTATCGCGCGCCGACGCTGGAGGAATGCACCCTCTGGGAGCGCGCGATGCACCGGGCCGGCCTGGCCGGTATGACCTGGCCGACCGAATACGGCGGCTTTGGCCTGACCCTGCGCGAGCATCTTGCCGTGAACAAGGAGATCGGCGCGCTGATGATGCCCGAGAGCGTCGGTTCGGTGGGCAAGGAACTGGCCGGGCCGATCATCATGGCGGTGGGCACCGAGGCGCAGAAGGCCGAGTTCCTGCCGCGCATCCTGCGGCTGGAAGACTACTGGTGCCAGGGCTTCTCGGAGCCGGACGCGGGTTCGGACCTCGCGCGGCTGCGCACCAAGGCCGAGCTTGAGGGCGAGACCTGGCGGATCAACGGCCAGAAGATCTGGACCTCGGGCGCGATGAAGGCGACCTATTGCCTGCTGCTGGCGCGCACCGGGACGGTGGCCGACAAGCACAAGGGCCTGGTGATGTTCGCGGTGCCGATGAACAGCCCCGGTATCACCGTGCGCCCGATCAAGTCGATCGACGGCAAGGAGAGCTTTGCCGAGGTCTTCTTCAACAACGTCGAGGTGGCCGACAGCCTGCGCCTGGGCGCCCCGGACGAGGGCTGGAGCGCGGCGATCCGCGTTCTGTCGATCGAGCGGGCGACCAACCGGATGTATCGCCCCTGGCGCTTCGAGGCCGAGCTGCGCAGCCTGCTGCGCGCCTGCAAGTCGGACGCGGTGCTGGCGCGGCGGCTCGACGACAGTGACGTGCAGCGCCGCGTGGGCGAGATCGTCGGGCAGATCGACGGGCTGAAGGGGCTGATCGAGGCCTCGGTCGAGCACCTGGAATCTGGGGCGCCGATCGGCGCGCGGGGGTCGCTGTCGAAGTTCTACTGGTCCGAGTGCCACCAGGCCTTCGCCGGTTTCGCCTATGACCTGCTGGCGCAGGTCGGGCCGCAATCGAGCCCGCTGGCGCGGCGCGCCAAGGCGCATTTCACCACCGGCTATCTCTTTGCCCGTGCCGAGACGATCTATGCGGGCGTCTCGGAGGTGCAACTCGACATCATCGCGCAGCGCATCCTGAACCTGGCGAAGGACAAGTGACATGAGCACCGAAGACGACACGCTCCGCCCCGAGGATTTCGCCGATGCCGCGCTGGCGGCGATCACCGATGCCGCCGGGCATGACATTGCCGGTGCCGCCGGCCTGCTGGCCGAGGCCGGGTTGCTGGGCATCTCGGCCGCCGAGGACGATGGCGGGCTGGGGCTGGGGCTGGAATTCGCCCTCTCGCTGGCGGCGATTGCCGGGCGCGAGAACCTGGGCTTTCCCTTTGTCGAGCAGATGCTGCTGGCGCGGGCCTTTGCCGGCACGCCGCAGGCGGCGGCGCTGATCGCGGGCGAGCTGGTGGCGACCATCGCCTGGCAGGGTGACGTCGGCCTGGGGCTGGCCTCGCAGGCGCCCTTCGCGGGAGTTTGCGGCGCGGTGCTGGTGGCGCGCGACGGCGAGGCGGTGCTGTTCGAGCGCGAGTCGCTTCAGGTCAGCGAAGACCCGGCGCTCGACCCCGAGCGGCCGCAGTCCTGGCTGGGGCTGGCGGGCGCGCGCGAGATCGCGGTGCTGGACACCGAAGGCTTCGCGGCGCTGCGGCGCGAGGCGCGGTTGTTGCAGGGGGCCTATGTCACCGGGCTGGCGGAAGCCGCGCTGGAGACCACGGCGGCCTACCTGGAGACGCGGACCCAGTTCGGCCGGCCGCTGAGCGCCAAGCAGGCGGTGCGCCACAGCCTGGCGCGGATGAAGCTGCTGGTCGAGAAGAACAAGGCGGCGCTGGCGCGCGCGCTGGCGGCGGACGAGTTCGGCGCGGCGCGCGATGCGCGGGCGGCCTTCGTCACGGCGGCGGCAGACGCGGGCTTCGTGCTGGAGCGGGCGATCCACCTGCATGGGGCCATGGGCTTTACCTGGGAAGTGCCGCTGCACCGGGCGCTGCGCGCCGTGCGCAAGATCGACGCGGCCTTCGACACGCCGGCGGCGCTGCGCGGGCTCGGCAAGACATTCATCGACGCGGCTTGAGGAGAGCGGGATGCAACAGGACATGCTGGGCCGGGTGGCCCTGATCACGGGCGCAGGCAATGGCATCGGCCGCGAGACCGCGCGCCAGATGGCCGCGCGCGGCGCGATCGTCGGGATCAACGACCTGAAGGAAGAATTCGTCGAGGCCGCCGTGGCCGAGATCTGCGAGAGCGGCGGCAATGCCTTCGGCGTGGTGGCCAACGTCTCGACCCGCGAGGGGATGTTCGGGGCGGTCGAGGCCGCGCGCGCGCAGGGCGAAGGGTTCGACATCCTGGTGAACAACGCCGCCTGGGTGCGCTACCAGGCGGTGCCCGACATCATGGACGAGACCATGGACCGGATGCTCAACATCGGCTTCAAGGGTGTGATCTGGGGCATCCAGGCCGCCGCGGCGGCGATGGACCCCGAGCGGGGCGGGGCGATCGTCAACGTCGCCTCGACGGCGGCGCTGCGCTCGACGCTGAATTCGGTGGTCTATTCGGGCATCAAGTCGGGCATCCTGGGGATCACCCGCGCGGCGGCCGCGGAGCTGGGCGCGCGCAACATCCGGGTGAACGCGCTTTGCCCCTCGGCCGTGCCGACGGAAGGCACCCAGCGCAACCGCAACGCCGAGCGTGACGCGGCGCGCATCGCGCGCACGCCGCTGGGCCGGCTGGGCACCGTTACCGATATCGCGCGCGGGATCTGCTTCCTCGCGAGCGATTCCGCCGAGTTCATCTCGGCACAGGCTCTGGTGGTCGACGGCGGATCGACCTTCACCAACATCTGAGCCGGCGCGGGCGGGGAGAGCGATGCGGACGGTCCTGATAACCGGAGCGGCGGCGGGCGTGGGCAAGGCGGCAGCGGAGCTGTTCGCCCGCGACGGCTGGCGTTGCGTGCTGGTCGACCGCGACTCGCTGCGGCTGGCGGCGGTGCGCGACGGGCTGGGGAAAGGCCATGTCGCGGTGACGGCCGACCTGACGGCCGATCCGCTTGCCTTGTCTCTGCCCGATGATCTGGGCCGGATCGACGCGCTGGTCAACAATGCCGGCATGTCGGATGGCAGCGGCACGGGGCTGTGCGACAAGGACTTTGCCGCGCTTGGTCCGGTGATGCGGCTGAACCTCGCCGCGCCGATGCGGCTGGTTGAGGTTCTGGGGCAGCGGCTGGTGCCGGGTGCGCGGGTGGTCAATGTCTCGTCGGGGGCGGGGCTGCGGGCGATCCCGTTCCGAGGCGCCTATAGCGCCAGCAAGGCCGGGCTGATCGTTGCCTCGCGCGCGCTGTCGCGAGCGCGGCCGGATCTTCGTGTTTCGGTTCTCTGCCCCGGCTTCGTGCGCACCGAGATGGTCGAGGGGCTGATCGCCGCCGGCCGGCTGGACCCGGACCGCGCGGTGGCCAAGATCCCGCTGGGGCGGATGGCGCACCCCGAGGAGTTGGCCCATGCGCTGCTGTTCCTGGCGGGGAGCGGCGGGGCGGCGCTGAACGGGCAGGTGCTGAGCCTCGATGGCGGATCGTCGGTCTATGGCGGCAGCTTCGGCTTTGCGCCGAACGCCCAGGCGGTATTGCCGCTGGAGGCCGAGACCGAGCTGACGATTCACGGGCAGGAGAGCGCTCCGAGCCTCGCCGCGCTGATGTCGGGGCAGGCGGGGCGCTATCCCGCGGTGATCGACGCGACGCCGCTGGCGGCGGATGCGGAGGTTCTGGTCGAGGCGGTCCATGCGAGCGCGCGCCGCTTTGCCGCCGCCCATGGCGCAAGGGCGAGCCTGACGCTGCTGCTGCCCGCGCCAGGTGGCGAGGACGACGTTGCCGGACAGGGCGCGGGCGAGGCGGCGCGGATGATGGTGCGCACGCTGGCATGCGAGCTGGCCGACCGGGCGCTGCGCATCAACGCGGTCGAAGTCGCGGATCCGGCGGGGCTGGACCGGCTGGCCGACCTGTTCTGTTATGTTGCCGGGGCGCGGGCGCAGTTCCTGACCGGCCAGATCCTGACCCCCGAGCGGAGCGCGCGGACATGAGCGACGACCTTTCGCCCGCCCAGCGGGACATCAAGGCCTATTTCATCACCGAGCGCGGATACTGGCGGCCCTGGACCGAGGCGATCCTGCGGACCAACCCGGATTTCCTGCGCCGCTATGCGCGTTATGCCGGGCATCCGGCGCGCAACGGGCCGCTCTCGGCGCGGATGGTGGAACTGATCTATCTCGCGCTCGACTGCTCTTCGACGCATCTCTACACCAATGGCGCGCGCACCCACCTGGGCATGGCCTTCGAGGCCGGGGCCAGTGTCGCCGACGTTCTGGACGTGCTGCGCATCGTCACCGAGCAGGGGCTGGACAGCGTCTACGAGGCCGCCGAGATCCTGGCCGAAGAGGCCGGGGTCGACCTGAGCGACGCCCTGCCGGCGGGGCTGCGCGCGCGGGTCGAGCGGGTGCTGCCGGCGGATATGCGCGGCATCGAGGCGTTGGCCCGGCTCGATCCGGCCTATCTTGACGCCGTCCTCGAATTTCTGGAAAGCGAGGACAGCCTCGACGGGCTTGGCCCGGCAGAGCGCAGCCTGATCGAGATCGCGCTGAGCGCCTGTTTCACCGGCTACAACCCGAATGCCCTGCGCCGCAGGATCCGGTTCGCCCTGGGGGCGGGTGTTCCCCGCGCCGATATCCTCCAGGCGATCCAGCTGGGCGCACATCTGTCGGTTCATGGAACCGCGCTTGGAGCACTACTGCTCAAGGAATCCCTCGATGCCACCGCGTGAGTGGCATGAGTCCGGTCCGTCAGGGAGGTTATGACATGACCACCAAGTTACGCGAGAGACTGCCCGACCTGGTCGGAGCGCTCTGCGCCATCCTCGTCGGGCTGCTGGCCCTGCGGGAAAGCTATACCTACGACATGGGCAGCCTGACCAACATGGGTCCCGGCTATTTCCCGAGCCTGCTGGCGATCGGGATGATCGTGCTGGGCCTGCTGCTGGTCTTCACCGCGCTGCGGATGCCGCCCGCCGGCTTCGTGCGTGACGGGCTGTCGCTCTGGCCGGTGATGATCATCTGCGCCTCGCTGATCGCCTTCGCGCTGCTGATCGAGCGGTTCGGGATCATTCCGGCGATCTTCGCCTCGGTCTTCCTGTCGACCTTCGCCTCGGACAACCGCAACATTCCGCGCTCGCTGCTTCTGGCGGCGATCACCGCGCTCTGCTGCGCGGGGCTGTTCGTCTATCTCCTCGGCCTCTCGATGAAGGTGTTTGCGATATGAGCGGATCCATTCTCGACAACCTGGCGCTCGGCTTCGCGGTCGCCATGAGCTATGAGGGCCTGCTTTATTGCGGGCTGGGGGTTCTGCTCGGGACCATGGTCGGCGTGCTGCCGGGGCTCGGGAGCATGGCGACGCTCGCCATGCTGATGCCGATCACCTATCACATCGACCCCACCTTCGCGGTCATCATGCTCTCGGGCATCTACTATGGCGCGGCCTATGGCGGTTCCACCGCCTCGATCCTGCTGAACATGCCGGGCACGGTGACCAGCGTGGTCACGGCGCTCGACGGCTACCCGATGGCGAAGAACGGGCAGGCCGGGCTGGCGCTGTTCATCACCGCCATCGCTTCCTTCGTGGGCAGCACGCTGGGTGCGCTGATGCTTGCGGTGCTGACCGTGCCGCTGGCGGGCGTCGCGATGCAGTTCGGGCCGCAGGAATACTTCATGCTGATGAGCTTCGCTCTGGTCGCGGCCTCGTTGCTGTCCACCGGGCGGCCGGTCAAGTCGCTGATCACAGTGATGTTCGGGATGCTGCTGGGCATTGTCGGGCTGGACCTGAACACCGGCACCGCGCGCTTTGCCTTCGACATGCCCGAGTTCTTTGACGGGCTGTCGCTGGTGGCGCTGGCGCTGGGGCTGTTCGGCCTGCCCGAGATCATCACCACGGCCAGGGGCGGCCCGGATTCCAAGCTGGGCGCGCAGTCGGTGAGCCTGCGTTCGATGCTGCCCTCGCGCGAGGAGTGGAAGCGCAGTTTCTTCCCGATGCTGCGCGGCACCGGCATCGGCGCCTTCTTCGGCGCGCTGCCGGGGACCGGCGGGACCATCGCGACCTTCATGTCCTACACGCTGGAAACCCGCGTGAGCAAGCACCCCGAGCGGTTCGGCAAGGGCGCGATCGAAGGGGTCGCTGCCCCCGAGGCGGCCAACAATGCGGCGATCCAGACCGCCTTCATCCCGACCATGAGCCTCGGCATTCCGGGCGATGCGGTGATGGCGATGATCCTGGGCGTGCTGATCGTTCACGGTGTCATTCCCGGCCCGCTGCTCATCACCGAGCGCCCCGAGATGTTCTGGGGGCTGGTAGCCTCCTTCGTGGTGGGCAACATCCTGCTGGTGATCCTGAACATCCCGATGGTGGGCCTCTGGGTGCGGCTGCTGCGGGTGCCCTATCATCTTCTGTTCCCGATCATGATCGCCTTCCTGGTGGTGGGCATCTATTCGGTGCGCAGCTCGGTCATGGACATCTACATGCTGGTGATCTTCGGCCTTCTGGGGATCGGCCTGCGGCTGCTGCGCTTCGACGGGTCGACCCTGCTCTTGGGCTTCGTGCTGGGGCCGATGCTGGAGGAGCACTTCCGCCGCTCGATGGTCGTGACGATGGGCGATTTCTCGACCTTCCTCGAGCGTCCTATCGCGGCGACCTTCTTCGGGCTGACGATGATACTGCTGGTGTTCTTCAGCGTGAACAGCCTGCGCAAGCTGCTGCGCCGATAACCTCGCGAGGGCGCCTGCGGGCGCCCTTTTCGCTTTTGAACCTTTCTGACGGAGTGACCCTGGATGACGACGGACTGGCTGGGACTGGCAGGGCGGACCTGCGTGGTGACGGGCGCGCGCGGGGGGCTCGGGCTGGCGATCAGCCGGGCTTTCCTGGAGGCCGGGGCCAACGTGATGATGCTCGACCTGGCGCGGGGCGATGCCGACGAGGGCGTGCCCGATGCGCTGGCGGCCTATGCCTCGCAGGTGGCCTTCGCGCCGGTGGACGTGGGTGACGTCGCCTCGGTCGAGGCGGCCTTCGCGCGCTGCGTCGAGGTGGTCGGCGCGCCTTCGGTGCTGGTGAACAACGCGGCCATGTCCTCGCCTGCGCCGCTGGAGGCGCTGGAGATGGATGCCTGGCAGCGGCAGATGAATGTGAACGTGGGCGGCTACCTGCGCTGTGCGCAGGCCTTCCGCGCCAGCCGGGCGGCGGGGGCTGGGGCGATCGTGAACATCGCCTCGATCGCCGGGCGCAATGCGCAGCCGCGTTCGGGTGGCTATGCCATGGGCAAGGCGGCGATCCTGATGCTGAGCCAGCAGATGGCGGTGGAATGGGGGGCCGAGGGCATCCGCACCAACAGCGTCAGCCCCGGCCTGTTCCGCACGCCGCTGACCGAACGGTTCTACGAGGACCCGCAGGACCGCGCCCGCCGCGAGGAGGTGGTGCCTCTGCGCCGGATCGGTGCGGCCGAAGAGCTGGCGGATGCGGTGGTCTATCTCGGCAGTGCGCGCGCGTCCTATGTGAACGGGGCCGAGATCATCGTGGACGGGGGCTTTTCGCAGACGCTGATGAGCCATATTCCGCGGCCCTATCAGAAGGGCTGAGGAACGGCTTTTCAAGTGCGTCAGGCCCGGAATCAAGGCGCGCCTTGCGCGCCGCCGGGCAGCGGCCGACCGCCCGCTCGGGCGGCCGCTTCGTCACCGCAAGTGCATCGTTCCAGCGGCGCAGCGGGCGTCACCATGAAGCGCCAGGCTGGTCGCGGTCGGAGCGGCCACCCACGGTCGGCCGCTGCCCGGCGTGCCTGAACGCTGCTGTGCGCTTTGCCGTAATCCTGCGCGCCCCGACGCTCGCCCGGTGCCTTCGGCTTGATTCCGGGTGGGATGGAGCGGGGATTGAGCGGGACGCAGAAATCCCAATGCTCCTGACTTCCTCTTTCCCCAAACGCAAAAGGGGCCGTCGATGACGGCCCCTTCGCGTTTCCTGTCAGTGGCTTGCGCCGGAAATCAGTTCAGCACGATGCCGCGCTGTTCGATGACGCTGCCCCACTTGGCCTGGTCCTCTTCCAGTTGCTTGGAGAGCACCTCGACCGGGCCGCCGATACCGAACTGGCCGATCTTGCCGAAGACCTCCTTGGTCTCGGGCTTGTCGATGATCTGGGTCAGCGCGACGTTGATCTGGCCGACCAGCTCGGTGTCCATCGCGGCGGGGGCGAAGATTCCGGTCCAGAAGGAGGCGGTCATCTCGGGGTGGCCGAGCTCCGCGAAGGTCGGGACGTCGGGCAGCTGCTCCATCCGCTCGGGGCGGGCGACGGCGAGCATCTTCATCTCGCCGGCCTTGATCTGGCCGATCACGCCGAAGGGCGAGGAGACGGTGAAGTCGACCTGGCCGCCGAGGATGTCCTTCACCTCTTCCGCCGTGGTCTTGTAGCTCACTTCGACCAGGTCGAAACCGAACTCGTTGCTGAGCAGCGCGCCGTAAAGCTGGCTGAGGCTGCCGGGGCCGAAGGTGCCGAAACGCAGCGGCTTGCCCTGGCCTTGTTCGACGAACTGCTCGAACGACTCGATACCGGCCGAGGCGGGCACGGTCACGGCCATCGGGCCGTTGGCGACCAGCGAGACCGGCTGGAAGTCGGCCAGCTTGAACGGCAGGTTCTTGCGCAGCATGGTGTTGAGCGAGATCGGGCCGGTGCCGCCGACCAGCAGCGTGGTCTGGGGCGCGCGCGTGGTGGCGACATATTGCGCGGCGATGATGCCGTTGGCGCCGGGCTTGTTCTCGACCAGGAAGGTGCGGCCGAGGATGCCGGTCAGCTCGTCGGCGAGATAGCGGGTTATGCCGTCGGTCGGGCCGCCTGCCGAATAGGGCAGGACCAGGGTGATCGGCTCGTCGCCGGACGCCATGGCGCTGGTGCCGAGCATGGTCGAAGTGATGAGCGCGCCCAGAAGCGTGCGGCGAGAAATCTGCATGGAAGTCCTCCCAGTAAAGTCCGGTCGCCAGTCTTAGCAGGTCTGGGGAATTGATATACCGCGTGGGGCGCAGGACTGTTTCGCAGAACTTGGCCTATTTGAACCATGTACAAGCGGACCGCAACCCGGGGTACGGGGAGGAGCGGATTTGCGAAGAATCCATCGTGGAAACGGGCGGAACCCCCGCTCAAGCCCCCGCGTTGATGCAAGAGACTTGACGCTGGCGCTTTAGGCGCTCAGTTACGTCAGCAGGAAATAACCACCGACCAAAAGGGGGCCGACATGGCTTTTTCACTTCCTGACCTTCCCTATGCTCACGACGCGCTGGCCGAGAGCGGCATGTCGAAGGAGACGCTGGAATATCACCACGATATTCACCACAAGGCCTATGTCGACAACGGGAACAAGCTGATTGCCGGCACCGAGTGGGAAAACAAGTCGCTCGAAGAGATCATCACCGGCACCTACAACAAGACCGCCGTTGCGCAGAACGGCATCTTCAACAACATCAGCCAGCTCTGGAACCACAACCAGTTCTGGGAAATGATGGCGCCGGGCGGCACCAAGATGCCGGGCGAGCTGGAAAAGGCGCTGACCGAGAGCTTCGGTTCGGTCGCCAAGTTCAAGGAAGACTTTGCCGCCGCAGGCGCCGGTCAGTTCGGTTCGGGCTGGGCCTGGCTGGTCAAGGACAAGGACGGCGCGCTGAAGATCACCAAGACCGAGAACGGCGTGAACCCGCTGTGCTTCGGCCAGACCGCGCTGCTGGGCTGCGACGTGTGGGAGCATTCCTACTACATCGACTTCCGCAACAAGCGTCCGGCCTACCTGACCAACTTCCTCGACAACCTGGTCAGCTGGGAAAACGTCGCCTCGCGCATGTAAGCCGCGGGATATCGTGACAAGGGCCGCCTCCGGAGATCCGGGGGCGGCCTTTTTCGTTTGCGCGGCGGTCAGTCGGGGTGCTTGTCGCGGGCCGCGCATTCGGCGGCGAGCACCAGCGCGATCCAGTTGACCCGTGCCTTGAGGCCGAGGTCGTTGAGCCAGGCCTCCTGCAGGCGATAGGCCGGAAGTTCCTGTGCACCCGCGCAGCGCCAGTGCGGCACGGCGGCCTGCCGGTGGTGGACCAATTCGTGCAGCAGGACCGAGACATCCTGCGGGTCGGAAGGCGACCAGGGCCGCACCAGGTAGATGGTTGCGCTTTCGGGGTCGTAATAGCCGCGCGGCATCTCGCCGGTGTGGAGCGTATCGCCCGAGAGGGCGGCGGCCTGGCTCGGCGTGACGAGGCGGATCTGCGGCGCATCCGGCCGGCGGGGCCAGGGCGCGCGGGTGTCGAGCCAGCTTTCCAATGCTGCGAGGTGGGGGATCGGCGCCTCGGCGGCCTGCGTCGTGGCGGGCCAGAGGGCGAGGGCGAAGGCGAGGGCATGGCTCAGCCGGGACCGGCTGGCAGGAGCAAGCGGGAGCATGGCGGGGTCCGGTGATTTTGAGATGCGGTGAAATGATGCTAGGCTGGCGGCATCGGGCAGGCAAAAGGCGATTTTTCACCTGCGATTGAAGGGAATTCACGCCGGATGGCACGACAGTTCCCGCCTTTCTCGGCCGTGCGTGCCTTCGAGGCCGCGGCGCGGCACGCCAGCTTCAAGGCTGCCGCCGAGGAGCTGTGTCTCTCGCCCTCGGCGATCAGTCACCAGATCCGGGCGCTCGAGAACTATCTCGACACCGCGCTGTTCGAGCGGGTCGGCAACCGGTTGGAGCTGACGCTGACCGGGCGCGGTTACGCGGGCAAGCTGACCGGGCTGCTCGACCAGTTCGCGGCCAGCGCCGCCGATGCGGCGCAGGCGGGGCAGGAGAGCTTCCGGGTGCTCTGCACGCCGGGCTTCGCGGCGCGCTGGCTGGTGCCGCGGCTCGACCGGCTGGCGTTCGGGCGGCAGGTGCGGCTTCGGGTGTCGACCGGCGCGCCCTCGACCGATTTCGCCAGCAACGACTCCGACGTGGTGATCCACTGGGGCGACAGCCCGGTGGCGGGGGTGGTGGTGACACCCTTCATGCAGTCGGGGCGCTTTCCCGTTGCCAGCCCGGATTTCGTGGCGCGCGAGGCGATCGAGCGGCCGCAGGACCTGCTGCGGGTGCGGCTGATGCATGACGAGGTGATGGACGCCTGGAGCGAGTGGTTCCGCGGCGCCGGTGTCGTGCCGCCCGAGT
Organism: Seohaeicola zhoushanensis; assembly: GCF_014656415.1. Lineage (GTDB taxonomy): Bacteria > Pseudomonadota > Alphaproteobacteria > Rhodobacterales > Rhodobacteraceae > Seohaeicola_A > Seohaeicola_A zhoushanensis. The sequence goes on along the minus strand of NZ_BNCJ01000003.1, from coordinate 12,763 downwards.
TGCCGCGCGGGCCGGTGCTGCCGAACTGCGAGCTGGCAACGACGGCGGCCGAGCAGGGGCAGGGCGTGGCGCTGGCCTATGGCGCGATGGTGCGCGACACAGTGGCCTCGGGGCGGCTTGTGCGGTTGTTCGAGCCTGATACCATGCCGATCGTGATCTATTCCGTCGCCTATCCCGCCGCCCGTGCCGATGACCGCAGGATCCGGGCCTTCTGCGACTGGATCTTCGCTGAGATCGGTGGCGACAGGGTGGCGCAGGATGGCCTTGCGCGCGGGGCGGCGGAATGAGGCCAGCTGTTTCGGGTCGGGTGCCGCTGGTGACGCCGGAATGAGGCGCTGGCTTGCCCGTGCCTCGCGGCGGGGGGCGCTTGCGCCGCTGCTGGGGCCGGCGCTGCGGATGGCGGTCGACCGGCACGAGGTCACGCTGCCGGGGCTGCAGGCGCCGCTGCGGGTGGCGATCGTCACCGACCTGCATTTCGGCTTTGGCCCGAGCACCGCCGCGCGGGCGCGCGCGGTGCGGGCGCGGGTGATGGCGCAGGGGGCGGACCTGGTGCTGTTCCTCGGCGATATCGCCGGTGGGCGGCGCGGGCCGGTGAAGACCGCGCGGGTCGATGCCGGCTGTCTGGCGCTGGCGGGCTATGCCGCGCCTCTCGGTTGCTACGCGGTGCTCGGCAACCACGACTGGGACGACGACCCCGAGGCGCGGGAGCGCCGGGCCGGGCCGAACCGGGCGAGCGCGCTGCTGGCGGCGCAGGGCTGGCGGGTGCTGGAAAACGCCGCCGCCGATCTCGGGCCCGCCTGGATCGCCGGGGTGGCGAGCCAGCGCGCCTTCCGCAGCGGGCCGCCGGGATTCCGCCGTCACCAGGGGCTCGACGATCTCGGCACCGCGCTGGCCGGAGTGCCCGAGGGCGCGCCGCTGATCCTGATGGCGCACGAGCCGGACCTCTTCCCGGCACTGCCCGAAGGGCGGGCGCTGCTGATGCTTTCGGGCCACATGCACGGCGGGCAGGTGCGGTTGTTCGGACGCGCGCTGGTGGCGCCCTCGCGGTTCGGTACGCGCTATGCGCTGGGGCATTTCCGACGTGGCCCACATCAGCTGGTGGTGGCCGGAGGGCTGGGCTGTTCGACTATCCCGCTGCGCATCGGCATAGAGCCTTCGATTACGGTTCTGCAGCTGGTGCCTTGACGCCGCCCGGCGCAACTGCATGGTCGCCCGAAAGACGTTCGGAGCGGGCATGAGCGAAACCGGAAAAGGCATGATGGCCGTGGTCGGGACCTTCCTGATCTGGGGCGTCTCGCCGGCCTATTACAGGTTGCTGTCCCATGTGCCGCCACTCGAGATCATGTCGCACCGGGTGATCTGGTCGCTGGTGCTGTTCTCGGGCCTGCTCGCAGTGCAGGGGCGGCTGGGCGAGGTCGGCGCGGCGCTGCGGGGCCGCAGGCAGCTGGGCATACTGGTGCTGGCCTCGACGCTGATCTCGGCCAACTGGTTCCTGTTCATCTACGCGACGCAGATCGACCGCGTCACCGAGACCAGCATCGGCTATTACATCTATCCGCTGCTGGCCGTTCTGCTGGGCTGGGTGGTCTACAAGGAGCGCCTGTCCCTGCTGCAGTGGCTGGCGGTCGGGCTGGCCGGCACGGCGGTTGCGCTGCTGACCTGGGGCCTCGGGATCCTGCCGTGGTTCTCGCTCGCCATCGCGCTGAGCTTCGCGCTTTACGGGCTGTCGAAGAAGGCGCTGACCAGCGGGCCGGTGGTCTCGGTCACGGCCGAGGTGCTGGTGATGCTGCCGTTCATCTGCCTTGTCATGGTCGGGATCTATGCCAGCGGGCCCGGCCATTTCGGCTGGTCGCTGCGCGACAGCCTGCTGCTGATCGGGGCCGGGCCGATGACGGCGATCCCGCTGTTCTTCTTCAGCTATGCGCTGCGCCGGGTGGCGATGGGCACGGTGGGGCTGATGCTCTACATGAACCCGACGCTGCAATTCCTCTGCGCGGTCTTCGTCTTCGGCGAGGCCTTCACCCGCTGGCACGCCATCGCCTTCCCGATGATCTGGTTGGCGCTGGCCTGCTACACCTGGGAGGTGCTGCGCCGCGAGCGGGCGGCGCGGCGCGCGGTGGTGCGGGCCTCGGAGATCTCCTGAGGCCGTTCAGGCGTCAGGCGGTCTCGGCGAAGGCGAGCTTCAGCATCTCGACCGCCTCGTCGGTGGTGGCCGCGACCTGGATCAGGCGGGCCAGCGAGGCATCGGCGAAGCCCTGGTCGATAACGTGGTCTATCAGTTTCAGCAGCGGGTCCCAGTAGCCCTCGGTGTTCAGGATCACGATGGGCTTGGCGTGCAGGCGAAGCTGCGCCCAGGTCAGCACCTCGAAGAACTCGTCGAGCGAGCCGGCCCCGCCGGGAAGCACCACGACCGCATGGGCGTTCATCAGCATCACCTTCTTGCGCTCGTGCATGGTCTCGGTGACGATGTAGCGGGTGAGGTCGGTCTTGCCGACTTCCCAGGCGACGAGGTGGGTCGGAATCACCCCGAAGGTCTCGGCCCCGGCGGTCTGCGCCGCGCGGGCGACCTCGCCCATCAGGCCGACGTCGCCGGCGCCATAGACCAGCCGCCAGTCCTCGGCCGCCAGCGCCACCCCGAGATCGCGTGCCGCCTGGGCATAGGCCGGTTTGGTTCCGGGGCGCGATCCGCAATAGACACAGACGGATTTGACGGACATGGGCGCACCTTTCGAAGATTGGGGGAGAACACAGAGGTGTTTTGACCCCTGATAACGCTGTTGCTAGACTAGCTCAACTACACGGCCCGCTGGGGGGCCAATTCTGGGGACAACAACATATGGCAGGCCAAAATGGCGGCATCGGGACCACGGGTCTCGCGGCTCTGGCGGTGGGGGCGCTTGCGCTGATCGGGGGCGGGGTCTGGTATGCGGGGCTGCTGCCCTCGCTGGGCCCGCAGCCCGTCGCCGAGGTGCCGAAACCGGCCGAGAGCGCGCCGGTGGCGGAAGCGAAGCCCGAGGCGGCGCCAGTGGCAGAGGCCAAGGTCAAGGCCGAGGTGACGCCGGCCTTCGACGTGGTGCGGGTCGAGCCGGATGGCAACGCGGTGATTGCCGGAACCGCCGCGCCGGGGGCGCGGGTGGTCTTCCTGCTGGACGACCGCGAGATCGGCGAGGCCATGGCCGACGGGCAGGGCAAGTTCGTCGGGCTGCTGACCATCGACATGGGGGCGGGGCCGCATCTGCTGACGATGATGGCCGAACTGGACGGACAGAAGGTCGCCTCGCAGGAGCCGATCATCCTTGCGCCGGTGGTCGAGGCCCCCGCGACGCAGATGGCGGATGCGGGTGCTGCTGTGGCCGAGCCGGAGGCGAAGGCGGAACCGGCGGAAGCTGCGGCGACACCGGAACCGGTGGCGGCGGCTACCGAGGCCGCGCCCGTGGTGGTCGTCGAGGCCAAGCCGGAGGCGGTCACGCCCGCGCCGGAGACAAGTGCCGAGGCCAAACCGGAACCGGCGGTGGTTGCGCAGGCGGTCGAGGCGAAGCCGGAAGCGGCTGTGACCGAGGCCAAGCCCGAGGCACCGGCCGTCGCGGCGGCGCAGGTTGCCGAGGCGAAGCCGGAGGCGAGTGCATCGGTGGCCGAGGCCTCTGCAGCAACGCCCGCTACCGAGGCCAAACCGGAGGCGGCTGCCCAGAGCGCCGAGGTCAAGCCGGAGGCGGTTGCGCAAACTGCCGAAGCCAAGCCGGAAACCACTGCGCCGACTGCCGAGGCCAAGCCGGAAGCAGTCGCACAAACCGCAGAAACCAAGCCCGAACCGACCGCGCCGGCAGCCGAAGCCAAGCCCGAGCCTAAGCCGGTCCAGGTCGCCGAGGCGCGCCCCAATGTTCCGGTGCCGGCGCACGCCGACCAGGCGAATGCGCCGCCGGCGCCTGCGGGCGGGGCGGTTGCTTCGGGCCTCGGCACCAGCGCGCCCGCGCCGGTGCAGCCGCCGGTTGCCACCTCGATCGCCGTGCTCAAGGCGACGAAGGATGGGGTGGAGCTGATCCAGCCCGCCACGCCTGAGCGACCCGATGCGATGGAGCAGATCGCGCTCGACACCATCAGCTATTCCGAGACGGGCGAGGTGCAGCTTGCGGGCCGTGCCGGCGGGCAGACCACCGTGCGGGTCTATCTCGACAACAAGGCGGTGGCCGATATCGGCGCCGACGAGACCGGCAAGTGGAAGGGCGAGCTGAGCGGGGTCAAGCCGGGGATCTACACGCTGCGGCTCGATGCGCTGAACGCCGGCGGCGAGGTGGTGAGCCGGCTGGAAACTCCGTTCAAGCGCGAGGCTCCCGAGGTGCTGAATCCTCCGAGCCAGGAGAACGCGCCCGACCAGACTCCGGCGATCCGCGCGGTGACGGTGCAGAAGGGCGACACGCTCTGGGCCATCTCGCGCGAGCGCTACGGCAACGGCGTGCTCTACGTGCGGGTCTTCGAGGCCAACCGCGACAGCATCCGCAACCCCGACCTGATCTATCCCGGACAGGTCTTCTCGATCCCGTGACGGTGCGGCCGCTCTGGTAAATCCGGAGCGGCGCGTTTAAGTCGGTGTGCCGAAGCCGGGAGCCCGACATGACGTCCCAAGCCACGAAAAAGACCCCTGAAAAGCGTTCGGGAATGAGCATCATCCTGAGGGTGATGCCCTATATCTGGCCGAAGGATAACGCGGGGCTGCGGATCCGGGTCGTTGTCGCGCTGGCGCTGCTGGTGCTGGCCAAGCTGGTCGCGGTCTATACGCCGGTGCTTTACAAGCAGGCGGTCGACAGCCTGGCCAAGGACGGCGTGCCTGCGGTGGCGCTGGGGGCGGTGGGGCTGACGGTGGCCTATGGCGTGGCGCGGGCGCTGAACGTGGGCCTGCAGCAATGGCGCGATGCGCTGTTCGCGCCGGTGGCGCAACGGGCGCTGCGGCAGCTGGCACTCTCGACCTTCCGGCATATCCACCACCTGTCAATGCGCTATCACATCACCCGCAAGACCGGCGGGCTGAGCCGGATCATCGAGCGGGGGGTGAAGGGTGTCGACTTCCTGCTGCGTTTCCTGGTGTTCAACATCGGGCCGCTGGTGCTGGAACTGGCGCTGGTCGCCATCATCCTCGCGGCGCTGTTCGGGATCTGGTACCTGGTCATCGTCGCGGGGACCATCGCCATCTATGTCTGGTTCACCTTCAAGGTCACCGAGTGGCGCGTGAAGCTGCGCCGCGAGATGAACGACCAGGACACCGACGCCAACCAGAAGGCGATCGACAGCCTGCTGAACTATGAAACCGTCAAGTATTTCGACGCCGAGGAGCGCGAGGCGGCCCGCTATGACACCGCGATGGCGGCCTATGAGAAGGCCTCGCTGCTGACCGCCTATTCGCTGGCCTTCCTGAACTTCGGCCAGTCGGTCATCATCACCGCCGGCCTGATCGGCGTCATGGTGCTGGCGGCGATCGGGGTGCAGGCGGGCGCGCTGACGGTGGGCGATTTCGTCATGGTCAACGCCTACATGATCCAGATCACCGTGCCGCTGAACTTCCTCGGCACCGTCTACCGCGAGATCCGCCAGGCGCTGATCGACATGAGCGACATGTTCGACCTGCTGGAACAGCCGCAGGAGGTGCAGGACAAGCCCGGCGCGCCGGCGCTGAAGGTCAACGGCGGCGAGATCGTGCTGGAGAACGTGCATTTCGGCTATGACCCCGACCGCGAGATCCTGAAGGGCGTCACCATCCGCGCGGGCGCAGGCGAGAGCGTGGCCATCGTCGGCGCGACGGGGTCGGGCAAGTCGACCATCGGGCGGCTGCTGTTCCGCTTCTACGACGTGACCGGCGGGGCGCTGAAGATCGACGGGCAGGACGTGCGCGACGTGACCCAGGCGAGCCTTCATGCCGCAATCGGCGTGGTGCCGCAGGATACCGTGCTGTTCAACGATACCATCCGCTACAACATCGCCTATGGCCGCGCCGGGGCAACCCAGCAAGAGGTCGAGGCGGCCGCGCGGGCGGCGCAGATCCACGACTTCATCGCCTCGTTGCCGCAGGGTTATGACACGGCCGTCGGCGAGCGGGGGCTGAAGCTTTCGGGCGGCGAGAAGCAGCGGGTGGGCATTGCGCGCACCCTGCTCAAGAACCCGCCGATCCTGCTGCTGGACGAGGCGACCAGCGCGCTCGACACCGAGACCGAGCAGGAGATCAAGGCCGCGCTGGACCGGGCGGGGCAGGGGCGGACGGTGATCACCATCGCGCACCGGCTCTCGACGGTGATGGAGGCCGACCGCATTGTGGTGCTGGAGGCGGGCCGGGTGGTCGAGCAGGGCACCCATGACGAGCTGCTGGCGCGCGGCGGGCGCTATGCCCAGCTGTGGAACCTGCAGCAGGTGGAAGAGGACGCCGCCTGAGCGGCGGCCGATTCCGCTGCCGGGGCGCCGGCGGCGCGCGGCGTCGCAAATGTCGCATTTTCCCCAGAACCGCCGCAATCCTCGCCGGAGCGACTCTGCGGCTGCGCTATTGCATCCTCAACAGACCGTCAGCACGGGGGAATTCTCATGTCGGATATTGCACCAACTCAGCGGCGCACCCGCGGCGGCGGCGGCGCGGCCAGGCGGGCCGAGCGTTCGGCGGTCAGCTTCGAGACCGCCCGCTTCATCGAGCGCAACATCCCGAACTTCGAGGTGCTGAACGAAGAAGCGCTGGAGATCATCGAGCACAACGCCGAGACGGTGTTGCAGGAGATCGGCGTCAAGTTCGTCAACAACCCGGCCGCGCTGGAACTGTGGAAGGCCGCAGGCGCCGACGTGGACGAGGAGCGCGTGCGGATTCCGCGCGGGCTGGCGCGGCAGCTCTGCGCCACCGCGCCCGGCTCCTACACCCAGCACGCCCGCAATCCGGCGCGCAACGTCGAGGTGGGCGGCAAGAACCTGGTGCTGGCCCCGGTCTATGGCCCGCCCTTCGTGCGCGATGCCGAGGGCGGCCGGCGCTATGCGACGATGGCCGATTTCGAGAACTTCGTGAAGCTCGGCTACATGTCCAAGTGGCTGCACCACTCGGGCGGCACGGTCTGCGAGCCGACCGACATCCCGGTGAACAAGCGCCACCTCGACATGCTTCATGCCCACATGACGCTGAGCGACAAGCCCTTCATGGGGTCTGTCACCGAACCCAGCCGGGCGCAGGATTCGGTCGACATGTGCAAGATCCTCTTCGGCGAGGACTTCGTGCAGCAGAACACGGTGATGACCTCGCTCATCAACGTGAACTCGCCGATGACCTTCGACGACGTGATGATGGGCTCGATGGAGGTCTACGCCCGCAACAACCAGGCCTGCATCCTGTCGCCCTTCATCGTCGGCGGCGCGATGGCGCCGGTCTCGGTGGCGGGCACGCTGACACAGGTGCTGGCCGAGGTGCTGGCGGGGATCGCCTACAACCAGCTCGTCCGCAAGGGCGCGCCGGTGATCTTCGGGGCCTTCGTGACCTCGATCGACATGAACTCGGGGGCGCCGACCTTCGGCACGCCCGAGGCCTCGCTCATCACCTATGGAGCCGGCCAGCTGGCGCGGCGGATGGGGCTGCCGTACCGCTCGGCCGGGGCCTTCTGCGGCTCGAAGCTGCCGGATGCGCAGGCCGCCTACGAGAGCGCGAATTCGCTGAACATGGGGCTTTTGTCGGGCGTCAACTTCATGCTGCACGCCTGTGGCTGGCTGGAAGGCGGGCTGGTGTCGTCCTACGAGAAATTCGTGATGGACGCCGACCAGCTGGGCGTTCTGCATGGCCTCGCCAAGGGCGTGGGCGTCACCGAGAACGACCAGGCGATGGACGCCATCGCCGAGGTGGGGCCGGGCGGCCACTACCTGGGCTGCGCCCATACCCAGGCGAACTTCAAGACCGCCTTCTGGCGCTCGGGGCTGCTCGACTACAAGCCGTTCGAGACCTGGGACGAGGAAGGCGCGCGCGATACGCAGGCGCTGGCGGCGGTCAAGGTCAGGCAGATGCTCGACAGCTACCAGAAGCCGGCGATGGACCCGGCCACGGAGGAGGCGCTTGCCGCCTTCGTCGCCGAGCGCAAGGCCGCGATGCCCGACGCCTTCATCTGAGGTCAGATCTCGGGCTCGGCGCGGGTGGCCGCGACGAGCTGGGCTTCGCCCATCATCGCGATCAGCAGGTCGAGGTGGCGGGAGAGTGAATAACCGGCGTCGTCGATGCGGCGCCGGTCGTCGATATCGCGTTCCAGTTCCATGAGGCGCAGCAGCGCGGCGCTCGGACGGGGCAGCGCGCTGTAGCCCAGCAGCCGTTTCAGATGACGGTCGCGCACATAGTCCCGCGCGCCGAGCCGGGCCGCCCGGATCAGCAGCCGCGGGCGCCGGAGCCGGTTCAGCATCGCCAGAATGTCCTGCATGTGATGGTCCTTCCCTGGGTGTCTCTGGAAGGGTCGAGCCATCGTCTATGGCACAACCGTGCCGGGTGTTGCGGAACCGGGCCGGGCACCGTGCGGAAGATTCAAATCAAATTAGCGTTTACGGATGATGGTTTGGCCTCGTTGCCGTCTACAGAATCGCCGTTAACAAACTGGTAACCAATTCTCCCCAAGGTTGTGGTTAACCACCTATGAACGCTGGGTATGAACAGGCAGAACACGATGACCTCCGGCCCACCGGCGGCCGAACATGCTGCGCCCGCTGCGCTGGTCTGGGTTCCGGACGAAGTGTGCCGCTACCTGGCCCATGTCGAGGCGCGGCAGTCGATCCGGGACATTGCCCGGTCGGTGGGATGCCATGCTTCGACGGTGATGCGCCAGATCCGCCGGCTGGAAGCGCGGCGTGACGATACGCTGATCGACGCGGCGCTGACCCGGCTGGCCCGGACGATGGACTGCGCCGGCGCCCCCCAATCCCCCGCTTCGGTGAGAAGCGCCGAGACGATGAAGGACATTCTTGCCATGAGCGCCAGGAAGACCGCCGTACCGGACGTCATCGAGACCGCCGTGCTGAACCGCGAGGCGCTCCGCGTGCTGCGCCGCCTCTGCGAGACCGGGGCGGTGCTTGCGGTGGCCGAGAACATGGAGAAATCGGTCGTCGTGCGCGACGACGAGGGCGGCAACAGCCTGCGCACGGCGGTGGTCGACACCCCGGTGGCCGAGGCGATGGCGCTGAAGGACTGGATCGCCTGCGCCAAGCCGGGGCGGATCTCGCGCTATCGCATCACGGCGGCGGGGCGGACCGCGCTGAGCCGGCTGCTCGCCGAACAGGAGAACCGCAAGCGCAGCGCCTCGGAGACCGGGTTCGCCGAGGCGGCCGAGCGCTTTGCCGATCCCGGTGGCGACTGGCAGGCCGATGGCGCGGGCGAGGCGGGCGCCCGCAAGCGCACCCGCTACTCGGTGGCCGAAAGCCCGATGGTGGCGCTAGCACGGCGCAAGGATCGCGACGGGCGGCCCTTCCTGGACGATTCGCTGGTGCAGGCCGGCGAGCGGCTGCGCGAGGATTTCGAGCTCTCGCAGATCGGTCCGCGCGTCGGCCAGAACTGGGACCATTTCCTGACCGGGGGCAGCCGCGGCGATCATGCGCGGGAGGCGCCGCTCGACCGCGGCCCGGGCGCCTCGCGTGACCGGGTGGCGCGCGCGCTGGCCGATCTTGGCCCCGGCCTCAGCGACGTGGTGCTGCGGTGCTGCTGCTACCTCGAAAGGTTGGAGATGATCGAGCAGAAGATGGGCTGGTCGGCGCGCTCGGGAAAGATCGTCCTGCGGATCGCCCTGCAACGGCTCAAGCGGCACTACGAAGGTCAATCCGACCGCGACCGCATGATCGGCTGACCATAACCGGGGCTGGCGCGCCGCGTTCTTTGCGATAGGATGCGTTAATGTCCTTCACGCTGCGCCAGCTCACCTATTTCCGTGCCCTTGCCGAGCAGCGCAATTTCGGCCGCGCCGCGGCGGTCTGCAATGTCTCGCAGCCCGCGCTTTCGGTGCAGATCCGCGCGCTGGAAGACCTGATGGGCGGCGAGCTGGTCGAGCGCCGTGCCCGCGACGTGCTGCTGACGCCGCTGGGGCGCGAGGTGCTGGCCCACGCGCGCGAAATCCTCGACGCCTCGGCCCGGCTCGACCATATCGCAAGGGCCCGCGACGGACAGCAGCGTTCGCTGTCGCTGGGGCTGATCCCGACCATCGCGCCCTACCTGTTGCCGGGGGTTCTCGCCGCGCTGCGGGCGGGTGACCTTTCGCTGTCGGTACGGGTGCGCGAGACCCTGACCGAACAGCTGATCGAGGCGCTGCAGGCGGGCGAGCTGGATGCCGCCGTGCTGGCGCTGCCGACCGGCGCGGCGGGGCTGATCGAGGTGCCGCTGTTCCGTGACAACTTCCTGCTGGCTGGTTCCGAGGCGCGGTTGGCCCGGCTGGGCGACAAGGCGGCGACGCTGTCGCCGGCCGATCTCGAACCTTCGCAGCTGCTGCTGCTCGAGGATGGCCATTGCTTGACCGACCAGGCGCTGGCCGCCTGCGGCAAGGAGCGCGGCGCGCCGGGCATCAACATGGGGGCCTCCTCGCTCGCCACGCTGTCGCGGCTTGTCGCGGCCGGCTTCGGCTTCACGCTGATGCCCGAGCTGGCGGCCGAGGCCGAGCGCACCGCCGCGCCGGGGCTGGAGCTGCACCGTTTCCCGCTGCCCGAGCCGTCGCGCACCATCGGCCTCGTGCGTCGGGCGACCATGCCGGGCGAGGGCTGGTTCGACGAACTGGCGGCGATGATCCGGCGGGTGGGCGAGGGGATCGTCGGCGCGACACGGGCGGCCTGAGGCCCTTCGGCCGGTTCGGCCAAGACCTGCCTCGCGATTACGCCCGGATGCGCAGGCAAATTGACGGGCGGCGGGCTGTCGCGTAGAAGGTATTTTGAAATTCGCATATTTCGATATATCGGGCCGAGGGAGGAAACGCCGTGCCGATCACGAGACGAGATTTCATTCAGTACGGGGTCAACGCCGCCTTCGCCCTGGGGGCCGCCGGCTATGCCGCGAATCCGCTACGGGCGCTGGCCCAGCAGAAGCTGTCGCTCGACGACCTGCTGCGCTTCGACGCCAAGGGTCAGGTGACGCTGCTGCATTTCACCGACGTGCACGCCCAGCTCGCCCCGGTCTACTTCCGGCCGCCGGACACCAATATCGGCGTGGGCGACTATGCCGGCATCCCGCCGCACCTGGTGGGCGAGGAGTTCCTCAAGCACTTCGGGATCGAGCGCGGCAGCCCGCTGGCCTATGCCCATACCTATTTGGACTACGTCGACCTGGCGCGCACCTATGGCCGGCTCGGCGGACTCGACCGCACGGCGACCCTGGTCAAGGCGATCCGCGCCGAGCGGGGCGAGGACAAGGTGCTTTTCCTCGACGGCGGCGACACCTGGCAGGGGTCCTATACCTCGCTCAAGACCAACGGCCAGGACATGGTCGACTGCATGGCGCTGCTCCGGCCCGACGCGATGACCGCGCATTGGGAATTCACCTTCGGCACCGAGCGCCTGAAGGAGATCGTCGAGAGCATGGACTACCCGATGCTGGCGCAGAACGTCTTCGACGTGGAATGGGACGAACCGGCCTTCGACGCGATGAAGATGTTCGAGAAGGGCGGCGTCAAGGTCGCCGTGATCGGCCAGGCCATGCCCTATACGCCGATCGCCAACCCCAAGTGGATGTTCCCCGAATACAGCTTCGGCATCCGCGCCGAGAAGCTGCAGGAGAACGTCGATACCGCCCGCGCCGAGGGCGCCGAGGTGGTGGTGCTGCTCTCGCACAACGGCTTCGACGTCGACCGCAAGCTCGCCACGGTGGTGAGCGGCCTCGACGTGATCCTGACCGGCCACACCCATGACGCGGTGCCCGAGGCGGTCGAGGTCGCCGGCACGCTGATCCTGTCCTCGGGCAGCCACGGCAAGTATCTCGGCCGGGTCGATCTCGAGGTGAAGGACGGCAAGGTGGTGGGCCACAGCTCGCGCCTGATCCCGGTCTTCTCGGACGTGATCCCGCCGGATGCCGAGATGGCGGCCAAGATCGCCGAGTTCCGCGACCCCCATGCCGCCGAGCTGAACCGCGTGCTGGGCCGCACCGAGGGGCTGCTCTACCGGCGCGGCAACTTCAACGGCACCTGGGACGACCTGATCTGCCAAGGCATCCGCGAACAGCGCGACGTGCAGATCGCGCTCTCGCCGGGCTTCCGCTGGGGCACCACCTTGCTGCCGGGGCAGGACATCACCATGGACGATCTCTACACCGAGACCTCGATGAGCTACCCGGCGGTCTATCGCACCGAGATGACCGGCGCGCAGCTGAAGGAGATCCTCGAGGACGTCTGCGACAACCTCTTCAACAAGGATCCCTTCTACCAGCAGGGGGGCGACATGGTGCGGGTGGGCGGCATGTCCTACACCTGCCACGTCAACAACGACATGGGCGGGCGGATCGCCGAGATGGCGCTCGACGACGGCACCGCCATCGAGGCCGACAAGACCTATACCGTCGGCGGCTGGGCCTCGGTCAACGAGGGCACCGAGGGGCCGGCGATCTATGACTTGATGGAGCAGTTCATCACCGCGAAGGGCACCGTCAACGTGCCCGACACGCGCACCGTCAAGGTCGTGCTCTGAGGCGCCACCGCGCCGCCGTGAGCCAGGGAAGAGAGAGGCGCCGCGCCCCTCTCTTCTCTTCTTTTCAAATACCTCCGGCAACTGTATTTTCTCACGCCGTTGCGGCGAAGTCGGTGCCGTCGCGGATCAT
>NZ_BNCJ01000002.1:759162-768661 GCF_014656415.1 Seohaeicola zhoushanensis | reverse complement strand
CACAGGCCGGAATAGACAGGGGGAGTCGCGCCGCAGGCGCGGCGGGGGCAGCGCCCCCCTGATGCGACGGGTCCCACACCGCATCGACCGCCGGCAATGGCGTAGGGCGGGGTTTACCCCGCCGCCTTCTTCGCGATGTTGAGGCAGACCTCGGTCGCCTTGGCCATGTCCTGGACCGAGATCCATTCCAGCGGCCCGTGGATCTCCATCATGCCGGTGAAGACGTTGGGCGTCGGCACGCCCATCTCGGTCAGGCGCGAGCCGTCGGTGCCGCCGCGGATCGGCACCGAGACCACCTCCAGTCCCGCCGCGCGCACCGCCTCGCGGGCCAGCTCCACCGGGGTCATGTCCTTTTCCAGCCAGTAGCGCATGTTGCGATATTGGGGGCGGATCGCGCAGCTGATCGTGGCGCGCGGTTCGGTGGCCGCCACCGTCTCGCAGACCTGTTTCAGCAGCGCGCCCTTGGCCGCCAGCCCGTCGAGCTCGAAGTCGCGCAGGATGAACTTCAGCTGCGCCTCGGCGGCGCCGCCGCTCATCTCGTAGAGGTGGATGAAGCCCTCGCGCCCCTCGGTGGTCTCGGGGGTCAGCGTCACATGCGGCAGGGTCGTCACGATCTTCGCGGCCAGGTGCAGGGCGTTGACCAGCTTGTCCTTGGCCCAGCCCGGATGCGCCGAGACGCCGGTGACCGTGACCACCGCGCCATCGGCCGAGAAGCTCTCGAACTCGATCTCGCCCGGCTTGCTGCCGTCGAAGGTATAGGCGAAATCCGCGCCGAGGTCCTTCGGCAGCCGGGCATCGACGCCGCGGCCGATCTCCTCGTCGGGGGTGAAGGCCAGCCGCAGCTTGCCATGGGGGATAGCGCGGTCGGCCAGCAGGTGCCTTGCCGCGGTCATGATGATCGCCACCCCGGCCTTGTCGTCGGCGCCGAGCAGCGTGGTGCCGCTGGCGGTGATGATGTCCTCGCCGACCTTCTCGGCGAGATAGGGCGAGACCTCGGGGTTCAGCACCAGACCCGGCGCATCGGCGAAGGCGATGTCGCCGCCGTTGTAGCCGCGGTGAACCACCGGCTTCACCCCCGTGGCATTGAACTGCGGCGCGGTGTCGACATGGGCGCAGAAGCCGACCACCGGCGCGCCCTCGACCGTCGCCGGCACCGTCGCCAGCACCGCGCCGTAGTCGGTCAGCTGCACCTCCTCGGCGCCCATCTCCTCAAGCTCGGCCACCAGCAGGCGGGCCATGTCGAGCTGGCGCGGGGTGCTGGGCGAGGTCGGCGAGGTCTCGTCGCTCTGGCTGTCGATGGCGGCATAGCGCACGAGGCGGGCTTCGAGTTCGGCGTCGAACGGGCTGCGCATGGGGTCTCTCCTGCTGGGTCGAGGCGCATCAGCACCCCGCGCGCGCAGAGTGTCAAGCGCCGCCAGGGCGGGAAATCGCGGCCTTACGGGCCTGCTGCCCCTTGAAACCATGCCCCTCATGGGCAATGTGACCTGAAACGACAGGAGCCGTTGCATGTCATTGCCCGTCAGGGATCAGCTGAAATACTGGGGCATCGCCGCGGCGGTGTTCGCCCTGGTGCTGTGGTTCCTCGGCGACGTGCTGATGCCCTTCATCCTGGGCGGCGCCATCGCCTATTTCATCGACCCGGTGGCCGACCGGCTGGAACGCGCGGGCCTGAGCCGCGCCGGGGCGACCGCGCTCATCACCGTCATCGCGCTGCTGATCTTCCTGCTGGCGGCGCTCTTGGTGGTGCCGACGCTGATCCAGCAGATGATCGACCTGGTGCAGGTCTTGCCGCAGCTCACCCACCGTTTCCAGACCTTCCTGGGCGAGCATTTCCCCTCGCTGCTCGACGGCAGTTCGACCATGCGGCGCACCCTGGCCTCGCTGGGCACGGCGATCCAGAGCAAGGGGCCGCAGCTGATCGAGACGGTGCTCGGCTCGGCCATGTCGCTGGTCAATATCCTGGTCCTGCTGGTCATCGTGCCGGTGGTGGCGGTCTACATGCTGCTCGACTGGGACCGGATGATCGCCCGCATCGACGAGCTGCTGCCGCGCGAGCACGCGCCGGTGATCCGCCGCCTGGCCGGCGAGATCGACCAGACGCTCTCGGCCTTCATCCGCGGCATGGGCACGGTCAGCCTGATCCTCGGCACCTATTACGCTGCCGCGCTGATGCTGGTCGGCCTGAACTTCGGCCTGGTGGTCGGCTTCATCGCCGGGCTGGTCACCTTCATCCCCTATCTCGGCGCGATGATCGGCGGGGCGCTGGCCATCGGCCTGGCGCTGTTCCAGTTCTGGGGCGACTGGCTGTCGATCGGCATCGTTGCCGGTATCTTCGTCATCGGCCAGGTGGTCGAGGGCAACTTCCTCACCCCCAAGCTGGTCGGCGGGTCGGTCGGGCTGCACCCGGTCTGGCTGATCCTGGCGCTGTCGGTCTTCGGCGCGCTGTTCGGCTTCGTGGGGATGCTGGTCGCCGTGCCGGTGGCCGCCGCGCTTGGCGTGATTGCGCGCTTTGCAGTCGAGCAATACCGCTCCAGCCGCCTCTACACCGGCGCGCAGCCTCCGAAGGACGACTGATGGCCCGACAGCTGAGCCTGGACCTGCCCGTGCGCACGGTGCTGGGGCGCGACGACTTTTTCGTCGCGCCGTCGAACGCATTGGCGCTGGCGATGATCGAATCGACGCCGACCTGGCCGGTGCCGCAGCTGACGCTGAGCGGGCCGGCGGGATCGGGCAAGACCCACCTGACCCATGTCTGGGCCTCGCTGACCGGCGCGCCGATCCTGGCCGCCGCCGACCTGCCGGGCGCCGACCTGCCGGCGCTGGCCGAGGGGCCGGTGGCGGTCGAGGATGTGCCGGCCATAGCCCAGGACCGCCCGGCGCTGGATGCGCTGTTCCACCTCTACAACCTCGCCACCGCAAGGCGCAGCCCGCTGCTGATGACCGGGCGCGGCGCGCCGAGGCGCTGGAACCTCGCCCTGCCCGACGCGCAGAGCCGGATCGACGCCGCCTGCCACATCGACCTCGAGGCGCCGGACGACCGGCTGCTGGCGGCAGTGCTCGCCAAGCTCTTCGCCGACCGCCAGCTGGTGCCTCCGGCCGATGTCATCGCCTATATCCTGCGTCACGGCGAGCGCTCCTTCGCCGCCGCCGCCGCGACGGTGGCGCAGATCGACCGGCGGGCGCTGGAGCAGGGCCGCAAGGTCTCGCGAGCACTGGTTGCCGAAGTTCTGGGCGAGTCTGGCGGCGGCGTCTGAAATCTGTCACGCTGCGGTTACAATCCGTTGTTACCGCCGGCACATGACACAAGCTGACTTCCTCAAATCCGACTTCCCCGAGGCCATCGACCTGCCCGACGTCGACCTCTCGGGGCCGGGACGGTTCTATAACCGCGAACTGAGCTGGCTTGGCTTCAACTGGCGGGTGCTGGAAGAGGCCGAGAACCCGCGGGTGCCGCTGCTCGAACGGCTGCGCTTCGTGTCGATCTCGGCCAACAACCTCGACGAGTTCTTCACCGTCCGCGTCGCCGGCCTGCGCGAGCTGGCGATTGCCGGCAATACCACGCCCGCAGCCGACGGGCTGACCCCGGCGGAACAGCTGGCGCTGATCTCCGAGGACGCCCGCCGCCTGATGCAATCGCAGCAGAAGGTGCTGGTCGGCCTGTTCCGCGAGATGGAGGAGGCCGGGATCTCGGTCCTGACCCGCGAGGGGCTCGACGCCGCCGACGTCGCCTTTCTCGGCGATGTCTTCATCAGTCAGGTCTTCCCGGTGCTCTCGCCCCTGGCGATCGACCCGGCGCATCCCTTCCCCTTCATCCCCAACACCGGCTATTGCCTGGCGCTGGAACTGGAGCGCACCCGCGACGGGCGCAACCTTCAGGCGCTGCTGCCGGTGCCCGCGCAGATCGACCGTTTCGTCGCCCTGCCCTCGCCGGCGGGGCGCAACCGCTTCCTGCCGCTGGAAGAATTCCTGCTGCTCGAAATCGGCCAGCTGTTCCCCGGCTACCAGCTGAAATCGCATTTCGAGTTCCGCGTGCTGCGCGACAGCGACCTCGAAGTCGAGGAAGAGGCCGAAGACCTGGTGCGCGGCTTCGAGGTGGCGCTCAAGCGCCGCCGCCGCGGCGAGGTGGTGCGCCTGACCCATTCCGCCGGCGCGCCCGAGAACCTGCTGCGCACCGTCATGCGCGAGCTGGGCGTGGAACGCACCGAGGTGATCGCCGTCGACGGGATGCTTGGCGTCGCCGACCTGTCCAAGCTGGTGATCGATTCCCGCACCGACCTGCTCTGGCCCACCTTCACCCCGCGCGTGCCGGAACGGGTGATGGACTTCGAGGGCGACATGTTCGCCGCGATCCGCCAGAAGGACATGCTGCTGCATCACCCCTACGAGACCTTCGACATGGTGATCCGCTTCCTGCAGCAGGCGGCGCGCGACCCGGACGTGGTGGCGATCAAGCAGACGCTCTACCGCACCTCCAAGTTCTCGCCCATCGTCGAGGCGCTCTGCGAGGCGGCCGAGGACGGCAAGTCGGTCACCGCGCTGGTCGAGCTCAAGGCCCGCTTCGACGAGGCCGCCAACATCCGCCAGTCGCGCCGGCTGGAACGCGCCGGGGCGCATGTGGTCTATGGTTTCATCGACCTCAAGACCCATGCCAAGATCTCGACCGTGGTGCGCCGCGAGGGCGACAAGCTGGTGACCTATACCCATTACGGCACCGGCAACTACCACCCGATCACCGCGCGCATCTACACCGACGTCAGCTTCTTCACCTGCGACCCCGCGCTGGGGCGCGACGCCACCAAGGTGTTCAACTACCTCTCCGGCTACGCCCAGCCCGAATCGCTCGAGAACCTGGCGATCTCGCCGATCACGCTGAAACCGCGCCTGCTGGAACTGATCGAGGCCGAGATCGCCCATGCCGCCGCCGGACGGCCGGCCGAGATCTGGGCCAAGATGAACTCGCTGATCGACCCCGAGGTGATCGACGCGCTCTATGCCGCCAGCCAGGGCGGCGTGAAGATCAGCCTCGTCGTGCGCGGCATCTGCGGGCTGCGGCCCGGCATCAAGGGCCTCTCCGAGAACATCCGGGTGAAGTCCATCGTCGGCCGCTTCCTCGAACATTCGCGCATCGTCTGCTTCGGCAACGGCCGCGGGCTGCCGTCCAAGCGCGCCCGCGTATTCATCTCCTCGGCCGACTGGATGGGGCGCAACCTGAACCGCCGGGTCGAAACGCTGGTCGAGATCAAGAACGACACGGTCAAGGCGCAGATCGTCAGCCAGATCATGGCGGCCAACCTCGCCGACGTGGCGCAGAGCTGGGTGATGTCGCCCGACGGCAAGTTCCACCGCTCGCCGGTGCCCGAAGGCACCTTCGCCTTCTCCTGCCACCGCTTCTTCATGGAGAACCCCTCGCTCTCCGGGCGCGGCTCGGCCGGGGCCAAGGACGTGCCGCAGCTGACCCATACCGAGGACTGAACCGCGCGCCCTTGACCACGGGACGCGGAGCCCGCATTGCGGCAATGCAGCGATTGACCCGCGCGCCGGCTTATCGCAGTCTCGCCACCAGAAGACCGGGGATCGCATGAACGAACAGGCCCAGACCGAAGCAACCGATGGCGGCCCTTTCGGGAAGCCGCTGTTCGATGACCCCGGCACCCGCGCCCTGAGCCGCGTCGGCGTGGTCGATATCGGCTCGAACTCGGTTCGCCTGGTGGTCTTCGACGGCGCGGCGCGCTCGCCGGCCTATTTCTACAACGAGAAGATCATGTGCGCCCTGGGCGCCGGTCTCTCGGAAACCGGCAAGCTGAACCCCGAGGGGCGGATCCGCGCGCTGGCCGCGCTGCAGCGCTTCCAGCTGCTGGCCGAGGGCATGGGCCTGCCCGGCCTCACCGCCGTGGCCACTGCCGCTGTGCGCGATGCCGAGGACGGCCCCGCCTTCCGCGAGGAGGTCTTCCAGAAGACCGGCCTCCGGATCTGGGTGATCGACGGCGAGGAAGAGGCCCGGCTCTCGGCGCAGGGCGTGCTGCTGGGCTGGCCCGGCGCCTTCGGGCTGATCTGCGACATGGGCGGCTCCTCGCTGGAACTGGCGGAGATCCGCGAGGGAAGGGTCGGCAAGCGCCTCTCCACCTCCGAACTCGGGCCGCTGAAGCTGCGCGCGCTCAAGGGCGGCACGCGCGCGCGCAACGACCATATCCGCGGCGTGATCGACCGGCTGGCCGAGCGCATGGGCCCGCAGCACGACCGCCTGTTCCTGGTCGGCGGCAGCTGGCGCGCCATCGCCCGCATCGACATGGCGCGGCGCAACTACCCGCTGAAGGTGCTGCACGAATACCGCATGACCAATACGGCGGTGCGCGAGACCCTGGCCTATATCGCCGAACGCAGCCCCGAGGCGCTGAAGGCCGAGACCGGCATCTCGGGCGCCCGGATGGACCTGATCCCCTATGCCGCCGAGGTGCTGGGCCGGCTGGTGCGCACCTTCCGCCCGCTCGACATCGCGATCTCCTCCTACGGAATCCGCGAGGGGCTGCTCTACGAGCAGATGCCCCAGCGCCTGCGCGACCGCGACCCGCTGATCGAGGCCTGCCGATTTGCCGAGGCCAAGGACGCCCGCCTGCCGGGGTTCGGGCGCATCCTCTACGACTTCGTGATGCCGCTCTTCCCCACCGCCACGCCGCCGCAGAAGCGGCTCATCAAGGCCGCCTGCCTGCTGCACGACGTCAGCTGGCGCGCCCATCCCGACTACCGCGCCGAGGTCTGCTTCGACAACGCCACCCGCGCCAACCTCGGCGGGCTGAAACATTCCGAGCGCGTCTTCCTCGGCCTCGCCCTGCTGCACCGCTACCGCAACAAGCGCGAAGGCACCGCCTTCGAGGAACTCTACGGCCTGCTCGACGCCAAGGGCCAGCACATGGCCGAGGTGCTGGGCAAGGCGATGCGCTTTGGCGCCATGCTCTGGATGCAGAACACTTCGGCCACCGGCCACCTCGAATGGAACTCGCGCCGCCGCCGGTTGATCCTGTCGATGCCGGAACGCGCGATGCCGCTCTACGGCGAGGTGGCACAGTCGCGCATGGCCTCGCTGGCCCAGACCATGGGCGCCACCGTCACCATCCGCAAGCTGCCCTGACAAGGCGCCGCCGCAAGCGACCAAACACCCAAGGCATGCGCGCCGCGCCCCTGATTTCTCTTCTTTCCAAATACCTCCGGGGGTGAATTGGCCGCCAGGCCAAGAGGGGGCAGCGCCCCCCACTCCCCGCCTGCCGTCAGGCGCTCAGGTCTGGTGCCGCGCCCGTGCCCCGCGCTCGATCGCCGCCGCGTGCAGGCGGTCGAGGTTCAGCTCGTAGCGGATCTCCTCGAGCATCCGGTTCTCGTTCTCGGTGATGACCCCGTCCGCCGCCGCCACGTCGCAGGCCAGCGCATAGGCGGTCTCGAACAGCCGTTCCGGCAGGTTGTCACGGATCAGCCCGAAGAGCGCGTCGATCCCCTCCTCCTGCTCGAAGAGGTCGAAGATGATCTTGCTGACCTCCTTCATGCGGTCGATGTCGTAATCGGCGAAGACCGGCAGGTGGTTGACCGAGGCCTGGATCCGCAACAATTCGGCGGTGCGGATGGTCTCGTCCGAGGCCGAGACCGCGACCATGATGGCGACAAGGCAGTCCTGGGCGCTGAGCGGGTGGTCTTCGGTATCGGCCACGGGGGCTATCCTTCCGGTTGTGCTGCGAACAGGACCCAAATTATTGACGTCGCTGCATTCGCACAATAGGTAGCGGCGTCACGCCGCGCCCGGCGCGGCCCTGATCCCGGAGACCACCCATGTCCACGATGCGCGATGCCGCCCTCACCTCGAAAGCCTGGCCCTTCGAAGAGGCCCGCCGCGTGTTGAAACGCTACGAGAAGGCGCCGCCGGAAAAGGGCTACGTGCTGTTCGAAACCGGCTACGGCCCCTCGGGCCTGCCCCATATCGGCACCTTCGGCGAAGTGGCGCGCACCACGATGATCAAGCGCGCCTTCGAGGAGATCTCGGACATCCCGACCCGGCTGATCTGCTTCTCGGACGACCTCGACGGGATGCGCAAGGTGCCGGGCAATGTCCCGAACCAGGAGATGCTGCGCGAATACCTGCAGATGCCACTGACCTCGGTGCCCGACCCCTTCGGCGAATACGAGAGCTTCGGCCACCACAACAACGCCATGCTGCGCCGCTTCCTCGATACCTTCGGTTTCGAATACGAATTCTACTCGGCCACCGAATTCTACCGCTCGGGCCAGTTCGACACCATCCTGCGCCGCGCCGCCGAACGCTATGACGCGATCATGAAGGTGATGCTGAAGAGCCTGCGCGAGGAACGCCAGCAGACCTATTCGATCTTCCTGCCGATCCACCCCGAGACGGGCCGCGTGCTCTATGTCCCGATGAAGGAGGTCAACGCCGCCGAGGGCACCATCACCTTCGACGACGAGACCGGGCGCGAATGGACCCTGCCGGTCACCGGCGGCAACGTCAAGCTGCAGTGGAAACCCGACTTCGGCGCCCGCTGGGCGGCGCTCGGCGTCGATTTCGAGATGTATGGCAAGGACCATTCGACCAATACGCCGATCTACGATTCGATCTGCGAGATCCTGGGCGAGAAGGCGCCGGAGCATTTCACCTACGAGCTCTTCCTCGACGAGAACGGCCAGAAGATCTCCAAGTCCTCGGGCAATGGCGTCAGCATCGACGAATGGCTGACCTATGCCTCGACCGAGAGCCTGGCCTATTTCATGTATCAGAAGCCGAAGACCGCCAAGCGGATGCACTTCGACGTGATCCCCAAGGCGGTGGACGAATACCACCAGCAGCTGCGCGCCTTCCCGACGCAGGATGCGGCGGCGCAGCTGAACAACCCGGTCTGGCACATCCACGGTGGCAAGGTGCCCGAGTCGACGCTGGTGGTGCCCTTTGCGATGCTGCTGAACCTGGCCTCGGTCTCGGGCGCCACCGACAAGGAGGCGCTCTGGGGCTTCATCCGCCGCTATGCGCCCGAGGCCTCGCCGGCAAGCCACCCCGACCTCGACCAGGCCGCCGGTTTCGCGGTGCGCTACTTCAACGATTTCGTCAAGCCGACCCGCAGCTTCCGCGCGCCCACCGAGCTGGAGCGCGAGGCGCTGGAGGCCCTGCGCGCCGAACTCGCCGCCTACGACGGCCCGGTCGAGGACGAGGCGCTGCAATCGGTGGTCTATGCCGTGGGCCGCGACCGCTTCGACCCGCTGCGCGGCTGGTTCACCGCGCTCTACGAGGTGCTGCTCGGCGCATCGCAGGGCCCCCGCTTTGGCGGCTTCATCGCGCTCTACGGCGTGGAGGAGACCATCGCCCTGATCGACGCCGCCCTGGCCGGCAAGCTGGCCTGACCTCGGGCAGGCGCCCCTCCCCTCTCCCCGCGGAGGAGAGGGTTGGGGCACGGGGGAGCAACCCGCCCACCACCCCGCGCAACAGCTCCCTTCTCCCCGAGGGGGAGAGGGT
>NZ_BNCJ01000002.1:584954-759024 GCF_014656415.1 Seohaeicola zhoushanensis | reverse complement strand
CACCCCGCGCAACAGCTCCCCTCTCCCCGAGGGGGAGAGGGTCAGGGTGAGGGGGAAAACCACCCACCACTCCGCGCCACAGATCCCCTCTCCCCACGGGGGGAGAGTGTCAGGGTGAGGGCACCCCCGGAACTGATCCAACCCCGCCCCTCCCGCGTATGATCTTCATATGCCGGAGGCCGCCCCCATGCGTCACACCCTCTTCGCCCTGCTCCTCGCCTTCGCCCTCGCCGCCCCCGTAGCGGCGCAGGATGCGGGAATCGAGGACACGATTTCCCGCCAGATCGAGGCCTTCAAGGCCGACGACCTCGCCCGCGCCTTCAGCTTCGCCAGCCCGATGATCCGGGGCCTCTTCGGCAACCCCGAGAATTTCGGCAGCATGGTCCGGAACGGCTACCCGATGGTCTGGCGCCCGGCCGACCTGCGCTTCCTCGACCTGCACGACGAAGGCGGCCGCCTCTACCAGAAGGTGCAGATCACCGATGCCCAGGGCCGCGTCCACCTGCTCGACTACGAGATGATCGAGACCGAGAGCGGCTGGAAGATCAACGGCGTGCGCATCCTCGAAGCCCCCGGCGTCGCCGCCTGATGCGCGCGCTGGCCTGAGACCGCCTTAACCCTTTTCCCCTACCCCCTTGCCCGTTTGCTGTCCGGCAGATCAACCGGGCGTTCTTGCGGGAAAGGGATTTCGATGAACAAGGCGATCACCGACGGGCTTGTGCTGATGCCGCCGGCCTTCGCGGCCGGGCTGGAGGCCTGGTCGAGCGGCAACGGCACGCCGGGATCCGACACCTACGACGGCAACCCCAATGCCGCCCTGGTGCCGGCCGACCAGGATTTCGGCGGCTGCCTCGAACTGCTCAAGACCGATGCCACGCAGAAGCTGCGCTACATGGGCGAGGTGCCGCTGCTGCCGGGCTGCTACCTGCAGATCCGCGCCCGCGTGAAGGCGATCAGCGGCAACCTGCCCAATGTCCGTATTGCCGCCTGGGCCGGCGGCGCCGGCGGCGCCCATGTCGGCGGCGTAACCGAGACCGGACCCTCCGTCGCGCTCACCACCTATGGCCAGGTGGTCGAGGTCGCCGCCATCGTCGGCACCGGCAGCCGCGGCGGCGTCGACATGGCCTGGGGCACCGGGGCGCTCTACGGCCATTTCGGCCTCGACCTGACCGGCCCGACGGGCGGCATCGTGCGGATCGACGATATCGTCATCGAGGATGTGACGGCCTTCTTCCTGCGCGACATGCTGAACCTGGTCGACGTGCGCGACTATGGCGCCCTGGGCGATGGTGTCACCGACGATTCCGCCGCCTTCGCCGCCGCCGATGCCGCCGCCAACGGGCGCCGCGTGCTGGTCCCGGCGGGGGACTATCACCTGGCCGAAAGCGTCACCTTCGAGAATGTCGTCACCTTCGAGGGCACCGTGAGCATGCCCGCCGACAAGATGCTGCTGCTCACGCGGAACTTCGACCTGCCCGCCTATATCGCCGCCTTCGGCAACGAGGAGCTGGCCTTCCGCAAGGCCTTCCAGGCGCTGCTCAACAATGCCGACCACGATTCGCTCGACATGGGCGGGCGCAAGATCTCGGTGAGCGGCCCCATCGACATGGCGGCGGCGGTGCCGAACAAGTCGAGCTATGCCACCCGAAGGGTGATCCGCAACGGCCAGCTCGAAGCGATGAACTCGGCCGCCTGGGACACCGAAACCGTGACCTCGCAGGCGAGCTATTCGCCGTCGAACCCCGAGAGGCTGACCGGCGTGGTCAATATCGCCAATATCCCGGTCGGCGCGCTGGTCGAGGGCGCGGGCGTCGGGCGCGAGATCTACGTCAAGGCGCGCAACCTCTCGACCCAGCAGCTGACGCTCAGCGGCGCGCTCTACGGCGCGGCGGGTACGCAGACCTATACCTTCCGCGACTTCCGCTACCTGCTCGACTTCAGCGGCTTCTCCTCGCTGTCGAAGTTCGAACTGGCCGAGGTCGAGATCCAGTGCAACGGTCGCTGCAGCGGCATCCGCCTCGCCCCGGCGGGGCTGACCTTCGCCCTGCGCGATTCCTACGTCTCCCGCCCGAAGGACCGCGGCCTCACCTCGATCGGCGAGGGCTGCCAGGGGATGCTGATCGACCAGTGCCAGTTCCTCTCGAACGAGGATGCCGAGGATGTCTCGGATCGGGTCTCGATCGCGCTGAACGCCAATGCCAACGACGTGAAACTGAGGAACAACCGCGCCACAAAGTTCCGCCATTTCGCGGTGCTGGGCGGGTTCAACGCGATGATCCAGGGCAATCACTTCTTCCAGGGCGACGGCGTCGCCGACGGCGTGCGCTCGGCCGGGCTGGTGCTGGTGGGCGGCTTCTGCTCGGCCACCGTGGCGGGGAATTACATCGACAACTGCTCGGTCGAATGGACCAACGAGCGCGACGCCGAGCCGGGCTTCACCACCGGCTTCTCCTTCGGCGGCATGACCATCACCGACAATATCTTCCTCTGCGGCGATGTCGCGCCCTGGTTCAGCTTCCTCGTGGTGAAACCCCATGGCGCCGGGCATTTCCTGAACGGCGTCAGCGTGCGCGGCAACAAGTTCCGCTCCGCCCAGGGCAGCATCGAACGCGCCGAACGGGTCGACACCAGCTTTGCCGACCTCGACCATTCCCGCGCCAAGGACGTGACCTTCGAGGGCAATTCCTATTTCCAGGTCGCGGCCCAGATCGCCAACCCGATGCGCCTGACCCATGCCGAGGCGACGGCGGCCACGACCTGGGTGGTCGACCTCGCCGGGCAGCTGCCCTTCGGCGGCCAGGCCCGCGGCATCGACGCGCTGGTGGCGCTGGGTCCGATCCGCACGGCCGGCAACGCCACCCGCTTCGCGATGCCGCATGTGCTGCTGGCGCAGGGCGGCAACAAGGATCGCGTTCACCTGGTCTGGGAAGAGGCGGTCAAGGGCGAGGTGGGGCTCAGCCTGCGGATGGACGGCTGACCCGCTGATTTCTCTTCTTTCCAAATACCTCCGGGGGGGCCGCGCCCCCCAGGAAACCACCCGCCACGGGGCGTTGACGCCGGGCTCCCGGCGTAGGGCGGGGTTCACCCCGCCGCCCCCGAAGTCAGCGGACCTTCAGCGTCGCCAGGCCGATCATCGCCAGGATCAGCGAGATGATCCAGAACCGGATCACGATGGTCGGCTCGGCCCAGCCCTTCTTCTCGTAGTGGTGGTGGATCGGCGCCATCAGGAAGACACGCTTGCCGGTGCGCTTGAAGTAGAGCACCTGGATGATGACCGAGAGCGCCTCGACCACGAAGAGGCCGCCGACGATGGCCAGCACGATCTCGTGCTTGGTCGCCACCGCGATCGCGCCGAGCGCTCCGCCGAGGGCCAGCGAGCCGGTATCGCCCATGAAGACCGCCGCCGGCGGCGCATTGTACCACAGGAACCCGAGCCCGCCGCCGAAGAGCGCGGCGGTGAAGACCAGGATCTCGCCGGTTCCCGGCACGTAATGCACGTCGAGATATTCCGAGAAGACCGCGTGCCCCACCGCGTAGGAGATCACCCCCAGGGTGGTCGAGGCGATCATCACCGGCATGATCGCCAGCCCGTCTAGCCCGTCGGTCAGGTTCACCGCATTGGCCGCGCCGACGATCACGCAGATGCCGAAGGGAATGTAGAGCAGCCCGAGGTCGATCAGCGTGTTCTTGAACACCGGAAGCGCCAGTTCCCCCTGCAGCGCCGCCGGGTGATAGCGCGCCGCCCAGAAGGTGGCGATCCCGGCGATCAGGATGCCCAGCAGCATCCGCACCCGGGCAGGCACGCCCTTGGTGTTCTGCTTGGAGACCTTGGCATAGTCGTCGGCAAAGCCGATCAGCGCATAGGCGAGCGTCACGAAGAGCACCAGCCAGACGAAGGGATTGTCGAGCCGTGCCCAGAGCAGCGTCGCCGTGGTCAGCGCGCCGACGATCAGCAGCCCGCCCATGGTCGGCGTGCCGGCCTTGACGAAATGCCCCGCCGGGCCGTCGTCGCGGATCGGCTGGCCCTTGCCCTGCCGGCGGCGCAGCACCGCGATCAGGGGACGCCCGAAGATGAATCCGAACAGCAGCGCGGTCAGGAAGGCGCCGCCCGCCCGGAAGGTGATGTAGCGGAACAGGTTGAAGAAGTCCCCGCCGTCACTCAGCGCGGTCAGCCAGTAGAGCATGTCTTCGTGATCCTACTCGTCATCATCGGCATTCGCGCCGGAGGGCGCCCCATGACCCATTTTGCGGATCGCGTCAACGATCCGCGCCATCTGCATCGAGAGCGAGCCCTTGACCAGCACGACATCGCCGCTGTCGAGCTTGTGGCGCACGCCCTGCGCCATCTCCTCGCTGGTCGCCGTCCAGGCCCCCCGCCGCGCCGGAGGCAGCGCCGCGTGCAGCGCCTGCATCAGCGGGCCGACGCAATGCACCGTGTCGATCGCCTCCATCGCCGGATGCGCCGCCAGTTCCGCGTGCATCGCCGTGGCCTCGGGCCCCATTTCCTTCATGTCACCCAGGAAGGCGATCCGCCGCCCCTGCGAGATGCGCCCCGTGTCATGACGTACCCGCGCCGCCGCCAGCACCTCGAGCGCGGCCCCCATCGCGGTCGGGTTGGCGTTATAGGCGTCGTCGAAGAGTTCCAGCGTCAGGTCGGTCTCGACCGGGTCGAGCCGGATCACCTCGCGGGTGCCCCTGCCCTGCACCGGCCGCCAGCGCCCGATGGCCTGCACCGCCAGGGCGAGATCCGCGCCCAGCGCCTCGGCCGCCGCCAGCGCCCCCAGCGCGTTCATCGCGAAATGCCGCCCCGGCGTCGCCAGCTTGAACAGCACCGGCGCGCCACGCGCCTCGGCCTGGACAACGGTGGTATCCCCGGCGAGCTTCGCCTCCTTCAGGACGTAATCGGCGCCTTCGTGGCCAAAGCCGACCATCCGCGCGCCCACCGCGGCGGCCTTGTCGGCGAGGATCTGCGCCGTCTCGATATCGCGGTTCAGCACCGCCACGCCGCCAGGCTCCAGCCCCTCGAAGATCGCGGCCTTCTCCTCGGCGATGCCGGCGATGCTCTCGAAGGCCTCCAGGTGCACCGCCGCCACCGTGGTGACCAGCGCCACATGCGGGCGGGCCATCTTCGCCAGCGGCGCGATCTCGCCCGGGTGGTTCATGCCGATCTCGATCACCGCGAATTCGGTCGCCGCCGGCATCCGTGCCAGGGTCAGCGGCACGCCCCAGTGGTTGTTGTAGCTGGCAACCGAAGCATGGGTGCGCCCCTGCTCGGACAGGATCTGCGCCATCATCTCCTTGGTCGAGGTCTTGCCGACGCTGCCGGTGATCGCCACCACCCGCGCATTCGTGCGGGCCCGACCAGCCCGGCCGAGCGCCTCCAGCCCCGCCTGAACGTCCTCGACGACCAGCAGCGGCGCATCCGCCGCCACGCCCTCGGGCACATGGGTCACCAGCGCCGCCGCTGCGCCGGCCGCCAGCGCCTGGGCGACGAAGTCATGCCCGTCGCGCGCCGCCTTGAGCGCGACGAAGAGGTCGCCCGGCATCAGCGTGCGGGTGTCGATCGAGACGCCGGTCGCCGCCCAGTCGCCCTGCGCCCGCCCGCCCGTCGCGGCAGCGGCGTCCGCCGCAGTCCAGAGTGTCATGGCTGCCCCCCGTCCAGAACCCGCACGGCCATGCTGGCCTGCTCCACGTCGTCAAACGGCAGCACGTCGTCGCCGACCACCTGCCCGGTCTCGTGCCCCTTGCCGCAGACCATCAGCGCATCGCCCGGCCCCAGCATGTCGACCCCGCGCAGGATCGCCTCGGCGCGGTCGCCCACCTCCAGCGCGCCCGGCGCGCCTGCCAGCACGGCGGCGCGGATCGCCGCCGGCACTTCCGAGCGCGGATTGTCGTCGGTCACGATCACCACGTCGGCATTCTCGGTCGCGGCCTTGCCCATCAGCGGCCGCTTGGTCGCATCGCGGTCGCCACCGGCGCCGATGATGGCAATCAGCCGCCCCATCACATGGGGCCGCGCCGCCGCCAGCGCGGTGGCCACCGCGTCGGGCGTATGGGCATAGTCGACAAACACCGCCGCGCCGTTCCCGCGCGTGGCCGCCAGCTGCATCCGGCCGCGCACGGTGGTCAGATGCGGCAGCGTGTCGAAGACCTCGGCCGGATCGTCGCCGCAGGCGATCACCAGCCCGCAGGCGGTCAGCACGTTGCTGGCCTGGAACCCGCCGACCAGGTTGAGACGGCTCTGGAACACCTTGCCACCAAAGGAAAACCGCAGGTCCTGTCCGGTGGCGTCAAAGCGCTGCGCCAGCAGGCTGAGGTCGCCGACGCCATGGCCGACCGAGATCACCCGCTGCCCGCGCGCGGCGGCAATCGCCCGCATCTCGGCCCCGCGCGGGTCGTCGATATTGATGACCGCCGTGCCTTCCTCGGGCAGCACCCGGCGGAACAGCCCGGCCTTGGCGGCGAAATAGGCCTCGAAGCTGGCGTGATAGTCGAGGTGGTCCTGGGTGAAATTGGTGAAGGCCGCCGCCTTCAGGCTCACCCCGTCCAGCCGGCGCTGTTCCAGCCCGTGGCTCGAGGCCTCCATCGCCGCATGGGTCACGCCGGCAGCCGCCGCCTGTGCCAACACCCGGTGCAGCGTGATAGGCTCGGGCGTGGTGTGCTTCAGCGGGGCGCTCCACGCGCCCTCGACGCCGGTGGTGCCGACGTTGACGGCGTTGTGGTCCAGCTCCATCCAGATCTGCCGCGTGAAGGTGGCGACCGAGGTCTTGCCGTTGGTCCCCGTCACCGCGACCATCACCCCCGGCTGCCCGCCGAACCAGAGCGCCGCCGTATAGGCCAGCGCCTGGCGCGGGTCGTCGCTGACGATCAGCGCCGCGTCGGAAGCCGCCAGCGCCCCGGCGGCGATGCGCGCGCCCTCGGCGTCGGTCAGCACCGCCGCCGCGCCCTTGTCCAGCGCCGTGGCGATGAAGGTCGCGCCATGCACCTTCGTGCCGGGCAGCGCCGCGAACAGATGTCCGGGCCGCACTTCGCGGCTGTCTACCGACAGCCCGGTGATTTCGGGATTGCGCCCGCCCGCGGCGGTCAGCGCCAGCTGGCCCAGCCGCTTCGGGGATACGTCCGACGCCATGTTCGACCCTCGTTCAGTTCGAGGTCAGCCTTACCTCAGCGAGGCGGGCGGGTTCAATCACCGGCCGCAGCCCGAGCAGCGGCGCAATCCTGCCGATCATCTCGGCGGCGACCGGCACGGCGGTCCAGCCGGCGGTGCGGCGGGCCTCGGTGCCCGAGGTCTCGACCGGCTCGTCCAGCGTCACCACCAGCACGTATTTCGGATCGCTCGCCGGGAACATCGAGGCGAAGGTGGCGATCACCTTGTCCTCGTAATAGCCGCCCTGCGGCTTGGGCTTGTCGGCGGTCCCGGTCTTGCCGGCGACCTGGTAGCCCGGCACCTCGCCCATGCTCGCCGATCCGTCGGTCACCACCCCGCGCAGCATCATCTGCGAATTTGCGGCGGCCTTGGCCGACATCACGCGCGGCCCGTATTGCGGCCCGCTCTGCTTGAGCAGGGTCGGGCTGACGTAATGCCCGCCATTGGCGATGGCGGCATAGGCGGCGGCAAGGTGCAGCGGGCTGGCCGAGAGGCCGTGACCATAGGAGATGGTCATCGCGCTCAGCTCGGACCAGTTCTTCGGCATCAGCGGCTTGCCGCTGTTGGCCTCGCCCACCTCGACCGGGGTCGGTTCGAGGAAGCCGAGCGCACCGAGGAAGTCACGCTGCCGCTCGGCCCCGATCATCTGCGCGATGCGGGCGGTGCCGATGTTCGAGGACTTCTCGATGATCCGCGTCACCGTCATCTCTTTTCCGTAGTAGTGGAAATCGCTGATGCGGAACTTGCCCCAGCGCAGCGGGCCGCGGATGTCGATCACCGTCTCGGGGCTGACGAGGCCCAGGTCCATCGCCTGCGCCACCGCGAAGATCTTGAAGGTCGAGCCCAGCTCGTAGACGCCCTGTACGGCGCGGTTGAACAGCGGGCTGACCGAGGGGTCGAACCCCGAGGTCGGCGGCGCCGGGCGGTCGTTCGGGTCGAAATCGGGCAGGCTCACCATCGAGATGATCTCGCCGGTGTGCACATCCATCAGGATCGAGGTGGCGCCCTTGGCGTTCATCAGGCGCATACCGCCGTAGAGCACCCGCTCGGCCGCCGCCTGCACCGAGAGGTCCAGCGCCAGGGTCAGCGGCTTGCCGGCGTTGGCGGGGTCGGCGAGATAGCCGTCGAACTGCTTCTCCACCCCGGCCACGCCGATCAGTTGCGCCGCGTTCACGTCCTCTTCGCCGAACCGCGCGCCGCCCAGCACGTGGGCCGCCAGCTTGCCGTTGGGATATAGCCGCATCTCGCGCCCGCCGAACAGCAGGCCCGGATCGCCGATATCATG
Source organism: Seohaeicola zhoushanensis (assembly GCF_014656415.1). Taxonomy (GTDB): domain Bacteria; phylum Pseudomonadota; class Alphaproteobacteria; order Rhodobacterales; family Rhodobacteraceae; genus Seohaeicola_A; species Seohaeicola_A zhoushanensis. The sequence continues at coordinate 750,592 of NZ_BNCJ01000002.1, read as the reverse complement.
CACCGCCTGCTTCTGCTCGGGGCTGATGCGCTTCTTGATCCAGACGAACTTTCTCTTGCCCGTGAAATCCCTTATGAGGCGTTCCTCATTCAGATCCGGGAAGATCTTGACCAGGCTTTTCGCCGATTCCACCGGGTCCACCAGCATCGGCGGCTGGGCATAGAGCGAGTTGGTCTCGAAGTTGGTCGCCAGGATGCGCCCGTCGCGGTCGGTGATGTCGGCGCGCTGCGCGGCGATGACGCTGCCGCCGGCGCTGGCCATCGGCTCCACCGGGACCGTGGTCGCCAGCATCCCCATGCGCACCCCGACGACGGCGAAGGCGACGGTGAAGAAGGCGCCCAGCACCAGCAGCCGCCCCTCGGCGCGCGAACGGGCGCGGTCCTGCATCTCGGCATGGCGCCGGCGCAGGTTCTCGCGCTCGATCTCCTCGGTGTTCTCGCCCCGCTCGCGGGCGGGCAGGATACGGGCCAGCGGACGCAGCGGCGTGCGGATCATGGGTTCTGCTCCTGGCCGAGGTTCGACACGTCGACGCCATTCGTGATCATCAGCGGCATTTCCGAGACCGGCGCCGGCGGGTAATTCACCTCGTCGATGCGCCCGAATTGGTCCGAGCGCAGCGGCAGCAGGCCAAGCCGGTCGAAGTTCAGCTCGGCCAGTTCCATCAGCCGGTCGGGACGGTTGAGATAGGCCCATTCGGCCCGCAGCACGCTGAGACGCAATTGCGCCGCGCCGATCTGGCGTTGCAGCGACTGGGTTTCACGCAGCACCTGCTGGGTCGCGTAGTTCTCGCGGTAGGCCCAGAAGGCAAGGCCGATCACGGCAATCGCGGAAAGAACATAGATCAGGCCCCTCATGACGGCCTCCTTTCGATCTCGGGCATTCCGATGTCACGGGCGGCGATCGGGCCGGCGGGCGCGTCGGTGCGCCGGGCCACCCGCAGCATGGCCGAGCGCGAGCGCGGGTTGGCCGCCAGTTCGGCCTCGTCGGCGCTGATCGCCTTGCGGTTCAGCACGATGAAGCGCGGCGCCTCCTCGACGGTCTCGGGCGCATAGCGGTTGGCCCGCCCGGTCTTTCCCGCGCGCGCGGCGAGGAAGCGCTTGACCATGCGGTCCTCGATGGAATGGAAGGTCACCACCGCCAGCATCCCGCCGGGCTTCAGCGCCCGCTCGGCCGCCATGAGGCCCTGGTGCAGCTCGTCATATTCGGCGTTCACCGCGATCCGCAGCGCCTGGAAGCTGCGGGTGGCCGGGTGCGACTGGCCGGGCTTGGCACGCGGCAGGCAGCTCTCGACAATCTGCGCCAGCTCCAGCGTCCGGGTGATCGGCCCCTGCTCGCGCGCACGCAGGATCGCGCGCGCGATGCGCCGGCTGGCGCGCTCTTCGCCATAATGGAACAGGATATCGGCCAGCTGCGCCTCGGTGGCGGTGTTCACGATATCGGCCGCGCTCGGCCCGTCCTGCGACATCCGCATGTCGAGCGGCCCGTCGCGCAGGAAGGAGAACCCGCGTTCGGCCATGTCGAGCTGCATCGAGGATACCCCGAGGTCGAGCACGACACCGTCGAGGTCATGCGCATACTCGTCCATCTTCGAGAAGACCCCCGGCTGTTTTACCAGCCGGTCGCCATATTGGCCGGCCCATGACGCCGCCATTTCGAAGGCAAGAGGATCGCGATCCACCGCGATGACCCGTTCCGCCCCCGCATCGAGGAGCGCACGGGTGTAGCCTCCAGCACCAAAGGTGCCATCGAGCCACGTTCCCGATATCGGCGCGACTGCCTCCAGCAGAGGCCGTAGCAGAACAGGGATGTGAGGATCAGAATCATGTTGGTCTCCCTTCTCGCCCATCGGTCTATGTCTCGCTCGCGGGCTTGGGCGCCTCTGCAAGCAGCTTGCGCGGGTTGAACCCGGCGGGGAATTTCGCGGCCATCGCGCGTTTCTTCGCCAGCGCCTCGGTCTCGTAGGTCTCGGGCTTCCAGATCTGGAACTTGTCGCCGGCCGCGATGAAGTATGCCTCGCCTTCCAGGCCGATCTTCTCGCGCTGCTTGGCCGGGATGACGATCCGCCCGGTGTCGTCGACCGTGGCGTAGAGGCTCAGACCGTTGAAGATCCACTCCAGGTACTCGCGCTCGTCCGAGCCCTCTTCGAGCGTCTGGATCCGGGCATCGACCGCGTCGACGCCTTCGATCGTGTAGCATTCGAGGTAGTTGCGGTCATCGTCGCCATAGACGATGGCGAATTCGGCGTTCTGGCCGACCTGCCAGTTCGGGTCGCCGGCTTCGATCACACGGCGAAAAGAGGCCGGGATCGAGACCCTGCCCTTACCGTCGATCTTGTTGAGGCTCTCGCCCCTGAAGCTCCGGCTCACCTTGCCTGCCCTTTTGTCCGCGCCCCCGCGTCCTTGAAATCGGTCCCCAGAAAGGAAAACGGCGGGTTGATCTGCTGCCACTGATCAACCCGCCGCCCTCGTCCCGCCTCGCGGGGTGTCCAGCTGCGCGCGCCACCTGGGGGGATGCTGCTCGCACACGCGCCGGATCTCTGTCGTCTGATGAAGCCGTTTGCCTGTATGAAACCTTAGGTTTTTCTTTTGTTTACGGGACCTTGGGTAGGTCCTCTTTGCCGTCCTCATCCGATGACCAAGGGATGCCACGGGAATTCATGGAAATCAACGGGAATTTTTGGGCAAGCACCCCACAGAGGCCATTCGGGGCAGTTCAGACACAGTTTTCATCTATAGGGAGGCAGAGCCAATTCGCGGGTGTGGTAGACCACCGAAAATTTTCCACAATATATTGATTGAACGGGTTCCCACCCAGCCGCTCCCATGAATTCCCGAAAAAATCCCAGGGCCAGCCGGGCCCGCGCCGATGTTGCTAATTCGTTCGCAAATCACGCCGCGATTCCCCCGCAGCTCCCGCGAAATCGCGACGAATCACCGGCGCGTGATCCGGAATCGGGCGTTTTCCCATCCCGGTGCCATGAAATCCCGGCCCGCGTTCGCGAACCGCCTGCAACTTGGGCAACACCCCAGGCGCGGCGCCGCTTCCTCGGACATATGGTGCACCGGCACCACACCTTCGGCCCGCCCATGCGCGTACTGCATGGCAGCAATGAGTTTTCCCCTATTGTGCACCTGCAGCAATCGTTTATGTTGAGAGCATGTTAAGGCGACGACATACGGCGCCGAAGCAACGAGACGAAAATGACGACCTACACTGCCTTCATCCAACCGCGCGCCGACATGGCCGTGCAGATCGCCGAGAGCATCGGCAGGTTCGCACGCCGCATCGTGTCCCTGCGGCGGAAGGGTTGACAAGGTCGCCGCGGTCAGCGCAATAGCGCAGCCAAGGCGGCCCGAAGGCAAAGACGATTGAATATAGGCCCTTAGCGGCCAGAGATACAAGGATCAGGCGCTTCTCTCCTCCTCCCTGAGGCGTCTGTAACCAGCGGCGGCATCATCCTCCTCCCCGATGCCGCCGCACCAAATACCACCGGCGAAAGCCGTGGAACGAAGCTCTCGGGTCGCTCCTCCTCCCTCGCGCCCGAGTGCTCAAAGAGACGGCGGCGCCCCTCCTCCTCCCTGGCGCCGCCGTTTTGTTTTTTCAGCCCCCCATTCGCAATGCTGCACAGCAGCGTAGATCGGCATCTGCGATGCTGCACAGCAGAATTGAATTGTGAAAGTTTTGTTACAAGCCCTGCCCCAGACGCAGGGCTCGGGCCTTTCGCTCAGAAGGGAATATCGTCCGCCGCCGTGACGAAACGCGCGACAACCTTCTTGATGCCGGCCTTCTCGAAGGAAATTTCCAGCTTGTCGCCCTCGATGGCGATGATCTCGCCATAGCCGAACTTCTGGTGGAAAACCCGCTCGCCCGTGGTGAAGGCGCTGACCGCGTCAAGGTCGATCACCGTGTTGCGGCTTTCCGAGGGCTGCGACAGCCCCCGCTGCCCGGCGCGCGACTGCAGCCGCTTCCAGCCCGGCGAGTTGTAGCCATCCGCCGCCGCCACCCGTTCCGACATCCCCGCCGAAGGGCGCGGCGCGGCCGACCCATAGCCGCCGCCATAGAGGCCCGGCGGCGTCAGCACCTCGACATGTTCCTCGGGCAGCTCGTCGATGAAACGCGAGGGCAGTGCCGACTGCCACTGACCGAACACCCGCCGGTTGCCGGCAAAGGAGATCGTGCAGACCTCCTCGGCGCGGGTGATTCCCACGTAGGCCAGCCGCCGCTCTTCCTCGAGGCCCTTGATCCCGCTCTCGTCCATCGAACGATGCGAGGGGAACAGCCCGTCTTCCCAGCCGGGCAGGAAGACCGCCGGGAACTCCAGCCCCTTGGCCGCGTGCAGCGTCATGATGCTGACCTTGGCGCCGTCCTCGGCCTGGTCGTTGTCCATGATCAGCGCGACATGTTCGAGGAAGCCTTGAAGATTGTCGAAGTTCTCCAGCGCCTTGACCAGTTCCTTGAGGTTCTCCAGCCGCCCCGGTGCCTCGGGCGTCTTCTCGTTCTGCCACATCGCGGTATAGCCCGATTCATCGAGGATGATCTCGGCCAGCTCGGTATGCGGAATGTCCTTGTCGCCGGCCATCCGGCCCCAGCGGTCCAGGCTCTCGACCAGGAAGCGCAGCTCGCCGCCGCCCTTGCCGGTGACATCGCCGTCCTGCAAGGCAAGCCGTGCGCCGTCGACAAGGCTCACGCCATTCTCGCGCGCCTTGACCTGCAGCTTCTGCTGGGCCTTGTCACCGAGGCCCCGCTTGGGCGTGTTGACGATGCGTTCAAAGGCCAGGTCGTCCTCGGGCGAGACCACCAGCCGGAAATAGGCCATGGCATCGCGAATCTCGAGCCGCTCGTAGAAGCGCGGCCCGCCGATCACCTTGTAGGGCAGCCCGATCGTCAGGAAGCGGTCCTCGAAGGCGCGCATCTGGTGCGAGGCCCGCACCAGGATGGCCATCTCGTCCAGGCCGTAGGGCCGCATCCCGCGCGTGCCCTTCTGCATCGACTCGATCTCCTCGCCGATCCAGCGCGCCTCTTCCTCGCCGTCCCAATGGCCGATCAGCCGCACCTTCTCGCCGCGTTCGGCCTCGGTCCAGAGTTCCTTGCCAAGCCGCCCCTGGTTGCCCCGGATCACCCCCGAGGCCGCCGCCAGGATATGCGGGGTCGACCGATAGTTCTGCTCCAGCCGCACCACATGGGCGCCCGGGAAGTCCTTCTCGAAGCGCAGGATGTTGCCCACCTCGGCGCCGCGCCAGCCATAGATCGACTGGTCATCGTCACCGACGCAGCAGATGTTCTTGTGCCCGCCCGCCAGCAGCCGCAGCCACATGTACTGCGCGACGTTCGTGTCCTGGTATTCGTCGACGAGGATATAGCGGAACCAGCGTTGATACTGCTCCAGCACGTCCGGATGGGTCTGGAAGATCGTCACCATATGCAGCAGCAGGTCGCCGAAATCGGTGGCGTTCAGCTCTTTCAGGCGGGCCTGGTACTGGGCATAGATCTCGGTGCCGCGATGGTTGAAGGCGCTGGCGTCCGCAACCGGCACCTTCTCGGGCACCAGCGCGCGGTTCTTCCAGCCATCGATGAGCGAGGCAATCATCCTCGCCGGCCAGCGCTTCTCGTCGATGTTGTTGGCCAGCACGAGCTGCTTCAGCAGGCGGATCTGGTCGTCGGTGTCGAGGATGGTGAAGTTCGATTTCAGCCCCACCAGCTCGGCGTGGCGGCGCAGCAGCTTGACGCAGATGGCGTGGAAGGTGCCGAGCCAGGGCATCCCCTCGACCGCCTCGCCCAGCATCGAGCCGACGCGGTTCTTCATCTCGCGCGCGGCCTTGTTGGTGAAGGTCACCGCCAGGATCTCGTTCGGGCGCGCCTTGCCGGTGGCCAGCAGGTGCACGATCCGCGCGGTCAGCGCCCGCGTCTTGCCGGTGCCAGCCCCGGCCAGCATCAGCACCGGCCCGTCCAGCTGCTCCACTGCCGCGCGCTGCGCGTCGTTCAGCCCGTCGAGATAGGGCGCCGGACGCGCCGCCATGGCCCGCGCGGACAGCGGGACCGCCCCGAAGGCGTCGATGTCGTCGTAACTGCTCATGTCCGCACCTTAGCAGCGGGGGTTGCACAGGGAAAGGGCGTTCGCGCTATGTTCCGCCGCCGCCCGTCGGCGTCAAGCTGCCTGCGTAACGGCCGAGCAGGCGCGAAAAGGTGGTGATCTCCTCCTCGCTCCAGTCCTCGAAAATGCCGACCAGCCGCTGCCACTTGAATCGGAAGAAGGCCTGCAGCAGCGCGCCGCCCCTGGCGGTGATCTCCAGCACCGACTTGCGCCCGTCGTCCTGCGCCGCTGCGCGTCGGACATAGCCCTTCTCGATCAGCGCCGCCGCGATGCGCGAGGCGCGCGAGGGGTCGATGCTGAGCTCTTCGGCCAGGCTGCCCACCGTCGGCTGCGCCGGCGCGGGCCGGCCGACGCCATTGGCCACGCGAACCACCGCCGCAAGGCCCTGGAACACCGCCGGCTCCAGCCCGCAGTCCTCCTGCCGCAGAAAGGCCGCGACCAGGTCGCCCTTCAGCACCTGCCGGCTCATCTGGAACAGCGTCTGGTCCAGCATCACCAGTGCCTCGCCCGCACCCGCCGGCACCCGCGAATTTCGCAGGTGTTCGTCGACGATGTCGCGATAGGTCTTGCCGTTGTAGGTCGGTTTGACGGGGGGCTGTGTCATGGCGGCAAGATAGGGGCCAAGCCTGCTTTCGTCAATCAGGTGACAACCCCATATACTTGACAAACGCACATATCAGTATCAGGTTCTGGCCCAACCCGCCCCGGCGGCGCGATGACAGGAACCCCCGATGTCCGATACCCCCACCCAGGCCAGCGCGCCCCAGCCCCAGGTCCGCTCGATCCGCCTGGTGCTCGCCTCGACCGCGTTGCTGCTCCTGCTGGCCTCGCTCGACCAGACCATCGTCACCACGGCGCTGCCCACCATCGTTGCCGACCTCGGCGGGGTCGAACACCTGAGCTGGGTGGTCACCGCCTATTTCCTCGCCTCCACCGTGGTGGCCCCGCTCTATGGCAAGCTCGGAGACCTCTACGGGCGGCGCAACACCATCTTCGTCTCGGTGACGCTGTTCCTGCTCGGCTCGGCGCTCTGCGGGCTGGCGCAGAACATGCTGTTCCTGATCCTCGCCCGCGCCCTGCAGGGGCTGGGCGGCGGCGGGCTCTTCGTGCTGGCGCTCTCGGTCATCGGCGAGGTGATCCCGCCGCGCGAACGGGGCAAGGTGCAGGGCCTCTTCGCGGCGGTCTTCTCGCTCTCCTCGGTGCTTGGCCCGCTGATCGGCGGCTGGTTCGTCGATGTCTTCTCATGGCACTGGATCTTCTACATCAACCTGCCCGTCGGGCTGGTCGCCATCGCCATCTTCGCCGCCTCTTTCAAGCCGACCGGCCGCCGGGTGAAGCACAAGATCGACTGGGCCGGCGCCGCCTTCCTGACCATCGCGCTGGCCTCGCTGACCCTGTTCACCAGCCTCGGCGGGCGCAGCTTCGCCTGGACCTCGCCGCAGACCATCGGCCTCGCCGCGCTTACGCTTTTCGCCACGCTCGCCTTCCTGCGCGCCGAGACCAAGGCGGCCGAACCGATCCTGCCGCTCGGCCTGTTCCGGCTGAACGTGTTCTGGACCTCCAGCGTCGTCGGCTTCATCGCCGGGGCCTCGATGTTCGGCACCATCACCTTCCTCCCGGTCTACCTGCAGATCGCCCGCGGCGTGACGCCCACCATCTCGGGGCTGATGATGGTGCCGATGACGCTCGGCCTGCTCACCGCCTCCAACCTGTCGGGGCGCTACATGCGGCGCACCGGGCGCTATGGGGTGCTGCCCCGGATCGGCACCTCGCTGCTGGTGGTCGGGATGCTGCTGCTGACGCAGATCGAGGCCGCCTCGCCCGCGCTCTACGTCTTCGCCTCCATCGCGACCGTCGGCCTGGGTATGGGCTCCATCCTCCCCGTCCTCACCACCTCGGTGCAAAGCGCCGTCCCGCGCGAACAGCTCGGCACCGCCACCGCCAGCGGCATCATGTTCCGCCAGATCGGCGGCGCGCTGGCCGTCGCGGTCTTCGGCGCGATCTTCGCCGCCCGCCTCGGCATGGGCGACAGCGCCGAGTCGCTCTCGCCCGAGCTGATCGCGTCCCTGCCCGAGGCCGCCCGCGCGGTCATCGGCGACAAGGTCAGCCAGGCGCTGCACCCGGTGTTCTGGCTTGCTGCCGGCCTCGGTCTTGTCGGCCTCGCCTTCTCGCTGCTGCTGAAGGAGATCCCGCTGTTTTCCAACGCGCCCAAGGCCGAAACCGCCTGAGCTATGGACAAGCCCGTGCCGGTTCAGCCAGATACCGGCATGGACCTGCACAGCACATACCCCGGGGTGATGGACCTCAAGTGGCGGGCGCAACAGCGCCTGCCGAAGTTCGTCTGGGAATATCTCGACAGCGGCACCGGGGTCGAGGCGACCAAGGCCCGCAACCGCGCGGCGCTCGACCGGGTGGGCTTCTTGCCCTCGATCCTGCACGGGCCGCAAAGCCCCGACCTGTCCTGCACGCTGCTGGGCCAGAAGATGCCCCTGCCCTTCGGCATCGCGCCGGTGGGCATGTCCGGCCTGGTCTGGCCCGACGCCGAGGGCCACCTCGCCCGCGCCGCCGCCACCGCCGGCATCCCCTATTCGATGAGCACCGTGGCGACGCAAAGCCCCGAGGACATCGCCCCGCACCTTGGCCCCCACGCCTGGTTCCAGATGTATCCGCCCAAGGACGAGGAGATCCGCCGCGACATGCTGGCCCGCGCCCGCTCCGCCGGCTTCACCGCGCTGATCCTCACCGTCGACGTGCCCGTGGCCTCGCGCCGCGAACGCCAGACCCGTTCGGGCCTGACCAACCCGCCCAAGCTGACCCCGCGCGTGCTGGCACAGGTGGCGATGCGCCCGGCCTGGGCGCTGGCCACCGCGCAGCGCGGGATGCCGCACATGCGCACGCTCGACAAGTATGTCTCGGGTCCGCAGGCCAACCTGCCGCCCACCGCCCATGTCGGCTACCTGCTGCGCACCTCGCCCGACTGGGAGTATGCCCGCTGGCTGCGCGACAACTGGGAGGGGCCGTTCCTCATCAAGGGCGTGCTGCGCCCCGAGGACGCCGAACCGCTGGAAAGGATCGGCGCCGATGCGCTCTGGATCTCGAACCACGCCGGCCGCCAGTTCGACGGCTCGCCCGCCACCGCCGAGGCCCTGCCGCTGGTGCGCGCCGCCACCAGGCTGCCGATCATCTTCGACAGTGGCGTCGAATCCGGCCTCGACATCCTGCGCGCCCTCGCCCTTGGCGCCGATTTCGTGATGCTCGGCCGCGCCTTCCACTTCGCGCTGGCGGCGCTCGGCCAGATCGGCCCGGCGCATCTGATCGACATCCTGAAAAAGGACATGATCGCCAACATGGGCCAGCTCGGCGCCGCCGATCTTGCCGGCCTGCCGCCCCCGATCACGCTCTCCGATCTCGGCCCGGTGTCGCCCGTGTAACGGGAAGGTGGCGTTTTTCGGCTTGCGCTGCGTTGCAGCGTATCGTCTTGTCCGCGCGACAAAGCGTCGCCATTGCGCCGGGAGTAAGACCAGATGACCGAGTTCTCGAAGATCCTCATTGCCAACCGGGGAGAGATCGCCATCCGCATCATGCGGGCGGCCAACGAGATGGGGAAGAAGACCGTCGCGGTCTATGCCGAGGAAGACAAGCTGGGCCTGCACCGCTTCAAGGCGGACGAGGCCTATCGCATCGGCGAGGGGCTGGGGCCGGTGGCGGCCTACCTGAGCATCCCCGAGATCATCCGCGTCGCCAAGCTCTCGGGCGCCGACGCGATTCACCCGGGCTATGGCCTGCTGTCCGAGAACCCCGATTTCGTCGATGCCTGCACCCGGGCCGGAATCACCTTCATCGGCCCCAAGGCCGACACCATGCGCGCGCTTGGGGACAAGGCCAGCGCCCGCAAGGTGGCGATTGCCGCCGGCGTGCCGGTGATCCCGGCGACCGAGGTGCTGGGCGACGACATGGAGGCGATCCGCAAGGAGGCCGCCGAGATCGGCTATCCCCTCATGCTCAAGGCCAGCTGGGGCGGCGGCGGGCGCGGGATGCGGCCGATCCAGGGCGAGAAGGAACTGGCCGAGAAGGTCATGGAAGGCCGCCGCGAGGCCGAAGCCGCCTTTGGCAACGGCGAGGGCTATCTCGAGAAGATGATCACCCGCGCCCGGCACGTCGAGGTGCAGATCCTCGGCGACAAGCACGGCAACATGTATCACCTGTTCGAGCGTGACTGCTCGGTCCAGCGCCGCAACCAGAAGGTGGTGGAACGTGCCCCCGCGCCCTACCTGACCGAGGAGCAGCGCGCCGAGATCTGCGAGCTCGGCTATCGCATCTGCAAGCACGTCAACTACGAATGCGCCGGCACCGTCGAGTTCCTGATGGATATGACCGACGGCAAGTTCTACTTCATCGAGGTCAACCCGCGCGTCCAGGTAGAACACACCGTCACCGAGGAGGTGACCGGCATCGACATCGTGCGCGCACAGATCCTGATCGCCGAGGGCAAGACCATCGCCGAGGCCACCGGCAAGGCCAGCCAGGACGACATCAAGCTGACCGGCCATGCCCTGCAATGCCGCGTCACCACCGAGGACCCGCAGAACAACTTCATCCCCGACTATGGCCGCATCACCGCCTATCGTTCGGCCACCGGCATGGGCATCCGGCTTGACGGCGGCACCGCCTATGCCGGCGGGGTCATCACGCGCTATTACGACTCGCTGCTGACCAAGGTCACCGCCAAGGCGCCGACGCCGGAAATGGCCATCGCCCGCATGGACCGCGCCCTGCGCGAGTTCCGTATCCGCGGCGTCAGCACCAACATCGCCTTTGTCGAGAACCTGCTGAAGCACCCGACCTTCCTGTCGAACGAATACACCACCAAGTTCATCGACACGACGCCCGAGCTGTTCCAGTTCCAGAAGCGGCGCGACCGCGGCACCAAGGTGCTGACCTATATCGCCGACATCACGGTGAACGGTCACCCCGAGACCAAGTCGCGGCCCCGCCCGCCGGCCGAGTTGAAACCGGCGCGCCCGCCGGCCCTGCGCACCGAGGAACCGCGCATGGGCACCCGCAACCTGCTGGAGCAGAAGGGCCCGCAGGCGGTGGCCGACTGGATGAAGGCGCAGCGCCAGCTGCTGATCACCGACACCACCATGCGCGACGGCCACCAGTCGCTGCTGGCAACGCGGATGCGCTCGATCGACATGATCAAGGTCGCGCCCGCCTATGCCGCCAACCTGCCGCAGCTCTTCAGCGTCGAATGCTGGGGCGGCGCCACCTTCGACGTGGCCTACCGCTTCCTGCAGGAATGCCCCTGGCAGCGCCTGCGCGACCTGCGCGAGGCGATGCCGAACGTGATGACGCAGATGCTGCTGCGCGCCTCGAACGGGGTCGGCTATACCAACTATCCCGACAACGTGGTGCAGTCCTTCGTGGCCCAGGCCGCCAGGACCGGGGTGGACGTCTTCCGCGTCTTCGACTCGCTGAACTGGGTCGAGAACATGCGCGTGGCGATGGACGCGGTGATCGAGGCCAACAAGGTCTGCGAGGGCACGATCTGCTATACCGGCGACATCAACGACCCCAACCGCGCCAAATACAACCTAAAGTATTACGTGCAGATGGCCAAGGACCTGAAGGCCGCCGGCGCGCATGTGCTGGGGCTCAAGGACATGGCGGGCCTGCTGAAACCCGCCGCCGCCCGCGCGCTGGTGCAGGCGCTGAAGGAAGAGGTCGGCCTGCCGATCCACTTCCACACCCATGACACCGCCGGGGTTGCCGTCGCCTCGATCCTCGCCGCCGCCGAGGCGGGCGTCGATGCGGTCGACTGCGCCATGGACGCGCTCTCGGGCAATACCTCGCAGGCGACCCTCGGGTCGGTGGTCGAGGCGCTGCGCCACACGCCGCGCGACACCGGCCTCGACATCGCCGCGATCCGCGAGATCTCGGACTATTGGGAAGCGGTGCGCGGCCAGTATGCGGCCTTCGAGTCGGGGATGCAGGCGCCCTCGTCGGAGGTCTACCTGCACGAGATGCCGGGCGGCCAGTTCACCAACCTCAAGGCGCAGGCGCGCTCGCTGGGGCTGGAGGAACGCTGGCACGAGGTGGCGCAGATGTATGCCGACGTGAACCAGATGTTCGGCGATATCGTCAAGGTGACGCCCTCGTCCAAGGTGGTTGGCGACATGGCGCTGATGATGGTCTCGCAGGGCCTGACCCGCGCCCAGGTCGAGGACCCGGATGTCGAGGTCGCCTTCCCCGATTCCGTCGTCGACATGATGAAGGGCAACCTTGGCCAGCCGCCGGGCGGCTTCCCGGAAGGCATCGTGAAGAAGGTGCTGAAGGGCGAAAAGCCCAACCTCGAACGCCCCGGCAAGCACCTGCCCCCGGTCGACCTCGAAGAGGTCCGCGCCCAGGTCAGCAAGGAGCTGGAAGGCAAGGCGGTCGATGACGAGGATCTGAACGGCTACCTGATGTATCCCAAGGTCTTCCTCGACTACATGGGCCGCCATCGCACCTATGGACCGGTGCGCACGCTGCCGACCAAGACCTTCTTCTACGGCATGGAACCGGGCGAGGAGATCTCGGCCGAGATCGACCCTGGCAAGACGCTGGAGATCCGTCTGCAGGCAGTGGGCGAGACCGGCGAGGATGGCGAGGTGCGGGTGTTCTTCGAGCTGAACGGCCAGCCCCGCGTGATCCGGGTGCCCAACCGCCTGGTCAAGGCCACCACCGCCGCCCGCCCCAAGGCGGCCAGCGGCAACGCCAACCACATCGGCGCGCCGATGCCCGGCGTTGTAGCAAGCGTCGGCGCGCAGGTCGGGCAGAAGGTCAAGGCCGGCGACCTGCTGCTGACCATCGAGGCGATGAAGATGGAAACCGGCATCCACGCCGACCGCGACGCCGTGGTCAAGGCCGTCCACGTCACGCCGGGCGCGCAGATCGACGCCAAGGACCTGCTCGTCGAGCTGGAATGACCCCCGAGGGCCCGACCGCAAGGCCGGGCCCTTTTCCCGCCTGTCCAGCAATGGACAGCCCTGCGCCGGGCCTGTCCAACCGGGGACACCCCCTGTCCAGCCAAGGACAGGCGCGCGCCAAACCTGTCCACGGATGGACAGCCCCGCACAATCATTGCGCCACGCTACGGCGCGGCTATCCTGTCGGCCAGACCCCCAGCCACAGGACTTCCGATGACCCTCGCCGTCACCCCGATCTACGCCGCCCTCCTAGCCCTTCTCTACGTCTGGCTCAGTGCCCGGGTGATTGCCGGGCGCTACAAGTTCAAGGCCTCGCTGGGCGATGCCGGCGAGGCCGAGATGGTCACCCGCATCCGCGGCCACGCCAACCTCGCCGAATATGCGCCGATGGGTCTGATTCTCCTGCTACTGGTCGAACTCCAGGGTGCCCCGGCCATCGCGGTGCACGCGCTCGGGCTGATGCTTCTCGCCGGGCGCACCCTGCACGCGCTCGCCTTCCTCGGCACCACCCCCGACCACCGGCTGCGCGGCCCCGGCATGGTCCTCACCTTCGCCATGCTGGTCTTCTCCGCCCTCGGCCTGCTCGGCCACGCCCTGCTGTGAGCGCCCGCCACGTCGCCCTGCTGCGCGGCATCAACGTCGGCGGCGCCAACACGCTGCCGATGGCCGACCTGCGGGCGACGGCGGAGACGCTGGGCTGGCAAGAGCCCAGGACCCATATCGCCTCGGGCAACCTGGTCTTCAGCGCCACTGGCACGCCCAAGGCCCTTGCCACCGACCTGGCCAAGGCGCTGCACCGGCGCCATGGCCTCGACATCGCCCTGCTGGTGCAGACCGCCGCGCAGTTCCAGGCAACCCTCGCCGCCTGCCCCTTCGCCCCCGAGGACGCGCGCCATGCCCATGTCTTCTGGCTGCTCGGCCCGCCGCGACTTGACCAGCCGCTCTGCGACTCGCTCCGCGCCGAAAGCGAGACCCTCACGCTTGGCCACTCCGCCGCCTATCTCGACGCGCCCGAGGGCATCGGCCGCTCGCGACTCGCTGCCCGGATGGAGCGTGTTCTCGGCACCCGCCTCACCGGCCGCAACCTGCGCACGGCACGGGCGATTTCAGCCCTTCTCGACTGAATTTCAAAAATCTTTCGCCGAGGCTCGTTTTTCCTCTTGTGGTCCCGAGCGGTTATTTATAAATCGCCCCCTACGGATGCGGGCGTAGCTCAGGGGTAGAGCATAACCTTGCCAAGGTTAGGGTCGTGAGTTCGAATCTCATCGCCCGCTCCAATAAAAACAGTCACTTACCCGGTGACTGGATACCCCGGAAAAAGATGGAAGACCAACCGGCCCCGGTCGGAATCTGTCCATCGCACCAAACGGACGCGGGCGTAGCTCAGGGGTAGAGCATAACCTTGCCAAGGTTAGGGTCGTGAGTTCGAATCTCATCGCCCGCTCCAATCAAAACAACGACTTGCGTTGTTGACTTCATCTTCGCACACCCCCGAAAGATCAGGGCGGCTGACACCCGCCGCAGGCCGCAAGGCCGTGCGTTTGCCCCGAAAACCATCTCTCGCGGGCCTCCCCCGCCCCGCAGGCCCAGGCGGACGGGCCGCCGATCAGACGAAGACGAACATGTCCGCGTCGAGCTGCGCCATGACCATGTTCTCGATGATCACGGTGCCATCCACCATGTCGATCACCACGTTGCCGTTCACGTCCGAGGCATGGCTCAGCACCTCGGCAAAATTGGTAGCCTCCAGGACGGTGAATTGCATCAGGTCGCCCTGCGCCTTGTTGTAGTCCTTCACCCGCGCCGTTCCGAACTGGTCGTCGAAGCGGAACACATCCGCGCCGAATCCGCCGAACATGACGGCGCTGCCGGTCTCGATGATCAGCGTGTCCTTGCCGCCGCCGCCCTTCATCACGTTGTTGCCCAGCCCGCCGACGATCCAGTCGTTGCCGCCGCCGCCGATCATCACGTCCCTGGCCGCCACCGCCTCGTCGTCGATCAGGGTGTCGTTGCCGTTCCCGCCGTTGAGGTAATCCGCCCCCTCGCCGCCGTTGAGGCTGTCATTGCCCCCGCCGCCGAACAGCCGGTCCTTGCCGCCCATGCCGAAAAGCCCGTCGATATCGCCGCCGCCCTTCAGCACGTTGGCGCGGTCATCGCCGGTGAGGTTGTCGTTGAAATCGGTGCCGATCAGCACCTCGATGCTCTTGAAGGTATGGCCTTGGGTAAAGCCGCCCACGATCACCGGCACGGTCATCGAGATCGTCACCCCGAAGGAGACATGGGCATAGCTCACCGTGTCGCGACCCAGCCCGCCATCGTAGAGATCCGCGCCCCAGGAGGCGACCATGAAGTCGTTGCCCTTGCCGCCGATCAGCTCGTCGGCATAGTCGAAATCGTCCGACAGGTTGTTGCCGTCGAGATAGTCGTTGCCATCGCCGCCCACCAGCTTGTCATAGCCATAGCCGCCGATCAGCCGGTCGTTGCCGGCGCCGCCGATGAAGAAGTTGTTGAACTCGTCCCCGGTCAGGAAATCGTCGAAGGCGGTGCCGATCA
Source organism: Seohaeicola zhoushanensis (assembly GCF_014656415.1). Classification (GTDB taxonomy): domain Bacteria; phylum Pseudomonadota; class Alphaproteobacteria; order Rhodobacterales; family Rhodobacteraceae; genus Seohaeicola_A; species Seohaeicola_A zhoushanensis. The sequence continues at coordinate 734,980 of NZ_BNCJ01000002.1, read as the reverse complement.
GGTCGTCGATCCCGATGAAGGTCTGGTTCTGCGCCAGCCCCTCGTTCAGGCTCTGGTTGGCGAGGTTCACCGTCACCGCCGAGCCGACATGGGCATAGCTCACCACGTCGTGCTGATCGTCGCCGCCGTCGTAGATATCCGCTCCCGCCGAGGCGATGAACAGGTCATCCCCCAGACCGCCGATCAGCGTGTCGGCCCCGTCCGGCCCATCCGACAGGTTGTTGCCGTCCAACCGGTCGTCGCCATCGCCGCCCTCGATACGGTCGGAGCCGCGCTTGCCCTTGATATTGTCGTTGAATTCCGTGCCGATCAGGTTGTTGTCGCCGATATCGCCGACGATAAGGTTGTCGTACATGGCCCCCTCCGAGAAAGCTCGTTCGCTTCGATCCGCAGTCGGGGACAGACCTGGACCTTCCATCGAAGTTGAACCGGCACGACCGGCCTGCTGTTATTGCCTTGCTCTGAAATCTCCAGGGACGTCCCACCGCGAAAAAGCCTGCGGCAACACCGCCCGCCTTGGCAAGCTTAATTGACGTAGCGTCAATTATCCGACCGGACGGTCCAACACCGCCGATCCCGGCTGCGGGGCGGCTCAGCCGCCCGGCACCAGCGCGATGGCACGGATTGGCGAGCCGGTGCCATTGACGATCTTGAGCGGCGTGGCGATCAGGATCGCCCCCTTGGGCGGCAACTGGTCGAGGTTGCAGAGGCTGGCGAGGCCGAAGCAGTTGTCGCGGTGCAGGAAGTTGTGCGCGGGATAGGGCGGGCTGAACTTGCCCGCCATTCCGGCGTCGGTGCCGATGCACTGCGTGCCCCAGCCGACGATGCCCTTGCCCAGCAGGTAGTCGATGCAATCGGTGCTTGGCCCCGGGCTGTGCGAGCCGTCCTCGAAGGGATCGGGATCCTCGTTCAGGAACAGCTCCTCGTCATGCGCCCGCGCGTCCCAGTCGGTGCGCATCACCACCCATTCGCCGGGCCCGATCTCGCCGTGTTTCACCTCCCAGGCCTTCACCGCCTCGGCTGTCAGCAGGAAATCGGGGTCGGCGGCGGCCTCGGCCGAGCAGTCGATCACGTTGACCGGCGCCACCAGCCGCTGCACGTCGAGCGTATCGGTGAAGCCGTCGGGAAAGTCCTTGCCGGTCAGCCAATGATGCGGCGCGTCGAAATGGGTGCCCGAATGCTCGCCCAGTTCCAGCCAGTTCCAGGCCCAGAACGGCCCGTCCCTGTCGTATTCGCTGATCTTGTGGACCACCACGCGCGGCGTGTTCTTCGCGATGTCCTTGGGCAGCCGCAGCAGCGGCGTCTCGGGGCCCAGCTGCGCCGTCAGGTCGACCACCCTGACCGCCCCGCTCAGCAGCGCCGCGCCCAGCTGACCCAGCGCGCCCGCGCCGGCCTGGCCCGCCGCCGCGCCCCGCCCGGCAAACCGCGCGCGACGCCGGCGCATCACCTCCTCGGTGATTGCGAAGACCTCCTCGATGGCGTCCTCCTCGGTCACGATGCCGGGCGAGAGCCGCAGGATCTGCCCCCGGAAGTCCACCGAATAGCCCTCGACCCCCAGCGCCCCGGTGATCGCCGCCGCCTCGGCCTTGTCCGGCAGGCGCAGCATCACCGACCCGCCCCGCCGCGCCGCCTCGCGCGGCGAGAGCAGCGGCAGGTCGAGCCGGTCGGCCCCGGCGATGATCTGGTCCACCATCCGCCGGTTGCGCGCCCCGATCTCGGCCACGTCCTGGGTGATGAACCAGTCGAGCGCCGGCAGCGAGGCCACCGCCGCCACCGACCCCGGCGTGCCGGAATCGAAACGGCGGATATCCGGCGCATAGGTGAACTTGTCGAGATCCCAGCTGAACGGGTTGTTCTGGCTGAACCAGCCACGCGTCTCGGGCTGCAACTCGGGCAGCAGCGCCTTGTCGGCATAGAGGATGCCCGCCCCCGGCGTGCCGCACATCCACTTGAGGCTGGTGGTCAGCACGAAATCGACCTTGGGGTTCATCACGTCGAAGGGCAAGAGCCCCGCCCCCTGCGTGATGTCCGCCACCAGCAGGCTGCCCATCTCGCGGCCATGCGCCACCAGCGCCGGGTAGTCCATCTTCGACGAGGCCGTCGAGGTCACCCAGGTCAGCAGCGCCAGCCCGACGTCCCTGCCCCAGCGATCCAGGAAATCCTCGGTCTCGACCCAGGAGGCGCCCTCGCGCAGCGGCACGGTGTCGAGCGTGAAGCCCATCCTGGGCGCCAGCCCCGCCAGCAGGAAATGCAGCGAGGGGAAGCAATCGCCCGCCACCAGCACCCGCTTGCCCCGCAGCTGCCCCTCGGGCAGCGCGCGCATCAGCTTCTGCATCCCCTCGGTGACATTGTCGACCGCGGTGATCGAGCCCTTGGGCGCATTGATGAGCCGGCCCCAGCGTTCCAGGAAATCCTGCCGCTTCCTCAGCACATAGCCCCATTGCTTGTCGTTCGGCGCCGCCCAGACCTGCGCGAATTCGGCCATGGCGCGGGCGAGGTCCTCCTCCTTGCCCGGATACATCCCGATGGAATGATAGAGGAAATATCCCCCCGCGCTGGAATTGGACTGCATGGCTCCCCCCGTCAGGCCCGCCTCTCGGGCCGGATCACCATAGACCGCCTCCGCGCGGGGGCAAGCCGCTCAGAGCCTTGCGTAGCCCGCTGCCGCCACCGCCAGCTGCGCCGAGGCCGCGACCCCGTCGATCAGCGCCACGCCGGTCCGCTTGGCGAGATCGCCGCGCAGCGGGGCCATGCCGGCGCAGCCCAGCACCACCGCCTGCGCGCCCGCGTCCCGCGCCCGCAGGATCTCGGCCGCCAGATGCGCCCGCACCGCCTCCGAGCCCTCGTCGATCGCCAGGACCGCCAGCCCGCTCGCCCGTACCCCGGCGCAATTGGCGCCAAAGCCCGCCGCGGCAATATTGCCCTCGATCACCGGGATTGCCGCCGCAACCGAGGTCACCACGCCGAACCGCCGCCCCATCAGCGCCGCCATCAGATAGCTCGCCTGGCCGATCCCCAGCACCGGCACCTGCGCCGCCGCCTGCGCCTCGGCGAGGCCGGTGTCGTCGAAACAGGCGATGACGATGGCATCAGCCTCGGCGCGCGCGACTTCGGCCAGCACCCCCGGCACCGCCGCATCGCCATCCGCCGGCCCCTCGATCGAGGCCGGCCCGGCGGCATTGGTCACGCCGGCGATCTCGGCCTCCGGGCAGGCCGCCCGCGCCGCCGCGACAATTCCCTCCGTCATCGAATGGGTGGAGTTCGGGTTGATATAGAGGATCTTCATTCACACGCCCTTGCCCGCATCGGATCCGCGCCGCGCCCGCCGCCTGGCCATCACCCAGGCCGCCAGCAGGAAGACCCCGATGATCGCGAAGGAGAACAGCGTGGTCAGCGTGCCCAGCGCATAGATCACCGGCGAGGTCACGTTGGTGGTCATCCCGAAGACCTCGAGCGGCAGCGTGTTGTAGCTTCCCGCGGTCAGCAGTGTCCGCGCGAATTCGTCATAGGACAGGGTGAAGCCGAAGAGCGCCACCCCGATCAGCGAGGGCGCGATGATCGGCAGTACGACGTGGCGGATGGTCTGCCAGGCCGTCGCCCCCTGGTCGCGCGCCGCCTCCTCGAAGCTCTTGTCGAAGCGGTTGAACACCGCGAACATGATGAGCAGGCCGAAGGGCAGCGTCCAGGTCAGCTGCGAGCCGAACCCGCTGGTCGCCCAATGCACCTTCAGCCCCAACTGGTTGAAGATCAGCCCGACCCCCAGCGAGATCAGGATCGAAGGGATCACCAGAGAGGTGATGGCGACATAGAAGAGCACGCCCGAGCCAAGGAACCGCTTGCGGAAGGCCAGCCCCGCCATCACCGAGAAGACCACGGTGGCGACCATGACCAGCAGGCCAAGGACCAGGCTGCGCCGGAACGCGCCCCAGATGTCGCCCACCGCCTGCTCCTCGAACAGGTCGCGGAACCAGTGCAACGAAACGCCGCGCATCGGGAATGTCAGCCCGCCCTGCGGCCCCTGGAAGCTGAGGATGCCGATGGTGATGGTCGGCCCGTAGAGGAACAGCACGAAGAGCGCGAAGAAGGCCGCGAGCAGGTAGAAGCTGAAGGGACGTTTCTCCATGCTCACAGCTCCTTCCGGATGTTGACGAAGCGCAGCAGGATGCCGATCACGATCAGCACCGTCAGCAGCAGCACCACGGCGGTGGCGGCGGCCGAGGGGTATTGCAGCAGCCCGATGTCGTTCGAGATCAGCCGCCCCACGTTGGCGCGCTGCGAGCCGGACATGAAGCGCACGGTGATGAAATCGCCCATCACCAGCGTGACCACGAAGATGGTGCCGATCATGATGCCCGGCTTGGTCAGCGGCAGGATCACATGCACCAGCGTCTGCAATCCGCTCGCCCCGTTGTCGCGCGCCGCCTCGAGCAGCGCGCGGTCGATGCGCACCATCGTGTTGAAGATCGGCACCACCATGAACAGCGTGTAGAGGTGGACAAAGGCCAGGATCACCGAGAAGTCGGAATAGAGCAGCCACTCCAGCGGCTGGTCGATCAGCCCCCAGTCGATCAGCGTCTGGTTGGCGATGCCGTTGCGGCCCAGGAAGGGGATCCAAGAAATCATGCGGATGATGTTCGAGGTCCAGAACGGAATCGTGCAGACCAGGAAAAGCGCGATCTGGATCGGCTGCGAGCGGATGTGGAAGGCCAGGAAATAGGCCACCGTGAAGCCGATGGCGAGCGTGAAGGCCCAGGTGATGAAGGCATATTTGAAGGTGGCGAGGAAGACCCGGTAGGTCACCTCCGAGCCGAAGAGGAAGGCGTAGTTGTCGAACTGGAAATCCGGGTAGATCGAGAATTCGGTGGCGCCCCAGAAGCTGACCACCACGATCATGGCGATCGGCGCCAGCAGGAAGGCCAGCAGGATCAGCGTCAGCGGCGCCGCCTGCAACCAGCCGGTCAGATCGTTCCCCGGCCGCCACGCCGCCTTCGGCGCCACCGCCTCACTCACGCCTTCGGACAAGACCTCTGCCCTTCCTTTTGCTCTAAATATTCCTCGGGGGGTGCGGGGGGCAGACAGCCCCCCGCTTTTCTTCTCGGGAGACCCTAGCCCCCCGCATCACCGCCTTACGCGGCGATGAACTCGTTCCACTTGCGGACCATGTACTGGTTCTCGTCCATGACGGCGTTCCAGCAGGCCACGCGGCCCATGCGCTCGTAGAAGTCGCCGCCGTCGCGGGTATCGCCCGCGCCCGCCAGCTTGTCGCCGGTCGGCGAGGTGATGTCCCCCGTCGCGGCCTTGCCCTCGAACCAGTAGCCCCATTCGTCGGCGGTCATGAACTCCTTCGAGGTCTCGGGCACCGCCGAGTAATAGCCCTGCCGCATCAGGTAGCCGCCGACCCAGCCGGAGAGATACCAGTTGATGTATTCGTAGGCCGCATCCAGCGGCAGCCCGGTCAACGACTTCGACAGGCCGATGCCGCCGCCCCAGGAGCGATAGCCTTCCTTCAGCGGCTGGTAGACGCAGGGAATGCCGCGCGACTTCACCGCGGTGATTGCCGGCGACCACATCGACTGGATCACCACCTCGCCCGAGGCCATCAGGTTCACCGATTCATCGAAGGTCTTCCAGAACGCCCGGAACTGCCCGGCCTTCTTCGCCTCGGTGAAGATGCCGATGGTCTTGTCGATCTCCTCGCGGGTCATGTTGCCCTTGTCGGCATATTTGATCTCGCCCATGGCCTCGCAGACCATCGCCATGTCCATGATCCCGATGGACGAGATGTCGAGGATCGAGGCCTTGCCCTTGAACTCGGGGTTCAGCAGCTCGGCCCAGCTCTCGATCGGACGGCCGATCAGGTCGGGGCGGATGCCCAGCGTGTCGGCGTTGTAGATCGTCGGGATCAGCGTCATCCAGCCGGTCTCTTCCTTGGCGAAGCTGGTGCCGTCCGGCCCGTCGACGAAGCCGACCGAATGCGGCGCTGTGCCCTGCGCGATCACGCTCTCGGGCGTCAGCTTGCCCGAGCGGAAGATGCCGACGATCTTGTCGTAGTTCTTGATCTTGCTGGTATCCATCGCCTGCAGGTTGCCGGTCGGCCAGACCTTCTTGCAGATCCAGTATTCGATGTCGGCGATGTCGAAGCTGTCGGGCTGCGTCGCCGCGCGCTGGGTCACAGAGTCGGAATCCAGCGCCGTCATCTCCAGTGTGAAGCCAAGGTCTTCCTTCACCTTCTTGGCCACGTCGTTGAGGTTCGACACGCCGGTGCCGAACTGGCGCAGCGTGATGTTCTTGATGTCCTGCGCCCAGACCATCGGCGCCGGAAGCGCGGTCGCGGCCACGGTGGCGACGCCACCCTTCAGCACCATGCGGCGGCTGTATCTCATCTTGGACATGGTCTTCTTTCCCCTGTTGCGAGTGATGTTCAGGCTAGGAGGCGGTGCATCCGCCCCTCATCCCAGGCGAGCGTCACGCCCTCGCCCGGCGATTTCGGTGACTTGAAATAGGCGTCCTCGGGCAGGATCGCGAAGATCTCCTCGCCCGCCTCGGTGCGGGCCGAAACGGCCACCGTCGCACCCTGGTATTCGACCGAGGTCAGCACCGCCGGCACGCCGGTCTCGGCCAGCCGCACCTCGTCGGCGCGCACCGCGACCTTGCCGCCGTTGAAGCTTATGACATTGTGCCCGCCCATGAAGCGCGCCACGAACTCGGTCTTCGGCGCGCCCCAGACCTCGCGCGGCGGCCCCGCCTGCTCGATCACGGCGTTGTTCATCACTACCACCTCGTCGGCCAGCGCCAGGGCCTCGTCCTGGCCGTGGGTGACGTGGATGAAGATGATCCCCAATTCGCGCTGCAGCCGCTTCAGCTCGGCCCGCATCTGGATCCGCAGGAAGGGGTCGAGCGCCGAGAGCGGCTCGTCCAGCAGCAGCACCTTCGGTTCGGTGATGAGCGCGCGCGCCAGCGCCACCCGCTGCTGCTGCCCGCCCGAGAGCTGCGCCGGCAGCCGGTCGGCGAACTGGGTCATATGCACCAGCGCCAGCAATTCGTTCGCCCGCTTGTGGCGCGCTTCGCGGTCGACACCCTTCATCCGCAGCGAAAAGGCGACGTTGTCGCGCACGTTCAGATGCGGGAACAGCGCGTAGTTCTGGAACATCATCGCCGTGCCGCGCCTGGCCGGTGGCATCGCCGAGATGTCCGACTTGTCGAGCAGGATCGAGCCTTCGCTGACGCTCTCGTGCCCGGCGATCATCCGCAGGGTCGAGGACTTGCCGCAGCCCGAGGGCCCCAGCAGGCAGACATAGCTGGCCGGCGCGAAGACATGGTTGATGTCCCTGACCGCCACGGTGTCGCCATAGCGCTTGGTCAGATGCACCAGTTCCAGATCGTTTCCTGTCCGCATGTTCGCCCCGCTGCCGTCGTTGCCCAAGTCTGTCGCGTCACATCGCCGGAGACTCAGAAAATTCGGCCTGATGCGGCGCGAATATCCGCAACTGCCCAGCATTTAAGCAGATGAACATCGCTTGTGCGCATTATCAAGCACAATTATGTATACAATCTCGTCTCCAATCCATCAGGGCCGCTCCGCCTTGCTCTTGGCGGTGGTTCCGAGCAGAATCATCCGCAACGGAGTTGGCGTGATGAACCATATGCAAATGCCCCCCTGGACGGTGGAAACCGTGGCGACCGATCTCGAGCGGGCGATCCACGAACACCGCCTGCCACCCGGCACCAAGCTGGGCGAGGACGAGTTGGGCGAGGTCTACGGCATAAGCCGCACCCTGGTGCGCGCCGCGCTGCAAAGCCTTGGCCACCGCCGCCTTGTCGAACACCGCCGCAACCGGGGCGCCTTTGTCGCGCAACCGACCGTGCGCGAGGCGCGCGAGGTCTTCGAGGCGCGTGCCCTGCTGGAACCGCGCACCGCGCGCTCCGCCGCCGAGCGCAGCACGCCCGAATCCATGGCGATCCTGCGCGCGCATATCCGCGACGAACATGCCGCGCTCGCCGCCGGCGAGCACGGCAAGGCACTGCATCTGTCGGGCCAGTTCCATATCGAGATCGCCCGCATGGCCGACCAGGCCACCATCGAGGCCTTCATCTCGGAACTGGTCGCCCGCTCGTCGCTCATCATCGCGCTGTACTGGCAGCGCCGCGCCGCCATGTGCGAGAGCCACGCCCACAACGCCCTGATCACCGCTTTCGAGAACAAGGACGGCACCCTCGCCGAAGACCTGATGAAACAACACCTGCTCGACCTGGTCACATCGCTCGACCTGCGCAACATCACCTCGATGCCCGGCTCGCTGCGCGAGGCGCTGGCCCGATGACCTGCCGCACCGCCACCGCCGAAGAGGTCGCGCTGATGCTCGATTGGGCCGCCGCCGAGGGCTGGAACCCCGGGCTCGACGATGCCGCCGCCTTCCATGCCGCCGACCCCGAGGGGTTCTTCATGGCCGAGGCCGATGGCGAAGCCGTCGCCGCCATTTCGGTGGTGAACCACGCCAAGGACTTCGCTTTCCTCGGCCTCTATCTCTGCCGCCCCGACTTTCGCGGCAAGGGCATCGGTTACGCGCTGTGGAAACACGCGCTCGACCACGCGGGCGACCGCACCGTCGGCCTCGACGGCGTGGCGGCGCAGCAGGCCAATTACGCTCGCTCGGGCTTTGTCCTCACCGGCGCGACCCGCCGCTTCGAGGGCAGCCTCGACGGCGCGGCGCATGGCCATATCACCCCGGCCACCGGGGAGGACCTCGACACCCTCGCCCAGCTCGACGCGGCGGCGAACGGCGTCGACCGTCCCCGTTTCGCCGCCGCCTGGTTCGCCAAGGCCCCCGACCGCGAAACCGTCGTCCTGCGCGGCCTGGCGCGGATCGAGGGTTTCGCCACCCTGCGCCGCTGCCGCGAGGGGGTGAAGATCGGCCCGGTTGTGGCCGATTCCGCCGAAGACGCGCTCGCCCTCATCCGCGCGGGCCTTGGCGCGGTGCCGGCCGAGCGGGTCATCATCGACCTGCCTGCCGCCAATGCAAAGCTTGCCGCCCAGCTCGCGAATCTGGGCTTTGCCGTGACCTTCGAGACCGCCCGCATGTATCGCGGCCCGGCCCCGGTGCCCGGCCCGTCCCTGCAGGCCATCGCCACCATGGAACTCGGCTGATTTCCCCGCGCTGGTGGCCGGATCGGGGGCCGGGCTAAGGCGGCGGTCAAGTTATTGGCCGCAAGCCACTGATATCGCTTGATTTACAGAGTTTTGCACAGCTTTATCCCGAACTATCCCCAGACCTGTCCCGTGCCTCGATTTCCGCACCGAAGCCCGCCTGCGAAACGCGCCCAAGCCCCGCAGAATCCGTGTCCCGGATTCACTCCCTCGAAAAACCCAGCCTTTTCAGCAACATGACCCCCCGTCCCAGCTGGGACACCCCGGACGCCTTGCGCGATGCCCTGCCGTGACCGACAGTGCCCCCGTCCGACCCCAGCCCGCGAGACCCCCATGGCCCGCAACGACTACGACCCGGCCTCCGCCCCGCCCGACGGCCGCCCCGCCGCCAAGGCCCCCCTCTTCGACGCAACCGCCACCCCCTGGCGCGGCTCGCTGAACGGCGAGGCGCTCGGCAGCCCGGTCACGGTGCTGGCCTACGGCAACGACACCCCTGGCGAAGGGCCGCGCCTGCATGTCCACCCCTACGACGAGACCTTCGTCGTCACCGCCGGCAACGCCCGCTTCTTCGTCGGCGACGCGGTGATCGACGCCTCCGCCGGCGAGGTGGTCTTCGGCCCGAAAGGCGTGCCGCACCGCTTCGTCAACCTCGGCCCCGGACGGCTGCAGACCATCGACATCCACCACTCCCCCCGCTGGATCCAGACCGACCTCGACTGACCGCCGCGGCGGAACCACCCCGCCCGCCCCGCGTTGGAGATGATGAAACCCATCGCCGACGCGGACGGACCCATGCAGCTCGCGCCATCCCATCAGTTCCGCGCCGAACAGGAGGACATCTGCGTCCTGCTGAACGGCGGCTCGGGCAAATACGACACCGAGGCCGCCGCCGGAGAGATCCGCGCCGCCTTCGCCGCCTCGGGCCGCGAGGCGAAGCTGCGCGTGCTGGACAAGGGGTCCGACATCCTCCCCGCCGCCCGCGCCGCGCTGGAGGATGGCTTCGCCACCATCGTCGCCGCCGGCGGCGACGGCACCATCTCGGCGGTCGCCAGCGTCCTGCGCGGCAGCGGCGTGACGATGGGGGTGATCCCGCTCGGCACCTTCAACTACTTCGCCCGCTCGCTCGACATCCCGCTGGAGATCCCCGCCGCCGTCGCCCTGCTGACCCAGGGCACCGCCCGCCCGGTGCGGGTGGCGACGATCAACGACCGGCTGTTCCTCAACAACGCCAGCCTCGGCGCCTATCCGGCGATCCTCAAGACCCGCGAGGACGTCTACCGCAAGTGGGGCCGCAGCCGACTCGCCGCCTATTGGTCGGTGCTGGTGGCCCTCGTCACCCTGCGCAAGCCGCTGCACCTGACGATCGAGGCCGCCGGCCAGAAGAGCGAACGCCGCACGCCGCTTATCTTCGCGGTGAACAACGCCTTCCAACTCGAACAGCTCGGCCTGCAGGGGCGCGAGGATATCGCCGCCGGGCGGCTCGCCATGTTCATCGCCCCCGACACCAGCCGCTGGGGGATGTTGAGGAACGCCGTGCTGCTGGCGCTTGGCCTGGCCGAGAAGGACCAGAACTTCGACCTGGTCGCCGCCGAGCGGATCACCATCACCGACAGCGGCCGCTCCTACGACATCGCCTGCGATGGCGAGCGCGGCAAGATGCGCGCGCCCTATACACTGCAGGCGATCGAGGACGAGCTGACCGTTATCGCCCCCCACGCGCGAAAGGACGACCTGAGGTGAGACGCATCGCCCATCTTTCCGACCTCCACTTCGGGCGCGACAATCCCGAGTTGCTGGAGCCGCTGGTTGACAGGGTGAATGCGCTGAACCCCGACCTCGTCGCCATCTCGGGCGATTTCACCCAGCGCGCGCTGCACGACCAGTTCCGCGAGGCGCGCGCCTTCATCGACCGGATCGCCGCGCCGACCCTTTCGGTGCCGGGCAACCACGACGTGCCGCTCTACAACCTGATCTTCCGCGTCTTCTGGCCCTGGCGGCGCTATCGCAAGTGGATCGACCGCCAGCTGGAGCCCGATTTCGCCGACGACGAGATGATCGTGATCGGCGTGAACACGGTCAACAACCTCGCCCATCAGAGCGGCTGGTTCCGCCGCCGGGCGCTGCGGCGCGTGCGGCAGGCCTTTCGCGACACCCATGGCCGGCGGGTGCGCATCGTGGTGGCGCATCACCCGCTCGAACACCTGCCGGGCGAACCTAAGAAGCCGATGCACGGCGCCGCCGAGGCGATCGAGGAACTGGCCCGTCTCAAGACCGACGTGATCCTCTCGGGCCACCTGCACAGCTGGCGCGCCGCGCCCTTTGCCCAGGCGCCGGGGCGCAGTGCGGTGCTGCAGGTCCACGCCGGCACCGGCCTTTCCACCCGGCTGCGCGGAACCACCAATGATTTCAACCTGCTCGAGATCAGCGGCCACCACATCACCGTCACCAGACATGCCGTGCCCGAAGGCGCGCGACAGTTCCAGGCCTCGGAAAGCCGCCGCTTCGTGATGGGGCCCGAGGGCTGGGTTGCCGAGGAGGAGCCGGAGGCAATCCCCGGCAATGTGCTGCCGTTCCGACAGGCCAATGGCCGATAGGGCGCCTTCCCTCTACCCGTCGGTCGACGAAATCTCCAAGAATTTCTTCGACCCGCCATCATTAGGCCCGAAACCCCGCGCAGAAGGACGGCAATCAAGATCGAGCACCAAGGCCAGATACAAATGTCCGACCGGATGACCGAAGCCCTCTTCGACCTGCTGGCCCGCATCGTTGCCCGACTCGCCACTCTGCGGCGACAGGGCGAAGAGGCCGCGCCCCCGCGCCTGGCCCTGCCCGCCCCGCCCGTGCCCCCCGAGGACTGCCTCTCGATCCCCGTCTGCGACAGCTCGCGCGATGCCGAGGCCGTGCGCCGCGCCCAGGACCGCGGCCAGTATCTTGCCCGGCAGGAGCGCTGGGACGAACTGGCCGAGGAGCTCTGGGCCGCCGACCAGGCCCGCGCGGTGACGCCGGGCGGCGCACCCATCGCCGAACTGCTCGCCTTCGGCGCCCGTGCCGACGTGGTGCTGGCCGCGGAACACGCGCTGATGGACGGCAATTGCGACGAGGAGGCGATCCTCGAAGGGGTAACAGCGCTGGAGCTGATGCGGCGCGAATTCCCCGACAACCCGGCGATCAACCTGATCGTCGCCCTCGCCCATGTCGATATCGGCTGGGCCTGGCGCGGCAATGGCTGGGACGCCACCATCCCCAAGCTGAACCGCAGCCGCTGCATGGCCCATTTCGAGCGCGCGGTCGACCTGCTCGCCCCCTTCGACGGGATCGAACTGAACAGCCCGTTGATCGCCTCGGCCCATTGCGCGATGCTGGCAACCCAGACCAGCCACGACATACGGGTGCCCGACCGCTACGAGGACTTGATCGACCTCGACCCGACCAACCCGCGCCACATGCGCGCCCTGGGCCATCACATGCTGCCGCGCTGGTTCGGCAATTACGCCAAGCTCGACCTCGAGGCGCGCCGCACCGCCTCGCGCACCGCCGACATCTGGGGGCTGGGCGCCTATGCCTGGGTCCATTTCGACGCCATCGCGCTCGACGAGGGGGCCTGCGCCCATGTCGACGTCGATTTCTTCATCGACGCGCTGCACGACATCGTCGAGCGCCGCCCCGACCAGGAAACCGTAAACCTGCTGGCCGCCTATTGCGCCGTGGCCATGCGGCAGGGGCCGGGGGGCGACAACCAGGCCGATTTCAACCGCCAGCGCATCGTCGACTGCGCCAACTGGCTGATCCGCGACCACATGACCGAGGTGCATCCGCTGATCTGGGCCCATGCCTCGGACGGGTTCGACAACAACGCCCGCGTGACCTCGGTCAACCGCTTCGCCGCGCGCGGCCGCGACTTTGCCCTGCGGGTGATCGCCGACCTATTCAGCGACGAGATCGGGCGCGGCTACAAGGTGACCTTCACCGACAAGGGCCTGCACCTCGACCGCCGCGCGAAGGCAGTCTAGGCCCTGCCCCCTTGCCCATCAGGCGGGCCTGACCTAGAACGCCCCGGTATCTTTCCGGACGAGGCGCCCCATGCTGGACCTGACCTATGAACCCCCGAAACCCAAGGTAATCGCCGGGGCAAAACACGACTGGGAACTGGTGATCGGGATGGAAATCCACGCCCAGGTCTCGTCCAGGGCCAAGCTCTTCTCCGGCGCCTCCACCGAATTCGGCGCCGAGCCGAATTCGAACGTGGCCTTCGTCGATGCGGCCATGCCGGGGATGCTGCCGGTCATCAACGAATTCTGCGTCGAACAGGCGGTGCGCACCGGGCTGGGCCTCAAGGCCGAGATCAACCTGGTGTCGGCCTTCGACCGCAAGAACTACTTCTATCCCGACCTGCCGCAGGGCTATCAGATTTCCCAGCTCTACCACCCCATCGTGGGCGAGGGCGAAGTGCTGGTCGAAATGGGCCCCGGCGTCGCGCGCCTGGTGCGGATCGAGCGCATTCACCTTGAACAGGATGCCGGCAAGTCGATCCACGACATGGATCCGAACATGTCCTTCGTCGACTTCAACCGCACCGGCGTGGCGCTGATGGAGATCGTCAGCCGCCCCGACATCCGCGGCCCCGAAGAGGCGGCGGCCTATGTGACCAAGCTGCGCCAGATCCTGCGCTATCTCGGCACCTGCGACGGCAACATGCAGAACGGCAACCTGCGCGCCGACGTCAACGTCTCGGTCTGCCGGGTCGGTCAGTACGAGAAATACCAGGAGACCCAGGATTTCTCGCATCTGGGCACCCGCTGCGAGATCAAGAACATGAACTCGATGCGCTTCATTCAGCAGGCCATCGAATACGAGGCACGCCGCCAGATCGCCATTGTCGAGGCGGGCGGCAAGGTCGAACAGGAAACCCGCCTCTACGACCCGGACAAGGGCGAGACCCGCTCGATGCGGTCCAAGGAAGAGGCGCATGACTATCGCTACTTCCCCGACCCCGACCTGCTGCCGCTGGAGATCGAGCAGGCCTGGGTCGATGGCATCGCCGCCTCGATGCCGGAACTGCCGGACGCCCGCAAGGCGCGCTACATGGCCGACTACGGCCTGACCGACTATGACGCGAACGTGCTGACCGCCGAGGTCGACACCGCCGCCTATTTCGAGGCGGTGGCGCAGGGCCGCGACGGCAAGATGGCGGCCAACTGGGTGCTGAACGAACTTTTCGGACGGCTCAAGAAGGACAACCACGAGCTCTCCGACAGCCCGATGAGCGCGGCCCAGCTCGGCACCATCCTCGATCTGATCGCCAAGGGCGACATCTCGGGCAAGATCGCCAAGGATCTGTTCGAGATCGTCTTCACCGAGGGCGGCGACCCGGCCGAGATCGTCGAGAGCCGCGGCATGAAGCAGGTCACCGACACCGGCGCCATCGAGACGGCAGTGGACGAGGTGATTGCCGCCAATCCGGCGCAGGTCGAGAAGGCCAAGGCGAACCCCAAGCTCGCCGGCTGGTTCGTCGGCCAGGTGATGAAGGCCACCGGCGGCAAGGCCAACCCGGCCGCGGTGAACGAGATCGTGGCGCGGAAGCTGGGGCTTTGAGCGGTCCCTTCCTCTCCGCCCCCATGTCGCTCGATCCCTCCTGGATCGACTACAACGGCCATCTCAACATGGCCTTCTACTCGGTGCTGTTCGACCGCTCGGTCGACCAGGTCTGGGAGGGCTTCGGCCTGGGCGACGCCTACCGGGCCGAACGGAACATGACCACCTTCGCCGGGTCGTTCCAGGTGCGCTACCTGCGCGAGCTGAAGCTGGGCGATCAGGTCACCTCGACCTTCCAGATCCTCGACCATGACGACAAGCGCATCCACTCGTTCCAGGAACTGCGCCATGTCGACGGCTGGCTGGCCGCCACGGGCGAGACGCTGCACCTGTCGATCGACGCCTCGGGCCCGCGCGTCGCGCCCTTCCCCGAGGACATCCTGGCCCGGATCCGGGCCATGGCGGCCGATCACGCCGCCCTGCCCTGGCCCGAAGCCGCCGGTCAGGGCATCGGCATCCGGCGGAAACAGGCCCGCGACGGCTGAGACCACACGCTTTTGCTTTTTCGCCCCCGCAACTCTGCTAGACTGCGCCGGAACTGGAGTTTGGGGTCAAAATGACCAGATACGAATACAAGGTCGTCCCGGCGCCCTCGCGCGGGACCAAGGCCAAGGGCGTGCGCTCGCCCGAGGGCCGCTTCGCGGTGTCCATCGAAACCGTGCTGAACGAGATGGGAGCCCAGGGCTGGGAATACCTGCGCGCCGAACTGCTGCCCAGCGAAGAGCGTTCGGGCCTCACCGGCAGCACCACCAACTGGCGCAACGTGCTGGTGTTCCGCCGTCCGCTCGACGCCGGGGCGATGCCCAACCTCGCGCCCTCCTGGCCCGAACCGCTGCACAGCCAGGTCGCGGAGACCGGCCTGCCGCCGCTGGGCGGCGCCGCGCGCCATGCCCCGGCCCCGGCCAACTCGGGCGAGCCGCTGCGCGCGCGCGCGGCCGAGGAGCTGCCGGCCGGCCGCACCCCGCCGCTGGTCGCCAGCCGCCAGGGCTCGGTCGATGAGGACGAGGAAGACGACACGCCGCCCGAGCCCAGGGGCCCCGAGACCGGCATCGAGAAGGTGATGCGCTTCACCGCGCGCAACCGGACGCCCGACTGATCGCCGGGCGCCCTCGGGCGCTCAGCCGTCGATATCCAGCGCCAGCGCGTGGATCCGGCCGACCAGGTCGGACCCCAGCGCCGCATGAACCGCCCGGTGCCGCGCCACGCGCGACATCGCGCCCAGTTCGGGCGCGCGGATCATCACGTTGAAATGGCTCTCGCCGCCCTCGCGGAACCCGGCATGGCCGCGGTGCCGCTCGGAATCGTCCACAACTTCCAGCTGAGTCACCGCGAAATTCTGCTCAAGTCGCGAGCGGATCTCCGCCGCTACGCCGCCTTGTCGGCTTTCTTCCAAAAAAGTCACTGCGCCCCCTTCAATCTGTCGCCCACTACTCTAAACTCTGGCCTCCGAGTCGAAAAGATGCGCCCGGAGGTATCCTGCCGTGACCAAGACAGACCCGTTCGGATTCGACATGTCCGTTTCCGCGTCCAAGAAAAAGAACCCGCGCGGGCGGCGGGGCATGACGGGTGCGTCCGAGACCTCGGTCCGGCAGTGCCAGCATGAAGGCTGCGAAGAGGCCGGCAAGTACCGCGCGCCCAAGGCGCCGGACGTGCTGGACGACTATTTCTGGTTCTGCCAGCAGCATGTCCGCGAATACAATCTCAAGTGGAACTTCTTCGACGGAACCACCGAAGCCGAGATCAACGCCCAGCAGACGAAGGACAAGGTCTGGGAGCGCACCACGCGCCCCATGGGCGACCCCGAGGCGCGGGCCTGGGCCCGGCTCGGGATCGAGGACCCGATGCAGGTGCTCGGCGCCAATGCGACCCAAAACCCCGGCCGCCGCGCCGCGGGCGGCCGCCGTCTGCCGCCGACCGAGAGGCGCGCGATCGAGATCCTGGACGCCAGCGAAAACGCGACCAAGGCCGAGGTGCGCAAGGCCTACAAGGCGCTCATCAAGGTGCTGCACCCCGACATGAACGGCGGCGACCGCAGCCAGGAGGAACAGCTCCAGCTGGTGGTCTGGGCCTGGGACCAGATCAAGGTTTCGCGCAACTTCAAGGACTGAGAGGCGGTCTCAGAGCAGCACCGCCCTGATCGCCAGCGCCACCAGCCCCACAGCGGCCACGCCGCCCAGCCAGAGCAGCACGAACCAGGCCAGGCGCCGCCCCCACATCAGTGATAGCCCTGGTCGGGGTCGAGCTTGCCGCGGAACACCCAATAGGCAAAACCGGTATAGGCCAGGATCAGCGGGATCAGCACCACTGCGCCCACCAGCATGAAGACCTGGCTCTTCTCCGGCGCGGCGGCTTCCCAAAGGGTCACCGACGGCGGAATCACGTAGGGCCACATCGAGATGCCGAGGCCCAGGAAACACAGCCCGAACAGCGCCAGCGCCAGCACGAAGGGCAGCCAGTCCCGCCCCTCGCGCAGCAGGCTGCGGGCCAGCGCCAGCGCCAGGGCGGCCACCGCCAGCGGCACGGGCGCGGTGAACAGGATCGCGGGCCACGCGAACCAGCGCTGCCAGTAGATGCCCACGAGGAAGGGCGTGGCAAGGCTGATAAGCACGATGAAGCCCACCGTCACCAGCCCGAGGATGCGGGCGAAATGCTTCACCCGCGCCTGGATCTCGCCCTCGAGCTTGAGGTTGAGCCAGCAGGCCCCGAGGAAGGCATAGCCCGCGACCACCGCCGCGCCGGTCAGCAGGGTGAAGGGTGTCAGCCAGTCCCACCAGCCGCCGCCATAGGCCCGGCCATCGACCTTCACGCCCTGCAGGATCGCGCCCAGGATGATCCCCTGCGCCAGCGCCGCCACCACCGATCCGCCGATGAAGGCGCCATCCCAGAAGATCTGCTCGCCCCGCGTGCCGCTGCGCCAGCGGAACTCGAAGGCGACGCCGCGGAAGATCAGCGCCAGCAGCATGGCGATGATCGGCGGATAGAGCGCCGGCAGCAGGATGGCATAGGCCATCGGAAAGGCCGCCATCAGGCCGCCGCCGCCCATCACCAGCCAGGTCTCGTTGCCGTCCCAGACCGGCGCGACCGAGTTCATCATCAGGTCGCGCTCCGGTTTGGAGCGGAACAGCGGGTAGAGGATGCCGATCCCGAGGTCGAACCCGTCGAGCACGACGTAGATGAAGATCGCCAGCGCCAGGATCAGCGCCCAGACAACGGTCAGGTCGAAACTGACGGCCAGGTTCTCCATCATTGCGCCTCCTCGGTGATGAGACCCGGCGCGTGCCCTGCCGCGCGCAGCGGTCCCGGTTCCTCCTCGGCCCCCTTTTCGCCCGGCATCGGCGCATGGGCCATCAGCCGCAGGATGTAGAAGACCCCGGCCCCGAAGACCGCGAAATAGACCACCACGAAGGCCAACAGCGAGGCCGCGACCGCCGGGGCGGCCAGCGGCGCCACCGAGTCGGCGGTGCGCAGCATCCCGTAGACGGTCCAGGGCTGCCGACCGACCTCGGTGGTGATCCAGCCCGCCGTCACCGCGACAAAGCCGGTCGGCCCCATCACCAGCGCCGCGCGGTGCAGCCATTGGCTGTCGTGCAGCCGCCCGCGCCAGCGCGCCCAGAGCGACCAGAGCCCCAGCCCCAGCATGGCAAAGCCCAGCCCCACCATGACCCGGAAGGCCCAGAAGACGATGCCGACCGGCGGCTGCTCGTCCCGCGGCACGGTGTCCAGCCCGGCCAGTGGCGCGTTCAGGTCATGCTTGAGGATCAGCGACGAGAGCTTGGGGATCTCGACCGCATAGCGCATCTGTTGCGCCTCCTGGTCGGGCAGGCCGAAGAGGATCAGCGGCGCGCCCTCGGGGTGGCTCTGGAAGTGGCCCTCCATCGCCATCACCTTGGCCGGCTGGTGCTCCAGCGTGTTCAGCCCGTGCATGTCGCCGATCACGATCTGCAAGGGCGCCACCACCGCCGCCATCCACATCGCCATCGAGAACATCGTGCGCACGGCCGCGTTGTCGCCCCGCCCGCGCAGGTGATGCCAGGCCCCCACCCCGCCGACCACCAGCGCGGTGGTCAGATAGGCCGCGGTCAGAGCATGGGCGAGGCGATAGGGGAACGACGGGTTGAAGACGATCTCGACCCAATCCGCTGGCAGGAACTGCCCGTTCTCGCCCAGCACGAAACCCTGCGGCGTCTGCATCCACGAGTTCACCGACAGGATCCAGGTTGCCGAGATCGCGGTGCCCACCGCCACCATCACGCAGGCGAACATATGGAGCCCCGGCCCGACCCTATCGCGCCCGAACAGCATGATGCCAAGGAAACCGGCTTCGAGGAAAAAGGCGGTCAGCACCTCGTAGGCCATCAGCGGCCCGATCACCGGCCCGGCCCGGTCCGAGAAGACCGACCAGTTGGTGCCGAACTGGTAGGACATGACGATCCCCGACACCACGCCCATGGCAAAGGTAATGGCGAAGATCTTCACCCAATAGGCGAACAGGCGCAGGTAGCGCTCTTCCTTGTGCCAAAGCCACAGCCCGTTCAGCACCGCGAGGTACGACGCGAGGCCGATGGTGAAGGCGGGAAAGATGAAGTGGAAGGCGACGGTAAAGGCGAACTGCATCCGCGCCAGGGTAAGGGCGTCCAGCCCCATCACGTCCTGCATCGTTCGGTCCTCGCTGGCCTGCACTCTGCACATGCCAGACTTGACCCGATATCTGCTCGGGGCAAGGGCGGTGCGACAATGCGCGCGGCGCGGGCGAGGGCCGGGCCGACAGGGACGTCCCCGCGACGGGTGCGCGGGGGCGTCCTTCCTGCCGGCACGAGGCCTTCGGCAGGACGGGAGACTACATCGCCGGCAGCAGAACCGTGTCGATCACATGGATGACCCCGTTCGACTGGTCGACGTCGGCGATGGTCACCTTGGCGGTGCGCCCGCGTTCGTCGGTCAGCACGATGGCGTCGCCTTTCATCGAGGCCTTGAACACGCAGCCGCCCACCGTCTTGACGTCATGGCTGCCGCCATCGTCCATGATCATCTTGCCGATCGCGTCCGACAT
This sequence comes from Seohaeicola zhoushanensis, assembly GCF_014656415.1. GTDB lineage: Bacteria > Pseudomonadota > Alphaproteobacteria > Rhodobacterales > Rhodobacteraceae > Seohaeicola_A > Seohaeicola_A zhoushanensis. Next base: position 715,193 of record NZ_BNCJ01000002.1, on the reverse strand, counting down.
CGCGTCGGCGGCCACCACGTGGCAGGTCAGGATCTTGACCAGCATGTCCTTGTTCTCGGGCTTGAGCAGGGTTTCCACCGTGCCCTTCTGCAGCTTGTCGAAAGCCGCGTTTGTCGGCGCGAAGACGGTGAACGGCCCCTTGCCCGAGAGCGTCTCGACCAGACCGGCGGCCTTGACGGCGGCGACCAGGGTGGTGTGATCCTTCGAGTTCACCGCATTTTCGACAATGGTCTTGCTGGCATACATCGGCGCGCCGCCGACCATCGGGTTCTCGGCCGCAACGGCAGCGCTGGCGATGGTGAGGCCGATCAGGCCTGCCGCAAAGGTTCTGGCAATGGTCATGTCACTCTCCTGTTCATGGCGCCGGCAACCCTGCCGGACGTGCCCCAGTCACGCAGGAACGCCCATGGGAGTTTCAGCCCGACAGGATTGACCCCATCACGTTAAGTTCAGGATCGAGGCATTGCCGCGCTCCGCTTCCGGGCTAAGCGCGCGCAGACGTGCCGACCCTCTTGCCCTTGCCGGGGATATGGTGCAGCAAGTGACGGTCCGGCGACCGGTCGGACATGCAGTAAGGGGACGAGGGTCATGGCCGACGGCGCAACCGACATCAACGCGAAACCGACCGAGGAAATCTCGGTGCACGATGTCTTCGGCATCGACACCCCGATGATGGTCAAGGCATTTCCCGAGCGCACCGACCGCGTGCCCGAGATCGACCCGACCTACAAGTTCGACCCCGATACCACGCTCGCCATCCTCGCCGGCTTCAGCCACAACCGCCGGGTGATGATCCAGGGCTATCACGGCACCGGCAAATCGACCCATATCGAACAGGTCGCCGCCCGGCTGAACTGGCCCTGCGTGCGCGTCAACCTCGACAGCCACATCTCCCGCATCGACCTGATCGGCAAGGACGCGATCAAGCTCAAGGACGGCAAGCAGGTCACCGAGTTCCACGAGGGCATCCTGCCCTGGGCGCTGCGCAACCCCGTCGCCATCGTCTTCGACGAATACGACGCCGGCCGCGCCGACGTGATGTTCGTGATCCAGCGCGTGCTGGAGCATGACGGCAAGCTGACCCTGCTCGACCAGAACGAGATCATCACGCCGAACAAGTATTTCCGCCTGTTCGCGACCTCGAACACCGTCGGCCTGGGCGACACCACCGGCCTCTACCACGGCGTTCAGCAGATCAACCAGGCGCAGATGGACCGCTGGTCGCTCGTCGCCACGCTGAACTACCTCAGCCATGACGCCGAGGTGGCCATCGTGCTGTCGAAGGCGCCGCATTACAACAACGAGAAGGGCCGCCGCACCGTCAGCCAGATGGTGACGCTTGCCGACCTGACCCGCACCGCCTTCATGAACGGCGACCTCTCGACCGTCATGTCGCCGCGGACCGTGATCACCTGGGCCCAGAACGCCGAGATCTTCCGCAACACGGGCTATGCCTTCCGGCTGTCCTTCCTCAACAAATGCGACGAACTCGAACGCCAGACCGTGGCCGAGTTCTACCAGCGCTGCTTCGACGAGGAACTCCCGGAAAGCGCCGCCTCGGCCAGCATGAGATAATAGACGTTTCAGACGGTTACCCTGAAACCCCCGCCATCGCGCGGGGGTTTTCATTTTCGCCACACCCATTCCATTCGATTCAAAGTTTTCAATCTGCCCGTTTGACAGGCGTCTTTCTGGGGTAGATGATGGATTCATGGGCACAAAAAGAACGCTTCTGTTTGCGTTGCTGATGTCCCCCGGCATGGCCGCCGCAGGGACGGACCCCCTTGTTTCCACCTTCGCCACCTGCACCGGCCAGCTTTCGGCCCTTATGGAACACCAGTGGCTGCTCTCCGACGCCAATGCCGACGCCACCCAGGCGCGGCGCGGCCGGATGGAGGCGCTGCTTTTCTCGGTGATGGCGCCGGGCACCGGCGAACAGGTGCTCGCCCGCCGGATCGACGCCAAGTTCGCCATGGCCCGGCTGCTGACCCGCGTCAGCTTCAACCACGACCCCGCCGACGCCGCCCGCGCGGCAAGCCGTGTCGAGGTTCAGATCGCCGCCTGCGACGCGCTCCTCCTCGGCTGAAGACGATTGCGCCCGCGGACGGCGCGCGCCAATCTGGCCGCGCCCAGCGGGAGAGGTCTCATGCATATCGGTCTGATCGGCGGCATCGGGGTGGCGGCCACGGTGGTCTATTACCAGCGGCTGACGGCCGAGATGGCACGGCGCGGCAAGCGGCTCGAACTGACCATCGTGCACGCCGACGTGCAGGAGCTGATCCGCAACAACCTCGCCGACAACCGCGCCGAACAGGCGGCGATCTATGCGCGGCTGATCGACCGGCTGAAAGGCGCCGGCTGCGATTGCGCCGCGATCACCTCGCTCGGCGGGCATTTCTGCTTTGACGAGACGGTGCCGCTGTCGTCGCTGCCGCTGGTCTCGGCGGTCGCCCCTCTGGACGACTTTTTCGCCGAGGAGGGTCTCGGCACCGTCGGCCTGCTCGGCACCCGCGTGGTCATGCGCACCCGGCTTTACGGGCAGTTGAACCGCACGCGCGCCGTGGCGCTGGATGACGAGATCGAGATGCTTGGCCAGACCTATCAAGACATGGCCGTGGCGGGCGTCTGTTCGCCCGAGATGCGCGCGCTCTTCCTGGAGGCCGGCGCGCGCATGGTTCGCGATCTGGGGGCCGAGGCCGTGGTGCTTGCGGGCACCGACCTCAACCTTGCCTTCGACGGGCAGGATCCCGGCTACAGGGTGGTCGACGCGCTGGACGTTCACGTAGCCCTGCTCGCCGACCTGGCCTCTGGCCGGAAATCCCTGCCCTGAGCGATCAGGCCGCCTTGGCCTGGGCTTCGGCGCGCGCGCCCTTCAGCAGGTCGGCCCACCAGTAGAGTTCGTCCACCAGCGCCTTGGCCGAGGGGCCGATCACCGGCTCGATATCCTCGATCTTGCCGTCCTGCACGCCGCCCAGCGGGTGCACCTTCATCAGCTCGCCGCCAGCGATATGCACGGCCGAGGCCACGTTCACCATCCGCAGCTCGACCGCGATGTTGCGCAGGTGCTCGACCGCGCGGGCCGCGCCGGTGCCGCCATAGCCGACCACGGCCGCCGGCTTCTTGTCCCATTCGACGAAAGCCTGGTCGAGCGCGTTCTTCAGCGCACCCGAGATCGAGTGGTTGTATTCGGCCACGATGAAGACATAGCCATCGTACTTGGCGAGGTCTTCCTGCCACTTGACGGCCTTCGGATCCTTCGAGGGCATCCACTTGTTCGAGGCCATTTCCTCGAACATCGGCAGGTCGTATTCGGCGAGGTCGAGGATGTCGGCGCTCATGCGGCCGTCCTGTTCGATCTTGCTCTTGATCCATTCGGCCGGCTTGTGGCCGAAGCGGGTGGGACGGGTGGTGCCGATGATGACGGCGATCCGGGGCGAGGTCATGTCTGTCTCCAGTTTCCGGTGGTTTCCGTTGGTAACCTAGGATAAAATGGTGCCCGCGAATTTCTCAAGGAGGCACCTTTTTGAAACCCGCCCAAAACGCCCTTCTCCTGCACACAGCGCCTGTGCAGATGGGCACAGAAGAAAACCCGCGCGCTCATCTTCACGGCGCAAGTTGCGCTGTCGTCTCGGAAATGCTCTCGCGCATCGGTGACAAGTGGTCGGTGCTGGTGGTCAGCTACCTCGGCCCAGGACCGATGCGCTTCAACGAGCTGAAGAAGGGAATCGGCGGCATCAGCCAGAAGATGCTGACCGCCACCCTGCGCAATCTCGAACGCGACGGTTTCGTCAGCCGCACCGTGATTCCGACCCGCCCCGTCTCGGTCGAATACGAGCTGACACAGCTTGGCCACTGCCTTCTGGTGCCGGTCCAGGCGCTGGCGCAGTGGACGATTGCCAATATCGCCCGCATCGACGCCGCCCGCGCCGCCTATGACGCGCGCCCGCCCGAATGAAAGGGCGCGCGTGAAAGGCCCGGCGAAAGGCGCATAATCCTTGCCCGGTGGACTGGCCAAGCCCCGAGAATGGGCTTAGGCTCCCACCCCGAACACCACTGCCGGAGCCGTCATGGCCGCCCATTCTGACAATCCCGCCGATCCCTTCAAGAAGGCGCTGGCCGAGGCCACCAAGGTCATGGCCGACGACCCCGAGCTGAACATCAGCTATACGGTCGATCCTTCCGGGCTATCGGGCGAGAACATGCGCCTGCCGCAGGTCAGCCGCCGGATGACCCGCGAGGAGGTGCTGCTGGCGCGCGGCACCGCGGATTCGCTGGCGATGCACCGCAAGTATCACGACGACGCCACCCACGCGCGCTATGCCCCGCCCGGCGACATGGCCCGCGACCTCTACGAGGCGATGGAAACCGCCCGCTGCGAGGCGATGGGCGCGCGCGACATGCCCGGCACCGCCGGCAACATCGACGCCAAGATCGGCAACGACGCCCTGCGCAAGGGCTATGACCAGATCACCAAGACCTCGGAGGCGCCACTGGCGACCGCTGCCGGCTACCTGATCCGCCACCTCGCCACCGGCCGCGACCTGCCGCGTGGCGCGCAGAACGTGATGGACCTCTGGCGCGGCTTCATCGAGGGTGAGGCCGGCGAGACGCTGGGCGACGTCAACGCCCTGCTGCACGACCAGGCCGCTTTCTCGCGCCTGGCGCGGCAGGTGATCAAGGATCTGGGGTACGGCGACCAGCTGGGCGACGACCCCGACGCCGGCGACGACCAGGAAGACCAGGCCGAAGAGAACCAGCAGGACGACCAGGACCCCGACAGCACGGGCCAGGACAGCGACGACGACCAAGACGCCGACGCCGATCCCGAGCGCAGCCAGGACGACACCGCCGACCAGGCCGAGGCGCAGGTCAGCCTAGACGACCTCGCCGAGCAGGACATGGGCGAAGAGGCCGAGTTGCCCGATGGCGAGGCCCCGCTGGAACCGCCCCCGCCGCCCCCGGTCAGCGATGCCGACCCGCTTTACAAGGTCTTCCGCACCGAGTTCGACGAGGAGATCGCCGCCGAGGATCTTGCCGACCCGGCCGAGCTGGAACGCCTGCGCGCCTATCTCGACCAGCAGCTCGAACCGCTCAAGGGCGCGGTGTCGCGGCTGGCCAACAAGCTGCAGCGCCGGCTGCAGGCGCAGCAAAATCGCAGCTGGCTCTTCGACCTCGAGGAAGGCATCCTCGATGCCGGCCGCCTTGCCCGCGTGGTCGCCAACCCGACCACGCCGCTCTCCTTCAAGGTCGAGAAGGATACCGAGTTCCGCGACACCATCGTGACGCTGCTGCTCGACAACTCGGGCTCGATGCGCGGGCGCCCCATCTCGATCGCCGCGATCTGCGCCGACGTGCTGGCGCGCACGCTGGAACGTTGCTCGGTCAAGGTCGAGATCCTCGGCTTCACCACCCGCGCCTGGAAGGGCGGTCAGAGCCGCGAGGCCTGGCTGAACGATGGTCGCCCGCAGCAGCCCGGCCGCCTCAACGACCTGCGCCACATCATCTACAAGTCGGCCGACGCCCCCTGGCGGCGGACCCGGCCGAACCTTGGCCTGATGATGAAGGAAGGGCTGCTGAAGGAGAACATCGACGGCGAGGCGCTGGAATGGGCGCACCGGCGCATGATAAACCGCCGCGAACAGCGCAAGATCCTGATGGTGATCTCCGACGGCGCCCCGGTCGACGATTCGACGCTCAGCGTTAACCCGGCCAACTACCTCGAAAAGCACCTGCGCGACGTGATCGCCATGGTGCAGAAGCGCAAGCTGGTCGAACTGCTCGCCATCGGCATCGGCCACGACGTGACCCGCTACTATGACCGCGCGGTGACGATCACCGATGTCGAGCAGCTGGCGGGCGCGATGACCGAACAGCTCGCCGCGCTCTTCGACAACGACCCGCGCGCAAGGGCGCGGATCATGGGAATCCGCAAGGCGATGTGAACCGGCATCGGGGCGGCGCGCCTATCCGCGCGTCGCCGAGATCACCACGCAGGGCATCGGGATCGTCCAGACCGGCCCATCGCCGTGATGCGCCCGCACCGCGTCGACGACCGCCTGCCGGATCGCCTCTGCCCGCTCGGCCGGCTGTGCCCGCAGCAGCGCACCGCCCCGCGCGGTCCCCTCCAGGAAAAACAGGTAGGCCGCCGCGGGCTCCTCGGCCTCCCAAAAGCTCGCCACTTCGATCAGTTCCGGATCGCGGAACCCGGCCGCCTCCAGCGCCGGAAAGGCGCGCGCCGGGTCGGCGTAATCCGAAGCCCCCGGCCCAGGCGGCAGCGAGACCGCCGGATCACCATGCGCGCCGATCGCCTTGAACACATAGGCCATTGCGCTGCCCTCCGGCTGGCCCGACCAGACCGAAAAGGCAAAGCGCCCACCGGGCTTCAGCAGGCGCGCGACCTCGGCCATCGTGCGCGGCGGATCGGGCACATGCGGCATCCCGAAGCCCATCGTCACACCGTCGAATGCGCCCGCAGGAAGGCCGGTGTCCATCGCGTCGCCCTCGATGAACGCGGCGCCCGGCGCGTTGCTCCGCGCCAGCGCCAGCATTGCCGGAGAGAAGTCGAGCGCGGTCACCCGCGCCCCGGTCTCCAGCAGCCCGCGCGTGACATTGCCATGGCCGCAGCAGAGGTCGATGATCGCCTTTCCGGCCCCAGCCCCCGCGCCCTGTACCAGAGCCGGTACCGCCATGTCCGCCGCCCTTGCAAAGTCGGCCGCATAACCGGCGGCGACCGTCTCGGTCGCCCATTCCCGCCGTTCGAGTTCGGCGAAGGTCTCGCTGCGCTCATCCGTCATCGGCTGACAGGCTAACACGGTTCGGCGCAAGAATCTGCCCTTGAATCCCCCCGGCGTTGCGCGTTCTCTCGGGCCAGCAAGATTGGAGACCCGCATGTTCCAGACCTTCGAGGTGACCGCCCGCCCCGAGCAAGGCCCGCCCCGCCTCGCCGCCCTGCGCGCCGAACTGGCCGCCGAGGGGCTCGACGGCTTCCTGGTGCCCCGCGCCGATGCGCACCAGGGCGAATATGTCGCCGATTGCGATGCCCGCCTTGCCTGGCTCACCGGCTTCACCGGCTCGGCCGGTTTCTGCGCGGTGCTGACGGACGTGGCCGGGGTCTTTGTCGACGGCCGCTATCGCACCCAGGTCAAGGCCCAGGTCGCACCCGTCTTCACGCCCGTCGACTGGCCCGAGACCCAACTTGTCGACTGGCTGCGCGCGCAATTGCCCAAGGGCGGGCGCGTCGGTTTCGATCCCTGGCTGCATACCGTGGCCGAAGTGGAGAAATGGGCGGCGCTGGAGGCCGAGGGCATCAGGATGGTGCGCAGCGACAACCTGGTCGACCGCATCTGGCCCGACCGCCCGCCGCGCCCGATGAACCCGGTCAAGGCGCATCCGCTCGAGTTCGCGGGCGAGGCGGTGGCAGAGAAATGCGCCCGCCTTGCCAGGACGCTCAAGGCCGCCGGGGATGACGCCGCCGTGCTGACCCAGCCCGACTCGGTCATGTGGTTGCTGAACATCCGCGGCTCGGACATCGCCCGCAACCCGCTGGCCCAGTGCTTTGCCCTGCTGAACGCCGATGCCACGGTCGATCTCTACATCGAGGCCGGGAAGCTGTCCGAGGTGCGCGACCATCTCGGCCCGCAGGTGCGCCTCCATGCGCCCGAGGCCTTCCTGGCCGATCTTGCTGACCGCGAGGGTCGCATCCGCATCGACAAGTCCAGCGCGCCGCAGGCGGTGGCCGATGCGCTGGGGGCCCATGCCGTTCATGGCGACGATCCCTGCGCCCTGCCCAAGGCCCGCAAGAACGCTGCCGAGATCGCCGGCACCGCCGAGGCCCACCTGCGCGACGGCGCGGCGATGGTCGAATTCCTCGCCTGGCTCGATGCCCAGGCGCCCGGCACCATCACCGAGACCCAGGTTGTCACCCGGCTGGAAAACGCCCGCCGCCGCGACAATGCCCTGCAGGAGATCAGCTTCGACACCATCGCAGGCACCGGCCCCAACGGCGCGGTGATCCACTACCGCGTGACCGAGGAGACCGACCTGCTGCTCGAATCCGGCCAGCTGCTGGTGCTCGACTCGGGCGGCCAGTATCTCGACGGCACCACCGACATCACCCGCACCATCCCCATCGGCCCGCCCGGCGAGGAAGAGCGCGCCGCCTTCACCCGCGTGTTGCAGGGGATGATCGCCATCTCGCGCCTGCGCTGGCCCAAGGGCCTTGCCGGGCGCGATATCGAGGCGATCGGGCGGATGCCGCTCTGGCTTGCGGGGCAGGATTTCAACCACGGCCTCGGCCACGGCGTCGGCGCCTATCTCAGCGTTCACGAGGGGCCGCAGCGCCTCTCGCGCCTCAGCCCGGTGCCGCTGGAACCCGGCATGATCCTGTCGAACGAACCCGGCTACTACCGCGAGGGCGCCTTCGGTATCCGCATCGAGAACCTGCTGGTGGTGCAGGAGGCCGACGCCCTGCCCGGCGGCGATGCCGAGCGGCGCTTCCTGAACTGGCGCACGCTGACCTTCGTGCCCATCGACCGCCGACTGATCGTGACCGCGATGCTGAGCGCGGCCGAGCGCGCCTGGCTCGACGCCTATCACGCCGAGGTGGCCGAAAAGATCGGCCCCCGCGTCACTCCGTCTGCAAGAAGCTGGTTGGAAGCGGCCACCGCTCCGCTGTAGTCTGCCGCCAAGACACAAAACCAAGGGAGCGAAGATGGCCGACCACATCACGATCAGGAAGGCGCCGGGCATCTGGACCGTGCGCTCGGGCGGGGCGGTGCTGGCCGAAACCGCCAATGCGCTCGAGCTGCTCGAAGGCGATTATGCCCCGGTGATCTATTTCCCGCGAGGCGATATCGCGATGGCCTTCCTCGACAAGACGGCCAAGACCAGCCATTGCCCGCACAAGGGCGACGCCAGCTACTATTCCATCGTCAGCCCCTCCTCGACGCTCGAAAACGCCGCCTGGAGCTATGAAGACCCGTTCGAGGCGATGGCCCCGATCAAGGGCCACCTCGCCTTCTACACCGGCGACAAGGTCACGGTCGAACGCATCTGACGCCCGCCTGTTGCCCGATGCGGACGGCGGCGGCATACTGGGCCGCATCCTCTGGCTGCACCTGGGGCGCGAGCGATGCCCTCCGACCTGTCGAAGCTGCGCAAGGACCTGCTCGATGCCGAGACCGCCTCCGACAAGCGGAAGCGGGCGGCCGCCTTCCGCGCGGCGGTCGAGGCGCAGCTTGCCGCCCTCTTCGACGACCCGGCTTTCCCGGCGCGACGCCGCAGCTTCGGCGTGATCCGCCGGCGGCTCGGGGTCTTCGATGACGATCCCGCTGCGCTGGAGGCCGTCCTCACCGGGATGGGCGCCCGCGCGGTAGACGGCGCAGGCGACGCCGCGCTCTGGGAACTGCCCGCGCCGCCCGTCCCCGCCCCGGCCAGACGCTCGTCCGTCGCGCGGGCCGCCGCCCTTTCCCTTCTCGCCCTGCTCGCCACCACGCCCGCGGTCGTCCGGCTGCTGCGCGGCAGCCACGCCGATTGCCTCGCCCGCGCCGAGGGCGCCTTCCTGGAGATCATCGAATGCCACAAGCGGTTCGACCTGTTGCGGCGCTCCTGATCGCGCTCGCCTCCCTCGCCCAGGCGCAGGAAGCACCGAGCTGCGCCGCGCTCGACCCGGCCCGCCCGCAGGACGCCTACCGCGCCTTCGACTGCGTCTCGCGCCTGGATGCCGAACTGAGCGCAACCCGCGCAAGGCTTGCCCAGGCCGAAGCCCACCTCGACCAGCTCGAACGCCGCCTTGCCGCGCTGGACCCGTCCCGCTTGCTGGGGCCGGTGAACGAAAGGCTGGATGCCCTGACCGTCAAGCTCGCCACCGCAAGCGCCGTGCCCGCGCATCGCGCCGTGGTCGCCTTCACGCCCCGGTCCGACGGACAGCCCTGCCCCGACCACTGGCACCGCTTCGAGGGTGGCCAGCCACCTTCGGGCCTCACCTATTGCGTCAGGGACTGAAGATCACGGGACGGCGGGCGGGGCGTCTTCGGGCGCAAGCCGGAACAGCGCCGGCCAAGTCCCTATTCGTCGAGCGAGCCATGCACCGCGAATTGTTCGATATTCGCCGCGCCGGGCGCGATGGTGCGATAGCTCTCGCGCACCCCGTCCTCGGTCAGTTCGCGCGCCACGGTCAGCAGCGTGTTCGCCGCCTGCCCCTCGCAGAGCTCGGCCATATGGGCGATCTCCTCGCGCGCGACGCCCAGCGCCGCCGCCAGCGAGGGGGCGCCGTAGACCGCCACGAAATGCTCGGCCAGCGCGGTCTCCAGCGCCGCCAGCTCGGCCTCCTCGATCCGGGTCACCGCCACGAAGGTCACGCGCCCGAAGGTCTCGACCCCCAGCCAGCCGTTGCTGAACGCCTGCCGCGCCTTACCCTCCAGGTCGGCTTCGGTGAAGTTCGAGAACTCGAACCCGCCCGAGATGCACCATTCCCCGGTCCGCGCCGGAGAGTGGAAGACGTTCATGTCGCTCTCGTCGAAATGGATCGCCCGCGCCAGGTTCATGGTCCCTCCTCCACCAGCGCCGACAGCGGCACCAGATGCGTTGTTTCACCATCCCGCAGCAGCATCCCGAAACGCTCGTCGGTGCCGATGAAGACCCCGCTGCGCCCCGCGACCCCGGCCGCCCCGTTCAGCCCCCAGGCCAGCCCCGACCATTCGGCGTGTAGCGGCCGGTTGCCCTCGTCGTCCCATCGGTTCAGCCAGACCAGCATGTGCCGCGCATAGGCCTCGAGCAGCCCCACCGGATCGACCTCGGCGCAGCCCTCGTCATAGAGCGAGGTCACGTCCGGCGTCTCTCCCGGTGCCTCGGCGAGGCGGATCAGTGTAAGGTCCAGCCCCACCACGAGCCAGCCCGGCACCGCCTCTGGGTCGCGGGTGTTGCCGGCCAGCGAGAGCCGCCCGCAGGCGCCGCCGTTGACCCGGATGCCGCCGTCCCATTCCAGGTGCACCGCCACCTCGGGCGGGGCCAGCGCACCCAGCGCGTTCTGCAGGCCGACGCCGCAGACCACCAGCACCGCCGCGGCCTCGGCCAGGGGCACCTCGGGGGCAAAGATCACCGCCGCCTGCAGGCGGTCGGCCCTCACCGAATGCACCAGGGTGCCCCCATCGCAGCCCGCCTCGGCCATCTCGCAGGCCAGTGCAAAGGGGTCGCGCCCCTCTGCATCCAGCCCGGTCAGCAAAGGCGGGAACTGCGGTTCGCTCATGCCAGCCCTTGGGCCACCAGCGCCTGAGCCACCTTGCGGAAGCCCGCTGCCTGAGGGCTGTCGGGCTGTGTGGCGACAATCGGCGCGCCGCTGTCGGCGGCAACGCGGATGTCGAGGTGCAGCGGGATCTCGGCCAGCAGCGGCACGCCCAGCTTCTTCGCCTCGGCGGCAACGCCGCCATGGCCGAAGACATGCTCCTCATGCCCGCAGTTCGAGCAGATATGCGTGCTCATGTTCTCGATCATGCCCAGGATCGGCGTCTTCATCTGGCGGAACATGTCGATCGCCTTGCGCGCGTCCAGCAGCGCCACGTCCTGCGGGGTGCTGACGATGATCGCCCCTTCGACCTGGAACTTCTGCGTCAGCGTAAGCTGCACGTCGCCCGTGCCCGGCGGCAGATCGATCACCAGCACGTCGAGCGCGCCCCATTGCACCTGGTTCATCATCTGCTGCAGCGCGCCCATCAGCATCGGCCCGCGCCAGACCACTGCCTGGTCCTCGTTGGTCATCAGGCCCAGCGACATCATGGTGACGCCGTGGTTGCGCAGCGGCAGGATGGTCTTGCCATCCGGCGAGGCCGGCCGCCCCGAGACGCCCAGCATCCGCGGCTGCGACGGCCCGTAGACATCGGCGTCGAGCAGCCCGACGCGCCGCCCCTCGGCGGCCAGCGCCACGGCGAGATTGGCCGAGACCGTCGACTTGCCGACGCCGCCCTTGCCGCTCGCCACCGCCAGAATGCGGTCGACGCCTGGCACCGGCTGCGGCCCCTGCGGCGCGGCGGGCTTCTTCGCCGCCTTCAGGTCCGGCGGCGCCTTGGAGGAATGCGCGGTCATCATGGCCGAGACCTTCTCGACCCCCAGCGCCTTGACCCGGGCTTCCGCCTCGGCCCGCACCGGCTCCATCAACTGCGCCTTGGCCGGGTCGATCTCGAGCACGAACCGCACCATGCCGTCCTCGACCGTCAGCGCCCGGACGATGCCGGCCGTGACGATGTCGCTCCCGCTCACCGGGTCTTTGATCTGTTTCAGTTCCGCAAGAACCGCGTCGCGCGTGGCCACTTATTCGGCCCCCTTGATCGTTCCGGTAACCGTGTGATGCACGTCAAGCCCATCGACCGTCAGCACCACCTTGGCCTCATAGCTCTCTCCGGCCTTCGCGCCCTTCTTGCGCAGGCCTTCCTCGATGGCCTGCTGGCTGGTGACGCCGACCTGCTTGAGGAACTTGCGCATCGACATGTTGAAATCGTCGCTCATGTCCGTTCTCCTTCGCCTGACCCGATCATTGACGCGGCAGCCCCGCGCCGCCTAGGGTCGATCCATGCGGATGATCCTGTTGTGCCTGAGCCTGCTGGCGAGTGCCAGCCCCATCGCCGCGCAGGAGGCCCTGGGCCTCGCCGCGCCCGCGGCGGTGGCCGAGAGTGGCCTGCTGCAATACCTGCTGCCCCGCTTCTCGCTGAAGACCGGCATCCGCGTGACGCCCGACCCGGCGGGGCCGATGGTGCTGGCCGAGACCGCGCCCGGCACGCCGGTCTTTGCCGGCGCGGGGGCGACCTGGCACCTGCGCCCCGGCGACGACCCGCGCGCGGCGCGCTTCCTCGACTGGCTCACCTCCGACATCGGCAGGCGCACCGTCGCCAGCTTCGTGAAGGACGGCGCGAACCCCTTCACCGCCGACCTCGCCCCGCCCGAGGAAGCCGCCGCGATCGAGATCACCGGCGACGCGCGGCGCGGCGCGGAACTCTCGCAGGCCGAATGCGGGCGCTGCCATGTCATCGGCGCGCATGACCGCAACAAGGGCATCGGCTCGACGCCTTCCTTCCCGGTGCTGCGCAGCCTGCCAGACTGGGACGAGCGCTTTCAGACCTTCTATGTCCGCGCGCCCCATGCCGCCTTCACCCAGATCGCCGGCATTACCGAGCCCTTCGACATCACCCGGCCCTCGCCCATCGTGCCCGTCGAGCTGGAGCTCGAGGACGTCGAGGCGATCCTGGCCTTCGTGGCGGCCATCGCCGCCGCCGATCTGGGCGCGCCGCTGCAACTTCAGTGATCCCGCCGCTTGCTGAGGTAGTCATCCGTGGTGCGCGGCGCCGGGCGGTCCGGGCCTTTGAACGGGTTGTTCTCGCTGTGATACTGCGCCTGGATGCGGCAGTTGTCGCACATCTGGATCATCCGCGCCGCCGAGGAGGTGGCGAACATCGCGTGCTTGCCCGCGAGCTTCTCCATGATCCGCTCGACCGTCGATTTCACCCCGAAGAGCGCACCGCATTCGACGCAGGCGAAGGGCTCTTCCTCGTGCAGCACCTGCTGGCGCAGCGCCGCGTCCGACAGGTCGAGGCGCGGCTCCAGCGTGATCGCCTTCTCGGGGCAGATCGTGCGGCAGATGCCGCATTGCAGGCAGGCGTCCTCCTGGAAGCGCAGCTGCGGCATGTCGGGGTTGTCCATCAGCGCGCCCGAGGGGCAGAGCGACACGCAGGAGAGGCACAGCGTGCAGGCGTCGGTATTGACCAGCACCGCGCCATAGGGCGCGCCTTCGGGCAGCGCGATGGGCGCTTCGGGTGCCGGGTTCAGCGCCTTGGCCGCCATCCGCGCCGCCTGCCGCCGGTTGCCCAGCACCAGCACCGGCGCGGCGAGCGCCTCTGCCGCCTCTGCCCCGTAGAGCGCATCGCTCATCTGGTCGGGGTCAACCACATCGAGCAGCGCCACCTTCCCCGGCCCGGCAATCGCCGAGGCCAGCGCCAGTTCGCGGTCCAGCGCGTCACGCTCGGTCTCGGGTGAGAGCAGCACCGTGACCGAGGCAAAGCCCAGCGCCAGCGCCGCCAGCATTTCGGCATGGCCAAAGCCCGAGACCACCCGCAGCTCCAGCGGGATCACATCCGCCGGCAGCCCCCGGCCAAAGCGCGCGGCCAGGCGGATCATCTCGGCCCCATGCGCGGTATGGACCAGCAGCCGCGGCGCCTGACCGCCTGCCGCCACAAAGGTCTTAGCCAGCACCTGCATCCGCTTCACCAGCCCCGCCAGCGCCGGATCCTCGGCGGTGATCGCGGTCGAGGGGCAGAGCGCCGCGCAGGCGCCGCAGCCGGCGCAGATCATCGGGTCGATGGCGACATGCTCGCCCGCCGGGGTGATTGCCCCGGTCGGGCAGGCGTCGAGACAGCGGGTGCAGCCGACCTGTTCGGCCCGCGAATGGGCGCAGAGCGTCTCTTCCAGCCGCACGTAAAGCGGCTTCTCGAAGGTGCCGACCATCTGCGCCGCCTCGAAGGCCAGCCGCGCCAGCGCCAGCGCATCCTTGGGATCGGCCCTCAGATAGCCTTCGCGCTTGTCCGGGGCGGGTACGAAGGCCATGCCGCCGGTCACGTCGATCAGGATATCACAGGTGGACACCCCGCCATCGCGCGGCTCGGACAGTTCGAAGGCACCGCGCCCCACCGGCACCACCTGCCGCAGCGCGTCGATCGTCACCTCGAAGCCGCCCAGCGCGCCCGTGACGCGTTTCAGCCGCCCCGCCACCACGTCGAAATCGCGCCGCGCCGGCACCTCGGCCCCATCGGTCAGCAGCACCGTCACCGCCAGCACGCCGGCCAGTTGCTCGGCCAGCGGCAGCGTCGCCGCGCCCGGCCCGGCGATCAGGCAGACGCCCTCGCTCACCACATCCACCGCCCGCACGAGTTGCGCCGGCAGCAGCGCCTCGGCTGCCAGCGCCGCCATCTTGGGCGTTGCGTCGCTCCCGTCGGCCCAGCCCGCGCGGTCGCGCAGGTCGACGAAACCGGGAACCTCGGCGCCCACCTGCTCGGCCAGTGCCGTGAACAGCGCGCGTTCCTGCTGGCAGGCGATCACCACATCGCCCCCGGCCATCGCCTCGGCCGCGCGCTCCACCTCGCGGGTGCAGAGCGCGCCGTGGACCTTCGAGCAGGCCACCCCGGCCGCAGCCGCAATGCGCTCGGGATCAACCGCTTGCGATCCACCGCAGTCGCACAGAATCAGCCGCCTGGTCATCGATGTCCTCTCCCGCATCTCGCCGACTCGGACCCTAGCGCGCCGATCTCGCCGAGTTCCAGCCCGAACTGGTCAGAAAATCTGAGCGGTTAACTGTATTTTGACTTGGCCGGAGGAAAAGATTGCCGCATAAATCATCAATAAGCAGGGCGGAATAGCCCGTCTGGGGAGATCATTCTTGACCGCGAGCGGCACAATCCATGTGCAAATCCCACTCGGCATCGTGCTTCGCCGCACGCCGGGTGTGACCCGCTGGGCAAAATGGTACTGGCAGGCGGTTGCCGTTCTTCCCGGCGCCGGCCCCGCCGACTGGAAGGAACTGCGGCGCGACGGCGACACCACCGACTATCATGCCGCCACCGTTCCGCTGACGCTCTGGGCCACCGATACCGAGGCCTACCACGTCAATCTCGCCGACAATCCGCCCTCGGTCTACGTCATCATCCGCAACGAACCCGACGGCGACATGCCGCTGCGGGTTCTGCTGGCCACCGCCTCGCCCTACGAGGCGCAGGACTATGCCGACAGTGGCGAGGAACTGGTCGAGAAGGTGGCGATGCCGCCGGGCCTCGTCGCCTGGATGCACGAGTTCACCGAGGCGCATCACGTCGAGGAACCCTTCGTCAAGCGCCGCCGCAACGGTACGCTTACCGACCGGGTCGAGGACGGGCGGGGCGACCTGCGGATTCGCCAGGACAGCGACGTCTATCGCGCGCCGCGCCGGGTGACGCCATGAATGCACCGCGCGATTTCTGGTCCCGACGCCGTGCCGCGGTAGAGGCCGAGGCCGAGGCCGACCGCCGCGCCCTGGCCGAACAGGCGCTGGCGTCCGAACAGGCCGCGCTAGCGGAAAAAACCGACGAGGAGATCCTTGCCGAGCTCGACCTGCCCGACCCGGACAGGCTCGAACCCGGCGACGACATCGTGCGCTACATGGCCCGCGCCGTGCCGGAACGGATCCGCCGCCGCGCCCTGCGCAAGCTCTGGACGCTGAACCCGGTGCTGGCCAACCTCGACGGGCTGAACGACTATGACGACGACTATACCCAGGTGGCGACCGGCCCGGTGAGCACGACCTACCAGGTCGGCAAGGGCCTGCTGGCCCATGTGAAGGAACTCGCCCGGCAGGCCGAGGCCGCGCTGGAGGAACCGGAGGCCGAAGTGGCCGAGGACGCGCCGCTTCCGCTGACCGAGGCAGAGGCCGCGGCGGAACCGCAGCTGCCCGAACCCGAGGCCGAACCAGAAGAGGCCCTGCCCCGCGCGCCGCGCCGGATGCGCTTTGCCTTCGCCGCACCGGAGGGAAGCGCATGACCCAGACCGCCCGCGACACCGCCATCGCCGAGGAGGACCGCCTGCGCGCGGATCTCTACAACTTCCTCGGCGTGCTGCTTTCGGCCCCGCCGGAACAGATCCTGCTCGACCAGGCCGCCGGCCTCGCCGGCGACGAGAGCGCGCTGGGCCAGGCCATCGACGGGCTGGCGCGGGTGGCGAAGGTCACGAAACCCCAGGCCGCCGAACGCGAGTTCAACGCGCTTTTCATCGGCCTCGGCCGAGGCGAGCTTTTGCCCTATGCCAGCTACTACCTGACCGGCTTCCTGAACGAAAAGCCGCTGGCGCAGCTGCGCGCCGACATGGCGGCGCAGGGCATCACCCGGGCGCCCAATGTCTATGAACCCGAGGACAACATCGCCTCGCTGATGGAGATGATGGCCGGCATGATCGTCGGCCGCTTCGGCGCGCCGGTGGCGCTGGCCGGTCAGCGCGCCTTCTGGAACCGGCACATCGGCCCCTGGGCGCCGCATTTCTTCGCCGACCTCGAAGGCGCGAAGAACTCGGTGCTCTACGCCTCGGTAGGGGCGGTGGGGCGCATATTCATGACGATCGAGAAAGACGCATTCAAGCTGGCGGCAGGCTGACCGCCGCACCAACAGGATAGGAGAGGAGCCAGGTAATGAGCAAATCCAGCGACCAAGGCGCCAGCCGGCGCGATTTCCTGAAGATGGCCGGAACCGCCGCGCCGGCGGCAGTCGCCGCCGTTGCGCTTTCGGGGAGCGAGGCGCAGGCAGCGGCCGCACCGGAGGATCAAAACCGCATCCAGGACACCGCCCACACGCGCGCCTATTACGACAGCGCCCGCTTCTGACACGCCACGCCGGGCGCCAGCCCAGGCCCCAGAACACCAAGCGAGCCGGCGCATCCGGCCAGCACGGGAGGATTAGAAACATGCTCCGGAGAAAGACCAGCGGGACGACGACACGGCTCCCGCAACGCACCAGCATCCTGTCCCAAGTCAGCGAAACCACGGTCGACCGCCGCGCCTTCCTGCGCGGCTCGGGCCTTGCCATCGGTGGCCTCGCGGCCATCGCGGCAACCGGCGGCACGGTGACGCGCGCCTCGGCGCAATCGGCGGCGACGGCGGCGGTTAAGAACGTCAAGTCGGTCTGCACCCACTGCTCGGTCGGCTGCACCGTCATCGCCGAAGTGCAGAACGGCGTCTGGACCGGCCAGGAACCCGGCTGGGACAGCCCCTTCAACCTGGGCGCCCATTGCGCCAAGGGCGCCTCGGTGCGCGAGCACGCCCACGGCGAGCGCCGGCTGAAGTATCCGATGAAGAAGGAAGGCGGCGTCTGGAAGAAGATCAGCTGGGAGGACGCGATCAACGAGATCGGCGACCAGATGCTGAAGATCCGCGACACCAGCGGCCCGGATTCGGTCTACTGGCTCGGCTCGGCCAAGCATTCCAACGAACAGGCCTACCTGTTCCGCAAGTTCGCCGCCTACTGGGGCACCAACAACGTCGACCACCAGGCGCGGATCTGCCACTCGACCACCGTTGCGGGCGTTGCGAACACATGGGGCTACGGCGCCATGACCAACTCCTACAACGACATCCACAATTCCAAGGCCATCTTCATCATCGGCGGCAACCCGGCCGAGGCGCATCCCGTCTCGCTGCTGCACGTGCTGAAGGCCAAGGAAGAGAACAACGCGCCGCTGATCGTCTGCGACCCGCGCTTCACCCGCACCGCGGCCCATGCCGACGAATACGTCCGCTTCCGCCCCGGTTCGGACGTCGCCCTGGTCTGGGGCATCCTGTGGCACATCTTCGAGAACGGCTGGGAGGACAAGGAGTTCATCCGCACCCGCGTCTGGGGCATGGACCAGATCCGGGAAGAGGTGAAGAAGTGGACGCCCGAAGAGGTCGAGCGCGTCACCGGCGCGCCGGGCAGCCAGCTCAAGCGGGTGGCGATGACGCTCGCCAACAACCGCCCCGGCACCGTGATCTGGTGCATGGGCGGCACCCAGCACACCAACGGCAACAACAACACCCGCGCCTATTGCATCCTGCAGCTGGCGCTTGGCAACATGGGCACCGCCGGTGGCGGCACCAACATCTTCCGCGGCCATGACAACGTGCAGGGCGCAACCGACCTCGGCGTTCTGGCCGACACCCTGCCCGGCTACTACGGCCTCGCGGCAGGATCCTGGGCGCATTGGGCCCGTGTCTGGGAAGAGGACCTCGACTGGCTCAAGGGCCGCTTCTCGGTGATGGCCGGCGCCGGCAAGGACGGCAAGGACCGCCTGATGATGGAAGAGACCGGGATCCCGGTCAGCCGCTGGATCGACGGCGTTCTGGAAGCGCGCGAGAACCTGGACCAGCCGGACAACACCAAGGCCATGGTGCTCTGGGGCCACGCGCCCAACTCGCAGACCCGGATGAAGGAAATGAAGACGGCGATGGAGAAGCTCGACCTTCTCGTCGTGGTCGACCCCTACCCGACCGTCTCGGCGGTGCTGCACGACCGCACCGATGGCGTCTACCTGCTCCCGGCCTCGACCCAGTTCGAGACCCGTGGCTCGGTGACCGCCTCCAACCGCTCGCTGCAATGGCGCGACAAGATCGTCGAGCCGCTGTTCGAGAGCAAGCCGGACCACACCATCATCGCGATGTTCGCCAAGAAGTTCGGTTTCGACGACCGGATGTTCCGCAACATCAAGATGGACGGGGACGAGCCCAACGTCGAGGACATCACCCGCGAGTTCAACCGCGGCATGTGGACCATCGGCTATACCGGCCAGTCGCCGGAGCGGCTCAAGCTGCACATGGAGAACCAGCACACCTTCGACCGCACCACGCTGCGCGCCGTGGGCGGCCCGGCCGATGGCGATTTCTACGGGATGCCCTGGCCCTGCTGGGGCACACCCGAGATGAACCACCCGGGCTCGGCCAACCTCTATGACATGTCGATCCCGGTGGCACAGGGCGGCATGGGCTTCCGCGCCCGCTACGGCGTGGAATACAAGGGCGACAACCTGCTCGCCGAAGGGGTCTACCCCGTCGGGTCCGAGATCCAGGACGGCTACCCCGAGTTCACCATGCAGATGCTGATCGACCTCGGCTGGGACGGCGACCTGACCGACGAGGAACGCGCCAGCATCGAGAAGGTGGCCGGCTACCAGGCCCCGCAGAATGCCGGCGACGGCAAGGCCGAGGTCGGCGAGACCTCGCAGACCGGCGAGCGGCCTTCGGACTATGCCAAGCAGGTCGGCGGCATCAACTGGAAGACCGACCTGTCGGGCGGCATCCAGCGGGTGGCGATCAAGCATGGCTGCGCGCCCTATGGCAACGCCAAGGCCCGCGCGGTGGTCTGGACCTTCCCCGACCCGGTGCCGCTGCACCGCGAACCGCTCTACACCAACCGGCGCGACCTGGTGGCGGATTACCCGACCTATGCCGACAAGAAGTTCTGGCGGGTGCCGACGCTCTACAAGACCATCCAGGACAAGGACTTCTCGAACGACTACCCGATCATCCTCACCTCCGGCCGCCTGGTCGAATACGAGGGCGGCGGCGACGAGACCCGGTCCAACCCCTGGCTGGCCGAGCTGCAGCAGGACATGTTCATCGAGATCAACCCGCGCGATGCCAACAACCTCGGCGTGCGGGATCGGTCGCAGGTCTGGGTGGAAGGCCCGGAAGGCGGCAAGGTCAAGGTGATGGCGATGGTGACCGAACGTGTCGCCAGCGGCGTGGCCTTCATGCCCTTCCACTTCGGCGGTCACTTCGAGGGGGTCGATCAGCGCAGCAAGTATCCCGAAGGCGCCGATCCGATCGTGCTCGGCGAAAGCACGAACACGGCACAGACCTACGGCTATGACTCGGTCACCCAGATGCAGGAGACGAAAGCGACTCTCTGCAAGATCTGGGCAGCGTAAGGAGGACGGACAGATGGCAAGAGCCAAGTTTCTTTTGGACGCCGAACGCTGCATCGAGTGCAACGCCTGCGTCACCGCGTGCAAGAACGAGCACGAGGTTCCCTGGGGCATCAACCGCCGCAAGGTGGTGACGATCAATGACGGCAAGCCGGGCGAACGCTCGATCTCGGTGGCCTGCATGCATTGCTCGGACGCCCCCTGCATGGCGGTCTGCCCGGTGGACTGCTTCTACCAGACCGAAGAGGGCGTGGTCCTGCATTCCAAGGACCTCTGCATCGGCTGCGGCTACTGCTTCTACGCCTGCCCCTTCGGCGCGCCGCAGTATCCGCAGGCGGGCAACTTCGGGTCGCGCGGCAAGATGGACAAGTGCACCTTCTGCAACGGCGGCCCGGAAGAGAACAACTCGACCGCCGAGTTCGCCAAGTATGGCCGCAACCGGATCGCCGAGGGCAAGCTGCCGATCTGCGCCGAGATGTGCTCGACCAAGGCGCTGCTTGCCGGTGACGGCGACGTGGTCTCGGCGATCTACCGCGAACGCGTGGTGGCCCGCGGCTTCGGCTCGGGCGCCTGGGGCTGGGGTACTGCCTACGACCAGAAGGGCGGCTGAGCCCTGAACCCTTGCGGCGGAGCGGGCAACCGCTCTGCCGACTTCCGGCAGAACCGGAATTTCGCGAAAATTCCGGGCCGGAAAATTCGGAATTTTCCGGCCGTTTTCCGTGACGGAAAACGGCCCCCCGTCACCCGACCGGAGAGAGTGATGCGCGCATTCCTGGCCCTGGCCCTGATCCTGTTCACCGCCCTGCCGGGCGTCGCCCAGGACATCCCCACCCGCGAGACGCCGCTCTCCCCCGACCCGATGATGAACGTGCGCCCGCCCGAGAACGGCGCCGTCGCCGCGCGTCCCTCGACCGGCGGGGCGACCACGCTCGAAGACATCATGCGCCGCCAGCGCGGCGAGAAGGTCGATCTCTCCTTCCGCACCGAGGGCACCAACGACCCCGACAGCGCCGCCGCCATCGCCGGGCAGCTGGGCACCCGCGGCGCCGCCTCGGATGCCGAGGTCTTCCGCGCCATCCGCTACGGCACCGCCGATGTCACCGTTTCCAACAACGGCCCCGCCTCGGGCGTGCTGATCCAGGACGGCGGCATGTGGTGGCTCGACATCCGCCGCACCATCCTGCCGGAATACGGCGCCTGGCTGCTCGGCGGGATGCTGGCGCTGCTGGCGCTGTTCTACCTGATCCGCGGCCGCATCCGCATCGAGGGCCCCAAGACCGGCATCCGCATCACCCGCTTCTCGGGGTTCGAGCGGTTCGGCCACTGGCTCTTTGCCGGCAGCTTCCTGCTGCTGGGCGCCACCGGGCTGATCTCGCTCTTCGGGCGCAAGCTGCTGATCCCGGCCTTTGGCCATGACGCCTTCTCGACGCTGGCGATCGGATCGAAGTGGATCCACAACAACGTCGCCTGGGCCTTCATGCTGGGCCTGGTGATCGTCGTCATCAACTGGGTGGCGCACAACATCCCGAACCGGCTTGACCTTGTGTGGCTGGCCAAGGGCGGCGGGCTGTTCTCGAAGCACTCGCACCCGCACGCAAAGAAGTTCAACGCCGGGCAGAAGATCATCTTCTGGGCCTGCGTGCTGCTGGGCGTGTCGATCTCGGCCTCGGGGCTGTCGTTGCTCTTCCCCTTCGAGATGCCGATGTTCGCCGACACCTTCCGCCACATCAACGCCCTCGGCCTGCCCGAGCTCTTCGGCTATGCCCCCCTGCCCGAGGTGATGGCCCCGCATGAAGAGATGCAATACGCCCAGCTCTGGCATTCGATCATCGCCTTTGTCTTCCTCGCCATCATCTTCGCCCATATCTACATCGGCACCATCGGCATGGAGGGCGCCTTCGACGCGATGGGGTCGGGCGAGGTCGAGTTGCAATGGGCGCGTGAACACCACGACCTCTGGGTCGAGGAGGTCGCCGGGCGCGAACCGGCCGCGGCCAAAGCCAGCCCTGCCGAATAGACCATGCGGGCGGCCCTTCTTGCCGCACTGCTTCTTTCCGCGCCCGCCACGGCGCAGGACTTCTTCACGCTGAAGGGCCACGGTGGCCCGATCATGGGCATCGCCGTCGCCCGCTCGGGCCGCATCGCCACCGCCAGTTTCGACAATGCCGTCGGCCTCTGGCAGGGCCCCGCGCCGCAGTGGCTCGACGGGCACGAGGCGGCTGTGAACGCGGTCGCCTTCGTCGATGACAACAGGCTGGTTTCGGCGGGCGACGACTTTACCCTGCGGCTCTGGCCCGGCGGCACCGTGCTGGGGCGCCATCAGGGCAAGATCCTCGGGCTTGCCGTCTCGCCCGACCGCAGCCTTGTCGCCTCGGCCAGCTGGGACGGCAGCATCGGTCTCTGGCCGCTCGACGGCGCGCCCGGCCGCCTGCTGCAAGGCCACGCCCAAGGCGTCAACGCCGTGACCTTCGCACCCGACGGGCGGCTCTACTCGGCCTCGGTCGATGGCACCATCCGGCTCTGGGACACCGCCACCGGCACCGAGCTGCGCGAGATCGTCCGTCACGGCTTTGGCGTCAACGAGCTGGTGCTCTCGCCCGAGGGCTGGCTCGCCTATGGCGCGGTCGATGGCGTCACCCGCATCGTCGACCCGGAGACCGGCAGGGAGATCGCCGACTTCACCCTCGAACGCCGCCCGATCCTCGCGCTTGCGCTCAGCCCCGACGGCAGCCGCCTCGCGGTGGGCGACGGCGAGGGCTATATCATGATGATCGACACGCAGAGCTGGCAGATCGCCACCGACTTCCGCGCCACCCTGCGCGGCCCGGTCTGGGCCCTCGCCTTCAGCGCCGATGGCCTCAACATCCATGCCGGCGGCCTGGACGAGGCGATGTACAGCTGGCCGGTGGCCGCGATGGACGGCGACCGCATGGCCGGCGCGCAACCGAGCTTCCTGAAGAAACCCGAGGAGATGGAGAACGGCGAACGCCAGTTCGCCCGCAAATGCTCGATCTGTCACAGCCTGACGCCCGACAGCGGCCGCCGGGCCGGCCCTACCCTGCATGGCCTGTTTGGCAGGCAGGCGGGCAGCGTTACTGACTACAGGTATTCCGAAATCCTTGACGGCTCGCCCATCGTCTGGAATGAAGCGAGCATCAATTCGCTGTTCGACCTCGGCCCAGATCATTTCATTCCAGGTTCAAAGATGCCGATGCAGCGCATTACCGACGCCGGCGACCGGGCAGACCTGATCGCTTTCCTGCGTCGGGCAACCGCACCGGGAGGAACAAAATGAAAGCCGCGCTGTCAGCATTTGCAGCAATTGCCGTGATCTCGATCGCGGCCTTCTATGGCCTGCACGAGGCCGGATTCTCGGCCGCCCAGCGCACCAGCAGCGACTCGGTACGGCTCGACTAAGTGTCAGAATATCTCACCACCCGCGAACTTGCCGACCTGCTGCGGATCGGCGAACGGAAGGTCTATGACCTCGCCTCCAACGGCGAAGTGCCCTGCGTCCGCGCGGTCGGCAAATTGCTCTTTCCCCGCGCCGAAATCTCGGCCTGGCTCAAGGCCTCGCGCTCGGGTCCGCAGGTGGCCGAACAGCCCCTGCCCCCGATCATCGCGGGCAGCCACGACCCGCTGCTGGACTGGGCGCTGCGTGAAAGCCGCTCGGGGCTGGCCAGCTTCTACGACGGCTCCTTCGACGGGCTGACCCGGCTGGCGCGGCGCCAGGCGCTGGCCGCCGGGCTGCACATCCGCGAGTGCGACGGCTGGAATCGCGATGCGCTGCGCGACGCTGTGCACGAGGCACCGGTGGTGCTGATCGAGATCGCCCGCCGACAGCGCGGGTTGCTGCTCGCGCCGGGTCTCAAGGACATCGCCAGCTTTGCCGACCTGCGCGGCCGCCGCGTGGTGCTGCGTCAGGACAGCGCCGCCAGCCTGCGCGAATTCGACGCCCGCCTGGTCGAGGCCGGTCTCGGCCGCGAGGATATCGAGGCGATTCCCCTCCGCGCCCGTACCGAAGAGGAACTCGCCATCGCCCTGCACGACGCCAAGGCCGAGGTCGGCTTTGGGCTCGGTGCGCTTTCGGGGCTCTATGGCCTCGGCTTCGTGCCGCTGGTCGAAGAGCGTTTCGACCTCGCCGTCTGGCGCCGCGCCTGGTTCGATCCGCCGATGCAGAAGCTCCTGGCCTTCCTCGCCTCGCCCGCCTGCGCGGTGCGTGCGGCCGAGCTTGGCGGCTATGATCTCTCGGGTCTCGGCACGGTTCATCACAACGGCGCAACCGGCTGATCCACGTCGCTAATTGGCTGTCAATGGGCGCGCCGCTTTGGTAGTTATCGGTAACACGGGCGATCACCGCCCGGTGCTCCGAACAAGGCAGTGATGGAACCCGAGATCCGCAAGATCGTCAGCTATGACGAGGAAACCCTGGTCGAAGGCTTTCGCAAGGCGGCCACGCCTTGGCGCATGTTCGCCGTGGCTGCCGTGGTGCGAAACCCCTGGGCCGGCCGCTATGTCGAGGATCTGAAACCCGAGATCATGGCCTATGGCCCGGTGCTCGGCGAGTTGCTGACCAACCGGATGCTATCGCTTGCCGGCGGCGGCGGGGCGATCGAGGCCTATGGCAAGGCCGCCGTCGTCGGGCTTGACGGCGAGGTGGAACATGCCTCGGGTCTGATCCACACGCTGCGCTTCGGCAATTTCTACCGCCAGGCGGTGGGGGCGAAATCCTATCTCTCGTTCACCAACACGCGCGGACCGGCCAATGCGCCGGTGATGATCCCGTTGATGGACAAGAACGACGCGGGCCGCCGCTCGCATTATCTCACCATCCAGTTCGCCATTCCGGATGCGCCCCGCGCCGACGAGATCGTCGTCGCGCTGGGGGCGGCGACCACGGGTCGCCCGCATCACCGCATCGGCGACCGCTATCAGGACTTGAAGGACCTCGGGCATGACCTGGACAACCCGGCCGCGGTGTAACCTCGGCGGACTGGCGGCGATCACGGCGGGCGAAGGCCCGCTGGTGCTGCTGCTGCACGGAGTCGGCCTGCGCGCCGAAGCCTGGAACGCGCAGATCGACGCGCTGAGCGCACGCTATCGCGTGGTCGCCCCCGACCTGCCGGGGCACGGTGGCAGTCCCGCCGTCGGCGTCGAACGGCTCGGCGCCTATACCGACGCGGTGGCCCGGCTGCTCGACGAACCGGGGCTGGTCGTCGGCCATTCCATGGGCGCGCTGATCGCGCTCGACCTCGCCGGGCGCTACCCTGACATGGTCGACGGGATTGCCGCGCTCAACTCGGTCTTCCGCCGCTCGGACAGCGCCCGCGCCGCCGTGCGCGCCCGCGCCGAAGCGCTGGATGGCCAGACCATCGCCGACCCCACGCCGACCCTGAAACGCTGGTTCGGCGAAGCGATGTCCCCCGAACGCGCCGCCTGCGAGAGCTGGTTGCGCGGCAACGACCCCGAGGGCTATCGCGCCGCCTATGCCGTCTTCTCGCGCTCCGACGGCCCCTCCAGCGCCAGCCTGCGCGCGCTCCCCGTGCCGGCGCTCTTCATGACCGGCGAGGCCGAGCCGAACTCGACCCCCGCCATGTCCCGCGCCATGGCCGAGCTTGCGCCCCAGGGCCAGGCGCTGGTGGTGCCCGGCGCCGCGCACATGCTGCCGATGACCCACCCCGATGTGGTCAACGCCGCCCTGCTCGACCTCGCCGCGGACTGCCTGCCATGACCGCCCCCGACCCCCGCGAGTTGCGCAGCGCCTTCGGGCGCTTCATGACCGGGGTCACCATCGTCACCAGCCTCGACGCCGACGGCAAGCCGGCCGGCTTCACCGCCAATTCCTTCTCCTCCGTCTCGCTCGATCCGCCGCTGCTCTCGGTCTGCCCCGGCCGGTTCCTCTCGACCTTCCCGGTCTTCGCCGCCTGCGACCGCTTTGCCGTCAGCATCCTCGCCGAGGGGCAGGAAGGCATCTCCAACACCTTCGCCAGCTACAAGGGCGACCGTTTCGCCCGCACGCCCTGGACCCCCGACGCCCAGGGCATCCCGCTGATCGACGGCGCGGTGGCGCAGTTCTCCTGCACCACCCACGCCCGCGTCGAGGCCGGCGACCACATCATCCTCATCGGCGAGGTCACCGCCCTGCGCCAGTCCGACCGCCCCGGCCTCGGCTACCTCGGCGGGCAGTATTTCTCGCTGGGGCTGGAACGCGAGGCCCGCGACCCTGCCCGCACCAATATCTGCGGCGCGATTGTCGAGCGCGAGGGCACCGTCCTGCTGGAACCCACGCCCAAGGGCTATGCCCTGCCGGAAACCTGCCTGACCGACCATTCGGCGCTGCGCAAGAGCCTCGCCGCCGATCTCGCCCGCCGCGGCCTCGATGCCCGGCTCGGTCAGGTCTACTCGGTCTACGACGACACCCGGTCCGGCACCCATTACGCCTACCTGCTGGCCACCGCCGCCCCCGGCCCCACCCTGCCGGGATTTGATGCGGTGCCGATCGCCGATCTCGCCGGTGCCCGCTTCGCCACGCCCGCCACCGCCCGGATGCTCGCCCGTTTCGCCGAGGAAGCC
The DNA here is from genome assembly GCF_014656415.1 of Seohaeicola zhoushanensis. GTDB lineage: Bacteria > Pseudomonadota > Alphaproteobacteria > Rhodobacterales > Rhodobacteraceae > Seohaeicola_A > Seohaeicola_A zhoushanensis. Next base: position 688,169 of record NZ_BNCJ01000002.1, on the reverse strand, counting down.
GCCAGCCGCGCCTTCACGCTCTACCTCGGCGACACCGAGGCGGGCGACATCCACAGCCACCCGGAAAGGCCCTGAAACATGGACTTCTCGCTCTTCGCGCATATGGAACGCCTGACGCCCGAGGAACCGCACGAGAAGCTCTACGAAGATTTCCTCGGTCTCTGCCGCATGGCCGACGAGGGCGGGATGCGCGCGGTCTGGACCGGCGAGCACCACGGCATGGAATTCACCATCGCCCCAAACCCCTTCCTGTCGCTGGTCGATATCGCCCACCACACGAAGAACCTGCGCCTGGGCACCGGCACGGTGATCGCGCCCTTCTGGCACCCGATCAAGCTCGCCGGCGAGGCGGCCGCCGCCGACCTGATGACCGGCGGGCGGATCGAGATCGGCATCGCGCGCGGCGCCTATTCCTATGAATACGAACGCCTGATGCCCGGCCTCGATCCCTGGCAGGCCGGCCAGAGGATGCGCGAATCCGCGCCCCTGCTGCGCCGGCTCTGGGCTGGCGACTGCGCCCATGAGGGCGAGTTCTACAGCTTCCCCGCCACCACCAGCGCGCCCAAGCCCGTGCAGCCCGGCGGACCGCCGATCTGGATCGCCGCGCGCGATCCCAACAGCCACGAATTCGGCGTGCACAACGGTTTCAACATCCAGGTCACGCCGCTCTGGATGGGCATGGAGGAGATCCGCTCGCTGATGGACCGCTTCAACGCCGCCTGCGCCAGCCATTCCGGCCCGCGCCCCAGGATAATGCTGCTGCACCACGCCTATGTCGGCGCCGACGAGGCCGACCTCGACCGCGCCGCGCGGGAACTGTCGCGCTACTACGCCTATTTCGGCGCCTGGTTCCAGAACAAGCGCCCGGTGTCGCAGGGGCTGATCGAGACGCTTTCCGAGGCCGAGATCGCCGCCAACCCGCTCTATGCGCCGGAAAACCTGATGCGCGACCTGACCATCGGCACGGCGCGGCAGGTGATCGACCGGATCAAGGCCTACGAGGACCTCGGCTATGACGAATTCTCGCTCTGGATCGACAGCGGCATGAGCATCGAGCGCAAGCGGGCCTCGCTCGCCCGCTTCATCGACGAGGTGATGCCGGCCTTTGGCTAGAGTGGCGCGTAGAGGTGGCGCGCCACCTCGGCGAAGGGGGCGCCGCCCGCCAGCCCGAGGACCGCATCGCGCAGCCCTGACGCCCGCGCCGCACCCAGCGCCGGGGTCGCGAACTCCATGTATTTGTCGATGATATCGGCCTCGGTGAAAGGCCGCTCCGGCCCGCCCCGCGCATGGGTATCGCCCGAGGCCAGCACGCGCCCGTCGGTCAGTTCCAGCTCGACATCGGCCCAGCGCCCTTCCGGGTAGCGCGCCTCGTGGCGCGGCTCGGGGATCAGCCGGGTGCGCCCCACCAGCCGCGCGACCTCCGGGTCCGACAGCCCCGCGCCCGAGACATGTTCCAGCCCGATCCGCCCATGCACGATCATCACCGCCACCGGGAACGGCAGGGCGTATTGCGCCTTGGACGTGGTCTCGGGCATCCCCGGCCAGAGCGCAAGCGCATAGTCGAAGCTGCGGATGCGCACCTCGGCCACATCCCCGGCGCTGGCGGCATTGGCCTTGCAAAGCTCGCGCACTGCATCGACGGCGGCATGGGCCCAGCGGCAGGTCGGATAGGGTTTGATATACTGCTGCTCCACCTGCCAGAACTGGCCGAGGTCCTGCCAGAAGGCCGCCGCCTCGGGTGCCTCGATGGTGATCGCGGGGGCGCCGGTGAAGCCCTGCTCGGCCATCAGGGCCGCCGACATGCCCGCCAGCGCGCCCCAGCCCGAGCCGTCGTGGAGCATGGTCGGAGTCGCGATCTCGCGCATCATCTGGCTGCGCGGGCCGTGGTATTCGGCGATGCCCAGCGCCTCGCGCAGCTGCGCCCGGCTCTGGCCGCGCAGCCGCGCCGCCATCGCCGCCACGCCCAGCGCGTTCCAGGCCCCGGAGGTGTGATAGTCGCTGACAGTGGCGTGCAGCGCGATCCCGGCGCGCCCGGCCACCTCGTAGCCGACCACCAGGGCCGCGAGCGCCTCGGGGCCCGTCAGCTCGGGCCGCGCCTCGGCCAGCGCCGCCAGCGTCGGCACCGTGACCACGCCGATATGGCCCTTGGTCGGGTTGTAGCCGTCATGCCCGTCGAGGTTGTCGAGCTGCGTCGCAGCCGCGAAGACCGCGCCCGCGAGGCTCACCTGCCGCCCGTCGAAGAGCATCCGCGCCGCCATCTCGGGCGCGCCCGCGCCATAGAGCATCGCCGCGGTCTGCCGTCCGATCCGTCCCGCCTCCATCGGCGAGGCGGCGGCGCAGATCCCCAGCGTATCGAGCAGCAGGAATCCCGCCCGCCGCAGCACCGCCTCGGGGATCCCGGCGGCGCTGCGCTCCAGCACGAACTCCTGCACCCGCTCCAGCATCCCGGTCCCGGAAATGTCCTTCATTGCGCCCTCCGGCTCTCGACTCGTCCGCTCCAGAGTAGCGGCGCCCGGTCCCGGCTGAATGCGCCGTTCGCGACACCGGACAGCACCGAAACCGTCAATTGCCGCACGCAGCGAAATCCTGCGAGGATTTCGCGGCGTTTTCCGTCGCGGAAAACGCCTCTCCCCTCGACCGGTGGAACCGAAATCCTCGCAGGATTTCGGACGTTTTCCGCGACGGAAAACGGGCCCTCCGTGGTGTCCCGGAAAGTCACTTGGGAAAGTGATCGTGAATTCAATAACTTGGGAAGCGTCCCAGCTGGGACGCTATCCGGCATAGCCGAACAGGCGCGGCAGGAAGAGCACGGTATCGGGCACCAGGATCATCACCAGCAGCGCCAGAACCAGCACCGCAAGGAACCCCCAGGTCTCACGGATGATCTCGCTCAGCGGGATCCGCGTCACCGCGTTGATGACGAAGAGCAGGATCCCGTAGGGCGGCGTGATGAGCCCGATCATGCAGTTCACCACCGCCACCACCCCGAAATGCACGAGGTCGATCCCCAGCTCGCGCGTGGTGGGCAGGAACAGCGGGATGATGACGAGGATAATGGTCGTCGCATCCAGCACGCAGCCCAGCAGCAGGAACAGCAGGTTGACGCCCAGCAGGAAGACCAGCGGCGGCACGTCCAGCCCCACCAGCCGCGCCGCGATCAGGTTCGGGATATTCTCGGCCGCGACCACGTAGTTCAGGATCAGCGCCCCGCCGATCACCAGCCCCACCGCCGCCGAGGAGCGCGCGCTCTCGACGAAGATCCGGTAGAGCGCGCCCAGCGAAAGCGCCCGGTAGAACAGCCCCGCCAGCACCAGCGCATAGGCCGCCGCCACCGCCGCCGCCTCGGTCGGGGTGGTGACCCCGCCATAGATCCCGTAGAGCAGGATCGCCGGCATCAGCAACGCCGGGAAGGCATTCGCCGTATGGCGGGGCAGCTCGCGCAGCGGCACCGGCGTCTCCATCGCAAAACCGCGCCGGTGCGAGATCCATGAATTCATCGCCATCAGCACCAGGCCCATCAGCAGGCCCGGCACGATGCCCCCCAGGAACAGGAAGCCGATCGAGGTGTTCGAGACCAGCGCGTAGAGCACCATCGGGATCGAGGGCGGGATGATCGGCCCGATGGTCGCCGAGGCCGCGGTGATCGCCGCCGCGTAGCCCCGCGTATACTGGCCCGACCTGGTCATCATCTCGATGATGATCCGCCCGATCCCCGCCGCATCCGCCACCGCCGAGCCGGACATGCCCGAGAAGATCAGCGAGGCCACCACGTTCACATGGCCCAGCCCGCCGCGGAACCGGCCCACCGTGGCAACGCAGAACTGCAGCAGCCGCTCGGAAATGGTGCCCGCATTCATGATATTGGCCGCGACGATGAACAGCGGCACCGCCAGCAGCACGAAACTGTCGAAGAGCCCGGCCAGGATCTGCTCGCCCGCCAGCGCCACGTCCTGGCCCGAGACGGTCAGGTAGGCGATGGCCCCCACCAGGATGGCATAGCCGATCGGCGTGCCCAGCGCGGCAAGCCCGAAGAGCACGGCCAGGCAGGTGGCGAAGGCCGCGCTCACGGATCGGCCTCGTGGCCCGGCTCGTGCGCGCGGTCAGGCGGCCCGCGCCGCAGCACGTCGAGGAAGACCCAGGCATAGCGCAGCACCACGACGATCAGGAACAGCGCGTAGATCGAATAGATCGTGCGCATCGGCACCTTGAGCGTGGCGCTTTTCTTGATCCGCAGGAAGTCGATCCAGTCCCAGGTGGGCCAGAACGACCAGCCCAGCGCCACCACGATGCAGCCCGCCGAGATCAGCGCAAAAATCGCGCGGATGCCGCGCGGCATCGCAAGATAGAGGATGTCGAAAGTGACGTGATCGCTCTCGCGCACGACGAAGGCATTGCCGAAGAAGACGATCCAGATCCACAGCACGAGGCAGAGTTCGAGGGTCCAGCCGAAGGGCTGGACCATCACGTAGCGAGAGAAGATCTGCAGCAGGAAGGTGGCGAACATGGCGGCGAGCATCGCCGCCGCCACGCCTTCTGCCCCGGTCGCGCCCCAGCGCAGGAGTTTGTGCATCGCTCCCCCTCCCCCCGAGGCGCGCCCAGAGCTCAGTTGCCGAGCGCGTTCACCTTCTCGAGCAGCCCTTCCGGCCAGCTCTTGGCGTATTCGCTGTCGAGATAGGCCTTCTGCACGGTGCTGCGGAAGGCGGCGAGGTCGGGCTCGTAGATCTCCAGTCCCTTGTCCTTCAGGAAGGCGACCAACTCGTCTTCCTTCTTGAGCTGGTTGGCCCGGCCCATGTCGGCAGCGGCCCAGGCGGCGGCGGTCAGCTTTTCCTGCTGCTCGGGCGTCAGGCTGTCATAGACCTTCTTCGAGAAGGCGATGAAGTTCCAGTCGACCAGGTGCGAGGTCAGCACGATCTGCTTGGTGACTTCGTAGAACTTGGCGTCCACCACCGTCGGCAGCGGGTTGTCCTGCCCGTCGACGGCGCCGGTCTGCAGCGCGGTATAGACCTCGGTGAAGGCCATCGGCGTCGGACTGGCGCCCAGCGCCTTGCCGAGGAACTGCCAGGCGTCGGTGCCGGGCATCCGCAGATTCACGCCGGCGAGATCTGCCGGGGTCATCACCTTCTTCTCTTCCGCCGACTGGCGCAGGTTGACCTGGCGGCGGCCGAGATACATCGGCGCCAGCAGCTTGACGCCCAGCTCGTCCTCGACCTTTTGCTTGAAGGGGTCGAACAGCGGATCGTTGAAGACCTTCACCTGGTGGTCGGCCGATTGCAGCACGTAGCCGGCGGTGAAGATCGAGAACTCGGGGAAGAAGACCGCGAGTTCCTGCGCCGAGGTGATCGACATTTCGAGGTTGCCGCGCGCGATGGCTTCCAGCTCGGTGCCCTGCTTGAACAGGGTGCCGTTCCAATGGGTTTCGAAATTGGCGAAATCGGCCACGCCGGGCGCGAATTTCTCGAGCAGCGCGACCGAGCGCTGGTCGGTCTCGGACTGCACGGCCGAAAGGCGGATCTGCACCTTGTCCTGGGCAAATGCGGCGGCGGGGCCAAGGGCCAGCGCCACCGACGCGGCCAGCAGGCCACGGCGGGTCAGCGAAGTCGTCACGGTAGTTCCTCCCGATATGTCACCCGCCGTTCCCTGCGGCAGGTCCTCCATTCTGCAATGAGTTCCACAAATACCGGGGCCAGACAACTGCAACCGATAATTCCCCGGAAATGAAATTGCCCCTTCCCTGCTTTCCGGCGGCCCCCTATCACAGTGAACCATCGGACGGCGCGGCCCCGTGCCCTGCGCCGACCGCCAGCCCGTCGGCGACGGGCCAATGCGCAGAGAGAAAGCCCCGATGAAAACGATCTATGTCCTGAACGGCCCCAACCTGAACCTGCTCGGCAAGCGCCAGCCCGAGATCTACGGGCGCGAGACGCTCGAGGATGTCGAGAAGCTGTGCCAGTCGGTGGCGGGCGAGGCCCACCAGATCCGCCTGCTGCAGTCGAACTGGGAGGGCCAGATCGTCGACTGGATCCACGAGGCGCGCGAGAAGGCCTGCGGCATCGTCATCAATCCGGCCGCGCTGACCCATACCTCGGTTGCTGTGCTCGACGCGCTGAACACCTTCGAGGGGCCGGTGATCGAGGTGCATATCAGCCAGGTCCACAAGCGCGAGGCCTTCCGCCACCATTCCTATGTCTCGATGCGGGCCGACGGGGTGATCGCCGGGCTGGGGCTTGAAGGCTACGCCGCCGGGGTGCGCCGGGTGGTGCAGCTGACGAAGGACTAGGCGGTGACGGGCGCGGTCCCCATCGCCGTCGTCGGCGCCGGGATGATCGGCCGGCGTCATGCCGAGGCCATCTTCGCCGCGCCCGGCGTTAGCCTGGCCGCCATCGCCGACCCGGCACCGGGTGCGCGCGAAGTGGCCGAGGGCCTTGGGGTGCCTTGTTACCCCGGTCTGGACCACCTGCTGGCCGCGCGGGTGGCCGATGCGGTCATTCTCGCCACGCCCAACCAGATGCATGTCGAAGGAGCGCTCGCCTGCATCGCGGCAGGCTTGCCGGTGCTGGTGGAAAAGCCGCTGGCCTCCGACCTCGACGGCGCCCGCCGGATCGTCGCCGCCGGCGAGGCCGCCGGTGTGCCCGTCGCCACCGGCCACCACCGACGCCACAACCCGCTGATCGCGCGGGCGAAGGCACTGCTCGACGAAGGGCGGCTGGGCCAGGTCGCCACCGTGCAGGGCACCACCTGGTTCCTCAAGCCTGACGACTATTTCGACACCGAGTGGCGCCGCCGCAAGGGCGCCGGGCCGGTCTATCTGAACCTGATCCACGACGTCGACCTGCTGCAGCACTTCTGCGGCCCCGTCACCCAGGTGCAGGCGATGGAGAGCAACGCCCTGCGCGGCAACGAGGTCGAGGAGACTTCGGTGATTCTGCTGCGCTTCGCCTCGGGCGTGATCGGCACGGTGAACGTCTGCGATGCCGCCGCCGCGCCCTGGAGCTGGGAGCTGACGGCGCGCGAAAACCCCGTCTATCCCGCCACCGGCGAGGCCTGCTACCTGATCGGCGGCACGCGCGGCTCACTCTCGCTGCCCAGCCTCGCGCTCTGGACGCATGAGGGGAAGAATTCATGGTGGTCGCCCATCGCCGCCACCCGGTTTCCCTTCGACTTTGCCGACCCGCTGGTGCTGCAGGCGGCCCAGTTCGGCCGGGTGGTGCGTGATGGCGAAGCCCCGGTCGTCACTGCGCGCGACGGCCTTGCCGCGCTGGCGGTGATCGAGGCGGTCAAGCAGGCGGCGGCCAGCGGTGCCCTTGTCAACGTGGAGGTCGAGGCATGACGGCGCTCATCAGCGGCCATACCCGCATCATCCCGCATATCGGCGTACCGACCGAAAGCTTTCGCGCGCCGATGATCTACAACCCCTGGTTCGAGGAGTGCGGCGCCGATGTGGTGGTGGTGCCGATGGGTTGCGAGGCCGAAGATTTCGCCGCCTTCCTGCCCCTCGTCGCGCGGTTGCGCAACTTTGCCGGGGCGCTCATCACCATGCCGCACAAGGTGCCGGTGGTCGACCTACTGGACGAGGCCAGCCCCACCGTACGCGCCTGCGGCGCCTGCAACGCGGTGCGCCGCGATGCCTCGGGCCGGCTGGTCGGCGACATGTTCGACGGCGAGGGCTTCGTGCGCGGGATGGAGCGCAAGGGCCGTGCCGCCGCCGGGGCCTCGGCGCTGGTGGTCGGCGCGGGTGGTGTCGGCTCGGCCATCGCCGCCTCGCTGGCCCGCGCGGGTGTTGCCCGGCTGGGCCTGTTCGACACCGACCGCGCGCGGGTCGAGGCGCTGGCCGACCGCATCCGCCAGCATTTCCCCGGCTGCGAGATCGAGACCGGGTCGAAGGACCCTGCCGGCTGGGACATCGTGGTGAACGCCACCCCGCTTGGCATGGACGCCGGCGACCCGCTGCCGGTGGAGGTCGAGCGCATCGCGCCGGCCACCTTCGTCGGCGAGGTGGTGATGAAGGTCGAGCAGACGCCCTTCCTGGCCGCCGCCGCCGCCCGTGGCTGTGCCACGCAGGTCGGCACCGACATGCTGTTCGAGATGATCCCCGCCTATCTCGAATTCTTCGGCCTGCCGGTGGCGACGCCCGAAACCCTGCGCCGCCTGGCCCGCATCAGGTATTGAGCCGCTTCACCGCCCCAGGCTGTTGAAGCTGCCGCGGATGTCCGGCCCGAGGCCCAGCCAGCCCTTGAGCACGCTGGTCACATGCGCGGTGACGCGCGGCTTCTGCCAGGACATGAACGGCCCGCCGTGCCGGCGCTGCGCCTCGAGCGCGGCATCACCGACGTAGGCGGCAAGGTCGGCGCTGATCGGGACCGGCGGCGTCACCGCCGCGCCGGTGGAGGCATCGACCAACTGCGCGGTGAAGCGGATGGAGTGCACCGCCGAGGGCGAGCGCAGGATCGCCGCCTCGGTCTCGCCGTGGAACTGCGAGACGATGATGTTCAGGTTGACCCGGCGCGTGCCGCGCATCGGCGCCACCGCGGCCCGCGCCGCCGTGGTCATGATCGCCTTGACCTGCGCCCGGCGGTCGCCGTCCGGTTCGCCATGCCAGACGATATCGGCACTGGGCACCAGCACGTTGGCCTCGGAGACCGTCAGGCTCTCGGGCACGCTGACATTGACCGCGCTGACCCGCAGCCCCTTGCTGACATCGGCGGACATCGGCGGGTAATCGACCGAAAACACGCCCCCGCAGGCCGCCAGCGCCGTCAGCGCCAAGCCCGCCAGCAGGCCTCGCGCCGCGCGCGAGATGGAAATGACTGCTCGCATCTTTTCTCTCCTTCTCATGGGTCGCCCCATGGTGTGACGACCACACTAACCTCTTTTGCCCGTGGGGCAAAAGAGGTGGTTCCGGACAGATGTGGCAGCCAGGGCGCGGGGCCCTGCTAGCCGGCGAGCGACGGCAAGTACAGCACGATGGCCGGGAAGGCGACCAGCAGGCCGATGGTTATGGCGTCGGCGATGAAGAAGGGCGTCACGCCACGGAACACGTCCTGCACCGAGAGGTCGTCGCGCACGCCGGCCACTACGAAGCAATTCAGCCCGATCGGCGGGGTGATCAGGCAGAACTCGGCCATCTTCACCACCAGGATGCCGAACCAGATCGCGCACATCGTGCCGTCCATGCCGAAGGCGCTGTCGGCTGCGCTGACGTTCTCGCCACCATTAAGCGCCATCACTGCCGGGTAGACCACCGGCAGCGTCAGCAGCAGCATCCCGATCGCATCCATGAACATGCCCAGCACCGCATAGGCCAGCAGGATCATGATAAGCGTGATCATCGGCGAATGTTCCAGCGAGGTGATCCAGTCCGAGAAGGCCCCTGGCAGATCAGCGAACCCGAGGAAGCGCACATAGATCAGCACACCCCAGATGATCGTGAAGATCATCGCCGAGAGCTTTGCCGTCTCCAGCAGCGCATCCTTGAACTGGCTCCAGGACATCCGCTTCCAGAGCGCCATCAGGAAGACCACGAAGGCCCCGAGTGCGCCGCCCTCGGTCGGCGTGCCCCAGGCATCGCCGCCGAAGGGGTTGTAGATGAACAGGATGATGATGAGGACCACGAAGAAGATCGGGAAGGCCGGCGGCAACGAGACGAAGCGCTCCTTCCAGCTGAAGCCGCCCACCGGCGGGCCGAAGCTCTTGAAGAACACCGCCATGCTGACGATCAGGGTGCCATAGACCACCGCCGAGAAGGCGCCGGGAATGAAGCCCGCCAGCAGCAGCTTGCCGACGTTCTGCTCGACGATGATGGCGTAGATCACCAGGATCGCCGAGGGCGGGATCAGGCTGGCGAGCGTGCCCGCCGCCGCCACCACGCCGGCGGCGAAGCGCTTGTCATAGCCGTTGTCGATCATCTCGGGGATGGCGATGCGCGCGAAGACCGCCGAGGTGGCGACCGAGGCGCCCGACACCGCGGCAAAGCCCGCCGTGGCAAAGACGGTTGAAACGGCAAGCCCGCCCGGCAGCCAGCCAAGCCAGCGTTTTGCCGCCTCGAAGAGCGACTTGGTCAGCCCGGCGTAATAGGCGAGATAGCCGATCAGGATGAAGGTCGGGATCAGGCTCAGCTCCTGGCTGGCGATCTTGGAATGGGGCACCTGCCCCGCCGTCTTGACCGCGATGGTCAGCGCCTTGCCGAACTTCGACGGGTCGTATCCAGCCTTGGCCCAGAAGATCCAGATCAGGCCGACCATCCCCGCGAGACCGGCCGCAAAGGCGACCCGCATCCCCAGCAGGACGACGACCAGGAGCAGGCCGGTGACCACGAGGCCGATTTGAATGGGTTCCATGCGCGCGCTCCCTCAGGCGTCCAGGCCGCTGACGTGAGCGGCCTCCTCGGCCGCCTGCTCGGCTGCCGACAGCGTGATCGGCACCGCGACCGGGTTGACCAGATTGCGCGCGAAGGCGCGGCCATAGCCCCAGAGCTGCAGGCTCAGCCGGGCCGCGAGGATAGAGAAGGCCACCGGAGCCAGCAGCTTGGCCGGCCAGAGCGGCAGCTTGATGTCGATCGAGCTGTCGCGGCTCCAGAGCGGCGCTCCGAAATCGAGGCTGCGCATGACATGCGCCCAGCTGCCCCAGATCAGCAGCACGATCAGCAGCAGCGTCACCGCCGTGGTGACGAATTCCGCCGCCCAGAGCGGCCGCCCCTTCAGCTTGCCGACAAGGATGTCCATCCGGATATGGCCGCCGCTGCGCTGGGTATAGGCGATGCCCATGAAGGCGATCAGCGGCATGGCAAATTCGATCCAGTCGACATATCCCGGCATCGGCCGGTTGAAGGCATTGCGCCCCGAGACCGAGATCACCGCCAGCACCATCAGCAGGAACACCGCGATCCCGCTCATCAGCGCGAATACCTGTTCAGCCTTGAACAACCCTCGATCCAGCCGGCTCAGAAGAGAACCGTCCTCGAGTACCGGAGAGCTTCCCGCCATCCGCCGCCTCCCATGTTGGGTAGATAGTCCTTGCCCGAACCCCTCCACGCCATTACGGCGCGGAGGGGCATGTCAGGCGCATTCAGGTGTCGAAGGGCCGCCTCAGCTGCCCGACTTCGCCTTCTTCAGGGCGTCGACCACCAGGTCATAGAGCTCCTGGCCCGGGATCCCGGCGTCGTCCATCTTCGTGATCCAGGCCTCGCGGGCCGGGCCTGCGGCCATGTCGCGGAACTGGGCGATCTGATCGTCGGTGTAGTGAACACGCTTGATGTTCTTCTCATCCAGCGTCTTGTTCCACTTGGTCATAGTCTCATTGTTGTAGAACTCGATGTAATACTTGATCGCCTCGTCGACCGAGCCGTCGAGAGCCTCGCGCTCGGCATCCGTCAGGGCGTTGTAGGCATCGATGTTCACCACCACCGGGCAGTTCACCGTGCCGGGGTTGAGGTTCTCGGTCCACCAGGTCGCCTGGTCGATGGTGCGGAACGAGAGGTGCGCGTGCGGCGCGAAGGCCACCGTGTCGACCACGCCCGATTCCATCGCGTTGTAGGCTTCGGCCGAAGTCACCGAGGTCGGCACCGCGCCCACCGTGCGGAAGGCTTCGCCAAGGCCGCCGGTGGCGCGCACGCGCATCCCGGCCATCGCTTCGAGGGTCTCGCGCGGATCGCCACGGCCCACCAGGTTGTATTGCGGCATCGGCGAGGACATCAGCAGCTTGGCATTCCAGCGCTCCAGGTCCTTCTGCACCGCCGGGTGCTGGTAGACGGCATCCGAGACCGCCACCTCTTCCTCCAGCGTGCTGACACCGAGGAACGGCAGTTCGAGCACGGTCAGCGTCGGGTTCTTGTCCTCGTGGTAGCCCGCGCAGATCTGCGCCATCTCGAAGGCCCCGATCTGGATGCCGTCGAGGTTCTCGGTGTTCTTGGACAGGCCGCCATAGCTGATGTTCATGGTGAACTCGCCGCCTGTCTTCTCCTTCACCAGCTCGGCGATCTTCTCGATATGCTCGGTAAAGGCGCGCCGCTTGCCCCAGACGGAGACGTTCCACTCGGTCGCGGCGGCCTCCATGGCAAAGCCAAAGGTAACGGAGGCCGCGATGGCCCCGGTCAGCATCTTGTTCATGAATTCTCTCCCTATGTGCCTCCCATTTCTGCGGGAGGCTTGAGCGAAAGCTAGCGCGGCTGCGCGCCGCTGCCAACCCTTGTTGGCGCCGCAACCTTTCGCGCGGGCCGCATCGATCGCGCATCAACCCTGCGCCGAAGCCCCGGCCGTATTGCGACGGATCAATTTGTCACACCTGCGCGGGCCGCCCCGCCTTTGCGGCCCGTTCGAAATGCGGCTTTGCAGCATGACAGGATGCGCGCGCGGCATTGACAGAAAATGCCAGTCCCGCAAAGGCATTCCCTGCCGATGCCGGCGACAAGTTTACTGGATCGCCTTCCGGGCCGACAAAAATTTACAAGCAAATCGTTACTTTCCATTATGTTATTCCAAAATTTTCTGACGCGACTATTATCCCGCCCGAGGAGTATCGCCCCGAACCACACGGACTCGGGGCAGCCACAGGCCTGACAGCCAGAGGGAGGAACAGTCCATGAGCTCAGCAGCGCACCCCGATTCCGCGGCCTCGGCCGTGCATCCGCCTTCCGCCGAAACCATCGCTCGCGCCCATGTCGACGCGGCGAAATACGAGGCGATGTACAAGGCCTCGATCACGGATTCTGCCGGCTTCTGGGGCGAACAGGGCAAGCGCATCGACTGGATCAAGCCCTATACCCAGGTCCGCGACGTCGACTTCACCCTCGGCCAGGTCAAGATCAACTGGTATGCCGACGGCACGCTGAACGTCGCCGCCAACTGCATCGACCGCCACCTCGCCACCCGCGCCGACCAGACCGCGATCATCTGGGAGCCGGACGATCCGAAGGACCCGGCCAAGCACATCACCTACCGCGAGCTGCACGCCGAGACCTGCAAGATGGCCAACGTGCTGAAGTCGCTGGGCGTGAAGAAGGGCGACCGGGTGGTGATCTACCTGCCGATGATCCCCGAGGCGGCCTATGCGATGCTGGCCTGCGCCCGCATCGGCGCGATCCACTCGGTGGTCTTCGCCGGCTTCTCGCCCGACGCGCTCGGCGCACGGGTCAACGGCTGCGACGCCAAGGTGGTGATCACCTCCGACGGCGCCCCGCGCGGCGGCCGCGTCACCAAGCTCAAGGACAACGTCAACCAGGCGCTGCTGCACGACACCACCGACGTGAAATGCCTGATCGTGCGCCGCACCGGCCAGCAGATCGCCTTCCGCCAGGGGCTCGACTACTGGTATCACGAAGAGGCCGCCAAGGTCCCCGCAGACTGCCCCGCCGAAGAGATGAACGCCGAGGATCCGCTGTTCATCCTCTACACCTCCGGCTCCACCGGCCAGCCCAAGGGCGTGGTGCATACCTCGGGCGGCTACCTGGTCTACGCGGCGATGACCCACCAGATCACCTTCGACTATCACGAGGGCGACATCTACTGGTGCACCGCGGACGTGGGCTGGGTCACGGGCCACAGCTACATTGTCTACGGCCCGCTCGCCAATGGCGCGACGACGCTGATGTTCGAGGGCGTGCCGACCTTCCCCGACGCCAGCCGCTTCTGGCAGGTCTGCGAAAAGCACAAAGTCACCCAGTTCTACACCGCCCCCACCGCGATCCGCGCCCTTATGGGCCAGGGCACCGAATGGGTCACCAAATGCGACCTCTCCTCGCTGCGCCTGCTTGGCACCGTGGGCGAGCCGATCAACCCCGAGGCCTGGAACTGGTACGACAGCGTCGTCGGCAAGGGCAAATGCCCGATCGTCGACACCTGGTGGCAGACCGAGACCGGCGGCCACCTGATCACCCCGCTGCCCGGCGCCCATCCGACCAAGCCCGGCGCGGCGCAGAAGCCCTTCTTCGGGGTGCAGCCGGTGGTACTGGAACCGACCACCGGCGCCGAGATCGAGGGCAATGGCGTCGAAGGCGTGTTGGCGATCAAGGACAGCTGGCCCGGCCAGATGCGCACCGTCTGGGGCGATCACGACCGCTTCGAGAAGACCTATTTCTCCGACTACAAGGGCTATTACTTCTCGGGCGACGGCTGTCGCCGTGACAAGGATGGCGACTACTGGATCACCGGCCGCGTCGATGACGTGATCAACGTCTCGGGCCACCGCATGGGCACCGCCGAGGTGGAAAGCGCGCTGGTCGCCCACGCCAAGGTCGCCGAGGCGGCAGTTGTCGGCTACCCGCATGACATCAAGGGCCAGGGCATCTACTGCTACGTCACCCTGATGAACGGCGAGGAGCCCTCCGAGGACCTGCGCAAGGAGCTGCGCAACTGGGTCCGCACCGAGATCGGCCCGATCGCCTCGCCTGACGTGATCCAATGGGCGCCCGGCCTGCCCAAGACCCGCTCGGGCAAGATCATGCGCCGCATCCTGCGCAAGATCGCCGAGAACGACTTCGGCGCGCTCGGCGACACCTCGACACTGGCCGATCCCTCGGTGGTCGACGACCTGATCAAGAACCGCTCGGAATAAGCGGCCCTCCAGGCCCGAGCGAAACCCCGCCCCGACCGGCGGGGTTTTTTTCACCCGCCCGGCCACCGCGCAAAGGGGCATTGCGCAACGGAGCAATCCCACGCGCTGCGCCCCTCATTTCTCTTCTTTTTCAAATACCTCCGGGGGAGTCGCGCCGCAGGCGCGGCGGGGGCAGCGCCCCCAAAGGCACCCCCGCCAACCCGCGCCCTACTCCGGGTCGTTGACCACCGCCTCGGTCTCCTCGCCCACCGCCAGCGCCGCCGTCTCGGGGGTCGAGGCCTTGGCCTGCGGCGTGGCGACAAAGCTTGCCTTCTGCTCTTCCGGCACCGGTGCACGGCGGCCGATGCGCAGCGCGGTGAAGGCGATCATCGCGACATGCGCCGCGGCCGAGACCATGAACAGCCCGGACGAGCCGAAGGCCTTCATGCAGAAACCGGCCACGGTGGGGCCGATGATGGCGCCGACGCCATAGGTCAGCAGCAGCCCGCCGCTCACCTGGATATAGGTCCCCGGCTCGGCATGGTCGTTGGCATGAGCGACGATCAGCGGATACATCGCATAGATCGAACCCCCGAAGGCTGCCGCCAGCACCAGGTTGCCGACCAGGTCGGCCGGCTGGATCAGGATGAAGGCCACATCCACCGCCAGCGCGGCGAGGATCACGAAGATCAGCACCACGCGCCGGTCCATCCGGTCCGAGGCCGCGCCGATCGGCACCTGCGAGATCGCCCCCGCCAGCACCGGAAGGCTGGCAAAGAGCGCCACCGTCGCCTGCGCCAGCCCGACCCGGTCGGCATAGACCGCCGAAAGCGTGCCGAACGCGCCGTTCGAGATGCCGATGCCCAGCGCCACGAAGACCGCCACCGGCGAATTGCGCCAGAGCGCGCGCAGGTCGAGCTTGACGCTCACCAGCGGCTTGGGCGTGGCGCTGGAGGAAATCGACAGCGGCACCATCGACAGGCAGTAGAAGATCGCCGGCAGCACGAAATAGAGGAAGCCGGTGGTATCGCCCAGCGAGAGCGACATCTGCCCGGCGGTCGAGGCGAAGAGGTTCACCATCGTGTAGATGCCGAAGACCTTGCCGCGCGACGAGGGGTCGACCCGCTCCGAGAGCCAGCTCTCGACGATCATCGCCGCTCCGGCAAAGCAGAAGCCCGAAAGGCCGCGCAGCGGGATCCAGACCCAGGGCGTCACGAAGATCAGCGAGAAGAGCACCGCCACCGCGGCAAAGGCTGCCATCACCCCGAAGGCGCGGATATGGCCGACCTTGCCCACCAGCCGCGGGTTCAGCACGCAGCCAAGCACATAGCCGATCGCCCAGCCGGTGCCGAGCAGGCCGAGCGAGCCGGCGTCGAAGCCTTCGAAGTTGCCGCGGATCGGCAGGATCAGGGCGTTCATGCCCCCGGCGAGCAGCAGCAGCGCCGAACCGAGCAGAAGCGCGCTGATGGGAAGAAACTGTTTCAAACCGGCATCCCGTTCTTGGCGGATCGTCACATGAAGCCCTGCCGGCAAAGACCTGCGCCTTTCCCGGTCCGTACGGGCGGCAAGCCGCCACCCGCCGGGCTACCGACTTGGTTTTGCCACGATGTCGGTTTAGGCGAAAGCCCGAGTTGACCTGCCAGCGGAGCCGAGCCGATGACCTTTGACAATACCCAGGCCCATGCCTCCGACGCGCTGAGCCTGACCGAGCTCGATCTCTACCACATGATCATGGACTATCGCGCCACGCTGGGGCTCGACCCGATCCCGCTTTCGCTGAGCCTGACCACCACCGCCGGACGCCACGCCGCCGACACCGCCTACAACATCTGGCAGGCCGGGCTGACCCTGCCCGATGGCGCCAACCTGCACAGCTGGTCGGATGCGCCCTATTACAACGACCACAGCCAGCCGCAGGTGATGTGGGACGCGCCCGAACGCATCGGCACGGGCTATACAGATTACGGCTTCGAGATCTCGGCCGCGGGCTACTCCAGCATCACCTCGGTGCTCGCCGGCTGGAAAAGCTCTTCGGGGCACAATGCAGTGATCGCCAACACCGGCGCCTGGGCCAATTACGACTGGAACGCCATCGGCATCGGCGTCATCAACGACCCCTCGGCCGGCGGGATCTATGGCGGGCGCGTCTATCACGTCTGGTTCGGCCGCTCGGCCGATTCCGCCGGCGCGCCGGCGATCGACGGCACCGGCAAGCGCGACGTCATCACCGGCACGGCCTTTGCCGACACCATCTCGGGCAAGGGCGGACGCGACCTGCTGAAAGGCGCCGCTGGCGACGATTTCATCTTCGGAAATGCCGGGCGCGACCGGCTGATCGGCGGGGCGGGAGACGACACGCTGACCGGCGGCAAGCACGTCGATGTCTTCGTCTTCGCAGGCCGGAACTGGGGCACCGACCGCATCACCGATTTCGACTGCGACATCGTGCAGATCCGCGGCGAGGTAAAGACCAAGGCGGCCCTCGCCGCCGCCCTCAGCGAGAGCGGCGGCGACGTGATCTACGACCACAAGGGCGACGGCAAGAACGTCATCATCTTCGAGGACGTCAGCCTGGCCCAGCTCGACCTCGACCACTTCATTCTGGCCTGACCGCGCCGCCCGCTCCAAATCCTTTAAATAAAGGATTTGGCAAGAGTTTTACTTGAAACTCTTGCGCCCTACTCGGCCGCGCGCGCGGCCGGGTTGTTGGGATGCGTCGTCCAGTTGGCATAGTCACGGCTCACCACGCGGCCGGTGCGCGGGTCTGTCTCGCCCGGCGTCATCGGCACCATCGAGATGCAGTTCTCGACCGGGCAGACGTCGACGCAGAGGTTGCAGGCCACGCATTCGGCGTCGTTCACCTCGAACACCCGCCCCGGTTTCATCCAGATCGCCTGGTGCGAGGTGTCCTCGCAGGCCGCATAGCAGCGGCCGCACTTGATGCAGGCATCCTGGTCGATCTTGGCCTTGGCGACGTAGTTCAGGTTCAGATACTGCCAGTCGGTGACATTCGGCACCGCGCGGCCGATGAAGTCGGAGGTCGCGGTATAGCCCTTCTCGTCCATCCACTGCGACAGGCCCGAGATCATCTCCTGCACGATGCGGAAACCATAGGTCATCGCCGCCGTGCAGACCTGCACGTTGCCGCAGCCGAGACTCATGAACTCGGCCGCGTCGCGCCAGGTGGTGACGCCGCCGATGCCGCTGATCGGCAGGCCACGGGTCGCGGGGTCGCGGGCGATCTCGGCCACCATGTTCATCGCGATCGGCTTGACCGCCGGGCCGCAATAGCCACCGTGGCTGCCCTTGCCGTCGATCGAGGGTTCGGGGCTGAAAGTGTCAAGGTTGACCGAGGTGATCGAACTCACGGTATTGATGAGCGAGACCGCATCCGCGCCGCCCTTGTGCGCGGCGCGCGCCGGGTAGCGGATGTCGGTGATATTGGGCGTCAGCTTCACGATCACCGGCTTGCCGTAGTATTCCTTGCACCAGCGGGTGACCATCTCGATGTATTCGGGCACCTGCCCCACCGCCGCGCCCATGCCGCGCTCGCTCATCCCGTGGGGGCAGCCGAAGTTCAGCTCGATCCCGTCGCAGCCGGTCTCGGCCACGCGCGGCAGGATCGCTTTCCAGGACGCTTCCTCGCAGGGCACCATGATCGAGGCGATGATCGCCCGGTCGGGGTAGTCCTTCTTGACCCGCGCGATCTCTTCGAGGTTCGTCTCCAGCGGGCGGTCGGTGATGAGCTCGATGTTATTGATGCCCAGAACCCGGCGGTCGGCGCCGTGGATCACGCCATAGCGCGGGCCGTTGACGTTGACGACCGGCGGCCCCGCCTCGCCCAGCGTCTTCCAGACCACGCCGCCCCATCCGGCCTCGAAGGCGCGGCGGACGTTGTATTCCTTGTCGGTCGGCGGCGCGGAGGCGAGCCAGAACGGGTTCGGGGTGGTGATCCCGAGGAAAGTAGTGGTCAGGTCGGCCATCGGTCAGTCCTCAATTCGTGGTGGGAAGGGCGGCAAATTCGGCCAGCAGCGGGCCAAAAGCCTCGGGTGGGGGGAAGGCCTCGTAGCTGTGCGGCGCTCCGGTCTCGGCCCAGGGCAGCTTCTCGGCGGTGCAGGTCTCGATGAAGGGCGTGAACCAGGACGGATCCTCCAGCATCACCGCGCGCAGGTTCACGAAGGGACGCTCGGGCCCGAAGGTGGTAAAGACCCAGGACAGGCAGTCGGGGCAGTGCTGGTGGTGGATGTCATCCCCCTTCAGCCCGCCGACCACATGTTCGCCGGCAACCACCTCGAAGCCGTCGACCGGGATCATCGCGGTGGTGGAAAAGGCGCTGCCGGACATGCGCTGGCAGCCGGTGCAATGGCAGACAGCGGTGAGCATCGGCGGTTTCGTCACCCGCACCTGCAGTGCGCCGCAGCGGCAATGGCCGGTGGCGGGAAGGCTCATCGCGGGCATTTATCCACCTCGCTCGGCATATCAGAAAACTTTCGCAAGGCCCTGTCCCCACTGCCCTTCCAAAACTTGTTCCCAGACATATCCACAGGCCAGATCCCCATCATCCGGGCTTCCTGAAGATCATCTCGACGGGAACGGTCCGCCGGGCGATCACGTCGCCGGCATGGTTCTTCAGTTTCTGCGCCGAGGTCTCGCCCATCAGCAGGTGAAGCCCGACCGGCGCGCCCCCGTCCCCCGCCTTGCGGCGGCGCTTGAAGAAGGCCAGTGTCGCCTCGCGCCTCTCGCGGCGCGTCTCCAGCTCCAGCCCGGCGCTTTCGGCGGCGGTGATATAGGCCAGCGGGTAGTCCACGAAGGAGTTCTCGGGCGCCGAGGCCCAGGGCAGCGGGAAGGTCAGCGGCCCGTCGACGGCATCCCGCATCACGTCGTAGAGCGCGAAATGGCCGCCGGGTTTCAGCACCCGCGCGACCTCGCGCATCAGGTGCGGCTTGTCGTCGATGTTCATGCCGACATGGAACATTACGGCCAGATCGAAGGCCCCCGCCGGCACCGGCAGGTCGAGCGCGCTGCCCACCATCATGGTGACATCGTCCTCCATCCCGACCCTTGCGTTCAGCACCTTGGCGACATCGACATAGGCCCGCGTCAGGTCCACCCCGGTGACATGCACGCCATAGGCCCGCGCGATGTGGCGCGCGGTGCCGCCGATGCCCGCGCCGATGTCGAGCACGCGCATCCCGGAGCGGATATCGAGGTGCGACAGCAGCGCCTCGGTCGCCTCGCGCCCGCCGGTGTGGAATTCGTCCACCGCCTTCAGGGCCTCGGGATCGGTCGCCGCCGCGCCAAGTTCGGCCAGCCCGGCGTCGATCCGGGCGAGCAGGTTCTCGCTGGCATAATGGTCTTCGACACGCTTGGCCAAGTGGTCCATGACGTCCTCACCATCCGGGGATCGGGGCCAGTCTAGCACGGATCAGCCCGCGAGCGAGGCGTGGATATCCATGGCGGCATCACGCCCCTCGGCCACCGCCGTCACGGTCAGGTCATCCCCGCCCGAGGCGCAGTCACCCCCGGCCCAGACACCCTTGACCGAGGTGCGGCCCGCCCCGGTGACGGCGATCTTGCCACCCTCGAGCGCGATGCCTTCGGGCGCGCCGTCCAGCTTCTGGCCGATGGCCTTGAAGACCTGGTCGGCGGGCAGACGGATCGTCTCGCCCGTGCCGGTCACGCGGCCCTCCGCCACGCGGGTATATTCCAGCTCGATCTCGCCCTCATGCACGGCAACCGGGCGCAGGTTGAACATCAGCCGCACGCCCTTCTGCGCCGCCAGGTCCTGCTCGAAGCTGCTGGCCCCCATCGACTCCTGCCCGCGCCGATAGGCGACGGTGACGGATTCGGCCCCCAGCAGGCGCGACTGCACGGCGGCGTCGATCGCGGTCATTCCGCCGCCGATCACCACGACGTTGCGGCCAACCGGCAGGGCCGTCAGGTCCGACGCCTGGCGCAGCTCGGCGATGAAATCGACGGCGTCGCGCACGCCCTCACGATCCTCGCCATCGGCCCCCAGCGCGTTGACGCCCGCGAGGCCGACGGAAAGGAAGACGGCATCGTGGGAGGAGACGAGGCCGTCCAGGGTAATGTCGCTACCAAGCCGCTTGCCGTAGTCGATGGAAATCCCGCCGATCTGCAGCAGCCAGTCCACCTCGGCCGCCGCGAAACCGCCGGTCGCCTTGTAGGCGGCGATCCCGTATTCGTTCAGCCCGCCGGGACGCGGCCGCGCCTCGTAGACGGTGACGTCATGGCCCAGCATGGCCAGGCGATGCGCGCAGGACAGGCCCGCAGGCCCCGCCCCGACCACGGCAACCCGCTTGCCGGTCGGTGCCGCGCGCCGGAACGGATGCGTGCCGGCCGCCATCACCGTGTCGGTCGCATAGCGCTGCAGGCGGCCGATCTCGACCGGCTTGCCCTCGGCGGTCTCGCGCACGCAGGCTTCCTCGCAGAGCGTCTCGGTCGGGCAGACACGTGCGCACATCCCGCCCAGGATGTTCTGGTCGAAGATCGTCTTCGCCGCGGCCTCGGGGTGTCCGGTCTGGATCTGCCGGATGAACATCGGGATGTCGATCGAGGTCGGGCAGGCCGTGACGCAGGGCGCGTCATAGCAGAAATAGCAGCGATCCGCCGCCACGGCCGCCTCGTGCGGTGCGTAGGCGGGGTGCAGATCGTCGAAATTCGCGGCGATACGGTCGGCTGGCAAGCGCCCGGCAGCGATGCCCGGCGTCATCTGGCTATTGCCCATCTGGGTCTCCCTGGGGGTCTTGTCGTTGGCATTCTTGTTGGAATCAGACTGCCACAGAAAATTTTTTTATCAAATGGTAAATTTTCCGGAGACCGAGAGATTGCGCGGTTCGGCGCAATTGCCCGTTTTTTGGCCCTGTGGGCCGCAGGTCGGCGTCGGGGAGGCCAGCCAGGGCCTCCCCTTCCAGTCTCAGAGCAGGATCACCTCGTTCCAGACCTTGAAGTCATGCGAGTCGATCAGCCCCGCCGCGCCCTCGATGACGATCCGGCCGCCCTCGTAGATGACGATGGCATCCGCGCCCCGGTCCACGACCTCGGGAAGCTCCGTCGCAGCGCCAAAGCTTGAAATGTCGATGAGGTCGACGCCGTCCTCGAAATCGACGATCCGGTCGCGGCCGTCGCCCTTGTGGAAGACGAACTGGTCGCGTCCCTCGCCGCCGCTCAGGATGTCGCGGCCCTTGCCGCCGTCGACGATGTCATTGCCATCGCCACCCGAGACGCGGTCATTGCCGCGCCCGCCGAGCACCATGTCGTTGTTGTCGCCGCCCGACACGAGATCGTCGCCATCGCCGCCGAACATGATATCGACGCCGTCGCCGCCAAACATCCGGTCGTTGCCGTCATCGCCCAGCATGGTGTCGCGACCCTTGCCGCCAACCATCCGGTCGTTGCCGTCGCCGCCCGTCATCCGGTCGTTGCCGCCCATGCCGAACATGCGGTCATTGCCACTGCCGCCGTCCATCATGTCGTCGCCCTGCCCGCCGACCATGCGGTCGTTGCCGGCCCCGCCATACATGTCGTCGTCATCCGCGCCGCCATTCATGTTGTCGTCGCCGACGCCGCCGAAGATGAAGTCGTCGCCCTTGCCGCCCTTCAAAGTGTCATTCCCCAGCAGCCCGAAGATCCCGTCCTCGCCATCGGTCCCGGTCAGCACGTCGTCGAAGGTGGCCAGCAGGTGGTCGCCGGTCATGTGATTGTCGAAAAGGGTATCGGCGAAGGTGCTTTCCAGCGTCTCGCGGATCTCGGTCAGCGGCTGCACGACGTTGTCGACCAGTTGCTTGAGCGCGTCGATGATGTCCTGCGCCCCGTCGAGCGCGGCCTCGATCAGCGCGAAGACCGGGTCGAGCGGGCTCAGCAGATCGGCCTTCAGATCGGCGATGACCTTTTCGAAGTCGATACCCATCGACTTGGCTATGCTCTCGACCTGCGATTTAACCTTGTTCTGTACCGTGGTCGAATAGGTATCGAGGTTGGAGATGATGGTCGCCAGCGTCGCCTTCTTCTCGGGCACGATGACGATGCTGCCGATCTTGACCGCCGGCTGGTAGACCACCCAGGTCGACTTCAGCTTGGACTCGACCGAGGACATCGCCGACTTGATCGGGCCGAAGACGGCGTTGACCGCGTTGACCGCGTCGTCCAGCAGCGTAGTTTCGGGCAGCATTCCGGCGAGTTCGGTCAGCTTCGCTTCCAGCGCATCGACCGCCGCGTCGAGCTTTTCCTTCGCGCCGTCCTGGGCCGCGAACCAGCCGGCGAGCTCTTCGTTGAAGCCTTCCATCCGCTGCGCAAGGCGCGAGTTCTCGTCCAGCAGGTCGCCCTCGAGGCTTTCGGCGATGTTATGCGCCTCCTCCAGCCGCAGGTCGTTGATCTCGGCCATCGCCTTGATCGCAACCTTGTTGCCGAGGTTGACGTATTGTGCCGCCTTGGCGATCCCGCGCGGAACCGCCCAGGCGTCGTCCAGCTTGCCCATGATATCGGCCTGGCGACCGATCTCTTCGCCGGCGGTATCGGCGATATTGGCGATGGTCTTGAGCGCGGTGCCGAACTTGGGGATGAACCCCAGCAGCTTGACGGTCGCATCCGGCAGATCGAGCTTGTCCGCCGGCTGGCGCAGCTTCGCCTCGATCTTGCCCGGCGCGCCGAGCAGCTCGACTTCCTTGTCGAGCGCCTTGCCCAGCTTGGCGCTGATGTCGGCGAAGGTGTCATAGTCGCCCGCGAGCCGGTCGACGTTGGCGGTATAGTCGGAAATGGAGGTCATGAGTGGTAGCCCCTGAAAATATCTCTGGAAAATGAATGAGTGACTTTCTGCTGTTTCAGTGCCGGCCAGTCTGACCGCCTTTGGCCGCGCGGTAAGTAAACTCGTTCACGGAGGGGGCACGGCGCGCGGCGCTGGGAGTAGATATTTCAAGCTTGATATTTTATGCTTGAAATAAATTTCGGCGCCTGCCAGATTTCTCCCCGAGTCCTGAACCGGGGGAGGCAGAGATGAAGGTCGTTTGTCTGGGCGGCGGGCCGGGAGGCCTCTATTTCGCGATCAGCCTGAAACTGCGCAATCCGGGTCACGAAATCACGGTGATCGAGCGCAACAAGCCGGACGACACCTTCGGCTGGGGCGTGGTGCTCTCGGACGAGACGCTGGCCAACCTGCGCGCCAACGACCCCGTCAGCGCCGATGCAATCCACGCGCATTTCGCGTATTGGGACGATATCTCGGTGATCCTGAAGGGCACCAACACCGTCTCCACCGGCCACGGTTTCTGCGGCATCGGCCGCCGACAGATGCTGCTCTTGCTGCAAGAGCGCTGCCGCGAGCTGGGGATCGAGCTGAAATACGAAACCGACGTGAGCGACATCGACGCGCTGGTGGCGGAATACGATCTGGTTGTCGCCGCCGATGGCATCAACAGCCGCGTGCGCAGCCATTTCGCCGAGCATTTCAAACCCGAGATCGACACCCGCGCCTGCAAGTTCGTCTGGCTTGGCACCCATGCCAAGTTCGACAACGCCTTTACCTTCATCTTCGAAAAGACCGAGCACGGCTGGATCTGGGCCCATGCCTACCAGTTCGACAAGGACACCGCGACCTTCATCGTCGAATGCGCGCAGGAGACCTTCGACGCCTTTGGTTTTGCGGACATGACCCAGGACGAAAGCATCGCCACCTGCGAGCGCATCTTCGCGGCGCACCTCGGCGGTCACAAGCTGATGACCAACGCCCGCCACATCCGCGGCTCGGCCTGGATCAACTTCAACCGCGTGCTCTGCGAGAAGTGGCATTACAGGAACGTCGTGCTGCTGGGCGACAGCTCGGCCACCGCGCATTTCTCGATCGGTTCGGGGTCCAAGCTGGCGCTGGAATCGGCCATCGCGCTGGCCGAGTTCGTCGAGACGGAACCGACGCTGGAAGCGGCCTTCGAGCGCTACCAGGAGGACCGCCGCACCGACGTGCTGCGCCTCCAGTCAGCCGCGCGCAATTCGACCGAGTGGTTCGAACAGGTCGAGCGCTATCTCGACCTCGACCCGGTGCAGTTCACCTATTCGCTGCTCACCCGCTCGCAGCGCATCAGCCACGAGAACCTGCGGCTGCGCGACCCCGCCTGGCTGAAGGGCGCCGAGGAATGGTTCCAGGCCCAGGCCGGCGCCAACGGCGTACACCGCGCGCCGATGTTCGCGCCCTACCGGCTGCGGGACATGACGCTGGTGAACCGGGTCGTGGTCTCGCCGATGGCGCAATACAAGGCGGTCGACGGCTGCCCGACCGACTGGCATTTCGCCCATTACGCCGAACGGGCCAAGGGCGGCGCCGGGCTGGTGTATGTCGAGATGACCTGCGTTTCGCCCGAGGGGCGCATCACCCCCGGCTGTCCCGGCCTTTATGCGCCGGAACACGAGGCGGCGTGGAAGCGGCTGACCGATTTCGTCCATGCCGAGACACAAGCCAAGCTCTGCATGCAGATCGGCCATGCGGGGCGCAAGGCCTCGACCCAGCTGGGCTGGGAAGAGTCCGACGCGCCGCTGGCGGCCGGCAACTGGCCGATCATCGCCCCCTCGCCGCTGCCCTGGACGCCCGAGAACCAGGTTCCGAAAGAGATGAACCGCGCCGACATGGACCGCGTCCGCGACCAATTCGTCGCAGCCACCCAGATGGCCGACCGCGCCGGTTTCGACATGGTCGAACTGCACGCCGCCCATGGCTATCTGATTTCCTCCTTCATCTCGCCGCTGTCGAACCACCGCACCGATGCCTATGGCGGTAGCCTGGAAAACCGGATGCGCTATCCGCTGGAGGTTTTCGCGGCGATGCGCGCGGCCTGGCCGGCGGGCAAGCCGATGTCGGTGCGCATCTCGGCCAGCGACTGGGCGACGGGCGGCGTCGATGCCGCCGAGGCGGTGCATATCGCCGAAATGTTCCGTGCCGCCGGGGCCGATATCATCGACGTCTCGGCCGGGCAGACCTCGACCGAGGCACAGCCGGTCTATGGCCGCATGTTCCAGACGCCGTTCTCGGACCGGATCCGCAACGAGACGGGCATCGCCACCATGGCGGTGGGCAATATCTATGAGCCCGACCATGTGAACTCGATCCTGATGGCGGGCCGCGCCGATCTGGTCTGCCTCGCCCGCCCGCACCTGGCCGATCCCTACTGGACGCTGCACGCCGCCGCGGCGCTTGGCGATACCGCTACCGCCTGGCCGCTGCCCTACCTGCGCGGGCGCGACCAGATGCAGCGCCTGGCCGAGCGCGGCGAAGGTCTGGGGCTGCGGGTATGAGCGTCCGGGGCAAGACCGTTCTCATCACCGGTGGCGGCACCGGCCTTGGTGCCGACATGGCGCGCGGCTTTGCCCGTGAGGGCGCGCGGGTCTGGATCGCCGGGCGCACCGCCGTCTCGCTGGAACAGGTGGCGGCGGATTACCCCGAGATTCACACCGTGCAGGCTGATGTTACGGACGAAACCTCGGTCGATGCCATGTTCGACTTCATCGACACGCCCGATATCGTCATCGCCAATGCCGGCGTCTCGGCCAGTTCGCCCTTCGGGCGCACCTCGCTGGCCGAATGGCAGTCGATGCTGAACGTCAACCTCACCGGCACCTTCCTCACCTTCCGCGCGGCGGTGAACCGGATGAAGGGCGCGCCCTGGGGCCGGCTCATCGCGGTGGCCTCGACCGCCGGGCTCAAGGGCTATTCCTATGTCGCACCCTATGCCGCCGCCAAGCACGGGGTGATCGGCCTGGTGCGCAGCCTCGCGCTCGAATGCGCGCGGACCGGCATCACCGTCAACGCGCTCTGCCCCGGCTTCCTCGACACCGAGATGACCGAGCGCAGCATCGCCAATATCGTCGCCAAGACCGGCATGGACCCGGAAAAGGCCCGCGCCTCGCTCGAATCGCACAGCCCGCAGCACCGGCTGATCCAGCCCGCCGAGGTCACCGCCGCCGCGCTCTGGCTTTGCCTTGCCGGGTCGGAAGGTGTTACCGGGCAGGCCATTTCGATTTCCGGAGGCGAAACATGAAGGACCTTGACCGCACGCCCTCGAAACAGCGGCTGCGGCTCTGGCTGCGGATGCTCTCGGCGCATCGCGGCGTCGAGGCGCAGCTGCGCGAACGGCTGCGCGAAGACTATGACAGCACCCTGCCCCGCTTCGACGTCATGGCCGCGCTCGACCGCTACCGCGACGGGCTGCGGATGAGCGACCTCTCCGCCCGGCTGAAGGTCTCGAACGGCAATGTCACGGGCATCGTCGAGCGCCTGGTCAGCGAGGGTCTGGTCGAACGCGCCCAGGTCGACGGCGACCGCCGCGCCATGCTGGTGCGGCTCACCCCCGCCGGGATCGAGCGCTTTGCCGCGATGGCCGCCGATCACGAGGCCTGGATAAACGACATGCTCACGCCTTTCTCGGGCGCCGAGCTCGACACCCTCATCACCTTGCTCGACCGGATAGGAGACCACCCCGCATGACCGACATGGCAGGCCTGAGCCCCAAGCATTTCCAGTGGCAGGCATCGGAGGGGATCGCGACCATCCGCCTGAACCGGCCCGACCGCAAGAACCCGCTGACCTTCGACAGCTATGCCGAGCTGCGCGACACCTTCCGCGCCCTGCCCTATGCCGACGACATCCACGCGGTGGTCTTTGCCAGCAACGGCGGCAACTTCTGCTCGGGCGGCGACGTGCATGACATCATCGGCCCGCTTGTGCAGATGGACATGAAGGGCCTGCTCGCTTTCACCCGGATGACCGGCGACCTGGTAAAGGCCATGCTGCATTGCCAGAAGCCGATCATCGCCGCCGTCGACGGTGTCGCGGTGGGCGCCGGCGCGATCATCACCATGGCCTCGGACATGCGCCTCGCCACGCCCGAAGCAAAATGCGCCTTCCTGTTCAACCGCGTCGGCCTTGCCGGCTGCGACATGGGCGCCTGCGCCATGCTGCCCCGCATCATCGGCCAGGGCCGTGCGTCGGAACTGCTCTACACGGGCCGCGCGATGAATGCCGACGAGGGGCTGGCCTGGGGCTATTGGAACGCCCTGCACCCGGCCGAGACGCTTGAGGCCGAGGCGATGAAGCTGGCCGGGCGCATCGCCTCGGGGCCGACCTTCGCCAATGGCATCACCAAGACGCAGATCAACCAGGAATGGAACATGAGCCTTGACCAGGCGATCGAGGCCGAGGCCCAGGCCCAGGCGATCTGCATGCAGACGAAGGACTTCGAACGCGCCTTCCATGCCTTCGTGGCCAAGGAGAAGCCGGTCTTCGCAGGGGACTGACCTCTGGCGCAGCGGCGGCGGCAACGTGGTCTTGTGAGTATTTGGAAAGAGAAGAAGCAGGGGGAGGAGCAGCGATGGCAGACCGGAGTTTCCTGGATTGGCCGTTCTTCGAGGACCGCCACCGCGAACTGGCGGCGGCGCTCGAAAACTGGTGCGCGGCGCATCTTCCGGCCGATCACGCCGATACCGACGCCGCCTGTCGGCGGCTGGTGCGCGACCTCGGCGCTGCCGGCTTCCTGCGCCATTCGGGCGGCGAGGCGCTGGATGTGCGCGCGCTCTGCCTGATCCGCGAGACGCTGGCGCGCCACGACGGGCTCGCCGATTTCGCCTTTGCGATGCAGGGGCTCGGCATGGGCGCGGTTTCGCTCTTCGGCACGGACGAGCAGCGGGCCTGGCTGGAGAAGACCCGCGCCGGCAAGGCGATCTCGGCCTTTGCGCTGTCGGAACCGGCCAGCGGTTCGGACGTGGCGAACATGACCACGACGGCCGAAAGGGACGGAAACGGCTTTGTCGTCAACGGCGAGAAGACCTGGATCTCGAACGGCGGCATCGCCGATCTCTACGTGCTGTTCGCCCGCACCGGCGAGGCGCCGGGCGCGCGCGGTATCTCGGCCTTCCTGGTGCCCGCCGACACCCCCGGCCTGGAGATCGCCGAGCGCATCGACGTGATCGCCCCGCACCCGCTGGCGCGGCTGCGCTTCACCGACATGCGCCTGCCCGGCTCGGCGCTGATCGGAACCGCGGGCGGCGGCTTTCGCGTCGCCATGTCGGTGCTTGACGTCTTCCGTTCGACCGTGGGGGCGGCGGCGCTGGGGATGGCGCGGCGCGCGCTCGACGAGAGCCTGGCGCGGGTGCGGGAGCGCCAGCTTTTCGGCGCGCCGCTGGGCGAGTTGCAGATGGTGCAGGGCCATATCGCTGACATGGCACTTGGCGTCGATGCCTCGGCGCTGCTGGTCTATCGCGCCGCCTGGACCAAGGACATGGGCGCGCCCCGCGTCACCCGCGAGGCGGCGATGGCCAAGCTGCACGCCACCGAGACGGCGCAATCGGTGATCGACGCCGCCGTCCAGCTGCATGGCGGCGACGGCGTGCGCAAGGGACATATCGTCGAGAGCCTCTACCGCGAGATCCGCGCGCTGCGAATCTACGAGGGGGCCAGCGACGTGCAGAAGGTCGTGATCGCCAGACAAGCCATGGGAGCCTGAGATGCAGCTCGGACCAAGCGGACATACCGACAGCTTCGCGCGCGACAACCTGCCGCCCGCCGACCTCTGGCCCGAGATCGACCTCGGCGCGCATCGCTATCCCGACTGGATCAACGTCGGCGTCGAGCTGACCGACCGCATGGTCGAGAAGGGCTTTGGCGACCATACCGCGCTGATCGGCAACGGTCGGCGGCGCAGCTACAAGGAGCTGACCGACTGGACCAACCGCCTGGCGCGGGCGCTGGTCGAGAATTACGGCGTGAAGCCCGGCAACCGGGTGCTGATCCGCTCGGCCAACAACCCGGCGATGGTGGCCTGTTGGCTCGCCGCCACCAAGGCCGGCGCGGTGGTGGTGAACACCATGCCGATGCTGCGCGCCGGGGAGCTGGCCAAGATCGTCGACAAGGCGGCGATCACCCATGCGCTCTGCGACACCCGCCTGATGGAGGACCTGGTTACCTGCGCCAAGGACAGTGCCACGCTGAAGACCGTGGTGGGTTTCGACGGCACCGCCAATCACGACGCCGAGCTGGACCGCGCCGCGCTCGACAAGCCGGTGCGCTTCGACGCGGTGCAGACCGGGCGCGACGACGTGGCGCTGCTGGGGTTTACGAGCGGCACCACCGGCGAGCCCAAGGCGACGATGCATTTCCACCGCGACCTGCTGATCATTGCCGACGGCTATGCAAAGGAGGTGCTGGGCGTAACCCCCGAGGACATTTTCGTCGGCTCGCCGCCGCTGGCCTTCACCTTCGGACTGGGCGGGCTGGCGGTCTTCCCGCTGCGCTTCGGCGCCTGCGCGGTGCTGCTGGAGAACGCCTCGCCGCCGAACATGATCGAGATCATCCAGAAATACCGTGCCACCGTCTGTTTCACCGCGCCGACCGCCTATCGCGTGATGCTGGCGGCGATGGACCAGGGCGCGGACCTGTCCTCGCTGCGGGCCGCCGTCTCGGCGGGCGAGACCCTGCCCGCCCCCGTCTACCAGGATTGGATGGCGAAGACCGGCAAACCGATGCTCGACGGCATCGGCTCGACCGAGATGCTGCATATCTTCATCACCAACCGCTTCGACGACCACCGCCCCGCCTGCACCGGCAGGCCGGTTGCGGGATACCAGGCGAAGATCCTTGGCGAGGATGGGGCGGAACTGCCCCGCGGCGAGGTCGGAAGGCTGGCGGTGCGCGGGCCCACGGGCTGCCGCTATCTGGGCGACCGCCGCCAGGAGGACTACGTGCAGAACGGCTGGAACCTGACCGGCGACAGCTTCGTGATGGACGAGGAGGGCTACCTGCATTTCGCCGCCCGATCCGACGACATGATCATCTCGGCCGGCTACAACATCGCCGGCCCCGAGGTCGAGGCCGCTCTGCTGGCGCACCCGGACGTCGCCGAATGCGCGGTGATCGGCGTGCCGGATGCCGAGCGCGGCGCCATCGTCGAGGCGCATGTTGTGCTGAAACCGGGGGTCGAGGCCGGGGCGCTGCAGGTCAAGCTTCTGCAGGATTTCGTCAAGGCGCGGATCGCGCCCTACAAGTATCCGCGATCGGTCAGGTTCACCGAGGCGCTGCCGAAGACGCAGACCGGCAAGATCCAGCGGTTCCGCCTGAAGCAGGGGTAGTGCCGGAGAGGGGGCGCGGCGCCTTTTCCCGAGCTGTCGCCGTAGGGCGGGGTTCACCCCGCCGCACCCTTTGGCTAGCGCATCTCGTACGGGGTCAGGGCAAAGGCCTTGCCGAAGCAGCCGTTCAGATGGCCGCGCGGCACAGTGACGCCCGCGCCATCCTGGACTTCATCACAGCCCATCGCGGGCGGGGACATATCCCCAAACAGTGCGATCGGAAGGTCCAGCGCTCGGTGGATGCGGCGCTCTATCGACCACGCAACCTTGTCGAGCGATTCTTCAACAAACTCAGGCACTTCAGATACGTCTCAGCCCGCTACGGGAAGACAGCTAGAAACGACCTCGCAGCAGTCCTCCTCGCTTCGTCTCGCGTCTGGCTCAGGCTCAGGCGCAGGCTCTATTAGTCCCCCTCCTTAGGCGGTTCCGTCCAGCAGGCCCGAGACCGTGGCGAGATGCGCCAGCAACTCTTCGCGCACGATGCGGATGCGGGGCACATCGCGCAGCTCGGTATAGGTGGCAACCCAGACCGGCACGGCGAAGTCGGGCATCAGCTCGGGGCGCTCCACCAGATCCGACGCACCGCGGCCGAGATAAGCCGGCAGGATCGCCACCCCGACACCGGCTCGCGCCAGTTCCCGCAGCACCATGAAACTATCCGCACTGCCCGAAATCGCCTCGGGATCGACATTCTCGGCCATCCAGGCGGCAGGGGCCGAGCGCATCAGCGGCCCGGACAACCCGAGCCAACCCGGCCGCAGGCCGGGAAGGCTGTAGGCCCGAAAGGTCATGCGCGCGCGGCTTTCGCCGCTCAGCTCGTCAGGCAGCCTCAGCGCGGGGCGCACGGCGATATCGGCCTGCAGGCGCGCGAAGTCGAGATGGGCGTTCGAGCTGAAGAAGTCGATCCGCAGCTCGGGCGCCGTGTGCTGAAGCCGGGCGACGAAGGGCGGCAGCACGACCTGGCAGAGCGAATCGGTCGACGAGATCCGCACTACGCCACGCACCGGCGCCCGCGCGCCATGCATCAGACGCTCGACCGAGAGCATCCCACTGGCCACCTCGCGCGCCGCTTCGATCACTCTTGCGCGATCTGGCAGCACGCGGTAGCCCGCCGCCGTCTTGTCGAAGACCGGGCCGCCGTGCTCCTCCTCGAAGGCGGCGACCCGGCGCAGAACCGTTGCATGGTTGACTCCGAGGGCCTTCGCAGCGCCGCTGAGCGAGCCCTTGTCGGCGACCATGAGGACGTAACGAAGATTGTCCCAATTGGGGTTGTGCACGATTTGGCTATCCCTCTGCGGTTTTGGCCAGTGTATAGCCAAAACCTCACAGGTAATATTCAACAGTGCATGATCTTATCCAGGGAGACTTCTTCATGAAAACCAAGATGACCGTGATCGCCGGGCTGGCCTTGGCCGCCCTTGCCGGAACGGCCGTGATTGCAGACAGCCATGCGGACAAGGCCGCGCTGGCCGCCGTCAAGGCCCGCCAGGCCACCATGGACCTTTACGCCTTCAACCTCGGGCAGCTTGGCGCAATGGCCAAGGGCGAGGTGGAATACAATGCCGATGCCGCCGCTGCGGCGGCAGGCAACCTGGCCAAACTGACCTCGATGAACCAGATGGCGGCCTGGAAGCCGGGCACCGACAACGCCACTCTGGGCGATGTGACCCACGCACTGCCGGCCGTCTGGGAATCGGGCAGCACCGTTGGCGAGAAGGCCCAGGCGCTGGCCGAAGCCAGCGCGGCCCTCGAGGCGGCAGCCGGCGGCGGGCTCGACTCGCTGCGCGGCGCGATGGGCCCGGTGGGCAAGGCTTGCGGCGCCTGCCACGAGCTCTATCGTGCGAAGTCGAACTGAGGTCTGACGACTGACACATGCGGGCGGCTTCAGAGCCGCCCGTTTTCACGAGAGGTGCCATGCGCAAACTGCTTGCAACCCTGACCGGCCTGGCCGTGATCGCCGCCGCGGGCGGTTGGATCCTCTCCGCGCCGAAACCATTGCCTCAGGACGCCATGGCGGGGCTGGCCGGCGATGCCGAGCGCGGCGCCACCGTGTTCTGGGCCGGCGGCTGCGCCGCCTGCCACGCCGCACCGGGGGCCGAGGGCGAGGCCCGGCTGGTGCTGGCCGGCGGCTACCGGATGGAAAGCCCCTTCGGCGCCTTCGTCGCGCCCAATATCTCGCCCTCGCCGCAGGGCATCGCCGGGTGGAGCGATCTGGACCTCGCCAATGCTCTGACGCGGGGTGTGTCGCCCTCGGGCAGGCACTACTACCCTGCCCTGCCCTATGGCACCTACGCCCGGATGACCCTGCAGGACGTCGCAGACCTCAAGGCCTTCATGGACACACTGCCCCCATCGGACGTGGCGAGCAAGCCGCACGAGGTGGGTTTTCCCTTCAACATCCGCCGCGCACTGGGTCTGTGGAAACTCCTGTTCCTGAACGATGACTGGGTGCGCCCCGCCGATACGCCCGAGCTGGAACGCGGCCGCTACCTCGTCGAGGCACTGGGCCATTGCGCCGAATGTCATACCCCCCGCAACGCGCTTGGCGCGCTCGATACCACGCGCTGGCTGCAGGGTGCGCCGAACCCCTCGGGCAAGGGCAAGATCCCGGCGATCAACGCCGCGAACCTGAGCTGGAGCGCCGAGGACATCGCCTATTACCTCGAAAGCGGCTTCACCCCCGACTACGACAGCGCCGGGGGCGAGATGGCGCAGGTGGTCAAGAACATGGCACATCTGACGCCCGAGGACCGGGCGGCCATAGCTGCTTACATCAAGGCAGTCCCCTAACGCCCCGAGTGTTCAGTCCCGCGCGTCGTCGTCGGAGGGGCTGATCGGAGAGGTCATGCCCCGAGGCTAGCGCTGCGTCAGAACCGGCGCCACAGGGCCAGCGAAACCGCGCTGCTGATGGTGCCGGAGTGCTGCCGCTCCAGCCCAAGCACCCAGGTCGCGCCCTTGGGTGTATCGTAGCGCAGGTGCGCCGAGGCGCGCCATTCGCGCAGGCCCCAGCCGGTGCGGCCCAGGCCCAACTGCAGCATCGGCTGGAGCCGGGCCTTGCCCAACCCGCCGAGCGTGCCGTCGAGTTTCCAGCCGGCCTTCGGTTGACCGCTGCGACGTTCGACACTTGCGGTCAGGTCGTACCAGCCCCGATCCCAGCTGCGCCCATGCGCCAGTGACAGGCGATACATCGCGCCGCCGCCTCCGGCTTCGCGATGCACGCCCAGTCCGAATTCCGCGGCGAAGCGGTTCGCGCCCCTGCCCTGCGCGATCGGCAGGCGCAGGAAGAGCAATGCGTGGCTCGACAAGCCCGGCGTGTAATAGGCATCGAAGCCAAGCGTCAGGCGCGGGGTCAGCCCGTAGGCGGCATACAGCCCCGCTTCCTGCATCGCGCCGAAGCCATCCCACCGGTAGAAGCCGGTGGTGGCGACAAAACCCGTGCCCTTCTCCTCGGAGAAGGCCCCGGCACCGGCGGGGCCGGCGCGCAACAGGCAGATCAAGAGCAACAACCAGACGCGCATGGGACACCTTTCGGCGCACAGCATGGTTAATCAGGGTTAATGTTTGGTTACCGCCACGGGGTCGCGATGCGACGCCTTGACCGTTGCGCCCTGCGCCCCATGCGCTATGCTGCGGCGCAGCAAGATCGGAGGGGCACCATGGGACATGTATTGACCATCGCCCAGCAGAAGGGCGGCGCCGGCAAGACCACCCTCGCGGTGAACCTTGCGGTTGCCTTCGCGCGGGCGGGCAAATCGGTTGCACTGATGGATATCGACCCGCAGGGCAGCGCCGGGCGCTGGTTCATGACGCGGATCGAGGGGATGGAAGACCCCGGACTGCATTTCTCGACCGCCTCGGCCTGGGGCGTCGGCTATGAATGCCGCCGGCTCGCCGACATGCATGATATCGTCATCATCGACACCCCGCCCAAGGCCGACAGCGACCTGCGCCCCGCCCTGCGCGCCGCCGACCTCGTGCTGATCCCGGTCGCCACCAGCCATGTCGACCTCTGGGCGGTCGAAGCGGTGCTCGACCTCACCGACCGGGCCGAGAAGCCTGCGCTGATGGTGATGACCCGGTCGCGCCCCGGCACCCGGCTGGCGGCGGATGTGGCGTCGAAGGCCGCCGAGATGGAGGCGCGCGTCGCCGATGCGGTGATGGCCAACCGCGTGGTCTATGCCGAGACGCTGGGCCAGGGCCGCTCGGTGCTGGAGGCGCCGAAGGGGCCGGCGCATGCCGAGATGGCGAGGCTGGTGGCCGAGATTGAGGACGCCCTGGCCTGAATTGCGAATCGCGCCGAATGCCGACACCTTGCCCCGGCAAGGCAAGGAGTATGGCGGATGGCCCAGGAAAACAGCACGACCCACACCGCCGAGGAGGATGCGCGCAACCGCGACATCCGCATCTGGGTCAACGGCGAGCTCAAGCATCGCGACATGGCCAAGGTCTCGGTCTACGACTCGGGCTTCATGCTGGGCGACGGCATGTGGGAGGGGATGCGCCTTTACAACGGCAAGTGGGCCTTCTTCGACGAGCACATGGACCGGCTGTTCGACAGCTGCAAGGCGGTGAGCCTCGACATCGGGATGGACCGCGCCGGCGTGCTGGCGGCGCTGACCGAGACGGCGGCCGCCAACGGCATGACCCATGACGTGCATTGCCGGCTGATGGTGACGCGCGGGGTCAAGGTGAGGCCCTTCCAGCATCCCTCGCTGTCGCGGAGCGGGCCGACGGTCGTTATCATCATGGAGCATTCCAAGCCGGTCGATTCACTGCAATCGGAGGGCATCCGCCTGGCGACGGTGCCGCAGGTGCGCGGGTTGCCGATGAGCCAGGACGCGAAATACAACAGCCATTCCAAGCTGAACTGCGTAATCGCCTGCCTGCAGGCGGAACAGGCCGGCGCGGATGAGGCGCTGATGCTCGACCCGCATGGCTTCGTGAACACCACCAACGCCTGCAACTTCTTCATCGTCCGCAAGGGCCAGGTTTGGACCTCGACCGGAGATTACTGCATGAACGGGGTCACGCGGCAGAAGGTGATCGACCTCTGCCGCGCCGATGGCATCCCGG
Organism: Seohaeicola zhoushanensis; assembly: GCF_014656415.1. Taxonomy (GTDB): domain Bacteria; phylum Pseudomonadota; class Alphaproteobacteria; order Rhodobacterales; family Rhodobacteraceae; genus Seohaeicola_A; species Seohaeicola_A zhoushanensis. The sequence continues at coordinate 652,454 of NZ_BNCJ01000002.1, read as the reverse complement.
TGTTCGAGCGGAACTATTCGCTGGTCGACGCCCATGGCGCCGACGAGGCCTTCCTGACCGGCACCTTCGGCGCGCAGACGCCGGTGGCCTCGATCGACGGCAAGCCGGTGGGTACCGAGGGCGGGCGCGGACCCGTGTTCCGGCGAATCCGCGAGCTTTACGCCGAGCTGGTGCGCGAGAACACGCGCTGAGGGTCAGGCGATCAGGCGCAGGAGCAGCAGGGCCGAGCGCAGCAGCACCTTGTTGGAGTTGAGCGCAGCGGCGATGCGGATGTGGTGCTCGCTCTGGCCGTTGGAGGAACGCAGCAGGCGCGTTTCGGCCTCTTCCAGGGCGCTGGCGAAGGCGGCCTTGGCGGCGGGCAGCGTGTCGGCGCGGATGGCGCGGAACTGCTGGTTGCCCATGCGGACTTGCGGCTGCGCGCGGTCAAGGTTGCGCCGCACGGTTCGGCTGAGCGAGCGTTCGACGTCCGAGAGCACCACCCGCGCCTCGCTATAGGCCGGGTTGCCCCGCAGCAGGCCGGCAGCCTGGCCGTAGACCTGGCTGTAGCAGTCGTAGCGGTAGACCTTCTGCAGGCGCTGGCAGCCGCGCACGCCGCCGGTCAGCAGCTTGACCACCGCATTGGTGGTGGCCGCGTTGGCCTGGGCGCCCGAAGGGGTGCCATATGCGGTGCCGGCATTGCGCGGAGCGCCATAGCCACCGCCCTCGCCATAGGCCAGGACGTTCGAGGGAAGAAGCAGCGAGCCTATAAGCAAGGCCCTGAAAACATGGGAAAACATACCAGGACTATCCAAACAAGGGTGCAACAATGGTTGCTAGTCTAGCATGACCCGCGGCCGGCGGAAATGGCCGCGTCAGGCGGCGCGCATCCCGTCCTGCTGGATCGAGGAATAGAGCCAGTCCTCGGGCCGCGAGACCAGGCCGCGGCGCACCGGGGCGAACCAGCACCGGCGCACGCTTTCGGCGTAATCGACAACGCCGGTGATCAGCCGCGGCGGTTCGGCGGCGCGCCAGCGGACACGGCCGGGGCCGATGGCGCCGGCAAAGGCACGGCGGATCGCGCGCCAGCGGCCGACGGTATCCATGTCGCCGGCCGGAAGCGTCCAGACGCAGAGCAGGCGGTCAGGCAGCGCAACCCAGGCATCGAGCCGGAACGGATGGCTCTGCTGCACCCTCGCCACGGCCTCCATCAGCGAATCGAACTCAGCCACCAGCAGGGGATTCGCCTTGCCGGAAAGTTCGAAGTTCATGAATAGGGTCGCGGGAATTGTGAGACCAAATGGCTGATGCAACATGTGCTGATGATTCCAATTAACCTTTAACAAATGGTGAACCGCACCACGAAGGAACCACAATTTGCGGCTGGCGTGGCAAAACGAGCGGATTTCGGGCATCGCATGGCGACGGACCTCGTTCAAGACGGTTCAGGCTTTGTCTTCGCCAACATCGGCTCGGAACGGGGCAGTTCTGTGGCCTGAATGCGCCCTGTTTTTGACCAATTCTTCCGTAACCTTCATCACAGTCATCCGGCGGCGTTTCGGGGTAAGCTTGTCCAAACGCCAGCGATTCGACCCTTTGGCGCGTCAAGGGAGCAGAGCCATGAGCAAGGACGACGTCATCCAGCTTGCCCAGTCGAAAGAGGGCAAGAAGGCGCGGATGAAGAAGCTCGAGACCGAGCCCGCCGGCACCCGCGAGAAGAAGCTTCCCAAGGAGGTCAAGGACGGGCTGGAAGAGCATTTCGGCGTCAAGCTGAGTAAGGTGCGTGTCCACACCGGCGGCAATATCAAGGACATCTGCCGCGAGCTGAAGACCAAGGCCTTCGTGATCGACCAGAACCTCTATTTCTCCAAGACCAGCGATGCCAAGAACACCGAGATGCTGACCAACCAGCTCACCCAGGTGATCCAGTTGTTCAACGACAAGCTGAAGAAGAAGACCAAGGACGGGCGCGCGATCATCGCCAAGAAATAGCCGGTGCTGTTGTCGGAAAGCCCGGCGGCGCTACACTTTTCTGCGATTGTATTGACCAGTGCCAAGGGCGGATTCATCATGGAAGCACATCCATTTCAATGCGGAGAAACGTCATGATCCAGCGTCGCTGCTTCCTCACCGGCTGCGCCGCAACGCTGGCCCTGCCCTCGCTCGCGCGGGCCGCGCAGGAGCCTTTCGATATCCAGCCGCAATACGTCTGGACCCGGCGCGAGTTCGACATGGCGCTCGAGCCCGGGCAGATCCTGATCGTGCCGAGCCGGTTCTACCTTTATCTCGTGACTGACAAGCGCAAGGCGATCCGCTATGGCGTCGCCGTGGGCAAGGAGGGGCTGGAGTTCCGCGGTACCGCCGTGGTGCAGGTCAAGAAGGAATGGCCGACCTGGCGCCCGACGCCCGAGATGATCAAGCGCGACCCGCGCACCTATCGCAAGTTCGTCGACAACGATTACGTCCAGCCGGGCGGCCCCGGAAATCCGCTGGGCGCGCGGGCGCTCTACCTGTTCCAGGACGGCCGCGACACCGGGGTGCGCATCCACGGCACCATCGCGCCCGAGACCATCGGCACCGCCGGGTCGAACGGCTGCTTCCGCATGATCAACGAACATGTGATGGATCTCTATACCCGCGTGCCGGTCGGCACGCCCGTGACGGTGCTCTGATCCCCGGCTCCGGGCCATGATGCTGATCCTGCTGCTGGCCCTGAGCCTTGTCCTGCAACCGACCGACGTGCCGCCTGCCCATCCGGAGCCGGAGGAGGTCGCGCTGGTGATTCACCGGCTGGGGCCGTTGCAGACGCTCTCCTTCGCCACTGACCGCGAATATTGCGGCTATCTGCTGGGCGGGGCCAATGGCGCGCTGTTCTTCACCGAGATGGTGCGCGGCGGCCATGACGGCTGCACCCCCCTGCGCCCGGGCGGCGGACGGCGGGTGCTGGCTTCGGTCCACACCCATGGCGCCTACAACCCGCGGGTCCCGGCCGAATTTCCCACCACGCTCGATATCGAGAGCGACCGGCGCGAGGGCGTGGCGGGCTATGTCGCCACCCCGGGCGGGCGGCTCTGGTATATCGACAGCCGCCGGATGGTGACTTTCCAGCTCTGCGGTCCGGGCTGCCTTCCGCAGGATCCGAAGTTCCGCGAAGGCGATGACGGGGTGATATCTGAACGCTACACCTATCGGCAACTCCTGGCTCTTGAGACGGGTCATCCCTGAAAAAGCTTGCCAGAAAGGCGTTTTGGCCCCATATACCGCGCCGCGACGTTAAGCTATCGACCCAACTGCTCCGACCCGGCTCAGTCCTCGATCTTGCGAAGACCTTGCCGACCTGCCGCATCCCGTGGGCAGACTAAAACGTAGGAGTAACGACGATGGCCAAAGGCACCGTCAAGTGGTTCAACGCCACCAAAGGTTTCGGTTTCATCGCCCCCGAGGGCGGTTCCAAGGACGTGTTCGTCCACATTTCGGCTGTTGAGCGCGCCGGCCTGACCGGCCTCGCCGACAACCAGAAAGTCAACTTCGACATCCAGCCCGGCCGCGATGGCCGCGAGGCTGCTGTGAACATCACCCTGGCCGACTAAGCTGGGCGATTTCGCACAGGAAAGGCCGGATGCGCAAGCGTCCGGCCTTTTTTGTTGGGCAAGGGCGAGCGCCGGTCCGCGGGATGGCGCGGCGATCGCTCAGTCGGCCCTGGCGCGGGCGGCGAGGTCGAGCACGGTTGGCCCGATGGCGGCGACGATCTTTGCCACGCCTTCCGCGTTCAGGTGGATGCCGTCGGGCTGGAACCATCGCTGCAGGGCCGCCGGGTCGCCCTCGCCCAGGCCCGCGAAGTAGTCGGGCAGGAAGAGCGTGCCATAGGCCTGGGCAAGGTCGGCGTAATTCGCCTCGAAGGCGGCCTTGTAGTCCGGCCCGTAGTTGCCCGGCGCGCGCATCCCGATCAGGAGCACCGGCACATGCGCCTCCTGCGCGGCCTTGAGGATGGTGTCGAGGTTCCTGCGCGCCTCGGCCGGGTCGATGCCGCGCAAGAGGTCGTTGCCCCCAAGTGCCACGATCATCGCGTCGACCTCGGGCGTCAGCGTCCAGCCGACCCGCGCGGCGCCCCCCGCCGTGGTATCACCCGAGACCCCGGCGTTGAGCAGATGCACCCCGGCCCCCTGCCCGTCGAGCCAGGCCTGCAGCTGCGGCACCAGCCCCTCTTCGGGCGGCAGGCCGTAGCCCTGGGTCAGGCTATCGCCAAGCGCGGCGATGGTGATTTCATCGGCCAGCGCCAGAACAGGCGAGAAAATCAGGATAAGTGCCGCCAGAAACTTGCGCATTCCGGGATGAACTCCATATGCCCTTGAACAGGCGATCAAACTGACAGGGCCCATGACCGAGCCAGTACTTTCCCTAAAAGATGCCGCTTTGTCGCTGAATGGCAATGCCGGGCGCGTCGATATCCTGCATGGCATCACGCTGGACGTGATCCGGGGCGAGAGCCTGGGGCTGGTTGGGCCTTCCGGGTCGGGCAAGTCCTCGCTGCTGATGCTGATGGGCGGGCTTGAGATGGCGACCGGCGGCACCATCCTGGCGCTGGGGCAGGATCTGACGGCGATGAACGAGGATGCGCTGGCGCGCTTCCGGCGTGATCACATGGGCGTGGTGTTCCAGTCCTTCCACCTGATCCCGACGATGACCGCGCTGGAAAACGTGGCGACGCCGCTGGAACTGGCGGGCGTCAAGGACGCCTTCACCAGGGCCAGGGCCGAGCTGGAGGCCGTGGGCCTGGGCGCGCGGGCCGATCACTATCCGGCGCAGCTGTCGGGGGGCGAGCAGCAGCGCGTTGCGCTGGCGCGGGCGCTGGCGCCGCGCCCGCAGATCCTGCTGGCGGACGAGCCGACCGGCAACCTGGACGCGGCCAATGGCGCAGCCATCGTCGAGCTGCTCTTCGGCCTGCGCGACCGGCACGGCGCGACGCTGGTGCTGGTGACCCATTCCGACGAGCTGGCGGCGCGCTGCGACCGGGTGATCCGGCTGCATGACGGCCGCCTTGCCCCCGAGGCGCAGCGGGACGCCGCCGAATGAGCTGGGCGCTGCCCTGGCGGCTGGCCCGGCGCGAGCTGCGCGGCGGCCTGCGCGGGTTCCGCATCTTCCTCGCCTGCCTGGCTCTTGGCGTGGCGGCGATTGCCGCCGTCGGCACCGTGCGGGCCAGCATCGAGGCGGGACTGGCGCGCGAGGGCGCGGCGCTGCTGGGCGGCGATGCCGAGATGGATTTCACCTATCGTTTCGCCACCGAGGCGGAAAAGGCCTGGATGGCCGAAAACGCCCTGGCGGTGTCGGAGGTGGTCGACTTCCGCTCGATGGCGCTGGTCGACCGCGACGGCATACCGGAACGGGCGCTGACGCAGGTGAAGGCGGTCGACGGGGCCTATCCGCTGATCGGCGCGGCACTGCTCGAACCGGAGATGCCCCTGCGCGAGGCGCTGGAGGGCCGCGATGGGCTGCCCGGCGCGGTGATGGAGCGGGTGCTGATCGACCGGCTGGGGCTGACACCCGGCGAGACCTTCCGCCTGGGCACGCAGGACTTCGTGCTGATGGCCGCGCTGGCGCGCGAGCCGGACAATGCCTCGGCCGGTTTCGGGCTGGGGCCGCGCACCCTGGTGGCGACCCCGGCGCTGGCAAATGCCGGGCTGCTGTCGCCGGGCTCGCTCTATTCGACGAAATACCGGCTCGACCTGCCCGAGGGCACCGACCTCGAGGCGCTGTCGCGGGCGGCCGAGGCGCAGTTCCGCGATGCCGGGATGCGCTGGCGCGATTCGCGCAACGGCGCGCCGGGTGTGTCGCGCTTTGTCGAGCGGATGGGCGCCTTCCTGGTGCTGGTCGGCCTGTCGGGCCTTGCCGTGGGCGGGGTCGGCGTTTCGGCGGCGGTGCGGGCCTATCTGGCCGGCAAGACCAATGTGATCGCCACGCTGCGCACGCTGGGCGCCGAGCGGCGGGTGATCTTCCGCACCTATTTCCTGCAGATCGGGGCGCTGTCGCTGGTGGGCATCGTCCTGGGGCTGGCGCTGGGCGGGATGATCCCGGTGCTGCTTGGCCCGCTGATCGAGGCGGAGTTGCCAGTGCCCTCGGAATTCGCGCTCTACCCCGAGCCGCTGGCCGAGGCGGCCATCTATGGCCTGCTGACCGCCTTCCTGTTCACCCTCTGGCCGCTGGCCCGCACCGAGGAGGTGCGCGCCGCCACGCTGTTCCGCGACGCGCTGGCCGGCGCGCGTCTGCTGCCCGCGCCGCGCTATCTCGCCGCCACCGCGCTGGGGCTGGCGCTGCTGGTCGGGCTCGCCGCCTGGTTCAGCGGCACGCTCTGGCTGACGCTTTGGACCGGCGGCGGGCTGGCCGGGGCGCTGGTGGTGCTGGCGGCGGCGGCCTGGGGGATCAGGCGCATCGCCGGCCGCTCGGCCCGGCTGGCGCGCGGCCGCGCGCCGCTGCGCTGGGCGCTGGCGGCGATCTCGGGCCCGCGCGAGGCGGCGGCCTCGGTGGTGCTTTCGCTGGGGCTGGGGCTCTCGGTGCTGGCCGCCGTGGGGCAGATCGACGGCAACCTGCGCAACGCCATCACCGGCGACCTGCCGGACGTGGCGCCGTCGTATTTCTTCGTCGACATCCAGAAGGACCAGATGGAGGGCTTCAACCGCCGCCTGCAATCCGACCTGTCGGTGCACCGCGTCGACTCGGCGCCGATGCTGCGGGGCGTCATCACCCAGATCAACGGCCGCCCGGCACGCGAAGTGGGCGGCGACCATTGGGTGGTGCGCGGCGACCGGGGCGTGACCTATGCCGGCGCCCTGCCCGCCCGCACCCGGATTACCGCCGGGACCTGGTGGGGCGAAGACTACAACGGCCCGCCGCAGATCAGCTTTGCCGCCGAGGAAGGGGCCGAGTTGGGGCTGAAGCTGGGCGACGAGATCACCGTGAACATCCTGGGCCGCGATATCACCGCGCCGATCACCAGCTTCCGCGAGGTGGATTTCTCGACCGCCGGGATCGGCTTCGTGCTGACGATGAACCCCGGCGCGCTGGAGGGGGCGCCGCATACCTTCATCTCGACCGTCTATGCCGACGAAGAGGCCGAGGCGGCCATCCTGCGCGACCTGGCCGGGGCCTATCCGAACATCACCGCGATCAGGGTCCGCGACGCCATCGACCGGGTCTCGGACGTGCTGGCGAGCCTGGCGGCGGCCACCTCATGGGGCGCGGCGGCGACACTTCTGACGGGCTTCCTGGTGCTGATCGGCGCGGCGGCGGCGGGCGAAGGCGCGCGCACCTACGAGGCGGCGGTGCTCAAGACTCTGGGCGCCACGCGCGGGCGCATCCTGGCAAGCTTTGCGCTGCGCTCGGCCCTGCTGGGCCTTGCCGCCGGGCTGGTGGCGCTGGGGGCGGGGATTGCCGGGGGATGGGCCGTCAGCATCTTCATCATGGAGACGAAGTTCGCGGTGATCTGGCCCTCGGCGTTGGGGATCATAGGCGGCGGCGTGCTGACCACGCTCGCCGCCGGGCTGCTCTTTGCCTGGCGCCCGCTCGGGGCGCGGCCCGCGCGTGTCCTGCGCGCGCGGGAGTAGCCCTCAGGCCACCTCACGCATCGGCTGGAGCATCAACGCCATGGCGCTGTTGTCCCGCATGATGTCGGCAAGGCTGAAATGATCGAGGTGGCTGTAGAAGGCTTGGCTCGCATCGGCCAGCACGTTGCGCAGGGCGCAGGCACCGACGAAGCGGCAGGAGCAGTCCGAATCCGCGACGCAGTGGTTCACGTCCGGGCAGCCCTCGACATCGCGGAACACCTGGCCGATCGAGATCGCCGAAGGCGCACGGCCAAGCCGGATACCGCCATTGCGGCCGCGCTGTGTGTCGAGATAGCCGATGCGCCCGAGCTGGTTTATGACCTGCGCCAGGTGGTTCTCGGAGACATCGCAACATTCGGCGACCTCGGATTTCGTCACCAGACGTTCGGGATGCGTTGCACAGTACATCAGCAGGCGCATGGCGATGCTGGTTCTCTTCGTCACCCGCATTGGTTGGTCCCTCCTGGCGAAATGCCGTTGGGGCAATCTCGCACATTCGTGAACGGAATGATTTGATACAAATCAAATGACGGATATCGGAGCACGGCGCATGTCAGACCCCTGGTTCTTCGGCTACGGCAGCCTGGTCAACCGCGCGACGCATGATTATGCGACGCCCCGCCCCGCCCGTCTGGGCGGCTGGGCGCGGGCCTGGCGGCAAACCGCGCTGCGCCCGGTGGCCTTTCTGACGGCGGTGCCTGCGCCGGGCACTGTGATCGAAGGGTTGATTGCGGCCGTGCCGAATGCCGACTGGGCGGCCCTGGACGCGCGCGAATGGGCGTACGAGCGTCTGCCGGCGACCGATGTGGCCCACGACCTGACCGGCACGCCCGAGATCGCGCTATACGCCGTGCCCCAAGCACACCAGGCAGCCCCGGACGTGGCGCATCCGATATTGCTCAGCTACCTGGACGTGGTGGTGCAGGGCTATGCCCGCGAGTTCGGGGAAGAGGGCGTTGATCGCTTCTTTGCGACGACCCGCGGCTGGGAGGCACCGGTGCTCGACGACCGCGCCCTGCCCCGCTATCCGCGGTCGCAACGGCTGACCCCAGCCGAGACCCTTCTGGTCGATCACCATCTCGACCGGCTGGGCGTGCGGATCCTGCGCGATTGAGCCGATTGTCAGAGCGCGGGCAAGCGCCTAGCCTGCGGCCATCGGATGGGGAGATCCGTTCATGCGGGTGGTGATGATCGCACTTGGCGCGCTTGCCGGCGGCATTGTCGGGGCGGCGGCGGGTATGTTCCTGCTGCTGACATTCGGGTCGGCGCTGGGACTGATCGATTTCGAGGGGGAACGCGCGATGACCGCCGCGTTTCTGGGCGGGCCCGTCGGGGCCGGGATCGGCGCCGCCCTGGGCGTGATGCTGGTCAGGCGGCTGTTGCGCGCCTGACCTTGTCGTCTGCCTGGGGTTCAGAGGCCGTAGGCGTGTTCCAGTGCGATGCGGCGGATGCCCGAACGGTGCAGGCCGAGGTCGGCGAGTTCCTTGTCGCTCAGCCCTGCGAGTTCTGCATAGGTCTGGCGGTAAACTTTGCGGCGGGCATGTGCCGCCTTGACCGAGGTCCAGAGCGCTGCGACGCGGTCGCCGAAGGTGAAGCCATGTGCCGAAGCGCGGAGAGTCTGTGCCATATCAAGGCCCTTTCTGATGACGCCGGTCCCGCCCTCCTCCGCATACGGGACCCGCTGTTTGCTGCATTGCAGAATAATCATGCGGACGCGTTGCAACAATGAACATTCCGGCAAGGCCGCCTTGCGCTGGCAGCAAAGCTGCCCCTGCCCTGCACGCAAAGAAAAACGCCCCGGAGCCTGGCTCCGGGGCGCTCGGATAGGGCAGTGTGACTGCGCCTTATTCCTTTTCCTCGATGATCTGCACCAGGTGCGGGATCGAGTTCACCATACCGCGCACCGAGGGGGTATCCTCGAGCTCGCGGGTGCGGTGCATCTTGTTCAAGCCCAGGCCGACCAGCGTGGCACGCTGCTTGGCGGGACGGCGGATCGGCGAACCAATCTGCTTGACAACGATGGTTTTTGCCATGTCCGGATCTCCTTACGCTTCGGCTTCAGCCGGGGCTTCGTCACGCTTCGGCAGGATGTCCGAAACCTTCTTGCCACGGCGTTGGGCCACCGAGCGCGGCGACTGTTCTTTTTTCAGACCGTCGATGGTGGCGCGGATCATGTTGTAGGGGTTCTGCGAACCGAGCGACTTGGAGACCACGTCCTTGACGCCGAGCATCTCGAACACGGCGCGCATCGGACCACCGGCGATGATCCCGGTCCCTTCCGGTGCGGCCCGCATGACCACCTTGCCGGCGCCATGACGGCCTTCCATGTCGTGGTGCAGGGTACGGCCTTCGCGCAGTTGCACGCGGATCATCTGGCGGCGGGCCTGTTCGGTCGCCTTGCGGATGGCCTCCGGAACTTCCTTGGCCTTGCCCTTGCCGAAGCCGACACGGCCCTTCTGGTCGCCTACGACGACGAGTGCCGCGAAGCCGAAGCGCTTGCCGCCCTTGACGGTCTTGGACACGCGGTTGATCGCGACCAGGCGGTCGGCGAATTCCGGTGCTTCCTCGCGCTCGCGGCGGTTGCCCCGGCGGTTGCTGGTTTCTTCTCTTGCCATGAAGGCATCCTTTCCGTCGTGGCGCCGTGGCGCCGTTTGGTCCAATCCTGGTGAGCCGAAGGCTCCCGGATCATCGAGGCGGGGTCAGCCGCCTGCAGACAGGCGCGCAATGAATGCGCACCCTGGGTTCCGTCGGTAGGGTGCGCTTTCATTGCGCACCCTGTGCCGTCAGATGTTCAGGCCAGCTTCACGCGCGGCGTCGGCCAGAGCCTTCACCTTGCCGTGGAACAGATAGCCGCCGCGGTCGAAGTAGGCGTCGGAGACACCGGCCTTCTTGGCGCGCTCTGCGATCGCCGCACCGATCTTGGCGGCGGTCTCGACGTCGTTCTTGCCGGTGGCAAGATCCTTCTCGCGGGTCGAGGCCGAAGCCACGGTCACGCCGTTGACGTCGTCGATCAGCTGGCAGCTGATGTTCTTGTTGGAACGGTGCACCGACAGGCGCAGGCGCCCGGCGTTGACCTTGCGAAGCTTGTTCCGGACGCGCAGGCGGCGCTTGAGGAACAGTTGTCTTTTGCTGTTTGCCATCTCTCGCGTCCTTACTTCTTCTTCCCTTCCTTGCGGAAGATGAATTCGTTCTTGTAACGGATGCCCTTGCCTTTGTACGGCTCGGGCGCACGCCACTTGCGGATGTTGGCCGCAACCTGGCCGACCTGCTGCTCGTCGATACCCTCGACGACGATCTCGGTCTGCTTCGGCGCGGTCACGGTGATGCCCGGAGGCGGCGTGAAGTCCACATCGTGGCTGTAGCCGAGGTTCAGCTTGAGCACGTTGCCAGCCATTGCAGCACGGAAACCCACACCCTGGATCTCGAGCTCTTTCTTGAAGCCGGTGGTAACGCCGGTCACAAGGTTCTCGATCATCGAGCGGGACATGCCCCACTGCTGGCGCGCACGCTTGGACGAACCGCGGGGTTCGACCTTCACTTCGCCCTCACCGATGGTGATGGTGACGTCGTCGGTCGCGTTGAAGGTACGGGTGCCTTTCGGCCCCTTCACCTCGATGGACTGACCGCTCAGCGTCGCGGTGACGCCGGCCGGCAGCGGAACGGGTTTTTTGCCAATACGAGACATCAGAACCCTCCTTAGAATACGGTGCAGAGCACTTCGCCGCCAACATTGGCTTCGCGTGCGGCTGCATCCGACATCACACCTTTGGGGGTGGAGACAATCGACACGCCCAGGCCGTTACGGACCGAGGGGATGTCCTTGACGCCCATGTAGACGCGGCGGCCGGGCTTGGAGACCCGCTTGAGCTCGCGAATGACAGGGGTGCCTTCGAAGTATTTCAGACCGATTTCGAGGGCCGGGTGGCCGTCGGCGCCGGTGACTTTCTCGTAGCCGCGGATGTAGCCCTCGGACACCAGAACGTCGAGCACCCAGGCGCGCAGCTTGGAAGCGGGGGTCGTCACGGTGGACTTGCCGCGCAGCTGGCTGTTGCGGATCCGGGTGAGCATGTCTGCGATAGGATCGTTCATCACTGTCTCTCCCTTACCAGCTCGATTTCACCATGCCGGGGATCTGGCCGTTCGAGCCGAGATCCCGGAGCGCAATCCGGCTGATTTTCAGCTTGCGGTAATAGGCGTGCGGACGCCCCGTCAGCTGGCAGCGGTTGTGCAGGCGGGTAGCCGAGCTGTTGCGCGGCAGTTTTGCGAGCTTGAGCGAGGCGCGGAAGCGCTCTTCCATCGGCTTGCTCTGGTCGTTGATGATCTCTTTGAGAGCGGCACGCTTGGCGGCGAACTTGTCGACCAGCTCCTGACGCTTCTTCTCGCGTTCGATCATAGATTTCTTGGCCATGTCTGTTCCTTCCCGCGCTTACGAGTTGAAGGGCATGTTGAAATGCTTCAACAGCGCCTTGGCTTCAGCGTCGGTCTTCGCCGTGGTGGCGATCACGATGTCCATTCCCCAGACTTCATCGACCTTGTCGAAGTTGATCTCGGGGAACACGATATGTTCCTTCAAGCCCATGGCGTAGTTGCCACGGCCGTCAAAGGACTTGCCGGAAACGCCGCGGAAGTCGCGGACGCGCGGCAGGGCCACGGTGATCAGGCGATCGAGGAATTCGTACATCCGGTCGCCGCGCAGGGTCACTTTCGCACCCAGCGGCATGTCCTCGCGGACCCGGAAACCGGCGATCGACTTCTTGGCCTTGGTGATGACAGCGTGCTGGCCGGCGATCGTGCTCAGATCTTCCTGGGCCGACTTGACCTTCTTGCTGTCACGAACGGCCTCAGCACCGGCGCCGATGTTCAGGACGATCTTGTCCAGGCGCGGGATCTGCATGACGTTGGTGTAGCCAAACTCTTCCTTCAGAGCGGCACGCACCTTGTCGGCGTAGAGGCTCTTGAGGCGCGGGGTGTAGTTCGCGGTATCAAGCATCGATCACGTCCCCCGTGGTCTTGGCGAAGCGCACCTTCTTGTCGCCTTCCAGCTTGAAGCCGACGCGGGTCGGTTTGCCGTTGGCGTCGATCAGGGCGAGGTTGGACAGCTGGATCGGCAGTGCCTTGGGAAGGCGGCCACCCTGGCTGGTCTGGGTCTGGCGGGTATGGCGGATGGCGACGTTGATGCCTTCCACGACGGCCTTGCCGGCTTTCGGGTCAACGGAGGTGATGGTCCCCTCCTTGCCCTTGTCCTTGCCGGTCAGCACGACGACCTTGTCGCCCTTGCGGAGTTTCGCAGCCATCAGAGCACCTCCGGAGCCAGCGAGATGATTTTCATGAAGTTCTTGGCGCGCAGCTCGCGCACCACCGGCCCGAAGATACGGGTGCCGATCGGCTCCATGTTGTTGTTGATGATGACCGCGGCGTTGCGGTCGAAGCGAATGGACGTGCCATCCTCGCGGCGGACTTCCTTGGCGGTGCGCACGACGACGGCCTTGCGGACGTCCCCTTTCTTAACGCGGCCGCGCGGAATCGCTTCCTTGACCGAGACGACGATGATGTCGCCGACCGACGCGTACCGGCGGTGCGAACCGCCGAGGACCTTGATGCACTGCACCCGGCGTGCGCCGGAGTTGTCAGCAACATCCAGATTGGTCTGCATCTGGATCATTTGGTTTCTCCCGACCTTTGGGGGCTGTTCTGATTCTTGCCCCCAGGGTTTCGCTCAAACTGGATGTGATGGGGGCTTACGCCTCCAGCACCTCCCAGCGCTTGGTTTTCGACTTCGGAGCGCATTCGATGATGCGGACGGTGTCACCGACCTTGAATGCGTTCTTCTCGTCGTGTGCCCGATATTTCTTGGACCGGCGAACGGTCTTCTTGAGAACCGGGTGGGTAAAGCGGCGTTCGACCAGAACAGTGATGGTCTGGGCGTTTGCGTCGCTGGTAACGGTGCCTTGCAGAATACGCTTGGGCATTGATCTCGCTCCTTATTCCTGCGCGGCCGCGGCAGCGGCCTTCTGGTTCAGCACGGTCAGCACGCGGGCCGCATTGCGGCGGGCGGCGCGGATCCGGGCCGGGTTTTCCAGCTGGCCGGTGGCCTGCTGGAAACGCAGGTTGAAGCTTTCCTTCTTCAGGTTGGCCAGTTCCTCGCGGAGCTGGTCCGGGGTCTTGTCGTGCAGTTCCTTGGCGTTCATGCGCCATACTCCTTTCAACATCACCGGAAGGCCCCTTGCCCCATGCGCGAGGGTCACCCTGATTCCAGTGGAGTACATGGATGAGCGGCCCCTATAGGCGGCTTTCCCTGCATTGGCAACCCCGGAATGATGGGCGCTGTCCGGGTGGTCGCGACGAGTGCCAGAGGTCCACGCCCTTTGGCCGCACGCGCATCGGGGGCGCTGCCCCCGTCTCCCTTCGGTCGACTCCCCTGGAGATATTTATGAAGAAGAGAAATCAGGGGTGCGGCGCCAGGCGTCCAGGGGTTGGTCCGGCCGTAGGGCCGGAGCCTGGGCGCCTCAGGCGTTCTTGTCCTCGGGGTCGATCATGTATTTCTGCAGCGCCACGATCTGCCACCACAGGAAACCGAAGAGCGCGGCGGGGAAGGCGAAGGTCTCGATCTTGACCCAGAGGTCGGTGGACATCGTGCGCCAGACGAATTCGTTGGCCGCGGCCAGCACCAGGAAGGCGAGGAAGAGGCGGCGGGTCAGCAGCATCCAGCCCTCCTCGCGCATCGGAATCAACTCGCCCATGACGTAGGCGAGGTAGGATTTGCCCTGCAGCAGGCCGATCCCCAGCAGCGCCGAGAAGACGCCGTAAACAATGGTCGTCTTCATCTTGAAGAAACGCTCGTCGTTGAACCAGGCGGTGAGGCCGCCGAAGAAGATCACCATGAAGGCGGTGAAGACCTGCAGGCGGCTGAGCTTGCCCGAGAGCTTCCACAGGATGCCCATTGCGACCAGCAGGATTGGCACGAAGACAATGGTGGCGACGATGAAGCCCGAGTAGTCGGTGCCGTGGAAGGTATAGGTATTGTCGCGGATCCGCAGGTAGATCAGGAAGAACAGCAGCGTCGGGCCGAGTTCCAGCACCTGCTTGACCCAGGGGTTCACGACTTTCTCTTGCCTTGCCATGCCGGTGCCTCAGCCTCCCATTTCAACGATCACCGCGCCGAGCGCGATCAGGGCCATCAGCACAACGCGGCGCGGCCCCACGGTTTCCTTCAGGACGATCCAACCGATCAGCGCGGCGAAGACCGTCGAGGTCTCGCGCAATACCGCCGCTTCGCCCACCTTGTCGAGCCGTGTCGCCATCATCACCGAGCCGAAGCTGCCGAAGGCGATGATTCCGCCGAGGACCCCGCGCCGCAGCAGCGGGCCGACTTCGGGGCGCTCGGTCATGCTGCGCCAGCGCAGCAGCGCGATCACCGGCATCACCAGCCCGTCGATCATGAAGAACCACGCCAGGAAGGTGAAGGGGTCGGCGGTCGAGCGGATGCCGTAGGCATCGTAGGTCGTGTAGAGCGCGACGAAGAGACCGGTCACCACCGCCAGCGCCAGCGCCGTCTTGAGCGTGTCCCGGGAGGCCTGCAGGAACATAAGGTTGTAGGCCGCCAGCCCGAAGATGCCGGCAAGCAGCACCGCGATGCCGAGCCACTGGGTCAGCGTGAAGACCTCGCCGAAGATGAAATGCGCGCCGATCACCGCGAAGAGAGGGCCGGTGCCGCGCACCACCGGGTAGACCACCGTATAGGCGCCCTTGGTATAGGCCTGGGCCTGCAGCAGCTTGTAGGCGACGTGGATCACGAAGGCGCAGGCGAAAATCCACCACATGTGCGGTTCGGGCCAGGGCACCACGAAGAAGGCAAGGGGCGCGGCCATCAGACCATAGCTCGCGTCGATGGCGCCACGGGACAGCCAAGGGTCGTGACGCCCCTTCTGCAGGGCCCCGAAGACGGCGTGCAGGAAGGCCGCCAGCAGGGCGAGGATCAGCGCCAGCCTGTGGCCGGCCTCGGTGCCTTCGAGGGAGAGCAGCCAGGCACTCATGTCCGGAGGCCCTTGGGGAACCGGCCGGCCCAGGCCGCGTTCGGTACGAAGGGGGTGCGCATGGTCGACGACATCATCGAGGAACTGACCGGAGGGTTTTCCGTGGTGCCGGTCGAGGCTTCGGCCATCCGGCTGGGCGTCGCGCTGCTGCTCGGCGCGGTGATCGGCGTCGAGCGCGAGGCGAGCCGCAAGCCGGCCGGCCTGCGCACGCATATGCTGATCTCGATGGCGGCCTGCCTGTTCATCCTGGTGAGCCAGAACCTCGCCACGCTGCAATTCGGCGACCGCGAGACGATGCGAGTGGACCCGCTGCGCCTGGTCGAGGCGGTTACGGCCGGCGTGGCCTTTCTGGGCGCGGGTACGATCTTTGCCTCGGGTGGCCGGGTAAAGAATGTCACTACCGGCGCGTCGATGTGGCTCGCCGGCGCGATCGGGCTGGCCTGCGGCGCCGGGCAGGAGGCGCTGGCGGCGCTGGCCACCGTGCTGGTGGTCACCATCCTCATGCTGCTCGGCTGGCTGGAGAAACGCATGGGCTGGCGCGACGTGGACGATTGATCAAGCCTTAAGGTCCAGTCCGGTCAGCGCCGCGGCGAATTCCTCGGGGTCGAAGGGGGCGAGGTCGTCGATCTGCTCGCCCACCCCGATGGCGTGGATCGGAAGGCCGAAGCGGTCGGCCAGCGCCACCAGCACGCCGCCCTTGGCGGTGCCGTCGAGCTTGGTCATCACCAGCCCCGAAACATCGGCGATCTTGCGGAAGATATCGACCTGGGAAAGCGCGTTCTGCCCGGTGGTGGCATCGAGCACCAGCAGGGTGTTGTGCGGCGCGGTCTCGTCCTTCTTGCGGATGACACGGACGATCTTGGCCAGTTCCTCCATCAGGTCCTGGCGGTTCTGCAGCCGGCCGGCGGTATCGATCAGCAGCAGGTCGGCGCCATCCTCCTGCGCCCTGGTCATCGCGTCGAAGGCGAGGCTGGCGGGGTCGGAGCCCTCGGGGGCGGTCAGCACCGGCACCCCTGCCCGGTCGCCCCAGACCTGGAGCTGTTCCACCGCAGCTGCGCGGAAGGTGTCGCCGGCGGCGATCACCACCGACTTGCCGGCGGCGCGGAACTGGCTGGCGAGCTTGCCGATGGTGGTGGTCTTGCCCGAGCCGTTGACGCCGACCACCAGCACCACCTGCGGGCGCTTGGGGAAGAGCGGCATGGGGCGGGCGACGGGCTCCATGATGCGGGCGATCTCGGTGGCGAGCAGCTGCTTGATCTCATCGGACGACAGGCGCCGGCCCATCCGGCCCTCGGCCATGTTGGCGGTGACGCGCAGGGCGGTGTCGACGCCCATGTCGGCGGCGATCAGCAGTTCCTCGAGCTGTTCCAGCATCTCGTCGTCGAGCGTGCGGCGCACCACCGTCTGCGGCACGGCGCGGCCCATGAGGCGGCCGAGCAGGCCGGGGCGCGCGGCTTCGGGCTGGGGCGGCGGGGTCACCGGGGCGGGCGCGACAACCGGCGGCGGCGCATGGGCTGCTGGCGGCGGCACCGGATCGGCGGGGGGCGGCGCAGGCTCGGCAGGGGGTGGCGCAACCGCTTCTTCGGTACCACCGTCCTCGACAATGGCGTCCAGCCCCTCGTCGAGTTTCGAGGAGGATTTGAACAGCCTGTCCTTCAGCTTCTGGAAAAATGCCATTGCCGTCTCCGCAGGGTCTTGCCCTTCACCTAATGCGCTTCGGCGGGATTGGAAAGCGTCCGGGGGCGCAAAGGTTCAGGAGAAGGCGGTGAAAAAGCCCGCCTGTGCCCCCCAATAGAGCAGCCAGACAGCGTAGGGCGTCCAGCGGTGGGCCGGATGGGCGGGCGGCATCAGGAATTTCTCGCAGGCGAGGATCAGGTCCGAGGCGATGAAGGCCAGCGCCGGAAGCAGCGCCAGCGCGGGCGGCAGGGTCAGCGCGGCGAGGCCCATCGACAGGATGACCGGGACATAGGCCAGCACCGCGCCGCGCAGGGCGCCGGCGTGGCGCCAGAGCAGCGCGGCGGCCGCCAGACCGATCAGCGCCAGCAGGGCGAGCACGGCCAGTTGCAGCGGCCCTGCGAGGCGGGTTGGGTCGCTGACTGGATGGGCGAGGAAGAAGGCGACATAGGCCAGATGCCCGGCCGCGAAGGCGCCTACGCCGCCCATGAAGGCGCGTTCGCCGGGGCGGGACAGCAGCCAGTCGCCCAGCGCGCAGAGCGCGAGGGCCACGGCCAGCAGCCCCGGCGCGGCGAGCGCCAGAACGGCGACCGAGAACGTCTTGACCACCGAGCGCACCCAGCCCGGCGGGCGCGGGGCGAGCGGCAGGTAGACCAGCGCGGCCGCCCCGGCGACAAATAAGGCCGGTGTCATACTTCGTCGGGGAAGTGCTTCATGGTCAGGCGGATCGGGTTCGGCGCCGCCTGGCCCAGCCCGCAGATCGAGGCGTCGGCCATGGTCTGGCAAAGCTCTTCCAGCAGGCCGGTGTCCCAGCGGTCGGCCTGCATCAGCTTGACCGCCTTCCCGCAGCCGACCCGGCAGGGGGTGCATTGGCCGCAGCTTTCATCCTCGAAGAAGCGCAGCATGTTGAGCGCGGCGGCGCGGGCCGAGTCCCTGTCGGACAGCACGACGATGGCGGCGGAGCCGATGAAGGTGCCGTATTTCTGGAGCATGTCGAAATCCATCGGGATGTCGGCCATGCTGGCCGGCAGCAGGCCGGCCGAGGGGCCGCCAGGCTGATAGGCCTTGAAGGTATGGCCGTCGAGCATCCCGCCGGCGGCCTCGATAATGTCCTGCATCGTCGAACCGGCGGGCAGCAGGTGGACGCCGGGGCGCTTCACGCGGCCCGAGACCGAGAAGGAGCGCAGGCCCTTGCGGCCGTTCTTCTCGGTCCCCGAGAGGACCTCGGGGCCGTGACGGACGATTTTAGACAGCCAGTAGAGCGTCTCGACGTTGTGGACCAGCGTGGGGCGGCCGAAGAGGCCGACCTCGGCGACGAAGGGCGGGCGGTGGCGCGGCAGGCCGCGCTTGCCCTCGATCGACTCGAGCATCGCGGATTCCTCGCCGCAGATATAGGCCCCTGCCCCGCGGCGCAGCTCGATAAAGCCCGTGTCCACAATGCCCGCGCCTTCCAGCGCGGCGATCTCGCGGCGCAGGATCTCCAGCACCGCCGGGTATTCGTCGCGCATGTAGATGAAGCAGCGCTCCGCCTCGACCGCCCAGGCGGCGATCAGCATCCCTTCGAGGAAGACATGCGGCTGGCGTTCGAGGTAGTGGCGGTCCTTGAAGGTGCCGGGTTCGCCTTCGTCGCCGTTCACCGCCATGTAGCGCGGGCCGGGATGGGCGCGCACGAAGCCCCACTTGCGCCCCGAGGGGAAACCCGCGCCGCCGAGGCCGCGCAGGCCGGAGGCCGCGACCTGGGCCTGCACCGCCTCCCAGTCGCCGCTCTCGCGCAGCTTGAGGAGTTCGGCGTAACCGCCCTCGGCGCGGTACGTTTCCAGCGTCTCGTAGCTGGGGATATGTGCGTGGGTATCCTGTTTATGGATTGCCGCCAGCACCTTTTCAGGCGTGGCGTGGTCGATGTGGTTGTGGCCGATCTCGAGCGTGGGCGCGGTGTCGCAGCGGCCCATGCAGGGCGCGCGCAGCACGCGCACCTTCGCCGGGTCCAGCCCCTGCTCCAGCGCCGCCTTCAGCTGCTGTGCGCCGGCCAGCTCGCAGGAGAGCGAGTCGCAGACGCGGATGGTCAGCGCCGGCGGCGGGGCCTCGTCTTCCTTGACCAGGTCGAAATGGGCATAGAACGAGGCGACTTCCCAGACCTCGGCCTGGCCGATGCGCAGCTCTTCGGCCAGCGCGCGCAGGTGGCGGGCGGCGAGGTGGCCGTGGGCGTCCTGAATCAGGTGCAGGTATTCGATCAGCAGGTCGCGCCGGCGCGGACCTTCGCCCAGCAGCGCGCGGACCTCGGCCAGGGCGGCATCGTCGAGCTGGCGGCCCTTCGGCGTCCGACGGCCCTTGCCCTTGCCCGATTTCCAGACACCCTTGCCGTCCTGAACTGTCATGACGCCATCACTCCCCGTGCTTCGCGATCGGGTCTATACCCGGTCCCGACCGCAAGGGCGATCAAAAGCGACATCCCGGCGCGGCTTTGCGTTGCCGCAGCGGCGCCTTTCGGAAACCGCCGCGCGCTATCGGAGCCCCTGTCAGGCGCGGGCGCGCTCGGCCCCCTCTTCGATCGCCTTGCGCAGCTTGGCCTCGAGCGAGCGCTGCTTGCTCTCGGAGTAGTATTTGAGGCCGAACATGTCCTTGACGTAGAAGGTATCGACCGCCTGCTCGCCAAAGGTCGCGATCACCGCGTTGGCGATATAGACGTTGCTGGCCGCCAGCGTGCGCGCGAGGTCGTAGAGCAGGCCCGGCCGGTCGCGGGTATCCACCTCGATGATGGTGTAGATATCCGACCCCTCGTTGTCGAAGACGATATGGGTCGCGACGTTGAAGGCCTTCTCGCGCTTCTTGATCTTGTCGCGCGACTTGAGCGCGTCGCGGGCCACCACCTCGCCCTTCAGCGTCTTGTGGATCATCTGCGCCAGGCGCGGAAGCTTGGCTGACTCGTAGGGTTTGCCGTCGGCATCCTGGATCCAGAAGGTATCGGTGACGTAGCCGTCCTTGGTGGTATAGCTGCGCGCGTCCACCACGTTGGCGCCAACCAGCGCCAGCGCCCCGGCGAGGCGGGCGAAGATGCCGGGATGGTCGGCCATCACGAAGCAGGCGCGGGTGGCGTCGCGGTCCTCGTCCGGGTGCAGGTTGATCAGCACCTTGCCGGGGTCGTTGGCCTCTTCCAGCTCGCGCAGCATCCGCGCGAAATCGACATGGGCGGTGAGGTGCAGCCCCTGCCAGTAGGGCGGGTAATGGCGCGAGGTCTCGGTCTTGAGCGCCGATTTCGGCCAGTCGGGCAGCGCCTCGCGCAGCAGCCGCTTGGCCTCTGTCCCGCGGTTCTCGCGGTTGAGCGCCTCCATCCCCTCTTCCAGCGCGCGCCGGGTCTGACGGTAGAGCGCACGCAGCAGCGCGGCCTTCCAGTTGTTCCAGGTGTGCGGGCCGACTCCGCGGATGTCGCAGACCGTCAGCACCGTCAGCAGGTCGAGCCGCTTGACCGTCTGCACCGCCTTGGCGAAGTCGCGCACGGTGCGCGGGTCGGCGATGTCGCGTTTCTGCGCCATGTCGGACATCAGCAGGTGATGACGCACCAGCCATTCCACCGTTTCGCTGTCCGCCTTGTTCAGGCCCAGTCGCGGCGCCACCTTGCGCGCGATCTGCGCGCCGATGATCGAGTGATCCTCGCTGCGGCCCTTTCCGATGTCGTGCAGCAGGAGCGCGACATAGAGCACCCGCCGGTTCAGCCCGCCCTCCTTGAGGATGCCCGAAGCCACCGGCAGCGATTCCGTCAGCTCGCCCTTCTCGATCTGGGCGAGGTTTCGGATGCACTGGATGATATGCTCGTCCACCGTGTAGCTGTGATACATGTTGAACTGCATCATAGCGACGATGGGCTCGAACTCGGGGATGAAGGCGGCAAGCACGCCCAGCTCGTTCATCCGCCGCAGCGCCCGCTCGGGATTGCCATGCTTGAGCAGCAGCCCCATGAAGATGTTCGCGGCCTCGCGGTCGTTGCGCATCTCGTCGTCAATCAGCCGCAGGTTCGCCGTCAACTGGCGCATGGCGTCCGGGTGGATCAGCATTCCCGTGCGCAGGCCCTCGTCGAAGATGCGCAGCATGTTCAGCGGATCCTCGAAGAAGCTCGCCGGATCGGCGATGGCGAGCCGGTTGTGGATCACCTCGTAGCCGTCGCGCACCCGCCGCTTGCGCGGGAAGATCCGGTCGAGCAGCGGCGCCGGCTTGACGTGGATCGCCTCCATCTTGGTCAGCAGGATGCGGGTCAGGTCGCCCACCGCCGTGGCGTGGCGGAAATACTCCTGCATGAAGACCTCGACCCCGCGCCGGCCCGACTTGTCCTCGTAGCCCATGCGCTCGGCCACCTCGACCTGCAGGTCGAAGGTCAACTGCTCGGTGGCGCGGCCGGCGATCAGGTGCATATGGGCACGCACCGCCCAGAGGAAATCCTCGGCGCGCTGGAAGCGGTCGAACTCCTCGCGCCGGAACACGCCGAGCGGCACCAGGTCGGCGGTGTCGTCGACGCCGTGGACATATTTCGCCATCCAGAACATCGACTGCAGGTCGCGCAGGCCGCCCTTGCCCTCCTTGACGTTGGGCTCGACCATGTAGCGCTGGCCGAATTTCTGGTGCCGGCTGGCGCGCTCGGCGAGCTTGGCCTCGAGGAAGGCGCGGGCGTCATGGGCGAAGAGATCGGCCTTGAGCCGCTTGTCGAGCTCGGCCGCCAGCCGGGCGTCGCCGGTCAGGAAGCGATGTTCGAGCAGCGCGGTGCGGATGGTGAAATCTTCCTGGCCCAGCCGGACGCACTCGCGGATGGTGCGGCTGGCATGGCCCACCTTCAGGCGCAGGTCCCAGAGGATGTAGAGCATCGACTCGATGACGCTCTCGGCCCAGGGGGTGATCTTGTAGGGCGTGACGAAAAGCAGGTCGACGTCCGAGAAGGGCGCCATCTCGCCCCGCCCGTAACCGCCTACCGCGATCAGCGCGATGCGCTCGGCGGCCGTGGGATTGGGCAGCGGATGCAGCCGCGTGCGCGCCACGCGCAGCGCCGAGATCACCAGGCAATCGGTCAGCCAGGCATAAGAGCGCGTCAGCGCCTGGGCGTTGAACGGCGCCTTTGCAAAGGCCTCGGCAATCGCCTCGCGCCCGGCGAGGTTGGCCTCGCGCAGGATGCGCACGGTCTCGTTGCGCAGCCCGGTCGCTGATGCGCCGTCCGCCGGCAGCGCATCCAGCGCCGCGGTCACGGCGGCTACGTCAAAGATCGACCCCGGCTCGCAGATCAGCGAGAGGTCGGGCGCCGGGACGGCTGGCTCAGAGGCCAGCGCCCGAGAAGCTTGTTGGCGCAGGGTCAATCACTACCACCTGTCTGTTCTGGATCGTGGCCACGGCCAGGCCACGCTGGTTGGTTCCGTCCCCGAGGAGCCGGAAGATGCCACCGACGCCCTGGAAGCCGGCGCCCTGGGTCAGCGCCGCACCGGTCAGCGCGTCGGACTTGCCCGCGCCCACCAGCGCACCGATGGCGGCGATGCCGTCATAGGCCAGCCCGCCGATCGGGTGCGGCGCCGCGCCATAGGCGGCGGAATAGCGGGCGGTGAACTGCGCCGCCTTGTTCGGATCGGGCAGCGCGAACCATCCGCCCTGCACGCCCGGCAGCTCCAGCGTCTGCGCCGGGATGTCCCAGCGGGTCAGGCCCATGTATTGCACCGTCGTAGGCGAAACCCCGGCCTCGGGCAGCAGCTGCGACATCAGCGGCAGCGCTCCGGCGGTATTGGCGGTGAGGAAGAGCGCATCGGCGCCAGTGGAGCTCACGGCGTCCTTGATGCGCGGAATCGAGGCGATCACGCTCTGCTGCGAGAGCTCAAAGGGCACCTCGCCCGCGATCCGCGCGCCGGCGCGGGTGGCGGCCGACTGGAAGGCATCGCGCCCGGCGGTTCCGGCGAGATCGTTGGAATAGACCACCACGATGTTGCGCTTGCCGTGGGTTGCCGCGTAATTCGCCATCCGGCTGGCGGTATTGGCGAAGGTATGCCCCAGGATGAAGACGTTGCCACCGGCGATCGAGGGGTTGTTCGAGAAGGACAGCACGTTGACGTTGCGTCCGCGCACGGCGAGGCCGGCAGCATTGGCGGATTCCGCGTAGACCGGGCCGAGGATGATCCGAGCGCCCTCGTCCACCGCCTGGCTCGCCACCGTGGCGGCCGTGGTCGCGTCGCCGGCGGTATCATAGACGCGCAGGTCGATCTTCACGCCCTGCAGGTCGCCGATCGCCAGCCGTGCCGCGTTCTCGAGGCTCGCGGCCAGAATCGCGTCGCCCGGCTGCGCCGAGCCGCGCGGCACCAGCAGCGCCACCGGCACCGGGGCAGAGGTATCGATGCTGGGACCGCCGGTTCCGACGGTATCGCAGGCAGCCAGCACTGCGCCGGCGATCAGGGTAACTCCGACGAGGGCCGCCTTGCGGGCCCTGGAAAAAACAGCGAACATGAAACACTCTCCCTCGGATCGCGCGGCTTTTTGCCGCCCTCTGGTCGATCCAGGATAATAGTCGTCAACGTAGGCGGGTCCAGCATTGAATCATCAGAAGGTGCGTTTGGCCCCCGGGCTGCACTTTGTCGCCACCCCGATCGGAACCGCGCGCGACATCACGCTCAGGGCGCTGGATACGCTCGCCTCGGCCGATGTCCTGGCGGCCGAGGACACCCGCAGCCTGCGCCGGCTGATGGAGATCCACGGCGTCCCGCTGGAGGGGCGCCGGATCGTCGCCTATCACGATCACAGCGGCGAGACGGTGCGCGCCAGGCTGGTCGCGGCGATGGCCGAGGGCAAGTCGGTGGCCTATGCCTCGGAGGCCGGGATGCCGCTGATCGCCGACCCGGGCTTCGACCTCGCACGCGCCGCCACGGCCGCCGGGCAGCCGGTGACCTGCGCTCCGGGCCCTTCGGCCCTGCCGACGGCGCTGACCCTGGCCGGGCTGCCGACCGACGCCTTTTTCTTCGCCGGTTTCCTGCCCCCCGCCAGCGCCGCGCGCAAGGCGCGGCTGGAGGAACTGGCGCAGGTGCCCGGCACGCTGGTGTTCTACGAATCGCCGCAGCGAGTGGCCGCGTCACTGGCGGACATGGCCGAGGTGCTGGGCGCCGAAAGGCCGGCGGCGCTCTGCCGCGAACTGACCAAGAAGTTCGAGGAGGTGCGCCGCGCGCCATTGGGAGAACTGGCCGCCGACCTCGCCGAAGCACCGGTGAAGGGCGAGATCGTGCTGGTGGTCGACCGGGGGCGTTCGGGGAATGTTAGGGAAATTGACGTAGAAGCAGACCTGATCGAGGCGATTAAGGCGAATCGTCTGCGCGATGCGGCTGATCTTGTGGCGCGGATGCATGGGCTTCCGCGGCGGCAGGTCTACCAGATGGCGCTGAAACTAGGGAAGGACTGAGGGATGCGAAGGGATCTGCGCGGGCGCACGGCGCATGAGGCGGGCGCCGCCGCCGAAGAGCGGATCGCCGAGGAGTACCAGCGGCGCGGCTTCACCCTGGCCGGGCGGCGCTGGCGCGCCAGCGGCGGCGAGATCGACATCATCGCGCGCGACGGTGAGGGGCTGGTCTTTGTCGAAGTCAAGCAAAGCCGCGATTTCGCCAGCGCGGCCGAGGCGCTCTGCCGCCGCCAGATGCGCCGGATTTGTGCCGCTGCCGAACAATTCCTGGCCGGCGAACCCCGTGGGCTGATGACCAACATGCGCTTTGACGTGGCGCTGGTGAATGGCTCGGGCGCCTTTCACATCATCGAAAACGCCTTCGGCGAGGCCTGATCGCCATTGATCCCCCCTCGCCGCTGCGCCATGAATGCGGCCAGCGACAAGGGGACCGCCATGAAAATCGCCTTCCAGATGGATCCGATCCTTTCGGTGAACATCAACGCCGACAGCAGCTTCCGGCTGGCCGAAGAGGCCCAGAAGCGCGGACATACGCTGTTCTACTACGGGCCGGACCAGCTGGCCTTCCAGGAGGGCCGGATCACCGCGCGCGGACAGGATATGACCGTGCAGCGGGTGCCTGAGGCGCCGGCGATCCTGGGCGAGTCGCGCGAGGTGGACCTGGCCGATTTCGACGTGGTCTGGCTGCGCCAGGATCCGCCCTTCGACATGCATTACATCACCTCGACGCACCTGCTCGACCGGCTGAAGGCGACGACGCTGGTGGTCAACGACCCGTTCTGGGTGCGCAACTTCCCCGAGAAGCTGCTGGTGCTGAACTTCCCCGGCCTGACCCCGCCGACCACCATCGCCCGCGACCTCGACACCATCCGCGCCTTCAAGGCGCGCCATGGCGACATCATCCTCAAGCCGCTTTACGGCAACGGCGGCGCCGGCGTGTTCCGCCTGGACGAGAACGACCGCAACCTCTCCTCGCTCTACGAGCTGTTCACCGGCTTCTCGCGCGAGCCGCTGATCGTGCAGAAGTTCCTGCCCGCCGTCGCCCAGGGCGACAAGCGGGTGATCCTGGTCGACGGCGAGCCGGTGGGTGCGATCAACCGGGTGCCGAAGGCGGGCGAGACGCGCTCGAACATGCATGTGGGCGGACGCCCCGAGAAGGTTGGCCTCACCGCACGCGACCGCGAGATCTGCGCCACCATCGGCCCGCTCCTGCGCGAGAAGGGCCAGGTCTTCGTCGGCATCGACGTGATCGGCGACTATCTGACCGAGATCAACGTGACCTCGCCCACCGGCATCCAGGAGCTGGAACGCTTCGACGGCATCAACGTGGCCGAGAAGATCTGGCAGGTGATCGAGGCGAAGGTCGGCTGAGAGAACTCCGAGGCGGGGGGCTGTCTGCCCCCCGGCGGCCTGGCGGCCGCTCCCCCCGAGGATATTTGGGGCAAAAGGAAGCCGCAGCTCAGCGGTAATACCAGCGCATCAGCAGCGGCGTCAGATACATCGGCACCTGGTAGCAGCCGATGAAGAGCAGGATCGGCGTAGTGATCTCGGGCGGCAGCGCCACGAGGAACAACGCGATGTTGCGGTTTCCCGCGATGATCGCAAGCGGGGTGCGGTCGTCGCGGCCGCGCAGCACCCGGCCCGCCAGCAGCTGCAGCCCGAAGTTGGCGGCGAAGGCGATGCCCAGCCAGGTGAAGAAGCGCGCCGGTTCCTGGGTCAGCGCCGGACCGGCCGCTGACATCAACCCGACCACCATCACCGCCATCAAGAGCGCCGAGGCGCCGTCGACGGCCTGAACCTGCCGCGCCTCCGGCGCCGGCAGGAGGCGCGCGCGCAGCCAGAAGGCCACCCCGGCGGCGGCGAGGATGATCGCGGTCAGGCGGGCCGAGACGTACAGCAGGTCGGCCGGCCCGCCGAGGCCCGAGCTGACCAGGAAGGCCGGGATCACCGTCAGTGGCAGCACCGCCGTGCCGACGATCACCATGCGCAGCGCCGGCACCGGCGGGCCGCCGGCCATCACCGTCAGGTTCGGACTGCCCGCAACCGAGGGCGCCGCCGTCATCAGCGTGAGCGCCACCGCCAGGGGCGTGCCCGCCAGCCCCAGCGCCAGGCAGGCCAGCGCCACCGCCAGCGGCACCGCCACCTGGAAGGCCAGCACCGCCCCGGCAAGGCGCGGCAGCTCGGCAAGCGAGGTCATCGCCTGGCGGTGGCCGATGCGGAAGGCCGAGATCAGGATCAGCCCGGCCACCATCGCCGGCAGCCAGGCCCGCATCGCCTGGGCCAGGTCCTGCAGGACCAGCCCCGCCACCAGCCCGGCGACCAGCAGCAGCCGCCCGTGGCGGGCGGCCAGTACCAGCAGGTGCATCAGGTGCCGGGCCGCTGGCGGATGTTCTCGGGCAGCCATGTGGCGATCTCGGGGAAGAAGATCAGCACAAAGACCATCGCCACCATGATCAGGAACATCGGGATCGCGGCGCGGGCGATGAAGGTCATCTGGTGCCCGGTCATCCCCTGCAGCACGAAGAGGTTGAAGCCGATCGGCGGCGTGATCTGCGCCATCTCGACCACCACCACGATGAAGATGCCGAACCAGATGATGTCGATGCCGGCCTGGCGGATCATCGGCTCGACCACCGCCATGGTCAGCACCACCGAAGAGATTCCGTCCAGGAAGCAGCCAAGCACGATGTAGAAGACCAGCAGCGCCATCAGAAGCTGAAACTTCGACAGCTCCAGCGAGGCGATCAGGTCCGCCAGCCCGCGCGGCAGGCCAGTGAAGCCCATCGAGAGCGACAGGAAGGCCGCGCCGGCGAGGATCAGCGCGATCATCGCCGAGGTGCGCACCGCGCCCATCAGGCTCTCAGAGAAGGTCGCAAAGGAGAGCGACCCCTGCCCCGCCGCCAGCAGCAGCGAGCCGATCACCCCGAAGGCCGCCGCCTCGGTCGCCGTGGCAAGGCCGAGATACATCGAGCCGATCACCACCAGGATCAGGCAGATCACCGGCAGCAGGAAGCGCGAGTTCTTCAGCTTCTCGGTAAAGCTCATTCGCGGTTCAGGCGTCGGGTTGAAGTCGCGCTTCACGAAGGAGGCGATGGCGACATAGGCCATGAACATCGCCGCCAGCACCAGGCCGGGGAAGACGCCGGCCATGAACAACTTGGTGATCGATTCGTTGATCGTGACGCCGTAGACGATCAGCGTCAGCGAGGGCGGGATCATCAGGCCCAGCGTGGCGGCCCCCGCCAGGGTGCCGATGATCATGGTTTCGGGATAGTTGCGCTTGCGCAGCTCGGGGATCGACATCTTGCCGACCGTGGTCAGCGTTGCCGCCGAAGAGCCCGAGACCGCCGCGAAGACGGTGCAGCCGACGATATTGGTATGCACGAGCCCCCCCGGCAGCCGCGCCATCCAGGGGCTGAGGCCGCGGAACATGTCCTCGGACAATCGCGTTCGGTAGAGGATCTCGCCCATCCAGATGAACAATGGCAGGGCGGTCAGCGTCCAGGAGGAAGACGAGGTCCAGATCTTGGTGATCATCGCGTCGCCGGCGGGGCGCGAGGTGAAGAGCTCCATGCCGACATAGGCCACGCCCATCAGCGCGAGGCCGACCCAGACGCCGGAGCCCAGCAGCAGGAAGAGGACGCAGAGGAAGATGGCGATGGGAATGAGCTGTTCCATGAACCTACTCCGCGTGGGCCTGGTCGACGGTCTCTTCCGAGATACCGTGAGACCCGGTGAAGAGCAGCCGGATCAGGTGATCCCAGAAACAGACCGCGAGAAGGATGGTGCCGATGCACATCGCCAGCTGCGGGATCCACATCGGCGTGGCGTCGAGGCCCTGGCTCAGTTCCTTGAAGCGCAACGACAGCCGGGTGCCCTTGACGGCGTAGTAGGCAAAGTAGGTCGCGGTGGCCGCGCCGATGCCGAAGCACCAGACCTCGCCCCACCAGCGGTGCCGGCCGAGCGCGGTGAGGAACAGCGACACCCGGATATGCGCGCCGTGGTTCAGCGCATAGGCGAAGGCGAAGAACGAGGCCGCCGCCATGCAGTAGCCGGCGTAATCGGTCGCGCCGGGAAAGACCTGCCCGGTCCATCGCGCCAGCATCTGCAGCACGATCAGCACCAGGATGGCGATCAGGAAAAAGGCCGCGATCACTCCGCCAAGAGTGTACAGGCCATCAAGAAGGCGCCGCAGCACCCTGGCAATCGGCATCGCTCACCCCCGCGTTGCACCAGCTGGAAGGGGGGCCAAAAATCTTGCAAAGATTTTTGCAAATTTCTTCGCAAGAAATTTGGCCCCGGCCCGGTCGTCCGGCGTCAGTTGCCGGCCTTGTAGGCGTCGACGATGGCCTTGCCGTCGTCACCGGCCTTGGCCAGCCACTCCTCGGTCATGGTCGCGCCGATCGCCTTGAGGCCGTTCATCAGCTCGTCACCGGCGCGTTCGACGGTCATGCCGCCTGCTTTCAGCCCGTCAAGCGTGAAAGCGGTATAGTCCTTCGACTTGGCAAGGCCGTCGGCTGCCGCAGTGGCGGCGCAGTCGTTCATCACCGTCTTGGTGGCGTCGTCGAGGCCGTTCCAGGCGTCCATGTTCACGAAGACGGCGTTGCGCGGCAGCCAGGCGTCGACTTCGTAGAAGTGGCTCAGGTGCTCCCAGACCTTGCGGTCATAGCCGGTCGCGCCCGAGGAGATGAAGCTCTCGGCCACGCCGGTCGCCAGCGCCTGGCTGAGTTCCGCCGCCTCGACCTGCACCGGCAGAGCGCCGGTCAGCTCGGCCATGCGGGCCGTGGCGGTCGAATAGGAGCGGAACTTGACGCCCTTGAGGTCGGCCACCGAGGTCATCGGCTTGTTGATGTAGAGGCCCTGCGGCGGCCACGGAACCGAGTAGAGATAATGCAGGTTGTCGCCCGCCAGTGCCTTGGTCACATAGGGCTCGGCGATCTTCCAGAGCTTTTCGTGCTCGTCGAAGGAGGAGACCAGGAAGGGGATCGAGTCGACGCCGTAGAGCGGGTTCTCGTTCTCATGTGCCGAGAGCAGCCGCTCGCCGATATTGGCCTGGCCGGTCTGCACCGCGCGCTTGATCTCGTTGCCGGCAAACAGCGAGCCCGAGGGGTGGGTCACGATCTCGAGAGCGCCCTTGGTGCCGTCGGTCACGCATTTGCCGAAGGCGGCGCCGATCTCGGAGTGGAAGTTCGAGGCCGCGTAGGCCATCGGCATGTCCCACTTCTCGGCCTGCGCGGTCACCGCGCCGGCGAAGGTCATGGCACTGGCCGCCATCAGTCGTGCAATTGTCTTCATTTCAGTCTCCCTGTTTTGAGGATCCGGCGCTCTGCGGCACCGGTTGCGGTTTCAGTTAAAACGTTCAGGACTATAGGGGGCAAGATCAATGTTGGGCGCGCGGCCGGATACCAGCTGCGCGAGGATGCGTCCGGTCTTGGGGCCGCCTGTCAGACCGACATGGTCGTGGCCAAAGCCGAGGTAGATGCCCTCGACCCCCGGCACCTTGCCGATCACCGGGATCGAATCGACCATCGAGGGGCGGTGGCCCATCCATTCGATCGTCTTCTTCCAGGTCAGCCCAGGCATCGCCGCACGGATGTTGCGTTCGAGCAGGCGGAAGGGCGCGCGCGAGGGCGGCGCGTCGAGCCCGCCGAACTCGACTACGCCGGCGAGGCGGATACGGCCCTCCATCGGGGTCACCACGAACTTGCCCGAAGCGACCATGACCGGCGAGCGCGGCATGACCGAGGGTTCCCAGAGTTCGAGGTGATAGCCGCGTTCGCTCTCCAGCGGCATGTGCAGGCCGAGCTTGTTGGTCAGCGGCACCGACCAGGCACCGGTGGCGAGGATGGCATCGTCGCAGGCGATGGTCGTGCCGCCGGCGCGAATGCCGGTCACCCGGCCGTTCTCGCGCACGATATCCTGCACGTCGGCCTTGATGATCTTGGCGCCCTGCCTCTCGGCATGGGCGGCAAGGTCCTTCACATACTGGCCGGGATCGGCGATGCGGCCGTGGTTCGGCATGCGCACCGCAAAGCTGATCGCGCCGCCGAAGTTCGGGTCATAGGCCTTGAAGGCTGCACCTTCGAGGATCTCGCCCTCGAAGCCGTATTCCTTGCGGATGCTCCAGCCCAGCGCGTCGCCCTCGTAATGGGCGCGGTCATTGTAGAGGAAGACGTAGTCGGCCGGGATCAGCCATTTCTCGGCCCCCGTCCCGGTGGCCAGCGCCTGGTGGTCGGCCAGGCTGTCACCGATGATCGGCGCCAGCGCCGCGGCGCGGTGACGGACGCTGTCGGCATTGGCCGTCTTGAGATAGCGCCAGAGCCAGGGCGCGAGTTTCGGCAAGTAGCCCCATTTCAGGAACAGCGGCTGGTTCGGGTCGAACAGCATCCGCGGCGCCTTGCCGATCAGGCCCGGCACCGCCACCGGAATGATCGAGCAGGAGGCCAACACGCCGCCATTGCCGTGGCTGGTGCCTTCGCCCGGCCCCTTGCGGTCGATCAGGATGACCCTGTGCCCGTCGCGCTGCAGCCAGATCGCGGTCGAGACGCCGACGATGCCGGCCCCGATGATCGCAACGGTCTTGGGTGTATCGGTCAATTGATGGGGCCCCCGGCGCTTGCAATGGAAAATTTCTGGACCTTGTCCGTGTCCGGCACAAGTCCCAATCCTGAGGAACGGGGCACCTGCACGCACCCGTCTTTCACGGGAAAAGGTTCCGCCAGCAGGTCTTCGGCAAGGAAATACGTCGCCTGGTAGAATTCGCAGCCAAGCGTGATCTCGGGGGTTGCGGCGATCATATGCGCGCCGGCCAGATGGGCGATGCCGGTTTCGAACATGTCGCCGCCATAGGCCAGAAGGCCCGCCTCGACCGCCATGCGCGCCACGCTCTGCGCACGGGTCAGGCCGCCGGTCTTCATGATCTTGACCGAGACGCCATCGCAGATGCCGGCCTCGATGGCGCGGGCCATGTCCTCGGGGCCGAAGACGCTCTCGTCGGCCAGCAGCGGCATCTCGATCAGGCCGCGCAGCTCGGCCATCGTCGCCCAGTCGCCGGCGGCGACCGGCTGCTCGATGAAATCGGGCGCAAACCGGGCAACCTCGGGCACCTGAGCCATCGCCTCCTCGCGGGTCAGGCCCTGGTTATAGTCGACGCGGATCCTCAGCCCTGGGTGGTGGCCGCGGATATAGTCGAGCCGCTCCATGTCAAAGGCATGGCCCTTGAAGCCGGTCTTGAGCTTGACGAGGCCGACGCCATCGGCCTCGAGCCGGGCAAGCAGAGCGCGGTCGGCGGCGAAGTCGGGGTTGGCCATGGAACAGGAGAGCGGGATCGGTTGCGGGTCCTGCCCGCCGAGCAGCGCCCAGACCGGCTGGCCGGCAAGCTTGCCGGCCAGGTCAAGCAGCGCGGTTTCCAGCGCCGCCTTGGCCTCGGTGCAATGCACCACGGCGCGGCGGGCAAGGTCCATGATCGCCTGCCGGTCTGACACCCGGCGGCCGATCACCAGCGGGCGGAGATAGCGGTTCAGCGCGGCGTAGCTGGCCTCGGGCGATCCGGTGAAGACAACCCAGGGCGAGGCCTCGCCCCAGCCCTCCAGCCCGCCCTCGGTGGTGAGCCGCAGGACGATGACCTCGACCGACCCGCCGACGCTGCCAATCCCGTGGTCGCGCCGCCCCACCACCGGCAGGGCGCAGTGCCAGACTTCCATGCCCGAGATGATGTCGTCGGGCGCGGTCATGAGGCGCGTTCCGGGCGAGAAGGGCAGCGCCTGCCTGGGCGGGCGCCGGAGTACGACGGGGTCAGCGGCGGGCGGGCTTTCGGTGCCCCGACGTCGTCACCCGTTGCCACGTTGAAAGCGCCTGCCGGGGGGCAGGCAGGCGCTGCCCGGCGTGCCGCCGGGCGAAAGGCCGGATCGAGCGGCGCGAAGCTCTCCACCCTCAGGCCACCCATTCCGACACCGGGGCCGCCGCCTCGTGCAGCGGCTGCGAGATCACGTCCACCAGGGTCGGGCCGTCATGGGCCAGCGCCTCGGCCAGCACCCGCTTGAGGTCAGCCGGGTCCTGGACCCGCCAGGACTTCACGCCAAAGGCCGCGGCCACGGCGGCATGATCGGTGCGGTTGAAATCGACGTTGTAGAACCGCTGGCCAAAGCCCGAGTTCTGCCCCGCCTTGATCCAGCCGTAGACCGAGTTGGAGAAGACGATCGAGGTGATCGGCATCCGGTAGCGGCAGATCGTCTCGAACTCGCCGCAGCAGAAGCCAAATGAACCGTCGCCCATCACCGCCACGGTCTTGACGTCCGGGCGCCCGGCATGGGCGCCCATCGAGGCCGCCAGCGCATAGCCGAGCGCGCCATGCGCGCGATTGGTGATGAAGTTCCGCCCCGCCACCGGCCAGCGGTAATGCGCGCTGAAGTAGGGGCAGGGCGTACCGGGGTCGGCGACGATGATGGCGTCGTCGTCAAGCAGGCCCTGCAGCGTGGCGATGACCCGTTCGGGCCGGATCGGGCGTTCGTCGCTGGCGGCGAGCGGCGCAAATGCGGCAAGCTTGGCCTGCCAGGCGGCGGCGGCACGCGCCTGCCCGCCCTGCCCGGCCAACGCGCGGCTGCCCAGTTCGGCCACCAGCGCGGCCAGCGCCAGCTTCGCGTCGGCGCAGATCGCCACCTCGGTGGAATAGTTCGCGCCGATCACCATCGGGTCGCTGTCGATGTGGATGATCTTCACGGCCGGCTTGGGCGAGCGCCAGCGTTCGGTGGTGACCGACCCCGCGCGGCAGCCGATGAACAGCACGAGGTCGGCCTCGTCGACCACGGCCCGCGTCGCCGGGTTGCCGCCGTTCGAACCGACCACACCCAGCGCCTGCGGGTCAGTTTCGGCGATGGCGCCCTGCCCCGAAACCGTTGTTGCAATCGGCAGGTCCAGCATTCTCGCTAGCGCCGCCAGTTCTTCAGCCGCCCCCGCGATCACCGGCCCGCCGCCGCAGATCGCCACGGCGCGTTTCGCCCCCTCCAGCATGTTCGCCGCCTCGGTAATTGCCTCGGGATCGGGCCCGGCGCGTTCGGCGGGGAAGGTCCGGTGGCGCGGGTCGGCCCAGATCTCGGCCTCCTCGACCGGGGCCTTCTGCGTGTCGAAGGGCAGCGCGAGGTGCACCGCGCCGGGCCGCCCCGTGGTCATCGCGCGGAAGGCCGCGCGCACCATCGCCGGCAGCCGCGCGGCATCGTCGAGCGAGGCGTTCCACTTGGTCAGCGGCGCAAACAGCGCCTTCTGGTCCAGTTCCGTCAGCGGGTAGCGCCCGCGCGAGGCGGTGGAGACATCCGAGGTGATCGCCAGAATCGGGATCGAACTCTCGTTGGCCTCGACCACGCCCGGCAGGATATAGGTCGCGCCGCCGCCCGAGGGCCCCTCGCAGACGCCCGGCTTGCCGGTCACCCGCGCATAACCGTCGCCCATATAGGCGGCGTGGCGTTCATCGCGGGTCAGGTAATGCGTGATGCCATGATCCATCCGCGCCAGCGCGTCATAGAAGGGCAGCGTGGTATCGCCACAGAGTCCGAACATATGGGTGACGCCATGCGCCTGCAGCATCCGCACCATCGCCTCGGCGCCAGTCATCCGGTTGTCCATTTCGGTCCCTCCGTCAAGCTGTATACAGATTGATATGCAGCATTGCGCGCATGTCAATCGCCTTGTAGATTCAGACCCAGCTTCCGCCCGAAGGTGCCCGGAAAACGCCCATGACCAAACCCGACAGCAACGTCAGCCGCGTCTATGCCGCGCTGCGCCGGATGGCGGCGGATTTCGAACTGAAGCCCGATGAACGCATCAATGAAAGCGCGCTCTCGCTGCAGCTTGGCGCCAGCCGCACACCATTGCGCGAGGCGCTGAACCGGTTGGTGGCCGAGGGCTTCCTGACCTTCCGCAGCGGGCGCGGCTTCTATTGCCGCTCGCTCTCGCCGGCGCTGGTGATGGAGCTCTACGAGGCGCGGGTGGCCGTCGAATCGGAGACCGCCCGGCTGGCGGCACTGAAGGCGAGCGACGCGAGCCTCGACGCGCTGCTGGCCCATGTCGAGGCGGGGGCGGCGGAATATGCTGCCAGCGGCGATGCCGCGCGGCTGCTCGAGATGGACGAGGCCTTCCACCTCGAGATCGCCGCCCTGAGCGGCAACAGCGAGCTCCGCCGCATGGTCGAGAACCTGAACGACCGCGTGCGTTTCATCCGGCTGATGTTCATGAAACGCATGATCGGCAGCGGCACGCCGCAACTGGCCCGTCTCGCCGCACACCGGACGATCGCCGCGGCCATAGCCTCGCGCGATGGCGAGGCGGCCGCGCAGGTGATGCGCGGCCATATCGAACGGCGGCGCGAGGATGCCGCCGAGGCGGTGCGCATCGCCTATTCCCAGCTTTACGTGCCTGACGAGGAGACATCATGACCAAGGCGGTTGGCGGCAAGGCGGTTTACGGGGCGGCGGTCGGCATCCTGATGCTGGAGGCGCGGTTCCCGCGCATTCCGGGCGACATGGGCAATGCGCTGACCTGGCCTTTCCCGGTGCACTACCGGATCGTGCGGGGCGCCTCACCCGACCGGGTGGTGCGCAAGGGAGCGGAGGGCACGCTCGACGCCTTCGTCGCGGCGGCGCGCGAGCTGGTGGCCGACGGCGCGGACGGAATCACAACCAACTGCGGGTTCCTGTCGCTGTTCCAGGACGAGCTGGCGGCGGCGGTGGGGGTGCCGGTGGCGACCTCGTCGCTGATGCAGGTCGACATGGTGAACCGCCTGCTGCCGGCCGGCAAACGCGCCGGGGTGCTGACGATCTCGGCCTCGACGCTGACGCCGATGCACCTGGTGAAGGCCGGGGTGCCGCAGGGCACGCCGATCGGGTCGACCGAGGGCGGGCACGAGTTCACCCGGGCGATCCTCGACAACGAGCTGGAGCTGGACGTGGACCTCGCCCGCGCCGACAACGTGGCGGCGGCGCTGGCGTTGAAGGAGGCGCACCCGGATCTCGGGGCCATCGTGCTGGAATGCACCAATATGGTGCCCTATGCCGCCGATATCCGGGCGGCAACCGGGCTGCCGGTCTTCTCGATCCTGAGCTTCGTCACCTGGTTCCAGTCGAGCCTGGTGCCGCCGCGGTTCGGCTAGGCGTTTTCCGTCGCGGAAAACGTCCGAATTCCTGCGAGGAATTCGGCTACGACGGTTCGGGCAGGACCGTTTTCCTCGAAGGAAAACGGGCCGAATTCCTCGCAGGAATTCGGCTCACAGCCCCAACGCCTCGCGCTGGCCGCGCGCGAAGCCCTGCACCAGCCGGTCGGCGATGAAGGCGAGGATCGCCATCGCCGCCCCCGCCGAGACGCCCAGCCCGATATCCGCCTGCCCCAGCGCTAGGAAGATCGACTGCCCGAGATCGGTGGTGCCGATCAGCGCGGCGATCACCAGCATCGAGAAGGCGTAGAGAATTGTCTGGTTCAGCCCCAGCAGGATGGTCGGCGCGGCCCAGGGCGCGCGCACGTCGCGCAGCATCTGCCAGGTGGTCGCCCCCGCCGCCGTCGCCGCCTCGACCATCTCGGGCGGCGTCTCGACCAGACCGTGCCGCGTGTAGCGGATCATCGGCACCACGGCATAGGCGCAGATGGCGAGGAAGGCCGAGAACTCGCCGATCTGGAAGAACATCAGCACCGGGATCAGGAAAACGAACAGCGGGATGGTCTGCAGCATGTCGCAGACCGGGCGCACCACGCGCCAGACCGTCGGACTGACCGCGCTCGCCAGCCCCAGCGCGCCGCCGACCAGGACGCAGGCCACCACCGAGGCGGTGCAGAGATAGAGCGAGAGCAGCGCCCGGTCCCAGAGGCCCGAGACCAGGATCGCCAGCAGCAGCACCACCGAGAGCAAAGCGAGCCGCCGACCGCCGGCGACATGCCCGAGCGCCCCCGCCCCGATCAGCACGAAGGGCCAGGGCAGTTGCGCGATGCCGGTCTCGATGATGCCAAGGCCGATGGTCAGCGCAATCCCGGCGGTGACCCGCCCCGACAGCGCCAGCGCCAGCCCGGCGAGCGCCGCCACGGCGAACCAGGCCCCGCTCATCCAGGCGGTCCACTGGAAGCCCCAGGTGAAGGGCAGCACGGAATCGTCAAGCCCGATGCGCAGCGGCAGCAGGCCATAGAACATCGCGTTGTTCTTGAGCGCGTCGAGCGTCGCGCCCTGGCTGGCGGTGAAGGCGCCCAGGCCCTTGTCCACCGCCTCGGCCAGTGGCGTCAGCAGGCGGAAGGCCTCGGGGTCGGGGTGACGCCACCAGACCAGCAGCGTCGCCAGCAGCGCCACGCCGAGGATCGCCAGCGCGACGCGGCGGTCGTGGCGGGCGCGCTCGAAGGCAAGCGCGCCGCTCATCCGGTCGATCACCACGGCAAAGGCGACGATCACCAGCCCGGCCAGCAGGCTCTGCCCGAACAGCGCCTTGCGCATGGTCAGCAGCACTTCCCAGCCGATGTCGTTGAAGCCGCCGATCACCGCCGCGATGATCACCATCGAAAGCGCCGCCATCAGGCATTGGTTGAAGCCGACCATGATCTGCCGCCCGGCGGCCGGGATCTCGACCTGGAAGAGCTGCTGGAACCGGGTCGCGCCGCTCATGATGGCGGCTTCCTTGATCTCGGTCTCGACCCGTTCGAAGCCGAGGATCACGTTGCGCGCCATCGGCGGCGCAGCATAGATCGCGCTGGCGATCAGCCCGACCACCGGGCCAAAGCCGAAAAGCAGCACCAGCGGCGTGAGATAGGCAAAGGTCGGCACCGTCTGCATCACGTCGAGCAGCACCTGCACCGCGCCCTTCACACGCGGCACCTCGTTGGCGAGCAGGCCGATGGCCAGCCCCGCCAGCAGTGCCACGGGCACGGAAACGGCAACCAGCGCCAGGGTGCTCATTCCCTCGGCCCAATAGCCCGAGATCAGCACGAAGACGAGGCCGAGGAAGCCGAGGCTGGCCATGGCCGCGCCGCCGATCAGCCAGCCGATGGCGGTGACGATGCCGATGAACAGCGGCCAGGGCGTGGCGAGGAACAGCGCGTTGGCCCAGCCCATCGGATAGGCGAGCAGCGCCGAGACCAGCCGGGCGGCGGGACGGATGAAGCGCAGCGCGGCTTCGAGCCAGGCGCTGAGGCTCTTGGTGTCGAGCAACACCCAGTCGGCCGGCCAGGCGGTGAGCCAGGGCAGCCTGGGCGCGAAGATCAGGCAGAGCGCCCCGGCCAGCAGGGTGACAAGCGCCGCCCAGGTGCCGGGGCCGAGCTGCGGCCGGGCGGCGGGAGGCGCCTCGCTCAGCGCGCTCACGTTTCCTCCACGTGCAGGGCGCTGACCAGGTCGGCCGGGTCGATCTGGCCGACCACCGCACCGGCGCCGTCGCGCACCGCCACCGGGGCCTGCGCCGCGACGCAGGCGGCGAGCGCGGCGTCGAGCGTCATGCCTTCGCGCAGCGAGGGCCCCTCGGCCAGCGTGCCATGGGCGGGTTTCATCACCGAATCGACCCGCGCGTGCCGCCCCTTGGCGACGTCACGGGCGAACTCGCGGACATAATCGTCAACCGGGTTCAGCACGATCTGCGAGGGCGTGCCGATCTGAATCACCTTGCCGTCGCGCATGATGGCGATGCGGTCGGCGAGCTTGAGCGCCTCGGCAATGTCATGGGTTATGAAGACGATGGTGGTGTTCAGCTTGGCGCGGATCTGCAGAAACTCGTCCTGCAACTGGCGGCGGATCAACGGGTCGAGCGCCGAGAAGGGTTCGTCGAGGAACCAGACCTCGCAATCGCCGACCAGCGAGCGGGCGATGCCGACGCGTTGGCGCTGGCCGCCGGAGAGGTTGCGCGGGAACGCGGATTCGCGCCCGCCGAGGCCGACCAGCTCGATCACCTCGCGCGCCTTGGCCTGGCGCTGCGCCCGCCCGATGCCCTGGACCCGCAGGGGATAGGCCACGTTGTCGAGCACGCTCATATGGGGGAACAGGCCGAAGTGCTGGAACACCATGCCGAGCTTCTTGCGGCGCAGCTCGATCAGGCGGGCCTTGCTGGCGGTGGCGATATCCTCGCCCTGGATGCGCACGTCACCGGCAGTCACGTCGAGCAGGCGCGACAGGCAGCGCACCAGCGTCGACTTGCCCGAGCCGGAGAGACCCATGATGACGAAGAGCTCGCCGGGGCGGACGTCGAAGCTGACATCCTGAACCGCAGGGATCAGCCCCTTGGCGCGTAGCTCGGCAGCGGCGGCGTTACCGTCGCGGCCATGGGCGGCCAGGGCCGAGACGAGCTCGGCCTTGGCGTTAGGACCGAAAACCTGCCACAGGTGGCGGCAGGAGATGGCCGGTGTCGCGGCGTCGCTCACTTGGTGGCGGCTTCGACCACAGGGCGCCACTTGCCCTCGTTGGCGCTCATCCACTTGGCGACCACGTCCTCGACCTTGCCACCATCGACGTCGATCGCGCCCATCATCGGCTGCTGGTCCTCAACCGAAAGCTGGTAGGCAGTCAGGATCTCGTAGGCCGCCGGCCACTTCTCGGCAAAGCCCGACCAGGCCGCCTTGAAAATGCGCGAGGGGGCGAAGTCGCAGTCGTTCACGGCGTTGGGGTTCGGGCCCCAGGCCGGATCGGTGAAGCAGGCCTCGTTGCCCTCGGGCAGGTCGACAAACTTCACGTCATAGGCCGACATCGCCCAATGCGGCTGCCAGAAGGTGATGAGCAGCGGCGACTTCTTCTCGGTCGCGGCGCGCAGTTCGGTGATGAGCGCGCCTTCCGAACCGGCGGGCACCGCCTTGAAGGGCAGCGCGAGGCCGGTCATCCGGTCGGCACCCGGCGTGCCCCAGTCCGCGGGATAGTCGACGAGCCGGCCCATCGGCAGGGTCTCGGCGGTGGCGAAGGCGCCGGCGCAGGCCTTGAGCGCCTCCCAGGCCGGCAGGCCGGGGCAAAGCTCGGCCACATGGGCGGGATAGGCGATGCCTTCCTTGGCATCGAGGCCGAGGTCGCCGATCTCGACCACAGTGCCCTCGCCGATCTTCTTGGCGTATTCATCCGAGACGTTCGACGACCAGATCTCGAGCGTGGCGTCGAGATCGCCGTCGGCGAGCGCCTGGAACTGGTTCATCATGCCGGCGGTGACATATTCCACCTTGTAGCCCGCCGCCTTCAGCATCTCGCCGGCGACATGGGTGGTGACGTGCTGGCCAGTCCATTCGTTGATCGCCAGTTTGATCGGCTGGTCGACGGCGCCCATCTCGGCAGCGGTCGTTCCGGTTGCCATGGCGGCCAGTGCCAGCCCGAGTGCAAGCTGTTTCATGAGAACTCCCCTTGTCGTTTGTTTGACCGCGAGTATTCGCCCAAATTCTTCACGAAGTCACGACACTATTACCCCTTTCGCCCGGATAAGCGTTGCAACACGCGGTCGGAACAGGCCAGATGCGCCCGATCTTCAGGAAGACCGCGATGACCAATACCCCAGAACTGCGCCTGCTCGTCTGCTCCACCTGCCGGCGCGAATGCGGCAGCGCCTTGGAAGAGGCCGCGCGCGTCCAGGTGGCACTGGCGGCGGCGGGGATCATGGCTCAGGTTGGGGAGTTCGCCTGCTTCGGCGGCTGCGAGACACCGATCAGCATCGCGGTTCAGGCAGAGGGGCGGGCGTCCTACGTGTTTTCCGACCTGCCGCCGGACTGGCCCGAAGGCGACATCGCCGCCTTCTGCCGTCTGTATCTCGACACTCCCGCCGGCTGGATCGAAGACGCACGACCCGCCGGAGAGATACGCTTTCACCTCAGGGCGCGGGTGCCGTCACTGACCAAGTGTGACTGAGGCCTCGATGGGCACGCCGCCGCTGGTCAGCGGGCGGTGGTCGTTGGAGTAAAGCGCCGCACTCAGCACCTGCCCGGGTTGCCCTGCGCCGAGATGCACCCATGGGCCATAGACCCGGGCGACCTTCTCGCCGTCGAGGTAGAGGTGCACATGCCCCTCGCCCGCGACATCGCCCTGCCCCGCGTTTTCGGGGGAGAAGGTAAAATCGCTGACGGCAACATGCACGTTCCAGCCGCCTGCCGAATCCGGCAGGGCGGCGAGGGTCACGCCCGGCACGGTGCCGCCGGGCGCGATCTCGACCGGATCGGCATGTGCATGGTCATGCGCAGGTGCCTCGGCATGGCCATGGCCGGTGGCATGGTCGTGCCCGTCCAGCGTGACGCCCATGCCGGCGGCGGTGAGGAAACCGAACCCGCCACCAAAGACGAGTCCGATCCCGAAGAGCGCCAATCCGCGGTCGAGCATGGCCTAGGCCGCCGCGTTCTGGCGAAGGCCCTCGCGCTGCCAGAAGTGCCCGGCAAGGCATCCCAGCACCACCCAGGCGGCGAGCCCGACACCCAGCGCCCGCGAGGCGAACATCGCGGCCAGTTCCGGCGGAACGGTGCCCGCGAAACTGTCGGGATGCGGCGCGCCGATCAGGTGCGGCGCCAGCAGCAGCACCACCGCCACGGCCCAGGCCGCCCAGCTGCGCGCGAAGGCGATCAGCGCCAGCGCCACGCCGGTCGCCGCCACGGTGGCGAACCACCAGACCTGGCGCGCGACGACATCGGCCGCCGCCACGCCCGGCACTTCCGGCGGCAGCGAGATCGCCGGCGCGAAATGCACGGCGACAAAGCCGGCAATACCCCAGATCAGGCCCGTCCGGGCCGTGATCTTGGCCCCCGATGCCTCGGCCA
Source organism: Seohaeicola zhoushanensis (assembly GCF_014656415.1). Lineage (GTDB taxonomy): Bacteria > Pseudomonadota > Alphaproteobacteria > Rhodobacterales > Rhodobacteraceae > Seohaeicola_A > Seohaeicola_A zhoushanensis. Next base: position 611,052 of record NZ_BNCJ01000002.1, on the reverse strand, counting down.
GCGACATCAGTGCCACCAGCACCAGCGCATAGCCGGTATAGACCAGCGCCGAGAAGAGCACCGAGAGGGCGTCGCGCATCACGTCGATGCCGCCCAGATCGGGGTGCGCCGAGACTGGCTCGGCCCCGAAATGCACAAGTTGACCCGACTCGTAGAGCTCGGCGTGCAAAAGCACCGGCTGTACGAAAACGAACTGCAGCAGGGCCGCGATCAGCCCTGTGCAGAATCCAGCGAACAACGCGCTGGTCAGCAGTCTGGAAGCCATATTAGTGGCAGGGGAAACCGGTCGCGTGGCGCACGTCGTGTGCCGCGTCGTGCAGGGCCGATGCCTGCAGGTGACCTGCGACCATCACCACACCAAGGCCCAGAGCGGCGACCATAAGGGCCTGCACCAGACCGGCGCGCGCAGAGGCCGCGGTTCTTGCAATTGCGTTCATGTCTATCTCCTTCCTGTCACACCCGACAGTGTTCTAGTCCGTTTCGGCCTGGTCGGTCTCCTGGCTCGCGGGTCGCTGCGTGCTGTCGGCCTTCCCCGCCCAGGGCGAGTGGTTATTCGACAGACGCTCGCCGCTTACAGTCGCGGGGGCGGCTTCGGCATTGGCGGCCCCGAGGGGCCCTCCGCACCGAATTCCCAATTGCCCGACGGACCATCCGCCGGACACCAGGCCCTTTTGGTGTATCCCGCACCGTCAGCCTCTGGCAAGAGACAATACGTCAGCGGCGGCGGCGCAGCAGGTAAATGTCCATTATCCAGCCATGGTTCGCGCGCGCCTCTGTGCGCTCGGACAGGATCTGCGCCGACCTCTCGGCCAATGGACCGGAAATCAGCATCTCTTCGGCCATGCCGAGATAGGCGCCCCACCAGATGTCGATTCCCTCGGGGTCGAGCGCCTGGAAGGAACAGGAGCCGTCGAGCATCACCGCCACGGTATCCACCCCAGCCGGCCAGCCCTGGCCGCGAAGCTGCCGCCCGGTGGTGACGATGAAGGGCGCGCCGATCTCGTTCACGGCGATGGCATGGGCGGCGGTCAGCGCCTGCAGCGCGGTGATGCCGGGGATGACCTTCACCCGCAGCTCGGGAATGCGCGCGGCGATGCGCAACGAGCTGTCGTAGAGCGAGGGATCGCCCCAGATCAGCAGCGCGACGGTTCGCGCCTCCGGGTGCTGTTCGATCGCCGCACCCCAGGCGGCGGCAATGGCGTCGTGCCAGGCGTCGACGCCGGTGCGATAGTCGCCCGAGGCATCGCGCACCGGGAGGTCGAACTCGACGATCCGGGTTGCAGCACCTTCGAGCGCCGAGGCGCAGATCTGGTGCCGCAGGTCGGCAAGATCGGCCTTGTCCGGCCCTTTGCGCGGAATCAGGATCAGGTCGGCGGTGCGCATCGCCCGGACCCCGGCAAGCGTGACATGCTCGGGGTTGCCGGTGCCGATGCCGATCAGAAGCAGCTCGCGCATCAGCCCTCCTCGGCCAGCGGGCCGTAGAGGATCAGCGCCGGCGTATTGGTAAGCGCGCCCTTCAGCCGCTCGGCCAGTTCGGCCAGGGTGGTGCGGCTGATCGCCTGCTCGGGCGTGCTCACCGCTTCGGCCAGCAGCGCAGGGGTCGTTTCGGGCAGCCCATGGGCCACCAGCATCTCGACCAGCGCCGGGAAGGTGCGCTTGCCCATGAAGACCACCGTCGTCGCCTCGGCGTCGGCCAGCGCGGCGAGGTTCAACCCCTCGGGCAGTTGCCCGGTGACATCGTGGCCGGTGACGAATTGCACCCGCCGCGCGGTCAGCCGCCGGGTCAGCGGAATGCCCGCCGCCGCCGCCGCCGCGCAGGCCGAAGGCACGCCCGGCACGATCTCGTAGGGGATGCCGACCGCGCGCAGGGCCACCAACTCCTCTTCCAGCCGCCCGAAAAGCCCGCCGTCGCCGCTTTTCAGCCGCACCACCCGCGCGCCGTCCTGGGCGTAGTCGACCAGAAGCTGGCTCACGTGGTCCTGCTTGGGCGAGGGCCGCCCCGCCCGCTTGCCGACGCCCACCAGGTCGGCATCGCGGCGGGCATGGGCCAGGATCGGCCCCGAGGACAGGTCGTCGAACAGCACGGCGTCGGCCCGTTTCAGCCGGTCCACCGCCTTCAGGGTCAGAAGCTCCGGGTCGCCCGGCCCCGAGCCGACAAAGCTCACGAATCCGGTCATGCGGTCTCCGCGATCAGGTGGAAGAAAGTGCCGGTCACATGGCCCCGGCGCGAGCCGGTCTCGGGCACGGTTGCGCCCTCGGCGTCGCGCACCTCGGCCAGCGGGGCGTCGGGTTCTTCCAGGATGGTCGAATAGTGGAACTCGTGCCCGCGCAGCCCCGCCCCGGCGGCAAAGCCCGGCATCGGCGCGTTGAGCCGGGCGAGGCGATAGCCGAGGTGCAGCTTGCGCTTCTCGTAGCTGGTCACCAGGCCCAGCAGCCCGGCCATTCGGTGACGGGCGCCCTGCTTGTCGATCAGAGCCTCGCCCAGCGCCATGTAGCCGCCGCATTCGCCGTGCACCGGGCGGGTTTCGGCATGCGCGCGCAGCCCGGCGCGGAAACGGTCGGCATTGGCGAGCACGCCGGCATGCAGTTCCGGGTAGCCGCCCGGCAGCCAGACCAGGTCTGCGTCCGGCGCGGGGGCCTCGTCGGCCAGCGGCGAAAACGGCAGGATCTCGGCCCCGGCGGCGCGCCAGCCTTCGAGGATATGCGGATAGGTGAAGGAAAACGCCGCGTCCTGCGCCAACGCGATAAGCTGCGCCGGGGGCTGCGGCAGTCTCCCGCCCGTGCCCTGCGGATGGGCAGCGGCCGCCGCGCGGATCGCGGCGAGGTCGACGTTCTCGCGCAGGAAGCTGGCATAGCCGGCGATGGCGGCCTCGAGGTCGGGGTGTTCCACCGCCTGGATCAGGCCGAGGTGCCGCTCGGGCAGCACCAGGTCGCCCCGGCGCGGCAGCGAGCCGAGCACCTTGAGGCCCACCCGCTCCATCCCCAGCCGGGTCAGCCGTTCGTGGCGCGGGCTGGCGACGCGGTTCAGGATCACCCCGGCGATGATCAGGTCGTCGCGGTAGCGGGCAAAGCCCAGCGCCGTGGCCGCCGCCGATTGCGCCTGCCCCGAGACGTCCAGCACCAGCACCACCGGCCACCCCATGCGCGCCGCCGTCTCGGCGCTGGACCCGTGGCCGGTTGCGCCGGGAAAGGCGACGCCGTCGAAGAGACCCATCGAGCCTTCGGCAATCACCAGGTCCGCCCCGTCGGCCCGCGCCGCGATGGTGTCGAGCAGCCCCGCCCCCATCGCCCAGCTGTCGAGGTTGAACGAGGCCCGCCGCGCCGCCGCGAGGTGGAAGGCCGGGTCGATGTAATCCGGCCCGCTCTTGAACGGCTGCACCGTCAGCCCGTCCTCGGCGAAGGCGCGCAAGAGGCCCAGCATCACCGTGGTCTTGCCGGTCCCGGAACTCGGGGCGGCGACCAGCAGGCCGGGCGTGCTCATGCCTGCCCCCGCGCCGATTGCGGGCGATAGCGGCGGTCGTAGTCGGTTGAATACAGGCAGCTTTCGCCGAAGTCGGCATTGCCCAGCGCGCGGCCGACAAGGATCAGCGCGGTGCGGTCGATCTCGGGCGTCATCTGCGCCGCGATATCGGCCAGCGTGCCGCACAGGATGCGCTGGTCGGGCCAGCTGGCGCGATAGACCACCGCCACCGGGCAATCGGCACCATAGAAGGGCGACAGCGCCTCGACGACGCTGTCGAGCGTGTGGATCGAGAGGTGAATGGCCAGCGTCGCCCCGGTGGCGGCGAAATTCGCCAGGCTCTCGGCTTCGGGCATGGCCGAGGCACGGCCCGGCGTGCGGGTCAGCACCACCGACTGCACCAGGCCCGGCAGCGTCAGTTCCGCGCCCAGCGCGGCGGCGGCGGCGGCAAAGCTCGGCACGCCGGGGGTGACGGAAACCGGGATGCCCTCGGCGCGCAGGCGGCGGATCTGCTCGCCCATGGCCGACCAGACCGAGAGGTCGCCGGAATGCAGCCGGGCGACGTCCTGCCCCGCCTCATGCGCGGCGCGGCATTCTGCGATGATCGCGTCAAGGTCGAGCGGCGCAGTGTTGACGATCCTCGCGCCAGGCGGGCAATGGGCGAGGATCTCTTCCGGGACCAGCGAGCCGGCGTAGAGGCAGACCGGGCAGGCGGCGATCAGGTCGCGCCCCCGCAGGGTCAGCAAGTCGGGCGCGCCCGGTCCGGCGCCGATGAAATGCACGGTCATCTGGGTATTCCTTCTGCAATCGCGCAGGTCGCCATACGGTCGGGGCTGACCATCCTTGGACAGGTCAGCCGCGCCCCCTTTCCAACGGCGGACAGGGCGGCGGCCTCGGCCACGCTGCCGGTGCCGCGTTCGGCCTGCACGCGGGGCGAGTGGGTAAGGGTTTGGGCGGCGCGGATCGCCGCCTCGGGGATTTCGTGCACCGGCAGGCCCAGTGCGCCGGCAAAGGCGCGGAAGGCCGGCGTGGCGCATTTGTCTGTCGGAGCGGCCAGCGCATCGGGGCGCGCGCGCGTGGCGGCAAGCGCCGCGTGCAGGCTGGCGGGGGTGGCGCCGGCGCGAAAGCCGAACCCGGCGACGATCATCGCAGGACACTCCACTGCATGATCGGATAGGCCGATCTCCAGCCGCGCCTGCGCCCCAGCGGCGCGGCCTCGGCCAGTTCGATGCGCAGCAGGTCGCCGCCCTTATCGGCCTGCCATTGCGCCAGCAGCGCCTCGGATTCCAATGTCACCGCATTGGCGACCAGCCGCGCGCCCGGCGGCATCGCGGCCCAGAGCGTGTCAAGCAGCCCCGCCGAGAGGCCGCCGCCGATGAACACCGCCTCGGGCGGGGCCAGCCCCGCCAGCGCCTCGGGCGCGCGGTCTTCGACAAGCCGCAAGCGGTGGTCGACGCCGAAGCGCGCGGCGTTGCCCATCAGGCGAGCGGCGCGCGCGGGGTCGGCCTCGATGGCGGTGGCGGTAAGGTCAGGCCCAGCCAGCAGCCATTCGATTGCGACCGAACCCGAGCCCGCGCCGATATCCCAAAGGTGTTCGCCCCGGCACGGCGCCAGCGCCGAAAGCGTCAGCGCCCGCACCGGGCGCTTGGTGATCTGGCCGTCATGGTCGAACCAGTCGTCGGTACGGCCCGTGGCCAGCGCCAGCACCCGCCCCTGCCCCACGACGTCCACTCCGGCGCAGACCGGGTGGGCGATGTCGGCCAGCGCGAAGCCCTGGGCAGTGGCGGTGCGCACCCGCTCGCGTGGGCCGCCCAGCGCCTCGAGCACATGCAGGCGGCTGTCGCCAAAGCCCTGCCGGGCCAGCCATTCGGCCAGCGCCGCCACCGCAGCACCGTCGCGCAGCAACACCAGCGCGCGGACGCCCGGCGCCACGACGGGCCGCAGCCGGTCCAGCGGCGCGGCGTGCAGGCCAAGACAGGGCGTCGCCTCGAGCGGCCAGCCCAGCCGCGCGGCGGCCAGCGCGAAGGTCGAGACACCGGGAAAGGCGCGCCATTCGCCGGGGGCGAGATCGCGCACCAGCACAGAACCGGCACCGAACCAGAAGGGATCGCCCGAGGCCAGCGCCACCACCTGCCGACCGCGATGGGCCATCAGCAGCGGGATGCCCTCGGCAAAGGGCACCGGCCAGGCGATGGTCTCGGCCTGCAGCGGCCCCAGCAGGGCGAGGTGACGGGGCGGGCCGATGACGATTTCCGCCACCTCCAGCGCCGCCCGGCTTGCACCCGTCAGCCCATCCGGGCCATCTTCGCCCAGACCGATGATGGTGAGCCACGGAGCCTCAGACATGACCCTGAACCTGCTTGTGCTTGGCGGCACCACCGAGGCGACCGCGCTGGCCAAGACCCTGGCCGAGAACGATATTCCCGCCACCTTCTCCTATGCCGGCCGCACCGAGGCGCCGCAGGGCCAGCCGCTGCCGGTGCGGGTCGGCGGCTTTGGCGGGGCGCGCGGGCTGGCGGACTGGATCACCGAGAACCGCATCACCCATGTGATCGACGCGACCCATCCCTTCGCCGCCCAGATGAGCGCCAATGCGATCAACGCCTGCGAGGAGGCCGGCGTGCCGCTGGCCGCCCTTACCCGACCCGCGTGGCAGGCCCAGCCCGGCGACCGCTGGATCCATGTCCCGGACATTCCCGCCGCCGTCGAGGCCCTGGGCGAGCGGGCGCAGCGCGTGATGCTGGCGATCGGCCGGATGCACCTGGACGTCTTCGCCGCCGCGCCCTGGCATTTCTACCTGCTGCGCCTGGTCGATGCGCCCAAGGCTACGCTGCCCCTGCCCGACTGCGCCGTCGAGGTCTCGCGCGGGCCCTTCACGGTCGAGGGCGATATCGCGCTGATGGAGCGGCACCGCATCTCGGTCGTGGTCTCGAAGAACGCCGGGGGCAACGGCGCGCGCGCCAAGCTCGACGCGGCGCGGGCGCTGGACCTGCCGGTGGTGATGATCGACCGCCCCGCGCTGCCGAAGCGGCACGAGGTCCACACGGTAAAGGCGGCGCTCGACTGGGTTCATGCCGGCACCGAGCGCGGCGTATAGACGATATCGCCGCCGGGCCGGCGCAGGATGCGCGTGGCCGAGTTGCCCAGGATCACCACGGTGCGCATGTCGGCCATCTCGGGGCGGGCCTCGGTCAGCGGCACCGTGAGGATCTGCTCTTCGGGGGTCGAGACGGCGCGGGCGAAGATCACCGGGCGGGCATCGCCGCAAGCCTCGCGCAGCACGTCCAGCGCGCGGGCGAACCCCTCGGGGCGCGAGGCGGAGCGCGGGTTGTAGAAGGCCATCGCCAGATCGGCCTCGGCGGCGAGGCGCAGGCGTTTCTCGATCAGCGCCCAGGGCTTGAGGTTGTCCGACAGGTTGATGGCACAGAAATCATGCCCCAGCGGCGCCCCGGCGCGGGCCGCGGCGGCGAGCATGGCGGTGATGCCGGGCAGCACCTCGATCTGCAGCGCCTGCCATTCGGCCGGGCCGGTCTCTAGCGCCTCGAACACCGCCGAGGCCATGGCAAATACGCCTGGATCGCCCGAGGAGACCACCACAACCTGCCGACCCGCCGCCGCCATCTCCAGCGCATGGGCGGCACGGTCGAGTTCGACGCGGTTGTCCGTGGCGTGCAGGGTCAGCCCCGGGCGCGGGGCGACGCGGGCAACATAGGGGATATAGCCGACGACGTCGCTCGCCCCGGCCAGCGCGGCGGCGACCTGCGGCGTCACAAGACCCTCTGCCCCCGGCCCGAGACCGGCGATGACCAGCCGCCCGCTCATGGCCGCCGGCCCTGCCCGTGCACGATGACGATGGAGAAATAGGGCGCCTTTTCGCAATCGGCCTCGGCCAGCAGCGTCACCGACTGGCCCGGCATGGCGGCATATTCCACCAGCCAGGCGCGCGCCGTCAGCCCGGCGGCATCCAGCGCACGGCGCACCTTGGGCAGGTTGCGGCCCAGCTTCATCACAACCAGCGCATCGGCGGCCTGCATGTGGCGCAGCAGGTCCTCCTCGGACAGCGTGCCCATCAGAACCGTCAGCACGTCGTCGCCCCAGGTGATCGGCTGGCCGGTGGCGGTCCAGGCCGCCGACATGCCGGTGATCGCGGGCACCACCTCGACGGGCACCACGTCCTTGAGGCGCGCGTAGATGTGCATGAACGAGCCATAGAAGAACGGGTCGCCCTCGCAGAGCACCACCACGTCCTCGCCGCCCTCGGCCAGCGCGCGCAGGTGGGCGCAGCAGTCGGCATAGAAGGACGACAGGATTTCGTTGTAACGCGGGTCATCCAGCGGGATCTCGGTCGTCACCGGGTATTCCATCGGGAATTCGACCGCGCCCTCGGGGATCATGCCGTCGACGATCCGCCGCGCCTGCCCGCCCTTGCCCTTCTTGCGGAAGAAGGCGACGTGGCGCGCGTTGCGCAGCAGTCGGTCGGCCCGGACCGACATCAGGTCGGCCGCGCCGGGGCCGAGACCCAGCCCGTATATCGTTCCCATGCTCATTCCTTGCGGCTCGCCAGCGCGTTGATCGCCGCCACGGTGATCGCGCTGCCGCCGAGGCGGCCCCTGACGATCACCGAAGGCACCGGCTGCGCGTCCCAGAGCGCATCCTTGCTCTCGACCGCGCCGACAAAGCCGACCGGGCAGCCGATGATGGCGGCGGGGCGCGGACAGGCCGGGTCTTCCAGCATGTTGAGCAGGTGGAACAGTGCAGTCGGCGCGTTGCCGATGGCGATCACCGCGCCCTCCAGGTGCGGCCGCCACAGTTCCAGCGCGGCGGCAGAGCGGGTATTGCCCATCTCGCGGGCCAGCTCGACCACGCCGGGATCGTGCAGCGTGCAGATCACCGCGTTGTCGGCCGGCAGGCGGGCGCGGGTCACGCCCTCGCTGACCATGCGCGCGTCACAGAGGATCGGCGCTCCGGCCTCCAGCGCGCCACGCGCGGCGGCGGTGAAGCCGGGCGAGAATTCGATGAAGGGCGCCAGGTCGACCATGCCGGCGGCATGGATCATCCGCACCGCCACCTGTTCGGCGTCCTTGTCGAAGCGGTCCAACGCCGCCTCGGCCCGGATCGTCGCGAAGGACTGGGCATAGATCGCGGCGCCATCGGTCTGGTATTCATAGGGCATCACAGCGTCTCCCGTCCGTTCATCAGTTCGTCATGCGCCAGTCCGCGCCGGGCCGGCTCATCCCACGAAGCGCCGTGGCGGACAAGGTCGAAGGCGCCCTCGCGCCCGACCAGCGTTACATCCGCCTTGCGCGGGAAGGCACAGCCCTTGGCGCAGCCCGAAACATGCAGGCTGCCCTCTGTCTGGGCAGCGAGTTTCAGCGCCAGCGCGCGGGTCTCGACCGTGGCCGAGGCGCAGGCCGGCGCACCGGCGCAGGCATGGGCGGCCAGCAACCGGCTGCCGGGCTCGGTCACGAAACCGGGGCGGCGGGCCTCGGTCACGCCGGGCAGCAGGATCATCCGCCAGGGGGTGAGAATGACCTCCTGCGCGCCGGTCTGGTCGAGCAGGCCGCGCAGCGCGGTCTCGGTCATGCTGCCGAAGGCGACGCCAAGCAGGAAGCCCTCGGCGCGCCGTCCCGGTTCGGGGCGGCGGGCGACAAGGGCGGGCATCTCCTGCTGCCAGACATCCGGCAGGCGGTCGGCCAGCGCCCGCATCCGCCGCGCTTCGGGCGTCTGGTGCTGGGCGAACCAGTAGGCCAGCATGATCGCCGCATCCACCGCCTCTTCGGGCGCGACCAGCCGGCCCCAGTCGGCCCCGTCGGCACGGATCAGCAGGCCGCCGTCGCTGGCCCGCTCGAAACGGATGTCGGCGGGATCGCCCGTCAGCACCGGAGCGTCGCCGCAGTCAATGGCAAAGCCGAACTTGGCCGGCAGCGGCGGCAGCGCGTCAAGCCGGGCGACCAGTTCCTCGGCCAGCTGCCAGCTGAGGTCGCCCCGCTCGCAGAAGGGCGTCATCATGATGTTGCGCCGTTTCTCGGTCGCCGGGTCGGGATCGATCAGGCGCAGGTCCAGCAGCTGGTCGAGCAGCGGCTGATAGCCCTCGCCCCGGACGCCGCGCAGCTGCAGGTTGGCGCGGTTGGTCAGGTCGATGATCCCATTGGCCAGCCCGCGCGCGGCGCTGCAGAGGCCCAGCGCCTGGTCGCGGGTGATATGCCCCATCGGCGGACGCACCCGCAGGATCAGCCCGTCGCCCGAGCGCATCGGCGTCCAGGCGCCGGGGCACCAGCCCTTGATCTCGCTCATGCCCCCGCCTCCATCTGCGCGCGGATCGAGTTGCGCCGCGTCTGCCAGAGCCCGGCGGCGGCCAGCGCGGCGAACTGCGCGCGCATGGCGTCATGGGCGCCGGGATTGGCTTGCTGCAGGAAGGCCGCGACCTGCACATCACCCAGTGTCGCGTCATAGTAGAGATCGAACAGATGCGGCTGCACCGCCTGGGCGAGATTGGCGAACCCCGCCATGTGATCGAGCGTCGCCGCGATCTCGGCCGCGCCGCGGAAGCCATGGCGCATCATGCCGCCGATCCAGCCGGGATGGGCGGCGCGGGCGCGCACCACGCGGGCGATCTCCTCGTCAAGCGGGCGGGCGCGCGGCGCGCCGGGACGGGTGTTGTCGAGGTGGTAGAGCGCGGCCTTGGCCCCGCCCGTCACCGCCTTAGCGGCGGCGAAACCGCCCTCGTGCGCGGCATAGTCGGCAGCCAGCAACAGGTCGGTCTCGGGCAGGTCCTGGGCATGCACGAAGACGTCCGAGGCCGCGACCCGCGCGGCGATGCCGTCGCGGTCGCGCGCGGCCTCGGTGCCGTCGATCGCCCAGGCGCTGGCGTCAAGCCAGGCGCGCCCGGCTTCGCCGCGCGCCTCGTCGGTGAAGGTCTCGGCAGCATGGCCCATGCCGAGGCCATAGCTGCCCGGCGCCGGGCCGAAGACCCGCGCCACCGCCGCCTGCCCGGCATAGGGGTTCCAGTCGGGCGCCTCGTCGCGCTCGGCCAGCGCGCGCACCGCCTGCCCGAACAACGCCGAGAGCGCGGGGAAGACATCGCGGAACAGCCCCGAGACGCGCAGGGTGACGTCGATCCGAGGGCGTTCCAGCAGGGTGATCGGCAGGATCTCGACGCCCGACACCCGCTCGCTGCCCGCATCCCACATCGGCTTCGCCCCCAGCAGGTGCAGTGCCATGGCGAAATCCTCGCCCGCCGTGCGCATGGTGGCCGACCCCCAGAGGTCGACGACCAGCCCCCTGGGATAGTCGCCCTGCTCCTGCAGGTGGCGGCGCACCAGTTCCTCGGCCAGCTTGACGCCCTGGGCATGGGCCGCCCGCGTCGGCACGCTTCGCGGATCGGTGGTGAACAGGTTGCGCCCCGTCGGCAGCACGTCGCCGCGCCCGCGCCAGGGCGAACCCGACGGCCCCGCCGCCACCCGCCGCCCGCGCAGCGCGGCAGCCAACCCCTCGCGTTCTCCCGCGCCGGTGCCCCAGATGTGCAACCCCTCGCCGAACTGGGTCTCCTTGATGTCGCAGACGAAACGGTCGATCCGGGTGATCGCCTCGGCGGCGCTGGCGGCGGCGTGCAGCCCGAGGTCATCTTCGACTCCCAGCGCGCGGGCCTCGTCGCGGATCTCGCCCTGCAGCCGGTCGCGGCGCCGCGGGTCGAGGCCGTCGGCGTTCGAGAATTCGTCAAGCAGCGCCTCAAGCCGCACGAACCGTTCGGGCGTGCCGCTGTCCCTTAGCGGCGGCGGCAGGTGGCCCAGCGTCACCGCCCCGATCCGCCGCTTGGCCTGCGCCGCCTCGCCGGGGTCGTTGACGATGAAGGGATAGATTACCGGCACCGCGCCGATCAGCGCCTCGGGCCAGCAGGCGTCCGAAAGCGCCACCGCCTTGCCCGGCAGCCATTCCAGCGTGCCATGCGCGCCGACATGGATCAGCGCGTCGAGACCCTGCGCCCGCAGCCAGAGGTAGAAGGCGACATAGGCATGGCGCGGCACGCGGGCGAGGTCGTGGTATTCATCGTCGCGCAGGCCAGCGTCGCCCCGCTCGGGCTGCAGCGCCACCAGCACGTCGCCGCGCCATATGGCGGCAAAGCGGAAGGCGCCGTCGGGGGCCTCCTGTTCCGACTCGCCCCAGCGCGCGGCAAGCGCGGCCTGCAACGGCTCGGGCAGCCCTGACAGCGCGGCACGGTAGTCGTCCAGCGGCCAGGCGATGGTCTGTTCCAGCGCCTTGTCCAGCGGTTCGCCCGCCTCGGTCTTCCAGCCCAGCATGTCGAGATCGGACAGGATCGCCTCGCCCGAGGCCAGCGCGTCGAGGCCCACCGCATGGGCCATCTGCCAGTCCTTGCCGGGATAGGTCGAGAGCACCATGGCCGCCCGCCCCGCCCGGCCCCGCCGCAGCGCCGCCCAGGCCGCCGCGCGGCGGGCGATGGCCTCGATCCGGTCCGGCGCGGGCCTGTGTTCATGGCGCGCGAATTCCAGCTCCGGGTCGCGCGCACCGGCCTCCTTGAACGAGGCGACGCCGGCAAGGATGCGCCCGTCGACCTCGGGCAGCACGACATGCATGGCAAGGTCGGCGGGCGACAGGCCACGCTCTGCGCCCTCCCAGGCCTCCCGCGTGCTGGTCGCCAGCGCCACCTGCAGTACCGGCGCATCGGCGGCGTCCAGCGGCGAGGCCCCGCCCGCGCCGATGCCCGAGAAGGCGGTGGCGTTGACGATCACGTCGGGGGCCATCCGCGCCACCTGCCGGGCCAGCCATCCGGCGGCCTCGGGCGCCTTGAGCGAGGGCACGAAAAGCGCGGCGACGTCAAAGCCCTGCGCCTGCAACGCCGCCTGCAGCGCCGCGATGGGCGCGGTGTCGGCGGCGGCGAGATAGGCGCGGTAGAAGGTGATGAGCGCGCGGGGACGCACCCCCGGCGGAAACGCAACGGCGGGGCAGACAACTCCGCCCTCGGGCGTCCAGGCCCCGACCTGAGGCAATGTCTTGGCCCCGCGCACCGGCCCGGCATACAGCCCCGCCGCCAGCGCCAGCTGCGCCAGCGCCGCCTGCGCCGAGACCGCCCCGCCCATGTCGCAGAGCGCCGCCAGCCGCCGCAGCGTCGAGACCGGCAGCGTCGAGACCGCGTCAAGCCGCTCGTCCACCCGGCCGTCCGCCGGCAGCACCGCCAGGGCGATGCCCCGCGCGCGAGCCAGCGCCTCGACCTGCTGGAGGCCGTAGGCCCAGTAGGGCAAACCGCCGATCAGCCGGATCAGGATGCCCTTGGCCCCCGCCAGCGTCTGCTCGACATAGGTATCGACCGACAGCGGATGTTTCAGCGCCGCCAGGTTGGCCAGGCGCAGGGCGGGCAGCCGGCCCGCCCCCCGGTGCCAGCCCGCCGCAAAGGCGCCCAGGTCGCTGTCCGAGAAGGACAGCACCACCAGGTCCGCCGGGCTCTGGCCCAGGTCGGTCGGGGTTTCGGTTTCCTCCAGCCCGTGGCTCTCGCGGAAGACAACGTGCATGGCTCAGCTCTCCCCAGTGAGGAGAGCGGGCCTGTCTTCACCGAGATGGGGGCCAAGAGTCATCCGGTTATCCCGCCAGCGCCTCGCGGATCGCGGCCTCGTCGATGTCGTCGTGCTCGGCGATCACGACCAGTCGGCCGCGCCGCGCCTCGCCCGGCGCCCAGGGGCGGTCGAACTGGTGGCGCACCCGCGCGCCCACCGCCTGCACCAGAAGTCGCATGGGTTTTCCACTGACCGCCGCATAGCCCTTGACCCGGAGTATATTACGGGTCGAGGCCAATGTGGATATCTTCGCGGCCAGCTCCTCCGGGTCGGTCAACTCGGGGATCTCGACCACCACCGACTCGAAGTCCTCGTGGTCGTGGTCGTCGGCGCCGTCATGGTGGCTAGGGCGGGCGTCGATGTCGTCCTCGGCGGCCGCGCCCAGGCCCAGGATCACCCGCGGGTCGACCGCGCCCTCGGCGACCTCGACCACCGGCAGCGGGCGCGGCGCCTCGGCGGCGATCACCGCGCGGGCCTTCGCGAGCCCCTCGGGACCGGCGAGGTCGGGCTTGGTCAGCAGCACGATATCGGCGCAGGAGATCTGGTCCTCGAAGACCTCGGACAGCGGCGTCTCGTGGTCGAGGCTGTCATCCGCGGCCCGCTGGGCATCGACACGCGCCACGTCCGGCGCAAAGCGACCGGCCGCCACCGCCTCGGCATCGGCCAGGGCGATCACCCCGTCGACGGTGATCTTCGAGCGGATATCGGGCCAGTCGAAGGCCTTGAGCAAGGGCTTGGGCAGCGCCAGTCCCGAGGTCTCGATCAGGATGTGATCGGGGCGCGGATCAAGCGCCATCAGCGCCTCGATGGTCGGGATGAAATCGTCGGCCACGGTGCAGCAGATGCAGCCATTGGCCAGTTCGACGATGTTCTCGGCCGGGCATTCGGGAATGGCGCAGGATTTCAGGATCTCGCCGTCGACGCCGACATCGCCGAACTCGTTCACCACCACGGCCAGGCGCTTGCCGTTCGGGTTCTGCATCAGGTGGCGGATCAGCGTCGTCTTGCCGGACCCGAGAAAGCCGGTGATCACGGTGACGGGGAGCTTGGTGAGGTCTTTCATTCGGGGATCTCCAGCGGGGGAATTCGGGCGATGCAGTTCTTGCGGAAATGTTCGGGGCGCTCGCGCCAGGGCACCAGCCCGTCGGCGGTGGCGTGATAGCGGCTGGCGCCCTCGTGCACGAGCGCGGCCTTCTCGGGGTCGAGCCGGCCATAGACATAGGTCCAGCGCGCCGGGCCGCCGCGCAGCACGACCGAGCAGCCGGAATCGCAGTTCGACAGGCATTCGACCGGCTTCAGCGTCAGCCCCTCGGGCCAGTCCATCGTCTCCAGCTCGGCCAGCAGCCGCGCGCCGGGGCGCGGCTCGCCCTCGATGACAGGCAGGCCCATCCGGCAGGTGGTGCAGACCAGCAGTTCGGTCGCGGCAGTCGTGGTCACGGGTTCCATTCCTTCATTCAGGCAGGGGAATGGCCGAATCCGGTCAGGGACCCGTCCCCGGAACACCCCGCCCGGTTCACGTCGTCGTCGCTGCTGGCAGGTCTCCCGGCTTGCGGATGTCAGGTTTCCCTGGCGGCTGCCCTGCCTTCCCGGCCCCGTCGGGACCAGTGGCTGCGGGCGACCTCTCCGGTCACGGTCGCGGGGGCGGCTGCGCTTGGGGCTGTTCTCCCCTGTCGCATTCCCTTTTCACCCGAAGAAACCGCCTCCGGGCACCAGCGTCCGGCATCTGCGCAGCCGGGCCCCGGCTTGTCAAGCTTGGGCGCGGCAATCAGAGCAGGATGGCCGCGGGATCCCGGCTTGCCCGCACGAAGGCGACGTTCGCCATGTCGTTCGCGTCGGCCCGCCGCGCCGCCGCTTCGGGGTCAAGCCCCTGGGCCTGCCAGCGCGCCAGCAGCCGCGCGCGCAGCTCGGCATCCGGCGAATCGAGGAAGACCGAGAGCGACCAGAGCCGCGCCAGCCGGTTCCAGGGCGCATGGGTGCAGGAAAGGTAATTGCCCTCGACCACCGCGATCCGATGGGCCGGGCCAACCACGATCCGCCCGGCAATGGCGCGATCCTGGGCGCGGTCGAAATCGGGCAGGACGACCTCCGTTTCCGTCGCCAGCCGCTGCATCGCATGGACGAAACCGAGGGCGTCGAAGGTCTCGGGCGCGCCCTTGCGGTCGAGCAGCCCGCGCGGGGCGAGCACGGCGTTATCGAGGTGGAACCCATCCATCGGCACGAGGATGGCGCCGGGGCCGAGCCGCGCCACCAGTTCAGCCGCCAGCGTCGACTTGCCGGCAGCCGGAGGCCCGGAGATGGCCACGAGGTGGCGCATATCCCGTTCCGGCAGGGCCAGCACCCGCGCTTCCAGCTCGTCGATCCTCATGGCCTTCCGCCCTCCGAGAACGCCCGGCTGATGCCCGCCCAGTCGGCCAGTTCCGCAAGCGTGCGATGGGCGGCATCCGCTGCCTCGCCCGCCCGCACCGCGGCGTGCCAGACCAGCGGCAGCCCCGGCGCGGCGCTGCCCTCGGGGCGCAGCGGGCGCAGCACCAGGTCACCGCGCTCGGCCCGGTTGCGCGCGGGCCAGCCGGCGAGGATCGACACCCCCTGCCCCGCCGCCACCATCTCGAAGACCGCGCCGGTATGGCCGACCCGTATCACCCGCGTCGGGAAGGTTTGCGCCGGCTGCATGAAGCGCGCGTTTTCCAGGTCATGATGCCGCTCGAAGCTGTAGGAGAGGAAGGTTTCGCCCACCAGGTCGCCCGGTGCGATCTCGTCCTTCGCGGCCCAGGCGTGCCCCGGCGCGGCGAGCGCCACCAGCGCGTCGGTGCCCACCGCCGCGAGGTCGATCCCCGGCACCAGCGGGCGGGTCGGCGTCAGCAGCAGGTCGATGGCCCCCTCGAGCAGATCCTCGACCGTGCTGCCGCCCATGCCGGCGTGCAGCGTGACCTGCACCTCGGGCAACCGCTGCCCCAGCCAGGCGGTGAAGTCCGGCAGCCAGCGCACGTCGGCATAGGCCGCCTGCCCCAGCACCACGCGGTGACGGATGCCGCTTGCCCCGACCTCGGTCACCTCGGCCTCGACCGCCGCCAGGTCGCGCAGCAGCCGCTGGGCGGTGACCCGCAGCCGCTCGCCCGCCAGCGTCAGCACCACGCCCCGGCCCCGCTTCTCGGCCAGCGCCACGCCCAGCCGCCGCTCGGCCTCGCGCAGACGGTGGGAAAGCGCCGATTGCGTGACGCCCAGCGCCTCGGCCGCCTGGGTCAGCGCGCCGGTGCGGCCCAGCGCATCGATCATCGCCAGGTGACGCAGGTCGAGCAGCGGCAGGCGGCCTTGCCATTCATTAATTCGGCTCACGCTTTCACCACAAATTTCGAATTTGTCTCATGCAACCTGCTGCGGCATCCTCTCCATCGTCAAGCCATGAAAGGGCAAATCGGATGGCACTCGATCTGGCGGCGGAAAGCCGGAACTACGTCGAAGACTACTGGGACAAGGGCTATGCTGTGGTGCGCGGGCTGTTCCCGAAAGAGCGCATGAAGGAGATCCAGGCCGAGACGCGGCGCATCTACGAGGAAGGGCTGAAGCACCATGCCACCTATCGCGACAGGAACGTCCTCTTCGAGATCCTGCCCGAACGCTTTGCGGGGCAGCGCTATGTCCTGCAGGCCCATTGGATGTCCTGGATCTCGCCCCTGTTCGAGGAGCTGCGCCGCGACCCCGCCTATTTCGCCATGCTCGAACCTCTGCTCGGACGCGACATCCGGCAGGTCTCCAACCAGATCCACTGGAAGCCGCCCGGCGCCTCGGTGACCGGCTTCCGCTTCCACCAGGACCTGCGCTTCCGCGAAAGGATGGACGCCTACCGCGACGTGATGGCCTCCTACATCAACACCGGCCTCGCCATCGACCCGGCAACGCAGGCGAACGGCTGCCTGCGGGTGGTGCCGGGCAGCCACAAGGCGGGCTACCTCGGCCTCTCGGACGAGGGCGGCGCGCTGATGAAGGGCGAGACGGCGATGGACGAGCTGAAAAAGGTGGGGCTGGACCCGGCGGATATCGTCGACCTGGAACTGGAGCCCGGCGATGTCGCGCTCTGGGGGCTGCTGACGGTGCATGGGAGCCAGGCCAACACCTCACCCAACGACCGCGCCTTCCTGATCTCGAGCTACCTGCGCGCCGAGAAGACCGACCGTGGCGAATGGGCCTTCCGCGACGGGGTGCCGGTGCCGGTGGGACCGGAGCCGGAGATCTGCAAATACGAGCAGCTGCGCGAGAAGCCGGGGCCGTTCTACGTCGAGGACGACTGGTACGCGCGCTGAACCGGAAATCGCGCTGCGCGCGATGCCTCCGGCGGGGATATTTCAAGGCAAAAGGAAGCCGAAGATCCTGCCTTTCCTTTTGCCGGAAATATCACGGGGTCCGGGGCAGAGCCCCGGCGGCCGCAAGGCCGTTCCCCTCGGCGCGCGGCTGATCTAGTCTCGCGCCGTCATGGCCTTCTCGATCCGTCAGCTCCAGTATTTCGTCGCCGTCTGCGAACACGGCACCGTCAGCGGTGCGGCGCAGGCGCTGGCGATCTCGCAATCGGCCATCACCGAGGCGGTGAAGGGGCTGGAGGACGACCTCGGGCTGCGGCTCTTCGAGCGGCACGCGCGGGGGCTGCACATGACCCACAAGGGGCACCAGTTCCTGCGCCATGCCACCTCGATCCTGGCCGAGGTCTCGGGCGCGCGGCGGGCGATGGCCGAGCGCGACGAGGAGATCCGGGGCGAGCTGCACCTGGGCGTCACCTCGCTGATGGCGGGCTACGTGATGAGCGACCTCCTGGCGCGCTACCGGCGGGCCAATCCGCAGGTCGAGGTCTCGGCGATCGAGGACAACGGCGAATACCTGGAGCACCTGCTGATCGGTGGCGAGCTGGACGTGGCGGTGATGGTGATCTCGAACCTGCAGGACAAGCTGGCGCTGCAGGTGGAGATCCTCGACGTCTCGCCCTACCGGCTGTGGCTGCCGATGGGGCACCGGCTGGGGCAGCAGGACAGCATCCGGGTCGATGACCTCGCCGACGAACAGCTGATCATGCTGGATATCGACGAGATGGGCGGGGCGGCGACCACGCTGCTGTCGGCGCTGGGGCGCAAGCCGCGGGTGGCGTTCCGGACGCGGTCGGTCGAGGCGGTGCGCAGCCTGGTGGCGACGGGGGCCGGGGTGACGCTGCTGCCGGACCTGGTCTATCGGCCCTGGTCGCTGGAAGGCGACCGGATCGAGCAGCGCGACGTCTCGGGGGCCTTGCCGGTGGTTCAGGTCGGGATGGCCTGGCGAAAGGGCTCGCCGCTCTCGGCGGCGGCGCGGGATTTCATCGCCATCGCACAGAGCCATTCCTCGCAGCGGGGGCGGTGATTTCAGGTGTCCCAGCTAGGACGGGGGGTCATGCCATTGGATTCGCTAGATTTATTGAGGGAGTGAATCCAGGACATCGTTTTCAAGCCCGCATCGAGGCCATTTTGGCGGCAGGCGGATGGACCCCGGAGTGCTATGCTGAAGGGGTGACGAGTCGCCTTGCCCACCCGACAATCGGAGCCCCGACCATGACGCGCGACGAGATGATCTCAAACCTGCGGGCCGCGAACGAGGTGGCGATGGCCACCGCCGCGCATGGCCACCATCCCTTCGGCGCGGTGCTGGTCGGCCCCGATGGCGCGGTCCTGATGCGGCAGGGCAATATCAGCACCGTGCGCCACGCCGAGACCGAGCTGGCCCGCCGTGCCGCCGAGGCCTATGCGCCCGAGTTCCTCTGGACCTGCACGCTGGTCACGACCGGCGAGCCCTGCGCCATGTGTGCCGGAACGCTCTACTGGGCCAACATCGGGCGGCTGGTCTATGGCTACGAGGAAAGCCAGCTGCTGGCCCTGACCGGCGATCATGCCGAGAACCCGACCATGAGCCTGCCCGCGCGCAGCGTGCTCGGCTCGGGGCAGAAGACCATCGACGTGGCCGGCCCCTTCCCCGAGCTGGAGGAGGAACTGCTCGCCCCGCATCGCGACTTCTGGCAGCAATAGCTGGCGCGCCGGTACGGACTGACCGGCAATGAGCCTCGCTTTCAGGGCGATTCTGCGGCAAATTCAAAGACAGACCACGGCGTGGTTCTCACATTTGCAGTCTTGATGGCGCATGCCTCTCTTGAACGGAGAATTGGCCCATGCATCGAAAGCTTGCGACGATCCTGGTGGGCGACATCGTCGGCTCGACCGCCCAGATGGAACGCGACGAAGAAGCCGCGGTGCGCCGGTTCCAGGACTGTCTCGGCGCAGTGAGCCAGACGGTGCAGGACCACGATGGCCGCGTCTTCAACCGCGCCGGCGACGCGGTGCTGGCGGAATTCTCCAGCCCGGTGAACGCGCTGCGGGCGGCGATGGAGGCGCGCGGGGCGCTGGCGCGGGTCGATGCGAGTTCGCCGAGCGACATGCGGTTCGGCCTGCATATCGCCGACGTGATGGAGGTGGACGGCGACCTGCGCGGCGACGGCGTGAACATCGCCGCGCGCATCCAGTCGGGGGCCGAGCCGGGCGCCATCGACACCAGCCGGATGCTGGTCGACCAGGTGCGGCGCAATTCGCCCTGCATCTTCGACGACCTGGGCGAGCGCAGCTTCAAGGGCATCAGCGAGCCGATCCAGATCTTCCGGGTGCGCGACGAGTTCGGCAGCCACCGCTGGCAGCCAAGGCGCGAGAGCACCGCCCATGCGCCCGGCAAGCGGCCGAATTCGATTGCCGTGGCGCCCTTGTCGGCCAGTTCGGCGGATGACGCGCAGCAGGCGCTGGCCGAAGGGCTGACCGAAGACCTGGTGGTGGAACTCAGCCGGGTGTCGCGGCTCTTCGTCGTCTCCTCGACCGCCAGCGCGGCGATTGCGGGGATGGAGCCGCAGGCCATCGGCGACCGGCTGGGCGTGCGCTATGTGCTGAGCGGGTCGGTGCGGCTGATCGGCGACCGGCTGCGCCTGAACCTCTCGCTGACCGAGACCGAGGCGGGGCAGATCGTCTGGTCGGACCGCATCCAGCGCCCCTTCGGCGAGTTCCTCGACATGATGGACGAGATCACCGCCAAGGTGAGTGCCACGGTGACGGGCCGGATGCTGGCCGCCGATACCGATGTAGCGCGGCGCAAGCCCGCCGGATCGCTGACCGCCTATGAATTCTACCTGCGCGGGCTGGACGCGCACCGGCGCGGCGGCGTGACCGACGACAATATCCGCGAGTCGATGAAATGGTTCGACAAGGCGGTGGAGGCCGACCCGAATTTCGCTCGGGCGCGGGCGATGTGGGTCTGCTCGGCCTCGTGGCTCGACGATTACGACTGGGACGAAGGGCGGCGGCGGCTGCGCGCGGCGCTGGAGGTCGACCCCGACGACCCCGAGACCAACCGGGTGCTGGGGTCGATCCTGATCTGGGAGGGTCGTTATGACGAGGCCCGCGCCTTCCACGAGAAGGCGATGCGCAACGCCCCGAACGACGCCTATATCCTGGGGAAATCGGCGAACTACTATATCCGGGTGGGTGACTGCGACCGCGCGCTCGCCCTGCTGGACAAGGCCGAGGCGCTTGATCCCTTCGTGCCGGTCTGGCTCTCGGAGCTTCGCGCGACGGCCTATTACATGCAGGGGCGCTACGAGGAGGCCCTCGCGCTGCTCAAGGGGCTGCCCTACCAGACCCGCGACAGCCGGCTTTACCGCGCCGCCTGCCATGTCGCCCTGGGCGATGTCGCCACCGCGCAGGGGATCGTGCGCACGGCCGTTGGCATGACCTCGGGGCTGAGCCAGTCCTATGTACGCCAGCGCGAGCCGTTCCAGGACGAGGCGGTGCGCGACGAACTGGTGGCGCGGCTGGCCGAGGCGGGGCTGCCGGCCTGATTAGCGGTGGAATTGCGGGCCGGTGTCGTGGCAGAACCTCTGCCATAGCCCCCAGCGGAGCCTTTCCCATGACGCCTGCCCTCGCCTCGCTTGACCACCTGGTGCTGACGGTTGCCGATATCGGCGCGACGGTGGACTTCTACACGCGGGTGCTGGGGATGCGGGCCGAGGTCTTTCATCCCGCCGACGGGTCGGAGCGCCATGCGCTGGTCTTCGGTCGGCAGAAGATCAACCTGCACCCCAGGGGCGGCGAGTTCGACCCCAAGGCGGCGCATCCAGCGCCGGGGACGGCCGATCTCTGCTTCCTCAGCGAGGTTCCGGTGGCCGACTGGCAGGCGCATTTTGCGGCCTGCGGCGTGGCGGTCGAGGAAGGCCCGGTGCGGAGGACGGGGGCGACGGGGCCGATCCTGTCGGTCTACCTGCGCGATCCCGACGGCAACCTGATCGAGGTGTCGAACCCGCTCTAGCCGCGCTCGACCTCGGCGCGGAGCTTGTCCATCAGCGTGACGAGGGTTTTCGTATAGCGGTCCGAGGTCAGGCGGCCCCGGTCGTCGAACTGGGTGCGGCTGTCGGCGACGTGCAACTCGGGGCCGCTGAGCAGGCGCGACTGGAACGGCACCAGCAGGCTGCGCAGGATCATCTGCGAGCGTTCGCCGCCGGCACGCCCGCCGGCCGCCGACATCACCGCGACGGGCTTGCCGGCCCAGGGGTTGCTCTCGGTCCGGCTGACCCAGTCGAGCGCGTTCTTCATCACGCCGGAGGGGCCCTTGTTGTATTCCGGGCAGGAGATCGCCACGGCGTCGGCGGCGGCGATCTGGTCGGCGAGGGTCTGCACCTCGGGCGGGATGCCCTCGGCCTCTTCCAGGTCGCCGTCGTAGAGCGGCAGGCGCAGGTCGGCGACGGTGAGCCGCGCGGGATCGAAGTGCCGCGCGGCCTCGTGCATCAGCTTGCGGTTGGTCGCCTCCTTGCGGAGTGAGCCGGATATGACCAGCAGGTGATGCCGCGCCATGCCCTGCGCGCCCGTCAGCGGGTCGGGATGATGACGACCTCGACGCGGCGGTTGCGCGCCCGGCCCTCGGGGGTGAGGTTCGAGGCGATCGGCGCATCCTCGCCACGGCCGACGATCTGGATGCGGCCGGCGGCCACGCCCGAGTTGATCAGCACGCTGCCGACCGAGCTGGCGCGGCGTTCGGAGAGGTCCTGGTTGTAGGCGGCATCGCCGGTGTTGTCGGTATGGCCGACCACCTGCACCGTCGAGTTCGGATAGGCGCGCAGGTTGCTGGCCAGCGCGCCGAGGTCGCGCTGCAGGTCGGAGCGGACGGCGTAGCTGTCCGTGGCGAAGAGGATGTCCTGCGGCAGGGTCACGATCAGCCTGTCGCCGGTATTGGTGATGGTGCCGTTGTTCATCGAGGCGCGGAGCTCGGCCTCCTGCTTGTCGAGGCTCGAACCGATCAGCCCGCCGGCGATGCCGCCGATGGCGGCCCCGGCGATGGTGGCCTCGCTGTCCTTGCCGATCAGCTGGCCAAGCGCCGCGCCGACGCCGGAACCGATCAGCGCGCCCTGGTTGCGGTTGCGGTTCTCGGGGTCGTTCAGGACGGGATCGTTGCAGGCGGTCAGGAAAAGGGTTGCGCCGATGGCGGCGAGAATGGGGGTCTTCAGGGTCATGTCGTTAGCTGCCTTGTGCTCGCGCCGCGTTCTTCCGGCGGTCAGGAACGCATCAAAGCACCAATTGTTCCCCGGCACAGCCCCAAATCGGCGCGCGCCGGCGGAAGGTCGCGCATCCGTGAACGATGGCCCGGCCTCAGGCCTCGGCGCGGGCGGCTTCCCAGGCGAGCATGGCGCGCTTGACCGGCAGGCCCCAGTGATAGCCGCCCAGCCCCCCCGACTTGCGCAGGGCGCGGTGGCAGGGGATCAGCCAGCTGACCGGGTTGCGCCCCACCGCCGTGCCGACCGCACGCACCGCCCTCGGCGCGCCGATGGCGCCGGCGATCTCGGAATAGGTGGTGACCTGGCCCGAGGGGATGGTCAACAGCGCCTCCCAGACCTTGATCTGGAACGGCGCGCCGATCAGGAACAGCGGCGTATCGGAAAGCTTGCCCTCCCCCGCTCCGAAGGCCGAGAGCGCCCAGGGCCGCAGCCGCATCACGTCCTCGACAAAGGTGGCGCGGGGCCAGCGCCCGGTGAGATCCTCCATCGCCGCCTCGGCCCCGGTCTCGGCGGCGAAGGCGATGCCGCAGATGCCCTTGTCGGTGCCCATCACCAGCGCCGGGCCGAAGGGGCTTTCGAACCAGCCCCAGTAGATCGTCAGCCCCTCGCCCGCGCGGGCATAGTCGCCGGGGCTCATCGCCTCCCAGCGCAGGAAGAGATCGTGCAGCCGGCCCGAGCCGGAGAGGCCTGTCGAGAGCGCGGTCTCCAGCGTGGTGAAGCGCTCGGCCAGCAGCGCCTTGGCATGGCCTAGGCGCAGGTATTGCTGGTAGCGCTTGGGCGAGACGCCGACCCAGGCCGAGAACAGCCGCTGGAAGTGCGCCGGGCTCATGCCCATCTCGGCGGCGAGGTCGTCGAGGCTCATGGCTTCGCCGCCCTGGTCGATCAGCTCGATGGCGCGACGCATGACGTTGTAGTGATAGCCGGTTTCCGGGAGGGCGACGTTCATGGGGGCGGCTCCTTGTGCTTGGGCATCAATCTACGCCTTCAGGGCCAATCGTGCGACCCGGTTCCTGCGCTTAGACCCGCGCGGCGCGCCGGTGGGGCGGCGGATTCCCCGTTGCAGGCGGCGCGTGGCTGCGGCATCAAGGCCGGCGATGGCCCGACAACTCGATTATCACACGATCCGCGAGATCTTCACGCGCTTCCATGCCGCCGAGCCCGAGCCCAAGGGCGAGCTCGAGCATGTGAACGCCTTCACCCTGCTGGTTGCCGTGGCGCTGTCGGCGCAGGCGACCGATGCCGGGGTGAACAAGGCGACGCGCAGGCTCTTCCCCATCGCCGACACGCCCGAGAAGATGTTGGCGCTTGGCGAGGAAGGGCTGACCGAGCATATCAAGACCATCGGCCTGTTCCGCCAGAAGGCGAAGAACGTAATGAAGCTTAGCCGCATCCTCCACGAGGAATACGGCGGCGTGGTGCCGAACTCGCGCGCCGCGCTGCAGTCGCTGCCGGGGGTTGGCCGCAAGACCGCCAACGTGGTGCTGAACATGTGGTGGCACTATCCGGCGCAGGCGGTCGACACCCATATCTTCCGGTTCGGCAACCGCTCGGGCGTGGCGCCGGGCAAGACCGTCGATCATGTCGAGCGCGCCATAGAGGACAATATTCCCGCAGATTTCCAGCTTCATGCGCATCACTGGATGATCCTGCACGGGCGCTACACCTGCGTGGCGCGCAAACCCAAATGCGGAGCCTGCCTGATCAGGGATCTCTGCCAGTTCGAGGACAAGACCCCATGAAAACCTACGATCTCGTCGGCATCGGCAATGCCATCGTCGATGTCATTTCCAAGGCCGAGGACACCTTCCTCGACCACATGGGGATCGAGAAGGGCATCATGCAGCTGGTCGAGCGCGAGCGGGCCGAGCTGCTGTATGGCGCGATGGAGGGCCGGGTCCAGACACCGGGCGGATCGGTCGCCAATACCATCGCAGGCGCAGGCGCGCTGGGGCTCGCCACCGCCTTCATCGGCCGGGTGCGCGACGATGCGCTGGGGCGGTTCTATGCCGATGCGATGCAGGACAACGGCATCGATTTCGCCAACCCGCCGGTTGCGGGCGGCGAGCTGCCGACCTCGCGGTCGATGATCTTCGTCTCGCCCGATGGCGAGCGGTCGATGAACACCTACCTCGGGATCTCCTCGGAACTCAGCTCGGACGACGTCTCGGCCGAGGTCGCGGGGCGGGCGAAGATCATGTTCCTCGAGGGCTATCTCTTCGACAAGGACAAGGGCAAGACCGCCTTTCTCGAGGCCGCGCGCGATTGCCGCAAGGCCGGCGGCAAGACCGGGATCGCCATCTCGGACCCCTTCTGCGTCGAGCGTCACCGCGCCGACTTCCTGCGGCTGATCGAGCATGAGCTGGATTACGTGATCGGCAACGAGGCCGAGATCCGCTCGCTCTACGAGACCGAGGACCTGGAGGAGGCGCTGGCCAAGGTCTCGGCGATCTGCCCGCTGGTGGTCTGCACCCGTTCGGGCGATGGCGTCACGGTGCTGGCCGAGGGGCAGCGGATCGACGTGCCGGTGGTCAAGGTGGTGCCGGTGGATGCCACCGGCGCGGGCGACCAGTTCGCCGCGGGCTTCCTTTATGGCCTGGCGACGGGGCGCGACCTGGAGACATGCGCCAAGATCGGCTGTGTCTGCGCCGGCGAGGTGATCGGCCACATCGGCCCGCGCCCCGAGGCGGACATGCCGGCGCTGCTGCGCGAGGCGGGTCTGCTGTGACGCTGGACGACGGCTTTTACGAGGTTCCGCGCGGGCGCGTCGCCACGGTGGTGACCCATCTCGAGATGCGCGCCCCTGCCCCGCTGCGGCCCTGCGCGCCGCCCGAGGGCTGCGAACTGCGCCGCATCGAGGCACCGGAGGCCGAATGGTACCGCAATCTCTTCGTGCGGGTCGGCGGCATGGACTGGCTGTGGTTCTCGCGGCTGCGGATGCCCGAGGCGCAGCTGCTGGGGATCCTCCGCGACCCCAAGGTGCAGGTCTTCGCGCTGGAGAAGGACGGCCGGGCCGAGGGGCTGCTGGAGCTCGACTTCCGCGCGGCGGGCGAATGCGAGCTGGCCTTCTTCGGGGTCAGCGCCGCGCTGCTCGGGACCACGGCGGGGCGCTTCCTGATGAACCATGCGATCGGGGCGGCTTTTGCCGGCGATATCGCCCGGCTGCACGTGCACACCTGCACGCTGGACCACCCGCGCGCGCTGGGGTTCTACCTGCGCTCGGGCTTCGAGGCCACGCGCCAGCAGGTCGAGGTGCAGCCGGACCCGCGGCTGACCGGCGACCTGCCCGAAAGCGCCGCGCCGCAGGTGCCGATCTTTCGGTGATTTCTGGGGAGTATCCCCGCAGGCCAGCCCTTTCCCCCTCACCCTAACCCTCTCCCCCGTGGGGAGAGGGGATCGGTTGCGCGGGGTGGTGGGGGGCTTTCCCCCTCACCCTGACCCTCTCCCCCGTGGGGAGAGGGGATCGGTTGCGCGGGGTGGTGGGGG
>NZ_BNCJ01000002.1:278212-584904 GCF_014656415.1 Seohaeicola zhoushanensis | reverse complement strand
CCCCCTCTCCCCTCGGGGGAGAGGGTTAGGGTGAGGGGGACATACCCTACATCGACGCCTCGACCCGGAAGGCCTCGGGGATCTCGTCACGGCCTTCCAGCAGCAGGTCGGCCATCACCTCGGCCACCTTCGGGGCCATGCCGAAGCCGATCTTGAAGCCGCCGTTGGCGATGAACTGGCCGGGGTGCAGCGGATGCGCGCCCAGCATCGGCGCGCGCGAGCGGCTGCGGGGGCGCAGGCCGGCCCATCGGGCGACGACCGGGGCGCCGTGCAGGATCGGCAGCGCCGCGCGGGCGCGCTCGACCAGCGTGTCGAGCTGGGCGTCGGTGCCGGTCGGGTCGTCGAAGTCGCGCTCGCTGGTCGAGCCGATCGCCACGGTGCCGTCCAGATGCGGCACGATGTGCAACCCGTCGACGAAGAGCTGCGGCGCGCCGGGGGCGGCGTGGCGCAGTAGCGCGGCCTGGCCCTTGACCGCGCCGCCCACATTGCGCCCGAGCGCTGCGGAGAGCTCGGCCAGACCGGCCGCGCCGGTGGCGTGCAGCACCCGGCCCGTGTCCTCGCCCTCGGGCGTGATCTCGATCCCGCGCACGGCGAGTGCGGCGGTCAGCGCGGCGCAGGCGCGGCGGGGGTGCAGCAGGGCGGTGAGCGTGTCGCGGATCAGGAAGCCCGAGGGCGAGAGCGGCGCCCAGGGGCCGGCCTCGGCGGCGGGGATCACTTCCCAGACGGCCCGCCCCTGCCAGAGCTCGGCCGCGCCCTCGCCGCGCGCCCTTGCCAACGGCAGGGCCTCTTCGGCGACCGGCTGCAACCGGCCGCTGCGCACATAGCCGGGGTCGACCCCGCCGGCGGCGGTGACACCCGCCCAGAAGCCCTCGGCCATCAGCAGGCTGTCGAGCTGGAAGGCCTTCTTGACGTTCCAGTTCTCGGGCACATGCGGCGCCAGTGCGCCGACGAGGCCACCGCTCGACCCGGCGCCGGGGCCGTGGGGGTCGATCACGCGGACGTGGGCGCCGCGGCGGGCGCAGGCCCAGGCGATGGACAGGCCGAAGATGCCGGCGCCGCGGATGGTGATGTCGATGGGGGGCAAGGGGGCCTCGAAGTCTGCCGGAGCCGGATCAGTCTAGGGCCAATCCGGGACGGGCGAAACCCGGCTTGCGTCCGCCCGCGCGCGCAGGCAGAACCGGCGGGACGGCGGCGCCCCTGATGGCGCGGCCAGGCCGGGAGCGCGGATGGACCAGGGCAAGGCGGATATCGACTGGCGCGAGGGGCGGATCCCTGTCTCGCGGCGTTTCGACGACCCCTACTTCAGCCTCGACAACGGGCTGGAGGAGACGCGGCATGTCTTCCATGCCGGAAACCTGCTGCCCGAACGGTTCCGCGACGGCTTTCACATCGCCGAGCTGGGTTTCGGCACCGGGCTGAACCTGCTGGCGACCGTGCAGGCCTGGGGCCAGCGCGAGGGGCAGTTGCTCTTCACCAGCTTCGAGGCCTTCCCGATGAGCGCGGATGAGATGGCGCAGGCGCTGGCCGCCTTCCCCGAGCTGGCCCCGCTGGTGCCGGGCCTGCTGTCCGGCTGGCGCCCCGAGGGCGGCAGCTGGGAGGTGGCCCCCGGCGTGACGCTGCGGCTGGTCGCGGGCGATGCGCGTGTCACCCTGCCGCAATGGGAGGGGCGCGCCGATGCCTGGTTCCTCGACGGCTTCTCGCCGGCCAAGAACCCCGAGCTTTGGGAGCCGTCGCTGATCGCCGAGGTGGCGCGCCACACCGCGCCGGGCGGCACGGCGGCCAGCTATACCGCCGCCGGCCACGTGCGCCGCGCTCTGGCCGAAGCGGGTTTCACGGTGGAGCGCATTCCCGGCTTCGGGCGCAAACGGCATATGACAAGGGCGCGGATGGCATGAGCACGCAGTCGAACAACGTCCCGCTCGGCATCGCGCTGATGGTGGCGACCACGGTGGTCTTCTCGTTGCAGGACGGCATCTCGCGCCACCTGGCCGGGGCATACAACCCGATGATGGTGGTGATGATCCGCTACTGGTTCTTCGCCGCCTTCGTGATGGTGATCGCCAGCCGGCAGGCGGGCGGGCTGAAGGCCGCCGCCGCCACCAGCCAGCCGCTGCTGCAGGCCTTCCGGGGTCTGCTGCTGGCGGCCGAGATCGTGGTGGCGATCTACAGTTTCACCCTGATCGGCCTGGTCGAGAGCCACGCCGCCTTCGCCTGCTATCCGCTGATCATCGCAGCACTCTCTGGCCCGATCCTGGGCGAGAAGGTCGGCTGGCGGCGCTGGAGCGCCATCGCGGTTGGCTTTGTCGGCGTGCTCATCATCCTGCAACCGGGCTATGGTGCCTTCAACCCGGCGCTGGTGGTGCCGCTGGTCTCGGCGGCGATGTTCGCGGTCTATGGCCTGCTGACCCGCTATGCCGGTCGAAAGGACCGCACCGCCACCTCGTTCTTCTGGACCGGCACCGTGGGCGCGGTCTTCATGACCGCCGTGGGCGTCTGGTTCTGGGAGCCGATGACGCCCAGCGACTGGGCCTGGATGGGATTGCTTTGCCTGACCGGGGCGCTCGGGCACTGGCTGCTGATCCGCTGCTACGAGGTGGCCGAGGCCAGCGCGGTGCAGCCATTCGCCTATCTCCAGCTGGTCTTCGCCTCGACCCTGGGGCTGGTGGTCTTCCACGAGACGCTGCGCCTCAACGTGGTGATCGGCGCCGGCATCATCGTCGCGGCCGGGCTGTTCACCCTCTGGCGCGAACGCCGCCGGGCGCGCTGATCACGAGCGGATGCCGGTGAGCGAGATCACCTGGGTGCGGAAGTCCTCGTATTCCGCGCCGCTGCGGCTTTGCAGGTCGGAGATGCGGTAGAAGCGGTTGGTGGTCGGGCTTTCGCTGCGCGCCATCGCCATGTCGATGCGGTCGACGTTCACCACCGTCCAGAATTCGTTGAAGCCGGCGGCGCGGGCCTTCTGGTGGCTCTTCTCGGCCTCGCCGATGCGGTTGTGGATGTTCGAGAAATCCGAGCCGGCCTTGACCTCGATCGCCACCTTCTTGCGGAAGCGGCCGGGGAGCATCTCTTCAAGGATGATGATGTCCGGGTCGGGGGCGAATTCGATCAGCACGCGGCGGTCGGCGGCGTTGGTGAGGTCGATCTGGCGGTCGGTCGCGCGTTTCACTGCCGGGCGGACGATCTCGTGGATCGCCTCGAAGACGGCGCCGATGCCGGCGGTGCCCTTCTGCACGTTGGCCCCGCCGCGCAGCTGCGGGCCGAGGGTGAGCAGGATCAACTCGTCGAGGATTTCGGGCGTGACGGTCTCGCCGATCGCGCCCAGCAGCTGGCTGCCCGAGGCGGCGAGGGCCTGGCAGAGGTCGGGAAGCGCGGCGAGGGTCTGCGGGCTGGAGCTGCCGTCACGCTCCATCCGGGCAAGGCGCGAGGTTCCGAATTCGGCGCGGTAGAACTCCTTCTGGCTGTAGCCGAGGAGCAGGCGGTAATAGCCGAGCAGGCGCGGGTTGGCGGCCAGCAGCAGCGGCACGGCAAAGACCAGCTCGGCCGCCATGCCGCGCGCGGCCAGCAGGGCGCGGTCCTGCGCAGGGGCGAAGGCATCGAGGTCCCGCGCAAGCGCCGCCGGGTCGAGCCCGCGCGCGGTGGTTTCGAGCGCCGGGCGCAGGAAGTGGCCGCGCAGGTCGCCCAGCGCGCCGGCGAAGGCGGATTGCAGCGCGGGCGGCGGCAGGCGGATCATCAGGCGGCGACGCGGACGATGGCCTTCTCGTCGGCCTCGAGCCGTTCGGCGGCGATGGCGACATAGGCGGGGTTCAGCTCGATCCCGACATATTTGCGGCCCAGCCGCTGCGCCACCAGCCCGGCCGTGCCCGAGCCGAAGAACGGGTCGAGCACGAAGTCGCCGGGGCGCGAGGCGGCAAGGATGCAGGGTTCGACCAGCCCCGGTGGGAAGGTGGCGAAATGGGCGCCGGCGAAGGGGATGGTGTTGACGTTCCAGACCGAGCGGCGGTTGCGCCTTGTGTTGCCGGTCACCTCCATGATGGCGGTGCGGTCGTAGTAGTAGCGTTCGTCCTTGGTGAACATGAACAGGTATTCATGCGACCGGGTCGGCCGGTCCTTGACGCTTTCGGGCATCGCGTTGGGCTTGTTCCAGATCAGGTCGGCGCGCAGGTACCAGCCGTCGTCCTGCAGTGCGAAGGCCAGCCGCCAGGGCAGGCCCAGCAGGTCCTTGGGTTTCAGCCCCTCGGGGGTTTCCGGGCGGACCGACATGGCGCGGGCGGGGTTCTTCTTGTCCGGCGCGCGCCAGCCGCGGTTGCCGCTGGTATAGCCGTCACCGATGTTGAGCCAGAAGATGCCGTCGTCCTTGAGCACGCGCCGCACCTCGGAGAAGATCGAGCGCAGGGCGTTGAGGTATTGCGGCAGCCGCCCTTCGAGGCCGAGCTGGTCGGGAATCGCGTAGTCGCGCAGGCCCCAGTAGGGCGGCGAGGTCACAACCGTCTGGACCGAGCAGTCCGGCAGGCGGCGCAGCACGGTCAGGGCGTCGCCGTGGTAGATCATCGACTCGGAGAAG
Source organism: Seohaeicola zhoushanensis (assembly GCF_014656415.1). Taxonomy (GTDB): domain Bacteria; phylum Pseudomonadota; class Alphaproteobacteria; order Rhodobacterales; family Rhodobacteraceae; genus Seohaeicola_A; species Seohaeicola_A zhoushanensis. The sequence continues at coordinate 580,343 of NZ_BNCJ01000002.1, read as the reverse complement.
GACAATTGCTCCGGCCTGTCGATCTTCTCGGTCTTCATGCCCCTGCCCCGCATCTGGTAGTCTTGCCGCATTCGGCCACTGTACCTTGTTCGTTCTCGCTTGGCGAGATCAAACCGGGCCTTTCACGCCGCTCAGGGCGCGTAGGCAAGCAGCGTCGCCCCGGTCAATTCGCGCGAGAAGGGGATCGGCAGCGGGTCCTTGCCCAGCCGGGCGCGGTAGACAGGCAGGCTTTCGGTCACGCGCATGACGTAGTTGCGGGTCTCGTCGAAGGGGATGGTCTCGATCCAGTCGACGATGTCGGTCTCGTCCTTGGCGTGGGCGTTGCGCGGGTCGCCATACTTGGCCATCCACGAGGTCGGGCGGCTTGGCCCGGCGTTGTAGCCCGCCGCGATCATCACCACGTTGCCGCCGAAATCGCCGGCGAGCTTGGCAAGGTAGTTGGCGCCGAGCGTCGCGTTGTAGTCCCATTCGGTGGTCAGCCGCGCGGTGTCGTGCTTGGCGGCGAGACCCAGCTTGTCGGCCACGGCCTTGGCGGTGGCGGGCATCACCTGCATCAGCCCGCGCGCGCCGGCGCCGCTGACCACGGTGGGGTCGAACTCGCTCTCGCGGCGGGCGATGGCGAGGGTCATCTCGGGGGCCATCGGCAGCTTCATCCCGGCGACGGGATGCAGCGGGTAATAGGCGCCGTAGAGCACCAGCGCGCGCTGTGCGGCGCGCTTGGCGATCATCACGGCGAGATGCGGGCGGTCCATGTCGACCGCCATCTGCCCGAGTTGCAGCGCCGCCGTCTCGTCAAGCGACTCGACCAGGTGGGTCAGGAAGCGTTCGCCCAGGTCGTTCTCGCCCGAGGCGAGCAGCAGCAGCCCGGCTTCGAGCACGCTGGACTTCATGAAGGCGGCGTCGCGCCAGGCCGGGTGCGCCGGCGGCTTGCGCAGCTCGGGGTCGAAGGGCACCCCGGCCCGCTCGGCGGCGAGCAGGCCGTAGAAGGAGGTCTGATAGCGCGCGCCCATCTCGTAGGCCTTCTGGGCCGAGGCCTTGTCGCCCAGCGCCTGGTAGGCGCGGCCCAGCCAGTAACCGGCGCGCCCCTTGGAGATCGGCGATTCGACGGCGGCGTCGAAGCGCTGGAAATGGGTCAGAGCGACCTTGGGCTGGTTCAGCCGGCTGAGCGCGATATAGCCTGCGAGCCATTCGAGATCGGCATGGACATAGCCGGCCTCGGGCGCGGTGTGGTGGCTGGCGGCAACCTTGTAGGCCTTGGCCGGGTCGCCCTCGCGCATCAGCTTGCGGGAGAGGTCGATGCGGCGCTTGGCCCAGGCGGCGGGGTCGCCCAGGGTGGCGGCATCGGCGCTGCGTTCGAGCAGCAGCTCGATGGCATCCACGTCGCGGCCCTTGCGGTCGCGCCAGACGAAGCGGTCATAGGCCAGGCCCGGCGCATTTGCGAACTTGGCCGGGATGGCGGCGATGCGCGCATCGACGCCCGGCGCCTGTTCGCGCAGGGCAATCTGCGCCTCGGCCAGGGCGCGGCGACCCTCGTCGACCAGCGGCAGCATCCGGCGGGCGCTGTCCAGGTGATCGTCCCAGAGCATCCGGTCGAGCCGGGCGGCGTGGTGCTTTTCGAGCAGGCGGCGGTAGCTGGCGAGATAGGCGCCCTGCGCCGCCTCGGACATCGGCCTGGTACGCCAGGTCAGCACCAGCTCGGCCTCGCCGTCGCCCTTGCGCCCGGCGGCGATCAGCGCGGCGGCATGGGCGAGCGCGCCCTCGGGGGTCTGCGGCGGCGCGGCCTCGAAGAAGGCAAGCACGGTCTTGGGGCCGGCGGCGGCGATGGCGCCCTCGCTCTTGGAGCGCAGCCAGTCGAGGCCCGGCCAGTCGGGCCGCCGCTTGAGGAAGGCAGTGACCTCGTCCGCGGTGCCGCGCCCGGCGCGCAGGCGGTGCCATTCGATGATGTCGCGCGCCACCGAGCCGGGCTTTCCGGCGGCCACCAGCGCATCGTCCCAGCGCCCGGCGCGCAGGTCGGACATGGCTTTGGTCATCTTCCCGGCCTGGTCGGCATTGGCCGCGGCCGGCAGGGGCGTCAGCCAGCAGAATATCAGGAAGGACGCAAGGAGTCGCGTGATCACTTGAAAGACCCGGTCAAGAAAGGCTAGAGGCTCTGGACGATACCCGACCGATTGGCGGGATCAACTCACATTCGTGCCAGTAGCACGATCTCGGCGGGAATTCCCGCTCCAACCGCGAAGACAGGAAGCGCAACGATGTTCACAGGTTCCATGCCGGCACTGGTCACCCCGTTCCGTAACGGCAAGCTGGATCTGGACGCGCTCAAACACCTGGTGGAGTGGCAGATCGAGCAGGGCTCGACCGGGCTGGTGCCGGTGGGCACCACCGGCGAAAGCCCGACGCTGAGCCACGAGGAGCACGAGACGGTCGTCGAGACCGTGGTCAAGGCCGCCGCCGGCCGGGTGCCGGTGATCGCCGGCGCGGGGTCGAACAACACCACCGAGGCCGTGCGCTTCATCACCTTCGCCGAGAAGGTCGGGGCGCAGGCCGCCCTGGTGGTGACGCCCTATTACAACAAGCCGACCCAGCGCGGGCTGATCGCGCATTTCACCGCCGTGCATGACGCGGCGAACCTGCCGATCATCATCTACAACATCCCGCCGCGCTCGGTCATCGACATGACCCCGGCGACCATGGGCCAGCTGGCAAAGCTGCCGCGCATCGTCGGTGTCAAGGACGCCACCGGCAAGCTGGAGCGGGTCAGCCAGCAGCGCGCCTCCTGCGGGCCGGATTTCATCCAGCTCTCGGGCGAGGATGCCACCGCGCTCGGGTTCAACGCCCATGGCGGCGTCGGCTGCATCAGCGTGACCGCCAACGTGGCGCCCAAGCTCTGTGCCGAATTCCAGGCGGCGACGCTGGCGGGCGACTACGCCAAGGCGCTGGAGTATCAGGACCGGCTGATGCCGCTGCACGAGGCGATCTTCATCGAGCCGGGGCTGGTCGGGGCGAAATACGGCCTCTCGAAGCTCGGCCTCTGCTCGGAAGAGGTGCGCTGCCCGCTGACCGGGCTGGAGGACAGCACCAAGGCGGCCATCGACGCGGCCATGCGCCACGCGGGCATCCTGAACTGATCGCTCCGGGGGCCCGGCGTCGACGCGCGGGCCCCTGTTGCTGCCTCGGGGGCGCTGCCCCCGCCGCGCCTGCGGCGCGACTCCCCCGGAGATATTTTTGAAGAAGAGAAGGTGGGGGCGCGGCGCCGTTCCCCGAGCGGTCATGCCTTGCCGTGCAGGGCGAGGGCCGCGCGGAATTCGGCCAGCGCGGCTTCGGGCAGGGGCGGCAGCGCCGCGACCACCTCGGCGGCCCAGGCGACATAGGCAGCCTTGCGCGCCTCGGGCCAGTCGGGCGGGTTCAGGCTGAGCGAGCGGATGTTCGAGGTCTTGTCGCCGAGCTTGATCAGGGCGGCCCTGGGCGATTTCTTCGGGGCGTTCAGCACCTGCAGCCGCTTGCGCTCGGCCTTGGGCAGGGTCTTGTCGTCGGTCAGTTCGCGCACCAGCGCGGTGACCTCGGCGCCGAATTTCGCCTCGAGCTCGGCTTCGGTGACGGCGGTATCCTCGACCGTGTCATGCAGCCAGGCGGCGGCGATGGCGGCGGGGTCGCCGCCGTGGCGGGTGACGAAATCGGCCACCTCGGCCAGGTGGGTGTCATAGGGCAGGCGTGCGGCCCCCTTGCGGAACTGTCCCGCATGGGCGGCACGCGCGAAGGTTTCCGCGGAACGGATCATTGCGCGTCTCCGATGCTGGCTGGGGCGCGGGCCGGGCGTCCGCCAAGACGGTTGGCAGGACGGTCGGGCCACGCGAGGCGTGCCGGATCTTCCGGCACGTTCCGATGATGGCCTGCCCCCTGCCCCGGCGCAACCGGACGCGGTGTCGCAGTCAATCGCCGGCGGGGGCCAGCTTGTCCTGCGTCCTGGTCTCGAAGTCCGCGGCGTCGTGGCGTTCGTGCAGTTGCAGCGAGGGCTCGCCATGGGTGCGGTTGACCATGCGGCCGCGCAGGGTTGCCGGGCGCTTGTCGATGGTCCTGGCCCAGCGCAGCACGTTCCTGTAGCTCTCGACATCGAGGAATTCGCCGGCCGAGTAGAGCCGCCCGAGCACCAGCTGGCCATACCAGGGCCAGATGATCATGTCGGCCAGCGAGTATTCGCCCCCCGCCATCCACTCGTGTTCGGCGAGGTGGCGGTCGAGCACGTCGAGCTGGCGCTTGGCTTCCATCGAGAAACGGTCGATCGGGTACTCCCACTTTTCCGGCGCATAGGCGTAGAAATGGCCGAAGCCGCCGCCGAGATAGGGCGCGCTGCCCATCAGCCAGAACATCCAGCTGAGGCATTCGGTGCGCCCGGCGAGATCCTTTGGCATGAAGGCGCCGCCGAACTTCTCGGAGAGGTAGAGCATGATCGAGCCGGATTCGAAGACGCGCTGCGGCGGGGAGACCGAATGGTCCATCAGCGCCGGGATCTTGGAGTTCGGATTGACCGCGACGAAGCCCGAGCCGAACTGGTCGCCCTCGCCGATGCGGATCAGCCAGGCGTCGTATTCGGCGCCGGCGTGGCCGGCGGCCAGCAGCTCTTCCAGCAGCATGGTGACCTTCACCCCGTTGGGTGTCGCCAGCGAGTAGAGCTGCAGCGGGTGCTTGCCGACCGGCAGCTCCTTGTCATGGGTCGCCCCGGCGATGGGGCGGTTGATGCTGGCGAAGCGGCCGCCGCTGTCCTTGTTCCAGGTCCAGACGGCGGGCGGGGTATAGGTCTCGGTCATGCGGAAGCGTCCTGAGGGTATCGGTTGCTTCACAGCTTAGGCATTTTGCCGCCCCGCGCCAGAGCCGCACGCAAACGTGACCCCCGCGCGCATGTTTCCGCGCTTCAGTTGGTCGCCGTGGCGCCGCGATACCAGGCGGCGATGCGCTGGCGTTCCTCGGGGGTGATGAAGCTGACATTGGCCGGCGGCATCGCCTCGGTCAGGCCGGCCTGGACGTGGATCTGCCGCGCCGCCGCCGCGATGTCGGCGGTGGTTTCGAGGTAGACGCCCTTGGGCGCCCAGCGCATCCCCTCCCAGAAGGGGTCGCGCGCGTGGCACATCGAGCAGCGGCCGAGCACGATGTCCTTCACCTCGTCGAAGCCCTCGGCATTGGCGTAGACCGCCTGGGCCGGGGTCAGCGCGGCCTCGGCCGGTTCCGCGGGCTGGCGGTAGCCGGCGCTCGACAGCCAGACGATGACGATGAAGAGCACCGCCGTCACCAGCCAGGTCCAGTAGGGAGCGGGGCGGCGGGAATGCATGGTGTTGAAGAAATGCCGGATCGAGACGCCCATCAGGAAGACCAGCGCCGCGATGATCCAGTTGTACTGCGTCGCGAAGGCCAGCGGGTAGTGGTTCGACAGCATCAGGAAGATGACCGGCAGGGTCAGGTAGTTGTTGTGGGTCGAGCGCAGCTTGGCGATCTTGCCATACTTGGCGTCGGGGACCCGGCCCGCCTTGAGGTCGGCCACCACGATGCGCTGGTTCGGCATGATGATGAAGAAGACGTTGGCCGTCATGATAGTGGCCGTGAAGGCGCCGAGGTGCAGCATCATGGCCCGGCCGGTGAAGACCTGGTTATAGCCCCAGCCCATCACCACCAGCAGCGCGAAGAGCAGCAGCATCAGCGCCGTCGGGCTGTCGCCCAGCTTCGACTTGCAGAGCCAGTCGTAGATCAGCCAGCCGATGGTGAGCGAGCCGGCCGAGATGGCGATGCCCTGCCAGAGCGCCAGCTCGGCCTTGGAGGCGTCGATCAGGAAGAGCTCGCCGCCGACCCAGTAGACCACCATCAGCATGGCCGCGCCCGAGAGCCAGGTGGAGTAGCTCTCCCATTTGAACCAGGTCAGGTGCTCGGGCATCTGGGCGGGGGCGACGAGGTATTTCTGGATGTGGTAGAAGCCGCCTCCGTGCACCTGCCACTCCTCGCCATGGGCGCCGGGCGGCAGGTGGGGCGCCTTCTGCAGGCCGAGGTCGAGGGCGATGAAGTAGAAGGACGAGCCGATCCAGGCGATGGCGGTGATCACGTGGATCCAGCGCACCGCGAAGGCGATCCACTCCCAGAGAATGGCCATGTCCTGCATCTTGGTCTCCCGTCCTTGGCGTGAGCCTAGCTTAGCAAGAAGCCGCGGCGGCAAGCCACGTGCATCTGCAGCGCATCGCCTTCAAAAATCGCCGAACAATCGGGCAGGTTTATCAGCGCCTGCCGCATATTCGGACGCGGTGGGAAGGGAGGCGTTTTCCTGCGAGGAAAACGTCCGAATTCCTGCGAGGAATTCGGTGCGGCGGGCCTGTTTCCCTCGCAGGGAAACAGGGCGAAATCCTCGCAGGATTTCGCGTCAGCCCTGCAGTTCCACTTCCTGGTCGCGCATGATGAACTTCTGCGGCTTGCCGGTGACCGTCAGCGGGAAGCCCTCGACCAGGCGGATGTAGCGGGGCACCTTGAAATGGGCGATCTGGCCCCTGGCAAAGGCGCGCAGCTCTTCCGCGTCGAGCGTCTCGCCGCGTTCGGGCACCACCCAGGCGCAGACCTCCTCGCCGTATTTCGCATCCGGCACGCCGAAGACCTGCACGTCGGCCACCTTCGGGTGGCTCATCAGGAACTCCTCGACCTCGCGCGGGTAGACGTTCTCGCCGCCGCGGATGATCATGTCCTTCACCCGGCCGACGATCGAGCAGAAGCCCTGCTCGTCGAACTGCGCGAGATCGCCGGTGAACATCCAGCCGTCGCGGATGCTCTCGGCCGTCTTCTCGGGCTCGCCCCAATAGCCCTGCATCACCGAGTAGCCGCGGGTGCAAAGCTCGCCGCGCTGGCCGACCGGCACGATGGCGCCATCCTCGCCGACGATCTTCACCTCGAGATGCGGATGCACCCGGCCCACCGTCTCGCAGCGCTTGTCGAGCGGGTCGTCGGTGAAGCTCTGGAACGAGACCGGCGCGGTTTCGGTCATGCCATAGCAGATGGTCACTTCGGTCATGTGCATCCGCGACTGCACCTTGCGCATGATCTCGACCGGGCAGAGCGCGCCGGCCATGATGCCGGTGCGCAGGCTGGTCAGGTCGCGCGGGTTGTCTTCCAGGTCCTGCAGCATGGCGAGGAACATGGTGGGCACGCCGTAGCAGCCGGTGCAGCGTTCGGCCGCCAGCACGTCGAGGGTGGCGACCGGGTCGAAGGCCTCGCCGGGGAACACCATGGTCGCGCCCTTGCTGACCGCGCCCAGCACGCCCATCACCATGCCGAAGCAATGGTAGAGCGGCACCGGGATGCAGAGGCGGTCGGCCTCGGTCAGGTCGATGCGGTCGGTGACGCGGGCGGCGTTGTTGACGATGTTGCGATGGGTCAGCGTTGCGCCCTTGGGCCGGCCGGTGGTGCCCGAGGTGAACTGGATGTTTATGGCGTCATCGGGCGAGAGGCCCGCCTCGATCGCATCGAGCGCCGCCACGTCGGGCGCACACGCCACATCGTCGAAGCGCAGCATTCCGGGATGCGCCTCCTCGCCTATGGCGATCACCGCGCGCAGGGCCGGCAGGCGGGCGGCCTGCAGCTGCCCCGGTTCCGCCGTCGCCAGTTCGGGCGCGAGGTCGCGCAGCATCCCGAGGTAGTCGGAGGTCTTGAAGCGCGCCGCCGTCACCAGCGCCGCGCAGCCGACCTTGTTCAGCGCGTATTCCAGTTCGTTCACCCGGTAGGCCGGGTTGATGTTCACCAGGATCAGCCCGATGCGCGCGCTGGCGAACTGGGTCAGCACCCATTCCAGCCGGTTCGGCGACCAGATGCCGATGCGGTCGCCCTTCTTCAGCCCCAGCGCCAGCAGCCCCGCCGCCAGCGCGTCGACCCGCTCGGCGAAGGCGCGGTAGGTCAGCCGCACGCCCTGTTCGGACAGCACCAGCGCCTCGCGCGCGCCGTGGCGCGCGACGGCCTCGCGCAGCAGCTGCGGGATCGTGAGATCGAGCAGCGGGACATCCGTGGGCCCCCGCACCAGCGACAGACCGCCCTCGGGCGCGCCGCTCGACATGACATGCGCCATCACCTGTGACATGGAACTTCCCTCCTTCCGGGCCGCCGCAGGGCCGCCCGCCTCCGCCACCATGATGCCGGGGCCTTGCGGGACACTCAAGCGCCAGGCATCGGGAGTTTTGCGGAAAACAATTGCGCCATGCGCAAAATGCAGGCTAGTCCGGCGCGATTGCAGCCGCTATTCTGAACGCCGCGGAAAGCGGCGGGACGGCACCGTCCGACGGGACAACAGGAAACAAGGGAACAGAGCCTTGCGCAAGCGGGTCAGCACGGAAACCACCAGCGGCGCGCCGAGCGAGGCGCAGAACGACCGCCAGTTCATCACCTCCCTGCACCGCGGGCTCGAGGTGCTGCGCGCCTTCCGCCCCGACGACCGGGCCGGGCTCAGCAACGGCGACATCGCCGAGCGCACCGGCCTGCCGAACTCGACCGTCTCGCGGCTGACCTTCACGCTGCTGGAGACCGGCTACCTGAGCTATGACAAGACCACGGGCCGCTACCGCATGGGTGTGCCGGTGCTGGGGCTGGGCTATGCCTGCCTCTCGGGAATGCCGATCCGCGAAGCGGCGCAACCGCACATGCAGGAGCTGGCCGACAGCTGCGGCGAGGGCGTGCTGGTGGCGCTCGGGGGCCGCGATGCCCGCACCATGACCTATATCGCCTGCGCCCGCACGCCGAGCGTGATCTCGCTGCAGCTGGGCGTCGGTTCGCGCATCTCGCTGGCGCGTTCGGCGATGGGCCGGGCCTGGCTGGCCGCCTGCCCCGAGGAGGAGCGCGACAAGCTGATGGCCGAGCTGCGCCGCCATGCCGGCAAGGAGGCCTGGCCGGCCCTGCGCGACGGCATCCGCCAGGCGGCGGCCGAGGTGGCGGAACGCGGTTTCTACGCCAATTTCGGCGAATGGAACCCCGGCGTGCATTCGGTGGCGGTGCCCTTCCCGAGCGCCCACAAGGGCGGCACGCTGCTGGCCTTCAACGTCGGCGGCCCGGCGAGCTTCCTGCCTGCCGACCGGCTGGTCGCCGAGATCGGCCCGCGGCTGGTGCAGATGACCCAGACCCTGGCGCAGCGGATGCGGGCTGAGGTGTAAGACCGCTCGGCGGCAGGGATGCGACCGGGCAATTGCAAGACAACAGGGACAACTTGATTTGACGGAAGCACCTCGCCTTTTGCGGCATTACGGTGACACGGATTTCATTACGGGACTGCGGGCCATAGCTGCCACGATGGTCGTCATCATCCACACCGGCGCCTTCGTCGATTTCGGTCCTGTCGGCCGGTCGATCACCGATGCCGGGAAATACGGGGTCGACATCTTCTTTGTCATCTCCGGCTTCACCATTGCCAAGACCTATGCCGAGGCGCGCGACTACCGGTCCTATCTGACCCGCAGGATCATGCGCATCGTTCCGCTCTACTGGATGATGATCTCGGTGGCGATCGCGCTCTGGGCGACGGGAGCCTTCCCGCCGACGCCCTGGATGGAAGAGCTAGGAGCGCAGCCCGATCTCTACAACTACCTGATGCACCTGAGCCTGCTCAGCTATTTCGACTACCGCGTGGCAAACTCGCTTCTGGGGGTCGAATGGACGATCCCGGTGGAGGTGTTCTGGTATGCCTGCCTGCCGCTGCTGCTTCCCCTGGTGCGGAGCCTGCGCGGCACTGTCGCGATCGGGCTGGTCATGCTGGTATTGACGGCGTCCCCGGCCTGGGTAGCCAAGAAAACCTTGGGCAGCTCACTTGCGGTGAAATGGTCGCCCATCGCGCATGGCCACCTGTTCCTTGTCGGCGCTCTGACCTACCACCTGCGCGAGCGGCAGCGCTCGGCGCCCTCGGTGCGCGCGGCGCTCTGGGCGGGCGGCGCGTTGGCGCTCGGGGCGTTGGCGCTCTGCATCCCCTTCGACGGCCGTTCGGCGCTGCTGGCGCTCTGCACGGCGGTGCTGATCGTCTTCGTCACCCCGGCCAGGGCGGGATACGTGGCACATATCCTCACGCCGCGGCCGATGCTCTTTCTCGGGTCGATCAGCTACAGCATCTACCTGGTGCACTATCTGGTCGTGCATGTCCTTGGCAGCTTTGCCTGGATGCCGCCCTCGGGGCTGGCCCGGTTCGCAATCGTCTATGCCATCACCGTGGTCATCTCGACGCTGACCTACATGCTGGTCGAAAAGCCGACGAACCGGGCCGGACGCCGCATGGCTGAACGGCTGCGGGTCTGACGCAGCGGCCCGCTTTACTTCCATCCGAGCCCCGCTAGGCTCGCGCCAAGATCAACCAAACCGGAGACTGCCCCCCGTGACCCTTCCCAAAGCCCTGTCCCGCCTGCGTCTTCCGGTCATCGGTTCGCCGCTGTTCATCATCTCGAACCCGGACCTGGTGATCGCCCAGTGCAAGGCCGGGATCGTCGGGTCGTTCCCGGCGCTGAACGCGCGCGAGAAGGAGGGCGAGCCGATCGAGCTGGAGCGCTGGCTGGTCCGGATCACGGAAGAGCTGGACCGCCACAACCAGGCCAATCCCGACACCCCCGCCGCGCCCTTCGCGGTGAACCAGATCGTCCATCGCTCGAACGCGCGGCTGGAGCGCGACGTGGAGATCTGCGTCAAGCACAGGGTGCCGGTCTGGATCACCTCGCTCGGCGCGCAGGAATGGGTGAACGAGGCGGCGCATTCGGTCGGCGGGATCACCCTGCATGACGTCATCAACAACCGCTTTGCCAAGAAGGCCGTGGAAAAAGGCGCCGACGGGCTGATCGCGGTGGCCGCCGGGGCGGGCGGCCATGCCGGGGCGCTCTCGCCCTTCGCGCTGGTGCAGGAGATCCGCGAGTGGTTCGACGGCCCGCTGGCGCTGTCGGGCGCCATCGCGCGGGGCGATGCCATCCTCGCGGCGCAGGCGGCGGGGGCGGACCTCGCCTATATCGGTTCGGCCTTCATCGCGACTGAAGAGGCCAATGCCGTGCCGGGCTACAAGCAGATGATCGTCGAGAACGGCGCCAGCGACATCGTCTATTCCGACCTCTTCACCGGGGTCTGGGGCAACTACCTCAAGCCCTCGATCGCCGCTGCGGGCATGGACCCGGACAACCTCGAACGGTCCGACCCGTCGGCGATGAATTTCGGTGCCGACCGGCAGAAGCCGAAGAGCTGGAAGGAGATCTGGGGCTCGGGCCAGGGGATCGGCGCGGTGAAGGAAGTCGTGCCCGCCGCCCAGCTGGTCGACCGGCTGGAGCGCGAGTATCGCGCCGCCCGCGACCGGCTGTTTCATGCCAGCGGGGCCTGAAACGGGCAGGTTCCCGCCACTGACGGAACCGTGAGGGAACATCCCTCCTGCGCAGCACTTATATCCCCGTGAAGCAAGGGCAGCACGGTGTCGCGACGCGGCGCCGGCATGTTCCTTGCGACGGAATCGAGCACAGGAGAAATACCATGTTCCGAACACTCGCACTCGTTCTCGCCGGCACCACTGCGGCCAGCACCGCATTCGCCGGCAGCCCGGCCACGCCGATCGTCGAACCGGTCGTCGTCGCCCCTGCCCCCGTGCAGGTCGGCTCTTTCTGGGAAGGCGGCTATGTCGGTGCCCAGCTGGGCTATACCTTCGGCAAGTTCGATCTTGGCGGCAGCTTTGACGAGAACAGCGTGATTGGCGGCCTTACCGCCGGTTACCTCTTCAACCTCGGCAACGGCTGGTACATGGGTCCGGAATTCCAGTACGACTGGGCCGACGTGACCGTGACCGACCCCGGCACCGGCAATACCGCGACCTTCGACAACATGGCGCGGCTGAAGCTGATCGGCGGCAAGGAGATGGGCAACGGGCTGCTCTACGGTTCGCTCGGCTATGCCTATGGCGACTTCTCGGGCGTCGGCACCTTCTTTGACGGCAGCGCCAACAGCTATGTCGTCGGCGTCGGTTACGACTGGCGCGTGGCCGACAACTGGACGGTCGGTGCCGAATACATGTTCCACAGCTTCGACGACGTCGGCAACGGCGGCGGCGACGTGGACTTCAACACCGTCCACCTGAAGGCCACCTACCGGTTCTGATACCGGTTCGGTCTGGAGCCATCGGCCTGCCGGCGATCCCGCCGGCAGGCCTTTTCGTTTGGGGCTTGGCGAACCGCCGGGGCGCCGGGCAGGAAGCGATTGACACGCCGGGTCGTTTGCACAAGTTTCCGCGCAGGCCGGCATCCTTGCCGGCGCAACCCAGCCGACCGGCACGCAAGCCCACGCGCCCCGCTGCGCGCGGAGCCGCGTGTACCGCGCGGCCCGACCGGCAAACCCGCAAAGGACGTCGCCCCCGATGGACACAGGTACGCGCCCGCCGCCAGAGGACCACACGGCCGGAACGGCGGCCGGATCCGGCGCGCGCACCATCCGGGCGGTGCACATGTTCGTCGCGGCCAGCCTAATCTCGCTGATCGGCACCTGGACCGAGCGGATCGCGCTCGGCTGGCTGGCCTGGACGCTGACGGGATCGACCTTCTGGACCGGTTTCGTCTCGATGGCGGTGCTGCTGCCCGCCGCGCTCTTCGGTCCCTTCGTCGCGGTCTTTGCCGAGGGCTGGAACGTGCGCAAGGCGATGCTGCTGTCGAATGCCTGCTTCGCCTCGGTGTCGATGGTGCTGTTCCTGCTGGTCGCCACCGAGACGATCACGCTGGAGCTGCTGGTCTTCCTCGCCCTGCTGATCGGCGTGATCGGCGCGGCGATGCATCCGGTGCGGCTGACCTTCCTGCCGATGATCGCCCCGCGCGATTACCTGCCGCGCGCGGTGGCGCTCTCGGCGATCTCGTTCAACGCCTCGCGGGTGATCGGGCCGGCGGTGGCGGGGCTGCTCATCACCACCTCGGGGCTCAGCTGGACCTTCTTCATCAACACGCTGTCCTACCTGCCGGTGGTGATCCTCGTCGCGGTGCTGCCGATGGGCGCGCGGCCGGTCAAGGCCGCGGGGCGCACCCGGTTGGGCGCGGGGCTGGTGGACGGGCTGCGCTATGCGGTGAGCCGGCCGCTGATCCGCTGGAGCCTGCTGATGGCGGCCGCCAACGGCTTTCTGGTGCGCGGGATCGTCGAGAACATGCCCGCCGTGGTCGGCGGCCTGTTTGACGGCTCGCCCGCCGATCTGACCTGGATGACCTCCTCTGCCGGGCTCGGCTCGGTCGCGGGCGCCGCGCTGATCGGATGGCTCAAGTCCGACGCGCCGCAGCTGCGCCGGATGCTGCCGGTCTTCCCCTTCGCCGGGGCGGTCTTCGCCCTGCTGTTCGCCGCCGGCCTGTCGTTCGAGGTCGATGTGGCCGTGGCTGCCGCGCTGGGGTTCGTGGCAACCTTCGTCGGCATCGGCAGCCAGATCATCGTCCAGCTCGAGGTCGAGGATACCCACCGGGCGCGGGTGATGACCTGGTGGAGCTCGGCCAGCTTTGCCGCCGTCTCGCTCAGCGGGCTGATCGTCGGCGCGATCGGCGACCTGGTGTCGATGTCCCATGCCATCGCCGGGCTCGGCCTCTTCGGCCTGGCGATCGCGGCGGCCTTCGTGTTCCGGCGCGGCTAGTCCGCCACCCCGGCACGTTCCTGCGCCCGCAGCGCCTTGCGGTCGGGCTTGCCTACCGGGGTATGCGGCAGGCTTTCGCGGAATTCGAGGTAGCGGGGGATCTCGTGCCTGCCCAGCCGGTCGGCGAGGAAGGCCCGCAGCTCGTCCAGCGCGAAGGGCTTCGCGCCGCGGTTCAGCACCACGAAGACCTTGGCGCTTTCGCCGCGATAGGCGTCGGGCACGCCGATGGCGATGGCCTCGGAGACATCCGGGTGCTGGTGCACCGCGCTCTCAATCACCAGCGGGTAGACATTGAAGCCGCCCGAGAGGATCATGTCCTTCTTGCGGTCGACGATGTAGAAATAGCCCTCCGCGTCCATGTAGCCGATGTCGCCGGTGAGGAACCATCCGTCGTGGAAGGCCGCTGCCGTCTCCTCGGGCTTGTTCCAGTAGCCCGCCGTGACATTCGCCCCCCGGATCGCCATTTCGCCCGTCTCGCCGGGGCCGAGGTCGCGGGCGGGGTTGTCGACGTCGACGATCTTCATGTCGATGCCCGGCAGCGGGATGCCGATGGTGCCGAGCTTGGCGTCGGGCATGTCGGCGGGCACCGAGGTGCCGGCGGGCGAGGTCTCGGTCATGCCCCAGCCGCCGCGCAGCTTGAGGCCGGTCAGCTGCTTCACGCGGTTGTAGACCTCGACCGGCAGGGGCGCGCCGCCCGAGCCGACGCTCTTCAGCGAGGAGAGGTCGCGGGTCTCGATGCCGGGGATCTGCAGCAGGGCGATCCAGACCGTGGGCACCCCGCCGAAGGAGGCGATGCGCTTTTCCTCGATCTCGCGCACCGCCATCTCGGGGTCGTAGCGCAGGCGCAGGTGCAGCCGCCCGCCCTCCCAGGTGCGTTTCAGCAGGCCGACGGTCAGGCCCATGATGTGGAAGAGCGGCGAGATCACCAGCGTGGCCATGCCCGGCGCATTGGCCTCCTCGAGCTTCGAGGCCTCGTGATACATCAGCACCGCCGCGGTGATGTTGCGGTGGCTCAGCACCGCCGCCTTGGGCACGCCGGTGGTGCCGCCGGTATATTGCAGCAGCATCATGTCCCCGGGCGTGACCGGTTCGGGCGCGTAGGGAGCACCCTCGTGGCCGGCCCAGAAGTCCTCGACCGAGAGCGCGCCTTCGAGCACCGGGCAGGGCCGCCCCTGCCCCGAGGCCGGGTCGGGGCATTGCACCAGCGGCGGCAGCCGGCCCTCGGCCAGCAGCCGTTCGAAGGGGCGGGCGAATTCGGGCGTGGTCAGGCTGACCACCAGCTTCGCGCCGCTGTCGGCGAGCTTGTGGGCGATCTCGGCCTCGGCATCGAGGGGCGAGAGATGCGTGACCACCCCGCCCGCCGCGATGACGCCGAAGAAGAAGATCGGGTGCCAGGGGCAGTTCGGCAGGTGCAGCGCCACCCGGTCGCCCTTGGCGATCCCCCGCGCCTTCAGCGCCGCGGCGACCCGCGCCGCAAGGGCGCGCATCTCGGCATAGGTGAAGCTCTTGCCGTAGTATTCGATCAGCACGGTGTCGGCGAAGCGGTCGAAGGCCTCGCTCATCATCGCCGTCCAGGTGGTTTCCGGCGGATCGAGGTCCGCACGGATGCCAGCGCCATAGTGCCGGTGCCACACGCGTGGCACGGCGTCGACCGTAAGGGTCATGCGTTTACCTCCCCGGTTTGGCGCTTTTTACCGCCCTTTTGCACGCAGACTGGCGGCCACGGTAGAAAGCGATGCGCCGTGAGGCAAGCGTTTTGGCGCGGGTCGGGTCAGCCGACCCGGCGGCCGGCGCTCCAGCTGCCGCGGACCACCGCCAGCCCGCCGGGGCGGGCCACGCGGACGAGGTCGGCGCGCAGGCCCTCGGCCAGCCGGCCCCGGTCGGCCAGCGCCGCCGCCCTGGCGGGGGCCGAGGTCACCGTGGCGATGCCGCGCGCAACGTCGCCCCAGAGATCGCCCAGCTGCAGCGCCGCCATCAGCAGCGCCGCCGGCACGTAGTCGGAGGAAAGCACGTCGAGCAGGCCCGCGCGCGCCAGGTCCTCGGCGGCGGCATTGCCCGAGTGCGAGCCGCCGCGCACCAGGTTCGGCGCGCCCATCATCACCGCGATGCCATGGGCATGGCAGGCGCGCGCCGCCTCGGGCGTGGTCGGGAACTCGGCCACGCGGGCACCCTGGGCGGCGCTTTCGGCGACATGTTCGGGCGTGGTGTCATCGTGGCTGGCGAGGATCGCCCCCAGCCGCCGCGCCGCCGCCAACGCGCAGGCGACATTGGCCGCGCCATGGGTCTGGCCGACCTCGATGCGCCGCTCGACCAGCCGGGCGAAGCCCTCGCCGTCGAGGCCGCGCTTGCCGCGCCAGTAGCGTTCCAGCGCCACCGGGTCGCGGAACTGCCGCTGGCCCGGCGTGTGGTCCATGACCGAGACGATGCCGATGCGGTCCTCGGCCCCGAAGGCGGCCAGCTCGGTGTCGAGCGAGGTGGAGCAGACCTCGGCCCGCAGGTGCAGGAAGTGGCTGATGCACAGCACGCCGCGGGCGCGCAGGTCGAGCACCTCGCTTGCCAGTTCGCGGGCGTATTGCTGCAGCGACGAGCCTTCGGCCCCGACCACCACCCCGACGCGCAGCGCGTCGAAGACGGTGGTGATGCCCGCCCCCGCCAGTTCGGCGTCATGGGCCAGGATCGCCGGCCCGTGGGGCCAGCCGACACCGGGGCGCGGCTGGAGGTGGCGTTCGAGGTTGTCGGTATGCAGCTCGATCAGGCCGGGCAGCAGAAGGTCGCCCTCGCAGTCCACCGCGCCGGGCACCGACGACGGGCCGCCGATGGCGGTGATGCGCCCCTCGGCAACCGCCAGCGAACCGGGCCGGACCTCGCCGTCGAGGACCAGCTGCGCGTTGGTGAATACGGTTTCCATGCCTGCCCCCTCAGAGATGCGCCAGCCGCAGCAGGATCGCCCCTGCCACTGTCGCCAGCGTCGCCAGCACCTTCAAGGGCGTGATCCGCTCGCCGAGGAAAAGCACCCCGATGCCCAGCGCGAAGACGATGCTCGTCTCGCGCAGCGCGGTCACCAGCGCGATGGGCGCCTGGGTGAAGGCATAGACCACCAGCGCGTAGGCGATGAACGAGGCGCCGCCGCCGATCACCAGGCTCTTGCGCTGCCGGAACCCGGCCGTGACCAGCCCGGGGCGCAGCACGCGGGCCAGCGCCATGAAGCCCACCGCGTTCAGGATCGAGACCCAGCCGTAATAGCCCAGCGCCGTGCCCGCCAGCCGCGCGCCCCAGCCGTCGGACATGGAATAGGAGGCGATGAAGGCCCCGGTTATCAGCGCCAGCAGCGTCGCCTTGCCCTGCACCAGCCCCGCCGCGCCGCGCCCGAGGCTCATGCTGGCGATGCCGAGCGCGATCAGCGCCACCGCCAGCAGCTCGCCGGTGGTGAACTGGACACCCAGCAGCAGCACCGAGACGGCGGTGACGATCATCGGCGAGGCGCCCCGCGCGATCGGGTAGACCTGCGTCAGGTCGCCGATGCGATAGGCCGCGACGAGGAAGACCTGGTAGCCGATGTGCAGCGCCATGCCGAGGAACATGAAGGGCAGACTGGCGAGATCGGGCACCGTGGCGAAGGGCAGCACCAGGAGGCCCGCGACCGCCTGGCCGATCACCACCGCCATCATCGCGGCGGATTTGTCCGCCCCGCCCTTGACCAGCGCGTTCCAGACCGCGTGCAGCAGCGCCGCCACCAGGACGAGCGCGAAAATCTCCGCGCTCAACGGCGGCTCCGGGCCTTCAGCCGCGACTTAACCATCTGGACACCTTGCGGATTTGTCTATAAATATACAACTAGACAAATCACTATCCCAAGGCCGCGGCGACGGCAAGAGGCGGAAATCATGGCACGCACCCCGGTCTGGACCTCGATCGCCGATACCCTGCGCGCCGAGATCGCCGCGCGCCAGTATGGCCCCGGCGACAAGCTCCCGACCGAGGCGGAGCTTTCCACCCGCTTCGGCGTCAACCGCCATACCGTGCGGCGCGCGCTGGCCGACCTGGTGGACAAGGGCATCCTGCGCACCCGGCGCGGTGCCGGCGTCTTTGTCGAGGCGCCGCCGGCGGATTATCCCATCGGCCGCCGCGTCCGCTTTCACCAGAACATCCGGGCGAGCGGGCGCGAGCCGGCGAAGAAGGTGCTGCGCACCGAGACCCGCGCCGCCGACCTGGCCGAGGCCCGCGCGCTGGAGATCGCGCCGGGCGCGCCGGTGGTGGTCTACGAGGGCCTGTCGAGCAGCGGCGAGGCCCCGGTCGCGCTGTTCACCAGCATCTTTCCCGCCGACCGGGTGCCGCGCGTGGCTGAGGCGCTGGCCGCCGGTGGCTCGGTCACCGAGGCGCTCGCCGCGAACGGGGTGCCGGATTACGTGCGCCGCGACACCAGGATCAGTGCCGAGGCCGCCTCGCCCACCCAGGCGCTGCACCTGCGGGTGCGCGAGAACGCGCCGCTGCTCAAGACCATCGCGGTCAACACGCTGCTCGACGGCACGCCGATCGAATACGGCATCACCTTCTTCGCCGGCGAGCGGATCGCGCTGACGGTGGCGCATGACGCGCCGAAGGAATCTCTTGACTGATCGACCAGTCAGGATTTTGCTGCGGGCATGAACAAGCCCGCCGACACCTGTTCCACCCTGCCCGCGCGCGACCGCATCCTGAACGCGGCCGAGATCGTGTTCTCGGAGGAGGGGTTCTCGGGCGCCGGCATGAAGGCCATCGCCCAGCGCGCCGAGGTGGCGCAGGGGCTGCTGCATTACCACTTCGAGAACAAGGACGGGCTTTATGCCGCCGTGATCGCGCGGCGGTCGGGCAATATCAACGCCGAGCGGCTGGCCCGGCTCGACCGGGCCGACCTTTCGGCGCCGGATGCGGTCGAACAGATCATGGACGCGCTGCTGCTCCCGCCCCTCGGCCCCGCGGGCGGCGGACGGGCCTATGCGCGCATCTTCGCCGGGCTGCTGGTCGGGGTCGAACGCGACAGGCAGATGGTGGCCGAGCATTACGACCCGACCGCCCGCCGCTTCATCGCCGCGCTGCAGACCGCCTGCCCGGAGGCCTCGGCGCAGGTCCTGGCCTGGGGCTACAGCTTTGCCATCGGCGCGCTGGTCGCCACCGTGGCGCGCAGCGACCGGCCCGAACGGCTGGCCGGCGCCAGCGGTCCGGCCCCGGATGTCGAGGCCGTGGTCGCCCGGCTCGTCCGCTTTGCCAGCGGCGGGCTGCGCGCGGCCATCGCGGCGGAGGCGCCGCCAGACTGAACATGTCACGGCGCGGGAGGACGCGCCTTTCTTTGGGAGGAGAAAGACAATGAGACTGAAGACACTGGGCCTTGCGGCCGCGCTCGCGCTGGCGGTCCCGGCGGCGTCGAGCGCCGAGGATTTCACCGTCACCCTCGTCGCCGGCCATCCGCCGGTGTTCCGCTGGGTGCGGATGATGCCCGAGGCCTTCATCCCCACCGTCACCGCCGAACTGGCCAAGCACGGCCACAGCGTCACCTTCTCCGAGCAATACGGCGGCGCGCTGGCCAAGGTGGGCGACGAGCTGGAGACGGTCGAGGCCGGGCTGGCCGAGATCGGCTCGTGCCAGGCGCTGTTCGATCCGGCGAAGCTGGCGGTGCAGAACGTGACCTATTACACGCCCTTCGTCAGCTCGGACGTGCGCCTCGTCGGCCAGGTGATCGACAAGCTGCACGCCGATGAACCGGCGATGACCCAGGCCTATGGCGAAAACGGCGTGGTCTATATCGGCGCGCCGATCACCATCGACGACTACATGCTGATGACCAACTTCCCGGTGACCTCGCTGGCCGACCTGCAGGGCCGCAAGATCGCGGCGCCGGGGGCGGCGATCAACTGGCTTTCGGGCACCGGCGCGGTTGGCGTGGCGGGCAACCTCACCACCTATTACAACGAGATCAAGACCGGCGTGTATGATGGCGTGCTCGTCTTCGCCTCGGCGGCGCTGCCGGGCAAGCTCTACGAGGTGGCGCCCTACATCACCCGCTTCGGCCTTGGCGCCCAATACGCCGGCTCGCTCTGCGCCAACAAGGACTGGTGGGACGGCCTGCCGGAAGAGGCCCGTGCCGCCTTCATCGCCGGTTCGAAGGCCGCGCAGGAATGGTACACCACCGAACTGGAGAAGGCCGTGACCGGCGCGCTCGCCAAGATGGGCGAGGCCGGGGCGACCATCACCGAGGCCTCGGACGAGATGCGCATGGGCTGGGCCAAGGGCATGGACAATGCCGCGAAGAAATGGGCCGCCGAGCTGGACGCGCAGGGCAAGCCCGCCTCGCATATCCTGAGCACCTACATGGAGGCGATGCGCGCCGCCGGCGCCAAGCCGCTGCGCGACTGGGACAAGGAATAAGGGCTCCGTCGCCCCCTCACCCCCAGCCCCTCCCCCCCGAGGGGGGGAGGGGAGTTACCGCGCGCATCCTCTCCGCCCGCCCGCCCCTCTCCCCTCGGGGGAGAGGGGTTGGGGTGAGGGGCGCCGCGCGGAGCAACCGAGACCAAGGACCGCCACGATGCCAGACCCCCGCCCCGATCCCGCGCCCCTTCGCCTGCTCGACGCCGCGACGCAGGGGCTGAACGTGCTCGGCTCCGCCCTGATCCTCGTGCTCATGGTGCTCTTCGGCATCGACGTCAGCGGGCGGGTGCTGTTCAACGCGCCGGTGAGCGGGGTGCCCGAGATGGTGACGCTCTCCATCGTCGCCATCGTCTTCCTGCAGATCCCCGCCGCGCTGCGCGCCGGACGGATGACCCGCTCGGAAGGCTTCCTCGCCATGCTCCACGCCCGCGCCCCCGCCGCGGGGCGCTGGGTCGAGACGCTGTTCGACCTGGTCGGGGTGGCGGTGCTCTGGGTCATCGTCTCGACCACCTGGCCGATCTTCACCAAGGCCTGGACCAGCGGCGAGTTCATCGGCGCGCTGGGGGATTTCACCGCGCCGGTCTGGCCGGTGAAGTTGACGCTGATCGTGGGCGGCGTGGTCCTGATCCTGCAATTCCTCGCCCGGATCTGGCGGAGGCATTTCGCATGACGCCTTTCGAGATCGGCCTCCTGTCGCTTGCCGGCATGGGCGCTGCGGTGATGCTCGGGCTCTTCGTGCCCATCGCGCTGATCGCGGCCTCCTACCTCGGGGTCTGGGCGATCAAGGGTTCGCCGCTGCTGGCCTCCAAGCTGCTGGCGCTGGCGGCCAATGACGCCATTTCGAGCTATTTCTTCGGCGTGGTGCCGCTCTTCGTGCTGATGGGGTTCATCGTTTCCGAGGCCGGGTTCGGGCGCGATGCCTTCGACGTGGCCAATGCGCTGTTCCGCAGGCTGAAGGGCGGGCTGGGTGTCGGCACCGTGGGGGCCAACGCGATCTTTGCCGCGATCACCGGCATCTCGATCGCTTCGGCGGCGGTCTTCACCCGTATCGCGGTGCCGCAGATGATCCGCCACGGCTATTCGCCGCGTTTCGCGGTGGGCGTGGTGGCGGGGTCCTCGGTGCTGGGGATGCTGATCCCGCCCTCGCTGCTGCTGATCCTCTTCGGCATCCTCGCCGAGCAGAGCATCGGCGACCTCTTCCTTGCCGGCGTCGGCCCCGGCCTGCTGCTGGCGCTGGCCTATGCGGGCGGGATCGTCGCCATGGCGCTCTGGTGGCCCGGCTTTGTCGGCACGCCGGACCAGGACAGCGACGAGGGCGCGCTGGGCCCGCGCGAGGTCCTCGCCAAGGGCCTGCCCATCGCGCTGCTGATCGCGCTGGTGCTGGGCGGCATCTATGCCGGCTTCTTCACCCCGGTCGAGGCCGGGGCCATGGGCGCCATCGGCGCGCTGCTGCTGGGCTTCGGGATGCGGCGCCTGACGCTGAAGCGGCTCTGGACCGTGCTGGTCGAGACCGGGCTCGTCACCGCCACGGTCTGCTTCCTCATCATCGCGGCGCAGATGTATTCGCGGATGCTCGCGCTTTCGGGCGTGCCCGCCGGCATCGGGCAGTTCGCCGCCAATGCCGATCTCGGCCTCTGGGGTGTGATGCTGATCTATGTCGCCATCGTCATCGCCATGGGGATGATCCTCGACAGCTCGTCGATCATGCTGATCCTGGTTCCGCTGATGCTGCCGGTGGTGATCCCGATGCAGGTCGACCTGGTCTGGTTCGGCATCGTCACCGTGATCGCGGTGGAGATCGGGCTGCTGACGCCGCCCTTCGGCCTCTCGGTCTATGTCATCAAGGCGACGCTGGACGACCCGGACATCACCCTGGCCGACATCTTCGCCGGCGCCCTGCCCTTTGCCGCCATCATGCTCGCCGTTCTCGGCCTCGTCATGGCCTTCCCCGTCATCGCCACCGGCCTCGTTCCGTAGAAAGGACCCCCCTCATGCCACGCCGTTTCGTCGACCTCTCCGTACCGCTGGAAATGGGCATCGCCTCGGATCCGCCCATGGCCCTGCCGAAGATCGAGTATTTCGACCACAGCCAGACCGCCGAGCAGATCCTGTCGTTCTTCCCCGGCCTGACGCTCGAGGACCTGCCGGGCGGCGAGGGCTGGGCGGTCGAACAGCTGAACATCTCGACCCACAACGGCACCCATGTGGATGCGCCCTATCACTATCACTCGACCATGAGCGGCGGGCAGAAGTCCTTCACCATCGACGAGGTCCCGCTGGAATGGTGCTACGGCCCCGGCGTCAAGCTCGATTTCCGCGCCAAGGCGGACGGGCATGTCATCAGCGCCGCCGAGATCGAGGAAGAGCTGGCGCGAATCGGGCACGAGCTGCAGCCGCTGGACGTGATCCTGGTGAACACCTCGGCGGGGATGCATTACGGCAGACCCGACTACCTCATGAAGGGCTGCGGCATGGGGCGCGAGGCGACCAACTACCTGACGAGCAAGGGCGTGCGCATGTGCGGCACCGACGCCTGGAGCTGGGACGCGCCCTTTGCGCTGACCGCCCGGAAATACGCCGAGACAAAGGACCCCTCGATCATCTGGGAAGGCCACCGCGCGGGCATGGACCAGGGCTATTGCCAGATCGAGAAGCTCTCCAACCTCGAGGGGCTGCCGGCCACCGGCTTCATGGTCTCGGCCTTCCCGTTCAAGATCAAGGGCGCCTCGGGTGGGTTCACCCGCGCGGTCGCCATCTTCGAGGAGTGAGGCGATGAAACTCGGGACCGTCCACCACAAGGGCCGCGACAAGGTTGTCGCGGTGAAATCCGAGAGCGAACTGGTCGACCTCTCCGACCTCTGGCCCGACATGGTCGCGCTGGTCGAGGGCGGGCCGGAGGCGCTGGAGCGCGCCCGCGCGCGGCTGGCCGAGGGCGCGCCGGCGATCGCGCTGGCCGATGTCGAGATGCGCAGCCCGATCCGGCCGGTGCAATACCGCGACTGCCTGACCTTCGAGGAACATCTCGCCAACTGCCTCGCCGCCTTCGAGAAGAATACCGGCGTGAAGGGGCAGATCGCGCCGGTCTGGTACCAGCAGCCGATCTATTACAAGGGCAACCGCATGTCCTTCATCGGCTCGGGCCAGGTCGTGCAGTGGCCCGGCTATGCCGAGCATCTCGACGTCGAGCTGGAGCTGGCCATCGTGATCGGGAAGCAGGGCACGTCGATC
This sequence comes from Seohaeicola zhoushanensis, assembly GCF_014656415.1. Taxonomy (GTDB): domain Bacteria; phylum Pseudomonadota; class Alphaproteobacteria; order Rhodobacterales; family Rhodobacteraceae; genus Seohaeicola_A; species Seohaeicola_A zhoushanensis. The sequence goes on along the minus strand of NZ_BNCJ01000002.1, from coordinate 557,107 downwards.
GGCAAGGCCGAGGCGCCGGCCCATATCTGGGGCTATACCATCCTCAACGACGTCTCGGCGCGCGATGCGCAGATGAAGGAGATGCCGGGGCAGCTCGGCCCCTGCAAGGGCAAGGATTTCGACACCGGCAATATCCTCGGGCCCTGGATCGTCACCGCCGACGAGATCCCCCACCCCGCCGCCCTCGACATGGAGCTGACCGTGAACGGCGAGCGCTGGGGCGGCGGCAACTCGCGCGCCATGCAGCACGATTTCGCGCGGGTGATCGAGCATATCTCGATGTCGGAGACGCTCTACCCCGGCGAGGTGATCGGCTCGGGCACGGTGGGCACCGGCTGCGGGCTGGAGACCGGGCGGCGGCTGGCCGACGGCGACCGTTTCGAGCTGACCATCGAGAAGATCGGCACGCTGGCGAACCAGATCCGCAAGGGGTGACCGGGGGAGCCCGACCCGGCCCCGACGCCCGGTGGCGAGGGCGCGGTGGGGGCGCTGCCCCCGCCACCCTTCGGGCGGCCCCCCCGGAGGTATTTGGAAAGAAGAGAAACCAGGGGCGTCAGAGCAGGCGGTCGGCGCGGGCGCGGATCACCGCGGGGCGTTTCTCCATTTCCGCCATGAAGGCGGTCAGTTTCGGGAAGGCCGCGACATCGACGGAATCGCCGGCGAGCCAGGTGGCGACGACGAAGAGGTAGGGGTCGGCCAGGCTGAACTGCGCGCCCAGCACGAAGGGGCCCTTGATGACATGGGTCTCGAGGTGGCGGGCCGTGGCGGTCATGGTCTCGGGCACCTTGGCGCGCATGTCCTCGAAGGAGGATTCGAGCGTCGCCCAGCGCGCGCCGCGCATCTTGTGGGCGTGGTTGATATGGGCGGTCGAGGCCAGGTAATACATCGTCTCGCGCATCCGCGCCGCGGCGAAGGCATCTTCGGGCACCAGGTTCGCCTGGGGCGCCAGCGCGGAGATGTAGTCGAGGATCGCCCCGGTCTCGGTCAGGATGCCCTGGTCGGTCGCCAGCGCCGGCACCCGGCCCTTGGGGTTGATGCCGTGATAGGCGGGCTTGGTCTGCTCGGCATTGGCGAAGTCGACGCGGACGGGTTCGAAGTCGATCCCGGCCTCGTGCAGGGCGAGGGCGACGGCGATCGAGATGGTTCCGCGGGCGTAGTAGAGCTGCATGGTGGTCCTCACAGGTGGGTCTGGGCGAAGCGGCGGTCGGGCGTTTCGAGGTGCGGCACCGCGTTGAACAGCGTCGGGCTGAGCTGGTCGCCGATCGGGAACAGCCGGTGCACCGAGGTATTGAGGATCGCCAGCGCCAGCCGGGCGGTGGCGCCCATGTCGAGGTTCAGGAAGCGGCGCATCGCCACGGCGATCAGCCCGCCCGAGGTGACCACCAGCGCCGAGCCGGAGCCGGCGGCGATCTCGTGCAGCACGTCGGAGATGCGCCGCTCGAAGTCGGCGAAGCTCTCGGGGGCGCCCTCGATGCGGTTCTCGGCCCAGGCGGAGAAGACCTGCGGCAGGTGGCGGATGAAGGATTCGCGGTCGGCGGGCACCGGCACGCCGTGCTGCGCGTGCAGCAGCTGGGCCAGGGTGAAATATTCCAGCTCGTTCAGGCGCGCGTCGCGGGTGGCCTCGCCATAGCCCATGCCGGCGGCGGTCTCGACGTGGCGGGTGAGCGTGCCGCAGAACAGGCGCGGGGTATGGCCGAGGCTGTCGCGGAGGTGGTCGCCCAGCCAGGCGGCCTGGCGGTGGCCCAACGGCGAGAGGCGGTCGTAGTCCCGCTCGTCGCGGGCGGTGGAATTGGCCTGGCCATGGCGGATGAGGGTGATCTCGGTCATGGCGTCTTCCTAGCCCGCGGCTCCGGCCTTGGCCAGAGCCAGCCGGCGCGCCGCGCCCTGCCCCGCGTGCCGCCCGGTGGCGAGGCAGGCGGTGAGCAGATAGCCCCCGGTCGGCGCCTCCCAGTCGAGCATCTCGCCGGCGCAGAAGACGCCGGGCATTTGCACCAGCATCAGGTCGTCGTCGAGCGCCGCGCGCGGCAGGCCGCCGGCGGTGGAGATCGCCTCGTCTATCGGGCGCAGGGTGGCGTTGGGGACGGCCAGGGCCTTGATGCGCGCGGCCAGCGCCGGGGGATCGGCGGGCAGCGGGCGGGCGCATTCGTTCAGCAGGGCATGGGCGGCGGGGGCGAGTTTCAGCGCCTTGCGCAGATGGTTCGACAGGCTCGCGCGGCCGCGCGGGCGCGAGAGGCGGCGGGCGACCTCGGCCTCGGCGAGGTCGGGCATCAGGTCGATGACCAGCGGGTGGCCCTCGCGCAGGCCGCGGCTGACGGCGTAGATGCCGCTGCCTTCGAGCCCGCGGGCCGAGATCACCGCCTCGCCGCGCGAGGTCCAGGCGCCGGCGCGGAAGGCGACGCCCTTGAGCGGCTGGCCGTAGACCGCGGCCATATGGGGCGACCAGGCCACCGCCACGCCGGCATTCGCCGGGGCGAAGGGCGCAAGCGGGATGCCGCGCGCCGCCAGCAGCGCGGCCCAGGCGCCGTCCGAGCCGAGGCGCGCCCAGCTTGCTCCGCCAAGCGCCAGCACGGTCACGGCGGAGTGCAGCAACTGGCGGCCCTCGGGCGTCTCGAAGGCGAGCGCGTCGCCCTCCCAGCCGGTCCAGCGCCAGCGGGTGCGGAAGGTCACGCCCAGGTCCGTCAGACGGGCGATCCAGGCGCGCAGCAGGGGCGAGGCCTTCATCGCCACCGGGAAGACGCGGGCGGTCGAGCCGGCGAAGGTCTCCTGCCCCAGCCCCTCGGCCCAGTCGCGCACCTCGGCGGGGCCGAAGGCGGCGATCATCGGGGCGAGCCAGGGCGCGGCCTCGGCATAGGCGGCGAGGAAGGCCGCAGCCTCTTCCTCCTTGGTCAGGTTCAGCCCCGACTTGCCCGCCATCAGCAGCTTGCGCCCGAGCGAGGGTTTCGCCTCGATCACGGTCACGGCATGGCCGGCCCGCGCCAGCTCTTCCGCCGCCATCAGACCCGCCGGGCCGCCGCCGATCACCACCGCGCCTGCGGTCATTCGCATCTCCTGTCTTGCCATTCCCCGGCGCGGCCCCACACTTGGACCGGGAACCATCCGGGATCAAGCGCCATGTCCGACCCGCTCTGCCCGCTCTGCCTGCGCCCGATCCCGCCGGATGCGCCGCAGAGCCAGCATCACCTGGTGCCGCGCCTGAAGGGCGGCAAGGGCGGGCCGACGGTGCTGTTGCACCACATCTGCCACAAGGAGATCCACGCCACCTTCACCGAGGCCGAGCTGGCGCGGAGCTACAACACGGTCGAGGCCTTGCGCGCGCATCCCCGGCTGGCGGGGTTCATCGCCTGGGTGGCGAAGCGGCCGCCGCAGTTCCTCTCGCGCGTGCCCGGCAAGCGGCGGTGAATGTCGCGGCGGGGACAGACGGGGGCGATCAGGCGCCTAGGCTTGCCGGCGAAGGAGGGCCGTCATGAGCCAGCGTCCGAACGTCGTTCTGATCCTTGTCGATGATATGGGCTTTGCCGATCTCGGCGTGACCGGGTCGGAGATCCGCACCCCCAACATCGACGCGCTGGCGAAGGGCGGCGCGCTGATGACGGCGATGTACAACTGCGCCCGCTGCTGCCCGACACGGGCCTCGCTGCTGACCGGGCTCTACCCGCACAACGCGGGCGTCGGCCACATGGGGGCGGATCTCGGCACGCCGGCCTACCGGGGGTTTCTGCGCAACGACAGCGCCACCATTGCCGAGCATCTGCGCGCCTCCGGCTATCGCACGCTGATGAGCGGCAAGTGGCACGTGGCGGGCGACTTCATGGCGCGCGAGGTCGACAGCTGGCGGGTCGGCGACATCGACCACCCGACGCCGCGCCAGCGCGGCTTCGACCGTTTCTATGGCATCGTCGACGGGGTCACGCATTTCTTCTCGCCGCATTTCATGCTGGAGGACGATTCACGCGTCGAGGTCTTCCCGGACGATTTCTATTTCACCGATGCGATCACCGACAGGGCGATCGGGATGGTGGAGGAGGCGGTGTCGGACGAGACGCCCTTCTTCCTCTACCTCGCCCATGCCGCGCCGCACTGGCCGCTGCACGCCCCGCCCGAGGATATCGCGCGCTATGACGGGGTCTACGCCCAGGGCTGGGACGCCACCCGCACCGCGCGGCACGAGGAGATGAACGCGCGCGGACTGTTCCAGACCAACTGGGCGATCTCGCCGCGCGATTCCGAGGTGAAGCCTTGGGAGGCGGAAAAGAACCGCGACTGGGAGGCCAGCAAGATGGCCACCTATGCCGCGATGGTCGACCGGATGGACCAGTCGATCGGCCGCTTCGTCGCCGCGCTGAAGCGGCTCGGGCAGTTCGACAACACGCTGATCCTGTTCCTGTCGGACAATGGCGGCTGCGCCGAATTCATGGCCGAGGACGGCTGGGCCAAGTTCTTTCCCGACCGGACCCAGGACGGGCGCACCATCGTGATGGGCAACCGCCCCGACGTGCGCCCCGGCGATGCGCTGACCTACCAGAGCTATGACCGGCCCTGGGCCAATGTGTCGAACGTGCCCTTCCGGCTGTTCAAGCACTACGTCCACGAGGGCGGCATCTCGACGCCCTTGATCGCCCATTGGCCGGGGCATATCGCGCCGGGACAGGTGGCGCATCAGGCGGCGCATGTGGTGGACATCCTGCCGACGATCCTGGAGGTGACGGGGGCCACCTATCTCGGCGAGCTCGGCGGCGAGGCGATCCAGCCCTGCCAGGGGGAGTCGCTGCTGGCGCTGCTGCAGGGCGCGGACTGGAGCCGCGAGCAGCCGATCTTCTGGGAGCACGAGGGAAACTCGGCGATCCGCATGGGCCGCTTCAAGCTCGTGCGCCAGCACGGGCGGCCCTGGGAGCTCTTCGACATGGAGACCGACCGCACCGAGCTGCACGACCTCGCCGGCAGGGGCGGCGCGCTGGAGGCGGACCTGTTGCGGCGCTACGAGGATTGGGCGGCGAAGACCGGCGTGCTGGACTGGACCGTCGCCCTGCCCCGGCTGCTGGCGGCCTGGGGCCTGGAGAACGCCGAAGGCTGACCGGGGGCGGCGGGGTAAACCCCGCCCTACGGCATCAATACCCGCTGTCGGTGCGGATGCGGCTGCCGTCGGTGAAGCGCGAGAAGCGGAAGGCCGAGGGGTCGACCACCGGCGGGGCTCCGGTGACGATATCGGCCATCAGCTTGCCCGCCCCCGGCGCGATGCCGAAGCCGTGGCCCGAGAAGCCGGTGGCGATGTGGAAGCCGGGGATCTGCTCGACCGCCGAGATCACCGGGATCGCGTCGGGCGTGGCGTCGATCATGCCGCCCCAGCTCTGCACGATATCGGCCTTCTGGAAGGCCGGGAAGGCGCGGCCCAGCGCGGCCCAGCAGGACTTGAGGATCCGCCCCGAGGGCGCGGGATCGAGCACACGGCAGGCCTCGAAGGCGGTCATCTCGTCGGGGCGCCAGTGGCGCGCCTGCCCGGCCTCGATGGCCCAGCGCGACGAGAGACGGAAATGCAGGCTCTTCCAGTCCTCGAGGTAGGTCGGCAGGAAGGTCAGCCCGAGGCGGAAGCTGTCGGGCACGATATCGACGGTATTGCCGCTGCCCGAGGCCACCGTATAGCCGCCGTCGGCGCGCTTGCGGAAGGCGAAACCGCCGGTCCAGAGCGCCGTCTCGGGGCCGTCTACCGGCGTGGTGCGCAGCACCGTGTTCAGCACCTTGAGCTGCGGCAGCTGCAGCCCGGCGTTGCCGGCGAAGAGGCGCGACCAGGCGCCGCCCGCGAGCACCACCGCGTCGGCATGGACACGGCCCTTCTCGGTCGCTACCCCGGCGACGCGGCCGGCGGCGATGTCGAGGCTGCGCACGGCGAGCGAGGTCATCACCACCGCCCCCGCCTTCTGCGCCGCTTCGGCGATGGCATGGGTGACCCATTGCGGCTCGGCCCGGCCGTCCATCGGGGTGTAGAGCGCGCCCTTGAGGTTCAGGTTGCCGCCGGGCATCAGCCGGTCGATCTCGGCGCCGCGCAGGATCCGGCTCTCGATGCCATGCGGTTCGAGGTGACGGCGCCAGCGGTCGAGCTTGGCGAGGTAGCCCTCGGTGCCCGAGCCGAAGACGATGCCGGAGCGCACGTAGCCGGTCTTGCGCCCGGTGCGCTGCGCCAGACCCTCGAAGAGCCGCATGGATTCCGCCATCAGCGGCACCTCGCGCGGGTCGCGCCGCGAGATCCGCACCCAGCCCCAGTTCCGGCTCGACTGTTCGCCGCCGATCTGGCCCTTTTCGCAGAGCAGCACCGAGTGGCCGCGCTCGGCCAGCTCCAGCGCCGTCGAGGCGCCGACGATGCCTCCGCCGATGACCACGACGTCCACCTTGTCGGGCAGACGGAGATCGGGTTCGAACAGAGGCAAACTAGGACCTGGCATGGCGCCATCTACCCATGCGGCATGGGGTCGGTCCAGTGTCAAGAACACGCTGTCGCGAGACTGTGGCTTTCCGGAATCGCCGCCCCCGCGCGGGGCTTTCAATCGCGGTGGCGCGGGGTCATATCTGGGCCATGACCGACACCTCTGCCCACCGCTTCGAACAGACCGCGCGCCGCACCGTCGAGGGCCTGCCCGAGCCCTTCCGCCGCCATGCCCGCGAGGTGGCGCTGCTGGTGGCGGACTGGCCGGCCGAGGACATGCTGGCCGAGCTGGGGCTGGCGGACGCGCACGAGCTGACCGGGCTCTACGAGGGCACGCCGATGACCGAGAAATCGGTCTGGGACAGCCCGATGCAGCCCGACACCGTCTGGCTGTTCCGCCGGCCGATCCTGGCGGAATGGCGCGACCGGGGGAACGTCGGCCTCGACGAGCTGATCGCCCATGTGGTGATCCACGAGTTCGCCCATCACTTCGGCTGGTCCGACGACGATATCGCCGCCATCGACCCCTGGTGGGAATAGGCGCGGCTTCCCACGGCGCGGGCGGCGCACTAGGCTCGCCCCAGCAAAGGGGAGTCACGTGATGAACGAACATCCGCTCTGGGCCCATGTCGAGGCGGCCCGCGACCGGTTCAAGCAACTGGCCGACAAGGTCTGGGCGGTGCCCGAGACCTGCTATGCCGAAACCGCCTCGGCGGCGCTGCACCTGGAGGAGCTGCGCCACCAGGGCTTCCGGGCGACCGAGAACGTGGCCGACATCCCCACCGCGATGATCGGCGAGGCGGGCAAAGGCGGGCCGGTGATCGCCTTCCTCGGCGAATACGACGCGCTGGCGGGGCTCTCGCAGCAGGCCGATGTGTTCGAGCAGATGCCGGTGACGGCGGGCGGCAACGGGCATGGCTGCGGGCACAACCTGCTGGGCTCGGCGGCGATGCTGGCGGCGGTGGCGGTGAAGAACTGGCTCGAGGCCACAGGCACGCCGGGGCGGGTGCGCTATTACGGCTGCCCGGCCGAGGAAGGCGGCGCGGCCAAGGCCTTCATGGTGCGCGCCGGGGCCTTCGACGATGTCGACGTGGCGATCACCTGGCACCCCGACAGCATTCCGGGCGTGACCACCGGCAGCTCGCTCGCCAACACCCGGATCGACTTCACCTTCACCGGCCGCGCCAGCCATGCCGCCGCCTCGCCGCATCTGGGGCGCAGCGCGCTCGACGCGATGGAGCTGATGAACGTCGGCGTGAACTACCTGCGCGAGCACATGCCGGACGAGGCGCGCATCCATTACGCCATCATCGACGGCGGCGGGATCTCTCCCAACGTGGTGCAGGCCAAGGCGAAGGTGCGCTATGTCGTGCGTGCCGCCACCGCGCCGGAGATGGTGCAGCTGGTCGAGCGGGTGCGCAAGGTGGCCGCCGGGGCGGCGATGATGACCGAGACGCAGGTCTCGGACAGCGTGCTCGCCGCCGTGTCGAACCTGATCTACAACGCGCCGCTGGGCGAGGCGATGCAGAGGAACCTCGACCTGCTGGGGCCGCCGCGCTTCACCGAGGTGGACCGGGCCTATGCGGCGCGCTTCCAGGCGACCTTCAGCGAGGAGGACATCCGCGATTCCTACCGCTCGCACGGCATCCGCGAGACCGAGCGCAAGGTGCTGGCCGATTTTGTGGTGCCGACCAGCGTGGGCGCGGTGCCGCTGTCGGGGTCGACCGACGTCGCGGATGTGAGCTGGGTGGTGCCGACGGTGCAGCTCTGGGGCGCGACCCAGGCGATCGGGACGCCGTTCCATTCCTGGCAGATGGTGGCGCAGGGCAAGAGCCAGCCGGCGCTCAAGGGGATGATCCACGCGGCGCAGATCATGGCGGCGACCGGGGCCGACGCGATGCTCGACGCCGACCTGCGGGCACGGGCCAAGGCGGCGCTGGCGGCGGATGTGGGGCCTGGCGGCTATGTCAGCCCCCTGCCCGCCGATGCCGAGCCGCCGATCGCAGCGATGGGATAGGGCTGCCCGCAAGTGCCCTTGCCTTCGCGCAGCCCCGGCGGCATCGTCGCTGCGGGACGGCGCGGAGGCTGGGGCATGAACTGGGCAGAGATCGCGGCATTCGTCCTGGCGGTGACGCTGCTCGTCACCTCGCCGGGGCCGAACGGGGTATTGATCGCGCGCACCGTTCCAACCTCGGGGCGCGCCGCCGGCTTCGCCAATATCGCCGGCTTCTTCACCGCCTTCTACATCCACGGGGCGCTGTCGATCCTCGGGATCTCGGTGATCCTGCTGAAATCGGCCACCGCCTTTGCCATCGTGAAATACCTCGGCGCGGCCTATCTGGTCTGGGTCGGGGTCAAGTCGCTCTGGGCGGCGTGGAAGGGCACCGACGCCCTGCCGAAGGTCGCGCCCGCAAAACGGCAGCGCACGCTGGCGCGGGCCTATGTCGAGGGGCTGCTCACCAACGGGCTGAACCCGAAGGTATCGATGTTCTACCTCGCGGTCTTTCCGCAGTTCATCCCGCTGGGCGCCCATCCCGTGGGCTGGGCCTTCCTGCTGGTCTTCCTGCATTCGCTGGTGAACCTGATCTGGTTCAGCTTCGTGGTGCTGCTGTTCGCGCGGCTGTCGGCCTTTACCCGGCGCGGGCCGGTGCAGCGCTGGATCAAGGGGCTGACCGGCGTGGTCTTCATCGGCTTCGGCGCGCGGCTGGCGGCTTACCGCCCCGCGCTCTGAAGCTGGGCGATGCGCGCCCGCACCTCGGCCGCCGCCTTCTCGCGCACCGGGCCATAGCCGCGGATCTCCATCGGGGCGGCGAGGATTTCAGCGGCTTGGTCGTTCAGCGGGAGCTGTTGCAGCAGCGCCTCGAACCATGTCAGCAACTCGCGATCGAGGCGGCGGTCGTGGGTATAGCCGAAGGGGTCGATCGCCGTGCCGCGCAGGCGCTTGAACCTGGCAAGGCCGCGCAGCACCGGGGTCATCCAGGCGCCGAAGCTGCGTTTCACCGGGCGGCCTCGGGCGTCCTTGCCCAGCGGCAGGACCGGCGGGGCGAAATGGTAGTTCACCTTGAAATCGCCGTCGAATTCCTGCCGCAGGCGGTCTTCGAAGCCGGTCTGCGTCATCAGCCGGGCGACCTCGTATTCGTCCTTGATCGCCATCAGCTTGAACAGTGACTTCGCGGCCAGCGCGACCAGGTCGTCCGAAGCCCCCCGCGCGCGGAAGGCGTCGAGCGTGGCGCGGTAGCGGGCGGCATAGGCGGCATCCTGGTAGCCGGTCAGGAACGCGGCGCGGCGGGCGACCAGGCTGGCGGCGTCCTGCGGCAGCGCGGGCGTCTCGGGGACGTGCAGCGCCTCGGGCCTCGCGGCGAGCAGGCGGCCGATGTCGAAGGCGCGGGCGTTGGCCTCGACGGCGGTGCCGTTGAGCAGGATCGCCTGTTTCAGCGCCAGCTCGCTGACCGGCACCAGCCCCTGCTGCCAGGCGGCGCCCAGCAGGATGATGTTGGCGAACACGGCATCGCCCATCAGCCGCTCGGCCAGGGCATTGGCATCCGCCGCCAGCACGTTGTCGCTGCCCACGGTGGCGCGCACCAGCGCCTCGCGCTGGTCGATCTTCAGGTCGGCGTCGCGGCGCAGCACGAGGTCGCCGGTGGGCATCTCGGCCCGGTTCAGCACCACGCGGGTGCCCTTGCGGTAATGCGCCGAGGCCTTGGGTGCCGAGGCCACCACCGCGTCGCAGGCGATCAGCGCATCGGCGCTGGCATTGCCGATACGCACCTGTTGGATCGCCGCGGGCGTCTCGGCGAGGCGCACGTAGCCGATCACCGTGCCGAACTTCTGCGCGAAGCCGGTGAAGTCGAGCACGCTGGCCCCCTTCCCCTCCAGATGCGCCGCCATGGTGATGAGCGCGCCAACCGTGACCACGCCGGTTCCACCGACACCGGCGACGAGCAGGTCCCAGGGTTTGCCCAGGGACGGCAACTGCGGATGCGGCAGCCCGGCCACCGCCGCCAGATCAACCTCGGCGCCGCGCTTCCTGCGGCGGGTGGCGCCCTCGACGGTGACGAAGCTGGGGCAGAAGCCGTTCAGGCAGGAGAAGTCCTTGTTGCAGGTCGAGAGGTTGATCTTGCGCTTGCGGCCGAAGTCGGTCTCCAGCGGCTCGACGCTGAGGCAGTTGGATTCCACCGAACAGTCGCCGCAGCCCTCGCAAACCAGGTCGTTGATGAAGGCAAACCGCTTGGGGTCCTCCATCGTGCCGCGCTTGCGGCGGCGGCGTTTTTCGGTGGCGCAGGTCTGTTCGTAGATCAGCACCGAGACGCCCTTCACCTCGCGCAGCTCGCGCTGCACGGTGTCGAGCGCGGCGCGGTCGTGAAAGCTGGTGCCGGGCGGAAAATCACCTGTGGAGAACTTGCCGATATTGTCTGAAATCAGGGCGATACGCTGCACACCTTCGGCGCGGCAGGTCTGCGCTATCCCCAGGACACTCACAGGTCCATCCACAGGCTGGCCGCCGGTCATGGCGACAGCGTCGTTGTAGAGGATCTTGTAGGTGATGTTGGTCCCCGCCGCGACCGCCTGGCGGATCGCGAGGCTGCCGGAGTGATACCAGGTGCCCTCGCCCAGGTTCTGAAAGATGTGGCCGTTGCCGGTAAAGCGCGAGGCGGCGACATGGGGCACGCCCTCGCCGCCCATCTGGGCATAGCCGTCGGTGCTGCGGTCCATCCAGCTCGCCATGACGTGGCAACCGATACCGGATGCCGCGCGGCTGCCCTCGGGCACCTTGGTCGAGGTGTTGTGCGGACAGCCCGAGCAGAAATAGGGGGTGCGGGTGGCGCCGGGGATGTTCAGCGCCGGCACCGGCGCCTCGGTCACGCGGGCGGCGCGTTCGAGCAGCCCTTCCTCGGGGAAATGCTTGGCCAGCCGCCGCGCGATCAGCGGCGCCAGCATCCGGGGCGACAGCTCGCCGGTCCAGGGCACCAGCGGCGCGCCGTCCTCGTCGAACTTGCCGACCATGCGCTCGGGCTTGTCGCCGGGCCAGTCGTAGAAATATTCCTTGAACTGGCTTTCGATGATGCCGCGCTTCTCCTCGATCACCATGACCTCGGTCTTGCCGTTCACAAAGCGAAGCGCATCGCGCAGCGCCAGCGGCCAGACCATGCCGACCTTGTATATGTCGATGCCAAGGCGGCGGCAGGCGGCTTCGTCGAGGCCCAGCAGGCGCAGCGCCTCCATCAGGTCGAGGTGGCCCTTGCCGGTGGTGACAAAGCCGAAATGCGCGTGTTCCGTGTCATAGATGCGCCGGTCGATCGGGTTGGCCTCGACAAAGGCTTCGACCGCCTTCAGCTTGAAGGTCAGGCGCGTCTCGATCTCGGGGCTGGGCAGATCGGCGCGGCGGATGTGCAGCCCGCCCGGCGGCAGGTCGATCTCGGGGAAGGTGAAGACGCGATCCTCGGGCAGGTCCACCGACATGGCGGATTCCACGGTTTCCGAGATCGCCTTGAACCCGACCCAGCAGCCCGAGAAGCGCGAGAGCGCGATACCGTATTCGCCGAACTCCAGGTATTCGGCCACGCTGGCCGGGTTCAGCGTCGGCATGAACCAGGCCATGAAGGCCACGTCGGACTGGTGCGGCATCGAGGAAGAGACGCAGCCATGGTCATCGCCCGCCACCACCAGCACGCCGCCCCTGGGGGCCGAACCATAGGCGTTGCCGTGCTTGAGCGCATCGCCCGAACGGTCGACGCCGGGGCCCTTGCCATACCACATGGAAAAGACGCCCTCGACCTCGGCCTTCGGATGCAGCACCGCCTGCTGCGCGCCCAGCACCAGCGTCGCGCCCAGGTCCTCGTTCACCGCCGGCTGGAAGGTCACGCGAGCCTGTTCCAGCCGGTCCTTGTTCTTCCACATCTCCAGGTCGACCCCGCCCAGCGGCGAGCCGCGATAGCCCGAGACGAAACCAGCGGTGTTCAGCCCCGCCGCACGGTCACGCCGGGCCTGGTCGAGCATGATGCGCACCAGCGCCTGGGTGCCCGACAGGAACACCCGGCCGCGCGGCAGGTCGTATCGGTCGGAGAGCTTGTAGGTCTGGTACGGGCTGGACTGGTCGGTCATGGCGGCTCTCCGGCTGGTTTCGGCAATTTTACCGCATCAGGGATGGAAAATCCGGTCACGAGACTGGCAATCACGCGCAACTTGTGAAAGATTTATCCAATTCCCCACCGCACCCCGGACAAATCCATCGATGGACGACCTCGACCCGACCGATCACGAGATCCTGCGCCTGCTGCGCCGCGACAGCCGCATCTCGAACGCCGACCTCGCGGCAAGGGTCGGGCTTTCGCCCTCGTCCTGCTGGCGCAGGGTGCGGGCGCTGGAGGAAAGCGGCGTCATCCGCCGCTATGGCGTGGTGCTGGATGACGAGAAGACCGGCCAGGGCTTTCAGGCCATCGTGCATGTCCACCTGACCCGCCACGATCCGCAGAACGTCGAAGGGTTCATCCGCGCGGTACAGGCCAAGGAGGAGGTGCGCGACTGCTATGCCACCACGGGGCAGTCGGATTACCACCTCTTCGTCGCCTGCCGCGATCTCAACGCCTACAACCGCTTCCTCGAAGGCTTCCTGTTCCGTCAGCCGGCGGTGGCCAGCGCGCAGACCAACCTGGTGCTGCGCACGATCAAGACGCGCGACTGACCGCCACCCACAGGAAGTTCATTTGGACAGGCACGGGCACCGCCCTAGGTTGTGGCGGACAGTCACTGGGAGCCTGAAATGACCGAACCCCTTCGCCGCAAGGCCAGCGATTTCGACCCCCGCATCCTCGAGATCTTCGATGGCTACGTGCATGGCAAGATGTCCAAGCGCGAATTCATCTCCAAGGCCGCGCGCTATGCCGCCGCCGGGGTGACCGGCGCGATGATCCTGGAGCAGCTGCAGCCGAACTACGCCCTTGCCCAGCAGGTGGCGCCCGACGATCCGGCGATCGTGACCGGGATGGTGGAATATGCCAGCCCCGAGGGGCATGGCACGATGAAGGGGCTGATGGCCCGGCCGGCGGGGGCCGACATGAAGCGACCGGCGGTGCTGGTGATCCACGAGAACCGCGGGCTGAACCCCTATATCGCCGACGTGGTGCGCCGCTGCGCCAAGGCCGGCTACCTGGCCTTCGGGCCGGACGGGTTGACGCCGCTGGGAGGCTATCCCGGAACCGACGACAAGGGGCGCGAGATGCAGGCTTCGATGGACCCGGCCAAGCTGATGGAGGATTTCTTCGCCGCCTTCGAGTTCCTGAAGGGCCACGACGGCAGCACCGGCAAGGTCGGCGCGGTCGGCTTCTGCTATGGCGGCGGCGTCTGCAACGCGCTGGCGGTGGCCTATCCCGAGCTCGCCGCCTCGGTGCCCTTCTACGGGCGGCAGCCCTCGGCCGAGGACGTGCCGGCCATCCAGGCCTCGCTGCTGATCCACTACGCCGGGCTCGACGAGCGCATCAACGCCGGGGCGGCGGCCTATGAGGCGGCGTTGCAGGAACATCACAAGGACTACGAGGTGCACGTCTACGAGGGCGTGAACCACGGCTTCCACAACGACACCACGCCGCGTTACGACGAGGCGGCGGCGAAGCTGGCCTGGGACCGGACGCTCAGGTTCTTCGCGCTGCACCTGGCCTGAGCGCTCAGGCGGTGAGCCCCTCGGGCTCGGGCAGGCCGTTGGCGCGGCAGCAGGCGGTGAGCGTATTGGCCAGCAAGCAGGCGATGGTCATCGGACCGACGCCACCGGGGACCGGGGTGATCGCGCCCGCCACCTCGGCGCAGCTGGCATAGTCGCAATCGCCGACGAGACGGTCCTTGCCGCTCTCGGTGGGGGTGCGGTTGATGCCAACGTCGATCACGGTTGCGCCGGGTTTCAGCCAGTCGCCCTTGACCATCTCGGGCCGGCCCACTGCCGCCACGACGATATCGGCGCGGCGCACGACCGCTGGCAGGTCCATTGTCCGCGAATGCGCGATGGTGACGGTGCAGCTGTCGCCGAGCAGCAGCTGCGCCATGGGTTTGCCGACGATGTTGGAGCGGCCGATCACCACGGCTTCCATGCCCGACAGGCTCCCGTGCAGATCGCGCAGCAGCATCAGGCAGCCGAGCGGCGTGCAGGGCACCATGGCCTTCTGCCCGGTGCCGAGCAGGCCGACGTTGGAGATGTGGAAGCCGTCGACATCCTTGGCCGGGTCGATGGCGGCCAGCACCTTGGCTTCACCCACCTGTTTCGGCAGCGGCAACTGCACCAGAATGCCGTGGATCGCCGGATCGGCGTTCAGCGCCGCGACCACCGCAAGCACTTCCTCTTCCGAGGCGGTGGCGGGCAGGCGTTTCTCGACCGAATGCATCCCCGCCTCGACCGTCTGCTTGCCCTTGGAGCGGACGTAGACCTGGCTCGCCGGATCCTCGCCGACCAGAACCACGGCGAGGCCGGGGGTGACGCCCTTCGCCTTCAGCGCCGCGACCTGCTCGGCCACCTTGCCCCGCACCGTGGCCGCGAAGGCCTTGCCGTCGATCACCCGTGCCGCCATGTCCCGTTCCTTCTTCTCTTTTCAAATACTCACATCCGCCGCGAAGCGGTGGCGCTCAGACCCGCTGGGTGGGGGCGCGATGCCCGCGCCGCGTTATGGTGCCCTACCCCGCCGTGTGGGGACTCCGCCAGTCTGCTGCGCAGACTCGCTCTGCCCCCACTTCTCGCCTTCGCGTTGCGAAGGCGAGCTAGAAAAGACCTTCGATCTGCCCCGCCTCGTTCAGCCGGATCGTCTCGGCGCTCGGCACCTTCGGCAGGCCCGGCATCGTCATGATCTCGCCGCAGATCGCCACCACGAAGCCCGCCCCCGCCGAAAGCCGCACCTCGCGCACCGGGACCGAGTGGCCGGTCGGCGCGCCGCGCAGGTTGGGGTCGGTCGAGAAGGAATACTGCGTCTTGGCCATGCAGATCGGCAGGTGGCCATAGCCCTGCGCCTCCCAGGCGCGAAGCTGGTCGCGCACCGACTTGTCGGCCAGCACCTCGTCGGCGTGGTAGATCCGCTTGGCGATGGTCTCGATCTTCTCGAACAGGCCCATCTCGTCGGGGTAGAGCGGCGTGAACTGGCTGCCCTTGTCGGCCAGCTCCACCACGCGGCGGGCCAGATCCTCGATCCCCGCGCCGCCCTGCGCCCAGTGCTTGCAGAGGAAGGCCTCCGAGCCCTGCGCCTTGACGAAGTCCTTGACCGCCTGGACCTCGGCCTCGGTATCGGTGACGAAGTGGTTGATCCCCACCACCACCGGCACGCCGAAGCCCTTGAGGTTGGCGATATGCCGCCCGAGGTTGGCGCAGCCCTTCTTCACCGCGGCGACATTCTCGGTCCCGAGGTCGGCCTTGGCGACGCCGCCGTTCATCTTCATCGCCCGCACGGTGGCGACCAGCACCACGGCGTCGGGGGCAAGGCCGGCCTTGCGGCACTTGATGTTCATGAACTTCTCGGCGCCGAGGTCCGCGCCGAAGCCCGCCTCGGTCACCACGTAATCGGCCAGCTTCAGCGCCGTGGTCGTCGCCGTGACCGAGTTGCAGCCATGGGCGATATTGGCGAAGGGGCCGCCATGCACGAAGGCCGGGTTGTTTTCCAGCGTCTGCACCAGGTTCGGCTGCATCGCGTCCTTCAGCAGCACCGTCATCGCGCCATCGGCCTTGAGGTCGCGGCAGTAGACCGGCGACTTGTCGCGGCGATAGGCGACGATCATGTCGCCGAGGCGCTTTTCCAGGTCGGCGAGGTTCTTGGCGAGGCAGAGGATCGCCATGACCTCCGAGGCCACGGTGATGTCGAAGCCGGCCTCGCGCGGGAAGCCGTTGGCCACACCGCCGAGCGAGCAGTTGATCTGCCGGAGCGCCCGGTCGTTCATGTCGACCACGCGGCGCCAGACCACGCGGCGGGTGTCGATCTCGAGCGTGTTGCCCCAGTAGATGTGGTTGTCGATCATCGCGGCGAGCAGGTTGTGCGCCGAGGTGATCGCGTGGAAGTCGCCGGTGAAATGGAGGTTCATCTCCTCCATCGGCACCACCTGAGACATGCCGCCCCCGGCCGCGCCGCCCTTCATGCCGAAGTTCGGGCCAAGCGAGGCCTCGCGGATGCAGATCACCGCCTTCTTGCCGATCCGGTTCAGCCCGTCGCCGAGGCCCACCGTTGTCGTGGTCTTGCCCTCGCCCGCCGGGGTCGGGTTGATCGCGGTCACCAGGATCAGCTTGCCGTTCCGGTTGCCCTGCACCGAGTCGATGAAGCCCTGGCCGACCTTGGCCTTGTCATGGCCGTAAGGCAGGAGATGCTCGGCCGGGATGCCCAGCTTGGCGCCGATCTCGAGGATCGGTTTCTTCTTCGCCTCGCGGGCAATCTCGATGTCGCTCTTGTAAGCCATGCCGCGTGGTCCCTCCCAAGATCGCTAGCGCTGTTCTGCCGTCCCGTATAGCCGTCGGGCAAGCCCCCGACGGGCGCGATTGCGACGTTTTCCCGGCGGTAAGCGTCTGGCAGCGACACCGGCCTTTCCGATCCGAAACCTCCGCCGCCCAAGCGCGCGATCCCGATTGACCGGCCTTCGGCGCCAGCTAGAGTCGGCGCAATTCAACCGGCACGCTTCGAGTCGGCTTTTTCCGCATTTCCAGCCATCTCGACCCTGCCCCGTTTCGGAGTTGGCCCATCGTGGCGAATGACGTCTATACCATCGACACCATTGTTACCGGCACCACAACCATCACTATCACCGACGACGGAACCGGCAGCGACTGGCTCGAGATCATCGCGGCCTGGCCGCTGATCTCGGATATCCGGCTGTCGTGGTTCTCCGAGAGCGGCACCAGCACCCAGGCCTCGGGCCTCTACTGGAGCGCGCCGGGCATCAGTCACCGGCTGGTCGTCAACGGGCTGATCGAGAACGTCCAGGGCGGCGACGGGGCGGACTTCATCCAGGGCAACGAGGTCGGCAACCACCTGATCGGCGACCAGGGACCGGATGGCGGCGATGACGTGATCTGGGCCGGGGCCGGCAACGACATCCTCGAAGGCCGGGGCGGCAATGACGAACTCGCGGGGGGCGATGGCGATGACAGCATATTCGGCGGCACGGGCGATGACGTCATCAACGGCAATTCCGGCGACGACCTGATCGAGGGCGGCGCCGGGGCCGACGACCTCTCGGGCGGCGGCGATGCGGGTGACACGGTCTCCTATCGCGCCTCCGCCGCCGGGGTCATCGTCAGCCTGACCTTCGGCGCGGCAACCACCGGCCAGGGCGGCGACGCCGAGGGCGACACCATCCGCGGCTTCCGCCATATCGACGGCTCGGAGTTCCGCGACGTGCTCACCGACACGGTTGTCGGCACCGTGGCCTTCGGCGGCAACGACAACATCTTCCGCGGCTTCGGCGGGCGCGACCTGCTCTGGCTCGGCGGCGGCAACGACAGGGGCTATGGCGGAGACGACCACGACACCATCTGGGGCGAGGATGGCGACGACATGGCCTGGGGCGGCGCCGGCAACGACACGCTGAACGTGGGCAACGGCAACGATGTCGCGCGCGGCGGCGACGGGCGGGACGTGCTGCGTGGCGACAACGGCAACGACCGGCTGTTCGGCGATGCCGGCGACGATATCATCTTCACCGGCAAGGGACGCGACCGCGCCGAGGGCGGCACCGGCAACGACAGCATCATGGCCAATGGCGGCACCAATGCCGTCTTCGGCCAGGCCGGCGACGATACGCTGATCTCGACCGGCGGCAGGAACACCTTCACCGGCGGCGCGGGCACCGACCGTTTCGAGTTCCGCGTGCAGTCGGCGGATCTCGACGACGGCGGCTTTACCCGGATCACCGATTTCCAGCGCGCCAGGGGCGAACAGGTCGACCTGCGCGTCTTCGGCGATTTCGCCTTCATCCGGGGGCAGGCCTTCTCGGGCACCGGGCTGGAGGTGCGCTTCGAGACCAGCGCCAACGGCGTGACCGTCTATGCCGATACCAACGGCGACGGGTCCGCCGATGTGCAGATCATGATGGACGGGCTGGCGCGGGTCTTCGCCTCCGACTTCCTGCTGGTCTGAGCCTCAGGGCGCCCAGGCGCGCTGGTCGGGGATGAACAGGCGCAGCTTGTCGCCGATGGCCAGCAGGCCGGGGCGTTCGACCCAGGCAGTGACGCCGCGCCGCCCCTCGGCCGCCGTCTTGAAGGCGGTGCCGTGGCCCGGCGTCTCGGCCTCGATCTCGCGCCCCGGCAGCACGCAGGGCCGGTTCTCCATGTCGACCGTCAGGGTGACGCCCGAGGGGCCCTGCAAGCGCGAGGACGGCGGGACATGGGTGAAATCGGGTATGCCGCGGAGCACGATGGAGATACCGAGCAGGCAGGGGTCGAGTTCGGCCAGGCCAATGCCGGCGGCGATATCGGCCATTTCCTCAGCCGAGAGGAGGGTAAGCTGGCGCACGTTGCGGATCTTCGTGCCGCGCGCGTAGAGGTTCTTGACCCGCACGCAAGAGGGCCGCTCGGTGCCCTCGTGGCGCGCGCCGGTATCGCCGGCCCAGGTCAGGTCGAGACGATCCACCGCCTCGGCGCGCAGGCTGTCGCGGGAGGCGGGCACATGGCCGAGCCAGGTGACTTCGCCGGTGTATTCGGTCTCGATCAGGGTGGGCATTTGCGGCGCTCCGTCTTGGCTGGCCGGACCTGACCAGAGCCACGCCGGAATGTCCAGCCGCCCTGGCAGCCGCGTAGGGCGGGGTTCACCCCGCCCCGCCGAATGACCGTCTCAGCGGCACATCGCCTTGATCGCCGCCGCGATATCGGGCTTGGCGGCGCAGGTATCCGCCACCAGCTCGCGCGCTGTCGATAGCAGCGTCTCGGGGTCGACGATGCGGTCGATCAACCCGAAGGCCAGCGCCTCCTCGGTGGTCAGCTTCTGCCCGCCCATCAGCACCAGCTTGGTGCGCGCCGGGCCGATCAGCGCCGCCATGCGCGCCGGGTCGGAAGGCTGCGGCAGGAAGCCCAGCTTCATCACCGGGTAGAAGAACTTCGCCCCCGGCACCGCGATCCGCAGGTCGCAGGCCAGCGCCATGCCCATCGAGCCGCCCGCCAGCGTGCCGTTCAGCGCCGCGATGGTCAGCCCCGGCAGCGCCGCGATGGCGCCCGACAGCCGCTCCCAGAGCGGCGAGGTGGCGAGCCCCGCGCGCGCCGCGTCGAGATCGGCGCCGGCGCTGAACACCTTGCCGGTGCCGGTCAGGATCAGCGCCCGCGCCTCGGTGGCGCTCTCGGCGATCTCGGCCAGCCGTTCCAGCATCTCGGGGGTCAGCGAATTCGCCTTCTCCGGCCGGTTCAGCGTGACGGTCCAGATGCCGCCCTCGTGCTCCAGCGCGATCATGCCAGGCCCACCCGCGCCCGGATCTCGGGGTCGCGCAGCGAGATCTCGCCGCCGAGGAACTCGTCGGCATCGCCCGAGCACATCCAAAGCAGCGCCCGCGCCGGCCAGTCGGCGGGGATGTGGTCGCTCCATTCCAGCCGGCTCACCGGGTTGATCCCCGAGGCCTTGATCTCCTTCTGCATCTGCGTCGCCACGGTGCCGGGCGAGAGGCCGATGGCGCGGATGCCGTTGGCGCGTTCCTCGTGGTCGAGGCAGCGCGTCAGCATCGCCGCCCCGGCCTTGGACGAGCAGTAATGGCTCCAGGCCTCGATCGGATGATGCGCCGCGCCCGAGCTGATGGTCAGCACGCTGCCGCCCTTGGCCCGCATGTGCGGGATCACCGCGCGCATCCCGTGGAAGACGCCCTTGAGGTTGATGTCCGCCGCCATCCCCCAGCCCGCCGGATCGGCATCGGCGAGCCGCGCGATCGGCTCGATCACCCCGGCGTTGTTCACCAGCACGTCGATCCGCCCGAAGCGCTCCAGCGTCGCCGCCACCGCCGCCTCGACCTGGGCGTAATCGGCCACGTCGCAGGCCAGTCCCAGCGCCTGGGCGCCGATCTCGGCCGCCAGCGCCTCGACCGGCGCGGCGCTGCGCGCCAGCAGCACCACATTCGCCCCGGCGCCGGCGAAGATGCGCCCCGCCTCGGCCCCGATTCCCCGGCTTGCCCCGGTGATGATCACCGTCCTGCCCATCATCTCCATGCGCGTTCTCCCGTATCGACCGGCCTTCTGGTAGCCGCCCCCGTCACAGTGGTCCAGCCGAAAGGCAGATTGTTGCGCCCGCCCCGCTGCCCCCTTGACGCCGCAGGGCCGGCAGCGGACGATATGGCAGACCTCAGCCAAGAAGGGTACGTTTATGTCAATTCATTTCCTGCGCGGCAGCACCGCCGCGGCGCTTTGCATCCTTAGCACTCAGGCCGCATGGGCCGACCTCTCGGCGCAGGACGTCTGGGGCGAGTGGCGCGACTACCTCGCCTCGACCGGC
This sequence comes from Seohaeicola zhoushanensis, assembly GCF_014656415.1. Lineage (GTDB taxonomy): Bacteria > Pseudomonadota > Alphaproteobacteria > Rhodobacterales > Rhodobacteraceae > Seohaeicola_A > Seohaeicola_A zhoushanensis. The sequence goes on along the minus strand of NZ_BNCJ01000002.1, from coordinate 536,275 downwards.
TACGAGGTCACCGGCGGCGAGTCGATGTCGGGCAATACCCTGACCCTGACCGACGTCACCCTGACCATGCCGGTGCCGGACGAGGACGCCAGCGTCTCGATCCTGATCCCCTCGATGTCGCTGACCGAGAACGGCGACGGCACCGTGAACCTCGACTACCCGAGCCCGATGCCGGTGCGCATCACCGTGACCGGCGGCCCCGAGGGCGATGGCAGCGGCGAGCTGGTGGTGACCCACAGCGGCAGCTCGATGAAGATCTCGGGCGACCCGACGAACATGACCTACGAGCACAGCTCGGCCAATACGACGCTGACGCTGGGCGAGGTCAACGTCGAGGGCGATATCCTGCCCGCCGATGTCGCCAGGGTGATGATCTCGCTCGACCAGACCGCCGGCACGACGAAGATGGAACTGGGCGGCGATGTCCGCAACTTCGACCAGACCTTCAGCGCGGCCAGCCTGTCCTATGACATGGCCTTCAAGGACCCCGAGTCCTCGGACAACGGCTCGTTCAAGGGCGCGCTGCAGGGCGTCAGCATGAACGCCACCGGCGCGATCCCGAAGGACATGGACCTGTCGGACATGAATGCCATGCTCAAGGCCGGCTTCCAGATGAACGGCGGCTTTGCCTTCACCGGCGGCAACAGCGAGATCAACGGCACCGGCGACGGACAGAGCTTCTCGGCGCAGACCTCCTCGCAGGGCGGCAGCTTCGAATCCGGCCTGAACGCCACCCGCCTGACCTATGGGCTGACCGGCAAGGGCACCAGGATCAGCGCCGAGGGGGCCGAGTTGCCCTTCCCGGTCGAGCTGGGCCTGGCCGAGACCGCCTTCAGGATCGATATCCCGATCACCAGGTCGGACGATCCGCAGGACTTCGGCTTCCTGCTGAAGCTCGGCGAATTCACCATGTCCGACATGCTCTGGGCCATCTTCGACCCCGCCGGCAACCTGCCGCGCGACCCGGCCTCGATCACCCTGGACCTCGCCGGCAAGGTCAAGTTGCTGCTCGACATCATGGACCCGGCCTCGGCCGAGGCGATCGCCAATTCGCCGGTCCCGCCGGGCGAGCTGCACGCGGTCAGCATCCGCGACCTGCTGGTGCAGGCGGTGGGCGCCAAGCTGACCGGCGTGGGCGCCTTCACCTTCGACAACTCCGACATGCAGACGATCCCCGGAATGCCCCGCCCCGAGGGGGCGATCGACCTGACCCTCGACGGCGCCAACGCGCTGATCGACAACCTCGTCGCCATGGGCATCATCTCGGACCAGGAAGTGATGCCGGCACGCATGATGATGGGCATGTTCGCGGTGCCGGGCGACGGGCCGGACAGCCTGAAGTCCAAGATCGAGATCAACGCCCAGGGCCACATCCTGGCCAACGGCCAGCGCATCAAGTGAGGCCTGCGTAGGGCGGGGTTCACCCCGCCGCGCCGAACGACAGGGGCCGCGCGATGCGCGGCCCTTTTTTTGTATGGCCCGGCCTGAGGGTCATGGCCTCACGGGCATGACGCCCGGTTGGACGGTAAGTCACGAAGGCGTTTGTGGGACCCTTGCGCGATGGACGTCCGCCGGCTGCAGCGGCGGAGGTCAGACCGCGCCCGTATACTCTCCGCGCGCCGGGTAGTTGTTCTTGATCGCGAAATCCAGCGCCCCGACGAGTTCCGAGAAATGCGGCCGAACGAAGGGCATGGTCTGGACCGAGCCGTAATAGAGCGACTGTTCCGGCGTGACCATGAAGAGGCCCGGTTCGGAGAACAGCGCCGGCTCCTCGATCCCGATCGAGGTCTTGCCCCGCGACGTCGAGATATACAGCCCCCATTCGCGCGCTTTCGCCAGCGGGAGGTCGTAGGCAAAGCGAAGGGTGTCCGCGCCGATCTTGGCGGCCATATCGCGGGCGCGATCCTCGCCGTCCGAGCTTATCGCGATCGTGCCGACGCCGCGTTCGGCAAAATCGGCGACCCGCTTCTGGAACTCGGTCAGGTAGGTTGCGCAGATCGGGCAATGCAGTCCGCGATAGAAACAGATCACGGTGCCCCGTTCGGAGGTCTCGGACGAAAGGTCGAAAGTACCATGTTCGAGCGTCGGAAGCTTCAGGTCGGGGGTTCTCTGGCGGGGAACAAGCATGGGCGGTCACTCTCAATGGAAGGTTGCGCGCTGTCCATACCAGATTTATGATCGCCAAAATCCAGAAAATCAGACCAAAACACCCAAATGGAACGATATGACCGGCTCACCACCCTGATCGACAGGTTCAAGCTTGCCGTCAGGCCGGCGGCGCCGGAGGATGCAAACCTTGTCGTCTACACCGCACCGGCCGGAACACCGGACCGGGCGTGCTTCAAGACGCGCGGCACTGGCTTCCCATCTGGTGACATCCCGGTGCTCTTTCGGGCGCAGGTCGATTGGAGCGGTCCGCAGAATCCGTTGCTGACAGCGCTTCCCGAAACCGTCGAAATCGACTTGCGGAGCAGTCCGGACAGCATCGGGCTCGTGCGGATGATGCAATCCGAGATCATCGGGCAAAGATGCGGCGTGGACTCGGTGCTGAGCCGTCTTGGCGAAGTGTTGATCGTGCGGATGATGCGTGTGCAGATCGAGGCCGGATGCGCGCAACCGGGACTTCTGGCGGGTCTCGCCGATCCGCGCCTGAGCCGGGCCATTGTCGCAATGCATGACTGTCCGGGACAGCCATGGCGCAACGAGGACCTTGCCAAGCTCGCCGGCATGTCCCTGAGCCGTTTCGCCGAGACGTTTCTCTTCGAGGTCGGCGAACCGCCCGCCTCCTATCTTCGCCGCTGGAGGCTAACGCTGGCTCGTCAGGACATCGCGAAAGGCCACCGCGTCGACCTGGTCGCGCGGCGTTATGGCTTCTCGTCACCGGAGGGATTTTCAAGGGCGTTCAGGAAGCAACACGGAGAGACACCAATCGCGCTGCGGCGAGCATAGAGCGCGTGGGCTGGGGCGATCATGCGGGAAGGCATGGAGCTCCCGAGCACCATTTACGGCACCAAGGAACGCCAAAGCCCTCCCCCCACTCACCCCCAGGCCGAAGACCGACCGCGCGGCAGGAACCTCCCCGCGCCGGGGGCGTTCAGCACGCGGCCTTCCTCGCAGGCGATCTCGCCGCGCAGGATGGTCATCACCGGCCAGCCGGTGACCGACTGCCCCTCGAAGGGGGTGTAATCGGCGCCGTGGTGCATCTTGTCCTGGGTGATGACCTCGCGGCGGTTCGGGTCCCAGAGCACAAGGTCGGCGTCGAAGCCCGGCGCGACCGAGCCCTTCTGCGGGTAGAGGCCGTAGAGCTTCGCGTGGTTGGTCGAGGTCAGCGCCACGAAATCGTTGAGCGTGATCCGCCCCTCGCCCACCCCGCGCGAGAAGAGGATCGGCAGCCGCGTCTCGACCGAGGGGATGCCGTTGGGCACCCATTTGAACGAGCTGCGCGCCTTGTCGTTCTGCTTGCCGCTCGGCCCCTCGAAGTAGAAGGGCGAGTGGTCCGACGAGAAGGTCTGGAACACGCCGCCACGCAGCCCCTCCCAGATCGCGTTCCAGCTGTCGTGGTCGCGCGGCGGCGGCGAGCAGACGTATTTGCCGCCGTCCAGCCCGTCGTCCCAGAGGCCGCGCATGTCCTCCTGGGTGAGGGCGACATACTGCGGGCAGGTCTCGGCCAGCACCTTGAGGCCCTTCTGCTGCGCCCAGCGCACCTGCTCCATCGGCTCGCGCCCCGAGACATGCACGATCATCACTGGCACGTCGACCAACTCGGCATGGGAAATCGCGCGATGCGTCGCCTCGCGCTCGACCGACTGCGGGCGCGAGACGCCGTGGAAATAGGGCGCGGTCTTGCCGGCGCGCTCCAGCCGTTCGGTCATGAAGCGGATGGCGTCATAGCCCTCGCAATGCACCATGACCAGCGCGCGGCATTCGCGGGCGGCGTCCATCACCTCGAGGATCTCGCGGTCGTTCAGGACCATGGCATCATAGGTCATGAAGATCTTGAACGAGGAATAGCCCTCGTCGACCAGCTGCGGCAATTCCTGCGAGAGCGCCGAGGGCGTCGGATCGGTGACGATCAGGTGAAAGCCGTAGTCGAGGTGCGACTTGCCCTCGGCGCGGGTGTGATAGTCCTGCACCGAGGCACGCAGGGTCCAGCCGCGCGGCTGCTGGGCGAAGCTGATGACCGTGGTATTGCCCCCGGCCAGCGCCGAGCGGGTGCCGCTCTCGAAGCCGTCGGCCATCGGCGGGCCGGGCACCACGTCCTGCGCCAGGTGAACATGGCTGTCGATCCCGCCGGGCATCACCAGCAGCCCTCCGGCATCGACCACGCGGGTGGCACTGCCGAGGTCGTGGCCGACGGCGCGGATCACCCCGTCCTTGATGGCCACGTCGGCCCGCACCGTGTCGGCGGCGGTGACGACGGTGCCGCCGCGAATAAGCAGGTCATGATCGGGCATGTTCACTCACTTTCTCAGGGACCGCCGGCGCACCGCCTCGCCCAGCAGCACCAGGGCGATGTTGCCGAAGACGATCAGCACGGCCAGCGCGTTCAGGCTGGGGGAAATCGCGAAACGGAAGTCGGAGGCGACCAGCAGCGACAGCGGTTGCTGGCGGCCCGAGACGAAGGTGGTCAGCACGGTCTCGGACGAGGCCAGCACGAAGGCGATGAACATCGCCGCGATCAGCCCGTTGCGCATCAGCGGCAGCGTCACCCGGCGGAACACCGACCAGGCCGAGGCGCCAAGGTCGGTCGCCGCCTCTTCCAGCCGGCGGTCCACCCGCATCAGCACCGAGGCGATGATCATCGAGGTGAAGGGCAGGATCACAACGGTCTGCCCCAGCACCACCGTCACCAGGCTGCGCGCGATGCCGAGGTCCGAGAGCACGATCAGCTGCCCCACCGCCAGGATCAGCCGGGGGATCAGGAAGGGCACCAGCAGCAGCGCCGCGAAGGCCGCCTTGAAGCGCATGTCATAGCGCGTCAGCGCCAGCGCGGCGAGCGCGCCCAGCAGGGTCGAGAGCACCGCCACCGGCGCGGCCACCATCATGGTGATGCCGAAGCCGCGCGCCAGGCGCGGGTCGCTGACCACCTCGCGGTACCAGTCCAGCGTCAGCCCCTGCAGCGGAAAGGCGATGATCTCGCTGTCGTTCAGGCTGAACAGCAGCACCACCGCCACCGGCAGATACATGAAGGCGAAGACCAGCAGGGTCCAGGAGGCGGCGAGTCTGGGGCCGTTCATCAGGCTTCTCCCGAGATCAGGCTGCGGCCGAGGTTCATCCGCGACAGCGCATAGGCCGCCACCGCAAGGAACAGGCCGAGCAGCGCCAGCAGCGTGCAGGCAATGGCCGAGCCGAGCGGCCAGTCGAAGGCGGTGCCGAAGAGGTCGTTGATCGCCGAGATCACCGTGACGCCCGAGGCCCCGCCGAGCAGTTGCGGCGTCATGTAGTCGCCCACCACCATCACGAAGACCATCATGCCACCGGCGATCAGCCCCGGCAGGGTCATCGGCAGCACCACCCGGCGGAACACAGCGACCGGCGGCGCGCCGAGGTCACGCGCGGCCTCGACCAGCGCGTCGTCGAGCGCCTCGTAGCCCAGCCAGAGGCCCATCACCATGAACGGCAGGAAGTTGTAGGCCAGCACCAGATGCGAGGCGATGGGGCTGAACAGCAGCACCTGGATCGGCTCGGTGATGAGGCCCGCCCATTGCGCGAAACGGTTGATGACGCCCTCGGCGCCCAGGATCACGCGCCAGGCGAAGATGCGCACCATGTCGCCGGTATAGAGCGGCACCAGCAGCAGCGTCAGCAGCGCCGATTTCCACTCGCCCCCGCGCCGGGCGACGAACCAGGCCACCGGATAGCCGATCACGGCGGTAATCGCGACCACCACCGCGCCCGAGAGGAAGGCGCGCCCGATCAGGCTGCGATAGGTCTCCGAGCCGATGATCTTGGCATAGTTCTTCAGCGTCGGGTCGGTGTTGATCGCAACGAAATCGACCTGGAAGAAGGAATAGGCGAAGAGCACGCCCATCGGCACCAGGCAGGTGGCGATCAGCGCCAGGACCACCGGGGCGGCCAGCCAGTTGCCGGTGCGGCTCACGCCACCGCCTCCCCTGCCCGCGCGATCCAGACCCGCGCCGGGTCGAAGCCCAGGCGGAGCGCCGCGCCGGTCTCGGGCGGCTCGGTGAACTGCGCCGCCAGCTCCTGCTGGCCGGCGCGCAGCTCGACATGCCAGCCCGAGCCGGCGAAGACCACATGGGTCACCACCGCCTCGAAGGCGCTGCCCGCGGCCTGGCCGAACTGCTCGGGCCGGACGCAGAGCGCCGCAGCGTCGCCCGCGCGCAGGCTCTCCTCCGCGGCAGCCACCACCGGGCCGAGCGCGGTCTCGATCCGGGCCTCCTCGCCCTGGCGCGCGGTGATGCGGCCGGGGATCACGTTCGAGCCGCCGATGAAATCGGCCACATAGGCCGACCGGGGCCGGCGGTAGATATCCTGCGGCGCGCCCTGCTGTTCGACCTGGCCGCGGTTCATCACCACGATCCAGTCCGACAGGGCAAAGGCCTCTTCCTGGTCGTGCGTGACGTGCAGGAAGGTCACGCCCAGCCGGCGCTGCAGGTCCTTCAGCTCGATCTGCATGTCCTTGCGCATCCGCCGGTCGAGCGCCGAGAGCGGCTCGTCGAGCAGCAGCAGGCGCGGTTCGTTGACGATGGCGCGGGCCAGGGCCACGCGCTGCTGCTGGCCGCCCGAGAGCTGGCGCGGGCGGCGGGCGGCGAAGTCCTGCATCCGCACCACCGCCAGCGCCTGCTCGACCCGCGCGCGCTGCGCCTCGCGCCCGAGGTCGCGATAGGCGAGGCCGAAGGCGACGTTCTCGGCCACGCTCAGGTGCGGGAACAGGGCATAGCTCTGGAACACCGTGTTGATGGGCCGGCGCGCCGCCGGCACCTTGTTCAGCGGCTGCCCTTCCAGTTCCAGCATCCCCGAGCTGACATCCTCGAACCCGCCGATCATCCGCAGGATCGAGGTCTTGCCGCAGCCCGACGGCCCCAGCAGGGTGACATAGCTCTCCGGCATCAGCCGGAAATCCACCCCCTGCACCGCATGGGTCGTCCCATAGGTCTTGTGCAGTGCTCTGGCGCGCAGAAGCGGTGCGCGGCCGGGACCGTCGTTCATGATCAGCTTGCCTTCACTTCGTTCCAGAGCGCGACCCAGTCGTTGTAGCGTTCGGGGTTCGAACGCCAGATGAAGCTGTCCATGACGCTCATGTCCTCGATGAAGATCGTCTCGCGCTCTTCCTTGCTCAGCATGTCGCGCGCCGAGGAGGTCGATTGCGCATAGGGCCCGCCGACGGCGAGCATCTTGCCGTAGTCCTCGCCCAGCAGGTAGTCGATCAGCGCGTAGACGGCCTCCAGCTTCTCGCCCTCGACGCCCTTCGGGATCGCCAGCGAGTCGGCCCAGCCGATGGTGCCCTGCTTGGGGTTGGCGATGCCCATCGAGAGGCCGCGCGCGTTCAGCTCGTGGTAGGGGGGCACCCAGGAATAGGCCGCGACGACCTCGCCGGTGGCGAAGAGGTTGGTCAGGTCGCCGATCGAGCTCCAGTAGGTGCGCAGCAGTTTCTTCTGCGCGATCAGCGCCTTCTTGACCTCGGCCAGCTGCGCGTCGTCCAGGTGGAAGATCTGGTCGCGCGGGATTTCCAGATACATCGCCGCGATCATCACCGCCTCGAGCGCATAGTCGCGCATTGCGAGCTTGCCGGCATACTTGCTGTCCTCGAAGAAGACCGACCAGTCGGGCTCGGCGTCCATCAGGTCCTTGCGGTAGACCAGCGGGTTGATGCCCCAGTAGAACGGCAGCCCGTAGGTCTTGCCGTCGGCCTTGCCCAGCGGCGAATTCTTGAAGGCGTCGTAGATCTTGGCGGTGTTCGGGATCTTGGCGAGGTCGATTTCCTGCACCAGGCCCGAGGCCATGTAATAGTCGACCTTGTCGAGGCCGGGGGTGATCAGATCGACCGAGCTGTCGCCGCCGGCGCGCAGCTTGGCGAATTGCTCGTCATCGCTGCCGATGAAGTTCTTCGAGATGGTGACGCCCGACCTGGCGAGGAAGGGGGCAAGGTATTCGTCCTTGGCGAGGTTCTCCCAGACCATCCAGAGCAGGTCCGGCTGGGCGGCGAGCGCCTTGAGCGGGAGGGCCGAGGCGGCCGTCCCGGCGAGGACGGCCTGAAGGAAGCGGCGGCGGTGCATGTCGTGGGTCATTGCAGGGCTCCAGTTTGCGCGGTTGCGTCCAGGGAACCTTGCCAATGAACCAAATATTTCAAACAGAGATTTTTGAGAAATTGTTGGGTCACAAAGTGCGATGCCCATTCTCGAAGCGCCCGCCCTGTGCGGATGCCCAATTGTTGTGCAGAAAACCGATCACTCGGCGCTGCCGCCGCCCTCGATATCCCCATGCAGGCGCTCGAAGGCCTCCATCCGGGCGACGATTCCCTCGCCGCCACGGTCGGCGAAGCGGGTGCAGATGTAGTTGATGAGACTCATCCCCGCCGCGTAGCTGTCGAAGATCCCCGCGTTGCGGGTGGTGCAGCGCAGGGTGATATCCGAGAGACGCGCCGAGGTCGCCGCCGTCGGGTCAGCCACCAGAATACGCCGCGCGCCCGCATCGCGCGCGGCTTCGAGGATCACATTCAGCGCCGGCGGGCGGCGGCGGAACCCGAAGACAAGCACCACGTCGTCCGGGCCCAGCGAGACCAGGCTTTCGGCCACGGACATCCCGGCATAGGGCAACAGAAGCACGTCATCCCTCAGCAATGCCAACATGTTACGCGCATAGGAGGCAAGCACCGCCGAGTTGCGGAACCCGATGATGAAGACCCGCCGCGCCTCCATCAGCGCCTCGACCGCATCCTCCAGCAGGTCGGGCGGCATCGCCTCGGCGGTTTCGGTCAGGTTCTTGAGATCCTGCGCCACATGCAGCGCGAAATCGCCCCGCGCCATGCGCACATGCCCGGTGCCGCTGATCTGGTAGAGCGGCGAGGCCCAGCTGGCCGAGCTGCGCGCCTCGCGCTTGAGGTCCGAGAAGCTGTCATAGCCCAGCCGGCGGAAGAATCGCACCGCCGTCGCCTGCGAAGTGCCCGCCCGCTGCGCGATCTCGGCGGCGGTGAAGCTCGCCAGCGCGCCCTTTTCCTCCAGCACGGCCGAGGCCAGCTTCTTCTCGGACACGGTCAGATCGTCGAGCGCAGCCATGATCCGGTCTTCGATGGAGGTGTATTTCTTGGGCGGGTTGCTCATTATTTTTGCGCCTTTCGTCGGTCAGGCCGGATTCTGCCACCGTCTATGAAATTTTTGTTGCATGATTTGTAGTGGAAGAATTTCAGATTTCCCATATGGAGTGCAACCCGTGACTGTCCCTGCGGAGCACCTCCGCGAATTCTGCCGATTGCGAGAAACCATGACGAATAAACCCCAGCCGACAAGACCTTTTGTTCAGAACCTCGATGAAGCGCGCGGTTCATATCCGCTCGATCTGCAAAAGGTGCTGTCACGGGCCAGCGGCGCCGAAGCGCGCCGGACTGTCTCCGCCTGGGAAGGTTATACCCCGACGCCGCTGGTTCAGCTCGACGCGCTGGCCACGCGCGAGGGTGTCGCCGCGATTGCCTACAAGCAGGAGGCGGCGCGCTTTGGTCTGAACAGCTTCAAGGCGCTGGGCGGTGCCTATGCCGCCCTGCGCCTGCTGGCGCGGCTGGCCAGCCAGCGCAGCGGCGCGCCGGTCTCGGAGGCCGCGATCCTTGCCGGCGATCACGCCGATTTCGCCGCCGGCGTCACCCTCTGCTGCGCCACCGACGGCAACCACGGCCGCTCGGTCGCCTGGGGCGGACGGATGTTCGGCTGCCGCGTGGTGATCTTCCTGCACGCCGATGTCAGCCAGGCCCGCGAAGACGCCATCCGCGCCTATGGCGCCGAGATCGTGCGCACCCCCGGCAACTATGACGACAGCGTCCGCGCCGCCGACAAGGCCGCCGCCGAGAACGGCTGGTTCGTGGTCTCGGACACCTCCTACCCCGGCTATACCGAGGTCCCGCGCGACGTGATGCAGGGCTATGCCATCATGGTGGAAGAGGCGATCGACGCGCTGCCGCTGCCGCCCACGCATGTCTTCATCCAGGGCGGCGTCGGTGGCCTCGCCGCCGCTGTGACCGCCACCCTGTGGGAGGCCTATGGCCCTCAGGCCCCGCGCATCGTGGTGGTCGAACCGGAAACCGCCGGCTGCCTCTACGAAAGCGCGCGGGCGGGTGAACCCGTGGCGGTGCATGGCAGCCTGGAGACGATCATGGCGGGCCTAGCCTGCGGCGAGCCTTCGCTGATCGCCTGGCCGGTGCTGCATCAGGGGGCCGATGCCTTCATGCTCATCACCGACACCGATGCCGCCGATACCATGCGCCTGCTCGCCTCGGGCGCGGCGGGGCCGAAGCTGGTGGCCGGCGAAAGCGGTGTCGCGGGGCTGGCCGGGTTCCTCGCGCTTGATCCTGCAACGCGGGCGGGCCTGGGGATCGACGCGGCCTCGCGCCTGCTGGTCTTCGGCTCGGAGGGCGACACCGACCCGCAGGTGTTCCAAGAGATCACAGGCCGGAGCGGCGATGCCCTGCGCGCCGAGGGGGCGCTCTGATGATCGACGCCGCCCGCCTCCAGGCCCGCATCGAGTCGCTCGGCGCCATCGGCGCCCTGCCCGGCGGCGGCGTCTGCCGCCTGGCGCTCACCCCGGCCGACAAGGCCGGGCGCGACTGGCTGATCGCGCAGATGGAATCGCTTGGCCTTGCCGTCGCCATCGACCCGATCGGCAATATCTTCGGCACCCGCCCCGCGCGCCCCGGCACGACGGCGGATGCACCGCATGTGATGATCGGATCGCATATCGACACGGTGGCGACCGGCGGGCTCTATGACGGCGCGCTTGGCGTACTGGCCGGGCTCGAGGTGGTGGCGGCGCTGAACGATGCCGGCACTGAAACCGACCTGCCCGTCACCGTCGCGGCCTTCACCAACGAGGAAGGCGCGCGCTTTGCGCCCGACATGCTCGGCTCGCTGGTCTTCGTTGGCGGCCTGTCGCTGGAAGAGGCGCTGGAGATCCGGGGCATCGACGGCACCCGCCTTGGTGACGAGCTGGCCGCCATCGGCCATGCGGGCACCGGCGCGGGCCCGTCGGCCATCGCGGCCTATGTCGAGCTGCACATCGAACAGGGGCCGATCCTCGAGGACGAGGGCCTCCAGATCGGCGTGGTCGAAGGGGTGCAGGGCATTTCCTGGACCGAGGTGACCTTCTCGGGCGCCAGCGCCCATGCCGGCACCACCCCGCTGCGACTGCGCGCCGATGCCGGGCTGGCGGCGGGGCGCACCGCCTGCGGCGTGCGCGACATCATCACCGCCATCGGCCCCGGACAGCTGGGCACCGTGGGGGCGGTGACGCTCTCGCCCAACCTGGTCAACGTGGTGGCCGAGCGGGCGGTGATGACGGTCGACCTGCGCAACCCCGACGATGCCGCGCTGATCGAGGCCGAAGCCGCGCTCGCCACGCTGATCGCCGCCGCCGCGGCCGAGGCCAATGTCACCGCAACGACCCGCAGCCTGGCGCGGTTCGACCCGGTCGATTTCGCGCCCGAGCTGGTCGACGCGGTCGAGGCCGAGGCGCAGGCGCTTGGCCTCACCACGCGGCGGATGTTCTCGGGCGCGGGGCACGACGCCCAGATGATCGCCCGGATCGCGCCCGCCACCATGATCTTCGTGCCCTCGCAGAAGGGCATCTCGCACAACATCCGTGAATATACCCCGCCCGAGGATCTCGCGCGCGGGACCGCCGTGCTGCACGCGTTGATCGCGCGGCTCAGCACGCCCAAGCAAGGAGCATGACGTGACCCGTATCATCACCATCGGCGGGGCCCAGCTGGGACCGATCCGCCGCGACGAAGCCCGCAGCGCCGTGGTCGCGCGGATGATCGCCCTCATGGAGCAGGCCGCCCGGCGCGGCGTGCAGATGCTGATCTATCCCGAACTGGCGCTGACCACCTTCTTCCCGCGCTGGTTCATGGAGGACCAGGCCGAGGTCGACGCCTTCTTCGAGACCGAGATGCCCGGCCCCGAGACGCAGCCGCTGTTCGACCGCGCGCGTGAACTCGGCATGGGGTTCAGCTTCGGCTATGCCGAGAAGGCCGTCTATGACGGCCGCCTGCGCCGCTTCAATACCTCGATCCTGGTCGGCCCCGATGGCGAGATCGCGGCGCGCTATCACAAGATCCACCTGCCCGGCCATTCCGAGCACGAGCCCTGGCGCGCCTTCCAGCACCTGGAGAAACGCTACTTCGAGCCGGGCGAGACGCCGTATATGTCCACCGAGCTGATGGGCGGCAAATGGGCGATGGCGATCTGCAACGACCGCCGCTGGCCCGAGACCTACCGCGAATCCGCCCTGCGCGGGGCCGAGGTGCTGACGCTGGGCTACAACACCCCCCTGCACTACCCGCTGGCGCCCGAGCACGACCACCTGCAGGCCTTCCACAACCACCTCTGCATGCAGGCCGGAGCCTATGCCAACGGTCTCTGGGTGGTCGGCGTCGCCAAGGCCGGGCGCGAGGAGGACTGCGACCTGCTGGGCCAGAGCTGCATCATCGCCCCGACCGGCGAGATCGTGGCCATGGCCTCGACCATCGGCGACGAACTCATCACCGCCGACTGCGATCTCGACCGCACGCAGGAGATCCGCGACCACATCTTCAACTTCGAGAAGCACCGGCGTCCGGACATGTATCCGATGCTCACCCGTCAATCCAACGGCCAGTAGACAAGGCGCCCCAGCAATGCCCCAGACACAAAGCCCCTCCGCCTCGGTCCCGGTGATCGACATCTCGGCCTTCTACGGCGACGACGCCGCGGCGCGCGCCGCGCTGGCCGCCGCGGTCGACCGCGCCTGCACCGAGATCGGTTTCCTCGTGATCACCGGCCACCGGGTCGGCGCCGCGCTGCGCGGCGACTGGTTCGCCACGCTCAAGCGGTTCTTCGCGCTGAGCGAGGCGGAAAAGGCGCGCTATGCCCCGCAGGGGATGGTGCGCCAGGGCTATCACCGGGTCGGCTCCTCGGGGCTGGCACTGGGCGAGGACAAGGAAACCCCGCCGGACCTGCGCGAATACTACATGCTCGGGCGGCTCGACATCGACGGCGCCTATTTCGCCGATCCGGTGGTGGCGGACAACTTTCACCCCAACGTCTGGCCGGATGCGCCCGAAGGCTTCCGCGCCCTGGGCGAGGCCTATTATGCGGCGGTCGAGGCGCTGGCGCGCGACATGATGGCGATCTTCGCGCTGGGTCTGGACCTGCCCGAGACCTATTTCGACGACAAGATCGACCGCCATTTCTCGATCCTGTCGAACCTCTACTACCCGCCGCAGAAGGTGGCCCCGCTGCCGGGCCAGCTGCGCGCCGGGGCGCATACCGACTTCGGCTCGCTGACGCTGCTGCTGCCCGAGCCGGGCACCGGCGGTCTGCAGGTCTTCACCAAGGCCGGCGAATGGGAGGACGTGCCGGTAGTGCCGGACAGCTTCGTCATCAACATCGGCGACATGATGGCCCGCTGGACCAACGACCGCTGGGTCTCGACCCTGCACCGGGTGGTGAACGAGGCAGGCGCGACGATTTCCGACAAGTCGCGCCAGTCGATCGCCTACTTCCTGCACCCCAACCCCGATGCGGTGATCGCCTGCCTCGACACCTGCCGCGATGCCGATGGCGGGGCGAAATACGCCCCCGTCGAGGTCGGACCCTATATCGCCGCCAAGGAGGCCAAGGTGCGCAAGCCGGGCGCTGCCGCGTGAGCGGCGCCAACCCCGCCGACGCCGCCTTCAACAACCGCGCCGTGGTACCCGGCTGGGCCGACCACCTGGCGCGGTGGGAAGCGGACTCGGCCAGCGTCTACCGCGAACGCGAGGTGCTGCGCGATATCGCCTACGGCCCGCGCCCGCGCAACCGGCTCGACCTGTTCCGCGCCGCCACGCCGGGGCGGCCGACGGTGACCTATATCCACGGCGGCTATTGGCAGTGGAACGACAAGGAACACCAGGCCTTTACCGCGCTGGGGCCGCTGGGCCTCGACCTCAACGTGGCGGTGATCGAGCACAGCCTCGCCCCCGAAGTGCCGATGGCGGCCATCGTCGCCGAGGCGCGCGCGGCCATGCGGTTCATCGCCACCAACCTCGCCGACTGGGGCTGCGCCCCGCGCGGGCTGATCGCGGCGGGCACCTCCTCGGGGGCGCATCTGGCGGCCTGCTGCATGGACATCGAAGGGGTCGATGCCGGCCTGCTGGTCAGCGGCTGCTACGACCTCGCGCCCTTCCTGCCGACCAGCTACAACGCCGCCATGGGCCTCGATGCCGAAACCGCGCGGGCGCTCTCGCCGATCACCCGACCGGTGGCCCGCCGCCAGGTGGTGCTGGCCGGCGCGCGCGAACTGCCGGCGATCCGCGAGCAGGGCGCGCGCTATGCCGCCGCCATTCCCGCCGGGCCGGGGCGCTTTGCCGAGATCGCGGGGCACGACCATTTCTCGGTGGTCGACGACTATGCCCGCCCCGACGGCGCGGTGATGGCGCATCTCGCGGCGCTGGTGGAGGTCCTCGCCCGCTGACCCCGCGCCGCGGCTTTTTCGGCTGAACCCTTGCGCCCCGGTCCCCGCACCGCTACCTCGGGGCTGTTCAAAGGCAGCAGGCAGGCAGCGATGACTCACTCCCTCGAAGAGCTTGGCCAGGCGCTTCTCGCCCGCGCGAAACGCGCCGGGGCCGAGGCCGCAGACGTGATCGCGGTGCGCGGCACCTCGGTCTCCATCGAGGTGCGCAAGGGCCGCCTCGAACATGCCGAGCGCGCCGAGGGCACCGACCTCGGCCTGCGGGTGCTGATCGGCAAGCGGCAGGCGATCGTCTCGGTCTCGGACACCTCCGAGCGCACGATGGACGACATGGCGATGCGCGCCGTGGCCATGGCCCGCGAGGCCCCGGAAGACCCCTATGCCGGGCTGGCCGACCCAGCGCAGCTGGCGCAGGGCTGGGATCTGGCCGCGCTGGAACTCGACGATCCCGCGCCCGAGCCGGAACCGGCCGCCCTGCAGGCCGATGCCGTGGCCGCCGAGGCCGCCGCCATGGCGGTGGCAGGCGTCACCCAGGTATCCGACGCCGCCGCGGCCTATGGCGCGCATGACGTCTACATGGCCGCGACCAACGGCTTTGCCGGCGGCTATCGCCGCACCAGCCGCTCGACCTCCTGCGTCGCCATCGCCGGGGCCGGAACCGGCATGGAGCGCGACTATGACGGCGACAGCCGCACCTTCCAGTCCGACCTGCGCGACCCCGCCGAAATCGGCCGCACCGCCGGCGAACGGGCGGTGGAACGGCTGAACCCGCGCAAGCCCAGGACCGGCACCTACCCGGTGCTCTTCGACGAGCGCATCTCTTCCTCGCTGATCGGCCATCTGCTCGGCGCCTCGAACGGCGCGGCGGTGGCGCGCGGCTCGTCCTGGCTGATCGGGCAACTGGGCCAGCAGGTGCTGCCGGAGACGCTCTCGCTGATCGAAGACCCGTTCCGCCCCCGTGTCGCAGGCTCGCGCCCCTTCGACGGCGAGGGCCTGCCGACGCAGCGCCGCGCCATCGTCGAGAACGGCGTGCTGACCGGCTGGACGCTCGACCTCGCCTCGGCCCGCAAGCTGGGCCTCGCCTCGACCGGCAACGCCGTGCGCGGCGCGGCCTCGCTGCCCTCGCCCGCCAACTGGAACCTCGAGCTGACCCAGGGCAGCGCCAGCCGCGCCGACCTGATCCGCGACATGGGCACCGGCCTTCTGGTCACCTCGATGATCGGCTCGACCATCAACCCCAACACCGGCGACTATTCGCGCGGCGCCTCGGGCTTCTGGGTCGAGAACGGCGAGATCGCCTACCCGGTCAACGAATGCACCGTCGCCGGCAACCTGCGCGACATGCTGCTGCGGCTGGTGCCCGGCAACGACGCCAAGGCCTGGCACTCGCGCGTGGTCCCCTCCCTGCTGATCGAAGGGCTGACGCTTGCCGGCAGCTGACCTGCCCCTTCTGATCGAGGCCGCCCGCGAGGCCGGGCGCATCGCCCGCAGCTTCAACGGCGCCGCGCGCAGCTGGAACAAGCCCGGCGACGCCGGCCCGGTGACCGAGGCCGACATCGCGGTGAACGAGATGCTCGAGGAGACGCTCCTCGCCGCCCGCCCCGGCTATGGCTGGCTGTCCGAGGAAACCGAGGACACCCCCGCCCGCCTCTCCGCCGACCGCGTCTTCATCGTCGACCCGATCGACGGCACCCGCAGCTTTGTCGAGGGCGACGACAGCTGGGCGCATTCGCTGGCCGTCACCGAGAACGGCGCGGTCACCGCCGCCGTGGTCTACCTGCCGATGCGCGACCTGCTCTATGCCGCCGCCCTCGGCCAGGGCGCGACGCTGAACGGCGAGCCGATCCGCCCCACCACGCAGGCGGACCTGGGTCAGGCCGAGCTGCTGGCCACCCGCCCGGTGCTGCACAGCTCGAACTGGGCCAGCGGCACCGCGCCGAGCTTCCGCCGCGCCTATCGCCCCTCGCTGGCCTGGCGCATGGCGCTGGTGGCCGAGGGCCGGTTCGACGGCCTGCTCACCATGCGCCGCTGCTGGGAATGGGACATCGCCGCGGGCGACCTGATCCTGCGCGAGGCCGGCGCGCTCTGCACCGATGCGCGCAACGCGGCGCTGCGCTTCAACAACCCCGAGCCGACCCGCCCCGGCGTGATCGCCGCCGGCCCGGCGCTGCATGCCCGGATTGCCGCCGCCGTGCGCCCGCCGCCACCCTGAACGGCCCTGAACGGCCCGCTTAACTTGACCGTTACAGCCAGAGGTTTACGCTCGCCCGGCAAGACGCCCCTTCCACCCAGAGGACCCTTCCCCCCATGGCGCAGAAACTGCATCTCGTATTCGGCGGCGAACTCGTCGATCCGTCGAAATCCGTCTTCAAGGACGTGAACGACATCCATATCGTCGGCATGTTCCCGAACTATGCCACCGCCTACCAGGCCTGGAAGGCCGAGGCCCAGCGCACCGTCGACAACGCCCACATGCGCTACTACATCGCCCATATCCATCGCCTCCGCGACGAGGAGAAGGAAAGCTCCGCAACCGTAAAACTGGACTGAGGCTTGGTCCGTTCGCTCAGCTATGCCGCCTACCGGGCCCTGTCGCGCCGCTCTCCGCAATCGGCGCCGCAGGCCCCGCCGGCGCGCCCCAAGGGCGAGCTGATCTGGCTTCACGCCACCAGCGCCGCGCGGCTCTCGGCACTGAACGACCTCGCGCGGCGGCTGCGGATGATGCGCCCCGGCATCGCCATCCTGCACACCCATGTGCCCAGCGCCCGCCCCGAGGACGCGCCGCTGCCCGGCGGCGCCGACTGGGTGATGCCGCTGGACAGCGACCACCCCGCCTCGGCGCGGCAGTTCGTCGGCCACTGGCGGCCCGACTTCTGCCTCTGGGCCGGCGGCATCCTGATGCCCAACGTGATCGCCGCCGCCGCCGAGATCGGCGTGCCACTCTGCATCGCCGACCTCGGCAGCGCCGAGCTGCAGTCGAGCCGGCACAAGTGGCTGCCCGACCTCACCCGCTCCAGCCTCGACATGTTCACCTGGATCCTCGCCAGCAACCAGACCACCCAGCGCAACCTGCGCCGCCTCGGCATCGCCGCCGAGAAGATCACCGTGGCCCCGCGCCTGCGTGGCAACGTGCTGCCGCCGGGCTGCAACGATGACGACCTGGAATCGGTGACCCAGGATCTCGCCGCGCGGCAGGTCTGGCTGGCGGCCCATGTCCGCCCCTCGGAATTCGCCGCGGTCCTCGCCGCCCACCGCTCGGCCCTGCGGCTGGTTCACCGGCTGCTGCTGGTCATCAGCCTGACCGACCGCTCCAGCGCCGAGACGCTGAAATCGGCGCTCGGCCTCGCCCGGCTGCGCTATGCCGACTGGGACGAGGGCGATGCCATCGAGGACGGCGTGCAGGTGGTGATCTCGGACGACCCGGCCGACCTCGGCCTCTGGTATCGCATCGCGCCGCTGACCTTCCTCGCCAGCTCGCTCGGCGAGGGCGCGCGCGGGGTCAACCCGATGGAGGCCGCGGCACTCGGCTCGGCGGTGCTCTACGGGCCCAACGTGGCCGACCATGCCGAGGCCTATGCCCGCCTCGCCGCCGCCGGAGCGGCGCGCACCGTGGCCAATGGCGACAGCCTCGGCTCGGCGGTGGTGCAGCTGGTCGCCCCCGATCACGCCGCCACCATGGCGCTGGCCGGATGGGAGGTCGCGACCGAGGGCGCAGACCTCATCGACATGCTGATCGACCGGATCCAGGACACGCTCGACCGCAACCGGCACCCCCATGAGACCGCCTGAGTTCTGGACCCAGGCGCCCGGCTGGCAGGCCCGCCTGCTGGCCCCGCTCGGCGCGCTCTACGCCCGCGCCACGGCGCGCCGGCTGGCGCGCGGCACGCCGCTGCGCCCCGGCGTGCCGGTGATCTGCGTCGGCAACCTCAACGCCGGCGGCACCGGCAAGACGCCGACCTGCATCTGGCTGATCGAGAAGCTGCGCGCCATGGGTCATGACCCCCATGTGGTGAGCCGCGGCTATGGCGGGTCGCTGGCGGGCCCGGTGCAGGTCGACGCCATGCGCCACAAGGCCGCCGAGACCGGCGACGAGCCGCTGCTGCTCGCCGCTTTCACCCCCACCTGGGTCGCCCGCGACCGTGCCGCCGGGGCGCTGGCGGCGGCCAGGGCGGGGGCCAGCGTCATCCTGCTCGACGACGGCTTCCAGAACCCGGCGGTGGCCAAGGACCTCTCCCTCGTGGTGGTCGATGCCGGGGTCGGCTTCGGCAACGGCTTCTGCCTGCCCGCCGGCCCGCTGCGCGAACCCGTCGCCGCCGGCCTCGCCCGCGCCGACGCGGTGCTCGCCATCGGCACGCCCGAACAGCAGGCCGGCTTCGCCGCCCGCTGGGCGGCGGCCCTGCCCTGCCCGCTCTACCACGGCGCGCTCGAACCCCTGCAGACCGGGATGGACTGGGAAGGCACCCCGGTGCTCGCCTTCGCCGGGATCGGCCGCCCGCAGAAGTTCTTCGACACGCTCCGGGGCCTCGGCGCCACCCTGCTCAGGGCCGAGGCGCTCGACGACCACCAGACCCTGACCCCGGCGCTGATGGCCCGGCTCGAGGCCGAGGCCCGCGCGCTCGGCGCGCAGATGGTGACGACCGAGAAGGATGCCACCCGCCTGCCACCCGCCTTCCGCGGCAAGGTCCTGACCCTGCCCGTGCGCCTGCGCATCGCCGAGGCCGAGCCGCTGATCACCCGCCTGCGCAGCCTCGCCCCGCCGCCCGCCGCCTGAACGGCGCCGCACCCCCAGCTTCTCTTCTTCAAAAATATCTCCAGGGGAGTCGCGCCGCAGGCGCGGCGGGGGCAGCGCCCCCAGGACCTGCCCGCCAGGGGCGTTGACGCCGGGCCAGCGCGAAAATCCAGCTTAACGGATTTTCATCCGTCAAACAGAATTTCCCCTATTCCGGAACCCTATCCGCTATGATAGATATCACCGGAAAGGAGTCCGCTATGATAGATATCACCGGAAAGGAGTCCGCTATGATAGATATCACCGGAAAGGAGTCCGCGCCGATGTCCCAAGCCTTTCTCTCCCGCCTCACCGAGACCCTCGCCCAGATCGAGGCCGACGGCCTCACCAAGCGCGAGCGGCTGATCGCCTCGCCGCAGGGCGGCCATATCACCGTGCAGGGCCGCGAGGTCATCAACCTCTGCGCCAACAACTATCTGGGTCTCGCCGACCATCCCGCCCTGATCGCCGCCGCCCGCGACGAGATGGAGACGCGCGGCTTCGGCATGGCCTCGGTCCGCTTCATCTGCGGCACGCAGGACATCCACCGCGAGCTGGAGACCGCCCTCGCCCGCTTCCTCGGGATGGAGGATTCGATCCTCTTCGCCGCCTGTTTCGACGCCAATGGCGGGCTGTTCGAACCGCTGCTGGGCGAGGAGGACGCGGTGATCTCGGACGCGCTGAACCATGCCAGCATCATCGACGGCATCCGTCTCTGCAAGGCGCGCCGCTACCGCTATGCGAATTCCGACATGGCGGATCTGGAAGCCCAGCTGCAGAAGGCCCGCGCCGAGGGGGCGCGCAGCATCATGATCGCCACCGATGGCGTCTTCTCGATGGACGGCTACCTGGCCAAGCTGCCCGAGATCCGCGCCCTGGCCGACCGCTACGACGCCGTGGTGATGGTCGACGACTGCCATGCCACCGGCTTCATGGGGCCGCAGGGGCGCGGCACGCCGGCCCATGCCAACACCCGCGTCGACATCCTGACCGGCACCCTGGGCAAGGCGCTTGGCGGGGCGATCGGCGGCTATGTCGCCGGGCCGCAACCGGTGATCGACCTGCTGCGCCAGCGCGCGCGGCCCTATCTCTTCTCCAACTCGCTGCCGCCGGCCATCGTCGCCGCCGGTCTTGCGGCGCTGAAGCTCGTCGAACAGGGCGACGACCTGCGCGCACGGCTCTTCGAGAACGCCCGCTACTGGCGTGCCGGGCTCGAGGCGCTCGGCTTCGACCTGCTGCCGGGCGAACATCCGATCATCCCCGTGATGCTCGGCGAGGCCCGCCTCGCGCAGGAGATGGCGGCGCGGCTCTTCGAGGAGGGCGTCCATGTCTCGGGCTTCTTCTTCCCCGTCGTCCCCCACGGCCGCGCCCGCATCCGCACCCAGATGAACGCGGCCCTCACCCGCGCCGACCTCGACACCGCCCTGGCGGCCTTCGCGGCCGCCGGCAAAGCCACGGGAGTTCTGCAATGACCAATGAGATGAAAGCCCTCGTCAAGGCCGAGCCTCGCGAAGGCCTCTGGATGCAGACCGCCCCGGTGCCCGAGATCGGCCCCGACGACGTGCTCATCAAGATCAACAAGACCGGCATCTGCGGCACCGACATCCATATCTGGAACTGGGACGACTGGGCGCAGAAGACCGTGCCGGTGCCGCTCATCACCGGCCACGAGTTCGCGGGCGAGATCGTCGAGATCGGCCGCAACGTCGAGGGGCTGGAGATCGGGCAGCGCTGTTCGGGCGAGGGCCACCTGATCGGCAAGACCTCGCGCCAGAGCCGGGCGGGCAAGTTCCACCTCGACCCGGCCACCCGCGGCATCGGCGTCAACGAACCCGGCGCCTTCGCGCAATACCTGCGCCTGCCGGCCTTCAACGTGGTGCTGCTGCCCGACGAGATCCCCGACGAAATCGGCGCCATCCTCGACCCGCTCGGCAATGCCGTGCACACGGCGCTGAGCTTCGACCTGGTGGGCGAGGACGTGCTGATCACCGGCGCCGGTCCCATCGGCATCATGGCGGCGGCGGTCGCACGCCATGTCGGCGCGCGCCACGTGGTCATCACCGACGTCAACCAGGCCCGCCTCGACCTCGCCGCGAAGGTGGCGGACGTGGTGCCGGTGAACGTGGCCTCCGAGGATCTCAAGGGGGTCATCGCCCGGCTCAAGATGAAGCAGGGCTTCGACGTGGGGCTCGAGATGTCCGGCAACCAGCAGGCGCTCGACCAGATGGTCGAGGCGTTGACCATGGGCGGGCGCATCGCCATGCTGGGCATCCCGCCGGGCAAGTCGCCGGTCGACTGGTCGCGCATCGTTTTCAAGGCGATCACCATCAAGGGCGTCTACGGGCGCGAGATCTTCGAGACCTGGTACAAGATGATCGCCATGCTGCAGAACGGACTGGACGTCTCGGCCGTGATCACCCATCGCTTCCACGTGGACGATTTCAGGGAGGGGTTCATGGCGATGAAATCCGGGCAGAGCGGCAAGGTCGTGCTGGACTGGACCTGATGGACTCGATCCTCGACGTCATCGGCAACACGCCCTCGGTCTGGCTCGACCGGCTCTGCGCCGCGCGCGGGGTCGAGGGGCGGATCCTGGCCAAGCTCGACTACTTGAACCCAGGCTTTTCCAAGAAGGACCGCGCCGCGCTGGGGATCATCCGCGCGGCGACGGCGGAGGGCACGCTGAGGCCCGGCCAGACCGTGGTGGAGCTGACCTCGGGCAACATGGGCACCGGCCTCGCCATCGTCTGCACCCAGATGGGCCATCCCTTCGTGGCGGTGATGAGCCGGGGCAATTCGCCCGAACGCGCGCGCATGATGCGCGCGCTGGGGGCCGAGGTGGTGCTGGTCGACCAGGCGCCGGGCAGCCGCATGGGCGAGGTCTCGGGCGCCGACCTCGCGCTGGTGGAAGCGGAAGCCCGCCGGATCACCACCGCGCGCGGCGCCTTCCGCGCCGACCAGTTCAACCACCCCGGCAACGCGGCGGCGCATGAGGCGACGACGGGGCCGGAACTCTGGGCCGACAGCGGCGCGAGCCTCACCGCCTTCACCGATTTCGCCGGCTCGGGCGGCAGCTATGGCGGCACCATCCGCGCGCTGAAACGGCTGAACCCGGCGCTAAGGGGCCATGTCGTGGAACCCGAGGGCGCGGCGGCCCTCGCCGGCGGCACGATCACCGATCCCGCCCACCCGATCCAGGGCGGCGGCTATGCGATGGCCGGGCTCGCCCAGATGGTGGGCGCGCCGGTCGATGGCTACCTTACCGTCACCGGCGCCGAGGCCCGCGACACCGCCCGCGCCCTCGCCCTGACCGAGGGCATCTTCGCCGGCTTCTCGGCCGGGGCCAATGTGGCGGCGGCGCTGCGCCTGCTCGCCGGGCCGGAGCGCTGCGGGCGCATCGGCGTGGTGATCTGCGACAGCGGGTTGAAGTATCTCTCGACCGACCTCTGGGAGTGACGCAAGGGTTTCGGATCGCTGGCGCGATCCGACCGGGGCGGGGGGCTGCCGCCCCCCGCCCGCACGGCTTTTGAGTAGGGCGGGGTTCACCCCGCCGCCCCGCTCCCCTCACGCAAATAACATTCGAATTCATATATATGTGATTGGCCATTCCCGCGCGTGCGCGCCAGAAGGAGCAAAAAGACCAAGACCGAGGAGACGAGCACATGACCACCCGCCCCACCGGCCGCCGCCTGTTCCTGCTGAGCGCCGGCGCCCTGCTCTGCACCCCCGCCATCCTGCGCGCTTCCGAGCCGCCGCGCGACCTCGCCGAGGACCGGCTGGCCGCCGGCACCGCACGGCGCAATATCTCCTCGTTCCAGCGGCAGGACTGGCGCGACCATTTCGACAGCCTTGGCAAGGGCGCCATCGTCGCCGACACGCTCTCGCGCGCGCTGCACTTCTGGTCGGCCGATGGCAGCGACTATCGCATCTACCCGACCTCGGTGCCGATGACCGACGAGCTGACCAAGCGCGGCTATACCGAGGTGGTGCGCAAGCGGGTCGGGCCGGATTGGACGCCCACCCCCTCGATGGTCGAGCGCAACCCCGAGCTCAAATACATGCCCCCCGGCCCGGACAACCCGCTCGGCACCCATGCCATGTATCTGTCCTGGCCCGCCTACCTGATCCACGGCACCCATGACACCCGCAAGATCGGGCGGCGCAGCTCGGACGGCTGCATCGGGCTGTACAATTTCGCCATCGAGCAGCTCTTCGCCGTGACCCCGGTCGGCACCCAGGTACGGATCATCTGACTCCGTAATTTCCGCAGTGCGGCAATTCGTTGACTCTTGGGGGCCCCGACGGCATCACTGTCGATGACAGGATGGAGGCACCTACGATGAAGAAGGTTTACGGATCCGCCGCCGAGGCGCTGGAGGGCGTGCTGTTCGACGGCATGCTCATCGCCGCCGGCGGCTTTGGTCTCTGCGGCATTCCCGAGCTGCTGATCGCGGCGATCCGCGATGCCGGGACAAAGAACCTGACCGTGGCGTCCAACAACGCCGGGGTCGACGATTTCGGCCTGGGTCTGCTGCTGCAGACCAAGCAGATCAAGAAGATGATGTCCTCCTACGTGGGCGAGAACGCCGAGTTCATGCGCCAGTATCTGAGCGGCGAGCTGGAGCTCGAGTTCAACCCGCAAGGCACCCTGGCCGAGCGGATGCGCGCCGGCGGCTGCGGCATTCCCGGCTTCTACACCAAGACCGGCGTCGGCACCGTGATCGCCGAGGGCAAGGAAGTGAAGAACTTCGACGGCCAGGACTATATCTTGGAAAAGGGCATCTTCGCCGACCTCTCGATCGTCAAGGCCTGGAAGGCCGACGACACCGGCAACCTGGTGTTCCGCAAGACCGCCCGCAACTTCAACCCGCCGGCGGCGATGTGCGGCAAGATCTGCATCGCCGAAGTCGAGGAAATCGTCCCGCGCGGCAGCATCGACCCCGACCACATCCACCTGCCCGGCATCTATGTCCACCGCATCGTCCAGGGCGAGCACGAGAAACGCATCGAACAGCGCACCACCCGCAAGAGGGAGACGGCGTAAAAAGCTCGAACGCCCAATTACGATCGCGTAAAATATTCAAATGAATAGAAACGCGAAAAGTAATTAAAAGGGCGAAACAATGGATTCGAAAAAGAAAAATCGGGGAATCAGGGCGAGAAATGCCTGGAAGAACCTCAAGCCATGCCATCCCGGCCTCGAAATGACAGGTGACGCGTTCCCTGGCTTTTTCGATGAACACGAGCTGATCCTGGACAGTTCGACGGTCGCATCGAACAAAAGCCGGCTCAATTTTCGCGCTAGCATGATCGTTGACCGCAACCGGCATGCGATTGAAGGCAAGAGAATCCTCGATATCGCCTGTCACGACGCCCGGTTCTCGGTGGCCGCGGTCGCGATGGGCGGAGCCCGCCAGGTTGTAGGGGTAGAAGCGCGCGAGGATGTTGCCGATCGGGGAAGGGCCAACATCAAACAGCTCGGCTATTCCGAGGACAGGATAAGTATCCTGTGCGCCGACATGATGGAAGCGCTGCCGAAGTTCGAGCCTGGCGAGTTTGACACCGTTTTTCTTCTGGGGATCCTATACCACACGGCCCGCCATTACGAGATTGCCCAAATGATTGGCCGGCTGAAACCGAAATACATCGTTATCGACAGTAACGTTCTCACCGATCAATCCGAGCCGATGGTGAAGTTGAAATGGGAAGGTACGTTCAATGACGGGAATATCTGGGATGGCGACAGAACCAAGGTCATTTCTGCGCTCCCCTCGGAGGCGGCGCTCCAATATTACTTCGCAGACGTCGGATACAAGAGCGAACGGATTCTGCCGGATGTGGCTATTCCGCGACCGGCCAAAGCGTATTTCATCGGAAGCCGCGTAACAATGTTGGCAACAAGGGAGACAGCCTGATGGCCTGGGACCGTAATCAGATGGCCGCACGTGCGGCGCAGGAGCTGGAAGACGGCATGTATGTGAACCTCGGCATCGGGATCCCGACGCTGGTGGCGAACTATGTCGGCGACAAGGACATCACGCTGCAATCCGAGAACGGGATGCTCGGCATGGGCCCCTTCCCCTTCGAGGGCGAAGAGGACCCCGACCTCATCAACGCCGGCAAGCAGACCATCACCGAGCTGGCGCGCACCTCGTATTTCGACAGCGCCACCTCCTTCGGCATGATCCGCGGCGGCAAGATCGCGGCGGCGATCCTGGGCGCGATGGAAGTGTCCGAGACCGGCGATCTGGCGAACTGGATGATCCCCGGCAAGCTGGTCAAGGGCATGGGCGGCGCGATGGATCTCGTCGCCGGCGTCGGCAAGGTCATCGTGGTGATGGACCATGCCAACAAGGCCGGCGAGAGCAAGGTGCTCAAGGCCTGCACCCTGCCGCTGACCGGCAAGGGCGTGGTCGACCGCATCATCACCAACCTCGGCGTGCTCGACGTGGTGCCGGGCGGGCTGCGGCTGGTGGAACTGGCCGAGGGCGTGAGCGAGGAAGAGCTGCGCGCCAACACCGAGGCGACGCTTGTCTGACGAGATCGTCAACGAGCGGGGCGAGACCAAGGGCCGCTACGTGCTGAGGCGCAATGGCGCCGAGGCCGAGTTGACCTACAGCATCGCCTCGCCCACCCTCATCATCGCCGATCACACCGGCGTGCCGGATGCCCTGCGGGGCACCGGTGCGGGGCGGCTGCTGGCCGAACGGCTGGTGGCCGATGCCCGCGCGGGCGGCTGGAAGATCGTGCCGCTCTGCCCCTTCGTGAACGCCGAGCGGCGCAAGCACCCCGAATGGGCCGACGTCTTTTCGGTCTGAGCCGAGGCGCCTAGTTCATCGAAACAAAGACGCAGCCGTCCGAGATCAGCTCGGGCGGCGTGCGGCAAAGGCCGCTGGCGACCTTCCAGGCGGCCAGCACCTTGGGCACGTAGTCGCGCGTCTCGGCGTAGGGCGGCACGCCCTTGTGGTTCTTCACCGCCCCCTCGCCCGCATTGTAGCCCGCCAGCGCCAGGATCGGGTCATTGTTGAATTCCTTCAGCAGCCAGTCGAGGTATTTGACCCCGCCGGAAATGCTCTGATCGGCGGCCATGCGGTCGGTCACGCCGAACCGCGTGGCGGTGTCGGGCATCAGCTGCATCAGCCCCGCCGCCCCTGCCCCGCTCACCGCATCCGCGCGGCCAGCCGATTCCACCGCGATCACCGCCAGCACCAGCGCGGGCGAGACCGAGGTGCCGACGGTCGAGCGCAGGATCGGCGCGCCCTGGGCGCGGGCGATTTCCTGCAGGGCCTGAAGACGCGGCGCCCTGACCTTGTCCGAGGCCTCGATTGCCCGCATCGCCTGGCTGAACCGCCCCGGCCCGCCGCCGATATCGGCCGAGACCTCGTTCCAGAACCACTCGTAGCTGCCCGCCGACTTGCGCGGCGCGCCTTCGTCGGGGCCATTGACCGGTGGCACGACCTTCTCCATCGGCGGACGCGCGGCGAGGATCGCCGCCTGCTCGACCGGGTCGATCTGCACGGTGATCCGCTTGCGCACCGGGTTCACGCCGGTGGAGACGGCCGCGCCAGGCACCTTGATCCGCTTGGCTTCGAACACCGGGAACGGCTGCGGCGCCTCGGCTGTCGCCAGCGAGGGCACACCTATCGCCAGGGCCGCCAACGCGCCCGCGAACCGCAAGTTCTTCATGACAGGCCTCGACTGCTCGAACCTTGTTCTGTTTGTCTTGGTGTGCGCCGGAACACCCCTGCCGATCCAGCGAATACCCGGCAGGCGTTCAATATTTTGCCGCAATGACGCCGATTTGCATCTGTCCCGACCAGCGAAAATTCCGACCTTCACGAATTTTATTCTTCAATATCAAATGATTAGAAAAATCCGAAGCAAAAATCCGAAGCGGCCGAAAATTCCCGGATTTGGCCCCATTCCTGCCACGCCGCTTGGCGATAAGGCCTCATCGCGATGTTCCGAACCGATCTGAGAGTGTGGTTCAGCAGCGGACACCGCGTTGCGAGTAACACACGTGATCCTTGGAGGGACATGATATGATGAAGTTTCTGAACAAATTCCGCAAAGATGAAGACGGCGCCGTGACCGTTGACTGGGTCGTCCTGACCGCAGCTGTCGTCGCCCTGGCCGGTGTGGCCTACGGCGCAATCAGCGATGGCGCAGGCGCTCTCAGCACCTCGACCGGCTCCTTCATCGAAGGCAAAGATCCGGGCGCGACCGAATAATACGGTCACACAGCCTAATGGCTTCAGGCCGCGTCTTTCGGGACGCGGCCTTTGTCGTTTTCAAGGCCCCAGCTCGCGCAATGCGCACGCATAGGTTGCTCCCCGATTGTCGCGTAAACGCTATAGGATTGTTCCCGGAACGCGAATGATCGAGCACCAAATTTCAATAAACAGGTCAAATTACTGCCCCATTCCGGGCGCTATATGAGGACATGCCACGACGGGCAGGCCGGAAGAACGGCCCTGGGTCCGGCGAGGATGAACCCCGATGATCCTATGGAGGGACCACAAATGATGAAGTTTCTGAACAAGTTCCGCAAGGATGAAGACGGCGCCGTGACCGTTGACTGGGTCGTGCTGACCGCAGCTGTCGTCGCCCTGGCCGGTGTGGCCTACGGCGCAATCAGCGATGGCGCAGGCGCTCTCAGCACCTCGACCGGCTCCTTCATCGAAGGCAAGGACCCTGGCGCGACCGAGTGATACGCCCAAGCGTCCACGACAATCGGGCCGTGTCTTTGTTCAAAGGCATGGCCCCTTGTTTAACGAGATTGACCAAGGCCTGAGAGGTTATCATGCGTAAGCTTATCAAACGTTTCCTGCGGGGCGAAAGCGGCGCCGTTACCGTGGACTGGGTTGTCCTGACCGCTGCTGTCGTCGCCCTGGCCGGCGTTGCCTTCAGCTCGATCCAGACCGCATCTGGCGGTGTCGGCACCGGTGTCGGCAATTACCTGACCAACAAGACCGTCGGCGAGTGACCCCGGACTGTGGATAATCCCGCCATATATGCCTCTGGCGGGTCATTCACCTTCCCCTTTTTGGCCACAATCCAAGGCTAGGGTCAGAACAGTCAATTCATCAGAGTCGCCAGACTCGCCGCCGCACCCCGGCGGTTCAATCACGGAGAGAACACGGTATGCGTGCTGTTTTCGGACTGGTTCTGATCGTCGGTATCGCCCTCGCGGGCGGCGCTGTCATGATGGCCAAGAAATACATCGGCGAATATCAGGCCGAACTGTCGCGTGAACGCGCCGCCCGCCAGGCCGTGGTGCCCACCGTCGACGTCTATGTCGCCACCCGCCCCCTGAAATACGGCGAGTCGCTGAAAGAGGATGCGGTGCGCGCGGTCAAATGGCCGGTCAACGCCATTCCCGAGGGCGCCTTCAAGACCCTCGACGAGATTTTCCCGGCCAATGCCGCCGGCAAGCGCTTTGTCGTCCGCGCGATGGAAAAGGACGAGGCGATCATGGCCATCAAGGTCACCGCCCCCGGCGAGGATGCCGGCATCAACTCGCGCCTCGAACGCGGTATGCGCGCCTTCGCGATCCCCGTCGACGTCGCCTCGGGCGTCTCCGGCTTCCTGCGTCCCGGCGACCGTGTCGACGTCTACTGGACCGGCAGCCTCAAGGGCCTGACCGCCAACGTCGGCGACGTCACCAAGCTGATCGAGGCCGCCGTAAAGGTCATCGCGATCGATCAGTCGGCCAATGGCGAGATCGAGGCCGGCACCATCGCCCGCACCGTTACCGTGGCCGTCAGCCCCGAGCAGGTGGCCGCCCTGGCGCAGGCCCGGTCGAGCGGCAAGCTCTCGCTCTCGCTGGTCGGCGCCGAGGACGATACCATCGCCTCCGCCATCGAGGTAAATCAACGTTCGCTCCTCGGCATCAGCGAGATCCAGGTGGCTCCCGCAAAGGTTGAAGAGCAGGTCTGCACCATCCGCACCCGCCGCGGCGCCGAAGTGGTGGAACTGCCGATCCCCTGCACAAACTGATGAAATAACGAGATTTTTACCGGGAAACGGGGCGTGTCATCCACACGCCCCGTTTTTTGTTGTTGCCGGTTGTCCACATAAGAAAAGAACCGGAAACCGTTGATTATTGCAATAAAACGGGTTCTGCCGCACAGTGACCGCCAGACCGGGCAAACAAGACCCGACAATGAGGCGTGATCGGAGAGGCAGGTCACATGACAATGCATGATTCACTCAAGGCAGCCCTCATGGGGCTTGCACTGGCGTTTGCCCCCCTCGCAAGCGTCGCCCAGGCCGAGACCCTGACAGTCGTCAAGAAAGGCACCGCCGCCGCCCTCGATGTCCCGATGAACCGGGCCATCGTGGTCGAAAGCGACGTCCCCTTCTCCGAGCTCAGCATCGCCAACCCAGGCATCGCCGATATCTCGTCGCTGTCCGACCGCACGATCTACGTGCTCGGCAAGTCGCCGGGGATGACGACGCTGACGCTGCTCGACGCAACCGGGCGGCTCATCACCAACGTCGAGGTCCGCGTGTCGGCCGACGTCACCGAGTTCAAGGAGCGCCTGGGCCAGATCCTGCCCGGCGAACGCATCGAGGTGCGCACCGCCAATGACGGCATCGTGCTCTCGGGCATCGTCTCCAGTTCGCAGAAGCTGCAACGCGCCCTCGACCTGGCCGAGCGCTACGCGCCCGACCGCGTGTCGAACCTGATGAGCGTCGGCGGCGTGCAGCAGGTCATGCTCAAGGTCCGCTTCGCCGAGATGCAGCGCAGCGTGTCCAAGTCGCTCAGCTCCTCGCTGGGCTTCACCGGCGGGATCTTCGGCAATGACGTCGGCACCACCGGCGGCACCAACACCCTGGGCAACCAGGGCGCGCTGACCAATTCGCTGGCCGGCAACATTCCGACGGTCAACGACAACAACGGCGCCGTGGTCTTCGGCTTCAACGCCGGCGCGCTGCAGGTCAACCTGCTGCTCGAGGCGCTGGAACAGAAGGGTGTCGTGCGCACCCTGGCCGAGCCGAACCTGACCGCGCTGTCGGGCCAGGAGGCCAAGTTCCTCGCCGGTGGCGAGGTTCCGATCCCGGTCGCGCAGGAAGGCGGCACCGTCACCGTCGAATACAAGCCCTTCGGTATCGAGCTGAACTTCGTCCCGCGCGTGGTCGACAAGGATGTCATCAACCTCGAACTCAAGGCCGCGGTCTCCGAGATCGACCCGACCGTGTCGCGCACCTTCGGCGACTTCGAATTCGTCGGCTTCAAGCGGCGCGAGACCTCCTCGACGGTCGAGATGCGTGACGGCGAGAGCTTCGCCATCGCCGGCCTGATCCAGGACGAGTTCCTCGACAGCGTGGGCCAGCTGCCCTGGATCGGCGACGTGCCGGTGCTCGGCACCCTGTTCCGCAGTTCCTCCTACCGGCGCCGCCAGACCGAGCTGGTGATCATCGTCACCGCGCATCTGGTCACCCCGACCCGCGGCGAGGCCTTCGCCCTGCCGACCGACCGGGTGGTGCCGCCGAGCGAAAAGGCGCTGTTCCTCTATGGCAAGACCAGCCGCACCAAGAATGCGAATGCGGCTGCTGACGAAGTCGCCAAGCAGGACTTCGGCGGCTCCTACGGTTACGTCCTGGACTGAGCGGAGGATCA
Source organism: Seohaeicola zhoushanensis (assembly GCF_014656415.1). Lineage (GTDB taxonomy): Bacteria > Pseudomonadota > Alphaproteobacteria > Rhodobacterales > Rhodobacteraceae > Seohaeicola_A > Seohaeicola_A zhoushanensis. The sequence continues at coordinate 505,229 of NZ_BNCJ01000002.1, read as the reverse complement.
GGAGAATGTGGAAACTCGCAACGACCGTCGCCGTCGGCCTCTCGCTGGCAGGATGCGTACAGGAAGCCGGGCACGAGCTGGACTATGGCTCGTTCGGAAACGCCAACAATAACAACCAGTTGGTGATGCGCGGCGAACTCGACTACGCGGTGAGCCTTGGCAACCGTTTCGCCACCGAAGTGCCCACCACGGTCAACTTCGCCTTCGACAGCGCGGTGATCGACGCCGAGGCGGCGCGCGCGCTCGACCAGCAGGCCAACTGGATCCGGCAGTTCCCCGAAGTGCGCTTCCGGGTCTACGGGCACACCGACAAGGTGGGCTCGAACGGCTACAACTACGGCCTGGGCAAGCGCCGCGCCAATGCGGTGGTCGCCTATCTCGCCAGCCGCGGCATCAGCCGCTCGCGCCTCGAGGCGCTGGTCTCCTACGGCGAGACGCGCCCGGTGATCGATACCGCCGACCGCGAGCGCCGCAACCGGCGCACCGTGACCGAGGTCTCGGGCTTCGTGCGCCGCCATCCCACGGTGCTCGACGGCAAGTATGCCCAGATCATCTACCGCGAATATGTCGCCAGCGCGGTGCCGCCCAGCGGCCTCACGGGCCGTCAGGGGTCCGGCGGATTCGCCCAGACACAATAAACGGACCGGGCGGCGATCGTCGCCCGGCTTCCTACAATTGGGTTTTTTTGGCCCAATTATTGCCCACATTCCCAGACAGAGTGTCCTCAATGGGCGGCGTGTAACTCCAGAACGGGTGCACGACGGCAGAGCAGATGACATCGCGTCCTGGGACCTTCTCGGGGCCTGATGCTGCCAGGCCCTGAAAAGAGGATGAAGGCAATGAGCAGCGCAACGCCGCAACCCGAAACTAATCCGATCGTCGCCTGCACGGTGAGCCGCGACGTCCAGAATTTCGATCTCCTCATAGAAGACATGGAAGCCGTGCTTGGCGAAAGCTGGGGCGACCTCGGTTTCGCCGAAGCCCTTGCGTTCTTTGGCCAGGCCGAGGCGGAATCACTGGAATTCATCGCCCTGGCCATCGACGGCGAGGATGAGGACAACCTGGTCATGATGGGCGAGATCATCGCCCAGGCCAAGGCGCGCAAGATCAGCGTGATCCTCATCGCCGAAGACGTGACCCCGGCCTCGCTGCACCAGCTGCTGCGCAAGGGCGCCGACGAATTCGTCCCCTACCCCCTCCCCGAGCGCGAGCTGCAATCGGCCATCGACCGCGTGCGCCAGGCCAAGGCCGCCCCGCCGCCCGAGGCGAATCATCCCCGCGCCTCGCTGGCCGGCGGCGCCGCCAAGGAAGGCGTGCTGATCGTCGCGCAGGGACTGGCCGGCGGCGCCGGTTCGACCACGCTGGCGGTGAACCTCGCCTGGGAACTGGCCACCATCTCGAAGAACGACGCGCCCAGCGTCTGCCTGATCGACCTCGACCTGCAGTATGGCTCGGTCTCGACCTATCTCGACCTGCCCCGCCGCGAGATCGTGTTCGAGATGCTCTCGGACACCGAGAACCTCGACAAGGACGTCTTCGCCGCCGCGCTGACGCCGTTCCAGGACAAGATGCAGGTGCTGACCTCGCCCGCCGATATCGTGCCGCTCGACATCCTCACCCCGACCGACATCCAGCGGGTGATCGAGATGGCGCGGGCCCATTTCGACTATGTCGTCGTCGACATGCCCTCGACCCTGGTGCACTGGTCCGAAACCGTGCTGCAGGCGGCCCACGTCTATCTCGCGGTGATCGAACTCGACATGCGCTCGGCCCAGAACGCGCTGCGGCTGAAGCGGGCCCTGCAATCCGAGGACCTGCCCTTCAACAAGCTGCGCTTCACGCTGAACCGCGCGCCGGGCTTCACCGACCTGTCGGGCAAGGCGCGGGTCAAGCGGATGGCCGAAAGCCTTGGCATCTCGATCGAGCTGCAGCTGCCCGACGGCGGCAAGCAGGTCGCCCAGGGCGCCGACCACGGCCTGCCGCTGGCCGCCTCGGCCGCCAAGAACCCCCTGCGCAAGGAAATCGCCAAGCTGGCGCAATCCCTGCACGAACTCGGCCAGAGCGACGCTCAGGCCGCCTGATTCTTCCCGGAGCGTGACACCCCATGTTCAAGCGTTTCAACAAGCCTGAAGACGTTGCCGTCAAGCCGCAGGCCAAGGTCGTGGCCGAGGCCCCGGTCGCCAAGACCGCCGCCCCTGCCCCCGAGGCGCCGCCCGTCGCTGCGACGCTGCGCCGCCCCGTCGCGGTAAAGCCGGCCGAAACCTCGGCGATGGACAAGGAACGCAAGCGCAAGGAGCGCATGAGCGAGATCAAGATCGAGATGCACCGCGCGCTTCTCGACAACCTGAACCTCGCCGCGCTGGAACATGCCACCGAGAAAGACCTGCGCGCCGAGATCGCCACCATCGCGGGCGAACTGCTCGACGAGCGCGGCATCGTGCTGAACCGCGAGGATCGCCAGACCCTCAACAAGGAACTCTACGACGAGGTGACCGGCCTCGGCCCGCTGGAAACGCTGCTGCAGGACGATACGGTCAGCGATATCCTGGTGAACGGCCCGCGCCAGGTCTTCGTCGAACGCAAGGGCAAGCTGGAACTTTCGGACGTCTCCTTCAAGGACGAGAAGCACCTCCAGCGGATCATCGACAAGATCGTCTCGGCCGTGGGCCGCCGCGTCGATGAAAGCAACCCCTATGTCGACGCCCGTCTCGCCGACGGTTCGCGTTTCAACGCGATGGTGCCGCCGGTCGCGGTGGACGGCTCGCTGGTCTCGATCCGGAAATTCAAGAAGGACAAGCTGCAGATCGACGACCTCGTCGCCTTCGGCGCCTTCACCGAGGAGATGGCCGCCTATCTCCAGGCCGCCGTGGCCACCCGCCTCAACATCATCGTCTCGGGCGGGACGGGTTCTGGTAAGACCACGACGCTCAACGCGCTCTCCTCCTTCATCGACAACTCGGAACGCATCCTCACCATCGAGGATACCGCGGAACTCCAGCTCCAGCAGATCCACGTGGGCCGGATGGAAAGCCGCCCGCCGAACGTCGAAGGCAAGGGCGAGGTTTCGCCCCGCGACTGTCTCAAGAACGCGCTCCGGATGCGTCCCGACCGCATCATCGTCGGCGAAACGCGCGGCGAGGAAGTGATCGACATGCTGCAGGCCATGAACACCGGCCACGACGGCTCGATGACCACGATCCACGCCAACAACCCGCGCGACGGCATCTCGCGTCTGGAAAACATGATCGCCATGGCGGGCATCGAGATGCCGCTGAAGGCGATGCGCAGCCAGATCTCCTCGGCCGTGAACCTGATCGTGCAGGCCTCGCGCCTGCAGGACGGTTCGCGCCGGATGACCTCGATCACCGAGATCACCGGGATGGAGGGCGACGTGATCTCGATGCAGGAGATCTTCAAGTTCCAGCGCGTCGGCCTGACGCCCGACAACAAGATCATCGGCCATTTTACCGCGACCGGCGTGCGCAGCCACTTCTCGGAGCGCTTCCGGATGTGGGGATATGACCTGCCCGCCTCGATCTATGAACCCACTGTGATGGGACCACGCTAATGCAACTGAGTTCCGAACCGGTCATCTACGGCCTGATCTTCATCGCGGTCGTGGTCCTCGTCGAGGGCCTCTACCTTGTCGCCTTCGGCAAATCCATCAGCCTGAACAGCCGGGTGAACCGCCGGCTCGAGATGCTCGACAAGGGCACCGGGCGCGAACAGGTGCTCGAACAGCTCCGCAAGGAGATGCAGCAGCACATGAAGTCGCGGTCGATCCCGCTCTACTCGCTGCTCGCCGACCGCGCACAGAAGGCTGCCATCGCCTTTACCCCGCGCCAGCTGGTGATGATCATGGGCGGCCTCGCGGCCTTTGCCTTCGTCGCCCTCTCCGTCGCGACCGAGACCGACGTCGCGCTGCGCGTCATCGCCTCGATCGGCATCGGGGTCGGCGGGGTGTATTTCTGGGTCAACTCCAAGGCCAAGAAGCGCATGACGATGATCGAGGAGCAGCTGCCCGACGCCGTCGAACTGATGGTGCGTTCGCTGCGCGTCGGCCACCCGTTCAGCTCGGCCATCTCGATCGTGTCGAAAGAAATCGAAGACCCGCTCGCCACCGAATTCGGCATCATCGCCGACGAGAGCGCCTATGGCCGCGACATTGGCGAGGCACTCAAGGATATGGCCGAGCGGCTCGACATGCAGGACCTGCGCTTCCTCTCGGTCGCCGTGACCATCCAGCAGCAGTCGGGCGGCAACCTGGCCGAGATCCTCTCGGGCCTCGCCAAGGTGATCCGCGCCCGCTTCCGCCTGTTCCGCCGCGTCAAGGCGATCACCGCCGAGGCGCAGTGGTCGGGCAAGTTCCTCTCGGCCTTCCCGCTGGTCTGCCTGGGCGTCATCATGGTGAACGATCCCGGCTACTACGACGAGGTGATCGACCACCCCTACTTCATTCCCGCCTGCTTCGTTGTCGGCATCCTGCTCACGCTCAACCTGATCGTGATGCGCGTGCTGACCAACATCAAGGTCTGAGGAGACCGACATGGAATTGCTCGATCCGATCAACACCTTCCTGACCGACCAGCTGGGCGAGTTCGGCCCGCTGATCGTCGTCGGCTGCCTCGGCCTCTTCATGATCCTTCTGGTCATCCCGCTGATGCTCAATCAGCCCGAGGACCCGATGAAGAAGCTGCAGCGCAGCCTGAACGAGACGTCCAAGGGCAAGCCGCAGAAAGAACGGCTGCGCCAGGGCGGGCGCAACGAGCAGCTGCAGAAGTTCGCGACCTTCCTGGAACCGCAGGACGAAAAGCAGCTGACCAAGATGCAGCTGACCCTGCGCCAGGCGGGCTACCAGTCCAAGGACGCGGTGCGCTTCTTCCACTTCGCGCAGTTCATCCTGGGCATCGTCGGACTGATCCTCGGCGTTATCTATGTCACCGTCATCAAGGCCGGCCAGGAATTCGATTCCCAGCAGATGGTCATGTATATCGTCGGCCCCGGCGGCGTCGGGTATTACCTGCCGAAATACTGGATCACCCGCCGCGTCGAAGAGCGCAAGGAGGCGATCACCCGCGGCTTTCCCGACTCGCTCGACATGATGCTGGTCTGCGTCGAGGCGGGCCAGTCGCTCGACCAGTCCATCGTCCGCGTCGCCCGCGAACTGCGCGCCTCCTACCCGGCGCTGGCCGACGAATTCGACGTCGTCGCCTACGAGATGAAGGCCGGCAAGGACAAGTCCTCGGTGCTGCGCGACTTCGGCGAACGCTGCGGCGTGCAGGACGTGTCGTCCTTCGTCACCGTGCTGATCCAGTCGGCCACCTTCGGCACCTCGATCGCGGAAGCCCTGCGGGTCTTCGCCAGCGAGATGCGGGACAAGCGGGTGATGCGCGCCGAAGAGGCCGCAAACAAGTTGCCAACCAAGATGACCCTTGCGACAATGGGGCTGACGGTGCCTCCCTTGCTGATCATCCTCGTCGGACCTTCCGCGAACGGGATCGCCAACCTGGGCGCCATGGGCAACAGATAACAGGTACGACACAGGTGTGAGAGAGCAGAACACACCGATCCCGACCCTCCTCAAGGCCATCGCCGTTGCCGCGGCGATGGCCGGTTGCGTTCCGGACCGGATCCCCGAACCGAAAGACGGCACCTTCGCCCCCGGCGTCGACCACCGCAAGGCGGCCGAGGACGGGCTGGAGGTCGGCAACCGGCTGATGGCCGCCGGCCAGCACGAGCTCGCGCTCGAAGCCTTCACCCGCGCCGCCCTGACCGAGGGGCTGACGCCCGAGATCCTCACCTCGATGGGCACCGCCAACCTCGGCCTCGGCCGGCTCGGCCAGGCCGAGCAGCTGCTGCGCCGCGCGCTCAAGGAAGACGATACCCGCCCCGAGGCCTGGAACAACCTCGGCGTGGTGCTGATGGAGCGCGGCGAGGTCAAGGAAGCCGAGCAGGTGTTCCACCGCGCCTATGCGCTCGACAATGGCGAAAGTGACTCAATCCGGGATAATTTGCGGCTGGTCCAAGAAAAATCGGCAAATCCGGATAAATCTGTGGCACAAACGGAAGCATACAAAGTGGTTCAACGGGGGAACGCCGATTTCCTGATCCGTAAGAACCCGTGACGAGGCAGAGCAGCAAAGGACGCAATAAATGCGCCACGTTTCTTTGATTCCCGCAATGATTGCAGGGGTTTTGACCCTATCCGCCTGTGCGGAATCCGGCGATCAGACGGTCGAACGCGCTTTCCAGGACGTCAACGTGGTGGACGAATCGAACCTCAACGACGTCATGCTCACGGTGGCCGATCCCAACGAGGCGGTGGCCTATTTCACCCGCGCCACCAAGGGCAGCCCCGGCCGGATCGACCTGGAACGCGGCCTCGCGGCCTCGCTGGTGCGTGCAAAACGCAACACCGAAGGCGTCTCGGCCTGGACCAAGGTGACCGCGATGCCGGGCGCCACCAACGAGGACCGGGTCCAGCTCGCCGATGCGCTGATCCGCACCAACGAGTGGACCAAGGCCAAGACCACGCTCGATTCGATCCCGCCGACCTACGAGACCTTCCAGCGCTACCGGCTCGAGGCGATGGTCGCCGACGCCAACAAGCAGTGGAAGAAGTCGGACAGCTTCTATGAAATCGCCGTCGGCCTCACCACCGCGCCGGCCGGCGTGATGAACAACTGGGGCTATTCCAAGCTGACCCGCGGCGACTATTCCGAGGCCGAGCGGCTGTTCGGCGAGGCCATCCGCCTCGACGACTCGCTGTTTACAGCCAAGAACAACCTGGTGCTCGCCCGCGGCGCCCAGCGCAACTACTCGATGCCGGTCATCCCGATGACCCAGACCGAGCGCGCGCAGCTGCTGCACACCATGGCCCTGGCCGCCGTCAAGCAGGGCGACACCGAGACCGCCAAGGGCCTGCTGCGCGACGCCATCGCGACCCATCCGCAGCACTTCGACGAGGCGGTACGCTCGCTCAAGGCGCTTGACGCGGCCTGACGCATGGACCTGGCCGCGCTCGGCGATCTCTGGTTCCTGCCTGAACGCATGGCGATCACCGCGTATTCCGCGCGGTGGCTCCTGCCGTTTGCCCTGCCGATCTGCCTCTATGTCTGTTTCACCGACCTGCGCGAGATGCGCATCACCAACCAGGCGGTGATCCTGCTGGCGGCGGTCTTCGTGGTGCTGGGCCCCATCGCCCTGCCCCTGCCCGACTACGGCTGGCGGCTGGTCCAGATGGTGGCGGTGCTCATTGCCGGCTTTACCCTGAACATCGGCGGCGCCCTGGGCGCGGGCGATGCCAAGTTTGCCGCCGCAGCCGCGCCCTATATCGCCGGCGGCGACATCCGCTATCTCGTCGCGATCTTCGCCGCCAACCTGCTCGCCGCCTTCGTGACCCACAGGCTCGCCAAGTATACCCCCCTGCGCCGCATCGCGCCGGGCTGGAAGAGCTGGGACATGGGCTGGAAGTTCCCGATGGGATTCTCGCTGGGCGGCACCCTGGCGATCTACCTGCTGATCGGCGCCTTCCGCGGCGCCTGAGGGCGCGTTAACCCGGCTGCAAGCCGGATCGGTGCAGGATGGGCGAGAGGCAAATTCCGCCTCTCGGGCACAAAATCGCCGCAAATTATTGCGACAACGCGTCCAGTCACCAGAACATCGACAGTACGGGCACCGATTCATGAACATGCAGACCGCCACCGCCGTGATGGCCCCTCCCGCGCCGCGCACGCTGGAAGAGATGAAGCTGCCCATCGTGATGATGCGCGACATCCTGCTGAAGACCATCTTCCGCAAGAACATCACCATCGTCAGCGAACTGTCCGAGGCGATCTGCCTGCCGATCCAGGTGACCCAGGAACTGGTCGACATGGCGCGCGAACAGCGCCTGCTCGAGGCGACCGGCACGCTCAACGCCAACTCCGGCAACGAGATGGGCTATCAGCTCACCGACCAGGGCAAGGCCCGCGCGCTCGACGCGCTGGCGCAGTCGGAATATTTCGGCGCCATGCCGGTCCCGCTCGAGATCTACCGCGAACAGGTCGAACGCCAGTCGATCCGCAACATCCAGATCACCCGCGAACAGCTGACCCGCGCAATGGGGCACCTGGTGCTGCCGCCCTCACTGCTCGACCATCTCGGCCCGGCGGTCAGCGCCGGCCGGTCGATCCTGATGTATGGCCCGCCGGGCAACGGTAAATCCTCGATCTCGAACGGCATCCGCGATGCGCTGGGGGACAGGGTCTATGTGCCGCGCGCCATCGAGTATTCGGGCCAGGTCATCACCGTCTATGACCCGATCGTGCACAACGCCGTCGAACAGATCCAGGACGATCCGAACTCGCTGCGCCGCGCCAAGCGGTTCGACAGCCGCTATGTCTGCTGCGAGCGGCCCACGGTGATCACCGGGGGCGAGCTCTCGCTGAAGATGCTCGACCTCGTCTACAACCCCACCGCGCGCACCTACCAGGCGCCGCTGCAGCTGAAGTCGACCGGCGGCATCTTCATCGTCGACGACCTTGGCCGCCAGGAGGAACCGCCGCAGGCGCTGATCAACCGCTGGATCGTGCCGCTGGAAGAGAGCAAGGACATCCTCGGCCTGCAATCGGGCGAAAAGTTCGAGGTGCCCTTCGACACGCTGGTGATCTTCTCGACCAACTTCCACCCGAACGAGATCTTCGACCAGGCCGCCCTGCGCCGGATCTTCTTCAAGATCAAGATCGACGGGCCGAACCAGGAAGACTACCTCAAGATCTTCGCCATGGTGGCCCGCAAGAAGGGGATGCCGCTGGACGAGGCGGCGCTGGTGCACCTGCTGAAGGTCAAGTATCCGACCATCAACAACACCTATGCCAACTACCAGCCGGTCTTCCTGATCGACCAGATGATCGCCATCTGCGAGTTCGAGGGCATCCCCTACCAGATGTCCCCCAAGCTGATCGACCGCGCCTGGGCCAACATGTTCGTCAAGGACGAGAAGATCGTCAAATAAGGGCGCTTCCCCTTGGGCCGGCGGCATGGTTTGTTGCCGGCCGGGAGGACACACATGACACTTCAGGGCATCGGACTGGCCGGCTGCGGCCGCATGGGCGCCGGCATGTTGGCGGCGCTGCGCCGCGCGGGCCTCGACGCGCAGGGCTTCGACGTCCGCCCCGCCGCCGAGTTCGGCGCGCTGGCGCCGGCTGTCTCCAACGACCCGGTGGAATTTGCCAAGGGCCTGCGCACCCTGCTCACCGTCGTGCGCGACATAGCCCAGACCGACGAGGTGCTTTTCGGCACGCAGGGCTTTGCCCGCGCGCCCGGCCTCGAACGGATCATCGTCTGCTCCACCCTATCGCCGCGCTATGTGCTGGGCCTGCGCGACCGCGTGCCCGCCCATGTAACCCTGATCGACGCGCCGATGTCCGGCGCCCAGATCGCGGCAGACGAGGCGCGGCTCTCCTTCATGCTGGGCGGCGCCCCCGAGGCGCTCGACACCGCGCAGCCGCTCTTCGCCGCCATGGGCCGGCACTTCCACCGCATGGGCGGCTTCGGCGCGGGGATGCAGGCGAAGGTGCTGAACAACCTGCTCGCCGCAGCCAATACGGCGATGACGAGGCTGGTGCTCGACTGGGCCGACGAGGCCGGGCTCGACGAGGCCGCCCTGCTGGCGCTGATCGCCACCTCCTCGGGGCAGAACTGGTTCGCCTCGGGCTTCGACAACATCGAATTCGCGCGCGACGGCTTCGACCCCGAGAATACCATCGGCATCCTCGTCAAGGACGTCGCCAGCGCGCTGGACGCCGCCCCCGAGGGCGCCGACACAAGCCTGCCGGAAACCGTCCAGGCCTTGCTGCGCCACCTTTCCCCGCGGCCCAAAACTTTCCCCTGAAAGTTTTGGCAAATCTTTTCCGTGAAAAGATTTGCGCCCTTCGCAAGCCCGTGTTCCCTTTTCGTTTCCCGCGCCCTACATCTTGGCCATGAGCGCTCTGCCCCAGCTGATCACCGACTGGTTCGCGGCCCGCGGCTGGCAGCCCCATCCGCACCAGTTGGCCATGCTCGCCCGCGCGGAGGACCCCGCGACGCTGCTGATCGCGCCCACAGGCGGCGGCAAGACCATGGCGGGCTTCCTGCCCACCCTGGCCGAGCTTGCCACGCACCCACACGCGGGGCTGCACACGCTCTACGTCTCGCCGCTCAAGGCGCTGGCGGCGGATATCAAGCGCAACCTGACCGGCCCGGTGACCGAGATGGGCCTGCCGATCCGCATCGAGGACCGCACCGGCGACACCTCGGCCACGCAGAAGCGCCGCCAGCGGGTCGATCCACCGCATATCCTGCTGACCACGCCGGAAAGCCTTGCTCTGCTGCTCTCCTACGAGGACGCGCCGCGCATCTTCGCCGGGCTGCAACGGGTGGTGGTCGACGAGATCCACGCCCTGGCGGAAAGCAAGCGCGGCGACCAGCTGTTCCTCGGCCTTGCCCGGCTGCAAGGCCTCTGCCCCGGCCTGCGCCGCGTCGGCCTCTCGGCCACGGTCGAGGATCCGGCCGCCATCGCGCGCCTGCTGGCGCGCCACCCCGATCCCTGCGCCATCCTCCAGGCCGATCCTGGCCCGGCCCCCGACATCCGGATGCTGGAAACCGCCGAAGCGCCGCCCTGGGCCGGCGGCGGCGCGGCCTATGCCATCCCTGCGGTGCTGGAACAGGTCAAGGCGCATCGCACCACGCTGATCTTCCACAACACGCGGGCGCAGGCCGAGATCTTCTTTCACAACCTCTGGCTTGCCAATGACGAGGGCCTGCCGATCGGCATTCACCACGGCTCGCTCGACCGGCTGCAACGCCAAAGGGTCGAGGCGGCGATGGTGCGGGGCGAGCTGCGCGCCATCGTCTGCACCGGCACGCTCGACCTCGGGATCGACTGGGGTGACGTCGATCTCATCATCCAGATCGGCGCACCCAAGAACGTCAAGCGGCTGGTGCAACGGATCGGGCGGGCCAACCACCGCTACAACGCGCCCTCCAAGGCGCTGCTGGTGCCGGCCAACCGCTTCGAGGTGGTGGAATGCGTCGCCGCGCTCGAGGCGGTGCGCGAAGGCGCGCTGGATGGCGAGCCGCGCGGCCCCGGCCCGCGCGACGTGCTCTGCCAGCAGATCCTGATCACCGCCTGCGCCGGCCCTTTCGACGCCGAAGCGCTGTTTGCCGAAGTGACAAGCGCGGGCCCCTATGCGGCGCTGACCCGCGCCGAATTCGACGCCTGCCTCGATTTCTGCGCCACCGGCGGCTATGCGCTGGCAGCCTATGACCGCTGGCGCCGGCTGATGCAGCGCCCGGACGGGCTCTGGCAGCTGCGCGATCCGCGCGCGGTCACCAATATCCGCATGAACATCGGCACCATCCAGGACACCGACACGCTGCAGGTGCGGCTGCGCCGCAACCGCGGCGGCAAGCCGCTGGGCGAGATCGAGGAGAGCTTTGCCGCCACCCTCACCCCCGGCGACACCTTCCTGATCGGCGGGCAGATCGTGAAATACGAGGGCCTGCGCGAGATGACGGTGGAAGTCAGCCGCGATGCCCGCAAGAAACCGCGCATCGCCACCTTCATGGGCACCAAGTTCGCCACCTCGACCCAGCTCTCGGAGCGCATCCTGGCGCTATTCGCGCAGGCCGACTGGCCGCAACTGCCCGCCCATACCGCCGACTGGCTGTCGCTGCAGCGCGAGGTCTCGCGGCTGCCGCAGCAGGGAAGGCTGCTGGTCGAGAGCTTTCCCTTCGACACCCGTGCCCATACCTGCGTCTACGGCTTCGCCGGGCGCAACGCGCAGCAGACGCTGGGGCTGCTGCTGACCAACCGGCTGGAGGAGATGGGGCTGCACCCGCTTGGCTTCGTCGCCACCGATTACGCCACGCTGATCTGGGGGCTGGACCCGGTCGAGGACCCCGCGCCGCTGTTCGACGCCGCCCGCCTGCGCGAGGGGCTGGGCACTTGGCTCGCGGGCAACGCGGTGATGAAGCGCACCTTCAAGACCTCGGCCACCATCGCCGGGCTGATCGAGCGGAACCGCCCCGGCGGGCGCAAGACCGGGCGGCAGGCGACGTTTTCCTCGGATATCCTCTATGACACGCTGCAGAAATACGACCCCGACCACCTGCTCTTGCAGATCACCCGCGAGGAGGCGCTGCGCGGGCTGGTCGATTTCGGCCGCATCGAGGAGATGCTGGCGCGGATCGGCACCCGCATCGACCATGTCCGGCTCGACCGCGTGACCCCGCTGGCGGCGCCGATGCTGCTGGAGGTCGGCAAGGTGCCGGTCAATGGCGCGGCAGAGGAACGGCTGCTCGCCGAAGAGGCGGCGCGGCTGCTGGAGACGGCGGGGATCGGGTAGACCTCGGGCGTCCACGCCCTTGGCAGGCGGGTCCTGGGGGCGCTGCCCCCGCCGCGCCTGCGGCGCGACTCCCCTGGAGATATTTGGAAAGAAGAGAAATCAGGGGGAAGCGATTGCGGCGGCCTGCAGCCTCTTGCAAAAATGGCGCGGGCGCGCGATGGAACGGAGCATGAACGCCTGTGATCTTTCCTTCTGCGGTCTCCGCCTGCGGGCGCTTGGTTCGGGGGCGCTGTTCTGGCCCGAGGCCGGGGTGCTCTGCGTTTCGGACCTGCACCTGGGCAAGTCCGAGCGGATGGCGCGGCGCGGCGGGGCGGCGCTGCCGCCCTACGAGACGCGTGACACGCTGACCCGGCTGGCGGCTGACCTGGACGCGACCGGGGCGCGGGTGGTGGTCTGCCTTGGCGACAGTTTCGACGATCTGGGCGCGGCGGCGGCCCTGCCCGAGGCCGAGCGGCTGTGGATCACGCGGCTGCAGGCCGGGCGGCGCTGGGTCTGGATCGAGGGCAACCACGATGCCGGGCCGGTGGACCTGGGCGGCGCGCATCTGGCCGAGCTCGCGATGGCGCCGCTGACCTTCCGCCATATCGCGCTTGCTGGGGCGGTGGGCGAGATCTCGGGACATTACCACCCGAAGGCGGTGATCCGGACGCGGGCGCGGGCGATCTCGCGGCCGGCCTTCCTTGCCGATCGCGACCGTATCGTGATGCCGGCCTATGGCACCTATACCGGCGGGCTGCGCTGCGACGATGCGGCGCTGGCGGGGCTGATGCGGCCGGATGCGGTGGCGGTGCTGACCGGAGCGGTGCCGCATATGGTGCCGATGCCGCGGTAGCGGCCGGCGCGGGGATATCCACAGGGATTTCCCGGCGCAATATTCTGATTCAAAAGCATTTTTTCTGAACCCCACAGGGCTGCGCACATGCGCCCTGCGCGCCCGGGACCTGTGGACAAGGCTGTGGATGCAGCGGGATCGTGCCGGGCCCCCAAGCCCCTGCCCGCCATTCCGGAGCGCCCTGCTCGGCTTGGGCCGGTTTTCGCCGCTTTCCGCTTCGGCGCCTGCCGGTCGCCCCGATCTGTAAGCTTGGTGAAAGCTTTCTCCGTCACATCCGGGCCATGTCAATCACCGTCCGGAGATCCCGAATGCATGTACGATTCCCCCTGGGCCCCCTCGCCGCCCTGCTCGTCCTCGCAGCACTGCCTGCCGCCGCCAGCGACAAGTGCAATGTCCCCAAGGAAAGCTGGCGCCCGGTCGAGGAGCTGACCGCCGAGCTGACCGCCAAGGGCTGGACCGTGAAGACCGTCAAGTCCGACGACGGCTGCTACGAGGTCTACGGCACCGACGACAAGGGCAAGCGCGTCGAGGCCTTCATCGACCCGGCCAGCTTCGAGATCGTCGGCTACGATGACTGAGGCGACGCCCCGGATGGTCCGCGTGTGGGACCCTGTCGTGCGGCTGCTGCACTGGCACCTCGCCGCCTTCATCCTGCTGGCCTGGCTCACCGCCGACGGCATGAAGACGGCGCATGAGGCGCTGGGCTATGCCATCGGCGGACTGGTCGTGCTGCGGCTGCTCTGGGGCGTCATCGGCCCGCGCCACGCGCGCTTTGCGAGCTTCGTGAAGGGCCCCGCCGCCACGCTCGGCTATCTCGACGACCTGCGCCGCGGGCGCGAGCGGCGCTTCCTCGGCCACAACCCGGCGGGGGCGGCGATGATCGTCGCCCTGCTCGCCGTGGTCGCCGGCACCGTGGCCAGCGGCCTGCTGCTCGAATCCGACGCCTTCTGGGGCTCGGAGATGATGGAAGAGGCGCATGAGGCCGCGGCGATCCTGATCCTGGTTCTGGTCGCGGTCCACGTCGGCGGGGTGATCCACGCCAGCCTGCGCCATGGCGAGAACCTGGTGTTCTCGATGATCGACGGGCGCAAGCCCGCGGGAGACAGTGAATGAGTATCCGCTCGGAACTTCGCCGGCACCGGCCCGAACTTGGCGCGACCGAGTTCAACATGCTCGTCGCGACCTACATGCTCGCGATGTTCAACGCCGGGTTCTGGACCCGGCTGACCACCGTCTTCAAGGGCGATCCGCTGCACGTGATCCTCTTCGGTGCGGCGGTCTGGACGCTGACCGTCTTCACCCTGAGCCTGGTCAGCCTGCCCCGCCTGCACCGCCCCGCCGCCGCCGCGATCCTGCTGCTGGCGGCCGCCTCGGCCTGGTACCAGGACCAGCTCGGGATCCTCATCGACAAGCTGATGATCCAGAACGTGATGAACACCACCGTGGCCGAATCCCGCCATCTGGTCACCGGCGCCTATGTCCGCCACATGCTGCTGACCGGCGTGCTGCCGGCGGCGCTGCTCTTCGTGCCGCGCCTGCGCTATCCGCGCGTGCGCCACATCCTGTGGAAGTTCCCGCTGACCGCGCTCACCGGTTTCGCCCTGACCTTCGGCCTGCTCTTCCTCGACCTCAAGGCCAATGCCGCCGCCATCCGCGAGCACCGCGACCTGATGGCCAGCTACCAGCCCGGCGCCAGCATCGCGGCGATCTACAAATACACCAAGATGGAGCTGCGCAGCCAGAACCAGGAGGTCAAGCCGCTGGGCACCGACGCGGTGAAGGGCCCGCTGCTGGCCTCGGGCGGCAAGCCGGTGCTGATGGTCGTCTTCGCGGGCGAGACCGCGCGGGCGCAGAACTTCGGCCTGAACGGCTACGCGCGTGACACCACGCCGGAGCTGGCCAAGCTCGACATCGTCAATTTCACCGACACCACCTCCTGCGGCACCGCCACCGCCGTCTCGCTGCCCTGCATGTTCTCGCCCTTCCCGCGCTCGGGTTACAGCAACGAGGCCTTCATGGGCTCGGAGAACCTGTTCGACGTGCTGGCCCATGCCGGCGTCACGCCGCTCTGGTGGGACAACAACACCGGCGACCAGTATATCGCCCGGCGCACCGGCACCTCGCATCAGATCGACGCCACCATCGACCCTGCCGCCTGCGAGATGGGCGAATGCACCGACCAGGCGCTGCTCAAGGTGCTCGACGACACGGTTGCCGCGATGACCGAGGACACGGTCCTTGTGCTGCACATGATCGGCAGCCACGGGCCGAGCTATTACCTGCGCTACCCGCCGGAATTCGCCGATTTCCAGCCGGATTGCCGCACCGCCGACCTGGCCAAGTGCAGCATCGAAGAGGTCGTCAACGCCTATGACAACTCGATCCGCTACACCGACCATATCCTCGCCGCCTCCATCGAACGGCTGCAGGCGCAGGACAGGGTCGTCGCCGGCATGATCTACATGTCGGACCACGGCGAGTCGCTGGGCGAGAACGGGCTCTACCTGCACGCCGCGCCCTGGTTCATGGCGCCCGACACGCAGACCCATGTGCCCTTCCTGATGTGGCTCTCGCAGGACTTCCGCCAGCGGATGGGCATCGACTTCGCCTGCCTGCGCGACAAGGCCGACCAGCCGGTGAGCCAGGACAACCTGTTTCACACCCTGCTGGGGCTGATGGATGTCAGCACCTCGGTGCGCGACCCCGAGTTGGACCTTGCCGCCTCCTGCCGTGGGCCGGCGGCATCGGTCGCCATGGCGAGCCAGGCCCGCAAGCTCTGAGCGCGCGTTGCCCGCTGCCCTGATCCGGTCTAGCATCCCGGACCAGGGAGAAAGCGGGAGGAGACGCGATGAACCTGGCGAAACTGGCGGCCGAGGCCGCCGAACGCGGCACGCCCGTGCGGGCCGCGCTGATCGGGGCCGGCAAGTTCGGGTCGATGTTCCTGTCGCAGGTGCCGACGATCAAGGGCCTCACGGTCAGCGCGATTGCCGACCTGAGCCCCGACCGCGCCCGCACCGCCTGCCGCGCGGTCGGCTGGGACGAGGCGCGCATCGCCGCCTCCGCCTTTCTCGAAAGCGGGGCCGAGGCGGCGGCGCGCGATGACGTCGACGTGGTGATCGAGGCCACCGGCAACCCGCGCGCCGGGATCGCCCATGCTCGCGCCGCCATCGCCAATGGCAAGCATATCGTCATGGTCAACGTCGAGGCCGACGTGCTGGTCGGCCCGGCGCTGGCGCGCGAGGCGGCTGCCGCCGGCACGGTCTATTCGATGGCCTATGGCGACCAGCCCGCGCTGGTGGCCGAGATGGTCGACTGGGGCCGCGCCGCCGGTTTCACCATCGCCGCCGCCGGCAAGGGCACGAAATACCTGCCCGCCTTCCACAACGTGACGCCGGACGATGTCTGGGCGCATTACGGGCTGAAACCGGAAGAGGCGGCGCGGGCGGGCATGAATCCGCAGATGTTCAACTCCTTCCTCGACGGCACCAAGAGCGCCATCGAGATGGTCGCCATCGCCAATGCCTGCGGGCTGAACGTGCCGGCGAACGGGCTGTCCTTCCCGCCCTGCGGGGTCGATGACCTTGCCCATGTGCTGCGCCCGCGCGCCGTGGGCGGGCAGCTGGACGGGCCGGGCATGGTCGAGACGATCTC
Organism: Seohaeicola zhoushanensis; assembly: GCF_014656415.1. Taxonomy (GTDB): domain Bacteria; phylum Pseudomonadota; class Alphaproteobacteria; order Rhodobacterales; family Rhodobacteraceae; genus Seohaeicola_A; species Seohaeicola_A zhoushanensis. The sequence continues at coordinate 488,378 of NZ_BNCJ01000002.1, read as the reverse complement.
GTCGGTCGAACGCGATGGCCGCCCGGTCTTCCGCGATCTGCGCTGGGGCGTCTACGTTGTGCTCGAAGCGCCCAATGACTATGCCGCCGCCTGTTTCAAGCAATACGGGCTGCCGACCGATTCCACCGGGCGCTATGCGGCGATGTACAAGCCCTTCCACCTGATCGGGCTGGAACTGTCGATCTCGGTGCTGAGTGCGGCGCTGCGCCGCGAGGCCACCGGCTGCACACGCGAGATGCGCGGCACCGTGGCGGCGGTGTCGAAACGGGCGCTGAAGAAGGGCGAGATGCTCGACGGCGAGGGCGGCTATACGGTCTGGGGCAAGGCCCAGCCGCTGGCCCGCGCCGGCGAGGCGCTGCCGATCGGCCTCGCCCATGGCGTCGCCCTCACCCGCGACATTCCCGCCGGGCAGGTGCTGACCTTCACCGACGTGGAGATGGGCGCCGATCCGGTGGTCGACCTCTACCGCAAGCTTGCCAAGGGCTGAGGTTGGCGGAGCCGGAATGGGCCGATTTCAGGTGTCCCGGAAAGTCACCCTGAAATTCTGACGCGAAATCAATGACGTGAGAGGCGTCCTAGCTGGGACATCTCTCAAAGCTCGGCTTCGCGATCCTCCAGCGCCTTCAACAGGCGCGGCGGATTGATCGGCAGGTGGGTCATCCGCCGCCCCGCCGCATCGGCCACCGCGTTCGCCACGCAGGCCAGCGCCGCCACCATCCCGGCCTCGGCCACGCCCTTGACCCCGTAGGGATGGCCGGGGTTCGGCTGCTCGACCACCACCGGCTCGATCATCGGCAGGTCCGAGGCGACCGGCATCCGGTAGTCCAGCCAGCCCGCGTTCTGCAGCACCCCGTCGGCCCCGTAGACATAGCCCTCGTTCAGCGCCCAGCCGACGCCCTGCGCCACCGCGCCCTGGATCTGCCCCTCGACGTAGGAGGGGTGGATCGCCTGCCCCGCATCCTGCGCGGCCACCACGTTCAGCACCTTGACCGCCCCGGTCTCGGGATCGACCTCGACATCGCAGAACATCGCGCTCACCCCCGGCGCGTGGCCGGTCATGTTCTCGGAATGCGAGGCCCCGAAGTGCCCGCCCGTCGCGCTTGCCTTGTTGGCGAGGTCCTCGAGCGTCAGCGCCTCGAACCGGCCAACGTTGGTCGACGAGGGCCGCGCCGCGCCGTCCGCCCAGTCCACCGCCTCGACCTCGACACCCCAGATCTTCGCCGCCCTCGCCTTGAGCTGGCCGATCACCGCCTGGCAGGCCGTCACCACCGCCTTGCCGGTCGCAAAGGTCACACGGCTGCCGCCGGTGACAAAGGTATAGCCGACCGAGGCTGTGTCATGAATCTCGGAATGCACCCGCTCGTAGGGGATCCCGAAGGTCTCGGCCGCCATCAGCGCCATCGAGGCGCGGCTGCCGCCGATGTCCGGGCTGCCGGTCGCCACCGAGATGGTGCCGTCGGTGTTCACGAAGATCGTCGCGCTCGAATCCCCGCCGGCGTTGTGCCAGTAACCGCAGGAGACGCCCCGCCCCTGGTTCAGTCCCAGCGGGCGCGCATAGGCGGGATGTGCCTTCATCCGTTCCAGCATCGCGCCGAAGCCGTCGTGGGTCATCTTCCGGTCGCCGACCTGCGCGTCCCCGGCCCGGATCGCGTTGCGGATCCGCAGCTCGAAGGGGTCGATTTCCAGCCGCTTGGCGAGGATGTCGAGCACCCCTTCGGCCGCGAAGTTCGACTGCGGCGCGCCCGGCGCGCGGTAGGCGGCGGTCATCGCGCGGTTGGAGACCACGTCAAAGGCCACCGTCCGCTGGTTCGGGAAGCGGTACTGCGCGAAGACACAGAGGCAGCCGTTGATGAAGGGCGAGCCGGGGAAGGCGCCCGAGTTGTAGGCCAGCTCGGCCTCGGCGGCGACCACGGTGCCGTCCTTCTTCGCGCCGATCTTCACCCGGATACGGGTGTCCGACCCCGGCCCGGTGGCGCGGAAGACCTCCTCTCGGGTCATCACCATCCGTACCGGCCGCCCTGCCTTCTTCGAGAGCAGCATGGCCACGGGTTCGAGATAGACCTTGGTCTTGCCGCCAAAGCCGCCACCGATCTCGGCGGGCGTCGCGCGGATGTCGCCGGGGCGCATCCCGGTGAAGAGCGCGGTGAGGTCGCGCATCTGGAAGTGGCCCTGGCTCGACACCCAGAGGTGCGAGGTGCCGTCCTGCGCGTATTCGGCCACGCAGGCGTGCGGCTCGATATAGCCCTGGTGGACGGCGTCGTTGCGGAAGGTCTCCTCGACGATCACATCGGCCTCGGCAAAGCCCTTCTCGACGTCGCCGACCGTCGACTCCCAGCGCCGCGCGATGTTCGAGGGGCGCGCCGGTTTCGGCGTCACGTTGCGGGTGACCATGTCCTCGTGCACCAGCGGCGCATCCTCGGCCATGGCCTCGTCGAGGCCGGTGACATGGGGCAGCACCTCGTAGTCCACCGCGATCAGCGCCAGAGCTTCCTTTGCCGTCGCCTCGTCGCGCGCCGCGACAGCGGCCAGCGCGTGGCCGTGGTAGTAGACCTTCTCGCGCGCCATCACGTTGCGCAGGTCGTAGTAGGGATTGCGTTCAAGCCGCTCGGGGCCATCGAAGCGGAACGGCTGCTCGGGAAAGTCGGCACCGGTGACCACGGCGAAGACGCCGGGATGGGCCTCGGCCTTCGAGGTGTCGATCGAACGGATGCGGGCATGGGCGTGCGGGCTGCGCAGCACCTTGCCCCAGGCCACCCCGGTCGGGTGGTAGTCGCTGCCATAGCGCGCCGCGCCGGTCACCTTGGCAAGGCCGTCGGGGCGCACGGGGCGGGTGCCGACATAGCGGAAGGCCGGTTTCGGGGGGATCTCGTTCATGGCTGCGGTCCTCGTGGCGGCGGCCCTGGGGCCTTGCCGCGCAGCTTGCCCCAGCGCGCCGGCGCAATCAACGGCCGTGGTCAGACCACCGCGAGCGCCGGGGCCGCGCGGCGCGCCGCCGCCTGGCTGGGCCAGGTGACCAGCAGGACCGCGCCGCCGGTGCAGCCGGTCTCGTCGAGGTGGCGCTCCAGCCGGTGCAGCGGGCAGACGCTGAGACGTTCGTCCGGCTTGGAGACATCCGCCGCGACCTGCACTTCGGTCTCGCCCGAGAGGCCGCGCGCCATCAGCGCGGTGCGGATGCGGCCGGCCTGGGCGACGGCCATGTAGAAGGCCATCGTCGTGCCGGGCGCGGCCATGCGCACGCTATCGGGCAGCGGGTCGCCCTCGCGGCTCATGCCGGTGGTCAGCACCAGCGTATCGGCAACGCCCCGCTCGGTCAGGCTGCGCCCCAGCGCCGCGGCCGCCGCCGAGGCCGCCGTGATGCCGGGGACCAGTTCGACGGGCACGCCGGCGGCGCGGGCCGCCGCCAGTTCTTCGCCCGCGCGGCCGAAGACGCCGGGATCGCCCGATTTCAGCCGCACCACGCGCCGGCCCTTCCGCGCCTCGGCGACGATCACCGCGTTGATGCGTTCCTGCGGCCAGGCATGGGCGCCGACCACCTTGCCGACAAAGACCCGGTCGGCATCGCGGCGGGCCAGGTCCAGCACCTCGGGATCGACGAGGCGGTCGTAGAAGACCACGTCGGCCTCTTGCAGGCGCTGCATGGCGCGCAGGGTCAGCAGGTCGCGCGCGCCGGGGCCGGCACCGACAAGGGCGATGCTGCCCTGCGTGCCGGTCGGCGCGCCGCCCTCGGCGATCGCGGCCTTGACGCTGGCGATGGCCTCGCGCTCGGCCCCGCGGGTCCAGGCGGCGCGGGGGGCGCCGGAGAAGACCCAGGTCCAGAAGGCGCGCCGCCGCGCATGGGGCACCCGCGCGGCAACGCTGGACCGCAGCCGGCCGGCCAGCGCGGCAAGACCGCCGAGCGAGACCGGCAGCGCCACTTCCAGCTGCGCCCGGATCTGCCGCGCCAGCACCGGTGCGGTGCCGTCGGTGCCGATTGCCACCACCACAGGGTCGCGGTCGACGATCGAGGGGGTGACGAGGTCGCAGAGGTCGGGCCGGTCGACCACGTTCACCGGGCAACGCGCCGCCTGCGCCAGCCAATGCAGCGCGGCGTCGAGCGCCGGGCAGTCGGTGGCGATGAAGCCCATCACCGCACTTTCGAACAGCGTGGGGGTCACTGGGCCTGCGTAGTGCTCGGCGCGGCCGCTGCGGACCAGTTCGGCCAGTTCGTCGTCGAGCCTCTCGGCGACCAGCAGCAGGCGGGCGTCGGTCTTGAGCATCAGCCGCGCCTTCTGCGCCGCCTTCTCGCCGCCGCCGCAGATCACCACGCGGCGGTCGGTGGTGCGCAGGAACATCGGGAAGCTTTGCATCGGTGCGCTCCTTTCAGGCGGCCAATTGCGTGCGGCGCGTCGCCCAGAGCGCGCGCGAGAGGGCTTCGGGGTGGGCATGGCCCAGCGTGTCGAGGGCAACGGCGGCAGTGGCGATGACGATGGCCTCGGCCAGCGGGTCCGTTGCCTCGCCGGACCAGACCTCGGCCAGACCCACCGCGCCGGGCAGCTCAGACAGGCGGTGCTGCAGCTGGGCATGGGCCGGGTAGACGCCCTGCCCCGGCTGGCCATCTCGCAAGCCGAACCATTCGACATCCTTGCCGGGGTGGCGTTCCACCTCGCCGCCGCCGCCCTTGATGACGCTGAGGCTGCGCCAGCCCAGCAGCGCCGCCGCATCGGCCTGGAGCAGCCGGTAGGAGGGATGGAAGACGCCCTGCACGCTGGCCGGGGCGCGGCCCGGATTGAGCATCCGGCAGACGGTATTCACGCAGGAGCGCAGGCCGAGCACCCCGCGCAGGTTCAACAGCGAGAAGAGCGCCGGGTGCGCCTGTTCCAGCGGCAGGTAGCCGATGGCGCCGGGCGGCAGGGTCTCGGCGCCCCCAAGCACCGGGATCCCCGCCGCCGCCAGCCCGGCGCGCACCGCGCCGTCGCTGCCGTTCCAGCCGTGCAGCAGCACCGAATGCCCGGCCATCGACACCAGCCGGGCCGAGAGCAGGAACCACGGCAGGCCGCGCGTGCGCCCCGCCGCGTAGCTTGGCCAGTCGAGATCGGCGCGGGGCGCGGCGGGCATGGCGGCCTGCGCCGCCTCGGCCAGCCCGGCGATCTCCTCCGCCGTCTCGCCCTTCATGCGCAGCAGCATCAGCAGCGCGCCAACGGCCTCGGGCGCGGCCTCGCCCGTGAGCATGAGCGCCATTGCCTCGGCGGCCTCCTCGCGGGTCAGCGACCGCGACCGGCCCGGCCCGCGCCCCAGCGTGCGCACATGAGTGGCAAGGGTCATTCGGCGGCCTCCCTGCGGTGAACGCGGGCGATCAGGTCGGCGATCTCGGGCCGGCACGAGCCGCAGTTGGTGCCGGCGCGCAGGGATTCGCCCACCGCCTCGACGCTGACGAGGCCGTTGGTCTCGATGGCCTCGATCAGGGTGTTCAGCCCGACGCCGAAACAGGAGCAGACCACCGGGCCGGGGTCGGGCACGTCGGCGGGGGTGCGCCCGATCAGCACGTTGGCCGCCGCCGTGCCCGGCAGGGTGGCGAGGTAGTCGCGCATCACCGCCACCGGCTGCGGCGCGACGAAGAGCGCGGCAAGCAGGCGGTCGCCGTCGTGGAAGGCCAGCCGCGCGGTGCCGCGCCGTGCGTCGAGCAGGGTTGTCACCGGGGCATCCGGCAGCCGGAACAGGGCGCGTGCCGCGGCCTCCCAGTCGTCGACCGGCACGGCCCCGGCGAGTTCGGCGCGATAGCCGCCGGCGGTGCGGGCGAGTGCCCAGTAGTCGGCAGTGCAGTCCAGCTCCCGCGACGAGACCGCGAAACCGTACCAGGCAGCGCGGAAGGGGGCGACGGCGACAACGGCGGCCTTGCTCTCGGGCTGGCCCGAGACCGGGTCGGTCGCCGCGGCGACCAGCGCGTCGATCCGGGCCGAGGGCGCCGTCTCGGCGGTCCAGTGCATCGGCGCGAAGACCTGGCCCGGGCGCACCGCGTCGGTGATCCGCACCCGCAGGATGGCGCGGCCGGTGGGGCTGGTCAGCTCGGCGAGGTCGGCCGGGGCGAGGCCGAGGCGCAGCGCGTCCTCGGGGTGGATCTCGAGGAAGGGCTCGGCCAGGTGGGCCGAGAGGCGCGGCGAGAGGCCCGTGCGGGTCATCGTGTGCCACTGGTCGCGAACCCGGCCGGTGTTGAGGCGGAAGGGGTAGCGCGGTTCGGTCCGCGCAGCAGGCGCGCGGGGCGCGACCGGCAGCAGCCGCGCCTTGCCGTCGTCGTGGAAGAAGCGCCCGTCGCCGAAGAAACGCCCGCCGCTGCGCGCCGCCGTCACCGGCCAGCGCGTGGGCGGCAGCGCAGCATAGGCGGTGTCGTCGATGTCGGAGAGACCGGAAATGTCGAAGTCGCGCCCGAAGCGGCCCGCCACCCCCGAAAGCGCCGCGTATTCGCGGAAGATCTCGGCCGGGGTCTGGTAGTCGAAGGCGCGGCGCCAACCCATCCGCTGGCCGACCTCGGCCAGGATCGCCCAGTCGGGCCGCGCCAGCCCCGGCGGCGGCAGGATGGCGCGCTGGCGGCTGATGGTGCGGTCGGAATTGGTGACGGTGCCGTCCTTCTCGCCCCAGGCGGCGGCGGGCAGCACCACATCGGCGAGCCGCGCGGTGTCGGTGGTGGCGCTGACGTCGCTCACCACGGTGAAGGGGCAGCGGGCGATGGCCTCGCGCACCGCGTCGGCCTCGGGCAGGGTCACCGCAGGGTTGGTGTGGATGATCCAGAGCGCCTTGATGCGCCCATCCGCAACGGCGCGGAACATGTCGACGGCCTTCAGGCCGGCGGCCTCGGGCATGGCGGGGGCGTCCCAGAAGCCGCGCACGGCGGCGCGGTGGTCTGGGTTTTCAAGCTCCAGGTGGCAGGCCAGCATGTTCGCCAGCCCCCCGACCTCGCGCCCACCCATGGCGTTGGGCTGGCCGGTCACGCTGAACGGGCCCATGCCGGGCCTGCCGATCCGGCCGGTGGCGAGGTGGCAGTTGATGATCGCATTGACCTTGTCTGTGCCGCTGGTCGACTGGTTCACGCCCTGGCTGAAGATCGTCACCACCTTCTCGGTGCAGATCCAGAGGCGGCAGAACTCGGCCACCTCTTCCGGGGAGAGGCCAGTCGCCTCGACCCCGTTGCACCAGGCCTGGCGCAAGGTGTCGTCGAAGCCCTCGGTGTTCAGCAGGAAGGCGGCGTCGATGGCCCCGGCCTCGTAGATCTCGGCGAAGAGGCGGTTGAACAGCGCCACATCGCTGCCGGGTTCGAGCGCGAGATGCAGGTCGGCCCCGTCACACGACGCCGTGCGGCGCGGGTCGATCACCACGATCCTGGTCCCCCGCGCCTTCCGCGCGGCCAGCAGGCGCTGGTAGAGCACCGGGTGGCACCAGGCGAGGTTCGAGCCGACCAGCACCACGAGGTCGGCCTCCTCGATATCGTCATAGGTGCCGGGCACGGTGTCGGTGCCGAAGGCGCGGCGGTGGCCCGCCACGGTGGAGGCCATGCAAAGCCTTGAATTGGTGTCGATATTCGCCGATCCGATGAAGCCCTTCATCAGCTTGTTGGCGATGTAATAGTCCTCGGTCAGCAACTGGCCCGAGACGTAGAAGGCCACGCTGTCGGGGCCGTGCTGGTCGATGGCCTGGTTGAACCCGTCGGCGACCAGTTGCAACGCCGTCTCCCAATCCGCGGTCTGGCCGCCGATCAGCGGCGCCAGCAGGCGGCGCTCCAGCCCCACCGTCTCGCCCAGCGCCGAGCCCTTGGAGCAGAGCCGGCCCCGGTTGGCCGGGTGGTCCGGATCGCCGCGCACCGTCAGCCCCCCTGCCCCGTCGGGACGCAGCAGCACGCCGCAGCCGACACCGCAATAGGGGCAGGTCGAACGGACCTCGGGCGCGGCGCTGCCGTCCATCAGGCGGCGCTCCTCTGTTCCGCCGCGCTGAGGTCGACGAGGATGCGGCCGTTCTCCAGCTGCACCGGGTAGACCGCGATCCGGCCCGTGTCGGCGCCCTGCGCCTCGCCGGTGTTGAGGTCGAAGACCCAGTTGTGCAGCGGGCAGGTCACCTTCTGGCCGTGCACGATACCGTCGGCCAGCGGGCCGCCCTTGTGCGGGCAGCTGTTCGAGGCGGCGAAGACCTCGGCTTCGGCGGTGCGGAAGACGGCGATGCAGCCGGCATGGGTCTTGAGCAGGCGGGCCCCGCGCAGGGGGATGTCCTCGACGGCGCCTATGTCGATCCAGTTCATTCTGCGGCCTCCTTGATGGCGTGGTTCATGGCGGCGAGAGCCCCCACCCTGACCCTCCCCCCTGAAGGGGGAGGGGATTGCGTTGCGCTGCGGTTGGGGCGCTGCCCTCCCCCTTCAGGGAGGAGGGAGAGGATGGGGGCACGCCGGGTCATTCCGCGGCCTCCAGCGTCAGGTCGGCGATGGGGGTATAGCGGTCGGTCTGCTCGGCCGCGTGTTCGGCCCAGGGGTCCTTGCGGTAGACGGTCTGGCTCAGCTCGAAGGCCGCGACCAGGCGGGCGCGTTCGGCGAGGTCGTCGACGACGCGGGCCTTGACCCAGTCGAGCCCGACCTTCTTCACCCATTTGTAGGGCCGGTCGAGATACTTGGCGTTTTCACGGTAGAGCTGGATGAAGGCGACGGTGAGATCGATTGCCTCCTGCTCGCTCGCCACGTCGGCCAGCCGCTCGGTCTCCTTCAGGTCCATCCCCGCCGCGCCGGCGACGCCGACCTGGTAGCCGCTGTCGACGCAGACGATGCCGACGTCCTTGCAGGTCGCCTCGGCGCAGTTCCGGGGGCAGCCCGAGACCGCCAGCTTGACCTTGTGCGGCGTCCACGAGCCCCAGAGGATCTTTTCCAGCTTGATGCCGAGGCCGGTGGAATCCTGCGTGCCGAAGCGGCAGTGGTCGGTGCCGACGCAGGTCTTCACGGTGCGCAGCCCCTTGGAATAGGCATGACCCGAGACCATGCCCGCCGCGTTCAGGTCGCGCCAGATGTAGGGCAGATCCTCGGATTTCACGCCCAAGAGGTCGATCCGCTGGCCGCCGGTCACCTTGACGGTGGGCACCTTGTATTTCTCGGCCGCATCCGCGATGGCGCGCAGCTCGGCCGGGTTGGTGATCCCGCCCCACATGCGCGGCATGACCGAGAAGGTGCCGTCCTTCTGGATATTGGCGTGCTTCCTCTCGTTGACGAAGCGGCTTTGCAGGTCGTCCTGGTATTCCAGCGGCCAGTCGGCCAGCAGGTAGAAGTTCACCGCCGGGCGGCAGACATGGCAGCCGTTGGGAGTCTTCCAGCCGAGTTCCTGCCAGACGGCGGGTTGCGATTTCAGCTCCTTGGACTTGATGAGCAGGCGCACGTCCTCATGCGTCAGCTCGCAACAGGTGCAGATCGGCTGCGCCCTGGGCGCGGCGTAGGCGTCGCCCAGCGTGACCGAGAGCACCTGCTCGACCAGCCCGGTACAGCTCCCGCAGGAAGCGCTGGCCTTGGTCGAGGCGCGCAGCGCGCCGAGGTCGGTGGCGCCGCCGGCGATGGCCCCGACGATGGTTCCCTTGCAGACGCCGTTGCAGCCACAGATCTCCGCCTCAGGCGGCAAGGCTGCAACGGCTGAGAGAGGGTCCGCGGCGGCCCCTCCCTGGTAGGCGGGGCCGAAGATCAGCGTATCGCGCATGGCACTGACGTCCTCGCCCGACTGGATCAGGCCGAAGAACCAGTTGCTGTCCGCCGTGTCGCCGTAGAAGACCGCGCCGACCAGCGCGTCGTCCTCCAGCACCAGCCGCTTGTAGACACCGCGCGCCGGGTCGCGAAAGACGATGTCCTCGCGCGTTGGACCATCGGCGAAGTCGCCGGCGCTGAACAGATCGCAGCCCGTCACCTTCAGCTTGGTCGAAAGCTGGCGGACCTTGAAGGTATCCTCCTGCCCCAGCAGCGATTTCGCCAGCACCTTGGCCTGGTCGTAGAGCGGCGCGACGAGGCCGAAGAGGTTGCCCTGGTATTCGACGCATTCGCCGACGGCGTAGATGTCCGGGTCTGACGTGCGCAGGCTGGCGTCGACCACGATGGCGCGGCCCATCTCGAGCCCGGCGTCCTTGCCCAGTTGCACGGCGGGGCGGATGCCGACCGCCATCACCACGATATCGGCGGGCAGTTCGGTGCCGTCTTCGAGCAGCACCTCCTCGACCCGGTCGGTGCCGCGGATCTCCTTGGTCGAGGCGCGGCAGATCACCTTGATGCCGCGCCGCTCCAGGTCCTTCTGCAGCAGATAGCCGGCAGCCTCGTCGAGCTGGCGCTCCATCAGGTGGCCCATCAGGTGGAGCACGGTCACCTCCATCCCGCGCAGGCGCAGGCCGGCGGCCGCCTCCAGCCCCAGCAGGCCGCCGCCGATCACAACCGCCTGCGCGCCGGGCCGTGCCGAGGCCTCGACCATGGCGTTGGTGTCCTCCAGATCGCGGTAGGCCACGACACCGGGCAGCTTGTGGCCGGGGCACGGGATGATGAAGGGGGCCGAGCCGGTGGCGATCACCAGCTTGTCGTAGGGCACCTCGCCATTCGCACCGATCACCACCTTGCGGGCGCGGTCGATGCCGGTGACAGCTTCGCCAAAGCGGGTGGTCACCTTGTTGGCGGCATACCAGGCGTCATCGTGGGTGACGATCTCCTCGAAGCTCTTCTCGCCCGAGAGCACGGGCGAGAGCATGATGCGGTTGTAATTTCCGCGCGGTTCGGCGTTGAACAGCGTGACCTCGTAGGCGTCGGGGTCGGCCTCGAACAGGTGTTCGAGCATCCGCCCCGAGGCCATTCCGGCGCCGATGACGACGAGTTTCTGCATCTCGCGGGACTCCTTCACAGATACCAGGCCACGATGTGGCTGAGCTTGCCGCCGAGGTGGATCGGCAGCGCGACCATCGAGTCATAGCCTCCGGCCAGGCCGGGCTTGCCGCCCTCGACCAGCGGCACGCCGGTGCCGAGCACCCGCCCGATGGCGCCCTGCCAGGCGGCCACGGTGCGCTCGTTCCCCGCGTTATCGGGGTCCCAGAGCGCGCCTTCGCGGGCGCAGATCCCGTCGATCAGCCTGGCCTCGGCCTTGGTGCCGTTGCGGGCGGCGCGGGCGTCCCAGAGTTCGAAGCGGCGGGCGATGGGGGTGCCACGCGCCGAGAGCAGCGTCAGCACGAAGGTCTTCTCGCCCGGCACCGGGATCGGCAGGCCGAGGCCGGTGGTCAGCCCGGCCTTGGCGGCGCTGTCGGATCGGATGAAGCGATAGCCCGAGCCGAGATCGCGCATCAGCATCGGCGTCTGCGAGGACCAGACCCCGCCCGGCAGGCCCTGCCCGCGCGGGAAATGCGTGTGCTGGCTGACCCATTCGAAGTGCCTGGCCGCGCCGTAATAGCCGTCGTCCAGCATCAGCAGGCCATCCGCTTCGTGCCAGACCTCGATTGCGCCGGTGCGGTTGGCGTCGTCACCGCAAAGCACGACGAGCACTGCCTTCAGCTCTTTGCCGGCAAAGACCGGCACCGCCACGGCGCTGGTCAGCCCGGCCTCGGCGGCGGCCTCGGTGCGCTTGAAGTAGGAGCCGTCAAAACCCTTGAGCACCACCGGGCGCGCCTCGGCCCAGGCCTTGCCCGGCAGCCCCTCGCCCTTGCCGAAGCTCTCCTTTCGGGAGGCGGCGGCAAAGGCGTCGAGCGCGCCGTAGTTGCCCTCGGCCAGGACCAGGCGGTCGCCCTCGGGCACCCAGACCTCGGTCACTTCGATGAACGTCTTCGCAGGGGTGTCGAGTGCCACGTCCATTCTGCGTTCTCCTTGTCTCGTGACCGCGCGCAAGGGGCGGCCGGTTCAATTCGGGCGGCGGGGCGGGCCTGCGGCCCTGCCCTCAGGCCGCGTCTTTCTTGGCGGGGGCCGGGGCCTCCGCCGCGGGCTCTGTCTTTCTGCCGTGCGCGCCCTGCTCGTATTCTTCGAGGAAGTTCAGAACCTGCTCGCGGTAGAGGTAGTAATCGGGGTGCTCCAGCAGCGCCTTGCGGGTGCGCGGGCGCGGCAGGTCGACGTCGAGGATCTTGCCGATGGTCGCGCGCGGCCCGTTGGTCATCATCACCACCCGGTCGGCCAGCAGGATCGCCTCGTCGACGTCATGGGTGACGCAGACCGCGGTGACCTTGGTGCGGCTCCAGACCTCCATCAGCACCTCCTGCAGCTCCCAGCGGGTGAGGCTGTCGAGCATCCCGAAGGGCTCGTCCAGCAGCAGCAGCTTGGGCGAGAGGGCGAAGGCCCGGGCGATGCCGACGCGCTGGCGCATCCCGTTCGACATCGAGGCGGCGGGCTTGTCCATCGAGTCGGCAAGGCCCACGCGTTCGAGGTAGTAGTCGACCACGTCCTGCCGTTCCTGCTGGCTGGCCTTGGGATAGACCTTGTCCACCCCGATGGCGCAGTTCTCGCGCGCGGTGAGCCAGGGGAAGAGCGAGGGCGACTGGAACACCACCGCCCGTTCCGGGTCGGCGCCTTCGACGTGGCGGCCGTCGAGCTTGATGGCGCCCTTGGAGATGCCGTTCAGCCCCGCCGCCATGGTCAGCACGGTGGACTTGCCGCAGCCCGAGTGGCCGATCAGCGAGATGAACTCGCCCCGGTTCATCTTGAGATTGAAGTCCTCGACCACGGTGAGCGGCCCCTTGGGCGTCGGGTAGATCTTGTGGAGCTGGCTGAAGTCGAGGAAGCGTTCCTCGATCAGCCCCTCCTGCGCCTGCTTCACCGCCGCCGGTATACCGTGGATCGGCGTCACGTTCGGCAGGATGCGGCTGCCCTCGGCGCGGGCGGCGATGCCCACGTCCATCAGGTATTTGGTGATCTCGCCACGCAGCGCCTTGAAGCCCTCGTGGTGGTTCATTTCGCCCCGCTCGCGCGGGCGCGGGATGGTCACGCGGAACTCGCGCCCCAGCGTCCCGTCGGGGTTCAGCGCGATGATGCGGTCGGCCAGGACGATGGCCTCGTCCACGTCGTTGGTGATGAGAACGCAGGTCTTCTTCTCTTCGAGCCAGATCGCCTCGATCTCGTCCGCCAGATTGGCGCGGGTCAGCGCGTCGAGCGCGCTCAGCGGCTCGTCGAGCAGCAGCACCTCGGGGTTCATCGCCAAGGCGCGGGCGACGTTGACCCGCTGGCGCATCCCGCCCGAGAGTTCCGCCGGACGGCGGGCGGTGGCGTGGGAGAGGCCGACCATCTTGACGTAATGCGCGACCTTGGCGGCCTTCTCGGCCCTGGCCATGCCGGGGAAGACCGTATCCACCGCCAGCGCCACGTTGCCGGCCACGGTCAGCCAGGGCATCAGCGAGTAATTCTGGAAGATCACCCCGCGCTCGGGGCCCGGCCCGGTGATCGGCCTGCCCTTGAAGGAGACACTGCCCCTGGACGGCCTATCCAGCCCCGCCATCAGGTTGATGAGGGTCGTCTTGCCGGTGCCCGAGAAGCCCAGCAGCACCAGGAACTCGCCCTCGGCCACGTCGAGGTTGATGTCCTTCAGCACGTCCACACGGCCGGGGCCTTGCCCGAAGCTCTTGGAAACGTTCTTGAATTCGAGGATGCCCATGACGCTTACCGGTTGTTCGTGAAGGTAAAGAGCGATTGCAGCGCGAACATCACCCGGTCGAGCAGGAAGCCGATGATTCCGATGGTGAAGACCGCGACCATGATCCGGGCGAGCGACTGCGACGAACCGTTCTGGAACTCGTCCCAGACGAACTTGCCGAGACCGGGGTTCTGCGCCAGCATCTCGGCGGCGATCAGCACCATCCAGCCCACGCCGAGGCTCAGGCGCAGACCGGTGAAGATCAGCGGCAGGGCCGAGGGCAGCACCAGCTTGGTGATCTTGGTCCAGGTGCCCATCTTCAGCACCTTCGAGACGTTGACGAGGTCCTTGTCGATGGATGCCACGCCCAGCGCCGTGTTGATCAGCGTCGGCCAGAGCGAGCAGAGCGTCACGGTGATCGCCGAGACCAGGAAGGACTTGGCGAAGAAGCCGTCATTGGCGACCGAGGCCGAGACGATCATGGTGACGATCGGCAGCCAGGCCAGCGGCGAGACCGGTTTGAAGATCTGGATCATCGGGTTGAGCGCCGCGTTGGCGGTGGCCGAGAGGCCGGCCATGATGCCCAGCGGAATCGCCACGACCGAGGCGATCAGGAAGCCGAAGAAGACCGTCTTGATCGAGGTGAAGATCTGCGCGTAGTAGCTCGGCGCGCCGGTATAGGCGACCTGCTTGACCTCGTCGGCACGGCCCGCCTCGATCAGCTTCTGGTTCCGCTTCTCGACCTGGGCATTGAACTTGGCCTCGCTCGCCGCCTTGGACTGGGCGTCCTCGTGCAGGTTCACCACCTGCTCCCAGACCTGCGCCGGGCCGGGGATCGCGCCCAGCGAGGTCTGCACCGTCGGAGCCAGCGCGGCCCAGACCAGCAGGAAGGCCAGGATCGCCGCCACCGGCACGCCGAGCTGACGCCAGATCTCGCCCATCTGCGCCCTGGGGTTGTCGCCCGCAGCCGCCTTGAGAACCGGGGTCATCCAGCCGAGGCCGAGCACGCGGAACCATTTGTCGGCACCGTTGATGCGGGTGAAGAGACGCTCCCGGCGGGCTTCGCGGGCGGCACTCGCGTCGAGCGTCTGGGGGTCTGTCGCGGTCATGTCCGAACTCCGTTCTGATCGGGGGCGGCGGGGTGGAACCCCGCCCTACGGGCCTTGGGTAGGGCGGGGTTCACCCCGCCGCGCCCCTCAGCCCTGGACTTCGTTGCCGACGACGACCTGGCTGCCCTTGAGGCCGATCGGCAGGCTGTCGAGATAGGCGTTGGGGGCCTTGCCGTCGTAGGGGATGTGGTCGATCACGTCCTCGGCCGGGGTCGGCGCCTTGTAGCCATCGCTGTCCCAGGGGAAGTCGGCCTCGTTCGCCAGGCCCTCGTCGACCAGCATCCGCGCGGCCTGGAGGTAGATGTCGGGGCGATAGACCTTGCGGGCGGTCTCGTCATACCAGCTGTCCGGCTTGGCCTCGGCGATCTGGCCCCAGCGGCGCATCTGGGTCAGGTACCAGACCGCGTCCGAGTAGAAGGGATAGGTCGCGTTGTAGCGGAAGAAGACGTTGAAGTCGGGCACCTCGCGCTTGTCGCCCTTCTCGTATTCGAAGGTCCCGGTCATCGAGTTGGCGATGACCTCCTTGTCGGCCCCGACATACTCGGGCTTCGACAGCATCTCGACCGCTTCCATCCGGTTGGCGTTGTCGTTCTCGTCCAGCCAGATCGCCGCGCGGATCAGCGCCTTGGTGATGGCGATGGTGGTGTTGGGATACTTCTCGGCGAATTCGGCGGTCAGGCCGAAGACCTTCTCGGGGTTGTTCTTCCAGATCTGGTAGTCGGTGATCACCGGAACGCCGATGCCCTTGAACACCGCCTGCTGGTTCCAGGGCTCGCCCACGCAATAACCGTTGATGGTGCCCGCCTCCATCGTCGCCGGCATCTGCGGCGGCGGGGTCACGGAAAGCAACACATCAGCGCCGATCTGGCCGGTGATGTTCTCGGGGCTGTAGAAGCCCGGCTTCAGCCCGCCGGCGGCGAGCCAGTAGCGCAGCTCGTAGTTATGGGTCGAGACCGGGAAGACCATGCCCATGTTGAAGGGCTTGCCCTCGGACTTGAACTTGGCCACCACCGGCGCCAGCGCCTCGGCGCTGATCGGGTGCTGCGGCTTGCCGTCGGCGCCGTTGGGGATATTCGCTTTCATCAGCTCCCAGACCTCGTTCGACACGGTGATTCCGTTGCCGTTCAGGTCCATCGAGAAGGGCGTGATGATATGGGCGTCGGTGCCGAAACCGATGGTCGCCGCCAGCGGCTGGCCCGCCAGCATGTGGGCGCCGTCCAGGGTGCCGCCGATGACGCCGTCGAGCAGTACCTTCCAGTTGGCCTGGGCCTCGAGCGTGACGAAGAGGCCTTCGTCGAGGAAATAGCCCTGTTCATAGGCCACGGCGAGCGGGGCCATGTCGGTCAGCTTGATGAAGCCGAAGGTGAGCTGATCCTTTTCCAGCGCCAACTCGGCGAAACCGGGCGTTGCCAGCGCGGTGGTCATGGTGAGGGCAAGGGCGAAGGTCTTCATGTCGATACCTTTCATTCGCTGGCCCGTGGGAGGAGGGAGCACGGGCGAAAAACAAAAAAGCCGCTGACGCGCTTCGTCATGAGAGACGAAGGGTCGAGCGGCTTTGCTCAGATATCCCGGTGCTGGGTAAATTCGTGTCAGGAGACGCCATTGCCTCCGACATGACCTATATGCCGAACCGCCTTCTCATGATCCAGCATTTTCCGAAAATGCGAGGCGATTCTTGCTGCATCGCAGCATGAATCCGCGTGATCTGCGCATTATCTGGGCAGTCTCAGGCCGAGGGGTCAAAAATGCGACGGTCGAAGAACGTATCGGGCTGCAGGGTCAGCCGCCCGGCCTGGGTCGGCACCGCCGTCGGGTGCAGAATCGCCCCCTCCAGCTTCTCCGAGGCGCTGGGCAGTTCCGCCCCCACGCCGGCCATGTGCCGCCGGTAGAGGTCGGTGCGATAGACCTGCCCGGCGGCGCGGATCGCGGCCTCGCGGTCGAGCCCGTGGCGCGCGGCGAGCTGGGCGGCCATCCACTTGGCCTGGCTGCGCCAGGGGAAGTTGGCGGCGCCGGCGTGGAATTCGACCAGCCCCTCGCTGCGGCGCTGCTCGCCGCCGGGCGTAATGGTGAGACGCCCGGACAGGGCCCGGTCGACCACCTCGGGCGGAATATCGAGGTAGCCCCGGCGCGACAGCAGCTCGGCCGCCGCCGTGTGGCTGTCGGGCTGCGACAGCCAGCGCCCGGCACGCCAGACCGCGCGCATCAGCCGGCCCAGCAACTGCGGGTCGGCCTCGGCCCAGTCGCTGCGCACCGCCAGCACCTTCTCCGGCGCAAAGGACCAGATCGCCTTGCCCGGCAGCAGCAGCGCCCCTGCCCCGTTCTCGACCGAGACCGAGCCCCAGGGTTCGCCCACGCAGAAGGCGTCTATCTCGCCCTCGGCCAGGGCCTGCGCCATCATCGGCGGCGGCACGGTGCGGATCTCGATCGGCAGGCCGGAGAGCGGGGTGGCCGCGAACCAGTAGTGCAGCAGCTCGACATGCATCGAGAAGGGGAACGGCGCGCCGATCACCAGCGGGCCGTCCGCCGCGCGCGCCAGCGCCGCCCCGGCGGCGGCGGCGTCGGCGAAGTCGAAGCCATAGCCCTGTTCGCGCAGGCGTGCCTCCAGCGCGCGGCCGACGCCGATCACGTTGCCGTTCACCGACATCACCAGCGCCGCCGAGAGCGGCGTCGTCATGCCGCCCAGCCCCATCGCCATGGCCACCGGCACCACCGAGAGCATATGCGCCGCGCCGACCTTGCCGAAGGCCACCATGTCGCGCAGCGAAGACCACGAGGGGGCCGGGACCAGCTCCAGCGCCAGCCCCTCTGTCTCGGCGAAACCCATCTGATCGGCCACCATCAGCGGCGCGGCATCGACCAGCGGCACATAGCCGACGGAGAGCGGGGTCAGCTTCACGACAACAGCCCCGCCGCCGTCACCAGCGCCTCGGCCACCTCGGCCACGCGCCGCCCCTGGTCCATCGCGGCCTTGCGCAGGATGGCATAGGCGTCGTCCTCGTTCACCCCGCGCGCCTTCATGATCAGGCCCTTGGCGCGGTCGATCACCTTGCGCTCTTCCAGCGCGCGGCGGGTCTCGGCCAGTTCGGCGCGCATCTGGTGCACGACATGAAAGCGCGCGATGGCGGTATCGAGGATCGGCTTCAGCCGCTCGGGGCGCAGCCCGTCGACCACATAGGCCGAGATCCCTGCCTCGACCGCCGCCCGCGCCAGCCCGCTCGCCGCGCCCGAGACGAACATGGCGACGGGGCGCTCCAGCGGACCGGAGGCAAGCGTCAGTTCCTCCAGCATGTCCCGCGTCGGGTTCTCGATGTCGATCAGCACCACGTCCGGCGAATGCGCCGCGATGCGCCGCGCCAAGCCCGAGGAATGGCCGATCACCACCACCTCGCAATCCCCCGCGCCCTTAAGCGCGTCGACGATGGCCAGGGCCCGGTCCCGGTCCTGTTCGACGACGACGATGGTCAAGGGTTCGCTCATGAAAAGCAGAAGCCCGCAGAAATGCTGCAGGTGCAAGATGGCCGCCCCGCATATCTGCCCGCCGAGGGAGCAACTGCCCAATAATCAGGCAGGCCAAGCAAAGAAAGGCGCAGGACCGCCCGGCGGCGCTATGCGCTGGCGGTCACGCCCGCCGAGGCGAAGACCTCGTCGATGGCCGCGAAGACCACCTCGGGGCGCTCGTAGAGCGCGAGCTGGCCGGTCTCGGGCAGCACCCGCACCTCGACATTGGCGCGGCCAGCCATGCCCTCGATCACGCTCTCGGGCCGGATCACCGCGTCATGGGCGCCGTTGAGATAGATCGCCCGCGTCTCCAGCCGTTCGATCTCGTGGCTCCAGTCGCGCACGATGTAATGGCTGTCGATGGAGAATCCGGCCGGCCCCTGCTCGACCGCAAAGCGAAAGCCCTGGTGCAGCACCAAGGCAAGGTCGAGCCTGCGGATCATGCCGTAGTCATGGGTTCCCGGCTTGAACAGCCCCTGCAGGAAATCCTCGATCTCCTTGCCATCGATCTGGGCGATGCCCGCGCGCAGCACGGTCGGCAGCAGCGCCGGGGCGAAACGGGCGGTATAGGCCACCACGCGCTGGCGCGGGGCCATCCGCGAGAACTGGGCCAGGCGGGTGAAGGGCGCGGTGGCGGACACCGCGACCAGCCCGGCCACGCGGCGCCCCAGCCGGCAGGCCAGCGCATGGCCGTAAAGCCCGCCGCCCATCTGCGCAAGGATCACCGGCCGGTCGAGCTCATGCCGCTCAATCAGCCGGGCGACATCGGCGGCATGGGTGTCGATCACCTGCTCGGCCCGCGCGATTGGCGTGCTGCGGCCAAAGCCGGGTCGCACCGGGGCGATCACCGACAGGCCGCGCCGCCGGAAGCTGTCGCGCAGGTAGGCCAGCGGCGCCATGCCGTCGATCATCCCGTGCAGGAAGATCACCGTGCGGCCGCCCCCGGCGCCCAGCCGGCAGACCTGCACCTCGCGCCCACCCTCGGCGGTGACGATCTCGAAAGGCACCGGCGCCGCCTGCCCGGCATCCGCACCGGCGTCGAGCTGGTTGATCAGGAAGACGACCAGCCGGATCAGGTCGACCTGCCCCGGCGCGCCGGTCTTGGCGAGCACCGCCTTGGCCTGGTTGCGCACGGTATGCTCCGAGCGGCCCGACTGCTCGGCGATCTGGCGCAGGCTGCGCCCGGCGAGCAGCTGGCGCACGATATCCACCTCGGCGCGCGACAGGCCGAAGGAGGCCACCAGCATCGCCTCGGCAGCGGCGGTCCAACGGTATTCCATCGCCTCGATCACCAGTGCCACGCCCTCGCCGCCCAGCCCCTCTTCGAGCCGCGCCATCAGGTGGCGCGGGGCCAGCGCAGTGGCCAGCACCACCGGCGTCAGGTCGCGGGCACCCTCCTGCGCGGCGCGTTGCAGCTGCGCCAGAACCTCGGCCGAGGTGCCGGTCAGCTCGGCCCGCAACGCCTCGACCGATCCCGCCTCGCCCAGCATGTCGCGGGCCACCCGGCTCGCCGCCAGCACCTGGCCCATGGGGGTCAGCGCCAGGGAAAAGCCCTCGGCCCTTGCGATCCGGTCGAGCGGATGGCCCGGCACCGCGCGCCGCCCGAGCTGTTCGAGGATCTCGTATGCGCGAACGAAATGCGCGCTGAGCTCGGGGTCGATCTCGATGCTATCGGGCAGCCTGTCCTGGTTCGGCTCCACGCGTTCGGCGATGGCCGCCTGGATGTGGCTGTCCCAGGCGTCCATGAAGGCGTCGAAAAGCTCCGGCCGGATCACCGTCTCGTAGATCGCCGCGATCACCCGATCCCGAGTGCCGGGACTGGAAACATATGCCGGGGTCGTTCCTTCGATCTTACAGCTCCTGCCCTAGGCGGGCACCAGTTCACGGCCGCTTCACTTTTGAACCATTTGGGTCATGACCCGGTCCACTTCCACACCTATCCTGTCGCCATCGTTCCTTTCGTGAGTGACGAGACTGAGTGAGGATCTAGCATCCTTGATTTCGAAATCCGGTAATCCCGGTCAAATATTTTCATCGTTTTCAACCGCCCCGGAGTTTTCGGGGCGGTAATTTTTTGGTGAATCCATTTGCGGCAGCTTTCTTACCGCAGCCATTCTTTTTGGAAAAGTATTTTTGCCGCGAAACGCCCGAATTTGGTTTCAGCCGGCTATGTGCGCCCGCCAGCCGCCCAGCGCAGTGATATCCTCGGCGCATTCGACGGCCGCCGCCTCGCAGAGGAAACCCTGCACCATCCGCCCGTCTTCGAGTTCGATGGTGCCAAGCCCCAGCGGCGAGGGGATGCCGGCGAGGAAGCCGCCCACTTCGGCAAGCGGCAGGGACCAGAGCTCCAGCGCGATCGGCGCGCCCTCGCGCGGCAGGCCGCGCACCAGCCCCGGCCGGAACGGCGGTCCGCCGGCCAGCCGGTAGAAGCGGTAGGCATCCGAGGTGCGCGCCTCGGCGATGAAGCTGCCGCCACGCGAAGTCAGCTGGTTATTCAGCGGCAAACCGGTCATGTGCGCGCCGCAGACCGCCAGGGTGATGCGCTCCGCTTCGGCCCTGGGCAAGGCGGGCGGCGGCGCAAAGCGCCAGCGCGTCGCGCCGAGCCTGCGCTTGCCCGCGCGCTCCAGCGCCATGCCCGTCACCGCAAGCGCCGCGTCCTGCCCTGCCCTGGCCAGCAGCGTCACGCTGCCCGGCCGGCCGTCGTCGCGCGCCGGCACCGGCACGGCAAGCCCGCACATGTCGAGCAGGTTCACGAAGTTGGTATAGGTGCCGAAGTTGGAATTCGGCGTCACCGGGTCGGCCTCCAGATCGGCGAGACTGTAGAAGGTCGGGATCGTCGGCACGCAGAGCATGTCGAGACCGGCCAGCAGCGGCTCGGCGGCGCGGGACATCTCCTTGAGGCGGTAGATTCCCCGGAAGGCATCCGCCGCGCTCATCCCCTCGGCCTTACCGATGATCTGACGCGTCACCGGCAGGATCGCCTCGGGGTCGGTCCGCATCAGGTCTTCGATCACCGTATAGCGTTCGGCGACCCAGGCGCCCTCGTAGAGCATCTGCGCCACGCCGTAGAGCGGGGCAAAGTCGATCTCGCGCACTTCGCAGCCCTCGGCCCGCAGCAGTTCGACCGCCGCCGCGAAGGAGCGCGCCTGCGCCTCGTCGCCGAGGAAGCGGATGCTGGCGGCGTCGGGGATGCCGATCACCGGCGGCGCATCCCTCGCGGCAAGGGCGGGCGCCGGCACCTTTCGGGCATAGGCGTCCGAGGCGTCGTAATCGCAGAGCACCCGGAACGCCTCCCAGGCGTCGGCGATGGTAAGGGCAAAGACCGAGACCGTCTCGATCGACCGGCAGGCCGGCACCACGCCGCTGGCCGACAGTGCGCCGAGCGTCGGTTTCAGCCCGACGATATTGTTCAGCGCGGCGGGAACGCGGCCCGACCCGGCGGTATCGGTGCCCAGCGCCAGCGGCACGATGCCGTGTCCGACCGCCACCGCCGACCCGCTGGACGACCCGCCCGGCACGATCAGCGGGTCGATGGAATTGCGCGGCACCCCGTAGGGCGAGCGCACGCCGACCAGCCCGGTCGCGAACTGGTCGAGGTTGGTCTTGCCGACGAAGATGCCCCCCGCCGCGCGCAGCCGGGCGACGACATGGGCGTCCGTCTCGGCGACATAGGCGAAGGCCGGACAGGCCGCCGTGGTCGGATAGCCCGCCACGTTGATATTGTCCTTCACCGCGAAGGGCACACCCCACAGCGGCTTGTCCGCATCATATGCGCCCAGCGCGCGGCCCTCGGCCTGCGCCTGTTCCAGCGTCGGCATGGCAAGGAAGATCGCCGGATCGGCGATCTTTTCGAGCCGGGCATAGACCTGGGCCAGCACCTCGTCGGTGCTGGTTCCTTCCGCATAGGCTGCACGCAGCGCCGGGAGCGTCATGGTCAGGTCTGGCATCTGGTCTTCCTTCACGTCTGCGCCGGCCGCGCGGTGGCCCTGGCCAGCCTCTTGCGTTGCGGCGCGGAAGGCAAATGCTAATAATTCACAAAAGCGATGCAAAAAATGCACCACCCAGCCCGGCACGGAGCGCCCCATGAAACATCTCCAGACCTTCCGCTTCATCGAATCCGTCATGCGCGCCGGGTCGATCCGCAAGGCGGCGGATGACATGAACATCACCGCCTCGGCGCTGAACCGGCGGATCCAGAGGTTCGAGGAGGAATTCGGCGCCGAGATCTTCGAGCGGCTGCCGCGCGGCGTGCGGCTGAACCCGGCGGGCGAGTTGCTGGTGCAGCACTTCCGCGCCCAGGCTTCCGACCTGCGGCGGGTGCAGAGCCAGGTCGCCGACCTCTCGGGCGAGCGGCGCGGCCATGTCTCGGTGGCCTGCTCGCAGGCGCTCAGCCCTTATTTCCTGCCGGCCCAGATCGCCGCCTATCGGCGCGATCACCCCGGCGTCACCTTCTCGGTGAACATCCGCGACCGCGCCGCGGCCGAGCAGGACCTCGCCACCTTCAGCAGCGACCTCGCGCTGGTGTTCGAGCCGGTGCACCTGGTCGACATGGAGGTGCTGATCGCGGTGCCGCAACCGATCCACGTGCTGATGCAGACCGACCACCCGCTCGCCCGCAAGGCCGAGCTGCGGCTACGGGATTGCCTCGACTTCCCGCATCTCGCGCCGACCGAGCAATACGGCGTCCGCGCCCTGCTCGACATGGCCGTCGCCAAGGGCACCCGGTCGATCCGCCCGGTTGCCGAGTCCGACAGCTTCGACTTCATGCGCCACTACGTCCGGCACGAGAAGGCGGCCATCGCCTTCCAGATTCCCATCGGCCTGCGCGAGGAGAGCGCGAGCGGGCTGATCCACCGCCCGCTCTCTGCGCGCGACTGCGCGCCCGGCACGCTCTACCTCGGGCAAATGCGCGGGCGCACCCTGCCGGTGGCCTCGGCGCGCTTTGCCCAGGCGCTGGCGCGGGTTCTCGAAGGCTACAAGTAGCCCCCGAACCGACCGGTGCATTTTTTGCATCGGTTTGCCGAAAATTTAGCAGACGTCATCAGCGCTCGACTCGCCTAACCTGCGAGGCACCAACCTCTTCATGCCGGTTGCGTGCCGGTCCTTGACGAACTGCTGGAGCCCGAACATGAGCAATTTAACAAGACCGAACCGACGCCGCTTCCTCGGAACCGCCTCGGCCGCGCTTGGAGCGGCGGCCACGGGAAGCCTGTGGCAACCGGGCGCCGCGCGCGCCGCGACGCCGCTGACCGTCGGCTTCATCTACGTCGGCCCGAAGGATGACTTCGGCTACAACCAGTCCCACGCCGAAGGTGCTGCGGCTGTGAAGTCGATGGAGGGCGTGACCGTCCTCGAGGAAGAGAACGTCCCCGAGAGCCAGGACGTGCAGAACACCATGCTCTCGATGATCAACTTCGACGGCGCGAGCCTGCTCTTCCCGACCTCCTTCGGCTACTTCAACCCGCATATCCTGGAACTCGCCCCGAAGAACCCCGAGGTGCGCTTCGAGCATTGCGGCGGGCTCTGGTCCGAGGGGAACCCGACCAACGCCGGCTCCTACTTCGGCTATATCGGGATGGGGCAGTATCTGAACGGCATCGCGGCGGGCCACGCCACCAAGTCGAAGAAGATCGGCTTTGTCGCCGCCAAGCCGATCCCGCAGGTGCTGAACAACATCAACTCCTTCCTGCTCGGCGCGCGGGCAGTCGATCCGGGGATCACCTGCCAGGTGATCTTCACCGGCGAATGGTCGCTGGCAGTGAAGGAGGCCGAGGCGACGAATGCGCTGGCCGACCAGGGCTGCGACGTCATCACCTGCCACGTCGACGGGCCGAAGGTGGTCTGCGAGACCGCGGTGTCGCGCGGCGCCTTCGTCTGCGGCTATCACGCCGACCAGTCGCCGCTGGCGGGCGACAAGTATCTGACGGGCGCGGAATGGAACTGGGCTGCCGTCTATACCGACATGGTCAGGAAGACCATCGCCGGCGAGGCGATCCCGAACTTCGTGCGCGGCGGCCTGGCCGACGGCTTCATCAAGATGAGCCCGCTCGGACCCGCCAACTCGGACGCGGCCCGCAAGCAGTTCGAGGCGGTCAAGGCCGAGATCATGGCCGGCGGTTTCGCCGCCATCAAGGGCCCGCTCAAGGACAACAAGGGCAATGTGATCGCCGCCGATGGCCAGGCCTTCGTCGAAACCGATGTCGCCCTCGAAAGCATGGGCTACCTGGTCGAGGGCGTCCTCGGCTCGACCAGCTGACATGGCCGCCTCCGATCATATCGTGGGTCGGGGTCCGAACGCCGGGGCTAGGGTATTCTCTGGCCTGATGCCCCGCGCCGAGGCAGTGGCGATCCCGCTCGGGGCGCTGCTCGCCGGGTTCCTGGCCTTCAGCCTGTTCCTGTTGTTTCTCGGCAAGTCCCCTGCCGAGTTCTACGGGCTGGTGTGGAAGGCCGGGTTCTCGTCGGCGTTTTCCTGGCAGAACACCCTCTCGCGGGTGGCGCCGCTCATCATGGCCGCGCTCTGCGTGGCGCTGCCGGCCCGGCTCGGGCTGGTGGTGATCGGTGGCGAAGGCGCCATCGTGCTGGGCGGTCTGGCCGCCGGAGTCACCGGCACCCATGTCGCGGGCCCGCTGGGCATGGTCCTGATGGCCCTGTCGGCAATGGTCCTCGGCGGGCTCTGGATCGGCGCCATCGGCGCGCTGCGGATCAAGCGCGGCGTGAACGAGACGATCTCCTCGCTGCTCATGGCCTATATCGCCATCGCGTTGTTCAACCATTTCGTCGAGGGGCCGTTCCGCGACCCCGGCAGCCTGAACAAGCCCTCCACCGCCCCGCTCGACGCGGCGCTGCGGGTGGGCGAGATGCCCTTCATCGCCGCCCATTGGGGTGTCGCTGCGGGGGTGATCGCCTGCGTGCTCTGCTGGATCCTGATCGACCGCACGACGCTGGGCTTCGCCGCCCGCATCGCCGGCGACAACATCCGCGCGGCGCAGGTGCAGGGCCTGCCGGTCGGACCGCTGGTGATCGGCTTCACCGCCCTTGGCGGCGCCTGGGCCGGGCTCGCCGGTTTCTTCGAGGTGGCGGCCGTGCACGGCTCGGCCAATGCCTCGCTGATCGCGGGATACGGCTATACCGGCATCCTGATCGCCTTCCTGGCCCGCCACAACCCGCTGGCCATCCTGCCGGTGGCGGTGCTGATGGCCGGGTTCGAGGCCTCCTCGGGCCTGATCCAGCGCCGCATGGACCTGCCCGACGCGACCATCCTCGTCTTCGAGGGGATGGTCTTCATCATCATCCTGCTGAGCGAGGCGCTCTACGGCCGCCTGCGCATCTTCAGCCCCGGCTACTGGGAGTCGCGCTGATGGAAACCGTCGATATTGGTCTCTGGGGTGTGCCGCTCGCCATTCTCGGCGGCGCGATCCGGGTCTCGACGCCCTTCATCTTCGTCTCGCTCGGCGAATGCCTGACCGAGCGCTCGGGGCGCATCAACCTCGGGCTGGAGGGCACGCTGGTCTTCGGCGCGATGTCGGGCTACGCGGTGGCATACGAGACCAACTCGGCCTTCTTCGGCGTGCTGGCGGCGGCCTTCGCGGGGCTGCTCTTCGGGCTGGTCCACGGCTGGATCTGCAAGTTCAAGGGCGTCAACGACATCGCCATCGGCATCGCCATGATGCTGCTGGGCATGGGCCTCGCCTTCTTCTTCGGCAAGCCCTACGTGCAGCCGGTCGCGCCCGACCTGCCGGCGATCTCCTTCGGCTGGTGGTCGTCGATCCCGCAGGTGCAGGCGGCGTTGCAGGTCAACGTGCTGTTCCTCCTCGGCGGGCTGCTTGCCGTGTTCATGACATGGATGTTCCGCGCCACCCGCGTCGGCCTGATCGTGCGCGTGGTCGGCGACAGCACCGACGCGGCCCGCGCCATGGGCCTCGACCCCGACCTGGTGCGCCTGCTCGCCACCGGGGTCGGCGGCGCGCTGGCGGGGATCGGCGGCGCCTACCTCTCGCTCTACTACCCCGGCAGCTGGAACGAGGGCATCTCCTCGGGCCAGGGCCTTATGGCCATCGCGCTGGTGATCTTCGCGCGCTGGAGCCCGGCCAACTGCTTCTGGGCGGCGCTGCTCTTCGGCGGCGCGGGCGCGCTTGGCCCCGCGCTGCAATCGGTCGGCGTGACCCAGGGCTATTACCTCTTCTTCGCCGCTCCCTACGTGCTGACGCTCGCCCTGCTGATCCTGACCAGCTCGACCGAGCGGTCGATGCAGGGCGCCCCCCTCGAACTGAGCCTGACCAAGTAAGGAATCTCCATGCCCACCATCGAGAGCCGACCCTATGCCTGGCCCTACAACGGCGACCTGCGCCGCGAGAACACCGCGCTGATCGTGATCGACATGCAGACCGACTTCTGCGGCAAGGGCGGCTATGTCGACCACATGGGTTATGACCTGTCGCTGACCCAGGCCCCGATCGAACCGATCAAGGCGCTGATGGCCGACATGCGGGCCAAGGGCTATCACATCATCCACACCCGCGAGGGGCATCGCCCCGACCTGGCCGACCTGCCGCCGAACAAGAAATGGCGCTCGCAGCAGATCGGCGCGGGGATCGGCGACCCCGGCCCCTGCGGCCGCATCCTGATCCGTGGCGAGGCGGGCTGGGACATCATCCCCGAACTCTACCCCGCGCCGGGCGAGGTCATCATCGACAAGCCCGGCAAGGGCAGCTTCTGCGCCACCGACCTGGAGCTGATCCTGCGCACCAGGGGCATCGAGAACATCATCCTCACCGGCATCACCACCGACGTCTGCGTCTCGACCACCATGCGCGAGGCCAATGATCGCGGCTTCGAATGCGTGATCGTCGAGGATTGCTGCGGCGCGACCGACCCGGCCAACCACACCGCCGCCATCAACATGGTGACGATGCAGGGCGGCGTCTTCGGCGCGGTCACCGACAGCGCCAGCCTGATCGCGGCCCTGCCATGAGCGGCGCGGGGGCGATCAGCGTAGAGGCGCTGCACATGACCATGCGCTTCGGCGATTTCACCGCGCTGGACGATGTCTCGATCGACATTCCCGCCGGCTCATTCCACGCCCTGCTGGGCGAGAACGGCGCGGGCAAGTCGACGCTGGTGAAATGCATCATGGGCTTCTACCGGGCGACCTCGGGCGAGCTGATGGTGAACAGCAGCCAGGTGAAGATGACCGACCCGCGCGTGGCGCAGCAGCTGGGCCTCGGCATGGTCTACCAGCATTTCACCCTGGTGCCCTCGCTCACCGCCGCCGAGAACCTGGTGATCAGCCGCGCCGATGCGCCGGCGGTCATCAACTGGCGCGCCGAGCACCGCCGCCTGACCGAGTTCATGGCGCAGATGCCATTCAAGGTGCCGCTGGACCAGCCGGTCAGCCGGCTGGCGGCAGGCGAGAAGCAGAAGCTGGAGATCCTCAAGCAGCTCTACCTCGGTAACCGTTTCCTGATCCTGGACGAGCCGACCTCGGTCCTGACCCCCGCCGAGGCGGACGAGGTGCTGGGCCACGTGCGCGGCCTGACCGAGGCGGGGCAGATCACCGTGCTGATGATCTCGCACAAGTTCCGCGAGGTGACCGCCTTCGCCGATGCCGTGACCATCCTGCGGCGCGGCAGGCGCGTCGGCGGCGGCAAGGTCGGCGAGATCAGCGTCGAGGAGATGAGCGAGACGATGATGGGCAAGGCGCCCGAGACAAGCGAGCGCCGCCGGGCCGCGACCCGGCAGCACCCGGTGCTGGCGCTGAAGGCGCTTCGGGCCAAGGACCGCTCGGGGCTGAAGTCGATCGAGATCGAGAACATTACCCTGAAATCGGGCGAGATCCTGGGTGTCGCCGGCATCTCGGGCAACGGCCAGATGGAGCTGATGGAGATCCTGACCGGCCAGCGCCACGTCTCGGCGGGCGAGATCACCGTGAAGGGCGACGCCTTCCGCGCCACCCGCGCCGAGGCACGCCGCCACAAGATCCGCTACCTGCCCGAGGAGCCGCTGCACAACGCCTGCGCCCCGCGCATGAGCGTGGCCGAGAACCTCGCCTTCCGCATCTTCGACGCCGACAAGGGCGGCAGGCCCAGCTTCTGGCAGGACCGCCGGGCGATGGCCAAGAACGCCTCGGACCTGATCGAGACCTTCAAGGTCAAGACATCCTCGCCCGCCGCGCGCATCGCCTCGCTCTCGGGCGGCAACGTGCAGCGCGCGGTGCTCGGGCGCGAGCTGACTGGCGATGTTGACGTGCTGATCGTCTCGAACCCCTGTTTCGGCCTCGACTTCGCCGCCGTGAACAGCGTGCGCGACCGGATCATGGCGGCCCGCAACAAGGGCACGGCGGTGCTGCTCATCAGCGAGGACCTCGACGAGATCATGGAACTGGCCGACCGCATCATCGTGATGAGCGAGGGCCGGGTCAGCTTTGAAACCCCGATCGCGGCGGCGAATATCGTCGAGATCGGCCAGCACATGGCAGGACACGGCTGATGCCCACGATCAAGGCGGCCCCCTTCGACTTTCCCTTCGAGCGCGACAGCATCGCCCTGATCGTCATCGACATGCAGCGCGATTTCGTCGAGCCCGGCGGCTTCGGCGCGACGCTGGGCAACGACGTATCGCTGCTGCAGGCGATCATCCCCACCGTGGCCGCGCTGATCGGCGGTTTCCGCGAGGCGGGCCTGCCGGTGATCCACACCCGCGAATGCCACCGCCCCGACCTCTCGGACTGCCCGCCCGCCAAGCGGCTGCGCGGCAATCCCTCGCTCAGGATCGGTGACGAGGGGCCGATGGGCCGCATCCTGATCGCCGATGCGCCGGGGGCCGACATCATCCCCGAACTCGCTCCCGCCTCGGGCGAATGGGTCATCGACAAGCCCGGCAAGGGCGCCTTCTACGCGACGGGGTTGCAGGAGTATCTCGACCGCCGTGGCATCCGCCAGCTGGTCTTCGCCGGCGTCACCACCGAGGTCTGCGTCCAGACCACCATGCGCGAGGCCAACGACCGGGGCTATGACGGGCTGCTCGCCACCGATGCCACCGAAAGCTATTTCCCCGCCTTCAAGCAGGCCGCCATCGAGATGATCACCGCCCAGGGCGGCATCGTCGGCTGGGCCGCCCCGGTCGCCGCCGTGCTGGAGGCGCTGGATGCCTGAGCCCGCCGCCCTCCTCTCCTTCCTCGCGCATTGGGAAGACCAGCCGTTCCAGCCGTTCCGCGAGGGGGTCGAGATCTGCCCGCTCTGGCAGGGCGAAGGCCCCGACGTGGCGCTGCTGCGCTATGCCCCCGGCGCCTCGGTGCCGCGCCACCGCCATACCGGGTTGGAGACGATCCTCGTGCTCTCGGGCACCCAGAGCGACGATCTCGGCGACTACGGCCCCGGCGCGCTGGTGTTCAACCCGGCGGGCACCGAGCACCGGGTCTGGTCCGAACCGGGCTGCACCGTGCTGATCCAGTGGGAGCGCCCTGTCGAATTCCTCGACTGAGCCGGGTCAACCGGCCTTCGGCGTCTCCTCTTCGCCGCGGCTCTCGCGGCGCAGCTTGATCGTCGCGTTGACCGCCGCCTCGTAGTTGCGGTCGGCGAAGTCGAGCAGGATGTCGAGTTCCTCTTCGCTGTAGCGCGCGAGGTCGCGGATCCAGGCGTGATAGGCGCGCCGGTTGATCGCGCGGATCTCCTCGATCTTCTCGGCCACCGGTTCGAGGAACAGCCGCCGCCGGTCGCTGGTGTCGCGCACCCGGCGGATATAGCCCGCGCGTTCGATCCGGTCGACGACGCCGGTGATCGCCCCGGTGGTCAACCCGGTCTCCTGCGCCAGCCGGCCCGGCGTCACCTTCTCGCCCAGCGTGATGATGAAGAGGCATTCCAGGTCAGTCTGGTGCAGCCCGAGCTTGCTGGCCAGCACCCCGGAGTAGAGCGTGCGCTGCGCGCTGGCCGCCCGGATCGTGCGGTCGAGCCGCTCCAGCCGCGCGGCGCGGGATTCGGGCAGTGCAGTCGGCTTTTGCGGCTTGACAGACACCGGGCGCTTTCCCTTAACTACTGGTTATCTTAGTTGCTAAGATAAAATGCCGCGGCGGGCAAGCGCCAAGGCCGGGGGGCCTTACTGGGACGGAAAGAAATGAGCAAGCGGATCATCATCGACACGGATCCGGGGCAGGATGACGCGCTGGCGATTCTCCTGGCGCTGAGCGTGCCCGAACAGCTCGAAGTCGCCGCCGTGACCACCGTCGCCGGCAATGTCGGGGTGGCGCAGACCACCGTGAACGCGCTGCGGATCTGCCAGCTGGCCAGCCGGCCCGATATCCCGGTCTATGCCGGCGCGGCCCAGCCGATCATGCGCCCGCTGCACACCGCCGAGTTCATCTGCGGCGCCGACGGGCTGGCCGGGATGGCCCTGCCCGCCCCTGAACAGGCGGCGCGCGAAGTCCATGCGGTGACCTTCCTCGCTGAACACCTGCGCGCCAGTTCGCGCCGGGTCACGATCTGCGCGCTGGGGCCGCTCACCAATATCGCGCTGGCACTGCGCATCGCGCCCGAGATCGCCGGGAAGATCGAGCGGCTGGTCATCATGGGCGGCGCGCGCGACCTCGGCAACATGACGGCAGCGGCCGAGTTCAACTTCTTCGTCGATCCCCATGCGGCGGCCATCGTCTTTGGCGCGGGCATCCCGATCACGCTCTTCCCGCTGAGCGCCACCTATCAGGCGGTCGCCTCGCCCGCCCGGCTGACCGGCTTTGATACCGATGGCCCAGTGCAGGCGCAGATCCTGTCGATGCTGCGCCGGGAACGCCCCGGCGGCGCGGCGCTCGGCGGCGGTGAAGGCCACCCGATGCACGACCCCTGCACCGTCGCCTGGCTGCTCTGGCCCGAGCTCTTCGAGGGGCGCGACTGCCACATCGACATCGAGACCGCCGAGGGGCCGACCGTCGGCCGCTCGACCATTGACTGGTGGGACCGCAGCGGCCAGCCGGCCAATGCCCATGTCATCGGCACGCTGGACGCCGACGCAATGTTCGCGCGGATCGCTAACTGCGTAAAATCCCTCGACAATCCCGAGGCCATCAAGGAAAAGACGGCACCATGACCCATATGCTCGCCGAACTGAACGCCCAGGCCGACCGCTCCATCGCGGCGATGAAAGCCGCCGCCGAGGCGGCGCGACGCGACCATGCGGCGGCCGAGCTGACGCGCCACATGCTGCTGACCACCGCCCGCTTCGCCGATCTGGGCCGCGCCGGCGCGATCGAGGCCGTGGTGGCCGACTGGCTGGGCGCCTGGCACCTCAAGCGTGACGAATGGCCCGAGATTGCCGCCGAGATGGAGGCCCTCACCGGCGCCTTCTTCGACTATATCGCCACTCCTTCGGATGCGACCGACCAGGCCGTCCGCGACGCCTGGGCCGCGCTCAAGGCGGCGCATGACACGCCCGAACGCACGCTCGAGGACCAGATGGCCTGGCGCAGCATGTGCGCCCACGGCTGGTGGGGCGAGGTCAACCCGGCCCCGCCGGGCTACCGCGACCACGACACCGCCCGCCCGACCGCCCCCTTCTGGACCAAGAGTTGCCCACCCGAATGCCTCGGTTGACGCCCAAGCCGGAACAGACGTCATGACCCTGAAGAAGATCGTCGAAACCTACGGAACCTTCCTCGCCGGGATCGTGCTGTTCCTGTTCCTGATCGCCTTCGCGCCGAACTTCGCCTCGACCGCGAACCTGCTGAACGTGCTGAAGCAGGTCAGCTTCCTGTCGATCCTCGCCTTCGGCTTCACCTTCGCGCTGATCTCCTCCGAGCTCGACCTCTCCTTTGCCAACGTCTGCAGCCTCTCGGCGGTGGTGATCGGCTTCCTGATCTCGACCGAGGTGGCCTGGCCGCTGGCCATCGTCGCGGGGCTCGCGACCGGCATCGCCGCCGGCCTGCTGAACGGCTTCCTGGTGACCGTGCTGAAGGTGCCCTCGCTGATCTCGACACTGGGCACCGCATCGGTCGCCAACGGGCTCGCCTTCATGATCACCGGCGGCGTCGCCTTCGTCGGGCGCTGGGACCCGGATTTCCTCTACCTCGGTCGCGGCAAGATCGGCCCGGTGCCGGTCATCATCCTGTTCACCCTGGCGATCTTCGCGGTCGCGCTGGTGCTGTCGACGCAGACCCGCACCGGGGTGCATATCCAGGCCACCGGCGAGAACGAGGAGGCGGCGCGCCGCTCGGGCATCAACACGCGCGGCTGCAAGGTGCTGGCGCTGACCCTCTCGGGCCTCGCCGCCGGCCTCACCGCCGTGTTCCTGGTCGCCAACCTCTCCTCGGCCGCGCCGCAGATGGCGGGCGACTTCATGCTGAACGGCATCGCCGCAACGCTGCTGGGAATGACCATGTTCACCCCGGCCAAGGCCAATATCCTCGGCTCGTTCGTCGGGGCGCTCATCATCGTCATGCTGTCCAACGGTCTCGTGCTGCTCGGCGCGCAGTATTACATCCAGGACATCATGCTCGGCATCATCATCATCGCATCGGTCGCCGTATCGGCGTCTGTCTTGAAGAGAGCGGCATTCGCTCTGTAACGACAACAGGGAGACGTGAAATGAAGAAATTCAATGCTCTGATCGCCGCGGCCGGCCTTGCCGGTGCCCTCGCCGCCGGACAGGCGGGCGCCTTTGAACTGGGCGTCGTGGCCTTCCAGATGTCGGCCGAGACCCAGGCCCGCTGCGCCAATACCGTCGGCGCCGAGGCCGAGAAGCTGGGCTGGACCACGCAGGTGCTGAACTCGAACGGCGCGCTGGAAACCCATGCCTCGCAGCTCGACAACCTGATCCAGAAGGGCGTCGACGGCATGATCCTCTGCATGTCCAAGCCGGTGCAGTTCGACGCGCAGTTCCTCGCCGCCAAGGAGGCCGGAATCCCGGTCATCACCATCTCGTCGGGCGCCAGCCCGCACACGCTCTTCGACGTGACGCCGAACGAATACGTCATGGCCTCGGAGGCCGCGGTCTACCTGCTCGGCAGCATGAACTTCGAGGGCAACGTGCTGCTGCAGAAGTTCGAGTCGAACACCGGCGCGCGCATCCGCGGCGAGGTGACGGACGTGGTGCTGAAGGAGAACCCGCAGGTCAAGGTGCTGGGCGAACACTCGATGGCGCGCACCAAGTCCTGGCAGGATGACGTGCGCAACGGCATGAGCGCGCTGATCCTGCAGAACGCCGGCAACTTCCAGGGCATCTGGGCCTCGTTCGACGGCCAGGCGCTGATCATCGACGACATCCTGCGCGAGTCGGGCCTGAAGAAG
This sequence comes from Seohaeicola zhoushanensis, assembly GCF_014656415.1. Lineage (GTDB taxonomy): Bacteria > Pseudomonadota > Alphaproteobacteria > Rhodobacterales > Rhodobacteraceae > Seohaeicola_A > Seohaeicola_A zhoushanensis. The sequence goes on along the minus strand of NZ_BNCJ01000002.1, from coordinate 454,940 downwards.
GGCGACGTCTCGCTGGTGTCGATCGACGGCGGGCAGGAAGTCTTTGCCCGCATCAAGGACCCGGAGTCGATGATGACCGCCACCGTGGCGATCCCCTTCGAGGACATGGCGGCCAAGTCCGTCGACATGATGAAGCAGATCGCCGTCGACGGTAAGGACAAGGCCGATCTCGTCCCCGGCCCCTACCTGTTCATCCCGGCGACGCTGGTGGACAAGACCAACGTCGACCAGTTCCTGAAGTAAACGGCGGCCTGCACCGCCCTACCCGCGAGACCCGAATGACCAAGATCTCGGCCAGAAACATCTACAAGAACTACGGCGCGGTCGAAGCCCTGCGCGGTGTCAGCCTGGATGTGGCCGAGGGCGAGATCCACGCGGTCTGCGGCGACAACGGCGCAGGCAAGTCGACCCTGATCAAGATCCTGGCCGGGGTGGAACAGCCCGACCAGGGCGAGCTGCTGGTCGACGGCGCGGCGCGGCGGTTCGACTCGCCCACCGCCGCGCTCAAGGCCGGGCTGGCGACGATCCACCAGGATCTCGCCGTCGCGCCCGACATGGCGATCTACCAGAACATCTTCATGGGCGCCGAGCTGACGCGCAGCGTCCTCGGCCTGCGCCTGCTCGACAAGGCGCGGATGCGGCGTGAATCGCTGGGCTACATGGGCCAGCTCAACGACTCCATCACCGACATGAACGCCAAGGTGAACGCGCTTTCGGGCGGGCAGCGGCAGGCGGTGGCGATCTGCCGCGCGCTGCGCTGGAACGCCAATGTGGTGATCCTGGATGAACCTACCGCCGCGCTTGGCGTGCGCGAGACCGAGCAGGTGCTGCAACTGGTCCGCTCGCTGAAACGGGCCGGCAAGACGGTGATCCTGATCAGCCACGCGATGAAGGACGTGGCCGCATTGGCCGACCGCGTGACCATCCTGCGCACGGGCGAGAACCAGATCACCCTCGACGGCGGCGACCTGACCGCCGACAACCTGGCGCATTACATCCTGAGCGGCGAGGTCAACCGGGTTCACTGACCCGAATTGCCCCGCGCGCGGTCATGCCCTATTCCCTGACCGACCAAAGCAGCAAGGGCCAGCCATTCATGTCGCACGTACTCGCCTACGATCTCGGCGGCAGCAGCCTGCGGCTGGCCATTGTCGATGACGCGGGCGACTTCCTGGCCTCGGTGCGCAAGCCGCTGAAGATTTCGAGCGACGGCCGGGCCAGCTTCGAAACCGACCCCGCCGACTGGTGGGCCGCCATCCGCGCCGGCTGCGCCGACCTGATCTCGCAGGGGGCCGACCTGACGAAGGTCACCGCCATCGCGGGCTGCGGTTTCACCCGCAGCCAGGTGTTCCTGGATGCCGATAACGCCGTGCTGCGCCCGGCCATCACCTTCCAGGACTCGCGCGCCGCCGCACTTCTGGACGAACTGCGCGAAGACCCCGCGCTGCAACCGCTGATCGCCGGGCTTGGCCCCTATGACCCGCTGGCCCGCCTGCTCTGGGTGCGCGCGCATGAACCCGAGACCTGGGCGCGCCTGCGCCGCGTGCTGGAGCCGAAGGACTATCTCACGCTGATGCTGACCGGCGAGGCCGCCTCGGACAGCATCTCGCAGACGCCGATGACCCGCATCCTGGCGGCCAACGAGGGGATCCTCGGCCAGTTGGACATAGACGCCGATATCCTGCCGCTGACGCTCTCGCCCTTTGCCGAGGTCGGCCGCGTGCTGCCCGACCTGCCCGCGCCGCTGACGCGGCTGGCGGGCGTGCCGGTCTACAACGGGTCGATCGACACCTGGGCCTGCGTCCTCGGCTCGGGCGCGCTGACGCCGGGGGTGGCCTATTCGATCTCGGGCACCAGCGACGTCTCGGGCGTGATCGCCTCGACCCGGCACAGCGCCGTGGGGCTGCTGACCGTCGACTGGGGCCCCAACATCTGGCAGCTCGGCGGGCCGAGCCAAGGCGCCGCCACCCGGCTGAACTGGGCGCTCGACCGTTTCTTCCCGCGCGCTGCCCGGCATACCGCGCTGGCCTCGGCGCTTGGCACGCGCCGCCCGGTGCCGCTGTTCCTGCCCTACCTCGACGGCGAGCGCACACCGTTCTGGGACGCCGAGCTGCGCGGCGCCTTCCTGGGCCTCGGTTCGGCGCATGACGGTCCCGACTTCCTGCGCGCGGTGGCCGAGGGGATGAACTACCTCTCACGCGACATCCTCGACCGCGCCGAGACGGCCATCGGCACGCCGGTCAGCCATGTCTGCTTCTCGGGCGGGCTGGCCACCACACCCGCGCTCTGCCAGTTGAAGGCCGACGTGCTGAACCGCCCGGTGCTGGTGCCCAAGAACCACGAGACCGGGCTGATGGGCGCCGCCCGCCTGGCGCAGGGCCGCACCTGCGGCTGCCAGCCGCCGGCCTCGCGCCGCTACGACCCCGACCCGCTGCGCCGCGCCTATCACGACGAACGCTTTGCCCTGTTCCGCCAGGCGAGCGAGGCTTTGCGCCCGCTCTCGCATGCCCTCGCCCGGCAGGACGGCTGAACCCGCCCTTTCCGCCCCCCGCTCCCCGTGTCATCATCGCTCCGACTCGGGACAGGGACGAATGCCATGAAAGACGGACGGTTCACCAAGGTCACCTCCAGCCACTGGGGCGCCTTCGAGGTGGAGGTCGAGGGCGACACCATCGTCGCCACCCGCCCCTTCGCCCCCGACCCCAGCCCCTCGGCGATTCCGCAGATCCTGCCGCAGGCCGTGCACCACCGCTCGCGCATCGCCCGCCCGTCGATCCGCCGCGCCTGGCTGGACAGCCGCGACCGCAGCGGGCGCGGCGACGGCGACTATGTCGAACTGCCCTGGGACGAGGCGCTGGACATCGCCGCGGCCGAGATCGACCGCATCCGCAAGACCCACGGCAACGAGGCGATCTTCGGCGGCTCGTACGGCTGGTCCAGCGCGGGCCGCTTTCACCACGCGCAAAGCCAGGTGCACCGCTTCCTGAACGCCGCAGGCGGCTATGTCGCCTCCTTCGGCAGCTATTCCACCGGCTGCGCCCAGGCCATCATGCCGCATGTCTTCGGCAAGGAATTCCTCGCCTTCCTCTACGAGCACCAGGACAGCTACCAGACCATCCACGACAATACCGAGACGCTGGTGATGTTCGGCGGGATCAACCCGAAGAACAGCCAGGTCAGCATGGGCGGCGTCAGCGAGCATGTCACCGGCCCCTGGTTCGAACGTTTCCATTCCAAGGGCATCTTCTGCCTCAACGTCTCGCCGCAGCGGGTCGATGCGCCTCCGGGCTGCGACTGGCTGGCGGTGCGCCCGGCCTCGGATACAGCGCTGATGCTGGCGCTGGCACATGTGCTGGAGACCGAGGGGCTGACCGACCGTGCCTTCCTCGACCGCTGCACCGTAGGTTACGAACGCTTCCGCCCCTACCTGCTGGGCGAGCGGGACGGCACGCCGAAGTCGCCCGACTGGGCCGCGCCGCTCTGCGGGGTGGAGGCCGAGACGATCCGCGCCCTGGCGCGTCGCATGGCCTCGACCCGCACGCTCATCACCGTGGCCTGGTCGCTCCAGCGGGGCGAGCATGGCGAACAGCCCTACTGGATGGCCTCGGTGCTGGCCGCGATGCTGGGCCAGATCGGCCTGCCCGGCGGCGGCGTCGGCTTTGGCTATGGCGCCATCGGCGGCATCGGCAAGTCGTTCCGCGGCATGCGCGGCATGACCTTCTCGCAGCTGTCGAACCCGGTGAAGACGGTGATCCCCGTCGCCCGCATCGGCGACATGCTGCGCAACCCCGGTCAGCCCTATGACTTCAACGGAAGGCGCGGCCCCTACCCCGACATCCGCCTGATCTACTGGGCCGGCGGCAATCCCTTCCACCACCACCAGGACCTGAACCGCCTGCACGAGGCCTGGGCCAAGCCCGAGACGATCATCGTCAACGAGCCCTGGTGGACCCCGACCGCCAAGCGCGCCGATATCGTCTTCCCGGCCACCACGCCCTATGAGCGCGAGGATATCGGCCGCTCGCCGCTGGACGACTACCTGTTCCACATGCCGCGCCTGATCCCGCCGGTGGGCGAGGCGCGCGACGACTATGCGATCTTCGCCGGGCTGGCCGAGCGCATGGGCATCGGCGAGACCTATACCGAGGGCCGCACGGTCGACGACTGGCTGCCGCGGCTCTACGCCGAATACCGCAGCAATGCCGCCGAGCAGGGCATCGATCTGCCCGACTACGAGGGGCTGAAGGAACAGAACTGGCTCAAGCTGCCGATCGCCGCCGACGACAGCCGCCGCTCGCTGTTCCGCCCGTTCCGCGACGACCCCGAGTCCGCGCCGCTGGGCACGCCCTCGGGCCGCATCGAGATCTTCTCGGAGCGCATCGCGGGCTTCGGCTATGACGATTGCCCCGGCCACCCCGTCTGGCTGGCGCCGCAGGAATGGCTTGGGACGGCCACCGCCGCCGCGCCGCTGCACATGGTCTCGCCCCAGCCCTCGGACAAGCTGCACAGCCAGCTCGAGGCGGCGCTGGCCGACGTCGAGGGCGCGCGGCCCGAGAAGCTGGTGATCCACCCCAGGGACGCCGCCACGCGGGGCATCGCCACCGGCGACCTGCTGCGCGTCTTCAACGCGCGCGGCGCGGCGCGGGCGCGGGCCGTGGTGAGTGAGGACATCCGCGAGGGCGTTGTCGCCCTGCCGACCGGCGCCTGGTTCGGCGATCCCGGCGGCAACATCGACCCGCACGGCAACCCGAACGTGCTGACCATGGATGTAGGCACCTCGCGCCTCGGGCAGGGGTGCAGCGCCCATACCGCGCTGGTCGAGGTCGCGCGGGAAGAACCCTAGGCGCGGGTTGCGATGAACAGCACCTGACCGCGCGGCAGCATCCGTTCCTGCCGCGCGAGGTGCCAGCCATGTGACTTGGCCAGTTCCACCACCTCGCTTTCCAGAACGTGGTAGGGCGCGCGCCCCGCGTGGGTGACAACCCCGTCGGGCTGGCGCACCGGCCCGGCGGCGGCCTCGGCCGAGGGCGCGAGGAAGACGGTGAAGAGGAAGCACTCCAGCCTTGGAAACCGCTTGAGATGCTCCAGCGCCTGCCCCAGCCGCGCCAGCCGCAGATGCGGGAAGACCGCGAAGGCGATGGCATGGGTGATGTCCTCCGTCACGCCCGGAAAGGCGAAATCGGTATCCTGCACCAAGTGCAAGGGATCGAGCCGCGCCGGGTCGTCCAGTTCCGCCCGATGCCCCGCCAGCATGATCTCGCGCGAGGCGTCGGTCGCCCAGTAATGCCCCGGCTCCAGGTAGGGCACCGCCTTGCAGCCCAGCCGCAGCGACCCCGCGCCGATGTCGAGCAGCACGTGATGCGGCTGCAGCCCCGCCTCCAGCAGCGCCGCCATCTGCACCCGCCCGGTCTCGTCCCAGCGGCCGCCGACGATCTCGCGGTGCCGTCCGGCGGCAATCGCTTCGTCATAGAAACCGGGGGCCTCGTAGGGGGACTCGGGCAAGGGAACGGGCCTTTCTGCGCAACAGGCGGATCCTTTCCGCCGCGCCGCCGGTCAAGTCAAGCGTCCATCTCCGGGCTGGCGGAATCGCGTCTGTTCATGCTAGGTCTGGGGGCATGGCCCGCACAAACCCCAATATCGGCGAATTCCGCCCTGTCATCCGGCAACTGGACGATTCCGCGATCAACCGCATCGCGGCGGGCGAGGTGGTGGAACGCCCCGCCTCGGCGGTCAAGGAGCTGGTCGAGAACGCCATCGACGCCGGGGCCACCCGCATCACCGTCGAGGTCGCCGACGGCGGCAAGACCCTGATCCGGGTCAGCGACGACGGCTGCGGCATTACCGCCGAAGACCTGCCGCTGGCGCTGGCCCGCCATGCCACCTCGAAGATCGACGGCTCGGACCTGCTCAACATCCACACCTTCGGCTTTCGGGGCGAGGCGCTGCCCTCGCTGGGCGCGGTCGGACGGCTGACGCTGACCAGCCGGGTGCCGGGCGAGACCGCCGCCGCCATCCGCGTCGCCGGCGGCCGGATGGACCCGGTGCGCCCCGCCGCCCTGCGCGCCGGCACCGTGGCCGAGCTGCGCGACCTGTTCTACGCCACCCCGGCCCGGCTCAAGTTCCTGCGCAGCGACCGCTCCGAGATGCAGGCGATCACCGATGTGGTCAAACGCCTGGCCATGGCCGAGCCCGCCATCGCCTTCAGCCTGCGCGACGTCTCGGGCGAGGGCGAGGGCCGCGAGATCTTTCGCGCCGATGCCGAGACCGGCGACCTCTTCGACGCGCTCTCGGGCCGGCTTTCGACCATCCTCGGGCGTGAGTTCACCGAGAACGCCATCCGCATCGACGCCAGCCGCGAGGGGCTGCGGCTGTTCGGCCTCGCCGCCCTGCCGACCTATTCGCGCGGCGCGGCGGTGGCGCAGTTCCTCTTCGTCAACACCCGCCCGGTGAAGGACAAGATGCTGCACGGCGCGCTGCGCGCCGCCTATGCCGACGTTCTGGCGCGCGACCGTCACCCCGCGGCGGCGCTGTTCATCGACTGCGACCCCGAACTGGTCGACGTCAACGTCCACCCGGCGAAATCCGAGGTGCGCTTCCGCGACCCCGGCCTGGCGCGCGGGCTGATCGTCTCGGCCCTGCGCCACGCACTGGCCGAGGGCGGGCACCGCGCCTCCTCGACCGTGGCCGCCGGCGTGCTGGGCGCGATCCGCCCCGAGACGCCAATGGCCCGCGTCTACCAGATGGACCGCCCCTCGATGGGCGCGCGGCTGGCCTCCTATGCCGCGCAGGCCCCCGCGCCCGCCCCGGCCCCCGGCTTTGCCGAGATCGCCCGCGACTGGTCGGCCCGCACGGTCGAGCCCGCGCCCGAGCCGGAACCGGCGGCGGAAGCGCTGCCGCTGGGCGCGGCCCGCGGGCAGGTGCACGAGAATTACATCATCGCCCAGACCGCCACCGGCATGGTGATCGTCGACCAGCACGCCGCGCACGAACGCCTGGTCTACGAGAAGCTGAAACGCCAGATGGCCGAGAACGGCGTTGCCGCCCAGGCCCTGCTGATCCCCGAGATCGTCGACCTCTCGCCCGCCGACTGCGCCCGGCTGATGGAGGTCGCCGACGACCTCGCCCGCCTCGGCCTGACGGTCGAACCCTTCGGCGGCGGCGCGGTGGCGGTGCGCGAGACACCGGCGATACTGGGCGAGGTGGACGCCAGCGCGATGATCCGCGACATCCTCGACGAGCTCGACGACATGGGCTCGAGCCAGATGGTGCAGGCCCGGATCGAGGCGATCCTCTCCCGCGTCGCCTGCCACGGCTCGATCCGCTCGGGCCGCCGGATGCGCGCGGAAGAGATGAACGCCCTGCTGCGCGAGATGGAGGCGACGCCCCATTCCGGCCAGTGCAACCACGGCCGGCCCACCTATGTCGAGCTGAAGCTGTCCGACATCGAACGGCTGTTCGGCCGGACATGATCCGCGTTCTTGGTCAGGACTACGCGCTGGACGATCCCGCCGTGATCGCCGCGCTGGCAGGCGCGGCCTTCGCCCTCCTGCTGCTCCTCCTGCTGATCCTCGCCATCCGCGCGGCGGGCCGTTCCGCCCGCGCCGCCGAGCCACTGGCCCGGCAGATGGCCGCGCTGGCCGCCCATGCGCAACAGCTGGGCCTCGGCCAGGAACAGCTGCGCGGCGGCTTGCAGACGGTGTCGGACACCCAGGCCAACGCCCAGGCCGCGATGATCCAGACGATGGAGCGCCGGCTTGCCTCGGTTCAGCAGCAGATGTCCGACCGGCTGGCCGAGAACGCGCTGAAATCGGCGACCATGCTGTCCGAGATGCAGGAGCGGATGAACGAGACGCTGCACGGCAGTTCCAAGGCCACCACCGCCTCGCTGACCCAGCTGCAGGAACGGCTGGCCACCATCGACAAGGCGCAGGGCAATATCGAAAAGCTTTCGGGCGACGTGCTGTCGCTGCAGGACATCCTGTCGAACAAGCAGACCCGTGGCGCCTTTGGCGAGATCCAGCTGAACGATATCGTCTCCAAGGCGCTGCCGCGCGACAGCTATGCCTTGCAGGCGACGCTCTCGAACGGGCGGCGGGCCGATTGCCTGATCCACCTGCCGAACCCGCCCGGCCCCATCGCCATCGACTCGAAGTTTCCACTCGAAGCCTACGAGGCCCTGCGCCGCGCCGCCGCGCCGGCCGAGGTGAAAGAGGCGCAGGGCCTGCTCCGCGCCTCGGTGCGCGCGCATATCCGCGCGATTTCCGAGCGGTACATCATCGAGGGCGAGACCGCCGACGGCGCGCTGATGTTCCTGCCCTCGGAAGCGGTCTATGCCGAGCTGCACGCCAACTTTCCCGAACTGGTGCGCGAGGGTTTTGCCGCGCGGGTCTGGATCGTCTCGCCCACCACCTGCATGGCGACGCTGAACACCATGCGGGCGATACTCAAGGACGCCAGGATGCGCGAACAGGCGGGGGCGATCCGCACCACGCTGCGCCAGCTGCACCGCGACGTCGAACTGGTGGTGGAGCGGGTCGACCGGCTGAACACCCATTTCACCCAGGCGCGCGGCGATCTCGACCAGATCACCACCGCCGCCGACCGCGCCGGCAAGCGCGCGGCCAAGCTCGACAGCTTCGATTTCGACGAACTCGCGCCCGAGGCGGACAACATCGTCTCGCTGGGCCAGGGCGAGCGGTAGCGGGGTTACGGGTCGCGCAGCTTGCTTTCGAGGGGGAGAGAGAAGCGCCCCTTGGCCGGAGCCTCGTGAAAAGACGCTTGATGTCTGCGCCCTCCCCTCTCCCCTCGGGGGAGAGGGGTTGGGGGTGAGGGGGGACCCCGATCAGACCTTCATGAACAGCTAGATCAGGTACTGTCGTGCTGCTTCTCATGCAGAGCCCCCTACCCTCTCCCTCCCCCTCAAGGGGGGAAGGAAGCGCCCTTGACCGGAGCCCCGCGAAAAGACGCCCGAGGTCTGCGCCCTCCCTTCTCACCTCGGGGGAGCGGGTGGGGGTGAGGGGGGCACCCCGATCAGACCTTCATGACCGGCTGGATCAGAGGCGGTAACGCGGCATCATGTCCCGCACCGCCCCTTCGAGCGGCAGCGAAGCGCCCTTGACCGGAGCCCCGCGAAAAGACGCCCGAACTCCGCACCCTCCCCTCTCCCCTTGGGGGAGAGGGGTCGGGGGTGAGGGGGGGGGGGACCCCGATCAGACCTTCATGACCGGCTGGATCAGACGCAGCAACCCGACTTCATGTACAGAACCGCCCCTTCGTGCGGCAGGTAAGCGCCCTTGGCCAGAACCCCACGAAAAGACGTCCGAGCAGCGCAACCTCCCCTCTCCCCGCGGGGGAGAGGGGTTGGCGGTGAGGGGGGCACCCCGATCAGATCTTCAGGAACGGCTGGATCAGGCGCGGGATCAGGCTGCGGAAGCGCAGCGGCGCGTCGGTCACCGCGAGGCAGATGCAATCGGCTCCGACATCGGCGATCGGCGTGTGCACGATGCTCTCGTCCGCCGTCTCGACATCGCCACGCGCAAAGCTCGCGATCTCGTCCGAAAAGGCGCCCTGCAGCACCATGGTCAGCTCGCGCCCGCCATGGCCGTGGTCGGGCACCGAGGCCCCGGCGGGGATGTAGAGCAGCCGCGCCGTGGCCTTGCCCGAGGTCGGCAGGATCGCCTGCCGCACCCCCATGCCGACCGGGCGCCACTTCACCGACGCGAGGTCGCCGCCGACGTAATCGGCCAGCGGCGCCGGCAGCACCGCGCAGCGCTTGCGCTCGGGCACAGGCTCGGGCGCAGAAGCCAGCTCGATCCGCGCCAGCGCGTGCTCGATGCTGCCCTCGGTCATCTCGACGCCGTCGTCCTCGATCAGCGCGCCGCCGACCGCGTCATAGGCAGCCACCGCCGCCCGGCAGGTATCGCAGAGCGACAGATGCGCCGCGACCATCAGCGAGAAGGCTTCCGGCAGGGTTCCCGCCGAATAGCCCATCAGCAGGTCGTCCCCGATATGATGATGTATCGTCTCTTCCATGCTCGTCATCACTTCATTGCGTGACGCAGGCGATCCAGCGCCAGGCGTATCCTCGATTTGATCGTTCCGAGCGGCAGCCCGGTCTCGGCGGCAATCTCGCTGTGGCTGACATCGCCCCAGTAGGCCCGCTCGATCAGCTCCCGCTGCGCCTCCGGCAGTGCCTTCAGCGCCGCGCGCAGCCGTTCGCTTTCCTGCTGCAGCGCCAGGGCGTCTTCCTGGTCGGGTTCCGCCTCGGGCCCCCAGGGCAGGTCTTCGGGCTCGGGCCGGCGGTCGCGGCGCAGCAGGTCGATCCGCCGGTTGCGCGCGATGGTGAAGATCCAGGTCGCCACCGAGGCGCGCGAGGGGTCGAACAGATGCGCCTTGTTCCAGAGCGTGGTCATCACGTCCTGCGCGCATTCCTCGGCCAAGGCCGCATCGGCCCCCGACTTCATCAGGAACCCCTTCACCCGCGGCGCGAAGTGCCGGAACAGCGCGGCAAAGGCCGCCCGGTCCCTCTCGTCGCGGATCCGCAGCATCAGCCGGACCCATTCCCCGGCATCCGGTGTGGCTTCTTCCTTGCCCAACGTCCTGCGACCCGCCTTCTTCATGGCCCGCCCCGCGCTTCCGGTTGCCAGAAGCGGGGCAGGCGTTTCGTCGATGGGTTCTAACGCGATCAGCATGTCCGGTCTACGCCGCCCCGGCCGGTACGGATCACTCGGCCCGGAGAAATTCTTTTGCATCCGGTTGCCGCGCTGCTGCGTAACCCACTGCACAACCGGAACAGAGACGAGGGACCACATGCCGTTTGAAACCGCCGCAGGCGCGCCGAGGAAGATAGCCGTGATCGGCGGTGGCATTTCCGGCATGGGCGCCGCCAATCTGCTGGCCGACACCCACGCGGTGACGCTGTTCGAGGCCGCGCCCCGCCTCGGCGGTCACGCCCGCACGGTGATGGCCGGCCGGAACGGCGACCAGCCGGTCGACACCGGCTTCATCGTCTTCAACCGCGCGAACTATCCCAACCTCACCGCGCTGTTCGAGCGGCTCGGCGTGCCGGTTACCGAAAGCAACATGAGCTTCGGCGTGTCGATCGACGGCGGGCGCATGGAATACGCGCTGCACAGCTTCGATGCGCTGTTCGCCCAGCGCAGCAACCTGCTGCGCCCCGCCTTCCAGCGGATGCTGCGCGACATCCTGCGCTTCAACGCCCGCGCGCTCGAGGTCTCGCAGGACCGCAGCCTGACCATCGGCGACCTGATCGAGCGGCTGAAGCTCGGCCCCTGGTTCCGCGACTACTACCTCCAGCCCTTCTCGGGCGCGATCTGGTCGACGCCCAAGGGCCGCATCCTCGACTTCCCCGCCTGGGCGATGGTCCGCTTCTTCGAGAACCACGCCCTGCTGAGCCATACCGGCCAGCACCAGTGGTACACGGTCAAGGGTGGCTCGGTCGAATACGTCTCGCGCCTCGAGGCCGCGATGCGCCGCAAGGGCGCCGAGCTGCGCCTTGCCACCCCGATCGAGGCGGTACGCCGCGGCCCGCTTGGCGTCGAGATCCGCAGCGCCGGCAGCGAGTGGGAGCTGTTCGACGAGGTGGTCTTCGCCACCCATTCCGACGACAGCCTGCGGATGCTGGCCGACCCCAGCCACGACGAGGCCGCGATCCTCGGCGCGGTGCGCTACCAGCCGAACGAGGCGGTGCTGCACGCCGATACCGCCATCATGCCGAAGCGCCGCAAGGTCTGGGCCAGCTGGAACTATTGCGAGGACGCCCGCGTGCCCTCGGACCGCATCGACCTCACCTACTGGATGAACTCGCTGCAGCCGATCCCGCAGGACGACCCGCATTTCGTGACCCTGAACACCCGCCGTCCGATCCGCGAGGAACTGGTCTACGACACCACCACCTTCCGCCACCCGGTCTACGACGCCGCCGCGCTGGCCGCGCAGGAGCGGCTGCGCCTGGTCAACGGCGCCAATGCGACCTGGTTCTGCGGCGCCTGGGTGAAGAACGGGTTCCACGAGGACGGCCTCTCCAGCGCCATCGACGTGGTCGAGGCCATGGCCCAGGCCGCCGCCGCGAGGCTCGCCGCCGAATGAACAGGGTCGAGCACATCGCCGGCCATACCTTCCACGCCCGCATGGGCGCGGTGACGAATGCCTTTCGCTATGCCATCGACTACGTGCTGCTCGACCCCGAGACCGCGCCGCAGGCCCCCCGCCTCTTCGCCCGCAACCGGCGCGGGGTGACGGCGCTGCACGATGCCGACCACGGCGGCCCGCCGGGCCAGGGGCGCGGCGCGGCCTGGGCGCGCGAGGTTCTGTCGCGCTATCAGGTGAGCGGCATCGCCCGCCTGCGCCTTCTGGCGCAGCCGCGCGTGCTGGGCCATGTGTTCAACCCGGTCAGCTTCTGGCTCTGCGAGGACGCAGAGGGCGCGCTTATCGCGGTGATCGCCGAGGTGACCAACACCTATGGCGACCGGCATTCCTATCTGTGTCACAAGCCCGATCTCTCGCCCATCGCCGCCGAGGACCGGCTGGAGTCGCAGAAGATCTTCCACGTCTCCCCGTTCCAGCCGGTGGCGGGCAGCTACCGTTTCCAGTTCGACATCCGCCCCGACCGCATCGGCATCCGCATCGACTATGGCCGCGAGGCGCGCGGGCTGGTCGCCACCCTGACCGGTCCGCGTGCGCCGCTCACCAACCGCTCGATCCTGTCGATGCTGCTGCGCCGCCCCTTCGGCTCGCGCCGGGTGTTGGCGCTGATCCACTGGCAGGCGCTCAAGCTCTGGTGGAAGGGCGCGCGCTTCCGGCACCGCCCCGAGCCACCGGCGCAGGAGGTCAGCCGGTGAGCACGATTGACATGCCGATGACCCGACCCCGCCTGCCGGCCTATGGCCTGTTCGCCGGGCTGCTGGCGGCGGCCGGGCTGCCGGTCTACCTGCACGCGCCGAAGTTCTATGCCGACAACTACGGCCTCAGCCTCGCCGCGCTTGGCAGCACGCTCTTCGTGCTGCGCCTGCTGGACGTGGTGCAGGACCCGCTGCTCGGGCGGCTGGCCGAACGCCTGCGCCACCACCGCGCCGGTGCCGTGGGACTGGCCGTGGCGGTGATGGCCGCCGGCATGGTCGGCCTGCTTGCCGTCGCCCCGCCCATCGCGCCGCTGCTGTGGCTCGCGCTGACGCTGACGGCGGTCTTCTCGGGCTACAGCTTCCTGACCATCTGCTTCTATGCCCAGGGCGTCGCCACCGCGCAGGAGCTTGGCCCGCATGGCCACCTGCGCCTTGCCCGCTGGCGCGAGACCGGCGCGCTGCTCGGCGTCTGCGCCGCAGCCCTTGCGGTGCCGCTGGCCGGCTATGCCGCCGCCTTCGCGCTGCTGGCGCTGGCCGCGACGCTGGCGATGCGCGTGGAATGGGACACCTCACGCCTGCCCGTCTCCGGCGGGCTGCGTCCGATCCTCGCCGACCGGCCCGCGCGCCGGCTGCTGCTGATCGCCTTCCTCAACGCCGCCCCGGTGGCGGTGAGCTCGATCCTCTTCCTGTTCTTCGTCGAAAGCCGCCTGCAGGCCCCCGGCCTCGAAGGCCCGCTGCTGCTGCTGTTCTTCCTCTCCGCCGCCGCCGCCGCGCCGCTCTGGAGCTGGCTGGCCGAGCGCCACGGCGCCAAGCGCGTGCTGCTCGCCGCGATGGTCCTCGCCGTGCTCTCCTTCGGCGGCGCGCTGGCGCTCGGCCCCGGCGATGCCCTGCCCTTCGCGCTGGTCTGCCTGGCCTCCGGCGCGGCCACCGGCGCCGACCTGACGCTGTTGCCCGCGCTCTTCGCGCGGCGCATGGCGCGGGTCTCTCCCGCCGCCGCCGAAGGCTTCGGCCTCTGGACCTTCATGTCGAAGCTGACGCTCGCCTTCGCCGCCGTCGCCGTTCTGCCGCCGCTCGAAGCCGCCGGCTTCCGCCCCGGCGCGGGGAACCCGCCCGAGGCGCTGGCGCTCCTGGGGCTGCTCTATGCCGGGCTGCCCTGCCTGCTGAAACTCGCCGCCATCGCGCTGCTGGCGGCCACCAACCCGGACGAGGACTGACCGATGGACAGCCTGACCTCCTTCCTGCTTGGCGGTGCAACCGTCCTTGCCCTGGCCCAGGCGCGCAGCCGCCTGACCGGCTTCGCCGCCCAGCGCCCCGAGGACTATGCCGCCAGCCAGCCGCAGTTCGACCTGCGCCGCCACCTGAACGGCGAGATCGACTGCGAAGGCGCGATCTTCGGCCCGACCGGCCGCGTCACCTCGCGTTTCACCGGCGATTTCCTCGCCCGCTGGGACGGCAACCACGGCACCATGCGCGAGCATTTCCGCTTTGACAGCGGCGCCGAGCAGCGCCGCGAATGGCAGCTGACACTGGGCAACGGCAACCGCTTCGAGGCCACCGCCCCCGATGTCGTCGGCACCGGGCGCGGCACGGTCAGCGGCCCGGCGGTGCAGCTTGCCTATCGCCTGCGCCTGCCGAAGGACGCGGGCGGCCATGTCGTCAGCGTCAACGACTGGATGTATCTCGCCCCCAACGGTCACATCGTGAACCGCTCGGAGTTCCGCAAGTTCGGCATCCGGGTGGCCGAGCTGATCGCCACCATGCGCCCGAGGGTGCCAGCCTGATGCGCGACTTTGCCGGCAAGCGCTACTGGCTGATCGGCGCAAGCGAAGGGCTGGGCGCCGCGCTCGCCGCCGAACTGGCCCGGGCCGGAGCGCATCTCATCCTCTCCGCCCGCTCCGGCGACCGCCTGCGCGAGGTGGCTGCCACCCTGCCGGGCCCGGCCGATATCCTCCCGCTCGACGTCGCCGACCGCGACAGCATCGCCTCAGCAGCGGCGCGGGCCGGGCCTGTCGACGGGATGGTCTACCTCGCCGGTCTCTACTGGCCCATGCGCGCGCAGGAGTGGAACGCCGAACAGGCCGAGGCCATGGCCGATGTGAACTTCACCGGCCTCGTGCGGATGCTTGGTGCGGTGGTGCCCGAGATGGTCGCCCTCGACCGCGGCCATATCGTCGTCATCGGCTCGCTTGCCGGTTTCCGCGGCCTGCCCGGCGCCATAGGCTATGGCGCGGCCAAGGCCGGGACGATGTCACTGGCGGAATCGCTGCACGCCGATCTCAAGGACACGGGCATCGCGGTGCAGCTGGCCAACCCCGGCTTCATCCGCACCCGGCTGACCGCCAAGAACGACTTCAACATGCCCTTCCTGATGGAACCCGAGGCCGCCGCCCGCGCCGTCTTCCGCCACATGCGCACGCGCCGCTTCGCCACCAGCTTTCCGCGCCCCTTCTCCTGGATCTTCCGCCTCGGCGCGCTGCTGCCCGACGCGCTCTATTTCCGTCTGTTTGCTTGAGATCAAGGCCGCGCGTCCCCAACTTCTGTCAGACAGGCCGCGAACAGATCGCTTCGGAAGGAAACCGACCATGAAGGAACTCTCCCCCCGCGCCGTTGCCCAGGTGGCGCTGATGGCCCGCGAACTCGACCGGGCCGAACCCGAACTGCGCGCCTTCATCGACCGGATGAGCGAGGACCAGCAGGCCGAACTGGTGGCGGTCATGTGGATCGGACGCGAGGTCTTCGAGGCCGAGGACCTTGCCGAGGCCATCGCCACCGCCCGCGCCGAGGCCACCACCCCCTGCGCCGACTACCTGCTTGGCACGCCGCATCTCTCCGACCATCTCGAAGCCGGTCTCGAGGCACTCGGCATCGACGTCACCGACGAGGAAGACGAACTGATGTAGGCGCCCGACGCCTCCCGCCCGCGCCGGAAATGCCCGCGCGGGTGACACTGTTGCTTCCCAAGACAGGGATTTCCGGGCAGTCTGACGCCATTCTTTGACGTCATTCAGGTGCCCCCATGTCCAGTGAACTGCCGTCCTTCCTCTCCGCCGATGTCAGGCTGGGCGCTGCCCTGGACGACCTTGCCGAAGTGATCGAACAGCTGGAGATCCAGCAGAAGAAGCTCGACACGCTCGGCAACCGGATCGTCGGGCTGGCCAAGACCAACAGCGCCGACTGGAACGTCACCGCCCGCTCGGCGCTCACCTCGCTGAATGCGCGGCTGACGCTGCAGCAGAAGGCGCTGGACCAGACCCGCGCTGCCTTCACCACCGCGCGCGATGCGGTCGCCGCCACCGGCAAGGCGCATGACCTGGCGCTGGAGCAATACCGCGAGCGGGAACTGGCGCGCTATCAGGCGATGCAGGTGATGATGCGCCGCCAGGGCGCGCTGGGGCGGATTCTGAATTCAATGGTCGAGATGCGCCGCCGCGAGGCTGGAATGCCCGACCCGGACTCGCAGGAATACGTGCTGATGCAGGGGGCCTACGACTATATCCCCTTCGACATCAACCGCTTCATCGACCTGCTGGGCCGGCTCGACACGCTGCTCTCGCTCGACCCGGACTATCGCCACCCGACGCTGCGCTACCGCCCGATCCGCTTCCTCGAAGCCGGCGCCGGGCCGGGGCGCAACGTGATGCTGCTGAAGGCCTCGCAGCTGGTCTTGACCGAGACGGTCGCCGGCTTCGACCTGAACGGGTTGCAGATCGAGAACGGCCAGCGCGCCTTCGGCCTGCAAACCGAGCTTTTCGTCGCCGACGCGCTGACCTTCAACTACAGCCCCTATGACGTGATCTTCTCCTATCGCCTGTTCCGCAACGACGAGATGCAGGCGCAGCTGGAGACGCGGATGGTCGGCTCGATGAAGCCCGGCGCCTACCTGCTGGCGCCCTTCCCCTTCGACCTGACATTGCAGCCCGGACTGGACTCGGTCGACCCCGATTTCGACATCTGGAAGAAGCGCGAAGAGGCCACAAACCACTAAGTCCAGATTGCACCCATTCTAAGTCCAAATTACAGTGGCCGTCATGGCCATCTCCGTTGAAACCTTCTTCCTTGTTCCCGATGCCCAGGGCACGCTGCAGGCGCAGATCCAGCAGATGATCGCGCAGGGCATCCTGTCGGGCCGCCTGCACCGGGGCGAGAAGCTGCCCTCCTCGCGCCGCCTCGCCACCCACCTCGGCGTGAGCCGGATCACGGTGACGCTGGCCTATACCGAACTGCTCGCGAACGACTACCTGACCTCACGCGGGCGGTCGGGCTATTACGTCTCGGACAACGCCCCGGTGCCGCCGGTCTACGAACCCACCGCCCCGGCCGAGGACCGCGTCGACTGGCCCCGCGCCATCGTCAAGACCTTCTCGGGCGGCGACACGCTGGACAAGCCGCGCGACTGGGCGCGCTACCGTTATCCCTTCATCTACGGCCAGGCCGACCCGACGCTCTTCGACCATGCCAACTGGCGGCTCTGCGGGATGCGGGCGCTGGGGGCCAAGGACTTCTCCTCGCTCACGGCGGACTATTTCGACCAGGACGACCCGCTGCTGGTCGAGTTCATCGCCCGCCACACCCTTCCCCGGCGCGGCATCGCGGCGCGCCCCTCCGAGATCCTGATCACCATGGGCGCGCAGAACGCGCTCTGGCTGACCGCCCAGGTGCTGCTGAACGCGCGCCGGCAGGCGGCGGTCGAGGATCCCTGCTACTACGCATTGCGCGACCTGCTGACCCAGACGCGCTGCACGATGGTGCCGATTTCGGTCGATTCCAACGGCTTGCCGCCCGAGGCCATCCCCGACCGCACCGATGTGATCTTCTGCACGCCCAGCCACCAGTCGCCCACGACCGCCACCATGCCGATGGATCGGCGCAAGGCGCTGCTCGACCGCGCACGCGAGCTGAACGCGCTGATCGTCGAGGATGACTACGAGTTCGAGCTATCCTTCCTCGGCTCGCCCTCCCCCTCGCTCAAGTCGCTCGACCGCGAGGGGCGGGTGATCTATGTCGGCTCCTTCTCCAAATCGCTGTTTCCGGGGCTGCGGCTGGGCTATCTCGTCGGCTCGGCCGCCTTCATCCGCGAGGCGCGGGCGCTGCGCGCCCAGGTGCTGCGCCACCCGCCGGGGCACATGCAGCGCTCGGCCGCCTACTTCCTCTCGCTCGGCCATTACGACGCGCAGATCCGGCGCATGTCGAAGGCGCTGCACGACCGCCGCAGGACGCTCGAGGAATCGGTCGCGCGCCACGGGCTGACCGTGGCCGGGCGCGGCGCCTACGGCGGCTCATCGCTCTGGATGCGCGCGCCCGCCGGGGTCGACACCACCGCGCTGGCCGAACGGCTGCGCACGCAGAGCGTGCTGATCGAACCCGGCGCGCCCTTCTTCGCCGGCCCCGACCGCCCGCGCGATTTCTACCGGCTCGGCTATTCCTCGATCCAGCGCAAGTCGATCGACGCCGGCGTGGCGCAGATCGCGGCGGCGCTCAGCGGCTACTGGACTTAGTCCAGCGACCAGACTGGCCCTAACTGCCACGCAAGCGACCGCCTAGAGATAGTCGCGACATACCGGGGCGGCCCTGCGCCCTCCGGTCGGCATTTCTAGGAGTTCGCACAATGAAGATGACCACCGAAGAAGCCTTTGTGAAAGTGCTTCAGCGCCACGGGATCCAGCACGCCTTCGGCATCATCGGATCGGCCATGATGCCGGTCTCGGACCTGTTCCCCAAGGCCGGCATCACCTTCTGGGACTGCGCCCACGAGGGCAGCGCCGGCATGATGGCCGACGGCTATACCCGCGCCACCGGCAAGATGAGCATGATGATCGCCCAGAACGGCCCCGGCATCACCAACTTCGTCACCGCCGTGAAGACCGCCTACTGGAACCACACCCCGCTGCTGCTGGTGACCCCGCAGGCCGCCAACAAGACCATCGGCCAGGGCGGCTTCCAGGAAGTCGAGCAGATGAAGCTGTTCGAGGACATGGTCGCCTACCAGGAAGAGGTCCGCGATCCCTCGCGCATGGCCGAGGTGCTGAACCGCGTGATCCTGCAGGCCAAGCGTGCCTCGGCCCCGGCGCAGATCAACGTGCCGCGCGACTTCTTCACCCAGGTCATCGACATCGAACTGCCCGAGATTGTCGAGTTCGAACGCCCCGCCGGCGGTGAGGCCGCGCTGGACCAGGCCGCCAAGCTGATCTCGGAAGCCAAGTTCCCGGTGATCCTGAACGGCGCCGGCGTGGTGCTGGCCAAGGCGATCCCGGCCACGATGGCGCTGGCCGAGCGTCTCGGCGCGCCGGTCTGCGTCGGCTACCAGCACAACGACGCCTTCCCCGGCTCGCATCCGCTTTTCGCCGGTCCGCTCGGCTACAACGGCTCGAAGGCCGGGATGGAGCTGATCAGCCAGGCCGACGTGGTGCTCTGCCTCGGCACTCGCCTCAACCCCTTCTCGACCCTGCCGGGCTACGGCATCGACTACTGGCCGAAGCAGGCCAAGATCATCCAGGTCGACATCAACCCCGACCGCATCGGCCTGACCAAGAAGGTCTCGGTCGGCATCGTCGGCGACGCCAAGAAGGTGGCCGAGGGCATCCTCGCCCGTCTCGGCGAACATGCCGGCGACGAGGGTCGCGACGCCCGCCTCGCAAAGATCGCGCAGACCAAGTCGGCCTGGGCACAGCAGCTCTCGGGCATGGACCACGAGGACGACGATCCCGGAACCACCTGGAACGAACGCGCCCGCGCCGCCAAGCCGGAGTGGATGAGCCCGCGCATGGCCTGGCGCGCGATCCAGTCGGCGCTGCCGAAAGAGGCGATCATCTCCTCGGACATCGGCAACAACTGCGCCATCGGCAACGCCTACCCGGCCTTCGAGGAAGGGCGCAAATACCTCGCCCCCGGTCTCTTCGGTCCCTGCGGCTATGGCCTGCCCGCCATCGTCGGCGCCAAGATCGGCTGCCCTGACGTGCCGGTGGTCGGGTTCGCCGGTGACGGCGCCTTCGGCATCGCCTGCAACGAACTCACCGCCATCGGCCGCAGCGAGTGGCCGGCGATCACCATGGTCGTCTTCCGCAACTACCAGTGGGGCGCGGAAAAGCGGAACTCGACGCTCTGGTTCGACGACAACTTCGTCGGCACCGAGCTGGACGAGGGCGTGACCTATGCCGGCATCGCCAAGGCCTGCGGCCTGCAGGGCGTCCAGACCCGCACCATGGAAGAGCTGACGGCGGCGCTGAACAAGGCGATTGCCGACCAGAAGGCCGGCAAGACCACGCTGATCGAGGCGCTGATCAACCAGGAGTTGGGCGAACCCTTCCGCCGCGACGCGATGAAGAAGCCCGTGCAGGTCGCGGGCATCGACGCCGCCGACATGCGCGAGCAGGTCGTCTGAGCGCACAAGGGGATACCCTCATGCGCATCCTGGTTCTGAATGCCGGGTCGTCGTCGATCAAGTTCGCGGTCTTCGACGGCGGGCTGGACCAGCAACTCGCGGGCATGGCCGAGAATATCGGCTCTGCCTCGCGGTTGCGGATCGGCGATAGCGTGAGCGACTGTCCCCTCATCGACCACCGCGCGGCGCTGGAGGCCATCCTCAAGGCGCTCCGGTCGCGCGGCATCTCTCCCCAGGATCTCACCGCCGCCGCGCATCGCGTGGTGCATGGCGGGCACCGGCTCACCGGGCCGGTGCGGATCACCCCCGAGGTGCGGGCCGAGATATCTGCCTGCTCCCCTCTCGCGCCGCTGCACAATCCGCACAACCTCGCGGCCATCGACACGCTGGCCCAGCTGGCCCCGGAGCTGCCGCAATACGCCAGCTTCGATACCTCCTTCCACGCCACCAACCCCGATGTCGCCACCCGTTATGCCATCCCGCGGATGCAGGAGACGCGCGGCATCCGCCGCTACGGCTTCCACGGGCTGAGCTACGACTCGCTGGTGCGCCGCCTGCCGCAGGTCTCGGGCCAGTCGCTGCCCTCGCGCCTGCTGGCCTTCCACCTCGGCAACGGCGCCTCGATCTGCGCCATCCACAACGGCCGCTCGGTCGCCACGACGATGGGCTATTCGCCGCTCGACGGGCTGACCATGGGCACCCGCTCGGGCGGGATCGACGCCAACGCGGTGCTGCGCCTGGTCGAGGAGAACGGCCTCGAGCGCACCAAGGCCATCCTGAACCACGAGAGCGGGTTGCTCGGCCTGTCGGGCGGCAAGTCGGACATGCGCAACCTGATGCTCGACCCTTCCGCCGACAGCGCCTTCGCGGTCGAGCATTTCTGCTACTGGACCCTGCGCCACGCCGGCAGCCTGATCGCCGCGATGGAGGGGCTCGACGCCATCGCCTTCACCGGCGGCATCGGCGAGAACGCCATCGGCGTGCGTGCCCGCATCGTCCGGGGCCTGGAATGGCTCGGCGCGCGGCTCAATCCAGACGCCAATCACGCCCGCGCCGCGCAGCTCCATGCCGCGACCTCCAGGGTCGCGATCTGGGCCATCCCGGCCGAGGAAGAGCGGATGATCGCCGCCAATGCCCTCGGCCTGATGGAGGCCGCATGAACGGGACGCGCCCTCAGCCCGCCGCCATGGCGACGGTGACAATGGTCGAGGCGACGATGTCCTCGGCCGTGGCGCCGCGCGACAGGTCGCAGACCGGCTTGCGGAAGCCCTGCAGGAACGGCCCCAGCGCCTGCGCACCGGCCAGTTCCTGCGCCAGCTTGTACGCGATGTTGCCAGCGTCGAGCGAGGGGAAGACCAGCACGTTGGCGTCGCCCTGCCCCAGCCCCTTCTTCGCGGCGATGCCGGGGTTCAGCGCCGCATCCGCCTGGATCGGCCCGGTGAAGCCGGTCGCCTCGGCCGCCGCGCGCACCGTGTCGACGCTGTCGCCGGTGCCCGAGGTGCCGGTCGAGAAGGACAAGAGCGCCACCCGCGCCTCGCCCAGCAGCGCCCGCGCCGATACCTCCGAGGCCCGCGCGATGGCGGCCAGCGCCTCGGCGTCGGGGGCGACGTTCACCGCGCAATCGGCAAAGACCATCTCGCGCCCGTCGGGAAACAGCATCAGGAAGAAGGACGAGGGCAGGCTCACCCCCTCGGCCAGGCCGATCGCCAGCCCCGCCGCCTCGATCACCCGGCGGGTCGGGCTGTCGGCCCCGGCGACCATCGCGTCGGCCTCGCCCGCGGCCACCATCGCCGCGGCGCGGATCAGCGGCTTGTCCAGCATCCGGCGCGCCAGCGCTTCCTTCATGCCGCGCGCCGCGACCAGCGCCGCCACCTGCGCCTCGCTCACCTCGGCCAGCCCCAGCGGCTCGCACAGACCCTCCGCGCCCAGCCGGGCCACCGCCTCGGCGACGCGCGGTTCCGCGATTTCCGGAAACACGACGCGCGCCCGCCGGGCCTTTGCCGCCTGCGCCAGAGTGTCGATCAAAGCCATATCCGCCCCCCAT
The DNA here is from genome assembly GCF_014656415.1 of Seohaeicola zhoushanensis. Lineage (GTDB taxonomy): Bacteria > Pseudomonadota > Alphaproteobacteria > Rhodobacterales > Rhodobacteraceae > Seohaeicola_A > Seohaeicola_A zhoushanensis. Next base: position 432,658 of record NZ_BNCJ01000002.1, on the reverse strand, counting down.
TCGAAAGCCCGAAGGAGCCTCAAGTGACAGAGACAGTCAAGATCAACCGCGGCCTGAAAGGCGTCTATTTCGAAAGGTGCGGGGTCAGCGACATCGACGGCAACGCCGGCGAGCTCAGCTACCGCGGCTATTCCATCCACGATCTCGCAACCCATTCCACCTTCGAGGAAGTCTGCTACCTGCTGATCCACGGCGAGCTGCCGACATCGGCGCAGCTGGCCGAATTCGACGCCGCCCTGCGCGCCGCGCGGAGCGTGCCGCCGGCGGTCTTCGACATCATCGCCGCCTGCAAGGACGGCCACCCGATGGACGTGCTGCGCACCGCCGTCTCGGCGCTGGCGGCTCTGGATGCCGACAGCCAGAAGGTCGGCGAAGCCGCCTTCATCGCCAACGGTCTCAAGCTGACCGCGCAGGTGCCGGTACTGATCGCCGCGCATGAGGCGATCCGCAACGGCCGCGCGCCGGTCGCGCCCGATCCGGCGCTGAGCCATGCCGCCAACTGGCTCTGGATGCTGAAGGGCGAGAAGCCCTCGGAAGACGCCGCGCGGCTTGCCGACGTCGACTTCATCCTGCACGCCGAACACGGCGCCAATGCCTCGAGCTTTGCCGCCCGCGTCACCATCGGCACCGAGGCCAACCTGCACGGCGGCATCGTCACCGCACTCTCGACCCTTGCCGGCCCGGCCCATGGCGGCGCCGCCGAGGACGTGATGAAGATGGTCAAGGAGATCGGCACCCCCGACCGCGCCGCCGACTACGTCAAGGCCAAGCGCGCCGCGAAGGAAGCCGTCACCGGCTTTGGCCACCGCGTCTACCGCAAGGAAGACCCCCGCGCCCGGCATATGCGCGAAGGCGTGCGCAAGCTCGGCGAGGAGATGGGCGCGCCGCAATGGTACGAGATCCTGCAGGGCGTGGTCGAGGCGATGAAGCCCTATGCCCGCCATGGCCTCAACGTGAACGTCGATTTCTATTCCGGCGTGATCTACCAGCTGCACGGCATCCCGATGGACCTCTACGTGCCGATCTTCGCCATCGGCCGGATGCCCGGCTGGGTGATCCAGTGCATCGAGCAGCAGCGCAACAACATCCTGATCCGCCCGCTGACGCTCTACGATGGCCCCGCGCCGCGCGGCTACCTGCCGATCGGCGAGCGCGGCTGACGTGCTGGGGCTGAGCCCTTACGAACTTGCCTACGTCATGGCGGCGGTCTTCTGTGCCGGCGTCGTGCGCGGGTTCTCGGGCTTTGCCCTCTCGGCGCTGATCATGGCGAGCTGCGTGCTGATCCTGCCGCCGGTGGTGCTGATCCCGGTCTGCACGCTGCTGGAACTGGCGGCCAGCGCCATGCTCATGCGCGGCGGCCTCGGCGAGGCCGACCGCGGCATGGTGCTGCGCCTGCACGGAGCGGCGGCGCTCGGCATTCCGGCGGGGCTGGCGCTGACCACCAGCGTCGACCCGAACGTCTCGGCGCTGATCGCTCTTTGCCTCGTCTCGGGTCTGGCCACGCTCCAGCTCGCGCGGGTGCAGCTGCCGGCGCGCGGGTGCGCCACCACGCTGGGCGTCGGCCTGATGGCCGGCCTTGCCACCGGCCTCGCCTCGATCGGCGGCATGGTGATCGTGCTCTACGTGCTTGCGCTGAACATGCCGGCGCGGATGGCGCGCGCCTCGATGATCTTCAGCGTCTTCCTCGGCGGCTCGCTCTCGCTGTTCTGGCAGTTCGCCTTCGGCATGACCAACTGGCTCGCCCTGCAACGGGCGCTGGTTCTCCTGCTGCCCTGCCTCGCCGGCATCTGGGTCGGCCGCGCGCTCTTCGTGCCGGCCTACGAGCGCCATTACCGGCGCTTCTGCCTCTCCCTGCTGCTGGCGCTCGCCGCCATCGGCATCGTTCAGCGGATCGCCGCCCGATGATGACCCGCACTCCCATTTCGAACCAAGGAAAGTTCCCGCAATGAACCAGCCGCGCATCGATACGTCGCCGAAGGTCTCGGACGAGATCCGCAAGACGACCTGCTACATGTGCGCCTGCCGCTGCGGCATCAACGTGCACATGAAGGACGGCAAGGTGGCCTATATCGAAGGCAACCGCGACCATCCGGTGAACAAGGGCGTGCTCTGCGCCAAGGGCTCGGCCGGTATCATGCAGGTCAACGCCCCCTCGCGCCTGCGCGCGCCGCTCAAGCGGGTCGGGCCGCGCGGCTCGGGCCAGTTCGAGGAGATCAGCTGGGACGAGGCGCTGGAGATCGCCACCGGCTGGCTCGCCCCGATCCGCGCCACCAACCCCGAAAAGCTCGCCTTCTTCACCGGCCGCGACCAGTCGCAAAGCTTCACCAGCTACTGGGCGCAAAGCTTCGGCACCCCGAACTACGCCGCCCACGGCGGCTTCTGCTCGGTCAACATGGCCACCGCCGGGATCTACACCATGGGCGGCGCCTTCTGGGAATTCGGGCAGCCCGACTGGGAGCACACCAAGCTGTTCCTGCTTTTCGGCGTGGCCGAGGACCATGACAGCAACCCGATCAAGATGGGCCTCGGCAAGCTCAAGGCCAAAGGCGCGCGGGTGATCGGCATCAACCCGATCCGCACCGGCTACAACGCCGTCGCCGACGACTGGATCGGCATCACGCCGGGCAGCGACGGCCTGTTCATCCTATCGCTGGTCCATGTGCTGATGAAGGCCGGCAAGATCGATCTCGACTATCTCGCCCGCTACACCAATGCCCCGGTGCTGGTGAACTGCGACCCCGCCTCGGCCGAACACGGCCTCTTCCTGCGCGACGGCGACGGCAAGCCGCTGGTGATCGACCGCGACACCGGCCAGCTCGCGCCCTTCGACCGCAAGGGCCTGCGCCCCGACCTCGGCGGCACCCTGACCCGCGACGGCATCACCCACCGCCCGGTCTTCCACCTGATGGCCGACCGCTACCTCGCCCCCGAATACGCCCCCGAGGCGGTGGCCGAACGCTGCGGCATCACCGCCGCCCGCATCCGCGCCGTGGCGGGCGAGATCGCCCGCGTCGCCTTCGACGAGGCCTTCGAGTTGCCGCTCGAATGGACCGACTTCCGTGGCGAGACCCACAAGACGATGAAGGGCCGCCCGGTCAGCTTCCACTCGATGCGGGGCATCTCGGCCCATGCCAACGGCTTCCAGACCTGCCGCGCCCTGCACGTGCTGCAGATCCTGCTCGGCACCGTCGAGGTGCCCGGCGGCTTCCGCTTCAAGCCGCCCTACCCCAAGCCCGCCGAGGCCCACCCCAAGCCGCATGTCGGCGTGAATCCCGGCCAGCCGCTGAACGGCCCACACCTGGGCTTCGTACACGGCCCCGCCGACCTGGCGCTGAAGGACGACGGCAGCCCGGCCCGGATCGACAAGGCGTTTTCCTGGGAAAACCCGATGTCGAGCCATGGCCTCATGCACATGGTGATCTCGAACGCCCATGCCGGCGATCCCTACCGGATCGACACGCTGTTCCTCTACATGGCGAACATGTCCTGGAACTCGTCGATGAACACCTCGGGCGTCATGAAGATGCTGACCGACCAGGATGCGGAGGGCAATTACGTCATTCCCCGGATCATCTACTCCGATGCCTACAGCTCCGAGATGGTGGCCTATGCCGACCTGATCCTGCCCGACACCACCTACCTCGAACGCCACGACTGCATCTCGCTGCTCGACCGGCCGATCTCCGAGGCGGATGCCGCCGCCGATGCGATCCGCTGGCCGGTGATCGAACCCGACCGCGACGTGCGCGGCTTCCAGTCGGTGCTCTGCGAACTGGGCGCGCGGCTGAACCTGCCGCAGTTCACCAATGCCGACGGCTCGCAGAAATTCGCGGATTACGCCGACTATATCGTGAACCACGAACGCCGCCCCGGCGTCGGCCCGCTCTCGGGCTGGCGCACGCCGGGCGAGACCGGCTCCGGCAAGGGGCGCGGCGGGGTGAACCCCGACCAGCTCGACGAATACATCGCCAACGGCGGCTTCTGGACCCGGCACATCCCCGAGGCGAGCGGCTATTACAAGCCCTGGAACATGGCCTACCAGGACTGGGCGGTCGAGACCGGCCTCTACGACAAGCCCCTGCCCTACCTGTTCCAGCTCTACGTCGAACCGCTGCGCCGCTTCCAGCTCGCCGCCGAGGGCCATGGCGAGCGTCAGCCGCCCGACCACCTGCGCGCCCGCATCGGCGAACAGCTCGACCCGCTGCCGATCTGGTACGACACCGCGCCGGCCACCGGCGACTTTCCGGTGCACGCGCTGACCCAGCGCCCGATGGCGATGTATCACAGCTGGGGCAGCCAGAACGCCTGGCTGCGCCAGCTGCACGGGAGGAACCCGCTCTACGTCCCGAGCAAGCTGATGCGCCAGCATGGGCTGAGCGACGGCGACTGGGCCCGCGTGACCTCGCCCCATGGCGCCATCGTGGTGCCGGTGATGGAAATGGCCGCCCTCAACGAGAACACGGTCTGGACCTGGAACGCCATCGGCAAGCGCAAGGGCGCCTGGGCGCTGGAACCCGACGCCCCCGAGGCGACCAGGGGCTTCCTGCTCAACCACCTGATCCACGAGCTGCTGCCCGAGAAGGGCGACGGCCAGCGCTGGGCGAACTCCGATCCGGTGACCGGGCAGGCGGCCTGGTTCGACCTGCGGGTGCGCATCGAGAAGGTTGCCGCCCCGAGCGAAAGCCAGCCGGCCTGGCCGCCGATCGCCTCGCCCGTGGGCCAGGGGCCGAAGGAACTGAAATGGGAGAGCGGGAAATGAACGACCCGAGACTGGAGAACCGGCCATGACCGAACTTCCCGCCAGCACCACCCGCAAGATGGGCCTGGTGATCGACCTCGACACCTGTGTCGGCTGCCATGCCTGCGTGATCTCCTGCAAGGGCTGGAACACCGAGAACTACGGCGCGCCGCTGTCCGACCAGGACCCCTACGGCGCCGATCCCTCGGGCACCTTCCTCAACCGGGTGCATTCCTACGAGGTCCAGCCCGACCAGGGCGCGGCGCAGCTGATCCACTTCCCCAAGTCCTGCCTGCATTGCGAGGACGCGCCCTGCGTCACCGTCTGCCCCACCGGCGCCAGCTACAAGCGCACCGAGGACGGCATCGTGCTGGTGAACGAGAGCGACTGCATCGGCTGCGGCCTCTGCGCCTGGGCCTGCCCCTATGGCGCGCGCGAGCTCGACCAGGCCGAGGGGGTGATGAAGAAATGCACCCTCTGCGTCGACCGCATCTACAACGAGAACCTGCCCGAGGAAGACCGCGTGCCCGCCTGCGTGCGCACCTGCCCTGCCGGCGCGCGGCACTTCGGCGATTTCGCCGACCCCGAGAGCAACGTCTCGCAACTCACCGCCGCGCGCGGCGGCATCGACCTGATGCCGGAACTCGGCACCCGGCCAGTGAACAAATACCTGCCCCCCCGCCCCAAGGACCAGCTGGAAGGCCAGATCGACATCCTGGCCCCGCTGCTCGCCCCGGTCGTCGAAGAGCCGACCGGCTTCCTCGGCTGGCTCGACCGCACGCTCGGGAGGCTCTGATGCATCCGGCACCCTCCGTCATCCTCTTCACCTCGCTCTCGGGCCTCGGCTTCGGCCTGCTGGTCTTCCTCGGCCTGGGCTTCCCCGATGTCACCGGCTGGACCGCCTTCGCCTTCTTCGTGCTCTCCTACCTGCTGGCGGTCGGCGGCCTCTCGGCCTCGACCTTCCACCTCGGCCACCCGGAACGGGCGCTCAAGGCCTTTACCCAGTGGAAGACCAGCTGGCTCTCGCGCGAAGGCTGGTTCTCGGTCGCGGCCCTGCTGGTCCTCGCGGCCTATGGCGCCGGGCTGGTCCTCCTCGGCACGCGCTGGAGCCTGCTCGGCTGGCTCGGCGCCGGCCTCAGCCTCGCCACCCTCATCGCCACCTCGATGATCTACGCCCAGCTGAAGACCGTGCCGCGCTGGCACTCGCCGCTGACCCCGGCGATGTTCCTCTCGACCGGCCTCGCCGGCGGCGCGCTGCTCGCAGGCCAGGTGACGGCGGCGCTCTGGCTGCTGCTGCTCGCCGGGCTGGTGCAGGTCGCCTACTGGATCACCGGCGACCGCGCGCTGGCGCAATCGGGCACCACGCTCGCCTCCGCCACAGGCCTCGGCCCCATCGGTCGCGTCCGCGCCTTCGAGCCGCCGCATACCGGCTCGAACTACCTCACCCGCGAGATGGTCTTCGTCGTGGCCCGCCGCCACGCGGTGAAACTCCGGGTGATCGCACTGGCCCTGATGGTGGTGATCCCCGTGCTCTTCCTGCTGCTGCCCTTCAGCCACGCCTGGGCGGCGCTGGCAGCGCTCAGCCACCTCGCCGGCGTCTTCTGCGCCCGCTGGCTGTTCTTCGCCGAGGCCGAACACGTCGTCGGCCTCTACTACGGCCGGCGCTGACGGCCACAAGGCAGAGGCGCCGCGCCCCCGGTTTCTCTTCTTCAAAAATACTCGGGGGAGTCGCCCGGAACGGGCGGCGGAGGCAAGGCCCCCGGAATCGCCGCCTCCGCCGGGCGTGGACCGCCGGCGAAGGCGTAGGGCGGGGTTTCACCCCGCCGCGCGTCACATGCCGATTTCGGCCGCCGTCTCGTCGAGCGAGCGCTTCGTCCGCGCCAGCATGTCATCGACCTCGGCATGGGTGATGATCATCGGCGGGCAGAAGGCCAGCGCGTCGTTCATGTTGCGCGAGATGACGCCATTGGCCTGCATCTTCGCCGCCGCGATACCGCCCAGTGCGCCGGGCTTGTCCAGCCCCGCCTTGGTCTCCTTGTCGGTGACCAGCTCCAGTGCCGCGATCAGGCCGACGCCGCGGTGCTCGCCGACCAGCGGATGCCCGGTCAGCGCCGCCAGGCCCGCCTGCATATGCGCGCCGACATCGCCGACATGGTCCAGCAGCTTGTCCTCCTCGATGATCCGCAGCGTCTCCAGCGCCACCGCCGCGCCGACCGGGTGGCCGCCGCCGGTATAGCCATGACCGAAGGTGCCGATGCGGTTGCTCTCGTCGGCGATCGGGGCGAAGACCCGCTCGTTCACCAGCAGCGCCGAGAAGGGCTGGTAGCTCGACGTGATCTGCTTGGACAGCGTCATCATGTCGGGCTTCATGCCGAAGGTCTCGGTGCCGAACATGTTCCCGGTCCGGCCAAAGCCGCAGATCACCTCGTCGGCGATCAGCAGGATGTCATACTTGTCGAGCACCGCCTGGATCGCCTGCCAGTAGCCCTGCGGCGGCACGATCACGCCGCCGCCGCCATTGACCGGCTCGCCGATGAAGGCGGCGATGGTCTCGGGGCCCTCGGCCAGGATCAGCTCCTCCAGCTCGCGCGCGCGGCGGGCGACGAAGTCGGCCTCGCTCTCGCCCGGCTCGGCGTCGCGCCAGTAATGCGGGCTGCCGGTGTGCAGGAAGCCCGGCAGCGGCAGGCCGAAGGAGGTGTGATTGTAGGGCAGCCCGGTCATGCTGGCCGCCACCACGGTGACACCGTGATAGCCGCGCAGGCGCGAGATCACCTTCTTCTTCTCCGGCGTGCCCAGGGCATGGGCGCGATACCAGAGCATCTTGACCGCCGTGTCATTGGCCTCGGAGCCCGAGTTGGTGAAGAAGGCCTTGCTCATCGGCACCGGGGCCAGGTTCACCAGCTTCTCGGCCAGGTCGACGGCCGGCCCGTGCGAGCGCATCGAGAAGATGTGGTAGAACGGCAGTTTCTCCATCTGCCGCGTGGCCGCCGCGACCAGGCGCTTCTCGGAGAAACCGAGACCGGCGCTCCACAGACCCGACATCGCCTCGAGGTAGCGGTTGCCGTTGTTGTCGGTGACGTAGATCCCCTCGCCGCTCTCGATCACCAGCGGACCCTCGGTCTCGAGCTTGCGGGCATTGGTATAGGGATGCATCAGGTTCTTGATGTCCCGCGCCTCGGTCGAATTCGGGATGTCCTTCATGGTGTCTCCTTGTCTGCCCGCAAATTGCGCGGCCCCGGAAGTGATGACGCGGCCCCTGACCCGAGTCAATGCAACCGCCGGGGCCATGCCGCAATCGCGATTGACGATGCCCGTTTGTATGCCATCCTGCCCCGGCGGCAGGTTTGGGGACGGTCGATGCATATCGCGATTCTGGGTGGCGGCGTGGTCGGGGTGACAGCGGCCTACGAGCTTCAGAAGGACGGCCACCAGGTCACGGTCATCGAGAAGAACGAGGCGGTCGGCACCGAGACAAGCTGGGGCAACGCCGGGATGATCGCGCCGGGGCATTCCTTCACCTGGTCCTCGCCCAAGGCGCCGATGATCATGCTCAAATCGCTGTTCCTGCGCGACCAGTCGATCCGCTTCAAGCCGCAGGCGGACCTGCGCCAGTGGCTCTGGTGCCTGCAGTTCCTCGGCCAGTGCACGGCGGCGAAATCGACGGCCAACACGGCGCGCAAATATGCCATCGCCTCCTATTCGCAGAAGATCCTGCAGGAGACGGTGCGCGATGTCGGCATCGACTATGGCAAGGTCGACCGCGGCATTCTCTATTTCTACCGCACACAGGAGCGCTTCGAGGCCGGGGCCGCCCACATGCAGATCATGGCCCGGCTCGGCCATACCATCGAGGTGCTCGACCGCGCCCAGGTGCTGGCGCTGGAACCGGCGCTGCAATCGGTCGGCGACCGGATCGCCGGCGGCATCTACTGCCCGACCGACGAATCCGGCAGCTGCCACCTCTTCACCACCGCGCTCGCCGCGCATGTCGCCCGCAATGGCGGCGAGATCCGCACCGGCGAGCGGGTACTCTCGCTGCAGGCGACCGGCGACCGCATCACCTCGGTGACCACCGACCGGGGCGTGGTGAAGGCAGATGCCTTCGTCATGGCGCTCGGCAACGAGAGCCCGAAGCTCTCGCGCACCATCGGCGAGCCGCTGCCGATCTGGCCGGTGAAGGGCTATTCGCTGACCATCCCCGTGGGCAACAACCCGGCGCCGCCGACCATCGGCTCGGTCGACGAGGAGAACCTCGTCGCCATAACCCGCTTCAACGACATGGTGCGGGTCACAGCCACCGCCGAGGTCGCCGGCTATTCCACCGCGCACCGCCCCTCGGACTTCGCCTTCATGGGATCGGTGGTGCGCGAGCTCTACCCCGAAGGCATGGACCACGACCGCGCGCAGATGTGGGCGGGGCTCCGGCCGATGACGCCGACCAACCTGCCCTTCATCGGCCGGCGGCGGCACGCGAACCTGTGGTATGATACGGGCCACGGCCATATCGGCTGGACCATGTCGCATGGCTCGGCGCGGATCCTGGCGGATGACGTGGCGGGGCGGACCCCGGCGCTGGCGCTGGCCGCGGTGAACGACAGCTGAGGGAGAGGCGCATGAAGGACGCGGATTTCGTCGACCTGGGAGTGCTGCCCTGCAGCCTGGACGGCGGCGTCGCCGCACGGGCGGCGATCGGGCTGGTGGTGCTGGGCATCGACCAGACCATGGAGCTGGAGTTCCGCCGGCTGATGCCGCTCGACGGGGTCGGCCTCTATGCCAGCCGGGTGTTCTGCGACAACGAGATCACCCCCGAGACGCTGCGCGCCATCGGCCCGCGCATCGCGCCGGGCACCGAGCTCATCATGCCGGGACAGCACCTCGACGTGGTGGCCTTCGGCTGCACCTCGGCGACGATGACGCTGGGCGAGGAGGCGGTCTTCGCCGAGATCCACAAGGTGCGCCCCGGCATCGCCTGCACCACCCCGGTCACGGCGGCGCTGGCCGCCTTCAAGGCGCTCGGCGCGCGGCGGATCGGGGTTTTGACGCCCTACGAGCCGGCGGTGAACGAGATCGTGCGCCGCTACCTCGACTCGCGCGGGGTCCATGTCGCGGCCTTCGGCACCTGGAACAAGGTGCAGGACCCGGAAGCGGCGCGGATCTCGCTCGACTCGGTCGAGGACGGCGTCGCGCGGCTCGCCGAGGCGGCGCAGCTCGACGCGGTCTTCGTCTCCTGCACCTCGATCCGGCTCTCGGAACGCGTCGAGGCGATCGAAGCCCGCGCCGGGCTGCCGGTGACATCGAGCGATCACGCCATGGCCTGGCACTGCCTGCGCCTCGCCGGGGTGAACGATGCCGTTCCCGGCGCCGGGCGGCTGTTCGGCGTCACGCTGGAGGGCACGGCGGCGGGGTGAAACCCCGCCTTACGCTCGTCGCGGAAGTCCACGCCTGGGGGCCGGTGTCGCCCTGGGGGGCGCTGCCCCCAACGCCTTCGGCGTCTCCCCCGGAGGTATTTGGGAAGAAGAGAAACCAGGGGCATGGTGCCTGGTTTCCTTCCGGGTCGCGGTGGGCGGCCGGCGCGGGGCGTCAGCCCGCGGCGCGGCGGGGCGGTTCGCGCAGCTCCTCGTAGTGGTCGAGCTCCGAGCTGTACCAGGCGGTGCCCCGCGTGGCGCCGCCGAGCGCGTTGAAGAGCTCGGCTTCGGCCGAGACCGGCAGCAGCGCGTGGAAGGCGTCCCAGCCGGCGGCCTCGGGGTCGGCTTCGAAACTCACCACCTGCCCTTTCAGCGCGCTGACCAGCGGCACAAGCCCGCCGGAATAGACCGTGGGCACCCGGATCGTCACCCGGTTGATCGGCTGCAGCACGACGGTCCCGGCCTCGGCCAGCGCCTCGCGCACCGCGTTGCGGCCCGCCGTGCGGAAGGCGAAGTCGGAGCTGTCGACGGCGTGGAACTTGCCATCCTTCAGCAGCACGCCGAGGTCGACCACCGGGTGGCCGTTCGGCCCCTCGGAGAGCGCATCGCGCGCGCCGGCCTCGACCGAGGGGATGTAGTTCTTCGGGATCGCGCCGCCCTTGATCTGCTCGCCGAAGCGGAAGCCCTCGCCCCGCGCCAGCGGCATCACCTCGATCAGCACGTCGGCGAACTGCCCGGCGCCGCCGGACTGCTTGCGGTGGCGGTGGTGCTTCTCGACCTTGCGGGCGATGGTCTCGCAGAGCGCCGCCGGGATCTCGACCGTCTGCACCTCGATGCCGAAGACGCCGGTCAGCTTGTCGACCAGCCGGCGCAGGTGCAGCGGGCCTTGCGTGCAGAGCACGGTATGGCCGCTGCCCTCGTGCTGGAGCAGCGCGAGGCCGGGGTCGATCTCGGAGAGCCGCGCCAGGGCGGTGGCAAGCCGGGTCTCGTCGCGCTCGTTGGCCGGGGTGACGAGGAAGCGGTGGTTGGCGGTGCGCGGGCGCAGACCCTCGGGGACCGGATGCGCGCCGGTCGCGGTGAACAGCGGCGTGTCGGCCGAGAGGTGGTCGCTCTTGACCGCGAGGCCGATGCCGCCAGCCTCGAGCGCGCCCACCGGCGCGCGGGCGTCGAGGTCGAGGAAGCTGCCGACCGAGGCGCCGGCAAGCGACGCGCCGGGGCCGACGCCCGGCGCCACCGCGCGCACCAGCACGGTCTTGCCCAGGTGCTTGACCGCATCGGCCATGCAGCCGACCGCCAGCACGCCCTCGGGCAGCCGCTCGCGCAGTTGCTCGACGTCCGGCACCTCGTGGCGCAGCGATTTCATCAGCCGCAGCACGCCCTTGCCATGCGCCGCCGAGCCCAGCAGCGCCGGCACCAGGTCGTGGTGCTGCAGCACCTGGGTCGCCACCCGGTAGATATCCTCGGTCATCGGCTTCTGATCCTCGATCAGCTGCTCCATCAGGGCATCGTCGAAATCGGCGAGATGTTCGAGGAAATCCATCCGCGCCTCGGCCTCGCGGTCGCGTATCTCGGGCGGCATCTCGACCAGCGAGGAGCGGGCGTTGTCGTGGTATTCCCAGGCCCGTTCCGAGATCAGGTCGACCGCGCCCACCACCCGGTCGCCCTTGCGCATCGGGATCTGGCGCAGCACGATGCCGTGCTGGCAATAGACCTGCAGCGCCGCGACGATGTCGCGGACGCGGTCGGTGGCGGCGTCGATGCGGTTGATGAAGACGAAGGTCGACAGGCCCGAGGCCTCGAGCAGCCGCAGGTAGGGCGCGGCCAGCACCGCCGCCTCGGTATCGGCCGGGACCACCAGCACCGCGGCATCCGCCGCCATCAGCGCCGGGCCGACCTGGGCCAGGCTGTCAGGCCCGCCGGGCAGGTCCAGCGCAGCCCAGGACTCGCCCATGAATCCGAACCGGGTCACCGCGGCGTCTCCGGCCAGCGCCAGGCGCTGCGGATGCTGCTCCTCGAGCGAGGCGAGCGCCTCGATGACCGTGGTCTTGCCCGCCTGAGACGGGCCCACGACAGCTATGACTTTCATGATTATCCTCCCCTCGCCGACGTCCCGTTCGACGCGGCAGCAGCGGGGATTGGGTCCCCGAACCACGCGGGACGCATCATCAGGATAGCCAATTCGGGCGCGCTTGCCACCGTTTGATTGCATCGGCGGCCATGCGCCGCCGCTCTCAGCCCCGCCGGGCGAGGGCTTCGACGAAACGGGCGCGGGCCGCGGGCAGCGGTTTGTCCCCCAGTCCGGCGGCGAAATGATGGGCCAGGAAATAGCCGGTGGTGCCCAGCGCCTGCACGATCTCGGCGTCCTCCGCCTCGCCCTCGCCGCGCAGGCAGGGCGGCAGCGGCAGCAGCCGCGAGGCCCATTCGCCGGCCCCCTCGGCCGAGACGGCGCGCCCGGTGCGGGGCGAGACATAGACCAGGTTCTCGCGCGTGCCGGTCACCGCGCAGGCCGAGAGATCGAGGCCGAAGCCGAGGTCTTCCAGCAGCGCCTTTTCCCAGTTCAGGTAGGCCAGCGGCCAGATCTCGTCCTGGCCCAGCAGGTCGAGCAGCCGCTCGCTGGCGAGGTAGAGGCGCGGGAGGGCCTCGCGTTCGGGCAGGCTGAAGGCCAGCAGCGCGCAGACCGCGTTCAGCCCGGCCAGCGCCAGGCGGCCCGACATGGCGGCGGCGGCGCGGCTGCGCAGCGGTTCGACCTGGAAGGCGCCGAGATGGTCTTCGAGCCGGGCGCGCCATTCGAGGTCTAGCTGGGCGCCGGGTTGCAAGATCGGCGCGATCTTGCGGCTGACACCGCCGCGCACCACGCCGGCGTGGCGGCCATGCGCCTCGGTGAATACCTCGATGATCGCCGAGGTCTCGCCATGCTGGCGCGCGCTGAGAAGGATGCCGTGGTCGCGCCACTCCATGGGGATGCCCTGCCCTGACCGGCTGCCATAGGACACCAGATGCGGCGCGAAGAAAAGGGGCGGCGCACCCTGCGCTTTTTCGCACAGCCCTCGCGATTATCCGCAGGATCTTTCCGCGGAGGTTTTGCGCACTAGACTGACCCCTACCATACATTTCTTGGAGGGGATTGATGACCGACACGACCCGACTGAGCCGCCGCAGCCTGATCGCCGGGGCCGCCGCCCTGCCGCTGAGTGCAGCTCTGCCGAGCGCCCTGCGCGCCGCGGCGCCGATGATGGGCGCCACCGCGCCGATGTTCAACCGGATCGCCCTGGGCGAGTTCGAGGTAACGACGATCCTGGCCGGCTCCCGGCCGGTGCCGAACCCGCACGACATCTTCGGCCTGAACGCCAGCCCCGAGGACTTCGCAGCCGCATCGGCCGCGGCCAACCTGCCGACTGACGTGGCGCAGTTCTTCTTCACCCCGACCGTGGTCAATACCGGCAAGGAGCTGGTGCTCTTCGACACCGGCCTGTCGGGCGAGGGCACCACCGCCGCGCTGGCGCAGGCGGGTTACACGCCCGACCAGATCGACGTGGTGGTGCTGACCCACATGCACGGCGACCATATCGGCGGGCTGATGACCGGCGATGCGCCGACCTATCCGAACGCGCGCTATGTCACCGGCTCGGCCGAGTTCGACCATTGGGACATGTCGGGCAACGAGACCTTCGAGAAGCAGATGCGTCCGCTCGCCGAGAAGGCCAGCTTCCTCGACGATGGCGGCAGCGTCACTAGCGGGATCACCGCCATGGCCGCCTTCGGCCATACGCCGGGGCACATGACCTACATGCTGGAGAGCGGCGGCAAGCAGCTGCTGATCGGCGCCGACTTCACCAACCACTATATCTGGTCGCTGGCGCATCCCGACTGGCAGGTGAAATTCGACGCCGACAAGGAGATGGCGGCAACGACCCGCCGCAAGCTGCTCGGGATGCTGGCGGCCGACAAGGTGCCGATGATCGGCTACCACATGCCCTTCCCCGGCCTCGGCTATGTCGAGACGGCCGGCGAGGGCTATCGCTACGTGCCGCACAGCTACCAGCTTCTGCTCTGACGCCTTCCCGGAGGCCGGGACCCTGCGCCGCCGCCCCACACGGGCGGCGGTTTGTCGTTGGATCAGGCCCTGACCAGGGTGAAGAACAGCCGACGGAAGGGGAACAGGACCGAACCGTCGGGGCTGCGCGGATAGGCCTTGTCCATCACCGCGTCGTAATGGGCGACAAGCTGCGCCTGTTCCTCCGGTTCCAGCACCGCCAGCACCGGTCGGGCGAAGGTCGAGCTGGTGAACTGGCGCACCGGATGGCCCTCGGCGGCGGGTTCCAGCAGCTGGAAATACTCGGTCTCCCAGAGCATCAGGTGCCCCAGCGGCGCAAGCATCCGGTGATAGGCCGCGCCCTCCAGGATGCCGGGCGAGGTGGCCGGATCGAACCGGCCGGGGAAATGCTGCTCGACCAGGTCATGCCACAGCCGGTGCGAGGGCGCGCGGTTCTGGTGCGGCATCTGCACCGCCAGCGTGCCGCCCGGCGCCAGCAGGCTGGCCAGACGCGGCATCAGCCGCTCGTGATCGCCGACCCAGTGCAGCGCCGCGTTGGAGAAGATCAGCGCCGGCGGCGTGCCGGGCTGCCAGGTGGCGGCGTCGGCCTCGGTCAAGGCCGTGTAGGCCCCCGTCTCGCCCGCCTTCGCCAGCATCGCCGGCGAGGTGTCGAGGCCGGTCAGTTCCCGCTCGCCGAACCGGGCGCGCAACATCGCGCCGGCCGCCCCCGCTCCGCAGCCGAGGTCGACCACCCCGCCCGCCGGCAGCCCTCCCACCTGCGCTAGCAGGTCGCGCGCCGGGCGCAACCGCAGGTCGGCGAAACGGGCATAGCTCTCGGGGTTCCAGTCCTTCGCGGTCATCGGCGCTCCTTTCCCTTGGGGCCTCTGCCCCGGCGCGACCATGCCACGAAGCGGCCGCCAAGCGAAAGGCCCGGTCTCCTTGCGGAAACCGGGCCTCGCATCTTCCTGCCGGGCCGCCTCAGGCGGTGGGTTCCGGCTCCATCCCGCCCTCGGGGGCCGAGGGCTTGGGCTTGGTCTTCGGGATCGCCGTGACGCTCGAGGTCTCGGCGGCCTCCTTGGCCTCGCCGTCACCGCCATCCGGCGCATGGGGCGGCTCGCCGCGCATCACGCGCTCGATCTCCTCGCCGGTCAGCGTCTCGTATTCGAGCAGGCCCTGGGCCAGGCGTTCCCAGTCTTCCTTCTTCTCGACCAGGATCTTCTGGGCCCATTGATAGGCCTCGTCGATCATCCGCTTGACCTCTTCCTCGATCAGCTCCTTGGTATGGGCCGAGACCGAGAAGCCGCCGGCACCATTGCCCATGTAGCCTTCGTGGGCCTGCTGGTAGTCGATGTTGCCGACCTTGTCGGACATGCCCCAGCGCATCACCATCGCGCGGGCCAGGCCGCTGGCCTGCTGGATGTCGCCGGCCGGGCCGTTCGACACCGAGTCCTCGCCCCACTTCAGCACCTCGGCCGCCTTGCCCGCCATGGTCATGGCGAGCTTCTGGGCGCATTCGTCGCGGTGCCAGTTCAGGCGGTCGATCTCGGGTAGCGAGACCACCATGCCCAGCGCGCCGCCGCGCGGGATGATCGTCGCCTTGTAGACCGGGTCGCACTTGGGCAGCGCCAGGCCGACAACGGCGTGACCGGCCTCGTGATAGGCGGTGTGCTCCTTCTGCTCCTTGGTCAGGACCATCGAGCGGCGCTCGGCGCCCATCATCACCTTGTCCTTGGCGTTCTCGAAATCGGCCATGGCGACAAAGCGGCGGCCCAGGCGCGCCGCCATCAGGGCGGCCTCGTTCACCAGGTTGGCAAGATCCGCGCCCGAGAAGCCCGGCGTGCCGCGCGCGATCACGCGCAGGTCGACGTCGGGGCCCAGCGGGGTCTTGCGGGCGTGCACCGAGAGGATCTTCTCGCGGCCCTTGATGTCGGGGTTGCCCACCGTCACCTGCCGGTCGAAGCGGCCGGGGCGCAGCAGCGCCGGGTCCAGCACGTCCTTGCGGTTGGTGGCGGCGATGATGATGACACCCTCGTTGGCCTCGAAACCGTCCATCTCGACCAGCAGCTGGTTCAGCGTCTGTTCGCGTTCATCGTTGCCGCCGCCATAGCCGGCGCCACGGTGGCGGCCGACGGCGTCAATCTCGTCGATGAAGACGATGCAGGGCGCGTTCTTCTTGGCCTGGTCGAACATGTCGCGCACACGGGATGCACCCACGCCGACAAACATTTCCACGAAGTCCGAGCCCGAGATGGTGAAGAAGGGCACGCCTGCCTCGCCCGCGATGGCGCGTGCGAGCAGCGTCTTGCCGGTGCCGGGAGGGCCGACCAGCAGCGCGCCCTTCGGAATCTTGCCGCCGAGGCGCGAGAACTTCTGCGGGTTGCGCAGGAACTCGACGATCTCTTCCAGTTCTTCCTTGGCCTCGTCGATGCCGGCGACATCGTCAAAGGTGACGCGGCCGTGCTTCTCGGTCAGCAGCTTGGCGCGGGACTTGCCAAAGCCCATGGCCCCGCCCTTCCCGCCGCCCTGCATCCGGTTCATGAAATAGACCCAGACACCGATCAGCAACAGGATCGGCAGCAGGGTGATCAGGATCGACTGGAAGAACGACTGCTGCTGCGGCTTGGCCTGCACCGGGATGTTGTTGTCGATCAGAAGCTTGGTCACCTCTGCATCGTCCGGCTTGACCGTCACGTATTCCTGGTTGTCGCTGCGGCGATAGCGGATCTGCTCGCCATCCAGCGTCGCCTTGGTCACGTCGCCGGATTTCACCGCCGTGACGAATTCGGAATAGGTTCTCTCCTGGTTCTGGAGCGTTCCGCCCGAGCCACTGAACAGGTTGAACAGAGCCAGGATCAACAGAAACAGGACGACCCAGAACGCGATGTTGCGTGCATTGCCCAAGAAAATTCTCCTCACAAGCCGGGCCCCATTCGGGCCAGCCGCTGGTTTCCCTCTAAGATAGACATCAGACGGCGGGGTTCAATGCGATAATACGCCCGAAGCGAAGCCTTCTTCGCCGTCCTCGAGGGTTGCCGACCATCCCCGGCCCGCACCGGCCAGGGGCGCGGCAATTAGGGTGTCGCCCCGCCAGAGCGCCGGGCCGGCCAGTTGCGCGGCCCGCGGCAGGCCTTCGGCGCGCCAGTCGGGGCATTGCGCCAGCCCGCTTTCGCCGAGCGCCGCGATCTCTTCACCGGGCTGCGCCACGCCACCGCACAGCCGCCAGCGATTGTCCCAGAGACCGCCTGCCGGCACCCGCAGGCCCGCCACGGCCTCGGGTTCGCGGCAGATCCAGGCGCGCCCCTGCCGGTGCACCATCAGGCAGCCGCCCAGCGCCCCGGCGCGCCCCTCGCGCAGCGCCTCGGCCAGCGCCGCCACCGGCGCGCGGCGCGGCGGATAATCGCCACCGGCGATCCAGCGGATGGCGCGGATCAGCAGGCGGCGGGCAATCTCGTCGGGCAAATCGCGGAACCCCGCCGGATCGATCGCCACCGCCCCGCCCCGCACCTCGGCAATCTCGCAAGCCGCCCGGTGGGTGTAGAAATCCAGCGCATCGCGGCTGCGCGCCATGTTCGCCGCCACCTCGGCCAACACCGGCGCGGTGATGCCCAGCGGCGCGAGCTGCGGCAGGATCTGCCGCGCCTTCACCCGGTCATAGCTGTCGTCGGCATTGCTCGGGTCCTCGGCCCAGCCGATGCCGTAGCGCAGAAGGTAGTCGCGCAGCTCGGCACGGGTGAGCGACAGCATCGGGCGCAGGAAGGTCACGCCATGCTGGACCCGGGCTGGCCGCATTGCCGCAAGCCCGTCGGCCCCGGCGGCGCGGGCCAGGCGCATCAGCACCGTCTCGGCCTGGTCGTCGGCGGTATGGCCCAGCGCGACATGGCCGATCGCCCGCCCCCGCGCCCAGTCGGCCAGCAGGCGGAACCGCGCGCGCCTGGCGTTGTCCTGAAGGTTGCCGCCGGCGTGGTCGCGCCAGAGCAGCACGCTATGGGGAATGCCCAGCGCGCGGGCCTGTTCGCCCGCCGCCGCCGCCTCGGCAGCCGCCTCGGGGCGCAGGCCGTGATCGACCGTCGCCGCCTCGATCTGCACCTGGGAAGGATCAAAGGCCTGCCGCAGCAGCTGCATCAGCGCGACCGAGTCGCCGCCGCCCGAAACCGCGACCGCCAACCGCGCGGGGGGTGCGCCCGAAAAGGCCGCGCGCACCTGTGTCAGAAGCTCCGCGTCGCCGCGGCTCAAGAGCATCCCAGCTTGCGCATCTCGGTCTGCGACTGCGCCACGGCGGGCGCGGTCGGAAAGCGCGCGGCCACCTCGCCCAGCGTGATGCAGGCCTGCTGGGTCTGGCCCAGCCGCCCCAGCGCCGTGCCAAGCCGCAACAGCGCGTCGGGCGCATGCGGGCCGGTGGTCTCGGCGTTGAAGCTGGCGAGATAGGCCCGCGCCGCCTCGCGCGTGTCACCCAGCCCTTCGAGCGCCAGGCCGCGCGACATCTCCGCCTCGGCCGCCAGCGGGCTGCCCGGATAGGTCGCGCTGAACGAGGCCAGCAGGCTCGCCGCGCGGGCATTGTCGCCCGCCGCAAGCGCCGCCTTGGCGGCCTTGAGGTCGGCCTCCTCGCCCACCGCCAGTTCGGTGGAGGGCGTCGAGGGCGTGGCCGGGGCCGGCGTCGCCGCGCCGGTGACGGGCACACCGCCCAGGGTCGAGGTCTCGCCCAGCTTGGAGACGTCGCCGCCCTCCAGCTCGACCAGGCGGAACTCCAGGTCGCCGATCCGGTTGGTGCCGTCGATCACCACCTGGTTGACCCGGTTCTCCAGCTGCTCGGTGCGCGCGGTGACGCGTTGCAGCGCCTCTTCCATGACGGTGACCCGGTCAAGGACCGTGTTCCCGCCAAGCTGGACCGAGGGGCTGCCGGTGGTCGACAGCTCGCGCTTGAGCTTCTGGATCTCGACATTGAGAATCGTCAGCTCCTGCCGGATGTCCGCCAGCGTCTGCTTGTCCTGCGCCTGCAAGGGCGCCGTTGCCATTGCCAGCGCGAACAGCGCCAGCCCCGCGATCCGTTTCATGTTACCCTGCCAGTCCGCCGGACAGCACCGTCACCGCCCGCCGGTTCTTGGCATAGCAGGCTTCCTCGGAGCAGATTTCGATCGGGCGTTCCTTGCCATAGCTGATGGTCTTCAGCCGGTTCGGCGCCACTCCGCGCGAGATCAGGTATTCGCGCGCCGCATTGGCCCGGCGAGCGCCCAGCGCAAGGTTGTACTCGCGGGTGCCCTGCTCGTCAGCGTGGCCTTCGATCACCGCGACGTAATCGGCGTTGGTGCCCAGCCAGCGGGCCTGCCCGTCGAGCACGCCCTGCGCCTCGGACGAGAGGGTCGACTGGTCCACGGCAAACAGCACGCGGTCGCCGATGGCCTGCTGGAAGTAGGCCGGCGAAGTCGGGTCATTGGCCGAACCGGGGATAACCGACCCCGAGCCGGCACCGGCGCTGCCGGGCCCGCCGCCCAGCCGGCCCGCGTTGGTGCAGGCCGCCATCGCCAGCACCAGGGCGACGGTGGTGATTTTCGTGATAATGCTCATTGAATGCCTCTCGTTACGGCTTGTTCTTGGGCTTTGATTAACACATCGGGCCGCGCTTGGGAACGCGTCCCATCAATTCTGCAAGGGCGACCAGGCCGGGTCCGACGCCCCGTCGGGCGTGGTGATGGCCTTGAGATTGCGCCCGGTGATGTCGACCGAATACAGCGCCGACCGCCCCGCCGCGCCCTGGGTTTCTCGGGCGAACATGATGACCCGTCCGTTCGGCGCCCAGGTCGGGCCCTCATCGAGGAAGGAGGCGGTGAGCAGCCGCTCTTCGCTGCCATCGGTGCGCATCACGCCGATGTGGAAGCGGCCCTTGTTCTGCTTGGTGAAGGCGATCATGTCGCCGCGCGGCGACCAGACCGGGGTGCCGTAGCGCCCCTGCCCGAAGCTGATCCGCCTGGGCTCGCCGCCACCGGCGGACATGATGTAGAGCTGCGGCGTGCCCGAACGGTCGCTCTCGAAGACGATCTGGCTGCCGTCGGGCGAATAGCTGGGCGCGGTCTCGATCGAGGGATCGCTGGTCAGACGGGTCTGCGCGCCGCTGTCGATCGACATCGAGTAGAGGTCGGTGTTGCCGCCCTGGGTGACCGAGTAGAGCACCGTCCGCCCATCGGGTGCAAAGCGCGGGGCAAAGCTCATCGTGCCCTCGGTGGTGTCGAGCACGCGGCGCTGCACCTGGCCGATGTCCAGCACGAAGATGCGCGGGCTGCCGGTCTCGTAGCTGGTATAGAGCACGCGGTCGCCGGTGGGCGAGAAGCGCGGCGCCAGCACGATCGAGCTGCTGTCGGTCAGATACTGCACGTTGGCGCCGTCGTAATCCATGATCGCCAGCCGCTTGAGGCGCTGGTCCTTGGGCCCGGATTCCGAGACGAAGACCACGCGGCTGTCAAAATAGCCGCCCTCGCCGGTGATCCGGGAATAGACCGCATCCGCCACCTTGTGCGCCATCCGCCGCCAGCCGTCGACCGAGCCGGAGAACTGCAGCCCGTTGCCTAGCTCGGCGCCCGAGAAGACGTCGTAGACGCGGAACTGCACGGTGAGCGCATTGCCCGCCTGGCTGACCGAGCCGGTGATCAGCGCCTGGGCGTTGATCGCCTTCCAGTCGGCATATTGCACCGGCGCGCCGAAATCGCGGATCTGGCTGATGAAGGCGGTCGAGGGGATTTCGCGGAACAGGCCGGTGCCGGCCAGGTCGGCCGCGATCACCCGCGCCAGCTGCGCGCCCATCTGGTTCGCCTCGGGCGTCGCGCCGATCAGGTCGGGCACCGCGAAGGGCAAGGGTTCGATCACGCCTTCGGTAATGACGATCCGCAACGGGCCGTTCTGCGCCGAGACAGGCGGGGCGAGCAGGCAGGCGCCCACCAGAAGGGTCAGCAGAAGTCGCATCATTTGATCCGCATCCTTTCGGGATTGAAGGTCATCTCGATCTCGCTCCAGTGTGCATATTTTTCCGCCGGCAGGTCAAACCCGCTGGCCCCGCAGCGCAGGATCGCGCGGCGCGCCGCCTCGTAGGCCTGCCGCGCGGCTGTATCGTCGCCGCCCGAGCTGGACACCATCCGGATCGACCCGCCATCGGGCTTGCCGTCCTGGGCCACGTTCACCGCCACCACGACGGTGGTGTTCAGCGCCGCGGACGAGAGCGAGCCGACGTTCCAGCACTTGGACACCTGCACCCGCAGCGCGTCCTTCTCGCCTTCCGAGAGCGGCGGGCCGGCCGGCGCATGCGCCGCGGCCTGCTGGCCGCCGCCCAGCGCTTCGGCGAGGGCATCGTTCACCGCCGACTTGTCGACCGGCTTCGCCTCGGGCTTGGCTTCGGGCTTGGCCGCGGTCTTCGGCTCGGTCTTGGTCTCGGGCTTGGCTGCCGGCTTCGGCTCGGGCTTGGGCTGCGCCGTCTCGACGACCTTCTCGGGCACCGTCGGGCGCGGGGTCGAGGGCGGGCGGCGCGAGGTCGAGGGCGCCAGCGAGGACTCGGCCTTGGCATCCGGGCGGATGCGGTCGGTCGCCTCTTCCGGCGCGGTGGCTTCCTTCTGCTCCTGCGGCTTGGCAGGCCCCTTCTCGGGCACCACGGCGGGAGTCGCCTCCTCGGCGGGCTTGGTATCGGGGGGCGGCGCGGCCACGACCTCGGGCGCGACCCGTTCGACCGGGCGCGGCTGCGGCTTGGTGGGCTTGGGTTCGGGGGCCACGACAACGGGCGGCGCCGGGGGTTCCGGCGTCGGCGGCTCGGGCGTCGGCGGCGGTTCTGCCACCTGCGGCGCGGGCGGTTCGGGCTGCGGTTTCGGTTCGGCCACTTCTGGTTCCGGGGCAGTCTCGGGTTCGGGTTCTGCCACGGCTTCCGGCGGCGTCACCTCCTCAACGGCTGGCGGCGGTTCCGGTTCCGGCGCGGGGGCCTCGGTTTCGGCGGGGGTCTCGGCCGTCTCGGCCTGGGTCTCGGCGCGCGGCTGCGTCAGCGCGGCATATTCCTCGGCCGAGATCACCGATACCGCCGGCATTTCCAGCGGCGGCGGGTCGGAATCGAACACCCCGCCCAGGAAGGCGAGCCCGATCAGCCCGATATGGGCTGCGCCGGAGATCTTGGTGCCGGTCTGCACGCCCGCCTCACTGACCCGAGCCGTCCAGCGTCGGACCGCCCGTGTCGGTCACCAGACCGACATTGGAGAACCCGCTGGCATTCAGCGCGCCCATGACCTGCATCACGTTTTCATAGGGGATCGAGCCATCGGCCCGCAGGAAGATCTTGTCGCTTTCCCGCTCGGCCGCGATGGCGCGCAGCTTGCCGACCAGCTCGTCACGCGGGGTCTCGGTGGTCTGGATCTGGATCCGCCCGTCGGCCATCATCGTCACCGTCAAGGGCTCTTCCTGGTCGCCCGGCAGCGCGGTCGCAGCCGTCTTGGGCAGTTCGACCGGCACCCCCACGGTCAGCAGCGGCGCCGCCACCATGAAGATGATGAGCAGCACCAGCATCACGTCCACGAAGGGCGTGATGTTGATATCGGCCATCGGCCGGCTGGCCCGCCGGTCGCGCCGGCGGCGGCCACCGCCCCCGCCCGATTTCTGCTGCATCGCCGCGCCCATCGCTCAGGCGTCCAGCTGGCGCGAGAGGATGGTGGCGAATTCGTCGGCGAAGGCCTCGTAGCCTGCAACGATGCGGTCGCTGTCGACGCTGAGCTTGTTGTAGAAGATCACCGCCGGGATGGCCGCGAGCAGGCCGAGGCCGGTCGCCAGCAGCGCTTCGGCGATGCCGGGCGCCACCACGGCCAGGTTGGTGTTCTGCTGCGCCGCGATCTCGATGAAGGCGTGCATGATGCCCCAGACGGTGCCGAACAGCCCGACGAAGGGCGCGGTCGACCCGATGGTCGCCAGCACGGTCAGCCCGCTCTGAAGGTCTTCGGCCTCCTTGTTGATCGCCACGTCCATCGACCGGTCGATGCGCGCCTGCGCCCCGGCGATCAGCCCGCCGTCATTGCGGTGCGAACGCCGCCACTCGGTCATGCCCGCGGCAAAGATCTTCTCCGAGTTGCCGGCCGGGTTGGGCCCGATCTGCTCGTAGAGCCCGTCCAGCGGCTCACCCGACCAGAAGGCCTGGTCGAAGATCGTCGCCTCGCGCCGCGCCCAGCGGAAGAGGATATGCTTCTGGATGATGATCGCCCATGACCAGACCGAGGCCAGGGTCAGCATCAGCATGACCAGTTTGACGGTAAAGGTGGCGCGCGCGAAAAGCGCCCACATGGAGAAGTCGATCTCCTGCGCCATCGCCAGGTTCGATGTGTCCATTTGCCTGCTCTAAAGTGATGGCCGTATTTGTTCGGCCTTGTTCCGGCTGAATCTACCCGAGCCGCAAGTCAATTACCATGACCCTCGCGTGGGCGGTCACGAATGTTTCAACAATGCGCGAATCTCTGCCGGAAGCCGCACCGGACGCCCCTCGGCGGTCATGCAGACGGCGGTGACGCTGGCGGAGAAGAGCACCTCTTCGCCGCGCCGCACCACCTGGTCCATCACCAGTCGCGCCCCGCTGAGCGAGGCAACCGAGGTCTCGACCACCAGCGCATCGTCGAAACGGGCCGGCGCGAGGTAGTCGCATTCGATCCGCCGCACCACCCAGACGAACCCGGCATCGCGCATGGCGTTCTGGTCGTTGCCGAGGTTGCGTACCCAGTCGCTGCGCGCCCGCTCGATGAACCGCAGGTAGTTGGCGTGATAGACCACGCCGCCCATGTCGGTGTCCTCGTAATAGACGCGGACGGGGAAGAGATGCTGCGGACTGCTCATGCCGGCACGCTATGCGGAACGCGGGCGGGCTTCAAGGCGGGCGGGCTTCAAGGATAGCTCGCAAGCATCTCGTGGCGCGCGCCGTCGCGGTGCAGGTCCGAACGGTAGAGAGCGAAGCCCTCGACCGGGAAGGGAAACAGCGCGGCATCGCCATGCGCCTGCAGGTAGCGCCCGAGGCGCGCCAGCTCTTCGAGGCCGGGCCGGTTGAAGCGCGCCAGCGTCACATGCGGCGTGAAGCGCGCGCGAGGCAGCTCGATCCCGGCGCGTCGGACCGCCCGCATCACCGCCTGCTGCAACTCCTTCAGCCCCTCGCCCTGCCCCCGGATGAACAGCACCGTCGGCTGCGCGCCGCCAAAGATGTCGACCCCGGCGAGGCGCAATTCGAAGGGCGCGAAGGCGATGGTTTCCAGCTCCTCGTGCAGCGCCTCCAGCGCCGCGCGGTCGGTCTCGCCGAGGAAAGCCAGCGTCAGGTGCAGGTTCTCTTCCGGCACCGGCCGGCCCGCCCGCAGCGGCTCCTGCAGGGCGGTCAGGCCCGGCAGCACCGCCTCGGGCATCGGAATGGCGATGAAGGCGCGCATCAGCGCGCCATGCGCGCCGCCAGCCGCAGCGCGTGGGACGGATCGCGCGCCGCGTCGGGCAGGACCGGGTCATAGGCCGCGCGGATCACCTCGGCGATCTCGGGGCGCAGGATGGTCCGCCCGCCTGCGATGGCGAGCGGCGAGACTTCGGCAAAGGCCGCCTCGGACCAGCAGAGGATCGCCTGCACTACCTCGCTCAGCGCCAGGTCCTCGGCCGGCATCTCGGCCAGATCGCCGCCCATGCGCAGGAAGACGAAGGCCGCCCGGATCGCGCCAGCGTCGTCGAAGCGGAACACGCGGTAGCGTTCCGCCCCCTCCTCGGCCAGCCGTCCGGCCAGCGCCGCGATGCCCGGCAGCAGCCGGTCGAGTTCCGGCACCGTGGCCAGTTCCGACCAGTCGCGCAGGAAGAAGACCATGCAATTGGCGCCCAGTTCCGGATCGCGCTCGGCCATGCGGTGGCCGGCCAGGCTCACCACCGCCTCGAAGGCGCCCTTGACCACCGCGAGCGTGGCATCCTCGACTCCGAAGACCACCGGCGCGATCGGATGCGCCCAGCGGGCGAAACGATAATCGCCGCTGGAGCCGGTGAAGAGCTGTTCGATCTCGGAAGGTGTCACGGCCGCGCCCCCTGCTGTTCTCGGGGCTCCGGCATAGCCCCTGCCGCCGCGCGCCGCAATGGCACAGCCCGCGCCCGTGCCGGGTGTGCGGCGCGATCCTTTCTGCTAGGCTCGACCGCGAATCCCGCGACCAAGGCCAGCCCGAACCCCTTCATGGACACCGCCTTTCTCGTCACAGCCTTCGTCACCATGTTCGTGGTGATCGACCCGCCGGGGCTGGCGCCGCTGTTCCTGGTGCTGACCCAGGGGATGAGCGCCGGGCACCGCCGGGCCATCGCGCTGCGCGCCTGCGCCGTCGCCATCGGCGTGCTCGCGCTCTTCGCCGCCTTCGGCGAGGCGGTACTCGGCTTCGTCGGCATCTCGATGCCCGCCTTCCGCGTGGCGGGCGGCATCCTGCTGTTCCTCACCGCGCTCGACATGCTGTTCGAACGCCGCACCAAGCGGCGCAAGGACCAGACCGACGAACACCCCGAAGACCCCTCGGTCTTCCCCCTCGCCGTGCCGCTGATCGCCGGGCCGGGCGCCATCGCCTCGATGATCCTGCTGGCCGGGCAGAAACCCGGCTGGGAAGGTTTCGGATACGCCATCGTGGTCATGGTCGCGGTCATGGCGGTGGCGATGCTCTTCCTCGAACTCTCCTCGCTGATCGAACACGCGCTCGGCAAGACCGGCATCAACGTGGTGACCCGCCTGCTCGGAATGCTGCTCGCCGCCCTCTCGGTGCAATTCGTGCTCGACGGTCTGCGCGCCTTCGGCTTTGCCTCGCCGGGCTGAGCCCCTATATCCGCAGGGAACGCCCCCAGGAGCCCCGCGATGAGCAGCGAAGACACCGGACGCCTGATCTACCTGGTCATCCTCGCCTGCGTCGTGGGCTTCTGGTTCTTCGTGCAGAACCGCGACTCGCTGAACAAGAAGCTGCAGCAGGCCTCGGTCTGGGGGCTGATCTTCGTCGGCACCATCGCCGGCTTCGGCCTCTGGGGCGATATCCGGCAGAACTCGGCCTATATCGCCTCGGTCGATGCCGAGGCCGGCAGCATCACCGTGCCGCGCGCCCGCGACGGGCATTACTACCTGACGCTCAAGCTCAACGACAAACCGGTGCGCTTCGTGATCGACACCGGCGCCAGCGATATGGTGCTGCGCCGCGAGGATGCCGAGGCCGCCGGGATCGACCTCGCCGCCATCAGCTTCCACCGCTCGGCGATGACCGCCAACGGCGCGGTGCGGGTGGCGCCGGTCACGCTCGACAGCGTCGCCATCGGCGACATCACCGACCGCAACGTGCGCGCCAGCGTCAACGACGGGGTGATGGATTCCTCGCTGCTGGGCATGTCCTACCTGCAACGCTACTCACGCATCGAGATCGCCGGGGGCAAGCTGGTGCTGACCCGCTGAGCCATCCCCCCGTTGAACCCGGCGCAAAATCGGTGTCTGCTCGCACCGGCGTTCGACATGAGGGGAGTGACGCGATGGGAGAGCAGATCCGCCTGAAGGCGGCCGACGGTTTCGAACTCGGCGCCTGGCTGGCGCGGCCCGAGGGGCTGGGCAAGGGCGCCATCGTCGTGGTGCAGGAGATCTTCGGCGTAAACGCCCATATCCGCGAGCTCTGCGACCGTTTCGCCGCCGCCGGCTACGCCGCCTGCGCCCCGGCGCTCTTCGACCGCACCGATCCCGGCTTCGAATGCGGCTATACCCCCGAGGATATCGCCCGCGCCCGCCAGGTGATGAACAAGGGCGATATCTCGACCTACCTGCTCGACGTCGCCGCCGCCCGCGACGCGCTCACCGGCTACAGCCCGGTCTCGATCACCGGCTTCTGCCTCGGCGGCTCGGTCGCCTTTGCCGCCGCCGCAAGGCTCGACGGCTTCCTCTGCTCGATCCCCTTTTACGGCGGCCGCATCGCCGCGATGAAGGACGAGGCGCCGCGCTGCCCGATGATGATGTATTTCGGCACCCAGGACCAGTCGATCCCGATGAGCGACGTCGAGGCGATCCGCGCCGCCCGCCCCGAGTCGACCATCCACGTGGTCGAGGCCGGCCACGGCTTCATGTGCGACCATCGCGCCAGCTACGCGCCCGAGGTGGCGGCGAAGGCCTGGAACGAAACCATCGCCATGCTCGACCGGCTGACCGGGAACTAGCGCTCGAAGATCCAGGCCCCGCGCCCCAGCGCGGGGTCGAAAGGCACCACCAGCACGGCCCCCTCGCGCCGGGCCTCCAGCCCGGCCGCCAGCGCGCGCCGCTCCATCCCGTCGAGGTCTTCGACCCCGATCCGCAAGGCGGCAAAGGCCGCGCGGCCGGTCTCCAACGCCTGCCCGGTCAGCACAAGCGCCTCTCCCTCGGGCAGGAAATCCAGCGCCCCGCCCGCCAGCCCCTGGCCCAGCACCCGCGCGAAACGGGCGCGCGCCTCCGCCGGGTCGGGGGCCGAGACCACCAGCCCGCGCAGCGCCCGCGCGCCGTTGGGATGTGTCATCCAGCGCGGCTGCCAGAGCGCGCCGGGGTTGTGATGCGTCACGATCTGCACCCGCCCCTCGGGCATCGCCCCCTCGGCCAGCCGCGCCACGGTAAAGGCCGCGCGCTCCTCGCCCTCCGGCGTGGCCACCATGCGCGAGAAATGCACCAGCGGCCGCATCGCCACCCCCGCCGCCGTCAGCCGCGCGTGATCCGACGCCGCGTCGATTGACCCGAAAGCCGCAAGGTGCAGCCCGGCCCGCCGCTCCAGCGCGGCGCGGAACTCGCGCCCGAGCGCGGTGTCGGCGGTATGCAGCAGGAACTCCAGGTAGCCCTGCCCCAGCATCACGCAGATATTCCCCGTGCCGGTCAGCCGCGCCTGGCCGGTCTCCGGGTCGGGCGCGACCTGCGCCGAGAAGGGCGTCACGCTGAACCCCAGCGCCTCCAGCGCGCGCCGCGCCGCCGCCTCTTCGGCGATGAAATGGCCGGAGTGATCCAGCGTCAGCTCACCCGTCTGTCCTGTCATGTCCACTCTCCTGTCCGGCGACCTTAGCCGGATGCCGCCCACCGCCAAGGGCGAAAACGGCGCGCGCCGCGTTGCCCCCGCCGCCGCCTTCCGCTTAACTCGCCGCAGCAAGGGGGAGGCATTCATGGCACTGGCGACACGGCACTGGGACAGGCTCGGCAATGGCGGGCTGACCTTCACCGAGCTCGGCTTCGGCACCGCGCCGCTCGGCAATCTCTACCGCGCGATCTCCGACGCCGAGGCCGACGCCATCCTCGCCCGCGCCTGGGAGGCCGGGGTGCGCTATTACGACACCGCGCCGCTCTACGGCTTCGGCCTGTCGGAAACCCGGCTAAACCGCTTCCTCCGCGACAAGCCGCGCGGCGATTACCTGCTCTCGACCAAGGTGGGCCGCCTGCTCGAACCCTGCCGCCCCGAGGCACGCAGCGGCATCGGCAAGTGGTTCGAGGTGCCCAACCGCCGCGAGGTCTACGACTATTCCTACGATGGGGTGATGCGCTCGGTCGAACACTCCTTCGAACGGCTCGGCGTCGACCGGATCGACATCCTCTTCGTGCATGACCTCGACGTGCCGAACCAGGGCAGCCGCGCCAATGTCGAGGCCAAGCTCGCCCAGCTCATGGCCGGCGGCTACCACGCGCTGGAGCGGCTGCGGAATGAAGGCGCGATCCGCGCCTTCGGCGCCGGGGTCAACGAATGGCAGGTCTGCCAGCAGATGGCCGAGCGCGGCGATTTCGACCTCTTCCTGCTCGCCGGGCGCTACACGCTGCTGGAGCAGGAGGCGCTCGACAGCTTCCTGCCGCTCTGCGAGGCGCGCGGCATCGGCATCGTCATCGGCGGGCCCTACAACTCGGGCATCCTCGCCACCGGAGCGCGCCCCGGCGCCTTCTACAACTACGACCCCGCCCCGCCCGAGATCCTCGACCGCGTGGCCCGGATCGAGGCGGTCTGCGCGGCGCATGGGGTACGCATGGTCGACGCCGCCTTCCGCTTTCCATTGCACCACCCCGCGGTGCTCTCGGTCATTCCCGGCGGGCAGGGCCTGTCCGAGATGGACTCGAACCTCGCCGCCCATACCGCGACCCTCCCGCCGGCGCTCTGGCAGGAGCTGCGCGAGAAGGGCCTGTTGCGGCCCGACGCCCCCACCGGGTGACGTGCACGAACGTGTCCCGGAAAGTCACTCACGAAAAACCAAATAGAATCAGCCACTTGAAAAGTGTCCCAGCTGGGACACCCTGAAACGCCCCCTCGAAACGCAAAAAGGCCGCCCCCGAAGGAGCGGCCTTTCCCTGCTCTTCCCCTGCTTCAATTCAGCAGCGGCGTGATCCGTCGAACCGCGACGCGGCGGTTGGCTTCCTCGGCGGTATAGGTCGGCACCTTGAGGTCGGCCTCGCCATAGCCCTGCACCACCAGGTTCTCCGGCGGCACCTGGAAATACTGGCTCAGCGCCAGCGCCACCGTCTCGGCCCGCCGGTCCGACAGGGCGAGGTTCATCTCGGCGCTGCCGATGGCGTCGGTATGGCCCTCGACCAGGAAGACCTCGGCCGGGTTGGCCTGGATCGCCGACCGGATCGCCGCGCCCAGCGCCGCGAGGTTCTGCGCCTGCTCGGGCCGGATCGCCGCCGACCCGGTGTTGAACCGCAGGTTCTCCACCGCGATTTCCGGCACCAGCCGGCGCACGGCGTCGATGTTCCGCACCTGGGCCAGCGAGAAGCTGTGCGAATAGGGGTTCGACCCCGTCGCCAGCATCGCCGCCTGCAGGTCCGAGGCGCTCACCGAGTCGTTGTATTCGAAGGTATTGCGGTTCACCTGCGGCAGCTGCGAGACCACCACCGGCGGGCGCACCTGGGTGTCGTCGAACAGCCGCACCTCGCGCCCGTCCGCCAGCACCTTGGTGCGGCGCAGCACGCGGCCGTCGGCGGCGCGAATGGTCACCACCTGGCTGCCGTCCTGGTTGATGACGCGGGTGCGGGTCGACCCGTCCGAGAAGGTCTCGGTCTTCACCTGCGCGCCGGGCTGGCGCAGCAGCACGTCGTCATCCTTGAGCACGCGATAGCCGTCATCGGTCTCGACGATCACCCGGTCGCCAGAGTTCGAGACCACCTTGTCGCCGTTCTTCAGCAACTGGCCCACGGCCAGCGCGCCAAGTCCGAGGATCGCCGCCTTCTCAAGGTTCGACAGCCCCTTCTTCTCGGTTGCGACCGGCGCGGTGGCGAACTCCTGGTCGGCCTGGCGCACCTCGTTCTCGGTGACCGTCTCGGTGGTCACTTCGCCCTGGGTCTGGCTGTTGGCCTCGACCTGGGCTGCCTGCTGCTGCTGTTCCGCAGCGGCATCGGCCTGGGCCTGCGCATCGGCCGGCAGCACGTTGCCCTCGGACCTGGCCGCCTGACGGGCGGCCTGCCGCTCGGCCTTGCGCTGCGCCTTGCGTTCGGCGCGCTTCTGCTCCTCCATCTCAGCCTTCTGCACGGCCGCCGGATCCTGAGTGGTGGTTTCGGTCTGCGCGGTGGTGTTCACCTGCGTGTCGGTCTGGGTCTGCGTCTGCGCGGTCACCGGCGGCGTGGCCGGCGCCGGTTGCTGCGCGGCAGGAGCAGGCGGAGGCGTCACCGGCGCCGGCTGCTGCGTCGCGGCCTGCGTCTGCGTGTCGGTCTGCACCTGCGCGCCACCCTGGACCTGCGTGTTGGTCTGGGCCTGCGTGTCGGCCTGCGGGGCCGGCTGGGTCTGAGCCTGCTCGGCCGCCTTGGCCGCCTGACGTTCCGCCTTTTTCTCGGCCTGGCGTTCGGCCTTCTTCTCGGCCTTGCGCGTGTCCTTCAGCTCGGACTTGATCGCCTCCAGCTTCTCGGCCTTCTCGGCTTCCGACAGCGTGGAATCCTGCCGCACCAGCACCTGCAGGTCCTTCAGTTCTTCAAGGCTGAGGTCGGCAAGCTGGTCGACGGTGAAATTCACGTCGAGGTTCGCCGCCTGCGCCAGCGTCATCGCGGGCGAGGTCAGCACCATGGACGCGGCGGTCATCAGCGCGGTGGTCGATTTCAGAAAGCGATTCATAGCTCTCCCTTCCTTTCCACATACTTGGGTCGCGGAGATAACGCATATGGGCGTCCTCCGGTTGCACGGCAAATAGGCAACCGAGGCTTACAGGCGGCTTTCAGCCACCGAGCATCGCCATGAGCCGCGCCTTCTCGCCCAGGTCGTCGGTGCGCGAGATCACCCGCGCCAGGTCCTCGAGCGAGGCCACCGAATGGCCCGCGCGGAAGCTGTCGACATGGGGCAGCATGGCGGCGATCCCGCGCGCCCTGGGGGCGAAGCCATCCCAGCGCAGCAGCGGGTTCAGCCAGATCAGCCGGCGCGCCGAAAGATGCAGCCGCTCCATCTCGCGCGCCAGGGCGTCCGGGTCCTCGCGGTCGAGCCCGTCGGTGATGAGCAGCACCACCGCGCCCTGCCCCATCACCCGGCGCGACCAGTCGCGGTTGAAGGCGTGCAGGCACGACCCGATCCGCGTACCGCCCTCCCAGTCCTGCGCCTCGGCCCCCGCCGCCGCCAGCGCCGCGTCGACATCGCGCT
This sequence comes from Seohaeicola zhoushanensis, assembly GCF_014656415.1. GTDB lineage: Bacteria > Pseudomonadota > Alphaproteobacteria > Rhodobacterales > Rhodobacteraceae > Seohaeicola_A > Seohaeicola_A zhoushanensis. Next base: position 400,918 of record NZ_BNCJ01000002.1, on the reverse strand, counting down.
GGCGCAGGTGGCGGGTGATATTGGTCAGCCGCGTGCCGAAGGTGAAGGCGTGGACCTTGGCCCAGCCCTGCCCCCTGGCGTTCGAGACCGCATGCAGGAAGTGCAGCACCATCCGCGAATACTGGCTCATCGAGCCGGAGATATCGCAGAGCACCACCAGGTTCGGCCATTTCGGCCGGGGCGTCAGCCGCGCGATATCGCGGATCTCGCCGCCCTGCCGCATCGAGGCGCGCAGGGTGCGGCGCCAGTCGATGCGTCGCCCGTCGAGCGCCGGCATCCCCCGGCGCGAAGGGATCGGCTTCACCGGCAGGCTGAGGCGGGCCAGCATCCGCTTGGCGGCGGCGATCTCGGCGGTGCTCATCTGCTCGAAGTCGAGGGTGCGCAGGCGTTCCTCCCCGGACATGGTGGCCGAGGCATCGACCTCGATGGTGGTCTGATCCTCGCCCGCCTCGGGTTCCGGCCCCTCGGGCAGCATCCCGTCGAGCAGCGCCTCTGCCGCGCGTTTCTCGGCGGCTTCCGTGCGCCGCTCCTCCTGCACACCGCGGATCGCCGGCAGCATCATCGCCATCATGTGCTCGAGGTAGCGCGGGTCGCGCCAGTAGAGGCGGAAGACCTGGGCAAAGACCGCGCGATGCTCGGGCCGGTTCACGAAACAGGCGTGCAGCACCCAGTAGAAATCGCGTTTCTCGGTGAAGCCCGCCGCCGCCACCGCCCTTATCGCGTCGATCACCCGGCCGGGGCCGATCGGCAGACCGGCCTTCCTGAGCGCCCGCGCGAAATGGGTGATATTGGCGGTGAGTTTCGGGTTGTCGGGGAGCGAGAGCGGGAGGTGTTCGGCCATCAGACGCGGCAGGGGCGCTGCCCCCGCACCCCCGGAGGTATTTGGGAAGAAGAGAAGCAGGGAAGGCGCGCGCTCATGCCGGTTCGAGCGATTGCTTCGCCTCGTCGAGGATCCGCTTGGCCTCGGAGCCCTGCAGCTTCTGGATGTCGTCCTGGTATTTCAGGATCGCCCCCAGCGTGTCGGCGATCACCTCGGGCGAGAGCGTCAGCACGTCGAGCGCGAGCAGGCACTTGGCCCAGTCGATGGTCTCGGCGACGCCGGGCTTCTTGAACAGGTCCTCGGTGCGCAGCTTCTGCACGAAGGCCACCACCTCGCGGCTGAGGGTCTCGGCGGCCTCGGGGGCGCGGGCGCGGATGATCGCCATCTCGCGCTCGAAATCGGGGTAGTCGACCCAGTGGTAGAGGCAGCGCCGTTTCAGCGCGTCATGCACCTCGCGGGTGCGGTTCGAGGTGAGGATGACGATGGGCGGCTCGGGCGCCTTGATGGTGCCGAGTTCGGGGATCGTCACCTGGAAGTCGCTGAGCGCTTCAAGCAGGAAGGCCTCGAAGGGTTCGTCGGTGCGGTCGAGCTCGTCGATCAGCAGCACCGGCGCGCCGTGCTCGTCGGGGCGCATCGCCTGCAGCAGCGGGCGCTCGATCAGGTAGTCGGGGCCGAAGAGTTCGCGGTTCAGGAGTTCGCGGTCGGCGTTGCCGCTCGCCTCGGCGGTGCGGATCGCCACCATCTGCGCAGCGAAGTTCCACTCGTAGACCGCGCTCGCCGCGTCCAGCCCCTCGTAGCACTGCAGCCGGATCAGCCTCCGGTTCAGCCCCGCCGCCAGCGCCTTGGCGATCTCGGTCTTGCCAACCCCGGCCTCGCCCTCGAGGAACAGCGGCCGCCCCAGTTTCAGCGAGAGGAACACCACCGTGGCCAGCGCCCGGCCGCAGACATAGCCCTGGCTGCCCAGCATCGCCTGAACGGCGTCGATCGACTCCAGCTGCGTCATGTTCCCTCCCGCTTTGGCCCAGAGGACACGGAACGCATGGCCCCGTCAACCGTGCCCGCGAGGCCACGCCGGGGCGCGCCTTGGTTGACGGATTCAGGCGGAAATGCCATCAATCGAACAGATAAAGGCGCCAACCCCGTGGTTGAACATGGGCAATGAAGCGCGGCAGGCGGACAAGATGGTGAAGCAGGAGCGTGACGGGTTGCGGATCACCGCCGTGACCTGCGTCAAGAACGAGGGGCCGTTCCTGCTGGAATGGATCGCCTTCAACCGCCTGATCGGCGTCACCGGCTTTCTGTTCTACTCCAACGACTGCACCGATGGCACCGATCTGTTGCTCGACGCGCTGGCTGCGCGCGGGCTGGTCAGCCACCTGCCCAACCCCGCCGAGGGGCGCAACTTCCAGATGGAGGCGCTGAAGGACGCGCGCCGCCAGCAGGTGGTGCGCGAGGCCGACTGGGTCTGGGTCGCCGATGTGGACGAGTTCCTGAACATCCACGCGGGCGACCATACCATCCCCGCGCTGATCGCGGCCTGCGGCGATCCGCAGGCGATCTCGGTCAGCTTCCAGTTCTTCGCCAACGATGGGGTCGAGGGGTTCGAGGACCGCCCGGTGATCGCCCAGTTCGACCGCTCGCACAATCCCGACATCTGGTGCGGCGACCTGGCGATCGAGGTCAAGTCTCTGGTGCGCAAGGACTTTCCCCTGCAATACTACGGCGCGCACCGGCCCTTCTTCAAATCCGACCTGCCGGCGCGGCGGCAGCCGCGGTGGACCGACGGCTCGGGCCGCGCGGTGCCGCAGAAATTCCTGCTGGCCGCCAACCCGCGCCGCATCCGCAAGTTCCCGGCCCAGGGCGCGCGCGATTTCGCCACGCTGAACCATTACGCCCTGCGCAGCCTCGACAGCTACCTGGTCAAGACCGACCGCGGCGACGTCAACCGCGAGAACCGCGCCTTCGACGACACCTACTGGCGCGAGCGCAACGACCCGGCGCATGAGGACACCAGCATTCGCCGCTACCTCCCCGCGCTTCAGAGCGCCCTCGCCGAGCTGAAGGCCGACCCGGAGATCGCCGCGCTGCACGACGCCTGCGTCGCTGCCCATATCCGCCGCCGCGACGCGCTGCTGGCGCAGGACGACTACCGCGCGATGCAGGCGCAGCTGCGCGCCGCCCCCGCACTGCCGCCGCAGGAAAGCGCTATGCTGCAAGCGCTGGGGCTGGCCCCGTGACGCTGGTGGCGGTGAACCTCGGCCTGCCCAAGTCGGGCACCACGACGCTGGCCAAGGCGCTGCGCATGGCCGGGCTCAATGTCGCCGACCACCGCCTGCGCGGGCGCAACGCGGCCGAACCGGGGCAGAAGGGCCTCTATGTCGCCGAGCTGCTTTACCGGGGCTATTTCCAGACCGGCGATCCCGCGGCCTTGCTGCCCAACGTGCAGGCCATCTCGGAGATGAGCATGCTGCACGACGGGCTGTCGGTCTGGCCGCAGACCGACCTGGCGCTGATCCGGGCGATCCGGGACCATAACCCCGGCGTCCGCTTCCTGGCGTCGCGCCGCGATGCCTTCGCCATGTCGCAATCGATGCTGGCCTGGTCCAACCTCGGCACCACGCGCCTGCCGGCCAGCAACATTCCGGGCCTGCCCGTCGGCTTTGGCGAGACCAGCAAGGAGCGCGAGATCTGGATCGAGGGGCATTACGCCACCCTGGCCGAGGCCTTCGCGGGCCGCGACGACTATCTCGAATTCGACGTGGCCAACCCCGAGGCCCCCGCCCGCATCGCCGCCTTCCTCGGCCGTGACCTGCCCTGGTGGGGCCATCTGAACGCCAACCGGCTGAGCGAGACCGCGCGGTGAGGATCTGGCTGCACATCGGCTTCGAGCAGACCGGCAGCGCGCGCCTGCAGCAGGTGCTCGACGACAAGCGCGACAAGCTGATCGGCAAGGGTATCCTGTTCCCGCGCAGCACCGGGGCGAAGAACGACACCCGGCTGTTCATGGCGGTGACCGACCCCGACCATGTCGACTCGCTGCGCTTCTCGCGCGGCTTTTCCGACCCCGCCAGGCAGGCCGCCATGCGCGCCGCGCTGGTGGAGGACCTGCGCCGCGAGATCGAGCAGCACCAGCCGCACACGCTGATCCTCTCGGCGGCGCAGTTGGGCGCCTCGCTCTACCGGGCCTCGGAGCTTGACCGCCTGCACGGGCTGCTTGGCGCCTTGTCGGACGATATCCGCATCCTTGCCCATGTCGACGAGCCGGCCCGCCTGCTGGCCCGGCACTATGCGGCCCAGGTCTTCGAGGGGCGCAGCCTGCCGCTCGACCGCGAACTGGCGGGGGCGGGGGCGGCGGACTGGTGGCAGGCCTGCGTCGCGGCGATGCCTACCATCGACCCGGCCCTCGGACAATTCGAAGAGACCCAGGGCGCGCCCTTCTGGCTCGACTATGCCGCGCTGGTCCAGTTCTGGGAGGGGCGGTTCGGCGCAGGCACGGTCTCGCTGCGTCCCTATGATCCCACCGTTTTCGCCTCGGAAACCTTCACCGACGAGATCCGGGAGTGTTTCCCGATCGAAGGCTCAATCGGCAAGGCCGCCGCCGCCGCGCCGGACCCCGAGGTTTCTGCCGCCTGGACCGCCCGCGCCCGCCAGCTGAACGCCCTGCTGATCCGCGTGCTGGAGCGGGGCGAGCATCACCTGCCGCGCCCGCTGTGGCGCAGCTTCATGTCGGAACTGCGGGTGCCCGGCGCGCCGATCGATCCTGGATCGCTGTCGGCCATCTCGCGCCGGCTGGCCCTGGCCGACCGTTTCCCGGCGCTGGCCGGGCTCAAGACCCCTGCGCCACAGCCCGACTGGACCGAGGCCGACCCGACCAACGGGTTCCGCGCCTCGCAATACCTGCTGGCCTTCCTCTACCGGATCGAGCGGGCCACCAAGGCCGAGGCCGAAGCCCGCGCCGCGCCGCGCCCGGCCCGGCCGGCCGAGGCCATCAGCGCCGAGGCCAGGGCACTGATGCCGCCCCAGGCGCTGGCGAATTTCGAGAAGCTGCGCCGCTCGCCCTATGCGCCGCACAACGCCCTCGGATCCCTGGACGAGGAGGCCGCCGCCGCCCCCTATGCCCCCGCCCCTCCTCGCATTCTCGCGCCGGGGTCGAGCGGCAATGTCATCGTCGGCTGCATGAAGAACGAGGCGCCCTATATCGTCGAATGGGTCGCCTATCACCGCGCCATCGGGATAGACAACTTCCTGATCTACACCAATGGATGCGAGGACGGGACGAGCGAAATTCTCGACCGCCTGCAAGAGCTTGGCGTGCTCCAGCACCGCAACAACGACAACTGGAAGGGCAACTCGCCGCAGCAGCACGCGTTGAACAAGGCGCTGAAAGAGCCGGTGATCCGCAACGCCGAGTGGATCATCCATATCGACGTCGACGAGTTTATGAACATCCGCTGCGGCAACGGCACGCTGGACGATTTCTTCGCCCATGCCCCCGAGGCCACCAACGTGGCGATGACCTGGCGGCTGTTCGGCAACAACGGCGTAAAGGCCCTAAGCGACGACTTCGTGATCGACCAGTTCGACGCCTGCGCGCCGAAATACTGCCCCAAGCCGCACACGGTCTGGGGCTTCAAGACCATGTTCCGCAACATCGGCGCCTATGCCAAGATGAGCTGCCACCGGCCCAACAAGCTCTCCGAGGCGTTCCGCGACCGGGTGGTCTGGGTCAACGGCTCGGGCCAGGACATGACCGCCGAGGCCGCCGAGCGCGGCTGGCGCAATTCGACCAAGTCGATCGGCTACGACCTGCTGCAACTCAACCACTACGCCCTGCGCAGCGCCGAGAGCTTCCTCATCAAGCGCCAGCGCGGCCGGGCGCTGCATGTCGACCGCTCGATCGGGCTGAACTACTGGATCCGCATGGACTGGTCGCAGTCGCGCGACATCACCATCAAGCGCAACCTGCCCCGCCTGCGCGCCGAATACGACCGGCTGATGGCCGACCCCAGGCTGCGCACCCTGCACGACAGCGGCCTCGCCTGGCACCGCGCCAAGGCCGATGAACTGCACGCCACCCCGGAATTCCGCGAGCTCTATGAACAGGCGCTGCGGGTCCGGCTCACCGAAACCGAACGCGTCGCCTATGCGCTCGCCCTGGACATGGAAAGCTGACCTGCCCCGGTTTTCCAGGATAACACATTGAACATAGTCGCCATTCTCACCGTCCGAAACGAGGCCGCCTTCCTGCTGGAATGGCTGGCCCACCATCGTGTCGCCGGCATCACGCATTTCGTGGTGCTGTCGAACAACTGCCAGGATGGCACCGACACCATGCTCGACCGCCTGGCCGAGATGGGCTGGCTCACGCATATCCGCAACGAAGGGCCCTATGCCAAGGCCGGGATCCAGTTCACCGGCCTGCGCCTGGCCGACGACTGCGAAGCGGTGAAGTCGGCCGACTGGCTGATCGCCCTCGACATCGACGAATTCGTCAACGTCCACGTCGGTGACCACACCCTGCCCGGCCTGATCGCCGCCCTGCCCGAGGCCAGCGCCATAACCCTCACCTGGCGGCTGTTCGGCAATGCCGAGGTGGTGCGCTATACCGATGCCCCGGTAACCGAGACCTTCACCCGCTGCGCCCCCGAGATCCTGCACTGGCCCTGGCGCGCGGCGATGTTCAAGACGCTCTACCGCAACGACGGCACCTACCGTCACCTCGGCGTCCACCGCCCACGCGGGCCGGCGCGGGGCCGGCTGGCGGCCTACCGCTGGTTCGACTGCATGGGCAATGAACTCGACGAGCAGTTCAAGACCCGCCGGGTGTTCTCGAACTACGGCCGCCCGCTCTACCACCTGGCGCAGGTCAACCACTACCCGCTCGGGTCGATGGAGAGCTACGTGCTCAAGGCCGACCGGGGCCGCGCGGTGCATTCAGACCAGGGGCTGGGCCTCGACTACTGGGTCGAGCGCAACCTGAACTTCGAGACCGACACCACCATCGCCGCGCTGGCCGAACCCTCGGCCGCGCTGCGGACGGAACTGCGCGCCGACCCGACCCTCGGCCCGCTGCACAGGGCCGCCGTCGCCTGGCGCAAGGCCCGCTTCGAAGAGCTCATGCTGAACGAACGTGCCCGCGCCCTGTTCGGCCGCCTGCTGATGACCCCGCCCTCGCGGACGGTCCGGCCCGCCGGGGCGCAGATGCTGATGCGCTACGCGGCGCTGAGCCGCGAGCAGGATCAACAATAGCACTCCCATAGGCGCTTTGTTTCCCTCCCGGCCACGAAATCCACGGAATATTTGGAATCGACGCGCAGCCATGGTTAACTGAGCCCGTTGTGTGGGGCACTGTTCATGACCGAATTGCTGAACGAGATCGACCGCTCTCTGGCGCGTCTCGACGTTGAAGAGTGGAAAAAGCGTCTGATCGGCATCGGCCGCTCCAGCGGCGGCTACCGCGACCTCGGCTTCCGCCATTTCGCAGTGCTGATCGACCGTGGCCCCTCGCTCCTCGTCACCTTCGAAACCGTTCAGGGCATCCGCTCGCTCTCGGAACAGGCCACGCCTCTGGGCTTCGACCTGGTCCGCTCGCAGGGCTGGTCGCATCTCTGCTTCGTCTCGGACGGCGACACCTGGTTCCGTGATGCCTCGGTCCACGCCTATCTCGACCGGCTGGTGGATGAGGCCTTCTTCGACCAATACGACAACGTCGTCTTCTACGGCGCCGGCCCCTGCGGCTATGCCGCCGCCGCCTATTCGGTGATCGCACCGGGCGCCACCGTGGTCGCGGTCCAGCCGCAGGCAACGCTCGCGCCGGACATGACCGAATGGGACCCCCGCTTTGCCGAGATGCGCCGGATCTCCTTCACCGACCGCTACGGCTATGCCCCCGACATGCTGGACGCCGCCGAAGAGGCCTTTGTCCTCTACGACCCGCGCCAGGAATACGACGCCATGCACGCCGCGCTTTTCGCGCGGCCCAATGTCACCCGGCTGCGCCTGCCCTTCCTCGGCGCGGCGCTGCAGACCCAGCTGATGGAAATGGGGATCCTCACCAAGATCCTCGAACGCGCCGGCTCGGGCACTCTGACGCCCAAGTCCTTCTACCGCCTCTACCGCGCAAGGCGCGACAACCCCTCCTACCTGCGCGCGCTGATGGGCAGGCTCGACTCCGACGACCGCCCCTTCCTCAACGCCCTGCTCTGCCGCAACGTGGTCAAGCGGATGAACGCCCCGCGCTTCCGCCGCCGTCTCGACATGCTGGAACAGCAGGCCGAGGCGGGCGAATTTGTCCTGCCCTCGACCGCCGCCTGACCTCTGGCGAGACACTCCCGCCTGTGCTAGCAGCGCAGGCATGAGCGATACCATCACGATCACCCGCCCCGACGACTGGCACCTCCACCTGCGCGACGGCGCCATGCTGAAGGCGGTGCTGCCGCATACCGCGCGCCACTTCGCCCGCGCCATCGTGATGCCGAACCTGGTGCCCCCGGTGGTGACCGGCGCCCAGGCCGCCGCCTACCGCGACCGCATCCTCGCGGCGCTGCCCGAGGGCATGACCTTCGAGCCGCTGATGACCCTCTACCTGACCGAGGCGACCGACCCCGCCGACGTCGCCGCCGCCCATGCCTCGGGCCTGGTGAAGGCGGTCAAGCTCTACCCCGCCGGGGCCACGACGAATTCCGCCAGCGGCGTCAAGGACTTCGACAAGGTGCGCGGCGTGCTCGAGAAGATGGCCGAGATCGGCCTGCCGCTCTGCATGCACGGCGAGGTGGTTGATAGCCACGTCGACATCTTCGACCGCGAGGCCGTGTTCATCGACCGCGTGCTCGACCCGATCCGCCGCGCCACGCCGGGCCTGCGGGTGGTGATGGAGCATATCACCACCGCCAACGCCGTGGACTATGCGCGCGCGCAAGGCGACGATCTGGGCGCGACGATCACCACGCACCACCTGGTGATCAACCGCAACCACATCCTCGCCGGCGGCATCCGCCCGCATTACTACTGCCTGCCCGTGGCCAAGCGCGAGGAACACCGCCTCGCCTTGCGCGCCGCCGCCACCAGCGGCGAGGCCCGTTTCTTCCTCGGCACCGACTCGGCCCCGCACACCGACGCCAACAAGCTGCTGCCCTGCGGCTGCGCCGGCTGCTTCACCGCGCCCAACACAATGTCGATCCTCGCCCAGGTCTTCGAGGAGGAAGCCGCGCTCGACCGGCTCGAGGCCTTCACCTCGCTGAACGGCCCGGCCTTCTACGGCCTGCCCGCGAACACCGGCAAGATGACCCTCACCAAGGGCGCACCGGTCAGCTACCCCGGCCATATCGACACGGCAGACGGCCCGGTGACGGTATTCGATCCCGGCTTTCAACTGGCTTGGCGCGTGGACTGAAGCACGATTCAAGGCCGATTGTTTCCCAATCGACACAGCCTGAAGGTCCGCGAACCGCTGTAACAGCGGTTCATCAACCTTTCGGGCAGTTCAGGGTTGCCTCAACGTCATGACGACTGCACCTTGCGGGCAGTCCAATTTGACAGACCGAGGTATTCCACCCCATGACCACCATTACCCTGACCGGCACCCGCGTCGATTTCGTCAACGGCGATACAGCGGCAGTAGGAACCGACACCGCCGTCCTGACCATGCCCTCCGCAAGCTCCACCTTCTCGTACAGCATAGACTACTACGATGAAGGTGTGCCGATGGTGAACGTGGACGAGGACCTGCTTCAGGGCTTCATTGCCGGCCTCTCGCTTGCCGACCTGCAGTCCACCGACAGCATCGAGGCCTTCATCGTGACCGTCGAATGGTCCGGGAATTTCACGACCATCCTCGGCCTGAACTGGCAGACCGGCCCCAACACCGACAGCGATCTCTATTTCGTCCTCGACGGCGCGGCACTGCCCTCGGCAACTTCCGTAACCGATTGGAACAATTTCGACGCCACCATCACCGGCCTCAGCCTCCCCACAGGCAGCTACGCCCCGGGTCAGAACATCCTCTGGACCGATTTCGACAATTACACGATCACCGAAGATGACGAGCTCTACGGCACCAACGGCCGCGACATCCTCGAAGGCGGCATCGGCGACGACTACTTCTATTCCTCGGCTGGCCGAGACGTCTACCGCGGCGGCGCAGGGTTCGACCAGGTCACCTTCGGCGACGACCCCAACGGCGTGCGCGTCAACCTTGCCCAGGGCACCGGGACCGACGGTTACGGCAATACCGACAAGTTTGTCAGCATCGAGATGCTGCGCGGTTCGATGCATGACGATGTCTTCATCGGCAAGGCCGGCACCCAGATCTTCCGCGGCCTGGCCGGCGACGACGTTATGAACGGCGCCAAGGGTATCGACATGGTGCGCTATGACCGCGACGCCAACTACGGCGGCACCTCCGGCGTGACCGTTCACCTGGGCAAAGGCACTGCAACCGACGGCTTCGGCGACACCGACACGCTCCGGAACATCGAGAACGTGCGCGGCAGCGCTTTCAACGACCGGCTGACCGGCAGCAAGGGCAAGAACGTGCTGGAGGGCGGAGGTGGCAACGACAAGCTCTTCGGCCTGGCCGGCAACGACGAGCTTATCGGCGACGCGGGCAAGGACCGCCTCGACGGCGGCGCAGGCGATGACATCCTGACGGGCGGCGCCCATGCCGACATCTTCGTCTTCTCCGGCGCCTTCGGCAACGACACCATCACCGACTTCCAGACCGCCGGGCGGGCCGAGAAGATCGACCTGTCGGGCGTCGCCTCGATCCGGAGCTTCCGGGACCTCAACAACAACCACCTCTCCGATGTGAACGGCGTGGCGGTGATTGACGACCTCAACGGCAATACCATCACCCTCGAGGGCCATGTCGCCGCCGACTTCTCGGCCAACGACTTCATTTTCTGATCCGGTTTCCGTTCAGGACCAGGGCCCGCACCCCGCGTGCGGGCCCTTTTTCTTGGCGAATCGACACCGCGCGCGACCATCGGCCCGATTCCGCGCCGGTCATGTATCTAACCGGCCGACACGGCAGCGGGAGCAGGCGCGCGGCCTATTGCCCCGGCGGGGTTCCGCGCCCCTCCTCACCAGATATTGACGCATGGCCAGCAATGACCGCAACATGCCGCATGGCCCCGAATGTTTCACGCTTTTCCACAAAACATACAGTTTGCCGCTGCCGACGTGCATTTGATAGAAGCGGTCCACCACAAACGAAACCGCGCCGAACGCGGACGGGCAGAGGGACAACATGAACGAAATCGCCAAGCTCACACCTGCGCGTGCCGAGATCGATTCACCGGCAAGCCTGCCACATTCCATCGAGGCCGAGCAGCAGCTCCTCGGCGCCATCCTGACCAACAACGATGTCTACGACCGCGTCGCCTCGATCATCAGCTCAAAGCATTTCCACGAGCCGGTGCATGCCCGCATCTGGGAGATCGCCGCCGCCCGCATCGCCCGCAACCAGCTCGCCTCGCCGGTCACCCTCAAGGCCTTCATGGAGGAGGACGCCGGGCTGAACGAGCTTGGCGGCCCCGCCTATCTCGCCCGTCTCGCCGGCACCGCCATCTCGGCCTTCGCCGTCCGCGACTATGCCCAGATGATCTACGACCTGGCGATCCGGCGCGAGCTGATCGCGCTCGGGCGCGACATCTCGGCCAAGGCCGCCAGCGTCGACATCGCCAGCGAACCGGCGCAGCAGATCGTCGAGGCCGAACAGCACCTCTACAAGCTCTCCGAACAGGGCAAGGCCGAATCCGGCTTCCAGAGCTTCCTCAAGGCCGTCACCGAGGCGGTCAACGTCGCCAACGCCGCCTACCAGCGCGACGGCGGCCTCGCCGGCATCTCCACCGGCCTCGTCGACATGGACGCCAAGCTCGGCGGCCTGCACAAGTCCGACCTGCTGATCCTCGCCGGCCGCCCCTCGATGGGCAAGACCTCGCTGGCCACCAACATCGCCTTCAATGTCGCCAAGGCCTACAAGCGCGGCCGCCTGCCCGACGGCACCGAGGGCGCCATCAGCGGCGGAGTCGTCGGTTTCTACTCGCTCGAGATGAGCGCCGAGCAGCTCGCCGGCCGCATCCTCGCCGAAGCCTCCGAGATCTCCTCGCACAAGATCCGCCAGGGCGACATGACCGAATCCGAATTCCGCCGCTTCGTCGATGCCGCCAAGGCGCTCGAGGCCTGCCCGCTCTACATCGACGACACCCCTGCCTTGCCGATCTCGCAGCTCGCCGCCCGCGCGCGTCGGCTCAAGCGGACCCACGGGCTCGACGTGCTGATCATCGACTACCTCCAGCTGGTGCGCGGCACCGGCCGCTCCGAGAACCGGGTGAACGAGATCAGCGAGATCACCATGGGCATGAAGGCCATCGCCAAGGAGCTCAACATCCCGGTGATCGCGCTCTCCCAGCTCTCGCGCCAGGTCGAAAGCCGCGAGGACAAGCGGCCGCAGCTGTCGGACCTCCGGGAATCCGGCTCGATCGAACAGGACGCCGACGTGGTGATGTTCGTCTACCGCGGCGAATACTACAAGGAACGCGAGAAGCCGGACGAGAACAACATCGAGGCCACCGCCAAGTGGATCGAGGACATGGAACGCCTGCACGGCAAGGCCGAGGTGATCATCGGCAAGCAGCGTCACGGCCCCATCGGCACCGTCGAACTCGCCTTCGAGGCGCAGTTCACCCGCTTCGGCAACCTCGCCAAGGCCTGGCAGACGCCCGAATCCGAACCCGCCTACTGACCGGGCGCCCGGCCGCCGCCTACGATTTCGTGAGTGGACAGGCGCCGCAGGCTCTGGCGCAATGGCGCCATGCTGCGCGCCCTCGCCCTCTGCCTGCCCCTGGCCGCCCTCCCGGCGGCGGCGCAGGAGCGGGTCGAGGTCGACATCGAACTGGTCCTCGCCGTCGATGTCTCCCGCTCGATGAGCCCCGCCGAACTCGAGATCCAGCGCCGCGGCTATGCCGCCGCGCTCGGCAGCGAGGAGGTCTTCGGCGCCATCGGCGGCGGCATGATCGGCCGCATCGCCCTGACCTACGTCGAATGGGCCGGCAGCCATTCCCAGACCGTGATCGTACCCTGGACCCTGATCGAGACCCGCGACCAGGCGCAGGAGGTGGCCGAGACGCTCTCCGGCTTCTTCCTGGAAGGGATGCGCCGCACCTCGATCTCCGAGGCGCTGATCTACGCCGCCGACAGTTTCGAGACCAACCGCTTCGACGGGCTGCGCCGGGTGATCGACGTCTCGGGCGACGGGCCCAACAACATGGGCCGCCCGGTGCTGGCGGCCCGCGACGAGGTGGTCTCGCGCGGCATCACCGTCAACGGCCTGCCGCTGATGACCCAGGACGATTTCTCCGCCCGCTGGGGCATCGAGGATCTCGACGCCTACTACCGCGACTGCGTGATCGGCGGCCCCGGCGCCTTCGTCGTTCCGGTCGAGACCTGGGACCAGTTCGCCGATGCGGTGCGCCGCAAGCTGGTGCTCGAGATCGCAGGCACCGCCCCCGCCGCCCCGCCCGAACGGCTGGTCCCGGCCGCCGGCTACGACTGCCTCGTCGGCGAGAAGCTGTGGCAGCGCAACCAGATCTACTTCAGCGAACCCTGACCCCCACGCGCCGCGCCCCGGCTTCTCTTCTTCATAAATATCTCCGGGGGAGCCGCCGAAGGCGGCGGGGGCAGCGCCCCCATGCGCCATCTCCGGGGGCGCAACCGCCCCGTTTCCGGGCGGAATGCCGCGCCCGCCGCCGCCTTTCCCCCTTGACGCGCCGCGCCCGGATGTCATGAACGGGGCCCATGAGCAGCGGACATCTCACCATCGACCTCGGCGCGCTTGCCGCCAACTGGAAAGCCCTCGCCCAGCTGAGCGCGGGCGAGACGGCGGCCGTCGTCAAGGCCGACGCCTATGGCCTGGGATCGGGCCGTGTCGCGCGCGCGCTGGCCGAGGCTGGGGCGCGGCGCTTCTTCGTCGCCGTCGCCGAAGAGGGCGCGGCGGTGCGCGAGGCCATCGGCAAGGGGCCGATGATCGGCATCCTCTCGGGCCATATGGAGGGCGACACCGCCCTGATCCGCGACCACGACCTGGTGCCGATGCTGAACTCGGTCGACCAGATGCTGCGCCAGATCGAGGCGCTGCCCAACCGGCCCTTCGGCATCCAGCTCGACACCGGCATGAGCCGGCTCGGCCTCGAACCCGGCGAATGGGCCGCGGTGCGCGACCTGGCGATGACCCGCAACCCGGTGCTGCTGATGTCGCACCTGGCCTGCGCGGACGAGCCCGAGCACCCGATGAACCCGCACCAGCTGCAGAACTTCCGCGACATGACCGAGGGGCTGGACGTGCCGCGCTCGCTCTCGGCGACCGGCGGCATCCTGCTCGGGCCCGACTACCATTTCGACCTGACCCGCCCCGGAATCGGCCTCTACGGCGGCCAGCCCTTCGCCGAATCGCGCAGCGTGGTGCGGCTCGACATCCCGGTGATCCAGCTGCGCACCATCGCCCCCGGCGAGACGGTGGGCTACGGCAACATCTGGACCGCCGCCCGGCCCTCGCGGATCGCCACCATCGCCGCCGGCTATGCCGACGGCCTGCCGCGCGCGCTCGGCGGCAAGCTGCGCCTCTACCATGGCGCCATCCCCTGCCCCGCTGTGGGCCGCGTCTCGATGGACCTCATCACCGTCGACGTGACCGACCTGCCCGAGGATCCCGCCTACCTGACCATGCTCGGCCCCCACCAGGGCGTCGACCGCCTGGCGACTGCCGCCGGTACCATCGGCTACGAGATCCTGACCAGCCTCGGCCGCCGCTACTCGCGGGCCTACGTCTGATGGGCCGCCTGCTCTCGCCGCTGGCGCTGATCGGCGCGATGACGCTGCAGGCGATGGCGATGCTCGGGCGGATCTCGCTGTTCACCGTGCAGACCTTCAGCCACCTGTTCCGCCCGCCCTTCTACCCCAAGGAACTGGCCATCGCGCTGCTCAACATCGGCTGGCTCTCGCTGCCCGTGGTCGGCCTCACCGCGATCTTCACCGGCGGCGCGCTGGCACTGCAGATCTATTCCGGCGGCGCCCGCTTCAACGCCGAGGCGGTGGTGCCGCAGATCGTCGCCATCGGCATGGTGCGCGAGCTTGGCCCGGTGCTGGTCGGCCTGATGATCGCCGCCCGCGTCACCTCCTCGATCGCCGCCGAGATCGCCACCATGAAGGTGACCGAGCAGATCGACGCGCTGGTCACCCTCTCGACCCACCCGATGAAATACCTCGTCGTGCCCCGCGTTCTCGCCGCGCTCATCACCGTGCCGCTGCTGGTGGCGGTGGGCGACGTGATCGGCATCGCCGGCGGCTATACCGTGGCAGTCAAGAACCTCGACTTCAACGCCGCCACCTACCTGCAGAACACCGTCGATTTCCTCGAGGCCCGCGACATCATCTCCAGCCTCGTCAAAGGCGCGGCCTTCGGCACCATCGCGGCGCTGATGGGCTGCTTCTACGGCATGAACTCGGACCGCGGCGCGCAGGGCGTGGGCCGCGCCACCAAGACCAGCGTCGAGGCCGCGGCCATCCTGATCCTGGCCGCCAACTTCACGCTCACGGGGGTGTTTTTCTCGGTATGATCCGGTTCGAGAACGTCACCAAGGCCTTCGGCTCCAAGAAGGTGCTGCGCGGGTTGACCCTGAACGTGCCCAAGGGCACCTCGATGGTGATCATCGGCGGCTCGGGCACCGGCAAGTCGGTGACGCTGAAATGCGTGCTCGGCCTGATCGCGCCCGACAGCGGAACCATCCTGGTCGACGGCCAGGACGCCGCCAATGCCGCCGACCGCGACGCCTTCCTCGCCCGCTTCGGGATGCTGTTCCAGGGCGGTGCGCTGTTCGATTCGCTGCCGGTCTGGCAGAACGTCGCCTTCCGCCTGCTGCGCGGCGCGCTGAAGCGCCCCGCCGCCGAGGCCAGGGAGATCGCCATCGACAAGCTGCGCCGCGTCGGCCTGACGGCGGATGTGGCCGATCTCTTCCCGGCCGAGCTTTCGGGCGGGATGCAGAAGCGCGTCGGCCTTGCCCGCGCCATCGCCGCCGACCCCGAGATCATCTTCTTCGACGAGCCGACCACCGGCCTCGACCCGATCATGGCCGGCGTCATCAACGACCTGATCCGCGAGATCGTGACCGAGATGGGCGCGACCGCCATGACCATCACCCACGACATGACCTCGGTGCGCGCCATCGCCGACAATGTCGCCATGCTGCATGACGGCGTCATCAAGTGGACCGGACCCGTGTCCGAGATGGACAATTCCGGCGACCCCTACCTCGACCAGTTCATCCACGGCCGCGCCGAAGGCCCGATCGCGGCGGTGCGCTGACGAATTCCTGCGAGGAATTCGTCCGTTTTCCGGCGCGGAAAACGCCCCCTTCCCCAACCGTTCCGCCAGGCCATAAATCCTCGCAGGATTTTTGGCGTTTTTCCGCGCCGGAAAACGACTCGCGCCCAAGTCTTGCGCCGCCCCCGCCCCGCCATTACCTCCATCCCTGCGCCACCAGCCGGGACCGACATGCTGAAATTCGCCAATCTCGCCCTGCTGGTCGTCTTCCCCGTCGCCTGGTTCGCGCCGCTGCTGCGCGCCGGCATTGACCTGCCGCTCTTCGGCACCGAGGAGGTCTCGGTCATCTCCGGCCTGCAATCCCTCTGGGAAACCGACGTGGCGCTGGCCCTGCTGGTGACCTTCCTGGCCGTCTTCGCGCCGTACATGAAGACCATCGGCCTCGCCCTCATCCACTTCGGCCTGATGCGCCGCAAGGTGCTGCCGGTGCTGGAGATCCTCGGCAAGCTCGCCATGGCCGACGTCTTCCTGATCGCGCTCTACGTGGTGATCGCCAAGGGCATCGGACTGGCCCGGATCGAGGTGGCCTGGGGCCTCTACCTGTTCTCGGCGGCGGTTCTGGCCTCGATCTCGATTAGCCATTTGACCGCGCGCCGCTGAGACGTCACAAACGCGCGCATGGCCAAGCCGAATTCCTATACCTGCACCGCCTGCGGGGCGTCCTATCCGAAGTGGTCGGGGCGCTGCGACGCCTGTGGCGAGTGGAACACCATTGCCGAGGAGGCGCCGCTCTCGGCCGGCCCCGCGGCCACCTCTCTGGGCGCCCGCAAGGGCCGCACCGTCGAGCTGACCACCCTGGCCACGCGCGAGACGCCGCCGCCCCGCACCCAATCGGGCCTCGGTGAACTCGACCGCGTTCTGGGCGGCGGCCTCGTCGAGTCCTCGGCCATCCTGGTCGGCGGCGACCCCGGCATCGGCAAGTCGACCCTGCTGCTGCAGGCCGCCGCCAAATTCGCCGCCAGCGGGCTGAAAACGCTCTACGTCTCGGGCGAAGAGGCCTCGGCCCAGGTGCGGATGCGCGCCCAGCGGCTCGGCCTGGCCGAGGCGCCGGTGATGCTCGCCGCCGAGACCAACCTGCGCGACATCCTGACCACGCTCGACGTCGAACGACCCGGCCTCGTCATCGTCGATTCGATCCAGACCATGTGGTCGGACAATGTCGAGAGCGCCCCCGGCTCGGTCTCCCAGGTCCGCGCCGCCTCGCACGAGCTGACCACCTTCGCCAAGCGGCGCGGCTGCTCGGTCGTGCTGGTCGGCCATGTCACCAAGGAAGGCCAGATCGCCGGCCCCCGCGTGATCGAGCACATGGTCGACACCGTGCTCTACTTCGAGGGCGAGCGCGGCCACCAGTTCCGCATCCTGCGCGCGGTCAAGAACCGCTTCGGCCCCGCCGACGAGATCGGTGTCTTCGAGATGACCGGCTCGGGCCTGTCCGAGGTCATCAACCCCTCGGCGCTGTTCCTCTCCGAACGCGGCGCGCCTTCGCCCGGCTCGGTCGTCTTCGCCGGGATCGAGGGCACGCGGCCTGTGCTGGTCGAGGTGCAGGCCCTCGTCGCCCCATCGCCCCATGCCCAGGCCCGGCGCACGGTGGTCGGCTGGGACGGCGGGCGGCTCGCGATGATTCTCGCGGTGCTCGAAGCGCGCTGCGGCATCCCCTTCGCCGGGCTCGACGTCTACCTCAACATCGCCGGCGGGCTGAAGATCTCGGAACCCGCCGCCGACCTCGCCGTCGCCGCCGCCCTGCTCAGCGCCCGCGAGGACGCCGCCCTGCCCGCCGACACGGTGGTCTTCGGGGAAATCAGCCTCTCGGGTGCGCTGCGCCCCGCCACCCAGACGGAAAACCGGTTGAAAGAGGCGCAGAAACTTGGTTTTAGCTCGGCCATCCTGCCTTCGGGTGGCAAATCCGGCACAGATGCCGGCTTGTCCCTGACGCGGGCCACAGATTTGACAGGATTTGTTGGCGAAGTCTTCGGCGCGGGATAATCTGCGCCAAAAACCGAAAGAAGAGGCAGGCAGAGTCATGGAAGGGTTCACCATAATCGACGGCGTCGTCGCGCTCGTCATCGTGATGTCGGCGCTTTTGGCCTACTCCCGCGGCTTCGTGCGCGAGGCGATGGCCATCGTCGGCTGGATCGCAGCCGCCGTGGTAGGCTTCCTCTTCGCTCCCAAGGTCGAGCCGCTGATCCGCGAGATCCCGGTGGTGGGCGAATTCATCGCCGACAGCTGCCAGCTCAGCATCCTCGGCGCCTTCTTCGTGGTCTTCACCATCGCCCTGATCGTCGCCTCCTTCTTCACCCCGCTGTTCTCGACCATCGTGCGCCGCTCGGCGCTCGGCGGCATCGACCAGGGCTTCGGCTTCCTCTTCGGCGTGGTGCGCGGGGTGCTGCTGGTGGCCGTGGCCTTCTTCGTCTACGACAACGTCATCACCACCCAGACCTACACGATGGTCGACGAAAGCCGCTCGGCCAAGGTCTTCGAGCAGTTCACCGCCGAGATCGAGAAACGCAACCCCGAGCAGGCCCTCGGCTGGATCACCCAGCAGTACGAAGCCCTCGTGGGCAAGTGCGGCCAGCAATAGCCGCGCAACCGTGCAATCCGGCATGATCCCCGCAGGGAGGGGGGGGTCATGTTCAGGATTGTGTGATAGTTTGATGACACCAGCGTCCCGAGCCATTATGTGAGGGCGCGAATCGCACTGGATCCGGAGCCTCCCCTTGTCCCAGCCGCACATGCCCCCCGCACATCCCTTCGACGACGACAAGCTGAAGGAAGAATGCGGGATCTTCGGCATCGTGGGCGTCACCGACGCCGCGAACTTCGTCGCACTGGGGCTGCACGCTCTCCAGCACCGGGGCCAGGAGGCGGGCGGCATCGT
The DNA here is from genome assembly GCF_014656415.1 of Seohaeicola zhoushanensis. Taxonomy (GTDB): domain Bacteria; phylum Pseudomonadota; class Alphaproteobacteria; order Rhodobacterales; family Rhodobacteraceae; genus Seohaeicola_A; species Seohaeicola_A zhoushanensis. Next base: position 381,847 of record NZ_BNCJ01000002.1, on the reverse strand, counting down.
TGTCCACCACCCCGAACACGGTTTCAACTCGGCCCGCCGCTTCGGCTACGTGCGCGACAACTTCACCTCGCAGAGCGTGATGGAAACCCTGCCCGGCCCCATCGCCATCGGCCACGTCCGCTACTCCACCGCCGGCTCCAAGGGCGCCACCGCGATCCGCGACGTGCAGCCCTTCTTCGGCGAGCTCTCGATGGGCGGCGTCGCGCTGGCCCATAACGGCAATATCACCAACGCCAACGCGCTGCGACGCGAGCTGATCGAGCGCGGCTCGATCTTCCAGAGCTCCTCCGACAGCGAATGCATCATCCACCTGATGGCGCGCTCGATGGGCCGCTCGATCCCCGACCGCGTCGAAGAGGCACTGCGCAAGGTCGAGGGCGCCTTCTCGGTCGTCGCCATGACCCGCACCAAGCTGATCGGCGTGCGCGACCCGCTGGGCGTGCGCCCGCTGGTGCTCGGCAAGCTGGGCGAGGCCTGGGTGCTCTCCTCCGAGACCTGCGCACTCGACATCATCGGCGCCGAGTTCATCCGCGAGATCGCGCCGGGCGAGATGGTCGTCATCTCCGAGAAGACCGGGGTCGAGAGCCACTTCCCCTTCCGCCCGCAGAAGCCGCGCTTCTGCATCTTCGAACACGTCTATTTCTCGCGCCCCGATTCGATCATCGGCGGCCGCTCGGTCTACGAAACCCGCCGCCAGATCGGCGTGGAACTGGCCCGCGAGGCCCCGGTCGAGGCCGACCTGGTCTGCCCGGTGCCCGACTCCGGCACCCCGGCGGCCATCGGCTTCGCGCATGAATCGGGCATCCCCTACGGCATGGGCATCGTGCGCAACCAATACGTCGGCCGCACCTTCATCGAGCCGACCGAGCAGATCCGCAACATGGGCGTGCGCCTCAAGCTCAACGTCAACCGCGCGCTCATCAAGGGCAAGCGGGTGATCCTGGTCGACGACTCGGTGGTGCGCGGCACCACCTCGCGCAAGATCAAGGAAATGATCCTCGACGCCGGCGCCAAGGAGGTGCACTTCCGCATCGCCTCGCCGCCGACCGCCTGGCCCTGCTTCTACGGCGTCGACACGCCGCAGCGCGACAAGCTGCTCGCCGCCACCATGAGCGAGGACGAGATGCGCGACCACCTCGGCGTCGATTCGCTCAAGTTCATCTCCCTGAACGGCCTCTACCGCGCCGCGGGCGAGGCCTCGGGCCGCAACGACGCGCATCCGCAGTATTGCGACGCCTGCTTCTCGGGCGAATACCCGGTCCGCCCCGCCGACATGCTGGAACAGGGCTTCCAGATGAAGGCGGCGGAATAGGGTCAGCGGCCCAACCGCGCCCGCACCACCTCCACGGCCCGCCCCCGGCGGGCCGTTCGTCATTCCGAACGCCCCGCCGCGTCCCTCCGCCGCAGCCTGTCACGCAAGGCTTCGCCGATGCCGCGAAGGCATTCCGGCAAGGCGCCGCCGTACAGCGGCCCACCCGGCCCGCCCGGCTTTCCTTTCAGCCCAGGTACTGTCATCTGCCCGGCCTTCTGCTGCACTGCAGCGCCACCAGGACCGCAAGATGCCCAAGACCCCGGCCGATATCGCCACCGACAGGAACGCCCTCAAATCCGGCGAAACCGCCCTGCTCGGCACCGTCACCCGCCCCGATACCCGGATCGCCCTCGTCCGTCACCCGAGCGGTCGGATCAGCCGCCTGTCGCTCGGCGACAGGCTTGACGGCAATACCGTCACCGCCATCGGCGACGGTGAACTGCACCTCACCCGCAATGGCAAGACCACCACGCTCAGCCTGCCCAAGGGCTGACCTTCAGGCGCCCAGCTCGGCCCGCAGCAGCGCCGCCCCCGCCCCCAAAGCCGCGATCTTGCCCCGCGCCACGCCCATCGGCATCGGCGCCAGCCCGCAATTGGTGCAGGCCACGATCCGCTCGGGCCGCACGAATTCCATCGCCGCGCGCAGCACGGCGGCCACCTGCTCCGGCGTCTCGACCACCGGCGAGGCCACGTCGATCGCGCCCACCAGCACCTCCTTGTCCGGCAGCAGCCCGATCATCCGCATCGGCACGCGGCTGTTGGCGCATTCGAGCGAGACCTGCCCGATCCGGCTGCCGTTCAGCGCCGGGAAGAAGGCCTCGTACTGGCGCCACTCGTTGCCCAGCGTCGCCTTCCAGTCGGTGTTCTGCTTGATCCCGTAGCCATAGCAGATGTGCACCGCCGTCTTGCATTTCAGCCCCTCGATGGCCCGGTTCAGGCAGTCCACGCCCCAGGTCGCCGCCTCCTCGGTGAAGGCGTTGAAGGCCGGTTCGTCGAACTGGATCACGTCGACCCCCAGCGCCTCCAGCTCGCGCGCCTCCTCGTTCAGGATCTCGGCAAAGGCCATCGCCATCTTCGGGCGGTCGCCGTAATGGGCATCCGCGATGGTGTCGCAGATCGTCATCGGCCCCGGCAGGGTCATCTTCAGCCCCTTGGTCGCCACGCTGCGGCAGAAGGCGGTCGAGCGCGAATGCACCGGCCCCTTGCGCCGCACCGCCGAGACCACCGTCGGCACCTGCGCCTCGTAGCGGTTGTTGCGGATCCCCATCGCGGTCATCCGCTGCCAGTCGATGCCCTCGACCTCCTCGAGGAACCCATGCACGAAATGCTTCCGGAACTGCTCGCCATCGGTGACGATGTCGATCCCCGAGGCCTCCTGGAATTCGATCCATTCCCGCGCCGCGCGGCACTGCCCCTCGAACAGCGCCTCCCCTTCCAGCCGCCAGGGCGCCCAGAGCCGCTCCGGCTCGGCCAGCCAGTCCGGTTTCGGCAAGCTGCCGGCAATCGTCGTCTCGATCATCCTCAAGTCCTCCCTTTCCGGCAGTCTGGCGTGCCCTCCCCCGCCAAGGCAAGCCCCAGCGCGCCGCTCTCGCCGGTTCGCGCCCCGCCCCTGATTTCTTCTCTTCAAAAATACCTCCGGGGGTCCGGGGGCAGCGCCCCCGGCGCTCGTCGCCCGCGCCCTCGCCGGTCCCGGCGCGACGAAACAACCGCTTGACCTCGCGCCCATTCCCGCTCACAGGGTCGCCACCATGACCCAGCTCGCTCTCATCACCGGCGCCTCGCGCGGCCTGGGCGCCGCCCTCGCCGAAGCGCTCGCGCCCACGCATCACATCCTCGCCCTCGCCCGCACCACCGGCGCGCTGGAAGAGCTCGACGACCGTATCCAGGCCGCCGGCGGCAGCGCCACGCTGGCCGTGATGGACGTCACCAACGCCGCGGCGATGCAGACGCTCTGCCGCTCGGTGCATGACCGCTGGGGCAGGCTCGACCTCTGGCTGCACACCGCGATCCACGCCGCACCGCTCAGCCCCGCGGCGCATGTCGATGCCAAGGACTGGGACAAGTCGGTGGCGATCAACGCCAATGCCACCGCCATGCTGATCCCCTATATCGCCCCGCTGCTCGGGCGCGAGGGCCAGGCGGTGTTCTTCGACGACCCGCGCGCGGGCGAGCGCTTCTTCGGCGCCTATGGCGCCACCAAGGCCGCGCAGATTGCCCTGGCGCGCAGCTGGCAGGCCGAGAGCGACCGCACCGGCCCCCGCGTGCATATCGTCGAACCGGCGCCGATGCCGACCGCGATCCGCGCCCGTTTCTTCCCCGGCGAGGACCGCGCCGCCTTGGCCGATCCCAGGGAAGAGGCAGAGCGTCTCCTCAGCCTGATAAACATCAAGATCTAGCGCTCCCTGCTTGCCCTGTCGCGGCCCCTAGCCTATCAAGGCAGAAAACGGGACCAACAGGCGCATGCGCATTCTCATCACCAACGACGACGGCATCAACGCGCCGGGCCTCGAGGTCATGACGGCCATCGCGACCGAGCTTGCCGGCCCCGCCGGCGAGGTCTGGACCGTGGCCCCCGCCTTCGAGCAATCGGGCGTCGGCCATTGCATCAGCTACACCCACCCGATGCTGATCGCCAAGCTCGCCGACCGCCGCTACGCCGCCGAGGGTTCGCCCGCCGACTGCGTGCTTGCCGGGCTGCATGACGTGATGAAGACCTGCCCGCCCGACCTGGTGCTCTCCGGCGTGAACCGGGGCAACAACTCGGCCGAGAACACGCTCTATTCCGGCACCATCGGCGGCGCGATGGAAGCCGCGCTGCAAGGCCTGCCGGCCTTCGCGCTCTCGCAATACATGGGCCCGGCCAACTTCACCGAGGACAACCCCTTCGACGCCGCCGCCGTGCATGGCGCCGCCGTCATCCGCTCGGTGATCGAGGCGATGCCGAACGCCGGCGAGGACTACCGCCTCTTCTACAACGTCAACTTCCCGCCGGTCCCCGCCGCCGGGGTCAAGGGCGTGCGCGTGGTGCGCCAGGGCTTCCGCCGCGGCACCTGCTTCGGCGTCGAACCCCATGCCTCGCCCTCGGGCAAGCGCTTCCTCTGGATCAAGGGCGGCGACCAGCGTGCCGAGACCGCCCCCGATACCGACGCCCACGCCAATCTCGACGGCTACATCTCCGTCACCCCGATGCGCGCCGACCTCACAGCACACGATGCGCTCGATGCGCTTCGGGTCATCGAATGAGCGGCCCGGATCCGGAAACCAAGATGCAGTTCCTCTATGCCCTTCGCTCGCGCGGCGTCACCGACAGCCGCGTGCTCTCGGCCATGGAGAGCATCGACCGCGGCCGCTTCATCACCGGCCTCTTCGCCGAACGCGCCTACGAGGACACGCCGCTGCCCATCGCCTGCGGCCAGACCATAAGCCAGCCCTCGGTCGTCGGCCTGATGACCCAGGCGCTGCAGGTCAGTTCCCGCGACAAGGTACTCGAGGTGGGCACCGGCTCGGGCTACCAGGCGGCGATCCTGTCGCGCCTTGCCCGCCGGGTCTACACGCTCGAACGCCACGCCCGGCTGGTGCGCGAGGCCCAGGCCCTGTTCCAGGCGCTCGACCTCGTAAATATCACCGCGATGATCGCCGACGGCTCCTTCGGGCTGCCCGAACAGGCCCCCTTCGACCGCATCCTGGTGACGGCGGCCGCCGAAGACCCGCCCGGCCCCCTATTGGCGCAATTGAAAATCGGCGGTATCATGGTCGTGCCGGTCGGACAGGCCGAAACCGTCCAGACGCTGATCCGGGTGCATCGCACTGAAAGCGGCTATGATTACGACGAGATCAGGCCGGTCCGCTTCGTTCCGTTGCTCGAGGGCCTCGGGAAAGATGGCTGAGCCGTTTGGGCAAGGCCGAACCGCCACCCCCCGGCCAACAGGGGGGAGCGTATTGAGGATGACGAGATGAGATTTTGCCAGGTCCGTTTTCCCGCCCGCCTGATGGCAGGCGTTGCCTCGCTCGCGTTGCTCGCCGCCTGCGATGAACCGCTCGACTTCGACATGCGTGGCAAGGTGGGCGGCTTCTCGACCGCTCCGGCGGCCCAGTCGGCCGCGCAGAACCGCCCCGCGCCCGACGGGCGCGGCATCATTTCCTATCCGAATTACCAAGTCGCCGTGGCCCGGCGCGGCGATACCGTGTCGAGCGTGGCGAACCGCATCGGCCTCACGCCCGCCGACCTCGCCCGCTACAACGGCCTGACCCCCGGTGACGAGCTGCGCGAGGGCGAGGTTCTCGCCCTGCCCCGCCGCGTTGCCGAATCCTCGGCGGGCGGTGTCGACATCTCGGCCATCGCCGGCAGCGCCATCGACGCCTCGCCCCGTTCCGCCCCCGCGGCGGTGACCACCACCAGCCTGCCGCCCTCGGGCTCGGCTGCCGCCGCCCCGGCCACCGCGGCGCCCAAGTCCGAGCCGGTGCGCCACAAGGTGGTGCGCGGCGAAACGGCCTATACCGTCTCGCGGCTCTACCAGGTCTCGGTCAAGGATCTGGCCGACTGGAACGGCCTCGGCCCCGATTTCTCGATCCGCGAAGGCCAGTATCTGCTGATCCCGGTCAAGGGCGCCACGCCGCCCAAGGTCGCCCCTGCCGTGGTCACCAAGCCCGGCGCCGGCAGCGAGACCCCGGTCCCGCCGAGCGCCGCCAAGCCGCTTCCGAACGAGAAGATCGCCGCCAAGCCGCCCGCCGCCCCGGCGGTCTCGGTCGGCCAGCCGAGCCGCGATCCGCAGGCCTCGGCAGCCATGGCCTACCCGGTCAACGGCAAGATCATCCGCACCTATACCAAGGGCAAGAACGACGGCATCGACATCGCCGCAGCCCCCGGCACGGCGGTGACCGCCGCCGCCGACGGCACCGTGCGCGCGATCACCGCCAGCGCCGACAAGGTCGCCATCGTGGTGATCCAGCACCCCAACAACCTGCTGACGGTCTACGCCAACGTCGACGGCATCGCGGTGAAAAAGGGCGACAGCGTCAAGCGCGGCCAGAAACTCGCCCAGCTCCGCGCCGGCGAGAACGCCTATGTCCACTTCGAGGTCCGCAAGGGCTTCGACAGCCAGGACCCGACGCCCTACCTGAACTGACCGGCGGGCCTTTCGGCCCGCTGCCTCAGATCCTCGCCCGGATCGCGCTTACCAGCCGCTCGCCCATCGGCGCGAAATGGCGGTTTCCGCGGGCGATGGCTTCGAAGACCTCCGGGGCATCATTGGCCACCAGGGCCAGCCCCTCGGCGATCAGGTCGAAGCTCCGCGTGCGGATTGCCGGCCGGTCGCCCAGGCTGGCGACGACCTGGGCCAGCAGGTGCGTCAGCCCCTGCGTCATCGCGACCTGGCGGTCGTGATCCTCGGGCGTGGTGACGATGACCTCCAGCTTCAGCACCCGTTCCAGGAAACGGGCGATGCCGCGCCAGCGCGCGCCGCGCAGCGGGCAGAGCACGATCTGGCTGTTCTCCACCCCGCGCTTCGCGCTCTGCGGCCCGAACATCGGATGGCAGGCCAGGATCTCGGCATGGGGCGGCAGCAGGTCGCTCATCAGGCGCGCCGGCTCTTCCTTGACCGAGCAGACGTCGACAACCAGCTGGCCGGGCCGAAGATGCGGCGCAATCGCGCGCAGCACCTCGTCGAAGGCCCTGAGCGGAACGGCGAGGATCACCACATCGGCGCGGATGTCCTCGATCCGGGCGACAAGGTCGAACCCCAGCGCCGAGGCGGCCTCCATCGCCACGGCCGAGCGATCATGGACCGAGACGCGGGCATAGGGCGCGAGCAGCCGCGCGACGAGCTGCCCGAAGGCGCCGAAGCCTATGATGGTAACCGTGACTTTCGAGCTGGCCATGATCTGATCCTTGGGTAGAGAGGCCAGGGATCACGAGCTTGTTCTGCAGGACCGCTGGCACGTGGCAGCGGTGAACACAGGGTTTACGCCGCTACCTAAGGCAGCGGGTAATACGCAACGTTGAAGATGATCGCGTTCGTGAACATGCGCCCGATTAGTCGCGCTACGGGGTAAAAGTCAAGCGCCGCGCCATCGGCCTCATCCCGCCCGGCCCGCCTCTTCCCGCTTCCCCGCCGCGCGCGCGGCGTCTATGTAGGGCGTCCAGACCAAGGACATGAGGTTTTGCATGGATCGCGCCACCCGCATCAACCAGACCATCGGGACCGAGATCGGCGCCGCCGCCGCGCAGGTCGCCGCCGCCGTACGCCTGCTCGACGAAGGCGCCACGGTGCCCTTCGTGGCGCGCTATCGGAAGGAAGTCACCGGCGGCCTGGACGACACCCAGCTGCGCACGCTCGCCGACCGGCTCGGCTATCTGCGCGAGATGGATGACCGGCGCGATGCAATCCTCAAGTCGATCTCGGAACAGGGCAAGCTGACCGACGACCTCTCGCGCGCCATCGCCGGGGCCGCGACCAAGGCCCAGCTGGAAGACATCTACCTCCCCTACAAGCCCAAGCGCCGCACCAAGGCGATGATCGCCCGCGAGAACGGGCTGGAACCGCTACGCGACGCCATCCTCTCCAACCGCGCCGCCGACCCCGAGGTGCTGGCCGCCGCCTATGTGACCGAGGCGGTGCCCACCGTGAAGGACGCCTTGAACGGCGCGCGCGACATCCTGACCGAGGAACTGGCCGAGAACGCCGGCCTGCTGGGCGACCTGCGGACCTTCCTGCAGAGAGAGGCCATCCTCACCTCGCGCGTGGTCGAGGGCCAGGAGGAGAAGGGCGCCAAGTTCTCCGACTACTTCGCCCATACCGAACGCTGGGCCGACGTGCCCTCGCACCGCGCGCTCGCCATGATGCGCGCCTGGAAGGAGGGCGTCGTCCAGCTCGACATCGGCCCCGACCCCGAAACCGGCCAGCCCCGCTGCGAGGCCATGGTCGCCGCGCGCCTCGAAACCAACGGCACCGGCCCCGGCGACACCTGGCTGCGCACCGTCGCCAGCTGGACCTGGCGCGTCAAGCTCGCCACCTCGATGATGCTCGACCTGATGGCCGACCTGCGCGCCCGCGCCCAGGACGAGGCCATCGCCGTCTTTGCCCGCAACCTCAAGGACCTGCTGCTTGCCGCCCCCGCCGGCGCGCGCCCGACGCTGGGCCTCGATCCGGGCATCCGCACCGGGGTCAAGGCCGCCGTGATCGACGCCACCGGCAAGCTGGTGGCGACCGAAACGCTCTACCCCTTCCAGCCCAAGAACGACCTGCGCGGCGCGCAAGGCGCGATCATGGCGCTGATCGCCAGGCACGGCATCCAGCTCATCGCCATCGGCAACGGCACCGCCTCGCGCGAGACCGAGAAGCTGGTGGCCGACACGCTGGCCATGCTGCCCCCGGGCGTGCAGAAACCCACCAAGGTCATCGTCAGCGAGGCCGGCGCCTCGGTCTATTCCGCCTCGGAACTCGCCGCCCGCGAATTCCCCGACCTCGACGTCTCGCTGCGCGGCGCGGTCTCGATCGCCCGCCGCCTGCAGGACCCGCTGGCCGAGCTGGTCAAGATCGAACCCAAGAGCATCGGCGTCGGCCAGTATCAGCACGACGTCGACCAGCACCGCCTGGCCAGGTCGCTCGAAGCGGTGGTCGAGGACGCGGTGAACGCCGTCGGCGTCGACCTCAACACCGCCTCGGCGCCGCTGCTGGCGCATGTCTCGGGCCTTGGCCCCGGCCTGGCCGAGGCCATCGTCTTCCACCGCGACACCCACGGCGCCTTCGCCTCGCGCCAGGACCTGCTCAAGGTCTCGCGCCTCGGCCCCCGCGCCTTCGAGCAATGCGCCGGCTTCCTGCGCATCCGCGACGGGGCCGAGCCGCTGGACGCCTCCTCGGTCCACCCCGAGGCCTATGACCTTGCCCGCCGCATCGTCGCCGCTTGCGGCCGCGACCTCCGCACGATCCAGGCCGACCCCAAGCTGCTGCGTGGCCTCTCGCCCGACCGTTTCGCCGATGACCGCTTCGGCCTGCCGACGGTGCGCGACATCCTCTCGGAACTGGAAAAGCCCGGCCGCGACCCGCGCCCGACCTTCAAGACCGCGACCTTTGCCGAGGGCGTCAACGACATCAAGGACCTCAAGCCCGGTATGCGTCTCGAAGGCACGGTGACCAACGTGGCCGCCTTCGGCGCCTTCGTCGACATCGGCGTGCATCAGGACGGGCTGGTCCACGTCAGCCAGCTCTCGGACCGCTTCGTCAAGGACCCGCACGAGGTGGTGAAGGCCGGCGACGTGGTGCAGGTCCGCGTGACCGAGGTGGACGTGCCGCGCAAGCGCATCGGGCTGAGCATGAAGAAGGACGGCGGCACCTCGGCGCGCGAGGACCGCGCCGCCCGCGACAGCGACCCGCGCGGCAACCGCCGCGACGGGCCGCGCGGGGCGGGCAAACCGGCAGCGAAGGGCGGTGCTTCGGCCGGCCCGAAGGGTGGCAACGACAGCCCCGGCGCACTTGGCGCGGCGCTGCTCAACGCCTTCAAGAAGAACTGAAAAAGGCCAGGGGCGTCACCGCCCCCGGCCATTGTTTCCCGCAGCGGGGGCCGCGCCCCCGCCCGATGCCTCAAAGACGTTCGATTGCCAGCGCGATGCCCTGGCCACCACCGATGCACATGGTGATGAGACCGCGCTTGCCGCCGATCCGCTCCAGTTCATACAGCGTCTTGATGGTGATGATCGCGCCGGTCGCGCCGACCGGGTGGCCCAGTGCGATGGCGCCGCCGTTCGGGTTCACCTTGCCGGTGTCCAGCCCCAGTTCGCGGTTGACGGCGATGGCCTGGGCCGCGAAGGCCTCGTTGCTCTCGATCACGTCGAAATCCGCTGCCGTCAGGCCGGTCTTCTTGAACAGGTTCTGCACCGCCGGGATCGGACCGATGCCCATCACCTCGGGGCGCACGCCGGCATGGGCATAGCCGATCACCCGCGCCTTCGGCTTCAGCCCGGCCCTGGCCGCCGCATCCGCCGTCGCCAGCACGATGGCGGCCGCGCCGTCATTGATGCCGCTGGCATTGCCCGCGGTCACGCTGCCGTCCTTCTTGAACACCGGGCGCAGGCCCGCCAGCGCCTCGGCTGTGGTGGCCTTCGGGTGCTCGTCAACCTTGAACGGCACCTTCTCGCGTTTCACCATCACCTCGACCGGGGCGATCTGGCTGTCGAAATAGCCCGCCGCGATGGCCGCCGCCGCCCGCTCCTGCGAGAGCAGCGCGAAGGCGTCCTGGTCGGCGCGGGTGATCTGGTGCTCCGAGGCGACATTCTCGGCGGTGACACCCATGTGGCCGGTGCCGAAGGGGCAGTTCAGCGTGCCCAGCATCATGTCGATCGCCTTGACGTCGCCCATCTTCTGGCCCCAGCGAACCGCCGGCATGATGTAGGGGCTGCGCGACATGCTCTCGGCGCCGCCCGCCAGCGCGAACTCGGCATCGCCCAGCATCAGCGCCTGCACCGCCGAGACGATGGCCTGCGCGCCCGATCCGCAAAGCCGGTTCACGTTCATCGCCGGGGTGCTCTCGGGAATGCCCGCCTGCATCGCCGCGACGCGGCTCAGATACATGTCGCGCGGCTCGGTGTTGATGACATGGCCAAAGACGACATGGCCGATCTGCTTGCCCTCGACGCCCGAACGCTCCAGGGCCGCCTCGGTGGCCACGGTCGCCAGGTCGATCGGCGCGGTGCTGGCCAGGGCGCCTCCGAAAGTGCCGATCGCGGTGCGGGCACCGTCCAGGATCACGATGTCGGTCATGTCTTGTCCTCCTAGGTCCATGAGTCGCGGCGGACTATGGCCCTCGCCGCGCCGCAGCGCCAGCCCCATGTCATGCGACGTCGCGTGCCGGGGCGATTGACAAGCGGCGCCCGGCGGCGGATGAATCCGTCATGACGGAAAATACCGACGATATCCTGAACCGCCTGCCCGCCCGCCTCAAGGAGGCGCGCCGCGCCCAGGGCCTTTCGCTCGAAGCGGTGGCCAACCTTTCGGGCGTCTCCCGCTCGATGGTCAGCCAGATCGAGCGCGGCGAGTCGAGCCCGACCATCGCCACGCTCTGGAACCTGACGCGGGCGCTGCAGGTCGATTTCGCCGGCCTGCTCGACGCCGAGGCCGCGCGCGACCGCGTCGATGTGCTGCGCGCGGCAGCCGCTCCGACCATCGACAACCGGGGCGAAGGCTGCCGCATCCGCATCCTGTCGCCGCCCGAAGAGGCCGGCCACCACGAACTCTACGAGCTGATCTTCGCGGCCGGCGGCGTGCTCGACAGCAAGCCGCACGCCCGCGGGGCGCGCGAACAGCTGACCGTGATCGAGGGCGAGCTCACCGTCACCTCGGGCAGCGCCGAGGCGGCGCTTGCCACCGGCGACTCCGCCCGCTACGCCGCCGACGTGCCCCACCGCATCGCCGCCAGGGGCGGCGCGGCGCGGGCCTTCCTGGTGGTCAAGGACGCCTGAAATGGTGTCCTGGAAATCACTCCCAATGAAAATACAATGATTCCAGTTGCTTGCCCCCCGTCCTAGCTGGGACACCCGGCGCGGCGGGGTGAAACCCCGCCCTACGCCTCAGTCGAGCTGCACGGTCACCCGCGACGAACTCCCCGCCCGGTCGATCACCACCAGCGTCGAGAACCCCCGCCCCGGCGCGGCGATCTCGATCTCGCGGCCCTGCGCGCCCGTCGCCACCGGCCGCCCGTTCGCCAGCACCGAGAAAGGCGCCGCCCCGCCCCGCAGCTTCAGCGTCACCGGACCGCCCCCCAGCGCCAGACGCGCCCCGTCTGGCGGGAAGGTCAGCTCGACCCCGCCCGCCGCCGCCTCGAAGGCGGCATCGCGGGGACGGAACCGCTGCAACGGCAGCGGCAGCTCGGCGGCGGTCACGATCAGCGTCGCCGGCGGCGGCGGCGGCAGCCGCTCGAAGCCCTGCTTCAGCCGCCCGAAGGCATCGAACAGCACCGGCGCCGCCAGGTCGCCGCCAAAGGCGCCCGGCACCGGCGTCCCGTCGGGCCGCCCCATCCAGACCCCGATCACATGCCGCCCGTCATAGCCGATCGCCCAGGCATCGCGGTGCCCGTATGAGGTGCCCGTCTTGTAGGCCACCACCCCCGAAGGTGCCCCCGGCGGCGGCGTCAGACCGGCCAGGATATGCCCCACCTGCCAGGCCGCCTCGGGCGAGATTAGCTTCTGATGCAGCGCCCCCGCCGCGCCCAGCCGCGCGTTCAGGCCCACACCCTGCCCGCCCTCGGCCAGCGCGGCATAGAGCTGCACCAGGTCCTCCAGCGTGATCCCCAGCCCGCCCAGCGCAATCGCCAGTCCCGGCTTGCCGCCCGGAATGTGCAGCCGCGCCCCCGACCGCTCCAGCGCGGCGGTGATCCGCGCCGGGCCCAGCACCTCGGCCAGCCGCACCACCGGGATGTTGAGCGACTGCTGCAGCGCCTCGCGCACCCGGATATCGCCGCGGAACTGGCCGTCGAAATTGCGCGGCGCATAGCGCCCGAAGGTCACCGGACCATCGTGGATCAGCGTCTCGGGATGGGCCAGCCCCTGGTCGAAGGCCAGCCCGTAGATCAGCGGTTTCAGCAGCGACCCCGGCGAGCGCACCGCCTGGGTCATGTCGACATAGCCCTCGCGCGCCTCGGCCGCGTAAGCGGGCGAGCCGACGGAGGCGATGATCTCGCCGGTCTGATGATCGACCGCCACCAGCGCGACCGAGACGCGCGGACCGGCACCGCGCACCGCCTCGGCCAGCAGCCGCTCCATCGCCGCCTGCACGGTTGCATCGACCGTCAGGTCGTGGCGCGCCAGGTCCGGGGCCTCGGCCCGCATCCGGTCGCCGAGATGGGCGGCCAGCTGGGGAAACGGCCGCATCGCCGTCGGCACCGGGCTGCGCAGCGCGGCGGCGGCCTCGCCTGCCTCCAGCGCCCCCTGCGCGGCGCTGCGCGCCAGCACCCGGTCGCGCGCCGCCCGCGCCGCCGCCGCGTTGCGGTCGGGGCGGCGGGTTTCGGGCGATTGCGGCAGCGCCACCAGCAGCGCCGCCTCGGCCGGGGTCAGCCGGCGCGGCTCCTTGCCGAACCAGGCGAAGGTCGCGGCGCGCAGCCCCTCGATATTGCCGCCGAAGGGCGCGTGGGTCAGGTAGAGGCGCAGGATCTCGTCCTTGGACAGCCGCCGCTCCAGCGCCAGCGCCACCCGCATCTGCCGCAGCTTGCCGGCCCAGCGCCCAGTCGGCCCGTCCTCGATCAGCCGCGCCACCTGCATGGTCAGGGTCGAGCCGCCCGAGACGGTGTCCCCGTTCACCACCGCCTGCCCGACCGCGCGCAGCAGCGCCAGCGGGTCGACGCCCTGGTGGGTCAGGAACCGCTTGTCCTCGTAGCGCAACAGCATCCCGACATAGGCCGCATCGACCTCGGCGGGGGTCACCGCAAGCCGCCAGATGCCGTTGCCGACCTGGTAGGCGCGCAGTAGCTGGCCGTTGCGGTCGCGCGTCTCGACCGAGGTCTCGGCAAGGACCGGCGGCAGCACGGTGGCGTCAATCCAGGCGTCCGCCGCATCGCGGCTCGCCCCGGCCAGGCCGAGGGCGAGGGCAAGCCCGAAGAACCAGCGGTGGGGCGCCCCTTCAGGCATCGACCCAGCCCTCCCAGAGGCCGGAATACTGGGTGACGAAGCCAGTCGGATGCACCCTCAGCCGGGTGGAATAGCCTGTTGAGTCATAGGCGTAATCATCCTCGTCGATCCGCGTGTAGCTCTGCGCCAGCGGCCGCATGGCGTCGAGCGAAGGCACCAGCCAGGCCGCCACCACCGGCACCGGGATGGGGCCGTCGGGTACCAAACGGCGGATCGGCAGCAGGTTGGTCGCAGGGGTGAAGCAGAGGTCGAGATCGACGCAGCCGCCGGTCTCGGGCTGTAGCACGCCGTTCAGCATCCAGCCCTCCTCTCCGCGCAGCAGGCGCAGGGCGATCTCCTCCTCCCCTCGCCGGCCGGCGATATCCGCGGAGAGGCTGCGCCATTCCCTGTCGCAGCGCACCGCATAGGAGAGTTCGGTTTCCACCTCCTCCTCGCGCCAGGCCGCCTGCCCCGAGAGGAGCCAGCCGTGTTCTGCCGACCCCAGGGTGCAACGGTCGGTGCCCTCGCCGTCGATGCGGCGCCAATGCGCGGTGCAGACCGTCCCGCTCATTCCGTCACGGTCACCCGCCCCGCGTCGCTCCGCGCGCGGTAGGTCGGGCGGTACATGTCCTCGACCGAGGCCGCGGGCTGGTGGAAGCTGCCGGGGCTGACGGCACGGGCGATATAGGCCAGTCGAACCTGTTTGCCACCGCGCAGATCGACCTGGGCGAGGAAGCGGTCCGAACGGAACTCGCTATGGACCGCCTCCGATGGGTCGAGCCAGTCGAGCGCGCCGACATCGCCCGAGCGCAGCAGGTTCGGGTTGTCGATCTCGACCCCGGCGGGCAGCGGGTCGTCGACCATCAGCCGCGCCTCGGCATTCTCGAAGGGCCTCACCTCGATCACCGTGACGAAACGCTCGCCCACCTGGAAGATGGTGCCGTCGAGCGGATCGCCCTCCAAAGTGTAATAGCTGCGCGTGATCGCATAGCCGTTGCCACCGGCCGCCGGCGGCACCTCGGGGATGCCGAAGGTGGTCAGGGTGATGTCGGTCGGCTTGCCGTCGGTGGTGGTGATGCTGGCGCCCTGGCTGGGCGTGTCATCCTCGCGCACCATGACGAATGGACCGTCCACAGCGGCCCCGTTCAGCCGCAGGTTCGACTGGTTCGGCGCCCGGACCAACGCCTGTGCCGCCATCAGCGACCAGGTCGCCTCCTGCGTCGAGAGGCGGTCGGACTGCCCCGTCACCCGGTCGGTCAGGGCCGAGACGTTGATCGCCGTGCTGCCCGCCTCGGTCGCCAGCGCCAGCACCGCCGCGTTGTCGCGCAGGTAGGTGCCATAATCGGCGCGCCAGACTGGCTGTTCCGCCTGGCGGCGCTGGATCAGCTTTGCGGCACGGGCAAACATCGCATCGGCGCGGGTCTGGTCGCCATAGGCCGCCAGCGCCGCGCCCACCTGGGCCGCCGCCATCGGGGTCGAGAAGGCGTCGCCCTTGATGTCGGCGTAATAGCGCAGATCGCCCATCGCCGCCGCCCCCTCGCGTGCCAGCACCATCAGCGCATAGGCGATCTCTTCGCCGCCCTCGTCGAAATCGGCGGCATAGTTGACGTGGTTGCGCAGGTTGTCCATCGCCAGCCGGAAGGCCAGGTCGGGCACCTGGTAGCCCTCGGCGCGCGCGCGGCTCAGGAAATCAGAGGCATAGGCATCCAGCCAGAAGTCGCCCGAATCCGGCCGCCAGAGGCCGAAGGCGCCATTGGCCGACTGCCGCGACAGCACCTTGGCGATGGCCGCCTCGATGCGCTCCTTGACCGCCGGGCCATCCCCCATCCCCGCCGCCTTGGCGACCGACGAGAGATAGAGCAGCGGCATCGCCTTCGAGGTGATCTGCTCGGTGCAGCCATAGGGATACTGGTCGAGCATCGTCAGCAGGCCGGGCGCGTCGAACCGCGCCAGCGGGCCGGCTGAGAGGATCGCCTTGCCGGTGCCGGGTCGCATTCCGGTGAAGACGTCGTTGGTGAAGGCAAAGCTCTGCCCCCCGCCCAGCGCGAACCGCCGGGTCTGCGCGATCACCGGGTCGTTCGAACGCACCGGCATCCGCAGGGTCTGGCGCAGCACCTCGCCGTCGGGGGTGGTCAGCAGCACCTCGATCTCGGGATCGCTGACCGCACCGGCGGTGACGGGCACCTGGAACACCGCCTTGCCACCGGGGCTCAGGGTGAACTTGCCCGGCCCGGCGCCCAGGCTCAGGCCGGCGCCGCCGGCCAGCGCCAGTGTCATCTCGCCGGCCGGGCCATCGGCATGGACCACCTCGAGCAGCATCCGGCTGGTATCGCCCGGCGCAAGGAAACGTGGGACCGTCGCGGTGACGACCACCGGGTCGCGCACCAGCATGTCATGTTCGGCCTGCCCCACGGCCGATTTGCTCCAGGCCACGGCCATCAAGCGCACGGTCCCGTTGAAGGGCGGCAGGGCGATGTCGATGCTGGCCTCGCCATTGGCGTCGACCTCGACCACGCCGCTGAAGCTGGCCATCAGGTCCTGCGTCGGCGGCGGCGATTGCAGCCGCGCGCCCATGTCGCCGTCCCCGCCCGAGCGCACGGTGCCCATGGCCCCGTTCATCCCGTCGATGAGCCGGCCATAGACGTCGCGGATCTCGACGCCCAGACGGCGCTGGCCGAAGTAATGGCCCTGCGGGTTCGGGCTCTTGAAGCCGGTGAGGTTCAGGATCCCCACGTCGACGGCGGCGAGCGTCAGATAGGCCTGTTCGCCCGCCTTGCCGCCCTCGACCCTGACCTTGACCGACTGGGTCTGGCGCGGCTCGGCGACTTCGGGCGTTTCGATCGTCACCCGCAGCGCCTTGTCGCCGGGGTTGATGCGGGCATGGGCCAGCCCGAGGCTGCGCGCCGGGTTCTGCCCGGCGACGACATCCATCGGCCGGATCACCGTGGCGCTGACATAGGCGCCGGTCCCCCAGTCGGCGGTGACCGGCACCGGGATCAGGCTTTCGCCCGCCGGCACCTCGACCGCCTGGCGCGAGATCACGCGGTTGGACATGACCGTGACCAGCGCCACCGCCGCCTCGCGCGGGACGATGCGCAGCTGTGCGGTATCGCCAACCGCGTAGTCCGGCTTGTCGAGCGACATCTCCAGCCGGTCCGGCGTCGCCGAGCTGTCGCCCGCCGCATACCAGCCGGCGTAAAAGTCGAAGGCGGCCGAAGTAAAGTCACCGTCCACCCGTTCCACCACCAACTCGTATTGCCCCCATTCCACCGGATTCTGCACCGTCAGCGAGGCCGAACCGATCGTGCCCTCGCCACTGGCGACACGGGTGCGGCGCACGGTCGGCTCCCAGTTCCAGTCGCCATACAGTTGGTACCACTGGTAATGGGTGCGGACGCGGTTGAGCGTCCATTTCACCTGCATCGGCACCTGTTTCAGATCGGGGCCCAGCGCGATCACCTCGAAGGCCGCTTCCGACCCTTCGGCCACCACGTCCTCGAACAGCGGCTTGATGCCGATCACCGGGCCATCCGGGCGCACCGGCGCGATCAGGCGGCGTTCGACCGGGCGGGCGGAACCGTCCGCCACGCGGGTAACGAACCGCGCCTCCATCGGGAAACCGGTCGCCTCGATCTGCGGCAGGTCGACGTAGAGGGTCGCGTTGCCCCCGGCATCGGTGCGCTCGCCGCCGAAATAGTCGGACCGGGGCGAGGTATCGGCGTCATAGCGGCCAAAGCTGTAGCCCGGCCACTCGGCGACGCTGCGCACGGCGGCAAGGGTCACGTTGCCCTCGACCGAAAGGTCGGCGCCCGGCGCGCCGAACAGATACTTGGCAGCGACAGTCAGCGGCGCCTGATCGCCCGCCATCAGCGGCGCATCGGGCAGCGAGAGGGTGAAGTCAATCCGCTCGGGCAGGAAGTCCTCGACCAGCACGGTGGTGCTGGCCAGCGCCGGCGCATCGGGGTCGGTCTTGATGTCAAGCCGCCAGGACCCGCGCGGAACCGTCGTGCCCACCGGAATGTCGAAGACATGCCCCCCCTGCACCCCGCCGCCCGAGATCAGGCGGCGGTATTCCACCCCGTCGGGGCGGCTCAGAATGGCGATCAGCGGCAGCCCCTCGATGGCCTGCACGGTGCCGTCGCGCGACAGCACGGTGGCGTGGATGGTCTCGCCGGCGCGATAGGCGCCGCGGTCGGTGGTCAGGAACACATCGACTGGCCCGGCGGGCGCGCGGCCCTCGACGCCCCGGTCTGACAGGTCAAAGGCCGGCTCGGTCAGGCTCAGGAAACCGATGTCGCTGTCGCCCATGTTCGCCAGCACCAGCGCCGGCGCCGCGCCCGAAGTGCCGCGCGTCAGCCCCGGCTCGAAATGCGCAAGGCCCTCGGCATCGGTCACCGCCTTGCCCAGCACCGCGTTGGCGCGCGAGACCAGCGTGACCTCGACCCCCGCACGCGCCTGCGCGTCCGACAGGCCGCGCACCGTCACGTCCAGCCCCTCGGTGCCCGACAGCGTCGAGAGGCCGAGATCCGACAGCACGAACCACTGCGTCGCCCCCGGTTCCTCATAGGGATCGGCCCCCGGCACGCTCGCACTCAGCGCATAGATCCCCGCCGGCTGCCCGGCAATCGCCTCGCCCATCGGCAGGCGGGTGGTCATGTCGCGGTTGAGCTCGGTCGAGACCTCGGCGGTGCCGCTCCAGACGTCCTGCGCGATGTTGCCGGCGAAATCCTCTTCCTGCCAATAGGACAGCGGCCGCCCGAAATAGCCGCCCTGGAAAGCGCGCAGCAGGTTGCGGTCGCTGACCCGGCGCAGCTTCAGGTCGAGCTTGGTCAGGTTGACCGTCTCGATCGGCAGCGCCGCGTCGGCCGACTTGGGCAGCACATAGGCCCGGCCGGGGAACCGCACGGCGGGCGAGCGGTCGCGCACGTATTGGGTGATCTCGACGTCCTTCCACAGCGTCTCGCCATCGCCCGCGGGCAGGCCGCGCCGGAAGGTGATCCGATAGCGCTCCCCATGCTCCACCCCCTCGACGCAAAGCTGGTTGCCATCGGCCGAGACCGCCAGCCCCGACGACTCGGAGCGCACGAAGGGTTCGTAATCCACCCCGATCTTCGCCAGCGGCTCGGAGAACTGGGCGCAGATGCGCGGCGCGGCGGTGTCGCTCTCGACCGTGGTCTCGGTGATGCGGAAGCCGTATTTCCCCACCGCCTTCTCAAGCGCCTGTTCGATGTCGTCGCGCGCTTGCTCCTCCGAGGCCAGCCGCAGCGCCGGGATCATGTCGCGCCCGCGTTGCAGGCCCTCCAGCCCCTCGGACATGGTCAGCAGCGCCGAGGCCCGCAGCGCCGGGCTTTCGGCACGCAGGTAGGCATTGGCCGCCGATTGCACCGCGCGCCGCAGGTTGTCGCGCCGGTCCGAGCCGTTGTTCGTCCGGATCGCCACCAGCAGCCGGGCGTAATCGGCCCAGAGATCGGCGCGGTCGCTCGCCGCGACGGCGGCCCCGGTCCAGCCCATCGCCTGCGCCGTATTGCCTGCCGTCTCGCGCGCGCGGGCGGTGGCCAGCAGCGCATCGAGGTCGATCCCGCCGCCCTGGTGCCGCAGCCCGATGTTGCGGGCGATGGCCTCGGCATCCGCGAGATCCGAAGTGCCGAGGAAGCCAAGCCGGGCCGCCCGTTGGGCCGCCGCCGCGCGCACCGCCGGCGCGGTGGCGATTTTCTCGGCCGAGAGCGCCCCGACATAGGGCTTCCGGTCGGTCACGCCCCGCTTGGGAAAGCAGGCGTTCGACCGGGAGTTGAAGGTGAAGGCGGAACAGGCGGCATTCGCCGAACAGGCCCGTTCGCACGATTGCAGGGTCGTGTCGAAGACCGCGTCGAGGTCGGCGCCATAGAAGTCGATGTCACGGGTGACGACATAGCGGAACTCGGGAACAGCGCTCTGCGCCGAGACCGAGGCAGCCGTGACCAGGGAAAGAACAAGGGTGAAAAATGTTACGCGAAAACGAGTCATGAATGCCTCCTGCAGTTGCCGCGCAGGGTCGCACGAGCGGGCCGAAGCTGGCAACCGTTTCCCCCGGACAGCGCAACTTAAGCGGTTGTTTACCGTCCGTGGCGAAGGTGAGGCCGGGCCGCCCGGCGCGCCCGTTCACCCGAGGGGGGCCCAGGGCCATGAGCCTTGCCAACAAACTCGCCGAAGAGCGCCGCGCGCGCCTCGCCGCCGAGCGGTTGCTCGAACTCAAGCAGGCCGAACTCTCGGCCGCGAATCGCAAGCTCGGCCGCCACGCGCTGGCGCTGACCCGGCAGATCGGTGAGACTCAGGCCGAGGTTGCCACCGTCAGGGACGAAAACGCGCGGGTGAAATCCGACCTCACCGTCGCCCAGGAAAAGATCCAGATCGCCGAGCGGCGGCTCTGGCATTCGATCCAGACCATCGAGGACGGCTTCGCCTTCTTCGACGCCGACGGGCTGATGATCGGCGCCAATACCGCTTGGGTCGGCGCCTTCGACGGGCTGGAGGAGGTGGTGCCCGGCGTCTCCTACGCCCGCCTGCTGCAACTGCTGACCGACGAGGGGTTGGTCGATACGGAAGACCTGACGCCCACCGAATGGCGCGCCATGATGACCGAACGCTGGATGTCGCCCGCCCCCGATCCCATCGTGGCGCGCTGGTGGAACGACGAATACATCAAGCTGATCGACCAGCGCGGCCAGGACGGCGACGTGGTGAGCCTTGCGCTCAACATCACCGCCGCCGTGCATTACGAAACCAACCTCAAGACCGCCCGCGCCCGTGCAGAGGCGGCCAACCGCGCCAAGTCGGCCTTCCTCGCCAACATGAGCCACGAGATCCGCACCCCGATGAACGGCGTGGTCGGCATGGCCGAACTGCTGCTCGACACGCCGCTTGACGAGGAACAGCGGCTTTACGCCAGCACGATCCGAAGCTCGGGCGAGGCGCTGCTGGTCATCATCAACGACGTGCTCGACTACTCCAAGATCGAGGCCGACAAACTGGTACTGCACCCCACCGACTTCGACCTCGAACGCTGCGTGCACGAGGTGGTGCTGCTGCTGCAGGCCAGCGCCCGCGACAAGGGGCTGGCGATCCTCGTCGACTATGACCTTTTCCTGCCGACCCGCTTCCGCGGCGATCCCGGCCGCATCCGCCAGGTCCTGACCAACCTCGCCGGAAATGCGGTCAAATTCACGCGCGCGGGGCAGGTTCTGATCCGCGTGACCGGTGTGCCCGACCAGGCGACGGGCCTCTGCGAAATCCACGTGACGGTCGAGGATACCGGCATCGGCATCGCTGCCGACAAGATCGAGCACATCTTCGGCGAGTTCAACCAGGCCGATGACGAGCAATCGCGAGAGTTCGAGGGCACCGGCCTTGGGCTGGCCATCACCCAGCGCCTGATCGCGCTGATGGGCGGCAGGGTCTGGGTCGACAGCACCGAAGGCAAGGGGTCATGCTTCGGCTTCCAGGTGCAACTGCCCGCGCTCGACATGGCAGAAGGGCCACCGCTCCGCTTGCCCACGCACATGCGCAAGGCGATGGTGGTCGCGGAACAGCTCGCCACCCGCCGGATCATAGCGGGCCAGCTCACCCAGCTCGGCCTCGAGGTCATTGCGGCCTCCGGCAGCGCCGAGGCGCTCGACCGGATCGACTCCTCGGTCGACCTGATCGTCGCCAAGCACGCCATGAGTGGGATGGACGGGCTGGAACTGGCCGAGGCACTGCGCGCGGCGGGCTGGGACAGCCTGCCCTTCCTGCTGATCTCGGCCAACCCGGTCAGCGCGCAGAACGACCCGGCCTTCCCGCTGGTGCAGGGCATGCTGCAATACCCCTATTCCCGCGCCGGCCTCTTTTCCAGCCTCTCCGCCCTTGCCGGAGAACCAGCCGTGACGGCGGAACAAACGAATGAGCCCCCCCGCGCCATGCCTGCCCCGGACCCCGAGCTGCGGCTGATGCGGGTTCTGGCAGCCGAGGACAACCGCACCAACCAGCTGGTGCTCGCCAAGATGCTGAAACACTGCCGGATCGACCTGCATTTCGCCGCCAACGGGCAGGAAGCGGTGCAGGCCTTCCGCGAAATCGCCCCGGACCTCGTCCTGATGGACATCTCCATGCCCCGGATGGACGGCCGGGCCGCCACTCGCGAGATCCGCGACATCGAGGCCGAAAGCGGTGGCCATGTCCCCATTGTCGCGCTCACCGCCCATGCGATGGAGGGCGACGACGAGACCATCCTCGAAGCCGGGCTCGACCACGTGCTGACCAAGCCCCTGCGCAAGGCGCCGCTGCTCGAACGCATCGCCGCCGCCGCGCCACCCGACGCGGCGCCGCCGTTCGATCAGCTCGAATAGGGGCGCACGAAGACCGGGCGGTCGGGCGTCGACTGCTCGCGGTCGAGCGCGTAGCCGCCGCTGTCGAAATCGGCCAGCGCCGCAGGGTCGGTCAGCCGGTGCTGGATGACATAGCGCGCCATCGCGCCCCGCGCCCGCTTGGCAAAGAAGCTGACCACGCTGGCCTTGCCATCCTTGTCTTCCAGGAACACCGGCGTCACCACCCGCAGTTTCAGCGCCTTGAGATCGACGGCGCCGAAATACTCCTGGCTCGCGCAGTTCACCAGCACATCGGTGCCAAGCGCCTCAGCCTGGGCCCTCAACGCCTTGGCCGGCGCGTCGCGCCAGTAATCATACAGGTTCGCCCCCCGCCGCGTCTTCAGTCGGCTGCCCATCTCCAGCCGGTAGGGCTGGATCGCGTCGAGCGGGCGCAGGATGCCGTAGAGCCCCGAGAGGATGCGCAGATGCTCCTGCGCCCAGGCCATCTCCTCGGCATCGAGCGAGGCCGCGTCGAGCCCCTGGTAGGTATCCCCGGCAAAGGCCAGCGCGGCGGGGCGGGTGCTGCCGCCCTCGGGCGCCTCGGCGAAATCGCGGAAGCGGTCGCGGTTCAGCCGGGCAAGATCGGCGCTCAGCCCCATCAGCGCCCGCAGCGCCTCGAGCGTCAGCCCGCGTGCCGTCTTGGCCAGGCGCACCGCGTCCTCGGCGAAATCCGGCGTGGTCATCGCCACGTCACGTTCCGTCCAGTCCAGCCGCTTGGCCGGAGAAATCACCACCAGCATTCCAAATCTCCTGTCTTCGGGACGGAATTAGCCCGCGATGGCGCGGGCATCAACGTTTGAAGCCCGCACCCGAGCGGCAAAAAATTCCAGGAATTTTTTGCCAAAGTTTTCCTGGAAAACTTTGGCACCCTTCATCGCGCCCCGCTCAGCACCTCGAGGAACGCGGCGCCAAAGCGTTCCGCGCGGCGCTCGCCCAGCAGCCGTTCCAGCGCGCGGGCATCGCATTCGCCCAGTTGCGCCACCTTGGCCAGTTCCGAGGCGGTGCAGCTCATCACCTTGTCGATACCACCCTCGCCCCGCGTCAGTTCCGCCTGCACCGCCAGCAGCCGGTCGAACACCGCTCCCGCGTCGCGCCCGGCCAGCTTGCGGCGCGCCGGATGCACCACCTCGGCCGCGCCAGTAATGACCTCCAGGAAGGTCGCGCCATAGCGTTCCAGCTTCTTCGCCCCCACCCCGGCGATCCGCGCCATCTGGTCAAGCGTCTGTGGCCGGGTCTCGGCCATCTCGACCAGGGTGCGGTCGGGGAAGATCACGTAGGCCGGCACCCGCGCCGCCTCGGCCAGCGCCCGCCGCTTGGCCTTGAGCGCCGAAAGCAGCGGCGCGTCCTCGTCCGAGACCATGGCCCGCACCGCCGGCGTCCGCGTGGCCGCGCGCGAGATCGCCTCCTTGCCCAGCGTGATCCCCGCCTCGCCGCGCAGGATGGGCCGCGCCGCCTCGGTCATCCGCAGCGCGCCGTGGCGGTCCGGATCGGGGCGGACCAGGTCATGTCCCAGCATCTGCCGGAAGATCGCCGCCCACTGGCGCTTGTCATACTCCTTGCCCACGCCGAAGGTCGGCAGCAGGTCATGCCCTCGCGCGCGGATCTTGTCGGTGGCGGTGCCGGTCAGGATGCCGGTCAGATGGCCGGCGCCGAACCATTCCTCGGTGCGCAGGATCGCCGAGAGCGCCTTGCGCACCGCCGTGGTGCCGTCAAAGGTCTCGGGCGGGTTCTCGCAGAGATCGCAGTGGCCGCAGGGCTCCGCACTTTCGCCGAAATAGCCGAGCAGCACCTGGCGGCGGCATTTCAGTGCCTCGGCAAGGCCCAGCAGCGCGTTCAGCCGGCCATGGTCGGCGGCGCGGCGTTCCGGCGGGGCCTGCCCCTCGTCGATCTGGGACCGGCGCAGGCGGATGTCGTCGGGGCCGAACAGCGTCATCGTCTCGGCCGGGCCGCCATCGCGGCCTGCGCGTCCGATCTCCTGGTAATAGGCCTCGATCGACTTCGGCAGGTCGGCATGGGCCACCCAGCGGATGTCCGGCTTGTCGACGCCCATGCCGAAGGCCACCGTCGCCACCACCACCAGCCCGTCCTCGCGGGCAAAGCGGGTCTCGACGATGCGGCGGTCCTCGGCCTCCATGCCGCCGTGATAGGCGCAGGCGTTGTGGCCCTCGTCGCTCAGCGCCTTCGCCAGCGCCTCGGTCTTGGCGCGGGTGCCGCAATAGACGATGCCCGACTGGCCCCGGCGCGCGGCGGCATAGCTCAGGATCTGGGCGCGCGGGTTGTTCTTGGCGGCAAAGGCCAGGTGGATGTTTGGCCGGTCGAAGCCATGCAGGAAGCTCTGCGGCGCCTCGCCGTCGAACAGCTTCTGGACGATCTCGACGCGGGTTTCCTGGTCGGCGGTGGCGGTAAAGGCCGCCAGCGGCACGTCCAGCGCGCGGCGCAACTCGCCGATGCGCAGGTAGTCGGGGCGGAAGTCATGGCCCCAATGGCTGACGCAATGCGCCTCGTCCACCGCGATCAGCCGCACGCCGATGCGCTTGAACATCGCCACCGCGCCGCCGCCCGCCAGCCGTTCCGGCGCGAGGTAGAGCAGCTTGAGGTCGCCCCGCTCCAGCGCCTCCCAGACCGCCGCCGTCTCCTCGGGCGTATTCCCCGAGGTCAGCGCCCCCGCGCTCACCCCCGCCTCCTGCAGGCCGCGCACCTGGTCGCGCATCAGCGCGATCAGCGGCGAGATCACCACCGTGACCCCCTCGCGCAGCAGCGCCGGCAATTGGAAGCAAAGCGACTTGCCGCCGCCCGTCGGCATGATGGCCAGCACGTTACGGCCCTGCGTCACGGCATTGACGATATCTTCCTGCCCAGGGCGGAAACCGTCGAATCCGAATACGTCGCGCAACAGCGCCTGCGGGTCGGGCATGTCCGGGCGGGCCTTGAATCGATTTTTTATGTGTCTGCTCCAGAGAGCAATGTCACATACTAAGATTTGGTGAACAAGGCCCCGATGGCGGCAAATCTAGTAGAAGGCCGCCACGTTATTGACGAGGATCATGCGCAGCGCGATCACCGCCAGCAGCACCACCAGCGGTGCGAGGTCGATGCCCTGCATCCGCGGCAGGATCCGGCGCACCGGCGCGTAGAGCGGTTCGAGGATGCGCTGCAGGGTGTACCAGAGCTGGGCCACGAACTGCTGGCGCAGGTTCAGCACCTGGAACGAGATCAGCCAGCTCATGATCACATGGGCGATCACGAAGAACCACACCACGTCCAGGACCAGCATCAGGATGTCGAACAGCGACTTCATCGATCGTCTTCTCCTCTCGAACCTCCACCCACCTAAGACCGCCTGTGCAAAAGGGCAAGTGCGCGCTTGCCTGCATGGCCGTTCCCCTGTCTTATCGGCGCAAAACCAAGGGGACAGGCATGGCGGACATCTCGCAGAAGAAGCGCATCTGGGGCTGGTGGTTCTTCGACTGGGCCAGCCAGCCCTATCACACGCTGCTCGTCACCTTCGTCTTCGGCCCCTACTTCGCGGCCATCGCGGCGCAGCATTACCTCGCCACGGGACTGGCCGAGGAAGCGGCAAAGGCGCAGGCGCAGAGTACCTGGGCGGTGGGGATGCTGATCGCCGGCCTCATCATCGGCATCGGCGCGCCGATCATCGGGGCGATGGCCGATATCGCCGGGCGGCGGATGCCCTGGATGGTGGCCTTCTCGGTCATGTATGTGGCCGGCAGCGGCGCGCTCTGGTGGACCTATCCCGACGCCTCGAACCTCTGGGCCATGTTGGCCTGTTTCGTCATCGGCTTCATCGGGGCGGAATATGCGCTGATCTTCATCAACGGGCAGCTCCCCGACCTTGGCACCGACGAGGAGGTCGGCAAGATCTCGGGCTCGGGCTTCGCCTTCGGCTATCTCGGCGGGCTGCTCTCGCTGGTCCTGATGCTGCTGCTTTTCGTGGAACAGGGCAACGGCAAGACGCTGATCGGCATCGATCCGATCCTCGGCCTCGACGCCGCCGCGCGCGAGGGCACCCGCAGCGTCGGACCCTTCTCGGCGCTTTGGTACGCGGTCTTCATGGTCCCCTACTTCCTGTGGTACCGCGACCGCCCGCGCACCGGGCAGCGCGCCACGCTGGGCCGGGCGCTTGGCACGGTGGTGGCCTCTGTCTCCAAGCTGCGCCATCGCGGCAGCCTGGCCGCCTATCTCGGCTCGTCGATGTTCTACCGCGACGCGCTGAACGGGCTCTATGCCTTTGGCGGCACCTATGCGGCGCTGGTGCTGGACTGGCAGCTCACCGCCATCGGCATCTTCGGCATTGTCGCGCTGATCTCCTCGGCGCTGTTCTCCTGGCTCGGTGGCAAGCTCGACACACGGCTTGGGCCGAAACCAGTGATCCTGGCCTCGATCCTGGTGCTCATGGCGGTCTGCACCACCATCGTCGCCATGTCGCGCGAGCAGATTTTCGGCATTCCCCTCGGCCCCGAGTCCAGGCTGCCCGACGCCATCTTCTTCGGCTGCGGCGTGCTGATCGGCGGCCTGGGCGGCGTGCTGCAATCGGCCAGCCGCTCGATGATGGTGCGCCATACCGACCCCGACCTGCCGACCGAGCACTTCGGCCTCTACGGCCTTTCGGGACGCGCCACCGCCTTCCTGGCCCCCTCGCTGATCGCGCTGGTCACAAGCATGAGCGGGAGCACGCGCATCGGCCTCTCTCCGGTCATCGGCCTTTTCGCGCTCGGGCTGATCCTGCTAGTCTGGGTGAAACCGGAAGGAGACCGCGACAGATGAAACTTGCCCGAATGGCCGCCTGCCTGCTGACCACCCTCGCGCTGGCCCTGCCGGTGCAGGCGGAACCGCTCGCCAAGCAGCTTTTCGGAGCCAAGACGACACCGTCGCGGCAGAAATCCGCGGCCTATGGCAGCTATTCCAAGGGCTGCATGGCCGGCGCGGTGGAACTGCCGGAAACCGGACCGACCTGGCAGGCGATGCGGCTTTCCCGCAACCGCAACTGGGGCAGCCCCGAGATGGTCTCCTTCATCCAGGATCTCAGCGGCTTTGCCGCGCAACAGCCGGGGTGGCAGGGGCTGTATATCGGCGACATCAGCCAGCCGCGCGGCGGGCCGATGGTCTCGGGGCATGCCAGTCACCAGCTCGGACTCGACGCCGACATCTGGATGCTGCCGGCCTCGCGCATCAACCTGACCCGGAAGGAACGCGAAGCGGTCTCGCCGATCGACGTGACCCGCAACAAGGAAGCCTTCACCAACGGCAACTGGAGCCGGGCGCACCACCAGATCCTCAAGGCTGCCGCCTCGGACCCGCGCGTCGCGCGGATCTTCGTCTCGGCCGGGATCAAGCTGCAGATGTGCAACGACGAAAGAGGCGACCGCAGCTGGCTGCGCAAGATCCGGCCCTGGTGGAAGCACAACTATCACTTCCACGTCCGCCTCGCCTGCCCGCGCGGGATGCGCGGCTGCGTCGATCAGGATCCGCCACCCGCCGGGGATGGCTGCGATGACGCCCAGCAGTGGGTGAACGACATCCTGAACCCGCCGCCGCCGAAAAAGCGCGACCCCAACGCACCCAAGCCCAAGCCGCGCCGCGAATACGTGATGGCCGACCTGCCCAAGCAATGCATGGGCGTGCTGCGCGCCGACTGAGCCCTTGCGCGCAAGCCCGCGAAGGTCTAGACGCCTTGTCGCCCGCCGCACCGGCAGGCCAAGTCGCCGCAACCTTGTCAAAAACGGGCATCAGACATGAACCGCGCTTATCTTCCCGGCATCCTTGCCATGGCCGCCATCGTGGTGGCCTCGAATATCCTCGTCCAGTTCCTCTTCGGCCAATGGCTGACCTGGGGCGCCTTCACCTACCCCTTCGCCTTCCTGGTCACCGACCTGATGAACCGCCTCTACGGCGCCGGACCCGCGCGCCGCGTGGTGGCCGCCGGCTTTGCCGTCGGCGTGGTCTGCTCGCTGATCGGCACCCAGATTGTCGGCGAGTTCGGCCCGCTAGTGACGCTGCGCATCGCCATCGGCTCGGGCACCGCCTTCCTCGTCGCCCAGATGATGGACGTGGCGATCTTCTCGGCCCTACGCGAGAGCCGCTGGTGGCGCGCGCCGCTGGCCTCGACCCTGGTGGGCGCCTCGCTGGATACCGCGCTGTTCTTCTCGATCGCCTTCGCCAGCCAGCTGACCTGGATGGAGCAGGGCAACGACGTCTCCTGGGCCAACGAGGCACTGCCTCTCATGGGCCTTGGCCCGGTGGTGCCGCTCTGGGTTTCGCTCGCCACCGCCGACTGGCTGGTCAAGCTGAGCCTCGCTATGGTTGCGCTGGTCCCGTTCAGGATCATCGTGCAGCGCCTGCGGCCCGAGACCGCCTGACACCCTCGCCCAGGCGCAGCACGCCGGGGCGAAACCGCCCGCGGGGCCTGTGGATTATTCCTGAAATTGCCTCTTCGGACGGCTTTTGACAAAATCCCCTGCCCGGAAGCCCGACGCGAACACTGACCCCAAGAGGCACAACGGATAGTGGGCCCCCTCGGTTCCGTCCCTCTTTGTGGTGATTCCTTTTCGCCCTCCGGCCGCACTTCTGGCCTCCGAAACGGCCAATCCGGGCCAGTTTGGTTTCCGTAGCGTTAAATTGCACAGTTTTTGTGCAGCATCTCGGCAACGCTGGAGCCCTTTGCCCCCGCCTTCCGAAAAATCAATTGACCGTTAACGGAAACATGCGACCATCGCAGTTAGTGGCAACAACAGAAAAGGAGGTGATCCAGTGTCGAGAAAGGTATTGGAGCAAGGCGTCGGAACAGTTCGGGAGACGGCCTCCTGAGGCAACCCTTGGCGGCGCCGCCGCCCGAGCTGACCAGCTTTAGGTCTAACCGACCTTCCTCCTAAGAACTTTCGATAAGGGCCGTCCGACCACTCGGGCGGCCCTTTTTGATTGCCCCGACGCAGACTACAATCACCCCATGCTGCACGTATCCGACACCGTCGCCATCCAGGACTGGGAACTGACCGAAAGCTTCATGCGCGCCTCCGGGCCGGGCGGGCAGAACGTCAACAAGGTCTCGACCGCCGTCGAACTCCGCTTCGAGGCCGAGCGGTCGCCCAGCCTGACCCCTGCCGTCAAGGCCCGGCTGAAACGGCTGGCGGGGCGGCGCTGGACCCAGGACGGCGCGCTGGTGATCCAGGTCGACACCACCCGCAGCCAGGCCCAGAACCGCGACATCGCCCGCGAGCGGCTGGCCGAACTCATCGCACGCGCGCTGATCGCCCCGAAGAAGCGCATCGCCACCAAGCCAACCAAGGGCTCGATCCGCCGCCGCCTCGACGCCAAGACGCAGCGCGGCGAGATCAAGGCCTTGCGCAGCAGGGTCCGCGACCCCTAGGAATGGGCGAACACTTCGGAGGACAGCATGAGACTGGAAGGCAAGACCGCCATCGTGACCGGCGGCGCATCGGGCTTCGGCGCGGGCATCGTCAGGAAATTCGCGGCCGAGGGCGCGCGCGTGATGATCGCCGACATCAACGGCGACGCGGCGGCGGGCCTTGCGCGCGAGCTTGGCGACATGACCCTGGCGCAAACCGTGGACGTCGCCAGCGGCGCCTCGGTCGATGAAATGACCCGCGCGGCGCTCGCCGCCTTCGGCCAGGTCGACATCCTTGTAAACAACGCGGGCGTCACCCACCTGCCCAGCCTGCTGGAAGAGGTGAGCGAGGCCGATTTCGACCGGGTCTATGCGGTCAACATGAAATCGGTCTACCTGACCGCTCGCGCGTTGGTCGGCCACATGAAAGGCCGCACGACCGGGGCCATCCTCAACGTCGCCTCGACTGCCGGCCTCTCGCCACGTCCGAAGCTGAATTGGTACAATGCCTCGAAGGGCTGGATGATCACCGCGACCAAGACCATGGCCGTGGAACTCGCCCCTGCCGGCATCCGTGTCAACGCGATCTGCCCGGTGGCCGGCGAGACGCCTCTGCTCAAGTCCTTCATGGGCGAGGACACCCCCGAGATGCGCGCCAAGTTCCTCTCGACCATTCCGATCGGCCGCTTCTCGACCCCCGAGGACATGGGCAATGCCGCCTGCTTCCTCTGCTCGGATGAGGCCGGCATGGTCACCGGCGTGGCGATGGAAGTCGACGGCGGGCGCTGCATCTGACGGCGCGTCTGTGGTGACGGCGGACCGGGGCACTACCGCCGCCATTGTCTCTCGGACCAATGGCGAGACAATGGCGACCCCCGGAGATATTTGGAAAGAGAAGAAGGGCAAGGGGATGAAACCGGGCGAGCGCAATCTGATAACCGACGTCGCCGGCCTGAAGGTCGGCAATGCCTCGAATGCGACGCTGAAATCCGGCGTCACCGTGCTTACGGCAGACGCGCCCTTCACCGCTTCGGTCCATGTGATGGGCGGCGCGCCCGGCAGCCGCGAGACCGACCTGCTGGCCCCCGACAAGTCGGTGGCGGCGGTCGATGCGCTGGTGCTCTCGGGCGGCTCGGCCTATGGGCTCGACGCCTGCTCGGGCGTGGTCGACGGGCTGCGCGCGCGCGGGCGCGGCTTCCGCATCGGCCCGGCGGTGATCCCGCTGGTGCCGGGCGCCATCATCTTCGACCTGCTGAACGGCGGACGGAAGGACTGGGCCGAGAACCCCTATCGCGCGCTTGGCCGCGCCGCCTTCGAGGCGGCGGGCGAAGACTTCGACATCGGTACCGCCGGCGCAGGTACCGGCGCACTCAGCGCGATGCTCAAGGGCGGACTTGGCTCGGCCTCGCTGGTGCTCGAGAACGGCATCACAGTCGGCGCGCTGGTCGCCGCCAACCCGGTCGGCGCGGTCACGACGCCGGGCGACCGCCACTTCTGGGCCGCCCCCTTCGAGATCGACGGCGAATTCGGCGGCCTTGGCCCCGACCCGCGCGGCGGGCTGGGACGCGAAACCGAAAGCCGCAAGATGCAGGCGATGCGCAACCAGTCGAACGAGCGCGCCAATACCACCATCGCCATCGTCGCCACCGACGCCGCGCTGACCAAGGCGCAATGCCAGCGCCTCGCCACTGCGGCCCATGACGGCATCGCCCGCGCCGTGGTGCCCGCCCATACGCCGGGCGACGGCGACCTGGTCTTTGCGCTGTCTACCGGCGCACGCCCGCTGGAGGATGGCGGCGAACGGGCGCTGGCGCTGATCGGTCATGCGGCGGGCCTCTGCCTGGCCCGCGCCATCGCCCGCGCCATCCACCAGGCCCGCCCCGAACCCGGCGATCTGTTGCCCTGCTGGTCCGACGCGGCAATCTGACCGTTGAAACCGGGGCGCCGCCTTCGTTAGAACGGGGCACCCCATAGTTGGAGAAGCCCGAATGAACCGTATCGCAGCCACTCTGATCGCCGCCCTGATTGCCTCGCCCGCCCTCGCCGAAGGCGACGCCGCCAAGGGCGAGAAGGAATTCAACAAGTGCCGTTCGTGCCACGAGATCGTGTCGGACGCGGGCGAGGTCATCGTCAAGGGCGGCAAGACCGGGCCGAACCTCTTCGGCGCGCCAGGCCGCAAGGCGGGCAGCGTCGAGGGCTTCAACTATGGCGCCGACCTGGTTGCCGCCGGCGAGGCCGGGCTGGTCTGGGACGAAGAGTCCTTCGCCGCCTATACCCATGATCCGACCGGCTTCCTGAAAGAGCACACCGGCAATTCCAAGGCCAAGGCCAAGATGACCTTCAAGCTGAAGTCCGGCGGTGAAGACATCTATGCCTATCTCGTGAGCCTCGGGTCGAAGTGATCGATCCGGCCGAGGCCTCGGCGCTGATCCCGGCCTGGGTCGACGGCGTTCTGACACCCACCGGCAAGCTCGAGGCGCATACCAGGGGCCTGCGCCACATGGCCGTCTCGGTCTTCGTGCTGCGCGACGGCGAGGTGCTGCTGCAGCGCCGGGCGATGGGCAAATACCATACGCCCGGCCTCTGGGCCAACGCCTGCTGCACCCACCCCCACTGGGACGAGGCGCCCGAGGTCTGCGCCCGCCGCCGGCTCGACCAGGAGCTGGGGATCCGCGGCCTGGACCTCGACCACCGCCATCAGCTGGAATACCGCGCCGAGGTCGGCGGCGGCATGGTCGAGCACGAGCTGGTCGATGTCTTCGTCGCCGAGGCTGGGCCGGGGCTGCGGCTCGATCCGGACCCCTCCGAGGTGATGGAGACCCGCTGGGCCGGCTTCGCCGCCCTGCGGGACGAGGTGGCCCGCGCGCCCGAGACCTTCACCCCCTGGCTGCGGATCTACCTCGCCGACCACGCCGCCGAGATCTTTGGCGGAACCTTCGCGGCGGGCTAAGGCTTGCGCCCGGCCCATCCGGGTGGTTCTAGTGACCCTCGGGAGGACTTAGCATGACCGTATTGATTGCCGGAGGCGGGATCGCCGGGCTGACCATGGGCCTGACGCTGCACCAGATCGGCGTGCCCTTCCGCCTGTTCGAGAGCGCCGCCGAGATCCGGCCGCTGGGTGTCGGCATCAACCTCCAGCCCAACGCCGCGCGCGAGCTCTATGACCTCGGGCTGAAGGAGGGGCTGGAGCGCATCGGCGTGCGCACCCGGCAGATCGGCTTTCATACCAAGCACGGGCTGCGGATATGGGAGGAGCCGCGCGGCACCTGGGCCGGCTATGCCTGGCCGCAGTATTCGGTGCATCGCGGCGCGCTGCAGGTGATGCTCTACGAAACGCTGCTGGAACGGGCCGGACCGGCCTGCATCGAGACCGGCGCGCGGGTAGCGGGGTTCGCGCAGGACGAGGACCGCGCCGAGCTGATGCTGGCGGACGGGCGGCGCATCGACGGTGACCTGCTGATCGCCGCCGACGGCATCCGCTCGGCGATCCGGGCGCAGATGGTGCCGGACGAGGGCGAGCCGATCTGGAACGGTCAGGTGCTCTGGCGCGGCACCACGCCGGCCGACGCCTACTTCGGCGGCGGGGCGATGGTGATGATCGGGCACGACTCGCTGAGGCTGGTGGCCTATCCGATCAGCGAACCCGACCCGGCGACCAACATCGCCACCATCAACTGGATCGCCGAGAAACGCTTCGACCGCTCGGGCGGCTGGCGGCGGCAGGAGTGGAACCGGACGGTGGCGGCGGCGGACATCCTGCCGGACTTCGCGGACTGGCGGTTCGACTGGATCGACGTGCCGGCGCTGATCGGCGGGGCGGCGGAGATCTTCGAGTATCCGATGATCGACCGCGACCCGCTGGATCGGTGGAGCCATGGCCGGGTGACCCTGATGGGGGACGCGGCGCATCCGATGTATCCGGTCGGGTCGAACGGGGCGAGCCAGGCGATTGTCGACGCGCGGGTGATCGGGGCGAAGCTGCTGGCGCAGGGGATCGGGCCCGCGGCGCTGGCGGCCTACGAGGCGGAGGTGCGGCCGGTCACCACGGCGATCACCGGGGCGAACCGCAAGGGCGGCGGGCCGGACGGGGTGCTGCAGCGGGTCGAGGACCTGTGCGGGGGGATGTTCGAGGATATCGAGGAGGTGATCCCCCATGCCGATCTGGCGGCGCATTCGGCGAAATACAAGTCGATCGCGGGCTTCTCGATCGAGGCGCTGAACGCCCGGCCGGCCCTGATTCCGGCGGGGGCCAGGGTGGGCTGAAACAGGGCGGATTTGAGTGTCCCAGCTAGAACGGGGGATCAAGATATTGGAATTGCTTGATTTTCGTTGGGAGTGAATCTGGGACAGTGGTTTTCGGGGGTGGTAAGATCCCCCTTCCCCGACCTTGGCAACGGATCGTGTGGGGTTGTGGTGAGCGCCTTGCCGGAGGGATCGGTATTGACCGGGGCTTTTGATGGCAACCTGTGAAAGTGCCGGCGAAGCAGACGACGCCGCACGAGGGTTAGCCAGCCCAAGCGGCTGTTCGCAGCCCTTTCGCGACATTCGTTCGAGGCGCAGTATGTCGCGGGGCGCTGACACTATGGGCGGGAAGCGGAAATTCGCTGCGCCGATCACCGGATGACCGCTCTTGGAAGCTCCGTAAGAAGCAAATCGTCACGCGCTTCTGTGCACGAGATTGAAATCTTACCACATGGTCTTCGACGAGACTTGATGATAGTAGATTTCGTGACGGATATTCAAAAGTAGAGAACCAAGATCATGTCGCTTTTCTCCGGAACGCCCAAGCCAGAAGAGGTCTTTACTCCACGTTCATCCGACGTAAACCGCCGATCGTATATTCCGCGTCCAGATCTGGAAGAGGAACTCGCGGAGGGGCTAACTGAAAGTCAGCATCTGATCATTTTTGGAGAAAGCGGCAACGGCAAGTCATGGCTCTATAAAAGAGTTTTTGAAACTGAGCGCGTCTCTTATGAAGTCATCAACCTTGTTCAAGCCTCAAGACTGGGATCTCTCGGCGCCGCTTTCCAGGATAGACTCTCAAGGAATGAAGAACTCGAGAAGGAGGCTTATGAGCTGGTCAAATCAGGCGGCATCAAGCCGCAAGGTGTCGGCGTCGATTTCGAAGGGACTTGGACCTATGTAAAGGGCAAGAAAGAGCCTTTCGAAAGGCTTTTGGCTTACATTAGAAAGAAGGCTGGCAGGGGCAAGGCAGTAATCGTCTTAGATAATTTC
This sequence comes from Seohaeicola zhoushanensis, assembly GCF_014656415.1. GTDB lineage: Bacteria > Pseudomonadota > Alphaproteobacteria > Rhodobacterales > Rhodobacteraceae > Seohaeicola_A > Seohaeicola_A zhoushanensis. The sequence goes on along the minus strand of NZ_BNCJ01000002.1, from coordinate 346,967 downwards.
GAGCAGATTTCCAGTGACGCGGATTTGTGCAAGCAAGTCTCGAATTGCATTATCCTCTTGGACGACCCCACCTATTCTCAGTATGAAGTTAAGATTGTAATTGTCGGAACCCCTGCTGGGATAGATGAAATACTTTCAAAAAGTGATAATCTTCAAACGATTTCAACGCGACTTAAAGAAATTCCGGAAGTTGAGCGGATGACGCCCAACGAAGCCAAGTCTTTAATGCGTTTAGGCCTTGAGAGTGCGTTGAAGCTGAAAGTGATAGGTAATAGCGACATTTTCTATGATCGGATGCTAAAGGTAACTGACAGAATTGCACTCGAGCTTCAAGAGTTGGGCTTAAAGATCGCAAAGGAGGCTCGAAAGAAGGATGGGAAAATAGATCAAGTTGTCTTCGACAGAGCGACTACTAAGTGGGCAAAAAATTCTATTCGCTCTACCTGTGCCATGTTGGCGGATCGTCTAAACTCAAATGAAACCAAGGCGGCAAGGCGGAACCAATGTCTATACGCTTGCGGTGAGATTACTAAAGACACCTTTACCTACAAGGATGTAGAAGCAAAGATTAGAGAGCTATTCCCTGAAACCACCAAAAATGTGGCCCTCAATGTATCCGGAGAGTTATCAAAACTTTCGAAGGATGAGAATCCACTGCTAAGGCGCATTGAGAGCCAAAAGTCTTACAGGCTTTCAAGCCCAAAAGTGCGAATGGCTATACGGACCATGCTGGCTATCAAAGAGGGTAAAGTCGTCCGCGTAATTAATGACATATAGAAATTAGGCAGCAGAAAGTCATCCCGCCTCGTTTTTGCATCATTGGAGCGACAACGCGCGAGGTGGTTAATGGTCTGTTCCAGCTGTAGATGAGTGGCGTCAGATGATCCGGCTCAAGGTCCGTTGCGTCCGCGTTGCTGACCTCTGCGCGCAAGGCCATGCTGCGTAATGCGTGAATGACTGGTCCGGTGAAGCTGCACCGCAGCGCTGGTGATCTTGGCGAGCGGCCGGTATGGGCCGATTGCTTCAAGTCTCTCCCGAGCCGGACGCCAGGCAGTCAAGTCCCCGTCCTGCGCATTGCCGCCACCAGCCATGGCGTAGCAAACCGTAAGCGGCCTTCAAGCGGCCATTGCGCTTCAACCCCTCACCACGCCATCCACCGCCCCCCTCCCCCGAGGGGGAGGGGAAGCGCCCCTGAGAGCGTGCGGCGTGGGTGGTGCCCCGCCTCTATTCGTCCTCGCCGAGCTTCGGCGCCGGGCGGTGGAGGGACAGTTCGGCGTCGGAGAAGCGCAGGGGGGTGCGAATGCCGGGCACGCCGTCGAGCGTGATCTGCATGCCGCGCGCCACCACCTGCGGGTCGGCCAGCACCTCGGAGAGGTCGTTGATCGGGCCTGCCGGCACGCCCTGCGCCTCGCAGCCGGCCAGCAGGTCGGCCTTGCTCCATCCCGCCGTGGCGCCGTTGAGGCGGGCGATCATCACGCGGCGGTTGGCAATGCGGTCCTTGTTGTGCAGGAACTCGGGCGCCTCGGCCATGTCGTCGAGGCCGAGCAGCCGGCAGAGCCGCTGGTATTGCCCGTCGTTGCCGGTGGCGATGATGATGAAGCCGTCGGCGCAGTCGAAGACCTCGTAGGGCGTCAGGTTCATGTGGGCATTGCCCATCCGCCCCGGCGCGACCCCGGTGGTGAGGTAGTTCAGCGCCTGGTTGGCGGTCACCGCCACCGCCACGTCGAGCAGCGCCATGTCGATGTGCTGGCCGCGGCCGGTGGTGGCGCGCTGGTGCAGCGCGGCGAGGATGCCGACCACCGAGTAGACCCCGGTGAAGATGTCGGTGATCGCGACGCCGGCCTTCTGCGGCTGCCCCTCGGGCGCGCCGGTGATCGACATCAGCCCGGACATGCCCTGGATGATGAAGTCATAGCCCGCGCGATGGGCATAGGGGCCGGTCTGGCCGAAGCCGGTGACCGAGCAGTAGATCAGCCGCGGGTTGACCTCTTTGAGGCTGTCGTAGTCGAGGCCGTATTTCTTGAGGCCGCCGACCTTGAAGTTCTCGATCAGGATATCGGCGTCCCTGACCAGCTCGCGCACGCGGGCCTGGCCCTCGGGCGAGGCGAGGTCGACGCGGATCGAGGCCTTGCCGCGGTTGGTCGAGTGGTAATAGGAGGCCGAGACATCCTCGTCCCGGGTCACGAAGGGCGGGCCCCAGGCGCGGGTGTCGTCGCCTTTCGGCGACTCCACCTTGATGACCTCGGCGCCGAGGTCCGAGAGCGTCTGACCGGCCCAGGGGCCGGCCAGGATGCGGGCGAGTTCGACGACCTTCAGGCCGGCCAGCGGTGCGCTCACTTGGCGAGCTCGGCGTCGATCACGGCCTTGAACTCGTCATAGGGCATGTTCTTGACCAGCTGCCCGTTGACGATGAAGCTGGGCGTGGCGTTGATCTTGTCCTTCTCGGCGTTCTCCTGGAACCAGGCGACCAGGGTCTCGGCCATGGTCTTGTCGGTCATGCAGGCTTCGAGCTTGTCGTTCTCGATGCCGGCGAGGCGGCCGATCTTCTTGAGTTCCTCGACGATCCCGTTCGGCTCGGCGGCGCGGGCCCAGGTGGACTGGCCCTTGTAGAGCAGGTCGGCGATGCCGAAGAATTTCTCCGGGCCGCCGCAGCGGGCGATCATCGAGGCCCAGAGGCCATACTTGTCGAAGTAAACATCGTGGTAGACCAGCTTGACCTTGCCGGTGTCGATGTAATCGGCCTTGAGGCGCTTGAAGCCGTCCTGGTGGAAGGCGGCGCAATGCGGGCAGGTGAACGAGGCGTATTCCACGATCGTCACCGGGGCGTCTTCCTGGCCGATGGACATTTCGACCACGCTCGACGTGTCGACTTCCGAGGCCGAAGCGGCGCCGATCGGGGCGGTCAGCTCGGTCGAACCGGGGGTCGATGTGTTCAGCGCGAAATAGCCCAGGCCCGCGGCGAGCACCACCGCACCCAAAAGTCCAAGTTTACGGGTCATGCCCCTACCTTTCTCAGCGTTTCGTGTTGCTTAATACGTTACGGCCCAGCCGTTCAAGCGCCGCGCGCAGGCCTTCGTCCTGGACCGGGGCGACGGCCTCGTGCGCCTCGCGCGCCGCCACCGGGTCTTCCGGTTTCTCGACCGGCCTGGGCGCCGGGTCGAAGGCGACCTGCCCCTCGGCAAAACCGGTGGGGGCGGTCTGGGTGATGCGCACCCGGCTGATGGCGTTGTAGCCGTAGACCGCGTTGATCCTGGCGCGGATCTGTTCCTTCTGCATTTCCAGCATCGGCGCCTGCGCCCCGGTGGTCAGCACCGTCAGCGTCGCGCCAAAGCCGCCCCGGCCATAGCCGACGTTCACCGGCCGGGCGATGGCCGCGATGTCGGCGCCGACGATCTCGGCCCAGTGGGTCAGCACGCGCGACACGGCAAAGCCCCGGCTTTCGCCGGCACGACGGATCTGGCCGTCGAGAAGGGCCGCGGTGCGCTTGAAGCCGCGCGTGGTGGACTGACGCTGTGCCATCTGTGGATTCCGCCGGTGGTTGGCTTATTGTAAGGACCGGGTGGGCGGGTGCCAGTGAAACCGCCCGGGCGGGACATAAATAATGCGTGACACCTTTGAAACCAGCGCCATAGGCGCGGCCCTGCTCGAGTGGTACGACACCCATGCGCGCGCCCTGCCTTGGCGTGTCGGCCCGGCCGAGCGCCGCGCGGGGGTGGAACCAGACCCCTATCGCGTCTGGCTGTCGGAGATCATGCTGCAACAGACCACGGTGGCGGCGGTGAAGGACTATTTCCACCGTTTCACCCGGCTCTGGCCGACGGTGGGCGACCTGGCCGCTGCCGAGGATGGCGCGGTGATGGGGGAATGGGCGGGGCTTGGCTATTACGCCCGCGCGCGGAACCTGCTGAAATGCGCGCGGGTGGTGGCCGCCGAGCATGGCGGCGTCTTCCCGCGCGATCACGACACCCTGCTGGGGCTGCCCGGCATCGGCCCCTATACCGCCGCCGCGATCTCGGCCATCGCTTTCGACGCGCCCGAGACGGTGATGGACGGCAATGTCGAACGGGTGGTGGCGCGGCTTTGGGATATCCACACGCCCCTGCCCACCGCCAAACCCGAGCTTTACGGCCTGGCCGAAGCCCTGACGCCGCAGCAGCGCCCCGGCGACCATGCCCAGGCGATGATGGACCTCGGCGCGACGATCTGCACGCCGAAGAACCCGGCCTGCGGGATCTGCCCGCTGCGCGCGCCCTGCGCCGCCCGTGCCGCCGGCACCGCGCCGCTGCTGCCGAAGAAGGCCGAGAAGAAGCCCAAGCCGGTGCGGCGCGGCATCGCCTATATCGCGCGGCGCGCGGATGGCGCGCTGTTGCTGGAGCGGCGGCCGGACAAGGGGCTGCTGGGCGGGATGCTCGGCTGGCCGGGGTCGGACTGGGGCGAGCGCGCGCTCGACGCGCCGCCGATCCGCGCCGAATGGCAGGTGCTGCCGGGCGAGGTGCGCCATACCTTCACCCATTTCCACCTGATCCTGGAGGTGCGCCATGCCACGGTTGCGCCCGGAATGCTCCCCGAGAGGGGCGCATTCCTGGAACATGGTGAATTCCGGCCTTCGGATCTTCCGACCGTGATGCGCAAGGCCTATGATCTGTGGCGCGGCGGTGCGGACGGTCGCGGAAGGAACGGTTAACCAGAGACCCCTAGGAACATGGCGATCAACCGACAGCTGGAGTTCGACATGACCTCGCCGGAAAAGCTGGCCCGCTGGCAAAGCGTGCTGCCCTTCGCCACCTCCTTCCTCCTGGTGCCGCTGCTCTGGTTCGGGGCGATGATGGGCGGGCTCTGGGTGCTGCTCGTCGTCGTGGTGACCTGGAACGCCTATACCGCGCTGGACAAGGTGCTGGGGCTGAACCTGGAGAATGCCGACCCCGAGACGGCCGAGGACCAGTTGACCTGGTACAAACTGCTCACCTGGGCCTGGGTGCCAGTGCAATTCGTCACCCTGTTCAGCCTGATCTGGTACGCGACGCGGGCCGACCACCTTGGCACGCTGGAACGGATCGGGCTGTTCTTCGGCGTCGGCGTCGTCACCGGGACCATCGGGATCAACTACAGCCACGAGCTGATGCACCAGAAGGCGCGGGCCGAACGCTGGCTGGGCGACATCCTGCTGGCGATGGTGATGTATTCGCATTTCCGCTCGGAGCACCTGCTGGTGCATCATCTGTACGTCGGCACGCCGCGCGACCCGGTCACAGCGCGCTATGGCGAGGGGTTCTGGCGTTTCTTCGGGCGGGTGCTGGTGCAATGTGCCAAGTCCGCCTTTCGGGCCGAGAAGGCGCAGCTGGCGCGCAGGGGCCTGCCCTGGACCGACCGCTCCAACCCCTTCTTCCGCTACTGGGTGTTGCAGGCGGTGTTCATCGCGCTGGCCTTCGCGCTTGGCGGCTTTGCCGGGGTCGGGCTGTTCCTGCTGCAGGCCTTTGTCGCGGTCTTTCACCTGGAGATGGTGAATTACGTCGAGCACTACGGCCTGTCGCGCAAGCACCTGGGCAATGGCAAATATGAACACGTGCTGCCCCGCCATTCCTGGAACGCGGCGCAGAAGGCGTCGAACTGGCTGCTCATCAACCTGCAGCGCCATTCCGACCATCATTACAAGCCGAACCGCCGCTTTCCGCTGTTGCAGAACTATACCGAGGACGAGGCGCCGCAGCTGCCACATGGCTATGCCGTGATGACCACGCTGGCGCTGATGCCGCGCCTCTGGCGGCGGGTGATGAACCCGAGGGTGCGGCGCTGGCGGGCGATGTATTACCCCGAGATCACCGACTGGACGCCCTACAACAAGGGCGCCACGCCGCTGCCGCGCTGAGGCCGTTCAGCAGTTCTTAACGGCTTGCTGGCAGAACGGGGCATCGCCCGGATCGAGGAGAGCATCTTTGCCCCAGACCAGCGGCAATGCGTCCGTGCGCACCTGCCTGATCGTCGAGGACAGCACGTATGATCAGCGGATGATGGCCCGCACCGTTCGCGCGGTGATGTCGCCGGTCGAGGTGCGTTTTGCCGCGACGCTGGAGGAGGCGCGGCTGGCGCTGGCGACCATCCGGGTCAGCTTCATCCTGCTCGACAACAACCTGCCCGACGGCAAGGGCGCCAATTTCGCGATGGAGCTGGCGCAGGATGCCCGTTACGGCAGGATCCCGGTGATCATCGTGTCGGACTGGCCCTCGCCCTTCATGTGGGAGAAGGCCGCGCTGGCCGGGGTGCGCAAGGTGCTGATGAAATCGGACTTCACCGCCTCTGCCTTCACCTCGGCGCTGCCGAGGCAGATCACGCTGCATTAGTTCGGTCTGAGCGCCGCCTCGGGGCGGGACAGTGTCCAGACCGTCACCATCTCGTCCAGGCCCCGCACGGCCTGCGGTTCCTGCCGGAACAGCCCTTCGAGCGCCGGGTCGCCCGGCCCCGCCTGCCCCTCGGCGCGGATGCGCATCTGGTCGCTCAGGGCTATTTCGGCGACCAGCGGGCGGGTCAGCTTCTCGATCCGGCTGGCCACGTTGACCGTATTGCCGAGCACCGCGAATTCCAGCCGGTTGGCGCCGATGTCGCCCAGCACCACGGGGCCGAAGTGAAGCCCGAAGCTGCCCATGATCGCCGGTTCGCCCGCCGCCACGCGTTCGGCGTTCCAGCGCGCCAGTGACTCGCGCATCGCCCGCACGCAGCGCAGGGCGCTGATCGCGTCCAGCTCCGAGGGCACCGGCGTGCCGAAGGTCGCCATCATCCCGTCGCCGAGATACTTGTCGAGCGTGCCGCCGTGGCGGAAGACCTCGGCCTCCATCCGGGCGTGGAAGTTGCGCAGGGTGGCGATGACCTCCTGCGGGTCATGGGTGGCCGCGTAATGGCTGAAGCCCACGATATCGACGAAGAGCACCGCCGCGTCGTGGGTTCGGGTCTGCTTGAGCGGCTCGTCGTTCTGGGAGAGCTGCTCGACCACGTTGGGCGAGAAATAGCGCGACAGGTTCTCGCGCTCGCGTTCGAGCTGGGCGGTGCTGAGCAGCAGCCGGCTGAAGCGGCGCACGGTCATCGCCAGGATGAAGCTGACCAGCAGGAAGATCACGATCTCCTGCACCCTGAGGTCGACCTGCAGCGCGTTCGGGTCGAGCATCCGCGCCATGATCGGATGGTCGACCAGCGCGTCCTGCACCGCTGTGCCCAGCGCGGGGATCTGGCGCCCGAAGAGCCAGACGGCCAGCGCCACCAGCCCCCAGAGCGCCGAGGTCCACCAGCCGAAGGCCAGGATGGTGCGCCAGGAATAGGCCAGCGTGCCGGCGGCGAGCAGCACGTAGAAGTAGTCGAAGCCGCCGAAGCGGTGGATCATGGCCGAGGGCCAGTCCTCGGGGGCGAAGGGGTTGGGCACCGCGATGATGAAGGTCATCAGCAGGATGTCGAGCATCAGCACGCCAAGTTCGCGCCGCGACCGCCCGACCACGCCGACCCGGCGCTGCAGCCAGCCGACGCCGGCCATCGCCAGCAGCAGGACCTCGTAATAGAGCATGTCCCAGCGCGGGTTCAGGAAGGGCAGCATCACCGCCACCACCGCCAGCGCGATCCAGCGTGCCCGCACGGCAAGCTCCAGCCCCTCGCGCTTGTGCCGCTCCAGCACCGCCTCGGTGTGGCGGTTCAGCGTGCCGGTGTCGATGATGGGTTCGTCGAGATCCCGGAAGATCGAGAAGGGATTGGGTATGCGTGCCATCCGACGCCCCTGCGCTGCTGCGTTCCTCTAGATAGGCATCCCGCGGCGGCATTCCATAGAAAAAAGCCCCGCCGAACAGGCGGGGCCAGGTGAGTGCCACGTGTCAGGCCACAGGCACCGGCGGTAAACTGTCCGTATCAGTTCATTTCCGAGCGGATCTGCTGGCGCAGCACGTCGATCGGGACGTTCATGCCGTCCTTGCGGAAGCTCCAGTAGGTCCAGCCGTTGCAGCTGGGCGCGCCTTCGAGATGGGCGCCGACCTGGTGGATCGAGCCGCGCACGTCCGAGCCGATCAGCGTGCCGTCGGCGCGCACCTTGGCGACCTGGCCGCGCGGCGAATAGAGCGCCTCGCCGGGGCGCAGCAGGCCGCGCTCGACCAGCTGGCCGAAGGGGACGCGGGGTTCGGCACGTTTGGAGGTGGTGACCGTCAGCGCCTCGCGGTCGAACTTGCGCACCTTGGCGATGCGGGCAGCGGCGGCCTCGCGGTAGGCGGCCTCGCGTTCGATCCCGATGTATTCGCGGCCCAGCATCTTGGCCACGGCGCCGGTGGTGCCGGTGCCGAAGAACGGGTCGAGCACCACGTCGCCCGGGTTGGTGGTGCCGACCAGCACGCGGTGCAGCAGTGCCTCGGGCTTCTGCGTCGGGTGGGCCTTGTCGCCGTTGGCGTCCTTGAGGCGTTCATGCCCGGTGCAAAGCGGGATCACCCAGTCCGAGCGCATCTGCACGCCTTCGTTCAGCGCCTTCAGCGCCTCGTAGTTGAAGGTATACTTGGCACCCTCGTCGCGGCTGGCCCAGATCAGCGTCTCGTGCGCGTTGGTGAAGCGTTTGCCGCGGAAGTTCGGCATCGGGTTCGACTTGCGCCAGACCACGTCGTTGAGCAGCCAATAGCCCGCGTCCTGCAGCGCCGTGCCGACGCGGAAGACGTTGTGATAGGAGCCGATCACCCAGATCGCGCCGTTCGGCTTCAGGAGCCGCCGCGCCGCCTTGAGCCAGGCGCGGGTGAACTGGTCGTAGGCCTCGAAGCTGGAGAACTGGTCCCAGTGGTCGGTGACCGCGTCGACATGGCTGTTGTCGGGGCGATGCAGGTCGCCCTTCAACTGGAGATTGTACGGAGGATCGGCAAAGATCAGGTCCACCGACGCCGCCGGCAGGCTGTTCATGACCTCGACGCAATCGCCGTCAAGAATCGAGTTCAGGGGGAGCGCGGCTGCGCTCTTGTCTTTGGTCTTCGTCATCTTCTGCCTCTGTCCCGGACGCTTTGTTGCGCTCTCGTGGTTGGGCTCAGGATGATTCATGACCGAATCGGCGTCAAATTCTTTTTTGAATCAATCAGTTATGGTTTGGCCTTGATACAAGATATTGTGGACAGGTTTGAACGAACGCCTATGATGTGGGGTAACACCCAAGTCGCTCAGTGCCTGAGTGTGACATTTTGTTGGGTATCCGGCATTCTTCTCCCAGCCGTAGCCCGGATGCTGTTGCGCCAAATCCACCATGATGGCGTCGCGCACCGTCTTGGCCAGGATCGAGGCGGCGGCGACCGAGAGCGAGCGCGCATCGCCCTTGACCACAGCCTGCGCGGGTATGGTCAGCCCGGCGGGCAGCAGGTTGCCGTCGATCAGCAGGAAGTCGGGTGCAGGGTCGAGCAGGGCGACGGCGCGCAGCATCGCGAGATGGCTGGCGCGCAGGATGTTGATCTCGTCGATCTCGGCGACGCTGGCATGGGCGACGCCGACCTGCGCGCAGTCCCGGATCGCCTCGGCCAGGGCATCGCGGCGGCGGGCGGTCAGCTTCTTGGAGTCGTTCAGCCCCGCCGGCAGACGCGCGAAGTCGAGCACCACCGCCGCCGCCGTCACCGGCCCGGCCAGCGGGCCGCGGCCGACCTCGTCGACCCCGGCGATGCGGAGGAAGCCGCGCTCCATCGCGGCGCGTTCAAGGCTGTCGTCAGGTGTGCTCATGCCCCTTGCAGAGCGCAATCCGCCCGCCGGCGCAAGGGGCGGCGCCTTTGGGCAAAGGAAAAGGGAGGGCCCGCGGACCCTCCCCTTCCGACGGCGCATACCGGCGCGCCATCTCCGCAGGCTTAAAACCGTGCCGTGCGGTATCCCTTCTGGCTCAGGCAGAACGGTTCGTAGCCGATCCGCGAACGGCCCCGATCGGTGTGGAAGCCGTATTGGCAGACGTTGGGCAACGAGTTGGCATAGGCGTAGGTGTTGTTCATGCAGGCGTGGCCGAAGAGCTGGACGGTCCGCCCGTCGACGCGGAAGTTGCGCAGGCAGCTTTGAGGCAGGTCATAGCGCGAGACCTGCGGCGGCAGCGGGCGCGGGTAGGTCGGGCGGGTCGGGTGCGAATAGATCGGCGGACGCCCCGGCTGGCCGTAGATCGGGGGGCGGCCCGGTTGGCCATAGATCGGCGGCGCGGGGTAATGGGTGGTCGCCCGGTCGTTCTTGTCGTCGATCGCCTTGGCGATCAGCGCGAGCGCGGTGAACCCGATCAGAGCCTTGGCGATGTCGTCACCATCCGCACGGGCGGGGGCACTGAAGCCGGCAACCGCAACGGCGGCCGAGACGATGAGCGTGATGAACTTGCGGTGCATGGGACGTTCCTTTCGAGGTTGGCATGTCGGTGTCCGATCACTCTCGACCGGCGATGTCCCAACCCTGGCCCCAGGTGCTCCGGACAGGCAATATCGCCCCCCTGTTATCCGATATCAGCGGCGCAAAGGCCTGTTGTCATTGAATATCCGGGCCCGCCGGCGCAGAGTGGCGGCATGAAGCACATCATGCGAAATCTCATCCTCGCCGCCGCGATGGCATTGGCCCAACCGGCCTTTGCGGCGGACTGCTATGCCGATTACAAGGCCAAGCAGGGCAACCCGATGCGCCTGCATTACGGGGTCATGCAATTGCAGGGGGCGTGCCAGAAAAGCGCGGCCCAGGCCGAAGTCTCTGCCCGTCTCGCCGCTCAGGGCTGGACGCTTCTGAACGTGGTTTCGGTCTTCGGCCCCGAGGGGCTGGACCAAAGGAGGGCCAATGCCGGAGAGTTCTTTCTCCGCTTCTGAGGCGCGGCGGTCCGGCAACCGGACCGTCACCCTCGGGATTGCGGCCATCGTGCTGATCCTGGCCGCCGCCGGGGCGATGCTGCTGCTCGCCCTGCCCGACGCCAATGCCTTCAACGCGCGGGTCGAACAGCTGTTCATCGAGAACGACGCGCTGACCGGGCAGGCCGAGATCAAGCTGCTTGAGATCCTGGCGCAGTCGGGCACGGCCTTTTCCGAGACGCTGTCGGGCTATCGGATGATCATCTTCGTGCTGATGCTGTTTGCCACCGCCGCCGTGGTGGCTGCGCTGGTGCTGCTGGTCATGCTGGTGGCGATGAACCGCCAGATGGGCGAGATCGAGCGGCAGGGGATCCAGGTCAACTCGCTGCTGATCAGCCGGGAAGAGAACACCGTCTATCTCAACAACTTCGGCTTCAAGCTGACGGCGGCGGCGATGGAGACTCTGGCGGTGCTGGCCGAGGCGCGGCTGGACGACGACGTGTTGTCGGGGGCCGAGATCGAGTCGGTGATCTCGGGCAAGGACGCCGCCGATTGCGACGAGGCGGCGGGCGCGACCCGGATCAAGCGGCTGCGCGACACGCTGGGCAACCAGATGGTGAGCGAGTTGCTGGTCAAGAACATCGCCCGGCGCGGCTATATGCTGGCGATCGACAAGGATGTGATCCGGATGATCTGACCCGGCGGGAACCCCCGCCGGGCACTGCCGGTTGTTCTCCTGTCAAAATCGGGAGAGAGACCATGAAAGCCCAGTCCAAGGCCCAGCAGCGCGCCGCCGGCGCGGCCCTGTCCGCCAAGCGCGGCGAGACGGACAAGAGCGAGTTGCAGGGGGCGTCGCGGGATATGTTCGACTCGATGACCGAGGCGGAGCTGGAGGAGATGGCCTCGACCCCGCGCAAGGGCAAGCCCGAGCGCAAGGGCTGAGGCGGTCAGACCTTCCAGAAGCAGAACACGCCCCAGAGCACGGCCAGAGCCAAAGGCGTCCACAAGAGTGCGTCGGTCAGGCCGAGCCAGGCCAGGAAGATGTAGACGGACCCCAGCAGCGTGATGAACAGCCGGTCGCCCCGCGTGGTGGTCAGCCCGAGGATGCCGCGCCGTTCGGCCCCTCCGGGCCAGCGGATTTCCAGCACCACCAGCACCGCCATCGCGGCGAAGATGCCGATGAAGAGGGCGGCAGTGGCCGCCGTCCAGGCCATCCAGGTCCCGCCCCAGAGCGGATCGGTCCAGGAAAAGCCCTTGGGCTCGGCCTGCTTGGCGACATTGCCCCAGCCCTGGGCAAAGGCGGTGCCGGGCAGCAGCAGGAAGGTCAGGAGATAGCGCATCACACCCTCCCCAGGGCAAAGCCCTTGGCAATGTAGTTGCGCACGAACCAGATCACGATGGCGCCGGGAATGATCGTCAGCGTCCCCGCCGCTGCCAGCAGCCCCAATTCGTAGCCCGCCGAGGAGGCGGTCTTGGTCATCGTCGCGGCGATCGGCTTGGCGTAGACGGCGGTGAGGGTCTTGGCGAGCAGCAGTTCGACCCAGGAGAACATGAAGCAGAAGAAGGCCGTCACCCCCACCCCCGCCTTGATCGTCGGCAGGAAGATCGTGGTGAAGAAGCGCGGAAAGGAATAGCCGTCGACATAGGCTGTCTCGTCCAGCTCCTTGGGCACGCCGCCCATGAAGCCTTCGAGGATCCAGACCGCGAGCGGGATGTTGAACAGGCAATGCGCCAGCGCCACCGCGATATGGGTGTCGAACAGGCCGACCGCCGAGTAGAGCTGGAAGAAGGGCAGAGCGAAGACAGCCGCCGGGGCCATGCGGTTGGTCAGCAGCCAGAAGAACAGGTGCTTGTCGCCCAGGAAGCGGTAGCGCGAGAAGGCATAGGCCGCCGGCAGCGCCACCACCACCGAGATCACCGTGTTCAGGGACACGTAGAGGATCGAGTTGATATAGCCCCAGTACCAGGTCGGATCGGTGAAGATCGTCCGGTAATTTGCCAGCGTGAAGGTCTGCGGGAAGAGCGAGAAGCCCGAGAGGATCTCGTTCGTGGTCTTGAAGCTCATCGCCACCAGCCAGTAGATCGGCAGGAGCAGGAAGAGGATGTAGACCAGCGGGATGAGGTGGCGTTTCTGCATGGGGCTCACCTTTGGTCGTCGCGCGTCATCAGCGTGTAGAACAGCCAGCTGACGAAGAGCGTGATGGCGAAGTAGATCAGCGACATCGCCGCCGCCGGGCCGAGGTCGAACTGGCCGAGGGCGATCTTGACGAGGTCGATACTGAGCAGGGTCGTCGAGTTGCCGGGGCCGCCGCCGGTAAGGGTGAAGGGCTCGGTATAGATGTTGAAGCTGTCCATGAAGCGCAGCAGCACCGCGATGGTCAGCACGGTGCGCATCTTCGGCAGCTGGATGTAGCGGAAGACCTTCCAGGGGCTGGCGCCGTCGATCTTGGCGGCCTGGTAATAGGCGTCGGGGATCGAGACGAGACCGGCATAGCAGAGCAGCACCACCAGCGAGGTCCAGTGCCAGACGTCCATCACTATGATGGTGATCCAGGCGGCAATGGGCTGCTGGGTCATGTCATAGGGGATGCCCAGCACCTCGTTCAGGAAATAGCCCATCAGGCCGATGCCCGGCAGGGTGAAGATGTTCCACATCGAGCCGACGACGTTCCAGGGGATCAGCATGGGCAGCGCCATGAGGACGAGGCAGACCGGCACCCAGAAGCCCTTCTTCGGCATCGAGAGGGCGATGACGATGCCGAGCGGGATCTCGATGGCGAGGATCATGCCTGTGAAAAGGAACTGCCGGCCCAGCGCGGCGTGGAAGCGTTCGGAGCGGAGGAGCTGCTGGAACCAGCCCAGGCCCTCCCAGAAGAACTGGTTGTTGCCGAAGGTCTCCTGCACCGAGTAGTTGACCACCGTCATGATCGGCACCAGCGCGTTGAAGGCGACGAGCAGGAGCACGGGGAGGACGAAGAACCAGGCTTTCTGGTTGACGGTCTTCATGATTGGCTTCCCCTCATTGCAATGTCGGAACTTTGCTCCCGCCCGGAATCAAGCCGAAGGCGCCGGGCGAGCGCGTCGCCATTGTCGCTCGGACCAATGGCGCTCCAATGGCGACCGTCCCGGCGGGCTGGCGCTTTGTCGACGCCGGGCCAGGCCACAGGACGGGGAGGAACGTGGCCGGCATAAAGCGCGCCGTTCAATCGTTGCGGCGCCATCCCACGGGCAGGCGCCCGCCCGGCTTGCGCAAGTCGCGCCCCGCCCCTCATCGCCCCGCCTCCGTCGCCAGCCAGCCGTCGGCATAGAGCCGCGTCTGGTCCGGCCGGAACGCCAGCGACACCACCTCGCCCTGCGCCGGGACCGGGCCCTCGACGATGGCCGAGACGCGGGTGTCGCCCACCATCGCCTCGACCACCGCGTGGCGGCCAAGGTCGGCGACCTTGCGCACCCGGCCCTCGAGCCCGCCGGGGGCGAGGCTCACGAACTCGGGGCGGATGCCGATCTCGGTCCTTGCGCCGGTGCCGGTGATCCGCCCCTCGAGCGGCACCTGAACGCCGTTGAAGAAGGCCGCGCCGTCGCGCACCTCGCAGGGCAGCACGTTCATGCCGGGCGAACCGATGAAATGGCCGACGAAGGTATGGGCCGGGCGCTCGAACAGTTCGACCGGCGTGCCGATCTGCACGATCACGCCGAGGTCCATCACCACCACCTGGTCGGCGAAGGTCAGCGCCTCGGTCTGGTCGTGGGTGACGTAGATCATCGTCGCCCGCACCCGGTGGTGCAGTTCCTTGAGCTTGGAGCGCAGCTTCCACTTCAGGTGCGGGTCGATCACCGTCAGCGGCTCGTCGAACATCACCACGTTGACGTCCTCGCGCACGAGGCCGCGCCCCATCGAGATCTTCTGCTTGTTGTCGGGCGAGAGGTGCGACGCGCGGGTGTTCAGCATCGCCGTCACTTCCAGCATCTCGGCAATCGCGGTGACGCGCCTGGCCACCACGTCCTCGCTGCGGCCGCGGTTCCTGAGCGGGAAGGCGAGGTTGTCGTAGACCGTCATCGTGTCGTAGATCACCGGAAACTGGAACACCTGCGCGATGTTGCGCCGGTCCGGCGGCAGGCGGGTCACGTCGGTCTCGTCGAACAGGATCCGCCCTTCCGAGGGCGCCAGCAGCCCCGAGATGATGTTGAGCAGGGTCGACTTGCCGCAGCCCGATGGACCGAGCAGCGCATAGGCGCCGCCGTCCTCCCAGACGTGGTCGATCCGTTTCAGCGCATAGTCGTCCTCGGCCGCGGGGTTCGGAAGGTAGCTGTGCCGCAGATTTTCCAGCGTGATCTTCGCCATTCCGCCCCCTCAGGCCGCAAGGGCGCCATCGGGCGCGAAATAGAAGCAGCGCGAGGCGTCCATGAAGAACTGGTGGTCGCGCCCGACTTCATAGGGATGCACCCCCGGCGAGAGCGAGACCCAGCTGCCGCCCGGCAGGCTGAAATGCGCGCTCGATTCCGAGCCGGAGAGCTCCGTCACCAGCACCGTGCCGGTCATCGGCACATCGGCGCCGCGGTCGCGCACCGGCAGGACGTAGTTGGGCCGCACCGCGACGGTATAGTCGCCGTCGCGCAGGTCTGCCGCCGCGCCGGTCAGCTCCCAGGAGATCGCGGACCCCATGTGCGCGCGGCTGCCGCGCTTGGTGATCGGGGCGGTGTTGATCGGCGGGTTCGAGAAGACCTGCGCCGCCGCCAGCGAGCCGGGGCGGCGATAGATGCCGGCGGTGGGGCCGAACTGCACGACCTGGCCGTCCTGCATCAGCGCCGTGCGCCCGCCGAGCATCAGCGCCTCTTCCGGTTCCGAGGTCGCATAGATCACCACCGCGCCGCGACCCGCGAAGAGGTCGGGCAGCTGGTCGCGCAGCTCCTCGCGCAGTTTGTAGTCGAGGTTGGCGAGCGGCTCGTCCAGGAACACCGCCTGGCTTTCCTTGACGATGGCGCGGGCCAGCGCGGTGCGTTGCTGCTGGCCGCCGGACAGTTCCTGCGGACGGCGCTTGAGCATCGGCGTCAGCTGCAAGAGCTTCGCCGCCTGCTCGACCCGGCCCTCGATCTCGGACCTGGCCATGCCCGCCACCTTCAGCGGCGAGGCGATGTTGTCGAAGACGCTCATATGCGGGTAGTTCACGAAGAACTGGTGCACGAGGCTGATGTTGCGCTTCTGCGTCGACAGATGCGTGACGTCCTTGCCGTTCATCCGGATGGTGCCGCTTGCCGCCGGGTCGAGCCCGGCCATCAGCTTGATGAGCGAGGTCTTGCCCGCGCCCGTCTCGCCCAGCAGCACGTTGAACTGCCCCGGCTTCAGCGTCAGCGTCACCGGCTTGATATGGGTCACCGCGCCGACGCGCTTGGTGACGTTTTCCAGCTCGATGGTCATGATATCTCCCCCCCTTCGCGCGCCCCTGCCCCCGGCGCGGTCTTCGGTTGTGGACCAGGGCCCCACGAAGGGGGCCCCGGTGGTTCGGGCCGGCGAGAGGACCGTCCGGCCCGAGGAACGGGCCTTACTTCGACCAGCGCGCCACGAGTTCGTCGTAGTTGACGGTCTCTCCCGGCGGCTTTTCGTTGTCGAGCTTGGCGTGCGGGCCGTTCGGTTTGCCGAGCCATTCGGACGGGTCCTTCGGCTCGTTCAGGCGCGGGCCGCAGCCGCCGTAGACATTTGCCGCCTCGTCGGCCTGCTGCATCCGGGCCATGGTGATGTCCATCTCCTCGGCCAGGCGGTCCATCGCCTGCTGCGGGGTGAAGGCGCCGGAGTTCACGTCACCGATCTGCTGCCACCAGATCTGCGCCAGCTTCGGATAGTCGGGCACGTTGATGCCGGTCGGCGACCATGCCACGCGGTCGGGCGAGCGGTAGAACTCGACCAGGCCACCCAGCTTCGGCGCGCGCTCGGTGAAGCTCTCGTGCCGCACGGTGCTGTCGCGGATGAAGGTCAGACCAACGTGGCTCTTCTTGACGTCGACGGTCTTGGAGACGACGAACTGCGCATAGAGCCAGGCGGCCTTGGCGCGGTCATCCGGGGTGGACTTGAGGAAGGTCCACGAGCCCACGTCCTGGTAGCCGACCTTCTGGCCTTCCTTCCAGTAGGGGCCATGCGGGCTGGGCGCCATCCGCCAGAGCGGCATGCCCTGGTCATCGACGGTGTTGTTGCCTTCCGACTTCGGCTTCACCATGTCGGCGGTGAAGGCGGTGTACCAGAAGATCTGCTGGGCGACGTTGCCCTGGCTCAGCGCCGGCAGCGACTGGTAGAAGTCATAGGAGGCCGCGCCCGGAGGCGCATACTTGCGCAGCCACTCGTCCCACTTGGCAATCGCGAAGACCGCCGCCGGGCCGTTGGCCTCGCCGCCGCGGCTGACGCTGGCGCCGGCCGGGTTGCAGGAACCGGCTTCCATGCGGATGCCCCATTCGTCGATCGGCACGCCGTTCGGCTCGCCCGGCGAGCCGGCACCAGCCATCGAGAGCCAGGCGTCGGTCATCCGCCAGCCAAGGTCGGGGGCGCGCTTGCCATAGTCCATGTGGCCGTAGATGCGGGTACCGTCGATCTCCTTCACGTCGTTGGTGAAGAACTCGGCGATATCCTCGTAGGCCGACCAGTTGACCGGAACGCCGAGGTCATAGCCGTATTTGGCCTTGAACTTGGCCTTGATCTCTTCGTTGTCGAACCAGTCCTTGCGGAACCAGTAGAGGTTGGCGAACTGCTGGTCGGGCAGCTGGTAGAGCTTGCCATCGGGCCCGGTGGTAAAGCTGGTGCCCATGAAGTCGGCCAGGTCGAGGCCGGGGTTGGTCACGTCCTTCCAGTCGCCGGCCATCTGGTCGGTGAGGTTGTAGGCCAGCTGAAGCCGGGCGTGGGTGCCGATCAGGTCGCTGTCGTTGACGTAGCCGTCATAGAGATTGCGCTGGGTCTGCATCTGGGTCTGCACCGCCTGGACGACCTCGCCCTCGCCCAGGATCTGGTGGTTCACCTTGATGCCGGTGATCTCTTCGAATGCCTTGGTCAGAACTGTCGATTCATAGCTGTGCGTCGGGATGCCTTCGGAGAGCACGTTGATCTCCATCCCGGCAAAAGGCTTTGCGGCGTCGATGAACCACTGCATCTCGGCCTTCTGTTCGTCCTTGCTGAGCGCGGACGGCTGGAACTCGTCATTGATCCACTTCTCGGCCGCAGCGGCGTCTGCATATGCGGCATTGCTTCCCGCAACCACGGCTGAGACCGCAACTGCGGAGAGAAGATACTTTCGCATCTCACACCTCCCTGTGTTTCGTTTATGCGCAAGTGACCCTGCGTCGCCTTGCTTAAACGAACACAAACGAAAGTCAAACGAATGTTCTTCTTGGAATATGCGCGCTTTTGCCCCTATACGAGCGTTAAGAATTGCGCTTTGGACAGGGTATGGAACTGAGCGGTCGCCAGCAGGAAATTCTGGAATCTCTGCGTGTTGAGGGACACGTGGAGGTTGAGGCGCTGGCGAATCGATTCAACGTCACCAGCCAGACGATCCGGCGCGACCTGGGCGAACTTTGCGACATCGGACTGGCCGCGCGCACCCATGGCGGGGCACGCAAGGTGGCCTCGGTGGCGAATCGGCAGTATCACGAGCGCCGGATGCTGAACGGCCCCGAGAAGGAGGCCATCGGCGCGCTGGCGGCGGGGCTGATCCCGAACGATTGCTCGCTCTGCCTGAACATCGGAACCACTACCGAACAAGTCGCCCGGGCGCTGACCCGGCACAGCGGGCTGGTCGTCGTCTCGAACAACATCAACATCATCAACCAGCTCATGGGCACCCGTGTGCGCGAGCTGATCCTGGTGGGCGGCGCGGTGCGCACCACCGACGGCGCCATCGTGGGCGAGGACGCGGTCGAGTTCATCTCGCGCTACAAGGTCGATTTCGCGGTGATCGGCGCCTCGGCGCTGGATACGGACGGGGCGATCCTCGACTACGACAGCCGCGAGGTTTCGGTTGCGCGCGCGATCCTGCGCAATTCGCGCACCCGCATCTGCGTGGCCGACAGCTCGAAGTTCGACCGCACCGCGCCGGTGCGCATCTGCAACGTCGCCGAACTGGACTATTTCGTCACCGACAAGCGCCCCCCGCGCGGCTTCGTCGAGGCGGCGCTGCGCGGCAATACCCAAATCATTTCACTGGAAGATCAAGATGAACACGGCAGTCTCTCCGCCTGATCCCGCGGGTGCGGTCTGCGATGTCTTCATCATCGGCGGCGGCATAAACGGCTGCGGCATCGCCCGCGACGCCGCCGGGCGCGGCCTCTCGGTGACGCTGGCCGAGATGAACGACCTGGCCTCGGCCACCTCCTCGGCCTCGACCAAGCTGTTCCACGGGGGCCTGCGCTATCTGGAGTTCTTCGAATTCCGCCTGGTCCGCGAGGCGCTGCGCGAACGCGAGGTGCTGCTGCGCGCGATGCCGCATATCAGTTGGCCGATGCGCTTCGTGCTGCCCTATTCGGGCGACATGCGGTTCGAGAGTGACACGCCCACTTCGCGGCTGATGACGCTGTTCATGCCCTGGATGAAGGGCCGCCGCCCGGCCTGGCTGATCCGGCTGGGACTGTTTCTCTACGACAACCTCGGCGGGCGCGAGATCCTGCCGGGGACCAGGTCGATCCGGCTGCAGGGCACGCCCGAGGGCGCGCCGCTCGAGGACCGTTTCGAGCGGGCCTTCGAGTATTCCGACTGCTGGGTGCAGGACTCGCGCCTCGTGGTGCTGAACGCCCGTGACGCCGCCGAGCGCGGCGCGCGTATCCTGCCGCGCACCCGTGTCGTCTCGGCCCGGCGCGAGGCCGATCTCTGGCATGTCCACCTGCGCCGCGCGGATGGCAGCGAGGAGACCGTCCGCGCCCGCACGCTGGTCAATGCCGGCGGGCCGTGGGTTTCCGAGGTCATCCACAACACGCTGAAGATCAACTCGTCGGAGAACATCCGCCTGGTGCGCGGCAGCCATATCGTGACGCGCCGGCTTTTCGATCACGACAAGTGCTATTTCTTCCAGGGCACCGACGGGCGGATCATCTTCGCCATTCCCTACGAGGACGACTTCACGCTTATCGGCACCACCGACAACGACCACCCCGACCCGGACGTGGCCCCGGTCTGCACGCCCGAGGAGGCCGATTACCTGCGTGCCTTCGCCAATGGCTATTTCAAGACCGACATCCGCGCCGAGGACATCGTCTGGACCTATTCCGGCGTGCGCCCGCTTTATGACGACGGGGCCTCCTCGGCCACGGCGGCGACCCGCGAATACGTCCTGAGCCTGGACACCGCCGGTGCGCCGCTGCTGAGCGTCTTCGGCGGCAAGATCACTACCTATCGCAAGCTGGCCGAGGCGGCGATGGCGCGTATCCTGCCGTTCTTTCCCGGCACCTCGGGCGAATGGACGGCCCGCGCAACGCTGCCCGGCGGCGACTTTCCGGTCGATGGCGCGCCGGACCTGGCCGAGGGGCTGCGCCACGACTATCCGTTCCTCACCGAGCAATGGGCGCGCCGGCTGGTGCGCACCTATGGCACCGAGGCACGGGCCTTCCTGGGCACCGCCACCAGCGCCGCCGACCTCGGGCAGGATTTCGGCGCCACGCTCACCGCGGCCGAGGTCGACTGGCTGAAGGCGCGGGAATGGGCGCAGACCGCCGAGGACGTGCTCTGGCGGCGCACCAAGTTGGGGCTGCACCTTGGGTCGGACGCCGCCGCGCGGCTCGAGGCCTACCTGAGCGCCTGAACGGTGCGCGCGGCAGCGCCGCCGGGCGTGGTTCTCCCTGCCCCTCCCCGGCTGTCACAATAAATTAATATATTTTTCTCAAACCTTTAATCGTCCCGTCACATGGCAACCGTACTGCCCTATTGCGACCATGTTCCGGCCGCATTTTAGCCAATATCCAAGACAGGATTTCCCATGTACCGCACTTTCCTCGCCGGCGCTGCCGCGGCCGCGCTGCTGGCCGCCCCGGCCCTTGCTGCCTCGTACAACACGCTCTCCGGCGAGACCCCGCTGGTCATCGCCCACCGTGGCGCCAGCGGCTATCTGCCCGAGCACACCCTGGCCGCCTATGAACTGGCGATCCGGATGGGCGCCGACATCGTCGAGCCCGACCTGCAGACCACCAGCGACGGCGTCCTGATCGCCATGCACGACAGCACGCTGAACCGCACCACCAATGTCGAGACCGTGCTGGGGATGCGCAACGGCGGCTACAAGGTGTCGGACTACACCTATGCCGAGATCCAGCAGCTGACCGTCGAGCCTGCGTCCTCGACCGCCTCGACCTCGTACCCCGGCTATACGCCGACGATGGCCGACCCGTTCAAGGTGCCGACCTTCGCCGAGGTGATGGCCTTCGTGAACGCGCACAACACTGCCAGCGGCGACGACATCGGGATCTATCCCGAGGCCAAGACGCCGAACAGCACGGCGATGAACCAGCAGATCCTGAACGAGATGAAGGCCGCCGGTTTCGACGCGCCGGAGGATCACGCAATCCTGCAGACCTTCAGCCATGCCGGCGCGCGCGAGCTGGCCGAGTTGCAGGCGCTGATGGGCATGGACAACACCATCGCGGCGCTCGGCTATGCCCGGCTGACCGATGACGGCTTTGGCCTGCTCGACGCGACCACCGGCCAGGTCAGCCTGCTGAGCGACCTCGCCGTCTTCGCAGATGGCCTGGGCGTGAGCCTGTCGGGCAGTGCGATGGGTGCCGAGTTCATCCAGGCCGCACATGCCCTTGGCATGACGGTGCATGGCTGGACCTTCAACAAGAGCAACCGGGACGATGCCTACGCCCAGTACGAGTTCTGGGTCGATGCCGGCATGGACGGGATCTTCACCAACTACACCGATCTCGCCGTGGACTACCTGGCCGAGCGCAATGCCGTGTCGGAAGTTCCGCTGCCGGCCGGTCTGCCGCTGCTGCTGGCCGGTCTCGGCGGTTTCGCCGTGCTGCGCCGCCGCAGCGCCTGAGCGCAGTCAAGGGATACGGCCGCCCCCGCCGGGAGCGGCCGTGTTCTTGCCAAGCCTGATGGCTCAATGCGCCAGGAAGACCGGCACCGCAGCCTTTTCGAGCATGTTGCGGGTTGCGCCGCCAAGGATGGCCTCGCGGAAGCGCGAGTGGCCATAGGCGCCCATCACCACCAGGTCGGCACCGGTATCGCTGGCGTGGCGGTTGATTACGTCCGAGACCCGGTTCAGCGTCTTGGAGAGCACGTCGATCTCGCAGGTGACGCCGTGGCGTGCCAGCATCTGGCCCAGCAGCCCGCCCGGATCGGAGCGTTCGGGGCCGTGCGCCGGCGGGTCGATCACCACGATGCGCACAACCTTGGCGGTCTTGAGGAAGGGCAGTGCCTTGCGGATGGCGGTCATCGCCTCGGCGCTTTCGTTCCAGGCGACCAGCACGGTTTCCGGCTCGGGTTTGACCGCGCCGGTATCGGGCACCACCAGCACCGGGGCACGGCCTTCGAACAGCGCCGCCTCGACCACCGCCTCGACCTCGGGGCCGCGATCCTTGCCATAGGGTCGGGGCAGCACGACGAGATCGGCGAAGCGGGCGTGGAAGCCGACGTGACGGCCGATGTCAGCGAGCTGCACCACGCCCTTGTCACTGGCCCAGCGCGCGCCGGTGCGGCCCAGGGTGGCGTTCACGTGCTCCTGAATCTCGGCGGCTTCGGCATGGGCGCGCTGGAGCGTCTCCTGCAGGACCATGGCGTTGGCGCCGGCGTAGTAATAGCCGGTCTGGGTCCGGTCCACGCCCAGGCAGAGCGCGTCGGCATGGGCATCGCCGGCCTCGGCGAGCGTTGCCATCGCGGCCAGCGGCGCATCGGCGAACCGAAGGTCGGTGACCACACTCAAGAGCGATTTGTAAGCCATTCTGATCCTCGCTGAATGATCCCTGGGCAAGCGACAAATTGGGGTGCCCTACAACTTTTACGGTTTCAAAGCTGACATATCGGGGGCAGAAATGTTTTGATGCAGATCAAGGTTTTCCGGCGCAGGGTCCTGCATCAAGCCACCATTCCGAATCCGTCCGGGTGGCAGAAGAACCGCCCGAGACAAGGTCAGGGGACGTAATATGTCAAACACTCTCAAGCTGATTGCGCTTGGTCTCATCACGCTGGTCGCGATGATGGGCATCAACTTCGCGCGCGATCTGGCATACATGGTGCACGCCATCATCATCATGCTGGTGGCAGGCGGTATGTTCATCTACACGCTGCGAAAGACCGGCGAGCCGGTGCCCGCGACGCCGAGCAACGAATACTTCGACTCCGTCGTCCGCGCCGGTGTCATCGCGACCTCGTTCTGGGGCGTGGTGGGCTTCCTGGTCGGCGTGGTCATCGCGCTTCAACTGGCCTTCCCGGCGCTGAATTTCGAGGTCCTGCAGGGCTACGGCAACTTTGGCCGGCTGCGCCCGCTGCATACCTCGGCGGTCATTTTCGCCTTTGGCGGCAACGCATTGATCTGCACCTCGTTCTACGTCGTCCAGCGCACCAGCGCGGCGCGGCTCTGGGGCGGCAACCTCGCGTGGTTCGTGTTCTGGGGCTACCAGCTGTTCATCGTGCTGGCGGCAACCGGCTATCTGCTGGGCGCGACCCAGTCGAAGGAATACGCCGAGCCCGAATGGATGGTCGACCTCTGGCTGACGATCGTCTGGGTGGCCTACCTGGCCGTCTTCCTGGGCACGATCATCAAGCGCAAGGAACCGCATATCTACGTCGCGAACTGGTTCTACCTGTCCTTCATCATCACGGTGGCGATGCTGCACGTGGTGAACAACCTGGCGATTCCGGTCTCGTTCTGGGGCTCGCGGTCGGTTTCGGCCTTCACGGGCGTGCAGGACGCGATGACCCAGTGGTGGTATGGCCATAACGCCGTGGGCTTCTTCCTGACCGCCGGTTTCCTGGGCATGATGTACTACTTCGTGCCCAAGCAGGCCGGTCGCCCGGTCTACAGCTACAAGCTGTCGATCATCCACTTCTGGGCGCTGATCTTCATCTATATCTGGGCCGGTCCGCACCACCTGCACTATACCGCGCTGCCCGACTGGGCCTCGACGCTGGGCATGGTGTTCTCGATCGTGCTGTGGATGCCCTCGTGGGGCGGCATGATCAACGGCCTGATGACCCTCTCGGGTGCCTGGGACAAGCTGCGCACCGACCCGGTGATCCGCATGATGGTGATCTCGATCGGCTTCTACGGCATGTCGACCTTCGAAGGCCCGATGATGTCGATCCGCGCGGTCAACTCGCTGTCGCACTACACCGACTGGACCATCGGTCACGTCCACTCCGGCGCACTTGGCTGGAACGGCATGATCACCTTCGGCTGCCTCTACTTCCTGGTCCCCGCGCTCTGGAAGCGGGATCGCCTCTACAGCCTGAGCATGGTCAGCTGGCACTTCTGGCTCGCCACCATCGGTATCGTGCTCTACGCCGCCTCGATGTGGGTGACGGGGATCCTCGAAGGCCTGATGTGGCGTGAAGTCGACGCCAACGGTTTCCTGGTGAACTCCTTCGCCGACACCGTGGCCGCCAAGTTCCCGATGTATGTGGTGCGTGCGCTGGGTGGGGTCATGTATCTGACCGGTGCGCTTATCATGGTCTACAACCTCTGGATGACTGTTCGTGGGGTCCCTGCCAAGGAGCAGAACCTCGCCACAGCCGTCCCGGCCGAATAAGGGGGGCCGAGACAGATGGCACTTCTCGACAAACACAAGGTCATCGAGACCAACGCGACCCTCCTGCTGGTGCTCAGCTTCCTGGTCGTGACCATCGGGGGCATCGTCCAGATCGCACCGCTGTTCTACCTGGAGAACACCATCGAAAAGGTGGAGGGGATGCGCCCCTACTCGCCGCTGGAACTGACCGGGCGCGAGATCTACGTCCGCGAGGGCTGCTACGTCTGCCACAGCCAGATGATCCGCCCGATGCGCGACGAGGTCGAGCGTTACGGCCATTACTCGCTGGCGGCGGAGTCGATGTACGACCACCCGTTCCAGTGGGGTTCGAAGCGGACCGGGCCTGACCTGGCCCGCGTCGGCGGCCGCTACTCGGACGAATGGCATGTCGACCACCTGCGCAACCCGCAGTCGGTGGTGCCGGAGTCGGTGATGCCGAAATACGGCTTCCTCGAAAACCGGATGATCGAGCCGACCTACGTGGCCGAACTGATGTCGACCCACCGCCTGCTTGGCACGCCATATACGGACGAGATGATCGAGAACGCGGCGGCCGACTTCACCGCGCAGGCCGATGCCGACAGCGACTCGGACGGGCTGCTGGCACGCTACCCGAAAGCGCAGGTGCGCAACTTCGACGGCCAGCCGGGCATCTCGGAAGCCGACGCGCTGATCGCCTACCTGCAGATGCTGGGCACGCTGGTCGACTTCTCGACCTTCACCCCTGACGCAAGCCGGTAAGGAGGGAGGATCATGGAGAAATATTCCTTCCTGCGCGAATTCGCGGACAGCTGGATGCTGCTTGCGCTCTTCGCCTTCTTCATCGGCGTCATCGCCTGGGTGTTCCGCCCCGGCAGCAGCACGACCTACGCAGACACGGCCGACATCCCGTTCCGTCACGCGGAGAAACCCGCCAATCCCGAGGAGACGCGGACATGAGCAAAGTTCCCCCGAAACTCTCCGGTGATCCGGAAACGACCGGCCACAGCTGGGACGGGATCGAGGAGTTCAACAATCCGCTGCCGCGCTGGTGGGTCTGGGTCTTCTACCTGACCATCGTCTGGGGCATCGGCTATACCATCGCCTATCCGGCCTGGCCGATGATCAACGGTGCCACCGCCGGCGTGCTGGGCTATTCGACCCGCGCCCAGGTGGCCGAGGAGATCGCTGCCGTCGACGCCGCCAACAAGGCGATCAACGACAAGCTGGCGGCCGCCGACCTGACCGCCGTGTCGGGCGACCCCGAGCTGAACGGCTATGCCGTCTCGGCTGGTGGCGCCGTCTTCAAGACCTGGTGCGCCCAGTGCCACGGCGCCGGTGCGGCCGGGGCCAAGGGCTATCCGAACCTGCTGGACGACGACTGGCTGTGGGGCGGCGATATCGAGGCGATCCACACCACGATCAGCCACGGCATCCGCAACACCGAGGACGACGAGGCGCGCTATTCGATGATGCCGGCCTTCGGTCGCGACGGGCTGCTCGAGCCCGCGCAGATCGACGAGGTGGCGAACTTCGTGCAGAGCCTCTCGGGCACGCCGGACGACGCCTCGAAGGTCGAGGCCGGGGCCACGGTCTTTGCCGACAACTGCGCTTCGTGCCACGGCGAGAAGGGTGAAGGGATGCGCGAACAGGGCGCGCCGAACCTCTCGGATGCGATCTGGCTCTATGGCGGCGATCACGCCACCCTGGTGCAGACCATCACCAATGCCCGCTTCGGCGTGATGCCGGCCTGGGCCGGCCGCCTGTCCGAGGCCGAGGTCCGCGCCGTCGCGCTCTACGTCCACCAGCTGGGCGGCGGCGAATAGCCCCTGCCCCACCGCTTTCCCGGCGCCCTCGGCACCGGGAGGCGGCGCCGGCCTCTCGATCTGTTCGCGCGTTTCCTGAGTGGCCGGCGCCGAAACTTTCCCACCCCGCAGAGCCTCTGCGGGGTGTTTTCGTTTCAGAGGTCGTGGCGGTGGCCGCGCGGGCGCTCCAGCCACCAATGCCCGCCGGGCAGCCAGCGCCATTTGCGCGGCGGCAGCGGGCGCAGGCGCTGCGTGTCGTGACGTGTGGCGGTCAGGAAGGTATGGGCCAGTATTCCGAGCATCTGTCAGCTCCTTCTCGTTGCGTGTTTCGTTGATCCCATACTTGACCGAAACCGGGTTGGATGCGATTCAAACAGATATTCAAAATGTAAGTCTGGATTACAGATGAACTGGCGCGAAATGCCTCCCCTCGCCGCTCTGCGGGCCTTTTCGGCCTTTGTCGAGCACGGGAACATGGAACGGGCGGGCGAGGCGCTGAATGTAACCCATGCTGCCATAAGCCAGCATCTTCGCGCGCTGGAGCGCGCGCTTGGCGTCGCGCTGTTCGACCGGTCGGGCCGGGCGCTGGAGCTGACCGAAGAGGGCCGCCGGCTGGCCGATGCGCTGGCGCTGGGGTTCGGCGCTATCGAGACCGCCCTGCGCGAGCTGAGCGGGCGTGACGCGGCGCGGCCGGTGCATGTCTCGGTCACGCCCTCCTTCGCCGCCGCCTGGCTGATGCCGCGCCTGTCGGAGTTCCGCATGGCGCATCCGGGGATCAGCCTGACCATCGACCCGACGCCGGTGCTGGCCGAACTGGCACCCGGCGGCATCGACGTCGCCCTGCGCTATGGCGACGGCAGGTGGCCGGGGCTGGAGGTCGACATGCTCTTGCCCACGCATATGGTCGTCGTCGGCGCGCCGGCGCTGGTGGCGCGGCATCCGGTGCGCTCGGTCGAGGACCTGGTGCGGGTGCCCTGGCTGGAGGAGCTGGGCACCACCGAGGCGACGCGCTGGCTCGAGACGCACGGCGTTGTCGCCTCGGAGGCGCGCAACCGGGTGCAGGTGCCGGGCAACCTGGTGCTGGACGGGGCGCGCGATGGTCAGGGGGTGGCGGTGACGACGCGGCTCTTCGTCGAGGCCGACGTGGCGGCGGGGCGGCTGGTGGTGCTGTTCGAGGACCGCGACGACTCCACCGGCTATCACATCGTCACCCGCCCCGGCGTGCTGCGGCCGGCGGCGCGCAGTTTCGTCACCTGGCTGAAACGCGCGGCCCGCGCGGGATAGGCCCGGAGTCGAACGAGGCGCCCCTTGCGGGACGCCTCGCCGCCTCCGGGCTTCGGGATATGCCCTCCGCGGCCCGTGGACGCCCCGCCGATCAGATGATCGTCAGGACGCTTTCCAGACTTGCGACATCTGTGAACCCCCGCAGCGTCAGACTGTCGCCGCCGCCGAAGTCGAAAACCGTGTCGCCGCCGATCACGCCGGCGAAGCCCAACACCTCGGCGGCGGTCCTGGAGGCACCGCCCCAGAGAGCGGCGTCGATCTGCAGGAGGTCGCCGTCGAAGTCGGTGATGATGTCGGCGCCGGCGTTGTAGATGAATGTATCGACCTTGCTGCCACCGGTCAGGATGTCGTTGCCGCTGCCACCGTCCAGGATATCGTTTCCGGCGTCGCCGTAGAGCTTGTCATTGCCGGAGCCGCCGAAAAGGCGGTCGGACCCGTTGCCGCCGCGCAAGATGTCGCGGCCGCCGCCGCCGACAAGCTTGTCGCTGCCGCCTTCGCCCAGCAGCCGGTCGCTGCCGTTCCGCCCGTTGAGGAGATCGCGACCGCCCGAGCCGCGCAGCTCGTTCACCTGCCCGTCGCCGAAGAAGACGTCGCGATAGGTGCCGCCGAAGAGGTTCTCGATCGAGATCAGCACGTCGCCCAGCGCATCGCCGGAGTTCCTGGCATTGTTGAGCAGGTCGACGCGATTGCTGACGGTGGCGTTGGAATAGTCGGCGGCATCCGTGCCGGTGCCGCCGTCCAGGGTGTCGGCACCGGTGCCGCCCTGCAGGGTATCGTCGCCCGCGTCGCCGAACAGGCTGTCAATGCCGGCGTTGCCCTTCAGGACGTTGTCGGCGCTGTTGCCCTGCACGGTGTCATTGCCCGACCCGGCGCGGAATCCCTCGATCACCGTGCCGCGGGCGATCAGCATGTTGTTGCTCTTGCCGCCAACACTGGAGATCGCCTCGGCCCGCAGGTCCACGGCCTGGGCGGCGGTCTCGTTCGAGAAGTCGATCACGTCATAGCCGCCGCGATCCCAGAAGGTGAAGGTGATCGCCTCGAAATCGAAGACCGAGGTGTCGCCGGTGCCGTTGATGGCGCTGTACATCTGGCCGAGCCAGCTGTCGCCCAGCGTGTGACCGACGCCATAGACCGTGTCGCCATCGGTGAGCGAACCGGCCCCCGCCGCCCCGTAGAGCTCCTGGATCGCCAGCACGTCGACGATCATCGGGGTCACCGTGTGGGCCTTGGAGGCAGAAATCTCGGTGTTCTCGTACTGGTCGAAGTAGGACATCACCGACATCTGCCAGCTGTCCTCGATGAAGGTATTGTCGGACCCGTAGACCGCTTCGCCATTGTAGTCGCCCAGGTGCCCGAGGCCGAGCGCATGGCCGATCTCGTGCATGTAGGTCTGGAAGCTGTAGGAGCCGATCTGGGTGCCGTGGCTGAGCCATCCGGTGCCGATGTTGACCGTCGCGGATTTAGTGTAGCCGCCGGACCAGGTGGCGTTGGCCGTGGCGCCGTCGGAATTGTCGTCGAGCGTGATGTCGGCGCTGCCCGTGGTCTCGACAAATTCGAGGTTGGCCACCGATTCCCAGGCCTCGAACGCCCAGCGGGCCAGTTTCTGGCCGTCCGCGGTCAGCCCGGTGAGGTTGACGGTGATCTGGTTGCTCGAAATGGTCCTGAACTGGTGCGGCGACGACCCGGTGTCGTACCAGTAGCCGTCGGTCAGGTAGGCGGCCATCGTGTCGATCGTGCCGCTGCTGCCGCGCTCGGCAAGCGAGGCTTCGGCCATGGTGAGCTGGTAGGTGCCGGTCGAGGTCGACAAGCCGCGGCCCACGACGTAATAGGTACCGCTGTAGGTTGCCGTGAACGACAGATGCGATTCGTAACCCGCGCCGCCATCGTCATTGGTCGCCAGCTGGTTGCCCGCGCTGTCGTGGATCGAGGTGATCGGATCCGCCAGCGTCCCGACGCCGCTGGGCGATCCCTTGACGTCGAGGTTGTAGGTCTGGCCGGCGACCAGCTGGATGGCGACCCAGTCGCTATCGCCCGCGCTGCCGAGGTTGCCGAGGAAGGTGTCGCCCGGCGACATGGAATAGATCGTGCTGGTTCCGGCGGCCGCATCGACGCCCTCGGTGATCGTCGTCGCCGCGAACTGTTGGTAGTCGCAGTCTTCGCTGTAGGGACGAAACGACGAACAAATTCCACACATGGGGCGGCACTCTCCTGACACTTATTGCGGGTCTTATGCGCAGAAACTGTGGCAAGACCTTGCCCGCGAGGGTTCCAAATCTTGGCTGTCCCCTCCCCGAATAGCCCCGACCTGCCGCGCGGGGTCAAGGCCCCGGGGCCCTCTCTCGGGCAATTTGCGGGCGAGGTGGCTGATTGCGGCGAATTTTCGTATCCTCCTTAGCGGGCGGCCCATCTTTTCGCGGGTGCGGCAAAATGTGCCCGGCCAATGCGCTTTTTTTGACTCAGGTCAATGTTGACCCGGGCCGCATTTGGGAAAAGGCTGGCAGAAACCCGCGACCCCTCTCCGGGTCCCAGACAATGTGAAGAACGTGTCAGATACCAGCACCCCCCCGAGCCTCTATGCCGCGCGCGAGCCGATCTTTCCCAAGCGCGTCTACGGTCCCTTCCGCAATCTGAAGTGGGTCATCCTCGTGGTGACGCTCGGCATCTACTACCTGACGCCCTGGATTCGCTGGGACCGCGGCCCGAACCTGCCAGACCAGGCGGTGCTGCTGGATATGGCGAACCGGCGGTTCTACTTCTTCTGGATCGAGATCTGGCCGCACGAGTTCTACTTCGTGGCCGGCCTGCTGATCATGGCGGGCCTCGGGCTGTTCCTCTTCACCTCGGCGCTGGGACGGGTCTGGTGCGGCTATGCCTGCCCGCAGACCGTCTGGACCGACCTCTTCATCCTGGTCGAACGCTGGATCGAGGGCGACCGCAACGCCCGTCTGCGCCTGCACCGGCAGAAATGGGACCTGCGCAAGGCCCGGCTGCGGCTGACCAAATGGGTGGTCTGGCTGCTGATCGGCCTGGCCACGGGCGGCGCCTGGGTCTTCTACTTTGCCGATGCGCCGACGCTGGCGCATGACCTTGTCACCGGCAATGCCCACCCGATCGCCTATACGACAATGGCGGTGCTGACCGCGACGACCTTTGTCTTCGGCGGTTTCGCGCGCGAGCAGATCTGCATCTATGCCTGCCCCTGGCCGCGCATCCAGGCGGCGATGATGGACGAGGACACGCTGGTCGTCGGCTATCGCGAGTGGCGGGGCGAGCCGCGCAAGGGCTCGGAAGCGGTCAAGGCGGGCGAGCCGCAGGGCGACTGCATCAACTGCATGGCCTGCGTCAACGTCTGCCCGATGGGCATCGACATCCGCGACGGGCAGCAACTGGAGTGCATCACCTGCGCCCTCTGCATCGACGCCTGTGACGAGATCATGGAGAAGACCGGCCGCCCGCGCGGGTTGATCGACTACATGGCGCTCTCGGACGAGAACCGCGAGCGGTCGGGCCACGCGCCGCGCCCGGTGTGGCAGCACATCCTGCGGCCGCGCACGATCATGTATACCGTGCTCTGGTCGCTGGTCGGCTTCGGGCTGGTCTTTGCCCTGTTCATCCGCCCCGATATCGAGATGACCGTCGCGCCGATCCGCAACCCGGTCTACGTGACGATGTCCGACGGGTCGATCCGCAACACCTATGACCTGCGCCTGCGCAACAAGCACGGCGAGCCGCGCGACTTTGCCGTCAGCCTGATCGGCGACCTCGGGCTGCGGGTCGAGCTGGAGGGCGTGCAGGGCAACGTGGTGACGGTTCCGGCCGATACCGCCTACCTGCAGCGCGCCTATGTCATCACCCCGCCGGGCTCGGCCCCGGCCGAGGCCGAACGCAGCGAGTTCCGCTTCTGGGTGGTCGACCAGACCAGCGGCGAGCGGGCCTACAAGGACAGCACCTTCAGCGGAGCGGGAGCACGGCCATGAGCGAGCGTCAACTGACCGGCCGGCATGTCGCGGCGATCTTCGTCGGTGCCTTCGGGGTCATCATCGCGGTGAATATCGCCCTGGCGGTGAGCGCGGTGAAGACCTTTCCGGGGCTGGAGGTGAAGAACTCCTATGTCGCAAGCCAGGAGTTCAACACGCGGCTGCACGAGCAGCTGGCGCTGGGCTGGACGGTGCGCGCCGACGAGCGGGATGGCGAGATCTTCCTGGCGATCACCGACCGGGAGGGCAAGCCGGTGCAGGTCGCCTCGCTCGACGCCGTGGTCGGGCGCGCCACCCATGTGCGCGACGACGTGACGCCGGACTTCGCCTTCGACGGCACCCGCTATGTCGCGCCGCTGGAGCTGGGGCCGGGCAACTGGAACGTCCGCATGGACGCCCGTGCACTGGATGGTACAGAATTCACCCAGCGGGTGATCCTGCACGTCAAGGAATAGAGAGATGACCGCGCTTGCGCGTCCGATGCCTGCCGCTGCCTGCCCTGGGTGCGTTGCCACCCCGGCCGAGATGCCCGCGCCCCCGCCCGAGGAGGCGCGCATCGCCCTGTCGCTGCCAGGCATCCACTGCCAGGCCTGCATCTCGACGGTCGAGCGGGCGCTGAGCGCCGCGCCGGGGGTGAAATCGGCGCGGGTGAACCTGACGCTGAAGCGCGCGATGGTCGAGGCCGACCCCGAGGTGCGGGCCGCCGACCTGGCCAGCCTGCTGCAGGGTGTCGGTTATGAGGCGCACGAGCTGGACGCCGGCGCGCTGGCCGCCACCAAGACCGATGCCGCCGGGCGTGCCCTGCTGGTGCGGCTGGCAGTGGCGGGCTTTGCCGCGATGAACGTCATGCTGCTCTCGGTCTCGGTCTGGTCCGGGGCGAGCGATGCGACGCGGGACATGTTCCACTGGATCTCGGCCATGATCGCCTTGCCGGCGATTGCCTATGCCGGGCAGCCCTTCTTCATCGGGGCCTATCGCGCGCTGAGGGCGCGGCGGCTGAACATGGACGTGCCGATCTCGCTCGGGATCGTGCTGGCGCTCGTGACCTCGCTCTGGGAGACATCGCTCTCGGGGCACCATGCCTGGTTCGACGCCGCGCTGACGCTGACCTTCTTCCTGCTGGCCGGGCGCTACCTCGACCACCGCTCGCGCGCGATTGCCCGGTCGGCGGCCGAGGAGCTGACCGCGCTCGAAGTGCCCCGTGCAACCCGCGTCACCGACGGGGCCGAGACCGAAGTGCCGGTGGCGCAGTTGGCCGTCGGCGACCTGGTGCTGGTGCGCCCCGGCGGGCGGATGCCGGTCGATGGCGAGGTGGTGCAGGGCAAGTCCGAGATCGACCGCTCGCTGCTGACGGGCGAGACGCTGCCGGTCTTCGCCGCGCCGGGCCTCGTGGTCAGCGCCGGCGAGGTGAACCTCACCGGCCCGCTGACCATCCGCGCCAGCGCGGTGGGGCAGGATACCTCGCTGCACCGCATGGCCGACCTGGTCGCGGTGGCCGAGTCGGGGCGCGCGAATTACACGCCCCTGGCCGACGCCATGGCGCGCGGCTATGCGCCTGCCGTTCACATCCTCTCGGGCGCCAGCTTCCTCGGCTGGTATCTCTTCACCGGCGACCTGCGGCTGGCGCTGAACATCGCGGCGGCGGTGCTGATCATCACCTGCCCCTGCGCGCTGGGGCTGGCGGTGCCCGCCGTGACCACCGCCGCCTCGGGGCGGCTGTTCCGCAAGGGGCTGCTCATCAAGCATCCGACCGCGCTGGAACGGCTGGCCGAGGCCGACACCGTGGTCTTCGACAAGACCGGCACGCTGACCGCGGGCACGCCCGAGGTCGAGAACCTGGGAGACCACGCCGACGACCTGCCGCTGGCGCTGGCGCTGGCGCAGGGATCGCGCCACCCGCTGTCGGTGGCGCTGACCCGCGCTGCGCGGGCCGCCGGGGTCACCCCGGTCGAGGTCGAGGACCTGCGCGAGGTGCCGGGCTTCGGCACCGAGGCCACATGGCAGGGCCGCACCGTGCGGCTGGGCCGCGCCGCCTGGGTGGGCGCCCCGGAAGAGGCGCGCACCACCGCCTGGCTCTCCGATGGCGAGGGCACGCCGCGCCCCTTCCGTTTCCACGATGCGCTGCGCCCCGGCGCCGCCGAGACGGTCGCCGCGCTCGCCGCCTCGGGCAAACGGGTGATGCTGGTCTCGGGCGATGGCGAGGGGCCGGTGCGCGCCCTGGCCGAGCGGCTGGAGATCGCCGATTGGACCGCCGGCGCCCTGCCCGCCGACAAGGCGGCGCTGGTGCATCGCCTGGGCCAGGAGGGGCACAAGGTGCTGATGGTCGGCGACGGGCTGAACGACACCGCCGCGCTGGCCGCGGCGCATGTCTCGATCTCGCCGGCCAGCGCGCTCGACGCCGCGCGCACCGCTTCGGACATGGTGCTGCTGGGCGGCAGTCTCGCGCCCATCGCGGGCGCCTGCGTCACCGCGCGCTCGGCCACGACCCGCATCCGCGAGAACTTTGCCATCGCTATACTCTACAACTTCGTGGCGGTGCCGCTGGCGATTGCCGGGCTGGCCACGCCGCTGATCGCGGCGCTGGCGATGTCGGCCTCGTCGATCACGGTCTCGCTGAACGCGCTGCGGCTGAAGGGGACGAAATGAGCATCCTGACCTACCTGATCCCGATCTCGCTGACGCTGGGCGCAGTGGGCCTGGTGGCCTTCATCTATACCGTGCGCTCGAACCAGTATGACGACCCCGAGGGCGACAGCCGCCGGATCCTCTCGGACGAATGGGACGACCATCCAAAACCGTGAGCGCGGCCATCGAATGAGAACCGCGCCCCTGCTTCTTCTCTTCGAAAATACTCGGGGTCCGGGGCAAGGCCCCGGCGCGTTCCACCCGCTCAGGACGGCCCGATCATGAAGCACGACACGTTGCGCGCCGCTAGCCGGCGGCAGGCGAGGTCGGCGTTCTCGCGGGTCATACCGAGGAAGTTGGCCTCGAAGCCGCGGTTGGTCTTGGCGACCTTGCGCAGCGAGCCGTCGAGCGTGGCCATCTCGGAGAGCGCGGTGCGCAGCAGCACCTTCTCGGCGTCGTAGCGGCTGGGGTAACGGCCGAGGTTGATGCCCCAGAGGTGGCCGCCCGAGGTGGAGAGCCGGGTGACGATCTCCTGGTCGGGTTCCTCGGCCTTGGCCGTCTCGACCGAGGCCAGGACGATGTCCTTGGGCCGCGCGGTGGGGCGCGGCACCACGGTCAGGCCGGTATCGGCCGCAGCGGTTTTCGTTTCGACGGGGGCGGTGGCGGCGGGCGCTTCGGCGGTGGCCTTGGCCGGGGCCGAGGTGCTGGCGGTCATCGTCGTGCTGGCGGTCGCGGCCGGCGCTTCGGCGACCTGCGCCACCAGCTCGGCGATATCGGCGCTGATCTGGCCCGAGTTCTCGCGCGCGCTGGCGACCACGGCGGCCGGGACCGAGGGGCGCGCCTTCGGGCGCAGGCTGGTCGTGACGGTGCCGGCGACGCGGATGGTCTTGCCGGCGGCGACGCGGTCGGATTCGACATCGCCCTGGTCCGCACTGGCGACATAGGCCGGGGCCTCGGGCACCCGAACCGGCGCTTTCGAGGGCGCGCGGCGGAAGCCCAGGTCGAGCAGCTCCGCCACCTTGTTGTTGCGCGAGGCGGTCGAACTGCCGCCGAAGACGGTGGCGATGATACGCTCGTTGCCGCGCTGCGCCGAGGCGACGAGGTTGAAGCCGGCAGCGACGGTATAGCCGGTCTTGATGCCGTCGGCGCCTTCGTAATCCTGCAGCAGCCTGCGGTTGGTGTTCGACACGGTCTTGCCGCCCGCATCGGTCGAGCGGCGCGAGAAGATGTTGTAATACTGCGGGTAGTCGTAGAACAGGTGCCGCCCCAGCGTGGTCATGTCGCGCGCGGTCGACAGGTGGCCCTCTTCGGTGAGGCCGTTGGCGTTCTTGAAGGTGGTCCGGGTCATGCCGAGCGCCTTGGCGGTGCGGTTCATGCGCCGCGCGAAGGCGGCTTCGCTGCCCTCGATGGCCTCGCCGATGGCGGTGGCGGCGTCATTGGCCGACTTCACCGCCGCGGCGCGGATCAGGTAGCGCAGCGCGATGGTCTGGCCCGACTTGAGGCCCAGCTTGGAGGGCGGTTCGGAGGCGGCGTGCTTCGAGATGCGCACCGGCGTGTCGAGCGTGATCTCGCCGTTCTTGATCGCCTCGAAGGCAATGTAGAGGGTCATCATCTTGGTGAGCGAGGCGGGGTGCAGCCGGGTGTCGGCGTTCTGCGAATGCAGGACTTCGCCGGTGCGGGCGTCGATCACGTGGTCGGCATAGGGGGCGGCGGCCACGGAAAGTGGCAGCACCAGGAGCAGCCACAGAAGGGTGAATGCATAGATAGCCCAACGGGCCTGGCTGATACGCCGTACCTGCACGATCATGTCGCCTTTTTACTGCCTCGCGCCGCCGGTTTTCCGGCTGGCATTCTTTGTTAGTGACCGCAGGCTAACACAGCAAATATCCAAAATAAACCCGGCGCTTGGCGGCGGAAGTTGAATTTGTTGCCCAAGTGCAGCCCAGATCTTGTGGCGCGCGGGAAACCGCCTGCGAGACGTTCGATTGTGGCGAAAATGTGGCGAAGCCTCAGCCGATCTCTTCCACCAGTTCGGCCAGTCCGCGCAGATCGCCGAGCAGCCGGAATCGCGGTGCCTGCGAGGGTGTCTCGGCATGTTCGAGATCCCAGGCCAGGTCGTGGGGCACATGCACGCCCCAGCCGCCGGCCTCAATCATCGGCACCACGTCGGACTTCATCGAGTTGCCCACCATCATCGCCCGCCCTGCCCCGTCGCCGTGACGCTCGAAGATGGCGCGGTAGCGGTCGGGGGTCTTGTCCGAGACGATCTCGACCGCGTCGAACAGGTTGCCCAGGCCCGACTGCGCCAGCTTGCGCTCCTGGTCGAGCAGGTCGCCCTTGGTCACCAGAACCACGCGGTGGCTCTCGGCCATGGCCGCGACCGCTTCGGCAGCATGGGGCAGAAGGTCGATCGGGTGGGCCAGCATCTCGCGGCCCGCCGCGAGGAGCTGGGAGATCACCTCGGCGGGCACCCGGCCCTCGGTGACCTCGATCGAGGTCTCGATCATCGAGAGCACGAATCCCTTGATGCCGAATCCATACTGCCCGATGTTGCGCCGCTCGGCGGCGAGAAGGCGCTCGGCCAGGTGGTCGGGATCGGCGTGATCGGCCAACAGTTCGGCGAAGCGGGCCTGGGTCAGCTTGAAGAACCGTTCATTGTGCCAGAGCGTATCGTCGGCATCGAAGCCGATTGTCGTCAGATTCCGCATTGCACCATCTTCCTTTCAGCCTGGTCTTTCCAAATCCCGCCGCGACGATATATAAGCTGAAATCTCCAAAGCTTGACGAGACCCGGTTTGCTGCACGCCATGGCACCCTTTGCTCCGATGATGTCGAACGCTCCCGATGACGGGCGCGATACCTCGACGCTTGTCGAACCGAAGGCGAAGACCCGCCGCCCGCCGCTCTACAAGGTCCTGCTGCTGAACGACGACTATACGCCGATGGAATTCGTCGTCCATGTGCTGGAGCGGTTCTTTCACCTCTCCCATGCCCATGCCTTCGAGATCATGCTGACCGTGCACAAGAAGGGTGTCGCTGTGGTCGGCGTGTTCAGCCACGAGATCGCCGAGACCAAGGTCGGTCAGGTCATGGACTTTGCCCGCCGCCATCAGCACCCGTTGCAGTGCACGATGGAAAAGGAAGAATAAACACAACATGTCCGCGCGCCTGACCCTGGCCCTGGAGGACGGTGGCCTTGCGCTGCCGCACGCCGGGCGCATTGCCGTTCTGCACCCCTCGGCCGAGGCCGACCTCGGCGCGCTGCCGCGCGACCGGGTGGTGGTTGTGCAGCCGATCTACCCCGATCACGCCGCTTTCGCCGCTGCCGGCTGGACCTGCGCGGTCGCCCTGCCCGAGGAACCGCTGGCCGCCGCGGTGGTGATCCTGCCGCGCGCCAAGGCGCTGGCCCATGCGCTGATCGCGCAGGCGGCGGCGGTGGCGCCGCTAGTCATCGTCGACGGTGCCAAGACCGATGGCGTCGACGCGGTGCTGAAGGAGGTGCGCAAGCGGGTTGCCGTCGAGGGGCCGATCGTCAAGGCGCATGGCAAGTTGTTCTGGTTCGCCCCGACGGCGGGGCTGTTCGACGACTGGCTGCCCCCTGCCCCTGCCCCGGTCGAGGGCTTCGTGACCGCTCCCGGCGTGTTCTCGGCCGACGGGATCGACCCGGCCTCGCGCCTGCTGGCCGAGGCGCTGCCCGCCGAGCTGGGCCGCCGCGTCGTCGACCTGGGCGCGGGCTGGGGCTATCTGGCCACGCGCGTGCTGGAACGCCCCGGCGTCGAACGGATCGACCTGGTCGAGGCCGACCACGCCGCGCTCGACTGCGCGCGGCTGAACGTCACCGACCCGCGCGCGCATTTCCACTGGGCCGATGCCCGCAGCTGGGCCGCCCAGGGGCGCGTCGACACGGTGGTGATGAATCCGCCCTTCCACACCGGGCGCGCCGCTGAACCGGGGCTGGGACGTGCCTTCATTCAGGCAGCCGCCCGCCTCCTGCCGCCCTCGGGGCAGCTTTGGATGGTGGCGAACCGGCATTTGCCCTATGAGTCGGCGCTGAAACAGTGCTTTGGCGAAGTGCGCGAGGCGGCGGGTGATACCCGCTTCAAGGTGCATCACGCGACGCGGCCGCTGCGCAACCGCACGGCCTGACACCACGCGCAACCACACAGGGAGACGCGCATGTCCTTTTCCATCGCTGGCAAGACGGCCATCGTCACCGGCTCGGCCTACGGGATCGGGCTGGCCATCGGCCGCACCTTCGCCGCCAAGGGCGCGAATGTCATGTTCGTCGACATGGACGAAAAGGCGCTGGTGGCCGAGCTGGGCGAACAGCCCGAGGAAGGCAACATCCGCTATTTCGCCGGCGACCTGCGCGAACGGCTGACCATCGCCAACCTGATCTCGGCCACGCTCGACAGTTTCGACCAGATCGACATCCTGGTGAACGGCGCCCGGCAGGTCACGCTGACCGACCCTCTCGACCCGGACGACGACGCGGTCAATGCCTCGCTGCAACAGAACCTGCTGCCGGCGCTGCGCCTCAGCCAGGTCGTCGCGCGGCGGATGATCAAGCAGAGCGAGGGCCAGACCGAGGGCAACGCCGGCACCATCGTCAACCTCAGCTCGATCGCGGCGCGGCGCACCCAGGCCGACCTGATGGCCTATTCGGTGGCCACCGCCGCGCTCGACCAGATGACCCGCTCGCTGGCGGTGGCGCTGGCGCCGCACCGCATCCGGGTCAACGGGCTGGCCTTCGGCTCGGTCATGAGCGCCTCGCTGCTGAACGTGCTCAAGGACAACCGCGAATACCGCGACCGGATCGAGGCCTTTACCCCCATGGGTCGGATCGCCGCTGCCGCCGAAGTGACCGAAGCGGCGCAATTCCTGGCCTCGGATGCATCGGGTTTCATGACCGGGCAGATCCTGACGCTGGACGGCGGGCGCACCCTGCTCGACCCGGTCGCGGCCCCGGCGCACTGAGGCAGAGATGAGCGAGACATTCACCGAGCAGAAGGCCGTTGCATCGGCCTGGTTCCGCGAGTTGCGCGACCGTATCGTCGCCGCCTTCGAGGGGCTGGAGGACAGCCATGCCACCGGGCCGCTGGCCGATGCCGCGCCGGGCCGCTTCGAGGTGACCGAAACGCACCGCGCCGCCGAGGATGGCGGCGATGCCGGCGGCGGGCTGATGAGCGTGATGCGCGGCGGCCGGGTGTTCGAGAAGGTCGGCGTCAACGTCTCGACCGTCTACGGCACGCTGGGCGCAAGGGCGCAGCAGGCGATGGCGGCGCGCAAGGGCATTCCCGGCATGGCAGAGGACCCGCGCTTCTGGGCCTCGGGCATCAGCCTGGTCGCCCATATGCAGAACCCGCATGTGCCGGCGGTGCACATGAACACCCGGATGTTCTGGACCCCGCACGCCTGGTGGTTCGGCGGCGGCTCGGACCTCAACCCCTGCATCGAATATGCCGAGGACACCGCCCATTTCCACGCCACCCAGCAGGCGCATCTCGACCCGCACGGGGCCGGGCACTATCCGCGCCTGAAGGCCTGGGCCGACGAGTATTTCTACATCCCCCACCGCAAGCGCGCGCGCGGCGTCGGCGGGATCTTCCTTGACGACCACTGCACCGGCGACTGGGACGCCGATTTCGCGCTGATCCGCGATATCGGGCTGGCCTTCCTCCCCGCCTTCCTGCCGCTGGTCGAGAAGCGCCGCGTGCAGGACTGGAGCGAGGCGGACAAGGACACCCAGCTGGTGCACCGGGGCCTCTATGCCGAATACAACCTGGTCTATGACCGGGGCACCAAGTTTGGGCTGGAGACCGGCCATGACGCCAATGCCGTGCTGATGAGCCTGCCGCCGCTGGCCAAGTGGGTCTGACCTAGGGCCGGCGGAACCCCGCGATCGCCCGCGCGCTGTCCTCGTCGGCCCGCCTTAGCCGGCGATAGGAGGGGTCGAGCCCTTCGCGCAGCTGGACGTCGGATTTAAGCACCGGCAGGTCGAGCGCGGTTTTCGACAGCAGCGCCGCGCGCGCGCCGGTCGAGCCGTCGAAGCGGTGGATGTGCAGCGTATCCCAGGCCAGGTGTCCGTTCTCGAACAGCAGCTGCAGGTCGGCCACGAAGTTGTGGCACTGGTGGTTTTCCATCAGCAGCACGTATTTCGACGCCTGCCGCACCATGTTCGACAGGGCGACGAAATGGCTGACGGCGGTGTGGATATGCATGACCACCGCCTGGGAATAGACCAGCTCGGCCCCCGGCCAGTGGTGGCTGAAGGGCATGGTGATGTCCTGCAGGCCCAGCTTGCCCACCAGCTCGGGGTGCCGTTCGCGGGCGAGTTCGAGCTGGGTGTCGCCCCGGTCGCCGCCGCTGACGCGGACCTGCGGATAGAGGCGCGCGACATTGGCGATGTGATCGCCGCCGCCGCAACCGACCTCATGCACCGAGGCAGGGCCGAGGCGGCCGATGACCTCGAGGATCAGCTGCTGGTTGGGGTGGATCGGAGTACCCTCCGAGATCACCGTGCCGCTGGCCTTGTCGAAGCGCAGCTGGCCGGCCTCGGACACCGCGCGGTAATTGGTCTCGACATCGCCTTCCAGCCGGCGCTGGTAGCTGTCCGACGTGTAATTGTCCCAATCGAAATCGTCGTCGTAGAACTTGCGTTTCTTGTAGAACAGCCGCCGCCAGATATTCATGAGGCACTCCCCCTGCCGTTCCGTCGAGCTAAGCAATGCTCCCCATCGGCTGCAAGCGGTGACCACATCGACGATGCAGCCGAGTCGTTTGGCAGCCACACCCGAGGGCCGTGCGCCCTAGCGCCCGCGCATCAGCCGCGCCGCCAGCATCGCGCAGAGCGCCCCGCCGACCAGCGCCCCGAAGATCAGCGCGAATTGCGGGTGGATCGGCAGCAGGTGGAAGCCGGCCCAGCCGCCGCCGAAGGTGCCGCCCACCGCCGCGACCACATAGGCGAGGTAAAGCGCCAGGCTCTCGCGGCTGGCCATCATCGAGACGAAGGCCACCATGCAGGCGGTCGAGACCAGCACCATGATGTCATAGGCGTGCATCTCAGCGGTTGGTCCAACCGGCCTCAGCCAGCGCCGCGCTATAGCCGCTGGCAACCCGCATCTGCCCGCCCAGCCCCTTGCCCAGCAGCAGCGCGTGCATTCGCGGCAGCCGCCAGCAGGGGACGTGCATCACCATGTGATGTTCGAGGTGGTAGTTGACCCAGTAGGGCGCGACGAAGAGCCGTTCCAGCGGCCCGGCCAGCGTGGTGCGTACGTTCTGCAGCGGGTTGGGCGAGACCTCGGTCGCGCCGTGTTCGGCGATGTTGCGCACGCGCAGGACGAACTGGAACCAGGTGAGATAGGGCAGCAGCCAGAAGGCGAAGCCGTACCACCACTGCCCGAGCAGCCCCATCGCGGCCATCACCGCCAGAAAGACCGGCAGCGAGAGCCAGAGGTCGCGCGCCTTGAAGGCCTGGGCGAAATCCGAGGCGGCGGCCTTTTTCGCGTCGTCGTCGCCGGCGAGCCGGAAGGACATCAACACCTGCGCGGCGAGCTGCCTGTAGCCGGTCTGT
This sequence comes from Seohaeicola zhoushanensis, assembly GCF_014656415.1. Classification (GTDB taxonomy): domain Bacteria; phylum Pseudomonadota; class Alphaproteobacteria; order Rhodobacterales; family Rhodobacteraceae; genus Seohaeicola_A; species Seohaeicola_A zhoushanensis. The sequence continues at coordinate 305,227 of NZ_BNCJ01000002.1, read as the reverse complement.
CCGGTCAGGTCGCGCACGAACTTGCGGATCAGCGAGGCACGGGTGGTCGGGAACTTGGACGAGAGGACCAGGTCGGGGTCCTTCTCGGTCTGGGTGAAGCGGTGGTGGGTCAGGTGGTAGTGGCGGTAGGCGGCAAGCTCGGCCAGGATCGGGCGGCCGCAGAGCCATTCGCCGGCGAACTCGTTCCAGGCGCGGTTGCGGAACAGCGCGTTATGCGCCGCCTCGTGCATCAGGATGGCAAGGCCCAGCTGGCGCGAGCCGATCACCATGACCGCGATCAGGAAGCTCAGCGGGTTGGGCCAGAGCGCGAAGAGCGAAACCGCCAGCGCGATGGTGCCCCAGCAATGGGCCACCAGCCAGGCGCCCATCAGGTTCGACCGCTCGGCCAACGGACGAATCTCCTCGCTCGTCAGATAGGACTTGCCAGGTGTCATGTCGCGTTCCTCCCCGGCGGCAAGTCTCTGCCCCCGCCCCGCGGCCTGTCAACCGGAGCGCGGCGTCACTCGGGCACGTGCAACCCGGTCGACAGCCCGTCGAGGCTGGTGAGGTTCTTCTCGGCCCAGTAGTCGCGCAGGCCCTCGGGGCCCTTGTTGTTGTGCCAGTTCTCGAGCGAGGCGCGTTCGCCCTTGTAGTCGAACAGCGGCACGCCGTAGCCGCAGGAGGTCTGCACCAGCTCGACATGCAGCTTCATGATCTGGCGGGTGCCAAGCGGCACCTCGCCATACTGCGCGGCGATCACCTCGCGGAAGCCGTCGCTGTCCCAGCCCAGCGATTCCCCGTGCCCGTAGAGCCGCAGGATCTGCGGCGGGCCCGCGAAGGCGCAGACCATGATGGTCAGCCGCCCGTCGGCCAGCATATGCGCCGCCGTCTCGTTGCCGCTGCCGGTGCGGTCGAGGTAGCAGACCGTGTTGTCGTCGAGGATGCGCAGCGCGCCGATCTCGCGCGGGGTCAGGTTGACCCGGCTGGAGGCGGTCGCCGAAGCGGTGAAGAAGATGTGCTGACGCAGGATGAAGTCCCGCAGATCCGCGTTGAGCGAGTCGTATTGCGTGGCCATTCCTGTTGCCTCCCTGTGCCGATGCGATGATCCATGCCGGAGCGGAAAGTGCAACTACCCGCGCCAGGCGAAGAAGCCGGGGCCCGCCTCTTTCAGCAGATGCGCCGCCATCTCGCGGCCCATGGCGGCGCCATCGGCCACCGCGCAGCTTCGCTCGTCGGAGATCGCCGCCGAGCCGTCGGGGCGCAGAACCTGGCCACGCAGGCGCAGGGTCGTGCCTTCGATCTCGGCCAGGCCGGCAATGGGCGTCTCGCAGGAGCCGTCGAGCGCCGCCAGCAGCGCGCGTTCGGCGGCGAGGCGCTGGCCGGTCACCGCGTCATGGATCGCCTCCAGCATCTCGGCCACGCGGGCGTCATTTCCGCGCCGCTCGATCCCGATGGCGCCCTGCGCGATGGCGGGCAGCATGTCGTCGGGCTCGATGGGGGTTGCCGGCACGTCGCTGCGCCCCAGCCGGTTCAGCCCGGCCATGGCGAGGAAGGTGCAGCTCGCCACGCCTTCCGACAGCTTTTTCAGACGGGTCTGCACGTTGCCGCGGAACTCGACCACCTTCAGGTCGGGGCGGCGGTGCAAAAGCTGCGCCCGGCGCCGCAGGCTCGAGGTGCCGACCACCGCACCCGGCGGCAGCTCGGCGATCCGGCGGACCGTTTCCGAGACGAAGCCGTCGCGCACGTCCTCGCGCGGGAGGTTGCAGTCGAGCACCAGCCCCTCGGGCTGGGCGACCGGCATGTCCTTCATCGAATGCACCGCGATATCGATGCGCCCCGCCAGCAGGGCCTCCTCGATCTCCTTGGTGAACAGCCCCTTGTTGCCGATCTCCTTGAGCGGCCGGTCGGCGGCGATCAGCGCGGCATCGTCACCGCTTGTCTTGATCACCACGATCTCGAAGACCTCGGGCGCCAGCCCGAAGGCGGCGGCCAGCCGGTCGCGGGTCTCGTGGGCCTGCGCCAGCGCCAGCGGCGAGCCGCGGGTGCCGATCTTCAGCGGTGCATCGGGCGTGGGGAGCAATAGGGTCATGGCCATCTCTTAGACGCGTCAGATTGCCCTGACAACGGCCCCGGCGCTTGACATTCGGCCCGCCGACCGTGACGCATCGCCCCAGTCGATGAACGTCCGGTAGCGAGGGAAAGAGCATGGCCAAGAAACTGATGCGGGCGCTGGCGGGAGAAACGCTGGACACGCCACCGATCTGGATGATGCGGCAGGCCGGGCGCTACCTGCCCGAATACCGCGCGACCCGCGAGAAGGCCGGGGACTTCCTGTCGCTCTGCTACAACCCCGAGCTCGCTGGCGAGGTGACGCTGCAGCCGATCCGCCGCTATGGCTTCGACGCCGCGATCCTGTTTGCCGACATCCTGCTGGTGCCCCAGGCGCTGGGCGCGGACCTGTGGTTCGTCACCGGCGAGGGGCCGCGCCTGTCGACCGTCACCACCCAGGCCGATTTCGACAAGCTGGGGCCCGCCGCCGATATCCACGAGACCCTGTCGCCGATCTACGAGACGCTGCGCATCCTGACCCGCGAGCTGCCAAAGGAAACGGCGCTGATCGGCTTTGCCGGCGCGCCCTGGACCGTGGCCACCTACATGATCGCCGGGCGCGGCACCCCCGACCAGGGCCCGGCCCATGCGCTCAAGGCCGAGAACCGCGCGCTGTTCGAGGCGCTGCTGGCGCGGATCACCGAGGCGACGATCCTCTACCTCTCGGCGCAGATCGAGGCCGGGGCCGAGGTGGTGAAGCTGTTCGACAGCTGGGCCGGTTCGCTCAAGGGCGCGGATTTCGAGGCCTATGCGGTCGACCCCGCCCGCCGCATCATCGCCGCGCTCAAGGCAATGCACCCGGAGGTGCCGGTGATCGCCTTCCCGCGCGAGGCCGGCCCCGCCTACGAGGGATTCGCCCGCGCCACCGGCGCCGACTGCGTGGCGCTCGACAATTCGGTCGACGCGGCCTGGGCGGCAGCGCATGTGCAGAAGGACGGCTGCGTGCAGGGCAACCTCGCGCCCGGCCACATGGTGACCGGCGGAGCGGCGCTCGACACCGCCGTGCGCGAGATCGTGGCGGCCTTCCGGGGCGGCCCGCATATCTTCAACCTCGGCCACGGCATCACGCCAGACGCCGACCCCGCCAACGTCCAGCGCATGATCGACGTGGTTCGCGGCGGATAGTGCAGATTGTCTCTTGACGCCCCCCGCGGCCTGCCTTAGGTCCGGCCTCGCCTGTGGCGGAGTAGCTCAGTTGGTTAGAGCAGCGGAATCATAATCCGCGTGTCGGGGGTTCAAGTCCCTCCTCCGCTACCAAAATTTCCCAAAGTCCCAGACGATTGCTCCCTGCCTTTCCGGGGCTGTCGTTTCGCGCGCCCCTCACGCCGCCCTGGCGGATTTGCGGCAGTAGCACGAGGCGCGGATCGGCACGGTGGCGCGGGCGACGGCCTGGTCGAGCAGCAGCTTCAGGTGCCGCGCCTCGGTCAGTTCGCCGCGATGCACCAGGCATTCGTGCAGGCCGTGCAGGCTCCAGACGTTGCGGGGGTGCTGGCAGGGCCGCGCCAGCGTGTCGTCGAGGCCCAGATCGGCGCGGTAGACCGCCTCGGCCTCGTCCAGCAGCCGTGCGTCCATCAGCAGCGCGCCGAGGGCGTGGCGCGCGGGCTGCATCCAGCCCCAGGGCTCGTCGTAGAGCAGGTTGTCGTCCAGTTCGACCGAGCGGCGCAGGTGGTCGAGTCCCTCGTCGGTGCGGCCCGACTTGAAGGCGATCTCGCCGTCCATCATCGCCTCGCCGACCAGCAGCACGTCGTTGGCGGTATTGTTGAAGACCATCCAGTCCTCGGGGATGCTCTCGCGGGCCTTCACGGCCAGCTCGCGTTCCACCACTGCCTCGTCGTGCCGCCCCAGGTTCGCCAGCGCCGTGGCCCGCGCCTGGTGCATGGCGGCAGTTGTATAGCGGTAGAGGTCGCGGTCCTTCGGGAAGGGTTCGTCGAGAATCGCCTGCCACTGGCCGAAGCGCACCATCACGTGGATCTTCTTGCCGTAGAAGCTCTCGAACAGCTCGGGCATGAAGCGGACCACCTCCTCGGGCAGCATCTCCATCAGCCGCTCGGCGGCCTTCAGCGCGACCTCGGGCTGGCCGAGGAACATCGCGCCGTAGGATACGAAGTGCACGTTGTGGATCCGGTAGAGCGTGTAGAAGTTCTGCGAGCCTGCCTCCGCCTCGTATTTCCGGTCGATCTCGGCGGCGGCATGGTTGCGTGCCACCACGTTCTGGTAGTCGCCGCAGAGCACGTCGATATGCGTCGCCATATGCACGAGATGGCCCGAATCGGGCACCAGCAGGGTCAGCCGGTCGCCATGTTTCAGCGCCTTCTCGGGCGTCGGCGACATTTCCATCAGGTGGATGTACATGTGCAGCAGGCCGGGATGGTCCCAGGCGCCCGGCAGTGTCTCGAAGGCGCGCTCCAGCGCCGCCTGCGCCTCGAGCGTCGAAGCGCCCTCCTTGGGGCCGCCCGTCTTGAGATCCCAGAGCTGCCAGGGCGTGCGGTTCATCAGCGCCTCGGCGAAGATGGCCACAACGTCGAGATCGTCGGGATGGGCGGCATAGACCTTGCGCATCGCCTCGGAGAAGGCGTCGTTCCACGGGCCATAGTCGTCGATGCCCGGATCGGTCGGATAGCGTTCGGCCAGGGCGGCGATTAGGTCGCGCTCCACCGCCGTCAGCCTGGGAGAGGCCGTCTTGGCGGCCCCAATCGCCTCATGTGCCGTGGCCAGTGACGACTTGCGCTCGTCGGCGTCGAAGAATTCCCAGGGCTTGTTGTAATTGGGGCCGATCGCATAGGCGAATCCCCAGAGCGCGGCGCCGCAGCCGGGATCGGCCTGAGCCGCCTCCTGGAAGGCCGCCGCCGCCGCTTCGTGGTTGTAGCCATAGAGCCAGACCAGCCCGCGATCGAAAGCCGCCTGCGCCTCGGCGCTGGCGGCGGTGACCTTGCGGGAATAGGTGCCGAGATCGAAATGCGCCCCCATCGGATCGTCCCCCTGTTGTGGCTGCCCGCCGCGAAAGGTCGACCGCAACCATTGTCACCCAGGCATACTAGCACAAAATCGGGAAATTGGGCTCCTGGCCATCCTGAGCCGGTGCGGAAAGCACGCGGGCGGCCACACGCAGGGCTGCGGCACGAGGCAGGCGTCTCAGATCCCTTGGCCGAAGGCGGGGCATCGCGGGGGGATCGGCGGGGTTCAATGACAGGGTTTTCGTTCTCCCGTGGGACGCCATGTCAAATCAGGTGAATTCCTGAAAAACACCCAAACCATGACACCCCCAGCCCTGGCGTTTTCTCAATCAATCCGTTCTTTGGTGTCTGCGTTAGGCCAAACTGGTTTGCCATGCGTCAAACTCAGGGTGCAGTCGCGATAATACCAAATGCCGCATTTTGCATAGAGAACAGGTTCACAGATGGACATTTCCGCCCTCCGACTAGGCCGCAACGGAGATTGCGAGAAGTGGGCGAGCACACGGCCTGGAGGTCGAGAACCATGAAATTACGCCTATAGGTAGAATTTGTAATTTTCTTAACGCAACCTGTTAATTTCACTTGCCATGTTAACGGACATAAAGGTTAGTTAAAGAAAGAGGTGATTCCATGACAAATACCGAATTTCTCGCCGATATCTAGCGCTCTGTCCTCCTTGTCTTCCACAGGCATCGATGGATCAAAAACGAACGCGGGAACATGCGACGCTGCTCGGTGTGCGAGCGGGTCGAACACAACCAGTCCACCGGCGAACCCGCAATCTCGACCCGAGCCACTGACCAGATCCACGCGCTTGCAAAGGATCCAGACCGCACGATCATGGATCGCCGGTCCAGTGGATAAACAAACCGTACGACGCCTCATGCCTGATTTCGAATCCCTGAGCGAAGCGGTGGCCGCAGGCTGCCCAGGAACTCACGAGCAGCATTTGGCAGCTTTTGGGCACTCCGAATACCAGCGCAAGTTCTCCGAAATCATCGATCGGGACAACCTTCAAGCAGTAGACGACGCCGAGGCACTGTTCAACGAACTGCTGCCTGGGTGGAATTGGGGGCGCGCCTTCAAAGGCGTCTTCTGGGCTTCTCGGGGACGCGTTGAACACAGGGCCTCCCACGAAATCCCAGCATACGCATTCTTGCTGCTAATCCTGAAAGCCGTGAAGGCGAGACATGCTTGAGATCATCCTGTGGGTTTTCGGCGGGGTAGCAATTGCCTATGCGGCCTGGATCATCTTTCTGATTCTGCTGCCCTGGTTCGTGGATCCTTTCGATGGCGAGGATGGCCGATAGTCCAAATGCGGCAAAACGAAAACTCACTCGTGCACAAATCGGAACCTTTCGAACTTTCCAAGCAGCCAAAAGCCACCACGACGGGGTGCAACGATCGGATCCGAAGCCTAGACAGGCCGATCGTCGGTGGCGAGTAGCAAGACCCGAAGGTAGCGCGGAAATGTATTGAAGGCTTTTGTAATCCGCCCCCAACGAAGGAGACAGACGGTATGATAAGGTTGTTCCAGTTTCTGCTTCATGGCTGCGCGCACAAGTGGATACCCACCTCGCAGTCCGTATACGAAAACGACTCCGGTTCGGACGGACCGATTGTCTACGTCCGATGCGAGAAGTGCGGGCGGCGCTCATACTTCAAGAACGCAACCATCGGCGTAGACGAAATGCGCCACGCACCGCGGGCAGAGGCCCACTGAACGCCTGAGCGGATCGGGAACCGCCCGCGCAGCCATTCGATCTCATCGCGGGATCAGGGTTGCCCTTCCCCGTTCCCTTTGGCTTGCACCGAACTCGAAGGTTTGGTCGCAGCGCACGGCGTGTCCGCGCTCTGGAAGGGCTGTTGACGTCGCAGAATCCCCTGCCCCGGCAAGTTCGCCAGGTTCTCGCCAATAGCCGACGCGCATTCCTGCACCGATCCGATTGACCGGGCGGCGGGGCTTTCCTGCTCTTGCCGGAAAGTGTTTGTTTTCTATGAGTTGGATGGTGCTGCTGGACAGGATTGAACTGTCGACCTCTCCCTTACCAAGGGAGTGCTCTACCACTGAGCTACAGCAGCCCGCTGTTGTCTGCCCCCCGAGACCCGCTTGTGCGACCCTCGCCGGCGCGGCCCGGAGGGCGGCGCGCCTTGGCGGCGTGGCGGGTGATTAGACGCATTCGAAGCAGGGCGCAAGGGCAATCTGGACGCTTTTTGCGCCCTGCGTTAGAGAGGGTGCATGGCAGACAAACCGACCCCCACCAAGGGCGCGAAAACCGAACCGAGCCGCGACGAACGGCTGAAGGCGGCGCTCAAGGCGAATCTGGCGCGGCGCAAGGCGCAGGCGCGGGCACGGGCGGAGGGCGGAGTGGCCGCGGGCAAGCACGAGGAGCAGGACTGATGGATTCGATCATTGTGACCGGAAACGGCCCGCTGGCAGGGCAGATCCCGATCGCCGGGGCGAAGAATTCCTGTCTCGCGCTGATGCCGGCGACGCTTCTGAGCGACGAGCCGCTCACGCTGACCAATGCGCCGCGGCTGAGCGACATCGCCACGATGACGACGCTGCTGCAATCGCTGGGCGCCGAGGTCTCGGCGCTGCAGGAGGGCAAGGTGCTGGCGATGTCGAGCCATGACCTCACCAGCCATACCGCCGACTATGACATCGTGCGCAAGATGCGCGCCTCGATTCTCGTGCTGGGGCCCCTGCTGGCCCGCTACGGCGAGGCGGTGGTCTCGTTGCCGGGCGGCTGCGCCATCGGCGCGCGGCCCGTCGACCTGCACCTGCGGGCGCTGGAGGCGATGGGCGCCGAGCTGGACCTGCGCGACGGCTATGTCCACGCGAAGGCGCCGGGCGGGCTGAAGGGCGGCGTGGTCGAGTTTCCCTTCGTCTCGGTCGGGGCGACCGAGAACGCGCTGATGGCGGCCACGCTGGCCAAGGGCACCACCGTCCTCAAGCGCGCCGCGCGCGAGCCGGAGATCGTCGACCTTGCCCAGTGCCTGCGCAAGATGGGCGCGCAGATCGAGGGCGAGGGCACCGACACGATCACCATCCAGGGCGTCGACCGGCTGCACGGCGCGACTCACCCGGTGGTGACCGACCGGATCGAGCTGGGCACCTACATGCTGGCCCCGGCGATCTGCGGCGGCGAGGTCGAGCTGCTGGGCGGACGGCGCAACCTGCTCGCCGCCTTCTGCGACAAGCTGGACGAGGCCGGGATCGAGGTGACCGAGACCGAGAAGGGCCTGCTGGTGAAGCGGCGCGCGGATCACATCAAGGCGGTGAACGTCACCACCGAGCCTTTCCCCGGCTTCCCGACCGACCTGCAGGCGCAGATGATGGCGCTGCTGACCACCGCCGAGGGGGTCTCGGTGCTGGAGGAGAAGATCTTCGAGAACCGTTTCATGCATGCGCCCGAGCTGATGCGGATGGGGGCGAAGATCGACGTGCATGGCGGCACTGCCACGGTGACGGGCGTGAAGAAGCTGAAGGGCGCGCCGGTGATGGCGACCGACCTGCGGGCCAGCGTCTCGCTAATTCTCGCCGGGCTGGCGGCGGAGGGGACGACGCGGGTGGCGCGGGTCTATCACCTCGACCGGGGCTATGAGCACGTGGTGCGCAAGCTGGAGGGCGTGGGCGCCAAGATCGAGAGGGTACACGGCAGTTGAGCGGCGATGCGAGCTTTGAAGAGGGCGCCGAGCGCCCGCTGAACCTCGGCGCGATGGATGCCGACGACCTGGGCGTGATCTCGGCGCTGGTGCAGGACGCGGTGCTGCCGATCACCGAGATCTCGTGGCAGCCGGCCGCGCGGCGGCTGGCGCTGCTGGTCAACCGGTTTCGCTGGGAAGATGGCGGCCGCGAGCGGCACGGGCCCGAGCGGGTGCGGGCGCTGCTGGTGGTCGACAACGTGATCCGGGTGGCGAGCCAGGGCATCGACCGCAAGGACCGCGGGCTGGTGCTTTCGCTGCTCTCGGTGAGTTTCGAGCCGGGTGAGGACGAGGCCGGGCAGGTGCTGCTGACGCTGGCGGGCGACGGGGCGATCCGGCTGGAGGTCGAGGCGCTGGAGGTCACGCTGAAGGATGTGACCCGGCCCTACAAGGCCCCCTCGGGGCATGTGCCGGGGCACGAAGACTAGACCCGTTTCCGGTGTCCCAGCTAGGACGGGGGGTCAGGCCACTGGAATCAAACGACATTTCCGGGGAGTGAATCCGGGACACCAGTTTGACCCCGGTTCAGCCCCGTGCGGGTGGCGGGGTAAACCCCGCCCTACCCCTCACCTTTCGGGCAGCGCGTCGAGCACCTGTTGCGCCGCCGCCACCGGGCCGAGCGCGCCTTCGGCCACCTGAGCGCCGAAGCTGGTCATCAGCGCGCGCGCCTGTGGCGTTTCGAGCCGGGCGAGCAGCGCCTGGCGCACCTCCTGGACGAACCAGCTTTGCGCCTGTTCGGCGCGGCGGTTGGCCCAGTGGCCGTGTTCGCGGCGCCAGTCGGCCAGGGCGCGCATCTCGGCCCAGGCCGATTCCAGGCCGGTCTGTTCCACCGCCGAGACGGTCATCGCCTTGGGAAAGCCCGGCGGATCCTGCACCCGCTTACGCAGCAGCCGCAGCGCGCCGGCGTAATCGGCGCAGGTGCGGGTGGCCGTGGCCTTCAGGTCGCCGTCGGCCTTGTTGACCAGGATCAGGTCGGCCATCTCCATGATGCCGCGCTTGACGCCCTGCAGTTCGTCGCCGCCCGCAGGCGCGAGCAGCAGCAGGAAGAGGTCCGACATCTCGGCCACCACGGTCTCGGACTGGCCAACCCCCACCGTCTCGATCAGCACCACGTCGTAGCCGGCGGCCTCGCAGAGCGCCACTGCCTCGCGGGTGCGGCGGGCGACGCCGCCGAGGTGGGTCTGGCTGGGCGAGGGGCGGATGAAGGCGTTGGGGTCGCGGGCGAGGTGCTCCATCCGGGTCTTGTCGCCCAGGATCGAGCCGCCAGAACGGGCGCTGGAGGGGTCGACCGCCAGCACGGCGACGCGCAGCCCCTGCCCCGTCAGCATCAAGCCGAAGGATTCGATGAAGGTGGACTTGCCGACGCCCGGCGTACCCGAGAGACCGATGCGCAGCGCCTCGCGCCCCGAGCGCGCCAGCAGCGCGAGAAGCTCGGTCGCGGCGGCGCGGTGATCGGCGCGGCCGCTTTCCACCAGGGTGATCGCGCGGGCCAGCGCGCGGCGGTCGCCGGCGAGGATGTTCTCGCTGAGGGCCTTGATGTCCATGCAGCTTGTCTCCGGTGCTTCGGGGGGTAATGCCGCGGGCGCGGGCGCTTGTCCAGACCGGCCCGGACAGGGCAAGGACGAGGCACGGACGGAGCAACGACGGGGCGCAGACGGGCCGGCAACAAGGCCCGAAAAGGCGGCAGAATGCGCATTCCCTGTCGTCAAGCGGCCGGTTTGTGCGCCTTCGGGGTCGTATTGGCGATTGCAATATGGCCGGAATTCCGCCCTATTAGCCAACTAGTGAGCGCCAACACGCGGACAAGCCGTGCCAGACACAACGCCCGTCATAGAGATCCGGAACCTGCACAAGAGCTATGGCGAGCTCGAGGTTCTGAGGGGTGTCGACATCACCGCCCCCGCCGGCCACGTGGTCTCGTTGATCGGCTCTTCGGGGTCGGGCAAGTCGACGCTGCTGCGCTGCGCCAACCTGCTGGAGGACAGCCAGCAGGGCGAGATCCTGTTCAAGGGCGAGCCGGTGCTGTGGAAGGGCTCGGGGATGGCCCGGCGGCCGGCCGATGCCAAGCAGGTGCTGCGGATCCGCACCAACCTGTCGATGGTATTCCAGCAGTTCAACCTCTGGGCCCATATGACCATCCTGCAGAACGTGATGGAAGCGCCGGTGACGGTGCTGGGCCGCGACAGGGGCGAGGTCGAGCAGTCCGCGCGGCGTTACCTTGCCAAGGTCGGCATCGGCGACAAGTGCGACGCCTGGCCGGCGCAGCTCTCGGGCGGGCAGCAGCAGCGGGCCGCCATCGCGCGGGCGCTCTGCATGGAGCCGCAGGCGCTGCTTTTCGACGAACCGACCAGCGCGCTGGACCCGGAACTGGAACAGGAGGTGGTCAAGGTCATCAAGGATCTGGCCAACGAGGGGCGGACGATGCTGATCGTCACCCATGACATGAAACTGGCCGCCGATGTATCGGACCACGTGGTCTTCCTGCATCAGGGCCTGATCGAGGAACAGGGCGCGCCGGACGCGGTGTTCGGCGCCCCGAAATCGGAACGTCTGCGCGGTTTCCTTTCCGCGACCCGCGCCGCGTGAACCATAAAAAACCTAGGGAGTTACCCATGAAGAAACTGATCATCAGCACCGTCGCGCTCGCCGTGGCCGCGGGCATGGCCTTCGCGGAAGGCAAGACCATCCGCATGGGCACCGAGGGCGCCTATCCTCCGTACAACTTCATCAACGACAAGGGCGAGATCGACGGCTTCGAGCGCGAGATGGGCGACGAGCTGTGCAAGCGCGCCGAGCTGACCTGCGAATGGGTGAAGAACGACTGGGATTCGATCATCCCGAACCTGGTCAGCGGCAACTATGACACCATCATCGCCGGCATGAGCATCACCGACGAGCGCAAGAAGGTGATCTCCTTCACCCAGGATTACTATCCGCCGACCGAATCCGCCTATGTGGCGGCCTCGGACAGCGTCGACCTGAAGGGCGGCGTGATCTCGGCGCAGACCGCGACGATCCAGGCCGGCCATGTCGCCGAGAGCGGCGCGACGCTGGTGGAATTCGCGACCCCGGAAGAGACCATCGCCGCCGTGCGCAACGGCGAGGCCGACGCGGTATTTGCCGATTATGACTACCTTGCCCCGATCGTGGCCGAGAGCAACGGCGAGCTGGTCTTCGTGGGCGACCGCGTGCCGCTGGGCGGCGGTGTCGGCATGGGCCTGCGCCAGAGCGACGCCGAGCTGCTGGGCAAGTTCGACGCGGCCATCACCTCGATGAAGGCCGACGGCACGCTGAACACGCTTCTGAAGAAGTGGTTCGGCGACGAAGTGGCCACCTACTGAGCCCCAGGGGCCGGGCGCAAGCCGTCCGGCCCCGTTTCGCGTAAGGGCGGATGTTCTCCTATTGCACCGATCCGGACACGCTTGGGCAGCTGGCCTGGCTCAGCTGCTACCTGACGACGGGTGTCCATCTCTCCTTTTATCTCGCCTTCCTGAAGGTGCTGGGCCTGCTTGCCGTCACCGCGCCGGTGGCGCTGGCCTTCGGCTTTCTGGGCGCCATGGCCGCGCGGTCGCATATCCTGCCGCTGTCCTGGCTGGGCCGGGGCTATATCGCCATCGTGCGCGGCGTGCCGGACATCGCCTTCTTCCTGTTCTTCGTGATCGCGCTGGACCAGCTGTTCGAATATGTCCGCCACCGGATCAAGTGCCCCGACTGGACCGGGCCGGTGCGGCAGGGCAACGATTTCATCGTCTGCCCGGCGGCCAAGCTGCCGCTGGGGACGAGCCCGGAATGGGTGCATGAGACCTATGGCTTCTTCCTGGCGGTGGTGACTTTCGCCATCGTCTTCGGGGCCTTCGCGGCCAATGTGCTCTACGGCGGGATGCGTGCGGTGCCGCGGGCGCAGCTGGAGACCGCCGAGGCCTATGGCATGAGCCATCGCCAGACCTTCTGGCGGGTGCTGGTGCCGCAGATGTGGGTCTATGCCCTGCCCGGCCTGTCGAACACCTGGATGGTGCTGATCAAGGCGACGCCGTTGCTGTTCCTGCTGGGAATCGACGATATCGTCTACTGGGCGCGCTCGCTCGGGGGCACCAAGACGGCGCAGTTCACCGACTATCCGCATGGCGACTGGCGGATGTGGTATTTCCTTTTCCTGCTGGTCTTCTACCTCGGCTTCACCCGGGTGTCGGAGGTGGTGCTGGAACGGCTGATGAAGCGGTTGACCCACGGGCAGGCGACCACCGGCGGCGAAGCCCAGAGGAAGGCGGCGTGATGCGGATCGGACGTTTTTCGCCCTTGCAGCCCGGCTGCGACCTCGAGCGGGTGCCGCACGCAGGCGCCTTGCGCCCGCTTTCGCGCACGCGGCGCCTCTTGCGGAGGCGCCGGTGACCTGTTTCGAGACCTTCCAGGCCTATGCGCTGCGCTCGATCGGGATCGGGGAGCGGCTGCTGCCGAGGAGCGACTTCACCCTCTGCGATCACTTCGTGCTGATCGGTTCGGGGATGATCTGGAACATCTATTTCGCGTTGATGGCGCTGGCTTCCGGCTTCTTCCTGGCCACGGCGCTGGCGGTGGCGAAGGGGGCGGCCAATCCCTGGGCGCGCAAGCCGGCGGAGTGGTTCATCTTCGTCTTCCGTGGCTCGCCGCTGTTCATCCAGTTCTTCTTTGCCTACTTCTTCTTCCTCGGGCTGAAGGGGCAATATGCCTTCTTCGACGCCTTCACGGCCGCCTGGCTGGGCGCGCTGATCGTGCTGTTCCTGAACACCTCGGCCTATAGCGGCGAGATCTTCTACGGCGCGCTGCGGTCGATCCCGAAGGGCGATGTCGAGGCGGCGGACGCCTATGGCATGTCGGGCTGGCCGCGGTTCCGGCGGATCGTCTGGCCGACCATGCTGCGGCTGGCCTGGCCGGCCTATACCAACGAGGCGATCTTCCTGTTCCACGCCACGACGCTGGTGTTCTTCTCGGCCTTCCCGGCCTGGCAGCAGCGGGGCGACGCGCTCTATTACGCCAATTACTTCGCCGACAAGACCTATAACCCCTTCATCCCCTACCCGATCCTGGCGATGTATTTCATCCTGTTCACGCTGGTGATCGTCGGGGGCTTCGGGCTGGTGAACCGCCACCTGAACCGGCACCTGCCGGCCGAGCGGCGCGCGAAGATCAAGTATCGGCCGAAGCTGATCCGCTAGGCCCCGCGTTCGAGCCGGTCGAAGGGGTCGGCGGAAAACGCTTCCGGGGCCTCCTCGGGTTCGAAATCGGGCAGGTAGAGGCCACGGGTCCAGCGGTCGGGCAGATAGCCGAGCATATGGTCGAGACGGCGCGAGAGGCCGGCCGCGCGCAGGCGCAGCGCCTCGGCGCGGGCCGGGTCGGCGGCCTGGATCGCGTGGAAGCGCGCAAGCACCATGCGGCGAATGCGGTCGTGGCCGAGCCCCCAGGCAAGACCCGCGCAGGCGAGCAGGACGAGCAGCGCGAGGATCGCCAGCAGATGCAGCGGCACCACCGCGAAGACGGCGATGGTGATGGCCAGCGCGCGGGTGCGTTTCCGGTTGCGCGCCGCGTCGCGATGCGGCCTGCGCGGCGCGGCGGCCGAGCGGGTCACCTGTTTCAGCCGGTCCCAGCCGTTGGGTGGCGCCTCTTCCGCCCCTTCGGTGGTGCCGGTCACCCGGCGGATCATCGCGACCATCTCGGGGTCGGTTGCGGTTTCGGCCCCGGTGACGGCCGGGCCGGGTTCGAATGTCTTCGCAATCGAGTTCATCGCCATATCCTGTGCCAGTCGCGGTCCCTGCCCGAGAGGTCCTGGCGGCGCTCTGCCGGCGCCTTCGAGGCGTTTCCCCCGCAAGCGGACCCGGTTGCCGGGCCGGCCAGGCGGGAACACCAAATCGCCATGATCCGCCGGAAGATGGCGAAAATGCGGTGGCGCGATGGCGCAACTTTGGTCGAAGCGCGGTTTGCGACGGGACGGCACGCAGGATTTGATCAAATTATCGGTGACAGCCCGGAACGGCTTGGCTAGGCTTCGGGAACGCGCATGGAAACCACTTCCGAGGGAACATGGACCTAAGACAATTCGCCACCTTCCGGGTGGCCGCCAGCGACCTGAACGGCCAGATGCGGGGCAAGCGCGTGCCCTCGGCCTATGCCAAGCGGTTGGACCAGGACATTGTCCGGATGCCGCTTTCGGTGCTGAACGTCGATCTCTGGGGCGATGACATCGTCGGCAGCCCTCTGGTCTTCGACAGCGGCGATGCCGACGGGGTGCTGCGCCCGACGCCACGCGGGCCGGTGCCGATGCCCTGGCTCGACGTGCCCTCGGCGCTGGTGCCGATGTCGATGTATACCGACAAGGGCATCCCCTTTGCCGGCGACCCGCGCCATGCGCTGCAGGCGGTGATCGACCGCTATTCGGCGCGGGGCTGGACGGTGATCGCGGCGACCGAGATGGAATTCACCCTGATCGACGACCGCAACGGCGCGCCGCTGGCGCCGATCAACCCGATCACCGGGCGGCCGCTGCAATCGAGCGCCATCCTCTCGCTGCGCCAGCTCGACGCCTTCGACAACTATTTCACCGCACTCTACCAGGCCTGCCAGGAGATGGACATCCCGGCGGACACGGTGATCTCGGAAAGCGGGATCGGCCAGTTCGAGGTGAACCTGAGCCACCAGGAGGCAATGCTGGCAGCCGATGACGCCTGGCTGTTCAAGACGCTGGTGCGCGGGCTGGCGCGCAAGCAGGGGTTCGCGGCGACCTTCATGGCCAAGCCCTATCCGGACGACAGCGGCAACGGGATGCACCTGCATTTCTCGGTGATCGACCGCAACGGGCGCAACATCTTCGACAACGGCGGGCCCGAGGGCACCGACCTGTTGCGCCACGCGGTGGCGGGCTGCCTGGCGGCGATGCCGGCGAGCACGCTGATCTTCGCGCCGAACGGCAATTCCTACGACCGGCTGGTGCCGGGGGCCCATGCGCCGGTGAGCGCGGTCTGGGCCTATGAGAACCGCACCGCGGCGATCCGCATTCCCGGCGGCTCGCCCGCGGCGCGGCGGATCGAGCACCGGGTCGCCGGGGGCGACGTGAACCCCTATCTCGCCATGGCGGTGATCCTGGGCGCGGCGCTGGCGGGGATCGAGGACGCGATGGAGCCCTCGGCCCCGATCACCGGCAATGCCTACGAGATCACCGGCGTGCCACGGCTGGCCGCGAGCTGGGAGGCGGCGGTCGATCTTTTCGAGCACGACCCGATGATGCGGCGGATCCTGCCGCCCGAGCTGGTCGACCTGATGGTGATGACCAAGCGGCAGGAGATCCGCCGCTTTGCCGAGGTGGCGCCGGAACAGCACTGGCTGACCTATCTCGAGGCGGTCTGAGGTCAACGCCCGCTGGCCGGCGTTGATTGGGGGCGCTGCCCCCGCCGCCTTCGGCGGCTCCCCCGGAGGTATTTGTTGAAGAAGAGAAGCCAGGGGGCGGGGCGCGTCGGAGGATAGAATTTCTTTATCCAATCCAAAAAATCAAATAATTTGCCCTGATTATCTGCCGGTCCTAGGCTGAGCCGCGACTCCAGCAGGGACAGAGACATGGCACAGACGATCCGCATGGGAATCGATATCGGCGGCACCTTTACCGATGTGGTGCTCGAGATCGGCGCGCGGGCCTTTTCGACCAAGGTGCTGACGACTTATGCCGCCCCCGAGGATGCCATCGTCGAGGGCATTCACCGGGTCTGCGGGCAGGCCGGGATCGGCCCCGGCGAGATCGGGCAGATCATCCATGGCACGACGCTCGCCACCAATGCGCTGATCGAGCGGCGCGGGGCGAAGACGGCGCTGATCACCACCGAGGGCTTCCGCGACGTCATCGAGATGCGCACCGAGAGCCGGTTCGAGCAGTATGACCTGAACCTGACCCTGCCCGAGCCGCTGCTGCCGCGCCAGTTCCGCTATACGCTGCGCGAGCGGATGGATGCGCAGGGCAATGTGCTGATCCCGCTGGAGCGGTCGGAGATCGAGGCGCTGGCGGATCGGTTGAAGCTGGCGGGCTTCACCTCGGTCGCGGTGGGGCTGCTGCATTCCTACCAGAACGATGCCCATGAGCGGATGGTGCGCGAGGTGCTGGCCGAGCGGCTGCCCGAGGCGATGATCTCGCTCTCGTCCGAGGTCAGCCCGCAGATGCGGGAATACGAGCGGTTCAACACGACGATTGCCAACGCCTATATCAAGCCGCTGATGAAGAGCTATCTCGGGCGGCTGGAGGCGCGGCTGCGGGCCGAGGGTGTGAATTGCCCGGTCTTCCTGATGCATTCGGGCGGCGGGATCATCTCGATCGAGAGCGCGGCGGAGTTTCCGGTGCGGCTGGTGGAATCCGGGCCGGCGGGCGGCGCGGTCTTTGCCGCGCATATCGCGGCGCGGTACGGGCTGAACAAGGTGCTGAGCTTCGACATGGGCGGCACCACGGCGAAGATCTGCCTGATCCGCAACCTGGCGCCCAAGACGGCGCGGGTGTTCGAGGTGGCGCGGTCCTACCGGTTCAAGAAGGGGTCGGGTATGCCGATCTCGATACCCGTCATCGACATGGTGGAGATCGGCGCCGGGGGCGGGTCGCTCGCCCATGTGGACGCGATGCGGCAGATCCGGGTGGGGCCGGAATCGGCGGGGTCGGAGCCGGGGCCGGCGTGCTATGGGCGCGGCGGGGAACGGCCGGCGGTGACGGATGCGGACCTGACGCTGGGCCGGCTGGATCCGGCGAATTTCGCGGGCGGGTCGATCCCGCTGTATCCCGAGCAGTCGGCGGCGGCGCTGGATGCGGCCATCGGCGGGGTGCTGGAGATGGACGCCGAGGCGGCGGCCTTCGGACTGTCGGAAGTGGTCGACGAGAACATGGCCAATGCGGCGCGGGTCCATGCGGTGGAGAACGGCGAGGATCTGAGCGAATACACGATGATCGCCTTTGGTGGCGCGGCGCCGCTGCACGCCGGGCGGCTTTGCGAGAAGCTGGGGGTGGCGCGTTGCCTGGTGCCGCCGGGGGCGGGTGTGGGCAGCGCCATCGGCTTCCTGCGGGCGCCGTTCAGTTTCGAGGCGAACCGGAGCGTCTATACCCGGCTGTCGGATTTCGAGCCGGGCAAGGTCAGCGCGCTGCTGGGTGATCTGGAGGGAGAGGCGACGCGGTTCGTGCGGACCTGCGATGCGACCTCGCCCATCGAATGCGATTACAAGGTCTACATGCGCTATCGCGGGCAGGGTTGGGAGATCCCGGTGCCGCTGACGCGCGAGGATGCGGCAAGGCCCAGCGCCGAGCGGTTCCTGGCGCTGTTCGAGACGGAATACACCCAGCTGTTCGGCCGCACGGTCGAGGGGCTGGATGTCGAGATTGCCGTCTGGTCGGTCAATGCCACCACGCCGTCGCAGCCGGCGACGCCGGTCGAGGCGGTGACGCGCGGGCGGACGGTGGAGGCACCGGAGGTGCGCGCGATCCTGGACCCGGCCATCGGGCAGCGGGTGGAGGCGGGCATCATCGCCCGCGCCAGCCTGGAGAGCGGCGCAGGCGTGAACGGCCCCGCCGCCATTACCGAGAACGAGACGACGGTGATCGTGCCCTCGTCGCGCCGCGCCGTCCGGCAGCCCGATGGCTGCATCGACCTGAGCCCCAAGGAGTAAGCCGATGAGTTCCGTCAGCAAGGCCGTCTCGCACCAGGTGATGTGGAACCGCCTGATCTCCATCGTCGAGGAACAGGCGCAGGCGCTGGTGCGCACCGCCTTTTCGACCTCGGTGCGCGAGGCGGGCGACCTGTCCGCAGGGGTCTATGACGCCAAGGGCCGGATGCTGGCCCAGGCCGTCACCGGCACGCCGGGCCACGTCAACGCCATGGCCGACGCGGTGGCGCATTTCATCCGCCGGATCGGGCGGCAGAACATGTTCGAAGGCGACGTCTACCTGACCAACGATCCCTGGGAGGGGACCGGCCACCTGCATGACATCACGGTGGTGACGCCCTCCTTCCTCGACGGGCAGCTGGTCGGCTTCTTTGCCTGCACCGCGCATGTCGTCGACGTCGGCGGGCGCGGGTTCGGGGCGGATGCGCATTCGGTCTATGAGGAAGGCATCTACCTGCCGATCATGAAGTTCGCCGAGCGGGGCGAGGTGGACCGCACGCTGGTGCAGATCGTGCGGGGCAACGTGCGCCAGCCCGACCAGCTGATCGGCGACATCTATGCGCTGGCCGCCTGCAACGAGACCGGGCATCGCCGCCTGATCGACATGATGCGGGAGTTCAAGCTGGTGGATCTGGAAGAGATTGCCGGATTCATCCTCGACAATTCGCTGCGCGCGACGCTGGAGCGGATCAACGCCCTGCCCCGCGCGAGCGCCTCGGGGAGCATGTCGATCGACGGCTATGACCGGGAGATCCACCTGAAGGTCAAGGTTGCCATCGAGCAGGACCGGATTACCTGCGATTTCGCCGGGACCAGCGGGGTGGATGCCAAGGGCATCAACGTTCCGCTGGTCTATACCAAGGCCTATGCCTGCTATGCGTTGAAATGCGCGATCGCGCCGGAGATTCCGAACAACGCGGCCTCGCTGGCGCCTTTCGAGATCACCGCGCCCGAGCATAGCATCGTCAACGCGCCCCATCCCGCGCCGGTGGCGCTGCGCCATATCATCGGGCACATGATCCCGGACACGGTCTATGATGCGCTCGACAAGCTGCTGCCCGCCACGGTGCCGGCCGAGGGTGCCGGGTGCCTCTGCAACTTCCAGGTCTCGCTGCGGCCTGCCGCCGATGGCGGGCTGCCGAAGGATGCGCCGCGCGCCGAGGTGCTGACCTTCAACTCGGGCGGGTCCGGGGCGCGGCCCGCGATGGATGGGATGAGCGCCACCGCCTTCCCCTCGGGTGTGATGACCATGCCGGTCGAGGCGACCGAGCAGACCGGGCCGATCCTGATCTGGCGCAAGGAGCTGCGGCCCGACTCGGGCGGCGCCGGGGCCTATCGCGGCGGCCTTGGACAATACATGGAAGTGGGCGCGACCGAGGGCTATGAGTTCGACTTCCAGGCGATGTTCGACCGGGTGAACCACCCGGCGCGCGGGCGCAACGGCGGCGGCAATGGCGCGCCGACCACCATCGCCCGTGCGGACGGCGCCCAAATGAAGGGCAAGGGCAAGCAGTTCGTGCCTGCCGGCACCCGCGTCCTGCTCGCCTTCCCCGGGGGCGCCGGCTACGGTGCCGCAAGCGACCGCGATCCGGAAGCCGTGCGCCGCGACCTCGCGCGCGGGTACATCTCGGCCGAGGCGGCGCGGGAGATCTACGGAATGAGCCAGGACAGGATCGACGCCGTGATGGCGGCAACCGAACGGGGAGAGACGATTTGAGCGCAAAGGGCTGGGCCGCGACACCGAAACACGCGGCCTATGACGTGGTGATCGTCGGAGGCGCCATGTATGGCGCCTCGGTCTCGTGGTGGCTGTCGGGAATGCCCGACTTCAAGGGCCGCATCCTGGTGATCGAGCGCGACCCGGCCTATAATTTCGCCTCGACCTCGCACACCAATTCGAGCATCCGCCAGCAATACAGCCAGGCGATCAACGTGGAGATCAGCCGGTTCGGGGCCGAGTTCATCCATAACTTCAAGCAGTTCATGGGCGGCGACGAGCGGGTGCCGCCGATCGTGCTGCAAAGCTTCGGCTATCTCTACCTGGCCGATACGCCGGCCTTCGCCGAGGCGCTGAAGGCGGCGCAGGCGGTGCAGGCGGCATGCGGGGCGGCGACCCGGTTCTGGTCGGTCGACGAGATCGCCGAGGCCTATCCCTTCTACAACCTCGACGGCATCCTGGGCGGCAACCACAACCTGGTCAACGAGGGCTATTTCGACGGCGCGACGATCTTCGACTGGTTCAAGCGCGTGGGCCGCGAGCGGGGGGTGGAGTATATCCACAACGAGGCGGTGGCGATGACGCTGAACGCCGCCGGCACGCGGGTGGAATCGGTCACGCTGAAGTCGGGCGAGACGGTGGCCTGCGGCCAGGTGGTCAATGCCTCGGGCCCGCGGGCGGTGCTGACGGCGCGGATGGCGGGCATCGAGATTCCGGTGGAGCCGCGGAAGCGCTTCACCTTCATCTTCGACGCCGAGAAGCCGCTCGACCGGGCGCTGCCGCTGACCATCGACCCCTCGGGCGTGCATATGCGCAGCGACGGGCGCTATTACATGTGCGGATGCCCGCCGGATGACGACCACGCGGTCGATTACACCGATTTCGACATGGATCATTCGATCTGGGAAGAGAAGATCTGGCCCGCCGTCGCCACCCGCGTGCCACAGTTCGAGGCGGTGAAGGTGGTGAACAGCTGGGCCGGGCATTACGCCTATAACACGCTGGACCAGAACGCGATTGTGGGGCCGCATCCGGTCGTGACGAACTTCCACTTCGTCAACGGTTTCTCGGGGCACGGGTTGCAGCAATCGCCCGCCATCGGGCGCGGCATGGCCGAGATGCTGGTCTTCGGCGAATACCGCACGCTGGACCTGACGCCCTTCGCCTTCGAGCGGATTGCGGAAAACCGCCTGCTGCTTGAAAAAGCCATTATCTGAGATAACGGGAGACCCGACATGCTGAAGAAGATCGTTCTGACAGGCGCCGCCGGCGCATTGGGCTCGCGCCTGCGCGCGCCGCTGGCCGCCATGTGCGAAACGCTGGTCTCCACCGACCTCGCCGCGGCGCTGGACGGGGTGGCCGACAACGAGACCTACGTGAAGGCCGATGTCGGCAATGCCGAGGAGATGATGGCGCTGATCGAAGGGGCCGAGATGGTCGTCCACTTCGGCGCCATCGCCGACGAGGCGCCCTTCGAGCAGATCATGCATTCGAACTTCATGGGTGCCTACAATGTCTGGAACGCCGCCCACAAGCATGGCGTGCGACGGATCGTCTATGCCTCGTCGATCCACGCGATGGGGATGTATCCCAAGACCACCCGCATCACCGGCGACATGCCGCACCGCCCGGACTCGTTCTATGGCCTCTCCAAATGCTTCGCCGAGGACATGGGCCGGATGTATTGGGACAAATACGGGATCGAGGCGGTCTGCCTGCGAATCTATTCCGCGCCGGGGTCGGTGGCCAACGCGCGCGCGCTGGGGTCGTATCTGAGCTATGACGACTGCGTGCAGCTGGTGCAACGCTCGGTCGACACGCCGGTGGTCGGCTTCACCGTGATCTACGGCGTGTCGAACAACGACCGCTCGCCCGTCGACAACTCGGCCGCCGCCTTCCTCGGCTACCGCCCGAAGGACAACGCCGAGGAATTCGCCGAGGCGATCCTGGCGAAGACGCCCAAGGCCGACCCGCTGGACAAGGCGCAGATGTGCCACGGCGGGCCGTTTGCCACCGTGCCGCTGGGCGTGAGCGGGGTGCAATACATCAAGAAGATGAGCGAGGGGAACTGACCCCCCGCCCCGCGATTCGCACCAGCTTGCGGAAACGCGGGCATTCCAGGTGCGAGGGCGCGGGACAGTCGGCGACATGGCGCACCATGTCGCGCAGCGCGGCGAGGTCGCGGACCTGGCGGTCCAGCGCCTCGGCGCGCTCGTGCAGGGCCGCGCGCGGCAGATCCGCGGCACCGTTCCTGCCGAACATGCCGGAGATCTCGTCGAGCGAGAATCCGGCCATTTTCCCCAGCGAAATCAGCGTGAGCTGCAAGAGCGCATCCGGCCCGTACTGCCGCCGCAGCCCCTTCCTCCCGATCGAGGGCACCAGCCCGATCTCGTCGTAGTAGCGCAGCGTCGATGGCGGCACGCCCGAGGCCGAGGCGACCTCTCCGATATCCATCACCTTCATGCTTGACCTCAAGTTGACTTGAATTCGTAGCCTGCCGGCGCGACTCGTTCCTGCCAAGAGGTTTCCTGCCATGATCGCCCTTTTCTCCCTCGCGCTCTGCGTGCTTTCCGCATCGCTGGGCGTCTCCATCGCCGCCGTCGCCCTGCCCGCCTTCGCCGCCGATTTCGCGGTGCCGATGGCGGGTGCGCAATGGGTGGTGCTCGCCTATCTGCTGGCCACCACGGTGGCGAGCGTGCTGGCCGGCCGGCTGGGCGACGTGCTCGGCCGCCGCGAGGTGCTGCTGGCCGGCATCGCGCTCTTCGCCGTCGCCTCGCTGGCGGCGGCGCTGGCCCCCGGCTTTGGCGCGCTGATCGCCGCCCGCGCGGCGCAGGGTGTCGGGGCCGCCGTGCTGATGGCGCTGCCGCTCTCCTTCGTGCCCGACATCGTGGCGCCCGAGCGCACCGGCCGTGCGATGGGGCTGCTCGGCTCGGTCTCGGCCTTCGGCACCGCGCTGGGGCCATCGGCGGGCGGGCTGGTCCTGGCCGAGTTCGGCTGGCGCGCGGTCTTCCTGGTGCTGGTGCCGCTTGGCGTGCTGGCCTTCGCGCTCGCCCTGCGCCTGCCGCGCGAAACCGCCAGCCGGAGTGGCGGGCTCGACCTGCCCGGCACGCTTGCCCTCGGGCTGACGCTGGCCGCCTATGCGCTGGCCACCACGCTGGGTGCGCCCTGGCTGCTGTTGCCCGCTGCCCTGGGCCTTGTCGCCTTCCTCTGGATCGAGACGCACGCCGCCGCGCCGCTGCTGCCGCCCGCGCTGCTGCGCGAGCCGGGTCTCGCCGCCGCCCTCGCCATGAGCACGCTGGTCGCCACGGTGATGATGTCGACGCTGGTGGTGGGGCCGTTCTACCTGACCACGGGGCTCGGCCTCGGCGCGGCGACGATGGGCCTGGTGATGGCCGTCGGCCCGGCCACCGCTGCGCTCAGCGGCATTCCGGCGGGGCGCGTGACCGACCGGCTCGGCCCCGCCCTGACGCTGCGGCTGGGCCTGCTGGTGAGCCTTGGCGGCACCATCGCGCTCGCCAGCCTGCCGCCGCTGCTGGGAACCCCCGGCTATATCCTTGCGCTGATGATGCTGACGCCGGGGTTCCAGCTGTTCTTCGCCGCGAACAGCACCGCCGTGATGGCCGAGGTCGACCCCGCCCGGAAGGGCCTCGTCTCGGGCCTGCTGAACCTCTCGCGCAACCTCGGCTTCATCACCGGCGCGGCGGTTCTGGGCGCGGTGTTCGCCGCCGCTTCGGGCCCGACGCCCGAGGCGATGGCCACCGGGCTTGGGGCAACCTTCGGCACCGCCGCCGCCCTGCTGCTGCTCGCGCTCGTCCTTGGGGCGGCTTCTCGGACGCGACAGCGCACGGTATGACGGAACATCCCGATCAGGGGGCTCGCAGCTATCCAGCTCCTGAAGCGTCGAAGGCAGGCGTGCGGCACGCAGAATCTGCCAGGCGGCGAGACTGCCCTTTCGCGGCAAGGTCAAGGTGCAGGCCGTGGCGGCGAAGGGCTAGACCGAGATCGCCGCCAGAAGCTGTTCGCGGCTGAGGTCGTCATGGGTGCCGCGCTGGGTGACCGCGCCGCGTTTCAGCACGACGAAGCTGTCGGCGATGCGGTGGGCGAAGTCGAAATACTGCTCGACCAGGATGATCGCCATGTCGCCCTTGTCGCGCAGATAGCGGATCACCTCACCGATCTGCTGGATGATGTTGGGCTGGATGCCCTCGGTCGGCTCGTCCAGCAGGAGGAGCTTGGGCTTGGTCAGCAGGGCGCGGGCGATGGCAAGCTGCTGCTGTTGCCCGCCCGAGAGGTCACCTCCGCGGCGGTGGAGGAATTCCTTCAGGATCGGGAAGAGCTCGTAGATCTCGTCGGGGATGACGTGTTCGGAGCGCGGCAGGCAGGCATAGGCGGTTTCCATGTTCTCGCGCACGGTCAGCAGCGGGAAGATCATCCGGCCCTGCGGGACATAGCCCACCCCCATGCGCGCCAGCGCGTGGGAGGGTAGCTTGCCGATGGCCTTGCCGTCGAAGCTGATCTCGCCGCTGGTGCGCTGGTGCGTGCCCGAGAGCGCCTTCAGGAGCGAGGTCTTGCCGACGCCGTTGGTGCCCATGACGCAGGTGACCTTGCCGTAATCGGCGGTCATCGAGATGTCGTAGAGGATCTGGCTGCCGCCGTAGTGCAGGCAGAGGTTGTCGACCTTCAGCATGAGGGGTCTCCCGAAACGGAGGCGGCGCGCCGGGCAGCGCCTGCCTGGGTAGGCGCTTTGGCGTGACGGTCAAAGCGGCGGGCGCGCGCGCACCAGACCAGCGTGGCCACAGGCGGAGAGGTCGAAAGCGCCTGCCGGGGGGCAGGCAGGCGCTGCCCGGCGTGCCGCCGGGCAAGAGGAGATATGGGTTGGGTTGCGCTCATGTCCCTCACCTCCCCAGATACACGTCGATGACCTGCTGGTTGGCGGTGACGTGGTCGAGGCTGCCCTCGGCCAGCACCGAGCCCTCGTGCAGCACCGTCACCCGGCAGTCGAGCCGGCGCACGAATTCCATGTCGTGCTCGACCACCACCACCGCGCGGGTCTTGGCGGCCTGCACCAGCAACGAGGTCGTATGTTCGCGCTCTTCGGGCGTCATGCCCGCCGCCGGTTCGTCGACCAGCAGCAGCTGCGGCTCCTGCGCCAGCAGCATCCCGATCTCGAGCCATTGCTTCTGGCCGTGGCTCAGCTCGCCCGACTTGCGCGGCAGCTGGTCGGCCAGCCCGATCTCCTCGGCCAGGGCGTGCACCCGCTCGGTATCGGAGGGCGTCTTGCGGTAGAACAGCACCGAGAAGGGCCCGCGCTTGTTCTTGAGCGAGAGCAGCAGGTTGTCGAAGACGCTCTGGTCCTCGAAGACCGTGGGGCGCTGGAACTTCCGGCCGATGCCGATCTGGGCGATCTTCGCCTCGCTCATCCGGGTGAGCGAGATGGATTTCTCGCCCCAGAGCACGCGGCCCTCGTCTGGCCTTGTCTTGCCGGTGACGATGTCCATGAAGGTGGTCTTGCCGGCGCCGTTCGGGCCGATGATCGCGCGCATCTCGGCCGGGCCGATGTTGAACGACAGGTTGCGGATGGCGCGGTAGCCGTCGAAGGTGACGGAGACGCCGGAGACTTCGAGCAGCGTGCTCATTCGCGGCCCTCCCGCTCCATCAGCGCGCCCTGGTCGGGGCCGTAGTCGGCACCGTGCCGGTTGGGCACCAGCCGGCCCTGCGCCAGGTCGAACAGCCCGCCGATGCCCTTGGGCGCGAAGAGCGTGACCAGCACGAAGGACAGGCCCAGGATCACCTGCCACCATTCGACCCAGTTGATCGTGTAGACCCCGAGGTTGACCGAGGGCACCTGCCCGCCGGTGAACCAGCTCGAGACCAGCGAGACGAAGGCCGCGCCGATCACCGCGCCATAGAGCCGCCCGCGCCCGCCGATGGCGACCCAGACGGCGAGGTAGATCGAGGCGATGGGCGCGACCTCGGCGGGGTTGATGATGCCCGCCTGCGGGTAGTAGAGCGCCCCGGCGATGCCGGCGATCAGCGCCGTCAGGGTGAAGATGAACAGCTTGTAGCCCTCGACCGAATAGCCGAGGAAGCGCACCCGCGCCTCGTCGTCGCGGATGCCGCGGATGACGCTTCCGAACTTGCCCGAGACCACCCAGGCCGCGAGCAGGTAGCCGAGCCCCAGCGCCAGGGCCGAGGCCCAGAGGAACCAGACCGAGACCACCGCCTGCGACGCGGTGACGCCGGGCAGGTTCTGCAACCCCGACAGCCCGTTGTTGCCGCGCAGGCCGGAGTCGTTCTGGAAGAGGTAGAGCGCGAGGGCCAGGGTCATCGCCTGGGTCAGGATCGAGAGATAGACGCCGGTCACGCGCGAGCGGAAGGCGAGCCAGCCGAAGATCAGCGCCAGCAGCCCCGGCACCAGCAGCACCAGCAGCAGCTGCATCACCAGGCTGCCGGAGAAGAACCAGATCGCCGGGAATTCGGACGATCCGACGACCCCGAAGATCTGAGTGCCGATGGCGGCGTCGATCTCGGCCGGGGTCGGCGGGATCGGGGCATTGGCCATGGAGGCGACGACGATGTCGCGGGTGCGCTCGTACATCAGCCACATGCCGACCATGTAGCCGCCCAGCCCGAAGAAGGCGAAATGGCCAAGGCTGAGGATGCCGGCGAAGCCCCAAACCAGGTCCATCGCCACCGCGATCAGGCAGAGGCAGAGCGTCTTGCCGAGCGTCTTGATGAAGGAGGTCGAGATCAGCCCGGCGCCGAAGGCCTCGGAGGCCAGCGTCACGCCAAGGGTGAAGAGCGCAAGGATGGCGATGAAGACCAGTACCGAGGGATTTCGGGCGAAGAAGCTCTCTCGTTTCATGTCCACGCCTCTGGCTGCCGGGTCGGGGG
>NZ_BNCJ01000002.1:180100-278187 GCF_014656415.1 Seohaeicola zhoushanensis | reverse complement strand
GCCCCCCCCCCCCCCCGCCCGTGCCGGGCGTCTCCCCCCGGAGATATTTATGAAGAAGAGAAGCCATGGTCAGTCTCCTGCCGCGCGGCCCTTGAGGGCGATGATGCCCCGTGGCCGGAACTGGATGAAGATGATGATGAAGATGATCATGTAGGTCTGCGCGGCGAGGGTGTTCGAGGGGTTCATCCATTCGACGCCCTTCTGGAAGAAGCCGATCATCGTGGCCCCCGCCAGTGCGCCCCAGATATTGCCGACGCCGCCGACCACCACGGTCATGAAGCTTTGCACGATGTAATCCTGGCCCAGTTCCGAGGTGACCTTGGCGAAGAGGCCGATGGCCACCCCGGCGATTCCCGCGATGCCGGAGCCGAGGCCGAAGGTCAGCATGTTCACCCGGTCGGGGTTGATGCCCATGCTCGACGCCATGCGGGCGTTCTGGGTCACCGCGCGGGTTTCGAGCCCGAGGCGCGTCTTCTTCATGATGAAGAGGAAGAGCGCGAGGAAGATCAGAGCGAGGATGAAGATGGCGATGCGGATGTAGCTGATGCCGACCACGTCGTTCAGCACCCAGGCGCCGTCAAGCCAGGCCGGCGCGGTGAGCGGGCGGGCCTGGGTGCCGAAGATGTTCTTGGCGATCTGCTGCAGGGCGATCGAGATGCCGAAGGTGGCGAGCAGGGTTTCCAGCGGGCGGTCGTAGAGCCAGCGGATCACCAGCCGCTCCATCGCCACGCCGGCGGCGAAGGTGACGGCGAAGGCCAGCGGCAGGGCGACGAGGATCGAGACGGTGTAATTCGGGATGAACTGCTGCACCACGTAGCCGGTATAGGCGCCCATCATGATGAATTCGCCATGGGCCATGTTGATGACGCCCATCACGCCGAAGGTGATGGCGAGGCCGATGGCCGCGAGGAAGAAGATCGAGGCCAGCGAGAGCGCGTCGAGCCCGAGGTCGAGCGCCTGCATCATCCCGACGTTGCGGTTGATCGCCGACATGGCGGCGACGGCGGCCGTGGTCACGGCGCGCGAGGGTTCTGCGTAGACCTCGTAGAAGACATGGCCGTCGAGTGCGGCGTCGAACTCCGCATCGGTGACGGTGGGCGGCGCCTTGCCTTCGGCGGCGAGCGCCGCATAGGCGCGGTCGCGCGCGGCGGGGTCGGTCAGGCGGGCGACGAGTTCGCCGCCGACGCGGCCATCGGCGATATTGGCGGCAAGGGCTGCCAGCCGGTCGGCGGCGGGCACATGCGGCTTGGCCAGCCCGCTCTCGGCGAGCAGCCTGTAGGCATCGTCGCGGCTGAGCGCTGTGCTGCCGGGTTTGAGCTGGCGGGCGACGTTCTCGCCCTCGGGGACGGCGCCCGGCGCGGCCTTGAGCCTGGTCGCCAGCAGAGGGTTCAGCGCGGCGCGCACGTCGAGCGCGATGTCGCCGGCCAGCGCCTCGATGGCCTCGACGCGGCGGGCCTCGTTCTCGCCGTGGCGGATCGAGAGCAGCGCCTCGGTGCGTTCCTTCAGCGCCTTGATGGCCGGGTCGGTCTCGGTCTCGATCGAGGCGCGCAGGGGTTCGAGGTGGCTGGCGTCGCCGTCGCGCTGGATCGTCTGAAGCGCGGCGCGGCGGCGCTCGGGGTTCGGATCGTTCAGCTGGAACTGCACCAGCGCGGCGCGCAGCAGCGCGCGGATGCCGCTGTTGGGCTTGAGCTGCTGCAGGGCGGATTCGGGCTCGTCGCCGAGTTTCGTGCCGCTGTCGAAATCGTAGAGGGTCTGTACCTTGCCGCCGGCGGATTCACCCCGGTAGAAGCGGCCGTCGCTGCTGCGCAGCCACATCTCCTTGTTTTCCCAGGCCCGCAGCACGGCCTGGGCCGGCTCAAGCCCGCTGCCAGCAAGGGCGGCGATGGCGGGTTCGATGGTCTTGCGCGAGCTTTCGAGGATGATGTCGCGGTGCTGCTGGAGCAGCGCCTGGACCGGGGCCTCCTGCGCCGAAACGGGCAGACTCAGAGACAGCACTGCGGCCAGAGCCAGGAGAATGCGCATCATGAATGAATTTCCCGTGTTGAGAGGAGGCATGACGCCTCCTCTCGCCTGGTCAGGGTTCAGTAGTTCGACTGGATCTGCACGCAGGTCTTGGTCTGCGTGTTGTACATCCCGCAGCCGAGGCCCGGCCAGTCGGACTCGAGGACGGCGGATTCCGGCAGGAAGTCGGTCCATGCATCGCCCGGCACCGGCTCGGTCTGCGAGATGATGTCGAACTGGCCGTCGGCACGGATCTCGCCGATCAGCACCGGCTTGGTCAGGTGGTGGTTCGGCAGCATCTTGGCGATCCCGCCGGTCAGGTTCGGCGTTTCCTGGCCGTACATGGCCTCGCGGACCTTATCGACCTCGGTGGTGCCGGCCTTCTCGACCGCCTGGACCCACATGTTGAAGCCGATGACATGGGCTTCCATCGGGTCGTTGGTCACGCGCTTCTCGCCGGCGAAGGCCTTCCACTTCTTGATGAACTCTTCGTTGACCGGCACATCGGCGGACTGGAAGTAGTTCCAGGCGGCCAGGTGGCCGACGAGGTTCGAGGTGTCGAGGCCCGAGAGCTCTTCCTCACCCACCGAGAAGGCGACAACCGGAATGTCGTCCGCCGAGATGCCCGCGGCGGCGAGTTCCTTGTAGAAGCCGATGTTGGCATCGCCGTTGATCGTGCTGATCACGCCGACCTTCTTGCCGTCGGCGCCCAGCGCCACCACGTCAGCCACGATCTTGGACCAGTCGGAATGGCCGAAGGGGGTGTAGTTGACGAAGATGTCTTCCTTGGGGATGCCCTTGGAGATCAGGTAGCTTTCCAGGATGTTGTTGGTCGTGCGCGGATAGACGTAGTCGGTGCCGAGCAGCGCGAACTTCTGGATCCCGAGTTCGTCGAGGAAGTAATCGGTGGCCGGGATCGCCTGCTGGTTCGGCGCGGCGCCGGTGTAGAAGACGTTCTTGGAGCTCTCTTCACCCTCGTATTGCACCGGGTAGAACAGCAGGCCGTTCAGCTCTTCGATGACCGGCAGAACCGACTTCCGCGAGACCGAGGTCCAGCAGCCGAACATCACGTCGACCTTCTCGACCGTCAGCAGCTCGCGTGCCTTTTCGGCAAAGAGCGGCCAGTCCGAGGCCGGGTCGACCACCACGGCTTCCAGCTTCTTGCCGAGCACGCCACCCTTGGCGTTCTGCTCGTCGATCAGCATGAGCATGGTGTCTTTCAGCGTGGTTTCGGAGATCGCCATCGTGCCCGAGAGCGAGTGAAGAACGCCGACCTTGATGGTGTCTTGCGCCCAGGCCGGAAGGGCCAGCGCGCCCAGCGCCAGGCCGGCTGCCAATGCGGATTTGAAAACCGTCATGTATTCCTCCAGGCGGGGAAACGGAGAGCGGTCCTTGCCGAACAAGGCGCTTCGTTCTACCTGATCCCCCGCAACATATTTTGTTGCACCCGTGTGGCGTCTTGCCCGATGTCCAAGTCATGCAGGACGTCACACACCCGCTTTTTCTCGATTCACGCCAAGGTGACGCTTAGGCAGGCATCAACATCCATGCGTTCTCGCCGCGATGCGGCAACATCCATGTGCCGATTCCGCCGGACTTTGGTCCGATGCGATTAATTTCTAGGCAATCACCCCTGAGATGCCCTTTTTTCGGGCGCGATCGGCGCGGATTTGGGCGTTTTGGGCAATTCGGTCGTGAATTCGGCCCTCATCCCGGTCAAACCTGACTCAGGACAGGCGCCGAGGAGAGGAGGCGGAGATCACCATTGCAACGCCCATTCCCGCGCCGAGGATCGAAGCGCGCCAGCCGCGCGCGGTGGGCCGGTCGCGTGTCGCTGCCCGGCTGCGCGACGGGCGGTCGGTGCTGAGCGACCTCTACCAGCAGGGCGCCTCCAAGGTGCTGGTGCCGCGCACCGCCGGCACCGCGCTGACCGCCGTCACGCTGAACACCGCAGGCGGAATGACCGGCGGCGACAGCTTTACCGTCGAGGGGCAGGCCGAGGCCGGCGCGCATCTGGTGATGACGACCCAGGCTGCCGAGCGGGTCTATCGCGCGCAGCCCGGCGAGGTTGCCACACTGACCTGCAAGCTGGAAGTCGGCGAAGGCGCGCGGCTGGACTGGCTGCCGCAGGAGACGATCCTGTACGACGCCTGCGCCCTGTCGCGCCGCCTGACCGCCGATCTTGCCCCCGGCGCGCGCTTCCTGATGGTCGAGCCGCTGATCTTCGGCCGCGCCGCGATGGGCGAGCGGCTGAGATCGGGCCTGTTCCGCGAACGTATCGAGGTGCGCCGCGACGGCGCGCTGGTCTTTGCCGATGCCACCCGGCTCGGCGGCGACATCGACGCGCAGCTGGACGAGACCGCGATCGGCGGCGGCGCCCGCGCGATGGCCTCGCTGCTCTTCGTCTGCGACACCGCCGAGGCGCAGCTGGGCGCTTTGCGCGCGCTGCTTCCCGCCACGGGCGGCGCCAGCCTGATCCGCCCCGGCGTGCTCTTCGCCCGCGTGCTGGCCCGCGATGGCTATACGCTCCGCCAAAGCCTGCTGCCGGCCATCGAGCGGCTGTCGGGCGCCCCCCTTCCCCGAACATGGATGCTCTGAACGATGCAACTGACGCCCCGAGAAAAGGACAAGCTGCTGGTCGCGATGGCCGCCGAGGTCGCCCGCAAGAGGCTCGCCCGGGGCGTCAAGCTGAACTACCCCGAGGCCGTGGCGCTGATCACCGACGCCGTGGTCGAAGGCGCGCGCGACGGGCGCTCGGTCGCAGAGATGATGCAGGCCGGCGCGCAGGTCATCACCCGCGAGCAATGCATGGAGGGCGTCCCCGAGATGATCCACGACGTGCAGGTCGAGGCCACCTTCCCCGACGGCACCAAGCTTGTCACCGTTCACAACCCCATTCGCTGAAAGGATACCCCGATGAAACGTCTTGCCCTTCTCGCCGGTCTCGCCGCCACGCCCGCCCTCGCCCATCCGGGCGCGCACCTGCATCCGCATGGCAGCGGCGACTGGCTGGCCCTGGTCATGGGCCTTGCCGTGGTCGCCGCAGCCGGCGGGCTGGCCTATGCCCGGTCGCGTAGCCGCAAATGATCCCCGGAGAGCTTTTCCCCGCCGAAGGCGACCTCGTGCTGAACGAGGGCGTCGAGGCGATCACCCTGCAGGTCGCCAATACCGGCGACCGGCCGGTGCAGGTCGGTTCGCACTATCATTTCGCCGAGACCAACCCCGCGCTCGACTTCGACCGCGCCGCCGCGCGCGGGATGCGGCTGGACATCGCCGCCGGTACCGCCGTGCGCTTCGAACCCGGCCAGCGCCGCGACGTGCGGCTTATCCCGGTTTCGGGCGCGCGCACCATCTATGGCTTCAACCAGGACGTGATGGGGGCGCTGTGAAGCAATACCCGCCCCCATCCTCGTCAGTTGACATCCGGCAGCGGTGGCACGCTGCGGATGTAGAGGATGATGGCGTCCAGGTCCTGGTCGGTCATTTTCGCCAGGAAGGGGAAGGGCATCGGCGGCAGCATGGCCGAGCCGTCGGGACGTGTGCCGGTGGTGATGATCTTCTTCAGATCGTCGTCGGAGAAACCCGCGATCCCGTCGGCATGGGGCGTGATGTTGGGCGCCACCGAAAGCCCCCAGGGACCGGGAAACTCCCAGCCGCCCTGCCCGTATCCGTTGACGATATCCGGCCCCATCTCGCCGGGCCGCGAGTGGCACTCCATGCAATGCGAAAGGTCGGCCATGTATTTCCCCCACTCGAGCGTGACGCCGGGTTCGGGTGCCTTGACCGACCCGACCGGCGGCCCGTAGGCGGGCGGCAATGGCATCTTGTAGGTACTGGCGGGCGGTTCGTTCTGCACGGCCGGCAAGGTGCGCAGGAAGGCCACGATCGAGGCGAGATCGTCGTCACCGATGTTGCGGTAGAAGGCAAAGGGCATCGGCGGGCCGATCAGCGACCCGTCGGGACGCAGGCCTTCGCGGATGGCGCGGCCAAGCTCGGCATCGCTCCATTGCGCCACCCGCCCGCCCGGGGTGATGTTGGCGGAATAGGCCGTCATCATCGGGTTCTCGTCGACCAGTCGCCCGGCCAGTTCCTTGTCCATCTCGAAGCCGGCCGGTCCGATCGGCGTGTGGCAGTTGCCGCAGCCCATCGGACCACGCACCAGGTATTCGCCGCGCTCGACCGAGCCTTCGGCCATGGCCATGCCCGCCATAACGGCGCCGGCACAGGCCAGTGTCATGACTTTCATTGCAATCACTCCCGCGAATCGCCGGTTTTTGTGCGCCGGCCTGCCGCGCATATTGCCAGAGCCTTTCCCCGCGCCATCTCGAATTGTGAGGCCGCACCGGATGAATCCGGCGGCTCCCCCTTGTCAGTGACAGCGAGATGAGACGCGCCATGAAACGCACCAGCCCCTACGGCCACCTGTTCCAGCACCAGATCGACGCGATGGCCAGCCTCGGCCATGCCATGATGCTGATGGCCGAGACCCAGGCCGTTATCGGTTTCCGCCTGCTCGGCATGGCCGGGGTCTGGTCGGTCACCGCGACCGAGAACCGCCGGATGATCGAGGAAAAGCTGCCCGCATTCACCGAATCGCTTGTCGCCGCCACGCTGGCCGGATCGCGGGGCGGTTCGCCCGCGCAGGTGCTCCACGCCTCGATCAAGCCGCTGCGCAAGCGCACCCGCCAGAATTCCCGCCGCCTTGCCAGGCGCGGCCCCCGCATTCCCAAGCCCTGAAGGATCGCCCATGCCCACCCGCATCGCCCGCGCCGACTATGCCGCCATGTATGGCCCGACCACGGGCGACCGGCTGCGCCTTGCCGACACCGACCTCATCATCGAGGTGGAGCGCGACCTGACCGCGCTTGGCGCCGGGGGCAACCATCCCCGCTATGGCGAAGAGGTCAAGTTCGGCGGCGGCAAGGTGATCCGCGACGGCATGGGGCAAAGCCAGGTGACGCGGGCGGCGGGCGCGGTCGATACCGTGATCACCAATGCGCTGATCGTCGACCATACCGGCATCTACAAGGCCGACGTCGGGCTGAAGGACGGGCGCATCCACAAGATTGGCAAGGCCGGAAACCCGGATACCCAGCCCGGCGTCGACATCATCGTCGGCCCCGGCACCGAGGCCATCGCGGGCGAGGGCCGGATCCTGACCGCCGGCGGGTTCGATTCGCACATCCACTACATCTGCCCGCAGCAGATCGAGGATGCGTTGCATTCGGGCCTGACCACCATGCTGGGCGGCGGCACCGGACCGGCGCATGGCACGCTGGCCACCACATGCACACCGGGCCCCTGGCACATGGCGCGGATGCTGCAGGCGGCGGATGCCTTCCCGATGAACCTGGCATTCGCCGGCAAGGGCAATGCCTCGCTGCCCGCCGCGCTCGAGGAGCAGGTTCTGGGCGGCGCTTGCGCGCTGAAGCTGCACGAGGACTGGGGCACCACGCCGGCCGCCATCGACTGCTGCCTCTCGGTGGCCGATGCGATGGACGTGCAGGTGATGATCCACACCGACACGCTGAACGAAAGCGGCTTCGTCGAGCATACGCTGA
This sequence comes from Seohaeicola zhoushanensis, assembly GCF_014656415.1. Classification (GTDB taxonomy): domain Bacteria; phylum Pseudomonadota; class Alphaproteobacteria; order Rhodobacterales; family Rhodobacteraceae; genus Seohaeicola_A; species Seohaeicola_A zhoushanensis. The sequence continues at coordinate 270,625 of NZ_BNCJ01000002.1, read as the reverse complement.
AGGCGATGAAGGGGCGCACCATCCACGCCTTCCACACCGAGGGCGCGGGCGGCGGCCATGCGCCCGACATCATCCGCGTCTGCGGCGAGCAGCACGTGCTGCCAAGCTCGACCAACCCGACCCGGCCCTTCACGGTGAACACGCTGGAAGAGCACCTCGACATGCTGATGGTCTGCCACCATCTCGACAAGTCGATCCCCGAGGACGTGGCATTCGCCGAAAGCCGGATAAGGCGCGAGACCATCGCGGCCGAGGACATCCTGCACGACATGGGCGCGTTTTCGATCATCGCGAGCGATTCCCAGGCGATGGGACGCGTGGGCGAGGTGCTGATCCGCACCTGGCAGACCGCCGACAAGATGAAGAAGCAGCGCGGCCGCCTGCCCGAGGAACAGGGCGACAACGACAACTTCCGCGTCCGCCGCTATATCGCCAAATACACCATCAACCCGGCCATCGCCCATGGCATCAGCCGCGAGATCGGGTCCATCGAAGAGGGCAAGCGCGCCGACCTGGTGCTGTGGAACCCGGCCTTCTTCGGGGTGAAGCCCGAGATGGTGCTGATGGCCGGCACCATCGTCTGCGCCCAGATGGGCGACCCCAATGCCTCGATCCCGACGCCGCAGCCGGTCTATACCCGGCCGATGTGGGGCGCCTATGGCCGTTCGGTCGAGCATTCGGCCGTCACCTTCGTGTCGGCCGCGGCCCAGGACAGCGGGATTCGCGCGCGGCTGGGCCTGGCCAAGCAGACCGTCGCGGTGAGCAATACCCGCAATATCGGCAAGTCCGACCTGGTGCTGAATTCGGCCACGCCGCATATCGAGGTGAACCCCGAAACCTATGAAGTGCGCGCCGACGGAGAGCTTCTGACCTGCCAGCCGGCCGAGGTTCTGCCCATGGCGCAGCGCTATTTCCTGTTTTGAATCAACTGGCCACGGCACAAATGCTGCAACTGCATAATAGGTATGCTGCAACTGCACTACTGCACCGCAGCATTCTGGCCTACCTTGGTTGGCAAGGGGGGGAACCCGCTCCAACAGTCAACGAGGTTTCCAGATATGAATACCGCAGTCACGCAGCAAGCCATCAAGTCCGGCCGTTCCAGCCAGGGTTTCGCAGGCTTTCTCGACGCACTCGGCCGGGGCTTTCGCGCCTATGCCGAACAACGCTCGCGCTCGGCCGAGATCAACGCGCTGAACGCGCTGACCGACGAACAGCTGGCCGCCAAGGGCCTGCGCCGCGAAGACATTCCCTACCACGTCTTCCGCGACCTGTTCTACGTCTGATTGCCCCGCCGGCCCGTCGCGGCCGGCCTGACGCGGTCCCACGGCCAGCGGACCGGCCCGACCTGAGGCGGGCCTGTCCGGGCTGGTCTTTTGCCCGGACGTTGGCCAGAGGCTCACAGGGTGAGTTGCGGCCTTCCTGTGCCTTCGCGCTCGCAATCCTCCTTATGCGCCGACCGGTGGTGATGGAGACGTCGCGCAATGCGTCGAGCCTTGGCCCTGCCCCTGGGGCTGCAGCGCCTCGCGGCTGCATCAACCGCTCCCCGGCCCGGCGCGGAGCTTCCCCTGTCGGGACGTCTCGCCCCAAGTTGTCGCGCCCCCCGGCCCGATGCGGCGGCCCCCGCAAATTCCTGTCATGCGCAGCATTATCCGATAGTCTGGCCCGAACCATAACAGATGGGCCTGCCGCATGATCCGATTCCCGCTGACCGCTCTCCTTCTTGCTGCCACTGGCATCGCCGGGGGCGCCCAGGCCGGCTGCCCGACCGGCGCGGACATGACCTCTGGCGTCACCTTCCGCCTGTCGACCGGCGAAACCGAGTCCTTCCGACGCCTCGACAACGGCCTGATCCAGGGCCTTTTCGCCTACGAGCCCGACCAGGCCTCCCGCACCTTGCTCGCCCGCGGGATCTACCTGCTCGAGGTGGTGACCCTCGAGAATGGCAAGCCCGATTTCACGACCCGGACCACCTACAGTTTTCCCCAGCCGCCTTCGGAACTTCCTCTGCCCGCTTCTGGCGGCGAATGGTCGGTGACGGCCGCAACTTATGGCGAGGGTCATATCGCGACCGAACGGCAGCACTACGCCTTTGGCGAGATGACCTGGCAGTCCTATGGGGCTTGCAACTATGACATGATCCCGATCACAATCCGTTATCCCGAACTGGACGACGAACAGCGGCACGACGTGCTGCATTTCCTGCCCGAACTCGGGCTCTCCTACCTGGCCGAGTTCCACGACAAGGACGGCTCGGACATCTACGATTACATCAGCATAGAGACCTCCCAGTGACTGAACCTGTGACCGAACTTCCCGCCTCCCGACAGCTGCGCCGCAAGGGCCACTGGTCCGGTCCCGTCGCCAGTTGCACGCTGACCTACGACGAACGCTTCCTGCGCCGGAAAGTGCTGACCACCGGCGAAGGCAGTCGCTTTCTCGTCGATCTCGAACACACCGAGTCGGTCGACCAGGGAGACGCCTTCGAACTGGGCGACGGCCGGCTGATCGCCGTGCAGGCAGCGGCCGAGGAACTGCTGGAGGTCCGGGGCGACGACCTCGTCCGCCTCGCCTGGCATATCGGCAACCGCCACACCCCCTGCCAGATCGAGCCCGACCGCCTGCTGATCCAGCGCAACCACGTCCTGCTCGACATGCTTACCCATCTCGGTGCCCAACTGCGCGAGGTGGTCGAACCCTTCACCCCCGAGGGCGGTGCCTACGGGCATGGCCGGACCCATGGCCACGAACACTGACCATATCATTGCCGCGAGGGCCGGTGCGGAGGGGACGAGTGCCCGGGCGGCCGGTCCGGCTGGCAAAGGCCTGGCCAGCGGCACGGTGACGGGAATGCCGCGCAGCGCCATGCCCCCGGCGCCCCTCGGCACGGATGCGGCGCTGCTCACGCTTGCACAATGGTTCTCCCCTGCCTTCCCGATTGGCGCATTCAGCTTCAGCCATGGATTGGACTGGGTGATCAGCGCAGGCCAGTTGCGTTCCGCGGCGGCGGTGGAACGCTGGATCGCCCATGTCCTGGCCCAGGGCAGTGGTCGCAACGACCTCATTTTCCTGGCCCATGCCTGGCGCGGCGAAGATCCGGCCGGCCTCGACACGCTTGCCCGCGCGCTCGCCCCCTCGGCCGAACGGCTGACCGAGACGGCCGAACAGGGCGCCTCCTTCGTCCGGGCCGTCAATGCCGTCTGGTCCCTCGACCTGCCGCCGCTGGTATATCCGGTGGCCGTTGGCGCCGCGGCCCGTGCCTGCAGCCTGCCGCTGGAGGCGACCGCCCGGATGTATCTCCACGCCTTTGCCGCCGCGCTGACGTCGGCCGCCGTGCGCGCCACCCCCTTGGGCCAGACCGAGGGCCAGGCCATTCTCGCGGCAACCAGCACTCTCATAGACCGGCTCTGCAAAGACACACTCGACACCCCGCTCGACGACCTCGGCGGCGCGGTATTTGCCGCTGACATCGCCTCGATGAACCACGAAACCCAATATTCCAGGATGTTCCGCACATGACCTCTCCGAACGGCCCTCTGCGCATCGGCATCGGCGGCCCGGTCGGCGCCGGCAAGACCACGCTGACCGCCGCGCTTTGCCGCGCCCTGCGCGACCGCTACTCGATCGCTGCGATCACAAATGACATCTACACGCAGGAGGACGCCGAGGCGCTGCTGCGACTGCAGGTGCTGCCCGCCGACAGAATTCTCGGTGTCGAAACAGGGGGTTGCCCGCATACCGCGATCCGCGAGGATGCCTCGATCAACCTGGCGGCGGTAGCAAAGATGCGCGAGCGGCATCCCGAGCTCGACATCGTGCTGATCGAATCCGGCGGCGACAACCTGTCCGCGACCTTTTCGCCCGAACTCGCCGACCTCACCATTTATGTCATCGACGTGGCCGCCGGCGAGGAGATTCCCCGCAAAGGCGGGCCGGCGATTACCCGTTCGGACATCCTGGTCATCAACAAGACCGACCTTGCCCCCCATGTTGGTGCCTCGCTTGAGGTAATGGAGCGCGACAGCATCAGGATGCGGGCCGGCCGCCCATTCCATTTCACTGCGCTGCGCCATGGAAAGGGGCTCGACCGTGTCATCGCCGATATCGAGACGATGGGCGGCCTGCATCCGGGCCAGGCGGCCTAGACGCCCGGACATCAAGGCCAGGAGCGCAGTGACGGCAAGTCGGATGCGCCTCAAGCCGCCATCCCATTGCTCCGGAGGAACTCCGTGTAGAGATCACAGAGCGCCTCCGCGCCAGCGGTATCCAGCGGCTTTTCGGCATAGCCCTGGACCAACCGCAGGGCTGACGCCCTTTCGCGGTCCCTCGGGCTGGACGAGGAGGTGAACATCGTCACCACAAGACTTGGCGGGGCAAGTCCGGCGGCGTTGCGCCTTTCAAGTTCCGCAACCGTGGCGAACCCGTCGCGGCCCGGCATGTTGATGTCCATCAGGATCAGCATGGGCAAAGTGCCCTTTGGCCAGGCGTTTGGCTTGGTGCAATATTCGTCGAGGAAAGCATCGCCCGAAACGGCCTCGCGGATCTCGCCGAAGCCGCCATGCCGGTCGAGCCGGCGGCGGGCGGTATAGCGATCAACCTGCTCGTCATCGACGACGATAACCGGAATCTTCATGTCAGAACGCTTTCGGATTGCGGAATGGACAGGGTGAAAACGCTGCCGACACCGGGTTTGGAACTGAAGGTGACCGAGCCGCCCAACCGCTCGGCTGCCCGGCGCACCAGCGTCAGGCCGATCCCGTCGCCGCTGTTGGAATGCAGCCGATCGAACGGATAGAAGACGCGATGCTGCACGTCGCCGGGCACACCGACGCCGTTGTCCGCCACGGACAGCCGCAGTCCGGGCGCGGCACGACAGGCCGAGACAGTGACCTCGGCTCGTTTCTTGGCAGGGTCGGCGAAGCGGCAGGCGTTCGACAGCATATGGCCGAGCATCATCGTCAGGGTCTTGCGGTCGGCGGTGATCGGTTCACCTGCCGCAACGTCGATCACAAGCCGGGGCGGATGAGGGATCGTCGCAGTGACCTCCGACCAGAGATCCCTGACCACGTCCCGCAGAGAGAAGCTTTCCACAGCGGAACTCGGGCCGCGGGTCATATCATTGACTGCCTCGATCAGCCTTGTTCCGCGACGCCCGATCTTCAGGGCCGCTTCGAGGATGCGCCGCGCCTCTTCTGAATTGCCCTCGTCGATATCGTCGACGGCAAGGCTCAACAGTCCACAGATCGAGGTAAGTGGCGATTTCAGCCCGTGGCTAGCGCTGCGGGCGATGTGCTTCAGATCGGCGTTCAGGCCCTCCAGCTCGACAGAACGACGTTCCAGTTCCGCCTCGACCGCCAGACGCGCACTGACGTCTACGGCCGTCACCAGGATGCTCGACCGGCCACCCGCGGTCACCGGCGCGAGGCCAAGTTCGAGCCGTCGGGTCTGGCCCATCCGCGTGACGCCGAACAAATCGAACCCGCCCCCCATGGGCCGCCGCGTGGGCGCTTTGAGGAAGCCATTGCGGCGGTGGGCATGAGACACACGCAGGTTCTCGGGCACCAGCATGTCGACCGGTGCGCCGATCATGCCACCAGGGGGGTAGTCGAACAATTGATCGCATTCACCGTTGGTCATCAGGATGACGCCATCTTCCGAGACCAGCAGCAGAGGCACGGGGCAGATTGCGAACATCAGCGTGAAGACCTGCAAGTCGGCAGGCTCCAGAGCGCTTTCCTCCACCGCCTTGCCTGCCGACATGAAAGATTCGCCCATGCTCTAGTGCCGGCGGTCGCCGGCCTCTCCCATCGCCTTGGGGTCGAGCAATGTCGCCCAGATCTGAATGCACTGACGCTCGATCCGCTCGAGCTCACCCGCCGTCTCGCCACTCGGGTCACGAACCGATTTGCGCAGCGACCGCATCTCGCGGATCACCCGGGCGAGTTTGGGCTGCAGGGTGCTGGTATATTTCGCCATGATCGAGGCCGTGGCCTCTTCGACATCGGCGCGCGCCAGCGGTTCCTGCCCCGCCACGTTAAGGCGCTCGATCGCCCCGATGATGCTGCGACGCAGCCGGTCGGCGGTCATCTGGTCCTTGGCAATGTAGTCGGCGCAACCCATCTTCAGCGCCTTGACCGCGACATCGGACTTGTCGTCGCCCGTGACCATGATGGTCGGGCAACTACCGTTGACCTCGTGCCGTCGGATCTTCATCAGCGCGTCGATCCCGTCTCCGCCGGGCAGGTTGTAATCGATCAGGATCACGTCGAAGCGATCCTGGTCCAGCATTGCCTCAAGCGCGTCGAGCGAGGCGATCTCGTCCATTATTATGCCCAGGCGGGTATCATGCGAGATGCGCCTGATCCGCCGCCGGTCGAAGACGCTGTCGTCCAGGACCAGCGCCTTGATGCCCGCTGCTGCATACGGCAGGCTGCGGGCATGCTTCTCCATTTCGTCAGCAAGCTGTTGCATCGAATCGTCCTCGTTAGCCCCGGATGACCTCACTTCGCCAACCTGACGGCAGAGCGTTACCCTCCGGTTAATCCCGCAACCTGAATTCCCTGAATTTGAATCGATCTCATGTGAATTCGGCGCATCCAACCGGGCGCGGTTAAGACCGTGTTAGGGCTTGTCCGCTAGCACTTGCGGCACAGTCTTGGCGCGAGGACACACATGGAACCACGAAAACGTCACGAATCGGGCCCGTCATCCCCCGGCGCCACGGCGCAGGAGTTCGAGAATTTCATCTATCTCGTTAGTCATGACGTGCGCAGTTCGGTTCGCGCCCTGCTGGAGCTGCCACAATGGATCGAGGAGGACCTTCGCGAGGCCGGAATTCGCATCGACGGATCCCTGAAGGAGAATCTGGCGCTGATGAATACCCATATGCGCCGGCTCGATCGCATGTTGATCGATCTGCTGATCTATTCCCGGATCGGCCGGATGCAGAGCGATGACGACGTACCCTGGGACGAGGCGATCGAGTCGGTCCTGGACCATCTGCGAATGCCGCCCGGGTTACGGTTGATCCGCGATATCGGCGCCCGCAGCATCCGGATCGGCCGCAACGACGCGGTGACCCTGGTCTCGTCCTTGCTGTCCAACGCGATCAAGCATCACGACCGCGACAAGGGCACCATACGGCTTTCAACCCGCGAGGAAGACGGTTGTATCTGTCTGGAGATTGCCGACGACGGGCCCGGTATTCCGCCAGATTCCCGCGCCCGTGTGTTCGAGGTGATGACGACGCTGAAACCGCGCGACCAGGTGGAGGGCAGCGGCATGGGTCTGGCAAATGTGCGCAAGATCGCCACCCATTACGGCGGCCGGATCGAGTGGGTCGATCCGGAGGCCGAACGTGGATGCCACCTGGTGTTGCGCTTCCCCAAGGCCGCGCCGCCACTCCATTAATCCCAGCGTGTCGGCCGGAAGACGTCGATGTCGTCCATGGTGATCCAGCCCGACAGGATGATCGTGGCGACGATTGCCCAGATCACCAGCGCGACGACGGATACGATGATCGCCTTGCGCTTGAGGTGATGCACTTCAGGCGCCCCGGAATGCGTGCCCGGAACGACGCTGCCGCTATCTCCCTGGGTCCGCAGCCGCATCGGCAGGGCCACGAAGAAGCAAAGGAACCAGATGATGACGTAAAGGACGATGCCAGAAACCGGACCCATGGCTCAGACCTGTTCCAGCTCGACGAGGCAGCCGTTGAAATCCTTTGGATGCAGGAACAATACGGGCTTGCCATGCGCGCCGATCTTCGGCTCACCCGAACCAAGCACCCGCGCGCCTGTTGCCTTCAGGTGATCGCGCGCCGCGAGGATATCGTCCACCTCGTAGCAGACGTGGTGAATGCCGCCAGCGGGGTTCTTCTCGAGGAAACCGGCAATCGGGCTGTTCTCCCCAAGCGGATAGAGCAGTTCGATCTTGGTGTTGGGCAGTTCTATGAAGACAACCGTCACGCCGTGGTCGGGTTCGTCCTGCGGCGCACCGACCTTGGCGCCCAGCGCATCGCGATACTGCGCCGACGCCGCATCGAGGTCGGGCACCGCGATGGCGACATGGTTGAGGCGTCCGATCATCCTGTTCTCCCTCCGATTGGGTCCGGCAACGCTTATGCGGCGGGGGCTGGCCAAGGGCAAGTGGACGTTTCAGCGCGGCCCGGCGTTAACCGGGCATTAGCTTGCCGAGGCTAGCCTGGAGGTGATCGCACAAGGGAGAGGATCATGGATGATTCGGACCGCCTGCCCGCCCCCTATCCCGGCCCCACGGCCGGCAGGCCCCTGCTTGGGCTGACCGTCCTGGTGGTGGAGGACAGCCGCTATGCCAGCGAGGCCCTACGCCTGCTCTGTCTGCGCAGCGGGGCGCGCATCCGCCGCGCGGACAGCCTGCGCGCGGCGCGACGGCACCTGCAGGTCTATCGCCCCACGGCGGTGATCGTCGACCTCGGCCTGCCCGACGGGTCGGGCACCGAACTGATCCGCGAACTCGACCGGGCGGTGCCGCGGATCTCGGTCCTGCTTGGCGCCTCGGCTGATCCTGGGGGCGAGGTCGAGGCGGCGGCCGCCGGGGCCGATGCATTCCTGGCCAAGCCGATCACCTCGCTTGCGCTGTTCCAGGCCGCGATCCTGTCGCGCCTGCCCGCTGACCGCCAACCGGCGGGGCCGCGCGGCATCAGCGACGAACACGTGGTGCCGGATCCGCTGGCGCTGCAGGACGACTTCACACTGGTCGCAAGCCGGCTCGAGGATCCGTGCGGGGCGGACATCGATTACATCGCGCAATTCGTGGCTGGCCTCGCATACAGCAGCAATGACGCTGCGCTGGCCGATGCGGCCAGCGCTCTGGCCCGTGCCCGCGGCTCCGGCAACCTAGCTGGGGCCGAGCGCAGCCAGTTGGCCGGAGTGCTTCAAGCCCGCCTGGCCGAACCGAGGGCAATCTGATGGTGGAAAGCTTCGTAATCGCAATTGCAACACTGCTTATCGCACTCTACCTGCAGGCCCGGCGCGCCGCGCGAGAAATCCGGGAGCGCGGCGAAAAGCATCCTCGGCTGATCCGGATCTTAGCCCCACGCGAGCGGTCATGACTCCGCTCCCAGCTCAGCTGGAACGGTGCTATCTAGCCTCAGCTGAGGGAGGGATCGCACGCAACCAGCACCGGCGCAGTCAGGTTGGAAAGGCTCTGTTTCTGAGCGCCGGAGGCCTCGAAATTCACCGGATCCAGCCAGGTCTCGAAGGCGGCGCGCAGCGCCGGCCATTCCTTGTCGATACAGGCGAACCAGGCCGTGTCGCGGTTGCGCCCCTTCACGACCAGCGCCTGCCGGAAGATGCCCTCGTAGCTGAAGCCGAGCCGCTGGGCCGCCAGGCGCGATGGCCGGTTCAGCGCGTTGCACTTCCATTCATAGCGGCGATATCCCGCGTCGAAAGCCCAGCCCATCATCAGCGCCATCGCCTCGGTCGCAGCGCGCGTGCGCTGCAGCGCAGGCGAAAAGCAGATATTGCCGACCTCGATCGACCCGGCCTCGGGCGCGATCCTGAGGTAACTGGCGGCCCCTGTAACCGAGTCGGTTTCCTTGTCGATGATCGCGTAGAAGAACGGATCTGCGCCCCGCGCGGCCGCCTCGGCCCAGTCGCGGTATTGCTGCGCTGTCTCGAACGGGCCCTGCGGCATGTAATCCCACAGCCAATGATGCCCGGCGAAGGCATCGAAAAGGGCCTGGGCATGCCTGGCCGGGTCAAGCCGTTCGAGGCGTGCATAACGCCCCTCCATCGCCTCGCCGCTCGGGCGTGGTGGCGGGGTCCAGTTCTCGACGATCGGGCCAATAGGTCTGTCAATGCTCATGACCGCGACACTAGGGGGCGAACGGCCGGCATGGAAGATGGATTCTCGGCGCGCCTAACGCAGGAACCCGGCATCGCGCCCCATGTCGAGGCCCGGGAAGACCACCTGCTCGATTGCCGCCCTGTCGAGGCCTGTGAGGCCATGCAGCAGCCAGGCCGCCGGCGCGCGTACATCAGCCGTTGGCATCAGGTCGCGCCGTTCGAACAGGGACGCCTCGTCGAGACCAGGCCAGGTGCCGTGGACCTTTCCACCGCGGATGGCACCGCCGGCGAGCACCATGGCGCCGCCGGTACCGTGGTCGGTCCCCCCGGTACCATTGATCCGCACGGTGCGCCCGAATTCGGTCATCGCGACCACGGCGGTCTTGCCCCAGACCGCCGGGCCCAGGGTGTCGCGCAGGGACGTAAGCGTGCCGGCCAGGCGTTCGAGGGCCGGTATCAGTGTCTTGTGCTGTCGCCCGTGCGTGTCCCAGCCATTGATCGAAAAGGCTGCGATCCGGGTGTCGCCACGCAACTGCTCGGCCGCGAATTTCGCGACTTCCAGGTGGGCGCCGGCCTTGTCCGCCCCGCCCATGCCTCCGCCGGCCAACATGGAAGCCTCGGCGAAGGCGGCGTGAAAGGCCGGGTCCTCCTGCATGATCCGCTCGGCCAGTTGCATGGCCTGCGGGCTGAGCGCCAGGTCGACCTCGGGGGTCCAGTCTGCCACCGGGGCCGCGCCGCCAAGGATCTTCATCTCGCCATGGCCGATGGCGAAGGCCGTGCGCGTTTCCACCCCTGGCAGTCGGGTCAGCAGCCGGTTCAGCCAGCCATCGCGCACCGCGCCCAGGGTGTCGGTGCCGGCCTCGAGGATGTCCTGCCCGTCGAAGTGGCTGCGCTTCTCGCGGTAGGGGGTCGAGACGGCGTGCACGAAACCCAGCTCGCCCGCGGCCCAGAGCGGCATCAGGGTGCCCAGTGCCGGGTGCAGGGAGAAGAAGCCATCGAGTTCGGCGGCACCGTTCTGCGGCCCGCCTGCCAGGGCGCCGCGCGCGCGGGCATAGTCCGGGTCGCCATAGGGCTGCACCACGTCCAGCCCGTCCATCGCGCCACGCAGAACGATCACCACCAGGCGCGCGTCCCAGGGGGCGGCGGCCAGGCTGATGCGGGTCAGGAAGGGGCTCGCGGCCGCCGAACAGCCAATCAGCGCAGAGCGGGCGAGGAAGCCGCGGCGGGTGAAGGGACGGGTCATGGCAGGCTCCTCAACGGCGCTGAAAGGCGGGCGAGGCCAAAACGAGGCCCACCGCCTCGGCCTGGCTCTCGGCGGCGGCGGCGGCAAAGCGCACCGCATCGGTGGCGAACCGGCCAAGCGCCTGATCGACGAAGGCGCGCGGATCGGGCAGCTGGGGGCGCAGGGTCTGCGGCACGTTCACCGCCCAGAGCAGCCGGGCGGCTACGCCCTGCGGGGTCACCCAGGCCTCGTCCTGCTCGGGAAAGCCGTCGGGGCCGTTCGGGGTCAGCCAGGGCTGGCCCATGGTGGCCAGGGGCCTGTCGAATCCCTGGCGAATCTCGCGCGGGCGCATCGCCGCCACCCGCTCGGGCGTCACCGCAAGTGCGCGCCAGGCCGAACCGACGAAATGCTGGGGCGGCTTCACGTTCCGCAGGGGTTCTGCCCAGGCGGCGGGATGGCCCAGCAGAACTGAGTAGACTTTGACGAGGTCGCCCCCGGTGTCGAGAAACCGGGCCGTCATTGCCGAAACGAGATCCGGATCAGGAGTATCGGAGACGAAATGCACCGCCAGCTTCCGCGAGATATGTTCCGCCGTGGCCGGATGCAGCGCCAGGTCGCGCAGGGCCGCATGTACCGAATCCAGCCTTGCCGGATCACCGCCGTAGCGCCGGCCCAGGATCGTTTCCGCACCCGGCTCGGCGTAGGCCGGGCGAAAGGCGAAACCGGATTGCTTGTTGACGCTGAGCCCGGTGAAGAGCTCGGCCAGCTGTCGCACGTCGTCCTGCGTATAGGGGCCGCCGACGCCCAGCGTGTGCAGCTCCATCACCTCGCGGGCGAGGTTCTCGTTCAGCCCGCCCAGCGCCTCGCGCCGCCTGGCGGCGCGGCTGTTGGGGCCGACCGAGGTGACCTGGTCCAGATAGTGCAGCATCAGCGGGCTGGTCACGGCCGCGATCACCAGGTCGGGAAAGCTGGCAGCGACATGCGGGCGGATCGAGGTTTCGACATAGGGCGCGACGCCGGTGCGCATCAGCACGTTCTTGCCCATGGCGGTGAAATGGTCGGCCCAGAAGGAGACGAGCCGTTCGCGGAATCCCGTGCCGGTCCAGGTCCAGCGCAGCTGCGCCTGCATCGCCCAGCCGAGCGAGGCCAAAGCCTGGTCGCGTCGCGCCTTCTTGAAGGCTTCGAGCGCCTGCATCTTGTCGCGCTTGTCCTGCGGATCCTCGCCCTTGCGCAAATGGCGTGTTGCCGTCAGCCAGGTCTCGTAGTCGGCATAGCTGTCTATGGCAAAGCGCTGCGCCATCTCGTCGGGGCCCTGCAGGCCCTGCAGCATGGCCTGGGTCGATGTTGGCGGCGCGATCGTCGGCGACAGGCCGCAACCAAACCGGATTTCCGCCAGATCGGGAGAAAAACCCGCCATGTGACCCCACTATTCAGATTGCCGGCAGCGGCCGGCCCTGCGCCAAGAATAGGGCCTTTCCGGCCCGCGTCATGCCTGAAACGCGCGGCCGCGGGGGTTCCGTCGGCGGATTGGCGGAATGCCGCGGATGCCCGCCCGGGCGTGACATCGCCGGCCCGGTCGGTCTATACCCCGCGGGCGCGGCGACGAGAAGGACAGGCAGGCAGAGATGAACCGGATCGTGTCCCTGCCCGACCAGCCGCCCGGACACAGCCTGGCCGTCTGCGACAACCGCGACTTCCTGGCGCGGCTGCCCGCCGGCGCCTTCAACCTGATCGTGACCTCGCCGCCCTACAACAACGGCAAGCCATACGAACGCCGCTCGACGCTCGGGGCCTATGTCGAGGAGCAGCGGGCGGTGATCGGCGAATGCGTCCGCCTGCTGGCCGAGACCGGGTCGATCTGCTGGCAGGTCGGCAACCATGTCGACGATGGCGAGGTGGTGCCGCTGGATGCGCTGCTCTACCCGGTTTTCAAGTCCTTCGGGCTGAGGCTGCGCAACCGCATCGTCTGGCATTACGGACACGGGCTGCATTGTTCGCGCCGCCTGTCGGGGCGCTACGAGACCATCCTGTGGTTCACCAAGTCCGACGATTACGTCTTCAACCTCGACGCGATCCGGATGCCGGCGAAGTTTCCGGGCAAGCGGCATTACAAGGGGCCGAAGGCGGGTGCCCTGTCGGGCAACCCGCTGGGCAAGAACCCGAGCGACATCTGGGAGATTCCCAACGTCAAGGCCGCCCATGTCGAGAAGACGCTGCACCCCTGCCAATTCCCGGTCGAGCTGGTCGAACGGTTGGTGCTGGCGCTGACCGATCCCGGCGACTCGGTGCTCGACCCCTATGTCGGCGTCGGCAGCAGTGTCATCGCGGCGCTCAAGCACCGCCGCTGGGGGTTCGGTTGCGATATTTCCGAGGAGTATGTCGCCATCGCGCGCACGCGGATTGCCCAGCTGGAGCGGGGCGAGCTGCGGCTGCGCGAGCGGGACACGCCGATCTACGACCCCGCGCTGCCGCGCGGGGGGCACAATCGGCGCAAGCGGCCTATTCCTTCGGAATGACCCGCAGGCCCAGTTCCATCAGCTGGTCGCTGGTGGGCTCGGAGGGCGCGTTCATCATCAGGTCTTCGGCGCGCTGGTTCATCGGGAAGAGGATGACCTCGCGGATGTTGGCGGTATCGGCCAGCAGCATGACGATGCGGTCGATGCCCGCCGCGCAGCCGCCGTGCGGGGGCGCGCCATACTGGAAGGCGTTGACCATCCCGCCAAAGCGGCGGCGCACCTCGTCCTCGCCATAGCCGGCGAGTTCGAAGGCCTTGAACATGATCTCGGGCTTGTGGTTCCGGATCGCGCCGGAAATCAGCTCGTAGCCGTTGCAGGCGAGGTCATACTGGAAGCCGAGCACCTTGAGCGGGTCGCCCGCCAGCGCCTCGATCCCGCCCTGCGGCATCGAGAAGGGATTGTGAGAGAAGTCGATCTTGCCGCTGTCGGCGTCCTTCTCGTACATCGGGAAGTCGACGATCCAGGCGAAGGCGAAACGGTCCTTCTCGGTCAGGCCGAGTTCCTCGCCAATCACGGTGCGGGCCTTGCCGGCGACCTTCTCGAACGCCTCGGGCTTGCCGCCCAGGAAGAAGGCGGCGTCGCCAACACCCAGGCCCAGCTGGAGGCGGATCGCCTCGGTGCGCTCGGGGCCGATGTTCTTGGCCAGGGGGCCCGCGGCTTCCATGCCGTTGTCGCCGTCACGCCAGAAGATGTAGCCCATCCCCGGCAGGCCCTCTTTCTGGGCGAAGGCGTTCATGCGGTCACAGAACTTGCGGCTGCCGCCGGTGGGCGCGGGGATGGCGCGGATCTCGGTGCCTTCCTGCTCGAGCAGTTTCGAGAAGATGGCAAAGCCCGAGCCGGCGAAATGTTCGGAGACGACCTGCATCTTGATCGGGTTGCGCAGGTCGGGCTTGTCGGTGCCATACCAGAGCGCCGAGTCGCGGTAGGAGATCAGCGGCCAGTCGGCGGGGGCGTCGACCTTCCTGCCCTTGCCGAATTCCTCGAAGATGCCCGCGATCACCGGCGAGACGGTGTCGAAGACGTCCTGCTGGGTGACAAAGCTCATCTCGAGGTCGAGCTGGTAGAAGTCGGTCGGCGAACGGTCGGCGCGCGGGTCCTCGTCGCGGAAGCAGGGCGCGATCTGGAAATACTTGTCGAAGCCCGAGACCATCAGCAGCTGCTTGAACTGCTGGGGTGCCTGCGGCAGGGCGTAGAACTTGCCCGGATGCAGCCGCGAGGGCACCAGGAAGTCGCGCGCGCCCTCGGGCGAGGAGGCGGTGATGATCGGCGTCTGGAACTCGCGGAAGCCCTTGTCCCACATCCGCTTGCGGATCGAGGAGACGACGTCCGAGCGCAGCACCATGTTCTTCTGCATCGTTTCGCGGCGCAGGTCGAGGAAGCGATAGCGCAGGCGGGTTTCCTCGGGGTATTCCTGTTCGCCGAAGACCATCAGCGGCAGCTCGCCGGCGGCGCCCAGCACCTCGAGGTCGCGGGCATAGACCTCGATCTCGCCGGTGGCGAGCTTGGGGTTCACCAGCGACGCATCGCGCGCCTTGACCGTGCCGTCGATGCGGATGCACCACTCGCTGCGGACCTTCTCGACTGCCTTGAAGGCCGGCGAGTCGGGGTCGCAGATGACCTGGGTGATGCCGTAGTGGTCGCGCAGGTCGATGAAGAGCACGCCGCCGTGATCTCGCACCCGATGGACCCATCCGGACAGACGGACGGACTCGCCCACGTTGGCGGCGGTCAGATCGGCGCAGGTATGGCTGCGATAGGCGTGCATGGCGGGTCCCTTCGGACGGATTTGGACGATCGCGCCGATACACCTTGCCGGGCGGGCCATGTCAAGGGGAACCCGACCCCCTGCCGGATCGTTAACAATTGTTTGGAAATTGCGCCAACCGGTGTATGATCCCGTTCGGGTTGGGAAAAACTCATCGGAAAAGCGCGGGGGGCCTGTGATGTGGCAGTCCGTTTTTGACAAGATGGTGCGCCGTCTGATCTCCGAGGGAAGCCTCGAGGTGATCTTTCCTGACGGTGTCAGACATACCTACGGCCCCGGCGGCGGGCTATCTGCTTCGGTGCATCTGCACAGTCCGGAGGTGGTCAAGGCGCTGTGCCTGCGCCCGGAACTGGCGCTTGGCGAGGGCTACATGGATGGCGCGATCACCATCGCGGGCGACGACATAGACTCGCTGGTGCGGATGATCCTGCGGAACGGCTATGCCAACAGGACCCCGCTCTGGGCGCGGACGGTCGATGCCGCGCGGTTCCGGCTGGGCCGGATCCTGCAGCGCAACGACCCCGAGCGGTCGCGGTCGAACGTGGCGCATCACTATGACATCTCGAACGATCTCTACCGGCTCTTCCTCGACCGGGACATGCAGTATTCCTGCGCCTATTTCACCGATCCCGAGATGAGCCTGGAGGCCGCGCAGGTGGCCAAGAAGGCGCATATCGCCGCCAAGCTGCGGATCGAGCCGGGGATGCGCGTGCTCGACATCGGCTGCGGCTGGGGCGGCATGGCGATCACGCTGGCGCGCGACTGGGGCGCGCGGGTGGTGGGCGTGACGCTGTCGCAGAACCAGCTGGCGCTGGCGCGCGAGCGGGTGGCCGAGGCGGGGCTGGAGGACCGGATCGACCTGCGGCTGCTCGACTATCGCCTGCTGGACGAGCCCTTCGACCGCATCGTCTCGGTCGGAATGCTCGAACATGTGGGCCTGCCGCAGTTCGACACCTATTTCGCCAAGGTCGCCGACCTGCTGACGCCGGACGGCGTGGCGCTGATCCACACCATCGGGCGCACCGGGGTGCCGATGGCGCAGTCGGAATGGATCAACCGCTATATCTTCCCCGGCGGCTATGTGCCGTCGCTGTCGGAACTGGCGCCCTCGATCGAGCGCTCGGGCCTGTGGAACTGCGATCTCGAGGTGTTGCGGCTGCATTATGCGCTGACCCTGCGCCACTGGCTGGCGCGGTTCGACGAGAACCTCGACACCGTGCGCAAGATGTATGACGACCGCTTCATCCGGATGTGGCGCTATTACCTGACGGTCTGCTACCTCGCCTTCGAGGAACAGGCGCAGGCGGTGTTCCAGTTCCAGCTGAGCCACAAGCGGGACGCGGTGCCACTGACGCGCGACTATCTCTACCCGACGCCACAGGCGCAGGCACGGCAGGCCGCCGAGTAGCTCGGCCCTGCCCCGTTACGGGCGGTGTTCGGGCCTTTCCCGAGACCTTGCGGGATCGGCCCTGCTTCCCCCTTGCGCCCGCGACGTCCATGCCTATAACGCAGGCAATTTGCGCGCCCCCTCCGGGGTGCGCTTTCTCACACGCAAAGAGGGGCTGCCATGCCGAAGAGAACCGATATCAAGTCGATCATGATCATCGGGGCCGGCCCCATCGTCATCGGTCAGGCCTGCGAGTTCGACTACTCGGGCGCCCAGGCCTGCAAGGCGCTGCGCGAAGAGGGCTACCGGGTCATTCTGGTCAACTCGAACCCGGCCACCATCATGACCGACCCCGAGCTGGCCGACGCCACCTATATCGAGCCGATCACCCCCGAGATCGTCGCCAAGATCATCGAGAAGGAGCGCCCCGACGCGCTGCTGCCGACGATGGGCGGGCAGACCGGGCTGAACACCTCGCTGGCGCTGGAAGAGATGGGCGTGCTGGAGAAATTCGGCGTCGAGATGATCGGCGCCAAGCGCGCCGCCATCGAGATGGCCGAGGACCGCGCCCTGTTCCGCGAGGCGATGGACCGGATCGGGCTGGAGAACCCCAAGGCCACCATCGTCACCGCGCCGAAGCTGCCGAACGGCAAGCGCGACCTGAAGGCCGGCGTGCAGATCGCGCTGGAGGCGCTGGAAGAGATCGGCCTGCCCGCCATCATCCGCCCCGCCTTCACCCTGGGCGGCACCGGCGGCGGCGTGGCCTACAACCGCGAGGATTACGAGCACTACTGCCGCTCGGGCATGGATGCCTCGCCGGTCGGCCAGATCCTGATCGACGAGTCGCTGCTGGGCTGGAAGGAATACGAGATGGAAGTCGTGCGCGACCGCGCCGACAACGCCATCATCGTCTGCTCGATCGAGAACGTCGATCCGATGGGCGTTCACACCGGCGACTCGATCACCGTGGCCCCGGCCCTGACGCTGACCGACAAGGAATACCAGGCGATGCGCAACGGCTCGATCGCCGTGCTGCGCGAGATCGGCGTCGAGACCGGCGGGTCGAACGTGCAATGGGCGATCAACCCGGCCGATGGCCGCATGGTGGTGATCGAGATGAACCCGCGCGTGTCGCGGTCGTCGGCGCTGGCGTCCAAGGCCACCGGCTTCCCCATCGCCAAGATCGCGGCGAAGCTGGCGGTTGGCTATACGCTGGACGAGCTGGACAACGACATCACCAAGGTCACGCCCGCCAGCTTCGAGCCGACCATCGACTATGTCGTCACCAAGATCCCGCGCTTTGCCTTCGAGAAGTTCCCGGGGAGCAAGCCGGAGCTGACCACCGCGATGAAATCGGTGGGCGAGGCCATGGCCATCGGCCGCACCATCCACGAGTCGATGCAGAAGGCGCTGGCCTCGCTGGAAACCGGCCTGACCGGCTTTGACGAGATCGCCATTCCCGGCGCGCCCGACCATGCCGCCATCGTCAAGGCCCTGGCCCGCCAGACGCCCGACCGGCTGCGCGTGATCGCCCAGGCGATGCGCCACGGCCTGTCCGACGAAGAGATCCACGGCGTCACCATGTTCGACCCCTGGTTCCTGACCCGGATCCGCGAGATCATCGACGCCGAGGCCGAGCTGAAGAAGAAGGGCCTGCCCACCACGGAAGAGGGCCTGCGCGCCGTCAAGATGCTGGGCTTCACCGACGCCCGCCTCGGCAAGCTGACGGGCCGCGACGAGGACAACGTCCGCCGCGCCCGACGCAACCTTGGCGTAAACGCCGTGTTCAAGCGGATCGACACCTGCGCCGCCGAGTTCGAGGCACAGACGCCCTACATGTATTCGACCTATGAAATGCCGATGATGGGCGAGGTCGAGGACGAGGCGCGCCCGTCGGACCGCAAGAAGGTGGTGATCCTGGGCGGCGGCCCGAACCGGATCGGCCAGGGCATCGAGTTCGACTATTGCTGCTGCCACGCCTGCTTTGCGCTGACCAAGGCCGGTTACGAGACCATCATGGTCAACTGCAACCCCGAGACCGTGTCGACCGACTATGACACCTCGGACCGTCTCTACTTTGAACCGCTGACCTTCGAGCATGTCATGGAGATTCTGCGCGTCGAACAGGAAAACGGCACGCTGCACGGCGTCATCGTCCAGTTCGGCGGCCAGACCCCGCTGAAGCTGGCGAACGACCTGCATGACGCCGGCATCCCGATCCTGGGCACCACGCCCGACGCCATCGACCTGGCCGAGGACCGCGAGCGGTTCCAGCAACTGGTGCAGCAACTGGGCCTGAAACAGCCGGTCAACGGCATCGCCCATTCCGACGCCCAGGCGCTGGCCATCGCCAAGGACATCGGCTTCCCGCTGGTGATCCGCCCCTCCTACGTGCTGGGCGGCCGCGCGATGGAGATCGTGCGCGACCAGTCGCAGCTCGAACGCTACATCTCCGAGGCGGTGGTGGTCTCGGGCGACAGCCCGGTGCTGCTCGACAGCTATCTCGCCGGCGCGGTGGAGCTGGATGTCGACGCGCTCTGCGACGGCAAGCAGGTTCATGTCGCGGGCATCATGCAGCATATCGAGGAGGCCGGCGTGCACTCGGGCGACAGCGCCTGCTCGCTGCCGCCCTACTCGCTGCCCGACAGCATCGTCGCCGAGGTGAAGACCCAGACCGAGGCGCTGGCCCGCGCGCTGAACGTCGTCGGCCTGATGAACGTGCAGTTCGCGGTGAAGGACGGCGATATCTACCTGATCGAGGTCAACCCGCGCGCCTCGCGCACGGTGCCCTTCGTCGCCAAGGCGACCGACAGCGCCATCGCCGCCATCGCCGCCCGCGTCATGGCGGGAGAACCGCTGAGCAACTTCCCGATGCGCGCCCCCTATGACGCCGATGCCGATTACGACACCGTCCTGCCGCTGGCCGACCCGATGACCCTGGTCGACCCGAACATGCCCTGGTTCTCGGTCAAGGAGGCGGTTCTGCCCTTCGCCCGCTTCCCCGGCGTCGACACCATCCTCGGGCCCGAGATGCGCTCGACCGGCGAGGTCATGGGCTGGGACCGAGACTTCCCCCGCGCCTTCCTCAAGGCGCAGATGGGCGCGGGCAACCCGCTCCCGCGCGAGGGCCGTGCCTTCATCTCGATCCGCGACGACGACAAGACGGCCGAGATGCTCGAGGCGGCGCAGATCCTGGTGGCGCAGGGCTTCAGCCTGGTGGCCACCCGCGGCACCGCCGCCTGGCTCAAGGGCCATGGCGTGCCTTGCGAGCAGGTGAACAAGGTCTATGAGGGGCGCCCGGACATCGTCGACATGATGAAGGACGGCGGCATCCAGCTGGTGATGAACACCACCGAGGGGGCTGCGGCGGTCGAGGATTCCAAGTCGATCCGCTCGGTCGCGCTCTACGACAAGATCCCCTACTTCACCACCGCCGCCGGCGCCCATGCCGCCGCGCTGGCGATCAAGGCGCAGTCCGAGGACGACGTGGGCGTGAAGGCGCTGCAGAGCTGAGGCTCTGAAAAGCCACAAGAGTTGCAAGTTGACGAATGCGGACTGCGTCTGCATTCTTCACTTGTTGCAAGGAGTATCATTTGCCCCTCGTTACAGCGATATTTGGACAGGGCATATATTCTCCCCGACAAGCAGCTCGCTTGATCGGAACCACGCCGGCTGAAATCCTGCGATGGACGCGCGGCTCCGGGCCTACGGAACCATTATGGCACGCTCACTATCAAGGAATTGACGACACAACAGAGCTGAGTTTCTATGATCTGATAGAGGTTCGCGTTGTCAAAGCCCTGCGGCGCGCCGGTGTATCACTGCAAGCGGTTCGTTTTGCGATAAACTATGCACGTGACAAGTTTGGCGTAAGCCACCCGCTTGCCACATTGCGGTTCAAGACCGATGGCCAAGAAATACTTGCAGAAGCCCTTGAACAAGACGGGGATCTTGTGAGCTTGTCGGCGAAGCGACCGGGACAAAAAGTGTTCTCGAAGATCGTCGATCAGTCTCTGAACGATCTCGAGTTCGACAATGGCGAAGTTGTGCTTTGGCGACCAAAGCGAACGACACATATCATCATTGATCCCAAGCGCTCGTTCGGGACACCGATTTTGGAAGACTTTGGGGTTTCGACCCAAACACTTTACAACGAACTGAGTTCCTATCGCGACATTACACGCCTTGCCAAGGCATATGAAATACCCAAAGCTCTTGTGGCTGAGGCGATTTCATTCGAGAGCAGGCTCGAAGAGCAAGCAAAATCAGCGGATGGTCAAAGCCCTATTCGATCATAACATGCCGCCGAGCATTGCTCGCGCGCTGAATGAAATCGTTGCCGTGGACGGCCATGAAGCCTGGGCTCTGCGCGACAAATTCAAGACGACCATAACGGATATCGATTATTTTACCCAATTGGGCCATGAAGGCGATTGGATAGTGATCTCGAAAGACCGATCGAATGCTAGGCGGGCGCCAGAGAGAGCTGCGATCCTAAAGTCGGGCGTTCTTGCATTCTACCTCGCAAGTTCGGTTGAGAAGCAGAGGCTAAACGAACAAGCTGCGACAATTCTTTGGCAGTGGGATAAGATTGTTGCACACAGGGGGACCACTGCGAGCGGCCTGTTCGAACTGCCGATTGGAAAGCGATCCAAGTTTCGTTCTCTATAGGTCCGGGCCTGATGGTGGGTTACACCGCTCACCCCCATAACCTCGCCCTCCGCCCCATTCCTGCCTCATTCCCCGGCGATTGTTTCTCCATCGTGCACAAGGATGGACCCTGACGATGCGCCTCGCCCTCTTTCTCTTCTCCGTCCTCTTCATCGCCGCCTGCAACGGCATCCCCTTCGTGCCGCTGATCTGACCCGCCGGAGAGGGGTCGGAACCGACCCGAGCGAAAGGCTCAAGATCGCCTCTGGACCCCGCTCGCGACCGCGCATAACGTCCGCGCGATGCTGCGATATTCTCTCAAGCGACTGCTTTCCCTCATCATCAGCCTGGTGATTGCCAGCCTGGTGATCTTTGCCGTGATCGAGGTGGCGCCGGGCGATCCGGCGAGCTTCATGCTGGGCGTCAATGCCCAGCCCGATACCGTCGCCGCGCTGCGTACAGAACTCGGCCTCGACGTGCCGAAATGGCAGCGATACCTGACGTGGGTTGGCGGCATGGTGCAAGGCGAATTCGGCACCTCCTATACCTACCGCACGCCGGTGACCCAGATGGTGGCCGACCGGCTGGTCGTCTCGCTGCCGCTGGCGCTCTACGCGCTGACGCTCTCGACGCTGATCGCCTTTCCGGCCGGCATCTATGCCGCCGCGCGGCGTGGCAAGGCGGGCGACGTCGCTGTGATGGGGGCAACGCAGCTGGGCGTGGCGGTGCCCAACTTCTGGTTTGCCATGATGATGGTGCTGATCTTCGCCATCAACCTGCGCTGGTTCAGCGCCGGCGGATTCGCGGGCTGGGACAAGGGGTTCCTGCTGGCCATGAAGTCGCTGACCCTGCCCGCGATCTCGCTGGCGCTGCCGCAGGCGGCGATCCTGGCGCGGGTGATGCGCTCGGCCCTGCTCGACATCCTGGGCGAGGATTTCATGCGCACCGCGCGGGCCAAGGGTCTGAGCCGCCGGCAGGCACTGTGGCGGCATGGGGTCAGGAACGCGATGATCCCGGTGCTGACCATCCTCGGGCTGCAATTCTCCTTCCTGCTGGCCGGCGCGATCATCATCGAGAACGTCTTCTACCTGCCGGGGCTTGGCCGGCTGGTGTTCCAGGCGATCTCGTCGCGCGACCTGATCGTGGTGGAATCGGTGGTGATGCTGCTGGTCTTCGCCGTGATCACCGTGAACTTCGTGGTGGACCTCGCCTATGCCGCCGTCGATCCAAGGCTGAGGGCCCGGACATGAACCGCAATCTGATCCTCGGCGGCGCGCTGGCCTGCTTCTTCGTCCTCGCGGCGCTGGTCTCCTTCGTCTGGACGCCCTTCGACTATACGGCCATGAACATCCCCGAGAAGTTCCAGCGCCCCAATGCGGTGCACTGGCTGGGCACCGATCATTTCGGGCGCGACATCTTCTCGATGATCATGGTGGGCGCGCGCACCTCGATAGCGGTGGCGCTGGTCGCGGTGTCCATCGGAATCGCCATCGGCGTGCCGCTGGGGCTGACCGCGGCGGCGCGCAAGGGCGGCTGGATCGACGAGATCATCATGCGCGGCAACGATCTGGTCTTTGCCTTCCCCTCGCTGGTCATCGCCATCCTCATCACCGCCGTCTTCGGCCCCGGCGCGATCAATGCGATCATCGCCATCGGCATCTTCAACGTGCCGGTCTTCGCGCGGATCACCCGCGGCGCGGCGCTGAGCCTGTGGGAGCGCGAGTTCATCATGGCCGCGCGGGTCGCCGGCAAGTCGGCGGCGCGGATCAGCTGGGAGCATATCCTGCCCAACGTGATGAACCTGCTGATCGTGCAGGGCACCATCCAGTTCAGCCTGGCGATCCTGGCCGAAGCGGGCCTGTCCTACATCGGCCTGGGCGCGCAGCCGCCGATCCCGAGCTGGGGCCGGATGCTGGCCGATGCGCAGACGCTGGTGGCCATCGCGCCGCATCTGGCGATGATCCCCGGCATCGCGATCATCCTGACCGTGCTGGGCCTGAACCTGATGGGCGACGGTCTGCGCGACCTGCTCGACCCCCGGCTGAGGGTGGCCCGCACATGAGCCTGCTGCAGATAGAGAACCTCTCGCTTGCGATCCACAAGACGCCGATCCTCAAGGGCGTGACCTTCGGCATCGAACCGGGCGAGATCGTCGCCGTGACCGGCGAGAGCGGGTCGGGCAAGTCGATGACCGCGCTGGCGGTGATGGGGCTGCTGCCCGAACGGATGGAGGCCAGGGGCGCGATCCGCCTCGACGGGCAGGACCTGCTGACGCTCTCCGAGGCGCAGATGTGCCGGGTGCGCGGGCAGTCGGTCGGCATGGTGTTCCAGGAGCCGATGACAGCGCTTAACCCGGTCAAGACCATCGGCGACCAGGTGGCCGAGACCATCCTCGTGCACAAGGCGATGCCGCCCGACCAGGCGCGGGCGAGGGCGCGCGAGGTGCTCGACCGTGTCGGCCTGCCGGCCGAGCGGTTCCCGCTGAGCCGCTATCCGCACGAGCTTTCGGGCGGGCAGCGGCAGAGGGTGGTGATCGCCATGGCCATCGCGCTGCGGCCCAAGCTGCTGATCGCGGACGAGCCGACCACCGCGCTCGACGTGACCACGCAGGCGCAGATCCTCGACCTGCTGAAAGGGCTGGTGGCGGATTTCGGCATGGGGATGCTGATGATCACCCATGACCTTGCCGTGGTCGCCGACATGGCCGACCGCATCGTGGTGATGCGCCACGGCGAGGTGATGGAACAGGGACCGACGCGCCGGCTGCTGGCCGAGATGAACCACCCTTATACGCGCAAGCTGTTTGCCGCCTCGACCCACAAGGTCGACCTGCCGCCGCCGCCGCCACCCGCGCCGCTGCTGGAGGTGCGCGAGGTGGTGCGCGACTATCGCCTGCCGCGCACCCGGCTGTTCGCCCAGCCCGGTACCTATCGCGCTGTGAAGGGGGTGAGCTTCACCCTCAACCGGGGAGAGCGCCTGGGGCTGGTCGGCGAATCCGGCTGCGGGAAGTCGACGCTGACACGGGCGATCCTCGGGCTGGAACCCGTGCAGGGCGGGCAGATCCTGCTGGACGGCGAGCCGGTGCTGACCGGCACCGCGCCGAACCTCAAGGTGCGGCGCAAGATGCAGGTGGTGTTCCAGGACCCCTTCGGCAGCTTCAACCCGCGCCACCGGGTCGACCGGCTGATAACCGAGCCCTTCCACCTGCTCGACGCGCCCCCGACCGGGCGCGCGCGCGAGGCCGCCATCGGGGAGGCGCTGGAGGCGGTGGGCCTGCGGGCCTCGGATTCGCGCAAGTATATCCACGAGTTCTCGGGCGGGCAGCGGCAGCGCATCGCCATCGCGCGGGCGCTGATCATCCGCCCCGAGCTGATCCTCTTCGACGAGGCGGTGAGCGCGCTGGACGTCTCGGTGCGGGCGCAGATCCTCGACCTGCTGGCCGAGCTGTGCCGGGCCTACAACCTGACCTATCTCTTCATCAGCCATGACCTGAGCGTGGTGCGCACGGTGACCGACCGGGTGATGGTGATGCAGTCGGGCGAGATTGTCGAACAGGGGGTGACGCAGGAGGTCTTCGACAACCCGGCCCACCCCTATACGCAGAAGCTGATCGCCGCCGCCCCGGTGCTGCCCGAGCCCGAGGCGCTGCGGGAGCGGCTCTCGTGAGGATCGAGGTCAACGGCGTCCGCCTCTTCGTCGATATAGAGGGGGCGGGGCTGGTGGCCGAGGGGCCGGTGATGCGCGAGAAGCCGGTGCTGATCGTGCTGCACGGCGGGCCGGGGCTCGATCATGCGATCTACAAGCCGGCGTTTTCGCAGCTGACGGATGTGGCCCAGGTCGTCTACCTCGACCATCGCGGCAACGGGCGCAGCGAAGACGGCGACCCGGCGCTCTGGACGCTGGACCAATGGGGCGACGACATCGACGCGCTTTGCGGCGTGCTGGGGATCGCGCGGCCGATCGTCTATGGCGCCTCGTTCGGAGGCATGGTGGCGCAGGCCTATGCCACGCGGCACCCCGAGAAGGTCGGTGCGCTGATCCTTGCCCATACCGCCGCAAAGGTCGACTTCGAGACCATGTTCGCGACCTTCGCGCGCCTTGGCGGACCGGTTGCCGAAGCGGCGGCGCGGGCCTATTGGACCGGCCCGACGCCCGAGCGGCGGCTGGCCTATCGCGATGCCTGCGTGCCGCTTTACTCGCTGAAGCCGGTCGACCCGGATTTCTGGCGGCGCACCATCGTCAAGGACCCGGTGGCGCTGCACTTCAATTCCGCGGATCGCGAGTTGGGGCAGATGGACTTTCGCGCCGCGCTGGGGCGGGTGACCTGCCCGGCGCTGGTGCTTTCGGGGCGCCAGGACCCGGTAATGCCTTGGCAATTTGCAGATACCATAGCGGCCAGCCTGACGGCGGCCGACGTCCGCGCGCATTGCTTCGAGGATGCGGCGCATATCCCTGACCTGGATGTGCCCGAGGCCTTCTTTGCCCTGCTGCGCGACTTCATCAAGGGAGTGAGCCGATGAACCAGCCGAAAATCACCACCAGGCCGACGCCCTGGTTCGATCCGTCGAAATGCCTGATCGGAGGCAAGTGGGTGGCCCCGCAGGCGGGCGAGACGCTGCCGCTGGTGAACCCCTCGGACGGGTCCGAGATCTGCCGCATCGCGCGCGGGCGCGAGGCCGATATCGACGCCGCCGTCGCCGCCGCACAGGCCGCGCGCGAGGGCGAGTGGGGCCGCATGACGGCGACCGAGCGCGGGCGCATCCTGACCCGGCTTGGCCAGATCGTGCTGACCCGGGTGGACGAGCTGGCCGCGCTCGAGGCCGCCGACGTCGGCAAGCCGCTGGGCCAGGCCCGCGCCGATGCGGTGGCGCTGGCGCGCTACTGCGAGTTCTACGGCGGAGCGGCGGACAAGGTGATGGGCGAGACCATCCCCTATCTCGCCGGCTACACCGTCTATACCCTGCGCGAGCCGCATGGGGTGACGGGGCATATCGTGCCCTGGAACTATCCGATGCAGATCATCGGCCGCTCGGTCGGCGCGGCGCTGACCATGGGCAATGCCTGCGTGCTGAAACCGGCGGAGGAGGCCTGCCTGACCGCGCTGGCCTTCGCCGATCTGGCGCAGGAGGCCGGGCTGCCGCCCGGTGCGCTGAACGTGGTGCCGGGGCTCGGTGCCGAGGCCGGCGCGGCGCTGGCCGGGCATCCGGGCATCCAGCACATGAGCTTTACCGGCTCGGTGCGCACCGGGGTGCTGATCCAGACCGCCGCGGCGAAGAACGTGGTGCCGGTGACACTGGAGCTGGGCGGCAAGTCGCCCCAGCTGGTCTTCGACGACGCCGATATCGACGCCGCCCTGCCCTTCCTCGTCAATGCGGGCGTGCAGAACGCCGGGCAGACCTGCTCGGCCAGCTCGCGCATCCTCGTGCAGCGCGGGGTCTACGAGACGGTCAAGGCGGGCATGGCCGAGGCCTATCGCGCGCTGACCGTGGGCCCGGCGCCCGAGGACCTGCGCCTCGGGCCGCTGATCTCGGCGCGCCAGAAGGAGATCGTGACCGGCTTCCTCGCCAAGGGCGCCGACCTGCCGATTGCCGGCGAGGGCACTATCGTGCCCCATGCGCCCGGAACCGGGGCCTATGTCAAACCGACGCTCTTCGCCGATGTCCCGCATGACCACGTGCTGGCCCGCGACGAGATCTTCGGCCCGGTGCAGGTGCTGATCCCCTTCGACACCGAGGAAGAGGCGGTGAAGATCGCCAACGGCACCGACTACGGCCTGGTCGCCAGCATCTGGACCCGCGACGGCGCGCGCCAGATGCGGCTGGCAAAGGCGCTGCACGCGGGCCAGGTCTTCATCAACAACTATGGCGCCGGTGGCGGGGTCGAGCTGCCCTTCGGCGGCGTCGGCAAGTCGGGCCATGGCCGCGAGAAGGGGTTCGAGGCTCTGTATGGCTTCTCGCAGCTGAAGACGGTCGCCGCCCATCATGGCTAGGGCCGGGGTCTTCCTCGGCCTGATGGGCCTGGCGGTGCTGGTGGCGGCGGCCTTCGGGGCGCTGCACAACCAGGTGAGCTATACCGTCGGCCCCGACTATTTCCACGCCTTCAAGTTCCGCCAGTTCACCATCCCGCGCGAGATGGACCCCCGCCTCGGCGCCGCCGAGGTCGGGGTGCTGGCAAGCTGGTGGATGGGCGTTCTGATCGGCCTGCCGCCCTTCGTGATGGGCGTGCTGACCCTGCGCCCCGCCGCGCGGTTCTTCCGCGTCGGGCTGGCGGCGATTGCGCTGGCGGCCTTCGTCACCGCGCTGACCTCGCTGGCGGGGCTGGTCTTCGGCCTCTACGTGGTGACGCCCGAGACCGCGGCCGCCGTGACGCTGCCGATCAAGGTCGGCGATCCGGTCGGCTTCCTGCGCGCCGGGATGATGCATAACGCCAGCTACCTCGGCGGCTTCCTCGGCACCATCGCCGCCTTCTGGCTGGTGCGCCGCCGCGCGCGGGCCACGGCGTGAGCGCCCGGCCCGAGGACCGTACCGGGCAGGCCATCCTGCTGTCGCTGGTGGCCATCGTCCTGTTCGACCTCATGGGCCTGGTCATCAAGCACCTGTCGCCGCACTACTCGGCCGCCGAACTCTCGGCCTATCGCAATGTGGTCGGGCTGGTGCCGACCGTGATCGCGCTCTGGCTCTCTGCTGCCTGGCACAGCGGCGGGCGGCAGTGGAAGGTGCGGCAATGGCCGCTTGCCTGCGCGCGCGGGGGGATCATCGCGCTGGCCCAGCTCTGCTTCTACTACGCGCTCGGCACCCTGCCCTTCGCCACGGCGGCGACCATCAGCTATTGCAACGCGATGTTCATGACAGCGCTGGCGGTGCCGCTGCTGGGCGAACGGGTCGGCCCGGCGCGCTGGTCGGCGGTGCTGATCGGCTTTGCCGGGGTGATCCTGGTGATGGGCCCGGGGCGCGAGACCTTCTCGGCCGCCGCCCTCGCGCCGCTGGGCGCGGCCTTCGCCTATGCGCTGGCAGGGGTGCTGGCGCGGCGCATCGACGCCGGGGTGCCGAGCGCGCTGGTCAACCTCTATTCCTCCTCGGTCGCGCTGTTCGGCTCGGTGCTGCTGGTGCCCCTGATGGGCGGCTTCTCGGAGATCCGCCAGACCGAGGATATCGGCTGGATCGCCGCAATGGGGTGCTTCGGCGGGCTGGCGGTGCTCTGCATGGTCACCGCCTACCGCAAGACCGAGCAGAGCAACATCGCGCCCTTCTCCTATTTCGGCATACCAACCGCCTTTGTCTTTGGCTGGCTGTTCTTCGACGAGGCGCCCTGGAGCGACCTGTTCCCCGGCGCCATCCTGATCGTGATAGGCGGGCTGCTGGTGATCTGGCGCGAGCGCCGGCTGAGGCGGGGTCGGACCGCCTGAGAAAGCCCCGGCAGCCGCTCAGGGATTATTAACGATTCGCCGCCTAATGTGCCGCCCTGCCCGGATCAACGGGACTGCAGGGAAAGGCCGGATGACCCCCGAAAGGCAATTGAAACGGAACATCAGGGTGCTGACGCTGAGCCTGCTGGTGGTTGCCGCGTTTACCTCGGCGCTCTTCGCCTTCCTGTTCCTGTCGTTGCGGCAGGACCAGGCACGGCTGGGTGAGCGGCAGCTGCGCTATTACACCACCATTCTCGACCAGCAGCAGAGTCTGGGCTATGGCGGGTTGATCCACAACTTCAAGAACTGGGTGCTGCGGCCGGACGAACCGCGCTATCGCGAAGCCGCCGTGGCCGCGGCCGAACGATCGATGGCTGTGCTCAACAGGCTGGCGGCGCAGGTGGCGGCGGCGGAACTCGACCTGCCGCTCGGCGCGCAGCGCGCCATGATCGCGGAGTATCGCGCCTATATCGACGTGATCACCCGGATGCACCGCGAAGGCCGCAGCGCCTCCGAGATCGACGCTGCGGTGCGCGTCTCCGACGATGCCGCTCTGGCCGAACTCGCGGTGGTGCGCGCTCGGGTCGAAGCGCGGATGAAGGCGCAGCAACTGGCGCTGGACGACCGTAACCTCGTGCTCTTCATACTGCCCTATGCGCTGGCGGCGATGCTCTCGCTGGGGCTTCTGGTGCTGATGCGGCAACGCGCGCGGATGCGGCTGGAGCATGACGCCCGGCGGATCGAGGAGATCGAGCAGTTCACCCAGGTCGCCGCCCATGACCTGCGCGCGCCACTGCGCCAGATCGCGGCGCTGGCCGAATTCGCCACCGAGGACGCGGCGGAGGGCAGCGCGCAGGACTTCGGCGCGGTGCGC
This sequence comes from Seohaeicola zhoushanensis, assembly GCF_014656415.1. Taxonomy (GTDB): domain Bacteria; phylum Pseudomonadota; class Alphaproteobacteria; order Rhodobacterales; family Rhodobacteraceae; genus Seohaeicola_A; species Seohaeicola_A zhoushanensis. The sequence continues at coordinate 240,979 of NZ_BNCJ01000002.1, read as the reverse complement.
ACGCACCTGGGCGCGATCTCGGAGCGCGCGGCGTTGCTCGATTCGCTGATCAAGGCTGTGTTCCGCTACATCCTGATCGAGGGCGCGGCGCAGGAGATCAGCGAGGTCGACCTGCGCCAGACCGTCGACGCCATCGTGCAACTGCACGTGCCGCCCGGCGTCTCGGTGCGGCTGGAGGGCACCTTTCCCGTGGTGCGCGCGCAGCGGGTCGAACTCGAGATCATCCTGCGCAACCTGATCTCGAATGCGGTCAAGCACCACCCCCAGAACCGGCCCGACATCATCATCCGCTATCAGGCCGACCGCCGGATTCACCGCTTCGAGGTGGAGGACAACGGCCCCGGCATTCCCGGCGAGCACGCCGGGCGGGTCTTCGACATGTTCTGGACCATGTCCAAGGCCAGCAAGCCCGACGAGGTCAGCGGCGTCGGCCTGGCGCTGGTGCGCCGGATCGTGACGCGCTGGGGCACGCAGCTGTCGCTGCGCCCGGCGCAACCGAGCGGCGCGGTGTTCTGTTTCTCGATGCCGCGGTTCTGAGGTGTCAGACCTCGACCGGCATGCGCTGCTGTTCGCCCACCCCGAAGACGCGCTTGTAGCGCTCGATCTCATCCTTCGGCCCCATCGCCTTCTCGGGGTTGTCCGAGAGCTTGACGGTCGGGCGGCCATTGGCGCTCACCGCCTTGCAGACCAGCGAGAAGGGCGCCAGCGCATCATTGGCCACGAAGCCGCGGAAATCATTGGTGAGCAGGGTGCCCCAACCGAAGGAGACATTGACCCGCCCGGCGAAGCGGGCGTGCAACTCGACGATCTTGTCGACGTCCAGCCCGTCGGAGAAGATCACCCGTTTGGTATTCGGATCCTCGCCGCGCGCGCGCCACCAGTCGATGGCCAGCTCGGCCCCCGCGGCCGGATCGCCGCTGTCGATCCGGATACCGGTCCAGGTGGTCAGCCAGTCGGGCGCATTCTCGAGGAAGCCCTTGGTGCCATAGGTATCGGGCAGGATGATCCGCAGGTTGCCGTCATGCTCCTCGTGCCAGTCCGACAGCACCTCGTAGGGCGCGCGGGCCAGTGCCTCGTCACTCTCGGCCAGGGCGGAATAGACCATCGGGAGTTCATGCGCATTGGTGCCGATCGCCTCGACCTCGCGGCGCATGGCGATCAGGCAGTTCGAAGTGCCGGTGAACTTGCGGCCCAGCCCCTCGATCATCGCCTGCACGCACCAGTCCTGCCAGAGGAAGGAATGCCGCCGCCGGGTGCCGAAATCGGCGATCGCGATGGTGTCGATCTGGCGCAGGCGCTGGATCTTCTCCCAGAGCCGGGTCATGGCGCGGGCATAGAGCACCTGCAGCTCGAACCGCCCCATCGAGTTGAGTACCGCGCGGCTGCGCAGCTCCATCAGCACTGCCAGCGCCGGGATCTCCCAGAGCATCACCTCGTGCCAGGCGCCCTCGAAGGTCAGCTCGTATTGGTCGTCCTTGCGCTCCAGGTGATAGGGCGGCAGGCGCAGGTTCTCGAACCATTCCATGAAATCGGGGCGGAACATCTGGCGCTTGCCGTAGAAGGTATTGCCGCGCAGCCAGGTGCTCTCGCCGCGCGAGAGCGACAGCGAGCGGATGTGATCCAGCTGCTCGCGCAGCTCACCCTCGTCGATCAGCCGGGCCAGCGGCACGTGTTTCGATCGGTTGATCAGCGAGAAGGTGACACGGGTGTCCGGCTTGTTGCGGAAGACCGACTGGCACATCAGCAGCTTGTAGAAATCAGTGTCGATCAGCGAGCGGATGATCGGGTCGATCTTCCACTTGTGATTGTAGACGCGTGTCGCGATGTCCAATGCTCTTCCCCGGCGGTCTTATTTCCGGCGCACAGGTTACACGACAGGGACCGCTATCCAAGCGGAATCAATGCGCTGCCGGTGGGTCGGCGGGTTGCGGCGCTGCCGGTCGCGCGGCAGCGGCCCGCATCGCACCCGGCCTCAGACCAGTTGCACCCCGGCTTCGCGCATCGCCGACTCGGCAGCGGCGACCGATCCGTCGAGGTCGATGCCCCGGCAGGCGGCGAGCGCGACGCTGACCCGGAACCCCAGTCGCGCGGCGTCGAGCGCCGAGTAGTTCACGCAGAAATCGGTGGCGAGGCCGGTCAGCACCAGCTCGGAGATCCCCCGCGTGCGCAGGTAGCCGTCAAGGCCGGTGGGGGTGGTGCGGTCGTTCTCGAAGAAGGCGGAATAGCTGTCGATGCCGGGGCGGAAGCCCTTTCGGATGATGAGATCGCCATCGGTGCGCAGGCCGGGGTGGAAGGCCGCGCCGGGGGTGTTCTGGATGCAGTGGTCGGGCCAGAGCACCTGGTCGCCATAGGGCATCTTCACCATCGAATAAGGCGCCGCGCCGGGATGCGCCGAGGCGAAGGAGGAATGCCCTGCAGGGTGCCAGTCCTGGGTCAGGATCACCGCGTCGAAACTGTCCATCATGGCGTTGATCGGGGCGACCACGGCGTCGCCCTCGGGCACCGCCAGCGCGCCGCCGGGGCAAAAGTCGTTCTGCACGTCGATGACGATGAGGGCGCGGGTCATGGCGGTCTCCTTCTGCTGCCCTATCGGTAGGCGGGGCATGGGCCCGCGTCAATCGGTGCGCTTGCCGCGCCGGCCGCGCCGGCCTAGAGAGCGGGCCATGTTCACCATCGCCGCACTCTATCACTTCACCCGTTTCGACGACCCCGCCGCGCTGAAGGGGCCGCTGGAGGCGCTTTGCCGGGCCGAGGGCGTCAAGGGCACGCTGCTGCTGGCCCGCGAGGGTATCAACGGCACCATCGCCGGCCCGCGCGCGGGCATCGACGCGGTGCTGGCGCATATCCGGGCGCTGCCGGGCTGCGCCGGGCTGGAGTGGAAGGAGGCCGAGGCCGCCGAGGAGCCCTTCGGCAAGCTGAAGGTGCGGCTGAAGAAAGAGATCGTCACCATGGGCCAGCCCGATGTCGACCCGCTGGCGGGGACCGGGCATTACGTGGCGCCGGCCGAGTGGAACGACCTGATCCGCCAGCCCGACGTGGCGGTGATCGACACGCGCAACGATTACGAGGTGGCGATCGGCACCTTCGAGGGGGCGGTCGACCCTCAGACCCGCAGCTTCCGCGATTTCCCGGCCTGGTGGGAGGCGAACCGCGAGCGCTTTCACAACAAGCGGATCGCGATGTTCTGTACTGGCGGCATACGCTGCGAGAAGTCGACGAACTACCTGCTGGGGCAAGGCGTGCCGGAGGTCTACCACCTCAAGGGCGGCATCCTGAAATACCTGGAGGAGATCCCCGAGGATCAGAGCACCTGGCAGGGCGACTGCTTTGTCTTCGACGGGCGGATCAGCGTCGGGCACGGGCTGAAGCCGGGGGCGCATCTGCTTTGCCATGGCTGCCGGCGGCCGCTGGAGCCCGAGGATACGGGCCGGCCGGAATACGAGGCGGGGGTGTCCTGCCATCACTGCTTCGACGAAACCAGCGCCGAGGACAAGGCGCGGTTCCGCGAGCGGACGCGGCAGATGAAACTGGCGCGTGAAAGGGGCGAAAAACACCTTGGCGGAGAGGTGTCCTAGCTGGGACGGGGGGTCAAGTTATTGACTCAAAACGATTAAGGCAGAGTGACCTTTTCCGGGGCGGTTCTCGCCTGCCTCAAACCACCGCCGCCTTCGGCGCTCTTGGCCTCGACCGGGCGAGCAAAAGCAGCATGACCCCGACGGTCAGCCCGTTCCACAACACCCCGTTCAGGAAGGCCATCCGGTAGCTGCCGGAGAGGTCGTAGATCCAGCCCGACATCCAGCCGCCGATGGCCATGCCCAGCACCGTCATCATCAGCACGAAACCGACCCGCGCCCCGGCCTCGCGCGCGGGCATGTATTCGCGCACAACCAGCGCATAGCTCGGCACGATGCCGCCCTGGCTGAGGCCGAAGACCAGGCTGATGACATAGAGCGGCACCATCGCGTCCCAGGGCAGGTAGAGCGCCAGGGCCAGCGCCTGCAGCAGCGCGCCCACCAGCACCGTTCGCACGCCGCCGAGGCGGTCGGCGACGAGGCCGAAGAAGATCCGGCTGGCGGCTCCGCCCAGCAGCATCAGCGAGAGCAGGTCCGCCCCCACCGCCGGGCCGTAGCCCAGGCCGATGCAATAGGCGACGATATGGACCTGCGGCATCGACATGGCGATGCAGCAGCCGATCCCGGCCAGGCCCAGCAGCCATTGCAGCTGGCGCGGCGTGAAACCGGCGCTCATCGCCTTGAGGTCGGAGGCCGCCTGGGCGACGCCATGGGCCTCGTCCGGTAGTCGGCGGCGCAACAGCAGGGCCAGCGGGATCACCGCGACGAGGGTGACAACCGCCAGCAGCAGGTAGACCTGCCGCCAGTCGCCATTGACCAGCATCGGCGTCAGGATGGTGGGCCAGATGCCGCCCGAGATGTAATTGCCGCTGGCCACCAGCGCCACGGCGATGCCACGGCGGCGCAGGAACCAGTGCGAGATATCGGCCATCAGCGGGCCGAAGCCGACCGCGGTGCCGAGGCCGAGCAGCAGGTGGGTCAGCCAGAGCAGCCCCATCGTCGGTGCCACCATCGACAGCAGGTAGCCGCAGGCCGAGATCACCGAGGCCCCGATCAGCGCCAGCGTCACCCCGAAGCGATCGACGACGCGCCCGATCAGCAGGTTGCCGGCGGCAAAGCCCATCATCGTCAGCGTATAGGCCAGCGAGGCATCGGCCCGGCTGACACCGAACTCGGCCTCGACCGCGGGCAGGACCAGGACGATGGCCCAGATCCCCACGTTGGCGACCATCGCGATGGCCATGGTGACGCAGAGACGGAACCAGGAATATGCGCTGTCGTGAATATCGGTGGTGCTCATGCGGGCGACGCTAGGGCCGCCTCGCACAATTTGCCAGCATGATTATCCGGGTTCCGGGGCTTTGCGCCCCTACCCCAGCCGGCGCAGCAGCTCCATCGAGGGTTCGCCGGTCTCGGCCAGGCCGTTGCGGCGCTGGTAGTCGCGGATGGCGCTGATGGTCTTGGGGCCGATCACCCCGTCGCTGCCGCCGGTGTCGAAGCCACGCGCGGTGAGGCGCTGTTGCAGCGCCTTGCGGTCGTCCAGCGTCATGCCGCGCGCGTCGGGGCCGAACTTGGCGCGCAGCGGCCCGCCGCCGGCGAGGCGGTCGGAGAGGTGGCCGACGCCCAGCGCGTAAAGGTCGGAGTTGTTGTAGCGCTTTATCACCGAGAAGTTGCGGAAGACGGCGAACTGCGGCCCGCCCGGCTGCGGCTGGATCACCGAGACCGGGGTGCCGGAATTCGCGGCGGACGAGCCGAGCTCGCCGCCCCAGGGGCGGCCCCGCTCCCAGCCCGAGCGCGAGAGATAGGCGGCGGTCGAGGCCAACGCGTCGGTGGGATCGTCGGACCAGATGTCGCGCCGCCCGTCGCCGTTGAAGTCGACGGCATAGGCGAGATACGAGGTCGGGATGAACTGGGTATGGCCCATCGCCCCGGCCCAGCTGCCGGTCATGCCGGCAGGGGTGACATCGCCGTTTTCCAGGATCTGAAGCGCCGCGATCAGCTGCCCCTCGAAGAAGGCGCCACGACGGCCGTCGAAGGCCAGCGTCGCCAGCGAGGAGATGATCGGCGCATTGCCGCGCCGCTCGCCGTAGAAGCTTTCCAGCCCCCAGACCGCGACCACGACGTTGGCCGGCACGCCATAGCGCGCTTCGATGGCCGAGAGCGTGCCGCCGTGGCGCGCCAGCGCGGCGCGGCCCTTGGTGATGCGCTCCTCCGAGGCGGCGATGGCGAGGTAGTCTTCCAGCGTGCGGGTGAACTCGGTCTGGTTGCGGTCACGCTCGACCACGCCGGGCAGGAAGCCCACGCCGCGAAAGGCGCTGGCGACGGTTGCCGGCGAGATGCCCTTGGCGATGGCGCGCGCGCGGAAGCCGTCGACCCAGGCGTCGAAGGCAGGGTTGGGCGCGGTCGGCCACGACGGGCCCGGCGCCGATACCGTGGTCATCGGCCCCACCGGGTTCGAGCAGGCCGCCACCAGCCCGCCGCCCAGAATGGCGAGCATCGCCCGCCGGTCTATCCTGTAATGCATGATCCTGCCCCCGTCTGCTGCGGTTTGGGAACAGTCTACCCTGTCCGCCCGCCGGCGGAAAGGCGCTCGGATTGAAACGGCGAGGCCTCGCTCAGCCGGCCTCGGGCGGCTCCTGGTCGAGCTGGTTCAGCGCGGTCAGCAGGTCGAGCAGGGTATCGAACCGCTCGGGGCCAAGGCGGGTGCGCACCTCTTCGAGGAAGGCGAGGTTCTTGTCGAGGTTCTCCTCGATCAGCCGGCTGCCCCTGGGCGTGATGCGCACGATCTGGCGGCGGCGGTCGGTCTTGTCGGTCTTGCGCTGGATCAGCTTCTTCTCGTCCAGCTTCTGCAGGATGCGGGTGAGGCTGGGCAGCAGCAGGCAGGATTGCTCGGCGATGCGGGTCGGCTCCATCGGGCCGCCCTCTTCCAGCACCCGCAGGACGCGCCATTGCTGCTCGGTCACGTCGACATCGGCGAGAAGGTTGCGAATCGGCCCCATGACCTTTTCACGCGCCCGCAGAAGCGCGATGGGAAGCGACCGGGATGTGGACAACAAGGGTTTGGACATAGACCATTTTTGCCGATCCGCGACAACTGTGCAATGCTGTTGAGCAACGCCCTCCTTGACGGCACCGCAGAAAATGATAAACATGTTAAATATATCGGCTGCGGGGGAGCTTGCCGGGAATGCCGCATATCACTGTCGACTACTCGCCGAACATGGAAGACCGGGCCGATATGGCCGCACTTTGCGACCTGCTGCGCCGGGCCGCAATCGAAACCGGCGTGCTGCCGATGGCGGGCGTGCGGGTGCGGGCGATCCGGGCCGATCACACAAGCATCGCCGATGGCGATGCGGCGCATGGTTACGTCGATATCGCCCTGCGGCTGCGCGGCGGGCGCGACCTGGCCACGCGCAAGGCGGCCACGGCCCATGTCTTCGCCGCGGCCGAGGCCTTTCTCGCGCCGGCCATGGCGCGGCATTCCATCGCGCTCTCCTTCGAGATGCGCGACATCGACCCCGAGCTTTCGCCCAAGGCGGGCAACATCCGCGACCACCTGAAAGGGGAGGCTCATGACTGAGCTGCAGGCCAACCTCGACCGCCTCGGCGGGCTGCTGGAGCGGTTCCGCCGCGACGGGGTGATGAACCTGATCGGCGGGCAGAGCGTGCCGGCGCAGTCGGGCGCGACGTTCGACAATGGCTCGCCGGTGGACGAGAGCCACATCTGCGCGGTGGCGCGGGGCGGCGCGGCGGACATCGACGCGGCGGCCCAGGCGGCGAAGGCGGCCTTCCCGGCCTGGCGCGACATGGGCGGCGAGGCGCGGCGCAAGATCCTGCACCGCATCGCCGACGCCATCGTGGCCCGGGCCGAGGAGATTGCGCTCTGCGAATGCTGGGACACCGGGCAGGCGCTGCGCTTCATGTCCAAGGCGGCGTTGCGCGGGGCCGAGAACTTCCGCTTCTTCGCCGACCGCGCCCCCTCGGCGCGCGATGGGCAGATGCTGCCCTCCGAGACGTTGATGAACCTGACCACGCGGGTGCCGATCGGGCCGGTGGGGGTGATCACGCCCTGGAACACCCCCTTCATGCTCTCGACCTGGAAGATCGCCCCTGCCCTCGCGGCGGGCTGCACGGTGGTGCACAAGCCCGCCGAGTTCTCGCCGCTGACCGCGCGGCTGCTGGCCGAGATCGCCCGCGACGCCGGGCTGCCGGAGGGGGTGTGGAACCTGGTCAACGGGCTTGGCGAAGAGGCCGGGAAGGCGCTGACCGAACACCCCGATATCAAGGCCATCGCCTTTGTCGGCGAAAGCCGCACCGGGTCGATGATCATGAAACAGGGCGCCGACACGCTGAAACGGGTGCATTTCGAGCTGGGCGGCAAGAACCCGGTGGTGGTCTTCGGCGATGCCGATCTCGACCGCGCGCTCGATGCGGCGATCTTCATGATCTACTCGCTGAACGGCGAACGCTGCACCTCCTCCTCGCGGCTGCTGGTCGAGGAATCGGTGGCCGACAGCTTCCTCGCCCGGCTGACCGAGCGGGTGAAGCGCATCAAGGTGGGCCATCCGCTGGACCCGGCAACCGAGGTCGGGCCGCTGATCCACGAGACCCATTTCGCAAAGGTCTGCTCGTATTTCGACACCGCCCGCGCCGAGGGCGCGACCATCGCCGCCGGCGGCGCGCGGATCGGCGAAAAGGGCTGGTATGTCGCCCCGACCCTCTTCACCGGGGCCGACAACGCCATGAAGATCGCGCAGGAGGAAATCTTCGGCCCGGTCCTCACCGCCATCCGCTTCCGCGACGAGGAGGAGGCGCTGCGGATCGCCAATGACATTCCCTACGGCCTGACCGCCTATGTCTGGACCAACGACCTGACCCGCGCGCTGCGCTTCACAAACGTGCTCGAGGCGGGGATGATCTGGGTGAACTCGGAGAACGTGCGCCACCTGCCCACCCCCTTCGGCGGGGTCAAGGCCAGCGGCATCGGCCGCGACGGCGGCGACTGGTCCTTCGACTTCTACATGGAGACCAAGCACATCGGCCTCGCCACCGGCCAACACAAGATCCCGCGCCTCGGAGCCTGATTTCTCTTCTTTCCAAATACCTCCGGGGAGTTTGAGGGGCAGCGCCCCTCATCACAGAAAATCGAATGCGCGGCACGCGCTCATTTTTGGACCGCGCCGCCGCAGGAGGAGATGACGAAAATGCCGGTTCCCGCAGCGAACCTCTACCCGCCGTTCAACATCGTCCGGCTGAGCCACGTCGAATACCGCGTCACCGATCTCGCCGCCTCGCGCGCCTTCTATGTCGACACGCTTGGCCTGCAGGTGACCGACGAGGACGATCAGACCATCTACCTGCGCGCGATGGAGGAACGCGGCCATCATTGCATCGTGCTGGTCAAGGCCGGTGCGCCTTCGGTCGGGGTCCTGGGGTTCAAGGTCTTCGACGAGGGCGATCTCGACAGGGCCGCGGCCTTCTTCACCGCGCGCGGCCTGCCGGTCGAATGGGTCACCCGCCCCTTCATGGGCCGCACCCTGCGCACCCGCGATCCCTGGGGCATTCCGCTGGAGTTCTACGCGCGCATGGACCGGCTGCCACCGATCCACCAGAAATACAAGCTTTACAACGGGGTAAAGCCGCTGCGGATCGACCATTTCAACATGTTCGCCGCGGATGTCGATGCCTCGGTCGGCTTCTACAACGACATCGGCTTCCGGGTGACGGAATATACCGAGGACAGCGAGACCGGCCGGCTCTGGGCCGCCTGGATGCACCGCAAGGGCGGCGTGCATGATGTCGCCTTCACCAATGGCCTTGGGCCCCGCCTGCATCACACCGCCTTCTGGGTGCCGACCCCACTCAACATCATTGACCTGCTCGACCTGATGAGCACCACCGGGTATCTCGCGAATATCGAGCGCGGGCCGGGGCGGCATGGCATCTCGAATGCCTTCTTCCTCTACGTGCGCGACCCGGACGGGCACCGGATCGAGATCTATTGTTCGGACTACCAGACGGTCGACCCCGACCTGGAGCCGATCCGCTGGAATCTGAAGGACCCGCAGCGCCAGACGCTCTGGGGCGCGCCGGCGCCGCGGAGCTGGTTCGAGGAGGGCTCGATGTTCGAGGGGGCCGAACCGGTGGCCTCGGCATTGCAGGCGCAACCGATCATCGCGCCGTAGGGAGGGATTGGGCATGAAGTGGGATGAATTCGGCGCTTGGGGCGCGCGGGTCTCGGAATGGGCGCAGGCCTATCACCAGACGGTGGGCGACCGCCCGGTGCGGGCGCGCACCAGGCCGGGCGAGGTGCTGAACGCCCTGCCCGTGGCCCCGCCCGAGACGCCGGAGTCGCTGGAAGAGGTCTTCGCCGATTTCGAGCGGGTGGTGATGCCCGGCATCACCCATTGGCAGCATCCCCGCTTCTTCGCCTATTTCGCCTCGAACGCCGCGCCGGCCTCGGTGCTGGCCGAGTTCCTGGCGATGGCGCTCGCGCCGCAATGCATGCTCTGGCAGACCTCGCCGGCGGCGACCGAGATGGAAACCCGGATGATGGACTGGCTGCGCCGGGCGCTCGGCCTGCCCGAGCCGTTCCAGGGGGTGATCCAGGATTCCGCCTCTTCCGCCACGCTCGCCGCCGTGCTGACCATGCGCGAGCGGGCGCTGAACTGGACCGGCAACAGCGAGGGGCTGGCGGGCAACGACCGCGTGCGGATCTATTCGACCGCCGAGGTGCATACCTCGATCGACCGGGCGATCTGGATCTCGGGCATCGGCATCGCGAACCTCGTCCGCATCTCCACCAGGGGCGCCGGGCGCGGCATGGACCCCGAGGCGCTGGAGGCGGCGATCCTGGCCGACAGGGAGGCGGGGATGCTCCCCGCCGGGGTGATCCTCTGCGTCGGCGGCACCAGCACCGGGGCGAGCGATCCGATTGCCGCCTGTCTCGAGGTGGCCGAGCGGCATGGGCTCTATTCCCATGTCGATGCCGCCTGGGCCGGGTCGGCGATGATCTGCCCCGAATTCCGCCATCTCTGGGAAGGCGTCGAACGGGCCGACAGCATCGTCTTCAACCCGCACAAGTGGCTGGGCGTGCAGTTCGACTGTTCGGCGCATTTCCTGAAGAACCCCGACAGCCTTGTGAAGACGCTGGCAATCAGCCCGGAGTTCCTCAAGACCCATGGCGCGGACGGGATCATCAACTATTCGGAATGGTCGGTGCCGCTGGGCCGCCGCTTCCGCGCGCTCAAGATCTGGTTCGTGCTGCGCGCCTACGGGTTGGAGGGGCTGCGCGCCCGCCTGCGCAACCACGTCGCCTGGGCGCGGCAGTTGCATGACCGGCTGGCGGCGGAGCCCGATTTCGAGATCGTCACCCAGCAGATGTGGTCGCTCTTCACCTTCCGCTATGCGCCCGAGGGCGTGGCCGACCTGGATGCGCTGAACTTGCGCCTTGTCAATGCAATCAACGACGATGGGCGTATCTACCTGACCCAGACCCGAGTCGACGGCGCGATGGCGATCCGCTTCCAGGCCGGGCAGTTCGAGACGACCGAGGCAGACGTCATGATGGTACATGACGTCGTCACCGAGATTGCGAGGGGGCTGACATGAGCCGGTTTGCAAGCTTTTCCGCCGGGGGAGAGACCTTTTACGGCGCGATCATCGAGGGCGGCGCGGTGGCGCTGTCGCCGGAGTTCCCGCAATGGCCGACGCTGAAGGACGTGATCGCGGCCGATGGGCTGCACACACTGGCGATGGCGGCGCGCAACAGCGAGGTGACGCATTCCTCCTTCACCTACGAAATCCCGATCCCGGCGCCCGAGAAGATCATCTGCGTCGGCGTGAATTTCCCCGACCGCAACGCGGAGTACAAGGACGGCCAGGAGGCGCCGGCGAACATGTCGCTCTTCGTGCGCTTCCCGCGGTCGTTCACCGGGCACGGCCGGGCGCTGATCCGGCCGAAGGCCTCGGATCAGCTCGACTACGAGGGCGAGATCGCTGTGGTGATCGGCAAGGGCGGGCGGCATATCCCCGAGACCGAGGCGCTGAGCCATGTCGCGGCGCTGACGCTCTGCAACGAGGGCACGCTGCGCGACTGGGTGCGGCACGCCAAGTTCAACGTGACCCAGGGCAAGAACTTCGACGCCTCGGGCGCGATGGGGCCTTGGCTGGTGCCCTTCACCCATCCGGCGCAGATCGAGGACGTGCGGTTGACCACGCGGGTCAACGGCGAACTGCGGCAGGACGACCGGACCGGGCGGATGATCTTCCCGGTGGCGCGGCAGATCGCCTATATCTCGACCTTCACCACACTGGTGCCGGGGGACATCATCGTCACCGGCACGCCGACCGGCGCGGGGGCGCGGCTGGACCCGCCGCAGTTCCTCAGGCCCGGTGACGTGGTCGAGGTCGAGGCCGAGGGCATCGGCATCCTGCGCAATACCGTCGAGGACGAGGCATGACGCCAGAGCAGGTTGCGGCAGCGGCCGATGCGCTATTCGAGGCCGAGCGCAGCGGCGTGCAGACCGGGCTGCTCTCGCTCGCCTGGCCGGGCATGGGCATGGATGACGCCTATGCGGTGCAGGCGGCCTTCGTCGCACGGAAGATGGCGGCGGGGCGCAAGCGGATCGGCTGGAAGATCGGGCTGACCAGCCGAGCGATGCAGGACGCGCTGAAGATCGACACGCCGGACAGCGGGATATTGCTCGACGACATGCTCTTCGCCGATGGCGCCGAGGTGCCGGCGGGGCGGTTCATCCAGCCGCGCGTCGAGGCCGAGATCGCCTTTGTCATGAAGGCGCCGCTCTCGGGCGGCGAAAGCCGCGAGGCGGTTATCGCGGCGACCGAGACTGTCGCGCCTGCGCTGGAGATCCTCGACACCCGCGTCCTGCGGGCCGATCCGGCAACCGGCCGCGCGCGGATCATCACCGACACCATTTCCGACAATGCCGCCAATGCCGGGATCGTGCTGGGGGCCGAGCGCCATGCCATCGACGCCTTCGACCTGCGCTGGGTCGGGGCGGTGGTGACGCGCAACGGGGTGGTCGAGGAGACCGGCCTCGGCGCGGGCGTGCTGAACGACCCGGTGACATCCGTGCTCTGGCTGGCGCGACGGATGGCGCAATACGGCCAGCGGATCGAGGCCGGCGACCTGGTGCTCTCGGGCTCGTTCATCCGGCCGGTCGAATGCCCGCCCGGCGCGCGCATCGCGGCGGATTTCGGGACGTTCGGGAGCGTTTCGGTGCGTTTCGGATAGGCGAATTCCTTCGAGGAATTCGGTCCGTTTTCCTGCGAGGAAAACGGGCGCCGGCGGTTGGGTCGGGACAAAAATCCTCGCAGGATTTTTGACGTTTTCCGCGAGGGACAACGGCTCAGCGGGCCTTGATCTGCGCCGCCGCCAGGGCATACCCGCCCGCCGCGCCGTCGATGAAATGCACGTGGTCCTCCTGCATAGCCGAGGGCACGATGCAGGTCATCATCGCCTCCTCCTGCTCGTAGAGACCGTAGCGGATACTGCCCTCGGCCTGCGCCGCGTCGAGTACCGCGCGCAGGCGGGACACGGTCTCGGGGTCACAATCGAGCGTCATCTTCAGCCCGTCGTCGAACTTGCGGAAATCGGCGTTGCGGCCGACCGCCTGCTTGTAGGCGCGCGGGTCGAAGCGGCCGACGCGCAGGTCGAAACGGAGCACCGCCCAGGCGAAGAAGGTCTCGGCCAGCAGGGCAAGGCGGTTGCGCCGGCCCGCTTGTGCCTCGAGCGCGATGCCCGAGGGCGGCCAGCCGACCGGGGCGCCCTGCACCGGTATCGGGTGGCCGTCGCGGTCGAGCGCACGGGCGATGGACAGCACCGCCTCGGCGGTCCGGGCAAAGCCCGTGCCGGGCACGCCCCCTGCGGGCACGATGACCAGCGACAGGATGGTGCCGTTGCGGGCGCGGATATGCGACCAGCGGCAGGAGAGGCCGGTGAGGTCGGGCCGGGTGCCGGCCCTTGCGGGCGGCAGGGCGAATTCACCCGCCTTCATCCGCGCCTCGAGCCAGGCGATCCCGCCCCCGGCGAACATCGCGTAATCGACATCGGGCGAGGCCTGGTGCCTAGCCACCGCCACGTCGACCCCGGCCGAGCGGATCTGCACCAGGCTGGCCTGGGCGATGCGCAGGGTGATGCCGAATTCCTCGCCCGCCCAGCGCTGCACCGCCGCCAGCTGCGCCGCCGCGATGCCCGCCTGCCCCGGCGCGGTGGCAAAGGCCGCGCCGTCGCCGCCGAAGACATAGGGAAAGGCCCGCCCGCCGGCGGCATTGATCTGCGCCGAGATCACCGCCGCGCCGATCATGTTGACCGTCTTGTAGCGCCCCGCGGCGATCTCGCGGGTCGAGCCGACGATATCGGCGCATCCCACCACCCAGTCATCGGGCAGCGCGGCATAGCTCGCGGGATCGGCCAGGGCCTCGAAGGCGGCGAGCCGGGGCAGGCTGTCGTAGAAGGCGGCGCTCTCCATGCCCCTGTCTAGCACCCTGCCCGGCCGCCTGGATAGCGCCTGCGCGATTGCCCGCTTGCGCCCGGCCGCCCGCCGTGCCACGCAGGCGGGACCTTTCGGGAGGAGGACAATCGAAATGCAGGCCGGTCTGGTCCTTCTTTGCCTTGCCTATGTGCTGAGCCAGTTCTTCCGCGCCTTCCTCGCGGTGCTGACCGCGGTGCTGGAGCGTGACATCGGCGCGCGGCCCGAGGACCTGGCCGATGCCTCGGGTCTGTGGTTCCTCGCCTTCGCGGCGATGCAGCTGCCGGTGGGCTGGCTGCTCGACCGGGTCGGGCCGCGGCGCACCGCCTCGACCCTGCTGCTGCTCGGTGGCGGCGGCGGCGCGGCGGTTTTTGCGCTGGCGAGTGCGCCCGCGCATATCAGCGCCGCCATGTTCCTGATCGGGATCGGCTGCTCGCCCGTGCTGATGGGCTCGTATTACATTTTCGCCCGTGAATATCCTCCGGCGCGCTTCGCCACGCTGGCGGCGCTGATGCTGGGCATGGGCTCGGTCGGCAATCTCGTCGCCTCCTATCCCACCGCGCTGGCGGTGGAGTGGATCGGCTGGCGCGGGGCGCTCTGGACCCTGTCGGCGCTGTCGGCAGCGGTGGGGCTCGGAATCTGGATGACCGTCCGCGACCCGGCCCGCCACGAGGGCGGCGGCGGCGGATCGGTGCTGACGCTGCTGAAGCTGCCGGTGATGTGGACCATCCTGCCGATGATGTTCGTCTGCTACGCCCCCTCGGGCGCGGTGCGCGGGCTGTGGATCGGCCCCTATCTGCGCGACGTCTTCGGCCAGGACACCACCCAGATCGGCACCGCCACGCTGATCATGGGCTGTGCGATGATCGCCGGCACGCTCTGCTTCGGGCCGCTGGACCGGATGCTCGGCACCCGCAAGTGGGTGATCTTCGCAGGCAACCTCGGCGGCGCGCTGGCGATGCTGGCGCTGGTGGCGGTGATCGACCATTCGGTGGCCGCCTCGGTCATCCTGATCGCCGTGGCGGGCTTCATGGGTGGCACCTTCGCGCCGATGATCGCCCATGGCCGCGCCTTCGTGCCGCCGCACCTGGTGGGGCGCGGGGTCACGCTGATGAACCTCTTCGGGATCGGCGGGGTCGGGCTGATGCAATTCGCCTCGGGCCGGATGCACCAGAGCTTTGCCGGCGGCGCGGACCCGACCGCGCCCTATGCGGCGATCTTCCTGTTCTTCGGCCTTGCCCTGCTGTTGGGTACGGCGATCTACCTCTTCTCGCGCGACAGTCTGGATTAAGGCCTTTCCCCAGCCAAGCTTTGCCTATATGGAACCGGCGCCGGATCGCGCCGGCCATTCTTGGAGAAGAAAAATGGGTTACCGCGTCGTCGTTGCGGGCGCCACAGGCAATGTGGGCCGCGAAATGCTGAACATCCTGGCCGAGCGCCAGTTCCCGGTGGACGAGATCGCTGCGCTGGCATCGCGCAAATCGCTCGGCACCGAAGTCAGCTTCGGCGACAAGACCATCAAGACCAAGGATCTGGACACCTTCGACTTTACCGGCTGGGACATCGCGCTCTTCGCCGTGGGGTCGGGCCCGACCAAGGAATACGCCCCCAAGGCGGCCAAGGCCGGCTGCGTGGTGATCGACAACTCGTCGCTCTACCGCTACGACCCGGATATCCCGCTGATCGTGCCTGAGGTGAACCCCGAGGCCGTGATGGGCTATGCCAAGAAGAACATCATCGCCAACCCGAACTGCTCGACCGCGCAGATGGTGGTGGCGCTGAAGCCGCTGCATGACCGCGCGAAGATCAAGCGGGTGGTGGTCTCGACCTACCAGTCCGTTTCGGGCGCCGGCAAGGACGGCATGGACGAGCTCTGGGACCAGACCAAGGCGGTCTACAATCCGACCGACGACAAGCCGGCGAAGAAGTTCACCAAGCAGATCGCCTTCAACGTGATTCCGCACATCGACGTCTTCATGGAAGACGGGCAGACCAAGGAAGAGTGGAAGATGGTCGTCGAGACCAAGAAGATCATCGACCCCAGCATCAAGGTCACCGCGACCTGCGTGCGGGTGCCGGTCTTCGTCGGCCACTCGGAAGCGGTGAACGTCGAGTTCGAGGAGTTCCTCGACGAGGACGAGGCCCGCGAGATCCTGCGCGAGGCGCCGGGCTGCATGGTGATCGACAAGCGCGAGAACGGCGGCTACGTGACCCCGATCGAATGCGTCGGCGACTTCGCCACCTTCATCAGCCGGATCCGCCAGGACTCGACCATCGACAACGGTCTGAACATGTGGATCGTCTCGGACAACCTGCGCAAGGGCGCGGCGCTGAACGCGGTGCAGATCGCCGAGCTGCTGGGCAACCGGGTGCTGAAGAAGGGCTGAAGCCCCTGGCCCTCCTCCCGGACGGGGGGAGGGGTTTTCTTTGTAATGACCGGAGAGGTCGCGGCCCCTGGGGCGGGCCGCGCATGGGGGCGCTGCCCCCGCCGCGCCTGCGGCGCGACTCCCCCGGAGATATTTTCAAAGAAGAGAAGCAGCAGGCGGGGCGCGGTTAGGTCGGCCTTAACGCCTTTGCGGCATATGCTGACTGGCCACCGATTCCCGGCCAGGAGCGCGCATGGAAGAGCTGCATTTCAACTGTCCCGCCTATCTTGCCCAGCGGTTCTGGCTGATGTGCGCCGAGCGGCGCGAGACGCCGGGCGCGGTGCTGCGCGAGTTCATGCTGGGCGAGATTTCGAAGACCGATGCGGGGTTCGAGTTCGACCTGAAGGCGATCACCGGGTTCGACGCCTGGGCCATCCGCGAGGGTAAGCAGGGTGGCACGCAGAGGTAGCCCCGGCTTGATTTGCGCGCGGCCTTGGCAGAGGCTGAGGGCATTGCTGCCCGAGGTATTCGTCATGCGCGTTCTTCTTCCCCTCGTCGCCTTGCTGATCGGCTCTCAGGCGCTGGCCGAGGACATCGTTCTGGCGAGCCCGGTCACCGGCGCGACCGTCTACACCGCGGGGGCCGAGATCGTGCGGCGGGTGCCCTTCTCGGTGCCACCGGGCAAGCACCGGCTGATCCTGCAGGATCTGCCGGCCTCGACCGATTTCGAAAGTATCCGCATCGAGGCGGAGGGCGTGGTGGCGGGCCCGCTGACCATGCGCTCGGATTTCACGCCGCCGCGCGACCGGCGCAAGCGGCCGGAGGTGCAAGCCGCCGAGGCGCGCGTCGAGGCGCTGGAGCGGCAGATCGAAGGGGTGCGCGACCGCGCGGCCGCCGCGCGCCTGGCTGTCGGGGCGGCGGAGGTGCGCAGGCAGTTCCTCGGCGATCTCGGCAAGGCTGAAGGCATGGCGACCGCCGGGATCGATGCGCTGCGGGCGCTGTCGCAGATGATCGGCGACGAGGCGCTGGACGCGGCGCGGGCGGCGCAGCTGGGCGAGATCGACGCCCGGCGCACCGAGCGCGGGCTGGCCGACCTGGAGGACCAGCTTGCCGATGCCAGACAGGCGCTGGCGGCGGTGACGCCCGAGAGCGGCGCGCGGGCCTATCTCGCGCTGGAGGTCGAGGCGGCGGCGGCGACCGAGGGGGCGCTGACGCTGAGCTATTACACGCAGGATGCCTTCTGGGTGCCGGTCCATGACCTGCGGCTCGACCGCAAGGCGGGGCGGCTGGCGATCGAGCGGGGCGCCCATGTCGGCCAGCACACCGGCGAGAGCTGGCGCGAGGTGGCGCTGGTGCTGTCGACCGCCGAGCCCGCAAGCCAGATGGAGCCGCGCGAGATCTACCCGCGGCTGCGGCGGATCGAGGACCCGGTGGTCTATCGCGATGCCACCGCCGGGGCGCGGCTGGCGGCGGCGCCGATGGCCGAGCCGGTGGTCGTGGCGCAGCAGAAGGCGATGCTGGACCTGAGCGGCCATGTCGCCACCTACCGCTATCCCGAGCCGGTGACCGTGACGACGGACGCCGACTCGGTGCGGCTGAAGCTCGACACATTGGAGCTGGAGGCGAAGATATTCGCCCGCGCGGTGGCGGGATACGGCGAGAGCAGCGCCTTCCTCGGTGCCCATGTGGTGAACAGCAGCGGCGAGGAGATCCTGCCCTCGGTCCAGTCGGCGCTCTATGTCGATGGCAGCTATGTCGGCTCGACCGCCACGGAAGCGATTGCCGCCAATGACAAGGCAGACCTGTTCTTCGGCCCGGTGAAGGGGTTGCTGCTGGACCGCGTGGTCGAGGACGAGAACGAGGGCAACCGCGGCTTCATCAGCCGCTCGAACGAACAGGGCGAGACGGCGCGGCTGACCCTGCGCAACCTGACCGGCGAAGCCTGGGAGGTGACGGTGCTCGACCAGGTGCCCTATGCGACGCAGGAGGAACTGGAGATCACCTGGCAGGCCGACCCGCGCCCGGATGTGACCGACTGGCAGGACAAGCGCGGCGTGCTGGCCTGGGAGCTGAGCATCGGGCCCGGCGAGGAGAAGCGGATCACCCTGCGCCAGAAGCTGAGCTGGCCCGAGGGCAAGGTGCTGCAATAGGGGCGCGCAGCCGCGCCCCCGCGCGCGGTCAGACCGGGATGAACTTGCCGGTGTCGCCTTCGTACCAGGCCAGGCCGCCCTCGCCGATATCGGTCCAGAGGCCGTGCAGGGTGAGCTGGCCCTCGTCCACCGCCTGCTTGACGAAGGGGAAGGTCATCAGGTTCTCGAGCGAGGCGACCACCGCGAACTGCTCCAGCGTGCGGATCTGCTGGGCGCCGTCCTCGATGTCCTTCACCAGCTCGAACTTCGGCTTGAGGATGTCCATCCAGCGGCCGACGAAGCTCTCCTTGACCTCGAGCTGCGGGGCCTTGCCCTGGCACATGTCGAGGCAGCCCTGCACGCCGCCGCATTGCGAGTGGCCGAGCACGATGAGATGCGCGACGCCGAGCACGGTCACCGCGTATTCCACCGCGGCCGAGGTGCCGTGATGGTCGCCATCGGGTTCGTAGGGGGGCACCAGGTTGGCGATGTTGCGGTGGATGAAGAACTCGCCCTGGTCGGCCCCGAAGATCGAGGTGACATGCACACGGCTGTCGCAGCAGGAGATCACCATCGCGCGCGGATGCTGTCCGCCCGAGACGAGTCGGCGGTACCAGGCCTGGTTCTCCTTGTAGGTGGTGGCCTTCCAGCCGTGGTAACGCTGCACCAGATACTGTGGCAGGGGGCGGGCGGTACTCACATCAACTCTCCTTGCGCGGATTGCTTCCGGGGTCAGATAGCGCGGATTGTTACCGAATTTAAGGGAATAAAGCACGGCGCCTAAACCTTTTGCAAAGATCGCAGGCGCATGGTCGGCGCCTGCCGTGGGGGCGGGAAAGAGCTTAGGGGTGCGTGGTGGCCGAAGTGATGGACCTTGTTCAAATCGAGAGCGTGCGGCTGGATCAGGACCGGCTGCACGCGCTCTACCTGCAGATGGGCGAGGCCGGCGCCGAGGACGTGGTCTGCCGCGCCATCGAGGAGCTGGCGGTGCGGCTGGCCCATTGCGAGCGGCTGTGGCGGGAACAGGACCTGGCCGACCTGCGCAAGAGCGCGCGCTCGCTGATCGCGATCTCGGACCAAGTGGGCATGACGACGCTGGCGCGGGTGGCGCGGGACGTGACGCTGTCGATCGACAGTGGCGACCGGATCGCCGTGGGGGCGACGCTGTTCCGGCTGATGCGGATCGGCGACCGCTCGCTGACCGCGGTCTGGGACTTGCAGGATATCTCTATCTGATATGACATAAACGCCCCTTGCAGCCCCCGCCATGGGGCGTAGGCTGCGCGCCGACCGTTCCGACGCAAGAGGCCCCACATGCCCTATCAGTTCGCCCCGCCCACCGATGCCGCCCTGCCCCTGCACGTGATCGAGGCCGCCGCGCTTGACGCCTGGCTTGACGGGCAGGCGCCAGAGGTTGCGGCCTGGGTCCGGCTCAACGGTTTTGCCGGCAAGATCGGCCAGGCGCTGCTGGTGCCGGGCGCCGGCGGTCTCGCGGCGATGGCGCTGGCGGGCTATGGCTCGGCGCGCGAGCGCGCGCGCGGGCATTTCGCGCTGGCGGCGGCGGTGGCGAAGCTGCCCGAGGGCACCTATGCGCTGGCCTCGGGGCTGGAGGGGCCCGAGCGCGAGACCGAATGCCTGGGCTGGCTGCTCTGCGACTATGCCTTCGACCGCTACCGCAAGAAGCATCCCCGCGCGGTGCGGCTGGTGGCGCCGGAGGACGTCGACGCGGCCCGCATCGAGGCGATTGCCGCCGCCGAGGCGATGGTGCGCGACCTGGTCAACACCCCGACCTCGGACATGGGGCCCGACCGGCTCGAGGCCGCCGCGGCCGAGCTGGCGCAGGCACATGGCGCGCGGTTCTCGTCGGTGGTGGGCGACGACCTGCTGGAGCAGAACTTCCCGATGATCCACGCGGTGGGCCGCGCCTCGACCACCGCGCCGCGGCTGATCGAGTTCCGCTGGGGCGAGAGCGGGCCGAAGCTGACGCTGGTCGGCAAGGGCGTCTGCTTTGACACCGGGGGGCTGGACCTGAAGCCCGCCGCCAGCATGAAGCTGATGAAGAAGGACATGGGCGGGGCAGCCAACGTGCTGGGCCTGGCCGCGATGATCATGACGCTGAAGCTGCCGGTGCAGCTGCGCGTGCTGATCCCGGCGGTCGAGAACTCGGTGGCGGGCAACGCCTTCCGCCCCGGCGACATCCTGACCTCGCGCAAGGGGCTGACGGTCGAGATCAACAACACCGACGCCGAGGGCAGGCTGGTGCTGGCCGATGCGCTGGCGCTGGGGGCCGAGGAGGCGCCCGACCTGATGATCTCGATGGCCACCCTCACCGGCGCGGCGCGCGTCGCCGTGGGGCCGGATATCGCGCCCTTCTACACCGATGACGACGACGCGGCGGCGCGGCTGGCCGAGGCGGCGAAGGCGGTCGACGACCCGGTCTGGCGGATGCCCTTCCACGCGCCCTACGAGAAGAAGATCGAGCCGGGCATCGCCGACCTCGACAACGCGCCCGAGGGCGGATTTGCCGGGTCGATCACCGCCGCGCTGTTCCTGCGCCGTTTCGCCGGAGACGGGCGCTACATGCATTTCGACATCTACGCCTGGCAGCCGTCGAGCGAACCGGCACAGCCCAAGGGCGGCTCGGGCCAGGCGATCCGCGCGCTGTTGCAGGCAATTCCGGGCATCGCCGCATCATGAGCGACGCCCGCGAAATGCTGTTCAGCGGCCGGGTTGCGCATGAATCGCTGCGCGGCAAGGTCGAAGCCGAGAGCTATGTTCCCGGCCGAACGCGCCGCATCTGCCACCCGGTCGCCGACGTGCTGCGCGCGGCCGGTCCGGGGCGGCTGGACCGGCAGCTTCTGATGGGCGAGCCCTTTCTCGAGATCGACCGCAAGAACGGCTACAGCTTCGGCCGGGCCGAGTTGAGCGGCTTTGTCGGCTGGGTGGCGACCAAATCGCTCGACGACGGGCCGGCAGCGACGCACCGGGTCGCGGTGCGGATGACGCTGGCCTTCGCCACGCCCGATATCAAGACGCCTGCGCCGACGAGCCTGAGCCTGAACAGCCGGCTCTGCGTGATCGGCAGCGAGGGGCGGTTCCTGGTCACCGACGAAGAGCGGTATATCCCCGCCAGCCATCTCGCGCCGCTCGACAGCCCCGCGACCGACCCGGTCGAGGCCGCGCGGCTGCTGCTTGGCACGCCCTACCTCTGGGGCGGCAACTCGGCTTTCGGGATCGACTGTTCGGGGCTGGTGCAGGCCAGCCTGCGCGCTTGCGGCCTGCCCTGCCCCGGCGACAGCGACCAGCAGCGCGTGCGGCTGGGCACCGAGATGCCGGCGGGCACGCCCTATGCGCGCGGCGACCTGCTGTTCTGGCCGGGCCATGTGGTTACTGTGTCGGGGCCCGAGACCATCCTGCACGCCAATGCGCATTACATGGCGGTGGTCGAGGAACCGATTGCCGAGGGTCTGGCGCGGATGGGCCCGCCCATCGCGCACCGGCGGCGATAGGCCTATTCGACCGCGCGGATCAGCTTGCGTTCGAGCACGCGGAGCACCGTGCGCAGGTCGTGTCCGCGCTTGAGGATGCGCCCGTCCATGCCGACGACCGAATACATTCCCTGCCGGCCACGCAGGCGGGGATGCTTCTCGATCCGGTAGAGCGGGTTCTCGGCGGTGCGGCGGAAGACCGAGAAAACCGCCATCTCGCGCAGGCAGGAAATGCCGTAGTCGCGCCATTCGCCGGCGGCGACCATCCGGCCGTAGAGCGTCAGGATTTCCTGCATCTCGCGGCGGTCGAAGGCGACCTGTTCCTGCATGTTCGGGAACGGATAGGGCGGCTGGATCGTCATGACACAAGACTTGCGCCAAACGCCGCGCAAATCAAGCCTGTTGCGGGCCCCGGAAGCGTAGCGCGAAACGGCCGTCCGCCTGCGGCAGGCGGTCGGGGTCGTCCTCGGCGGTATCGAGCCAGGTCTCGGCCAGCGGCGCGATGCGGGCATAGGTCTCGGCCACCTGGCGGCGCGGCTCGGCCAGCGGCGTGTCGGCGGGCATCAGCTCGGGCGGCAGGTCGGCGTAGCGCAGCACGATGCGGCGCCAACGGTGGATCAGCAGCATCCGCGCGGCGGCGGCGTCGAGCGGGTCGCTGATCACCGTAGTGTGCAGCGCGCGCAGGTCGCACGCCAGCCCGTCGAGCGCGGCGCGATGCGCCTCGGGCAGCAGCGTGGCGCGCCAGGCGTCCGAGAGCCGGGCGAGTTGGCCGGTCACCAGCAGGTCGGCGGGGCCGGCCTCGTCGGCGGGGGTCAGCCGCAACTCGGGTGCGCCGCCGGTCAGCGTGGCGGCCAGCGCCCATTCGGCGACCGGGGCGCGACGCGGGGCGGCATAGATGCGGGCGGTGGCGGGGGCAAAGGTGTCGAGCCCCTCCTGGCTGAGGCGGTAGAGGCTGAGCCGCCCGCGCCGCTCGCTGCTGACCCAGCCGTCCTGGCCAAGGCGCGACATGGCGGTGCGCATGGTGCCCTGCTCGACCCCGACGCGGCCCAGCAGGCGGCCAAGCCGCCCCGAGGAGACCGCGCCGCCGCGATGCTGGAACAGGTCGCCAAAGGCGGTGATGACCAGCGACCAGACGCGCAGGCGGCCCTGCGCGTGGAGGTTTTCGATCAGCGGGGCAATCGGGTCGCTCATGGGGGCATGGACTTACCCGGCGCGGCCGGTCTTCACAAGACCGGCTCAGCGTTCGGGCGTCTGCCAGTCCGAGGGCGGCACATGGCGGCGGCGAAGCCGCAGGGCGAGGCCCACGGCCACCCCGACCGAAATGGCGACGGTGAGGTCGGCCACCACCGTCAGCAGCAGTGTCATCACGATCAGCAGCCGGTCCGAGCGGCGCGCGGCCATGTAGCCCTTCCACTTGTGCGGCTCGCTCATGTTCCAGGCGGTGAGGATCAGCAGCCCGGCCAGCGCCGGCATCGCCAGATAGCCCGCCAGCGGCGCGGCCAGCAGCATCACCAGCAGCACGGTCAGCGCGTGAACGATGCCCGCCACCGGGGTGCGCCCACCGGCGCGCACGTTGGTCGCGGTGCGCGCGATGGCCCCGGTGGCCGGCAACCCGCCGAACAGGGCCGAGCCGATATTGGCCGCGCCCTGGGCGATCACCTCGGCATTGGGGCGGTGGCGGTCGCCGATCATGCGGTCGGCCACCATGGCGGAGAGCAGCGACTCGACCCCGGCCAGGAAGGCGATCACCAGCGCCGAGGGCAGCAGTTCAACCACCCGCTCGTAGCTCAGCGCCGGCAGCGCGGGCATCGGCAGGCTTGAGGGCAGATCGCCAAAGCGCGACTGGATGGTGTCGACCGGCAGGTCGAACAGCGCCACCGCGCCCGAGGTCAGGCCGACGGCGACGATCAGTCCCGGCAGCTTGGGGGCGAGGCGGCGGAAGAGAACGATCAGCACCATCGTCGCCAGCCCGATAAGCAGCGAAACCGGGCCGAGGCTGGCCCGCGCCTCCCAGAGCGCAGGGAGTTTTTCGAGGAAGTCCGCCGGCACATGGGCCATGGACATGCCGAAAAGGTCCTTGATCTGGCTGGTGGCGATGATGACGGCGATGCCCATGGTAAAGCCACTGACCACCGGTTCGGGGACATATTCGATCAGCACGCCGGCGCGCAGCCAGCCGGCCAGCAGCAGGATGATGCCGGCCATCAGCGTGGCCAGCACCAGCCCGTCATAGCCGTATTTGGCGATGACGCCGTAGACCACCACGATGAAGGCCCCGGTCGGCCCGCCGATCTGCACCTTGCTGCCGCCGAGCAGCGAGATCAGCAGCCCGCCGACGATGGCCGTGATGAGCCCGGTGCCGGGATCGGCGCCCGAGGCGATGGCGATGGCGAGGCTGAGTGGCAGCGCCACCATGGCGACGCTGATGCCGGCCAGCAGGTCGGCCGTGAAGAGCCGCCTGTCATAGACCGGGAGGGTACTTAGGATCTGGGGACGCATGATGCGCCGAGCCTAACGCCCGGCGCATCTGCCGCAATGGAAATTACGCGCCCGCGTCAATTGCTCGCGGTCGAGGTCAGCCCGTCGGGCCTGCCCACCACCACGAAGTGCAGGTTGGCGGGGTCGAGCAACTCGCGCGCCACGCGGTTTGCCTCGTCCAGCGTCACCGCGTTCACCATGTCGTTGCGGGTGGCGATGTAGTCGATCGGCAGGTTCTGCATCTGCATACCCAGCAGGATCTCGGCGATGTCGCCGTTGCTGTCGAAGCGCAGCGGATAGGCCCCGGTGAGATAGGTCTTGGCGTCGGCCAGTTCCTTCTCGGTCACGCCGTCCTGCGCCATCTTGGCCCATTCGTCCTTGATGACCTGCACCGCCTCGGCGACGGTGGCATTCCCCGAGGAGACCGAGCCCATGTAGACCGAGGCGAGATCCTTGGGCGCGAGGTAGGAGTAGACGCCATAGGTCAGGCCACGCTTTTCGCGCACCTCGTTCATCAGGCGGGATTCGAAGCCGCCGGCGCCGAGGATCTGGTTCACCACATAGGCGGCGAAGAAGTCCTTGTCGTCGCGGTCGATCCCCTTCTGGCCGAAGACCGCCACCGATTGCGGCGTGTCGAAGTCGATCACGGTGACGCCGCCCGAGATGGTCACATCTGCCTTGGGCGGCAGCGGTGCGCCGGTGGCGGGCAGGTCGCCCAGCAGCGTGTCGAGGAGTTTGCCCAGCTCCTCGGGGGTGATGTCGCCCACGGCCGAGACATAGAGCCGGTCACGCGCGAAAACCGCCTTGTGCGCGGCGAGCATGTCGTCGCGGGTCAGCGCGGTGACCGAGTCGATGGTGCCCTTGCCGTCGCTGCCATAGGGGTGGGTGCCGAAGGCCATGGCCGAGAAGGCATTGCCGGCGATGTCGCGCGGGTCCTTGGCGTCGGAGGCCAGCCCCGAGAGCACCTGCGCGCGCACCCGGTCTACCGCGTCCTGGTCAAAGCGCGGCGCGTGGATCGACTGGTGCAGCAGGGCCACCGCCTCGTCGCGGTTCTCGGTCAGGAAGCGGGCCGAGATATCGACGGAATCGTCGTTTGAGCTGTAGCTGAACGAGGCCGCGAGCCCTTCGAGCGCGCGGGCGAAACCGCGCGAGTCGAGCTCGGCCGAGCCTTCCTCGAGCAACGCCGTCATCAGGTAGGTCGCGCCCCGCTTGCCCGGCGCATCGAGCGAATTGCCGCCCCGGAAGCCGAGTTCGAGCGCGGTGAAGGGGATCGAGTGTTCCTCGACCAGCCAGGCCTTGATGCCGCCCGGCGAGGTCACTTCCTGGATCTTCACCTCGGCCCAGGCCGGCAGCGCGACGAGGAAGGCCGCGACGGTCAGTGCAAAACGGATCATTGGGTAACCTCCCCATCGCGCATCAGCCAGCCGGTGACCGAGCTTTCGTCGCGGAACACGTCCTGCGCGGCCTTCATGATGTCCTCGGCGGTGATCGATTGCAGCACGTCGGGCCAGGCCTGCACGTCCTCGACCGTCAGCCCCACCGCCAGCGCGCGGCCATAGCGGTTGCCGATGCTGCTGACGTTGTCGCGTTCATAAACCTGCGAAGCGCGGAGTTGCATCTTGATGCGGTCGAGCATCTCGGCGTCGACGCCCTTCTGCATGAAATCGGCAATCGCCTTGTCCATCGCCTCCTCGGCCTGTTGCAGCGTCACGCCGGGGGCCGGCACCACGACCAGGTCGAAGGTCGTCTTGTCGAGCGTGGTGCCATTGTAGAAGGCACCGGAATAGACCGCCGTCTGAGTGTCGAACTGCAGCTTTTCGGTCAGGAAGGAGGTGGTGCCGCCGCCCAGCAGCTCGGCCAGCAGCGAGAGCGCCGCGGCCTCCTTCTGGTCGCCGCTGTTGCGTTCGGGCGCGAGGTAGGAGCGGCTGATGTAGGGCTGCGCCACGCGGGCGTCGCGGTAGGTCAGGCGGCGCGCGGCGGTCTGCGGCGGCTCCTGCGTGCGGTAGCGCTGCGGCAGGTCGGGGTTGGCGGGGATCTTGCCGTAATATTCCTCGGCGAGGGTCTTCACCGCGTCCGGCTGCACGTCGCCCGAGACCACCAGGATCGCGTTGTTGGGCGCGTAATAGGTGCGGTAGAAATCGAGCGCGTCGGCGAGCGAGAGCTCTTCCATCTCGTGCCGCCAGCCGATCACCGGGGTGCCGTAGCGGTGGTTGAGGAACTGCGCCGCGCTGACCTGCTCGCCGAAGAGCGCGCGGGGGTTGTTGTCGGTGCGCTGGTTGCGCTCTTCCAGGATCACGTTGCGCTCGGTCACGATGTCCTGCTCGGACAGGCGCAGGTTGACCATGCGGTCGGATTCCATCTTCATCATCAGCCCGAGCCGGTCGGCGGCGACCCGCTGGAAGTAGGCGGTGTAGTCGTAGGAGGTGAAGGCGTTGTCCTCGCCCCCATTGGCCGCGACCGTGGCCGAGAACTCGCCCGGCTTGAGCGTGTCGGTGCCCTTGAACAGCAGGTGTTCTAGGAAGTGGGCCACCCCGCTCTCGCCCACGGGTTCATCGGCGGAACCGGCGCGGTACCAGACCATCTGCTGCACGACCGGCGCGCGGTGGTCCTCGACCACCACCACCATCATGCCGTTGTCCAGGGTGAAGGTCGTGACCGCCTCGTTAGCACGCACCGGCGCGGCAAACATCAGCGTCAGCGCCACAAGGGGCGTCAGAACACGTTTCATCAAAGGTCCTTTCCTCGCATGTCCCACTAGTTACGCCCCGCGCAGGCGCGTTCAAGTGGATTGCAGAAAAGTAAGATTCCGTGAGCGCGCGTCAGCGGTTGCGCGCCGGCGGTGAGGTCGGGGTCTCGCGGCCCGAGTAGCGCCAGCGCTGGGTCTCGTCGAACGGGTCGATCTTGTCGCGGCGATAGGCCTGCGAGTAGCGGTCGACCGGGAACAGCCGGAAGCGGCCGCTGCGCGCCGATCGCTTGCGGAACTTGGCGTCGGCCTCGGCCAGCGCGACGCGGGTGTCGGCGGGCACGCCATAGCGGCTGGCCTGGGCCAGCAGCGCGGCGTCGGTTGCCGGGACGGCGGTCTGGCCCAGCATGTCGGGCTTGCCGCCCAGCGCGGCCACGGCCTCGGCATTGGGGTTGATGTCGGTGATATTGGTGCCGCCCGGCGTCGGCTCGGGCAGCGCGCGCAGCTCGACCGGCATGGTCAGCGGCTTGGCCGGCATCACCAGGAACTCGTCGGGGCCGTCACCGTTGTGCCGCAGGTCGTGCAGACCCTTGTTCGAGCAGCCGGAAACCCCGACCGCCAGCGCCAGAACGACCAATCCCACCAAAGTCCGCAACGGTCCACTCCCACCTGTTGACGGGGTTTTAACGCATATCCCCGCCGGGGTCACGATCCCTTTTTGCGCTTGGATGCGCGCGAGTCGAACAGGATCAGCATCCCGGCCCCAAGGAAGATGAAGA
Organism: Seohaeicola zhoushanensis; assembly: GCF_014656415.1. Classification (GTDB taxonomy): domain Bacteria; phylum Pseudomonadota; class Alphaproteobacteria; order Rhodobacterales; family Rhodobacteraceae; genus Seohaeicola_A; species Seohaeicola_A zhoushanensis. The sequence goes on along the minus strand of NZ_BNCJ01000002.1, from coordinate 212,988 downwards.
TATCGGCGACGTTGAAGACGAAGGGATTGCGGATGGTGCAGCAGGACATGTTCAGGAAGTCGAGCACATAGCCATAGGCCAGCCGGTCGACCACGTTGCCCAGCGCGCCACCGATCAGCAACCCGGCGCCGATCAGCAGCGGCAGGTTGCTGGCGTGGCTGCGGCGCACCCAGACCAGCACCGCCCCGACCACGATCAGCGAGAAGACGATCAGCACCCAGCGCGCGGCGTCGCTGTCGCCGTCGAGGAGGCCGAAGTTGATGCCCCGGTTCTCGCCGTAGCGGAAGGTCAGCAGCGGCGGCAGCACGTCGATCTGGTGGCGCGTGGCCAGCCCCATCGCGTGCACCACCGCGTATTTGCTGGCCTGGTCGAGCAGCAGCGCGACCAGCGCGGCGAGGGAGAGCGCCCGCATCGCCGCTCAGTGCCGGAAGTGGCGCATGCCGGTGAAGACCATCGCCAGCCCGGCCTCGTCGGCCGCCGCGATGACCTCGGCGTCGCGCATCGAGCCGCCCGGCTGGATTACCGCCGTCGCCCCGGCCGCCGCCGCCTCCATCAGCCCGTCGGCGAAGGGGAAGAAGGCGTCGGAGGCGACCACGGCGCCCTTGGCGAGGCTTTCCGGCAGGCCGAGCGCGTCGGCCATGCGCTGCGCCTTGATGGCGGCGATGGCGGCGCTGTCGACCCGGCTCATCTGGCCGGCGCCGACGCCGACGGTCGCGCCGTCACGGGCATAGACGATGGCGTTGGACTTGACGTGCTTGGCGACCTTCCAGGCGAAGAGCAGGTCGGCCATCTCCTGCGCGGTGGGCGCGCGTTTGGTCACGACCTTGAGGTCGTTCTGGGCGATGCGGCCCGCGTCACGGTCCTGCACCAGGAAGCCGCCCGCGACCTGGCGGAAGGTCAGCCCTGCCGCCGAAGGATCGGGCAGCGCGTCGGTCAGCATCAGGCGCAGGTTCTTCTTGGCCGCGAAGATCTGCAGCGCGGCGTCATCGGCGCCGGGGGCGATCACCACCTCGGTGAAGATGCCCGAGATCGCCTGCGCGGTCACCGCGTCCAGCGGACGGTTCAGCGCAACGATGCCGCCGAAGGCCGAGGTGCGGTCGCAGTCGAAGGCGCGCTCGTAGGCTTGCAGCAGGGTCTCGCCCACTGCGACGCCGCAGGGGTTGGCGTGCTTGATGATGGCGCAGGCCGGGGCGTCATTCGCCGCGAATTCCGCCACCAGCTCGTAGGCCGCGTCGGTGTCGTTGATGTTGTTGTAGGACAGCTCCTTGCCCTGCACCTGCCGCGCGGTGGCGACGCCGGGGCGGGCCGAGCCGTCGGTGTAGAAGGCCGCCGACTGGTGCGGGTTCTCGCCATAGCGCAGGGTCTGCGCGAGCGTGCCCGCAAAGGCGCGGCGGCGCGGCGTGGTCTCGCCGATGGCGCCGGCCAGCCAGGTCGAGACGGCGGCGTCATAGGCGGCGGTGCGCGCATAGGCGGTCAGCGCGAGGCGCTTGCGGAAGGCCAGCGAGGTGGAGCCGTCGTTGGCTTCGAGTTCCGCCAACAAGGCGGCATAGTCCTCGGTGTCGATCACAACGTTGACGAAGGCGTGGTTCTTGGCAGCGGCGCGGATCATCGCCGGGCCACCGATGTCGATGTTCTCGACGCAGTCGTCGTAATCGCCGCCCTTGGCCACGGTGGCCTCGAAGGGGTAGAGGTTGACGACCAGCAGGTCGATGGCGCCGATGCCGTGCTGTTCCATCGCGGCGACATGGCCCTCGTCGTCGCGCAGGGCCAGCAGGCCGCCGTGGACCATCGGGTGCAGCGTCTTGACGCGGCCGTCCATCATCTCGGGAAAGCCGGTCAGCTCGGAGACGTCCTTGACGGCCAGACCGGCCGCGCGCAGCGCGGTGGCGGTGCCGCCGGTGCTGACGAGTTCCACCCCGCGGGCGGCCAGGGCATGGCCAAGCTCGGCCAGCCCGGTCTTGTCGGAGACGGAAAGCAGGGCGCGGCGGACGGGGTGCAGGTCGGTCATGACGGATCCTAGGTTGGGGCAGCAGTCGCGGCTGCCTTTAGAGCATCTGCGCGGCAGAGTTAACCGCCTTTCTTGTCGCGCCAGTTGTTCCGTCGGCGCCGAAATCCGTCGCGGATTTCGGACCGTTTTCCGGCGAGGAAAACGGCGCGGCGGTTGGGCCGGTTCGTGATCGCGCCGGGGCGCAGGCGAAATCCTCGCAGGATTTCGGCCGTTTTCCGCGCCGGAAAACGGCGGCTCAGCTCTCGAAGACCGGCTCGTCGCGCGCCAGGTCGCGCACCGCCACCGCCGTCTCATGCGCCTTGGCCAGCGTCCAGCGCACCCGCGTGGCATGGCCGACCGCCCGCCCCGAGACCACGATCTGCCGCGTGGCGCGCGGCTTGAGGCGGCCGTTCTCGAGGTAGACGCTCGGCTCCAGCGCCAGGTCGAAGGCCCCATCGTGGCGGAACACCCAGATCTCGCCGCTCTTCAGCGCCATGGAGACCGCCGCGCCGCCGAGGTCGAGCGTGGCGTCGACATCGGGATGCAGGTGCAGGCGGATGTCGAAGCCGATCCCGGCGAGGTTCACGGCATCCATCGCCTTGTCAAAGCGGCGCTTGTCCGCATCTTCGAGCGCCAGCAGCATGTCCTCGCCCGCCATGCCGCGCCCGTCGAAGGCCAGCTCGAGCGTGCGTGCATGGGTCAGGCCGAAGTTCTTCACATAGCCGTCATGGCCGCCGCGAAAGCGCAGCCCGTCGGCCATGTCCGAAAGCTCGATCGGCACCCTGGTCGCGGTGTCGCGCAGTGACTCGATGCCCGGATCGCGCGGGTCGGCGACGAGACGGCCGCTGGAATAGCCCTCGATGCAGAGCGTCGAATGCGAGGGCGTTGCCCGCCCTGCCCGGCGCCATTCCGCGCCGAAGGAGACGCCCGAGCCGCAGTTGACCACCAGCGGCCGCCGGCCCGAGGTCAGCTCGAAGGCCAGGGTCGAGGCATGGGCATTGCCCGCCGCCGCGCCCGAGGGCGGCACCGCCGCGTCGATGATGACGCTGGTGCGCCGCGCGCTCATCCTGGCATAGCCCATCGACAGGCCCTTCGGCTCGCCCGGCTTGACGTGGCTGGCCGCCAGCGCGTGGTCGAGCCGCCCTTCCAGCCCGCGCCCGCCGCCGTGGAACCGGGCCAGCCCGCCGTCGGCATGGCGCAGCGCGCGCAGGGTCGGCGCGATCCGCTCGATCGCCGCGGTATGGGCGTGCGGCGCGCCCCGGCCCACCTCGTGCAGCACCGCGGCGGCCCAGTTCAGCAGGGTGAAGACCTCGAGCAGCTCTTCGGGGTTGCGCGTCGGCAGGCCGCCCTGGGCGTCGATCTGTGTGGCGCATTCCTGCGCCAGCGCCTTGACCGCCGGATCGGCCATCTCCTCGCGCCCCTCCAGCGAGAGGCCCGAGAAGACCAGCCCGGTCAGCGCCTCGAAACGCGCCAGGCCCGGCGCGGCGGCGTTCCAGCGTTTCGACAGGAACCAGGTCTGCGCGGCCAGCGCGCGGAAAAAGGCCTCGCTCTGCTCGCGGCTCTGCCCGCGCAGCAGGAAGATGGCGTGGTTGATCCAGCGGATCACCCGGCGTCCGGTCAGGTCGGGCGTCCAGCCCGGCCCGGTGCCGTTGCCATAGGCCTCGATCCAGCCCCAGAGCCAGCGTTGCGCCTTGGCGCGCGCCGCCATGTCGCCCACCGCGGCAAGATCGTCGAGCCAGGCGAAGCCGTGGCGCTCGCGGTCGAAGGCGGCGGTCGGGGCCTCGACCTCCCACAGACCGGTGTTCGGGCTTTCGACCAGGTAGCCGGCGAAGAGGATATTGCCCGCGATCAGTTGCCGGCCCCGCGCGAAACTGCCCACGGTGCGCGGTTCGGGCTGCGAGACGAAGCCCTTGACCGCCTTCTGCCGGCTGCTCATGCGCGCGTAGAGGCGGTTCAGGAACCGCAACCGCCGTCCGGCAAGGGTATCGGGGGTCGACATGCGCTCTGCCTCTCACGCTCTCCGGCGTCTTTCGGGCAGCATATCGTCAAAGCGGCTGCAAGTCACCGCTGTTTCGCCCCGCCCGAAACGGGCGGCGGCGATCAGCCGGACTTGCGCAGGCAGGCGATGTAGAAGCCGTCCATGCCGCCGCGCTCGGGCCAGTAGTCGGGACGCAGCCGCAGCCCGCCCTCCTCGGTCAGCCATTGCGGGTGGACGCCGGGCAGGCCCAGCGCCGCGCGGTCGGCGCGCATGTCGGGATAGGCGGCGAGCGCCTCCTCGACCTGCACCTCGCCTTCGTCGGGGATCAGCGAGCAGGTGCAATAGACCAGCCGTCCGCCGGGGCGCACCAGCGTCCAGGCATGGGCCAGCATCTGCGACTGCAGCTCGATCAGCCCGCCGATCTCGTCGCCGACACGGGCGTGCGGCAGGTCGGGGTGGCGTCGGATCGTGCCGGTTGCGGAACAGGGCGCGTCGAGCAGCACGGCGTCATACTGGCCCTGGTGCTCCAGCGCGTCGCCGACGACGACCTGCGCCGACAGGCCGGTGCGGACGAGGTTGGCCTGCAACCGCTTCAGCCGCTGGTCGGAGAGGTCGAGCGCCGTGACCTCGGCCCCGGCGGCGGCGAGCTGCATGGTCTTGCCGCCCGGCGCGGCGCAGAGGTCGAGCACCCGCTCGCCCGGTTGCGCGTCGAGGATGCGCGCGGGCAGCGCGGCGGCGGCATCCTGCACCCACCAGTCGCCGCTGTCATAGCCCGGCAGCGCGGTGATCTGGCCCGGCTGGGCCAGCCGGAGCGAGCCGGTCGGCAGCAGCTCGGCGCCGGGGATCTCGACTGTCGCCGCCGGTTTCAGCGTGAGGTCGAGCGGCGCACCGGCGAAATGGGCGGCTTCCATGGCGTTGACCGCGGGCGTGCCCCAGGCGTCGATCAGCGGGCCGCGCAGCCAGTCAGGCAGGCGGGGCACGCGCAGGGCGTTCCAGGCCTCGGGCCCTTCGGCGGCGATCTTGCGCAGCACGGCGTTGACCAGCCCCTTGAGGCCCGCCGTGGCGCGGTCGGCGCCGACAAGGCCGACCATCGCGTTGACCACCCCATGCGCGGCCTCGCCGGCGCAGAGTTCCACCGTGCCGACGCGCAGCGCGTTCTTCACCGTCAGCGGCGGCGGCTTGCGCAGGTATTTCGCCAGCATCCGGTCGGCGCGTTCCAGCCCGCGCAGCGTGTCGAGCGCCAGCCGGTTTGCCCGCGCGCGGTCGGCCGGGTCGAGCCCGTCAAGCGCGCCGAAGCCCTGCAATTCGGACATCAGGCGGTGTTGCTCGCCCAGCACCTGGTCGAGCAGGTAGATCGCTCCGGCCCTTGCGCCGGTAATGGTCTTGTTGTCTTTCAACGCGCTGGAACCTTGCCCCTCGGGAAGAGCGGCCTATAACAGGGCAGTCCCTGCAAAGGAAGCCAAATGAGCGACGAAGCCCGCCCCGATCTGCCCCCTGCCGCCCAGCGCGCGCTGGCCGAGGCCGCGGAACGCCGCAAGGCCGCCGAGGCCGCGCCGAAGCCACCGAAGGAACTTGGCGGGCGCGACGGCCCCGATCCGGCCCGCTATGGCGACTGGGAGAAGAAGGGCATCGCCATCGACTTCTGAACGGTCAGTCGTTCAGACGGAATTCGGCCGAGGGCCCCTTGCCCCTGTCCGAGGTGAAGCGGATGCGGCTGCCCTTCACCCGCACCTCCTGGCAGTTGTAACCGAGATCGTCGCCGCCCCAGTTCAGGTCGCGGCAGAAGTAGCCGTCCTGCCAGGTCCAGCGGCCCGAGACCTCCCAGCGCGCGCCGGTGCCGCTGATGGTGCCGGCGGGCGAGACCTCCAGCCGGATTAGCGGGCGGGTCAGTGTCTTGCCTGCGACGAGCGCGCGGAACTGCTCGGCGTCGGCAATCTTGGCGTATTCGGCCTGCGCCGGGGTGGCGCAGAGGAGCATGAGCGAGAACGGCTTGAGCATGGCATCGGTCCGATTTCTGTGACCGATACGGCCGAGCGGCCCGACTGGATCACGCGGCGCGCATGAAACGGCCCGGCGGCTGGCCGACATGGCGACTGAAGGCAGTGCTGAAGGTGCTGGCCGAGCCATACCCGATCCGCCGCGCCACCTCGTCGAGTGGCAGGTGGCCCGCGCGCAGCAGGTCCTTGGCCAGCGCCATGCGCCAGGACAGCAGGTATTCCATCGGGCGCAGGCCGACAGTCCGGGCAAACCGGTCGAAGAAGGCCGAGCGCGACATGCCCGCCGCGCGGGCGAGGTCCGTCACCGTCCAGCCGCGCTCGGCATCGCCGTGCATTGCCCGAAGCGCCTGGGCGATGCGGGCATCGGCGAGACCGCGCAGCAGGCCCGGCGGGGCGTCGCGGCCCGGTTCGGCGCGCAGTGCCTCGATCAGCAGGATCTCGACCAGCCGGGCGAGGATAAGCTCGCGCCCCGCCTCCTGCCGCGTGGCCTCCTCGCCGACCATGCGAACGAGTTCGGTCAGGCGGGGCAGGCCCCGGATATGGATCTGGGCGGGGAGCAGCGCCACCAGCAGCCCGGCATCGGGCGAGCCGAACTCGAAATAACCGCCATAGAGCCGCACGTCGGGCGGGCCGTCGGGGCGGCCGTGCCGTATCTCGTCGATGGTTGCGGGCAACTGGTGGGGATCGACCAGCCGGGGATGGACGAGATCGAAGCCCGACATCTCGAAGGCCGGAGTGGCCGGCAGCAGCACGAAATCACCCGCCTCCAACACCAGCGGCGGCGCGCCCTCGACCGCCAGCCGGCAGCGCCCCTCGGTCACCGCGCAAAAGCCCGGCGCGCCGAAGGTTGCATAGCGCACGCCCCAGCGGCCGGCGCCGCTGATCGTCTTGGCCTGCACGGCGCGGGGGCGCAGCAGCTGTATGACCTGGGAGAGCGGATCGGACATTTTCGGACTATTGCAAAGCAAAACTGGATCATGCGTGGATGATAGTCCTGATCCTGCCGGTTATCTCTGCCCTGTCAACAGCAAAGACAGGAGTTCGACATGCCCACCATCCTCATCACCGGCTGCTCGTCCGGCTACGGACTGGAAACCGCCCGCCGCTTTCTGGACGAAGGCTGGGAGGTGATCGCCACCATGCGCCGCCCCGAGGCCAGCCCCCTGCCCGCCTCGGACCACCTGCGCCTGCTGGCGCTCGATGTGACCAGGGCCGACAGCATCGCGGCAGCCATTGCGGCCGCCGGCCCGCTCGACGCGCTGGTCAACAATGCCGGGATCGGCGTGGTTGGCGCCTTCGAGGCGACGCCGATGGCGCATGTCCGCAGGGTGTTCGACACCAATACCTTCGGCGTGATGGCGATGTGCCAGGCGGTGATCCCGCAGATGCGCGCCCGCCGCGCCGGCACCATCGTCAACGTGACCTCGAGCGTGACGCTGGCGCCGATGCCGCTGGCCGCCGCATACACGGCGAGCAAGATGGCGATCGAGGGCTTTACCGGCTCGCTCGCCCACGAGCTTGGCCATTTCGGGGTGCGCGCGAAGCTGGTCGAGCCGGGCTACGCCCCGACGACGCGCTTTGCCGCCAATACCGACGTGAAGGTCGAGGACCTGATCCCCGAGTCCTATTCGGCCTTTGCCGCCCCCATCTTCGCCGGCTTCGCCAACCCGCCGCTGGTCACCCGCGAGGCGGATGTGGCCGAGGCGGTCTGGCAGGCGGTCGGCGATTCAACCGGGCGCCTGCGCTGGCCGGCGGGGCCGGATGCGGTGGCGCTGGCGGCTCAGAGCCCCAGCACGTCGGCCATGCTGTAGATCCCCGGCGCGCGGCCCTGACCCCAGATCGCGGCCTTGAGCGCGCCGCGCGCGAAGACCGAGCGGTCGGTGGCGATGTGGCGCAGGATGACGCGCTCGCCGGGGGCGAGGAACATGACGTCATGCTCGCCCACGATGTCGCCGCCGCGGATGGCGCTGAAGCCAATGTGGCCCTTCTGGCGCGCGCCGGTGATGCCGTCGCGGCCACGGTCGGCCACGTCCCTGAGCTGAACGCCCCGGCCCGCCGCCGCCGCCTCGCCGAACATCAGAGCGGTGCCCGAGGGCGCGTCGACCTTGTGGTGGTGATGAGACTCGACGATCTCGACGTCGAAATCCTCGTCCAGGGCTTCGGCGATCTTGCGGGTCAACTGGGCCAGCAGGTTCACGCCCAGGCTCATGTTGCCCGAGCGGATGATGACCGCGTGGCGCGCGGCGGGTTCCAGCGCGGCGATCTGCTCCTCGGTCATGCCGGTGGTGCCGATCACGTGGACCGCCCGCGCCTGCGCCGCCAGCGCGGCGAATTCCAGCGTGGCCTCGGGGGTGGTGAAATCGACGATGCCCTGCGCCTTGGCGAAGGCGTCGACAGCCTCGTCCGTCACCGTCACGCCCAGCGCCGGCCCGCCCATGGCGGTGCCGATATCCTGGCCGACCCAGGGGTGGCCCTTGCGTTCCACGGCGCCGACCAGCCGCATCTTGTCGTTCTCGCCGATCATCCTGATCAGCATCTGCCCCATGCGCCCCGAGGCGCCGGTGACAACGAGTCCGGGGGTATGGGTCATGTCGGTCTCCGTTTTTCGCTTATCCGCCGCATAGCGGTTTGCGCGCTCCTTGGCAAAGGGGCTGCGAGAGCGTAGATGGTCGGGCATGTCACGCAACAGAACACATGACGGCGGCGGGCCGTCGCAGCGGCAGCTCCGGGTCGGCGAACTGATCCGACGGGCCCTCTCCGAGGTGCTCGCCCGCGGCGACGTGCACGACCCCGACCTGAACCGCATGTCGATCACCGTCGGCGAGGTCCGCACCTCGCCCGATCTGAAGATCGCCACCGCCTATGTGCTGCCGCTGGGTGGCCGCGGGCAGGAGGACGTGCTCAAGCTGCTCGCCCGCAACAAGGCCGAACTGCGCCGCCAGGTGGCGAGCCGGCTGGCGCTGAAGTTCGCGCCCGAGTTGCGTTTCCAGCTGGACGAGACCTTCGACCGCCTCGACGACACCCGCCGGATGTTCGAACAGGACGCGGTGCGCCGCGACATCGAGGAGTGATCCGGGCGCTTGCGGCGCTCTTCCTCGCCGCCCTCGCCGCACCAGCGGCGGCGGGCTGCCGCGAGGTGAGCTACATGGGCGACGATTACACCGTTTGCGAGGTCGAGATGGAAGGCGCCGACCTGCGGCTGTTCCTGAACGGCCCGGACGGGCGGCCCTATGGCCAGTTCGGCGCGGTGGACCGCGCGCTCGAGGCCGAGGGGCGCGAGCTGGTCTTCGCGATGAATGCCGGCATGTATCACTCCGACCGCTCGCCGGTGGGGCTCTATGTCGAGCACGGGCAGGAAAGCGCGGGCCTCGTCACCCGCGCCGGGCCGGGCAACTTCGGGCTGGTGCCCAACGGCGTCTTCTGCATCGCCGCCGGCCGTGCCGAGGTGATCGAGACCCAGGCCTTCGCCGCCCGCGCGCCCGCCTGCCTCTATGCCACGCAATCCGGGCCGATGCTGGTGATCGGCGGCCAGCTGCACCCGCGGTTCCTGCGCGACAGCGACTCGCGCTATGTGCGCAACGGCGTCGGCACCAGCGCCGACGGCCGCCGCGCGGTCTTTGCCATCTCGCAGCGCGCGGTCACCTTCCACACCTTCGGCAGCTTCTTCCGCGACCACCTGCGCACGCCGAACGCGCTCTATCTCGACGGCAGCATCTCGCGCCTCTACGCGCCCGAGCTGGGCCGCAGCGATGTCGGCTTTGCCATGGGGCCGATCGTCGGGCTGGTGGCGCCGCGCAACTAGTCGGCGCGCGATTGCTCTCTTTCCTTTCAAGGTCCGTTTTGCGAAACTCGCGCCAAGGAACCGCTCCGGCGGCAATGGAATTTACCATGACAGGGCCCATATTGGCCTGACGATTTCGATCAACGGGAGTGTTTGAGAATGGCCGACTTCGACGCATTGGTACGCGACTCTCAGGCGAAGGTGGCCAAGAGCCAGGCCGAGATCCAGGCGATGACCAGCCGGATCGAGGCGGCGCGCGCCAAGATCGAGGCCGGAGAATCCGACATCGACATCGAGAACGCGACGCTCGACGACGTGCACAAGCATACCGACGTGATGAACGCCAACATCGCCGAGCTGATCATGGGCCTCGACGACGTCACCAGCGCCTTTTCCCGCGATTTCGACGAGATGCGCAACAAGACCGGCTGGGAGAGCTTCGTCGGCATCTTCTCCAAGGCCAAGTCGGATTCGATGCGGCAGGAGCGGATGCGCATGGCCAGCATCGACGACAAGCTGCAGGACCTGATCTCCAAGTCGGACGTGATCGTCAAGCTGCTCGACGGGCAGCTCGCCATGCTGGAGCAGCAGAAGACCAAGGTGGGCGCGAACCTCTCGACCACGCTGGACGAGCGCGAGGCGGTGGTGGGCGAGCTGGAGACGCTGCGCGCCGATATCCTGGCGATGGACCCCAAGATCATCGAGCTGGAGAACAAGATCAGCATGGAGCAGGACGCCGCGGCGCGCACCAAGCTGGAGACGGAACTGGCCGAACTGAACGCGCAATACAACGAGATGGTGCAGCAGGAGCAGGTCAAGCTCGCCAAGAGCCAGACGCTGGAGCGCTATATCGAGAAGGGCAAGACCTGGGTCGACTCGCTGCAGAACCAGGCGGCGACGCAGATGGTGCTGATCAACAAGCTGCAGACCGACACCAAGCAGCGGGTGGTGCTGTATGACGCGCTGTCAAAGTCGCTGAAGACCGCCCAGCAGCAGGACGTCGCCCACCGCATCAACGAGATCGGCGTGAAGACCGACCAGGAGGCCCAGACCGCCATGGCCACCATCGGCACCGCCACCAACCAGAAGATGGCCGACATGCTGGAAGCGCACGAGGGCCACATGGTCTTTGCCCGCGAGGTGCTGGAGGCCAAGGCCAAGGCCGACGAACGCTTTGCCCGCCGCTTTGCGGCGATTGTCGAGAAGCATGACAAGAACCTCTATGGCGAGTGAGGACAGCTTGTAGGATCCCGAAAAATCCCTAAATTAGCTAATATCGGTAATTTAGGGATTACGGAGGCGGATATGCGGGAATACTCCTCGACCGAACTTGCCAACAACACCGGCGACGTGCTGTCGGCCGCCGCACAGGAGGCCGTGGAAATCACCCGGCATGGCAAGCCGCGCTTCGTGCTCATGAGCCGCGAACGCTATGAGCGGCTGATCGCCGGAAGCGATACGCGCCACGCGGTGCGCAACGAGGATCTGACCGATGCCGAAGCCGGGCAGCTCATCGCGGCGCTGGAAGATTCGATCAGAAATGACTGATGGCGCGCAACACGGCGATGTCTGGAACTATCCCTATCTTCGGGCCAGGCAGGCGCGTAAGGGCGAGTCCGGGGGCAGGAAGTCCCGCCCCTGCGTCCTTGCCGTGACGATCGGCAAGGCAGAGGGGCGGACATGGGTCGTCCTGCTCGCGGTCACGACGCAGCCGCCCGCGCCGGATGCCCATGCTCTCGAAGTTCCCGAGACGGAAAAGCGCCGCGCCGGTCTCGACACCGGGCGACCCATGTGGGTGATCCTGGACGAACATAACAGGGATATCGTGGAAACCTCCTTCTACTTCGAGCCGCAGGGGAAGATCGGCCGCATCGGCGCCCCTTTCCTCAAGCAGGTCCAGGCCGAATTCATCAAGGCGTTGAGGGAACGGCGCTCTCTCGCGGTCGGGCGTGCGGATGCCTGAGAACATCACCAACCTCGCCGACGATCACACCGGCCTGTCGGACACTTTCGTCAGCCGCCGCTACTTCCAGAAGTTCGAGACGATCATGTCCCATCTGGGCCGGGTCGGCGGGACGATGGAGGCCGAGGGCAAGCTGACGCGCGAGGAGGTCACGATCCTCACGCGCTACATGGTGGCGCTCACCTACACCTTTCGCGCGCTCAGCCTGAAATACCTGATGGTGGGCCGCGACACCGGGAGGTTCTTCGGTTCGCTGACCATCGACACCTCGGACAGCGGCTTCCCGGTCGCCTCGGAGCTGATGACGATGGCGAATGATGCGCAACAGGCGGCCTCGCACCTGGCCGGGATGCCCTCGGAGGAGCAACTCAAGGAAGAGATGGTGCGCACCATCATCGGCGAGCGCGAGATCCCCACCAAGCTGCAGTTCGCCCTGTCGCAGCGGAAGTATTACCAGGAGTTGGTGCGGGGCAGCCTGTTCTGGGTGCAGAACCATCCCGAGAGCCAGTGGATCGGCAATCTCTCGGACGAGCGCCGCCGCTTCCTGCTGCACTGGGCGGCCTATGACACCCAGACCAACCTGCCGGTGATCTACCTGATGGAAGTCGAGGACACCGGGCGCACCGCCCTGCCCAAGGACCAGCGCCGCTGGCCCGAGGTGCAGGCGCACCTGATGGCGCAGGCCCTGGGCGGGCTGAAGCTTTTGACCATCGCCAAGGGGTTCGACGAGGATTTCGACGACCTGCACCCCAAGCGGCTGCGGCGCTGGCACATCGGGCCGATGTATTCCCACGCCTTCACCCACCAGACCGGGCCGCTGCGCCAGGTGCTGGCCGAGGCCGACGCCCCCGAGGGACAGGACTGGGCGCTGGTCTGGACGGTCGAGGAGTTGCAGAGCGAGAGCGTCAAGCAGGAACGCTCGGGCTGGTTCGGCACGGTGGAGCGCGAGGTCTTCGCGCTCGACCCCTTCGCGGGGCGCGGTGCGGATACCGGCGCGACGCTGACGGAGCGCATGATCATCCTGCCGCAGCGGCCGTTCCAGGTGCTGGCCGAGCACAACCCGCCGGGCTTCGCCAGCGTTCGGAAGTTCGTGGTTGGCGAGGGGGGGCGGGTGCTCAGGTATTGACGGTTAGGAAAGGTGCGCCTGAAGGCGCACCCTACGGCACCACGGCATGAACCACGTAGGGTGCGCCTTCAGGCGCACCATTACCGGGAACACCCACCCGGCCCACCGCCGGACCGTCTCCGGTGGGAGTATTTGAGAAGAGAAGAATTACAGGGAGCGCGCCGAGATGAGCCTGAATGCCGACCAGATGGAACTGCGCGAGGAGGACATCCGCAAGCACTATGCGGCGTCAGTGGCCATGCTCGAAGGCTTCGACCATGCGCCGCGCATCGCCAGGGCGACCGCCGCCGCCCCTGCCCCGGAACGCTCGTCCGGCATCGGCACGCGGCGGGCCTTCCGTTCGACCACGCCGGGGCTGGTGACACGGCAGACCGCCCGCCCCGAGGGGGTGCGCCTGCTGGAACGGATCGAGGCGGCCGATGACGGCGACGCCATCGTCTCGACCGGCCAGGCGACCGCGATGAACGCCCTGCGCCGCGCGGTGGCGATCGCGCTGGCGGTGACGGACAATTTCGCCACCGCCACGCCGCTGGCCGACCTCAAGCGCGCCAACCTCGCCGGCAACCTGCCCGCCGCAGGCCGGACCGAGTTTTCCGAACTGCTCGCCGCCGAGGCGCTGGTGGCGCTGCATGTCTTCGGCAATGCGCTGGCCTACCTGCTGTCGTCCCATGCCAGCGAGGTCAGCGTCGAGGTCGGCGAGGTCGAGGAGATCCTGACCGACAACAGCCTGCTGGCCCTGCATGGCGCGCTCTGGGAGCTGGACCAGGACATCGCCACACATGCCAGCGACGACGCCCGGCTGATCGCCACCCTGGCCGCCTTTGCCGAGCAGCTGATGGAGAAGGTCGCCTTGCGCGCCCAGAATGCCGGGCATCTTGGCGCCTTCACCGGGGCGACCTGGAAGGTCGATGCGGATGACCTGACGATCCGCGGCTTCACCCCGGCGTCCAAGGCGAAATCCTCGACGCTGACCATGACCTTCAAGAAGCCGAACGAGGTGGTCGGCAACCATATCGCCAAATACCAGGCGATGAAGCTCAGCAAGATGCTGATGGCCTATGATTTCGAGCGCCGGCTGAACCCCTTTGCGGAACTCGGCGGCTTCATCTTCACCTTCATGGGCGATGGCAAGCCCGGCACCGGCAAGACCACGCTGATCCAGATGATGGCCGGCCTCATCAACGATTACTGCCAGAACGCGGGCTATCCGTTCCGCTACCAGAACCTGAGCGTCGACAATATCGACAGCTACCAGGGCAAGTCGGGGCAGAACGCCAAGGCCTTCATCAACAACGTGCTCGACCCCACGGTGATCGGCTTCGGCACCATCGACGACATCGACCAGCTGGCCGGCAAGCGCGGCGACCGGCAGTCCAGCGCCGGGCAGCTGGAGATCACGGCGGTGCTGATGGAGAGCTTTGCCGGGGCGAACACGGTGGTGCGGGGCAATTGCACCTTCGGCATGTTCTCGAACTACCCCGAGAACGTCGACGACGCCCTGCGCCAGCGCGCCGGGGCGCGGTTCCTGGTCGATGGGCCGCAGACGCGCGAGGATTACATCGACATCCTGTCGCTCCTGATGGGCAAGAACCACTCGATCCCGCTGGGGGCGCATGAGTTGTTTGCCGCGCAGGAGATCAAGAAGGCGGTGGCGGCCAGTTTCGAGAGCCATTCCAGGCCGCATGAGGAGGGGCTGATAGCGGTCTTCGACAAGGTCCACGCGCAGGTCGGCGCGCTGGATACGATTGCCAAGCTGGGGACCTATCTCAAGGCGATCCAGGAAGCCGACGAACGCTTCACGGGGCGCGCGATCAAGAACATCACCGACGCGATCAAGGTGCGGGCGATGGACTTCGAGCTGCCGGACGAATGGATGGAGAACCCCGAGCTGTTCCTGTTCAAATCCTACGACGAGAAGAAGGCGATGATCGCGGAGCTGCGCCAGCCGATCACGGTCGAGATGGTGATCCAGGAGATCAATCGCTATGCCGATTCCGAGTTCCGCTATGCGGACAAGTCGGATGAGGTGGCAATCGACAACATGGTCCGGGAGTTCGGACGAACAGAGGAGGCGAAGAAGAGGTATCTGGAGGGGAAGGCCTGACGCTGGCCTCACCCTTCCAGAGTGAATTTATGAGCAATATTTTATCGGAAAGGATTTCAACATGGCAGTTCCCACCTACCTTCAGCCGCAGCCGCACAAGCTCCGCAAAGGCGAAACGGTTGTCTCGGTGCTGAAATCGAAGGGTTTCCCCGCCAAGGCCGCAGACTGGGTCTTCGGCCTGGATGCCAACAGGAAGCTGCGTACGGACAAAGGCTATAAATCCCACACCGAACTGCAGCCCGGCGATGTGATCCACGTCCCGGTGCTGACCAAGGATCAGATCCACCTGATCATCGAGATGATGATGAAGCTGCAATTCGAGGCCAGTTCGCTGGTCAGGGCCGATGACTTCCAGCAGAGGGTCTATGACACCGAGGACGCGATCAACAAGGCGAACGCGCAGCTGGAACAGATCTGGAGGTCGATGCCCCCGGCGGGGCAGGCGCTGCGCAACTCGGCCGAGGAATGCAAGAAGAAGCTCTATCGCAGCCCGGCCTGGAACGACGTGGTCAAATGCATGACCGAGATCGAGAAGTGGGGCAAGGAGCGCCAGAAGCTCGACAAGGACACGCTGAGCCGGGTCAACCAGCTGGAAAGCACCCTGCGCAAGGCACAGTCCGAACTCTCCTCGGCGCAGACCGTATTGCAACGCCTGACGCAGATCGCGACGAATATCGAGAAACACGCGCAGTCGGTGGAGAACACCCTGCGGCCCTTCGCCTCCAGCAAGTTCTGACGGTTGGAGCGATTGCGCGAATTTCGACACAGCGCGCGGGGGCCCGCCGGCCCCCGCGAAGGCGAGGAGGCGAGGCGCATGCGCCGTTTCGAAGGGACTACAGCGGATACACTCCCATGATCCTCGCCATCGCCCTCCCCATCTTCCTCCTCATGGCCCTCGCCGCCGCTCTGCCCCACCTGCTGCTGCGGCTCTTCCCCGAAACCTTTGCCGGCGTCCTGCTCAACGCAGCCGTCTGCGCCTTGCTGGTGACGGCAATCGCGGCGGGCTATTTCTTTGCCAGCTACCTCGCCCGGAGCACTGCCCTGCTCGACCTTGCCGGGATCGCCCCGGCGGAGACGGTGCTGCATTTCCTGAAGCTGGGCCTGGGGGCGGGTCTGGTCTGGGGGCCGGTTCTGGTGTTGAGTGTCAGCTACACCCCCTCGCGGTGGAAGGAGAACGTCTGGTGAAGGCCCCGGCCATCTGTCCGACACGAGGAAGCGTCGCGCCTCCCCTCCCCCTCGTGGGGAGGGGATGGGGGTGGGGGGCGCTGCCGAAAGGGCGGGCACGATGACCCGGATCGCTCGGCAGACCCGAGCCCATGCGCGTCGGCTCAGGTCGGAGATGACGCCACAGGAGCAGCGGCTCTGGCGCGAGTTGCGCGACCTGAACCGGCGGCTCGGCACGCATTTCCGCCGGCAGGCTCCGGTCGGCCCCTATATCGCCGATTTCGCCGAGCTTGGCCGGCGGCTGGCGATCGAGGCCGATGGCGGCGGGCATGGCGGGCCCGCGGACAAGGCGCGCGACGACTGGTTCGTGGCACAGGGGTTCCGGGTGCTTCGGTTCTGGAACACGGAGATACAAGGGAATATCGACGGCGTGATGCAGACCGTTCTCGAGGCGCTCGACGGGGGCGGCCCCCCTCCCCCATCCCCTCCCCACGAGGGGGAGGGGAGGCGCGGGCCCCTGCGGTCGCGTTCAGACAGAACCGGGGCGGGACAGATCGAGGACAGACAGTCATGAAACGTCTCATCGAAAAGGGCCTGATGTTCGGCAATCTCTACCGCGTGGCCTCGCCCGCGCTGGTGGAGCGCTACAACCGGGCGCTGGAGCATCTGACCGGCAAGCGCACCAAGCTCAGCGATTTCCACATCGACCTGTCGGGCTACTCGCCCGAGATCGGCGATGAATTCGACGACCTGCTCTATCTCAACCACAACGGGGTGAACCGGCAGTTCATCCTGCTGTCGACCGAGCAGAAGTCCTGCCCGCTGCTGAACGTCAAGTTCTCGACCTCGCGCACCATCCTCAAGCAGTTCATCGCGGACAACGAGGCGCAGCTCTTCGCGCTGACGGCGACCGATGCGGTGGCGGGCGAGCTGGTCAATTCGGTCTTCGACATCTCCGAGCCGCGGAAGCTGTTCGAGGTCGCCAAGATCCGTGTCGAATGCGACACCACCGGCGGCACCATCCGCCATGCCGAGAAGCTGACCGAGCTGGTCGGGCGGTTCAAGGCCGAGGAGGATGGCTGGTTCGATGACGTGCTGATCGCCGAGATGATCGGGCTGGCGCAGAAATCGGGCGATATCACCCGCAACCCGGTGCGGCTGAAACGGCAGGACTATGAGCAACCCGACTTCTGGACCGCGCATTTCGGCGGGCTCTACCTGTTCCAGTCGGTGGCGCATCCGGCGGTGATTTCAAGCGGGCCAAAGGAAGAGCTGGGGGCGCTGCCGATCAAGTATGTCTTCGACCTGAAGGACCGCAACCAGATCGCGAAGTTCTTCGACTACAACGACCTGGTCGAGCCTATCGTGAAGGCGCGCGGCATCGATGCGGCGGCGATCCTGGCGCAGAAGATGGATTTCATCGTGATCGACGCGGCCGCCGACCTCGGCCTCGACCTCACCGGGCTGACCCGCGCCGATATCCGCCGTCTGGCGCGGCAGAACGCGCACCGGCTGCCGCGCGAGTATCACGGGCTGCGCGAGCTCTACAAATGGGCGACCGAGGGCGGCGCATGGCCGCGTATCACCTCGGACGACCCGGCCTATTTCTACTCGCTGCGGGCCGCCGACACGCCGCTGCAGGACCTGGTCAACATGTTGCTGGCGAACCTCACGCCGCTCGACATTCGCCAGCTCTTCATCTGCCACAAGGAGCTGTTTTACCGCCTCTACGCCACCTGGCCCGAGGCCAAGCGCGCCTTTGTCGCCGATTTCCTCGCGCGGGAATACCAGGTGGACAAGGCCGGCGCGCGCGCGGCACTCTTCGGACGCGAGCCGGACATGAAGGGCGAGGCGCCCGTTGCCCCGGTGGAAGAGATCGTCCGCAGGGTCGGCCCCTGGGGCGCGGTGAGGAGGTAACGCATGGGCTTTGTCCGGCTGATGTTCCTGGGCCTGATCGCCTGCACGGCGGCCTATCTGCTGATCTCGGTCTATTCCCGCTCGGTCCGGCGCGAGAAGCTGGAAAAACGCTGGGCGGCGGAACACCCGGAAGGGGGTGACCCCGAGGCGCGGGATGCCTATATCGAGACCGGGATGACCGAATACCACCGGGGTTTCCGCAAGAAGCTGATCTGGCTGGTCTACGTGGTGCCGCTGATTGCTCTGCTGGTGGTGCAATATCTGGTGAATTTCGACTGAGGCTGGAATGCGCAAAATCAAATGGGCCCTGATCGCCATCGTGGTGCTGATCGTCGGCGGCTTCCTGCATTACACGCTGCCGCGGCACGATATCGTGCGGGTGGTCAACACCTACCAGGAACGCCAGGAGCTGGGCGACTGGACGCGGATCTTCTGGTCCAAGCCCGATGATCTGTCGGCCGGGCTCATCAACCGCGATGTGCAGTTCATCCAGACCGTCCTGCCCAACGGCAAGCCCCGCGTCTTCCGCAACGAGGATACCGGCTGGTCCTGGCCGCCCTATTTCAAGTTCGACACCGCCAACCTGCTGACCCAGGCCGAAGACCTGAAGTCTACGGCGGATGCGCCCAAGTGGGCGGTCGTCACCTTCTATGGCTGGCGCAACGAATGGCTGACGGTCTTTCCCAACGCGATCTCCATCAAGCCGGTGGCCGGGCCCGACGTGACCGTGATCCCATGGTTCAACATCTTCTTCTTCGTCTTCCTGCTGGTGGCCTTCCTGTTCCTGCGGGCGGTCTGGCTGCAATTCCGCGAGCGCACGATCGACCCGGCGCTGGAAGAGGTCGAGGAACGCTGGGACGCGGTCGAGGACCGCGTGGCCGAGCGGCGCGGGCGGCTGAGCCGCTGGCTCGACACCTGGCGCAGCAAGAAACGATAAATCCGCACCTCGCGGGAACCGAATTCCGGATGCGACGTTGACTGCATGACCCGGCCATTACGCCGGATCGCTTACCTGTCCCATCCGGGAAGTCCCGCCCGGACCTCGCGCCTGCTCTTCCCCCGAGAGCAGGCGCTTTTTCTTGGGCGCCTCAGTCGGCGAAGAGATGATCGGGCCGCACGATCTGCAGGGCCTTCTCGGGTGCGATCGTCAGGAACTCGGCCAGTCTGCCGGCATTTTCCTCGACCGTCGCGTTCTCGCGCAGGCGGCCATGGCGCGGGAAACCGGCGTCGCGGATGCGGTCGGTCTCGTAGATCATGTCGTTGCGGATGGTCGGCAGCAGCCGGGCCAGCGTCGCGGCACTGGTCTGTTCGCCCGCCAGCCCGACCCGGCGGGCGTGGCCGGCCAGATAGTCGTCGCTGAACTGGCATTCGATCTCGAGCAGCCGGGTGGTCGAGCGGTCGGCGAAGAAATCCTCCATCAGGTCGAGGTTGCCCGGGTCCATGCAG
Organism: Seohaeicola zhoushanensis; assembly: GCF_014656415.1. GTDB lineage: Bacteria > Pseudomonadota > Alphaproteobacteria > Rhodobacterales > Rhodobacteraceae > Seohaeicola_A > Seohaeicola_A zhoushanensis. Next base: position 193,525 of record NZ_BNCJ01000002.1, on the reverse strand, counting down.
ACGATCAGCCGGTCGGTCTCGTAATAGTCGAAGAGCATCCGCATCAGCGACCGGCGGTGGCGGGTGCGCTTTTCCAGCGTCGACTGGATACCGCCGAGATCGGGCAGCGCGGTGTTCTCCTCGTTGAACAGGTAATCGACCGCAGGCACATTCGTCACCTGCCGGATCCGCTCCAGCAGGCGCTTGGCCACGTGCCATTTCTTGCAGACCACGATCATCAGCTCGCGCTCGCGCCCGAGGCTGCTCTCGGTCTCCCAGAAGCGCATCCCGAAGCGCCGCCCGATCCGGCCGCGTCCGGTGAGGAAGGCATAGAGGCTGCGCCCCTCGTTCGAGATCTGGAAGGAGACGTCGCGCGCGGCATAGAGCCGGCCCAGCCGCGCCTTGAGGTCGGTCGCCTCGGGGCTGATCTTGCGGGCGAAGAGGTAATCCTGCGCCAGCAGCAGGTCGTAATGGTCGTTGTAGAAGGTGACCGGCAGGCCGTAGTCCGAGAACAGCAGGAAGGTCAGCGTGCGGCTCTCGATCTCGGTATCCGGGACGAGGTGGCGCACCAGGGACTGGAAGAAGGTCTCGTCCGGGATCCAGGTGGTGCGGAAGAAGCGCATGACGTCGCGCCGCTTGGCCACCATCGCAAGGATCGCCTCGACCGTGCGGCGGCGCAGACACCACCACTGGCTGCCGATCTGCACCTGGATATCGGCGGGGATCGCCCGTTTCAGACCCAGGCGGCGTTGCAGGTTGAAGGCGGCGTAGAAGCGGCGCTTCTGGGTGCGTTCGTTGAAGTAGTGGCGATAGATCAGCCGGTCTTCCTTCATCCCGGTCTTGATCCAGTCGCTGTCGAAGAAATCGAAGCTTTCGATGAAGTCGACATCGCGGGCGTCGAGGAACTGGTGGGCGTATTCGGCTGTCTTGATCGCCATGCAGTCGCCCGAGAGCATGTAGAAATGCGTCGCGCGCGGGAAGGCCTCGATGGCGCTTTCCAGCGCGTTCAGCGTGGCCTGCACCAGCGACCACTCGCCCCAGCCGCATTTCACGCGCTTCTTCGCGAAGGTGACATTGGGCAGCCCGTCGAGTTCGGCCCTGATGCGCTCGTACTGCTCGGCGGGGGCGCTGGCGTCGAAGTGGATCGCCATGTTGTCGCCGGCCACGGTCAGCCGCCGCGCCTGCTGGATCACCGCCTGCGGGTCCTTGTGGCACAGGAGGATATACGCGATCTCGGCCATGTCGGGGGTTCAGGCGCCTGTGGGTGCTGCTTTTCCTGCGATGATAGAGATGAAGAAGTCGTGAATAAACCTGCAATTGCGCGGGAAGGCCCCCGCGCCGCAGGTCTCAGCCCTTCGAGCCGACGTTCTGCTCGAATGCGACCTTGAAGGCGGCCTGCTTGTCGGCGCCGGCCTCGGTCTGGTGCTTCGCCTTCCACTCGTCCATGGTCATGCCGTAATAGATCTCGCGGGCCTCTTCCTTGCCCATCTCGATCCCCTTCTCGTTGGCGGCCTCCTGGTACCAGCGGGCGAGGCAATTGCGGCAGAAACCGGCGAGGTTCATCAGGTCGATGTTCTGCACGTCGGTGCGGTCTTCCATCAGGTGCTGGCGCAGGCGGCGGAAGGCGGCGGCTTCGAGTTCGATCTGGGTCTGGCGGTCCATGGGTTCCTCCGTTGGCTTGTCTTCGATGTAGGCGCGCGCCCCGGCCTTGTCACCCTGGCTCAGAGGCCCGAAAGCGCCAGCGCGCGTTCCAGGATCGGCGCCAGGCGCTCGGCCCAGGCGCGTTGCCCGGCATTGTCGGCGATCAGGTCGTTCCTGACCTCGATCAGCACGTTGGGACGGCCCGGAAGGATCGCGTGACGGTCGACCGCATCGCCCGGCAGGTGGCCGGAATAGGGCTCGTTGTCGCCGGTGCAAAGGTCGGGTTCGGCATGAAGCAGGTCGAGCAGCGGCCGCGCCAGCCGGTCGTCGCCGGCATAGAGCACGCCGACCTGCCAGGGCCGCGGCTCGCGCCCGCGCAGCTGGCGGGTGAAGCTGTGGATCGAGAGCAGCACCGCACCGGGCCGTGCCATCAGCCGCGCCAGCTCGCGGTGGTAGGGGCGGTGGCACATCTCCATCCGCCGCTCGCGCTCGGCGGCGTCGGCGTGGCGGTTGGCCGGGATCACCGAGCCGTCGTAGAGCTTCATCAGCAGCGTCGGGTCGTCCTCGCCCCGGTTCGGGTCGATCACCAGCCGCGAGAAGTTCGAGGCGATCACCGGCGCGTTCAGGATCTCGCCCAGGTGGCGCGACACGCCCAGCGCGCCGACGTCATAGGCGATGTGGCGCTCCATGTCCTCGCGCGGCAGGCCCAGGTCGCCGCCGTTGATCGCGGGCGGCACCGTGTTGGCGGCATGGTCGCAGGTGACGAGCCAGCGGCCGGGCCGATCCTCGCCGTAGGTGAAAAACGGGGTGTATGTCATATGCCTGTCTCAAGCTTCACCCTTCTTTAGGCCAGTTGCCCGCAAATGGGAATCGCGTCATAACCGGCGACGACATGTTTGCGGTAACGCAGGAAGGAGTTGCGGCATGAGACGCGGCAGAAACGTCAAGATCGTCGCCACCCTCGGCCCGGCGTCGGACAGCTACGAGATGATCCGCAAGCTGCACGAGGCGGGGGCGGACGTGTTCCGCCTGAACATGAGCCACGGCACCCACGAGGAAATCCGCGTGAAGCACGCGCATATCCGCAAGGTCGAGGCCGATCTGAACAGCCCGATCGCCATCCTGGCCGACCTGCAGGGCCCCAAGCTGCGCGTCGGCGCATTCGCCAAGGGCAGCGAGGAGCTGACCGAGGGCGCCGCCTTCCGGCTCGACCTCGACGAGACGCCGGGCGATGCCAGCCGCGTCTGCCTCCCCCACCCCGAGATCTTCGCCGCGCTCCAACCGGGCAAGCGGCTCTTCGTGAACGACGGCAAGATCCGCCTGCGGGTCGACAGCTGCGGCCCCGATTTCGCCGCCTGCACGGTGACGACCGGCGGCACCATCTCGAACCGCAAGGGCGTGAACGTGCCCGACGTGGTGCTGCCGCTGGCGGCGCTGTCGGAGAAGGACCGCGAAGACCTTGAGTTCGCCTGCGAGCTGGGCGTCGACTGGCTGGCGCTCTCCTTCGTGCAGCGCGCCGCCGACGTGGACGAGGCGCGCGCCCTGGCCAGGGGCCGGGCTGCGGTGCTCTCGAAGATCGAGAAACCCTCGGCGGTCGAGAATTTCGACGCCATCCTCGATGCTTCGGACGGCATCATGGTGGCGCGCGGCGACCTCGGGGTCGAACTGCCGGTGCAGGCGGTGCCGCCGATCCAGAAGCGGCTGGTGCGCAGGTGCCGCGCCGCCGCCAAGCCGGTGATCGTGGCCACCCAGATGCTCGAATCGATGATCGAAAGCCCGATGCCGACCCGCGCCGAGGTCTCGGACGTCGCCACCGCGATCTATGAGGGGACCGACGCGATCATGCTCTCGGCCGAGAGCGCGGCGGGCAAATATCCGGTCGAGGCGGTGCAGACCATGGACCGCGTCGCCACCGAGGTCGAGGCCGACCCGACCTACCAGCAGATCATCGCCGCCTCGCGTGGCGGCCGCGCGTCGACCGTGGCCGACGGCATCGTGGCGGCGGCGCGCGAGATCGCCGAGACCACCGACATCAAGGCGATCTGCTGTTTTACCCAGTCGGGCACCACCGCGCTGCTCACCGCGCGCGAACGTCCCGGCCTGCCGATCATCGCGATGACCTCGGTGCGCCGCACCGCGCGCCGTCTGGCGCTGTCCTGGGGCTGCAACTGCGTGATGACCGAGGAGCTGCACCGCTTCAAGATGGCGGTGGTCAGCGCCGCCCGCGCCGCGCGCGCCGGCGGTTTCGCCACCGAGAGGGACCAGATCATCGTGATCGCCGGCGTGCCCTTCAACATGGCGGGCACCACCAACATCCTGCGCGTCGCCCCCTGCGACGAGAAGCTGATCTTCAACACCGATCCGGGCTGACGGAGCGCAACGAGAGCTGGCATGACCCACGACCAGATCCTCTCCATCGGCCTCGTGCTTGCCGCGCTGGCGATTCCGGCGATGGTCTCGGCATGGGTCGACCGCCGCCCGCCGCGCGGGGCGATGATCACGATCGTGATCGCGGCGGGGATGATCATCTATGCCGAGCGCACCAAGCCCGGCGGCTACCGCCTCGGCGATATCCCCGAGGCCTTCTATTCAGTGATCGGCGGCCTGATCCGCTGATTTTCCCGGCACAAACCCCTTGCAACCTGTCCGATGCTTGCGTAAACGGCGCCTCTGACCGCGCGGCCGGCCTATGTGGCATGCCGAGTCGCGCTTTGACCGTACTTGAAGAACAGGAGACGGAAATGCCCAAGATGAAGACCAAGTCGAGCGCCAAGAAGCGCTTCAAGATGTCCGCCACGGGCAAGGTGATCACCGCCCAGGCCGGCAAGCGCCATGGCATGATCAAGCGGACCAAGAAGTTCATCCGCGATGCCCGCGGCACCACCACCCTTTCCGCCCCCGACGCCAAGATCGTCAAGGGCTACATGCCCTACGACCGCTGATAGGAGGCCCGAGAGATGTCCCGAGTCAAAGGTGGAACCACCACGCACGCCCGTCACAAGAAGGTCTTGAAGGCCGCCAAAGGTTACTTCGGCGCCCGCAAGAGCAACTTCCGCACGGCAACGCAGGCCGTCGACAAGGCGAACCAGTATGCAACCCGCGACCGCAAGGTCCGCAAGCGGAACTTCCGCGCGCTCTGGATCCAGCGGATCAACGCCGCTGTGCGGATGCATGACGAAGCCCTGACCTATTCCCGCTTCATCAACGGCCTTTCGCTGGCCGGCATCGAAGTGGACCGCAAGGTGCTGGCCGACCTGGCCGTGCACGAGCCCGAAGCCTTCGGCGCGATCGTCGCCCAGGCCCAGGCCGCTCTGAGCGCCTGATCGGCACCGCCGCGAGAATTGAAGGGCCGTCCCGCCGGGGCGGCCCTTTTCGTTTTGGCGGAACAACCGACCCGCGCCCCGCGTTTCCCTTCCATCCAACGGAAGGGGAAACCATGTCCAGCTATCCGCGCTTCCTGCTGATGATCGCCACCTCGACCGGGGTGATGTTCTGCCTGACCTATCTCAATTCCTACGTGCTCGGGCATGTCTACTTCAGCGAGACACGCCTCTACATGGCGCTGCTGATGGGTTCGGTCATGGCGGTGGTGATGCTGACCTTCATGCTCGGCATGTATCGCAACCGCGCGGCAAATCTCGCCATCGTCGCGGGCGCGGTCGTGGTCTTCGCGGTCTCGCTCTTCCTCGTGCGATCGCAGGAGACGGTCGAGGATGTCTCGTGGATGCGGGCGATGATCCCGCACCATTCGATTGCCATCCTGACATCGGAACGCGCGCATCTGTCGGACCCGCGGGTGCGCGAACTGGCCCAAGGGATCATCGAGGCCCAGAAGCGCGAGATCGCCGAGATGAAGGCGCTGATCGCCGACCTCGACGACGGCGGCGCCCGGAGTGCGCAGGTGAGCCAATGACCGCCGCCGCCACCGAAGCCGTCACCGAACGCCCGCGCGCCGTGCTCTACCGCATGGCGACGCCCGACCACCTCTGCCCCTACGGTCAGAAGAGCCGCTACCTGCTGGAGAAGCAGGGCTTTGAGGTCGAGGATCACTTGCTGACCAGTCGCGAGGAGACCGAGGCCTTCAAACATAAGCATGGCGTCGAGACCACGCCGCAGACCTGGATCGCCGGGGTCCGCGTCGGCGGCTACGACGACCTGCGCGAGCGCTTCGGACTGAAGGACGACAGCGACACCAGCTATCGCCCGGTGATCGCGATCTTCGCCATTGCCGCACTGCTGGCGGGGCTGCTGGTCTGGCTCACCGGGGCGGATCTGCTGCGCGGCATCGAGTGGTTCGTGGCGCTGGCGATGGTCCTGCTGGCGCTGCAGAAGCTGCAGGACGTCGAAAAGTTCTCGACCATGGTGCTGAACTACGACCTGCTGGCGCGGGCCTGGGTGCCCTATGGCTATGCCTATCCCTACCTCGAAGCGCTGGCCGGGCTGCTGATGGTGGGCGGCCTGCTGCCCTGGCTTTCGGGGCCGGTGGCGCTGGTCATCGGGCTGGTCGGGGCGGTTTCGGTGTTCAAGGCGGTCTACCTCGACGGGCGCGAGTTGAAATGCGCCTGCGTCGGGGGCGACAGCAAGGTGCCGCTGGGCTTTGTCTCGCTCAGCGAAAACCTTGCCATGATCGCGATGGGCGTCTGGACGCTGGTCAAGCTGGCTGGCTGAGCGGCCGCTGCAACAGCGCGCAGACCGCCCCGGCCATCAGGATCACGGCGGCGGCGACGAGGCTAACGCCGATGCCGCCGGCGAGGTCGCCCAGCCATCCGGCGGCATAGGGGCCGACGGTCTGCGCCACCGCGAAGATCACCGTGTAGAGGCTGATCGCCCGCCCCCAGGCCGCCGGGTCGAGGTTGCGCCGCACGAAGTTGGTCACCGCGCCGGGCGACATGAAGACCGAGAGCCCGAAGATCGCCGCCGAGAGCACCAGCCCCAGCGCGTTCGGCAGGATCACGGGTAGCACCGAGCCGATGGCGATCCCGGTCAGCACCATCGCCAGCGGCATGCCGGAGGCGAAGCGCGCGAACACCGGCCGCCAGACGAAGGGCGAGACGCAGAGGCAGATGCCCAGCATCACCCAGACAGAGGCGATCAGCGGCGGGCCGGCGCCCTGCTCGGTCATCCAGGCCGAGAGGAAGGTGAAATAGACGATGTAGCCCAGCCCGAAGCCGGCATAGCCCGCCATCTCGCCCAGCATCCCGCGCAGCGGCAGCGGGGCGGCGCGGTGCTCCTTCGGGGGCGGGACATGCACTGCGCGGGCTGCCCAGAGGCTCAGCGGCAGCATGGCGAAGCAGGCCAGCCCGATCAGCGTCCAGGCCCAGGGCCACGAGCCGTTGCCCCAGGCGCCGATCATCAGCGGCAGCACCGCGCCGGCCAGCACGATCCCCGCGCCGCCGCCAAAGCCGAAGAGCAGCGCGATGGCCAGCGCGTTCTTGCGCGGCTCGGTCTGGAACAGCTGCGCCGTCAGCGCCCCGGCGGTCGAGAAGGACATCGCCCCGAACAGCCCGGCCAGGATGCGCCACAGGGTCTGCCACCACATCGCCTCGTCCTGGCCGGTGGCGAAAAGCGCCACCGCCGTGGTGACCAGCCCGAAGCTGAACAGCCGCGAGGGGCCGATCCGCCCGATCAGCACCATGGTCAGCACCGCGCCGCCGAGATAGCCCAGCGCGTTCACCGTGTTGAGCCAGCCGGCCTGGGCATAGGTCCAGCCCAGCTCTGCCTTCATCGCGGGCAGGATCAGCCCATAGGCGAAGCGGGCAAAGCCGTTGGTGACGGTGACGCCCAGCGCCAGCCCGAAGAGCACCAGCCAGGGGCGTTTCAGCTCGCCGCTCACCGCTCAGGCCCCGGCATAGACCGCCCGCTCGAAATCGTCGTAAAGCTGCAGCATCCCCGGTTCGAGGAAGGGCAGCGACTGGGTCATCAGCACCGCGGCCAGCCCACTGGCCGGGTCGATCCAGTAATGCGTGTTGCAGATCCCGGCCCAGCCGAGCGACCCTGCGCGGCGCTTGTCAGGCAGGTCTTCCTCGAAGCGCATGAAGACCGCGCTGTGGGTCACCCGCTGCCCCGGCGCGAGGTCGACATCGCCGCTCAGCCGGCGGTCGACCGAGATCATCGGCGGCACCGTCAAACCGCCCATCTGGTCGGCGCACATCGTGCGCAGCGCCTTGGGCGAGAGCACCCGCTGCCCGTCGAGCGCGCCGCCGTTCAGCACCATGCGCAGGAAGCGCAGGTAGTCGGGCGCGGTGGAATAGAGCGCATGGCCCATGCCATAGACCTCGGGGTTGGACGGCGGCCCGATCCGCATGGGCGCAAAGCCTCCCTCAGGGGTGCGCCGCGACACCACAGCCAGGCGGTCGGCCAGCGGTTCCGGTTCGAACATGGTGTCGCCCATGCCCAGCGGCGCGAAGATCTCGTCGCGGCAGAAGGCGTCGATGCGCCGCCCGTCCACCGCCTCGGCCACCTGCCCCAGCCAGTCGGTCGCCAGGCCATAGCCCCAGCGCGTGCCGGGGTCCGAGGTCAGCGCATACATCATCGCCGCCCGCGTGCCGGTGATCGCCAGCGGATGGCCGGTCGCCTTCATCCAGGCCCGGGTTTCGGGGCTCCAGGTGTCGTATTCCAGCCCGGCGGTATGGGTCATCAGGTGACGCACCGTCGCCACCGTGCGGGGCGCGCGCATCCGGGGCTGGTCGCCGTCCCAACCGTCGAGCACCTGCAAGTCGTTCCAGCGCGGCAGCACCTCGGCCACCGGCGTGTCGAGGCTCAGTTGCCCCCGGTCGATCAGGATCATCGCCGCCAGCGAGCCGATCGCCTTGGACATCGAGAAGATGCGAAAGCCCGTGTTCTCTGCCGCCGCCTGCCCCGGCGCCGCCTCGCCCGCCGCGCCGCTGAAGGCGACACCCTCTGCCGTTGCGGTCATCGCCACGACGAAGGGGACCTGGCCCCCGGCCACGGCCCGGTCCAGCACCGATTGTAGTTCCTGCACGTCGTTCCTCCCTCTCTCGCCGGTCACGCTATCGGCAGCGGCGGGGCGCGTCCATTGGCGACGTGGCGTGCCATCCAGCCGCCCTTCGCCCGAATAGCGCATTGCATTTGCGCGGTGCGGCGGCTAGCAGAGCGTGGACTTTGAACCGGAGACCGTCATGGACGATCTGAGAACCAGATATCTCGACGCCATCGCAGGCGCGGCGGACGAGGACGCGCTGGAAGGCGTGCGCGTCTCCGCGCTCGGCAAGAAGGGCGAGATCGCGCTCAAGATGCGCGAACTGGGCGGGATGAGCCCCGAGGAACGCAAGACCGCAGGCCCGGCGCTGAACGCGCTCAAGGACGAGATCACCTCGGCGCTGGCCGCCCGCAAGGCCGCGCTTGGCGATGCCGCGCTCGACGAGAGGCTGCGCGCCGAATGGCTCGACGTCACCCTGCCCGCGCGCGACCGGCGCATGGGCACCGTGCACCCGGTGAGCCAGGTGACCGAGGAACTGACCACCATTTTCGGCGAGATGGGCTTTGCCGTCGCGCAGGGGCCGCGGGTCGAGACCGACTGGTACAACTTCGACGCGCTGAACATCCCCGGCCACCACCCCGCGCGGGCCGAGATGGACACCTTCTACATGCACCGCGCGCCCGGCGACAACCGCCCGCCGCACGTGCTGCGCACCCATACCTCGCCGGTGCAGATTCGCACCATGGAGGCCCAGGGCGCGCCGCTGCGCATCATCTGCCCGGGCGGCGTCTATCGCGCCGACTACGACCAGACCCATACGCCGATGTTCCACCAGGTCGAGGGCCTCGCCATCGACCGCGATATCTCGATGGCCAACCTCAAGTGGGTGCTGGAGGAATTCTTCTCGGCCTTCTTCGAGGTCGACGACATCAAGACCCGCTTCCGCGCCTCGCACTTCCCCTTCACCGAGCCTTCGGCCGAGGTGGATATCCAGTGCTCCTGGGTCGACGGGCAGCTGAAGGTCGGCGAGGGCGACGGCTGGCTCGAAGTGCTCGGCTCGGGCATGGTGCACCCCAAGGTGCTGCAGGCCGGCGGGATCGACCCGAACGAATGGCAGGGCTTCGCCTTCGGCATGGGCATCGACCGCATCGCCATGCTGAAATACGGCATCCCCGACCTGCGCGCCTTCTTCGACAGCGACCTGCGCTGGCTGCGGCATTACGGCTTTGCGAGCCTCGACGTGCCTACCCTGCATGGCGGGCTTTCGCGCTGAGGGATTGCGCCGCGCTGCGCGCGTCGCCAGGGCGGGGGGCTCCGCCCCCCGCACCCCCCGTGAGTATTTGAGAAGAGAAGAAATCAGGGGCGCAGGTCCCGGCTTCTTTCTGTTGCAGATACTCACTGAGGGCGGCCTGCCCGGATCGCGCCGCCGGAGGTATCGCACCCTTGAAGCCGCGCAACGCTTCTGGAAGGGTCGAGGCACCTTTACCGGAGATCTCTCATGCCCCGCCGCGTTCTGCTGATCCGTCACCGTCATGGCCCCGAGGACGACCGGGTTGCGACGACACTCGCCGCCAATGGCTACGAAGGAGACAGCCGCTATCCCTTCGCGGGCGATCCGGCCGGCGAGGTCGGCGGCGATGTCGCGGGCGTGGTGATCTACGGCGGGCCCTACAACGCTTATGACACTGCCCAACACCCCTTTCTGCGCGAGGAATACCGGCTCATCCGGGAAGCGCTGGCCGCCGACGTTCCCCTGCTTGGCATCTGCCAGGGCGCGCAGATGATCGCGCATCATGCGGGCGCCTGGGTCGGCCCGCCCGAGGCGGGCTGGCACGAGTTCGGTTACTACGAGATCTCCCCGACCGAGGCGGGCCGCGACTTCCTGCCCGCACCGCTGCACATGGCGCAGGCGCATTTCCATACCTTCGACGTGCCCGCCGGTGCCGAATCGCTGGCGTCGAGCGCGCTGTTCCCCAACCAGGCCTTCCGGATGGGGCCGCGCACCTACGGCTTGCAATTCCACGCTGAGCAGACCAAGGCTGGATTCACTCGCTGGCAGAACGACTCCGATCTCTACGGCAAGCCCGGCGCGCAAAGCCGCGGGGAACAGACTGCGCTGATGCACCGCCACGACGCCGCGCAGGACGCGTGGTTCACCCGATTTGTGTCCCGGCTGTTCCCTCCGACGCCCGCGATGTCTTGAAAAGCGCATGAAATGTCGGAGATGTCATAGTCTCTTTCCCCCGCTGCGTATTGCATCTCAACTCACCCGGGGCCTACCATGCCCCGGTAGACCGACTTCGGGGAACGTGGCCCACGCCGCGCGGAAGGGTCGGGAGGGAGACAAGGACAGGATCGGCGGCCCGGACTCCGGGAGCTGCAAAAATGTTACCGATACCCGGTCAGAAAAGCGGTGCGAAAACCGCGGCAACATGACTCAACAGAGAGGAAGACCATGACCTATACCACGCGCACCGGAAAACCCCTGCCCCAGTCGATCGTCGACTCGGCCGGCAAGGTTGGCAACGATCCGGTCAACCGGCGGGAATTCCTGGCGCTCGCCAGCGCCTTCGGCGCCACCGCGGCGACCGCCTACTCGATGATCGGCATGGCCGCACCGGCCAAGGCCGCAGCCCATGCCAAGATGGGCGGCGTCGTGCGCATCCAGATGGAAGTGCGCGGCCTCAAGGACCCGCGCACCTACGACTGGAGCCAGATCGCCAACTTCAGCAACGGCTGGCTGGAATACCTCGTGTTCTGGGAGAATGACGGCACCTTCTCGCCCATGCTGCTGGAAAGCTGGGAGATCAACGACGACGCCACCGAATACACGCTGATGGTCCGCAAGGGCGTCAAGTGGAACGACGGCAGCGACTTCACCGCCGAGGACGTGGCCCGCAACATCACCGGCTGGTGCGAGAAGGGCATGGAAGGCAACTCGATGGCCGGCCGCTTTGCCGTGCTGATCGACGAGGCCACCGGCAAGGCCCGCGAGGGCGGCGTCGAGGTGGTCGACAGCCACACCGTCAAGCTGCACCTGCCGCGCCCCGACATTACCCTGATCGCCGGCATGGCCGACTATCCGGCCGCCATCGTCCCGGCGGGCTTCGATGCCGCCACCATGCTCGACAAGCCGGTCGGCACCGGCCCCTACCTGCCCGAGAGCCTGGAAGTGGGCGTGAAGGGCGTGCTGGTGAAGAACGAGAACCACGAGTGGTGGAACAAGGGCAACGGCGCCTGGGCCGACCGCGTCGAGTTCATCGACTACGGAACCGACCCCTCGGCCTGGGTGGCCGCGGCCGAGGCCGACGAGGTCGACATGCTCTACTCGGTCGATGGCGATTACATCGACATCATGGGCGCGCTCGACGGCTGGACCCAGCACGAGATCGTGACCGCCGCCACGGTGGTGATCCGTCCCAACCAGCTGGCCGAGGTCGACGGCAAGAAGCCCTATGCCGACCCCAAGGTGCGCCAGGCGATCATGCTGGCGGTGGACAACAACGTCCTGCTCGAGCTCGGCTACGGCGGGCGCGGCCAGGTCGCCGAGAACCACCACGTCGGCCCGATGCACCCGGAATACGCCAAGCTCGACCCGCTGCCGCACGACCCGGCCAAGGCGCTGGAACTGCTCAAGGAAGCGGGCATGGAAGACTTCGAGATGGACATCGTCTCGATCGACGACGCCTACCGCAAGGACACCACCGACGCCGTGGCCGCGCAGCTGCGCGACGCCGGCTTCAAGGTGAAGCGGACGGTTCTGCCCGGTTCGACCTTCTGGAACGACTGGACCAAGTATCCGTTCAGCTCGACCAACTGGAACGCCCGCCCGCTGGGCGTGCAGATCTGGGCGCTGGCCTACAAATCGGGCGAGGCCTGGAACGAGTTCGGCTATGCCAACCCCGAGTTCGACAAGCTGCTGGAACAGGCGCTGGCCACGGCCGACGTCGAGAAGCGGCGCGAGATCGTGGCCAAGGGCGAGAAGATCCTGCAGGAGGATGGGGTCACCATCCAGCCCTACTGGCGCTCGCTCTACAACCACACCAAGTCGAACCTGGAGGGCGGCGCCCACCACATCGGCTTCGTGATCATGCCGTCCCGCCTGGCCTGGACCTGATCACCGCCCGAGAATTGCGAAGGGCCGCCTCCGGGCGGCCCTTTTGCCTGCGCAGACCCCCTGTGCGCGGATGCCGGTTTCCCCGGAGGCTGCTTTCGCGCATCATCGCGCCACAGCCAGGGAGGACGACATGCGCAAACTCCAGACACAGGGCGTGCATCACATCACGCTGACCGGCGCCGACCGGCAGACCTCGATCGACTTCTGGGAGGGCGTCCTGGGGATGCCCTTCGTCTTCGAGCAGCCCAACCTCGACAATGCCGCCGAAGGCCATCTCTACTTCGATCCCGGCGACGGGCGGCTCATCACCATCTTCACCAACGAGGAGCGCAAGCCCGACCGCCGCCGCACCCCGACCGAGCCGGGCTGCGTGCATCACCTCGCCTTCGCGGTCTCCAAGGCCACCTTCGACCAGGCGGTGAAACGGCTCGACGAGCGCAGTATCGGCCACTCGGGTCCGAAGGACCGCGGCTTCATGGATTCGATCTATTTCAAGGATCCGCTGGGGCTGCTGATCGAACTGGCCTGCTACCGCTTCGAACCGCCGGCGGGCTGCACCCATGCCGATGTGATGATCCGCGCCCACCGCATCCGCGTGGCGCGCGGCGACAAGAACATCGAGACCGAGCACCTGGCCGACGCCATCGAGGAGCTGGTGCTGGCGCGGCAGGAGTCGCTTTCGGCCGACCGCGGGCCGCGCGACCCGTTCTGAGGTCCACGCCCGCATCCGGCCTTGCCTCGGGGGCGC
>NZ_BNCJ01000002.1:0-180071 GCF_014656415.1 Seohaeicola zhoushanensis | reverse complement strand
CCCCCCCCGCCGTTGGCGGCCCCCCCGGAGGTATTTGGAAAGAAGAGAAATCAGGGGCGCGCGACGCTCAGGTCGGCGCAGAAGCGCAGCAGTGCGGGGATGGCGGCGCTGCCCGGCGCGGCGAGCGCCGGGTCGGTGCCGATCAGGGTGACGCTGGCCTGCGCCTGCCCCTGCCAGTCGAGCACCGGCGCGGCGATGGCGGCGAGGCCGGGGATCAGGTCGCCGCTGACGCTGGCGTAGCCGCGCGCGCGGGTCTCCTCGGTCAGGGCCTCGGCATTGCCGCCCTCGCGGGCCAGCAGCGCGGCGGTCAGCGGCGCCGGCGTATAGGCGAGGAAGACGCGCCCCGTCGCCGAGTTCAGCAGCGGCAGGGTCGAGCCCAGCCCCAGCGCGGTCACCATGTAGCGCGCCGAGCGTTCCCAGCGCACCACCACCGGGCCGCCCTCGCTCCAGACGCAGAGCAGCGCGGTGAGGCCGGTCTCGGCGACGATGTCGGGCAGGCGGTCAGCCGTGCGGTTGACGAAGTCGAGCCGCGCCAGCGCCGCCAGCCCCAGCGCCATCGCCGCCGGCCCGAGGTCGTATTTGCCCGAGCGCCCGGCCTGCCGCACCAGCCCGGCATGGACGAAGGAGGCGAGGTAGCGATGCGCCTTGCTGACCGGCATGTCGCCCGAGCGCGCGAGGTCGGTCAGCGTCTGCGGACCCGGCGCCTCGGCGAGGCGGGCTAGCAGCGCGAGCGCCGCGTCGAGCGATTGCAGGCCGCCCTGGGCGGCATCGGAGGCGATATCCTCGGCCATTTCTTTGCGCCAGTCAGAAACGTTTGCATATATCAGAAACAGCAAATACAGCTTCTGGTCAAGATCGGGTGGCGATTCGAGCGCGGGGAGGGCGTGATGCTGAGCACCATCGATATCCTGGGCGGGGGGCCTGCCGGGCTTTACACCGCCATCCTGCTGCGCCGCGCCCTGCCCGGCGTGCGTGTCCGGGTGACCGAGGCCAATCCGCGCGACGTGACCTGGGGCTTTGGCGTGGTCTTCTCGGACCAGGCGCTGGATTTCCTCAAGGCCGACGATCCCGAGACCCATGACCTGATCGCGCCCGAGATGGAACGCTGGCAGAACATGACGCTGAACCACCCGAAGGGTCGGGTGGTGCTCGACGGGATCGGCTTTGCCGCCATCGGGCGGCTGCACCTGCTGCAGGTGCTGCAAGCCCGCGCCGAGGCGCTGGGGGCGGAGCTGCGGTTCGGCCATTCGGTGCGGGATCTCGGAGAGCTGGACGGCGACCTGCTCGTCGGCGCGGACGGGCTGAACTCGCTGGTGCGCAATGCCGCGCCCGAGGCCTTCGGCACCACCGTCAGCTACATGGAGAACCGCTTTGCCTGGTTCGGGGCCCGCCGGCCCTTCGACACGTTGACCCAGACCTTCCGCACCACCGACCACGGCGCGATGAACGCGCATCACTATCGCTATGCGCCGGACATGAGCACCTTCATCGTCGAATGCGACCGCGACACCTTCTTCGCCGAGGGCTTCGACGGGATGGACGAGGCGCAGACCGCCGCGCGCTGCGAGGAGGTCTTCGCCGATGTGCTGGAGGGGGCGCCGCTGGTCGCCAACCGGTCGATCTGGCGGCAGTTTCCGAAGCTCTGGTGCGAGACCTGGCATCACGGCAATACCGTGCTGCTGGGCGACGCGGTGCATACGGCGCATTTCTCCATCGGCTCAGGCACCCGGCTGGCGCTGGAGGATGCCATCGCGCTGGTGGGCGAGTTGAAACAGCACGGCGACTGGCGCGAGGCGCTGCCCGCCTACCAGGCGGCGCGGCAGCCGATCGCGAAGAAGATCGTCACCGCCGCCAATACCTCCTGCGCCTGGTACGAGGGGTTCGCCGCCAAGATGGAGAAGGCGCCGCTCGACTTCGCCTTCGACTATGTGACCCGCTCGGGCCGGGTCGACATGGACCGGCTGCGGGCGCTCTCGCCGCGGTTCATGGCGGAATACGAGGCGCATCTGACGCCGGTCATCGCCGATCCGGTGGGCGAGACGCGCGGCGCGGCGGAGATCGGTTTCGACAAGGCCGCGCATCCCAATTGCAGCGCGATCCTCTGGGACAACCTCGGCCGCAATCCCGACAAATTGGCGCTGACCGGCCCGGCGGGCGACATGACCTATCGCGCGCTCTGCGCCGAGGCGGCGCGCTGGGGCAATGCCTTAAAGGCCTTCGGGCTGGCGCAGGGCGAGCGGGTGGCGCTGTTCCTCGACGACACCCCCGCCTACCCGGCCGCCTTCTTCGGCGCGGTGCGCGCGGGGTTCGTGCCGGTGCTGCTGAACACGCTCTCCACCCCCGACCTGCTGCAATTCTACCTCGCCGATTCCGGCGCGAGGATCGCCCTCTGCGATGCCGAGTTCGCCGACCGCTTTGCCGGGCTCTCCGGCACCGCGCTGGAGCGCGTGGTGGTGGTGAACGGTGACGCCGGGGCGTTCACGGCGGCGGCCGATGTCCTTGCCGGCCAGCCCGACACGCTCGACTGTGCGCCGACCACGCCCGACGACATGGCCTTCTGGATGTATTCCTCGGGCAGCACCGGGCGGCCCAAGGGCATCGTCCACCTGCACCACGACATGGCCTATTCGCAGGCGAGTTTCGCCGAGCATGTGCTGAAGCTGCGCGGCGACGACATCTGCCTCTCGGTGCCGAAGATGTTCTTTGCCTATGGTTTCGGCAATTCGGCCACCTTCCCCTTCGCGGTGGGGGCCACCACCCTGCTGCTGCCGGGCCGGCCCGATCCGCAGCGGGTGCTCGACACCATCGAGACCTATCGCCCGACGGTCTTCTACGGGCTGCCGACGCTCTATACCGCGCTCTGCCATGCCGAGGGTGTCGGCGCGCGCGACCTCTCCTCGCTGCGCCAGTGCATGAGCGCGGCCGAGATCCTCTCGGCCGAGATCTTCAACGCCTGGAAGGGTCTCACCGGCCTGCCGCCGATCGAGGGGCTGGGCTCGACCGAGATGCTGCATGTCTACCTCTCCAACACCGCCGCAGAGCAGCGTCTCGGCGCGGCGGGCAAGGCGGTGCCGGGCTACGAGATCGAGTTGCGCGACGGCGACGGCGTGCCGGTCGCACCAGGCGAGGATGGCGTGATGTATGTCCGCGGCCATTCATCGGCCCCCTGCTACTGGAACCGCCCGGACAAGACCGCCGAGACGATGCGTGGCGACTGGCTTTATACCGGCGACCGTTTCATCGAGCGGGATGGCTTCTATTACTTCCAGGGCCGTGCCGACGACCTGGTCAAGGTCTCGGGGCAATGGGTCTGGCCGCTGGAGGTGGAACGCTGCCTGAACGAACATTCCGCCGTCCTGGAGGCCGCCGTGCTGGCGCACGAGCTGGCCGACCGGCGCATGACGCTCTCGGCGGTGATCGCGCTGCGCGAGGGGGGCACCGGCGGGGGGGAGACAATCAAGGCCTTGCAGGACCACGTGAAGGCAGCGCTGATGCCGCACAAGTATCCGCGCCGGATCCTCTTCGTCGAGGCCCTGCCCAAGACCGGAACCGGCAAGATCGACCGGCAGGGAGTCCTGCGGATGCTTCAAGCTTAAAATAAATAAGTTGCGCCACAATTGCGGTTTATGGTCAACTCGGGGCACAGTCCGCATGGGCGCAGATTCGGCAGAAGCCGGGCGACAACAACAGGGGAGTTGAGATGAAAAGAGTTATGTCCGCGGCACTTGCCGCCGCGATGCTGGGCCTGCCGGCCCATGCCGACGTCAAGATCGGCTTTGTCACCACGCTGACGACGCCCGCCGCGGTGATCGGCAACGACATGAAGAACGCCGTCGACCTGGCGATGGAGCACCTCGGCGGCATGGCCGGCGATACTAAGCTCGAAGTGATCTACGGCGACGACGGCTTCGCTCCCGAGACCGGCAAGCAGGCCACCGACAAGCTGGTCAAGCAGGACAACGTCGACTTCGTGGCCGGTTACATCTGGTCCCACGTGCTGCTGGCCTCGCGCAAGTCGGTGCTGGACGCCGACAAGATCCTGATCTCGGCCAACGCCGGCCCGAGCCAGATGGCCGGCCAGTTGTGCGACAAGAACTTCTTCTCGACCTCCTGGCAGAACGACCAGACGCCGATGGCGATGGGCGAGGTCCTGAACAAGGCCGGGGTCAAGTCGCTCTACATCATGGCGCCCAACTATGCCGCCGGCAAGGACATGACCGCCGGGGTCGAGCGCACCTTCAAGGGCGAGATCAAGGGCAAGGACCTGACCAAGTGGGGCGCAGACGCGCAGCTCGACTTCTCGGCGGAACTGGCCAAGGCCAAGGCATCGGGAGCCGAGGGCATCTTCGTCTTCTACCCCGGCGCGGCCGGCGGGGCCTTCATCAAGCAGTATGACCAGGCCGGTCTGAAGGACACGCTGCCGCTCTATTCGGTCTTTACCGTCGACGCGCTGTCGCTGCCCAAGCTTCAGGCCGCCGACTTCAAGGCGGTGCTGGGCTCGAAGACCACGCAGGAATGGGACCCGACGCTGGACAACGAGGCCAACAAGAAATTCGTGGCCGACTTCAAGGCGAAATACGGCACCTACCCGTCCTATTACGCCGCGCAGTCCTATGACGCGATCATGCTGATCGCCTCGGCGGTCAAGGCGGTCGGCGGCGACATGTCCGACAAGGACAAGCTTCGCGCCGCGATCAAGGCAGCCGACTTCAGCTCGGTCCGCGGCAAGTTCAAGTTCGGCACGAACAACATGCCGATCGAGGACTTCTTCCTGCGCGAAGTGGTCACCGATGCCGATGGCACCTGGACCACCAAGGTGATCGACACGGTCTATACCGACCACGTCGACCCCTACGCGGCCGAGTGCAAGATGAACTGAGACCCGAGCGGTCGTCTTCGCCGGCCGGGCGCATCTCCCGGCCGGCTTTTTTCATGGGAGTAAGCGGGTGGACACCACGCTTCTGGTCATCCAGGTCCTGAACGGGCTGCAACTGGGGCTATTGCTGTTCCTTGTCGCCTCGGGCCTGACCCTGGTCTTCGGCATCCTCGACTTCGTCAACCTCGCGCATGGCTCGCTCTACATGCTGGGCGCCTTCGTCTGCGCCTCGCTGACCTACGCGCTGGGGAACTTCCTGCTGGCGGTGGTGGTGGCGCTGCCCGTCGTCGGGGTGATCGGCTACCTGACCGAGCGGGTGGTGGCGCGCAGCCTCTATGCCCGCGACCACCTCGACCAGGTGCTGGCGACCTTCGGCCTGATCCTGGTCTTCGACACCTCCGCCCATGTGATCTGGGGCCCCGAGGGCATCGCCGTACCGCTGCCCGACTGGCTGAACGGCCAGGTCGCGCTTGGCAGCGGTCTCGAGGTGCCGACCTTCCGCCTGCTAATCATAGCCGCCGGCCTTGCCGCCGCCGGGGGGCTGTTCTGGCTGGTGAACTACACCCGCCTCGGGATGCTGATCCGCGCCGGCGCGTCCAACCGCACCATGGTCTCGGCCCTGGGCATCGACATCCAGATGCTGTTCAGCCTGGTCTTCGCGCTTGGCGCGATGCTGGCGGGGCTTGCGGGCATGCTGATCGCCCCGATCACCGAGGCCAATATCGGCATGGGCAATTCGATCATCATCACCGCCTTCGTGGTGATCATCGTCGGCGGCATCGGCTCGATCAAGGGCGCCTTCATCGCCGCCCTGCTGATCGGCCTGATCGACACGCTGGGCCGGGCCTTCCTCGATGATCTGTTCGGGCTGTTCATGTCCTCGGCCGCCGCCGAGAACTCGGCCCCCGCCGTCTCGGCGATGCTCATCTATCTCATCATGGCGCTGGTCCTGGCGCTGCGGCCCCAGGGCCTCTTCCCCCCGAAGGTACGCTGATGCCGACCATGTCCAAGCGCGGATGGATCACCCTTGTCGTGCTGATCCTGCTCGCGGTGCTGCCGCCGCTGTTCTACCTGGGCGGCCAGGCCTTCTATCTCGACCTTGCCACCCGCCTGGTGATCCTCGCCATCGCGGCGGTGAGCCTGAACCTGATCCTCGGCTATGGCGGGCTGGTGTCCTTCGGCCATGCCGCCTTCGTAGGCCTCGGCGCCTATGCCGTCGGCATTCCGGCGCATCACTGGCTCTACGGCGGTTGGGACGCCATCGCCACCCTCAGCGGCTGGCTGCACATCCCGCTGGCTGTTGGGGTCACGGCGCTGTTTGCCCTGCTGACCGGGCTGGTCTGCCTGCGCACCAAGGGTGTCTACTTCATCATGATCACCATGGCCTTCGCGCAGATGGTCTACTACCTCATCGTCTCGATCGAGGAATATGGCGGCGACGACGGGCTGGTGATCGACAGCCGCACCGAGCTGGCGTTCTTCGACCTCGACAAGCCGCTGCAGATGTATGCGCTCTGCTTCCTGTCGCTGCTGGTCGCGCTCGGCCTCGTGCGGATGATCGTAAACTCGCGCTTCGGGATGGTGCTGCAGGGCGCCAAGGGCAACCCCGAGCGGATGGCGACGCTGGGCTTCAACACCTATGCCTACCGCCTGACCGCCTATGTGATCTCGGGCGCGATGTGCGGCTATGCCGGGGCGCTCTTGGGCAACTTCACCACCTTCATCAGCCCCGAGATGATGGACTGGCACCGTTCGGGCGAGCTGATGTTCATGGTCATCCTCGGCGGCGCGGCCACCACCATCGGCCCGGTGCTGGGCGCCACGGTGTTCATCGTGCTTGAAGAGGTGCTCTCCAGCCTGCCTCACCCCTTCGGGATCTACTGGCAGCTGCCCTTCGGCCTGCTGCTGATCCTGGTGGTCATGTTCATCCGGGGCGGCCTCGCCGGCCTCTTCTCCGGCCGGAAGGAGCGCTGAGATGACGGCGGTTCTGAAGGTCGAGGGCCTGAACAAGAGCTTTGGCGGCATCAAGGCGACCGACAACCTCAACCTGACGGTCGAGGCGGGCGAGCTGCACGCGGTGATCGGCCCCAACGGCGCCGGCAAGACCACGATGATCAGCCAGCTCTGCGGCACCCAGATCCCCGACAGCGGCCGCGTGCTGTTCAAGGGGCGCGACATTACCCGGCTGGCGCCGCATCGGCGCGCGCACCTGGGCATCACCCGGTCGTACCAGATCACCTCGCTCATCATGGAGATGAGCGTGCTCGACAACGTCGCGCTGGCGCTGCAGGCGCGCGAGGGGCATTCCTTCCGCTTCCTGCGCCCGGCCCGGTCGATCGCCCACCTGCGCGACAGGGGGCGCGAGTTGCTCGCCCGCGTCGGCCTGGCCGACAAGGCCGACCAGGCCACCGTCGCGCTGAGCCACGGCGAACATCGCCGCATGGAGATCGCCATCGCGCTGGCCTCGGAGGCCGAGCTGATGCTGCTCGACGAGCCGATGGCGGGGCTCGGCACGCAGGAGAGCCTGGAAATGGTCGCCCTGCTCAAGGGCATCAAGGGCAAGCACTCGATCCTGCTGATCGAACACGACATGGACGCGGTCTTCGCGCTGGCCGACCGCATTTCGGTGCTGGTCTACGGCCATATCATCGCGACCGGCAGCCCGGACGAGATCCGTGGCAACGAGGCGGTGCAGCACGCCTACCTGGGCGAGGAATGACGATGCTCGAACTCAAGGACGTCACCGCCCATTACGGCACCAGCCAGGCGCTGTTCGGGATGAGCCTTTCGCTGCAGGCGGGCGAGGTCGCCACCCTGCTCGGGCGCAACGGCATGGGCAAGACCACGACGATCAACACCATCATGGGGATCGTGCGCGCCTCGGGCGGCTCGATCCGCTTCGACGGGCAGGAACTGGTCGGGCGGCCCAGCTTCCGCACCGCCAACCTCGGCCTCGGGCTGGTGCCCGAGGGGCGGCAGATCTTCCCGAACCTGACGATGATGGAGAACCTGGTCGCCACCGCGTCGAACCACCTCGGCCTGCCCGATCCCTGGACGGTCGAGAAGGTTTTTGCCCTGTTCCCGGAACTGGCGACGCGGATCGGCTCGATGGGCAACCTGCTCTCGGGCGGCGAGCAGCAGATGCTGGCGATCGGGCGCGCGCTGATGACCAACCCGCGCCTGCTGATCCTGGACGAGGCGACCGAGGGGCTGGCCCCGCTGGTGCGCCGCCGCATCTGGGAGGCGCTGACCCAGATCCGCGGTCAGGGCATGTCGATCCTGGTGGTCGACAAGAACCTCGCCGACCTCATGAAGATCGCCGACCGCCATTTCATCGTGCAGCGCGGCCAGGTGGAATGGTCCGGCACCAGCGCAGAACTGGCGGCGGACGAGGCGGTGCGGCGGCGGTATCTGGAGTTCTGACGGCGGGGGACAACCTGTTTCCGGGCCGGCTATGCTTCGCGCAATCTCGTCCGACGGAGAAAGTCGTCGAACAGAGGGACCGTAAAGTCGATCTCGCCGTATGACGGGGAATAGATCATCCCTTTGGTTATGATGCTCGCACGCCTGGGACCAAGCGATTTGGGCTGCTTCTTGAGCGCCTTGGCAACATCATTGACCTTGTAGGGACCTGCCCCGAGGCTGGCCATTGCTTCGACATACTCGACTTCGGCATTAGTGAGCCGGTCGAACCGGACTCGAAAGAAGCCATCGTCGAGGCGCGCGAGAGCCTTTTCAGTCGCGGTTTCGACGTTCGCCAGGTTGATGGGGCTTCCCTCGGCGACATTCCAGGCATGATGTCCCCATTCTTGGAGAAAGAACGGATAGCCACCGGTCAGTTCATTGATGCTCTCCAGCGCGTCTTTCTCGATCTCCACGCCTTCCGCCTTGAGAGGTTTGATGATCGCATCATGCGCCGCACCTTCGTCGAGGGCACCGATCTTGGGAAATACGAAGACACGCTCCGCATAGCTCTTGGCGTCACCGGAGAGCTTGGCGATCTGTGGCAATCCCCCGGCAAAGACCATGACGGGAAGATTGCGCTGGGACATGCGATGCACGGCGACGATGACCGCGGCCAATTCTTCTTCCAGATACTGGACCTCGTCGATGAGAATTACCCAGCCTTTCGCGGCTGATCGGGCCGCGCGTCCGATCGCTTCGAACATCTCGCCCAGATCGATTTCCAGGTTTCCGCTGTCCGCGACCCCGGGGTCTGCATCCACGCCGATCTCGACGTCGCCAAGCGTGATCTTGAAGGCGCTTGCGAAGCCCCGCAGTGCCTGCAACCCCTTGATCGCCATATGCCGCGCCTTCTCCTGCGCCGAGAGCTTGCGCAGGAGTTGACGCATGGCGGGATAGAGCATCTCGGTCAGCGGCTTGCTCTCGGGGGCTTCGATGAACGCGGAGATGAAGCCTTCGCGTTCCGCGACCTCCAGTACCTCGTTGAGGAGTACGGTCTTGCCCGTGCCTCGCAACCCGAGGAAAATCTGGCTTTGGGCGCTCCTGCCGGCGATCACCCGTTTCAAGGCGACACCGGCGTCGTGGACGATGCCCTCGCGTCAAGCGAGTTCCGGTGGACGCGAGCCCGCGCCTGGCGAAAATGGGTTTGCTACCGGGTCCATGTCGGCGTCCAATTGTCCTGAAAGCTACCGAAGACTAGCAGGAACTAAAAAGAATGTCTTAGTTCTTGTTAGCTTCTCCTAGTTTGCAGATCTGACAGTCGATCTCCCAAGCGACATCCAAGGTTTCCCTTGTTCTTAGCGAAGCGGTGCAGGGAGTCGCGGCCGTGGCGGACCGGCCTCGGGACTGGTATGCTGGGCGCACGTCATGCGCTGGAGCGACGCTGCCATCAGGCAACGTGCAGTCTCTTCTTCGGGGGTTTACGTGCTCAACAATCTTGGCGCCTGGTTCTGGGGCATGGGGGTCTACGACGTGATCGGCGTCATCGGCGTCATCTTCTACGTCGGCGCCTATCTCGCCCTGCAGCTCGGCCTGCTGCGTGGCGACGGCTACAGCTACCCGATCCTGAACCTGATCGCCTCGGGCTCGGTTCTGATCAGCCTCCTGCGCGATTTCAACCCGTTTTCAGCCACCATCGAGACCTGCTGGATCGTCATCAGCCTGATCGGCATCACCCGGCTGTTCATCGTGCATCGCATCGCGCTGAGCGACGAACAGGCCGAGGTGGCGCGGCGCATCGTGCCCTCGCTCAAGAAGGACCGGGCGCGGCGCCTGCTCAAGCTTGGCCGTTTCGTCGACGCGCCCGAGGGCTTCGTGCTCACCGAGATGGGCAAGCCGGTGCAGGATCTCGCCATGGTGATGGAGGGCTATTGCAGCATCGACCGCGGCGGGCTGCATATCGGCACCATCTCGGTCGGCGCGCTGGTGGGCGAGCTGACCTTCGCCACCGGCGCCCCGGCCACCGCCACGGTGCGCACAACCGCGCCGGCGCGGCTGTTCCTGATCGACCGCAAGGCGCTGCTGGCCTTCATGGCGCGGAACCCCGACGCCATGGCGGACATGGAGCGGTCGGTCGCCGGGGACCTGCGCCTCAAGCTGACGCAGACCACGACCCGCCTCTCGACGGTGATGGGCGAGCGCGAGGTGTCCTGAGCGCCCGGCGTCCACGCCCGCTGGGCTGCGCCGCCTCGGGGGCCTTGCCCCCGCCGCGCCTGCGGCGCGACTCCCCCGAGTATTTGGGAAGAAGAGAAGCGGGGGGCGCGGCGCCTGCCTGCGCCGTCAGCCCAGGACGGAGAAGCTGCTCTCGGTGTTCACCTTGCGGCGGCGCGAGTAGAAGCCGGCGTCGATCTCGCGCCCGAGGTAGGGCAGCGTGAAGCGCAACGGCCTGGTGTCGTGATCCGCCCCGCCTTCGCAATAGCCGATCAGCGCCGTCATCAGCTTGCCGGCGATCGGTGCGTTCTTGAACTGGTTCCCCGAGGTGCCGCAGGCCATGTAGAAGCCCTCGAGCGCAGAGCGGTCGTAGATCGGGATCCAGTCGGTCGAGGCGTCGTAGAGGTCGACCACACCGCGCATCCGGCTGGGGATGCCGAGCGTCGGCACCCGCTGGGCATAGCGCATCGCCTGGGTCGTCCATTGTTCGGTGAAGTCGCGGTTGTAGTGGAGGTCGTCCTCGACCCAGTGATGCGGGTCACAGTCCGGGTCTTCCGAGCCGATCAGGATGTGGTTGCCATGTTCGGGGCGCACGTAGCAGGCGATGTCGCTGTCCGAGACGATTGTGCCATCGGTCTCGAAGTCGAAGCCGGGCGGGCTGGGGACATGCACCACCTCCTGGCGCAGCGGGCGGGTGCGGATGGTCATGTCATCGAGCACGCCGGCCATGGCGTTGACGATATGCGACCCCGGCCCCGCCACGTTGACGACCACCGGCGCGTGGATCTCCTCGCCGCTGGCCAGCCGCACGCCGGTGACGCGCCCGCCGGCCTGCAGGATCGCGCTCACGGTAGCGTTCAGCCGGGTCTCGGCGCCATGCCGCGCCGCCGCCGCCAGCAGGTTCTGCGCCGAGAGCGCCGGGTCGGTGACATAGCCGGCATTGGGCTAGCAGACCGCGCCACCCATCCGCCGTCCGTTGGGCTGGCCGAAGGCCGGGTCGTCGAGCCGCCGCGCCGGGGCGAAGCTGGCGAGGTCGCAGATCGGCAGCCGCGCCTGCACCTGCTCCGCCGTCAGCTCTTCGAAGGGGCAGCCGAGTTCGGCGCTGAAGGTCTTGTGCTTCTCCAGCTGGCCGTTGGCCTCGGTCTTCATCACCAGGCAACCCACCTCGCGGAAGCGGGCGAGGTCGCTGCCCGCCGGCAGCCCGAGGTAATCGGCCCAGTCGCGCCAGTAGTGGTAGCCCTCCCAGGCGAAGGCGGTGCCGTCGAAGGTCGAGTAATGCATCCGCACGATGGCGCAGGAGCCCGAGGTGGAGCCATGCCCCGCCTGCGCGTTGCGGTCGAGCGAGAGCACGCGCCGCCCCTGCTTGGCCAGTTCGAAGGCGATGGCGGCACCGATCACGCCGGTGCCGATGACGATGACATCGGGGCTCATGTCGCGTTACAGCGCCTCGACGATGGTGACATTGGCGATGCCGCCGCCCTCGCACATGGTCTGCAGCCCCCAGCGCAGGCCCCGCGCCTTCAGCGCGTGCACCAGCGTGGTCATCAGCTTGGCCCCCGAGCCGCCCAGCGGGTGGCCGAGCGCGATGGCGCCGCCGTTGACATTCAGCCGCTCGGGGTTGGCGCCGGTGTGCTGCAACCAGGCCAGCGGCACCGGGGCAAAGGCTTCGTTCACCTCGTAGAGGTCGATGTCGCCGATGGTCATGCCGGCCCGGCGCAGGGCGCGGTCGGTGGCGTAGAGCGGCTCTTCCAGCATGATGACAGGGTCGCCGGCGGTCACCGTCAGTTCATGGATGCGGGCGAGCGGGGTCAGCCCATGCGCCTTCAGCGCGCGTTCCGAGACCACCATCACCGCCGCCGCGCCGTCGCAGATCTGGCTGGCGTTGCCGGCGGTGATCCGGCCGCCCTCGACCAGGGTCTTGAGGCTGCCGATGCTCTCGAGCGTGGCGGTGTCGCGGATGCCCTCGTCGGCGGTGTGCAGCTCGGTGCCGTCGGCGGTCTCGACCTCGATCGGCAGGATCTCGGCGGCGAAGGCGCCGCTGTCGCGGGCGGCGGCGGCGCGCTGGTGGCTCTGCAGCGCGAAGGCGTCGAGGTCGGCGCGGCTGTGCTTCCACTTCTCGGCGATCATCTCGGCCCCGGTGAACTGGCTGAAGATGGTCTGAGGGTATTTCGCGCCGATGCCGGGGCTCGTGGGCGAACCCGGCTGCGGGTGGCGGCTCCACTTGCCGGTCGAGCCCATGGGCACGCGGCTCATGCTCTCGGCGCCGGCGGCGATCACCACGTCCTGCACGCCCGACATCACCGCCTGCGCGGCGAAGTGGATCGCCTGCTGCGACGAGCCGCACTGGCGGTCGATGGTGACGGCCGGCACCGAGCGCGGCAGGCCCGAGGCCAGCACCGCGTTGCGGCCGAAGTGCAGCCCCTGCTCGCCGGCCTGGCTGACGCAGCCCATGATCACGTCGTCGATGGCGTCCGGCGCGATGCCGGAGCGGCGGGTCACCTCGTCGAGCACGGCGGCAGCGAGGTCGACCGGGTGCCAGCCGCGCACGCGGTCGTCGCGGCGGCCTCCGGCGGTGCGGGTGGCGCTGACGATATAGGCTTCGGGCATGGGGTCACTCCTTGGGCGGGATCAGGTGAAACGGGCGGTGAGAATGCGCAGGCCAAGCGCGCCGAAGCCCAGCGCGAAGGCGGCCTCGAAGCCGCGACGCAGGCGCAGGTAGCTGCGGGTCATGACCGGAACCGAGAAGAGCAGCGCCCAGCCGTGGAAGATCAGCAGGCTCTGGGTGAAGACGGCGAGGATCACCACCACCAGCGCCGAGGCAGGGGTGCCGGCGGGAATGGCTATGGAATAGAGCGCGCCGAAGAACAGGATCGCCTTGGGGTTGGTCAGGTGCAGGGCGAGGCCGCGCAGGTAGAGGCGGCGGCGGGACCCGGTGAAGCTGCGGGTGGCGATGGCGCGCCCGCCGATGGCGGCGCGGGCGGATTTGAAGGCGAGGAACATCAGGTAGGCGGCACCGACATAGCGCACGACCTCCAGCGTCCAGGCATGGGTGTGCATCAGCGCGCCGAGGCCCGCGGCTGCGGCGACCGACCAGATCAGCGAGCCGGTGGTGATGCCCGAGGCCAGCGCCAGCCCGGCGGCGCGCCCACGTTCGAGCGAGGTGCCGGCGATGGCCAGCGTCGCCGGGCCGGGCGAACAGCTGGCGATCAGCGCGGCGGCGAGGATCGCCGCGAGGTTGATGTCATGCAGCATGGACCTCCCCTTCCATCCGGCGCAATCCAATCCCCGAAGCGGCGCGGCGTCAACCGCGCCGCCGCGTCACAGCGCGGCGCTGGGGCGGGCCTTGATCGCGTCGTACCAGGCCTGGGTGGCGGTATTGCCCTCGGGGATGCGCATCTTGATGACCCGCGCGAAGTCGACGAAGACGAAGGCCGAGATATCGGCCAGGGTGAAATGGTCGAGCGCGACGAAGCGGCTCTCGCGCAGCCGCTGCTCCAGCATCTCGAAGAAGGCGGCGGCGCGCTCCATGCCGCGCGCGGCCAGCTCGGGGATCTGCGCGTGGTTGACGGTGCCGGTCACCGCGCGGTCCTTCATCCGCGGGTTGCCGTTGCGCAGTGCCTCGGCGATGGGCAGACCGCCCTGCAGCTCGGCGATGGCGTTCCACATCAGCACCAGCCCCTTCTCGTCGGGCGTGCGCCCCATCAGCGGCGGCTCGGGGAATGCGGCTTCGAGATAGGCGGCGATGCCGAGGTTCTCGGTCAGGATGGTGCCCTCGTCGGTCACCAGCACCGGCACGGTGGCGCGCGGGTTCACCGCCAGGAACTCGGGCCGCAGCTGCTCGCCCTCGGCGATGGAGATGTTGCGCGTCTCCAGGAACAGCCCCTTCTCGGCGATGAACATGCGGGCGCGGCGCGGGTTGGGCGCGGTGGGGCAGTCGTAGAATAGCATCAAGGATCCTCCCTGCGCGCACCATTGTGCGGCAGGGCCGGAGAGGCAAGCCCCGGCGGCGGTGCGGTGCCGAAATCCTGCGAGGATTTCGGGCGGTTTCCTTCGAGGAAACCGCGCCCCTGCCCAACGTTGGCCGAAATCCTCGCAGGATTTCGGACGTTTTCCGCGACGGAAAACGTCCCCGCTCAGCCCAGCGCGCGGGCGACGGCGCGGGCGATCACCCGTTCTTCGTCGGTGCGGATCACCAGGATCTCGGTCGGGCCGATGCCGATGTCGGTGGCGTTCACCGCATTGGCCGCGGCGTCCAGCTGCAGGCCGAGGAAGCCCAGCCCCTCGATCACCCGCGCCCGGATTGGCGCGGCGTTCTCGCCGATGCCGCCGCAGAAGACCACTGCGTCAAGCCCGCCCATCACCGCCGCCATCGCGCCGAGTTCCCGCTTGATGCGGAAGACGTAATAATCGATCGCCTCGGCCGCCTCTGGCGCGGCGCTGGCCAGCAGCGTGCGCATGTCGTGGCTGATCCCCGAGAGGCCCTTGAGACCGCTTTCGAGGTAGAGCATCTGCTCGATCTGCGCCGCGCCCATGCCGCGGGCCATCAGGTAGAGCAGCACGCCGGGGTCGAGCTGGCCGCAGCGGGTGCCCATCGGCAGCCCGTCGAGCGCCGAGAAGCCCATGGTCGAGCCGATCGAGCGCCCGCCCTGCACCGCGCACATCGAGGCGCCGTTGCCGAGGTGGCAGACCACCACCCGCCCCCTGGCGAGGTCGGGCCGCTGCTGCGCCACCACGCCGGTCACATAGTCGTAGGACAGCCCGTGAAAGCCATAGCGCCGCACGCCCTCGTCATACAGGTGGCGCGGCAGGGCGAAGGCGTCGTTGACGAAGGGATGGCCGCGGTGGAAGGCGGTGTCGAAACAGCCGATCTGCAGCGCCTCGGGGAAGGCGGCCTGAGCCGCCGCCACGGCAGCGAGGTTGTGCGGCTGGTGCAGCGGCGCCAGCGGGTTCAGCGCGGTCAGCTGGGCGATGACATCGGCTGTCAGCGCCACCGGGTCGCCGAATGTCTTGCCGCCGTGAACGATGCGGTGGCCGACTCCCACAACGTCACGGTCGCCCAGATGGCCCTCGACCGTCGACAGGATCGCCCGCACCGCCGCCGCGTGATCGGCCGGGCCGATCTCGCGCGCGTCCTCGCCCTTCAGCTTCATCCGCGCCAGCGGGCCGAGGTTCTCGATCAGGCCCGAGAGATTCAGTTCGGGTTCCGGCGCCGGGGCGTAGACCGCGAATTTCAGCGAGGAGCTGCCCGCGTTCAGGGTCAGGATCGCGCTCATGCCGACCGCGCCGCGTGCAGCACCGCCACCGCGCAGGAGGCGAGGCGCGATTTCTCGTCATCGGCGCGGCTGGTCAGGATCACCGGGCAGCGCGCTCCCATCACGATGCCGGCGCTCTGCGCATGGGCGAGGAAGGTCAGCTCTTTCGCCAGCATGTTGCCCGCCTCCATGTTGGGCGCGACGAGGATGTCGGCATGGCCCGCCACCAGCCCCTTGATCCCCTTGGTGCGCGCGGCGGCGAGGTCGACCGCGTTGTCCATCGCCAGCGGCCCGTCGACCAGCCCGCCGGTGATCTGCCCGCGGTCGGCCATTTTCGACAGGATCGCCGCGTCGAGCGTCGAGGGGATCGCCGGGTTCACCGTCTCCACCGCCGAGAGGATGCCGACGCGCGGCTCGGCCAGACCCAGCGAATGGGCAAGGTGAATGGCGTTCTGGATGATGTCGGCCTTGATCATCAGGTCGGGCGCGATGTTGATCGCGGCGTCAGTCACCATCAGCAGGTGGTCGAGGCCGGGCACATCCATCACGAAGACATGGCTGAGCCGGCGGTCGGTGCGCAGCCCGCTCTCGCGCGACAGGATGGCGCCAAGGAAGATGTCGGTGTGCAGGTGCCCCTTCATCAGCGCGCCCGCGCGCCCCTCGCGCACCAGCGCCACGGCGCGTTCGACGGCGGCCTTGTGATCGGGGGCCGGGGCGATCTCGACGCCCGAGATGTCGAGCCCCGCCGCCTGCGCGGCGGCGGCGATGCGGTCGGGGTCGCCCACCAGCACCGGCTCGATCAGGCCATGCTGCGCCGCCAGCAGCGGTCCGGCCAGGGCGTCGGCCTCCTCGGGCGCGACCACGGCGGTGCGCATCGGCCGCAGCGGCGCCGCCGCTTCCAGCAGCCGGTCGAAATGCTGGTGATCCTGCAGGATCAGCCCCGGCACCTCGGCAGGGTCGAAGGTCACCGCCCGCGCCGGGGCGATCACCTCGGCCTCGCCTTCCAGCACGGGGCGGCCGTCCTGCGTGGTGACGGTGGTGGCAAAGCGCGCCAGCCGCCCCTCGCCCTTCTCCAGCAGCCTGACCCGCACCACCAGCGTCTCGCCCGCCTGCGCCTGGCTGACGAAGCGCAGGCTCTGCGAGCGGTAGATCGTGCCCGGCCCCGGCAGGTCGCAGCCCAGAACCGCCGAAACCAGCGAGGCGATCCACATCGAGGGCGCCAGGGCCTCGGGGCTGCCGTCGCCGTCGCCATCCTCCTTCGGGAGGTGCATCGGGTTCAGGTTGCCCGAGGAATTGGCGAAGACATAGAGGTCGTCGGCATGAAGCACGCGGGTGTGCTCGGCCTCCATCCCGATCTTCAGCGCGTCGAAAGGGATGTTGTGCAGCAGCTTGCGTTGCACGAGGAGCGTTCCTTCCTGCCGTTGGCCTCCCGCTCCGGCAGGGCCGAGCAGTCCGGTGAAGGCTAGCCGATTCTGGACCGCATGGGGAGTGACGCTTTGGCGCGGCTCAGGCGCGGTAGATGAAGCAGCGCCCCGGCACCGCGCCGGGCGGCAGCGGCAATTCCTCGAGGCGGTCGAAATACATCCGGTCGCTCGACACCATCAGCCCGCCCGGCGCCAGCAGCGGTTCGACCAGCGGCGAGATCAGCTGCGCGAAGGCGTCGTTCTTTTCGAGGTTGTGCCCGCCAAGATCGGCGTGAACCAGGCTCGCCGTCGCGCCCAGCCGCGCCAGCGTGGCCGGCAGCGTGTCGCGCACGTCGCCCAGGATCAGGTCCGCGTCGGGCGGCGTCGAGTCGGGATGCGAGGCCACCGCGCGCTCGAAAACCAGGATCTGGCGGCCTGCGACCTTCTCGCGCAGGTGGTGATAGGTGCGCCCGTTGCCGAGCCCCAGTTCGAACACCGGGCCGGGCATCGTGGCGGTCTCGGCAATCGCCCAATCCAGGCAGGCGCGCTGCGAAACCATGCGGTCGATGAAGATGTCCAGTCGGCTCATTGCAATGCCCTTTCCGCGTGCGTCCCCGTCTAGATGGCAGATCGAAAGCCCGAATTACACCCCCGCAAAAATGCGGATAGGGTTTGACGACCCGACCAGCGCCGCGCCAAGGTAAGTATTAATACCGGCTGCCAGGGGGCGGCCCACCAGACCGGCAGGCGAAACCGAGCGACATGACTCCATTGCTGACAGTCGAGAACCTGAGCGTCGGCTTCGGCCGCGCCGATCCGGTCGTGCGCGATGTCAGCTTCGAGATCATGCCCGGCCAGACGCTGGCCCTCGTCGGCGAAAGCGGCTCGGGCAAGACCGTCACCTGCCGTGCGATCCTGCGCATCCTGCCGCGCGTCGCCCGCATCCACTCGGGGCGCATCCTGCTGAACGGGCGCGACGGGCCGCGCGACCTTGCCACCCTATCGCAACGCGACCTGCGCGCGGTGCGCGGCGACACCGTCTCGATGATCTTCCAGGAGCCGATGCGCTCGCTCTCGCCGCTGCACACGCTGGGCAACCAGGTGGCAGAGGTGCTCTGGCTGCATCGCGGAGCCAGCGGCGGCGATGCGAAGAAACAGGTGCTCGACACCTTTGCCCGCGTCGGCTTCCCAGATCCCGAGCGCGCCTATGGCTCGTACCCCTTCGAGATGTCCGGCGGGATGCGCCAGCGCGCGATGATCGCAATGGCGATGGTCGGAAAGCCCGACCTGCTGATCGCCGACGAACCGACGACCGCGCTGGATGTGACCACGCAGGCGCAGGTGCTCGGCCTCATCAAGGAGCTGCAGCAGGAAACCGGGATGGCGATGATCCTGGTGACCCACGACCTCGGCGTTGTGGCCAATATGGCCGAACAGGTGGTGGTGATGCACAAGGGCCGGGTGATGGAATCCGGCGCGGCGGCCGCGGTGCTGGGCGACCCGGCGCATCCCTATACCCGACAGCTGTTCGACGCGGCCCCTGCGATCCCCGCCAACCCCGAATTCGTACCCGAACCGCCGCA
Organism: Seohaeicola zhoushanensis; assembly: GCF_014656415.1. Classification (GTDB taxonomy): domain Bacteria; phylum Pseudomonadota; class Alphaproteobacteria; order Rhodobacterales; family Rhodobacteraceae; genus Seohaeicola_A; species Seohaeicola_A zhoushanensis. The sequence goes on along the minus strand of NZ_BNCJ01000002.1, from coordinate 161,344 downwards.
CGACGACCTGATCCTCGAACTGAAGAACGTCAACAAGACCTATACGATGCGGGCCAAGTCGTCCTGGAAGGCGCAGGTGCTGATCCGCGCCTGCCGCGGTGTCGACCTGGCCCTGCCGCGCGGCACCACGCTTGCCATCGTCGGCGAAAGCGGCTCGGGCAAGACCACCGCCGCGCGCATCGCGCTTGGCGCGGAACGCCCCGACGAGGGCGGCGAGGTGCTGTTCAAGCCCGAGCGCGGCAGCGCAGCCATCGCCGTGCACGACCTCAACCGCACCGCGCGGACCGCCTTCCAGAAGCAGGCGCAAATGGTATTCCAGGACCCCTACTCCTCGCTGTCGCCGCGGATGCGCATCCTCGACGCGCTCTGCGAGCCGCTGGAGATCCACGGGATCGGATCGTCATCGGAACGCCGTGACCGCGCCGCACAGATGCTGGCGCAGGTCGGGCTGACCTCGGACATGCTGATGCGCTATCCGCACGCCTTCTCGGGCGGCCAGCGCCAGCGCCTGTCGATCGCGCGGGCGCTGATGCTGAACCCCTCGCTGCTGGTCTGCGACGAGCCGACCTCGGCGCTGGACGTCTCGGTGCAGGAACAGATCCTCTGCCTGCTGGAAGACATCCGCGACCGGCTGGGCCTGTCCTATCTCTTCATCAGCCACGACCTTGCCGTGGTTGCCCGGATCGCCGACGAAGTTGCAGTGATGCGCCAGGGCCTGGTGGTCGAACAGGCCCCGCCCGAGACGCTATTCCACAATCCGCGCCACCCCTACACGAAGGCGCTGATCGCCGCTCAACCCACGCCCGACATCAACCGGCCGATCAACCTGAAACTTGTTGCGCAGGGGGCCGGCGCACCGGAAAGCTGGCCCGAGGCCTTCCGTTTTTCCGAGACCGTGGTACCGTCGCTGATGCAGGTGGAACCCGGCCACAAGGTGAGATGCCATGTCTAGGATCGTTCACTCTTTCGCCTTCGTTCTCGCCGGGATGCTGGCCGGCCCTGCCGCCGCGGCGGACCTGCAGGAAAGCCCCTACTGGGCCGAGAAGATCGGCAAGGGCGAGTTGCCCGCCATCTCCGAGCGTGTCCCGGCCGAGCCGCTGGTGGTCGACCTCGAGGCCAAGGGCCGCACCTCGGGCACGCCGGGCGGCACGCTGACCACGCTGGTCTCGCGCGACAAGGACATCCGCATGATGGTCGTCTACGGCTATGCGCGGCTGGTCGGCTTCGACAAGGATTACAACCTGGTGCCGGACATCCTGGCCTCGGTCGACGTGCAGGAAGGCCGCGTCTTCACCTTGCACCTGCGCAAGGGCCACCGCTGGTCCGACGGCGCGCCCTTCACCTCGGCCGATTTTGCCTATTGGTGGGACGACGTCGCCAACAACCCCGAGCTCAGCCCCTCGGGCCCGCCGGATTTCCTGCGCATCGACGGCAAGTATCCAACCGTCACCACCCCGGACGAGACCACCGTGGTCTATGCCTGGGACGCGCCCAACCCGCTGTTCCTGCAGACGCTGGCCCAGGCCCGTCCGCCCTTCATCTACCGCCCGGCGCATGTGATGAAGCAGTTCCACCAGAAATACGCCGACCCTACCGGGCTGGCCGAAGCCGTGGCCGACGCGCGTGTCAAGAGCTGGGCCGCGCTGCACAACGGCCTCGACAACATGTACGACTTCGACAACCCCGAGCTGCCGACGCTGCAGCCCTGGGTGAACACCTCGGACGGCAAGAAGATCCGCCACCAGTTCGTCCGCAACCCCTATTACCACCGCGTCGACAGCCACGGCATCCAGCTGCCCTATATCGACGTGGTCGAGATGGAGATCGTCTCGGGCGGGCTGATCGCCGCCAAGGCCAATGCCGGCGAGACCGACCTGCAGGGCCGCGGCCTAGATTTCCGCGATATCCCGATCCTCAAGAAGGGCGAGGCCGACGGCAAACCCTATCGGACCCTGCTCTGGGCCAATGGCACCGCGAGCCAGATCGCGATCTATCCCAACCTCAACTGCGCCGACGACACCTGGCGCACCGTGCTGCGCGACGTGCGGGTGCGCCGTGCCCTCTCGCTGGCGATCGACCGCGCCGCGATCAACCGCGCGCTGTTCTTCAAGATGGCCAAGCCCGGCGCCATGTCGGTGCTGCCGCAAAGCCCCTTCTTCGAGGAGGAGAACCGCGAGGCCTGGGCCGCCTTCGACACCGCCCAGGCCAACGCGCTTCTGGACGAGGCGGGGCTGGCGAAGAAGGGCGGCGACGGCATCCGCCTGCTGCCCGACGGCCGCCCGATGGAGCTGGTGATCGAGGTGGCCGGCGAACGCCAGGAAGAGGAGAACGCGCTCCAGATCGTCACCGACACCTGGCGCGAGATCGGCGTCAAGCTGGTGATGCGCCCGCTCGACCGCGACATCCTGAGGAACCGCGTCTATGCCGGCACCTCGATGGCCTCGGCCTGGTTCGGCTGGGACAACGGCATCCCGCAGGCCTATACCTCGCCCGACTACCTCGCGCCGCGCCAGCAGGAGTTCTTCGCCTGGCCGAAGTGGGGCCAGTTCTACCAGACCAACGGCGGCGCCGGCGAGCCGCCCGACATGGAGGCCCCCAAGCGCCTGCTCGACCTCTCGCATGAATGGGAGCAGACCACCGACGACACCCGCCGCGCCGAGATCTGGCAGGAGATGCTGAAGATCCATGCCGACAACGTCTTCGGTATCGGCATCCTGAACGAGGCGCCGCAGCCCATCGTGGTCTCGACCAAGCTGAAGAACGTGCCGGAATCGGCCATCTGGGCCTGGGAGCCGGGCGCGCATTTCGGCATCCACCGGATGGACGAATTCTATTTCGAAGGCGGCAAGAAGTAATGCAGATCCTGCGCTACGCGGTCTATCGCTTCGGCACCATGCTGCTGACGCTGCTGGTCGTTTCGGCGCTGATCTTCGCCATCATCAACCTGCCGCCGGGCGATTACCTGTCCAACCAGATCGCCGAGCTTAAGTCGACCGGCCAGTCGGCGGGCGTCGCCAAGGCCGAGTTCCTGCGCAAGGAATACGCACTCGACCGGCCGCTGTGGGAGCAATACCTGATCTGGGTCGGCTTCGCCCCCGGCCCGCACGGCTTCTCGGGGCTGATCCAGGGCAATTTCGGCTGGTCCTTCGAATTCGACCGCCCCGTGGCCGAGATCGTCGGCGACTCGCTCTGGCTCACGGTGCTGGTGAACCTCGCCGCCGTGCTCTTCGTCTACATGGTCGCCCTGCCGCTGGGCGTGCTGGCGGCGGCGCGCTCGCGCACCTGGGTCGACTATTCCTCGGCCTTCGTCGGCTACCTCGGGCTTGCGACGCCGAACTTCCTGCTGGCGCTGATCCTGTTCTACTACGGCCACCGCTACATGAACCTGCCCATCGGCGGGCTGATGGACCCCTCGTTCGAGGGCCAGCCGATGAGCTGGGACAAGGTGCAGTCGATCCTGTGGCATCTGATCGTGCCGACCTTCGTGATCGGCACCTCGGGCGCGGCGGCGATGATGCAGCGGCTGCGCGCGAACATGCTCGACGAGCTGGGCAAGCCCTATGTCGAGACCGCCATCGCCAAGGGGATGAGCCCGCGCCGGATGCTCACCAAGTATCCGCTGCGCGTCGCCTTCAACCCCTTCGTCGCCGATATCGGCAACCTGCTGCCCTCGATGGTCTCGGGCTCGGTTCTGGTATCGGTGGTGCTGGGGCTGCAGACCATCGGCCCGACCCTGCTCACGGCGCTGCGCGCGCAGGACCAGTTCCTCGCCGGTTTCGTGCTGATGTTCGTGGCCCTGCTCACGCTGATCGGCACCATGATCTCGGACGTGCTGCTGGTCCTGCTCGATCCGCGCATTCGCTACGAGGGCCGCGACGCATGAGCCGCCTACCCGACGGTCGCTATGTCGACGACGCCCCCTACGACCCGAACCTCTCGATCCAGACGATCGAGCGCAAGGATCTCGACGCGCCCGCCCGCGTGCTGGTCTGGCGCAAGTTCAAGACCCACCGGCTCGGCCTGATCTCGGGCATCTTCCTGCTGTTCTGCTACCTGATGCTGCCCTTCGCCGGCTTCATCGCGCCCTATTCGCCGAACGAGCGGTATTCGGACAATCTCTACTCTCCGCCGCAGGGCATCCACCTCTGGCACGAGGGCAAGTTCGTCGGCCCCTACGTCTATGCGATGACCTCCGAGCCGAACATGGTCACCTTCAAGTGGGAGTTCAAACCGGACACCTCGACCCCGCAGAAGCTGTCTTTCTTCTGCAAGGGCTCGACCTATGACCTCGCCGGGCTGATTCCGACCGACCGGCACCTGTTCTGCGCCCCCGAGGGCGTCACCGTGTTCCTTCTCGGCTCTGACCGGCTGGGCCGCGACATGTTCAGCCGCATCCTCTATGGCGCCCAGCTGAGCCTCACCGTGGGCCTGATCGGCATCACCGTCTCCTTCGTGCTCGGCATCTTCTTCGGCTCGGTCGCCGGCTACTTCGGCGGTGGCATCGACTGGGTGATCAATCGGATGATCGAGATCCTGCGCTCGCTGCCCGAGCTGCCGCTCTGGCTGGCGCTTTCGGCGGCGGTGCCGTCGAACTGGGGGCCGGTCTCGGTCTTCTTCATCATCTCGGTGATCCTCGGGATCCTCGACTGGCCGGGCCTGGCCCGTTCGGTGCGCGCCAAGTTCCTCAGCCTGCGCGAAGAGGAATACGTCCGCGCGGCCGAGATGATGGGTGCCTCCTCGGGCCGGGTGATTCGAAAACACCTGCTGCCGAACTTCATGAGCCACCTGATCGCCTCGGCCACCCTTTCCATTCCGGCGATGATCCTGGGCGAAACCGCCCTATCGTTTCTCGGACTGGGACTGCGCGCCCCGGCGGTCAGCTGGGGCGTGATGCTCAACGATGCCCAGAACCTGGTCAACGTGGAGATATACTGGTGGACCGCTCTGCCCATGCTGCCCATCATCATCGTCGTGCTCGCGTTCAATTTCCTCGGTGACGGGCTGCGCGACAGCCTTGACCCCTACGAGCATTGATTGCGTAATTGTAATCCTCACCACAGACGGCTGTATGAAACCGTCCGATAGTTACCGAGTTATCTCCCAGAGGTCAGCACAATGACCGTTTACGATCAGGAGATGTTAACGAATGAGACCGGACATGAATCCCAGCACCTATGCACGGGTCGCCCCGCCCGTTGATCAACCGACGCCGACCCTCTGGTGCGGCGAAGGCCGGGGCAGCGAGGAAAGCGCGCTCGACACCGAGACCGCCGTCCGGCTGAACTGCATCGTCGGGCGCATCTTCGAGGCGGCGGCCGACTGGAGCCAGCTGGTGCGCGGCCTGTCGGCCTATGGCTTCTCGCTGCAGTTCGAAGGCTCGCGCCTGGTGCTGTTCAACGACCAGACCGGCCACGGCCTCTGCACCTGCGCATCGCTCGGCCACAGCTTCCGCGCGCTGCTCGCCCGGCTGGGCAAGCCCGCCGTTCTGGCCGACTCGGGCCGGCTGATCCCCCGCCCGGCGCGCTGAGGCGGCTCAGCGGTCGTCGCCGCCGACGCCCTTCATGTCGTCCATCGCATCGTCGTCGATCGCCGCCTGCGCCGCGCCGGTGATGGCTTCGCGCTGCTCGGGCGTCAGTTCGGCGACGCGCCCGTCGGCCAGGCGCACCGTCACCTCGCGGTGCGCGAACTTGATGCCCTCTCGCGCGAACAGCGCCCGGATCTCCTCGTAGACGCGCTTGCGGATATTCCACTGGTCACCCGGCTTGGTCATGAACTTGACCCGGATGATCATGGCGCTGTCCTGCATCTCGATCACGCCCTGGCTCTTGAGCGGCTGGATGAAGTCGGCACCGATCACCGGGTCTTCCAGCAGCTCCTGCCCCAGCTTCTTGATGAGCTTGCGGACCTTCTCGACATCCGTGTCATAGGTCACCCGCAGCGGCAGCTTCATGATCACCCAGTCGCGCGAATAGTTGGTCAGCACCTGGATCTCGCCGAAGGGAATGGTGTGCAGTGCGCCGAGGTGGTGGCGCAGCTGGAACGAGCGGACCGAGATCTTTTCGACCGTCCCCTTCACGGTGTTGATGTCGATGTATTCGCCCTTGCGGAAGGCATCGTCGATCAGGAAGAACGCGCCCGAGAAGATGTCGCGCACCAGCGTCTGCGCGCCAAAGCCGACTGCGAGGCCAACCACCCCGGCCCCTGCGAAGAGCGGCGAGACGTTGATCCCCAGCTCCATCAGCGCGATCAGCGCGATCGAGACCACCACCACAGCCAGGATCGCGCCCCGGAACAGCGGCAGCAGCGTGGCCAGCCGCGAGGCGCTTGGCGCGGCGCCCTCGTCGCCGAGTTCGCCGCTCTCCTCGGGCAGCGGCGCTTCCTCGGCGATCTTCGTGTCGATCCAGATCCGGAACAGGTGATAGACGATGTAGCCGATGAACAGGATGAAGATCACGTCCATCAGCCGCCCGACCAGGCTCTCGCGCAGGAAGGCGTTGTCCGGGTCCCAGATCCGCAACAGCGCATAGGCCCCGGCCACGAAGGCCAGGATGCCGGCGACGCGGCGCGCCAGGTCTTCGTAGGTGTTGAACGAGGGGCGTGGGATCAGCGGCATGTCCTCTTGCGCGGCGTCTTCCAGCGCATCGGCCTCGGCCATGTCCTGGTTCATCCGCTCGCGCGCCATGGTGCGGTGGAAATAGCGCTCGATCCCGTAGTTGATGACGCCGTAGACCACGATGATGGTCAGGAAGACACCATAGGCGCCCATGATCAGCGGCACCGACTCGGGCAGTTCCATCACCAGGTCAAAGGCCAGTTCGAGCCAGCCGAAGATCACGTAGGCCACGAGCAGCGGCGCCCAGCCAAGGGCCACCATCCGTGTAACCCAGCTCAGCTCGCGCGTCGGCTTGCCGCGCCGGATCGCATTGGTGATCGACCTCGCGTTCAGCGCGATCATCGCCAGGTTCAGCAGCGCCCCCAGCAGCGAGAGCGCGCCATACATCAGCGCGTAGACGTTGTAGTTCAGCCCGAAGTCGTGGATCCAGGTGCTGAACATGATGACGGCGACATTGTAGCCGCCCAGCAGCGAGGCCCAGTAATACAGCCGCCGCGCGTCGCGGTCGCTGAAATCGGGAATGCGATATTGCGGCAGGAAGGGCGACAGGATCATGCGCCAGACATCGGCCAGCGTGCGGGCGATGAACCAGCCGAGGAAGATCGCCGTGACGGTGAACTGGATCGACAGGTCCTTGGATTCGCCCCAGATCAGTAGAAGTAGCAGGTAGGCCACCGTCATGCCGAAGATCGTGCCACCGACGCCCATCAGGAAGCGGAAGACCAGGAAGGGCATCTTCTCGCGATAGCCCTGCGGTGCCTCCATCACCCGCGAGACGACCAGCCCGCGCACCAGCCGGCGGCCGTAGATATAGACCCCGGCAAAGCGCCCGATGACCAGCATGACAAGGGTCCAGAAGAAGACCATCACATAGGTCTTGATCTCCCCCTCGGGGCTGGTGGCGCGCAGGATATAGGCCACTTCGTTCAGCGAATTGGGCAGCGCGTCGAGCCGTTCGCGCAGGGTCTCGCGAAAGCGCGAGACCTTGGACTGCGCCTTCATCAGCGCCGAGGCGCCCTCCATGCTGGCCGCCGCCGGCACCGCGGGGTCGGCCGGATCGGCCTGCGGCGCGCTCAGCACGGCGCCGTTGCGGTCGATCACGATGACGCTGACACCGGCCGCGGCGGCCTCGCGGATAGCGCGGGTCAGCGTGTCGGTCTCGCCGCCCGCCGTCTCCGCCGCCTGCTGGGCCATGGCCGCCAGCGGCAGAAGCAACACGAATATCAGCGCCGCGCCAAACCGCCGCATCAGCCTGCCCATGCCCGTCTCCCGGCTTTTCCTGTCCGATCGAGGCTACAAGACGCCGCCAGGGCAGGCAATCGGCTTGCATCCCGATCACTCCGCGCCACGGCGGACAGGAAAAAACCGAGGTTTCTCTTATCTGTTTTCAAGCCGGAACAATTTCACTAAACCTGATGTGACCGCTCTCGGGTGCGGGGCCGCCAGCCTCTGACCCCAGGGCAGTCCGGAAGGACATTGCAGGTACCGAAAACGCGTGCCAGAAACACGGGTCGGACGAGCCGATCAAGGGGCGGAACATGACCGCGGTGAGGCAATTTCCAATGACCGGCGCCGCCTGCCCGCGGCGCACTGCTTCGCTGCGCCCGCAGACCAGCCAGGTGACAAGGCGAAAATGAACAGCCCGTTCTCACGCCGGGGCGCGCGTGCGCCCCGGATCATGCTCTACAGCCATGACACCTTCGGGCTTGGCCACCTGCGCCGCTCGCGTGCGCTGGCGCAGGCGATCACCGGCTCGATCCCCGACGCCTCGGCGCTGATCCTCACCGGCTCGCCCGTCGCCGGCCGCTTCGACTTTCCCCGGCGCGTCGACCACGTGCGCCTGCCGGGCGTGACCAAGCTGCAGGATGGCTCCTACGTCAGCCAGACCATGGGCATGGGCATCGAGGAGACGACCGAGTTGCGCGCCGGGCTGATCCGCTCGACCGCCGAGCAATACGAGCCCGACGTGCTGATCGTCGACAAGGAGCCGACCGGCTTCCGGGGCGAGCTGATGCCGACGCTCAAGATGCTGCAGGCCGAGGGCAAGTGCCGCCTCGTCCTGGGCCTGCGCGACGTGCTCGACGAACCCGAGGTGCTGGCCGCCGAATGGGAGCGCAAGCACGCCCTGCCGGTGATGGAAAGCGCCTATGACGAGATCTGGATCTATGGCACGCGCTCGGTCTACGACCCGACCGCCGGGCTGGACATCAGCCCCGCCACCCGCGCCCGGATGCACTGGACCGGCTACCTGCGCCGCTCGCGCAACTCGACCGCCGAGCCGCCGGAACAGCCCTATATCCTGGTGACCCCCGGCGGCGGCGGCGATGGCGAGCTGATGGTCGACCTGGTGCTCTCGGCCTATGAACAGGACCCCGACCTCAGCCCCCGCGCGATCCTGGTCTACGGCCCCTTCCTCTCGGGCGAGATCCGCGCCGAGTTCGAGGCCCGGGTCGAGGCGCTTGGCGGCCGCGTCACCGCCACCGGCTTCGATTCCCAGATCGAGACGCTTTATGCCGGGGCCGAGGGCGTGGTCTGCATGGGCGGCTACAACACCTTCTGCGAGGTGCTTTCCTTCGACATGCGCGCGGTCATCGTGCCCCGCACCGTGCCGCGCCTGGAACAGTGGATCCGCGCCAGCCGCGCCGAGGAACTGGGCCTGGTTCGGATGCTCGACGACAAGCGCGACGGGCTCTCGCCGCAGTCGATGATCGCGGCCATCCGCAACCTGCCGCAACAGAACCTGCCCAGCGAGGCGATGACCGACGGGCTGCTGGACGGGCTCGATTACGTCACCGACAGGGTCGCGGCGCTGTTGTCGTTACGGGCGGGTCAGGCAGCGGAATGAGCAGACCGCCGCTGGCGGTGGTGGTCAAGGGCTGGCCCCGCCTGTCGGAAACCTTCATCGCCCAGGAACTTGTCGCGTTGGAAGCGGCGGGCCACCCGCTCGCCCTCTGGTCGCTGCGTCACCCGACTGACACCAAGACCCACCCGCTGCACGACCGTCTTGCCGCGCCGGTCAACTACCTGCCCGAGTATCTGCACGACGAACCGGGCCGGGTCTGGCACGCCTGGCGCGCCGCGCGGCGGCTGCCGGGCTACAAGGCGGCCGTGCGGCTATGGCGCGCCGATCTTTCGCGCGAACGCACCCGCAACCGGGTGCGCCGCTTCGGGCAGGCCTGCGTGCTGGCAACCGAGCTGCCCGAGGGCACGCCGGCGATCTACGCCCATTTCCTGCATACCCCCGCCTCGGTCGCGCGCTATGCGGCGGTGATGCTGGGCATTCCCTGGGCCTTCTCGGCCCATGCCAAGGATATCTGGACCTCGCCCGACTGGGAGCTGCGCGAGAAGCTGGCCCTCGGCCCCGGCGGCGCCAGCTTCGGCGCCACCTGCACCGCCTTCGGCGCGGCCCACCTGCGCGACCTCGCCGCCGATCCGGGCCGCATCGACCTGGTCTATCACGGCCTCGACCTTGCCCGCTTCCCCGCCCCGCCCGAACGGCCCCTGCGCGCCCCCGGCGCGCCGCTGCAACTGCTCTCGGTCGGGCGGCTGGTCGAGAAGAAGGGGTTCGACCGGCTGATCGACGCGCTGGCCCTGCTGCCCGACTGGCTCGACTGGCACTGGGTCCACATCGGCGGGGGCGAGCTGAAGGACCAGATGAAGGCCCAGGCCGAAGCCGCCGGCATCGCCACGCGTATCACCTGGAAGGGCGCCTGCGACCAGCCCGAGGTGATCGCTGCCATGCGCACCGCCGATCTCTTCGTGCTGCCCAGCCGCATCGCCGCCAACGGCGACCGCGACGGGCTGCCCAACGTGCTGATGGAGGCTGCCTCGCAGCTGCTGCCCATCGTCACCACCGCGGTCTCGGCCATCCCCGAGTTCATCACCCATGGCACCCACGGCCTGCTGGTGCGCGACGCCCCCGAGGATATCGCCGAGGCGATCACAGACGTGGCCTCCGACCCGGCGGCGGCGGCCGAGATGGCCACGGCGGCGCTGGCACGGCTGCGCTCGGACTTCGCCGTCGACCCCGGCATCGCCCGCCTTTCCGACCGCCTGCGGGAGCTTGGCGCGTGATTGCCTTCTACGCGCCGCTCAAGGCGCCGGACCATCCGGTGCCCTCGGGCGACCGTGAGATGGCCCGCGCCCTGATCGCGGCGCTGCAACCGCTTGGCCCCGTCACCTTGGCAAGCGGGCTGCGCAGCCTCGACCTCGCCGGCGATGCCGCGGCGCAGGCCCGCCTGCGCGCCAAGGCCGAGGCCGAAGTGGAACGGCTGATCCGCGAGCTGCCGCACGAGACCCGGATCTGGCTGACCTATCACAACTACTACAAGGCGCCCGACCTGATCGGCCCCGCCGTCTGCGCCGCGCGCGGGCTGGCCTATGTTCAGGTCGAATCCACCCGCGCGAAGAAGCGCCTCACCGGCCCCTGGGCCGGTTTCGCCGCCAGCGCCGAAGCCGCCAGCGATGCCGCGCAGGTGATCTTCTACCTGACCGAACGCGACGGCGAGACGCTTGCGCGTGACCGCGCGCCGGGCCAGCAGCTTGTCCACCTGCGCCCCTTCCTGCCCCGCCCCGCCCTGCCCGATCCCGCCCCGCTGGCCGAGGGCGCGCCGATGCTCGCCGCCGCCATGATGCGCCCCGGCGACAAGCTCGCCTCCTATGCGCTGATCGCCGAGGCGCTGGCGCTGATGTCCGGGGACTGGACGCTCGACATCGCCGGCGACGGCCCCGCGCGACCCGAGGTCGCGGCGCTGATGGCGCCTTTCGGAGCGCGCGTCCGCTTTCTCGGCCGTCTCGACGCCGAGGGCATGGCCGCGGCCTACCAGCGTGCCGGCCTGTTCCTCTGGCCCGGCGTCAACGAGGCCTTCGGCATGGTCTACCTCGAAGCCCAGGCCGCCGGGCTGCCAGTGGTGGCCCAGGACCGCCCCGGTATGCGCGAGGTGCTCGCCACCCCGCCCTGCCCGGTCGAAGGCGGCCCTGCCGCCCTGGCCGCCCACGCGACCCGGCTGCTTGCAGACCGCGCCGAACGGCAGGCCCAGGGCGCCGCCGCCCGCGCCCATATCGCCCGCCACCACCTGCTGGAGGCCGCCAGCGCCACCCTCGCCGCCGCCCTGACCCCGCTGGAGCCGCGCCCATGATCCGCCTTGCCCTGCTCCGCCACGGCCCCACCGCCTGGAACCGCGAAGGCCGCATCCAGGGCTCGACCGACATCCCGCTCGACCCCGAGGCGCGCGCGGCGCTTGCCGCCCTCGCCCTGCCCGCCCCCTGGGACGCCGCCGAACTCTGGTCGAGCCCGCTGCAACGCGCCGCCGAGACCGCGCGGCTGGTCGGCGGACGCGCGCCGCGCACCGCCGAGGCCCTGCGCGAGATGCACTGGGGCGACTGGGAGGGCCGGCACGGCACCGAGTTGCTGGCCGACCCCGCCAGCGGCTATCGCCATATCGAGGACTGGGGCTGGGACTATCGCCCGCCGAACGGCGAAACTCCGGGCGAACTGCGCGACCGCCTGACGCCCTGGCTCGGAACGCTAAACCGCGACAGCCTTGCCGTCTGCCATATCGGCGTGATGCGCGTGCTGCTGGCGCTGGCCCATGGCTGGAACTTCGCCGGCGCCGCCCCCTTCAAGGTAAAGCGCAACCGCTTGTTCGTGCTGGCCCTCGATGGCCAGCATCTCGCCCCGCTGGGCGAGCCGATCCGGCTGGTGCCGCGATGAAGGTGCTGATCGCCGTCACCCACCTGCTCGGCACCGGCCACCTGGCCCGCGCGCTGACGCTGGGCCGCGCCTTCGCCGCGCGGGGTCACGCGGTGCGCATTGCCTCGGGCGGGATGGCGGTGCCGCAGTTCGACCTCTCGGGGGTCGAGCTGGTCCAGCTGCCGCCACTGCGCTCGGACGGCACCGCCTTCACCCGCCTGCTGGCCTCCGACGGCACGCTGGCCGACGACGGCTACCACGCCCGGCGCCGCGACATGCTCGTTGCCGAGGTCCGCGATCACGCGCCCGACATCCTGATTACCGAACTCTTCCCCTTCGGTCGCCGCGCCCTGCGCGCCGAGTTCCGCGCCCTGCTCGACGCCGCCCATGCGCTGCCGCGCCGGCCGGTGGTGCTGGCCTCGATCCGCGACATCCTCGCGCCGCCGAGCAAGCCCGAGCGCGTGGCCCAGACCGAGGTGCTGGTGCTCGACCACTATGACGCCGTGCTGGTCCATTCCGACCCCGCCGTCGTCCCGCTCGACCTCAGCTGGCCGGTCAGCGCGGCGCTCACGGCAAAGCTGCGCTATACCGGCTTCGTCGCGCCGCCGCCGCCCGAACCCCACCCGGAGGGGCTGGGCACGGGCGAGGTGCTGGTGAGCGCCGGCGGCGGCCCGGTGGGCCAGCGCCTGTTCCAGACCGCCATCGCGGCGGCCCGCGCCGACAAAAGGACATGGCGACTGATGACCCGTGACATGCCCCCGAACCTGCCGCCGAACGTCGTGATCGACCCGCCGCGCCCCGACTTTCGCGCGCTGCTGGCCAATGCCGCCGCCTCGGTCAGCATGTGTGGCTACAACACCGCCATGGACCTGCTGCAAACCGGGGTGCCCGGCGTGATCGTGCCCTTCGACGCCGGTGGCGAACAGGAACAGGGCCTGCGCGCAGGGGCGCTGTCGCGGATGCCCGGCCTGCGCATCCTGCGCGACGAGGCGCTGTCACCCAAGGCGATGCTGGCCGCGCTGGCCGAGGCCACCGCCGATCCGTCCCGCACCGCCACCCCCGATTTCGACGGCGCCCGCCACGCGGTGGACATCGCCGTGACCCTCGCCGAGGCGCGACCATGAGCTGGCGCGCGCTTGGCCGGGAGCTGGCGCACTGGCGCCGCGACAGCCTCGACCTGCCGCTCTGGTGGCGGGACGACGACGCCGTGGCCCCCGGCGCGGCGCTTGACCGGCTGCTGGCCACCGCCGCGCATCTGGAGGTGACCCCGCACCTCGCGGTGATCCCGGCCGCGGCGACCGAGGCGCTGGCCGCCGAGAGCGGTTTCGTCGCCATGGTCCACGGCTGGCAGCACCGGAACCACGCCCCCGAGGGCGAGAAGAAGGCCGAATTCCGCGCCCATCGCCCGCTGCCGGATCGCCTGGACGAGGCGCAGCGCGGCTTGGCCCGCCTCACCGCCCTGTTCGGCCCGCGCGCCTGCCCGGTCTTCGTGCCGCCCTGGAACCGCATCGACGAGGACATGACCGAGGGCCTCGCCGCGCTTGGCTATCGCGGCCTCTCGGCCTTTGGCCCGCGCTCCGCGCGCGCGACCGGCGGGCTGGTGCAGGTCAACACCCACCTCGACCCGATCGACTGGCGCGGCACCCGGTCGCTGGTTGACCCCGCGGCGCTGCTGGCCCAGGTCACGCGCCAGCTTGCCGACCGCCGCGAGGGCCGCGCCGATGCGGCCGAGCCCTATGGCCTTCTGACGCACCACCTTGTGCATGACGCCCCGATCTGGGAATTTTCAACGCGGTTTATGGCCACCTTGCTCGACGCGGGCGCCCGGCCGCTGACCCTCGACACGGAGACCCTGCCATGAGCCGCCTCGATTCGATGCTGCGCCGCCTGAACGCCCAGCGCGACGGGCTGAACTGGGCGGCAGCGCAGGTCGCCGGCCAGCCCGGCGATGCGCTCGACATCGGGCTGGGCAACGGGCGCACCTACGACCACCTGCGCGAGATCATGCCCGGCCGCCGCGTGCTGGTGATCGACCGCGCGCTGCAATGCCACCCTTCCTGCGTGCCGCCCGAGGCGGATTTCCTGCAGGGCGAGGCCGAAGCCATGCTGACCCGCCTCAAGGGGGCGAACCTGCGGCTGGTGCATTATGACCTCGGCTTCGGGGTCGAAACGAAGGATGTGGCCGAAGCGGCCCGGCTCAGCCCGCTGATCAAGGCGGCGATGACCCCCGGCGGCATCGCGGTCTCGGGCCAGCCGCTGGTCGGCTTTACCCAACTCGCCGGTCCCGAGGGCATTCCCGAAGGCCGCTACAACTTCTACCGCCGAGAGGACTGATGTTCCGCCGCTACGCCATCTACCACCTGCCGCCCGCCGGCACGGAGTGGTCGCACTTCGCCACCCGCTGGCTCGGCTGGGACGCCGAGACCGGCGCCATGGCCGAACCGCTGCCCAATCCCCCTGCCGGGGAGATCGTCGAGACGCCGCGCCGCTACGGCCTGCACGCGACGCTCAAGCCGCCGTTCCACCTAACCCAGGGCACCACGCCCGAGGGGCTGGCCCAGGCCACCGCCGACCTGGCCGCGACCTTGTCGCCCGTGCGCCTCGACGGTCTCGACCTTGCCCGCATCGGCCGCTTCCTCGCCCTGCGCCCGCGCGGCGATGAAACCGCGCTCAACGCCCTCGCCGCCGCCTGCGTCCGCACGCTCGACACCTTCCGCGCCCCGCCGGACGAGGCCGAACTGGCCCGCCGCCGCGCCCGCAGGCTGTCCGAGCAGCAGGAGGCCAACCTTGCCCGCTGGGGCTATCCCCATGTGATGGACCTGTTCCGCTTCCACATCACCCTCAGCGGCTCGCTCGACCCCGAGACCCTGGCCGCGACCGAGGCGCGTTTGTCGCAGGATCTCGCGCCGCTGCTGCCCGCGCCCTATATGATCGACGAGATCGCGCTGGTGGGCGAGATGGACGACACCCGCTTCCGCCTGATATCGCGCCACCAACTGACCGGAAACGCGGCGTAACCGCCCCTACCGGCCCCATGCCCTTCGGGGTAGAACGACCTGAACAGACCGGAGATGACACCATGACCTTCGACCGCAAGATCAAGATCGCCCCGTCGATCCTCGCCGCCGATTTCGCCAATTTCGGCGCCGAATGCGCAGCGGTCGAGGCGCAGGGCGCAGACTGGGTGCATGTCGACGTGATGGATGGCCACTTCGTGCCCAACATCACCTTCGGCCCGGCCACCTGCGCGGCGATCCGCCCCCATATCAAGGGCGTGATGGACGTCCACCTGATGATCGCGCCGGTCGACCCCTATATCGACGCCTTCGCCAAGGCCGGCGCCGACGTGCTGACCGCCCATGTCGAGGCGGGCCCGCACATTCACCGCACCCTGCAGGCGATCCGCGCGGCGGGCTGCAAGGCGGGCGTCGCGCTGAACCCCGGCACCCCGGCCGAGGCGGTGGCGCATCTGCTCGACCTCACCGACCTGGTCTGCGTGATGACCGTCAACCCCGGCTTCGGCGGGCAGAAGTTCATCGACATGACCGCCAAGGTGAAGACTCTGCGCCAGATGATCGGCGACCGCCCGATCCATATCGAGATCGACGGCGGCATGGACCCGAACACCGCCCCGCTGATGGCCCGCGCCGGAGCCGACGTGCTCGTCGCCGGCTCGGCCGTGTTCAAAGGCGGCTCGGTCTCCGACCCCGCCCCCTACGGCGCCAATATCCGGGCGATCCGGGCGGCGGCCGAAGGGGTCTACGCCTGAGGCATCAGACGGCGCTCTTCGCCAGCATCCGCTGCACGGCCGGGCGCGCCAGCATCCGGTCGTGGAAGGTCGAGACATTGTCCGGCATCGGAATTTCCCGGCCCCGGCCCCAGGTCGTGAGATAGAACATCGTGGCATCGGCGATGGAATAATCGCCGAGCAGCCAGTCCCGCCCACCCAGCACCTCGCCCAGCTGCGCGAAGCCGTCGGTGACGATGCCCCGCCCATGGGCGCGGATCTCGTCATGCGCCGCCTCGACGGCGGTAAAACGCTGCGGCGCGAAGATGAAGGTGAAGCCGCGCATGTGAACCGTGGCGACCATGTAGTCCATCAGCTCCAGCGCCCGCGCCTGCCCTTCGATGTCCTGCGCCAGCAGGCCCGCCTCGGGAAAGCTGCGCCCCAGCCAGAAGGCGATGGCCTGGTATTCAGTCAGCACCGAGCCGTCATCGCGCACCAGCGTCGGCACCTTGCCCTTGGGGTTGATCGCGCGGAAACCCTCCGAGAACTGCTCGCGGTTCTGGAAATTCACCCGGACCGACTCGTAGGGAACCCCGATCTCTTCCAGGATGACATGGATCCCGTTCGAGCAACTGTTTGGCGAGAAATGCAATTTCATGGCGTCGGTCCTCCCAGACCGGATGCGGACCGCAACCGTTGGCGGGCCTGACGCCGCGAGTCCTAGCACCAGCCGTACAGGCAGTGCCAGAGGGGCAAACGGATAAGGCGCGCCGGTTGCCCGGCGCGCCGCATCGTCTTCACGGAACCGTTCGGATCAGAGATCGAAACGGTCGGCGTTCATCACCTTGGTCCAGGCGGCGGCAAAGTCCTTGGCGAACTTCGCACCGGCATCCGAGCTGCCATAGACCTCGGCCAGCGCCCGCAGCTGCGAGTTCGAGCCGAAGACCAGGTCCACACGGGTGGCGCGCCACTTGGCGGCGCCGGTCTTGCGGTCCTTGCCGACGAATTCACCTTCGGCCGCCGGATCGGCTTCCCACACCGTGCTCATGTCGAGCAGGTTGGTGAAGAAGTCGTTGGTCAGCGCGCCCTTGCGGGTGGTGAAGACGCCCAGGTCGCTCTGACCATAGTTCGCGCCCAGCGCCCGCAGGCCGCCGACCAGAACGGTCATCTCGGGGGCCGAGAGGGTCAGCAGCTGCGCCTTGTCGATCAGCAGCTCGGCCGCCAGCTTGCCGTATTCCTTCTTCTGGTAGTTGCGGAAGCCATCGGCCGCCGGCTCCAGAACCGCGAAGGACTCGACGTCGGTCTGCTCCTGGCTCGCATCGGTGCGGCCCGGGGTGAAGGGCACCTCGACGGCGTTGCCGCCATCCTTGGCCGCCTTCTCGACAGCCGCCGAACCGGCCAGCACGATCAGGTCGGCCAGCGAGATCTTCTTGGCGCCCTTGGCGTCGAACTCGGCCTTGATGCCTTCCAGCACCTTCAGCACCTTGGCCAGCTGCTCGGGCTGGTTGACTTCCCAGTTCTTCTGCGGAGCCAGGCGGATGCGTGCACCATTGGCGCCGCCGCGCTTGTCCGAACCGCGGAAGGTCGAGGCCGAGGCCCAGGCGGTCGATACCAGTTCCGACACCGTCAGACCCGAAGCCAGCACCTTCTCCTTCAGCGCTGCCACGTCGGCCGCGTCCACCAGCGGGTGGTCGACGGCGGGCACCGGATCCTGCCAGATCAGGTCTTCGGCCGGAACCTCGGGCCCGATATAGCGCGACTTCGGCCCCATGTCGCGGTGGGTCAGCTTGAACCAGGCGCGGGCAAAGGCATCGGCGAACTCGTCCGGGTTCTCGTAGAACCGGCGCGAGATCTTCTCATAGGCCGGGTCCATCCGCAGGGCGAGGTCGGTGGTCAGCATGCCGGGCGCGATCTTCTTCGACGGGTCATGCGCCGCCGGGACCTTGCCGTCGCCGGCATGGTTCTTCGGGGTCCATTGCTTGGCGCCGGCGGGGCTGGTGGTCAGCTCCCACTCGTAGCCGAAGAGGTTCTCGAAGAAGTTGTTGCTCCACTTCGTCGGGGTCTCGGTCCAGGTGATCTCCAGGCCCGAGGTGATCGCGTCGCCCGCGATGCCCGTGCCATGGCTCGACCGCCAGCCCAGGCCCTGGTCGGCGACGTCGCCGGCTTCCGGCTCGACACCCACCAGCCCGGCATCACCGGCGCCGTGGGTCTTGCCGAAGGTGTGGCCCCCGGCGATCAGCGCGACGGTCTCCTCGTCGTTCATCGCCATCCGGGCAAAGGTCTCGCGGATGTCGCGCGCGGCGAGCAGCGGATCGGGGTTCCCGTCCGGGCCTTCCGGGTTCACGTAGATCAGGCCCATCTGCACGGCGGCCAGCGGGTTCTCGAGATCGCGCTCGCCCGAATAGCGGCTGTTCGGATTGTCGCTGACGGCCAGCCACTCGGTCTCGCCACCCCAGTAGACATCCTCCTCCGGTTCCCAGACGTCGGCGCGGCCGCCGGCAAAACCGAAGGTCTTGAAGCCCATGGTCTCCAGCGCGACGTTGCCGGTCAGGATCATCAGGTCGGCCCAGGAGATGGCCTTGCCGTATTTCTGCTTGATCGGCCAGAGCAGGCGGCGGGCCTTGTCGAGGTTGGCGTTGTCCGGCCAGGAGTTCAGCGGCGCGAAACGCTGCTGACCCGCACCCGCGCCCCCGCGGCCGTCGCCGGTCCGGTAGGTGCCGGCGCTGTGCCAGGCCATGCGGATGAACAGCGGGCCATAGTGGCCCCAGTCCGCCGGCCACCAGTCCTGGCTGTCGGTCATCAGCGCGCGCAGGTCGGCCTTCAGCGCATCATAGTCCAGGCCCTTGAAGGCCTCGGCATAATCGAAGTCCTCACCCATCGGGTCGGTTGCCGGCGCCTGCTGGTGCAGCACCTTCAGGTTCAGCTGGTTCGGCCACCAGTCGCGGTTCGAACGTGCCGCGAAAGTCGTCTGCTTGCCGACTCCGTGCACCACGGGGCACTTGCCGGCGTTTTGGTTGTCGCTACCGTCCATATCTTTCTCCGATCCTGGCTGCGTCTCTTGAATCCGTCGCCGAGAGGAGCGCTGCCCCGCGCGCCCGGCCAAGCCGGAATGCGCAAAGCCGCCGCGAGTCCCGCGCGGCGTCCCCCCCTCTGTCTGTGAGTCGGGTCTAGCAAAAGATTGCCATTGGTTTAAGTTGCATTTTCCAATTACGTTAATAATAATAAATTATCGCAGATTTATGTGCGGCAAAAAAGGCAACCGCCCGCCGGAAGGCTCCGGCGGGCGGCTCGATCTCACGCGAACGTGTCCGGAAGGGCGGCTCAGCGGCCGCGCACGACCTGCAGCAGCGGCATCAGCGCCGCCATCTCGGGGCCGTGGTCCATGCCGGTCAGCGCCCGCCGCAGCGGCATGAACAGGCCCCGGCCCTTGCGCCCGGTGGCGGCCTTGACGGCATTGGTCCACTCCGACCAGGTCGAGGGCCCGAAGGGCTGCGGCGGCAGCATCGCCAGCGCCTGGGAAACGAACTCGGCATCCTCCTCGGCCACCAGCGGCTCGGCCCCGTCGCGGCAGAGCGTCCACCACTGGTCAAGGTCGTTGAGGGTCGAGATATTGTCCCGCGCCATCAGCCAAAAGGCCTCGGCCTTGTCGGCCGGCACGCCCAGGGCATCGATCTGCGACCGCACCTCTTCCAGCGGGGTGCCCTGCAGGTAATGCGCGGTCAGCGGCAGCAGGTCGGCTTCGTCGAACTTGGTCGGCGCCGAGCCGAAACGGGTGACGTCGAAACCGTCGATCAGCTTGCCCATGTCGCGCTGCAGCTCGATCGGGTCGGACGAGCCAAGCCGCGCCATCAGGCTCAGCAGCGCCATCGGCTCGATCCCCCGCGCCCGCAGGTCGCGCAGCGACAGGGTGCCGAGCCGCTTGGACAGCGCCTCGCCCTGGGGGCCGGTCAGCAACGAATGGTGCGCGAACTGCGGCGGCGTGCCGCCCAGGGTGTTGATGATCTGGATCTGGGTGGCGGTATTGGTCACATGGTCGGCGCCGCGCACGATATGGGTCACCCCCATCTCGACGTCATCGACCACCGAGGCAAAGGTATAGAGCACCTGCCCGTCGGCCTTGATCAGCACCGGATCCGAAACCGAGGCCGCATCGATCGAGATCGGCCCGAGAATGCCGTCGTTCCACTCGATCCGCTCCTGGTCGAGCAGGAAGCGCCAGACGCCGTTGCCCCGCTCGGCGCGCAGCCCGGTCTGCTCCTCCTCGGAGAGCGCCAGCGCCGCCCGGTCATAAACCGGCGGCTTGCCCATGTTCAGCTGCTTCTTGCGCTTGAGGTCCAGCTCGGTCGGGGTCTCGAAGGCCTCGTACATCCGGCCCATGCCGCGCAGCTCCTCGGCGGCGGCGGCATAGCGGTCCAGCCGCAGCGATTGCCGCTCGATCCGGTCCCAGTGCAACCCGAGCCAGGTCAGGTCCTCTTTCAGCGCGTCGACATATTCCTCCTTGCTGCGCTCCGGGTCGGTATCGTCGATGCGCAGGATGAAGGTGCCGCCGGCCTTGCGGGCGATCAGGAAGTTCATCAGGGCAGCCCGCAGGTTGCCGATGTGGATATATCCGGTCGGCGAAGGGGCGAAACGGGTGGTGACGGTCATGGGCAGCAGGCTCCTGATTGCGCGCGCGTGGTGTCACAGGAACGCCGATTTGTCCAGCGCGACAGGCGACGGCGGGGTGAACCCCGCCCTACGCCCCTGCCGGAACGCGCGCGTTTGGCAGATCCCGGACGGGACTATTT
Organism: Seohaeicola zhoushanensis; assembly: GCF_014656415.1. Classification (GTDB taxonomy): domain Bacteria; phylum Pseudomonadota; class Alphaproteobacteria; order Rhodobacterales; family Rhodobacteraceae; genus Seohaeicola_A; species Seohaeicola_A zhoushanensis. The sequence goes on along the minus strand of NZ_BNCJ01000002.1, from coordinate 140,525 downwards.
GGAAAGAAGAGAAGCAGCAGGCGCGCGTTCCTGATTTCTCTTCTTTCCAAATATCTCCAGGGGAGTCGACCGCAGGAAGACGGGGGCAGCGCCCCCAATGCGCCAGCAGCCAAAAGGCGTGGACACCCGGCAGGCGCGTAGGGCGGGGTTCACCCCGCCGTGCCCGGCCAGCTCACTCCGAGAGCCCGGCCTCGTTCAGCAGGTGCCGCCCGGCGCGGTCCTCGACCTCGATCACCCAGGCATCCGGGTCGAAGCCGCGTTGCCGGCTCAGTGCCGCGTCCACCTCGGCCTCGGCGCCGCGGGCCAGTTCGACCCAGATCCGCGTGCCGGCGGCGAGGTCGAAGCTGCGCTGGAACGCCACCGCCTTCCCGTCCAGCGTGTTCAGCTTGACCAGCACCGCGCCAGCGACATCGTCGCCATGGGCCATCACGTAGCCGGCGATGCCCTGAAGCCGCAGCCGGGCGAGATAGGCCTTAACCCAGAACTCGGTGGCGAGCCGGGTCATGCCTCAGTTGCCGTCCTTGAAATCGAGCCCCATCTCGGTGTAGCGGTCCGACTCCTCCAGCCAGTTCGGCCGCACCTTGACCTGCAGGAAGAGGTGCACCTTGCGCCCCAGGAACTCCTCCAGCTCCTCGCGCGCGGCCTTGCTCACCGCCTTGATCGTCTCGCCCTTGTGGCCCAGAACGATACCCTTGTGGCCGTCGCGCACCAAGTAGACCACCTGGTCGATCCGGGCCGAGCCGTCCTTGCGCTCTTCCCACATCTCGGTCTCGACGGTCAGCTGGTAGGGCAGTTCCTGGTGCAGCCGCAAGGTGAGCTTCTCGCGGGTCATCTCGGCGGCGATCATCCGCATCGGCAGGTCGGCGATCTGGTCCTCGGGATAGAGCCAGGGCCCCTCGGGCACCTCGCCGGCCAGCCAGTCGCGCAGCGCCTCGACGCCGTGGCCCTTCTCGGCCGAGATCAGGAAGGTCTCGGCGAAAGCGTACCGCTCGTTCATCTCCTTGGTCAGCGCCAGCAGCGACTCGGCCTTGACCCGGTCGATCTTGTTGATCGCCAGCGCAACCTTGCGCCCGCCGGCCACCTCGGGCAGCCGCTCGAGGATGCGGTTCACCCCGTCGGTGATCCCGCGATGCGCCTCGATCAGCAAGACCACCACGTCGGCATCCGCCGCCCCGCTCCAGGCGGCGGCGACCATCGCCCGGTCGAGCCGGCGGCGCGGCTGGAACAGGCCCGGCGTGTCGACGAAGACGATCTGGCTCTCGCCCGCCATCGCCACGCCGCGGATCCGCGCGCGCGTCGTCTGCACCTTGTGGGTGACGATCGAGACCTTGGCCCCGACCATGCGGTTAAGCAGGGTCGACTTGCCCGCGTTGGGCTCGCCGATCAGGGCGACAAATCCGGCTCTCGTGGTCATGGCGGTCCATCCGGGGTTGAGAAGGCGCGGGCTTAGCCGATTTCCTCTCTCTCTGCTAGGGTGGATCGAGTCGCAACCAGGGGAGACCGGCCATGCGCACCGGACATTGCCTCTGCGGCGGAGTGACCTTCGCCTATGACGGCCCCGAGAACTGGCGGGCGCATTGCCATTGCGAAAGCTGCCGCCGCCAGACCGCCTCGCCCTTCACTACCTTCATGGGCGTGCCCAACGGCGCCTGGCGCTGGACCGGGGCCGCGCCGAAGGTCTACCACTCCAGCCCCGGCGTCCGGCGGCTGTTCTGCGGCACCTGCGGCGCGCCGGTGGCCTTCCAGGCCGACCGCTACCCCGACGAGGTCCACTTCTACGCCGCCCTGCTCGACGATGCCGCCGATTTCGCGCCGCAGGGCCATGTGCATTGGGAAGAACGCCTGCCCTGGGTGGAATTGGCCGACCATCTGCCGAAGAAGGAAGGCTGAGGCAGGGCGGAAGCAGGCAACATCCGTTGAAACGGCCCCTTGCTGAGTTGCCGAAACGGATTACTCATCATTCAATTTGACTTTGCCGATTTACGGGCACATTCTGAATATCACTGAATCACCAATACCAAGATGTTTTCATCACGATGCCCAAAGGAAATATGAGAAACATTGGAACCGGTAATTCTGATAATCATCGGGGGGATCTTCGTCGCAATCCGGCTGGTGCGGTTGCCGTCGCGGCGCAGGAACCGTGGCTTTCGCCCGCGCGACGCATTCACCGAGGATTTTGCCAGACAGCGCCGCGCGCGTGCCGACGGACACGATGCGTCACGCAACCTGCCTGAACCACCGCCGCCCTTCGATTCCACGACCTCGCACCCGGTTGCATCGCCCCGAATCCTGCGGGGACGGGCCCGTATCGTCGATGGCGATACCATCGTTATCGAAAGCACCCAGATCCGCCTGTTCGGCATCGACGCTCCGGAAATCAGCCATCCCCATGGCAAGAATGCCAAATGGGCCCTGATCGCGCTATGCAAAGGCCAGACAATCACTGCGGAAATCACCGACGAGGATGTCCACGGCCGCATGGTTGCGAAATGCCGGCTCGAGGACGGCCGCGACCTTTCGGCGGAAATGGTAAAGCGCGGCCTGGCAATTGATTGGCCGAAATTCTCCGGCGGCGTTTATCTTCCGATGGAAACCGCCGATGCGCGCCGGAAACTCTGGCTGGCGGATGCCCGCCAGAAGGGGCGGATGGACGTCTGGGAGCGGTTCGAGGCCCGGCAGGCGAAAACCGCGCCGCGGGACTGATCCCCCCAGCGATAAGGCCCCTGCCTACGCCTCCGCGCCGAAGGCCTCGCGCGCCACCAGGATCGCCGGCATGTGCTCGTCCGCCCAGTCGACCAGCGTGAGGATCCGCGCCAGGAACGACTGCCCCATCGGCGTCAGGCTGTAGCTCACCCCCGGCGGCTTCGTGTCGTGCACCTCGCGCCGCACCAGCCCGTCGCGCTCGAGATCGCGCAGCGACTGCGCCAGCATCCGCTTCGAGATATCTGGCAGCCCACGGAACAGCGCGTTGAACCGCTGCGGGCCGTTGCCCAGCTCCATCAGCACCAGCGTCGGCCACTTCGCCGAGACATGGTCCAGCACCTGCCGCACGGGGCAATTGGCCGGATCGAAGCCCTGGATACGCCAGGCTTCGAGCCGGCCATCGGTGGTGTTTCGCACGGTCAGGATCCCTCGTTGTTACCTTGTGACCAAATACTGCCTCCTTGTCAGGGGCCGCAAAGGTCTCCAAATGAGACTAGTATTCGATTCGAGACCGGAAAGGAACAGACCATGGCGACCTATCTCGTGACCGGTGCATCCGGGCAACTTGGCAGGCTGGTGATCGCGCAACTCGCGGAACTGGTGCCCCTCGACAGCATCATCGCGCTGGTGCGCACAGAAAAGGCCCGCGCGGCCTATGCGGCCGAGGGCATCACCGCCCGCCTCGCCGACTACGAGAACCCCGCGAACCTGCGCGCCGCGCTGGCCGGGGTCGACCGGATGCTGCTGATCTCCTCCTCCGAGGTCGGGCGGCGCGCGCCGCAGCACGCCAATGTGATCGCGGCCGCCAGGGAGGCGGGCGTCGGCTTCATCGCCTATACCTCGATCCTCAACGCCGAGACCGGCGGCATGGCGCTCGCCGAAGAGCATCTCGCCACCGAGGACGCCCTGCGCGACAGCGGCCTCCCCTTCGCCATCCTGCGCAACGGCTGGTATTCCGAGAACATCACCGGCACCGCCGCCCAGGCGCTCTCCATCGGCCAGCACTTCGGCGCAGCCGGCGCGGGGCGCTTCGCCACCGCCTCGCGCGCCGATTACGCCGAGGCCGCGGCCCGCGTGCTCGCCGGCAAGGGGCACGAGGGCAAGACCTATGAACTTGGCGGCGACGAGGGCTTCACCCTGGCCGAATACGCCTCGATCCTGTCCGAGCTGGCGGGCCGCCGGATCGCCTATGTCGACATGCCCGAAGCCGCCTACCGCGACGCGCTGGTCGGCGCCGGCCTGCCGGCCGCCTTCGCGGCCGTCCTCGCCGACAGCGACGCCAAGGCCGCGAAGGGGGCGCTGGCGACCAACAGCCACGACCTCTCGCGCCTGATCGGCCACCCCACCACGCCGATCCGCAAGACGCTGCAGGCGGTGCTCGGCTGATACGATGGCCCCCGCCGGGAAGACCGGCGGGGGCCTGGGCCTACCTCTGGTTCAGCTGAGCCCGAACCGAGGTGATGCCAAGCCGCGAGGCCCGGTAGGGCCGGCCGTTGCGCGACTGGAGGAACCCCCTCCGGTGCAGGCGGTGGAACAGATCGAGAGTGCACTCGCCCAGGATGTGCCCCTCGCGGGTGTAGCAGGTGACGCTGTGGATCTTGCCGTTTTCCCGGCGTTCGAAGTGGATGGCGCCGCCCAGCGCGAGTTCGTGCAGAACACGCTGTTCGTGTTTGGAGATGTTCAACGGAATGTCCCGATGTCATGAGATCAGAGCAAAAAGGGCCGCCCAGCGTTTCGCCTGGGCGTCCTTGCGGCTACTCCTGTTCCCGAAGGCGGCTGCCTCTCAGGAACGGACCTCTGACCGGGTCTCTTGCATCAAGTCTCCATCGCATGAGGCGCGCGGCCCCAGGACGCTCCCCAGATAGGCGCGCCCCTTGCGGCAGGCAAGGCCCCGGCCCGTCGAACCCCGACGTGAAAGGTACGTTGACGCAACCCGGCAACGGGTTCCAGACTACGCTGATGGACGGGACGTCCACGTCCCCGTCCGCCTGGGGGGAGGTACAACATTCATGACACTGGCAATCATCGGCGCCGGATGGGGCCGCACGGCCACCAATTCCCTGAAACTCGCGCTCGAACGGCTCGGCTACGGGACCTGTCACCACATGTGGGAAGTGGCCCACGACCAGGACCGGCTGGTGCCGCTCTGGTCGGCGGCGCTCGACGGCCGGCCGGACTGGCCGGCGCTCTTCGAGGGCAACCGCTCGGCGGTGGACTGGCCGGTCGCGGGCTTCTGGCGCGAACTGGCCGCGGCCTATCCCGAAGCCAAATTCATCCTGACCACGCGCAGCCCGGAAAGCTGGTGCGCCAGCATCTCCGAGACCATCCTGCAGGTGATCGGCGACCCCGAGGCCGTGCCCGAAGTGGCCCGGCCCGTCAGCCGCATGGCGCGGCGCGCGGTGATCCGCAGCCTGGGCGAGGACTGGAGCCCCGAGACGCTGATCGCCAAGTTCAAGGCGCATGAGGCCGAGGTCAAGGCCAGCCTGCCGCCCGAGCGGCTGCTGGTCTTCTCGCCGCTGGAGGGCTGGGGCCCGCTCTGCGCCTTCCTCGGCGCATCCGTACCGGAAGAGCCCTTCCCGAAGAGCAACCATCGCGACGAGTTCTTCGCCAACATGGACAGCATCACGTAGGGTGCGCATTCATCGCGCACCCCGACGCCGGACCCGGCCTCAGGCCGCCAGACCCTTCGAGCCCATCGACAGGAACTTCTGGCGGCGGTCCTTGACCAGTGCCGCCCCGTCCTTCTTCTTCAGCTCGCCCAGCATGGTGCCGATGGCCTTGCCCACGGCCTTGACCGTGTTGGCCTTGTCACGATGCGCGCCGCCCCTGGGTTCGGGGATGATCCGGTCGATCACGCCCAGCCCCTGCAGGTCCTGCGCGGTCAGCCGCAGCGCCTCGGCGGCCTCGATCATCTTCTCGGCATCCTTCCACAGGATCGAGGCGCATCCCTCGGGGCTGATGACCGAATAGACCGAATGTTCCAGCATCGCCACGCGGTTCGCCGTGGCGAAGGCCACCGCCCCGCCCGAGCCGCCCTCGCCGATGATGACCGAGACCAGCGGCACCGGGATCTGCAGGCAGGCCTCGGTGGCCCGCGCGATGGCCTCGGACTGGCCGCGCTCTTCCGCGCCCTTGCCCGGATAGGCGCCAGGCGTGTCGACGAGGGTGATCACCGGCAGGCCGAAGCGGCCGGCCATCTGCATCAGCCGGATCGCCTTGCGATAGCCCTCGGGCCGCGCCATGCCGAAGTTCCGCTCGATGCGCGACTTGGTGTCATGGCCCTTCTCGTGGCCGATCACCATGACCGGCTTGTCCTCGAACCGCGCCAGACCGCCCATGACCGCATGGTCGTCGGCGAAATTGCGGTCGCCGGCCAGCGGCGTGTATTCGGTGAACAGCTGGTCGATGTAGTCGCGGCAATGCGGCCGGTCGGGATGCCGCGCCACCTGGCACTTCCGCCAGGGCGACAGGGTCTTGTAGAGATCTTCCAGCAGCTGCGCCGCCTTGGTGTCGAGCGCCTGCGCCTCGTCGGCGAAATCGACCGAGGAATCGCCGCGCGCAAGGGCGCGCAACTCGGCCGCCTTGCCTTCGATCTCTGCCAGCGGTTTCTCGAAATCCAGGTATTGGGTCATCCGGGGTGCCCCGTTCTTGTCATTTTCCCCTATATGGACGGGGCGCGGCGCATATGCAACTCGGCAAGCGGCCCCTGCGCGGCTAGAGGCCGGGCCCCGCCTGCATCACCGGCCAGATCGCCGTGACCAGCAGCAGCGCCATGGTGACGTTGAAGGCCATCAGCCGGCGCGGGCTGGTCAGGAAGCGCGCCATCTGCTGGCCGAGCACCGTCCAGACCCCGACCGAGGGCAGGTTGACCACCGCGAAGATGGTGGCGACCAGCGCCACCGCGGCGAGGCCACGGTCGGGCGTATAGGCGGTGATCGCCGTCATCGCCATGGCCACCGCCTTTGGGTTGACCCACTGGAAGGCCGCCGCCTGCAGGAAGGTCATCGGCCGCGCCTGCGCGCCGCCGCCCTGCGCCGGCCCCGAGCGGGCGATCTTCCAGGCCAGCCACAGCATGTAGGCCACCGCCAGCGCCTTCAGCACCGTGTAGACCGGCGGCAGCGCGTCGAAGACCCGCGCCAGCCCGGCGCCCAGCACCACGGTCATCGCCGCGAAGCCGATCGAGATGCCCATCATGTGCGGGATCGTCCGGCGAAAGCCGAAATTGGCCCCCGAGGCCATCAGCATCAGGTTGTTCGGCCCCGGCGTGACCGAGGAGACAAAGGCGAAGAGCACGAGGCCGGCGAGAAGATGATCAAGCATTGCGGCAGGATTGCCGGAAAGCGACCGAATGAAATTGCCAAATGCTGCGCCAAGGACCATTCTCTGCAACAAATGGCGAAGATCGACGCAACAGACGACCGGATATTGCGCGAACTCCAGCGCAACGGCCGGATCAGCAACCTCGACCTGGCCGAACGCATCGGCCTGTCCCCCTCGGCCTGCCTGCGCCGGGTGCAGGAACTCGAACGCTCGGGCGTGATCTCGGGCTATCGCGCCGTGCTGAACCCGGCCGCGCGCGGCATCGGCTTCGTCGCCTATCTCGGCGTCGGGCTGGGCGAGCACACCAAGGCGGCGATGAGCGCTTTCGAGAAGGCGCTGGCGCAGTCCCCCGAGGTGGTGGAATGCCACAACGTGACCGGCACCATCGAGTATATCATCCGGGTCGAGGCCGCCGACCTCGCCAGCTACAAGGCCTTCCACACCGACGTGCTGGGCACCCTGCCGCATGTGGCGGCCATCACCACCTACGTGGTGATGGACTCGCCCAAGGACCTGCGCGCCTGAGGCTGCCGAAATCCTCCGAGGATTTCGTCTTGTTTTCCTGCGAGGAAAACAACCACGCCGGGCCCGAATTCCTCGCAGGAATTCGGACGTTTTCCGCGCCGGAAAACGGCTTGCCTCAGCCGGCCGCGATCAGCTCCGACTGCTTCACGATCACCTCGGCCTGCTTGATCGAGGCGATATCGACCAAGCGGCCCTTGTAGACCGTGGCGCCCGCGCCGGTTCGCTTGGCCTCTTCCATCGCGGCGAGGATCTCGCGCGCCTCGGCCACCTTGGCCTCGGGCGGCGTGAAGACCTCGTTGGCCAGGGCGATCTGCTTGGGGTGAATCGCCCACTTGCCGACCATGCCCAGCGTGGCCGAGCGCAGCGCCTGCGCGCGGAAGCCGTCATCGTCCGAGAAATCGCCGAAGGGCCCGTCAACCGGCAGAACGCCATGGGTGCGGCAGGCGGCGACGATGGCGGTCTGCGCCCAGTGCCAGGGATCGGCCCAGTATTTCTGCCCCTCGCGCAGCATGTAGTAATCTTCCTGCGTGCCGCCGATGCCGGTGGTCTGCATCCCCATCGAGGCGGCAAAGTCGGCGGCGCCCAGGCTCATCGCCTCCAGCCGCGGCGAGGCGGCGGCGATCTCCTCGACATGGGCGATGCCCGCCGCGCTCTCGATGATCACCTCGAACTTGATCGGCTTGCTGCGGCCCTTGGCCCGCTCCACCGAGGTGACCAGCGCATCCACCGCATAGATGTCGGCGGCACAGCCCACCTTCGGGATCATGATCATGTCGAGCCGGTCGCTCGCCTGCTCCAGCAGGTCGACCACGTCCCGATACCAGAAGGGCGTGTCCAGCCCGTTGATCCGCACCGACAGCGACTTGCGCCCCCAGTCCACCGCGCCGATCGCCTCGATCACGTTGGCCCGCGCCGTGTCCTTGTCGCTCGGCGCCACCGAATCCTCGAGGTCGAGGTTGATCACATCTGCCGCGCTGGCCGCCATCTTGGCGAAGAGCTTGGTGTTCGAGCCGGGGCCGAACAACTGGCAACGGTTGAGGCGGGCGGGCGGCAGGGGCTGCAGGCGAAAGGACATGGGCAGGGCTCCGATCCGGTTGGGCGCGCAAGGAAATTACGCGCGTTACCCCTGCGAGGTATCAAAGTTGCGCCGCATCACGCAAGGCCGATTGTGCACCCGCAGCAACCGCTCACCGCGACGCAGCAAGCCGCGCGGCGTCAGCGCAACCAGCGCAAAATTCTTCGGCAAATCAGCGTAAAGACCGCAGAAGCATGCACATCTCGCACTCCGGGCGGCGGTTTATGCAAACCCACTGCGGCGCCAAGGCTTTAGACTGCCCCAGAATCAATACACGGAGTCCGCGCCATGATCGAAACCCCCTACCTCCTCTTCCTGGGCGATGCTCCCGACCAGCTGGCCGCCAAGGTGGCCCAAGGCATCCGCGACTGGCGCCCGCAGAACGCCATCGGCCAGTTCCGCCTGCCCGGCTGCGGCGCCGACGTGAAGCTGAACGACATGACCCTCGCGGAAGCCCGCGAGAAGGGCGCCAAGACGCTGGTGGTCGGCGTGGCCAACCGCGGCGGCATCATCAGCGCCTCGTGGAAGAAGGTGCTGATCGAGGCCATCGAGATGGGCTATGACATCGCCTCGGGCCTGCACAACCTGCTGCGCGACGAGGGCGACCTGGTCGCCGCCGCCCAGACCCACGGCCGCACGCTGCACGACGTGCGCGTGCCCACCGTCGGCTATCCCATCGCCAATGGCGTCAAGCGGTCCGGCAAGCGGCTGCTGGCCGTCGGCACCGACTGCTCGGTCGGCAAGATGTACACCACGCTGGCGCTGGACGAAGCCATGCGCAAGCGCGGCAAGAAGAGCACTTTCCGCGCCACCGGCCAGACCGGCATCCTGATCACCGGCTCGGGCGTGCCGCTCGACGCCGTCATCGCAGACTTCATGGCCGGCGCGATCGAATACCTGACGCCGGACAACGACGAGGATCACTGGGACATGATCGAAGGCCAGGGCAGCCTCTACCACGTCTCCTACTCGGGTGTGACGCTTGCGCTGATCCACGGCGGCCAGCCCGACGCGCTGGTGATCTGCCACGAGCCCTCGCGCGCCCATATGCGCGGCCTGCCCGGCTACCAGCTGCCGACGCTGGAAATGGTGCGCGACACCGCGCTGCCGCTGGCCCGCGTCGCCAATCCGAAATGCCAGGTCACCGGCATCTCGATCAACACCCAGCACATGAGCGAGGACGAGGCGCTGAGCTACCTCGAAGCCGTCGAGAAGCGCATGGGCCTGCCCGCCGTCGACCCGTTCCGCCAGGGCGCCGACCGCCTGGCCGAGGCGCTGGACGCGATATGAAGATCACGACCGCCGAGGAAAGCTTTCGCATCGCCGGCAGTTTCGTCATCTCGGGGCGCGGCAAGGCCGCGCCCTGGGTGCGCACCGAGGCCTGGGTGCTCACCGTCACCATCGAAAAGGATGGCATCCTCGGGCGCGGCGAATGCACGCCCTACCCGCGCTATGACGAGACCCTCACCAGTTCCGCCGAGGAAGTGCGCGCGATCATGCCGCAGCTCCAGGCCGGGCTCGACCGCCAGGGCCTGCTGAGTGCCATGCGCGCCGGCGCGGCGCGCAACGCGGTCGACTGCGCGCTCTGGGACTGGGAGGCCAAGGCCACCGGCAAGCGGGTCTGGCAACTCGCCGGCCTGGCCGAGCCGAAGCCGGTTGAAACCGTCTACACGCTCTCGCTCGGCTCGCCCGACGAGATGCGCGCCAAGGCGGCCGAGGCGGCGGCGCGTTATGGCACGCTCAAGGTCAAGCTGGGCGGCGAAGGCGACGTGGAGCGCATCCACGCCGTGCGCCAAGGCGCGCCCCATGCCCGCATCGTGATCGACGCCAACGAGGGCTGGACCGTCGCCACCTACATGGAAATGGCCGCCGTCCTGCCCGGCCTCGGCGTCGAGCTGGTGGAACAGCCGCTGCCCGCCGCCGATGACGCCGGCCTCGACGGTATCGCCCGGCCGCTGCCGGTCTGCGCCGATGAAAGCTGCCACACCCGCGCCTCTCTGCCCAAGCTCAAGGGGCGCTACGACGTGGTGAACATCAAGCTCGACAAGACCGGCGGCCTGACCGAGGCGCTGGCGCTGCGCGACGCTGCGCGGGCACAGGGCTACAAGGTGATGGTCGGCTGCATGATGGGCTCGTCGCTGGCGATGGCCCCGGCGGTGCTGGTCGCTCAAGGCGCCGAGGTCGTCGACCTCGACGCGCCGCTGCTGCTTGCCGAGGACCGCGAGGTGCCGCTGTTCTACGACGCCCGGGGCGCGCACCCGCCCGAAGCGGGCCTCTGGGGTTAAGGCCCCGCGCCCGGCGTGCCAAGGCGCCGGGCGTAATCCGTCAGGCCGGAACCTTCGCCAGCGCCTGCAGCACGTCGGCGATGAGGTCATCGGTATCCTCAATCCCCACCGACATCCGCACCAGCCCCGGCGTGATACCCAGCGTCACCTTCTGATCCTCCGGCAGCCGCTGGTGGGTCGTGGTCGCGGGATGGGTGATGATCGACTTGGCGTCGCCCAGGTTGTTCGAGATCAGCACCACCTCGAGCGCGTTGAGGAAGGCAAATGCCGCCGCCTGCCCGCCCTTGATGTCAAAGGCGATGACCGTGCCGCCCTGCCCCATCTGCCGCCTGCAGAGCTCATGCTGCGGATGCGCGGCGAGGCCCGGATAGATCACCCGCTCCAGCGCCGCATGGCCTTCCAGCGCCTCGGCCAGCTTCTGCGCCGTGGCCGCCTGCGCGTTGACCCGCAGGCTCATCGTCTCCAGCCCCTTCAGCAGCACCCAGGCGCTGAACGGCGACATCGACCCGCCGGTATGCTTCATGTAGGGCTCGACCGTCTTGCGGATGAACTCGCGCGTGCCGAGGATCACGCCGCCCAGCACCCGGCCCTGGCCGTCGATATGCTTTGTCGCGGAATAGACCACCACGTCGGCCCCCTGCGCCACCGCATCCGAGAAGACCGGCGTGGCAAAGACGTTGTCGACGATGACCAGCGCGCCCTGCGCATGGGCGATCTCGGCCACGGCGGCAATGTCGATCATCTCCAGCGTCGGGTTCGACACCGACTCGAAGAACACCGCCTTGGTGCCCGGCCGCACCGCCGCGCGCCACTGGTCGAGATCGGTGCCGTCGACGAAGGTCACCTCGACGCCATAGCGCCCCAGCACCTCTTCCAGCACATAGATGCACGACCCGAACAGCGCGCGCGAGGAGACCACGTGATCGCCCGCCCGCAGCATCGAGGTCAGCGTGCCGCTCACCGCCGCCATGCCGCTGGCGGTGGCGAAGGCGTCCTCGGTGCCCTCGAGCGCCGCGATGCGCTCCTCGAACATCCGCACCGTCGGGTTGCCGTAGCGGGCATAGATGAACTCGTCATCCCCCGCCTTGATGAACCGCGCCTCGGCCTGCTCGGCGCTGTCATAGGCGAAGCCCTGGGTGAGGAAGATGGCCTCGCTCAGCTCGCCATACTGGCTGCGGCGGGTGCCTGCGTGCACGGCCTTCGTGCGCTTGCTCAACTTGTCAGTCATATCCGATCCTTCCGGCCCGACCCACATGCGGGCACAATGAAAAAGCCCCAGACGCGGTCAAGCGAAAGGGGCCTTTCATCCTGACCTTTTAGCGGTTGTTTAGCGTGGCCCGCAATCCGGTAACAAATCGCCACGTGGTGGATGTGCTTTACTCCCGCGCGCCCGCCCCCGTCAACCCGTGTACAGCGGGGCTCCGGCCAAAGGAAAAAGGCCCCGCCGAAGCGGGGCCTTTCCGATCAATGCACCACGGCGTCCTGCGGCGGCGGGCGGTTCGAGGCCGCCACCCGATCGCCGATCAGCAGCCCGTCGGCCCCGGCCGTGACCGGCACCGCCGTCCCGTCGAGGATGTCCCCGGCCAGCAGCATCTCGGCCAGCGGGTTCTGCAGCGCGCGCTGGATCACCCGCTTGAGCGGCCGCGCCCCGAACACCGGGTCGTACCCCTCGTCCGCCAGCCAGCTCTTCGCCGCCTGGTCGAGGTCGAGAGTGATCTTCCGCCCCGCCAGCCGCTTCATCAGCCGCTTCAGCTGGATCTCGACGATCGCATCCATGTCGCGCCGCTGCAAGCGATCGAAGATGATCGTCTCGTCCAGGCGGTTCAGGAACTCGGGGCGGAAATGCGCCCGCACCGCGTCCATCACGTCACGCTTGGCGTCCGAGGCATCGGCCCCGTCCGGCAGCTGGCTCAGCGCCTGCGCGCCCAGGTTCGACGTCAGCACGATCAGCGTCTGCTTGAAGTCGACCCGGTGGCCCTGGCCATCGGTCAGCACCCCGTCGTCCAGCACCTGCAGCAGCACGTTGAACACGTCCGGATGCGCCTTCTCGACCTCGTCGAACAGCACGACCTGGTAGGGCCTGCGCCGCACCGCCTCGGTCAGCACGCCGCCCTCGTCATAGCCGACATAGCCCGGAGGCGCGCCGATCAGCCGGGCGACCGAATGCTTCTCCATAAACTCCGACATGTCGATCCGCACCATGGCGTTCTCGTCGTCGAACAGGAACTCGGCCACCGCCTTGGTCAACTCGGTCTTGCCCACGCCGGTCGGCCCGAGGAAGAGGAACGAGCCGAGCGGCCGGTTCTCGTCGTTCAGCCCGGCCCGCGCCCGGCGCACCGCATTGGCAACGGCAGTCACCGCCGCGTTCTGGCCGATCACCCGGCGATGCAGGTCATCCTCCATGCGCAGCAGCTTCTCGCGCTCGCCCTCCAGCATCTTGCTGGTCGGAATGCCGGTCCAGCGCTCCACCACGGCGGCGATCTGTTCGGGCCGCACGGCTTCCTCGACCATCTTGTCGCCATCGCCCTGCTCGGCGGTCTCGAGCTTCTTCTCCAGCTCGGGAATCCGGCCGTATTGCAGCTCGCCCGCCTTGGCGAAGTTGCCCTCGCGCTTGGCGTGCTCCAGCTCGGCGCGCGCCTTGTCCAGCGCCTCCTTGATGTCGCGGGCGCCGGCCAGCTTGTCACGCTCGGCCTGCCACTTGGCGGTCATCTCGGCGCTCTGCTCCTGCAGGTTCGCCAGATCGACTTCCAGCTTCTCAAGTCGGTCCTTCGACGCCTTGTCATCCTCGAGCTTCAGCGCCTCGACCTCGATCTGCATCTGCAGGATCTGCCGGTCGAGCTGGTCCAGCTCCTCGGGCTTGGAATCCACCTCCATCCGCAGACGGCTCGCCGCCTCGTCCATCAGGTCGATGGCCTTGTCGGGCAGGAAGCGGTCGGTGATGTAGCGATGCGACAGCGTCGCCGCCGCCACCAGCGCCGAGTCCGAGATGCGCACGCCGTGGTGCAGTTCGTATTTCTCCTTGATCCCGCGCAGGATGCTGATGGTGTCCTCCACCGTCGGCTCATCCACCATGACCGGCTGGAACCGCCGCGCCAGGGCCGCGTCCTTCTCGACATACTTGCGGTATTCGTCGAGCGTGGTCGCGCCCACGCAGTGCAGCTCGCCCCGCGCCAGCGCCGGCTTGATGAGGTTGGCCGCATCCATCGCGCCATCCGACTTGCCCGCGCCGACCAGCGTGTGCATCTCGTCGATGAAGAGGATGATCTCGCCCGCCGCCGAGGTGACCTCGTTCAGCACCGCCTTGAGGCGCTCCTCGAACTCGCCGCGATACTTCGCGCCGGCGATCAGCGCGCCCATGTCGAGCGCCAACAGCTTCTTGTTCTTCAGGCTCTCCGGCACGTCGCCATTGACGATGCGCAGCGCCAGGCCCTCGGCGATGGCGGTCTTGCCGACGCCGGGCTCGCCGATCAGCACCGGGTTGTTCTTGGTGCGGCGGCTCAGCACCTGCATGGCGCGACGGATCTCCTCGTCGCGGCCGATGATCGGGTCGATCTTGCCCTGCTCGGCGGCCTCTGTGAGGTCGCGGGCGTATTTCTTCAACGCGTCGTAGCCCTCCTCGGCGGTGGCCGAGTCGGCGGTGCGCCCCTTGCGGATGTCGTTGATCGCGGCGTTCAGCTTCTGCGCATTGACCGCACCGGCATCCAGCGCGTCCTTGGCGCCCGATTTCACCATGCAGAGCGCCATCAGCACCCGCTCGACCGGGACAAAGCTGTCGCCCGCCTTCTTGGCAATCGCCTCTGCCTCGGCCAGCACCTTGCCGGTCACCGAGTCGAGATAGACCTGCCCGGAATCGCCCGAAACCTTGGGCATCTTGCCAATGGCCAGCGTCAGCGCGTCAACAACGCGCGACGGCACGCCGCCTGCACGGGTGATGAGATTGCTCGCCAGCCCCTGCTCGTCGTCCATCAATGCTTTCAGAAGGTGCTCGGGCGTCAGCCGCTGGTGGCCTTCGCGCATCGCGATCGTCTGGGCGGCCTGCACGAATCCCCGTGCCCGCTCGGTGAACTTGCTCAAGTCCATGCCTATCTCCTTTATCAGCGCCTCTGGAATTCGACGCCCGCCAGGCAGCGCGTCAGGGATGAGGCCTTGCCTTCAATTTGGGGAAGACGCGCTCACCTTCAAGACCTCGTGAACCGGGAATCGACCGACTTGCCACGATTTTTCCCCGCTCGGCCATGACCCGCCCGCGCCGACCTGCCCCAACGGCAGCAAGGCGCCGCCGCCCCCGCGCCTCCCCCTTTGCCCGGCCAGGGGCCCGCGCCATATCCTGCCGCGGCCGACAGCCCCGCCATGCCCATCACCGGCGGCCCGCCACAGGCACCATCTGAATCACCGGAGCCTTCATGCCAGCCCCAACCACTCCAGCCCGCGCCAGTCGCTTCTGCCAATCCTTCTTCCACGGAACCAAGGCCGCCCTGCAGCCCGGCGACGAGATGGTCGTCGGCCACCCCTCCGCCTTCTCCGAAGGCGACCCGCTGTCCTGGGTCTATTTCACCGCCACCCTCGACGCCGCCATCTGGGGCGCCGAACTCGCGCGCGGCGACGGTCCGGGGCGCATCTACGTGGTCGAACCGACCGGCCCGGTCGAGGATGACCCCAACCTCACCGACAGGAAGTTCCCCGGCAACCCCACCCTCTCCTTCCGCTCGCGCGCCCCGCTGCGCATCATCGCCGAGGTGACCGGCTGGGCCGGGCACGCCCCCGATCAGCTGCGCGAGATGCGCGAAGGCCTCGCCTGCAAGATCGCCGAAGGCGCCGAGATCATCGACTGTAGCCCCTCCCCCACCCGCAGCGCGCCCCGCCCCCCGCTTCTCTTCTTCAAAAGTACCTCCGGGGGAGGCGCGCCGCAGGCGCGGCGGGGGCAGCGCCCCAATGGCCCCGATGCCCACCCCAAGGCGCTCCGTCAGGCAGGCGTCAACAGTCACCTGGAAATTTAAATTCAATTACAACAGGTTAAATGGCGTCCCAGCTGGGACGCCCCTTCCGGAGACGAAAAAGGGGCCGGAAACCGGCCCCTTCCCCTGCGTCTGAACGGCGATCACTTCGCCCATTTCACCACGGTCAGGTCCACCGCCGCCGTCGGGGCGTTGACCCAGAGGCCCTCGATCCCGGCCTTGGCGACCGAGAGCATGGCCAGCTGGAACAGGTAGCCGTTCACGTAGTCCTTCGCGATGATCTCCTGCGCCTGCTTCAGCATCTCGCTCCGCTTCGCCGGATCGGTGGTGCGGTTCAGCTCGGCCATCAGGTCCTGGAAGGCCTTGTTGTCATACTGGAAGTAGTAATCGGGCCGGGCATAGATCCCGATGTCCATCGGCTCGGTATGGCTGACGATGGTCAGGCCGAAGTCCTTGCCCCGGAACACCGTCTCCAGCCACTGCGCCCATTCCACGTTGACGATCTCGGCCTTGATCCCGACCGCCGCCAGCTGCGCCGCGATGATCTCGCCCCCGCGCCGCGCGTAGGAGGGCGGCGGCAGGTGCAGCGTGGTCGAGAAGCCATCGGCCATTCCGGCCTCGGCCAGCAGCGCCTTCGACTTCTCCGGGTCGTAGTTCGACAGCGCGGTCAGGTCGACATAGTCCGGGTTGTGCGGCGCGAAATGGGTGCCGATCGGCGTGCCATAGCCATACATCGCCCCGTCGATGATCGCTTGCCGGTCGATCGCATGGGCCACCGCCTCGCGCACCTTCACGTTGTCGAAGGGCGGGCGCTTGTTGTTCATCGCCAAGATTGTCTCGCCCTCGGTCGAGCCGACCAGCACCTGGAACCGCGGATCCGCCTCGAACTGCGGCAGGTTCTCCGGCGCCGGGAAGCCGGAGAAGACGTCGACGTCCTCGGCCATCACCGCGGCGAAGGCGGCGGTGGGGTCGGAGATGAACTTGAAGGTCGCGTTCTCAAGCGCCGGTGCCGGGCCCCAGTAGTCGGGGTTGCGCGCCAGCTCGATCTTGTCGCCTTGGGTCCAGTTCACGAACTTGAAGGCGCCGGTGCCGACCGGGTTCGACTTGATGTTCTCGATGCTCTCGGGCGCGACGATCACCGCGTCGCCCCAGGCCATGTTGAAGAGGAACAGGCCATTCGGCTCTTTCAGCGTGACCTTGACGGTCAGCGGGTCGACCACCGTGACATCGCTGATCGCGGCGAAGAGCGCCTTCTGCGCGTTGGTGCTGTCCTCGGCGCGGGCACGGTCGAGGCTGAACTTCACGTCCTCGCCATCCATCGTGGTGCCGTCGTGGAACTTCACGCCGGAATGCAGGTGGAAGGTATAGACCAGGCCGTCATCCGAAATCTCCCAGCTTTCCGCCAGGCCCGGCACGATCGAGCCATCGCCCTGGAACTTGGTCAGACCCTCGAAGACATTGGTATAGAGCACCGAGTCGATCGCCTGCGCCGCGGCGCTGGTCGGGTCGAGGTGCGGCGGTTCCAGCTGCATCGCCACGGTGATCGCGGTCTGCGCCTGCGCAGCGCCGAGCCCCGCGGTGATGGCCATCACGCTGGCCATGGCCAGCTTGGCAAAACGTGTCATCGGATTGCTCCCCTTGAGTGCGGATTCGCGCCTGTTTCCGGCGCCATGGCTGGCAGTCTTGGCCGATAACGGTTGCGATACAAGCGATTAATGCGGACGCGGAAGGGCTTGGCAGAGCGCGCCCGGACAGGGATAACGTCGGCCAGGGAGAACGCGCAGCGAGGAGACAGGCGGCATGACCCATATTCTGGCCATCGACCAGGGGACCACCTCGTCACGCGCGATCCTGTTCGACGGATCCATGCGCGCCGTGCACATGGCGCAGACCGAATTTCCGCAGCATTTCCCGCAGGCCGGCTGGGTCGAACACGACCCCGAGGACATCTGGGACACCACGGTGGCGGTCTGCCGGCAAGCGCTGGAAAAGGGCGGGCTGATGGCCGCAGACGTGGCCGCCATCGGCATCACCAACCAGCGCGAGACCACCGTGGTCTGGGATCGCACCACCGGGCGCGCGATCCATAACGCCATCGTCTGGCAGGACCGCCGCACCGCCGCGATCTGCGCCGATCTCAAGGCCGCGGGGCACGAACCGGCGGTGGCCTCGGTGACGGGGCTGCTGCTCGACCCCTATTTCTCGGGCACCAAGGTGAAGTGGATCCTCGACACGGTGCCCGGCGCGCGGGCCCGAGCCGAGGCGGGCGAGCTGCTGTTCGGCACCGTCGACAGCTTCCTGATCTGGCGGTTGACCGGCGGGCGCGTCCATGCCACCGACGCCACCAATGCCGCGCGCACCCTGCTCTTCGACATCGAGAAGGGCGAATGGAGCGCCCAGATGTGCGCCCTGCTCGACGTGCCGCCCGCGATGCTTCCCGAGGTGCGCGACTGCGCGGCCGACTTCGGCGAGACGACCCTGTTCGGCGGCTCGATCCCGATCCTCGGCGTGGCGGGCGACCAGCAGGCGGCGACCATCGGCCAGGCCTGCTTTGCGCCGGGGATGATGAAATCGACCTATGGCACCGGCTGTTTCGCGCTACTGAACACCGGTGACAGCCCGGTGGCCTCGAGGAACCGGATGCTGACCACGGTGGCCTACCAGCTCGATGGCAAGCGGGCCTATGCGCTGGAAGGGTCGATCTTCATCGCGGGCGCGGTGGTGCAATGGCTGCGCGACGGGCTGAAGCTGATCGAACGCGCCGACCAGTCGGGCCCGCTGGCGCGGCAGGCCGACCCGGCACAGGACGTGGTGATCGTGCCTGCCTTCACTGGCCTTGGCGCGCCCTACTGGGACCCGGACTGCCGGGGCGCGATGTTCGGGCTGACCCGCAACACCGGCGCGGCCGAGATCGCGCGGGCGGCGCTGGAGAGTGTCGCCTTCCAGACCCGCGACCTGGTCGAGGCGATGCGCGCCGACTGGGGTGCCGAGGGCGAGACGATCCTGCGGGTGGACGGCGGGATGAGTGCGAGCAACTGGACGATGCAGAGCCTGTCCGACCTGCTGGGCGCCGCCGTGGACCGGCCGGTGATGCAGGAGACCACCGCGCTTGGCGCGGCCTGGCTGGCGGGGATGCAGGCGGGTGTATACCCCGACCGCGAAGGCTTTGCCGCCACCTGGGCGCTGGAGCGGCGGTTCGAGCCGCTGATGGAAACGGCGACCCGCGAGGCGCGCTATGCCCGCTGGAAGCGCGCGGTCGCGGCGGCGATGAGCGTCTGACCCTTGGGGCGCGGCGGGGTGAACCCCGCCCTACCGCAACGGTGATGCCGCCACTAAAGCAAAGGGGCCGCGCGATGCGGCCCCTTCTTCGTTCCGATCCGGCAAGCCGGAGGGCGCGATGCTTACATCATGCCGCCCATGCCGCCCATGTCGGGCATGCCGCCACCGGCACCGGCGCCTTCTTTGGCCGGCTTGTCAGCGACCATGGCTTCGGTGGTGATGAGCAGACCGGCGATCGAGGCAGCGTCCTGCAGCGCGGTGCGCACGACCTTGGCCGGGTCGATCACGCCGAACTTGAACATGTCGCCATATTCTTCGGTCTGGGCGTTGAAGCCGAACTTGACGTCGTTGCTTTCGCGGACCTTGCCGGCAACCACCGAACCGTCGACGCCGGCATTCTCGGCGATCTGGCGCAGCGGAGCTTCCAGAGCGCGACGGACGATCGACACACCGACGTTCTGGTCGTTGTTGTCGCCCTTGACGTCTGCGAGCTTCTTGGCGGCCTGCACGAGGGCGACGCCGCCGCCGACCACGATGCCTTCCTGAACGGCAGCGCGGGTCGCGTTCAGGGCGTCATCGACGCGGTCCTTGCGCTCTTTCACTTCGACTTCGGTCATGCCGCCGACGCGGATGACGGCAACGCCGCCGGCCAGCTTGGCAACACGTTCCTGCAGCTTCTCGCGGTCGTAGTCCGAGGAGGTTTCCTCGATCTGGCCACGGATCTGGCTGACGCGGGCTTCGATCTCGGCCTTTTCACCAGCACCGTCGACGATGGTGGTGTTGTCCTTGTTGATCGACACCTTCTTGGCGCGGCCGAGCATGTCCATACCGACATTCTCGAGCTTCATGCCGAGGTCTTCCGAGATCACCTGGCCGCCGGTCAGGATCGCGATGTCCTGCAGCATGGCCTTGCGGCGGTCGCCGAAGCCCGGAGCCTTGACGGCAGCGATCTTGAGGCCGCCACGCAGCTTGTTGACCACGAGGGTTGCCAGGGCTTCGCCCTCGACGTCCTCGGCGATGATCAGCAGCGGCTTCTGCGACTGGATGACCTGCTCGAGCAGCGGGACCATCGGCTGCAGCGACGACAGTTTCTTCTCGTGCAGCAGGATCAGGCAGTCTTCCAGCTCGGCGGTCATCTTGTCGGCGTTGGTCACGAAGTAGGGCGACAGGTAGCCGCGGTCGAACTGCATGCCTTCGACGACTTCGACTTCGGTGTCGAGGCCCTTGTTCTCTTCGACGGTGATGACACCTTCGTTGCCGACTTTCTGCATCGCGTCTGCGATGAAGCGGCCGATCTGGGCTTCGCCGTTGGCCGAGATGGTGCCGACCTGAGCGACTTCGTCGCTGTCGGTCACGTCACGTGCGGCGGCCTTGATGGCTTCGACGACGGTGGCGGTGGCGAGGTCGATGCCGCGCTTGAGGTCCATCGGGTTCATGCCCGCTGCGACCGACTTCATGCCTTCCTTGACGATGGCCTGGGCCAGCACGGTGGCGGTGGTGGTACCGTCGCCGGCTTCGTCGTTGGTGCGGGAAGCAACTTCCTTCACCATCTGCGCGCCCATGTTCTCGAACTTGTCTTCCAGTTCGATTTCCTTGGCAACCGACACACCGTCCTTGGTGATGCGGGGTGCGCCGAAGGATTTGTCGAGCACAACGTTGCGGCCTTTCGGGCCGAGGGTCACTTTCACCGCATCGGCGAGAATGTTGACGCCGCGCAGCATCCGGTTGCGGGCATCGGTATCGAACTTGACGTCCTTAGCAGCCATGTTGGTATCTCCTCTGGGGAATATCGTGTGAGATCAGGGTAAAGTCCGGGCGAAAGGCCTCAGGACATTTTCCCCATGATGTCGCTTTCCTTCATGATCAGCAGCTCTTCGCCGTCGATCGTGACCTCGGTGCCCGACCATTTGCCGAACAGGATACGGTCGCCGGCCTTAACAGCCATCGCGATCAGCTCGCCCGAGTCCTTGCGGGCGCCTTCGCCGCAGGCGACAACTTCGCCTTCCGAGGGCTTTTCCTTGGCGCTGTCGGGGATGATCAGGCCGCCCTTGGTCTTTTCGTCGCTCTGAACGCGACGTACCAGTACGCGGTCATGAAGTGGGGTGAATGCCATCTTAGCAGCTCCTCAACGCTCAGCATTAGTAATTCGCTCGCCCCACTCGGGGGCGATTAGCACTCAAGGCAAGTGAGTGCTAACGGCGCCTAGTTAGGAACAGCAAGTGCAGGAGTCAACAGATTTTGGTGAGATTTTTGATGCCGGCCAGGGGCTGCGTAGCGGTCTGCATCGGGGGCTGTGCAGACATCCGGACCACCTGTCACAGCTAGGTATCGCGCAGGCCTGTTTCAACCCGCCCCTTCGCGATCAGGGACATCTCCGATAGGTCACATGCAGCGCCTCGGGTCCGTTTCCGGCGTCGTCGCGCCGCAGCGCAAGGCCGCCTTCGACCGCCGCGAGGGAAATGCGCCGGGTCCAGCTCTGCCCTTCGCCGGTGAAGGCGAAGTCGGCGGTGATGCGGGTGGCATCGCGCATCTGCACCCCGGCAAGCGTGGCGCGGGTTTCATAGAAGCGCAGCGAGGTCGCGGCCACCTCCATCAGGCCCTTGGCATCGTCGCGCGCCGGGTCGCAATCGGCGGCAACAAGGCCCCATCGGCCCTGCATCACCTCGGGGATTGTCTCGACGTCGGGCCTCTCCATGTCGCATGCGGCGAGGGTTGCAAGCGCGAGGCCGGCCAGCAGGGGGAATTTCATGATCGCTCCTTTTCGGCGTAGTGGTCAGGGGCAGAACCCGCGACAGCGCCGCGACGTTCCCGCGCGATCAGCCTTCCGGCAGGCTCTCCGACCAGTCGGCAAGGCCCCGCCGCCCCCCTTCGGTCAGCGCGTAGATCCCGACCGAGACCCGCTCGAACCAGCCATAGTGGTTGTCGGCCATGATCCGCGTCGCCGCCTTCACCCCCGTGGCCTGCGCCACCACCGCGCCCTTGACCGCGCCATGCTCGGCCAGGTGCAGCGCGCAGGCCAGCGCGTCCTGGCGATAGCCGGTGACAATGCCGTGCCGCGTCGCCCCGCCATCGTTCGGATCGCCGCGCAGGCGGTCGAATTCGCGCAGCAGCCGCGCCTGCCGCAGCTTCGACTTGCGCGGCGCATAGGGGCCGGGGTCGCACAACACCTCGGCCCGCGCCCGCGCGTCGACGCAGATCAGCCCCAGCCCCAGCCGGCGGCACAGCGCGAGGTTGTCCTTCAGCGTCCGCCGGGCCAAGCGCCCACTCGGGCGCGGCACCGCGATATAGACAAGGTCGCTCAGCGACAGCCGGGTGATTGCCTGGTGGAACAGCGAGAGCGAGAAGCGCAGCTTGAGCTCGACGATCACCACCGGCTCGTCGCCACGGCGCGCCACCACGTCGGCGGCCCCGACTTCGCCCTTGACGGTATAGCCCTGGCGCTCGAACAGCGCCTTGACCGGGGCATAGAGTGCGCGTTCCGAAGTGATCTGCATGCCCGGTTCGATAGCAAAGCGGTCACGTCCTCGCCAGTGCGCCCGTGCCGCCTTGTGGCGCTCGGGTGCAGCCTGTAGCCTTCCGACCACCGCCCCAGCAGGACACGCCCCATGATCCGACTTCTCGCCGCCCTGCTGATCAGCCTGCTGGCCGTCCAGGCACAGGCGCGCTGCCAGGGTGTGGACCTGCGCGACCATCTCGATGCGAGCCAGAGCGCCGCGCTGGCGCGCGAGCTGAAGCAGATGCCCTATGCCGAAGGCAATCACTGGATCGCCCGCAAAGGCGCGCGGACCATCCACATCGTCGGGACGATGCATGTCAACGACCCGCGCCTGAACGGGGTGATGCGCCGCCTCTCCCCGGTTATCCGCGCCGCCGACGCCGTATTGCTGGAAGTGACCGGCCCCGAGGGGCGCAAGTTCTGGGAAACGCCTGAGAAGAACATCGACCTCTTCGTGATCCGCAAGGGGCCGGGCCTGTCGGAGGTAATGTCGCAGACAGGCTGGGAACGGCTGTCACGCGCGGCGCTGCAGATCGGGTTGGACCCGCGGCGGGCAGAGCGCATTCAACCCTGGTTCCTGTCGATCATGCTGGCCGAGTCCTTCTGCGGGCCCCGCGGATTCCGGCCGCAGAACGGTCTCGACGAGCGGATCGAACAGGTGGCCGCGCGGGCCGGGGTGCCG
The DNA here is from genome assembly GCF_014656415.1 of Seohaeicola zhoushanensis. Classification (GTDB taxonomy): domain Bacteria; phylum Pseudomonadota; class Alphaproteobacteria; order Rhodobacterales; family Rhodobacteraceae; genus Seohaeicola_A; species Seohaeicola_A zhoushanensis. The sequence goes on along the minus strand of NZ_BNCJ01000002.1, from coordinate 117,202 downwards.
ATGGGATCGCTTGAAACCGTCGCCACCGCCATCGCGGCTCTGTCGCGCGGGTCGCTGGCCGACCAGGCCCGGCTGCTGGAATACGACCTCGCCTCGGCCACCGGCAACGACCATACCTATGTCACCCTGCGCGAGGCCTATTTCGAGGAGAAGATGGGCTCGGGGATGGTCCTGGAGAAATGGCAGTTCCTGGCCAACGGGCCCGGCGGTCCGCGCGAGCGGCAGCGGCTGTGGAAGAACTATACCGCCGACATTCTGGACATGCGCAACCGGGCCTGGGCGCCGCGCATCATCGGCACGCCGGGCGACCTGCTCGTGGTGGCGGTCGGCGCCGCGCATCTACCGGGGCGCGAGGGCGTGCTGAACCTGCTGGCGCGCACCGGCTACCGGCTCGAGCGCGCGCCCTTCTGACCGCGGGCCACCGGGCTGCCTTCAGTGCGAGGGCATCCCCTTGGGCCGCGCCAGCCGCTTCTGCGCCGCGATGCGGAACGGGGCGTTGGGCGCGCCATAGCCCTGGTAGCCTTTGCGCTCGACGATCTCGAAGAAGAACCCGCTGGCCGAGGCCCGGCCATAGATCTGGTGGAAGCTGCCGTGGTCGTCGCGGTCGTGCAGGATGTTCCACCGCTTCATCCGCGCGAGGTCGTCCGGGGCGATGTCGAGCCGACTGGCCAGGTCGTCGTAGTAGTTCGACGGGATCGGCAGCGCCTCGAAGCCGCGTTCGGCCAGGGCCTCGGCGGTGGCGAAGATGTCGTCGGTGGTCAGCGCGATGTGCTGCACCGGCGCGCCGAAGCTCTCGGCGAGGAAGGCGCCCGCGAAGGTGCGGTGCGTCTCGGCGCCGTTCAGGGTGATCCGCATCTCGCCGCCCGGCGTGGTCAGCGCCTGCGAGCGGACCAGCCCGTCGGGGTCGATCACGTCGACCATCGGGGCCTTCTCCATGTTGAAGAGCGAGCTGTAGAACAGCGACCAGCTGAGCATCTCGTCATAGGTCATGGTCTGCGCGAGATGGTCGACTGCCAGCAGGCCGACGCCCGGCGGACCGGCGCGCGAGGTGCCGAATTCGGCCTCCCAGACCCCGGCGTGGCTGTCGTCGAGGAAGTGCAGCACGCTGCCGCCCAGTCCCCGGATCGCCGGAATGTCGAGCTGGCCCACCGAGGGCGGCTGCGAGAACTGCTTTGACCCCAGCGCCGAGGCGCGGGCCAGCGTGTCGGCGGACGAGGGCACATGCAGGCCGATGTCGCAGACCGAGGTGCCATGCGCATTATAGGCCGAGGCGGCAAAGTCGCCGCGCTGTTCGTTTACCACGATGCGGATGTCGCCCTGCTGCCACAGCTCGATCGCCTTGCCGACATGCCGGCCGGTTTCCGAAAAGCCCAGCGCCCGGAGCTGGGCGCGCAGCTTCTGGCCCTCCTGCCCCTGCGTGGCGAATTCGATGAAGGCGGTGCCCTGCACCGGCTGGCGCGGAGGGATGGCAGTCAGGTCGATCTCGAGCTCGGGCTCGGCGCGGCGGACGTCGTCCATCAGGGTGACGAGCGAGCGGTAGCCGTCGAGTGCGACGGTCTTCGGGCTGCCGCCGCGGAACTGGTCGTTGAAGATCTCGAGGCTGACCGGCCCCTTGTAGCCCGCCGCCAGCACGGCGCGCATGAAGTCGGTCACCGGCAGATCGCCCTCGCCCGGCATGTTGCGGAAGTGGCGCGACCAATAGAGCAGGTCCATCGGGATCAGCGGCGCATCGGCAAGCTGGACAAAGAAGATCCGGTCGCCGGGAATACGCCGGATGGTTTCCGGGTCAAGGCCGCGGCCCAGCGTGTGGAAGCTGTCGAGGATGACACCGACATTCGGGTGATCGGCGCGCCGGACGATCTCCCAGGCGTCGCGGTGATCGTTGACGTAGCGGCCCCAGGCCAGCGCCTCGTAGCCGATGCGCAGCCCCCGTTTCGCCGCCCGTTCACCGAGTTCGCGCAGGTCGTCCGCCGCACGGTCGATCCCGCCCATCGCCTTGGGATGAACTGACGAACAGATCAGGATCAGATCGGCTCCGAGTTCCTGCATCAGGTCGAACTTGCGCTCGGCCCGGTCGAAGGCCTTGACGCGCAATTCGCCCGGCAGGCCCTCGAAGTCGCGGAAGGGCTGGAACAGGCTGATCTCCAGCCCCTTGTCGCGAATGCGCTGGCCCACGTCGCGGGCGCTGCCCTCGTCGGTGATGAAGTCCTGCTCGAAGATCTCGATTCCGTCGAAGCCGGCGGCCGAGATGGCGTCGAGCTTTTCCGACAGGGTGCCCGAGATCGAGACGGTGGCGATGGCGGTCTTCATGCGGCCTCTCCGATGCTGAGCAAGCTGGTGCGCAGGCCGGCCTCGTCAAGGCCGAGGCCCGAGAACAGCGACCAGGCATGCACGCCCTGGAAGAAGAACAGCTCCCAGCCCGAGATCACCGAGAGGCCCGCCGCCTCGGCGTCGGTCAGGAATTGGGTGTCGGTCGGGGTATAGACGGCGTCAAATGCCCATTCCGCGCCCGGCATCGCCGAGGCCGGCAGGGGCGTACCCTCGTAGCCGACCATGCCGACGGGCGTGCAATTGATGAGACCGGTCGCGCCCTTGGCGGCGCTTTCGGCGTCGATCCAGATGCTGATGTCCATGTCCGGCACCACGGAACGCAGCGCATCGGCCAGGGCCTCGGCCTTGGCCGGGTCACGGTCGACCAGCCGCAGGCTGCGGGTGCCGAGCCCGGCGAGGCCGAAGGCCACCGCCCGGCCTACCCCGCCGGTGCCGATCATCAGAACGGTGCCGGTCGGGCGGTCGCCCCGGACATTGCGATAGGCGGCCATGAAGCCCGAGTGGTCAGTGTTGAAGCCCTTGGGCGTCCCCTCGCCGAAGATCACGGTGTTCACCGCGCCGACGGCCCGCACCAGCGGGTCGTCGACCTGCACCTTGCCCGCCGCGATCTCCTTGTAGGGATAGGTCACGTTGATGCCGCGAAAGCCCTGCGCGGTGCAATCGGCGAAGACCTCGTCGAAGCTGCGGCCCAGATCGCGGGGCACCAGCCGGTCATAGGTCACCTCGATCCCGTTCTGCTGCCCGGCGAGCCGGTGCAGCAGAGGCGAGCGCGAACGCGCGATATTATCGCCGATAAGGCCGAGTTTCAGGGTCTTCGCAGCGGTCATTGCCGGGCCTCCTCGACCTGCGTGCCAAACAGTTTCTCCTTGCCGCGCCGCCACAGGGGCGTCTGCGAGACGAAGATCAGGATCACGGCGATGAACAGCACCAGCGAGAGCGGACTGGTGACGATGCCATAGAAGAAGCGGCCCAGGTCCTCGCGTTCGGAAATGATCGCCCGGCGCCAGTTGTCGTCGAGCAGGCGGGACAGGATCACGCCCAGGATCACCGGCCCCAGCGGATAGCCATAGTGGCGCATGAAGTAGCCGAAGAAGCCGAAACCGAGCATCCAGTAGACATCGCTGATCGAGTTGTTGACCGCATAGGCGCCGACGATCGAGAGCAGCATGATGAGCGGGATCAGCACCGAGCGCGGCATCTCGACGATCTTGGTGAAGAGCTTGATGCCGGTCAGTCCGAAGAACAGCATGAAGAAGTTCGCCATGACCAGCGCGCCGACGATGAACCAGAACATATCCGGCTTGTCGATCATCAGCATCGGACCGGGGTTCAGTCCGTGGATGAACAGCGCACCGATCATGATGGCGGTCACCGCGTCGCCCGGAATGCCCAGCGTCATCATCGGGATGAAGGCCCCGCCGACGGCGGCGTTGTTGGCGGTTTCCGGGGCGACGAGGCCCTCCATCGCGCCCTTGCCGAAAGGCACCTCGGGTTTCTTGGTGACGCGCTTGGCGTGGTCATAGGCCATCAGCGCCGCGATGTCGCCGCCGGTGCCCGGCAGCGCGCCGATGATGACGCCGATGGTCGAGGTCTGCAGCGACAGCGGCAGGTGCTTCCTCACCGTGGCAAGCGAGGGGACGATGCGGGTGATCTTCTGGCGCACGGCGTCCTTCTCGACGTGGTGCAGCTGCATCAGCGCCTCGGAGACGCCGAACATGCCGATCATCACGGCGATGAACGAGATCCCGCCCTGCATGATCTGCAGGTCAAAGGTGAAACGCTCGGTGAAGGTCAGCGGGTCGCGGCCGACGGCGCCGATGGCGATGCCCAGCGCGCCGGCGAAGATGCCCTTGACCAGGCTGCCCGAAGAGAGCGAGCCGACCAGCAGGATGCCCAGCACCGCCAGCAGCATGTAGTCGCGCGGCTGGAACTTCAGCGCGAACTCCGACACGAAGGGCGCCGCCACGGCCAGCACCGCGATGCCGATGAAGCCGCCGATGAAGGACATCACCGTGGTGACGCCGATCGCCGTGCCCGCCTCGCCCCGCTGCGCCATCGGGTAGCCGTCAAGCGCGGTGGCGATCGCCGAGGGCGCACCGGGGATGTTGAGCAGGATCGCCGTGCGCGAGCCGCCATAGACCCCGCCCATGTAGATGCCGATCATCAGCGAGATCGCCGGGTAGACATCCCAGGAGAAGGTGAAGGAGATCAGGATCGAGACCGCCATCGTCACCGAGAGGCCGGGGATCGCCCCGATGTAGACCCCTGCGAAGGTGCCAAGACCGACTAGAAGCAGCAGCTCGGGCTGGGTGAAGACGGTCAGGAAGGCAAGAATGGCGTCCATCATTTCGCTCCGCTGAAGAGGTTGCGCAGGACCTGGACCATCTCGGCCTCGGGCACGATGCCGGCGGGCATCAGCACGGTGAAGACGATCCGGAACACGATCCAGATGATGAGAAGGCTGACGAAGGAGACCGCGATGGTCCATGTCCAGTTGCGCCCGCCAAGCAGCTTGATCGCGGTCACGAGGAAGAGTGCCGAGGTGGGCAGGAAGCCCAGCGGTTGGAGCAGGAAGCCGTAGGCGATGAGCAGCAGCGCCACCAGGACGACCACGCCGGGCAGAATGTCCTTGAGGACGGTCTCGCCCGAGACCCTGGGCAGGCGCATGTCGCGCAGGAAGACAATTGCCGCGCTGATGACCATGACGGAGGTGGTCGCCATCGGGACCGTGCCGGGTGCCGAGAGGGCATCGAAACCCGAGATGCCGTAGGCGTTCCACAAGAGGCCGAGGCTTCCCAGCAGCATCGCCGCGCCGAAGACCAGTTCTCCGGGCCGCCGCTGGCCCTCGTATCCGCCGGGCGTCGCATCGGACGTGCCGTCGTGGTGTTCCGTTTCGATCTTCGACATAGGGTATCCTCCCCCCGATCCGTTCCCCGGAATGAAAAGCGCCGCACTCCAGTGCTGTGAAGTGCGGCGCCCTCTGCGTGTTGGCGGTTGAGACCGCCCTGCTCGATTACTTGCTCGGACGCGCGATGCCGAACTCTTCGGGCGATGCCTTGGTCAGACCGGCGTCCTGCAGCAGCCAGGTGGTGCCCTGCTGCCACTTGGCGAGGAAGGCCTCGGCCTCGGCGCCCGAGATGCTGAGCATCGAGAAGCCGCGGTTGTCCATCAGTTCGACAAAGTCGGGGGCCTTGGCGCCCTCGGCATAGGCGGCCGACAGCTTGGCGACCACGTCGTCGGGCGTGCCCTTGGCGACGAAGACGCCGAAGAACGGGCCCCAGGGCAGGTAGGTGTTGTAGCCCGCGTTGAAGTCGGTGACCGGCTTGACCTCGGGCAGCTTGTCGTTGGCCTTCACGTCGAAGACGGCCAGCGGCTTCATCTTGCCGGCGCGGATGCCTTCGATGGCGGCGCCGAGCACGGCGGGCATGACGTCGATGGCGCCGCCCTGCAGCGCGGTGAGGGCCGGGCCGTCACCGTCGTAGGGCACCGAGATCACGTCCATCTTGCCTTCGACCGTGTTGATCATCGCGGTGACCACCGAGGGCAGGCCGCCCGGCCCGGTGGCGCCGACGCGCAACTCGCCCGGATGTTCCTTGATGTAGGCGATCATGCCTGCGTAGTCGTCGAAGGGCGCGGCTGGGTTGGCCACCAGGATCGGCGTGCCACGGGCCAGGATGTTGACCGGAATGAAGTCCGAGTAATCCTTGTCGCCCAGGCCCATCACCTTGTAGAGCAGCGGGTTTTCCGCACCCATCAGCAAGGTATAGCCGTCGGCGGCCTGGGTAGCGACATGGTTCAGCGCGATGGCGCCGACGCCGCCGGTCATGTTCTGCATGACGACGGTGCCCTTCAGCACCTCTTCGGCGTGCGGCGTGACCGAGCGCATCACCGTGTCGGTCGAGCCGCCGGCCCCCCACTGGATGATGCCCTGGATTTCCTTGCTGGGGTAGTCCTGTGCCCCGGCAGCAGAAACACCGAGGACGAGCGCCGAAGCGGCGCCGATAATGAAACGCTTCATGGTTTCCTCCCATTGAGAGCTTTCGGACGTGAACCTCCCCACGACCGTCAGGCGCTTTCTTGCCCCGACTCACGACGTAACGTCAAATATCAATTCGGATGATATGATAACATCATGTTAATCGCAATCCACTCAGGACCAGTCGTGCCCCGCATCATTCAGCTCCTTGCGGAACTGCTGGATGGCGAATTCGGCAAAGCTCGACAGAACGCGGTCTTTCTTGGTCACGGCGTAGATGTCGATGAAGGTTTCCTCGGCGATGGGCTTTCTCACGATTCCGGGCATGTAGACCTCGGAGACCGAGAACTCGTCGATCAGCGCCACACCCAGCCCGTGCCGCACGAGGCTTACCACGGTCTGCGCGAAGCGGCCCCGCATGGTGTGGCGGAAGGCGATCCCCCCCTCGCGGAAGGGGCGGGTCACGATGCGGCCGTAGGGGTCGGCCGGGTCGATGCCGACCAGCGGCTCGCGCACGAGGTCATGCACCGAGACCACGTCCCGTTCGCAGAGCGGATGCCCCTCGGGCAGGATCGCGATGACCCGACCATGGGCGAGCTTCTCGCTCTGGATGCCGGGGTTGTGAACCGGCGAACTCATGATCACGAACTCGCCGCGCTCCAGCAGAAGATAGTCGGTGGTCTCCTCGATCTTGAGGATGTTGAGGTCGATGTAGAGATCGGGGTAACGCGCGCGCACTGTCCGCAGTGACCTTGCGGCGATGAACTGCGCGACCGAAGGGGCCGAGGCGAAGGCCAGTTGCACCTCTTCGCCCTTCTTCAGCGAGTCGAGCGCCGATTGCAGGTTCTCGACACCCTTGTAGACCTCGCGGATCTGGTCAAAGACCTTGCCGGCCTCGACGGAAGGGATGAACAGCCCCGCCCGCCGCTCGAACAGGCGCAGGCCGAGGGTCTCCTCGGTATGCTTGATGAGCCGCGAGATGCCGGGCGCCGAGACACCCAGGAACTCGGCCGCGCCGTTGATCGTGCCGCGCAGCATCACGGCGCGGATGACCTCGACCTGGCGAAGGGTGATTTCCCGCATGGCCTTCTCCTTTGCCCTGATACGCAATTAACCTTATGTTACCCAGAGTCGCAAACAAGCATTTGACGTTACAAATCCCGCCATGAGATCCCACCCGCATGAGGGGGAGCGCATCGTGGCCGGACAGAGCGACACCATCATCGAAACCTGCGACCTGCTGATTGCCGGGTCCGGCGCAGCCGGGCTGGCGGCGGCGGTGACGGCGGCGCATCGCGGGCTGCGGGTCATCGTGGCCGAGAAGGATGCAGTGCTGGGCGGGACCACCGCCTGGTCGGGCGGCTGGATCTGGGCGCCCTGCAACCCGGTGGCGCGCCGGCATGGCTTTGACGAGGACCGCTCGGGCCCGCGCACCTATCTCGCCGCCGTGTTGGGCAACACTTTCAACCCCGAACTGGTCGACGCCTTTCTTGCCGCCGCTCCCGAGATGGTCGGGTTCCTCGAGTCCGAGACGGCGCTCGAGTTCGAATGCGGAGCCAGGATCCCCGACACCTATGGCCACCTGCCGGGTGCCGGGATCGGCGGCCGCTCGGTGATTGCCGCGCCCTATGACGGGCGCAGGCTGGGCCCCGCCATCGACCTGCTGCGTCCGCCGATGGCCGAAACCTCATTCCTGGGCATGACGATCCAGTCCGGCGCCGACCTGCGCGCCTTCATGACCGTGACCCGATCGCTGCCCTCGGCCCTGCATGTCGCGCGGCGGATGGTGCGGCACCTCTGGTCGCTGGCCCGCCACGGGCGCGGGATGGACCTGCGCAACGGCAACGCGCTGGTCGCGCGGCTGCTGCGCTCGGCGCTCGACCTCGGCGTCGATCTGCGCCCCTCCCACGCGGTTGCCGAACTGCTGCGCGGCCCCGAGGGCGTGACTGGGGCGGTGCTGGACGGCCCCGCCGGGCGCGTCACGATCTCAGCGCGGCGCGGCGTGGTGCTGGCCTGTGGTGGCTATCCGCAAGACCTCGCCCGGCGCGCCGCGACCTTCCCGAGGCCTGAGGCGCATGAGACCCTCGCCGTGTCCGGCGCGACCGGCGACGGGCTGCGGCTGGGCGAGGCCGTTGGCGGCCAGCAGGCCACGACCCTTGCCGCGCCGGGCGCCTGGTGCCCGGTTTCCGAGGTGTGCTGGCCGGATGGTCGGCGCGGCGTCTTCCCGCATATCATCGACCGCGGCAAACCCGGCGTGATCGGCGTTCTGGCCGATGGCAAGCGGTTCTGCAACGAGGGGCTGGGCTATTACGACTATGTCGCGGCGATGTTCGATGCGGTGCCGGATGGCGAGGAGGTGGCCTCCTGGCTGGTCTGCGACCACCGCTTCCTGCGCCGCTATGGCCTGGGCATCGTCCGCCCCGCGCCCTTGCCGATAAGGCCCTGGCTGCGCTCGGGCTACCTGAGATCCGCCCCGACCCTTGAGGCGCTGGCGCGCGCCTGCGGCATCGCCCCAGAGGCCCTGACCGCCACCGTTCGCAGCTTCAACGAAGCGGCGCGGCGGGGGGAAGACCCGGAATTCGGGCGCGGCACGACACCCTACATGCGGCTGCAGGGCGATCCTGACGTTGGCCCGAACCCGAACCTTGCCCCCATCGAGCGTGGACCCTTCTACGCCGTCCGCGTCGTGCCTGGCAGCTTTGGCACCTTCGCTGGACTGAAGACCGACGGGAAGGCCCGCGTGCTGGACGTCGAGGGGCAGCCGATCCCCGGCCTCTATGCCGCCGGGACCGACATGGCGAGCGTCATGGGCGGGCATTACCCGGCGGGCGGCATCAACCTCGGGCCGGCGCTGACCTTCGGGTTCATCGCCGGACGCCATGCGGCAGAAGGCAGACCATGAGCCATCCGCTTTCCCTCGCCCATCTGACCGCCATCGACCTGGCCCCGCCCGCGCTGATCCACGCCGCCGCCGAGGCCGGTTTCGACGCGGTCGGGCTGCGGCTGATCCGGGTCACCGAGACCAGCCCCGGCTATCCGCTGATGCAGGACGCCGCGATGATGCGCGCGACCAAGGCGGTGCTGCGCGAGACCGGCCTGGCCGTGCATGACATCGAGTTCGTCAAGATCGAGCCGGGGACCGATATCGCAGCGCTTGACCGCTTTCTCGATGCCGGTGCCGAGCTGGGCGCAAGGGAGGTCATCACCGCCCCCTACGACCCCGACTTGGCGCGGCTGGCCGACCGGCTGTGCCAGTTCTCCGAACGCGCGGCCATGCGTGGCCTAGGTGTCTCGCTGGAATTCTTCCCCTGGACCTGCGTGCCCGATCTGGCCTCTGCGATTGCCGTCGTCCGGCAGGCCGGGCCGCGCGTGGGCATCCTACCGGACAGCCTGCATTTCAACCGTTCAGCCAGCCGGATCGCAGACCTTGCCGCGCTGCCGCCCGAACGCCTGCGCTTTGCCCATCTCTGCGACGCCCCGGTGCACCCTCCCTATTCGACCGAAGACCTGCTGCATGCCGGCCGGGCCGAGCGTCTGCCACCCGGCGAGGGGCAAATCGACCTGACCGCCTACATCGCGGCCCTGCCCCCGGATCTGCCGCTGGCGCTCGAAGTGCCGATGTCGGCCTTGGCGGCCGCCAAAGGCTCGCGCGCGGTCATTGCGCGGGTGATCGGCGCGGCACGCCGCCTGCTCGGCTGACAAAGCGCCCTGCCCGGCGTTTGACCGGGAAAGGTACGTGCCGTCAAGCCGGCGATCCGAGCGCGAAGATATCTTGATTGGCGGCGGTGAAACGGCGAAAATTGCTTGTCGCGTGTGGTTCTGCGCGTCGTTTCGGCCATTCATTCATGCAGAGCTTGCCCGGTATCGCCACACCACTGGAAGATGTCGCTGCCTGGCAGCGGCAGCGGGGCGAGTTGCCCGCGCGCGACCGACTGACGCCGGACCTTCTCGCGCTGGCGCAGAATGGTGCGACCATCCTGATCGGGGCGCAACTGGGCGGGCGGCCGACGGTCGGCTTCGGCGTCTGCTGCCGCGCTCTGCCCGACGGGCAGCTGCGCATCCTGCTGAGCCGGTCGGGCAATGCCAATGTCCTGGCTGCGATTGCCGAGGGCAGCCGCGTGGCCGCGACCTTTACCGGTGCGCCCAGTCACCGTGCCTTCCAGGTCAAGGCCGAACGCGCCGTGATCGGCGCAGCGACACAGGACGACCGCCCCGAGGCCGAACGGCAGGCGCAGCTCTTCTGCGACGGGCTGACGGAGATCGGCTTTACCCGAGACCTGGCCGCCGGCTGGCTGGCGCTGGACCTCGGCGATCTTGCCGCGATCGAGCTGCTGCCCGAGCGGGTCTTCACCCAGACGCCGGGCCCCGGCGCCGGGGCGGAGCTGCCGCGATGACCGCGCTCACGCTGGACGGGCTGCGCGGGTCGATGGAGGGTGTCTATGCCTCGATGCTGGCCACCTGCGACGCCGAGGGCACGCCCAATGTCTCGATGATAAGCCAGGTGCATTACGTAGACCCGGAGCATGTGGCGCTGTCCTACCAGTTCTTCAACAAGACCCGCGCCAACGTCATGCAGACCCGCATGGCCGCGGTGCAGATCACCGATCCGGCGACCTTTTCGCATCACCGGCTGGACCTGGACTATGTCGAGACCCAGACCAGCGGGCCGATCTTCGAGACGATGAAGGCCAAGCTGGCCGGGATCGCCTCGCATCACGGGATGGACGGCGTGTTCCGGCTGCTGGGCGCCGATATCTTCCGGGTGCTGCGGATCGATGCGGTGCCGGGGCCGACCCTGCCGCCGGCAGAACCGCGACGGCTGCTGGCCTCCACCCGGCAGGCCTGCGCCGAACTGGCGGCGGCGCAAGACCTCGAAACGCTGCTCGACGGTTCGCTGCGCTGGCTGGAGGAGCATTACGGCATCCGCACCTCGATGATCCTGATGCTCGACGGCGAAGAGGAGCGCCTCTTCACAGTCGCGAGCCGGGGCTATGCCCGGTCGGGCATCGGCTCGGAGGTTGCCTTTGGCGAAGGGGTCATCGGCGTCGCCGCGCGCGAGCGCACGGCGATCCGCATCGGGCACATGACCCGCGAATACCGCTATGGCACTGCGATCACCGAGACCGCGCGTAGGGCCGGGCTGGTGTCGGGAGACGCCCAGACGATCCGCTTTCCCGGCCTGAGCACGCCGCGCAGCCAGATGGCCCTGCCGATCTCGGGGGCCGAAGGGCTGCTGGGGGTGCTCTTCGTCGAGGACGAGGAACCGATGCGCTTTGATCACGAGGACGAGGATGCACTGGCGATCTTTGCCGATCACCTCGCCGCCCGGATCGCTCTCTTCCGGCGCGAGGAGGCCGAAGAGGCCGAGAGCGCCGAACCCGAGTCGGCGCCGGAACCGGGCGGGCAGACGCTGCGGTTCCATCCGCACGACCAGAGCGTGTTCCTAGACAATGACTACATCATCAAGGGGGTCGCCGGGGCGATCCTCTGGCGGCTGGTCCGCGAGAACCGGGCGACCGGGCGGACCGAGTTCACCACGCGCGAATTGCGGCTCGATCCCGGACTGCGACTGCCGGCCCATGCCGAGAACCTCGACGCCCGGCTGATCCTGCTGCGCAAGCGGCTGGAAGAGCGGCGCACCTGCCTGAGCATCGAGAAGGCGGGGCGTGGGCGGTTCCGATTGAACCTGGCGTGTGGGCTGACCCTGATCGAGGTCGATCCGGACCAGGGCGCGACCGCTTAGCATCTTTTTAGCAAATCTTAGCATCTGCCGAGGGATCTCTTAACATTTCTCCGGCGCGCGCCGCGTCTATGAGAACGCCACGCAGCGGTGCCTGCGCCCCGGAGCAATCGGGACCGGCGCCAATCGCAAGACATCAACCAAATTCAACAGCCGCGGCGCCCCGTGCGGGCCGCGGACCCAACATTACGGACAAAGATCATGAACGAAGATTTCCTGAGAAAACTCCTGACCGGCAAAATGATTACCACCCTTGACCCCGGCTTTCGCCAGACCGCCGACGGGCTGATCTGGAACGGCCGCAAGCCGCCGGTGCGCGCCCGCTACATCGTCCATGCGGCGAATGCGGCGGATGTGCAGCTCTGCGTGCGGTTTGCCGCGGCCAACGGGCTCACCATTTCGCCCCGCGGCGGAGGGCACCACTTCACCGGCATCTCGACCCAGGCCGACCTGGTTGTCGACCTCGCGGCACTGGATCATCTGCGCATCGACGTCGCGGCGAAGGTCTGCGACAGCGGGCCGGCCGTGACCAACGAACGGCTGAACGCCGCTCTCGACCGGCACGGGCTGGCCTTCCCGGTCGGCCATTGCGGCAGCGTGCCGATGAGCGGATATCTCCTGGGCGGTGGCGTTGGCTGGAACTCGGGCCAGTGGGGCATTGCCTGCTTCCTGATCGAAAGCGCCGACGTGGTGCTGCCCGACGGCAGCCTCGTCACCGTGAGCAAGTCCGAGCATCCGGAGCTGTTCTGGGCGATGCGCGGAGCGGGGCCGGGCTTCTTCGGCATCGTGACGAGCTATCGGCTGAACCTCATGCCCGCTGCGCGTTCGATCCTGTCGACCGTTCGGGTCTACCCGGCCGCAAATGCGCGGGAGGTGGCGACCTGGCTGGACGCGGCGTCCAAGCGGGCCCCGGCCAATGCCGAGATGACCCTTAAGGTCGAGACCCAAATGGGGCCGATCGGGCCGGTGCTGGCGGTCACGGCGATCCTCACGGCCTTCGGCACCAGCGAGGCCGAGGCCAAGGCCATCCTGACCGAGATCGGACAAGATGCGCCGGAGGGCTATTTCGCCATGATGCCGGAAATGCCGACGCCCATTGGCGCACTTTACGAGATGACGGCTGCGGGCACGCCCAAGGGCAAGCGCTATGGGCTGGATTCGCTCTGGAGCGATGCCGATCTCGCATCCGTGGTCAGCCATATCGTCGAAGGGATGGAGCGCACGCCGTCCGCCAGCACCTTCGCGGTGATCTCGCCGAGTTCCCGTCACGCCGTGGTTCCGGCGGATGCCGCCTTCTCGCGCATCGGCAGGATCTTTGGCGCGGTCTACACGATCTGGGAAGACACGGCCGCGGATGAGGTGAACATGGCTTGGCTGCGCGACCTGATGGATCGTGCGGCACCGCTGAAAAGCGGCATATACGTCGGCTACGGAGATATCGACCTCGCCAAACGCCGCGAGGAGGTGCATTCGCCCGCTGTCGCGGCCCGTCTCGCCGCGCTGCGCAGCCGGTATGACGTCAAGGGCATCTTCCTGCGGCATCGCGGGCCGGATTGGGAAAAGGTTGCCTGAAGACCGTAGGGACAAAGCGGTCGCCCTGCGCTGGCAGGGCGACTTGCGTCTTTGCGTGAAACGGCCGCCTCTGGATCGGCCGGATCAACGCGTCTCCACGCGGGCCGATCCCAGTTCCCTCAGGTTGGTCTCGCGGGCCATGATTGCTTCCTCGCGAGCCCTCTCGCGTGCCCGATCCGCGATCGAGCGGGTGAGGTTGTCGTGCATCCGGTTGGCAATGAGCTTGGTGAGGTAATACCCAAACGCCGAGTCGGCGTGGTAAAGCTCGACGATCTTGTCCTTGCCGATCGTGAACATGACGCAGGGCTTGCTGCACTTGGCCGAGGTCGTCCGCACCTGCTGGTCCGAGAACAGCCCGACCTCGCCGAACAGATCCCCTTCCTCCAGGTATTTCCCGATCTCGGGGAGCAAGACCTGCCCGTTCGACAGGTAATAGAGGTTCCTGGCATGGTCCCCCGCCCTGAAGATGTAGCTGCCTTCCGGCAGTTCCTTTCGAGTCATGAACGGCAACAGGGCGCTGATATGCGCGGTGTTTTCGGCGGCGGCGCGGATCCGGCGGAACGATGCCACATGCTGATGGGCGCGGATCACGTTCAGCGGCAACAGGACCGCGTGCAGAATGAGGATAGGCGTCAGGCCGACCCCGAAGCTGTAGACGATGAAGGCGACATTCGAGGAAATCGCGACCAGGCGCAGCGGCAAGATGGTCTTCATCGAGAAGGTGGCGAAGACGAGCGCCGAAGCCAGATACCCGGTGATCTCGTACCAGCTTCCGACCATCGCCTGCCCCAATCCACAAAAGAATGGCTTTCAGACAGCCCCGGCATTCGCTCCTTCTGCGGAGGGGCTGAGCTTAATATCATCGTTCACGAATGTGAGCGCGTTGTCAAAGGAAGCTGAAGAGCAGCGCGACCGGCCAAAGGCAGGCCGCCTTGCCGGATCAAGGCACTTTCGGCCGATGACCGGGACATGACGGCCGCGGAGACGCATCCGGTAAACGCACCGGATCCCAGACGATAAAGGAGTGAACCGCTCGGGACCGGGTGCTTCCCTCTGCCCGGCCCCGAGCGATCCTTTGTCCGCGCCATTTCTTATCCCCGAACAGACGCCGCGCCGGTCAGAGCAGCGCCAATGAGAGCCAGGGAACGAAGGTGATTACGGCCAGAACACCCAGCATCAAGAGGATGAAAGGCAGCACCGACATCACCACTGAACCGAACCTCGCCCTGAACGCCATGGTTGCCACCATCAGGTTCAACCCGAGCGGCGGCGTCAGCAGGCCGATCTCGAGGTTCAGAACCATGATGATACCGAGGTGGACGGGATCGACCCCGAACCCCACGGCGACGGGCAGCAGAAGCGGCCCGAGGATCAGCAGCGCCGAGAATGTGTCCATGAAGGCGCCGACGATCAGAAGCAGCAGGTTGAGGCAAATCAGGAAGATGAACACGTTGCCCATGTTCGCCTGAAGCCATTCGCCCAGGGCCTGCGGGATTCCCTCGGCGGTGAGGAAGATGTTCACGCTGGTCGCGATAGCGATGATCGGGAAGAGCGAGCCGACCATCGTCACTGTTTCCCGCACGATTGGGAAGAAGTCGCGCGGGCCGATCTCGCGGTAGATGAACAACTCGACCACCAGGGCATAGACCAATGCAACGGCCGCGGACTCGGTGGGCGAGAAATACCCCGAGTAGATGCCGCTCAGAAGGAGCACCGGCATCAGCAGCGACGGCATGCCGCGCCGCAGCGCGTCGCGCTTGGAGATCCGGTTCTCGGGCTTGCGGGTGGGAAGCCCCCGGTTCACCCAAAGGCTGTAGACCGTCATGACGGCGGTCAGCAGCAGCCCCGGCACCAACCCGGCCATGAAGAGATCCACGATCGAGGTCTCGGTCGCGATCCCGTAGATGATGAGCGGAATGGAGGGGGGAATGATGATCCCAAGCGTTCCGCCAGAGGTGAGTGCCCCGAGGGTGAAGGACGTCGAATAGCCTTCGCGCGCCATTGCCGGGTAGAGGATGGTGCCGACGGACAGCAGCGTAACCGCGGAGGAACCGGAAATCGCCGCGAATATGGCGCAGCTCAGGATTGCCGCGGCAGACAGGCCGCCACGCAGGCCCTGCGTGAAGGAGACCGCGATGTCTATCAGGCGCGATGCGATGGATCCGCGGGTCATCACCGTGCCGAGAAGCACGAACATGGGGATCGCCAGCAGACCCTCCTTGTCGATTGCGGACCAGGCGTCTTCCAGAAGGTAGAGCGTGTCGCCGTCGCCCCACACCTGGTGAATGTAGGCCACGCTGAGCGCAAGGATGACCAGCACGTTCTGCCGCAGCACCAGCAGCACGACGACGATAAGCAACAGAAGGACAGCGGATGTCATGTTGCGACCCCTTCAACCGGCAGGAGGTCTGGCCGAAATGCAAAACAGAGGTAGCGCAGGCCGGAAGATGCAAGTGCGTAAGGCAGGGCAATCTGGGGGATCCAGATCTGCAAGCTGAGAGGGGGCGCAGTGAACCCCATCGCCCGGTTGTCCAATACGAGCAGCGTGGCATACCACGCGCCGGCAAGCAGCGTCGCCGCGCTGACCAGGTGACCGAGCCGTTGCCCCGCGCCTTGCAGGGCTTCGGGCAGGACCCAGTCCAGGACCGTCGGCCGTAGATGCCTGTTGAGGCCGACCGCAATCGCCATGCCGAGGAGAGCCGCGGCATTGCTCGACAGAAGGGCGGCACGTTGTGCGCCCCAGATGGGTGTGGACAGCACCTCTCGTGCGATCACGTCGCCGAACAGAAAGGCAACTGCCAGCGTGCAGAACACGCTGGCGAGCACTGTCTCCACAGCCATCAGACAGCCGAGGAAACCCTTCATTTGGTCAGTTCCTGCAGGCCGTGCGGGCAGCTACTGCGGCCTCGTAGACCTTCTGCGCGTCACCGCCAATCGACGCGACCAGCTTCTGCTCGTCCTCTTCGGTCCAGACCGCAGCCCATTTGGCGCGCTGTTCGTCGGTCAGCTCATGCAGGATGCCACCTTCGGATTCGAACCGCCCGATCAGGGCCTTGTCATAGTCGCGCAATTCCGCGTTGACCGCGTTGACATCCGGGAGGGCGGATTCCAGCTCGGCCTGCTGCTCTGGCGAGAGCGCGTTCCAGCTCTTCGCGCTCATCAGCAGGATGAGCGGCTGGTAAACGTGATTGGTCAGCATCAGGTGCGGCGCCAGCTTGCCCATGCCGGTGGCGACATAGGTGGTAAGCGTCGTCTCGCCGCCGTCCACGATGCTGGTCTGCAAGCCCGAGGCGGTCTCGGTGAAGGGCAAGGGAATACCGGCGGCTTCAACGGCCTTCCAATACATCAAATGGTTCTGGGCCGGCGAGATCCGCATCTTGTAGCCCTTGGCCTCGGCCGGGTCGACAATCGCGTCCTTGGCGAAGAAGATCTGCCAGCCAAGGTCATGCCAAAGCAGCGGCTTGAGGCCCTTGGCCTCGAAATAGGGCTCCAGGGCCTCACCCAGCCCACCGCTGATCGCGCACATCGCTTCGTCCGCGTTGTTCCAGAAATACGGAGAGATGACAATCGACACCTCGGGCACGACCGTCGCGGCGGCGGTGATGGAGAACCCGCCGAGGTCGATCCTGCCCCGGGCGACCTGCTTGATGGTCTCGGTCTCGTCGCCCAGCTGGCTGGAGTGGAATATCTCCAGCTTCAGATCCGCTGCCTCATCAGCGGCGAGCCTCTCGGCCGCCGCAATCATCGCGGCTGTGCCGGGCCAGCCCGCAGTGGCCGTGGTGTTGTAACGCAGCGCCTCTGCCTGGGCGAGAGCGGGAGCGACGAACAGGAGAGCCGCCGCCGTCGTAGTCAGTATTCCAGTCTTCACGATATTTTACCCTGTCGTTAGGGCCGCAGCCTCCAGCGGATGCAGCCGCGGGAACAGATAGTTGAACTTAAATTCTAGTTCTAGTATAAAAAGCTTAGCAGGCGCGGGAGTGCAAGAAAGCGATGAAAAATCAGGCTGCGAAGACCCAGGCACGCACGGTGGATGCGAAGCGCAAGGTACTGAACTGCGCAACGAAACTCGTTGCGGAAGGCGGGTTCGAGGCTGCCCAGATGGCGGTCATCTCGGTCGCTTCGGGCGTCTCGATCGGCAGTATCTACCACCACTTCGGCTCGAAGGAGGGGATCTTCGTCGAGCTTATCCGTAGCGCGGACGAAGCCACCCGAGATCGATTCGCGGCCCTGGACCTCGCAGGCAAGAGCTTTGACGAGCGGCTCTACCAGCTGATCTGGGCGACGTGCCTGCACGTCACCTGCAACTCCGGTCTCTACCACGCCATGACGGCTCGGCAGAACACGGCGCCCGAGATCTGGGAGCCGTTCCTGCAACTCCGCGCCGACAACGAGGTACTCATGCAGGAGTGTCTCGGGCCCGACCTTGAAGCGCAGGGATATCGGGATGTCGCCATGCGGATCCGCATGATGCACCAGGCGGTGATCGGCATTCTCATGCACGCGACCACCTACAAGTCCGGGCCCGTCATGCAGGGGGATCGCGACCTTGTCGACCAGGTCTACGACCTCGCCCGGAACGTGGTTCTGGGTCAATTCAATACCAGGAAGAAAGCAAATGACTGAAATCTGGAAGTGGTCTGCTGTCGAGACCGCCGCGCGCGTTCGTGCGAGAGAGGTCTCCGTCCGCGAGGTGACACAGGCCGCGCTCGACCGGATGGCTGCGGTCAATCCGACGATAAACGCCATCGTCGAGCCGGTGATCGAAGCGATGGACGTCGCTGAACAAATGGACGCGGATGGAGTTCCCGAGAACGCCGGGCCCCTCTATGGCGTGCCGGTGACGACCAAGATCAATATCGACCAGCGCGGCTATGCCTCGTCGAACGGCATCCCGGATTTCGCCGGGACCAAGATGCTCGATGACTCTCCGGTCGCCTCAAACTTTCGCAAGGCCGGCGCGGTCATCGTCGGGCGCAGCAACACGCCGGAATTCTCGATGCGCTATTACGCCTCCAACCCGGCGCACGGCGTGACCAAGAACCCGTGGGATGCCAGGCTGACGCCTGGCGGATCGAGCGGGGGCGCAGCGGCAGCCGTCGCCGCCGGGATCGGGGCGATTGCGCATGGCAATGACCTGGCCGGCTCGCTGCGCTATCCCGCGCATTGCTGCGGCGTGGCCACGATCCGCCCGTCCTTTGGCCGGGTTCCGGTCTTCAATTCGGGCGAAGCCACCGAGCGCCCTGCCCTTGCCCAAACGATATCCGTATCAGGCCCGATCGCGCGCAGCATCGGCGATGTCCGCGCCGGGCTGAAGGTGATGTCGGCCCGCGACAGCCGCGATCCCTTCTGGACAAGCGCCCAGGACAGCGGACGGCTGCGTGATGGCGCGCTCACGATCGGCGTTTGCGCAGATCCGTTTGGCACCGGGTTGCCTCCGGAGGCCGCTGAAGCCATGACGAAGGCCGTCCAGGCGCTGCGAGACGCGGGGTTCGGAATCCGGGAGATCACCCCGCCAGGGCTCGAGGAGGTTGCCACCCTGTGGAGCACCCTGGCCATCGGCGAGACCGAGCTGATGATCGGAGACAAGTTCCGCAACTACATGTCGCCCGCGGCGCGGGCGCTGTACGAGGAATGGATCACCCATATCGACGTCCCGTGTGACCCGGAAACCTTGCTGACGGCGATGCGCGACCGCGTCACCTACCAGCGGAAATGGGCGATGATGTTCGACACGATCGACCTGCTCCTCACGCCGATTTCACTGCTGCCAATTTTCCGCGAGGGGTCCGATCTCGAGGACCCGAAACTCGGGTATAACCAGATCCGAGCCAACCGGATGATGCAGGTCATCAGCCTTCTGGGCGTTCCCGCCGTCGCGATGCCCACGCACCTGGCCGAGGGCGTACCGGCTGGAATCCAGTTGGTCGGACCGATGCACGACGATTGGTTCCTCCTCGATGTCGCCGAGAAGCTCGAGACGGAACTCGGGACTCTCTGGCAGCAGCTTCCACCGCTCTGAGCAGGGCGAACCAGCCATCCCGCGAGCCAGGCCTGGTTTGTCACGCAATCGGGCCGGCGCCAGCCCCTAGTCCTGGCGCGGCTGCGCCGTCGTCGCGCGCATCATGAGTTCGACGTCGAGCCGCTCGCGCAGGATGAAGTCGGGGTCGGCGTCGGTGATTGCCTTGACGAGGCGC
The DNA here is from genome assembly GCF_014656415.1 of Seohaeicola zhoushanensis. Lineage (GTDB taxonomy): Bacteria > Pseudomonadota > Alphaproteobacteria > Rhodobacterales > Rhodobacteraceae > Seohaeicola_A > Seohaeicola_A zhoushanensis. The sequence continues at coordinate 97,389 of NZ_BNCJ01000002.1, read as the reverse complement.
CGTCCTGCGGCGGTTCCGATACGGCGCGCCGGAATGCGGACGGTAGTCAAGGCGGGTTCCATGTCGGCCGAACCGGCAAAATCGCCGATGCCGACAACCGACAGTTCCTGCGGCACCGATACGCCCAGCCTGAGCGCGGCATAGACCGCGCCCTGGGCAATGATGTCATTGCCGCAGAGAAGGGCCGTCGGCCGTTCGGACCTGGGGAGTGACAGGATCTCGGTGCAGATCTTCTTGGACTGAGAGACGCTGTAGGGGGTCTCGCCACACCATTCGTCGCGAATGGTTACGCCCGCCTCGAACAGCGTCTGCCGCGCCGCATTGAGACGGTCGCGCGCGCGGTCGTTGCCCTCGGTTGGCGGGAAAACCAGCCCGACGCGACGATGCCCCAGCACCACGATATGTTGCGCCGCGAGTTGACCGGCCTCAAAATTGTCGGCCCCGATGCAGGAGATCGGCGAGTCTGCGGAATAGTTCCAGATCGTCAGCGAGGGCACCCGCTGCTTGCCGAGGATACCGATGCTGTCCTGGCTGTGATTGAGCCCGACCAACGCGACACCGTCCACCCTGTGTTCGAGCAGCTTCCGGATGACCAGGTACTCCGACCCGAGGTCGTAACCATGTGTTGCCAGGAGGACCGTGAAGCCGTGGTTGCTGATCTCGTCGTTGAAGGCCTGCACCACCTCGGCGAAGATCGCATAGTTCATGGTCGGGACGATCAGCCCGATGGTTCCGCTGCGTTTGCCATGCATCGCCTGGGCGGCGCGATTGCGAATGTAGCCCGACTTGCGAATGGCCGTGTCGATTCTTTTCCGGGTGGCCGGGCTGACCAGGTCGGGGTGGTTGATCGCGCGTGACACGGTTGCCGGCGAAACACCTGCCAGCCTGGCCACGTAAACGATATCGACTTTATCGGGCTGTTTTCTCATGGCTTATCGGGTTCACTGAAACCATTTATGAAAACGTTTGCAATACTATTTTCATTCCATAATCTCTGGCTGGTTCGGTTTGAAACGCAGCTGGAGGAGCCCTCACGCAGGGTGCTGCAATGGCCGGATACCGCACTGCAAGCGCCAATGGGGAGGCAGAGGGCTTGAACATGCCAGACGAACACGCGTTGGTGGACGGTATCGTCGCCGAGGCGCGCGACGCCCAATCCAAATACGAGCGTAATGGAAGCCAGGCGCGCTATGACCGGGCCGCCCAGGCGGCTGCCTGGGCGATCATGGAGCCGGCGCGAAACCGGGCGCTGTCGGAGCTGGCCGTCAGGACCACCGGCCTTGGCAATATCGATGACAAGATGATCAAGAACCATCGCAAGACGCTGGGCCTGATGCGCGACATCAAGGATGCCAAGACCTTCGGCGTGGTATCGGACGATCCCGAGACCGGCATCACGACGGTGGTGCGGCCGATCGGCCTGATCGGCGCGGTGGTGCCCTCGACCAATCCGGCGGCCACGCCCGCCAACAATATCATCAACGCGCTGAAGGGCGGCAACGCCATCATACTTTCGCCCTCGCCAAAGGGTGTCGCCTGCTGCGAGCTGCTGCTCGACTATATCCACGCCGAGTTCGACAAGATCGGCGAGTATCGCAAGCTGGTGCAGATGCTGCCCGGCGCGGGCGGCAAGGCGAAGACGCAGCGCCTGCTGGAGATGGCCGACCTGGCCGTCGTGACGGGCAGCCAGGACAACGTCCGCCGCGCCTATTCGAGCGGCACACCGGCGGTTGGCGTCGGGGCCGGGAACGTCACGGTCATCGTGGACGAGACGGCGGACCTGGCCAGCGCCGCGGCCAAAATCGCGGCTTCGAAGACCTTCGACAATGCCACCTCCTGTTCGTCGGAGAATGCAGTCGTGGTGGTGGACAAGGTCTATGACCAGTTCGTCGCCGCCCTGGGTGAGGTCGGTGGCGCCGTTCTGCCTGCCTCCGAGGCCGATGGAGTCATTTCGCATCTCTGGCACGGGGGGCATCTGAACCGCGAGATCATCGCGAAGGATGCCGACGTGATGATCGACAAGCTGGGGCTTGCGGGAAAGGTGCCGGCGGCGACGCGCTTTGTCGCGGTCGAGACGCAGGGGATCGGGCCGGACCACCCGCTGTCGGGCGAAAAGCTGAGCCGGGTGCTCGCCCTCTACCGCGCGCGTGACTATGACGACGCGGTCGAGATCACCCGGCGGATCATGGCGTATCAGGGCGCGGGCCATTCCTTCGGCATCCACACGTCCGACGATGCGCGCCCGCGCGCGCTGGCGATGCACATGCCGACCTGCCGGATCATCGTCAATCAGGCGCATTGCTTTGCCACCGGCGGATCGTTTGACAATGGCCTGCCCTTCTCGCTGTCGATGGGCTGCGGGTCCTGGGGCGGCAATTCGATCGACGAGAACCTGAACTGGCAGCATTTCGTGCAGCACGCGCGCGTAGTACGCCCGATTGCCCCGCGCGAGCCCGCCGTCGAGGAGATCTTCGGCGCATATTGGGCCGAGGCCGGGAAGTGAGGTTCGATCCGGCGACCCCGCCCGAGGGCACGGTCCGCGACTGGCTGGACCACCGCGCCGAGACAACGGGCGCGACGGTCAGCCACCTGTTTCCCGGCACCGCGCCCTCGCTGACCTGGGCCGAGGTGCGCGACCAGGCGCGCGATATTGCCGGGCGGCTGACGGGTCTGGGCATCCCCAAGGGGGCCAGCGTGGCAGTGATGCTGCCCAACAGCCGCGACGGCATCCTCTGCCTGTTCGGCGTGCTTTACGGCGGGTTCCGCACGACGGTCATCAACCTCGCGGCGGGTGCCGAGGCCATCGGCTATGCGCTGTCGCATTCCGAGGCCAGCCATGTCTTCGTCGGCGCTGAACAGGCCGCGCTTTTCGAGAGCGCGTCCGCCGCGCATCAGGTTGGGGCCCGTGTCATCCCTGTCGGGACCGGGATCGACTGGCCTGCGGACGCGGTCCCTGCCCCGCTGTGCGATCTCGGCGCCGGGGACGATGCGCTGTTGATGTACACCTCGGGCACGACGGGCCGCCCCAAGGGCGTGGTCCACAGCCACGCCAGCCTGCTGGCGGGGGGCTGGACCACCACGCTGGCGCACGAGCTGACTCCGGCGGATCGCGCCCTCTGCGTGCTGCCGATCTGTCACATCAACGGGCTTTGCGTCACCGTCATGGGGCCGCTGGTCTCGGGCGGGTCGGTCGCGGTCTGCCCGCGTTTCTCGGCCCGCAGCTTCTGGGCACAATGCGCCGAGGCCGAGGCGACCTGGTTCTCGATCGTGCCGACCATCGTGTCGCACCTGCTGCATGGCGATGAGCGCCCCGACGCCGAGACCCGCGCGCGCATCCGTTTTGGCCGTTCGGCCTCGTCCGCGCTGGCGCCGGATATCCACCGCGCCTTCGAGGATCGGTTCGGCGTCTCGCTGGTCGAGACGATGGGGCTGACGGAAACGGCCGCGCAGATCCTGTCGAACCCGCTGGACATGGCCGCGCGCAAGATCGGCTCGCCGGGCAAGGCCTATGGCGACGAGGTGGCGATCCTGTCGCGCGATCTGCTGCCGGTTCCGCCGGGCACCGAGGGCGAAATCGCGGTGCGCGGGCCCAATGTCATGCGCGGCTACCTCAAGAACGAAGAGGCCACGCGCGAGGCGCTGACCGGCGAGGGCTGGCTGCGCACCGGCGATCTCGGTCGGATGGATGCCGATGGCTATGTCTTTGTCACTGGGCGGCTGAAGGAGTTGATCATCAAGGGCGGCGAGAACATCGCCCCGCGCGAGGTCGACGAGGCGCTCTATGCCCATCCCGACGTGGTGGAGGCCGCCGCCTTTGCCCGTCCCTGCGCGCAATATGGCGAGCGGGTCGAGGCCGCGGTGGCGCTGCGCAAGGGCTCGGCCGCGTCCGAGGCCGATCTGATCGCGCTCTGCCACCAGCGGCTGGGCAGGTTCAAGAGCCCGGATGTCGTGCATTTCCTGGAGGAACTGCCAAAAGGCCCCTCTGGCAAGATCCAGCGGCGCCTGCTGGTCGAAATGACCGGAGGTGTCGCCAAGATCGCATGAAACCTGCCTGAACCGCGACGCACGGGAGGGCGGCGCGTTTCGAGTATCCAGCAGAGAACGAAGACCATGGGAGGAAATCAGATGACCATTTTCAAGAAGACCAATGCGGTGCTTGGCGCGGCGATCCTGGCAGGCGTCTGCGCCGCGGGAGCGGCCTTTGCCGAGGGCTATCCGGACCGGCCGATCGAACTTATCGTCACATTCGGCCCCGGTGGCGGCGCGGATGTCATGGGGCGGCAGATGGCAAAGCTCGTGGAAGCACCGCTTGGCGTGCCGATCCCGGTGTCGAACGTCGCCGGCGCCTCGGGCAACGCCGGTCTGACGCAACTGCGCACGAACGCGGCGGACGGCTATACGATGGGCACGCTCATCTCGCTGACGGTTGCGTCCTGGGCCTCGGGGCTGGGCGACAACAAGCCCGAGGACTTCCGGGTGATCGCCGTGGTTCAGAGCTCTCCGTCGTTCCTGTTCGTGCCATCCAACGGCCCGCACAAGACGGCACAGGATCTGATGGCCTATGCCAAGGAGCATCCGGGCGAGATCACCGTGGCGACCTCGGGCTATGGCACGCAGGACGACGTGACGCTGAAACTGCTCGAGAAGGCCGGCATCAAGATGGAGAACGTGCCGTTCCAGGCGCCGGCCGAACGCTATGCCTCGCCCATAGGGGGCCATACCCAAGCTATCTACGAAGAACCCGGCGACGTGGCGCAGTTCATCCAGGCCGGGCAGCTGACCCCGCTGGTGGTCTTCTCGAGCGAGCGTCACCCGGAGTTTCCGGATGTGCCGACCTCGAAGGAGCTGGGCATCGACATCTCGGGGCTCGACAACTTCCGCAGCATCGCCGTCGCCGCCGGAACGGCGGATGATATCGTTGCCAAGCTGGAGACTGCGGTCACTGGGGCCGTCGCGTCGGATGAATGGAAGGCCTTCTGCCAAAAGACTTATTCCTGCATCACGCCGGTGACCGGTGCGGCCGCGCAGTCGATGATTTCGGATTTCCGTGATCTGATAGCGGCGCAACTCGGGTCATGAAGACCGAGGTCGTGCCCCCGTCGGGCCGAGAGGCCTCAGGCGCCAGCCCGACAGGACAGGACCGGGCTACCGGTCTTGTCCGGCTAATGCCCGCTTTACTGCCCGCGGTGCTAGTCGTCTTGGCGCTTGTTCTCCAGCACTTCGTTTTCTGGCGCGGTAGTCCCGCAGTCACAAAGGGGCTGGGGCCCGACGCCTGGCCCGACCTCATCCTGAACGGCTTGGCGCTGTTCTCTGCAGTCTGGCTCGGCCTCGAACTCTGGGTTCTTGGCCGGGCCGGTCGCCGTTCAGCGCTGCGCGCGCCCGATGACGACGAGATCTACAGGTTCGGCAAGGCCGTCGCCGGGATCGCGCTGATCGTGCTTTACGGGATCCTGCTGCCGCTCACCGGCTTTGCCCTGACCACGGCGGTCTTCATCGCGGTCTGGTGCGTCTACGGCGGGGTGCGCAAGCCGCTGGTGGTGCTGCCGGTGTCGCTGATCGGCACCTGGGTTCTGCTGTGGGTCTTCATGGGCATCTCGCTGATGCCGCTGAGCCGTGGCCGGGGCGTCTTTGACCAGTTCAGCATCTGGCTGCTCAAGACGCTTGGAATTTACTGACGGAATTGAATGCATGAGCTCTCTCGAACTTCTCGCCGGCGGATTTCACGCGGCCTTCCAGTTCACCGCATTCGCGACGATCGTGATCGGGCTGCTGGTCGGCGTGGTGGCGGGCGCACTGCCGGGCATCTCCTTCGTCAACGCGATGGCGATGGCGCTGCCCTTCACCTATGTGATGGAGCCCACGCAATCGATGCTCTTCCTTGGAGGCATCTATGTCGGCGGCGTCTTCGGAGGGTCGATCTCGGCGATCATCATCAACGTGCCCGGCACGCCGGCCTCGCTGCCAGCGACATGGGACGGCTACCCGATGACGCGCCGCGGCGAGGTGAAACGCGCGCTGATGATCGCGGTGACGGCCTCGGCCACCGGCGGGCTGGTCAGCGCGCTCGTGCTGGCTTTCCTCTCCGCCCCCTTCGCAAGCTTCGCGCTCAAGTTCTCGCAGCCCGAGTTCTTCGCGGCGACGGTTCTCGGGCTGGTCAGCGTCATCGCGATTGCCAAGGACCAGCCGATCATCACCGTGGTATCGCTGCTGGCCGGCATCGCGGTGGGCACCGTGGGCGTCGACCCGCTGTATGGGCAGGCCCGGTTCAGCTTTGGCATCCCGCAGATGGAAAGCGGCATCCGCTTTGTCGTGGTGATGATCGGCCTGTTTGCCATCGGCGAGGTGGTCGACCTGATCGCCACCAATCGCGACCTGCGCCCCAAGCATTCCGAGGGGAAAGGAGCCAGGCCGAGACTGTCGGACATCTTCAAGGTCAAGGGCGCGATCCTGCGCGGCACAGGCCTTGGCTGCATGATCGGCATGATCCCCGGTGCCGGCGCCACGCCTGGCGCAGTGATCGCATATGGGGTCGAGAAGCAGGTGTCCAAGCGCAAGGCCGAGTTCGGCACCGGCGTCGAAGAGGGCCTCGCCGCCCCCGAGGCCGCGAAGAATGCGACGACGGGCGCCGCGATGGTGCCGCTGCTGACACTGGGTATTCCCGGCAGTGCGGCGACGGCGATCATGCTGGCGGCGATGATGCTGCACGGGGTCAATCCCGGCCCGCTGTTGTTCATCATGGACCCGTCGATGGTCTACACGATCTTCGCGGCGATGATCATTGCCAACGTGCTGATGATCGGCGCTGGGATCGGCGTGGCGCAGATCTTCTCGACGCTGATGCGGACGCCGCCGGCGATCCTCGCCGCCTTCATCATCGTGCTCAGCGTCATCGGGGCCTTCGGCGTCAGGAACAACATCTTCGACGTCTATGTCTGCCTGGCCTTCGGGGTCCTCGGCTGGGGCATGAAGCGCATCGGCTTCCCCTCGGCGCCGATGGTGCTGGGCGTCATTCTCGGGCCGCTGGCCGAGCGGTATTTCCTGACCTCGCTGGCGAATTCCCACCAGGACTGGACGGTCTTCTTCACCCGCCCGATCAGCGGAACCATCCTGTTCCTGGCCCTGCTCTTCGTGGCCTGGTCGATGTGGGCGCCGATAACCTCGATGCTGTCGCGGCTGCGATACCGGGCAGGCTGACCCGGCAAGAGCAACGCCGCCCTACGCGCCCGGCGAGGCGAGACCGCGGACGAGGGCCTGCATCAGGTTACCAAGGCCGGCTTCTTGGTCAATCCCTGCCTTGACCGCAATTTCGACATGCGCGGGATGCACCAAGACGGTGACGGCGAGCACGTCAGCCTGCCGTCAGCCAGGCGGTTCCCTGCACGAGGATCGCCGGGAAAGCCATCAGAAGTGCGCCACATGCGATCAGCAGAAGGACATAGGGCATGACCGAGCGATAGAGCTGGAGTATGGTCGCCGCGGGGCAAATCGTCTTGAGATAGAAGATGTTGTAGCCGAAGGGCGGCGTGATGTAGCCGATGCAGAGGTTGACCTGGAAGATCACGCAGAACCACAGCGGATCGAACCCCAGTTGCACCACAACCGGATAGCACATCGGCAGCACCAGCAGGATGATCCCAAGCGGATCGAGGAACATGCCCAGGATCAGCACCACCAGTTGCATCAGGATCATCAGCATCCAGGGCGAGATCTCGAGATCGGTCAGGAAGGACTGCATGAACGAGATGCCACCCGCCGCCGAATAGACCGAGACGAAGGCGGTGGCCCCGAAGACGATCCAGATCACCATGCCGGTGGTCACAGCGGTCTCGTAACAGACCTCGCGCAGGAAGCGGAAGGTGACCTCGCCCTGGAAGGCGACGGCCAGCAGCACCGTGAAGGCGCCGACGGCGGCGGCTTCGGTCGGGGTTGCGAGGCCGAGGAAGATCGAGGCGAGGACGACAATGATGATGGTGAGCGGCGCCAGCACCGAACGCAGCGAGCGCAGCTTGTCCGCCAGCGGCACGGCGCGGCCGATGGCCGGGGCCGAGTCAGGGTGGCGCCAGGCGTGGATGACCACATAGGCGAGGATCGCGGCGAGCATCAGCAGGCCGGCGATGAGGCCGCCCATGAACAGCTTGCCGATCGACAGGCCCGTGGTCATGCCGATGACGATCAGGGTGATCGAGGGCGGGATGATGATGCCCAGCGTGCCGGCAGCCGCGATGGTGCCCAGCGCAAAGCCGCGGTCATAGCCGAGCCGCTCCATGGCGGGCATCCCGATCTTGCCGGTGGTCAGCGTCGAGGCGGCGCAGCTGCCGGTCATAGCCGAGAGCACGGCGGCAAATCCGGCGGTGCCGAGCAGCAGGCCGCCATTGACCCGGCCCGACCAGAGGTAGAACGCCTGGTAGAGATCGCGCGAGATGCGCGAGCGGGACAGTGTCACGCCGATGAAGACGAAAAGCGGGACCGCGGCCAGCAGCACCGACCACATGGTACCGAACACCGCCGAGACCATGGGAAAGAGGCCGTTCGCGCCGCTCAGGATCAGCGTGAAGACAACGGCCACTCCGCCCAGCGCGTAGGAGAGCGAAACCCCGAAGATGATGAGCAGCACCAGGCTGCCGAACATGCCGAGGGTCAGGAGTTCGGGGGTCATGCCGGCGTGCTTTCTTCGCTGGTGGCGGTGGCGGGATCGGGACGGATCATGCGGCGCAGGGAATCGAGAAGTTCGGCGACGCCCTGCAGCGCGATTAGGACCACGCCGATGAAAAGGGCGAGCTTGATCGGCCAGATCGGGTGGCCGAGGGCGCTGTCATCGCGTTCGTTGAACAGCCAGGACATCTCCAGGTAAGACCAGGCCTGGTAGCTGAGCGCGCCGGTCCAGAGCAGGAGCACCAGGTAGTTCACCACATCGAGGAAGGCACGCCAGCGCGGGAAGCGGTCGTTGAGCAGCAGGTCGACCCGCACGTGACCGCGATGGATCAGGGTATAGGCCCCGAGCAGCACGAAATAGGCGCCGAAGATCCGTTGCGTATAGCCCTGCACCCAGACGGTCGGCGCATTGAAGACATAACGCATGATCACCTCGTAGACGATGATGACCATGCCGATCAGGATGGCAAAGCTGATCGCCTTGCCCAGAAGTGTGTTCAGATATGTGACCAGCCGCACCATGCGCGCCCTCCCCGCTCTGCTCCCGCACCGGCATACGTGCCGGATCTCTCCGGCACGCGCCAGTCGGATCAGACCTTGCCGGTCTGCCGCATGAAGTCGTGCAGAAGCGCGCCGAGGCGGCCGCTGTATTTGGGATCCTGGGCCGAGATCTCGTCGACCACTTCGAGCGACTTCACCCGCATCTGCTCCAGCACCGAGTCTTCCATCATCGAGATCTCGCCGCCGGCCTTGTTCACGAAGGTGTCGACGCCGTTGAGATCGGCCTGCATGATGCGCGCGGTATAGATGCCGGTTGTCGCACGGACGGCATCGGCAACCACCTGCTTGTGGTCCTCGCCGAGCTGGCTCCACTTGCCGGCATTCACGAAGAGCTCGAGGTTGGTCGGGCTGACCAGGTCGGGCTGGATGATGTAGTCGGTGACTTCCTGGAAGTTCATGCTCATCCCGCCCGAGACGCTGCCCCAATGGGCGGCATCGACGATGCCGGTCTGCAGCGCCTGGTAGAGCTCGCCACCGGCGACCGACACGGGTGCGGCGCCCATCTTCTCGAGCACGCGCGCGGCGGTGCCGGTGGTGCGGATCTTGTAGCCCTTGAAATCTTCGGGCTTGTGGACCGGGCGCTTGCCGAACAGGGTGACGCCACCGCCGGCAATCGGGCCGACCTGGTAGATCCCGCGTTCCGCATAGGCTTCGCGGATGATGTCGAGCGCGCCCATCTCGTACATGTAGTATTCCATCTCGGTGTTGTTCGAGAAGGTCGCGAGGTTGCCGTTCAGGTGGCCTGCCGCCGGGATCTGGCCGACCCAGTAGGCCGGGAAGGTGAAGGCGGCATCGAGCGCGCCCTGGGCCGCCGCCATCAGACTGTCGCCGGTGGAGACGATGGAGCCGGGAGCGTGGGTCTCGATCACCAGTTCGCCGTTGGTCGCGGTGGTGATGCGTCGCGCGAGATCCTGGAAGATCGCGTCGTAGTACCAGGTCCCGGTCGGGAAATGCGTCTGCATCCGCCAGGTCGTCACCGAACTGGCCGCCGCGATGGTCGCGGGGGCGGCCAGGATGGCGCCGCCGGCCAGCGCGGGTGCGCCGGACAGGATGCGGCGGCGGGTAATCGTCTTGGTCATGTCTTCTCCTCCTCTTAAGTCTCGGGACACGCGTGCCCCTGCAATAGGTCCGTGGATTGCCGTTCCGGACAACGCCCGATCAGGCGCCTGCCTCGACGACGAAACTGACGATGGTGGTGGCGCTGCCGCCCAAGTTCAGGGTGCCGTAGCGGCGGGCGCCCTCGACCTGGTAATCCCCGGCCCGGCCGGTGACCTGGCGGGCGGCGTCGAGCACCATGCGTACGCCCGTCGCGCCAACCGGGTGGCCACTGCCGATCAGGCCGCCGCCGGCATTCACCGGGAGGCGGCCGCCGGGGGCGATGTCGCCGTTCTCGATGGCGCGCCAGCTTTCGCCCGGTGCCGTGATCCCGAAATGGTCGATTGCCATGTATTCCGTCGAGGTGAAGCAATCATGCGTCTCGATGCCGTCCAGATCGGCCACGCCGGAGATGCCGGCGCGGGTGAAGGCGTTCTGGATCGCTTCGCGGACATGTGGGAAGACGTAGTGGCTGTTGGCGCTGTGCGCGAGCTTCTCCTGCAGTCGCAGGTGAGCGGTGGTATGGCCCCAACCCGCGATCCGCGGCAGGTCGTCGAGCGACAGCCCCCGCGCCTCGGCCCAGGCGCGGGCAAAGTTTTCCGAGGCGAGGATCACCGATGCCGAACCGTCGGTGATCTGGGCGCAGTCCTGCCGGCGGATGATGCCCTCGATGACCGGGTTCGCCTCGTCATCGGCGGTGAAGCTTTCCGGCGTATATTGCCAGTCGCGGGTCTGGGCGTTGGGATTGCGGCGGCCGTTGGCGATGTTGATGCGCGCGATCTCGGCGAGATGGTCGTATTTCAGGCCATAGCGGCGGTCATATTCCTCGGCCACGCGGTGGAACATGTAGGGCCAGGGATAGGTGGCTTCCTGCCCCTCGGTTCCAACCCACATGGCCGCGCCGAGATGCTGGGCGGCTTCCTTGCCGGAGACGTTGCGTTCGAGCTCCACCCCCGAGACCAGGACGCAGTCGTAGCGCCCCGCCTCGATCTCGGCGGTGGCCGCCAGCATGGCGATCGAGCCCGAGGCGCAGGCCGCCTCGTGCCGCCCCGCCGGCCGGCCATAGAGCGCCGGGTCGATGGCCGCGAACATGCCGCCCAATTGTCCCTGCCCGGCGAAGAGCTCGCCGGTGAAATTGCCGACGTGGCAGGACTGGATCTCGGACGCGTCGAGGCGGGCGTCCGCCAGCGCGCCCTGCACCGAATCGCGCATCAGCTCGAAAAGCCCTTCGCCCCGGCGGGCGGCGGAGATGGCGAAATCGGTCTGGTGTCCGCCGAGGATGAAGATCGGTTGGGTCATTTGCTTCCTTTCGGATGGGGCGCCCCGGCGCGCAGTTCGGCTTCGGCCATCGCGCGTTCGCGCAGCGGCACCTTGGACAGCTTGCCGTTCAGGTTGCGCGGCAGCGGGTCGGGGGATTGGGTAACGAAATCGGGCGTCTTGTAGTCGGCGAGGCGCGCGCGCACATGGGCGCGCAGCGCGTCGGCGTCGACCGGGACGCTCGCATGGACGAAGACATGAACCCGCTCGCCCAGAACCGGGCAGGGCACGCCGACGGCCGCAACCTCGATCACGCCGGGAAACTCGTGGATGCAGTTTTCAAGTTCGACGCAGTAGACCTTGAAACCGCCCCGGTTGATCATGTCCTTGATGCGGTCGTGCACGCGCAGGTAGCGCTCGGCATCGACCGAGCCGATGTCGCCGCTGCGCCAGTAGCCTGCGACGAACCCCTTGCGCGTCGCCTCGGGCTGGTCCCAGTAGCCCGAGGCATTGCCGGGGCTGCGGATCCAGAGTTCGCCGTTCTCTCCCGGAGCCACCTCGCGCCCCTCTTCGTCGAGCACGCGGATGTCGACGCAGGGCAACAAGGTGCCAACGGTGTCGAGGTGTTCGCCCCGGCGCGCCGGCTCGGTAAGGGAGACGGCCGATGTGGTCTCGGTGCTGCCGAAGCCGTTCAGCAGTTGCAGGCGCGGCAGCCGGGCGGCCAGCTTGGTGATCGTCACCTCGGCCATGGCGGCACCGCCGAAATGGCCGACGCGCCAGGCGTCGAGGCGGCGGGTTTCCAGATCCGGCTCCAGCAGGATCAGGTTGTACATCGCGGGCACCAGGATCGCCGCGGTGATCGCTTCGGCCTCGAGCGTGTCGAGTGCGGCGGCGGCTTTGAAGCTGCGCTCCAGCACCACCAGCCCGCCGACCTGCATCATCGTCGTGAGGCCGGCCAGCAGGCCGGAGATATGGGTGATCGGGATCACCAGCAGCATCCGGTCCGCCTCGGTATAGACGAAACGGTCACGGTAGTTGCGCGCGGTATGCCAGAAGCCGAGATGGGTCAGCACCGCGCCCTTGGGCCGCCCGGTGGTGCCCGAGGTATACATGATGCAAGCGGGATCCTCGTCGCGCGCCGGCGAGGGCGCGTCGCAACGGTCCTGCCCGATCAGCGCGTCATGCGCAATAGCGCCCCGCTCGGCCAGCAGCGGCGGCTGCGGCGTGTCGGAACATTCCACCAGCAGGTGCACGGCAGGGATGGCCGAGGCCGGCGGCACCCTGTCGGACAGATCGCGTTCGTGGACCAGCCCGACCGCTCCGCATTGGGTCAGCATGTAGGCGAGTTCGTCCATGCTCTGACGGATGCCGACCGGCACCGCCACCGCACCCAGCCGCCAGAGCGCGTAGAGCGTGACGACGAATTCGGCGCGATTGCCGAGGAAGAGCACGACCCGGTCGCCCTGCCCTATGCCACGCGCGGCAAGACCGGCGGCCATGCAAGAGACGTTCTCCGCCAGTTCAGCATAGGTCATTGTGCGCGCGCCGTCCTTCAGCGCGGGGCGGTCGCCATGCGCGGCAACGGTGGCAGCCAGCATCCTGTCGAGGTTCTCGGCACAGTCGGAATGGCAGGGCACGATGCGGTCGCCATAGAGCGTGCGGTGACGGATCTGCGATGCGCCGGTCATGCTAGGGCTTCCCGCGGTTCGCGCATCCGTACCGCGCCGTCGATGCGCAGGACCGATCCGTTCAGCATCTGGTTCTCGATGCAGGCGAGGGCGAGATGGGCAAATTCGTCGCCCCGGCCCATGCGGTTGGGAAAGGGAACGTCCTCGACCAGGCGCCTGCGGGTGTGATCGGGGATGTCGCCGACCATCCCGGTCTCGAAGGTTCCCGGCGCCAGCGCCACGATCCGGATGCCGTAGCGCGCGAGTTCGCGCGCCAGCGGCAGGGTCATCGCTGCGACCCCCGCCTTCGAACTGCCATAGGCGGCCTGCGCTGAGAGCGCCTCGTAGGCCGCGACCGATGCGGTGTTGACGATCACGCCCCGGTCGGCACCGTCGAGCGCGACCTGGGGGTTTCCCCTGGCCAACCCGGCCGCGAAGAGGCGGATGGTATTGAACGTGCCTGTCAGGTTCACGTCGATCACGCGGCGCAGCCGGTCCATCGCGCGGGGCGAGACCTCGCCGGTCTCGCGGTCGATCTGGAAGACCCGCGCGGGACCGAGAATGCCGGCGCAATTGACGAGGATCGTCGGGCAGCCCAACTCCTGATCGACACGGGCGAAGGCGGGTTCCATCTGCGCCGCGTCGGCGACATCGCCATGCAGCGAAAGCGCCAGCTCGAGCAACTCCGCCGCTCCGTCGCGGGGCGGCAGGTCGATGCCGACCACCCGCGCACCGCGCCGCGTCAGGGCCTGTGCCACCGCGCGCCCCAGCCCCGAGCCGGAGCCGGTCACGATTGCAATCTGTCCTTTCGGGTCCATGCTGTCCTCCCGACCTAGAGACGCGCGGGCATGCGCAGCCCGCCGTCGAGGCGGATGGTTTCGCCGTTGATCATCGGGTTGCCAATGATGAAACCCACGGCATCCGCGAAATCCTCGGGCGTGCCGGCCCGCTTGGGGAACGGCGGCACCGCGGCGAAGACGACATCGCGGGACTTCTCGGGCAGGCCCTCGGTCATCGGCGTCCGGAAGACGCCCGGAGCGATGGCGGCAATGCGGATCGCATGTTCCCCGAGTTCACGCGCCAGTGGCAGCACCATGCCGGCGATACCGCCCTTGGAGGCGGCATAGGCGGCCTGGCCGACCTGCCCGTCGAAGGCGGCAATGGAGGCCGTCAGCACGATGGTGCCGGCTTCGGCGCCCTCAGGGCCGGCGCGACCGCGGCGGATCATCTGTGGGACCGCGCAGCGGATGCAGTTCAGCGATCCCATCAGGTTGACGTCCAGCACCCGCTGGAACTCGGCGAGGTCCATCGGCTCGCCCCGGCGCACCACCGATCCCGGCGTCGCGATACCGGCGCAGCAGACCAGGATGGAGACCGGACCGTGTTGCGCCTCGATCTCGGCAAAACAGGCTTCTGCCGCGGCATCGTCGGAGACGTCCAGCGCGAGCCCGTGCAGCCCGTTCGAGGCGGCTGCCTCGGCCGTGCGCTCGGCGCCGATGTCGAGAATGACGACGGTCGCCCCGGCTGCCCGCATCATCCGCGCAGTGGCGAGTCCAAGCCCGGAGGCACCACCGGTAACCACGGCCACCCTGCCATCAAGTGCGGCGCAAGAGGCCGTTCCTTCGCTTCTCAACCTAGTCCCCCCGCGGCCTCGTCGCCGTCCGTGCGATTGCGCGGACCCCTCCTGATCCGCCAGGGGTTACTCACGAGTAACACCTTACGGCAGAACCTAGCCACAGCCGAACGGGCTGTCAACGCACTGTTGGGCCGACAGGCAAGAACCATGTGCGCAATTGATCTTTCGAGGCATTTCGTCGTCTAGGTTGCACTGAGGAAGCGTCTTTGACAGATTTCGGCGTCATTCGCGCCGATCCACGGGTGCACGCGGACCACTACAGAAAAGGGGCCAGATCGACATGGGCGACGCGGATTCGGACTTCAGGGAGATGATCGCCGACGAATGGCGCGGGGCCCTCAACGATTCGGAACATCGGCAGGCTATGCGGCGGCTGACACTGGTTCGAGCGGCCGGGCGGGCCTTTGGCCGCAAGGGGTTTCACAAGACGACGCTGGACGAGATCGCGGCCGAGCTCTCGGTGACCAAGCCGATGCTGTACCGCTATGTCAAAAGCAAGCAGGAGATCCTTTACGAATGCCACCGGATCGCCGTCACCATGGCCGAGGAGGCTTATGAGGCCGCCATCCTCTCGGGCCAGTCGCCGCTGGAACAGATCAGCCTCTTTGCGGAAGACTATGTCGCGCGGATCACCAGCACGCTGGGATCATGCGTGGTGTTGACCGAATTCTTCTCGATGACCGACGAGGATACCGCGCGGATCCAGGCCCGCCGCGCACAGCTTGACCGGAAACTGCGTTCGCTCGTGTCGCAGGCAATCGAAGCCGGAGAGATTGCCCCCTGCGATGCCAAGATGGCTGTCTTCTTTTTCATGGGCGCAATCAATGGCATCAGCCGCTGGTTCATGGCGGATGGCTCGATCGAGGGCCCCGAGATTGCCAAGATCTTTGCCGCCCATATCACGGCAAGTCTGAGACCCACCAAGGATATGCCCTGAAGCCGGGTCATGTTACCCGCCGATAGATTCGGACCGGTTTCCGCCAAAAGTCGGCACGCGACATCCCAGGCGCAGCTGCCGTCCGAATCGCGGTACTGCAAGAATTGACCGACCGGTCTCCGCATTGCCAGGCGGCAGCGCCATATTCGGCGCAGAGGCCGCGCCGCTCAGCGAGAGGAGCGGCGCGGTTGGACTTGAGATCTGGCCTGCTGCAGTGTCAGGCGCATCACGAAGGCTACCTCAGCCGTTGGGGCGGACGCGGGCGGCGGTCTTGTTGGCAAAAGCTTCAAGCCGCGCGCGCGCGGCCGGCTGGGTGTTCACCACCCCCGCGACGACCGCTTCGGCATAGGCGGCGTCCATGCCCGACATGTTGTTCAAGTGACTTATCGCGGAACAGATGGCGAAGTTCGTAAGCGGCAGATTGGCGGCAATTTTCTCGGCCAATTCCAGTGCCTTGTCGTAGCTCGAACCCTCGACAAGGTATTGCGCGAGGCCCAGGTCGACTGCCTCCTGCCCCTGGTAGACGCGTCCGGTCAGGATCATGTCGATCATCCGCGCCTTGCCGATCATGTCGGACACCCGGATTGTCGCGCCGCCGCCGGTGAATATGCCGCGCTGGCCTTCAGGCAGGGCGAAATATGTCGACTGGTCCATCACCCGAATGTGGGCGGCGCTGGCCAGTTCAAGCCCACCCCCGACAACCGCCCCCTTGAGCGCGGCGATGATCGGCACCCCGCCGTATTCCATCTTGTTGAAGGCCTCGTGCCAGCGCAGGCAGACGTGCATGAAATCGTCGGGACTGCGGTCTGCCTTCCAGTGTTCGACCAGATCGAGCCCGGCGCAGAAATGGTCGCCCGCGCCCGTCAGGACAACGGCCCTGACCCCGATCTGCCGGGCGGAGCTGAAGAATTTCACCAACTCCTCGATCGTAGCGACGTCCAGCGCGTTGCGCTTATCCGGTCGGTTTAGCATGACGACCGCAACCCCTTCGCCATGTTCGCGGATATCGAGATTGTCGTAGTTGAGTGCATTTTTATCCAGGGCCATGGATCAGTCCTTTCGTGGCAATTTCGTTCGGCGGGTCTCAGAGAACGGCGGACAGCAGGCTATCGGCCCCGTTGACGATCCGCGCTCGGGCGCCCGCGCAATCGGGCAGGATGTGGCGCGCATAGAAGGTGGCGGTTGCGATCTTGCGAGTCATGAAGTCGACGTCGTCCCCCCGCGCGCGCGCCGCGTCGGCGGCCAGGAGCGCGCGGCCGAGTTGCCAGCCTGCCATCAGCGTTCCCGTCAGCATCAGGAAGGACACACTGCCAGCGTAAGCAGCATCCGGATCGCGGGGCGCGGTGTCGAGAAGGAACGACAGGCTGGCCTCGAAATCGTCGCGGGCCGCCTGCAGATGATCGGCAACTGCGACTGCCACGCCCCCTGCCCGACGCAGGTCCGTCTCCGTGTCTGCGATCATGCACGCCAGTCGCCGCGCCGTGCGGCCGCCGTCGCGCAGCGTCTTCCGTCCAAGCAGGTCGTTCGCCTGGATGGCCGTCGTTCCTTCGTAGATCGGCAGGATGCGCGCATCGCGGTAGAGACGCGCGATTCCGGTTTCCTCGATGAACCCCATGCCTCCGTGCACCTGCACCGCAAGCGAAGCGACGCGAACGGCCTGTTCGGTGCAAAAGCCCTTTACGACCGGCGCCAGGAACTCGGCCATTGCATCCGCTTCGGCCAACTTTTCGGTTGGGCCGTGCGCGGCCAGGTCGAGCCATCCGGCGGTGGCGATCGCCAGGCTCCTGCCACCTTCGACCAGGGCGCGCATCTCCATGAGCATACGGCGCACGTCCGGATGCCGGACAATCGCGACCGCTGCGGCGGTAGATCCGTCCACCGGGCGGCTTTGGACGCGCTCATGTGCCTGCGCCAACGCCTTCTGATGTGCCCGATCCGCGATGGCGACCCCTTGCACACCCACGGCGAACCGCGCTGCCGTCATCATCACGAACATGCATTTGAGGCCATCGTGTTCCGCGCCGACCAGGAACCCGGTTGCGCCGTCATATTCCAGCACGGCCGTCGGGCTGGCCCGCACGCCCAGCTTGTGCTCAAGACTGACGCATTTCACGGCATTGCGCTGGCCGGGCGAACCATCCGGTCCGAGAAGGAACTTCGGAACGATGAAAAGGCTGAGTCCCTTCGGGCCATCCGGCGCACCGGGCGTTCGGGCGAGCACGAGGTGGATGATGTTGCCCGACATCTCGTGCTCACCATAGGTGATGAATATCTTGGCCCCGTTTATCGCATAGGTACCGTCGGCCTTCGGCATTGCCCGCGTGCGTACCAGGCCGAGGTCGCTGCCCGCCTGCGGTTCCGTGAGGTTCATCGTGCCGGACCACTCGCCGGCGATCAGCTTACCGAGATAGAGAGCCTTCTGTTCTTCGGACCCTGCGGCAGCCAGCGCCTCCACGGCGCTGTCGGTAAGCAAGGGACAGAGGCCGAAGCTCATATCGGCAGCATTCAGGATCTCGGTCGCGGCGGCGCCCACGGCGCGGGGCAGCCCCATCCCGCCATGTTTCGGAGAATGTGCAAGGCTCTGCCAGCCCATCTTCACGAACTCGGCGTAGGCTTCGCCATAACCTTCCGGCATCACGACCGCACCCTTCTCGAGCCGCGCGCCGGTCTGGTCTCCGAGCGGCCCCAGCGGCGCGACTGTCTCGGCGCAGAAACGGCCGAACGCCTCCAGGACCGCCCGCAGATCCGCAAGCTCGACGTCGCGATAGCGCGGCGATGCGCTGACCTGCGGCCATTGCGAAAGCGACTCCAGATTGAACATCAGGTCCTTGATCGGCGGCTGGTAGGTCACGCGTGTCTCGCTGTTTGATTCTCGCTTCACGCTTAAATCTTCCAGATAATGCCGACTGGTAATCTCATAGGTGGACAGTTTATTGTCCTTAAGTGACAAAACAGCAGGTAGAACCGCCTCGAACGCGCGCCTCCGCCCTTGCGGACGTCCCGACGGTTTCATTCGAATTCGTTGACGACTGGCTCACGGCGTTGCGCGGCTTCTGCTCCGAAGAAGAGATGGAGTCCTTCCTGAGCCGGTCCGGGATTGGCGTATCGCCTCATCTCTCGAACAGCCGGGTCACGCACGACGAGATCGTGCGCCTGTACCAGATCGCCGCGGTCGAAACCGGGGACGAAATGATGGGGCTTTGGAGCCGTCCAATTCGCCCCCGCGCATTACAGCACCTGCTGACCACCGTCCGCGAGGCATCGAACCTGGCGTCGGCGCTGTTCAGGTTCTCGACCTTCTGGAACATGCTTCTGGACGATTACCAACTGGATGTCCGCAGCAGCTCGGATGAGTTGAGCCTCACCCTCGTCCCGCTCCAAGGGCTGCCGGTACAGCGCTTCGGCCACATGCTGATGCTCAAGCTGGCGCACGGGCTCTTGTCATGGCTCGCGGGCCGCGAAGTGCCCGTGGCGCGCGTCGCCTTTGCCTTTGACCGGCCATCCTTCGCGGTCGACTATCTCGTGCTGTTCCCCACCGCTGTCGGTTTTCAGGCCCCGCGATCGACCATCGTCTTCGATCCCACCCAACTCGGCCCACCCGTGGCGCGCGACAATGCCGCGCTCGTCAGTTTCGTCAGCAGGGCGCCCCGCGACTGGATCTTTACCAGCTACCGCGAACACAATCTCTCGCTTCGCATTCGCGCCCTGCTGCACCGGACGGATTGGAACAACTGTCGGTTGGCCCATGTCGCCGAGATGTTGGGGACCACGCCCCGGACGCTGATACGGCGGCTCGAGGAGGACGAGACGACATTCCAGGCGATCAAGGACGGGCTCCGACGCGACATCGCGATCCGCGACCTGAGAGACGGACGCAAGAACGTCGAGGAGATCTCGCAAGACCTGGGTTTCTCCTCGGCAGCGAACTTTCATCGCGCCTTTCGGCGTTGGACGGGCGCCGCACCGGGGTCTTATCGCCTCCGTAAGGGTCGATAAGCCACGTCATCTCAGAGTGGCGAAGCAATTGTCGCCCTGGGCATGGTCAAGCCGGTCTAACGCTTTGTCGTCTCGACCTCAGAAGACAGCGTATGACCTCGCCAAGGGTCAGGACCCATTAATCGGCTTGAGGAAGTGTTGGCCAGAGGGATGATGCCGGCGGTCTTGCAGTGTCAAGAAGACCGGTTCTGAGCCATTGAAAAACGCTGACCAACGCCCTGCCCCGCTTCAAGCCACCTATGCCCGACAAAAGCGCCGATCTCCTTGCGGGGTATGTGCTGCAGAGTCCATCCACTCCCGGATCAGGTCGGCTTCGGATCCGCCCGAAAGACGTTATCCGGCATGGAAGCCACGAAATCGCGTGCACGCGCGAGGTGGGCGCGCGAACCGGCGTCTGCCGCGGCCTCGTCGCCCTGGAGAATGGCCATTGCAATGGCCCTATGTTCGTTGATCGACTTTCCTATCTCTGAAGCAGTGAGCGAATTCGCGATCTGTGCCATGATCAACGAAAGCCGCATCTGACCGTTCAACACCTTCAACTGACCGTTTCCCGACGCGCTGAAGACAGCTCCGTGAAAACGTTCGTTTTCAGCGAGATACGCGGCCGTGGATATGCGCGGGGACTCGTCCCAGACTTCGCAAATTTCTTCTTCGAAACGCGCCCGGATCGGCTCGCTAGCTGCATTTTTCGCGGCCAATCGCGCCGAGAGCGCTTCCAGTTCCATGCGGATTTCGAACAGTTCCATCGCTTCCCGCCGCGACAGTCGCTTAACCAGCGCGCCACGATTCGGAACGGTCTCGATCAGCCCCTCTGCCGAGAGGATGCGAAATGCCTCGCGCAGCAGGGATCTGCTCACCCCGAGTTCCGAGGTCAGGTCGGCCTCGACGAGCCGCTGACCAGGGACATAGCGCCCGCCGTGAATGGCCGTGCGCAGCGCCTGCACCACGCTTTCGCCTTTTGCGCCATGGGTTGTCTTTTGCACTGGCTGCTCCGTTCGGGTTGGCCCGCCAAACATAAAAATTCCGCGGACCGTTGACAACAGCAATATTGTCGGACAATTTTGCCAGTCAAATAGGAGTAGCATCATGATCGGCAATTCAATCGAAGGCGCGAGCGCCATCAGCACTGCGGATGCGACCTCGATCACCGTCAGGGGACGCGACCTCGCTGGTGATCTGATGGGACGGTTGACCTTCACGCAATATTTCTACCTGCTTTGTACCGGACGCGAGCCCACCGAGAAGCAGACCGAATTCCTTGACCTCCTGCTGGTCGCCATTGCCGAGCACGGTCTGGTTCCGACCAACCTCGCCGCCCGGATGACCCTGGCCGCCGGCCCCGAGAGTATCCAGGGCGCGGTAGCGGCCGGCATCCTGGGCTGCGGTTCGGTGATCCTGGGCACTGCCGAGCTTTGCGGACAGTTTCTTCTGCGTGCCGAACAGTCAGGCGACGACCTTCAGAACATGGTCCGGAAAATGCGGACGGATGGCGAAAAGGCCCCAGGGTTCGGCCATCCCGTGCACAAGCCTCTCGACCCGAGAACCGAGCGCATCCTCCAACTGGCTGAAGAACGCGGGGCCGCCGGGAAATATGTCGCCCTGGCCCGAAGCGCCCGCGAGGCGGTCCACGCGGCATGGGGCAAGCCGCTGACCATGAACGTGTCGATGGCAATTGCCGCCGTGTTGCTCGACCTCGACTTCCCGCCGGCCATCCTGAAGGGTGTGCCGATCCTTGCGCGCACTGCCAGCCTTCTGGCTCACCTCGCCGAGGAGAAGGAACGCCCAATCGGCTTCTACATGGCGCACCACGCCGAGGTCTCGGTCCGCTACGACGGAGGAGAAGCGTAATGGAACTGGCCAAAGCAGAAGCGCACGATCCGGAAGCCGAAACCGCGCGCAACGATGCCGCATACCGGGCTCAAATTGCCTACCTCTTCGAAAACTCGCCCTTCTATCGCGAGAAGCTGACCAATGCGGGCTTCGCGGACGCCGGCGCGGTCGGCGGCCTGGCCGATATCGCGCAACTGCCCTTCACGACCAAGGACGAGCTTCGTGAGAGCCGCACCAAGGAAAACGCGATCGGAGGCCATCTCGCCGCCCCTCTCGGTGAGATCGTCCGCATCTATTCGACCAGCGGAACGACGGGTACGCCAAGCTATATTCCACTGACCCGGCCCGATCTGGCCAATTGGGTCGAGATCTCGTCGCGCTCGTACTCCGCCTCCGGGGCGCGGGCGAGACATCGGATCGTTTCGACCTATAATGCCGGCCCCTTCGTGGCAGGCGTCACGTTGGACGCCTTCGCCGCACTTGGCTTCTGTCACATACCGGTCGGCGCTGGAAACACCGAGCGGCTGATGGCCGCCGTGAACCTGCTGCGTCCAGACGTACTCGCCTGCACGCCTTCCTATGCCCTCCACCTCGCCGAATGGGCCGAAGCCCGCGGCATGGATCTCAGAAACTCGACAGTGCAGCGCATCATGGTTGCCGGCGAACCCGGGGGCGGCGAACCGGCCCTGCGGCAGCGCATCGAGACCGCTTGGGGCGCCAAGGTGACCGAAGCCATGGGGATCGGCGACGTGTCGGTCTCGCTCTGGGGCGAGTGCGAGGCGCAGAACGGCATGCATTTCTCGGGCGACGGCTTTGTCCATGCGGAACTGATCGACCCCGACACCGGGAACATCCTGCCCTGGGAAGACGGGGCCGAGGGCGAACTGGTCTATACGCATCTGAAACACCGCGCCGCGCCGATCCTGCGTTTCCGCAGCCGCGATCATGTGGTCGTGCGAATGGGCAAGTGTTCCTGCGGGCGCAACACGCCGCGCATCCGCTGCATCGGGCGCACCGACGACATGCTTATCGTGCGGGGCGTCAACGTGTTCCCGACGGCCGTCCGCGAAGTCGTCGCGGGTTTCGCCCCGGACGTTACTGGCGTCATCGCAATCTGCCCGCCCGCCAAAACGGTCAAGCAGGATCCGCCGCTGCCGATCACGGTCGAGCTGGCCGACGGCCGCGCCGCCGACGCGGGGCTGGCAGATGCGATCAGGCAGAAGCTGCGCGATACGCTGGTATTCACCAGCCGCATCGACCTGGTGCCCGCCGGAAGCCTGCCGCGCACCGACTACAAGTCCAAGCTCGTTCATTGGCCCGAGGCCAAGTGAACATACCACCGGAACGACCAGAGTTAAAAAAGGAGGAGAGAATGAAGACTATAATTGGCGCAACCGCGCTGGCCCTGTCGGCGTCGGCCGCCCTGGCGGCAGACTACGAACTGAAGATGTCGTCGATGTTCCCATCGACCCATTTCATCAACACGCTCGCCATGCAGCCCTGGGCAGACGAGATCAAGAAGCGCACTGACGGGCGGGTTGAGATCACGCTTTTCCCCGCGGGTTCGGCACTGGGCGATGCCACCAAGCAGTTCGACCAGGCTCGCGCCGGCGTCGTCGACGTTTCAGTCGGCATTCCGGCAATTCCGCGCGGCAGGCACCCGAAGTCGGTGCTGGTGGAGCTGCCGTTCACCGTTCCGAACGCCGAAATCGGCACCTGCGCAATGATGGCGATGAAGGACGAACTGGCCTCGGATTACCCCGATACCAAGGTGCTCTACCTCACCGTGACCGAGCCGAGCGGCGCACACACCCGTGCGAAGGTGGCAAGTCTCGATGATCTAAAAGGGCTACGCATCCGCACCCCCACCCCTGCTATCACCGCGATGCTGGAAGACATCGGCGCGACCCCTGTCGGGATGCCGCCCACGGAAATCTACGAAAGCGTCGAACGCGGGGTCATCGATGGCAACATCATGCCCTGGGGTCCGGTCGGTGCCTTCAAGCTGCATGAAGTGCTGAAGTATCATATCGACGCCGGCATCAACCCCGTCGCAATGTATATCGTCTTCAACCAGCGCAAGTTCGACAGCCTGCCCGAGGATATCCAGAAGGTGATCGACGAGGTCAGCGAAGAGGTTTTCTCGAACTGGGGGCGCTGGTGGGCGGAAACCGATCAGACGGCGATCGACGCCGCCAAGGCCGCGGGCAATGAGATCATCCCGGTGTCGGCCGAGGAACGCGAAAAATGGCGCGAGCGCCTGACGCCGGTGATCGACACCTACCTCGCCAACGACTCCGACATGCCCGTCGATGAGGCAAAGGCCACCTATGCCGCGATCCGCGAAGCTGTCGCGGGCTGCCAATAGGTTCAAACCAAATCCGCAGGGGCGGCCCGGGGATCACCCCGTGCCGCCCCGCATCATGACCCATCCAGGCGGATTACCATGAAACGAGCGACCTTCTATCTGGCGATCCTGGGCACCATGGCGTTTCTCTGCGCGGTTCTCTTGACCGTCGCAGACATCGTGCTGAGGACGACCGTCGGAACCACAATCCACGGTCTGACCGACATCGTCACCCTGTGCACCATGATCGGCGCACTGCTGGCAATTCCCTATGGTTTTGCAGCCGACCAGCATGTGGCGATCGATGTATTCACCGACAGGATGCCGAAACCGACCCAGCGCGCCTTGGCGGCCCTTGCGGCGCTTATGGCGCTGGCATTCCTCGGCGGGGCCGCATGGTTCGGCTATCAGCAGATGATGCGCGAATGGGGCTATGGCGACCGCAGCCAGTCCATCGGCATTCCGATGGTCTATTACTGGCTCCCCATGGTGATCGGCCTCGCGCTGGCGGCGCTGGTCAATCTCGTCCTGCTGTTTCGTGGGCTCCTTGGCCTGAAAGGAAATTAACCCAGATGTCCGCCCCGATTACAGGCCTCGTGGGCCTCCTTGTCCTGCTCGTACTCATCGGCCTGCGTGTTCCGGTCGCCATTGCCATGGGGACCGTCGGCATCGCCGGAGGCGTCTATCTGAACGGCTGGTTCAGCCTCGGCTTCGTGCTTGGCTCGCAACCGTTCGTGACCTCGTCCAGCTATGCGCTCTCGGTCATCCCGCTTTTCGTGATGATGGGAGCCTTCGCCTCGCGTGCGGGGCTTTCGGCAGCGCTCTACCGCTCGCTTCATACGCTGATCGGTCACTGGCGCGGCGGGCTTGCCTCGGCCACTATCGGGGCCTGCGCGCTGTTCGGCGCGGTCTGCGGATCGAGCCTTGCCACCGCTGCCACCATGTCACGCGTCGCCGTGCCGGAAATGACGGCCATCGGCTATGATCGGCGCCTGACCTCGGGAGCGCTAGCGGCCGGCGGAACCCTGGGGATCCTGATCCCGCCCTCGATCATCATGGTAATCTTCGCGCTGCTGACCGAGCAGTCCATCGGGCGAATGTTCCTTGCCGGCATGATCCCCGGCATCCTGGCCGCCCTGCTCTACATCGCCACGGTCACGTTGATAGCAACCGTCCGTCCTGACCTCGCCCCTCGTTCCGAGAGGAACGAAGGCGCCAGCACCCTGGAAGCGATGCGCCAGATGAGCCCGATCCTGGGCCTGTTCGGCTTGGTTATGGGCGGCATCTATCTGGGATTTTTCTCTCCTACCGAAGCAGCCGGTGTGGGTGCCTTCGGCGCAATCGTTCTTGCCGCCCTGCGCAAGGCGCTTACCCGCGAGGTGGTGGTCGACGCCCTGATCGAGACCGCGTCGACGACGGGGATGCTTTTCATGATCCTGATCGGCACCTCGGTGCTGCAATTCTTCATCGAAACCTCGACGCTTCCGCGCATCATCGTCGGGTGGATAGGCACTTTGGGCCTGGGCCCAACGGGCGTGATCCTTCTCATTCTATTGATCTACGTGATCCTGGGCTGCTTTCTCGACAGCCTGTCGATGATGCTAATCACCCTGCCGCTGGTCTATCCTATCAT
Organism: Seohaeicola zhoushanensis; assembly: GCF_014656415.1. Lineage (GTDB taxonomy): Bacteria > Pseudomonadota > Alphaproteobacteria > Rhodobacterales > Rhodobacteraceae > Seohaeicola_A > Seohaeicola_A zhoushanensis. The sequence goes on along the minus strand of NZ_BNCJ01000002.1, from coordinate 71,778 downwards.
TCTGGACCTCGGCATCGATCCGATCTGGTTTGGCGTGCTCGTTGTCTCGGTAGTCGAGATCGGGCTCATCACTCCACCTCTGGGAATGAACCTTTACGTGATTGCCAGTTCCGTAGAGGGGCTGAAATTCGAGACCGTCGCGGCAGGTGTGGTGCCTTTCCTGCTGGCGGACTTCGTGCGCATCGCGCTGCTGGTTGCCTTCCCGGCCCTGTCGCTCCTTCTGCCGAGCCTGCTTATGTAGATCTGAGGCAATGAAAAGGCTCTGATAGGTCGGATCGAACGGCACCAGATTTGCAAGGCGCTCCAACACCCGAGTGGGATGGAGTATCATGAGCGCGTCTGCCACCAAGTCTTCACCTGTAGTCCGCCGGCACGCCGCGCGGAGAGATTTCGATGGTGAATGCCATCTCGTCCGGGAGGGCTTCGATGTTGCCCGCTGCGCGGCGACTAGGCTTATGGGGGACACAACCTTTCGAGACATCATTCGCGGCAAGGTACCGGGTCATGGGCGAATGCAATCCGGTCTCCGGCCTGGGTTCAACCGAACTTCCGTAGACAGAGCCGGCGCCCTGAACCGAGTTCGGTTGTCAGGGAACCACCAGTCAGATGCGACCCTGGCCGTCGAATTCGATGATCGTCAGCCCGGCTTCACGCAGCATCTGCGCAGATACCTGGAAGCTGTAGTCGAGTGCGCCATCCGCCTCGGGTATCGCTGGAGCGACCAGACGGGTGATCCCGGATTGGATCAGTGCCCGGCCACAGTCGGCACAGGGGAAGCGATTGACATAAGCGGTGCAGCCTTGCAGCGAGACACCCGTGCGTGCGGCATTGTAGACGGCGTTGCGCTCGGCGTGTTCGAACCAGTAGAACTTCTCGCCGCTGGCCCGGTCAAAGCGCGCCTCTTCGGTGGCAGAAACGCCGCGGGGCAACCCGTTGTAGCCCGTGGTGCGAACCTCGTGGCCATCGGGCCCGACGATCACGCAGCCGACGTGGAAGTTCCGGTCCTCCGACCAGCTGGCGACGGTATCGCAGAGGGCCATGAAACGGGCGGTCCATATGTCTTCACTTGCCATGATATCTCCCTCTACGCGTGGATCGCCGGCGACAGAACCGCCAGCGCGGGCGGGTCGGCGACCGGGGGACGGCCCTTCTTCCAGCCGCCGGGTTCGAGCAGTTGTCCATCGGCGTCGCGGAAGGCAGCGTCGTTCAGCGCCACGAAGGCGCGCTCTCCTTCTTCGACTTCGTCGGCATAGCGGATGGCGTCGACCGGGCAGATGCTCTCACACATGCCGCATTCGATGCATTCGGTAGGGTGGATGTAATACATCCGCCCCCCCTCGTAGATGCAGTCGACCGGACATGAAGTCGTGCAGATGCCGTCCTTCACATCGACGCAGGCGCTGGTGATGACCAGCGTCACCTTAGCGCCCCTTCCAGACTGGCGCGCGTTTCTCGCGAAATGCGGCGACACCTTCGTTTGAGTCCTCGGAGTCGAGCGCAGCCAGCAGTTCGGGCAGTTCGCTGCGATACGCGTCCTGCGGCGCCATCGCCCCGGTCTCGCGCACCAGCGCCTTGATGGCGCGCAGCGACAGCGGGGCGCCGGCGAGAATGTCGGCGACCCAACGGTCGACCTCGGCGTCGATCTCGGCCATCGGAACCACGGCGTTGACGAAGCCGTAGCGCGCCATCTCGGCCGCGCCGACCATGCGGCCGGTCAGCATCATCCCGACGGCGACGTTCCGCGGGATCAGGCGTGGCAGCATTACCATGCCGCCGTCGAGCGGCATCCGGCCGACCTTTGCCTCTGGCAGCGCGAAACGGGCGGTGTCGGCGGCGATCACGATGTCACAACCCATCACCATCTCCATGCCGCCGCCCAGCGCCAGGCCGTTGACCCGAGCGATTACGGGCGTCTTCAGGGTGCGGCGCAGGGAGATGTTGGAAAAGCCCGCGCCGAAGTCCTTCCAGTAGTCGACACCGCTCTTGCCACTGTCGTCCTTGAGATCGGCCCCAGCAGAGAAGGCGCGCTCACCCGCGCCGGTCAGGACGACGCAGCGGATGTCGGGGCGGGTTTCGATCTCGGTCCAGATCTCCGCCAGCCGGGCGTGGCTGGCGGTGTCGAGCGCATTCATCCGCTCGGGGCGGTCGATAGTGACTCGGGCGAGCGCGCCCTCGACGTCGAAGCGAATGCTCATTCCGCCGCTTCGGTGCGCAGGAGCGTGGCCAGTTCCTGCATCACCTCGTCGGTGTGCTCGCCGAGGCGCGGCGGCAGGTGGCGGACCTTCATGGGCGCGGCGCTGAGATGCACAGGGGAGCCGACGAAAGTCACCTCGCCGAGAATGGGGTGGTCGATCGGGCAGAGCATCCCGTTGATCTCGGTCTGCGGATCGGCCAGCGCCTCGCCCAGCGAGCGAACGGGCGCGCAGAGCAGATCCTGCGCCTCGAGCCGTTCCAGCCAGTGCGCGCTGGAGTTGGTGGCGATCCGCTCGCGGAAGGTCTGTTGCAGGAAAGGCTTGTTGGCGCGCTGGTGGTCGAGTGTCGGATAGGTCGGGCTCAGGTCGTCGATCTCGAGCGCGGTGCAGATGTCCTGCAGGGGGTTCGCCTTGAAGGCACCCACGATCACGATGGCCCCGTCGGTGGTGTCGAATACGCCCGTCAGCGGCATGGCGGCCCAGTTCAGCACCTCGCGGTGCTTCGACCATTGCGCGGCCTCCTGCATCTGCATCGCTATCATGCTGTCGTAGAGCGAGACGCCAACCTTCTGGCCCACGCCGGTCTTCTCGCGCATCAGCAGCGCCGCGAGGATGCCCTGCACGAGATGCATTCCGGCGGAATAGTCGCAGAGCGTGGTGGGATAGATCGACTTCGGAATCGACGGATCCTGCACCTTTTCCATCACGCCGGTCATCGCCTGTGCCAGCACGTCCTGCCCGCCCTTGTGCGCATAGGGCCCCACGGGGCCGAAGCCGGTGCCGCTGGCACAGATGATACGGGGATTGATTTTCTTCAGGTCGTCATAGCCGAAGCCCAGGCGCTCCATCACCCCGGCACGGAAGTTGTCGACCACGACGTCGGCGGTCTTCACAAGGTCGCGGACCTGTTGGCGGCCTTCCTCGGACTTGGTGTCGATGGCGACCGAGCGCTTGTTGCGGTTGAGCGAGGCGTAGACCGCGTTGTTCATCGCCTCCTCGGAGGGTGCGCCGAAGAAGTTGCGGGACAAATCGCCCGCCCCTGGACGCTCGATCTTGATGACGTCGGCGCCGAAGTCGCCCAGCATCTGGGTGGCGCAGGGGCCGAGCATGACTTGCGTGAAGTCGATGATCCGCACACCGCTCAGCGGCATTATCTGGTCTGACATTGGTATTCCCCGTTATTCGGCGACGAGCGTGTTTTCGATCAATGCATTGGCGGAGGGCTTGTCGCCCGGATCCGCCCCCTGGGCGCGCATCTGCTTCTGGATCGCCCGGTGGTCGACATCGCGCAGCGCCAGCCCGCCGTTCAGCGCGAGGCCAACCGCGACCCCCGCCGCCTCGCCCTGCGCCATGCAGGGCGGGATCTCGCGGCTGAGCTTCTGGGCGTCGCTCTCGACCGAGTAGTGACGGCCCGCGACGATCAGGTTGTCGACCCCCTGCGGCAGCAGCGCGCGGTAGGGTGTGTAGTAATCCCTGCCCCGGCAGACTGTGTCGGCGAAGTAGCGGCGCGACATGACGTCGTCCTTGGTGACGATGTATTCACCTTTCAGCAGCCTGGTCTGGCGGATACCCATCTGCTCGGCCGCGCCAAGCATCGTGCAGTTCTCGAAGCCAGGGATATTCTCGCGGGCGAAGTCGAAGAGTTTCATCATCCGGTCGCGGCCCTCGCATTCGGCGGCAACCATGTGTTCGACCGAGAGGCCGTCATAGCCGGGCATGTGCGGGCAGTTGCACCACACGATGCCGGGGATCGGTGTCTTGAGCCACCACATGCCCCAGGCCCCGCCGATGCGGCGGCGTGCCTCGCGGTCGAGTTTCTTGTATTCCTCGGGGTGGTCGAATTCGAAGGCGATGGCCTTGTCAGTATCGACATTCGCCAGCCGGAAAACGGTGGTGACGATGAACTGGCCGGTGGTGTATTCAGCCCCCGCCGCGACGCCGACGTCGAGATCGCCGGTGGCATCTACGATGTATTTCGCCCGGATCGCTTGCCGGCCAAGCTTGGTCTGCACGATCACGCCGGCGATCTTGTTGCCCTCGCGCAGCACGTCCGAGAACCAGCTGTGGGTGCGCAGGTTGATCTTTGCCTCGCGCACCATGTCGAGGCTGACGCGCTTCCAGGCGTCGGGGTCGAAGGCGACGGCGTGGATGATCGGCTGCGGCATCATCGCCTTGTGGAAGTCGATGCAGCCCCAGCGCGACCACTTGCGCCACATCTCCCAGTTGGTCTGGCAATCCTCGGAGGGCGGGTAGACCGCGCCATCCTGCTTCTCCATCCGCGCGACGAATTCGCTGACGATGCCGGTGGTGGTGACCTCGTTGCCCTCGTTCACCATGTCGTCGAGCACCAGAACCATGCCGCCCGAGGCCATGCCGCCGAGGTGGTGGTAGCGCTCGACCAGCGTGACGGAGGCGCCGTTGCGGGCGGCCGAGACGGCGGCGGCGTGTCCGGCCGGGCCGGCGCCGACGACGACCACATCGCAATCGGCGACAACGGGGATCTGTTCGCCCGCGGTGCGGACGGTATCTGTCTGACGCTCTGTCATGGTCAGGGTCCTTTTCGGTTGTCGGTCCGCTACCAGCGGACAATGAATCTCTCGGCCAGGGTGACGGCGGCAAACAGCACCACCGACAGGCCCGATGAGACGAAGACCGTCGCGTAGAGAAGCGGCGAGCGGAAGTTGAACGTGCTTTCGATGATGAGCGCACCGAGGCCGACGTTGGCGCCAATCCATTCGCCGACGATGGCGCCGATCACGCAGGTCGTCGCGGCGATCTTGAGCGCAGAGAACAGGAAGGGCAGCGAAGTCGGCAGGCGGATCTTCCAGAACACCTCGGACTTGGAGGCGGAGAGGATGCGCGCCAGTTCAAGCGCCTGGGGCGAGACGGACTGCAGGCCACGCACCATGTTCACCAGCGTCGGGAAGAAGCAGATCAGCGCGGCGATCACGACCTTGGCGGTCAAACCGGGGCCGAAGATCAGCACCAGGATCGGCGCGATGGCGAGGATCGGGATCGTGTTGACGAAGACGGCGATCGGGAAGAAGGCGCGCTCGACAAGCCTGCTGTGGACGAAGGCAACCGCGATCAGGATGGCCGCGAGATTGCCGACGATGAAGCCGGCGAGGCTTTCGATCAGCGTCGGCCAGAAGTTCCGCATCAGGAGCGGGAATTCGGAGACGAAGACCGAAAGAATGTCGGTCGGGGCAGGTGCGATATACTGCGGCACGCCGAAAAGGCGGACGCCAGCCTGCCAGATCAGCAGCAGGGAGACCGCCGTGCCGACGGGGATTGCGATGTTGATCAGCCGGTTCCGGTCCTTCGCGGTCAGGCCGCGCGGAGCAGAGGCGCGGGCGACGTTGGCTTCGCTCATGGCCATCAGCATTCCTCCAGAAGGCGCCGCAGCTGGCTGCAATACGCGTTGAATTCAGGCGCCTCGCGCAGCGATATCGCGCGGGGATACGGCAGATCGATGTCGACCACCTCCTTGATGCGTCCCGGATGGGCCATCAGCATCAGCACCTTCTGGCCGAGGAACACCGCCTCGGGGATCGAGTGCGTGACGAAGAGGATCGTCGTGCCGGTCTCCCGCCAGATGTCCAGCAATTGCAGGTTCAGCCGGTCGCGGGTCATCTCGTCGAGCGCGCCGAAGGGTTCATCCATCAACAGGAGCTTGGGCTGGCAGACGAGCGCGCGTGCGATGGCGACGCGCTGGCGCATCCCGCCGGACATCTCGCTGGGCAGGGCATCGGCCCGATCGCCCAGACCGACGAGTTCCAGCAGTTCGCGCGGAGTTCGGTCGCCCTTGGGGATCGCGATGCCGCGCTTGCGGCCGATTTCCAGCGGCAGTTCGACGTTCTTCAACGCGCTGCGCCAGGGCAGCAGGGTCGCGTCCTGGAAGACGAAGGCAAACTCGCGGGCGAGCCGGGCCGCCTCGGTCGACTTGCCGAAGATCTCGACGCTGCCCGTGGCCGGCGGCACCAGGTCCGAGACCAGCCGCAGCATGGTGGACTTGCCGCAGCCCGAGGGCCCGAGGATCGTCCAGAACTCGCCGGCACCGATATCGAGCGTGATGTCTTTCAGCGCGGTGAAATCGCCGAACCGGACACCGGCTCCGGAGAGGGAGGCCGCGATATCGCGGCCTTCCGTGTGCATGTCCATGCTCCCGTCCATCCGCTCAGCCCAGTTTCGGACGCACGTCGGCGGTGTCCTCGAGGATCTTCATCGTGACGAGATCCTCGAGCTTGGGCGCGCCATTGGCAAATTGCCCGAGCGCGTCGTAGGTGTCGATCTGCGCCTGCCAGTTCTCGGCGCTCATCTGGCCCCAGCCGTTCGCCTTGGTCAGCTCGTTGAACGAGAAACCGAGCACCAGCGGCACCGCCTTCATCTCGCTGGCCTTGTCGAGGTTCGGATAGCGTTCGACCAGCGCGTCGACGCCGGCTTCGGGATCGGCCATCACGGCGCCCCAGCCGCGCGAAATCGCCCGGATCGCGGCCGCGACCTTGTCGCTGTGTTCGTCGAGCATGGCGTCGGTCGTGTAATAGGGGTTCGCGTAGAGTTGGATGCCGGCGTCCCAAAGCATCATGTCCACCCGCTTGTCCCCGAGGATCGACAGCGCGTTGGTGTTGGTCTGCCAGCCGGTCACGGCCTGGACCTGGCCCGACATCAGCGGCGCCATGTCGCCGCCCATCACGACGACCTCGACCTGATCCTCGGCGATGTTGTTCTTGGCCAGCAGGGCGCGCAGCAGGATCTGGGCGGTGCCCTGGGTGCCGATCTTCTTGCCGATCATGTCCTGCGGGGTCCGGATCGGGCTGTCGGTCAGCGAGAAATAGGTGAAGGGGTGCTTCTGGTAGCCAGCGGCGACGCACTTGATCGGAAGCCCAGCAGCGCGTGCAAGCATCAGCGAGGGCGAGGAGGAGATCGAGCCGAAGTTGTTGGCTCCCGAGGCGACCGCTGCCACGCCGTCGATATTGGGGCCGCCCGGCACGATCTCGAGCGCAAGGCCCTCTTCGGCGAAGTAGCCGAGCTTGTCGGCCATCACCTCGCCCAGGATGCCGTTCGAGGCGAGCCAGCCGAGTTGCAGGCGGATCGTGTAATCCGCTGCCCGGGCGGGACCGACGGACAGGAATGTGCCGGTTGTTGCGAGGCCGGCGGTGGCCCCCATGCCCTGCAATAGTCTGCGGCGGCTGACAGCGCGAAATGTCATGGATCGTTCTCCCGGTTGGTCTGTTTTGTTTTGTTGGATTCGCCTCCAATGGTAGACCAGAGGGGGCGATGCACGTAGGATCAATTCCGATCCACAGCGATGCAGAAACTGCAGCGCCCAGTAATGAGGCACCATGCACGACAAGTTCCTCGCCTATTTCGACGCGGTGGCGCAGCATGGATCCATCCGGAAGGCGGCCGTGCACCTGAACGTCTCGTCCTCGTCGGTGAACCGCAAGATCATCGCCGCCGAGGAACGCTTCGGCGTCAGGCTCTTCGACCGTCACGCAGAGGGCGTGGAACTGACGGCGGCCGGTGCCGTAGTGCTTGAACACTGCCGCAGGACGCTGTTCGACTACCGCAAGACCATGTCGGTCATGGACGACATCCGCGAGTTGCGCACGGGCCATATCGACATCGCGACGCTGGATTCCGTGGCCCTGAGCATATTGCCGGACGTCTTGGAGCGTTTCTCAACCGCCTACCCGCAGATATCCTTCACGATCCGCATGGCTGAACCCAGCAATGTCGCCGACAGCGTGGCAGAGGGCCGCGCCGATATCGGCATCACCTTTACCAACGATCTGCGCACCGGCGTCCGCCCCTATACCGAGAAGTCGGCACCCATTGGCGCTATCATGCGCCCCGATCACCCGCTGGCCGGGCGCGACCGGTTACTGGTGGATGACCTTACGCCCTTTCACGTGGTGCGATCCTACGACGGGGTCAATGAACGCTCGCTATGGACCGAGGCGATGACAGCCGCGGGCGTGGCAGTGCCTACGCACACCACGACCAATTCGCTGCCACTGGCGCGGTCCCTGATCCTGCGGATGCACTGCATCGGAATCTACACCAAGATCGGCTTCCTAGGCGATATCGAAGACGGGAAACTGCACTACATTCCGATCCAGTCGCAAACCCTGAACGAACTGAAGATCGGCATCATCATCTCGGCCAGGACGGCCCTGGCGCAACCGAGCAACCTTCTCTGCCGGTCGCTGTCCAAAGCGCTGAGGGCGTTGCGGCTGGACTCGTAGAAGCCGGGGGCTGATCGTTGGTTTGGCCCCCCTTCGAAAGAAAAGACGGCATGCACACATCAACCCAGGCGCAGCGTTGTAGGTAGGTAGCTTGCCGGTAGCAGAGACCTGCACGACACCCAGCTTGGGCTCAAATCGCCACCTTCCCTGTCACGGGCGACCAATATTGGGTGTCGGTGTCTGGATCGAGAGAAAGCACAGTCGCCAATTACCTTGCCCGTTTCTCAGCACGCGGAAGCCCTCAGCCGACAGTTCAACCATCCGTAGCGACCCGCATCACTTCCGCTCGGCCACAAGCCACATGGGAAGGTGGTCCGATGCGATGTGCGCCGGACGCCGTGTCTCGATACCGCTTTCCAGGATGTGGACGCGTGCTCCATGCGCATACCGATCAAGGCCGGCAACGGGACGGATCGCCGGGAAACTGCGGCCCGGCGAAGCGATGGCCAGTCGGTTGGCCCAAGGTTCGAAGCCATTGCGGGCCGACCATTCGTTGAAGTCGCCCACGACGAGCGAATGCTCGGCCCTGTCGCCGAGATGCTGCAGGATCGCCGTCATTTGCAGGAGCCGCCAGCGCCGAAGCAGACCAAGGTGGGCGCCGACGACGTCCAAACCTCCGATACGAACGGATACCGCCCCGCGCGGCTCCAGTCCCGGCAATTCGATCCTGTTGATTTCCTCCGCGACGAGGCCCCGACGAAGGAGCATCGCATTCCCGTGCCAGCCGATACTCACGTCGGTCTCGGCAATATCCACGACCTCATAATCAGTATCCTGCTCGATCAGGAACCGAGGCAGTGCGGTGGGCCTTGAGCCAAGGCGCAGGTCCGCTTCCTGCAGCACGACCAGGTCAGCATTCACCGTATTGAGCACAGACAGAATACGCTCCGGTCGGCGCCGTCGGTCAAAACCCACCGCCTTGTGGATGTTGTAACTGGCTACCTTGAGACGCATCAGAGTATCGGGGCGAACAGGCGGGCGAATGGCGCCCCATACCGCACCAAGGGCCGCTGGCCCTTCAAATCGCGCTCCAGGGCGACACTGTTTTCCAAGTCGGCTTTGAGCATTGTCTCCACCTGCGCTGCGAAGTCCATGTCCTGAACAACTGCCATCGTTTCAAAGTTGAGCCGGAAAGAGCGGTTATCCATGTTCGCGGTTCCGACACATGCCACGTCATCGTCGATCAAAACGACCTTCTGGTGCATGAAGCCCTCCGCATAGCGGAAGATCCGCACACCGGCTTTGCGAATTGGATCGAAATAGGCGAAGGCCGCGAGCCACATCAGGAAATGATCCGAGTTTTCAGGGACGATCACCCGCACGTCCACGCCACGCAGGGCGGCACAGGCCAAGGCCGAGGATACGTCGGTATCGGGAACGAAATAGGGGCTGGCGATCCAGATGCGCTTGGTGGCCGACGCGCAGGCCAGGGCAAAGAACAGCGCCCCGGTATCCAGTTCGTCGCCCGGCCCCATAGGAACGACCAGCGCCGTCACATCCGCCGCATCACGCATCGTCTCCCATGTCAGCACCTCGGCCAGATCTTCATCGGTCGCCCAGTGCCAATCCTCGACGAAGGACAACTGGAGTTGCGTAACCACGGGTCCGCGCAGGTCCACATGGGTGTCGCGCCAGCGGGAGAAATTGCTGCCTCCATCCACGTATTCGTCGGCGACGTTGTGCCCCCCGATAAAGGCCCTCTGTCCGTCAACGATGACGGTCTTGCGATGGTTCCTGAAGTTGATCTGCAACCGCCAGGCCGGACCGCGGGACATACGTGGACCATAGACCTGAATGCCTGCTTCACGCAGCATCTGGATGTATTGGCCGGACAGCTTGTAGCCGCCGATGCCGTCGTAGAGCACGCGCACCTTGACGCCGCGTCCCGCTGCAGCGATGAGATGCGCCGCCAGCGCCTTGCCCAGCCCGTCGTCCGCGATGGTGTAGAACTGAACGCATACGTAGGAACGGGCGGAATCGATCGCCGCGAAAATCGATTCGAAAGTTCGCTTGCCGTCCAGCAGCAGGTTCGCGCTGTTGCCGGCCACGGCCGGCAATCCGGTGAGGCGCTCGAAGGCGCGCAACCGTGGATGTGCCTGGGCGTCAGAGTGCAGACCGATCGCTTCTGTTGCGACCGTTCTCCTCAAGTCCTGGCTGCGCTGGCGTTCGATGGCAAAATCCCTGAAACGGTTCCGGCCCAGCAAGAGAAATACGGGCACCGCGATCCAAGGAGCGGCGATCAGGAATACGACCCATCCAACCGCGCCCTGGGGTGTCCTTGCCCGTGCAACTGCGCGATAGACGCAGGATGCGATGAGGCTGATGGCCAACGCACCGGCGATAACAGACCAAACCTGTGTCATTCCTTGAAGGCCTTTTCCCGGCTTGAACTACCCATCCTGCGAACGCCGCGCTGTCGCGGGCAGATCGCAGCTTTACGAACATTACACACTGACCCGACCTCCGGTTCCACTCAAACGGACAGCGGCCCGAATCCGCCGCGGAGTACAACGCTTGCCACAAGTGTCTGGCACGGGTTAGCCTTGGTCCGGATTGATAGACTGGGGCCGGAAATGTGGTCGGTGCGCTGACTTCAACACAAATGGAGTTCATAACGCGCTTCATCCTGAAGCCGAACGCCGGCGCGCCCGCTCCAGAAGCCACGGATTTGCCCGAGCGCGCCCGAAAGGCCCGAACGATCTGGATAGGCGCCAAAGACCGTGTGGACGCTGAACTCGGCAAGCTGCAACAGATCCTGCGGGAAATTGACGACGCGAACTGCCAGGTCATCGCGGATAAGGGCCTCAATGGGTTTACCGGCAAGCTTCAGACAGGGTTGCTGGCCGCGCTTATGGATGCGGAAGCCGCCGGCCCGGACGTCGCGAGCGACCGCCAAGTGGCGCTGATCGACGCCATCGAGGATTTCGAGGATCGGCTGGCCAATGATCCGGCAATTTCCCTGATCGAAGACATCGGGGCAATGAAGGAAGTCATGGCGCCGGTCGCGCTGACCAAGACATTGGGAGCGGCGCTCGGCAGGATGCATTCCCTCGTGGCGGGATAACTCAGGGGAGGAAGGGCGATGGGCGAACAGGGCGATCAAGACCTGGACGAAGAGAAGATCGCGGCCTCCAACGAGAAATCCAAAGGCAAGGAAAAATCGCGGGCCAAGGGCGACGACGCACGTCCAGCATCGACAGGGAAACGCCGCAAGGCATCGCCCAAGCTGAAGTCCAAGTCGGGCGACCTCGCACGGGTGTTGCGCCTAAGTGCCTCCGATCGCGAAGAAGAAGACGACCTGCAGCCAGTGCCGCTCCAGGGGGTCCCCAATCCTGCCCGTGTCAGCAAGTCGCTGAAGCGCGCCTTGTTCAAGTCCGAGAAGGCGGTTGTCCTAAGTCGCTTCGACGACCTGCCCGACAATCTGCAACTTATGCTTGGCCAGGAGATGAGCGACTTTGACCGCAACAGCGAAGCCGAGGCCAACTTCTTCGACGACTACGGCACGATCGATGACATACTGGCCAATCCCGATCTGAAAGACGGAATGCCGCCGGATGCGAATGCTCCGGACAGCATGACCTATCGGGGTGCTGTCCTGAAACAGATGCAGGCGCATATTAACGACATAAACCGACGCGTTCAGACTGCGATGACAAGTCTGGCCGCCGCGGATGCCGAGGATGACTGGGACGACCTGGCCGAAACAGCCGCCAGGGAAGTCGCCGGAAAGAAGGTAAAGACAGCAGAGGCGCGCGCCCTGGAGGCGCAGCAGGCCCTTTTTCAGGCCAGATTGGTGGCGGAAGCCATGCGCGCGCATGTGCCTGAAGCGATACTGGCACAGAATTCGGCGCGTCTTTCCGACCGGCTCGACGACTTGATGCTGAACAAGAAAGCCAAGAAACGCGAACTCCGCGAATTGCGCAAGACGCCGACCGACGACGAGCGTGCCGCCGAGCGCCGCCCCTTCGACCTGATCGCGGAGCGCCACAGCACGACTGACGCCGCGCACCTGGATGTCTTCGCGCAGCAATTGCTGCACGCCCCGAGCGCGACCGACCGCGCGCGCATCAAGGACGCCACGGACGCTGCCATCGCGCGCGCAGAACGCCTGCTGGATCTGGGCGGCAATATGGACGACGTCGAAGCCACTCTCGAACACATACCCCGCGCCTTCTGGCCTCCGCGTTTCGTCGACGAGATCCAGGCGTGGCGCAAGGTCGAGCGCGAGTTGGCCGACCAGCGAATACAGACCTACATGGAGCAGGCCGCCCCGCCGAAGATCGGCAAGATGGAAACAACCGAGGATGTGGTCAAATTCGTCTCGACCTATTTCGACGACGTGATGACCTTCCTGAATGCCAATGAAGGAACCATAGGCGACGACAATCAGGATTGGAGCAATACGGAGTGGGTGAATTACGGCATATATAACGTCAAGAACCTGATCGACAGCGTGAATGCCATCCGCGAACTCGACCGCGATGACCCGGAGTTTAAGGATAAGCTGGGCACCGCGATCGCCACCGCGACCAAGTCGATCAGCGACGGAATACGTAACGTCTCCAACTGCTCCAAGGAGTTGACGGACGCCATGAGTTGGGCAGCCGGGCTTGGGATCCTTTCGGAGTGCATCGACATCGGGATGGAAGTCCGCGATCTCGTCCGCACCACCTCGCTGAAGTCGACCACGAGCGCCGAACTGATCGGAATGGCCAACCTGGAGTCTCGAGGCCAGCGGATTGACAAGGGGATGGAAAACGCCCTGTGGAACGAGGTCGATGCCCGCGCATTGCAGCAGAAGAAACAGGCCGTCAACATTGCCGCCCATACCGTGGCGGCCGCCGGCTATGCGGCGGATTTCGGCGGCGTCGGCACACCGATCAAGGCCGTTGGAAAATGCATCGAATATGGCGGCCGCGTGGTCTTCGCCAATATCGACTTCAACAACATCCAGACCGCCAAGAAGACGATCGAGGCGGCGCGCGCCGGGTCAGTGCCCGCACAGCTCGAGGTGATGCGGAATTCGGCGCTCTACGCGAAGAGCTATATCGCGATCAAGGCGCTGGAAACGCCGCCCGACCGCGTCGCGATGGAGTTCATCGTGCGGCGCGGTTATTCGGAGGCCGATCTGGAAAAGGAAGATGTGACTGTCCAGATCCTGGCGCAGGCGATGATGGACCATGCCGACCAGAGCGATGAAACCCAGGCCGGAGACTCGCGCGCCGCAGCAATTGCCGACGGGCTGACGGATGGCCGCGGAGGCCGCATCTTCGGCGCGATCAAGGGCAAGCTGGACGCACGGAAGGAACGAAAGACGGAAGACAAGCACCGCGTGCAGGTGGAAAAGCCGTTGAAATACGCGCCGCAGGATCTGACGTTGACCGATGCTGGCTGGGCGGGCCTCGTGTCCAAGATGCAGGCAGCCAACGTCTATGACGACCCCGCCCAGGGCGCGATTGCGAAGAGCATGGCCAAGGTCTCGTCCAATATCGCGCAGCTCGGTTACGCAAAGCGCCAGGTGTCCCGCCAGTTCATGAAGGCGCTCCTGGTAAAACACCCGAACCCCGACAGCCTGAAGGCAACAATGGTCAAGGTTCGGAACGCGTTGTTGCAGCTTGCCTCGGACATGCGCGCCTATACGCCGATGACGACGACGCCGCTCGCCGACAAGAAGGCGCCGATCCCCGATGACAAGGTGCCGGTGGCCAAACCGCATGATACAGCGGCGCAAGCAATTGCGGACTACGTGCAAGCGATCACCAGCCAGGTGGCGGAAATCGACGCGCTGCTCAAGGAGACCGGCTACGTCAACGAGGCATGGGAACCGCCGGGTGCCGATTCACTGGAAAAGATCGCGGAAGCGCGGCACGCGCTGCAGTATGACGCGGGGCTGGACAAGGCCGGACGGAAAGCCCAGCGAAAGACCCTCGACAAAGAGCAGCAAAAGGCAGAGGCCGCTCTGCCGCTGGAGGCAAACAGCTTCGGAAGTGTCTATGACGCCTACGCCAAGGCGTTGCGCCTCCCGGAGGGACGTTCGACCCTGGTAGACGACTCAGAAGGCGATGACCGGGCCGCGATCTCGGCGGCGCTTAAGAAAGTGGAGGCTGCTTGGGCGGCCTATCAGGCGCAGGACGGAGAGCCGGACAAGGACGCGCCGGCACCCAGCAAGATGAAGGATACGAAAAACGCGCCGGCACAGCTGAAGTTGGCGCGCGGCGAAGAAGCCAAGGCTGCGTTGGTCCGCCTGATGGATCTTCTCAATCAGCTGCGACCGGGCTGCGCAAACGAAGGGATGCGCCGATATGTCGATCACCTGATGGAGACCTCCCGTTTGCGCCTGCGCGAAATCTTCGCCGACCAGACGGCACGGACCGCCGACTACAAGGCAAAGCTGCCCAAGCGGGCAACCATGGACGTGCAAAGCCTAGACACGGTTCTGAAGGACGCCGCGAAGGAAGGCGCACTGGATGCCTGGAGCCCGACGATCAGCGCGATGCGGGAGGCAATGAAGAGCCGAGAGGTAAATTTCGCGGCCTATGGCGCTGACAAGCTTCCGGATGCGGGAACTGTTCCCGGCCCCGAAAACTACGGGAGCAAAGGGAGGATGAAGGACAAGGTCATGCAGGCGTCGCTCCGCGCCATGCACAGCTCCATAGGCGAAGTGCTGTCGTCGGACATACTTCCGCCGGATATTCAGAAGTATCTCAAGAAGCAGCTGAAACTGGTCGAGGACGAAAGCAACGCCATCGCGGATCGGGTGAAAGCAGTCGAATTCGACCTGGTTCCTTTGCCCGCGAAAGGCCTGCCGGCAAAGGACGATTTCGTATCGACCTGCAACAATGCCTATCACGCCGGTGCCGTGGACAGTTCGACGAACGTGCTCAAGGTCGGAAGCGCCCTGGCGGATTTCGAGAAGGCCCAGGCGGCCTGGCAGAAAGCCCTTGGTCAGGAAAGCACCGAAAAGCAGCGCAAGGCCCTGAGCAAGGCAGCGCGGAAATACTGGGCGGCGATTGATATCGCGCAAGGCGGCATCGCCAAGTTGATGCATGCCAAGGGTTTTGCCCAGAACAAGGCAATGGAGGATTACCTGACCGAAATTGCCAACGCCCTGGAAGAACTGCGCAAAGAACTGGAGCAGCGCAGCGTTGCCGAAAGCGACGCCGCCCTCAAAGCGTTAAATGAAGTCTTCAAGCAGGCGAAGAAAGACAAGCTCAGCCTGGATAGCGAAGAGGTGGTACGGGAAGAAATCGAAACTGCGCTTGCGCGACGCAAATCGGCGGCATTGGCCGTGGGCGGGATGGATCTTGAAAACGAGGTTCCCGGACGCAAGGCGGCAAGAATCGCCGAGAAAGAAAGGATCGATTTTGAAAAGGCGATCGCCGAAGCCCATGCCGAAGTGTCCAAGCTTGACCGCACGGACGAGAAAAGAAAACATTTCCTCGCCCAGATCGACAAGCTCATTGCAGATCTGGACGCAGCCTATCTTGAAATGTTCTCGAAGGGCGCACTGAATAACCTTGCGCGCGGTCTCGTCAACAAACGCAAATAGTTTTCCGGAGCCCGTGGCTGGTCGGAGCTGCAAGACTTGCTCTGCGCCCTGGAAACTGGGCCGCAAAGGCGCTGGGCGTCAAGTTTCCGAGCGCCGAATGCGGCCGGTTTTCGTTGTAATCGATCCTCCATTCGTTGATCCGTTGGCGGGCATCGGCAATCGACAGGGCGCGCCAAGGGGCGCCGGCCATGAATGCCTGCCGATCAACTCCCCGCGTTGCCGGGTCTGCACATGTGGACACCTAGCGCCTCAGGACCGGGAGGCGTGAAACGGAACCCCCTTGCCCACATCCCAGAAAACGCCTGCCATAACCTCCAGCGCCTCGCGGCAGACCGGCTTCAGCACATGCTCGTTCGGGGCATGTTGCGAGCAGCCACGATAGGAATGCGGCACCCAGACCGTCGGCAGACCGAGGATATCGGCAAAGGTATCGTTCGGCAGCGATCCGGCCAGGTTGGGCAGGACATGCGGCGCCTTGCCGGTGGTGGCCTCGATCGAATCGCGCACGAACAGCACCCAGGGGTGCGTCGGATCAAGCCGTGTCGCGGCGAAGAAGCCGCGCTCGGCTGGGGTGATCCTGACCATTTCGAAGCCATGGGCGTCGAGATGCCGGCGCAGGCTTGGCAGGACCGCTTCCGCGTCCGTCCCCACGACATAGCGCAGCTGGCAGGTCGCCCGCGCCGAGGCCGAGATGGCGTTCACCGGAGCTTCGGGCACGCCGCTTTTCATGGCGAGGATGGCGAAGCTGTTCCAGCCATAGGCGCGTTCGGCCGGGGTCAGGCTTTCCTCGCCCCAGTCATGGTCGATCTGCGGGCTATCGGCACCGGCTTCGATCGGCAGCTCGGCCAGAGCGGCGCGGACCTCGGGGGTCAGGCTGGTCGGGCGCCATTCCGGGATCAGCAATTGCCCGCGCTTGTCGGAAATCGTTGAGAGCGCCTGGGCCAGGATCATCGCAGGGTCGGCCAGCAGACCGCCCCAGTTGCCCGAGTGATGCGCCCCCTCGCGCAGGTCGACGCTCAGGTCGAAGGTGATCCCGCCGCGCGAGCCCATGAACATCGCCGGGGTCTCGGGCTGCAGTCGGGGCCCGTCCGAGGCGATTAGCACATCGGCGGCAAGCAGGTCCTTTTCAGCGGTGAAGAAATCGCCCAGGCCGGGCGAGCCGGTCTCTTCCGCCATCTCGATCACGATCTTGACGTTGAAACCCAGGCTGCCGCGGGTGGCGATCACCGCTTCGAGCGCCGCGATATTGATGAGATGCTGCGACTTGTTGTCGGCCGAGCCGCGACCGTACAGCCGATCGCCGCGCTCGATCAGCTTGAAGGGTTCGAGCCCCTCTTTCCACATGCCCTCCTGGGCGCGGATCACGTCGCCGTGGCCATAGGTGAGGACGGTGGGCAGGCCGTCGCCCTCGTGGCGGACGCCGACCAGCAGCGGCGGCGCCTTGGGCACCGGATTGTCGAAGATCCGGCAGGTAAAGCCAGCGGCCTCCAGCCGGGGTATCATAGCCTCGTTCAGATAGCGCGGCAGTTCGGCGGCGGCCTCGGGGTTCTGGCTTTCCGTCGGATGGGCCACCAGAGCGGCCAGGTCGGCCTGGAAGCGCCCGCCGTCGAAATAGTCGTGAACGGCGGAGATTGCAGAGGCGCGGGTCATTTCAGGGCGTCCTTTGTCATTCGCAGATGGCGTCGCCCCAAGGCGACATGATCTCGGTGCAGCCAGAGTTCTTCCCGCCGCGCCGCATCACCCCGGCGGGGCATGCGAAGGCATAGGGGAAGACCGTGCGGCGCGTGGTGGCCACCTTGCTCTCGGCGCGCAGCGCCTCGAGCACGGCCTCGGGCAGGGTTTCGTCGGCGACGACGACCGCGCCGCCCGATACGTCGACGCGCGGGCTGTGAAAGGCCGCGCCTATATCCATGCCGTAGTCGAGCATGAAGCCGCTGAGCTGGGCGACGGCCGAGACGATCTTGCGCCCGCCGCTGGCGCCGATGGCGAAGCGGGTGTCACCGATGCTGCCCAACGTCGGGCAGACGTTCATCAGGCAGCGCTTGCCCGGACCAAGCGAGTTCGGCCGCCCCGGCACCGGGTCGAACCACATGATGCCGTTGTTCATCAGGAAGCCGGTCGACGGCGAGACGACCCGCGCGCCGAAGATCGAGAGCAGCGTCTGGGTCTGGGATACCATGTTGCCCTTGCGGTCGACCACCGAGAAATGCGTGGTCGTGCCGGGCGCCTGCGGGCTTTCGCCATCGTCGCCCATGCCCCTTAGCCGCTCGGCATAGGCCGACCTGAGGCCCCGCGCATAGGCCGCATAGCCCGCGCCATCGGGGGCAGTGCCGCCAAGCTCGGTCTGGGCCGCCACGGTCAGCGCATGGCGCAGGGTCGGACCGGCAGTCAGCCCCGGCACGGCGTGAACCTGACCGCCGCGATAGTCAAAGGTCAGCGCGGGATGGAACTCGGCGCGGTAAGCGCGCAGGTCGTCGTGCGACAGGCTGCCGCCCTTGGCCTGCATGTCCGCCGCCATGGCCGCGCCGACATCGCCGTCATACAGCGCCCGCGCGCCGCCGCGCGCGATGGCATCAAGGCTGTCGGCCATGCGCGACTGGTCGAGCCGGGTTTCGCTGAGCGCCGTCCAGGCGCCGATGTTGGGCCACTGGCCGTCGACCAGGAACAGGGCCGCCGCGTCGGGGTCCTTGGCCAGCTCGCGGGTCGTCGAGGCGATGCAGAGCCCGGCATACCAGTCGACCAGCATGCCCCGGCGAGCATGTGCGATGGCGGGGCCAAGCAGCTCGGCCCAGGGCATCCGGCCCCAGCGCCCGTGCGCCTGGCCCAGCCCATCGACCAGGCCGGGCACCGCCACGGCGGTCGCGCCGCGGATGTTGCGGTCTTCCACCACCTGTTCCCACGGGAACAGGTCGCCGGCCACGCCCTTTCCGGTCAGCGGGTAATCGGCCGGATCCAGCGCCATGGGCGCGCGCATGCCGTGGTTCAGGGCAATCGCCTGCTCCTCGTCCGCGCGCCAAAGCATCATCGCGCCGCCGCCGGCGGGCCCGCTCATCCAGGGTTCGAGAACGCCGATGGCGAATGAGGTGGCCACGGCGGCGTCAACCGCATCGCCGCCGGCCCGCAGCACCTCGGCACCGGCCTCGGCCGCCAGAGAGTTCTGCGCGGCAACCACCCCGCCTTCGGTTTCGATCACCGTCTTGGCGACGGTCTGCGTGCGGGAAAGTGCGGAAGAGCGCATAAGTTCAATCCGTTCCAAACATGGCGGTCTCGGGGTCGTGCAGGTGGCATTCGACATGGCCGTCTCGATGCGGCACCGGGCGCGGCGCCTGGGCGCTGCAGAGGTTGGTTGCATGACGGCAGCGTGGATGGAAGCCGCAGCCCGAGGGCGGGTCGATCGGGTTGGGATAAGCCATGCCGAGCTGGGTATCCGGCACCCCCAGCCCCGGCTCAGGCGTCAGCACCGATTGCAGCAGGGCCTGGGTGTAGGGATGCGCCGAGGCGTCGAACAGATCGTCGGAACTCACGTCCTCGACGATCCGGCCGAGATACATCACCGCCACCCGCGTCGCCAGATGTTCGACCACCGCGAGGTTGTGGCTGATGAACAGATAGGTCAGCCCGAACTCGGCCCGCAAATCGCCCAGCAGGTTGAGGATCTGGCTTTGCACCGAGACATCCAGCGCCGAGGTCGGCTCGTCGCAGATCACGATCTCGGGCTTCATGATAAGCGCCCGTGCGATGGCCACCCGTTGCCGCTGGCCGCCCGACATCTGGCTGGGGAATGTGTTCATCACCCGTGGCGGCAGGCCGACGACGTCGAGCATGTCGCGCACCGCCTTCTGCTGGCTCGCGGCATCCCCGATGCCGTGAATGCGCAGCGGCAACGAGACGATGTCGGCGATCGACTTGCGCGGGTTGAGGCTGCTGTAGGGGTCCTGAAAGATCGGCTGGATGCGCCGCGCCAGCGCCAGCCGGTCCTGAACGCCCAGGGCCTGGCCATCGACCAGAACCTCGCCCGAGGTCGGCGGCTCGAGCCCCAGAAGGATCTTGGCCAGCGTCGATTTCCCGCAGCCGGATTCACCGACGAGGCCCAGCACTTCGCCTTTCTCCAGTTTCAGGCTGACGTCGCGCACCGCGGTCAGCGGGCGGCGCTTGCCGATCAGCCCCTGCTTGACCGTATAGGTCTTGGTGATGTTCCTCAGCTCGAGCGCCGGCGGAGTCTTTGCAGCGTCCAGCATCAAGCGCCCTCCTGTTCTGCGATCCTGGCACCGCTGGCATGGACACAGCGGAAGGCGTGACCATCGCCGGGCCAATGTTGCGGGATGGTGCCGCGGCAGGCCGCCACGGCCTCGTCGCAGCGGGTGCGGAAGACGCAGCCCGAGACCTCGCCCACCAGCGAAGGCACGATGCCGCGGATGGTGCCCAGTGGCTCGCCCCGCCGGGACTTGCCGGGTTGCGGGATGCAGCGCAACAGGCCACGGGTATAGGGATGCATCGGCGCCCGGAACACGTCCGCGGCCAGGCCAGTCTCGACCAGTTCGCCGGCATACATCACCGCCACCTTGTCGGCGACCCGCGCCACCACCCCGAGATCATGGGTGATGAGGATCATCGCCATGCCCATCTCGCGCACCAGATCGACCAGCAGCCTGAGGATCTGCGCCTGGATGGTCACATCCAGCGCGGTCGTCGGCTCGTCAGCGATGATCAGCTCGGGCCCGCACATCAGGGCCATCGCGATCATCACACGCTGCCGCAGACCGCCCGACAGTTGGTGCGGATACTGGCCGAGCCGGCTTGCGGCGGCGGTGATGCCCACCTTTTCCAGCAGGTCGACCGCCCGCGCCCGCGCCTCGGCGCGCGACACGTCGCGGTGCAGCAGCATCGCCTCCATCAGCTGATCGCCGATGGTATAGGCCGGGTTCAGGCTGGTCATCGGCTCCTGGAAGATCATCGACATCCGCGCGCCGCGCAGGCTTCGCATCTGCCGCGGGGAGGCGTCGAGCAGGGCCGTGCCGTCGAAGTCCATCCGCTCGGCGCGCACCTTGATGCGCCGTCCCAGCAACCCCATCAACGCCAGAGAGGTGAGCGACTTGCCCGAGCCGCTTTCGCCGACGATGCACAGCACCTCGCCGCGCTTCAGCTCGAAATCGATCCCGCGCACCGCATGCAGCGTGCCGCCGCCGACGGGAATGTCGATGGTGAGGCCCTTCACATCGAGAAACGTGTCAGTCATGGGTCAATTCCTGTTCTCGGGTGCGGTCACGTCGCGCAGCCCGTCGCCCATCAGGTTGATCGCCAGCACCATCACGAACAGCACCGCGCCCGGGATCAGCACCAGCCAGGGTTCGAACAGCATCATGTTCTTGCCCTCCGAGACCATCAGGCCCCAGCTTGGCGTCGGTGGCTGCACCCCCAGCCCGAGGAAGCTCAGCGCGGCTTCCAGCAGGATCGCATGGGCCATTTCCAGGGTGACGACCACGATCAGATTGTTGAGGATGTTCGGCATGATCTCGGTCAACAGCAGACGCGGGGTCGAGGCGCCTATGGCGCGCGCCGCCGCCACGTATTCGCGTTCGCGCACCTGCCGCGTCGACGCCCGCATCACGACGGCGAAACGGTCCCACAGCAGGAAGCCAAGAACCATGATCACCACGGTGAGCGAGCCCCCGAGGATCGCCACCACCGCCAGAGCCACCAGGACAACCGGCATCGCCAGACGCACGTTGATCAGGAAGGTGACAACGGCATCGACCCTGCCGCCGAAATAGCCTGCGGCCACGCCCATCGCAGTGCCGATCACACCCGAGATCGCCGCGGCGATGGCCCCGATCATCAGCGAGACGCGCGCGCCATAGATCAGCCGGCTAAGGTAGTCGCGGCCCAGATGGTCGGTGCCCAACGGATGCTCCCAGGTGCCGCCCAGGAAGACCGGCGGCTTCATCCGCGCAACCAGGCTCTGGGCATAGGGATCGTGCGGCGCCAGCTGGGGCGCGAACAGCGCGACCAGCGTGATCAGCACCAGCACCACGGCGCCGATCATCAGCCCCTGGTGGCCGAAGACGCGCTTGCGCAGCAATTGCCCCGGCGTCGGGCCGATGATCTCTTCGAGCAACGGGTCAACAGTGGTATTGGCCATGTCAGCTGCTCCTCATGCGCGGGTCCAGCCAGGCATTCAGAACGTCGGCCAGGAAATTGAAGACGATGTAGAACATCGAGAAGATCAGGATCAGCGCCTGCACCGTGGGCAGGTCGTTGCGGGCGATGCTTTCCCAGGCCAGGTAGCCCGCGCCATGCAGCGCAAAGATCGACTCGACCACGATGGATCCGCCCAGCATGAAGCCCATCTGGACTGCGGCCAGCGAGACCACCGGGATAATCGCATTCCGCAGCGCATGGCGGAACATCACGCGCAGTTCCGAGGCCCCCTTTGCCCGCGCCGTGCGGATGTAGTCCGAGGACAGCACCTCGAGCATACCCGCACGGGTCAGGCGCATGATCGCCGGCATCGCGTAGTAGCCCAGCACGATGGTCGGCATCACGAAATGCGCCCAGGTCGCCGCACCGGAGACCGGCAGCCAGCGCAGCTGGATCGCGAAGACCACGATCAGTATCAGGCCGAACCAGAACGAGGGCAGCGCCTGGCCGGCGACGCTGAGAAACAGCGCGATCCGGTCGATGATCGAATTCGGCCGCATCGCCGCCAGCACGCCCAGCGGCACCGCCATCAGCAGTGCAAAAGTGATACCGCAGACGCCGAGCATCATGGTGACGGACAGGCGTTCGGCAATCAGGCTCGAGACCGGAAGTTTGAAATAATAGCTCTCGCCGAAGTTCCCGCGCACGGCCGACCAGAGCCACTCGCCGTATTGCACCAGCATGGGTCGGTCAAAGCCGTAGAGAACCCGGATAGCCTCGATGTCCTCGCCGCTTGCCGTTTCGCCGGCCAGAGCGGCGGCCGGATCACCGGCGAGGAACAGCAACGAGAAACTGATGAAGGACACGGTGAGGGCGACCAGAATCGCCAGCCCGAGCCTTTTCAGAATGAACTGAAGCACGTGAAATCCCCGTCACAGGCCTCGCCTTCAAGGGCGAGGCCATTTTTCTCAAGTAACCGCCCGGCCTGCCCGGAGGGACAGGCCGGGCCGGCGGCTCACTTCCACTTCATCGTGGTGAAGCGCAGCACTTCGTCGGCAGTCGGGGTGTATTCGACGTCGGACTTGAACACGTAGTTGGTGTTGTAGCTGAACATCGGCGCCCAGTAGGCTTCCTCGGTGATCCGGGCGATCGCCTTGGCATAGTATTCCTTGCGCGTGGCCGGATCGGTCGAGCTGTCGGCGACCTCAAGGTCCGCCTTTACCTGATCGTCGCGGGCATCGTCGAGACTGCCATGCTTGAAGAACTGGCTGACCATCGCAGATGCGTCGTTGATCGAGTAGCTGCCCCAGGTCATGAACGACAGCGGCACTTCGCCCTTCATGTTCAGTTCGCGCAGCGCGGAATACTGCAGCATCTTGAAGTCGATCTTGATGCCGACCGCGTTCAGATAGCTGGCAATCGCCTCGGCGTAGTCGCGGTCGCGGTAGGCGTAGAACTCGGTCGTGAACCCATCGGGGTATCCGGCTTCGGCCAGCAGCGCCTTGGCCTTCTCGGGGTTGTATTCATAGACGACCGCCGCATCCGTCGCGCAGCCGAACTGGCTCGGGAAGCAGGGCGTGTCGACCTGAACCGACTTACCTTTCAGCAGGTTTTCGACCATCGCCTTGCGGTCGATGGCATAGTTGACCGCCTGACGCACCCGCACATCCTTGAACGGGTTCGGGTCCATGCTCGAACGGCCCGCCGCATCCATCGAGAGGTAGCCGACACGCATGGTCGATTCGTTGGCGACGGTGAAATCGCCCATCGAGGCCAGCTTTTCGGCCTGGTCCGCCGGAACCTGCCAGATCATATCGAGCGTGCCCGAGAACAGCTCGGCGATCTGGGTGTTCACGTCCGGCACGGTGCGGATGTCGATCTTGCCGATGCTCGGCTGGCCTTTCGGGCCGTCGAAGTAGTTCTCGTTCTTCTCCAGCACGAAATGCTGGCCCGGAACCACCGAAGTCACCTTGTAGGGGCCGGTGCCCACCGGCTTGAGCCCCATCCCCGACGGACCGGCCTCGGCATAGTATTCGTTGGGATAGATCGAGACCGGGCCAGAGAGGAATTCGATCGCGGCCGGGAATTTTTCCTTGAGCAGGATGCGCACGGTGTAGTCGTCGACTTTCTCGGCGGACTTCATCCAGTTGACGTTGCGCTGGGTTTTCACGCCGTTCTCTTCCTTGGCCACGAAGTTGACCGTGAAGACCACGTCATCGGCGTTGAAATCCTCGCCATTGTGGAACTTCACGCCCTCGCGCAGCTTCAGTTCCAGCGTGGTGTCGTCGATCCAGGTCCAGCTTGTCGCAAGGTTGCCGACATACTCATTGGTCACCGGATCACGGTAGATCAGCCCGTCCCAGACGGCCCGCTGCATCACGACGCCTTCGCGCGACGAGTTGAAATAGCTGTCGACGTTCTCCAGTTCCTTGGTGAACGCCATGTTCAACGTGTCCGACGCCTTGTCGGCCAGAGCTACGCCTGCCGA
This sequence comes from Seohaeicola zhoushanensis, assembly GCF_014656415.1. GTDB lineage: Bacteria > Pseudomonadota > Alphaproteobacteria > Rhodobacterales > Rhodobacteraceae > Seohaeicola_A > Seohaeicola_A zhoushanensis. Next base: position 47,163 of record NZ_BNCJ01000002.1, on the reverse strand, counting down.
AGCGGCAAGCGCGATGCCGGCGATCGTCGATCTCAGTGCGGTCTTGGTCATGTAGGTCTCCCTGCAATTCAATTGCTTAGTCTATTTTTTGGCGCTAACGTATCACTATTCAATACCTAAGCGCACCTATTGATATTATCGCCATGCAGATCCGCCACGAGTCAATAGGAAACCGCACCAGCCCAGGGGGGCTAGCCGATGTCGAAGAACAATAGCTTGTACGCGGGCACGCTGGCCAAGGGCCTGCGCCTTCTGCGCGCATTCGACGAAACCCATAGCGACCTCTCGCTGACCGACTTCGTCGCGATCACCGGGCTCGACAAGAGCGCTGTGCAGCGACTCGCCAACACCCTCCACATGGAAGGTCTTCTGGTTAAGGACAGCAAGACCCGCCGCTATCGGCCGTCGCACACATGGCTGGAGATGGCATATGCCTACTACTGGTCGAACCCGCTGGTTTCCAGCGCCATGCCCAAGCTGATCGAGCTTTCGCAGCAGCTTGGCGAGACTGTCAACCTGGCCGAACTCTCGGGCGACCACATCATCTATGTCAGCCGCCTGCCCTGCAAGCGCACCGCCTTTGCTGCAACGATCCCGGGCCGCCGCATCCCGGCGATCTCGACCGCAGCCGGTCGCGCGATCCTTTCCACGCATGATCGCGCGGCAAGGGATGAAGCCATAGCAACCTGGCCCATCGGCGCGGTGACACCTCGGGCAATCACCGACCGGGCCGAAATCGGTCGCCTTCTGGAAGAGGCTACGGCCCAGGGCTATGCGATCTCGCGAGACCAGATGATCCTCAATGAAGTCGCCATCTCAGCGCCGATCACCGGCCCGAACGGACGCGCCCTGGCCGCCGTGCAATGCTCGGTCTCGGCCCATAGCTGGACGGATGACCGCCTTCGTCGCGACATCCTGCCTGCCCTACAGGACACCGCCAACGCCATCTCGCCCCTGACTCGACTGGAAGGCTGAGTTGGGGCCGACTGCGCATCGGTATGCGGTCATGAAGGAACGAACCGGGCCACCTTTCGCATCAATGTCGGCATGCGGCTTTGTATTCGGCCCGCCCTTGGTCCGTCCGATCAACCGCCGGCTCTGGTCGTCAGGTCCCCTTTTTTCGCCCGCAGACTTGAGGCTCCTGGACGTTGCGAAGTGACAACGCATATGAACCTGCATAATCGGCGCGAAGGGCAGGAACGCGCGACGCGTCCGAAGATCCTCGAACGTGCCATCAATTGTCTTCCCAAGCATCAGCGTCACTACCCTGCCCTGCTCGGTCAGTTTCCCTTACTCGCTGCCTGCCAGGGCTTCTTCAAGAAGGCGCGCAACATCGAGGATCGTCCGGTCGGAATACCATCTGCCCATGATCTGCAGCCCGACCGGCAGACCTTCCGAAGTCTTGCCGCAGGGCATCGAGATCGCCGGGTGGCCGGTCAGGTTGAGCGGGTAGGTAAACGGATACCAGGCGCCGCGGATGGTGCCGCGGTTGCCCGCCACCTCGACTTCCCCGGCAGTATCGAGTGAGATCGGGATCGCCGGGGCGGTCAGCACCGGCGAGACGATCACGTCGAAACGGGCCAGCGCCTCCTGCAGGAGGCGGAAGAAGCGGGTGCGTTCGTAAGCTGCCGACGAGAGGTCATTGGCGCTGAGCTTGGAGCCTTCGAGGATGCGCACCAGCAGGGTGTTGTCCAGCACGTTGCCGAACTTCGCCACCTGCGGCCCGACACGCGAGGACAGGCCGGCGCGAAGAACGGTGAGGAAGGCCGGCTCCATGCCCTTGAAGTCGAGGTCGATCTCATCGACCTCGGCGCCCCGTGCCGCCATCGCGTCGACCGCCGCACGGGTCATGGCGGCGACCTCCGGGTCGACCTTCGCGCCACCATTCGGCAACCAGCCGACGCGCAGGCCGCGCAGGTCATTAACCCGCTTTTCGGGCGGCAGCACGGCCTGGCCATAGGGGTCCATCCGGTCAAAACCGGCCATCGCCTCGAAGAACAATGTGGCGTCGGCAACGTTGCGCGCCATCGGACCGACATAGGAATTGGCGCCGAACATGTCAGGCAGCTGGAGGTGCGGGATCATGCCGAGCGTCGCTTTCAGCCCGACGACACCGCAGCAGGCAGCCGGGATGCGGATCGATCCGCCGCCGTCGGAGCCGATGGAAAGCGGCCCCATGCCGGCGGCAACGGCCACCGCCGAGCCGGTGCTCGAGGCGCCGGGGGAGCGGTCGGGATGCGTCGGGTGCAGCGTGCGGCCCGAGACCGGGGAGGTCGCTTCGGGCTTGTGGCCGAACTCTGGCGTGGTGGTCTTCCCGATCAAGATGCCGCCGGCGGCCTTTGCCCGCGCGACCGAGACGGCGTCGGTGTCGGGCACGAAATGTTCGAAGGCCTTCGACCCCTGGGTGGTGCGTACACCCTTGGTATTGATCAGGTCCTTGACCGAGAAGGGCACACCGTGCAGCGGCCCCAGAGCGTCCCCCCTCGTCACTGCAGCCTCAGCCGCGCGGGCCGCCTCGCGGGCTTCGTCGGCGCAGACGGTGACGAAGGCGTTCAGCTCGGCACGGTCGTAGATCCGGGCCAGGGCGGCCTCGACGGCCTCGACCGGGGAGATCCGGCCGGCGGCGATTTCCGCGGCGAGGGCGACGGCGCCAAGGTCGGCAATATCGGTCACTTCAGGTCCTTTCACTCAGATCATGTTCCGGCCGCCGTTGATGGCGATGGTCTGGCCGGTGACGAAGCGCGCCTCGTCGGAGGCGAGATAGGCCACCAGGCCGCCGACTTCGGCGGCGGTGGCGATGAAGCCGGCGGGTGTGGCGGCGACCAGCGCGTCGAGCGTGGCGCGCGGGATTCGCTTGTGGGCCTCGGTCGCGATGGCGCCGGGGCAAACGGCGTTCACCGTCACGCCATGCGGGGCGAGCTCCTGCGCCAGCGCGCGGGTGAAGCCGACGATTCCCATCTTGGCGGCCGCGTAATCGGCGAGGCGGAGGTCACCCGAGAGCGCCGCATCGCTCGACATGTTGACGATGCGGCCGCGACCACGCGCCTGCATGCCCGGCGCGATCAGCCGGCAGGCACGCATGGTCGACATCAGGTTGATCTCGGTGACGAAGCGCCAGACCTCCTCGTCGCTTTCGCAGAACAGCCCGGCCCGTTCGCGGCCGCTCTGGCCGAGGTTGTTGAAGAGGATGTCGACCGGACCAAGCTCAGCCTCGACCTGGACGACTGCCGAGGACAGCGCCGCGCCGTCGGTGCCGTCGAAATCAAGCGAGAGCCAGCCGGCCTGCGCGCTGTCGGGGCGCGCGGCGCGGTTCAGGTCGAAGACCGCGACATTCGCCCCTTCCGAGGCCAGCCGCGTCGCGGTGGCGAGGCCGATGCCGCCTGCCCCGCCGGTGACGATGGCCGTCTTGCCGGTGAACCTCTGCATGTCCAACCTCAGTGGAAGCTGCGGCCGCCGTCCACCGCAAGGGCGACGCCGGTGATGTAGGAGGCGGCGGGGCTGGCGAGGAAGACGATAGCCTCGGCCAGTTCCTCGGGTTCGGCCACGCGCTTGAGCGGGTAGCGTGCGCGGATCTCGGCCAACCGCGCCTCGGGGTTCGCCGCGCCTTCGTAGGAGGTGGCGAAAAGCGCAGTCTGTACCGCGCCGGGGCAGACCACGTTGACGCGGATGCCCTCGTCGGCCCAGTCAAGCGCCAGCGATTTCGACAGCATGATGAGGCCGGCCTTGGACGATGTATAGGCGGCGCGGTCGGGGATCGGCCGCAGGCCGGCGGCGGAGGCGATGTTTACGATCGCGGCCTTGTCCGACTTCGCAAGCCAGGGAAACGCCGCGCGTGCGGCGCGCATCGGGCCGGTGAGGTTGACCTCGATCACGCGGGACCAATCGCCGTCGGCGACGCTCTCGCTCGGTGCTTCGAGGTCGATTCCAGCGCTGTTCACCAGGATGTCGATGCCGCCCAGGGCCTGGGCCGCGTCGGCCATCGCCGTCGACAGAGCTTGGGCGTCGGTCATGTCGGCAAGGAATCCCAGCGTTCCGGCCTCGGGGCACGGGCTGCGGTCGATCACCGCGACCTGCGCGCCCTGTTCGGTCAGCCGGGCGACCGTGGCCCAGCCGATACCGGCTGCACCGCCAGTGACGACGGCCTTGAGCCCTGCCAGCGAAGTCATTCTGCGGCCCGCAGCTTCACCGCCATATCCGCTGCGATGCGGTCGCAGCGGTCGATCCAGACGTTCTCGTGCTTGAGGATGTGCTGGATGAAGCGGTCGAGCAGGATCGCGCCCGAAGGCTGGCCGATGAACTCGGGGTGGCAGGCCAGCACCATCATCCGGTCCTCGGCATAAAGCGTGTCGAACTCCCAGCTCCAGGTGTCGAGCACCTGGCGGGGCGAGGTGATGGTGCGGCCCGGCAGGATCTTGGCGAACTGGAAATAGGGGCTATCGGTGTTGATATATCGGAAGGGCAGCTCGACGCAGTCGATCTCCTGCCCGCGCACCTTCAGCATGTAGGGTGCATCATCGTCGAAGAAGTTCGAGGAATAGGCGAAGCCGTATTCCTTGATGAGGTCCATGGTCAGGCTGGTGACCTCGGCCGCGGGGGAACGCCACCCTTTGGGCGCCTGGCCCGTGGCCTTGATGATCGCCTGCTGCGCCAGTTCCATCTCCTCGCGCTCTTCCTCGGGGGTCAACGTCACGATCCAGCGGTGGGTGTGGCTGTGGTGGGCGATCTCGTGGCCCTCTTTCAGCAGCGCCTCGATCACCTCGGGATGCGCCTCGACCACCAGGCCGGGAACGAAGAAGGTCGACTTGATGTCATAGCGGCGCAGCACGTCCATCACCCGCCAGACGCCGCGCTTCCAGCCATAGGCGCCCTGGCTCATCAGGATCGGGCGCATATATGCCTCGGGGTCGCGGGCCGTCCACATCGTCTCGCAGTCGAGATCGAAGGTCAGCATCATCGGAAAGCCTTGGGAGGTGAAGCTCATCGGTATTGTTCCAGTCTGTCGGTGTCAGAAGAAGCGCGAGAAGGAGACCCATTTCTGAGCCAGGATCAGCGCGATGGCGGTTCCGGCGACCAGAAGGGTGGAAGCGGCGGCGATGGAGGGGTCGACGCCATGTTCGACCGAGGCGAAGATCTTCACCGGCAGGGTCGACTGGCGCGGGGTCAGCAAGAAGATCGTCACCGGCACGTTGTCGAGGGAGGTGACGAAGGAGAAGATCGCACCGGCCACCAACCCCGGCTTGAGCAGCGGCAGGGTGACAAGCCGGAAGGCGGTGAAGCCCGAGGCCCCGAGCACATGCGCGGCCTCCTCGATCTGAGGGTTGATCCCGGTCAGTGAGGACATGGCCGAGCGCACGACATACGGCAGGGTGATGAGCACATGCGCGAACAGCAGTACCAAGGGCTGGCCGCGCAGCCCCAGCAGCGAAACATATTGCAGCAGAGCGACGCCGATGACCACCGCCGGGAAGACCAAGGGCGCCATGACCGCCGAGAGGATCACATCGCGGAAGGGCACAAGGCGATGATGCAGCGCATAGCTCGCCGCCGTACCGAGGACTAGCGAGAGCAATGTCGCGCCGCCGGCCAGCCACAGGCTGGTCCAGATCGCCCGCATGTATCGGCTGTCGCCCAGCACGAACTCGAACCAGCGCAGGGTCCAGCCCTGCGGCGGCACCGTCAGGTACGTGGTATCCGAGAAGGAGGCCAGCACGACCACGATGGTCGGGGCATTCATGTAGAACAGGATGGCCAGCGCGACGATGGTCAGGAGCCACGAGGGCTTGCGCGCGATCATGCTGGGATCCCCCGCGTCAGATGGGCCGCGACTCGGTTCGCCGCCCAGATCAGCGCCAGCGCAATGAAGGTCAGCACGAAGGCGAGCGCCGCTCCCGAGGGCCAGTTCAGGTTGGTCATGAACTCGTCGTAGATCTGGGTGGCCATGACCCGGTAGGTCGGCCCACCCAGCATTCGGGGTGTCACCAGTGCCGAGATCGACAGCACGAAGACGAGGATCGAGCCGGTGATGATGCCGGGGCTGGCCAGCGGCACGGTGATGGTGAAGAACACCCGTATCCGCGACGAGCGCAACGTCAGCGCCGCCGCCTCGACATCGGCGGGGATGTTTTGCAGCGCGGGCACCAGCAGCAGCACCATGAACGGCAGGTAGATCTGCACGAGGCCGATGATGACACCGGTGAGGTTGAACATCAGGTCGAGCGGCGTCGAGATGAGGCCGGCGCCCAGCAGTGCCTCGTTGATGACACCGCGTGGCGAGAGCAGCACCATCCAGCCGAAGGAGCGGACGACGATGTTGCAGAGCAGCGGGAAGATCACCAGCAGGATCGCCGTGGTCTGCATCAACGGGCCAACGCGCAGGATGTACAGCGCGAGGGGGAAGCCGAGGATCAGGCACAAGAGCGTCACGATCAGCCCCAGCGCCAGAGTGCGAAGGATGATCTCGAGGTAGAACCAGTCGCCCAGCACGTTGATGTAGTTCGACAGGGTCCAGTCGGTGCCGATACCCTGCATCCCGGAGTAGTCCCGCAGGCTGAGCATCGCCATGATCACGGTCGGCGCGAGGAAGCCCGCGAGGATCAGGACGGTGGCCGGACCGATCAGGCCGAGGCCGGCATTGCGCGACTGGGTCATGCCGCGCCCTCTTCCGGGGCGACGAACACGCGGTCGGCCGGGATCGACAGAACGACCTCGGTACCGACGGGCAGATCCGCCTGCGGGCCGCGCGAGGAGACCCGCGCCATCACCTCGGGTCCGCCGGACAGCGCCACGATGTATTGCACCGAGGCGCCCTCGAAAATGCGCAGCGCGATCCTTCCGGCAAGCCCCGGAGCCTGACCGGCCGGCGCGAGCGCGAGATCCTCCTGCCGCAACGTGACGCGGACGCGGCCGCCTGGCCGGGCCTGCGCCCGGTTGCTGGCTAGCCGCAGGCCGGGTGCGAGTTCGACGCCGCCCTCGGTTGCCACGCCAGAAAGCTGGTTGGGAGAGCCCACGAAGCCGGAAACAAAGCCGTTCGCGGGGTTGAAATAGACCTCTTCGGGCGTTGCGAACTGCTGGATGTTGCCGCCTGACATCAGGCAGATCCGGTCCGAGAGGGACATCGCCTCATGCTGGTCATGGGTGACGAAGAGAGAGGTCAGCTTCAGCTCGGATTGCAGGCGCTTGATCTCGATCTGCATCTCCTCGCGCAGCTGGGCGTCGAGGTTTGACAGCGGTTCGTCGAACAGCAGGATCGCCGGGCGCGGTGCGACCGAGCGCGCCAGCGCGACGCGCTGCTGCTGGCCGCCCGAGAGCTGGCGCGGGAAACGGTCGGCCAGTGCGCCGAGGCGCACCTGTTCGAGCGCCTCGCCGACGCGCGTCTTCAGATCGACGCCCTTCACTCCCTGCCGGCGCAGGCCAAAGGCGACGTTCTCGAACACGGTCATGTGCGGGAACAGCGCGTAGGACTGGAACACGAGGCCAACGTTGCGCCGATTCGCCGGAAGCTTGGTGACATCCTCTTCGCCGAACAGGATCTGCCCACCGGTCGGTTCGAGCAAGCCCGCGATCATTCGCAGGATCGTGGTCTTGCCGCAACCGGAAGGCCCCAACAGCGAGACGAGCTGCCCCTGCTCCACGTCGAACGAGACCGCGTTCACGATGGTCGCCGTATCGTAGCGCTTGGTGAGGCTTCTGAGGGAAAGGGATGTCACAGATGTCTCCGTTTACTCGGGGTGCCGGACATGGCCCCGCTGGTCCGGGGCGCGCGCATCGCGCCCCGGCTGATATTAGCCGAAGTTCCGACAGTCGGAGATTACTTCGTGATCTCGCGCTGCCAGCGCTGGCGCCAATCGGCGACGTTGGCGGCGATCTTGGTAGGGTCGGGGAAGTAGAGCTTGCCGAACATCTCGGGCGGAACCGCCTTGGCCGCGGCGCCTTCCAGGGTGACGTTGGTGTTCACCGGACCGGCATACATGTTCTCGGCAAAGCACTTCTGCACTTCGGCCGAGAGCGCGTTGTCGACATAGGCGTAGGCGCCGTCGGTATTCTCGGACCCCTTCGGGATCACCATGGTGACCTTGATGCCGATCGCACCTTCCTTTGGATAGGCAACCGCAACCGGCACACCGGCATCGGCCGCTGCTGCGGCACGGTCGGGATACCAGGGCGCGATCGAGATCTCGCCGCGCTCGAACATCGAGATGATCTGGTCGGCCTGGGTGTAGTAGGCCTTCACCTGCGGTGCGATCTTGGCGATGGCCGCGAAGCCCGGATCGAGATTGTCGATATCGCCACCGTTGAGCCGCGCCGCCGCGAGCAGGAAGTGGACGCCCGCGGTGCCCGCGATATCGGGCAACGCGACCTTGCCGGTGCTGGCGGCATCGAAGACCGCAGACCAGCTGTCGGGCGGGGTCGGGAAATCGGCCGGGTTGTAGGCCAACGCAGTGGCACCCCACTGATACTGGACAAAATGGTCATCCGCACCGAAGGCCCCTTCGACCAGTTCGCCGGAATGGCTGAGCTTCGACTTGTCGAGGCCCTGCAGCAACCCTTCTGCGGCCAGCTGCGCGGCGAAGGAGTTATCGATGTAAACCACGTCGAAGTCGCTGTCGCCGCCGGTGGCCCGGACCATAGCCGCGAACTGCGAGGAATTGCCTTCCTGCGCCACGACGGCGTCGCCCGAGGCCGTCTCGAACGGCTTGACGTGGCAGGTCTGGGCCGCGCGCCCGAAGCTGCCGCCGAACATGCCGACGACAAGGTCTTTGGCCTGGGCGCCCTGGCTGCCGGCCACCAGGGCGGCAACGGCGGTCGTCACTGTAAGGAGTTTGTTCATGTCCATCCCCGTTGTTGGATTATGCACCCAGATTGACCAAACGGAAGCGGTTCGTCCAGAACTATCTTTCTATAAAGCTAAACTAAAGAGGAACAAAAGATTTAAGCCCGCGCGGAATGTAACGATGCCACTCGCTGCCCTTCAGACGGAGCGAATCGAGTTGACGACAAGCACCTTGCGCAGCAGCTGCACAAGCGTCTCGCGCTCTTCTTTCGTGAGCATCCGGATGAAGTCGAGCTCTGCCTCGGCCTGGGCCGGCATCGCCTCTTCGGTCAGCGCCATCCCCGCGCCGGTCAGTTCGACGCGAACGCCGCGCCCATCGCTCGGATCCTCGACACGGCGGATGAAGCCCTGCTTTTCGATCCTTGCCAGCTGGTTGGAAAGTCCGCCTGACGACACCAGCAACGTCGCTTGCAAGCTCTTCGGTGTCATCGCATAGGGCGGCCCAGAAGCCCGCAAGGTCGCCAGGATGGCATAGGTTGGATACTTGACCCCGAACTGCGAGCTTACAGCATTCATTCGGTTCCCGGCCATCTCACCCAGCCGCATTAGCCGCCCGGTGATCGCCTTGCCCGAGGTGTCGATCTCGGGGCGTTCGGCGTTCCACCACGCGATGCCACGGTCGGCGAGGTCTTTTTCCTTGTCGATCTCGAATGACATGGCCTCATCCCATTTATCTTTAATAAAAGATTAATTTCGCTTTTCCGCCCCACACCTAATAGTCCGACCGTTCCTCGGATTCAAGCACGCAAGGGCCGACAGCGGTTAACGGCGAGACAGACGGCCGGGGGATCTGATGCACGCCGCCGAGCCATTCCCAGGTCGGGCAGTTCATCCTGACCCTAAGGAAGATTTTCTCGAAACACGATTTCGAGTTTCATGGGCAAAACCTGACGCTCCGGCTGGCAAATCGCGCCGATTGCCCTGTCGATCAGCGTTTCGGGATCTGTATGGAACACTGCGTCCATCACGCCCTCGACCAGTGCGTTGCGGGTGTCCTTGGTCAGCCCGTGACCAATGAAGGCCACGTCTGATCGCCCGCGTTCGGCCAGTGCCCGCGCGACCCCGCCCGAGGAACCGCCGACATTGTAGATGCCGCGCAGGTCGGGGTTCTGATCCAGCAACGCGATGGTATGGCGATAGTTCTGGCCGCTGTCGTCATGTCCTTCGCGCATTCCCACAAGGCGGAGATGTGGGAACATCTCCTCCTGAATCGACAGGAAACCCGCTTCGCGTTCGCTATGCGCACGGTAGTGACGTGACCCCGCGACCAGCGCCACCGCCCCTTGCCGCTCGGCGATGAAGCGGCCGATCAAAAGCCCGGCCGTTCTCCCGACCGAGCGGTTCTCATGTCCGACATAGGCGTCGCATCCGGAATGCCCGAGGTCCGAGACCACTGTTACCAACCGCACGCCGTTTGCTGCCACCTCCGCCACAGCCTCGCGCACAGCCGGGTGGTCGATGGCAAAGAACGCGATGCCATCGGCCCAATCAGCATTGCGCCGGATGGCCTCTGCCAACGCGGGTGCGTTGAAGCCTTCGATGAAGAAGCAGCGCACCTTGGGGCTGCCTTCTTCCCTCAGCGCCACGCGCTGGCGCAGATGGTCGCCAAGATCGCGCAGATAGGGGTTCGTCCCCGCCGGCAGCAGGAAGACGATGTTGGCTTCGCGACGGTCACGGAACCGGGCCATCTCGTCCGCGCCCAGAAATCCCAGCGCCAAAGCAGCCTCCAGTACTTGCTGGCGGGTCCGTTCCTTGACGCCCTTGCGCCGGTTGATCACCCTGTCGACGGTTGCAAGCGACACCCCGGCGCGGCCGGCAATGTCGGCCATCAGAGCGCGGCCATTTCCGGCGACCCTTGCGCTACACATCAAAACACCTCAAAACGCATCATCTGTTTTATTTTGACTCAACATGTAGCCAAAACCTATTTTGGTCAACAAGTCGTCGCATTTTGCAGCAATCCGCTCAGAGCGTCGGGAGGAGATGGTGAAAACCCATCAAAACACATCAGAATTCTGAGGGAGGAATTCCATGTCCAAATCACACGCATTGCTCGGCCGTCGATCGGTTCTCGCGCTTGGCGGCGCTGCTGCCATGAGCGCAGCCCTGCCGCTGCGCGCCCGTGCGCAGACTGTACTGCGCTATGGCCACAACAACGAACCGGCCTCGGTCGCCGGTGCACAGGCCGACTGGTTCGCCGAGGCGCTCGGCGCAGCTTCGGGCGGCGACATCAAGGTCGACGTCTATCCGGCCAGCCAGCTGGGCAAGCTGCAGGAACTGGCCGAGGCTGTTTCGCTTGGCACCATCGCCTTCTCGCACAACACCGCCGGCGCCCTTGGATCGCTCTACGAGCCTTTCGCCGCGCTCGACACGCCCTATCTCTACCGTGACGTCGACCACCTGATGAAAGTGACCGACGTCAATTCGCCAGTGATGCAGGAGCTTAACGAAGGCCTGATCGCCGCCGCCAACGTCCGCGTGATCTATGCCCATTACTTCGGCCGCCGGAACCTGACCTGCAACAAGGCGGTGATGTCCCCGGCCGATCTGGCCGGCGTCAAGATCCGCGCAGTACCCTTCCCGATTTACACCACCGCCGTCGAGGGCATGGGCGCCGTCGCCGTGCCGGTCGACTGGTCGGAAGTGCCGACCGCGCTGGCCACCGGCGTGGTGCAAGGCCAGGAGAACCCGGTCAACGTGGTGCTCAAGGTCAAGCTCTACGAGGTTCAGTCGCACCTCATGCTGACCGGCCACATGTCGAACGCCGAGGTCGTCGTGATGAACGAGGACACCTGGCAGGGCATGAGCGCCGAACAGAAGGCCGCCGTCGAGAAGGCCGCCAACGACACCCGCGAGAAGGCGACCAAGGCGATCCTCGACAACGAGGCGGCCGAGACGCAGGCCCTGCGCGAAGCCGGCATGACGGTGATCGGCGAGGCCGAGGGGCTTGACCTCAAGGCCTTCCGCGAGGGCGTGAACAAGCTGGTGCAGGAACGCTTCGGCGCCAAGTTCGGTCCGCTCTACGAAAAGATCGCGGCTGTCGCCTGATGGCCACCGAACACCAGGGCCGCGCGATCCTCGCGCGGTTTTCCCTCGCCGGAATCTGGCTGGCCATGGCGCTGCTGGCGCTCATGGCCGGGCTGGTCGTTCTACAAGTTGCAGCCCGCAACCTCGCCGACCTTGGTCTGCCCTGGGCTGACGAGCTTGCGCGGTTCAGCTGCATCGGCCTGGTCTTCGTCGGCATTCCGGCGCTTGCCGGGCGGCAGGCTCTGGTCGCGGTCACGATCCTGCCCGACATGCTGGGCGGGCGGGCCAGGACCGGGCTCGTCCTGGTTTCGGACCTTGCGACGCTCGCCTTCTGCGGGCTGCTGCTCTGGGGATTCGCCCATTTCCTGCCGCGCGCAGGAAAGTTCCTGACACCTGCCCTGCAGTTGCCGAACTATTTCTACTACTCGCTCGCCCTGCTCGGCTCTGTTTTCCTGGGCCTTGTCACGCTCTATCGCTTGGTCAACCTGCTGCGCGGGCGTGACGCCTCGGCAGGCTTTGCGGATGGCACCGACCCAATCGGACAGATCGAATGACCGCCCTCCTTCTCGCCCTCTTCGCCGTGCTGCTTGTCTGCGGCGCGCCTATTGCGGTCTGCCTGGGCCTGTCATCGGCGATTGTCATCGTTGTGCAGGGCCTGCCGGTCTCGGTGCTGGCGCAGCGCAGCCTGAATGCGCTCGACAGCTCCCCGTTGCTGGCGGTGCCTTTATTCATCCTGGCCGCGAGCCTCCTGAACGCGATCGGCGTCACCACCCATCTCTTCGACCTCGTGCGGATGATCTTCGGCCGCATCCGCGGCGCCGTCGCGCAGGTCAGCATCTTCGTTTCGCTGATCTTCTCGGGCATTTCCGGCGCGGCGCTGGCCGATATCGGCGCGCTCGGCGCGGTGCAGATCAACCAGATGACGGCGCAGGGATACCGCAAGGAATTCGCCGCCGGCCTCACCGTCGCGGCCGCCACCATCGGCCCGATCTTTCCGCCCTCGATCCCGATCATCATCTACGCCTCGGTTGCGAATGTCTCGACCGTGCAGCTGCTGCTTGCCGGGATCGTGCCCGCGCTCGTGATCACCGCGCTTCTGATGGCACAGGTGGCGATCATCGCCCGGGTCTCGAACCTGCCGCGCGACGACATGCGCCCGGCGATGGGTGACGTGGCAAAGAAGTTCGTCGTGTCCTTCCCTGCCCTTCTGGCGCCGGTGCTACTGATCGGCGGCCTGATGTCGGGCTGGTTCGGGCCGACCGAGGTGGCGGGAATGACGGTCGCCTATGCGCTGTTCATTGGCATCTTCATCTATCGCAGCCTGGCCCTTCGAGCGACGTTGACCGCGCTGCGCGAAACAGTGGAAGCCACTGCCAACATCCTGTTCATCGTCTCGACCGCCGCCCTATTCGCCTGGGTGCTGACGCTCGACCAGGTTCCAATGAAGGCCTCGGCCTTCCTGCTGTCGCTCTCGGACAACCCACTGGTCCTGCTGCTGCTGGTCAATATCCTCCTGCTGGTCGTTGGCATGGTGCTGGAAAGCATCGCCGCCATCCTGATCATTGCCCCGATCATCGCGCCGGCCCTGACCGCCGCCGGGGTCGACCCGCTGCAACTGGGTATCGTCTTCGTACTGAACCTGATGATCGGCCTGCTAACTCCGCCCGTGGGCATGAGCCTCTACATGGTGTCGATCATCACCAAGATGCCGATCACCCGTGTCATCGCCGGGGTGATGCCCTTCTTCATCCCGCTCTTCCTGTCGCTGCTGGCCGTCTCAGTCCTTCCCGGACTGTCGACCTGGCTGCCCAACCTTCTGATGAAGTGAGACAATTCTCATGAGTACCCTACTCGGCCCCATCCGACAGCTCGGCTATGTCGTCGACGATATCGAAGCCGGCATGAAATACTGGTCCGAGGTCATGGGCGTTGGCCCGTGGTTCTACAACCCGCAGGTCCCGATCGAGGATTACCTCTACGACGGGCAGAGCTATCAGCCACATAACTCGGTCGCACTGGCCAATTCCGGCGAGATGCAGGTCGAGCTGATCCAGACCCGCAACGACGTCCCCTCGATGTATCGCGACTTCAAGGAGAAGGGCCTGCGCGGGCTGCAGCATGTCGCCTTCTGGACTACCCAATACGACGACGACCTGGCTATGATGATCGGACGCGGTTTCACGCTGAAGATGTCCGGATGCGTCGGCGTGAACGGCCGCTTCGCCTATTTCGCCGAGGAACATCATCCCGGCACGGTGATCGAGCTCTCCGAGGTCATGGGTCCGAAGGGCAAGATGTTCGACATGATCCGCGCCGCTTCCGAGGGCTGGGACGGCACCGACGCGATCCGCCCCTTCCCGGATCTGAGCACCCTCTGATGTCCCGCGTCACTGCCGAATATCTGCTGGAAACGCCGTTCCCGCCCGCCGAAGTTGCCGCCACCATGGCCGGCGAACAGTCGAGCGGCACCTTTGTCCGCGTCGCAGGAGAGACGGACGAACTGCGCGCGCGTTCGGCGGCAGAGGTGCTCTCGGTCGAACTGCTGGGCGAAAGCGCAACCCCGACACTCGCTTCGGCCTACCTTGAGCGCAAGAGCGTCGGCGGCCCCTACCATCTGGCGCGGGTGCGCATCGCCTATCCCACCGGCAACATCGGCAAGAACCTGGCGACGCTGGCCTCGACCGTCTCGGGCAACCTCTACGACATCGGCGAAATCACCGGGCTGAAGCTGCTCTCGCTCGACATCCCTGCGGCCTATCGCACCCGCTATGCCTTGCCAGCACAGGGAATAGCCGGCACGCGCACGACGACCCATGTCCAGGGCCGCCCGATCTTCGGCACCATCATCAAGCCCAACGTCGGAATGACCCCGGAGGACATCGCTGCGCTGGTCGACCGGCTCTGTGCCGCCGGCGTCGACTTCATCAAGGATGACGAAGTCTGCGCCAATCCCGACATCGCGCCCATCGCCCGGCGCGTACCCGCCGTGATGTCGGTCATCCGCAAGTGGCAGGAGAAGACCGGCCGCCAGGTGATGATGGCCTTCAACATATCCGACGAGACCGATGCCATGCGCCGCCATGCCGATCTGGTGACGGCCGAAGGCGGCTCTTGCGTGATGGCCAGCCTCAACTGGTGCGGCCTCTCGGGCATGGAAACCCTTCGCGCCCACACGCCGCTGGCGATCCATGCCCACCGCAACGGGTTCGGTGCGATGAGCCGCCACCCACGACTCGGCATGGGTTTCCAAGCCTACCATGCGCTCTACCGCCTCGCGGGGATCGACCACATGCACGTACACGGCATCGGCGGCAAGTTCGTCGACAGCGCGGAGGAGGTGACCGAGGCCGCCCGCGCCTGCCTCGGGCCATTGTCAGAGGGTGGCCCCGACGACCGTGTCATGCCCGCCTTCTCCTCCGGCCAATGGGCGGGCACCCTGCCCGCAACGCTGAAGGCCGCACAGGGCCCCGACCTCATGTTCATGTGTGGCGGCGGCATCCTTGCACACCCCCAAGGGCCCGAGGCGGGGATCGCCTCGCTGCACGAGGCCTACGACGCCCTGAGCGCGGGCGAAACCCTGGCCGACGCGGCCAGGACACGCCCTGCCCTCGCCGCGGCCATCGACTTCTTCGGCAAACGCTGATGGTGCGGGCCGTCTTCATCGGCGACGATTTCACCGGAGCTTCGGACACGCTGGCGACCTTCGCCAGCGCCGGCTGGCGCACGCGTCTGTTCCTCAAGCCGCCAAGGCCGGAGGATTGTGCGGGACTGGATGCGATCGGCTTTGCCACGTCGCTGCGGGCGCAAGCACCTGACGTGGCACTGGATGTGATCGCCGACCTCTGGCCGGCGATAGAAGCGCTGGAGCCGCAAACGATCCACCTAAAGGTCTGCTCGACCTTCGACTCCTCGCCGGTGATCGGCTCGATTGGGGCCGTTGCCAACGATCTGGCCCGCCGCTTTTCCCCCGACCATCTCGCGGTGATCGGCGGGCAGCCGAACCTCGGCCGCTACTGCGTCTTCGGCACGCTGTTCGCCCGGGCGGTGGATGGCGTGGTGCACCGCATCGACCGCCACCCGGTTATGGCGCATCACCCGGTCACACCAATGACCGAGGCCGACCTGCGCCGCCTGCTCGCTGCGCAGGGCCTTGAGGGACTGGACCTCTGCCTGTCGCAGGAAGCAGCCGCCCTGCCCTTGCGCACGCTATTCGACGTCCGCGATGACTCGGACATCCGGTCCATTGCCCAAACGCTCGCCCCACTGACGGGCCGCCGCCTGCTGATCGGCGCCAGCTCGGTGGCGCGGGTCTTGACCGAAGGCACACCGGGCACCGGGCATTCCAATCCTCCCCCACCGCCCGCCCTTAAAGGGGTGTTGGTTTTTGCAGGAAGCCGCTCGCCGGTGACAAAGGCGCAAGTGGCCGCAGCAACAGAGTTCCATTGCATTGCTGCACTGCCTGGTGACTTCGCGGCCCCCGATGACCTGTACAGAACGGCCCGTGCTGCGTTGGAAAAGGGGGCCCCCGTTCTGATCCATACCGATCCGGACCTCAACTACGGGATGACACCGGACGAACTTGCCAGGGCGTCGGCAGGCTTGCTCGGCGAGCTTCTTGCCCATGCCCATGTTGGCTGGCTCGGGATCGCCGGCGGAGACACATCGAGCCGCATCTGCGAATTGATGGAGTTTTCTGCAATCGACTTCCTGGAAGCGATCTCGCCCGGCGTCGCGCTGTGCCGGGCCGTACATCCTTCGGGCCAACTGGATGGGCTGCGACTCATGCTGAAGGGCGGCCAGATGGGCGACGAAAGCTTGTTCAATCGCTTCCTGGGCCTGGCCAAGTCCTAAGAGCGCGCCGGCAAGGCCGGAAAGATGGGCCACTCCCCGATGGTTGGGCAGTTTTGCAGATTGAGTAACGCGCTTGCGGATCGAGTGTTTGCGGGACCGCACCCTACTCTCGCCGTGGGTATCGCTGTCGTTCTTCGACGACGTTCAGATCCATATGGTTTCGCATAAACCGCTCGCTGGCACGTTTTAGGGGCTGGTAGTCCCAGGGGAAATGGCTGCCGTTTCGGAGCGCTTCGTAAACTACCCACCTCTGTGCCTGGCTGCGGCGAACGTCGGCGTCGAACTGGTCGAGATCCCAAGTCCTGTCCGCCTCAGCTCGCAAAGCATCCAGGGCCTGCTGGTGAGCAAAGTCGCCGACAAGGTTGAACAACTCGTTGGGGTCGGCCTCCAGGTCGAACAGTTGTTCCGGATCCATGCTACACCGCGTGTACTTGTATCGGCCCGAGCGAATTGCAACCAACGGCGCGATGGATGCTTCGGCGGCGTATTCCATGAGGACCGGTTCGCTGCGTTTCCCGGCGGCCGCCAGCCCGATAAGGCTATGTCCGGATGTCCAAGGTGCGACCTCGTCCATCTGCAACCCGACAAGGTCGCACAACGTCGGACAGACGTCGATGGTTGAGACCGGCGTCGTCACCAGCCCCGGCGCCAGTGAGGGTGCGGAAAACATCAACGGCACGCGCGATGAGCCCTCGAAGAACGACATTTTGAACCAAAGTCCACGCTCGCCCAGCATGTCACCGTGGTCCGATACAAAAAGGACCACGGCTTCCTGCAGGGTGCTTTCCAGCGCTTCGAGTATCTCGCCAATCTTTTCGTCGATATACGAAATATTTGCAAAATACGCCCGGCGCGAGCGGCGG
Organism: Seohaeicola zhoushanensis; assembly: GCF_014656415.1. Taxonomy (GTDB): domain Bacteria; phylum Pseudomonadota; class Alphaproteobacteria; order Rhodobacterales; family Rhodobacteraceae; genus Seohaeicola_A; species Seohaeicola_A zhoushanensis. The sequence goes on along the minus strand of NZ_BNCJ01000002.1, from coordinate 29,592 downwards.
ACATCTTCTTCGGTAATCTCGAAACCGCGCCAGTCGTTCGCGTCGAAAATCCGCCGCGAATGTTGGTCAAGATCCCCGTAGGGAATTGCCGGGACAGCGGGCAGAAGATGCCCGCAATCTTTGTATAGGTCCCAATATTTGCGCCTTGCAACATAAGGGTCATGCGGGTGCGTGAAGCTGACAGTCAGGCACCATGGCCGAGCGTCGTGACCTCGGGCCAGGTCGTAGACTTTCTGCACCGCATTGAACGCCACTTCGTCGTCGTATTCCAATTGGTTGGTGATTTCAGCCACGCCTGCGCCCGTCACGCTTCCCAGATTGTGGTACCACCAATCGATGCGCTCGCCCGGTTTTGTGTAGTCCGGGGTCCACCCGAAGTCGGCAGGGTAGATATCTGTTGTCAGCCGCTCTTCGAACCCGTGCAATTGATCCGGGCCAACGAAGTGCATCTTTCCCGAAAGTATCGTGTTGTATCCAGCCCGGCGCAGGTGGTGGGCGTAGGTTGGCAGCGCCGACGGAAACTCCGCTGCGTTGTCGTAGACCCCGGTAACCGAAGGTAGTTGCCCGGACATGAAGCTCGCCCGACCTGGGGCACATAGCGGTGACGCGGTGTAGCAGTTTGCGAACCGAACCGAACGGGCGGCCAGGCGCTTCAAGTTCGGGGCATGCAGCCAGTCGCACGGACCGTCGGGAAAGAAAGTCCCGTTCAACTGGTCGACCATAAGAACGAGAATATTGGGTTTGGACATCGGTGGATTCCGCCGGAAAGAAAGCTCCACGCTCCCAAACGGGAGGCCACGGCCCTGGCCGCAAGCAAGCGCGTGAACGGGAGAACGCGACGGGTGGTCGCGCTCTCCCGACGTTATCGGGTCAGACCACCCACATCTTGATCGGAGCGTAAAAGTTCATGAGCTCAAAGCCCTTCGAGGGGGCCCAACCCGCGACCCTGCTCGACGTCGCATCGATGAAGTTGTTGAACATCGGGCAGATCAGACCACCCGTGTCGCGGATCATTCCGCTGAGATCGTGATACATCTGGCGGCGCTTCGCATCGTCCTTCTCGGCACGCGCCGCGATCAGCTCCTTGTCGAAGTCGACATTGAAGAACCGCGTATCGTTCCAGTCCGCCGTCGAAAGGTAGGCGGTCGAGAGCATCGCATCCTGCGTCGGCCGCCCGCCCCAGTAGCTGGTGCAGAACGGCTGAACGTTCCAGACGTCCGACCAGTACCCGTCGTTGGGCTCGCGCTTGATCTCAAGCTCTATTCCGGCCTGCTTGGCCGAAGCCTGGAACAGCTGGGCCGCGTCAGGGGCGCCGGAGAATGAGTTCTCGGAGGTCCTCAACAGGATTGAGCCCGAGTGGCCGGACTTCTTGTAGTAAGACGCAGCCTTTTCAGGGTCGTATTCACGCTGTTCGAAACCTTCGAACAAGGGATAGCTTTCGTTGATCGGGGTGTCGTTACCAATCGAGCCATTCCCGAACAGGATCTTGTCGACCATCTCCTGACGGTTGATCGAATACTTCAGCGCCATGCGCAGGTCGTTATTGTCGAACGGCGCGGTGTTGCAGTGCATGATGAAGATGTAGTGACCCTTGCTGGGTTCCGAGTGGATCTCTACCCCCGGCAGCCGCTTTACCAGCGAAACGACCTTCGGCGGCACGCGGTTCACCATGTCGACCTGATTCGACTGCAGCGCCGCGACGCGTGCACTGTCGTCGTTGACCACCAGAAGCTCGATCTGGCTGGCGTTGCCGACGTCGGAATCCCAGTAGTTTGGGTTCCTATCGTAGCTGAACGAGACACCCATATCGTGGTCTTTCAAAACATAGGGGCCCGTCCCGATAGCCGCGTTCGGGTCGTCCTTGCCGCCGTTGGGCTGGATCTGAAGGTATATGACACTCATCGCGTAGGGCAGGTCTGCGTTCGGCCCGTCGAGTTCGACAGTGAACTTGTCGCCCTCCGCCTTCATCGACTTGATACCCTTCAGCAGGCCAAGTGCCCCCGACTTGGAACCGTCGCCCGCATGCCGCTCGATCGTCGCGAGGACGTCTTCTGCTGTCACCGTCTTGCCGTTGGAAAACTCGACACCCGACCGGATTTTGAAGGTCCAGGAGGATGCGTCGTCGTTGCCCGACCATTCCTCTGCAAGCTTGCCCTCGAGGCCACCATCCGGAGTCAATTCAACCAGTTGCTCGCCCCAAAGCCGCATGACCTGCTGGTCGGTGGAGTTTGTGGCAAGGGCCGGATCAAGCGTGGCCGACGTCGACCCGCCCTGCAGGCCAACACGGATCGTGCCGCCCTTCTTCGCGCCCTGTGCCTGGACCACACTTCCAAGCAGCGCGCTTGCGGCCGTCGCGGACAGGCCCAATGCGCCCGCGCGCCCGAGGAAGGTACGACGGTCAATCCGCCCACGCGCGGCTTCACGAGCGAGGTAATCAAGTTGAAGCTTTGTCATATTTTATCTCCCTTTCCCGCAATTCGCGGGGCTTTCACTATTGTTGTGCCGAAGAGGCTGTCGCCGCTTCGCCAAGGTTATCGACTCCACGTTCTTCAAGAACCGTTGTCAGCCAGTTGGGGTCCATCTCGGGCACGGAACTCAGCAAGAGGTCCGTGTATGGATGGTGGGGCGGCTGGAACATTTCGTGCTTTGCCCCCTGCTCGACGACTTTTCCGTTCCGCATCACGACCACCTCATCCGCGATTGCCTTTACTGTCGCGAGGTCGTGCGTGATGAACATGTACGCAAGGTTGAATTCGTTCTGCAGCCGGTCAAGCAGCTTCAGGATTCCCTCGGCGACAAGCTGATCAAGCGCAGAGGTAACCTCATCGCAAATTATGAACGATGGCTCTGCCGCAAGCGCACGCGCGATGCCGACGCGCTGCTTCTGACCGCCAGACAGCTCGGGCGGGAATCTGTTGTAAAAGCGAGCGGGGTCCAGTTCGATCAGGTCCAGAAGTTCGTCCACCCGGTTTTTCAGGGCGGCTCCTTTCAGGCCACCGTAAAATTGCGCGGGCCGTCCAATGATTTCCGAGATCCTGACCTTCGGATTCAGCGCGGTATCGGCCATCTGGTAGATCATTTGAGTCTGCCGAAGCTGGTCCTTCGACCGATCCTGGTAACGTGGCGGAAGCGGTTGCCCGCGAAACAGAACCTGTCCGCGCGACGGCGGTAGAAGCCCTGTGATGCAGCGGGCAGTCGTTGATTTCCCCGAACCGGACTCGCCCACCACTGCCACAGTCATGCCGGCGAAAACGTCGAACGAGACATCGTCCAGAACTTTGGCGCCACTGGTGTAGGACGCGTCCACGTTCTGCACTGAAATAACCGGAGTCTCACTATTGACAGGCCGTTCCTTCTGCGGACGCTCAAAGCTCCGCACAGCCCATAGTGACTTCGTGTAGTCCTTCTGCGGCGACGCCAGCATTTGCTCGGTCGCAGCGGTCTCGACCTCTTCCCCCTTGAGCAGGACCTTAATGCGGTCCGCCATCTGCGCGACTACTGCGAGGTCGTGGGTGATATAGATAGCTGCCGTGTTGTATTCGTTAACGATGTCGCGGATCGCCGCGAGAACTTCGATTTGCGTGGTGACGTCCAGCGCGGTCGTCGGCTCGTCAAAAATTATCAGGTCCGGCCGGCAGGCCATAGCCATCGCCGTCATTGCACGTTGCAACTGCCCGCCGGAAACTTGGTGCGGATAGCGGAAGCCGATTTCCTTGGGGTTGGGCAGACGCAATTTCTCGTAGAGCGTCATGGCGTCTTCCTGCGCCGCCATGCGCTTCTGGATGCGGTATTGCACCGGTGCCTCGGTGTGCTGATCTATAATCCGGTGCGCAGGATTGAAGCTGGCTGCCGCCGATTGCGCGACATAGGCAATCCGCGCTCCCCTAAGGATCCGCAAGTCGGATTGCGGGGTAGTGGTTAGCTCCATTCCGTCGAACTCGACCGTTCCGCCCGAGATACGGCAACCGTCGCGGGCGAAGCCCATTGCGGCCAGGCCGATCGTGGACTTCCCCGCACCGGATTCCCCGATCAACCCCATAACCTCACCCCGGCGCAACGTCAGATTAACGCCGTGAACGATCTCGACCCAATTCTCGTCGGCGTAGGCCTCGATCCTAAGACCGCGGATTTTCAGAAGGATGTTGTTGTTCCTTTCGGTCATGGCTTCAGTCCTTCAGTCCGGAGGACCGGAACAGCATCCAGTCGACAACAAAGTTGACCGCCACGGTGAGCAGCGCGATCGCGGCAGCAGGTATGAGCGGCGTGATTTCTCCGAATGTAATCAGGAGCGCGTTCTCCCGAACCATCGAGCCCCAGTCCGCAGTTGGCGGCTGGATCCCCAAGCCGAGGAAACTCAGGCCCGCCATCAGAAGAAAAACGAAGCAGAACTCGAGCCCGAATTCCGCGATCAGCGGTGCCATCGAGTTCGGCAGAATCTCTTTCCGGATCAGGTATCCCGTGCCCTCGCCGCGCAGCGACGCAGCTTCGATATAGTCCATCACCACGACGTTGCCGGCCACGGCGCGGGACAAGCGGAAGACGCGGGGACTGTAGATTATCGCAACCACGACCACGATGACCATCAGGTTGGTGCCGAAGATCGACAGCATCAGCAGTGCGAAGATCAGCGACGGGATCGACATGATGACATCCGCGCCGCGCCCCATGATCTGGTCGAACCAGCCCTGCTTGACTGCAGCGAACAACCCCGCGATTGCCCCGACGAAGAAGGCCAGAAGCGTAGCGGCCAGGGCAAGGCCGACGGTGTTCCGCGCGCCGTAGACGATCCTGCTGAACATGTCCCGGCCGAGTTGATCCGCACCCAGAAGCAAGGCTTCGCTTGGCGGGTCGAAGGCGCCCGCGATGACTTCGGCCTCGCCGAAAGGTGCGATCACAGGCGCAAAGATCCCCATCACCGCGTAGGTAAAGATCACGAACAGGCCGAAGCTGGCCGTTAGAGGCGCGGTGCGGATGGCCTTGGCTAGCTCGCGCGGCAGCAGGATCGCCAGGAACTCGCGCCAGGCGTAGGCTGTACCCGCCGCAAGTGCGATCACCGCGGCTGCGACCGTGATCGTGTTGAGCGCGGGGCGGCCGCCGATCAGGCCCAGGACGAACGACGCCAGCGTGAGCGAAAACAGAAGCAGGAATGCCTCGCGTTTCTTGAAATAGGCGGCGAGGCAGGATGCAGCGATCAGTGCCGCGTAGTATCCGATGACAAATGTGCTCATGTCCACGGTCTCACTTCGGATGCCGCAGACGCGGATTGGTCAGGATCGCACCGACATCCGCCGCCAGGTTCAGCAGGATGAAGGTCGCGGCGAAGATCAGGCAGCAAGCCTGCACTATGGGAAAGTCCCGTTTGGCTACCGCATCGACCAGAAGCTGGCCGACCCCGGGGTATACAAAGACGACCTCCACCAGCACGACGCCGGTGATGAGATAGGCAAGGTTCAGCGCAACGACGTTGATGATCGGGGCCCATGCATTCGGAAGCGCGTGGTGTACGATCACTCGCCATGCAGGCACCCCCTTGAGCCGCGCCATCTCGATATAGGGCGAGGCAAGGAGGTTGATGATTGCAGCACGCGTCATCCGCATCATGTGAGCCATCACCACCAGAACCATGGTCAGCGCCGGCAGAAAGGAGTTGTAGAGCATCGTCGAAAAATCCGCGTTCCGCCCGATGCTGGCGATGGCCGGAAACCACCCCGTCTTCACCGCCAGGTAAAGGATCAGGATGTAGCCAAGGAAAAACTCCGGACTGGAGATTGCTGTAAGCGTCAGTACGTTGGCGACCCGGTCGAAGATGGTGTTGCGCAGGAGCGCAACAAAAATTCCCAACAGGATCGCGGCGGGCACTGCGATGACGGCGGCGTAGCTGGCCAGAAAGAGCGTGTTCAGAAGCCTGGGACCAATCGTGGACCCGACGCGGTCGCCGGTTATCAACGAGGTTCCGAAATCGCCCTGAATTGCACCGGTCAGCCAATGAAAATAGCGAACCGGCGCTGGCACATTTAGCCCCAACTGCTCGCGCAGCGCGGCAAGGTTTTCCGGCGTTGCGCTTTGTCCAAGCACGGCCTGCGCGATATCTCCAGGAAGCAACTCAACTGCAAAGAATATCAGCACCGAGATAACTAATAGCGTCAGAACGCCTAGCCCAAGTCGCTTCAGAACCAGCTTGAAGACATCATTCACCACGATTCTCCCCAGTCATCGTGTTGCGGTCTTGCGCCCCTGACTTGCCGACACCTCAGGGGGCACCGACAGATTGGCCCAGGGACAGTCGGGCCACAGTAACATCTGCGCCCTGAGACCAGCGCCGGTCGGGCGGCGATCCCAAACTTGGCACTCATTCCAATCAACCTGCCCTAATAGGTTACGCGGTAGTCGCCCAAGATCCAACCTTCTATCACTTGGCCATCGCTGGCCACAGGCAGGCCCCACGCCTTCGGCACCGGCGCGGCAGGGCGTTCTAGTGATGGCTCTAACCATAAGGGATCCGCCGTATGTGTATCAGTCACCTCCCGACCACCAGAGTAAACAAGTGCTTCGCAAGGTTTGAAGTTGGCCTTATTCATTGGACGTTTCGTCGCAGCATATGCAAAGTTCTGCGCAGCCCAGAAAGTTTCTGCTAATGGTAGACATTCAGAATCCTTATAGCACATTCGGCCGCTACAGCGCCGATCTCTGCCTCTTTCTGCTGGTGGCACGGCATCGACAATTGTCGAGAGCAGCTTCCGAGGCTGGCATCTCGCAGCCCCGCGTAAGTCAGCGCATCCGGTTCCTCGAAGACAGCCTGGGCCGTGAGCTCTTCCTCCGCGAACGTCGCGGCGTCGAACTCACTCCGGCGGGCTACGAACTGTTGAACACCCTTCTGGATCCAATGACCCGCGCCGTGGAGGCCTTCGAGCGCTTTCAGGACAAGCCGCGGAAGCGCGAGGTCGTCGTTGCGTCCGACATTGCCTTCGCGAGCTTCCTGCTGCTTCCGGATTTCGGCTCCATGAGTAACGCATTCAAGGACCTGAACCTTTCGGTATTAAGCCTCCAAATGCCAGACTCGCGCAATGCACCAGAGGCGGATCTCGTGATCCGGATGGAGCCGGACCATGAAACGGAACAGCACGAGGTTTGTCTTTTCCGAGAGCGCGTTTCGGCCGTATGCAGCCCGACCTACAAGGCGGCGCACACCGCAATGGAGCGGCCGGAGGACCTGCTAGGGCAATCTCTGATTGAACTGGCCGCCAAACCGGACATGCCTTGGTACACATGGAGCGAGTGGTTCAGAGACCAGGGTTGTGTCCACCACCGGCCGCGCAACGTCATCGCGTTCAACAGCTACGATCACGTCATTAGGGCCGTGCGTGCAGACCTTGGCATTGCGCTTGGCTGGGAAGGCTTGATCGATATCGACGCCCCCAATTCCGGCTTGGAGCTCGCCATTCCCGGCCATCTTGAAAGCAATCGGGGATACTACCTGAAAGTTCAGCGTTCGCGCGCCAACGAGGACACCGTGGCTGTCTATCGCTGGATCGCCGATCGATACATGCTCAGCCAAACATGAAGGCTGGCCGTGGCCTGCCCCCTGAATAGTGGTCCTCCCTGAAGCGAGGCTTTTAACGGGTACTGATAGACCGATGCGAACTGGTCTCCGCTTCGCGGGAGGAAGGCCTCCCTGAGCTCCCGCCGAGAAACGGACACTGACGGAAGCTACGATCTGACGTCTGCTGGTCTCCAAGAGCGAGGAGATTAGAACATGTCAAAACACAGAAACCATGATGCGGGCTTCAAGGCTCGCGTGGCTCAGGGTCAGAAAATTAGAGCCGGTTCTTTTGCCCCAGGTGGCTGAACAAGACCGGCCAGATTCGCTACTTGCCCGTCAGGTCGTGCAGATCCGGCGCCTGGACAACGCGTAGATGGTCCCAACAATCACCAGGTTCATGAGGCCAAACAGGGTCGCGTTAGCGAAAGTCCAGAAATAGGCGCCTGTCAGGTCGAAGAACACTCCGCCCTGCCAGCCGCCGAGGGCGTGGCCGAACCAGCCGAAGGCGAGAACAATTCCCGTAGCCGAGGCCCTGTGCGAGGCTGGGGTCAGAGCCCGGACAGAGACCAGCACGCCGGTCATGACTCCGCCGTAGCCAAAGCCATAGAGCGGGGTGAACAGCCAGAAAGACTGGAGCGATCCAAGAAGCATGAAGCCCAGCATCAGTAGGGTCTGCCAGCTGGTCGCCACCATCCAGGAGCGGAGCGGTCCGATTTTGTCCGCCAGCCGCCCAAAGAAGACTCGGCCGCCGATGGCGGCAACGAGCATTAGCAGAAGCGGCCCGCCTGCTTCGGCGCCAACGCCGCAGACACCCTGGATCAGCGGCACGAGGTGGATAAGTGGAACCGCCATCCCGGAGCAGCAGCCAAGCACCGCCAGCGAGAGAGCCGGCAGGACGATGCGGGGCGACAGAGGCAGGCCTGTGTCCTCTGCACCGGTTGCGGTACCCTCTGCCTTTGGCGGTGCGAGCATTAGAAAGGAGAGTGGCACGAGCGTAACGGCAACCAGCACGCCAAGAACGGTAAAGGCCGTGTCGAATCCATAGAGCTGGATCAGGTAGCCCGCGCCGTAGGGCACCAGCCCCTGGCCAAATGCCTGACCGGCCGACGCTATGCCGATGGCAAGCCCGGCACCAGCGCGAAACCAGCCACCCACAAGGGCGATCACCGGAGCGAAAAGGGCGCCGCCCCCGACCGCGCCACCAACGAAGAACAGCGCGTAGAACTGCCATAGCAATTGGGCGTGGGAAGCGGCCAGTAGAACCAGAGAAAGGCAACTGGCGCCAAGCAGGCAGACGATCCGGATCGGCATCCGGTCGGCGACAAGACCCATCACGATGCCGCCCAACGCTATGCCGATCAGTCCAATTGAGTTGATCGCCGCGACATCGGCCCGATCCCATCCGAAATGAACTTCGAGCGGAACCAGGAACGCCGACAGTCCGTTGACCAGCGTCCCCATCGCGATGCCCAACATCAGCGCGGCTGCGGCGAGGACGATCCAGCGGTAACTCGACTCAGTCGATGTGGCAGCCGCGTCCATGGAAGGGTCCTTCGGGATCAGTCGACCCATAGGTCGTAGCGTTGCGAAATGGTCGGTCTGCCCGGTGTTAAGGAGCAGAAACGCCTCACGGTTTGGAGTTATGAGTGCTGGTTGGCAAGGGTCAATCAGTCCCACAGTTGTTTTGAGATTCCGTTGCGTCACCTGGGCTTTAAACTTCGGCAACGGTTTTGGCTTGCTCAAGGAATTCGCACACCAACTACGCGACCAATTGCATGGGATTCCAAGCCTTCGAGCTTTCGATTTCTGGCTATCTTGTACAATCCCAAGGTTAAGAGCTGCGGTCCGTGAGCATCACAATGGTCGCCTACGCAGATTTGGACAGGGCCGACGCCGCAATCCGCCCCTAGCCGTCCTTCACTCGGCGCGCCGCGTAGTTGGCAGTATAACCCGGCCCTTACTCCTCCACTCCTTCGCTCGCGTGATCGAGCGCCCGACCGACGGTAAAACCATGCATGACCGTCGAGAGCAAGATCACGAGCGCCACCAGTGACCAGAGGGCAGCCTCGTCGTGAAATTCAATGTGGCTCGAGGCGTAACAGAGATAATAGATCGAACCGATGCCCCGCACGCCATAGACCGAGATGATGGCTCGGTCATGATGCTTCAGCCCGGCACCACTGAGCGATAGCCAAGCGGCCAGTGGACGGACGACGACCAACATAAGCAGCGCGATCGCCACCAATGACCAGGTCAATGCGCCGAAGAGCATCGGAAGCATGGCACCCAACGCGACAAGTAGTGCAGCGGTCAGGGCGTGCTCGATGGTCTCGGAAAAATCGTGCAGCCGCCGGTGATACTGGTGATGCCCTTCAATCCGGCGCAACGTTAGCCCCATCACCGCAACCGATATGAAACCGTAGCCTTCGGCCAACTCGGTCGAACCATAGCAGAGCAATATGCCGGCCAAAGCAATTATCCCCGAGCCGGTTTCGGCCAAGGGCGTCCTTGAAGGCAATCGGAAGAGCACCCAGCCCAGAGCCCGACCTCCAAGCCAGCCGAGAAACCCGCCGGCAGCAATTCTATAGAAAACGTCAACCATCAGCCAATCGGTCAGGAAATCCGAGAACCCTGCACCCTCGGTAGCGACTAGGAGGCCCAGATATACGAAAGGAAAGGCAAGCCCATCATTCAGCCCGGCTTCAGTGGTCAGCGTGAAGCGAACCGGGTGCTCCTCGCCCTCATTTGGCGGACCGACCTGCACATCTCCTGCCAGCACCGGATCCGTGGGCGCCAGCACCGCGCCCAGCAAGATCGCGCCGGCCAGGGTCATACTGGAAAGGCCCGCCCCCAAGAGCGCCACCGCCGCAATCGTCAGCGGCATCGCGACAACCAGCAGGCGCGCCGTCGGCAACCAGCGCCGCCAAGGGGTGAGCGAGTCGATCCGAAGCCCCGCGCCGAAGAGCGCGACGATGACGGTGAGTTCACTCACCAGTTCCCAGGCGCGCGGAGCTGTACGCGGGTCAGGCAACAATGTGAAATCCGGCAGCAGCAAGCCGGCAGCTGCGCCGAACACCAGCATCACCGATGATGAGGCAGGTTCGCGCCGTGAAACGAGACGAGGGGCCCAGCAGGCCAAAATCACAATAAGTCCGACCGCCGCGAGGGTCAGATGATAGGCGTCAAACTCGAAGAAGGTTTCGTTGCTCATGGTCGTGACAGAAGGCCCTCATTGTTCCAGTTCCCCAGCGCGACCCGGAAGCAGCACCACGGCAAGACAACGTGATAACGAAAGTCCCGTTCCCCCTGCCGAAGGCTTTAGAGACAGGACTTACACAAATAGATGACGGTCGCGGCCACAGCGCAGGCCGGGAGGACCAGGATCGGGCAGCGGTCGTAGCGGGTGGCGATGCGCCGGCAGTCCTTCAAGCGAGCGATCATGTTCTCGATCCTGTGGCGCAGGCGGTAGAGTTCGGCGTCGTGCGGGATCGGAACCTTGCGACCGATGCGGGAAGGGACACACGGCGAAATGCCCATGTCGATCAGAGCGTTGCGGAACCGGTCGGCATAGTAGCCCCGATCCCCGAGCGACGCTCCGGCTTCCTGGATGGAGGACAGCAGCGCTCACGCCCCGATGTCGTCCTAGGTCTGGCCGGCCGAGAGGAACATGCGGATCGGGCGCCCCTTTGCATCGGCCAGGACATGCAGTGTGGAGTTCAGCCCGCCTTTGGTACTCCCGATCAACCGTCCGCGACCCCCTTTTGAACTGCAAGGCTCGACGCCGTCCGATGGGCCTTCGCATGGGTCGCGTTGATCATCACGATGCCGGTGTGCTGGGCCTGGGCGGCCAGTTCGGTCATGATCGTAGCGAACACGCCCATCCGGCTCCACCGCTTCCAACGGTTGTAGAGGGTCTTCGGCGGGCCTTTGGCCGCAGTGGCATGTTTCCACATCAACCCATTGCGCTGGGTGAAGATTATCCCGCTCAGAACCGGCCGGTCATCGACTCGCGGCTTGCCGCGCGACTTCGGAAAAACGGCCGAAGCCCGCCCATCTGCGCAGCCGTCAGCCAGCAAAGCTCGCTCATGATCCCTCTCCAAGTCGCGAGTTTGAATCACGCCGCCGGCCCGCGCTCACGCGCATTTATGGGTGCTGATCCTAGTATTGAAGTGGCGAGACAGGGATCGTTCGGCCATAGTGTGACGCCACGAACCTGCCTTTACAGCCTCAAGCCAAGCTCCTCCTTGGACAGAGCCGGTTCCGGCTACCAACCGGGCGACCTATCGGATAGGTTGCAGGAGTCTTTTCCAAACGCTAGGCGACTTGCAGCGTCATGCCAGACCTATCAAGACTGCGCGAAATGTTCGGCGGCGGGCCTGAAGACAAACCGCGAGATGGTATTGACGCGCCGACCTCCCGTTTCGATATCGGCACCCGCCTCAAAGCCCTACGGGTCGCGGCCAATCTGTCACTCTCCGCCTTGGCAAAGGCCTCGGGCGTATCGAAGTCGAATATATCGAAGATCGAAAACGGGCTGATCTCTCCCACATTCGAGATGATGGAAAAGATCTCGCACGGGCTGGGTGTTCCCGCCTCCGTTCTGCTGTCGCGGGGTAATCCTGGTCAGATCGGCATTTCACTGACCAAGAACGGTCAGGGGATCGAGTTGGACGATCCCCAGTACCAGTTCGAGTTCCTTTTCTCCGACCTGCAAAACCGGCGCATGGTGCCCTTCGTCACCACCGTGACCTCTCACGGCACGAGCAGCAGGGCCCCAGCCGCGCACAAGGGCGAGGAGTTCTTCTATGTCCTGTCGGGAGCAGTAGACTTCATGAGCGGCGAGAATGAGCGAATTGCGATGGGGCCAGGCGACGCGGTCTATTTCGACAGCAATAAGCCGCATTTGGTGGTGAACCGAACCTCGGAACAGTCGAGGCTCCTCTGGGTCTGGCTGGAATAGACGCCTAGGCTCCACGCCCTATTTAGGCATCTCGTGCAGCACCTTGGTTGCAACTTCAATCGTCCGGTCCACGTCCGCCTGCGTGTGCGTAGTACAGCTCAGATTATGAAGTATCTTGTTGCCCGTGAAGAAAATACCGTCTTCGCGCATCCCGGCGGCAAAGGCCGAGTATTTTGCCAAATCCGCCGTTGCACAGAAGGCCCGGTAGCCATCGATCTCGTCCAGGTCGGTAAAGACCGGATGGAACATCGACCCGACATTCTGCACCACCATGTTCTGCCCGGCATCGCGCGCGGCGGCATTCAGCCGGTCGGTCATCTGATTGCCGATATCGGTCAGCTTGCGGAAGCCGGCATTGTCATCACGCGTCATTTCTTCAAGCATGACCTTCACCGCATAGAGTCCCAGACGCGGCGCGTTCTGACTTCCGTAGTGCAGCACCTTGCCATACTCGATGCTGTCCATGACGTGTGACGGCCCGGCGATCGCGGCCACCGGAAAGCCCTGCCCCAGTGCCTTGCCGAAGGTCACGATATCGGGTTGAAGGCCATAGAGTTCCGCCGCGCCACCGGGAGCAAGGCGGAAACCGGTAACGGTTTCATCCAGATAAAACAGTACGTCGTACCGGTGGCACAGTTCCTGCACGTGTTTCAGATAGCCGGGTTTCGGAGGAATGACGCCCATGTTGGACATCACCGCTTCCATCATGACGCAGGCAATCTCGTGCGCGCTGCGCTTCAGGACCCGCTCCAACGCGTCGATGTCATTCCAGACGGCTACCAATGTGTCTTCCCAGGACCCCGGGGTCAGTCCCGAACTGTCGGGAATGCGGACGGGATCGTTTGGATGCCCCAGCGTGGTCACCGGCTGCGGGTTTGAGCTGACCAGAAGCCCATCGTACCAGCCGTGATAATGGCCTTCGAATTTCAGCACCTTGCGCTTGCCCGTCAGTCCGCGCGCCATGCGAACGGCAGTCATACAGGCCTCGGTCCCGGTATTGGCAAAACGAACCTTGTCCACGTGATCCAGCATACCGACCATCATTTCAGCCACCTCCACCTCGATCTCGAGCGCGGTGGCGAAATGGGTGCCGTTTTCCACCTCGTTGCGGATCACCTCGACAATACGCGGGTGAGCGTGGCCGAGCGGCAGGCAGCCAAAAGACAGTTGCCAGTCGATGAATTCGTTCCCGTCCACATCCCACATGCGCGCGCCCTTGCCCTTGCGAAAGTAGGCCGGATGCGGGCTGTAATTCAGCGGTCCCCGCGAGGCGGAGGAGCATCCTTCGACCAGAACTTTCATGGCGCGGTCGAAGAACTGGGCAGAGGCGTCGGTTTTCATGACTGATGTCTCATTCGGTTGAACATGAAGCGTGGGGATCAGAGCGCATTGAGAATATCGTTGGCCTGCTGCGCGGCGCCTCCGATCTCCAGGCGCGCAACCGAGCGACCCAGCAGCGCGGCAAAAGCCTTCTGCGTGGATTCGGTAAAATGAACGGTCCCGTCCGGGTCGATCGCCGCGATCCCGTCATGGCAGAGCGAGCGACAGTTGGTATCGATCGCCTGGGCCTCGGTCCAATCGGAATGCAGGTCCAGCCGTGCGCAGCCGCCGTCTACCACAACCGGATACCCACCGATCAGCCCGTTGACGCCCGGCAGATGCACCGCGGCAGGCTTCGGCGAGAGAATCGCCCGGAACGCCTCGATGGCGGCCGAAGCGGTGATCCGATTGAAAAACAGGTCATAGGTAAATGGAAACGGTTCCAGTAGTACCTGGCGCGCCTGTTCGGTCACATCACGGCCGGCGGCCTCGACATGCAGAAGGTACGGCGGCAGGTCTGCCGTCACCTCGTCGGACAGCACAGCGTATTCGAAGGCATGCTGCGCAACCAGTTTGACCCTGATCTGATCGGGCGACAACGACAGTCGCCTGCTGAGCCCGGCGACGATCTTGGGGATTGGTTCCTGCACGTTTCCAATACCGCATAGCGGTCCGAACCCGGTGCGGTGCAGGATCGGATTGACCACGTCCGGATAGGATGCCCCGATCCAGATGGCATCAAGATCGGCCTCGGCCAGCCGGTCGCGGAAGGTGTTCATTACACTGAGGTGCAGGGACAAGTAGCCGCCGAAGGGCAAGCGCGGTGCGCTTGATTTTTCCAGCTGCCACCACGGCATCATCGAAGCGGTGGTGAAAATGATATCGGGCGCAATCGACTTGATCCGAGGCACAAAAGCTGGGCCGTTTACGTCAAGCTCGAGGCCTTCGATGATAGGGTAATCGAACTCCAACCCCGCACCGATAATCGTGCTATTGGCCCGCGCCCGCGCCTTCGCGCCATCGCGCCCGGCGATGACGATCCGGCCGAACAGCCCGGACCGGGCGGCGGACTCCAGCACGTTGGTGCCCAGTTCGCCAACCGACAGGATAAGCAGGACAGGTTTAGTCAACTTCAAATACTCTCAGAAAGCGCGCAATGGTCGGCCCAAGCTCGTCGCTGTCATAGCCGCCTTCCTGCACAAAATTGGTGGGCAAGCTCCAGCCGCGCAGCCGCATCGCCACTTCGGCAAAGGCATCGGGAGTGATGTGGTGGCCGCCATGCGGGTCGGAACGCAGTGCATCCACACCCAGTCCAACGACGACCGCTTCCGGCGTGAAGGTTTCGACAGCTTCCGTCAGTCTGGCAAAGGCCGCCAGAAATCCTGCATCGTCCACATCAGCCGGATAGCAGATATTGATATTGGCACCCCTGCCCTCTCCGGCACCGCGTTCGTCCTCATATCCACTGTGGAACGGGTAGTAGTGCGACGGATCCGAGTGCATCGACGCGGTAAGCACATCCGCACGCTCATAGAAGATGCTCTGCGTGCCATTGCCGGAATGCACGTCGATATCGACGACCGCGACCCTCGCAAAGCGCTGGCGCAGTTGTTCAGCGGCGATGGCGGCATTGTTCAGGAAACAAAACCCCATCGCCTGAGTCGCACCCGCATGATGACCCGGCGGGCGGCAAAGCGCATAGGCGGGCTGTCGGGTTTCCAGCAGGTGACGGGCTGCACCCACTGCACATTGTGCCGATGCGTAGCTGGCCGACCATGTGCCCTCCCGTATTTCTGCCGCCAGGTCCCCGACGTAATATCCCAACGCGCCCACGGGGCTTTGCGGCACATGGGCCCGCCGACCGCCTGCCAGAACATTGGGTAGGACCGCGGCGTCCCCGCCGAAAGACGTGACCCAAAGGGCGTGAATACCCTGGAGGAACTCGAGAAAAGCGGCGGGATGTACCCGCATGAGCGGTTCGATCCCATGGTCGCCAGGTTCAGTGATGGTGAATTCAGGACCGGACAACGCCGCAAGGATCGATTGCGCACGGGCGGGGGATTCCGGGCTGGAGATCAACCGACCGGCTTTCAGGAACCGCGCGCCCTGGTGGCGGAACTGGTCTTCGGACCAAAATACTTGCATCGCAATCACGCCTTGCCGATCATAGTTTCATATATGAAACCATACCGAGCCGGCGCCGCCTGTCAACTGGCTTGTCAATTGAAGCCCGGAGATGCCCGCGACCGCATCGTGTGCAGCCTTTCAAACGGAGAACGGAGATTGGCACGGCGCGGACGTTCAGCACAGACTGCGGCCCTTGCACGCCAGTCTATATCGATCGCATTCCGATTGCCTGGGGCCTCCCTCGTCTCCGGCTGTATCGCGCTCAGACGTGCTGGGCTCCGTTCACTTCTAGTTCCGCGCCCGAAACATACGAGCTTTGATCTGAACACAGGAAATAAATTGCATCAGCCACTTCTTGGGGCTGTCCCAACCGGCGCAGGGGCAGCTTCTCCACGATCTTGTCCGTGCCTTTGCTGAGGATCCCGGTCTCCACCTCCCCCGGTGCCACGGCATTGACCCGCACACCCAGGGGCCCGAAATCATGCGCCATCTCGCGGGTCAGCGCTGCCAGAGCGGCCTTGGAAGTGGCATAGGCCGCGCCAGCGAAGGGGTGCACTCGCGACCCGGCGATCGAGGTGACATTCACAATCGAGCCGCGCCCGCGCGACAGTTCCTCTTGAAGTCCTCGGGCCAGGACGATGGAAGCAAAGAAGTTGACGTGAAACACTTGCCCCCACATACGCAGGTCGGTGTCGATAGAGGTCAGCCGTTCACCATTCGCGCCTTTTGGAGAAATGCCCGCATTGTTGACCAGGGCATGCAGCGCGCCGCCCTCCAGCCGTTTCTTAATCTGCTCCACGACCTCCATGGTCTTGTTGGGGTCGCTCAGGTCCACCTGGACGTGATCCTGTTCGCCGCCCGGCCAAGGGCAGTCAGAAGAGAAGGGCTGCCGCGAGCATGTCAGCACACGCCAGCCTTCACGGGCGAACCGCTTGACCGTGGCATGGCCAATTCCCCGGCTCGCCCCAGTCAGCAACAGGGTTCTCCGGCCCGGCACCGCAGCGCCCATGCTATCCGGCCTCCGCGAGCGCGCGTTCATATTCCTGTCCTGGAATCGCGTCGAGCAGGCTGCGCGTATAATCGGTATCGGGGTCGTGCAGCACCTTGCCCGTTGGCCCCATTTCCACGATGGCCCCTTTTTGCATCACGATGATGCGGTCGCAGATGCGCGCAGCGACGCGCAGGTCGTGCGTGATGAACAGCATCGACAGGTTCAGTCGCGTCTTCAGATCGGCCAGGAGATCGAGCACCTGGGCTTGGATCGAAACGTCGAGGGCCGACACAGCTTCGTCCGCAATGATGATCGACGGGTCCAGCATCAGCGCGCGTGCGATGCCGATGCGTTGCCGCTGTCCGCCCGAGAATTCATGCGGGAAGCGGTTCATGGCCGAAGGGTCCAGCCCGACCAGCCCCAACAGATCGCGGGCCTTTTCCAGAGCCTCGGACCGAGGGGTGCCATAGGAGATCAGCCCCTCGGTGAGGATACGCGAGACCCGCGCGCGCGGATTGAGCGACGAGTACGGGTCCTGGAAGATCATCTGCAGGCTGCGGCGCTTTTCCCGCAACTCGGCCCCAGACATATGGGCGATATCGGCACCGTCCAGCATCACGCGCCCCTCATCGGGATTGATCAACCGGGTAAGGCAGCGTCCCACCGTCGACTTGCCGGAACCGCTTTCCCCCACGATGCCGATTGTTTCGCCGGCGCAGAGTTCGAAGCTGACTTTCTGCACCGCTTTGACGACGCGGGGTTTGCCGAAAAGTTTTCCCGACCCAACCACAAAGGTCTTGTTCAACCCAACGACGCTCAGCACCGGCGTCCGCGCCGGCTGTTCCGCATCGTCATGTTGATTCAGCCGTGGAATGGCGTCGATCAGCGCACGGGTATAGGGGTGTTGCGGGCGCAGCAGCACCTCGTCTGCCGTGCCGCTTTCGACGATCTCCCCTGTTTGCATCACGATCACCCGGTCGGCGATATCGGCGACCACACCGAAATCGTGGGTGATGAAGATGACCGCCATGCCGCGAGATTGGCGCAGGTTCTCGATCAACTTCAGGATCTGGGCCTGCGTCGTCACGTCCAGCGCCGTGGTGGGCTCGTCGGCGATCAGTATGTCGGGTTCCAGCGCCAGTGCCATGGCGATCATCACCCGCTGCCGCTGTCCACCCGACAGTTGGAACGGATAGGCGCGGATGGCAGACTCGGGATCGGGCAAGCCGACTTCCTCAAGCAGTTTCAGTGCCCGATTGCGACGCTCTTGCGGGGCAAGCTCGCCATGCGCCTCGAACACTTCCGCGATCTGCGCACCAACCCGCATCAGCGGGTTTAGCGCGCTGAGCGGCTCCTGGAAGATCATCGAGATACGTCGCCCGCGCAGGTCCTGCATCTGCCGTTCCGAAAGGCCCAGCACTTCCTGCCCGTCAAAGGTGATGGCGCCGCCGACAGGTTTCACACCCTGCGGCAACAGCCCCATCACTGCATTCGCGGACATCGATTTGCCCGAGCCGCTTTCGCCTACGATGCAAAGGATCTCCCCGGGAGCCAGATCAAAGCTGACATCCTTCGCGGCATATTTCCGGTCGGCGCCCTCGGGCAGGGCAATGCACAGGTCGCGGATGCTCAGAAGGCTCATTCGGATTTCCTCGTCAGACGGGGATTCAAGGCATCATTCAACCCTTCGCCTATCAGGTTCAGCGCGAGCACGGTCAGAAGGATCGCCATGCCTGGCAAGAACGACAGCCACCACGCCGTTCGGATCACCGTGCGCGCGGCACCGATCATATATCCCCAGGACATGATGTTGGGATCGCCCAGCCCAAGGAACGACAGAGAACTTTCCAACAGGATAGCCTGCGCGACCATGAGCGAGGCCAGCACGATGATCGGCGGCAGCGCATTGGGCAGGATATGACGCAGGATGATCTGCGCATTCCCGAGGCCCTGCAGGGTCGCGGCCTCGACGAACTCGCGCGTGCGCAAGCTCAGCACCTCGCCTCGCACCAGACGCGCCACCGGCGGCCAGGACACGATCGCGATCGCGATGATCACGAAAGTCAGGCTTGGTTGGAAGATTGCGAGGAGCACGATGGCAAGCGCAAAGCTGGGGATGGTCTGGAAGAACTCGGTGAAGCGCATCAGCGCGTCATCCACCCGGCCAACGAAATAGCCGGCCAGCGCGCCCACCGGCACGCCGATGGCCAGAGCCACCACGGTCGAGACCAGCCCGACCAGCAGGCTGACATAAGCTCCATGCGCCAGCCCCGCCAGCACGTCACGGCCCAACGCATCGGTGCCAAGGGGCAGACCGTTCTGCGTCAGTGGCGGCAGGAACGGGCGCTGAACCATCTTCCAAGGGCTTGTCGGGAAAATGAAGGGCGCCGCGATTGCAGTTGCGATCACAACGGCCAGGATGACCAGCCCGATCACTGCCCCGCGATTAAAACGGAAACGTGTCCAGAAATCTTTCATCCTGTCAGCCTTATGCGGGGGTCAATTATGACATAGAAGACGTCAGTGATCAGGTTGAACAGCAGCACCATGGCGCCCGAGATGTAGAAGACACCAAGGATCACGGCGTAGTCCCGCTGGTTGATGGCTTCGAACATCAGACGCCCGATGCCGGGCCAGGCAAAAACCGTTTCGGTCAGGATCGCGCCGCCGAAGATCTGGCCTGCCTGAAGCCCGGCCAACGTGATCACCGGCAGCAAGGCATTGCGCAGAATGTGCCGACGCAAGATCACCCGGCGTTTCACACCCTTGGCGCGCGCCGTCTTGACGAAGTCGAGCCGACTCACTTCGAGCATGGATGCCCGCGTCATGCGCATGTAGATGGCGGTGAAGAACAGACCCAAGGTCGTGGCCGGCAAGACAAGGTGCTTGGCAACGTCGAGCGCATGTGCCCAACCGGTGTAACCCGCGCCTACCGTCGAATAGCCGAAGCCCGGAAGCCAACCCAGCCACACCGAGAATACCAGCGCCGCCATCAGGGCCACCCAGAACAATGGCGTGGCATAGAAAAGCAGCGCCAGGGTAGAGATGATCGTGTCGCCCCAGCTGCCCTGCCGCGCCGAAGCAGCTACACCTGCCAGCACACCCAGAGACAATGAGAGCAGGAACGCCACACCGGTCAGCAGAAGGGTTGCCGGCAGCCGGTCGGCGATCAGCTCGGCCACTGGCATCTGCTGGCGATAGGAAAAGCCAAGATCAAGTTGCACCGCGCCCTGCAGATAGGTCCAGAGCTGGATGTAAAGGGGCTGATCCAGTCCGAAACGCTCCCGCAGGTCTGCGAGGAATTTTTCGTCCGCCGCGCCGG
This sequence comes from Seohaeicola zhoushanensis, assembly GCF_014656415.1. GTDB lineage: Bacteria > Pseudomonadota > Alphaproteobacteria > Rhodobacterales > Rhodobacteraceae > Seohaeicola_A > Seohaeicola_A zhoushanensis. The sequence goes on along the minus strand of NZ_BNCJ01000002.1, from coordinate 9,332 downwards.
CTTCGCCTGCCATGACGGCGGCCGGATCGCCAGGAGCGGCATGGATCAGCAGAAAGTTGAAGATCAGGATGGCCAGCAGGATGAATCCCGCCTTTATCAGCCTCCCCAGGATGAACCGTGTCACGCTGTCTGCCCCGCCTTGTCAGCTGTTTTTGTGGTAGACCGGACCACCGCACGGGTGGCCCGGTCCGCCGGACGTATCGTTCTTACTTCGCTTTCTCGATCCAAACGTCACGGAAGCCGTCATTCACGCCGAAGGCAGTGTTGACCGGGTTCTTGATGTTGCAGCGATAGATTGTGGGGAAGCCCAGTTCGAGCAGCCACAGGTTGGGCACGTCGCTGACAATCTGATCCTGGATCGTCTTGTAGGCCGCGGCCCGGTCGTCGGGGCTGGCCATCAGCGCCGCTTCGTCGAACATCTTGTCGACTTCGGGGTTCTGGTAGTTGGCAACGTTGTTCCAGGGGCTGCCGACCTTGGCATTGGTGCTCATATAGGTCCGCGAGACACCCAGGGCCGGATCGCCGTACTGGTAGAGGTAGGTGAAGGCGAGATCGAAGTCGCGGTCACTGACCTTCTGGTTCCAGCCCGCCACATCCGACGGCACAATCTCCACTTTTATCCCGATCTCAGTCAGGTTCTGCTTCACCGCTTCGGCCCAGCGTTGCCAGGTCTCGCCATAGGGCAGGCCCAGAAGGCGGATGGTTTCGCCGTTGTAGCTCGATTCCGACAGAAGCTTTTTGGCCTTCTCTGGGTCATAGGAGATGTCGGGAGTAGAGTCGGAATAGAACCGGGTCGAAGACGACAGCGGACCGGTGGCGACCTTGCCCAGACCGTTCCATAGCGCGTCCTTGGCGAATTCACGATCCAGTGCGTGCATCATCGCCTGGCGCACTTTCACATCGTCCAGCGGCTTGTTGTTCAAGTTGATCCAGAGCCACGAAAGCGGCCCGAAGTATTCCCACCCCTTGTCGGTGATGCAGGTGTTCTCCATGTCGCGGATACGCGGCACATCGAAGTTCTCGATCGAGCCACCCGGCAGCACGTCTACCTTGCCGGTCTCATAGGCGACCGCACGCGAGGCGGCATCGGGGATCACGTGGTAGTAAACCTCGTCCACGTGAGGCTTGCCCTCCATATAGTAGTCCGGGTTCTTGACCAGGTGGATGTAGCTGCCCTTGACCCATTCGTCGAACTTGAACGGTCCGGTGCCGATCGGGGTGTTGTTCGCCGGGTTGTTGGCGAAATCGGTGCCTTCGTAGATGTGCTTCGGAATCATCGGCGCGGTGCCAGGCTCGAAGATGCCGATGAAGGGCCCGAAGGGCTGCTTCAGGTTGAAGACCACCGTGTGATCGTCGGGCGTCTCGATGCTTTCGACATGCTGCATGTAAGTGCGCATGCGCGAATGCGATTCACGCAGGAACTTGTCCATCGAGAACTTCACGTCCGCCGAGGTGAACGGCTTACCGTCATGGAAGACAACACCCTTACGCAGCTTGAAGGTGTAGGTCTTGCCGTCTTCCGAAATCTCCCACGACTCGGCCAGCTGACCGGTCGGCTGGAGATTCGCGTCATAGCGCAGCAGGCTTTCGTAAATATCGCCCGCAACCATCTGCGTGGGGCCATTCTGAATCAGACCCACCATCAGCCCTGGCGGTTCGGGCTGGATAACGACGTTCAGCGTACCGCCCTGTTGCGGCGTGCCGTCCTGCGCGGCCATCGGCCCCACCAGGACAAAGCTCGCCACGGTGGCTGCAATTGCAAACTTGAGTTCTCTTAGCATTGATTTTCCCTGTCGTTGTTATTGATTGAATTCAGTTGCCCCAACCTCACCAGAACAAAGAAGCTGATGGCAGGACAGCCGGTGCCGACTCGTGAGACGTGACTCTCGCTTCAGGCGGAGCTCAGCGTTTTGATGTATGCAACGATCCCCTCTCTTGCCATTATGATATCTTCTCGCATCCCATCGCGGGCCAGCTCGGATTCACCCTTCGCACAGGCGGCGACGATGATGTGGTGGCGTTTGACCATGTCCTGCGTGGCCGTTGAGAAATATCCCGATAGCAACGGCCCCATGCGAAGCCAGAGCTGCCCGAGCATGCTCAGAAGCACCGGCATGTTCGCGATCTCGGCAAGGGCGAAGTGAAACTGCTGGTTCAACTCGTTCGCCTGCGACCACCGCTTGGCGTCAATCGCTTCGGCGTTCCGCTCCACCAGCCGCTGCAGCCGCGCGACGTCCTTGTCCGTCGCCATTATTGCGGCGCGCTCTGCGGCCAGCCCTTCAAGCTCCGCGCGGATTCGAGAGATCTCGAGATACTCTTCGACCGAAAGCACAGGCACACGCACGTCGCGCACGGTGCGCTGCTCCAGAGCATTGTCGCGTAGCAGGCGCTGAACGGCGTCCCGCACCGGCGTGGAACTGGTGCCCAACGCCTCGGCCAGCCCCCGAATCGTAATCTTTTGATTCGGCCGGAGCTTGCCGCGCATCAGATCCTGGCACACCCGCCGATAGATCGCGTCCCCGAGCGAATCCTTGCTGATCTCTTTCATTTCGCTTTGGGCGCCGCGCTTACGACGAACGCCCTCCCTTTCTATTTTGATGCATCATGCATCATATGAGTTGAAGCCGCAAACTAAAACTGCAATGCTGCCACCGACCGCGCGCAAACCGATCGGCCAGCCGCGAGCTCTAAGAACAGTCAGGGATGGTCTGAACATGAAAGCCTTTTTCGATGCTCGACAGCTGGGTCATGCGCCGGATATTTATTTCCGTCGCGGCGCCGCAATGCCACATCAGGAACAGCCCCGCCGAGCAGAACTGCTGCGCGATATGCTGATCGCCGAAGATTTCAGCATTAGCGCGCCGCGCGACCACGGGCTGGCGCCAATCAAGGCAGTCCATAATCCTGATTACGTCGATTTCTTGCCCGACGCCCATGCCCGTTTCGTCGCCGACGTCGGCCCCGACGCGCTGGCGATTCCAACGGCCCATCCGGGCCGACGCCGCGGGAAGGAACCGAAGGATATTCACGGCCAGCTGGGTTGGTGGATGACGGACACCTCGACCCCGCTGACCGCGGGCAGTTGGGACGCCGCCTACTGGTCTGCCCAGACCGCCGTAGAAGGTGCCGAGGAAATTCTGTCCGGTGCGCGTGCAGCCTATTCGCTCTGTCGGCCGCCTGGACATCATGCGATGCGCGACTGTTCCAACGGGTTCTGCTTCTTCAACAACGCCTGCATCGCCGCGCATCACTTGACCAGCAAATACCGCAAAGTGGCGCTAATCGACGTGGACGTGCACACCGGCAACGGCTCCCTCGACATCCTTTACGAACGTGGCGACATCTTCTTCTGCTCGCTGCACCCGGACCCGAAGACCTATCCCACCTTCTACCTCGGCCATGCCGACGAAACCGGCGCAGGTGAGGGCGAAGGCGCATCGATGAACATCCTGTTGGAACAGGGCGCAGGCGAAAGCGATGTTCTGGCCGCACTCGACAAAGGCCTGGCGGCAATTCGCGATTTCGGCGCCGAAGCTTTGGTAGTCTCGCTGGGGTTCGACATGGCTGCCGACGACCCGCTGGCGGCTGTGGCCGTGTACCCGGAGGGCTTTGCCGAAATGGCCCGGCGCCTGGCCGCGATGAACCTGCCCACTGTGCTCGTGCAGGAAGGCGGTTATCTCGGGCCGTCGCTGACCGACAATGCTCGCGCATTCCTGACGACCTTCCGCGAGGCGATTCGATGACTTCTCGCCCTGACGAGATGAACGGCGCCGAAAGCGTGGTTCGCAGTCTTCATGCCGAAGGCGTCGACGTCTGCTTTGCCAATCCAGGCACCTCGGAAATGCAATTCGTCGACGCGCTGGACCGCACGAAGCTCATGCGCTGTGTTCTGGGGCTTTTTGAGGGCGTGGTGACGGCGGCCGCCGACGGCTACGCGCGCATGGCCGGCAAGCCGGCGGTGACGCTCCTGCACCTCGCGCCCGGCTTCGCCAATGCTGCCGCGAACCTTCACAATGCCCGCAAGGCGCGGGTGCCGATGCTGAACCTTGTCGGGGATCACGCGCTTCGCCACCAGAAATACGACGCTCCGCTGTCGGCTGATGTGGAGGGCGCCTGCAGACCCTTCAGCGACTGGGTGCGTTCCGGCCGCGACGCGGCGAGCTTTGCCGCCGACGCGATGGAAGGCCTAGCCGTGGCCAAGGGCAAGCCCGGCCGGATCGCCACATTGATCGCACCCGCCGATATCGGTTGGGATGCAGGGGCAAAGGTGGCCAAGCCGGTTACGCCCTCTGCCGCAGCCCCGCTGGACGAGAATACATTGTCGGACGCCGTCGCCGCGCTGGAAAGCGGAGACAGGACGGTAATCATCGCCGGCCTGTCCGTGCTAGAGGACACTGTCGCTCTGGCGCGCCTGCAAGGCATCGCCGAGAAGACGGGGGCGGATCTTCTCGCTCCGGTCTCGAACCGACGGATGGAGCGCGGTCATGGCCGCGTGGCGATGAAAAAGATCCCCTACCCGATCAACGATGCTCTTGAAACGCTGGCCCCGTATGCTCGCGCAATCCTAGTGGAAACCCAGCCGCCGGTAGCGTTCTTCGCCTATCCGGGCAAACCCAGCCTGCTGCTGCCCGAAACCTGCAGGACAACCGTTCTCGCTGACGTTGATGGCGATGGCCCTGCCGCCATCGCTGCGCTTGCTGATCGGGTCGGCGCACGCGCAGTCACCCCGCGCGACAATGCACCGCCACCGGTACCGCAGGCTGGCAAGCTCACCGCCGAAGTCATCGGCGCCGTCCTGTCCAACACGCTCCCCGAAGGTGCCATCGTCATCGACGAGGCCGTCTCGTCGAGCGGTATCATCTTTCCATCCGGCGATAGCGCGGCGCCCAACTCCTGGCTAGCGCTGACCGGCGGTTCGATCGGCATCGGCATTCCGCTTTCGGCGGGTGCAGCCATCGCCTGCCCGGACCGACCGGTGATCGCGCTTCAGGCTGACGGATCGGCCATGTATACGTTGCAGGGTTTGTGGACGCAGGCTCGCGAAGGCGCAAATGTGACCACCGTGATCCTCGCCAACCGCGCCTATGACATCCTGAAGGGTGAGCTTCACAACGTCGGCGCCCAACCGGGCCCAGATGCGCTGAGCATGCTCAATCTCGATCGGCCCGACCTGGATTTCGTGGCGCTTGCCAAGGGCATGGGCGTTCCGGCCCGTCGGGTCGAGGACGCGCAGGACTTCATGCGCACGCTGAAACAAGCGATGTCCGAACCCGGCCCCTTCCTGATCGAAGCCATGATCTGAAGCAACTGGCCAAAGGATCCCTCATGACACTTGACCCCGAACTGCGCGACCGTATTCAGAAAGCCGTTTCTGACAGGTTCGATGACCAGGTCGCTTTTACGCAAGCCCTTGTCAGAATGCCCTCGCTGCGCGGGCGCGAACACCCGGTCCAGGATTTCCTGTTCTCGGAACTGCGGAAGCGCGGCTTTGCGATGGACCGTTTCGGGATGGACCGGAATGCCATCTCAACCCATGAGGGCGGCTCGAAATTCTCGGACGACCATTCGGATGCCCCCATCGTTGTAGGCATCCACCGCCCGCGCGAAGAAATGGGCCGTTCGCTTATCCTTCAAGCGCATGTGGACGTGGTCCCCGAGGGGCTGCCTGAAATGTGGTCCGACCCGCCCTTTTCCGGCAGGGTTCACGGCGACTGGATGTATGGCCGGGGCGCGGCCGACATGAAAGCGGGCGTCGCGGCCAATATTTTTGCGCTCGATGCGCTGCGCAGCATTGGCCTCCAACCCGCAGCCACAGTCTACGTGCAATCGGTCGTGGAAGAGGAAAGCACCGGCAACGGCGCCCTTCAGACCTATCTGCAAGGCTACTCGGCCGATGCCGTGCTGATCCCCGAGCCCGAGGACGAAATGCTGGTGCGTGCCAATACCGGCGTGCTGTGGTTCCAGGTGCAGGTGCGTGGCGTGCCGGTGCATGTGCGCGAGATGGGCGAAGGCGCCAATGCGATCGACGGCGCAACCCGCGTGATGGCAGCCCTGCGCGAAATGGAAGCGGAGTGGAACACCGACAAGGTCAATCATCCCCACTTCGAGTCCGAAGACCATCCGATCAACCTGAATATCGGAAAGATCGAAGGCGGCGATTGGGCCTCCTCCGTCCCCAGTTGGTGCAACATGGATTGCCGAGTATCCATCTATCCCGGTCGCAGCGCCGAAGATGCAGCGCGGGAAATCCAGGACCGCATTGCCACCTTTGCCAAGGGTGACGCCTTCCTGTCGAACAACCCGCCGCAAGTGGTATTCAACGGGTTCTTCGCCGAGGGATACGTGCTGGAGCCCGGCAGCGACGCGGAATTGGTACTGAGCCGCGCCCACGAATCCGCCATTGGTGCGCCGCTCAAGTCCTTCATGACGGCAGGATACCTCGATACCCGCGTATACGCGCTTTACAACAAGATCCCGGCGCTCTGCTACGGCCCGGTGTCGCGCAACATCCATGGCATCGACGAATGTGTCAGCTTGTCGTCAGTCAAGCGCATCACGACTGCAATGGCACTGTTCATAGCCGAGTGGTGCGGCGTCGAGCCGGTGGAACCCTGATGCGACCACCTCCAGGTTTCCTTCCGGAGACTCCGCCCGATCTTCTGGCTCACGCGGCCCTGACCATTTCGCCCGAACAGGCAGCGGAAATGGCCGACGAACTTTTCGATGTCAGGGGCGAGGTGCTGCGGCTCAACGCCGAGAAAGATGCGAACTTTCGCATCACGCCCGAGGTCGGCCCGCCGATGCTGCTCAAGATCACCAATGCCGCCGAGGATCGCGGGGTTACCGAGATGCAAACAGCGGCCTTGCTGCACTTGGCCCGCGTCGATCCAGGCCTTCCAGTACCGCATGTCCTGCCGGCTCGGAACGGAGCGCCATCGCAGCTCGTTTCGCTGTCTGACGGGAAGGCACATGTCGTGCGCCTGCTTACCTTCCTGGACGGCACTACGCTCAGCTCGGCCGGGACCGCTTCGACCCTCCACTACCGCATCGGCGCCCTGCTGGCCCGCCTGACCGTTGGCCTGCAGGGTTTCACCCACCCGGCCAGCGACCATGTCCTGCAGTGGGACATCAAGCAGGCGCACCGGCTTCGCCCAATGCTGGACGCGGTGGAGGAGCCCGATCTGCACCGCCGTCTGACACGTCTGATAGACCAGTTCGAGGCAGAGATCGCGCCGCGCCTGACCCGCCTGCGGGCACAGGTCGTGCATAATGACTTTAATCCCCACAACCTACTGGTCGACACGCCGGCCGCGACCCGTCTGACCGGGGTGATCGATTTCGGCGATATGGTGCATACGCCCATCGCCTGCGACCTGGCCGTGGCATGTTCCTATCATGTACAGAACGGGCCGCAGCCTCTGGCCGCCGTTGCGCGCCTGATTGCGGGCTACGCGACCCAGTTGCCGCTAACGGATGATGAGTTCGCCCTTCTGCCCGATTTGATGCGCCTGCGCCATGCCACGACTCTCGCTGTCGGAGCGTGGCGTGCCCGTCGCTATCCCGAAAACGCCAGCTATATCCGCCGCAATGCCGCCGCATCGCTGCGTGGTCTGACGACGCTGGACCGAATGGGCAACCAGGCCGCGCTCGCCGCCCTGCAACCGGAGCAGATCCCATGACCATGATCAACGCTTTCGACCAATCCGGTGCTGACCGCCTCCCAACCGAGGATCGCGAACTGATCGCCCGGCGAGAGAAGGCGCTCGGTCCGGCTTATCGCCTGTTCTACGAGGAACCGCTTCACATCATCCGAGGCGAAGGCGTTTGGCTGTGGGACAAGCAGGGGCGCAGGTATCTCGATGCCTATAACAATGTCGCTTCGATGGGCCATTGCCACCCGCGCGTGGTGCAGGCGATTGCCGCGCAATCGGCGGTTCTGAACACACACACACGCTACCTGCATGACAGCATCGTAACCTATGCCGAGCGCCTGCTGGCCACCATGCCCGACGCGCTGGGGCACATGATGTTCGCCTGCACCGGTTCCGAGGCCAATGACCTGGCCCTGCGCATTGCGCGCCGCGTTACCGGCCGGCAGGGCGTCATCATCACCCGGCTCGCCTATCACGGCGTCACCGAGTCGGTATCTGAGCTTTCGCCCTCCCTCGGGGATTTTGTGCCACGCACCTCCCGTGTCCGCCTAATCGACGCGCCCGACGGACTGCGGGTGTCACCGACCGAGCAGGGTGCAAAACTGGCGGACGACCTCGCCCAGGCAATCGCCGAGATGCGTGCTGATGGCATCGAACCGGCGGCATTTCTTGTCGATACGATCTTTTCAAGCGACGGGTTGTATCCGGATCCGGCAGGCTTCCTACAGCCCGCAGTGGACCTGATCCGCTCCGAGGGCGGGCTGTTCATCGCAGATGAAGTCCAGCCCGGCTTTGGGCGAACGGGCGACAAGTTCTGGGGCTTTCAGCGCCACGACCTCGTACCCGACATGGTCACCATGGGCAAACCGATGGGCAATGGGTTTCCCCTCTCCGGCGTGGCGATGCGGCCCGAGCTGGTGCAGGAATTTGGCACTCGGGCGCGCTACTTCAATACCTTCGGCGGCAACCCTGTGGCCGCAGCTGCGGGCATGGCCGTACTCGACGTAATCCGCGAGGAGAATCTTCAGGAAAATTCCCTTAGCACCGGCGCCTTCATCAAGAATGGGCTGGAAGCGATCGCCCGCAACCACCCCGCGATCGCACAAGTGCGCGGCGCCGGTCTGTTCCTCGCAGTGGAATGCGTCAGCGACACAGCTACGAACGCGCCAGACGCCGCACTGGCGACCTTCGTCGTCAACTACCTCCGCCGCAACGGCGTGCTTATCAGCGCGTCCGGCCCTGGTGCCAATATCCTGAAGATACGTCCACCCCTGGTAATACGAGAAGCCGAGGCGCAGATCCTGCTGGACACGCTAGACGATGCCTTCACGGCTCATCATACGAGCACGGAGGGCTAGTCTGGTTACCATTGGCCCCTTGCGCCACGGTCGGGGCGCCCAGTCATCGGAGGTTGGATGACTTCGACGTTGACGTGTCGGTATCAGGCGCATCGCACGCGGAAAAATCATGGGCCTGGTTGGCACATTAGACGCAGACAGAGAGGATGGAGATGGCCTCTGGGAAGTTATGCGTTGGCGTTGGTGTCTAATAAAGAATGTAAATTTCGGCAGAAATAGAGTAGGAAAAATCGTGTGCACGGACGGATCCAAAGGGGCAGCAAAGGGAGTGTCCTGAACTTTGTGTATCCGGGCCGGCCCATGCGGTTTGGGATACTCAAGC
>NZ_BNCJ01000001.1:485405-824170 GCF_014656415.1 Seohaeicola zhoushanensis | reverse complement strand
TTGGAACTTCCGAACCGCGTCAAGCCGCGCCGCGTAGGGGACCGCCGAGGCGCTTACGACAAAAGAGCGTCGAGAACGGCCTGGTGATCCGGACCGCCATCGCCCAGCACAACGGCTTCCATCACGGCAGTCCAGTGCAGGTTGTTGATGTGATTCAGTGGCGCACCCGCATGGATCAGACGCCGCACCACCTCGGCATGACCAAGATGGGCGGCAGCGATCAATGCGGTGCCAAGGTAAGGGCTGGTCACCAGTCCCGGATCGTTGCCGAGTTCGATGGCCAGTGACATCAGTTCGGGATCATCCGCCACTGCGGCGATGGTCACAACATCATAAGCCTGATATTCGAGCGCGTTCATGTCCGCACCAGCCTTGGCCAAGGCACGCAAAGCGTCGTCCCTGGAGGCGAAGGCGGCTACATGTAGCGGCGTTCGGCCTCTGGTGTCGCGAGCATCGACACTAGCTCCCTCCGCGACCAGTTTCTCAATCATGCTGACATCGCCCTGATGCGCGGCGCGGAAAAGACCGTCATAGGCGGCGATTTCACGCGCCGACGGGGCAGTTTGCGCCCAGACCGGGGCAGCAAGTCCGGTGAACAAAGCGATCAGAAGAAAGAGGTGCATAGCTCTACCGTTTTTACAACTTTTGTGAGAACGGGTCCGCACAGACCGTGCGGACCCGGCTTGCCTTATTCGGCGCCGATCGCGTTGAGGCCGGCACGGGCGCAATCCGCGTCGATCGCACCAGACGGTGCACCGCCGACGCCGATACCGCCCACCAGCGACCCGCCAATCCGGATCGGCAGACCGCCGGCCTGGATGACAAGGCGCTCATCCATATCGCGCAGGCCGTTGTTCTGCGGGTTGCCGGAAATGAACTCGGCAAGCCCGGCTGTGTCCCTACCTAGACCGGCCGAGGTGAATGCCTTGCCCGTCGCGCTCGACGCGGTGTGCGGACCGGAGTTATCAGCTTTCAGAAGCACCTTGGTGTTGCCGTCGCGGGCGACAATTGCAACGCTGACACTGTGCCCCTCAGCGGCACAGGCCTCGAGGGCCGCATTTGCGGCTTCGCCTGCCATGGCAAGCGGCAAATAGGGGTTGGTCGGCAGGTCCTGTGCCTGAGCGGCCATCGGCGCGACGAAGGCTGCGAGAAAAGCGGTTGTTCTGAGCATGTCGGCTCTCCTGTGTTGGTGACAGGAAAAGATCTAAGCTATCGGCGCAACCTGCCCTATTCGTAGGTCGACCCGCCGTATCCGTAGAACTACGGACCGTTCCCGACTTCGATCCACAGGCGCGCCATCTCGGCCGGCGAGGTCGTCCCGAGCTTGGCCCCAATCGCCGCGCGATGGCTTTCAACAGTTCTGGGCGAGACACCGAGCGCGCCGGCGATTTCGCGGGTCGCGAACCCGCGCGCCACGAAGGACAGAACTTCCCGTTCGCGCTGCGTCAACCCCGCCAGCAGCGCCACGGCTTCGCGTCGCTCGGCATCGGCCTCGGCAGTCCGATCGAGTGCCATCTGGCCTTTCTGAATGGCGTCGATGAGGTCCTGTTCGTCCACCGGCTTCGACAGGAAGTCGATCGCACCGTTGCGGAACGCCTTGCGACAGGCCTCGATATCTCCGTGCCCCGAGATCACCACTGTCGGCCAAGCCACACCGCTTGCGGTCAGGCGCTCCTGCAACTTGAGACCGGAGATCGCCGGCATCCGAATATCGAGAATCAGGCAGCCCGGATCGAGCTTGGGCAAGGCCGAGAGGAAGTTCTCAGGACCGGGGAAGGTCCGGACATCAACCCCCACTGTCGAGAGAAGCAGCGAAAGCGCGTCCCGGACCGCCGCATCGTCATCGACGAGGTAGACTGGCGCGGTCATGCGCCCGCCTCCCGAGCAGCGCGGACAAGCGGCAGGTTGATTCTGAACCGCGCGCCCTCGCGAGTTTCGATCAATGTCAGATCTCCGCCAGCCCGCTCGACTAGACGAAGGCTAAGCGCGAGACCCAAACCAGTTCCGTTTTCACGTGTCGTCATGAACGGGGTGAACAGCCTGTCCCGCACGTCCGACCGAATACCTGGGCCAGTATCGCTGACGTCGATCACCGCCATGTCTCCTTCCATAGTGGCTTCAACGGTAATTTCGCGGGGAGCCGCTTTCTCCGCGACGGCATCTAGGGCGTTGCGAATGAGATTGAAGAGGACCTGTTCCAGTTCCACGCGATCGCCCACCACCGACAGGGGTGTCGGTGGCACCCGCACATCAAGGCTGGCGTCAAGCTCCGCAGCCTGTCCCGCAAGCAAAGTTCCGGCAACACGGATGCACTCTCTCATGTCGATCGCTTCCGCATTCCGCTCCCTTGGCCGGGTCCAGGTTCTTAGGCGCTCTAGAATGGCGGCTGCGCGCCGCGTCTGTTCGACCACATCATCGAGGATACCCGTGATACGATCTGTGTCTCCCCGCGCCGCAAGGCGCCGGGCCGCCTGCGCCTGCGCCAGGATCGCTGTCAAAGGCTGTGTCAGTTCATGTGCGATTCCGCTAGCCATCTCGCCGAGCGCGTTCACTCGTGAGGCGTGGCTGAGACGGGTTTCAAGACCACTGAGCTCAGCCCGCGCTTCGGCTGCACGCACCTTGGCGCGTTGCCGCCCGATCGCGCGCAGAGCGACCGCACTGAACCCAATCAGGGCAAGAGCGAGCGCCACTCTACGCGGCGGGAACACATCCAATATCGTCATGCGGACCGCGGTCTTCAGTTCAAGTGGTTGCGTCGCACTCGAAAGAGCGCGGGTGAATTGCGGCGAGCTTCCGGAATCTGCTGCACCGACGAGCAGCGTTCCGTCGGGAAGCGCCAGCCAGCGCGTCGCCTCGGTCTGCGTCCAGAACGCGGAATCCCCATCAAGCAGGGCCGCGGCATCGATAACCAGGGCGAGCCCGTAGCGCGCCGCCTCGGAATTGGGACTGCGTTTGACGATCAGATAAGCCGGGCGGTCCGAAGGATATCGCGCCAGGACCGGAGCACCGCGAGAACGCTTCGCAGCTTCGCGGACAAGCGCACCGAGCTCGGCGTCGCGGACCCCGATGTCGAGCGAACTGCCTTGCTCATCCAGCGGCACAAGGGAAATTCCAATGATCCTGGGATAGAACCGCATGATAGCGCCCGCGACCTCTAGAAAGAGGTCGGGCCTTTGATCCTGGCTCGCGACAGCAATGGCGGACAAGGCCGTCAAATGCGCATCATGCTGATCGACACGTTGCGATGCGATGGCGTGAAGCCGCTCGCTCTCCGTTGTCAGATCGGCCAGGCGCGCCCAGCGCTCGAAACCGGCAATCGCTGCAAGCAAAAAACCGCAAACGAATACCCAAACGAACCCCCGAACCAGAGGCTTGCGGAAAGGTTCTCTAAGTGTTGCCGCCTTTCCAGCCATTTGTTCGATCCCGGTTGGGTCGATGCGACATGCGCATCACATATTCTGGCCAAGAATAGCCTGTTAGCAGGATTCTGAAATCCGTAGGACTACAGAGGCCAGACGGTCACGGGTTGCGCTGTCTGCGCTTGCAATATCGTGGAAGCGGCTGGATGGCGGCCCTGGATCCAGATCCGCTTTAGAAAGGGTCAAGGGTAAGTCAGCGAGCAGGCTTCCACCTACCCCGCACTTCAACCAGACGACAATTTCCGGGAACCTTTTCGGTCTCGCTGCATCCAATGGTCAGGTGAGGACAGATCTCACCGTTTGCAGTTCGGAAAAGGACTACCCCATGATGAAACACATCCTGCTGGTTTCGAGCCTCATCTTTTCTTCGGCGACGATTGCCTTCGCTCATGACAAAGAAGCCCTGCGTCAATCGCCGCCGGGGCCGCCATTCGTGCAGGTCAGCGACGCGCTGCCGCTGCCCGCGTTCATTCCGGGTCTCGGCACGCTGTTTGTCGACCCCGCCAGCTTGCCCGCTGGCCCCTTCCTGGCCTACGACCACGACGGCAAGCTGTCGGCCACCATCTATATGACGCCGCTGGAAGAGCTACAGGCGGGTAGTGCGTTCGACGGTCTCGGCCTCGGTGCTCATGAAGTCAGCTCAGTCGACATCTATTACAACGCCGGGCATCCGGGGGTCGAGAAACCCCATGCGCATGTCGTGCTTTTCCACGACGCCGAAGCCAAGGGACGGTTGGCCAAATGAGCCGCATCAACCGTCGGATCATCTTTCTCGGGAGTGGCGCTGCCGCTGCCCTCGGGGTTCCTTGCGTTGCTCTGGCGCAGACCATGGTGGAAATCGAGATGCGGGGCACCGCCCGTGGCGAGCAAATATGGTTCGAGCCCCAAGGCCTGGCGGTGGATCCCGGCACGACGCTGCGGTTCACCAACCGCGATCCCGGCAACAGCCATACCGCGACCGCCTATCATCCGGAGCTTTTCGGCAGGAGACGACGCATTCCGGCATCGGCCAGGCCATGGGACAGCGACTTCCTGCTGCCCAACGAGAGCTTCGAAGTCACGCTGACGGTTCCCGGCGTCTACGACTTCTATTGCCTTCCACATGAGATGGCGGCCATGGTCGGAAGGATCGTGGTCGGGACACCACTTCATGTTGGCTGGGAGGGCCCCTCCAGCGACCGCGACGACATATCCGCTGATGTGCTCGCAGCACTTCCAGCGGTCGATGCCATTCTCGCCAATGGCGTCATACACGCGGAGAGCAAGCCATGAATGCGCAGCCAAGCCTCCAGACACGCATCGTGCGGGATGACACCAGGTCCGAGACAGCCCTGGTAACGGCTGCGCGCAATGGCAGCGAGTCCGCCGTGCGTGAACTGATCCGCCGCCTCAATCCCCGGCTCTTCCGGGTCGCCAGAGGGATCGTCTCGAGCGATGCTGAAGCGGAAGATGTGGTACAGGACACCTATCTCGTCGCGTTCAACAAGCTGGATAGCTTCCGCGCCGAAGCGAGCTTCACGACCTGGATCACCCGGATCGCAATTAATGCCGCCAGAATGCGGCTCCGGCGCCATCATCCGAGCGAGGTTTACGATACAGTGACCGAAAGTGACACTTCCCACGTTCTGGATTTTCCCGGCCAGGGCTCCGAACCCGTCGAAGCCACAATCCTGCGGGCCGAGATCCGGCGCTTGATCGAGAAAGCAGTGGCCGAACTGCCGCCGGATCTGCGGCTGGTCTTCATGCTTCGCGAAACCGAAGGCCTGAGTACTGCAGCCACCGCTGACCAATTGCAGATCAACAAGATCACAGTGAAGACCCGGCTGTTCCGAGCGCGCTTCCTGTTGCGCGCCGCGCTGCAACGCAAGATACGCGGCGGCTTCGAGGAGATTTTCCCGTTCGACGGCAAACGCTGTGCCGACATGGCGAAAAGGGTCGTCGCGGCGCTGAAAGCAGACGGGACACTGTGAGTTGAGAACAGCTCGCAACGATCCCGTCCGCCGTTTTCAGGCAGATCATTTTGCCAGTGCCTTACCCCAGAAAACCAGCCCTTAGAAGCTGGAATTTCCGATTACGTTTTCCTTGTCGGACGACGTGCGGAAACAATCGAAAACTTAGAAGTCCGCGGGTGCTCAGAAAGCTTTGTTTCTTGAGCAGTGCGACGGAACACGCGGAACGCGCAGATCTGCCACAACCCGATCCACCATTCTGATCTTGATGCTACCTCCATCTCGCTTGCGTGGTACCTACCGCTAGCCGAGTAGTTCGCTCCGCTCCGATCGACAGCCTGGACCCGCAACAGCTGTCTACCGGTCTCACGCCAACGCCTGAATGGGCGGAGAGCGGCCATTCGCTGCGGAGTCGATGGACGATCGCTTTAGGGCCGGTTGCCGACCGTCGGGTTCTGGGCATGCGCGGCCGATAACTGCAGCTAGGGAAACGAGGAGAACCAACTCTTCTCGCACTGGACAACGCGACGCTGAAAAGTAAAGTCGATCCCCGAGATGACGCTAATCGCGTAAAATGGAGGCCGACGTGGCGCTGGGGCCGACTGCGAATGAAATCTCTGTGCGAGAAGTGCTTGCGAAATTCAGCGCCGAATTCGCGCCGATGGCGCGAGCAGTGGAAAATGGCGAATTCGCACTGTGGGTCGGCTCTGGAATCTCTCGACAGGCTCCGAGTCTCGGCAATCTGATCGAAAAAGCATTCAATTACATTCGCGAGCGGGCAATTGATCCGGCAACGGCGGCGGCCTATAGTCCGGCACTCGAAGAAGCGCTCATTCTCGCGGAAATCGATCCTGCCAATGCCCAGGCGCAGTACTCGCAGCCATTGGCGGAGTGGCCCGAACACGGCGCCATCATCAATCGCCTGTGGACGAAATACTCGCGCGTGCTCGACATTCGAGTCCCCGGCACCGATCCGGATTTTGTCCTCTGGGATGCTATCAATATCCGTAAGGCATTCGAACACCCAGCCGCGCCCGCTGCGGAGCATTTGTGCATTGCGATCTTGATCCTCGAAGGAGCCGTACAAGCGATCGCTTCGGCCAATTGGGACGGCTTCATCGAGGCGGCGGTCGAACGGCTGAGCAATGGCGTCCAGGGCGTGCTGCAAGTCGTCGTCGACCCCAATCAGTTGCGGGGCCCCGCCGGACGCGCCCGATTGCTGAAGTTCCACGGTTGTATTGTGCATGCCACGCGTGAACCGGCAGTCTTTCGACGATTTCTGACGGGTAGTTACACTCAGATAATGGGTTGGCCGGAAGCGGCCGCGTTCGCAGCAATGCGCAATGCCGTCGTCGGGCTTGCTACAACCCAAAAAACCTTGGTGCTGGGGCTCTCTATCCAAGACAACAATCTTCAGACCCTTTTTGCGCGGGCGCAGGCCGTACACGCGTGGCCATGGCCCTCAGCGCCCTCTTCACCGGCACACATTTTCTGCGAGGACAGTATCCAACAAGGGCAGCGTGACGTCCTGCGCTTGTCCTACGGCGAAGCCTACAATAGCGATCCGGCCGCCGTCCATGAGGCCACGCTATTGCGCGCGTGGGGCGAAAAGGTGCTTATCGCGCTGGCGCTGAAGCTCCTTACGGACAAGCTCGTCATATTCATGCAACTTGGCTTGGCGCCTTTGGGCAAAGTAGACGTTGCTGTCGCTCTTGCGCCCTTGTTGGAAACGCTTCGAGACGACATCGCCGACCTAGCGGTCCCCGATCCCCGGACTGAGAACAGAACCGCCTTCGTAAACGAAGCCATCGCGCTCTGGTCGCGAATGCTCTCGCTCTTCCGATCGGGCACTCTACCTTCCAACCCGGAGGCCTATGAAGCGCTCTGCGGCTCGACACCCAATCTCCTTGTGGCCGACCAAAATGCCCAAAGCATGGGTTTCGGATGTCTTGGGATCGCCTTGTCGCTCCTGCAAAATGGGCGGCAAGCTGGACTTTGGGAGCTGCGCGGGCCTGCCTCGAACGCTCTGACATCGGGTGCCCTTACCGCCCGCGCTCGGCGTCCGGACGGTGTCGACCGACCATTCTTCGTGGTAAAATCGGCAACGGAAGCGATTGGCCTCAAGAGTCGCGGGGCTTTCGCGAACGACAATGCAATCGTTGTCCATGCCGACAACGCCTGGCACCAAATGGCGGGGGGAAGTGTAACTGCGCGGCGTGTTCGGTCCGCTCCGGGTCGAACCGGGCATGTCGGCGAGACACATGTCAGCCTTGGCGACCTGCTCACACGCTGCGGCGATGCCGCGACGCTCCAGCGTGAATTCATTGCGGAGATGATGCTATGAGCAGTTCGCCCCTTGTCCATGCGATCCAAGAGCGCCTCCGTGAAGCCGGATACAGCGATCTGCCGACGCCATTCAAAGTTGCGGGCGTCGAATTTGCTTTCACCGGCGCGATGCGCGGACGCGACGGTCGGGCGCTCGACCTCGTGCTTCTAGTCGACACCACAACTGGCGACTATGGCGACCGCGACGGCGGCCGTGTTCGCCAACGCCTAGAAGCCTTGAGCCGAGCGCTCGACGTTACCGGCTCGCGCTACGTAGTAACCGCGGTTCTCGCCGGTGCCGTGCTGGCGGAAGGGATCGAGGCTCTGTCGGAGACATGCCGGGTACTTCAGGTCGAAGGTATCAACCTCGAAGATCAAGGAAAGCCTGCAGACGACGAGGCCAAACGCCAGCTCGATGATCGAATCCGAGTGCTTCTTCCTCTCACTCTGCCCCCTTCCGTGGTCGAAGCCCAGAACGGCAGCGGCTCCGCTATGGATCAACTCGTTCGCGCACTTCCCGCAGATACCGACGCCGCCCTCCTTGATGCCTTGATCAACGCCTCCAATGACGGGGAGCAGGCAGTGACCGATGCGGTTGCACTGGCGATCGACAGTGCGTTTCAGCCCGTTCCAGAAGAGGACCAATCGTGAGTGACCTCATCCTCAGAAGCCTCGATATCAGCAACTTCCGAAGCATTCGGGGGCAAATCCATGCGCCCCTCGACGCCAAGGTGGTTCTCGTTCATGGCGAAAATGGCGCGGGAAAGACGAGCCTATTGTCAGCTTTGGAATTCGCGCTTACCGGAATGGTTCAGTCGTTGGAGCGTGCTGACCCTGGCTATGAGAAGCAGTTGCTGCATCGTTCTGCGACCGAAGGCAGAGTCTTCCTCAAGGCTTTGGCCGGCACGGCGGAACAGAGCTTCAGTGCAGTGCTGAGCGGAACTGGTCCACAGTCGATCAGTGCGCTTGACGATCAGCGAGCCTCCTTCTTCCGGGAGCGGGTATTTCTGCCGCAAGCACTGCTCGGCCAGTTGCTGCAGATCTATCAAGATGCAAGCAACGACGCAGAATCACCACTGGCGAAGTTCGTGACTAAACTGCTCGGGCTTGATAGGCTGGATGCTCTGGAAGCTGGGTTGAAGCCTCTGGCGGATGTGCGCAATGTCCGCAAGATCATCGACGGCTGGGCGGGTGTCGAGGCCGACAAATCTCGATTGGACCGGCTTCTCTCCGATGAACGCAAAATACGCGAGGGGTTAAGTGAGCAAATCCGGAGTGCGCTGAGCGACCTTGCCTCGCTCTGCTCCAAGCTCCAGCTACCCACTGATGTGCGGGAGGATACGCTAGACAACGTGGCGGCGGTTCTTTCGGAAGGCAGCGATACGGACGCGTTCGCGCGCCTGACGGATCAGCAGCGAAGACTTGCCTCTATCAGACGCGAAATCGACGCGGCACAACGCGCGTCGCTCTCCAATGGCGCCGCCACTCCGACCGGATCGGAGGAGGCTCGCGCGGCGTTTGCACGCTGGGAAACCGATCACGGCGCGCGCGTCGGCAATGTTCGCGGTCGTATTGAGGCCTTCCTACCCGACATCTCGCTGCCAAGCGATCCGGAACGGTTTGCTGAGGTGACGCTAGCGCGCCTGCGCACCGAGAAAAAGCAGTTGGGTGATCGCACATCGCAAGCGCGTGCCGACATAGCGCGGTACGCTTTGGCGCAAAATGAACGCGATGTTTCGCTGCGCCAACGCGATACCATCGATCAAGAACTCGCTCGCATGCCCAGCAGTGCCGGCAGTCTCGGTTCGGCACTGGCGGAGTTGACGTCGTTCATTACCGACAACGTCTGCCCAGTTTGTGATCGAGATTTCGGAGAACAAGGCGAAGGATCGCTCAGCGACCATGTCCACAATAAAGTAAGGACATTATCCGCTTCGGCGGAGCGGCTACTTACTTTGGGGCGGACCCGCAGTGAAGTGCAGATTATGGTCGAGCGTTTAGAACGTGAGATCGAGGCCATTGGAACTCGAAGACTTGACGAAGAAGCGCTGGCCGACCTCGATCGGCGAACGGCGTCAGCGGACACGCTCATAACCGAACTTGAAAGTCTGCATGATGCGCTACGCGAGGGAACGCAATTGCGTGCGGCCGATGTTGCGGCGCGACGCGCTTTGAGCGAAGCGCAGTCACGCAATGTCGCGCTTGCGGCTGCACGCGACACGCTGAGCGACTTTGCCGGTTCGATAGGTGCGCCTGAACTTGAGGACGATGAATCATTCGAAGCGGCCGTAGTGCGGCTGGAAAACCTGTTGGCAGCCGGCGCGACACACCTTGAGCAACGGCTTGCCATGCGGCGCGAAGGCTCTGATCACGTCGCTACAATCCGCACGGCAATCTTACGCTGCGGGGAGGTCGACCAGCGGATTGCGGAAGATCTTGCATCCTGGCAACACGCTGATCAGGCGTTGGCGCGAGCCCAGATCCTTCGCGATCAGGGTAACGCAATTCGCAACGCGGTCGACAAGGTGCGTTCAGCCATCATTCGACGCGAGTTTAATGACCGGCTCAATCGCGTGTGGCGCGACCTGTTTGTGCGGCTGGCGCCGGGAGAGCCTTTCGTTCCCGCGTTCAGAATCCCCCAATCGTCTACCCAGAAACTTCAGCCTAGGCTAATCACCGAGCATCGGGATGGCGGCGAGGCTGGTGGAACTCCGGGCGCCATGTTGAGCGCGGGCAACCTCAATACCGCAGCGTTGACCCTGTTCACCGCGCTTCATCTCTCCGTGCCCAAAGAACTTCCCTGGCTGATCCTCGACGATCCGGTACAGTCGATGGATGACATTCATATTGCTCATTTCGCGGCCTTGCTTAGGACGCTGTCCAAGGAGCATGGACGGCAGGTGATAATTGCTGTGCATGATCGACAACTCTTTGAGTACCTCAAGCTCGAGCTAAGCCCAGCGTTTTCGAATGACAGCTTGCTGACCCTTGAACTATCGCGGGGCCCCCGGAGGGACACCGTCTGCATCTCGAGGCGTTTCTCGTACAAGGAAGAGACAGCGCTTTTCTCGGCAGCATGACCGGTCGCCATTCCACGTCCGCTTCCGGAATGCACGAACGTGCTGCGTAATGACTGAAATGGGCGTAAAGCGGACGTTGCATTTGAAGAGGTCGTGTGTCCGCATTGGGCCGGAAGCGTCATATTGCTCCGCCTGGATGGTCACGGAGTCTGCCGCGGCGCGGCATGACCGCTTCGAGCCCACTTCAACCGATGCTGCAATTTGCACCAATGTCTGCCAAGCGCAGTTGGCGACCTTGCTTTCCGGTTCATAGCTCTCGGGACACTCGAAGATTTCTGCCCTGAGCGATCTATCTGGCCCGCGGGCAAAACAGGTGATCCTGGCTTTCTAATAACCAGTCCTTCGTTGCGACCGCGTCAAAACAGCGCTCGCGGGAAGAACAATGTAAGCTGCGGGACCAGCGCGATCAGCGCCAGAACGACCAGGCAGATCCCGATCAGCGGCAAGGCTTCGCGGATCACCCGCGTCACCGGCTCGCCGGAGATGGCCGAGGCGATGAACAGCAGGATGCCCACCGGCGGCGTCGCCATGCCGATCACGACGTTCAGCACGACCACGGTGCCGAACTGCACCGGGTCCATCCCGATCATCGCCTGGAACTTCAGCAGGATCGGCATGGTCAGGATCAGGATCGAGATCGGCTCGAGGAACATGCCGAGGATCAGCAGGAAGATGTTCAGCAGCAGCAGGATCATCCAGGGGTTATCGGTCAGCGACAGCATCGCGTCGGCGATCAGCTGCGGCACCTGTTCCAGCGTGAAGACGAAGGACACGATGCTCGCCATCGACGTGATGAACAGGATCGAGGCCGAAACCAGCGCAGTGGCGATCAGGGACTCCCAGACCCGCGCGACCGTCAGGTCGCGGTAGATGAACCCGATGACCAGGGCATAGGCAACCGCGACCGCGGCGGCCTCGGTCGGGGTGAAGATCCCCGCCTTGATGCCGACCAGGATGATCAGCGGCAGGATCAGCGCCGGCAGCGTGCGCTTGGTCGCCGCAAGCCTTTCGCGCGCATTGACGCGCGGGGTCACGGGAAAACCGTCTCGCTTGGCCCGATAGGTGGCATAGATCAGCAGCCCCGCAGCGATGCCGATACCGGGCACCACCCCGGCAAGGAACAGCTGCCCGATCGAGGCCCCCGACAGCACACCATAGATGATCATCGTGATCGACGGCGGAATGATCGGCCCCATGACCGAGCTGACCGCGATCAGCGCCGCCGCATAGGCAGGGGGCATCCCCTGCTTCGACATCGAGGGTATCAGGATGGCACCGAGAGCCGAAGCCTCGGCGGTCGCGCTGCCCGAGATGCCGGCGAAGAACCCCGACGACAGGATCGAAACCGAGGACATGCCACCGCGCCGGTGCCCCACCATTGCGCGGGCGAAGGTGACGATGCGCTCGGTGACGCCGCCCACGTTCATCAGGGCGCCGGCCAGCAGGAACAGCGGGATGGTCAGCAAGACGAACTGGTCGATTCCGGCGATCATCCGCTGCGGCAGCATCAGCAGCATCATCGCGTTGCCGGAGAGGTAGAGATAGGCGGTTCCCGCGATGCCAAGCGCCAGGGCGATCGGGATGCCGGACGCCAGGAACCCGGCGAAGAGAATGAAGAAACTGGCCATCAGGCTGCTGCCTCGGTGTTGGGAGTGCTCGGAGTATCGGGCGCGTTTTCGACGAACTGGCGGCGGAAGGTGACGACAAGATCTGCCACCACATGCGCCGCCATCAGCGCCAGGCCGACGGTCACCGACACGTAGACCCACTTGATCGAGAGGCCGAGGGCCGATCCGGTCAGCGAGGTCCAGATGAAATCGATCGCGGGGATCGTTTGCCGGTCAAACCGCGACGCGAAGTCATAGCCGTACCAGGCCAGCACGATCAGGAAGATGATGACCGGCACGGCCATAACCGCGCGCAGGATCCAGCGCCCGCGTGGCGCCAGGCTCGACGGCAGGAAATCCAGCGAGACGAACTCGCCCCGTGAATAGGCGAGCCCGAGCACGAGAAACGTCTGCCAGATCAGCAGATAGCGGCAAAGTTCCTCGGCCCAGATCAGGCTTCCGCCAAGGACGTAACGGTAGAAGACCTGCGCGATCATCACCGCCACGATCAACGCCATGCAGAGCCCGGCGAGGAACCGGATCAGCCGGACATACCAGGTCACAAGGCGCGAAAGCGCACCGGTGCGGTCACTCATGGCGGGAATCCCATAGGCTTGGTTGGCGGATGGGCCGGGCGGAACGGGCCACCCGGCCTCATGGTTTACGACGACGCGCCGGTCGCGGCGACGAAGTTGGCGATCAGCGGGTCCTTGGCGGCCCATTCCGAGGTCAGCGCCGACACGCGCTGGCGCATCGCGTCGAGATCGGTCAGTTCGACGATCTCGACGCCCTTGCCCTTCAGCTGCTCGCGGCCTTCCAGGTCCTGCGTCTTGGCATAGGCCAGCGTCTTGGCGATCGAGCGCCGGCCGGCCTCGGTCACGGCCGCTTTCTCTTCGTCGTTGAGATCATCCCAATACCGCTGCGACATCACCGTGGCCATGTGCCAGGGGTAATGGCCGGTCAGGGTGAAATGCTTGCCGACCTCCCAGAGGTTTTCGCCCAGCATCGATGAGACGTTGATTTCGACGGCATCGATGACACCGGTCTCCAACGCACCATAGACCTCGCCATAGGGCAGACCGACCGGCGCGGTGCCCACCGTTTCCCAGATCTGCTTGTGCAGTGGGACGGGAACGATGCGGGTCTTCAGGCCGGCGAAGTCCGGCACCGAGGTTACGGTATTCTTGACCGACAGGAAGTTGCGCTGGCCGGTATCCGCAGTCGCCAGACCGATCAGGCCCGCCTCGGCCAGGTCCGCCTGGATCTTCTGGCCGACCTCGCCCAGCGCCAGTTCCCCGAAATGGTCGTAGTCGCGCACCAGGAAAGGCAGTTGCCAGGCATTCATGGCCTGCCGACCGGTGACAAGCGGGATCAGCACGCCCGAGACGGCGGTGACATCCATGGTGCCCGCGACGGCGCCTTCGAGCAGCTGCTTGTCATCGCCCAGCTGGCGGTTGGGGAAGATCTGGACGTTGAACCCGCCGGGCATCAGCTCTTGCAGGCCTTCGGCAAAACTGGTGGCCAGGATGTGGCCCGGATGAACCTCGTTCGCCGCGTGGGCGATCCGCATGGTCCGCCCCGCCGCGCGGGCTACATAGGGCATGCTCAGGGTTGCACCCAGTGCGGCGCCGGTCCGGAGCAGAGTTCTTCTTGTAATCATTTCGGGTTTCCTCCCTGGGGGTCGTATCGGCCCGGCCGCGATTGGTTGCGGTCGGGCGGGGGTGTCCGTTGGGCCGGCTCAGTCCGGCATGGGGTAGTCGTCGGCGTTCAGCACCCAGCCCGGTTTCAGCGAGAAGTCCTCGCGCGGCGGGCTGAAGATATCGACAAGCAGGTTCGTCCCCGCGCCGGTCGCACGGGTCGTGTGAATGACCGGCGGCGGGATCACCAAAAGCGAGGGCGACGCCATCTCCAGTGCCTGGTCGTCCCGCCAATCCGCCATGTCGCTGGTCCAGGTCCAGCGGAGGTAATGCGTGAACTCTCCGGCCAGGGCGAGCGAGCCTTGCTCGAAATCGTCGTGGTGGTGTGGCGACATCTTCGAGGCATCTCTCGGCCCCTCGTATGGGTCGAGCACGTTCACCATGAGCGTGGTGCACCGGAAGATTCGACCGAACCGACCCTCCTTTTGCGCGACGTCCAGTGAATAGACCCGCACCTTCCAGCCGCCGTTGGGCTCCGGCCAGGGCTGAAACGGCGGAATATGCGCGCGTGGCACGTCATAGCCCCGCGCATTTCCGCAAGCTTCGGCAAGATCGCCGTTCTGCGTCGAGAAGAGCCGGACCAGTTCGCCGCCACCCGTCACGGTGACGCTGCTGTTGCCGGGCGGCACGAAGGCGATGGAGTAACCCGGCACCTCGGTCCTCTCGCCATTCCAGACGATGCTGCCGCCGGCCTTCGGAAGAAGAACGCAATACTCATCGACCTGGCCGACCCGTTCGAAGGGCATCCCGGCTGCCGCCTCGGAATAGGCCACCAGGAAATTGTGACCGCGATGCAGCCAGGTCTTGCCCGTCGCATCCACGATCTGGGGTGCGGCCTGGTAGAACCGCGCCACCTGCGGCTCGGCCACGAGTCCGGTCTGACTGAGCAGGCTGCCCGCCTTGGCGGGAGCAAGCGACGCGCGGGGATCCGACTTGTCGTACATGGTCTTCCTTTCAGCGACGCAGGCGCGACCGGCTTGGTGTGTTGGGAGGGGCACGTCTGCGGGCTCTCAAGGTGGTGGCCACCCGCATCACCAGCATTGTTGCCGGTCAGCGGGGACCCTTCCGGCCCTGCAGTTACGCTCCGAGTTCTCCTCCCCGGCCAATCTCTCGTCTCGCAATGCGATACATCGTTCTCTGAGACGGAACATACTTGTGCGATGTTCAATCTGTCAAGTATTCTGTGTTCACGGCGATCAGCGGATCCTGTTAAGACGAACCCACCGGAGGATTGACCAGTGACATCAGAGAGTTCAGACAGGTCGGACACGATCCAGAGCGTCGCAATGGCGCTGCAGGTGCTCGAAACCCTGGCCAATGCGAATGGCGACATGGGGGTGACCGCGCTGGCCTCTGCCCTCGGCACGACCAAGAGCCGAATCCACCGGCATCTGCGGAACCTGGTCGCCCTCGGCTACATCTCGCAGTCGGAACAGACCGAGCGCTACCGTATCGGCGCGCGCCTCATCGCGCTTGGCCGCGCCGCGTCCGGCTCGGCCGATTTCACCTCGGTCGCGATGCCGCACATGCGGACGCTGCGGGACGTCACGGGGCAGGCCGTCAGCCTGGGCCAGGTCGAGAAAAACGGGATCCGGATCCTCAATACCCTGAACGGCACGATGCAGATCGAGGTCGGCGTTAGACCGGGTTCGCTGCTGCGCTTTCACAATTCCGCCCAGGGCAAGGTCGCGCTGGCGTCGATGCCGGCCGAACGCCGCGAAGCGTTGATCCCCGACCCGATCGTGCCCTCGACGGAATTCACCATCACCGACAGGGCAGCCCTCGCCCGCCACATTTCCGAGGTTGCGGACCAGGGCTGGGCCACCGCGCCGAATGAGACCATGCTGGGCCTCAACGCCCTGGCCTGCCCGATCTTCAACGCCGATGGCGAGGCGGTCATCACGATCGCCATCGTCAGTCTGACCCAGTACATCGGCACGCCCCCCGATCCGGCGCAGATCGAGGCCGTCCGCACCGCCGCCGCCCATATCTCGGCCGAACTCGGCTACGCGGCCTGACCATTCCCCAGGACCTGGGTCGCGAACTTGCCCGGCAAGTTCGTCTTGACATGTCGGTTGCCAAAAAATAGCTCTATGAGTGTTCCGCTTGTCAGAACATCGGATCGCAATGCGATACATATGCATGTGCAAAGGCCCGGGGAGGACCAACCATGACGACCATCCAGACAATTGCGCTCGAGCAGTCCGACCGGATCGGCGAGATCCTGAAAGGCGCCGTCGACCCGCATGTGCACTCCGGTCCATCCATGGCGCCGCGCGCGATCGACCATCTCGACCTGGCGCGGATGTATTCCGATGCCGGCTTCGCCGCGATGGTGTCGAAGGACCACGACTATTCCGGCGTCATCTGTGCCAAGCTGATCACCGATCATCACCCCGAGCTTGCGACCAGGATCTTTTCCGGCATCGTGCTGAACAACGTGGTGGGCGGCATCAACCCCTACGCGGTCGAGCACACCGCCGCCTGCGGCGGCAAGATCGTCTGGCTGCCGACCCTCGCCGCCGAGAATCACCTCGAATGGGAAAAGAACTCCGGCTGGCAGCACCCGGCATCGACCCAGAAGATGCGGCACGCATCGCCGGTACCGCTTTTCGAAGACGGCAAGCTGCGGCCCGAAGTGCTCGACCTGCTCGACGTCGTGGCGGCAACCGGCATGGCGCTCGCCAGCGGGCACATCCACGTCTCCGAGACCAAGATCGTCTTCCGCGAAGCCCGCAACCGCGGGGTCGAGCGGCTGATCTTCACCCACCCCGAGGACATCGTCGGCGCTTCGATGGACGATACCAGGGAGATCGCGTACATGGGCGCATATGTCGAGCACTCGCTGGCCTTCTTCCTCGAAGGATCGAAATTCCGCACCCGTTCCAACGAGGACCTGAAGGCCTTCATCGACCTCGTTGGCGCCGAACGCACCATCCTCTGCTCAGACCTCGGCCAGGTCGGGACGCTGAACCCGCTGGAGGGCTTTCAGCTCGGAGTTGCGACCTGCCTCTCGCTGGGCTGCACCGAGAACGAGATCCGCGCGATGGTCGCCACCAATGCGGCCGACGTCATCGGCCTGTCGGACTGAGGCCCGACCATGACCCAGACACTCAGAGCCCGCATCCGCGCCGGGGATTTGCTGATCGGAACGTTCGTCAAGACGCCCGCACCGCATGTCGTCGAAATCCTGGGCCACGCCGGCCTGGACTTTGCCGTCATCGACCAAGAACACGCCCCAATCGACCTCAGCCAGATGGACATGATGGCCATGGCCGGGCGCGCGGTTGGCCTGCCCCTGCTGTCCCGCCGCTGGGGCAAGGAGCGCGACTGGATCGCCCCCCTGCTCGACCTCGGGCTGACCGGGGTCATGGTCCCGCACGTCATGAACAAGCCCGACGCCGAAGCCGTTTGCGACGCGATCCGCTTCGCCCGCCGCAAGCGTGGCCTCTCTCCCTCGCCTCGCGCGGGGAACTACGGCGGCATGTCGATCCCGGACTACCGTGAGGCCTCCGATGCCGCCGGCATTGCCGTCGTACAGATCGAGGACGCCAGCGCCCTCGACCAACTCGACCAGATCGCGTCCATCCCCGACGTCGACATGATGTTCATCGGCCCGGCCGACCTGTCGCAATCCATGAGCGTCGCTTTCCCCTCCCCGGACCTCGACGCCGCAATCGAACGGATCATCGAGGCAGGCAAGCGCAACGGAATGGCGGTGGGTCTCTTTGTCGGCGATGCGGCCCAGGTGCCCGTGTGGCACGCCAGGGGCGTTACGGTGTTCGTCTGTGGCTCCGACCAGGCAATGCTGCGCAAGGCGGCGATCCAGATGATGGATCAGGGACAATCGGCAGCGGCTCAGAAGGAAATCGTTCGAACATGATACTTCTTTGCTGTTCGTGGAGGGTTTCCGAAAGTGGGCGCAACGAGAGTTGCAGCCGTTCAGAACAGCGATGCGGACCAGTAGCTCAGCGACCTGACGGTCGAATTCTCGCGCAATGAGCCTTTCGCCCAGAAGCTTCAGACAATGCTTCTTCGATCCAGGCGCTCTGCGGTTGCTGCGTTGTGGTAAGGATCTTTACCAGTTTGCGTAGGTTCTAGGCGGTCGCGACGAGGAGGAGTTCGTCACTTGCGCTGCATTCCAGCATTTCAGGGGGATTCATTGATACATCGAATAGGACAATAGCCGGCCCCCGCTCCTTCCCCCCGCTCTACAGAGGAAGGCCCTTCGCTTTCAGGTTCGTATCCACGCGATGCCTTTTTTTCGGGGGCCAGCCGCTTCCCCGCAGGCTTCTCACCTGCCCCGCATGGACTGAGCACAGTCCAAGCAGTCCCCGATACGCCGATCGCACATTGGTGATCGGTGTCCGGTGGGTTCCGTTGTCGCGTTTCTGCGCCGGACCAGAAGGGGTCGCGTCGGCGCGGGATGGGGTAGTCCCCGAACCATCGTTCCCTATTGGAGGCCGGTAAGGGAACACACCGTGGTCGCCACTTTTTCCAGATCGTTCGCCAGGGAAAGCAGCAAGTGTAAACCAGGCAGAACGGAGTCGGGCAGAAGCCCTTCTCGGCCTGGAACGTCCAATTTTGCGACTCTTCGGACTAAGTGTATTGATCTCCAAATTTTGGTGTGAGTCAGCTTACCAAAGCGAGATTGAGCGCAACATCAGCTGGCCCGAAGCGACGGAGCCCTCAAGTCGCGCAGGCGGTTCGGGCCAGCATCTTTTCTGGCGCTGCGATTGTTCTTGGTTGCTTTTCTGCCGCCGACGATTGGTGCAACATGCGAGTCTTGGCGGGCGGTCGACGCCCGCACTCTTCTCAGCATGGCCCAGCGGTGAACAGGAGACCCGCCGCTCGAGAATAGTGTGCAACGCCAATCACGAGTACTATTTGGAGAAGATTACGGTGACGACCCGTGAAGCTGGAAATTCCGATGATCTAGGCTTCGATGAGCCTGTAGAAGACTACTCGATCTATCTTCATAAGGATGGCCTCAGACCGCATGGCACACCGCCTTGGCGGCTTGGCAACTACGGTGAGACAGGCGCCCTTTCAGAGGGCATGAACGCTCACCTGTGTGCCGCTTTCGACTTTGATGAAGATATCGTGCGGCGACTGTCCGTTGAGCTGGGCCACTGCCTAAACAACGATGACGACGTTTTGGTCAACCTGTTCGAAGTTAACCGATTAGAAGCGATCAAGCGTGCGCAACCCACCCTCAAACGGCTGAAACGATTTGCCAAAGCGCAGGCCATTTCGCCCGCAAGACTTCGAGATCACTTGACCGGACTGTCCACACAGTTTGCTCCCACACCCGAAGTCGCGTCGCTGTTGCCGGAACTCATAGCCGAGTTGGATGGAGCCGAGGCCATCGCACCGGGCATCGTGGCCGCAATCGACCTAATCCTTGAGACACCTGGCTCTGCTGCCGACATGTCACCGCTCGACAAACGCGCGACTCGAGACAAGCGTCGGCAGTACATCGTGGAAACATGCTGCTATGCATGGCAGGACGCTGGTAGGA
This sequence comes from Seohaeicola zhoushanensis, assembly GCF_014656415.1. GTDB lineage: Bacteria > Pseudomonadota > Alphaproteobacteria > Rhodobacterales > Rhodobacteraceae > Seohaeicola_A > Seohaeicola_A zhoushanensis. Next base: position 804,572 of record NZ_BNCJ01000001.1, on the reverse strand, counting down.
GGGTTACCTACACCACGGTTTCCGATGGCAGCAAGGTCGGACAACGGCATGGGAAGTTGTTAGAGTTCATCCAAGCCGTTGCGATGATGGTCACAGCGCCGAGCACGGAACTGAATGGTGAGACGGTCCGTAAAGACATAGACCGCTTCACCAATGATCCGAAAGACAATGTCGAAGACTGGGGACCGCCAGAATTCGGCAACCAATACTAGAAATTGCAGAGAGCCTGAAGTTGCGTAGCGGAGTTGGCCGGTGAGGGCTTCATGCTGCCAACACAAAAAGAGGTGGATAAAAGGGTGGATGAATGCCGGAGGTCACCCATTTAAGTTACTGAATTGAAAGAAAATTTTCTGGTTTTGTGGTGCCCAGGAGAGGACTCGAACCTCCACGACCGTTAAGCCACTGGTACCTGAAACCAGCGCGTCTACCAATTCCGCCACCTGGGCACAGGCTGCGTGGAGGGGCGTGTAACTCTGGCGCGGGGGGCTGTCAACGGGGGTCGTGAAGAAAGATTTGAGAAGCATGTAGTTGCCGTTGCGGCAGCCTTGTTGAAGGTAGCGACAAAGCGACGGACTGCCGCCTTGTCGTTGGCCTCTGTCGGGGCTAATGAGGGATCGGACCGGTCCGGAGGCTTATTCATGTCGAAACTCGTCACCATCTACGGCGGCTCTGGCTTCGTCGGGCGCTATGTGGCGCGGCGGATGGCCAAGGAGGGCTGGCGCGTCCGCGTCGCCGTCCGCCGTCCGAACGAAGCGATATTCGTACGCCCCTACGGCGTGGTCGGCCAGGTCGAGCCGGTGTTCTGCAACATCCGCGACGATGCCTCGGTTGCCGCCGCGATGGCGGGGGCGGATGCGGTGGTGAACTGCGTCGGCATCCTGAACGAATCCGGCGCCAATACCTTCGAGGCCGTGCAGCACGAGGGCGCCGGGCGTATCGCCCGCATCGCAGCGGCCCAGAGCGTGGCGCAGATGGTGCACCTCTCGGCCATCGGCGCCGATCCCGAGGCCGCCAGCGAATACGGCCGCACCAAGGCGGCCGGCGAGGCCGCGGTGCTGGAGCATTTCCCGAGTGCCGTGATCCTGCGCCCCTCGATCATCTTCGGGCCCGAAGACGGCTTCTTCAACCGTTTCGCCGGCATGGCGCGGCTTGGCCCGATCCTGCCGGTCGTTTCCGGCGGCACCCTGTTCCAGCCGGTCTACGTCGATGACGTGGCCCAGGCCGCGGTGAAGGGCATCAAGGGCGAGGCCGCTCCGGGTGTCTACGAACTCGGCGGGCCGGAAGTGCTGAGCTTCCACAAGCTGATGGAGCAGATGCTGCAGGTGATCCACCGCCGCCGCGTCCTGCTGCCGCTGCCGCATTTCGTCGCCGCCATCATCGCCTTTGCCTTCGACTGCCTGCAGGGCGTGACCATGGGGCTGGTGAGCAATGGCGTACTGACCCGCGACCAGCTGAAATCGCTGGGTCGCGACAATGTCGTGGCGCCGGGCGCCAGGGGCCTGTCCGAGTTGGGCATCCTGCCCGCGGCGCTGGAATCGGTGCTGCCGGACTACCTATGGCGGTTCCGCCCGTCGGGGCAGTACGACGCGATCAAGGATTCGGCCCGCAATCTGCGCAAGATCGGCTGAGCCTTGACTGAACATACCCTGCTGGTCGCATTGGTCCTCGGCCTGATCGAGGGCCTGACCGAGTTCATCCCGGTCTCTTCCACCGGCCACCTGCTGCTCGCCGGCCATTTCCTTGGCTTCGAGAGCGCGGGCAAGACCTTCGAGGTGGTGATCCAGCTGGGCGCCGTGCTGGCGATCCTCACCGTCTATTCAGCCAAGCTGATCGGCGTTTTCTCCGCCGCCCCGCACGATCCGGCGGCGCGGCGGTTCATCCTCTCGGTGCTGATCGCCTTTCTGCCGGCCGTGGTGATCGGGGTGCTGGCGCATGACTTCATCAAGACCGTCCTGTTCGAGACCCCCCGGCTGATCGCGCTGATGCTGCTGCTGGGCGGATTCATACTGCTTGCGGTCGACCGTATTTCCCCGCCGCCCCGGCACGAGGACGCCATGAAGTTGCCGCTCGGCACGGCGCTGGCGATCGGAGTGATCCAGTGCCTGGCGATGATTCCCGGCGTCTCGCGCAGCGGTGCTACGATCGTCGGCGCCCGCCTGCTGGGCACGGGACGGCGCGCCGCCGCCGAGTTCTCGTTCTTCCTGTCGATGCCGACGATGGCCGGCGCCTTTGCCTATGATTTGTACAAGACGCGGCACATGCTCGATGCAAGCGCTGTAAACGAGATCATCGTCGGCTTTGTCGCCGCCTTCGTGGCCGCCGTGCTCGTCGTGCGCTGGCTGCTGGACTATGTTTCCCGCAACGGCTTCGCGGTCTTCGGCTGGTGGCGAATCATTGTCGGCGGGGTGGCTTTGGTGGCACTTTCGCTCACCTGACCACGCGTTAGGTAACTTATACTGACCTAAAAATTGATACACGAGTGAATTTCTTTCCCCAGCGGCCTCCGTTTTGCCCATTTAGGTCAGCATTGCTGACTTTTAATTTCTCCAGCCCCGTTCTAGTAAGGCGCACCGTGCGGTACCGAAGAAGGGATGGCCAGATGGCAAAGGAACGGATGCTGAAATTCGTGGCTCTGGGTCGCGAGATGCCTGCGAAGCGTCCGGCCGAGGAGCGGTCGCACGATTTCCACGAGATCTACGCCGAATTCGCCAAGGCCAAGGCCGAGGAGCAGGCGAGCCGCTGCAGCCAGTGCGGCGTGCCCTATTGCCAGAGCCACTGCCCGCTGCAGAACAACATCCCGGACTGGCTGCGCCTGACCGCGAGCGGACGGTTGCAGGAAGCCTACGAGATCAGCCAGGCGACCAACACCTTCCCCGAGATCTGCGGACGGATCTGCCCGCAGGACCGGCTGTGCGAGGGCAACTGCGTTATCGAGCAGTCGGGGCATGGCACCGTGACCATCGGCTCGGTCGAGAAATACATCACCGACACCGCCTGGGAGAATGGCTGGGTCAAGCCGGCGGCGCCGGCGCGTGAGCGCAAGGAAAGTGTCGGGATCATCGGCGCGGGCCCCGGCGGGCTGGCGGCGGCGGACATGCTGCGGCGGGCGGGCGTGCAGGTCACGGTCTATGACCGCTATGACCGCGCCGGCGGGCTGCTGACCTATGGCATCCCCGGCTTCAAGCTCGAGAAGGACGTGGTGACGCGGCGCAATGACCAGCTCGTGGCGGGCGGCGTGACCTTCAAGCTGAACTGCGACGTGGGCGTCGACATCTCCTTCGCCGACATCCGGGCGGCGCATGATGCGGTGATCATCGCAACCGGCGTCTACAAGTCGCGCGACCTGGGGGGACCCGGCAGCGGGTCGGCCGGGATCGAGCGGGCGATCGACTATCTCACCGCCTCGAACCGCAAGAGCTTTGGCGATGCGGTGGCCGAGTTCGACTCGGGGCAGATGGATGCCAAGGGCAAGCGGGTGGTGGTGATCGGCGGCGGTGACACGGCGATGGACTGCGTGCGGACCGCGATCCGGCAGGGCGCGACCAGCGTGAAGTGCCTCTATCGCCGGGACCGGGCCAACATGCCGGGGAGCCAGCGCGAGGTTCAGAACGCCGAGGAAGAGGGCGTGGTCTTTGAATGGCTGTCGGCGCCGAAGGGCTTCACCGACAAGGGTGGCCGCGTCAGCGGCGTGATGGTTCAGAAGATGCGGCTGGGCAAGCCGGATGCGAGCGGGCGGCAGGCACCGGAGGTGATCGAGGGGGCCGACTATGTCGAGGAGGCCGACCTGGTGATCAAGGCGCTGGGGTTCGAGCCGGAAGAGCTGCCGACGCTCTGGGGCGAGCCGGGGCTGACGGTGACCCGCTGGGGCACGGTGCGGGCCGAGTTCACCTCCGGGCGGACCGATCTGCCGGGGGTCTACGCGGTGGGCGATATCGTTCGCGGGGCCTCGCTGGTGGTCTGGGCGATCCGGGACGGACGCGACTGCGCGGCGGCGATTCTGAAGGATTTCGCGGCCCCGAAAGCGGTCGCCGCGGAGTGATTTTGGGGTGTCCTAGCTAGGACACTTCGTAACTCGCTGAAAACAAACACCGATTCCGGGGAGTGGATTCGGGACACCTGAAAACCCCAGCCGGTGCGCCGGCCATCGAGACGGAGGAAGGGAGCCATGATACGCACTCTGACGCTGACCGCGACGGCCTTGGTGGCGCTGGCGGGGCTGGCCGCCAGTGCGCAGGCCAGCGCCCAGCCCTATGCCGGTCAGCAGAGCCGCGAGATCGCGGCGCTGTCGGCACAGGACGTGGAAGACCTGCTCGCCGGGCGCGGCTGGGGCCTGGCAAAGCCGGCCGAGCTGAACGGCTATCCCGGTCCGGCGCATGTTCTGGAACTCGCCGACGACCTGGACCTCGACCCCGCCCAGCGCGCGGCGATCAAGGCCATTTTCGACGCCATGCAGGCCGAGGCCAAGCGCCTTGGCTCCGAGTTCGTCGATGTCGAGGCCCGGCTGAACGCCGCCTTCGCCGAGGGCGCCATCGACACCGCCCGGCTGACTGCGCTGACCGCCGAGGCGGGCCGCATCCGTGGCGAGTTGCGCGCGGTGCACCTCGCCGCCCACCTCGACGTCAAGCCGTTGCTGACCCACCACCAGATCATGACCTATCAGCGCTTGCGCGGATATGACGATGGCCACGCCGGCCACGGAATGCACGGCCATGACTGAGCGGAGCGGAGGATGCCTGTGCGGCGCGGTGAGATTCACCCTGCGCGACGCGCCGGAGAGCTTCGGCGCCTGTCATTGCACGATCTGCCAGCGGATCAGCGGCGGGGTGAACCTGTCTTTCAACGTCGAGGCCGCGCAGATCGAGATCACCGGGCTGGATGCGGTGCGCAGCTATCGCTCGTCCGAATGGGCCGAGCGCAGCTTCTGCGGCACCTGCGGCGCGAACCTGTGGTATCGTTCGGTGACGCCTTCGGATGCGCCGCACGGCTATTCCATCGCCTTCGGTGCGCTCGACGACAAGAGCGGCATGGTCTTCGCCAAGGAGATCTGCGTCGAGACCAAGCCGGCCGCCTATGCCTTTGCCGGCACGCATCCGCGTCTGACCAGCGAGGAGGCCTTTGCATGAGCACGCGAACCGGACAATGCATGTGCGGCGCGGTGACGTTCACCGCGAAGGACGTGCCCGCGACCTATGGCGCCTGCCACTGCGAGATGTGCCGCCGCTGGACCGGCTCGGCGCTGCTGGCCGTTTCGGTGCCAGCCGCCGGGATCACCTGGACCGGCGAGGCGCATATCAAGGCGCTGCATTCCTCGGATTGGGCCGAGCGGGCCTGGTGCCAGCGCTGCGGGTCGGGGCTGTATTACCACGTGACCGCCGAAGGGCCGATGTCGGAGCACTACGAGATTCCGGTCGGGCTGTTCGACGATGCCAGCGGCATGGAGCTGGTGAGCGAGATCTACATCGACCACAAGATGCCCGGCTGGGCCATTGCGGGCGATCACAAGCGGCTGACGCGCAAGGAGATCCTGGCCAAGTTCGGAATCCCGGAGGATGGGCCGTGAGCGCGCTTCAGCATGGACGCTGCCTTTGCGGCGCGGTGACCATCGAGGCGGTGCTGGCCCCGGAGATGGGCGCCTGCTTCTGCGACATGTGCACCCGCTGGAGCGGGTCGGCTATGATCGGCGTGGATGCCGAGGCCGAGACGGTCACGGTCCGGGGGCCGGTGAAGACCTATCGCTCGTCCCCCTTTGCCGAGCGCGCCTGGTGCGACACCTGCGGATCGAACCTGTGGATCCGCGATGACGGCAAGCAATACGAACTGATGCCGGGCCTGTTCCCCAATGCCGGCGGCGCGCGGCTGACCCATGTGGTCTATGCCGACCGTGCGCCGGAGGGATGGAACTATGCCGGCGAGATCACGCGCATCAGCGCAACAGACTACGAAAAAGCCAACCCGTTCGTTTCCGAAGGAGACATGCCATGACCAAATACGATGAAGCCTGGGTTCTCGAGGAAGAGACCAAGCGCAAGTGGATGGCCGAGAACGGGCTGTATCGCGAAGAGGAGGAGCATTCCTCCTGCGGCGTTGGTCTTGTCGTTTCGGTCGATGGCAAGGCGAGCCGGTCTGTCGTCGAGTCGGGCATCAAGGCGCTGAAGGCGATCTGGCACCGTGGCGCCGTTGACGCCGACGGCAAGACGGGCGACGGCGCGGGCATTCACGTGCAGATCCCGGTCCCCTTCTTCTATGACCAGATCCGCCGCACCGGCCACGAGCCGAAGATGGACCAGCTGATTGCCGTCGGTCAGGTCTTCCTGCCGCGCACCAACTTCGCCGCGCAGGAAACCTGCCGGACCATCGTGGAAACCGAAGTGCTGCGCATGGGCTATTACATCTATGGCTGGCGCCACGTGCCGGTGGATGTGACCTGCCTGGGCGAAAAGGCCAATGCGACGCGCCCCGAGATCGAGCAGATCCTGATCTCGAACTCGAAGGGCGTCGACGAAGAGACCTTCGAGCGCGAGCTTTACGTGATCCGCCGCCGGATCGAGAAGGCGGCGATTGCCGAGGGCATCGCGGGCATGTATCTCGCCTCGCTGTCCTGCCGGTCGATCATCTACAAGGGCATGATGCTGGCCGAGCAGGTCGCCGTCTTCTATCCCGACCTGATGGACGAGCGGTTTGAATCGGCCTTTGCGATCTATCACCAGCGCTATTCGACCAACACGTTCCCGCAGTGGTGGCTGGCCCAGCCGTTCCGGATGCTGGCGCATAACGGCGAGATCAACACGCTGAAGGGCAACGTCAACTGGATGAAGTCGCACGAGATCCGCATGGCCTCGGGCACGTTCGGGGACATGGCCGAGGACATCAAGCCGATCATCCCCGGCGGGTCGTCGGATTCGGCGGCGCTGGACGCGGTGTTCGAGGTGCTGGTGCGCGCGGGCCGGTCGGCCCCGATGGCCAAGACCATGCTGGTGCCGGAGAGCTGGTCGAAGCAGGCGGTGGAACTGCCGCAGGCCTGGCGCGACATGTATTCCTACTGCAACTCGGTGATGGAGCCCTGGGACGGACCGGCGGCGCTGGCGATGACCGACGGGCGCTGGGTCTGCGCCGGGCTTGACCGGAACGGTCTGCGGCCGATGCGCTATGTCGTCACCGGCGACGGGCTGCTGATCGCGGGTTCGGAAGCCGGCATGGTGCCGGTCAACGAAACGACCGTGGTCGAGAAAGGCGCGCTTGGCCCCGGCCAGATGATCGCCGTGGACATGAAGCGCGGGCAGCTGTTCCACGACACCGAGATCAAGGACCAGCTGGCGGCGAACCAGCCGTTCGGCGAGTGGGTCGGCAAGATCAACGACGCCGACGAGGTGCTGGCGGGCGTGTCCGAGAAGGCGCTGTTCAGCGGCAAGGAGCTGCGGCAGCGGCAGATCGCGGCCGGCTATACCATCGAGGAGCTGGAGCAGATCCTGGCGCCGATGGCCGAGGACGGCAAGGAAGCGTTGGCCTCGATGGGCGATGACACGCCCTCGGCCGTGCTGTCCAAGCAGTATCGCCCGCTGAGCCACTTCTTCCGGCAGAACTTCAGCCAGGTGACCAACCCGCCGATCGACTCGTTGCGGGAATTCCGGGTGATGAGCCTGAAGACGCGCTTCGGCAACCTCAAGAACGTGCTGGACGAGGATTCGAGCCAGACCGAGATCGTCGTGCTGGAAAGCCCCTTCGTGGGCAACGCGCAGTTCGAGGCGCTGATCGGGCAGTTCAACGCGCCCTTCACCGAGATCGACTGCACCTTTGAACCGGGCGAACGCTCGTTGCAGAAGGGGCTGGCGCGGATCCGCTCGGAAGCCGAGGACGCGGTGCGTTCGGGGGCCGGGCATATCGTGCTGACCGACCAGCATTCGGGGCCGGGCAAGGTGGCGATGCCGATGATCCTGGCGACCTCCGCGGTGCACAGCCACCTGACGCGGCAGGGTCTGCGGACCTTCTGCTCGCTTTCGGTGCGGACGGCGGAATGCATCGACGCGCATTACTTCGCGGTGCTGATCGCCTGCGGCGCGACGGTGGTGAACCCCTACCTGGCCGAGGATTCGATTGCCGACCGGATCGAGCGCGGGCTGCTGGACGGGCCGCTGACCGAGGCGATGGCGCGCTATCGCAATGCGATCGACCAGGGGCTGCTGAAGATCATGGCGAAGATGGGGATCTCGGTGATCTCCTCCTATCGCGGCGGTCTGAACTTCGAGGCGGTGGGCCTGTCCCGCGCCATGTGCGCCGAGTATTTCCCCGGCATGACCAGCCGGATCTCGGGCATCGGGGTGAGCGGCATCCAGCACAAGGCCGAGGAAGTGCATGCCAAGGGCTGGGAATCCGGCCTGGACGTGCTGCCGATCGGCGGGTTCTACAAGGCCCGGGCCAGCGGGGAGACCCACGCCTGGGAAGCCACCTCGATGCACATGCTGCAGACGGCCTGCTCGACCGGCAGCTTCCAGATGTGGAAGCAGTATTCGGCCAAGATGCAGAGCAATCCGCCGATCCACCTGCGCGATCTGCTGGACATCAAGCCGCTGGGGCCTGCCGTTCCGATTGAAGAGGTCGAGAGCATCACCTCGATCCGCAAGCGGTTCGTGACGCCGGGCATGTCGCTCGGGGCACTCAGCCCCGAGGCGCACAAGACGCTGAACGTGGCGATGAACCGGATCGGCGCCAAGTCCGACTCGGGTGAGGGTGGCGAGGATCCGGCGCACTTCCTGCCGGAGCCGAACGGCGACAACCCCTCGGCCAAGATCAAGCAGGTGGCCTCGGGGCGTTTCGGCGTCACCGCCGAATACCTGAACCAGTGCGAGGAACTGGAGATCAAGGTTGCGCAGGGTGCCAAGCCAGGCGAGGGTGGCCAGCTGCCGGGGATGAAGGTCACCGACCTGATCGCCCGTCTGCGCCATTCGACCAAGGGCGTCACGCTGATCTCGCCGCCGCCGCACCATGACATCTACTCGATCGAAGACCTCGCGCAGCTGATCTACGACCTCAAGCAGATCAACCCGCGCGCCAAGGTGACGGTCAAGCTGGTGGCAAGCTCGGGCGTGGGCACCATCGCGGCGGGCGTGGCGAAGGCCAAGGCCGACGTCATCCTGATCTCGGGCCACAATGGCGGCACCGGGGCCTCGCCGGCGACCTCGATCAAATATGCGGGTCTGCCGTGGGAGATGGGCCTGACCGAGGCGCATCAGGTGCTGGCGATGAACAAGCTGCGCGAGCGGGTGACGCTGCGCACCGACGGTGGCCTGCGCACCGGGCGCGACATCGTCATGGCGGCGATGATGGGCGCCGAGGAGTTCGGGATCGGCACCGCCGCCCTGATCGCCATGGGCTGCATCATGGTGCGCCAGTGCCAGAGCAACACCTGCCCCGTGGGCGTCTGCACGCAGGACCCTGCCCTGCGCCAGAAGTTCACCGGCAATGCCGACAAGGTGGTGAACCTCATCACCTTTTACGCCCAAGAAGTGCGCGAGCTGCTGGCGGCCATCGGTGCGCGCAGCATCGACGACGTCATCGGCCGGGCCGACCTGCTGGCGCAGGTCAGCCGGGGGTCGGCGCATCTGGACGATCTCGACCTCAACCCGCTGCTGATCACGGTCAGCGGCGCGTCGGATATCGTCTATGACCGCGACAAGCCGCGCAACCCGGTGCCCGACACACTGGACGCCGAGATCGTGCGCGACGCGGCGCGGTTCCTGAAGGACGGCGAGAAGATGCAGCTTTCCTACGCGGTGCAGAACACGCACCGCACGGTGGGCACCCGCACGTCGAGCCTGATCGTGCAGAACTTCGGGATGCGCAACGCCTTCCAGTCGGACCACCTGACGGTCAAGCTGCAGGGGTCGGCCGGCCAGTCGCTGGGCGCCTTCGCGGCCCCCGGCCTGAAGCTGGAAGTCAGCGGCGATGCCAACGACTATGTCGGCAAGGGCCTGTCGGGCGGCATCATCGTGGTGCGTCCGCCGATGTCGAGCCCGCTGGAAGCCAGCGAGAACACCATCATCGGCAACACCGTGCTTTACGGCGCGACCGACGGCTATCTCTTCGCCGCCGGCCGGGCGGGCGAGCGTTTCGCTGTCCGCAACTCGGGCGCGAAGGTGGTGATCGAGGGCTGTGGGTCGAACGGCTGCGAATACATGACCGGCGGTGTCGCCGTGATCCTGGGCGAGATCGGCGCGAACTTTGGCGCCGGCATGACCGGGGGCATGGCCTATCTCTATGACCCCGCAGGCCAGGCGCAGACGCTGATGAACATGGAGACCCTGGTGGTTTGCCCGGTGACGGTCGAGCACTGGGAGAACCAGCTCAAGGACCTGATCGAGCGCCACCTGAAGGAGACCGGCAGCCGCCGCGCCGCCGATATCCTCCAGCACTGGGAGATCGAGCGGAAGAACTTCGTCCAGGTCTGCCCGAAGGAGATGCTGATCCATCTCGCCGCTCCGCTGAGCGTCGAAGGCACGGCGATCCCGGCGGAGTAACCAAAAAGAAGACAATCCCGCGCAATTTCAAAAGATTGCGCGGGATTTGCCCCAAAAGGGACACAGATTGCGGGTGTTGTCGGCGTGTGACCTCGTCACCCCGCGCAGCCACGAGGCGCACGGGTCCTTGGTGGGAATCCGGCTGCCTTGTCTACACTTTCCATGATGGCCCAGGATGTGAACGGCGACCCGGCCCAGTTGGGTGGCACGATCAACATCGTCACGGGCGGCGCATCGCAGCTGACATTCATCGAGACCGACCAGCCGAACGCGTCGATGGAGTGGTCGGACTATGTCTCGCTGGATGGCGGCACCACCAAGCTGACCTATGAATTCCTCGGTTACGGCGACGTTCGGGGCGACGCGCAGCAACATGCCGGGTTCATCCGGGTGCATATGCCGAACGGCGAGGCCCGGACCTTTGCCATCGACATGAACGCCGATGGCGACAACACCGCCGACCTGACGAACGGCAATACCAAGCTGACGGTCAATGACCTGACCAAGCCTTCGGCGCCGGTCTATGCCGAGCCGGCCTGTTTCACCACCGGGACGCTGATCGAGACCGCGCGGGGCGAGGTCGCGGTCGAGGATCTGCGTGCCGGCGACATGGTGCGGACGATGGACCACGGGTTGCAGCCGCTGCGCGCGGTACTGTCCGAAACGATGCTCGCCGAGGGTGCGCTGGCGCCGATCCGCTTCGAGGCGGGGGCGCTGGGGAATGCCCGGCCGCTGCTGGTCTCGCCGCAGCACCGGATGCTGATCGCCGACTGGCGCGCGGACCTGTTCTTTGGCGACAGCGAGGTTTTCGTGGCGGCCAAGCACCTGGTGAACGACATCACGGTGCGGCGGGTTCCGGGGGGACGGGTGACCTATTGGCACCTGGTCTTCGACCGCCACGAGGTGGTCTTCTCGGAAGGCGTCCCCAGCGAGAGCCACCTGCCGGACGAACCTGAACTGGCGGCGCGGTTCCCTCAGATGGTGCAGGCGGCGCGGACTCAGATCCGCGCGCGCGACGCCCTGCTGGTGGCGGTCTGAGCGCTAACGCCTGGCGTAGGCGCGCGGGGTTTCGCCCAGCATCCTGCGGAACATGGTGGTGAAGGCGGCCGGGCTGTCATAGCCGAGGTCGAGCGCCACGGTGGTCACCTTCTCTCCCTCGATCAGGCGCGGCAGCGCGGCGAAGACGCAGGCCTGCTGGCGCCAGTGATCCAGGCTGAGGCCTGTCTCGGTGCGGAAGTGGCGCGACAGGCTGCGCCGGCTCATGCCCGCGCGGGTGGCCCAGTCGTCGAGCGAGGCGCGGGCGTCGGGCGCGGCGATGAAGGCGCGGCAGAGGCGGAGCAGGCGCGGTTCGACCGGCAGCGGCAGGGCCAGGGGCTGTTCCGGCAGGCGCGGGATCTCGGTCAGCAGCAGCTCGGCGACGAGGCGGTCGCGGAAGGCCTCCTCGGGACGGTTGGCCATGCCCACCGCCTCGACCAGCAGGGCGCGGACCAGTGGGGTCATGCCGAGCACGCGCGGGCTGTCCTGCGCGGCGATGTCGCCGGGGCGGACATAGACCGAACGCATCCGGACCGCGCCCAGCATCTCGACCCAATGGGTGCAGCCCGCCGGAATCCAGAGCGCGTGTTCGGGCGGCACGATCCAGTGGCCGGCGGGGGTGGAGACCATCAGCACGCCGGAAAGCCCGTGCATCAGCTGGTGGCGGTCGTGGCTGTGCGGCGGCACCTGGGTGCCGGCGGGGTAGTCGGTTCCGGCGGCGAAGATGGCACCCTGCGCTTCGGCGATGGCGCGCATGTTGGCGGCGATGGTGGAGGTGACGTCGTGACTCATCTTTGGCCCGATCACGAAGATAATTGACCAAACCACGAAAGCACGCGATCCGCAAGCGGGGTATCCCGTCGCGGAAGGAGACTGCCATGACCGACGCCACCCTGCCCTCGCACCGGGCCGATACCACCACCTATGCGATCCTGCTGTCGATCAGCCTGTGCCACATGCTGAACGACGTTATGCAGTCGCTGCTGGCGGCGATCTACCCGATGCTGAAGGACGAGTTCACGCTGGATTTCTGGCAGATCGGCCTGCTGACCTTCTGCTTCCAGGTCACCGCCTCGCTGTTGCAGCCGGTGGTCGGCATCGTCACCGACCGCAAGTCGCTGCCCTATTCGCTGCCGGTCGGCATGGGGTCGACGATGTTCGGGCTGGTGCTGCTCTCATCGGCGCAGAGCTACCCGATGCTGATCCTGGGCGCGGCGATGATCGGCGTCGGCTCGGCGGTGTTCCACCCCGAGGCGAGCCGGGTGGCGCGGTCAGCCTCGGGCGGGAAGTTCGGGCTGGCGCAGTCGGTGTTCCAGGTCGGGGGCAACTTCGGCTCGGCCGCCGGCCCGCTGCTGGCCGCCTTCGTGGTGGTGCCCTTCGGGCGCGGCAGTGTCGGCTGGTTCGCGTTGATGGCGCTGACCGGGATGCTGATCCTCACGCTGATCAGCCGCTGGCACGTGCAGGCGCAGGCCGCGGCGCGCAAGCGGCCGGCCAAGCCGGCGCCGCAGCTGGAGCGGCGCAAGGTGGTGCTGGCGCTGACCATCCTGGTCACGCTGATCTTCTCGAAGCATGTCTACATGGCCTCGATGGGCAGCTATTACACCTTCTTCCTGATCGACCGCTTCGGCCTCTCGACCGAGGAATCGCAGCAGATGCTGTTCCTCTTCCTCGCCGCCGCCGCCTTCGGCACGGTGATCGGCGGGCCGGTGGGCGACCGGATCGGGCGGCGGACGGTGATCTGGGTCTCGATCCTGGGCGTGCTGCCCTTCACCCTGCTGCTGCCCTATGCCAGCCTGTTCTGGACCGGCGTGCTGAGCGTCATCATCGGCGTCATCCTCGCCTCGGCCTTCCCGGCCATCGTGGTCTTTGGCCAGGAGCTGCTGCCGGGCCGCGTCGGCATGGTCGCCGGGCTGTTCTTCGGCCTTGCCTTCGGCATCGGCGGGATCGGCGCGGCGGCGCTGGGGGTGCTGGCGGATATCGAGGGCATCTCCTTCGTCTTCGGCCTCTGCGCCTTCCTGCCCGCGCTCGGCGTGCTGACGGTGCTGTTGCCGAGCCGCCGCGACATGCTGGGCTAGGGCTGCGGCGGCGCGCTTTTGGGGATGCCGCCGCCGGCGCGCGCCGATAGACTGCGCGCATGGCGAAAGGCACGAAGACCAGGGGCAAGCGGACCGCGAAGACCGCGAGGAAGGAGCTGTCGCCGGGGCAGCGGCTGGTGCGGCTGTTCCTGCGCGCCGGGCTGGGCCTGGTCGGTTTCGCCGTGCTGCTGGTGGCGCTGTTCAGCGTGGTGAACCCGCCGACCACCCATACCATCTGGAGCGAGGGCTGGCGGCTGGGCGGGGTCGATCACGACTGGGTCGCGCTGGAAGACATCGCGCCCGAGATGGCGCGGTCGGTGGTTGCCGCCGAGGACGCCAATTTCTGCAATCACTGGGGCTTTGACGTGCAGGCGATCCGCGCCGCCATCGAGGATGGCGGCAACCGGGGCGCCTCGACCATCAGCCAGCAGGTAGTGAAGAACGTCTTTCTCTGGCAGGGGCGCAGCTGGTTCCGCAAGGCGCTGGAAACCGCGATGACCCCGCTTGTCGAGGCGCTGTGGAGCAAGCGGCGGATCGTCGAGGTCTATCTCAACGTGGCCGAAATGGGCGAAGGCGTCTTCGGTGTCGGTGCGGCGGCGGAGGTCTTCTTCAAGACCACGCCCGACAAGCTGAGCGCGCAGCAGGCGGCGCTGATCGCCGCCGCCCTGCCCTCGCCCAAGACCCGATCGCCCGCGAAACCGACCGCCGCCATGAAGAAACGCGCCGCCCAGATCCGCGACGGCGCGGCCACCATCCGCGCAGATGGCCGCGCGGGCTGTTTCGAGGATTGATAATTCCGCCCGCGCTTGGCATTGCTGATGGACCCTATCCTGACATGAACGCACCCATGGCCCGCCTGTTTCACGTTCCCCTCTCCCCGTTCTGCCGCAAGGTCCGTCTGAGCCTGGCCGAGAAGAAGATCGAGGTGGAGCTGGTGGAGGAACGCTATTGGGAGGCGGACCCGGATTTCCTGCGGCGCAACCCGGCGGCCAAGGTGCCGGTGCTTCGGCTGGACGGCAAGCTGATGGCCGAGAGCGCGGCGATCTGCGAATACCTGGAAGAGACCCGGCCCGAGCCGCCGCTGATGCCGAAGGACCCGGAGGGCCGCTTCGAGGTGCGCCGGCTGATCGGCTGGTTCGACGACAAGTTCCACCACGAGGTGACGGCCAAGCTGCTGTACGAGCGGGTCAACAAGAAGGTGATGAAGACGGGATACCCGGACAGCCGCAACGTCAAGGACGGGGCCAAGGCGATCAAGTATCACCTCGATTACATGACCTGGCTGCTGGATCACCGCCGCTGGCTGGCCGGGGACAACATGACGCTGGCCGATTTCGCCGCCGCCGCGCATCTGTCTTCGCTCGACTATATCTCGGATGTGGACTGGAACCGCTCGGCCGCGGTGAAGGACTGGTATGCGAAGATCAAGTCGCGGCCCGCCTTCCGGTCGATCCTGGCGGACCAGATCCCGGGCTTCCGCCCGCCGCCGCATTATGCCGACCTCGATTTCTGATCCGTGGCGGAGCCGGGGGGCTGTCTGCCACCCATCGCCTGCGGCGATTCCCCCCGAGGATATTTCCCGCAAGAGGAAGCCATGGACGCGCTGAAGGAGCGTCTGGTGGCGCGGGCGCTGGAGGAGGGCTTTGTCGCCTGCCGCATCTGCCGGCCCGGGGACATTCCCGAGGTGGCGGGGCGGCTGGAGCAGTTCCTGGAGGCCGGCCGGCACGGGCAGATGGGCTGGATGGCCGAGCGCAGCCATTGGCGCGGCAATCCGGCGGCGCTCTGGCCCGAGGCGCGGTCGGTCGTGATGCTGGCCGAGAGCTATACGCCCGAACATGACCCGCTGGAGGTGCTGGGCCGGCCCGACCGGGCGGCGATCTCGGTCTATGCGCAGGGCAAGGATTACCACGACCTGGTGAAGAAGCGGCTGAAGCGGCTAGCGCGCTGGTTGATCGAGGCTGCGAAGCCGTTGGCGTCGCCGGAAGTCAAGGTGTTCGTCGACACGGCGCCGGTGGCCGAGAAGCCGCTGGGACAGGCGGCTGGGCTGGGCTGGCAGGGCAAGCATACCAACCTGGTCAGCCGGGACTGGGGCAACTGGGCCTTCCTGGGCGCGATCTTCACCACGCTGGAGCTGCCGGTGGATGCGGCGGAGCGGGATCATTGCGGTTCGTGCCGGGCCTGCCTGGACGCCTGCCCCACGGAGGCCTTTCCGGCGCCCTACCAGCTCGACGCGCGGCGGTGCATTTCCTACCTGACCATCGAACACCGGGGGCCGGTGGAGGAGGAGCTGCGGGCGCGGATGGGCAACCGGATCTATGGCTGCGACGATTGCCTGGCGGTCTGTCCCTGGAACAAGTTCGCGGTGGCGGCGCGGGATATCGGCTATGCCGCGCGCCCCGGACTGGTGGCGCCCGAACTGGCGGAACTGGCGGCGCTGGACGATGCGGCCTTCCGGGCGCGGTTCGCAGGCTCGCCGATCAAGCGGATCGGGCGCGACCGTTTCGTGCGGAATGTGCTTTATGCGATCGGCAATTCGGGCGAGCCTGCGCTGCGCGCGGTGGCCGCGCGGCTGGTCGGGGACCCGGACGAGGCGGTGGCGGATGCCGCCCGCTGGGCGGTGGAGCGGTTGGAGTAACACATGGCGATCCTCCTGGGCGTGGATACCGGCGGCACCTATACTGATGCGGTGCTGCTGCGGGACGAGACCGAGGTGATCGCCTCGGCCAAGGCGCTGACCACGCGGCATGACCTCGCCATCGGGGTTGGCGGCGCGGTGCGGGCGGTGCTGGAGCAGTCGGGCGTGTTGCCGGGCGAGATCGCGCTGGCCTCGCTCTCGACCACGCTGGCCACCAATGCGCTGGTCGAGGGCCAGGGCGGGCGTGTGGCGCTGGTCTATGTCGGGTTTGCCGAGGGCGACCTCGAGGCGCATGGGCTGACCGAGGTGCTGCGCGGCGACCCGAGCCTGGTGCTGGCGGGCGGGCACAACCATGCGGGCGCCGAGGCGGTGGCGCTGGATCTCGATGCGCTCGACGCCTTTCTCGAGGCGCAGGCGGGCAAGGTTTCGGCCTTTGCGGTCGCGGCGCTCTTTGCCACGCGCAACCCGGCGCATGAGCTGGCGGTGGCGGAGCGGATCCGCGCCCGCACGGCGGCGCCGGTGACCTGTTCGCACCAGCTCTCGGCGCGGCTGAACGGGCCGAAGCGGGCGCTGACGGCGGTGCTGAACGCGCGGCTGGTGGGGATGATCGACCGGCTGATCGGGCGGGCGCAGGACACGCTGGTCGACCTGGGGATCGGTGCGCCGATGATGGTGGTGCGCGGCGATGGGGCGATGATGTCGGCCGAGCAGGCGCGGATGCGGCCGATCGAGACGATCCTGTCCGGCCCGGCGGCCTCGCTCGTCGGCGCGCGCTGGCTGACCGGGGCCGAGACCGCGATGGTCAGCGACATCGGCGGCACTACCACCGACGTGGCGATGCTGAAGGACGGGCGCCCCGCGATCGACCCGGCGGGCGCGCAGGTCGGGGGCATGCGCACCATGGTCGAGGCTGTGGCGATGCGCACCACCGGCCTGGGCGGCGACAGCCAGATCCAGGTGAACGCCGAGGGGCTGGCGGGCGGTATTCGCCTTGGTCCGCGCCGGGTCGTGCCGGTCTCGCTGATCGCCATGGAGGCGCCAGACGTGGTACATCGCGCGCTCGACGCGCAGCTGCGCGCGCCGGTGGTGGGCGAGCATGACACCCGTTTCCTGCGCGCCGTGCCGGGGGTGGCGCGGGACGGGCTGGGCGCACGCGAGATCGCCCTGCTGGAACGGATCGGCGAGGGCGTGCACCCGCTGGGCGAGGTGTTGAAGAACCGGATGGAACAGGGCGCGCTGGGGCGGCTGGTCGACCGGGGCATCGTGCAGATGGCCGGGCCGACGCCTTCGGATGCGAGCCATGTGCTGGGGCGGCTCGACGACTGGGACAGCGAGGCCGCCCGCAAGGCGATGGAGCAGCTGGCGCGGCGGCGCACCGGGTCGGGCAACCGGCTGGCGGCGGACGCGGAAAGCATGGCGCGGATCGTCATCGACCAGCTGACCGAACAGACGGTGCAGGCCCTGTTAGAGACTGCTTTTGCCGAGGAGGCCGAGCCCTTCGAGACCGCGCCCGAACTGCTGGCGAAGGCCGAACTGATCCGCCGCGGGCTGGCCGGGCACCGCGGGATCGTCGCGCTGGACGCGGGGCTGAACGTCGACGTGATCGGGCTGGGCGCCTCGGCGGCGAGCTATTACCCGGCGGTGGGCGAGCGGCTGCGCTGCCGGATGGTGCTGCCGCAACACGCCGGGGTTGCCAATGCCATTGGCGCGGTGGTGGGGCGGGTGACGATGCGCCGGAGCGGCACGGTGACCTCGCCCACCGAGGGGCGCTACAGGGTCTATCTTGCCGCCGGGCCGCAGGATCTGAACAGCGCCGAGGCCGCGCTTGCGCTGCTGGAGGCGGAGCTGCGCGCCGAGGCGGAGGCCGAGGCGCTGGCGGCGGGGGCCGAGGGGCTGCAGGTGGTGGCGCATCGCGACGTCAAATCGGCGCGCACCGAGGCGCGCGAGGTCTTCATCGAGGCCACCGTCACCGTCGAGGCGAGCGGGCGGCCCAGGGTCGCGGTGGGCTGAGGGCCGCGCCCCTGCCCGGCGTCCACGCCCTGGCCCGGCTGTAGCTGTTCGGGGGCTTTGCCCCCGCCGCGCGGAGCGCGCGGCCCCCCCAGAGGTATTTGGAAAGAAGAGAAATCAGGAGCGCGGCGTCAGTGTTGCAGCACCTCGACCCCGAGCACGGTGGGGAGGTGGCGGGCGATTTCCTCCCAGCTCTCGCCCTCGTCGAGGCTGGCGAAAATGCTGCCGGTATTGGTGCCGAAGTAGAGACCGGCCGGGGTGGCGCGGTCGATCGCCATGGCCTGGCGCAGCACGGTGAAGAAGCAGGTCTTCTGCGGCAGGCCGGCGCGCTTGGCTTCCCAGCTCTGGCCGCCGTCGGTGGTCTTCCAGACCGCGGCGCTGGCCTCGGGCGGGTAGCGCCCCTCGGTATCGCCGTTCAGGGGCAGCACCCAGGCGGTCTGGCCGTCGCGGGGATGCACGGCGATGGGGAAGCCGAAGGTGGAGGGCAGCCCCTCGGTGATGTCGTCCCAGCTGCGGCCGCCGTCGGCGGAGCGGAAGACGCCGTGGTGGTTCTGCTGGTAGAGCAGGTCGCCCTCGGGGGCGCGGGCGATGTTGTGGACGCAGTGCCCGGTCTCGCCGCCGCGCGGGGCGGCGGGGTGGTCATGGTGGGCATGGGCCTCGGCATTGGACATGCGATTGCGGCGTTCCCAGCTTTCGCCGCCGTCCTCGGAAGCGAAGACGCCGGAGGAGGAGATGCCGAGCCAGAGCTTCTTCGGGTCATCCGGGTCGGTGACGATGGAATGCAGCACGAGGCCGGCGGCGCCGGGGTTCCACGTGTCGCGGTCGGGGAAATTCGCCAGAGCCTCGGATTTCTCCCAGGTCACGCCGTCGTCGGTGCTGGCGAGCAGCTGCGCGGGGCGGGTGCCGGCGTAGAGCCTGCCGTGGGCGTGGTGCAGCGACCAGACGGAATCGGCGAGGCCGTCGAATTTCGTCTCCGTGGGCGTCCAGTTCATGAACCTGGCCATCTCGGGATCGTTCGCGGCCCATTCGTCGACCTGGCCCTTCGAGAGCTTGGCGAGCGTCCAGCTTGCGCCGCCGTCGGTGGAGCGCCAGACCCCTGCCCCGCTCCACGGGCCGCCGCCGCCGGCCCAGATGGTGCCGGTCTCGGGGTCGCCCAGGACGTGGTTGATGGGCCAGCCGTCGCAATGGGGGCCGCTGAGCGACCAGCCCTCGCGGCCCTTGCCGCTGAGCAGGAAGGCGCCCTTGGTGGTGCCGATCAGGATGGTGGTGGATTCGCGCATGTCAGGGTCTCCTCGGGGAGGAGGCTAGCAGCGCGGGGGGCGTCCGGCAATATTGGGTTGATATAAACTTATTCTTGCGCAAAAGCCGGCTCAGGGGCTGCGGCCCACCGCCAGGGTGCGGGTGTCGATGGCCCAGCGGGTGGGCACGCTGGGGCAGCAGCGAGGGTCGTTGGGCCCGGGCATGGTGGTGGTGATGTCGACCTGGCCCTCGGTGAAGAGCGGATCGCGCGGGTCCTGGCCGTAGACCGGGACCAGGCCGAGGAAGCGCCAGCCCTCGGCGTCGCGCTGGAACAGGCCGACGTTGAGCATGGTGGCGTTGCCGCCCTCGCGGTTCTCGAAATAGTGGAAGATGAGGCTGGAGTTGGCGACGCCGGGGTCGGGGTGGTTGGCGAAGAGGATCGGCGCGCCGTCGCCCGGGCGGACATCGAGGGTTTGCGCGGTGAGCGGGGAGAGGAAGGACCAGTCCTGGGCGGCGGCGGGGGTGGCGAGGGAGAGGAGGGCGAGGTGGAACGGAAACAAGACTTGCCGCATCATGATAGTGTTGTTGTCCGATATGCTGATACGAAATGTGGGACTACACTTCCAAGCAAACTTGGAACCGAACAGGTCACTTTATAGTTTTCATGCCCAAAGCTATAAAGCTCCACCCTCGAATCATGGAAAGTTTGGAAGTGCGCTACGCTGATTTTGAGAATAGCCCGTCAGGCACGCTCGTACCAACAGTGTATGGACAAAGAGCCTACGTTCCGAACCCCTTGCCACCGACAGTCGACCTTGGCGCGGTCATCGCACAGCTTGCCACGGCCATGGCCGCAATCGGCGAGCTCAAGGGCGCCTGCCACCTGCTGGCAAACCCCTTTATACTGATCCGCCCGCTACAGCGCCTGGAAGCGCAGACATCGTCGGCGATGGAAGGAACCCACACAACAGCAGACGCGCTTGTCATGGCGGAATCCGGCATCGACAAGGAACCGACCCTGGAAGCCGTGGAGGTCAACAACTACACGCGGGCCTTGTCCTGGGCGGTCGGGCAGCTGGACTCGCTACCCGTTTCGACAAGGTTGCTCAAGGGCGCCCATGCCAGGCTGCTGGCCGATGTCGGCAGGGATCGGGGCCAGGACAAGCAGCCCGGGGAATTTGCACGAGATCAGAACATGATCGGTGGAAGCTCGATCGAGACCGCGCGGTTCATACCGGCGCCGCCAACAGAGACGGCCGAGGCCATGAGTGCGCTGGAGAAATACATCAACCGGCAGGACAAGTCCGCCGCGCTTGCCCTGATCGACATGGCGATAGTTCACTACCAGTTCGAGACCATACATCCATTCGCCGACGGCAATGGCCGGGTTGGCCGGATGCTGATTTCACTGATGGCGATCAGCGAGGGACTCCTCGACCTGCCCGCGCTCTACATGAGTCCCGAGCTTGAAAGGAGGAAGGACACCTATATCGACCAGATGTATGACGTCTCGAGCAAGGGAACCTGGGAAAGCTATATCGCCTTCTTTCTCGATGTGGTTGCCGACAGCAGCAAACGTGCAACGGCCACCGTTCACCGCCTGCTTGATCTTCAGAAGAGCTATCATGCGACCGCGCGGGCAATTTCGCGCAGCAACAACATGAACACGGTTGTCGATATGCTCTTCGAGTCACCTGTCATACAGCCGCCCGACATCATCAAGCGGGTCGGCATAACCGATGCCGCCGCCCGCAACCTTTTGCGACAACTGACCGAAGCGGGGATATTGTTCGAGATGACAGACCGCTACCCGACGGTCTGGGTCGCGGGCGAGCTACTCGACGTTTCCCGCCCGCAGTAGCGCACGGCTCGCATTTCGGTTCGCGGTCAGCGCCGGCAATAGGAATCGAAATCGTCCGCTCGCTGCCCCTGGGCCTTTGTCGGCTCGGGCTGGACGAATGCGCCTTGCCAATAGCTCCAGAGCAGGGCCTTGCCGTCGATGCAGGCGATGGCATGGGGTCTGCCGCGAGGGGAAGCCGCCGAAAGGTGGGACTGGAAGCCATAGTGGAGGGCAAGCTCCGCCCCGATAACGCTCGCCGCACGTTCGATGCGTGCTCGGGTCACGACCGATTGGGCGGCTATGGCGGCGGCTATGGCGGCCAGCATGGCAATTGCTCCGGCCATCGCGGCGGCGAGCAGCGCGGCGCGCGGACCCAGGCGCCCATACAGGTGCCGGCTGAGGAACCAGCAGGCGGCGCCGGTGACAAGTCCGGGCCAAAGGCCAAATTCGAGGGCGAGCCGGAGGGCATTGACCGCGAAAGAGGGGAGCAAGGCAGCGTAAACCGCCAGTTCGCCAAGGCTGCGGCCCCAGCGGAAGCCCGAGACCGTCTCCACCACCGCACCAAGCGTCGCGAAGGCCGCGAGGAGGAACAGGCCATTGGCGACGAAGCTGCGCGTCCTGGGGCCGGCCTCGCCCCGCCACAGCAGACTGACCAGCAGCCAGAGGAACAGACCGTAGAAGGCGACGGTCGCGAGACAGATGAAAACCAGAAGCTCCATCCCGCGCACCGCCGGGGTGCCGTCACACCGCGCGTTCGACCATCATCTTCTTGATCTCGGCGATGGCCTTCGCCGGGTTCAGGCCCTTGGGGCAGGTCTTGGTGCAGTTCATGATGGTGTGGCAGCGGTAGAGCTTGAACGGGTCTTCCAGCTGGTCGAGCCGTTCGCCGGTGGCCTCGTCGCGGCTGTCGATGATCCAGCGGTAGGCGTGCAACAGGGCGGCGGGGCCGAGGTAGCGGTCGCCGTTCCACCAGTAGCTCGGGCAGGAGGTCGAGCAGGAGGCGCACATCACGCATTCATAGAGGCCGTCGAGCTTCTTGCGGTCCTCGATGGACTGGCGCCATTCCTTGGCCGGGCGGTTGGTCTTGGTTTCCAGCCAGGGCATGATCGAGGCGTGCTGCGCGTAGAAATGCGTAAGGTCGGGGATCAGGTCCTTGACCACCGGCATGTGCGGCAGCGGGTAGATCTTCACGTCGCCCTTGATCTCGTCCAGGCCGAAGATGCAGGCGAGCGTGTTGTGCCCGTCGATGTTCATCGCGCACGAGCCGCAGATGCCTTCGCGGCAGGAGCGGCGGAAGGTCAGGGTGGGGTCGATCTCGTTCTTGATCTTGATCAGCGCGTCCAGGACCATCGGGCCGCACTTGTCCATGTCGAGGAAATAGGTGTCGACCCGCGGATTGGCGCCGTCGTCCGGGTTCCAGCGGTAGATCTGGAACTTGCGGATATTCTTGCCTTCGGGCTTCGGCCAGGTCTTGCCGGTGATCACGCGCGAATTCTTGGGGAGGGTAAGCTGAACCATGTCGCGTCTCCTGTATGGCCCGTCAGGCCTTTTGTCTCATGCAGGCGACGGTTTCGGGCCGCCGCAGGATATCGTTGACCATCGTCACGATGGCCTCGTTCACGCCGGTGACCGAGGCTTTGGCCAGTTCGCGAACCTCCATCGCCTGGGCGTAGGTGCCGACGCATTCGATGGCGGGCGAGACCAGCTCCTTGGGGATGCCGGGCACGCGGGTGCCGATCACCTCGGCGATCACCGGGCTGGCCATGTCGCGGCCCGCCCGGTCGGTCCGGTCCTCGATGTCATCGCAGGCGGCGAGGGCCACCAGCGCGAGCGGGAGGAGGAACGCCCGGCGCATCGTCAGAACGTCCGCGCCTTGGGCGCGATCTTCTTGAGCGAGATGCCGCCCTCGGCCTCGGTCGTCAGCGGGTCCTTGACCACGTCACGGTAGGTCAGGGTCACGGTCTTGCCGTCGACATGCGCGATGGTGTGCTTGCGCCAGTTCTCGTCGTCGCGGTTGGCGAAGTCCTCGTGGGCATGGGCGCCACGCGATTCCTTGCGGGCCTCGGCGCCGACGATGGTGGCGAGCGCGTTGGGCATGAGGTTGGTCAGCTCCAGCGTCTCCATCAGGTCCGAGTTCCAGATCAGCGAGCGGTCGGTGACCTTGAGATCGTCCATCTTGGCGGCGATGGCGTCCATTTTCTCGACGCCTTCGGCCAGCGTCTTGGAGGCGCGGAACACGGCGGCGTCGGACTGCATGGTGCGCTGCATCTCGAGCCGGAGTTCGGCGGTCGGGACGGTGCCCTTGGCGTTGCGCAACCCGTCGAAACGGTCGAAGGCCTTGTCGATGCTCGACTGGTTCGGCGTTGCGGCCTTGGATTCGCGGTCGACCACCTGGCCGGCGCGGATGGCAGCGGCGCGGCCGAAGACGACGAGGTCGATCAGCGAGTTGGAGCCGAGGCGGTTGGCGCCGTGGACCGAGGCGCAGCCGGCCTCGCCCACCGCCATGAGGCCTGGAACGATGGCGTTCGGGTTGTCGGCGGTCGGGTTCAGGGCCTCGCCCCAGTAGTTGGTCGGAATGCCGCCCATGTTGTAGTGCACGGTCGGCAGCACCGGGATCGGCTCCTTGGTCACGTCAACGCCGGCAAAGATCTTGGCCGATTCCGAGATGCCCGGCAGACGTTCGGCCAGCGCCTCTTTCGGCAGGTGCGACAGGTTCAGGTGGATGTGGTCGCCATGTTCGCCGACGCCGCGGCCTTCGCGGATCTCCAGCGTCATCGAGCGGCTGACGTAGTCGCGCGGTGCCAGGTCCTTGTAGGTCGGCGCGTAGCGTTCCATGAACCGCTCGCCTTCCGAGTTGGTCAGGTAGCCGCCTTCACCGCGGGCACCCTCGGTGATGAGGCAGCCCGAGCCGTAGATGCCGGTGGGGTGGAACTGGACGAATTCCATGTCCTGCAGCGCCAGGCCGGCGCGCGCCACCATGCCGCCGCCGTCGCCGGTGCAGGTATGGGCGGAGGTCGCCGAGAAATAGGCGCGGCCGTAGCCGCCGGTGGCGAGCACGGTCATCTTCGCATTGAAGACGTGCATGGTGCCGTCGTCGAGCTTCCAGCAGACCACGCCCTGGCAGCGGCCGTCATCGGACATGATGAGGTCGATGGCGAAATATTCGACGTAGAATTCGGCGTTGTTCTTCAGCGACTGGCCGTAGAGCGTGTGCAGGATCGCGTGGCCGGTCCGGTCGGCGGCGGCGCAGGTGCGCTGCACCGGCGGGCCTTCACCGAATTCGGTGGTGTGACCGCCGAAGGGACGCTGGTAGATCTTGCCCTCTTCGGTGCGCGAGAAGGGCACGCCGTAATGTTCGAGTTCGTAGACCGCCTTGGGCGCCTCGCGGGCGAGGTATTCCATGGCGTCGGTGTCACCCAGCCAGTCCGACCCCTTGACGGTGTCGTACATGTGCCACTGCCAGTTGTCCGGGCCCATGTTGGCGAGCGAGGCGGCGATGCCGCCCTGGGCGGCAACGGTGTGCGAGCGGGTCGGGAAAACCTTGGTCACGCAGGCGGTGCGCAGGCCCTGTTCGGCCATGCCGAGGGTTGCCCTCAGGCCCGCGCCGCCGGCGCCGACCACCACCACGTCGTAATCGTGGGTTTCATATGCGTAAGCAGCCATTTCTGTTGCTCCGGTCTTAGAGGGCGAGTTTGGCGATGGCGTAGACGCCGGTTGCCGCGATGGCATAGGCGAGGCACGTCACCAGGATGATGGTCAGACGGCCGGTGAAGCCGTGGACATAGTCCTCGATCGCCATTTGGGCGCCGTTCTTGAAGTGCACCATGCCGACCCAGAGCGTCAGCGCGGCGACGATGGCCGGGAAGGGACGCGAGTAGTAGGCGACGACCTCTTCATAGGGCGCGCCGAGGATGCAGCCGAAGGTGAAGACGAACAGCGGGACGAGGATGATCAGCGCGATCGAGCTGACCTGCATGGACCAGTGATGGCCGGTGCCGGACTTGGCGGCCCCGAGGCCCACGGCGCGCTTGCGGTCGGTGAGGTAACGCATGGCGGCTCTCCTCAGACGATAATGACGGTCAGGACGGTCAGGACGACCGAGCCGATGATGACGATCCAGCCGAGGCGATCTGCCTTCTCCATCTCGAGGCAGTAGCCCTGGTCCCAGATCAAGTGCCGGATGCCGGCCAGGGTGTGATACCACAGGCCGAGGGTCGACAGCACCAGGACGAGGTAGCCGAGCGGGCTGGTCAGAAGCCAGTTGACGGTGGCGAAGTATTCAGCGCCGGTCGCGGCGGCGAGCAGCCACCAGGCGATCAGCACCGCGGCGACGATCAGCGCGTTGCCGGTGATCCGGGTCAGGATCGATGTGACCGAGTTGAGCTGGAACCGGTAATATTTCCCGAGCATGAAGGGCGAAAGCGGGCGATTGCCCCGATTGACATCGGCCATGATGGCTCCTTTCCGGTTGGCTGCCCCGTTATTAGCGAATTTTACACCGCTGTCACGAGGGCGGCGGTCCCAAATCGGAGGTATTTTGGGGGCTGTCGGAACAAAATGCGGGAAATCGTGATCACACGGACAATTCATGTGATCACTAAAGGTGATCACTTAGCCGGATCGGACGAATCTTGCTGATATCATTCGGATTCACCATTCCCCTGCGGGCGGGGCGGTGAAGGCCTTGGTGCATCGCGGTTGCGGCGACCCGACCGCGGAGCGGATCGCCGGGCCGCGCGGAACGCGGCCCGGTTGTGTTCAACGGATGTTGAATGCGGTGTCGAGCGAGACGACGAAGGTTCCGTCGTTCACGTCGTTGTCCTGCCAGGATCCGGAGATCGAAACGGTGTCGTTGATGGCGTAGGCGCCGCCGACGCTCCAGTAGTCCACGCCGCCGTTGCTGACCGAACCATAGGTGGCCGAGAGGCCGAACTTGTCGTTCAGGGCGACGTCGACGGTCAGGCCGGTGTCGACGTAATCGGCGACCGGATCGCGCGCGAAGGCGAGGCTGAAGGCGAGGTTGTCGGTCGGGGCATAGCCCAGGGTGAGCAGCTGCTCGCCGCAGCAGTTCACGCTCGGGTTCTTGTAGTAGTAGCGGGCGTAGCCGACATCATAGCTGAACTTGCCGATTTCGCCGCGATAGCCGACGGTGACGTCGATCTCGGCGCCGCTGCCAACCAGCGACTTGGCGGTGTTGGAAGCCCAGAGGTTGAGGTAGAAGCCGCGGTATTCGGCTTCGACCCAGGGCTGGAAGGCCGCCCCGGTGGTCTGGTCGAACCCGTTCGAGACATAGCGGCTGACGATGCTGAAGCCGCCGGTCACGGTCAGGTCTTGTGCGGACGCGAGGCCGGGCGCCGCGACGCCAAGGGCGAGCGCGGAGGCCGCGAGAAGGTTACGCATGTTTTCCCCATTCATTAGCGCGTAAAGACAGAGACCCGCCCATTCTCTGTGACACGCCACGCCTGTAACGCGCCTGAGCAGACCTCCAGACTCCAGTCTAGTCTGCTTTCCGACCAAAAAAGTCAATTTTTTAGACGCCGCGATTGCTGCAACGCGGCGTCAACCGGGAATTTGCCTCAAAATCAGGCAGGTATGAGCGCCCAGTAGTCGAGATCGAGCAGCACGCCGGGCAGATATCTGCCGGTTTCGTCCTTGAGCTTGCCGACCGAGGCGTCGGAGGTGGCCACCAGCCGCAGCCGGATCGCGCCGACGCCGGGGGCCGAGGTCTCGGCCTTGTCGAGCACTTCGGACCAGGCCTTGACGGTGGTGCCGGCAAAGCAGGGGTTGGCATGGGCACCGCCGTTCAGGCCGACGATCATCTGCGCGTTGGCCAGTCCGTTGAACGAGAGCGCGCGGGCCATGGAGATGACGTGGCCGCCATAGATCAGCCGCTTGCCGTCGTCGCGGAAGGTGGCGTCGAAATGCACCTTGGCGGTGTTCTGCCAGAGGCGCGTGGCGATCATGTGCTCGGCCTCCTCGATGGTGACGCCATCGACATGGTCGATCACCTCGCCGATCTCGTAGTCGGCCATGCGGTGCGGCTCGCCCGCGAGGGTGAAGTCGTAGGCGCTGAAGTCGAGGCCCGGCGGGATCGCCAGCGTCTCGGGCGCGACGACCTTGGCCAGTTCGGGCACCACCGCCTCGGGCGCCGGGGCGTCGAGGTTGTTCTTCCGCACCATCACCCAGCGGACGTATTCCATCACGGTCTCGCCGCGCTGGTTAAGGCCGCGGGTGCGGACATAGACCACGCCGGTCTTGCCGTTGGAATTCTCCTTGAGGCCGATCACCTCGGAGACCGAGTTCAGCGTATCGCCGGCCATTACTGGCCGCAGCCAGCGGCCCTCGGCATAGCCGAGGTTGGCGACGGCGTTCAGAGAGACGTCGGGCACGGTCTTGCCGAAGACGATATGGAAGGCGGCGAGATCGTCGAGCGGCGAGGCCGCCAGGCCGCAGGCGCGCGCGAATTCGTCGGAGGAATAGAGCGCGTGGCGAGCCGGGTAGAGCGCGTGGTAGAGGGCGCGTTCGCCCCCGGACACCGTGCGCGGCACCGCATGGGTCAGCACCTGGCCGATGCGGTAATCCTCGAAGAAGCGTCCGGGGTTCGTCTTGGCCATCATTGCTGTCCCAGTTTCATCTCGGGTGTATAGGGCGCCGCGATCTCCTTGGTCACGGCCTGGGCGCAGCGCATCACGCCGCGCGCGGAATCGAAGGCGTAGGAGGGCGAGCCGTAAAGGGACCAGCCCTTGGAAAGCGCCTCGGAAACCTTGTGGCAGAAGGCCGAGGTATCGTCCTCGGTCAGCAGGCGGTAGATGGTGCTCATGACGGGAAGGGCCTCACTCCGAGCCAGAGGTGGATGCCGACGATGACGGCGTAGACCACCAGGGTGATCACCGCGAGCACCACCAGCTTGCGGGCGGGGGCCTTGGGCGGTGGGGTCCAGGCCGGTTCGGCGCGGTTGATGACGATGACCTCGACCACCGCCCAGGCGAGCATCGCGCCGAACAGCAGGATCGAGGCGAGGTCGCCGTTGACCAGCAGGTGGGCCAGCGCCCAGGTCTTGACGGCGGTGAGCTGCGGGTGGCGGATGCGGGTGGCCGGCCAGACCTTGCCGCCGCGGATCTCGCTGGCGCCGAAGGTCCAGACGGCGAGCAGCATCAGCAGGTTGTTGACGTGCCAGAGCCAGACCGGCGGGAACCAGACATGCACCATGTCGGCCCAGCGGTAGCCGAGCACGATGAGCACCAGCGAGACCAGCAGCGCCAGCGCCACCGGGCCGCGGCCCTTGTCGCCCATCGCGGCGCGGCGCGCCGGCGCCAGCCGCTTGAACAGATGCGCAGCGAACCAGAGCGCGATCCCGATGATCAGGAGAATGAAACCCATGCCGGATTACCCCGCTTGCAGTGCCTCGATTGCCTCTGCTTTTGCCAGCACTTCACGGGCCGTGGCAACATGCAGGTTCTCGACGATGCGGCCGTCGACCACGGCAACCCCCTGCCCCGAGGCGCGGGTTTCCTCGAAGGCGGCGATCTGGCGGCGGGCCAGGTCGACCTCGGCCTCGGAGGGCGCATAGGCGGTATTGGCGACGGCGACCTGCGCCGGGTGGATCAGCGTCTTGCCGTCGAAGCCCATGTCGCGGCCCTGGTCGCATTCGGCCTTGAGACCCTCTTCGTCGAGATAGGCGTTGTAGACGCCGTCGACGATGACCAGCCCCTCGGCCTTGGCGGCGAGCAGGCAGAGGCCGAGGCCGGCGAGCAGCGGCAGGCGGTCGGCGCGGAAGCGGGTCTGCAACTCCTTGGCGAGGTCATTGGTGCCCATGACCATGCCTTCGAGCTTTGGGTGCGCGGCGATGGCGGCGGCGTTCAGCATCCCGCGGGGGGTTTCCATCATC
This sequence comes from Seohaeicola zhoushanensis, assembly GCF_014656415.1. GTDB lineage: Bacteria > Pseudomonadota > Alphaproteobacteria > Rhodobacterales > Rhodobacteraceae > Seohaeicola_A > Seohaeicola_A zhoushanensis. Next base: position 775,342 of record NZ_BNCJ01000001.1, on the reverse strand, counting down.
GCCCAGATCGGCAGGTCGCCGGTGATCGCCGCCAGCGCGGCGAGGTCGGCGGGGCTGGAGACCTTGGGCAGCAGCACGGCGTCGGCGTCCATCTCGGTGACGGCCTTGGCGTCGTCCCGGCCCCATTCGGTGTCAAAGCCGTTGATCCGCACGATCCTGAGCCGCTTGCCGTAACCGCCCTTGGCCAGTTCCGCCGCCAGCGTGGCGCGGGCGTTGACCTTTTCCTCGGGGGTCACGGCATCCTCGAGGTCGAAGATGATGGCATCGGCGGCAAGGCCGCGCGCCTTTTCCAGCGCCCGTTCCTTCGAACCGGGAATATAGAGGACGGAACGACAGGGGCGGGTGCGGGGGTCCATGGGCTGCTCCTCGGTCTCATGGCGGCGCGCGCGGCGCGGAATTCCGTGGCGGAGCGCAGGCTGCGAATCCGCCGCGGCGCAGCATGGTCGGTTTTGGCGGCGCTCTGCAAGACGCCTTGTTGGCTAAAATGCACCCTATCGCCCGATCCGTTAACCATTCCTCAGCCTCCCTTGGGCAAGCTTGCCGGGCCGCATCCCCTTTGAAGGACCGGTTCGGTCGGGCCGCCGAGCACACGGACAGAGGATTCGACGTCACTGAACATTGGCCTGCCGCCTGGCGCACCGGATCTCCGGCGGGCCTGACCGGGCGGCAGCCTGGCGAAAGGGTTTGACCCATGAAGAGAGCACTGTTCCAGTTGATGACCGGCCTCGGCCTGGCGCTGATTGCCGCCACCGGACTGGCCGCCCAGACCCGGAACTGCGCGCCGCGCGACATCGTGGTGGAGCGGCTGGCCGACGGTTACGGCGAGTCGCGCCAGAGCATCGGACTCGGTGCGCAGGGCGCGGTGATCGAGGTCTTTGCCTCGAACGACACCGGCACCTGGACGATCACCGTGACCACGCCGGCGGGGCTGACCTGCCTGGTCGCCTCGGGGCAGTCGTTCCAGGCCCTGGCCGAGGTGCTGCCGAAGAAGGACAAGGGGGCCTGAAGGCCCCCCCTCACCCCGGCCCTCTCCCCCGCGGGGAGAGGGGGCGGCTTTGCCGGAGGTTGGTGATTGGGGGTGGAGGTAGTGCCCCCTCACCCCGGCCCTCTCCCCCGAGGGGAGAGGGGGCGGCTTTGCCGGAGGTTGGTGATTGGGGGGGGAGGAGGTAGTGCCCCCTCACCCTGACCCTCTCCCCCGCGGGGAGAGGGGGCGGCTTTGCCGGAGGTTGGGGCTTGGGGGTGAAGGTAGTGCCCCCTCACCCTGACCCTCTCCCCCGCGGGGAGAGGGGAATTGGGCCATGGCCGCGGGGGCGTCAGGTCAGGGCGTCCCAGATCAGCTTGAGGCCGGTCAGGGTGAGCAGGACATAGGTGATCGCGAAGAAGGCCCGTTCAGGGACGTGGCGGTGGGCGATCACCCCGAGCCAGACGCCGAAAAGCGCGAAGGGGGCGAGGATCAGGTCGGCCTTCATCGTCTCGGCGGTGAACAGGCCGAGATAGGCATAGGGCGGGAATTTCACCGCGTTGATGATCCAGAAGACCAGCACCGTGGTCGCCTGGAACTCGGTCTTGGAGAGGCGGCGGGACAGCAGGTAGATCGCCACCGGCGGGCCTCCGGCGTGGCTGACGAAGCTGGTGAAGCCGGCGAAGGCCCCGGCCAGCGCCCCGGCCCAGGCCGGCATCGGCCGTTCGGCGATGCGCACCAGCCCGGCCGAGCGCGCGCCCTGCCAGGCGACGAAGGCCAGCGCGATGATGCCGATCAGCAGGCGGAAGACATCGGGCGAGGCGACCCGGTAGAGCCAGCCGCCCAGCGCCAGCCCCGGCAGCGCGCCCAGGATGAGCAGCAGCGCGGCGCCGGTGTTCCACCTGCGCCAGTAGGCGCGCATGGTGGCCAGGTCCATCAGCATGAGCAGCGGCAGCATGATGCCGAGCGCGATGCCCGGCCCCACCAGCACCGCCAGAATCAGCGAGGCGACGAAGCCCGCGCCGCCGCCGAAACCGCCCTTGGACATGCCCGCGAAGATCACCGCCGGGCCTGCCATGGCCAGGAAGCTCCAGCTCAGATCCAGCACGTGCGCCCCTCGTTCCCGCCGCTCCTGCCGAGCGTTTTAACCGATGTGAAAGGCTTGTGACAGAGACTGCGGCCACCTATGCTGCAGCGCAGAAGCCTTGCGCCCAAGGCCGGAAGGCACTAGGCAACGCGCGAAATTCATCGGGACGGAGAAGATTCCATGGCCAGACCCAAAATTGCCCTGATCGGCGCCGGTCAGATCGGCGGCACGCTTGCGCACCTCGCCGCCATCAAGGAGCTCGGCGACGTCGTTCTGTTCGACATCGCCGAGGGCACCCCGCAGGGCAAGGCGCTCGACATTGCCGAATCCGGACCGTCGGAAGGCTTTGACGCGACCCTGAAGGGCACCAACTCCTATGCCGACATCGCCGGTGCTGATGTCTGCATCGTGACCGCCGGCGTGCCGCGCAAGCCGGGCATGAGCCGCGACGACCTGCTGGGCATCAACCTCAAGGTGATGAAGTCGGTCGGCGAAGGCATCCGCGACCACGCGCCGAACGCCTTCGTGATCTGCATCACCAACCCGCTAGACGCGATGGTCTGGGCGCTGCGCGAATTCTCGGGCCTGCCGCACGAGAAGGTCTGCGGCATGGCCGGCGTGCTCGACTCGGCCCGTTTCCGCCACTTCCTGGCGGTCGAGTTCGGCGTCTCGATGCGCGACGTCACCGCCTTCGTGCTGGGCGGCCACGGCGACACCATGGTGCCACTGGCCCGCTATTCGACCGTTGCCGGCATCCCGCTGCCCGACCTGGTCAGCATGGGCTGGACCACGCAGGACAAGCTCGACGCGATCGTCCAGCGCACCCGTGACGGCGGCGCCGAGATCGTCGGCCTGCTGAAGACCGGCTCGGCCTTCTACGCCCCGGCCACCTCGGCCATCGAGATGGCGGAAGCCTATCTCAAGGACCAGAAGCGCGTCCTGCCCTGCGCGGCCTATGTCGACGGCGCGCTCGGCCTGAAAGGCATGTATGTCGGCGTGCCGACCGTGATCGGCGCCGGTGGCATCGAGAAGGTCATCGACATCAAGCTGACCAAGGACGAGCAGGCGATGTTCGATCACTCGGTCAACGCGGTGAAGGGCCTGGTCGAGGCCTGCAAGGGCATCGACCCCTCGCTCGCATGAGGCGATGACCGGGCCGGGAAAACCGGCTAGGATTTCGGGGCGTCCCTCGCGGGGCGCCCTTTTTCGTTTCCGGGAGGATTTGTCATGACGCGTCTGCTTTGTGTGATCGCCCTGCTGGTGCCCGGATGGGCCGCGGCGCAGGAGGATGTCTCGGCCAGGATCGCTGCGCAGGGTCTGAGCGCGGTCGAGGGAGAGCTGGCCGCCCTGCCCGCCCCGACCCCGACCGAGCGTTTCGCCCTGGGTGGGGTGCGGTTCCTGCGGGCGATCGAGGCGACGTTGCAGCTGCGCTGGCGGATGGGCATGTCGGGCCGCACGATGGACCTGCCGGTGCTGCGCCTGCCGGTGGCCGAGAACCCGAACCCCGAGCCGTTCGATCCGAAGTTCGTCGAGGTCATGGCCACCGACCTTCTGGCCCGCATGGCCGAGGCCGAGGCGCCGCTGGACGGGATCGCGGATGCCGACGAGGTTGCGCTGCGGGTGAACCTGGCCGACCTCTGGTTCGACGTGAACATGAACGGCGCGCGCGACAAGGGCGAAGGCGTGATCGAGATCGCCGCCGGCACGGTGCTGCCGCGCCGCTTCCGCTCGTCCGGGGAAACGGTGCCGCCGACGATCCGGTTCGACACCGCCGACGCGGCCTGGCTGCAGGCCTATACACACATGCTCTCGGCCATCGCCGAGCTGGTGCTGGCCTATCCGCCGTCGCAGGCGATTGCCGAGGTGGGCGCGGCCACCGCCGCGATGAACGAGGTGGCGGGCGATGCGCCGCCGACCAATGCGCTGGCCTTCATGTTCGAGGACGAGGTCGATGCGGCGGCGGCGCTGCTGCTGGCGCTACGCCAGCAGCCCGATCCGGCGCATACCCGCGCGGCACGCGAGCACGCGCTGGCGACGATCCGGTTCAACCGCCAGTTCTGGGCCCGGCTGGACGCCGAAACCGACAACGATGCCGAGTGGATCCCGAACGCGCGGCAGACCTCGGCCTTGGGCGTGGCGCTGCCGGAACAGGTGGCGAAGGCCTGGCAGGCGATCCTGGCGGATGCCGAGGACATGCTCGAGGGGCGCAAGCTGATCCCCTACTGGCGGCTCAAGAGCGGGGCCGGGCTCAACCTGAAGAAGCTGCTGGAGGAGCCGATCCCGGTGGACCTGATCGGCTGGGCGCAGGGCAAGGACCTGCTGCCCTATGCCGAGCGGGGCGAGCGGCTTAGCCCGTTCAACTGGCGCGAATTCACCCGGATGATGCGCGGCGAATCGATGCTCTACGTGCTTCTGCTCAACTGATCCGGCGCAATTCCGCCAATTTCGGAGCTTTGTGATCACACATTTCGACGTGTGATCACAAAGTGCGTTTTTTTGTTCGCAATGCCTGACTTGCGAATTTTTTTGCATTAACGCCGAAGCAAGCGGGTCGGTATAGGCCATGCGAACGCAACTGCGACGGGACCAGATTCATGAACATCCACGAATACCAGGCGAAAGCGCTTCTGCGCAGCTACGGGGCTCCGGTCTCGGACGGCCGCGTGGTTCTGAAGGCCGAAGACGCCAAGACCGCGGCGGGCGAGCTTGACGGACCGCTCTGGGTGGTCAAGGCGCAGATCCATGCCGGCGGACGCGGCAAGGGCACCTTCAAGGAAGCCGATGCCGGCGAGAAGGGCGGCGTGCGCCTGGCCAAGTCGGTGGAAGAAGCGGCCGAAGAGGCCAAGAAGATGCTCGGCCGCACCCTGGTAACCAAGCAGACCGGCCCGGCCGGCAAGCAGGTCAACCGCATCTACATCGAGGATGGCTCGGGGATCGAGCGCGAGCTCTACCTCGCCCTGCTCGTCGACCGGCAGACCAGCCGCGTCTCCTTCGTCGCCTCGACCGAGGGCGGCATGGACATCGAGGATGTCGCGCATTCGACCCCCGAGAAGATCCTGTCCTTCTCGGTCGACCCGGCCACCGGCTACCAGCCGTTCCACGGCCGCCGCATCGCCTTCTCGCTGGGCCTCGACGGCAAGCAGGTCAAGCAGTGCGTCGCGCTGATGGGCACGCTCTACAAGCTGTTCCTCGACAAGGACATGGAGATGCTCGAGATCAACCCGCTGATCGTGACCGATGGCGGCGACCTCAAGTGCCTCGACGCGAAGATGGGCTTTGACGGCAACGCGATGTATCGCCACGCCGATATCGCCGAGCTGCGCGACACCACCGAGGAAGACCCGAAGGAACTGGCGGCGTCGAAGTTCGACCTGAACTACATCGCGCTCGACGGCGAGATCGGCTGCATGGTGAACGGTGCGGGCCTGGCCATGGCGACGATGGACATCATCAAGCTCTACGGCGCGGAACCCGCCAACTTCCTCGACGTCGGCGGCGGCGCCACCAAGGAGAAGGTGACAGAGGCGTTCAAGATCATCACGAGCGATCCGAACGTGAAGGGCATCCTGGTCAACATCTTCGGCGGCATCATGCGCTGCGACGTCATCGCCGAGGGCGTGATCGCCGCGGTCAAGGAAGTCGGCCTGAAGGTGCCGCTGGTGGTGCGCCTGGAAGGCACCAACGTCGAGAAGGGCAAGGAGATCATCGCGACCTCGGGCCTGAACGTGATCGCCGCCGACAACCTCGCCGATGGCGCGCAGAAGATCGTCAAGGCGGTCAAGGGCTGAATGCGTAGGGCGGGGTTCACCCCGCCTTTCCCGGACATAATGGCGGGGGAAACCCGCCCCACCGAAGGAGGCCCCGAATGGCCGTACTCGTCAACGAAAACACCAAGGTCATCTGCCAGGGCATCACCGGCTCGCAGGGCACCTTCCACACCGAACAGGCCATCGCCTATGGCACCAAGATGGTCGGCGGCGTGACGCCGGGCAAGGGTGGCACCACCCACCTCGACCTGCCGGTCTTCAACTCGGTCCACGAGGCCAAGCATGTGACCGAGGCCAATGCCACCGTGATCTACGTGCCGCCGCCGTTCGCGGCCGATTCGATCATGGAAGCGATCGACGCCGAGATGGAGCTGATCGTCTGCATCACCGAGGGCATTCCGGTGCTCGACATGATGAAAGTCAAGCGCGCGCTCATCAATTCCAAGTCGCGCCTGATCGGGCCGAACTGCCCCGGTGTCATCACCCCCGGCGCCTGCAAGATCGGCATCATGCCGGGCCACATCCACAAGCGTGGCTCGGTGGGCGTCGTCTCGCGCTCGGGGACGCTGACCTACGAGGCCGTCAAGCAGACCTCGGACAGCGGGCTGGGCCAGTCCTCGGCCGTCGGCATCGGTGGCGACCCGATCAAGGGCACCGAGCACATCGACGTGCTGGAAATGTTCCTCGCCGACCCCGAGACCCAGTCGATCATCATGATCGGCGAGATCGGCGGTTCCGCCGAAGAGGAAGCCGCACAGTTCCTGGCCGACGAGAAGAAGCGCGGCCGCTGGAAGCCGACCGCCGGTTTCATCGCCGGCCGCACCGCCCCTCCGGGCCGCCGCATGGGCCACGCTGGCGCCATCGTCGCCGGTGGCAAGGGCGATGCCGAGAGCAAGATCGAAGCCATGAAGTCGGCTGGTATCGTCGTCGCCGACAGCCCGGCGGGCCTCGGCGAGGCCGTGCTGAAGGCGATCGGCAAGTGATCCCGTCCCGGGGCCTGCCCCGGGACAGAACCCGCAAGGCCCCGGACAGGCCCCGTACAGGGCTGGGGCACGGAACATGAAGATGGCAGAACGCGCCACGTCAGGTCCGAGGACTGCGAAACCCCGCCGGGACACGGCGGGGCGTCGGCCATTCGAGGCCGGCTTTTCCGTCTCGGGCCGCGGGTGCGGCTGTCCGATACCAATCAACTAATCCAACCGGCGACCCATTCAGAGGGGAAACCACGCCATGACCGAGCAAAACAACGCGCAGTTCCATGCCTCCTCCTTCATGCAGGGGGCGAACGCCGAGTATCTCGAACAGCTCTACGCCCAATATGCCGGCGACCCCAATGCGGTGGACGCGGCCTGGGCCGAGTTCTTCCGTGCCCTGGGCGATGCCGAGCTGGACGTGAAGGCCGAGGCGCAGGGCCCGTCCTGGGCACGCCCGGACTGGCCGCCGGTGCCGAACGACGACATCACCGCCGCGCTGACCGGGGAATGGCCCGCGCCGGCCGAGGCCAAGGCCGCGGGCAAGAAGATCGCCGCCAAGGCCGCCGAGACCGGCGCCGCCCTGTCGGACAAGCAGATCCAGCGCGCGGTGCTCGATTCCGTGCGGGCGCTCATGCTGATCCGCGCCTATCGCATCCGCGGCCACCTGGTGGCCGACCTCGACCCGCTGGGGATGCGCGACCAGACCCCGCACCCGGAGCTGGACCCGAAATCCTACGGCTTTACCGAGGCCGACATGGACCGGCCGATCTTCATCGACAACGTGCTGGGGCTGCAGGTTGCCTCGATGCGGCAGATCGTCGAGATCGTGAAGCGGACCTACTGCGGCACCTTCGCGCTGCAATACATGCACATCTCGGACCCCGAGCAGGCCGGCTGGCTGAAGGAGCGGATCGAGGGCTTTGACAAGGAGATCACCTTCACCCGCGAGGGCCGAAAGGCGATCCTGAACAAGATGGTCGAGGCCGAGGGCTTCGAGAAGTTCTGCCACGTCAAGTTCATGGGCACCAAGCGGTTCGGTCTCGACGGCGGCGAGGCGCTGATCCCGGCGATGGAGCAGATCATCAAGCGCGGTGGCGCGCTGGGGATCCAGGACATCGTCATCGGGATGCCGCACCGCGGCCGCCTGTCGGTTCTGGCCAACGTGATGGGCAAGCCCTACCGCGCGATCTTCAACGAATTCCAGGGCGGCAGCTTCAAGCCCGAGGATGTCGACGGGTCGGGCGACGTGAAATACCATCTCGGCGCCTCCTCGGACCGGACCTTCGACGGCAACACGGTGCACCTGTCGCTGACCGCCAACCCGAGCCACCTGGAAGCCGTGAACCCGGTGGTGCTGGGCAAGGTCCGCGCCAAGCAGGACCAGCTGTCGGACAGCGACCGCACCAAGGTGCTGCCGGTGCTGCTGCACGGCGACGCGGCCTTTGCAGGCCAGGGCGTTGTGGCCGAGGGCTTCCAGCTCTCGGGCATCAAGGGCCACCGCACCGGCGGGACGATGCATATCATCGTCAACAACCAGATCGGCTTCACCACGGCGCCGCACTTCTCGCGCACCTCGCCCTATCCGACGGATATCGCCCTGATGGTCGAGGCGCCGATCTTCCACGTCAACGGGGATGACCCCGAGGCCGTGGTGCACGCTGCCAAGGTCGCCACCGAGTTCCGCCAGAAGTTCCACAAGGACGTGGTCATCGACATCTTCTGCTATCGCCGCTTCGGTCACAACGAAGGCGACGAGCCGATGTTCACCAACCCGATCATGTACAAGCGGATCAAGACCCACAAGACGACGCTCAGCCTCTATACCGACCGGCTGGTGAAGGACGGGCTGATCCCCGAGGGCGAGATCGAGGACATGAAGGCGGCCTTCCAGGCCCGCCTCAACGAGGAATTCGAGGCCGCCAAGGACTATCGCCCGAACAAGGCCGACTGGCTGGACGGGCGCTGGTCGCACCTGGACCGCAACCAGGAGGAATACGTCCGCGGCGAGACGGCGATCACCAAGAAGACGCTGAAGGAAATCGGCCAGGCGCTGACCCGTGGTCCCGAGGGCTTCCCGTTGCACAAGACGGTGGAGCGGCTGCTGGAGACCAAGAAGGAGATGTTCTCCTCGGGCAAGGGCTTTGACTGGGCCACCGGCGAGGCGCTGGCCTTCGGCTCGCTGCTGACCGAGGGCTACCCGGTCCGCCTTGCCGGCCAGGACGCGACGCGCGGCACCTTCAGCCAGCGCCACTCGGCCTTCATCAACCAGGACACCGAGGAACGCTATTACCCGCTGAACCACATCCGCGCCGGCCAGTCGCAATACGAGGTCATCGACTCGATGCTCTCGGAATACGCAGTGCTCGGGTTCGAATACGGCTATTCGCTGGCCGAACCGAACGCGCTGGTGATGTGGGAAGCCCAGTTCGGCGACTTCGCCAACGGCGCGCAGATCATGTTCGACCAGTTCATCTCGTCGGGCGAGAGCAAGTGGCTGCGGATGTCGGGCCTCGTCTGCCTGCTGCCGCACGGCTTCGAGGGCCAGGGCCCCGAGCACAGCTCGGCCCGCCTGGAGCGGTTCCTGCAGATGTGCGGCCAGGACAACTGGATCGTCGCCAACTGCACCACGCCGGCGAACTACTTCCACATCCTGCGCCGCCAGATCCACCGCAGCTTCCGCAAGCCGCTGATCCTGATGACGCCCAAGTCGCTGCTGCGCCACCGGCTGGCGATCTCGACCGCCGAGGATTTCACCAAGGGGTCGAGCTTCCACCGCGTGCTGTGGGACGATGCCGAAAGGGGCAATTCGGACACCAAGCTGAAGCCCGACGCCAAGATCCGGCGCGTGGTGATGTGCTCGGGCAAGGTCTACTTCGACCTGCTGGAAGAGCGCGACAGGCGCGGCATCGACGACGTCTACCTGCTCCGGATCGAGCAGTTCTATCCCTTCCCGGCGATCTCGCTGGTCAAGGAGCTGGAACGCTTCAAGGGGGCAGAGATGCTCTGGTGCCAGGAAGAGCCCAAGAACCAGGGCGCCTGGAGCTTCATCGAACCGAACATCGAATGGGTGCTGCAGCGCATCGGGGCCAAGCACCAGCGGCCGCGCTATGTCGGACGCGGCGCCTCGGCCAGCCCGGCAACCGGTCTCGCCAGCCAGCACAAGGCACAGCAGGAAGCGCTCGTCGACGAGGCGCTGACCATCGAAGGAAACTGATCCAATGACCACCGAAGTCCGCGTCCCGACCCTGGGCGAATCCGTTACCGAAGCCACCGTGGCCACCTGGTTCAAGAAACCGGGCGATGCCGTCGCGGTCGATGAGATGCTCTGCGAGCTGGAAACCGACAAGGTGACCGTCGAGGTGCCGAGCCCCGCCGCCGGCGTGATGGGCGAGATCGTCGCCAAGGAAGGCGACACCGTCGGCGTCAACGCGCTGCTGGCCACCATCGCCGCCGCGGGCGATGCCCCGGCACCCAAGGCCGAGGCGCCCAAGGCCGCCGAGAAACCCGCCGCCAAGGGCGCGGGCGGCAAGGTCGACGTGATGGTGCCGACGCTGGGTGAATCGGTCACCGAGGCCACCGTCTCGACCTGGTTCAAGAAGGTCGGCGACACCGTCGCGCAGGACGAGATGCTCTGCGAGCTGGAAACCGACAAGGTCAGCGTCGAAGTGCCGAGCCCGGCCGCCGGCGTACTGGTCGAGATCGTCGCCGCCGAAGGCGCGACGGTGCAGGCCAGCGGCAAGCTCGCCGTGATCTCGGGCGAGGCGGGCGCGACTGCCTCTGCCCCGGCAGCGGCCCCGGCGGCCGAGGCCCCGGCGGCGAAGAAGGCCGTCGAGGACGCGCCCTCGGCCAAGAAGGCCATGGCCGAGGCCGGCATGAGTGCCGACCAGGTCACCGGCACCGGCCGCGACGGGCGCATCATGAAGAGCGACGTGCAAAGCGCCATCGCGGCGGCCAAGTCGGCCCCCGCCCCGGCGGCCGAGGCCCCGGCGATCCCGCGCGCCCCGGTGCCGGCGGATGACGCCGCGCGCGAGGAGCGGGTCAAGATGACCCGCCTGCGCCAGACCATCGCCCGCCGCCTGAAGGATGCGCAGAACACCGCTGCCATGCTGACCACCTACAACGAGGTGGACATGAAGGCGATCATGGACCTGCGCAACGAATACAAGGACCTGTTCGAGAAGAAGCACGGCGTCCGCATGGGCTTCATGTCCTTCTTCACCAAGGCCTGCTGCCACGCGCTGAAGGAGGTTCCCGAGGTCAACGCCGAGATCGACGGCACCGACATCGTCTACAAGAACTTCGTGCACATGGGCATCGCCACCGGCACGCCCACCGGCCTCGTCGTTCCGGTGATCCGCGACGCCGACAAGATGGGCTTTGCCGAGATCGAGAAAGCGATCGCCGAGAAGGGCCTGCGCGCCCGCGACGGCAAGCTCTCGATGGCCGAGATGCAGGGCGGTACCTTCACCATCTCGAACGGTGGCGTCTACGGCTCGCTGATGTCCTCGCCGATCCTGAACCCGCCGCAGTCCGGTATCCTCGGGATGCACAAGATCCAGGACCGCCCGGTCGTGGTGAACGGCCAGATCGTCATCCGCCCGATGATGTATCTCGCGCTCAGCTACGATCACCGCATCGTCGACGGCAAGGGCGCCGTGACCTTCCTGGTGCGGGTCAAGGAAGCGCTGGAGGATCCGCGCCGGCTGCTGATGGATCTCTGAGGATGGCGCGCGGCGGGCTGCACCCTACATCCGCTGTAGGGTGCGCGCCTGCCGCGCACCGCCCCCTGGTCCGGAGATCACCATGCACCTGCTCACCGAGACAACGGCCCCCGACTTCGCCACCTGGAAATCGGCCTTCGACGCCGATACCGAGGACCGCGGCACCGCCGGGCTGACCCTGCTCCAGATGTGGCGCGGCGCCGACGATCCGAACGCCGTCACCTGCCTGTTCGAGGTCAATGACCGCGACCGCGCGCAGGCCTGGCTCGACAAGGAGGCCGCGCTTGGCCATGGCGTTTCGGCGCGTTTCCTGCGGACGGCCTGAGGGCGCGCCCGTGTCCTGCAATCCACCCTCCCGCGCGGATTTTTCCGCCCCGCGTCGCGCTGCGCGCCATCGTGCTATGCTGGCCCCACTCGCAACAGTGGGAGACACAAGCGATGTCCAGTGAACTGTCCATTCTCGCCCTCTACGGGCTTGTTGTGATCGTGACGATTCTGATCCAGGTTCTCGCCGCCGCAGGCCAGGTCGGGTTGGTCCCGCTGGCCGGCAACCGCGAGGGGATGGACCAGCTGCCCGGCATGGCCGGCCGGCTGGACCGGGCGCAGCACAACTCGGTGATCGCGCTGGCGCTGTTTGCGCCGGCGGTGCTGATCCTGCAGGCCAAGGGCGGCTTCTCGGCCTCGACCCTGCTGGCCGCGCAGGTCTTCCTGCTGGCCCGGATCGCCTATGTGGTGGTCTACGCGGCGGGCGTGCCCTGGGTGCGCACGCTGGTCTGGGTCGTGGCCTTCCTCGCCACGCTCTACCTCTACATCGCGGCGATGTGAGACCGGCATGGGCGTGGCACACAGACAATCTTCACCGGCCCCGACGGGCCGCGCCACGCCCGGCCAATCCCGGCAGGGGGCGCGATGACCCCCGAAGTGACCGTTCTCGCCCTCGCCGGCCTGCTGCAGGTCGCGCAGTTCCTCCTCTACTCGGTGCTCGCCAACCGCCAGGTCGGCAGCCGCTATGCCCTCGGCCCGAGGGACGAACCGCGCCAGCTCACCGGCTTTGCAGGCCGGGCGCAGCGCGCGCTCAGCAACCATTTCGAGGGGCTGGTGCTCTTCACCATCGCCGTCGTGGTCGTCACGCTCGGCGGCCAGTCCACCGCCTTCACCGCCGCCTGCGCCTGGGTTTACCTCGTAGCGCGGCTGCTCTACGTTCCGGCCTATCTGTTCGCGCTCTCGCCCTGGCGCTCCGTCGTCTGGAGTGTCGGCCTCGCGGCGACGGTGCTGATGCTGCTGGCGGCGCTGACCTGATGCTTCTTCTCTTTCCAAATACCTCCGGGGGGAGTCGCCCGCAGGGCGGCGGGGGGCAGCGCCCCCCTCCCCGGCCAATCAGAGGACTATGACCCATGGCAAACTATGACGTGATCATCATCGGCGCCGGCCCCGGCGGCTATGTCTGCGCGATCCGCTGCGCGCAGCTGGGGCTGAAGACCGCCTGCGTGGAAGGGCGCGAGACGCTGGGCGGCACCTGCCTGAACGTCGGCTGCATTCCGTCGAAGGCACTGCTGCACGCCAGCCACATGCTGCACGAGGCCGAGCACAACTTTGCCGCCATGGGCCTCAAGGGCAAGGCGCCCAGCGTCGACTGGCCGCAGATGCTGGCCTACAAGGACGAGACCATCGGCACCAATACCAAGGGCATCGAGTTCCTGTTCAAGAAGAACAAGGTCGACTGGATCAAGGGCTGGGCCTCGATCCCCGCGGCCGGCAAGGTCAAGGTCGGCGAGGAGGTGCATGAAGCCAAGGCGATCATCATCGCCTCGGGCTCGGAACCGGCCTCGTTGCCGGGGGTCGAGGTCGACGAGAAGACCGTCGTGACCTCGACCGGCGCGCTGGCGCTGGCGAAGGTGCCGAAGTCGATGGTGGTGATCGGCGCGGGCGTGATCGGGCTGGAGCTGGGCAGCGTCTATGCCCGTCTCGGCGCCGAGGTGACGGTGGTCGAATATCTCGACGCGATCACGCCGGGCATGGATGGCGAGGTGCAGAAGACCTTCCAGCGGATCCTCAAGAAGCAGGGCCTGAACTTCGTCATGGGCGCGGCGGTGCAGAAGACCGAGGTGAACCGCGGCAAGGCCAAGGTGACCTACAAGCTGAAGAAGGACGACAGCGAGCATGTGCTCGAGGCCGAAACCGTCCTCGTCGCCACCGGGCGCAAGCCCTACACGCAGGGCCTCGGCCTCGACGCCCTGGGCATCGAGATGACCAAGCGCGGCCAGATCGCCGTTGGCAAGGACTGGCAGACCAGCGTCAAGGGCATCTACGCCATCGGTGACGTGATCGAGGGGCCGATGCTGGCCCACAAGGCCGAGGACGAGGGCATGGCGGTGGCCGAGCAGGTCGCCGGCAAGCATGGCCACGTCAACTATGGCGTTATCCCCGGCGTGATCTACACCACACCCGAGGTGGCGACCGTGGGCGCGACCGAGGATTCGCTGAAGGCGGCGGGCGTTGCCTACAAGGTGGGCAAGTTCTCGTTCATGGGCAATGCGCGGGCCAAGGCGGTGTTCCAGGGCGAGGGCTTCGTCAAGCTGCTGGCCGACAAGGAAACCGACCGGGTTCTGGGCTGCCACATCATCGGGCCCGGCGCGGGCGACCTGATCCACGAGATCTGCGTGGCGATGGAGTTCGGCGCCTCGGCCGAGGACGTGGCGCTGACCTGCCACGCGCACCCGACCTTCTCGGAAGCCGTGCGCGAGGCGGCGCTGGCCTGCGGCGACGGCCCGATCCACAGCTGATGGAAGGCTTCGACCTCGGGGGGTGGCTGGCCCGCACGGGCGCCGTCCGCGCGGCGCCTTCTCCTGCCGCGCTGGCCGCGCTGCAGGAGGCGCAGATGCGGGCCATTCCCTTCGAGACCTTCGATCCCTTCCTGGGCACGACGCCGGACCTCTCGGGTCCGGCGATCTTCGACAAGACCGTCACGCGGCGGCGGGGCGGCTATTGCTTCGAACTGAACGGCCTGTTCGGCGCGGCGCTGGTCGCGCTTGGCTATGATGTCCGCCGCGCGCTGGGGCGCGTGCGGAACGGCGCGGCACAGGGCGGCGCGCGGTCGCACCTGGCCTTGCAGGTGACGCTGGGCGGCATCCGCTACCTGGCCGATGCGGGTTTTGGCGGGCATACGCCGCTGGTCCCGCTGGAGATCGACCGGGACGGCGAACAGAAGGCGCCGAACGGTCTTTACCGCATCACCGAAGACCCGGTCAGCGGCGAAAAGGTGGTGGAGCGGCGGACCGGCGGGGAGTGGACTTCGCTTTACGGTTTCGACGATGCCTGGGTCGGCGAGACCGAACTTGCGGCGGCGAACTGGCTTTGCGCCAACTGGCCGATGACCGTCTTTCCCAACCACCTCATGCTGGCCGGCCATGACGGCGACACGCGCATCGGCGTTTTCGACCGAACCGTGACGCTGACCGGGCCGCAGGGCCAGACCCGCGAGGATCTGGCCGACCATGCCGCCTTCAGCGCGCTTGTGCGCGGCCGGCTGGGCCTGGATATCCCGGATGACCTGCTGGACCGCGCCTGGGCGCGGATCGCAGCGGCCTGATCACCACATCGTGGCGGCGGCGCGTCCGGGCCAGGCCTGGTCGTAGGCTTCGCCGTCGATGCCGCCTTCGGTCAACTCGGACAGGATCCGGCCCACGGAAGGCAGGTCCTCGGGCGCGCTCTGCTCGCCCCAGGTGCCGGCGCGCATGAGGGCGCGGGCGCATTGGCCGTAGATCTCGTCGATGGAGATGACGATCACGGTGATCGGCAGCCTGCCCTTCTTCTCGAAACGCTGGCGCATTGCTTCGTCGGCGGTCACCTTGGCGGTGCCGTTGACGCGGATCACGTTGGCCGAGCCCGGCACCATGAACATCAGCGAGACGCGGCCGTCGTTGACGATGTTGCGCAGCGAGTCGATGCGGTTGTTGCCGTGCCAGTCGGGCATGGCCAGCGTGCCGGGGTCGAGTTCCAGCACCACCGGGCCATCGTCGCCGCGCGGGCTGCCGTCGGTGCCATCGGGGCCGACGGTGGTCAGCATGCAGAGCCGCGAGGCCATGATCCAGTCGCGGTAGGCCGGCGTCATGCGCCGCGCCACTTTCTTTATCGCCGCTTCGGGCGGGGTGCCGTAATGCGACTCGAGCGTCGCAATGTCTTCGATGAAATCAGTCTTTGTGCTCATAACCCGCCTCGCGCATCAATGCATTTGACCGCGTCTCGATATCCGACTCCAGCCGCGACATGAAAGTGTCCTTGTCGAGCCCCGGCGGGATCGGGTCGAGGAATTCGACCACGGCGAGGCCCGGCTTGCGCAGGATGCCCTTGCGCGGCCAGAACAGGCCCACGTTGGTCGCCGCCGGGTGGCAGGTTTCGCCGAGTTCCTTGTAGAGGATCGCGGTGCCGACCTTGTAGGGCTTGGAAACGCCGGGCGCGACCCGCGTGCCCTGGGGATAGATCACCAACTGGCCCGGATCGGCGAATTCGGCGGCGACGTCCTTGACCATCTTGGCGATGGCCGAGCCGCGCTTGTTTCGGTCGACCGGCACGCAGCCAACGCGCTTGGCGTAGAGGCCGATGATAGGGGTCCAGAGCAGCTCGCGCTTCATGATGAACTTGGCGCGGGGCACCGCCTGAAAGATCAGCAGGATGTCGAGGAACGACTGGTGCTTGGCGGCGATGATCACCTCGCCGGTGGGGATCGGGCCGCGGACCTCGGTGCGCAGGCCCACCATCCAGCGGGCGGTCCAGCGGGTGAAGGCGCAGAAGCTGTTGCAGGCCATGAAGGCCGCTTCGCGCGTGAAGAGTGCGAAGGGGGCGAAGACCAGCCCCAGCACCAGCATCGCGAAATAGATCATGACGATGAAGATCAGCGACCGGATCCACTGGATTGCATAGGCCATCAGCTCAACTCTCCAAGGCGGC
This sequence comes from Seohaeicola zhoushanensis, assembly GCF_014656415.1. Taxonomy (GTDB): domain Bacteria; phylum Pseudomonadota; class Alphaproteobacteria; order Rhodobacterales; family Rhodobacteraceae; genus Seohaeicola_A; species Seohaeicola_A zhoushanensis. The sequence continues at coordinate 758,885 of NZ_BNCJ01000001.1, read as the reverse complement.
GCCGCGCCGCGAACAGGGTGGCGGCGAAAGCCACCAGTGCGCCGAGGGGCGGGATCACCAGCGGCAGCAGCCAGCCCGCGCCCTGGAAGCCGAGCCCGGTGAGGAAGCCGCCCTCGTCCGACGCTTCGGGCAACAATGCCACGCCAATCATGCCCGTCGCAACGCCGACGCCGGCCCCGATGAGCGCGCGCAGGGTAAAGCGGCGCACGAAGGCCTGGGCGATATAGCCGTCGCGCGCACCGACAAGGCGCAGCACCTCGATCACCTGCTGGTTGGCGGCCAGCGCGGCATTGGCGGCGAGCGTGATCATCGCCGCCGTCGCGCCGCCGATCAGCAGAACCGAGATCAGCGCCAGCCGGCGCAGGCTGTTGGCGGCATCGACCAGCGGGCGGCGCCAGCGACCGTGATCGTCGAGCACCGCGCCGGGCACCTCGGCCGAGAGCCGCAGGCGCAGGCCGGCGGCGTCATAGCCGGTGTCGTCCTCGATCACCTCGATCAGCTGCGGCACCGGCAGCGACTCGAGCGGGAGATCGGCGCCGAACCAGGGCGCGAGCAGGGCGGCCTGCTCCTCCATGCTGAGCGCGCGGGCGCTGGCGACGCCGGGGGTCTGCTGGAGGATCGCCAGCGCGGCTTTGGTCTGCTCGGTGCGCTGGTCGGCCGGGGCGTTGATGCGCAGCGTGGCGCTGCGGGCCAGTTCCTCGGCCCAGCGGTCGGCCAGACGGCCCGAGGCGGTCGAGAGCGCCAGGGCGAAGACGGCCAGGAAGGCCATCGCGCCGGCGGCAAACAGCGTGAGATGCGCGGTGAAGCCCGAGGGCGGCACCACGCGGGCGGCCTGCGGATCGCCCAGCAGCAGGTTCCGGATACGCCCCGCGTTCACAGGTCAGCCCCCGCCAGTTGCAGCTTGTGGTTGGAGATGCGCAGCACCCGCGCCTGCACCTGGCTCTTGGCGGCGCGGATCAGCGCGAGGTCGTGGGTGGCGATCAGCACCGCCCTGCCCATGCGGTTGAGCTCGATCAGCAGGTGCAGCAGGCGCTGCGACATTTCCCAGTCGACGTTGCCGGTGGGCTCGTCGGCGATGATGACGTCGGGCGACATGATGACCGCGCGGGCCAGCGCAGCGCGCTGGCGTTCGCCGCCCGAAAGCTCTGGCGGCAGCGCGTCGAAACGGCCGGCCAGGCCGACCCATTGCATCAGCTCGGTCAGGTTTCCGGCCTCGTCGGCAAGGTTGTGGCCTGAGACGGTGAGCGGCAGGGCGATGTTGTCGGCCAGGGGCAGGTGGTCGAGAAAGCGGCAGTCCTGGTGCACCACCCCGATGCGGCGGCGCATCAGCGCCATCTGGTCGCGGTCGAGCGCGCGCAGGTCGGTGTTGAACAGCGTCGCCCGGCCCCGCGTCGGCAACAGCGCGCCATAGCAGAGCTTGAGCAGCGTGGTCTTGCCCGAGCCGGAGGGCCCGGTCAGGAAATGGAACGAGCCCGGGCTCAGCTTGACGCTGACGTCGCTCAGCAGATCGCCGCCGCCGTAGCTGTAGCCCACATTTTCGAGAGTGATCACGCCTGCACCTGCTTTCGCCGACCTTTTGCCCAAGATCGCCGGCCGGTTCAACGCGCATTTGCAACGGCGCTTTCTTCGGTTAAGCGAACGGGCAATTGTCACTAGGCGCGCGGCGCGCATTTGCTTAAGGTGTGCGGAAAAATTTCGCGCAGGCAGATATTAGTAGCAGGAGCAATCGATGCGGATTACTTGCCCGAACTGCGGAGCGCAGTACGAGGTACCCGACGAAGTGATCCCGACCGAGGGGCGGGATGTGCAATGCTCGAACTGCGGTGACACCTGGTTCCAGACGCATCCCGACTTTGCGCAGGATCCCGAACCCGAGGTGATCGCCCCGCCCGCTCCGCCGCCGCAACCGACCCGGCCGCAACCGACCCGGCCGCAGCCGCGCGCCGAGCAGCAACCGCCGCAGCCGCGTCCGCGCCAGATGGACCCCGGCGTTGCCGATATCCTGCGCGAGGAGGCCGAGCACGAGAGCCGCCTGCGCGCGCGCGAAAGCACGACGCTGGAAAGCCAGGGCGACCTCGGGCTCGACTCTCTGCCGCCCTCGGACCCGGCCGCCAATGCCCGCGAGGCGCGCGAGCGCATGGCCCGCCGCCGGGGCGAAACACCCGTTGCGCATGAACGGCCGCGCAGCCGCCTGCTGCCGGACGTGGAAGAGATCAGCTCGACGCTGAACGCCGGGGACAAGGCCGAGGCCACGCCGCCGCCGCAGCAATCGGCGGTGGGGTTCCCGGTCGAGCAGCCTCCGAAGCGTCGCGGTTTTGCGCGTGGCTTTGCCCTGGTGCTGCTGCTCGCCGTGGTCCTTGTGGTGGCCTATACCCAGGCCGACCAGTTCGCCGAGTCCGTTCCCGCCGCGGCCCCCGCGCTGGAGAGCTATGTCGCGGCGGTCGACGGTCTGCGGCTGTGGGTCGACACCAAGCTGGGTGCCTATATCCCGCGCTGAGCGTCAGGCGACCGAGGTCGTCACCGCGACATTGCCCTTGATGGCGTTCGAATAGGGGCAGATCTCGTGCCCGGCGTCGGCGATCTTCTGAACCTCGGCCTTGTCGAGGCCGGGCATGGTCACTTCGATATCGACCTTGATGCCGAAACCCTTGTCGGAACGCGGGCCGATGCCGACCTTGGCGGTCACGGTGGTGTCGGCGGGCACCTTGGCCAGCGACTTGTCCTGCGTGGTCGCGAATTTCATCGCGCCGAGGTAGCAGGCGGCATAGCCGGCGGCGAAGAGCTGTTCGGGGTTGTTGCCCTCGCCCTTGCCGCCCATCTCGACTGGCACGCCGAGCTTGACGTCGAGCGAACCGTCATGGGTTTTCGACCGGCCGTCTCGGCCCCCGGTGGCAGTGGCGGCGGTGGTGTAGACTGGGGTGATTGTCATTTTGACCTCCAATTAGATCGTGCGCGATTCAATCGTGAGCGATCACATAGCCCGAGTCGGGACCGGTTTCAATCCCTTGCGATCAAGTCGTGCGCGATCTATATTTCCGCCATGACCCAGCCCATGCAAATCTCCGACATGCTCTGCTTCTCGCTCTACTCGGCGAGCCATGCGATGACGCATCTCTACCGCCCGCTGCTGGCGCCGCTGGGGCTGACTTATCCGCAGTACCTGGTGCTGGTGGCGCTCTGGGCCGAGGACGGCCAGAACCTGCGGCAGCTGGGCGCGACGCTGGAACTGGAGTCGAACACGCTGACCCCCCTGCTCAAGCGGATGGAGGAGGCGGGGCTCATCACCCGCACCCGCTCGCGCGAGGACGAGCGGATGGTGCTGGTGTCGCTGACCGAGAAGGGCCGCGCCCTGCAGGCGGATTCAGAGCGCATCACGCGCTGCGTGCTGGAGGCCTCGGGGTTGTCGATCCCCGAGGTGATCGAGCTGCGCCGCAAGATCACCGCACTGAAACAGGCCCTAAGCAGTTTCGCAGAGCCTGTTGCGGGCTGAACGCCGTCACCAAAACTTCGCGCTGCCGTTACCGAAACGAACCGCAGATTTCACATAACTGCGGTTGAAGGCCCCTGTTCACTCCTGCCCGCTCTCCGGGCCAGCACAGGGATCTGCCAGATGACCAAACTTCTCCGCCCCACGCGCCGCGCCATCCTGGCCGGCGGCACAGCATTCGCGGCCAGCCTCGCCATGCCCAGCCTCAGCCGCGCCTCGGCCCGGCCGGTCTTCACCCACGGCGTGCAGTCGGGCGATGTCGACACCACCTCGGGCATGATCTGGACCCGCACCGACCGCCCGGCCCGCGTGATGATGGAAGTCTCGACCACCGAGAGCTTTGCCGACGCCCGCAAGCTGGCCGCGCTCGACGCGCTGCCGGACAGCGATTTCGCGGTCAAGCGCCTGATCGAGGGGCTGCCCTCGGACCAGGACATCTTTTACCGCTTCACCGCCGCCGACCTGTCGGACATCAACGCCGTCTCCGAGCCGCTGGTCGGCCAGTTCCGCACCGCGCCGATGTCGCGCCGTGACATCCGCTTCGCCTGGTCGGGCGACACCGCCGGCCAGGGCTGGGGCATCGACGACGAGGGGATGCGCACCTATGCCACCATGGCGCAGCATCGCCCCGACTTCTTCCTGCATTCGGGCGATACGATCTATGCCGACGGCCCGATGAAGGACACGGTCGAGAAGGACGGCCAGCTGATCTGGAAGAACGCCGTGCTGATCGACGAGAAGCGCAAGGTTGCCGAGACGCTGGACGAATACCGCGGCCAGTGGAAATACAACATGATGGACGAGCATGTGCGCGCGCTGAACGCGGTCTGCCCGACCTTCTTCCAGTGGGACGACCATGAGGTGGTCAACAACTGGTCGGCCTCGAAGGATCTGAGCGCCGACGACCGCTATACCGAGAAGAACGTCGGTCTGCTGGCCGCCCGCGCGGGCCGCGCCTTCCACGAGATGACGCCGATCCGCTATACCCCGGCGGAGCCGGGCCGGGTATATCGCAAGATCGCCTATGGGCCGATGCTCGACATCTTCTTCCTCGACATGCGCAGCTATCGCGGCGCCAATACCGACACCCCGCAGTCGGAGCTTTCGGATGCCGCGCGCATCCTCGGCGCGGAACAGGTGGCCTGGCTCAAGCGCGAGCTGGCGCAGTCGAAGGCGACCTGGAAGGTGATCGCCTCGGACATGCCGCTGGGGCTGGTGGTGCCGGATGGCGAAAAGATCGAAGGGGTGGCCGACCGTGGCACCGGCGCGCCGGGCGGCCGCGAGATCGAGATCGCGGAACTGCTGCGCTTCATCAAGTCGGCACGGATCCTGAACACGGTCTGGCTGACCGCCGACGTCCACTATACCGCCGCGCATTACTACGACCCTAACAAGGCGAAGTTCCAGGATTTCGAGCCGTTCTGGGAATTTGTCTCGGGCCCGCTGCATGCCGGTACCTTCGGCCCGAACGACCTTGACCCGACCTTCGGACCCGAGCTGAAGTTCATCAAGGCGCCGGAGGCCGGACAGGCCAACCTGCCGCCCTCGGCTGGCCTGCAGTTCTTCGGGCTGGTCGATATCGACGGCGCCACGCAGCAGATGAAGGTGCGCCTGATGGACCGCGGCAATGCCGAGCTGTGGTCGGTGACGCTCGACCCGGTGACGGCCTCGATCTGACCCCACCTTCGGGACAAGGACGCGCCGGTGCGGAAAGCGCCGGCGCGTCTGTTTTCAGGACAGCGCGCGGCGCAGCGCCGGAAGGCGCGCGACCACCAGCTGGTCGAAGGCCAGCACCGCCAGCAGCGTCACCCCGGCCAGGGGGAAGGCCAGCGCGACGGCCAGGCCGACCAGCGCCGCGGCGGGCCAGCGCGGCATGTCACGCGGCAGCGGCGGCGCGGCCAGCCGCAGGGTCCCGGCGGGGCGGCGCAGCCACCACATGACCACGCCGCTGAGGCAGAGGAAGATCACCGAGAGGCAGAAGAGCGTGTTCAGAGCCACATTCCACGCGCCGAGGTCGCCCTCGTGGAAGGCGACGCCCACCGCCATGCCCTTGCCCCAGACCGAGTAATCGGCAAAGCGCACGTCGGCCAGGACATGGCCGGTGAAACGGTCGAGATGCAGGGTGTGGTCGCTGGTGGGATCGGCGCTGTCATTGCTCATCGAGTCGCGCGAGAGGGTCCAGACGCCGGCATCGCCCGACGGCAGGTTGAGTTGGAAGCGGCCGTCGAACCCGATGGAGCGGGCGAAGGCGACCACCGTGTCGAGGGTAATCGGCGCGCCCTCGGGCAGGCCCTTCGCACCGGCCTGCGAGCCGGAGGCGGGCATCGGGGTCTGTTCCAGCGCCCAGGGCACCTCCTTGGCCGCGCCGTGGTTCATGCCGGCGTGAACAGAGTCTGACAAGGGCACATTGTCCCATTTCTCGGCCGGGAAGCTGCTCCAGGCCTGGACGAACTTCTCGCCCCAGATGCCGGCCCAGGACAGGCCCGAGACCAGGAAGACCGCGAGCAGCAGGGCGGTCCAGGCGCCGACCGTGGCATGCAGGCGTTTCCACAGGGCGCGGCCTCTTGCCTTGCCCACACGTGGTTCGCGCGGCCACCAGAGGTAGAGGCCGGTGGCGAGCAGGACCATCGCCAGCGAGGCGGCGATCTCGATCATCCGGTCGCCGGTTACGCCGAGCAGCAGGGTGCCGTGGATCTCGTTGGCGAGGTCGTAGAGGCCGGCGCGGCGGGAGAATGTCGCCAGCACCTCGGCGCGGTAGGGGTCGACGGCGACCATATGCGCCGCGCCCTCGGCATCGACGCGGAAGATCGCGGCGAGGTCGGGCGCGCGGGGGGCGATGTATTGCACCAGCGCGCCGCCGGGGACCGCAGCCAGCGCGGCCTCGGCCTGGACCGAGACCGCCTGCGGCGCGCCCAGGGGCGCCACCGCGACCCATTCGCCGTCGCGACCGGAGAGTGCGCTGGTCCAGAGCATGATCAGGCCGGTGGTGGCGAGCATGAGCAGGAAGGGGATGACATAGAGACCGGCATAGAAATGCCAGCGCCATGCCGCGAAATAGAAGCTTTGGCCGCGCGCGGCCTGATCCGGCGCGCCGGACGCGTTGATAGAGACCATTGGGTCGTCCTCTGAACAGGGTCTAAATGGGGGTTTAGAGCTCAGAGATGGCCGGGCGGACCGCGCGCGCCGGGAGAGGAGGCATCGCGCCGGGGGACCAGCGCGCGGCGGGCGGGCGCGGGTTCGGCGGCGGCGAAGGTAACGGGGCGCGCCTCTGGCGCCGGCAGGTCGCCGAGCAGTGCGGCCGCGCCGTGGACCAGCGCCCAGTCGCAGAAGGCGGCCGCGCTGTCATCGGGCGCGCCGTCGGGGTCGGTGGTGAGAACCTGCGGGCCATAGGCCGTGCAGATCACCAGCTCGGCGCCGCCCGAGGCGAAGGCCGGCATGACGCCGGGCGCGAAGAGCGCGGCCAGCAGGACATGCAGGCCCACGACCCAGCCAAGGGCCTGTCTCCATGTCAGCCGGTGTGCCGCGCGCCGTGTCATGTGGGCTACTTCCCACGGTGCGGCGGAGCGCGCCAGAGCTTTCGAGACCTCAGAAGTCGATCCCGCGCTGCGCCTTTATGCCGGCCTTGATCGGGTGCTTGATCTCGGTCATCTCGGTGACGAGGTCGGCATAGTCGCAGATCTCGGGCTTGGCGTCGCGCCCGGTCAGGATCACCGCGGTGCGCTTGTGCCGGGCGTCGAGGCCGGCCAGTACCTCGGTCACCGAGAGATAGTCGTAGCGCATGGCGATGTTGATTTCGTCGAGCACGACGAGGTCGAAGTCGCCGCTTTCCATCATCTCGCGCGCCTTGGCGAAGGCGGCCTGCGCCGCGGCGATGTCGCGCGCGCGGTCCTGCGTGTCCCAGGTGAAGCCTTCGCCCATCGAGTGCCAGGCCACGCCCAGATCCTCGAAGAAGCGCCGTTCGCCCGTGACCCACTTGCCCTTGATGAACTGCACCACGCCGACCGACTGCTTCCAGCCCAGCGCGCGGGCCAGCACGCCGAAGGCCGAGGAGGTCTTGCCCTTGCCCTTGCCGGTGTGCACCAGCACCAGCCCGCGCTCGGGGTCGCGCAGCTCGGCCTTGCGGGCGGCCTTGTCGGCCTGAACGGCCTGCATCTTGGTCTTGTGATCGTCACTCATGTTGCAATTCCCCCTTTGCAGAGCCTGTTTCAGGTCTTCGGCTGACCCGCTGCGCGGGCGCGCTGGCGTTCGATCCCCAGCTGGCGTTCGCGCAGGATCACCACCACGTTGCCCAGGATCACCAGCGCCGCACCTGAGAGCATCACCAGCGTCGGCAGCTCGGAGAACCAGAAATACCCGAGGATGATGGCGAAGATCATCGAGCTGTAATCGTAGGAGGCCAGCATCGACGCCGGCCCGTAGCGATAGGATGAGGTCATTAGCGCCTGCCCCACCCCGCCGATCAACCCCGCGCCGACGAGCAGCGCCAGCATCTCTCCCGAGGGCATGACCCAGCCGAAGGGCACCGTCAGCAGGGCCAGCAGGCTGGCCGAGACCGAGAAGTAGAAGACCACCGCCGCCGGATGCTCGGTCTGCACCAGCTGGCGGATGTGGATCTGCACCATGGCCCCCATCAGCGCCGACCCCAGCGCCAGCATCGCGCCGAGGGTCGCCCCCTCTTCCGAGGGGCCGCCGCCGGCGATGCGCGGCCAGAGCATGATGAGCACGCCGACCAGCCCCAGCACCACCGCCGAGATCCGGATCAGGCGGATGCGCTCGCCCAGCATCAGCGCCGAGAGGATCAGGGTGAAGATCGGCATGGCATAGCCGATGGCGGTGACCTCGGGCAGCGGCAGGATCGAGACCGCGCCGAAGTTGAGCCCCATTGCCGCCGTGCCGAGCGCGCCGCGCAGGAAGTGGCCGCGGATGTTGTGGGTGACCAGCCCGCTGCGCAATTCTCCCCGCTTTACCAGCCACAGAAGGATCACCGGGATCGCGAAGAGCGAGCGGAAGAAGACCGCCTCGCCGGGCGGCACTTCGGCGGTGGCCGCCTTGACCATGGCGAACATGCAGGTCAGCAGCGCGACCGCGCTGAGCTTCAGCGCGATGGCAAGGCCGGGGCGGTGGGGAGTGAGGGTATCAGGCATTGCGCGGACCCTGCTCTGCTGCGTCGGAAAGATCAACGGCACGGGTTGATTTTTTACCGTGCCGCCGGGCAGATAGGGGCGTTCTTCCGGAGGGGCCGCGATGTATGACCAAAACCACCTGATCCATGCTTTGCGCGCGGCCAGCGCCGGGCGTGACGGCGACACCTTTGCCCGCCTGCCCGGCGGCGAAACGGTGAGCTTCGGCGCGTTGTTTGCCGGGGCCGAGCGGATGGCGGCGGCGCTGGTCGCGCTGGGTGTCGTGCCCGGTGACCGGGTGGCGGTGCAGGTGGGCAAGACCATCGAGGCGATCCAGCTCTACCTCGGGACGGTGATGGCCGGCGGAATCTTCCTGCCGCTGAACACCGCCTATACCGCTGCCGAGATCGGCTATTTCATCGGCGATGCGACCCCGCGCGTGGTGGTCTGCGACCCCAAGCGGCTGGCCGAGACCGAAGCGATCGCCGGCGCGGCGCGGGTGATGACGCTGGATGCGGCGGGCCGGGGCAGCCTGCGCGAGCTGGCCGATGCGCAGGGCGGATTCGACCCTGTGCAGAGGGATTCGGGCGATCTGGCGGCGATCCTCTATACCTCGGGCACCACCGGGCGGTCGAAGGGGGCGATGCTGAGCCATGCCAACCTCGCGTCGAACTCGCAGGTGTTGCGCGACCACTGGCGGTTTACGGAGGAGGACGTGCTGATCCACGCGCTGCCGATCTTCCACACCCACGGGCTGTTCGTCGCCACCAATATCGCGCTGCTGGCCGGCTGCCAGGTGGTTTTCCTGGCCGGTTTCGACCCGGATGCGATCGTGGAGGCGATGCCCGAGGCCACCGCGCTGATGGGGGTGCCGACCTTCTATACTCGCCTGCTGGCCGATGACCGCCTGACCCGCGAGCGCGCCGCCAACATGCGGCTCTTCGTCTCCGGTTCGGCGCCGCTGCTGGTGGACACCCACGAGCAGTGGGAGGCGCGCACCGGGCACCGCATCCTGGAACGCTACGGGATGACCGAGACCAACATGAGCACCTCGAACCCCTATGACGGCGAACGCCGCGCCGGGACCGTGGGCTTTGCCCTGCCCGGCGTCGAGGTGCGCATCATGGAGAACGGCGCCGAGGTTGCGCCGGGCGAGATCGGGGTGCTGGAGGTGCGCGGGCCCAACGTCTTCCAGGGCTATTGGCAGATGCCGGAGAAGACCGCGGAAGAGCTGCGCCCGGATGGCTGGTTCATCACCGGCGACCTCGCGCGGCAGGCTGCGGATGGCTATTACATCATCGTCGGGCGGCAGAAGGACCTGGTGATCACCGGCGGCTTCAACGTCTACCCGAAGGAGCTGGAGAGCCTGATCGACGAGATGCCCGGCGTGCTGGAAAGCGCGGTGATCGGGGTGCCGCATCCCGATTTCGGCGAGGCTGTGGTGGCCGTGGTGGTGCCGAGCGCGCCGGGACTGGAGGCCGAGACGATCTCGGGCGCGCTGTCGGGCGTGCTGGCGAAGTTCAAGCAGCCCAAGCGGGTGATCCTGGTGGACGAGCTGCCGAGGAACACCATGGGCAAGGTGCAGAAGAAGGCTCTGCGCGAGGAATATGCGGGTCTGTTCACGGGGTGAGGGGGCGTTTTCCGTCGCGGAAAACGTCCGAATTCCTGCGAGGAATTCGGGACCGGCGGGGTTTTCCTCGTCGGGAAAACAGGCCGAAATCCTCGCAGGATTTCGGCGCGGTCAGGTGAGCCAGTAGAGCGCCAGGCTCAGCGTGACGAAGGCGCCCGAGGTGGCCGCGAGCTGGGCCAGCGCGGCGGCGCCTTCCAGCCCGCGTTCCTGCGCCAGCACCGCGTAGATGCCGAACATGGGCACCGCCGCCGTCAGGATTGCCGCGCGGGCCATGTCGGGTGACAGCAGCCCCGGCGCCAGCGCGCCCAGCGCCAGGATGACGCCGACCACAACCGCCGGATGCAGCAGCAGCTTGCCCGCCGCGATCTGCAGCGCCATCACCCGGTTGCCATGCATCGGCAGCCCGACCAGCGAGCCGCCGATCACCAGCAGTGCCAGCGCCGCCGAGGCATTGGCCACCATCTGCAGGAAGCGGTCGACCGGCACCGGCAGGGTCAGCTCCATCGCCGAGGCGGCCAGACCGGCGAGGATGGCGAGGATCATTGGCCGCTTGAGCAGGTCGCGCAGGATGCGGCCGATCACGGCGGCGACATGCACCTCGTCGCGCGGGCGGGTCAGGTCCAGCAGGATCAGGCAGATCGGGATCACGATGACATTCTCGACCAGCATGTTCAGCGCCAGCACCAGCCCGGCGAGGTCGGGCAGCACCAGGAGCATCACCGGATAGCCGACGAAGCCCGAGTTCGGGCAGACCGTGCCCATCACCGCCACCGCGCGGCGCGCCTTGTCGGGGGCGGTCAGGGTGAACCAGGCGAAGGAGAGCGCGATGGTGACAAGCGCGCCCACGAGGATCGTGAGGATGTAGCCGGGGTCGGCGATCTCGGTCAGCGGCCGCGCGACGATGGCGCGGAACAGCAGCGCCGGCATGGCGATGTTGACCACATATTGCCCGAGCACCCGCATGTCGGCGCGGCTGAACATGCCGCGCGCCACGATGACATAGCCCAGCGCGATGGCGGCGTAGATCGGGAAGGTGATCGAGAGGATCGCCGCCAAGAAGTCAGCCGATCCTGCCGCGGTTCTCGCCGACCTGGCCACGGTGCAGCAGCAGGTGGTCGAGGATCACGCAGGCCATCATCGCCTCGCCCACCGGCACCGCGCGGATGCCGACGCAGGGGTCGTGGCGGCCCTTGGTGATGATCTCGGCCGCCTCGCCCGACTTGGTGATGGTCTGGCGCGGCTTGAGGATCGACGAGGTCGGCTTGACGGCAAAGCGCACCACCAGCTCCTGCCCGGTCGAGATGCCGCCGAGGATGCCGCCGGCGTGATTGGACGAATAGACCGGCTGGCCGTCGTTGCCCATGAAGATCTCGTCGGCGTTCTCTTCGCCGGTGAGCATGGCCGCGGCCATACCCTCGCCGATCTCGACGCCCTTGACCGCGTTGATGCTCATCATCGCCGCCGCCAGGTCGGTGTCGAGCTTGCCGTAGACCGGCGCGCCGAGGCCGGCGGGCACGCCCTTCGCCACCACTTCGACCACAGCGCCGACCGAGTTGCCCGACTTGCGCAGCCCGTCGAGGTAGTCGGCCCAGGTCGCGGCCATCTGGGCATCGGGACACCAGAAGGGGTTGTTGCCGATCTCGGCGGCGTCGAAGCGGGTGCGGTCGATCTCGTGGATGCCGACGCGGGTCATGTAGCCGGTGATCTCGACCCCCGGCACCAGCGCGGCGATTGCCGCGCGGGCCAGGCCGCCGGCCGCGACGCGGCTCGCCGTCTCGCGCGCCGAGGAGCGCCCGCCGCCGCGATAGTCGCGGATGCCGTATTTCTGCCAATAGGTGATGTCGGCATGGCCGGGGCGGAACTTTTCGGCGATCTCGGAATAGTCCTTGGACCGCTGGTCGGTATTCTCGATCAGCAGCTGCACCGGCATCCCCGTGGTCTGCCCCTCGAAGACCCCCGAGAGGATCCTGACCTCATCCGCCTCGCGCCGCTGCGTGGTGAACTTGGACTGGCCCGGTTTGCGCTTGTCGAGCCACTGCTGGATGAAGGCCTCGTCGATGGCCACGCCCGGCGGGCAGCCGTCCACGGTTGCGCCGATGGCCGGCCCGTGGCTTTCGCCCCAGGTGGTGACGCGGAACAGATGGCCGAAGCTGTTGGTTGACATGGGGCGGGCTCCTTTCGGCACGGTGTAGTCAGGGTGCGCGCCGCAAACAAGATGGGATTGCCGGATGACAGCTCCGCAAAAGGTTAACGCATTCGCGGTATGGAATACATGACCACACCCGCGGGCGGCACCGTGCTATTGTGGCCGTCAGGAGGAGCCAGCGATGATCGCCAGCCACGAGCGGCACATGGACGACGTTCTGCGCGCGCGCCTGCACCTGGCGGGCGACGCGAAGCTGCGGCTGGGCCTGTTGCGCGGAGCCATCGGCGCCGCCGATGGTGCGAGCCGGCTGCTCTTCGGCAAGCCGTTCTTCGCCCTGCGCGAGAGCGAGGCGCTGCTGTCGCGGCTGGCCGAGGTGGCGAAGGACGAGCTGGTCACCACGGTCCTGGGCCTCGACGGCGGCACGACCATCTTGCCGCACGGGCTGGAGCATGTGCCGCCGACAGGCCCGGTGGTGATCGCCTCGACCCATCCGACGGGGATGTTCGACTTTGTTGCCCATGCCGCCGCACTGGGGGCGGTCCGGCGCGACCTCAGGGTCGTGGCCAACCAGGAGGCGGCGGCCTTTCTGGGGCCCGACATGATCGTCCCGGTGCGCATCGACCGCGAGAACCGGGCGATTTCGACCAAGCCGGTGTTTACCGCGATGCAAGCGCATCTGGGCCAGGGCGGGGCGCTGCTGATCTTCGGCTCGGGCCGGGTGCCGCACAGGCGCAACGGGCAGCTGGTCGAACCGGCCTGGCGCAGCGGCGCGACGCGGATCTCGGAGCTGACGGGGGCACCGGTGATCCCGGCGGCGCCGGATGCGCGCAACTCGCGCTATTACTACCGGCTGCGCAGCGCCGCGCAGGCGCTTGGCGGGGGCGACGACAATATCGGCGCGATGGTCGCCTCGCTGCGCTATGCCGCCGAGCTGCTGGAGAAGCTGGGCGGGCGCTATGACATCCATTACGGCCCGGCCCTGCCGCCGGGCACCTCGCCCGAAGCGCTGAAGGCGGCGGCCGAGGGGCTGGTGCCCGGCCTCTACGGCTGACGCGCTTGCCCGCGTGGCGCGCGCGCTTTATATCCATCCATACCTCGGGGTGCCCGGAAGGGCTGAGATGCCAAAAGCAGACCCGTCGAACCTGAACCAGTTAGCACTGGCGGAGGGAAGGTCATGGACATCATCCACCCTTGCCCAAAGCCGCACCAAAGAGGATGCCATGAAACATCTGACATTTGCTGCGGGAGTTCTCTGTGCCACGGGCGCATTCGCCCAGACACCGGAACTGACCGTTTACACCTATGACAGCTTCGTCTCGGACTGGGGGCCGGGCCCGCAGATCGAGAAGGCCTTCGAGGCGACCTGCGGCTGCGACCTGAAGTTCGTCACCGCCGGCGATGGCGCGGCGCTGATGGCGCGGATCCGGCTGGAGGGCGAGCGCACCGGGGCGGACGTGGTGCTCGGGCTCGACACCAACCTGACCGCCGCCGCCCGCGCCACCAACCTCTTTGCGCCGAGCGGGGTCGAGGCGGACTACGCGCTGCCGATCGAATGGAGCGACGACACCTTCGTACCCTATGACTGGGGCTATTTCGCCTTTGTCCACAACACCAAGCTGGAGCATGTGCCGCAGGACTTCCTGGAACTGGCGCGGTCCGACCTCAAGATCATCATCCAGGACCCGCGGTCCTCGACCCCCGGCCTGGGCCTGCTGCTCTGGGTCAAGGCGGCCTATGGCGACCAGGCGGAACAGGTCTGGAAGGATCTGGCCGACAATATCGTCACCGTGACCAAGGGCTGGTCCGAGGCCTATGGGCTGTTCCTGGAGGGCGAGGCCGACATGGTGCTCTCCTACACCACCTCGCCGGCCTACCACGTCATCGCCGAGAGCGACACGACCAAGGAGGCGGCGGCCTTTGACGAGGGGCATTACATGCAGATCGAGGTGGCCGCGCGGCTGGCGTCGAGCAAGCAGCCCGAACTGGCCCAGCAGTTCCTGCAGTTCATCACCACCGATGCCTTCCAGTCAGTGATCCCGACCACCAACTGGATGTATCCGGCGGTGATGCCCGAGGGCGGCCTGCCCGAGGGGTTCAACGACCTGGTAGAGCCGCGCAACTCGCTGCTGATCCCCGAGGCGGAGGCAGAGGCGGTGCGTGACACCGCGCTGGCCGAATGGCTTTCGGCGCTCAGCCAGTAAGGACCTGGCCCGGCCTTGCCGCGGCGGCGCTGGTCGCCGCGGTGATGCTGGCCGCGCTGGTCGCGGTCGCACTGCGCGCCGAGACGGGCGCGGGGCTGGGGGCGCAGGACTGGTCGGCGATCCGCTTTACCGTGCTTCAGGCGGCGCTTTCCGCCCTGTTCAGTGTCGCATTGGCCATTCCCGTGGCCCGCGCGCTGGCGCGGCGCAGCTTTCCGGGGCGGGGGCTGCTCATCACCCTGCTGGGCGCGCCTTTCATCCTGCCGGTGATCGTCGCGGTGCTGGGCCTGCTGACCGTCTTCGGGCGGGGCGGCTGGCTGAACGCGCTGCTGGGGCTGGCGGGCCTGCCGCCGGTCAGCATCTACGGGCTGCACGGCGTTGTGCTGGCCCATGTTTTCTTCAACCTGCCGCTGGCAACCCGGCTGATCCTGCAGGGCTGGCAGGAGATCCCCGCCGAACGCTTTCGCCTGGCCGCCCAGCTGGGCGCCGGCCCCCGCGAGATCTGGCGGCTGCTGGAGCGGCCCATGCTGGCGCGCACCGCACCGGGGGTAGCCGCGCTGATCTTCGCGATCTGCCTGACCAGCTTTGCCGTGGCGCTGACGCTGGGCGGCGGGCCGAAGGCGACCACCATCGAACTGGCGATCTACCAGGCCTTCCGCTTCGACTTCGACCTCGGGCGGTCGGCGCTGCTTGCGCTGGTGCAGATTGTCCTGACGCTCGCCGCCGCCACGCTGGCGCTTGGCGTTTCGGCGCGGGGCGGTTTCGGCGCGGGGCTCGACCGGGTGGTGCAGCGCTGGGATGCGCGGACGCCGGGGTTGCGGGCGCTGGACGCGGGGTTGATCCTGGCCGCCGCGCTGTTCCTTCTGGCGCCGCTGGCGGCCATCGCCGCCGCCGGGCTGCCGGGGCTGCTGCATCTGCCGGAACAGGTCTACATGGCTTGTCTAGTCTCTGTTTTCGTGGCCGCGGTGAGTACCATCCTGCTGCTCTGCCTCGCCCTGCCGATCGCGCTGGCCGCCGCGCGGATGCCGCTGGTCGAACAGGCGGGTCTGCTGGGGCTGGCGGTCTCGCCGCTGGTGCTGGGGGCCGGGCTGTTCCTGCTCATCAACCCCGTCGCCAGCCCCTTCGCGCTGGCGCTTCCGGTCACGGCACTGGTCAATGCGCTGATGGCACTGCCCTTCGCGCTGCGGATCCTGACCCCGAAGGCGCGCGAGGAGGTCGACCGCCACGCCCGCCTTGCCGCGACGCTGAACATGGGGGCCTGGGGCTTTTTCCGGCTGGTCCTGCTGCCCCGGATGCGGCCGCAGATCGGCTTTGCCGCCGGGCTGGCGGCGGCGCTCTCGATGGGCGACCTCGGGGTGATCGCGCTCTTCGCCGACCCCGAAACCGCCACCCTGCCACTTCAGATCTACCGCCTGATGGCCGCATACCGTATGGAGGCGGCCTCGGGCGCGGCACTGCTGCTCCTGATCCTTTCCGTCACCGCCTTCTGGCTGTGCGATCGTGGGGGCCGCCATGCTGCGCCTTGATAATATCCGCGTCGATAATGGCGGCTTCTTCCTTGATGCCGACTTGGGCGTCGAACCCGGCGCAAGCGTTGCCGTCATCGGCCCTTCGGGCGCCGGCAAGTCGACCCTGCTCGGGGCGATTGCCGGATTTCATCCGGTGGTGCGGGGCCGGATCCTGTGGGGCGGCACCGATATCACCCATGACACGCCAGGCCAGCGCCCGGTGGCGATGCTGTTTCAGGACGGTAACCTGTTTCCGCACCTCACTGTTTCGCAGAACGTCGGTCTCGGCATCCGACCGGACCTGCGGCTCAATGTCGCAGAGGAGGACCGGGTGCGGGACGCCCTGCTGCGGGTCGGCCTGCGCACGCTGGGCGAACGCAAGCCCGCGGCACTGTCGGGCGGGCAGCAGAGCCGTGCCGCGCTGGCCCGCGTGCTGGTGCAGAAACGCCCGCTTCTATTGCTGGACGAGCCCTTCGCGGCCCTCGGCCCGGCCCTGAAGGCCGAGATGCTGGACCTCGTGGCGGCGCTGGCGCGCGAGGCCAAGGCCACCCTGCTGATGGTGAGCCACGACCCGAACGATGCACGGCGCATCGCCGAACAGGTGATCCTCGTCGCCGAGGGGCGTGCAGAGGAACCTGCCCCTACGGAAGAACTGCTTGACAATCCGCCGCCCGCGTTGCGCGATTACCTTGGCTAAGTGTCAGATTTCTCAGCACGTTAGCCGGAATACAAGGAACTAACTCAGAATGCCCACAGTATCGAGCGACCGGACCCAACGGGTACGGCCTTTGTCCGCCTTTCGGTTGATGACATGCCAATATCGCTTCCCAGGCAGCGCTCCCGGAGATTTCATTCGGTCGTCCACCGGAATCGTGTCAGTATCGCTGTCAAGCAGTTCAACCCTTAGCCGGATGTCGCCAGGGGGTGCACAATGACCTGCCGATACGACATCTTTCCGGACCTCAACGTGGCCCGCATAATCTATGCGGGCTATCCGAAGGCGCGCGACGTCGTGGAGCTGATCGATGCGCTGGAGCGCGACCCCAAATACCATCGAACTGTGGATGAAATAATACATCTTAGCTGCATCAAATGGCCCAAGGTCGACCTCGCGGTGGTCGACAATCTTTGCGAGCTGATCGGCGGGCTGTTCCGCATGAACAACCGCTGCAAGCGAATCGCCGTGGTCGCCTCGCAGGAGCCCGGCCGCTTGATCGCTGCGCGGTTCCTGCGTGTGATGGAGCGGAATTCGCGGCTGAGGGCGGCCTATTTCACCCAGACCCACCCGGCCATGCGCTTTCTGGGCGTCTGCGACGGGCGGCTGCTGGAGCACGCAGCCCCTACGCCCCGGCTGGTCTGACCGGGTCAGCCCGCCAGCCGCGCCACCTCGGCGTGGCGGTGGCAGGTGGTGACGTGGTCGTTGACTATGCCGACGGCCTGCATGAAGGCATAGACGATGGTCGGCCCGCAGAAACGGAAGCCCGCGCGCTTGAGGTCCTTCGATATCTGCTCGGAGAGCGGGGTGAAGGCGGGCACCTCGGCCTTGCTGGCCCAGCGGTTCTGGATCGGCTGGCCGCCGACCCGGTCCCACAGGAAACGGTCGAAGCCGCCCGCCGCCTCGATCTGCTGCCAGGCGCGCGCGTTGGAGATCGTCGCCTCGATCTTGCCGCGGTGGCGGATGATGCCGGGATCGGCCAGCAGCCGCGCGACCTCAGCCTCGCCCCAGGTGGCGACGACGTTGGGGTCGAAGCCGGCAAAGGCGGCGCGGAAATTGTCGCGCTTTTTAAGGATTGTGATCCAGCTGAGGCCTGCCTGGAAGCCGTCGAGGATCAGCTTTTCCCAAAGCGCGCGGCTGTCGTATTCGGGCACGCCCCATTCGGTGTCGTGATATTCGACGTAGATCGGCTCTTCGCCCGCCCATGCGCATCGCTGCATCGCCTGCCCCCGGTTGTCTTCGACAAGTTTCAGCAAAACACGCGAAAAGGCGAAGGTTAAGCCCCCTTTCACCTCTCTGCGCGACACCGGGAGCAAGGTGGAGGTGCCATGCGGATTCTGAAACGACGGGCCAGGACGATTATCCCGGAGGGCGCAGAGAGCCCCCTGGCCGCCGCGCTGCACGGGCGCGACCGGGCCCTGCCCGAAACCGTGGCCGAGGCGATCCGCCACCGCGAGACGCTGCTTGCCTACCAGCCGGTCTTCCAGGCCCAGCGGCCGCATGGCGCGATGTTTCACGAGGGGCTGATCCGCGTACTCGACCCCGCCGGCCGGATCATCCCGGCGCGCGAGTTCATGCCGGCGATCGAGGCGAGCGAGCTGGGGCGGATGCTCGACTGCAACGCGCTCGACGCCGGGCTGAAGGTGCTTGCGCGCCACCCGGCGCTGCGGCTCTCGATCAACATGTCGGCGCGCTCGATCGGCTACAAGGCATGGATGAAGGTGCTCGACCGCAACCTCGCCCGCGACCCGACCCTGGGGGAGCGGCTGATGCTGGAGATCAGCGAGGCCTCGGCGATGACGGTGCCCGAGCTGGTGATCGACTTCATGGACCGCCTGCAACCGCATGGCATCGCCTTCGCGCTGGACGATTTCGGCGGCGGGGCCACGGTCTTCGGCCATTTCCGCGAGTTCTGCTTCGACGCGGTGAAGATCGACGCCCAGTTCGCGCGTGACCTGGCGCGGTCGCCGGACAACCAGGCCGTGGTGCAGGCGCTGGTCGCGGTGGCGCGGCAGTTCGACATGATGGTGATCGCCACCGCGGTCGAACGGGTCGAGGATGCCGAGTTCCTGGTGCGGACCGGGGTCGACGGGTTGCAGGGCCGTCTCTTCGGTGCGCCCACCATCCGCCCGGACTGGGAGGGGGAGGCGCAGCGCCGGCGGGCCTGAGCCACCTGACGCCGCGGCATCCCCGCATGTTGCCGCAAGGGCGCCGATCGTCTAATCATTCGGATGGGATGAACAGAAGCCGACCGCGACTCGCGAGGTAGAACGGCCTTCTGGTCCCTGGCAGAGGAATTTGCGACACATGACCAACGTAGTTATTGCATCCGCGGCGCGCACGGGCGTCGGCAGCTTTGGCGGCTCGTTCGCCAACACTCCGGCACATGATCTGGGCGCCGCCGTTCTGTCCGCGCTTGTCGAACGCGCCGGCATCGACAAGGGCGAGGTGAGCGAGACCATCCTCGGCCAGGTTCTGACCGCGGCACAGGGCCAGAACCCGGCCCGCCAGGCCCATATCAACGCCGGCCTTCCCAAGGAAAGCGCGGCGTGGAGCATCAACCAGGTCTGCGGTTCGGGCCTGCGCGCCGTGGCGCTGGCCGCCCAGCACATCCAGCTTGGCGATGCCGAGATCGTGGCAGCCGGCGGGCAGGAGAACATGTCGATGAGCCCCCACGCGCAGAACCTGCGCCAGGGCTACAAGATGGGCGATGTCTCCTACATCGACACGATGATCCGTGACGGCCTGTGGGACGCCTTCAACGGCTATCACATGGGCCAGACCGCCGAGAACGTGGCGCAGCAGTGGCAGATCAGCCGCGAGGCGCAAGACGAGTTCGCCGTTGCCAGCCAGAACAAGGCCGAGGCGGCGCAGAAGGCCGGCAAGTTCAAGGACGAGATCATCCCCTTCACCATCAAGACCCGCAAGGGCGACGTGGTGATGGACAGCGATGAGTACATCCGTCACGGCGCGACCATCGACGCGATGGCCAAGCTGCGCCCGGCCTTCACCAAGGACGGCTCGGTGACAGCGGCCAACGCCTCGGGCATCAACGACGGCGCCGCCGGCGTGCTGCTGATGAGCGCGGCCGAGGCGGAAAAGCGTGGCATCACCCCGCTGGCCCGCATCGCCTCCTATGCCACCGCGGGTCTCGACCCGTCGATCATGGGGGTCGGACCGATCTATGCCAGCCGCAAGGCGCTGGCCAAGGCCGGCTGGAAGCCCGAGGACCTGGACCTGGTCGAGGCCAACGAGGCCTTTGCCGCCCAGGCCTGCGCGGTGAACAAGGACATGGGCTGGGATCCGTCGATCGTGAACGTGAACGGCGGCGCCATTGCCATCGGCCACCCGATCGGTGCGTCGGGTGCGCGGATCCTCAACACCCTGCTGTTCGAGATGCAGCGCCGCGGCGCCAAGAAGGGCCTTGCGACCCTTTGCATCGGCGGCGGCATGGGCGTCGCCATGTGCCTGGAACGGCCGTAACGCGAGCCACTGAGAAAGGCGCCTTCGGGCGCCTTTTTTCATGCAATGCCAAAGATTTGCGCGAAAAGCTCCTTTTCGGGGCGATGCCAGGCAAAAATTCGTCACGCAACAATATTGCGTATCTTCACCTCGACAGGTAACAGAGTTACAAAGCAATTCCCAATGGAGGAGACAGACCAATGGCCAGAACGGCACTCGTGACCGGCGGCAGCCGCGGCATCGGCGCGGCGATTTCCAAGGCGCTCAAGGACGCGGGCTATAACGTCGCCGCCACCTACGCGGGCAATGACGAAGCCGCCGCCAAGTTCACCGAGGAAACGGGAATCAAGACCTACAAGTGGAACGCGGCCGACTACGATGCCTCGAAGGCAGGCATCGCCAAGGTCGAGGCCGAGGTCGGCCCGATCGACGTGGTGGTCGCCAATGCCGGCATCACCCGCGACGCGCCCTTCCACAAGATGACGCCGCAGCAGTGGCACGAGGTCATCGACACCAACCTCACCGGCGTGTTCAACACCGTCCATCCGATCTGGCCGGGGATGCGTGACCGCAAGTTCGGCCGGGTCATCGTGATCTCGTCGATCAACGGCCAGAAGGGCCAGTTCGCCCAGGTGAACTATGCCGCCACCAAGGCCGGCGATCTTGGCATCATCAAGAGCCTGGCCCAGGAAGGCGCCCGCGCCGGCATCACCGCCAACGCGATCTGCCCGGGCTATATCGCCACCGACATGGTGATGGCGGTGCCTGAGAAGGTGCGGGAAGGCATCATCGCGCAGATCCCCGCCGGCCGCCTGGGCGAGCCGGAAGAGATCGCGCGCTGCGTGGTCTTCCTGGCCTCGGACGATGCCGGCTTCATCAACGGCTCGACCATCTCGGCCAACGGCGGTCAGTTCTTCGTCTGATATCCGAATTCGGGGTAAGGCCGGTTCAATGCGAACCGGCCTTTTCTCATTCTGCGGCGATCGGGGCGGCAGCGGAACAGGTCACGTCCCTGGCGGGCTGAGCGCGACGGAACAGCCAGGCCAACATGGCCCGCATCGCCTTGCCGCGTTCCTCGTGCGCGCGGTTCATCGCGCGGAGGGTATCCATATTCGTCGGGTTCTCGATCATGACGATCTCCTTGGGCAAGAAATCCTCTCCCAAGGCCACTATCCTCGATTGACATCCTCGTGGACAAACGAGACTTTCACCTCGTTCACTCAAGAAAATCTTGATCGATCATGGCCACCTCACTGCCGCCCCTGACCGCCCTGCGCGCCTTCGAGGCGGCGGCACGGCACATGTCCTTTGCCAAGGCGGCGGACGAGTTGCACGTGACGCCGGCGGCGCTGTCGTTCCAGATCAAGTCGCTGGAAGAGCACCTGGGCCGGCCGCTGTTTCATCGCCTCAACCGGGCGGTCGAGCTGACCGACGAGGGCCGCGCGCTGGCGCCGGGCACTGCCGAGGGGTTCCGCACCCTGACCGCCGCCTGGGCGGCGGCGCGGCGGTTGCAGGATTCTACGACGCTGACCGTCACCGCCGGTCCGGCCTTCACCGCCAAGTGGATGGCGCCGCGGCTCTACGAGTTCGCGCGCGCGCACCCGGAGATCGAGCTGCGGTTTTCGGCGAGCCTGCGGATGATGGATCTCGACCGTGACCAGATCGACGTGGCGATCCGCTTTGGCTATGGGCCGGACCTGGGTCTCTATGCCCTGCCGCTGGCCACCGAATGGCTGACGCCGGTGATGACGCCCGAACTGGCCGAACGCTATCCGACGCCCGACAGCCTGCGCGAGGCGCCGCTGATCCACGACCAGTCGATCGACTTCCTGGATCCACCCTGCAACTGGCCCGAGTGGTTCCGCGCCGTCGGGATCGACCATGTTCCGACGCAGGGCGCGCGGTTCAGCCATGGCGACCATGCCGTCGACGCGGCCCTGGCGGGCATGGGCGTTGCGCTGGGACGGCGCGCGCTGGTCATCAAGGACGTTTACGAGGGCCGGCTCGTCGCGCCCTTCGGCATCGCCATCTCGACCAAGGCGCAGTTCCGCTTTCTCTGCGCCGAAGGCACCGAGAACCGCCCGCAGATCCGCGCCTTCCGCGAATGGATCCTTGCCGAGATTGCCAAGACCGCCAGCGTGACCGAAGGTCTGCGCATCATTCCTGTCGAGGACCTGCCCGCCAAATGACCCGTTCCCGCGCAACCGCCATCGGCTTTGGCGCCGTCCTGTTGTGGTCTCTGCTCGCCGCGCTCACGGTCGGGTCCGCCCCGGTGCCGCCGCTGATGCTGAACGCCATCTGCTTTGCCATAGGTGGCGCTGTGGGTCTGGTCTGGGCCGCGTCGAGCGGCGGGCTTGGTCGGCTGCGCGCCGTGCCGCTGTCGGTCTATGCCTTCGGGACGCTGGGGCTGTTCGGCTATCACGCGCTCTACTTCTCGGCGCTGCGCCTTGCGCCCGCCGCCGAGGCCGGGCTGATCGCCTATCTCTGGCCTTTGCTGATCGTGCTGCTGTCGGGCCTGCTGCCGGGCGAGCGGCTGCGGCCCGCGCATCTGCTGGGCGCGCTGCTGGGCTTTGGCGGCGCGGCGCTGATCATCACCGGAGGCTCGACCGGGTTCCAGGCGCAATATGCCGCCGGCTATGGCCTGGCGCTGGCCTGCGCGTTGACCTGGTCGGTCTATTCGGTCGTGTCACGCCGCTTCGGCGCGGTGCCCACCGCCTCGGTCGCCGTTTTCTGCGTGGCGACAGCCATCCTGTCGACCGGCCTGCATCTCGTCTTCGAGACGCCGGCCTGGCCGGTTGGCCCTATGGGATGGGCAGCGACAATCGCCCTTGGCCTGGGCCCGGTGGGGCTGGCCTTTTACGTCTGGGACATTGGCGTCAAGCGCGGAGATATCCAGCTTCTCGGCACGAGCTCCTATGCTGCGCCACTGCTGTCCACCTTGTTGCTGGTCCTTACGGGGCTTGCTGCGCCGTCATGGACGCTGGCGATTGCCGCCGTGCTGATCACTGGCGGCGCGCTGATCGCAGCGCGCGCCAGCCTCAGACGCGCCTAGTGTGACAGGCGCTGGATCTCTTCCTTGAGCTTCAGTTTCTGCTTCTTCAGGGATGCCAGTTCCAGCTGATCCGCGCCGGGATGCCGCTGTGCCTGTTCTACCTCGTTGCTCAGATGTTCGTGCTTTTTCTTCAGTTCGGCCAGGTGTGAGCTAAGGCTCATGTCGGTCCTCCTTTGAACAACTTGCCCCTTCAGTTGAGCATATCCTCCCGAGTCTGTCACGCGTACTGCGCGCCTCGTGGTCAACAAACTGTTACAATGGCGGTCTGCCGCTTAACGGTGCCTTTTCAGGCCTCGGGCCAGGGCAGAGGCGCGGCATCGGCCTGCACGGCGGCAATCGCGGGGCTGTAGTTCTTGCCGTTGCCAAGGCTGCGGTCGTCGGAATGCAGCACCAGCGGCGCGTGCAGCCGGAAGGGCGCGCGCCCGTCCTTGCGCGCGCGCAGGATCACCAGCTCGGGCGCGCGGCCCGGACGCGCGGCCAGCGGCAGCAGTTCCAGCGCGCCGAGCCGTCCGGCGCAGCCGGCGAGCATGTCGGGCAGGCGGTCGGCGCGCTGGATCATGTGGAAGAACCCGCGCGGCTTGAGCCTGCGCGCGGCGGTGGCGATCCATTCGGCAAGCGGCAGCGCCTCGCCCAGGGCGGTCTGCCGCCCGGCGTCGCTGGCCCGTGTGTGCGCCCCGGCGCGGTAGTAGGGCGGATTGGCGATGACGTGGTCGAAGTTCTCGCCCTGCAACGCCCGCGCGCCATCGGCCACGTCGCCCAGCACCGGGCGGAAGTCGACACCGTTCTCGGCGGCGTTGCGCAACGCCAGTTCGTGGTAGGCCGGCTGGATCTCGAGCCCCACCGCCCGCGCCCCCGGCACCCGCGCCAGCAGGCAGAGCGCCGCGGCCCCCACGCCGCAGCCGAGGTCGAGCACCGACTGGCCGGGCAGCACCGGGGCCGCCGCCGCCAGCAGCACCGGGTCGAGCCCCGAGCGATAGCCGGATTTCGGTTGATAGAGCCACATCCGCCCACGCAGGAAGGCGTCGCGCGACAGATCCTCGGGCGCGAAACTCACGATGAAACCGCGATGCCGTTGTCGCGCATCACCTGCGCCGCGCGGTCGTAATCGTCGCCCCGGACCATCAGCCGGCGCGGCAGTATGCCCAACCCGCCTTCGAGGACGCTCATGTTTACGTCTATCTCAAAGCAGTCTATATCCTCGCCCCGAAGAAGGGCGTTGGCAAAGGCGAAGATCGTCGGGTCTGTGCTGCGCAGAAGTTCCTTCATGATTGGGGATGTAAGGTCAGGCCCGGCAGCTTGTCGAGCCTCGAAGCGGAAGTTGAATGGACGTCGTGACTGCCCAGAAACCGCAAGACCGGCTGGCCGCCCTGCTGGCCGAGGATATGAACGCCGTGAACACGCTGATCCGCGAGCGGATGGCGTCGAAACATGCCCCGCGCATTCCCGAGGTGACGGCCCACCTGGTCGAGGCCGGCGGCAAGCGCCTGCGGCCCATGCTGACCCTCGCGGCGGCACGGCTCTGCGGTTACCAGGGCAGCGACCACGTCAAGCTGGCCGCCACGGTGGAGTTCATCCACACCGCCACCCTGCTGCATGACGACGTCGTCGACGAGAGCAAGCAGCGGCGCGGGCGGCCCACTGCGAACCTGCTGTGGGACAACCAGTCGAGCGTGCTGGTCGGCGATTACCTTTTTGCCCGGTCGTTCCAGCTGATGGTCGAGACCGGCTCGTTGCGGGTACTCGACATCCTCGCCAATGCCTCGGCCACCATCGCCGAGGGCGAGGTGCTGCAGCTGACCGCGGCCCGTGACCTGGCGACCACCGAAGCGACCTATATCCAGATCGTGCGCGGCAAGACGGCGGCGCTGTTCTCGGCGGCGACCGAGGCGGGGGCGGTGATCGCCTCGGCCAGCGACGAACAGGAGCGGGCGCTGTTCGCCTATGGCGACGCGCTGGGGATCGCCTTCCAGATTGCCGACGACCTGCTGGATTACCAGGGCGAGAGTGGCACCATCGGCAAGAACGTCGGCGACGACTTCCGCGAAGGCAAGCTGACCCTGCCGGTGATCAAGGCGATTGCCGCGGCGGATGCCGAGGAGCGCGCCTTCTGGCAGCGCACCATCGGCGCGGGCAAGCAGGAGCCGGGCGACCTGGAAACCGCTCTGGGCCTGTTGCAGCGCCATGGCGCGCTCGAGGCGACGCGGCGCGATGCGGTGGTCTGGGCTGGCAAGGCTCGCTCGGCGCTCGAGGCGCTGCCCGACCTGCCGGTGCGCGACATGCTTGCCGACCTTGCCACCTATGTGGTCGACCGCCTGAACTGAGATCCCGTCAGGGCAGAACCGGCCCCTGCGCCCGCCACCAGGCGGGATCGAGCCCCGTGACCTGCGCCGCCGCGGCCGGCGGGTAGAGCGCGAAGCAGGTCGCACCCGACCCGGACATGCCGGCGAAAAGGCAATCGCTGGCGCGCAGCGCCGCCAGCACATCGGCAATCTGTGGTGCCACCGCGATGGCCGGGGGCTGGAGATCGTTGCGCTGTTCCGCGAGCCAGGCCGCGAAGGCGGCGGCATCACGCCATTCCGGCAGTTCCGCCGGCATCGCCGGGTTGTCGCGCCGTTCGAGGCGGCGGAAGACCTCGGGCGTCGGCACGGCGATGCGCGGGTTGACCAGCAGGATGTCCATTGCCGGAAGGGTCGGCACCGGGGCCAGCTCTTCGCCGATGCCACCCATCCGCAGCGCCTTGCCCAGGAGGCAGGCCGGCACGTCGGCGCCAAGCGCCAGAACGGCCTCCGGCGCCGGCAGCGGCAGATCCCACAGCCGCGCCAGCGCGCGCAGCGCCGCCGCCGCATCGGCCGAGCCGCCACCGATCCCCGAGGCCACCGGCAGGCGCTTGGTCAGCCGGATCTCGGCCCCGCGCCCCGGCCCGAGCAGCCGCGCGGCGCGCAGCACGAGGTTGTCGCCCTCGCCCGCAAGCCCCGCGCCTTCCGGCCCGTCGATTGTCAGGGTCAGCTCGTCCGAGGGCGTCACGGTGATCTCGTCGCCCACCCCGGCGAAGACGACCAGCGAATCGAGCAGGTGATAGCCGTCGGGCCGCCGGCCGGTGACATGCAGCGTCAGGTTGACCTTGGCCGGCGCAAAGACGCGGACCGGCTCAGTTGCCGCCATTCGCGACCTTGAGCGGCGGCGCGCCTTCCTCGGCGAGGACCTTGTCCAGGCCGACTTCCAGCTTGCGGCGGATCCGGTCGGGGTTGGCCTCGCCGTCGGTGTCGTCGGGCTTGATGAAGGAGAGCGCGCGCTTCCACTGGAACTGCGCTTCGCGGTGGCGGCCCACGGCCCAGAAGACGTCGCCAAGGTGATCGTTCACCACCGGGTCGACCGGCATCAGCTCGACCGCCTTTTCCATGTTCCCCACCGCCTCGGCATAGCGGCCCATGCGATATTGCACCCAGCCGAGCGAATCGACGATGTAGCCGCTGTCGGGCCGCGCCGCGACGGCGCGCTCGATCATGCCCAGCGCCTCGTCCAGCTTCTCGCGCCGTTCGACCAGCGAATAGCCGAGATAGTTGAGCACCTGCGGCTGGTCGGGGTTGAGGTCGAGCGCGCGGCGCAGGTCGGCCTCGGCGCTGTCCCATTCCTTCAGCCGTTCATGGCTGATGCCGCGGGCATAGAGCAGGAACCACTCGCCGGCGGACCCTTCCTCGCTGTAGTCGATGGCCTTGTCGTAGGCACCGACCGCGGCGGCGTATTTCTCCTGCTGGCGATAGAGGTCGCCGAGCGCCGAGTAGACCAGCGGCAGCGTCGGATAGTCCTGGCTGAGCCGTTCCAGCACCTCGATGGCCGCGTCGGGCTTGGCCGAGCGGCGCAGCGCCTCGGCGCGGCCCAGTTCGGCGGCGCTGTGGTCGGGGCTGTCGGCGGGCACCTGGCGGTAAGTCGCGACGGCCAGGTCGAACTGCTTGAGGTTGTCGAGCAGCTCGGCGCTGAGCAGCAGCGCGTCGATATGGCCGGGGCGCAGGTAGCCGGCGATGCGGGCATAGACCAGCGCGTAGTCGTCCGAGCTTTCGCCCATCAGCGCCTGGCCGATCGAGAAGAAGACCTCGGCCAGCCCCTCGGTCACCGAGGTGACCACGTCGAAGGGCAGCGTCTCGCCGGCGGCGAGCTTGTCGGCGATGCTGGTGAGGCCGGGATCGTAGGACGTGTTGAAGGCCTCGGTCAGCACCTCGAGCGCCATCTCGTTCTTGCCGAGCTGCGACAGGATCTCGGCCCGCGCGATGGCGGCACGGCGGCTCATCCGCGCGAGGCCGCCGTTGCCCTCGACGAAGATCGCCTCGGCCGCCTCGTAATCGCCGGTCGTCGCCAAGGCGAGCGCCTTGTGATACATGGCAAAGCTGCGCAGGCCGTTGCCGCTGGCCACGGCGTCGAACTCGGCCATTGCCGCCTTCTCGTCGCCCGATCCCAGCAGCGCCCAGGCCTTGACCAGCCCGTCGACCAGCGGGCCGATGCCCTGGGTCTCGGGATCGCGGGCCAGAAGCGCCTTGTAGTCCTTGGCGGCGATCAGGTTCGACACGATCACCATGCCGGCGACCTGGCTGCGCACGCCGCGCGCCTCGAGCACCTCGGCCACCGGCAGCGCCCGGTCGACCTGGCCAAGTGCCAGCTGCGCCAGCACCACACTGTCCATCAGCTGGGCATTGCCCCGGTCACGCGCCAGCGCGCGGGAATAATAGGTCGCGGCGGCGTCGAAATCGCTCAGGAAGAGCGCCTGTCGCCCGGCCAGATACGACCCGGAGGCGGATTGCGCCAGAAGCGGCAGGGGCAGGGCGACCGACAGGGCTGCCGCCAGCGCGGCCGCCTTGGAAAATGCCTTGATCACGCGAATACCTCGGATGATGGACAAGCTGGACTTCAAGCTATGCCCTCGCGCCGCCACAGGCAATGGCAAGCGCCCGAAGGCGCCGCCGAGACGTGTGCTTTTTGTCTAAAATCCGCGTGAGGGGCTGATTGTCGCCGCGTACGCGGGAAATGCGCCCCGAGAGGGGCGCCGAAATCCGTGGCGGATTTCGGCCGTTTTCCTCGAAGGAAAACGGCCACCGGCCCGGCTGGGATCACATGTTGGGGTAGTTCGGTCCGTCGCCGCCCTGCGGCGTGGTCCAGACGATGTTCTGCGCCGGGTCCTTGATGTCGCAGGTCTTGCAGTGGACGCAGTTCTGGAAGTTGATGACGAAGCGCGGCTTGCCCGGCTCCTCTTCCACGAACTCGTAGACGCCCGCCGGGCAGTAGCGCGAGGACGGGCCGGCATATTTGGCGTAGTCCACCGTGACCGGCACGTCCGGGTCCTTGAGCTTGAGGTGCGGCGGCTGGCTTTCCTCGTGGTTGGTCATCGAGAAGCTGACGTTGGTCAGCCGGTCGAAGGACAGCTTGCCGTCGGGCTTGGGATAGTCGATCGGCTGGTGCTTGCTGGCCTCTTCGGTAGCCGCCGCATCGGATTTGCCGTGGCGCTGGGTGCCGAAGAGCGAGAAGCCGAAGGTATTGGTCCACATGTCGAAGCCGCCGAGCGTCAGGCTCGCCAGCAGGCCGTATTTCGACCAGAGCGGCTTGACGTTGCGCACCTTCTTGAGGTCCTGGCCGATCGCGCCGCTGCGCACTTCGGTCTCGTAGTCGCTCAGCTCGTCCGCGGAACGCCCGGCCTGGATCGCGGCATAGGCCGCTTCGGCCGCCGCCTTGCCCGAGAGCATCGCGTTGTGGTTGCCCTTGATGCGCGGCACGTTGACCATGCCGACCGAGCAGCCGAGCAGCGCCACGCCCGGCGCGACCATCTTCGGCATCGACTGCCAGCCGCCCTCGCTGATCGCCCGCGCGCCATAGGCCACGCGCTTGCCGCCCTTCAGCAGCTCGGCCACCATCGGGTGGTGCTTGAAGCGCTGGAATTCCATGTAGGGGAACAGGTAGGGGTTCTTGTAGTTCAGGTGCACCACGAAGCCGACGTAGACCTGATTGTTCTCAAGGTGGTAGATGAACGACCCGCCGCCAGCATTGCCGCCGAGCGGCCAGCCCATGGTGTGGGTGACGGTCCCTTCCTTGTGCTTGGCCGGGTCGATCTCCCAGATCTCCTTCATGCCGATGCCGAACTTCTGCGGGCAGTGGCCCTTGGAGAGGTCGTATTTGGCGATGACCTGCTTGGCGAGCGAGCCGCGCACGCCCTCGGCGATGAAGACATACTTGCCGTGCAGTTCCATGCCCGGCTCGTAGTTGGGGCCCATGGTGCCATCGGCTTCCTTGCCGAACTCACCCGCGACAACGCCCTTCACCTCGCCGTTCTCGCCGTAGACGAGTTCCGAGCAGGACATGCCGGGGAAGATCTCGACGCCCAGCGCCTCGGCCTGTTCGGCCATCCAGCGGCAGACGTTGCCCATCGAGACGATGTAGTTGCCGTGGTTGTTCATCAGCGGCGGCATCGGGAAGTTGGGGATGCGGATCTTGCCCGCCTCGCCCAGCATGTAGAAGTTGTCTTCCTTCACCGGCACGTTGAGCGGCGCGCCCTTTTCCTTCCAGTCGGGGATCAGCGCGTCGAGACCGCAGGGGTCGAGCACTGCGCCCGAGAGGATATGCGCGCCGACTTCGGAGCCCTTCTCCAGCACCACGACGTTCAGATCGGCATCCAGCTGCTTGAGCCGGATCGCGGCGGACAGGCCCGCTGGTCCTGCGCCGACGATCACAACGTCGTATTCCATTGCTTCGCGTTCGACTTCGGCCATTTCGGGCTCCTCTGGTGGCTGGAGGCGCAATAATGTTTCGCGGCTCATACCCTTTGCCGTCACTCGTGGTCAATTACAAGCGGGCAAAGGGCGGTTTAGCGACGTTCGGTCAGTTTGATATCCGACATCATCTCGGTGATCGTGCCCGGCCGCGCGGCATCCTTTGCATAGCGGAATGTGCCGTGTTCGAGCATCTCTTCGGCGGCGCGCATCATCGCGCCCAGCGCGGCGCGGGCGAGCGAGCCGCCGACGCTGATGCGCTTGACCCCGGCCTCGGCAAGGTCCGCAACGGTGAAGGTAGGGCCGACGAGGCCCATGACCACGTTTACCGGCTTGTCGACCTCGCGGCAGAGCGTGCGGATGTCGTTCAGGTCGGACAGGCCCGGCGCGTAGAGCACATGGGCGCCGGCCTCGGAATAGGCCTGCAGGCGCTCGATGGTGTCGGCGAGGTTGTGACGGCCCCAGAGATAGTTCTCGGCCCGCGCGGTCAGCAGGAAGGGCTTGCCCCGCGTCGCATCCGCCGCGGCGGCGATGCGTTCGGCGGCGAGCACGGTCTCGTAGATCGGGGCGTGGGGGTGGCCGGTGGCATCCTCGATCGAGCCGCCGACCAGCCCGGTCTCGATGGCCATCTCGATGGTCTCGGCGCAGATCGCCGGTTCGGTCCCGAAGCCGTCCTCGAGATCGGCGGAGACCGGCAAGTGCGTCGCCTCGACGATGCGGCGGGCGTTTTCGAGGATCTCGGCGCGGGTCAGCGCCGCATGGGAATCGCGCTTGCCAACCGAGAAGGCATAGCCGGCGCTGGTGGTGGCGAGGGCCTGGAAGCCGAGCTGGGTCAGGATCCGCGCTGTACCGGCGTCCCATGGGTTGGGGATCAGGAAGGCGCCCTTGTCCCAATGCATGGCCCGGAAGCGTTCGAACTTCTCCCGCTGCGCGTCACTCATCGAGACCTTCTCCCTCTGGTTGTCCCTGCCCGCCCTTATCCCGCGCCGCACGCGGGCTGTCACCCATCACATAGCGCGGCCCCTCACCTAGCCGCGCGGCCGTGTCTTCCGGGTTATAGATGGCGCAGCGGTCCAGCGAAAGGCAGCCGCAGCCAATGCAGCCGTCGAGCTTGTCGCGCAGCGCCGCAAGCCCGGCCATGCGGGCGTCGATCCGGGCGCGGAAGCCCTCGGCCAGGCGGGTCCAGTCGTCCCGCGTCGGCGTCCGCCCCTCGGGCAGCGCGTCGAGCGCGGCGCGGATCTCGGCCAGGCCGAAGCCGAGCCGCTGGGCGATAAGCACGAAGGAGAGCCGGCGCACGTCGGCGCGCTGGAACACCCGCCGCCCGCCTCGGTCGCGGCCGGGGCTGACCAGGCCCTCTTCCTCGTAGAATCGGATCGCCGAGACGCTGAGTCCTGTGCGCTCGGCCACCCATCCGATGGGAAGCCCCCTGGCGTTTTTTGACAAACCCATGATTTTGCGCCTTTCTTATGCCTTGACCTAAACCTTACTTGAGGAAGGACATTGAGGCCATCAGAAATCAGGAAAGGAAATCCCATGTCCGCTGCACGGCTTGAACACGCCAACGTCACCGTCTCCGACCCCAAGGCCACCGCCGCATGGCTGGGCGATGTCTTCGGCTGGCACATCCGCTGGCAGGGGCCGGCGCTCAACAACGGGTTCACCGTCCATGTCGGCACCGATGATGCCTATGTGGCGCTCTATTCGCCCGGCAATGCGCAGCCGGGGCGCGACAATTCCTATGCGACGATCGGCGGGCTGAACCATATCGCGGTCTTCACCGATGACATCGACAGCGTGGAAAGCCGCGTGAAATCCGCCGGTTTCACCCCGACGAACCACAATGATTACGAGCCGGGACGGCGCTTCTACTTCGACGATTCCGATGGGATCGAATGGGAGGTAGCCAGCCACCAGCGGTGATTTGCCACCGACTCCCCTTGCATTTTGACGTCGCATTGCGTCTCTTGTTATCCGATTCCAGCGGCAGCCCCGGCGCATCCATGCGGCGGGGCGCCGATTTTTGTAGTGGACGAGGCCAATGGAAAAGATCCCGATGACCCCCGCCGGCCATGCTGCGCTCGAGACCGAGCTCAAGCAGCTGAAATCGGTCGAGCGCCCCGCGATCATCGCGGCCATCGCCGAAGCGCGCGAGCACGGCGACCTGTCGGAGAATGCCGAATACCATTCGGCGCGCGAAAAGCAGTCCTTCATCGAGGGGCGCATCAAGGAACTCGAGGGCGTGATCTCGCTGGCCGAGGTGATCGACCCGGCCAAGCTGAGCGGTGCGATCAAGTTCGGTGCCAAGGTGACGCTGGTGGACGAGGACACCGACGAGGAAAAGACCTGGCAGATCGTCGGCGAGCACGAGGCCAACATCGAGAAGGGCCTGCTCAACATCAAGTCGCCCATCGCCCGCGCCCTGATCGGCAAGGACGAAGGCGATACGGTCGAGGTGCGCACGCCTGGCGGCGAACGGTCGTACGAAGTCCTGAAGATCAGCTATACCTGAGCGGGGTCAGGCCATGCCCACCCCCGAGCGCCCCCAGCAAGAGACCCAGTCGACGCCACTGGGGATCTACGATCGTCCGCAGGCCCCCTCGATCACCGGGATCGAGATGGTTGCCATCGTGCTGTCGGCACTCTGGCTGGGCGGTGCTTTCCTGTTCTTCGCGCTGATGCCCGAGGGCGAGGGGCAAGGCGCAGGCGGGCAGGGTTTCCTCATCACGCTGCTGACCATCTTCATGCCGGTGGCGATGATCTGGGTCGCCGCCATCGCTGCGCGCGCGCAGCGGGTGATCCGCGAGGAGAGCGCCCGCCTGCAGGCCGCCATCGACGGCATCCGCCAGGCCTATGTCGCCCAGGCCCAGCGTGGCGCCGTGGGCAACGATCTGTCGGTCGCCAAGAAGCTGGACGAGATCGCCGCCTCGACCCGCAAGGCCGAGACCGCGCTGGCCACCTTCACCACCCGGCGGGACCGCGACCACGCGCCGGCGCCGCGCCCTGCCGCTGCGGCCGCCGAACCGGCGGAGGACCAGGGCTCGCTGGCGCTGGGCACGCCGGCCGAGGCGCTGGCCGCGCCGCCCTCGAACGACGATTTCATCCGTGCGCTGAACTTTCCCGAGACCGCCGAGGACGAGGTCGGCTTTGCCGCCCTGCGCCGCGCGTTGCGGGACCGCAAGACCGCGCAGATCATCCAGGCCAGCCAGGACGTGCTGACACTGCTGAGCCAGGACGGCATCTACATGGATGACCTGCGCCCCGACCTGGCCCGCCCCGATGTCTGGCGCCAGTTCGCCCAGGGCACCCGCGGGCGCGCCGTGGCGGCGCTTGGCGGGGTGCGCGACCGCTCGTCGCTGGCACTGACCGCCGGGCGGATGAAGCAGGACCCGATCTTCCGCGATGCCGCGCACCACTTCCTGCGGCTGTTCGACCGGATGATCGCGGCCTTCGAACCCAGCGCCACCGACGCCGAGATCCAGGCGCTGGCCGAAACCCGCACCGCCCGCGCCTTCATGCTGCTGGGGCGCGTGGCGGGCACGTTCGACTGAGGGCGGTCAGGCCGCCTTCTGCTTTTTCAGCTCGCGCGTGATGTGCTCTTCCAGAACGCTCTGAAGTTCCTTCTTGAAGGCGGCCATGTTGCTGGCAATCACATCGTCGAAGATCTTGTCGACCGCGCCTGACTTGATCACCGCCTTGGCCGCGCCGTCGCCGACGCCCTTGCCATCCTTGCTCATCAGCTCGCTCGGAGCGGTCTTGATCCATTCGAGCACCGCATCCTCGATGTAGCGCACGCCCTTGCCGGTGCCGATCGCCTTGTGCAGGGCCGCATTGCCGCCGCGCAGGAAGAACTTCATCGTGGCCTCGATCATCACCCGCTGGGTGTTGAGGTAGACGGTGCCTTTCGCCATGGCCTCGGGCGCGATCTTCTTGAGCGCGATCTCGACCTCTTTCTTGAAGACGGTGCCGCCCAGGCTCTGGCCCAGCCGGGCCGCCTGCGCCTTGAGGAAGGCGTTGTTGGTGATGAGCTTCATCAGCGGGCCCTTGAGCAGGGGCATCGCCTTGGCGAGGATCCCGGCCGCAATCGCGCCGGTGACGAAGTTCGCAGCAAAGCGCTTGCCGATCTCGCTCGCCGACATGGTCTTCATGCCGTTGGCCGCGAGGCCCACGTTCTCGCCGCCGTCATAGAGCAGGCCGACGCCCGCCGAGGACGCCCCGCCGACCAGCATGGCCGCCCCGAGCGTCGCGGGCGCGGCGATGGTCACCGCCGCCAGCACGCCGCAGAACTTGCCGACTTCCTTGACGCCCTTCAGCACGGTCACGGTGCCCTCGGCGGTGTCGATCAGCCCGTTGATCCAGTTGTGGACGTCGTTGGTGTAGATCGCGATTTCCTTCTCGCAGGCCGCGGCGGCCTTTTCGAAACCCTTGTAATCGCGCGCCTTCACCGTGCCTTCCAGCTTCTTGTAGGCCGCCTTGGCGACCTTCCAGCCGTTCTTCGGCTCGTCCACCGAGCTGAAGGTGCCGACCACCGAGGAGACGAACCACTGGTCGTCGTTGATCTTGATCTGCGCGTCGTGGCGGTCGCAGGCGTAATTGTAGTTGAGGCGCTGGCGTTCGAGGAAGGAATCCATCTTGGCATGGACCTCCTTCTGGAAGGCCTTGTATTCCTTCTCGGTGAGGACGACCTCGCCCTTGGCCGTCTTGACGACATAGACCTTGCCGTTGGGGTCGAGGACCCAGACCACTTCACCCTTGGCAAGCTTTTCGCCCTTCTTCAGGCGGGCGGCGATCTTCTTGTTGCCGTCATATTGCAGGATCGCCTTGGGATCCTTGTTCTTGTAGCGCTTTGCGATGATGTCGAGCGTGTCGCCCTCCTGGGCTTTTACGGAAATCCACATGGCCGTGTTCCTCGGTTCGGTTCCGGTTCAGACGGAGACCTGTTCGCGGCAACGCAGGCCTGTCCCGGAAGATGGGGTCGGTCTTGTGCGGTCATTAAACGGGATACGGGTAAGGCGGTCTGTAAAGCATATCACATTCGCGCCCCCGATCAGAGGCCGAAGCTGCCCCAGGGCAGGAAGCGCACCGGATCGCCGGGGCGGACATGCACCGCGCCGTCGGGCAGTTCGACCAGCCCCTCGGCCCAGCTGAGACCGCTGATGCGGCCCGAGCCTTCCGAGGCGAAGACCTCGGCGCGGCCCTCGCGGATGCGGGCGCGCAGGTATTCGCGGCGGCCCGGCTTCTTGCGTTTCTCGAAGGCGGCGGGCAGGTCGAAGCCCTGCGGCGCGCGCCAGCCCTGCCCGGCCAGCAGGCCCAGCGCGGGGCGGGCGAAGACCAGCGTGCAGACCATCGCCGCCACCGGGTTGCCGGGCAGGCCGAAGACCGGCTTGCCGCCCCAGAGGCCCAGCGCCAGCGGGCGCCCCGGCTTGACCGCGATGCGCCATTCCTGCATCGCCCCGGCCTCGGTCAGCAGGGCGCTGACGTGGTCCTCGTCGCCGGCCGAGGCGCCACCGCTGGTGAGGATGGCATCGGCCCCGGCCGCCGCGTCGAGCCGGGCGCGAAGGGTATCGCGGTCGTCGGGGACACGGCCCATGTCGACCGGATCGAAGCCCCAGCGCGCCAGCATGGCCAGCAGCATCGGGCGGTTGGCGTCGTAGATCTGGCCGGGGCCTGCCGCCTGCCCCGGCTCGACCACCTCGTCGCCGGTCGAGAGCACCGCCACCCGCAGCCGGCGGCGCACCTGCACCGCGTCGAGCCCCACCGCCGCCAGCAGCGCGAGGTCGGCGGGGGTGAGGGTGCGGCCCGCCACCAGCGCGGTGGCACCGGCCATGACATCCTCGCCCGCCCGGCGGGTATTGGCACCCTTCTTGAGCGGGCCGTGAAAGGCGATGGCGTCCGGTCCGGCGGCGACGTCCTCCTGCAGGATCACGGTGTCGACGCCTTCGGGCAGCGCCGCGCCGGTCAGCACCCGCAGGGCATGGCCCGGCGGCACCACTCCAGCGAAGGGCACCCCGGCGGCGGCGCGGCCCGCGATCAGCGGCAGCTGGTGCGCGCCCTCGGGCATGGCCCCGGCAAAGCCGTAGCCATCGACCGCCGTATTGGCCTGCGGCGGGTTCGCGCGCAGGGCGACGGCGTCGGCGGCCAGCACGCGGCCGGCCGCATCGGCGAGCGGCACGGTCTCGATGGCCGTGACCGGCCCCAGCCGGTCGCGCAGAAGGGCCAGCGCATCGTCCACCGGGGTCCAGTCGACACCGGGCGGCAAGGCGAAACAGTCGTTCTTCAGCGGGGGCGGTTCGGTCATGCGGCGAGCTCCCTGGCGGGGGCGGGAACGCCCAGGATCCAGCCCTCTTCGGGGGCATGGACGTCGAGCTGCGCCGCCAGAGTGTCGGGCGCCATGCCGGCGAGGGTTTCCGCGACATGCTGCACTTGCCATTCATCGCGGATCCAGCCCTCGGGCACCGGGGGCAGGTTCAGCGAGGGCCAGATTTCCAGCAGGGCGACGGGGCGGTCCAGCGGCTCGAACGGCCAGGCGGCGAGCTGGCCCGGAAAGCGGCGGCGCAGGCGGGCGAGGACGGGCAGGCCCATCATCACCTGGCTGCCGACCGCGCCCGCACCGGACATCTGCCAGCAGGTGAAGCTGCCCCTGGCTTGGCGTTCCACCGCGCGCCGGTCGGCGAAGGGGTTGCGGTAGCCCGCCTTGGTCCGGGGCAGCCCGTCGATGTCGCGTTGCAGCCCGTTGCCCCAGAACGGCCCCGCACCGCCGAAGCGGCGGTTGATCGCGCCCGCGATGTCGAAGCGGTTGTTGGCCCGTGGCGCGTCCTCGATGCGCGCCTCGAACCAGTCCCAGAGCGCCAGCGGCCCCTCCAGCCCCAGCGCACCGGCAAAGCCCGCCGGGTAGCCGAAGGGAAAGTCGAACCCCAGCGCAAGCCTGCGCCCCGCGGCCAGTTCGCCTTCGATCCGATCGCAAAGCCAGGCCTCGGCCAGCTGCCGGTTGCGCAGGTAGACCGGCGCCGCGCCCGCGCGGCAGGCCCAGATCGCGTCGCGCCTGGGCGTGGGGCCACGGTCGTTGCCGCCGGACCAGTCGACCATGACGAAGCTGTCGAACCTCACAACCCCACCTCGCGCAGGATGAAATCGGCGATGGCGGGGATATCGTCGAGGCCGAAGACCGGGCGGTCGAGGTCGAGCGGGGTGTCGGTGGCCACCGCACGGATGGTCGGATCGTCCCGCGCGATCAGCGGGTTGCCGGTGCCGGCGCGGAAAGCCTCGACCTTGGGGTGGCCTTCGCGCTTGTAGCCCTCGACCAGCACCAGGTCGACCGGCGAGAGCCGCGCCAGCAGGTCACTGAGCGGCGGTTCGGGCGCGCCGCGCAGCTCCTGCATCAGGGCCACGCGTGCGTGCGATGCGACCAGCACCTCGCGCGCGCCGGCCGTGCGGTGGCGGTAACTGTCGCGCCCCGGCTGGTCGACGTCGAAGGCGTGATGCGCGTGCTTGACGGTCGAAACCGAAAATCCGCGCCCGGTGATCTCGGCCACCAGCCGCTCCATCAGGGTGGTCTTGCCGGCGTTCTTCCAGCCGGTGACGCCATAGAGCCTCATCCCGCCAGCCTTTCGGCCTCGGCCAGGTCCTCGGGCGTGTTGACGTTGAAGAAGGGGTCGAAGGGATGGGTCGGAAACTCGGCCACCCGGCCGCCGTGGGTGTCGGTCCAGAGCACCACCTTGCGCAAGCCGCCCTCAAGCGCCGCGCGCAGGTCGTCGCGCAGGGCGACCGGCCAGAGGCCGAAGGTCGGGTGGCGATAGAGCTTGCTCGCCTCGCGGGTGGCGGCGAGCACCAGCGGATGCGCCATGCCCTCGCCCGCCAGCAGCAGGCGCGGTACCAGGTCCTCGGGGAAGAAGGGGGTGTCGGCGGCGGCGGTCACGATGCTCTCGGCCCCATGCCCCGCCGCCCAGTCGAGCCCCGCCAGCACCCCGGCAAGCGGCCCGGCATAGCCCGCGACCGTATCGGGCAGCACCGGCAGGCCGAGGTCCGCAAACCGCGCGGCATCGCCGTTGGCATTGAGCGCGAGGCCGGCCACCTGCGGCTCCAGCCGGTCGATCACGCGGGCCAGCAGGGACTGACCGCCCAGCGCCAGCAGGCCCTTGTCGCCGCCGCCCATGCGCGTTGCGAGGCCGCCGGCCAGAATCACGCCGAGAGGTTGCTTCATGCCGTCACCATCCGCGCCCAAAGTCTCGGGGAGACTTTGGGCAAAAGTTTCCTGGAAACTTTTGCTGCCCGTTCATTCCGCCGCGCTCTTCCGTCGGTGCTTCTTCTCTTCCTCGGGCACCGCGCTCGGGTCGGCGTCCCAGACCAGCCGCTCGGTGCCCGAGAGGCAGACGAACCGCTGGCCACGCATCCGGCCGATCAGCGTGAGGCCCACCTGCCGCGCGATCTCGACCCCCCAGGCGGTGAAGCCCGAGCGCGAGGCGAGCACCGGAATGCCCATCATCGCGGTCTTGATCACCATCTCGGAGGTCAGACGCCCGGTGGTGTAGAGGATCTTGTCGGCCGCGCCCTCGCCCGTCTGCAGCATCCAGCCGGCGATCTTGTCGACGGCGTTGTGGCGGCCGACGTCCTCCATGTAGACCAGCGGGCGGTCCTCACGGCAAAGCACGGTGCCATGGATCGCCCCGGCCTCGAGATACAGCGAGGGCGTGCGGTTGATCCTGGCCGAGAGCGTGTAGAGCCAGGAGGTGCGCAGCTCGCCCGCGGGCAGGGTCACGCCTTCCAGCCCCTCCATCATGTCGCCGAAGACGGTGCCGACCGCGCAGCCCGAGGTGCGGGTCTTCTTCTTCAGCTTTTCCTCGTACGAGGTCTTGCGGGCGGTGCGCACCACGACGGTTTCAAGTTCCTCGTCATAGTCGACGCCGGTGACGGTATCGTCGGGCAGCAGCATGCCCTGGTTCTTGAGGAAGCCGAGCGCGAGGTATTCGGGGTAATCCCCGATGGTCATGGCGGTGACGATCTCCTGGCTGTTGAGGTAGATCGTCAGCGGCCGCTCCTCGACCACGGCGATGCGGCCGGGCGCGCCGGTCTGGTCGACGCCTTCGACCGCGCGGGTCAGGCGCGGCGCCGCCGGATCGGGCGCGATGATGAAATCCGAAGGTTCCTGCGCGGTCGCCAATTGCAACCCCTCCCACACACCGTTAACCCTGTCGGGCGTACTTTAAGGACAGTCCATGCCGTCGGCCACATCCAAATCTTATTTCTGGAAGGCGGTGCGCGAGAGTTTCCCCTTCATCTTCGTCGCCGGCCCCTTCGGCCTGCTGTTCGGCGTCCTGGGCGCCGAGGCCGGGCTGAACCTGGTCGAGGTCATGACCTTCTCGGTCACGGTCTTCGCCGGGGCGGCGCAGTTCACCGCGTTGCAGCTGCTGCGCGAGGAGGCGCCGACGCTGATCATCCTCGCCTCGGCGCTGGCGGTGAACCTGCGGGTGGCGATGTATTCGGCCTCGCTCACCCCCTATCTCGGCGGTGCGCCGCTCTGGCAGCGGGCCTTCGCGGCCTACTTCACGGTCGACCAGTCCTATTCGCTCTCGATCGTGCAGTTCGAGAAGGAGCCCGAGATGACCCTGCCCCAGCGCATGGCCTATTTCTTCGGCTCCAACGGGCTGATCGCGCCGCTCTGGTATGTCGCCACGCTGGTCGGGGCCCTGGTCGGCGCGCGGATTCCCGAGGCCTGGGCGCTCGATTTCGCCCTGCCGATCGCCTTCCTGGCGATGATCGGGCCGATGCTGCGCACGCCGGCCCACGTCGTCGCCATGCTGGTGGCGATCGTCACGGCGATCCTGGCGGTCGGGGTCCCCTACAACCTCGGGCTGCTGGTCGCCGGGATCGCCGGCATGATGGCCGGCGCCCAGGCCGAGCTCTGGCTGACCCGCAGAGGATTGATGACATGACGGTTCACGGCACGCCTTTCGACCCGGTCACGCTTTGGATCGTCATCATCGGCATGGCGGTGGGCAGTTTCGCCCTGCGCTTCGTCTTCATCGGGCTGGTCGGCAGCCGGGCGATGCCGCAATGGGTGTTGCTGCACCTGCGCTACACCGCGGTGGCAATGATCCCGGCGCTGGTGACGCCGCTGGTGATCTGGCCCTCGGCCACCGGCGGGGAACCGGACCTGCCGCGCATGTCGGCGGCGGCGGTAACGCTGGTGGTGGGGCTCTGGACGAAGAACGTGCTGGCGGGCATCGCGGCGGGTGCCGCGACGCTCTACCTGCTGCTCTGGCTACTCGTTTAGCGCCGCGTTCGAGCGTTCGAGGCCGTCCTTCAGGTCGGCGCTGTCGCCTTCATAGTAGCTGTCGGTCCTCACACCGGGCAACTCCGCCACCTGGCTTTGCAGGTTGGTCGGGTAGAAGGTGGTCTTGATGCCTTCGAACCCCGGCACGCGCGAGAGCAGGGTCGAGGTCGCATTGGCGCAGAAGGCCCCCGGCACGGCGCCATTGGCCAGCGCCAGCTGATAGGCGGTTTCGGCCTGGGCGGCACTGACCGGCAGGGTCTGGCGCACCACGTGGAAGGTGCTGCGCGCATGGGCGCTGCGATAGGCCTGTTCTACGGCAGGGCTGATGCCGAAGAGCACGTCGTTCCGCTCGGGCACGATATCGGCGTAGAACGACCCCGCGGGGTCGAAGATCACGCTTTCCGAGGCATTGATCAGCAGCGCCGAATGGCCGCCCTTCCCGGTGCGGTTGTTCACCATCGTATAGAGGGTGATCGACGGCTGGGCCGGGTCGCTGTAGCGCGCCTTGGCCACGGTGGCATCATCGGCAAAGGGCGCCTTGGCGGCGCAGCCGGCAACGGCCAGCGCCATCGACGCGGCGATCAGGGATCGGACGAGCATGGGGTGCTCCGAAATCAGGTGATGAAGATCGCCATCCAGACGACAAGGAGAAGGATCACGATCACCGCCCGCGTGACGAAGGTCATGAACCCGTCGAAGGTGCGGGTGTGATCCGAGATGTCCATCTCGCCGTGCTTGTATTCAGCCATATCAGCGCGTCCTGTTTGTGTTCTTTTGCCGCTG
Organism: Seohaeicola zhoushanensis; assembly: GCF_014656415.1. Classification (GTDB taxonomy): domain Bacteria; phylum Pseudomonadota; class Alphaproteobacteria; order Rhodobacterales; family Rhodobacteraceae; genus Seohaeicola_A; species Seohaeicola_A zhoushanensis. The sequence goes on along the minus strand of NZ_BNCJ01000001.1, from coordinate 717,768 downwards.
GATAGCGGATTCGACCGACCGTGTCACCCGGTCATTCAGCCTGTGGCGAGGCGTCGCCGCCCTCTTCGAGGTGTTCGGCCAGCCGGAAGCCGATCCGGCGGGCGTGATCCTCCTTGCGCGGTTTCGAAACCGCGCGCAGCATCACGTTCAGCTGGCTGACGTGCTGCACCATCTGGGTTTTCGATCCGTCCAGATCGGTGCCGTAGAAGGTGAGGATATCGGGGTCGAAATAGCCCATGCCCTCGATCCGCAGCACCCCGGCCTCGCTGCCGGTAAAGCCCATCGCCACCTCGTGTTCGCCGTCGAGCTGCTTTTCGAAGTTCTGGATGTAGAGGATCAGCCGCTCGTAGGCCCATTGCGCCGCACTCTTGCCGGTGACCGGGTGGTTCAGCACGTCGGGCACGCAGTCGAGGCCCTCGCAGGCGGCGTCCTCGGTATGGACCTCGTAGAGCCGCGGCAGGATCGCGGCCTCCTCGGCCTCGGCGGTGGTGGCGATGTCCTGGGTCTCGGTCATGTTGGCTCCTCTTGTCGGGCGCGACACAATCCCCTTCGAAGGGGATTGTCAAAATCCTTCGAAGGATTTTGGTCCCGCTCAGGCCCCGGCGATCGTCTGGTAGGTGAAAGCCCCGTCCTGCCGCCGATCGCGCCGCACCGCGCCGATCTTCCAGAGGTGGTTCACGTGGGCCACCGCCTCGACCAGGGCCATGCCGTATTCCTCCTCGCCTATGTGCCGCTTGAACAACGTGGCAAAACACTCGGCGGCGGCGTGCGGTTCCTCGAGGAATTTCGACAGCCGGGCCAACGCGCCGTGGTGGTTGTCGATCAGCTGGTGCAGCCGGAACGGCAGGCCGGTGAAGGGCAGCTTGTGCCCGCCCAGCACCAGGTGATCCTCGCGCGACAGCGGCAGGAAGCGTTCGCAGCTGTCGAGCCAGCCCTGCAGCGGGTCGGCCTCGGGCTCGGTCGCATAGACGCCGATGTTGGGGCTGATCGAGGGCAGGATCTGATCGCCCGAGATCACCAGGTTGTCGTCCCGGCTCCAGAAGGTGGCGTGTTCGGGCGCATGGCCGTTGCCGGTGAGGATGTCCCAGCTCCGCCCGCCCATGCGGATGGTCTGGCCATCCTGGATCCGGCTATAGCCCAGCGGCATCGGATAGCAGATGTCGGCATAGTTGAACGGGCGCTGCGCGGCCCGCTTGGCCAGGATCTCCGGATCCATCCCCGCGCTGCGCCAGAAGGCCAGCGTCTCGGGCGGCGGCACCTCCTGGCAGTCGAGCAGCAGCATCCTGCCGAACAGCCAGGAGGTCCGCGTCGACAGCAGCTCGGCGCCGAGGTCGGTCTGGAACCAGCCGACATTGCCGATGTGATCGGGGTGTTGATGGGTCATGATGACCCGCCGCACCGGCCGCCCGCCCATCGGGCCGGCCATCAGCTCCTGCCACATGGCGCGGGTCTTCTTCGAGCCGAAGCCGGTGTCGATCACCGTCCAGCCGTCACCATCGTCGAGCGCGAAGACATTGACGTGATCGAGCTTCATCGGCAGCGGCAGGCGCATCCAGAGCACGCCCTCCGCCACCTCGACACAGCCGCCCGGCGCGGGCGGCGTGTCCCAGGGATAGCGGATGCCGCTGGCTCTGGGCGCGTCGCCGTCCACCCTCAGGCCGCCAACTCTTCGAGGCTGAGGGCGTAGAGATCCGCCGCGCCCGCCCGCGCATGGGCCAGCAGCCCGGCATGTTCCGGCAGCAGGCGCGAGATGTAGAAGGCCGCCAGCTTTGCCCGCGCGCCCTCCTTGTCGGCCAGGGCCGCGGCGAGGTGGTAATGCCCGCCCAGCACCCGCGCGAAGGCCTTGAGATAGGGCACGGCGCCGGCGAAACGGTCGTTCATGTCCTTCTGCGCGTTCAGCCAGTCGGTGGCCTCGCGCAGTTCCTCGGCGGCTTCCCAGACCGCGCCGGCCAGCTCGGGGAAGTCACCGCGCGCCTGCTCGGCATGGGCCTCGATCTCGTCCAGCAGCCGGTTGGCCGCCTCGCCGCCGTCCATCATCTTGCGCGCGACGAGGTCCATCGCCTGGATGCCGTTGGTGCCCTCGTAGATCGCGGTCACCCGTACGTCGCGGTAATACTGCGCCGCCCCCGATTCCTCGATGAAGCCCATGCCGCCGAAGACCTGCTGCGCGGTCTCGGCCACGTGGATGCCGGACTCGGTGCCCCAGGCCTTGGCGATGGGCGTCAGCAGCGCGGCGCGCGCGCCCCACTCCGCCTCGCCGGTGGCGGTGGCCATGTCGATCGCCCCGGCGCAGGCCATCAGGATCGCGCGCGAGGCGAAGAGCTCGGCCTTCATCGTCATCAGCATCCGCCGCACGTCGGCATGTTCGCCGATGGTGCCTGTGCCGCCGGTGCGGCCCTGCTTGCGCTCGCCGGCATAGGCCAGCGCGTGCTGGTAGGCGCCTTCGCCGGCGCCGACACCCTGGCCGCCAACCCCCAGACGGGCATTGTTCATCATGGTGAACATCGCCGCCATGCCGCCGTGCTCGGCGCCGACCAGCCAGCCGCGCGCACCGTCATACTGCATCACGCAGGTCGGCGAGCCGTGCAGGCCCATCTTGTGCTCGAGGCTCACCACCTTGAGGCTGTTGGCGACGCCCGGCTTGCCGGTCTCGTCAGGAATGTATTTCGGCACCAGGAACAGGCTGATCCCCTTGGTTCCGGCCACCCCATCGGGCAGGCGCGCCAGCACCAGGTGGCAGACGTTCTCGGAGAAATCGTTGTCGCCCCAGCTGATGAAGATCTTCTGACCCGAGATCGCATAGGTGCCGTCGCCGTTCGGCACCGCCTTCGAGGAAAGCGCGCCCACGTCCGATCCGGCCTGCGGCTCGGTCAGGTTCATCGTGCCCGACCACTCGCCCGAGATCAGCTTGGGCAGGTAGAGCTCCTTGAGCGCCTCCGAAGCATGAGCCTCGAGCGCCTCGATCTGGCCCATCGACATCAGCGGCGCCAGTTCGAGCGAGAGGCAGGCCCCCGACATCATCTCGTTCACGGCGGTGAGCAGCGTCACCGGCAGGCCCATGCCGCCATGCTCCTCGGGGGCGCTGATGCCGATCCAGCCACCCTCGGCGATGGCCTTCCAGCCCTCGGCGAAACCGGGCGAGGTGCGCAGCACGCCGTTCTCCAGCCGCGCCGGGTGCAGGTCGCCGTTGCGCTGCAGCGGGGCCATGACCTCCTCGCACATCTTGCCGGCCTCGGTGAGGATCGCGCTCACCGTGTCCTCGGATGCCTCGGCAAAGCGGTCGGTCGCGGCGACACGGTCGAAACCGACGACATGGCGCAGCAGGAATTCATACTCGGGGACGGGTGCGCGATAGGGCATGATCAAACCTCGGCAATTCAAGTGTCGGGCAGCGCGGACTTGGCTTTGCCGCGTTGGTTCTTTATGGGCCAGCGCAGGTTGAACTTCCAGCCCGCCATAAGCCCCTGCCCCGTTCAGAACGCTGCGTCAATCCCGATGAGCCCCGCCGCCCTCCGCCTCGCCCCCTCGCCCGAGGGCATCGCCCACGCCGCCCGGCTGCTGGCCGAGGGGCAGCTCGTCGCCTTCCCGACCGAGACAGTCTACGGCCTCGGGGCGGACGCGCGGAATGGCACGGCGGTGGCCGGCATCTATGCCGCCAAGGGCCGTCCCAGCTTCAACCCGCTGATCGTGCATGTCGCCGATGCCGGGGCCGCGCGCGCCTATGTCCAATGGACCGCGACCGCCGAGCGGCTGGCCGCGGCCTTCTGGCCCGGCCCGCTGACGCTTGTGCTGCCGCTGCGTCCGGGCCATGGCATCGCCTCGCTGGTGACCGCAGGCCTCGACACGCTGGCGATCCGGGTGCCGGCGCATCCGGCGGCCCAGGCCCTGCTGCGCGGCTTCGGCGGCCCGGTCGCGGCGCCCTCGGCCAATCCCTCGGGCCGGATCAGCCCGACGACGGCCGACCACGTGCTGGCGGGTCTGGGCGACCGAATCGCCGCCGTGCTCGACGACGGCCCCTGCCCGGTGGGGCTGGAATCGACCATCGTCGGACTGGACGGCGCACAGGCCACGCTGCTGCGTCCCGGCGGGCTTGCCGCCGAAGAAATCGAGGCGGCGCTCGCCGCCCCCCTCGCCCTTCCCGGCCACAATGCGCCCCTCAGCGCGCCGGGCCAGCTCGAGTCGCATTACGCGCCGCAGGCCCGGGTCCGCCTGAACGCCACCGCCCCCGAACCGGGCGAGCTCTTCCTCGGCTTCGGCGCGATGGACTGCGACCTGAACCTCTCGGCGGCGGGCGATCTGGCCGAAGCCGCCGCCAACCTCTTCACCCACCTGCATGCGCTCGACGCCCTGGGCCGGCCCATCGCCGTCGCCCCGGTGCCGGCCAGCGGCCTTGGCCTCGCGATCAACGACCGCCTGCGCCGCGCCGCCGCGCCCCGGCCCTGACCCCAGGCTTCTCTTCTTCAAAAATATCTCCAGGGGAGTCGACCGCAGGGAGACGGGGGCAGCGCCCCCATGCGACGGCAGCCACCAGCGTATGGACCTGCGGCAAACGCGTAGGGCGGGGTTTACCCCGCCGCCCGCGTCACGCGTGCCCGGCGCTGGCCGAGAGGGTCAGCGGGTCCACCCCGATCGAACGCAGCGCCGCGCTCCACTTCTCCTCGTCCGGCGTGTCGTAGACCAGGTCGGGGTCGGCCTCGGCGGTGAGCCAGCCGTTCATGCCGATCTCGGCCTCGAGCTGCCCCGGACCCCAGCCGGCATAGCCCAGCATCATCAGCGCCCGTCCGGGCCCCCGGCCGGCGGCGATATCCTCGAGCACGTCCAGCGTCGCGGTCATGGCGAACTCCTCGCCCACCACCATCGAATGCTCGCGCGGCGGCTCGCCCGGCGTGTGCAGCACGAATCCCCGCGCGCCCTCGACCGGGCCGCCGAAATGCACCGGCGTGTTGCGCCCCGCGCCCTTGGGGCCGATGGAGAGCTGTTCCAGCAGGTCCGAGAGCCGCACGTCCGCCGCAGGCTTGTTGACGATCAGCCCCAATGCGCCGCTCTCGTCATGGCTGCACATGTAGACCACCGAATGCTCGAAGCGCATGTCGCCCATGCCGGGCATCGCGATCAGGAGTTTTCCGGTCAGGTCCATGCGGGTTCCCTTCGGGCGGTCGGCGCCCTTGTCCCCAGAATGGCCTCCAAGCCGCCCGCCCGCAAGCCGCAGATCCACCCGGGCCGGCACGGCACGCGGATCGTCACAAATCTGACCGCAACGTGACTTGGCTTTTGCACGCTTCGCGCGCATCTAGATGGGCATGAAACCGCTCGCCGCCCTGTTTTTCGCCGCTCTCGCCGTCCTGCCGCTGACCGCCGCCGCGCAATCGCGGCCCGGCGAGGTGGTGCAGCTCGAGGTGCTCGACGGCGGCATGACCGCGCGCGGCACCTATCTCGCCGCCTTCCGCCTGACGCTGGCCGACGGCTGGAAGACCTACTGGCGCGCCCCCGGCGATGCCGGGATTCCGCCGCAGGTGATCTGGTCGGGCAAGGGCAATGTCGGCGCCGTTTCGATGTCCTGGCCCACGCCGCATGTCTTCGAACAGGGCGGCTACCGCAGCATCGGCTATACCCGCCAGGTCGTCCTCCCGGTCGAAATCACGCCGCGCCGCGAAGGCGGTGATTTGCGCCTCAGCGGGACGCTGGAACTCGGCGTCTGCAGCGATATCTGCGTGCCGGCGACGCTGGACTTCGACCATGTCGCCGATCTCAAGGCAGGCCGCCACCCGGCCATCGCCGCCGCGCTGGCGAACCTGCCCTATACCGCCAAGGAGGGCCGGGTCAGCGCCGCGCGCTGCCGCCTGTCGCCCTCGAAGGACGGGATGCGCCTGACCGCCACGCTCGACATGCCCTCGGCCGGCGCGCCCGAAACCGTCGTGGTCGAACCCGGCGCGCCGACGCTCTGGGCCTCGGAGACGAAGACCACCCGCAAGGGCGGCACGCTGGTGGCCGAGGCCGACCTCGTCAGCGCCGACGGCAAGCCCTTCGCGCTCGACCGTTCGGCGCTGCGCTTCACCGTGCTCGGGCAGAAGCACGCCGTTGACATCCGGGGCTGCACCGCCGACTGATCGGGCATGTCCCGGATCCCGCTCCTTGCCTCTCTCGCCGTCGTCCTCAAGGACGATCACGTCCTGCTGGCCCGCCGCGAGCGGGGCGGGGTGATGCTCTGGGGCTTTCCCGGCGGGCATGTCGAATGGGGCGAGACCGCGATGGCCGCCGCCGTGCGCGAACTGGCCGAGGAAACCGGCGTCACCGCGACGGCCGAGCGCTACCTCACCAATGTCGACGTGCTGATCGCCGGGACCAACGGGGCGACGCAGGTGCATTACCTGCTGGCCGCCGTGCTCTGCCGCTATGTCGAAGGCACCCCGCTGGCCGCCGACGATATCGCCGAGGCGCGCTGGGTGCCCTTCGCCGATGTGCTCGGCGCCCGCCTGACCCTGCACGATCAGGTGGCCGAGGTGCTCACCCTCGCCCGCGCCGTCGGCTAGGACGACCTCAACCGCGCCGCAACCTGCGCAGCGAGAGCGCGGCGGCGACATAGGCCGCGACCGCCAGCACCATCACCCCCGGCAGGAACAGCGCGAAGGCCGCGCCCATAGCCGGCATCGCCGCCAGCGCCGGCGAAAGTGCCGTCAGCACCGGCAGCAGCCCGCCCGTCACCGCCGCCCAGCCCACCGTCACCGCCAGCCAGCCCAGCGCCACCGCCAGCGTCGCTCCGGTCAGCAGCCGCAGGCGTGACGGCCCGCGCAGGCTGCGCTTCAGCGCCACCAGCGGGCGGGTCAGGTCGTGCTGGATCGCCAGCGCCGCCGGCACCACCAGCAGCACGATCGCCATGCCGAAGGCCAGCCCGTAGACCAGGGTGATCACCGTCGGCTTGAGGAACTGCGCGTCCTGCGAGCTCTCGTAGATCAGCGGCGCGAGGCCCAGCACCGTGGTCGCGGTGGTCAGCATCACCGGGCGCAGCCGGTCGGTGGTGCCCTCGATGATCGAGGGGATCAGCCCGCGCTCGGCGGCGTATTCGTCGATGGTCGAGACCAGCACGATTGAATCGTTGATGATGATGCCGGTCATGCCCAGCAGCCCCACCACGGTGAACATCGACATCGGCACGCCCCAGTGCCAGTGCCCCCATATCGCGCCCACGAGGCCGAAGGGAATCACCACCATCACCACCAGCGGCCGGGTCCAGCTGGCGAAGATCCAGGCCAGCACCAGGTAGATGCCGGTGAGGCAGAGGATCAGGCCGGTGGTCGCATCGCTCAGGAAGGCGCTCTCCTGTTCGCCGAGGCCCGCCACCTTCCATTCGACCTGCCGCTCGCTGGCGATCCGCGGCAGGATCTCCTCGACCAGCGCGCGCGAGATATCGGTGGCCCGCGCCGGGTCGTCCTCGGAGATGTCGCCGGTCACGCTGATCGTGCGCAGCCCGTTTTCGCGGATCACCGAGGAGAAGCCGGCCCGGCGCTCGACGGTGACGATATCGGCGAGCGGGATATAGGCCCCCGCCGGTGTGCGCATCAGCGTGGTTTCGAGGAAGTCTGCGGTCAGCTCGGATTCGGGCAGCTCCACCCGGATCGTCGCGCTGCGCGGGCCGTCGGGATAGGTCGCCGCCTCGATCCCGTTCAGACGCGCCCGCAGCGCGCGGCCCAGCGTGTCGGTGGTAAAGCCCACCGCCTCGCCCTTGGGAGTGAGGTCGAGCACCAGCTCTTCCTTGTCATAGGCCAGCGTGTCCTCGACCGCCGAGACCTCGGGATAGCGCAGCAGCGCCGCCTGCAGGTCCTCGCTCGCCGCCTTCAGAACCCCGGCGTCGGCGCCGTAGAACTCGACGTCGAGCGCATCGCCCCCCGGCCCCGAGCGGGCGCCGCGGAAGGCCAGCACCTCGGTCAGCGGGTGCTGGCGCACCCTGTCCTGCAGGTCGGCGGTGAAGGCATAGCTCGAGTAGTCGGGCCGCAGGTCGGCGTCGATCAGCTCGATCGAGATGCCGCCAAGCTGGTCGGCGTCCTTGGTCTCGGCCCCCGCCAGCCCCATGCCGGCATTGCCGCCGATCTCGGCCATGACATAGCGCAGCGGATTGACCCCTGTGCGCGCCTCGTAGTCCTTCGCCACCTCCTCGGTCGCGCGCTGCAATTCGCGCATCATCGCCAGGGTGTCGGCCCGCGTCGCCCCCTCGGCCATAGCGAAGTTGCCCGAGACCGAGCCCTGCTCGGGCGAGTTGAAGAAGCGCCACTGCACGTCGCCCCGGATAAAGAGCGCGGCCTGGCTCGCCAGCAGCGCCACCGCCCCGGCCACGACGACATAGCGCGCCCGCACCACCAGCCCGATCAGCGGCCCGAACCAGCGGTCGCGCACCCAGCGGAACCCCCGGTTCACCGTCCGGTTCGGCCAGTCGTACCAATGCCGCTTGTCGGCATGGGCCAGCCCGTGGCTCAGGTGGTTGGGCAGGATCAGGAAGCATTCCAGCAACGAGGCGCTGAGCACCGCGATCACGGTGAAGGGAATGTCCTGGATCATCGACCCGAAGCGCCCGCTGATCACGGTCAGGCCAAAGAAGGCGATCACCGTGGTCAGGGTCGAGGCGAAGACCGGCATCGCCATCCGCCGCGCCGCCGTCTCGGCGGCGACCACCGGGTGCTCGGCCAGCCGGCGGGCGCGGAAATCGGCGTGTTCGCCCACCACGATGGCGTCGTCCACCACGATGCCCAGCGTCAGGATCAGCCCGAAGAGCGAGATCATGTTGATCGTCAGCCCCGCCGCATACATCGCCGCCAGGGCGCAGAGCATCGAGGCCGGGATGCCCGCCGCCACCCAGAAGGCGATGCGGGCGTTCAGGAAGAGGAACAGCAGCACCACCACCAGCACCAGCCCCATGATGCCATTGTCGACCAGCAGGTCGAGCCGCGCGCTGATCGCCTCGGCGCGGGTGCGGGTCAGCTCGATATGCACGCCTTGCGGCAGGCTCGCCCGCATTGCCTCGGCGACCTCTTCGACCTGGTGCTGGATGCCGATCGAGTCGCCCTTTTCCGAGCGGCTGACCTGCACCGCGATGGCCGGGTTGTCTCCGACGAAATAGCTGCGCACCCGGTCACTGCCCTCGACCCGGATCCGGGCCACGTCGCCCACGGTCAGCTTGGAGCCGTCGGCATTCGAGCGTAGCGGGATCGCCGCGATCTCCTCGGGGCTGCGTTTCTGGCTGCCGGTGCGCACCCGCGCGTTGGCGCCGCTCACGTCGCCCGCCGGGTTGCCGTCGACCCCCGCGCCCACGGCAGCGGCGATCTCGGTCATGGAGATATCGTTTGCGATCAAGCTGGAGGAGGAGACCTCGACCACCGTCTCGGGTGCGGCCACGCCCCGTATATCGGCCCGTGTGACCCCGACGGCGAAGAGCCGCGCGACGAATTCATCGGCCAGAAGGCCCAGCTGGCGCGGTTCCAGCGGCCCCGAGATCACCACGTCGGTCACCCGGTCGCGCCAGCCGGCATAGCGCACCAGCGGATCCTCGGCGTCCTCGGGCAGGTTGGTCACCGTGGCGACCGCGCTTTCCAGGTCGCGGGTGGCGCGGTCCATGTCCCAACCTGGTTCGAATTCGACCGCGATCCGCGCCGACCCCTCGCGCGAGGTCGAGGTGGTGCGGTCGACCCCGTCCACCGCCATCAGCACCGGTTCGAGCACCTGGACAATGCCGTTGTCCACGTCCTCCGGCCCGGCGCCTTCCCATTTCACCGAGACGTTGACCTTCTCGATCAGCACGTCGGGGAAGAACTGGGTGCGCATGTTCGGCACCGCCGCCACGCCCAGCACCAGCAGCACCACCAGCAACAGGTTCGCGGCGGTGCGGTGACGGGTGAAATAGGACAGCAGGCCGCCCGCCGAACGGGGAATGTTGCGGATCATGGGGTCAGCCTCCCATGCGGGATTCGATCCGCTCGACCAACTGCGCCGGAACCCTGTCTTCGCCCAGTTGCGCCAGCACCCGCGCCTTGACCTCGGCGGGCATCCGGTTGTTTGCCTCGACGAAGGCCACCAGGCGCGCGCGCCGCTCGCTGGTCAGCTCCAGCAGTTCGGGCGCCGCGACCGCAGGTTCCGCGCCGCGCGGGCGCACCGGCGCCACGCGGATGCCCGCGCCCAGCAGCGGCGTGCGCGAGACCACCACCTCGCGCCCGTCCAGCCCCTCGGCGCTCACCAGCACCGTGTCGCCCTGCCGCCGCATCAGCGCGACCGGCAGCGATTCGAGGCGGTCGCCCTCACCCACCAGCAGCAGCGCGCCGTCCGAGCCCAGCGCCGAGGCGGGCAGCCGCGCGACATTGTCGAGCGGCGGCTCGTCGACATGGACGGTGACGAAATCGCCCGGCTTGAACCCCGGCGCAGCGTCCATCCGGGCATAGATCACCCGGCCGGTCAGCCCCTCGGCCGCCCCGGCGCTGTCGCGGCTGATCCGGCCCCGCGCCACCAGGTCGGCCCCGGCAAGCTCCAGCCGCACCGCGACCGGGGCGGCGATCAGCCGGCCCTCGGCGTCGAGCAGGCGCGCATATTGCGCGGTCGAGACCTGGAACGACACTTCCAGTGCCTGCGGGTCCACCAGCGTGGCTAGCTGTTCGTTGGTCTGTACCAGCCGGCCTTCGACCAGGGTGACACCGCTGAGCGTTGCATCGAAGGGCGCGGTCAGCTTGGTGTCGGCCAGGCGGCGCTCGGCCTCTTCCCGTGCGATCCTTGCCCGCGAGATCCGGGTCGCGGCATTGTCGACCCGCGTTTCGGCCTGGGCCACCGCCTGACGGCGTGACAGCACCACCTGCCGTGCCGCAGCCGCCGCCAGCTCGGCGGTCTCGACCGCCGACGCCGTGGCGACGCCGCGCCCGGCAAGCTCTTCCTGCCGCTTCGACGCCCGGTCGCGCAGCTCGGCCTGTTCCTCGGCGGCGGTCAGGTCGTCACGCGCCAGCACCAGCGAGCGTTCGGCATCGCGCTCTTCCGCCTGGCTGTCGAGCAGGTCGCTCTCGGCCCGGTCCAGTGCCGCCTCGGCATCGGCGGGATCGACCCGCACCAGCACCTCGCCGGCCCGCACGGTGCCGCCCTCCTCGAACCCGTCGGCAAGCCAGACCACCCGGCCCCCCGCCGCCGCGCGCAGTTCGAGCGAGCGGCGGCTCTGCACCTGGCCGAAGGCCTCGAGCACCGGCACCACCGTCTCGATCCGGGCGGTCGCCACGTTCACCGCAAAGACCCGCTCGCGCACGGGGGGCTTGGGCCGCTCAGCGCTCAGCCGGGCCTGGATCGCGCCGCTGACCATCGCGCCGGCCCAGACCAGCAGCGCCAGGGCCAGCGAGGCCAGGAAAACACCCGTCAGACTTTGCCGCAGAAACCGCATACCCTCGCCTACTCCCCGCGCAATGCGGACCCCGTGAAAATACCGGCCGGGCGGGATTCCACCAAGCCACAAGTGGGTCATATCGGGGTTACTACGCCGCCCGGCGCTATTTCCGTCGCTTGTGCTCGTCCAATCGCGGGAAAATCTCGACAAAGTTGCAGGGCATGTGACGATAATCGAGCTGTTTCACCAGGATCTCGTCCCAGGCGTCCTTGCAGGCGCCGGGGCTGCCGGGCAGCGCGAAGAGGTAAGTTCCCCCCGCGACGCCCGCCGTCGCGCGGCTCTGCACCGCGCTGGTGCCGATCTTGTTCATCGAGACGATGGTGAAGACGGTCGAAAAGGCGTCGATCTCCTTCTCGTAGACATCGCGATGCGCCTCGACCGTCACGTCGCGCCCGGTGAGGCCGGTGCCGCCGGTCGAGATGATGACGTCGATTTCCGGGTCGGCGACCCAGGCGCGCAGCTGGTCGGCGATCTCGGCACGTTCGTCCCGCAGGATGGTGCGCGCGGCCAGGACATGGCCGGCGGCGGCGATGCGGTCGACCAGCACCTGGCCCGAGCGGTCCTCGTCCAGCGAGCGGGTGTCCGAGACCGTCAGCACCGCGATGCGGACGGGTATGAAGTCGCGGTCAGCCATCAGGCGGCCCTTTCCAGCAGCGCCAGGCGCAGCGCCAGCGCGGCGAAGATCGCCCCGCTGATCCGGCCCAGCCAGGTTTGAGCAACGGGCGAGGCCAGCCGCCGGCCCGCGCCGCTTGCGAAGACGCCGACCAGGCTGTTGACGACGAAGCCGCCCAGCCCCAGCACCGCGCCGAAGATCAGGAATTGCGCCAGCACCGGGCGGGCCGGGTCGACGAATTGCGGGATGAAGGCCAGCACGAAGAGGATGACCTTGGGATTGGTCAGGTTGACGAAGAACCCCGCCCGAAAGGCCCGCCGCGCCGGCACCGCCGGGGCCTCTGCCCCGCCGCGGCTGCGGAAGGCCTGCACCGCCAGCCAGAGCAGGTAGGCCACGCCGACCCAGCGGATCGCGTCGAACAGCCAGGGCACCGCCGCCAGCGCCGCGCCGAGGCCCAGCGCCGCCAGCGTCACATGCACGAAGGAGCCCATCGAGATCCCGGCGCTCGCCGCTACCGCCGCACGCGGCCCCGAGCGCAGGCCCTGCCCGAGGCAGAACATCATGTCCGCCCCCGGCGTCAGGTTCAGCGCCAGTGCGGCGGGGACGAAGGCCAGCAGCACCAGCGGGTCGATCACGGCGTGACCTCGAACCAGTTCACCGTCGGCCCGAGGTTGACCACCTCGGTCGCCCCGATGGTGCCGCGCTGGCCCCAGCTGTCATGGATATGACCGCAGACCGCCAGCTTCGGCTGGATCCGCACGATGGCCTCGCGGATCGCGGTCGAGCCGACCGAAAGCCCGGTCGAGGTCGCATCGCCCAGCCCCTTGGGCGGCGAGTGCAGCACCAGCACGTCGGCAACGCTGCATTCGGCCAGCAGCCGTTCGGCCTCGGCCTCGGAGATGTCGCAGGACCACTGGCCGAAGGGCGTCTCGGGCACCGCATGGCCCAGCCCGAAGAGCTTCAGCCCCGAGACATCGACGCCGCTGCCATGCAGGATGGTCGCCCCGGCCGGGGCCGCGCCGCGCAGTTCGTCCAGGCTCTCGGCATTGCCGGGCACCAGCACGAAGGGTCTGGTGATGCCCGCCAGCATCGCCATCGCCTCGTCGATGCCCTGGCGCATGTTGCAGAAGTCCCCGGCCCCGATCACCAGGTCGGCCTCGGCGCTGGCCGCGACGATGTCGCGGGCCCGGGCGCGAGCCATATGCAGGTCGGAAAAGGCGAGTATCTTCAATGGCTCTCTCCCAGCCAGGCATTCAGTTCAAGCAGGTCGGCCCAGGCCTTCTTCTTCTCGCCGGCCTGGCGCAGAAGGTAGGCCGGGTGGAACATCGGCAGCACCGGCTTGCCCCAGGCCTCGGTCCATTGCCCGCGCAGGCGGGTGATGCCGCGCCGACCCAGCACCGCATCACAGCTGATGTTCCCCATCAGCACCAGCACGTCGGGCTTGGCCAGTTCGACATGGCGCTGCAGGAAGGGCAGCAGCATGGCGATCTCGTCCGGGCGAGGGTCGCGGTTCTGCGGTGGCCGCCAGGGCAGGACGTTGGTGATATAGACGCTCTCGGCGCGGCTGAGGCCGATGGCCCACAGCATCCGGTCGAGCAGCTGCCCGGCGCGGCCGACAAAGGGTTTGCCCTGCAGGTCTTCCTCGCGGCCCGGCGCCTCGCCGATCAGCATGACGCGCGATCCCGCCACCCCGTCGCAGAAGACAAGGTTGCGGGCGCCCTTCTTCAGGTCGCAATGGTCGTAATCGGACATCGCCACCTTGAGCTGTTCGAGCGAGCCCGCCGCCCGCGCCATCTCGCGCGCCTCGGCCACCGGATCGACCGCCGGGATGACGATGGGTTCATGCACGGCAGCGGCGGCCCGCGCCTTGGCGGGCGAGACATCGGCCAACGCATAGCGGTCGACCGGGGCGTCGCCGATCGCCTCGGTCGCGCCAAGTTCGATCTGCCACTCCAGCAGCGCACGCGCAGTGTAAAAGTCCGGGGCCGATTCCATGGCCGCAAACCTAGGGGCTGGACAGGGCAGGTTCCAGCGCCAACTCTCGTGCCATGGCCAGACTCGCCCTCGCGCTGATCTTTGCCCTGTTCGCCCAGGCCGCCGCCGCCTTTGGCAGCTGCGCGCCGGGACAGAGCGCCTGCCTCACCGGAAGCTGCTGCCCCATGGGCACCAGCTGCGCGCCGGACGGCACCTGCCTGCCCATCGGCGCCACCTTCTGCGGCGGCGGGCGATTCTGCCGGATGGGCGAAAGCTGTATGCCCGACGGCAGCTGCGCTCCGGTTGGATCGCAACGCTGCGCCAATGGCCGCACCTGCCTGCCGGGAACCTATTGCGGCTCGGACGGCAGCTGCCTGCGCGCGGGCTACAGGGACTGCGGCTTTGGCCGCTCCTGCCCGCCGGGCAGCATCTGCCTGCCCACGGGCGGCTGCGCGCCCTCGGGAACCGCGCTCTGCAAGGGCGGCGGGTCCTGCGGGCCGGGGCAGAAATGCAGCCTCGGCGGCGGCTGCATCCCCGCCAGCGCCACCGACTGCGGCAATGCCCGCTGGTGCCCGCCCAGCACGCTCTGCCTGCCCGATGCCACCTGTTCACCCCCCGGCGCGACCCGCTGCACGGGCGGCACCATCTGCCTGCCCGGCAGCCGCTGCACCCCCGAGGGCGGCTGCGCCCCGACAATCCGCCCGAAGGCGCGGCCCGAAGGCTGACGCCCGGTTGCAGCCCCCTCGCGGCCTTTCTATAAGACACCCGACTACGAGCGGAGCGCGCCGATGACCTTTTCCCAACGCCACCTCCTGGGGATCGAGCACCTGGCGCCAGCCGAGATCACCGCGATTCTCGACCTGGCCGATGACTATGCCGCCCTGAACCGCCGCGCCGACAAGCATGGCGACGCGCTCAGGGGCCTGACCCAGATCAACATGTTCTTCGAGAACTCGACCCGCACCCAGGCCAGCTTCGAGCTGGCGGGCAAGCGGCTGGGCGCGGACGTGATGAACATGTCGATGCAGACCTCCTCGGTGAAGAAGGGCGAAACCCTGATCGACACCGCGATGACGCTGAACGCCATGCACCCCGACCTGCTGGTGGTGCGGCACCCCTCGTCGGGCGCGGTCGACCTGCTGGCGCAGAAGGTGAACTGCGCCGTGCTGAACGCCGGCGACGGGCGGCACGAACACCCGACCCAGGCGCTGCTCGACGCGCTGACCATCCGCCGCGCCAAGGGGCGGCTGCACCGGCTGAACGTGGCGATCTGCGGCGACATCGCGCATAGCCGCGTGGCGCGGTCGAACATCCTGCTGCTGAACCGCATGGAAAGCCGCATCCGCCTGATCGGCCCGCCGACGCTGATGCCCGCCGGCGTCGCCGACCTCGGCTGCGAGGTCTATGGCGACATGGCCGAGGGGCTGAAGGACGTCGACGTGGTGATGATGCTGCGGCTCCAGAAGGAGCGGATGGACGGCGGCTTCATCCCGTCCGAGCGCGAGTATTACCACCGCTACGGGCTGGATGCCGAGAAGCTGGCGCTGGCCAAGCCCGACGCCATCGTGATGCACCCCGGCCCGATGAACCGCGGGGTCGAGATCGACGGCACCCTGGCCGATGACATCAACCGCTCCGTCATCCAGGACCAGGTCGAGATGGGCGTCGCCGTGCGCATGGCGGCGATGGACCTGCTGGCCCGCAACCTGCGCGACAGGCGCGCGGCGTGACGCAGACCGAGATCATATCGCCTGAATGGCAGGGCATCCTGCAACCGGGCGAACGGATTCTATGGCAGGGGGCGCCGCGCTCGGACGACCCCTCGCTGAAGACCGATCCCTACCGCTCTCTCCTTGCCATCGGCGTCATCGCCTTCGCCACGGTGATGATGGCATACCGGATACCCGAGGCCCCCACGACCAAGGCGCTGCTGGCGCTGTTCGGGCTGTGGCTGACAGCCTGCATCCTGATCGGCTACCCGGCCTTCGGGCGCACCATGTTCCTGGCGTACAAGACCCGGCACTCCTTCTACACGCTGACGACCCTGCGCGCCTTCATCGGCTGGACCCTGTTCGGCCACCGCCGGCTGGAGCAATGGCCGATCATCCGCGAGACGAAGGTCGAACTGGTGCCGGGCAACCCCGGCCACGTGCATTTCGCCGAGCGGCTTCACCACAACAAGCATTCCACCGATGTCGAGAAGGTCGGCTTCCGGAACATTGCCGACCCCGAGGCCGTTCATGCCCTGATACTCAAGGTTCAGGAAGGCACGGCATGAGCGACATCCTCACCGTTTCCCCCGGCGAGATGCGCGCGGTGCGCGTCTTCCACCTCGACCTGCCCCCCGAGCATGTCCGCTTCCTGCGCGACGAGCCGGGCGCGCTGGCCGATGCGCTTGGCGTGCCCTCGCTCGACGCCACCCATCTCGAAATCCTCCGCCTGGCCGATCTCGACGGTATCGGCCTCTCGGCCTACCTCGCCGATGGCGCCGACGTCTCCGAGGCCGAGGTCGCCCCCGACCGCGCCCGCCTCGATGCGCTGAAGGGCCATGCGCTGGTCCTGCTCAGCCGCGCCCACGAGGGCCGCGCCGAAACCCTGACCCCCCGCCCCGGTATCGAGCCGGTGGGGTTCTACCACCAGGTGCCCACCGACTGGACCGCAGGCAAGATCGCCTCGGCCAGCGCGACGACACCGCGCCCCTCTCCCCGCCAGGCCCGCTCGCGCGCCCGCCGCATCGGCGGCGCCATCTTCACGGTGGTGATGCTGCTGGTGGCGCTGATCCTCTGGCTGGCGCTGCGATGACCAAGGACCGCCCATGACCCTGCTTTTCACCAATGCCCGCCTGATCGACCCCGAAGCCGGCACCGACGAGACCGGCCACCTGCTGGTGCAGGACGGCGTGATCGCCGCCCTCGCCACCGGCGGCGGCGCCGCCGCCTTCCTCGCGGCGCAGGGCCTCAAACCCGAGGCCGTCACCATCGAGGACGCGCGCGGCCACTGCCTCGCCCCCGGCATCGTCGACATCGGCGTGAAGGTCTGCGAGCCGGGCGAGCGGCACAAGGAAAGCTATCGCTCGGCCGGGCTGGCGGCGGCGGCGGGCGGCGTCACCACCATGGTCACGCGGCCCGACACCGAGCCCGCCATCGACACCCCCGAGGTGCTGGAATTCGTCCGCCGCCGCGCCAACGAGGCCGCGCCGGTGCGCGTCCTCCCCATGGCCGCCCTGACCAAGGGCCGCGCCGGGCGCGAGATGACCGAGATCGGCTTCCTGATGGACGCGGGCGCCGTCGCCTTCACCGACTGCGACCATGTCGTGACCGACACCAAGGTACTCTCTCGCGCGCTGACCTATGCGCGCTCGCTCGGCGCGCTGGTCATCGCCCATCCTCAGGATCCGGGACTTTCGGCCGGGGCCGCCGCCACCTCGGGCAAGTTCGCCAGCCTGCGCGGCCTGCCCGCCGTCTCGCCCATGGCCGAGCGCATGGGCCTCGACCGCGACATCGCCCTGATCGAGATGACCGGCGCGAAATACCACGCCGACCAGATCACCACCCGCCGCGCCCTGCCGGCCCTGGCGCGGGCCAAGCGCAACGGGCTCGACATCACCGCGGGCATCTCGATCCACCACCTGACGCTGAACGAATTCGACGTCGCCGACTACCGCACCTTCTTCAAGGTCAAGCCGCCGCTGCGCGCCGAGGAAGACCGCCAGGGCATGATCGAGGCCGTGGCCGAGGGGCTGATCGACGTGATCTGCTCGATGCACACCCCGCAGGACGAAGAGTCGAAGCGCCGCCCCTTTGAGGAGGCGGCCAGCGGCGCGGTGGCGCTCGAAACCCTGCTGCCCGCCGCGCTGCGGCTCTACCACGCCGGCCACCTGACGCTGCCCCAGCTGTTCCGCGCAATGGCGCTGAACCCGGCCAAACGACTGGGCCTGCCCACCGGGCGGCTGAGCGTCGGCGCGCCCGCCGACCTGGTGCTGTTCGACGCCGATGTGCCCTTCGTGCTCGACCGCGCACAGTTGCACTCCAAATCGCGCAACACCCCGTTTGACGGCGCGCGGATGCAGGGTAGGGTTCTCGCGACCCTCGTGGCCGGAAAACCCGTCTACCGGAGACCCTGATGCCCGCCTTCGACGCCCCGGCCCTGACGCTGCTTCTTGTTGCCGTTCTCGGCTATCTGCTCGGCACCATCGCCGCCGGGTTGCTGATCTCGCGGGTGATGGGGTTGGGCGACCTGCGCAAGATCGGGTCGGGCAATATCGGTGCGACCAACGTTCTGCGCACCGGCAACAAGGGCGCGGCGGCCCTCACCCTGTTGTTCGACGCGCTGAAAGGCGTCGTCGCCGTGCTGCTCGGGCGGATGCTGGCCGGCGAGGCCGGCGCGCAGATCGGTGCGCTGTTTGCGGTGCTCGGACATTGCTGGCCAGTCTGGCTCGGCTTCAAGGGCGGCAAGGGCGTCGCCACCTTCCTCGGCGTCTGGCTGGCGCTGGCCTGGCCGGTGGGCCTGGCCTGCTGCGCCACCTGGGCGGCGGCGGCCTACGTCCGGCGCATCTCCTCGCTCGCGGCGCTGACCGCCGCGGCGAGTTCGACCCTCTGGGCGCTGCTGTTCGGTTATTCCGGCACCGTGGTGCTGGCGCTGGGGCTGACGGCGCTGGTCTTCTCGCGGCATTCGGCGAACATCGCCCGCCTGCGTGCCGGGACCGAACCGAAGATCGGCCAGAAGTAGCCCTACTTCGCGGCCAGCCGCTCGATGGCCTCGGCCGTGCGCCTGGTGTTGTGATAGATGCCCAGCGCCAGGTAGAGTATGCCGCCCATCATGATGACGTAGAGTCCGCCGCCGATCAGGATGGCGATGCCCTGCAGGAAGCCCTCCGAGAACATCGCGCCCAGGCCGGCGATCACGACGACGACCGCCAGCAGGATGATGATAACCGCTACGAGTTTTTCGAACGAACCGATGAAGAAGTCGCGCATTTGCTTAATCCCTGTTGTAAATGCCCTCATGCTGCTTCGCCCTGCCCAGGTCACGCAAGGCCATTCCTGCAAGACCGCCCGGCGCTGCATCCTTACGGCCACAGGGGCGCCTTGCGCTTGGGGGCGGGCAAGCCGGTTGCCCAGGCCCATGCGTGCCGGGACCGAGCCCAGCATCGGCCAAGGCTGAACGGCAGGAAACCGCCACACATCAAAACGTGAGGGACGGAATCGGCCCGAGCATGCGTTGATCCTGTTCATAACAAGAAACAGGACTACCCGAGCATGACCCCGTCCCAATCCCGCCGCGACTTCCTCGCCACCCTTGCGGTCTCGCCCTTCGTCACTCTCGGCACCGGAGTCTTCGCGCCCCCGGTCCAAGCCCAGGCGGCCGCCGCCGGGCTGATCGGGGCCAATGCCTGCATCCTGACCCCGCAGGTGACCGAAGGGCCCTATTACATCGACCCGCACCTGGTGCGGCAGGACATCACCGAGGGCCGCCCCGGCGTGCCGATGCGGCTGCGCCTGCAGGTGGTGACCGCCGACTGCCAGCCGATCGAGGGCGCCCGCGCCGATGTCTGGCATTGCGACGCGGCAGGCAATTACTCGGGCTTCGCGCGGCAGGGCAGCGACCAGCAGATCAGCACCAAGGGCGAGACCTTCCTGCGCGGCACCCAGTTCTCCGACGCGACCGGCATCGCCGAATTCGCCACGATCTATCCCGGCTGGTATCGCGGCCGCACCACGCATATCCACTACAAGGTCTTCCTCGAGGAGACCAACGTGCTGACCGGGCAGATCTTCTTCCCCGATGCGCTCAGCGCCTACCTGTTCCAGTCGGTCGCGCCCTACAACGAACGTGGCGGCACGCGGGATACGGTGAACGCGACCGACGGCATCGCGCAGGAGGCGGGCGACACCGCCTTTGCCGCCATCCGCGAGCAACCGGACTACTACGACGCGGCGCTGGTGGTCGGGGTCTCGCCCGAGGCGCGTCCGCAGGAGCAGGGCTTTGGCGGGATGCGCCCGCCGGGGCCGCCTCCGGGCCGCCTGCCCGAGCGTTCGGGAGCAGCGGAACCGACAGTGCCCGGCCGCAACGGTTGATTTGCAGTCTATTTCTGATATTTCTGTTATTACAGAAATTCAGGAAACCATGATGCACCTGACGCCGGCCATGACCGATTTCATCCTCCACTGGGGCGACATGGGCTCGCGCTGGGGGGTGAGCCGGTCGGTCGCGCAGGTACATGCGTTGCTGCACCTCTCGCCCGAGCCGCTCACCGCCGAGGAGATCTGCGAGACGCTGGAGTTGGCCCGCTCCAACGTCTCCACCGCGCTCAAGGAGCTGCAGGGCTGGAAGCTGGTTACGGTAAGCCGCGAACTGGGCGAGCGGCGCGACCGTTTCACCTCGGTCCGCGACCTGTTCGACCTGGTCACCACCGTGATCGAGGCCCGGCGCGAGCGGGAATTCCTGCCCACCCTCAATGCCTTGCAGCGGGTCGCGCTCGAGGCCGAGGGCGACCGCACCCCAGCCCCGGTCAAGGCGAGGATCATCGCGACGCTGGACATGATGCAGCTGTTCGACCGCTGGTACAGTGACGTCACCCGCCTGCCCCGCCCGGTGCAGCTGACCGCGCTCAAGCTGGGCGCGAAGGTCGGGAAGCTGGTGGGCAAGGGGAAGAAGTCGGCCTGAACGGCTGGTGGGATAGGTTGCGGCCCGCTACGGGGCGGGCCGTCACGGGCAAATTTCACAGATTACAGAAATTTCTGCAATCAGGGAAATCCCCTTCCTGGCAGCGGCACGGCCGACGGTCCCCCGCCGGCCACGCAACCGCAAAGCTCAGTAGCTGTATTCCGGGTAGATCCGGCTGATATCGCCGTTCCAGTCGCCGTTGTAATGGTCGAGCAGCTCGTCCGCCGGCACCTTGCCGGTCTCGACGCTCTCCTTCAGCGCGCTCAGGAAATGGGTCTCGTCCGGCACCAGACCACCGGCGCCGGGCTTGGCCCGCGCCTTGAGCCCGGCCTCGGAAATCGCCACCGCCTCGCGCGCGATCTCGTGCAAGGAGATACCGTCGACCACGCCGGCCAGCGCCTGCTCGCCCGCCGTGACGCGCATCTGCTCGCGCGTCTCGGCGCTCCAGCCCTTGACCAGGTCCCAGGCCGCATCCAGCGAGGACTGGTCGTACATCAGCCCGACCCAGAAGGCCGGCAGCGCGCAGAGCCGCCGCCAAGGGCCGCCATCGGCGCCACGCATCTCGATGAACTTCTTCAGCCGCGCCTCGGGGAAGACGGTGGTGAGGTGATCGGCCCAGTCCGACAGGGTCGGCGTCTCGCCCGGCAGCGCGGGCAGTTGGCCCTTCAGGAAGTCGCGGAACGACTGGCCCAGCGCGTTGATGTATTTCCCGTCGCGATAGACGAAATACATCGGCACATCGAGCACGTACTGCACCCAGCGCTCGAACCCGAACTCCTCGTCGAAGACGAAGGGGATCATGCCGGTGCGCGCCTCGTCGAGGTGCCGCCAGACCCAGGCGCGGTACGACCGCACGCCGTTCGGCTTGCCCTCGAAGAATGGCGAATTGGCAAACAGCGCATTGGCGATGGGCTGCAGCGCGATGGCCACGCGCATCTTCTGCACCATGTCTGCCTCGGTGGCGAAATCGAGGTTCACCTGCACCGTGCAGGTGCGCCGCATCATCGTGGTGCCCGCGGTGCCGACGGTCTGCATGTAGCCGTCCATCAGCTTGTAGCGCCCCTTGGGCATCAACGGCATCTGCTCATGCGTCCAGACCGGCGCGGCGCCCAGGCCGATGAAGCCGACACCGACCTTGTCGGCGATGTCCTTCACCTCGGCCAGGTGTTCGTTCACCTCGTCGCAGGTCTGGTGGATGGTTTCGAGCGGCGCGCCCGACAGTTCCAGCTGGCCGCCCGGCTCGAGGCTCACGTTGGCGCCGTTCTTGGTGAGGCCGATCAGGTTGCCGCCTTCCTCGACCGGCGACCAGCCGTGCTTGTCGCGCAGCCCTTCCAGCACGGCCTTGACCGAGCGCTTGCCCTCGTAGGGGATCGGCAGCAGCGTGTCCTTGCAATAGCCGAACTTCTCGTGCTCGGTGCCGATGCGCCACTGGTCCTTCGGCTTGCAGCCGGAAGCCAGGTATTCGGCCAGTTGCTCGTGCCGCTCGATCGGCCCGCCGCCGGACTGGGGAATGGACATGAAGTTGTTCCTCGAACCTTGTTCCGGCCAGAGGTGGAGCGGAAGGCAGGGGCTGTCAACCCGGCAAAGACGCAGGGTTCGCTGTGTGATGGCGCGCCGCCGCGGCGGTCGCGCCTAGTTCAGCCGCAGATGCGAGGGCCGCGACGGCACCTTTTCCCAGATAACCACCGGGTGTGCCGCCCCGCCGCGCAGCTGCGCCAGCATGTGCTCGGTGCGCATCCCCGGCAGGGTGGCGAAGATGTCGAACAGCTCCTCGGCGCCCTCGGCGGTGACCGGGATCGCCAACGGCGGCTGGCCCGGCTGGCTCAGCAGCCAATGCGCCGGGCGCTGGGTTGGATCGAGCGTCAGCCGCTCCATCTCGCGCGCCGCCACCACGCCGCCTGTGAGCGGGCCGAAATAGCTGATCTGCCCCTCGTCGACGCTGACCACCCCCGGCCCCTCGCCGTCGAGCCGGAACCGTGCCCGCTGTGCGCCGATCACGCCCATGGCGAAGCCCGCCACCACCAGCACCCAGCCGATCCAGCCGAGCAACCCGCCCGGCCCGGCCACCCAGCTGAGGCCGAGCAGCGCCACCGCCGCCCCGGCGATCACCTCGCGCCAGCGCCAGAGGGTCATGCGCACTTCGGGACGGATGAAGCTCATGATGTTCTTCCTCTCATCGCGGGACCTCCCCCCAGTCCCCCAGCCGCGCCTGCCAGAGCACCAGCGCCGCCACCGCCGCGGTATCGGCGCGCAGGATACGGGGGCCGAGGCTGAGGGTACGTGCAAAGGGCAGCCGCCCCAGCCGCGCGCGTTCGACTTCGGAAAACCCGCCCTCGGGCCCGATCAGCACCGCCGCCGGGCCGGGTGCCAGCCCGTCGAGGCCCGCAGGCGTGCCCGCCGCGCCCTCGTCGCAGAAGATCAGCGCGCGCTCCTCGGGCCAGTTGGCCAGCAGCCGGTCGAGCCGCGCCGCCTCGGCCACCTCGGGCAGGTAGGTCGCGCCGCATTGCTCGGCGGCCTCTAGCGCATGAGCTTGTAGGCGGTCCTGCCGGACCCGCTCGGAATTGGTGAATTCGGTCATCACCGGCTGGATCCGGGCCACCCCCAGCTCGACCGCCTTTTCCACGATGAAATCGGTGCGCGCCTTCTTGATCGGGGCGAAAAGCAGCCAGAGGTCCGGCGGATTCGCCTGCGGGCGCAGCGCCTGGGTGATCTCCAGCACGCCACCGCGCTTGCCGGCCTCGGCCACCACCGCCAGCCATTCGCCCTGGCGGCCGTTGAACACGGGCAGGCTGTCGCCCGCCCCCAGCCGCATGACGCCGAAAAGGTAATGGGCCTGCTCGCGGGACAAATCGACCGATTGCCCCTGCGCCAGATCGTGATCTACATACAGCCTGATCTTCGCAACCATGGAACGCGATATATGCAAGGCAACGCGCCGACGCCAGATACACAGGTTGCAGATGCCGCAAGCGGCAACTGGGTCGACCGCTGGGCCCCGGCCTTCAGCCGGCCCTACCTGCGCCTGTCGCGCGCCGACCGTCCGATCGGCACCTGGCTGTTGCTGCTGCCCTGCTGGTGGGGGCTGGCGCTGGCGATGCTCGCCGGGCAGGACGCGCGCTGGGAGGATCTGTGGATCTTCGTCGCCTGCGGGCTTGGCGCCTTCCTGATGCGCGGCGCCGGCTGCACCTGGAACGACATCACCGACCGCCATATCGACGGCAAGGTCGCCCGCACCCGCTCGCGGCCAATCCCCTCGGGCGCGGTCAGCGTCAAAGGCGCGCTGGCCTGGATGGTGATCCAGTCGCTGCTGGGCTTCGCCATCCTGCTGACCTTCCACCGCGCCGCCATCGCGCTGGGGGTGCTCTCGCTGCTGCTGGTCACGATCTATCCCTTCGCCAAGCGGTTCACCTGGTGGCCGCAGGTCTTCCTGGGCCTCGCCTTCAACTGGGGCGCCTTGCTGGCCTGGGCCGCCCATGCGGGCGGGCTCGGCTGGCCGCCGATCCTGCTCTATGTCGCCGGGATCAGCTGGACGCTGTTCTACGATACCATCTACGCCCACCAGGACGCCGAGGACGACGCGCTGATCGGGGTCAAGTCGACCGCCCGCCTGTTCGGGGCCGAGACGGTGCGCTGGCTGAAGTATTTCCTGGTCATCACCGTGTCGCTGATGGGCCTCGCGATCATCCTCGCGCTGATGCCCAAGGCCTCGGTTCTGGCCCTCGCGCTGGCGCTGGTCGGGCCCTGGGCGATGGGCTGGCACATGGCCTGGCAGCTGCGCGGCTTCGACCACACCGACGGCGCAAAGATGCTCCAGTTGTTCCGCGCCAACCGCGATACCGGCCTTATTCCGCTCATCTTCTTCGGAATTGCGCTCTTCGTGTGATTGATCCCCGGTTAATGCGCCGTTAAACCGGCGAGGCAATTTTCCGGGAAACAGGATCCGGCCGATGCGTATCCCCGCCCTTGTCGTGGTCGCCGCAACCTTTCTTCTGGCCGGCGCAGTCAGCCTCTTCGCGGCGGGATTCCTGTCGACGGCGGTCGAGAACACTTCGGAATACGCCGTGCGCCAGGCGCTGGATGCCGCGGAACACGACTGGGCCGAGGTCGAGGCCGACGGGCTGCAGGTGATCATCACCGGCACCGCGCCCGACGAGGCCCGCCGCTTCGATGCGCTCTCGACCGTGGGCCGGGTGGTCGACGCCGCGCGCATCATCAACGCCACCGAGGTCGCGCCGTCGCGGGCCATCGCGCCGCCGCGCTTCTCGGTCGAGATCCTGCGCAACCATGCCGGCCTGTCGATCGCCGGGTTGCTGCCCAAGAGCACCGACCGCGCCGCGCTGGTCGCCGCGCTGAGCCGCGCCGCCGGTGGCGCGCCGGTCAGCGACCTGATGCAATCGGCCGATTACGCCGAACCGCAGGGCTGGTCCGATGCGCTCGGCTTTGCCGTCACCGCCCTGACCCGCCTGCCTCGCAGCAAGGTCTCGGTCGATGCGGGCCGGGTCTCGGTCACCGCCGTCGCCGAAACCGCCGATGCGCGCCGCAAGCTCGAGGCCGAGCTGCGGAAGGCCGCGCCTCCGGGCCTGCGGATCACCCTCAAGATCTCGGCCCCGCGCCCGGTCATCACCCCCTTCACGCTGCGCTTCCTGATCGACGACAGCGGAAGTCACTTCGACAGCTGCTCGGCCGATACCGAGGACTCGCGAAACCGCATCCTCGCCGCCGCCACCGCGGCCGGGATGACCCGCGCGGGGTCCTGCACCCTGGGCCTGGGCGTGCCCTCGCCCCGCTGGGCCGAGGCCGTCGCCCTGGCGATCCACGCCGTGGCCGAGCTGGGCCGGGGCAGCGTCACTTTCGCTGACGCCGACATCACCCTCGCCGCCATCGAGGGCACTGACCCGGCGCTCTTCGACAAGGTGGTGGGCGAGCTGGAAAACGCCCTGCCCGAAGTCTTTGCCCTGCACGCGATCCTTCCGCCGCCCCCCGGCAAGGGCGATGCCGGCCCGCCCGAGTTCACCGTGACGCGCAGCCCCGAAGGCTCGGTCCAGCTGCGCGGCCGCGTCGGCGACGAGACCCTGCGCCGTATGGCCGATGCCTATGCCAAGGCGCGTTTCGGCAGCCAGAGCGTCTATACAGCCGCCCGCCTGGCCGAGGGAATGCCCGCCGACTGGCCGGTCCGCGTGCTGACCGCGCTCGAAGCGCTCTCGCACCTGGCTTATGGCTCGGCCGTGGTGACGCCCGACGACGTCACCGTGCGCGGCACCTCGAACCGCGAGGAGGCCAGCGCCGAGATCGCCGGGCTGCTGTCCGAGAAGCTGGGCGAGGGGCAGACCTTCACGCTCGACATCGTCTATCAGGAGCCGCCCGCGGTCGAGGAGGACTCGGCCCCGACGCCCGAGATGTGCGAGACCGCGCTGGCCGATATCCAGGCCACCTCGGGCAAGATCAGCTTCGAGCCGGGCTCGGCCACGATCGCCGCCGACTCGCTCGACACGATGGAGGCGATTGCCGAACTGCTGTCGACCTGCGGCGACCTCAAGCTCGAGATCCAGGGCCATACCGACAGCCAGGGCCGGGACGAGATGAACCAGAAGCTGAGCCAGGACCGCGCCCAGTCGGTGCTGAACGAACTGCGCGCGCGCCGCATCCTCACGTCGAGCTATACCGCCGTCGGCTATGGCGAGACCCAGCCCATCGCCGACAACAAGACCGAGGAAGGCCGCGAGGCCAACCGCCGGATCGAGTTCCGCCTGATCCGCCCGAAGGTGGAAAAAGAGGCACCGACAACGCTGGAAACGGTTGCACAGGACGCCCCGGTCGGCGATGCAGAAGACGCGGAGCCGCCCGCCGAGGACGCGCCCGCGCCGGAAGGCAGCAACGAAGGGAGCGGCGATTGAACCGGGCACAATTCATCATCGCAACGGCCGTCGTCCTGTTCGTGGCCTTCTGCGTCGGCTGGTTCGCCAACTGGCTGGTCCACCGCTTCACCCGCGTCAGCGCCTCGGACGTCAACGAACTCGACAGGATGAGTCAGGAGCTGCACGACGCCGAGGAGACCCGCGACCAGGCGATCACCTGGCTGCAGGCGCGCGAGGCGGAACTGTCGAACCAGCTCGCCCAGACCGAGGCCGAGCTGCGTGCCGCGATGGAAGGTCTCCGCGACGCCCGCGCCGAGACCGAGGAACTGCGCAACGCGCTGGAGCGCGTGCAGGGCTGAGGCCGGCTCAGCCGCCTTCGTGGAAGAAGCCGTAGATCGTTTCGGCCATCGCGTCGGAAATCCCGTCGACCGCCTTCAGGTCGGCCAGGTCGGCGCGTGACACCGCCTTGGCCGAGCCGAAATGCGCCAGCAGCGCCCGCTTGCGCGTCGCCCCCACGCCCGGAATATCGTCAAGCGGCGTCGCCCCCACCGCCTTGGCCCGCTTGGCCCGGTGGGTGCCGATGGCGAAACGGTGCGCCTCGTCGCGCAGGCGCTGCACGAAGTAGAGCACAGGATCGTTGTGGCGCAGCGCGAAGGGCCGTTCGCCCATGCGGTGGAACTCTTCCTTGCCGGCGTCGCGGTCCACGCCCTTGGCCACGCCCACCATCGGGATATCCTCGACCCCGTGCTCGGCCATGATCTGCGCCACCGCGCTCACCTGCCCGGCGCCGCCGTCGATCAGCAGCAGGTCGGGCCAGAGGCCCTTGTCGCGGTCGGGGTCCTCCTTCATCAGCCGGGAAAAGCGGCGGTTCAGGACTTCCTTCATCATACCGAAGTCGTCGCCCGGCGTAAGCTCGTCACCCCGGATGTTGTACTTCCGGTAGCTGTTCTTGATGAAGCCCTCCGGCCCCGCCACGATCATCGCGCCCACCGCGTTGGTGCCCATGATGTGGCTGTTGTCATAGACCTCGATCCGCTGCGGCGGCGCGTCCAGCCCGAAGGCCTCGGCCAGCCCGGCCAGCAGGCGGCCCTGGGTCGCGCTTTCCGACATCCGCCGCGCCAGGCTCTCGCGTGCGTTGCGCAGCGCGCCCTGGATCAGCTCGGCCTTCTCGCCCCGCTGCGGCACCAGGATCTCGACCTTGCGGCCCGCCTTCTGGCCCAGAGCCTCGGCCATCAGATCGGGGTTCTCGACCTCGTCCGAGAGGATCACCTGCCGGGGCGGCTCCTTGTTGTCGTAGAACTGGCCCAGAAAGGCCTCCATCACCTCGGCCGCCGAGACATCGGCGCCGACGCGCGGGTAGAAATCCTTGTTGCCCCAGTTCTGGTTCGCCCGGATGAAGAAGACCTGCACGCAGGCCTGCCCCTGTTCCATGTGCAGCGCGATCACGTCGGCCTCGGCCACGCCGCGCGGGTTGATGCCCTGCGTCGACTGCACCGCCGTCAGCGCGCGAATCCGGTCGCGCAGGCCCGCCGCGCGCTCGAACTCCATCGCATCCGAGGCCGCGCGCATCTGCTCGGCCAGTTCCTCCTGCACCTTGGTCGACCGTCCCGACAGGAAGCGTTCGGCATCCGCCACCGCCTCGCCATAGGCCGCTTCCGAGATCAGCCCCACGCAGGGCCCCGAGCACCGCTTGATCTGGAACAGCAGGCAGGGCCGGGTGCGGCCCTCGAACACGGAATCCGTGCAGTTGCGCAGCAGGAAGGCCTTCTGCAGCTGGTTCAGCGTCCGGTTCACTGCCCCGGCGCTGGCGAAGGGGCCGAAATAGGCGCCCTTCTCGGTCTTGGCGCCGCGGTGCTTCTTGATCTGCGGGAAGGTATGGCCCTTCGACACCAGGATGTTGGGGAAGGATTTGTCGTCGCGCAGCAGCACGTTGTATTTCGGCTTGAGCTGCTTGATCAGGTTCTGCTCGAGCAGCAGCGCCTCGGTCTCGGTCCTGGTCGTCAGGAACATCATCGAGGCGGTGTCGCGGATCATCCGCTCGATCCGCGGCGTGTGCTGGCCGGGGCGGGAATAGTTCGACACCCGCGCCTTCAGGTTCCGCGCCTTGCCGACGTAGAGCACACGCGCCTGCGCATCCAGCATCCGGTAGACGCCGGGCGAGCCGTCCAGCGTCTTCAGATAGCCCTGGATCACCGCATAACCGGTCGGTGGGGCAGCTTCGTTTGGCGTTTCGGTCGTCATGTCCATCGAATCGAAAGGTTAACTTGTGGCTGCACGGAGCGGGCGGCGTAATCAAGGGGCAAGGAGTCCACGCTTTTTGTGGATAACTGTGAAGATAACTTCCGGGGTAGTCGAAATTTCCGTTGTATTCGGCCCCTTTCGTTAATCTGCACAATTTTTAAGCGCAAATGGAACCTGTTGATTTTAAACGAAAGAATTATTGGCACCTATCAAGATCATGAAAAGACTTACAATTTTGTAACGCGTTGGTGAACGGCAGGTGAAGGTCTGATAACTTGACCTCGCGCCAGCCTATTCCACCCCGAGAACGTCCGGCGTCTGCCAACCCAGGTGCTGCCCGCCATCGACGCAAAGCAGCTGTCCGGTGACCGCTGGCGCGTCGAGGAAATAGCCCAGCGCCGCGTTGATGTCGGCCGGATCGCCGCCCCGCCCCAGCACCGTCGCGGCGCGCTGGCGCGAGAAGTGCTCGGCGCTCTGGCGCTCGGCCTTCAGAGTCGGGCCGGGGCCGATGGCGTTGACCCGGATCGCCGGGGCCAGCGCCTGCGCTGTGGTCCGGGTCATCGCCCAGAGGCCCATCTTGGCGATGGTATAGGTCATGAACTCGGGCGTCGGCTTGAGCACCCGCTGGTCGATGATGTTGACGATCAGCCCCGAGGCAACCGGCTCTCCGGCGGCGTTGCGCCCCGGCTCCAGCCCCTGTGCCGCCATCGCCTGCGTCAGCACGAAGGGCGCGCGCAGGTTGCTGTCGATATGGCGGTCCCAGCTGGCCCGTGTGGCGCTGGCCACGGTGTCGTATTCGAAGATCGAGGCGCTGTTGACCAGGCAGGTGATCGGCCCGCCCAGACCCTCGACCGCCCGCCCGAACAGACCCTGCAAAGGGCCTTCCTGAAGGAAATCGGCCTGGAGCACCACGGCGTTGCGGCCCATCGCACGGATCTCTTCCGCCGCCGTCTCGGCCCCGTCGCGCGACGCGACGTAGTGCAGCGCCACGTCAAAGCCGCGCCGCGCGAGGTAGAGCGCCATCTCGCGGCCAAGCCGCTTGCCAGCGCCGGTGACAAGGCATCGCGTCATTGGGAACTCCTTCTGCCGGTCCTGCTTATACGAGCACCGTCACCAGATAGACCAGATAGAGCGCGGTCAGCACCACGCCCCAGAGCCGGGTGATATCGCGGCGGAACATCACGAAGGGGATCAGCAGCAGGGCGGCAACCAGCATGGCGCCAAGGTCGAAGTTGAACTCGGGGCCGGTCGGGATCGGCCCGAACAGCGAGGCGAGCCCGATGATGCCCAGCAGGTTGAAGAAGTTCGACCCGATCACGTTGCCCAGCGCCACGTCGGCCTGCCGCCGCAGCGCCGCCATCACCGTCGTCGCCAGCTCGGGCAGCGAGGTGCCGACCGCCACCAGCGTCAGGCCGATGACAGCTTCGCTCACGCCCAGCGAACGGGCGATGATCGTCGCGTTTTCCACCAGAAGGTGCGCGCCCCAGGGCAGGCCGATCAGGCCGATCACCAGGTAGACGGCAATACGCCAGCCCGGCATGTTCGGGTCGGCGCCCTCGGGTTCCTCGGCCTCGCCATTGGCACGATGGGCCTGCGCCTCGCGCACCATGGTGAAGAGGATCGCGCCCAGCGCCGCCAGCAGGATCAGGCCCGAGACCCAGGTCAGCGTGCCCCACCAGGCCAGCGCGATGAACAGCAGCGTCGCGCCCAGCATCTGGAGATAGCCCTTGCGGGTGTCGCACTGGCTGGTGTGCAGCGCCGAGATCATCGCGGGGATGCCCAGCACCAGCAGGATATTGGCGATGTTCGAGCCGACGACATTGCCCAGCGCGATGCCCGGCGCATTGTCGAGCACGGCGCTGACCGAGATCAGCAGCTCGGGCGCCGAGGTGCCGAAGGCCACCACCGTCAGGCTGACGATCAGCGCCGGGATGCCGATCCGCAGCGCCAGGTTGACCGATCCGCGCACCAGCGCGTCGCCCGCGACCAGCAGAACCACCAGCCCGAGTGCGGACAGAATCCAGGGCATCATCATCCGCGCCCCGAGTGGCCGCAGCCGCAGGGGCCCTTGCCGATGCGATACCGCCCGCAGCGCGGGCACTTGGCCGATTTCAGCCGCGCCTGTCCCGGAAAGCGCAGCTTGCCGAAGAAGGCCAGCACCACCATGGCCAGCAGGAAGAGGAGAATGATCTTGGCCAGCACGTCAGAGACCGAACCGCGCGAAATCCGCGCGTTCCTCTACGGCGGACACCGCGTCCAGCGCCAGGCTCGCGCCGAAGCGCGACCAGAAGGGTTTCTTCAGCCCGTAGCGGCGGAACTGCACCTTGTCGCCGAAACGGTCCTTCATCTTGGGCTTCAGATGCCCGACCCCGTCGATCAGCCCCAGCGACAGCGCCTTGCGTGCCAGCCAGATGTCGCCGGTGAACAGGTCGGCATTGGCGTCGAGCCGCGCGCCGCGCCGGGCCTTCACGTGGTTGATGAAATTTGCGTGGATCTCTTCCAGCAGGGCCTTGAGCCGCGCCACATCCTCTTCCTTCTCGGGCTGGAACGGGTCCAGCATCGACTTCGACTTGCCGGCGGTATGCACCCGCCGCTCGATTCCCTGCCGGGCCAGAAGCACCTGCGCGCCGAAGCCCGAGGAAATCACCCCGATCGAGCCGAGGACCGAGCTTTCGTCCGCCCAGATCTCGTCCGCCGCGGCCGCCAGCCAGTAACCGCCCGAGGCCGCCACGTCCTCGACGAAGGCGATCACCGGCACCTTGGTCTCCTCCGAAAGCCGCCGGATGCGCCCGCCGATCAGCGAGGATTGCACCGGCGAGCCCCCGGGCGAGTTGATCTCGAGCGCCACGGCCGAAGGCTTGCCCTTGGTAAAGGCACGTTCGAGCACCGGGGCCAGCGCGGTATCGCTCATCGAGCCGCGGCCGGACATGCCGATGGACCCGGCCAGCCGGACCACCGAGACCAGCGGCGGGTTCTTCAGGAAGGGAAGGCGCAATTTCATGGACAGGGACATAGATCCGCGCCCCCCACTCTACAAGGTGCGGCTCAGGCCAGCCCGGCGCGAATTTTCTCGGCGTATCCGGCGATCTCGGTGAAATCGCCCATCTTTCCCGGCGGGCGCATCCGCACGCCCTCGCGCATCGGCAGCACGTGGAAGTGCAGGTGGAACACCTCCTGCCCCGCCGGCGCCTCGTTGTATTGCTCGATCACCACGCCATCGACCCCCAGCCCGGCCATCGCGGCCCTGGCCACCTTCTGCGTGGTGGCGATCACCGCGGCGAGCTGCTCGGGGCTGGCATCCAGCGCGTTGCGGCAGGGGGTCTTCGGGATCACCAGGCAATGGCCGTCGGTGCGCGGCATGATATCCATGAAGGCCAGCGTCGCCTCGTCTTCGTAGATCCGGGTCGAGGGGATCTCTCCGCGCAGGATCTTGGCGAAGACGTTGTCGGGATCATAGCTCATCTGGGGCCTCCATGTTCGCCCGACTCATCGCGGCCCCCGCGCCCTGCGTCAAGCCCGCAGACCGCAAGTCCGGCCCGCCCGCAACAACAAGGGGGGCGCGGCAATTTATCTTGATCGAGATCAATATCGGCCATTGAGTCACCTCCTGCGTCATTCTAAAACCTGAATGAATTCGCGACCCCTGGCAGGGGGGCGCGTCAACACGTTTACCCAGGAGGTGCCTAATGGCGGACGCAGCCATTCATGGACACGGGCATGAGGATCACCGCGGATTCTTCACCCGCTGGTTCATGTCCACCAACCACAAGGACATCGGGATCCTGTATCTCTTCGTCGCCGCAATCGTCGGCTTCGTGTCCGTCTGCTTCACCGTCTACATGCGGCTCGAGCTGATGAACCCCGGCGTCCAGTACATGTGCCTTGAAGGCGCACGTCTGATCGCCGATGCGACCCAGCCTTGCAGCCCGAACGGCCACCTCTGGAACGTTCTGGTCACCGGCCACGGCATCCTGATGATGTTCTTCGTGGTGATTCCGGCCCTCTTCGGCGGATTTGGCAACTATTTCATGCCGTTGCAGATCGGTGCACCGGACATGGCCTTCCCGCGGATGAACAACCTCAGCTTCTGGATGTATGTCGCCGGCACCTCGCTGGCGGTCTGCTCCGTGCTCGCACCGGGTGGCGACGGCCAACTCGGCTCGGGCGTGGGCTGGGTGCTCTACCCGCCGCTGTCCGTGAAAGAGGGCGGCATGTCGATGGACCTCGCAATCTTCGCGGTGCACCTCTCGGGCGCCTCGTCGATCCTCGGCGCCATCAACATGATCACCACCTTCCTGAACATGCGCGCCCCCGGCATGACCCTGTTCAAGGTGCCGCTGTTCGCCTGGTCGATCTTCGTCACCGCCTGGCTGATTCTGCTTTCGCTGCCCGTTCTGGCCGGCGCGATCACCATGCTGCTGATGGACCGTAACTTCGGGTTCACCTTCTTCGATCCCGCCGGCGGCGGCGACCCGATCCTCTACCAGCACATCCTGTGGTTCTTCGGTCACCCCGAGGTCTACATCATCATCGTGCCGGGCTTCGGGATCATCTCCCACGTCATCGCCACCTTCTCGCGCAAGCCGGTCTTCGGCTACCTGCCGATGGTCTGGGCCATGATCGCCATCGGCGCGCTGGGCTTCGTCGTCTGGGCGCACCACATGTACACGGTCGGCATGACCCTGAACCAGCAGGCCTACTTCATGCTGGCCACCATGGTCATCGCGGTGCCCACCGGCGTGAAGGTGTTCAGTTGGATCGCCACCATGTGGGGCGGCTCGATCGAGTTCCGCACCCCCATGCTCTGGGCCTTCGGCTTCCTGTTCCTGTTCACCGTCGGCGGCGTCACCGGCATCGTCCTGTCGCAGGCCGCCATCGACCGCTACTATCACGACACCTACTACGTGGTGGCACACTTCCACTACGTGATGTCGCTGGGCGCCGTCTTCGCCATCTTCGCAGGCATCTACTTCTACCTGCCGAAGATGTCGGGCCGGATGTATCCGGAATGGGCTGGCAAGCTGCACTTCTGGGCGATGTTCATCGGGGCCAACCTGACGTTCTTCCCGCAGCACTTCCTGGGCCGTGAAGGGATGCCGCGCCGCTACATCGACTACCCGGAGGCCTTCGCCTACTGGAACCACTGGTCGAGCCTCGGCGCCTTCCTCTCCTTCGCCTCGTTCGTGTTCTTCATCGGCGTGATCTTCTACACCCTGACGCGCGGCGCACGGGTGACCGAGAACAACCCGTGGAACGAATATGCCGACACGCTGGAATGGACCCTGCCCAGCCCGCCGCCCGAGCATACGTTCGAGATCCTCCCGAAGCAGAGCGACTGGGACAAGGGCCACGCGCACTAGGCGCCGGGCCGACAGAGACAGAGGGGGCCCCGGCGCAAGTCGGGGCCCTTTTTCTTGGACGGAACCGCCATGCCCTATGAATGGACCCCCTCCGACACCGGCACCGACCAGACCCTAACGCTCTGGCCGCACCAGTCGCTGCCGCCGCGCGGCTTCGTGCTGTTCATCGCGGTGACGGCGGCGATGATCTCGCTCCCGCTCTTCGCCCTGCTCGGCTCGGTCCTGCTCTGGGCGCTGCTGCCTTTCCTGGCGCTGGCGGTCGGCGGCATATGGTTCGCCATCCACCGCAACCGGCAAAGCGCCCGCATCCTCGAGGTGCTGACACTTCGGGGCAACATGGCACGGCTGGAGCGCAGCGACCCGGCGGGCAACAAGAGCTGGGAGTGCAACCGCTACTGGACCCGCGTGACCCTGCACAAAAATGGCGGCCCGGTGCCCAATTACGTCACCCTCGCCGGCAACGGCCGCGAGGTGGAAATCGGCGCCTTCCTCTCCGAGGACGAGCGCATCGCGCTCAGCAGCGAACTGCCGGGGCGCATTCGCGCGGAACAGTAGGCCCCTGACGGCGTTAATCCGCCGAACACCAGGGAAGGACCACTGCCATGACCCGACCTCAACACGCCATCGGCCTTCTTGCCACCGCCGCCATCGCCGTTGCCGCCACCTGGTCGCTGGCCCTGCCGGGCGGCGCCGAGGATATCCGCCTGCCCCCGCGCCACCTTGCCGCGATGGGAGAGATCCCGCAGGGCGCGATCCTCGTCTTCGACGACAACGGCTTGCTGCAAAACGTCGTGACCGACCACATGACCGCGCAGATCGACGCCGAGAACACCGCGCTGCATCCGCTCGGCCGCTGACCCTTCGCCTTGACGGCGGCCGGCCCCCGTCGCACTTTGCGCCGACCCCGCAACCGGAGCAGTCATGGCCGCAACACCCCCGCCCTTCGCGCCGTTCGAATGGATGATCGCATGGCGCTATCTCAGGGCGCGCCGCGCCGAAGGCGGGGTCAGCGTGATGACCTGGATCAGCTTGATCGGCATCACCCTCGCCGTCTTCGCGCTGATCGCCACGCTGGCCGTACGCTCCGGATTCCGCTCGGAATTCGTGAGCACGGTGCTGGGCGCCAATGCCCATGTCACCGTCTATACCACGGGCGAAGTGAACCCTCTGGGCATGGTCGACCGCACCTTCGCCGACTACGCCGAGATCGCCGACCGCCTGCGCAAGGTGCCCGGCGTCACCCATGTCGCGCCGCTGGTGCGCGGGCAGGTGCTGGCCAGCTTCCGCGGCCAGAATTCGGGCGTCGAGGTCATGGGCATCTCCCCCGAGGATCTCGCCAGCCTGCCCGGTATTGCCACGCCCGAGGATTCGGCCGGATCGCTGGCCGACTTCCCGAACGGCATCGCCATCGGTTCGGGCGTGGCCCGCGCGCTTGGCGTTACCGTGGGCGACCGGGTCAAGCTGATCTCGCCCGAGGGGCTGAAGACCGCGATGGGCACCAGCCCCCGGGTCAACGCTTATGACGTGGTCTATATCTTCACCGCCGGGCGCTATGACATCGACCGCACCCGCGTCTACATGCCCTTCGCCGAGGCGCAGTCCTACTTCAACCGCGAAGGCGTGGCCGACGAGCTGGAGGTGCGCATCGCCGACCCCGAGCACCCCGAGAAGCTGACCCTGCCGCTGCTGCAGGCCGCCGGCAACAAGGCCCTGCTCTGGACCTGGAAGGACAGCCAGGGCGGCTTCCTGCGCGCGCTGGAGGTCGAGGACAACGTCATGTTCATCATCCTGTCGATCCTCGTGCTGATCGCCACGATGAACATCGTTTCGGGCCTCATCATGCTGGTCAAGAACAAGGGCCGCGACATCGGCATCCTGCGCACCATCGGCCTGTCCGAAGGCTCGGTGCTGCGCGTCTTCTTCATCTGCGGCGCCTTCACCGGCATCCTCGGCACCGCCTTCGGCGTGGCCCTGGGCTGCCTCTTCGCAATCTACATCGACCCGATCTTCTCCTTCGTGAACTACGCCATGGGCGGCGGCGTCTGGGATCCGGCGATCCGGGGCATCTATGCCCTGCCGGCCGAGCTGCACCTGGCGGACGTGCTCAAGGCGGTGACCCTCTCGCTGGGCCTCTCCTTCATCGTCACCATCTTCCCGGCGCGGCGCGCCGCGCGCCTGAACCCGGTGGAGGCCCTGCGCTATGAGTGAGGCCGCCCTGCGCCTGTCCGGCGTCGCCAAGACCTACAACCCTGGCAGCCCCGGCGAAGTCCGCGTGCTGCAGGGCATCGACCTGACCGTGAACCCCGGCGAGGTGGTCGCCCTTGTCGCGCCCTCGGGCGCGGGCAAGTCGACGCTGCTGCACATCTGCGGCCTGCTCGACACGCCCGACAGCGGCACCGTCGCCATCGGCGGACAGGACATGACCGGCCAGCCCGAGGGCCGCCGCACCGCCGTGCGCCGGCAGGAGGTGGGCTTTGTCTACCAGTTCCACCACCTGCTGCCCGAATTCACCGCCGCCGAGAACGTGATCCTGCCACAGCTGGCCAACGGCACCCCACGCGCCGCCGCCGAGGCCCGCGCGGCTGAACTGCTGGGCCTTGTCGGCGTTGCCCCTCGCGCCCGCCACCGTCCCGCCGCGCTGTCAGGCGGTGAACAGCAGCGCGTCGCCTTCTGTCGCGCCATGGCCAATGCCCCGCGCCTGCTGCTGGCGGACGAACCGACCGGCAACCTCGACCCCGAGACCGCCGACCAGGTCTTTGGCGCGCTGATGACCCTCGTGCGCACCACCGGCATGGCGGCGCTGATAGCGACCCACAACCTCGAACTCGCGGCCCGGATGGACCGGGTGCTGCGGCTCAACCAGGGGAAACTCGACCCGTGACCCATGTGCCCCTCGACCGCCTCTCGCATGTCACGCGCTTTGCGCTGATGAAGCACGGGGCGGCCGAGTGGGTGGCCGACCAGGTCGCGCGCGCCGTGGTCGAGGCCGAGGCGACCGGCAACCGCATCTGCGGGCTGGCCTACCTGGAAAGCTACTGCCAGCAACTGCGTTCGGGCCGGGTCGATGGTCATGCCGAGCCGCAGGTGAGCCAGCCGCGCCCCGGCCTGGTCAGTGTCGATGCCCGCATGGGCTTTGCCCAGCCCGCCTTCGCGCGCGGGCTGCCGTCGGCCGTCGAGGCTGCGCGCACCAATGGCACCGCCGCGCTGGCGGTCGGGCATTCCCACACCGCCACCGCGCTCGGCTTCTTCACCGGGCAGATCGCGCGGGCCGGGATGATCGGGCTGGGCGTGACCAACGCCACCCCGCGTGTCGCCCCGCCCGGCGGCCGGGTGCCGGTGATCGGCACCAACCCCATCGCCTTCTCGGTGCCCGATGCGCAGGGCAACGTCGTGCTCCAGTTCGACCAGTCGACCACCACCGTGGCACTCGGCACCATCATGGCCGCGCGCGAGGCGGGCCAGCCGATCCCCGAGGGCTGGGCGCGCGATGCCGAGGGACGCGCCACCACCGACCCCGCCGCCGCTCTCGACGGCGGCTCGCTGGCCAGCGCCGGCGGGCACAAGGGCTGGGGCCTTGGCCTGATGGTCGAGATCCTGGCCGCCGGCATGACCGGAAGCCTGCTCTCGAAGGACATCCACCCGCTGATAGCACCCGAGGGGCCGCCACATGACATCGGCCAGTTCTACCTGCTGGTCGACCCCGCCACCGCGCCCGGTTTCGGCGACCGCCTGTCGGCGCTCACCGCTGCCATCACGGCAGACGAAGGCGCGCGCCTGCCCGGCCAGCACCGCCGCTTCGCCGATCCGGTCGAGGTGCCCGACGCGCTCTGGGAACTGGCCGAGCGGCTCGCGGCCTGATCAGGCCGCCCGCCCCTCGCCCATGTAGAGCTTCTGCATGTCGACGAAGGGCCCGTCGGTCAGCCGCGCATGGATCTTGGCCCAGCCCGCCTCGTTGCCGGCGATCTCGTCATAAAGCGCCCGGTCCACGGAAAAGCCCTGCTCCTGCGCCTCGCCCACGGTCTGGACCCAGGCGAAGCTCAGCGCGCTCTCGCCGCCACCCATCAGCCGCAACTCGGTGCCCGGCCCCAGCGGCACCTCGGGCAGGCGGCGCATCAGTTCCAGCTTCAGCTTCTCGACGATGACATCGTCGAGGCCCAGCTCGTCGATGGTCAGCTTCTCCTTGACGCCCGGCCAGCCGAAGGTGACGCGCGGTTTCAGGTCCTTGCCGATGGCCTTTGCCGCCGCCGGGGCCCGCTCGCCGTAGGAGATCTCGAAGACCCCCATAGCGCGGTCCTCGACCTCGATATACTCGGGCATCTCGCGCCCCGGCATCGCCGCGATCCAGAGGCCCTTGTCCACTTCGAGGTAGTTGAACAGCGGCTCCAGCCGGAAGGCGGTGCCGCAATCCCCGCAGATCATCATCTGGAAGCTGTCGTCCATGATCGCCGCGCGCAGATCGGGCCGCCGGTCGGCGTTGACGCTGCCCACCCCGGCGATGTTCTGGGTCTTCCCGCAGTTCGGGCACAATACGTTCATCTGGGAAAAGAGTGACATCGTTCCGCCTCCTTCAGAGGTCCTTGATCCAGTTGTAGGCCGGGTGGCTCGTCTTCATCTTGCCGCTGTGGTAGGCGGCATAGAGTTCGGCGAACCACTCGCCCGGGGCGCGGAACTGATAGCCGCTGACCCCCTTGGAGCGCTGCGCGATCGGGTAGCTCGTCCAGGTGCCCTCGTAGCTTTCCTGGTAGACGATCCCGTCGACCTCGGCCGCCTTGGCGCCGCTGGCGGTCTGCCACGGATCCTTGCCGCTGCGGATCCGGTCGACCCAGACCTTCACCCCGGCGCGTCGGCGTTCCCATTCCTCGGGCTCGCAGCCCTGCGGCTCGGGCACCGCCGCATTGTCGTCGCCGCTCATGATCGCGGCGACATAGGCCGGGTCGAATTCCAGCTTGCCGGCAATCGCCTTGGCGGCCGGAAGCACGTTGCCACCGTAGTATTCCCAGCCGGCCAGCGTCTTGCCGTTGCGGTCCATATAGCTCGCCCGGTCGTCCACCGCGTGGCCGACCTCGTGCAGCGTGTTCCAGGCGAAATAGGTCATCTCCTCGCCCGGATCGAGCTCGCAACCCGCGTCCACGGATTCGAGCTCATGCGGCAGCGTCAGCCCGTAGTAGGTGCTGTCGCTGGCATTGCCCTCGCGCATGGTCACCTCCTTCGAGCCGCCGTTGTAGTCCGACCCGGTCGCCGGCCCCTCGTTGGTGGTGAAGATGATCATCGAGTCGTTTTCCAGCGTCGCGCTCTCGGGCAGCTCGTCCATCACCTCGTAGAACCGCTTGATGTTCGGACCCTTCTGGCCAGCGTCCACCGAGACATTCGCCGCCCGCAGTTGGTTGCGCTTGGTCTCGATCTGCGTCGCGCTGGCGTTGGGGTTGGCCTTCATCCAGGCTTCGAGCTGCTTCTCGTGGGCATTGTTGTTGAAGATGTTCAGCTTGCAGCCGTACCGCGCCTCGAAGGCGGCGTTCAGAACGCTGCGCTGCGCCACCGGGTCGAGCGATTCGACGATGGCATCCAGCCGGTCGACACCGTTCGGCCCTTCGAGGATCGCCTTGATCTCGTTGGCCGGCGGCACCGCCCCGCGCGACATCTTGGCCTTGAGCAGCGCGTCGAGCTGTTCGCTGCGCGCCTCTTCGATCAGCTTCATCCCGCGGTCGTGGTCGCGCGCCTGCGAGGCGGCATCGGCGGTCTGAAGCTTGGTCTTAACGGCCGCGATCTGGTCGCCGATGGCATAGCGGCCGTCATCGCGCTCCATCACCAGCAGGTCGTTCGACACCTTGTCGCGCAGCGGCAGGTAGAGCTTGCGGGAGTCGGCGATGCCGCGCAGGCGGTGGAACTCGGCCATCACCTCCTCGATAGCCGTCTGCGCATCGCCGCGCTTGGAGGGCGTGCCGCGCAGCGCCAGGATCGTCTCGTCGACCTTGCCGCGCAGCGCCTCCATGTCGGCCTTCACGAAATCGGCCGCGCTGTGGTTCGACAGGAAATCGGCGATGTGCTGGCGCGCGTAATCGGCCGATTGGACGAACTGGGTATAGTGGCCGATATTCACGCGGCCCCGCGCGCAGGCGTCCATCGCCTCGACCACCTTGTCCTTGGCGGTGTCGTCGGTGCTGCCCTCGCCCAGCGCCTTCTCGGCGGCCTTGATGGCGGTCTCGGCAGCGATCACGTCGGCGATGACGTAAAGCCCCTCGGGCATCGCCCGCAACTCGGCCACGTGGGTCTTGGCCTTGGCCAGCGCATCCTTGACGCCCTGGGTATCGGTGCCGGCGAGCGTCTTCACCTCGTCGTTCAGCGTCACGTATTCCGCCTGTTTCGCCGCCGCGTCGATGGCGGTCTGGCAATCGGCCTTGATCTCGGTGAACAGGGTCTTGGCGGCGGCGAAATCGCCGGCATCGAAGAGCTTGATCGCATTCGCCTGCTTGCCGCCGAGCCGCGCCACCAGAGGCTCGATCGCCGCCTGGTTCGCAAGCTTGCCGACATCGGCCACCGCCTTCTCGGCCTCCTCGCGCTGGGTGCGGCAATCCTCCATCCGTGCCAGGTGCGGCTCGATCAGCAGCGCGGTGGCGATGACCTTGTCCATCCAGGTCTTGGCGGTCTTGTAGTTGCGCTCGCCCGCGGCCTTGGCCGCCTTCTGGAATTCGCTGTCCATCTTCGCGACCAGCGCCGTGATGGCGGCGATCCCGCCGCTGTCGCGCGCGTGCACGTCGGCATGAGCGGTCTCGCCGGCGGTCTTGCTCGGCCCCCAGGCCTGGAAGTCCTGGTTGATGTAGTATCCCTTGACGATCACGTTGGCCGCGTTGTTGGCCACGTTCTTGGCCGCCTTATAGGCGCGGGCCGTCATCAGCTCGACCACCGAGGCGTCCAGCGCCATGACCTGCGCCAGTTCGCCGGCCACCTCGGGAAGGCCCTGGAGGTAGTGCAGCTGGTCGGTGATCATCGACTTGCGCTGGTCGACGGCGGCCTTGTAGTCGTCGGCGATCACCCGATACCCCGCGTCCAGCCCCGCGCCTTCCTTGGCCTTGGCCTCGGCCTTGGCGAAGTCGCGCGCGGTGATGGCGTCGGCGATATCCTTCTTGATCGCCTTGAGCCGCTTGATCTCCTCGTCGACCCCGTCCTTGCGGACCGGGTCCTCGATATAGGTAAGCAGCGTGTCGATGGTGTCGCGGTTCGGCTTGAGCCGGCCATAGGCGGCGGCGTTGACCTCGGCCTTGCGCATGATCGCCAGTGCGGCGGTCAGCTTGGCATCGGCGCCGGGGAAATCGAGCGTCGGGGCCTTGGCCAGCGTCTCGGCCTCGGTGATCGCGGTGCCGATATCGTCGATCTCGGGCTTGATGCAGTCATCCGTGCTCAGCCCCGGCAGGGTGCCGGTATGGGCGCCCTTCACCATCGCCAGCCGGTCGGCATAGCCGCGCTTGGCGGCGATCTCGGCAAAGACCGCCTCGGCCTCGGCCAGCGCGGTCTTAATGCCCTCGGCCGCCGCGGCAAAATCCGGCGTTGCACCGGCGGCCTTGGCCTTGGCCTCGGTCGCCTTCTGCAGGATGGTGCCGAGCTTGGCCGCGAAGGTGCCATCATCCTTGCCCAGAACCTTGCCATGCACCGCCTGGAAGTTGGCAAAGGCCTTCTCGACCCCCCCGGCATCCCCGACGCCCTCATGCGCCGTGTCGTCCTTGGCCGAAGCGATATCGGCGGCATCGGTGAGCAGCCGCTCGGCCAGTTCGGCCTGCTTCTCGGCGGCGGCGATGGTGGTCAGCCCACCCTGCCAGTTCTTGCCCGTCACTGCCGTGTCGGTCGCACTCGCCACCAGCTCGGCCACCCGCGCGATGGCGGTCTCGGCCTTGTCGGCGTGCTCCTTCTTCCGCAGTTCGACGATCTGCTCGTTCAGCGCCTTCTTGCGCGCGATGAAGTCCTTGGCGAGATCCGCCAGCGCAAGGGCCTCGGTCTGCAGCTTGCCCTCGGTCGCCTTCAGCACCTTGGACGCAAAGGCCCAGTCAAAGCTCGCTGCCTTGGCGCGGGCAAAGGTCTCGTCCGCCTGGAGACGGAGGTAATATTCCTCGATGGCGATCCGGCCATTGTCGGCATCCCGGTCGGCCACGGCCTTGAGCCGTTCCTTGAAGGCCTTCAGCTCGGCCAGGTAGGCTTCGGCATCGGCGACCTGCGCCGTCAGCGTCGAGGTGGCGCGATAGAAGCTGGTCAGCTTCTGCATCGCCTGGGTCAGGTCGCCATCCGGCCCGCAGGCATTGGCGGTCCAGAAATCCCTGGCCTTCTTGATCGCCGTTGTCAGCGTGCCCTTGATGGCGACATCGTTGATCGCCTTCACCTTGTTTTCGCAATCGGTCAGCGTCTGGCCATAGCTGGCATAGCCGTTGGTATATTCGACCGAGAGGTTGCCCAGGTGGGTCGCCCTGTCGACCGACGGCGGGATCTTGTCGAGCGCGGCCATCGTCTTTCGCACGTCCCCGGCGTTGAACTCGCGGACTGCGTCGGCGTAGAGATCCTTGGCTTCCTGGATCGCCGTCTTGGCCTGGTTGTGGGCCAGCGCCGTCGGATTCCGCAGGCTGTTGACCGAATCCAGCCGCTGCTGCGAGACCGCTTGCAGCTTGGCGTAGTCGTCGGCTTTCTTGATCGCCTCATCCACCTTCTGCGGCAACGGCCCCAGATCGGCGATGGCCCCGGCATAGTCCCAGGTCGTCAGCTTGCCCTTGGCAATGTTGAAGGCGTTGGTGATCGCCGCAACGTCGGGCGCAACCTGCGGATGCGCCTTGCCCGGGTGCCGGTTCAGCGTGGCGAGCTTCGGCTCGAAGGCGGCGCGGTCGGCCTTCCACTGGGCGAACTGCTCCAGCGGCGTCTTGGCCGCCGCATCCAGCTCGTTCAGCTTGACCACCGCTTCCGCCGCCGCCTTGGCCACGACGTCCGCATGGTCCCGGATCGCCTTGGCCTCGGCCTCGAAATCACCGCCCGAGACCGAGGCGTCATCCTTCGGCGCCCCGTCGATCAGCTGGCGGATCTCAGCCGCCTTCTGCGCCAGGGTTGCCGGAACCGAATTGTCGAACCCGGTCTTGAACGCGGCCTCGGAATTGGTCAGGCGCGCCTCGGCGGCCAGCAGGTCGGCCAGCGCCTTGGCCTGCACGGTCTTCGCCTCGGACACCAGCTGCGCGCCCTGAGCGTTGGCAATCGCGGCGCTCAGCGACACAGCCGCGGCGATCACGCCCGGAAGCTTGTCCATCGCCGTCAGCGCCGAGTTCAGCTTGTCGATGCTGACCGCCTTGACCCCCGCCGCGATGTTCTCGGTGGCATAGGTCCAGAGCATCCGGATCTCGTCCTGCTTGTCCGACGGCGCGGCCAGCGCGTTCTCGACCATCACCTTGACGACCGCCTCGCGCGCCCGCACCCGTTCGATCAGGCGCTGCGCCTCGACACTCTGGTTCACCGCCACCAGGTGGCGGTGCCCGCCGTCGAAATCCGGCGTCTTGCCGCCGGCCATGATGATCTCTTCCGCCTTGGCCAGCTCAAGCTTCATCAGCTTGGCGACTTCGGCATCGGCGACGGTGTCGATCTGTCCCTCGACCCAGTCGCGCCGGATGTTGAAGCGGTCGAACTCGACCTCGTATTGCGCCCGCAGATCCTTGGCCTTGGAGCGGCCGAAGAATTTCGGGATGCCGACATATGTCTCCA
This sequence comes from Seohaeicola zhoushanensis, assembly GCF_014656415.1. Lineage (GTDB taxonomy): Bacteria > Pseudomonadota > Alphaproteobacteria > Rhodobacterales > Rhodobacteraceae > Seohaeicola_A > Seohaeicola_A zhoushanensis. The sequence continues at coordinate 673,941 of NZ_BNCJ01000001.1, read as the reverse complement.
GGAACTCTATCTGCTTCGGTGTCAATGCGCCGGTCATGGCCGCTCTCCCAACATAGGCAACAACAATGCGCACACTTAGTCACGCTTGCGTACGCGCGTCCAGCACAACCGGAGCGCGCGCTGCCTTTGGGTCAGCTTCCCGTCAGCCCCGGAACACCCGATAGATCGCCGGGATGACCAGCACCGTAAGCAGGGTCGAACTCAGCAGCCCGAACAGCAGCGAGATCGCCAACCCCTGGAAGATCGGGTCGGCCAGGATCACCACCGCGCCGATCATCGCCGCCACCGCCGTCAGCAGGATCGGCTTGAACCGGATCGCCCCGGCCTCGATCAGGATATCGACCTGGCTGCGCCCCGCGGGGTCGGTGTGGCGGATGAAGTCGACCAGCAGGATCGAGTTGCGCACGATGATGCCCGCCAGCGCGATGAAACCGATCATCGAGGGCGCCGAGAAGGGCGCGTTGAACAGCCGGTGCCCGACCATGATGCCCAGGAAGGTCAGCGGGATCGGCGTCAGGATCACCAGCGGCAGTTTGAACGACCCGAACTGCGCCACCACCAGGATGTAGATGCCCAGCAGCGCCACCGCAAAGGCCGCGCCCATGTCGCGGAAGGTGATGACCGTCACCTCCCATTCGCCGTCCCAGAGCAGGGTCACGCCCGACTCGTCCTCGGGCTGCCCGGCCAGCTTGATCGTGGGCTTCATGCCCTCGGGCCAGTCCATCCGGTCAATCTCCTCGGCCACCGCCAGCATCCCGTAGAGCGGCGCCTCGAAATCGCCAGCCAGTTCGGCCATCACCATCTCGGCGGCGCGGCCGTTGTGGCGGAAGATCGGGAACGACGCCTGTTCCTCGGCGATGTTCACCACATCGCCCAGTTCCACCACGCCGCGCGCGCCCGGCAGCACGTTGGCCGGGATCGGGGTGGACAGGAAGCGTTCGTCGACCACCCGGTCGGCCTTGTCGCGCGCCATCACGATGGGAATGGGATAGCGCCCGCCGCCACGGTGCGAATAGCCCACCGTCTTGCCCTGGTTCAGCACCGCCAGCGTGGTGAAGACATCCGCCTCCTCGACCCCGAAGAACTCCAGCTGGTCGGTCGAGATCGTCGCCCGCAGCCGCCGCGCCTGCACGCCGAAGCCGTCATCGGTATCGACAACGAAGGGCACCTTGCCAAAGGCCTCGCGCACACGGGTCGCCGCCGCCCGCCGCGTCTCGGCATCCGGGCCATAGACCTCGGCCAGCAGCGTGGCGATCACCGGCGGGCCAGGCGGCGGTTCGACGGTCTTGACGCTGGTGCCCTCGGGCACCGCGATGGCCGCGACCAGCGACCGTATCTCCAGCGCGATGTCATGGCTGGTGCGGTCGCGTTCGCCCTTGGGCGTGAGGTTGATCTGCACATCGCCTAGGTTCGGCTCGGCCCGCAAATAGTAGTGTCTAACAAGCCCGTTGAAGTTGAACGGCGCCGCATCGCCTGCATGGGTCTGCACCGACATCACCTCGGGCACCTGCAGCACCGCCGCCGCCACGTCCTGCGCCACCCGGTCGGTCGCCTCGACCGAGGCGCCCTCGGGCAGGTCGATCACCACCGCCAGCTCCGACTTGTTGTCGAAGGGCAGCAGCTTGACCGTCACGTCCTTGGTATAGAGCAGCCCGAGCGAGCCGAAGGACAGCACCACCGTCACCAGCAGGAAGGTCAGGCTGCCCGCCCTGGTCGCCAGGATCGGCCGCGCCACGGCGGCATAGACCCGGCCCAGCGTTCCGCCGCCATGGGCGTGCTCGTCACCGCCATGCGCAGGCGCATTGCCGGCGATCCTGGCCATCAGCCAGGGCGTGATGATCACCGCGACGAAGAAGGAAAACACCATCGCCGCCGAGGCCACCGCCGGGATCGGGCTCATGTAGGGCCCCATCAGCCCCGAAACGAAGAGCATCGGCAGCAGCGCCGCCACCACCGTCAGCGTCGCCACGATGGTCGGGTTGCCCACCTCTGCCACGGCGCGGATCGCCTTGGCCGTCCGGCTTGCCCCGTCGGGCATCGCCCAGTGCCGGGCGATGTTCTCGATCACCACGATGGCGTCGTCGACCAGGATCCCGATGGAGAAGATCAGAGCGAACAGCGAGACGCGGTTCAGCGTATAGCCCATGATCCAGGCCGCGAAGAGCGTCAGCAGGATCGTCACCGGGATCACTACCGCCACCACGATCGACTCGCGCCAGCCGATGGCCAGCAGGACGAGCCCGACGATGGAAACCGTCGCCAGCCCGAGGTGGAACAGCAGCTCGTTCGCCTTCTCGTTGGCGGTCTCGCCATAGTCGCGCGTCACCGTCACATGCACGGTGTCCGGGATCATCCGGCCTTCCAGCAATTCGACCCTATGCAGGACCTTTTCGGCCACCGTGACCGCATTGGCCCCGCCGCGCTTGGCCACCGCCAGCGTCACCGCGGGCACCCGGTTCACCCCCTCGGGGCCGCGCGTCACATGGGCGACCAGGCTGTCCGAGGTATCGGGAACGAAGCGCACCGTCGCCACGTCGCGGACATAGACGGGGCGGTTGTCGCGCGTGGTCAGCAGCAGGTTGCCGATCTCGTTCACGCCCTGCAGCGTCTCGCCCGCCACCAGCCCGATCTGCTGCCCCCCGTCGCGCACCGTCCCGGTCGAGAAGGCGCGGTTGGCGCTCTCGATCTTGCCGGCCAGCTGTTGCAGCGTCACGCCGTATAGCGCCAGCCGCTCGGGGTCTGGCTCGACCCGGATCGCCTCCTCGGCGGCGCCGACGATATAGGTCAGCCCGACATCGGCGATCTTCGACAGGTCCACCTGCACCTCGCGCGCGATCCGGGTGAGGTCGCTGGCGCTCACCTCGGCGCCCTCGGCAGGCGAGAAGGTAAGCGCCACGATGGCGACGTCGTCGATACCCCGCCCGACGATCAGCGGTTCGGCGATGCCCACCGGGATACGGTCGAAATTCGCGCGGATCTTGTCATGCACCCGCAGGATTGCCGCATCGGCCGAGGTGCCGACGACAAAGCGGGCCGTTACCATCGCGTAGTCGTCGCGGGTCTGGGAATAGACGTGCTCGACCCCGCTGATGCCCTTGACAATGGCCTCCATCGGCTCGGTCACCAGCTTCACCGCGTCCTCGGCCTTCAGCCCCGGCGCCTGGATGTGAATATCGACCAGCGGCACCGAGATCTGCGGCTCTTCCTCGCGCGGCAGGCTGACCAGCGCCACCAGCCCCACCGCCAGCGCGGCAAGGATCATCAGCGGCGTCAGCGCGGAACGGATGAAGCTGCGGGTCAGCCCGCCGGCCAGGCCCAGCTTTTCAGGGTGTTCACTCATGGCGCACCAGCGTCTCGCCTTCGGTCAGGCCCGAGAGGATCTCCACCATCTTCACCCCATCGACCTCGACAGGCCGGCCGATCACCACCGCCCGCTCGCGCGGCGCGCCGCCGGGCCCGGCCACGGTCACGAAATCGAGGCCCATGCGGCTCTGCACCGCGCTTTGAGGCACCACCAGCGCCTCGATTGTGCCGACCGGCAGGCGCACCGGCACCCGCGCATCGACGAAATCGGTCGGCAGCCCCTCGACCTCGACATCGGCGATCACCCGGCCGTTCTCGATCAGCGGATAGACCTTGGCGAGCGTGCCCTTGCGTTCGTCCGCGCCCTCCGACACCCGGATCTCGGCGCCTTCTTCCAGCGCCGTCGCGTGGCGCTCGGGGATGGCAAGGCGCAGGAAGAACCCGCCGCCGCCGATCTGCGCGACCACCTCGCCGGCCATCACAACCGAACCCGAAGTGACCGGGACATCCAGCACCGTCCCGGCAATCGGTGCGACCACCGTGCCCTCGGCCTCGCGCTGAACCAGCACATCACGTTCGGCCTTGGCCGCGTCGACCTGCCCTTCCAGCACCTGCACATCGGTGCGCAGCTGGTCGAGCCGCTGCGCCGTGGTGACGCCCCGGTCCACCAGGCTCTCGCCCCGCTTCAGCTCGGTGCGGGCATTTTCCAGCTGCGACTCCAGCGCCCGGATCTGCGCGTCGACTGCGTCGAGCTGCAGGTTCAGCTTTTCATCGGTGATGACCCCGATGGTCTGCCCCGCGGTCACCTTCGACCCCTCGGCGACGCTGATCTCGACCAGTGTCCCGCCTAGCCGCGCCCGCGCCGGAATGCGGTCACGCGCCTCGATGCGGCCAAAGACCGATTTCCAGCTGGTCAGCGAGACCCTTTGCACCTGGCCCAGGTCCTGGGCCAGCAGCGGTGGCGCGGCAAGAAGAACCGTCAGGGCAATCGCGGCAAGACGCAGCATCGCGGTAATCCTTTTCTGTCCGGAGCGGCGGCAAATCCGTTTCACGGCGCCGCCGCATACATATTCAAAAAGTTGAAAGTGTATATGCGCTCTACCGTTGCATCATGCAACGGTATTCCGCGCAGTCCACGCAGAAAATCACCGCATCAGGGCGCGATCAGGCGTCGCGCCCCAGCGCAGCCAGCTGCGCCACATCCGGCGTGATGAAGAACAGCTCGGCCGGCGGCGACACATTGACCAGCCGTCCGCCCACTTCGACGCCGGTCAGCCGCGCCCGGTAGATCGTGTGCCCGCCGCTGCCGCCGGCGACCACCGTCTGCGCCAGCACGTAGCGGATCGCGTCGACATAGGTGCAGCGCATCGCGTCGACGTTCATCAGCGCCGCCGCGCTTTCCGGCGAGCGGCCCGCCGCCATCAGTTCGACCGCGGCGTCGATCTCGGCATGGGTATTGCAGAACAGCCCGCGGATGCCTTCGGCCCGCGCGCCCGCCGCGATGAACAGCCCGGCCAGCACCACCAGGGCCGGAAACAGAAGGCGGCCACGCCGCCGGTGCCCAGTCATCCTTGTCATTGTTGACGTTCCTTTCTGCTCGACACCTCCCGCAGCGATGATGCTCCCCTAACGTCAACGCTTCACCAACGCCGCCGCCCGAATGCTTAAAACTCGTCGCATCCCGTTCGAACTGCCCAATAGCCGGGCATCCATGCTGCAATTGCAGCATCCCGCAAACGCCGCAGCGCAGCATGGCCCGCGCTTGCCAAATTGTCCGGATTACCGTCAACTCGCGCCATTGGCAGAGCTACAGGAAGGACCCTCTTATGGCAGGCAAATTTGAACTCTATCAGGACAAGGCCGGCGAATACCGCTTCCGGCTCAAGGCCGGCAACGGCGAGATCATCCTTGTCAGCGAAGGCTACAAGCAGAAGGCCAGCGCCACCAACGGCATCGAGTCGGTAAAGAAGAACGCGCCGGTCGATGAACGCTACGAGCGCAAGGACAGCTCCTCGGGCAAGCCGATGTTCAACCTCAAGGCCACCAACGGCCAGGTGATCGGCACCAGCGAGACCTATTCCAGCGCCTCGTCGCGCGACAACGGCATCGAGTCGGTCAAGAAGAACGCCCCCGACGCCCAGGTCGTCGACCAGACCGCCTGACCGCGCCGTCCGGCCTTTGGAACCGGCCCGGTCCGTTGCTGGACCGGGCGCAACCGGCCGCCGGGCCCTTGCCCGGCGCGCTGACAGCCAGGGAAAGGCGGACACCGGGCCATGGCGCGCCTGCTTGACATACTGATGTCCAACGGCGTGACGCTGGCCGACCTCGGCAGCCTGCGCATCGCCCGTGGCGAGACCCTTATCCGCCAGAACGCCCCCTCCGACGCCATCTACTTCGTGCTCGCCGGCCGCTTCCGGGTGGAACGCGACGGCGCCACCATCGGCACCATCGAACCGGGCAGCGTGGTCGGCGACATCGGCTTCTTCACCGGCGCGGCCCGCACCGCCTCGGTGGTGGCCTTCCGCGACAGCCTGGTGCTGCGCCTGACGCGCGAGGATTACGACAGCCTCTGCGCCCGCCACCCCGGCTTCCGCGACGGGATCATCGCCGAACTGGCCTCGCGCTTTGCCGAACGCTTCCAGACCCCCGACATCGCCCGGCGCGAGCGGACGCGGCCACGCACCATCGCGCTGATCGGCGCCGCCGACCGGCTGCTGCCCGCCCGCATCGCCGACCGTCTCGCCAATGCCGTCGCCGCGCTGGTCCCCGCGCAGGCGGTCTCGCGCGCCACCTTCCGTGCCGCCATGCCCGGCGCCGCGCCCGACAGCCTCGAGGCGGTCGACTGGTTCAGCCGCACCGAGCGCGAGCGCGAGGTGACGCTCTACCTCCCCGAACCGGGCGATGACGACTGGCAGCAGGCCATCGTGCGCCAGGCCGACCAGGTGCTGATCCTGGGCGAGGCCGGCACTCCGCCGCCGTTGGCCCCGATCGAACGCTTCGCCCTGGCCCAGATCCCCCGCGACCAGCGCCGCCTGGTGCTGCTGCACCCGCGCCGGCACACCGTGGTCGCCGGCACCGCCGCCTGGCTCGACGCCCGCCGGGTGGCGATGCACCACCATGTCGCGCTGACCGGCACCAGCGATATCCGCCGCCTGGCCCGCTTCCTCACCGGCAATGCGGTGGGCCTGGTGCTCTCGGGCGGCGGCGCCTATGGCGTGGCGCATATCGGCACCTATCAGGCTCTAACAGGGGTAGGACTGGGGTTCGACATCTTCGGCGGCACCAGCGTCGGCAGCGCGATGGGCGCGGCCTTTGCGCTCGGCATTGCCGGCGAGGAGCTGACCCGCCGCACCACCGACATCTTCCTGACCAGCCGCGCCCTGCGCCGCGTGACCCTGCCGCGCTATGCCCTGCTCGACCACAAGGTCTTCGACGCCAAGCTGGCCGAACATTTCGGCACGCTCGACGTGGCCGACATGTGGCTGCCCTTCTACGCGGTGGCCGCCAACCTCGGCACCAACAGCGCCGAGATCATCCGCCAGGGGCCGCTCTGGCAGGCGATCCGCGCCTCGAGCGCCCTGCCCGGCATCCTGCCGCCCTTCATCCGTCCCGACGGCGCGCTGCTGGTCGACGGCGGCATCCTCGACAACCTGCCCTACCGCGCCATGCATGACATCAAGGCCGGGCCGAATGTCGTCGTTTCGCTGGCCCGCGCCCGCCCACCGGAACGGGGCTGGGCCTATGACCGCATCCCCGGCCGCGCCGGGCTGCTGCTCGCCATGCTGCACCCGCGCGGCTGGCGCGCCTCCCCGGCCCCCGGCGTGACCGAGACGATCATCCGTTCGATGATGGCCGGCCAGTCCTCGCGCCCGGAAACGCCCGGCCCGCGCGACTGGCGCATCACCCCGCCGCTGTCCGAGCAGATGGGCTTCATGAACTGGAAGGACGCCTTCGACCTGATCGCCCCAGCCGAGCGCCATGCCCGCCAGGGCTGGGCCGCGCTGGAGGTCGAAAACAAGGCTCTACACGGGGCCTTGCTGGCCGCTGCCCCACCGCGCCGTCGCTAGCTTACTCCTGCGCCAGCGCCTCCAGCGCGGCGCGCGCCGCCTCGGTGTCGAAGGCCGAAGCATCGCCGATCAGCACCAGCCGGCAGCCGGGCAGGTCCAGCCCGCTGGGGCTGAGGCTCGCCCGCTTGCCGACCATCTGGAACAGCAGGCAGTCGCCCGGCTTCTCGGTGAAGCGGATCAGGCCCTTGGCCCGCAGCAGGCTGCCCGAAAGCCGCCCGATCACCTGCTGGAAGGCCGCCATCGGCACGGTGCCCGCGCAGGTCCACTCCAGGCTGGCGAAACGTCCGCTGTCCAGCACCGGCCGCCGCCCCGGCACCAGCCGCACCCCGGCCCGCCCGATCAGGTCGCGCACCGCCAGGGTCGAGCCGTCCGCACCCAGCGCAACCTTCCCCAGTGCGCCCAGCCGCGCGACCACGCTGTCGAGGCCGTCGCCCGGCGTTACCTTGCTCAGTTGCACGACATCCGCCGCCGCCAGCTGCGCCCGCCAGAGCGGGTCCTGCCAGCGCGCCGGGTCATTCGCCAGATCCTCGGCATCGACGATGCAGACGATGCTGTCGAGCGCCGCCGCCCCGATCAGCACCGGGTCCATCAGCGCCTGCGCGATCCCCGCCGGGTCGGCCACACCGCTCGCCTCGATCACCACCAGGTCGGGACTGCCATTGCGCAGCACCTGGCGCAGCGTGCGCAGCAGGTCGCCCTGCAGCGAACAGCAGATGCAGCCGTTCTTGAGGCCGATCACCTCGTCGGTCGCGCTCTCCAGCAGGGTCGCGTCGATGTTGATGCTGCCGAAGTCGTTGACGATGGCGGCAATGCGCATCCCCCCGGCATCCAGCAGCAACTCGTTGATGAAGGTCGTCTTGCCGGCCCCGAGGAACCCCGTGACCAGCAGAACCGGAACGCTCATCCCTGCGGGCAGCGGATCGCCCGGCCCGGCGCCGCCGCGGTGTCGAGCGTGCCGTCACTGATGACCGCCGTGCCCCCGACCAGCAGGTGAACCACCCCTTCCGAGGCCCTGTTCATGTCGGTGAAGGTCGCCCGGTCGGTGATCGTCGCCGGATCGAAGACCACGATATCGGCATCGAAACCGGCCCGCAGCCGCGCCTTGCGCGCGATCTGCGGCGCGCAGCGTTCGATCACCTGTGCCGGGTAGATCGTGCATTTCGCCAGCGCCTCGACCAGCGGCATGGTCTCGCGCTCGCGGGTGTATTCGCGCAGGAAGCGGGTGAAGGTGCCAGACGAGCGCGGATGCGCCGAGACCTCGGGCGGCAGCGGCCAGTCCATGCCGTCGTAGATCGACCCGTCGGGCCGCACCCAGGGCATCGCGTCCGAGGCGATCGAACCGCCGGGATAGGTGACCGAGGCATCCAGCATCCGGCGGTGCTCGGCGTTCACCTCGACGTCGAGATAGTGCCACATCACCAGGTCCGCGGGGTTCTCGTGCGCCGCGCGCAGGATGTCGTCGCGGTCGGTGAACCGGCGGTGGTTCTTCACCAGCTCGATGTCGCTGTAGTCGCTGCCGGTCTTGGTCCGGAAGTTCGGATCGGCGAAGAACCCGGCGCCGACCACAGTCGAGCCCGCGCCGTAGGGATAGGCTTCGGTGGTGACCGGCAAGCCTTGCGCCTGCGCCTTGGCGATCACCTCGACCGCGCGGTCGATGTCGCGCAGGCTGGTCGAGTTCAGGTGGCAGATGTGCATATGCGCCCCGGTCGCCCCGGCCAACCCGATCAGCCGGATATAGCTTTCGACCGAACTATTAGGGTCTGTATTGGCCATATAGGCGATATGGGTATAGGTCGGCCGGTCGAACTCGGCAGCCAGGTCGCAGATCAGCGACAGCTCCTTCAGACCCGCGCCGGTCAGGTAGCCGTTTGGCATCCCGATCCCGATGGCGCCTTCTTCCAGCGCCTGCCGGGTCAGCGCGACGATCTCCTCGGCCTGCTCTGCCGTCGCCGCTTCGGTGTTCCAGCGGGTGTCGTTGGAGCCGCCCATATGCGCGATGGGGTTCTTCTTGCCATCGGGGGTGAAGCCACCGAAGGCCGCGCGCCGGGCAAAGGCCCAGGCGGCGGCGGTGCCGTAGTTCAGCGCCCGCGGCACCGTGGCCTGGTGCTCGTACCACTCGGCCACCGGCAGCGCGCCGACTTCCAGCTCCAGCGAGGTGGTCACCCCGTCAAAGGCCTGCATCCGGTCGGCGGCGACCGATTGGCCATGCGCGTGCAGGTCGATGAACCCCGGCGCGACCACCAGCCCGGTGGCATCGATCTCGCGCGCGGCGGGGCCGAGGTCGGTGCCCACGGCGGCGATCTCGCCACCGCTGATGGCGACGTCGCAGACCTCGTCGAAGCCGGTCTCGGGGTCGATCACGCGGCCGTTGCGGATCAGCAGGTCATAGGTCATTCGGTGGCACTCTCGGCAAAGGGGTTCTCGGTCTTGGGCCAGAAATTGGCGTCCCGCTTGGTATAGGGGATGATGGTGTAATCGGGAGGGATCGCCCCCGGCGTCGCCAGGTGGATCACCTCCGAGGCAATCGGCGCGAAGGCGTCGTAGAAATGCTGCGAGGACTTCACCACCACGTATTTCATCGTCTTCGGGTCCAGCCCCAGCGCGGTGAAGACCTCCGGGTGGAAGGTCTGGGTCCGCCGCGTCGACAGCACGATATGCACGCCGTCGGCCTCGATCCAGACGGTATCGCCCAGCCCGGTGGTCGCCGGGCCGAAGTGCTGCTTGGCATCGTGGCAGATTCCGCGCACCGTCACCGTCAGGTCGACCGGATCGCCCGACATCGGGCCGATCTTGCCGCCCACGCGCACCGGCATCACCGCGCCGATGCCGGCGTCGATGCACATGGTCACCAGCACCGGGTCCCAGAAGGTCGCCATTGCCACGTCCTTCAGGCCGCGCTCCAGCACCGCCTTCAGCACGAAGGTCGAATCCGACGGCGCGCCGCCGCCGGCGTTGTCGGCGAAATCGGCCAGCACGACGGGAAAGGCATTGGCCGCAACCGCGCGGTCGAGCCCGGCCTCGAGGCTCGGGAAGCGGCGCAGCTGGTGCCGCAGCTCCCACAACTCCTGGCCCAGTTCCTTCGCCCGCGAGGCGGCAAGCTCGGCGTCGCCATCGGTGATGACCAGCGTCCGCGTGCCCACGCGCGGGCTGTCGCCCCAGGGAAAGCCATGCGCGAGCGAGACCGAAAGGATCCCGTCCTTGCCCTCCATTGCCGACATGCGGTCGACATAGCCGCGCACCGGCTCGAAGGGGGTGTGATACATCGCCATCATCCGGCAGTCGTAGTCGCGCATCACCGGCTTGGTGCGGCCCTCGATCGCATCGGCGCAGATGGTGAAGAGTTCCTCGGCCCGTTCGGCGATATCGACGTGCGGGTATTCCTTGTAGCAGATGATCGCCGTCGCCGCCGCCAGCATCTCCTCGGTCAGGTGGCAATGAGGGTCGACCTCCAGCCCCACCGCCGCCTTCGGCCCGACGATCTCGCGGGCGCGGGTCAGCAGGTCGCCCTCGCAGTCGTCATAGCCCTCGGCGATCATCGCGCCGTGCATCGACAGCAGCACCACGTCCACCGGCATCGCCGCGCGCAGGTCGTCGAGGATATCGTCGCGCATGGTCTCGTAGACCGAGCGCACCGTCGGCCCGGCGGGCTGCGCATAGGTGGCCAGCCCCTCGACCACATCCCAGCCCAGCGCCTCGGCCCGCCGCCGCCAGACCGTCACGGCGGTGGCATAGGGGCCGGTCTCGCCGTAGGAGGCCTGCTTGGTGTGGAGGTTCTCCTTGAAGCCGCTCCAGCCGGTCGGGATGGGCGAGAAGGAATTGGACTCGGTGGCCAGCGAGGCCATGAACATCTTCATGCGGCGGTTTCCGGAATTGTGTCGGCCGATGGCGCCGGGGCTGGCAGCGCCAGCCGGGCGATATCGGCGAGGATGTGGATGACGATGATGGCGAAGGCCAGGGGGATGGCGATGCCGAAGACCATCATGGGCAGATCCATCGTTTCGGCCTGCCGTCCGGCCAGCCGGGCGATATAGCCGCGCGTAGGGTCCATGCCCGCGCCGAAGATGCAGAACCAGATGGTGACGAGGACGAATATCAGCGCGCCGAAGCTGCGCACCAGCGTCGTCAGGACCCCGAGCGGCCCGCGCATCGCAAGCGCCTCGGGAAACAGGATCGGGTCGACCTTGAGACGGAAGGCGCAGGAGGCCCCCATCATGCCTGCCCAGACCATCGAGAACCGCGCGAGTTCCTCGGTCCAGATCGGCGGTTGCGCCAGCAGGTATCGGGCGATCACCTGCCATGAGGCCGCGCCCATCATGACGGCCACCGCGATCACCGCCATGACCAGGGCCAGGCGATTGAGCTGGACCGACAAACGGTCCAGCCCCAGGGCGATATGCCGGCCCATGCTCACTGGCCGACCGCGGCCTTCCAGGCGTCAAGCGCACCGGCAGGCATCTCGACCTTCTCGTAGAGCGGCTGCGAGGCTTCGCGGAACTTGGCGCGCTCTTCCGGAGTGAGGGTGATGACCTCGATCCCGGCATCGGACAGCTCGGCAAAGACCTTCTCGCCGGCGATCACGAAGGCGCGGTTGGCCTCGTGCGCGGCCTTCACGCCGCCGTCGACGATGGCGCGGTCGGCATCGGACAGGCCCTGGTACCAGTCTTCCGAGGCAATCGCGATCCGCACCGAGGCCGAGATCTTCACGTCGGTGAAATACTTGATGAAGGAGGTATGGCCATAGACCAGCGGCACCGCCGGCGGGTTGATGTAGCCATCGGCCACGCCGGTCTGCAGCGCATTCGGCACTTCCGACCAGGACACGATGGTGCCCTTGGCGCCCCAAGCCTCGAAGGTCTGGATCTGCAGCTCGTCCAGCGCCCGCATCCGCACGCCCGAGAAGTCGGAGAAGGCGCGGATCGGCGTCTTGGTGGTGAAGATGCCGGTCGGCTGGCCGAGATAGACGATATCCAGCACGCGCACCCCATGCGGCAGGGTGCCGGCGTTGATCCGCTCCAGCATCCCGCCGTCGAGCGCCTTGTCGAGCTGCTCGGTGTTCTCGAAGAAGAACGGCATCATCGCGCCGAAGATGGTGCCGTCAAGCTGCCCGGCCGACTTGGCATCGGACATCGATACCTCGAGCAGCCCGGTGCTGACCTGGTCCAGGCGCTCGGCCTCCTCGCCCAGGGCGTTGCGCTCGTATTCGACCGCCTTCAGGCCCTGGCTGTTGAGGTATTCGCCGAAGGCATGGGCCCAGACATAGGTGCCCGACTTCTCCAGGTCCGGCGGCGCGTCGAGCGCGATCTTCACTTCGGCGGCGGCCGGCAGGGCCAGGGCCAGGGCCGCGACCGTCGCGGCGATGCAGGTTCTCAGGTTCATGTTGGTTCTTCCCACTGTTGGTATCTAGTTCCAGAGGCCCATCAGGCGCGGCAGGGCGAGACTGATCTCGGGCACCACCACGAGCAGCGCCAGGACCAGGATTTCGACGATCACGAAGGGAATGATCTTCCGCGCCAGCTCCCAATAGCGCACGCCCGTGACGGTCGAGACGATCAGCAGGCAGCCCCCCAGCGGAGGCGAGATCAGGCCGATCGAAAGGTTGAAGCAGATGACGATGCCCAGGTGCACCGGGTCGGCGCCATTGGCGAGCGCAACCGGCGCAAGCAGCGGCACCAGCAGCGCCAGCGCCACGGTGACATCCAGCACCATGCCGGCAAGGATGAACATCACGTTCATCGCCAGCAGGTAGCCCGCCGGTCCCAGCCCCAGCTGGTCGACCAGCCCGGCCACCGCCTGCGGGATCCGCTCCAGCGCGGCCAGGTGGCCGAAGGCCGCCACGGCGCAGAGGATCATGAAGATCGACCCGGTCAGAACCGCCGTGCGCGCCAGCGCATGCCACATGTCCGACGGGCTCAGCCCCTCGTAGAACCACGCCACCAGCGCCGCCGCCACGACGGCAACGGCCGCCGCCTCGGTCGGGGTCATCCAGCCGAAGACGATCCCGCCGACGATGATCAGCGGCAGGCACATCGCCGGCGCCGCGTGCCAGAGCGCGGGCAGGATGCGCGGCGCGTCGCCCTTCTCGATCCGCGGATGGTCTTCCTTCCAGGCATACCAGCCGTTGACGATGAACAGCGCCAGCGCCAGCACCAACCCCGGCAGGATCCCCGCCACGAAGAGCGCCGCCACCGATGTCTGCATCAGCGCGCCGTAGAAGATCAGGATGATCGAGGGCGGCACGATCGGCCCGATGATCGACGAGGCGGCGGTAATCGCCCCGGCATAGGCCGCCGTATAACCCCGCTCGCGCATCGCCGGCACCAGCGTGTTCGACAGCGCCGCCGCATCGGCCACCGCCGACCCGGAAATGCCCGCGAAGAACACCGAGGTCAGGATGTTCACATGCCCCAGCCCGCCGCGCATCCGCCCGACCAGCGCCATCGAGGCATCGATCAGCGCCTTGGTCACGCCGCCCCGGTTCATCACCTCGCCGGCCAGGATGAACAGCGGCATCGCCAGCAGCGAGAAGACGCTGATCTGCGAGAAGATCTTCTGCGGCATCACCGCCAGGTACCGCAGGTTGTCACTCGCCGCGAAGGCGAGCACCGCCGAGCCGCCGATGACATAGGCCAGCGCCAGCCCAGAGGCCAGGAAGCCAACCGCCGCGAGGGGAACCAGCCAGATCATGCCGCCACCCCCAGCCGCGCGGGCCGCAGGCGCGCCGGGTCAAGCCCGGCGTCGGCGACATGGGCAGGCAGCGCCTGCCCCAGCACCGCCGAGGCGGCAAACTGCGCCATAGCGGGCGAGGACTGGATGCCGTATCCGCCCTGCCCGGCCAGCCAGAAGAAGCCCGGCTGCACTTCGGAATAGCCCACCACCGGGGACCCGTCGGCGACGAAGTTGCGCAGCCCCGCCCAGCTGGTCTCGATCCGCCGGATCTCGATGTCGAAGGCGGTCATTATGCGGTCGGCGCAGATGGCGATGTCCATCTCCTCGGGCCAGGCGTCGCAGGGCTCGGACGGCGTTTCGTCGGCCGGCGAGATCAGCAGCCGCCCGGCGTCGGGCTTGAGGTAGAACTTTTCCTCGGCGTCGATGGTGATCGGCAGCCGCGCGGTGTCGATGGTGGCGTGATCCGCGATCATCGCGGCAGTGCGCCGCTTGGGCACCAGCCCGATGCGCTCGGCCCCGGCCAGCGTGCCGACCCGGTCGGCCCAGGCCCCGGCCGCGTTGATGACGACCCCCGCGGTCAGTTCACCCCTGGCCGTCCCGATCCGCCAGCCCGCGCCCTCGCGTTCCAGCGCCGTGACCTCGGCGCCGGTCAGCACCGTGCCGCCCCGCGCCTTGAACCGCCGCAGGAACCCCTGGTGCAGCGCGTTGACCTCGATGTCCTGCCCGGCCTCGTCCAGCATCGCCTCGCTGGCATAGCCGGGGCGCAGCAGCGGCTGCACCTCGGCCAGCGCATCGCCCGACAGCCGGCGCACCGCCGTCTCCGTCTCCACCGCCGCGATCAGCGCCTCCAGCGCCGCGTGCTGGTCCTCGCGGGCGATCATCAGGATCGGCCGGGGCGAGAACAGCGGCACCGAGGCGAACCCCTCGGGCGGCGCGCGGAAGAAGGCCTCCGAGGCGCGCGTCAGGTCGCGGATCGGCTGCGGCCCGTAGCAGGGCGCGAAGACCGCCGCCGAGCGACCGGTGGTGTGATAGCCCGGCGCGCTCTCCATCTCGAGCAGCACCACCGACCCATGCGCCGCCAGCTCGCTCGCCACCGAGGCCCCGGCGATCCCCCCGCCGATCACGGCGAAATCTGCTGTTCCGAGGGGCACTGCTGTCATGGGTATGTCCGTTCGAGGATGTCAGTCGGGCCCCATGTTGGCCGATTCATTTTTTATTACAAGAAAATTTTTCACATACGAAACTTTTCTTGCTTTTGCGCTGTGCACCTTGATGAAAATATGGGAAAATGGCACCCGCAGACCGACGAAAGGGCGCCGATGTCATACAAGAGCGAAGTGGGCAAACGTCTGAGATCGCTACGAAAAGCCGACCAGATGACGCTCGCCGAACTGGCCGAGCGCGCCGATGTGTCGGTCTCGACCATCTCCAAGATCGAGAACGGCGCGCTCTCTCCCACGCTCGACGTGATCCTCAAGCTCTGCGACGGGCTGGGGGTGAAGATCGGCGACCTGGTGACCGGCGGCGAGACCGGCAACGCCCGGCTCAGCACGCCCAACAGCCGCTTCTCGCCCTATTTCAAGGGCGACGGCGCGCTGATCAGCACCTCGAACTACGACTACCTCTACCTCTGCCCCGAGGTGAAGAACAAGTTCATCGTCCCGATCATCGCCCGCGTGAAGGCGCGCGACATCCAGAGCTTCGGCGAGTTGTTCCACCACGGTGGCGAAGAATTCCTCTACGTCCTCGAAGGCCAGGTTGAGGTGCACAGCGAATTCTACGAACCGGTGATCCTGAACAAGGGCGACGGCGTCTACCTCGACAGCGCCATGGGCCACGGCTACCTCAGCACCGGCGATGGCGAGGCCGAGGTGCTCTGCATCTGCACCGAACCGCAGGTGCAGAGCATCTGAGCAAGAGCGGGCTGCCCCAGCCAAAGGCGCCGATGCGCCCGGAATCAAGCCGAAGGCGCCAGGCGGGCGCAGGGCTGGCCCCGCGGTCTGGCGCTCGGCCCGAGTGGAAGTGATGGGCACTTCACCGCACCGCAGCTTGAAGGATCGGTGCGCGCCAAGCACGCACCCTACGCTTGCTGCCAGTTCCTTTTGCAGACCGAGCGAATCGGCTATTTTGTGCCCCAACAATCTTTGCCAGCGACATATAGCGCGCACCTCGCACCCGGATCGCTACCAGCGATAATGTTACTTGACATGGCCGGATTAATAAGGCAATTCGGCAGAAGGCAGAGAAAAACCGTAACAAAGTAATTTCGCTTGAGGTCGCATACCTCTTTGATTATTGTTCAACCAATGAAAAAGGGCGAGGTGCTTTCGCATCCCCGCCCCTTCAGAGGCCACAATGGCGGCAGCCGAGTGGCCGTCCTGTCCCATTGGTTGGTCTCCCCTAGCGAGGAACACCTACCGCTGATTGGTGACAGGATCAACGGCTGCCTTCACGGCAACGTAGGAGGAATCCTATGCCATCCAAGAACAGCAGTCCGCGGCTGACAGCGGAAACAGCGTCTCACATTAAATGGTTGTGGGAAAACACGCCCCTCAATCAGGCGCAAATCTCGGCATACCTTGGCGCCATCAACCAAGGTCGCGTTTCTGAAGTTGTGTCCGGACAGAGGTATACCGAGGTGGCGCCCGCCGAACATCCGGAGTGGCGTTCATGACCAAGATTATTGGACGCAATGATGGACCTGGCAGTCGCAACGAGCACTACGATGTCGGTTCCCGGAAAAATGTGAGCCGCAGAGAGATTGTGAGCGAAATTAAACGGGGAGAACATCCCGACGCTCATGTGGTGAACATTAACGGCCGGGAGTATGCACGCGACAATCCGGATCGCAGCACGACAGACAACGTTAATCGACGGAAGCCGTAAGCCGGCCTGCAAATACACTGCCCTGCACTTGTGCCGGGCAGTGTTTTCTTGATTTACCGCTTGCGCCGCCGCACATTCCCCCCATGCTGCCCCGGACGCCCCGCCGTGCTCCGCCCCTTGCCCTTGACCGCGGCCTCGCTCGCCGCCTCCACCGCCGACTGCCGCGCGAGCGGGTCGTCGTGGACGGCGAGGTCCACCGCCTCCAGCCGCTTGATCTCGTCGCGCAGGCGGGCGGCTTCCTCGAACTCCAGGTTCTCGGCGGCCTTGCGCATGTCGGTGCGCAGGCCCTCCAGCACGGTCTGCAGGTTGCCCCCGGCGACGCGGGGATCGACCGTTGCCGTCACCCGGCTCATGTCGGCATCGCCCTTGTAGAGCCCGGCGAGGATGTCCTCGACGTTCTTCTTCACCGTGGCCGGGGTGATGCCATGTTCCTCGTTATAGGCGATCTGGCGGGCGCGGCGGCGGTCGGTCTCGGCCAGCGCGCGCTCCATGCTGCCGGTGATGCGGTCGGCATACATGATGACCCGCCCCTCGGCGTTCCGCGCCGCCCGGCCGATGGTCTGGATCAGCGAGGTTTCCGAGCGCAGGAAGCCCTCCTTGTCGGCATCCAGGATCGCCACCAGCCCGCATTCGGGAATATCCAGCCCCTCGCGCAGCAGGTTGATGCCCACCAGCACATCGAAGGCCCCCAGACGCAGGTCGCGCAGGATCTCGATACGCTCCAGCGTGTCGATGTCCGAATGCATGTAGCGCACCTTGATGCCCTGTTCGTGCAGGTATTCGGTCAGGTCTTCGGCCATGCGCTTGGTCAGAGTCGTCACCAGCGTGCGGTAGCCGTTGGCGGTGACGCGGCGCACCTCGTCCAGCAGGTCGTCGACCTGGGTGTTGACCGGCCGGATCTCGACCACCGGGTCGAGCAGGCCGGTCGGGCGGATCACCTGTTCGGTAAAGACCCCGCCCGCCTGTTCCAGCTCCCAGGCCGCCGGCGTGGCCGAGACGAAGACCGACTGCGGGCGCATGGCGTCCCATTCCTCGAACTTCAGCGGGCGGTTGTCCATGCAGCTGGGCAGGCGGAAGCCATGCTCGGCCAGGGTGAACTTGCGCCGATAGTCACCGCGATACATGCCGCCAATCTGCGGCACCGAGACGTGGCTTTCGTCTGCGAAGACGATGGCATTATCGGGGATGAATTCGAACAGGGTCGGCGGCGGTTCGCCCGGCGCGCGGCCGGTGAGATAGCGGGAATAGTTCTCGATCCCGTTGCAGACCCCGGTGGCCTCAAGCATCTCCAGGTCGAAATTCGTCCGCTGCTCCAGCCGCTGCGCCTCGAGCAGCTTGCCCTCGCTCACCAGCTGGTCGAGCCGCTGGCGCAGTTCCTTGCGGATGCTCACGATCGCCTGCTGCATGGTCGGCTTCGGCGTCACGTAGTGCGAATTCGCATAGACGCGGATCTGATCCATGCTGCCGGTCTTCTCGCCGGTCAGCGGGTCGAACTCGGTGATGCTCTCCAGCTCCTCGCCGAAGAACGACAGCTTCCAGGCCCGGTCCTCGAGGTGCGCCGGGAAGATCTCGAGGCTGTCGCCCCGCACCCGGAACGACCCACGCTGAAACGCCTGGTCGTTGCGCTTGTATTGCTGCGCCACAAGGTCGGACATCACCTGCCGCTGGTCATAGCTCTTGCCGACCTTCAGGTCCTGGGTCATCGCCCCGTAGGTCTCGACCGAGCCGATACCGTAAATGCACGAGACCGAGGCCACGATGATCACATCGTCCCGCTCCAGCAGCGCCCGGGTGGCCGAGTGGCGCATCCGGTCGATCTGGTCGTTGATCTGGCTTTCCTTCTCTATGTAGGTGTCGCTGCGCGGCACATAGGCCTCGGGCTGGTAGTAGTCGTAGAAGGACACGAAATATTCGACCGCGTTCTCGGGGAAGAAGCCCTTGAACTCGCCGTAAAGCTGCGCCGCCAGCGTCTTGTTGGGGGCAAGGATGATCGCCGGGCGCTGCGTCGCTTCGATCACCTTGGCCATGGTAAAGGTCTTGCCGGTGCCGGTGGCGCCCAGCAGCACCTGGTTCTGCTCGCCCGCCAGGATCGCCTCGGTGATCTCGGCGATGGCGGTGGGCTGGTCGCCCGCCGGCTGGAACTCGGTATGCATGACCAGCCTGCGCCCGCCCTCCAGCTTCTCGCGGCGGGTGCCCGAGGGCAGGGCCTGCATCATCGGCATCGAGCGGTCGTTATGGGCGTGGGGCATGGGCGATTCCTTCTGCAGGCGTTAATCTGATCCCTTTTTGTTCCAATGCAAGGGGTGCGAAGGTGCGCCCGGTCGGGTCATTTGGCGTGGAATATGGCCGAATCCCCGCTCCGGTGGAAACAAACGCGCTATAAAGCGGCGATTGTTCGCCGTTTCGAAATGGGTCGCAGATGGGCTTTGGGAATCACTTGGACGCGTGCTAGCCTCGGTCCCGGCTTTGAGCGGAGAAACTTCCGAATGATGACGATCTTGGCGACGGTCTGCCTGTTGACGCTGGTTTCCGCGGCGCTGGTCCTGCCGAAGCGGGCCGAGGCAAAGGCGGCGCGCAAGGCGCGCTGAACCGGGACACGGCCTGTCCCCTGTGCCAGCGGCGTCGCGCCCGCTTGGCAAGCCCTTCAAGTCGTGGCAAAAGAGACCGGACCCACCGGACGGAGACGAGTCTTCCATGCGCGCACGCATCTACAAGCCAGCCCGCAACGCGATGCAATCGGGGACCGCGAAGACCCGCAGCTGGGTGCTCGAATTCGCCCCAGCCAGCGCGCGCGACGTCGACCCGCTGATGGGCTGGACCTCGTCCGATGACACGCAAAGCCAGGTGCGCCTCAAGTTCCCGAGCAAGGAAGCGGCGCTCGACTATGCCGCCGCCAACGGGATCGAAGCGGTGGTGAGCGAGCCCAAGAGCCGCAAGCCCAACGTCCGCTCCGGCGGCTACGGCGAGAACTTCGCGACCAACCGGCGCGCGGTATGGACGCACTGAGCGATGTGGTCGGGATCGCGCCGACCGACCCGCGCGTCCTGCCCCTGATCGAAACCCATCTTACGCTGATGCACGCGACCAGCCCGCGCGAAAGCGTGCACGCGCTGCCGCCCGAGCTGCTGTCTGCCGGCGGCGTGCGCTTCTTCGCCATCCTCCAGGAGGATGCCGCCATCGCCATGGGCGCGCTCAAGCCGCTGGGCAACGGCCAGGGCGAGATCAAGTCGATGCACGTGCGCGAGGCCCATCGCGGCCGCGGTCTGGCCGACCGGATGCTCGCCCACCTGATCGCCGAGGCCCGCGCGGCCGGCATGACCGAAGTGCTGCTGGAAACCGGCAGCCGCCCCGCCTTCGCCCCCGCCCGCGCCTTCTATGCCCGCCACGGCTTCACCGAATGCCCACCCTACGTCGGCTATGCCGCCGACGTCGAGAGCACCTTCATGCGCTTGCCTCTTGATCGGACGGCCTAAACCCCTCAGAAGGGGCGCGTGCGGTCCCTTAGCTCAACTGGATAGAGCAGCTGACTTCTAATCAGCAGGTTGGGGGTTCGAGTCCTCCAGGGATCGCCAAATATTCCAATATTATCAATTGCTTGATGGGTCAACATTTTGCGCCTGGCGCGAGCGATTGGCTTGAGTAAACAATCAGGAAGCAGTTGGTTGGTGAATCGGGGGAGGGAGGCGGTGTTGCTTGGAGGCAGCGGGGAGCGGATGGGCTAGAGCAGTCGGCGACTGCAGCATTGACCATTGCCAAGCGCGCCCCGTTCAAGCGAGTTGCGGCTAGCACGGCGGATTCTTCCGACCCAGTCCGGACTTCTGCAATGGTGGGCGCACTGCAATGCGGCCTGCCCATCGCGACAATTCGAATTCAGTCGCGACATCACCGCGTCCGTTCGCCGGTTCTTTCAGCTAGACGCTAGCTGCCCATATTTTTGCCCTATAAAAATCAAGCTTTTCAGTTGGGTTTCCAATCAGCATTATGAGCACATCCAGAGTATAGGAGCGTCTAACGCAATGCCAAATCGAAACGCCTTGAAGGCCGTAGCGGCCCTTTTTCCGCCTCTGATTTTCGCAGCATCTATGTCCACGGCGCAGAGTACGTATACCGACTTGGATGCGCTGCGATCCGATATCGCCGCGATCGAGACGGAAATCTCGGAAGTCGAGGCGGCGAACGGCAAATACCAAGGCGGTGCACTCGCTCTGATCGCGGCCCTAAATCTCGAAACATTACGCCTAACGAAATCCGTCCTGGAGGCCCGGATCACAGCCGAGGAGACCGGTGCCCCTTTTGAGATTGTTGTACCTGCAGTTCAGCCCGATCCGGTGCTGGCCGCGAGCATCCTCGCGGACATCCAGACGCAGCAAGCAAGTGTCGATGCTGCGAAAACGGAGGCAGCCAACTCCGGCGGCCTAGTTCAAGCTCTTGCTCTCACACGATACGAGACCGAAAAGCTGAGCCTTGCCCAGCTGCGCCAAGCTTGGTTCCGAGCCCAGTATGGGATTGCCTTCCCAACGAATGGAGCGCCCCAAGCGCCTACGCCTGTCGCAAGAACGGCAGAGCAACCACCAGCAACCGGAGGCGGGCATGGCACGAGATCCAAGCCGGATTGGGCAGACCCAGATTATCCGGAAATCGACTACGAAATGGAAATTTTCAAGCAACTCGCCGCAGGTGATTTCGCGATAGTCGGTTGGTGGGGATTACAGCACTCTCGTGCAGCGATTGACGACTCGCCTCAGGTATTCGCCATCAATGTGTCCGATTACGGAACCGGTTTTTCCGATCATCCTTCGCTCAAGGTGCTGTGCCATGAAGGAGAGGCACGTGTGATTTTCGATGCCGACAGCTTCATCATGGGAGACTTCCAATCCAACACGCTTCCGGTCACGATTCGGATCGGAAACGAGGAAGCGATACCGCAGCGTTGGTCTAAACTCACCAGCAACAAGGGGGCCGGGCTATTTGGTGACAAAGCGCAAAACTTCATTCGAAAGCTCGTCGGAGTGGAAAAGCTCTTCTTGCGCCTGGAAGGAGACCGTGGCCGCCTGCATGATCTTTCGCTCAGACTGAATGGCTCGAAGAAAGTCTTTGAGGAAGTGGCTGAAGCCTGCCATTTCAGTCTACTCGATCTTGGTCGAGAGGACTACAAGGCCGTCCAAACGCTCCTAAACGCGGCTGGCTTCGATGCCGGGACACCAGATGGTCAGTGGGGTCCAGGTTCGCGCAAAGCGATGGCCGAATATCAGGCATCTGTGGGACTACCAGAAACCGGAACCCCGGACCGTGCGACGCTTGTGCGAATGGGAATTCTTCAAGAGTAGACGGCTGGCCGGGCCTTTCAGTGGCGGCGATCAACGGTCCCACAAGGTTCTCGCGCGCCACCTCGAAACCATTTCCAATGGTCAGAATTTTCCATTGAAGAACGTTGGTGGTGAGTATTACTGGTGTGAATGGTAAGCATCCGATTTGTATATTTGTGGTGGCCCTCCAAGGATCGCCACTTTCCGATATCCGCCAACGCTCCAAGGCGCCCTGCCGAATCGGGCGGGGGGAAGGTCCTGCGCGTTTGGACGGCGCTCAATCGAAGTCGAAGATCTCCGACAGGAAGCCGCCCCGCTTCTTGCGATAGGGCTTGCGATAGCGGTCGTCGTCATCGTCGTCGCGGTCCCGGTGGCGCGCCGGTTCCGGCATGGCCATCGGACGGTTCGAGACCTCGGCGGCGGCGCGGTCGATGATCTTGTCCAACTCGCCGCGATCCAGCCACACGCCGCGGCAGCGGGGGCAATAGTCGATCTCGACCCCCGCGCGCTCGGTCATCTTCAGTTCGGTCCCATCAATGGGGCATTGCATGGCGTTCTCCGTTCCTTGTCTCGGCCCGAGATAGGAACGCGACCGCCCTGCGGCAACCGCCGGGGGCCTACATCCCCTTGTCGACGACCTGCTCGGTCTCGCCGCCGGCGGCGGCCCAGTCCTTGAAGCCGCCGATGTTGTAGACCTGTTCGTACCCCATGTCCTTCAGCACCTTGCCCGAGAGCGCCGAGCGCCCGCCCGAGGCGCAGTAGACCAGCACCGGGCGGTCCTTGCGGAACTCGGGGTTGTGATAGGGCGTGCCCGGATCGGCGCGGAACTCCAGCATCCCGCGCGAGACATGCAGCGCGCCCTTGACCTTGCCCGCCGCCTCCAGCTCGGGCGCATCGCGCACGTCGAGCACCAGTGCCCCCTGCGCCATCAGTTCGCGGGCGCGGTCCATGCCGATCTTCTCGACGGCGGCGTTGGCCTCGGCCATCATGTCCTGGACGGTCTTGCTCATCTTCTGTCTCCCATTACCTTCAGACAACAGAATATGACCCCGCCGGGCCAGTCAACAAGAGGAGACGACATGGACAGCACCATCCGTCAGGGCGAGATCAGCGTCGACCTGCCGCCGGCCGAGGACGCCTGGCTGCGCTTCATCGGCCGCATCCACACGCCCTGGACCGACCGCAAGGACTGCCCGCGCCAGGGCAGGCCCGACGGCCCCGAGTGCCGGGTCGAGGTCTTCGAGCCCTGGGTCGCCGCGCTGCAGGGGCTCGACGCCTTCGCGACGGTGGAGCTGCTCTACTGGCTCGACCGCTCGCGCCGCGACCTGGTGGTGCAGAACCCGGCCCATTCCGACAAGACACATGGCACCTTCGCCCTGCGTTCGCCGGTGCGGCCGAACCCGATCGGCACCTCGCGGGTGAAGCTGGAGCGGATCGAGGGCAACACGCTGGTGGTCCGCGGCCTCGACTGTCTCGACGGCACGCCACTGGTCGACATCAAGCCCGACCGCTGCGCCTATACGCCGGTGGCCCCGCCGAAGGGCTGAGGGCTACCGGCCGACCAGCACCAGCAGCACCAGCGGGATCGTTGCCACCACCGCGACGGTCTGCGCGGTGATGATGCCGGCCATGAAGGTGCCGTCCCCGCCCATCTGCCGCGTCAGCACGTAGGAGGTCGGCGCGGCAGGCACCGCCGAGAAGACGATCAGCACCATCGCCTCGACCCCCGAGAGGCCGAAGAGACAGGCCACCCCCGCCGCCAGGACCGGCATCGCCAGCAGCCGCACCGCCACGGTGCCCGCCAGCCCGCGCAGGTCCTGGCGCAGCGCGGACATGTTCAGCGCCGCACCGACGCAGAGCAGGCCGAGCGGCAGGCTGCCCTGCCCGATCAGCTTGAGGAAACTGCCGGTGCCGAAGGGCAGGCCGATGCCGCTCAGCGCCAGCCCGAAGCCGGCGAGGCAGGCCAGGATCAGCGGGTTGCGCAGCACCGAGCGCAGCAGCGCGAAACGCGCCCGCGATGCCCCGGCCTCGGTGAGCGCGATGATCGACAGCACATTGCCCAGCGGCACCGCCACCGCGAGATAGATCGCCGCGCGCTCGATCCCCTGCTGCCCGGCCAGCACCGCCAACAGCGAGAGCGCGAGATAGGTGTTGAAGCGGATCACCCCCTGCACCACAGGCCCGTAGCGGGCCGCAGGCATCGGGCAGGCCCGCCGGAACAGAGCCAGCAGGACCACCGCCACCAGCATCGCCACCGCTGCCGCACCGCCAAGGCGCAGGACCTCCGCGTCATAGACCGGCGCGCCGGCCAGGCTCGAGACCAGCAGCGCCGGGAACAGCAGGAAATAGTTCAGCCGCTCTGCCGCCGGCCAGAACTCGGCCGAGGGGAAGGCCCGGCGCGCCAGCACGTAGCCGAGGCAGATCAGCCCGAAGACCGGCCAGATGGTAATCAGCAGCATGGTGGAATTTGTCCCGCCCCCTCCGCGCTTTGGTCGCGGCCCGGCGCGCGGGTGTCAAGCGCCTTTGCCCCGGTAACGGGCGGGATATTCGGCGAGCCGCGACAGGCAATGCGGCTTCAACACTTTCCCGATCTTCCCAGGCTCCGCGGCACCAACATTGGACAGCTCGCGGGTCGGCATGTTCTATTCCACCTCGCGACAGGCCCGTCCTGGGCCCTGCCAAACCGACGAGGGACTGCGTGCGCGGAACTGGAAACGGAATGGGCGGAACACCATGAACCCGCGTCTTCTTCTGGCGATCTACCTGGCGATCACGCTCGCCCCGCTCGGGCTGAGCGCCTTCAGCGGCAGACCCGCGCGCAGCCTGTGGGACGAGCTGGCAAGCGGCGCCGGGATGCTCGCCTACGCGATCATCCTGGCAGAGTTCCTCCTGTCCGGCCGTTTCCGAAGCATCTCGCGCAGGATCGGCATGGATGTCACCATGCGCTTCCACCAGCTCTTCGCGCGCAGCGCCCTGGTCTTCGCGCTCCTGCACCCCTTCCTCTACCGGGCGCCTTCCAAGCCACCCTACCCCTGGGACACGACGCGGCAGTTGACCCTGACCGACGACCTCTCCGCCATTGCCAGCGGGGTCGCCGCCTGGCTGCTGCTGACGCCGCTGGTCCTGCAGGCGATCGGACGTGACCGGCTGGACATGCGCTACGAGGTCTGGCGGCTGATGCACGGTCTCGGAGCGGCGGCAGTTGCCGCGCTCCTGCTGCACCACACCCTTGCCGCAGGGCGATACAGCGCCGACCCGGTGCTGGCGGCGGTCTGGATCGGCCTCTTCGCCATCGCACTTGCCTCCTTGCTGTCGATCTACCTGGTCAAGCCTGTTCTCAAACGGATGCGCCCCTGGGTCGTCGACAGCGTCCGCCCGGTGGCGGCCCGGACCTGGGAAGTGACGCTGGCTCCTCGGGGACACGGCGGCCTGCGCTACCTTGCCGGCCAGTTCGCCTGGCTCAACATCGGCCACGGGCCGGCCTCCCTGTTCGAGAACCCGTTTTCCATCAGCTCCGCCCCGGCAGCGGGCAACCGGGTGGCCTTCATCATCAAGGAGCTCGGTGATTTCACCCGGACGGTGGGCCGGATCCGGCCGGGCACCCCGGCCTACCTCGATGCCCCCCACGGCCACCTCTGTGTCGCCGGGCGCGACGAGCCGGGCATCGCGCTGATCGCGGGTGGCGTCGGCATCGCGCCGCTGCTGGGCATCCTGCGCCAGTTGCGCCTCGACAGGGATCCCCGGCCGACCCTGCTTGCCTACGGCAACCGGGTGGCCGAACAGATCGTCTGCCGCGACGAGATCGACGATCTGGCGCGGCACCACGGCACCCGCGTGATACACGCGCTGCAAGAGCCGCCTCCGGGCTGGACCGGGCACAGCGGGATGCTGGACGCCGCCTTCTTCCGCGACCACCTCGCGGATCCCGGAATGCGCGAATGGCTCTTCGTGATCTGCGGCCCGCCGGCGATGATGGATGCGGCGGAAACCGCGCTGATCGGACTCGGCGTGCCGGCCCGGCAGATCATCTGCGAGAGGTTCAGATATGATTGACCCGTTTTCGAGATACCCTGCCCCGGTACGGCACCGGCTCGTCTATCTCGCCGTGACGGCCATCATGCTCCTCGGCCTGCTGGCCTTCGCACTCCGCGGCGTCATTGCTGGCGGCTGAGCAATGTGCCGCCTTTTGGTTGCAGTTGCGGAGCGCGGCGGTTGGCACATGCCCACGAAGCCCAAGGGCTTCGCACAATTTCAACGGGCTGGGAGGGGCGTAGGTGAGAGGCTGGACATCGACCCAAGCGGGACTCGTTGTGGCTGCTTCCTTCCGGACCTGACCAGGTTGGCGAGGCGCTCGCCCGCGCCAACCTCTCGGGGGGCGATATAGGGGGGCCGCGCGGGATTCGCAACCTCGCATCACAGCGGCAGGATCAGCCGCAGGAAGCCCTCGCCGTCGATCCCCGCCGCCTCGACGCCGCGCCCCGCCAGTTCCCCCAGGTGCCCCTGCGCCCCCGGCCCGGTCTGAAGCCACGCCCGCGCGCCCGGCAGCGGGACAAAGCCCCAGGGCGGCGGGGCCTGCTCCAGCGGATCGTGCGCCGCGCCGCCGAGGTAGCCCGCCAGGGCCGCGCGCAGCCCGGTCCCCGGCAGGTCGAGCCGTTCCGCCCCGCGCAGCGCCGCGACATTGCCTCCGCCGCTGGAGCGGTAGCTGTTCACCGCCACCACGAACCGCTGATCGGGCATCACCGCGCGCCCCGCGTATGTCAGGCGGCGCGCCCTTCGCGCGCCGCCCTGCCGCAGGCTGCCGTCGCTCAGAAACCGCGAAGGCACCGAGAGGTCGATCTCGCAAGCCACCCCGTGGATCACGTCGAAGTCATGCCCCGGCAGGCCGGGATCGATCAGCGCCACAGGGTCCGCCCCCGGCACGATGCGGTTGAACAGCCCGGCGGAATGCTCGATCCAATCCCCAAGCTGCGCCCCGGTGACGACCACCGCGTGAAGGTCGTTGGGGAAGGGCTGCAACTCGACCAGGTGGCGCAGGGCGACCGGCCCGGCAGGGATATCGGCATAGGCCAGCGGCCCCGACCGCCCCCCGAACAGCCCCGGCGCGGCGGCCGAGAGCAATGGCAGCCCGGCCTCGGGCCACCCCGCCAGCAGCGGGCGCAGCGCGGCGGCCTGCGCGGCGGCGACCAGCGCCAGCGCCCGGTCCGGGGCGATGAAGGTGAAATAGCTGTGCAGGGGTGCCTCCACCCGCCCCACCGGCCGCGCCATCAGCGCCTCGGCGCGGGCGTGGTCCTCGGCCACCAGCGATGCCAGCGCGGGGTCTTCCGCCACCGCCGCCGAGACCGGGCGCAGCGCCGCCGTCGCCACATGCCATCGCCCCTCCGCGCCCGCCTCCAGCGCAATCACCCCGAGGTCCGAGCCATTGGCCCCCGGCAGCACCAGCGGCACCGATGGATCGGCGTGGCGCTCGTGCGTATGCCCGGCGATCACCGCGTCGATCCCATCCAGCGCCGCCACCGCAAGCGCCGCGTTCTCGGCCCCCGGCAGGGCATCGGCCGCGCCCGGCCCGCTGTGGGCCAAGGCCAGCACCAGGTCGCAGCCCTCCAGGCGCAGCGCCTGAACCGCCTCGCGCGCAGCGGCGACGATGTCCCGCGCCTCTGCCCGCCCCTCCAGGTGGTGCCGGTTCCACACCGCCGTCTGCGGCGGCAGCGCCGAAATCACCCCGATCCGCAGCCCCGCGCGCTCCAGCACCAGCCACGGCAGAACGCCCCGCACCGGGCCGAGGTTGGAGCAGACCACCGGGCAGGCCGCCTGCGCCAATACCGCCTCCAGCCGCTCCAGCCCGAGGTCGAAATCGTGGTTTCCCAGCCCCAGAACGTCATAGCCGAGATGGGCGAAGGCCCGCATCACCGGGTGTGGCCGCGCTGGCTCTTCCGCCGCCAGCTCGCCCAGCGCCCCGCCCTGCAGCGCATCGCCATTGTCGACCAGCAGGCAGATCGCCCCCTCGCGCGCGGCCGTGGCGCGCTCTTCGGCGATCAGGCTGGCGATCCGCGACAGCCCCGAGGCCGCGCCGCCCAGTTGCATGTGCAGGTCGGTTGTCGCCAGCAGCCGCAGGCGGCGCGCCTGAACGCTCCGGGCTTGCGGCCTTGCCTCTCCCTTCGCGTGCTGGCGGTTATCGGGCATCCGGTGTCTGGCTGCCTCCTGAACACGTGGCTCTGTCGCCCGAGCCTGCCAGAACATGTGGCAAACAGGCAAGGTCAACCCGACACGGATCGTGTCAGCACGTCCCGGTCACTGGCGGAATTGAAATGTCCAACCGCCTGTGCCATGCCAAGACCAAGAGCAGCCAAGAGGGACAGCCATGCGCAATGCGGAAACCGTGACATTCGGCGGCGCGGGGCTGGATCGGGCCGCCAAGGTCAGGAATGACCCCGCCGCGCTGGCCGCCGCATTGGCCCACGAGGACGCCGCCTGTGTCCTGCTCTGGCGCGGCAAGCCGCTGGTCGAGGGCGAACGCCTGGCGCTGGTGCCGATGACCCACCCGATCCTCGCCCGGCGCTACGGCGGCGAGATCGAGGCCCCCGTCTTCCTCGGCCTCGAACCCTCGGGCGCGCCCAACTTCGCCGTCGACATCTCGGGCTGGGAGCCGCAGGACCAGGACATCTCGACGCTGGGCAGCTTCGTCGACCCCTCGGAACAGACCCACCCCGACTTTCCGCCCGGCTATGTCTTCGCCGAGCTGCGCCGCATCATGTTCGCCCTCTCGCCGCGCGACGCCGAACTGGTCGCCACCGCCAAGGCCATCGTGAACTGGCACGGATCGCACCGCTTCTGCGCCAAGTGCGGCCACGCCAGCGAGGTCAGCCACGCCGGCTGGCAGCGCGGCTGCCCGGCCTGCAAGGCGCAACACTTCCCGCGCACCGACCCGGTGGTCATCATGCTGATCACGCACGGCAATTCCGTGCTGATGGGCCGCTCGCACGGCTGGCCGCAAGGCATGTATTCCTGCCTCGCCGGCTTCATCGAACCGGGCGAGACCATCGAGGCGGCGGTGCGCCGCGAGGTGTTCGAGGAATCCGGCATCAGGGTGGGCGCGGTCGACTATCTCGCCAGCCAGCCCTGGCCCTTCCCCGCCTCGCTGATGATGGGTTGCCGGGGCGAGGCGCTGACAACCGAGATCGCCTGCGACCCCGAGGAACTGGACGACGCCATCTGGGTCACCCGCGAGGAGATGATGCAGGTCTTCGCCGGCGAGCACCCGGTGATCCGCCCGGCCCGCAAGGGCGCCATCGCCCACTTCCTTCTGCACAACTGGCTTGCGGATACGCTCGACTGACCCCAAGTTTGGCCTGGGGGCCGAAACGACTACAGCGCGGACAAGACATGCAATTTTCCACCAAGGAAGACATCGAGGCACCGATCGGGGATGTCTTCGCGATGCTCTCTGATTTTGAGGGCTTCGAACGGCTGGCGATCCGGCGCGGCATCGAGGTGCAGCGCGACAAGGACATGACCCCGCCGGGACCCGGAATGGAATGGGCCGCCCGCTTCCTGCTGCGCGGCAAGTCGCGCGACCTGCGGCTGACCCTCGCGCAATACGATCGCCCCACCGCGATACGCTTCGAGGCCGTCTCGCAGGGACTCGACGGCACCCTGACGCTCGACCTGCTGTCGCTCTCGAAAAAGCGCACCCGCATGGCGGTGGTGCTGGAACTCAAGCCCAAGACCCTGCCGGCGCGGCTGCTGATCCAGTCGCTGCGGCTGACCAAGGCGACCCTGACCAAACGCTTCAAGCTCAAGGTCGCCACCTTCGCCAAGTCGCTGGAGAACCGGCCAGGCAGCACCATCACCTGAGGCTCGGGGCCAGAAGGAGGAAGCCGGGGGAGGAGGCCCGAGATGACCACGACGCCAGCACCCCGACCCGCCATCGCGCTCGAGCACATGACCGGGCTGATGCGCGGCGCGCTGACCTGGCTCGACGCCAGCACGCTCGACGTGCTGCTCGATTCCGACCGCCTGACCGAAGTGCGCCCCACCGAACCTGGCCCCGACCCGGCGCATCTGGTCGCCCGCCTGCACCGCGTGGGGGACAGCTATGAGGTCGAGGCGCGCAGCGGGACGCATGTCTGGGTGAACGGCAAGACGGTGCAGCACCACCGGCTGCGTCACGGCGATTGCGTCGAGTTCGGCGAAACTGGCCCGATCTGCCGCCTGCGCGTCTACAAGGACCTCGCCCGAGTCCGCAACACGGTGCCCGAGATCCTTGGCGACGTCGCCACCTACCTGCGGGTCAGCCGCCAGCGCCCGGTGACCCGCGCCTGGCGCGCCGGCACCGCGCTGGTCGGCCGGCTGACCCATGAGACCAGCGTGGCCTTCCGCCTGACCGTGCTCTTCGTGCTCGCCGGCTTCGCCGTGCTGGCCTGGCAGCAGCACAAGCTGAACCAGCTGGTGCGCAGCGAGATCGCCAAGACCTCGGAACAGCTCGACAGCGTCGCCGGTGCCCTGGTCGAAGCCCGCCGCGAGGCGCTGAAGCCGAGCGACCTCACCGCCCTGCGCGACAGCCTCGCCGCCAGTTCCTCGCGGCTGGAACAACTCGAACTGCGCTCGACCGCCGGGGCGCGGGTGGTGGCGGCGGCGCAGCAGCAGATCGTCTTCCTGCAGGGCATGTACGGCTTCCGCGAGGCCGGCGGCGAACGGATGCTGCGCCAGGAGGTCAATGCCGAGGGCGTCCCGCTGATGACCTTCCGCGGCCGACCGCTGCTGACCTTCGAGGGCGAGGGCCCGGTGGTCGAGATCGAATTCACCGGCACCGGCTTCTTCATCGGCAGCGAGGGGCTGGTGGCGACCAACCGCCACGTGGTGCGCCCCTGGGAGACCGACACCAGCATCGCCGAGTTGAGCAGCGCGCCGGTCGAACCGGTGATGCTGCGCTTCATCGCCTGGCTGCACGGGCAGGACACCGCCACCGGCGCGAGCCCGCTGCGGGTGAGCGAGACCGCCGATCTCGCCCTGCTGACGATCGAGGGCGCCCCCGCCGGGCCGGGGCTGTCACTGGCCGAGACGCCGCCCGCCTCGGGCGAGGAGGTGATCGTGATGGGCTATCCCACCGGCCTGCGCGCCCTGCTGGCGCAATCGGGGCCGGAGTTCATCGAGACCCTGCGCAGCGCCGGCGACACCGATTTCTGGAGCGTCGCCGCCCGCCTCGCCGAGGGCGGCCACATCAACCCGCTCGCCAGCGCCGGGATCGTCGGCCAGGTGACGCCGGCGGCGGTGGTCTATGACGCCGACACCACCCACGGCGGCAGCGGCGGCCCGGTGCTCGACATGCGCGGACGGGTGGTGGCGGTGAATTCGGCGATCCTGCCCGATTACGCAGGCTCCAACCTCGGCGTCCCCGCCGAGGCGCTGCGCGCACTGCTGGCCGCCACCGACGGCTGACCGGCGCGGCGGGGTGAACCCCGCCCTACCGCGCCCGCCGGCCTCCACGCCCGGTGGCGGCGTCGCATCGGGGGGGCGCTGCCCCCGCCGCCTCCGGCGGCTCCCCCGGAGGTATTTGAAAAGAAGAGAAATTGCGGTTGCGGTCTCAGCCGAGGAAGCCGCGTTCCATCGCCGCCGGGTAGACGCCGAGGATCTCGGTATTGGTGGTGAAATAGGCCAGCTCGTCCAGCGCCAGGCGGACGTTTGCGTCGTCCGGGTGGCCTTCGATATCTGCGTAGAACTGGGTCGCGGTGAAGGATCCGTCGACCATGTAGCTTTCCAGCTTGGTCATGTTGATCCCGTTGGTGGCAAAGCCCCCCATTGCCTTGTAGAGCGCCGCGGGGATGTTGCGGACCTGGAACACGAAGGTGGTTATCATCCCGTGGCTGCCGCGCCGGCTGTGGTCGGCCTCGCGCGACATGAGCAGGAATCGGGTGGTATTGTGGGCGTGGTCCTCGATGTGCCGCGCCAGGATGTGCAGCCCGTTGATCTCGGCCGCCAGGTCCGAGGCCAGCGCGCCGACGGTACGCAGCCCCTCGCGGGCGATCTCGGCCGCCGCGCCGGCACTGTCGGGTGCCGCCTCGCCGCGGATGCCGTAGCGGTTGAGGAAGGCCTTGGCCTGCGGCAACAGCACCGGGTGGGCGCGCACGCTCTCCAGTTCCTCGATCTGCACGCCGGGCATCGCCATCAGCGAGATATGCACCCGCACGAAGGCCTCGTCGACGATGCGAAGCCCGCTTTCCGGCAGCAGCCGGTGGATATCGGCGACCCGGCCGTAGGTCGAGTTCTCGACCGGCAGCATCGCCAGGTCGGCCTTGCCGGTCTGTACCGCCTCGATCACGTCCTCGAAGGCGTGGCAGGGCAGCGCCTCCATGTCGGGGCGGGCATTGCGGCAGGCCTCGTGGCTGTAGGCGCCGGGCTCACCCTGGAAGGCGATGCGTTTGGTCATGTGCACTCATTCCTGCAACAACTGGGGGCTGGTCGTTTGGTCGCGGTGTCTATACCTTGCCTCGGGACATGGGAAGGCTTAGACAACCGCCCAAACAGATCAAATGGACACGCGACCAAATGGATACGATGACTTCAACCAAGGTAGTGGCCGCGCTTTGCGGAGCCTTTCTGGTCTTTCTGCTCGGCAAATGGGCGGCCGAGGTGATCTATCACGTCGACGGCCACGGCGAGCAGGCCTATGTCATCGACACCGGTGCCTCGGAAAGCGCGGCTGAAGAGAAAGAGCCCGTCGACTTCGGCCCGATCCTCGCCGCGGCGGACGTCGCCAAAGGCGCCAGCGTCTTCAAGAAGTGCGGCGCCTGCCACAAGCTCGAAGCCGGCGCAAACGGCACCGGCCCGACCCTGCACAACGTCGTCGGCCGCCCTGTCGGCGCCGAGCCGGGCTTCAAGTATTCCGGCGCCATGGCGTCCGCCGGCGGCACCTGGACGCCCGAGCACCTGAACGAGTTCCTGACCAACCCCAAGGCCGTAATCCCCGGCACCGCGATGGGCTTCGCCGGTCTCAAGAAGATCGAGGAACGCGCCGACGTGATCGCCTACATCCAGAGCGTCAGCAACTGACGCAACCCTATGGGACGACCCTTCCGGGGCCGCTGCCACCGCAGCGGCCCTTTCCGTTTCCGCCCCGGCGAATCCGGTAAGATCACATATTCTCAACTTGAATCTTGGTCCTCTGGCCCTTTAGCTAGGCCACATCATATCCGGTGAGAGTGTGCCACGACGATGGAGGACCAGTAAGATGACCCAGACCCGCTCTGTCGCGGCGACCCGTGTGGCCGAACCCGCCCAGCGGCTTCTGGCGTCCCTGCTGGTGCTGGTCACCGCATTGGGCCTTGCCGGCATGGCCCGCGGCGAAGAGACCATCATCAAGAGCCACGGCTATTCCTTCTACGGCGACCTCACCTACCCCGCCGATTTCGACCACTTCGCCTACGTCAACCCCGAGGCTCCCAAGGGCGGCGAGATCTCCTTCGCGGCGCTCGGCACCTTCGATTCGATGAACCCCTACGCGGTCAAGGGCCGCGCCGGGCGGCTGGCGACGATGATGTATGAATCGCTGCTGACCGAATCCGCCGATACCTATGACGAGGGCTACGGCCTGCTCGCCGAAAGCGTCGAATACGACGAGGGCAAGAACTGGGTGATCTTCCACATGCGCCCCGAGGCGAAATTCTCGGACGGCACCCCGGTTACCGCCCATGACGTCAAGTTCAGCCACGAGCTGCTGCTCGAACAGGGCCTGCCGTCCTATCGCGCCGGCGTCTCCAAGCGGATGAAGAGCGTCGAGGTGATCGACGACCACACCATCAAGTTCACCTTCGTCGAGGGCATCTCGCGGCGCAGCCTGATCGACCAGGTCGGCGGCGTGCCGGTCTGGTCGAAGAAATGGTACGAGGAGACCGGCGCCCGGCTCGACGAGAGCCGGCTGGAAACCTCGCCGGGCTCGGGGCCCTACATGATCGAGTCGGTGAACGTGAACCGCCGCATCGTCTACAAGCGCAACCCCGACTACTGGGGCTGGAAGCTGCCGATCAACAAGGGCCGCTTCAACTTCGACCGCATCCGGGTCGAGTATTTCGGCGATGACACCGTCGCCTTCGAGGCCTTCAAGGCCGGCGACTATACCTTCCGGGTCGAGAGCGACTCGAAGAAATGGGCGTCGAACTACAACTTCCCCAAGATCACCGACGGCCAGGTGATCCGCACCGAGCTGCCCGACGGCACCCCGCCGACCGCCACCGGCATCGTCTTCAACCTGCGCCGCGACGTCATGAAGGACAAGCGCCTGCGCGAGGCGGTGGCGCTGGCCTACAACTTCGAATGGACCAACGAGAGCCTGCAATACGGCCTGTTCAAGCAGCGCACCTCCTTCTCCGAGAACACGCCGATCATGGCCACCGGCGCGCCCGAGGGGGCCGAGCTCGACTTCCTCAAGTCGCTCGGCGACCTGGTCCCGCCCGAGATGCTGACCGAACCGGCGCGGATGCCGCATACCTCCAGCCCCGAGCGCCTCAGCGACCGCCGCAACCTGCGCAGCGCGATGAAGCTGCTCGACGAGGCCGGCTGGCCGGTGGGCTCGGACGGCAAGCGGCGCAACGCCAAGGGCGAGCTGCTCAAGCTCAACTTCCTCTTCGACAAGTCGAATGAGGGCACCCTCTCGGGGGTGATGGAAAACTTCGTCGCCAACCTCGAGGCGATGGGCATCACCGCCACGCTCGAAAAGGTCGACTCGGCGCAATACACCCTGCGCGAGCGCGAGAACGACTACGACCTGATCTTCGACTTCTACCGCCCCTTCCTGGGCACCGGCACCGGCCTGGCGCAGATGTACGGCACCCCGGCGGATGGTGGCGACTCGCTGTTCAACCCGGCCGGCCTCGCCAGCCCGCTGATCGACAGGATCATCGACGCCTCGCTGCAGGCCACCAGCGTCGAGGAAGAGCGCGCCACGCTGATGGCGCTCGACCGGGCGCTGCGGCACGAGTTCATCATGATCCCGGTCTGGTACAAGCCGAACTACTGGGTCGCCTATTACGACCAGTACGAGCATCCCGATCCGCTGCCGCCCTTCGATCTCGGCTATCTCGATTTCTGGTGGTTCGATCAGGCCAAGGCCGAAGCCCTGCGAGCCGCCGGCGCGCTGAGGTAAGCCCCGGATGGGTGCCTATATCCTTCGGCGGCTGCTGCTGATCATTCCCACGCTGCTCGGGATCATGATCATCAACTTCGCGCTGGTCCAGTTCGTCCCCGGCGGCCCGGTGGAACAGGCCATCGCCCGTGCCCAGGGCCAGGGCGACGTCTTCGGCGGCTTCACCGGCGGTGGCGGCGATGCCGCCAACATGGACCAGACCGCCGGCGGCGGCGGGGACGAGCGCTATATCGGCGCGCGCGGCCTCGACCCGAAGTTCATCGCCCAGCTGGAAAAGGAATACGGCTTCGACAAGCCGCCGCTGCAACGCTTCCTCGACATGATGTGGAACTACATGCGGCTCGACTTCGGGCAAAGCTTCTTCCGCTCGGAAAGCGTCATCAACCTGGTGCTGGAGAAGATGCCGGTCTCGATCTCGCTCGGCCTCTGGTCGACGCTGATCGCCTACCTGGTGTCGATCCCGCTCGGTATCCGCAAGGCAGTGCGCGACGGCACCCCCTTCGACACCTGGACCTCGGGCGCGATCATCGTCGCCTATGCGATCCCGTCGTATCTCTTCGCCATCCTGCTGCTGGTGCTCTTCGCCGGCGGCAGCTACTGGCAGTTCTTCCCCCGCGCCGACCTGGTCTCCGAGAACTGGGACAGCCTGCCGCTCGGTGGCAAGATCCTCGACTATTTCTGGCACATGGTGCTGCCGATCACCGCGATGACCATCTCGGCCTTCGCCACGCTGACG
Source organism: Seohaeicola zhoushanensis (assembly GCF_014656415.1). Taxonomy (GTDB): domain Bacteria; phylum Pseudomonadota; class Alphaproteobacteria; order Rhodobacterales; family Rhodobacteraceae; genus Seohaeicola_A; species Seohaeicola_A zhoushanensis. The sequence goes on along the minus strand of NZ_BNCJ01000001.1, from coordinate 637,842 downwards.
CTGCTGACCAAGAACAGCTTCCTCGACGAGATCCGCAAGCAATACGTGATGACCGCCCGCGCCAAGGGCCTCTCCGACCGCCGCGTGCTCTATGGCCATGTCTTCCGCAACGCCATGCTGATCGTGATCGCGGGCTTTCCCAGCGTCTTCATCGGCGTCTTCTTCACCGGCTCGCTGCTGATCGAGACCATCTTCTCGCTCGACGGGCTAGGCCGCATGGGCTTCGAGGCGACGCTGGCCCGCGACTATCCGATCATGTTCGGCACGCTCTTCATCATGGGCATGATGGGCCTCGTGGTCGGCATCCTGTCGGACCTGATGTATGTCTTCGTCGATCCCCGCATCGACTTCGAAAAGCGCGAGGGCTGAATGGCGCTCTCCCCGCTCAACCAGCGCCGCTGGCGCAATTTCAAGCGCAACCGCCGCGCCTTCTGGTCGCTGTGGATCTTCCTGGTGCTCTTCGGCCTCAGCCTGTTCGCCGAGTTCCTGGCCTACAACAAGCCGATCCTCATCAGCTATCGCGGCGAATACTATACGCCGATCTGGCAGTTCTACCCCGAGACGGCCTTCGGCGGCGACTTCCAGACCGAGGCGGTCTACCGCGACCCCGAGGTGCAATGCCTCATCGTGACCGGCGGCATCAACGCCTGCCTCGACGACCCCGAGGCGCTGATGGAAGAGGCCCAGACCGGCACCATCGACGGCCAGCCGATCGAGAAGGGCTGGATGATCTGGCCGCTGATCCCCTATTCCTACGACACGCCCGTCGACCGCCCCGGCGCCGCGCCGCTGCCGCCCAACCCCGAGAACCTGCTCGGCACCGACGACACCAAGCATGACGTGCTGGCGCGGGTGATCCACGGCTTCCGCCTGTCGATCGCCTTCACCCTGATCGTCACCGCCCTCTCCAGCGTGCTCGGCATCGCCGCCGGCGCGGTGCAGGGCTATTTCGGCGGCCGCACCGACCTGCTGTTCCAGCGGTTCATCGAGATCTGGGGCTCGGTGCCGATGCTCTATGTCATCATCATCATGTTCGCGGTCTTCGAACGCAGCTTCTGGCTGCTGATCTTCCTGATGGTGCTGTTCGGCTGGATGGGCCTCGTCGGCGTGGTCCGAGCCGAGTTCCTGCGCGCTCGCAACTTCGAATACGTCCGCGCCGCCAAGGCGCTCGGCGTCTCCAATATGACCATCATGTTCCGCCACATGCTGCCCAACGCCATGGTCGCCACGCTGACCTTCATGCCCTTCATCGTCACCGGCACCATCGGCTCGCTGGCCGGGCTCGACTTCCTCGGCTTCGGCCTGCCCTCGACCGCCCCCTCGCTGGGCGAGCTGACGCTGCAGGCCAAGGAGAACCTCCAGGCGCCCTGGCTCGGCTTCACCGCCTTCGGCGTCTTCGCGGTGATGCTTTCGCTGCTGGTGTTCATCTTCGAGGGCGTGCGCGATGCCTTCGACCCGCGGAAGACCTTCTCATGAGCCTGCTCGACGTCCGCGACCTCACCGTCTCCTTCCGGCAGGACGGCAAGACCACCCGGGCGGTGAAGGGCGTCTCCTTCACGCTCGACCGCGGTGAGACGGTGGCGCTGGTCGGCGAAAGCGGCTCAGGCAAGTCGGTGACGGCGCTCTCGACCGTCTCCCTGCTGGGCGACAGCGCGACCGTCGGCGGCTCGGTCACCTATGACGGGCAGCAGATGATCGGCGCCAGCCGCGCCCTGCTGCACAAGGTGCGGGGCAATGACATCAGCTTCATCTTCCAGGAGCCGATGACCTCGCTCAACCCGCTGCACACCATCGAGAAGCAGCTGGTCGAATCGCTCGAACTGCACCAGGGCCTGCGCGGCGCCGAGGCCCGCGCGCGGGTGGTGGAGCTGCTGGAGAAGGTCGGCATCCGCGACGCCGCAAGCCGGCTCGGCGCCTATCCGCACCAGCTCTCCGGCGGCCAGCGCCAGCGGGTGATGATCGCCATGGCGCTCGCCAACAAGCCCGACATCCTGATCGCGGACGAACCGACCACCGCGCTCGACGTGACGATCCAGGCGCAGATCCTCGACCTGCTGGCGGAACTGAAGCGCACCGAGAACATGGGGCTGCTGTTCATCACCCACGACCTCGGCATCGTGCGCCGCATCGCCGACCGGGTCTGCGTGATGCAGGGTGGCGAGATCGTCGAATCCGGTCCCACCGCCGAGATCTTCGCCAACCCGCAGCACCCCTACACGCAGAAACTGCTCGCCGCCGAACCCAAGGGCCAGCCCGAGCCGGTGGAGCTGGGCGCCAGGGTGGTGGCCACGACCGAACACCTCAAGGTCTGGTTCCCGATCCAGCGCGGCCTGCTCAAGCGCACGGTCGGCCACGTGAAGGCGGTGAACGACGCCACCATCCAGGTGCGCGAGGGCGAGACGCTGGGCATCGTCGGCGAAAGCGGCTCGGGCAAGACCACGCTGGCGCTGGCGATCATGCGGCTGATCCCGTCCGAGGGCAGCATCACCTTCGCCGGCCAGGACATCCGAAAGTGGTCGACCGGCGAGCTGCGCCGCCTGCGCAAGGACATGCAGATCGTCTTCCAGGACCCCTACGGCAGCCTGAGCCCACGGATGACCGCCTTCGAGATCATCGCCGAGGGGCTGGCGATCCACCGGGTCGACCCCAGCCGCAACCCGCGCGAGCTGGTGGCCGAGGCGATGACCGAAACCGGGCTCGACCCGGCGGCGATGGACCGCTACCCGCACGAGTTCTCGGGCGGCCAGCGCCAGCGCATCGCCATCGCCCGCGCCATGGTACTGCGCCCGCGCCTGCTGGTTCTGGACGAACCGACCTCGGCGCTGGACATGACGGTTCAGGTGCAGATCGTCGAACTGCTGCGCAACCTGCAGCAGAAATACGGGCTGGCCTACCTCTTCATCAGCCACGACCTCAAGGTGGTGCGGGCGATGTCGCACAAGGTCATGGTGATGAAGGCCGGCGAGGTTGTGGAACAGGGAACGGCGGAACAGGTCTTCGACAGCCCCCGCAGCGACTACACCCGCGCCCTGATCGCCGCGGCGGGGTGAACCCCGCCCTACGCCCGTCCCGGGCGTCAACTCCTGGGGCGCGGTCGCAGTGGGGGCGCTGCCCCCGCCGCCTCCGGCGGCCCCCCGGAGGTATTTGGAAAGAAGAGAAATCAGGGGCGCGCGCCTGCTGCTTCTCTTCTTCTCAAATACTCCAGTCCCGTATCCGTCGCCTGCGCACCATCAGGCAAAGGCGTAGGGCGGGGTTTACCCCGCCGCCCCCGGCTCAGAGCGATGTCGCCGAGAAGGTGTCGCAGGCGTTCACGTCGCCGCTGTCGAAGCCGCGCTGGAACCAGCTGGCGCGCTGTTTCGAGGTGCCGTGGGTGAAGGTATGCGGCTGCGGCACCCGGCCGGCGTCGCGTTGCAGCTTGTCGTCGCCGATCTGGCGCGCCGCGTTCAGCGCCTCCTCGAGGTCGCCGCGCTCCATCAGGCCCGAGACCTTGCTGGCCCAGATCCCCGAGAGGCAATCGGCCTGCAGCTCCAGCCGGACTGTCAGCGCATTGGCCTCGGCCTGGCTCGCCCTCTGCCGCGCCTGGTCGACCTCGGGCAGGATGCCGGCGAGGTTCTGGACGTGATGCGCCACTTCGTGGGCGATGACGTAGGCCGCCGCGAAATCGCCCCTGGCGCCGAGACGCTGTTCCAGTGTGGCGAAGAAGTCGAGGTCGATATAGGCCTTGCGGTCTGCCGGGCAGTAGAACGGCCCCGTCGCGCCCGAGGCGCCGCCGCAGCCGCTCTGTGTCACCCGGCTGAACAGCACCAGCGTCGGCGGGGTGTATTGCGCGTTCAGCTGTTCGCGGAAGACCTCGGTCCAGACATCCTCGGTGGTGGCCAGCACCTGACCGGTGAACTGCGCCGCAGCCTGTTCCTCGGGTGTCGGCTCGTAGGGCTGGTCATAGCCGCCACCCTGGTCGACGATCAGCGGCGTCACGTCGATGCCGGTGAAATAGCCGATCGCCAGCACCACCAGCAGGCCGACCCCGCCCATGCCGCCCAGCGCGATGCCACCGCCGCCGCGGCCGCGACGATCCTCGATATTGCTGCTGGTCCTGACCCCTCTCAAGCGCATCGCCGGAAACTCCTCAAACCCAATGCTCCGATCCTAGCCGAACGCCGCCGCTCTGGCGACGGTTCCCGCGTCCCGCCGGTGGACCTTGCGGCCCAGAGGTTCTAACCTGACGCGAAGCCCAAGAATCCTCTCCGCATCCGGGACCGCATGTCAGACAGCCAGCCTTCTCAATACCGCGTGCTTGCCCGCAAATACCGCCCCGAGACCTTCGCCGACCTGGTCGGCCAGGAGGCGATGGTGCGCACCCTGAAGAACGCCTTTGCCGCGGATCGCATCGCGCAGGCCTTCATCATGACCGGCATCCGGGGCACCGGCAAGACGACCACCGCGCGGATCATCGCCAAGGGGATGAACTGCATCGGCCCCGACGGCACCGGCGGGCCAACGACCGAGCCCTGCGGCGTCTGCGAGCATTGCGTGGCGATCATGGAGGGGCGTCATGTCGACGTGATGGAGATGGACGCCGCCTCCCGCACCGGCGTCGGCGACATCCGCGAGATCATCGATTCCGTGCGCTATCGCGCCGCCTCGGCACGCTACAAGATCTACATCATCGACGAGGTGCACATGCTCTCGACCAATGCCTTCAACGCGCTGTTGAAGACGCTGGAAGAGCCGCCCGCCCACGTCAAGTTCATCTTCGCCACCACCGAGATTCGGAAGGTGCCGGTCACCGTGCTGAGCCGCTGCCAGCGCTTCGACCTGCGCCGGATCGAGCCGGAGGACATGCTCGGCCTGCTGCGCAAGATCGCCGGCTCGGAGGGTGCGCAGATCACCGACGAGGCGCTGGCGCTGATCACCCGCGCCGCCGAGGGCTCGGCGCGGGATGCGACCTCGCTGCTCGACCAGGCGATTTCTCATGGCGCCGGCGAGACCGGCGCCGACCAGGTGCGCGCCATGCTGGGCCTGGCCGACCGGGGCCGCGTGCTCGACCTGATGGACCTGATCCTGAAGGGCGACGCCGGCGGCGCGCTGCGCGAGATCGGCAGCCAATATGCCGAGGGCGCCGACCCGCTGGCGGTGCTGCGCGACCTGGCCGAGATCACCCATTGGGTCTCGGTGGTCAAGATCACCCCCGACGCGGCCGAGGATCCGACCATTTCGCCCGACGAGCGCGCGCGCGGCAGCGAGATGGCCGCCAGGCTGCCGATGCGGGTGCTGGCGCGGATGTGGCAGATGCTGCTGAAAGCGCTGGAAGAGGTGGCCGCCGCGCCCAACGCGATGATGGCGGCCGAGATGGCGGTGATCCGGCTGACCCATGTGGCCGACCTGCCGAGCCCCGAGGAACTGGTGCGCAAGCTGGAGAGCACGCCGCCCCCGCCCCCCGCACCGGGCAACGGCAACGGCGGCGGTGGTCATGCCTCCGGCTCCACCGGCGGCTTGGCCCGCCCGATGGGCGGCGGAGGCGGCGGCGCGGCCCAGGCGGCGCTGGCGGTGGAAAGCGCGCTCGCGCGCTATCCGAGTTTCGACCATGTCGTCGAGCTGATCCGCGCCAACCGCGACGGCAAGCTGCTCGCCGATGTCGAGACCGACGTGCGGCTGGTCAGCTACCAGCCCGGCCGGATCGAGTTCGAGCCGACCGAGCGTGCCCCTGCCGACCTTGCGCAGCGGCTCGGGCGGCAACTGCAGGCCTGGACCGGCACCCGCTGGGCGGTCTCGGTGGTCAGCTCGGGGGGCGCGCCGACCATCGACGAGATGCGGAACGCCGAGAAATACCGCCTCGAGGCCGAGGCCAAGGCGCATCCGCTTGTGCAGGCGGTTCTGGCGCAATTCCCCAAGGCCAAGATCACCGATATCCGCACACCCGAACAGATCGCCGCCGCGGCAATCACCGAGGCGCTGCCCGAGGTCGAGGATGAATGGGACCCTTTCGAAGATGGCTGAGCCTTCTTCGATGGCAGTGTGGGAAATCGCGGATTTCCTGCGGAGTCCGCCACGCCTGGGGTCAGCGCGAGCCGGGCCAGCGGCAGCCCGCGGGATGCCGCCGCGCCATATGTGGTCCTTGCTTGATGGTATCACATCATCGCCCCGTTCCGTCGTCGCGCTGGCGTCGACAAAGCGGCAGCCCGATGGGACGGGCCACCGCTGGCCCGGCGCCCTTGGCGCTGTTCGGGCCGGGAATTCTTGAGCACGAAGGCGGACAGATCCCATGACCCATGCCCTCACCCCTACCGGCTTCGAGACCGTCTCGCGCGAGTGGAAGTTCTCGATGGGACTGGTCTCGGGCGACCATGTCTTCCTCACCGGCATCACCGGGCAGCGGCTCGACGGCACCCTGTCCGAAGACCCCGAAGAACAGTTCAACACCGCCTTCGACTATATTGCGGCGATCCTGGCGGAGGGCGGCCTGACCCTGGCCGACATGGTCGACGTCACGACCTATCACGTCGGCCTGAGGGATCATCTCGACACCTTCCGCAAGGTCTGGGGCGAGCGGGTCAGCGCCCCATTTCCCGCCTGGACGGCCATCGAGGTCATGGGATTCATCATCCCCGGCAACTATATCGAGGTGAAGGTGGTGGCCCGCCTTCCGAAGGTGTAAACGGGCGACAAACGCGAAGGAGACAGCGATGCTGAAAGGACTGGGCGGGCTCGGCGGGCTCGGCGACATGGCCAAGATGATGAAGGCCGCACAGGAAGTGCAGGGCAAGATGGCCCAGCTGCAGGAAGACCTGGAAAACCGCACGGTGACGGGTGAATCCGGCGCCGGGCTGGTCAAGGCCGTCTGCACCTGCAAGGGTGAGCTGAAGTCGCTGGACATCGATCCCTCGATCTTCAACCCCGACGAGAAGGAAGTGGTCGAGGACCTGATCCTCGCCGCGATCAAGGACGCCCAGCAAAAGGCCTCCGAGTTGGCGCAGGAAGAGATGGGCCGCCTGACCGAGGGCCTCGGCCTGCCCAAGGGCATGAAACTGCCGTTCTGACGGAGTCCCCTTGAGCAGCACCCGCGACATCGACGCGCTGATCGACCTGATGGCCCGCCTGCCGGGCCTCGGGCCGCGCTCGGCGCGTCGTGCGGTGCTGCACCTGATCCGCAAGCGCGGCCTTCTGCTGGCGCCGCTGGCGCGGCAGATGCAGCTGGTGGCCGATACCGCCCGCGAATGCCTCAACTGCGGCAATGTCGGCACCGCCGACATCTGCGACATCTGCAGCTCGGAAAAGCGCGCCACCGGCGAACTCTGCGTGGTCGAGGATGTCGCCGACCTCTGGGCGATGGAACGCTCGGGCGTGTTCCGGGGCCGCTACCACGTGCTCGGAGGCACGCTCTCGGCGCTCGACGCGGTGGGTCCCGAGGAACTGCGCATCCCCAAGCTGCTCGACCGGGTCCATGCCGAGGGCATCACCGAGGTGATCCTCGCGCTGAACGCCACCGTCGACGGCCAGACCACCACCCATTACATCGCCGACCAACTGGAAGGCCGGGTCAGGATCACCTCGCTGGCCCAGGGCGTGCCCATCGGCGGCGAGCTCGACTATCTCGACGACGGCACCATCAGCGCCGCCCTGCGCGCCCGCAAGGAACTCTAGGCGTTACGCTGCGGCAGAGGCGCGAGGTTTCCTTTGCACCGCGCCCGGCAAGCCGCTATGCCCCGCAGGCCGAAAAGATTTCGAGGCCGGTCTGGTTATTCCGGCCCTCTGCCTGCCAGAGATCCAGTCGCTTTTGCGAACCCGCGGCATCGACCTAGAAACGGTCGGTGCCGGGGACGTCCTTTCGCCCCGCCCGACCCCCATTTGGACGGCTGACAATGGACCGCAAGACAATCATCATCGCACAACTCTTCATCACCTTCATGATGGCCACCCTGATGTCGGGGGTGATGTCCCTGATCGCCCTGGGGCCAACCGCCGAATGGCTGCACGGCTGGCCGCGCCAGGTCATCATCGCCTGGCCCATCGCCTTCGTCTTCACCCAGTTCACCACGCCGCTGGCCTTCTTCCTCGCCACGCGCCTGGGCCGTGGCCGGGTCTGAGCTGCGCAAAAGAAAAGGCCCCTGCGGTGCAGGGGCCTCGGATCTGGGATCATGCCGCGCGCGGTCGCCCGCGCGCCAAGACGATCAGCGGCGCGGATCGTCGCTGTCGTCGTCCTCGTCCTCGTCGTCGTTCGAATCCGGCAGGTTGAAGAAGCTGTCGGCGTCGGCGAAATCGCGGGCCGAGGGCTTTTCGTCCTCGTCCTCGTCATCGCGGTTGCCCGAGAGGGTGAAGGTCTCCAGACCCTCGATCGCGGTCGGGATGCGCGGCTCGGGCGACATGCCCAGCGACTGCTCGGTGCTCACCAGGCGGCGGCGCTCGTCGTCGGTCATAACCGCACCCTCGGCAGCGCGCTTGGCGGCGGCCTTCTGCACGGCGGCGTCCAGTTCCGACTGGCGGCACAGGCCCAGCGCAACCGGGTCGATCGGCTGGATATTGGCGATGTTCCAGTGGCTCCGCTCGCGGATCGCCTGGATCGTCGGCTTGGTGGTACCGACCAGCTTGGAGATCTGGCCATCGCTCAGCTCGGGGTGGAACTTGACCAGCCACAGGATCGAGGCCGGACGGTCCTGCCGCTTGGACAGCGGGGTATAGCGCGGACCACGGCGCTTTTCCTCGCCCACGGCGGCCGGGTTGAACTTGAGCTTGAGCTTGTGCAGCGGGCTCTTCTCGGCCGCGTCGATCTCGGCCTGGGTCAGCTGGTTGTTGGCAACGGGATCGAATCCCTTCACCCCAGCGGCCACGTCACCATCGGCGATTCCCTGAACCTCGAGCTCGTGCAGACCGACGAAATCGGCGATCTGCTTGAAGCTGATCGTCGTGTTGTCCACCAGCCAGACGGCGGTCGCCTTGGCCATCAAAGGTTTTGCCATTGCTAGTCTCCTTGACACAAATCTTCCCCGATGCCTGGTTTCCCAGGCGGCCACCGGTATCCGGGGCGGGTTTCCGTTGTAGGGGAACTTGGCCGCTATATAGTCTGAACGGTTGCTTAAGGAAAGAGCGAATGCGCTGGTTGCTGATCGCCCTGCTGGCCGCCCTCCCCGCCCTGCCGGCCCTGGCCGACGGCGAGAAGACGGGCAGCTTCGACTACTACGTGCTCTCGATGAGCTGGTCGCCCAACTGGTGCGCGCAGACCGGCCGGGCGCAGAACTCGCCTCAATGCGAGACCGGCCGCCGCTTTGGCTGGGTGCTGCACGGGCTCTGGCCGCAATACGCGCGCGGCTATCCCTCGTACTGCCGCACGCCCGAACGCGCCCCCTCGCGCGCGATGACCGCCGCCATGGCCGACGTGATGGGCACCGGCGGCCTCGCCTGGCACCAGTGGAAGAAGCACGGCGCCTGTTCCGGCCTCGACGCCGCCGCCTATTACGCCCTCTCGCGCGAGGCCTTCGAAAGCGTGCGCCTGCCCCCCGCATTCGCCGCGCTCGACAAGCCGATCCGCCTGCCCGCCAGGGTCGTCGAGGCGGCCTTCCTGAAGGCCAATCCCGCCTGGCGGCCAGACATGCTGACCATCACCTGCAAGAACGGCTACATCGAAGAGGCCCGGCTCTGCCTCTCCAAGGCGCTGAACCCGGTCCCCTGCGGTGCCGACGTGGTGCGCGACTGCACCCTGCCCGACGCCCGCTTCCAACCGATCGACTAGTCCCCGACGCAAAGAAAAACCCCGCCGGAAAAACCGGCGGGGCTGTTCATACCCTGCTCTGGCCCGAGGCTCAGACGGCCTTGCGGCGGCGCAGTGCGGCCAGGCCGCCAAGGCCGGCGAGGATCAGCAGACCCGAGGCCGGAACCGGAACCGGAGCCGGCTCGTTATTGTCGACCGGCGTGCCGGTCACGAGGTCCTGGTTCGCTTCGCTGAACAGGTAGGTGATGTCCTGCAGGCCGGTCTTGTCGCCCAGACCGTTCAGGTAGGCCTGCGCCTGGTTCCAGGCTTGGACGTTGCTGGTGTTGCCGCGCTTGAACGTGCCATTGTTCAGGTCGAAACCGCCTTCGCTGTCATAGATGATTTCCCAGAGGGCCAGTTGGAAACCGGCGGCAAGGACGCCATCGTTGATCACGCTGGCCATCGTGCTGGTGCCAATGACGCTCGAGAACAGCTTGTCGACGTTGGTGCGCACAGTATCGCTGAACAGAACGGCTTTCTCGACCACCTGCGACGGCTTGCCAAGCGTCTGCGCGAGATCGACGCAGAAAGCGACGAAATCGCCCATGTCGTCGCTCTTGAGGTGGAACATGCCAGCGGAAACCGCCTTGTTCGTGCCGTTGTAATTGATCTCAACGTTACGCAGCAGGTTGCCACCGAACAACTGATCCTGGCGAGTGACAGTGAAGGTTGCGGCGGAAGCTGCGGACGCGCCGAAAACGGCTGCGACGGCGAGCGTCGAAAGAATTTTCTTCATTTTCCTCACTCGTTACTAAAAGTGTTTCACGTGTTCAGATTGAACACTCTTTCTAACGCGCGAGAGATGCCACGGTTCCGCCACAATTCACAATAGCCAAATTAGAAACAATTCGTTCTCGCCTTGTGCGAGTGTCCGCAAAACCACACAACTCATGCGAAAGTTGGCACGTTTGACCTGGTCACGGCTCTCGAACCCATCGCAGGAAGGTTACAGCGCACCGGCGATATTTGTGCTATGATAACAAGAGGCGCAGGGCCGACGGTCCGGTAGCAACAACACCCCCGATCGCCAGGGCTGCGCGGCAGCACGTGCCACTGGAGGGTAATTTCATGGCAAAGACCATCGGCAATCCGCTCAGCTGGACAGCGCGGCACCTCGCGTCGACCGGCCATCACATCGCCGCCACGACCGCCGAGATGGGCGGCGAGACCAACGTCCGCGCGCCGGGCGTGCGCGCCCTGACCGACGCCGATCTGCGCGCGGCGCTGCGCGCCGGCTGGCAGGACGTCCTGGCCAGCCGCACCGACGCAATGGTCGCGATCCTGGTCTATCCCGCCATCGGCATCGCGCTCTTCGCGGTGGGCCTGCACCTGGCCCTGCTGCACCTGCTCTTCCCGCTCGCCGCCGGTTTCGCCCTGCTCGGCCCGGTCGCGGCCGTGGGCCTCTACGAGATCAGCCGCCGCCGCGAGGCCGGCCAGCCCGCCGACTGGCGCCAGGCCCTGGCCGTGGTGCAATCGCCCTCCTTCGGGGCGGTGGTGGTGCTCGGTCTCTACCTCGCCGGGCTCTTCCTCGCCTGGATGCTCACCGCCCGGCTGATCCATGCCATGACGCTGGGTGACACGATCCCGGCCTCGATGGTCGATTTTGCGCGGCAGGTCTTCGCCACCGCCGACGGCTGGACCATGATCGTGGTCGGCATCGCGGTCGGCTTTGTCTTCGCCCTGGTGGCTCTGGCGATCAGCGTGGTCTCCTTCCCGCTGCTGATCGACCGCCACGTCGGCGTGCCGATGGCGGTTGTGACCTCGGTCCGCGTGCTGCGCCACAGCCCCCGCGTGGTGCTGACCTGGGGCGCAATCGTTGCCGCCGCGCTGGTGGTCGGCTCTGTGCCCTTCTTCCTCGGCCTGGTGATCGTGCTGCCCTGGCTGGGCCATGCCACCTGGCACCTCTACCGGCGCGCCGTGGTCTGACCGACCCGCGCCGGAAGCCTGTCCAGCGGACGACCTTTGCCCCCAGGCCCGCTGGACAGTGGTCGCAGGTCAGCCCGCGATCTCGTGCAGCAGCGCGTCGGCCGTATAGGCCGGCGCTTCCGCCTGTCCCTCCGCCCCATGCACCAGCCGCACCAGCGCCGCGTTCACCGGCGTCGGGTGGCCACAGGCCGCACCGATCCGGCAGATCTCGCCATTGATCGTGTCCACCTCGGTCTGCCGCCCGGCCGCCAGGTCCGAAGCCAGAGAGGTCATCGACTTCGGGTCGAGGTTCTGGCGCTTCAGCACCAGCTGCCGGAACAGCCAGTCGGGCGCGCGCAGGACCGACACCGCCAGCCGGGGCGAGGTCGGCCCGACCTTTTCAAAGGCGATCCCGGCGGCGCGATAGACAGCCAGCGCTTCGGCCACCGCGGCGGCATAGACCCGGCGATAGCCCCGCCGCTGCAACATCTCGTAGAGCGACAGCCCGCTCAGGGCATTGACCGCCCCGACCAGGTTCAACAGCAGCTTGCCGTGCTGGATCGGGCCAAGGTCGTCATGCAACTCCAGCGGCGCGCCGGCCTCGGTCAGCCAGGTGGTAAGCGGATGCCGCTCGGCCGCCACCTCGCCCGGCCCGCTGCGATGCAACTCGCTCGGGCCGGTCCAGACCACGTTGAAGGGCACCATGCCCGCCAGCACCGGGCGGTCGGCAAGCCCCGCGCGCAGGCGGCGCACCGGCTCGATCCCGTTCAGCAGCGACAGCACCGGCACGCCGGGCCGCGCATGTCGCGCGATCTGCTCCATCACCGTGTCGAGCGCCTGGGCCTTGACCGAAACCGCGATCAGATCGGCCCGCGCCAGCGCACCCGGATCCTCGGTCAGCGCCATCGGCCCGGCTGTGACGCCTTCGGCCCGCAAAGGCTGCGCGCGCAGCGGCGCCAGCACCCGCTCGCGCCCGATCAGGGTAAGCGTTCCGCCCCGCGCCGCCACCGGCGCGGCCCATTGCGCGCCGATGTAACAGCCGATGGCCCCGGCCCCCAGTATCGCAATGCTGTAGGTCATACCGCCCCCGCACCAGCCCCTGGCACAGGCTAGCACGGGTGGCGCTCAGCTGTCCGCGGTTTCCGCGTCACGGCGCCCCGGAAAGGTCACTCGGCGAATTGGAAGGGAAATCAACACCTTGACCCCCCGTCCTAGCTGGGACACCCCTCAGGCGGCCTTGTAAAGCCCGCGTTCCTTGACCGCCGCCAGGCATTCATCCAACGACTTGGTGGCCCGCTCGATCAGGATATCGATCTCGGCCGGGGTGATCACCAGCGGCGGCGAGATGATCATCCGGTCGCCCACGTGCCGCATCACCAGCGAATTCGCAAAGCACCGCTCGCGGCAGATCAGCCCGACCGTGCCCTCTTCCGAGGCGAACTTGGCGCGGCTGGCCTTGTCCGGCGTCAGCGCGATCGACCCCATCATGCCGCAGATCTTCGCCTCGCCCACCAGCGGGTGATCGGCCAGCGCCTCCCACTTCGCCTTCAGATAGGGCGCCGCCACCTCGCGGACGTGGTCGAGCACCTTCTCCTCCTCCAGGATGCGCAGGTTCTCCAGCGCCACCGCCGCCGCCACCGGATGCCCGGAATAGGTATAGCCGTGGTTGAACTCGCAGGCGTTGATCACCGCGGCCACCTTGTCACCGACAATCGACCCGCCGATCGGCTGATAGCCCGACGACAGCCCCTTGGCGACGGTGATGATGTCCGGCTCGATCCCGAAGGTCTCGCAGGCGAACCAGTTGCCGGTCCGGCCAAACCCGGTGATCACCTCGTCGACGATCAGCAGGATGTCGTATTTCTTACAGATCCGCTGGATCTCGGGCCAGTAGGTCGACGGCGGGATGATGACCCCGCCCGCGCCCTGCACCGCCTCGCCGATGAAGGCCGCGACCCGCTCGGGCCCGAATTCGAGGATCGCCGCCTCCAGCTCCTGCGCGCGCTGCAGCCCGAATTCCTCGGGGCTCATGTCGCCACCCTCGGCATACCAGTGCGGCTGGCCGATGTGGTGGATGTTCGGGATCGGCAGCCCGCCCTGGCTGTGGATCGGCGCCATGCCCCCCAGGCTTCCCCCGCCCATGGTCGAGCCATGATAGCCGTTCTTCCGCGCGATCACGATGTTCCGCTCGGGCTGGCCCTTCTGCGCCCAGTAGGTGCGCACCATACGCAGGTTGGTGTCATTCGCCTCGGAGCCCGAGCCCGCGAAGAAGACGTGGTTCAGGTCGCCCGGCGCCAGTTCGGCCAGCTTCGCCGCCAGCGCGATGGCCGGCACGTGGGTGGTCTGGAAGAAGGTATTGTAATAGGTCAGCTCGCGGATCTGCCGCGCCGCCGCCTCGGCCATCTCCTCGCGCCCATAGCCGATGTTCACGCACCACAGCCCTGCCATACCGTCAAGGATCTCGATCCCCTCGCTGTCGGTCAGGAACACGCCCCTGGCCTTGGTGATGACCCGCGCGCCCTTCTTGTTCAGCGCGTCACCCGTCGTGAAAGGATGCATGTGATGCGCCGCGTCCAGCCTCTGGAGCTCGGCCGTGGGCAGGTGATTGGTGATCGTGGTCATGGCGCAAACTCCTCTGATCGGGGGATGCGCTCACAATATGATCATATTTTGCACTGTCAATCGAATCAGCCCGAGCGCTCGAGTACTGCGGCCATCTGCTCCATGCCCTGCTCGATGTCCTGGGCCATCGCAAGCGCCACCCCGGCCGCATCGCGCCGCTGCAATGCCGCCAGCAGGTCCTTGTGCCGGTCGGGCAGGTTCTCGGTGCCAAAGCGGCCGCAGACGACCCGGAGCGACGGGCCGAAGCGCAGCCAGAGACGGCTGGCCAACTCTGCCAGGATGGGCGCGCCGGCCTGGGCATAGAGGGTTTCGTGGAACTGGTGGTTCAGCGTGAGGTAGGCAGTCACGTCACCCAGGGTAATTGCCTCGTCCAGCGCCGCGTCGATCGCTTCCAGCGCCTCGACAATGCCCGGAGTGACCCGCGCGGTCGCCCGCCGCGCCAGCTCGCACTCCACTGATTTCCTGACAAAAACCAGCTGATCCAGGTCGTCCTGCGTCAGCGTCGGCACGCTGACGCGGCGATTGTCCTGGAACACCAGCGCCCCGTCCGAGATCAACCGCCGGATCGCCTCGCGCACCGGCGTGATGCCGGCGCCCAGCGCCTCGGTCAGCCCCTTGATCGTCACCGCCTGGCCCGGCGCCATCTCGCCATGCAGGATGCGCGCGCGCAGGTCCTGGTAGACCTGCTCGTGAACCGGCAGCGGCCCGGCCGAGGACACCCGCGAAGATGCCGAAATTTTCACCAAGCTCATTCACACGTCTCCCAGCAGGAACAACGTCCCTTGCGCCGCACTCCGACCCATGGAAACATACACGACGTTGTCCGCGAGGGCAAAACTTGATCAAATCTTTAAGCTGCCGGGGCAAACCGGCGCGTGCAGGGGAGAAACCGATGCACAGACACACTCTGACGCTTGCCGCGGCACTTGCCCTCGGCGGCACCCTGGCCATGGCCGAGGAAGTCCGCGTCTACAACTGGTCGGACTATATCGACGAAGAGCTTCTGACGAAGTTCCAGGAAGAGACCGGGATCGACCTCGTCTACGACGTGTTCGACAGCAACGAGGTTCTGGAAACCAAGATGCTGGCCGGCGGGTCGGGCTATGACGTGGTGGTGCCGACCGGCACTTTCCTCCAGCGCCAGATCCAGGCAGGGGCCTTCCAGAAGCTCGACAAGTCGAAGCTGCCGAACCTGTCGAACATGTGGGACGTGATCATGGAGCGCACCGCGCAGTATGATCCGGGCAACGAATATTCGGTCAACTACATGTGGGGTACCACCGGCCTTGGCGTGAACACCAAGAAGGTCGCCGAGGTGCTGGGCGAGAACGCTCCGATCGACAGCCTCGCGCTGGTCTTCGATCCGGCCAACATGGAAAAGCTGGCCTCCTGCGGCGTTCACTTCCTCGACGCACCGACCGAGATGATCCCCGCCGCGCTGAAATACATCGGCGAGAACCCCGATGCCCAGGACGCCGAGACCATCGCCAAGGCCGAGGCCGTGCTGATGGCGGTGCGCCCCTACGTGCAGAAGTTCCACTCGTCGGAATACATCAACGCGCTGGCCAATGGCGACATCTGCGTGGCCTTCGGCTGGTCGGGTGACGTGCTCCAGGCCCGCGACCGCGCGGCCGAGGCCGACAACGGCGTCGAGATCGCCTACAACGCGCCGAAGGAAGGCGCGCTGATGTGGTTCGACATGATGGCGATCCCGGCCGACGCGCCGAACCCGGATGGCGCCCACAAGTTCCTGAACTTCATCATGGACGCCCAGAACATGGCGGCGGCATCGAACTACGTCTACTACGCCAACGGCAACAAGGCCTCGCAAGAGTTCCTGGCCGAGGACGTGATCGGCGATCCGGCGATCTACCCCTCGGAAGAGACCGTCAAGAACCTCTACACCGTCTCGCCCTGGGACGCGAAGGTTCAGCGGGTCGCCACCCGTCTTTGGACCAAGGTCAAATCGGGCACCTGACCCGATCAATGGCGGGCGGGTCCAAATGGGCCCGCCCGATTGCGCCTATTGCCGAAAGGGTCCGTTTTGGCCGTCAAAGTCTTTGCCCCCTGGGATAACCCTGACGAAAAGCCGCTGATCCGGTTCGAGAACGTCACCAAGAAATTTGGCGATTTCGTCGCCATCGACAATCTCACGCTGGATATCTTCGAACGCGAATTCTTTGCCCTCCTCGGCCCCTCGGGCTGCGGCAAGACCACGATGATGCGCCTGCTGGCCGGGTTCGAGGCCCCGACCTCGGGCAAGATCGAGCTTGGCGGGCAGAACATCGTCCCGGTGCCGCCGAACAAGCGCGCAGTGAACATGATGTTCCAGTCCTACGCGCTGTTCCCGCATCTCACCGTCTGGGAAAACATCGCCTTCGGCCTCAAGCGCGAAGGGATGGAGAAGGACAAGCTGAACGCGCGGGTCGAGCAGATGCTCAAGCTGACCCGGCTGGAACGCTTCGCCAAGCGCAAGCCGCACCAGATCTCTGGTGGCCAGCGCCAGCGGGTCGCGCTGGCACGCTCGCTTGCCAAGGCGCCCAAGCTGCTGCTGCTCGACGAACCGCTCGGCGCGCTCGACAAGAAGCTGCGCGAGGCCACCCAGTTCGAGCTGATGGACATCCAGGAAAAGACCGGCACCACCTTCGTGATCGTGACCCACGACCAGGAAGAGGCGATGACCGTCGCCAGCCGCGTCGCCGTGATGGACGAGGGGCAGATCATCCAGGTCGCCACGCCCGACCGCATCTACGAGACGCCGAACTCGGTCTACGTGGCCGATTTCATCGGCGACGTGAACATCGTCGAGGGCAAGGCCGCCCCGCTCGAAGAAAACCAGGTCCGCATCGACTGGGCCGAGGGCCAGCCGCCGCTGGTCTGCACCGCCACCCAGCCCTTCGATCCGGGCCAGACCTGCTACCTGGCGATCCGCCCGGAAAAGGTGATGATCACCGCCGAACGCCCCGAGGGCGCCGACAACGCGGTGCAGGGCAAGATCCACGACATCGCCTATCTCGGCAATATCTCGACCTATCACGTCCAGCTCTCGAACGGCACGATCATCAAGGCGCAGTCGGCCAACACCCGCCGCATCGCCCGCCGTTCCTTCACCTGGGAAGACCCGGTCTGGCTGTCCTGGACCGCCACCGCCGGCGTTCTGCTGGCCCGATGAAAGGCGCCGCCGATGCGTAGGTTCCTGCTGATCGCCATCCCCTTCGGCTGGCTGCTGGCGCTGTTCCTGGTGCCCTTCTTCATCGTGGTGAAAATCTCGCTCTCGGACGTTGCGGTCTCGATCCCGCCCTACGTGCCGCAGTTCAGCTGGGAGACCGGCATCGGCACCTTTCTGCGCGATCTCGACTTCGAGAACTTCGTCTTCCTCACCACCGACTCGCTCTATTGGAAGTCCTACGTCGGCAGCCTGGTCATCGCGGTGATCTCCACATTCCTGACGCTGCTGATCGGCTACCCCATCGCCTATGGCATGGCCCGCGCCCCCGAGGAATGGCGCGCCACGCTGATGATGCTGATCATCCTGCCGTTCTGGACCTCGTTCCTGATCCGCATTTACGCCTGGATGGGCATTCTCAGCCGCGAGGGTCTGCTGAACCAGTTCCTGATGTGGACCGGGGTGATCTCGGAACCGCTCACCATCCTGAACACCAATTACGCCGTCTACATCGGCATCATCTACGCCTACCTACCCTTCATGGTGCTGCCGATCTATTCCGCGCTCGACCGCATGGACACCTCGCTGATCGAGGCGGCCGAGGACCTCGGCTGTTCGCGCCTGACCGCCTTCTGGCTGGTTACCGTGCCGCTCTCGCGCAACGGCATCATCGCCGGCTGCTTCCTCGTCTTCATCCCGGCCCTGGGCGAATTCGTGATCCCCTCGCTGCTCGGCGGGTCGGGCACGCTGATGATCGGCAAGGTGCTCTGGGAGGAATTCAGCTCCAACCGCGACTGGCCGCTGGCCTCGGCGGTGGCCGTGGTGCTGCTGCTGATCCTGGTGGTGCCCATCGTGCTGTTCCAGCGCAACCAGCAAAAGCAGCAGGAGGCCGAACAATGAACCGTCTCAGCTGGTTCAACGCGGTCTCGCTGACCCTGGGCTTCGCCTTCCTCTACATCCCGATGATCATCCTGGTCACCTACAGCTTCAACGAAAGCAAGCTGGTCACCGTCTGGGCCGGCTTCTCGACCAAGTGGTATGGCGAGCTGATGGGCAACGAGGCCTTCCTCTCGGCGGCCTGGACCACGCTCAAGGTCGCCGTGGCCTCCTCGACCATGGCCACCGTGCTCGGCACCATGGCCGCCTATATCCTGGTCCGCGCCGGGCGCTTTCCGGGCCGCACGCTGTTTTCCGGCATGATCTATGCGCCCTTGGTAATGCCCGAAGTGATCACCGGCCTCTCGCTGCTCCTCCTCTTCATCGGCGTCGGGCTCGACCGCGGCGTGACCACCATCGTGCTGGCCCATACCACCTTTACCATGTGCTATGTCTCGGTCGTGGTCTCCTCGCGTCTCGCCACCTTCGACCAGTCGCTGGAAGAGGCGGCGCTCGATCTCGGCTGTTCCCGCGCCGAGGCCTTCCGCCTGGTGACGCTGCCGATCATCGCGCCGGCGGTGATCTCGGGCTGGCTGCTGGCCTTCACCCTTTCGCTCGACGACCTCGTGATCGCCTCCTTCACCACCGGCCCCTCGGCCACGACCCTGCCGATCAAGATCTTCTCGGCGGTGCGCCTGGGCGTCTCGCCCGAGATCAACGCGCTCTCGACCATCATGATCGGCATCGTCACCGTCGGCGTCATCACCGCCTCGCTGATCACCAAGCAGAACATGGTGCGCCAGCGCCGCGACGAACAGGCTGCGGCCCGCACGCAATGAAACGCATCTTCGGGCCGTATGCCTACAGCGCGGGTCCGCGCGATCTCTGCTGGTGGGACCAGACCATCGCCGCGCCCGAATGGGACCGGCTCGATGGCGACACCGACACCGATGTCGCTATCGTTGGCGGCGGATTCACCGGCGTCTCGGCCGCGCTGCACCTGGCCGAAGCCGGGATCGGCGCGCTCGTGCTCGAGGCCGAAGCGCCGGGCTGGGGGGCCTCGGGCCGAAACGGCGGTTTCTGCTGTCTTGGCGGGGCGATGCTGAAGGACACGGCGATGGCCCGCGCCTTCGGTCCCGAGGCCGCCGCCGAATACTGGCGGGCCGAGGCCGGCGCCGTGCAGTTCGCCGAGGCGCTGATCGACCGGCTGAACCTCGACGTCGACCGCCATTCCCGCGGCGAGACCCAGCTTGCACATCGCCCGAAGGATATGGAAAAGCTGCGCCGCCGCGCCGAACAGATGATCCGCGACGGCGAAGGCGAACCCGAGGTGATCGAGGCGCAGGACCTGGCGGCCCACGGGCTTGGCGGGCCGTTCCACGGGGCGCTGACCATTCCGGTCGGTTTCGGGCTGAACCCGCGCAAGTATCTCTTCGGCATGGCCGCCGCGGCGCGGGCGCAGGGTGCGCGCATCTGCGCGCAAGCCCCGGTTACCGCTATCGAACGGGGCCCGCACGGATTCACGCTCGACACTCCCTCGGGGCGCGTGCGCGCGCGCCAGGTCATCATCGCCACCAACGGCTATTCCAGCGAGGACCTGCCGCGCTGGCTATCGGCGCGCTATGTTCCGGCGCAGTCCAACGTGCTGGTGACCCGGCCGCTGAGCGACGCAGAACTCGCCGCCGCCGGCTGGACCAGCGACCAGGCCAGCTACGACACCCGCGGCCTGCTGCATTATTTCCGCCTGATGCCCGACCGCCGTTTTCTCTTCGGGATGCGTGGCGGCCTGGTCTCCTCGCCCGCCGCCGAGGCGCGGGCCCGCGCGCGCAACCGCCGCGATTTCGAGGCAATGTTCCCCGCCTGGGCCCATGTCGAGGCGCCCTTTGCCTGGTCCGGCATGGTCTGCCTTGCGCGCAACCGCGTGCCCTTCGTCGGCGCGGTGCCCCGCCAGCCCGGCATGTTCGCCGGCATGGCCTATCACGGCAACGGCGTCGCCATGGGCAGCTGGTCGGGCAGCCTGCTTGCCGCCCTGGTCGGTGGCGAAGACCGGGTGCCGCGCGTGATGCAGACCCCGCTCGCGCGTTTTCCGCTCGGCCCGTTCCGCCGCCTCCTTATGCCGCCCTTTTACATCGCCCGCGCGCTGGCCGACCTCTGAGCGCGACGCCGTGGTTGACAGGCGATGCCCCGCGTCCGAAAGGTTCGGAACAGCTGAACCGGGGTTGGGCGCATGAAGATTGCAATGGTTGGTACGGGCTATGTCGGGCTGGTGTCCGGGGTCTGCTTTTCGGACTTCGGGCATGATGTGATCTGCGTCGACAAGAACCCGAGGAAGGTCGAGATGCTGCGCGCCGGAGAGGTGCCGATCTACGAACCTGGACTTGACGCGCTGATGGCCAAGAACGTCGAGGCCGGGCGGCTGACCTTCACCGATGACCTCGCAGGCGCGGTAGATGGCGCCGACGCGATCTTCATCGCCGTCGGTACGCCAACCCGTCGCGGCGACGGCCACGCCGACCTCACCTATGTGATGGCCGCGGCCGAGGAAATCGCCCGCGCGCTCACCGGCTATGCGGTGATCGTCACCAAGTCGACCGTGCCCGTCGGCACCAACCGGCAGGTCAAGCAGGTCATCGCCCGGGCCAATCCGGAGGCCGAGTTCGACGTCGCCTCGAACCCAGAGTTCCTGCGTGAAGGCGCAGCCATCGACGATTTCATGCGCCCCGACCGCATCGTCGTCGGCGTCCAGAACGAGCGCGCAGCCGAGGTCATGGCCGGGATCTATCGCCCGCTCTACCTGCGCGACTTCCCGATCCTGACCACGGATCTCGAAAGCGCCGAAATGATCAAATACGCAGCAAACGCCTTCCTGGCGACCAAGATCACCTTCATCAACGAGATCGCCGCGCTGTGTGAACGCACCGGCGCGGATGTGAAGCTGGTCAGCAAGGGCATGGGCCTCGACGGGCGGATCGGCAACAAGTTCCTGCATGCCGGGCCGGGTTATGGCGGGTCCTGCTTCCCGAAGGACACCCAGGCCCTGGCGCGGATCGGGCAGGAGCACGGGCTGCCGATGCAAATCACCGAGACCGTCATAAAGGTGAACGCCGAAACGCGGCGGCGCATGGTCGAGAAGATCACCGACATGCTCGACGGGCGCCTTGCCGGCAAGACCATCGCCGTGCTGGGTGTGACCTTCAAGCCGAACACCGACGACATGCGCGAGGCCCCGTCGCTGACGGTGATCCCCGCGCTGATCGGGGCCGGCGCGCGGGTGCGGGCGGTCGATCCGCAGGGCCACCGCGAGGCGGCCGAGCTGCTGCCTGGCGTGCATTGGTTCGATGATGCTTACAAGGCGGCGCAAAATGCCGATGCGGTCGTGATCCTGACCGAGTGGAACGAGTTCCGCGCGCTCGACCTCAAACGCATGGCCCGCCGCATGACCTTCCCGGCGCTTGCCGACCTGCGCAACATCTATTCCGCCCGCGATGCCCGCCGCGCCGGGTTCCTGCGTTATGCCTCGGTCGGCCGCGCCGACTACATTGCCGAGGCGGACGCGGACCAGGCACCGGAAGGCACCGAAGAGCCGGCCGATTTCGAATAGGCAACGCATCAGCTGGCCTCGCGCAGCGCGGTCACGGCGCTGGCGGGCAACGCCTGACCGCCCTCCAGGATCAGAAAGGTTTCGCCGTCCCGAAGCTGAGCCTCGGTAACACGCGCATAGACCGCCGCCTGCACAGTCTGGGTGACCTTGCCATTGCGCAGGCTTTCGATCTCGAACGAATAGGTGCCGCCGGGCAGCGGCGCGCCGGCATCGTCGACGCCGGCCCATTCGACCGTCTCGGCCTCCAGCGGAATGCGCAGCCGCTGCACCGCCACGCCCGAAGCATCGCGGACGACCAGGTTGGCCCCGCTGGTGCCGGCGGGCAGCTCTGGCGCAATGGTAATCGGCGCGCCGTCAAAGCGCATTGGCGTGACCGCGCGCGCCTCCATCCCGACCCAGGTGGCCAGGCCCGCGGGAGATTGCCCGCCGAACTGCGCGATCAGTTCCACGAGCCTGTCATTGGTCAACACCTGCTGTTCGACCATCGAAAACTGCGCAAGCTGTGCCGCGTATTCCGTCGAATCGATCGGCTCCAGCGGATCCTGGTAACGCGCCTGCGCCGTCAGCATCCGCAGGAAGGTCTCGAAATCCGAGGTCAGCCCGACCGGTTTGCTGGCCGTCGAAGTGCTGGAGGAAGGTGTGGCAGCAGATACCGCGTTGATCATGGTGTCAGATCCTGATGTCGAGACTGGCGCGCACGAAACGGGTCGTCGGCCGGGCCGGCTCTTCCATTTCGGCGATTTCATGGGGCATCATCCTTTGTCGCGGGGTAGCACCCCGATCGCCGCTGCCGGATTGGCGGAATTCAAAGCCGATGCTGTCGAACCCCTGGCGTCGGAACTCCTGTGCCAGCCCGTCGATGTGCCGCCGCATGAGGTCCAGCGTCTCTGCCCGGTCGCCCGAGATGACGACGCTGATCGCCCCCTCGGTCGCGCGCAGGGTCATGCGCACCGGACCCAGTTCCTCGGGGTCGACGGCCAGTTCAATCTGGCCGTCAGGTTGGCGCAGGAGCGCGGCGACGGTCTGCGCTGCGGGAAATCCCGACGGAGCGGAACTATGCGCAGGCTGCGCAGCGGAATGCGTGGCAACTGGTGCCGACTCACTTGGGAGCGCGAGGGTCAGCCCACCGGTGAACGGCATCGAAACATCCCCGCCCCCTCGGGTCACCGCGGTTTCCTGCCGACCCGCAGGCGCGATCTCAGGGGGCGGTACGGATCCGCCCCCAAGCCGAAAGCCTCCCGAGAGTCCTTGCGCGGCGCCGACCTGCCCGGCGGGCGTGGCAGCGGATCCGGAGTCCGGGCCGATGTCTCGCGGGGGGGCCAACGCAGCGTGATTGCTTCGCGACAGGAAGCCCCGACCTGCTTCCTCAACCTGCCAGGCCGTGAACCGGATCTTCCCGACTTCAGGCCCCATATCGCGTCCGTCGTTTCGAGACCCGCTCCGACCGTGCGTTCGAGTCGTTGGATTGATGTATTCCTCAGCAGCCCCGGCAACAGCTTGTGCATCCCCGCCGGTCCCGACACCCGCCCAATATGTCAGCCGAGATAGCGCGCCCCCAGGTTCCTCCCGAACGTCACGCCTTGCTGCTTGCGGCAGGTCGATTGGCTCTGCGGAGCTATGATTGCTCAGGTGCCCGGCTGAGATGCGCGCACCCCGATGCATCGCCCCAAGACCCGGCCGCGCAAGCGTTTCAGGCACCCCTGCAGCCGCGAGATCAGGCACTCCCGAGAATAGCCTGGGCGGCGCCGGCCCCTCTCGGCCAAACCTCTCTGCCTGACCGTCAACGGACCCGACCAAGTCGGGCATGCGGTCCGCCCGGTCCCTTTGTCGGTCATTGAGCTCCGCCATCTGCTCCGTCCCTGTCTGTCCCGGCAGGACTGCAACGATCTCGCTCTGCAACGCGGCCCTTCCCGCGCCTGCATTCACCCCACTCTCATCGCTTTCAGCATGAGGTCGCGCAGGCAAAGTCGGTCCAGGCAAGGTCATTTCCGAATCAACTTCAAGCGCTGCACCAACTTGACGGACTGCCCCAAGCCGAATCTCAGACGGAACTGCGGCTCCAGGCATGGCGCCCGACTCGCCCGCATCACACGCAGCAGGCTCCTGCCATTCACTGACACTTGTTTCGGGCTCGTCCGAATCCGAATTGCCCGCCTCTTCGAGAGACAGGGAAGCCCCATTATCAGCCAGCAACCGATAGCAGCCGTCAAAACTGCCGGCCTCTCTCTCTGTAGTCGCGCCGCAATCTTCGGGAATCTCCCCCGTTCGCGGCGAAACGGCCAGGGGCGCCTGGAGTGGAAGTATCTGCATTTCGTCCGGCCTTCTGTCGCGGTGGAAACCATCCTTGGCCGGAACGGGTTACGATTATTTTAACTCGCACCGGTCAAACTCTCCTGGATGCAAGCAATTCGAGGGAATCATGATAACCGAGAGTCACGGCGCCCTGCCGCCCCCGCATTCCGATGCCGCGCTGCGCGCGGCAGCGGTGGAGCTTGAGGCCACTTTCCTTGCGGAAATGCTCAAATCCGGAGGCTTGGCCAAAGCGCCCGCCGGTTTCGGCGGCGGCGCGGGAGAAGAGCAGTTCCAGTCGATCCTGGTTGGCGAACAGGCCCGCATGATCGCGCGCGCGGGGGGAATCGGCCTCGCCGAAACGCTGTTCCGGGCGCTGACAGAGGCGGAATCATGACGACCGCAGCCAGCCAGGATGTGATTGACGAACTCGACCAGTTGCTCGAACGCGAACGCGCGGCGCTTCTGGCCGGCGATCTCGACACGATTGCTCGAATTCTCGACCTGAAGGAGGCGCTGATCGACCGGATCAACGGGTTTGATGCCACCGATCACGCGCCGCTGGGCCCGCTTCGCGAGAAACTGGGGCGCAACCTGTCGTTGTTGGTTGGCGCGATGGAGGGGATCCGCGCCGTCGCCGACCGGATGGCACATCTCAGGCGGGTGCGGCTTGGCCTTGAAACCTATGACAAATCCGGCCGCAGGCATCGTCACCAGACAGGCATCCCGGGCACTGTGGAGCGACGTGCCTGAGGCACGAATTTAAGCAAATTGCCGGAAATTGGAGGGCGCGCATTAGCAGTCTGTTAGGCAGTTACGGGGCAGTCTGTCGCCGCACCTGGGACTCAGGTGGCGCGATACCCGAAGCGGGGCCATCGCATTGGTCAGAAGGACGTTTCGCTTCGCCCTGACGGGCGGAAACACCAGGGCCGAATCTGCCCAATGTCGAGAAGGAACGTAGTATGGCAACCTTCCAGGCGCCGCCGTGATGGCCTTCGCCGGCCACGACCTTCTTCCGCTTGATGATGACCGGTGCCACCCGGTTCGAGGATGCCATCGCGCTGCCTTCCGCTCGCCCGGAAGCCGGGGTAGCAGAAGGCGGGTTAAGACGGGGCTAACGGATAAACTTCTCGGCGTTCAGCCTTTCAGCAGCACCTCGCCATACTGCTCGCGCAGCTTGTTCTTCAGCACCTTGCCGGTGGCGCCCAACGGCAGCTCCTCGACGAAGATCACCTCGTCGGGCACCTGCCAGCTCGCCACCTTGCCCTGGTAATGCGCCAGGATATCCTCGCGGCTGACATCCTGCCCCGAGGCCCGCACGGCAATCACCACCGGCCGCTCGTCCCACTTGGGATGGCGCGCGGCGATGGCGGCGGCATTGGCGATCTTGGGGTGCGAGATGGCGATATCCTCCAGCTCCACGGTCGAGATCCACTCGCCCCCCGACTTGATGATGTCCTTCGAGCGATCCCGGATGATCATGTAGCCGTCGGCATCTATGGTCGCCACGTCGCCGGTGTCGAACCAGCCGTCCTCGGTCAGCGCCGACTTGCCGGCATTGAAATAGCTGTCGACGATCCAGTGCCCGCGGATCTGCAGGTTGCCCTGGGTCTTGCCGTCCTCGGGCAGGCGGTTGCCGGCATCGTCGACCAGCCGCAGCTCGACGCCATAGGGCGGCCTTCCCTGGCCCTCGCGCAGCTTGCCCTTCTCGGCATCGCTCAGGCTGTCGTGCTTCTGCAAGAGTTGGTTCAGCGTGCCCAATGGGCTGGTCTCGGTCATGCCCCAGGCATGGATCAGATCGACGCCGTAGAGATCGCGGAACTTCGGGATCATCGAGGTCGGCAGCGCCGAGCCGCCCACCACGGTGCGCTTCAGGCTCTCCGCCTTGCTGCCGGTCTTCTCGAGCGCGCCCAGCAGCATCATCCAGATCGTCGGCACGCCCAGCGCGATGGTGACCCTGTGGGTGTCGATCAGCCTGACCAGGCTCTCGCCGTCCAGCCTCGGCCCCGGCAGCACGAACTTGCAGCCGACGCCCGCCGCCACATAGGGCGTGCCCCAGGCATTGGCGTGGAACATCGGCACCACCGCCAGAACGGTGTCCTTGGCCGACAGCGCCAGCCCGTCCGGCTGGTTGCCGCCGATCGAATGCAGCACGGTCGAGCGGTGCGAATACTGCACGCCCTTCGGGTTCCCCGTGGTGCCCGAGGTATAGCACAGGCTCGACGGCATCCGCTCGTCCAGTTCGGGCCACTGGTAGCTGTCCGGCTCGGCCGCCAGCAGCTCGTCGTAGAACAGCACGCCGTCGAGTTCCGCCGCCACCTCGGCGTCGCGCGGGCCCATGTAGACGAAATGCTTCACCGATTGCAGATGCGCCCGCAGCTTGGCCGCCGCCGGCACGAACATCCGGTCGAGGAACAGCACCTGATCCTGGGCATGGTTGATGATATAGATCAGCTGCTCGGGGAACAGGCGCGGGTTGATCGTGTGGCAGACCATCCCGGCCCCGGCCACGCCGAAATAGATCTCCAGGTGCCGCCGGTTGTTCCAGGCGATGGTGCCGCAGCGGTCGCCCTTCTGCACCCCCAGCCGCTCCAGCGCCGAGGCCAGTCGCCGCGCGTTGGCCTCCACCTCGCGCCAGTTGGTGATCACCGTCTCGCCGTTCGACTCGACCGAAACGATCTCGGTCGCGCCGTGATACCGTGCCGCATGAGCGATCAGCGAACTGATCGTCAACGGCTGCTCCATCATGGTGCCGTTCATTGAAATCCTCCCTGGGGCCCCTGTCTTCTGTTTGGGATCGGGTCCCGACATCCGGCCACTGAGAGAAGGATGGAACGTTCCCGGCCTTTCGGCAAGCGCGCTGTGGCCGGGGTCCCGTCAGGCGCTCCGCACCAGGCTCTGCCCCAGCCGGTCGAGCATCGAGAGGCAGGCGTCGAGCTGGTCCACCGCGATGAACTCGTCCGGCTTGTGCGCCTGCTCGATGGAACCGGGGCCGCAGACGACGACCGACATGCCCATCTCCTGGAACAGCCCCGCCTCGGTGCCGAAGGGCACCACGTCGGCCCCGTTCGCGCCGACCAGCCCGGCGACCAGATCGCGGGCGGCGTTGTCGTCCAGCACCTCCAGCCCGGCCACCTCGCCGATCACCTCGGTCTCGATGCTGGCCTCGGGGTGGACGGCGCGCATCGCCGGCAGCAGCTCGCCCTCGACAAAGGCGGCGATGGCGTCCTTGACGAAGGCCATGTCACCCTTCTGGACCGGCCGCGTCTCCCATTCCAGCTCGGCCTTGCCGGCGATCACGTTATGCGCGACCCCGCCCCGCAACGAGCCGATGTTGATCGTGCTCCAGGGCGGCTGAAACCGGCTCTTCGCCGGCGCGCGTCCCATCAGCTCTGCCCGCAGCTCCATCAGCCGGGTGACATAGCGCACCGCGTATTCCACCGCGTTCACGCCGCGCTCGGGGGCCGAACCGTGGCCTTCCAGCCCGCCGAACCGCACGGTGTATTCGCAGCAGCCCTTGTGCCCCTCGATCACCCCCATCAGCGTCGGCTCGCCAATGATCGCCATGGCGGGACGCAGCCCGCGCTTCTGCAACTCGGGCACCAGCGCCCGCGCGCCCAGGCAGCCGACCTCCTCGTCATGGGTAAAGGCAAAATGCAGCGGGCGCTTGAGATCGAGCTGCGCGTAGTCCTGCGCCATCACCACCGCCGCGGCGATAAAGCCCTTCATGTCGCAGGTGCCACGGCCATACAGCAGCCCGGCCTCGCTGCGCATCTGGAACGGGTCGCTCGACCAGTCCTGTTCGGCCACCGGCACCACATCGGTATGGCCCGAGAGGATCAGCCCGCCGTCGCCTTCGGGCCCCAGCGTGGCGAAGAGGTTCGCCTTGGCCCCGGTCTCGTCGGTGAACATCTCGACCCGCGCGCCCACGTCCGTCAGGCGCGCGGCAAGGTCGGCGATCATGGCGAGGTTGCTGTCGGACGAGATGGTCGGAAAACCCACCAGCCGGTCGAGCAGGGCAATGGTATCGGCCAGGCGCTCGCTCATGCCGCGACCCCCTCCCCCATCCGACGAGGGGGAGGGGCGATTCCAGGCCGTCCACCCGAACCGCCAGCGATCAAGGGCGCTTCCCCTCCCCCTCGTGGGGAGGGGAGAGGGGAGGGGGGCCGACCGGCACCGCAGGAAAGCCCGCCCCTCATGGCTTCACGAAGAGCTTCCGCGGCCGGTTGCACAGCGTCTCCGCCGGCCCACTCTCGCGGATCAGGATCGGCTCGGTGATCTCGAGCCCCCAGTTCTCCTGCCAGAGACCGGGCATGAAGTGGAAGGTCATCCCCGGCTCCAGCACGGTCTCGTCGTTCTCGCGCAGCGAGATCGTCCGCTCGCCCCAGTCCGGCGGATAGCTCAGCCCGATGGCATAGCCGCAGCGCCCGTCCTTGGTGATCCCGGCCTTCTTCAGCGCACCATAGAGGGCGTTGGCGATGTCGCAGGCCCGGTTCCCCGCCCGCGCCGCGTCGATCCCGGCCTCCAGACCCTCCTGCAACGCACCTTCCGCGCGCAGCATGTCGTCCGGCGGCGTCCCGAGGAACAAGGTCCGGCAGAACGGCGCGTGATAGCGACGGTAACAGCCCGAGATCTCGAAGAAGGTCGCCTCGCCCGTCTTGAAGGGCCGCCCGTCCCAGGTCAGGTGCGGCGCGGTGGCGTCGATCCCCGAGGGCAGCATCGGCACGATGGCCGGGTAATCGCCCCAGGCCCCCTCGACCCCGCGGATGGCATCCCGGTACAGCTCGGCCACCACCTCGTTCTTCGGCACCCCCGGCTCGACCCGCTCCAGCAGCCCGTCGATCATCTTCTCGGAAATCGCCGCCGCCTTGCGCATGAAGCCGATCTCGGCCTCCGACTTCACCGCCCGCTGCCGGTTCACCGCGCCGGTGGCATCGACCCACATCGCCTTTGGCAGCGAGGCGTGCAGCATGTGCATCGCCCGCGCCGTGAAGTAATAGTTGTCCATCTCGACGCCGATGCGCCCGTGGCCGGTGCCGAAGTCGACCAGTACCTTGGCGAGGTCGTCCATCGGATGCTTCTCGCGCGACTGCACGTAGCTGTCGTCATAGCCCACCACCCGATGCGGCGACATCCAGACCGTGCGCAGCGCCCCGAAGGTGTCCATCTTGCGGCCCCACCAGATCGGCTCGCCATAGGGCAGCAGGATCACCGCCTGGTGCACGTAGAACGACCAGCCGTCATAGCCGGTCAGCCAGGCCTGGTTCGACGGGTCGGTGATGATCAGCGCATCGAGGTTCGCGTCCGACATCGCGCGTCGCACACGGGCCATGCGCTCGGCGTATTCCTCGCGGGTGAAAGGCAAGTCGGTGGCCGGCACTGGAAGTCTCCCCTTTGTCGTTTCCCGCCCACCATACCCACTTCCGCTCAGGCAAGAAGCCCGTTCATGACGCGTGCGCGACGGATATGTTCGCTTTTGCCCGATTTAGCGGCCCTGCCCCTCGTCAATATGGCGCAAATCAGGAACGCGGTTGCAACCGCACCTTTCTGTGTGGTTACATTAAGGCACAAAAGCGCAGGATAACCTGCCGACAAAACAGGGGGGCCGCATTTGGCCGAGTCACAGAACTCCGGCGCGTTCGTCGAATTCGAACGCGTCCAGAAGAGCTATGACGGCGAAACTCTAGTCGTCAAAGACCTGAACCTCTCACTGCCCAAGGGCGAGTTTCTCACGATGCTCGGGCCCTCCGGTTCGGGCAAGACAACCTGCCTCATGATGCTCGCCGGCTTCGAGACGGCGACTCACGGCGACATCCGGCTCGACGGGGTCAGCATCAACAACATCCCCCCGCACAAGCGCGGCATCGGGATGGTGTTCCAGAACTACGCGCTGTTCCCGCACATGACGGTGGCCGAGAACCTGTCCTTCCCGCTGGAAGTGCGGCGTATGGGCAAGGCCGAGCGCGAAGCCAAGGTGAAACGCGCGCTGGACATGGTGCAGATGGGCGCCTTCGGCGGCCGCCGGCCCTCGCAGCTTTCGGGCGGCCAGCAGCAGCGCATCGCGCTGGCCCGCGCGCTGGTCTTCGAGGCCGAGCTGGTGCTGATGGACGAACCGCTCGGCGCGCTCGACAAGCAGCTGCGCGAGCATATGCAGTTCGAGATCAAGCGCATCGCCGACAACCTCGGGATCACCGTGGTCTACGTGACCCACGACCAGACCGAGGCGCTCACCATGTCCGACCGGGTCGCGGTGTTCAACGACGGCCGCATCCAGCAGCTGGCGCCGCCGGACAAGCTCTATGAAGAGCCCGAGAACAGCTTCGTCGCCCAGTTCATCGGCGAGAACAACACTCTGGAAGGCGTGGTGAAGGAGATCAAGGGCGGCACCGCGCTCGTACAGCTCGACGGCGGTGGCCTGATCGACTGCAAGCCGGTCAACGTCACCGAAGCCGGCCAGCGCACCCGCGTCTCGATCCGCCCCGAGCGGGTCGAATACAACAAGGACCGGATGCGCCCGGGCGCCCACACGCTCAAGGCCGAGGTGATGGAGTTCATCTACATGGGCGACATCTTCCGCACCCGGCTCAAGGTCGCCGGGAACGAGGATTTCGTGATCAAGACCCGCAACGCCCCCGACCAGGTCCGCCTGCAACCGGGCACGCAGATCGAGATCGGCTGGCTGCCCGAAGACTGCCGGGCGCTCGACGCCGTCTAGCGCCGTTCATCGTCGCCCGGCCCCGCCGGACGATGTTCACGTGGGACGCGGAGTCATGCCCGCCGCTCCGTCTCCGGAAAATAATCAAGCGGGCAAAGTCTGGGAGACTTAGTGAATGAAACGTATCAATCTTCTTCTGGCCACCAGCGCGGCAGTTTCGCTCGCCGCCGGGTCGGCCTTCGCGGCCGACATGGCCAACGAGATGACCATCGTGAGCTGGGGCGGCGCCTATTCCGCCTCGCAGCTGAACGCCTATCACAACCCCTACTCGGAAAAGACCGGCGTCAAGATCATCAATGACGAAAGCTCGCCCGAGGCCGTGGCCAAGCTGCGCGCCATGAAGGAAGCCAACAACCTGACCTGGGATCTGGTCGACGTCGAGGCCGCCGACGCCATCCGCCTCTGCGACGAAGGCCTGGCGATGGAAATCGACGCCGACACCCAGCTCGCCGATGCGCCGGACGGCACCAAGGCCAAGGACGACTTCGGCGACCTGATGGTCTCCGACTGCTTCATCCCGCAGATCGTCTTCTCGACCACCTTCGGCTATCGCAAGGACATGGTCCCCGCCGGGACCGAGCCGCCGACCGGCGCCTGCGACGTCTTCGACCTGCAGAAATACCCGGGCAAGCGCGCGCTGAACAAGCAGCCGGTCGCCAACATGGAATGGGCGCTGCTCTGCGATGGCGTCGCCTATGAGGACGTCTACGACACGCTCGAAACCGACGAGGGCGTCGCCCGCGCCTTCGCCAAGCTCGACACCATCAAGGACCAGACCATCTGGTGGACCGCTTCGGCCCAGCCGGTGCAGCTCCTCGCCGACGGCGAGATCTTCATGGGCTCCGCCTACAACGGCCGTCTCTTCGCGATGATCGAAGAGCAGAAGCAGCCCGTCGGCATGGCATGGGACTGGCAGATGTTCGACATCGACGGCTGGGTCGTTCCCGCCGGCCTGCCGGAAGACCGCCTCGCCCGCGTGATGGACTACCTGTATTTCGCCACCGACACCCAGCGTCTGGCGGATCAGGCCAAATACATCTCCTACGGCCCGGCGCGCAAATCCTCGGCTCCGCTGGTCGGCAAGCACGCCACCCTCGGCATCGAGATGGCGCCGCACATGCCGACCGATCCGAACAACGCCAAGCACACCTTCGTGAACAACTACACCTGGTGGGCCGACTACCGCGACGATCTCGACGCCAAGTTCCAGGCCTGGCTCGCGAACTGATCCGGTACTAGATGGGGCGGGGCCCGGCTGTCGGGCCCCGCATTCCCCAAGGAGAAGACCGAGAATGAGCAAAGGCTACTGGATCCTGCACGTGACGGTGACCAACCCCGAGCAATACGCCGAATACGTTCGCCTCGACACGCCCGTGGTCGAGGGCTTCGGCGGCAGGTTCCTGGTTCGAGGCGGCCGCAACGAGACGCCCGAGACCCCGCAGAAGGACCGCCACGTCATCGTCGAGTTCCCCGACTACGAAACCGCGCTGGCCTGCTACCACTCCGACGCCTACCAGGCCGCCGCCAGGATCCGCATGGCCAACGCCCAGAGCGACGTCGTCATCATAGAAGGCATGTCATGACCGAAGCGACCACTCAGCCAGGCCGCGTTCTCGCGGCCGACGGAACCCCGCTCAAGCGCAGCCTCGCACGGGCGCTGCGAATGCAGAAAATCCGGGCGCTGATGCTGGTCGCTCCCCTCCTGATCTTCGTGCTGGTGACCTTCATCGCCCCGATCGCCGACATGCTGTTCCGCTCGATCGAGAACCAGGTGGTGAAGGACACCATCCCCCGGACGGTCGAGGCGCTCGACTCCTGGGACCCGCATTCCACCGAACTGCCCCCCGAGGCGGTCTTCGCCGCGCTCCAGGCCGACCTGGTGGAGGCGGTCGACCAGAAGACCCACACCCGCCTCGGCTCGCGGCTGAACTACGAATACTCCGGCGCCGCCTCGCTGCTGCGCAAGACCGGCCGCGGCGTCGAGAAGATGAAGGCGCCCTACCAGGAGGCCTTCCTCAAGGTCGACAAGGACTGGGGCGACCTCGAACTCTGGCGCACCCTCTACATCTACTCGCCCGCCTACACGAACGGCTATTTCCTCAACGCCGTGGATCTCAAGAAGGGCATCGACGGCCCCGAGGCCCGCCCCGAGAACGAACAGATCTACATCCTGCTGTTCAAGCGCACGATGTTCATGTCGCTGGTCATCACCTTCAGCTGCATCATGCTCGGCTACCCGGTGGCCTGGATCCTCGCCAATATCCGCGCCCGTACCGCCAACCTGCTGATGATCCTCGTGCTGCTGCCGTTCTGGACCTCGCTCCTGGTGCGCACCTCGGCCTGGAAGGTGATGCTGCAGCAGGAGGGCGTCATCAACGAGACGCTCGTCTGGCTCGGCCTTGTCGCCGACAACGACCGCCTGATCCTCATCAACAACCAGTTCGGCACCATCGTGGCGATGACCCACATCCTGCTGCCCTTCATGATCCTGCCGATGTATTCGGTGATGAAGACCATCCCGCCCAGCTACCTGCGCGCCGCCAAGTCGCTTGGCGCCACCAACTGGACCGCCTTCTGGCGGGTCTACTTCCCGCAGTCGGTACCCGGCATCGGCGCCGGCTCGATCCTCGTCTTCATCCTCGCCATCGGCTACTACATCACCCCCGAGATCGTCGGCGGCACCGACGGCACCTTCATCTCGAACCGGATCGCCTATCACATCTCCAAGTCGCTGAACTGGGGCCTTGGCGCCGCGCTCGGCGCGATCCTGCTCGGAGCGGTGCTGCTGCTCTACTACGTCTACGACAAGATCGTGGGCATCGATAACGTGAAGCTCGGAGGCTGAGCCCATGGCCGTCCTGACCACCGTCCCCCGCCGCCCCGCCTCGTTCTACGTGCCCGTGGTCGCCGCCTTCGGCGCCTTCGTCGGCCTCTTCGTCGGCACCGCGCAGGGCAGCGGCCCGCTCGGCATCCTCGGCGGCGCGATCCTGATGGGCGCGCTCGCCTTCCTGCTGACCCATGCGCCGCTGGCCGAGAAGCAGCTCCGCTGGATCGTCGCCGTGGTCTTTGCCATTGCCGGCTTCGCCCTCGCCGGGCTGTCCGCCGGCATCATCGGAGCGGCGCTCGGCTGGTTCTTCGGCTGGCTCACCTTCTGGCTCTTCGAAGGCCGTTACCGCGCCCACCTGGTGCCCTACCTGACCCCCGGCCAGGTGCTCTGGCACTATACCTTCCGGGTGATCTGCGGCGCGATATTCATCTTCCTCATCACCCCGATCCTGGTGGTGCTGCCGCTCAGCTTCAACGCCCAGGACTTCTTCACCTTCACCCCCGAGATGCTGGCGCTCGACCCGGCGGGCTACTCGCTCAAGCACTACCGCGACTTCTTCACCAACTCCGACTGGCAGAACGCGCTCAGGAACTCGCTGATGATCGCCCCGGTGGCGACACTGCTCTCGGTCGGCTTCGGCACGCTGGCGGCGATCGGCCTGAGCCAGCCCCACGTCCCGTTCCGCCGCGCCATCATGGCGATCCTGATCTCGCCGATGATCGTGCCCCTGATCATCTCGGCCGCGGGGATGTATTTCTTCTACTCCCGTGCCGGGCTGCAGGGCACCTATATCGGCGTCGTGCTGGCCCATGCCGCGCTCGGCATTCCCTTCGTCATCATCACCGTGACCGCCACGCTGGTCGGCTTCGACAATTCGCTCACCCGCGCCGCCGCCAACATGGGCGCCGACCCGGTGACCACCTTCTTCCGGGTGCAGATGCCGCTGATCCTCCCCGGCGTGATCTCGGGCGCGCTCTTCGCCTTCATCACCTCCTTCGACGAGGTGGTGGTGGTGCTCTTCGTCGGCTCGGCCGGCCAGAAGACCCTGCCCTGGCAGATGTTCATCGGCCTGCGCGAACAGATCTCGCCCACCATCCTCGCGGTTGCGACGATCCTGGTGGCGATCTCCATCGCCCTGCTGACCGTCCTCGAACTCCTCCGCCGCCGCTCCGAGCGCCTGCGCGGCATGAGCCCGAGCTGAGAGGGAAGCCGCCGATGAGTCCAATATGGATTCACATGAGTCCAGTTTTGTGATTCAATGTGATAGATGAGACGAGGTTTGAACCCATGACAGAGATCGAGTCGATCATCAGAAATGAAGTCGGCAGCACGATAATCCAGACCGTGAAAATCCAACCTGCTGTCAACAGGGATGGAGAAAATGTGCTGTTCATCGACGTGATCTACGATGAGAACGGGACATTGCCGAATGGTGTAGCGGTGACAGTCACGGATCTGATCTGGAACCATCTTCAATCTGAAGCGAATGACGCTTTCCCCGTCATTAACTTTATCTCCTCATCCGACGCGATGGAGCATCACGCTGCTTAGCAACGGCCTCTTCCAATCGGCCAAACGGCGACTGGAAGATCCGAAACGCATGACAGAAGCGGATCTCCGCAGAGTTACAAGTGACCTGTACTACGCTTTGTTCCATCGGATTTGCGAAGCGCTCGTGGCTCCACTTGGTGCCGATCCGGATAACCCGGCATTCATTGAAGCCTACAAGAACTTGTACCGCCAACCGGACCATTCCCACATCGAGAAGAAGTGCAAAGAGCTCAAGAGGCACAACTTCTCCGAACCGGTCAACAGGTTCGCTGAGCAGTTTGTCGCGTTGAAGAACAAACGCGAAAATGCCGACTATGACCCGTTAGCCAAATTTGCGATCTCATCTGTTCGGATGGACATACAATCCATCGAGTCAGTCATCAGTGATTTCGACAACGCAGAGCCGTCCGAACAAACACGCTTCGCCTATTTCGTATCGCTGAAACAAACGCGCCGAATGGACGGATAGGGTCCGTCTCCTTTCTCCCTACCGCAACCGCTCCAACAACCGCGGCGAGGCATAGCCGTCCGGCAGCAGCCCGCTGGCGACCTGGTAGGCGCGCACCGCGTTGATCGTCAGCGGCCCGATGCGCCCGTCGAGCTTCACCGTGTCAAAGCCCTTCGCCGTCAGCAGCCGCTGCAACTCGACCCGTTCGTCAAAGGTCAGCGCCCGGTCCTCGCGCGGCCAGGGATGCCGAACAGGCCCGCCGCCCCGGATCCGGTCGGCGAGGTGCCCCACCCCGATCACATAGGCATCGGCGGTGTTGTAATGCTCCAGCACCTCGAAGTTGTCGAAGATCATGAAGGCCGCGCCCTCCGCGCCGCCCGGCAGCAGGATCGAGGCCGGCCCATGCTCCGGCACCGGCCTGCCGTCGAGTCCCAGCACACCCAGCTCGGCCCAGTCCGAGGGCGGCTTCATGATGTCGCGGTTGGCCAGCGTATAGGCGAATCCTTCGGGCAGGTTGACCTCGACACCCCAGGGCTGCCCCTTGGTCCAGCCGAAATGGCGCAGGTAGGCCGCCGTCGAGGCCAGCGCGTCGCTTGGATCGTCCGACCAGATGTCGCGCCGCCCGTCGCCGGTGAAATCCACCGCATGGGCCTGGAACGAGGAGGGCATGAACTGCGTATGCCCCATCGCCCCGGCCCAGCTGCCCTTCAGCGCCGCGACACCCACCTCGCCCGAATCGACGATCCTCAGCAGCGTCATCAGCTCGTTCTCGAAGAAGGCCCGGCGGCGCTCGTCAAAGGCCAGCGTCGCCAGCGAGCGGATCGTGCTGTCATTGCCCCGGAACGCGCCAAAGGCGCTCTCCAGCCCCCAGATCGCCGCCACGATGTAGCGGTCGACGCCGTATTGCGCCTCGATCCTGTCCAGCAGGGCCCGGTGCTTCTCCACCGCTGCCTTGCCGGCGGCGATCCGGTCGTCCGAGGCGGCACTGTCGAGATAGACCCAGACCGTCTTGGTGAACTCGTTCTGGTTGCGGTCGCGCCGGATCACCTCCGGATCATAGCTGACCCCGGCAAAGGCGCGTTCCAGCGTCTTTGCGCTTATGCCTTCGCCAGCCGCACGCGCGCGGAACCCCGCGAGCCAGTCGTCGAACCCGCCGTTGTCGGAACTGTCCCGCACCCTCTCCTCTTTCCCGCCCTGTGCCTCGGGCCGCGCCGTTGGCCGCAGCGATTGCGATACGGCCAGCACGCTGTCCTCCGCGGCGGGCTTTTCGGCGGTTTCGGCATGAACGATGCTATAGCCAAGGGCCACCAGCCCCGCCTTCATCCAAAGACGCATCCTGTCGTCCTGTTTATCTGCTCGCCCTCACTCTAGCGGCAAAATCCCGGAAAAGCACACCGAATTCCTGCGAGGAATTCGTCCGTTTCCCTGCGAGGGAAACGGCCCCACCCCCTCGGATGGCGCGCAAAAATTCTCGCAGGATTTTTGCCGTTTTCCTCGAAGGAAAACGGTGTCCCAGAAAGTCACTCGAATAAAATCATTATACTTCAGCCACTTGACCCCCCGTCCCAGCTGGGACACCCGGATCTAGCGCCGCTTGCGGCTCACCTTGCGCTTTTCCTTGGCCGCCTTGTGCCGCGCCACCGCCGGCTTGCGCCGCCCGCCGCGCCCCTTGCCCGCCGGGGCCCGCGGCATGGTCTTGTTGTCCAGCTCCAGCAGCTCCAGCTCCAGCCCGCCGGTCACCGGCACCGCCTCGGCCAGCCGCACCGTGACCCGCTGCCCGATCCCGATCAGCGTGCCGGTATCCGACCCCATCAGCGTGCCCGCCTCGCGGTCGAAATGGAAATACTCCCGCCCCAGCGACCGGATCGGCACCAGCCCGTCGGCCCCCGTCTCGTCCAGCTTCACGAAGACCCCGAACCGCGCGATCCCGCTGATCCGCCCCGTGAACTCGTTGCCCACCCGCTCGGACATATAGGCCGCCAGGTAGCGGTCGTTGGTATCCCGCTCCGCCATCATCGACCGCCGCTCGGTGTCCGAGATATGCTCGGCCGTCGCATCCAGCCGGTCGATCTCCTCCGGGGTCAGCCCGTCATCGCCCCAGCCATGCGCCGCGATCAGCGCCCGGTGCACGATCAGGTCGGCATAGCGCCGGATCGGCGAGGTGAAGTGGGCATAGTTCCGCAGCGCCAGCCCGAAGTGGCCGAAGTTCTGCGGCGAGTAATAGGCCTGCGTCATCGACCGCAGCGTCGAAAGGTTGATGAGCTCGGCATCGTCACGCCCCGCCGCCTGGTTCAGCAGGCTGTTGAGGTGCCGCGTCTGCAACACCTGCCCCTTGGCCAGCGTATAGCCCGCCGCCTGCGCCGTCTCGCGCAGCGCCTCCAGCTTCTCGGGGGCCGGCTCCTCGTGGACCCGGAACAGCAGCGGCGATTTCTTGGCGATCAGCGTCTCGGCGGCGCAGACATTGGCCAGCACCATGAATTCCTCGATCAGCCGGTGCGCATCCAGCCGGTCGCGGAACTTCACCGAGGTGACCTTGCCCTCCTCGCTCAGCTCGATCTTGCGCTCGGGCAGGTCGAGGTCCAGCGGCTGGCGGTCATTGCGCGCCTTGGTCAGCGCGGCATAGGCCGCATAGAGCGGCCGGATCACCGGCTCGAGCAGCGGTTCGGTCTTGTCCGAGACCTGCCCGTCCATCGCCGCCTGCACCTCCTGGTAATTCAGCGAGGCCTTCGAGCACATCAGCCCACGGGTGAAATGATGGTCGATCTTCTGGCCCATCGAGTCGATCCGCATCCGCACCGCCACGCAGGCGCGCGGCACATCCTCGTGCAGCGAGCAGAGATCGCCCGACAGCCGGTCGGGCAGCATCGGCACCACCCGGTCGGGGAAATAGGTCGAGTTGCCCCGGTTGCGCGCCTCGGCGTCCAGCGCCGAGCCGGGGGTGACATAGGCGGCCACATCGGCAATCGCGACCCAGAGCACGAAGCCGCCCTCGTTCTTCGGATCGTCATCCGCCAGCGCCAGTATCGCGTCGTCGCGGTCGCGCGCGTCGACCGGGTCAATCGTCACCAGCGGCAGCTCGCGCAGATCCTCGCGGCCCGCCAGCCCCATCGGCTTGGCCTTGTCCGCCTCGGCAATCGCCGCGTCGGGGAAGTGGTCGGGAATGCCGTGCTGGTGAATCGCGATCAGCGAGACCGCCTTCGGCGCGCTGGGGTCGCCCAGCCGGTCGGTCACCCGCGCGCGCGGGAGGCCCAGCCGCCCGGCGGGGCCAAAGGCCTCGGCCTCGACCAGCTCGCCATCCTTCGCGCCGCCGCGTGCCTCTTCCGGCACCTGCCACTCGTTCATGCCCGACTTGTCGACCGGCACGATCCGCCCGCCTTCCGAGGTCTTGCGGAACACGCCCAGGATACGGCGTGGGTTGGTCCCGATCCGCCGGATCAGCCGCGCCTCGTAATTGTGATCTTCCTCGTGCACCACGCTCAGCTTGGCCAGGATCCGGTCGCCCGCGCCCAGCGCCGGGTCGCTCGCCCGCGGTATCACCAGCACGATGGGCTCGATCCCCTCGCCATGCCACTCCAGCGGCCGCGCGAAGATGTCGCCGTTGCGATCCGGCGCCTTGACCTGCAGCACCGTCACCGGCGGCAGCCGCTCGGGGTCGCCATAGCTGCGCCGGCGCTTCTCGAGATGGCCCTCGGCCTCCAGCTCCTTCAGCAGGCGCTTGAGGTCGATCCGCGCAGCGCCCTTGATGCCAAAGGCCTTGGCCAGATCACGCTTGGAATTGAGGGTCGGGTTGGCCGCGATCCAGTCTAGGATTTCAGCCTTGGAAGGGATGCTGCTCATGGCGCTGACTACCACGCGCGCGCAGGGCCGTCATCGGCAAAAATCCCGATGCGCCAGCGCCCCCAGGTCCGCGGCGGTATCGACATCGGCCAGCCGATCGGCCAGGGCGATCCGCCAGCCCGCCAGCGCCGCCCGGCTGTCGGCCAGGGCATGGGGCGAGGACCAGCGCACCGGCCCGAACATGCCCGCCCGCGCCAGCCCACCGCGCCGCAGCCCGACCAGCCAGTAGCCGCCATCCGCCGCCGGGCCGAACACCGCGTCCCGCCCTTGCAGCGCCTCGAAGGCGCGCGCGATGTGGCGGCGGTCCAGCCCCGGAATGTCCGACCCAACCAGGCAGACCGGCCCGCGCGCCCGCCCCAGCGCCCGCGCCATCCGCTGCCCCAGGTCACCCGCCCCCTGCGGCACCCGCAGCAGGTCAGAGGGCCAAAATGGCTCGCTTAGAGCCTGATCCGGCGCCACCGCCAACACGATCCGCCAGCGTGGATCGCGCAGGCGACGGATCAGGCGGAGGCACTGGTGGCGATACCACCAGGCCGCCGCCCCCATCCCGATCTCGCGCCCGAGCCGCGTCTTCACCCGTCCGGGCCGCGGCTCTTTCACCATCACGATCAGCGTGCGCTCAGCCAAAGTAATCGGCCAGGATGCGCCCGTAGATCCGCTTGAGCTGGCGGATCTGCTCGACCTCCACCCGCTCGTCCACCTGGTGCATCGTCTGCCCGACCAGCCCGAACTCCACCACCGGGCAATGCGCCTTGATGAAGCGCGCGTCCGAGGTGCCGCCGGTGGTCGACAGCACCGGGTCAATCCCGGTCTCGGCCTTGACCGCCGCGCCAACCAGGTCCGAGAGCGCGCCCGGCGGGGTCAGGAAGCTCTCGCCCGAGATCTTCACCCGCATCTCCACGCTGACGCCGAATTCGTCCTGCACCCGGTCCGCCTCGGCGCGCAGCCAGTCGGTCAGCTTCGCGCCGGTGTGCGCGTCGTTGAAGCGGATGTTGACCGTGCCCCGGCACTCGGCCGGGATCACGTTGGTCGCCGGGTTGCCGGTGTCCATGGTCACCACCGCCAGGGTCGAGGCGTCGAAATGCTCGGTCCCCGAATCGAGCGGGTGGCTTGCCAGCCGATCCATCAGCCGCGCCATCGCCGCGACCGGGTTCCTGGCGCGGTGCGGATAGGCCGAATGCCCCTGCACGCCCTTCACCGTGAACCAGGCCGACATCGACCCGCGCCGCCCGATCTTCATCATCTCGCCCATGCGCTCGGGGCAGGTCGGCTCGCCCACCAGGCAGGCGCTCATCGCCTCGCCGTTGGCCTCCATCCAGTCGAGCAGCGCCACCGTGCCATCGGTCGCATCGCCCTCCTCGTCGCCGGTGATCGCCAGCACCACGGCCCCCTCGGGCGGGGTGGTGCTGACAAAGTCGACGGCGGCGGCGGCAAAGGCCGCGACGCCCGATTTCATATCCGTCGCGCCCCGCCCATAAAGTACCCCGTCGACAATCTCGGCCCCGAAGGGCGCCCGGCTCCAGGCCGCCGCATCGCCCACCGGCACCACGTCGGTATGGCCATTGAAACCGAAGGTCTTCGCATGGCCCTTGGCCCCCCAGCGGGCATAGAGGTTGGCGACCCCGCCCCGGTCGACCCGCGTGCAGGCAAAGCCCGCGCCACTCAGAACAGTCTCTAACAAGGCCAGGGCGCCACCTTCCTCGGGCGTCACCGAGGGGCAGCGGATCAGGTCGGCAGTCAGGGCGACGGCATCGGTCTCGGACATGGCGGGCAGGGCTCCTTGCAATCTCGGG
Source organism: Seohaeicola zhoushanensis (assembly GCF_014656415.1). GTDB lineage: Bacteria > Pseudomonadota > Alphaproteobacteria > Rhodobacterales > Rhodobacteraceae > Seohaeicola_A > Seohaeicola_A zhoushanensis. Next base: position 596,470 of record NZ_BNCJ01000001.1, on the reverse strand, counting down.
CGGCGGGCGCGCCGCCGGTTCGAGCCCAGACTTGTGACAAAAAGGCCGCGCCGCCAAGCCTCAAACGGTAAAATCCGCGCCCGCTTTGGCGTGACATGCTAGGGCTGGTTCAACAACAAGACGACCAGAGGCAGGTCAAACGGAGAGCAAAGGCCGAAAACGGTCAGCTCGCCCATCGTCGCCCAACCGGGCGAAGCACGACGCCCCGGCGTCGTCTCCTGCCCTTGGCGAGACAGAAGGGCAGAGCAATGAAGACCACCCACATCCCGCGGAGCACCCGATGACCTGGCGTGCCGTCTGCGATCAGGAGGCCGCCTGGAGCGCGCCCTGGCCCGAGGACGAACCACTGCTGGTGCGCGGTTCGGTGGTGATCGAGACGCGCCTGCCGCAGCTGCGCCGCCTGAAACCCCTTGTCAGGGTCACAACCGGCGGTGCCTGGCCGATGTCCTTCGCGCTCCAGGCCCTGCCCGGCGGCGGGCTGTCGGTGGTGCTCGACCAGGCCGGCGCGGTGGTCAGCCACCTGCTCGACTGCGCCGATGCCGGCCGCGCCGACATCCTGCGCATCACCTATGCCTGGGATGGCCCCGCCCGCACCGGATGGCTGGCGATCGAACGGCCCGACACCGACCAGATCACCCTGCTGCCCTGCCCCAACCCGCGCCCCTTCCACCGCAGCCAGATCGCCGCGATGACCGGCGAGGGCGGTGACCGCTACCTCTCGCCCGAGGTGCTCTTCCTCGCCGTCTCGGACCGGATCGAGCCGGTCGGCCCGATGCCGACGCTCACCGCCGACACGCCCATCGCCACGCCCGACGGCGCCCGCCGCGCCGGCGAGTTGCAGCGCGGCGACCTGGTACTGACGGCGGCCGGCGAATCGGTGCCGGTGCTGCACGCGCTGCAACGCACCGTGCCGGCGCGCGGCAGCTTCGCCCCGGTCTGCCTGCGCGCGCCCTATTTCGGCCTGACCCGCGACATCGCCGTGGCGACGACGCAGAAACTGCTGATCGGCGGGTCCGAGGTTGAATATCTCTTCGGCCGCGAGGCGGTGCGGCTCCAGGCCGGGCACCTGCTGGGCACGCCGCAGGTCAGGCCCGCGCCCACCGGCTGGCTGGTGCCCTACGTGCAGCTGCTGCTGCCCGAGCAGGAGGTGCTGATGGCGGCCGGCTGCCTGCTGGAAAGCCTCTGCGCCGGGCGAATCCGCCGCAAGCCCGACCTGCTTCGCGCCAGCATCTTCGCCGGGCTCGACCGCTCGACCCTGCCGGAACACGCGCCGCCACCCGGCCCGATGCTGCGCGCCTTCGACGCCATCGTGCTGGCCGAACACCGCGCCGCCTGAGCGCGCGCCCGGCACCGGCGCCGAAATCCGTCACGGATTTCGGACGTTTTCCTTGCAGGAAAACGGCCCCGCTCAGTCCTGTTCGTCGGTGTCGAAAAACGGCGTCATCTGCGCCACGATGACCGAGTTCTCCTCGAGCGCCCGCAGCATCAGCGCGCGCTCGTCCTCGTCGATCTCGTGGCCCTGCGCCTCGCGCTCCTCCAGCGTGCCATAGCCGGTGACGTCCAGCGGCGCGCAATCGGCCTGCTTGAGGATCGCCACCGTCTCGCGCACTGCCTCGGCCTCGTCCACGCCCGAGGCATAGCAGACCAGCGCCGCCCCGCTGGCGCCCTCGGGCAGGCCGTCACCGGCCTTGCGGCCGATCTGGACCAGCAGCGTGTAAACCTGTTGTCTGGAGTCGCGATTTGTCATGCGCCCGCGATGCGCCGCGCCCGGCCGATTGTCAAGCTGTCACCCTTCAGCCTCCGCCCCGTTGCGCAATCGCAATCAGGCAACGCGCAACAGGAACGCAACGGGACCAAGGCCAGGGCAGGCAGCTTTCGCGGACCAGGAAGACCAGAGAACTCTTTGACCGGAACACCCCCGTTATCACCTTTGACTGTGGCGCAAATCGGTGCGGTTCTGCCTTGTTTGGGTGCCGGATCGGAAACAAAGCGTTCCGCAATCGCGATTGCCGGGGCGTCCCGCAAGCCATCCGGGCAAAGAAAAACCCCCGGACACCGCGAGGCGCCGGAGGTTTTCCGCGAATGTCAGGCGATCAGTCGCGCAGCAGCTCGTTGATCGAGGTCTTGGAGCGGGTCTTGGCGTCGACCCGCTTCACGATCACCGCGCAGTAGAGGTTCACGCCATTCTTCGACGGCATCGAGCCCGAGACGACCACCGAGCCGGCGGGAACTTCGCCATACATGACCTCGCCGGTCTCGCGGTCGACGATCTTGGTCGACTGGCCGATGAAGACGCCCATGCCCAGCACCGAGCCCTCGCGGACGATCACGCCCTCGACCACTTCCGAACGCGCGCCGATGAAGCAGTTGTCCTCGATGATGGTCGGGCCGGCCTGCATCGGTTCCAGCACGCCGCCGATGCCGACGCCGCCCGAGAGGTGGACGTTCTTGCCGATCTGCGCGCAGGAACCGACGGTGGCCCAGGTATCCACCATGGTGCCCGAGTCGACATAGGCGCCGAGGTTCACGAAGGACGGCATCAGCACCACGCCCGGCGCGATGAAGGCCGACTTGCGCACAACGCAGTTCGGCACGGCGCGGAACCCGGCGGCCTTCCACTGGTTGTCGCCCCAACCGGCGAACTTGCTGTCCACCTTGTCCCACCAGCCGCCGCCCTGCGGGCCGCCCGACTGCTGTTCCATGTCCTTGATGCGGAAGCCCAGCAGCACCGCCTTCTTGGCCCACTGGTTGACGTGCCATTTGCCGTCGGCCTGCCGCTCGGCCACGCGCAGGGTGCCGCCGTCCAGCGCCGCCAGCGTGTCCTCGATCGCCTCGCGGGTCTCGCCGGTGGTGGCCGGGGTGATCTGGTCGCGGGCTTCCCACGCGGCTTCGATGGCGGTTTCAAGCTGGGCGTTCGACATCTGGGGCTCCTGTCTGTTGGTCGTCCGCCGCTATATCCAGCAAAGCGGTTCTGCGCAATCGCCGCTAACCCAGCGGGTCCGGCGCGATATTGGCGCCGCAGACCAGCACGGCGACCCTTTCACCCGGCGCGGGCACATAGGCGCCCGACATCAGCGCCGCCAGCGCCGTGGCCCCGGCCGGTTCGACCAGCAGCCGCCGCTCGCGCCAGAGCGCCGCCTGCGCGGCGGTGATCGCCTCGTCGCTCACCAGCACCGAGGTCGCGCCGGTCGACTGCGCCAGGTCGAAGCAGATGCGCCCGATCCGCTTGGCGCCCAGCGCGTTGGCGGCGACACCGGCCACCTCGACATCCACCGGCGCGCCCGCCTCTAGCGCCGCGTTCAGCGCGCGCGAGGTCACCGGCTCGACCGCCACCACCCTGCGCGCGCCGCCCAGCCAGGCCATCGCCCCGGCAATCAGCCCGCCGCCGCCCACGGCGATCAGCACGGTATCGGCCTGAAGGCCCTGCGCCTCCCATTCGCGCATCAGCGTGCCCTGCCCGGCCACCGTCGGCACCGCGTCATAGGCATGAATCTGCATCGCCCCGGTCTGCGCCTCATGCGCCTGCGCCAGTTCCAGCGCATTGGCATATTGCCCCGGCACCACCGTCAGCTCGGCCCCGGTGCCGCGGATCAGCGCAATCTTCGACGGCCCCGCCATCTCGGGCACGAAGATATGCGCCGGATGCCCCAGCTGATGCGCCGCATAGGCCGCCGCCGCCCCGTGGTTGCCGCCGCTCGCCGCGACCACGCCCGCCGCCGGCACATCCGAAGCCAGCAGCGTGTTGAAGGCCCCGCGCGCCTTGAACGTCCCGGTGTGCTGCAGCTGCTCCAGCTTCATCTCGACCGGATAGCCCAGCCCGAAGCCCTGCACCGTGACAACCGGCGTTTTCACCACATGCGGCGCGATGCGCGCGGCCGCGGCCTCGATCTCGGCTTTCCAATCGGTCATCTGGGTCCCTCAACTGGTCTTGCACCGCCGAACCCTATATCGATGGATAGCACGCGCAACCGAGGAATCCCTCCGCATGAAAGAAGATCGTTCGAGCCCCTTCCGTGACGCCCAGCGCGACAAGGACACGGCCCGCCATGTCCCCGACACGCCGCAGACCCGCGCGCCCTCGTATCGCCTGGCCTTCGCCGACGAGGAATTCCTGCTGCGCGACGAGCTGCGCCCGGTCCGCCTGCAGCTCGAACTGCTGAAACCGCAGATGATGCTGGACGAGCGCCAGATCGAAAGCACCGTCGTGCTCTTCGGCGGCGCGCGCATCCCGGAACCGGCGAAGCGGGATACCGCCCGCACCAAGACCCTGGGCGAGCTGTCGAAATACTATGACGAGGCACGCAAGTTCGCTCGGCTGATGACCGAGAAATCCATCGTCACCGGTTGCCGCGAGCATGTGGTGATGACCGGCGGCGGACCCGGCGTGATGGAGGCCGGCAACCGCGGCGCGCATGATGCCGGCGGCGTCTCGATCGGGCTCAACATCGTGCTGCCGCACGAACAGGCGCCCAACGCCTACGTGACGCCGAACCTCTGCTTCAACTTCCACTACTTCGCCATCCGCAAGATGCACTTCCTGATGCGCGCCAAGGCGGTCTGCGTCTTCCCCGGCGGCTTCGGCACGCTCGACGAGATGTTCGAGAGCCTGACGCTCATCCAGACCGGCCGCATGGGCCGCGTCCCCTACCTGCTCTTCGGGCGGGAGTTCTGGGAACAGGTCATCAACTGGAAGGCCCTGGCCGAGGCCGGCACCATCTCGGACCAGGATCTCGACCTGTTCCGCTATGTCGAGACCGCCGAAGAGGCCGTTTCCATCATCGAGAACTGGGAATCGACGGACCCGCGCGACCATATTCCGGGACGTTGACGTAACGGCACTCAAGCGCGGACTTGCGGCAACGATTCCGGGCCGGTACCCCTTGCGGAGCAGCATGATTTCGCTGCTCTGGCCAAATCTTTGAGAGAGCATTCCGAATGGCAAAATCCGTTATCAAGTCGCTTGTCCCCGAACCGCTGTATTACGCCGACGTCTTCTCCTTCGCCACGCAAGGCTATTACAGCTTCGACGCGCAGGACTGGGCCGACGCGATGCCCGTTCGCAAGTCCGTGAAGGCCATCACCGTCAGCACCGACATCAGTTACCAGATCCACAACCAGCCCGACTTCGAGGCAGTGTTCGGCTACAAGTTCATCGGCGATTTCTCCCGGGCCGGGGGCACCTGGAGCGGCACAATCGAGCGCGTGCAGTTCCTGCGCGACGGCGAGGTGATGGGCGTGGTGCAGATCAATTCGGGCGTCGATATCTCGCGCGTGGTCAATGTCGCCGGTTCCGGGCTTATCTGGAACGAACTCACATCGACGGGCCTGCGCGGCAGCCTGACCAATACCGCCGACATCATCAACGGATCGGTTGGCGACGACGTCATCAACCTAGGGGCCGGCAATGACAAGATCAACGCCTCGCTCGGGAATGATGTCATCCGCGGCGGCGGCGGCCATGACTACATCGACGGTTATAACGGCAACGACCGGATCTATGGCGGCGGCGGCAACGACCAGCTCTTTGGCAACGGCAACGACGACCGCCTCTTCGGCCAGGCCGGCAATGACAGGTTCTACGCCGACAGCCAGGGCACCAACGTCTGGACCGGCGGCAAGGGCGCGGACATGTTCCAGGCCAGCAGCCTGAACTGGGACAAGACCAGCCCGACAACCGTGACCGACTTCAACGCCCGCCAGGGAGACAAGCTCGACCTCACGGAACTCACGCCGCTGCTCTACAACGAGGTGGACGAGATCCGCTACATCGGCAAGCGGGCCTTCTCCGGCACCGAGGGAGTGATGGAGATCCGCATGAACAACGGTCTCGTCACCATCGACGCCACCGGCGACGGCATCGCCGACTACGGCCTGATGCTCGACGGGCTGACCAACTTCAAGTCGGCACAGACCAACTGGATCGCCCTTCCCGACGGGTGGGATTTCAGCTGAACCGTCAGCCGGTCAGTGAAAGCTGACCGGCAGCACACCCAGTTCCGAGCCGTTGGTCAGCCACGTCACCACCTGGCGCGGCCCGTCTTCCTTGATGGCATAGCCATGGCCGGCAAGGCGGAATTTCCATTCACGTGCCGACAGGGCCTTCTGGCGTTCCTCGACCAGCAGCTTCAGCAGCGGGCCTTCGACAGGCCGGTCGGTAAAAGTCGCATGTTCCATATTCGATGTCCTGACTTACCTATTCCAATACCCCCGACATTCGTCACCCATCTGGGCTGAAATGGTTCCCGATATAGGTATTTTCGGGGCTGATAATCCGTAGGATGGCATCGCACTGTTGCTGGATCTGCGACGCAGGACACATTCCCGCCAGAATTTGCCGATCAGGCCGTGCAGGCCGGCCGTTCGCGTTCCAGCTCGATCAGCCGGCGCAGCCGCGCCTCGGGCATCCGCCCTGCCGTCAGGGTACGCCCGATGGCCAGGCCCGGCGTGCCGGGCAGCCCCAGCCGTTTCGCCAGTGCCCGTGTCGCCTCGATCCGCGCCTGCACCTCGCCGCTCTGCGCATCCCGCGCCAGCAGCCCGGCATCCAGCCCGAACCGTTCGGCAAATTCGGCCAGCGCCGCCGGGCCGGGCCGAAGCGCGTTGCGCATGAGGTAGGCATGGGCCGCGTCATGCGCCCCCTGCGCTGCCGCCGCCAGCGCCACCCGCGCCATCGCCTCGGACCGCGGCCCCAGCACCGGCCATTCCCGCCAGACCGCCCGCACCTCGCCCGCGCGGTCAAGCCGGCGCACCAGTTCGCTCACCTCGGGGCAATAGGGGCAGAAGTAATCGGTGAACACCGCCACCGGCAGCCGGTCGTCACCGTCGCCGAAGATCGCCGCGCAGGGGTTGCTTCCCAGCGGGTTCGGCCCCGGCGCTTCACCCTCGCCGATGCCCAGCAGCGCGATATTCGCCCCGCCACCGCCGAAGCCAAGGCTGCGGAACCCCGGCAGCCCCGGCATGTCCTCGAAGGGAAACTCGTCCTGCGTCAGCCGGATCAGCCTTGGCGCACCAATCACCCAGGCCAGCGCCAGGGCACCGCCGATCAGCAGGTTGCGCCGACTCACAGGCCCGCTTCGGCCTCGATCTGCCGCTTGCTCTTGCGGGCGCGCTCGGTCGCCGACTTGAGCTGCCCGCAGGCCGCCATGATATCCTCGCCGCGCGGCGTCCGGATCGGCGAGGCATAGCCCGCCTTGTAGACGATATCGGCGAAAGCCCGGATGCGGTTGTTCGACGACCGCTGATAGGGCGCGCCGGGCCATTCGTTGAACGGGATCAGGTTGATCTTGGCCGGAATCCCGTAATCCTCGATCAGCTGCACCAGCCGCCGGGCATCCTCGTCGGTGTCGTTCACATCCTTCAGCATCACGTATTCAAAGGTGATGCGCTCCGAGTTCGACGCCTTCGGATAGGCCTTCAGCGCGCTCATCAGCGCGTCGATGTTCCACCGCTTGTTGATCGGAACCAACTTGTCGCGGGTCTCGTCCGTGGTGGCGTGGAAGGACACAGCCAGCTGGCAGCCGATCTCATCCGCCGTGCGCGCGATCTCGGGCACCACGCCCGAGGTCGACAGCGTGATCCGCCGGCGCGACAGCTGGATGCCCTCGGCGTCCATGGCGATCTTCATCGCGTCGCGCACGTTCTCGAAGTTGTAGAGCGGCTCGCCCATGCCCATCAGCACGATGTTCGACAGCAGCCGCGTCTCGTCCTTCGGCGCGCCCGGCACCGGCCATTCGCCCAGGTCGTCCCGCACCAGCATGACCTGGCCGATGATCTCGGCCGCGGTCAGGTTGCGCACCAGCTTCTGCGTGCCGGTGTGGCAGAAGGAACAGGTCAGCGTGCAGCCGACTTGGCTCGACACGCAGAGCGTGCCGCGATCCTCTTCCGGGATATAGACCGTCTCGACCTCGTGCCCCCCGGCGATCCGGACCAGATACTTGCGTGTGCCGTCGTTGCTGACCTGCTTGGTCACGATCTCGGGCAGCTCGATGGCGAATTTCTCGGCCAGCTCGGCGCGATAGCCCTTGGCGAGGTTGGTCATCGCCCCGAAGTCGCGCACACCCCATTGATACAGCCACTGCCAGATCTGGCCGACCCGCATCTTCGCCTGCTTCTCGGGCGTCCCCGCCTCGATCAGCGCGGCGCGCATCGCCTCGCGGGTCAGCCCCACAAGGTTGATCTTTCCCTCGGGCAGAACGCGGGGAATGGTGACGACATCCTGGGTGATCGGGGCCGAAGCAGGCATGAGACAAATCCGTGGGCAGCGCAGAACGACCATATAGGCGCATTTGCGCCCCAGTTCAAAGCAATCCTGCGCGGCCGGGATGATCCGCCGCAGCGTCGCAACCAGGCCCTCGCCCGGATTACTTGGCGCAGCGCTTCTCGGCGTCGTCCAGCGCGGCGGTGAAGCCCAGCAACGAGAAGGTGTCCTTGGTCTGCGTGCCGCGCGACGAGCGTGCGGTCAGCGTCGCGGACGACCCCCGCTTCATCGCGTCGGTGACCTTCGAGTCATCCTCGGGGCGCGGCCAGGCCCATTCGCCATCGGTGATCAGCTCGAACTGGGTGCCCGAGATGTCCATGTTCACGGTCGATCCCTTGGCGAAGGGATAACCACCGGTGAACGAGACCTGCCCTTTGACCCCACCTTCGGGGCGGAAGAACACCATCAGAAGAACGTCGCTGCGCTTGACCGCAACCACCCGCCCGTCGCGCGTGTTCACGGTCTCTTTGGGCGCCGACACCGTCCAGCATTCCTTGGGACTGCTCTCGACGAAGACGCTCCAGTCGGTCTGCGCCGCAACCTTGTTGTCACTCTGGCTTTGCGCCCCGGCGGCGGCCGCCCAACCGGCCAAGAAAAGACCCGCGAGAACGCGTGCTCGTATCGATCCCATCTGTCCAGCCTCCAGACTGTCCGTAACCTCAATTTCTGGCGCGCCAGCGGTGTTTCGCATACCGTCTTTGCGGCGCTGCCTGTCGCTTGCCGACGTGACCACACTATCTTAACTTCCGCCATGGGCGAAAGGGCGATTGGCAGGATTTCGCCCAGAAATGAGGGTGATGATGGGCAAAGCGGTACCCCTGGTCGAAGTCTGGCGCGGCGCGCTGCTGGAAAGCGCCCATTCGGGCCATGCGGTAATCTGCGACGCAAAGGGCCAGATCGTCGCCTCTTGGGGCGATCCGCAGGCGGTGATCTACCCCCGATCCTCCTGCAAGATGATCCAGGCGCTGCCGCTTCTGACCTCCGGCGCAGCCGACCGATACGGCCTGACAACCGAGCAGCTGGCCCTGGCCTGCGCCTCGCACAACGGCGCGGCGATCCACACCACCCGCGTCACCAAATGGCTCGACCAGTTGGGCCTCACCGAGGCCGACCTGCGCTGTGGCCCGCAGGACCCCGCCGACACCGAGGCGCACGAGGGGCTGATCCTGGCCCATGAAAAGCCCTGCCAGATCCACAACAATTGCTCGGGCAAACACTCGGGCTTCCTGACGCTCAACCAGTATATGGGCGGCGATCCCGAATATACCGAGGTCGACCACCCGGTGCAGCAGGCGGCGCTGGCCGCCTTCGAGGAAGTCACCGGCGAAGACAGCCCCGGCTATGGCATCGACGGCTGCTCCGCCCCGAACTTCGCCACCACGCTGCTGGGCCTCGGCCGCGCCATGGCCTGGTTCGCCACCGCCGGCCAGCGTTCCGACCAGGGCAGCGCCGCTGGTGCGCGGTTGGTGCAGGCGATGATGAAACACCCCGAATTGGTCGCCGGAGAGGGGCGCGCCTGCACCGCGCTGATGCGCGCCATGCCCGGCCGCGCGGCGGTCAAGACCGGGGCCGAGGGCGTCTTCACCGGCATCCTGCCGGAACTGGGCCTGGGCGTCGCGCTCAAGATCACCGACGGCACCACCCGCGCCAGCGAATGCACGATGACCGCGCTGCTCATCATGCTTGGCCTGATCGAGGCCGAGAACCCGGTGGCGCGTAGCTATTGCAACGTGCCGATCCGCAGCCGCCGGGGCCTCGACGCGGGCGTCATCCGCCCGGTCGCCGACTTCATCCGCCCGCTCTGAGGCGAGCCGCTCACATCTCCATGATCGGCGCGATCTCGACCGATCCCGAGCCGTCCATCACCATCGGATTGGACTGCGCCATCCTGCAGGCGGCGGCGATATCCGCCGCCTCGACGATGGTATAGCCCGAGGCAGGGTTGGCCCCGCCATCGTCGGCAATCCCGCTGGCGCTGACCGTCTTCGACATGCCCACCGGGTTGCCGGCATCCACCAGCGCCGGGCCGTTGTCGGTCATCCACTTCCCCCAGGCCGCCATCGCCTTGTCGATATCCGCCTGCGTTTCGGGACGCTTGCCGCCGTGATAGACAAACAGGAACTTCGGCATTTCTTGATCCTCCAGGTTGGGAAAGTCTCACTGCCCGAGATAGCGCTCCAGCTTGGGCAGGGTTGCCAGCCAGCCGCGGGTATGGCCCTGCGCCGCCTCCAGCGTCGGCAGGTCGCGGTGGCTGAGAGTAAATCGCGCCCCGGTGTCGGTCGCGGCCACGGTGAAGGTCACGTGGCTCTCGGCCCCGCGCACCTCCTCGTCGTCATGCCAGCCCCAAGTGAACCCGACCGAGCCCTCGTCCCCCTGCTGCGGCGGGCGCACCGAAGTCACCTGGCCGGAAACCTTGAAACGATTGCCGCTCTCCAGCCCGCGCATAGTGCAGACCCATGGCCCGGTCCGGGTGAAATCCATCTCGCAGGATTCGATCCGCACCCCTTCGGGGCCGAACCACTGCACCAGTTCCTCGGGGCGCGTGACCGCCTTCCACAGCCGGTCGACGCTGACGTTGTAATCGCGCACGAATTCCGCGTCGTGGGTGTCCTTCATGGCTCAGTCCTCTCCCTCGGGGTCCAGCGCCAGCAGCGCATCCAGCCGGTCCAGGCTGCCACCCCAGAAGGCGCGCCGTTCCAGCGTCCAATCGGCGATGGCCTTCATCGCCTCGGGTCGAACCGCGTAGAAACGATGCGTGCCCGCGACACGTTGCGAGATCAGCCCGGCCTCGCGCAGCACCTTGAGGTGCCGCGAGATCGCCGGGGCAGAGATGGGAAACTCGGCGACAAGGTCGCCGGCAGGCAGTTCGCCCTGGTCGATCAGCCGCTCCACCATGCTCAGGCGGGTCGGATCGGAAAGGGCGGCAAAGGTGCGGGTCAGCTCGGTCATGCCGCCATTATTGACCGAACCATTAATTAACTCAAGAGTTAATTTACGACGCCTTGAACTCGTCCCTGGAATAACCCTGCACGTAGAGAAGCGCCGTCAGGTCGCCGAAGTTGATCCGCACATCGCATTCCGCCGCCACGACCGGCTTGGCGTGCAGGGCCACGCCCATGCCGGCGCGGTGCAGCATCCCGAGGTCATTGGCCCCGTCGCCCACCGCGATCACATCTGCCTCGGAAATCCCGAGCCGCGCCGAGATTTGCTCCAGCGCCTCGACCTTGGCCTGCTTGCCCAGGATCGGCCGCGCCACGTCGCCCGTCAGCACGCCACCCTCGGCCAGCAGGGTGTTGGCGCGGTTCTCGTCAAAGCCCAGCTTGCCCGCGATCACCCGCGTGAAGGCGGTGAACCCGCCCGACACCAGCGCCGCATGGCCGCCATTGCCGCGCATCGTCGCCACCAGCTCCGGCCCGCCCGGCATCAGCGTGATCCGCTCGGCCAGAACCTTGGCGATGACGCTCTCCGGCAGGCCCTTCAGCAGCCCGACCCGCTCGGTCAGCGCACCCTCGAAATCCAGCTCGCCGTTCATCGCCCGCGCGGTGATCGCCTTGACGTATTCGCCGACCCCGGCCTCCTCGGCCAGCTCGTCGATGCATTCCTGCCGGATCATCGTCGAATCCATGTCCGCCAGCAGCATCCGCTTGCGCCGCCCGGCCTCGGGAACGACCACCAGGTCGGTCTTCATGCCCTGCAGGTCGGCCCAGACCTCCCACAGGTTGCCCGGCGTCTCGGGCATCACGAACTCCGCCGCCTCGCCCGCCGCCAGCCATCGGGCCGCGCCGCCGCCCCAGGCATTGCGCAGCGACTCCACCAACGCGGTATCGAGCGCGGGCGCAGCGGGATCGGTCAGAAGAATGGCAGCGAACATGAAAAGCCTCCGTCTTGCAGGCCGCTGCCTAGACCAGCACGCGCCGACTTACCAGAGACCCGCGCAGCCCGCGCGCAAATCTTGCCGCTTGTCCTTTGCCCGCAAAACCGTCAACCCTGCGGCTATGAACGACTGGCCAGGACATCCGGCGGACAGGGGCTTCTGGCGCAGACAACTGCCGGCGCTGGCAGCATTCGTGCTGCTTCCCGCGCTGATCGAGCTGACGCTCTCCGCCGCCGACCTCGGCCTGATCGCGAACACCCGCCTGCGCCTGACCGCCTACCAGAACGGCGCCTTCTGGGCCGGCCTGCTTGACAACTGGCGGCCGAACTATGCCGGCCAGCCCGAGCTGATGTTCGTCACCTATTCCTTCCTGCACGCCGGGCTCTGGCACCTGGTGGGCAACATGCTCTCGCTGCTGTTCCTGATGCGCCTCACCGCCGGCGAACTGGGCGGCTGGCGTTTCCTGCTGGTCTACGTGGTCTCGGCCATCGGCGGCGCGCTCGGCTTCGCGCTGCTCGGCACCGCGCTGAACCCGATGGTCGGCGCCTCGGGCGCGATCTTCGGACTGGCCGGTGCCTGGAGGTGGATGGAATGGCGGCTGATCGCGAAGCCCCGTGACCGCGCTCTCGTCGCGCTGCGAGACATCGCGCTGCTGAGCGCGCTGAACGCGATCATGTGGCTGATGCAGGACCGCGCCCTCGCCTGGGAGGCGCACCTCGGCGGGTTCATCGCCGGGGCCGCGGTGATGGCGGCGCTCCCACGCCGCCGACAGGCTCAGTAGTAGTCGTTCTCGTAGCCATGCGCGCCGCCGGTATAGCGGCAGCGGTTCAATACGATCCCCATCACGTTGGTCAGCTCGGCCAGCTGCCGTTCCGCAACGTCGATCCGTTCCATCGGGGTACGCTCGGCGGCGACCACCAGCAGCGCACAATCGACCAGCTGAAGGAAGCCGTGGCTGTCGTCGCTCGCCATCAGCGGAGCGGTGTCAAACAGCATGATATCCGGATGGTAGATCTCCTCGATCTCGTCCAGCACCTCGCTGCATTCCGGGTCCTGCAGCAGTTCCGCTGCGTTCGGCGTCCGCTCGCGGTTCAGCCCGAAGACCACGTTGTCGTCGTAACCCATGCCATGATCGGCAAAGGAGACGCGCCGCTTGAGGACATCCGCCATGTTGTGCTTCGGCTTGACCCCCAGCAGCTCGCCCAGGCCCATCCGGCGCATGTCGAAATCCAGCACCATCGTGCGGCGGTCGCGCATCCGGCTGAAGCTGAAGGCGAGGTTTCCGGTGATCGTCGTCTTGCCCACCGCGCTCTCGGGCGAGACGATGGCAATCCGCTTCCAGTTGTTCTTGCGCGCCACCTGCAGGATGCGGGTGCGCAGCATGTCATAGGGAATCGCGTGTTCGCCGGTCGAGAAGGCCATCAGGCGGTTCCGCTGCACCGACTTGGCGGTGATCTGCAGCGGCTGGAAAGCCGACCAGAGGCTGTTCAGATCACCCGCCGGTTCGGCCACCCGTTCCGGAGCCGGGGCGGGCGCGGCCGGTTGCGCCCCCGCTTCGGCGCTCGCCTGCCGCGCAGCACTGATCGCAGCGGCAACCGGGGTCTGCACCTCGCGGGCCACCGTTTCGCTGCGCTCGCGCCGCGCCTTGCTGATCGCTTGTTGAAGCCGGTCCATGAGGAACCCTTCCCTTCGATAGCTACCCGATGCGCCGCATTACATGCGGACGCCCAGCTTGTTCATGACCTTGTCCGCCAGCAGGTCGAGCGGCAGATAGAACTGGTGAATGGCCCAGACCGTGATTGGCCCCCCGACCAGGATCAGCAGGATGATCGCCAGCTTGACCGACCGCTGCAGCACCATCTCGCGCCGCGTCCGGGTGTAGGGGATCGCCGCCATCGGCCAGACCTCGAGCTTCTTGATGATGTCCTCGGGACGGCGCGGCGCGCGGTTCAGGAATTCCAGCAGGAACACCAGACCGAGGCCAAGCCCGATCCCCAGGAAGGTCCCGGCACCGGCAATCTTGATCCGGTTCGGCTTGGTCGGGATGCTCGGAACTGCCGGCTGTTCGATGACCGAGATGCGCTCGCCGCGCGACAGGATCTCGATCCGCTCGCCGGTGGTTGCCTGCGCCAGCCGCTGCACCGCCTCGTTGTTCTGGCTCTCGAGGTTCGCATAGACCCGCTGCAGCTCTTCCAGCTGGATCGCATTGGCCGGAGTCGCATCGATCGTCTTGGTCAGCGCCTCGATCCGCGTCGTCAGGCCTTCCAGTTGGCTGTCCAGCGTGGCGACACGCGTGTCGATTTCCGCCAGTTGCAGGTTGAGCGCCGGGTTGCTGGTTTCCGCGCCCCCATCCGTCGCCTCCAACGAAGCCTTCTCGGCATCCACCGTGCCCTGCAACTGCGCCACCCGCGACTGCAGCAGCCGTACCTTGGGGTTGCTCTCCGAATAGAGCAGCAGTGCCGAGGACAGCTCGGATTTCGCCGCCGCCAGCTGGGTTTCCGCTTCGGTCTTCGGAATCGCTGCGGTTCCCGCCGCCGCGCCTTCCTTGAAGATCGTCAGCAGCTGCTGCCGCTGCGACCGGAGCCGGAAGATCTCGCGCTCGGTCTCCTCGAGCCGGTCTTGCATGGCCGCCCGCTGGTCCTGGCGGAACTCCAGGCTGTCCGGCAGCGAATCTATATTGCTGTTCTTGAACGCCAGGATCCGCGCGCCCTGCTCCTGCAGCTCCTTGCTCAGGCGGGTGACCTCGGTCTGGAAGAAGTCGAGCGTCTGGCCCGCCCGCACCTTGCGCAGGTCGATGTCGCTCTGCTGGATCAGGCTCAGGTATTCGTTCAGCACCGCGGCGGCCAGCTGCGGCGTGCGCGCCTCGAAGCTGATCTCCATCAGCGTCGCCGCATCGCGCCCGGCGGTCCGCTTGATCCGCGTGCGCGCCTGCATCGCGTTGACGATCTCGTCCGGCGACAGCTTGGACTGGTTGTCGAGCACGTTCAGCCGGCGCGCGATGTCCAGCAGGTTGGGCCGCGTCAGCAGGCGCTGCTCGATGATCTGCAACCGCTCGTTGCCGCCCATCTGCACCATGCTCGGCGCCAGCTGGTTGGGGATCTGCGAGGCCTCGACGATGATCCGGGTGCGCGATTCATAGGCCGGCGGCAGCGACACCGCGACAATGATCGAAATCGCCGAGATCGTCGCGGCGATCAGCAGGAAATAGGGCAGCCGCCGGATGAACAGGCTGAGATAGAAACGCAGGTCGGCCATCAGGTCTTGACCTCTTCCTTCCGGTTGTCGTTCCAGAAGAACGTGCCATCGTTCAGCACGGACTGGATATTGTCACGGGTGACGCGCGGGCTGTCGTCGGTCCAGCTGTAGAGCAGCCCCAGGTCGCAAAGCTGGTTGATCAGGCGCGGCACCCCGCCGGTCGCCTTGAAGATCACTTCAGCCGCATCGCTGGTGAATTCCTCGCCGGTTCCGCCCGCGGTCTTCATCCTGTGGCGGATATAGGCACGCGTGCCGTCCAGGTCCATGCGGTTCAGGTGGAAACTCGCCGCGACGCGCTGCGCCAGCTGGTTCATCTTCGGGTCGCGGATCAGGTCGCGCAGTTCGGGCTGGCCGACCAGGATCAGCTGGATCAGCTCGTCCTTGTTCGAGTTGATGTTGGTCAGCATCCGCAGCTCTTCCAGGCCCTCGGTCGAGACGTTCTGCGCCTCGTCGAACACCAGGATCACCCGCCGGTTCTGCGCATATTCCGAGATCAGGAAATCCTGCAGTTTCTGGAAGTTCTGCACATAGCTGGCGCCGGGGTCGAACGGGACGTCGAGCGCGTTCAGCACCCATTGCAGGATCTCGCCGCGGTTGCCCTGGGCGTTCGAGATCAGGCCCACGGTCACGCCGTCCTCGACCTGGCTCAGCAGCTTCTGCAACAGCGTCGTCTTGCCGGCCCCGATCTCGCCGGTCAGCACCGTGATCGGCGCGCGGGACATGATGCCGTATTCCAGCACGGCATAACCGCGCCGGTGCTGGTTCGACCAATAGAGAAACTCCGGGTCCGGCAGCAGCGTGAAGGGCCGCTGCGTCAGCCCGAAGAAGTGCAGGTAAAATTCGTTCACTTCCGAATCCGCTCCGGGGTCCGCCTCGTCGCTCCTGGGCTCGAACCGCTCCGCAGCCGCGACCGGGACAACCTCATCCGCTTGGTTGGACGCACCAAGATCATGGGCTTGCTTCCAGGCTTGTAAACTTGCATCCAACAGAACCGGCACCGATGGCTTCCTCACTAACCGCGTTTTTCACTACAAAGCAATGTTGGCACAATTGTGTGCCCCAAGCGTACTTCTCAACCTGTGGTCGCGGCGCAACCACTGCCACACCGCTACCGCTATCGGTCCGGCGCAGCAACTTCCAGACTGGGGCAACGCGCAGGAAAATCAACAAAAACGGTGGCATGGCGCAACGGAACATCGCTTCAGGGTTGCAAACGCCGAAAACTGTGTCTTACCGGCGGCAGCCATCAGCGCGACCAACATTTATGCAAGAGTACGCAACAATAACTTTTTCAAAGCTTTACTATCTCCAACTCAGGTGCCATTTGCCTCGAATCAGTTGCCAAACGGGGTTTTTTGCGACACCTTCCTCGGGTCGATGTAGCGATTGTGGCCTAAATTTGACGGAACCGTGTCCAGTGTTCGGGCGTTGTGTTGGAACCGATCAAACTCGCGTCACAATTTAGTAGTTAGTGAGAGATATGACATTTCAGGTTAATGATCTGGACCACCGTGACGCTGCGCCCGTCGTTAGCCCGTTCACCAAGGTTCTGGGCCAGGCGGTCTACGTCCCCTCGGTTTACGAGACGGCGGGAAAAAGAATTTTGGATATCACGCTTGTTCTCGCAAGCTTGCCGGTTGTTCTGCCGGTCATCCTGCTGATGGCAGCCCTGGTCGCGCTGGACGGCCACAACCCGTTCTACTCGCAGAACCGGGTCGGTCGCTTTGGCCAGATCTTCCGCATCTACAAGCTTCGTACCATGATCCCCAACGCCAAGGCGTCGCTCGAGGATTACCTGGCCAAGAACCAGGACGCCCGGCAGGAATGGGAAGTGAACCAGAAGCTGCGCAACGACCCGCGCATCACCCGGATCGGCCAGTTCCTGCGCCGCAGCTCGCTCGACGAGCTTCCGCAGCTGTTCAACGTTCTGCTGGGCGACATGTCGCTTGTCGGCCCGCGCCCGATGATGATCGAACAGACCCCGCTCTATCCCTCGATGTCCTATTACATGCTGCGGCCCGGTGTGACCGGTTCCTGGCAGGTCTCCGAACGCAACGCCTCGACCTTCGCGGCCCGCGCCGGTTTCGACACCGAATACAGCCGTTCGATTTCCTTCTGGCTCGACATCAAGATCCTGATGCGCACCATACTCGTTGTCGTTCGCGGCACCGGGTGCTAATCAGCTGACTGATCTTTCCTAGCCGGGATTAATGCATTGACCACGACCGCTAGAAGCAACCGGCGCGCCCGGACCATTGCCATTGCCACCGTCCTTGCCGCCATGATGACCGTGTCGGCCTGCGACTCTTCCGAAGATCGCGCCAACAAGCACTTCCAGTCCGCCATGGAACTGGTCGAAAAGGGCGACTTCGATCGTGCCCTTGTCGAGTTCCGCAACGTTTTCAAGCTGAACCCGAACCATCTCGACGCGCACAGGGCGCTCGCCAAGCTGCAATTCGATCGCGGCAACAGGCGGCAGGCCTTCGCCGAGTATCGCAAGGTGGCCGAACAGGCGCCCGAGGATATCGAGGCGCTCACCGCCCTGACCGGGATCGCGCTGGATGGCGGCGACTGGGAAAGCGCGAACCGCTACGCCGGCAAGCTGCTGGAACTGCAGCCAGACAGCCTGACGGCACAGGCCTTCGACAACACGCTGCGCTATAACGACGCCGCGCGCGACCGCAACGAGGATGCACGCAAGGCCCAATTGATCCGGGCACGCGAGCTGAACCAGAAGGCACCCGATCTGATCAATCCCCTGCGGATCATCATCGACGATCTGCTGCGCAATCAGGAATGGAACGACGCGCTGGCCGAGATCGACAAGGCGCTCGCGATCACTCCCGACGACATGCCCCTTCTCCAGGCCCGCCTCGGCGTGCTCGGCCAGCTGGGAGACAACGGCGCCGTGCGCGCCCAGCTCGAGGAGATGGTCGAACGCTTCCCCGCGAACGAGCAGATCCGCGAAAGCCTCATCGCCCTCTATGTCAGTCTGGAAGACATCGACGGCGCCGAGAAGCTCTTGAAGGCCGACGCCGAGGCGTCGACCGAGGTCGAGCCGACCCGCCGCTATATCGCCTTCCTCTACCAGTATCGCGGCCGCGACCAGGCCCGCGCCGAACTCGAACGTGTCATCGCTGCCGGCCGCCTCAATCCGCTCCCCTTCGAGTCTTCCCTGGCCCGGCTGATGTATGACGAGGGCGAAACCGATGCCGCAATCGCCCGGCTGGAGAAGATCTCCTCGACCGCCGAACGCAGCGCCGGCGTACGCGACCTCGAAACCGAACTGGCCCAGCTTCTGTTCCGCGAAGGCAATGCGGTGGGCGCGCGCCAGCTTGTGGAGCGCGTCCTCAGCGAGGACGCAGGCCAAATCGGCGCCGGCAAGCTCAAGGCCAGCTGGCTGATCCAGGACGACAAGACCGACGACGCCATCGTGCTTCTGCGCGACATGCTCGCCCGCGCGCCGCGCGACCCGCTGATCCTGACCCTGCTGGCCGAGGCCTATCAGCGCCAGGGCAACCGCGATCTTTCCGAACAGATGCTGTCGCAGGCTGTCGAGGTCTCGAACAACGCCCCGGCGGAATCGCTGCGCTATGCCCAGGCCTTGATCGCCCGCGACCAGAAGATCCCCGCGGAACAGGTTCTGATCGACGCCCTGCGCCGCAGCAACGCCAACGAGGACCTTCTCGCCGCGCTTGGCCGCCTCTACGCCGGGATGGAGAACTGGCCCCAGGCCGCGACCGTCATCAACCGGCTCAAACAGCTCGACACGCCCTCGGCCAAGGCCATTGCCGCCGGGCTCGAAGCCCAGACGCTGGCCGGTCAACAACGCGGCGAAGAGCTGAACGCGCTCCTCGAAAACCTCGCCGACGATTCCGACGTCGCGCGCGGCGCTCAGAACGCGATCTTCCGCAACAAGCTGCAATCGGAAGGCCCCGAAGCGGCGCTTGCCTATGTCGATGGCCTGCTCGCCGAGACCCCCGACGACCCAGCGCTTCGCTTCGTGCGCGCCGGCACGCTGATCATCCTCGACCGCAAGGACGAGGGCGTGGCGATCTACCGCAAGTTGCTCGAGGAACAGCCGAAAAGCGACCGCGTCTGGCTGACCCTCTACCGCGTCGAACTCGCAACCGGCACCCCGGAAAGCGCGAAAGCCATCCTCGACGAGGCCCTCCAGGCCGCGCCCGAAGCGCCGACGCTGCTGCTCGCCAAGGCCGAGCAACAGCAGCGCGACGGCGATATCGAAGGCGCGATCGCGACCTACGAGGCGCTCTACGCCAAGAACACCTCTTCGGCGATTGTCGCGAACAACCTGGCAAGCCTGCTGGCCGACTATCGCACCGACGAAGAGAGCCTGAAGCGCGCCTACGAAGTGGCCCGCCGCCTGCGCGACACCGATGTGCCGGCCCTGCAGGACACCTACGGCTGGATCGCCCACCGCATGGGCAACACCGCCGAGGCGCTGCCCTACCTCGAAGGCGCCGCCAAGGGCCTGACCGAGGACCCGACGGTGCAGTATCACTACGCCGTCAGCCTCGCGGCCAACGGCAAGGACGCCGAGGCGCTGGAACAGTTCCGCAAGACCCAGGCATTGCTGGCAGACGCGGTCAACCCGCCGGCCTACGCCGACGAGATCGCCTCCGAGATCGCCCGCCTCGAAGCCGCGCCCAAGCAATAGGCAAACCCCGCTGCCAGGCCCTGATTTCGGGGCCTGGCAGCCCCCGTTTCCCCGCATCACCAACCGCATCCGGCGCATCCGCCACAGCCGGCCCGGAACCTGCTTCGCAAGCGCAACAAAGGGCTTGTGCCGGCCTGTGAATGGTCTACCTTGCCGATCCCGGCACAGAGGCTCAGGAGTGAGGGCATGAAACTCAGCATCGAACGCGGCGCGCTGCTCAAGGCGGTGGCTCAGGCGCAATCGGTCGTCGAGCGGCGCAACACGATCCCGATCCTCGCCAACGTGCTGATCGAGGCCGAGGGCGACACCGTCCAGTTCCGCGCCACCGATCTCGACATCGAGGTGGTCGACCGCGCGCCCGCCCATGTCGACCGCGCCGGCGCCACCACCGTGGCCGCGACGACCCTGCACGAGATCGTCCGCAAGCTGCCCGACGGCGCCCTGGTGACGCTGACCGCCGACAGCGCGGCGGGCCGCCTCGCCGTCGATGCCGGCCGCTCCAGCTTCTCGCTGGCGACGCTGCCCAAGGAAGATTTCCCGGTGATGGCCTCCTCGGAATACGAGAGCAACTTCACCGCGCCCGCCCCGGTCCTGCGCCGCCTCTTCGACAAGTCGAAGTTCGCGATTTCGACCGAGGAGACCCGCTATTACCTGAACGGCGTCTACATGCATGTCGCCGAAGGCGAAGACGGCCGCGTGCTGCGCTGCGTCGCCACCGACGGCCACCGCCTCGCCCGCATCGATGCGCCGCTGCCCGAAGGCGCCGAGACGATGCCCGGCGTGATCGTGCCCCGCAAGACCGTAGGCGAGCTGCGCAAGCTGCTCGACGACGACGAGGCCAAGATCGCCGTCTCGGTGAGCGAGACCAAGGTGCGCTTCGCCACCCCCGCCATCACCCTGACTTCCAAGGTCATCGACGGCACCTTCCCCGACTACACCCGCGTGATCCCGCAGGGGAACACCCGCCGGCTCGAGGTCGACGCCTCGGAATTCGCCAAGGCGGTGGACCGGGTGGCGACGGTCAGCTCGGAACGCTCGCGCGCGGTCAAGCTGCAGCTCGACGAAGACCGGCTGATCCTCTCGGTCAACGCCCCCGACAGCGGCGCCGCCGAGGAAGAACTCGCCGTGGCCTATGGCGACGACCGGCTCGAGATCGGCTTCAACGCGAAATACCTGCTGGAAATCGCCAGCCAGGTCGACCGCGAGAACGCCGTCTTCATGTTCAACTCGGCCGGCGACCCGACCCTGATGCGCGAAGGCGACGACCAGAGCGCGGTCTACGTCGTCATGCCGATGCGGGTGTGAGCGGGCAAATCTTTCCCGGAAAGATTTGCGAAAACTTTCGCCGAAAGTTTTCCTGCACGGGCTGATCCATGCTTGCCCTGACCTCGCTGACCCTCTCCCACTTCCGCTCGCACCGGCTGGCGCGGCTGAGCGTCGACGCGCGCCCGGTGGCGATCTGGGGCCCCAACGGCGCTGGCAAGACCAACCTGATCGAGGCGGTCTCGCTGTTCTCGCCCGGCCGCGGCCTGCGCCGCGCCAGCGCCGAGGAAATGACCCGCCGCCCCGAGGCGCTCGGCTGGAAGCTCTCCGGCCTGCTGAGCACCGCCGAGGCCACCCACGAGATCGAGACCTGGTCCGAGAACGGCGCCGCGCGGCAGGTGCTGATCGACGGCAAGGCGGCCTCCCAGCTCGCGCTGGGGCGCATCGCCCGCGTGCTGTGGCTGATCCCGGCGATGGACCGGCTCTGGATCGAAGGCGCCGACGGCCGCCGCCGCTTTCTCGACCGGATGGTGCTCAGCTTCGACCCCGCCCATGCCGAGGCGACGCTGGCCTACGAGAAGGCGATGCGCGAACGCAACCGCCTGCTCAAGGACCAGGTGCGCGACGCCTTCTGGTATGGCGCTCTGGAGAGCCAGATGGCCGATGCCGGCCACCGCATCGACATGGCCCGCCAGGCGGCCCTGGCGCGCGTGCAGGCGGCCCAGCAGGACGCCGAGACCGCCTTCCCCGCCGCCACGCTGGAGCTGCGCCAGCCCGAAGGCGAGATGCCCGCCACCGAGGCTGACCTGAAGGAGGCCCTGGCCGAGAGCCGCAGCCGCGACATGGCCGCCGGGCGCACCCTGGTCGGCCCGCACCGGACCGACCTCCACGGCACCTACGCCGCGAAGGACGTGCCCGCCAGCGACTGCTCCACCGGCGAGCAGAAGGCGCTGCTGATCTCGCTGATCCTCGCCAATGCCCGCGCACTGGCGCAGGACATCGGCGCGCCGCCGATCCTGCTGCTCGACGAGGTCGCCGCCCATCTCGACGCCAGCCGCCGCGCCGCGCTCTATGACGAGATCTGCGCGCTTGGCGCCCAGGCCTGGATGACCGGCACCGGCCCCGAGCTCTTCGAAGACCTCGGCGACCGCGCCCAGCGCCTCGAAGTGCTCGACCTGGGCGGCGCTTCCGAGGTGCACCCGCGATGACCGTCACCGCCTTCGAGCTCTGGTTCTACGCCGGCGCGCTGCTGATCCTCTTCATCACGCCGGGGCCGGTCTGGCTCGCGCTGATCGCCCGCGCGGTCTCGGGCGGCTTCGGCGCCGCCTGGCCGCTGGCGCTGGGCGTGGTCACCGGCGATATCCTCTGGCCGCTCGCCGCCATCCTCGGCGTTTCCTGGGTGGTGCAGGAGGTCGACGGCGCCATGACCGTGCTGCGCTGGGTCGCCTGCGCCATCTTCGTCATCATCGGCCTCTCGCTGCTGAGCGACCGGGGCCATATCGACGAGAACCGCCGCCTCACCCGCCCCGGCCGGCTGGCCGGGCTGACCGCCGGCGCGGCGGTGGCGCTCGGCAATCCCAAGAGCGTGCTCTTCTACATCGGCGTGCTTCCCGGCTTCTTCGACCTGACCCGCGCCACCCCCGCCGACATCAGCGTGATCGTCGCCATGTCGGCCCTGATCCCGCTCGCCGGGAACCTCTGCCTGGCCCTCTTCGTCGACCGGATGCGGCGCTTCCTGAGGTCCGGAACGGCGATCCGCAGGCTCAACCAGGCCTCCGGCATTCTCCTGCTTATCGTGGCGCTGATAATCGCCCTGGCATGACACAAAATCTTGGGCGGGCGCGTGACAAGCCCCCCAAGAGTCAGTATAAAATGCCGAACTCAAGAAGGATAATCCCGATGTCCGAAGACGCTCAGAACCCGCAGGAATACGGCGCGGATTCCATCAAGGTTCTCAAGGGCTTGGACGCCGTCCGCAAACGGCCCGGCATGTACATCGGCGACACCGACGACGGCTCGGGCCTGCACCACATGGTCTACGAGGTCGTCGACAACGGCATCGACGAGGCACTGGCCGGTCACGCCGACGCGGTGACGGTCAAGATCCACGCCGATTCCAGCGTTTCCGTGCGCGACAACGGCCGCGGCATCCCCACCGACATCCACGAGGAAGAGGGCGTTTCGGCGGCCGAGGTCATCATGACCCAGCTGCACGCCGGCGGCAAATTCGACCAGAACTCGTACAAGGTCTCGGGCGGCCTGCACGGCGTGGGCGTCTCGGTGGTGAACGCGCTGTCCGACTGGCTCGAACTGCGGATCTGGCGCAAGGGCAAGGAGCACTACGCCCGCTTCGAACGCGGCGAGACGGTGGAACACCTGCGCGAGGTCGGCGACGCGCCGGGCGAAAAGGGCACCGAGGTGCGCTTCCTCGCCTCGACCGACACCTTCTCGAACCTGGAATACTCCTTCGAGACGCTGGAACGCCGCCTGCGCGAACTGGCCTTCCTCAACTCGGGCGTGCGCATCATCCTGATCGACGAACGCCCCGCCGAGGCGCTGCGTTCGGAACTCTTCTACGACGGCGGCGTGCGCGAATTCGTGCGCTACCTCGACCGCTCCAAGACTCCCGCCATGCCCGAGCCGATCTTCATCTCGGGCGAACGTGACGGCATCGGCGTGGAAGTCGCCATGTGGTGGAACGACAGCTACCACGAGACGGTGCTGCCCTTCACCAACAACATCCCCCAGCGCGACGGCGGCACCCACCTCGCCGGCTTCCGTGGCGCGCTGACCCGCACCATCACGAAATACGCCCAGGACTCCGGCATTGCCAAGAAGGAGAAGATCAACTTCACCGGCGACGACGCCCGCGAGGGGCTGACCTGCGTGCTCTCGGTCAAGGTGCCCGATCCGAAGTTCAGCTCGCAGACCAAGGACAAGCTGGTCTCCTCCGAAGTGCGCCCCGCGGTCGAGAACCTGGTGAACGAGAAGCTCACCGAATGGTTCGACGAACACCCGAACGAGGCCAAGATGATCGTCGGCAAGATCATCGAGGCCGCGCTCGCCCGCGAGGCAGCCCGCAAGGCGCGCGAACTTACCCGACGCAAGACGGCGATGGACGTGAACTTCCTCGCCGGCAAGCTCAAGGACTGCTCCGAGAAGGACCCCTCCAAGACCGAACTCTTCCTGGTCGAGGGTGACTCGGCCGGCGGCTCGGCCCAGACCGGACGCGACCGTCTGACCCAGGCGGTGCTGCCCCTGCGCGGCAAGATCCTCAACGTGGAACGTGCCCGCTTCGACCGGATGCTCTCCAGCCAGGAGATCGGCAACCTGGTCATGGCAATCGGCACCGGCATCGGCCGGGACGAGTTCGACATCAAGAAGCTGCGCTACCACAAGATCGTCATCATGACCGATGCCGACGTCGACGGCGCGCACATCCGCACCCTGCTGCTGACCTTCTTCTACCGCCAGATGCCCGAGCTGATCGAGGGCGGCTACCTCTACATCGCCCAGCCGCCGCTCTACAAAGTGTCGCGCGGCAAGTCCGAGGTCTACCTCAAGGACCAGGCGGCGCTGGACGACTACCTGATCCATCAGGGCGTCGAAGGCGCGATCCTGCGCCTTGGCAGCGGCGAGGAACTCTCCGGCGCCGACCTCACCCGCGTGGTGGACGAGGCCCGCCAGCTCAAGCGCGTACTCGACGCCTTCCCGACGCATTACCCGCGCCACATCCTCGAACAGGCCGCCGTGGCCGGTGCCTTCGTGCCCGGCGCGGTCGATGCCGACCTCCAGGGCGTCGCCGATACCGTGGCCCGCCGGCTCGACATGATCGCGCTGGAATACGAAAAGGGCTGGACCGGCCGCATCACCCAGGACCACGGCATCCGCCTCGCCCGCATCCTGCGCGGGGTCGAGGAGGTCCGCACCCTCGACGGCCCGATGCTGCGCTCGGGCGAGGCCCGCAAGACCGGCAGCTTCACCAAGAGCCTGCAGGAGGTCTACGGCACCACCGCCACGCTCGAACGCCGCGACCGCAACCAGATGATCTTCGGCCCCCTCGGCCTGCTCGCCGCCATCCTGGAAGAGGGCCAGAAGGGCCTCTCGCTGCAGCGCTACAAGGGCCTGGGCGAGATGAACCCGGAACAGCTCTGGGAAACCACGCTCGACCCCAACGCCCGCACCTTCCTGCGCGTGAAGATCGACGACATGGTCGAGGCCGACGACATCTTCACCAAGCTGATGGGCGACACGGTGGAACCCCGCCGCGAGTTCATCCAGCAGAACGCCCTCAGCGTCGAACACCTCGACTTCTGATCGGGTTGTAGGATTGAAGCGACCATCGGCATGCTCACAAGAGCATGCCGATGCGAACTCTGACCAGCACGGCGGCGTTTCGAGCGGCGGCAACGCCACCCGAGGTGCCAACGCCCGATTCCGTGATGCCGCCCGACGACATCACCGGCCAGGGAACGGTGCCCCCCTTTCAGCGGCTCATCCCATCCGTTCCTTGCGCAACAGGATCACCGTCCCGGCAGGGTCCGATGTCCAATGCCCGGTCACCTCGGTCAGCGGCTCCAATTCATCCCGGTTAGGGCTGCCGAGCCGCGACAGCGCGGCGTCGGGGTCGTCGTCGAACAGTTCTATCCACACATCCACCTGGCTCTGATGCGCAACGCGGTCGATCCACAGCGTCAGGCCGCCAAACTCGAACCCGGTGCTGTTCTTCAGCTCCGAGGCGACCGGCAACCCCACCTTGTCGCGGTAAAAGGCCACGGTCTCCTCCCAGCGATGCAGGGGAACCTTGAGGGCGATGTTCTTTCCAGCTTCCATGCCAATTCGCTCCGTTTCAGGCACTCGGGCTACTTGTAGAATCCGTTCCGCAGGTTGATCCCGTGCTCCAGCCAGGCCTTCATGGCGCAAAGCATCCCGGTCCAGCCTTCGCAGTTGCCCAGGCAGGACGTCAGGCCCGCATCTGTTTCGGGCCAGCCGAATTCATTGATCCGAACCAGGGTGCGACCGTCATCCAGTCGGCTGAATTCCATGGTGACGGTGGTCCAGGTCGCGCTCTCCCCGTCGGCTTCCCATTGCAGCACGATCTTTTCATTCGGGATGACCTCCTGCACCAGGACAGGGAAGGCGCCGGGAAAGTCGTGAAAGTCCCAGGTCACCTCGGCCCCGGTTTCCAGCCGCCCCCGTGCGCCGCCGGTGGTGAAATAGTTCGACAGCCGGTCAGGAGCGACCACGGCCTCGAAAACCTCTTCGACCGGCTTGGCGATGCGTCCGGCCACGGTGAACTTCAACTCCATGATGCGAATCCTCTTTGCCTTCGGTCAATCATGTTATAAAAGAATAACATGTCAACCGAAGATAAATTTGACGCCCTGTTCAAGGCGCTTGGCCATCGGGCCCGGCGGCGCATACTCGATCTGATCAAGGATGGCCCGCAGACAACCGGCACCCTGTGCGCGACACTGACGGATCTCGACCGCTGCACCGTGATGCAGCATCTTTCAGTCCTGGAAAAAGCCGGGCTGGTGGTTGTCGAACGACGGGGCCGCGAACGCTGGAACCATCTCGACGCCCTCCCGATCCACGACGTTCAGAACCGCTGGATCGGGCCCTATGCCGCGCAGGCGATCACGATGCTCGGCGATCTGGAGCGGCTCGGCAAAACCGACGCATCTTTGGTGAAGGCTGACGACAACAGCGAAACCTGAAACGCTCGTAAAGGCCCTGCCCTCTGGCTGGTCTTCCATGCCTCGGGCCGCTGACGCCCCTTCCGGCAGAGCACGGCAATGGCCTTCGGCCTCTCCCTTCGCGGGCCGGATCCGCAGGAAAAAGCCCCGCAGCATTGGCTGCGGGGCGTTCAGGCGTCAGGCGGTCAGTTGCTGACCTTCTTCAACCCGACCTTGGCGTTGATCTGGTCGACCGTGGCCAGGACGGTCGCAACCCGCTTGGCATCCGGCGGATGGGTGCCCCAGAACGAGAGCTTGCCGGCAGAGGCCTTCGCCGACTCGGGCCGGGCAAAGAACTTGGCGCCCGCGGTCGGATCGTAGCCGGCGGCATAGGCGATGCGCGTGCCCAGCGTGTCGCTTTCAAGCTCGTAGCTCTGCGAATAGGCCATCTTCCCGGCGGCCGCGCCGAGCTCCATGCTGTCGCTCACCAGGCTGCTGTCATAGGTGCTGCCATAGGGTGTCGACTGCGCCGTGGCCGCCGCGGCGATGACGCCCAGCAGGAGCGCGCCCGCAAGCGCCTGCTGCTGCTTCTTTTCGATGTGCCGTCCGATCAGGTGGCCGTATTCATGGCTCATGACAAAGGCCGCTTCGTCATCGTTGGCGGTGTCACGCAGAAGCGGCATCGAGAGGCGGATCACCGGCTGCTGGTCGACATAGGTGAAATAGGCGTTCCGCTCGGCCATGTCGCGATCGATCGCCACCTGGACATTGCAGTTCACGCCGACCTTCCCGGCCGAGGCCTGCTCGCAGACGGCTTTGCCAACGGGCGAGACCTTTCTGGCCACGCGGGCAAACCGGGCTTCGGCCGCGCTATTGGAGAGTTGCCGGCGCGGGCCTTCCTGACGCGCCTCCGCGAACAGGCTCGCGGCCTTCTGTGTCTGAGGTTCGCCCAGTGTCGGAAGTTCGTAGGTGGTCCCGCAGGCGGTGAGCCCCACAAGGGCCGCGGCTGGCAAGAGCCGAAGTAAAGCTTTCATTGGCGTTCTATTCCCGTAGATTAATGAATCTCAGAAATAGGGAATTCATGTCTATACCAAGACGGAAATAGAACGAATTCCAGACAAACGGAATTATCATTGATCCAAGAGCCCGCGAATGCTCCATGCTGACAAGTGGTTGGCCTGCATGAAGTTGACTGACCCGAGCGCCCCGCTCAGATGGGCTCGCTCAGCCGTTTTCACAGACGCCCTCGGCGAAGCTGGTATCTGGCCGGGCAACCCAGAAAAGGCTGACCAGCCTTCCAGAAATCGGGATGACCCCATGCGGTCACCGAACTCCAAGGCAATTGCAGCGAACCTGTGCGCACATCGAATACCCCAAGCGCCCCAAAACCCTCGAAATCCTCTCCCAAAGCCAACACGTGCCAGCGCAGCATTTGCGCGCGGTCCTGCCCCTCTCCCGCCTCTCGATTGCCCTGTCCGGCATCCGCCAAGCCCTCCTGTATCCGCGCACCGGCGCCCTGATGCCGGTCCCTTCCCACGGCCCTTAATTTGCACGTGCGATTCAGAATTCTTCTGCTAAGGGGAGCATATGGACATCATCCTCGTAACCACTGTCATTGCCTCCCTTTTCCTCGTCATCGGCGTCGCGGAACCCTTTGCCGCGCGCGTTCGGATGCCCTTCAGCGTGATCCTCGCGGTGCTCGGCCTGCTGATCGGCGCCGGTGCGATCTTCTTTCTGAACACCCCCCTGACCGACGCACTGAACCCGGTGGCCGAGGCGATTCTCGGCCTGCCGATACGCTCGAACGTGTTCCTCTACGTCTTCCTGCCGACGCTGCTGTTCCAGGCCACCCTCGGCATGAACCTGCGCCGCATGATCGACGACTGGGTGCCGATCCTCGTCCTGGCCGTGGTCGCGGTGGTGGTGGCGACCCTCAGCGTCGGCTTCGCCCTGTCCTGGACCGGCGCGCTGCCGCTCGCGGCCTGCCTGCTGGTCGGCTCCATCGTCTCCACCACCGACCCCTCGGCCGTGGTCTCGATCTTCCGCTCGATCTCCGCCCCCCGCCGCCTCGCCCGGATCATCGAGGGCGAGAGCCTGCTGAACGACGCCGCCGCCATCGCCCTCTTCGGCCTGTTCATGGCCTTCGTCATGCTCGGCATCCCCGACCCCGAGCTCGGCACCGCCCTCACCCAGTTCCCGGTGCTGATCCTGGGCGGCGCGCTGGTCGGCTGGCTCGCCGCGCGCATCGCGGTCTGGGCCATGGCCCTGCTGCGCCGCCACGAGCTGGCGCAGACCTCCATCTCGGTCGCCCTGCCCTACCTCGTCTACATCGGCGCCGAACAAAGCGTCGGCGCCTCGGGCGTGATCGCCGTGGTCGCCGCCGGCCTGACCATGAACCTGACCGCGCCGGGCCGGCTGCCGCCGCAGGCCTGGACCAACCTGCGCGAACTCTGGGGCGTGCTGGCGCATTGGGCCGGCGCGCTCATCTTCATTCTCGCCGCGCTGCTCATCCCCCGCCTGCTCGAAGAGGTGCGGCTGTTCGACTTCGTCCTGGTCGGCGTGGTGATCCTCGCCGCCATGGCCGCCCGCGCCGTGATCCTCTTCGGCCTCCTGCCGCTGCTCACCGCGCTCAAGCTCTCGCCCGTGGTCGAAGGCCCCTATCGGGTGGCGATCCTCTGGGGCGGGCTGCGCGGCGCGGTGACGCTGGCCCTGGCCCTCGCCGTGACAGAAAGCTTCCTCGTTCCCGACCCGGTGCAGCGCGTCGTCGGCATTCTCGCCACCGGCTTCACCCTCTTCACCCTCCTGGTGCAGGGCACCACGCTGCGCTGGGTGATCGGCAAGCTCGGCCTCGACCGCCTCTCGGCCATCGACGAGGCCCTGTCGCGTCAGGTCGTCGCCGTGGCCCTGCAGACCGTGCGCGAGGACGTGGCCCGCACAACCGAGAACTACGACCTCAACCGCGACACCATCCGCTCCGAGGCCAAGCGCTTCGGCGAGCGCCTCGACCAGGCGGTCAAGGCCGCCGAGGACAATTCCGAGATCCTCGACCGCGACCGCATCGCGCTTGGCCTGATCGCCCTGGCCGGCCACGAACGCGACACCATCCTCGAACGCGTCCGCGAACGCACCATCTCGGCCCGAATGGCCGAACTCGTGCTCTCCGATGCCGAGCGTCTGATCGAAGGCGCCCAGTCCAAGGGCCGCAACGGCTATCAGCGCGCCGCCCGGCGCAGCGTCGCCTACGGCCGCGGCTTCCGCGTCGCGGTCTTCCTGCACAGCCGCCTCGGCCTCTCCGGCCCGCTGGCCCGGATCACCGCCGACCGCTTCGAATTGCTGCTCTCCCAGCGCCTCACCCTGCGCGACCTCGGCGGCTTCATCGACGGCCGCATCCGCCGCATCCACGGCCGCCGCGTCGCCGAGTTGCTGCGCGAACTGCTGTCGCGCCGGATCGAGATGGTCGAGACCGCGCTCGAAGGCCTGCGCCTGCAATACCCCGGCTATGCCGAGGAACTGGAGCGCCGCTTCATCCGCCGCACCGCCCTGCGGATGGAGGAACGCGAATACGTCGCCATGCGCGAGGACGGGCTGATCGGCGAAGAGGTCTATACCGCGCTGATGCAGGAACTCGACGCACGCCGCGTGGCCGCCGAGGACCGCCCGCCGCTCGACGTGGCGCTGCAGCGGGTGACATTCGTCAAGCAGTTCCCCCTCTTCGCCGATCTCGGCGATGCCGCCCTGAAACGGCTGAGCCGGTCGCTGATGACCCGCTATGTCGATGCGGGCGAGGTGATCCTGCGCAAGGACGGCGGCGCGGCAAGCGTCTTCTTCATCACCTCCGGCGCGGTCGAACTGGTCTCGGCGGGGCAGACATCGCGTCTCGGCCGGGGCGAGATGTTCGGCCAGATGGCGATCCTGACCAACAAGGCCCGCCGCGCCGATGTCCGCGCCATCGCGCCGACGACGTTGCTGGTGCTCGACGAGGAACGCTTCCGCAAGCTGATCGAACGCAGCCAGGTCTTCCGCGAGGCCGTGCGCGCCAGCGCTCAGGCCCGCGGTATCGATCCGACGGGCCTGCTGCCAAGCGACGAAACCGCCGGTTAACCGCCGAAGCGCTCCAGCGCCTCGCAGAACATGCCAGCATCGACGTTCCCGCCCGAGGCGACGGCGATCACCGCATCGCCCTCGACCGCCTCGGGGCGGAACAGCGCCGCCGCCAGCGCCACCGCGCCGCCCGGCTCGATCACGATCTTCAGCCGCAGGAAGGCCAGCGCCATCGCGCGCAGCGCCTCTTCCTCGCTCACCGCCAGCCCCGGCCCGCACAGCCGCTGCATGATCGGGAAGGTAATGTCGCCCGGCTGCGGCGTGATGATCGCATCGCAGATCGACCCCGACAGGCGCGGGTTGCGCTGAATCAATCCGGCGGCCAGCGAGCGCGCCACGTCGTCGAACCCCTCGGGCTCGACCGGCCGCGCGCGCAGCCCCGGCGCCTTCGCCTCTAGCGCCAGCGCGATGCCCGAGGTCAGCCCGCCGCCACCGCAGCAGACCAGCACGTCGGCGCGGCTCACGCCCTCCTCGGCGGCCTGCTCGGCGATCTCCAGCCCGGTGGTGCCCTGCCCGGCGATCACCTGCGGCTCGTCGAAGGGCTTGATCAGCGTCAGCCCCCGCTCGCCCGCCAGCTTCGCGCCCAGTGCATCGCGGTCCTCGTTCGCCCGGTCATAGAGCACCACCTCGGCGCCCAGCGCGCGGGTATTGGCGATCTTCAGCTGCGGCGCGTCCGAGGGCATGATGATGACCGAGGGCACCCCGTGCCCCTTGGCCGCCGCCGCCACGCCCTGCGCGTGGTTGCCGCTCGAAAAGGCGATGACGCCACGCGCCCGCACCTCCGGGTCCAGCGCCGAGACCGCCGACCAGCCGCCGCGGAACTTGAAGCTGCCGGTATGCTGCAGGCACTCCGGCTTCACCAGAACCCGCCGCCCGGCGATCTCGTCCAGGAAGGGCGAGGACAGCAGCGGAGTGCGCCGCGCGGGGCCGGCCAGCCGCTGGGCGGCGGCTTCGATCAGGGCAATCGAGGTCATGTTCTCTCCATCACGGCGCGGATCACGCGCAAGGATTCAGGTTCGTCGAGGAAGGGCACATGGCCGCGCCCCGGCACGGTCTCGACGATCATCTCGGGGAAACGGGCCTGCATCTCGGCCAGTGTCGCGGGGCTCAGCAGGTCCGAGTTGGCGCCCCGGATCACGCCCACCGGGCGGCCCTTCAGCGCCTCGAACCAGGGCCAGAGATCCGGCGCGGGGCCGGCCTCGGCCTGCGCCAGCAGCGCATCGCGCAGCTTCGGGTCATAGCGCAGGTCCAGCCCGTCCGGCGTCTCGTCGTATTGCACCCGCGCCATGCGCTGCCAGACCTCGGGCGATACCCCGGTGAAGCTGCGCGAATAGATCCGCTCCAGCGCCGCCGCCGCCTCGTCATAGGTCCGGTAGGGCGGCCGCTTGCCCACATAGGTCATGATGAAGGCAATGCCCTCGGGCGCGATCACCGGCCCCACGTCGTTCAGCACCGCACCGCCCAGCCGGTCGCCGAACAGCGCCGCCAGCGCCATCGCCACCAGCCCCCCGCGCGAGGTGCCCAGCACGCAGGCCTTCCCAATCCCGAGATGGTCCAGCAGCTCGACCACGTCCCGCGCCTCGCGCACCACGTTGTAATTGGCAAACTCCGGGTCGCGCTCGGACTGCCCGCGCCCGCGGTAATCCATCCGGATCACCCGGTAGTCGCCCAGGTGCGGCGCGACGAAATCGAAATCGCGCGTGTTGCGCGTCAGCCCCGGCAGGCACAGCAACACCTTGCCGCTCCCTGCGTCCTCGACATGCAGGCTCAGCCCGTCCGACGTCTTGAATTGCATCTAAAGTCCTGCCTCCTTCGGAATGCCCGTCAGATCCTTCAGCACCCGGTGCGGCTTCCACGGCAGCCGGTCCATCGGCTCTCCCGCCCGGTTCACCCAGGCGGTGAAGAACCCATATCCCGCCCCCGCCGCCGCATCCCAGCCATTGGACGAAACGAACAGCACCTCGCCCGGCGCGCAGCTGAACCGCTGGCCCACAAGGTCGTAAACCACCCGCGCCGGCTTGAAGACGCCGACGCTCTCGACCGAAAGCACGTCGTCCAGCACATCCCCGATCCCGGCCGAGCTGACCGCCCCCTCCAGCATCCTCGGCGACCCGTTCGACAGGATCGCCGTGGCCAGCCCGCCCGCCTTCAACGTCTTCAGCATCGCCGGCACCTCGGGAAAGGCCCGCAGCTCCCAGTAGAGATCCAGCAGCCGCTGCCGCAACGCCACCTCGCCGCCCAGCCCGTTCGCCTCCAGCGCCCAGTCGAGCCCGTCCTGCGTCACCTCCCAGAAATCCGCGTGCGCCCCGGCCACCGCGCGCAGCCACGAATAGCTCAGCTGCTTCTGCCGCCAGTCGCGCGCCACCTGCGCCCAGCTATCGCGCAGCCTCTCGAACCCCGGCTCCGCCGCCGCCTGCCGCGCCGCCGCGGCCACGTCGAACAACGTGCCATAGGCATCGAAGACACATGTGGTGATCGCCATCGCACTCCCCCTTGTCGGCGCGGAGAGTTGCACAGGACGGCAGGGCGCGAAAGATCCGATCGCGCCGGAGCCTCAGCGCGCGGGCTGGCTCTGCGTCGCGCTGACGGCATTCCCCCAGAGCAACCCGGTGATCCTCGGGTTGCTGAGAAGGGTACTCGCGATCAGCGCCATCGCGCCGATGGCAACCAGTCTCAGCACCCCGTTCAGCATAGCGCCGCGACGGTCGGGCATGTCCTGGCGTATGGATGTATCGATCTCGCTCATGCAGCCGGTATCGCCCCCGACTGTGGCCGCCGCGTGGCGAGCTTTGGGAATTATTCGGAGCGTCGCGCCCGATCAGATGAAATCGGGCTGCGGCATCCCCAGGACGTGGAAGCCCCCGTCCACCCGGATGATCTCGCCCGTGGTGAATTTCCCAGCGTCCGAAACAAGATAGACCGCCGTGCCCCCGACCGCCTCCAGCGTCGCATTGCTGCGCAGCGGCGCGTTCTGGTCGGTGAACTTGTAGGTCTTGCGCGCCCCGCCGATGGCCGCGCCGGCCAGCGTCTTCATCGGGCCCGGGCTGATCGCGTTCACGCGGATCTGATCGGGGCCGAGGTCGTTCGCCAGATAGCGCGTCGCCGCCTCCAGCGCCGCCTTGGCCACGCCCATCACGTTGTAGTTCGGCACCACCCGCTGCGAGCCCTGGTAGGTCAGCGTGATCAGCGTGCCGCCATTGTCCTTCATCAGCGGATAGGCGCGCCGCGCCACGTCGATGAAGGAATAGGCCGAGATATCCATCGAGTTCTTGAAGTTCGCCCGCGTTGTGTTCAGGAACCGCCCGGTCAGTTCGGACTTGTCCGAGAAGGCGATGGCATGAACCACGAAGTCGATGGTCGGCCAGCGTTCGCCCAGCTGCGCGAAGGCGGCGTCCAGCGAGGCGTCGTCGGTCACATCGACATCCACCATGAAATCCGATCCGACACTTTCGGCCAGCGGCTTCAGCCGGCTGCCGAAGGCCTCGCCCTGGTAGGTAAAGGCCAGCTCGGCCCCCGCCTCGTGCATCGCCTTGGCGATCCCCCAGGCGATGGAGCGGTCATTGGCCACCCCCATGATGAGGCCGCGCTTGCCCTTGAGTTGCTCGCTCATGTTTTACCCGTGATATCTGGACAGGATCATCGACCCGTTGGTGCCGCCGAAGCCGAAGGAATTGGTCATCACAGAGTCGAGACCCGCGTTCTCGACATGGGCGGTGGCAATCTCTTCCGGCTTCAAGGCCGGGTCCAGCGTCTCGACGTTGATCGAGCGGGTGATGAAATCGCCATCCAGCATCAGCAGGCTGAAGATCGCCTCCAGCGCGCCGGCCGCGCCCTGCGCGTGGCCGGTCATCGACTTGGTCGAGCTGATCGGCGGCGTGCTGCCCTCGCCGAAGACCCGGCGCACCGCCATGACCTCGCCCACGTCGCCCACCGGCGTCGAGGTGCCATGCGCGTTGATATAGCCGACCTTGCGGCCCTGCGGCAGCGTCGACAGCGCCAGCCGCATCGCCCGCTCGCCACCCTCGCCACTGGGTGCCACCATGTCGTGGCCGTCGCTGGTGGCGGCATAGCCGGTCACCTCGGCATAGATCTTGGCGCCGCGCGCCTTGGCGTGCTCCAGCTCCTCCAGCACGACGATGCCGCCGCCGCCCGAGATCACGAACCCATCGCGGTTGGCGTCAAACGCCCGCGAGGCCTTCTCCGGCGTGTCGTTGTATTTCGACGACATCGCGCCCATCGCATCGAACAGGCAGGACAGCGTCCAGTCCAGCTCCTCACCGCCGCCGGCGAACATCACGTCCTGCTTGCCCATCATGATCTGCTCGGCCGCATTGCCGATGCAATGCAGCGAGGTCGAACAGGCCGAGGTGATCGAATAGTTGATGCCCTTGATCTTGAAGGCGGTCGAGAGGTTCGCCGAGATTGTCGAGGACATGGCTTTCGGCACCGCAAAGGGCCCGATCCGCTTGGTCGCGCCGCTCGACAGCACCGTCTGATGCGCGGCGAAGATCGCGCTGGTCGACGGCCCGCCCGACCCGGCGACAAGGCCGGTGCGCGGGTTGACGATATCGGCCTCGTCCAGACCGGCATCGGCAATCGCCTCGTTCATGGCGATATAGGCATAGGCCGCCCCCGGCCCCATGAAGCGCAGCGCCCGCTTCTCGACATGCTCGGTCACGTCGAGCTTGAGCGTGCCGGCAACCCGGCTGCGGAACCCGTGCTCGGCCATTTCCTCCGAGGCCACGATCCCGCTCTTCCCTGCCTTGAGGGCGGCGATGACCTCGTCCCGGTTGTTGCCGATGGAGGATACGATTCCCAGACCTGTAACGACGACGCGGCGCATAAGCGCTCTCCTCTTCTGCCTTTGCCCTGTGTAGGCCAGCGGGGCAGCGGGGTGCAACCACCTAGCGCGGGGCGCGAAAACCCATTCTCCTGGCCGCCACCGTTTTCCGGCGCGGAAAACGGCCGAATTCCTGCGAGGAATTCGCGCCAGCGGAGAGGTGCCCCGTTTTCCTCGCAGGAAAACGAACCGAAATCCTCGCAGGATTTCGCCCGCCCGGCGCTTTCGCGCCCTCCCCCGCGCGGCGGGCGCTCCCTCGCAAGCTTCGCCTCACCGTAGGGTGCGCATTCATTGCGCACCCTCCCGCGTGTCCCTCGACAAGCCCCCCTCCGGTCATCGCTTCCGCAGATAGGTCCAGGACACCCAGCCCTTCATCCCCCGTGCCTGGTCGAGCGCGACCCGGCACCAGCGCGTGCTGCCGGTCTGGGTGCACTCCTGCACCTGCAACACCGTGCCGTTCGGCAGGCCGAGCACCACCACGTATCCGGTCCCCGGCCCGGCGCGCATCTTGAGGAAGTCATCCGCCTCGACGCCATGCACCTCGTAACGCCCCATCGACGCCGCCCAAGCCGGGCCGCCGCCAAGTACCGCCCCCAGCCCGGCCACCACGACCGCCGCGAAAATCCTGCTGCGCATTGTCTTCTCCTGCTTCTGCCTCAGAGCGGATTCTAGGGGCCGCCCGCCCGAAAGAAAACGGCCCTCGCAGGGCGGGATCACCCCCGCCGCCACGGCCCGGAATCGAGGTAAAACCGGTGTCCCGGATTCACTCCCCGAAAATACACAACGATTACAATTGGTTGGATAGCGTCCTAGCTGGGACGCTTTCACCAGCGGGTCAGGGCGTCCTCGTCGTCACCCTTCGCGGCCACCCATTCCGACCCGTCGGCCCGGTATTCCTTCTTCCAGAAGGGGGCCCGAGACTTGAGATAGTCCATCAGGAATTCCGCCGCCTCGAAGGCCGCCTTGCGATGGGCCGAAGCGGTCGCCACCATCATGATCCGCTCGCCGGGGACCAGCTTGCCGAAGCGGTGGATCACAAGCACATCCGCCAGCGACCAACGCTCCACCGCGGCCCGCGCGATCTCCTCCAGCGCTGCCTCGCTCATGCCCGGATAGTGTTCGATCTCCATCGCCGCCAGCCCGTCGCCAAGGTCGCGCACCACGCCCGAGAAGGTCACGACGGCACCGATGCCGGGTGCCCGCCCGAAGGCCTCGGCCTCGGCGCCGAGATCGAAGGGCGCGGACTGCACCACCACCCGCACCTCAGCCCCCGGTCATCGGCGGGAAGAAGGCGACCTCGCGCACCCCCGCCAGCGGCGCGTCGAAATCGGCCAGCTTCTGATCGACAGCCACGCGCAACGCCTTCAGGTCGGCGAAGGCCGCCTCGTAGCGCGGCTCGCGCGCCCGCAGTTCTTCGACCAGCCCGGCCACCGTGGTGGCAACGGTCTCGACCCGCTCCCTCGGCAGCCCGATCCGCTCGCGGACCCAGGCGAAATACAGAACCTCCATCAACGCACCTCCTTCAGATGCGGCAGCGCCTTGCGGAAGTAATCATAGCCCGTCACCAGCGTGAGGCCAGCCGCGATCCAGAGCAGCCACAATCCGGCCCGCCCGGACCACTCCACCGCCTTCGCCGTCCAGCGCAGCCCCTGCGGGTCGGGCATCCGCCCGGTGAGGATCGCGTCGAACTGCTCGGGGTCGATCCCCCACGAGGCGACGCCGAGATGATGCTCGAAGATCCCCTGGCTGAACAGCACCGCGATCGCCACCATCTGCGCCGTCGTCTTCCACTTGGCGAGCTTGGTCACCTTCAGCGTGCCCGAGACATTGCCCAGGTATTCGCGCAGGCCCGAGACGAAGACCTCGCGGAACAGGATCATCGTGGTCGGCAGCACCAGCCAGGGCGACATCGAGGAATAGCCGAGGATCACGCTCAGCGCGATCACCACCATCGCCTTGTCGGCGATCGGGTCAAGCATCGCGCCCATCCGGGTTTCCTGCTTCCACATCCGCGCGAGATAACCGTCGAACCAGTCGGTGATCGCCGCGCCAAGGAACAGCACCAGGGCGAACCAGTCGGCATAGGGCCGCGCGAAGAACAGGAACATCACCGCGAGGCCGGGCGCGGCCAGCAGGCGCAAAGTGGTCAGCAGAGTCGGAATGTTCATCCTTGGCATGGCCGAGGCATAGCCTTTCGCCCCAGCCAAGGAAAGAGGCGCCGCGCCATGCTCAGGCCGCGATACCCAGCGCCTTCAACGCCTTCCGCACGGCATCGCCAAGGTTCTTGGCGCGGATGTCCGAGATCCAGCTGTCGTTCGAGCGCTTGATGGTCTCGATCCGCCGCTGTTCCACCTGGGCCAGCGCGACAATGCGCGCGTGGGCCTTCTGCAACCGCGCCAGCGGCGCGCGCAGCGACTGGACGCCCGCCAGCAGCCGCGCGGCTCCGGGGCCGCCGGTATCCCGCACCGCCGCGGCGCAAGCGCGTTCGGCGGCCCTCTGGGCCTCGGCGATCTGCACGAGTTCCTGTTCCTGCCGGCCCGACTCGGCGATCAGCAAGGCACAGTCCAGCAACCGGCAGCGCAATTCGCAATCGTGGTTCAGCAGCGCGCTGAGATAGGCGTCGCGCGCCTTCTGCGCCTCCGGCGACTCCTCGCCGTATTCGCCAAGCGCCGTCCACCAGCGGCCCCAGGTCTCGGTCGTCTGGGACCGGACCGCCTCGAACCGGCTTTCGGCGACCTCGGCGGTGGCGCGCGCCCGCGCGCGAAGCAGCCGCGCCAGTCGGCGCGCCTCGCGTTCCGCTCCGGGCAGCGACGGCTCGGGCCCGGCCGCGGCGCCGAGCAGGCGGCGCACATCGTCCAGCAGGCCGCCCTTGGGGCTGTAGTATCCGTGCTCCCTGCCCAGCCTCGACAGGGCGACTTTGAGGTCGGTCATGGTCGTCTCCCGCAAGTCGCGGCGCGGGCGAGTGAGCCCGGCGCCGGTATTACCCCATCGCCTCAGACTAGGCCGAAACGGGTGCCCCGGTCTGTGAAACAGGTCACACATGCCCGCGTCGCAGCCGCTTGACCCGCGCCCCTGCGCCTGTCAAAGCAATGCCCGCGCGGAGGGCCGGATGGCCGCGGGGGGCAACCTCCGAGGAAAGTCCGGACTCCGGAAGGCAACGGTGCCGGGTAACGCCCGGGCGGGGAAACCCGACGGAAAGCGCCACAGAGAACAGACCGCCCCGGTCCGCCGGGGTAAGGGTGAAACGGTGGGGTAAGAGCCCACCGCGCCCCTGGCAACAGGGGCGGCACGGCAAGCCCCACCGGGAGCAATGCCGAATAGGACCCCCGCGCGGGACAGGTCCCTTCGGGGATACCGCCGCTAGGCACGCTTTCGCCGAGAGGGGTCGGGTTGGCAGCTAAAGGTGCATGGCAACATGCACCGTAGAGGAATGGTCATCGAACGGCGGGCAACCGCCGGGAACAGAATCCGGCTTACAGGCCCTCCGCGCAGCCTGACCCGGTGACCTTCCCAACCGTCTCCCGCATTTGACGGTTCCGTCCGGCGAATTTAACCGTACGGATAGATTACAAATTAACTACTTATCGCTGAATTGCACCAAACAGGCCGCATTCCTGCCGGGTTTCAGGAGCAAATTATGCCAAATTATCAGCTATCGGAGTAAGCGCCTTGGGCAAGCTCGCATTTTTGTCTTTCTGTTCAGTTGCGTTTCTCATTGTTATGGGCATCGACTTCGCCCAGCAGCGCGGGCTGGCTCACGGATCCTTTGGTCCGGGCGAATATTTCTACACCATCAAGAAGCGCATCGGGCTTGGCGCAGAAACCTACGCCGCTGCCACCGACGAAGGACAGACCGCTACGGGGCGTCAGAAACAAGACCTGCCCGCTTCAGGCGTGGGCCGCACCGTCCTCGGCAAGGTCGTAGCGGGCACAGATTCGGTCGGCGATGTGGCAAACGCCAAGGATCAGCCCCCGATCGTCAACCGTCCGGCCGGCAAGGTGTCGAATTGTGGCGCAGGCAAGTTCTGCGGCGCAGGCAACTGACCCGCGGCTGACCTGCCCATGTCGCATTCCGGCTGCGACGTGTCGGGCGGGCTCCCCAAGCATTTCGCATAGGCGCTATTGAGAGGGGGAAACCTGACGGAGTCGCCCCTTATGAAGAGCCATGTCAAAGCACTTGTCGTCGGCGGTGGCGCCGTCGGCACGGCCATCGCCTATCACCTCGCCCGCGGCGGCTGGGACGACGTGATGCTGCTGGAACGCGACGAGCTGACCTCAGGGTCGACCTGGCACGCCGCCGGCCTGCTGCCGCTCTTCAACATGAGCTATGCCACCACCCATATCCACAAGTATTCAGTCGACTTCTACAAGACGCTCGAAGCCGAGACCGGGCTGAACGCCGGTTTCTCGGTGGTCGGCAACCTGCGCATGGCACAGACCGACGCGCGGATGGACGAATACATGCTCTACGCCTCGACCGCCGAGACCTGCGGTGTGCCCTTCGAATGGCTCAGCCCGAAGGACATCAAGGACCGCTGGCCGCTGGTGCGCACCGAGGACCTCAAGGGCGCGATCTTTCACCCGACCGATGGCTACATCAACCCGGCCGACGTGACGATGGCGATGGCCAAGGGCGCCCGCCAGCGCGGCGTCACCATCGAGCGCCGCTGGCAGGTCGACGGCTACGAGTGGACCGGCTCGGAATGGCGCGTCACCGTGACCAAGATGGTCGAGCAGGGCGGCAACCTCGTCCCCTCTGACGAACGCCAGGTCATCACCGCCGAACATGTCGTCACCGCCACCGGCAACCACGCCCAGCGCACGGCGCGCCTGCTGGGCATCAAGATCCCGGCGATCCCGGTCGAGCACCAGTATATCGTCACCGAACCCGACCCGGCGCTGGTGGAATGGCGCAAGACCAACCCTCAACACCCGGTCCTGCGCGATGCCGATGCCAAGTGGTATGTCCGCGAGGAGCGCGGTGGCTGGATCCTGGGTCCCTACGAACAGGGCGCGCCGGCGCGGTTCCTCTATGACGTGCCGGAGTCCTTCCGTGCCGATCTCTTCCCGCTGGACCTCGAGCGGATCGAAGAGGAATACATGTCGATGATCCACCGGATCCCGACCTCGGAACATGTCGGCCTCAAGGACGATTTCAATGGCCCGATCTGCTATACGCCCGACGGCAACCCGCTGGTCGGCCCGGCGCCGGGGCTGCGCAACATGTGGCTCGCCGAAGGTTTCTCCTTCGGCATCACCGCCGCCGGCGGCACAGGCTATTACCTCGCCCAGCAGATGATCGAGGGCGAGGCCGAGATCGACATGGCCAGCCTCGACCCCAAGCGCTACGGCTCGTGGGTGACGACCGAATACGCGGCGCGGAAGAACGAGGAGTGCTACGCCCACGTCTTCATCCTGCACCACCCGGACGAGGAACGCGAAGCCTGCCGCCCGCTGCGCACCGCGCCGGTCTATGACCGCCAGAAGGCGCTCGGCGCGCAGTTCGGTCAGGTGAACGGCTGGGAGCGGCCCAACTACTATGCGCCGCAGGGCTTCGACGATCACGCGGCCCGCAGCTTCCGGCGCGGCGGCTGGTGGCAATATGCCGTGGACGAGGCGAAGGCGATCCGCGAGGGTGTCGGCCTGATCGACGCCACCGCCTTCACCAAGCACCGCGTCTACGGGCCGGGCGCAACCGCCTTCCTCGACCACTTCACCTGCAACAAGCTGCCCAAGGTCGGGCGGATCAACCTGACCTACGCGCTGACCTCGGCGGGGACGACGCGGACGGAATACACCATCGTGCGCAAGGGCGAGGACGACTACTACCTCGTCTCGGCCGGCGCCTGGACCGCCTATGACGCCGACTTCCTGACCAAGGCCGCCGAAGATCACATGAAGGCGGGCGGCGGCTTTGTCGTGATCCAGGACGTGACCACGCAATACGGGGTCTTCGCGGTGGCCGGGCCGAAGTCGC
This sequence comes from Seohaeicola zhoushanensis, assembly GCF_014656415.1. Lineage (GTDB taxonomy): Bacteria > Pseudomonadota > Alphaproteobacteria > Rhodobacterales > Rhodobacteraceae > Seohaeicola_A > Seohaeicola_A zhoushanensis. Next base: position 554,550 of record NZ_BNCJ01000001.1, on the reverse strand, counting down.
GCGACCTGCTCAAGGAGCTGATCCGCGACGCCGCGCCCGAGACGGCGCTGTCGAACAAGCGGTTCCCCTGGCTCTCGGCGCGGGAGATCGAGCTGGGCATGGTGCCGGTCACCGCGATCCGGGTGGCCTATACCGGCGAACTGGGCTGGGAGCTGCACCACCCGATCGAGATGCAGGCCCACCTCTGGGACCGACTGATGGAGGCCGGCGAGAAATACGGGCTGAAGCTGGTGGGCGCGCGGGCGCAGAACTGGCTGCGGCAGGAGAAGAGCTATCGCGCCTTCGGGACCGAGCTGGGCCGCGACGCGACCCCGCTGGAGGCCGACCTGCCGCGTTTCGTCGACCTGGCGAAGGAGTTCAACGGCAAGGCCGCGATGGAGGCGAAGGGGATCCGCAGCAAGTGCGTGACCCTGCTGATCGACGGGCCCGCGGATGCCGACCCCTGGGGCCGCGAGGCGCTCTATGACGGCGAGACCCGGGTGGGGCGTCTCACCTCGGGGGGCTATTCGGTGGTCTTCGGCAAGTCGATCGGGATGGGCTACGTCACACCCGAGGTCGCGGTCGTGGGCAAGAAGCTGAAGGTGAAGATGCTGAACCGGCTGTGGGAGGCCGAGATCGTCGAGGACAGCCCCTACGACCCGAAAAACGAGGCGATCCGCAAGGACGGGTGAGCGCTGCGGGCGGCGGGGTTCAGCCCGCCGCTCCCCTCTTCATCAAGTGTCCCAGCTGGGACGGGGGGTCAAGCATCTGATTTTGCGTATATTTTTGGAAGTGACTTTCCGGGACACCGGAATCGGGCCCCTCCGTCCCCGCGTTGGGGCAGGCCTAGAGGCGGCGGAAGGTCAGGTAGTGCGGCACCCGGCCCTCGCGCAGTGCCTTCTGTTCGTAGCGGGTCGAGATCCAGTCGGACCAGGGTTTGCGCCAGTCCTCGGGGCTTTCGGCAAGCCATTCGAAACCGGCCTTCGGCACCTCTTCGAGCGTCTGACGGACATAGTCGGGAATATCCGTCGCCACCCGGAAGATCGCGCCGGGGCGCAGCACCCGCGCCAGCGGTTCGAGGTAGCCCGGATTGACGAAGCGGCGGCGGTGGTGGCGCTTCTTGGGCCAGGGATCGGGGTAGAGCAGGAAGGCACGGTCGATGCTCGCCTCGGGCAGCACGTCGAAGAGATCGCGCACGTCGTTCGGATGCACCGCAAGGTTGCTCACCCCGGCGGCGCGGATCTTGCCCAGCAGCATGGCCACGCCGTTGATGAAGGGCTCGGCCCCGATGATGCCGACATCGGGGTTGCTCGCGGCCTGGTGCACCATGTGCTCGCCGCCGCCGAAGCCGATCTCGAGCCAGACCGGACGGCCACCGAAACGGGCGCCGAGGTCGAGCGGGATGCGGTCGGGATTCTCTTCCCAGCTCACCGCACCGGGCGAGAGCGGCGCCAGATCCTCGGACAGGTAGACACGCTGGCTGGCTTTCAGGGTCTTGCCCCGGGTGCGGCCGTAGAAGTTGCGGAACGGGCGGTCGGCGGGCGAGTCTTCGGGCTTGTCATCGGTCATGGCGTCGGGCGGCCTTCGGCTTTCTTGGGAGCGGCGCTGTCCTAGCGGCTTGGCGCGGCTGCGGCAAGGGCGGGATCCGGCCGAATTGACGGTACGTCCGTTAACGAACCGGCTTGAAACCCCCGCCGGTCAGTTTATCTACGCCGCAACGCAGCATTGCCGGCAAGGACGTCGCGCAAGAGGTCTGCGGTCACGAGGTTGGCAAGATGTTCGGATTTTCCCGCAATTCGCTGTTCCGCAAGACCCGCGGCGGTGTCGCGGTCAATCATCCTTCGGGGGTGTCCATCGTCCTGCGCACCCTGGGGCGCGGCGATCAGCACCTGCTGGCCGAGCACCTGCGGCGGCTCTCGCCGGATGACCGGCGCACGCGCTTCTTCCACCAGATGGGCGACGAGGCGATCCAGACCTATTGCGAACGCATCAACTGGAAGGACGCCTTCATCGTCGGCGCATTTGTCGAGGGCGAGCTGCGCGGCGCCGGAGAACTGGTGCCCGAGGGCGGCGAAGGCGGCGGCGAGATCGCGGTGACGGTGGAGCAGGAATGGCGCCACGCGGCGCTTGGCCGGATCCTGGTGGCCGCCCTTCTGGTGGTGGCCGAAGGACGCGGCCTGCCCTCGGCCCGGCTGTTCTTCCTGCGCGAGAACTCGGCCATGCGCAAGCTGGTGGCCGACATCGGCGCGCGGCTCAGCGCGGCCTCGGGCGTAACCGAGGCCAAGGTCGAGTTCCGGCCCAACCCGCAGTGATCACTCGGTAAGAACGCCCCCGGCCAGCAGCTCGGCGCGGCTGGGGCGCCAGACCTCGGACTGAGGGTCGCGGATCGTCTCTATGGCAAAGGCCGGATCGACCCCGCGCGAGATCAGGAAGCGGAGGTTGGCATAGACCTCGGCCTGGGTGTCGAGATACATCCACGACGCAAAGTCGAAGGGCGTGTTCCAGCCCTGCATCTCGCGCTCGGTCTCGTAGTACGAGGCGATGTTCTCGGCCGACCAGTAGACCTGGTGGAAGCCGATGCGCGAACCGCGCGACATGGCGCGTTTCGTGCCGCCCAGCAGGATGGTCACGCAGGAGCTGTCGCAATCGCCGTGGACCTCGGTATCGAGCTCGAAGTCGATCACGATGTCCTTGATCTGGGCGGCGGCATAGACCTCGCCCCCGGAGGAATTGAGCCGCAACGTGGTGATGCCCGGATTGGCGCGCAGCAGTTGCAGCAGGACGGCAACGTCTTCAGAGACGATGCCGCCGCTTTCCTCGGGTCCGGGCGCTTCGGTGTCGTAGACCAGGGTCGCACCGTCGAGGCGGAACTTGCCGCCCGAGGGCTGCGCCAGCAGGGGCGCAGCCACCAGAAGGGCCAGGACCGTCAGAAGCGACCGCATAACCGCCAGGATCAGACCGCGCGTTTCAGCGCTTCGACCAGGTCGGTCTTTTCCCAGCTGAAGCCGCCCTCTTCGTCCGGCGTCCGGCCGAAGTGGCCATAGGCCGCCGTGCGCTGGTAGATCGGGCGGTTCAGGTGCAGGTGTTCGCGGATCCCGCGCGGCGAAAGGTCCATGACCTGGCCGACGGCGCGCTCGATCTCCTCGGGCGAGACCTCGCCAGTGCCGTGGGTATCGACGTAGATCGAGAGCGGCTGGCTCACGCCGATTGCATAGGAGAGCTGCAGCGTGCATTTCTCGGCCATGCCGGCGGCGACCACGTTCTTGGCGAGGTAGCGCGCGGCATAGGCGGCGGAACGGTCGACCTTGGTCGGATCCTTGCCCGAGAAGGCGCCGCCGCCGTGGGGGGCTGCACCGCCGTAGGTGTCGACGATGATCTTGCGGCCGGTGAGGCCGGCGTCACCATCAGGGCCGCCGATCACGAACTTGCCGGTGGGGTTCACGTGCCAGACGGTCTCCGGGGTGATCCAGCCCATCGGCAGAACTTCGCGGATGTAGGGCTCGACCACGTCGCGCACGTCGCCCGAGGTCATCGACGCATCGAGGTGCTGGGTCGAGAGCACGATCGAGGTGACGGCGACGGGCTGGCCGTTCTCGTAGCGGATCGACAGCTGCGACTTGGCGTCGGGGCCGAGGCGCGGCTCTTCGCCAGACTTGCGGACCTCGGCCAGGCGGCGGAGGATCTTGTGGGCATACTGGATCGGCGCCGGCATCAGCTCGGCGGTCTCGGTCGTGGCGTAGCCGAACATGATGCCCTGGTCGCCTGCACCCTCGTCCTTGTTGCCCGAGGCATCGACGCCCTGGGCAATGTCGGCGGACTGCGCGTGCAGGTAGTTGTCGACCTTCAGATTGGCCCAGTGGAAGCCCTTCTGTTCATAGCCGATGTCGCGGACGCATTCGCGCGCGATCTCCTCGACGCGTTCGATGACGCTGCCGGGGCCGCGCACCTCGCCGCCGATCACCACGCGGTCGGTGGTGGCAAAGGTCTCGCAGGCGACGCGGGAATGCGGGTCCTCGGAGAGGAAGGCGTCGAGAACGGCGTCGGAAATCCGGTCGCAGACCTTGTCGGGGTGGCCCTCGGAGACGGATTCCGAGGTGAAGACGAACTTGGTGCGGGCCATAAAGTGCTCCATTGATGAATATCGCGCCACGCCAGGAAGCCGTTGTGACGCGCTTGTAACGGGTTACGCGTGTGGGGCCGCAGGGTCAATGACAGAACGCGTGCGGCGGCGGAGGTAGAGCGCCAGGAGGAGCAGGCCGAGCAGCAGCAGGAACGGCCTGTCGCCGAGGCGGGAATAGAGTGTCGGTGCGAAGGGGGCGGGCATGGCGACGTCGATGAAGCCGCCGGCGCCAAGCGGAAGGCTGTCGACCACGCGGCCGCGCGGGTCGACAAGGGCGGAGATGCCGGTATTGGCCGAGCGCACCAGCGGCAGGCCCTGCTCGATCGCGCGCATCCGGGCCTGGGCGAGGTGCTGGTAGGGGCCGGAGCGGGTGCCGAACCAGGCGTCGTTGGTGACCTGCAGCAGGAAATCGGCGCGGCCCGGCACGTTGCCGGCATCGCGGGCGAAGACCGCCTCGTAGCAGATCAGCGGCACCGCGCGGCCAAGCGGGCCGAAGTCGAGCAGCTGCGGGCCGGGACCAGCGCTGAAACCGTCGCCGAAGCGGACCGCGAGGCCGGTGATGCCGGCGCGTTTCGCCAGGCCCGAGAGCGGGATGTATTCGCCGAAGGGCACCAGGTGGTGCTTGTCGTAGATCCCGGCCAGCGCGCCGGTGCCGTCGAGACGGATCAGCGAGTTGTACCAGCGGCCGTCCTCCCAGCGCTGGATGCCGGTTGCCACCTCGGCCCCGCGTGCAGCCAGCGCGATCATCTCGAGCGCCTGCCCCGCCTCGTCAAGCAGCGCGGGCACGGCGGTTTCGGGCCAGACCACCAGGTCGGGGCGCGGCTCGGCGGCGGTATAGCCGACCTGGCGCTGGAAATGGGCGGCGATGCGGTCGCGATCCCATTTCTCGTCCTGGGGGATGTTGGGCTGGATGATGCGCACGGTGCGGCCGGTGGTGGCGACCTCGGGCAGCGTGACATGCGCGCCCAGCGCAAGGCCGAGCGCCGCGAGCGCGGGCAGCAGCGCCAGCCCCGCGCGCGGCAGGCGCAGGAGGGGCAGCAGGCCCAGCGGCAGGACCGCCGCCAGCGTGGCGAGGTTCAGCCCGATGGGGCCGGTCCAGGCCAGCAGGGCGGCAAGCGGCGTGTCGATCCAGACCTGACCGGGCGCGGCCCAGGGAAAGCCGGTAAAGACATAGGCGCGCAACGCTTCGGCGGCGGTCCAGGTCACGACAAGCGCGGCCACGCGGCCCGCCCCGGCCCGCGCCATCCGGGTGGCGGCCCAGAAGGCCGCGCCCCAGAACAGGGCCAGACCGCCGCACATGAAGGTCACGGCGAAAGGGGCCATCCAGCCATCGCGGGCGGCATCGACGAAGAAGGGCTCGACGATCCACGTCAGCGCGCGGGCGAACCAGGCGGTGCCGAAGACCCAGCCGACCAGCGCCGCGTCGCGGGGCCGGTCCGAGCCGTTCAGCAGCAGCGGCAGCACCGCCAGACCGGCGACCGAGACCCACCAGAACCCCCAAGGCGCCAGGCCATAGGCCGCGGCGACCCCGCACAGGGCGGCGAGCCCCAGCCGCAGCCAGAGCGGCCAGGACGCCGCTGGGCTCATTCCGCCTTCTGCGGCAGGCGTACCCGCAACCGCTTGATGCGGCGGGGGTCGGCGTCGATTACCTCGAACTCGGGGCCGTCGGGGTGCGTCACCACCTCGCCCCGCGCCGGCACCCGGCCCGAGAGCATGAAGACCAGCCCACCCAGCGTGTCGATCTCTTCCTCGTCCACCTCGTCATGCGCGGTGAGCGACTGGCCGATCTCGGCCTCGAACTCTTCCAGCGGGGTCTTGGCCAGCGCGATATACTGGCCCGGTTTTTCCTTGACCCAGGTCTGGTCCTCGTCGGTGTCGTGTTCGTCCTCGATCTCGCCGACGACCTGTTCGATCAGGTCCTCGATGGTCACCAGCCCGTCGACCCCGCCGTATTCGTCGATCACCAGCGCCATGTGGCGGCGTTCGGTCTGCATCTTCGCCAGCAGCACGCCCAGCGGCATGGACGGCGGCACGAAAAGCAGCGGTCGCAGCAGCGCCGCGACGTCGAAGGGGGTCGACCCGCCGTTGAAGCCGTGGGTCAGGGCGAAATCCTTGAGGTGGATGAAGCCGAGCGGCGTATCCAGCGTGCCCTCGTAGACCGGCACCCGGCTCATCCCGCTTTCGCGGAAGACACGCACGAGTTCGTCCTTTGTCACGCTGTTGGCCACGGCGACAATGTCGGCAGTGGGGATGGCCACGTCCTCGACCCGCATCCGGCGCAGGTTCATCATGCCCTTGAGCGGTTCGGCCGTCAGGCGGCCACGCGGGGCTTCGTCCGGCTCGTCCTCGCTGGGCGAGAGCGCTTCGAGGATGCGGCCGAAAAATCCGGACCGTTCTTCCGTTTGCTCGGGGGGGTCTTCGGCAAGACCCTGTTCGTCGAGCGCGCGCGGTTGCGCGGCGCTAGAACTGCCGTCTGAATCTCCCATCAATCCTTCGTCCAAAACGACCCGTCAGGGCCCATCAGAAATAGCATATGGGTCCGGCAGACCCATTTTGCCAAGTATAGTTTTTTCGAGGCCTTCCATCAACGCGGCATCGGCCTCGGTTTCGTGATCATATCCGAGCAGGTGCAGCGTGCCATGCACGATCAGATGCGTCACATGATCGCTGGGCGGCTTGCCCTGTTCCTCGGCCTCGCGGATGCAGGTTTCCCAGGCCAGCGCGATGTCGCCGAGCGGGATGGTGCCGTCGGGATCGGCCTCGGGCGGCAGCGGGTCACCGCCGGGGTCGTCGGGGCCGAGATCCTCGGCAGGCCAGCTCAGCACGTTGGTCGGCTTGGCCTTGCCGCGATAGTCGGCGTTCAGCACGGCGATGCGCGCGTCGTCGCAGGCCAGCAGCGCGATCTCGCAGACCTCCGGGTCGAGCCCGAGATGGGCGAGCGTGGCCTCGGTCGCGCGTTCGACGACCGCCGGGAGGCCAAAGGCCGCCCAGCGGTCGTCGTCGGTAACGATGTCGATCACTTGCGCTAGGTCCGTCCGCTGTCGGCCTCGTAGGCCTCGATGATCGCGGCGACCAGCGGGTGGCGCACCACGTCCTTGGAGGTGAAGTAGTTGAAGCTGATCTTGGGGATCGACTTCAGCAGGCGCTCGGCGTCGGCAAGGCCCGAGTCGACGTTCTTGGGAAGGTCGATCTGGGTGCGGTCGCCGGTGATGACCATGCGGCTGCCCTCGCCCAGGCGGGTAAGGAACATCTTCATCTGCATCTGGGTGGCGTTCTGCGCCTCGTCTAGCACCACGAAGGCGTTCGACAGGGTGCGCCCGCGCATGAAGGCGAGCGGCGCGATCTCGATGCGCTTTTCCTCTATCAGCTTGGCCAACTGCTTGCCGGGCAGGAAATCGTTCAGCGCGTCGTAGAGCGGCTGCATGTAGGGATCGACCTTGTCCTTCATGTCGCCGGGCAGGTAGCCGAGCTTCTCGCCGGCCTCGACCGCCGGGCGGGACAGGATGATCTTGTCGACCTCGCCCGAGATGAACATGGTCACGCCGACCGCCACCGCGAGATAGGTCTTGCCGGTGCCCGCCGGGCCGATGCCGAAGGCCAGCTCGTGGTCGAACAGCGCCTTGACATAGGCCTTCTGCGCCTCGGTCCGGGGTTCGACGGATTTCTTGCGGGTCTTGATCTCGTATTTGCCGCCGCGGAACATCTCGAGCTGGCTGCCAGGTTCGTCGGCCTCGGCCACCGAGCCCATGCGGAATTCGCGGTCGATGTCGCCGCTTTCGAGGCTGCGGCCGGATTCGAGGCGGGCATAGAGCGCGCGCAGGATCTGGGCGGCCTGGTCGCGCGAGGCCTCTTCGCCGTGGATCACGAGGACGTTGCCCCGCCGCACGATCTGCACGGAGAGCTTGGTCTCGATGTCGGCCAGGTTGCGGTCGTATTCGCCGCAGAGGTCGATCAACAGGCGATTGTCGGGGAACTCGAGTTGCACCTCCGCAGAGGGCTGCGGCTTCGGGGGGGTCAAGGCGCCAATGGCCAATCCGCTCTCCTGTACTCAGTCACTGTCTGAATCGTGCCAAGTAAAGGCCGCAGGTGCAAGCGCTAGCTGGCAGGAAGGCGGATAAGGGAGCGAATTTTGGCCGGAGCGACCTCAGCGCGGCAGGATGCGGGCCGATGACGGCCCGCATGGCGGCGCTCAGTAGCTGCGCGCGCGCAGCCGCGGGTTGTGATACTTGGGCGACTCGTTGAAGACGCGGATCATCTCGGCCTTCATGCCCTCGGGGTTGTCGACCAGCGAGGCGTCGCGGCAGATCCGCTCGCCGATGGCATGGGCGCTGGGATAGTCGTAGCCGACCTTGATCAGGCTGTCGATGAACACCGGATTGGCGCGGTCCCAGATCACTTCCTTCCACGGGCCGCGGAAGCAGCTCACGTAGATGACCGGCGGTTCGGCCTTGGAGCCGCCGCCCCCGGCGATGGCCGGCGAGGCGAAACCGGCGAGTGCCGCAAGTGCGATAGCCAGATGTTTCATAACAATACCCCAGAAAACGAAAGCAGCATTCCGCGGCAGTGCCTTCCGCTGGCAGGCGGATCTTGGGGCTCTGCCGAGTTCTGCCGGACATGGTACGACCGATCCGGGCAAATGACCAAGATTTTTGGGCCATTGTCGACGGCTGGGAATTAATGACACGATTTCAGCGCGGTTGCGCCAAAATCGCGCCTTTCGGATGCCATATTCTCGCCGTAATTCGACGACGAACGGCACGAATCGCCCGCCGGAGCGGCGCGTCGGCCAGACCGGCAATCAGGCGATGAGGTCGCCCGAGAGCGAGTTGGTGCCGGAACCCGTGATGCGGACACGGCGCAGGTCGCCGGGAGCGATGCCCTCGGCGTTGACGTGGACCGCGTGGAGATAGTCGGACTTGCCGGTCATCTGGCCGGCGAACTTGCCCGGCTTCTCGAACAGCACGCCGACCTCGCGGCCGACCATGCTGTCCTGCGCGGCGCGCTGCTGGCGGGCGATCAGCGCCTGGATGCGGTAAAGGCGGTCGTCCTTCTCGGCCTCGGACATCTGCGCGCGCTCGGCGGCGGGGGTGCCGGGACGGGGCGAATACTTGAAGGTGAAGGCAAAGCCGTAATCGACCGCCTCGATCAGGTCGAGCGTGGCCTGCACATCCTCCTCGGTCTCTTCCGGGAAGCCGGCGATGAAATCGCCCGACATCAGGATATCGGGGCGGGCGGCGCGGATGCGTTCGATCAGGCGGATATACTGTTCGGCGGTATGGCCCCGGTTCATCCGCTTGAGGATGCGGTCCGATCCGGACTGCACCGGCAGGTGCAGGTAGGGCATCAGCTTCGGCTCCTCGCCGAAGGCGGCGATCAGGTCGTCGGCCATGTCGTTGGGATGCGAGGTGGTGAAGCGGATGCGGGCCAGGCCGTCGATCTTCGCCAGTTCGCGGATCAGCCGGGCCAGCGACCAGTCGCCGCCCTCGCCCGCGCCGTGATAGGCGTTGACGTTCTGGCCCAGCAGGGTGAGTTCGCGAACGCCCCGGTCGACCAGGTCGCGGGCCTCGTCGAGGATGCGCGCAGCGGGGCGCGAGACCTCGGCGCCCCGGGTATAGGGCACGACGCAGAAGGCGCAGAACTTGTCGCAGCCTTCCTGCACGGTGAGGAAGGCGGTCGGCCCGCGCGCGGCGCGGGGCCGGCGGTTCAGGTGGTCGAACTTGTCTTCCTCGGGGAAATCGGTGTCGAGCGCCCGCGCCCCGGCGCGCGTCTGCGCCTCCAGCTCGGGCAGGCGGTGATAGCTCTGCGGGCCGACAACCAGATCGACCAGCGGCTGGCGGCGCATGATCTCGGCGCCCTCGGCCTGGGCGACGCAGCCGGCAACGCCGATCTTGAGATCGGGTTTCGCCTCTTTCAGATCGCGCAGGCGGCCCAGCTCGGAATAGACCTTCTCCGCCGCCTTCTCGCGGATATGGCAGGTGTTGAGCAGGATCAGGTCGGCCTCGTCGGCACGGTCGGTCTGGTCGTAGTCCTTCAGGGATTCGGCCATGCGCTCGCTGTCGTAGACGTTCATCTGGCACCCATAGGTTTTGAGGAACAGCTTCTTGCGGGCGGTCATGGGTGCGGGATCTCCTGCGGTCGGCGGGGGCGGCTCGCGCCTTGCAATACAGGCGCAATTAACCGAATCTGGCGAAGATATCCAGCCGCAGCCGGGACAGACCGTTGAGCCAGCCGCATCCTTCTCTCGACGCCTTCCTCGCGGGCCAAGCGGGGGCGCTGGCCAAGGGGCCGGTGGCGCTGGTCTTCGTCGAGGACGAGGTCGAGGTTGAGACCACGCTGCGCCACCACCTCGACTGCGGCTTTCGCAGCGTGCTGGCGCTGATGCCCGACGCCTTTGCGCTGGCCGAGGATGTGGCGAAGAGGGTGCAGCGGATCAGCTTCGAAACGACGCAGCCCGATGCGCTGTTCGAGGCAGTGAACCGGGTGATCGAGGCGGCGCCGGGGGCCTGGCTCTATTACTGCTACAACGCGGAATACCTGTTCTTTCCTTTCTGCGAAAACCGCACCGTGGGCGAGATGCTGGCCTTTCACGCCGAAGAACGGCGCGAGGCGATGCTGACCTATGTGATCGACCTTTACGCCGACGACCTGGGCGCCTGCCCCTCGGCCGTTTCGCTCGACCGCGCGCATCTCGACCGGTCGGGTTACTACGCGCTGGCGCGGCGGGATCCAGCCACCGGCAAGGCGCGCGACCGACAGCTCGACTTCTTCGGCGGGCTGCGCTGGAGGTTCGAGGAGCATATCCCCAAGGGCAGCCGCAAGATCGACCGGATCTCGCTGTTCCGGGCGCGCCCCGGCCTGCGGCTGCTGGGCGACCACACCTTCAACGACCAGGAATTCAACACCTACGCCTGCCCCTGGCACCACAACCTGACGGCGGCAATCTGTTCCTTCCGCACGGCAAAGGCGCTGAAGCGCAACCCGGGGTCGACCTTCGACATCCGCAGTTTCCGCTGGCACAACTCGACGCCCTTCGAGTGGCACTCGCGCCAGCTGCTCGACCTCGGGCTGATGGAACCGGGGCAGTGGTTCTGAGCGTGACGGCGGGGCCGGGCGAAATTCCCTGAAGGGATTCGCCTCCCGGCGTCAGCGGAGCATCGGGAACCAGTCCTCGCGCAGCCGCTGGCCCGCCACCATGCCATGCCCCGGATAGGGCGGCGAGGTGCGGCCCGGCCGTTCGACATAGCGCGCATCGTCGCCCACCAGTCTCAGCGAGAAGGCGCGGCGGCGGTTGGCCGAGGTATTGCCGCGCGCGCCATGCAGGGTGCGGTAGTCGAAGGCTACGGCGTCACCGGGCTGCATCTCGTATTCGACAATGGTCATGCCTTCCTTCTCGGGGTCGGGCACCGGCATGTAGTCCTCGATCCCCTCGAAGAAGGGAGTCTCGGCGGCCCAGCGCGTCGGCAGCACCTCCTTCTCCCAGCGGTGCGAGCCAGCGACGCAGCGCAGCGTCGCCTCGCGCACCGGGTCGAGCGGGGCCCAGAAGCTGACGGTCTGGCGGCCCGAGACGAAGTAGTAGGGGCTGTCCTGGTGCCAGGGCGTGGCCATCGAGGTGCCGGGCTCCTTGACCAGCACGTGGTCGTGGAACAGCTGGACATGCTGCGACCCCATCAGATCGGCGGCGACCTCGGCGGCGGGGCTTTCGCGGATCACCTTTTCGAAGGCGGGGATGCGGTCCCAGTTGCAGTAGTCGTCGAAGAAGCGGCCGCTCTCGCCGGCGCGCTTGTTTTCGGAGGCATAGGGGCCGGGTTCGGCCATGTTCTGGGCGATGCCCTCGCGCAGGGCCTCGACGTGGTCGGCAAAGAGGCCGCGGATCAGCACGACGCCGTCGCGCTGGTAGGCCTCGATATCGGCGGGGGTGACGAGGGGGTGCGGCATGGGTCGGCCTCCGGTTCGGTGCGTTCTGCTGCCTTGGTAATCGACTCCTTGCGCGTTGAACATAACCGGATTGCAGCCCGGGCATGTCGCCCCGCTTGAGTTGTCTGTGGCCCCGCGCCATGCTGACCCAAAACGCGGGACAGGGAAAAGTCGCATGAAAGTCGTCGTGATGGGAGCCGGGGTGATCGGCGTGACCACCGCCTATTACCTGGCGCGGCAGGGGGCCGAGGTCACCGTGCTCGACCGCCAGCTCGGGCCGGGACTGGAGACCAGCTATGCCAACGCGGGCGAACTGTCCTACGGCATGACCTCGCCCTGGGCGGCGCCGGGCATCCCGATGAAGGCGGTGAAATGGCTGTTCATGAAACGCCGGCCGCTGTTCATCTGGCCGCTGATCAGCCCGACCATGTGGGCCTGGGGCTGGCAGATGCTGCGCAACTGCAACGACGAGGCTTATCGCGTCAACAAGAGCCGGATGGTGCGGGTCTCGAACTATTCGCGCGACGTGATGCCCGACCTGATCGCCGAGACAGGGATCGAATACGACGGCCGCGCGCAGGGCACGCTGCAGCTGTTCCGCACCGAGAAGCAGCTGAAGGGCTCGAAGGCCGACCAGGAGATCCTCGCGGAATACGACAGCCCCTACGAGGTGCTCGACCCCGAGGGCTGCATCGCGGTGGAGCCGGCGCTGGCGGCGGTGCGCGACAAGTTCGTCGGCGGGCTGCGGCTGACCGCCGACCGCACCGGCGATTGCCGGATGTTCACCGTGGCGCTGGCCGAGCGCTGTGCCGAGATGGGGGTCGAGTTCCAGTATGGCCAGTCGATCCGCTCCATCGCGGTCGAGAACAACAAGGTTGTGGGCGTCGATACCGAGATCGCCGGGCGGATCACCGGCGATGCCTATGTCTGCGCGCTGGGCAGCTTCGGGCCGAAAGTGCTGAACCCGATCGGGATCCGTCTGCCGGTCTACCCGGTCAAGGGCTACTCGGTCACGCTGCCGGTGACCGATGACGCGATGGCGCCGCAGTCGACGATCATGGACGAGACGCACAAGGTGGCGGTGACCCGGCTGGGCGACCGCATCCGCGTGGCAGGCACCGCCGAGATCGCCGGCTATTCCGGGCGGCTGGGGCCACATGCGACCGATACCGTGCGCTACGTGATCTCGGACCTCTTCCCCAAGGGCGGCGATGTGTTCAGGGCCGAGGGCTGGACCGGCCTGCGCCCGATGACGCCGGACGGCACCCCGGTGCTGGGGCCGTCGCGCTATGCGAACCTGTTCCTGAACACCGGGCACGGCACGCTCGGCTGGACCATGGCCTGCGGCTCGGGCCGGGCGGTGGCGGACGTGGTGCTGGGCAAGAAGCCGGAGATCTCGCTCGAGGGCATCACCGCCGAGCGCTACGGGGTCTGAGCGCGCTCAGTCCTTACGGCGGCGCAGGCGGATGACCACCTCGACCGAGGCGATCTCGGCGCCCTCGGGGGCGTCGGGGAACCGCGAGATCACCAGCTGGTCGGAGGGCGCGTCGGTCAGCTGGCCGTCGTCCTCCCAGAAGAAATGCGGGTGCTGGCGGGTGTTGGTGTCGAAGTAGCTGCGCGAGCCGTCGACGGTGACTTCCTGCATCAGCCCGGCCTCGCAGAAGGCGCGCAGCGTGTTGTAGACGGTGGCGAGCGACACCGGCGCGCGGCGGGCGCGGGCGGCTTCGAACAGGCTCTCGGCGGTGACGTGGCGGTGCTGGCCATCGCCGACCAGCAATTCCGCCAGCGCCAGGCGCTGACGCGTCGGGCGCAGGCCGGCCTTGCCCAGCCAGTCGGTGGCGAATTTGCTTGGTTTGGCCGTCATGCCTTGGCTCTCGCGTATTACTTGCGGGTTAATATAGGGCCGGATGGTACCCGGATTCAATTGATATTCATTTGCAATTCCGCCCGGGCCGGAATCCGGCCCGTCCAGCGTGGCCTTGCAGGACCGGTCCCGCGGGTGCTAGATCGGTTCGATATCAACGCGATCAAGGGCAGGAGACGCGCGCAGATGGCCGGATACCCCACCAGCTTCGACAAGGAAGCGCTTCTGAAATGCGCACGCGGCGAGTTGTTCGGGCCGGGCAACGCGCAGCTTCCCGAGCCGCCGATGTTGATGATGGACCGGATCACCGAGATCAGCGGCGACGGCGGCCTGCACGGCAAGGGCCATGTGGTGGCCGAGTTCGACATCAACCCCGACCTGTGGTTCTTCTCCTGCCACTTCCCCGGCAACCCGATCATGCCAGGCTGCCTGGGCCTCGACGGTCTGTGGCAGCTGACCGGCTTCAACCTCGGCTGGCGTGGCTGGACCGGCCGCGGCTATGCACTGGGCGTGGGCGAGGTGAAACTGACCGGCATGGTGCGGCCCGACCGCAAGATGCTGACCTACAAGGTGGATTTCACCAAGGCGATCCAGACGCGCCGGCTGACCATGGGCGTGGCCGACGGCATCGTCGAGGCCGATGGCGAGGTGATCTACCAGGTCAAGGACATGAAGGTCGCGCTCAGCGAGAGCTGATGTAGGGCGGGGTTCACCCCGCCGCGCCCTGCCCCGCCGGGTTCCAGACTTCTCCCGCGTGCAGCGCCCGGAATCGTTCCGGCGCGATGCCGCGCGCCGCCAGTGCCGCCGCCAGCGCCTGGGGCGGCGCCTCGCGTTCCTCGTTCGTGAGCTGGAAGGTGCCCCAGTGGTGGCCGATCGCCGCCTCGGCGCCGCAGCGCAGGAAACCCTCGACCGCCTCGGCCGGGTCCTGGTGCTGGGGCGACATGAACCAGCGCGGCTCGTAGGCGCCGACCGGCAGGATCGCAAGGCGCAGCGGCCCGTGACGGCGCACCACCTCGTAGGGGCGGCCCCGGTCGAAACCGGTGTCGCCGATGAACAGTATCCGTCCCGCCGGCCCCTCGATGGTCATCGAGGCCCAAAGCGCCATGGCCCGGTCGCGGGTGCCCCGCGCCGACCAGTGGTGGCAGGGGTCGAGGTGTACCGTCAGCGGCCCGGTGGGTACCGCCGCGCCCCAGTCATGCGCGCTGACCCGGATGCCGGGCACAAGCCGGCGCAGCAACGTGTCGTTGCCGAGCGGCGTGATGACCTGCGGCGTATGCGCGGCCTGCAGGCGGCGCAACGTGATCGTGTCGAGGTGGTCGTAGTGGTTGTGCGACAGCAGCACGAGGTCGATCTTCGGCAGGTCGTCGAAGGCGATGCCCGGCTGCGTCACCCGCTTCGGCCCCGCGAACTGCACCGGCGAGGCGCGCTCGGACCAATGCGGATCGGTCAGGATGTTGATCCCGGCCGTCTGGATCAGCAGCGTGGCATGGCCCACCATCGTCACGCGCAGGTCGTCGACGCGCGCCTCGGGCCGGGTGCCCTGGTGCGGGCTGGTCACCTGCTGCGGCCAGCGGGCGCGGGTGTCCTTGCCGAACTGCCAGCGCAGCAGGGCGCTGAAGCCGTTCAGCGGGTGGCCGCCGGGGTTGTGGAAACGGCGGCCGTCGAAGTGGTCGGAGACCGGGCCGTCGTAATAGGGGTTGGCGCGGGACAGGGCCCGGCGGATGCGCGGTTGTGCCATGCCTCAGAGGATAGGAAGCCGCCCCGCGTTTTCCAAGCGGGCATGGACGCAAGCCGCTGATCGCGCTACAGCGTTGCCCAAACAAGAGGATGTTTTTGCATGTCCGGCCACGGCACCCCGATCCCGATGACCTCCACCGCCTGCGGGCCGCTCTCCGGCACCGCCGAGGTGCCCGGCGACAAGTCGATCTCGCACCGCTCGCTGATCCTGGGCGCGATGGCGGTGGGCGAGACGAAGATCACCGGCCTGCTCGAGGGCGAGGACGTGATCGACACCGCCAAGGCGATGCGCGCCTTCGGGGCCGAGGTGGTGCAGCACGGCCCCGGCAGCTGGAGCGTCTTCGGCGTCGGCGTCGGCGGCTTTGCCGAGCCGGGCAACGTGATCGACTGCGGCAACTCGGGCACCGGGGTGCGGCTGATCATGGGCTCGATGGCGACTTCGCCGATCACCGCGACCTTCACGGGCGATGCCAGCCTCAACAAGCGGCCGATGGCGCGGGTGACCGATCCGCTGGCGCTGTTCGGCGCGCAGTCGGTCGGGCGCAAGGGCGGGCGGCTGCCGATGACCATCGTCGGCGCGGCCGATCCGGTGCCGGTGCGCTACGTGGTGCCGGTGCCCTCGGCGCAGGTGAAGTCGGCGGTGCTGCTGGCCGGGCTGAACGCGCCGGGCGAGACCGTCGTGATCGAGAAGGAGGCCACCCGCGACCATACCGAGCGGATGCTGGCCGGCTTCGGCGCCGAGATCACGGTCGAGGAAACCGACGAGGGCCGGGTCATCACCCTGACCGGACGACCCGAGCTGAAACCGCAGACCATCGCCGTGCCGCGCGATCCGTCGAGCGCCGCCTTCCCGGTCTGCGCCGCGCTGATCGTGCCGGGGTCGGACGTGCTGGTGCCGGGGATCGGCCTCAACCCCACCCGCGCGGGCCTGTTCACCACGCTGCGCGAGATGGGCGCGGACCTGACCTATGAGAACGAGCGGGTCGAGGGCGGCGAGCCGGTCGCCGACCTGCGGGCGCGTTTCTCGCCCAACATGAAGGGCATCGACGTCCCACCAGAGCGCGCGGCGAGCATGATCGACGAATACCCGGTGCTTTCGGTGGTCGCGGCCAATGCCAGCGGCGTCACCATGATGCGCGGCGTCAAGGAGCTGCGGGTCAAGGAGAGCGACCGCATCGACGCGATGGCGGTCGGCCTGCGCGCCTGCGGAGTCGAGGTCGAAGAGGGCGAGGACTGGTGGTCGGTCACCGGGCACGGGCCCGGGTCGATCGAGGGCGGGGCGACCTGCGAGAGCCACCTCGACCACCGGATCGCCATGTCCTTCCTGGTGGCGGGTATGGCCTCGGAAAAGCCGGTCAGCGTGGACGACGGCTCGCCCATCGCCACCTCCTTCCCGATCTTCGAGTCGCTGATGGCGCAGTTGGGCGCGCAGGTGACACGGACCGCCGGCTGATGTCGCGGCGCCGCCTGGCCGTCTGGACCGGACAGGCCGCGGCGCTGCTGTTCGGACTGATGTGGGTGGTGCTGCAATGGCAGGTCCGCCCCGAGGCGGGCGGCCTTGCGCTGCCGCAGTCGAGCTTTGCGAGCTATTCCGACGCCCACCTCTGGAACCTCGGGCAGGTGCTTGTCCCCGAGGTTCTGGCAACCTACCGCGCCGTGCTGGTCTGGCTGGATACGGCCTTCATCCTCTGCTTCGCCGCCTTCGTCGCGCTGGCCGTCTGGCCGCGCCGCTGGCTGCTGCCCTTGGCCCTTGCCTATGCGCTGGTGGACCTCACCGAGAACCGGCTGATCCTGGCGGGGCTTGAGCAGCCGGTGACACTGCCGATCCGCCAGGCGGCAGCCTATCCCTTCACCCTGCTGAAATTCGCGCTCTTCGCGCTCTGCTGCGGGGCGCTGCTCTGGGTCTGGTGGCAAAACCGGGTGTCGCAGGCTGGCAATCGCGGGTAAAACCACCGGAACGACAAGGAGAAGGCACATGGCGTTCACGGTGGCCATCGACGGACCGGCAGCGGCGGGCAAGGGAACACTGTCCAAGGCGCTGGCGGCGCATCTCGGCTTTGCGCATCTCGACACCGGGCTGCTTTACCGCGCGGTAGGGGCGAAGCTGCTGCTGGGCGTGGAACCGCTGGAAGCGGCCGAGACGCTGACGGCCGAGGACCTCGCCGCCGACAACCTGCGCACCGCCGAGGTGGCAGATGCGGCGAGCAAGGTGGCGGTGATTCCCGAGGTGCGGGCGGCGCTGGTCGACTTCCAGCGCGCCTTTGCGCGGCGCGACGGCGGCGCGGTGCTGGACGGGCGCGACATCGGCACGGTGATCTGCCCCGAGGCCGAGGCCAAGCTTTTCGTGACCGCCAGCCCCGAGGTGCGGGCCGAGCGGCGCTGGCTGGAACTGCGGGCGCGCGACCCCAAGGTCGCTTTCGACGCGGTGCTGGCGGATGTGCGCGAGCGGGACGAGCGCGACATGAACCGCGCCTCGGCACCACTGAAACCGGCGGAAGACGCGGTGATGCTCGACACCAGCGACCTCGGGATCGAGGCTGCGCTCAAGGCGGCGATCGAAATCGTCGAGGCCCGGATGCAGGCGCTGAAAGCCTGAGAGCCGCGGTCCCGTCAGCCGGTCGAGGGCCCGGCTGACGGACGGCGGCAGCTTTGACCCGCGCGGGCGCGGGGTTCGTCGGCGGTCACCGTTTCTCGGCGTCCAGCGTTTCTTCGGCGAGAAGGATGAAATCGGCCACGGAACGGTAGACCTTCTCCTTCGGAGGGGCCCCCGACCCGAGGAACGCGATGATCGTGTTCTCGCCGGTGCGGGCGGTATCGCCCAGGACATTGAGGCCAAGCGTGCCCGCGGTGCCGGCGATCTTGTGAAGGATCATCTGCACCTGCTCCAGCGCGTCGCGCGGCGAAAGGCCGCTGACCGCCGGGTCGCACAACCGGTCGATTTCGTTCAACCGTTCCACCAGCATGTCCATGAACCGGGCCCTGATGCGTTCAAGCCCCGGCATCTTCATTTGTGCTTCGATCATCCTGCCTGCTCCGTGATCCAGAATTCGTTCAGCATCTTTTCTCTTTTTATGGCTTCTTCCTCGGCGCTTTCATGTGCCTGTATCACAGCGTCGATGGCGCTCTTGCCGCCGCGCCAGATCAGCCGCTGGGGCTGGCCTGCGCAGACACGGAAGTCGAGTTTCCTGCCGTCACAGAAGTAGAGGTCCATCTGGTGCAGGGTGAGGTTGATCGCGTCGGTCAGCTTCTCAAGATCCGGGCGGAAACCGCCTTCGACCACGCAGAGGAAGGTGCCGTTGCCGGCATAGGCGATCAGGAAGTTGTTGGGCTTGAGGCAGTCGGAGATCGCCTCGGAGGTATCGGTGATCAGGCATTCGAAGCCGAAGGCCGTCGATTCCCTGTAGAGCTTCTCGATCTGGCGGATGGCGATGCCGAAGACGGTCGACCCGAACATCGAGCTGCGCGAGAGCTGGGTGATGTAGTTCTCGAAGGCATAGTAGTCGATCACGCCGTCGACGTCGAAGATCGTCACCGGGTCGTTCAGGCGGACCTTCTCGTTCGCCGGCTGCTGCTGCTTGAGCTTGTTGACCGAGAAGATCTTGCGGGTCATCCCGCCGGCTTCCTGCAGCCGGGCCTCGGCCGACTTGATGCGGAAGCGGACCTCGTCGATGTCGAAGGGCTTGGTGATGTAGTCGGTGGCGCCGGCACTAAAGGCGCGGTCGATGTAGGACTTGTCCGACATCGCCGTGATCATGAGAATCGGCGTGCGGGCATAATCGGGATCGGCGCGCAGCTTGCCGCAAAGCTCGATGCCGGTCATGCCGGGCATCTGGATGTCGAGCAGGATGCAGTCGAAGTGCTTGTGGTCGGGATCGCCGACGATCTTCAGCGCTTCGGGGCCGGAACAGGCGGTTTCCACGTCATGCTGGCCGATGGTCGTGAGCAGCTCGGAGAGCAGCTCGATGATGATCGGATCGTCATCTACGGCTAGGATACGCATGTTTCGGCCTCGTTACTTTCCATGTTCCGGCGCACATGCCGGATACCGCCAAAAGACTTGCGCTTTGCGGGACAAGCCCATTCTCCATTATCTTTGGAGTTGAATGGGGCAGAAATGTGGCAAGTTTTCTGCACCGAGGCCGGCTGTTGCATACGGTTCATCGTTTGCATGGTCGATTGTCGGACTACGGCGGTCATTGGTTTGCGCCCTCAGGTTCGCGCGGTTTCTAGGCTGCTGTCGTCGGCTTCGTGCTCGGCGAGCGCGGCGGCGGTGCGGGCTTCGCGCTCGGCCTTTTCGGCGGCCTTGGTAGCGGCCTGCGAGGCGGCTGCGCTGGCCTTGGGAAGGTCGAATTCGAAACGGCTGCCCTCGCCCAGCTTGCTGGTCACGGTCAGGCGGCCGCCGTGGAGCTCGACGATCCGGCGCGCGATGGTGAGGCCGAGACCGAAGCCGCCGAAGGACCGGGTGTCCGAGCCGTCGACCTGCTTGAAGCGCTCGAAGATCATGTCGATGTTCTCCTGCGCGATGCCGACGCCGGTGTCCTCGACCCCGATGATCACCCGCGCGCCCTTGTTGCGCACGGTGACGGTGATGGTGCCCTTGTTGGTGAACTTGATGGCGTTGCCGACGAGGTTGTAGATCACCTGCCGCAGGCGCGACGGGTCGGCCATGACGCGGGCCGGGGCGCACATGCAGATCAGCGACAGACCCTTGGCCTGGGCCTGGATCTTCATCTCGTCGACGATGTTCACCGCGATGTCGTTGGCCAGCACCACCTCGGGCACGACCTTGAGCTCGCTGCCCTCGGCCTTGGCCCAGTCGAGCAGGTCGTTGACCAGGCTCAGCAGCAGTTCCGACGCGTTGATGATCTTCTGGCCCTGGCCGGCGATCGACTCGATCTGCGCCTGGGCGAGGTTTTCGATCTCGGCGAGGTCGGGCTCGTCCTTGCGGATCGCGGCCATCAGCTGCTTGGACGCCGGCAGGTTGCCCGCCTTGGCGAGGAAGGCGGCGCGGCCGGCGATGGCGGTCAGCGGCGTGCGCAACTCGTGCGAGACGGTGCTGAGGAACTCGGACTGCTGGCGGGTGGCGGCCTCGGCGGCGAGCTGGGCCGATTTCTGCGCAGAGACGTCGAAGCGGACGCCGACGATATAACCCTCGGGCGTCACGGCGTTCGAGGTCTTGAGCCAGCGGCCGTCGACCAGCTGCTGCACACCGTCCTCGGCCTCGGCCATTTCGGCCATTTCGGCGTTGAGCGTGACCTCGGCGCCCGGAAGCTCGACGACGGTGCCCTCGACGGTCTCGGCCGGCTGGCGGCGGATCGCGTGGCGCACCATCTCGTCATAGGGCAGGCCCGGCACCAGTTTCTCGGGCGCGATCCGGTAGTATTCGGCGACGCGCTTGTTCGCCATCAGCAGCTTGTTGTCGCGGTCGAAGAGCAGGAAGCCCTCCTCCAGCGATTCGATGGCGTGGGAGAGGACGTTGAAGGTCTCGTGGCTCTTCACTGCATAGTGGCGGATCATCAGGATCGCCGAGGCGAGCAGGATGCTGATCAGCGCCGCAGACCCGACGATCCAGGGGCTGCGCGGCGAATGGGCAGCCCAGCCGCCGGCGGGAACCGCGGCGATCTGCCAATGACCGCCGACAACGGAAATCGTCTCGGTGACCGGGTTCGAGGCGAAGACCGAGGGATCGCCGGCCAGGTGCTGGCGGGGCCGGCCGTCGCGGCTGATTTCGCGCAGGGCGACACGGGGCGGCAGCTCGCCGGTGTGCGGGTCCGCTGCGCGGGCCGGAAGCAGGCCCTTCTCGGCCAGGACAACCGAGACGACGCCCCAGAAATTACCGGTGTCGGAATACTTGCCCGGCTTGAACACCGGGTAGCGCAGGATATAGCCGCGTCCGCCCTGCAACAGGTTGATCGGCCCGACGAAGACGGGCGCGCGGTCGCGGTAGGCGCGGGCGATGCCGACGAACTGGCCGGGAACCTGCCAGTAGATCGTTCCCACCACCTTCTGGTTGCCGGTACGCGGCGTGACGTGGCTCACCACCAGGTCGGGCGCGAGGGCGACCGAGATGACCTCGGGGTGATGGCGGACCAGCTGTCCGCCGATCTGATCGATCGCCTCTTGCGAATAGGTATCGTTGTTGCGGGCGAAGGCCGCCAGCCGTTCGGCGACGAGGCCCATGCCGAAGAGCTTCTCGCGCAGTTCGTTGGCGGTCTGGCGGATCTCGGCATTGGCTGCGATCCGCTGACCCTTGAGATAGCTGGCATCTTCGCGCTGCATCAGGATGAAGCCGACGCTCAGGCAGATGACCGCCACCGACGTGGCGAAGGTCACGTAGGAATGCGAGATATTGCGGGCGAATTTCCAGATCATGTCACCAACCCGTGCTCACCATGCGGTCTGTCTGAGGCTTTCGAGGTTCGGAAATTCGCCGCCTCTTGTTCTTGTTTTACGAACGGAATGGGCAGAAATGTGGCGGGTCCGTGCCATTGCCCGCATTGGGGGCGCAATCCCCCCCTGCCCTGGCGGCACCTGCCCAATCCCACGGCGGCCGGGGCTGGCAGAAGTGCTGGCTGATGGCAGGGGTTCGCGGACATGGCTCTATCGCTTGGCGTTCCAGCTTTCCCAGATCGACTGGATCTCCTTGACCAGCGTGTCGGGGGTGAAGGGTTTCAGGATCACCGCCGCCGCGCCCTTGAGCATAAGCACTTCCGAGACCGAGGCTTCGGCCTTGGCGGTGAGAAAGATTGCCGGGATGCGGTCGTAGCCCTCGACCTTGGCAATGTTCTGCCAAAGCTCGGGGCCGGTCATGCCGGGCATCATGTAGTCGAGCAACAGGAGCTGCGGCTTGAAGTCCTGGAAGGCCTCGAAGGCACTGGCGCCGTCGGGGAATTGCAGGAGCTCGAAGTCACCGAAGAAATCGAGCGACATCTGGACGATTTCCCGGATGTCGGGATCGTCGTCAGCGTGGAGAATGCGTTTCAGTTCCATGGAATCTCTCGTCCGAAGCTTGGGCAACCGACAGAATGGCCGGGCGCGGCATCATTTGCAGATCTGGTTCAGGGCGGCCAGCGCGACCACGAGCGCGCCGAGGAGCGATGGCGCCAGGCCCGGATCGGGCAGGGCCGTCGCGCGGGCGCGGCCTGTCTTGGGAATGCGGGTATCCTGCCGTTTTTCGCGGTCTTGCATGGTTCTGTGCCCTTTGCCGCGATCCCGAGGCACTTATCCGGGCCTGCCCTGCCCGTTCACTGCACCTTTGGTCACGGTTCTTGCCTGTTGTTATTCAGTATGTGGATCTCATCAAGGAGATCGATGTTATGTCTATCGTAATAGGCGTAAAACTGTCGCCGCTGCCGGCGCTGACGGCGCTGCTCATCATCTGGACCACGACGTTGTTCAGAGCGGCGGTCGAATTCAGGGCATCGGATACGATCGAGAAGCGGGTGATCATCGCTTCCACCTCGGCCGGGTCTTGTAGCTTGTCGAAGTCCAGGCGGGCCTCGAGAAAGGTCGCTTGCCGGTCGATGTCCATTTGCGCGGACTCCGCGGGCAGGCCGAGGACCGTGCGGACGAACTTGGACAGGTCGGTGTCCTTGAGGATATCGAAGGGGCTTTCTATATCCGCAGCCTTGCGGCGGAACTGGAGCGCGGCGCCGACCGTCTCGTTCTGTTCGGCGAGCCCGTTGACGAATTGGGTGTCGATGTACCTTTCGACGAGACGGGTCTGCCAGCCGGTCAGGATGGTATTGAGGTTCTTGGTGCCGTTCTCGGTAAAGCCGAGCACGTCGAACATTTCGCGCATCCGCGGATCGGTCAGCCGGTTGATAAGTGACTCGCGGTCGTCCTTGTCACTTTTCAGAGCCTTCTTGACCAGCGCCTTGCCGAAGATCTGATCCTCGAGATCGAAGGCGCGCATGACGAAGGTATAGAGGTCGTTGTCCTCGACCAGCTGATCGACGGTCTCGACGTCGGAGATCCGTTCCTTGAAGATTTCGATTGCCCGCGAATGCTGGAACGAATTGCGGATCTGTTCCTTTTGAAAGTCCTCGGTCCGGTCGGCCAGCTTGAGCGCGAGAAAACTCGACATTCCCGATATGGAGATCATCCCGCCACCTTTTCGTCATGGGGCGTGTCCCCGGCCAGGGCTTCGGCCTCGGCCTGCGACGCGCTGATATGGTTCAGCAGTTCATTCTCGTATTCCAGCACCGGCTTGAGATGGCGCAGGGCCTTGTAGAAATCCGATTTACTTACGTAATTCGCCGCCTCGAAGATATGGCCCACGGTCGGCGGACCAAAGACGGTGGCGATCTCGGCCAGGTTCTGCTGGATCATCGGCACCAGCTTCTCGCGCAGGTCGGCGCGGGTCAGCGCGGTCTGGATCAGGAAATAGACCTTGTTGACCACCGTCACGGCCTGCGAGGAATCGAGCAGGTCCTTGCCGCGCACGACGTCGGCCTGGGCCTCGATCACGATGCTGTGGCGGCGGCCCGAGTTGCGCATGGCACAGCCGTTGACGATGAAGCGTTCGTAGGGCTTGAGTGTGAGCTTGAGGACCATCGCTCAGGCACTCCGCCGCTGTGGGCTTTCGGCAAGGGCATTCACGATATTGGTGTTGACCGCGACCAGCGCGCGCACGCCGCCGGCGCCGCCGAGGATCGAGCGGGTGGATTTCTCGACCCAGATCGCCAGCGACAGGAGGCCGGCGCGCAGTTCCGGCGTCAGCGCGTTGCCGGGCTGGGACAGGTCGTGCTTCAGCGCCGCCCAGAGCGCCTGGTTGTCGGCGAGGGCATCGCGCAGGCCCGAGCCCAGGATGGTGACGCGATCGAATGTCGTCTTGGAAAGGTCATAAGTCTCTGCGTGTTCGGCCATCCGCCCGGTGATGCCCGCCATGATGCGGCGTTCCATCTGCCTTGGCGATTCAACCTCGCGCAAAGTGCGCTTGTAAGCACTAATGCTCATCTTCTGCCGTACCTCCGCGCCGTTCTGGCGTCGTTAGATTTTTCCAGCGCTCCCTTTGGCGGGAGTTCTCGGCTTCTGCCTCGAAGGAGGGGGCCCTGTGGCGGGCCCCGTCCGTGTTCTAGAACGACAGAGCCGGCGGACCCGAGAGCCCGCCGGACGTGCCGTCAGGGATCAGATCACCGGAACAGGCTCAGGATGTTCTGCGGCGCCTGGTTTGCAATCGAGAGCGATTGCGTTGCCAGTTGCTGCTGAACCTGGAGCGACTGCAGGCGGGCTGCTTCCTCTTCCATGTTGGCGTCGACCATCGAACCCACACCGGAGTCGAGCTTGTCGGTCAGTGCGCCAAGGAACTCTTTCTGGGTCTCGATCGACTTCTCGGCGATGCCGAGGGCCGTTGCTGCCGCGATTGCCGCATCGAGCGCGCCTTCCGCGGTCTGCAGGTCTGCTTCCATCAGCGCGGTGGTCGAGCTGGCGGTCAGGTCGACGGCGGACAGGGTCGAAAGGATCGCGCCCAGGTCCTGCTGCTGGAAGGTGATCGTGGTGGTCGTCACCGAGCCTGCCGAGCCGCGGCTGATGCCGGTCACGACGGTCACGGTAGCGGAGCCGGACACGAGGTTGGCGCCGTTGAAGGTCGACTGCGAAATCGTGGTCTGGATACGAGCCACGAGTTCATCGAGTTCGGCCTGGACGTCGGCGCGGACCTCGGCAGTGCCACCCTGGGCAAACGCGACGCGCTCGGCAAATTCTTGAGCGACGTCCTTGATGGTTTCCGAACCCAGGCGGGCAGTCGAAACCGAGTTGACCATCAGGGTCAGGCTTTCGTCGATCGCCTTGTACATGCCGGAGTCGCCGGTCATGGTTTCGGAGATCGAGAAATAGGCCGCGTTGTCCTTGCCGGACGTGATCTTCAGGCCCGAGCTGATGCGGCCCTGGGTCTGATCGAGGCCCTTGTTGATGGTTTGCAGCGTTTGCAACGCGGTCATTGCCGAGTTGTTGGTGAGAATGGAGGACATTTTCTGCTCCTGTTATTTTCTCTCGTAATCGTCTTTCTGACGAAAACGGGACCTGCCCGTAACGGGAGAGATTGGAGCCAAACGTTAACGCTGGGTTAAAAATTTAAATCGTTTCGTCAACCTGTTGCGGACGCGCCACAACCTGCGGGCGAAGACTTCCGCTCGCCTCGTAAATGCCGCCGAGCCCGTGGCGGTCGCGGATGCGGTTCAACTCCTTCACCACGCGTTCGGTTGCATTGGTCAGTTGTTGCAGCAATGCATGGTCTTTTCGGATCAATCCATGCAGCACTTCAAGGCTCGCGCGCAGCTCCTGCGCCTCGGGCGTGGCCGACTGGAGTTGACGCTCGACGTGTTCGGTCTGGGCCTCGAGTTCTTCGTAGAGCGAGAGTTTTTCCGGGTAGAGTTCGCGCACGGTTTCCAGCTGCCCGGCGCCGATGGCGGCGATCTCGTCGTGCAGGACCCGGGTGAGACGTTCGATGATCAGGGACGCGGCGGTCATTTCTGTGGCTCCTGCGCCTTGGTGGCGGTCTCGTAGGCGGCGATGGTCTGCAGCACGCTGCGGGCGATGCCGGTGGAATTCTGCTCGGCGATCTGGTCGGCATAGGCGCGGGCCAGGAACGAGCGCCAGGTCTCTTCCGCCTCACCACCGCCAAAGCTGCCGATGTCGACGCTCTTCAGCATCTCGTCGACGGTCTGGGTGAGGAACACCGCCTCGAACTCGCGCGCGGCCTTCTTCGCCTCGGGCGAGGCGGCCTTTTCCGCCTGGGCCTGCAGGCGGGCGGTGGCGACCTGGAGCGAGGGGGCCGGGGTTCCGATGAGTTTCATGGCCGGGCCTCAGATGATTTCGAGATCGGCGTGCAGCGCGCCGGCGGCCTTGATGGCCTGGAGGATCGAAATGGTCTCGGTCGCGCCGAGGCCGATGGCGTTCAGCCCGTCAACCAGGCGTTGCAGGCTCACGTCGCCTTCGAGGATGGTGAACTTGGTTTCCTTCTCGTCGACCACCACGGTGGTGTCGGGCACGACGACCGTGGTGCCGCCGATCGAGATGGGCTCGGGCTGGCTCACCTTCATCTCTTCCTTGACGATGACGGTAAGCCCGCCCTGGCTGACCGCGATCTGGTCGATGCGGACATTGGCGCCGATGACGATGGTGCCCGAGCGCGCGTCGATCACCACCTTGGCCGGGGTGTCGGGCTGCACGGTGAGGTTTTCCACGTCAGCCATCAGGCCGGGGATATTGGCCTTGTCGAAGATGTCGATCTCGACCGTCGAGGGGTCGAGCGCAGCGGCGCGGCGGCCGCCAAGCTTGGCGTTGATGGCCTCGGCGATGCGCACGGCGGTGGTGAAATCCGGGTTGCGCAGGGCGATGCGCAGCGAGGTGAGTTCACTCAGGCGGAAACCGATCTCGTTCTCGACCGTGGCGCCGTTCTCGATCCGGGCGACGGTGGGCACCCCCTCGACGATGGAGGCGTTGAGGCCCTGGGCCGCGAAGCCGGCCACCGCGATCGGGCCCTGGGCCACGGCATAGACCTCGCCGTCGGCACCGGTGAGCGGGGTCACGACCAGGGTGCCGCCGCGCAGGCTGCTGGCGTCGCCGAGCGAGGAAACGACCACGTCGATGGTCGAGCCGCGCCGCGCGAAGGGCGGCAGCATGGCGGTGACCATGACGGCGGCGGTATTGGCGGTCTTGAGTTCGTCGTCGGTGAGGTTGCCGACGCCGAGACGTTCGAGCATCCCCTTGATGCTCTTCTCGGTGAAGGGGCTGTTGCGCAGCCGGTCGCCGGTGCCGTTCAGGCCGACGACGAGGCCGTAGCCCACCAGCTGGTTCTCGCGCACGCCCTCGAACATGGCGATGTCCTTGATGCGCACCTCGGCCGACGCCGCACCGGCGAGCAACAGCAGCATGGCCACAAGCCGTGTCGCCAGTCGCAAGGGGGTGAGGCGCATGAGGGCCGCTCCGAGGTTGAACCCGCCACAGGCGGCGGGCCTGCGCGGGCAAGATCAGTCATGTGCAAACCGCCGATGGAGTGCAGCTTGTCACATAATCCCATACGCTTCAAGAATAGTTGGAACAGTACTTGGAGATATCGTTGACTATTTATGAATTCTATTCTTAAGATGGGTTCAACTTGCCGTGTCACGGGGCACGGCGGCTTTGCTGAGGTAGGGATGCACGTCTATCTGTATCAGGCTGAAGGGCAGTCACAGCAGTGGCTGAACGACCTGCGGGCCGAACGGATGACGCCAACCCAGATCAAACCGCAGTTCTTCCGCGGCGATCTGCGCCTCCTGAACCGTGACGGGCACGAGGCTCATGCCTTCCTGCTCGTGGCCAATCCCGACCTGATCACGCAGATCCTCCAGCTGCGCCGGGCCGGGATTGCCAACCCCATCCTGGTACTGCGCCCCGAGCGTGACGCCGACAACGCGGCGCAGGCGCTCGATGCCGGGGCCGATGACGACGTGGTGATGCCGGTGCGCGCGCTCGAGCTCAAGGCGCGGATCAACGCTGTGCTGCGGCGCGCGCATGGCCATGCGGCGGACAGCATCACCGTGGGCGAGGTGACCGCCTTCTTCGACGGGCGCGACCCCGAGGTCGACGGACAGCGGGTCAAGCTCTCGCGGCGCGAGCACAAGGTGTTCCAGCAACTGGTGCTGAACGCGCGCAAGGTGACCTCCAAGGCGGCGATCTACGACGCGGTCTACGGCATGTCGGACGACCAGCCCTTCGACAAGGTCATCGACGTCTATATCTGCAAGATCCGCAAGAAGATCGGGCAGGCAGCAGCCTCGGGCCATCCCTATATCGAGACGGTACACGGGCGCGGCTACAAGTTCGACGAGGCCGACATCCGGCTGGCGCCTGTCGCAGCCGAGTGATCAGCGCAGGAAGTTCAGGAACGTCAGGCTGGAAAGCCGCGCCGTGACGGCATAGCTGGCTTCGAGCTGGGTCTGCAACATGCTGAGCCGCGTTGCCGCCTCGTAGGCATCCACCCCTTCGAGATCGACCATGCGGATGGCATAGACGTCGTTGACCTTCTCGTGCCGTTCGATGGTTTCCTCGACCAGCGCCTGGGTCGAACCGAGGCTGGCCTCGGCGCCGAGCAGCTTCTGCGAGCCCATCGAGATCGACTGCACCGCCGCATCGAGATAGGCGCCGTAGGTCGCCTCGTCGGTGATTTTCGAGACGTCGATCGAGGCCAGCATCGACAGGCCCTTCATCAGCTCGGTGAAGCCGTCGTCATTGGCCTGGATGCCGTGCGAGACAGTCACGCCCTCGCCGATCCGGGCCTCGACCCGCTGGCCGGTGGCGGCGGCGGTGCCGTTGTAGAAGGTGCCCTCGTAGGTATAGCCGGCGGTCGCATGGGTGCCATCAAATACCGCGTTCACCTCGGCGGTGATGGTGGCCACATCGGCCAGGCTGGCCGGGCCCGCGCCGATCACCGAGGTCATCACGTCCTCGGGCGAGAGACCGGTCGCGGCGCTGGTCTGGGTCCAGCCCTGCATCGGCTTCCTGTCCTGGTCGATGCCGGCGAAGATGTGGCTGCCCTGATAGACAGTGTTGGCCTGGGTGACGATACGCTCGATGGCATAGCGGGCGTTGGCCTGGAGTTCCGAGCTGATGGCGTCGCCGGGGTTGGCGCCGCTGACCGCAAGGGCGAGGAAATCGTCGGCGACCTGGCGCATCTCGGACATGGCGATGGAGGTGATCTCCATGCGGCCGTTCAGCAGCTTGTTCGAGGCGATGTAGCCCTCGTTCCGGGCGACGATGTTGCGCAGGCGCACGGATTCCGCCGCGCGCTGGCCAAGGTCGCGGAACAGGTCGGCGCGCAGGCCTGTCGTGACTTCCTTCTCGGCCTTCGACATGCCGATGGTCAGCCGCGCGACCTCGCGTCGGCGCGCCAGCGAGGACTGGAGTGTCGAGATATTGCTCAGAAGGTCGGCCATTCAGTCACCTATTCTTCAGGTTGCCGCCAGCAACGCGTCGAGCATGTCCGACAGCGCGCTGATCACCTGGGCATTCGCGGCATAGCTTTTTTCCACCATCAGCAATTGCTGCAACTCGTCGTCGAGGCTGACGCCCTGGGCGTTCAGGCGGGCGTCGTCGATGCTGCCGGCAGAGGCGGCGTAATTGTCGAAGGCTTCGTCGGCGCGGGCGCGGATGTCCTGCTGGGCCGAGATCATCGCGGCGCCGAATTCCGACAGCGCGATGCCCGTGGGCAGGCCGCTGGCGCCGTCGAAGGACTGGGGCGCATCCAGCGCGTCGATGAAGGCACCGAGCTGGGTCGATTCACCCTGCGCCCCCGGCGTCGTCGCGCCGATGCCATCGCGCAGGCGCCAGAGCGCGCCGCCGGCGTTGGGGTTGACCGCGTCATTGACCGAGATCCGCCCGGCAAGGCCGGTCAGCGAGGCCGGGTCATAGGCCGCACCGTTGTCGGTGAAGAGACCGGCGGCCGGCGGGGCGATCGAGGCATCGCTGTTCTCGAAGGTCTGGATCAGGCCGCGCGCGAACTCGTCGAGCTGGAGGCGGATCTTGGGCAGGGTCGTCACCAGCAGCTCGACATGGCCGGCGATGCTGCCTTCGCTCACGCCGATGGCCCGGCCCGGAGTGACCTCGTAGCCGCCGGCCGTCAGCACGCCGGTGCCGCGGTCGTATTCGAAGTTGAACACCTCCGTTCCGTCGATCAGCCGCGCCCCGCCCGTCGTGCGCACGTTGACCGAGCCCTGCGGGCCGTCGCTGATCTTGATGTCGGCATAGGCCGACAGCTGGTTCAGCGCCGACTCCTGCTGGTCCTTCAGCGTGACGTAGAGCGCGCTGTTCGGCTCGGTCCGCGCCAGCTTGGTGTTCACGTCCGATATCTGCTGCATCAGCTTGTTGGCCTCGGTCATGTCCGAGGTCAGCCGCTGGTAGGTCTCGTTCGTGGCGGTATCGAGATCGCCGGACACCCGGTTCAGCCCGCGCGTCAGCGCCTGCGCCGATTGCAGCGCGGCCTGTTGCAGCGAGCTTTGGCCGGGGTCGTTGAACAGGAAGTCGAGGCTGGTCTGGAACTGGCTGAGCAACTGCGTCGGCGCGCCGGCATCGTCGATCGAGCCGAGCGCGGTGGTATAGGCGGTGAGGCCGGTGCTCAGCGCCTCCTGGCGGGTCATGCGCCCGTATTCCTCGCGGAACATGCGCGTCAACGAGGCATCCGTCGCGCGGATCACGCCGGTCGCGACCACCGAACCGTCCGAGAAGGAGGCGCGGTTCAGCGTCCGGCGCCCGTAGTCCGGGTTGTCGGCATTGGCGATATTCCCGGAGACGACCTCGCTCCACTGGGAGTTTATCGCCAGACCGGATCGGGCGACGTTGAACGCACTGGTAATCCCGCTCATGGCGTCACCTTCTCAGTCAGTCGTCGGATCAGCGTTTGAGACGCGTCGTCTCGTCCATCATCTCGTCGACGGTGGTGATGATCTTGGCGTTCGACGAATAGGCCCGCTGGGTCTGGATCAGACGGGTCAGCTCCTCGGCCAGTTCGACGTTCGAGGATTCGAGCGACCCGGTGGTGATGGTGCCGGTGGCGCCGGTGCCGGGCCCGAGCAGGTTGAAGCTACCCGAGGCCTGGGTGGTCAGGTAGGCGTTGCCGTCGACAAGCTTGAGCCCGTCGGGGTTCGGCACCTCGGCCAGCGGGATGTGGTAGAGCAGGTGGCGGGCGTTGTTGTCGAAGATGCCGTAGAGGTCGCCCTTGTCGTCGATCTCGTAGCGGACCAGCTCGCCGGTGGCATAGCCGTCGATGTCACCGGCAACGGTCACACCGGCCCCGGAAAACTGGCTCAGCCCGTCGATCTCGCCCGGGGTGCCGATGCTGAGCTCGATGACCTGCGGCGTGGTGCCGTTGTCGATGGTCAGGCTGGCAAGACCGGTCGCTGTGTCGAAGGAGAAGGCCGCCGGGGCGGGCGCCATCGAGGTCACGTTGGAATAGGTCAGCGGCGCGCCGGCGGTGGGGCCGCTGTCGGCGAAGGTGATGTCGACCGAGCCGAGATCGACGCCTTCGGCGGCGATGGTCAGGGTCCAGAGGTTGGGCGTGGTCGAGGGCAGCCACGAGAACTCGACCCGCTGCGCGGCGCCGAGCGCGGTGTAGAACTCCTGCGAGGTCACCAGCGGCTGGCCGTCGATCGCGGCGGTGCTGTCGGGGCCGGTATAGTCGGCCGGCAGGTTGCCCTGCACGGAGATCGAGGTGGTCGCCTCGCCGCGGATCGTCACGTCGCCGACATTCACGGTCTGCAGGTCGCTGAACTGCGACCGGTCGACGGTGCCGAGCGAACCGTTGTTGTCATAGCGGAAGCCGGCGAGATAGAGGCCCGCCGCGTTGCGCAGGTTGCCGTCGGCATCCGGCGTGAACGAGCCGGCGCGGGTGAAGGCATAGTTCGCGGCGACGGTTTCGTTCGGGTTGCGCGAGACCACGAAGAAGCCCGAGCCGCTGATCGCCATGTCCGAAGTGACGCCGGTCAGGCGGGGCGAACCTTCGACGGTGACGTTCTGGCGCGAGACGGCGCGGACGCCGGCATGACCGCCTTCCCCGGTGGAGGAGGCGGTGGTGACCATCTGGGCAAAGCTGCGGCGATAACCATCGGTGTTCGCGTTGGCGATATTGGTGGAGATCGTGCTGACGGCCGAGGAATTCGCAAGAAGGCCGGCAACCCCGGTTTGCATTGCGCTGGAAATGCTCATGTACGTGTCCCTATAGACGTCTTTGTGCTTAGCTGAGGGATAGATATGCATGAAAAATTTCATGCAGGTTAAAGAATTGGGTATTTTTCATTTGTTCCGCTTCTTGCGGAATCTTCTTCAGTTGCCCGAAGACTTGAGATTGCGCAGGTTTTCCAGCGTCTTTTCCGCCGTGTCGACGCGCTGCTGCGCAGTCACCGCGCGCAGGGGCAGCAGGTCGGGCGCCTCTTCGGTGAGGCTGTTGGCGATGCGCGCCCAGTCGGGCCGCTGCGTGACTTCCTGGAACCGGCGCGCCACCTCGATGGCGGTCTCGCTGTCGCCCGAGCGGTGGGCCGAGAGCAGCAGCCGCACCGCGTCGCTGTAGGTCGCGTCCTTGCCGGCGCGGCCGAGGATGATGGCGTAGAGCCGCTTGGCCTCTTCCCAGTCGCCCCGGCCGAAATGGGCGGCCGCGCGCAGCCGAAGGTAGTGCAGCGTGGGTTCGGCCACCTCGGTATCGACCACGTCCGCGGCCTCGCCCCGCTCGGCATGGAGCCCGGCGCGCAACAGGTTGAGGCGGTCCTGCAGGTCGGCCTCCTCGCCGCGCAGGCCCTCGGCAAGGATATAGGCCAGCTCGTCGAGCTGGCCGCCGCGATAGAGCGCATCGGCCTGTTTCAGCCGCAGCATGTCGAGGCGGCGGTCGTCGGTCTCGACCAGGCCGAGATCGCGGGCCACCAGCAGGAAGTCGTGCGTCTCGCGGTATTCGTCGGCGGCGACCATCGTGGCGCCGAGGCTCATGAACCGATCCGCCAGCGCCTCGGTCTGCAGGTCGAAGCCTGGCTCGAAGCGGTAGCCTTCCGAGATACGCCGGTGGCCGGTCAGGAAGTCGGAGAGCGACAGCTTTCCGGCGGCACCGCGGGCGTAGAAATCGGTCCAGAGGCTGCGCGCCTGCTGGCGCGCCAGCTGGGCGTCGGGCGTGTCGGGATAGCGCGACATGATGTTCGAAAGCACCTTGAGCGCGCCAAGCCCATCGCCGAGCTGGAGGTTGGTGTCGGCAAGCTGCTTGAGCACCGCAACGCCCCAGGCGTCCCCGGTCCAGTCGCGGCTGGCCTGTTCCAGCAGGGTGCGGGCGTCCTGCAGCGGCAGGGTGCCGGTGTTCAGGCCAAGCTGGATCAGCCCCATCCGGGCGCGGTGGGCCCAGAGATCGTTGCCTTGCCCCGCCTTCAGGTAGTTGTCGAAGGCGGTCAGGTAGTCGCCCCCGGCCTCGGCGGTGCGGGCAAGCTGGAACAGGTAGTTGGACGACTCCGCCAGTTCCGGGTCAAGCGCGAAGCGCCCCGCCAGGCGGCGCGCGGCGGCCCATTGCCGGGTTTCCACGGCGGTGTCGAGCATCGCGGGCAGCGCCTTGCGCACGAAGGGGCGGGAATACTGGTAGAGCCGCTTGGCCGCGACATCGACGTATTTCCCGGCCTCCTCGACCTCGCCCTTCTTCCAGTGGTGCAGCAGCACCAGAACGGCCTGGTCGCGCCAGAGGTCGTATTTCGGATCGAGCAGCGCCTCTGCGCCCTCGGAGAGCGGGATGTCGCGGGTATCTATCGCCGCCAGCCCGACCTCGAGCGAGGCACGCTTCAGCTCGTGCGCGCGGACCAGGCCGGGCGTGAGGCCGGCAAGCACGTCGCGCCCCTCTGCGGCGAGACCGTGGGCGAGGTCGAACTCGGCCAGGTCGAGCAGCGCGCGGATCTCGGCTACGCCCTGGTAGCGGTTGCCTTCCTCGTCGGGTGGCTCGGAGCGTCGGGCATTGGCGATATTGGCGTAGAGATCGCGCCGGCGCTGCAGGAAGCTGCCGGTCTCGAAATGCGGCATACGGAACTGTTGCGGCAGCAGAACGGTCTCGGCCGGAGGGCCGCTTTCAGACATCGCCTCTGCCACGGGCATCAAGAACACCGCGGCACCGGCCATGAATAAAAATGAATATAGCCGCAAGTTGCCCACAGTTCTTCATATACGCTTGCGTTATCATAGATTATTAATCATGATATACAACAACAGAAGACAGGTCGACCAAAGTTAAGAAGGTCTGACGATGGACAATTCAACCTACGTAGCCCTTTCGCTCGCGCAGTCCATGCGTCGGGACCTGGATGTTACTGCCAACAATATCGCCAACGCCAATACCGCCGGCTTCAAGGGCGAGCACATCGTCTTCGAGAGCTATCTGCACAAGGGCGGCGCCGAGAATGCCGAGACCGAGATCAGCTTCGTGGCCGAGACCGGGTCGTTCACCGACGACAGCCAGGGCGCGCTGTCGCAGACCGGCAACGCGCTGGACGTGGCGCTGCTGGGCAAGGGCTGGCTCTCGTATCGCACCGAGGACAACCAGATCGCCTACGGCCGTGATGGCCGTTTCACCGTCGATACCGACGGTGCGCTGGTGACACTGAGCGGGGCCAGGGTGCTGGACACGGGGGGCGGAGAAATCTCGATCCCCCCGGGGGCCGGCGATATCGAGATCGCACGGGACGGGACGATCTCGAGCAGCATCGCCGGCCCTATCGCCCGCATCGGCGTCTTTGACCTGCCCGACCTGCAGGCGCTGAACCGGCTGGGCAACGGGATGCTTGTGCGCCCGCCGGGAACCGGGACGGGGCTGCAGGTTCCGGCCGAGCGGACCGAGGTGGTGCAAGGCTCGATCGAGAGCAGCAACGTGCAGCCGGTCACCGAGATGACCCGGCTGATGGAAATCCAGCGCTCCTACGAGCGCGCAATCAATCTGATGAACGGCAGCGACGAGTTGCGGCGGGACACGCTGCAGCGCCTCGGGCGGCTGGGGTAAAGGAGACGAACCATGCGAGCCTTGGGAATTGCGGCCACCGGCATGATGGCGCAGCAGACAAACGTCGATGTCATCTCGAACAACATCGCCAACGCCAATACCACCGGCTTCAAGTCGGCCCGCGCGGCGTTCCAGGACCTGATCTACGACCACCGCTCGCGCGAGGGCGCGGCGACGTCCGAACAGGGCTCGGTCCGACCGACCGGTGTGGACATCGGCCTTGGCGTGCGCACCGTCGGCACCGTGCGGCTGAACGTGCAGGGCGGGCTGATCGCCACCGAGAACAAGCTGGCCATGGCGGTCGAGGGGCGCGGCTATTTCACCGTCAACCTGCCGGACGGGACCAATGCCTATACACGTGACGGCTCGTTCCAGCTGTCGGCGGAGGGGCAGATCGTGACGCTGCAGGGCTACGAGGTCGACCCCGGCATCGTGGTGCCCGAGAATACCGTCGACATCGAGGTGAGCGAGCAGGGCATCGTCAGCGCCTATATCGAGAACGACCCGATCCCGGTGGAGCTGGGCCAGCTGACACTGACCACCTTCATCAACGACGCCGGCCTGCGCCCGCTGGGCAACAACCTGCTCGAGGCGACCAATACCTCGGGCGATCCGCAGCAGGCGGTGCCGGGCGATCCGGGCGTGGGGATGATCCGGCAAGGGTTCCTCGAGGATTCCAACGTGAACATCATCCAGCAGATCACCGACCTGATCTCGGCCCAGCGAGCCTACGAGATGAATTCCAAGGCGATCGAGACCGCCGACCAGATGATGTCGGTCACCAACGAGATCAAGTGAGATGAAGCACTTCCTCCTCTCCTCGCTCTTCGCGCTCTGCGCCTCGGCCGCGCTGGCCGTGCCGGTCGAGGAGCTGGTCTCGGAACAGGCCGCCGACAGCCTAGGCGTCGAGATGCCCGAGCATGGCGCGTTCCAGATCACCTTCCAGCGCAAGGATTACGACGAGGCCGAGCTGATCTCGGCCTTCTGGATGGACCGGACCACCGGCCAGTTCCTGGCCAACGCGGTGCTGCCCGGTGGCACGGTGATGCGGTTGCAGGGGCTGGCGGTGCTGACGGTGCCGGTGACGGTGCCGGTGCGGCGGATGATGCCGGGCGAAGTGATCACCGAGGCCGACGTGCAGACCATCGACATGCCGCACGCGCGGATCGGCGTCTTTGCCCTGACCGACCATGACGCGCTTGTCGGCAAGCAGGTGCGCCGCACGCTGACGCAGGGCCGCCCCGTGATGGCGCAGTCGGTGACCGAGCCGCTGGTCATCACCCGCGGCGACAAGGTCTCGATCCAGTTCAACGACGGCCGCCTGTCGCTCTCGGCGCCGGGCCGCGCGCTGGACGACGGCTTTCGCGGCGCCGAGATCCGCGTCGTCAACCTGGTCAGCAATACCCTCGTGACCGGGGTCGCCATGCCGGGCGGCCTCGTGGAGATCGTCAGATGAGCACGCCCTATCGCGTCACCGCTTCCTCCCTCGCGCTCTGCGTGGCGCTGGCCGCCTGCGGCAGCGATCCGTTCAACCAGGACCCGGATATCTCGAACATCTCGCTGAACGGGCAGACCGTGCCCGAGATGCAGTTCGTCTCGGTGCCGATGCCGCCGCCGAAGGCGCCGCGGGTGCCGAACCGGGCCGAGAAATCCTCGCTCTGGGCGCCGGGGTCGGGCGGGTTCTTCGCCGACCAGCGGGCCAAGGAAGTGGGCGATATCCTCACCATCATCATCGAGATCAGCGATGAAGCCAGCCTGTCGAACACCTCGTCGCGGCTGCGCACCGGGGGCAGCACGATCGCCTATCCCAAGCTCTTCGGCTACGGCAACAAGCTCGACAATATCCTGCCCGACGTGGGCGAGGACGATCTGCCCGAGGGCGAGGACATCGTCGATGTCGGCTCGAACATCACCGCGCTGGGGCGCGGGTCGATCGACCGCGACGAGAAGATCAGCCTGAAGGTCGCCGCGATGGTCGTGCAGCAGCTCCCGAACGGCAACCTGGTGATCGCCGGCCGGCAAGAGGTGAAGGTCAACAGCGAGCTGCGCGAATTGCGCGTCGCCGGCATCATCCGGCCCGAGGACGTGCAGACCAACAACACCATCCCCTACGACAAGATGGCCGAGGCGCGGATCACCTACGGCGGACGCGGCCAGATCTCGCGGCAGCAGAAGAGCGGCTATGGCGAAGGCGCTCTCAACATAATTTTGCCTTTCTAGGACTAAATTCACGCCCCAATGGGATGTGACACGGGTACCCGCAAGAAACGCGTGGGGTACCCGCATGAAAATGCTTCTGATCGCAGCGGCCGTTGTCCCTGTCCTGAGCCTCGGCGCCGGTTACGGCATCGGGACGACGATGGGCGGCAAGGCCGAGAAGCACGAGGCCGCGGTGACCAACCAGTCGAAGGACGGCGAGAAGGAAGCCAAGGCGCTGATCGAGGCGGCCGAAGCCAAGGCCAAGGCAGAGGCCGGACATGCCGAGGACGACGGTCACGCCGCCAGGGCCGAGACGCCGTCGGCGCATGAAGCCAAGCCCGCGCATGGCGAACCGCACGCCAAGGCCGATGACAAGCCGAAGAAACGCTCGAAGGAAGTGGTCAACCTGGGCCAGGTGACCGTGCCGATCTACAAGCCGATGAGCGTAACCTACGTGGTCGCCGACCTGGGTGTCGCCATGTCGAGCGCCGAGCGCGCGGCGCAGTTCCGCATCGCCGAGAACGCCACCCGCCTGCGCGACAACATCATGGAAAGCTTCCGCGAAGCCACCGAGAACCCGAAGATGCGCCGCGCCGCGCTGGATTCGGACTGGCTCTCGCGCCAGCTGACGCAGAACCTGCGCGCCGAGTTCGAGGACGCCGAGGAAGTGATCTTCCTCAACCTCTTCAAGAAGGACGTGCCGCGGAGCTGATCGTCAGCGGATGCTGACGACGCTGCCCGAGGTGGCGACATTGCCGTTGCGCAGGATCAGCGTCGGCGTTCCCCTCTCGAACGACAGCTCCTCGACCCGCGTGGCCGCATAAACCGAACCGGACACGTCGGTGCCGTCGGTCGTCTTGGCTTCCAGCTCGACCGTGAAGACGGCATCCGGGACCGGCAGCCCCTTGTTGTCGAGCCCGTCCCAGGTAATCTTGTGCACCTCGCCCTTGAGGCCCTTCAGCCCGGTCAGCTCGCGCACAACAGTGCCGTCTTCGGCCTTGATCGTCATCTTTACCAGCCCGGCATCGTCGTCGACCGCGTATTCGAACTTGGCCGCGCCATCGATCAGCTCGATCGTGTCGGTGGCCAGCAGCACGTCGTGGCCGATCAGCTGGATATCGGACATGGCCGCATTGGCCGAGATCTGGGCGTAGATGTTCTCGAGGTTGTTGTTGGTCACAACGCTCTGCTCGACCTGGGTCAGTTGGGCAAGCTGCGAGACGAACTGCGTCGAGTCGATGGGCTGGAGCGGATCCTGGTGCTGGATCTGCGCGGTCAGCAGCTTGAGGAAGCTGGTATAGTCCTCGCCCAGCTTCTGGAGCGACGAGGTGCTGGCGCTGGGGGTGGTCGTGGTGCTGCCGATCTCCATGGTCCGGTCCTTCGTGCCTGGGTCAGGTGATGATATCGACGCGCCCGTTGGCGAAGACGTTCTGGCGCGGCGCATAGGCCACCACCTCGTCCTCTTCGGGCGCGCTCGGGGTGTAGTCGAAGGCCTGGGCCTCGGGCTGCTGGCGGGCGCCGCGTCCGAAATCCTCGAAGCCGAGCGAGCCGTCCTGCATCGCCGTGCCATTGTCACGGAGGGCGGCCAGCAGGATCTCGCGGTTCTCGCGCAGCGCGCCGAGCACCGCCGGGTTCTCGGCCCGGACGGTGATGCGCAGCGCGCCATTGTCGTCGTGGACGAGGTCGATCTCCATCGAGCCGAGGCCCTGCGGGTTCAGCTGGATGCGCGTGGTGCCTTCGGAAAGCTGGTTGCCACGCAGCTGCGAGGTCACATGCGAGGCAAGCTGCGCCTGCGGGCTGTGCAGGCTCTGCGCCGCCGGTATCTCGATCGGGCGCAGAGAGAGCGCGTCGAAGCGTGCCGGCGGCAGGTTGACCTCGGCCCGCTGCGTCGGGCCCTCGGACGCGTCGAGCGCCGCCACCTCGGGCGCAGCCTGTCCGAGCGCGGTGCGCACGGCGCGGCTGCTGGGCGACATGGCCGCGAAGGTCATCGCCTCGGGGCTGGCTGAAAGACCGCTGTCGCGCAGGATGGCGGCGAACTGGTCGGCGTTGTTTTGCAGCGCCGAGAGGATGCGCGGGTTGTCGGCGCTGACGGCAAGGCCGGTTGCCTCGCCCGCGATCCGGGTGACGGTGATCTCGACCACGCCCAGCCCCGAGGGGACAAGCTGAACGCGGGCGGTGTCGCCGCTGACCTGCAGGTTGCGCAGCTGCGGCGCGAGGTTCGCCAGCAGGCCGCTGCGCGGCGCTGCCTCGGCGCTGGCCTGCGGGGCGGCGGGAAGCACGTCGCGGAAGGCCTCGACCGCGCGGCCCTCGGGGATATCCGAGGCGGCGACGCTGCCGGGGCCGGCGGCGGCCTGGCGGATCAGGTCGCCGATCGATTGGGCACCCGGCACCCGCAGCATGACCGGCGAGCTGGGCACGACGGCCGGGCTGGTGGTTTCGCCGTCCAGCCCAAGCAGGCCCCGCGCGACGCCGATCAGCCCGGCGGCTGCGGTTGCATCGCTCTCGCCGCGCAGGGTGAAGGCGGGCAGGGTCGCCACGTTGGCGGCCAGCGCCTCGACCGTGTTGGTGCCATTGGCCCGGTCGAAGCGTTGCAGCACCAGCCCCAGCCGGTCGGCGAGCAGCGTGGCGAAGGCCACGCCGCTGGCGGGGGCCTCGGTGGCCCCGGCCGATTGTACGGCGGCCAGTACCGAGGTGTCCGCCGGCAGCACACCAGCGTTGACGGCGAGGTCCGGGTCGGTGAGCCCCGGCGTTCCGGCGGTGACGGTCCCTGCCGGCGCAGCCTGCCCCATGGCGGCCAGCATCGCCGCCATGTCGGTCGCCCATTGCTGCAACTCGTCCAGCGTGTCGCCCAGCTCCTGCAGGATCCGCGCGCGCGCCGCCGGATCCTCGGGCAGATCGACCTCCACCGTCTCCGGCGCGTTGGCGGGTCTGGTCACAGGCTGGCTGGCCGGCTGCGCCGCCCCGGTCGAGGCCAGCAGCTGTGCAAAGATGCCCTGGGCACCGGAAGTGCGGGCCGGGCCGTCACTGGCCAGGATCGACCGCGCGGCGCTGGAGGGTTCGGCCAAGATCACCTTGTTCATCCGGTTTCCTTCAAGTGAGGGCTTCCATGTGGAAGCCCGCTTCGATCAATTTCTTGCGCAGCCGCAGCAGCGCGCGTTTCTCCAGCTGCCGGATCCGGTCGCGCGAGACGCCGTAGTCGCGGGCCAGGGTCTCGACGTCGCTCGGCGGGTCGTCGAGGCTGAGGCGGCGGATGATCTCGGCATCCTGGTGATCGAGCTGCGCCAGCGCATGGGTGACCAGCCGGCGCTGTTCCTTCTCGCTCGACCGCAGCGCCACGGTTTCCTCGGGCGTCAGCGCCGGGGCGGTCAGCTTGCCCGAAACCTCGCCGATCTCGCCCAGGTCGACGGTGCCATACATCGCCATCCGCGCGATCTCGCGGTCTTCCTCGGTCAGCCGACCGCCGCGGGCGTCGAGGAAAGTGCGTACCGGGATGTCGATGACACTCTTGATCCGGACCAGCGCGGCGGCGATGCCGTTCAGCACCCACCAGCCGGCGTAGGTGGAGAAGCGCACCTCCTGCGCGAGGTCGAAACTGTCGGCGGCACGCATCAGGCCGATCATCCCCTCGGCAACGAGATCCTCGATATGCACCGGGTTGTCGGTCCAGCGGGCGGCCTGGGCATAAACCTGGCGGGCGTGCGAGCGAAGCAGGCGTTCGAGCGCCGACTTGTCACCCTCCTGTTGCCAGTTCCGGATTGCGTCACGCTCTTCGGCCACCGTCAGCATTGGCTCGTTCATCGCCGCCCGTCGCGTGATAAACATCATGTGAAAGTGTCCGACAAGTATTTGGCGTCAAGGACATATAAGCACAGTCCAAGAAACCGGGAAAGGACATTGCGGTTTAGGGATGATTAAAATCCCTTGGAGTGTCGCAATATTTCCCAATCCATGCCGGCGGTTCTCTCGAGGGTGATTCCATTGATCGCCGCCTGCAGCAGGCCGTGCCATTCCTGGAGGCCGTAATTCCCGTCTGGAAACACCAGCAAGCCCTGCGGAAGGCGGTCGTATTGCGGCGCGGCAAAGGCGGGGTCGAGCTTGAGCAGGTAGCTGCGCAACTCGGCGCTGGCGAGGCAGTTGGCGCCGAGGAACAGGTGGGTCCGGTCGGTCCGGGCCTGCATCGCGCCGGACCAGTAGGCGCCCAGCGTGCCGGTCAGGCCCTTGGCGAATTCGTCGGGGACAAGGCCGAGATGCTGCATCCCGATGCTGCGGGCCATGCGATCATAGGCGCAGGCCATGATGTAAAGCGCCTCGTTCTCGCGTTCGAGCGGGAAGACGCCGTTGCGCACGACACCCAGCAGCACCTTGGCGACGGCAACGCCGATGTCGAAGGACAGCATCTCGAGGTCGATCGGCGCAGTCAGGCAGTCGTCGTCGCAGACCACCACGAGCGAGCCATAGGGGACTTCGACCGAGAGCTCTTCGACCAGCACGTCGCCGAGCGCGAGTTCCGGCATCAGCTCCATGTCATCCTGGTAGACATTGGCGCGGGCGGCCCCAACGGGACCTTGCAGGAATAGCGTCTTCGTGGGGACCATCGCCTGGAAGATCCGGCGCACCCGTTTGCTTTCCGCGGCTCCGGCCGGGCGGATCGCGCCCTGCCAGATCTGCTCAAGGATTCCCGTGCGCATTTCGGATTCCCCCAGTAATCCCAGTGACATGTACAGGTTAACGGAAGGTTTACGGTTCACTCCAGACGGCATGTGTAAACCCGATTCGCGAGATACCGCTCAGGTTGATCAAGGGGCCTACCAGATCTCGGGTTATCCACAATATGTAGTGGGGATAACTCTTCGACTTAACAACCTGTGTTTACGGGACTTGACCCCGAATCGGGCGAATCAGGGGGTGCGGCTGTGGATGGCTTGCCGCTCCGCTCGGCATTGCGCCCGAATTTACAATTCAAAGGGTTGACAAGATTTTCTTGTGGACAACTGGAACAGGCAGCGATTTGCGGCCGACTACCCCAGCCGAAACAGGCGAGGGACCGCCTATCTATTGGGCAGCTTGCAACGCCGGGTCCGGGTAGGCGAGCAGGATGTCGATCCGCCGGTTCAGCGGCGCGTCGGGGCTCTCTGGCGTCAACGGCTTGGTATCGGCGAGGCCGGCGATCTGCTGCACCCGCGTCGGGTTTACCCCGGTGCTGATCAGCACACGCCGGGTCGCATTGGCGCGGTCGGCGGAAAGCTCCCAGTTCGAATAGCCCGAGGTGCGCAGGAAGGGCACCGAGTCCGTGTGGCCCGAGATGGTCAGCGGGTAGGACATGTCGGAAATGGCCGAGCCGACGATCTCGATCATCTCGCGGGTGTGGTCCTCGATCCGCGACGAGCCAGAGCCGAACATCGAACGGCCATCCTGGTCGACGATCTGGACCGTCAGCCCCTCGGGCGTACGCTCGAACCGGATGTTGGCGGTGAAATCGGTGAGATCGGGTTTCTGGCGGATCGCGTTTAGGATGGTCTCCTCGATCGCGTCGAGTTGCGCTTCCCGTTCGTATTGCGCCGCGGCGACCGCGGCCGAAACCGGCTGGCCAGGACCGGTGCCTTCGTGTTCGGCGGTTCCGTCATGCTCGGTGATGCCCTCATGCGGCTGGGTGCCGTCGAGCGGACCCGAGCGCGAGACCACGTCCCGCCCGCCATTGCCTGCGGCATCCAGTGGGGCGGGTTCGTATTCGACCACCGTGCGGGTGGTGTCTTCCTTGAGGCGGCTGTCAAAGACCGACAGCGGGTTCTCGCGGCCGAAGCTTGGCAACTGCACCTCGCTCTGCGGGCCTTCGCTGCCGCTGAGCACGCCCTTCTCGGCCAGCACTTGGCCACCGAGGACACCATCGCCCTTGCCGCCCTGTTCGGACAGCGAGGGGGTGAAGTAGTCGGCCAGGCCGCGCAGCTTTTCCTCGTCCGAGGCGGCCAGGATCCAGAGCAGCAGGAAGAAGGCCATCATGGCGGTCATGAAGTCGGCATAGGCGACTTTCCAGCCACCGCCGTGATGGCCGTGTTCGCCCTCTTCCTCGATCCGCTTGATGATGATCGGTCGGTTTCGCATCCGCGCCCTGCTCGGCCTCTGTCCTGTCCTGCGCCGGGCCTTCTGCGGGCACCGTGGCGCGCGTCGTCAGCTTCGGTTCAACACGCCCGCGCGCTTCCCGGCCGGGTCTCGGGCATATTTGCCAAAGCCGGTTTCCTTGGCGTATTTCGCCTTCTTGCTGGAATAGCTCGGGGCCACCAGCGGCACGTCGGCCGGAAGGCCGAAACGGGTGCGATACTCGGCCTCGGTCAGGCCGTGTTCGGCGCCGATGTGGCGCTTGAGCATCTTGAAGCCCTTGCCACAGCAGAGGCAGTAGACCTTGTCCTTGGTCATCGCCTTGTCGAGCGGCACCGCCGCCTCGACCGGCTGCGCGGGATCGGCGGCAAGCGGGGCCGTCGCTTCGGCCGGGGCTTCGGAGGACATTTCGTGGCGCAGGCGGTTGAACAAGTCGACTATCTCGTTCGGGCTGACGCCGGAGCGCCCCGCATAGGCCGCAACAATGCGCGAGATCATCTCGTCCTTGCTGTCAATCGTGCTCATTCTGCCTCCGACCTGCCCATGCGCAAGACTCATAAACAGGTATTCCGAAAACGCCCTCAGATCTAGATGAAACTCGGAACTGCCCAAGAATCAATCGGAAAGACGCTTTTTCTGTTCTTCACTCTGCTTTCGGCAGTCCACCGAAAAGCGTTTTGTTGCGTTGGTTTAGGTAGTTCCTGGAAACCATCGGATAATCATCGGGAAGGCCCCACCGGCGGCGATACTCGTCCGGGGAGAGGCCCAGCGTTTCGGCCAGATGACGGCGCAGCGAGACGTGCCGGGTGCCTGTTTCCAGGCAGATGAGCACGTTCGGCGTCACGCTATTCTCAATGGCGATAGCGGGTTCCGGCCTGTCGGGCCGATCGCCGCGCCGCCAGAGCCAGCGCAGAATCCTGTATGTTCTCCTCAACGGCCTACCGTCCCTCGGCTTCACGTTCGATCGCGAACTTCTTCTTGGTTTCAAGGACAATTATGCAAAAATAGTTAAGGTTGGTTGAAGGATTGTGCATTTCTTGCATTTTTGTTTGCCCGGGGTTGGAGAATCCTTCGTGACCGCATAGCTTTGTTGCTTGTCGTACAACATCAGCCGACGGATTCCCTGGTGAGCGGAGCTTGCATCATCGTCGTTCCGGATCGGCGACAGCGCGCGGACCTGCTCAAGGTCGCGCAGCGCCTGGGCCTGGATTGCGTGGTGAACCTGGCCGAGCCCTACCAGGTCGATGGCATTTTCGAGGTGCCGATGGCACTGCGTCTGGCGATCGTCGCGGTGGATTCGTCGGCCAACGGCGCGCTGGGGCTGGTATCGCGGCTCTGCGTGAACATGCCCGAATGC
The DNA here is from genome assembly GCF_014656415.1 of Seohaeicola zhoushanensis. Classification (GTDB taxonomy): domain Bacteria; phylum Pseudomonadota; class Alphaproteobacteria; order Rhodobacterales; family Rhodobacteraceae; genus Seohaeicola_A; species Seohaeicola_A zhoushanensis. Next base: position 509,801 of record NZ_BNCJ01000001.1, on the reverse strand, counting down.
CTGGTGATCGCCGTCGACGCCGCCGATACCGAGGACAGCGCCGCGCGCGCCTTTGCCGCCGGGGCGCATGACGTGCTGCGGATGCCGCTGCGCCCGTCCGAGGCCGCGGCGCGGATCACCCGCGGGCTGGCCCGCATGGCCCCCGCGCAGGCGCGCCAAGTCGAGGCCACCGTCAACGGGATGATCGGAAAGCTCGACCTGAAGCAGGCCGAGGCGAACATCCTGCGCATATTTTCGGCGAACCTGGGTCAGATCGTCACCCGCGATGCGCTGTCGCAAGAGCTATACGGCACGCCCTGGCAATATGGCGACCGGCGTTTCGACGTCTACGTGACGCGGATCCGCCGCAAGCTGCGGCAGGCCTATCCGGACAGGTTGGAACTGCGCACGATCCGCTCGGTCGGATATACGCTGGAATACCTGGTGCAGGCGCAGGGCTGAGCCGGGTCATCGCGCCAGCGCCTCGGCCAGCGCGGCAAGCGGCGCGTCCCAGTCGCTGGCCTTTTCCTGGCGGTGTAGCGTCGCCGCGCCATACCAGGGATCCGAGCTGCCACCGCCGCCCCAGTACCACATGCAATCCGCCCCCTCAGGGATCAGCAGATGCGCCCCGGCATGACCCAGCGCGCCGCACATGTGGGCGGTGGTGTTGTCGATGCTGGCGACAAAGTCCAGCGCGGCAATCTGCGCGGCGAACCCGGCGAGATCGGTCATCTGGTCGACCTCGGCGTCGGTGACGAAACGCAGGTCGGGGCGGGCCTCCTGCGCAGCTTTGATTTCGGCGGCGACATCGCCGTATTGCAGGTTCACCACCAGCGCGCCCTGCGGCAGCGCCTGTGCGAGGCGGGCCAGCGGGACCGAGCGGAGGTGGCCGATCAGGCTGGTGCTCTTCCAGGCGACGCCGACAACTGGCGCGCCATGCGCCATTTCGGAATATTTACGGCGCAGAGCATCGCTGCGAGCAGCATCGGGCACGAGGTACGCCCCCTGCCGCGCGGCCGGCTCTGCGCCGTCGAGGTAACGGGTAAGGTCGCCGAGATAGACCAGCTGGTTCGGCGCGAGCTTTTGCGGGTTGGACAGGAAGTTCTTGCGGTCATGATGAGCGATGCCCAGCGTATTGCCGGCAAGCAGCGGGCCGAAACGTGCGTCTGCGATCAGCGTGACCTGCGCGTCCGGCGCCAGCGGCGCGAGGCGCAGCAGCTCCAGCAGCGCCAGCTGGTCGCCGATCCCCTGTTCGCCCATCAGCAGGACGCGGCCCAACGAGGCGAGGTTGTCCGGCGCGGCGTTCTCAAGCGGGATCAGCGCGCGCTGCTGCGCCGGGAAGCGTTCGGCATAATGCGGCGCGGCGGCGGCATAGTCGCCCTTGCGCAGCAGGAAGACGCCATAGGCCTTGGCCATGTTGCCGCCGGCGCCCGTGACGTGGATCGCCTCGAGGAATGCGGCATCCGCCGCCGCGTCGTCGCCCCGGTCCTGGTGGATGTTCGCCATCACGCCGCGCGCATGGGCAAAGCCCTCGGGCGAGGCAAAGTCGAAGCCGGCGGCAAGGTTCTCGGCCTCGTCGGAACGGCCCATGACCCGCAGCATGAGGAGATGCATCCCCATCACAGCATCGCGGTCCTTGACCCTGCCCAGCAGGTCGAGCGCCAGGGGTTCGGCCTCGGCAAAGCGGCATTGCGTGACCAGACCGCGCAGGCGGCCGATCTGGTGCGCCTCGGGTTTCGGGTCGAGGTTATAAGCCTGTTCGTAGAACTTCGCCGCGCGATTGGGTTCGTCGGCATCGACCAGCATGTCGGCCAGCTTGAGGCAGACGCCCGCATCCTTGAGGCGCAGCACATGCGCCTCCATCAGGTCGGCCGCCAGGATGCGCCGTCCGAGCTGGGCCATCAGTTCGAGATAGAGCCGGGCGAGGCCCGCGTCCTCGCTGCCGGCGGCAAAGGCGCGGGGGATCAGCGTCACCGCCTCTTCGACCTCGGCGTCCAGCACATGCGCCTTGGCGAGACCGCCCAGCACCAGCGGGTCCTTGGGCCGCATCGCCTGCGCCTCGGCGAAGAAGGCCTTGGCCGTGCGTCCCTCGCGCTGCGCAAGCGCGGCGCCGCCCATGACGATCCAGGCGTGCGGGCTGGCGGGGTGGCTCTGGGTGATCGGATGCGCGAGTTGCACGGCGCGCATCACCTCGCCCCGCGCCAGCGCGTTATAAGCCTCGTGCAGGTCCAGCGATTCCTGCCCCTTGATGCCATAGACCTTGGCGGCCTTGGCGATCCGGACGCGGCGATCCTTGCGGCTGAGGGCGGCTTGGTCGGTCATCTCAGTCCCTCGGCACGACGAAGTAGTCGATGGTGTTGCGATAGGCAGTGCTGTCGACCACGCGGTAATTGGCGCGGCGGCACCAGTCCTGCACGAACCCCATGATGTTCTTGCGCAGCACCTCGATCCAGATCACCGGGCGGTCGCGGGCGATCAGCCCCGCCGCGCCGTCGAGCACGTCGAGCTCCATGCCCTCGGCGTCGATCTTGATGAAATCGACACGGTCCATGCCCAATAGCGCATCAAGGCTGCGGGTCTCGATCCCGCCGTCGCTGGCGGCGACGAGGCGGGTGGCGCCGAGGTTGTCGGCGTCATCGGTCACGGCGGCGAAACGCCCCTCGCCCCGGCCCGCACCCAGTCCCCAGCCGCGCCGATCGATGCGGTCGGCGATGCCGTTGGCGGCGATGTTCTGATCCAGCAGCGCCAGCGCCTCGGGGTTGGGCTCCACCGGGTAGATGCGCGCCGGGTCGAGGTGGCGGGCATACCAGACGACATGGTTGCCGATGTTGGCCCCGACCTCGACGATGTTCGGCTTTGGCTGGTTCAGCAGGCGCTTGAGCTTGGCAAGCGAGCTTTCCTCGAAGAATTGCCCACGCAGGTGCGAGGCCTGGATCAGGTCGCGCGGGTTGGTGACGCGCATCCGGGCCGGCGCGCCCTCGGTATCGCGGATCTCGGCGTAGACCGGCACCTCGGCCAGCTGCTCGGCCCAGAGTTTTGACACCGCCGTCTGCCAGTCGGCCCCGGTGGCCCCGCGCGGGCCCGTGGAATGCTGACCGCGCCGGTTGACGAAGAAGATCTCGGGCCGCTTGGCGCAATGGCAATCGGCCCAGAGCTGGTAGTAGAACTTGAAATCCTCGCCGGTGTTCATCGCCGCATCGAAGCCGAAGCGCGCGGCGCAGGCGGTTCGGACAAAGGCGCCGATCTGTAGTGAGAGATGCGGCTCGACCGTCAGCAGCTGGGCGCGGGTGTCGATGCGTTCCGGCTGGCCCTCGCGCAAGGCCGGGTCGCCGTTGTCGTCGAAGGTGCAGATCAGGCCCCAGACCGCGTCCAGATCGGGTTCCGCTTCGATCACCCGGCCAAAGGCCTGAAAGGCGTTCGGGGTCATCACGTCATCGGCGTCGAGGAAGAAGACCCAGTCGAAGCCCTCGGCCTGCGCCCGATCCAACGCGGTATTGCGGCGGTTCGAGCGGCCGTGCCGGCCCTCGGTGTCGTCCATCACGAAATGTTCGATGGTCTCGAATGGCCCGGGGTCATAGGCGCGGGCTTGCGCGACCGAGGGCGCGCAGGAGGACTCCAGCAGAGCCCCGTGGCCGGGGCCGACCGGGGTTATGACCGCGCATTTCATTCCGAGTTGCTGGCCAGAATCCGCTCGAAGGCGCTGACCGGGCCGAGTGGCACCATGTTGACTGCCGCCGCTGCGGTGCCGGCGACAACACAGGCCGCCGCCGCCGCCCGCAGCGGCGTGAGCCAACGGCGCCTGGGTCTTGCCGATGGCTGGGGGGTCAGTTGCGGTTCTTCTTCGACCTCGACGCGCGGCTCGGTCACGGGACCGCCCGGCGCAAGGAAGACGCCCTCGGAGGTGATCGTCGCCTCGACATGCAGCAGCCGGCCCTCGAAGGCGCGCAGCAGCGCTTCGGGGAAGGAGCCGAGCGGGATGTCGAGCACGGCGGCCCGGCCCGGAAGCCAGCCGGCCAGCGCCGCGCGCGGCAGGTAGAAGCGCAGGAAGTCAGCACTGAAGCCGATCTCGTTCACCACCACCGGATCGGTGTTCACGGTGACCCGTTCGGGCGCGAGGATGACGCGGACAAAGCTGCCGGCGATGCCGATATGGCCTGCGCCGAATTGGCATTCGCGCTGCGGCCCGCCCGGCATGAAACCGAAGGGCATCCTGGCGGCCGGAGGTGCTGGCGGCTGTGGTGTCTCGGCGGTGAGCCGGCGCACCTTCTCGGCGATATCCGCCTTGGCGAGACCGAGGTTGAGGCGGCGCGTCGGACCGGCACGGACGGGCTCGGAGCCCTCGGCCTCCTTCCGGCTCGCCTGCTCCTGCTCGGTCTTGTAGTTCTCGGCATAGGCCTTGGCCTTGTCGACCAGCCCGCTGACCCCGGAAACGATGGTCAGCATGTCCTGCTCTTCCGAGAACCGGACGGCGCGGGTGGGCCAGCCCTTGACCTCGGGCGCAACGGCGAAGCTGCGGGTCGGCAGGTCGAGAACCGCAGCCGCGCGGCGCAGGGCGCGGGTGCCTTCCTCGTTGTGGTAAATCACGGTGCGGCAGCTGCCGTCGGCCTTGAGACACAGAAGCACGCTGATGTCCGCCGGCCAGTCGGGCAGGACGCTGCGGACCAGTTCCTCGTCGAAACTATATGCGAAGGCTTCTGAGTTATTCATGCTCTTGGCGTCAGATTGGCAGCTGGACGTTGGATTTATACTCAATTATACTTGTAGGGAAGTCAATTATGTTTATCATGTTCTTGGACGGATTTGCAAATTTGACGCTCTCTTCAAGCATACGGACGTAGAAATGACGGTTTTCCTTGGACTCGCGATGGTCTTCGGGCTTGTCTTTGGCGGCTTCATCCTGTCAGGCGGCAAGATGGACATCGTGCTCCACGCGCTGCCCTTCGAAGGCATGATGATCGGGGGCGCGGCCATCGGGGCCTTTGTCATCGCCAACTCGATGGCGATGCTGAAAAGCGCGATGGCAGGCGTGGTCAAGGTGATCAAGGGCCCCAAGTGGAAGGGCAAGGATTACGAAGACCTGCTCAGCCTGATGTATGAACTGGCCCGGATCTACAAGCAGAGCGGCATCCTCGCGCTCGACGACCACATCGAGAAGCCGAACGAGAGCGAGATCTTCTCGCGCTATCCCAAGGTGCAGCACGACCACTTCGCCATCGAGCTCATCACCGACAGCTTCCGGATGCTGTCGATGCAGTTCGACGACCGCTTCCAGACCGAGGACGTGATCAACCGCAAGCTCAAGAAGCACCACCACGAGGCGCTGGCCAGTTCGCACGCGATCCAGACCATGGCCGACGGCCTCCCCGCCATCGGGATCGTCGCGGCCGTTCTCGGCGTCATCAAGACCATGTCGTCGATCGACCAGCCGCCCGAGGTTCTGGGCGGCATGATCGGCGGCGCTCTGGTCGGGACCTTCCTCGGCGTGTTCCTGGCCTATTGCATGGTGCAGCCGATCTCGGGCCGGCTGAAGCAGATCGAGGAAGAGGACGGCAACTTCTACGTCGTGATCCGAGACATCTTCCTGGCCATCGTCGCCAACCATCCGCCGAACATCTGCATCGAGATCGGCCGCGGCGCGATCCCGACCCGGATGCAGCCGAACTTCTACGCGGTGGAAGAGAGCCAGCGCGCCCTGGCCTCGTCGTCGTCGTGATCCGCCTGGCGGCTGCCTTCGCGCTGCTGCCGGGGCTGGCCCTGGCCGCCGGCGGCGAGATGCCGGCCTCGTCGGTGCGCAAGATCCCGACAGAAACCATCGCCGTTCCCGTGACCGTCCCCAAGGCGCGCCACATGCTGCCGCCCGAGATCACCGACCGGATGCGCGCGGCGCTGGAGATCAAGCTGGGCGGCCCGCCGCCCGCCGATGCCGGGGCGCAGGCGGCCCCGAAGACAGGCCACTAAGGTGGACGAGCGCCGCATCGCCGCGCTGGAACTTCTGGAACGCGTCCGCCGGCACGAGATCGAATCCGAGACGCAGGAACTGGGCCAGCTGAGAGCCGAGGCTGGCCTGCTCGAAAGAGCAAAGCAAGAGCTCGAGACCAGCATGGACGAAGGCGCGCAATGCGCCGATCCGGCGCTGCGGGGCTATCTTGGCAATTTCGTGCGCTCCGTCCGCTCGGAAATCGACCGCAACCAGAAAAGCCAGGACGCGATCGAGGCCAAGGCGAGCAAGATCGCCGACCGCGTGGCCGAGAGCTTTCGCGAGATCAAGTCCTACGAGATCCTGCGGCTCGACGCGCTGGCGCAACGGGCGAAGGAACGCGCGGCCAGGGAAGAGGCGGAACTGAGCGAACTGGCCCAGATCCGCTGGTGGCGCGAACAGGCGCGCCGGCGCTGAGCGCGCCTTTCAAATGAAGTCGTCTTCCTCGGATTCCGTCGGCAGTTGGATGACGTCTTCGTCGGCCAGTTCCTTGGCGTAATCCACCATCGCCAGCTGCGCCGTCCGCACGTCGCGCCCGCGCACCGGTCCCATGTTGTTCATCTCTTCGGCCAGCATGTCGCGCGACCGGCCCGGAAGCTGCGCCAGGAAGTGGTCGCGCACCTCTTTGCTGGCCCCGCGCAGCGCGACCGGCAGCGTGTTGCCCGGCACCCCGCGCATCACCCGCGCCAGCGCCATCGCGTCGAGCTTGACCAGGTCGTCGAAGGTGAACATGCGCTGCTTGATGCTGGTGAAGGCATCGGGCATCTTCTCTTCCAGGACGCCGGCGAGTTCTTCGAAGGCATTGCGGTCGAGCTTGTTGAACAGCTCGGCCATCTGCTTGTGCATGTCCCGGCCCGAGGATTCCGCTGCACCCATCAGCTCGGTCTTCAGGGTCTCCTCGATCTCGGACATCATCTCGGCCGGAACGGCCTCCATCTTGATCATCCGCTCGATCACGTCCTGCATCCGTTCGGTGCCCAGCAGCGGCAGCACGCGGGCGGCGACATCGGTGGCGACGTTCGACAGGATTGCCGCGGCGGTCTGCGAATGCTCGCCCTTGAGGTAGTTGGCGATGACGTTCTCGTTGATCTGGCTGAACCGCGCCCAGAGGTCGCGTTCCTTGAGCGGGCCGGAGATATCCTTGAGGATCGCTTCGACCTGCTCGCCCGGCAGGAAGTTCCGCAGCAGCTTTTCGGCCACCGAGAAGGAACCGACGATCGAGCCGCCGTTGTAGACGTTCTCGGTGAACTCGGTCATCACCTGCTCGACCTGCTCGCCGTCGATCATGCCGAGGCGCGACATGGCGCGGGTGATCTTCTGGATCTCGTCCTCGTCGAGCTTCTTCATCAGCTCGGATCCGCGTTTCTCGCCGAGGCAGAGGAACAGGATCGCGGCCTTTTCCGGGCCCGACATGCGCTTGCGGCGCGGCCGGTCGTTGGGCAGGTCGTTCAGGGCCCGTCGGAGCGTCGCGGTTGCCATGGGTCCATTCCCCTCAGTTCATCCGCCCACAAGGGGCACATAGCCTTCCATCAGGCTGCCGGCCAACATGTACCAGCCGTCGATCAGCACGAAGAAGATCACCTTGAACGGCAGCGAGACCAGCACCGGCGGCAGCATCATCATGCCTGCGCTCATCAGGATCGAGGCGACGATCAGGTCGATGGCGATGAAGGGCAGGTAGATCAGGAAGCCGATGGAAAAGGCGCGCCGCAGTTCCGAGATCATGAAGGCCGGCACCAGGATGCGCCAGCCGGTGGTCTCGGCGGTCACCGGGCCGGTCGGCACCGGCGCATTCTCGCTGCGGGCCGCGATATCGGCGAACAGCGCGATATCCTTCTCGCGCGTGTTGGCGAACATGAAGCGCTTGAACGGGTCGCCGATGCGCCCCATCGCCTGCTCCTCGGTGATCGCGTTGTTCATCAGCGGCTGGATCCCGTCCTGCCAGGCGTCCTCGAAGACCGGCTGCATGACGAAGAAGGTCATGAACAGCGCCATCGAGCTCAGCACCATGTTGGGCGGCGTCTGGTTCAGGCCAAGCGCCGAGCGCAGCATCGAGAAGACGATGACGAAGCGGGTGAACGAGGTCATTACCACCAGCAGCCCCGGCGCCAGCGCCAGCACCGTCATCAGGGCGATCATCTGGATGATGCGACCCGAGAGCGTGGCCCGTTCGTCCGACCCCGCCGGCGCGTCGCTCAGTGCGTCGGTGATCGCGCCCAGGAACTGCCCGCCCGCATCCTGCGCCGCCGCCGGCTGGTGCCAGAGCACCAGCACCGCCAGCGCCGCAATCAGCGTCAGCAGGCAGAGGCGCCGGGCCGGAAGGGTTGGATGCTGGACCATCTCGGTCAGTCATTTCCGGGAACGTAGTCTTTCACGATCTCCGTCAGCTCGACACCCAGCCGATCGCCCGGCAGCTTCACCAGGTCGCCGCGCGCGACGAGGCGGTCGTTGATCAAAACCTCGACCGGGTCGCCGATCTTCTTGTCGAGTTCGATGATCGACCCGCGGGTAAGCTTGAGGATCTGCGAGATCGGCATCCGGCTGCGGCCGAGGATGATCTGCACCTGCAGCCCGACGTTCAGCATGGCGTCGATGTTGCGCCCGCTCGCGTGATGCTCGGGGCCGCTGCCGGCCTCCTTGATGTCCAGTTCCGCGATGCCGCCCTGGCCGGCGGTGCCCTCGCCGTTTTCCGGATCGTCAGCCATCTTGCGCACTCCCTTCTGCCGGGCGCGCCGCGCCCGCCTCAGTTCCGGCGGCCTGCCGCAACCCGGTCAGGATGCGGTCGCAGATCGCCGTGAAACTGTATTCCATGAAACCGTTGTCCCATTCGACGCGGGCGTCGCCCTCGCGCAGGGCCGGGTCCGCCTCGATCTCGACGCGCCCCTCGGCACCGCTGGTGCCGGCGGCCAGCGCCTCGCCGATGGCGGCATGAACCGCCGGCGGCAGGTGGATGTGCAGCACCGACGTGCCCCGCGCCATCTCGATGGCGGCGCGCACCTCGGCCTCGGCCCGCGGCAGGGCGCGGGCGGTGACCAGCTCGGGCGCCACCTTCTCGAAGACCGCCAGCACGAAGGACAGGAGCTGCTGTTCCAGCTTCGCGATCCGGTCGTCGATCACCGCGGTCAATTCGCCCACCTGGCCCGAGATCTCGGCCAGCGAGTCCGCCTGGCGGCGCAGGTCGCTCTGGGTCAGCTTCTCGGTGGCCTCGGCACGACCGGCGACGCGGCCTTCCTCGAAACCCTCCTGCCGCGCCTGCTCCATCGCGGCGTCGAGATCCTCGGGCGTGTAGCAAGCCCGCGTGGCGCGCTGCCGGGCGGCGCGTTCCTGTTCGATCTCGATGTCGAAGTTGCGGTCGAAGAGGTGGCCCATTGGTCAGACCTCCTCCGCCAGCCAGGACTTCACCACCCGGAGGGATTCCTCGGGCTGGGACTCGATGGTGTTGGAAACGGTCTCGATCCAGCCGCGCTGCACGCCGCCCTGCACCGATGCGAGGTTGACCAGCTCCTGATGCGCACGGTTGGGCGAGAAGCGGTGCACGGTGTTCGGCGCGGCCTGGGTCACGTTGTGCTCGACGGTGACATTGCCACCCGCCTCGCTGCCGACCTGCATCACCTTGGCGGTGTCGCCGCCGGTCGCACCGGCCAGCATCTTGGCGGCCTCCTGCTTTTCCGCCGCCAGCGCCAGTTGCTGGTTCACCTGGATCTCGCCCATCTGCTTCATCAGCGGGCGCACGCCAAGGGCCAGCACCGCGCCGGTCAGGCCAAGGGCCAGAAGGCCACGCAGGATCGAGGCGAAGTTGTCGCTGAGCAGCTGGCCGATGCCGGGGCCGACCGGCTCGCCCACGTCCATCGAGTAGTCGATGAACCGCAGGCTGTCGACGGAGACCGAGTCGCCGCGCTCGGCGTTGAAACCGACGGCCGACTTGATGAGTTCCTCCAGCCGTGCGAGCTCCTCGGTGGGGCGTTCCTGGTAGTCGACCCCGCCATTGTCGGCGACGTTGTAGATGCCGTTGACCAGCACCGCGACCGAGACGCGCCGGATCTCGCCGGGTTCGCGCACGACCTCGCTCTCGGTCTTGCCGATCTCGTAGTTCACCACCTCGCGGGTACGTTCGCTGGTATTCTTGGTGCCGCCGTTCTCGGGCGCGCCGTCGGCCAGTTCCGGGGGAATGTTGCCGTTTACGCCGACCTCGCCCGCCGCCAGGTCGCGGTCCTCGCGGGTCTCGCCCGAGGTCTCGGTCGACCGCACGACGCGCTGCGCCGGGTCGAAGCTTTGCTGGCGGATCACCCGCCGCTCGGTTTCGAGATCGACGTTGACCTGCACCCGCACGTTGCCGGCGCCGACGCGGGCCGAGAGGATCTGCGAGATCGACTGCGCCATGCGCTCCTCGATGCCGACCTTGACCGACTGGATCGAGACATCGCCCGCGCCGTCGGTGGTCTCGCCCAGGATCGTCTCGCCATCGGCGGAAAGGACGGTGACCTTGTTGGTCGACAGGTCCGGCACAGCCGAAGCCACCAGCGCGCGGATCGCGCGGGCCTGGCGCTGGCCGATCGACCGGCTGGCCGAGCCGCGCACGATCACCGAGGCGGTGGGTTCGGGCCGGTCGCGCGAGAAGGCCTCGCGCTCGGGCAACACGAGGTGGACCCGCGCGGCAGAGACGCCCTCGATGGTCTGGATCGAACGGGCAAGCTCGCCCTCCAGCGCCCGCAGCCGGTTCACCCGCTGCAGGAAGGAGTTCATCCCCAGCCCGCCGGATTCGTCGAACAGTTCCCAACCCGGCGTGCCATCCCCCGGCAGGCCCTTGTCGGCCAGCGCCATCCGGGCGCGCGCGATGGATTCCTTGGGCACACTGACCGTCGCCCCGGAATCGCCAAGCTGGACCTTGATGCCTTCCTGTTCGAGCGTATCGACGATGTTGCTCGCCGCGCCCGGCCCGAGGCCGCCGTAGAGCTGCACGTATTCGGGCTGCATGATCGCGCGCAACCCGAAGAAGAAAACCAGCAGCAGCGCGCCACCGGACAGCGCCAGAAGCGACAGGCGCAACTGACCCAGAGAGGCGAGGTTTCTCAGCAGCGTGTTCACGGGACCAGAGCGCTTGGAAGGATAAAAAAGGTTTCAACAGAATTAATACAGGACTATTCTTGTCATGCAAGGCTAAATCCATTTTATACTTGTGAGAAACCTCAAGATGCACGATAGTAGTGCTTGATTGAAAAGAAGTTCCGGCCCGGCTGATCATGGCGAAGAAACCCCAGAAACCTGCGAAGGAGGCGGCCGCATCCGGTGGCAAGCCCATCGTGCTGCTGGCGGCAATTGTCGGGCTGTCGCTGGTCGGGGCCGGCGGGGGCTATTTCCTGGCCACCAACCTCGACAAGCCCGACGAGGCGGCGCAGGACCATGCGGCGGCAACGCCCGCAGCGGCCCCGGCGGCCGAGGACCATGGCGGCGCGCCCGCGCCCAAGCCGGTCAACGAGATGTCGGTGACGCCGTTCAAGGAGATCATCGTCAACATCAACGCCACCACGGCGACGGGCCGCACTACCTCGCGGTTCATGAAGCTGAACGTGGCGCTGGTCTATGACGAGACGCTGGCCGGAGCCGAGCGGATCGAGGAGCGGCGGCTGTTCATCCGGGATTCCTTCCAGGACTACCTGCGGATGCTGACCGAGCAGGACCTGCGCGGCTCGCTCGGGCTGGTGATCGTCAAGCAGGAGCTGCTGCACCGCGCCCGGACGGTGACGGAAAGCATGTCGCCCCAGGAAATCCTTGTCGCGGACCTGATCGTGCAATGAACCATGGCTGAAAACGACACCATCACCCAGGACGACCGGGTCGTCGACCAGATGATCCGCAGCGCCAAGGCGAATTACCAGCGCCTGCCGGTGCTGGAAGTCATCTTCGACCGCTTCACGCTTGCCCTCGGCCCGGTGATGAAGGCCCATTGCGCCGGCAATACCGCCGAGGCCAAGATCGAAAGCTTTACCTACACCACGGTTGGCGAGGCGCTGGACAGCCTCTCGCTCGACTCGCTGGCTATGGTGGCCGCGACCCATCCCTGGGAGGCCGATATCGGCGTGGTCCTCGACCACGAACTGCTGTTCACCACGCTGGAGATCCTGCTGGGCGGGCGCGATGCCTCGAAGACACCATGGACCCCGCGCGCCTTCTCGATGATCGAGCGTAAATTCGGCGCGCGCCTGTGCCAGGCGGCGCTCAACGCGCTGTCCGAGGCCTTTGCCCGGCTCGCCGAGGTGCAGTTCCAGATCGACCACATCGAAAGCAGCCCGCAGGCGATGGTCCTTGCGGCGCCTTCCGGGCCCTGCGTCAAGGTGGTCATGAGCATCGACTTCGACGGTCGCGGCGGCAAGATGATCTTCCTCTTCCCCACTTCGGTCTTCGAATCCATCCGCTCGATCCTGTCGGCCCCGTTCCACGGCGGCCAGCTCGGCGGCGACAGTTCCTGGCGCGAACTGCTCTCGGGCAAGCTGCAGGGCACCTCGATCACCGTCGACGCCATCCTGCACGAACCGATGATCCCGCTGGCCGATGTGCTGGGCTGGAAACCGGGGGTAACGGTGCCGCTGGGCATCACCGCCGACCAGAACGTGACCGTGGCCTGCGACAACCTGAAATTCTTCTCGGCCGCGGTGGGCCGGCGGGCCAATGGCTCCGTCGCGCTGCGGGTGGTCCGGGATTACAGTGAAGAAGAGGAACCGACCGATGTCACATTTGATTGATTTCGCCATCCTGATCCTTCTGGCGGGCGTGCTCGGCTATGCCTATCTGGTCGACCGGCGGGTTCGGAACCTTGTCATCGTGCTTCGCGAGATGGCCCCGATGGTCGACGAGTTCTCGGCCGCGGTGGACCGGTCGGAAAGCTCGGTCTCGGCCATCAAGGCGGTGACCAACGCGATCGAGGACCAGGTCCGCGACGGGCTGTCGCTGCGCCCGGCGCGCCGCCAGGCCGCTGCCGCGCCCGCCCCGGCGCCCGAGCCGGTGCTTGAGCGTGTCGAGGAACCGGCCGGCGTGACCTCGGTCAACGGCAAGGCGGAACTGGTGCGCAGCTTCTTCGCCACCGTGAAGAGCCGCGAGGCATGAGACGCCCCCGCCCCTTCATGCTTGTCCTCGGCGGGCTGGCCGTGATGGGCGTATTGCGCACGACCACCGCCATCTTCTTCCCCGAGACGGACTCGGAACCCAGCGCCTTTGTCAGCTCCGCCCATGCCTCGGGCGGGACCGAGCAGCCGATGCCGGTTCCGGCAGCGGTATCCGCGCCGGCGCCGCCGATGCTCTGCGAGACGCCGGAAGAGATGCTGCAGGCGATGAGCGAGGAACGCGCCCTGCTCGACGCACAGAAGGCCCGGCTGATCGAGCAGCAGTCGGAAGTCGAACTGGCGCAGGAGAAGCTCGGGATCGAGCAGAAACGGCTGGCCGACCTCAAGACCGAGCTGGAAGGGCTGCTGGCCACCGTCGCGAAGGCCCAGACCGACGACCTCGACCGGCTGGTGGCGCTCTATTCCTCGATGAAGCCGAAGGAAGCCGCAGCGATCCTCGACGACATGGACATCGAGACCTCGGTGATGGTGCTGGCAACGATGCCGGAACGCGACGCCGCACCGATCCTCGCCGCGCTGAACCGAGTGCGGGCACGGGCGATCTCGCGCATCATCCTCGAACGCTCCAAGCTGCCGGGCGACCAGCGCCTGCAGGGTCTGAAGCTCTAGGAATTTACCCCTCGCGACGGCACAAGCCGCGCGAGTGGGCGCCCCAATCCCCCATTTCCAGATTTTTTGTTGACGGGTTAAGTAATCCGAAAGACATTTACCTGTCGGGAATTCACCCGCGGTTTTGAAAGTTTCTCATTTTGGGAGGGAATTATGAAAGGCATTCACACCGCCCTTGCGGCAGGCACCTTCGCCCTGGCCATGTCGGCGACATCCGCCTCGGCCGTAGTGGTTTCCTACGCGGGCCATGACTACGATGTCACCAGCCTATATGGAACGTTCAAGGACATGGACGACTTGCTTCAATCCCAGGTCTGGTGGGGCAACCAGGAAATGGCGCGCGCCTTCGCTGACCTTGTCGGCACCTCGCTCGGAACTCCGAACAGAGGAGGCGACGCTGGCCCCTATTTCGCTTTTGACGTCCCCGAGACGGGCGAAGACTTTGCAGTCGGCTGGTACATTCCGTCAATTGCCGTGCGAAACGTCTCCGCGAATCCCCAGTTCGTCGATGCCAACGCCACCTATGCCGTGGCAGAGCGGATCGGCGAAGTTCCCCTGCCTGCCGGCGGGCTTCTGCTGGTCTCCGGCATCGCCGCCCTCGCCGCCGCCAGCCGCCGCCGCAAAGGTCAGGCATAGGCCCATTCACCGGGGCCGAAAGGGCGGCCCGGCCCGGATCAGTCCTCGCGCACGCTCGACCCCGCCGGCGGAGCCCTGCGGATGTTCTGGCGCAGGTCGAAGACGAAACGGATGATCTCGGCCGCGGCCTGCCAGTGCTCCAGCGGGATCGGCGCGTCGACCTCGGCCACTTCGAACAGGGCGCGCGCCAGCGGGCGGTTCTCGATCACCGGCACCCCGGCCTCATGCGCCAGCTTGCGGATCTGCGCAGCCATCAGGTCGGCGCCCTTGGCGGTGCAGATCGGGGCCTCGTCCTCGCCCTGCTCGTATTTCAGCGCGACGGCATAGTGGGTTGGGTTGGTCAGGATCACCGTCGCCTCGGGGATCGCCGCGGCCATGCGCTGGCGCGAGCGCTTGCGGCGGGTCTCCATCCGCTTGGCCTTGATGAGCGGGTCGCCTTCCTGCTCCTTGATCTCGTCGCGCACGTCCTTGACCGACATTCGCTGCTTGGCAATCCAGTGCAGGCGCTTGTAGATCGTGTCGGCCAGCGCGATCACCACGGCCATCACCGCCGCCACGGCCAGCAGCAAGGTGATGTAGTGCTGGAAATAGGGCGCGATGGCCTCGGGCAGGAACCCTTCGCTCTGCCAGATGCCGGTCACCGCCTTGAAGGCCAGCCAGACCCCGACCGCCCCGACGATCAGCACCTTGGCGACGCTCTTCACGAACTCGACCAGCGCATCGGGCGAAACCAGCCGCTTGAACCCGGCGATTGGCGAAAGCTTGCTCCACTTCGGCTTGATCCGCTCGGCCGCCACCACGATCTCGCCCTGCAGAAGCGCGCCAGCAATGGCGGCGAGCAGGAACAGGCCCATCACCGGAGCGAGGACGATGACGACCCCGCGCGACAGCAGGCCGGTCACCAGGCCGATATCCTGCAACCCGGCGCGGCCCTCGCCGATCTGCACGGTGCCCGCAGTCTCGAACACGCGCGACAGCACGCCGGTCAGCGGCGTCACCACCTGCGGCATCAGGAAGACGGTCAGGATCAGCAGCGCCAGGATCATCATCATGGTCCCGGCTTCGCGTGAATTCGGGACATCGCCCTTCTCGCGCGCCTTCTTCAGCTTTCGCGGGGTCGGGTCTTCTGTCTTTGTGCCCTGGTCTTCGGTGTTCTCGGCCATCCGCCTCTCCTCAGAACGCCAGTAGCCCGACCCAGCGCGAGAAATCCTCGAGCCAGGCGTGCATCATCGCCGGGGCGGCGACGACCAGGACGAACATGCCCGCCGCGATCAGCAGCGGCGCGGCGACGAAGAAGACCGGCAGCGTCGGCATCATCCGGTTGGCCAGGCCGAAACCGACGTTCAGCACCAGCCCCATCACGAAGAAGGGGGCCGAGATCATCGTGCCGATGTAGAAGCTGTGCGAAACGGCCCGCACCGTCTGCTCTGCCATGTCACCCGCCATGATGCGGCCCGGCGGGAAGATGTCATAGCTCATGACCAGGGCTTCGATGATGCCGTGGTGCAGGTCGGTGACGAAGATCAGCGTGACCCCGGTCAGCATCAGCGCGGTGGCCAGCAGGGTCGAGCCCTCGAACGAGCCGATGCTGGGCGCGAAGGCGTTGGAGAGGCCGGTGACGATGCCGACCTGGTAGCCCGCCAGTTGCAGCCCCGAGAGCAGGATGCGGGCGGTGACACCGATCCAGATGCCGATGGCGGTTTCGACCACCAGCAACGGGAAGAGATCGAGCGGCGTGTCGAACTGGAGCGGTCCGACCGGCGTGGCCGGGTAGAGCGCCAGCGACAGCACCACGCCCATAGCGAGGCGGTGGCGGATCGGGATCATCTGCTCGCCGATGCCCGGCATGAACACCATGACCGAGCCCAGCCGCGCAAAGACCAGCGCGTACCCCAGAACCTGCGAGGTGAGGAGCGCGGTCAGGTCCATGCTCTAGCTGCCGACGCTGGCGACGGTGCGCAGGTTCGCCTTACGATGCACCTCGTTGTGCGAGATCACCTGGGTCGAGGGGCTGACCCGTTCCAGCATCGAGCGCACGAAGGTCCGCACCTCGGGCGCCACCATCAGCGCCGGCCACTCGTCCTTCTGGGCGAAGTTCTGGATGGTCTGGCGCGCGGCGAGCACGAATTCCTGCACCCGCTGCGGCGACATCAGGAACGTCCGGTCGTCGCCGTTCATGCGCACGGCCTGGAGGAATTCCTTCTCCCAGGAATTGTTCATGGTGATGACCGGAATGAACCCGCTCGGGTCGGTCAGCGAGCGGCAGATCTGGTTGGCCAGCCGCTTGCGGACATGTTCGGTGATGGTGACCACATTGCTGGTGGTGCGCCCGACCTCGGCCACCGCCTCGACGATCAGCGGCAGGTTGCGGATCGAGACGCGCTCGGCCAGCAGGCCCTGGAGCACGTGTTGCAGGGTGATCGCCGATGACACGCCGGGGATCTCGCCCGCGAGCTTCTGGTAATCGCGGTCGAGGTTGCCGATCAGCTCCTGAACCGCCGCATAGGTCAGCAGCTCGGGCATATGCTCCTTGATGATCTCGGTCAGATGCGTGGTGATGACGCTTTCGGGATCGACGGCGGTATAGCCCTGCGCCTCGGCGGTCGAGGCGCTGGCGTGGTCGGTCCAGATGGCGTCGAGCCCGAAGGTGGGGTCCTTGACCTTCTCGCCCGGCAGGGTGATCGGCGCATCGGCGGGGTTCAGCACCATCATCATGTTGGGCCGCACCTGGCCGCGCGCGACTTCGACGCCCTGCACCGAAACCGCGTATTGGTTGGTCTCGAGGTTGGAGTCGTCCTTGATCCGCACCGAGGGCAGGATGAAGCCGTATTCGCGGGCGAAGAGGCCGCGCAGGCTGCGGATCTTGCCCGGAAGCGCCGCTTCCGAGCCGCTGGTCAGCGGCACCAGCGCCAGCCCGAGGTCGAGGCGCAGGTCGTCGACCTTCATCGTGGTGCGCAGGTCGTCCTCGCGGCTGGCCGCCTCATTGCGCTGGCGCTCGGTCTCGGCCCGCGCGCTCGCCGCCTTCTCGCGTTTCGTAAGGCGCTGCATGTAGACGCCGAGGCCGGCCATCGCCCCGGCAAGCAGCATGAAGACGAAGAGCGGAAAGCCCGGCAGCATCCCGATGCCCAGGAGCAGGCCGGCGGCGACGAAGGTGGCCTTGGGGAAGTTCGACAGCTGGCTCAGCACCGCCTCGTTCGCCGCGCCCTCGGTGCCGCCCTTGGTCACGATCAGGCCCGCCGCCAGCGAGACGATCAGCGCCGGCACCTGGCTGACCAGACCGTCGCCGATGGTCAGCGTGGTATAGCTGTCGGCCGCCTGCATCAGCGAGAGGTCGTGCTGCATCGTGCCGACGAGAATGCCGCCGATCACGTTGACGAAGGTGATGATGATGCCCGCCACCGCATCGCCGCGCACGAACTTCGAGGCGCCATCCATGGCGCCGAAGAAACCGCTCTCGCCCTCCAGCTCGCGCCGCCGCCGCTTGGCTTCTGCCTCGTCGATCAGGCCCGAGCCGAGGTCGGCGTCGATCGCCATCTGCTTGCCCGGCATCGCGTCGAGCGAGAAGCGGGCGGCCACCTCGGCGATCCGCCCCGAGCCCTTGGTGATGACGATGAAGTTGATCACCACGAGAATGGCGAAGATCACGATGCCGATGACAAAGTTGCCGGCGACGATGAAACGCGCAAACCCCTCGATCACCCCGCCCGCCGCGCCGGCGCCGGTATGGCCCTCGGAGAGGATGAGCCGGGTCGAGGCGACGTTCAGCGAGAGGCGCAGCAGCGTTACCACCAGCAGCAGCGTCGGGAAGGAGTTGAACTCCAGCGGTTTCGGGATCCAGAGCGCCACCATCAGGATCAGCACCGAAAGCGACAGCGACACGGCCAGCCCGAAATCCAGCACCACCGGCGGCAGCGGGATGAACAGCATCGCCAGCACCATCGTGACGCCGATGGCGAAGGCCACGTCGCGATGCGCCAGTCCGCGCAGGAAAGCCGGGGCTTCGGTCTTGCCCGCCGCCATCATTCACCTCGTCCGAATTGGGGCAGGAGCGGCTGCAGCGCGTCCCTGGAATAGAGCGTGCGGGCGCCGTCTTCGCCCTGCTTGATCTGGCTGATGCCCGAGGACCAGAGAATGCCGCCCGGCGCAGCGACCACTGCCGCCTCGCTCACGGTCGCGCCGACAACCCCGGCGATGTCGCGGAACTCGTCGATACGGCCATTGGCCGCCGCGACGTTGCGCCGGAGCGAGTCGAGGTAGATCGCGCGCAACTCGGGTGTGAAGGAATGGTAGGACCCCGCCGCCAGCTCCCAGTCCCCGGTCTTGTAGTAGAGATCGCGCAGGAAGCTCGCTGCATAGTCGACATTGCGCGCGGGATCGAAACCCGCCTCGGGCGAGGTGAAGGCATTCGGATGCCATTGCAGGTTCACCTGCATGCAGCCGATGTCGATCGACCTGACGCCCATGGCCTGGCGTTCATGCACCCAGGCCAACGCCTCTTCGCCGCTGTCGAAGACCCGGCCTTCGCCCGCCGCGTTCACCGCCCAGGGCCAGACGGTATAGAGATCGCCCAGCCGCAGTCCGGCTTCCTGCAGGCCGATGCCCAGCAGGATGTTGTTCGGGATGTTGTAGCGGATCTGCGCGTCGAGGATCTCGCGCACGCAGACGCCCTCTTCGGGCTGCGAGAGGGTGACACGCGGCTTCTCGGTGTGCTTGTAGAGACCTTCCCACCCGCTTGCGAGGAGCGGGCCGGCGGCAAGGGCGGCAACCGCCAGAGCGCCGATCCGTGCGGCGGCCCTCACGGCCCACCGGTCACGAGCATGTCGAACACCTGGTCCGACAGCCGCTTGAGCACGAGATACATCAGCGGCGTGACCACCACGAGCCCAACCATGATGACGGCGATCTTGGGCACGAAGGTCAACGTCATCTCCTGCACCTGCGTCAGCGCCTGGAAGAAGGCGATGGCGAGACCGACAACCAGCGCCATCAGCATGATCGGACCTGCTCCGTACAGGACGGTCAGGAAGGTCATGGACAGGATGTCGTAGGTGTCGCTCTCGTTCACCGCGCCGTTTCCCTCAGATCGGCATCCGCATGATTTCCTGGTAGGCCGCCACCAGCTTGTCACGCATCGCCACGGCGACCTTCACCGTGGATTCCAGCGCGATGGTCGCCTGCACCACTTCCTGCGTCGTCGCCCCGTCGGCCAGACCCGACCGCGCCACGGCATCGGCCTCGCGCATGGTGCGGGCGGCGTCGGTGGCCGCCTCGCGCACCATGTCGGCAAAGGAGTTGCCGGCCTGCTCGGCATCCGTCGACGGCCCCGCAGGCGGCTGCAGGTTGAACGAATTGCGATAGGCGCCCGCAACCGCGCCGCCGTTCACGATGGTGGTGGTTATTTCCGACATGTCTTCCTAATCACTTCAAGAGATCAATCATCAGCCCGCGCATCTTGCGCCCGGCCTCGTACAGGTTGAGGTTCGCCTCGTAGCTGCGCGAGGCTTCGCGCATGTTGGCCATCTCCAGGATTGGATTGACGTTGGAGATCTTCACCATCCCGTCCGGATCCGCCGCAGGGTGCGAGGGATCGTAGCGGAGCGAGAAGGCCGAGTTGTCGCGGCCAACATCCGCGACACGTACCATGTTGAGACCGGATTCCCGGTCGAGATATTCCTCGAAGGCGATGGTCTTGCGCCGGTAGGGATCGCCGCCGGCGGACTTGGCCGTGGTATCGGCATTTGCGACGTTCTCGGCGACGACCTGGAGACGGGCGCTCTGCGCGCTCATGCCGCTCGCCGCGATCTGGGCAATGGATTTCAACGGGTCCATATGTCTTCTCGCTATCTGATGCCGGTAACGGCCAGGGTCACCAGCTCGTAGCCCTTGCGGTAGAGACTGGCCGCAAGCCGGTAGTTCTCGGTGGTTTCCGTCGCCCGGATCGCCTGCTGTTCCAGAACAACCGAGTTGCCGTCGATGCTCGAACTGACCCAGGCATCCTTGTCCTCTTCCACGCGCAGGCCGGGGCCGACCGGATCGGTGCCGGTGATGTGGTTCGAGGAGGTGCGCGCCAGCGGGGCGCTCGTCGTCACCGACTCGAGCGTCTCGGCAAAGGAGGCGACGTCGCGCGCCTTGTAGCCGGGCGTGTCGGCATTCGCGACGTTCTCGGCGATGACTTTCTGCCGCGCGCTCAGCCACTCCATTTTCCGGGAGGCGAGGCGGAAGAAGGACATGGATTCGAGCTTCAATGCATCTTTCCTTTCTATCAATTCATGTTTAACATGTATTAAACCTTAAGGCTAGCGGATTTATTCATGCAGAACGCCTTCTCTGGACTATCTACACTTGTAAGATCCGTGGATAGTTCAAGAATTGCTGGTGAGGTCAGCTCGATCGTCGGGCTGACGCTGACCGTCACCGGGCTCGAACGCGCGATGTGGGTCGGCCATCGCTGCATCGTGCATGGCGCGCGCGGGCCGGTGCTGGGCGAAGTCGTCGGCGTCGACGGCGACGGCACCCACGTCCTGCCCTTCGGCAACTGGGTCGGGGTCAGCGCCGGCGACCCGGTCTCGCTCAGCCCGCGCGGCGACACGATCCGCCCGGATGCCTCGTGGAAGGGCCGTGTGATGAACGCCCTGGCCGAACCGCTCGACCGCAAGGGCCCGCTGGTCGAGGGGCCGCGCGCCCGCGACGTCAAGGCCCCGCCCCCTGCCGCCTTCGACCGCCGCCGCACCGGCGAGCGGCTGGAGACCGGCATCAAGATCTTCGACGTTTTCACCCCGCTCTGCCGTGGCCAGCGCATGGGCGTCTTCGCCGGCTCGGGCGTCGGCAAGTCGACCCTGATGGCCATGCTCGCCCGCCAGGCGGCGGCCGACGTGATCGTCGTCGGGCTGGTCGGCGAACGCGGCCGCGAGGTGCAGGACTTCATCCAGTCCGACCTCGGCCCCGAGGGGCTGGCGCGTTCGGTCGTGGTGGTCTCGACCGGGGACGAGCCGCCGCTGATGCGCCGCCAGGCCGCCTGGACCGCCACCGCCGTCGCCGAGTATTTCCGCGACCAGGGCCAGCAGGTGTTGCTGCTGATGGACAGCGTCACCCGCTTCGCCATGGCCCAGCGCGAGATTGGCCTATCGGGGGGCGAGCCGCCGACGACCAAGGGCTATCCGCCGACCGTCTTCTCGGAACTGCCGCAACTGATGGAACGCGCCGGGCCGGGCCCCGAGGGCGTGGGCGACATCACCGCGATCTATACCGTGCTGGTCGATGGCGGCGACATGAACGAGCCGGTGGCCGATACCGTGCGCGGCATCATGGACGGCCACGTCGTGCTCGACCGCCATATCGCCGAGCGCGGGCGCTTCCCGGCGGTGAACCTCTACCGTT
The DNA here is from genome assembly GCF_014656415.1 of Seohaeicola zhoushanensis. GTDB lineage: Bacteria > Pseudomonadota > Alphaproteobacteria > Rhodobacterales > Rhodobacteraceae > Seohaeicola_A > Seohaeicola_A zhoushanensis. The sequence continues at coordinate 488,105 of NZ_BNCJ01000001.1, read as the reverse complement.
CGGTAAGCCGGATGCTGCCCGACTGCCACCGCCCCGACGAACTGGCAATCTTCCAGGCCGCCCGCCGCACCCTGGCGCGCTATGCCGACATGGAGGAGCTTATCCGCATCGGCGCCTACCGCTCGGGGGCCGACGCCGAGGTCGATGCCGCGATCCGCTTCTTCACGCCAGCCGAGGAGTTCCTGAACCAACGCAAGGGCGAACTCACCCCGACCGAGGAAACCTTCGCGACGCTCTACCGACTGCTGAGCGAGGCGGGCGTGCGGGTCGACCTGCCGGAACAGGGCCAGATCTGACGCGCTAGAGCATCAGGCACCGCCGCCACAATCCAGTACGGTAATATGAGGTTTTCCCCGAATTCGAGTCGAAGCGGGCGCTGCGGGGGAAAGAAATCGATGCGGGTTAGCGTCACATTTGGCCGCCAAAAACCTGCATATTCTGCGTATCTTTACATGGATTCCGGTCAACCCCCGGAAAAGTTACGTACGGTCAGCACATTTCCGCCTGTTCTTTCCATTTGTTCCAAGTTTTGCCTTTTTCGCGGCGCTATTGTTCAGCAAAAGTTGCGAAATTTTAGAAGTAATGCTCCTGGACCTGCGGTTCGGACTGGGGCGCATGAAAATGGACCGCACATTTAGGGATCCGCTCAGAACGAGCGGAAGACAAGGCATCGAATTATGCATACAGGCAAAACGACAGTACTGGCTGCACTTGCCTCAGGGGCGCTTGGCGCCGCTGTGATGTGCGGCGCTCATCTGGTCGAGGTTCACCTCACACCCCTTGCGACCCTGTCTATCGCACTGGGCTCGGTTGGTCTCTTCCTCATTCTCAAGATGGATCACGGCAGGGGCCGCAACAGCCTCAAGAACCTGATGGGCGAGGCCGAGGCGCTGAACAATCACTCGATGATCTCGCTCAGCAATGCCGAGGCGGGAATCTTCCACGCCAACGAGAACCTGTTGAAGGCGACCGGCTACAGCCGCGAGGAAACCATCGGCCGCCCCTCCAGCATGTTCTATTTCGACGAGGACCACGCGCTCTTCGACGAGATCCGCGCCGGGCTCGACGCCGGCCGCCCCTGGTCTGGCGAAATGCGTCTGCGCTGCAAGAACGGCGAGGCGATCTCGACGCTGGCGACGATCATTCCGCACCTCGACCGCAAGGGCGCGCTGGTCGGGGCCATCTCGATCCGCACCGACATCACCGCCACCAGGGCGGCGTCCGAGCAGAAAGAGCTGTTCACCCTGCTCAACGGCCTGCAGGACGAGGTCTACATGGCCGACGCCAGGACGCTGGCCTATACCTACATGAACCGCGCCGCGCTCAAGCGCACCGGCTGGAACGAGGCCGAGCTCCACGGCAAGCATCTCTGGGACGAAGACCCGGAGATGGATGTCGAGGCGTTCCGCGCCCAGATGGCGCCGCTTCTGAGCGGCGAGGTCGAGCAGATCGGCAGCCGCCGCCGGGTCAACGACACCCCCTACGACGTGCGGATGAACCTGATCCGTGGCGCAGACGGCTCGCGCCGCATCGTCATCGTGATGCGCGACAACTCCGAGCAGGAGCGCAACGAGCGCGCCAAGTCCGAGCTGCTGTCGACGATCAGCCACGAGCTGCGCACGCCGATGACCTCGATCAAGGGCGCCATGGGGCTGCTGCTGTCGAACGCCGCCGGCGACATGTCGGACAAGGCCCGGTCGATGCTCTCCATCGCGCATCGCAACGCCGACCGGCTGGTGAACATCGTCAACGACATCCTCGATGTCGAGAAGATCGCCGCCGGCCAGATGGAGTTCAACCTCAAGCGCGCGCCGCTTGTGAACGTGCTCGACGAAGCCATCGTCGCCAACGAACCCTTCGCCAGCCGCTTCGACGTCTGCGTGGAGAAGAAGAACTTCGACCCCGAGTTCGTTGCCGAATATGACTTCGAGCGCACCCTCCAGGTGATGACCAACCTGCTGTCCAACGCCGCCAAGTTCTCGCCGCCCGGCGGCAGGATCGTGATCTCGATGGAGCAGGTCGACGGCTTCACCCGCATCAACGTGCGCGACTTCGGCAAGGGCATCCCGGCCGACGTGCAGCCGCGGATCTTCCAGCGCTTCGTGCAGGCGCCGGGGCAGACGCGCGGCGTGAACGGGACGGGGCTGGGCCTCTATATCTGCCAGCTCATCATGAAGCAGCAGAACGGCGACATCGGCTTCGACAGCACCGAGGGCGAAGGCACCGTCTTCCACGTCGACTTCCCGATGCTGGCCGCGGACAGGAAACCGCTCTCGCTCGTGACCGGCTGACCGGATCGCAAGGCACCCGACGACGAAAGGAAAGGCCCCGGACGTTCGGATCGTCCGGGGCCTTTCCGTTTGCGTGGCGCCCGTCAGGGGGCTGTACCGGGGATCTGCTCGTGCATTGGCCCACAGCCATCCGTGCAGGCCTGCGCGGGACACCAGGGTGGCCCATCCGACCTGCGGGCAGGTGGTAGTGCAATGGAAACGCGGTCAGGGGCCGACCGACTGGCGCTGCCTCTCGGACGAAACAGACGGCGACCGCCCCCCGCTCGCCCACATGTCACGCCCGGAACGCTCCTGCGGACTCGGGTCACGCCCGGCATGACCCTGCTCTCAACCTATCCGCAGCGCATCTCCCGCCGCGTCAGGTCTCGCCAGCAGATGGCCACACCCGCGTACCCCAAACGCAAAGGGA
>NZ_BNCJ01000001.1:393413-485394 GCF_014656415.1 Seohaeicola zhoushanensis | reverse complement strand
GGCCCCTTCGGAGGCTGGGAGAAGGCCTCAGAAACCGAGCTTCTGCTTGAGCTTCCACTGATGCTCGCCACGCTTGCCCGCAGCGCGGACCCCGGCGAGGTTGAGCGCGTTCTCGAAGGCGACGCGGGCGCGGCGCATCCGGCCGGCGCCGGGGCGGACGGCGGTACCGACCGAGACCGAGGCATCCGGGCGGCCCATCCCGCTCTTGCGGGACATGCGTTCCTGGATGGCGCCTTCAATACCCGCGGCGCGCGGTAGCGACTGCCCGCTCGACACGATGACGAACTGGCCATGGCCGGCATAGGCCATCATGTATTTCGAGTTTCGGAAGACGTCGTCGATCGCCCGCGCCACCATGATCAGCGAGCGCAGCGGCACCGCCGAGTCGGCATCGTCCGAGGGCCCTGCGGCGCGGTCGACGGAGATCGCCATGACGAAGGCCTCTTCCAGCGCGGGGCCGGACAGGCGGGTGAGGTAGTTCTGCAGCGCCGAGTAGCCGATGATCGCCGGAACGCTTGCCAGACGGGCCAGGCGCGCCGAGCCCCAGTCATCCACACCCTCGCCTTCGGCCTGCGCGGCCTCGGCTTCGTGGGCACGGGTCCAGTTGTCCGAGCTGCGCGACTGCGCGGTCTTGAGCCGGTCGCCGAACTCGATGATGTCGAAGGGCTTGGTGGTATAGTCCGAAGCCCCGGCGCGGAAGGCGCGGTCGAGGTGGTCGAGATCGGACATGGCCGTCAGCATGATGATCGAGGTGTCCTGGTAATCTTCCAGCTTGCGAACACGTGCGCAGAGCTCGATGCCGTCCATCTCGGGCATGTTGATGTCGAGCAGCAGGCAGTCGAAGGGTTCCTCGGCATTGGCGATGATCTCGAGCGCCTCGGGGCCGGAATGCGCGACGGTGATGTCCTCACAGCCCACCATCGCGGCGATCTTCGGTACCAGTTCCAGGATGAACGGGTCGTCGTCGACCGCCAGGACCTTCATCGAGCGGACCGCCTCGTCGCCCGTCTCTTCCATCGTCTCGGCCACGGTTTCGGGCTGAACCGGCGGCGGCGGCGCGACCTCGGCCACCGGGGCCGGCGGGGCGGTGACCACCTCGACCGTGTGCGACGCCGTCTCGGCCTTGCCGCGGGTCAGAAGGTATTGGACCGTGCCCATCAGGATGGTGGTGCCCGCGCCGACGACGCAGTAGGCGCCAAGGCCCGTCCAGAAGGACGCGCCCTGAACCATCGCGACCACGAAGCTCATCATGCCGATAAACGTGCCAATGAAGATGTGGGCAATTACCACGATCTGACTCCCGTCATTCCTTGCCCCCACAGCCAGAGAAACATAGCGCTTTCTTGTTTTCAACCAAAAGTTGCGAGGGTGGGACAAAGCCCCGAGTAAGTGTTGTCCCCCCTACATCAACAAAAGAATATGGCGAATTCGTCGCAGAATACGGCCTTTTTTGGGCCGCTGGCGTTTTTCACGGAAAGCATTCCAGGCGCAAGATCTACCTTTGGTTGTGAGGTCCAAGCCGGTTGGCGTGGCCAATCCGGGCCGCGAGGGGACGAAAATCGGCTGATTCCGAGGCGCGGGCCCCCGGCGGCGAAGGGACCGGCGGCGGCCTAGCCGCCCAGCTGCGACAGCGCCAGCGCGAGGCAGAGGCCCACGGCCACCGCGATTCCGGTCCATTGCGCGTCATCGCGGAAGGCGTTCGGAAAGACTTCGGTCGCCAACGAGGCCAGCACCGCTCCGGCGGCCAGGCAGCGAATGGCCGCGATCAGCCATTCCGGCGCGGTTTCAAGGGCATAGTAGCCCGCCAGCGCCGAGAGCGAGAGCAGCACCGCCACCCCGGTCCAGAGGCCCAGCGCCGCCGTTTTCGACCGCCCCTGCCCGATCATCTTGCGCGCGCCGCCCGCCGCCTCGGGCAGGTTCGACAGGAAGATCGACCCCGCCAGCGCCGCCACGCCCAGCGCCCCGGTGCCGATCAGCGCGCTGCCCAGTGCCAGGTTCTCGGGCACCCCGTCCAGCGTCACCGCCAGCATCAGGCCCAGCCCGCCCCTCTCGCCAAAGCGTTCACCCACCCAGGCGTCGAGCGCGGAGAAGACCCCGGCCCCGCCCAGCACCGCTCCGATCACGCCCAGCAGGTGCAGGTCGTTGAGGGCGGGGCGGATCAGTTCGTCCATCACCGAGACGATCAGCGCTCCGCCGGCAAGGGCGACGATGAAGCCCTCCACCCGTTTGGGGATCTTCAGGAAACTGCCCCAGACCGCGCCCAGGATCAGCGCGGCCGAAGTGATGACGATGACCAGAAGCACAACCATGCCACCGAACGGCTGGCCGGCCCGCGCGGTTCCCGCCCTAGCGGCGCAGCGGCCAGACCCGGCGCACCGCCGGGTCGCGCAGCCAGAGCCCGCCCCACATCAGGATGCCGAGCCAGACCGCGAACAGCGTGTGACTGTAGAGCGGGCTGCCGGCGCGCATCTGGGTCACGATCGCACCGCCGAAGATCGCCATCATCAGCACCGCGCCCAGCAGGCCGGTGCGGGGCAGCAGGAAGAGCAGGGTGCAGACCAGCTCCAGCACCCCGATCAGCAGCACCGGCGCGTCGGGCCAGCCGAGCCCGGCCATCGTCTCGGCACCGATGTCGGTGAGAAACTTCGGCGCCACCGAGGCACCCAGCATGAACAGGCCGAAGAGGGCCGAAAGCGCCCAGCCGATGCGGGCCATCAGGGTTTCGGACAAGGTCATCTCCAATGCACAATTTAAGTTGATATCAACTTACATAACGCCGCCCATCGGTCAACCACCGCCGGGCCTTGGCCCAGGGGCTTGCCAGATCGGGTCCCAGGGTCTATAGCGCAGCCGTCGTGAACGGCGATCAACGCCGCAAAGCAGAGAGACAGGCAGGGTCGGACAAATGCCGGCCCTCTTTCGTTTTGCGGCACGTCAGACCAACCCCAAGACCGGCGGAGACAACCGCGCGGCCAGCAAAACCCGGAAAAGGAAGTCAAAGCCACATGGCAATGGACAAAGCGATGGAGGAATTCGAAGCCCTCCTCAACGAAAGCTTCGAAATGGACACTCCCCAGGAAGGGAGCGTCGTCAAGGGCAAGGTCATCGCAATCGAAGCGGGCCAGGCCATCATCGATGTCGGCTACAAGATGGAAGGCCGCGTCGATCTGAAAGAATTCGCAAACCCCGGCGAAGCGCCGACCATCCAACCCGGCGACGAGGTCGAAGTCTATCTTCGCCAGGTCGAGAACGCGCGCGGCGAGGCTGTCATCAGCCGTGAGATGGCCCGCCGCGAAGAAGCCTGGGACCGCCTCGAAAAAGCCTATGCCAACGAAGAGCGCGTCGAAGGCGCCATCTTCGGCCGCGTCAAGGGTGGCTTCACCGTCGACCTCGGCGGCGCAGTGGCCTTCCTTCCCGGCAGCCAGGTCGATGTCCGCCCCGTGCGCGACGCCGGCCCGCTCATGGGTCTCAAGCAGCCCTTCCAGGTCCTCAAGATGGACCGCCGCCGTGGCAACATCGTTGTCTCGCGCCGCGCGATCCTCGAAGAGTCCCGCGCCGAACAGCGCGCCGAGGTGATCGGCAACCTGACCGAAGGCCAGACCGTGGACGGCGTGGTCAAGAACATCACCGAATACGGTGCGTTCGTTGATCTCGGCGGTGTCGACGGCCTGCTGCATGTCACCGACATGGCATGGCGCCGCGTCAACCACCCCTCGGAGATCCTGCAGATCGGCGAGACCGTGAAGGTCCAGGTCATCAAGATCAACAAGGAAACCCACCGTATCAGCCTGGGCATGAAGCAGCTCCAGGAAGATCCGTGGGATCTGGTCGGCGCCAAGTACCCGCTGGGTTCGGTCCACCAGGGCCGCGTCACCAACATCACCGACTACGGCGCCTTCGTGGAGCTGGAGCCGGGGGTCGAGGGCCTGGTGCACGTTTCGGAAATGTCCTGGACCAAGAAGAACGTCCACCCCGGCAAGATCGTTTCGACCAGCCAGGAAGTCGACGTCATGGTTCTGGAAATCGACGGCGCCAAGCGCCGCGTTTCGCTGGGCCTCAAGCAGACCATGCGCAACCCGTGGGAAGTCTTCGCCGAGACCCATCCCGAGGGCACCGAGGTCGAGGGCGAGGTCAAGAACATCACCGAGTTCGGTCTGTTCATCGGCCTGCCGGGCGACATCGACGGCATGGTTCACCTCTCGGACCTGTCGTGGGACGAGCGCGGTGAAGACGCCATCCAGAACTACCGCAAGGGCGACATGGTCAAGGCAGTCGTTTCCGAAGTCGACATTGACAAGGAACGCATCTCGCTCTCGATCAAGAACCTCGGCGGCGACAAGTTCGCCGAAGCGGTTGGCGGCGTGAAGCGCGGCTCGATCATCACCGTCAACGTGACGGCGATCGAGGACGGCGGCATCGAGGTGGAATACGAAGGCATGAAGTCCTTCATCCGCCGCTCCGACCTGTCGCGTGACCGTTCCGAACAGCGCCCCGAGCGCTTCTCGAAGGGTGACAAGGTCGATGTGCGCGTGACCAACGTGGACAGCAAGACCCGCCGCCTGGGCCTCTCGATCAAGGCCCGCGAGATCGCGGAAGAGAAGGAAGCAGTCGAACAGTACGGTTCGTCCGATTCGGGCGCATCGCTGGGCGACATCCTGGGCGCAGCGCTCAAGGGCGACCGCTAAGACCTGACGCCATCGCTGGCGTTACCGCCCCGCGGCCTTCCCGGCCGCGGGGTTTTTCTTTTGCCGTGCGGCCAGGGAATTGCCGCGGGACGCGTACGAATCATTTGCGTTTCGCCTTTGCAAAATTGGCCGTTCCGGGCGTTTCCCCCGCGGCAGCTTCGGCACAAACCGGTCACGCCGCAGGCGGATCAGCGCCCCCCAGCCGATCTTTGGAGCTAAAACCTGTTCATATTCCGATACTTCCAGTTCCAAACGCGTCGGAAAGGCATATATTCGGGAACAGGAAAAGACTGCCAACAACCAATGCCTTGGGAGGGGCGCCTTCATGATCCGGTCCGAACTGATCCAGAAAATTGCCGAAGAGAACCCCCATCTCTACCAACGTGACGTCGAGCGGATCGTGAATACGGTTTTCGAAGAGGTCACCGACGCCATGGCACGGGGCGACCGGGTTGAACTGCGCGGTTTCGGGGCCTTCTCGGTCAAGCAGCGCGATGCCCGCACCGGCCGGAACCCGCGCACGGGCGAAACGGTTGAGGTCGAGGAAAAGCACGTGCCCTTCTTCAAGACCGGCAAGCTGCTGCGTGACCGCCTGAACGGAAAGTAAACGATGCGCTATATCCGCTATGCCTTCCTTGGTGCCCTGGCCGTGGTGCTGATCTCGGTCTCGCTTGCCAACCGGGCCGCGGTCGAGTTGCGTCTGGTGCCCGAGGCGCTGGCGGATCTGCTCGGCTTCAACCAGGTCATCACCCTGCCGCTCTTCGTTGTCGTCCTTGGCGGAATCGCGGTGGGGCTGGTGCTCGGCTTCGTCTGGGAATGGCTGCGCGAACACAAGCACCGCCGCGAGGCGAGCGTGAAGACACGCGAGGTCAACAAGCTCGAACGCGAGGTGACCCGGCTCAAGGGCAAGCAGAACGAGGGCCGGGACGAGATTCTCGCCATCCTCGACAAGGCCGGCTGAGCGCCGAAACGATGGACGTAAAGGTCAAGTTCTGCGGCCTGAAGAGGCCCGAGGACGTTGCCGCCGCCGTGGCAGCGGGGGCAACCTATGTCGGCCTGGTCTTCTTCGCCAAGTCGCCGCGCTGCGTGTCGATCGACACCGCGCGCGAATTGGCGCTGTCGGTGCCGCCGGGCATCGCCAAGGTCGCCCTGACGGTCGATGCCGATGACGCGGCGCTGGACGCCATCGTCGGGGCGGTACCGCTGGACATGCTCCAGCTGCACGGCCGCGAGACGCCCGAGCGTGTCACGGACCTGCGCCGCCGCCACGGCCTGCCAGTGATGAAGGCGGTCGGCGTGGCCGAGGAAGCCGATCTCGCCGCACTGGAAACCTATGGCAAGGTCGCCGACCAGCTGCTGGTCGACGCCAAACCGCCCAAGGGCGCGGTGCTGCCGGGCGGCAACGGGCTGGCCTTCGACTGGCGCCTGATCGCCGGACGGCGCTGGCCGGTGCCCTGGATGCTGGCAGGCGGGCTGACCCCGGCCAATGTCGCCGAGGCGGCGCGCATGACCGGCGCGCGGCAGGTCGATGTCTCCTCGGGCGTGGAAAGCGCGCCCGGCGTCAAGGATCCCGAACTCATGGCGGCCTTCAGTGCCGCGCTGCGCGATGCCTGAGGCCAGCGATATCCTCTTCCGCCCGGCCACCGCCGCCGATGTGCCCGCCGTGGTGGCCCTGCTCGCCGATGACGTGCTCGGCGCCGGCCGCGAAAGCGCCGACCTGGCGCCCTACCACGCCGCCTTCGAGGCGATGCAGAGCGAGGGCAACAACACCCTGATTGTCGGCGAGCTGGACGGCACTGCTGTCGCCACCTACCAGATCACCTTCATCTCGGGCCTCTCGCTGAGGGCCGCGCGCCGCGCCCAGGTCGAAAGCGTCCGCGTCGCCGCCTCCCTGCGCAACCGCGGCGCCGGGGCCCTGCTGATGGCCGATGCCGAATCCCGCGCCCGCGCCGCCGGTTGCAGCCTGATCCAGCTCACCAGCAACGCCACCCGCGCCGATGCCCGGCGCTTCTACGAACGGCTGGGCTTCACCTCCAGCCACACCGGGTTCAAGAAGACCCTCGGCTGATCCGGCGCATAAGGTCGCAACACCGGAATTCGCCGTCACAAGCCCCATCGAAACGCCTTGCGCTTGTTTCCCGCGCTGCGCATGTCTAGGAAGTGCCAGAAACCCAGGGGGAGCCGTGCCATGCCCGACGATCTGATCAACTCCTACAAGACCGGTCCGGACGAGAACGGTCGTTTCGGCATCTTCGGCGGGCGCTTCGTCTCCGAGACGCTGATGCCCCTGATCCTGAGCCTCGAGAAGGAATACGAGAAGGCCAAGACCGACCAGTCCTTCTGGGACGAGATGGACGATCTCTGGACCCATTACGTCGGCCGCCCCTCGCCGCTCTATTTCGCCGAGCGCCTGACCAATCACCTCGGCGGCGCCAAGGTCTACATGAAGCGCGACGAGCTGAACCACACCGGCGCGCATAAGATCAACAACGTGCTGGGCCAGATCATCCTCGCCCGCCGCATGGGCAAGACCCGCATCATCGCCGAGACCGGCGCCGGCCAGCACGGCGTGGCCACCGCCACCGTCTGCGCCAAGTTCGGCCTGAAATGCGTGGTCTACATGGGCGCGCATGACGTCGAGCGGCAGAAGCCCAACGTATTCCGGATGCGCCTGCTGGGCGCCGAGGTGGTGCCGGTGACCTCCGGCCGCGGCACGCTCAAGGACGCGATGAACGACGCGCTGCGTGACTGGGTGACCAACGTGCGCGACACCTTCTACTGCATCGGCACCGTGGCGGGCCCGCACCCCTATCCGGCGATGGTGCGCGACTTCCAGTCGATCATCGGCAAGGAGGTCCGCTGGCAGTTGGCCGAGCAGGAAGGCGAAGGCCGCCTGCCCGACACGGTGATCGCCGCGATCGGCGGCGGGTCGAACGCCATGGGGCTGTTCTTTCCCTTCCTCGACGATCCCAGCGTGAAGATCATCGGCGTCGAGGCCGGCGGCAAGGGCGTCGACCAGCGGATGGAGCATTGCGCCTCGCTCACCGGCGGGCGCCCCGGCGTGTTGCATGGCAACCGGACCTACCTGCTGCAGGACGACGACGGCCAGATCCTCGAAGGTTTCTCGATCTCGGCGGGCCTCGACTATCCGGGCATCGGGCCGGAACATGCCTGGCTGCATGACGTCGGCCGGGCGGAATATGTCTCGATCACCGACAAGGAGGCGCTCGAGGCCTTCCAGCTCTGCTGCACCCTCGAGGGGATCATCCCGGCGCTGGAGCCGTCCCACGCGCTGGCCCACGTGATGAAGATCGCGCCGACCCTGCCCAAGGACCATATCATCGTGATGAACATGTGTGGCCGGGGCGACAAGGACATCTTCACGGTGGCAAAACACCTCGGATTCGAGATCAGCTGAAGCGTCCCAGCTGGGACGGGGGGTCAAGCCATTGCTTTCCTTGACCTTTCACCGAGTGACCCCGAAAACGCCCCCCCGCGGCCGCGAGACTTGATCGCGGCCCGCACGCGGCTAGACTTGGCCGCGTGACCCCCTGGGGAGGTGAGGCGATGCGCGCCATCCTGGCCATTCTGCTGTTGATCCTGACCGCCGCCCCCCTGCGGGCGCAGAGCGGGCCCGAGGAGATGGTGCGCTGGATCTACGGCTCGCTCACCGGGCTCGGATCGGAGAAGGGACTCGCCTATCTCGCCGCGCCCGAGCGGCGGGCGCAGTATTTCTCCTCGCGCATGGTGCTCTTCTACGACTCCGAAGACAGCTATACCGCCGTGGGGCAGATGGGCTGCCTCGACTTCGGGCTGGAAGTCAGCGGCCAGGATTACAACGCCGCCGAGATCACCCAGACCCTGACGATCAGCGCCCAGGACAAGGGCACCCGCAAGATCGTCACCGCCTCCTTCTCGAACTTCGGCCAGGTGACGCGGATCAATTACCATTTCGTCGACCAGGGCGGCTACTGGCGCATCGACGACATCAGCGGGCCGGGCTGGCGCGTCTCGGACATGGCCTGCGAGGCGCGCGGCGTGACCGAGGCCGAGCGCAAGGAGAAGGCGAAGAAGAAAGGCGACGCGGTGGCCGGACCGGCCTATACGGCGGGCGCTGCGGAATATTGCTATCGCCGGGGTATCGACACGCTGCGGATGAACGTCGGTGCCGACGGGATGGCAGAGTTCCAGCTGCACAGCGTCCAGCCCAGCGGGCACAAATGCGAGGCCGAGGGCCGCGCGGCCTGGACCGGCGACGGCTGGCTCTATGCCGAGCGGCTGGCCGGGGGCGACTGCCGGATGGAGATCCTCATCACCGCCGACCAGGGGCTACGGTTCACCGACGATGACCGCTCGTGCAAGGCCTCGCTTTGCGGGCCGAGCGCGGTGCTGGACGGGCTGCAATACCCGCGCAGCAGCCAGGTCGACTGCGCCTACCTGCCCGCGAAACGCTGAGCGCGCCTGCCGGCCGGCGCGCCGGCGGCGCTGATGCTTTGGAGTATTTGGAAAGAGAAGAAGCAGCAGGTTTGGGCGCGCGCCCCATGCTTCTTCTCTTTCCAAATACTCACTTCGACAAGGACCGCCCGCGCTGCCCGGCGAAGGGGGCGCCGCCTAGCGCGCCCATTTGTCGACGTCGCGCGCGATGCGGGTCGGGTCCATGAAATGGCCGATCATCACCTCGGTGGCATGGGCATAGGCCTGATCCAGCGGCATCTCGATCTGGCGGTAGAGCGCCTGCTTGCCATCGGCCACCGCCCTGGGGTGGCGTGTCGCCAGGGTGCGGGCGAAGCCGGTCACGAAGGGCATCAGCTCCTCTGCTGGCAGGATGCGGTTGATGAGCCCCGCCGAAAGCGCCCATTGCGCATCGACCGGGGTGCCCGACAGCGCCAGTTCCATCACCTGCTTGCGCCCGACCGCGCGGGCGACGGCCACGGCGGGGGTCGTGCAGAAGCCGCCGTTGACCACGCCCGGCAGGCAGAAGCTGGACTCGGGCGTCGCATAGGCCAGGTCGCAGGAGGCCAGCAGTTGCAGCCCGCCGGCGGTGGCGATGCCTTCGCAGGCGGCGATCACCGGCTTGGGCGAAAGGGTGATGGCCTGCATCAGCTCGGAACAGGCAGTGAAGAGGTCGCGCAGATAGGCCTCGCCCTGGTCGGGGTCGGCGCGGTGACGGGCGATCTCCTTGAGGTCGTGGCCGGCGCAGAAGATCTTGCCGGGGCCGTGCAGCAGGATCACGTTGATATCGTGGTCCGCCCCGGCGGCGCCAATCGCCTCGTGCAGTGCGCCGATCATGGCGCGCGAGAGCGGGTGCGCCACGCCATTGCCCAGCGTGAGGGTCAGCACCCCCTCGGCGCGGGAAAGCTCGGCCAGCGGCGGCTGCATCTGGTTCATCGCCTTACACCCTGTCGATGGCGTGCTGTTTCAGCACCTCGAGCGGCACGATGTCGAGCGCGCGGAGGTGGGTCGAGGCAAGGCTGATCTGCGGCGCGCAGCCCTCGTCCGCCGCCTGCAGGAAGCGCCCGGCGCAGAGGCACCAGCGGTCGCCCGGCTTCAGCCCGGCAAAGCCGTATTCCGGGCGCGGGGTCGAGAGGTCGTTGCCGACGTATTTCGAATAGGCGAGGAACTCGGCCGTCATCACCGCGCAGACGGTATGGCTGCCCTGGTCGGCCGCGCAGGTGTTGCAATGGCCGTCGCGGAAAAACCCGGTCATCGGCCTGGTCGAGCAGGGCGAAAGCGACTGACCCAGCACGTTGACGCTGTCTTCCGGTTCCATGACGTCCCCCTCAGAGCCCGCGCGCGATGGCGCGCATCGCCTCGATATTGCCCTCGTTCACGCCCGGGTCGCGGAAGCGGCGGTCGGCGGCGGTGACGACGATCACCACGCCCCTGGCCCGGTCAATATACAGGTACTGCCCATAGATGCCACGGCCCAGCACCTCGCCCGGTTCGGCGCCGACGGGGATCCACCACTGGTAGCCATAGCCGATCTTGCCCGGCGCGGTCGGGGCCGAGGGCGCGGTCGAGGCCTCGATCCAGTCGCGCGGCACCACCTGCTGGCCGTTGTAGGAGCCGTCCTGCTGCACCATCAGCCCGAAGCGCGCATAGTCGCGGGTGGTGATGTTCAGCCCGCCCAGCACGAAGGCGACGCCGGCGCCATCGGTGATGTAATAGGCCTCGCGCTCCATCCCCAGCGGGCTCATGATCTTCTCGGCCAGCAGGTCGGGCACCGACCGACCGGTTGCACCGCGGATCACCATGCCGATGACATGGGTGTCGATCGAGACGTATTGCCACTGCTTGCCCGGCTCGATGAAGCGGTCCTTGAGGGCGATGGTGAAATCGTCGAGCTCGCGGCCCAGCGCAACCACCCTTCCCATGCGGTTGATGTCGGAATTGTAGTCGAGGTAGTCCTCGTCGAAGGTCACGCCGCTGGCCATGTTCAGCACGTTGCGGATGGAGGCGCCGTCATAGGCGCTGCCCTTCAGCCGCGGGGCATAGCGCGTCACCGGATCGTCGAGCGAGGCGATGGCCCCTTCGGAGAGCAGCACGCCGAAGAGGGTGGAGAGATAGCTCTTGGCCAGCGACCACGAGATGCGGCGGTCATCCGGCGTCGTGCCAAGGAAATAGTCCTCGTAGACGATCTTCCCGTCCTTCAGCACCAGCAGCGAGGTCAGGGCCCGGTCGCGGATCCAGGCGTCGGTGCCGGCGGGCAGGCTTGCCGTCTCGCCCCTGGGCAGGTCGATGGCCGGAGAGGTGCCGCGCGGCACGGGGGTGGTCAGGAAGGCCTTGTCCATATGCGAGAAGTTCGAGACGATCCGGGACTCGGAGAAGAGCGAGTTGACCGCCCAGAGCCGCATCAGCTCGTCGCGTTTCCACAGGCCGACGACGACGGCCGCCAGCAGCAATGCCAGCAGAACGCGGCCGAGCCACTTCCCGAATGTGCGCATTTCGTCCCTCTTTTTCTTGTTGCGCCAACCTATGCGGGGAAATTGCGTTCGGGCAATGGGTTGATTGTACAATGTTTCCGCGCGCGACGGCGTCAGAGGTCCACGACGATCTCGCCGCCGGGGTCGGCGGCGCGGCTCTGGCAGAGGATGACCCAGTCCCGGCGCTGCGCGGTGGAGAGCACGAAATCGCGGTGTTCGACCGCGCCCGAGACCAGCTTGCAGCGGCAGACGCCACAGAGACCGTCGGAACATTTGACGTCGATATGCACGCCGTTGGCGGTCAGCACGTCGGTGGCCGTCCTGTCGGCAGGCACCTCGAAGCTGCGTCCGTCGGTCAGGGCCAGGGTGAAGGGATGGTTGACGTAATCCGGCACCTCGGGGACCGAGAAGTATTCGAGGTGCCGCGCCTCTTCCGGGAAGCCCGCCGCCTCGGCGGCGGCGATCACGGCGGACATGTAGCGATCGGGGCCGCAGGTGTAGACATGCCAGCCGGGGCGATAGCCGGCGAGCAGCGCGTCGAGGTCGGCTCGGCTGCCCTCGTCCGAGACGTGCAGGCGCACATGGTCGGCCCAGGGCATCGCCGCGAGATCGGCCAGGTATCCGGCCCCGGCGCGCGAGGGAATTGAGTAATGCAGCTCGAAGTCGCGGCCCAGCGCGTGCAGGCGGTGGGCAAAGGCGATCATCGGGGTGATGCCGATGCCGCCGCCCATGAGGAAGGTCTTCGCAGCCCCCTCGTCCAGCGCGAAGTGGTTGATGGGGCGCGAGATGAAGACGCGGCGCCCCGGCGTGAAGATGCGGTGCATCAGCTTGGAACCGCCCCGGCCCTGGTCCTCGCGCAGCACGCCGATCTGGTATTTCGTGCGGTCCGAGGGATCGCCCGACATGGAATATTGCCGCAGGAACTCGGGCGCGACGACGATGTCGAGATGCGCGCCCGCCGTCCATTCCGGGAGGTCTCCACCCTCGGGCAGGCGGAATTCATACTTGGTCACATCCGCGCTCATCTTCTCGGCCAGGCTGACCTCGACCCGCAGCACGGGGGCCTCGCCGGGCAGGGTGTAGCGGTGGACGATGCTGGTATCGCCCGCCGCAAGCCGGGCGCGGTATTCGGCGGCGGGGATCATCGCCTTATAGGCTTCGATGCCCTTCTCCCGATCCATCGGGAAGGGATAGGGCCAGGGGTGCGGCGCCAGCGGGGCGGGGTAGACCGCCAGCGTCTGCTCTTCGTATTTCAGCACCAGATCCTTCTGCAGGTCGCGGCGGTTCACCGGGGCGCGGGCGGGGCGATAGGCGCCGTCCTCGTCCAGCTCGATGTCCCACCACCACTTCTTGGCCGGGTTCAGCCCGCCCTTGCCCACCACGTCATCCAGCTTCGCCAGCGCAGGCGCGGCGGCGGGCAGGGTCATCGCGGCCCAGCGGAACGGCTTTTCGGCAAAGATGCCTTCGAGGTTCCAGGGGCAGGTTTTCATGCAGCGCCCGCACATCGCGCCGCCCTGCGTGGTGATCCGGTAGGTGGCGCATTTCTGGCTGTCCGATTTCCAGATCTCGTAGCCGTTGAACATCAGTTTCGGCCCGGCGGTGATCGCACCCGAAGGGCATTCGCGGGCGCATTTGTTGCAGGACTCGCAGAAGGCCTGCAGGCCGAAGTCGATCGGCTTGTCATGCGCCAACGGCATGTCGGTGGTGACGACGCCAGACTTCAGACGCGGCCCTAAATAGGGGTTCAGGATCACTTCGCCGATGCGGCTGACCTCGCCCAGGCCCGAGAGCAGCAGCAGCGGCGGTTGCAGCACGTCGCCGTCCATCACCGTATGGGCCTTGGCCGAATAGCCCAGGTTGCGGATCTGCCGCGCGATCACCCCGCCCAGCAGCGAGAAGCGCAGGTAGGCGCGCATCGACTGCGCGACCGAGATCCAGTCGTCGCCCGAGGCGCCCTCCATCGTCTCGAAACCCTGGTCGACAATCATGCTGATCGCCTGATCGTGCGGCGGGTCGATCACGGCCCCGGTGGCGTCATGCGAATACCAGGCCCAGTCGGGGCAGCGCGAGATGCCGACGGCATCGACGCCGAGAAAATAGCTCGCGGCCTTGATACTGGCGGCGTTGCGGGCAGCGTCCGACGGGCGGGGGCCATCGGCGGGCGTGCCGTCCTGCAGCAGCACGAAGGCCCCCAGCGCCCGCCGCTGGGCAAAGCTGGGCGCGGCCTTGCGGGCGTAATGGCCGCCCTTGGCCCCCTCTTGCAGGGCCTTGCCCATGTCGCCGAACTGGGCGCGGGCGAACATGTCGGCCCGCTTGGGGACGCGGGCGACATTGGCCTCGTCGATATAGGTGGTCGGGGTATCGCTGCGCTTGAGCTTCTCGAAGGGGTGCGGGCCGTCGGCAAAGTTGCGGGTCGCAAAGGGATCGGGGTTCAGCGCCGAGCGGCGCGACCGGGTGCCGAGCGTCCAGCCGAGGCCATGGATCGCACTGCGCGGCTGCACAGGGTCGAGCGGCAGATCGGGCGCGAGATCCATTGCGCAGGTCAGGGCGGAAAGGCCGAAATCAGACCCTAACCATGGCGCTTTCAGCGTATCGCCGGCCACGTAGGCCAGCCCCGCCGCCACCGCGAGACGGTTGAGACAGACATCCGAAGCCGCTCCGCTATGGGCCTTGGCGTCAAACCCCAGCAGGCGGATGTAATTGGCCAGCACCACGGCCGTCTCGGCCGCGCGCAGGCAGCCCCGCTGCGCCAGCGCGTCGCCGATCCAGTCGCATCCAGACTCGCCCGCCCGCGGGGGGCGCGGGTTCTCGTAGAGGAAGACCACCGCGTGGGTATGGCCCTGGATGGTCGAGGGCGGCGCCTCCATGCTGTCCTTGAGGTCGGCCATGATGACGTCGATGCCCGAGGCCAGCGTCTTGGTCTGCCGGGTGCGCAGATCCTGCGCCAGCCGGGTGATATCGGGGTTCACCACCGGCACGGCCAGATGCGCGGCGGCGGGCAGCTTGCAGATGCCCACCATCGCGGCATCGTTGAAATAACCGAAGGCCTTGATGTGATCGGCCCGTTCGCGCGGATCCGCCGGGATCTCCGCCCGCGCGCGGTTCACCAGCCCGTCGCGGATCGCGTCCATCATCGCCTGGTATTCGCCCATCGCGTTGACGATGCTTTCGGGCGCCTCGGGGCGGTGAAAGCCGACGGGCACCAACGGCGGCACGGCCGAGAGATCGGGCAGATGACCCAGCCGCGCCAGCCGCTCGGTCGGGAACGGCCCCATATGCACGCCGCGATTGCGGTCGGAAAACAACCGGATGCCCATCTGAACCCTCCCCAAGGTATTCCGATCCTGTCGCAGCGCCGCGCGACGCGCAACCACTTGCCAAGCCGGTTCGGAATTGCCAGCCTCGCGCCCGAGGGAGAGGAGACCCCCATGACCATACCCATGCTGTTCACGCCGCTGCAGCTGCGCGACGTGACCTTCGCCAACCGCATCACCGTGGCGCCGATGTGCCAGTATTCGGCGGTGGACGGTTTCGCCAACGACTGGCACCTGGTCCACCTCGGCGCGCTGGCCAAGGGCGGCTTTGCCGCCGTGATGACCGAGGCGGCAGCGGTGCAGGAAACGGGGCGCATCACCCACGGCGACATCGGCCTCTGGTCGGATGCCCATGCCGAGGCGCTGCGGCCGATCATCGATTTCATCCGCGCCAATGGCGCGCTGGCGGGCATCCAGCTGGCCCATGCCGGCCGCAAGGCCGCGATGCAGCGGCCCTGGCGCGGCAATGGCCCGCTGGGCGAAGCGGACCACGCCCTGGGGGACGACCCCTGGGCGGTGATGGCCCCAAGCGCCGTTCCGGTAACCGAAGGCTGGCTGATGCCGCGCGAGATGACGCCGGCGGATATCGCCCGGCTAGCCGAGGATTTCGCCAGCGCCGCGCGCCGCGCCGATGCCCTGGGCTGCGAATTTGTCGAGATCCACTCGGGCCACGGCTACCTGCTGCAAAGCTTCCTCTCGCCGCTGTCGAACAAGCGCAGCGATGCCTATGGCGGCGACCGCCGGGGCCGCAGCCGGGCGCTGCTGGAGGTGGCCGAGGCGGTGCGCGGGGCCTGGCCCGAAGGCAAGCCGCTCTTCGTGCGGATCTCCTCGGTGGACGGTTTCGAGGGCGGCTGGGAGATAGGGGACTCGGTCGAACTGGCCAAGGACCTCAAGGCGCTTGGCGTCGACGTCATCGACTGCTCGTCGGGCGGCAACCAGGGCGCCAGCAAGGTCAGCGCCGGCGCGCCGCTGCCGGCGGGCTACCAACTGCCCTATGCCCAGGCGATCCGGCAGGGTGCGGGCATCGCCACGCAGGGCGTCGGGCTGATCCTCGACGGGCCGCAGGCCGAGGCGGCGCTACAGGCGGGGCAGGCCGATCTCATCGCCATCGGGCGGCAGGCGCTGTTCGATCCGTTCTGGCCGCGCCACCAGGCCTATGACATGGGCGTCAACGCCTTTGCCGATTGGCCCGAACAATACGGCTGGTGGCTGAACCGGCGCGAACGCAGCATCCAGGCAATCAGGGAACAGGGGTGATCCGGTGGCTTTCTACGAATTGAGACAATACAAGGTCCGGCCCGGCTGCATGGAAGCATGGCTCGACCTGATCGAGAACACCATCATCCCCGGCCAGACCGAGGCGGGCTTCGACATCACCGGCAGCTTTCGCGGCGAGGGGGATGACAGCACCTATGTCTGGATCCGCCGCTTTGCCTCGGAAGAGGACAGAAAGAGGCTCTACGATGCGTTTTATGGCACCGAAACCTGGAAATCCGAGCTGCTGCCGAAGGTGGCCGAACTGCTCGACCGCGAGGCGAGCGTGATCACCCGCATCGTGCCGACGGCGACCTCGGCCCTGCAATAGGAGGCCGGGCGCGTGGCGAAGGCAAGGAACATCCTCTTCATCATGTTCGACCAGCTGCGCTGGGATTACCTGTCGTGCTACGGCCACCCGCACCTGAAGACGCCCAACATCGACCGGCTGGCGGCAAGGGGCGTGCGCTTTGACCGCGCCTTCATCCAGTCGCCGATCTGCGGCTCGTCGCGGATGTCGACCTATACCGGGCGCTACGTTCATTCCCACGGGGCGAGCTGGAACGGCATCCCGCTGAAGGTCGGCGAGATGACCATGGGCGACCACCTGCGCAAGGCGGGCATGGGCTGCTGGCTGGTCGGCAAGACGCATATGCGCGCCGACGAGGAGGGCATGGCCCGGCTGGGGCTGGAGCCCGACAGCCTGATCGGCGCGCGGGTGGCCGAATGCGGCTTTGACGTCTTCGAGCGTGACGACGGGATGCTGCCCGAGGGGCCGGATGGCTTTTACGACCCGGACGGGGCGAAGGCATACAACAGCTACCTGCGCGAGAAGGGCTACGAGAGCGACAACCCCTGGCACGACTTCGCCAACTCCGGGCTCGACGCGGCGGGCAACGTGCTCTCGGGCTGGTTCCTCAAGAACGCGCCCGAGGCTGCCAATATCGACGGCTATGACAGCGAAACCCCCTACATGACGCGCCGGGGGATCGAGTTCATCGAACAGGCCGAGGGGCCCTGGTGCTGCCACCTCTCCTATATCAAGCCGCACTGGCCCTATATCGTGCCGGAACCCTACAACACGATGTACGGGCCCCGCCACGTGCTGCCGCCGGTGCGCTCCGAGGACGAACGCGACAACGCGCACCCGGTGCTGCGCGCCTTCATGGACACGCAGATCGGCAAGGCCTTTTCCACCGATCGCGTGCGCAACGCGGTGATCCCGGCCTATATGGGGCTCATCAAGCAGGCCGACGACCAGATGGGCGTGCTCTTCGACTTTCTCGAGGCCAGCGGGCGGATGCAGGACACGATGATCGTCCTCACCTCGGATCACGGCGATTTCCTCGGCGATCACTGGATGGGCGAAAAGACCTTCTTCCACGATGCCGCGATCCGGGTGCCGCTGATCATCTACGACCCCTCGCCCGAGGCGGACGCGACGCGCGGCACAGTCTGCGACGCG
This sequence comes from Seohaeicola zhoushanensis, assembly GCF_014656415.1. GTDB lineage: Bacteria > Pseudomonadota > Alphaproteobacteria > Rhodobacterales > Rhodobacteraceae > Seohaeicola_A > Seohaeicola_A zhoushanensis. The sequence goes on along the minus strand of NZ_BNCJ01000001.1, from coordinate 467,753 downwards.
CTGGTCGAAAGCATCGACCTTGCCCCCACCTTCGTCGAGGCGGCGGGGGGCGAGGTGCCGGGGCATATCCTTGAGGGCCGCTCGCTGCTGCCGATCCTGCGCGGCGAGGCCAGCGACACCGGGCGCGATGTCGTGATCTGCGAATACGACTATTCCGCCTCGCCCATCGCGGCAAAGCTGAACGCCAGCCCGCGCGAGGCGGTGATGTTCATGGTGGCCAACCGCAAGTGGAAGCTGGTGCATTGCGAGGGCGGGCACCGGCCGATCCTCTTCGATCTGGAAAACGACCCTTCGGAACTTGTCGACCTCGGCGCCTCGGAGGCGCCCGAGCATGTCGCGGCGGTCGAAGAGATGTATGACCACCTGTTCAGATGGACCCGCCGGGTGTCGCAACGCACCACCCGCAGCGAGGCGCAGCTGCTGGAGATGCGCAGCAAGAGCGGCCGGCGCGGCGTGGTGCTGGGGGTCTATGACGAGACCGACGTGCCGCTGGAGCTGACGGTGAAATACCGCGACCGCAAGGCCCGGCCCTGGCGCGAGATCATCTCGGGGGCAGAGTAAGGCCCGAGGTCAACGCCCCCTGGCCGGCGGCGAGCGAGGGGGCGCTGCCCCCGCCGCCCGTTCCGGGCGGCCCCCCCGGAGGTATTTGGAAAGAAGAGAAGCCAGGGGCGCGCGCCTGCTGCTTCTCTTCTTCAAAAATACTCCTGTCCCAGGCCTGTCGCCGGTGCGCCGTCGGGCAGAGGCGTAGGGCGGGGTTCACCCCGCCGCCGGTCTACATCTGGCCGCCCGCGATCTCGATGGTCTGGCCGTTGACGCTCTGGCTGCCGGGGCCGACCAGCCAGAGGGCGGCGGCGGCGATTTCTTCGGGTTCGATCAGCCGCTTGTGGCGGTTGGTCTTGACCATGATTGCGCGGGCGGCCTCTTCGCTGATGCCGGCGCGTTCGGCGATGGAGGCGGTGTTGCGAGTGACGATAGGCGTATCGACGTAGCCGGGGCAGATCGCGTTGAAGGTGAAGGGCTGGCCCAGGTAGTCCTCGGAGAGCGCGCGGGTCAGCCCGATCAGCCCGTGCTTGGAGGCGGTGTAGCAGGGCGCGCCCGCGAGGCCGCGCAGGCCGGCGGCGGAGGAAACCGTGATCACACGGCCCCAGTCGGTCTGCCGCATCGAGGCGAGGCATTCGCGGATGGTGAGGAAGGCGCCGTCGAGGTTGGTCGCCATCATGTTGCGCCAGAAGTCGAGCGTCATCTTGTGCAGCGCGCGGCCCTCGGCAATGCCGGCATTGGCGACGCAGATCTGCACCGGCCCGCGCGCCTTCACCGCTGCCGCGACGGTGTCGATCACCTCGGCCTCGTTGCGCACGTCCATCGCCATGCCGGTGATTCCCTTGCCCGCGACCTCGTCGAGCACCTCCTGCCGCCGCCCGGTGATGGTGACGATTGCCCCCTGCGCCGCGAAGGCGCGGGCGATGGCCAGGCCGATGCCGGTGCCGCCGCCGGTGATGAAGGCGTGTTTGCCCTGAAGTGTCATGATGCTCTCCCCTGTTGTCGCGGAAAGCCTATCCGCATGGGCCGGGCTGGCAAGCCCCTCGGGAATGCGCCGTCACGTCGCTTTACAAACGCATTCACTCATACGAATGTGTGCGCGACCAAGGGAGGAACCCGATGAAACGCCTTGCCGCATTGCTGATCCTGGCCGCCACCGCCGCCACGGCCAGCGAGGACATACCGGACCAGTATCCGCAGTCCGAACTCTACTCCAAGCCGGTGGAGTTCATTCCGCATGTCTTCACCGCCATCGGGGCCACCGCGCCGCCGAGCTACGAGAATGCCGGGCACAACAACAACCTCTCCTTCATCGTCACCGGCGAGGGGGTGGTGGTGGTGAACGGCGGCGCCTCCGCCCGGCTGGCCGCGGCACTGCACGCCGAGATCCGCGCCGTCACCGATCAGCCGGTGGTGCTGGTCATCAACGAGAACGGCCAGGGCCATGCGATGCTGGGCAACAGCTACTGGCGGGATTTGGGAGTCGATATCCTGGCCCATGTCGACGCGGTCGAGGAGACCCGAAAGAACGGCGATTTCATCCTGCAGGGGATGCAGGCCTATAACCGCGACAGGGCCGAGGGCACCCGCGTCGAACATGCCAACCGGACCTTCGAGGAGAGCCATGACCTCACGCTGGGCGGCGTGCATATCCAGGTTCTGCACCTGGGCCCGGCGCATGACCCCGGCGACGCGCAGGTCTGGCTGCCGGACTGGGGCCTGATGATCACCGGCGACATCGCCTTTCACGAGCGTATGCTGCCGATCTTCGAGGGCACCTGCACCAAGTGCTGGATCGAGACATGGGAGACCAGGCTGGAGCCGCTGGCGCCGGTCTACGTGATCCCCGGACATGGCCACCCCACCAACCTGGCCCAGGTGCGCCGCTATACGCATGACTACCTGGTCGACCTGCGGGAAAAGATTGCCGAACATATAGACAGTGGCGGCGATCTGGCGGGGGCCTATTATGTCGACCAGTCGGCCTGGTCGCATCTCGACACCTTCGAGGAGCTGGCGACCAAGAATGCCGGCCGGGTCTTCGAGGAGATGGAGTGGGAATGAGCGAGCAGCGCCTGCCGTTCTGGAAGTGGATCGACATTCCGCCGGTCTGGCTGCTTGGCTTCGCCCTGCTGGCCTGGGCGCAGGGGCGCTGGTGGCCGTTGGGGCTGAGCCTGGCGAACCCGGTGACCGACCTACTGGCGGGCGTCCTGATAGGCGGCGGTATCCTTTTGATGCTGCTCGCCTTTTCCGAGTTCCGCAAGCAGCGCACCACTGTGGTGCCGCATCGCACGCCGTCGCGTCTGATCCAGTCCGGCATCTTCAGCCGCACCCGCAACCCGATCTACCTGGGCGATGCGCTGGTGCTGGCCGGACTGGTGCTGCGGCTGGACGCGGTGGCCTCGCTGGTGCTGGTGGTGCTCTTCGTCTGGGTGATCGAGCGCCGCTTCATCATCCCCGAGGAGAACCGCCTGCGCCGGACCTTCCATGCCGACTTTGCGCGCTACGAACGAAAAGTACGCCGCTGGGTGTGAATCTTTTCAAAAATTACCGCACGTCTGCCTCCCCTGTGCTTGCGCATCGCAGGGCTGCACGTTAGTGGAATCACGACCTGCCGCATGGGCATGCCCGTGACGGATGATTGAGGGAAAAGGGGACCAATCGGTGAGAATAGGCACTCCGACCGAAGTATTTGACGGCGAGAATCGCGTCGCCATGACGCCGGACAGCGCAACCGCCCTGCAGAAGCTGGGCCATACCTGCGTGATCCAGTCCGGGGCCGGGCTGAAGGCGGGCTTCTCGGATGCCGCCTACGAGGCCGCGGGCGTGGAGGTGGTGAAAACCGCTGCCGAGCTCTGGGCCGCTGCCGAGGTGGTGGCCAAGGTGCGCCCGCCGACCGAGGCCGAAGTGGCCATGCTGAAGGACGGTCAGACGCTGATCTCCTTCTTCTACCCCAGCGCCAACGAAGCGCTGATGAAGCAAGCCGCCGACACCGGCGCCAGCGTCATCGCGATGGACATGGTGCCGCGTATCTCCCGCGCCCAGAAGATGGACGCGCTCTCGTCGATGGCCAATATCGCCGGCTACCGCGCGGTGATCGAGGCCGGCAACAACTTTGGCCGCTTCTTCACCGGGCAGGTGACCGCCGCCGGCAAGGTGCCCCCGGCCCGCGTGCTGGTGATCGGCGCCGGCGTCGCCGGTCTTGCCGCGATCGGCACCTCGGCCTCGCTGGGCGCCATCACCCTGGCCTTCGACGTGCGGCCCGAAGTGGCCGAGCAGATCGAGTCGATGGGCGCCGAGTTCGTCTACCTCGACTTCTCCGAGACCCAGCAGGACGGCGCCGCCACCGGCGGCTATGCCGCGCCCTCTTCGCCGGAATTCCGCGAAGCGCAGCTCAAGAAGTTCCGCGAGCTGGCGCCGCAGGTCGATATCGTCATCTCCACCGCGCTGATCCCGAACCGGCCCGCGCCGGTGCTCTGGACCAAGGACATGGTCGAGATGATGAAGCCCGGCTCGGTCATCGTCGACCTTGCTGCCGAGCGTGGCGGCAACTGCGAGCTGACCAAGCCGGACGAGAAGATCGTCACCGACAACGGCGTCACCATCGTCGGCTATACCGACTTCCCGAGCCGCATGGCGGCCCAGGCCTCGACGCTCTATGCCACCAACATCCGGCACATGCTGACCGACCTGACCCCGGCCAAGGACGGCGTCATCAACCACAACATGGAAGATGACGTGATCCGCGGGGCGACGATCACCCATGCCAAGGACGTGACCTTCCCGCCGCCGCCGCCGAAGGTAAAGGCGATCGCGACGCAGAAGCCGAAGGAAAAGGCCAAGGAGCTGACGCCCGAGGAACGGAAGGCGGCCGAAGCGGCGGCCTTCAGGGCGCAGACCAAGCAGCAGGTCATCCTGCTGGTGGTCGGTGCGGCGCTGCTGCTGGGCGTGGGTCTCGTGGCCCCGGCCAGCTTCATGCAGCACTTCATCGTCTTCGTGCTGTCGGTCTTCGTGGGCTTCCAGGTGATCTGGAACGTCTCGCATTCGCTGCACACGCCGCTGATGGCCGTGACCAACGCGATCTCGTCGATCATCATCCTCGGGGCGCTGATGCAGATCGGGTCGGGCAGCTTCATCGTCATCCTGCTGGCCGCCCTCTCGGTCTTCATGACCGGGATCAACATCTTCGGCGGTTTCCTTGTCACCCGGCGCATGCTCGCCATGTTCCAGAAATCGTAAGCGGGGGTCGGGTCAATGGATTACGGATTCACCACGGCAGCCTATGTGGTTGCGGCTGTTCTCTTCATCCTCTCGCTGGGCGGCCTCTCGGGGCAGGAAAGCGCGAAACGCGCGGTCTGGTATGGCATCGCCGGCATGGCGCTGGCGGTTTGCGCCACGCTGATCGGCCCCGGCTCGGGCCTGTGGCTGCTGTCGCTCGTGCTGATCGCGGCAGGCGGCGCCATCGGCTGGTATGTCGCCAAGAAGGTCGAGATGACCGAGATGCCGCAGCTGGTCGCCGCGATGCACTCGCTGGTCGGCCTTGCGGCGGTCTTCGTCGGCTTCAACGCGCATTTCACCATGAAAGCGGTGCAGAAGGCGCATGCGACCGGCGAGGCCGTCACCGGCGAGTTTGCCCAGCTGGTGGCGCACAAGACCCCGATCGAGCTGAACATCCTCTCGGTCGAGCTGTTCCTTGGCATCTTCATCGGCGCCATCACCTTCACCGGGTCGGTCATTGCCTATGGCAAACTGGCGGGCAAGGTGTCGTCGGCGGCGACCAAGCTGCCGGGCGGCCACCTGCTGAACGCGGCGGCGGCGATTGTCTCGGTGCTCTGCCTGTTCTGGTACACCAGCTCGGCCGGGTTCCTGCCGCTCGCGCTGATGACGCTCTGCGCGCTGTTTATCGGCTATCACCTGATCATGGGCATCGGCGGCGCCGACATGCCCGTGGTGGTGTCGATGCTGAACAGCTACTCGGGCTGGGCCGCGGCGGCCATCGGCTTCAGCCTCGGCAACGACCTGCTGATCGTGGTCGGCGCGCTGGTCGGCTCGTCCGGTGCGATCCTCTCCTACATCATGTGCAAGGCAATGAACCGCAGCTTCGTCTCGGTGATCCTCGGCGGGTTCGGCGGCACCGCCGGTCCGGCGATGGAGGTCGAGGGTGAACAGGTCGCCATCGAGGCCGACGGCGTGGCCGCGGCGCTGAACGATGCCGATTCGGTCATCATCATCCCCGGCTACGGCATGGCGGTGGCACAGGCCCAGCAGGGCGTGGCCGAACTGGTCCGCAAGCTGCGCGCCAAGGGCAAGAACGTGCGCTTCGCCATCCACCCGGTGGCCGGGCGTCTGCCGGGGCACATGAACGTGCTGCTGGCCGAGGCCAAGGTGCCCTACGACATCGTGCTGGAAATGGACGAGATCAACGAGGACTTCCCGAGCACGGATGTCGCCATCGTCATCGGCTCGAACGACATCGTGAACCCGGCAGCCCAGGAAGACCCGAATTCGCCCATCGCCGGGATGCCGGTGCTGGAGTGCTGGAAGGCCAAGCAGGTCTTCGTGTCCAAGCGCGGCCAGGGCACCGGCTACTCGGGCATCGAGAACCCGCTGTTCTACAAGGAGAACACGCGCATGTTCTACGGCGACGCCAAGGCCAGCCTCGACAAGCTGATCCCGATGATCGACTGATCGGGACCATCCCGAACCCCGAGAGGGCGGCGCGACATGCGCCGCCCTTTTTCGTTGCGCCGCGCCCCTGGTTTCTCTTCTTTCCAAATACTCGGGGGAGTCGACCGCAGGGAGACGGGGGCAAAGCCCCCCAGACGAGGCCGCCACAAGCAAAAAGCCCGGACGCTCGCGCATCCGGGCCTGTAACCACTTACCGGGGAAAAACGATCAGTTGACGGCCTTCGCCTCGACCACGTCCTTCTCGAGCGCCTTCTGGCTGGCGATCTCGATGCGGCGCGGCTTCAGCGCCTCGGGGACTTCGCGCTCGAGGTCGATGTGCAGCATCCCGTCGGCATGGGTGGCACCGGTGACCTTCACGTGATCGGCCAGGTGGAAGCGGCGCTCGAAGGCGCGGGTGGCGATGCCGCGGTGCAGGTAGGTGCGCGGGGTCTCGTCCTCGGCCTTGCGGGCAGAGACGACGAGGGCCTTTTCCTTCACCTCGACCATCAGGTCGGCTTCCGAGAAACCGGCCACGGCGATGGTGATGCGATAGGCATCCGGCGCGGTCTTCTCGATGTTGTAGGGCGGGTAGGTCGGCTGGCTGACCTCGGTGGTCAGGATCCGGTCCATCAGGTCGGCGAACTGGTCGAAACCGACGGTGGCACGGTGCAGCGGAGCAAAGTCGAACGTACGCATGGAGTCATCCTCTTCCTAGAGCGATATCTGTCTTGCCCTCCGGTAACGGACGGGCGGTGTTGCGATGCCGGGGCCCTCAACAGGCACCCCGGTTCCTCTCAGATGGGAAGGGATTTTCGCGGTTTCAAGACCCGCAGCGCGGCCTCAGCGGCCTTGCTGAAGCGGTTCTTTTTCAAAGAGTTTCGGGCGCGGCTGATAGCGCGCCATCAGGCGGGGCAGGTCCATGCCCAGCCCGACCCGTCCATGCGGCCCGACCGGAACCGCCTGCAGCACCGAGAAAAGGCCGCTCCGCTGGCCCGAGGTGAACTCGGCGCGGCTCGGGGCGAAGGCGATCGTCGCGCAGCCCAGCCCCGACGGCGTCGGCCCATTGGCACAGCCGGTGCGGCCGAGCTTGCCTTTGGCCATCGCCGGGCGGGTCATCTGCCCGGTATGCGTCAGCAGCGGTTGGGCCTTGGCGTTGCGCGCCGCGATATTGCCGCGCAGCCGGTCGAGGTTGCTGCCATCCGCCGCTGCCGGCTGGGCGATCAGCGCGGCCAGCGCCGCGATCAGGACCAGCCGCGCGCTCATGGCTTCACGAACTTCGCGCCGGTGGCGCGGCGGGTGTCGCCGACCATCACCCGCGCGGTGCGCGGCGGCGGCGCGCTGATAAAACCCGCCCCGGCCGAGAGATCAGCCATCAGCAGCGCCAGCGGTTCCTCCAGTTCGGTGCCCAGCGACACCCGCTCGCCCTTGACCTCGGCCTTGGCGGAAACCACCGATACGATCCGCGGCTCGCCGTTCTCGAAGGTGAAGATCGGCGCCCCGGAGGAACCGAAATCGACGTTGCAGGACATCACCAGAACCCCCTGCTGCCGCGCCATCACGCTGCAGACCTCCTGCAGCGCCGGCGCGTCGGCCCGGTCGTGGGCGTATGAGACGATCCCGATCCGGTCGCCTTTGCTGGGCCGGGTCGCGGTCTTGAAGGGCTGTATCGTGGTGTTGCGGATCGGGTGCTGCAGCTCCAGCAGGGCAACATCGTTGCGCACCCGCTCGGGCGAGACCTCGCCGTCGAAGACATAACCCGGATGCACCACCGCCCGGCGCACCTGGCGATAGGCCGAGGCCCGCCCGTTGCGCCACCCGGCAAGGAACTCGATGCTCTCGGGGTCGATCCGCGCCTTGGTGCGCTTGTCGAACATGCAATGCGCGGCGGTCAGCACCAGGTTCGGCGCAATCAGCGCGCCGGTGCAGAAGCCGGTCCCGTTGATATCGAGCCGTCCAACCGCCTCCCAGGCGCGTCCGTCCTCGGTGGTATCCAGCCGTTCGAGCCGCGAATCCGCGCCCGCCGCAACCGGCAGCAGCATCGCCAGCAGAAGTCCGACCCATAGCCGCACGATGTGTCTCCGAAGCTGTTCCATCCGCAGGGCATATACGCGCCTTGGGGCGAAAATGCGGCGACTTGGGGGAATTGCCCCGCGCCTCAGCCCAGCGCCCTCGGCTTCGGCCCGCCACAGGCCCAGTCGAGCAGCTCCACCGTATGCACCACCGGCACCCCGGTGCCCGAGCCGATCTGCATCATGCAACCGATATTCCCCGCGGCGATCACATCCGGCGCCTTCGCCTCCAGCGTCCGCACCTTGCGCGCCTTCAGCTGGGCCGAGATTTCGGGCTGCATCAGGTTGTAGGTGCCCGCCGATCCACAGCACAGATGGCTGTCGGCCGGCTCCACCACCTTGAAGCCCGCGCGCTTGAGCAGGTCCTTGGGGTGGGTCTTGATCTTTTGCCCGTGCTGCAGCGAACAGGCCGCGTGATAGGCCACCGTCAGCCCCCGGTCGGCCCCCTCGGGCAGGCCGAGCTTGACCAGCACCTCGCTCACGTCGCGGGCGATGGCCGAGACCCGCGCCGCATCCGCCGCCAGCGGATCGTTGCGGAACATGTGGCCATAGTCCTTCACGGTAGTGCCGCAGCCCGAGGTGTTGATGACGATGGCGTCCAGCCCCTTGCCATCCATCTCGGCCACCCAGGACCGGATGTTGCGCGCCGCCGCCGCATGGCTCTCGCCCTCGCGGCCCATGTGATGGGTCAGCGCCCCGCAGCAGCCGGCGCCCCGCGCCACCACAACCTCGGCACCCAGCCGGGTCAGCAGGCGGATGGTGGCATCATTGATGTCGGTGTTGAGCGCCTTCTGCGCACAGCCGGTCATCAGCGCCACCCGCATCCGCCGCTCGCCCTTCGCGGCGAAGCTCTGCGGATCGTCGTTGCGGCTGACCGGCGGGATGTGCTTCGGCGCCATGTCCAGCATCGCGCGCAGGCGCGGGTCGGGCATCAGCGCCCGGAACGGCCGCCCGATCTTGGCCCCCAGCAGGGCCAACCGAAAGCGCCCCGGATAGGGCAGGATCCGCGCCAGCAGCCAGCGCAGCGCGCGGTCCATGAAGGGCCGCTTGTAGCGCTCTTCGATATAGGCGCGGGCATGGTCGACAAGGTGCATGTAATGCACCCCCGAGGGGCAGGTCGTCATGCAGGCCAGGCACGACAGGCAGCGGTCGACATGCTTGACCGTCTTCGCATCCGGCACCCGCTCGTTCTCGAGCATGTCCTTGATGAGGTAGATCCGCCCCCGCGGGCTGTCGAGCTCGTCGCCCAGCACCTGGTAGGTCGGGCAGGTCGCGGTGCAGAACCCGCAATGCACGCAGGCCCGCAGGATCTCGTTGGCGCGCGCGGTGCCTGGGTCGCGCAGCTGCTCGGGCGTGAAGGTTGTCTGCATCGGGTGTCCTGTCAGGTAAAGAACGCGGGGACGATGAGGGCCGTCACGCCGGCGGCGATCAGGAAAGCCACCAGGCGCTGGCCAAGGCCGGCCCGAGTGCCCGAGACCAGCCGCCAGCCAAGCGCCGCCAACGCGCCGCAGGCCAGCGGCACCGCCGCCGAGAGCAGCATCAACGCCTCGAAGCCACGCGACATGCCGCAGCCGGCAGCGTCACTGGTGCAGGGCGCGCTGTTCCAACCGTAGAACAGCGCCGCGAGCAGCGCGCCCCCCGCCGCCAGGACAGCCAGTGCGACCCAGGCGCGGCGCACCAGCGCGACGACGAGACCGGCAATCAGCCCGAAGACGGAAAAGCCCAGCATTCCGACAATCAGGTCCATGTGGCGGTGTCCATCAGGCCGGAATTGAGGATGCCCTTGGGGTCGAACCTGGCCCGCAGGCCCTTTGCAAGCGCCGCCAGCGGCGCCGGCTCGGGGTGAAACCGCGCGATGCCGCCGCCGGTGCCCCGCACCCTCGTGGCATGGCCCACGAAGGCGCCAAGTTCCGCGCGCAGGTCGGTGCCCGGCGCCACGGCGGTCCAGATCAGCCCGCCGCCCCAGTCGAGCATCACCCGCGCCCCCTGTGGCAGCCGGTCCACCAGCCCCGGCGCGTCCGAGGGTTTCACATGGATCCGCCAGACATCCTCCTCCCCGCCGGCAAAGCGGGCGACATCGCGGAACCAGGGCCAGTCCACCCTGTCGCTGGTCGCAGTCTCCACCTCGCCGAAGCGCGCCAGATGCGCCTTCAACTTCCCGAGCCGATAGGTGACCGAATCCTCCATCCCCTCGATCCGCAACTGGGTCGAAGGCCGGTCGTTCGCCCCAAGATCGGTATGGCAGGCCGCCGTCACCTCCCAGGGCGTGCCCAGCGCCGCGCTCATCGCGGCCACGGCCTCGGCCACGCCCAGCCCCTCGATCGAGAGGACCCCCGCCACCTCGGGCCTCGGCAGCACCTTGAGCGAAACCTCGGTCAGCACGCCCAGGGTGCCGTGACTGCCCGCCATCAGCTTGACCAGGTCATAGCCGGTGACATTCTTCATCACCCGCCCGCCGTTCTTCACAATGTTACCGGCGCCATCGACAAGGCGCACGCCCAGCAGGCTGTCGCGGCAGGCCCCGAAAAAGCTCACCCGACGCGGCCCGCTGGCATTGGTCGCCACCACCCCGCCGATGGTGCTCTCGCCGCTCGTCCCCAGCAGCGCGCGCAGGTCCGGCACCTCGAAGGCCAGCCGCTGCCCCTCGGCCGCCAGCGCCGCCTCGATCTCGGCCAGCGGTGTGCCCGCCCGCGCCACCAGCGTCAGCGCGCCCGGCTCATAGAGGCTGATCCCCGACAGCCCGCCGGTTTCCAGCACCTCGCCCGCCACCGCCAGCCCGCGCGTGCCGCCACCCCGGATCGCCAGCGGCCCCCGCGCCGAGCGGACGATGTCGGACAGCTCCTCCTCGCTCCGTGGTGCCTGCATCTTCTTCTCTTTCCAAATACTCGGGGTGAATGGGCCGCAGGCCCAGAGGGGCAAGGCCCCTATTCGGCGGCCAGCCGCACCGCGCGCCGCGTCTCGGAGGCGGCCAGCGGAAACACCTTCGCCGGGTTCAGCAGCCAGGCCGGGTCGAAGACGTCCTTGACCGCCATCTGCGCCTCCAGGTCGGCGGGCGCATATTGATGGGTCATCAGGTCGCGCTTCTCGATGCCGACGCCATGCTCGCCGGTCAGGCAACCGCCCGCCTCGACGCAGAGCTTGAGGATCTCGGCCCCGAAGGCCTCGCACAGCTCCAGGTCGCCGGGCTTGTTGGCGTCGAACAGGATCAGCGGGTGCATGTTGCCGTCGCCGGCATGGAAGACATTGGCCACACCCAGCCCGAATTCCTTGCTCATCTCGCCGATGCGGCGCAGCACGAAGGGCAGCGAGCTGACCGGGATGGTCCCGTCGAGACACATGTAGTCGTTGATCTGCCCCATCGCCCCGAAGGCGCTCTTGCGGCCCAGCCAGATGCGCCCGGCCTCGTCGGCGTCCCTGGCCTCGCGCAGCTCCACCGGGTTATGCGTCCGGGCGATCTGCTTGATGAGGCCAAGCTGCGCGTCGATCTCGGCGGGGCTGCCCTCGACCTCGACGATCAGCAGCGCCTCGCACATCGGATAGCCTGCATGGGCAAAGGCCTCGCAGGCCTCGATGCAGGGGCGGTCCATGAATTCGATCGCAACCGGCAAAACCCCGGCCTTGATGATGTCGGACACACAGGCGCCAGCCACCTCGTTGCTGTCATAGCCGATCAGCACCGGCCGCGCGCCTTCGGGCTTCTTCAGAATGCGCAGAGTCGCCTCGGTGACGACGCCCAACTGCCCTTCCGAGCCGCAGATGACGCCAAGCAGGTCGAGCCCCGGCGCATCGAGATGCCCGCCGCCGATCTCGACCACGGTGCCATCCATCAGCACCATGGTGACGCCCATCAGGTTGTTGGTCGTCACCCCGTATTTCAGGCAATGCGCCCCGCCCGAGTTCATCGCCACGTTCCCGGCGATGGCACAGGCCAGCTGCGACGAGGGGTCGGGCGCATAGAAGAAGTCCTCTTCCTCCACCGCGCCGGTCACCGACAGGTTGGTCCGGCCGGTCTGCACCCGGATGAAGCGGTTGTCATAGTCGGTCTCGATCACCGCGTTCATTCGCGCGACGCCCAGGATCACGCTGTCGGCGGTGGGCAGCGCCCCGCCCGCCAGCGAGGTGCCCGAGCCTCGCGGCACCACCGGCACGCCCATCTCGTGACAGATGCGCAGGATGTCGGAAACCTCCTGCGTGCTCGACGGCAGGACCGCCAGCAGCGGCGGGCAGCGGTAGGCGGTCAGCGCATCGCATTCATAGGCGCGGGTCTCGGCCTCGTCGGAAATCACCGCATCATCGGGCAATACCTGTTTCAACCGCTCGACCAGGCGGGCCTTTTTGGCCAGAATGGCGGGATTGGGAGCAGGCATGTCCATGGCAATCTCCAATTTTGGTAATTTAATATTACCAATATGAGGGATCGGCAAGCCGGATGCAGAGGCAAACGCGAGTCTAACATGACCTTGACCGAACGGTTGAGCATTTTTTCCGGCCTGGATTACGCCGCGCTGGCGCTGCTGGTCGGCCTATGGCTCTGGATCAGCTGGCGAATCGAGAACCCCCGCGCCCGTCGGGTATCGGTCTCGATCCTGATGGAAGGCTTCCGGCACGACTGGATGCGCGTGATGCTGACCCGCCAGCCGCGACTGCTCGACTCGCAGATGCTCAGCATCCTGCGGCAGGGCACCGCCTTCTTCGCCTCGGCCTCGATGATCGCCATCGGCGGCGGGCTGGCGCTGATCGGCAATACCGAGCGGCTGGCGGGCGTCGCTGCCGACCTGACCTCGGCCGATGTTCCGGCGATCGTCTGGGAGGTGAAGATCATCGTGATCCTGCTCTTCCTCGCCAACTCCTTCCTGAAATACGTCTGGGCGCATCGCCTCTTCGGCTATTGTGCGGTGCTGATGGCCTCGGTCCCGAACGAGCCCGACAATCCGGCCGCCGCCAACAAGGCCGAGCAGACGGCGGCGCTGTCCAACACCGCCGCGCGCAGCTTCAACCACGGAATGCGCTCGACCTATTACGCCCTGGCCTGCGTGGCCTGGCTGCTGGGCCCGCTGGCGCTGGCCGGTGCCGCGATCGTGACCACCGCCATCCTGTGGCGGCGGGAACTCGCCTCCCATTCGCGCGCAATCCTGCTCATGGCACGGTCCGGCGGCGATCTCTGATCCCGCTACCAGGCGCGATCGGCTAGACTGCGCCCATGACGTTCCGCACCGCGCTTCTGGCCTGTCTCGCCGCCTGCCCCGCCCTTGCCGATGCGCCGGTGATCCGCCATGTGACCGCCGAACACCAGGGTGGCACCTGGCGTTTCGACGTAACTGTTGCGCATCCCGATACCGGCTGGGACCACTACGCAGATGCCTGGCGGATCCTTGATGCCGAAGGTCACGAACTCGGCCTGCGCGTTCTGGCGCATCCGCACGAGACGGAACAGCCCTTCACCCGCTCGCTGTCGGGCGTTGCAGTTCCACGGTCGGTCAAGGAGGTCTGGATTGAACCGCGCTGCCTGCGCGACGGCTGGGGCGGCGAGCGTTACCGCGTGAAACTGCGCTAGGTGCGGCGGGCAAATGCCCGCCCTACGCCCGTGGCGGCGTCAGTTGCAGACGGGCCTGGCCGTCGACGGGTGGCAGGCGGGCTCCTGGTCTGCAAGGGTGGCACTGACCGCCTCTGCCGAGGCAGGCACGACGACAGGCTGCGGATCCCAGGCAAGCTGGCCGTAAAGCGCGGGGTTGGCGGCGATCCGATCGGCCATGGCTTCGGAACAGATGACCTGGGTGCCAAGCACCTGGCAGCTTTGCCCGATGGCGGGCGCAGCGAGAAGGCAGAGCAGTGCGGCAGTCACGAGGCGCGTCTTCATCGAATATCCTGTCACTGGTTGTGAACCGAAACATGCGACTTCAGACACGATGATGCGCCAGCACTGCGACGGGTTTGGGACTCGAATCAGGCAGAAGCGGGGCAATTAGCGCCAATCCGACGTGCCTTCAGACCCGGTGATAGGGCCCGCCCGCCAGAATCGTTGCCGCGCGATAGAGCTGTTCGGTCAGCATCACCCGCACCAGCATATGCGGCCAGACCATCGCCCCGAAGGACAGCGCGAAGCCCGCCTCGGCGCGCAGCGAAGGGTCGATCCCGTCGGCCCCGCCGATCACCAGCGCCAGGTCCTGCCGCCCGGCATCGCGCCAGCCGGCGAGCCTGTCGGCGAAATCGGGAGAGCTCAGCACCTTGCCGCGCTCGTCCAGCACGCAGACCAGCGCGCCCGAGGGTACCGCCCGACGCAGCAGCTCGGCCTCGGCGGCCATGCCGCCGCCCCTGCGGTCCTCGACTTCGACCAGCTTCGCCGGGCCAAGGCCCAGCGGCCGACCGGTCCGGTCGAACCGTGTGAGGTAATCGTCGATGAGGGTCTTCTCGGGGCCGGCACGCAAACGGCCGACCGCGCAGATGGAGACGCGCATGAAAGGGTCTTTCAGACCGCGCTGGGCGGCGGATGCCGTTGGCTCAGGCGCTCGGCGCCTTCGGCATCCACATCTTTTCCAGCTGGTAGAATTCGCGCACTTCCGGACGGAACAGGTGCACGATGACATCGTCAGCGTCGATCAGGACCCAGTCACCGATCTCCTTGCCTTCGACGCGGCAGATCAGACCGTAGTCCTGCTTGAGCCGGTCGGTCAGGTTCTGTGCCATCGCTGCGACCTGGCGGGTCGAACGCCCCGATGCGATCACCATGTAATCGCCGATCGAGGTCTTGCCGCGCAGGTCGATCTGCACGACGTCTTCGGCCTTGTCGTCATCGAGGGAAGCGAGGATGCGGGCCAGCAGCGTCTCGCTGTCGGGCACGCTATCGGCCGCGAGATACACGGCCCGGTCGTCAGCGGCAGTCGCCGCCAGGGTGTGAAGTGTCAGAACGTCGTCCTCCTATGGGGCGCGCCGGATACAGTGCCCGCGGCGCCGGGCATGGGATAAATCTAGCAATTCCACCGTGTCATTTCAATGAACCCCGAGACCCCGCCAGCGGTTCCTGCCTATTTATGCGGCGGGAATGCCATCAATCGGGCAGGTCGGCACCTCGTGGACGGGTTTCAAGTGTCGATCCCTCGAGCACCCGGACCTCGCGCTGCGGGAAGGGAATCGAGAAACCGTTGGCCTTGAAGGCATCCCAGAGCGCCAGGTAGACCTGCCCCTTGATATTGGTCAAGCCTCCCGCCGGATCGGCGATCCAGAAGCGCAGCACGAAGTCGACGCTGCTGTCGCCGAAGCCGACGATGTGACAGACCGGCCGCGCCGGATGCGACAGCACCCGCCCCACCGTCTCGGCCGCCTCGACGGCGACCTTGCGCACCTTGTGCGGGTCGTCGTTGTAGGACGTCCCGAAGAACAGGTCGAGCCGCACGTAGGCGTCGGAATAGGACCAGTTGACCACCTGGCTGGTGATCAGATCCTCGTTCGGGATCAGGTATTCCTTGCCGTCCCGCGTGACCACCGAGACATAACGCGCGCCCAGGCTGCCGATCCAGCCGAAGGTATCCCCCAGCGAGATTACGTCGCCGGGCTTGATCGACTTGTCGAGCAGGATGATGATGCCGCTCACCAGGTTCGACACCACCTTCTGCAGGCCGAAACCGATGCCGACGCCAATGGCCCCCGACAGCACCGCGAAGCCGGTCAGGTCGACGCCCAGCGACCGGATCGAGACCAGGAAGACAAAGCCGTAGACCAGCACCTGCACCGCCTTGGTCGCCAGCACGGCCATCGAGGGCGAGATATCCTCGTTACGGTCGAGGGCGCGGGCGGCGCGCTGCGTGGCAAGCCGCGCGACGGTCAGCAGCAGCGCGATCAGCACCGCCGCCTTCAGCAGCGTCAGCAGCGAGAGGGTGACGTCGCCGACACTCACCGAGGCCTCGTCCAGGATCCGCCCGACATCGTCGTCGAGGCCCAGCGCAAAGAGCGTGCCATAGATCCACAGGCCCCAGGCCACGATCCGGCGCAGCGTGGTGTTGCGCACGAGGCGCGACAGCAGGCCGACCAGCACCCAGACGGTGACGATGGCCGCCGCCACTCCGATCAGGTAGCTGCGCGATGGCCATGTCGCCTGCTGCATAACGCCGTAGACGATCCAGGCCAGCACGGCATAGCAGAACAGCCCCAGCCGCTGGCGCAGCTGGATCAGCAGACGCAGCCGCCACTTCGGCCAGCCCTCGCGGCTGCGCGCCCAGAGATCGAGCCGCGGCTCGAAGAAGAGCCGCAGCAGCCATGCGGCAAGGACAAGCGCAAGGATGATGCCAAGTTGATACTGCCGCCAGCCCGGCAGCAGGAAGAGCTGCACCTGGGTCCAGAACAGCGACCAGAAGTCCCCCAGCAGGGTCGAGATCGTCTTGGTTGCGATGAGTTCGTCCATGCGCCTCCCGTCCTGCGGATCAGGATGCACGGGATGGCGCGGTCAGGCAAGCCAGCCGGTCATCCCACTTCGCCGCTTGATTGGCGAGACGCGCGACTGTATCTGAAGGGCCATGAGCTTGCTGTCGATCCAGGGCCGGAACCTACAGGACCGCGCGCGTCTGCGCGAACGGTTCCACGGCGACACGCGGTCCGTCCTGGCACGGCGCTAGGAGGAGCCAAGCCGGCGCATCCGCGCCGTTTCGCCTAGCCAATTCACTAAATACGGGAGAGGACCAATGTCCCCCAAGACGCTCTACGACAAGATCTGGGATGCCCACGTGGCCCACGAGGCCGAAGATGGCACCTGCCTTCTCTATATCGACCGCCACCTCGTCCACGAGGTCACCAGCCCGCAGGCCTTCGAAGGTCTGCGCATGGCAGGCCGCAAGGTGCACGCGCCGGACAAGACCATCGCCGTGCCGGACCACAACGTGCCGACCACGCTCGACCGCGCCAATGCCGCGACGATGACAGAGGACAGCCGCATCCAGGTCGAGGCGCTGGACAAGAACGCCAAGGACTTCGGCGTGCACTATTACCCGGTGTCGGACATCCGCCAGGGCATCGTCCACATCGTCGGCCCCGAACAGGGCTGGACCCTGCCGGGCATGACCGTGGTCTGCGGTGACAGCCACACCGCCACCCACGGCGCCTTCGGCGCGCTGGCGCATGGCATCGGCACCTCGGAGGTCGAGCATGTGCTCGCCACCCAGACGCTGATCCAGAAGAAGTCCAAGAACATGAAGGTCGAGATCACCGGCAAGCTGCGCCCCGGTGTGACCGCCAAGGACATCACCCTCTCGGTGATCGGCGCGACCGGCACCGCCGGCGGCACCGGCTATGTCATCGAATATTGCGGCGAAGCCATCCGCGACCTGTCGATGGAAGGCCGCATGACCGTCTGCAACATGGCGATCGAAGGCGGCGCCCGCGCCGGCCTGATCGCCCCGGACGAGAAGACCTTCGCCTATTGCATGGGCAAGCCCCACGCGCCGAAAGGCGCCCAGTGGGAGGCCGCCCTGGCCTGGTGGAAGACGCTCTTCTCCGATGAAGACGCCCATTGGGACAAGGTCATCACCCTGAAGGGCGAGGACATCGCGCCGGTCGTCACCTGGGGCACCTCGCCCGAGGACGTGCTGCCGATCACCGCGACCGTGCCCAGCCCTGCGGACTTCACCGGCGGCAAGGTCGGCGCGGCCGAACGCTCGCTGGAATACATGGGCCTCAAGCCCGGGACGCCGCTGCAGGACGTGACCATCGACGCCGTCTTCATCGGGTCCTGCACCAACGGCCGGATCGAGGACCTGCGCGCCGCGGCGGCGGTGCTCAAGGGCAAGAAGATCAAGGACGGCGTCCGCGCCATGGTTGTTCCGGGCTCGGGCCTGGTACGCGCCCAGGCGGAAGAGGAAGGCCTCGCCGACATCTTCAAGGAAGCCGGTTTCGAATGGCGCCTCGCGGGCTGCTCGATGTGCCTGGCGATGAACCCGGACCAGCTGGCACCGGGCGAACGCTGCGCCTCGACCTCGAACCGCAACTTCGAAGGCCGTCAGGGCTACAAGGGCCGCACCCACCTGATGTCCCCCGCCATGGCGGCGGCGGCGGCGGTGACCGGCAAGCTGACGGACGTGCGCGAGCTGATGTGAACCGGGGCGGCGGGGTGAACCCCGCCCTACCCCACCTGGCAGGAGAAGGGCGATGAAGGCATCCACAGCACTCCTGGTGATCGGCGTCCTGCTGATCATCGGCGGCATCTTCGCCCTGGCGAACCCGCTGGCAGCCTCGATCGCGGTGACCACCCTGGTCGGCGCGATGTTCCTGGCCTCGGGTGTGCTGCAGGCCTGGTTCCTGTTCCGGGATCCTGGCGCGCATCACCGGCTCTGGAACGCCTTCGTGGCGCTTCTGACCATCGTGGCGGGCGTCTGGCTGCTGGCCAACCCGCTGGCCGGGACGGTCTCGCTCACCCTGATGCTGGGCGTGGTCTTCCTTATCATGGGCATCGCCCGCCTGCTGATCTCGTCGCGCCTCTCGGGCACGCCGTTCTTCTGGCTGATGCTCCTCTCAGGGGCCGCATCCACGCTGATCGGCGTTCTGGTCTTCACCGACTTCCAGAGCGCGGCAACCTCGCTGCTCGGCATCCTGCTCGGCATCCAGCTTCTGGCGGAGGGCGCTGGCCTTGTCGCCATCGGCCTCTTCAGCCGACGCCTCGACCGCTGAGGCGCGGCATATCACCTTCAACCCGTCGACGGGGACCACCCCGGCGACAAGGAGACAGACATGGACAAGTTCGAAAAACTCACCGGGATCGCGGCCCCCATGCCGCTGGTCAACATCGACACCGACATGATCATCCCGAAGCAGTTCCTGAAGACCATCAAGCGTTCGGGCCTCGGCGTGAACCTCTTCGACGAGATGCGCTATGACCGCGACGGGAAGGAAAACCCCGATTTCGTGCTGAACAAGCCGCAGTACCGCGAGGCGCAGATCATCGTCGCCGGCGACAACTTCGGCTGCGGCTCGTCGCGTGAACACGCCCCCTGGGCGATCAAGGATTTCGGCATCAGCTGCGTGATCTCCACCAGCTTCGCCGACATCTTCTTCAACAACTGCTTCAAGAACGGCATCCTGCCGATCGTGCTGCCGAAGGAAGCGGTCGACGTGCTGATGAAGGACGCCGAGAAGGGCGCCAACGCCCGCATGACGGTGGACCTGCCGGCCCAGACCGTGACCACCTCGGACGGCGAGGTGTTCCACTTCGAGGTCGACAGCTTCAAGAAGCACTGCCTGCTGAACGGACTCGACGATATCGGCCTGACGCTGGAAAAGGCCGCCTCGATCGACGCCTTCGAGGCCAAGGCCGCCGCGGCCCGTCCCTGGGTCTGACATTCGCGTGGGTCGGCTCCGGCCGGCCCGCTGCGCCCCTGCCTTCGGGAGGCATGACCTCCCGCACAAGGCCCCCTTCCCCCGACATAGCCCGCAAAACGCCCCGCATCCGCGCCCATGCGATTGCGGCAGGCCCGACAGAATCGCCCGCCGCGCTTCTGCCGCATTGTGCCGGCGCTGATCTTGTTTTGCGCTCAATATCAGGATGTTGGGGCGGTTCTGTTCGTTAACGAAAACAATCCCGCTGGATCGTTTCGCCGCGAATATGGCAGTGACCGGGCGGCATTTTTCCCCGGCCCACCAGATTTGGTGCCTCTTTCGTGACAGTCGCCTAGAAGACACAAAAATTGATGCAAAGAGGCACCAGTTTGTCCTCGTTTTTGCCTCAAACTTGAAGTGTCATGGCGCCATGGCTTGAGCGGCACTCTAATTGCCGCCACAAATGAGGCCAAAATGAGGCATTCCACCCAGACACGGGCGGATTCAACTGGAACAGGTATCCGGCGATGTATCGGGACCGTCCAGATTGAAAGGATCGGACAGTGATCGGACGGATCGCAGGCGCAGCCTTGCGCGGACTGTTGGTGGCGCTGCTGGTGGCGACGCCCTCGTTGCTGCTGCCCGGCAGCATAACGGACGCGTCCGAGATGATCGCCCTGCTGGCCATCCTTGCCGGCGCGCTGACCTTTGCCGAATACAACACCGAATTCCCGAGCTTCATCGAATTCCGCGACGCCCCGCCGCTGAACCGGCTGCGCTTTTTCTGCCTGCTGGCGATGTTCCTCGTCCTGACCACGATCACCCGCCACACCACCGACCCGAGCGGCCTCACCGCCTTCCTGACGGGTCTCGGCGGCCTGATCGGCCACCTGACCGACTTCCCCTATTCGCCGGTGCGCCTCGCCATCCTGATGCTGCCGACCGAGGCCGGCGTGCAGACCGTCGACGCGGTGCGCATCGCGGCCGGCGTCTCCTATGTCATCGCGATGCTCACCGTGATCGCCTTCCTGATCTCGGTCCGCGTGATGGGCTGGCCCACCAGCAGCGGCGCCTTCAACGTCTGGGTGAACCTGCCGCTGTTCGACCCCACCACTGGCGGCGACGTGGTGCACCGTCTCCAGCGCGATGGGCGGATCAACATGATCGTCGGTTTCCTCGCGCCCTTCTTCGTTCCGGCGCTGATCAAGCTGGTCTCCGACAATTTCGAGCCGCTCTCGATGGAAGACCCGAAGACCCGCATCTGGCTGCTCAGCGCCTGGGCCTTCCTGCCCGCCAGCATGATGATGCGCGGGCTGGCGATGTCGCGCATCGCCGAACTGATCGAGGAAAAGCGCCGCCGCGTCTACGCCAGCGCCGAGGCGATGCAGACCGCCTGAACCTATCGGGCCGTCACTGCCTGCTCCGGCACCTCTGCCACCCCTGCCCCGATGGCGACGGCCAGCGCCGCCTCCAACTGCGTGTGGCGAAAGCCGGGCAACAGTTCCTGGAACCGCGCGCCGTCCAGCCAATGCGGCCTGCGCCAGAGATAGGACATCTCGACCAGCCGCCGGGCCATCGGCCAGACCGGGCGCAGCAGGTGCAGCGGCAGATACGAGAACCGCTTCAGCTGCAACCCTCGGCCCGTGACCCGTGACAGGGCCGCCACCAATTCGCGGCCGGTCAGGGTATAGCCGGGGAAGGGCACGTCGGTGAACGCGGGCAGGCTCTCGCGCTGCTCGGCCAGCAGCACGGCGGCACGGGCCACATCCGGCAACCAGGCCCAGGCGTGGGGAATGTCGGGATTGCCCGGATATTGCACCACGCCCCGGTCGAGCCGCGCGACCAGGATACGGTCGAACCAATTCCCCGAGGCGCCTGCATCGATGAAGTCACCCGCCCGCAGGACGATGGTCCGCACGCCCGAAGCACGGTAAGCCGCCTCCATCGCGATCCGCACCCGGCCGAGGCCGTTGGTGGCCCCATGCGGCGTGCGCTCGGACCAGGGCGCGGGCGTCTGTTCACCGAAGACATAGACATTCCCCGGCACGATGACCGTGGCCCCGGTCTGCTGCGCGACCTTGATCACCTTCTGCGTCAGGCCCGGCACCTGCTCGGCCCAGTCGGTATAAAGCGGGTTCCAGGCGTTGACGATCACATCCGCCCCCCAGGCCGCACGGGCAAGATCGCCCGAGGCACGGTCATAGTTGCGAACGGTCCAGCCAGCCTGGGCAAAGGCATCGGCGGCGGCACGGCCAAAACGGCCCGAAGCGCCGAGGATCAGAACGGTCTTGGACATCTGGTGTCTCCTTGGTTCATCCGATGGCACCAAGTTAGCTATTCAGCAGCAACGGGAACATTGCCCGAAACTGCAGCTATGGTATTCATCTATGAATGGATAACGCACTCACCTCCCTCGACTGGTCACTGATCCAGGTCTTCGTCGCCGTGGCCGAAACCGGCTCGCTCTCGGCCGCCGCCGCGCGGCTGGGGCGCAGCCAGCCGACGCTTGGCCGGCAGGTGCAGTCGCTGGAGCAGGCGCTCGACGCCACGCTCTTCGAACGCCACGCGCGCGGCCTGCGCCTAACGTCGCTGGGCGCCGACCTTCTGCCGCTGGCGCAACAGATGCACCAGGCGATGAACGCGCTGACGCTTACCGCGGCGGGGCAGAGCCAGCGGCTCGAAGGCACCGTGCGGATCACCGCCTCGGTCTTTGCCTCGCACTACCTGTTGCCGCCGATCCTCGCCCGCATCCGCGCCGCCGAGCCGGCGATCTCGCTGGTGCTGGTCCCTTCGGACCGCAGCGAGAACCTGCTGTTCCGCGAAGCCGACGTCGCCGTGCGCATGTTCCGCCCGACGCAGATGGACGTGGTCACCCGCCACGTCACCACCATCGAAATGGGCATCTTCGCCGCGAAGTCCTACCTCGCCCGCCATGGCCGTCCCCAGCGGCCCGACCAGCTCTTCGACTTTGACCTGGTCGGCTATGACGCCGACGAACTGATCCTGCGCACCATGCGCAAATTCGGCTGGCCGGCCACCACCGAGGATTTCGCGGTGCGCTGCGACAACCAGGCGACCTACTGGGAACTGGTGCGCACCGGTTGCGGCATCGGCTTCTCGCAACGGGTCTCGGGGCGCGCCGATCCGGCCGTCGAGGAGATCGACCTCGGCATCAGTATCCCGCCGCTCGACGTCTGGCTGGCTGCGCATCCGGCCATGCGCCAGACGCCACGGATCAGGCGGGTCTGGGACATGCTGGCCGAGGAATTGGAAAAGTCGCAGACCTGAGGCTCAGGCGATCCACCAGCGTTCGGCGATCCGCCCGTCATCCAGCGGCGCGCGGCTGCCGACCTGGCGCGGGATGCCCACACCGGCGCGGGCGGCAATGGCGATGTTCTCGGCGTTCGGGTGATAAAGGAATTCGCCCTGCCCGATCAGCCCTGCCGCCTCGGGCAGATAGACGAGGTCGACGTAACCGCCCCGCAGCGCCTCGGCCCGGACCGCGGCGTCGGGGATCACGATGACCTCGATCCGGTCGGCCCAGCCGGCGGTCCCGGCCTTGTAGTGGCCTTCGATCCGTGTCGCCAGCAGATGCCGCGCCTCGTCCATGCGGACGATCCGGTAGGCCCCGGTGCCCGCACCATTGCGCCGAATGGCATGGGCCGGATCCGCCAGATCCAGCGGCAGGCGCACATTCGCGGTCTCCAGTTCGAACACCAGGTCCTGAGCCGACTCGACGTGAACCGCCCGCACCGACGGCAGATCGCCCAGCGCCTCGGCCACGTGTCGGGCGTGTAGCGCCGTGCCGTCGTGGAACCGCGCGTCCTTGCGCAGGCGGAAGCTCCACCGCCGCGCGTCCTCGCTGCCGGTCCAGGACAGCGCCAGCTCGCCCCGCAGGGTGCCATCGGGCGCGATCTCGGTCAGCTGGTCAAAGGTGGCGCCTTGCGCGATCCGCGCCAGGCTGCCGTCGCGCGGCACCGCCAGGCGCATCACCCCACCGGCACGGGGTCGCGCATCCGCCGAAAGCCCCGAGGCCGCCAGCAGCGCCGCGGCGGCACCGGAGGTGAACAGGGCACGGCGGTCAAGGCGCGTCATTTCAGCCCCCGCGCCTCGGCGATGTCGTCCATCGCACGCACCAGTTCCGCGGAAATGCCTGGTTCGCTCAGCGCATGGCCGGCATTGCGCACCAGCTTCAGCTCGCCCTTGGGCCAGCGGCGCGACAGCTCCCAGGCGCCATGCGGCGGGCAGATCATGTCATAGCGCCCCTGCACGATAACGCCGGGAATATGCGCGATCCGGTCCATGTGGGCCAGGATCTGGCCATCGAACTCCAGAAAGCCGCGGTTGATGAAATAGTGGTTCTCCAGCCGCGCGAAGGCGCGGGCATAGTCACCGGGGCTCTCGCCCGAAGACCCGCTCGAATGGATCGAGGCCAGCGCATTCTCCCAGGCCGACCAGGTACGCCCGAACTGGGTTTCCTGCATCATGTTCCCCGAGAACAACCGCCGGTGATAGGCGGCGATCAGGTCGCCCCGCTCGTCCTCCGGGATCGGCGCCACGAAGCGTTCCCAGGTCTCGGGCCAGAACCTGCCGGCGCCGCCGCCATAGAACCAGTCCAGCTCGGACTGGGTCATCAGGAAGACGCCGCGCAGGATCATGTTGCTGACATGGTCGGGATGCGCCTGCGCATAGACCAGCGCCAGCGTCGCTCCCCAGCTGCCGCCGAAGACGATCCAGCGGTCGATCTTCAGAACCTCACGGATCGCCTCGATATCGGCGACGAGGTGCCATGTGGTGTTATCGACAACCGAGGCATGGGGCCGCGACCGCCCGCAGCCGCGCTGGTCGAACAGGATGACGCGATAGACCTCGGGGTCGAAATACCGCCGCATCGCCGGGCTGCAACCGCCGCCGGGCCCGCCATGCAGCACCACCACCGGAATGCCCTCGGGGTTGCCGCATTGCTCGACATAGACGCTGTGGCCCTGGCCAACATCCAGCATCCGCTGATCGAAGGGGTCGATCGGCGGGTAAAGATATTGCACTGCGCGCTTTTGATCCGGGTGTCTGTCCATCAATGCCCTATATAGTCGTCAGGAATAGAATGATCACGCGGAGTCAGCAATGCCAGTGTCACAAACCACCGTCGATCCTGCCGAGGTTGCCAAGTTCGAGGCAATGGCGGCCGACTGGTGGGATCCGTCCGGCAAGTTCAAGCCCCTGCACATGCTGAACCCCTGCCGGCTTGATTACATCTGCACCCAGATCGCCACCGAATATGACCGTGATCTCAAGGCCCAGCGCCCGTTCGAAGGGCTGCGCCTGCTCGATATCGGCTGCGGCGGCGGGCTGCTGTCGGAACCGATGGCGCGGCTGGGCGCCGAGGTGGTCGGCGCCGACGCGGCGGCGCGCAATATCCCGGTGGCGCAGATCCATGCCGAACAGATGGGGCTGGACATCGACTACCGCAACACCACCGCCGAGGCGCTGGCCGAGGCCGGCGAACGCTTCGACGTGGTGCTGAACATGGAGGTGGTCGAGCATGTGGCAGACCCGCTCGCCTATCTGACCGCCTGCCACGACCTGCTGAAACCGGGCGGGCTGCAGGTCTGCTCGACCATCAACCGCAACCCCAAGTCCTACGCCATGGCGATCTTCGGGGCCGAGGTGGTGATGCGCTGGCTGCCGCGCGGCACCCACGAGTGGAACAAGTTCATCACCCCCGACGAGCTGTTCGCGCTGCTCGAACAGGCAGGGCTGCGCCCGGTCGACCGCAAGGGCTTCGTCTTCAACCCGATCAGCTGGGCCTGGCGCCTCTCCGACCGCGATCTCTCGGTGAACTACGTCACGGCGAGCCTGCGCCCGGAGTAAATCCCCGTTTAGGGTCTAATCCTTGCGCTCCAGCCGCGCCCGCAGCTCGCGCAGGACCGGCAGCACGGTGCGCACCTTCTCGGTGCCCAGGTCGCCGACAACCTCGTTCAGCATCGGCGCGAGGGCAGCGACCGCATAGTCGCGCGCCTGCCGCCCGGCCGGGCTGATCGCCACCATCTTGCGGCGGGCATCGTCCCAGTCGGGCCGGATGTGGACATAGCCCGCCCACTCCAGCTTGTTCAGCGTATTGGTCATCGCGCCGCGGGTGACGTGAAAGGTCTCGGCCAACTGCGCCGGGCTGCGTTCGCCCCCCGAAAAGGCCAGGTGGTTCAGCACCGAGAAATGCGAGATCTCCATGCCGCGCGGCAACACCTTGCCCAGGCGGTTCCGCATGAGCTGGTCCGCGGCCAGGACCTCGCTGAACAAGGCGACCGCCAGGGTATTGTTGTCGTCCGCCATGAATCCTTCCCTGTCAGGGGCCGTCGAAATGCCTGACATGGGTCAGTGACGGAACCTTCCTGCGCGCATCGCTGACAAGCCTAGCATCCAGATCCACGATATGAAAACCCGGCTCGGTCCCGCCATCGACCAGCACCTCGCCCCAGGGCGAGACGGCCAGGCTGTGACCATAGGTCCGCCGCTGCTTGCCCGTGGTCTTCGGATGCTCGCCCGTCTGCGCCGGGGCCAGCACGTAGCAGCCCGTCTCGATCGCCCGGGCGCGCAGCAGGCTGTGCCAATGTGCCGCGCCCGTCACCGGCGAGAACGCCGCCGGAACGGTCAGGATCGAGGCCCCGGCCTGCGCCAGCGCCTGGTAGAGCGCCGGGAACCGCACATCATAGCAGACCGACATGCCGATCGCGCCGAAATCGGTCTCGGCCAGAACGGCGCGGCTGCCGGGACGGAAGCCCGCCGATTCGCGATAGGTCTCTTCCGGCGTCACCTCGACGTCGAACATGTGGATCTTGTCGTACCAGGCGCGCACCGCGCCATCCGGCCCGATCAGGAAAGAACGGTTGGCAAAGCGCCCGTCCGGATCGCCGGTCTTGAGCGCCAGCGACCCGATCAGCAGCCAAACGCCGAGGTCCGCCGCCTTGCGGCGCAGCCCCTGCAAGGTGATGTCATCGGCTTCCTGCTGCAGCACCGCGTTCTGCCGCTCGCGGCTGGCGGAAACGCAGTTTGTGACCTCCGGCGTCAGGATGAAACGCGCGCCGGCAGCGTGGGCCTCGTCCATATAGCCGATCACCGTCTCGAGGTTCGCCGCCGGGTCGTCACCCGAGCTGAGCTGAAGCAGCGCCGCCCGCATCAGTCGGCCAGCATCGGGTCAAGCTTGCCCGCGCGCTCCATGGCGTAAAGATCGTCGCAACCGCCGACATGGGTGCCGCCGATAAAGATCTGCGGCACCGTGCGCCCGCCGTTCGCGCGCTGCGTCATCTCGGCCCGGCGCTCGGGCGCGGCGGCGACGTCAATCTCGGCATAGCTCACGCCCTTCTGGGTCAGCAGCCGTTTGGCCGCATGGCAATAGCCGCAAAGCGGCGTCGTGTAGATTTCAACCTGTTTCATGTCCGGCCTGTGTCCTGTGGTCCGTTTCGACAGGGAACCTAGTGATCCTTGGTCACCCGCGCCAGTGCCAGCACGAAGACCTCACCAGATTGCGCTTGCCGGCAGGCCTCGGCACAGGCCGCCAGCGTCGCGCCCGAGGTCATCACGTCATCGACCAGCAGCACCGGACGGCCCACAAGACGCGCCTTTCGGCCGGGGTGAACCGCGATCGCCCCGTCGAGATTGGCAAACCGCTCGGCCGCGCTCCGCCCATCCTGGCTGGCGGTCGCCCGCCGGCGCAGCAGCAGGTCGGGACAATGCTCAAGCCCGGTTTGTTCCGCCAACGCGCGGGCCAGCAGCGCGCTCTGGTTATAGCGGCGGCGCAGCAGCTTGAAGCGGTGCAGCGGCACCGGCGCGACCAGCAGGTCGGGCCGCAGGAGCGGCCGCGCCGCGCGGGCCAGCCAGGGCGCGGCCAGCCGCGCCACCTCGGGCCGGTCGCCATGTTTCAGCGCCAGCACCAGCGCGCGGCCCTTGTCACGATAGAGCATCGCCGACCGCCCCCGCGCCCAGGGCCGGGGCGTGGCCATGCAGTCGTCGCATTCCACCCGCACCGCCTCGTCCGCGCCGGGCAAGGGCGCGCCGCAGGCATCGCAGACCGTGCCGCCGATGAAGGGCGTCTCGCGCCAGCACTGCGCGCAAAGGGCGAAATCGCTCTCGACCAGGGCCCCGCATCCGACGCAACGTGAGGGAAACAACAGGCGAACTGCCGTTTGAAACACCGCGCGCATGTGGCTAGGTATCCGCCATGACCAACCCACCCGCCCTGTTCGACCGCGCCGCCCTAGCGGCTCACCGCGCCCGCGCCCTGCCCGAGGCGCTGTTCCTGCACGAGGCCGCCCGCGACGAGGTGCAGGATCGCCTCTCAATGGTTAACAGAACCTTTACGGCGCCGGCCGTGGTCACGCCCTTTCCCGCGCTCTGGGAGGGCTTCGGCAAGATCGCGGCCGACAGCGACACGCTCGACCTGCAACCCGGCGCGCATGACCTGGTGGTGCATGCCATGTGCCTGCACTGGGCGAATGACCCGGTGGGCCAGCTGATCCAGTGCCGCCGCGCGCTTAAACCCGACGGGCTCTTCCTCGCCGTCCTGCTGGGCGGCCAGACGCTGAACGAATTGCGCGCCGCCCTGGGCGAGGCCGAGTCGCGCCTGACCGGCGGCCTGTCGCCTCGCGTCGCCCCGATGGCCGAGATCCGCGACCTTGGCGCGCTGCTGCAACGGGCGGGGCTGGCGCTGCCGGTGGCCGACAGCGTGCCGGTCACCGCCGCCTACCGCGACCTCTTCCACCTGATGCGCGACCTGCGCGCCATGGGCGAGACCAACGCCCTTTCCGCGCGCCGCCGCGGCCCAACCCGCAGGGCGCTGTTCGAGACGGCAAACAGTCTCTACAAAGACCATTTCGCCACGCCCGAAGGCCGCCTGCCCGCAACCTTCGACCTGATCTGCCTCACCGGCTGGGCGCCCGACGAAAGCCAGCCCAAGCCGCTGAGACCCGGTTCCGCCAAGGCCCGTCTCGCCGATGCGCTCAAGGTTCCGGAAACCAGACTGCCCGATTGACGCAAGCAGATATCCGCCTATTTCACCCGGATGCCCGCAGACGAGGACGTATTCCCGATGACCGAAGCCACCCGGCCAGCCCACGCACCCGCCACGCACCCCGCCCTCCCCCGCGAGAAGGTGGGCATCCTGCTTGCCAACCTCGGCACGCCGGACAACCACGACTACTGGTCGATGCGCCGCTACCTGAGCGAGTTCCTGTCGGACAAGCGCGTCATCGACTACCCCGCGTGGAAATGGCAGCCGCTGCTGCAGACGGTGATCCTCGCCAAGCGTCCCTTCTCAAGCGGCGCCAACTACCGGCTGATCTGGAACACCGAGGCGAACGAAAGCCCGCTGATGACGATCACCAAGGCGCAGACCGCGAAGGTCGCCGAGACCATGTCAGCACGGTTCGGCGCGCGCGTCATGGTCGATTTCTGCATGAGATACGGCAACCCTTCCACCGAATCGAAGGTGCGCGAGATGGTCGCGCAGGGCTGCAGCCGCATCCTGTTCTTCCCGCTCTACCCGCAATACGCCGGGGCCACCACGGCCACCGCCAACGACCAGTTCTTCCGCGCGCTGATGAAGGAAAAGTGGCAGCCCGCCAGCCGCACGGTCCCCGCCTATTTCGACCACCCCGCCTTTATCGAGGCGCTGGCGCAATCGGTCGAACGCACCTACGCGACCCTCGACCACCGGCCCGACCTGCTGGTCTGCTCCTACCACGGGATGCCCGAACGCTATCTCACCTCGGGCGACCCCTACCACTGCCAGTGCCAGAAGACGACGCGCCTGCTCAAGGAACGGCTGGGCTGGGAATCGTCCGATCTGGTCACGACCTTCCAGTCGAAATTCGGCCCCGAGGAATGGCTCAAGCCCTATACCGTCGAAGAGGTCGCGCGCCTGGCGCAAGCCGGGACCAAGCGGATCGCGGTCATTGCGCCGGCCTTCTCGGCCGACTGCATCGAGACTCTGGAAGAGATCAACGGCGAGATTCGCGAAAGCTTCGAACACGCCGGCGGCGAGTCGTTCACCTACGTGCCCTGCCTCAATGACGATGACGCCCATATCGCCGCGCTTGGCGAGATCATTGCCGAGAACCTGCGCGGCTGGGTCGACTGACCTGGCCGGCACAGCAAATAAAAAAGGCGGTGGTTTGACCCACCGCCTTTTCTTTGTTCCGTATCGTGCCGATTAGTCAGCAGCGACAGCAGCAGCCACCAGAACCAGCAGGATCAGCGGCAGCAGGATGCCCGACGACGAGCCTTTGGCTTCGGCGACGACAACCGGCTCGACCACGACCGGTGCGAGCGAACCAGCAGTTGCGGTCGAAGCAGCTGCAGCCAGGGAAGCGGCGAGAACGAGTTTCTTCATGTTAACCTCCAGTTTCGGCGCGCAACAGCATCCTGCGACGCGCACAATAGACGTACCTCGTATGATTTTTCTAACCAGCAAAAAGGAGGGATTGCAAATGGTTGTTGGAAGCGGTGCCCTAGGCGCCCGGTAAATGTCGTCAATTTGGCAACACTCTGGGTCCGCACGGGCACCCGGACGGCAGCCGGGCCGCCGTCCGGAGCAATTGAGCGGCGTTGCGTCAGTCGGCGGCGACGGCAGCAGCCACCAGAACCAGCAGAATCAGGGGCAGCAGGATGCCGCTGGACGAACCCTTGGCGTCCGCGACAACGACGGGCGGCGAGACGACAGGAGCCATGCCGCCGGCAGTGGCGGTGGTTGCGGAAGCGGCCAGGGCAGCGGCGAGAACGAGTTTCTTCATGATGACCTCCAGGTTCTGCGCCACCCGAACAGCCAAATGGCGCACCCGCAAAATGCACGGGTGCAGCAAATATATCAGATGCTTTCGATTCGTCGCCAAGCGACGATTGACGTATCGTCAGCGCGTGACGCGCCTTCGCGTCAAATGAGCAACACCTGCGTCCCGACCGAAGCCATGCCGAAGAGCTTGGCAATATGCTCGTTGTAAAGACCGATGCAGCCGTTCGACGACCGCCGCCCGATCTTGCGGGTATCGTGGGTCCCGTGGATCCGGTAATATTGCCAGCTCAGGTAAAGTGCGTGTGTTCCCAGCGGGTTATCCGGACCCGGCGGGATGTAGCTCGGCCATTCCGGGTTGCGCTCCAACATGCTCGGCGTCGGGCGCCAATCCGGCCCTTCGACCTTCTTGACAACGTTGGTCCGGCCCCGGCGGGTCAGGTCTTCGGTCGCCGGCACGCTGGAGGGGAACAGGTAATAGGTGCCGTCCTCGGTCCAGAAATGCAGCGCGCGCGAGGTGATGTCGACCAGGATCGCGCCCTTTTCCAGGTTGGTGAAGTAGGGCTGCCATTCCAGCGAGCGGAAGCTCGAGATGTTGTGCCGCACCGAATGCGACAGGTCCCGTTCAAGCTCGGTCGTGGCGGCGCTGTTCACGCCCTGCTGCTGCGCCAGCACCGGGCCCGCGGCAACGGCGGCTGCGGCCCCCGCAAGGAAACTCCGGCGCGAAGGAAGGAAATCTGAAGATCTGGTCATGACTCTGCTCGTCCCGTGTTCTCACGCTGACTTTGCGCCCTAAATATTGCCGGAATGACGCAGTCGCAAATCAAACCGGCGTAACCCGGCCAAATTCTGCCGTTGTGCGTTTGCGGCGCATCTGCGGTCAGGATAAATGCGGGGCCGGGTCGAAGACAAAGGGGCAAAAACATGGTTCGGCACGTATCGATGATCCTGGCGCTGGCAGTTGCGCTGGCTGGGTGTACCGTGCCGGAACCTCAGCTCGGTGCCGATGGCCGCCCGTTGCCGCAGGTCTACAAGATCCGCCCCGCCGACCAGGCCAAGATCCAGTTCCGGATGCTCGACGCCGTCAACGCGCTGCGCGGCGCCGCCGGGGCCGTTCCGGTGCAGATGAACGCCCAGCTGACCGCCGCCGCCGCGACTCACTCGCGCGACATGTCGGTGCAGAACCGCCCCTGGCACTTCGGTTCGGACGGCTCCTCGCCGATCGACCGCGTACGCCGCGCCGGCTATCCGGGCACCATGCTGGGAGAGGCGATTTCCGAAAGCTACGAGACCGAACTCGAAACGCTCGGCGGGTGGATGGACGAACAGGGCACGCGCGAGGTCATTCTCGACTCCCGCGCGCGCGCCATGGGGTTCTCGTGGTTCCAGGAAACCAACGGCAAGATCTGGTGGACGCTGATCCTGGGCGACTGACCGGGATCAGGCGTAGATCGAGATGACCGTGCCCTCGCGCACCATCGCGTAGATGTCTTCCATCTCGCGGTCCTTCACCGCGATGCAGCCGGCAGTCCAGTTCTTCTGCTTCGACAGCTTCTTGTTGTCGTTCGGCTGGCCGTGGATGAAGATATCGCCCCCCGCGCGTTTGCCCTGCGCCTTGGCAAAGGCCACGTCCTGCTCGTTGGGGTAAGAAATCCCCAGCGATAGGTGGAACGCGCTGTTCGGATTGCGCCGGTTGATGAAATAGGTGCCTTCCGGGGTCTTGCCGTCGCCCTCGAACTGCTTCGGTCCCGCCGGCGCAAAGCCGAGATCGATGTCATAGGACTTCAGCACCTCGGTGTGATGCAGCAGGTACATCTTGGACGCCGTCTTGTTGACAACGATGCCCGTCACCTCCGGGCCCCGATAGGTCCGGAACTTGCTGGCGCAGCCTGGAAGCGCCAGCGCCGCGAGAATGCCAAAGCCGAAAACACGGCGTTTCATTTGTCTGCCCTCGTTCATTTTTCGGGCAGAAATACCCGCGCTCGGGGCGCCTTGCAAAATCAAATTCGCGCGGGGTCGGTCGAAAAATCGCCGATCGTGGCCCGCGTCACCCGCGACGGAAGGCAGCTGCCAGTTCGATGTGCACCGACCAGCGGAACTGGTCGATCACCTGCACCCAGTCGAGGCTGTAGCCGGCATCGACCAGCACCCGCGCATCCCGCGCGAAGGTGACCGGATTGCACGAGACATAGGCGATCACCGGCAGCCCGGCCTTCGCCAGTTCGGCTGTCTGCGCCTCGGCCCCGGCGCGCGGCGGGTCGATCACCGCGGCGTCGAAGCGTTTCAGTTCATCCGGCATCAGCGGACGGCGGAACAGGTCGCGCGCCTCGCTTGTCACCTTCTTCAGCCCCTGCGCCTGCCGCCAGCCTTGGTCCAGCGCCTGCACCATCGCCTTTTCACCCTCGACCGCGTGCACCTCGGCCTGCGCCGCCAGCGGCAGCGCGAAGGTGCCGCAGCCTGCAAACAGATCGACCACCCGCTTGGCGCCGCCGGTGATCTCGGCCACGGCGGCCAGCAAGGCCGCCTCGCCCTGCGGAGTCGCCTGCAGGAAGGCGCCCGGCGGCGGCGCGACCTGTGCTGCACCAAAGGCCTGCACCGGCGGCTCGCGCAGGGCGACAACCTCGTCCTCCCAGGTCAGCCGCGCCAGGCGGTGACGCTCGGCCAGCCCGGCCAGCTCCATCCGCAGCGGCGTATCCGCCGGCTTGCCCCCGGCCACCAGCACGTCGAGCCCGTTGCGCGTGACCGTCAGAGTCACGTCCATCTCACCCTTGCGGCTGGCTCCGGCCTGCGCCAGCGCCTCGGCCAGCGGCAGCGCCGCGATCAGCGCGGGGTCGAGCAACCGGCAATCCGGGATCTCGACGATGGTGCCCGAGGCCCGGCCGTGGAAGCCCGCCAGCGACCCCTTCTTGGTTCGCCGCACCGCCAGGGTGGCCCGCCGGCGCGACTGCGGCGGCGAGGTCACGACCGGCCGCCACTCCGTTTCGATCCCCTGCGCAGCGAGCGCCGCGCGCACGACCTCCAGCTTCCACCCCTCGACGAAACTGTCCGAGGCATGCTGCAACTGGCAGCCGCCACAGCTGCGATAATGCCGGCAGGGCGGCGCCACCCGGTCCGGCGAAGGCGTGACGATGCGGATGTCGTCCAGCTGGCTCCCGGAGACCTCGGCGCTGATCGTTTCGCCCGGCAGGGTGCGGGGCGCGAACAGCGGGCCGGGCGCGATGCCGTCGCCCATATGGCCCAGCCGCTCGATGGTGAAGTCCTGACGCATGATCGGAAGATGTAACCCTATTCGGCCGCCTCGGCGCGGATGAACCCGCCCGACTGCCGTTCCCAGAATTTCGCGTAAAGCCCGCCCTTGGCCAGCAACGCATCGTGGGTGCCTACCTCGGCAATCCGCCCGGCGTCCAGAACGATAATCCGGTCCATCTCCGAAAGCGTCGACAGCCGGTGCGCAATGGCCAGAACCGTCTTGCCCTCCATCACCCGGTGCAGCGCGGTCTGGATCGAGGCCTCGACCTCGGAATCCAGCGCCGAGGTCGCCTCGTCCAGCACCAGGATCGGCGCGTCCTTGAGGATCGCCCTGGCCAGCGCGATGCGCTGCCGCTGCCCGCCCGAAAGCTTCACGCCCCGCTCGCCCAGATGCGCGGCATAGCCCTCACGCCCCTTGTGGTCCTTCAGCTTCAGGATGAACTCATGCGCTTCGGCCTTCTCGGCGGCGGCGATCAGCTCCTCCTCGGTCGCATCCGGCCGGCCATAAAGGATGTTGTCCCGCGCCGACCGGTTGAACATCGCGGTTTCCTGCGTGACCATGCCGATCTGCCGGCGCAGGCTTTCCTGCGTGACGCCGTCGATGTCCTGCCCGTCAATACGGATCTGCCCGGATTCCCCTTTGTAGAGCCTGAGCAGCAGCGATACCAAGGTCGACTTTCCCGCCCCCGAGGCACCAACGATCCCCAGCTTCTCGCCCGGCGCGATGGTCAGGGTGATGTTCTCGATCCCGCCGGTCTCACGCCCATAGGCAAAGCTCACCTGGTCGAACTCGATCTGCCCGCGCGGCACCACGAGATCGGCAGCCTCGGGCGCATCCTCGATCCGGATACGCGGCGTCAGCGTGCGCATCCCGTCCTCGACCTCGCCAAGGCTCGCATAGACCGCCATCAGCGACATGCTGACCCAGCCGGTCATCTGCGCGATGCGGATCGCCACCGCCCCGGCGGCGACGATATCGCCCTGCGTGGCGCTGCCCCGCTGCCAGAGCAGCAGCGTGCCGCCAATCAGGATCACCGGCAGCAGCCCCGCCAGCATCATCAGCCAGAACCGGAACTGCGCCGAAAGCTGCCCGAACTCCAGCGCGCGCTCGCGGAAATGGCCCAGCGCACCCAGCGCGGCGCGGTCCTCGTGATCGGCATGGGCAAACAGCTTGACGGTCTTGATATTGGTGATGGTGTCGACGATCTGCCCCGAAACCATCGCCCGCGCCCCGGCACGCCCCGCCGCCAGCTTGCGGATGCGCGGCAGGAACATGGCGATCAGCAGGAAATACAGGACCAGCCAGGCCGCGAAGACCACGGTCATGATGCCGTTGATCGAGGCGAGCAGCGCCAGCGACCCGGCCAGCGAGGCCAGAGCGAAGGCAACCACGTTGATCGCGTCCGACGCCACATCGGTCACGGCGCGGGCACATTGCATCTGCTTCTGCGCGATGCGCCCCGCGAAATCCTCGTCGAAGAAGCGCACCGACTGGCCCAGCGTCCACCGGTTGAGGCGCGACAGCACCAGCGGGTTGACATTGGGCTGCACGATGATCGCGTTCGAGGCCGAGGACAGCCCGAACAGCAGCGGACGGGCGATCAGGAAGAAGGCCACCGCCAGCACCAGCGTCGCGGTGTTCGACCCGTCGAAATAGGCCTCCGGCCCGCTGGCCCCCGCCGAGTCGATGACCCGGCCAAGTATCCAGGCAGTCCCGGCCTCCAGCATACCGGCCAGCACCGACAGGAAGGTTGCCAGCCAAAGCGCCGGCCAGGCACCGCTCAGCGTCCAGGCCATGAACGCGCCCAGCGTCTGCGGCGGCGGCCCCTCTGCCGGTCGGAACGCGTCTATCATGTCGCCAAGCTTCATTCTGCCGCCTCGGTATCGGTGTTCAGGGACCCGCCCGACTGGCGCGCCCGGAACCTGTGATATAGCCCGCCCGGCGCCAAAGGCGCGTCCGGTCCGTCATCTTCGACAATACGTCCTTCGTCGGGCCCCAGAATGCGACCCATCCCGGCCCTTGTCACCCCTCGGCAGTTCAGCCGAGCAGATCGTCGCGCGTCAGGGCAAAGCCTGAGTCGATCCAGCGCCGTTCCAGCTCGGCCAGCCGCGCGCCCAGCGCCGGCCCGGTGTAAGCGGGCATCAGGTCGCGCGCGGCAACTGGAAACCGCGCGGCGGCCCCCTGTTCGACGGCAGGCGTGGCCGCCGCATCCCAGGGCGTGCCCATCAGCGCATGGCGCAGCAGCAGCACGTCGCGCGCCGCGTCGGCCCCCAGCCGATAGGCCAGTTCGCCCGCCTGCGCCGCGCGGCCCGTCCAGTCGCGCAGCCGCTCCAGCGCCCCGGCCTGCGCACGGCTCAGGCGCAGCAGCTCGGCCAGGTCGCCGCCCAGCGCCGCCAGGCGGCGGATCGGGTCAGGCGCGGCCCCGGCCTCGGCCTCCAGATGTACCAGCGGCGCCAGCACGCGGTCGTCGGCCCCCGGCAGCAACCGCGCCAGCGCCCCCGTGCTGCGCAGCCCGGCCACGGCGGGCGCCGGATCGGGCGCGGCCAGCAGCTTGAGCGTCTCGGCCCCCACCCTTTCGCGCGAAAGCGACTCCAACCCGTCGAGATTGGCGGCAATCGCGGCAATCGCGTCCGGGTCCATCCCGTTGCCGGGATCGCCGTACCAGGCATGGAACCGGAAGAACCGCAGCGAGCGGAGATAATCCTCGCGGATCCGGTCCTCGGCGCTGCCGATGAAGCGCACGTGCCGCGCCTGCAGGTCGGTGATCCCGCCCAGCGGGTCGATCAGCGTGCCGTCGGGCAGCGCGTAAAGCGCGTTCATCGTGAAATCGCGGCGCGAGGCGTCATCCTCGACGCGGGTGGAAAAGGCCACCACCGCGCGGCGGCCATCGGTCTCGACATCGCGGCGGAAGGTCGTCACCTCGTGCGGAATGCCCCCCGCCACCAGCGTCACCGTGCCATGCTCGATCCCCGTCGGCACCGGCTTGATCCCGGCGGCCTGCGCCAGCGCGACCACCTGTTCGGGCGTCGCGTCGGTGGCGATGTCGATATCGGAAACCTCGGCCCCCAGCAGCGTGTTGCGCACGCAGCCGCCGACGAACAGCGCCTGCGCCCCGTCACGGGCAATCGCGGCGCAGACGGCCTGCGTGGCCTTGTTGCGCCGCCATGGCCCGTCGACGCGGATCACGGCTGCATCTGCGCGGCCAGCGCCCGCAGCATCCGGGCGGTTGCGCCCCAGATGTAGTAGGGCCCCCAGGGCACCACGAAATAGCGCCGCTTCATGCCACGCCAGCGGCGCGACTCGATCAGGTAGTTGCCGGGGTCCATCAGATGCGCCAGCGGCGTGCGGAACACCTCGCCCACCTCGCCGGGGTCGGGCATCAGCTGGAACGGCTCGCGCACCACGGCAAGCACCGGCGTCACGCGAAAACCCGTCACCGTCTCGTGCGCTGGCATACAGCCGATGACCTCGGGCAGGGTTTCCGGCAAGCCGATCTCCTCGCGCGCCTCGCGCAGCGCGGCGGCGGTCACATCGGCGTCGGTCGGCTCGACCTTGCCGCCGGGAAAGGCAATCTGGCCCGGATGGTGTTGCAGACCCGAAGCGCGCTTGGTCAGCAACACCCTCGGATCCGCCCCGGTCAGGTCGATCGCGATCAGCACCCCGGCGTCGCGCAGCTTGACGTTTTCGGGCCGCTGCGCCGCCGGGTTCAGATCGAAATCCGATGACGGCGCGCCCGGACGCGCAATTGCCGCGCGCAGGGCCGCCGCCAGTTCAGTCATTCTTGCCGGTCTCCGCCTCGAACCCGACCGACTTGGGGTCGAGCTCGTAATGCGCCGAGCAGAACTGGCAATCGGCGGTCACCAGCCCCTCGGGCGTGGTCATCTTCCCGATGTCGCGCGCCGAGTAGATCGAGAGGCTCTGCCTCACCCGCTCTTCCGAGCAGGTGCAGCCGAAGCGGACCGAGGTGGTGTCATAGACCCGCGGGCCTTCCTCGTGGAACAGCCGCACCAGCAGGTCGGTCGGCGGCACCGAAGGGCCGATCAGCTCCATCTCCTCGACAGTGTCGAGCAGGATGTTCACCCGGTTCCAGTTCTCGCCGGCCTCGCCGTCGACCAGATCGCCTGCCGCCAGGATCCCGCCCTCGCCTTCGCGCGTCGCCACGAAGGGCGAGGCCTTGGGCATGTGCTGGATCATGATCCCGCCCGCACGCCAGCTTTCCGGCACGCCCGGATAGGACGCCCGCCCGAAGCTGAGCGAGAACCGAGTCGGCAGCTGTTCCGACTGCGCGAAATAGGCCCCGGCGCATTCCGCCAGGCTCACGCCGGCCAGGGGCACGATGCCCTGGTAAGGCGTGGTGCCCTCGCCTTGGTCGATCAGGATCGCGAAATAGCCCTTGCCCACCTGGTCCATCGGCGACCCATCGGTCAGCCGCTCGGCGTCATAGCTGGCATAGGCGCGGATGCGCGCCGGCTCGCCCTCGGTCTCGGGGGCATAATAGTCGGTCGCGATCATCCGCACCGGGCCGTCCGACTGCACCTGCAGCGACAGCTTCCAGCGGAGTTTCACCGTCTGCCCGATCAGGGCGGTCAGCAGGGCCATCTCGGCCACCAGCGCCTCGACCTGAAGCGGGTAGTTATGTTGTTTCAGGATACCATCCAGAACACCGTCCAGCCGGGCGACCCGGCCGCGGATGTCGGAGGCATCGAGCTGGAAAGGCAGGACGGTATCGTCCCACGCGAGTTTTTGTCCGAACGTCATGGGGTTTCCTTAAGCGCCAAGGCTTGGCATACCGCCGCTATATAGGCGCGACAAGCCGTGGAAAAAGGGTTTCGGCCGTGATCAGGCGTTTTGGAGACACACCCGACCCCGGCCGGACTTATATCCGGCGCGCAGGGGCTTATGCGATTCTGCCGCTCGACGGGCGGCTTCTGCTGACCCACCAGGCCGAACCCGAACCCGAGATTCAGCTGCCCGGCGGCGGCATCGACCGGGGCGAATCACTCGTCGCGGCGCTCCACCGCGAGGTCTTCGAGGAGACCGGCTGGCGCATCTCGGCACCGCGCCGCTTCGGCGTCTTCCGCCGTTTCGCCTACATGCCCGAATACGACCTCTGGGCCGAAAAGATCTGCACCATCTACATCGCTCGCCCCGTCGCCTGCCTCGGTGAGCCCACCGAACCGGGACACGAGGCGCTCTGGGCCGACATGGACGCCGCCGCGCGCCTGCTGGGCAATCCGGGCGACCGGCATTTCACCGCGCTTTTCGCCAGTCTCAACGCCCGTTGAACTCGAACAACGTGGCCGAAACGTCGTCTTCCACGCCATAATCGGGCGCCATCCGTTCCATCAGGTTCCAGAACAGGTCCTCGAGCCATTCGCGGCCCGACTGGTCCGGCTGGCAGCGCGCAACGATATCGAGCATCCCTTCGGCGTCGAGCATCCCGCCCCCGACCACCTGCGCCTCGGTGAACCCATCGGAATAAAGCAGCAGCCGGTCTCCGGGCTCCAGCACCAGTTCGGTCTGGCTGAAGGACGCCTCCTCCAGCAGCCCGATCGGCAGCCCGCCCCTGCCGACGAATTCCATCTCCCCGTTCGCGCGGATCAGCAGGGGGTGCGGATGACCCGCCTGCACCAGCCGCAACCGCCCTGAGCCCAGGTCGACCGTCGCATAGGCCATGGTGAAATACTCGTCGATGCCCTTGTCGGCCATCAGCCGGGTGTTCAGATCTTCGGCCACCGCCACCGGCGGGCGCAGCGCAAGGCCCCGGTCATCAGTCTCCACACCGAGGTTCTGGTCGAAATAGACCGCGCTCAGGTAATTGCCCAGCCGCGCAGTCATCAGCGCCGAGGTGATGCCATGCCCCGAGACGTCCAGCGAATAGAAGGCCACCTGATCGGGCCGCGGCGCGAACATCCCCACCAGGTCGCCGCCGATATGCCCGCAGGGCTTGAGCAGCAGGCTCACCCGCGAGGCTCCGAAGGCCTCCGACACCCGCGGCACCAGCGATTGCTGGATCTTCCGCGCCTGCTTCAGGTCGTGGTCGATCGAGTCATAGGCCGCCTGCAACCGGTCCAGCGTCTCGCCGATGATGCGGTTCTTCTCGGACAATTCGCGCTGCATCGCGATGATCCGGTCCCCGGCAGAGATCCGGGCGCGCAATTCCTCGCGGTTGACCGGCTTGGTCAGGAAATCGTCGGCCCCGGCGTCCAGGCCCTGCGCCGTCTCGACCTTGCCGCTCTTGGCGGTGAGCAGGATGAAATAGCCATAGCGGTCGGACGGCAACTGCCGGAAGGCACGGCAGAAATCGAGCCCGTCCATTCCCGGCATCATCCAGTCCGACAGCACGATATCTGGGCGTGCCGCCTTGCAGATCGCCAGCGCATGATCGCCGCTTTCCGCCTCGATCACTGCGCAACCCCATTTCTGCAACATGCTGGCAAGGATGCGCCGTTGCAGCCGGCTGTCGTCGACCACCAGGACAGTGCGAACGGACCCGGCCTCTGGCCCGGTGCGGATCGGCGAAGACTGATTGAACCGCAAGGCGCGTCCTGCTGTGTCAAAGCTGCAATGCGCCCCTCCTGCCAGAACAGTCTTAACACCGCATGAATGCTTGAATTTTCCACGCTATCCGTCCGGCGTTAACGGGGCCTTCACCGCCCTCCCCTAGCCTCGCCCCGGATGGAGGACCTTGCCGATGATCGATTGGCCCCGCGTCATCGAATTGCGCGACGAAGTCGGCACCGATGACTTTGCCGAGGTTGTCGACCTCTTTCTGGAAGAGGTGGAAGAGCTGTCCGGACGGTTGCAGGTCACGGCGAATGCCGAGCGGTTGGCGGCCGACCTGCACTTCCTGAAAGGCAGCGCCCTCAACCTCGGTTTCGCCCATCTCGCCGCCCTCTGCCAGCACGGCGAACAGGCCGCCAGGACCGGCCGGGCGCAGGATGTCGACCTCGGCCAGATCCTGCGCGCCATCGATCAATCGACGGCCCTGTTCCTGGGAGAGCGGACCCAGCGCCTCGCAGGCTAGGATTGCCTGCCCCCGGCGATGCGGAATGCTTGCCCCGCTGGAGAAAACGGGATAACCCGCTGCCGACCTGCAAACCAAGGAACTTTCCATGTCCGCGCCCAAGAAAGTCGTTCTGGCCTATTCCGGTGGCCTCGACACCTCGATCATCCTGAAGTGGCTGCAAACCGAATACGGCTGCGAGGTTGTCACCTTCACCGCCGACCTCGGCCAGGGCGAGGAACTGGAACCGGCCCGCAAGAAGGCCGAGCTTCTGGGCATCGCGCCCGAGAACATCTACATCGAGGACGTCCGCGAGGAATTCGTGCGCGACTTCGTCTTCCCGATGTTCCGCGCCAATGCGCTCTACGAAGGGCAATACCTGCTCGGCACCTCGATCGCCCGCCCGCTGATCTCCAAGCGCCTGGTGGAAATCGCCGCCGAGACCGGCGCCGACGCCGTCGCCCATGGCGCCACCGGCAAGGGCAACGACCAGGTGCGCTTCGAACTCGCCGCCGCCGCGCTGAACCCCGACATCAAGGTGATCGCACCCTGGCGCCTGTGGGACCTGACCAGCCGCACCAGGCTGCTGGAGTTCGCCGAACAGAACCAGATCCCGATCGCCAAGGACAAGCGTGGCGAAGCGCCCTTCTCGGTCGACGCGAACCTGCTGCACACCTCCTCCGAGGGCAAGGTGCTGGAAAATCCGGCCGAAGAAGCCCCCGACTACGTGCTGCAGCGCATCACCCGCCCCGAAGACGCACCGAACGAGCCGGAATTCGTCGAGATCACCTTCGAGAAGGGTGACGCCGTCGCCATCAACGGCGAAGCGATGTCGCCCGCGACGATCCTGACCCGGCTCAATGAACTGGGCGGCAAGCACGGCATCGGCATCCTCGACCTGGTCGAGAACCGCTTTGTCGGCATGAAGTCCCGCGGCGTCTACGAAACCCCCGGCGGCACCATCCTGCTCGAGGCGCACCGCGGCATCGAACAGATCACGCTGGACAGCGGCGCGGGCCACCTCAAGGACTCGATCATGCCGCGCTACGCCGAGCTGATCTACAACGGCTTCTGGTTCTCGCCCGAACGCGAGATGCTCCAGGCGCTGATCGACAAGAGCCAGGAACATGTCTCCGGCACCGTGCGTCTCAAGCTCTACAAGGGCTCGGCCCGCACCGTGGCCCGCTGGTCCGACCACTCGCTCTACTCCGAGGCCCACGTGACCTTCGAGGAAGACGCCGGCGCCTACGACCAGAAAGACGCCCAGGGCTTCATCCAGCTGAACGCGTTGCGCCTGCGCCTGCTAGCCTCGCGCAAGCGCCGCCTCGGCTGAGAAAATGGCGGCCCCTCACCCGAGGGGCCGCCACACTCGCACCAACCCACCCTCTAAAGCGGTAGCCGCTACTTGGCGGTGATGGTCTGCATCACCAGCTTGCCATCCGGCTTGATCGGGCCGTCTTCCTTGGCCCCCAAGGTGTATTCGAAGGCACCGGTCTTCATGCCGCCCGCCTCGGAATGCACCATCAGCATCAGCATCTCGCCCGGCTTGACCTCCTCGGTCAGGATCGCGGCCACGTCGACGTTCTCACCCATGCGCAGCGGCGCATAGCCCACCACCGGGCCAGGCTTGCCTTCGGCATCGGTGCGATGCACCACCATCCAGCCATTCTCTCCGGCAACGACCTTGCTGGCCGAAACGATCCCGTTGGACACGTCCTGATCCGCGGCCTCGACCATCGGCGCCATGGCATGCGACGCGGCAAAGGCGGCCCCGGCCGCCATCGTCAGGGCCAGGGCGGTAACTGCAATCTTCATCGAACTTCTCCCTCCAGAGTGACATTCACACGAGACGGGCGGCCACATCGGCCCCCACTCGCAACCAGTCACGCAGGGCGCGCGGGAAAAGTTTCAAACAAGATGTGCTTTTTGAAAAATGCTCGCCGCCAGCCCCGCTCCGCACGCGGCACGCGCAACGGAGGCGTGCGCGAGGCTGGAAGCTTGGACAACGCATAAGCTGATCCGAGAACACGTCAACACAACCGGAAGGATAGTTAACTGACTGAGATATCACGAGAATAAACGTATCTCCAAAATGAAATCTATCCACGGCCAATTTCCCGCCACAATCGTTAACGAAACGGAGTGGACACAGCAGGGCAACAATAGGCGGGCCAACCGTGAACGTTATTTGGGGATCGCTGATAGCAACACACGCGATTATCGCGGTGTTCGTCGTCGCATGGGGAATGCTGGAACGCTGGCTCCCGCCGATGGAAAAGGCCTCCGGTCGCCTGTGCTTCGGCATCCTTGTCGGCCTGACCGCAATTGCGGCCATGTCGATGTCGGCCGAGGTCATGCCCGGCTTCATGTTCGACCTGCGGCACCCGCTGATCGCGGCAAGCGGCCTGTTTGCGGGCCCGCTGGCTGCGGTGGTCACCGGCATCATGTCGGCAAGCTATCGCGCCTACCTCGGCGGCGGCGGAGCCCTCGCCGGCGTCATCGGCATCGGCGTGTCGGCCAGCATCGGGCTTGCCGGCCACTACCTCTTCGGATCGCGTCGCAAGAGCCTCCCGCGGGTGCTCGGCTTTGCCTGCCTCGTCGGCCCCGGCGTGCTCACCAGCCTCTTGGTGCTTGACGCTTCCCTCCGCAGCACCCTGCTGCAGCAGGTCGGCCTGCCGATGGTCGTCATGACCTTCCTCGGCACCCTGGTGACAGTGCTTCTGATCGAGACCGAGGTGCAAAAGCGCCGCGCCTTCCAATCCAACCGCCTCTACCGCGCAATGGTCAAGGCGATGCCCGACTGTCTGAACGTGAAAGACCTCGAAGGTCGCTTCCTCATCGCGA
Organism: Seohaeicola zhoushanensis; assembly: GCF_014656415.1. Classification (GTDB taxonomy): domain Bacteria; phylum Pseudomonadota; class Alphaproteobacteria; order Rhodobacterales; family Rhodobacteraceae; genus Seohaeicola_A; species Seohaeicola_A zhoushanensis. The sequence continues at coordinate 424,302 of NZ_BNCJ01000001.1, read as the reverse complement.
ACAAGGCAACCGCCGACGTGCTGAACGCCCCCGAAACCGGCGATATCATCGGCAAGACCTATTTCGACTTCTACGAAACGGAACGCGCAACCGAGCTGCGGGCGATGGAACAGGCGGTCATCAAATCCGGCGAAGCCCGCCAGACCGAACAGCTCTTCCGGTTCGTGAACGGCTCCGAGGCCTGGTTCTCGACGCTCAAGGTGCCCCTGCGCGACGACAAGGGGCAGATGATCGGCATCATCACCCACAACCGCGACATCACCGACCTGCACAACCTGGCCGTCCAGAAAGAGCAGTTCATCTCGACCGTCAGCCATGAACTGCGCTCGCCCGTCACCTCGATCCGGGGCGCACTGGGTCTGGTCTGCTCGCTGCCACTCTCGGACATGAATCCCAAGGTGTCCAAGCTCATCACCACCGCCGACCGCAATGCCAGGCGGCTGGCCGAGCTGATTGACGACATCCTCGATTTCGAAAAGGTCGTCTCGGGCAAGATGGACTTCGAACCCGAGGAAATCGACGTCGCTGAAACCCTCTCCGATGCGGTCGACGCAATCGCGCATTACCTGCCCGAGAAGGGGGTCTCGGTGCAACTCGACAACCAGGCTCCCGACGCGCGGATTTCGGTCAACCCGCAACGGCTGAACCAGATCCTGTCCAACCTTCTGTCCAACGCGGTGAAGTTCTCGCCCGAGGGCGGCAAGGTCACCGTCTCCACATCGCGCGTCTCCGGCTTCGTCCAGATCGCGGTCTGCGACCAGGGCCCCGGCGTCCCACCAGAGTTCGAAGCACAGCTCTTCGAGCGCTATTCGCAGGACAAGATCCGCGCCAGCAAGGCGAACCGCTCCAACATCGCCAGCACGGGCCTTGGGCTCAGCATCGCCAAGGAGATGGTCAACAAGATGGGCGGGGACATCCGCTATGACAGAGCCTCGGGGAAAACGGCATTCGTCGTCTCTCTGCCCGAGCTGACATTGGCCCAAAGCGCCTGAAGAACGGCCTCAAGCAAGGTTGCCCGCCGCGCCGCGTGCCGTTAAACGTCGCCTGCCATAAGGCAGGAGAAGACGCAGTGTCAAATACCATGCGATTGGCCATCGGTAGCGTCTTCGTCGGCGTGCTGGTCCTCGGCATCAAGTTCGTCGCCTGGTGGCTGACCGGGTCGGTGGCGCTCTACTCCGACGCGCTCGAAAGCACGGTCAACGTCGCCACTGCGATCGCTGCGCTGATCGCCATCCGGGTGGCCGCGCGTCCGGCCGACGCTTCGCATCCCTTCGGGCACCACAAGGCCGAGTTCTTCAGCGCCGTGCTCGAAGGCGTGATGATCATCGTCGCCGCCCTGCTGATCCTGCGCGAGGCCTATCTCGGCTTCCTGAATCCCGTGGCCCTGAACCTGCCCATCGAAGGCCTGCTCATCAACGGCGCCGCCACGGTCATCAACGCCTTCTGGGCCTGGGTCCTGGTCACCCGCGGCCGCCGCGCCCGCTCGCCCGCGCTTGTCGCCGATGGCAAGCACCTGTTCACCGATGTGATCACCTCTGCCGGCGTCGCCCTGGGTGTGCTGGTCGCCATCGTGACCGACTGGTGGATCCTCGATTCCCTGATGGCCGCCCTCGTCGCATTGAACATCCTCTGGTCCGGCTACAACGTGGTGCGCGAGTCGCTTAGCGGCCTGATGGACGAAGCCATTCCGCCCCACACCCTCGACGTCGTCCGCCGGATCATCTCGACCGAAGCCGGAGGCGCGGTCGAGGCCCACGACCTGCGCACCCGCCATGCCGGCCAGGCAACCTTCATCGAGTTCCACCTGGTGGTTCCCGGCGAAATGTCGGTCTACGACGCCCACGAGATCTGCGACCGGGTCGAAGCCGCGCTGAAGAAGGCGATAGACGGCGCCAAGATTACCATCCACGTCGAACCCGAGCACAAGCAGAAGCATTCGGGCATCGTCGTTCTGGACTGAGAACCGGGGCGACACCCCTGCCGTCGCCGTTGACAAGACCATCGCATTGCGGTCGGCTCGGGATGCCCCCAAGCTCTGATCGGGCAGTGAGCGCATCACTGAAGACAAGCGAGGTTCCACCATGAAGACATTCGCGGCAAGGCTGACCCTGATCTGTTGTCTGCCCCTCCCCGCCCTTGCCGATCCGGCGACGGAATGCGGCGGCAGCAGCCAGGTCGAGATCGGAAACTGCGTGGCGGATACCCTGCAAAGGGTCGATGCGACGATCGATATCTACCTCGGCTTCGCGACCCGCGCCGCCGAGGAACTCGACCAGGCCACCGGCCGCAAGCTGGCCGTTCCCGCCCTTGAGGCTTCTCAGACGGCCTGGTCGGCCTACCGGGACGCGCATTGCGATTACGTCGGCGCCACCTTCGGCGGCGGGTCCGGCACCGGCATCGGGATCGACTCCTGCCGGATCGAACTCGGCCGGGCACGCGCGGCGGATCTGATGCGATACGTTCGCTAGGGGCGCGTCAGACCGAACGCAACAGCCCGCGCTCAACCGCGCAGCGCGCGCTCGCCCAGGCCAAGGCCGCGCCCGATGATGCCCTTCATGATCTCGCTGGTCCCCGCATAGATCCGCGCGATCCGGGCGTCGCGGAACATGTGGCTGATCTCGTATTCGTCCATATACCCGGCGCCGCCGTGGAACTGCACCCCGGCATCCACCACCGCCCCCTGCAACTCGGAACAGAGCAGCTTGGCGGCGGCGGCATCCTCGGGCGTCAGGCGCGCGGCGTTCGACAGCATCACGCATTGGTCGAGATAGGCCTGGGCGGCATCGAGCCGCGCGCGCAGGTCGGCCATGACAAAGCTCGTGTTCTGGAACGCCCCGACCGGCTGGCCGAAGGCCTGGCGCTGCTTGACGAACTCCAGCGTCACGTCGAAGGCCACCTGCGCATGGGCCAGCGAGGAAATCGCGCTCATCGTCCGCTCGACCGCCAGGCATTCGGCCATATAGGCAAAGCCGCGCCCCGGATCGCCCAGCAGGTTGTCGCGCGGCACCCGCACGTCCTCGAACCGCAGCTCGGCGGTGTCCTGCACCGGCATCCCCATCTTGCGCAGGTGCCGCCCGCGCGAAAAACCCGGCATGTCCGAGGTGACGACGAACAGCCCGATCTGGCCCCGCTTGTCCCCGGTCCGCGCCGCTACGACGAAAAGGTCGCCGATGATCCCGTTGGAAATGAAAGTCTTGGCCCCGTTCACCAGGAAATGGTCGCCACGGTCCTCGGCCCGGGTGCGGATCGCGGCAAGGTCCGACCCGGTGTCCGGCTCGGTCATGGCAATGCCCATGATGGTCGCGCCACTGACCGCGCCGGGCAGGAAACGGGCCTTCTGCGCGGGCGTGGCAAAGCTGTCGATGTAGGGGCCGACCAGCATGGAATGGGCGTTGTGGAAAAAACCGATGTCGGTCCAGCGGATGGTTTCCTCCTGCAGGACCTGATCATACCGGATATCGCGGATACCCGGCCCGCCGAAGTTCTCTTCGGCCCAGAGGCAAAGCCAGCCCTGCGCCCCGAAGGTGCGGAAATCCTCGCGGTCGACATGGCCCTGCGCGCGCCATTTCGGCACCTTGGCCGACATGTTCTGCTGCAGGAAGCGGCGGACCTGGCTGCGGAACATCTCGTGTTCGTGCTCCAGATGCATACGTGGGAAAGCCATGCTCACTCCTTGGCAAGTTCGGCGCGCAGGGGTCGCATCAGCCGCTGTCCCGCGACGGGCGGCGACAGGCGGGCCGCATCGACGATCCGCGCCCTGGCGGTTCGGCCGGGCCGGCCCCAGGCCCCGCCATCAGTTGCGCCCGCGGTCGTCCAGGCCTAGGCCCCGCCCGATGATCTCGCGCATGATCTCGCTGGTGCCGGCGTAGATGCGGCTGATACGGGCATCGCGGTAGAGGCGCGATATCTCGTATTCGTCCATATACCCCGCGCCGCCATGCAGCTGCAGGCATTCATCGACCACCCGCCCCTCGACCTCCGAGGTGAAAAGCTTGGCCTCGGCGGCCATTTCGGCCGAAAGCCGGCCCTCCATGTGCTCGCGCACGCAATGGTCGGTCAGCGCCCAGGCGGCATCCAGCTCGGTGCGCATCGAGGCCATCTTGAAGCGCGAGTTCTGAAAGGTGCCGATCGGCCGGCCAAAGGCGCGGCGCTCCATGATGTAATCCATGGTGATCGCAAAGGCCCGCTCGGCGCGGGCGACAAAGCCGACGGCGCCGATCATCCGTTCTTCGGCCAGGTTCATCATCATGGTCTTGAACCCGGCCCGCGGGTCGCCCAGCACGTTGGCCTTGGGCACCTTCACGTTGTCGAAGAACAGCTCGGCCGTGTCCTGGCTTTCCAGTCCCATCTTCTTGAGGTTCCGCCCGCGCGAAAAGCCGGGCGACCCCGTCTCGACCAGGAACAGCCCGATCTCATGGGCGCGGTCGGGGTTTGTGCGGGCGGCGACCACCACCAGGTCGGCAAGGAAGCCGTTGGAAATATAGGTCTTGGAACCGTTCAGCACCCAGTGGTCGTCCATCTCGACCGCCCGCGTGCGGATCGCCGCCAGGTCGGACCCGGTGCCTGGCTCGGTCATGGCGATGGCCAGGATGCAATCGCCCGAAACGACCCCCGGCATGTAACGCTCGCGCTGGTCGTCCGAGGCGAACCTGTGCAGGTAGGGCCCGACGATGCGGTTGTGCAGCCCCAGGAACAGGCCCGACTCGCGCGGGCCGATCTCTTCGCAGAGGATCATGTCATAGCGGAAATCCTGCAGGCCAAGCCCGCCGTATCTCTCGTCGGCGAACATGCAGAGGAAGCCCTGCTCGCCCGCGCTCTTCCAGACCTCGCGGCTGACGCTGCCGGCCTCGCGCCAGGCCTGGGAATGCGGATAGACCTCCTTGTCGGCCCAGGCCCGCACGGTCTTGCGGAAGATCTCGTGTTCCTCGTCATAGATGGTGCGTCTGATCATCCGGCTCTCCGATTGGCGCGTCTTGTCGTGAAATGAGGTAACGCGGGGCGCGTCTCTGCGCGCCCCGCGTCTTGGCCTACTTGATCGTCTGGACCAGCACCCAGTGCCCGTTCTCGATGCGGCTGACAAAGACCTCGTCGGCGCCGACATGATCCTCGGCCGAGAAATCGACGCGGTTGCCCGAGATCGGGTCTTCATAGTCAAGCGACTCCATCGCCTTGATGAAGTTCTCGCGGGTCAGGTCCGGCCCGGCGGCTTCGAGGGCGGCAACCATGATGCCCGCGCCCGAACGGCCCAGCAGCGCGCCGGTGCCGGGATAATCCTCGCCCGTGGCGGCCTTGTACTGCGCGACCCATTCGGCCACGGCCGGATCGCCCATCCGCGCTTCCAGATCCTGCCAGCCCGCGCCGGCGTAGACGCCATCCATCACGCCCTGCTGCGCCAGGCCCTTGGCCACCACGGTGTGGAAGCCGGCGCCCGAGAGCATGATCTTGAGGTCGTTCATGCCCAGCTTGCGGGCGGTGGCGACCGCGTTGATCATCTGGCTGATGCCCAGCGCCATGCCGACGGTGTCGCAACCCGAGTCCTTGACCCGCGCCAGCGCGCCGGTGAAATCGGTCTCGTCCGGCTTGTGGCCGATCTCGGCCCCCAGTTCGACCTTGCCGGCGGCGGCCAGGTCGTGGACCGCGGCCTCGATCTCCTTGCCGAAGTCGGTGGGCAGGATCATCAGGCAGACCTTCTTGGTGCCCTCGTGGTCGGCCATGTATTGGGTCGTCGCCTTGATCGCGTCGTAATAGGACGAGGTGCCGGCGAATTTCCACGGTGCCGGCGGATCGATCATCTGGCGCGCCGCGGTGATCGGAGAGACGTTCGGCACGCCCTTGGGCTCCATGATCTGGAACATGGCCAGGTTGTGCGGCGTGCCCAGGCTCAGCAGCATGGCGAAGACCTCGTCGCGGTTCACCAGCTTGTTGGCGGCCTGCGCCGCCTTGGGCACCTGATAGCCGTGGTCCTCGACGATGTAGTTGATCTTGCGGCCATGCACGCCCCCCGCGGCATTGACCTGGTCGAAATAGGCGCGCGCGGCGGCGACGGCCGGCACCGAGAAGGGCGCGAAGATGCCCGACAGGTCATGCGCGCCGCCAATCTTGATCTCGGTGTCGCTGACACCCGGCGTCTGTGCCGCCAGCGGCGAGGCCAACAGCGTGGCCGCGGTCGCCAGTGCTTTGAAATGCTTCATTTCCTTCCTCCCATTTTCTGACCCCGCAAGGGTCAATACATCTCGTCGATCAGCGCCGCGTGGCGCCGGCTCACGAAATCCCGTTTCAGCTTCATCGTAGGCGTCAGCTCCTCGTCCTCGGCGGTGAGCTGGATCTCGATCAGGCGGAAATCCTTGATCTGCTCGACCTGGGCAAACTGCCGGTTGGTCTCGCTCACCACGCTGCCGATCAGCTCGCGCACCTCGGCCGCGCGGGTGAGCGAGGCGAAATCCGAGAAGGGCACCTGCCGGTCCTGGGCGAATTTCTCGACGTTCTCCTGGTCGATCATCACCAGGCAGGTCAGGTATTTGCGCCGGTCGCCGATCACCACCGCATCCGCGATATAGGGCGAGAACTTCAGCTTGTTCTCGATCTCGGCCGGGGTGATGTTCTTGCCCCCGGCGGTGATGATGAGGTCTTTCATCCGGCCGGTGATGGTCAGGTGGCCGTCATTGCCGATCCGGCCCAGGTCGCCCGTGCGCAGCCAGCCGTCCGGCGTGATCGTCTCGGCGGTCTTCTCGGGTCGCTTCCAGTAGCCGGCAAAGACGCCGGGGCCGCCGACCAGCAGCTCGCCCGTGTCGTCGATGCGCAGCCTCACCCCCGGCAGCGGCGCGCCGACGGTGCCGACCCTGTTGTCGTCCGTGGTGTTGATCGTCGCCACGCCGGCGGTCTCGGTCATGCCGAAGCCCTCGACCAGCGGCACACCGATGGCAGCGAACCAGCCGATCAGCTCGGGCGAGATCGGCGCCGCCCCCGAGGTGACGCGGCGGGCCTTCGACAGCCCCAGCATCCGGCGCAGGTTGCCCAGCACCAGCAGGTCGGCCAGCCCATGTTGCAGGCGCAGCCAGGGCGAAGGCCGCGCGGCCCCGGCCCGGCGCGCGCCGACGCGCAGCGCCCAGTCGAAGGCGCGCGCGCCCACCGGCCCGGCCTCCGAGCGCATGATCATCACGCGGGAATAGATCTTTTCCCAGATCCGCGGCACCCCGGCAAAGACATCGGGCGAGACCTCCTGCAGGTTCTCGAACACGGTTTCGGGGCTTTCCGCGAAGTTCACCACCGCTCCATGCGCCAGCGGCGCCTCGACCGAGACCAGCCGTTCCAGCACATGGCACAGCGGCAGGAAGCAGAGCAGGTTGTCGGTTTCGTGGAAGTCCAGCATCGAGCTGCCCGCAACCAGCTGGAAGATCATGTTGCGATGGGTCAGGATCGCGCCCTTGGGCGGCCCGGTGGTGCCCGAGGTATAGATCAGCATCCGCGGCTCCTCGGGTCGGACCGCGCGCAGCGCCCGCTCGAAACGCTCCGGGTCGGGGTCGGCCTCGCCCAGCGCGACGAGGGCGTCCAGGAACATCACCCTGGGATGCGCGAAGTCGGCCAGCCCGTCGCGGTCGAAGACGATGACATGCTCGATGCCCGGCATCTCGGCGCGCAGGGCGATCCACTTGTCGAGCTGTTCGTCATTCTCCACGAACAGCACCCGCGCGCCGCTGTCCTGCGCCAGATAGGCCAGTTGCTGCGGGCTGTCGGTGGTATAGACCCCGGTGGGGATCGCCCCGATCGAGGCGGCGGCGAGGTCGCAGTACAGCCATTCGCGCCGGTCCTCGGCCAGGATCAGCACCGGCTCGCCGCGCGTCACGCCCAGCTGCAGCAGCCCCAGCCCGATCTTGCGCGCGGTCTCGTAGTAGTCGCGCCAGGAATACGACTGCCAGATGCCCAGTTCCTTGGCGCGGTGACAGACCCGGTCACTGTACCGGGCACAGCGGTCGGCCCAGAGCGAGACGATGGTAGCATGGCCGTCAAAGGCGATGACCTCTTCGGCGTCGATGCGGGCTATCTCCATGTCTTGCGCCTCTTCCACCGCTTCTGGCCGCGCTCGGTCGCCTCGGTGCGGCCGAGGTAGAATTCCTGGATGTCCTCCGAGGCCTTGAGCCGCTCGGTCGGGCCCGACATCATGATGCGCCCCATTTCCAGCACGTATCCCTTGTGCGCCGTCTCGAGCGCGATATGGGCGTTCTGCTCGACCAGCAGCATGGTCACCCCCTGCTCGGCGTTCAGCCGCGCGATGATCTCGAAGATCTCGGTGGTCAGCAGCGGCGACAGGCCAAGGCTCGGTTCGTCCAGCATCATCAGCTTCGGCCGCGCCATCAGGCCGCGCCCGATCGCCAGCATCTGCTGCTGCCCGCCCGAGAGGAACCCGGCCGCCTGCCGCCGGCGCTCCTGCAGGATCGGGAAATAGCCATAGACCAGGTCGAGATCGTCCTGCGCGCCACCCTTGCGGGTGAAGGCGCCCAGCCGCAGGTTCTCCTCGACGGTGAGATAGGGAAAGACCTCGCGCCCTTCGGGCACCAGCGAGATGCCCCGCGCCACTAGCCGCGCCGGGTCCACCCCGGCGATTTCCTCGCCCAGGAACGTGATGCTGCCCTTGCCGGGGTCCATCAACCCCGCGATGGTCTTCATCAGCGTCGTCTTACCGGCACCGTTCGCACCCAGGATGGCGACGATCTCGCCCTGTTCGACGTCGATCGACACCCCGCGCAGCGCCTTGATCGCGCCGTAGAAGGCTTCGAGGTTGCGCACCGAAAGCACGCTCATGACGCCCGCTCCGTTCCAAGGTAGGCGGCCTGCACGTCCGGGTGCCCCTGCACCTCGGCGGGCGTGCCCAGCGCCAGCGGCCGCCCGTTCGCCACCGCCAGCACGCGGTCGCAGACCTGGGTCACCAGCGACATGTCGTGTTCGACCATCAGCACCGTCAGCCCCATCTCGCGGCGCATGTCCTCGATCCAGAAGGCCATGTCCTGCGTCTCCTCCACCGACAGCCCCGAGGCGGGTTCATCCAGCAGGATCAGACGCGGGCCGATCGCCAGGGCGCGGCCGATCTCGACCACCTTGCGCACGCCATAGGGCAGCCCGGCGATCATCTTGCCGCGATAGGCCTCGAGCTCCAGGAACTCGATCACCTCCTCGACCTTGCGCCGATGCGCCCGCTCCTCGCGGCGCACCTTGGGCAGGAACAGGATATCCTGCACCACATTGGTCGCCCGGTGGCTGTGCCGCCCCATCAGCAGGTTGGCCAGCACCGTGGAATGGTCGAACAGCTCGATGTTCTGGAAGGTCCGCGCGATGCCAAGGCGGGCGATGTCATGCGCCCGCAGCCTGGTGATGTCCTGCCCGTCAAACCGGATCCTGCCCCGCGTTGGTTCGTAGATGCGCGAGATCAGGTTGAAGATGGTCGACTTGCCGGCGCCGTTCGGGCCGATGATGGCAAAGACCTCGCCCGGCTCGACCGCGAACGAGATGCCGTCCACCGCCTTCACGCCGCCGAAGTGGATGGCGAGATCGTCGACTTCGAGCAGGCTCATCGCATCCGCTCCGTCTTGAGATAGCTCTTCTGGCGTCGGAACATGTCGCGCCGCGCCAATGGGAACAGCTCGATCCAGGCCCGCAGCTTGAGCCAGCGTCCATACAGCCCCGTCGGCTCGTAGATGATGAAGCCGATCAGGATGAGCGAGAAGATCAGCGTATCAAGGCCCGGCACCGCCGACAGGTCGATGCCCACCCCGGCCTTCAGGTTGTCGCGCAGGATCGCGATCAGCTGCGGCACCCCGGTGATCAGGATCGCGCCCAGAAAGGCCCCCTGGATCGACCCGAGGCCCCCGATGGTGACCACCAGCAGCAGGTTGATCGAGATGAAGATCGAGAACAGCTCGTAATTGAAGTAGCCGATGTAATGCCCCATCAGCGCCCCGGCCAGGCCGGTGACCCCGGCCGACAGGCCGAAGGCCAGCGCGCGGGTGCGGGTGACGTTGACGCCCAGCGCCCGGGCCGAAACCTCGCTGTCGCGCACCGCCAGGAAGGCGCGGCCGGTCGGGCTGCGCAGCAGGTTGGCATAGCCCCAGGTGGTCAGCGCCACGACGGCAAGGCACAGCCAGTAGAAATTCGCCAGCGCGCCGTAGCGGTCGAAACCGATGCCCAGGATCGTGATCGAGGGCGCCATCTGCCCGCCGACGCCGCCGGTGATCGGTTCCAGCAGGATCACCAGCTCCTCGACGATCACGAAGACCGCCAGCGTCGCGATGGCAAGGTAGATGCCCGACATCCGCGCGGCCGGCAGCGCGATCAGCCCGCCGAAGACCCCGGCGATCAGCCCGGCCAGCGGAAAGCTGACAAGAAAGGGCAGCCCCGCGTTCATCAGCGCCGCCTCGGCATAGGCCCCCACCGCAAGGAAGGCGGCATGTCCAAGGCTCACCTGCCCGGTATGCCCGACCGCAATCATCAGCCCCATCCCGGCCAGCGCCCAGATCAACGTGTTCACCGCCTCGGCCAGGTAATATTCGCCCAGCACGAAGGGCAGCAGCGCCATCACCCCCAGCAGCAGCGCCATCCGGGCGCGCTCCCAGCCGTGTTCATGCAGGTCGATGTCGCGGTCGTAGCTGGTCTTGAAGATCACCCGCATGGCTCAGACCTTCTTCATCTGGACTTGGCTGATAAGGCCGCTGGGCCGGGTGAGCAGCACCACGAGCATCAGGATATAGGGCGACATCTGCGCCACCTCGCCCGGCGCGTAGCGGCCGGCGATGGGTTCCACCAGCCCGACGATCAGCCCGCCCAGCAGCGCGCCCGGCAGGGACCCCAGCCCGCCGATCACCGCCGCGGCAAAGGCCTTGATGCCCAGAAGCCCGATGTTCGGGTCGATCGCCCCGCGCGAGGCATAGAGCACCCCCGCCACCGTCGCCACCGCCCCCGACAGGCCCCAGATCAGCGAGTTCACCCGCATCACCGGCACCCCGACGATATAGGCCGCCAGCTGGTTCTGGCTGGCCGCCTGCGCCGCAAGCCCGATCCGGGTGAAGGCGAAAAAGGCCCAGAGCGCCACGGTCAGAACGATGGTCACCGCAATGGCGATCAGGTCGGCATAGCCGATCACCACCCCGCCCAGGTTCAGGTTCTGCCCGCCGTAGGGCGTCTCCATCACCAGCGGCGTATAGCCAAAGACCGCACCGGCGACGAAGCGGAAGACAAAGCCCATGGCGATGGTCAGGATCACCAGCGCGAATTGCGGCTGGCCGAAGATGCGCCGCACCACGACACGCTCGACCCCCCAGCCCACGCAGAACATGACTGCCATGGCAAGCGGCACCGCCAGCACGAAGGGCAGGCCAAGATGATCGCCATTCCCCAGCCCAAGCGCCACGAAGGCGCCAAGCATCATCATGTCGCCCTGGGCGAAATTGACCCCTTCGCTGGCTTTGTAGATCATCACGAAGCCAAGCGCGACGAGGCCGTAGATACAACCATTCGCAAGGCCGCCGACGGCAAGCTGAAGAAGCTCCATCAGCCCACCCCGCGCGCGGCCACGGCGGGTAATCCGGTATCCATGCCGTCACCTCCCCAGTTCGGCAATGAACGCTATTGACACAATTTAAACAGGTGTGTCTAATTTTAGTCAATCCTGTTTCTCCCGAGATTTTCCGCCCTGATGAACACCGCCACCCAGCGCATCCATCAATCTGCTCTGCGTATCTTCGCCGAGGAGGGCGGCACCTCGATCCCGGTCAGCGAGCTTGCCCGAGAGGCAGGGCTGTCGCGCGGCACCATCTACAACAACCTCGACAACCCGTCGGATCTGTTCTCCTCGGTTTGCGATGCGGTGGCCCTGGAGTTCCGCCAGACCATGGCCGAGGCCTGCACGGGCATGACCGATCCCGCCGAGAAGCTCTCGGCCGCGATCCGGCTCTGCGTGCGCCGGGTGCATGACGATCCGCACTGGGGCCGCTTCATCGCGCGCTACGCCATGATGGAGCCCAGGCTCGGCAACTTCTGGAGCGAAATGCCCGCCGCCGAGCTGCGCCGGGGCCTGGCCGCGGGCCGGTTCCGGTTCCACCGCGACCAGGTCGCCTCGATCACCGCCACCGCTGGCGGCGCCACCTTCGGGGCGATGTCGCTGGTGCTCGACGGGCGCCGGACCTGGCGCCAGGCCGGCAGCGACACCGCCGAGATCATCCTGCGCGGCATCGGCATAGATCTGGCCGAAGCCAGCGAAATCACCCAACGCGAATTGAACCCGCTGCCCCATATCTTCGTGTTCGACACGAATTAGGCGGGCGTTACCAGGAGGAGAGGACCATGGCGGCAACGGCCTATATATACGATGCCATCCGCACCCCGAGATCAAAGGGCAAGGGCGACGGCACCCTGCACGAGGTGAAGCCGATCAACCTTGTCACCACGCTGCTGGCCGAGATGCAGCAGCGCCACGACCTCGACACCGCGCGTGTCGACGACGTCATGCTGGGCTGCGTGGCCCCGGTCATGGAACAGGGCGCGGTGCTGCCGAAGATCGCGCTGCAGAAGGCCGGCTGGGATGAATCCGTGCCCGGCGCCCAGGTGAACCGCTTCTGCGCCTCGGGCCTCGACACCTTCAACACCGCCGCCGCCAAGGTCGCCTCGGGCTGGGAAGACCTGGTCTGCGCAGGCGGGTTCGAGTCGATGTCGCGGGTGCCGATGGGGGCCGACGGCGGCCCCTTCGCCGAAGACCCAGAAACCGCCATCGTCACCGGCTTCGTGCCGCAGGGCATCGGCGCCGACCTGATCGCCACGCTCGAAGGCTGGTCGCGCGACGACGTCGACGCCTTTGCCCTGGAAAGCCAGAAACGCGCCGCCCATGCCCGCGAGTCCGGCTGGTTCGACCGCTCGGTCGTGCCGGTGCGCGACGAGAACGGGCTGGTGATCCTGGCCAAGGACGATTTCATCAAGTCCGATACCGACATGCAGAAACTGGGTGCGCTGAAACCGAGCTTTGCCGGCCCCGGCGCCATGGGCTTCGACGCGGTGGCGCTGGCCAAGTATCCCCAGGTCGAGCGGATCAACCACGTACATACCCCCGGCAATTCCTCGGGCATCGTCGACGGCGCCTCGCTGGTGATGGTCGGCAGCGAACAGGCGGGCAAGGACATCGGCCTCGACCCGCGCGGCCGCGTCGTCTCGATCGCGCTCACCGCGACCGAACCGACGATCATGCTCACCGGCCCCGGCCCCGCCTCGCTCAAGGCGCTGGCCAAGGCCGGGCTGACCATCGACGACATCGACCTGGTCGAGATCAACGAGGCCTTCGCCTCGGTGGCCCTGCGCCTGCAACGCGACCTCGACGTGCCGGACGAGAAGCTGAACGTCGTCGGCGGCGCCATCGCCATGGGCCACCCGCTGGGCGCAACCGGCGGCTGCCTGGTCTCGACCATGCTCGACGAACTGGAACGGCGCCGATTGAAACGCGCGCTGATCTGCATGTGTGTCGGCGGCGGCATGGGCATCGCCTCGATCATCGAACGGCTGTGAGGGAGGAAGCGATGCAGGATTTCATCTGGGACAAGGACGCCGACGGCATCGTCACCGTCACCATGGACATGCAGGGCCAGTCGGCCAACACCATGAACGCCCGCTTCGAGCCGGGAATGCGCGCCATCTGCGACCGGCTCGAGGCCGAGCCGGGGCTGACCGGCGTGGTCTTCGCCTCGGCCAAGTCGACCTTCTTTGCCGGCGGCGACCTGCATGACATCCTCGCCACCGAAACCGCCGACGAGCAGAGCTTCGCCTTCATCGAGGCCAACAAGGCGGTCTACCGGCGGCTGGAAAAGCTGCCCGTTCCGGTGGTCGCCGCGATCAACGGCGCGGCGCTGGGGGGCGGCTACGAGCTCTGCCTCGCCAGCAACCGCCGCATCGTGCTGAACTCGCCCAAGGCGGTGGTCGGCCTGCCCGAGGTGACGCTGGGCCTGCTGCCCGGCGCCGGCGGCGTCGTCCGCCTGACCGCCCTGCTCGGGCTGGAAAAGGCCCTGCCCTACCTGCTGGAAGGCAAGCAGGTGCAGCCCGCCGATGCGCTCGCCGCCGGCATGGTCGACGAGATCGTCGAGACCGCCGACCAGCTGATCCCCGCCGCCAAGGCCTGGATCCGCGCGAACCCCACGGCGCATGTGCAGCCCTGGGACCAGAAGGGCTTCCGCTATCCCGGCGGCGACACGCTCGCCCCGAAGAACCGGCAGATCATCCAGGCCTCCTCGGCGATGCTCTACCAGAAGACCCGCGGCCTGCTGCCCGCGCCCGAGAAGATCCTCGACGTCGCGGTGAACTCGATGCGGATGAATTTCAACGCCGCACTGCGCATGGAAACCCGCCGCTTCATCGGCCTGATGGCCTCGAAAGAGGCCAAAGCGGCCATCTCCACCTTCTTCTTCGGAATGCAGGCAATCCGCTCGGGCAAAGTGCGCCCGGAAGGCGCGCCATGGAAGGCCACTTCGGCGGCGGTGCTCGGGGCCGGCATGATGGGATCGGGCATCGCCCATGCCCAGGCCGCACGCGGCATCCAGACCCTGCTCAAGGACACCGACCTCGCCAATGCCGAACGGGGCAAGGCGCATTCGGAAAAGCTCTGCGCCGGCGCGATCAAGCGAGGGCGCATGGACGAGGCCAGGCGGGACGCACTGCTGGGCCAGATCACCCCGGCAACCGAAAACGCCGCGCCCGGCACCATCGACATCGTCATCGAGGCGGTGTTCGAGGATATTGACCTCAAGGAAAAGGTCATCGCCGAAACCTGGCCGATGCTGACGCCCGAAGGGATCTATGGTTCGAACACCTCGACCCTGCCCATCTCGATCCTGGCCGAGGCCTGCCCCGACCCGACCCGCTTCATCGGCCTGCATTTCTTCAGCCCGGTCGACCGCATGAAGGTGGTCGAGATCATCATGGGCGCGAAAACCAGCCAGGACACGCTGCGCAAGGCCTATGACTATGTCCAGCAGATCGGCTACCTGCCCATCGTGGTGAACGATTCACGCGGGTTCTTCACCAGCCGCGTCTTCGGCACCTTCATGGACGAAGGTCTGCAACTGCTGGTCGACGGCATGGCCCCCGCCGCCATCGAGCGGGCGGCGTGGCTGGCCGGAATGCCCGTCGGCCCGCTCCAGGTCTTCGACGAGGTCTCGCTGATCCTCGGCCAGAAGGTCCGCAAGACCCACGCGGCGCTCGACCAGCGGCTGGGCGTCGACAGCGGCTTTGGCCGCCACAACACCGCCACCGTCGCCGTGACCGACCCGATGATCGCCATGGGCCGCGGCGGGCGGCAATACGGCGGCGGCTTCTACGACTATGACAGCGAAGGCAAGCGGACGCTCTGGCCGGGACTGGCGCAGTTCGCCAGGGGCAATGCCGAGATCGGCATCAAGGATGCAGTAGACCGTATCCTCTACCGCCAGGCCATCGAGACACTGCGCTGCCTGGACGAAGGCGTGCTGAATACCGAGATCGAAGCCAACCTCGGCGGAATCATGGCGATCGGCTTCCCGGCCCATACCGGCGGCGCCATCCAGTTCATCCGCGGCGAGGGCATCGACCATTTCGCCACCCGTGCACGGCAACTGGCCGAGCTCTACGGCGACCGCTTTGCCGTGCCCGACCGCACCTACGACCTGCTGCGCGGCAAGAGTGACATGGCGGCTTAGACATACTCGGTTAACCTGCTCAAACCAGCACCATGTCGGCAGCTGACCCATGAGCCGAACGTCCGCCATGCGCCGGTAGAATCCACTGTTGGTCATCATCGTGGCTTCTACCGGCTTAAGGTCACACAGGGAGGAGTTGGATCGTATCCGGCTGTAAATATCGTTTCATAAGGTGGTCTTCATGTCGGCCCTTTCGACGCGCTGGATGACCGCGAACTTGCTCGTTCGGTCGATTGCCACGGAGGGATAGAGTTTGCCCTCGGCCCTCTGCACTGCGGAGCTACCAATGTGAAAGAAGCCGATGGAACAGCGCTGGAAGCGCTGACGTTTCGGCTTGTCGCCTTTAACATCCGGTAGCCTGGAGATGCCATGCCTCTGCAGGCACCGGTGCAGGAGGACGAGATTATCGCATCATGCTTCAGATATGCGATGGACTTGAAAACCCATGTTTCAAGTTGGTGCCGCTGAAGGGACTCGAACCCCCGACCCCATCATTACGAATGACGTGCTCTACCAGCTGAGCTACAGCGGCCCTGGTGCGGCGGCGTTTAGCATCGCCGGCGGCGGCAGGAAAGGGCTAATTTTCCTGCCGCTGCTGCGGTTCGGCGGTGTCGTCCTCCGGCACCAGTTCGGCATCGGGAATGTCCGTGGTCGCCTCAGCCTCGGCACGGGTCGGCGCACCGACGATCAGAGGCAGCATGTGAACGCCCGTCGCGGTCGGAACATCCGAGTAATGCGGTGCGCGCCAGCTCAGGGTGTCGAGACCGCCGCAGTTCTCGCAGACCGGCTGCCAGTCGGCGTGGATATGCTGGCAGTTGTCGCAGACCCACTGCGGCCCGCGCGGCGCATTCAGCGCCCGCGCCAGCCAGCCGTTGACGATGGCATCCGACGCACCCTCGCCCCGTTCGATCGCCGCCATCAGCGTCAGCGCCCGCGCATCCGCCCCCGAGGCCTGCGCCAGGTCGCCCAGCGCGCGCCGCGCGGCGGGGAAGTCCTCGGCCACGAGGTTCAGCTCGGCCAGCAGCAGCTTGGTCTCGGCGTGCTCCGGGTGGATCTTGGTCAGCAGCTGGAAGCGTTTCAGCCGCTCCTGCGGCGTCTCGTTCGGCTCGATCTGGGCAAAGGCGGCCGCCAGGTCGGGATGCGGCTGCGCCTCCCAGGCCTTCTTGAGGATCCGCACCGCGTATTTCGGCTGGCCCTTGCGGACATAGCTGCCCGCCGCCAGCGCCGCCGCCGGCACCAAGTCGGGCGACAGCCGGTTGGCCTCGATCACCTTCTCGCGCGTCTCGACGCTGGTCTCGTCGTCCAGCAGCTCTTTCGCCTCGGACAGCGCCAGCACCGCCTCGCGCCGCGTATAGACGTCGCGCGGCAGGTTCCCGGCCTTGAGCTTGGCGTTCAGCGTGCTGCGCGCACCGGCCCAGTCATGCGCCTCGGCCTGCAGCTTCAGCAGCACGTCCTGCGTCTCCTCGTGGCGCGGCTTCAGCTGGAACGCCTTCTCGGCCAGCTTGCGCGCCGTCTCGGTGTCGCCCTCGGCCAGCTTCTGCTTCATGATCCCGCGCACCCCGACAAAGCGGGTGGAGTCGTCGGCGATCAGCTTCTTGTAGGTCTCGGCCGCCTTGCGGGTATCGCCACTCATCTCGGCCGCCTGCGCGGTCAGCAGGTTGGTCAGCTCGGGCTTGCGCAGGTATTTCTCGGCCTTCGCGGCCTTGGACATGGCCAGCCGCCCCTCGCCCGAGGCCAGCGCCATCAGCCCGTCGGCCAGCGCCTGATACCCCTTGCGCTCGCGCCCGCGGTCGAAATAGCGCGACACGGCGGTCTCGTCGCCGCTGAGGAAGCGCAGCACCGCAACGCTCAGCGACAGCAGCTTGAGCAGCACCCAAAGCGCCAGCAGCAGGGCCAGCAGCCCGATCACCGACTGCAACGGCCCCAGCGTGTATTCCGTCCCGGCAAAGGTCACGCGAACCCCGCCGCCCGCCTCCATAAGGTAGGTGGCCCCCAGCGTCAGCGCCGCGACCAGGGCGACGAAGAAGAGGATCTTGATCAGTGACCAGAGCATGTGTGTCCCCTCACTTCGAAGCCAGCGATTGTGAAAGCGCGTCGGCCGCGCCCATGGCAGCCTGACGCCGGCTCGCCTCGGCGATCCATCCGGCCATCTGCGCCTTGGCAACGTCCGGCAGGGTGTCGAGTTCCTGCAGCGCCGTGTCGATCCGCCCGTCGGTCACCGCCGCCTCGGCCCGCGACAGCACCGCGTCGGGGTCGTCGCCGGCACGCGGCTCTACCGAGCGCGCGCCGAACTGGCGGGCCAGGAAGGCGCTGAACCCCGCGTCCTGCTTGCGCGTCGCCTCGCGCGCCGCGGCCAGCGCCTCGCGCGCGGCCTCCGGGAAACCGGCGCGCAGCGCGGCCAACGTGGTCACGCCCGTCTCGGCAGAGTCGGCCAGCGGCGCCGGCACGTCGAGGCCCGCATCCCGCAGGTCGCCCAGCACCTCCGCATAGGGCTCGCCACCGATCAACGCCGTCTGCAACCGCGTCAGCGCATTGCGCTGCGCCGCCAGCTGGCGCGACTGGCCGGCCTCGGCCTCCATGCTGCGCGCCTGGGCGATGTAATTGTCGACCTCGGCGCGCTGCTCGGCCAGGGCCTCGCGCATCCGGGTCAATTCGCGCTCGTAGGCGTCGATGGCACTCTGCGAGACGCCTTCGCTGATCGGCCGCTTCTCCAGCGCATCGATCCGCGCCTCCAGCGCCGAAACCGCCGAGGTTAGCTCCGAAAGCTGGCCGCCCAGCGGCGTCACGGCACCGGAAAGAGCCTCGATCTGCTTAGACAGCGGCCCGGTGTCGGGCATCTTGATCGCCACCACCTGCTCGCGCAGTGCGCCCATCTCGCCCGCCTGGTTGGCGAGCGTGCTCTCCAGCTTGTCGATCTGCGCGGTGTAATCCGCCTCGCGCCAGCTTGGCGGCAGCAGCGGATCGATGATCCCTGCCTTGCCAGCAACCAGCCCCAGTGCGGCGGCAACGACGCCACCCAGCAGGGCCGGGCCAAATCCACCGCGTCGCGGTTCGGGTTGGGAGGAAGCCACCGGCTCGGGGATCGCCTCCGGCTGTTCCGCCGGGGGTTCGGGGGTCTCCACCGTCTCTTCGAGCGGCGTTTCGGTCTCGGTTTCCGCAGCCGCGGGCTCGCTCGCCGAAATCGGATCGCCGTCTATCTCGGACTCGGACTTCGGATCGCTTGCCACCGTTGTTAACCCCTTCGAATCTGAAATGACCTGCCGCGCCAGGACTCAAGACTACTGCGCAGGCCGGACCCCCTCAACCCGGCTGATCCGGCCAAGGCAATCGCCTATGGCTTGGACCATGCTCTGGGCGTCGGGGTGCTCTGCTACTGAGATGTAAGCAAAATTCAAGGAATTCAAGGACTCCGCCACCGCCTCGCTCATCGCGACCGCATGGATCGGCGCCGTTCCGCGGGCCAGCCCGGCAAAGTGTCGCGCCGTGCGGGGCGAGAACAGCGGCGCGATCACGGGCAGTTCGCCCGCCAGCGCGGCGCGCGCCGCATCGTTCAGATCGCGCAGCGGCTGGGCATAGACCGGCACCGCCCGCGTCTCGATCCCGCCCTGGCTCAGCCGCCCGGCGATGTCGCCGCGCCGATGCTGGCCCACCAGGTGCACCAGCGGCCCCGCCGGGCCTTCCCGGAGCAGCGCCGGCACCAGTTCGTCCGCCGTCGCGCCCATCGCGCGGGCATCCCAACCGGCCTCGCGCGCGACTTCGGCCGTCACCTCACCCACGCAAAAGCACGGCAGGCTGCGGTCCGTCACAAGCGGCGCAACCGCCCGAACCGCATTGGCCGAGCTGAACACGATCCCCCGCGCAGCACCCAGATCAAGGCTCTGTACAAGGGGTTCGATCTCCATCAGCGGCGAAATCACCACCTCGACCCGGTCACGCATCTCGGCGGGCAGGGCTTCGGCGAAGGCAAGGGAAGACGCGCGGGGCCGCGTCAGCAGCAGGACGGGTCGCATCGGCGGGCTCGGGATTGTGAGCAGGGACATTGGGTGATACCTCCACCACTGGAGTGATGCAACCGCGCAGGCCCATGACAGACACCCTCACCATGCTGGGACTCGAGAGCAGCTGCGACGACACCGCGGCCGCCGTCGTGCGCCGCTCGGCCAGCGGGGCCGAGGTTCTTGCCTCGGTCGTCATCGGCCAGACCGGCCTGCACGACGCCTTCGGCGGCGTGGTTCCGGAAATCGCCGCCCGCGCCCATGCCGAAAAGCTCGACGTTGCGGTGCGGCAGGCGCTCGACGATGCCGGGCTGACGCTCAACGACATGGACGCCATCGCCGTGACCTCGGGCCCCGGCCTGATCGGCGGCGTGCTGTCGGGCGTGATGTGCGCCAAGGGCCTCAGCGCCGCCACCGGCCTGCCGCTGGTCGGGGTCAACCACCTCGCCGGTCACGCCCTGACCCCGCGCCTGACCGACGCCATCGCATATCCCTACCTCATGCTGCTGGTCTCGGGCGGGCATTGCCAGTTCCTGATCGTGCGCGGCCCGCAGGATTTCACCCGCCTCGGCGGCACCATCGACGACGCCCCCGGCGAGGCCTTCGACAAGGTCGCCCGCCTGCTGGGCCTGCCCCAGCCCGGCGGCCCCTCGATCGAACGCGAGGCCATGGGCGCCAACCCCAAGCGTTTTCCCCTGCCCCGCCCGCTGATCGACCGCGACGACTGCAACCTCTCCTTCTCGGGGCTGAAAACCGCCGTCCTGCGCACCCGCGACGCGCTGGTGGCCGAATTCGGCGGCCTTACCCGCGCCGACCGCGCCGATATCTGCGCCAGCTTCCAGGCCGCCGTCTGCGACGTGCTGGCCGACCGGATGCGCCGCGCGCTTGCCCGCTACCTGGCCGAAAACCCCGTCACCCCCTGCGTCGCCGTCGCCGGTGGTGTGGCCGCCAACATGGCGATCCGCGCCCGCCTCGAAGCGGTCGCCGCCGACCTCGGCGCGCAATTCGTCGCCCCGCCGCTGAAGCTCTGCACCGACAACGCCGCGATGATCGCCTATGCCGGCATCGAGCTCTTCGAAGACGGTGTGCGCCACGATCTCACCCTTTCGGCCCGCCCGCGCTGGCCGCTCGACACCTCGCAGGCCGCGCTGGTCGGCAGCGGCAAGAAGGGGGCCAAGGCATGAGGGTCGGCATCGCCGGCGCCGGCGCCTTCGGCACCGCGCTCGCCATCGCGCTGGGGCGCAAGGGGCCGGTCACGCTCTGGTCGCGTTCGGCAGATCAGGCCGCGCGCATGGCCGCCGAGCGCCGCAACGAGGCCCGCCTGCCCGGCGCCGACCTGCCCGAAACCGTGACCCCCACCGCCAATTTCGCCGACCTCGCCAACGCCGACGTGCTGCTGCTGGCCATGCCGATGCAGCAGATGCGGGCGGCGCTGGCCGAACACCACGCACAGCTGGGCAACCGCCCGCTGGTCGCCTGCTGCAAGGGCATCGAGCTTGCCACCGGCTTCGGCCCCACCGGCGTCATCGCCGAGGCCGTGCCGGGCGCAATCGCGGCCATCCTCACCGGCCCCAGCTTCGCCGGGGAAATTGCCCGCGGCCTGCCCACCGCGCTCACCCTCGCCTGCGCCGATCCGGACCATGTACAGGCTCTGCAAAGGGCACTCAGCACCGAAACCCTGCGCCTCTACCGCACCACCGACACCGCCGGGGCGGAACTCGGCGGCGCGCTCAAGAACGTCATGGCCATCGCCTGCGGCGCGGTCATCGGCGCGGGCCTTGGCAACAGCGCCCGCGCCGCCCTGATGACCCGCGGCTATGCCGAGATGCTGCGCATCGCCGCCGCGCGCGGCGCACGGCCCGAAACCCTGGCGGGCCTCTCGGGCTTTGGCGACCTCACCCTCAGCTGCACCTCGGAAATGTCGCGCAACTACCAACTCGGCCTCGCCATCGGCCGGGGCGAGACCTTTGACGCCACCGTAACCGTCGAAGGCGCCGCCACCGCCCGCGCCATCGCCGCCGCCCCCGCCTATCGCGGCATCGACCTGCCCATCACCCATGCCGTGGCCTCCCTTGTCGACGGGCGCGAGACGCTGCCCTCCATCATGGCGCAACTGCTGGCCCGCTCGCTCAAGGAAGAGTGACCTCTCAGGACGAAAGGACAAAGACATGGCCTACTGGCTGTTCAAATCCGAACCCGAGACCTGGAGCTGGGACAACCAGGTCGCCAAGGGCGATGCCGGCCAGGAATGGGACGGCGTGCGCAACTACCAGGCCCGCAACTTCATGCGCGCCATGCAGGTCGGCGACCTTGGCTTCTTCTACCACTCGCAGACCGACAAGGCGGTGGTCGGCATCGTCGAGGTCTGCGCCCCGGCGCATCCCGACAGTTCGACCGACGACGAACGCTGGGATTGCGTCGATGTGCGCGCGGCGCGGCCCTTCGTCAAGCCGGTGACGCTCGACCAGATCAAGGCCGACCCGCGCCTGGCCGACATGGTGCTGGTGAAAAACTCGCGCCTGTCCGTGCAGCCGGTGACCGAAGACGAATGGCGGCTGGTCTGCGGCCTGGGCGCGACAAAGCCCTGATCGGGCCGATACAGACGCGGATCGGAGGGCCGGCCAAACACCGGAACCCTCCTTCACCCGCGTGCTCCCGTCTCACCACACGCATCTGAATCCGGTTCCGGCCGTACTGGCCGATGCGCAGTCCTAACGCGCGACCTCCCGCTAGGCAAAGAAATAGCCCCAAGAATTCGCTTCAAATCGGCCCAAACGAAAACGGCGCCCCCCTTTCGGAGAGCGCCGCTTCCTCGCATCCCGCGATAATCAGTAGCGATAGTGTTCCGGCTTGAACGGGCCTTCCGGCGCGACGCCGATATAAGCCGCCTGCTCGGGCTGGAGCTTGGTCAGCTTGACGCCGATCCGGCCCAGGTGCAGCCGCGCGACCTTCTCGTCGAGGTGCTTGGGCAGGATATAGACCTGGTTCTCGTATTCGTCGCCCTTGGTCCACAGCTCGATCTGCGCCAGCACCTGGTTCGTGAAGCTGGCCGACATCACGAACGACGGGTGGCCGGTGGCGTTACCGAGGTTCAGCAGGCGGCCTTCCGACAGCAGGATGATCTTGTTGCCCGAGGGCATCTCGATCATGTCCACCTGGTCCTTGATGTTGGTCCACTTGTGGTTCTTCAGCGCGGCAACCTGGATCTCGTTGTCGAAGTGGCCGATGTTGCCGACGATCGCCATGTTCTTCATCTCGCGCATATGCTCGAGACGGATGACGTCCTTGTTGCCGGTGGTGGTGATGAAGATATCGGCGCTGGCGACTTCGTCTTCCAGCAGCGTCACCTCGTAACCGTCCATCGCCGCCTGCAATGCGCAGATCGGGTCGACCTCGGTCACCTTCACCCGCGCGCCGGCGCCCCGCAGCGAAGCGGCCGAGCCCTTGCCCACGTCGCCATAGCCGCAGACCACCGCAACCTTGCCGGCCATCATGGTGTCGGTGGCACGGCGGATACCGTCGACCAGCGATTCCTTGCAGCCATACTTGTTGTCGAATTTCGACTTGGTGACCGAGTCATTGACGTTGATGGCGGGGAACGGCAGGTGGCCCTTCTCCATCATCTTGTAAAGACGGTGAACGCCGGTGGTGGTCTCTTCCGAGACGCCCTTGATCATGTGGCGCTGCTTGACGAACCAGCCGGGGGTCGCGGCCATGCGCTTCTTGATCTGGGCAAAGAGGTATTCCTCTTCTTCCGAGGTCGGCGTGGCGATCAGGTCGGTCTCGCCCTCTTCGACGCGGGCCCCCATGAGGATGTAGAGCGTCGCATCGCCGCCATCGTCGAGGATCATGTTCGCGCCGCCTTCGGCGAACTGGAAGATCTGGTCGGTATAGGTCCAGTAGTGCTCCAGCGTCTCGCCCTTCACGGCGAAGACCGGCGTGCCGGTGGCGGCAATCGCGGCGGCGGCGTGGTCCTGGGTCGAGAAGATGTTGCACGACGCCCAGCGCACATCGGCGCCCAGCGCCACCAGGGTTTCGATCAGAACGGCGGTCTGGATCGTCATGTGCAGCGATCCGGCGATCCGCGCGCCCTTCAGCGGCTGTTTCGCACCATATTCTTCGCGCAGGGCCATCAGGCCCGGCATCTCGGTTTCAGCGATATCGAGTTCCTTGCGACCGAAGTCGGCGAGGGCGATGTCCTTGACGACATATTCCTGAGTCACGGCAAAAATCTCCTTGGGTCTGGCGCGCGTCTAGCATTCCTGCCCCAAACGCGCAATCCGCTGGCCCCAAAGCCGCCGCCTCAGCCCTGCTGCGCCACCGCCCCCGCCTTCACCGGCCCGCTGAAGAAATCCGTGCCCGCCGCGACGATGCAGCTCAGCCCGTTCGGATTGGTCATGAGGATGGTGAAGGTTCCCGTCTCGGGCGAGGCCCAGACCTCCAGCAACGTCTCGACCGGCGAGGTGCCCTGCAACCCGCCCGCCGTCAGCTGCTCCGAGAACTGCACTTTCAGCCGCTCGACCACCAGGTCGCGCTTCGCGCAATTCTGCGCCGATGCGGGCAAGGCCAGTCCGGCGACAACAAGCGTTGCCGCAAGTAATCCCTTGAACATCTTGTGCCCCTTTTCATACCAGTATGAAGCTGGGGGGCACGCCGGGAGGATTAACGTGCCCCCCAGTCTATCGAAGATGCCGCTGCGACACGCCGGGCCTTCTGGCCCAAATGTCGTGATCCTGCGTGGCAGCGCGGGTCTTCGATGAAGGCAAGGCTGCGCCCGAATTGTGGCGAAAAGATGGCAAAGTCACAGGAGTGTGTCACGATGGCAACACAGGCGCGGGCATGGCAGCGGATGCTGTCCGGCCGCAGGCTCGACCTGCTCGACCCGACCCCGGTGGATATCGAGGTCGAGGATATCGCCCACGGCCTCGCCTTCGTCGCGCGCTGGAACGGGCAGACCCATGGCGACTTCGCCTATTCGGTGGCCGAACACTCGCTGCTGGTCGAAACCCTGTTCACCCGGATCTGGACCAGCCCGCCGGTCCGCTGGCAACTGGCCGCCCTGCTGCACGACGCGCCGGAATACGTGATCGGCGACATGATCTCGCCGGTCAAGGCGGCGGTCGGCCCGGGCTATGGCGACCTCGACCAGCGGCTGACCGCGGCGATCCACATCCGCTTCGGCCTGCCCGCCGTACTGCCGGTCCAGGTCAAGAAACAGATCAAGAAGGCCGACCAGGTCAGCGCCTGGATGGAGGCCACGCAACTCGCCGGGTTCTCGGTCGCCGAGGCCAACAAACTGTTCGGAAAGCCCGATCAGAGCCTGATTTCCGGCCTCAGGCTGCACCTGCGCCCGCCAACCGAGGTGCGCGCGGCCTACACCGCGCGGCACGCCGAACTCATGGCAACGCTGGACTGAACCCTAAAGCTTGACCGCTTCCAAACGGCGGTAGAACGGCATCGCCGCCTCCGCTAGTTCCGCCGCCGCGCCCGCCAGTTCCGGCAAGGCGCCCTCGGCCCCGGCAAACCCGGTCGAGCGATGCACCGCCCCATACCAATGCGGCGCCCAGGCGCCGTCCTGCGGATGCCCGCCCGATGGCCAGCGCAGCATCCCCGCGTCCCACTCCAACCCCAGCGCCTCGCACAGCCGGCGCAGCATCGCCTCGGGGTTCGCGCGAATGTCGTGGCTGTCGATCACCAGCGGGTCGCCCCCCGCGGCGGCCACCTCGTCGAACATCTGCGCCTGCTGCACGAAACCGATCCCCTCGAGCGTCAGCGCATCGTGCTTCTCGGTATAGCTCGCGATCACCCGCGTCGGGTGGCGGATCAGGAAGACATTGCGCATCGCCCCCATCCAGTCGCGCGGCACCCCGTCGACCATGTGGTGGCACATGTGCTTCTGGTAGAAATGCGCCCGCCCGCCCGGAACCGGCCCGATCAGGCTCTGTACAACGGTTTCCGGGTCGTCCGACTGCGCCGCCATCACCTCGGCCCGCATCGGATGCTCCAGCCCGGTCCGCGCGAGATAACAGGCATAGAACGGTTCGTCGACAACCGCGCAATCCGCGCGGTTGCCGAAGGAATACATCATCGCCGTGCTCAGATTGCGCGGCCCCGACCACATCGCGATCCGCATCCCCGAAGCCTCCTAGCCGATCTTGCACGAGGCCAGGACGGCCATGTTCAGGATGTCATTCGCCGTCGACACCGTCGAGGCGATCTGGATCGGCTTGTCGACCCCGACAAGGATTGGCCCGATCACCGTCGCCCCCGCCATCTCCTGCATCAGCTTGACCGAAATCGAAGCCGAGTGCCGCGCCGGCACCACCAGGATATTCGCCGGCCCGGTCAGGCGCGAGAACGGATAGGCCGCCTGCGCCTGCGGGTTCAACGCGACGTCGACGGTCATCTCGCCCTCGAACTCGAAGTCGGCGCCGCGCTTTTCCAGCACGGCGGGCGCGCGGTGCATCTTCTCGGCCCGCTCCGACATCGGATAGCCGAAGTTCGAGAAGCTCACGAAGGCCACGCGCGGCTCCAACCCCATGTGGCGCGCCACCTGGGCGCCGCGTTCCGCGATGGTCGCCAGGTCCTCGGCCTCGGGCCACTCATGCACCAGCGTATCGCCGATCAGCACGATCCGGCCCTTGTGCAGCAGCGCGGTGATCCCGACCGCCCCATGCGAGGCATCGGCGTCGAACACATGGCAGATCCGCTCCAGCGCATGGGCCGACTTCCGCGTCGCCCCGGTTACCAGCCCGTCGCCATGGCCATGCGCCAGCATCAGCGAGGCAAAGACATGCCGGTCCCGCGCCGCAAGGCGGTGGATGTCCTGCGCGTCATAGCCCTTGCGGTTCAGCCGGTTGTAGAGAAATTCCTTGTAGGTCGCGAGATGCGCGGTATTCGCCGCGTTCACGATCTCCAGCTCGCCCACCGCATCGGCCAGGCCGGCGGCCTCCAGCTTCTTCTTCACGTCATCTTCGCGGCCCACCACCAGCGCGGTGCCCAGGCCCGAACGCTGATACATGACCGCCGCCCGAAGCACGCGCGGATCATCACCCTCGGCAAAGATCATCCTCGACTGTGCCGCCCGGGCACGCGCGTTCAACCCGCGCAGGATACTGGCGGTCGGGTCCATCCGCGCCTTCAGCGACAGCTCGTAGGCTTCCATGTCGATGATCGGCCGCCGCGCCGCGCCGGTGTCCATGCCGGCCCGCGCCACCGCCGGCGGAATCCGGTGGATCAGCCGCGGGTCGAAAGGCGTCGGAATGATGTAGTCGCGCCCGAAGGTCAGGTTCTTGCCATAGGCCAGCGCCACCTCGTCCGGCACATCCTCGCGCGCGAGCCGGGCCAGTGCCTGGGCGCAGGCGATCTTCATCTCGTCGTTGATCGCCCGCGCATGAATGTCGAGCGCGCCGCGGAACAGGTAGGGAAAGCCCAACACGTTGTTGACCTGGTTCGGATAGTCCGACCGCCCCGTCGCCACGATCGCGTCGGGCCGCACCTCATGCGCCTGCTCCGGCGTGATCTCGGGATCGGGGTTCGCCATGGCAAAGATCACCGGGTTCGGCGCCATGTCCATGACCATCTGCTGGGTCACGGCACCCTTGGCCGAAACGCC
The DNA here is from genome assembly GCF_014656415.1 of Seohaeicola zhoushanensis. GTDB lineage: Bacteria > Pseudomonadota > Alphaproteobacteria > Rhodobacterales > Rhodobacteraceae > Seohaeicola_A > Seohaeicola_A zhoushanensis. The sequence goes on along the minus strand of NZ_BNCJ01000001.1, from coordinate 396,994 downwards.
CAGGAACACATCCGCGCCCACCATCGCCTCTTCCAGCGTGCGCAGCTCGGTCTTCACCGCATGGGCCGACTTCCACTGGTTCATGCCATCGGTGCGGCCCTGATAGATCACGCCCTTGGTGTCGCAGGTGATGCAGTTCTCGTGCCGCGCGCCCATGCTCTTGAGCAGTTCGATACAGGCAATCCCCGCCGCGCCTGCACCGTTCAGGACGATCTTTACGTCCTCGATCTTCTTCCCGGTGATATGCAGCGCGTTGATCAGCCCCGCCGCACAGATCACCGCCGTGCCATGCTGGTCGTCATGGAAGACCGGAATATCCATCTCTTCCTTGAGCCGCTGCTCGATGATGAAGCACTCGGGCGCCTTGATATCCTCGAGGTTGATGCCGCCAAAGGTCGGCCCCATCAGCTTGACCGCCTGGCAGAAGGCGTCCGGGTCCTCGGTATCCAGCTCGATGTCGATACTGTTCACGTCGGCGAAGCGCTTGAACAGGATGGACTTGCCCTCCATCACCGGCTTCGACCCCAGCGCCCCGAGGTTGCCCAGCCCCAGCACCGCCGTACCGTTCGAGATCACCGCGACAAGGTTGCCCTTGTTGGTATAGTCATAGGCGGTTTCCGGATCCTTCGCGATCACCTTGCAGGGCACCGCCACACCGGGAGAATAGGCCAGGCTCAGGTCCCGCTGGGTGGTCATCGGTACCGTCGGGCGAATTTCGAACTTGCCCGGCGTCGGTTCCAGGTGGAACGCCAGCGCTTCCTCGTCGGTGATCCGGATCCTCGTCATCGGGTGCCTCTCCTCCAGTGCGGATTTCCTCATAACTCAGCGTGAAGCCCGTCACAACGGATATGCGTTTTCGCCTTTCACGGCGCCGACGGGGTTTGTAAGGTCCGCCCGTTCCGGACAATTGGGGGTGCGGGTGTCGAACGTCACGCCGATGATGGCGCAATATCTCGAGATCAAGGCAGGCCACGAGGGCGCGCTGCTGTTCTATCGCATGGGCGATTTCTACGAGATGTTCTTCGACGATGCCGTCGCCGCCTCGGCGGCGCTCGACATCGCGCTGACCAAGCGCGGCCAGCACCTCGGCCAGGACATTCCGATGTGCGGCGTCCCGGTTCACGCCGCCGAGGGCTATTTTCTCACCCTCATCCGCAAGGGCTTTCGCGTCGCCGTCTGCGAACAGATGGAAGACCCCGCCGAGGCCAAGAAACGCGGCTCTAAATCGGTGGTTAGGCGCGAAGTTGTCCGCCTGGTGACCCCCGGCACCCTGACCGAGGACTCGCTCCTCGAAGCCCGCCGCCACAACTTCCTCGCCGCCTATGCGCAGGTCCGCGACGAGGCCGCGCTCGCCTGGGCCGATATCTCCACAGGCGCCTTCCACGTCATGGAGATCGCCCCCGCCCGCCTTTCGCCGGAACTCGCCCGCCTCGCCCCGTCCGAGCTGGTCGTCGTCGACAGCCCCGACGCGCCCTATACCCTGGCCGAGGATCTGGGCATTTCGCTCTCGCCGTTGGGCCGGTCGAGCTTTGACAGCAACGCCGCCCAATCGCGCCTCTGCACCCTCTTCACCGTCGCCACGCTCGACGCCTTCGGCACCTTCACCCGGGCCGAGATCTCGGCCATGGGCGCGCTGGTCGACTATCTGGAAATCACCCAGAAGGGCAAACTGCCGCTGCTGCAGGCCCCGGTGCGCGAAACCGCCGCGCGGGTGGTGCAGATCGACACCGCGACCCGGCGCAACCTGGAACTGACCCGCGCGCTCTCGGGCGGGCGCGAGGGCTCGCTGCTCTCGGTGATCGACCGCACCGTGACCCCGGGCGGCGCGCGCCTGTTGGAACAGCGCCTCTCCAGCCCCTCGCGCGATCTCGACCTGATCCACGACCGGCTCGACGCCATCGACTTCGCCGTCGCCGAAACCCGCCTCGCCACGGACCTGCGCGAGGCGTTGAAGAAAACGCCCGACCTCGACCGCGCCCTCTCGCGCCTCGGCCTCGACCGTGGCGGCCCGCGCGACCTGGTGGCGATCCGCACCGGGCTGGAACAGGCCCGCGCCATCGTCGCCATGACCGAAGGGCGCGACCTGCCCCGCACCATGGCGCAGGCCGCCCGCGACCTGGTCGGTTTCGACACGCTCACCGCCGAACTCGACGCCGCGCTGGTGGCCGAACCGCCGCTGCTGGTCCGCGACGGCGGCTTCATCGCCCGCGGCTACAACGCCGAACTCGACGAATCCGTCGCCCTGCGCGACGAGGGCCGCTCGGTCATCGCCCAGATGCAGCAGGAGTATATCCGCGATACCGGCATCAACTCGCTGAAGATCAAGCACAACAACGTGCTGGGCTATTTCATCGAGACCACGGCCACCCATGCCGAGAAGATGCTCTCGCCCCCGCTGAACGAACGCTACATCCACCGGCAGACCACCGCCAACCAGGTCCGCTTCACCACGGTCAAGCTGTCCGAGCTGGAAACCCGCGTCCTGAACGCCGGCAACCATGCGCTGGAGCTGGAAAAGCGGCTCTACGAAGGGCTTCGGCAGCAGGTTCTGGCGCAGGCTCCGCGCCTGTCACAGGCGGCCCGCGCCCTGGCCGAGCTCGACCTGACCACCGCACTCGCCGATCTCTCGCGCGGCGAGAACTGGTGCCGCCCCCGCGTCGACAATTCCCGCGCCTTCCATATCGCGGGCGGCCGCCACCCGGTGGTCGAACGCGCCCTGCGCCGCGCGGGCGAAAGCTTTGTCGCCAATGACTGCGACCTCTCCGCCACCGATGGCGCGGCGATCTGGCTGCTGACCGGGCCGAACATGGCCGGCAAGTCGACCTTCCTGCGCCAGAACGCGCTGATCGCGCTTCTCGCTCAGGCCGGCAGCCATGTTCCCGCGGACGAGGCTCATATCGGCCTGGTCAGCCAGCTCTTCAGCCGCGTCGGCGCTTCGGACGACCTGGCACGGGGCCGCTCGACCTTCATGGTCGAAATGGTCGAAACCGCCGCCATTCTGAACCAGGCCGACGACCGAGCGCTGGTCATCCTCGACGAGATCGGGCGCGGCACGGCCACCTATGACGGCCTCTCCATCGCCTGGGCGACGCTCGAACACCTGCACGCAACCAACCGCGCCCGTGCGCTCTTCGCCACCCATTACCACGAGCTGACCGCCCTGGCCGGCAAGCTGCCCGGCGTCGAAAACGCCACCGTCAGCGTCAAGGAATGGCAGGGCGAGGTGATTTTCCTGCACGAGGTCAAGCAAGGCGCGGCCGACCGTTCCTACGGTGTCCAGGTCGCCCAGCTCGCCGGCCTGCCCGCCTCGGTGGTGTCTCGGGCGCGCGTCGTCCTGGAAGCCCTGGAAAAGGGCGAACGCGAAGGCGGCCCCAAGCCCAAGGCGCTGATCGACGACCTGCCCCTGTTCTCGGCGGCGGCGAAAAACGAACCCGCCCCGGAAAAGACCGTCGCGAACCCGGCGCTCGACATGCTGACCGCCCTGCACCCCGACGAACTGACCCCGCGCGAGGCGCTAGAGGCACTATATAGGCTTAAGGAAGCCGCCGGGACTAACTAGAAGTTGTTTCCCGTGAAACAAA
>NZ_BNCJ01000001.1:227770-393398 GCF_014656415.1 Seohaeicola zhoushanensis | reverse complement strand
CCGGACAACCGGCGGGCGTTTTCATTCAATGCGGGTAAACTCAGGACGCCGGGGTCGACGAAACGCCAACCTGCGCCGGGCGCAGCAGGCGGTCGTGCAGCAGGAAGCCCTCGGCCGCCACCTGGATGATGTCGCCGGCACGGGTGCCCGGCAGCGGCGCTTCGAACATCGCCTGATGCAGCTTGGGGTCGAAGCGGTCACCGACAGCCGGCGAAATGATCTCGATCCCGTGCTTCGAGAACACGTTGAGCAGCTCGCGCATGGTCAGCTCGATCCCCTCGAACAGCGCGGCATTCGCCGCCCGCTGCTCTTCGTTCGCCGCTTCGATCGCACGCTTCATGTTGTCGAACACCGGCAGCATGTCGCGCGCCAGCTTCGACCCGCCATATTGTTCGGCCTCGCGCCGATCCTTTTCCCAGCGTTTGCGGGCATTCTCGGTCTCGGCCAGCGAACGGATGAACCGGTCGCGGTAATCGTCGCGTTCGGCGCGCACCTGGTCGAGTTCCGAAACCTCGGGTTCGTCGGTTGCCAGGCCCGCGAGTTCCTGGGCCAGCTGCTGCGCCTCGGCCTCGGTCATCGGTTCATCCGGCTCTGTCTTCTTTGGCTCTGCCATTCTTCACCTCTCGCTGCGGTCGGCCACCATGCGTCCCAGCAACTGCGCCGTGTAATCGACGATGGGCACGATCCGCCCATAGTTCAGTCGCGTGGGGCCGATGACACCGACGGCACCAATGATCTTACGGTCCGCGTTCATATAGGGAGACACCACCAAAGAGGAACCCGAAAGTGAGAAAAGTTTGTTCTCCGAGCCGATAAATATGCGTACCCCATCACCCTGTTCCGTCAGGTCCAGAAAGGCGGCAATATCTCGCTTGCGCTCGAGATCGTCGAACAGCGTCCGGATGCGTTCCAGCTCGTCCGCATGGTCCCCGCCCGAGAGCAGATTCGCCCTGCCCCGCACGATCAGACGGCTGGTATCGTCGCCCTGCGTTTCCCAGGCGGCCAGCCCGCTTTCCACCATGACCGCGGCCAGCGAATCAAGCTCCTGCCGCCGCGCCGCAATCTCGCGCTGGATCAGCCCGCGCGCTTCGGACAACGTCCGGCCGTCGATCAGCGCGTTGAGGAAATTCGCCGCCTCGCGCATCGAACTCGGCGTCTGCCCCGGCGGCGGCGTGAACAGCCGGTTCTCGACATGCCCGTCCGAGAACACCAGCACCACCAGCGCCCGCGTCGGGTTGAGCGCCACGAACTCGATATGCTTCAACGCCGCCTCGTGTTTCGGCGTCAGCACCAGCGAGGCGCTGTGCGTCACCCCCGACAGCGCCGCGCCGACCCGGTCCAGCACGCTCTGCACATCAGGCGCGCCTTCGGACACGGTGGATTCGATCTTCTGCCGGTCGTCCTCGGCCAGATCGCCGATCTCCAGCAGCCCGTCAACGAACATCCGCAGCCCCAGCTGCGTCGGCACCCGCCCGGCGCTGACATGCGGACTGTCGAGCAGCCCGAGGTATTCCAGGTCCTGCATCACGTTACGGATCGTCGCCGCGCTCACCTTCTCGTTCAGCGAACGGGTCAGCGTGCGGCTCCCCACCGGGTCGCCGCTGGCAAGATAGGACTCGACGACAAGGCGGAACACCTCGCGCGAGCGGTCGTTCATCTGCTGCAGAAGTTTCGAGGCATCGGGCATCGTCAATTTTCCTTGGCCGGCGGGTAATAGACCGGCTTGGCGGGCAAAGGTCAATCGGGCTTGCATCCCGGGCCGTGCCGGGGATATCCCGGCGCAGACAAGCGAGGACCGACCGATGCGACCTTCCGGAAGAGATTTAAGCGAAATGCGCAAGATTTCCATCGAGACGGGTGTCACCCGTCACGCGGAAGGCTCTTGCCTCATCAAGGTCGGCGACACGCATGTGCTCTGCACCGCGACGCTGGAAGAGCGCGTGCCGCCCTTCATCAAGGGCACCGGCCTCGGCTGGGTCACCGCCGAATACGGGATGCTGCCCCGCGCCACCAACACCCGGATGCGCCGTGAAGCAGCCGCCGGCAAGCAGGGCGGCCGCACCGTCGAGATCCAGCGCCTGATCGGCCGCGCCCTGCGCGCCGGCGTCGACCGTGTCGCCCTGGGCGAACGCCAGATCACCATCGACTGCGACGTGCTCCAGGCCGACGGCGGCACCCGCTGCGCCTCGATCACCGGCGGCTGGGTTGCGCTCCGCCTCGCGGTCGACAAGCTGATGAAGGCCGGCAGCGTGATCAGCGACCCGCTCACCGACCACGTCGCCGCCGTCAGCTGCGGCATCTACGCGGGCCAGCCGGTGCTCGACCTCGACTACCCCGAGGACAGCGAAGCCGGCGTCGACGGCAACTTCATCCTGACCGGCGCGGGCCACCTCGTCGAAGTGCAGATGTCCGCCGAAGGCTCGGTCTTCTCGCGCACGCAGATGAACACGCTGCTGGATCTGGCGGAAAAAGGCGTCGGCGAACTGGTCGCGGCACAGAAGGCGGCCACGAGGTGAGCAGACGTTTCACGGGGGACCGGCTTCTGGTCGCCACGCATAACGCGGGCAAGCTGGAAGAAATGCGGGCCCTCTTCGCCCCCTACGGTGTCTCCGTGGTCGGCGCCGCCGAAATGGGCCTCGCCGAACCGGCCGAGACCGAGTCGACCTTTATCGGCAACGCCCGGATCAAGGCCCATGCCGCGGTCAAGGCCACCGGCCTGCCAGCCCTGGCCGATGACTCGGGCATCGAGATCGACGCCCTCGGCGGCGCGCCCGGTGTCTATACCGCCGATTGGGCCGAAACGCCCAACGGGCGCGACTTCGTGATGGCGATGGAGCGCACCCACCGCGAACTCGAAGCGATCAACGCGCCCCACCCGCGCCATGCCCGCTTCTGCTGCACGCTGGTGCTGGCCTGGCCCGATGGCCACGACGAGGTTTTCCCCGGCGTGATGCCCGGCCGCGTGGTCTGGCCGATGCGCGGGACCAACGGCCACGGATACGACCCGATCTTCATCCCGGCCGGTCACGACATCACCTTTGCCGAGATGGAAACCGCCCAGAAAAACCGCATCAGCCACCGCGCCGATGCCGTGGCGAAACTGGTCAAGGGCTGCTTTGGCTGAGGATTGGCGCAACGGGGGCTTTGGCCTCTACGTGCATTGGCCGTTTTGCGAGGCCAAATGCCCCTATTGCGACTTCAATTCCCATGTCTCGCGTTCGATCGACCAAGGGCATTGGCGCACCGCCTATCTCTCCGAACTCGACCGCGTTGCCACCGAAACCCCGGATCGGGTTCTGAACTCCATCTTCTTCGGCGGCGGCACACCCAGCCTGATGGACCCGGCGACCACCGCCGCGGTAATAGATGCCGCCGCGAAACACTGGCGCATCGCCAATGACATCGAGATCACGCTCGAAGCCAACCCGGGTTCGGTCGAAGCCACCCGTTTCGCCGGCTACCGCGATGCCGGCGTCAATCGGATTTCCATGGGCATACAGGCCCTGAACGACACCGATCTGCGCCGCCTGGGGCGGATTCACACGCTGGCCGAAGCCCGGGCCGCCTTCGACACCGCCCGCAGCCTCTTCGACCGGGTCAGTTTCGACCTGATCTATGCCCGCCAGGACCAATCCCTCGCCGATTGGGAGCGCGAATTGACCGAGGCGCTGAACATGGCGGTCGATCACCTCTCGCTCTACCAGCTGACCATCGAACCCGGCACCGCCTTTGGCGACCGTTTCGACAGGGGCGGGCTTCGCGGCCTCCCCGACGAAGACCTCGGCGCGGCGATGTATGACCTGACGCAGGAGATCTGCGAAGCCGCCGGAATGCCGCGCTACGAGGTCTCGAACCACGCCCGCGAGGGCGCGCAGTCGCGGCACAACCTGATTTACTGGCGCTACGGCGATTACGCCGGAATCGGCCCCGGGGCGCATGGCCGGATGACCGTTGGCGGCCAGCGTTTCGCAACCGAAGCGCACCGGATGCCGCAGGCCTGGCTCGACGCCGTGTCGAAAGGCACCGGCGAAAGCGCCCGCGACAGGCTCAGCGGCATCGATCAGGCCGAAGAATACCTGCTCATGGGCCTGCGTATCTCGGAAGGGATCGACCGCGACCGCTATGCCGCGCTGGCAAGCACCGCCATCCCCGAAGCGGCCGTGCAAGAGCTTGTGGAACTGGGCATGATCCGCACCAGAGGATCACGTATTTCCGTTACATATCAAGGGTTTAACCTGCTAAACCGGGTGATTGCCCGACTTGCGGGCGCCTAGTTTCCACCCAGCATCTGGCACAAGCGGTCAAGCTGCTCCAGGTTCTCGTACTGGATCATCATCTGGCCCCGCTCTCCGCCCGGCTCATGCTTGAGCAAAACGCGCATGCTGAGTGCGGCCGACAGATCGCCCTCCAGCGCCCGGGTGTCGGCATCCTTTTCGGCATCGGGCCGCGCCTTCTTGGTGGCCTCTTTCAACGCCCCCTGCTGCGCCCTGCGCACCAGTTCCTCGGTCGCACGAACCGAAAGCCCTTTGGCGATGATCTCGCGCGCCAATTCCAGCGGGTTCGGCGCCGTGACCAGCGCCCGGGCGTGACCGGCCGACAGCTTGCCCTGACGCAGCATGTCCTGCACCTCATCCGGCAGGTTCAGCAGGCGCAGCAGGTTCGCAATATGGCTGCGGCTCTTGCCAAGCGCCTCGGCCATCCGCTCCTGCGTATGGCCGAACTTGTCCATCAGCTGCCGATAACCCGCCGCCTCTTCGACCGCATTCAGGTCGGCGCGCTGGATATTCTCGATGATCGCAACCTCGAGAACCTCGGTATCGTCGAAATCACGCACCAGCACCGGCACTTCATGCAACTGCGCAAGCTGCGCGGCACGCCAGCGGCGCTCGCCCGCGACGATCTCGAACTTGTCGCCGGCAACCGGGCGCACGATCAGCGGCTGCAGAATCCCCTTCTCGCGGATCGAGTTCGACAGGTCATTCAGCGCCTCGGGCTCGAAATCCCGGCGCGGCTGGTTCGGGTTGGCAACAACACGCTCGATGGGAACTAGCCGATCCGGCCGTGCCGGCGCACCGGGGGTCGACGAATCGACCGGTGCGTTGATATCGCCCATAAGCGCCGAAAGACCACGGCCCAGGCCGCGCGGTTTCTTGTCCACCATCGTGGTTCCTCCTCTGCTCAGGCCGCCGCGGCGCTGCGTTTGCTCATCAGCTCTGACGCCAGTTCGCGATAGGCCATCGCCCCTTGTGACCGGGGATCGTAAGTCAGCACCGGCATCGCAAAGGACGGCGCCTCGCTGACCCGGACATTGCGCGGGATCACCGTCTGGAACACCAGATCGCCCAGGTTGGTGCGGGCATCCATCTCGACCTGCTGCGACAGATTGTTGCGGCGGTCATACATGGTCAGCACGATCCCCTCGATCCGCAGGTTGGGGTTCGCGGTCTGCCGCACCTCGCGCACCGTCAGCATCAGCTGCGACAGGCCTTCGAGCGCAAAGAACTCGCTTTGCAGCGGCACCAGCACCGAATGCGCCGCCACCATCGCGTTCACCGTCAGGATGTTCAGCGAGGGCGGACAGTCGATCAGGATGTAATCAAGCGCAAAGTCGTCCATCGCCACCTGGCGCAGCGCGTCATGCAACAGGAAACTGCGTTTCTCGTTTGAAATCAGCTCGATATCAGCAGAGCTCAGGTCCACCGTCGCCGGCACGATGCTCAGGCCGGGGATATTCGTCTCGCGGATCACCTCGTTCAGCGGAGCATCATCCAGCAGGAGGTCATAGGTCGTATGCGCCCGGTCGCCCTGCTCCACCCCCAACCCGGTCGAGGCATTGCCCTGCGGGTCGAGGTCGATCACCAGCACGCGCCGCCCAAGCTCCACCAGCGCCGCCGACAGGTTGATCGCCGTCGTGGTCTTCCCGACCCCGCCCTTCTGGTTGGCAACAGCGATGATTCGCGGCCCGGAAGGGCGTGAGGGGTCAGACACGTGACACTCCCTTGATGGACAGGATCGCGGCGGCGGGTTCGGTTTCACTTGTAATCGGCTGGCAATCGAAAGACCATTCCCGCCGCGCGTTATCCACTTCTTTTTTCCAGCTGGCCCCCTTCGGGAACAGCGCCAGCCCTTCTGGCGCCAAGTGCCGCTCGGCAAATCCCAGCAGAACGCTCAGTTCGGCCAGCGCACGGGCCGACAGGACCTGCGCATTCTGCGGCTCGGCCAGTTCGATCCGTTCCGAAAGCACCTTGCAGGCAACGCCCATCTCGCGGGCGGCGGTGCGAAGGAAAGCCGCCTTGCGCTGGTCGCTCTCGATCAGCGTGACCGGGCGCGGGTTCGGCGCTTCAGCGGCCCGGATCGCCACGATCAAACCAGGGAACCCCCCACCGCTGCCAAGATCACACCAATGACCCTCCGGCGGCGCAAGGTCGTATATCTGCAGGGAATCCGCGAAATGACGGCTGCGCAGCTCGGCCAGGCTATTGCGCGACACCAGGTTGATCTTCGGATTCCACTTGATCAGCAGCGATTCGTAGATATCCAGCCGCTCGGACGTTTCACGTGAAACATTCCTCGGCGCGCCATCCCCCACCATCAGGCCGACCGCTGCGCCGCACCGCGCCGCAGATGCGCCAGCAGCAAGGCCAGCGCCGCCGGCGTCATCCCGTCGATCTTCGCCGCCTGCGCCAGGTTCGCCGGCCGCTGCGCCGTGAGCTTGGTCTTCAGCTCGTTCGACAGGCCGGGAATGGCCGCAAAGCTGAAATCCCCAGGAATCTCATGCGCTTCGTCACGCTTGATCGCTTCGCTGTCCTTCTTCTGCCGCTCGATATAGCTGGCATAGATCGCATCCCGCTCCACCTGCTGCCGGATGTCGGCATCGACCTCGGCCAGCCCCGGAACCAAGGGCTCCAAGTCCGCGCAGGTCAGATCCGGGAAGGCCAGAACCTCAAGCCCTGTCCGCCGGTTGCCATCGTTGTTGACGCTGATCCCGGCCGCAAGGATTTGCTTCGGCGTATAGGCCTCGGCCGTCAGCAGCCCCCGCGCATGGGTCAGCCGGCGCGCCTTGTCCTCAAAGTGCTCGCGCCGATCGGAACTCACGCAGCCCAGGTCAATCGCCAGCGGCGTCAACCTTTGGTCAGCATTGTCCGCCCGGAGCGAAAGCCGGAATTCCGCTCGTGAGGTGAACATGCGATAGGGTTCCGCAACACCACGGGTAGTAAGATCGTCGATCATAACCCCAATATAGCTGCTCGACCGGCTGAACGTCACCACCGGCCGCCCCTGCGCCAACAACGCCGCATTCAGCCCCGCGACCATGCCCTGGGCCGCGGCTTCCTCGTATCCCGTCGTGCCGTTGATCTGGCCGGCAAGATACAGCCCCGGCACCGTTTTGACCGCCAGTTCCGCCGTCAGCGCCCGCGGGTCTACGTAATCATACTCGATCGCATACCCCGGCTGCAGGATCTCGACCTGCTCCAGCCCCCGGATCGACCGCACATAGTCGTGTTGCACGTCCTCCGGAAGCGAGGTCGAAATCCCGTTCGGATAGATCGTGTGATCGTCCAGCCCCTCGGGCTCGAGGAAAACCTGGTGCGAGTTCTTGTCCGCGAACCGCACCACCTTATCCTCGATGGAAGGGCAATACCGCGGGCCAATCCCATCGATATGCCCACCATACATCGCCGACCGGCCGAGGTTCTCGCTGATGATCCGATGGGTTTTCTCGTTGGTATGGGTAATCCCGCAAGAGATCTGCCGTGCCTCCACCCTGCTCGAGAGGAAGGAGAACAGCACGGGATCCTCGTCACCCGGCTGCATCTCCAGTCCCGTCCAGTCGATGGTTCGGCCATCCAGCCTCGGCGGGGTGCCGGTTTTCAACCGCCCAAGAGGCAGGCCAAAGCTCGACATCCGTTCCGCCAGCTTGACCGAAGGTTTGTCGCCCATCCGCCCGCCCGGCCGTTTGACATCACCGATGTGGATGATCCCGCGCAGGAACGTTCCCGTGGTCAGGATAACAGCCGCCGAACTGATCTCGCGCCCGTCGTCCAGAACCACACCGCCCACCCGGCCATCCTCGACCAGCAGATCGGTGACCTCGCCCTCGGTAATCGTCAGGTTTTCCTGGGCCGACAGCTCCGCCAGCATCGATTCGCGATAGATCTTGCGGTCGGCCTGCGCCCGCGGGCCCTGCACCGCCGGGCCTTTGCGACGGTTCAGCAGGCGGAACTGGATGCCGGCCTTGTCGGCGATCCGCCCCATGACTCCATCCATGGCATCGACTTCGCGCACGAGGTGGCCCTTGCCCAACCCGCCGATGGCCGGGTTGCAGGACATCACGCCAATTCCGTCGCGCCGCAGCGTGACAAGCAACGTGGCCGAGCCCATCCGGGCCGCCGCACTGGCAGCCTCGGCCCCGGCATGGCCGCCGCCAATCACCACAACGTCGAAGTCACGATGTTTCACGTGGAACACTCCTACTTTCCCAGACAGAAGCTGGCAAAAATTTCGTCCAGAAGATCTTCCACATCGACGCGGCCCACAAGCGATTCCAGCGCTCGCACGCCGGTGCGGATTTCCTCTGCCACGATATCATAGCGCTCCGGCCCCTCGGACAAAAGCGTCAGGGCACGGGCCAGCGCATCCTGCGCGCGGACCATCGCGATACGATGGCGTTCCCGCGTCGCCAAACCGGCCGAGGCCGACCGTTTACCCAGTTCCTCGCCGATCCGCGCCACCAGGGCATCCAGCCCCTGTCCGGTCTTGCCGGACACCGCATCCTGTTGATCCGTCAGCAGATCGGCCTTCGGGCGCAGCAGGATATCGCCCGGACAAACCGCAACCGGCAACTCCTCACTGGGTTCCGCCAGGAACACCCGAAGATCCGCCGCCTCGGCCCGTTCCCGCGCCAGCGCTATCCCCATGCGCTCCACCTGATCCTCTGCCTCGCGCAGCCCGGCGGTGTCGAGCAGCGTGACGGCAAGGCCGCCGATATCCATCCGGACCTCGATCACATCGCGCGTCGTCCCCGCAATATCCGAGGTCAAGGCCGCCTTCCGCCCCGCCAGTGCGTTCAGCAAAGTCGACTTCCCGACATTCGGGGCCCCGATGATCGCCACCTCGAACCCGACCCGGATGCGCTCCGCCGCCGAAACCCCTTCGGCCGAGCGCGTCAGATCAACGAGAACGCCTTCCAGCAGCCCCGAAACCTCCGGCGAAACGTCCTCGGGCACATCCTCATCGGCAAAATCGATCACCGCCTCGACCAGCGCTGCCGCTCGGATCAGCCTGCCCCGCCAGCCTTCGGCCACGCGCCCCAGGTCGCCCGCCAGAACCCGCAGCGCCTGCCGCCGCTGCGCCTCGGTTTCTGCGTCGATCAGGTCCGCCAGCCCTTCGACCTGCGCCAGGTCCAGACGCCCGTTCTCCAGCGCCCGCCGGGTGAACTCGCCCGGCTCCGCCATCCGCAGCCCTTCGGCCGCCCCCAGCTCGGCCAGCACCGCCGCGATCACCGCCGGGCTGCCATGCAGGTGCAGTTCGACCACCTCCTCGCCGGTGAAACTCGCCGGACCGGCAAAGGTCAGCACCAGGGCCTGGTCCAACCGAACCCCGTCCCGCCCCCGCAGGATACACAGCTTGCGGCCGGCCTCCGGCAGCGGATGTCCCGCCATCTCCGTGGCAGCCGAAATCGCCCGTGGCCCGGAAATGCGGACCACGGCGACACCGGCTTTCCCCGGCGCGCTCGCCAGCGCAAAGATCGTATCCATGCCCGCTCCGGTGGCCCCGAACCGGGGCTCAGGTGTTCATCGAGTCGAAGAATTCGCCGTTGGTCTTCGTCTGCTTCAGCTTCGAGATCAGGAACTCGATGGCATCCGTCGTCCCCATCGGGTTCAGGATGCGGCGCAGCACGAAGGTTTTCTGCAGGTCGTTCTTGTCGACCAGCAGGTCTTCCTTCCGGGTGCCCGACTTGAGGATGTCGATGGCCGGGAACACCCGCTTGTCGGCGATCTTCCGGTCAAGCACCAGTTCCGAGTTACCGGTGCCCTTGAACTCTTCGAAGATCACCTCGTCCATCCGGCTGCCGGTATCGATCAGCGCGGTCGCGATGATCGTCAGCGAACCGCCCTCCTCGATATTCCGCGCCGCACCGAAGAACCGCTTCGGCCGCTGCAGCGCGTTCGCATCCACACCGCCGGTCAGAACCTTACCCGAAGACGGCACCACGGTGTTGAAGGCCCTACCAAGTCTTGTGATCGAATCCAGAAGGATCACAACATCTCGCTTATGCTCGACCAGCCGCTTGGCCTTCTCGATCACCATCTCGGCCACCGCAACGTGCCGCGTCGCCGGTTCGTCAAAGGTCGAGGACACCACCTCGCCCTTCACCGACCGCTGCATGTCCGTGACTTCCTCCGGCCGTTCGTCGATCAGCAGGACGATCAGGTAGCACTCCGGATGGTTCTTCTCGATCGAATGCGCGATGTTCTGCAGGATCACCGTCTTACCGGTCCGCGGTGGCGCCACGATGAGCGAACGCTGCCCCTTCCCGATCGGCGCCACCAGGTCGATGATACGCGCCGTGCGGTCCTTGATCGTCGGATCGGCGATCTCCATCGTCAGCCGCTCGTCCGGGTAGAGCGGCGTCAGGTTGTCGAAGGCGATCTTGTGCCGTGCCCGCTCCGGATCCTCGAAGTTGATCCGGGTCACGTCGACCAGCGCGAAATAGCGCTCGTTGTCGTCCGGCGCGCGGATCACGCCCTCGATGGTGTCACCGGTGCGCAGCGAATACTGCCGGATCATGTCGGGCGAGACATAGATGTCGTCCGGCCCCGGCAGATAGTTCGCCTCGGGCGAGCGCAGAAAGCCGAAACCGTCCTGCAGCACTTCCAGCACGCCGTCGCCCGAGACTTCCCAGCCCTCGTCCGCCCGCTCCCGCAGGATCTGGAACATCATCTCGCCCTTGCGCATGGTCGAGGCGTTCTCGATCTCCAGCTCCTCCGCCATGGCCAGCAGGTCGGCGGGGGTCTTGGCCTTCAGATCGGACAGGTTGAGCTTTTCGACGGTCATCTCGGTAAATACCTTTCGGCGCTCCGGGGGATTCCGGGGCAGGGTCGCAAACATGGGAAGATCGGCCACCCGGACGGGCGCGTCGGCGACTAGATAGTGATTTCCGGCCCTCGAGTCAAACCCGGGCTAGAACTTCACCACGACCGAGATCACGATCACCACCAGCAGCAGCGTCGGCACCTCGTTCATCATCCGGAAACTGCGCCCCGTCGTGCGGTTCTGCCCGGCCGCGAAATCCTTGCGCCGACGTGCCAGCCAGTGATGAAACCATGTCATCCCCAGCACGGACGCGGCCTTGGTCCAGGGCCAGACCTCCGACCAGTCGACAATCCCCGGCGTGAACACCAGCATCAGGCCAAAGATCCAGGTGGCGATCATCGCGGGGTTCATGATCGCGCGCAGCAGGCGGCGCTCCATGGTCTCGAACACCGGGCCCAGCCCGGCCACCCCGTCCTGCTCCACATGGTAGACGAAAAGCCTGGGCAGATAGAAAAGCCCGGCCATCCAGGCGACGACCGAGATGATGTGCAGCGCCTTGGTCCAGGGGTAAAGCGAGGCAAGAATATCGGTCATGTCGGTCCTCCGGGCATGGGGTTCTCCTAATAAAGAAAAAAAGAAGAAGAAAGGATGATGATTTTGAAGGCACGTCCAGAGTCGTGGATCCTGCCACTTGTCCCTTCTTCTCCCCAGGTGGACAGTTTTTGCCCGCGAGTCACGTATAACCCGGGCGATTCAATAAAACTCAATGAAAACAATAAATTGATTTGAGAACGAATCGAGAGAGGCTGGGGATAAAACAGGGAGTTTTGGCGGGTATCCTGCTTCTTCACAGTGCAGTCTTATCCTTTTCCAGCCCGGGCAGTGTGTGCCTTTCATCCACAGGACGACCCTGAATTCGGGGCAAGGTTGCCAAGTCGGGCCAAAATGCCCAAAACCATCCCGTCAGATTCACGCTGTTGCCCCCGAGTTTTCCACATGGCTGTCCCGATCATCCTCGCCTCAGGCTCCGAGACCCGCGCAGACATGCTGCGCCGGGCCAGGGTCCCGTTCGAGATCGCGATACCGCGCATCGACGAAGAGGCAGTGCGCCGCGCGCTCGAGGCCGAAGGCGCCAAGCCGCGCGATGTCGCCGATGCCCTGGCCGAGCTGAAGGCCCGCCGTATCGCCGAAAAGCGCCCCGAGGCCGTGGTGATCGGCAGCGACCAGGTGCTCGACCTGAACGGCGAGGTGCTCTCCAAGCCCGAAACACCGGAAGAGGCGGTAATCCAGCTCGCCCGGATGCAGGGCAAGCGGCACATGCTGCTCTCGGCTGCGGTGGTCATCGAGAATGGGCAGGTGGTATGGCGTCACGTCGGCCAGGTTCGTATCCGGATGCGCGATCTTACGCCCGCCTTCATCGAATCCTACGTGAACCGCAACTGGGAGAGCATCCGCTACTCGGTCGGAGGCTACAAGATCGAGGAAGAAGGCGTGCGGCTCTTCAGCTCGATCGAAGGAGACCTCTTTACAATCCTCGGAATGCCGCTGATCGAACTTCTTAACTACTTCGTCCTGAGAGGACTGACGGAAACATGACCGACCAGCGCATCCCACTGGCCGGCGTGATCGGGTCGCCGGTCGCGCAATCACGCTTGCCCCGCATCTTCGGACATTGGCTGAAGGCGATGCACCTTCCGGGCGTCTACGTCCCGATGGACATCGTCCAGGCCGACCTGGCGCAAGTGATCCGCACCCTGCCCAAGATGGGCTTTGTCGGCGTCAATATCGCCGCGCCCTACAAGGAGACGGTGATGTCCATCGCCGATCTCATCACCGACCGCGCCACGCTGATCGGTGCCGCCAATACGCTGATCTTCCGCAAGGACGGCAAGATCCACGCCGACAATACAGAAGGCTACGGGTTCATCGAAAGCATCCGCCGCGCCGCGCCGGATTGGTCCGCCCGCAACGGCACCGCCGTCGTGCTCGGCGCCGGGGCGGCGGCGCGTTCGGTGATCGCATCGCTTTCCGACGCCGGCGTGCCCGAGATCCTGCTGACCAACCGCACCCGCGTGCGCGCCGAAAAGCTCAAGGAAGACTTCGGCCAGCGTGTTCGCGTGGTCGACTGGGTCCAGGCCGGCAATGCCATCGACGGCGCGGCCCTGGTGGTCAACGCGACCGTGCTCGGCGGTGTCGGCAAACCCGAGCTGCGCGTGCCGCTCGACGGGCTGCGTCCGGGCACCGTGGTGGTCGATCTCGTCTATACGCCCCTGCGCACGCATATGCTGCAGGAAGCCGAGCAATTCGGCTGCATCACAGTTGACGGCCTCGGCATGACCATCTGCCAGGCGGTTCCGGCCTTCGAACGCTGGTTCGGCGAGCGTCCCACGATGGACGAACCCACCCGCGCGGCGGTGCTGGCATGAGCTTTCTCCTCGGCCTCACCGGCTCCATTGGCATGGGCAAGAGCACCACGGCGAAACTCTTCACCGAGATGGGCTGCGCGCTCTGGGATGCCGATGCCGCCGTCCATCGCCTCTATGCCCCCGGCGGGGCAGCCGTTGCGCCCCTGGCCGCGGTCTTTCCCACCGCGATCGTCCACGGGGCGGTGGACCGGAACGTGCTGAAACAGATCATCGCCGCCGATCCCGGTGCACTTAAGCAGATCGAAGCCATCGTCCACCCGCTGGTCGGCGCCGACCGCGAGGCGTTCAAGCAGGCGGCGACGGCCGATATCATCGTGCTCGACATCCCGCTGCTGCTCGAAACCGGCGGCGAAGCCCGTGTCGACGCGGTTGCCGTGGTCTCGGTCGATGCCGAAACCCAGGAACGCCGGGTGCTGGAGCGCGGCACCATGACCCGCGAGCAGTTTCTGCTCATCAAGTCCAAGCAGATGCCCGACGCCGACAAACGCGCCCGCGCCGATTACGTGATCGTCACCGACACCCTCGACCATGCGCGCCAGCAGGTGCAGGATGTGGTGGCCGACATCAGGAGGAAGATCGCCCATGCGTGAGATCGTGCTCGACACCGAAACCACCGGTTTCGACCCCGAAAGCGGCGACCGCATCGTCGAGATCGGCGCCGTCGAGCTCTGGAACCACGTCGCCACCGGCCAGACATACCACCAGTACATCAACCCCGAACGCGACATGCCGCAGGAGGCTTTCGAGGTGCACGGTCTCTCGGCCGAGTTCCTGTCGGACAAGCCCAGGTTCGCCGAGATCGCCCAGGCCTTCCTCGATTTCGTCGGCGACGCCAAACTGGTGATCCATAACGCCAGCTTCGACATGAAGTTCATCAACGCCGAGCTGAAGTGGCTGAACCGCCCCGCGATCCCCTTCGACCGCGCCGTCGATACCCTGCTGATCGCCCGCAAGCGCTTCCCCGGCGCGCCCGCTTCGCTCGACGCGCTCTGCCGCCGCTTCGGCATCGACAACTCGGCCCGCACCCTGCACGGAGCCCTGCTCGACTCCGAGATCCTGGCCGAGGTCTATCTGGAACTGACCGGCGGCCGTCAGCCCGACTTCGCGCTTTCGACCGAACCCTCGGGCACGGCGCGGGGCGAGAGCGAACTCTGGCGGCCGCAGCCCCGCCCCAAAAAGCTTCCGCCCCGGATCACCGAGGCGGAGCGTGAAGCGCATGAGGCCTTTGTCGCCAAGCTGGGCGAAGAGGCCCTCTGGCGGGCCTGACTCAGGCCTGCGCCGGCTGGGCGGCCGCCTGGCGGCGGGCCACTTCGGCACGGTAGATCTGCACGAAGTCGATGTTCTCCAGGTTCAGCGGCGGGAAGCCACCGTCGCGGGTCACGTCGCTCACGATGCGGCGCAGGAAGGGGAACAGCATCCGCGGGCATTCGATCAGCAGGAACGGATGCAGCTGCTCTTCCGGCACGCCGGCGATGGCGAAGACGCCGACATAGTCCACTTCCATCAGGAACAGCTTGTCGCCGGTCGGCTTCGACTTCGACTCGATCTTCAGCTTGATGTTGACCTCGAACTGCCCTTCCGCCGGGCGCTTCTTGGCGTCGAGGTTCACCTGCACGCTGATATCGGGCTGGACCTCGCCGGTCGCACCCTTCTGCGCCATGATGTTTTCAAACGACAGGTCGCGGACGAACTGTCCCAGGATATTCATCTGCACCTGGGGCGGCTGGGCCCCGTTCGTGGCAGCGCCGTTCTCGGACATCGCAATTCTCCTCATGAAACCGAATTTGGCGCTGCTTATCAGCTTGCGGGCGTCATCTCAATGACGGTCCGGCCCCTTGACCCAGCCCGAAGGGCCCTTGTCCGCACCCTGACGCCGGGTCACTTCCTCGTATTCGCCCTCGACCACATCGCCGCCCCGATCCTGGAACCCGGGGCGCGGCCCCGGACCCATCTGGAAGCGCTGCACCTTGATGCGGGTCGAGAGGTACCGCATCACCGCCAGTCGCACCGGCGGGATCAGCAGCGCGAAGCCCACCGCATCGGTGAAGAACCCGGGCGTAAGCAGCAGAACGCCCGCCAGCAGGATCATCGCCCCATGCGCCAGCGGCTCGGTCGGATCGCGCAATTCCGAGAACGACTGGCTCAGCTGCGCCAGCGCCAGCTTCCCCTGAACGCGCATCAGCCAGCTGCCCAGAACCGCCGTCGCCACGACGATGGCAAGCGTCGGCCAAAGCCCGATCAGACCACCAACCTGGATGAACAGGGCAATCTCGATGATCGGAACCAGCAGAAAAGCCAGAAACAGATGCATAAACAGGTCCTTTTCAGCATGGCAGGGCGGTGGACTTGGCCCGGCACAGCACCTACATAAGGTGTCTAAGCCGCGCTTACAAAGATTGCCGCGTGACATGAGGTGCATATGAACTCGCCCCTGATCCAGCTCCTGGTACTGGCTGGCATCGCCATCTTCCTGATCCTGCGCCTTAAAAGCGTTCTGGGAACCCGGGATGGTTTCGAAAAACCACCGTTGCCGAACCCGGCGCCGACACCGGCCCGCCGTGGCTTCGAGGTGATCGAGGGTGGCCCGGATCACGATATTGCCGACCACGTCGAGAAGGACAGCGACAACGCGCGCGCCCTCGCGGCGATGAAGCGGATCGAGCCGGAATTCTCCGTGACCGAATTCATCCAGGGCGCCCGCAGTGCCTATGAAATGATCCTGATGGGCTTCGAACGTGGTCATCTCGACGACATCAAGCCCTTCCTGTCGGAAGACGTCTTCCAGGCCTTCGTAGACGGCGTCGCCGCGCGCGAGGACAAGGGCCTGACGGTCGAGGCCGAATTCATCGGCGTGCGCGAGGTCAAGGTGCAGGAAGTGACCTTCGACAAGGACACCAACCGCGCCGAGATCACCATGCGCTTTGTCGCCGAGATGACTTCGGTTGTCCGCGACAAGGGCGGCGACGTGATCGAAGGCAGCCCGACCGCGATCAAGCGGCAAAAGGACAGCTGGACCTTCTCCCGCGTGATGGGGTCGACCGATCCGAACTGGCTGCTGGTTGCAACCGACGCATGATCGGGGCGCTCCGGGCGGTCTGTCTTGTTGGGGCGCTGATGACCGCCACGGGCGCAAATGCCGAAACGACCTACACGGTCCTTTCCTTTGCCGATCTTGAAGGCTGGCCCCGCGACGATCACGCCGCGGCGCTGGCCGTTTTCCGCAATACCTGCGCCGACATGCCGGGCCAGGAATGGGAGGCGCTCTGCGCCGTCGCCTATTCCCAGAAACCCGAGGGCGCCCGCGCCTTCTTCGAGCTGTTCTTCCGCCCGGTCCTGATCCGCGACGGCTCCCCCGCCCTCTTCACCGGCTATTTCGAGCCTGAACTCGAAGGTTCGCGCTTTCCCAGCGAACGCTACCGCTACCCGATCTACCGGATGCCGGACGAAGCCAAGGCCACCACCCCCTGGCTGACCCGGCGCGAGATCCTCGGCGGCGATATCATGAAGAACCGCGGGCTCGAAATCGCCTGGGTCGACGATCCGGTCGAGCTCTTCTTCCTTCAGATCCAGGGCTCGGGCCGGATCCGCCTGCCCGACGGCAAGATGCTGCGCGTGGGCTACGGCGGCGCCAATGGTCAGCCCTACCGCTCGATCGGGGTGGAACTCGTCCGTCGCGGGATCTATGCCGCGCATCAGGTCAGCGCCGAGGTCATCAAGAACTGGGTGCGGCGCAACCCGGCCGAGGGCGAAGAACTGCTGAACCACAACGATTCATATGTCTTCTTCCGCGAAGTCAGCAAGGTTCCGGCCAAGGATGGCCCGCTTGGCGCGATGAACCGTTCGGTGACCGCGCTGCGCTCGATCGCCGTCGACCCGGCCTATGTGCCGCTCGGCGCGCCGGTCTGGATCGAAAAGGCCGGCGAAGGACCGATGCACCGGCTGATGATCGCGCAAGATACCGGCGCGGCGATCAAGGGCGCGCAGCGCGCTGATATCTTCTTCGGCACCGGCGATGCGGCCGGTTCGGCGGCAGGCACGCTCAAGGATCCGGGCCGCATGGTGGTGTTGATGCCGATCCAGACCGCCTACGCCCTCGCCCCGGACGCCGAGGGATGACGCGCCGCCGTCTCACCGCCGAAGAGATCGAGCTTTGGCACAAGGTCGTCGAGCGGGCCGAGCGGATGCACCCCGAACGCTCCACTGCGCCGGTCGCGCGTCCCAAGCCCAAGCCGACCAAGACCCCCCAGCCGCGCGCCGCGCAATCGCCGGTGGCCAAGCCCGAACCGCCGCCCCGCCCCACGCCGGCCCCGGCGCTGCGCATGGATCACGGCAACTTCGGGCGGATGAAACGCGGCCGTCTCGTCCCCGAGGCGCGGATCGACCTGCACGGCATGACGCTCGACGCCGCGCACCCGGCGCTGATCCGCTTCATCCTGCGCGCCCAGGCGGACGGCAAGCGGCTGGTGCTGGTCATCACCGGCAAGGGCCGCGCCGAGGATCATGGCATCCTCTACCCCACCCCGCGCGGCATCCTGCGCCGCCAGGTGCCGCACTGGCTCGAGATCCCGCCGCTGGCCCAGGCCGTCCTGCAAGTCACCTCGGCCCATATCCGCCACGGCGGCGAAGGTGCCTTCTACGTCTACCTCAAACGCGGTCGCTAGGCTCCGCCAGGTCGGATTTCAGCCCGTCCTGGCAATGTCCTGGATTCACTCCCGAGGTATATATAGGGAAATCAATGGCTTGACCCCCCGTCCTAGCTGGGACACCTGAAAACGCCCTACAGGACGTAGCGGCTGAGGTCCGATTTCGCGACCAGCTCGCCCAGGTTCTTGTCCACGAAAGCCGCATCCACGACCACCGTCTCGCCCGACCGATCCGGCGCCGAGAAGGACAGCTCCTCGAAGACCCGCTCCATCACCGTGTAAAGCCGCCGAGCCCCGATATTCTCCACCGACCGGTTCACCTCCGCCGCAATCCGCGCCAGCGCCGCGATCCCGTCCTCGGTAAAGCTGACCGTGACCTCCTCGGTCCCCATCAGCGCCGTATACTGCCGGGTCAGCGCGTTATCCGTCTCGGTCAGGATCCGCACGAAATCCTCCTCCGTCAGCGCCCGCAGCTCCACCCGGATCGGCAGCCGCCCCTGAAGTTCCGGCAAAAGGTCCGACGGCTTGGCGATATGAAACGCGCCGCTTGCGATGAACAGGATATGATCCGTCTTCACCGGCCCATGCTTGGTTGAAACGGTCGTGCCCTCGATCAGCGGAAGCAGGTCGCGCTGCACCCCCTCGCGGCTCACATCCGCCCCCCGCGTCTCGGCCCGCGCGCAGACCTTGTCGATCTCGTCCAGGAAGACGATCCCGTTCTGCTCCACCGCCTCCAGTGCACTCTTCGTCACCGTCTCGTCGTCGAGCAGCTTGTCCGCCTCTTCCCCCATCAGCAAGTCATAGCTCTCGGCCACCGTCATCCGCCGCCGCATCTTGCGCCCGCCCATCGCCTTGCCCAGCAGGTCGCCGAGGTTCATCATCCCCATGTTGCCGCCCGGCTGGCCCGGGATGTCGAACATCGCCATCGGGTTCGACGTATCGGCCAGGTCCAGCTCGATCACCGTATCGTCCAGCTCGCCCGCCATCAGCTTCTTGCGGAACATCTCGCGCGTGCCCTCGCGCGCGTCCTCGCCCGCAATCGCGGTGATCACCCGCTCTTCCGCCGCCTTGCGCGCCGCCGCCTTCACGTCCTCGCGCATGTGCTCGCGGGTCTGGACGATGGCGCTGTCGACGAGGTCGCGCACGATCTGCTCGACGTCCCGCCCGACATAGCCCACCTCGGTGAACTTGGTCGCCTCGACCTTGATGAAGGGCGCCCGCGCCAGCTTGGCCAGGCGGCGGCTGATCTCGGTCTTGCCGACGCCGGTGGGCCCGATCATCAGGATGTTCTTCGGGTAGACCTCGTCGCGCAGGTCATCCGCCAGCTGCTTGCGCCGCCAGCGGTTGCGCAGCGCCACGGCCACGGCGCGCTTGGCGTCCTTCTGGCCGATGATGTAGCGGTCGAGTTCGCTCACGATTTCACGGGGGGTCAGATCGGTCATGGGAAACCTCTAGTGAATGGGGGGAAGGCGGCGGCGCAGCCCGCCCAGCGGCAGGACGGCGACCAGCGCGCCACGAATGCGGGCCCAGAAGGCACCGAGAAGGACAAGGAACAGCCCGAGCGCCAGGATCAGCGCGGCAAAGGCGATATCCTCGGTCAGCGGGTTCAGCGCCACGATGACCGAAACGACATAGCTGATCGCCGCCAGCAGGAACGAGCGGCGGTCGATCACCACCGCGACCACGGCGAACAGCACCATCATTGCCAGGATCTGCCATTGAGCCGCCACCGTGCCGCGATCGAGCAGCGAGAGCGCCACCGTGTTGATGATCATCGGCGCCGCGACGAGGTGCAGCCAGAACCCCTGCGCCGCCCGCCGCGTCACCCGATGCGGATCGCTGCCGTCAAACAGCATTGCCACCACGAAGGTTGCAAGACCAAGCGCCAGCGTCACCCAGGCGAAGCCGCCTTGGCCGGACAGCACGAAGAGTTCGGTGACCGATTGCGGTTTGCCCGCACTGGTCGCGGCAATCAGCAAAGCGGTTGCGAACAGCCCCAGCGCGATCAGCGCCATCGCAAAGGGCACCTTGAAGCGCAGCCAGAAAACACCTGTCGCCGCCACGGCAAGGAATCCTGGCAGGATCAGGCTGGAATAATCCTCCTGCGCCAGCATGAAGACCTGAGCGTGCCACTGCGCCAGCCCGAAGACGGCATTGGCGGCAAAGAAGATGGTCAGCAGGATCGCCGGCCCGACCATCCGCCGGATGCGGATGAAATACTCGGATAGCAGCCAGATCAACGCGGCGGTGATCGAACAGATCGTTACCAGCGAGGACTTCCACACGGTCAGGTCGTCGTAGACCCACCAGGCCGCGATCCCGATCCAGCCGGCCGCCAGGATCGACAGGCCCACCATGATGAAGATCTCGTTGAACCCGCGAAACAGCTCGAAGGGTTCGTCGCCCGCCGCCAGATCCTCGCGCGCGCCGCGGCGGCTGTGCGCCAGCGCGGTCAGCGCCGCCGCCTGCCGTTCGCTCAGCAGCCCGCTGGCCACCGCGGCGCGGATATCGTCGGTGCCGATCTCCGCCGGTGGCTCAGCCACGGATCGTTTCCACCGTCAGTTTGCCGTTGGTATAGACGCAGATATCGGCCGCGATCGCCATTGCCTTGCGGGCGATCTCCTCGGCGCTCTTGTCGCTGTCCATCAGTGCCCGGGCTGCCGCCAGGGCGTAATTTCCTCCCGAGCCGATGGCGGTGACGTCATGTTCCGGCTCCAGCACGTCGCCGGCACCGGTGATCACCAGCAGGTCGCGCCCGTCCGACACGATCAGCATCGCCTCGAGCTTTTGCAGGTATTTGTCCGTGCGCCAGTCCTTCGCCAGCTCGACGCAGGCACGCTGCAGCTGGCCCGGTGTCGCCTCGAGCTTCTTCTCCAGCCGTTCCAGCAGCGTGAAGGCGTCGGCGGTCGACCCGGCAAAGCCGCAAACAACATCCTGCCCGCCCGGCGTCAGCCGGCGAACCTTGCGGGCGGTGCCCTTGATCACGGTCTGGCCCAGCGAGACCTGGCCATCGCCGGCAATCACCACCTCGCCGCCCTTGCGGACTCCGATGATCGTGGTGCCGTGCCAGCCGGGAAAGTCCTGCGTGCTCATGCATCCTCCGCGTTTTGCTTCAAGGGTATATGGCCAACCGCCGTGCGCGGCACAAGGGCGGGCTCTTACGCGGTGGCATGGAGGGCAAATGGAAACGGCGCCCCGTAGGAGCGCCGTAACCCAGGGTTGCCGTCCGGATCAGATCGACGAGTCGATCCAGTTCTGCAGGGCCGCTTTCGGCGCGGCGCCGGCGCGGTTGCTCACAACCTGCCCGTCCTTGAAGATGAAAAGCGCCGGAATGCCGCGCACGCCCATGGCGGCGGCCGAGTTCGGGTTGCTGTCGACGTCGACCTTGGCAACCTTGATCTTGCCTTCGTATTCCTTGGCAAGCTCCTCCAGCGCGGGGCCGATCTGCTTGCAGGGGCCGCACCATTCGGCCCAGAAATCCACCACGACGGGGATATCGGAATTCTTCACTTCGGCATCGAAGGTGGCGTCGGTCACGGCAACGGTCGACATGCGGGGTCTCCTGGAGGGATGTGTCAGGTTCGGAAACCTAGGTAGCAGAAGCCCCGAGGTCAAGATCTTGGGTGCGCCCCAGGGTTTCTGTCACAAGATCGTGCGGAAGGGGCATCAAGGAAGCGGCGCGGGTCCAGAGCACCGCCGTCTCGATCCTGCGCCGCGGCCAGATCTGCGCCAGCGCCGCCGCATAGGCGCCCATCTGCCGCAGGATCGCTTCCGGGCAGTCCTCGGCGCGAGCCGGGACGGTTCCGTTGGTCTTGATGTCGACCGCCAGGATCGAATCCTCGCCGATCAGCAGCCTGTCGATCACGCCGTGGATGCGCCGGTTGCCTATGCTCGCGGTCACCGGCACCTCGACCAGCACCTCCGCGCCCCAGAGATGGGAGAGTTCGGGATGATCGAGCGCCGCCGTGGCCTCGGCCAGAGCAAAGGCGCGTTCGTCATCCGTCGCGCAGGCGAGCAGCACTTCGGCCAGGGCCCCGCGTTCCGCCGCATCGACCGTCGGAAGATGCTCCAGCAGCCGGTGAATGCGCGTGCCGCGCAGCTTTGCCGCCTCGGTCTCGTCACCATCCGCCCCGGGCAGCGCCTTGGCCCCGCCCAGGTCAGAGGGGCTCAGCGTTTCGGGCAGCGCCGCCGGGACTGCTGCCGGGCGCTCGAACACCTCCGGTAGGGCGACCTTCGCGCGTTCCACCCGCTCGGGTTCGCGCAGCGGCAGATCCCACCAGTCATCCTCGACGAGCGAGAGGCCCAGGCCGAAGGGTTGCTCCGCCTCGACCGCTCCCGAGGCGCGCATTCCGGCCTCGACCAGGTCGTACCAGCTTGCCCCGGTCTCGCCCGCCGCGCAGACGATCAGCCACTTTTCGGCCCGTGTCAGAGCCACATAGAGCAGCCGCAGCCGTTCTTCCGCCTCGCGCTCCACCAACGCGGCGCGGGCCTCGGCCATCGCCGGGGGCATCGCATCGGCGGGCACGCGCCAGAGCGGCATGCCATCGACCTCGACCAGGTCGCCGCGCGGATCGATCTTGCGGTTGGCGGTGTCCGGCAGGATCACGATGGGCGCCTCAAGCCCCTTCGAGCCATGCACCGTCATCACCCGGATCATGTCGCCCGCCGATCCCAGCTGGCGCTTGATCTCGAGATCGTCGGTTTCCATCCAGACCAGGAAGCCGGTCAGGCTGGGCACCGAGGAGGACTCATAGGCCAGCGCCTGCGCCAGCAACGCGTTGATCCCGTCCTCGGCCTCGCTGCCCAGTCGGCCCAGCAAAGCCTTGCGCCCGCCGTGCCGGGTCAGGATCCGTTCGATCAGGTCGAAGGGGCGCAAGAAGTCGGCATTGCCGCGCAGGTCGGTCAGAATGGCGACCGTCGTCTCGAACTCGGCCCTGCGGTCGTAAAGCGCGTTCCACAGGAACCGCCCCGGCCCGCGCCGGTGCGCGAGGTCGAAGAGCTGCTGTTCGCTCCAGCCGAACAGCGGCGAGCGCAGCGCAGCCGCCAGCGAGAGGTCGTCCTCGGGCGTGGCGAGGAAACGGAGCAGCGCGGCGAGATCCTTGACCGCCAGCTCGGCCCCCACCTTGAGCCGGTCGGCCCCGGCAATCGGCAGCCCCGCCGCCTTGCAGGCCCTTATGATCTCGGCAAACAGGGTCGAACGGCGCTGCACCAGCACCAGCACGTCGCCGGGGCGCACCGGACGTCGGAACAGCCCGCCCTTGTCGCGGTCGGGTATGGTGTCATTGCCGTCGATCATCCCGCGGATCGCTTGGGCCACCTGCCGCGCCAGCACCACCTCGTGATGCTGCGCACCGGGCCGATCGACGGGATCGGTCCAGTCGGGCCGTTCCTCCTCGTCTGTCTTGGCGATCACCGGCCAGAGGTCCACCCGCCCCGGCAGGTCGGAATGGAAGGCCCGGTGCCGCCCGCCCGCCGGGAAACCGGCCTGTTCCTTGCCGGCAAAAACGTTGTCCACCAGCCGCAGGATCGCCTCGGCAGACCGGAAGGAATATTCTAGCGTCAGGTCGAACAGGGTTTCGCCGGTCGCCTGCAGCCGCCGCCCGAACTCGGCCTGCATCCGGTCGAAGGCGCCGGGGTCGGCACCCTGGAAGGAATAGATCGACTGCTTCTTGTCGCCGACCACGAAGATCGTGCGCCTTACATCCGCCCTTGCCCCCTCGCCCGTGGTGAATTCCTGCGCCAGTTTCTCGACCACGTCCCATTGGTCGGGGCTGGTGTCCTGCGCCTCGTCCACCAGGATATGGTCGATGCCGCCGTCAAGCCGGTAGAGCACCCAGGCAGCCACCGAGCGGTCGTTGAGCAACTGCCGCGCCTTCAGGATCAGGTCGTCGAAGTCGAGCAGCCCGCGCAGCTGTTTCTGGCGTTCATATTCTGGCAGGAAGGCGGCGGCGAAGGCGTGCAGCGCCTGTGCCTTGCGCAGGGCGGCAAGCGCGGCGCGCAGCGGGCGCGCGGCCTCGACGCGCAGCATCAGCGGTTCGATATCGGCCACCAGCGCGGCATGGGCCTTGGCCGTCGCCTTGGTAGGAACAGAGCCTATCTTGGCCGAAAACGGCTCTTTTGCCTTCGCGCCGGTCAGGAAGACGCCTTCGAGCAGCTCCAGAGCGGCAAGGTCCGCCGTCTTGACCAGCGCGAGCTTTGCGGCATTCTTCTGGTCGGTCGATGACCCCGCCGCCATCGCCTGCGCCAGCGCTGCGATGCTGCGCAGATCGTCACGGTCGAAGACCTCGGCCAGCAGCGTTGCCTCGTCCATGCCAGGCTCCAACCCGAAGAGACGGCACAAAGCGGCCTCGTCGCGGGGGCGCGACAGTTCGAGCCGGTGCTTCAGCACCGCGCCCAGCAACTCCTCCAGCCGCGCGTCCGAGACATGCGCGGCAAGCGCGTCAAGCAGCGGGCGTTGCGGCCCATCGGCCATGGCCTCGACGATCTGCCCGACCAGCAGCTTTGCCGCGCGGTCTTCCATCTCGGCGAATTGCGGGCTGACCCCGGCCTCGAGCGGGAAGCGCCGCAGCAGCGAGGAGCAGAACGAGTGGATGGTCTGGATCTTCAGCCCACCCGGCGCCTCGATGGCGCGGGCAAACAGCGTGCGGGCATGGCGCATCCGGTCGGGTGTCAGCGCACCCTCCACGCCCAGGACGTCCAATTCTTGAGCCAGCCCGGCATCGTCGAGCATGGTCCACTGCCCCAGCCGCCGGAACAGTCGGTTCTGCATCTCGCTCGCAGCCGCCTTGGTATAGGTCAGGCAGAGGATGTTCTGCGGCTCGACCCCGTCAAGCAGCAGCCGCGCCACCCGGTCGGTCAGCACGCGGGTCTTCCCCGACCCCGCATTCGCCGCCAGCCAGGTCGAGGCATCGGGCCGCGCCGCGCGCACCTGCGCTTCGGTTGCCGCGTCACGCTTCATTTCAGCACCTCCGGCGCTGCCTCGTCGCTGGCGTCCCATTCCCCGAAGCGCGCGAGGTGGTCATAGTTCCCCCGGTCGCTGTCTTTGAACAGCATCCGCCGCGCGGTGAACCCCTGCTCGGCCCGGTGATACTGGCGGATCAGCAGCACCAGCTTGGCCAGCACCTCGGTCGCGCTCTCTTCGTCCAATGGCGCGGGTTGTTCCGACAGGCTGCTGCCGATGCCGAGGAACAGCGCCGCTGCCACCGGGGCAGCCGGGATCTCGGGGAACAGCCCGCGTTCGGCCAGCGCCGCCTCGATCAGCAATTGCTTGTCGAAATGCTTCTGTTCCTTCGCGGTGGGCACATGCCCCGTCTTGTAGTCGTAGATCAGCAGATTGCCCTCGGCGTCGACGTCGATCCGGTCGGCGCGCCCGGTAAGCATAAAATCCACCCCCGGCAGCGGCACGCGCACCTTGATCTCCAGATGTTCGGGTCGCGCCAGAGCTTGCCGCCCCTGTTCCGCCGCGACGAAATCACCGGCAATCCGCCGCAACCGGGCCAGCCACAGCCGCCGCGCGGCGGGCCAGGGCACATCGGACTCGAGCACCCGCGCGCAATGGTCGAGCAACCGCTCGGCCGTCAGCAGGCCAGCATCATCGCGCACTTCCTTGATGAAGGCCTCGAGGATGTCATGCACCACGTTCCCCCGCAGTGCCGCGTCGGGTTCCATTGCCAGCGGGTCGAGCGGGTTCAGCCGCAGGACGTGGCGGGCATAGATGGCATAGGGGTCGCGGATCAGCGTCTTGATCTCGGTGATCGACAACCGCCTCGGCCGCGCCTCGACCGGCGGGCGCGGCGACGGGCGCCGCGCGCCCTCGATCCGGGGCGCCTCTTCCGCCGCCTCGGCGAGGTCGAGCCAGTGCTTGCCGCGCTGCCGCATCCCGGCCAGCGCCTCTTTCCCGGTACCCGGCAGCCCGTCGAGCAGGTTGGTCAGCCGGTTCAGCCAGCGCGAGGGCACGGTTTCGGCGTCGTCCGACCGGATCGCCCGCGTCAGCCAGACCTCGGGCGCGGCGATGGCCTGCTGGAAGTCATGCGCCGAAAGCCCGATCCGCCGCTCCGGCAGCAACAGCCCGGCTTGCAGGCGCAGCGCCCGGTTCAGCCAGGGGTCGGGCCGTGCCACCTCGGGCCAGGAACCATCGTTCAGCCCACCGAGGATCAGCAGCTCGGCGCCCTGCACCCGGGCCTCCAGCGTGCCCCAAATCAGGATGCCGGGATGCGGCTTGTCGCGGTCGCGGACCTCTTCGCCCGCTTGCAGCAGCGCCCCCAGCAGGTCGGAGAAGTCGCGCGCCGCCATTGCGCCGCCGTGCGCCGCTTCGGTTTCCAAAGCAGTCAGCGTCTTCAGCACCTCGCGCCCGGCGGCCTGTTCCCAGAGCCCGCCCGAGCCGGGGCCGGAGCTGCCTGCCGCCAGCAGTTCGGCCAGTTGCCGCAGCCGCGCAACCCAGTCGGTCAGCGCCAGTTCGCCGGAAACCGGCTGTGTGAAGAAACCGGCCGCAAGCCAGTCGAGCCAGGCAGCGGGCGGTGTCTCCAGCGTGTGGGCATAGGCCGCCAGGCTCGGCCCATCGGGAAACGCCGGGCCATGACGGCGCAGGTGAAGTTCCAGATTCCGGCTGTTCACCAAGTGCTGGTTCCGTTCCGGCCCCGAATGGCATAGCGGATGCTTCAGCAGGGTGATCAGCGCCTCGGCCGTCAGGCGTTCGCAGAACAGTGCCGCGACATGGCGCAGGAAGCGGCCCGGCGGCGAGAGGTGCAGCGGCATCCCGGCGCTGTCGTCGGGCACGATCCCCCAGCGGTCGAGCGCGGCTGTGACCCGCCGCGTCAGCATCCGGTCCGGGGTTATCAGCGCCGCCGTCTGCCCGGTTTCCGCCGCTTCACGCAGTCGCAGGGCGATGGCCAACGCCTCGCTCCTCGGGTCCGGCGCCTCGACCAGCGTCATCGCCCCGGTCGCCGCGCCCAGATCGCCAAGCCGTGGGCCTTCGTCCAGCCAGGCATCGGTGAAGGGCGCGGGCCGCAGCGCAAGCGAGACCAGCCGGTTGCGCGCCGGCGCAGGCGGCGGTGTATCGGTCCAGCC
Organism: Seohaeicola zhoushanensis; assembly: GCF_014656415.1. GTDB lineage: Bacteria > Pseudomonadota > Alphaproteobacteria > Rhodobacterales > Rhodobacteraceae > Seohaeicola_A > Seohaeicola_A zhoushanensis. The sequence goes on along the minus strand of NZ_BNCJ01000001.1, from coordinate 366,226 downwards.
GGCGATATCGCCGGGGGTCAGGTCCAGCCGGTCCATCAGGTGCGCGAAACGGTATTGCGGGTGATCCTCGGCCCCGCTGGTGCGCAACAGGTCGGCCCAGACGGTGCCCGGCTGGTCAATGTCAAAGCCCGGCAGGATCACCGCGCCCTGCGGCAGCCGCGCGACGGCCTCCATCAACATCAGCGTCGTGCCCCGCGACCCGGTCGAACCGGCAATCACCACCGGATGCCGCGGCGGATCAACCGCCCAGCGTTCGATCAGCGCCTCGACCGCCTGCCGCTGCACCCGCGCCGGATCGAGCGCGCCATCCGCTTCGGCATAGCCCTCGGCGATTCCGATGAAGGTCAGCGCCCGCGCCCAATGGCCCGACATGTCGGCCACGTCGAGCCCGTGCAACGTGCCCGGCGCGACGCCCTCCTCGGCCATCTCGTCCATCAGCCCGGCGAGGCTGTCGGCGAGGTCATAGATCGAGGCCCGCGCCGCCAGATCCGGCTGCCGGTCGAGCAGCAGCGAGACCAGTTGCGCCAGTTGCAGCCGGCGGCGCAGGCCGGAATTGGCTTCGGGCACCGGCATGGTCGGGGCCAGCGCCGAGAGGTCGGTGATGAGCGACAGCAGCGGCAACAGCCTCGGCGGACCGGCGTCCTGCAGCGCCCTTATCCGCCGCGCCATCCGCTGGGTGTTGACGATCAGGTGAACCCGGGCAGCCGCTTCGGGCGGCTGCCCGGCCAGCCGCGCGTCGAGCCCCGCCAACAGCTCTGCCGGAAAGTCGGCGCCCGAGGGCAGCGCGAAGACGCGCGGTTTGTCGGTCGGTTCAAACATCAGGCTCTGACAACAGGTTTTCGGCGATCCGGATGCCCTCGGGATGCCCAACGTCGCACCAACGCCCCGAGTAGACGGCACCGAACAACCGCCCACGCGCCGCGATCCTGTCCCAGACCTCGTTCATCGAGAATACCCGCCCCTCATGCCCCGCCACCTCGGCGGTCGCGATCACCTGCGCGCCGCCATAGACGTAGTCGCCACTGCGCGAGATCCGGCCTTCTGCATCGAGACAGAAGTCGCCCCCCTTCTCGCGCCCCACCGTCCGCGCCACCGGCACGCAGATCAGCAGCGCGTCCATCCGCGCCGGGTCCCATTGCGCCAGCAGCTGCGCCAGCGGGTTCGGCCCCTTCCAGATCGCGTCGGTGTTGAGCGTTATCACCGTGTCGTCACCCAGCAACGGCAGCGCCGCCTTCAACCCGCCGCCGGTTTCGAGGATATCGGGCACCTCCTGCGAGATCGCCACACCCCTTGGTTCCAGGTGAGCCGCCAGCATCCCGGCCTTGTAATGCGCGTTCGCCACGATCTGCGTGGCCCCGATACCCTGCACGAGGTCCAGCGCGTGGTCGATCAGCGGCCGCCCGGCGACCTCGATCAGCGGCTTGGGCCGTTCGCGGGTCAGCGCGCCCATGCGCGTCCCGAAGCCCGCGGCGAACATCAGCACCGGCAGGGTCATGCGCGCTTCAACTTTGCCAGCACCTCGGGCGTCGGCGCGGGCAGGCTGGCCCGCAGCAGATCGGCGACCGGCTCCAGCGCCGAATGGTCGAGGTCGCGCATCACATGGGCCCAGACCTTGGGGATCATGTCGACGTAATGCGGTTTGCCGTAATCGAGCCCCAGCCGCCCGAACACGCCCAGGATCCTCAGATTGCGCTGGGCACCCAGCACCATGTAGGCGGTGCGGAAGGCGGTTTCGTCCGCTCCGGTGCGGGCGATGTAATGCGCCAGCATCTCGGCCTCGACCTCCGGCGAAACATCGCGCCGCACGTCCTGCAAAAGCGAGACAAGGTCATAGGCCGGATGCCCCGCCATCGCGTCCTGGAAGTCGAGCAGCCCGACCCGCGCCGCGCCCTCCCGTTCGGGCAGCCATAGCAGGTTGTCGGCGTGGTAATCGCGCTGCGCCAGCACGGGCTTGCCGCCCGTCGTCCGCTCCATGATCTCGCGGAACCGCGCCGCGAATTCCGACTGCGCCGTCGCGTCCTGCCCCACCACCGGGTCGCGATACTTGCTGAAGGCCAGGCAGGCCATCTCGGTCATCCGCTCGGGCCCATAGGGCGCAAGCGCGGGCATCGGTGCATCGGCCAGTACTACCAGAACCTCGGTCGCGGCGCGGTAAAGCTCCGCCTCGACCGACGGATCGCGCGGGATCACCCGCGAGTAGAGGTCGTCGCCAAGGTCCTCGATCAGCAGGAAGCCGTTGGTGGGATCCTCGGCCAGAATCTCCGGTGCGCTCAACCCCAGCCCGTGCAGGTGCCGCGCGATGCGCACGAAGGGGCGCACGTCCTCGCCCTTCTCCGGCGGCGCGTCCATCAATACCGCTGTTCGCCCCGTGCCATCGCGCAACCGTTCGTAGCGGCGGTTCGATGCATCGCCGGCCAGCGGTCCCCGGTTGGCCCCGGCCATGACGGTGGTGGAAAGGAAGGCGTCGGCCAGGGTCTTTCGGTCAGTCATCTTGCAGGAATTCCAGTCGTGCGGCCCATTTCGGATCGCTCCAGGTGAAGGTGATGCGCCGGGTGTCCTCCAGCATCGCGTCGGGCGCAAGGCTGATCGTCAACGCCGAGAGCGGCGTCATCACGCCCAGCCGGTCGGGCCATTCCACCAGGCAGATCGCGGTCTCGAAAGCCTCGTCCAAACCCAGCTCGACCAGCTCGCTCACGTCTCCCAGCCGGTAAAGGTCGGCGTGCCAGATCTCGCCCGCCGGGCTGTCATAGCTCTGCACCAGCGTGAAGGTTGGCGAGGGGATGTCCTCGTCATGCTCCAGCAAGGCACGGATCAGGTGGCGGCAGAAATGCGTCTTGCCGGCGCCGATCGGCCCCTCGAACAGCAGCGTATCGCCCGGATGCAGGCGCACGCCGAGCCGTTCGGCAAGGCGCCCGGTGGCCTCGGGCGAGGGAAGTGCAAGGGTAAGCGGGGCATCGACCATCCGGCTACAATGGCCTCGCCCCGAACCCGCCGCAAGCGGGATCAGCCGTGTGCGCCCGCGGCGGTGGCCCGGTCGTTGCGCAGCGGTGTCGAGGCCCGCGCCAGCCGCTGGAACGACACCATCGTCGCGCCCTTCTGCAGCGGAATGATCCGGCAGGAGACCGGTTCGCCGCTGGTCAACTGGACATCTGCCCACCAGTCCGTGCGGTTCTCGCGAAGGCCGACAAAATCGCGGATCTCGCCCCAGAGCGGGCTGGCCTTGCACTGCTTCTGCCAGGTCCGTGTCGCCTCGATCACCGAGATCTGCGCAAAGCTGTTATCGGGGTCCACCGACCAGAGCTCGCGATAGGCAGCGTTGGTGACGGTCAGGCTGCCGTCGGCGGCAAAGACGGCAATGGCATGGTCCAGCCTGTCGAGAATGCACTGGCCCATTTCCAGGTCGGACCTGAAGCGCCGGGTCAGCGTGATCTCGGCGGTGATATCCTCGAAGAGAAAGGCAATTGCCCCGTCGGGATGCGGTCGCCCGCTCACCGAGTAGACAGAACCCGAGGGCAGCGACCAGGTCTCGTGGTAGCGCCCGTCCGAGGCGGCGGCGACGAGGTCGGCCATCCGGTGCCGCCAGCTGCTGTAGTTCTTCGGCTCGGGCATCATCTTGCGGTCACGCAGGTGGTCGAAGAACGACAGCATGTTGGGCCGCAGGGTCAGGAACTCGGGCGAAAGCCCGGTCAGGTCGACAAGGGCCGGGTTGAAGAGGGCAAGCTGCCGGTTTCTATCGAAGATCGCCAGACCGATCGACAGCTGCGCGAAGGTCTTCGCCAGCGTCTGCACGAACTGGCGCTGGGCGTCCTCGGCTTCGACCATGGCGTCGGCGTCGATGGCATAGCACAGCGCGCCTGCGCCCTCGGTCACCACCGACACGTCGAACCAGCGCTTGGCGCCATCCTCGGGCGTCACCACCGGCAGCCGCCGCTTGCCCGACCCGGCCGCGACGAGCAGGGGAAACAGCGGGCGGCTCTGATCCGGCCCCTTTTGCCGGTCGAGACGGGCATAGGCCGGGTTTGTCCAGCGCACCTGCCCTTCCTCGGTCACCTGCCAGATCGGAAAGGGAGAATGCTCCACCGCACCGCGCAGGGTCGCCAGTTCCTGCCGCTGGGCGAGCAGTAACCCATTGCCGCCCGGCGCTGCACCGCCTTCGCTGAGTTCGACCCGGATGATGCCGTTCAGCCATTCGCAGATCAGTTCGGTGTCATCGTCCGGTCCGACCGAGGGCACGCTGATCCGCATGGCGTTGCGGATCAGGGTCTGTTCACTGGGAACACCGGGAAACTGCCGCCGCAGCCAGTTGCAGAGGCTGGCCCAGTCGGGGCGCTGGGCATCGCCGTCGAACAGGATCCGCGCACGGTCGGACAGGTCGAGCAGGTCGTTGCCGTCGAACAGCCAGACTGCGGTATCTCCCAGCGGGCCAGGCCCTCGGTTGCGCCGCGCAAGTCCGGGCATGAGAACACAGACCGCGATCAACGCCGCCAGCAGGCTTGCCCCCCCGATCAGGACCCAGTCCTGCAACTGCGCTGCCATCATCACCCGAATATCCCTCGTTGCCGGATCATGCCGGCATATTTTCGGACATTGGTTAATGCAGGCTTAACGTCCGCGAGGGGCCGGTCAGATTCGGATCGGCTGGTTTGCCCCCAGCGGCACGGCGTTGTCCTTGTGCTGGGCATCGATCTTGGCGCGCGGCCATGAGACCTCGACCACCGCACCGATCCGGGGGCCGGCGTCGGTGTCAAGCTCGGTTCGGTCGGGTCCGTTGGCAAAGCTTAGTTCTGCCCCGGTGCGCTCCAGCAGCGTCTTGGCGATGAACAGGCCGAGTCCCATGCCTTCGTATTCTGGCCGCGAGCGCCGGTCGCTCTCGCTGCGGCGGCGACGCACGAAGGGATCGCCGATCCGTCCGATCAGATGCGGCGGAAAGCCGCGCCCGTCATCGAGGATCCGCACCGAGATCCGCTCGTCTGTCCATGCCGACTCGATCCAGACATTGGCCCGCGCGAAGTCCACCGCGTTCTGCACCAGGTTGCGCAGCCCGTGGATCACCTCGGGCTTGCGCAGGATCGAAGGCACCGCCGACGCCTCCCTGTCCGGCATCTCGGCGAAATGGATCGCCTTGCCGCGCCCCAGGTGCGGCTCGGCGGCCTCGGCCAGAACCGCGCTCAGCGGCGCCTGGCGCAGGTGCAGGTCGTCCTTTCCGGCGCGCCCCATGTCGCGCAGGATGTCGCGGCAGCGGTCGGCCTGCTGCCTGATCAGCGCAGCGTCCTCCTGGAGTTCGGGCCGGTCCTCCAGCTCTTCGTAAAGCTCGGCGCTGGTCAACTTGATCGTCGCCAGCGGCGTGCCCAGCTCGTGCGCTGCCGCCGCCACCACGCCACCGAGGTCGGTCAGCTTCTGCTCGCGCGCCAGTGCCATCTGTGTCGCCGCCAGCGCCTCGGTCATCGACTGGATTTCCGAGCTCACGCGCCGCGAATAGGCTCCCATGAACAGCACGGCGATGGTAATCGCCACCCAGTTCCCGAAGACGAAGAGCTGCGGCAGCTTGAGGATCGTGCCGTCTTCCAGCATCAGCGGCATATGGTTGCTCGCCAGCACCGTCACCAGCAGGATCGCCGCCCCGCCCACCAGCAGGGTCGAACGCAGCCCCAGCACGTTGGCAGAGATCGTCACCGGCGCCAGCAGCAGCATGGCAAAGGGATTGTGTAGCCCGCCGGTCAGATACAGCAGGAAACCCAGCTGCAGCAGGTCGAACATCACCATGAGCAGGTTCTCGGATTCCGTCAGCCGCTTGTTCTGCGGAAACACGAAGATCGCGATGAGATTGCCGATCACCGAGGCGCCAACCGCGAGATAGCACAGCCCCACCTCCAGCCGAAGCCCGTAAACCACCTGCGCCACCGCAAGCGCCGCGAGCTGCCCGGCGATGGCCACCCAGCGCAGCAGGATAAGCGTGCGCAGACGGATCCAGGTGCTGCGTTCCTGCCCGTAGGGGTTGAAGGTGCCAGACGACAACATTGTGACCTTTCGCGCCTTGCGCCTGATGAAACTCTTGATAGGTCTGCGCGCAGATCCGATCAACCGCATAGAAGAACAGGGGGACTGGCCGATGCGCCCGCTCTATGTCTACCTCGCCTCGGGAGCCCTGACCGTGCTCGTAGTCGTGCTTTGGCTGCTCACGGTGTTCAAGTCCGACGATGACCGCTATGCCCAGTGCCGCACCAGCCAGATCGCCGGCGGTGCCGGCCAGATCGGCGGGCCCTTCGAGCTGCTCAATGCCAAGGGCGAGACGGTGACCGACAAGCAGGTCATCACCGAGCCTTCGCTGATCTACTTCGGCTATACCTTCTGCCCGGATGTCTGCCCGCTCGACATGTCGCGCAACGCCGATGCGGTCGACCTGCTTGCCGAACAGGGCAAGTCGGTGACCCCGGTCTTCATCTCGATCGATCCGGAGCGCGACACGCCCGAGGTGGTCGGCGATTTTGCCGCCAACATCCATGACAAGGCGATCGGCCTCACCGGTTCGCCCGAGCAGGTCAAGGCCGCCAGCCAGGCCTACCGCACCTATTACAAGGCGCATCCCGAACAGGGTGAGTTCTATGCCGTCGACCACTCGACCTTCAGCTATCTCGTGCTGCCGGGCTACGGGTTCGTCGACTACTTCCGCCACGAGGAAAGCGCCGAGGCCGTGGCCAAGCGCGCTGCCTGCTTCCTCGACAAAAGCTGAAGGTGCAACGGCGTTTGACCTTTCAGGCGCCGCTGGCCATACTTGACACAACTCGGGACAGGAGGAACGGGAATGGCGGACGGGTCACAGGCCGACTTGGGGCCAGACAAGTCGCTCTTGTTGGTAGACGATGACGAGCCCTTCCTGCGCCGTCTCGCCAAGGCCATGGAAAAGCGTGGTTTCGAGATCGAGATGGCCGGTTCGGTCGCCGCCGGGCGCGCGGTCGCCACGGCCCGCCCGCCGGCCTATGCGGTGGTCGACTTGCGGCTCGAGGACGGCAACGGTCTCGACGTGGTCGAGGTGCTGCGCGAGAAGCGGCCCGACTGCCGTATCGTGGTGCTGACCGGCTATGGCGCCATCGCCACGGCGGTGGCGGCGGTCAAGGTCGGCGCGACCGACTACCTGTCCAAGCCCGCGGATGCGACCGACATCACCAACGCCCTGCTGGCCCGCACCGATGCCCTGCCGCCCCCGCCCGAGAACCCGATGAGCGCCGACCGGGTCCGCTGGGAGCATATCCAGCGGGTCTACGAGCTTTGCGACCGCAACGTGAGCGAGACGGCGCGGCGGCTGAACATGCACCGCCGCACGCTGCAACGCATCCTCGCCAAGCGCAGCCCGCGCTAGGCCTTGGCGCGCGCCGACTCCCCTGGTCCGGAGGGCCAACCCCTGCCCGAGGGCGGCTGGTCGGAAGAGATCGTCACCCTGCGCGAGGCGGTGGTGGTACCCCCCGATGCGCCGGGTTTCGTCCAGCCGGCCGGGGTTCTGGCGGCCGATGGCAGCTATTGCGCCCATGGCGTGCTCTGGCGAAAGTACCGCCCGCTGAACTCTGCCCCCGCCATGCCGGGCGAGGTCACGGATCGGCTGCCGGGCCGCTGGCTCTGGGGTGGTGTCCTGTGGTCGCATTTCGGGCATTTCCTGGTGGAAAGCACCGCGAGGCTCTGGGCGCTCGACCGTGACACCGGGCATTTCGACGGCATCCTCTTCATGCCGCGCCGCGCCAAGGTCGGCGAGACGGTGCGCAAGTATCATCAAGAGTTCATCGGATTGATGGCGCGCGACCTGCCGATCCGCATCGCCGCCGAACCGCTGCGGGTCGAGGAACTGGTGGTACCCGGCCAGGGCTTTGGCCTCGGCCGCATCACCGCGGGGACGCAGAGCTACCGCGATGCTATCCACCGCCGCTTTGCCACGTCCATCGCGCCGGAGGGGCCGGAGCGGCTCTACATCTCGCGTTCTGCGCTGGGCCTGCGCAAGGGCGGGCTGCTGGGCGAAGAGCGGCTGGAAGAGCTGTTGGCCGCCGAGGGCTACGTGACCTTCCACCCCCAGCAACACAGTATTTCGGTGCAGATCGCTCGCTACAAGGCGGCGAAGCGGATCATCGCGGCGGATGGGTCGGCGGTGCATCTCTTCGCCATCGTCGGCCGCGCCGATCAGCCGCTGGCCATCGTGATGCGGCGGCAGTCGACGGCGAACAACCTGCTGGTGTCGAACGTGACCCATTTCTGCGGCGCGCCGCCGCTGGAGATCAACGCGCTGCGCACCGAATGGATCAGTGCCCGTGGCAAGCAGGCCTCGAACCGGCTGTCCTTCGGGGAACTCGATCACCCTGCCATCGGTCGCGCGCTGGCCGAAGCGGGATTCATCGGTGCAACCGACTGGCCGGAAACCACCGAGGAGGAACGCCAGGAGATGTTCCGGGCCAAGGGGCTTGGCCGCAAGGGCCGCTTCACCGAGGCACCGCACCACGTCCGCCGCCGCGTCCAGGCCATGCGCGCCGCCCGTCGCGCGCGCAAGGCGGCGCAGGCGGAGAGCTGAGGCCCCGCTTCCACGCCTGGTGGCCAGCGTCAGTTTGGGGGCGCTGCCCCCACCGCCCTTCGGGCGGCCCCCCGGAGATATTTTTGAAGAAGAGAAGTTGGGGGTGCGGCGCCCTTGTCCGCGAGATCTCTGGCCAGCTTCAGGCGGGCGGGCGCGCGTAATCTGCGTCGCTGACCTGTTCGAGCCAGTCGGCAGCCTTGCCGTCGACTGCTTCCTGGATCGCCAGATGCACCATCCCCGTGGTCGGGCCGGCGCCGTGCCAATGCTCTTCGCCTGGCGGGATCCAGATGGTGTCGCCGGCGCGGATCACCCGCGGCGGCGCGTTGCGCAGGCCGAAGAGGCCCGCGCCGGAGAGTACATGCAGCGTCTGTCCCAGCGGGTGGGTGTGCCAGGCCGTGCGCGCGCCGGGATCGAAGGCGACCCGCAGGGCCCGCACCCTTGCGGGGGCGGGCGCTTCGACGATCGGGTCCTGCCAGACCGTGCCGGTGAAATAGTCGGAACTCGCCCTGAGCGTCGGACGCGATCCTGCGGCAAAGAAGTCCATCTGCAGCCCTCCCGTTTGCTATCGCCTTATTTGGGCGCCATCCGGATCGCGCCGTCAAGCCGGATGACCTCGCCGTTCAGCATCGGGTTGTCGATGATGGCGGCCACCATCTTGGCATATTCCGACGGATCGCCGAGGCGGCTCGGGAAGGGCACTTGTGCACCGAGCGACTCCTGTGCCTCCTTCGGCAGCGAGGCGAGCAGCGGGGTCAGGAACAGGCCCGGCGCGATGGTCATCACGCGGATGCCCCAGCGGGCGAATTCGCGGGCGATCGGCAGGGTCATGCCCACCACGCCGCCCTTCGAGGCCGCATAGGCCGCCTGGCCGATCTGACCGTCGAAGGCGGCGACCGAGGCGGTGTTGATGATGACGCCGCGCTCTTCGCCGACCGGTTCTTCCTTGTGCAGGGCGGCGGCGAACTTGGAGAGCACGTTGAAGCTGCCGAGCAGGTTCACGTTGATGACGGTGGCGAAGTCCTTCAGCGGCAGGGCCGAGCCGTCGCGGCCGATCACCTTGGCCGGCGGGCCGATGCCGGCGCAGTTGACCAGGATGCGGGCCTTGCCATGCAGCCCCTCGGCGGCGGCGATGGCCTCTTCGACGGCGCTCTCGTCGGTGACGTTCACCTTCTGGAAGGCGCCGCCGATCTCCTTGGCCTTGGCCGCGCCCAGGTCGGCGTTCATGTCGAAGATCGTGACCTTGGCGCCGGCCTTCGCCAGCATCTCGGCGGTTGCCCCGCCCAGCCCCGATGCGCCGCCGGTAACGATGGCGGCCTGTCCGTCGATGATCATGCTTGTGGTCTCCCCTTGATGGCCGCAAACGGCCGTTCGGTTTCTGAATGCCCGGAAAGCCGGCCGTCGGCAACCCGACGCGACGTCACGTCGCGTTCAGTGGACGCGCGGCCAGTTCCGCCGCGACGTCGTCGTCGAGCGGGGTGCCGCAACTGTTCAGGATGTATCCGAGGGTGGAATAGAAGCCGACCGTCGCCAGGACGTCGAACATTCCCTCGCGCCCGACCAGGTTGACCAGTCCCTCCTGCGTGGCGGGCGAGAGGCGTTTCGCGGTGAACAGCTCGTCGACCGCGCTGGCCAGTATCGCGTCCTCCGGGGCCATCCCGGCCAGCGCGCCCTTGATCGAGGCGATGCGTGCATCGCTCATGCCGCAGGCGCGCCCGCGCGAGACGTGGTGGTTCCACTCGTAGTCCGAGCCGAGGTTCACCCCGGTGCGCAGGATCACCACCTCGCTGAACTGCTTGCCGAGCACGTTGTCGATGACGACATGGCCGCGCAGCGGTGCCCAGGCCCGCAGCAGCGCGGGATGATGCGCCATCGTGCGGTAGACGTTCAGCCGGCCCGCGAAGCCATCGCGCAGTTCGGCCGCGGCCTCGGGCCAGTCGGTATCGGTGATCGGGGGAAAGGCGGTATCGGCCATGGCGGTGCTCCATATGCGCTGTCTGCCCCGGCCTAGCGCATGGCGCGGGCCGAGGCAAAGGGAACCGCCGGGATCAGGTGTTGAACAGGAAGTGCATCACGTCGCCGTCCTTGACGACATAGCTCTTGCCCTCGGAGCGCATCTTGCCGGCTTCCTTGGCGCCCTGTTCGCCGCCCAGGGCGACGTAATCGTCATAGGCGATGGTCTCGGCGCGGATGAAACCCTTTTCGAAGTCGCCATGTATCACCCCGGCGGCCTGGGGCGCCAGCGTGCCCTGGCGGATCGTCCAGGCGCGGGCTTCCTTGGGGCCGACGGTGAAATAGGTCTCGAGGTGGAGCAGCGCATAACCGGCGCGGATCAGACGGTCGAGACCGGCCTCGGTGAGGCCCATCTCGCCGAGGAACATCTGTGCCTCCTCGTCGTCGAGCTGGCTGATCTCCTCCTCGATGCGGGCCGAGATCACGACATGCGAATTGCCCTCGGCGGCGGCCATCTCGGCCACTTTCTGCGACAGGGCGTTGCCCTCGGCGGCATCGGCCTCGGCGACGTTGCAGACGTAGAGCACCGGCTTGGTGGTCAGCAGCTGCAGCAGTTTCCAGGCGCGGGCGTCCTCTGCATCGACCTTGACGGTGCGGGCCGGCTTGCCACTCTCGAGCGCGGCCTGGGCGGCGGCGAGGAGGCGGTCCTGCTGCTGGGCTTCCTTGTCGTTGCCCTTGAGCTTGCGCACCAGGTTGGCGCGGCGTTTCTCGATGCTCTCGAGGTCAGCCAGCATCAGCTCTGTCTCGATGGTTTCGGCATCGGCGACCGGGTCGACGCGGCCTTCGACATGGGTGATGTCGCCATCCTCGAAGCAGCGCAGCACATGGGCGATGGCGTCGCATTCGCGGATGTTGGCGAGGAACTGGTTGCCGAGGCCCTCGCCCTTGGAGGCGCCCTTCACCAGGCCGGCGATGTCGACGAAGGTCATCCGGGTGGGGATGATCTGCTTGGAACCGGCGATGCTCGCCAGCTTGTCGAGCCGCGCGTCGGGCACCGCCACGTCGCCGACGTTCGGCTCGATGGTGCAGAACGGGAAGTTGGCGGCCTGGGCCGCGGCGGTGCGCGTCAGCGCGTTGAACAGGGTCGACTTGCCGACGTTGGGCAGGCCGACGATCCCCATCTTGAAGCCCATGTGCGCATCTCCGGATAAGATTTCGCGCCGCTTCTAGTCATGCGGGGCTTCGGGCGCAAGCGGATGGCCGGGACCATCCGCTTGCGTGACGATCAATAGACCACGACCGAGCGGATCGACTTGCCCGCGTGCATGAGGTCGAATCCCTTGTTGATCTCGTTGAGAGTCAGCTGGTGGGTGATCATCGGGTCAATCTCGATCTTGCCGTCCATGTACCAGTCGACGATCTTCGGCACGTCGGTGCGCCCGCGCGCGCCGCCGAAGGCGGTGCCGCGCCAGGAGCGGCCCGTCACCAGCTGGAACGGACGGGTCGAGATCTCGGCCCCCGCCGGCGCCACGCCGATGATGATGCTTTCGCCCCAGCCCTTGTGGGCCGATTCCAGCGCCGTGCGCATGACCTTGACGTTGCCGGTGGCATCGAAGGTGTAATCGGCGCCGCCCTTGGTCAGGTTCACGAGATAGGCGACCAGGTCACCGTCGACCTCGGTCGGGTTGACGAAATCGGTCATGCCGAAGCGGGTGGCCATCGGCACCTTGTCGGGGTTCAGGTCGACGCCGACGATCTGGTCGGCGCCCGCCAGTCGCAGGCCCTGGATCACGTTCAGCCCGATGCCGCCCAGCCCGAAGACGATGGCGCGCGAACCGATCTCGACCTTGGCGGTGTTGATCACAGCGCCGATGCCTGTCGTGACGCCGCAGCCGATGTAGCAGATCTTGTCGAAGGGCGCGTCGGGGCGCACCTTGGCCAGCGCGATCTCGGGCAGCACGGTGTGGTTCGAGAAGGTCGAGCAGCCCATGTAGTGCAGAATCGGGTCGCCATCGAGCGTCGAGAAGCGCGAGGTGCCGTCCGGCATCAGCCCCTGCCCCTGCGTCGAGCGGATCGACTGGCAGAGGTTGGTCTTGGGATTGAGGCAGTATTCACACTCGCGGCATTCCGGCGTGTAGAGCGGGATCACGTGGTCGCCCGGCTTCAGCGAGGTGACGCCGGGGCCGACCTCGAGAACCACGCCCGCGCCCTCATGGCCAAGGATAGCCGGGAACAGACCCTCCGGGTCGGCGCCCGAGAGGGTGAATTCGTCGGTGTGGCAGATGCCCGTGGCCTTGATCTCGACCAGAACCTCGCCAGCACGCGGGCCTTCGAGGTTCACCTCCATGATTTCAAGCGGTTTTCCGGCCTGAACGGCCACTGCGGCTTTGGTGCGCATGACGGCATCTCCTGATTTTGTTGGCCGAGACCCTGTGGCAACGGCCCGTCCAATGCAACCCCGCGTCCACCTTGCCGGGCATGGTTTTCACTCCATCTTTGCTGCAAGTGCCCCTCGGGGCGATCCCAAGGGGAGCATCGATGATGAAACGGCTTGGACTTCTGCTGCTGCTCGCCGCCTGCAGCGAGATGCCGGCGAGCGATGATAACATGGCCTGCCTCTCGCCGCGGGAAAAGGCGCTGGTCGGCCAGCCACTCGCGATTGCTCAGGCGGTGATGCCCGCCGGAACGCGGTTCATTCCGCCCGGAGGAGTGATCACGATGGATTACCGGCAGGACCGCCACAACGCTGATTACGACGCAAAAAGGATCGTAACCCGCGTCTGGTGCGGCTGAAGTCAGACCAGCCCGGTCGCCTCGTCGAGGCCCAGCATCAGGTTCAAATTTTGAACAGCGGCGCCCGAGGCGCCCTTCCCGAGGTTGTCGAGCCGTGCCAGCAGCACGGCGCGCTTGCCGTCGGCCGAGGTCTGCACCCGCAGTTCCAGATTGTTGGTGCCGTTCAGCGCCTGCGGGTCCATCTGCGCCGAGGCCGGTTCCGCAGGCAGCACCTGGACGAAGCGCTGGCCCTCGTAATGCGCCCGCAGTGCCGGCTCCAGCGCGGCGGCATCGCCCTCGGGGCGGTGCAGGGGGATCTGCACGATCATGCCCTGAGCGAACTGGCCGACACTGGGAATGAAGATCGGCGTGGTCTCCAGCGCCGAATGCTTGACCGTTTCGGGCAGGTGCTTGTGCGCCATGCCCAGGCCGTAGACGAAGAAGGCGGGCGCCTTGCCTGCCTCGAAATCGGCGATCATCGCCTTGCCGCCGCCGCTGTAGCCCGAGACCGCGTTGATGGTGATGCCGGCATCGGCCTCCACCAGCCCCGCCGCAACCAGCGGCGCCAGCAGCGCGATTGCGCCGGTGGCATAGCAGCCGGGGTTCGAGACCCGTGCAGCACTGGCGATCTTCTCGCGCTGCCCCGCCTTCAGCTCGGCAAAGCCATAGGCCCAATCGGGATCTACCCGGTGCGCGGTCGAGGCGTCGATCAGACGGGCCTTGTTGCCGGCGGCCAGTTCCACCGCCTCGCGCGCGGCGTCGTCGGGCAGGCAGAGAATGCTCACATCCGCCTCGGCCAGCGCCTCTGCACGGGCGCCGCGGTCCTTGCGCCGCTCGGGGTCGAGTCGGATCAGCTCGATGTCGCTGCGCCCGTCCAGCCGCTCGCGGATCTGCAGACCCGTCGTGCCGGCCTCGCCGTCGATGAACACCTTGTGCGCCATGATCGCCTTCCTCTCGTTGTCGGGGTTGACCTAGGGCCGCGCGCCTGTTCTGGCAAGCGTCTGTTGCGGTCGGCTCAGCCTCTGGTCTTGATAATCCAGGTCGAGCGATAGTCGCAGACCATTTCGCCCTTCTGGTCGAAGACGCGGTTGTGCACGTCGACAAACCCCCGGTCCGGTTTCGACCGCGAGGCCCGCGCGCCGGTCACTTCGACTTCGACCCGGAGGGTATCGCCGGCGTAAACCGGCTTCAGCCAGCGGATCTCGGCCATGCCGGGCGAGCCCATCGAGCTTTCCGAGAAACGCCCCGTCGCCAGGATCAGGTTGAAGGCCACCAGGATTGTCTGAAAGCCGCTCGCCACGAGCCCGCCGAAATGTGATTGCTTCGCCGCCTCGGGATCGGTGTGGAACGGTTGCGGATCCCATTGCCGGGCAAAGGCGATGATCTCTTCCGCCGACAACGTCCTGCTGCCTGTCTCGTAACGGTCGCCGACGGCGATATCCTCGAAAAACATCCCTGCTCCTTCCTCGAACGCGTGGCGACTATGCACAGGCGGGGCAACAACCGCCAGTGCGCGAGGATTGCCGCCTTGAGAAAGGTCCGGGGCATTGGTAACAGGACTTTACCAATTTGCCGGGAGAAACCTATGCCCGTGATCACCAATATCGCCGACCTCAAGCGCCTGCACGAACGTCGCACGCCGCGGATGTTCTACGACTATGCCGAAAGCGGCAGCTGGACCGAGCAGACCTTCCGCGAGAACACCACCGATTTCGAGAAGATCCGCCTGCGCCAGCGCGTCGCCGTGGACATGAGCGGGCGCAGCACCGCCAGCACGATGATCGGCCAGGAGGTGGCGATGCCTGTGGCGCTGGCCCCGGTCGGGCTGACCGGGATGCAGCACGCCGATGGTGAGATCAAGGCCGCCCGCGCGGCCCAGGCCTTCGGGGTGCCCTTCACGCTGTCGACGATGTCGATCAACTCGATCGAAGACGTGGCCGAGGCGACGGGCAAGCCGTTCTGGTTCCAGCTCTACACGATGAAGGACACCGACTATACCAGCCGGCTGATCCAGCGGGCCAAGGACGCCAAGTGTTCGGCGCTGGTCATCACGCTCGACCTGCAACTGCTGGGCCAGCGGCACAAGGACCTCAAGAACGGGCTTTCCGCGCCGCCCAAGCTGACGCCGAAGACGATTGCAAACCTGATGACCAAATGGGCCTGGGGGATCGAGATGCTCTCGGCCAAGCGGCGGCATTTCGGCAACATCGTCGGCCATGTCCACGGCATCTCGGACACCGCCTCGCTGGGGGCCTGGACGGCCGAGCAGTTCGACCCGACGCTCGACTGGTCCAAGATCGCCCGGCTGATGGAGCAATGGGGCGGCAAGGTGATTCTGAAGGGCATCCTCGACCCGGAAGACGCCAAGATGGCTGCAAAGCTGGGTGCCGACGCCATCGTGGTGTCGAACCACGGCGGGCGGCAGCTTGACGGCGCGCTCTCGTCGATCCGGATGCTGCGGCCGATCCTGGATGCGGTGCAGGGCGATACCGAGGTGCATCTCGACAGCGGCATCCGCTCGGGCCAGGACGTGCTCAAGGCGCTGGCCATGGGGGCGAAGGGCACGATGATCGGCCGCGCCTTCGTCTACGGTCTGGGTGCGATGGGCGAGAAGGGTGTTTCGACTGCTCTGGAGGTCATCCGCAAGGAGCTCGACATGACCATGGCGCTCTGCGGAGAGACCAAGGTGCAGAACCTTGGCCGGCACAACCTGCTGATCCCCGAGGACTTCGAAGGCCGCTGGCAGCCGTGAGTGCAAACCGCCCCGCCCGTGGGCAGGGCCTTGTGAGGGGCCCCGCCATGCCGCTGTCAGGCGGCTTGGGTGCGCGGGGGCGGAGATGTTGATCTTCTCGGCGCAGAACTTGGCGTTCATCGCCGTGCCGAAAACCGGCACCACGGCGATAGAGATGGCGCTCAAGCCGCGGGCCGACATCATCTTCACCAAGCGGCGAAAGCACATCACCGCCCAGCGGTTCCACAACCGTGTCGCGCCCTTCCTCAAGGAGGAATTCGGCGTCGAACCCGAACGCTTCGCGGTGATCCGCGAGCCCGAAGAGCAGATCCGCTCCTGGTATCGCTACCGCGCCCGCGAGGCCAAGGCCGGCAGCGATTTCTCGACCGAAGGCATCAGTTTCGACCAGTTCGTGCGCGATGTGATCTCGGACAGCCCGCCGCCCCATGCCGCCATCGGCAGCCAGCATTCCTTCCTGACCTCGGGCAAGGGCGAGCTGCTGGTCCACCACCTCTTCGCCCACGAGATGCCGGGCCGGCTCTGGGCTTTTCTCGACGACCGCTTCGGCGGGCCGGTCGAGCTCAAGCAGAAGAACGTCTCGCCTCCGGTTCCGGCGGAACTGGAACCGGCCACGCGGAAACTGTTGCAGCAGGCGCGCGCGGCCGAGTTCGAGCTTTACGCGCGCGTGATCGAGGCGGGGGGGGTTCTCACCAGCAAGCTGCCATGACCGGGCAGGGAGAAACGGTGCGGAAAGACCCTTTCCAAGCGGGTCTATCTGGTCTATAGGCGCGGCTTCACGCGGGGACTACAGCCTTGGAGGAGCCCCGCCCTTACATTGGAGAATCAACATGGCTGGAGAGATCCCTGATCTCATCGCCCTGGAACGGACGGGGACAGGCAAGGGCGCCGCTCGTCAAGCACGCCGCGATGGCATGGTTCCGGGTGTCGTTTTCGGTGGCGAGCAAGAACCGCTGGCGATCAACATCCCCTTCAACGCGCTGCTGAAGCGTCTGAAAGCGGGTCACTTCAAGTCGACCCTGTGGAACCTCAAGGTCGAGGGCCACGAGGACGTCCGCGTGATCTGCCGCGATGTCCAGCGCGACGTCGTCAAGGATCTGCCGACCCACGTCGACTTCATGCGCCTGCGCCGCACCTCGAAGATCAACCTGCGTATCCCCGTCGAAGTGGCTGGCGAAGAAGCCTGCCCCGGCCTGCGCAAGGGCGGCACGCTGACCATGGTCCGCGCCGAGGTCGAACTGCTGGTGACCGCGGGTGACATCCCCGACCACATCACCATCGACATCTCGAACGCGCAGATCGGCGACGTGATCCACATTTCGGATGTCAAGCTGCCGGAAGGCGTCAAGCCGACCATCGCACGCGACTTCGTGATCGCCAACATCGCGGCCCCGTCGGGCCTGCGTTCGGCAGAGAACGAAGAAGACGGCGAAGCCGAGGAATAATCCCGGCCGCATACGGTTACGCGCGGGGCCCTTCGGGGCCCCGTTTCGTTTGTGGCGTCTGGAAAAATGGCCCGGTTCCGGGCATGAGAGGCAAAGCACGGAAGGAAGCGCGCATGAAGCTGATCGTTGGCCTTGGCAACCCGGGCGCGAAATACGCGCGCAACCGGCATAACATCGGGTTCATGGCGGTGGACCGGATCGCCGCGGACCACGGATTCACCCCCTGGAAGTCGCGCTTTCAGGGTCAGCTCTCGGAAGGCCGGCTTGGCACCGAGAAGGTGATGCTGCTCAAGCCGGAAACCTTCATGAACCTTTCCGGCCAGTCGGTGGGCGAAGCGATGCGCTTCTACCGGCTGGAACCGGCGGATGTCATCGTCATCCACGACGAGATCGACCTGGCGCCCGGCAAGCTGCGGGTGAAATCGGGCGGCGGCCATGCCGGCCACAACGGCCTGCGCTCGATCCATGCCCATATCGGCGAGGCCTATGACCGGGTGCGGCTGGGCGTCGGCCACCCCGGCCGCAAGGAGGCGGTTCCGGGCTATGTTCTGCACGACTTTGCCAAGGCCGACGACGACTGGCTTGACGACCTGCTGCGCGGCATCTCGGACGGCGCGGCGAGCCTTGCCGCCGGTGACAGCGCGCGATTCATGAACGCCGTCGCCCTTCGCGTCGCGCCGCCGCGGTCTTCGACCGGGACCAAACCCGAGGCGAAACCGGCGAAGCCGGAGCCGGAGCCGGATACCCGCTCCCCGCTCGAAAAGCTGCTGAACCGGTTCAAGTGAGGCTGACCGAAGCCTTCGCCGCGCAATCGCGCGCCTGCTCCGCGCTGGGTTCGCCCTTCATGGGCCGGTTGATGGCGCTGCTGGGTGCGAATTGGCCCGGCACGCGGCTGGGGCGCATCTGCGCCGACTGGCCGGGCGATCTCGGCCCCTCGGCGGTGTCCATGCCGCTGCGCCTGGCTGGCGGGTTGCACGCTCTGGTGCTGGGCGGCGATGCAGAGCTGGCGGCGGTCTATCCGCCGCACCAGGTGTCGGACATGGCGCTGCTGCATGGCGTTCTCGCGGCGATGCAACGGCATGAAGAGACTCTGCTGCGCTGGATCGAAAGCGCTCCGCAGACCAACGAGGTGCGCCGAAGCGCAGTGATCGTCGCGGCGGCGCATTGGATCGCCGCGCGGTTCGCCCTGCCCTTCATGACCTCCGAACTTGGCGCCAGCGCCGGGCTCAACCTCGGTTGGGACCGCTTCGCCGTGCAGGCTGGCCCTGTGCGGCTTGGCCCCCCTGACGCCGCGCTGGAATTGACTCCCGACTGGAGTGGCGCCACGCCGCAACCTGCGCGGGTCGAGGTGCAGGAACGCGCGGGGGTCGACCTCAATCCGCTCGACCTGGCCGATCCGGATCAGGCGCGCCGGCTCTTCGCCTACCTCTGGCCCGATCAGCCGCACCGCATGGAGCTGACGCGCGCGGCGATGGCCGCGCAGCGGACGGCGGTGAACAGGGGAGATGCCATCGACTGGCTCGCCCCTCGCCTCGCTGCGCAGCCCGAAGGCACCGTGCACCTGATCTATCACACCATCGCCTGGCAATATTTCCCTGCCGAAAAGCAAGCCGAAGGCACCGCTCTCATCGAGGCTGCCGGCGCCGGGGCAACCGCATCGCGGCCGCTGGCCTGGCTGGGACTCGA
The DNA here is from genome assembly GCF_014656415.1 of Seohaeicola zhoushanensis. Taxonomy (GTDB): domain Bacteria; phylum Pseudomonadota; class Alphaproteobacteria; order Rhodobacterales; family Rhodobacteraceae; genus Seohaeicola_A; species Seohaeicola_A zhoushanensis. The sequence goes on along the minus strand of NZ_BNCJ01000001.1, from coordinate 347,076 downwards.
AGCTGACGGAGGCACCGAGGGTGCCGCGATCACCCTGCGGCTCTGGCCGGGGGATCTGCGAATTGCGCTGGGCCGCGCCGATTTTCACGGCCGCTGGGTGCGCTGGGCGGGGTGAGGCCCGCTCTGGGCCTCACTGCCAACTTCAGTTCAGAACGACGAACTCGATCCGGCGATTGCGCGCCTTGTTCGCGGCGCTGTCGTTTGGACGCAGCGGCCGACTCTCGCCATAGCCGACGACGCGCATCCGGCCCTGGCTGATCCCCTTCGCGGCCAGATAGGCGCTGACCGATCCGGCACGGCGTTCGCTCAGCGCCTGGTTGGTCGCGTCGGACCCGTCCGAGTCGGTATGTCCAGCGATCTCGATGTTCAGGCTCGGGCAGCGGTTCACGATGTCATAGAGGTTGTCGAGCAACGGATATGACGAGGGATCGAGCCGCGCGCTGGCGGGCGAGAAGTTGATGTTGCCGGTGTGCGACAGGATCTCGAACCGCCCGACACAGGCTTCGCGGTCCATCTCGCCCTTGGTCTCCAGCGCGGCCGAGGCGCCTGCCGGAGCTGCGGTCAGCTGGGCCGAGCTCGGCGGCGTTCCCGGCGCGGCGCGGTCGAAGACAAAGTCGAAGCTGACCACGCCAACCGGCACGATCTCGACGCTGGCCGCTTCTTGCAGCTTTTCGCGCCCGCCTTCGAGGTTGAACTCGTCGAGCTTGATGGCGATCGGCGCGGTTGAGGTGATGGCGACACGGTCATTCGAGATCAACGTGACCGCCACATCTGCAGTCTTCTCAAGCGTCACGCCATGCAGCGAGAGCGTATAGGCAACCTCGACGAACTTGCGCCGCACGTCGTGCAGGTCACGCAGCTGCGCCGGATCCAGCTGCACCGAGATGGTGGCCTCGGGGTAGTTGAAGGCTTCGAAGAACAGGAAGCGCATCCGCACGTTGCGCAGGTCGATATTGGTGTCGACCGAGTCTAGCAGCACCCGGATCTGAGCCTTGCCCTGCTCGGTGATGAGGCCCGAAAGTGTGGCGAACTTGCTGGTCTCGGCGACATTGCCCTTCTTGACCGACATGAAGCGCAGCTTCGACGCCTCGGCGTCGAGGACCCAGCCGTGCTCGAACGGGTCGATGGTCTGGGCGTCGGCCGAGGGGGAATATCCGGTCAGCAATGCGGCACAGAGAAGGAGGGCTCGGAAGGCGTTCGTCAGCATGACAATCTCTCTTTTCCGGGTGCCGCCAGGCCGGCGGCAAGTGACTCGAAGCGTATAACGCACTATCAGGAAACTTGCGGCTATGAGCAAGAATAGCGATAAGCTGTACTGAAATGGCCTAATTTAAGTCGGATTTTCGCAATAGGCGGATCGAAAGCCCAGGCGCCGGTCGTTCATTCCGGGTGACATGGGGTGCAAGCGAGAGCAGGATGAACACGTGCGAGTCATGTTGAGAACCCTTCTGTGCTGGCTGGTCCTTATGGCCGGCGTCGCACATGCCGAACCCCGGATCGCTCTGGTTCTGGGCAATTCGAATTACGGCTCTGTCACCCCACTCGACAATCCCGCGCATGACGCCAAGCTGATCGCCGACACGCTGACCGACCTCGGTTTCGATGTTACCGTGCTGATCGACGCCAGCCAGTCCGAGATGAAGCGCGGTATTTCGCAGTTCGGGCGCGCCCTGCGCGACGCCGGATCGGATGCCACGGGCCTGTTCTACTACGCCGGCCACGGGGTCCAGTCCTTCGGCAACAACTACCTGTTGCCGGTCGACATCGCCCTGAACGACGCTGCCGACCTCGACCTGATGGCGATCGAGGCGCAGACCGTGCTGCGGCAGATGTATTCGGCGCGCAACAAGACGAACATCGTGATCCTGGACGCCTGCCGCAACAACCCGTTCAGCGAGATTCCCCAGTTCAACGACAACGGCCTGGCCGAAATGCAGGCGCCCACCGGCACCTTCCTTTCCTATGCCACTGCGCCTGGTTCGGTCGCGCTCGACGGGTTGCAGGGCAACAGCCCCTTCACCCACGCGTTGGCCAAGCTGCTGCCGACGCCCGGAATGCCGATCGAACAGATGTTCAAGCAGGTGCGCGTCGAGGTCATCCAGGAAACCGGCGGGCGGCAGACGCCCTGGGATTCCTCTTCGCTGACCAACGATTTCACCTTCGCCCAGGCAACGCCGCAGTCTGCGGCCGATCTCGAGGCCGAGCAGTTCTGGAACTCGGTCAGGCAGACCCGGGACCCGGTGCAGATCATGCTCTTCCTGCGTGGCTACGGGAACAGCAAGTTTGCCGAGGATGCCCGCAGCCTGCTCGCCCAGGTGATCGAGGAAGAACTCGCCGGCAAGAAGCCTGCGCAGCCCAAGGCTGCCGCTGCTGGCCCGACGGCGGATGAGCAGAAGATGTTCGAAGCGGCACAGGCCGACCCGAGCGAAGCCTCCTGGGGTGCCTACCTGCAGAGCTACCCGAACGGCACCTTTGCCGAGTTCGCCCAACAGGAACTTGCCGCGCTGCGCGAGAAGAACGGCAACGACCCGGTCGGTCCCGGTGGCGGGCCGATGGACAAGCCCCTGCCCGCCCCCGCGACCGAAGAGGTCAGCACGCCCGGCATCGTTACCTTCGACACCCCGCTGCTGTCCGAAGTGCCCGAGGTCAATGGCAAGTCTATCGCCCAGCTGATCGACGGCTCGCCGATCTTCCCGCCGATCGAAGGGCTGCCGGAGTCCTACTGGAAGGGTCAGCACTGCTCTAACTGCCACGAGTGGACCCGCGAACGCATCTGCACCCAGGCGAACACCTACCTGAGCCTGAACATGCAGCGTTCGCTTACCAAGGCGCACCCCTTCGGCGGCACGCTCAAGCGCAACCTCAAGGCCTGGGCGGCCGGCGGTTGCATGTGATCACCGCTCGGCGGTTGTCACGAAGAAATAGACCCACTCACCCTTGAACTCCGGGTTCGCCGCGCGCGCCTCGGCGACCCGCGCCTTGAGATAGGCAAGATAGGGCGCCGCCGGCTCGATCAGCGGACGCAGCCCGTCGTAAAGCTGCTCCGAGGCGGCAAAGGCCACTGCGATTTCCTGACCATAGGGCGGGCCGATCACGATTTTGAGCCCCGGATCGGCGTCGGTCTTGGTGCCGACGCGCAGGGCGCTGTCGCGGGTGGCGAGGTTGACCGGCACCTGGTCATTCGGCGCCAGGTGGATCACGTTGCCGCCGGAATCGAAGTAATCGACGTAGACATAGGCGTCATACTCTGGCGCGGTCAGTTCGAACCACAGCCGCTGGTCCTTGACGAAATCGAGGTTCCGCGCCTGCGACGCCTCGCCAATCAGCAGCGGGTTGGTCGACTGGTCGTTGGACTGCGGCAGGCCGACGTCGGCAATCCCCGAGAGCGCGCCGCACTGTGGGCGCGGCAGGATCAGGATGTTGTCCGAAACACGGATATCCTCGCCCATCTGCGCCTGCAGCGCAGCCAGGACAGGCGCCCGTAGGTCGTTCTCGGGCACATGCCCGTTGATCTGGAGCGTGGCCGTATCCGGGTCGAAGGCGACCTGGAGGCGCGAGCAGGGCACCTGCGACAGCAGCGCCGAAACACCGTCGCGCAGCGGGTCGCCCTGCACGGCAAGGTCGCCGGGCTGCATGAAACTCTGGAAAGCGGCAAGCGAGACCGGATCGACATCGCCCTCCCCCGAAGGGAAGGCAAGCGTCGCCTTGAGTGCTTTCGCCGGTGGCTCGGTCGCAGCGGTCGGGGTGGCATTTGCCACTGCTTGCGCCAGCGGTTCGGTGGCTGCTGGCGTGTCGGGCAACGCTGCGGCATCGGGCGTCGCCTGTGGGGCGGCCTGCGCCTCCGGGGCGTTCTCGGGCAACGCGACTGGGGCAGGTGCGGCGGCGGGCAGGGCAGGGGCAGCCTGCGAGCTCGGTTGCAGGGAAACCAGCTCGGCAGCCTCGGGCCGCAATGCGGCGGGCAGCGCAAGTGCCGCCGCCAGTGGGCGGGCGGCGGCGATAGCTGCGGACACGGCAGTTGGTGTCGCACTGGCCGGCCGGGCGACCAAAGGCGCCGCCTGTGCCGCCGCCAAGGCCGCCGCCGGAGGCCGCGCCGCTTCAAGCTGCGGCGGAGGCGTAGCGCTGGCAATCAGCGTATCGGGTTCGGGGCGTTCCGGCGCAAGCGGCTCGGCCGGCGCTTCGGCTGGCCGGGCCTGCGACTGCGGGATCACTCCCTGCGCGACGGCGGCGCCCTGGGCCTGTTCTTCCGGCGCGGCTTCGGTCTCGGGCCGGGCCTGTTGCGCCTCGGTCCGGTCAAGCTGGTAGGCCTGAACGTCAAGCTTGCTTGGCGGCAGCGGCTGGTCTTCGACCGGCTCCGGCCTCACCGCAAGCGCCAGCGCGCCATAGCCGCCGGCATGGAGCAGCGCCGAAACGGCGAGTCCGGCGGTCCAGCGCGCGGTGCTCATGGGGCAGGGGCTGGCGTCACCACCAGCACCACGTCGCGGAACCCCATCGCCTCGGCCGCGCCGACCAGCGGCAGGACGTGGCGCAGCTCGGCATCACGATGGGCGTTGACGCGCAACCGCAAGGCCGGGTCCCCGGCAAGACGCTCCGAAAGCGCGGCTTCCAACACGGCGCGCTCGACCCCCGCACCGTCCAGCGCCAGCGCGCCATCGGCGGCAATCGAGAGCGTGGCGCCGCCGGCGGGCATGTCGCTGCCCGAGGCGGCAACGGGTGGGATCACGTCGAAGGGAGCGGTGGCGTCCATCCGGCCGATCAGCATGAAGAAGATCAGCAGGAAGAAAACCACGTCGATAAGGGCGACAATGGTCTCGCCATGCTGGGCCGGGGCGCGGCGCGTCAGCTTCATGGCCGCGCCTCCAGCCGCACGACCCGCAGCCGCACCGCTCCGGCGCGCGCGGCTTCGTCCATCACCGAGATCAGTGCCTGCGTGGTCGCCCCGCCCGAAGGGAGCACCAGCACCTGCAGCAACGGGTCATCAGCCAACCTGCCCGCCAGCAGCGCGGAAAGCACGCCAGCCGGCACCGCCGCCCCCTGCACCACCGGGATACCATCCGAACCGAGGCGGATCATCAGCGTGCCGCCAGCATCGCTTGGCGCCGCAGCCTGCGCGGGACTGTCCTGTTGGTGCACGGCCGGGATCATGTCGAGGTTGAGATAGGTCGATGTGACCATGAAGAAGACCAGCATGATCAGCATGACGTCGATCATCGGCACCAGCGAAATCAGCCGGGCGGGCCGTGTCGGACGTCTGAGGCCAGTGCCGGCCATGAGCCCCTCTCAGAGGTTCGGGTTCTGGTCGGCGAGCATCAGCTGGCCGACCGCGCTTTCGATGTTCTGCGCAGCATTCTCGATCCGCGCGGCCAGCAGGCTGGCGGCAACAGCCGCGGGAATGGCGACCAGAAGACCGGCGGCGGTGGTCAGCAGCGCCTGCCAGATGCCGCCCGCCAGCAGCGAGGCATTGGCGGCGCCCTCGGCCAGCGCAAGCTCCTGGAACGACTGGATCATGCCCAGCACGGTGCCAAGCAGCCCCAGCAGCGGCGAGATCATCGCGATCAGCTCCAGCAACCGGATCATCCGGTTCATCGACGCCAGTTCCTCGTTGCCGCGCCGTGTCAGCTCGGCTTCGAGCGCTGCACCTTTCAGCCCCGCGGTCATCGCGCGCATGGCATAGGCGGTCACCCGGTCGGCCGGCGACTTGCCCGCTTCCAGCGCCTTTTGCGCGCCGTGCCGGTCACCCGATTTCCAGGTCTCGAGCGCGGCAGCGCGGGCCGCCTTGCCGCTGGTCACCGGCCAGAGCTGGATCGCCTTGACCACGATCACCGTCAGCGAAACCAGCGAGAGCACCAGCAGCACCGCGATGATCGGGCCGCCGCTCACCAGCATGTCGAGCGTGCCGGTCATCGCTTACTTGACCAGCGCGGCTGAGGTTTTGCTGTTCAGGGTGAGGATCGGAAAGCAGTCCATTTCCTCGGCGTTCTGCGGGCGGCACGAGGTCAGTTCGTGCAGCAGGATCTCGGAGATGTTCGCGCAGCTCGTCTCCGGGATCTCGAAGAGCTTGAGCGTGGTGCGCGCCACCGGCAGCGGCGCGGCGTCGATCGACAGGAGCCGGTCGATCACGCCGTTCTTGTCGAGGATGGCCAGGCTCATCTCGAAGCCGTCGAAGCCGGTCTTGGTCGCGTTCCTGAACAGGAAGAAGGCGCGGCAGCCGCCGCCATCGATTTCCTCGAACTTGTTCAGCTCGACAGTCAGCCCGCCGTCCTGCGCATGGGCAGCGGGTGCAAGGGCAAGACCGGCCGCAAGGCAGCCGGCGAGGATAGTCAGGTAACGCATCTCGTCCTCCGTAGCGGCACCCGGCGGGCGCGGCGGTTATGAAGCCAGCGCCGCGCTGACCTTGCTGAGCGAATCCAGGGCAGAGCCGCGGATGTTTGTCGCGACAAAGCCGTTGTCATCGACGGCCTGGAAGAACGGCGTATCGAGCACGCCCTGATAGGTCGCGATGATGCCACGCGCCTGCTCCTTGAGGGCGGTGCGGGCATCGCCCTCGGGGGTCTCGACCAGCTTCTCGAGCGTGTCCTCAAGGTCGGTGTCGATATCGTTGAGATAGTCGAACAGCTTGCCCGACCGCGACGGGATATCCTCGAGCCCTTCGACATCGGAGGTCGTCGAGTCGATGGCCGACTTGAGGCCCGAGATCTGCTGGTGCAGCGCCTTGCGGGTGTTGATCCAGGCCAGGCGCGACTGCACGAAGGGTACCACGTTGTCGGGGATCGCGTCCTGCGCTTCCTGCGCGGCGGCACTGGTGGTGGCCGAGGCCGCCTCCTTCAGCAGCTGCGCCACCTTGCCGGCAGCGGCCAGCGCCCGGTCATAGGCGCCGTCGGCCGCCAGCTCGCGGGCATAGTTGAAGGCGCGGTTGATGCCGTCGAGATCGCCCTTCTTCTCCTGCATCGCCTTCTCGACCAGCGGCGCGAGCTTGCCCTCGGCGGCAAACCACTTGGCGGCCTCCGGCGGCAGGGCGTCTCTGGCAGCGGTTTCCTGCGAGGCGGTGCCGGCGGTCTTGGCGACGGCGGCCTCGATCTTGGTCAGCAGCGCGTCGGCCCCTGCGAGGTCGCCCGACTTGATAAGCTGCGCGGCATTGGTCAGCGCCGCGATCAGCTTGTCACGCGCCGCGCCCTGCACCGCGCCGATCGGCTGCTTGAGCGCATTGGCCCGGGCGATCAGCGCCTTGGTGTCTGGCTTGCCGTCGTTGTCGTTGCTGGCGGCCGGGGCCGGCTCGGGCGGCGGCGCCGCTGGCGCATTGCCCAGCTTGGCGACGGCCCCCTCCAGCGCGGTCACGGTCTGGTCGGCCTTGACCAGGTCGCCCGCCTTGATGAGCTGGACGGCCATGCCCATGACCTTCTTCAGCTTCTCGCCGGCCTCTCCCGGCGCCGCCATGATGGCAGGCTGAACGGCCTTGAGGCGCTGGGCGAGCTGGCCCGCGTCGGGGCCGACGGCCTGGGCTTGCTCTTCCTCTTCCTCTTCCTGGCTGTCCTGTTGCGGCTCCTGGCCGTCGTCCTCGGCCTCATCCTCGGCGGCGAGCGCGTCGAACTCGGGATCGTCGGGCAGATCCTCGACGTCGCTCTCGATCTCCTGGCCATCCTCGCTGAAGATGATGACGTTCAGCTGCACCTTGTTGGCGCGCAGGAACTTCTTGCACTGCTTCGCCAGCTGGCCGAAGTGGCGCCCGCAGGTCAGCTCGGCGACCTTGCCGTTGATCTTGATCGTCCCGAAGGCGAACTTCGGGCTGTCACCCTCGGCCTTGGCCTCCTTGCCCAGCAGCGAAGGGTTTTTCTTCTTGTGAAGCATGAGGATAGAGTCCTCCGGCTTCTTCCCGGGGACAAAGGCGAAGGACAGCGGCGCTTTCTTGGCCTTGCTGATCTTCTTCTTGAGTAACGGCCCGCTGAGAGCTTCGGTCGCCATGTCACACACCTCCTGAAAACGCTTAGAAATCCAATTGCTCCAATTGACTTTGAGAAAACGATAAGGCTGACTTGGGGTCAAGGTATACTTGCATTGTACTGATTGAAGTTGAACGCGGCGCGAACCGGAATGGGGGCAAGACGGTGCGCGCTGATTTGGGCCTGTGGACAGCAGGCCGTCGAAGGGAGGCCGGATGGACCCGGAAGTCCTGCTGGAACCGATTAGCGAGGATTCTCCAAGTGGCGAGAACCTCGAATACGATCCTGTTTTTGTCGAAATGGAGCAGGCCGCCCAGCCTGGCGAAGAAACCCAGTTCGACGACCCCGAGGACGGGGGCAAGGTACCCGACTACGGCGAAGTCGCGGTCAAGGCGCTCGAGATCATGGGGCAGAGCCATGATCTGCGCGCGGCCGTATACATGGCCGACGCCGCGCTGAACACCGAGGGGCTTTCGGGATTCGCCAACGCGACCCAGGTGATCCGCGGCTATCTCGAGAAATACTGGGAGACCTGTTTTCCCGAGCTGGACGCCGACGACGACAACGACCCGACCATGCGGATAAATGCTGTACAGGGTCTGTGTGGCCAGCCCGGCGGCATGGGCGGTCCCTCGGCGGTCTACAAGTCGCTGCGCAAGGTTCCGTTGACCGACAGCCGCAGTTTCGGTGGTTTCTCGATGCGCGACATCGAGATCGCCGAAGGCCAGTCGCCGGTCCCCGAAGGGATGGAGAACCCGCCGGATTCGGCCCAGGTCAGCGCGGCATTCCGCGACACGGATCCCGGCACGCTGTCGATGCTGCTCGACGATGCCAAGCGTGCGACCGACAACCTCAAGGCCATTTCGGCCGTCTTCGACGATCAGACGCCGGGGCAGGGGCCCGATCTCGACCCGGCCGTGCGTCTGCTGTTCCAGATCAGCAAGACACTGGCCAAATACGCCGGCAGCGATGCGGCGGACGCCCCCGAGGACGACGCTTCGCCGCAAGCGGCCGGCGATGACACTCCGCGTGGCGCACCGGCAGCCGGAGGCGGCGGTGCCGCTGTCGGCGCGATTCGCACGCCCTCCGACGTGGGTAACGCGCTCGACCGCATTATCGAGTATTATGCCCGCTACGAACCTTCGAGCCCGATTCCGCTGTTGCTGAAGCGGGCCAAGCGTCTGGTCAGCGCCGATTTCCTGACCATCATGCGCGATATCGCCCCTGACGGCATCGACAACGTGAATGTCATCGGCGGTCTGAGCGACGAATAATTTTCGGCCTGTGATGTTGTTCACAGACCACGACAGACTCACCAGGATATTGAAGGCACATCAAGGAGCACGACATGAGCGGAAGTTCACAGAAATTCATCGCCCGTAACCGGGCACCGCGGGTCCAGATCGAGTATGATGTGGAACTCTACGGCGCCGAGAAGAAGGTGCAGCTGCCCTTCGTGATGGGGGTGATGAGCGACCTTTCCGGCAAGTCCGAAGTGGAGCAGCCGGCGGTTGCCGACCGGAAGTTCCTGGAGATCGACGTCGACAACTTCGACGACCGGATGAAGTCGATGGCCCCGCGCGCCGCCTTCACCGTGCCGAACACGCTGACCGGCGAAGGCAACCTCGCTGTCGACATCACCTTCGAGAGCATGGATGACTTCTCGCCCGCCGCCATCGCCCGCAAGGTCGAGCCGCTGCGCGAGCTGCTGGAAGCCCGCACCCAGCTGTCGAACCTGATGACCTACATGGATGGCAAGACCGGAGCCGAGAACCTGATCGCCAAGATCATTCAGGATCCGAGCCTGCTGAAAACCCTGGCGGCGCAGCCTGCGCCCAAGGCCGAAGAATAAGGAGGCGGAGAGATGGCTGAAGAACAAGCACAAGTCGCACCCGCCGCCGGCGCAACCGCATTCGGTTCCTCCGAATTCGAAGCGCTGCTGAGCAAGGAATTCCGGCCTAAGTCGGACCAGGCCAAGTCGGCCGTCCAGAACGCGGTCAAGACGCTCGCCCAGCAGGCGCTCGCCAATACCGCGCTGATTTCCGACGACGCGCTGCGTTCGATCGAGAGCATCGTCGCCGAGATCGACAAGAAGCTGACCGAGCAGGTCAACCTGATCCTGCACAACTCCGAGTTCCAGACGCTGGAAAGCGCGTGGCGCGGTCTGCACTATCTGGTGAACAACACCGAAACCGACGAGATGCTCAAGATCCGCGTGATGAACATCTCGAAGAAGGACATGCACAAGACCCTGCGCAAGTTCAAAGGCACCGCCTGGGACCAGTCGCCGATCTTCAAGAAGCTCTACGAAGAGGAATTCGGCCAGTTCGGCGGCGAGCCCTACGGCACGCTGGTGGCGGACTACCACTTCGACCACAGCCCGCCGGATGTCGAGCTGCTGGGCGAGATGTCCAAGATCGCTGCAGCGGCCCACGCCCCGCTGATCGTGGGCGCCAAGCCGACGCTGTTCCAGATGGACAGCTGGTCCGAACTCGCCAACCCGCGCGATCTGACCAAGATCTTCCAGACGCCGGAATATGCAAGCTGGCGTTCCCTGCGCGAAAGCGAGGACTCCAAGTATGTCGGCCTCGCAATGCCGCGCTTCCTGGGCCGTCTGCCCTATGGCTCCAAGACCGACCCGGTCGAGGCCTTCGCCTTCGAGGAAGACACCGAGGGTGCGGACAGCGAAAAGTACTCCTGGGTCAACGCGGCCTACGGCATGGCGGTCAACATCAACCGCTCGTTCAAGGAGTTCGGCTGGTGCTCGCGTATTCGCGGGGTGGAGAGCGGTGGCGCGGTGATGAACCTGCCCAGCCACACCTTCCCGACCGATGACGGCGGCGTGGACCAGAAGTGCCCGACCGAGATCGCGATCTCGGACCGGCGCGAGGCGGAACTTGCCAAGAACGGCATGATGCCGCTGATCCACCGCAAGAATTCCGACATCGCGGCTTTCATCGGCGCCCAGTCGCTGCACAAGCCGGCCGAATACGACGATCCCGACGCAACCGCCAACGCCAACCTGGCAGCACGCCTGCCCTACCTCTTCGCGACCTGCCGCTTCGCCCACTACCTGAAGTGCATGGTCCGCGACAAGATCGGCTCGTTCAAGAGCCGGAACGACATGGAAAGCTGGCTGCAGAACTGGATCAACCAATACGTCGACTTCAACGCGGACGTGTCGTCTGAACGCGAAAAGGCCCGCAAGCCGCTCGCCGCCGCCGAAGTCGTCGTGGAAGAAGTGGAGGGCAACCCCGGATACTACTCGTCCAAGTTCTACCTCCGCCCCCACTACCAGCTCGAAGGGCTGTCCGTCTCCCTTCGTCTGGTATCGAAACTGCCCTCGGAGAAAGGCGCGTAATTACCTGGCGTCTCGAAGGCGGAACCTTAATTGGCGAATAACGCCGCACTCAGAAAGGATACTTCAAAATGGAAAACACCTTCGTAAAAATCGGCGACATCCCCGGCGAGAGCATGGAGCGCAACCACAAGGACTGGATCCCGGTCAAGACCATCTCGTGGGAAGTCACCCGCACCCTGGACATGGATGACCTCGGCACCACCCAGCGCGGCTACGCCAACTCGAGCCTCGGCAAGGTTTCCCTGACCTCCGAACTCAGCATCGCCTCGCCGAAGATCATGCTCTCGGTCGCTGACGGCACGCCCCGCAAGGAGATCACCATCGAGATGTGCCGGTCGGCAGACACGGGCGGCAAGGGCATGGAACCCTACCTGACCTGGAAGCTCTTCGACTCGATCATCGACAAATACGAAGTGTCGGGCGGCGAAGAGCAGATCCCGGAAGAAAGCTGGGATCTCTGCTACCGCCGGATCGAGATCGTCTACAAGAAGGCCGACCCGAAAACCGGCGCGCTGGGCACCGGCGGCACCTTCACCTGGGACGTCCTCGCCGGCGAGATGTAATCTCTCCCATCGCGAAATCGTCCGGGCCCTCGTGGCCCGGACTTTGCCGTTTCTGAAATACCCCTTGGATCAGGTTGCACATGACCCCAGAAGAGCATTTGAAATCCGGCGATCTGGATGCCACGCTGGCGACGCTTCAGGACAAGATCCGCAAGGATCCCTCGAACGCCAAGCTGCGCATCTTCCTGTTTCAGCTCCTCTGCGTCTTGGGCGACTGGAAACGCGCGATCACGCAGCTCAAGCTGTCGGCGGAGATGGACCCGCTGGCAACTATGATGGCCAAGACCTACCGCGAGGCCATCATCTGCGAGGTCTACCGCGAGAAGGTCTTTGCCGGAGAGAAATCGCCGCTGGTGTTCGGCGAGCCTCAGGAATGGCTGGCGCTTCTGATCGAGGCGCAGAAACTGCTGGGTGCGGGCAAGGCGACGGAGGCGGCGGCGTTGCGGAGCCGCGCCTTCGACGCGGCGCCGGCGACTTCGGGCGAGGCCGATGGCGTACGGTTCGAATGGATCGCTGATGCCGACATGCGCCTCGGCCCGGTGCTCGAGGTGATTGTGAACGGCCGGTATTTCTGGTTGCCGTTCAACGCCATAGCCAAGCTCGAGATGGAGGCGCCGAGCGATCTGCGCGATGCGGTCTGGACTGCCGCAACGCTGACGCTGGCCAATGGCGGCGAAGTGCCGGCGCTGATCCCGACGCGCTATGTCGGCACCACCGCCAGTTCCGATGCCGCGGCCAAGCTGGCCCGCGCGACCGAATGGACGGACCTCGGCGCCGAGACCTTCGCCGGCATCGGCCAGCGGCTGCTGGCGACGGACGCCGCCGATATCGCGCTGCTTGACCTCCGGCTTCTGAAGATGGACGGTGTCGAGGGGGCCGATGCCGACGTGAAGGACGCAGGCCAGGATGGCTGACAAGACCCTGACAGACCGGCTCCAGCCATCGTTGCTGGACCGTCTGACCGATCACGAGCCGGGGCAGTTGAAGGAGACCCGCGACGAGCGCGTCATCGACATCTCGCGCCTGCGAGAAATCATCCAGCGCGACCTGACCTGGCTGCTGAACACCAACAACATCGAAAGCTCGATGGACGGCGAGAAATACCCGAACGTCCGCCGCTCGGTGCTGAACTACGGGATGCGCGAGGTCGCGGGCGAATATTCGACCGAGGAACGCGCGCAGCTGATCCGCAAGGCGATCGAGAAGGCCATCACCGAACACGAGCCCCGCATCATCAAGGGTTCGGTCGACGTGTCGCTCAGCCCCGACGAAAAGGGCAGCAACATGACCGTCGCGCTAAACATCCGTGCCGACATGTGGGCGCAACCGCTGCCGATGGAGCTCTACCTGCGCTCCAAGGTGGACGTCACCACCGGCGAAGTCCTCGTGGAACGGAGGAGCTGACGCGATGGACACGCGGTTGATGAAGCATTACGAGAACGAGCTTCTCTTCCTGCGCGACATGGGCGCGGAATTCGCCGAGGCCTATCCCAAGATCGCCTCGCGGCTTGGGATGGAAGGCACTGAGGTGCTCGACCCCTATGTCGAGCGTCTGCTGGAAGGGGTGGCCTTCCTTTCGGCACGGGTTCAGCTGGAACTCGAACTGCAATACCCGGCCTTCACCAGCCACCTGCTCGAAATCGTCTACCCGCATTACCTCGCCCCGACGCCAGCGATGATGATCGCCGCCTTCGAACCGGACGTCACCAATTCGGCGGTCAAGAACGGCTATGTCCTGCCCCGTCATACCCTGCTGCGCAGCCGCCTGCAGGAAGGCGAGCAGACGCCCTGTGAATTCCGCACCGCCGCCGACCTGACGCTCTGGCCGGTCGAGATTTCCGAGGCCCAGTATATCGACGGGCGAGGCGAACTGGTGGCGGCGGGTGTCGCCGGCAATACCGATGCCCGCGCCGGTATCCGGCTGCGGCTGAAGCGCAAGGACGGCGGCAAGCTTTCCGACCTGCCGATGGACAGCCTGACAATGCATCTGAAGGGTGGCGGCGGCAACAACTGGGCGATGCTCGAATTGCTCTGCACCCAGACCCGCGCGCTCTGCGGCCGCTCGATCGACCGCCGGGCCGACTGGGCGCAGCCGCTGCCCGGCAGCGGCGTCAAGGCGCGCGGTTTCGAGCGGGACGAAGCACTGCTGCCCTTGCCGCGAAGGTCCTTCGACGGCTACCGCCTGCTGCAGGAATACTTTGCCATGCCCGAGCGGTTCCTCTTCGTGGAATTGCACGGCCTGCGCCCCGCGATCCAGAGGGCCGTCGGGCCCGAGGTCGATATTTACATCCTGCTCGGCGAAGGCCGGCGCGAGCTTTCGGCCAGCGTGGTCCCCGACGCCTTCATCCTGAATGCGGTGCCAGCGATCAACCTCTTCCCCAAGCGTTGCGACCGCATCCATGTGAGCTCGCGCGATACCGAGTTGCACGTCATCCCGAACCGCACCGCGGCGATGGATTTCGAGATTTTCAGTATCGATAGCGTCACCGGCATCAGCAGCGAGGGCGAGGACGATCTGGAGTTCCGCCCGTTCTACTCGGCCACCGACTTCACCTCGGCGGGCGAGGTTCACCCGGCCTATTACACGGTCAAACGCCGGATGCGGCAGCGTTCCGAGAAGGAACGCCTGCGCGGCGTGCGCACCAGCTATCTCGGGTCCGAGGTCTATCTCACCCTGGTCGACCGCAAGCAGGCCCCCTATTCGGCAAGCCTCGATCAGCTGGCGGTGCGCGCGCTCTGCTCCAACCGCGACCTGCCTATGCTGCTGGCAACCGGCGACATCGACGTGTTCCAGCTGCCCGAGGGCGGCCCGGTCAGCTCGATCCGGCTCCCGGTCTCGCCGACGCGCCCGCATCCGACGCTGTCGCAGGGCGATACCGCCTGGCGGCTGATCAGCCACCTCAGCCTCAACTATCTCTCGATCATCGACACTGACGGCGAAGGCAGCGGCGCCGAGGCGCTGCGCGAACTGGTCGGCATCTACGCGCCGCTCGGGGACCGGGTGACCGAGAAGCAGCTGGAAGGCATCTCCTCCATTTCGAGCCGCCCGATTGTCAGGCGGATGAGCGACGAAGTCCTGTCCACTGCCGTGCGCGGGCTGGAAATTACCATCGGCTTCGACGAAAGCTTTTTCGAGGGAACCAGCGTTTACGTGCTCGGCGCTGTGCTCGAACGCTTCATGCGAAAATACGTTACGATCAACAGCTTTACTGAAACCGTTCTTAAAACGCAGAAACGCGGGGAAATTGCCAGATGGCGACCGGAAAAGGGTCTGGGCCGGATCATCTGAGCCACCTGGATCGGTTGATCGCCGCGCCCGAGGAACACCACTTGTTCCAGGCGCTTCGCATCATCGAGGCGGCCTATCCGGACAGTCCGCGGCTCGGCGAAAGCCGGCGCCCGCGCGAGGACCGCATTCGCCTCGGGCAAGAGGCCGAGCTGGCCTTCCCGCCCTCGACCATCGCCGGTTTCATGCCCCCGGGCGAGAAGAAGCCGGGCAGGCTGACCAACCGTTTCTTCGGACTGTTCGGCCCGCAGGGGCCGCTGCCGTTGCACATGACCGAATATGTGCGCGACCGATATCGCAACCACCGCGACCGCACCATCGTCGCCTTTGTCGACATGCTGATCCACCGCATGACCGGGCTGCTCTACCGCGCCTGGAACAGCGGCAACCCGGCGGTCAGCCATGACCGCGCCGACGACCCAATGTCGCGCAAGGTGGCGGCGATTGCCGGTTTCCACGGCGATCACCTGCTCGGCCGCGACCAATTGCCCGACGACACGCGGCTGCACTTCGCCGGCTTCTTCAGCCAGGGCGCGCGCAATGCCGAGGGGTTGGTGGCGATTCTGTCCTCCTTCTTCGAGGCGCCGGTGACGCTCGAACAATTCGTCGGTTCCTGGCTGGAACTGGAGCCGGACGACCAGTGGCAGCTGGGTGGAATGGGCGGCCTCGGCCAGTCGACCAGCATCGGCCAGAAGGTCTGGACCCGCGCCGACAAGTTCCGCATCCGCATCGGCCCGCTGCCGCTCGAGAAATACGAACGCCTGCTGCCGGGCGGAGAGTCCCTTGACCGGTTGCGGGCGGCCGTGCGCAACTATGTGGGTGACGCGCTGGACTGGGACGTCAACCTGGTGCTGGCGGGCGACGACGTTCCGCGTGCCAGCCTGGGCGGCAAGACGCGGCTGGGACATACCAGCTGGATCGCGTCGCGACGCGACGCCGACGAGACAAGGCCGGATGCCGAGGACCTGTTCCTCTACCCCGGCGCGATTGCAACAGGAGAGCGGCACGGCAAGGCCGCCGCAGGGAACGGGAAGGGTATGCAATGACCGAAATCAGCCGTGTGTCGTTGTTCGGGAAGCTGAACAAACTCGGGTACCAGGCAGTCGAGAGCGCGACGGTGTTCTGCAAGATACGGGGCAACCCCTATGTCGAGCTGGTCCACTGGATGCACCAGCTGCTGAACATGCAGGACAGCGACCTGCACCGCATCATCCAGCACTACAACCTCGACCCCGGCAAGATCGCGACCGAGATGACCCGCGCGCTCGACATGCTGCCGCGCGGGGCCTCGGCGATCTCCGATCTCTCCGACCACCTGACCGATGCGATGGAACGCGGCTGGGTCTGGGGCTCGCTGCTCTACTCGTCCAGCCAGGTGCGCACCGGCCACCTGCTGCTCGGGATGCTGAAGACGCCGTCGCTGCGCAACATCCTCAAGGCAATGTCGCCCGAACTCGGCAAGATCGGCCCCGACGACCTCGCCGACAACTTCGCCAAGGCGACCGAGGGCTCGCCCGAGGAGCGCCTGCGCCCGCAGGATGGCAGCCAGACCGGCGGCGGGGTGGAACCCGGCGAGGCCAGCGGCGCACGGCAGGCGGCACTCGGGAGCACCGAAGCGCTCGACCAGTTCTGCACCGACCTCACCGAACAGGCCCGCAACGGCGAGATCGACCCCATCGTCGGCCGTGACGAGGAGATCCGCCAGTTGGTCGACGTTCTGATGCGCCGCCGCCAGAACAACCCGATACTCACCGGCGAGGCCGGGGTGGGCAAGACCGCCGTGGTCGAGGGCTTTGCTCTGCGCATCGCCCGCGGCGACGTGCCCCCCGCGCTGCAGAACGTGCGCCTCCTGGCGCTCGACGTCGGCCTGTTGCAGGCCGGGGCCAGCATGAAGGGCGAATTCGAGAACCGCCTGCGTTCCGTCATCGACGAGGTGCAGGCCAGCCCGACCCCGATCGTAATGTTCGTCGACGAAACCCACACGCTGGTCGGCGCCGGCGGCGCGGCGGGCACCGGCGATGCGGCGAACCTGCTCAAGCCCGCGCTGGCGCGTGGCACGCTGCGCACCATCGGCGCGACGACCTGGGCGGAATACAAGAAATACATCGAGAAGGACCCGGCCCTCACCCGCCGCTTCCAGGTGGTGCAGGTTGACGAGCCCGACATCCCGAAAGCCATCCTGATGATGCGCGGTATCGCCTCGATGCTCGAAAAGCACCACCAGGTGCAGGTGCTGGACGAAGGTATCGAAGCCGCCGTCTCCCTGTCCGCCCGCTACATCCCGGCGCGCCAGTTGCCGGACAAGTCCGTCAGCCTGCTCGACACCGCCTGCGCCCGCGTGGCGGTCAGCCAGCACGCCGTGCCGGCCGAGGTCGATGACAGCCGTCGCCGGATCGAGGCGCTGGGCACAGAGCTCGAGATCATCGGCCGCGATGAGACTGCCGGCTATGACGTGGCCGACCGGCGCGAGGCGGTGACAGCTGCCAAGACCGCCGAGGAAGAGCGGCTCGCAGGTCTGACCGAGCGTTGGGAGGCCGAGAAGGCGGTGGTCGAAAAGATCCTCGACCTGCGCGCCAAGCTGCGCGAAGGCGGCGCGCCGGTTGACCAGGCACCGACCGAGGGCGAGGCCGAGGCCAGCCCGCTCTCTGACGAGGCCCGCGCCCAGCTGATGGCCGACCTCAAGGCCGCCAACAAGGAGCTGACCGACCTGCAGGGCGAAAGCCCGCTGATCCTGCCCATCGTCGATCACCAGGCCGTGGCCAGCGTCGTCGGCGACTGGACCGGCATCCCCGTGGGCCGCATGGTCAAGGACGAGATCGACACCGTTCTGCACCTGGAAGAGCACCTCGCCAAGCGGGTGATCGGCCAGGACCACGCGATGAAGATGATCGCCAAGCGAATCCAGACCTCGCGCGCCGGCCTCGACAACCCATCCAAGCCCATCGGCGTCTTCCTTCTGGCCGGCACCTCGGGCGTCGGCAAGACCGAGACCGCGCTGGCGCTGGCCGAGGTGCTCTACGGCGGCGAGCAGAACGTCATCACCATCAACATGAGCGAATACCAGGAGGCGCATACCGTCTCCTCGCTCAAGGGAGCGCCTCCGGGCTATGTCGGCTATGGCGAAGGCGGCGTGCTGACCGAGGCAGTGAGGCGCAAGCCCTACTCGGTCGTCCTGTTGGACGAGGTGGAAAAGGCCCACCCCGACGTCCACGAGATCTTCTTCCAGGTCTTCGACAAGGGAGTGATGGAGGACGGCGAGGGCCGCGTGATCGACTTCAAGAACACGCTGATCCTGCTGACCTCGAACGCGGGTTCGGACCTCATCATGGACATGTGTTCCGACCCCGACCTGATGCCCGAACCCGAGGGCATCGCCAAGGCGCTGCGCGATCCACTGCTCAAGATCTTCCCCGCAGCCCTGCTGGGCCGCCTGGTGACGATCCCCTACTATCCGCTCTCGCCGACGATGATCGCCGAGATCACCAAGCTGCAGCTCAATCGCATCAAGAAGCGGGTGAACGAGGCCCACGGCGTGCCCTTCGAATACAGCCAGCAGGTGGTCGACGAGATCGTCGAGCGCTGCCAGGAACTCGAAAGCGGCGGCCGCATGATCGACGCCATCGTGACCAACACCATGCTGCCCGAGATCTCGGCCGAGTTCCTGCGCCGCATGATGGAAGGCGGCGAGATCAAGAAGGTCGCCATCGACGTCAAGGACAAGGACTTCACCTACAGCTTCGAATAAACGGCGCAGGCCGGCGACATGTCGCCGGCCCGGCACCCGGGCTTTGGGTGTGACAGCAACGACAGGTAAAAGTAGGCAGATATGACCGACGCCGTACAGAACGACACCCGCGAGCGCCTGCGCGCCCTGGTCGAATCCGACCGGTTCAAGAATACAATCATGACGGTGATCATCGTCAACGCGCTGACCCTGGGTCTCTCCACCTCGGACAGGGCAGTCGCGGCGGTCGGCCCGCTGCTGTCGCTGATAGACACGCTGGCGCTGACGGTCTTCGTGATCGAGCTGCTGATCAAGTTCTTCGTCTACCGCTTCGCCTTCTTCAACAGCGCCTGGAACATCTTCGATTTCATCGTCGTCGCCATCGGCCTTATGCCCTCCGGCGGCGGCCTCTCCGCCCTGCGCGGCCTGCGGGTGATCCGGACGCTGCGCCTGCTCTCGGTGGTGCCGCAGATGCGCGCGGTGGTGCAGGCGCTGCTCGACGCGCTGCCCGGCATGGGCGCCGTCATCATCATGCTCTCGATCGTCTATTACGTCTTCGGCGTGATGGCGACGCTGCTCTTCGGCAATGTCTTCGACGAATGGTTCGGCACGCTCGGCCGGTCGATCTACTCGCTGTTCCAGATCATGACGCTGGAAAGCTGGTCGATGGGTATCGTGCGCCCGGTGATGAAGGAATTCCCCTATGCCTGGGCCTTCTTCGTGCCCTTCATCATGGCGACAACCTTCTCGGTCCTGAACCTCTTCATCGGTCTGATGGTCAACACCATGCAATCCGCGGTTGAGGACGAGACCGAGGCCGAGTTCGAAGGCCTGCGCGACCTGGTCAAGGTCGAGACCGATATCGTCGGCGAACAGGTCGCCGCGATGCACGAGGAGCTGAAGGCCATGCGCGCCGAGCTCGCGGCCCTGAGGAACGCCCGCGATGGCTGACAGCTCGCAGAAGTTCATCGCTCGCAACCGGGCGCCGCGGGTCCAGATCGAATACGATGTGGAGCTCTACGGCGCCGAGAAGAAGGTGCAGCTGCCCTTCGTCATGGGAGTGATGAGCGATCTTGCAGGCAAGTCCAACGTCGCCCAACCGGCCGTCGCCGACCGCAAGTTCCTCGAGATCGACGTCGACAATTTCGACGAGCGGATGAAGGCGATGGCCCCGAGGGTTGAATTCAGCGTGCCCAACACGCTGACCGGCGAGGGTAACCTCGCCGTCGACCTGGTGTTCGAGAAGATGTCCGATTTCTCGCCCGGCGCGATCGCGGCGAAGATCGAACCCCTGCGCGCCCTGCTCGAAGCGCGCACCCAACTGACCACGCTGCTCGCCTACATGGACGGCAAGTCAGGTGCCGAGGCGCTGATCGAGAAGATCCTGACCGATCCGACGCTGCTCGGCGCCATCTCCGCCCTGCCGGCCGGTGACGCTTCGGACACCGAGAGCGCCCTTGACAGCCTGCGGGCCGTCGAGGTGGCCGAACCGGAGGCCGATGCTTCCGAGGCGGCGCTGACCTCGCTGCGCAGCATCGAGGTAGACGAAGCCGCACCGGTGGACAGTTCCTCGGCCTTGGACAGCCTGCGCGGCGTCGAGATCAACGAACCAGAGGCCGACACCTCCGAAGACGCCCTATCTTCGCTGCGCAGCATTGAGATGGAGGAAGCTCCCTCGGAGGACAATTCCTCTGCCCTGGACAGCCTGCGTGATGTCGAGGTCGGCGAACCG
The DNA here is from genome assembly GCF_014656415.1 of Seohaeicola zhoushanensis. GTDB lineage: Bacteria > Pseudomonadota > Alphaproteobacteria > Rhodobacterales > Rhodobacteraceae > Seohaeicola_A > Seohaeicola_A zhoushanensis. Next base: position 326,476 of record NZ_BNCJ01000001.1, on the reverse strand, counting down.
GAGCCCGACACCTCCGAAGATGCCCTGTTTTCGCTTCGCAGCGTCGAGGTGGAGGAAGCTCCGCCGGAGGACAATACCTCCGCTCTGGAGAGCCTGCGTGATGTTGAGGTCGGTGAACCGGAGCCCGACACCTCAGAAGACGCCCTGTCTTCGCTGCGCAGCATCGAGGTTGAGGAACCCCCGCCGGAGGACAATACCTCCGCTCTGGAGAGCCTGCGTGATGTTGAGGTCGGTGAACCGGAGCCTGACACCTCCGAAGACGCCTTGTCTTCGCTGCGCAGCGCCGAGGTGGAGAAAGCTCCGCCGGAGGACGACTCCTCCGCCTTGGAGAGCCTTCGCGAAGTCGGCGTTTCCGAGCCGGAGCTTGACACCTCCGAGGAAGCTCTCACTTCGCTGCGCAGTGTGGAGATTGAAGAGACGCCCAAGGACGACGGCAGTGCCGCCCTCGACTCGCTGCTCGACGTGGCGGTCGAAGAGCCCGAGGAAGACACCTCTGCCGCGACCCTCGACGACCTGCGCAGCGTGGAGATCAAGGAGACGCCCGAGGACGACGACACTGCCGCGCTCGACTCGCTGCTCGACGTGACGGTCGAGGAGCCGGAGGAAGACACCTCCGCCGCGACCCTCGACAACCTGCGCAGCATCGAGGTGGAGGATACCCTCGAAGACGACGGCACCGCCGCGCTCGACTCCCTGCTCGAGGTGGCGGTCGAGGAGCCCGAGGAAGACACCTCCGCGACCACCCTCGACAGTCTGCGCAGTGTGGAGATTGAAGAGACCCCCGAAGACGACGGCACCGCCGCGCTCGACTCCCTGCTCGACGTGACGGTCGAGGAGCCCGAAGAAGACACCTCCGCCACCACCCTAGACAGCTTGCGCAGCGTGGAGATTGAAGAGACGCCCAAGGACGACGGCAGTGCCGCCCTCGACTCGCTGCTCGACGTGGCGGTCGAAGAGCCCGAGGAAGACACCTCTGCCGCGACCCTCGACGACCTGCGCAGCGTGGAGATCAAGGAGACGCCCGAGGACGACGACACTGCCGCGCTCGACTCGCTGCTCGACGTGACGGTCGAGGAGCCGGAGGAAGACACCTCCGCCGCGACCCTCGACAACCTGCGCAGCATCGAGGTGGAGGATACCCCCGAAGACGACGGCACCGCCGCGCTCGACTCCCTGCTCGACGTGGCGGTCGAGGAGCCCGAGGAAGACACCTCCGCCACCACCCTCGACAGCCTGCGCAGCGTGGAGATTGAAGAGACTCCCGAAGACGACGGCACCGCCGCGCTCGACTCCCTGCTCGACGTGACGGTCGAAGAGCCCGAGGAAGACACCTCCGCCGCGACCCTCGACGACCTGCGCAGCGTGGAGATCAAGGAGACCCCCGAAGACGACGACACTGCCGCGCTCGACTCCCTGCTCGACGTGACGGTCGAGGAGCCCGAGGAAGACACCTCCGCCGCGACCCTCGACGACCTGCGCAGCGTGGAGATTGAAGAGACGCCCGAAGACGACGGCACCGCCGCGCTCGACTCGCTACTCGACGTGGCGGTCGAGGAGCCGGAGGACGACACCTCCGCCACCACTCTAGACAGCCTGCGCAGCGTGGAGATTGAAGAGAGCCCCGAGGACGACGGCAGTGCCGCCCTCGACTCGCTGCTCGACGTCACGGCCCAGGAGCCGAAGGAGCGGTCGGACGATCTCGACGACCTCCTCGGCGCGCTTGACGAACCTGCGGTCGAAGAGCCCGTCGTCGCGGAGCCGGCGGCGGACGACCTCGACGACCTCCTGGGCGCGCTTGATGAACCTGTGGTCGAAGAGCCCGTCACCGCGGAACCTGCGGCGGACGATCTCGAGGACCTTCTCGGCGCGCTTGATGAACCTGTGGTCGAAGAGCCCGTCGCTGCAGAGCCGGCGGCGGACGATCTCGACGACCTCCTCGGCGCGCTTGACGAACCTGCGGTTGAAGAGCCCGTCGTCGCGGAGCCGGCGGCGGACGACCTCGACGACCTCCTCGGCGCGCTTGATGAACCTATGGTCGAAGAGCCCGTCGCTGCAGAGCCGGCGGCGGACGACCTCGACGACCTTCTCGGCGCGCTTGATGAACCTGTGGTCGAAGAGCCCGTCGCTGCTGAGCCGGCGGCGGACGATCTCGACGACCTGCTCGGCGCGCTTGACGAACCTGCGGTCGAAGAGCCCGTCGTCGCGGAGCCGGCGGCGGACGACCTCGACGACCTCCTCGGCGCGGTTGATGAACCTGTGGTCGAAGAGCCCGTCACCGCGGAACCTGCGGCGGACGACCTCGACGACCTTCTCGGCGCACTAGACGAACCTGTGGTCGAAGAGCCCGTCGCTGCAGCGCCGGCGGCGGACGATCTCGACGACCTGCTCGGCACACTTGGCGAACCTGCGGTCGAAGAGCCCGTCGTCGCGGGGCCAGCGGCGGATGCCCTCGACGACCTGCTCGGCGATCTGGGCGCGGGCACGGAAGACAGCGGCGAAGCGGCAACGGGAGGTGCGGAGATGATCGACGACCTGGACTTCGACTTCGGCGTGCTCTCGGCCGCGCGGCCTGACCCGCAGCAGTTGAAACGCAAGCGGTTCCGGATGGCGATCTTCGGCGATTTCTCGGGCCGCTCGGCACGGGGCATCCTCGAAACCGGCGATGCGCTGGCCGCGCGCCGGCCGATCCTGCTGGACCCGGACACCGCCGAGGAGGTGATCGAGAGCTTTGGCACCACGCTGGTCCTGCCCGTCGGCAAGGACGGGGCCGGGGTCGAGGTGAAGCTCAAGGGTCTCGACGACATGCACCCCGACGAGCTCTACGAAAACGTCGGCCTCTTCGCCGAACTCGTCGGGTTGAAGCAGCAGCTCGGCATGGGTGCCACGGCCCAGAAGGCGGCGGCCCGGCTGAAGGAGTGGAGCGAGAAGCACGGCACCTATGCCGCGCCCGCCAAGCTGCGCTCGGGCGGCAATGCGGTGCCGGCGGACCTGCGGCTGACCGACTTCCAGAAGCTGATCGGCGATACCGGCAACAAGCTGGTGCAGGCCTCGCCGATCGAGGAGCTGATGGCGCGCATCGTCGGCCCGCATATCCGGGCGGTGCCCAATGCCGATCAGAAGGCGATGCAGAAGGCGGTGGATGAATCGCTCTCAGCGGCGATGCGGCTGGTGCTGCACCACCCCGAGTTCCAGTCGCTCGAGGCGCAGTGGCGCAGCATCGACCTGATCGCCCGCAGCGTCGAGACGGACGACACGCTCGACGTCATCCTTTACGATGTCTCTGCCGAGGAGATCGCGGCCGACCTCGCCTCGGTCAGCGACCTTTCGGAAAGCGGGCTGGTGAAACTGCTGACCGGCGAGCCGCTCGACGAGGAGAACGGGCGCGGCGGCTATTCGGCGTTGCTCGGCCTCTATACCTTCGAGGAAACGCCGCCCCATGCCGAGCTGCTGAGCCTGGTGGCGCGGGCGGCAGCGCATGTCGATGCGCCCTTCTTTGCGGCGATGTCGCCGGGGTTCATGGAGGTTGCCAGGGAAGACCGCCACCCGCTGACCGCCAAGGCCTGGGACGACCTGCGCGCGATGAGCGAGGCGCAGTATCTGGGTCTCGTCACGCCGCGCTTCCTGCTGCGACGGCCCTATGGCGCGAAGACCGAGCCCTGCTACGAGTTCGACTTCGAGGAGTTCACCATGTCCGAGGGTCTGAGCGGAATGCTCTGGGCAAACCCGGTGGTCCTTGTGGCAATCCTGCTGGCGCGTAGCTTCAAGCAGTTCGGCAAGTCGATGCAGCTTGGCAAGGTGATGTCCCTCGGTGGGATACCCTATCACTTCGTCAAAGACCGCCACGGCGACCAGGTCGCGCTGCCCTGCACCGAGCGCAACCTGACGCTCTCGACGGTCGAGACGGTGATGACCCGCGGCTTCATGCCGGTGGTCTCGGTCAAGGGCCGCGACGAGGTGCGGCTGGCCTCGTTCCAGGCCGTGGGCGGCGGCGAGATCCGCGGCCCCTGGACCGGCGAACCGCCGCCGCCCGCGACCGCGCCGAAACGGATGACCATGCCGGCACCGCAGAAGAAGGAAGAGGCCGCCGCCGCACCCGACGACGATCTCGACGCGCTGTTGGCCGGCTTTGGCGATACCGCCGCCGCGCCGCCGGCGGGTGACATCGACGCGGATCTTGCCGCACTGCTGGACGGACTGTGATCCAGTTCATTGAAGATATGCCCGCGGCGGTATTTGCTGCCGTAGAATTTGAAAGGACAGCCCATGGCCAATGTCAAAATTGAATTGAAGGGCAAGATTACCGATCTCAAGTCCGAGGAGAAACTCTGGCTGACCGGTGCGATCATCCGCGAGTCCTTCGGCACGTTGACCGAGATGACGGTTGAATTCGTCACTCAGGACCCGATCACCATGAAGGACCTCGTCGGCCAGGCCATCGGGGTCGAGCTGGTTCTCAACGAGAACAAGAAGCGCCGCTTCGAGGGCTTCGTCGTCTCGGTCGAGCGTCTGTCCGAGAAGGTGGGCAGCAAGGGGGCCGAGGTGCAGTATCTCGCCACCGTGCGGCACTGGGCCTGGATGCTGACGCGCACGTCCGACAACAAGATCTTCCAGGACAAGACCGCCGTGGAGATCATCGAAGAGGTCTTCGGCGAACACGGCTTCATCGACTATACCAAGAAGCTCAGCGCCACCTACGAAAAGCGCGAATACTGCGTGCAGTACCGCGAGACGGACTATGATTTCGTCACCCGCCTGATGCAGGAAGAGGGGATCTACTTCTTCTTCGACAACGCGCCGGACAGCGGCGAGAAGAACAAGATGATCCTCTGCGACGACAAGACCGGCTCGCACAAGCCGACCCCAGGCATGGCCGAGCTTGAATTCTCCGGCTCCGGCGGCAAGGGCCAGGAGCAGGGCAACAAGGTCACCGACTGGGCCAGTGGCGAAAGCGTGATTTCCGGCAAGGTGACGCTCAACGATTTCGACATGCTGACGCCGCGTGCAGACCTGAAGACGGTCAAGCCGACGACGACCCAAGCCTCGCATTCGCACAAGAGCTACGAGTTGTATCACTATCCCGGCCACTACCGGAAGGACACCGGCCGCGGGAACCGGCTGACGCAGGTCCGGATGGAGGCCGAAGAGGTCGAATACAAGCTGCGCCGGGGCGTCACCAACTCGCGCAACCTTGCCATCGGCTATACTTTCAAGCTGACCGAAGGGCCGACGGGCGAGAACAACACCTATCTCGTCACCGAGGCCGTGCACTACATCCGCCCCTCCGAGTCGCACCGGCTGGAGCCGAACCGGCAAGACCGGGACCGCCCGGAACTGACCTACCCCGAAGAGATGGAGAGCATGGACTATGCCTGCTACTTCGTCGCGCTCGGCTCCGACATCCAGTTCCGCAACAAGCTGATGACCCCCTGGCCCGAGATCGCGGGCCTGCATACGGCCACCGTGGTCGGCAAGGCCGGCGAAGAGATCTGGACCGACGAACACGGCCGCATCAAGGTGCAGTTCCACTGGGACCGGCTGGGCCAGAACAACGAGAATTCCTCCTGCTGGATCCGCGTGGCGACCCCCTGGTCGGGCAAGGACTGGGGGATGGTTGCCATCCCGCGCATGGGCCAGGAAGTGGTGATCCAGTTCGAGGAGGGCAACCCCGACAGGCCGATCTGCACCGGCATGCTGTGGAACGCCGACACCAAGCCCGCCTGGGCCTATCCCGACAACGCCGCCCAGTTCGGCATGCGGTCGCGCTCGACCAAGGGCGGCGGCGCGGACGAGTACAACGAGGTGATGTTCGAGGACAAGAAGGGCGAGGAACTGATGCGCATGCAGGCGCAGAAGGACCACCAGTGGCTGATCAAGAACAAGTCCGTCACCACCATCGGCTACGACGAACTCGATGCCGGGGCGCATGATGCCGACGGCTGCCTGTCCGAGGTCATCAAGAAAGACGTCACCCGCACGATCAAGGAAGGTAACCACTACCACACGATCAGCAAGGGCGATGAAGAGTTCAAGATCGAGACCGGCAGCCAGACCATCGAGATCAAGACCGACAAGACCCAGACGGTCGAGGGCAAGTATACCGAGACAATCACCGGCAACATGACTACCGAGGTCAAGCAGGGCAACCAGACCAACACCATCAAGATGGGCAACCAGACCACGGCGGTGAAGATGGGCAACATCGACACCAAGGCGGATCTGGGCAAGATTACGATGGAGGCGATGCAGAGCATCGAGCTCAAGGTAATGGGATCCTCGATCAAGATCGACCCCTCGGGGGTCACCATCAAGGGGCCGATGATCAACATCGAAGGCACCGGTATGGCCACGCTGAAATCGCCGCTGACCCAGGTCAAGGGCGAACCCCTGATGATCGTCAAGGGCGGCCCCCTGACGCTGATCAACTAGGTGCAGCCATGAGCGAGCGATTCTCCAACCTGACCAAGATCCCCGACGTTCCTGCGGCCAAGATGCTGGCCGACGCGAATATCCGTCTCAAGACACCGCTCGATGCCCCGGCCAGCGCGAAGGCCAGCGTCGTGCTGGCCGAACTCGACGCGAAGGACGCCTGGGTCGACATGCTGATCCTGCTGGGCGTGATCCTTCCAGGGCGCGAGCGTGTGTGGTGGGCCTGCCTCGCCGCGCGCGATTATATCGGCCCCAAGTCCGATGCCGACCCGCTCCCGCTGACTGTTGCCGAAACCTGGGTCTTCAAGCCCAACGAAGACAACCGCGACCCCCTTCGCGAGGCGATGGACCATGCCCTGCCAGATGACGATACGGTGCATTGCGCCCGCGCGGCCCTATTCGCAGACGGCACTCTGGGGACGGGCGACGCAAAGGAACATCCCGCTCCCCCCGGCGCGGCCGCACTCTCGGCCTATGCCATGAATATGGTGGCGCTGGGCAAACTCTCTGATAAGTTTGAACAACATAAGACGGTTCTGATCGACCGGGCGCTCGACATTGCAAGGGGCGGAAACGGGCGTATCGCCCCCAAGGCGAAGGAGGCCTGAACATGTGTATGCCACAGCACAGATTGGGTGACTCGGTGCTATGCGCGCTTTGCGTGCCCACACCGGCGGGCCCGGTTCCGGGCCCTTCGGCAACGACGTTCGTCTGCGCGGTCACAACGCTTGTCGCGGGCAAACCGGCTGCCCGCATCCTCGACAACCACATCGGCGTCGGCCCGCATCCGCTGGTCAAGGGCTCGTCTTCGGTGATTATCCAAAGCATGCCGGCGTCGCGCATTCTCGACAATTGCGGTTGCGGCGGCATGGCCGTATTGGGTGAATTCACGGTCTTGACGGGAGGTTAAGCAACCAAGGCATGACGGTCACGCTGAAGTTCCAGAGTTCCGGGACAGTTCCCGGAAACGCCCGGCCTGTCACCATGCAGGGCGGTAGCCTGACCGTGGGGCGTGGCCCCGCGAATGATATGGTTCTGCCCGACCCCGACCGGCTGCTGTCGAAGAACCATTTCGTGATCGAGGATCACAACGGCAATGTCGTGGTGGTCGACCTGTCGACCAACGGCACCTTCCTCAACTACTCCAAGATCCCCCTCGGCCGCACGCCGACGCCGCTCAACAATGGCGACGTGCTCGGCCTCGGCAGCTACGAGCTGGTGGTGCAGATCAGCAGCGAGGTGCCCGACTTCGACGACCTGATCGCCCCGCCCAGTGCGATGGGCGGCATCTCGCATGGCGACGCCAGCCGCGCGCCCGATCCGCTCGACCTGCTCGACGCGCCCGGCCCCGGCGGCGACTTCCTCGACGACCTGCTCGGCCCCGAGAGCAAACCGACCGGCCCCAGCCAGTTCAACCCGGTCGATCCCATCGACGACTTGCTGCCGCCGATGGGCGAGGACGAAGACCCGTTCTTCCACAAGCCCAGCGACGGGCGCGAGGGGACCGGGGCCAGCCTGCCCTCGCACAGCGCCGGGATCCACGACAGCTATCGCCCGCAGTCAGGCGGCGGGCAAAGCATCATCCCCGACGACTGGGACGACCTGCTCGAAGGCACCGGCACGCCCGAACCGCCGCCCGTTGCGCCACCGCCGCCCAGTCCGCCCCCGGTGGTCCCGACTCCGCCGCGGCGCACGCCTCCGACGGTTCCTCCGGTGGCCACCACGCCGCCGCCCGAAGCCGACGAAGACCCCGATTTCGAAACCACCGCGCCGCCGGCCCGCCCGGCGCAACCTGCCCCTGTTGCAACGCCGACGCCCGCCCCCGTGGCCGACAGCGCCGGCAACGCCGAGCTGATCCAGGCCTTCCTCAAGGGTGCCGGCGCTGAAGACCTCGCGCTCGATCCCGCCGATCATGCCAATACGCTCGCCCGCATGGGCCGGGTGATGCGGATGCTCGTCACCGGCCTGCGCGAGATCCTGATGACCCGGACCTCGATCAAGTCCGAGTTCCGCATCGAGCAGACGATGATTTCCGCCGGGGGCAACAACCCGCTGAAATTCTCGATCAGCCCGGAACAGGCCGTCGAGGCGATGATCAAGCCCGCCACCCGCGGCTACCTCAGCCCCGAGAGCGCGGCCGAGCAGGCCCTGCAGGACATCAAGGCGCATGAAATCGCCATGGTGACGGGAATGGAGGCGGCGCTGAAAGGCGTGCTCAAGCGGCTCGACCCCAAGGTGCTCGAAGGCCAGATCGAGGTCTCGGGCGCCTTCGGCAGCCTGCTGAAGGGCAAGAAGGCCCGTTATTGGGAAGTTTACGAAAAGATCTATGCCGAAGTATCCGATCAGGCCGAGAATGATTTCCACGACCTGTTCAGCCGAGAATTTGCCCGGGCCTACAAGGATCAGCTCGACAAGCTGAAGCAATAAGGCCCGTTAAGATAGGGAGAACCACGTGTCCTGGGACAGCAAGGTGCTTTGGACCGAAGGTCTGTTCTTGCAGCCGCATCATTTCCAGCAGGCCGATCGCTATATGGAAGCGATGGTCGGCGGGCTGGCACGGCGCGTGCGGCCCTATGCCTGGGGTGTGAGCCAGCTTGAAATCGACGACGAGGTTCTCAAGGTCGGCCAGTTCGCCCTCAAGAGCATCGCCGGGCTGACCCATGACGGCACCGTCTTCCGCGTACCGATGACCGAGGACCACCCGCCGGCGCTGGAAGTGCCGACGACGATCAAGGATTGCGTCGTGCTCCTCACCGTGCCGCAGCGCCGCCAGGGCGCGGCCGAGGTCGACCTCTCCGGTGCCGAGATGTCGGCCAGCCGCCTGCGCCCGTCCGAGCTAGAAGTTACCGACACCATGGGTCAGCAGCGCAAGCCGGTGACCATCGGCGTCGGCAAGCTGCGGCTTCAGTTCGCGCTGGCGGTCGACGACCTGGCCGACAAGCTGGCGATCCCGATTGCCCGCATCATCGAGGTGCGGCCCGACAAGTCGATCATCCTCGACCAGTCGTTTATCCCCTCGGCGGTGGACGTGCGCGCGGCCAACCCGCTCAGCGGCTTCCTGCGCGAGCTGGAAGGCCTGCTCTCGCACCGCATGACGGCACTGGCTGGCCGGCTCTCGGAAGGGGCGGGATCGCGCGGGGCGGCGGAAATCTCCGACTTCCTCCTGCTCGGCGTCGTCAACCGCACCCTGCCGCTGGTCCGTCACCTCAGCCAGATCGAGAACCTGCACCCCGAAGACCTCTACCGCACCTTTGTCTCGCTGGCGGGCGAGCTTTCGGTCTTCATGAGCGCCGACAAGGAGCCGCCGCGCTTTCCGGCCTATACCCATGACAACCTCACCGCGACCTTCACGCCGGTGATCCGCACGCTGCGCCAGTATCTCAGCTCGGTGCTGGAACAGACCGCCATCCCGATCGCGCTCGAGCCGCGCAAATACGGCATCAGCGTCGGGGTCATCGCCGACCGCAAGCTGCTCGGCAATGCCGGTTTCGTGCTCGCCGTCAGCGCCGATATCCCGGCCGAGGACGTGCGCCGCCACTTTGCCGGCCAGGCCAAGATCGGCCCGGTGGAAGAGATCCGCCAGCTGGTCAACTCGGCCCTGCCCGGCATCACCATCCGGCCGTTGCCAGTGGCGCCGCGCCAGATCCCCTATCATTCGGGCGTAGTCTATTTCGAACTCGAGGCGGCCAGCCCCTATTGGGGCAAGATGACCACTTCGGGCGGTATCGCCGTGCACGTTTCGGGCCAGTATCCGGGTCTGAAGATGGAGCTTTGGGCGATCCGCAATGCGTGATCTGAAGGGGACGAAACATGTCTGACGAAGACCCGTTTGCAGAACCCGATGACACCGACAAGACGGTGATCCGCCCCAATCCGGGCGGGCGGCGCTCGGCCGGCGGTATGGCCGCGCCACAGCCGCGCGCCGTCGATCCGCTGGACGTGCCCGTACAGGGCGGCGGTGGCGGGCTCGATGCCTTCGGTGTGCCGCAGTCCTCGGCGCCCCGGCGCGACGCCGCGCGCGCGGCGCCCAATGCCAAGATGGCGATGACGGGCATGAACTCCCTGATCGCCTGCGCCAGCACGCTCTTCTCGCTGATCAGCCGCATCCGCAACCGGGCCCAGCACATGGACCCCGACAAGCTGCGCCACAGCGTGGTGAGCGAGGTGCGCGAGTTCGAGAACCGAGCGCTGCAGGCCGGTATCCCGGCGCAGACCGTCAAGGTCGCCCGCTACGCGCTTTGCGCGACGCTCGACGACGTGGTGCTGAACACCCCCTGGGGCGGGCAATCCTCCTGGGGCCTGCAATCCATGGTCGGCACGTTCCACCGCGAGACGGTGGGCGGCGACCGCTTCTACGACCTGCTGGCGCGGCTCGAGAAAGAGCCGGGCGCCAATATCGACATGCTCGAATTCCTCTACATGTGCATGTCGCTGGGCTTCGAGGGCCGCCTGCGGGTGGAACAGAACGGGCTCGAGAAACACACCCAGATCCGTGCCGCGCTGGCCCGGATCATCCGCGCGCAGCGCGGACCGCTGGAACACGACCTTTCCCCGCGCTGGCAGGGGATCATGAAGCCGTTCAAGGCGCTTTCCGCCTGGCGGCTGCTGTGGATCACCATGGGCGTCACCGCCTTCCTGCTCACCGCGCAGTTCATGGGCCTGTCCTGGCTGCTGTCCCGCTCGACCGAGCGGGTCATCGGGCAGCTCTCGATCATCGACACCGGCCCCGTCGCGCAACTCCTGCGCCGCGCGCCGCCGCCGCCGCCTCCGCCACCCGCGCCCACCGCGCTGGACCAGCAGAAGAAGGTCGAGGGCTTCCTCAAGCAGGAAATCGAGGAGGGCCTGATCGAAGTCTTCCCGCGCGTGAACACGCTGGTGATCCGCATCGAGGGCTCGGGCATGTTCGGCTCGGGCTCCGACCAGCTCGAACCGCGTTTCGTCGACCCGATCCACCGCCTGGCCGAGGCTCTGAACGACGAGAAGGGCGCGGTGATCATCGTCGGCCACTCCGACAACGTGCCAATCAAGTCGTCGCGCTTCCCGTCCAACATGCACCTATCGCTCGCTCGGGCGAAATCGGTGATGGCGGGAATCGCCGAGGTCTTTGACGACCCCTCGCGGCTCACCGCCGAGGGTCGGGCCGACAAGGAACCGATCGCCGATAACAAGACGAAGGAAGGCCGGGCCAAGAACCGGCGCATTGAAGTGGTGTTGGTGCGGGAGGTCAGCGAATGATCCGCTGGGTAATCCGGGGGTTCCGGTCGATCTATTTCGCGCTGACCTTCGTCGCATTGGCGCTGTCGCTTGCCGTCTGGTTCCTCGGGCCGCTGATCGGCAGCGACGAATGGCATCCCTTCGCCGGCTTGATCGCGCGCATCGTCACGATCTGCATTGTCTGGCTGATCTTCCTGCTCATCATGCTGCTGGTGCTCTGGCTGCGCTGGCGCAAGAACCGCAAGATGACCGAAGAGATCGTCGAGGCCACCGAGACCTCTGATGACGATGTCATCTCGGAAGAGATCGGCGAGCTGCGGTCCAAGTTCAAGCTGGCCATTGCCGAGTTGAAGAAATCGAAGAACGGCAAGAAGCACCTGAACGAACTGCCGTGGTACGTGATGATCGGCCCGCCGGGCGCGGGCAAGACCACGGCCATCGTCAATTCGGGGCTGCAGTTCCCGCTGGCCGACAAGCTGGGCAAAGAGGCCATCGGCGGCATCGGCGGCACCCGCAACTGCGACTGGTGGTTCACCAACGAGGCGGTGCTGATCGACACCGCGGGCCGCTATACCACGCAGGAAAGCGACGCCGACGCCGATAACGCCGCCTGGCTCGGCTTCCTCGGGCTGCTCAAGAAGTATCGCAAGCGCCAGCCGATCAATGGCGCGATGATCGCCATCTCGCTCTCGGACCTGTCGCTGCAGGACGAGATGACACAGAAGGCCCATGCCGCCGCCGTCCGCCGCCGCCTGAACGAGCTGCGCGAAAAGCTCGGCGTGCGCTTCCCGGTCTATGTGCTCTTCACCAAGGCCGACCTGATCGCCGGCTTTACCGAGTATTTCGACGATCTCGGAAAGGAAGAGCGTGAACAGGTCTGGGGCTTTACCCTGCCGCTGGAGAAGACCAAGGGCGAGGCCTCGCCGGTTGCTGCCTTCGACGAGGAATTCGGCGCGCTGCTGGGGCAGCTGAACGCTCAGTCGCTCGAGAAGATGCAGCGCGAGACCGACCACCAGCGCCGCGCGCTGATCGCCGGCTTCCCCAGCCAGGTCGCCTCGGTGCGCCAAGTCGCGCGCGATTTCCTGAACGAGGTGTTCCAGGACAACCGCTTTGAAAACCGCCATATGCTGCGCGGGATCTACTTCACTTCCGGCACGCAGGAAGGCACGCCTATCGACCGGCTGATGCTGGGCATGGCCCAGACCTTCGGCATCGGACGGCAGGCCATCGGCACCGGCCACGGCACCGGGCGGTCCTTCTTCCTCACCCGGCTGTTCGAGAAGGTGATCTTCAACGAGGCCGGTCTCGTCTCAGCTGACGACAAGGTGGAACGCCGCTATCGCTGGACCCAGCGCGCCGCCATCGCCGCAACCGTCCTGATCGCGCTCGGCATGGGCGCACTCTGGGTGCGCAGCTATCTCGGCAATACCGAGCTGATCGGCGCGGCCGAGGCCAAGGCGACCGCCTACCAGGAGGCCGCCGGCCTGCTGCCGCCCAGCCCGGTCGGCGACACCGACCTGCCCCCCGTCGTCGTGGCGCTGAACCAACTGCGCGACCTGCCGGGCAACCCGGTGCTGGACGAACCCGAACCGGAAGGACGGGTACGTTACGGCCTCTACCAGGGCGAAGTGATCGGTACCCAGGCCGCGCAGACCTATCGCTCGGCGCTGAACAAGCGGTTCCTGCCCCGGCTCCTGCTGCGTCTCGAAGAGCAGATGACCGGCAACATGAACAACCACGAGCAGCTCTACGAGGCGCTCAAGATCTACCTCATGCTCGGCCTGCAGGGGCCGATGAACCCCGAGATGGTGACCGAGTTCATGGAGGCCGACTGGGCCGTCGCCTATCCCGGCGTGGTGCGCGAGGAACTGCGCGGCGACCTGTCGCTGCACCTCAAGGCGCTGCTGTCGCAACCGATGGAAGAGATCGCCCTGAACGGCCCGCTGGTCGAACAGGTGCGCGGCATCCTGACCGAGCTGCCGCTGGCGCAGCGCGTCTACAACGGCATCATCAACAGCACCAAGGCCACCGCCCTGCCGAAATGGCGGATCACCGACGCTGGCGGCCCGAACGTCGCGCGGGCGATGGTGCGCTCTTCCGGCAAGCCGCTGAACGAAGGCGTCGAGGGGATCTTCACCTACAAGGGCTTCAACGAGGTCTTCCTGCCCGAGGCGGTCAGCGTCTCGGAGCGGGTGCAGAACGAATCCTGGGTGCTGGGCGCAAGGGGCGAGGCGCTGCAAAGCGAACAGGCCATGCTGGCGCTGGCCCGCGACGTGCTCGACCTCTACTACAACGACTACATCTCGCGCTATGACGGCATCCTCGGCGATCTAGACATCATCCCGATGGAAAGCGTGAGTCACGCGGTCGAAGTGACCAACGTGCTGTCGGGGCCCACCTCGCCCATCGTCAACATCCTGACCGAAGTGGCGCGCGAGACGCGGTTGACCGAAAACCGCTCGGTGCTGCCCAACGGCGCGGTGGCCGATGCGACCAACCGCCTGGTCGGGGTCGAAACCCGCTCCAACCTGTCGGTGCAGGGCCTCATCATCTTCGAGGCGCTGACCACGGCGGCGATCAACTCCAACGGCGAGCCGCCCAAGCAGCCGGGCGCCTATGTCGAGGAACGCTTCGCTTGGCTGCAGGAACTCGTCGCGCGCCCCGAAGGCCAGCCCTCGCAGCTCGACCAGCTTATGGTCGTGCTGACCGAGGTCTACCAGGCGCTCAACAAGATGAGCTTCAGCGGCGTCACCAGCGGCGGCGAAAGCGGTGAGGCGATTGCCAACTTCCAGCAGGCGGCGGGCCGGTTCGACGGACCGCTGCAGCGCTGGGCATCGCAGATCACCACCGGCTCGACCGGGGCCGCGGGCGAAACCACGCGCGCCTCGATCAACGCCAAGTGGCAGTCCTCGGTGCTGCCCTTCTGCGAGCAGGTGCTGAACAACCGCTATCCGTTCAACCGCCGCGCCGGCGCCGACGTGGCCATGGGCGACTTCGCCAAGCTCTTCGGGCCGACCGGGCTGATCGACAGTTTCTTCAACGACAACCTTCTACCCCATGTCGATACCCGGACACGTCCCTGGACCTGGAAGCCGGTGAACAACGTCGATCTGGGCATCTCGCAACAGGTGCTCGAACAGTTGCAGTTCGCCGCCGAGATCAAGGACGCCTTCTTCGCCACCGGCGCGCCCAACCCCTCGGTCAGCTTCCAGATGACGCCCGAGGCGCTGGACCCCAAGGCCAAGGGCGTGGTGCTTGAGATCGACGGCCAGCAGGTCGCCTTCGAACATCGCGGCGGCCAGCCGAACCCGGTGGCGGTGACCTGGCCGGGCGGCGTGGGCTTTGCCCGCGTCAGCTTCCTGCCCGAGGAGAGGAACACCGAAAGCACGCTGCGGCGAGACGGCCCCTGGGGCTGGTTCCGGCTGCTGGACGCGGCCGAGGTGCGCCGCACCAACGTCTCCGACCGCAAGCGGGTGATCTTCAACGTCGGCGGCCGCATCGCGATCTTCCAGATGCAGTCCGGATCGGTCCTGAACCCCTTCGCCCTGCCGGCGCTGACCAAGTTCAGCTGCCCGAAGTCGATGTGACCATGACAGCCGGGTTCGGAGCCTTCGGCAAGATGCCCTCGGTGGGTGACTTCTTCCGGGTCAACCTGCCGGGCGGTTTCGTTACCGCCTGGGACACTTGGATCCAGACCGCGATGCTGACCGCTCAGCGCGCATTGGGCGCCGACTGGGACGCCCACTACATGACCGCGCCGATCTGGCGGTTTTCCCTCTCGGCGGGCCTGGGCGGGTCGAGCAAGATGCTCGGCGTGCTGATGCCCTCGGTCGACCGGGTCGGCCGCCGCTTTCCGTTGACGCTGGCAACCGTGGTGACGACGCCGGGGCCGGCGCAGCTCGACCATTTCAGCGAGGAACCCCTGTTCATGCGGCTCGAGGACCTGGCGCTCGACGCGCTCGAAGACGGCATGACGCGTGAGATGCTCGAGACACGGCTGGCCGAGATCCCGGCGCCCGAGTTCCGTCGCGCCGCGCCATTGCGCGCCGCAGGACGCAACCTGGTGCTGACCCCGGCGGCACCGGCCAGCCCGCTGCCGGAACTGGCCGCCGCGCTGCTGGCCAAGCGTTACGAGGCGCCCAGCATCTGGAGCGCGGTGGTAAATGGTATTCCCAGGGTAATGGTCTGCGAGGGCCTGCCGGATGAAACGACCGTCGAGGGCTTGTTCCACCTCAATGCCCCGGTCTGGAGCGAGGCGCGACCGATATGAGTGATTTGCGGCAGTTCCGCTTCAACGCCAAGACCCACGTGGGCCTCAAGCGCAAGGTGAACGAAGATTCGATCCTGGCGCTACCCGACCATGACATCTGGGTGGTCTCCGACGGAATGGGCGGGCACGAGGCCGGCGATTATGCCAGCCGCCTGATCGCCGACAGCATCGCCACGATCCCGCTGGGTCTCGACCCGACCGAACGGATGTACGCCCTGCGCGACGCGATCCAGGCGGCGCACCGCATCATCCTGGCAGAAGCGGAAGACCGTGGCCGCGGGGTGATCGGCGCCACCGTGGCGGCGCTGATGCTGGCCAACGGCCATTTCGCCGGCATCTGGGCCGGCGACAGCCGGATCTACCGCCTGCGCGACCACCGGATCGAAATGCTGACAACCGACCATTCGGCGGTGGCCGAATTCGTCGCCGCCGGCAAGATGACCTGGGACGAGGCCGAACAGCACCCGCATTCCAACGCGATCACCCGTGCGGTGGGCGTGGGCGAGACACTGGAACTCGACAAGGTGCGCGGCGAAACGCTGCCCGGCGACCGCTTCCTGATCTGTTCGGACGGGCTGACCAAATACGCCACCTTCCGCATCCTGCAGAGCGCGCTCGACCGCTATCCGCTGGAAACCGTCTCCGACGAGCTGATCCACATCGCGCTCGCCGGCGGCGGCGGCGACAACATCTCGGTCATCGTCGTCGACATCCTCTAGGGCGGCGAAATCCGTCGCGGATTTCGCTCCGTTTTCCCGCGAGGAAAACGGAGCCACACGGACCCATGTCGCCTCAATCCCGAATTCCTCGCAGGAATGCGGACGTTTTCCGCGCCGGAAAACGCCTCCTCAGGGCTTTGCAGTCGTCAGGATCCGGCTGTCGATCGACTGGATCACCGCTTCGTTCTGGGTGGCGAATTTCTGCAGCGCCTCGGCATAGCTCTTGGCCGATTCCGAACTCGGCAGCTGGCCCTCGAACAGCGGCGCGGTCGAGTGGATCGCAATCACCTTGCTCTTGCCAAGCGTGCTGTCATCGACCCGGAAGGCGAGCTTGCCGGTGCCAGCGGCCTCGGACAGCGGGAAGGCCACGCGCACGCGTACCTGCCCGGTCCGCCCGTCGCGCAAAGCGGTCACCGAGTTGTCGAGCTGGCTCAGGATCGGCAGCATGTGCAGCACGTTGCCCGACACGTCGATCACCGAGACGGTGAGATAGCCATCGGTCACATCGGCGGGCAGAACCACGTCGATCACCGGGTTCTCGCCCACGAAGAAGCGGCCCGATGGGTTCGGCTCGTTCCGGTCGCCAACGGTAAAGGCGATGTCGATGCCGCTTGACGGTGCCTTGGGCAGGTGGCTCTCGATCAGGCAGAGCGTCTCGTTCAGCACCTCGACGTCCAGTACCACCTGCCGGCCATTGGCCACGGCGCTCAGCCCGTCGAACAGCTTGACCCGCGTCGCGGTACCGGCCACCCGGCCCGTGACGGTGATCTTGCTGTCGGGCCCGTATCCCACATTCGGCGCGCCCGGCGTTTCTAGTGGGCCGCAATCGGCAAGCTTGGCCAGCACGCCGGTCACCTCGGAGACAGGCAGGAACAGCGGCTGGTAGGCGATGTCGGCGTTGCCATCCAGCGCGCCCGGCAGGTCGTTGCCCAGGGCCGCCATCAGCCGCTTGTGCACCGCCTCATCCGTGGTCTTGCCAGTAACATGGCCCCGGTTGCCGCTGATCGTCAGCCGCCACTCGGGCAGGTCGTCGATCTGCTTGATGGTCTCGAGCACGTCATCGGCCCAGGTTCCGGCAATATCGCCGCGCGCCAGGGTCAACTGCGCCTGTCCGGCACGCTCCTGCATCAGCTTGGTCAGCGCCTGCATCATCGCTTCGTTCGGCACATTGCCGACGGCGCTGGGGGCGCCACCCTCGGGGCGGGCGATCAGCAGGGTATAGGGATCGGCCAGCGGTCGGTTGTCCCCGATCACGCCGTCCAGCGCGCCGGTGAACCAGGCCCCTCCGCCCGCCGCGGCGACCAGCAGCAAGAGCAGGCCAACGATCAGCCCGGCCCCCGATTTCTTCCGCGTTGGCGGCTCCGGCGGAGCGGGTTTGGCAGGCTCCTTCGGCGGCTCGGTCCGGCGGGCAGGGGGCACGGTGGCCGTCTCGTTGCGCGCCCGCGCCACCGGCACAACCACCGTGGCGTCGCTGTCTGCCCCGGTGGACGGGTTGTCGAGGAAGGCCAGCACCTCGGCCGCGCTCTGAAAGCGGTCGTTCGGGTCCGGCGCGGTCATCTTGTCGAGCAGCGCCTTCAGGGGCTCGGGAACGCCCGAGGTGTCGAGCGGCTCGCTCTTCTTCTGCACCACTTCCATCGGGTTGCGGCCCACGTCCGGCGGCCTGCCGCGGAAGTTGGCCAGCAGCAGCGCGCCCAGCGAATAGATGTCGGTGCGCGGGTCGGTCTGCCCGCTCAGCTGTTCCGGCGCGGCATAGGCGTATTTCCCGGCGAACTCGTTGCCGACGATCGTCTCGGCGCCGGGATTGGTATCCTTGGCGATGCCGAAGTCGATGATCACCGCCTGCGCCGGATCGCCGCCCTTGAGGATGATGTTATCCGGCGACAGGTCGCGGTGAACGATGTTGCGCTTGTGCGCCGCGTTCAGCCCCTCGGTCACCCGCCGCGCGACGGTCAGCAGTTCGTCCGCCGGCATCGGCCCCTGCTTCAGCCGCTTGTCGAGGCCGGGCCCCTCGACATAATCCATCAGCAGGTAGACCTGCCCGCTCTGCGTGCGCGAGCATTCCGAGTAGCGAACCACCGCGTCATGGCGGATATCGCGGATCTCCTCCTCGCGCGTCAGCAGCACGAGGTAATCGTCATTCCCGGTGAATTCGGATTTCAACACCTTCAATGCCATCAAGCGCCCGGAAATCTCCGAGCGCGCCTTGTAGACGTCAGAGGTGCCGCCACGCCCCAGCAGGGCCTCGATCCGGTAGGTGTTGTTCAGCAGTTCGCCAGGTTGAAAGGCATCTCCGGGACGCGATTCAACCATGACGACGGCTCCACCGATTGTTGCTTGCCAAGGCTTTCAGAGTGCTTATCCCAGTGCCTGGAACTCGACGCGGCGGTTCACGTCGGCCTTGGGATCGGCCTGATCGAACGGTGCGGATTCACCCAGGCCGACCGCTTCGAGCCGGTTCTCGGGGATGCCGCATTCGCTGACCATGTGGCGCTTCACTTCCTGCGCCCGCAGCAGCGAGAGACGCTGGTTGTAGGCGGCCGAACCCGAGCTGTCGGTGTGACCGATGATCTGGTACAGAGCCGCATCGACCGACTTCATCGCCTGGCACAGCGCGGCCAGCTTCGGCTTCTGATCGGCGCGCAGCGAGGCGCTGTCGAAGTCGAAGGAGATCTGCACGTTGACCTGATCCTCGCGTGCAACCTCGTTGTACGAGGCCGGCGCGGCGGCGGCGACGCTGGTGCTGTCGGTGCTGGTGGCCTGCTGGCCGGTCGGCACGATGACAAGACCGCGGGTTTTCTGCTTCTGCAGCTTTTCGGTGATCTGTTCTGCGGTCATTTCGGTGCTCGACTGGGCCATGGTGGCCGCGGGCAGTCCGAGGGCAATGCCGGAAATCAGAGAAATTGCGAGAAGGTTGCTAAAACGGACCATGGTTCGCTTTCCCTTTTGTAGCCGTTTGGGTTACGTAATGACTTTATACCGTGAAGGGGTATCCCACAACGGTCTATTAGATCAGTGAACTTGGTCACGTTGGTGGAAAAAAAGCGAAATTTCGAACAAAATGTGGCAGGGCAAAGAACGATGAGTGCTCCGGAAGACCAGTTCATGCGTTTCGTTCCGGCGGCGATCATCCTCGCTATCGCCATCATTCTCGTGCCGATCATCTGGGTGCTGCTTAGCGTCGTGCTGCAGCAGGAAGACGAGGCCGGTGGGCCGGCGCTCGACTCGGGCGCGCGGATCGAGATCGAACAGCTGCGCCAGCAGATCGAGGATCTGCAAGAGCGCTTCGTCCAGTTGCAGACCGAGGTCGCGCAGATCCCGCGCGGTATTACCGGCGGCGGACCCTACGAGCCCAACCAGGACGAGGAAGATGCCATCCTGCGCGGCACCGGGCCGAACGACATCCTGAATTCCTATGCCCAGGTCGTGCTGATCGCCAACCGCACCGATGTGAACAAGGGGTTGGAAGTGGCCTCGCCCAACTACCTCGAAGAAAAGCTCGGCCGCCCGCGCGAAGTGCTGAGCGACACCTGCGAGGCTATGACCAACGAGGCGCTCAAGGCCAAGCTGGTGCTGGAAGAGGTTGGCCCGATCAAGGTGCGTATGCTGATGCCGGCGGTCGAGTCCCTGCGCCGCGTCTTTGCCAATGTCGAACGCGCCGACCCAGACCTATACGCCCGCATCAACACCTCGGGTTCGCTCTGCGTGCGTCGGATCCGGGGCACCCAGGACCGGCTCTCGACCCATAGCTACGGGCTGGCGGTCGATCTCAACATCGACGGCCAACTCGACCTCTTCACCGACGGCAAGACGCAGTTGGGCCTGACCATCCTCGCCGATTTCTTCCATCAGGAAGGCTGGGTCTGGGGCGCCGGCTTCAACCGCGAGGACTCGATGCATTTCGAGATCAGCCGCAAGCAGCTCGACGAATGGCTGGCCGACGGCCAGCTCTAGCACTTACTCGCTGAGGCCATAGGCCAGCCGGATCGATTTCTTAGTGCCGGCGCCGAACTCGCCATCAAGGCCGCCGGCATAGAAGCCATGCTCCTTCAGCTTGCCCTGCAGGGCGCGACGGGTCTGGCGGGTGAACATGTTGGGCCGCTCGCTCAGCAGGTTCAGCACGTCGGAGCTGCCCGACCGCAGCGCCTCGTAGAGATAGCCGGCGGCATCCTCCGGCCCCTTGGTCGGGATCAGCCCGTCATCGATCAGCGCCGCGAAGTTGAACTGCGCCTGCGGGTGGCGCAGGTCGGCGGCGCGCTCGAAGTATTCCAGCGCGCGTTTCGGGTCGGCCGGCAGGCCAAGGCCGCCCTGGTAGTGCAGGAAGCCCAGGTCGTTGATCGCATCGGCAAAGTCCTGGTCCGCCGCTTCCTGGTAGAGCTCCAGCGCCCGCGCCTCGTCGCGCTCCACCCCGGTGCCGCGCTCGTAAAGCTTGGCCAGCTCGAACTGCGCCTCGGGCGACCCCGCCTTGGCGGCGCGTTCCAGGAAAGAGACAGCTTCTTTCGGGTTGAAGCGCCCTTCGTTCGGGTTCAGCCGCATATAGGCCAGGCCCAGCATCGACCGGGTGTCGCCCAATTCGGCCAAGGCCAGAAGCTGCTGCTCCTGGTCCGGCTTGATCTTGGTCCAGGCGCTCAGCGCATCGCCGTTGTCGACATCGGCCTGCCCCTTGGCCGGCCCGGCCATGTAGAAGGGCACACCCGAGAGCGAGCCATAGGTATGCGGCTCCTGCAGGTTGTGGGTGATCTCCAGCACGCGGTCGCGCACCTGGCGGAACATCAGGCTGATCTCCAGCCCCGGCACCACCATCTTCTCCATCAGCGCCATGGCATAGGGGCTGTTGTCGCCCGAACCGTCCAGCGCGACCTGTCCGTCCTTGGCGGCGAAGGCCACCAGCGTGCCGCGGTCGGGGTCAGCGGGCGCAAGCCCACCCACACCGCGCGTCGCATCCTCGGTCGGTTGCAGCTTGGTATCGGTGTCATTCAGGTCGATCAGGTCGCCCAGCGGGTTGTTGCGGCAGGAGTCGAGGATCACCACCCGCATCTTGCGGGCGCGTTCCACCGCCGAGAGCAGTTGTTTCAGCGACACCGACTGCCGCTGCACGTCGCGGTTCGAGGCCACGTTGGCGTCGACCGGGATCAGGAAGTTCTCGCCCTGCACCTCGACCCCGTGACCCGCGTAGTAGATCAGGGCGAGATCGGCGGTCTCGGCCCGGAAGGCGAATTCGTCGAGCAGTTCGAAGGTCTGGGTGGAGGTGGCGTCCAACGCCAGCGTTACGTCAAAACCGATGCTCGACAGCGTGTTCGCCATCGCCTGCGCATCGTTTCGGGTGTTGCTGAGCGGTTCGATGGTCTGATAGGCGCCGTTGCCCAGCACCAAGGCCACCCGGTCGGGAGCAGCGCTTGCCAGGGTCGCGTTCAGACAGAGGATCCAGGCGGCGACGATCCTGATCGCCAGACTCATCATGTTGGTCCTGCTCGCAAAATACTTTTCTTAACGGCCACCACTCTAGCGCCGACCCAAGCGAAACAAAACACCGGAATTCCTGCCTTGACGAAGATCGCCGACCCTGCATCCAATCCTCCTGAGATTGTGATCCGGCGTGTTTCATGCTAGGGTCCCCTCGTTTCAGTAAAGATTGTTTTCCTTGTTGCGAGGTTGCCCATATGGCCCGCCTTCACCTGGTCCTGATCGGACTTTCCGCCTTGTCCTCGACAGCTTTGCTAAGTTCGGGTGCTCCGTCGCACGACGGGGCGCAGCTCCTTGCCGGCGGCGGCAGTGACCGCCTCATCGGGCAGAGCACCAATGGCCGCGGTGGAGACTCGGTGGGCGGTGGTGCGGATTCGGGCGTTGGGGGATACGATGCGGCCGGCTTGCCGGTGAGCGAGACCGAAGCGCTGTCGATCCCGGTGCCGGTGCAGGTCGCGGGTGTGCTGAACCGCAGTGCCCAGGTCTGCGGGAAGCTGCCCGACGAATACGCCATCGACTGTCTGATCGTGCACCTGCGCCAGGCCATCTCCGTCACCCCCCAGGGCGGCAAATATTCCGATGTCCACAAGGTCCTCAGCGACACCGTGCGCAAGCTCGACAAGATCGTTGCCGCGAACCTCGACGACAGCATGGACCGGATTCGTCTGAAGGCCGGCGGCGCGACGACCGAGCGGATGCGCGCCATTCGCCCCGAGACGGTGCGCCGCGCCAATGCCGAGGCGGCCAAGATCGTGGCCGAGGCGGAAACCATCCTGCTGCGGTCGGCTTCGCAACACGCCGGCGCGCGGTTGGACTACGTCCGCATCGCCGAGGCAGTAGGCTCTAACAAGCTGCTTCTGCGCTCGTAACTGGGGTCAGAGCGTTTCGACGTTCTTGCGAAGAATCCGCATCACCCGCAGCCAGGCTTCCAGATCCTCGGGGTCCACCCCGGCGATCAGCCGGGCCTCGCGCGCCAGCGCGGTCTCAAGAATGCGGTCGTGCAGATCCTGCCCGGCAGCGTTCAGGCGCAAGGTCTTGCGGCGCGGGTCGCTCTCGGAACTGGCGACATCCAGCAACCCCAGCCCGACAAGACGCGCCACCGACCGGCTCACCGCAGACTTGTCGAGCATGATCACCTCGCAGATCCGCGCCGCGGGAATGTCCGGCTCGGTCGCGATCCAGGACAGCACCCGCCACTCGGTGACACCGATGCCGAACTCCTGAAGGTAAATCGCCGAGGCGCCCCGCGACAGCGAGGTGTTCACTGCGGTCAGGAAATAGGGCGCGTAGGTGTCGATATCGATCACCCGGCGACCCTCTTGCGTCAGTCGGACCGGCTGCGACAGCCGGCCCTCCGGACAGGGTTCATGCGTCAATACGGAAGCCCCACATAGTTCTTCGCCAGCGTCTCCTGGGCCGCGCGCACGTCTTGCAGGTGCGCGATCTCGGCCTGCTGCATCCGGATATCGAAATCCGAACGATCAGGGAAGCGGTGGAGAAGGTTCGTCATCCACCAGCTGAAACGCTGCGTCTTCCAGACCCGCGCCAGCGCCTTCTGCGAATAGCCGTCGATGCCGGCACTGTCGCGCTCCTGGTAATAGCTGGTGAGCCCCCGGTGCAGGTAGAACACGTCCGATGCCGCCGAGTTCAGCCCCTTGGCCCCCGTCGGCGGCACGATATGCGCCGCGTCACCGCACAGGAACAGCCTGCCCCAGCGCATAGGTTCGCTGACGAAGGAGCGCAGCGGCGCGATCGACTTCTCGATCGACGGCCCCGTCACCAGCGCCTCGGCCGTCTCCGCCGGGATGCGGCGGCGCAGCTCGTCCCAGAAGGCCTGGTCCGACCAGGCCTCGACCTTGTCCGAGAGGTCACACTGAACGTAATAGCGGCTCAGATGCGCATTGCGCATCGAGCAGAGGGCAAAGCCCCGCTCCGAGCTGGCATAGATCAACTCGTGGTGCACCGGCGGCGTTTCAGAGAGGATGCCGAGCCACCCGAACGGATAGACCTTCTCGAAATCGCGCCGCACCGTGTCGGGAATGGTCTTGCGGCTGACCCCGTGGAACCCGTCGCACCCGGCGATGAAGTCGCAATCGATGCGCGCCTCCTGCCCGTTTTTGCGATAGGTCACATAGGGCTTGTCGGTCTCCACATCGTGCAGAACGACATTCTCGACTTCGAAGATCGTGGTGCCGCCTGTCTTGTCACGGGCGTCATACAGGTCGCGCGTCACCTCGGTCTGGCCGTAGACCGTCACCGGGCGCCCGGCCAGTTCAGTAAAGTCGATCCGCACCTGCTCGTTGTCGAAGGACAGGACCGTCCCGTCGTGGATGAAGCCCTCGCGGTCCAGCCGCTCGGCAACTCCCGCTTCGCGCATCAGGTCGACGAAACCCATTTCCAGCACGCCGGCCCGGATGCGGCCCAGGACATGCTCCCTTGTCTGGCGTTCGAGGACGACAGCCTCGATGCCCTCCTTCATCAGAAGCTGCGAAAGCAGCAGGCCCGAAGGCCCGCCGCCGATGATGGCGACCTGTGTGCGCATGGCGGAACTCCTCTCTCCCGCCCATTGCATCACTCAATGAGTTGCGGTGTCAACTCATTTCGCAGTGCCGCTCACAACAGACCGGCCTCGCCCAGCACCTTGCGCGCGGCGCGGAAGCATTCGAGCCCCTGCGGAACGCCGCAATAGATCGCCACCACATGGATGATCGCGCGGATCTCCTCGACGCTGACCCCGTTGTTCAGCGCCCCCCGGCAGTGCAGCTCCCACTCGTGCATCTTGCCCAGGGCGCCGATCATGGCGAGGTTCATCATGCTGCGCGTCTTGGGGTCGATCACGTCGTCGCCCCAGCCGAAACCCCAGCACCAGGCAGTCATCGCTTCCTGGAATGGCCGCGTAAAGGAATCGGCCGCGGCCAGGTTCTTGTCCACGTATTCCGCGCCCAGCGTGCCGCGCCGCTGTTCCAGGCCCTTCAGGAAGAGGTTTTCGTCGAAAATATCGGTCGTCATGTCGCCTCCGGTGCTGAATGTCACCGCAAATTGGGATGGAACGGCGACAGACGCAACTCGGGCCGAGGGTGATACCATGCAGCAGGCTTTCGACGCGGCCCTGGCCGCGCTCTACCAGACCTTCGCCACGGCGGCCGCGCTGCGGGAATTTGCGCTGCTCCCCGACAAGCCACGCTTCGTGCCTCTGCAGGTGCAGGCCAACCCGGTGGCTCAGCTGATGGGGGCCTGCGCCCTGCTGCCCGGACCGGAATCCGCCGCACTCTTCGCGGCGGCGCGGATGCTGGCGCCCTTCGGCAACTGGCGATCCAGCTACACCGAGGAACAGGTCGGCCGGCATTTCCTCGACAATTTCGCCTATGTCGAACTGGTCGGCCCCGAAGGCCATTTCGAAAGTCCCGAGATGTCGGCCTACCTGCTCTACATGGGCCCGAACATGCATTACCGCCGCCACTGGCACGAGGCGGAAGAGCTTTATTACATCATCGCGGGAGAGGCCGAATTCCAGGTGGATGGCGAAGCGCCGGCGCTGCTGGGGGCCGGGGACTCGCGTCTCCACATGTCCAACCAGCCGCATCAGACATGGACGCGGGACAGCGCGGTGGTCTGTCTCGTGCTGTGGCGTGGCGAAGGTGTCGGGGAAGGGGTCGAGATGGAGGCCGCGCCGAACGCCTGAGGCGGCGTGGGGCGCGGCAGTCTCGTGAGCGCCGGGCGTTGCAGCCTGGCTCCGGGGGCGCGGCAGCTGCGCCCCTCGTTTTCAATTAGACGTAGTAGGTGCCGCCCAGGACTTCGCGGGCGATCTGGTCACGGCGCAGGCCGCGCTTGGCGAGGTCTTCGTCGGTCATGGCAGCAAGAACCGAGAGCTTCTTGAAGCGCGGGTCGTTTTCGGCGATGCGAACCATCAGGTCGAAGAAGCCGTGGAAGAAACGCGAAACCGCGTTGCCGCCGACATGTGCGGGGGAAGTAGATACGTAAGCCATTGGATACCATCCATGAGTCGGTTGTTGTCTTTCGAGGACGAAAGTAGTTGCTGCGGTGCAGCATAACCAGACCCGAACTCGGAATGTCCGCCTTGCATCTTTTGCAACGCTCCAACTGACGCTATTCTGCGCCGGCAGGGCGGGGGCCTGACACGGATGCGATCATTTCGCGCAGCCGTCGCCAAGCCGTGCCACATGGCGACGGGTGGACCAAACGCATGGCCGGACAGACCGAACAGGTTCTGAGCGCGATCCTTGACAGCATTGATGTTGGCCGTCTCAACCCTGGCGACCTCATCGAGGAAGCCGCGCTGATGAAGGCGCATAACGTCTCGCGCACGCCGGTGCGCGAAGCCCTGCTCCAGCTCGAAACCGCCGGGCTGATTCAGCGCCTGCCGCGCAAGGGGGCGGTGCTGTTCAAGCCGACGCTCGAGGAATTCCTCTCGATACTCGAGGTCAACCGCCGCCTCGAAGGCATGGCGGCCGGTCTCGCCGCACGGCGCCTGACCCCATCCAACGCCGTCGAAATCGAAGCGGCCACCCGCGCCTGCGAGAACCACGCGGCGAAGCATGGCGATGACGGGCCGGACGCCTACTACGGC
Source organism: Seohaeicola zhoushanensis (assembly GCF_014656415.1). Classification (GTDB taxonomy): domain Bacteria; phylum Pseudomonadota; class Alphaproteobacteria; order Rhodobacterales; family Rhodobacteraceae; genus Seohaeicola_A; species Seohaeicola_A zhoushanensis. The sequence continues at coordinate 299,799 of NZ_BNCJ01000001.1, read as the reverse complement.
CTGAACCTGCGCTTTCACGGCGCCGTCGCCGCCAGCAGCGGCAACCCCTACCTGCTCGAGATGATCAAGACCCACGGACGCAAGCTCCTCGCTTACTACCGCGTCGCCTACCGCCACCCGGGTGCCATTGCGCATTCCGCCAGCGAACACCGACAGCTCGCCGACCTCATCGCTGGACGCAAGGCGGACGAAGCCGAGGCGCTGATGACCCAGCACGTCGGCTTCGATACCGTGACGGTGATGGACCTGCTCGCCGCTCAGGGCTGAGTGCCGTCAGCCCCTGTTGCACTGTGCAAAGTTCTGTGGAATAGCATTCCGCACTATGGAAAGGCGTGCGCAAGGACGCTCTTGTATTGCCGGGTTGCCCCGCTACGCTTGCGGCCAGGGCGTCCGGGGGGAGTCTCAGCGCCGGGATTGGAGGATTTTCGCGTGACTGACGCTATTGGATACGAACGCATTGGCGATATCGCCGTTCTGGCGGCCCAGAACCCGCCGGTCAACGCGCTGGGCTATGACGTCCGCGTCGGGCTGGTTCAGGGCATCGAACGGGCCGAGGCTGACGCCGGCGTCCGTGCGGTTCTGATCTATGGCGAAGGGGCGACCTACTTTGCCGGCGCCGATATCCGCGAATTCGGCAAGCCTCCGCGCGAACCTTTCCTGCCCGATGTCTGCAACCGCATCGAATCCAGCCCGCTGATCGTGGTCTCGGCCATGCATGGCACCGCGCTGGGCGGTGGGCTCGAAATCGCGCTCTCCTCGCATTACCGGGTGGCGGTGCCCAAGGCCCGCATGGGCCTGCCCGAGGTGAACCTCGGCCTGATCCCCGGCGCCACCGGCACCCAGCGCCTGCCCCGCCTCACCGGCGTCGAGGCGGCGATCGACCTGGTGACCTCGGGCCGCCAGATCGGCGCGAAAGAGGCGCTGGACCTCGGCGTGATCGACAAGATCGCCGAGGGCGACCCGCGCGAGATCGGCCTGGCCTATGTCCGCGAGCTGCTCGACAGCGGCGCGCCCCGCCGCGCGGTCAGCGAATTGCCGGCCCCCGCGCCGATCGATTTTGATGCCGCCTACGAGGCGACGCTCAAGAAGGGCCGCGGCCAGCTATCCCCGGCCTATGGCGTGCGCGCGGTGCAAGCGGCCTGCGAAAGGCCCTTCGCCGAGGGCGTGGCCGAAGAGCGCCGGCTGTTCACCGAGCTGATGGGCACCAAGCAGCGCCAGGGCATGATCCACGCCTTCTTCGCCGAGCGTGCCGTCGGCAAGCTCCCCGAACTCGACGGCGTGACCCCGCGCGAGGTCAAGTCGGTCGGCGTGATCGGCGGCGGCACCATGGGCGCCGGCATCGCCACCGCGGCGCTGGGCGCGGGCCTGTCGGTCGTGCTCCTCGAAATGAGTGCCGAAGCCGCCGAAGCCGCCCGCAAGCGGATCGAGGGCAACCTCTCGGGCGCGCTGAAACGTGGCAGTCTCGGCCAGGACGCCTTCGACGCGATGATGACCAGGGCGCTGACCCTGGCCACCGACTACGAGGCGCTGTCCGACGTCGATCTGGTGATCGAGGCCGTGTTCGAGCAGATGGACGTCAAGAAGCAGGTCTTCACCCGGCTCGACGCCGTCTGCAAGCCGGGCGCGGTGCTGGCGACCAATACCTCCTACCTCGACATCGACGAGATCGCGGCGGTGACCAAGCGGCCGCAGGACGTGATAGGCCTGCACTTCTTCTCGCCCGCGCATATCATGAAGCTGCTGGAAGTGGTCGTGGCCGACAAGACCGCGCCCGAAGTGGTCGCCACCGGCTTTGCCCTCGGCAAGCGGCTCGGCAAGATCTCGGTGCGCGCCGGCGTCTGCGACGGTTTCATCGGCAACCGCATCCTCAAGACCTACCGCACCGCGGCCGAGCACATGGTGCTGGACGGTGCCAGCCCCTTCCAGATCGACAAGGCGCTGACCGATTTCGGCTTTGCCATGGGCCCCTACGCGGTCTCCGACCTCGCCGGCCTCGATATCGGCTGGATGACCCGCAAGCGCCTCGCCCCCACGCGCCACCCGCGCGAACGGGTGCCGACCTATGCCGACAAGCTCTGCGAGGCGGGCCACTACGGCCAGAAGACCGGACGGGGCTACTACATCTACGAGGCGGGCCGCCGCGCCGGCATCCCCAACCCCGAGGTGATGGAGTTGATCGAGGCCGAACGCGCCGAACTCGGCCTTGCCTCGCGCGACTTCTCCGACGACGAGATCGTGCGCCGCTACATGGCGGCGATGGTCAACGAGGGCGCCAAGGTGCTGGAAGAGGGCATCGCCCGCCGCCCGCTCGACATCGACATGGTGTTCCTGTCCGGCTACGGCTTCCCGCGTTACCACGGCGGGCCGATGAAATGGGCCGACATGCAGGGTCTGGACAAGGTGCTCGAGGATATCCGCACCTTCGCTCGGGAAGACGATTACTTCTGGCAGCCCGCGCCGCTGCTCGAGCGTCTGGTGGAGGAAGGGCGCACTTTCGATGACATGAACAGGGAGGCAGCGTCTTGAAACAGGCGGTAATCGTATCGGCGGCCCGCACCGGTCTCGCTAAGTCGTTCCGGGGCTCGTTCAACATGACCCATGGGGCGACGATGGGCGGCCATGTCGTCCGCGAGGTCATCAAGCGCGCCGGCATCGACGGCGGCGAGATCGAGGATTGCATCTTCGGCTGTGGCACCCCCGAAGGCGAGACCGGCGGCAACATCGCCCGCCAAATCGCCCTGCGCGGCGGCCTGCCGGTGACGGCGGCGGGCATGACGGTCAACCGTTTCTGCTCGTCGGGCCTCAACGCCATCGCGCTGGCCGCGCAGCAAATCACCTCCGAAGGCGCCGGCCCGATGGTCGCCGGCGGCATCGAGAGCATTTCGATGGTCCAGCCCAAGGCACGCCGCGTCCCCGAGGACTGGCTGCTGGAACACAAGCCCGCCGTCTACATGACCATGATCGAGACCGCCGACATCGTCGCCCAGCGGTACGGCATCAGCCGCGAGGCCCAGGACGAATACGGCCTGCGCAGCCAGCAGCGCATCGCCTTCGCGCAGCAGGCCGGCAAGTTCGCCGACGAGATCGCGCCGATGGAAACCGTCATGGCGGTGCAGGACAAGGCCACCAGAGAAGTCTCTAAAAAGGCAGTTGTCGTCGATCGCGACGAATGCAACCGCCCGACCACTACGCTTGAAGGCCTGGCAAGCCTCGCGCCCGTGCGCGAAGGCGGCTTCGTCACCGCCGGCAACGCTAGCCAGCTCTCCGACGGTGCGGCGGCGGTCGTGCTGATGGAGGCCGAAGACGCCGCGCGGCGCGGGCTGGAACCGATGGGCGCCTTCAAGGGCTTTGCCGTCGCCGGCTGCGAACCCGACGAAATGGGCATCGGCCCGGTCTTCGCGGTGCCCCGCCTGCTCGAACGTCACGGCCTCACGGTCGATGACATCGGCATCTGGGAGCTGAACGAAGCCTTTGCCAGCCAGGCGCTGTATTGCCGCGACCGGCTGGGCATCGACGACGAGAAATGCAACGTCAACGGCGGCTCGATCGCCATCGGCCACCCCTTCGGCATGACCGGGGCGCGGATGGTCGGACATATCCTGCGCGAAGGCCGCGCACGCGGCGCGAAATATGGCGTCGTCACCATGTGCGTCGGCGGTGGCATGGGTGCCGCCGGCCTCTTCGAGATCTTCTGAACGGAGCGAAATCATGGACCTGAACTGGAACCCCGAAGACATCGCCTTCCGCGAGGAAGTGCGTGCCTTCCTCGACGAGAAACTGCCAAAGGAGATCGCCGCCAAGGTCAAGCGCCGCGGCGACCTGACCAAGGCCGACATGGAACGCTGGCACGCGATCCTGAACGAGAAGGGCTGGCTCGCCCCCAACTGGCCGAAGAAATTCGGCGGGGCCGAGTGGAACGCCGTGCAGAAGCACATCTTCGAAGAGGAATGCGCCCGCGCCGGCGCGCCGCGCATCGTGCCCTTCGGCCTCGCGATGCTCGCGCCCGTGCTCCAGAAATTCGGCTCGAAAGAGCAGCAGGACTATTACCTGCCGCGCATCCTCAACGGTGACGACTGGTGGTGCCAGGGTTACTCGGAACCCGGTGCAGGCTCTGACCTCGCCTCGCTCAAGACCCGCGCGGTCCGCGATGGCGACCACTACATCGTCAACGGCCAGAAGACCTGGACCACGCTGGGCCAGCACGCCAATATGATCTTCTGCCTGGTCCGCACCGACCCGGATGCCAAGCAGCAGGAAGGCATCTCTTTCCTCCTGATCGACATGAACACCCCCGGCATCGAAGTGCGCCCGATCATCCTGCTGGATGGCGTGCACGAGGTGAACGAGGTCTGGTTCACCGATGTGAAGGTCCCGGTCGAGAACCTGGTGGGCGAAGAGAACAAGGGCTGGACTTACGCCAAGTATCTGCTGACGCATGAACGCACCGGCATCGCCGGGGTGGGCTTCAGCCAGGCCGGGCTCGAGTCGGTCAAGCGCATCGCCAAGGCCGAACAGGCCAGTGGCAAGCCGCTGATCCAGAACCCGCATTTCGCCGCGCGTCTCGCCAAGGTCGAGATCGACCTGATGGCGATGGCGACCTCGAACATGCGCATCATCTCGCGCGCGCAGGCCGGGCAGGCGCCGGGCGTCGAAAGTTCGATGCTGAAGGTCAAGGGCACGATCATCCGTCAGGAGATCAACGATCTCGCCCGCCGCGCGGTCGGTCCCTATGCGATGCCCTTCCCCTCCGAAGCGGTCGAGGGCGACAACGATCCGATCGGGCCGGATTACGCGGGGCCGGTATCGTCGGCCTATTTCAACAATCGCAAGCTGTCGATCTTCGGCGGCTCGAACGAGATCCAGCGCGGGATCATCGCCAAGGTAAAGATGGGGGGCTAAGCCTGTGAACTTCAATCTGACTGAAGAGCGGCAGATGCTGCAGGACACCCTGCGGCGCTATCTCTCCGACAAATACGACACCAAGACCCGCAACACGATCATCGACTCTGACAAGGGCTTTTCGCCCGAAATCTGGGCCGAACTGGCCGAACTCGGCGTGATCGGCGCGCTCTTCACCGAAGAACAGGGCGGCTTCGGTGGCAAGGGCTTCGACCTCTCGACCGTGTTCGAGGAACTGGGCCGCGCCGGCGTGGTCGAACCCTTCCTCGACACCGCTGTCCTTGGCGGCGGCCTGATCGCGGCGCTGGGCAACGACGAACAGCAGGCGCTGATCGAAGACCTCATCGGCGGCGGTCTGCAACTGGCGCTGGCCCATGGCGAGCCGGTGGCCCGCTACGATCTCTCGCGGGTCGAGACCACGGCCAAAGAGTCCGGCGGCCAGATCGTGCTGAACGGCCGCAAGTCGGTCGTGGTCAACGCCGAGGCGGCCGATCACCTGATCGTCTCCGCCCGCGAAAGCGGCGATGTAGCCGATGCCGACGGCATCTCGCTCTTCCTCGTGCCCGCGGGCACCTCGGGCCTGACCCTGCGCGGCTACCCGATGTTCGCGGGCGGCCATGCGGCCGAGGTGACGCTCGACAACGTGACCCTCCCCGCCAGCGCCCGCCTGGGCACCGCCGGCAAGGGCCTCGCCGCCCTCACCGACGTCATCGCCCGCGCCAACGTCGCGCTGGCCGCCGAGTCGCTGGGCGCGATGGAGACGGCCGTGGAACTCACCCGCGACTACCTGATGACCCGCAAGCAGTTCGGCCGCCCAATCGGCACCTTCCAGGCGCTGGCGCACCGCTATTCCGACCTGCTGATCGAGATGGAACAGGCCCGTTCCGCGGTCATCAACGGCGCCGGCCACCTCGAGGACGACCCCGCCGAGCGCGACCTGCACGGCGCCTCGATGCGCAACCTGATCGGCCGTGTCGGCCGCCTGGTGGCCGAGGAGTCGATCCAGATGCATGGCGGCATCGCCATGACCAAGGAATACGAGCTCGCCCATATCGCCAAGCGGATCGTGATGACCGACCACCGTTTCGGCGACACCGACTATCACCTGGAGCGGTTCATTGAGCTCAGCGCAGCCTGAAGCCGTGACGAATACACTGCGGATCGGTGAAACCGGCACCCAGCGGCTCATCGGCTGGGTGTCGGACACCGGCCACCCGGACGGTCGGGCCCGCATCTGGCTCGATGTGACCGACGACCACACCAACCGGCACGACGTGCTGCACGGCGGCATCATCGCAACGCTGCTCGACAGTGTCTGCGGAATAACAGGCTCTATGCGGTTCGATCCCGTGCTTCTGCCCCCCATGCTCAGCGTCAGTTTCACGGTCCAATTCATGGCGCCGATGACGCGCGGGCGGATTACCGGCGTTGGCACCGTGACCGGCGGCGGCAAGCGCACCATGTTCATTTCGGGCGAACTGCATGACGAGCAGGGCCGCCTGATCGCCACCAGCACCGGCGTCTACAAGCCGGTCCGCCAGGAGACCAAACCATGACTCTGGCCCGTATCGACGACCGGGGCGACCGGCTCGTCGTTGTCAACATGAACCCCACGCGGCGCGGCGCGCTCTCGCCTGACCTTTACGCCGCGATCAACGAGGCGACCTGGCAGGCCACCGAAAAGCGCATCCGCGGGGTGATCCTGACCTCCGAGGGCGGCTTCTTCTGCGCCGGCGGCGATCTCAACACCCTGATCGAGCGCCGCAAGCTGACCGAGCCGGAACGCCGCGACAAGATCGACGGGTTGCACGGGATAATCCGCGCGATCCGCGCCTGCCCGGTGCCGGTGATCGCCGCAGTCGAGGGCGGGGCCGCTGGGGCAGGGGTCTCGGTCGCGCTGGCCTGCGACATGATCGTCGCTGCAGCAGGGTCCAAGTTCACCGCCTCCTACGTCAAGGCGGGCCTCGTGCCCGATGGCGGCCTCACCGCCACCTTCGCCCGCACCCTGCCGCGCCCGCTGGCGATGGAGATGTGCCTGCTGGCCCGTCCCGTCACCGCAGAACGCATGGCGCAACTGGGCGTGGTCAACGCGGTTGTCCCCGAGGGCGAGACCGAGGCCGAGGCCAATGCCCTCGCCGACGCGCTCTCCGCCGGCCCGCGCGAGGCGCAGTCGGTGATCCGCACCCTCGTCAGCGAGGCCTACGACACCGAGGAAGCTGCCCAGCTCGACCGCGAACGCGACGCGATGGCCCGCGCCCAGGGCGGGGCCGAAGCGGGCGAGGGCATCAGCGCCTTCCTCGAAAAACGCAAACCCGATTTCAACCTATGACCGCGCGCTGGCACGACTACCTCGCCGCCCAGATCGCGGTGCGCCCGCAGGCGCGGGCCGTCAGCGACGCCGGCGGCGCCGATTGGACCTATGCCCAACTCGAAGCCGCCTGCGATGCGCTGAGCGCCGAACTCCGCGACGCCGGCGTGCAGGCAGGTGACCGCGTCGCCGTCCTGCTCGAGAACTCGGCCGCCGGCGTGGCCGGGCTCTTTGCCGCCTCGCGCATGGGTGCCATTGCCTTGCCCGTCAACGCACGCCAGACCGCGGGCGAGATCGAGCGCATTCTCGGCCATGCCCAGCCGGCTGCGGTGCTCTTCACCTCCTCCATCTCGCCCGACGCGACGGCCCACGCCGACCGCATGGGGGCCAGGTCGATCAGCGGCGCCTTCGGCGCGATGCACATCGCGACGCCCTACCCGAGCACTCCCGACGACCTGCCCGATGTCGCGGTGCTGCTCTACACCACCGGCACGACGGGGATGCCCAAGGGCGTCATGCTGACCCACGGCAACCTGCTCTTCGGCGGCCGCACTTCGGCCAGCCAGCGCCAGATGACCGAAGATGACCGGATCTACGGCGTCCTGCCGGTCAGCCATGTCTTCGGCCTGACCTCGATCACCACTGCCGGCCTTTGCGCCGGCGCGCATATCCACTTCGAGCCGCGCTTCTCCCCCTCCCGCCTGTATCAGGCTCTAAAAGGCGGAATCACCTTGTTCTCTGGCGTCCCGCAGATGCACGCCATGCTGATGCAATATGCCAAGGAGCAAGGGCACCAGGAACTGCCGAACAGCCGGCTGCGCTATGTGTCCTCCGGCGCCGCCCCGCTCGACCCGGCGTGGAAGCGCAAGGCCGAGGCCTTCTACGGCGTGCCCCTGCAGAACGGCTACGGCATGACCGAGACGACAGCAGGCGCGACACTGACGCAAAGCACGCTCGGCGATCCCGACACCTCCTGCGGACCGGCCTTGCCCGGAACCGAACTGGCCATCGACGAATCCGTGACCGGCGGCGGCGAGGGGGTCGGCGAGGTTCTCGCCCGCGGCCCGCATATCATGAAGGGCTACTACGAGAACCCCGAAGCCACCTCCGCGGCGCTCTCGCCCGAAGGCTGGCTGCGCACCGGCGACCTTGGCCGCATCGACGAGCAGGGCCGCCTGCACATCGTCGGCCGCTCGAAGGAACTCATCATCCACGGCGGCTTCAACGTCTACCCGCCCGAGGTCGAAGCGGCGCTGAACGATCACCCGCAGGTGATCCAATGCGCGGTGATCGGCCGCCGCCAGGGGGGCGACGAAGAGGTGCTCGCCTTCGTGCAGGCCGCACCCGACGACCTGCCCGAGGTGGAAGACCTGCGTGCCTTCGCCGCCCAGCGGCTTGCCGGCTACAAGCGCCCCGCGCGGATCATCGTGGCCACCACCCTGCCCGCCGCGCCAACGGGCAAGATCCTCAAGAACAAGCTGCTCGACGCCTTTGCAGACCAGCTCGACGCCGACTGAGACATTGTGAACGGGGTTACAGAGTTGGTAACCCCGTTGCGCTATGGTGATCGGGAAAGGCCGCCGGACGGCCCAGCACATCAGGCCCCCGGCGACCGCCCCGCTTCTTCGGAGCCCCGCCATGTCGCACCAACCCCTCCCCCGCCTCATGTTGGCCGAGGCCGTGCCCGCCGGTTGCGAACCGCTCTACGAATACCGCCTCGCCGCGCGCCACACCTGTCCCCGCCGGTCAGTCCAGCCGGCTGACCCGCGCCCGGTGCAATACCTGACCGACCTCTTCGACATCATCCTCGAAGGCGGGCTGGACGCCTCGCGCCCCGCCTGACCGCCCCCATCGCTCTTGCCCGGCATCGGCAAAACCCGCTACATTCGCGCGGTTCGCGAAGCGGAGGCGCAGAGGCATGAGCATCGGATACACCATGGCAGGCAAACGCGGCGGCACCGACCTGCTGCTCGCCGGTCTGGCCGAACGCCTCGCCGCCACCGGCCTCAAGGTCATCGGCGTCGTGCAGATCAACTCCGACTGCGGCCCCGACCGCCCCTGCGACATGGACGTCCGCGTGTTGCCCGCCGGCCCCGACCTGCGCATCTCGCAATCGCTCGGACCCGGCGCGCGCGGTTGCCGTCTCGACCCCGAGGCGCTGGAAACCGCAGTCGGCCTGGTGCAGGCCGCGCTGGACGAGGGCGCCGACCTGCTGCTGGTCAACAAGTTCGGCAAGCACGAATGCGAGGGGCGCGGCTTCCGCCCGGTGATCGGCGAGGCCGCGGCGCTCGGCATCCCGGTACTGGTCGGCCTGAACCCGACCAACCTCCCCGCCTTCCTCGACTTCGCCGGCGATCTGGCCGAGGAAGTCGCCCCCGACGAGGCCGCCCTCACCAACTGGCTCGCGCGCACCCGCGCCGCCGTTTTGGCCTGAAAATCGGCTATACCTTGCGCTGACGGCCATTCTTTGCCATTCCCAGCGCGACCGGAAATTGCCCTGCGAAAGCCGAACCGATGAAATTCACCCTCTCCTGGCTGAAGACGCATCTCGATACCAACGCGAGCGTCGACGAGATTGCCGAAACGCTGACCGATCTCGGCCTCGAGGTCGAGGAAGTGACCAATCCGGGGGACCGGCTCAAGGACTTCACCATCGGCAAGGTGCTGCACGCCGAACAGCACCCCGACGCCGACCGGCTGCGGGTCTGCAAGGTGGCCACCGACGAGGGTGAACTTCAGATCATCTGCGGCGCCCCGAACGCGCGTGCCGGGATCACCGTGGTCGTCGCCAAGCCGGGCGTCTACGTGCCGGGCATCGACACCACCATCGGAGTCGGCAAGATCCGCGGCATCGAGAGCTTCGGCATGATGGCCTCCGAGCGCGAGCTGGAGCTGTCGGACGAGCATGACGGCATCATCGAGCTGCCCTCGGGCGAGGTCGGCGACCGTTTCGTCGACTGGCTGGCCGAGAACGACCCCTCCAAGGTCGACCCGGTGATCGAGATCGCGATCACCCCCAACCGCCCCGACGCGCTGGGCGTTCAGGGCATCGCCCGCGACCTCGCCGCCCGCGGCATTGGCCAGCTCAAGCAGCGCCCGATCGAGCCGGTGCCGGGCGAATTCCCCTGCCCGATCGCCGTCACCATCGACGAGGATACGCTCGACGGCTGCCCGGTCTTCACCGGCCGCCTGATCCGTGGTGTCCGCAACGGCCCCTCGCCGCAATGGCTTCAGGACCAGCTGCGCGCCATCGGCCTGCGCCCGATCTCGGCCCTGGTCGATATCACCAACTTCTTCACCTACGACCGCAACCGCCCACTGCACGTCTTTGACGCCGACAAAGTCGCCGGCGGCACCCTGCGCGTCCACCGCGCCAAGGGCGGCGAGAGCCTCGTGGCGCTCGACGACAAGACCTATACCTTCGAGCCGGGCATGATCGTGATCTCCGACGCCAACGAACCCGAGAGCATCGCCGGCGTCATGGGCGGCGCCGCCTCGGGCGTGAGCGAGGAGACGGTCAACGTCTTCCTCGAGTCGGCCTTCTGGGACAACGTCCAGATCGCCCTCACCGGCCGCGCGCTCAAGATCAACTCCGACGCCCGCTACCGCTTCGAACGCGGCATCGACCCGGAATTCACCCTGCCGGGCCTCGAACTGGCGACGCAAATGATCCTCGACCTCTGCGGCGGCGAGGCTTCCAGCGTGGTGATCGCCGGCGCCGTGCCCGACCACCGCCGCGCCTACCGGCTCGACACCGCGCGTGTGCAAAGCCTCGTCGGCATGGACATCCCCGAAAGCGAACAGCGCCAGACCTTGACCCGCCTCGGCTTCAAGCTCGAGGGCAACATGGCCCAGGTGCCCAGCTGGCGGCCCGACGTCTTGGGCGAGGCGGACCTCGTCGAGGAAGTCGCCCGCGTCGCCTCGCTGACCAAGCTCGAAGGCCGCCCCCTGCCGCGCCTGACCGAGGGCGTGCCGCGCCCGGTGATGACGCCGATGCAGCGCCGCGAACAGGCGGCACGCCGGACCGCGGCCGCGCTCGGCTACAACGAATGTGTCAGCTACTCCTTCATCGACAAGGCCAGCGCGGCGCTCTTCGACGGCGGCGACGATGCCTCGATGCTCGAGAACCCGATCTCCTCCGAGATGAGCCACATGCGCCCCGACCTGCTGCCGGGCCTGCTGCAGGCCGCCGCCCGCAACCAGGCGCGCGGCTTCATGGACCTCTCCCTCTTCGAGATCGGCCCCGCCTTCAGCGGCGGCGAGCCGGGCGAACAGCAGGTCCAGGTCTCCGGCCTGCTGGTCGGACGGACGGCGGCCAAGGACGTCCACAAGAGCGCGCGCGCGGTCGATGTCTTCGACGTCAAGGCCGACGCCGAGGCGATCCTGGCGGCCATGGGCGCCCCGGCCAAGGTGCAGATCCTGCGCGGCGGCGCCGGCTGGTGGCATCCGGGCCGGCACGGGCGGATTTGCCTCGGCCCCAAGAAGGTGCTCGGCGTCTTCGGAGAGCTGCACCCCCGCGTGCTGGCCGCGATGGACGTCAAGGGCCCGGCGATGGCCTTCACCCTCTGGCCCGAAGAGGTGCCGCAGGCCCGCAAGGGTACCGCGACGCGGGCGGCGCTGGAGCTGCGCGACCTGCAGGCGGTGGAGCGCGACTTCGCCTTCGTGGTCGACGCCCAGGTCGAGGCGCTGGTGCTGGTCAATGCCGCGGCTGGCGCCGACAAGGCGCTGATCGAGGACGTGCGCGTCTTCGACGAATTCGCCGGCGGCTCGCTTGGCGAGGGCAAGAAATCTCTGGCGGTGACTGTCCGGCTCCAGCCCACCGGCAAGACCCTGACCGAGGCCGAGATCGAGGCGGTATCGGCCAAGATCGTCGAAAAAGTGACCAAGGCCACCGGCGGCACCCTGCGCGGCTGAAGGCGTCCCAGCTAGGACGGGGGGTCAAGTAACTGGAATATATACATATTCCGGGGGAGTGAATCCGGGACAGGGCTCAACCGCCCACTGCACCCCCCCTTTTTCTTCTTTCCTGATACCAGTCTGTTGAAGATGTGGGATATGGGGGCGGCGCCCCCAAGGCGACAGCAGCCACCGAGCGTGGACCGCTGGACAGGGCGCTGGACAGGGTGTAGAGGGGATTTACTTTATGCTTAAAGTATCTATCGCGCGCCGCCGGAGATCCCGATGACCGATTTCGCCGCCACCAAGTCCATGTTCCACCTGCCCGAGGGGGTGCTCTACCTCGACGGCAATTCGCTTGGCCCGCTGCCCAAGGCCGCGCCGGGGCGCGTGGCCGAGATGCTGGGCGCGCAATGGGGCGAGATGCTGATCACCGGCTGGAACCTCGGCGGATGGATGGCGATGCCGATGGAGCTGGGCGACCGGATCGGGCGGCTGATCGGGGCAGAGCCGGGCCATGTCACCGTCGGCGACACGCTCTCGATCAAGGTCTACCAGGCGCTCGCCGCCGCGCTGGCGCTGAACCCGGACCGCCGGGTGATCCTCTCGGACAGCGGTAACTTCCCCTCCGATCTCTACATGGCCTCGGGCCTGGTCAGGCTGCTGGGCGAGGGGTTCGAGCTGCGCGTCGTCGCGCCGGAAGAAGTGGCCGCGGCAATCACCGACGAGATCGCGGTGCTGATGCTGACCGAGGTCGACTATCGCACCGGGCGCAAGCACGACATGGCGGCGCTGACCGCGCAGGCCCATGCCGCCGGCGTGGTGACGGTCTGGGATCTGGCCCATTCCGCCGGGGCGCTGCCAGTGGATCTGGCGGGCGCGGGGGCAGATTTCGCGGTGGGCTGCACCTACAAGTTCCTCAACGGCGGCCCCGGCGCGCCGGCCTTCATCTACGTCGCGCCCCGCCATGCCGGCAACGCCCTGCCGGCGCTCTCGGGCTGGCTCGGCCATGCCGCGCCCTTCGCTTTCGACCTCGACTATCGCCCCGGCACAGGGGTCGAACGGATGCGCGTCGGCACCCCGCCGGTGATCCAGATGACCGCGCTGGCCGCGGCGCTGGACATCTGGGAGGGGGTCGACATGCAGGCCCTGAGGCGGCGTTGCATCGAGCTGTCGGACCTCTTCATCGCCGAGGTCGAGGCCGCCTGCCCGCAGTTGACGCTCGCCAGCCCGCGCGATGGTTCGGCACGCGGCAGCCAGGTCTCCTTCCGCTTCGAGCAGGGTTATGCCGCGATGCAGGCCCTGATTGCGCGCGGCGTGATCGGCGATTTCCGCGCCCCCGACATCATGCGTTTCGGCATCACCCCGCTCTATCTCGACGAGGGCGACATCCGCGCCGCCGCCCGCATCATCGCCGAGGTCTTCGAGACCCGCGCCTATGACCGTCCCGAGTTCCAGGTGCGCCAGGCGGTGACGTGACCCCATTTTTCCAGGACCTGATCCCATGAGCGACCCCTACGACCCGGCCCGCGAGGGCGCGCAGATGGCCTTCGACGGCCGCATGTCCTATGGCGACTACCTGCAGATCGACCGGGTGCTTGGTGCCCAGTCGCCGCTCTCGGACGCACATGACGAGATGCTCTTCATCATCCAGCACCAGACCTCGGAACTCTGGATGCGGTTGGCGATCCACGAGCTTTCGGCGGCGCGCGTCGCGCTGGCGCAGCCCGATGTGCGCCCGGCCTTCAAGATGCTGGCGCGGGTCAGCCGGATCTTCGAGCAGCTCAACAGCGCCTGGGACGTGCTGCGCACGATGACGCCATCGGATTACTCGACCTTCCGCGCGGCACTGGGGCAGTCCTCGGGGTTCCAGTCGTTCCAGTATCGCCAGATCGAGTTCATCCTGGGCAACCGCAACGCCGCCATGCTGCGCCCCCATGCGCATCGGCCCGAGATCCTGGCCATGCTGGAGGCCGAGCTGGCGCAGCCCTCGATCTATGACGTGGCGCTCCGGGCGCTGAACGCCGCGATCCCGCTGCCCGCCGAGGTGCTGAGCCGTGACCTTGCCGCGCCCCATGCCGAGAACGAGGCTGTGATGGCCGCCTGGAGCAAGGTCTACCACGCGCCGCAGACCTACTGGACGCTCTACGAGCTGGCCGAGAAGCTGGTGGACCTCGAAGACTACTTCCGCCGCTGGCGCTTCAACCACGTGACCACGGTCGAACGGGTGATCGGCTTCAAGCGCGGCACCGGCGGCACCGGCGGGGTGAGCTATCTCAAGCGGATGCTCGAGGTCGAACTCTTCCCCGAGCTCTGGCACCTGCGCACCGGCCTTTAACCGGCGTTAGCGAAAACATTCCAAAATTCGCAGGAATTCACCCGCGGCGGACTGGACGGCGAATACCCCGCCATCCTAGTCTTTGTGGCCAACGGAGAAGCGGGCGAACATGGTGACGCAATGCTGATCCAGCTTGTGCTGGGAAGCGGTCTGATCGGGGTGACGTCGCTGGCCGCGGCGCTCAGCTGGTGGGGGCTGGAGATCTTCCTGGTGAAAACGCACCAGTGGGTCGTCCGCCGCCCGCACGGGCCGCGGCTGATCGCGGTAATCTCGGCCGTCATGCTCTGGACGCTGCTGGTGATGACCGCCTCGGTCTGGATCTGGGCCCTTGCGCTCTGGGCGCTCGACATGTTCATCACGCTCGAGGCCTCGGTCTATTTCGCGATGGTCGCCTTCACCACCCTGGGTTTCGGCGACATCCTCTTGCCGGTCGAATGGCGGCTGCTCGGCGGGATGGCGGCGGCCAATGGCCTGCTGATCTTCGGCCTGTTGACTGCAATGCTGGTCGAGACCCTGCGCGAAACCCGGCTGCGGCAGCGCGGACGTTACGACTGAGGCCGCTTCCGGTCTGGACCTCGGCGCCGCATCCGCCCTAGGGTCGGCGCGCTGAACAGGGAGGCGACCATGGCGACCGGCAAGAACATCCGCACCTATTTCGAAGGCAGCTGGCACGAGGGCGACACGCCGATCATGCGGGCCGCCGACCACGGCGCATGGCTCGGCTCGGGCGTGTTCGACGGGGCGCGCTATGTCAACGGCCTGGCGCCGGACCTGGAGGCGCATTGTGCCCGGGTCAACCGTTCGGCCCAGGCGCTGATGCTGACGCCGACCGTTTCGGCCGAGGACATGGTCGCCATCGTGCGCGAGGGGCTGGCGGGTTATGACAAGGGCTCGGCGGTCTATATCCGTCCGATGTACTGGGGCATCGACGGCGACGTCACCGCCATCGTGCCGAACAGCGATACCACCGGTTTTGCCATCTGCCTGGAGGAGATCCCCATGGCCGCGCCCGAGGCCTCGGCGACGCTGACCCGCACCCGCTTCCGCCGCCCGGTGCTGGAGGACGCGGTGGTCAATGCCAAGGCCGGCTGCCTTTATCCCAACAACGCCCGGATGCTGGTCGAGGCGCGCTCGAAGGGCTTCACCAACGCCCTGGTGGCCGACGCCATGGGCAATGTCGCCGAAAGCGCCACCGCCAACGTCTTCATGGTCAAGGACGGCGAGGTCTTTACCCCCATCGCCAACGGCACCTTCCTGGCCGGCATCACCCGCGCCCGCCACATGGGCAACATGCGCGCCGACGGGATGGCGGTGCATGAAACCGTGCTGAGCTTTGCCGATTTCGAGGCGGCGGACGAGGTGTTCCTGTCGGGCAACATGAACAAGGTCACGCCGGTCACCGCCTTCGAGGACCGGCAGTACCAGGTCGGCCCGGTCACCCGCCGGGTGCGCGAGATGTATTGGGACTGGGCGGCCAGCGCCGGCTGACCGCCTCCCTCACAGGTCGAAGGTCGCGAAGACCGGCGCGTGGTCCGAGGGTTGCTCCCAGCCGCGCGCTGCCCGCAGGATGCGGCTCGAATGCGCGGCGTTCGAGATGTCGGGCGTGGCCCAGATGTGGTCCAGCCGCCGTCCCTTGTCGGCCGCGTCCCAATCGGCCGCGCGATAGGACCACCAGGAATAGAGCCGCCCGTCGGGGATGTCCTGCCGGGTCACGTCGACCCAGCGCCCGGCGTCCTGCGTCTGGGCCAGGTGCTCCACCTCGATCGGGGTATGGCTGACGATCTTGAGCAGCTTCTTGTGATCCCACACATCGTCCTCGCGCGGGGCGATGTTCAGGTCGCCCACCAGGATCGCCTTCTCGGGCCGCTCGCCGTGGAAGGCGTCGCGCATCTCGGTCAGATAGTCGAGCTTCTGGCCGAACTTCACGTTCACCTCACGGTCGGGCACGTCGCCCCCGGCGGGCACATAGTAGTTGTGGATGATGACGCCGTTCTCCAGCCGCCCCGCGATATGGCGCGCATGACCCAGGCTCGCATGATCCGCCGCGCTCACCTCGGTGATCGGCATGCGCGAGAAGATGGCCACCCCGTTATAGCCCTTCTGCCCCCGGCCAACCATGTGGGTATAGCCCAGCGCCCGCATCCCCTCGAGCGGGATCTTCTCGACCGGCGACTTGCACTCCTGCAGGCAGAGCACGTCGGGCTTCTCCTCGGCCAGCAGCTTCAGCACCAGCGGTTCGCGCAGGCGGACCGAGTTGATGTTCCAGGTGGCGAGCGTGAAGGTCATGGGTCAGTCTCCGCAAGGTGTCGCGGCGGACCTTATGGTCTTTGCGGGAGAGGTTAAACCCGCATCCCGCTCAAAGCACCAGCAGCGCCACGACGCCGACTACCGTCAGCCCGATCCCGAGCATGCCCCGTGCGGTCACGTCGCGCTGCTGCAGGACCAGGCGGTTGATCGCATAGGTGATCAGCGGATAGCAGGCAAAGACCGGGGCCACCAGGCTCACCGCACCCATCGACAGCGCGACGTAGAGCAGCAACAGCGACATGCCGTTTGCGGTGCCGATGGCGACGAACCACAGCACCCCCGGCAGGGTCCGTGCCGGCCCGTTGCGGCCCAGCACGAGGTAGGCCAGCAGGATCAGGCTGGCCGAGACCACATAGGCCAGCGTGGCGGCGGCGAAGGCATTCGGCCATCCGGCCAGCCCTGCCTTCACCAGCGGTTGCGCTCCGCCCCGCAGCACCGCCGCCGCCAGCGGGATGCCGAGCAGCCAGAGCGTTGCCGTCGGATGGCTGCGCACCCGGTCGGCGGCGATCACCGCCAGCCCGGCGAACAGCACCGCGATGCCGCCCACCTGCGCCCAGCGCAGGCTCTCGCCCAGGAAGACCATCGCCAGCCCGATGGCGAAAAGCGGTGTCACGTTGCCCACCGCCGCCGTCAGGTTCGGCCCCAGCCGCCGGTTGCCGGCAAAGTTCAGCAGGGTGACGCCGGCGGGATAGAACAACCCGCCCGCCGCGAAGATCGCCGCGCTGTGGTTGTCCCAGTTCCCCCAATCCACCGTCACTGGCGAGACCGCCAGCAAGAGCAGCGCGCTGGTCGGCACCGAGATCGCCCCACCCGACAGCGCGCTGACATGGCGCAGCCCGAAAGGGGCCATCACGATCCCCAGCGCATAGAAACTGGCCGCCGCCACCGCGATCAGGAAAAGCTCTGCCGTCACCGCGCGACGATCCTGTCCAAGGCCGCCAGCAGTGCCGCCCGGAAGGGTTCCGGCGCCTCGATCTGCGGGATATGGCCAACGCCCTCCAGCACCTGCAGATGCGCCTCCGGGGCCAGCGCCGCCAGCGCCTCGCCCTGCGCCAGCGGGGTCACGCTGTCCCTGTCGCCCCAGATCAGTTCCGCGCCCGCCGGCAGCGCCGCCCAGCCCTCGGGCCGCGCGCTCCGGGCGTCCGGATCCGGCACAAGCAGCGACGGCAGCCACTCGGCGAAGGCCCGGGTACTGCCCCGTCGCACCATCGGCCGCTGCAGCAACTCCGCGATGTCCGGCGTCGCCGCCGCCTTGACGTGCAGCAGGCTTGCCAGCAGCTGCCGCGTCAGCAGCGGGTTGGTCGCGGTCAGCGAGAGCGCCGCCTCGCGCAGCCACATCGGCTGCAGCAGCGCCGGCAGCCCGCGCGCCGGGGCGTCCAGCCCCACCGCGCCGTCGACGACCACCAGCCCCGCAAAGGCGGCCGGCTCGGCCATCACCGCCTCGACCCCCGGCGCCGCGCCAAAGCTATGCGCCACCAGCACCGGCCGCACCTCCAGCGCCTGTACCAGCGCAAGGATCCGCGCGGCCTGACTGCGCCGCGCGTAATCGCCATCCGTCGCCCGCTCGGAAAAGCCGAACGGCGGCAGGTCGAAGGCAATCGCCCGATAGCCCCGCGCCGCCACGGCCTCCAGCGTCGGGCGCCACAGCCCCGACCAGGCCGCCGTCCCATGCACGAAGAGCACCGCCGGCCCCTCGCCCGCCTCCATCACGAAGATACGCCCCGCCCCGGTCTCGACCAGCCGCCCGCCCTCGGGCAGGACCGCCTCGGCTTCCTGCCGCTCGCGCAGGCTGGCGGCGATGCGGAACCCCGCCGCCGCGACCACGGCCGCAAGCAGCAGAACCAGCACTCCACGGACCAGCCATCGGATCATGCGCCTCTCCCTTGCCGCAGGTCTGCGAGAAAAAAAGGCCGGGCACAAGGCCCGGCCAGTCCAACAGGGAGGAGCATATCATTACCCGGATATGCGACGGGATGCGTTTACCCTAGGTCAAAACCGAATCGGCGTCTGTGATCCGGATCACGCCACCAGCCGATAGCCGCCGCTTTCGGTCACCAGCAGCCGGGCGTTCGACGGGTCCGGCTCGATCTTCTGGCGCAGCCGGTAGATATGGGTTTCCAGCGTATGGGTCGTGACGCCGGCGTTGTAGCCCCAGACCTCGTGCAGCAGCACGTCGCGGGCCACCACGCCGTCGCTCGACCGGTAGAGATACTTGAGGATGTTGGTTTCCTTCTCGGTCAGCCGGATCTTCTTGTCGTCTGCCGTGATCAGCATCTTCATCGCCGGCTTGAAGGTATAGGGGCCGAGCTGGAACACCGCGTCCTCGCTCTGCTCGTGCTGGCGCAGCTGCGCGCGGATGCGCGCCAGCAGCACCGGGAACTTGAACGGCTTGGTGACGTAATCGTTGGCCCCGGCATCGAGCCCCAGGATGGTGTCGGCATCGCTGTCATGGCCGGTCAGCATCAGCACCGGCGCCTTCACGCCCTGCTTGCGCATCAGCTTGCACAGCTCGCGCCCGTCGGTGTCGGGCAGGCCCACGTCGAGGATGATGAGGTCGTACAAGGCCTCGCGCACCCGCTCGAGCGCTTTCGCCCCGCTGCCGGCCTCGAAGACGTCGAAATCCTCGGTCATCACCAGCTGCTCGCTCAGCGCCTCGCGCAGATCGTCATCGTCGTCGACCAGCAGAATCTTCTTCAGTTGCGCCATGTTGCGGCCTCCTGTTCTTGCTTAACACATGATTTGTCGGGACCGCCCGGACAAGATTTGCTGCAATTCGTTCACGCTGACGTGTCCACTTCGGGGGAAATGTTTCACATTGCTGCGAATTGCGCGTAACCAGAGGCCTAACCCGCGATAAAGACCGCCGCCATGACCCTGCTGCCCGACATCACCGAACTCCTCGCGCGCGCCCGCGCCGACCTGCGCATGGGCCTGCCGGTGGTGCTGCAGGACGGCCCTGACGCCCTGCTCGCCGCCTCTGCCGAAACGCTCGACGCCCGCCGCCTCGCCGCCATGCGCGCCCTCTCGCCCGAGCTGACCGTGGCGATCACCGCGCGCCGTGCCGAGACGCTCAAGGCCCGCGCCTATGACGGCGACCTCGCCCGCATCAACGTGCCCGCCGAGGCCGGCCTGACCTGGATCTCGGCGTTGGCCGATCCCGAGGACGACCTCGCCACGCCGATGAAAGGTCCGCTCGCCAGCCGCCGCGAGGGCGGCGCCGCGCTGCACCGCCTCGGCATCCAGCTTGCCAAGTCGGCGCGCCTGCTTCCGGCGATGGTCACGGTCCCGCTGGCCGACGCGACGGCCTTTGCCCGCGACAACGGTCTTACCCGCATCTCGCTTGCCGCCGCGCAGGATCACCTGACCGACCGAAGCCCGTTGCACCCGGTGGTCAACGCCCGGCTGCCGCTCTCTGTTTCCGAGGCCGGCCGGTTGCACATCTTCCGCCCCGAGGACGGCGGCGAGGAGCATTACGCCGTCGAGATCGGCCGCCCCGACCGCGCCAAGCCGGTGCTCGCCCGCCTGCATTCCGCCTGTTTCACCGGCGACCTGCTCGGCTCGCTGAAATGCGACTGCGGCCCGCAGCTGCGCGCCGCGCTCCAGCACATGGGAGATGAAGGCGCGGGCGTGCTGCTCTACCTCAACCAGGAAGGGCGCGGCATCGGCCTGGCCAACAAGATGCGCGCCTATGCGCTGCAGGACCAGGGCTTCGACACTGTCGAAGCCAATCACCGGCTGGGTTTCGAGGACGACGAGCGCGACTTCCGCCTCGGCGCCGATATCCTCAAGTCGATGGGCTTCTCCTCGGTCCGCCTGCTGACCAACAACCCTGCCAAGGTGGCGATGATGGAGAAGACCGGGATCAAGGTGGCCGAACGCGTGCCGCTCAAGGTCGGCCTCAACCCGCTGAACGCCAAATACCTCGACACCAAGGCGAAGAAATCCGGCCACATCCTCTGACTCCGCCCTTCGGGTGCGGCGCTTCCCTCTCCCCGAGGGGGAGAGGGAAAGGGTGAGGGGTTCCAGCGCGGTCCGATTTCCGCTCTAGTGCCCAGGATCTCCACACCAGGACCGCGACCCCGATGAGTACCGCCGACATGATCCTCACCCCCATGGGCCTGCGCTATCTTGGCAGGCTCTGGCCCTGCACCATCGGCCGCGGCGGCCTGTCCGCGGACAAGCGCGAGGGCGACGGCGCCACGCCGCGCGGGGTGCACGAGATCGTCGGCATGTTCTACCGCCCTGACCGCCTCGCCAGCCCCGCACCCTGGGCCGTGCCGATCGGCCCGCGTGATCTCTGGTCCGACGACATCCGCGATCCGGCCTACAACCATCTGGTGACCGCCCCGCACGGCTTCAGCCACGAGGCCATGCGCCGGGCCGATCCGATGTATGACCTCGTGCTGATAACCGACTGGAACTGGCCCGAGGCCGAACCGGGGCGCGGTTCGGCGATCTTCATCCACCAGTGGCGGCGCCGCTGCTTCCCCACCGCCGGCTGTGTCGCGCTCTCGCGCGCCGACCTTCATCGCATTGCCCCATACGCGGTGCCGGGCACGCGGCTTCTGGTGCCCTAGACCCCGCCCGAAGGGCGGGATGTTTCGTCGCAGCGCGTCCTCAGTCGACGGCTTTCGGTTGCTCCCGCCGCGCGTTGGTGATTACGCTTGTTGCCATCATGACCCATCCCAAACGCATCGTCCTCTCCAGCGACCACGCCGCCATCGACCTCCGCCAGGCCATTGCCCGCCATCTTGCCGGGCAGGGCTGGGACGTGGTCGACATCGGGCCCACGACGCCCGAAAGCACCCACTATCCCAAGCACGGCGAAGCCGCCGCGCGCCAGGTCGCCTCGGGCGATTGCCCGCTCGGCATCATCCTCTGCGGCACCGGCCAGGGCATCATGATGGCCGCGAACAAGGTCAAGGGCATCCGCTGCGGCGTCTGCTCCGACACCTTCTCGGCGCGCATGATCCGCCAGCACAATGACGCCAACATGCTCTCGCTGGGCGCACGGGTGATCGGCGAGGGCCTCGCGCTCGACATCGTCGACGCTTTCGTCAACGCCGAGTTCGAAGGCGGGCGCCACGCCACCCGCGTCGACATGATCACCGCCATCGAAGGCTGAAACCCTGGGCCGGTGCGTCATGCCCCGCCGGGCATGACCGCCGGTCCGGCAGGCTCAGTGCCTCTCGCCGAAGATCGCCGAGCCGACCCGCACATGGGTCGCCCCCAGAGCAATCGCGGTCTCGAAATCCCCGCTCATCCCCATCGACAGCCCCGCCAGCCCGTTGCGCGCCGCGATCTTCGCCAGCAGCGCGAAGTGCAGCGCCGGCTCCTCGTCCACCGGCGGGATGCACATCAGCCCCTTCACCGGCAGGTCCAGCCCCCGGCACTCGGCGACGAAGGCATCGGCTTCGCGCGGCAGCACGCCGGCCTTCTGCTCCTCCTCGCCGGTATTCACCTGGATGAACAGGTCCGGGCAGCTGCCGATCTCCTGCGCCAGCCGTGCCAGCGTGGTGGCGAGCTTGGGGCGGTCGACCGAGTGGATCGCCTGCGCCAGTTCCATCGCCTGCCGCGCCTTGTTGGTCTGCAGCGGGCCGATGATGTGCAGCTCGATGCCCTCGTATTTCTCGCGGAAGGCGGGCCATTTGCCGGCCGCCTCCTGCACCCGGTTCTCGCCAAAGACCCGCTGGCCGGCCTTCAGCACCGCTTCGACCCGCTCGTCGGGCTGCATCTTCGACACCGCGATCAACGTCACCGACCCGGCGGCCCGCCCGGCCCCGGCCTCGGCTGCGGCGATGCGGTCCCTGATATCCTCGAGTGCCATGCGCGTCTCCTTTTCCTGCACCGGCAGAAAAACACCGGATCCGCGCAAAAGAAAAGGGCAGGTCCGAAGACCTGCCCCGTCTTGCCTCTGGTCGCGTTGTTCAGAACCTGAAGAACACACCCGCCTGGACCTGGGTCTGGTCGTTCGACGACCGGACCGCCCCCGCCTCCACCGAGGCGCCGCCGCCCAGGTCGTAGGAATAATGCACGCCGTAGGATTCGCCCTCGCCGCCGGTATCGGCCAGCGCGCCGACCCTTGGCCCGACGTTGTCCCGGTTGTCCCGGCCTTGGGCGATCGCGCCGGCATCCGCCGCTTCTTCCGAGGTCACGAAGACCAGGACGTTCGAGGCGGTTCCAACGTCCATGTCACCGTAGATGCCGTATTTCCTGATACCCTCGTTGTCCGCATAGGCGAAACGCAGGCCGACAGGGCCGACCTGGCCCATGACGGCGAGGATCAGCTTGTCCTCGCCCGCCGTGTCCGAGGCCTGGCCGCCCAGGACCGCCGTCCAGTCGCCGAAGGTGTAAGCGAGGTTCATCGCGATACGTGTCCGGTTGGACGGCGAGGCATTCCCCGGAATGCCGTCGCCGACGGGGGCGATATCGGTGTTCGTGCGGCTATAGGAAAGGTGGCCCGAGAACGCGCCGGACTTGTACAGAATTTCCAGGCCGTTCGGCCCCGCAGCGGTCGAGGAATAGGCGTCCCAGTTGCCGAACTGGCCGGCGACATTCGCGGCAACGTTCGCCACCTCGTCGTGGAAACCTGCCCCATCGATGCCGATACCCGTGGCCGGGTTGTTGATCTTGAACCCCGGCATCGCGTCGATGGCGCCCAGGATATTGCCCACGCCAACGGTCATCCCACCGTAGCGCGCGAAGAAATAGGCTCCATTGAAACCTGGGGTGACCGCGACATTGTCCCGGCTCTCCGCCTCCACCCTTAGACGGCTGCCCAGCGTCACGGCGCCATCGGTCTCGGTGGAAAAGTCGAACTGCAGCCGCAAACGGCTGGTGATGGTCGTCGATGAAACACCATTGGCAGGTGCGCCGATGCCATTCACACCCGACGATGCGTTTCGGTCGTTGTAGTCCAGGCCGAACCGGCCATAGCCGCTGATCTTGACCTCTGCCGCCGCGGCAGTCGCGGTGGCGAACAGCAGTGCAAGACTCAGAGATCTTTTCATCATGTTCAGCCTCCGATTGCCGGAACCTTGGCGTGAATGCGGTCAAAAGAAAAGGGCAGGTCCGAAGACCTGCCCTCTCTTACGCGTCAAGCGTGTGGATCAAGTTAGAACTTGAAGAACACACCGGCCTGAACTTGGGTCTGGTCGTTCGACGAACGGACAGCACCGGCTTCGAACGAAGCACCGCCACCGAGGTCGTAGGTGTAGTGGATGCCGTACGATTCGCCTTCGCCGCCGGTGTCGCCGGGGTTCAGGAGGGTGTTGTCGCGGTTGTCACGGCCTTGGGCCAGAGCGCCAGCGTCAGCTGCGTCTTCCGAGGTCACGAACAGCAGGATGTTCGACGCGGTGCCGATATCCATGTTGCCGTAGATGCCGTACTTCTTGATGCCGTCGTTGTCGGCAGCTGCGAAGCGCAGACCGATGTTGCCCAGCTTGCCGGCAACGGTCAGGACGGTCTTGTCTTCACCGATGATGTCGGAGTCCTGAACGCCGAGAGCGGCGGTCCAGTCACCGAAGGTGTAGGCAACGTGCAGGGCAGCGCGGTCAACGGCAACTGCGCCGTTGTCGGTGCTGTACGACAGGTGGGCAGCGAATGCGCCCGACTTGTAGATGACTTCCATGCCGTTGGCGCCGACGTTGTCGGACGAGTAGGCATCCCAGTTGAAGAACTCGCCGCCGGTGACGTTGACGTTGGTCACGAGGCTGTGGAAGCCTGCGCCGTCGATGCCGATGCCAGCCGAGTTGGTTTCCAGGTACAGGCCCGGCATGCCTTCGATGGCGCCGATGATGTTGCCGACACCCAGGGTGAAGCTGCCATACGATGCATAGAAGCGTGCGCCGTTGAACACTGCGCCGCCGGGAACGTTGTCACGGCTTTCGGCCTGTGCACGGAAGCGGGCACCCAGGGTCACGCCGCCATCGGTCTGGGTCGACATGTCGAACTGCAGGCGCAGACGGCTGGTGATGGTGGTCGACGGACGGCCGTTGACGGCGCGGTCGTTGGCATCGTTGTAGTCCAGACCGAAACGGCCGTAACCGCTGATCTTAACTTCGGCGGCTGCCATGCTCGCGGTAGCGATCAGCGCCGTCGTAGCGAAGAGAACCTTTTTCATCGTTTTTCCCTCGGTTTCAAATCATACGCCCAAACCAGAGAATCTGGTGTGGGTATAGGCAGCGGTTTCGCTCTTTCCCCCCCGTTTTGGCAAGGCTCGCGGCCGGGATTGGGGCAAAGTCGTGGCGGATGGTGCAGCTTTGCCACAGTAAACCCAACGCACCGGCAGCAAAGGGCCTTTTCCCGTGAACAATGGGGCGCCCGGCCACATCGAGGGCCGCCGGCGGTCCGCCTCTCACGCGGACGCGGGATTCGCTCAATGGCACATTGCGCTTGCCCCCTCAAGCCGCCTTGGGTAGGACATTTCCAAGCAAAACGACCGGAATCCGTCATGACTCTTGATCGGCCCTTGCGGGTGACCCTGATTCTCGCTCTCTGCCTTGCGGTGGCCGCCTGCGGCGCACGGCGGGACGGCGCACCGCGCAACGGCGGCTTCTTCGGGCCGGTGGTCGTCGGAGATCCCTCCGTCGGCGAGGCCGAGCCCGGCCGCGAAGGCTATGCCGGCAAATACTCCAAGTCCTCGCTCTGGGCCGCTTTCGGCCCGAACAAGACCGACCAGACCGTCAACGTGAACCGCTATATCTGGGCGGCGACGCTGGACGTGCTGAACTTCCTGCCGGTGCAATCGGTCGATCCCTTCACCGGCGTCATCGTCACCGGCTACGGCAACCCGCCCGGCGGCGGCCGCGCCTATCGCGCCACCGTCCACGTCCGCGATCCGGCGCTCGACGCGCGTTCGCTGAACGTCTCGCTGCACAGCCAGGGCGGCACGGTCAGCCCGGCCACGGTCCGCGCCGTCGAGGACGCGATCCTCGCCCGCGCGCGTCAGCTACGTATCCAGGACCGGAAACTCTAGTCGGGGAACCGCCCCCCGCAAGGCCCTCAATTCGGCGCCGGGCCTCCGCCCGGCGCGTTCATTTCAAGGAACCGAACCGCATGTCGCGTTACTCCGCCGCGGAAATCGAAACCAAGTGGCAGGAAGCCTGGGACAAGGCCGGCCTGTTCCAGGCCAAGCTCGACCGCTCAAAGCCGAAATACTACGTGCTCGAGATGTTCCCCTATCCGTCGGGGCGCATCCACATGGGCCACGTGCGCAACTACACGATGGGCGACGTGATCGCGCGCTACAAGCTGTCCACGGGGCACAACGTGCTGCACCCGATGGGCTGGGACGCCTTCGGGATGCCGGCCGAGAACGCCGCAATGGCCATCGGCGGCCATCCCAAGGACTGGACCTACTCGAACATTGCCGACATGCGCGCGCAGATGAAGCCGCTGGGCCTGTCGATCGACTGGTCCCGCGAATTCGCCACCTGCGACCCCGAGTATTACGGCCAGCAGCAGGCGCTGTTCATCGACATGCTCGACGCCGGTCTCGTCGCCCGCAAGAACGCCGTGGTGAACTGGGACCCGGTCGACATGACCGTTCTGGCCAACGAACAGGTGATCGACGGCAAGGGCTGGCGCTCGGGGGCCGAGGTCGAACGCCGCGAGCTGACGCAGTGGTTCTTCAAGATCTCCGACATGGCCGACGAGCTGCTTTCCGCGCTCGATACGCTCGACAACTGGCCCGCCAAGGTGCGCCTGATGCAGGAGAACTGGATCGGCAAGTCGCGCGGATTGCAGATGGCCTTCCAGCCGGTGCAGGACTTCGACCCGATCGAGGTCTATACCACCCGTCCCGACACGCTGATGGGCGCCGCCTTCGTCGGCATCTCGCCCGACCACCCGCTGGCCAAGACACTGGCCGAGACCCGCCCCGAGGTCGAGGAGTTCCGCGCCCTCTGCCGCAAGGGCGGCACCACCGAAGAGGCGCTCGAGACCGCCGAGAAGCTGGGCTTCGACACCGGCCTGACCGTGCGCCACCCGCTGAACCCCGACTGGCACCTGCCGGTCTGGATCGCGAATTTCATCCTGATGGACTATGGCACCGGCGCGATCTTTGGCTGCCCGGCGCATGACCAGCGCGACCTCGACTTCGTGCGCAAGTATGACCTGCCGGTGATTTCGACCTTTGAATCGCTGTCCGATCCGCAGCCGGTCGAGGCCACCGCCTATGTCCCGCCGAAAGAAGAAAAGGTGAAGTGGATCAACCACTTCGCCGGGCTTGACGTGGCCACCGGGCAAGAGGCGATCGACGCCACCATCGACTTTGCCGAGGCCCAGGGCTGGGGCAAGGGCGTCACCAAGTTCCGCCTGCGCGACTGGGGCCTGTCCCGCCAGCGCTACTGGGGCTGCCCGATTCCGGTGGTGCATTGCGCGGACTGCGGCGTGGTGCCCGAGAAGAAGGAAAACCTGCCGGTCAAATTGCCCGATGACGTCACCTTCGATGTCCCCGGCAACCCGCTCGACCGGCACCCGACCTGGCGCGATGTGCCCTGTCCGGTCTGCGCCAAGCCGGCGCGGCGCGAGACCGACACGATGGATACCTTCGTCGACTCGTCATGGTATTTCGCCCGCTTCACCGCGCCCCGTGCCGAAACGCCGACGGTGATGGAAGATGCCGATTACTGGATGAACGTCGACCAGTATATCGGCGGGATCGAGCACGCGATCCTGCACCTGCTCTATTCCCGCTTCTTCGCCCGCGCGATGCACATCACCGGCCACCTGCCGGCGAAATGCGCCGAACCCTTCGACGCGCTGTTCACGCAGGGCATGGTGACCCACGAGATCTACCAGACCCGCGACGACAAGGGCCGCCCGGTCTATCACCTCCCCGAGGACGTGGTGGACGGCAAGCTCAAGGACGGCACCCCGGTCGAGGTCATCCCCTCGGCCAAGATGTCGAAGTCGAAGAAGAACGTGGTCGACCCCGTCAACATCATCCGCGATTTCGGCGCCGATACGGCCCGCTGGTTCGTGCTTTCCGACAGCCCGCCGGAACGGGACGTCGAGTGGACCGCCTCCGGCGCCGAGGCGGCCGCCAAGTTCCTCGCCCGCGTCTGGCGCATGGCCAACGACCTCGGCGAGCAGCGCGACAGCGGTATCGCCGCCTCGCTGGACGAGGTGATGGCCAGCCACGCCTTCGGCCAGAACGCCGCCGACGACGAGCTGCTGCGCACCACGCACAAGATGATCGACGAGGTGACCAAGGGCATCGAGAGCTTCGGCTTCAACGCCGCCATTGCCCGCATCTACGCCTTCACCAACGCGCTCAACCGCTCGCAGGCCTCGGCCCGCATCAAGTGGGCCGCGACCCGCGTGCTGGCGCAGTTGATGTCGCCGATGACCCCGCACCTCGCCGAAGAGGTCTGGGCCATCCTCGGCGGCGAAGGGCTGGTGGCCGCCGCTGCGTGGCCCAAGGCCGATCCGGCGATGCTGGTCGACGATTCCGTCACCCTGCCGATCCAGATCAACGGCAAGCGCCGCGCGGAAATCAGCGTTCCCGCCGACATGGCCGCCGCCGAGGTTGAAAAACTCATCCTGGAAGTGGATGCTGTGCAGAAGGCGCTGGAAGGGGCCACGCCGCGCAAGATCATCGTTGTCCCCGGCCGGATCGTGAATGTCGTCGTATAACCGCCGTTTCGTGATCGCCCTGCCGCTGGCGCTTGCCGCCTGCGGCTTCCAGCCTGTCTACGGACCGGGCGGAGCCGGGCGCGCATTGAACGGCAAGGTCGGCTTCGAGCCGCCCGCGACGGAAGACGCCTACCTGCTGGTGCGCGCGCTCGAAGACAGGCTCGGGCGCGCCGGCACGCCGGACTATATCCTGACCTTCAAGACCACTATCGCGCCGGAAGGCCAGGCCGTCACCGCCACCGGCGCTATCACCCGCTTCAGCCTGGTGGGCCGCGCCTCCTATGTCCTCACCCGCGCCGGCAGCGACGTGAAGCTGGCCGAGGGCGACGTGCGCAACTTCGCCGGCTACTCGGCCACCGGCTCGACCGTCGAGGCCCTCGCCGCCGAGACCGACGCCCGCCAGCGGCTGATGGTCATCCTGGCCGACCAGATCGTCACCCGGCTCTACGCGACGCCGGGCCTGGGCGCATGAAACTCGCCACCCGCGACGCCGACGGTTATTTCGCCCGCCCCGAACCCGACCGGACCGGCCTGCTGATCTACGGCGCCGACGCCATGCGCGTCTCGCTCAAGCGCCAGCAGGTGCTGGCCGCCCTGCTCGGCCCCGGTGCCGACGAAGAGATGCGCCTGACCCGTATGCCCGGCGGCGAGCTGCGCAAGGAGGCCGCTCCGCTGATCGACGCGATCAAGGCGCAGGGCTTCTTCCCCGGTGCCCGCGCGGTCTTTGTCGAGGACGCCAACGACACCGCCTTCGCCTCGATCGAGGCGGCGCTGACCGACTGGCGCCCCGGCGACGCGCAGATCGTGGTGACCGCCGGCGCGCTCAAGGCCACCTCGAAGCTGCGCAAGCTCTTCGAAGGCCACCGCAACGCCTATGCCGTCGGCCTCTACGATGACCCGCCCGGCCGCGCCGAGATCGAGCGGATGCTCGCCACCGCCGGCCTGCGCGATGTTCCGAACGACGCGATGGGCGTGCTCACTGCCCTGGCAAGCGAGATCGGCCCCGGCGACTTTGCCCAGACGCTGGAAAAGCTCTCGCTCTACAAGCTGGGCGACAGCAGCCCCGTCACCCTGGCCGAGATCGCCGCCTGCGCCCCCCGCTCGACCGAGGCCGCGCTTGACGACGTGCTGAACGTGGTGGCCGAGGGCAAGGACGGCGAGGTCGGCCCGCTGATCCGCCGCCTGACCGCGCAGGGCACCACTGCCGTCTCGCTCTGCATCGGCGCGGCCCGGCACTTCCGGCTGCTCTATACTATGGCCTCCGATCCCGGCGGCGCCGCCTCCGGCGCGGGCCGGGTCCGCCCGCCGCTCTTCGGTGCCCGCCGCGACCGGCTGGTGCGCCAGGCGCAGAGCTGGGGTGCGGAACGGCTCGAGATGGCGCTGTCCCACCTGATCGACACCGACCTGCAGCTGCGCTCGGCCGGGCAACGCGCCCCTGCGATGGCGCTGGTCGAGCGCACCCTGATCCGCCTCGCCCGGCTCGCCGGACGCGGCTGAATCGGGCTTGACCCTTTCGCGGTGGATGGATTCAGTCGCCGCGAAAGGGAGATCGATACATGTACAAAGTCTATGGCGTTCTGGCGAGCCGGGCCTTCCGCGTGATGTGGCTGCTCGACGAGTTGGGCGAGCCCTACGAGCTGATCCGCGCCGCCGCGCACAGCCCCGACATCCAGGGCGTGAACCCCGGCGGCAAGATCCCGGCGTTGCAGGACGGCGATGACATCATCACCGATTCCACCGCCATCATGACCTACCTCGCCGACAAGCACGGCAAGTTCACCTTCCCCGCCGGCACCATCGCCCGCGCCCGGCAGGACGCGCTGACCAACCTGCTGCTCGACGAGTTCGACTCGGTGCTCTGGACGGCCTCGCGGATGACCGGCCTGCTGCCCGAGGAATACCGCGTGCCGACCGTCGTGCCTGCGCTGCACTATGAATTCGAGCGCAACCTCAACAAGCTGGCCGACCGCTTCGAGGGGCCCTTCCTGATGGGCGAGACGATGACCATCGCCGACATCCTCGCGGTGCATTGCCTCAACTGGGCCACCATCGCCAAGTTCCCGGTCACCAACGAGACGCTGCGCGCCTACGCCCGTGAGCTGAGCCAGCGCCCGGCCTATATCCGGGCCCGCCAGACCGGCATGTGACGGCCCGCCCTGACCGGCAAACGAAAAAGGCCCCGGCAAAACCGGGGCCTTTCCCATTACTGTCCCTGTCGGACCGATCAGGCCGTGTAGGCGCTTTCGCCGTGGCTGGTCTGGTCGAGACCCTGGCGCTGGTCTTCTTCGGTGACCTTCAGCCCCATGATCATGTCGACGATCTTGAAGAGGATGAACGAGGCGACGCCGCACCAGACGATGGTCACGAGCACGGCTTTGATCTGGATCCAGGTCTGAGCCATCATCACGTAGTCTTCGCCGCCGGTCCCGCCGAGGCCGGGAGCGGTGAAGATGCCGGTGCCGACAGCGCCGATGATGCCGCCGATGCCGTGGATGCCGAAGACGTCGAGGCTGTCGTCATACTTGAACTTGTTCTTGATGACCGCGACGAAGAAGTAGCAGACCACCGAGGCAAGCGCGCCGAGGACGATGGCGCCAACCGGGCCGACGGTGCCACAGGCCGGGGTGATCGCGACGAGGCCCGAGATCATGCCCGAAGCGGCGCCCAGCATCGACGAATGGCCGCGGGTGAACTTCTCGATGATGTTCCAGGCCAGGATCGCGCCGGCGGTTGCCACGAAGGTGTTGATCATGGCGAGCGTTGCGCCACCGTTGGCTTCGAGGTTCGAACCGACGTTGAAGCCGAACCAGCCGACCCACAGCATGGCCGCGCCGACCAGGGTGAGCGTCATCGAGTGCGGCGCCATGTTCTCCTTGCCGAAGCCGACACGCGGGCCGATCACGATGCAGCCGACGAGGGCGGCGATACCCGCGTTGATGTGAACCACGGTGCCGCCGGCAAAGTCGATGGCGCCCCAGTTGAAGATCAGGCCATTCGCATCCCAGACCATGTGGGCAACCGGGAAGTAGACGACGGTGACCCAGAGGGCGCAGAACAGCATGACCGAGCCGAACTTGATGCGCTCGGCGAAGGCGCCGATGATCAGGGCCGGGGTGATCGCCGCGAAGGTCATCTGGAAGGTGATGAACAGGTATTCCGGGATCACCACGCCATCGGTGAAGGTCGCCGCCATCGAGTCAGTGGTCACGCCTGCGAGGAAGAGCTTGCCCATGCCGCCCCAGAACGGGCCCTCGCCGCCGCCGAAGGCGAAGGAGTAGCCGTAGACCACCCAGATCACCATCATCAGCGCGCCGATCGAGGTACATTGCATCAGCACCGACAGCATGTTCTTCGAGCGGACGAGGCCGCCGTAGAACAGCGCGAGGCCGGGGATCAGCATGAACAGGACCAGCACGGTCGAGGTCATCATCCAGGCGACGTCGCCCTTGTCCATGGTTTCGGTAACCGCGGGGGTCGCGGCGGCGTCCTGCGCCATCGCGACGACCGGCGTCAAAGCCGCAAGCGCCGCAAGCGAAAGTGTCTTCACGTTTTTCATGTTGAGTTCCTTGTTCTTGCGGTGTCGCTTACAGCGCGTCTTCGCCGGTCTCGCCGGTGCGCACGCGAATGGCCTGTTCCACGTCGAGCACGAAGATCTTGCCGTCACCGATCTTGCCGGTGCGCGCCGTGTTGCTGATCGTCTCGACCACGGAATCCGCCATGCTGGCGGCAACGATGATCTCCAGCTTGATCTTCGGAACGAAATTCACGGCATATTCGGCGCCGCGGTAGATTTCAGTGTGACCTGATTGCGAACCAAAGCCCTTGATCTCGGTAACCATCATGCCGCGCACGCCGGCTGCGGTCAGCGCCTCGCGGACCTCTTCCAGCTTGAACGGCTTGATTGTCGCTATGATGAGTTTCACCTCTGTCCCCTTCTTTGTCGCAGGCCCCACCTGCACTCGGTGGCCTCAACAAGCGCTGCACCGCCGCAAAAAGGAACATTTTGCGCTAAAGCTTTCGGCTCGGAGTCCGAGAAGTTGCACAATTTTTGCACAAATTTGTAAACTTGCCTAAATTTTGTGCTGAAAACGAATCCCGCTTTTGTCAAACGACCCTCAACAAAGCTTCGGTTAAGGAGTAGTCTGCCGCAAAACCTTCAAGGCCGGGCAGGGCTGCAATGAGTGAAAAATCGAGGCGCACGCCGCCGCTGGTGGCCGACAAGCGCTATGGAGCCACGCGGTCGGTGCAGCCCGCCGCGGCCAGCAAGTCCAAGGCGCCGCCCAAGCCGGGCACTGCCAAGCCCGCCAAATCGAAGACCTCGACCAGCCGACGCGCGAAACCCCGCAAACGCAGCTCCGGCGGCGGCATCGGTGGCTTTTTCCGCAGGGTCTTCGGCTGGATCCTCGGGCTGATCTGGCGGATCACCTGGCGCATCGGCTTCGTCTGCCTGCTGATCCTCGGTCTCGCGGTTTCCTATTTCTACACCACCCTGCCCGAGGCCTCGGCCCTGCTCGATGGCCGCGCACGCGGCTCGGTGACGCTGCAGGATTACGAGGGCAATACCTTCGCCTGGCGCGGCGACCAGTTCGGCGGTGTCGTCACTGTCGATTCGGTCTCGCCCCACCTCAAGCACGCGGTCATCGCCACCGAGGACAAGCGCTTCTACTACCACATTGGCATCAGCCCGCGCGGCATCGCCAGTGCGGTGCGCATCAACCTCTCCGAAGGCCGCGGGCCGCTTTCCGGCCACGGCGGCTCGACCATCACCCAGCAGACCGCCAAGCTGCTCTGCCTCGGCGTCGAATACGTGCCTTCGGAGTGGAAGAGCCAGGCCGAATACGAGGCCGATTGCCGCCGCGGTTCGCTTTTGCGCAAGGCCAAGGAAGCGGTCTTCGCCCTGGCGATGGAAGTGAAATACACCAAGGACGAGATCCTCGGCATCTACCTCAACCGCGCCTACATGGGCGGCGGCGCCTATGGCGCCGAGGCCGCCGCCAAGCGGTTCTTCGACAAGTCCGCCGCCGACCTGACCCCCGCGGAAAGCGCGATGATCGCCGGTCTGCTGACCGCGCCCACCTCGCTCTCGCCGACCAACAACCTCGAGAAGTCGCAGAACCGCGCCGCCGTGGTGATCGGCCTGATGCGCGACCAGGGCTACCTCACCGAGGCCGAGGCCCGCGACGCACTGACCCATCCCGCCCGCCTGTCCGAGGCCGCCGAGGCCCGCGCCGGCGGTTATTTCGCCGACTGGGTGATGTCCGACGGGCCCGAGTATTTCACCCGCAACACCACCGAAGACGTGATCATCCGCACCACGCTCGACCCGCGCCTGCAAAGGGCCGCCGAGGACGCGATGCGCTACATCTTCACCGAGAAGGTCAAGGAAGGCTCCAAGGCTCAGGCCGCCATCGTGGTGATGTCCGCCGACGGCGCCGTCCGCGCCATGGTCGGCGGCCGCGACACCCGCGTGACCGGCGCCTTCAACCGGGCGATTCAGGCCAAGCGCCAGACCGGCTCGTCGTTCAAGCCCTTCGTCTACGCCACCGCGCTCGACCTCGGCCGCTCGCCGCTCGACACGGTGATGGACGAACCATTCTGCATGAACATCCCCGGTTCGGGCCAATGGTGTCCGGACAACTACACCCGGCAGCACTACGGCCGCATCACGCTTGCCCAGGCGTTGCGCGACTCGCTGAACGTGCCGGCGGTGAAGGTCTCGGAATCGGTCGGCCGCGAGAATGTGCGCAAGGTCGCCGAGGGCTTTGGCATCAAGAGCGACCTCGCCCTTGGCCCGGCCCTGGCGCTTGGTGCCTCGGAAAGCACGCTGCTTGAGATGACCGGCGCCTATGCCGGCATCCTGAACGGCGGCTCGGCGGTAACGCCCTACGGGCTTACCGAACTGCGCCTGCTCGGTGAGAACGAACCGCTGATCGGCGCCGCCGGCGGTATCGGCGAGCGCGTGATCCGCACCGAGGCCGCGCAGGAGCTAATCTGGATGATGGAGAAGGTGGTGAGCGAAGGCACCGGCCGCCGCGCCGCCATCCCCGGTTGGCAGGTCGCGGGCAAGACCGGCACGACCCAGGCCGCGCGCGACGCCTGGTTCATCGGTTTCACCGCCGACTATGTCACAGGCGTCTGGATGGGCTATGACGACAACACGCCGCTTTCGGGGGTTACCGGCGCCGGCCTGCCCGCCGAGATCTTCCGCGAGACGATGGTGCGCGTGCACGAGGGGCTGACCCCGAAACCGCTGCCGATGCTTGCTCCGGCGGGCGCCTCCGAGGCGCTCGACCCATCGGCAAACCGGGATCCGGTCGGCTCGGGCGTCGAGCGCTTCCTGCAGAACCTGCTCGGCGGTGGCGGCGAAGGCAGCCAGAACATCGTCAGGAACCCCGAGCGATAAGCGCAGCCTGCGCGCGTCACCCCTGGCGCAACCGCCTCTCCCCATGTGCCGCGCAAACCCCTCCCCCTGCAGGGGGAGGTTCGGGGAGGGGGCAAAATGGGCAATGGACAGGGCGGCAGCTCCGAAGCCACCGGCCCCCCAAAGCAAAAGGGGCGCCCCATGGACGCCCCCATATTCTGTCAGGCCGGAAACCTCTGACTCAGCCGACCTTCGCCAAGTCCGCGATCAGCTGGTCGATGTTGCCCTTGCGCCGGTCCAGCATCGCGCCGATCTCGGTGCGTTCGGTCTGCAGAAGGCTCACGCCCTCGATGAACATGTTGAAGAACCGGTCCCGTCCCGATTTGTCGGAGACCAGGAAGATGACCTCGAACGGCGCTTCGCCGCTCAGATAGGCGGTGGTGCGGATCTCGTAGCCGGCCTTGATCGGGCGCGCGGTCTTGACCTCGATCTTGCCGCCGATGAATTCGCGGAACCGTTTGCCGTATTTCTTCGAGATATAGCCCTGGAACACCTTGGTGAACGCTCCGAGCTGCGCATTCGAGGCGCGCCGGGCATCCACGCCAAGGGCGTAACGGGCGATCGTGGGCACATCGGCGTAGTGCGCAAAGATGCCCTCGAAGTCGCGGATCATCGCCGCCTCGGACTTGCCCGAGGCGATCACGCGGTTGATCTCGGCGACAACGGTGTCGACCAGCTTGCGGGCGCCGGCCTCGGACAGCGCCAGCACGGGCGCGGGCAGCATCGCGAGGCCAAGCGCGCTCAGCGCGGTCGCCGTGAAGGAGCGTCGGGTGAAAGAATTACTCGGCATAGGGGTCCTCGTAGGTGTCGTCCGGGAACGTATCGTCATAGGGATCAGCATAGGTCTCCGACCCCGCCCCGACCAGTTCGAAGCGCCGGTTCTGCAGGTAGATCACCCGCGCCTGCGCGTAACTGTCTTCACTTTCATAGAGAATCGAGTCGATCGTATCGGCGAATTTCCCCCGGTCGCCCATCCGCTGCACGATTTCGGCATAGGCCGTGATGTTGTCGGCCGGGTTGTTCCTGGCATAGCCGATCGGGTTCAGGAAGAAATCGACCAGGGTGCCGGCCGCGTCGCGCTCGGTCGAGGGGCCCAGTATCGGAAGCTCGACATAGGCGCCTTCGCGCGCGCCCCAGACATAGAGCGTCTCGCCGAAATCGGTCTGCGCCGGCGGCAGGCCGAACTCGGTCGCCGGGTCGGCAAGTCCGGCAAAGCCGATGGTGGTGTTCATCAGGAACCGGGCCAGCGCCTGTCCGAACAGCTTCGGATTGCCCTGCAGCAGCGCGTTCACCATGTTCTTGGGCATCGAGAGGTTGTCGGCGAAGTTCGAGAAGCTCTCGACCATCGGGTCGGGCACGACGGTGACATAGCCCTTTGACGCAGGACGGAACGCCGCCCGGTCCAGTGCGATGTTGAAGGCGTGGATCTTGCGGTTGGTTTTCTCGTAGGGGTCGAAGTAGTCGCCCGAGCTGGTCATAGGCCTGTCAGGCTTTGAACATCCCGCGACCAACAGGGCAAGAAGCGCGACGATTGCTATCCTGGCAGGTTGAATCTTGAGATGCATGCTATCACTTTTCCACTCGACCGAATCCACGCCGGCACCACCCGCCTATTTAGGTCAAACTGACGCGGTTCACAGGCATTGCTGTCTCCCTTAATGAATTTGTGGCGGGAATGAAACATACAGAGGCTGCCATCGGCGGGTTCATCCTGATAGAGTCGCCGAAACAGGCACCGAACGCACAAGAACAGAAGGGCAGAGTAGGTGGTTAAGCACAGTCCCGGACGGGAGGAATTGCGCAAGGTCCGCAGGGAGAGCCGCTCGCTCTACTGGTTTGTCGGAATTTTCAGCTTTGTTGCCAACATGCTGATGCTGACCGGACCGCTCTACATGCTCCAGGTCTATGACCGGGTGCTCGGCAGCCGGTCCGAGGCGACGCTGGTGGCGCTCTCGCTGCTGGTGGTCTTTCTCTACGGGATCATGGGCATCCTCGACCACACCCGCGGGCGAATCATGGCCCGCGCCGGCGCCCGCTTCCAGGCGGCGCTCGACAAGCGGGTGTTCGATGCGATGATCCGCCGCTCGGCCGTCGCGCAGGATCCGGTGGCCCAGACCGGCCTTGCCGACCTCGAGTCGGTGCAGCGGCTGATCGGCTCGCCCGTGCTGATGGCCGCCTTCGACCTGCCCTGGACGCCGATCTTCCTCGCCGGGATCATGCTGTTCCATCCCTGGCTCGGCTTCCTCGCCCTCGGCGGCGGCGCGACGCTGGTGCTGATAACCCTGCTCAACCAGCTGTTCTCGCGCACGCCGATGCTCCAGGCCAACGTGACCTCGCACAAGGCCTCGCTGATGTCGGACGAGATCCGCAACGAGGCCGAGATGATCCAGTCCATGGGCATGCGCGGCGCGGCCTTCCGCCGCTGGAAGGTGGCGCGCGACACCTCGCTGGGCCAGACCGTGCTGGCCAACGACGTCTCCGGCTCCTTCTCGTCTATGACCAAGACGCTGCGCCTGTTCCTGCAGTCGGCCATGCTCGGCCTCGGCGCCTACCTGGTGCTCCAGGAGGAAATGACCGCCGGTGCGATGATCGCCGGTTCCATCCTGATGGGCCGCGCGCTTGCCCCGATCGAGATGGCGATCGGCCAGTGGGCCATGGTGCAGCGCGCGGTCAAGGGCTGGCACAGCCTCGTCGACCTGCTCGACAAGGTGCCCGCCGAACAGCCCCGCACTGCCCTGCCAAAGCCCAAGGCGCTGCTCGACGTCCAGTCGCTCACCATCGTGCCGCCGGGCGAGAACCGCGCTTCGCTCAAGACTGTCACCTTCCGCGTCGAGCCCGGCCAGGCCGTCGGCGTCATCGGCCCCTCGGGCGCCGGCAAGTCGACCCTGGCGCGCGCCCTTACCGGCGTCTGGCGTCCCGCCGGCGGCATGGTCCGCCTCGACGGTGCCGCGCTCGACCAATATGCGCCCGACGTGCTGGGCACCCATATCGGCTATTTGCCGCAGCGCGTGACCCTGTTCGACGGCACCGTGGCCGAGAACATCGCCCGCCTGAGCCCCGAGCCCGACCCCGAGAAGGTTGTCGCCGCCGCCAAGAAGGCCGCCGCGCATGACATGATCCTGCGGCTGCCCGATGGCTATGACACCAAGGTCACCGCCGGCGGCGGTCGCCTCTCCGGCGGCCAGATGCAGCGCATCGCGCTGGCCCGCGCCCTCTATGACGACCCGGTGATCGTGATCCTCGACGAACCCAACTCCAACCTCGACAACGAGGGCTCGCAGGCGCTCAACCACGCCATCCGCTCGCTCAAGGCCGAGGGACGCTCGTGCCTCATCATGGCGCACCGCCCCGCCGCGATCCAGGAATGCGACACGCTGCTGATGCTCGACCAGGGCACCCGCGCCGCCTTCGGACCCAAGGAGAAGGTTCTGCGCGAAATGGTCGCGAACCACGAGGAACTGCAGCGTTCCGCCGCCATGGGAGGCGTGCGATGAGCGAATCCGCCTGGTCGGCCAAACGCCACATCACCGTCGGCCTGATCGCCCTTGTCGCCCTGCTGGGCGGCTTCGGCACATGGGCCGTCGTCTCGCAGATCTCCGGCGCCATCATCGCCTCGGGCCGGATCGAGGTCGACCGCAACCGCCAGGTGGTGCAGCACCCCGACGGCGGCGTCGTCGCCGAGATCCTGGTGAACGAAGGTGACACTGTCGAAGCCGGCCAACCCCTCATCCGCCTCGATTCCGCCCTCCTGCACTCCGAGCTGCTGATCGCCGAGAACCAGCTCTTCGAACTGCGCGCCCGCCGTGGCCGGCTCGAAGCCGAGCGCGACGGCGCCGAAACCATCACCTACGACAAGGAACTGATGGAAGCCGCCGCCAAGAGCCCGGATGTCGCCGAACTGGTCGACGGCCAGCAGCGGCTCTTCGTCGCCCGGCGCGAGTCGATCCAGAAGGAGGTCGAGCAGCTGGACAAGCGGCGCGGCCAGATCCGCAACCAGATCAACGGCATCGGCGCCCAGCAGACCTCGATGCGCAAGCAGCTCGAACTGATCGACGTCGAGCTGAACAACCAGGAATCCCTGCTCAAGCGCGGTCTCGCCCAGGCCGGCACCGTGCTCAACCTCCAGCGCAACGCCGCCAACCTCGAAGGCTCGCTCGGCGAACTCGTCGCCTCGCAAGCCCAGGCCGAGGGGCGCATCACCGAGATCGACATCGAGGTGCTGAAGCTCGGCACACGCCAGCGCGAGGATGCCATTTCGCAGATCCGCGACCTGCAATACCGCGAGCTGGAACTGGCCGAAAAGCGCCGCTCGCTGCAGGAGCGTCTGAACCGGCTCGACATCACCGCGCCGGTTTCGGGCATCGTCTACGGTCTCCAGGTCCACACCCTGCGCGCGGTCATCCGTGCCGCCGAGCCGGTGCTCTACATCGTGCCGCAGGACCGCCCGCTGGTCATCGCCGCCCGGATCGAGGTCATCCACATCGACCGCATCTTCGTCGGCCAGGAGGTTGCCCTGCGCTTCTCCGCCTTCGACCAACGCGAAACACCCGAGCTTTTCGGCACCGTCACCCAGGTCTCGGCCGACGCCTTCGAGGACCAGAACCGAGGCATCTCCTTCTACAGGGCCGAGATCAAGCTGAACGAAGGCGAGGCCGACCGCCTGCCCAAGGGGTCGACGCTGATCCCCGGTATGCCGGTCGAGGCCTTCATCAAGACCGAGGACCGCTCGCCGCTCGGCTATCTGGTCAAACCGATGGCGGACTACTTCACCAAGGCGTTCCGGGAATAGGTTTCGGCCTTTTCCCGGCCGCCCGGCCCCGCTAGGTTTCGGCCGAAACCAGCGTGAAAAGGAGCCGTCCCCATGAGCATCGCCAGCAAACTCGCCGAACTTGGCGTCACCCTGCCCGACGCGCCTGCCCCGGCCGCGAACTACGTGCCCTACGTGCGCACCGGCGACATCCTCTACGTCTCGGGCCAGGTCTCCAGCGGGCCCGGCGGCTTCATCACCGGCAAGCTGGGCGACGACATGGATGTCGCGGCAGGCGCGGCGGCGGCGAAGCAATGCGCCATCAGCCTGCTGGCCCAGGTCAAGGCGGCCTGCGGCGGCGACATCGACCGCCTGGTGCGCGTGGTCAAACTGACCGGCTTCGTCAACTCGACCGCCAATTTCACCGAACAGCCCAAGGTCATCAACGGCGCCTCCGACTTCCTGGTCGAGGCGCTGGGCGATGCCGGCCGGCACGCCCGATCTGCCGTCTCGGCCGCCGCCCTGCCGCTGGGCGTCGCGGTCGAGATCGAAGGGATCTTCCAGATCAAATGAGCACTCTGCCCGAGGTCTTCCGCCGCCTGCCCATCGCCCATCGGGCGCTGCACGACAAGGCCGACAGGCGGCCCGAGAACAGCCGCGCGGCGATCCGCGCGGCGATGGCCGCCGGCTACGGGATCGAGATCGACCTGCAGCTCTCGGCAGACGGCCAGGCCATGGTCTTCCACGACTACGACCTCGAGCGGCTGACCGGTCAGAAGGGCGCCCTGCGTCAGCGCAGTGCCGCCGACCTCGGGCAGATCGCACTGCTCCACGGCGATGGTGAAGGCATCCCGACCCTGGCCGAGGTGCTGGCGCTGGTGGCGGGACGCGCGCCCCTGCTGATCGAGCTCAAGGACCAGGATGGGGCCATGGGCACCAACCTCGGCGGGCTCGGCGCCGCGACGGCGGCCGCGCTCAAGGGTTACAACGGCCCGGTCGCGCTGATGTCCTTCAACCCCAACGCGGTGGCCGAGATGGCGACGCTTCTCCCCGAGCTGCCGCGTGGAATCACCACCTCGGACTATGACACAGCCGACTGGCCGCTCAGCCAGGATACCTGTGACCGCCTGCGCGAAATCCCCGATTTCGACCGCACCGGATCGAGCTTCATCAGCCACGAGGCGCGCGACCTCGGCCGCCCCCGCGTGGCCGAACTGAAAGCGCGCGGCGTGCCGATCCTCTGCTGGACGATCTGCTCGCCCGAAGCCGAGGCAGAGGCGCGCAAAATCGCCGACAATATCACTTTCGAGCGCTACCTCGCCGCCATTCCGGCTTGATCGCCGCGCCCGAAGGCACAGATTAGGAGGGGCGCGACGGGGAAGGCATGGACCAGGCTCAGATCGAAATCCGGGTGTTCGGCTCGCTCTCCCAGATCGCCGCGGAAGAGTGGGACGCCTGCGCTTGCCCCGAAGCCGCCGAGGGCGGCCGCCCCATCGACCCCTTCACCACGCATCGTTTCCTGAAGGCGCTGGAAGACAGCGGCTCGGTCGGCCGCGGCACCGGCTGGCAGCCGCAGTATCTGGTCGCCACCGCCGACGGCATGACCATCGCCTGCGCGCCGATGTATGCCAAGAGCCATAGCCAGGGCGAGTATATCTTCGACCACTCCTGGGCCCATGCTTTCGAACGCGCCGGCCGCCGCTACTACCCCAAGCTCCAGATCGCCGTGCCCTTCACCCCGGCCACCGGTCGCCGCTTCCTGGTGCGGCCCGGATATGAAGAGATCGGGATGCCCGCGCTGATGGAAGGCGCCGT
Organism: Seohaeicola zhoushanensis; assembly: GCF_014656415.1. Taxonomy (GTDB): domain Bacteria; phylum Pseudomonadota; class Alphaproteobacteria; order Rhodobacterales; family Rhodobacteraceae; genus Seohaeicola_A; species Seohaeicola_A zhoushanensis. Next base: position 258,428 of record NZ_BNCJ01000001.1, on the reverse strand, counting down.
CCGCGTGGCCGACGCCCATAACATCGAGACCGTCCACGTCACCTTCTGCACCGAGGCGGAGGCCGAGGCCGGCGCCTCGATGGCCCTGCTCGTGCGCGCCTCGCAGCAGTTCCACTGGGAAGACGACGGCTACAAGACCTTCGAGGGCTTCCTCGCCAGCCTGTCGTCGCGCAAGCGCAAGAACATCCGCAAGGAACGCGAGGCCGCCCAGGCCTTTGGCGGCACCATCCGCACGCTTACCGGCGACCAGATTGAACCGCGGCACTGGGACGCCTTCTGGCAGTTCTACCAGGACACCGGCAGCCGCAAATGGGGCTCGCCCTACCTCACCCGCGCCTTTTTCGACATCGCCCACCAGACCCTGCGCAACGACATCGCGCTGGTCCTGGCCGAACGCGACGGCCGCCCCGTCGCCGGCGCGCTCAACTTCATCGGCCGCGACACGCTTTTCGGACGTTACTGGGGCTGCATCGAGCATCACCCCTTCCTGCACTTCGAACTGTGCTATTATCGGGCCATCGACTTTGCTCTCGCCAATGGCATGACCCGAGTCGAGGCCGGCGCCCAGGGCGAGCACAAGCTGGCGCGCGGCTACCTGCCGACGCAGACCCACTCGCTGCACTGGATCGGTGATCCGGGCTTTGCCGAGGCGGTGTCGCGCTTCCTCGAGGCCGAACGCGCCGCCGTCGAGGAAGAGATCGAAGTGCTGACGAGTTACGGGCCGTTCAGGCGCATCGACGTGGAGGAACAGGAATAATGACCGAGAAACTGTCGGAAGAGACGCGCGGCACGTTGCTCAAGCCGCTCTTCCAGTCAGGCTGGAAGATGGTGGATGGCCGCGACGCGATCACCAGGACCTATCACTTCGCCGATTTCGTCGATGCCTTCGGCTGGATGACCCGCGTGGCCTTCTGGGCCGAGAAATGGAACCACCACCCCGAATGGTTCAACGTCTACAAGTCGGTCAAGGTGGTGCTGATGACCCATGACGTGAACGGCCTCTCGGCGCTCGACGTCAAGCTGGCGCGCAAGATGGACGCGCTGGCGCCGCAGGTCGAGCCGGTCGGAGATTGAACGAGATCGAGGCGCCGTGCGGCGCCACGCCTCCTGTCTCGTCTCCGGCCTGCGGCCTCCGCCTCGGGCGCCAGGCCTTCGGCCTGACGCGTGCCTCCGGCGGGAGGTATTTGGAAAGAGAAGAAACTGGATGCGGGGGGCAGCGCCCCCCGACCTGTTCAAGGCAGGAATAGCCCCGGTTCAGAGCGCCGCGAGCATCGATTCGCCGCCCGAGATATCGCACTGGCCCGCGGCCGGCTCCTCGTTCAGGATGCTGACCTTGCCGTCTTCGACCAGCATGGCATAGCGCTTGGACCGCCCCAGCAGCCCGGCGGGCGGCGCGTCGAAGTCCATCCCGATCGCCTTGGTGAAGGCGCTGGTCGGATCGCCCAGCATGGTGATCCCGGCGGCGGTCGCGCCGGTTGCCTCGCCCCAGGCCTTCATCACGAAGGGATCGTTGACCGAAACGCAGATCACCTCGTCGACGCCCTTGGCCGCCAACTGGTCCTTGGTGCGGATGAAGCTCGGCACATGGGCCATCGAGCAGGTCGGCGTATAGGCGCCCGGCACCGCGAAGATCACGACCTTGCGGCCCTTGACCTTGTCGGCCAGGGCAACCGCTTCCGGCCCCTTTTCCCCGATCTGAACGAGAGTTGCTTCCGGCAGTGTGTCGCCCTTGGAAATAGGCATGCTGTTCCCCCTTGTTGGAATTGCCGTCCGTGTTGTGGCGCATATAGGGTGCGTTCACAAGAAGACGAGGAAGAAGGAGCAAGGGATGAGCGGAACAATCGTGATCGGCGCCGGGCAGGCGGGATCGTCGCTGGTGATGAAACTTCGCAAGGAAGGCTATGCCGGCCCCATCACCCTGATCGGGGCCGAGCCGGTCGTCCCCTACCAGCGCCCGCCGCTGTCCAAGGCCTACCTGCTGGGTGACATGGCGCTCGAGCGGCTGTTCCTGCGGCCTGAACAGGTCTATGCCGAACAGGACATCGCCCTGCGCCTCGGCACGCCCGTCACCGCGATCGACCCCGCCGCGAAGACGGTGCGCCTGGGCGGTGAGACGCTGGCCTATGACATGCTGGCGCTGACCACCGGATCGGACCCACGCCGCCTGCCGGCGGCCATCGGCGGCGACCTGGGCGGCGTTTTCGTGGTGCGCACCCTGGCCGATGTCGATGCCATGGCCCCCCATGTGGTCGAGGGCAAACGCACGCTGATCGTCGGCGGCGGCTATATCGGGCTCGAGGCGGCGGCGGTGGCCGCCAAGCGCGGCGTGCAGGTCACCCTGGTCGAGATGGCCGACCGCATCCTGCAACGCGTCGCCGCGCCCGAGACCTCGGACTATTTCCGCGCGCTGCACCGCGCGCATGGCGTCGACATCCGCGAAGGCACCGGCCTCAGGCGCCTGATCGGCGAGAACGGCCAGGTCAGCGGCGCCGAACTGGGCGACGGCAGCACGCTCGCGGTCGATTTCGTCGTGGTCGGCGTCGGCATCGCGCCCGCCACCGCGCTGGCCGAGGCGGCCGGCCTCGTCCTCGACAACGGCATCGCGGTCGACGGGCTGGGCCGCACCTCGGATCCGTCGATCTGGGCGGCGGGCGACTGCGCCTCCTTCCCCTATCGCGGCGGCCGGCTGCGGCTGGAAAGCGTGCCCAATGCCATCGATCACGCCGAATGCGTGGCCGCCAACATGCTGGGCGCAGCCTGCGACTATGTGCCGAAACCCTGGTTCTGGTCCGACCAATACGACGTCAAGCTCCAGATCGCCGGGCTGAACGCCGGCTATGACCGCATCGTCACCCGCCGGGGCGAGGGTGCCACCGCCTCGTTCTGGTATTACCGGGGCGAAACCCTGCTGGCGGTCGACGCGATGAACGATCCGCGTGGCTACATGATCGGGAAGCGGCTGATCGAGGCGGGCAAGTCGCCCGACCCCGCCGCCGTCGCCGACCCGGCCACCGACCTGAAGTCGCTGATGTGAGGATCATCGCCGGAGAGTTCCGCGGCCGCGCGCTGGCCTCGGTTGGCAAGGGCGATGCGGCGGCGCATCTGCGCCCCACCGCCGACCGGGTGCGCGAGAGCCTGTTCAGCGTGCTGACCCATCTCGACGTGATCGAGGGGGCGCAGGTGCTCGACCTCTTTGCCGGTACCGGCGCGCTGGGGCTCGAGGCGCTGTCGCGCGGCGCGGCGAAGGCCACCTTCGTCGACAGCGGGCGGGTGGCGCAGGGGCTGATCGCCAAGAACATCGCCCTGACCGGAACCGCCGCCCGCGCATCCCTGCTGAAGCGAGAGGCCGCTCGCATCGGCCCCAACCCCGGCTTGCCCTGCACGCTGGTCTTCCTCGACCCGCCCTACGGCCTCGACATGGGCGGCCCGGCCTTGCAGGCCGCCGCGCGCGAGGGCTGGATCGCGCCGGGCGCGCTGATCGTCTGGGAGGAGAAATCGGCCCAGCACGCCCCCGAAAGCTATGACCTTCAGGACGCGCGGCGCTATGGCGACACCTGGGTGACGCTTCTGTGGAAGGTCGACGCCTGAGACGGCCGGCGCATCGGGGGCGCTGCCCCCGTCTCCCTGCGGTCGACTCCCCTGGAGGTATTTATCAAGAAGAGAAGCGAGGGCGGGGCGCCTAGCAGCGGATGTGCATCTGGGATACCGCCCGCACCGCGCCGTAGCCGCGCAGCACCGGGGGCGGGCCGTCGAGGGCCATGTGGGGCAGGTGGCGGGCGAGGGATTTCAACGCCTCTTCCAGTTCGATCCGGGCCAGGGCCTCGCCCAGGCAGCGGTGCGGGCCGCCGCCGAAGACCGGGTGAAGGCGGGGGTGGTCGGTGCGGGTGATGTCGAAGCGGTCGGGGTCGGCATAGACCGCCGGGTCGCGCAGCGCGGTCAGCATCGAGACAGCGATCAGTGACTGCGGCGGGAAGAGCACGCCCTCGATCTCGCGGGGCTCAGTCGTGAAGCGGACCAATGCGCCTATCACGGGATCGAAGCGCAGCCCTTCGGCGACGGCAGGGGCGGCCCAGGTCTCGGGGTCCTCGACCACCATCGCCCATTGTTCGGGGTGTTGCAGCAACTGAGAGACTGTGGCGGTCAGCGCGCCGCGCGTGGTGTCGGAGCCAGCGACGATCAGGCCGAGGATCTGGGCGCGCACCTCGTTCTCGTCGAGCGGGCCGCCGCGGACGCGGTCGAGGAAGCCGGTGAGCAGGTCTTCTTCGGGATGATCGCGGCGGCGGGCGATCAGCCTGTCGACGTAGTCCTGCAGCCAGCCCATGTCGTGATCGGAGGCGATGCGCACCTCGTCCGAGCAAAGCGACAGGCCGCGGATCGCCGAATAGACATGGTCGGCGAAGAAGGGGATGTCCTTGTCGGGCGCGCCGACAATGGCGGCGATCATCTGCGCCGGCAGCGGCCCGGCCAGCGCAGTGAGGAAGTCGACCGAACCCGCGCCGGCGAGGGGGGGGACCAGCGCCTCGGTCCGGCGGGCGACCTCGGGGCGCAGTTCGGCGATCAGCTTGTGGGCGAAGCTGCGCACCAGGGGGCCGCGGCGGTGGCGGTGCGTTTCATCGTTGGCGAAGAGCATCACGCCGCGCACGAAATCGAACATCGGGCCCGAGGCGACGCCAGCCGCGCGCATGGTTTCAAGCTCGACCTGGCGGGTCCAGCGGTCGTCCATGATGAGGTTGAGATGCGCCATGGAAAAGGCCGAGACGATGCCGAAACGGTCGCGCGCGAAGGGGCCCTGCGCGCGGGCATTGGCCATGAACTGGTGATCGGTCTGGCCCTGGATATACTCGGGGAACTGCGGGATATCGCGGATCTTCAGGGGCATGGCCTGGCTCCATCGCGGGCTATCGTCCTATCCTAGCAGAAAGTCGGCGGTGTCGTCCCGTGACCCGACGTAAACGCGGGTCGGCCCGGACGGGGACACGTCCGGGCCTGGGGCCTTCCGGTCGGTCGGGGAGGACTACCGCGCCGAAAGGCTTTGGGCGAGGCGCATCAGCTGCACCGCCTCGGCCCTGTAACCGAAGGCATCCTCGCCCTTGTTGGCATTGGCCAGCGCGATGGCGTCGCCCCAGCTCCAGTCGCCGATGTAGGTCGAGCCGCGCAGCAGTTGCCCGAACCCGGCGATGGCGATGGCGAAGCCGGCGTCGGGTTGCGGGGCCAGGTCGGCTGTGATCGGCATTTCAATCAGCTGGCTGGTCTGTTCACCCGGTGCCTTGTAGCGCAGGCGCAGGAAGCCGAGTTCATCTGCATCGCCCTGTGCCACACCGGCAGGCTGGTAGCGCAGCGGTTCGGTCAGTTGGGCGGGCGAACCGACCGGCGTGATCTCGTAGAGCGCGGTGACGGACGTGCCCGCGCCGATATCGCCGGCATCGACCTTGTCGTTGTTGAAATCCTCGCGGTTCAGCGCGCGGGTTTCGTAGCCGATCAGCCGGTATTCGGCGACGGTGGCGGGGTTGAACTCGACCTGGATCTTCACGTCGTCGGCGATCGGGAAGAGCGCGCCCGACAGCTGGTCGACCAGCACCTTCTGCGCCTCGGAGAGCGTGTCGATATAGGCCGCCGTGCCGTTGCCGTTCTGCGCCAGCGCCTGCATCGTCGCGTCGTCCAGGTTGCCGCGCCCGAAGCCGAGCACGCTCAGGTAGGTGCCGGACTTGCGCTTGCCCTCGATGAAGGTCTTCAGCGCCTCGGGGTCGGAGAGGCCGACGTTGAAATCGCCGTCGGTCGCCAGGATCACCCGGGTCACCTCGCCTTCGGACTTCATGCTCTCGGCCACCGAATAGGCCTGCTGCAGCCCCGCCTGCCCGGCGGTCGAGCCGCCCGCGCCGAGGTTGTTCAGCGCGGCGAGGATCTTGTCGCGCTCGCTGGCCTTGGTGGGGGCCAGCACCTCGCCGGCGCTGCCGGCATAGGCGACGATGGCGATCTGGTCCTCGGGGCGCAGCTGGCCCAGCATCAGCGCGAAGGATTGCTTGAGCAGCGGCAGCTTGTTCTGTGCTTCCATCGATCCCGAGGTGTCGATCAGGAAGACCAGATTCAGCGCCGGGCGGTCGGCGATGGCGGGCAGCGCGCCCTGAATGCCGATCTGCACGATCTGGGTGCCGGGGTTCCAGGGCGTCGGGCTGACCGAGACGGTGGGCCGGAAGGCTTCGCCATTCTCGGGTGCGGGGTAGGCATAGGGGAAGTAGTTCACCATCTCCTCGACCCGCACGGCGTCGGGCGGCGGCAGCATCCCGTTGGTCAGCGAGTTGCGCACTACCGCGTAGGAGGCCGTGTCGACGTCGATCGAGAAGGTCGAGACCGGGTCGTCGGCGGTGATCTTCAGCGGGTTCTGCCTGGCGTTTGCGAAGGCCTCGGTGTTCTCCTCCGGTGCGGCGATCATGTCCTGGGGCATCGGCCGGACGATCCCGCCGATCGGCGTATTGTTCAGCGCGACGCCACGGACCGCGCGGCCGGCTTCCTTGGCGAACATCTGCGGCATCGGGGCAGGGGCCGGCTCGGCGACGGGGGCGGCCGCGACAACAGAGGCGCTGTCGGCCACGGCGTCGTCCTGCTCCATCTTCTGCTCCGCGGCTTCGCGTTCGCGGGTCTCGGTCATGACGGGCTTGGCCGCTTCGCTGCGTGTGGCGATCACCTCGGTCGCGTCACGCGGGGTCAGCAGGCCCTGGCCCAGCGGGGTCAGCGTGACAAAGCCGATGGCAACAAGCGCGGTGGTGGCGGTCAGCCCGCCGCGGGTGGTCATGAAGTTCAACATCTGACGTGCTCCTGTCCAGATGCCCCAACCGGGGCGATCTGACGTGAGACGCGCCTCGTCGCGCGATCCTTGGAGATCGGCGAAATTTTTCTGCGCCAGCGCCAGGTGCGCGGCTTTCTTCGCGGCATCCGGGGCCGGGGTTGCGGCCTTCATCGCCGCCTTCAGGTCGTCGAGATCGTCGCTCATCGCTGATCCTCCGTCGCGCGCAGGGCGCGCAGGTGTTTGCGGGCCTCGGAGACCCGCCAGCTGACCGTGCCTTCGCCGATGCCCAGCACCTCGCCCGCCTCGCGGTGGCTCATGTCGTCGAGCACCAGGGCCAGCGTGTCACGCAGATCGTCGGGCAGGGCGCGCATGGCGGCGGTCAGCCAGTCGACCTGCGCCGCCGTCTCGGCCATCTCGGCCTGGCGCGCCAGTTCCCAGTCGCCCCAGCCCTCGGCGGCCTTGCTGGCCGTCGCCTGCCGACGCCGCCGGTCATGCGCGGCGTTCACCGCGACGCGGTAGAGCCAGGTGCCGAAACGCGCCTCGCCCCGGAAGGCGGCCAGCTTGGCGGGCAGGGCGGCGCAGATGTCCTGGGTCAGGTCCTCGGCCTCGGCGCGGCTGCCGGTGAGGCGGAAGGCCAGGCCGAACAGCGAGTCATAGCGGCGTTCCAGCAGCGCCCCGAAGGCCGCCGCATCGCCGCCCGCCGCCGCGCGGGCCAGGTCTTCTTCGCTGGTGTTCATGCGCATCACGTTCCTTGGACGCGCGACGGGGGTCAATCCTTGGTGCAGGGGGAAAGATTTTTTCAAGGAGCTTGGGGAATCGCTCAAGGACGGCCACAAGCACCATCCCGCCCGGAGCAATGTGGCGAAGCAGTGCTAGTTCGACACGTATTTCGCCACGACCTGGAGCAGCTTGAAGGCCATCGCCGCGTCGTTCTCGACCACGGCGAGGAACTCGGCCGCGCCGATCCGCAGGCAGCGCAGGTCTGTGTCGGCGACCATCGACAGGGCGCGGGGTTCGTTGCGGATCAGGCCCAGTTCGCCCACCAGCTTGCCGGGCCCGGCGGTGGCGATCAGCAGGTCGTCCTCGCCGTCGCGCGGCAGGTAGAGGCCGGCCTCGCCCTCGAGGATCAGGAAGGCGCCATCGGTCGGCGGGTCGTTCTTGAGGAAGACCACCTCGCCCTTCTTGGCGTCGTACCAACGGGCGCCGAAGGCGAGCAGGCGGAGCTGCTTGCGGTTCAGAGTCGAGAACATCTCTGTCTGTTCCAGCGCCCGCATCTTGCGCGCCAGGTCCGCCGTGGCGGCGGTATCGTCTCCGGATGTGCGGCTCATGTCGTCGCTCTGGATCCGTCCCTGCTGCAATTCGAATACCACGTCGAAGGCCCGGTCGTCATCGAAGGATTCCGCAAGGTGCACGATGGTGGTGTCGGGCAGCAGGTCGCGCAGCGTCCTGGCCACCGAGGCGCGGGTCTCGGGCGAGTAGGAGGCCAGCACCTGGTCGAGGATCAGCACATCGGGCCGCTTGATCGCGGCGCGCGACAGCGCCAGCGGCTCGGCGACGAGGGCGGGCACGTTCGCGCCGCCCAGGGCGACGGGCAGGTCATAGATCAGCTGCACCACGCCTTCCTGCGCGCCGCCGTCGATCAGGACCGGCGCGACCTGGCGCTGGATCTCTTCGGCGCGGCCGCCGGCATCCTTGGAGATGATGCCGAAGAGCGCGTTTTCGAGCACGGTCAGGCCGGGCGCGAAGCTGCGCGGATCGAGCGGGGCGAAGAGATCGCCGAAGGTGCTGACCAGCATCCCCGAATGGCTCTTCCGCAGCTCCAGCACGCGCGTCTTGATGCTGTCCGGGAAGGCCGGGCCGATCTGTTCGGCCGAGACGCGGAGTGGCACGGTCAGCAGGGTCGCGAGGTCCTCGTCGCTGAGCGCCTCGGCTGCCGAGTTGCGGGTCTTTTCGACCAGCGCGACGGCGGCCTCATAGCTGCCGGTATCGAGGCCGAGGTTGCGGAACAGCGGGTGTTCGGTGCCGTCCATGCCGAAGATCTGGCGCAGCATGTCGATCACTTCGCGGTTCAGCGTGACCAGCGTTTCCTGAAGGTCGAGCTTGCGCAACTGCTTGAGGAAGGCGGTCTGGCCGGCCAGAAGCTCGGCGGTGATCGGTCGGCGGGCGGTGGCGAACAGCAGGTTCTCGATCACCGGCAGCGCCGGGTTGTAGTGGCGCACGTCGAAGAAATGGACGTGTTTGCCAAGGCCGGCCTCCTCGACCGCGATACGCACGTTCACGCGCTGCTGCACCAGGCGCCGGGCGAGGTCAGGATGGCCTTCTTCGTCGAAAGTCTGGTCGAGCCCGCGGCGGAACAGGGCATTGCCCGGCCCCATCCCCTCGATCAGGTGCAGCCACCAGTCGCGCATCTCGGCGCTGCTGGTGTAGCCGCCCGTCGACGGGTCGAGCCAGTCAGCGTCGAAAGCGTCGCTGCTGTTGCCCGCGCGCAGGGTCTCGGCAAAACGGTCTTCGTCTTCGGACGGGCCCATCGGATGGCTGCGGATCGGCATCATGACGTTGTCGCCGAAGCTGCCCTGGAACAACAGCGGCCGGGACGAGGCCAGGCCGACCCGGGCCGCGACCACCGCGTGATGCAGCGTCCGGAGGTCTGTTTCACCGATGCGCACCGCCCCGGCCGAGGGCACCACTTCGCGGGTCAGCAACTCGCCGAAGGCGCGGCGGTCCTCGTTGCTGGGGGCGATGATGCCGATGGTGCCGCCGCCAGGCAGGGTGGCGTTCAAATCCTCGAGCACGGGGTTGCCGTCCTCGTCGCGCAGGGTAACCCGGTCGAGCACGATGTCGCCGCGCAGGTTGGGGATCGGGTCGGGCTGACTGGTGAAAAGCGCGTCGTCCAGCAGGCCGTCGGGCGCAAACCGTTCGGTGACGACCTCCCAGCGCAGGCTCATGTCCTGGGTCTGGTTGTAGTAGTCGAGCAGTTCCTTCCAGGGGCTCGACAGGTCCTTGTAGGCCGCCAGCGCCGCCACCAGAGCGCCCAGCGAGACGGCGCCCTGCAGTACCAGGTAGCCCCCGATCGAGAAGAAGAAGAAGGGCGTCAGCTGGCCGATGAAGTTGTTGATGAACTTCATGAAGAACTTCTTCTGGTAGATCTCGAAGCGGATCTCGTAGTTGCGTCCCAGAAGTGACGAGATCTCGGCCAGGCGCCAGCGCCAGCCGCCGTTGGCCCGCAGCGCCGAAACGCCCGCCGCGCTTTCGCCGATATTGGCGGCCAGCACGCGCACCTGCTGGATGCGCTTCTTGTTGAGCTGGTTGATCTGGCGTTGCAGCCGCGGGATCAGCCAGGCCTGCAGCGGGATCATCGCGCAGGCGGCGAGGCCGAACCAGAAGCTCTGGAAGAAGAGGAAGCCCAGGATCGTCGCCATCTGCCCGGCCTGCAGCACCGGCTGGCTGATCGCATCGCCCATAAGCCCGCCCATCGGCTCGCTCTCGGCGGTGATCATCGAGACCAGCTCGCCCTGGCTCACCCGTTCGAAGTAGGGCTGGGGAAATCGAAGGATCCGTGCGATCAGCTGGTAGCGAAAGCGCCGCAGCATCCGCTCCGAAAGGATGCCCTTCATCGTGTTGATGCGCATCTTCACCAGGCCATGCGCCAGCACCGAGAGCAGGAAGGCAGCGCAGAGAATGGCCAGGAAGGTGACCTGGCTGACCTCGTATCCATAGACGTCGATGATCGAGGACTTGGCGCCGATGGCGTCGTTGATGATCCGCTTGGGCAGTTCGAGCGTCAGGTAGAGCAGCGGAAAGAGCGTCGCGGTCACGGCCAGCAGGATCAGCTGGTCGCGCTTGGAATATTTCCAGATGAATCGGAATAGCGTCGGTTCTATGGCTCCGCCCCGATGTCTCGCCCGCCGCGCGCGACCGCCGTCGCCGCATTGCGATACATGCTAGCAAGCCCTCCCCGTTGTGCGCAAATGCTAAAACATGCCGGTGTCGAGCCTGTGGATTGCAGGGCGCGGTTTAAGGCCCTAAGCTGACCTGAAGCAACCATGCCGGAGGCCGCATTGGCCGGACACGTGAGCACTGTCCTGATCCTGATCTGCCTTTTGCAGATCAAGCACATGTTTGCCGATTACTTCCTGCAGACTCCGCGCATGTTGGAAGGCCGCAGCAACTACTGGCACCTGGGGCGCGCGGAACATGCCGGGGTGCATGTCCTCGGTTCGATCATCGCCCTGCTGCTGGTCGGCGCGCCTATGCTTTTCATCCTGGTGCTGGTCGTCATTGAATGGGTTGTCCATTTCAACATCGACTGGGCCAAGGCGCGTTACAGCGAGAAGAAGGGCTTTGGACCCTACGAGGCCGGCTACTGGCGCGCCAACGGGTTTGACCAGGCGCTGCACCAGCTGACCTATGTCGCCATGGCCTGGGCCTTCATCGAATTCGCCTGAGCCGTGAACGAAAACAGGGCCCGTCGGGCCCTGCTGCCGTCTCTGCAGAGGTGCTGGCGCCTCAGTCGTAGCGGCGCTGGTCCTCGATCACCAACCCGTCGCGGGGCAGGGATCCGGGGGCGACCACCTCGACTGCGCCCTTGAGCTTGAGCACCTCGGCCACGGTATTGGCATAGGCGGCGCCGTCGTTGCCGGGGGCCTCGACCTGCACGGTCAACGTGTCCATCTCGCCCTCGCGCCGGGCGATCACCCGCGCCTTGACGATCTCGGAGTGGCGCGCCACCAGCGCGGCTACCTGCTCGGGGCGGATGAACATGCCCTTGACCTTGGTGGTCTGGTCGGCCCGGCCCATCCAGCCCTTGATGCGCCGGTTGGTGCGGCCGCAGGGCGACTGCCCCTCCAACACCGCGCTCATGTCGCCGGTGGCGAAGCGGATCAGCGGGTAGTCGGGGTTGAGCGTGGTCACCACCACCTCGCCGACATCGCCGGGCGCAACCGGGGTGCCGGTGCCGGGGGTGACGATCTCGACCACGACGTGTTCGTCCAGGATCATCCCCTCCATCGCCGGGCTTTCGTAGGCGATATTGCCGATATCGGCGGTGGCATAGGATTGCAGGCAGAGGATGCCGCGGTCGCGGTAGTGCTGGCGCAGCGAGGGGAACAGTGCGCCGCCGCCCACGGTCGCCTTGGTGATGCCGAGGCTGATGCCCATCTCCTCGGCCTTGTCGAGGATCACTTTCAGGAAGTCGGGCGTGCCGGCATAGGCCGTGGTGCCGACGTCGCGGGCGGCGATCACCTGCAGCTCGGTCTGACCGGTGCCGGCGGGCAGCACCGCCGCGCCCACCGCGCGGGCGCCGTTCTCGAACAGCATCCCCGCCGGGGTCAGGTGGTAGCCGAAGCAGTTCTGCACGATGTCGCCCGGCCCGATGCCGGCGGCGTGGAGGACACGGCCGAAGCGCCACCAGTCCCGTGCCGCGCCGCCCGGTTCATAGATCGGCCCCGGCGACTGGAAGATATGCGCATAGCCGGAGGTGGGCAGCGCGGCATAGCCGCCGAAGGGCGGATTGGCGGCCTGGGCCTTGCTCAACTCGGACTTGCGCAGCACCGGCAGGGCGGCCAGCGCCTCGGCCGAGGTGATCGTCGCCGGATCGACGTCCTTCAGTGACTCGGCGTAGCCCGGCAATGCCTTGGCGCGGGCGATCTGGGCGGGCAGGTCGCGGGCGAGCGCCGCGGCCCTCTCGTCTGCACTACGGGTTTCGAGCGCGTCGAAATAGCGGGTCATCTTCCCCTCCATCCTGCTGCGGTCCGGCGCATCTGCGCGGGATTTGATCTGGAACAAGGCCGACGCGAATGCGCCGGTGCTAACTGGCGGTGCCACGTGACAGGGGAGGAACCTTCATGCCGCATACCGAACATGACCGCCGGGTCCGTTTCGACGACAGCCATGCCATCATGGAGGTCGACTTCTCGGAGTTCGACTTCGATACCTCGGCCAAAGTCAACGCCTTCTACGACCGCATCGAGGAACGCATCGCCGATACCGGCGAAGAGCAGTGGTTCTTCCTCGTCAATCTGCGCGACATGCGCATCGATCCGAGCGCCTGGCTCGCCTATTCGCGCCGTGGCCGGGCGCTGAACCATGCCCATTCCATGGGTTCGGTGCGCTATGACGGTTCGGACGTCACTCGCGAACAGATCCTGCGCGCCGCGAATACCGATGCCTTCGATCCCAACCTCTTCGCCACCCGCGAAGAGGCGATCGAACGGATCTCGGCCATGCCCAACACGCGCCGCCCCAAGGTGGCCCACGAACGCTCGCACGCCTTCCACGACTATGTCCGCCGGCTGACCTTCGACGAGGCGCGGCGCGTGATGGAGGTCGACTTCTCGCATTTCACCTTCAACAACAGCCGCGACGTCAACGAGTTCTACGACTACATCGAGAACCGCATCCGCGAGACCGAGAAGCGCTGGTATTTCCTCGTCAACCTCAACGGATGCGAGATCCTGCCGGCGGCCTGGGTGCAATATGCCCATCGCGGCAAGAGGCTGAACACCGCCGCCTCGTTGGGCACGGTGCGCTTCGCGGCGGGGTCCGAGACCGAGACCGACATCCGGCTGCGCGCCGAAAGCCAGGGCTTCGATCCGAACATCCGCAACACGCGCGAGGACGCGCTGGCACGGATCGCCGAGATGCATGCGGCAAGGCTGCAAGGCGCGACCTCCTAGCTCAGCCAGCGCTTGCGGCGCCGGTAGGAGCGCACGTCGCGGAACGACTTGCGCCCCTCGTCGGACATGCCGAGGTAGAATTCCTTGACGTCCGGATTCTCGCGCAGGTCGGCGGCGGGGCCGTCCATGACCACGCGGCCGGATTCCAGGATATAGCCGTAATGCGCAAAGCGCAGGGCCACGTTGGTGTTCTGTTCGGCCAGCAGGAAGGAGACGCCTTCCTTCTCGTTCAGATCCTTCACGATGCCGAAGATCTCTTCGACCAGCTGCGGGGCGAGACCCATCGAGGGTTCGTCGAGCAGGATCGTCTCGGGCTTGGCCATCATCGCGCGGCCGATCGCGCACATCTGCTGCTCGCCGCCCGAGGTATAGCCGGCCTGGCTGCGGCGGCGCTCTCTCAGGCGCGGGAAATACTCGTAGACCTTCTCGAGGTCTGCCATCATGTCGGATTTGCTGGCCTTGCGGGTATAGAAGCCGGTCAGAAGGTTCTCTTCGACCGTCAGGTGGCCAAAGCAGTGCCGGCCTTCCATCACCTGGATCACCCCCTTGCGCACGATGGCGGCGGGGTCGGCGTGCTGGATGCTTTCGTCGCGGTAGCGGATCGAACCCTTGGTGACCTCGCCGCGCTCGGAGGCCAGCAGCCCCGAGATCGCCTTGAGCGTCGTCGTCTTGCCGGCGCCATTGCCGCCGAGCAGGGCAGTGATCCCGCCCTTGGGAACCTTCAGGCTGACGCCTTTCAGGACGAGGATCACGTGGTTGTAGATCACCTCGATGTTGTTGACCTCGAGAAGGGTGTCCTGCGTGGTCGAGGCGGTGGAGTCGAGCATGGCGGTTCTTCCCGATGGTGCTGAGGATCCCCCGGCGGTGGGTCCGCCGGGGGAGGGGGCAGTGCTTACTTGCACTCTTCGTTGATCGGCCAGGGCGCATTGGCCGCGGCGTATTCAGCGGCCTTCTCTACCTCGAGCGGCTGGATCGAAGCCGAGTCGGGGGTGAGGTGGTCCGACGCTTCGACGAAGGCCTTGCCGTCCCATTCCAGCACCCAGCCACCCGAGTGGCCGGTGTGGTCGGAGCAGCTGGTCTTGAAGGGCGCGACCATGCCGGTCATGCCCAGCTCGGCCAGGCGCTCTTCGGTCACGTTCAGGTTCTCAAGGCCCCAGCGCAGCTGTTCGGCGTTGATCTCGCCAACCTTGAAGTGGTCCTGCGCCGCCTTGATCCCCTCGGCCAGGATCATCGAGATGACCAGACCGCGGTTGTAGAAGACCCCCGACATTTCCTCGGGGTTCGACTGGCTCTTGCCGGCATCGACCACGTATTTCTTGATATCGGCCTGGATCGCCGCGTCGAGCATCGGACGCGAGAAGCTGATCGACTTGTAGCCCTTGCCGTCCTCGCCGACGATCTTCAGGTCGGCGTCATGACCCGACCACCAGGTACCGATGAAGTTCTCCATCGGGAACTTGGTCTTGACCGCTTCGGTGATGGCGCCGGCGTTCATCGCGCCCCAGCCCCACATGATTACATAGTCCGGACGCTCGCGGCGGATTTGCAGCCACTGCGCCGACTGGTTCTGCATCTCCTTCAGGCCAACCGGAATCGGCAGCAGCTCGAACCCGTGCTGCGCGGCCTTGGCTTCCAGGAAGGGCAGGGGCTCTTTCCCGAAGGGGTGGTCCAGGTGCAGGAAGGCGATCTTCTTGCCCTTCAGGTTGTCGAGATTGTCCTGGCTGATGAACTTCAGGATCATCGAGGCCGCATCCCAGTACGAGCCAGGCGCGTTGAAGGCCCACTGGAAGACCTTGCCGTCGGCCATCGGCGAGAAGCCGTAGCCCGGCGCAAGGATCGGGATCATGTCGACGTTGGTCTTGGGAAGGACCTGCAGGGTGATGCCGGTCGACCAGGGCTGGGTCACGACCGCGCGGCCCTTGGTCTTCTCGTAGCATTCCACGCCCTTCTCGGTGGAATAGCCGGTTTCGCATTCGTCGAATTCGATCTTCACGCCGCCGATGCCGCCATCGCGCTCGTTGATCATGGTGAAATAGTCTTTCTGACCATTCATCAGCGGAATGCCGGTCGCGGCGAAGGGGCCGGTGCGATAGCTGAGGTTCGGCGCGTAAATATCCGCCGCCGCGCTGGTGCAGAGCCCTGCCGCGACCGTCGCGGCGAGTGCCATTTTGGTAAAGTGCTTCATAAGGGTTCCTCCCGTTGGTAGTCTGCTTGCCTTCTGCCGACCGACCCCGCTCAGTGCGGGAACGGCCAGATGACGAGTTTCTCGCGGATCAGCGCCCAGAGCCGGGCGAGGCCGTGCGGTTCGATGATCAGAAAGAAGATGATCAGCGAGCCGACGATCATGATGTTGAGATGTTCGACGGTGGCCGAGTCGATGTGGATGCCCAGCGCCTCGGGCACCGTGTTCAGCATCACCGGCAGGCCGACGATCAGGATCGCACCGAGGTAGTTGCCCATGATCGAGCCGAGCCCGCCGATGATGGCGATGAACAGGATGCGGAAGCTGAGCGGAATGTCGAAGAGGTTCGGCTCGGCCGCACCGCGCCACATGAAGACGAAGAGCGCGCCCGCCACGCCGACGATATAGGACGAGATCGCGAAGGCTGTCAGCTTGGAGCGCATCAGGTTGATGCCGATCAGCTCGGCCGCGAAATCCATGTCGCGGGTGGCCTTCCAGGTCCGGCCCAGGGTTCCGCGCGTCAAGTTGATCGTCACCCAGGTGAGCAGCGAGACCACCACCAGCACCACGTAGTATTGCACGATGGTCGAGGCCTGCGGCCCGGCGACATAGACACCGAACATGGTCAGGTTGGGCACCTGGATCGCGCCGCTCGAATTGTAGTTGTAGAGCCAGCCCCACTTCTCGAAGAGCCAGACCAGAAAGAACTGCGCCGCCAGCGTCGCGATGGCCAGGTAAAAGCCCTTGATGCGCAGGCTGGGGATGCCGAAGGCGACGCCGATGCCGGCGCTGAAGGCGCCCGACAGCAGGATCGCCACCAGCGGATTGAGCCAGGGCATCAGCGTGACCATCTTGTAGCAGGCATAGGCGCCCACGCCCATGAAGGCGGCGGTCCCGAGCGAGAGCTGCCCGGCATAGCCGGTCAGCACGTTAAGTCCCAGCGCCGCCAGCGAATAGATCAGGATCGGGATCAGCAGCGTCTGGAAGGTGAACTCGGAGGCCGTCAGCGGAAAGATCACCCAGGCCAGCAGCAGGATGATTCCCAGCAGGATGGCGTCCTGGCGCACCGGGAACACCGCCTGGTCGCTGGCGTAGGAGGTCTTGTATTGGCCGGCCGTGCGATACAGCATCTGGTCTCTTCCTTCCCGTTGGCGGGCCCTTCCCCGCCGCGATTTCCTGTCGGAGCCCTGTCAGCCCCGGTTCCGGCAGCGCGCCCCGCGCTGCCTCAGACCCGCTCGATGATCTTTTCTCCGAACAGCCCCTGCGGGCGGAACAGCAGCACCAGCAGCGCCAGCACGAAGGCGAACCAGGTCTCGGTATTGCCGCCCATCAGCGGCTGGCCCCAGTAGATCTCGAACAGCTTCTCCAGCAGCCCGATCATCAGACCGCCGATGATCGCGCCGGCGATGCTTTCGAGCCCGCCCAGCATCAGCACCGGCAGAGCCTTGTAGGCGATGACCTCGAGCGCGAAGGAGACACCGGCGCGCGCGCCCCAGGCGATGCCGGTGACCAGCGCGATGATCCCGGCGATGAACCAGACCAGCACCCAGATCGTGTGCAGCGAGATGCCGACCGAGAGCGCGGCCTGGCTGTCGTCGCCCAGCGCGCGGATTGCCCGGCCCATCTGGGTCCGGCTTAGGAAGACCAGCAGCCCGATCACCAGCAGCGCGGCGACAACCACGGCGGTCACGTCCTTCTGCTCGAGGATCAGCAGCCCGCCGAAGGGCTCCAGCGTCCAGGAGCCGGTCGGAATGCCCAGCTCCTCGGTGATCATCACCTTGTTCTCACCGCCGAAGATGATCTCGCCGAAACCGATCAGGAACAGGGTGATGCCGATGGTGGCCATGAACAGGATGATGTCCGGCTGCCCGACCAGCGGGCGCAGCACGACCCGCTCGATCGCCATCGCCAGCACGAACATAACGCCCAGCGTCAGCAGCACGCAGATCCAGGCAGGCACGCCCATCGCGTGCAGGCCCACCAGCGTCAGTGCCGCGAAGACCACCATGATGCCCTGGGCGAAGTTGAAGATCCGCGACGAGCGGAAGATCAACACGAAACCCAGCGCGATCAGCGCGTAGAGGATCCCCGAGACCAGGCCTTCCCAGAGCACCTGCAACAGGAAGTCGGGTGCCGAGAACATGTCCTGGAAAGGGGCGATGAAAATATCGTGGAGCATTGCCTGTCCTCTAGTGCTGGACGCCGAGATAGGCGTCGATCACGTCCTGGTTGTTGCGCACCTCGTCGGGCGAGCCGTCGCCGATCTTCTTGCCGTAATCCATCACGACGACCCGGTCGGAGAGGTCCATGACCACGCCCATGTCATGTTCGATCAGGGCGATGGTGGTGCCGAACTCGTCGTTCACGTCGAGGATGAAGCGGCACATGTCCTCCTTCTCCTCGACGTTCATGCCGGCCATCGGCTCGTCGAGCAGCAGGATCGTCGGCTCGGCCGCCAGGGCGCGCGCCAGTTCGACCCGCTTCTTGAGACCGTAGGGCAGGCGCGCCACCGGGGTCTTGCGGATGTGCTGGATCTCGAGGAAGTCGATCACCCGTTCCGCGATGATGCGGTTCTCGGTCTCCTCGGCCTCGGCGCGGCCCTTCCAGATCATCTGCGGAAGGATGCCCGCCTTCATGTGGGTCAGCCGGCCGGTCATCACGTTGTCGAGCACCGACATGCCCTCGAAGAGGGCGATGTTCTGGAAGGTGCGCGCGACGCCCTGCCGGGCCACCTCGTAGGGCTTCATCGGCGGGCGTTTCGCGCCCTTGTACCAGACCTCGCCCTCGGACGGGGTGTAAAAGCCCGAGATCACGTTCAGCATCGAGGACTTGCCGGCGCCGTTCGGGCCAATGATCGCGCGGATTTCGCCCTCGCGGATGTCGAAGCTGATGTTGTGGATCGCCACCACGCCGCCGAAACGCAGCGTGATGTTCTTCATCTCCATCACCACGCCGCCGATCTTGCGGCCATCGGCGGTGGTGTATCCCTCTGCCTGGTCCGTCATGCCACCCCCCGCTGCTTCTTCTCTTTGAAAATAATCCCGCCGGAGGCTCCGACGTTTGCCACCCGCGCCGCCCCGTCCGGGTGGCGCCATTTCCCTCTCCCCTCGGGGGAGAGGGTCAGGGTGAGGGGCACGCCCGTCGCCCTCATTCCGCTGCCATCCTGCTGGCCACCGGCACCACCTTCGCATCGCGGACGTCCAGCGTCGCGCTGATATAGCCCTTGCGGCCATCCTCGTAGGTGACCTCGGTGCGCGTGCTGACCGTCTTCGAGCCATCGTAGAGCGCCGCGATGATGTCGGCGTATTTCTCCTCGATGATCCGGCGGCGCACCTTGCGGGTGCGGGTCAGTTCGCCGTCGTCGGCGTCGAGTTCCTTGTGCAGCACCACGAAGCGGTGCACCTGGCAGCCTGCCAGCATCGAATCCTCGGCCACCGAGCGGTTGACCTCCTCGACATGGCTCTGGACCATCTCCAGCACCTTCGGGTGCCCGGCCAGTTCCTGGTAGCTGGCATAGGCGATGTTGTTGCGCTCGGCCCAGCTCGACACCGCCGCCAGGTCGATGTTGATGAAGGCGGCGCAGCGGTCGCGGCCATTGCCGAAGACCACGGCCTCGAGGATGTTGGGATAGAACTTCAGCTTGTTCTCGACGTATTTCGGCGCAAACAGGCTGCCGTCGGCCATCTTGCCCACGTCCTTGGCGCGGTCGATGATGCGCAGGTGGCCGCTGCCTTCCTCGATGAAGCCGGCGTCGCCGGTGGCCACCCAGCCCTCGGCATCCTTGGTCGAGGCGGTGCTCTCGGGGTTCTTGTAGTATTCGACGAAAACGCCGGGAGAGCGGTAGAAGACCTCGCCATTCTCGGCGATCTTCAGCTCGACGCCGGGGCTCGGGACGCCCACGGTGTCCGAGCGCACCTCGCCGTCGGGCTGGGCGGTGATGAAGACCGTCGCCTCGGTCTGGCCGTAGAGCTGCTTTAGGTTGATGCCGAGCGAGCGGTAGAATTCGAAGATCTCGGGGCCGATCGCCTCGCCGGCGGTATAGCCGACGCGGACGCGGGAAAAGCCCATGGTGTTCTTCAGCGGACCGTAGACCAGCAGGTTGCCGATGGCATAGCTCAGCCGGTCGCCGAAGCTGACCGGCTTGCCGTCCAGGATCGCCGGACCGACCCGGCGCGCCACGGCCATGTATTTGTCGAACATCCGCTTCTTGAAGCGCCCGGCGTCCTCCATGCGGATCATCACGGTGGTCAGCAGCGTCTCGAACACGCGGGGCGGGGCGAAGAAATAGGTCGGCCCGATCTCGCGCAGGTCCTGCATCATCGTCTCGGGGTTTTCCGGGCAGTTGACGCAGAAACCGGTCCAGTAGGCCTGCCCGATCGAGAAGATGAAGTCGCCGACCCAGGCCATCGGCAGGTAGGCCAGCACGTCGTCGGAGCGCGTCAGGTTGTCGAAGGCGCAGGAGGACTTGGCGCTTTCGATCACGTTGCGGTTTGACAGCACCACGCCCTTGGGTTTGCCGGTGGTGCCAGAGGTGTAGAGCATCACGGCACGGCTGTCATAGTCGAGCTTGGCTTCGCGGGCGCGCAGTTCGGTGATCCATTCGTCGCGCGCGGCGCGGCCCTGGTTCTGCACGTGGCTGTACTGGTGCAGGTGCGAATGGTCGTATTTCCGCAGGCCGCGCGGGTCGAGGTAGATCAGGTGCTCGAACTGGTGCAGGCGGTCCTGCACCTCGATGACCTTGTCGACCTGTTCCTGGTCGCTGACCACGGCAAAGCGCGCGCCGCAATGTTCCAGCACATAGGCCATCTCCTCGGCCACGGCGTCCTGGTACATCGGCACCGGCACCGCGCCGACCATCTGCGCGGCGGTCATGGTCCAGTAGAGATAGGGACGGTTGCGCCCGATGATGGCGATGAAATCGCCTTCCTTCACGCCGAGGTTCAACAGGCCCAGCGCCAGCGCCTCGATCTCGTCGGCCGTCTCGGCCCAGGTCCAGCTCTGCCAGATCCCGAATTCCTTTTCCCGGTAGGCCGGAGCGGTACCGAACTCGGAAGCATTGCGACGAAGAAGTGCCGGAACGGACCGAAGTCCTCCGACGCCAGTTTGCGTCTGAGCCAAGATTGTCTCCTCCCCTACGGGCCTCTCCTGCCCGTCCTTCCGACCGCTGAGCGCGATTCTGGATTCCAAGCGAACCCGACCGCACCATCGGGGTCAACTTTTTCTTCAGCTTTGCGCAAACCTAACGAATTGTTACCGAGGCCGCAGCGGCGCGCGGATCATCGACAATCTCCCGCAAGCGGCCGTATGATCGCCCGCCGGCAGGAGGAGAGGGCGGTTTGGCGATCAGCGAACGGCAGAAGCAGGGGATGATGACCGCGGGGTTGAACCTGATCGCTCAGGCCCTGTCGATCTATGACCGCGACCTGCGCCTGGTGATCTGCAACCAGCGGTTCCGGACCATGTTCAACCTGCCCGACTCGCTGGTGACCCCGGGTGCGCATTTCGAGGATACGATCCGCCACCTGGCGGTGACCGGCGAATACGGCCCGGTCGACGATGTCGAAAGCTTCGTGCGCATCCGGATCGACCAGGCACTCGATTTCGAGCCGCATTACATGGAGCGCACCCGCTCGAACGGGCGCACCATCTCGGTCGAGGGCTCGCCGCTGCCGCAGGGTGGCTGGATCACCGTCTATACCGACATCACCCGAGCCAAGCGGGTGGAGGGATTGCTGCGTGCCCGCTCGGAAGAACTGTCCGACCAGCTGCTGGCCCATACCGAGGAACTCTCGGCCACCAACCGCGAGCTGGCCGCGACGAACACCGCGCTGGAAGAGGCCAAGCGCCATCTGACCGAGCTGGAGGCGCGCGCGCGGATGACCGCCGAGATGATGCCGGCGCATATCTCGCACGTCGATTCCGGCGGGCGCTATCTCTATTCCAACCGGCGCCTGTCCTCGGTGATCCCCGGCGCGCCTTCGGACATCGTCGGGCGGCCGATCGACGAGGTGCTGGGGCCGGTCAACTTCGGCCGTATCGCGCCCTATCTGGACGAAGCCTACAAGGGCGTGGGCGCCACCTTCGAGTTCACAGAGAACACCGACTCGCGCCGGATCCGGGTGGCGCTGACACCGGACCAGTCGGGCGGGGTCTACATCCTGTCGATGGACGTGACCGAAGAGACCCAGGCCCGATCTGCCCTGCAACAGACCCGCCGCCGCGCCATGGCGGCGCAGCTGACCAGCGGGCTGGCGCATGACTTCTCGAACCTGTTGACCATCATCCTCGGGATGCAGTCGAAGCTCGCCAAGATGGACCTCGGATCCGAGGCCGCCGAACTGGTCGAGGCCACGCGCACCACCGCGCGGCGCGGGGGACGCCTGCTGAACCGGATCGCCGACATGACCGGCAACCGCACCCTGCGCCCGCAACGCACCGACGTGCACGCGCTGCTGGCCGACCTGGTCCTGCTCGCCACGCCCAGCCTGCCGCGCGGGGTGGGTCTGTCGATCATCGACACCACGCCCGACGCCGCCCTGATGCTCGACCCCGGCATTCTGCAGGACGCGCTGCTGAACTTGATCCTGAACGCCCGTGACGCCTGCGGCACCACCGGCCAGATCACCGTCAGCGCTCATGCCGTCGGGCAGACCTGGCTCGACCTCACCGTGACCGACACCGGCCCCGGCTTTTCCCAGGACGCGCTGAATCGGGCGACCGAGCCTTTCTTCACCACCAAGGGCGGCGAGGGTTCTGGCCTGGGCCTCACGATGGCCTATGACATGACCAAGCTCGCCGGCGGCGACATGCGCCTGGCCAATACCGGAAGCGGCGCCAGCGTGACCCTGCGCCTGCCCTATCGCGCCGCACCGGCCGGCAGCGGCGGCCTGGCGCTGCTGGTCGAGGACAGCGAGGACCTGCGCCCGCTGTTCCGCGACATGCTGGTGGCGCTGGGCTTCTCGGTGATCGAGGCGACCTCGGCCGACGAGGCGGTCGCGCTGGCCGCCGACATTCCCGACATCGCGCTGGTGCTCTCCGATATCCAGCTTGCCGGCAGCGGCACCGGGCTCGACCTGCTCGACCGGGTGCAGGGCACCGGGCTGCCCTGCGTGCTGATGACCTCGCTGCCCGAAACCGACCCGCTGCACCGCGCCGCCGCTGCGCGGGTGCCGGTGCTCAGAAAACCCTTCGCGGCCGACAAGCTCGCCGCGCTTCTACGTCCGAAGGCCGCCGAATGACCGCACCGCTTGTCACCATCCTCGACGACGAGGCCGAGATCCGCCAGATGCTGACCGAGGTGCTGGAGGAGGCGGGCTTCCGCACCCAGTCCTTCGCCCGCGCCCGCGAGTTCGAGGCGGCGTTGAACCGCGTCGCGCCGGATGTCTGCCTTGTCGACCTCTCGCTGCCCGACACCGATGGGCTGGCGCTGGTACACCGGCTGGCGCTGGAACGCGGCGCGGCGGTCATCATCATCTCGGGCCGCGCCCAGGTGCAGGACCGCGTGACCGGGCTGGAGCTGGGCGCCGACGATTATATCACCAAGCCCTTCGAGCCGGCCGAGGTGGTGGCCCGCATTCGCGCCCGCATCCGCTCCTCCCGCCCGGCCCAGCCCGCCGGCAACACCGCCCATTTCAATGGCTGGACCGCGCATTTCGACCGCTACGCGCTCGAGGACGACAGCGGCGCGGAAACGCCCTTCAGCCATGCCGAGGGCGAGGTGCTGCGGCTGTTCCTGGAAAGCCCCAAGCGGCTCATCAGCCGCCAGCAGATGCAGGAGAGCCTTGGCGGCGCGGCGGGCGAGAGCTTTGACCGGGCGATGGACGTGCGCATCTCGCGGCTGCGCACCAAGCTGCGCGAGGATCCGAAGAACCCGCGCCTCATCAAGACGATCTACGGCGCCGGATACATCTTTCTGGGCGATGTGCGCTGGGGCTGACCGGCGCGCAGCGCTTATCCACACGACGCGCATTGATTTCCGGGGTCACATTTGGCATGGCAGTCCGAACAGCCGGAGGACGCCCCGACATGAGCCGCATCGACGCCCGCTTCAACGAACTCAAGGCGCAGAAGCGCAAGGCCTTCGTGGCCTATGTCATGGCCGGGGATCCCGACTTTGATACCTCGCTCGAACTGGTCAAGGGCCTGCCCGCCGCCGGGGTCGACATCATCGAGCTGGGCCTGCCCTTCACCGACCCGATGGCCGATGGCCCGACCATCCAGCTCGCCGGTCAGCGCGCGCTCGACGGTGGGATGACGCTGGACAAGACCCTGGGCCTGGCCCGCGCCTTCCGCGTGACCGACCAGAAGACGCCGATCGTGATGATGGGCTATTACAACCCGATCTATTCGCGCGGGGTGGACACCTTCCTCGAGCAGGCCAAGGAAGCCGGCATCGACGGGCTGATCGTGGTCGACCTGCCGCCCGAAGAGGACGACGAGCTCTGCATTCCTGCGCAGAAGGCCGGGCTGAACTTCATCCGCCTGGCGACGCCGACGACCGATGACAACCGGCTGCCGCGGGTGATGCAGAACACCTCGGGCTTTGTCTATTACGTTTCGATCACCGGCATCACCGGCGCGGCCGAGGCGCAGGCGGCGGTTGTCGGCCCGGAAGTCGCGCGCATCAAGGCGGTGAGCGACCTGCCGGTGATCGTCGGTTTCGGCGTCCGCACCCCCGAGACCGCCCGTGCGGTTGCGGGTGTGGCCGATGGCACCGTCGTTGGCTCGGCCATCGTTGCCCAGATCGAGGCGGGCAAGCCGGTGCCCGAGATCCTCGAGTTCGTGCGCTCGCTCGCAGACGGCGCCCACGCGGCCTGATCGCTGCTTTCGGATTTTCCTGGACCGGCGGTGCCCCGATGGGTGCCGCCGGTTTGCTTTTGCCTTGTTAGAGCCTGTTTTCGCGCCGTGTGGCCGAGTCTCGACTCGTGCCCCGAGTCGGGTATATTCTGGAACAAACAGCGAACATAACTCCGGAATCATGTCCCGCCGCCGTATCCTTTCCCTATGGTTTCCCTGCCTCGGGGCAGAGCGGGTGATCCGCGCCGAACGCCTGGCCGAGCCGGTGCCGCTGGCGGTGGTGGCCGAGCAGGGGAACATGCAGGTGGTGACCTCGCTGAACGGGGTCGCCTTCGGGGCCGGCCTGCGGCCGGGCCAGCCGCTGCGCGATGCCCATGCGATGTGTGCGGGGCTGATGACCCGTGCGCGCAACCTGCCGGCCGAGCGGGCCTTTCTGGCGGCGCTGCGGCGCTGGGCGGGGCGGTTCAGCCCCTGGGTGGCCGAGGAAGCGCCCGACTCGCTGGTGGTCGACCTCACCGGCTGCGCGCATCTCTTCGGCGGCGAAGAGCGGCTGGTGGCGCAGATCGAGGAGGATTGCGCCGACATGGGGCTGACCGTACGCAGCGGCATCGCCGACACCCTGGGCACGGCCTGGGCGCTGGCGCGGTTTGCCGGGCAGTCGGGCGGGGCGGCGCGCAGCGGCGACGCCATCGACCAGGAGGCGCGGGCGACGCGGGCGCGGGCGGGCAAGCGGCGGCACTGGACCAGGGGCGGGGCGGCGCCGCAGGTGGGGGCCGCGCCCGGAGGCGTGTCGCGGATCGCGCCGCCGGGGCAGGCCTATGGCGCGCTCGCCCCGCTGCCGGTGGCGGCGCTGCGGCTCGATCCCGAGACGGTGGCGCAGCTGTCGCGGCTGGGGCTGCGGCGGATCGGCGACCTGCTGGGCCAGCCGCGCGCGGCGCTGGCGCGGCGCTTCGGGACCGGGCTGGTGCTGCGGCTCGACCAGGCCACCGGCAGCGCGCCCGAGCCGGTCTCGCCGGCGCGGCTGGCGGATCACTTCGCGGTGCGGCTGACCCTGCCCGAGCCGATCGGGCTGCAGGCGGACGTGATGGCGGCGGTCGACCGGATGCTGCCCCGGCTCTGCGCGCTGCTGAAGGAGAAGGGGCGGGGGGTGCGGAGCCTGCGGCTCGAGGCGCATCGGACCGACCAGCAGGCGGAATGCGTGACCATCGGGCTGGCCCGGCCGGGGCATGACGCCGACCGGATCCGGCCGCTGCTGGAGATGAAGACGGGAGAGATCGACGCGGGCTTCGGGATCGACATGCTGCGGCTCGAGGCGGTGGCGACCGAGCCGCTGCACGAGCGGCGGGCGGTGGGGCACCTGGAAGCCGGGCAGGCGGTGCGGGACCGGCTGGCCGGGCAGTCGGCGCTCGACGACCTCATCGGCCGGCTGGGCGCGCGGATCGGGCTGGAGGCGATCACCCGGCGGCATCCGGGGGCGAGCCATATCCCCGAGAAGACGGCGGTGACGCTGGCGGCGGCCTGGTCGGAGCCGGCGAAGGACTGGCCGGCGCCGCCGACGCCGCGGCCGCTGCTGATGTGGCGGCCCGAGGTGGTGATGGCGCCCGACCGGCCGCAGCTGCCGGAGCGGTTCCGCTGGCGGGGGCGGACCTGGCACCTGGGGTCGGCGCGGGGGCCGGAGCGGATCGCCCCGGAGTGGTGGCTGGAGGACCCGGAGTGGCGGAGCGGGTCGCGGGATTACTGGGTGGTGGTCACCGCCGAGGGGGCGCGGCTGTGGTTGTTCTATGCCCATGGCGGGGCCCTGTCGGCGGGGTGGTTCTGCCAGGGCTGTTTCGCCTGATTCAGGGGCTGTTTCAGGTGTCCCAGCTAGGACGGTCAGCAACACACTGGAATCGCTTGATATTTTACGAGTGAGTTTCCGGGACGCTGAAATGCGCCCCTGACGCCGCCCCCGGAGGGACGCCGCGCGGCGCGCCGGACCTGCGGCAACGGCGGGGGTTTCATCGCATCGGGCAAAGGTCTAGAACGCGCCCGAGCGGAGGGCGCGCGCAGACAACGCGACCCCAGAAGGCGGAGACCCGGACCATGAGCGCCCCGAAACCTGTTGTTCTATGCATTCTCGACGGCTGGGGCCTGTCCGAGGAGACCTCGGCCAACGCGCCGCACCTGGCGAAGACGCCCACCTTCGACGCGATCATGCAGGGGCCGCATGCGACGCTCATCACCCATGGCCCCGATGTCGGCTTGCCCAGCGGGCAGATGGGCAATTCGGAAGTCGGCCATACCAATATCGGCGCGGGCCGGGTGGTGGCGATGGACCTGGGCCAGATCGACCTCGCCATCGAGGATGGATCGTTCTTCGCGAACGAGGCTCTGAACGCCTTTGTAGAGACCGTAAAAGCCGCGGGCGGCACCGCGCATCTGATGGGCGTGGTCTCGGACGGCGGGGTGCACGGGCACCTGACGCACATGCTGGCGGCAGCGAAGGCGATCACGGGCAAGGGCGTGCCGGTGGCGATCCACGCGATCACCGACGGGCGCGACGTGGCGCCGAAATCGGCGCTGGGCTATCTCGAGACGCTGGAGGCGGGCCTGCCCGAGGGTGCGCGCATCGCCACCGTCTCGGGGCGTTACTACGCGATGGACCGCGACAATCGCTGGGAGCGGGTCGGCAAGGCCTATGCCGCGATGATCGGCGCCAAGGGCGAGGCGGCCGATACGCCGGCGGCGGCGGTCGAGGCGGCCTATGCCCAGGACGTGAGCGACGAATTCATCCTGCCGACGGTCATCGGGCCCTATACAGGGGCAAAGAATGGCGACGGTTTCTTCTGCCTGAACTTCCGCGCCGACCGCGCGCGCGAGATCCTGCGCGCCATCGGCGAGCCGGGTTTTGCCGAGTTCGATGTGGGCGCGCGCCCGGCTTGGTCGGCGCTGCTGGGCATGGTCGATTACTCGGCCCAGCACGATACCTTCATGACCGCGGCCTATCCCAAGCGCGCGGTGGTCAACACGCTGGGCGAATGGGTGGCGAAACAGGGGCTCACCCAGTTCCACCTCGCCGAGACCGAGAAATACCCCCATGTCACCTTCTTCCTGAACGGCGGCAAGGAAGCGCCCTGGGAGGGCGAGGACCGCTTCATGCCGAAATCGCCCAAGGTGGCGACCTATGACCTGCAGCCCGAGATGTCGGCCGAGGAGGTCACCGACCAGTTCGTCGCCGCCATCGAGAAGGGGTACGACCTGATCGTGACCAATTACGCAAACCCCGACATGGTCGGCCATACCGGCAGCCTGCCGGCGGCCATCGCGGCCTGCGAGGCGGTGGACAGGGGTCTGGCACGGGTGGTCGCCGCGCTGGAGAAGGCGGGGGGCGCGATGATCGTCACCGCCGACCACGGCAATTGCGAGACCATGGTGGACCCGGTGACCGGCGGGCCGCATACCGCCCATACCACAAACCCGGTGCCGGTGGCGCTGGTTGGCGGGCCGGCGGGGGCGAAGCTGAAAAGCGGTCGGCTGGCCGACCTGGCGCCGACGATCCTGGCGCTGATGGGCCTGCCGAAGCCCCCCGAGATGACCGGGGAGAACCTGCTGGCATGATGCGCCGCGCCGCCCTCGCCCTCGTGGTTGCCCTGCTCGCCACCGGCGCGGCGGCGGCGCAGGACGACCCGGCCCATGCAGCGAGCGCGGCGGCCCGGCAGCTGGAGCGCGCGGCGGCCTCGCTGGACGCGGCGACCAGCGCGCGCGACCGGGTGCGGGCGCTGACCGAGACGGTTCAGGCCTACGAGGCCGGGCTGGCGGCGATGCGCGAGGGGATGCGGCGCGTGGCGACCCGCGAGACCACGCTGAGCCGCAAGCTCGCCGCGCGCGAGCAGGAGATTTCCCGGCTGATCGGCGTGTTGCAGGTGATCGAGACCTCGGCCCCGCCGGTGCTGCTGGTGCATCCCTCGGGGCCGATGGGCAGCGCGCGCTCGGCGATGATGCTGGCCGACGTGACGCCGGGGCTGAACGCCCAGGCCGCCGAGCTGCGCCGCGATGTCGAAGAGCTGCGGACGCTGCGCATCCTGCAGGCCAATGCCGCCGAGGGGCTGAAGACCGCGCTGGCCGGGGTGCAGCAGGCGCGCGCCGGGCTGAGCCAGGCGGTGGCCGAGCGCACCGACCTGCCGCGCCGCTTCATCGAGGACCCGGTGCGCACGGCGATCCTGCTGGGTTCGACCGAGACGCTGGACGCCTTTGCCGACGGGCTGGCCGAGATGAGCGATACGCCGATCCCCGAGAGCGATGCCGATATCTCGGCGCAGAAGGGGCATCTACCGCTGCCGGTGCAGGGGGTGATCCTGCACCGCGCCCGCCAGGCCGATGCCGCCGGGGTGCGGCGCGAGGGCATGATCCTCGCCACCCGGCCGCGGGCGCTGGTGACGGCGCCGGTGGCGGCGACGATCCGTTACCGGGGGCCGCTGCTGGACCTGGGCAACGTGGTGATTCTCGAACCGCAGCGCGACACCCTGTTCGTGCTGTCCGGCCTTGCCGAGGTATTCGGCGAGGCGGGCGAGGTCATTCCCGCCGGTTCCCCGGTGGGTCTGATGGGCGGGCAGACGCCCGAAAACGGGGCGATTTTGTCACTAAGCGGTGATGGCACTGGAACTGACCATCCAGAAACGCTCTATATTGAGGTCAGACAGGGTGGCGCCCCGGTGGATCCGGAGACGTGGTTCCAAACCGACAAGGATGGATAGCAGAGCATGAGAAAATTCGTGATGGCCGCGCTGGGCGGATCGCTGGCGGGTATACTCGCCACGACTCAGATTGCCGGTCCGCTGGTGGCCCAGGAGAAGGCGAAGAACGCCAACGTCTACGAGCAGCTCGACCTGTTCGGCGACATCTTCGAACGGATCCGCGCGCAATATGTCGAGGAGGTGGACGCCTCGAAGCTGATCGAGGCGGCGATCGACGGGATGCTGACCTCGCTCGACCCTCATTCGAGCTATCTCTCGCCCGATGACGCGGCGGCGATGCGGGTGCAGACCCGCGGCGAATTCGGCGGGCTGGGGATCGAGGTCACCCAGGAAGAGGGCTTCGTGAAGGTGGTCTCGCCGATCGACGGCACCCCGGCGGACGAGGCCGGGATCGAGGCGGGCGACTTCATCACCCATGTGAACGGCGAGTCGGTGCTGGGGCTGACGCTGGACAAGGCGGTCGAGATGATGCGCGGGCCGGTGGGTTCCGAGATCGTCATCACCGTGGTGCGCAAGGGCGAGGACGAGCCCTTCGACGTCTCGATCATCCGCGACACCATCAAGCTGACCGCCGTGCGCTCGCGCACCGAGGGGCGGGCGGTGGTGCTGCGGGTCACCACCTTCAACGAGCAGACCATGCCGAACCTCGAAGCCGGCCTCAAGGAGCAGATCGAGGCGGCCGGCGGCATGGAGAAGGTCGACGGCATCGTGCTCGACCTGCGCAACAACCCCGGCGGTCTGCTGAACCAGGCGATCAAGGTCTCGGACGCCTTCCTGGAATCGGGCGAGATCGTCTCGACCCGCGGCCGCAACCCCGAGGATGGCGAGCGCTTCAACGCCACGCCGGGCGACCTGGCGGACGGCAAGCCGATCGTGGTGCTGATCAACGGCGGTTCGGCCTCGGCCTCGGAGATCGTCGCCGGCGCGCTGCAGGACCACCGCCGCGCCATCGTGGTGGGCACCAAGTCCTTCGGCAAGGGCTCGGTCCAGACGGTGATGCAGCTGCGCGGTGACGGCGCGATGCGGCTGACCACGGCGCGCTACTACACGCCCTCGGGCCGGTCGATCCAGGCGCTGGGCGTCTCGCCCGACATCGTGGTGGAACAGCCCAAGAAGCCGGTGAACCCGGTGGAAGAGCCTGAAGCCAAGAGTGCGGTCTCGCGTTCGCGTTCGGAAGCCGACCTGCGCGGCCGGCTGAACAACGACAGCCTGACCCCGGACGAGATCCGCCAGATCGAGGAAGACCGCGCCAAGGCCGAGAAATCGGCAGAGCTGCGCGAATCCGACTACCAGCTGGCCTATGCGATCGACATCCTGAAGGGCCTCTCGGCGCTGGCGCCGGCGAAGTAAGCCACCTGAAACGCAAGGAAAAGGGCGCCCCGGTGGCGCCCTTTGTCATTTCCGCGCCACCGCGGAAACCCGCGCGCCGCACCCCTGGTTTCTCTTCTTCAAAAATACTCGGGGGGAGCCGCCCGGCACGGGCGGGGGG
>NZ_BNCJ01000001.1:0-227754 GCF_014656415.1 Seohaeicola zhoushanensis | reverse complement strand
GCGCCCTCTCCGCCCGCGCTACATCCGCACCCTGTCGCCGTCGGGGTCGTACATCGGCCGGGCCGAGGCCACCGCGGGCACCCGCACCCCCGCCACGTCGACCTCCCAGCGCGAGGCCAGCAGGTCGGCGACCGTCTCGCCGCGGCAGGGCGCGTAGCCCATGCCGATGGCCGCGCCGAGGTGATGGCCATAGGCCCCCGAGGAGAGGTGCCCGACGATCTGCCCGTCGCGCAGCAGCGGTTCGTTGTGGTAGAGCAGCGGCTCGGGGTCGGTCAGGCGGAACTGCAGCATCCGCCGCTCCAGCCCCGCCTCCTTCTTGCGCAGCACCGCATCGCGGCCGATGAAGGCAGGCTTGGCGGTCTTCACCGCAAAACCGAGCCCGGCTTCGAGCACGTGGTCCTCGCAGGTGATGTCATGGCCGAAGTGGCGGAAGGCCTTCTCGATCCGGGCGCTGTCCATCATGTGCATCCCGCAGAGCTTGAGCCCCAGGTCCTGCCCGGCCTCCCAGAGCGTCTCGAAGGCATGGCCGGCCATGTCGGCGGAGAGGTAGAGCTCCCAGCCGAGCTCGCCGACGTAGGAGACCCGGTGCGCCCGCGCGAGGCCCATGCCGAGCTCGATCTCCTGCATGGTGCCGAAGGGGTTGGCCGCGTTGGAGAAATCACCGGGCGAGACAAGCGCCATCAGATCGCGCGCCCGCGGACCCATCACCGCCAGCACGCCCTCGCCCGCCGTCACGTCGGTGATGACGACGCGGGATTCGCCGAGGTGGCGGCGCAGCCAGGTCTCGTCGGCGAGGCGCGTCGCCGCCGGGGTCACCACCAGGTAGGCGGTTTCGGACAGCCGGGTCACCGTCACGTCGGCCTCGATCCCGCCCTTGGGGTTCAGGAACTGGGTGTAGACGATCTTGCCGACGGGCACCGCCATGTCCGCTCCGCAGAGGTGGTTCAGGAAGCTCTCGGCATCCGGCCCCTCGACGCGCAGCTTGCCGAAGGAGGACATGTCATACATGCCGACGCCGGTTCGCACCGCCGCGAGTTCGGCGGCGACATTGGGGAAGAAGGCCTGCCGCTGCCAGGAATACGCGTATTCCGCCGCCTGCCCCGGTTGCGCGAACCAATTCGCCCGCTCCCAGCCCGCCAGTTCGCCGAAGACCGCGCCCTGTTCGGCCAAATGCGCGTGGAAGGGGGTGCGGCGCACGCCGCGCGCGCTGGCCTTCTGGCGATACGGGAAGTGGTCGGCGTAGAGCAGGCCCAGCGTCTCGGACACCCGCGCCCTGAGGTAGCGCTGGTTGCCCTGGAAGGGATGCGCGCGGGCGATGTCGACATCGCCGAGGTCGAAGGGCTTCTCGCCGTCCTGCATCCATTGCGCCAGCGCCATGCCGGCGCCGCCGGCCGACTGGATGCCGATCGAGTTGAAGCCGGCCGCGACCCAGACGTTGTCCATGCCCGGCGCGAGGCCGAGGTGATAGGCATTGTCTGGGGTGAAGCTCTCGGGGCCGTTGAAGAAGGTATGGATCCCGGCCGCGCCGAGGATTGGCACCCGGTTCACCGCCATTTCGAGGATCGATTCGAAATGGTCGAAATCGTCGGGCAGCTGGTCGAACTCGAAATCGGGGCGCGGCGGGCCCCATGGCTTGGCCTTCGGCTCGAAGGCGCCGAGCATCAGCTTGCCGGCGTCGACCTTGTAATAGGCGCATTCGTCGGGCACCCGCAGCACGGGGAGCTGTTCGAGCCCGGCGATCGGTTCGGAGACGATGTAGAAGTGCTCGCAGGCCTGGAGCGGCACGTTGACGCCGGCCATGCGCCCCACCTCGCGGCCCCAGAGGCCGGCGCAGTTGACCACCATGTCGCAGGCGATATGGCCCGGCCCCTCTGGCCCGGCGTAATCGACCCCGGTAACGCGCTGTCCAGCGCGGCTGAAGCCGGTCACGGCGGTCTGCTCGGCGATCACCGCGCCGCGCTGGCGCGCGCCCTTGGCCAGCGCCAGGGCGATGTTGCCGGGATCGCCCTGGCCGTCCCTGGCGAGGTAGACGCCGGCGACAACGCCGTCGAGGTTAAGGTGCGGATAGCGGGCGCCGATCTCGTCGGGCGTGATCTCCTCGACCTCGACTCCGAAGGCCCGCGCCATCGCCGCCGAGCGGAAGATCTCCTCGCGGCGTTCCTGGGTGAGCGCGGCGGTAATAGAGCCTACGCGGCGGAATCCGGTGGCCAGGCCGGTCTCGGCCTCGAGCCCGCCGTAGAGTTCCTGGCTGTATTTCGCGAGCCGCGTCATGTTCGCGGTGGCACGCAGCTGGGCGATCAGCCCGGCGGCATGCCAGGTGGTGCCCGAGGTGAGTTGCTTGCGTTCGAGCAGCACTACGTCCTTCCAGCCGAGTTTCGTCAGGTGGTAGGCAACGGAGCAGCCGACCACGCCGCCGCCGACGATGACGACGCGGGCCTTGTCCGGGAGGGCAGTCATGGTGTGATCCTTTCGGGTTTCGGATCGCCTGCGCGATCCGACCGGGGAGGGGGCGCTGCCCCCTCTTGGCCTGCGGCCAATTCACCCCCGGAGGTATTTGGGAAGAAGAGAAGCATGGTGTCAGGCGATGGTGTGGCCGGCGGCCCGGAGCCGGCGGGCGAGTTCGGCGATATGGGCCGGGCCGACCTCGCAGCAGCCGCCGAGGATGGTGGCGCCGTGGTCGAGCCAGCCCATCGCCTGGGCCGCGTAGGCCTCGGGCGAGAGGTCGGTACGGGCCTCGAGCGCGGCGACGGTGGGGGCGTCGGTCAGGAAGCCCTCGCTGATCCGGGTGAAACCGTTGGCATAGGCGCCGAAGGGCAGGCCCAGGGGGGCGAGGATGTCGAGGGCGGCCGGGATCACCTCGGGAGGGGAGCAGTTGATGAGCACCGCCTCGGGGGCGAAGTCGCGCAGGAGCGGGGCGATCTCGGCCAGCGGTTCGCCCGAGCGCAGGCGGGTGCCGTCCTCGTCGGTCACGGTGAAGCCGATCCAGACCGGCTTGCCGAGGCCGGTCGTGCCCTTCAGCGCGCCTTCCGCCTCGCGCAGGGAGGAGGCGGTTTCGATCAGCAGGATGTCGACGCGGGGCGCCATCACCGCGGCGACCTCGCGGAAGCGGGGGGCGGCGATTTCGGGGTCGGGGTCGAGATCGGGGCGGTAGGAGGCGAGCAGCGGCCCGAGCGAGGCGGCGAGGCGGCCCTGCGGGTGCGCGGCGCGGGCGGTTTCGGCCTGGTGCAGGGCGCTTTGCAGGAGGCCGGGGAGTTCGGCCTCCATTCCCAGGGGCGCCAGCCGCGAGCGGTGCAGCGCGTAGGAATTGGTGGTGGCTATGGTCGCACCTGCGGCGAAGTATTCGCGGTGCAGCGCGCCCACCATCTCGGGGTGGTCGATCAGTACCCGCGTCGACCAGAGCCGCTGGTTCATCACGTCGGCACGGCGCACCAGTTCCTGGCCGATGGAGCCGTCGAGAAGGGTGATATCGCTCATGCCCTGAGCCTTTCGTTGGAAGGGTCCCAGAGCGGGGCGTCGGGCATCACCTCGGCCTGGTGTCTTTCGCCGAAGATCTCGACCTCGATGCGGGTGCCTGGCGTCGCGAGGTCGGCGCGCAGCATTGCGAGGGCCAGCGAGGCATTGGTGCGGTAGCCCCAGGCGCCGGAGGTGGTTTCGCCGACGATCTGGCCCTCGTGCCAGAGGGTGGACATGTAGGGCGCGTCGGCGGCGCCGGCCTCGACCTTGAGGGTGACGAAGCGCTTGCGGGAACCGGCCTGTTTCTCCTGCAACAGAGCCGCTTTTCCGGGGAAGGGCTTGTCCCAGCGGATGAACCGTTCCAGCCCGCCTTCGAGCAGGGAATAATCGGTGGAGAGGTCGCCCTTCCAGGCGCGGTAGCTCTTTTCGATGCGCAGACTGTTGAGCGCCCACATGCCGAAGGGGCGCGCGCCGGCGGCTGTGACCGCGTCCCAGATCGCCGGGGCGTCGTCGAGGCCGCAGTGCAGTTCCCAGCCGAGTTCGCCGGCAAAGGAGACCCGCACCAGCGCGCAGGGACGGCCGGCGACATGGGTGTCGTATTGCACCGAGAGCCAGGGCAGCGAGAGATCGGCGTCGGTGAGAGGCGCGAGGATCTCGCGCGATTTGGGGCCGGTCACCAGCAGGCATTCGACCTCGGCGGAGTGGTCGGTGACGGTGATGCCTTCGGGCGCGTTGCGGCTGAGCAACTCGCCGTCGTGCCATTGCGCGACACCGGCGGTGATCAGGCCGACGTCCTCGGGGCCGTGGACCATGCAGGACATCTCGGTCAGGATCCGGCCGCGGCTGTCGGGGAAGTAGAGGAGGCCGATCCGGCCCTGCGCCGGGAGGCGCGAGCAGGTCAGGCTGTCGACCCAGTCGCGTGCGCCGGGGCCGTTGACCTTGAGCCGGGTGAAGCCGGAGATCGGCAGGATGCCGCAATGGTCGCGCACCGCCTCGCATTCCGCGCGGATGCGTGGTTCCCAGGGGCCGGCGCGGTTCCAGGTCTGGGTTGCCTCCTCGGAGAGGTCGTCGCCGGGGCGCGCGAACCAGTTGGCGCGTTCCCAGCCGTTGTAGGCGCCGAAGACCGCGCCGGCGGCCTGCAGGCGGGAATGCAGCGGCGAGCGGCGCTTGCCGCGGCCGGCGGGCCAGCTGTGCCAGGGGAAGTGCATGGCGTATTCGTGGCCGTAGGTCTCCATCCCCTTGGCGACGCAATAGTCGTGGTCGGCGTAGGCGGTGAAACGGCGCGGATCGCAGGACCACATGTCCCATTCGGTCTGGCCCTCGGTGACCCATTCGGCGAGCACCTTGCCCGCGCCGCCGGCCTGGGCGATGCCGAAGGTGAACACGCAGGCCTCGAAGGCGTTGGGCACGCCGGGCATCGGGCCGATCAGCGGCAGTCCGTCGGGTGCGTAGGGGATCGGGCCGTTGATGACCTTGCTGACGCCAACGGAGCCCAGCAGGGGGACTCGGGCGAGGGCGTCCTCGATATAGGGCTCGAGCCGGTCGAGATCGTCGGGGTAGAGCTGGAAGGAGAAATCCTCGGGCATGGGGTCGTCGGGCGTTGCCCAATGGGCGCGGCAGTTGCGTTCGTAGGGGCCGAGGTTGAAGCCGTGTTTCTCCTGCCGCAGGTAGTAGGAGGTATCGACGTCGCGCAGCAGCGGCAGCTTGTGGCCTGCGGCCTGCGACCAGTCCCGCACCTCGGGCACCTCCTCGAAGAGCAGGTATTGGTGGCTCATCACCATCATCGGCAACCGGCGCCCGCCGTAGGGGCGGAACCATTCGGCCACGCGCTGGGCGTAGTAGCCGGCGGCGTTCACCACGATCTCGCAATGGATCTCGCCCCTGGTGGTCTCGACCACCCATTCGCCGTTCTCGCGCCGCACGCCGGTGGCGGGGCAGAAGCGTTCGATCCGGGCGCCCATCTCGCGCGCGCCCTTGGCCAGCGCCTGGGTCAGCTGCGCCGGGTCGATGTCACCGTCGGAGGGATCGTAGAGCGCGCCCTGCAGGTCATGTGGCTCTATGAAGGGATATCTGGCCTTGATCTCGTCCAGGCCGAGAATGCCGATATCCATGCCCTGGTAGCGGCCCATGCCCTGGGCGCGGGCGAATTCCATCATCCGCTCGCGGCTGTGGGCCAGCCGGATCGAGCCGGTGACGTGGTAGTTCATCGGGTAGTCGACCGCCGCGCCGAGACCTCGGTAGAGCTCGGTCGAGTAGCGCTGCATGTTCA
Source organism: Seohaeicola zhoushanensis (assembly GCF_014656415.1). Classification (GTDB taxonomy): domain Bacteria; phylum Pseudomonadota; class Alphaproteobacteria; order Rhodobacterales; family Rhodobacteraceae; genus Seohaeicola_A; species Seohaeicola_A zhoushanensis. The sequence goes on along the minus strand of NZ_BNCJ01000001.1, from coordinate 222,032 downwards.
TGATCGACCAGGAGGTCGAGAAGGTGGGCACGTTGCCGGCGGCGTGCCAGGTCGAGCCGGCGGTGAGCTCGTTCTTCTCGAGCAGCAGGCAGTCGGTCCAGCCTGCCCTGGCGAGGTGGTAGAGCGCGGAGACGCCCACCGCGCCGCCGCCGATGATGACCACGCGGGCCTGGGTCGGGAGCGCCATTATTGCGCCCGCTTCGGCAGATCGTCGTTCAGGTCGTAGTAGTCGCCCTTGTCGGCGGTGAAGATGTGGCGCGAGATGGCAAGGCCGGTGGGTTTCTCGAGCGCGCCGAGCGCGACGGAGGTGTGGGACTCGTCGGGGTTCTTCCAGAACAGGAAGGCGCCGCAGGTGCCGCAGAAGCCACGTTTGGCGATGTCGCTGGCGGCATACCAGCGCAGGGTTCCGGAGTCGGTCACGCTCAGCACCTCGTCCTCGGCGCCGGCGGAGACCCAGAAGTGGCCCGACTGCTTGCGGCACTGGCCGCAGTGGCAGGCCGAGGGCGGCGCGAGGTCGCCCGCCACGGTGAAGGTGACGCCGCCGCAGTTGCAGCTTCCTTTGTACATGCCGTCCTCCTCAGTAGACCGGCGGGGCGATCACCCAGATCGCCACGGCCGGTTCGTCATAGGGGTTGATCCATTCGAAGGGCTCGCCCCGGATGCGGAAACTGTCGCCGGGGTGGATGGTGAAGCGGGTGCCGGAGATCACCAGGTCGAGCCTGCCGGAGACCAGGTAGCCGACCTCCTGCGTCGGGCGGGTCACCACTTCGCCGATGCGGCTGTGCGGTTCGAAGGTGGAGTGGACCATCTCGAAATCGTCGGTCAGGTCGGGGGAGAGCAGTTCCTCGACCAGGCCCGCCGCGCCCGAACCGATCGGGCGGCGCGCGCCCTGGCGGACGATGTGACCGGCTTCCTTGGCCGGGGCGGGAGCCTGGCCGAAGAGCATCGAGACCGGGATGCCGAGGCGCGCCGCGATCCGGCGCAGGTCGGTGATCGAGGGCTGCGAGAGGTCGCGTTCGACCTGGGAGAGCCAGCCGACCGAACGCCCGAGGTCCGCCGCCAGCTCGGCCAGCGTGATGCCGCGCGCCTTGCGCAGGGCGCGCAGGTCGGCGCCGAGCGATCCGGTTGCGGTGGCGGGGTGGAACATGGGGGCGCTCGTGAAAATTCTGGTGATAATTTCATTCTGCGCCGAGTCGGTGAAATTTCAAAGCGAAATTTCACAACGGGTGCGAGGTCGTTTGGGGGGCCGTGCGACGTGGTGACGCGAAATTCACCGCTTGCCTTGAAACCGGGCAGGTGCCGAGCGGTTTGACGCAATGATGCTGCAATGCAGCATGAGGGCAGCGCGGGGATGGCGTCTTGTGGTATGCTGGCCCTGCGACCGAAGTGCCGGAGGACGCTTGGCCTGACGCAACATAGGAGCCCCGCCATGTGCCTGACCACGGAAATGCTCGCCCTCTTCCTCAACATGCTCGATCCGGCGATCATCGAGACCCATGCCGACCGCATCGCCATCCATGCCCAGCTGCAGACCACGATCTGGGAACCGAAGGCCGATCTCTGGTGCACGGATGGGCGCCACCCGGAGCGGCTGGTGGAGGCGAACTGAGCCCGTCGGCTTGACCTCGCCCGCCCCATGCGGAAGACCTGACCGCGTGGACCGAGGGAGAGCGGCATGGATATCACCGGAGCGCGGGCATTGGTCACGGGCGGCGGCGGCGGGTTGGGGCGACATATCAGCCTGGCGCTGGCGCGGGCGGGGGCGGATGTGGCGGTGACCTACCTGTCGCGCAGCGGCGAGGCGGAGAAGCTTTGCGCCGAGGTCGAGGCGCTGGGGCGGCGGGTCATGGCGGTGCGCATGGACATCACCGATGCCGCCGCGATCGAGGCGGCGGTGGGCGCGGTGGCCGGGGCCTGGGGCGGGCTCGACATCCTGGTGAACAACGCCGGGCGGGGCCGTCCGACCCTGCCGGGCGAGGATCGGCCGCGCGAGGTGGCCCATGGCGATATCGCGGCGCTGACGCCGGAGCTTTACGACCTGCTGATGGCGATCAACATGCGGGGTCCTTTCCTTGCCGCCCGCGCAGCGGCGCCATGGCTGCGGGCCTCGGGGCGGGGGCGGATCGTCAACATAGGCTCTACCATCGGGTTTTCGCCGCGGGATGCGGGGCTGTCCTTTGCCATGGCCAAGGCGGGGGCGGTGCCGCTGACGCGCTACCTGGCGACCACGCTGGCGCCCGAGGTGCTGGTGAACTGCGTCGCGCCCGGGCTGATCGAGGGCACGGGGCTGACCGGCGCGGCCTCGCAGGCCTATATCGAGAGTTGGCGCGACAAGGCGATCCTGGCGCGCACCACCGCGCCCGAGGACGTGGCCGCGCAGGTGCTGGCGCTGGTGCAGAGCACATCGACCACCGGGCAGACGGTGGTGGTGGACGGCGGCATCTCGTTCAACTGAGGGATGCGCCGGCGGCGGGCGGGGCTGGGGGGCTGTCTGCCCCCCTCTGGGCCTTGCGGCCCATTCACCCCCCGAGAGGTATTTGGAAAGAGAAGAAGCCTAAAGCCGCTCGATGGCGATGGCAGTGCCTTCGCCGCCGCCGATGCAGATGGCGGCGATGCCGCGCTTGAGGCCGCGGGTTTCCAGCGCGTTCAGCAGCGTGACCATGATGCGCGCGCCCGATGCGCCGATCGGGTGGCCGAGCGCGCAGGCGCCGCCGTTGACGTTGACCTGGTCGCGGTGCACCCCGAGTTCACGCATGAAGGCCATGGGGACGACGGCGAAGGCCTCGTTCACCTCCCAGAGATCGACGTCGTCGACATCCCAGCCCAGCCGGTCTAGCAGCTTGCGCGCGGCCGGCACCGGGGCGGTGGGGAAGAGTGCGGGCGCCTGGGCGTGGCTGGCGTGGCCAAGGATGCGGGCGCGCACCGTCAGGCCGCGCGCCTCGGCGGCTTCGGCGCTGGCGAGCACCAGGGCGGCGGCACCGTCGGAGATCGAGGAGGAATTGGCCGCCGTCACGGTGCCATCCTTTCGGAAGGCGGGTTTCAGCAGCGGGATCTTCTCGGGGCGGGCCTTGCCGGGCTGTTCGTCGGTGGTGATCACTGCCTCTCCCGAGCGGCCGTGCAGGGTGACGGGGGCGATTTCGGCCTTGAAGGCGCCGGAGCGTTCGGCGTCGAGCGCGTTGGAGAGCGAGGCGAGGGCATATTGGTCCTGGGCTTCGCGGGTGAACTGGAAGGCCTCGGCGCAGTCCTCGGCGAAGGTGCCCATCAGGCGGCCCTTGTCGTAGGCGTCCTCGAGCCCGTCGAGGAACATGTGGTCGATCACCTGTTGATGGCCGATCCGGGCGCCGCCGCGCATCTTGGGCAGCAGGTAGGGGGCGTTCGACATGCTTTCCATGCCGCCGGCGACCATCACGTCGGCATGGCCGAGCGCGATCTGGTCGAAGCCGATCATCGCCGCCTTCATCCCCGAACCGCACATCTTGTTGAGCGTGGTGGCGGGCACCTCTTCGCCGAGGCCGGCGTCGAAGAGCGCCTGGCGGGCCGGGGCCTGGCCCTGGCCGGCGGGCAGCACGCAGCCCATCAGCACCTCGTCCACGGTGGCCGCGCCGGCGTCCCTGAGCGCGGCGCGGATGGCGACGCCACCCAGATGCGCGGCGCTGATCCCGTCGAACACGCCCTGGAACCCGCCCATCGGGGTTCGCGCGGCGCCTGCGATGACAACCTCTTTCATGGCAATCTCCCTTGTCCTGTCCCCTGAATACCGAATGGTAACGAATGCCGTCTAGCGTGCATGCGCAGAATGGCGACGAGGACGCGAGGATGATCCTGACCAGCACCCTGACGGATGGCGCGAATGTGGTGACGGTTAAGGCGCCGCGCATCGATGCGGCGCTGGCGATCCGGTTCAAGGAGGATATGCGGGCGAAGACAGGCGAGGGCCCGGAACGGGTGATTCTCGACCTGTCCTGCGTGGATTTCATCGATTCCAGCGGGCTGGGGGCGATCGTCGCCGCGATGAAGCAGATGGGCGGCGCGCGTCGGCTGGACCTGGCGGGGTTGACGGAGACGGTGGACAAGGTGTTCCGGCTGACCCGGATGGATACCGTCTTTTGTCTTTACCCGTCGCTCGAGGACGCCCTGGCGGTGGACCGGGCCTGACATGCCGGACGGGCTGCGCCCGACAGGCGAGGTGCGGTTCCGCGCCTCGGGGGCGGCGGCGCAGCGGGCGATGGCGCGGGTGGTGGCAGCCTTGCAGAAACAGGGTCTGCAAGGGGCCTGTCTCGGCGCGGCCGAGATCGTGCTGGCCGAGATCGTCAACAATATCGTCGAACATGCCTATGCGGGCGCGGCGCGCGGCGAGGTCGGGATCGCCTTTGACCTGGCGCCCGGCGGGTTGTGGCTGCGGGTCTGGGATCGTGGCGCGGGGTTTCCGGGCGGTGTGCCGCCGGAGGGGAAGCCGGTGGATCTGGCCGTGCCGCGCGGCGAGATGCCCGAGGGCGGATTTGGCTGGCACCTGATCCGCAGCCTGGTCGACGAGGTGACCTACGAGCGGTGCGACGGGGTGAACCGGCTGGGCGTGCGCATTGCCGCGGGGGTCTGTGCCCGGATCGACACAATCGAGGCTCCGAAAGAGGACTGACTCGCATTTTAGAGGGTTGCCGCAATGCTGCCGCAATTGCTCCCAACTGCCGCCCCAGTGACTCAACACAAATGAAACTGTAGCTGCATATGGCTTCCCTCGGCGCTGCGCGTCATAGCCCCCACCCAGTGCGCGGCGCCGAGGATTTCTCTCCCGCCAGATCAACCTGAAAAATCCGGTTTTATCGGGTGTCGATGCCGTCTAGGCTCGGCCCGATCTGACAGGAGACCAGTGTTATGCGCGACTTCCAGGCCCCCGGCCGTTCCTCTACCTTTGCGACCGAGGGCATGTGTGCCACCTCGCACCCGCTGGGGGCGCAGACCGCGCTGGAGGTGTTGAAACGCGGTGGCAACGCGATGGATGCGGCGATTGCAGGGGCGCTGGTGCTGGGGATCTGCGAGCCGCAGATGACCGGGATCGGCGGCGATTGCTTCGTGCTCTGGACGCCGCCGGGCAGCAACGAGATCAAGGCGCTGAACGGGTCGGGCCGGGCGCCGGCCGCGGCCAGCGCCGCGGCGCTGCGGGCGCGGGGCGAGCGCGTGGTGCCGGTGCGCGGGATCGAGGCGGTGACGGTGCCGGGTGCGATCGACGCCTTCTGCCACCTGTCGGAGACCGTCGGCAAGCTGGGGATCGACGCGCTGGTGCAGCCGGCGATCCACTATGCCGAGGCCGGGGTACCGGCGGCGTCGCGGGTGGCCTTCGACTGGCCGCTGGATGCGCCCTTCCTGAAGGGCAGCGCGCGGCGGTTCTTCCTGAAAGACGACAAGCCGCTGACCACCGGCCAGATCTTCCGTGCGCCCGGCCAGGCCGAGGTGCTGCGCCGGATCGCCCTCCAGGGGCGCGACGGGTTCTATGCCGGCGAGGTGGCGCAGGACATGGTCGATTCGCTCAACGCGCTGGGCGGGGTCCATGCGATGGACGACTTCGCCGCCACCGCCTGTACGCCGAGCGATCCGGTCAGCGGGCCCTATCGCGGGATCGAGCTGGTCGAGCACGCGCCCAACGGGCAGGGGGCGACGGCGATCCTGCTGCTGAACATCCTGGCGCATTTCGATATCGCGGGGATGGATCCGTTCGGGGCGGAGCGGCTGCATATCGAGACCGAGGCCTCGAAGCTGGCCTATGATGCGCGCAACCGTTTCATCGCCGATCCGGATCATACCGCGCGCCTTCAGCACATGCTGGCGCCCGAGACGGCGGCGAAGCTGGCGGCGCTGATCGACCCGAAGACGGCGATGGCCCAGGCGGCGCCGCTGACCGAGGCGATCCACCGGGACACGATCTATATCACCGTGGTCGACAGGGACCGGATGGTGGTTTCGCTGATCTACTCGATCTTCCACGGCTTCGGGTCGGGCTTTGCCTCGGACAAGTTCGGGATCCTGTTCCAGAACCGCGGCGCGGGCTTCACGCTGGAGGAGGGGCACCCGAACGAGATGAACGGCGGCAAGCGGCCGATGCATACGATCATTCCGGGGATGCTGCGCGAGAACGGGCGGGTGCTGATGCCTTTCGGGGTGATGGGCGGGGCCTATCAGCCCACGGGCCACGCCCGGCTGGTCAGCAACCTGGTCGATTGCGGGATGGAGCTGCAGGCGGCGATCGACGCGCCGCGGGCCTTCCCCGAGGGCGGGGTGCTGAAGATCGAGCGGGGCTACAGCGAGAAGACCCGCGCCGAGCTGGAGGCGCTGGGCCACAAGCTCGAACTGCCGGAAAAGCCGCTGGGCGGAGCGCAGGCGATCCGGATCGGCGAGGACGGGGTTCTGGAAGGCGGCAGCGACCCGCGCAAGGATGGTTGCGCGCTGGGCTACTGAGGCGCAAGAGCGGGCGCTTCGGGCAGATCCCGGAGCGCCGGCTTCAGTTCAGGTGGAAGTGCAGCGGGTAGGCGCCGTCCTGGAACGGGCCGAACATGTCGCCGATGTCGGGGTGATCCACGGGTTCGCCGGAATAGTCGGCGATCAGGTTCTGTTCCGAGACATAGGCGACGTAATAGGTCTGATCGTTCTCGGCGAGCAGGTGGTAGAAGGGCTGCGCCTTGGCGGGGCGGCTTTCCTCGGGAATGGCTTCGTACCATTCGTCGGTATTGGAGAACTCGGGGTCTACATCGAATACAACCCCCCGGAAGGGATGCTTCCGGTGGCGGACGATCTGTCCAAGGTTATATTTCGCACGCTTTTTCAACATTTGTACTAGCCCTTACCCCCATAATTACGCCTTGGGCGGCGCCTTGTCCAATATTTGCACGGTATTCGCAAGAAACAGTTTGTGACGTGGGGGGGCACAGTTCGGGTCTCCGCCTATGGTTGCGAATGTGGTTTGCGAGCGGGTCGGGATGCTGTAGAATTGCCGAAAAAAGGCAGAGGCAAATGAGCAGAACCCTCGGCGTAATGATCTTGACGCTGATCCTGGCGTCATGTGGCGGCGGCTATTCCGCGCCGCCTTCGGTGCTGGACGACGCCTGCATGATCGTCCGGCAGGATTCACGCTATGTGCGCGCCTTCAAGGCGACCGAGCGGCGCTGGGGCGTTCCGGCGGCGGTGCAGATGGCGACGATCTACCACGAGAGCCGCTTCCGCAGCGATGCGCGGACGCCCTTCCGCTATGCGCTGGGCATCATTCCGATGGGGCGGCAGAGCAGCGCCTATGGCTATAGCCAGGCGCTGGACGGCACCTGGGACGAATACCTCAAGGACACCGGGCGGCGTGGGGCGCGACGCGACGATATCCGCGATGCCGCGGATTTCATCGGCTGGTACATGAACCGCTCGCGCGAGAAGAACGGCATCCAGCTGACTGACGCCCGCAACCAGTACCTGGCCTATCACGAGGGCCACAATGGTTTCGCGCGGGGCAGCCACAACTCCAAGAGCTGGCTGCTGCGCACCGCCTCGGAGGTCGAGGCGCGCGCGGTGCTTTACGAGAACCAGCTGCGGGGCTGCAGGGCCTACTGACGGGACCTCAGCGGTTGCCGGCGCGTGTGGGAACCTGGGTTTCGAACATGCTGTCGGCGAATGTCATGCCGGTTTGCAGCCCGTCGAGCACCACGGCGGTGCGGGTGCCCTGTTCGTTGGTGATGATCCAGCGTTTCAGGGCGATCGGGTTGGCGCTGAACATCAGGTCGATGAAGCCGATCTCGGGCTCTTTCGGGTCCTGCGCGCGCACAACTGTGAATTCACCGTCGAACGTGTGCGACTTGACCATCTTCGCCTGTTTCAGGTTGACGCGCCGGGCCAGGATCAGGTTCAGCGGCGTGCGTTTGAGCGGATAGGTCTCGGGTGGCTGGTTCGACTTCTTGTCATGCAGGATGACCGCGCCGCTGCCGGCGATCACCACGCCGGAGTTCGGCGGGGCGTATTCGAAGCGCATCCGGCCGGGGCGCTTGATGTAGAGCATCCCGGTCGACTTCGACCCGTCCTCGTTGAACTGGGTGAAGGAGGATTGCGCCGTCTGCAGCCCGTTCAGGTAGTCCGAGAGCGCATCAAGCGACAATTTATCCTCTGCCAGGGCATGGGAGGGGAGGAAGGGGAGAAGGGCGAGCCCGCCCGCAAGGCTGCGTCGTGTGATCATGGGGTCCATATAGTCTGCCTGTCGCCGCTCTGCACGGCGCATCCGATCACAACGGCATGAAGCCGCCGCCGGTTCCCCGGCGGCGTTGCTGTCTCAGTGCTGCTCGGGCACCAGGATCTCGCGCTTGCCGACGTGGTTGGCGGCGGTGACGATGCCCTCGTCCTCCATCTGCTCGACCAGGCGCGCGGCCTTGTTGTAGCCGATGGCCAGCTTGCGCTGGATGTAGGAGGTCGAGCATTTGCGGTCCTTGATGACGACCTGCACGGCCATGTCGTAGAGCGCATCCTCGCCGTCGGTATTGCCGCCGAGGCCGAGGACCAGGTCGATGTCGCTGGCGCTTTCCTCGTCCGGGCCTTCGAGCACGGTGTTGACGTAGGCCGGCGGGCCGAAGCCCTTGAGGTGGTTCACCACTTCCTCAACCTCTTCGTCCGAGACGAAGGGACCGTGGCAGCGGGTGATCTTGGCGCCGCCCGCCATGTAGAGCATGTCGCCCATGCCAAGCAGCTGTTCGGCGCCCATTTCGCCCAGGATGGTACGGCTGTCGATCTTCGAGGTCACCTGGAAGGAGATCCGGGTGGGGAAGTTCGCCTTGATGGTGCCGGTGATGACGTCGACCGAGGGACGCTGGGTCGCCATGATGAGGTGGATGCCGGAGGCACGGGCCATCTGCGCCAGGCGCTGGATGCAGGCCTCGATCTCCTTGCCGGCGACCATCATCAGGTCGGCCATCTCGTCGACGATGACCACGATGAAGGGCATCGCCTCGGGTTTGCTTTCCTCGGTCTCGAATACGGGTTCGCCGGTCTCGTCGTCAAAGCCGGTCTGCACGGTGCGCGAGAACATCTCGCCCTTGGCCAGCGCATCCTTCACGCGGCCGTTGTAGCCCTCGATGTTGCGGACGCCCATCTTGGACATCTTGCGATAGCGGTCCTCCATCTCGCCCACGACCCATTTCAGGGCGACAACCGCCTTCTTGGGGTCGGTGACGACGGGGGAGAGCAGGTGCGGAATGCCGTCGTAGACGCTGAGTTCCAGCATCTTCGGGTCGATCATGATGAGGCGGCATTCCTCGGGCGTCAGCTTGTAGAGCAGCGACAGGATCATGGTGTTGATCGCCACCGACTTGCCCGAGCCCGTGGTGCCCGCGATCAGCAGGTGGGGCATCTTGGCGAGGTTGGCGACCACCGGGTCGCCGCCGATATTCTTGCCCAGCGCCAGCGGCAGGCTCATGGTGCTGTCGCCGAAGTCGCGGCTGGCGAGGATCTCGCGCAGGACCACCTTCTCGCGGTTCTCGTTGGGCAGTTCGATGCCGATGACCGAGCGGCCCGGAACGGTCGAGACGCGGGCGGAGAGCGCCATCATCGAGCGGGCGATGTCGTCGGCGAGGCCGATCACGCGGCTGGCCTTGAGGCCCGGCGCGGGTTCGAGTTCATACATGGTGACGACGGGGCCGGGGCGCACCGAGACGATCTCGCCCTTGACGCCGTAGTCGTCGAGCACGTTTTCGAGCATCCGGGCGTTTTCGGCCAGGGCCTCGTCCGAGAGGTGATGCCGGGTGATGCCCGCCGGGTTCATCAGCAGGTTGAGCGGCGGCAGTTCGAAGTCGTTGGCATCGGCGTCGAAGTTCAGCGCCGGCTGCGCCTCGGCCTGGGCGCGGCGCGACGGCGCCGGGGCCTTGCGGGTCGGGTTCTGCACGACCTTCTTCGGCTCGGCGACCGGGATCTGCATGGCCGGGCGTTCCGGTTCCTCGAGCGGCAGGTAGTCGTCTTCCTCGAAGCTCTCGGGTTCGTAATCTGCTTGGTAGTCGGCGTCGTACTCACGCTCGATCGCGGGTTGCACCTGCGGCGCCGGCATGTGCGCGCGGGTCAGCGGCGGCTCGGCCACGCGGCGGCCACCGGTCAGCGGCGGTTCCGGCGGCAGCCCGTGGTTGCCGGTCCGGTTCAGGATCAGCGGATCGGGGCCACGGCCGCGGCCCTTGGTCAGCGGGCGGGTCAGGTCGGGTTCGGGCTCGACCGGGACGCCGGCCTGCTTGCGGGTGCGCACCACGTCGGCGATGCGGGCCTTGATGCGGTCGTCGCCGGGCATCTCGGCATCGAATTCGCGGGGTTCGTGTTCGACCAGTTCGGCAACCGGCTCGGCGCGGCGGATCAGGCCGGGCATCCGCGACAGGAAGCTCGGGCGCTCGCCCGCGCTCTCGCCCTTGCGCGAGACGATGCGGATCGGTTCGAAATCCTCGAGCACCGGGTCGGAGCGCAGCACGGCGGCCTCTTCGCGGCGGGCGGCGGCCATCTCGCGCCGTTCGGCCAGCCGCAGCCGCTGTTCGCGCAGCGCCGCGCCCGAGGCGCGGGCGGTCATGCCCAGCAGGGTCAGCAGGCCGCCGTAGGCCATGATCAGTCCGATCAGGGCAAAGCGCAGCCCGCGGTTGATCTCGGCGCGGGTGAAGCCCATCACGAAGGCGCCGAGCGCCAGCATCCCGACGGCCAGCAGCAGCGAGGAGAGTTTCAGGCCGACATGCGAGCCGAAGGGCAGCAGCGTCAGCAGCGCGCCCATCACCGTGTCGCCGAACAGACCGCCGAGGCCGAAGCTGTGCGTCGCGCGCCATTCCTCGCCCGGCACCAGCGTCGCGGCATAGACCGAAGCGAGCGCGATGGCGATCGGCGCGAAGATCAGCCGGTTCATCGCCCGGTCTTCGCCGTAATGCGCGGCGAAGCGGATGCCCCAGACGCCGAGGATCAGGGCGATGCCCCAGCTGCCCCAGCCGACGATCATGAACAGCGGCGCGGCCATGGAGGCGCCGATCCGGCCCATCCAGTTCTGCACCGGCGCATCGGTCGAGACCATCCAGTTCGGATCGTCCGGCGTGTAGGAGCCGATCATCGCCGCGGCGGCGATGGCAAGACCGATCAGCGCGATCCCGACAAGCTCCTTGCCGCGCTTCTCGATGGCGGCCTGCATGGTGCTGTCCAGAAAGGGATCCCTGCTACGTGTTTGATATGCCATGCTGTCCTCGGTCTCGTCTTATTTGTAGAGACAGTCGCGGAGCCGGGTGAGGCCCTGCGCCATCTCGTCCTTTGGGGCCACCATGGCGACCCTGATAAATCCTTCGCCGGGGTTCTGCCCCGGTTTGCCCTGCGCGAGGTAGGCGCCCGGCAGCACCCTCACCCCGGTCTCCTTCCAGAGCTTGAGCGCGGCCTGTTCGCCATCGTCCACCGGCAGCCAGAGGAAGAACCCGGCCTCGGGGGCGCGATAGCCCTGCACGTCGGCGAAGATCTCGTCGGCGGCCGCGTATTTCTGCTGGTAGAGGCCGCGGTTCTCGATCACGTGGGCCTCGTCGGCCCAGACGGCGGCGGCGGCGGCCTGAAGTGGCCCCGGAAGCGGTGCGCCGGAATAGGCTCTAAGCTGCTTCATTGCCGCGATGGTCTTGGGGCCGCCGGCGACAAAGCCCGAGCGCAGCCCCGGCAGGTTCGACCGTTTCGAGAGCGAGTGGAAGGCGATCACCCGCTCGGGGTCGGCGCCGACTTCCTTCGCCACGCTCAGCACACCCGGGGGCGCGTCGTCGCGGTAGATCTCGCTGTAGCATTCGTCGGCGAAGACGCGGAAGTCGTATTGCTCGGCCAGGGCCAGCAGTTCGGCCCAGTAATCGCGCGAGGCGACGGCGCCCTGCGGGTTGGCGGGTGAGCAGATATAGGCGGCGGCAGTGCGGTTCAGCACGTCCCTGGGCAGCGCACCGAAATCGGGCAGGTGTCCGGTGGCGTCGGTGGCGGGCACAAAGACCGGCTCGGCCCCGACCGAGATCGCCGCGATCATGTAGACCTGGTAGAAGGGGTTCGGCGAGAGGATCACCGGCTGTTGGCCGTTCTTGGTCTCGGGCACCAGCGCCATGGCGGCGTTGTAGAGGCCCTCGCGGGTGCCGTTCAGGACCATCACGTTCTGCCCCGGATCGAGGCTCACGCCATAGCGCCGCGCCACCCAATCGGTGATCGCGCCGCGCAGGGCATCGGTGCCTTCGTTCTGGGGATATTGGTTGAAACCGTCCGCATTCCTGACGATCACGTCGACGACCCAATGGGGAAAGGCGTGCTTCGGCTCGCCGATCGTCATGTGCACGACGTCGCCGCCGGGTGCATGGGCATCCAGAAGGGCCCGCAGACGCGGGAATGCATAGGGCGGCAGGTTCGCGAACCGCTTGGGAAATTCCATGTTTTTACTGCCTCTTACGGGATCGTTTCGCCCCGTTTTTTCCAAAGGTTAGCCGCGCGCTGGCGCTGCGTCCAGCCGCGTTGCGTCAAGAAGGCAGGATTGTGGCTTTCAGGCCAAGGCCGCTTCGGCCGCCGCGCCGATGCGCAGCAGGGCCGCTTCCTCGAAGGGACGACCGAAGAACATGATGCCGCAACTCGGGCTGCCCGCCGGCAGGGTCAGGGCGCTGAGGCCCAGCAGGTTGCCGATCCGGGTGTTGCGCAGCGCCAGCAGGTTGGCCCGCTTGAAGTAGTCCGAATCCGACTCGAGCCGCTTCACGTTGGGCGGCAGGATCGGCGAGGTCGGCAGCAGCACGGCGTCATAGCCCGAGGTGGCGGCGAGATAGGCGCGGCGGGCCTCGTGCAGCTTGTTGCGGGCGGCCACGTAATCTGGCGCCGAGAACTGCTTGCCGCCCCGGAAGCGTTCGAGGATCTCGGAATACATGCGCTGCGGGTTGGCCTCGATCACGTCGCGCCACTGGCCATATGCCTCGCCGGCGAAAAGCGGGCCGGTGGTGGAAAAGGCATCGGTGACCGAGTCGGTCTCGATCTCCTCGATCATGGCGCCGGCAGCCGAGAGTTTCGCCAGCGCGGCGGCGAAGGCGGCGCCGGGGGCGTCCTCGACCTCGTCCATGGCCAGCGTCTTGAGCACGGCGAAGCGGCGGCCCCGGAGCGAGGCGCCGCGCAGGTCGGGGGCGGTGCCGCCTTCCATCGCGGCGAGCAGCAGGCCGGCGTCCTCGACGCTGCGGGTCAGCGGGCCGACGGTGTCGAAGCTGACGATCAGCGGCACGACGCCTTCGAGGCTGAGGCGCCCGGAGGTGGTTTTGAGCCCGACGAGGTCGTTCCAGACCGCCGGCGCGCGCACCGAGCCGCCGGTGTCGGAGCCGATGCCCGCCGCGGCGAGGCCGAAGGCGACCGAGGCCGCCGCGCCCGAGGAGGAGCCGCCCGGCGCGGCCTCGGGGTCGTTGATGTTCGGCGGGGTCTGGGTGCTGGGGTTCACCCCGAGGCCGGAGAAGGCCAGTTCGGTCATATGGGTCTTGCCGAGGCAGACCAGCCCGGCCTCGGTGGCGTTGCGCAGCACCAGCGCGTCACGCTCGGGCACCCGGCCCTCGAGCAGCAGCGAGCCGGCCTCGGTTCCGACACCGGCGGTGTCGAACAGGTCCTTCCAGCTGATCGGCACACCGTCGAGCGGCGAGCGGCGGCGCCCGGCCTTGGCGCGGTCATGCGCGGCGATGGCTTCGCTCATCGCGCGTTCCTCGGTCAGGCGCGCGTAGATGCGGCCGGTCATCGGGTGGGCCTTGATGGCGTCCAGGTAGGTTTCGGCCAAGGCCACCGGGTCGATCCGGCCCGCGCCGATCTCGCGCCCCAGATCCGCCGCCGTCATCGAAAGCCAGTCGCCCATCGCAATCCCCCGAGGTGTTTCGCCGCGACCGTAGCGACGGTGTCACGCATGGACAATCCCGAAGCGAAAGCCATAGTGCGGCACATGAGCGATACTTCCGATATCCTGATCGTTGGCGGCGGCCTGAATGGCCCCGCGCTGGCCCTTTCCCTGGCGCAAGCCGGGTTCTCCGTGACCGTGATCGACGCCTTGGCCGAGCAGATCCGCGCCGATGCCGCCTTTGACGGGCGCGCCTATGCGCTGGCGCTGAGCTCGCAGCGGTTGCTGGCGGCGATCGGGGTCTGGGACCGGGTGGCCGATCAGGCGCAGCCGATGCTGGAGATCCGGGTCAGCGACGGCCACGCGGGGCTGGGGCCCTCGCCCCTGGTGATGCAGTTCGACCATGCCGAGATCGAGGAAGGCCCGATGGGCTTCATGGTCGAGGACCGGCACCTGCGCCGCGCGCTGATGGAGGCGATGGCGGCCGAGCCGGGCATCACCACGCGGTCGGGGGTGCGGGTGGTGGCGCAGGCCACCTCGACCGCCGGGGCCGGGGTGACGCTGTCGGATGGCGCGACCCTGGGCGCGCGGCTGCTGGTCGGCTGCGACGGCCGGGCCAGCGGCACCGCCGAGCGCGCCGGGATCGGGCGCACGGGCCATGGCTATGGCCAGACCGCGCTGGTCTGCGCCATCGCGCATGAGCTGCCGCATCACGGCATCGCGCACCAGTTCTTCATGCCGCCGGGGCCGCTGGCGATCCTGCCGCTGACCGGCAACCGCAGCTCGATCGTATGGAGCGAGACCACGGCTCATGCCGCCGAGATCGCCGCCATGGACGAGGAAGCCTATCTCGCCGTGCTGCGGCCGCGCTTCGGCGATTTCCTGGGCGAGATCGCGCTGGCCGGGCAGCGGTTCAGCTATCCGCTGGGGCTGACGCTGGCCAAGAGCTTCATCGGCGAGCGGCTGGCGCTGGTGGGCGATGCCGCCCACGGGATGCACCCGATCGCCGGGCAGGGGCTGAACGCCGGGCTGCGCGACGTTGCCGCGCTGGCCGAGGTGGTGACGCTGGCGGCGCGGCGGGGCGAGGATATCGCCGGGCCGGGCGTGCTGGACCGCTACCAGCAGTGGCGGCGGTTCGACACCACCACGCTGGCGCTGGCGACGGATGCCTTCAACCGGCTGTTCTCGAACGACAACCCGCTGCTGCGGCTGGGCCGTGACCTGGGCATGGGGCTGGTCAATGCCGCACCGGCCCTGCGCCGGGGGTTCATCCGCGAGGCGGCGGGGCTGACCGGCGACCTGCCGCGTCTGATGCAGGGGCTGCCGGTCTGAGGTCCACGCCCCTGGAGCCAGCGTCGCTTCGGGGGCCTTGCCCCCGGCCGCGCCTGCGGCGCGACTCCCCCGAGTATTTTTGAAGAAGAGAAGCTTGGGGCGCGGCGCGGCCTGCCCTGCCGGCGGCTCAGTCGAGGGTGCGGGCCTCGTCGACCAGCATGATCGGGATGCCGTTGCGGATCGGGAAGGCCAGGCCGGCGGCGCGCGAGATCAGTTCCTGCTTCTCGGCATCGTAGTCGAGCGAGGCATGGGACTGCGGGCAGACCAGCGCCTCGAGCATGCGGCGGTCGAAACTGACCGTGGTTTCGTCATTCATTGCCAGACCTCCTGTCCGGAACCGCCGCGCAGGGTGAATTCGATCAGCGTGACCAGCGTTTCGCGCCGGGTTGCAAGGGAAGGCGCTTCGAGCAGCGCCTGCTTGTCCTCGGGGCTGAAGTCGAGCAGCATCGAGAGGGAGTTGATCAGCAACTCGTCCTCGGCCTGTTTCAGCGTGTCCCAGTCGGTGCTCATCTGGCGCCGCTCGAAGAGCTGGCGCAGCACCTCGAGGAACTGCTCGCGGTCGAGGCCGGGGTCGCTCTCGACCTTGCCGAGGTCGCGCTCGAAGCCCTCCCAGGAGACCTCGCAGCGGCGGTAGGGAGTGAAGCCCTCGAGTTCGCGCAGGACCCGGAAGCGGGACTGGCCGGCGAGGGTTATCATGTAGCGCCCGTCCTCGGTTTCCGAGAACTGGGTGACCCGGCCGGCGCAGCCGATGGTGTGCAGCTGTGTCGCGCAGTTGGGGCGGGGGTTGGGCTGGATCATCCCGATCAGCCGCTGCGGCGTCTTGAGCGCGTCCTCGAGCATCTGGAGGTAGCGCGGTTCGAAGATGTGCAGCGGCAGCCGGGCGCGCGGCAGCAGCAGCGCCCCCGGCAGGGGGAAGACCGCAATCGTGTCGGGCAAGTCCGCAGGTTTCAGCATGACGGTCAACCTAGCGCACCGGGACGCTCAGGCAAATATCAGCGAGCTCAATTTGCGCCGGCCGGCGAGGACGATCGGATCGTTCGGTTTCAGCGCGTCGAAGATGGTGAAGAGCTGGGTCTTGGCGGCGCCTTCGTTCCATTCGCGGTCGCGGCGGAACAGGTCGAGCAACTGCGTCACCGCCTCGGCCACGTCGCCCGAGGCGTGCAGCGCCTGGGCGAGGTCGAAGCGGGCCTGCAGGTCGGCCGGGTCGGCCTCGACCCGGGCGCGCAGCTCGGCCACGGGGCCGGCATTGGCGGCCTGGCGGGCGAGCGCGATCTGGGCGTGGGCGGCTTCGAGTTCGGCGGTCCTGGCGATCTTGGCCGGGGCGCCGTTCAGGATCGCCTCGGCCTGGTCGACATCGCCGGTGGCCACATGGGCGCGCACCAGCCCCCCGTAGGCGACGGCGTTCTCGGGCTCTTCGGCCAGGATCGCCGCGAAGACCTCGGCGGCATCGGCGGCGGCGCCTTCCTCGAGCATCTGTTCGGCGGCGGCCAGCGCCTCGGCCAGTTCCTCGCCCGGTGCAACCCCACCGCCGGCCTTGGTCACGCGGTCGATGAAGGCCTTGATCTCGGAGGCGGGGACCGCGCCCTGGAAGCCGTCGATCGGCTGGCCGTTGAAGAAGGCGTAGACCGTCGGGATCGACTGGATGCGCAGCTGGCCGGCGATGTTCTGCGCCTCGTCGACGTTCACCTTGACCATCTTCACCGCGCCCTTGGCGGCGCGGACGGCGTCCTCGAGCATCGGGCCGAGGGTCTTGCAGGGGCCGCACCAGGGCGCCCAGAAGTCGACAACCACCGGTACGTCGCGCGAGGCCTCGACGACATCGGCCATGAAGGTGGCCTCGGTCGTGTCCTTGATCAGATCGGCGCCGGTCGTGGCGCTCAGGTTCAGGTCCATCATCTCCACCCTGCGTTCAGGTTCTCTGTTGCCCCCTCATATGTGGGGTCAGGTCCCGGATGTCAAAGCCTGTCGCGGGACGAGCTTCAGGCGGGGGTGCCGGTTTCCGTCGCGGTTTCGCGTTCGGGGCGGCGGACGCGGAAGACGGCGAGGTATAGCGCGGGGACGAAGACCAGCGTGACCACCGTGCCGGCGATGATGCCGCCCATCATGGCATAGGCCATCGGGCCCCAGAAGATCTGCCGCGAGATCGGGATCAGCGCCAGCGAGGCGGCGGCGGCGGTCAGCACGATCGGCCGGGCGCGGCTGTCGGAGGCGGCGAAGACCGCGTCCCAGGGATGCAGCCCGTGTTCGCGCTGCACCTCGATCTCGTGCACCAGGATGATCGAATTGCGGATCAGGATGCCGACCAGGGCGAGTACGCCGAGGATGGCCACGAAGCCCAGCGGCGCGCCCGAGGGCAGCAGCGCGCCGACCACGCCGATCAGGCCGAGCGGGGCGGCGGCGAAGACCACGAAGGCGCGGCGGAAGCCCTGCATCTGCACCATCACCAGCGTGGCGATGATGAGCAGCATCAGCGGCACCACGGCGGCGATGGGCGCCTGGCTCTTGGCGCTGGATTCGACGGTGCCGCCGACCTTGACGGAATAGCCCGGTGGCAGCTTGGCGGTGAACTCGGCCATCCGGGTCTTGAGGTCGTCGACGATGGTGGCCGGCTGGTCGGCGGTGGAGATCGCCGCCTTGACGGTGACGGTGGGCATCCGGTTCTCCTGCCGGATCACCGGCAACTCGGTGTCGAAACCGAAGACCGCGATGGCCGAGAGCGGCACCGGCTGGCCGCTGGTGGTGGAGAGCTGCAGGTTGGTCAGCGCCTCGACCGAGCGGCGGTCCTCGTCGCTGCCGCGGGCGACCAGGTCGACCAGGAAGGTGTCGTCGCGCAGCTGGGTGACGGTGGTGCCGTCATAGACGGTCTGCAGCGCCGCCGCGATCTCGCGCGAGGTGATGCCGAGCAGGCGGACGCGGTCCTGCAGGATGTCGACGCGGACCACGCGGGCGGGTTCGTTCCAGTCGAGCACGATATTGGCGGTGCGCGGGTCGCTGGCCACCACGGCGGCGGTGTCGCGGGCGATGTCGCGCAGCTGGTCGAGGTCGGGGCCGGTGACGCGGTATTGCACCGGGCGGCCGACGGGCGGGCCGATCTCGAGCAGCTTGACGAAGATGTCGACGCCGGGGAACTCGGTCTCGGTCAGTTGCGTCAGCCTGGCGCGCAGGCGGTTGCGGGAGTCGATGCCCGGTGTCTGGATCACGATCTGGCCGACGTTGGGCGCGCCGTTCATCACGTCGTAGGACAGGATGAAGCGCGGCGCGCCGCGGCCGACGTAGCTGGAGTGGAACAGCACGTCGGGGTCGTCTTTCAGGTAGGCTTCCATGCGGTCCATCTGGGCGCGGGTGGCCTCGATGGTGGCATTCTGCGGCAGGGTGAAGTCGAGGATCAGCTCGGGCCGGTCGGAATTGGGGAAGAACTGGTTCTCGACGAAGCGCATCCCGTAGATCGAGGCGCCGAAGGCCACCAGGGTCAGCGCGATGGTGAGCCAGCGCAGGCGCATCGCGCCGCGCAGCAGGAACTGGAAGGCGCGGCGGGTGCGGCCGACCTTTTCGGCGTGATGCGCCAGTTTCGAAGGCAGCATGGTCACGCCGATCAGTGGCGCGAAGAGCACGGCGACGACCCAGGAGACCAGCAGCGAAACGGCGATGACCACGAAGAGCGAGAAGGTGAACTCGCCCGCCGCCGAATTGTTCAGGCCGATCGGGATGAAGCCCGCCATGGTGACCAGCGTGCCGGTCAGCATCGGGAAGGCAATCGAGGTCCAGGCGAAGGAGGCGGCCTTGGTCAGGCTCTCGCCGACTTCGAGGCGCGAGATCATCGTCTCTATGGCGATCATGGCGTCGTCGACCAGCAGGCCGAGCGCGATGATCAGCGCGCCCAGCGAGATGCGCTGCAGGGTGAAGCCGAGGACATGCATGATGACGAAGGTGATGGCGAGCACCAGCGGGATGGTCAGCGTCACCACGAAGCCGGCGCGCAGGCCGAGGCTGACGAAGCTGACGGCGAGTACGATCACCACCGCTTCGAGCAGGGCCTGGAGGAAATGGCCGACGGCCTCTTCCACCACATGCGGCTGGTCGGCCACCTGGTGGATCGAGACGCCGATGGGCAGTTGTTCCTCGACGCTGTTCATCGCCTCGGTCAGGGCTTCGCCGAAGTCGATGATATTGGCGCCCTGGCGCATCCCGATGGCGAGGCCGATGGCCTCCTGCCCGTTGTAGCGGAAGAGTTCCGAGGCCGGGTCCTCGTAGCCGAGCGAGACCTCGGCCACGTCGGTCAGGCGGAAGAACTGGTCGCCGACGCGCAGGTTGACGTCGGAGAGGGCCTGGGTGCGATCAAAGCCGCCGCCGAGGCGGACCATGACCCGCTCCGAGCCGGAATTGATCTCGCCCGAGGGCAGGATGGCGTTCTGCGAGGCGAGGACGGCCTGGGCCTCGGCCTGGCTGACGCCGAGGGCGGCGAGTTTCTCGGTGGAGAACTGGAGGTAGACGACCTGGTCGCGGGCGCCGAAGATCTCGACCTTGCCGGTGTCCTCGAGGCCCTGCACGGCGCGGCGGGCCTGTTCGACGTAGTCGCGCATCTCGCGGGGGCTGAAGCCGTCCGAGGTGAAGGCGTAGATGTTGCCGAAGACGTCGCCGAAGCCGTCGTTGAACTGGAAGCCGGCGAATTCCGCCGGGAAGTCACCCCGGATGTCGGCCATCATGTTGCGGACCTTCTGCCAGATCTGCGGCAGGTCGCGGGCCTTGGTGGTGGCCAGCAGCTCGATATAGACCACCGAGACGCCGGGGCGGGTGATCGACTTGGTCTTGTCGAGCTGGTCGAGGTCTTCGAGCTTCTTCTCGATGCGGTCGGTGACCTGGGTGAGCGTCTCCTCGATCGAGGCGCCGGGCAGGGCGGCGGAGATCACCATGGTCTTGACCGCGAAATTCGGGTCTTCCTCGCGGCCGATCGAGACATATGCCAGGATGCCGGCCACCAGCGAGACGGCCATCAGGAACCAGACGAAGGAACGGTGCTGGAGCGCCCAGTCGGAGAGGTTGAAGCGGGTCATGGCTGGGGGCCTCCGGAAAGGGGCGGAAATGCGCGGCTCACAGCTTGCCGCCTCCGGCGAGGGGGCCCTCGAGGCGGCGGCCGACGGCCTGCCCCTCGGTGACCGAGTTGACGCCGCGGGTCAGGATCTCGTCGCCGTCGGCGATGCCCGAGAGCACCACGACGCGGCCGGCGGCGCGGGGGCCGAGCTGGACGGTGACCCGCTCCAGCTGGCGTTCGGCGCCGGCGATGCGCCAGACGGCGGGCGGTTCGGCGCCGGCGATCAGCGCGCTGACGGGCAGGGTGGTGATCTCGGCCTGGGCCAGGTCCGAGCGGGCGACCGAGACCAGCGCGCCGAGGCGGAAGGCGGTCAGGTCGCCATCGAGGCGCAGGTGGGCCGAGCGGGTGCGGGTGGCGCGCGCGCTGACCGGGTCGATCCGGTCGAGCGTGGCGGTGACGGTGCGGGCGGGGTTGGACATGAGCCGCACGGTGTAATGCGCCCCCGGCGCGGTAGCGGCGGCGGCGTCCTCGGAGAGCGCGATGACGGCCTCGCGCCCTTCGCGGGCCGCCAGGGTCACGACGGTCTGGCCGGCGTCGAGCGCGGCACCGGGTTCGGCGTGGATCTCGGTCACGATGCCGTCGAGCGGGGCGCGCAGGTCGGCCTGGTTGCGCGCGTCCTTCGCGCGGGCGAGACCGGCCTCGGCCTGTTCCAGTGCGGCCTTTGCCGAGGCGAGCGCATTGGCGGCGGATTCGGCGGCGGAGGCGCTGTCGACGCCGCGCTCGACCAGCGCCTTGACGCGGTCGCTGGTGTCCTGCGCGGTCTGCAGGCTGGCCTCGGCGATCTTGACCCCGGCCTCGGCGGCGCGGACCTGGGCGTCGAGGTCAGAGGCGTCGAGACGGGCCAGAACCTCGCCCTTGTCGACGGTGTCCCCGGCATCGACCGCGCGTTCGGCCAGGGTGCCGAGCTGGAGGAAGCCGAGGTCGATCTCGGAGGCGGCGCTGACGGTGCCGACCCAGGCGGATTCGATCCCGGCCTGCGGGGCGACGATTTCCGAGATGACCGGGCGTTCCTCGGCCAGCGCGGGCGTGGCGAGCAGCAGGAGGGCGAGCGTGTGGCGGATCATTTCGCGGCCTCCGACAGGCGGACCTTGCGGCCGGGGTAGAGCAGCTGGGCACCGAGGGTGACGACCATCTCGCCCTCTTCGAGCCCGGTTTCGATGAAGATGCGGTCGCTGGTATAGCGGCTGATGGTCACCGGGCGCAGCAAGACCGACATGCTCGCCTCGTCGACGATCCAGACGGCCGGGCCTTCGGCGGTGGCCGAGAGAACCGACCAGGGCAGCGCGATCCCCTTGCCGTCGGATTGTACCGCCGAACCGCGCACCGCATCGCCGTAGCTGAGGCCGGGCAGCGAGGCGTTCATCGCCACCTTGACCTGCACCGTGCCGGTGGCGACGTTGACCAGCGGCGAGATCTCGCGCACGCGGCCGGTGACCGCGACGTCGGGCCGGTCGATCGGCGAGAGCTGCACCACGGGGGGCGTGGCATTCTGGGCGGCGTTGGTGAGCACCGCCTCGGGCACGTTGAAGACGGCCTCGTAGCCCTCGCCCAGGGCGAGTTCGAGAATGGGCTGGGCCGCCCCGATGATCTGGCCCGGTTCGGCCAGGCGGCGGATCACGGTGCCGCTGGCCGGGG
This sequence comes from Seohaeicola zhoushanensis, assembly GCF_014656415.1. Classification (GTDB taxonomy): domain Bacteria; phylum Pseudomonadota; class Alphaproteobacteria; order Rhodobacterales; family Rhodobacteraceae; genus Seohaeicola_A; species Seohaeicola_A zhoushanensis. The sequence goes on along the minus strand of NZ_BNCJ01000001.1, from coordinate 200,157 downwards.
CGAGCAGGACGGTGTCCTCGAGCGCGGTCCGGGCCTGGGCCAGTTCGGCCTCGGCCTGGGCCTGGCGGGCGACGGCGGCGGCGAGCCGGTCGGTGGCGGCGTCACGGTTGGCGCGGGTGGTGGCGCCGCGTTCGAACAGGTGGGCCTGGCGGGCCTCGTTGTCGCGGGCGGCGTTCAGCTCGGCCACGGCGGCGGCAACGGAGGCATTTGCCCCACGCAGAGCCTGTTCCTGCTGCACCCGGTCGATGCGCGCGAGTTCCGCCCCGGCGGCGACATGGTCACCGTCATCGACCTCGATGGTGGTGATGCGGCCTCCGGTCGGGAAGGCGGCGCGCAGGGTGTCGGGGGCGGCGATCTCGCCCGTCAGCCAGAGGCGGCGGCTGAATTCGGTCGTGGTGGCCGGGGTGGCGGTAACGGTCAGCGTCTGATCGGCCAGCGCGGCGGACGCGCAGAGCATCAGCGCCATCGCCACCTTGAGGAAAGCGCGGTTCGCCATGTCGTGTTCCTTTCGCCGTCGCCGGCAGAATCCCGCCAATGCGGGTCTCCGTCAAGCAGCGACCAAGCGTCAACCGGGCTGGCCGGTGATCCTGGCGTTCAGGCTGTCGATCTTTTCGGCTTCCAGCCCGGCGTCGGCGAGGTAGCCGCGGACCGATCCGTACTCGGCCTCGATGCTGTCGAGCGCGCGATCCATGGTGCGGGCCGGGCTCTTCAGCATCCGGGCATAGGCGACCGTGTCTCCGCCACGCTGGCGCGAGAGTGCGAGGAATTCGGCCACCAGGTCGGAGATCAGGTCGGCGCTGAGGGCGTAGTCGGCGAGGATGTCGTCGCGGCCCACCCCGGCGATGCCCAGCAGCAGCGCCGAGACGATGCCGGTGCGGTCCTTGCCGGCGGTGCAGTTGAACAGGATGGTGCCTTCGCGCGCCTCGGCCATGGCCGAGAGGATCTCGCGCAGGGCCTCCTGCCGGCTGTGCAGGGCGGTGATGTAGAAATCGAGCAGCGGGTCGTCGGAGGTCGCCCGCGCCTGGCCCATCGTGGCGGGGGCAAGGTCGTCGAACAGCGGCAGGTTCAGGAAGTCGACGCCGTCATGCGCGGCGAAGGGGTTGGGGGCCTCCCTGACCTCGTTGCGGGTGCGCAGGTCGATCACGGTGGCCAGCCCCTCGTCCAGCAGGCGCCGGTCCTCGCCGGGGGCAAGGCGGTGCAGGCTGTCGGCGCGCAGGAAGCGGCGCCAGGGCAGGGTCAGCCCCTGGGTATTGGTGTATCCGCCCAGGTCGCGGACGTTGTGGGCGCCGGAAATCGGCAGGTGGCGCATGTCTTTCAGCATCCGGGAAACATCCTGCGATTGTCAGGAAAAGGCAAGCAGTCGCGCCCGGTCGATCACGGTTATCTGCCGCGCCTCGGGGGTCAGCGGGACAAAGGCGACACTCAGCCCGGAGGGACGCCATTCGCAGAGGCCGAAGCCCGAGCCCTCGACGATGCGCAGGTCCTGGCGGTCGAGCAGGTCGACCGTGGAGTGCAGCCCGTTGGAGACCACGATCGGAATGCCGTGCCAGTGGCTGACCCGGTTGATGTGGATATGGCCGCTGAGGATGCCCGCCACCGGGTGGCCGCGCAGGGTTTCGGCCAGGGCCTCGGTGCTGGCCATGTCGATGGTGCCCCAGGGCAGCCCGTCGGGATCGACGCGCGGCGGGTGGTGCATCACGATCAGCTTGGGGCGGTCGGAGTGGCGGGCGAGGGCGGCGCGCAGGAAGTCCATCTGCTCGGCGTCGATGGCGCCGGCGACGCGGCCCGGCACGCCGGTGTCGAGCGTGATGACATGCAGCGCGCCCTGCAGCGCGTCATGGTAGAGGGGCTGGTCGGAAGCGCCGTCGCGGAACACCGCGTTGAAGCCCTCGCGCTTGTCGTGGTTGCCGAGCGCCAGCACCAGCGGCACCGGGATATCGGCGATGATCTCCTGCAGCAGGCGATAGCTCGAATCGTGGCCGGTATTGGTGAGATCGCCGCTCATCACCACGAAGTCGGGCTTTTCGGGCATCGCGGCGATATGGGCGACGACCCGGCGGAGGGTGGCCTCGGTATCGGAGTGCAGGCCCATGTCGCCGGAATCGGCGTGCGAGAGGTGCAGGTCGGTGAGGTGGAGAAAACGGGTCATGCGGCGGCTCCGGCGGCGGTCAGAAGGGAACGGGTATAGGGATGCGAGGGCGCGGCCAGCACCTGGTGGGCCGGGCCGGATTCGAGCGTCTTGCCGTGCTGCATCACCATCAGGTGGTCGCAGATGCTGGCGACCACGGCGAGGTCGTGGGAGATGAACAGCATGGCGAGGCCCAGCTCGTCCTGCAGGTCCATCAGCAGGTTTAGGATCTGCGCCTGCACGGAGACATCCAGCGCGCTGACGGCCTCGTCGGCCACCAGCAGGGCGGGGCGGGTGACGATGGCGCGGGCGATGGCGATGCGCTGGCGCTGGCCGCCCGAGAACTCGTGCGGATACTTGCCTGCATCGGCGGCGCGCAGGCCGACGTGGTCCAGCGCCTCGTCGACCCGGCGGGCGGTGTCGGGCGCGCCCATCACGCGCAGCGGCTCGGCAATCGACCAGCCGACGGTGCGGCGCGGGTCGAGCGAGCCATAGGGGTCCTGGAAGACCATCTGGAACCGCTGGCGCAGGCGGCGCAGCTCGGCCGTCGAAAGCGCGTTCAGGTCGTGACCGTCGAAGCGGATGGTGCCCTGGTCGGGTCTCTCGAAGGCCATGACCATGCGGGCCAGCGTCGACTTGCCCGAGCCGGATTCGCCGACGATGCCGAGGGTCTGGCCCCTGTCTATGCTCAGCGAGGCATTGTCCACTGCGACCAGCACCGGCGGCGGTTGCAGCAGGGCGCGGCGCGGCAGGCGATAGCGGCGGGTGACGTTACGGACGTCCAGGATCATGCCGGCACCTCCAGCGCGTGGCAGGCGGCGCTGCGGGTGCCGAAGGCGCGCATCGCGGGTTTGACGGTGGCGCAGTCCGGGCGCTCGACCGGGCAGCGGCCCGAGAAGCGGCAGCCGGCGGCGAGGGCATGGAGCGCGGGCACGGTGCCGGGGATCGTCGGCAGGCGGGGGCGCCTGCCTGCCGCGTCGCGTTGCTGCGGGGCGGGGTCGGGGCGGGCGCCGAGCAGGCCGCGCGTATAGGGATGGGCGGGGTCGTGCAGCACCTCGGCCGTCGGGCCGCGTTCGACGATGTCGCCGCCATACATGACCATGATGTCCTGCGTCGCGCGGGCGACCGAGGCGAGGTCATGCGAGATGAACAGCAGTGCCATGCCGCGCTGTTCGGCAAGGCGGACCAGCAGGTCGGTAATGCGCAGCTTGACGTTGGCGTCCAGCGCGGTGGTCGGTTCGTCGGCGATCAGCAGGGCCGGGTCGCAGGCCAGCGCCAGGGCGATCAGCACGCGCTGGCGCTGGCCGCCCGACATCTCGTGCGGGAACTGGCGCAGGCGGGCTTCGGGGTCGGGGATGCCGACCTCGCGGAACAGGTCGAGCGCTTGGGCGCGGGCGGCGGCGCGGTCCATCCCGAGGTGGATGCGCAGCGGGTCGGCCACCGTGTCGCCGACGCGGCGGAGCGGGTTCAGCGCGCTCATCGGTTCCTGGAAGATCATCGCCACCTTGCGGGCGCGCAGGCGCTGCCAGTCGGCCTCGGTGGCGGCGGACATGTCCTTGCCGTCGATCAGCAGGCGGCCCGAGACCTGCGCCGCCTCGGGCGCCATGCCCATCAGCGAGAGTGCCAGCATGGTCTTGCCCGAGCCGGATTCGCCGACCACGCCCAGCCGGTCGCCGGGGCGGATGGTCAGCGAGGCCTGGCGCAGGGCGGTGGCGCTGCCGAAGGCGACGGAGAAGCGGTCGAGTTCGAACATGATCAGCGCTCCCGCACCAGCCGGGGGTCGGTGACGTCGCGCAGCCCGTCTCCCAGCAGGCCGAAGCCCATCACGGCGGCGACGATGCAGAGGCCCGGATAGATCGCCAGCTGCGGGGCCTGGTACATCAGCGTCTGCGCCTCGGAGAGCATCCGGCCCCAGGTGGGCGAGGGCGGTTGCGCGCCGAGACCGAGATAGGAGAGCGCGGCCTCGGCCAGGATCGCCACGGCGAATTCGATGGTGGCCTGCACGATCACCGGGGCGGCGATGTTGGGCAGGATGTGATCCCTGGAGATGGCGAAACGGTCGAGGCCGGCGGCGCGGGCGGCGGCGACATATTCGCGGGTCCAGACCTGGTTGGCGGCGGCGCGGGCGACGCGGGCGAAGACCGGGATGTTGATGAAGGCGATGGCGAGGACGGCATTGGTCAGCGAGGGGCCGAAGACGGCGGCCAGCATGATCGCGAAGAGCAGGGCCGGGAATGCGAAGCCGATGTCGGCGATGCGCATGACCAGGTCTTCGACCCAGCCGCCGATGGCCGCCGCCAGCAGGCCGAGCGCGGTGCCGATGGAGCCGCCGAGCAGCACGGCGGCCAGCGCCACGGCCATCGAGTTGCGCGCGCCGGCCATGAGCTGCGAGGCGAGGTCGCGGCCGAGCTGGTCGGTGCCGAGCCAGTGGATGGTATCCGGCGCGGCGAACTTGTTGCGCACGTTCATCACGGTGAAGTCCTGCGGCGTCCAGACCAGCGAGAGCGCCGCCGCGCCGATGACGAGGGCGACGAGGACGGCGCCGATGAGGAGGTTGACGGGGAGCTTCATGGGCGTCTCCCACGGCGAAGAGCGGCCCTCACCCCCAGCCCCTCTCCCGAGGGGAGAGGGGAGCAGGTTGCGCTGGGCTGGGTGGCGGGGCGCCTCCTGCCGAGGCGTGTGGCGGCCCTCACCCCCAACCCCTCTCCCTGAGGGAGAGGGGAGCAGGTGGCGAAGTTGGCGCTGGCGCACCTCGCTGAGCGTGCGCCGCCCCCCACCCCTCTCCCCTCCCCACGAGGGGGAGGGGAAGCACACTTGTCTGCCGTTGCGCCGCCAGGCCGCTTCAGCGCCTCCCCTCCCCCTCGTCGGGAGGGGATGGGGGTGGGGGGCCATACACTAGGCTCGCCGCAGATCATGCCCGTGCCTTCAGGCGCGGGTCGATCACCAGGTAGAGCAGGTCGACGATGAAATTGGCGGTCACCACGATGGCGGCGAAGAGCATCACCAGCGCCTGCACGGTGGGCAGGTCGCGGTTGGCGATGGACTGGAAGATCAGCCGGCCGAGGCCGGGGAGATAGAAGACGTTCTCGATCACGATGGTTCCGGTGACGAGGGCGGCGAACTGCATGCCGACGATGGTGACGATGGGCACCAGCGCATTGGGCAGGACGTGACGCCAGAGGACGCGGGTGCGCGAGAAGCCCGAGGCGCGGGCGGTGCGGACATAGTCCTGCCGCATCACCTCGAGCGCGGAGGAGCGGGTGACGCGGGCGAGCACCGAGGATTGCACCAGCGCCAGCGCGACGGTGGGCAGGATCAGCGCGCGCATCGCGGCGACGGGATCGGACCAGCCGGGAAAGCCGCCGGGCGGCAGCCAGCGGAGTTTCACCGCGAAGATCAGCACCAGCAGCATGGCGAGCCAGAAGGCGGGCACCGCGATGCCGAGCTGGCTGAGCAGCATCACGCCCCAGTCGCCGGCCTTGCGGTGGTTGGCGGCGGCGCCGATGCCCATGACCAGCGCGAGCAGCACGGTGAAGATCATGCCGGAGACGGCGAGCGAGATGGTCATCGGCAGGCGCTCGGCGATCAGGTCGGCGACGGGCACGCGGAAGGAATGCGAGACGCCGAAATCGCCGGTCAGCGCATGGGTGATCCACGACCAGTAGCGGGCCAGCAGCGGCTGGTTCAGGCCGAGCTGTTCGCGCAGGGCGGCGAGCGCGTCTTCGGTGGCGTCGAGGCCAAGGATGGTGAGCGCAGGGTCACCCGGCAGCACGTTCATCACGGCAAAGACCACCGCGGAAACGGCGAGCAGAGTCAGGGCGAAGCCGAGGGATCGGCGGAGCAGGAAATACCACATGCAGGAGAGCCGGAGGGGCGGGCCGTTACCGGCCCGCGCCCCGGTGGTTCAGTCGACGGTGATGCCGGCCAGCGGCTGGAACAGCACCGGCGAGGACTGCCAGAAGCCCTTCACGTTGGTCTTGATGATCGAGATCTGCGGCATCTGGAACAGGAAGCCGTGGACCGCGTTGTCGGCCAGGTATTTCTGGCCCTCCTTCAGCAGCTCGTTGCGCTTGGCCGTGTCGGTCTCGGTGCTGATGCTGTCCCAGAGGGCGGTCATCTTGGCATCGTCATAGCCGTAGAAATACTTCGGCCCGCGGGCGAAGTTGCCCATGTCGTTGGGCGAGGTATGGGCGATGATGGTCATGTCGTAATTCTGCTTCTTGTAGACCTCGTCCAGCCAGAAGCCCCATTCGACGTTCTCGACCTTGGCGTCGATCCCGGCCTCCTTCAGCTCGGCCTGGATGATCTCGGCCGAGCGGGTGGCATAGGCGAAGGGCGGCACGCGCAGGGTCATGGTGGTGCCGGCGACGCCGGCCTCCTCGAACATCTTCTTCGCCTTCTCGGCGTCATGCGGATAGGTGCCGGTCAGGTCGACATAGGCGGGCCCGTGCGGCGGGTAGAAGCTGCCGATCGGAACGGCGACGCCATACATCGCGCCCTCGATGATCTCCTCGCGGTCGATGGCGGTGGAGATGGCGCGGCGGACCTCGACGTTGTCGAAGGGCGGCTTGGCGTTGTTCATGGCGAGGATGACCTCGCCCTCCGTCGAGCCGACGTTGACGCTGAAGCGCGGGTCGGCCTCGAACTGCGGCAGCATCTCGGGGGCACCGAAGCCCGGGTAGGCGTCGATCTCGTCCGACAGGATCGCGGCGGCGGCGGCGGCCGGGTCGGCGATGAAGCGGAACTCGACGCGGTCGAGCTTGACCTCGCCGGCGTGGCGCCAGTCGGGGTTCTTGACCAGCGTCAGGCGGTCGCCGCGGGTCCAGCTGTCATACTTGAAGGGGCCGGTGCCCACGGGGATGGTGGCATTGCCGTCAACGCTTTCCTCGGCGACGATCGAGGCATCGCCCTGCGCCATGTTGAACAGGAAGAAGGCGTCCTTGTTCTTGAGCGTGATGACCACGGTCTGGGCGTCGGGCGCCTCGACCGAGGCGATGGGTTTGAAATAGCCCTTGGAGGGGTTCACGCTGCCTTCGGCCATGGCGCGGTTGAAGGCGAAGAGGACGTCGGCCGAATCGAAATCGGTTCCGTCGTGGTATTTCACGCCCTGCGCCAGCTTGAAGGTATAGGTCAGGCCGTCGTCCGATACGGTCCAGCTTTCCGCCAGTTGCGGCAGCACGTCTCCGTTCGGAGCCACCGTGGTCAGCGACTCGTAGACGTTCTGGGTCAGCATCCCGTCGATCGAGGCGGTGGCGTCGGCGGTCGGATCGAGCGAGGTCGGCTCCTGCTGCAGGCCGATGACCAGCTTGGCCTCGGCCAGCGCCGGGCCGGCGCCCAGAAGGGCGGCAAGCGCAAGGCCGGCAACGGTAACATTTCGGGAGGAACGGATCGTCATATGCATACTCCGGTGTTCTGGCGGCAAACCGCACGAAAGAAGGACCGCGCGGCGCTTCCTGCCGATACGGTGCCCTAGCGTCACGGGCCGGTCAACGATCTTTGCACCGGTTTTCCCGTCACCGTTTCGCCGGAATTTTCTTGCCAATCGCAGGGCGCTGACTTCTATTCGGGCATTATCCGGGAAACGGATGGGGATGCGGCACGCCCGACCGGATATCGCGCTGCGTCAACAATTTTATGTCACCTGCGCGTCATCTAGACAGTCTAGTGCCGGCGCAGGTCAAAAAAATGTGGGAGACCGAACTGAGATGAAAAACGGATTTATGGCCACAGTGAGCATGATCGCACTGGTCGCCGCGCCGATGGCGCAGGCGCAGTCGATCGACGAGCTCTATGCCGCCGCCAAGGCCGAAGGCATGCTGACCACCATCGCGCTGCCCCATGACTGGTGCGGCTATGGCGGCGTGATCGACGGGTTCAAGAAGAAGTATCCGGGCATCGAGGTGAACGAGCTGAACCCGGATGCCGGTTCGGCGGACGAGCTGGAAGCGATCCGCGCCAACAAGGACAACAAGGGCCCGCAGGCGCCGGACGTGATCGACGTCGGCCTGGCCTTCGGTCCGGCGGCGAAGGACGAAGGGCTGATCCAGCCCTACAAGGTCTCGACCTGGGACACGATTCCGGATGGCGCCAAGGATGCGGAAGGATTCTGGTACGGCGACTATTACGGTGTGATGTCCTTCATCGTGAACAAGGACCTGGTGGACAACTCGCCGATGTCCTTCGCCGACCTGCTCAAGCCGGAATACGCCGGTTCGGTGGCACTGGCGGGTGACCCGCGCGCGTCCAACCAGGCGATCCTCGCCGTGCTCGCGGCCGGTCTGGCCAAGGGCGCCGAGCCGGGCAAGCCGGCCGCCGAAGCCGGGCTCGAGTTCTTTGCCGAGCTCAACAAGGCGGGCAACTTCGTTCCGGTGATCGGCAAGGCCGGCACGCTGGCGCAGGGCACCACCCCGATCACCATCAAGTGGGACTACAACGCGCTCGCCGACCGCGACACGCTGAACGGCAACCCGCCGGTCGACGTCATCGTGCCGTCGGACGGCGTGCTGGCCGGTGTCTATGTGCAGGCGATCTCGGCCTATGCGCCGCATCCGAACGCCGCCAAGCTCTGGATGGAATACCTGTATTCGGATGAAGGTCAGCTCGGCTGGCTGGCCGGCTACTGCCACCCGATCCGCTTCAACGATCTCGCCAAGAAGGGCGCGATCCCGCAGGAGATGATGGACAAGCTGCCGCCGGCAGAGGGCTATGAAAAGGCCGTCTTCCCGACGCTTGACCAGGTGAACGCCAACAAGGAAGCCGTGGTCGGCGGCTGGGACAGCGTCGTCGGCGCGAACGTCCAGTAAGACCTTGATCGCAGGAGGCTCCGGCAGCGTGCCGGGGCCTCTCATTTCACGAACAGGTGCGCGTCAGACGCACCGTGCCACAGGGACACCATAACCGTATGCCAGCGCCGCACAGGACCGGCTTCCAATTGCCGTTGAAATGGCTGGGCATGGCGCCTTTCGCGCTGTTCACCTTTCTCTTTCTGCTGTTGCCGACGCTCTACATCGTGGTCGGCGCCTTTCGCACGCCGCTGGGCGAGTTCACCTTCCAGAACATCCTCGACCTGAACACGCCGAGCATCCGCTCGGCCTATTGGGTGTCGATCAAGGTCTCGGTGCTGTCGGCGCTGTTCGGCTGCCTGATCGGCTTCGGCATGGCCGCCGCGGTGACGTTGGGCAGCCTGCCGAAGTGGCTGCGCAACCCGCTGATGACCTTCTCGGGCGTCGCCTCGAACTTTGCCGGGGTGCCGCTGGCCTTTGCCTTCATCGCCACCCTGGGGCCTGCCGGCCTGATCACCATCTGGCTGCGCAAAGAATTCGGGATCAACGTAAGGGCCTACGGCTGGAACCTGCTGTCGACCTGGGGTCTCATCATCACCTACCTGTTCTTCCAGATCCCGCTGATGATCCTGATCATCGCGCCGGCGCTGGACGGGCTGAAGCGGGAGTGGCGCGAGGCGGCGGCGATGCTGGGGGCCACCGGCGGGCAATACTGGCGCATGGTGGCGCTGCCGATCCTGTTCCCCTCGCTGCTGGGCACCTTCGCGCTGCTGTTTGCCAACGCCTTCGGAGCGGTCGCCACCGCCATCGCGCTCACCGGGCCGTCGCTGAACATCGCGCCGATCCTGCTCTATGCGCAGATCCGGGGGGACGTGCTGGGCTCGCCCAACCTCGGCTATGCGCTGGCCTTCGGGATGATCGTCATCACCGGCATCGCCAACGCGGTCTATATCTGGCTCAGGGCCCGTTCCGAGAGGTGGCTGAAATGAACCGCTGGCTGGCCTGGGGCGTGCTGATCTTCGGCGTGCTCTATTTCATCCTGCCGCTGTACGGCATGGCCGAATTCTCGCTGTCGATGCGGCGCGGGGTCTATTCCTTCGACGCCTATACCAAGGTGCTGACCGATCCGACCTTCCAGCAGACCTTCAGCTATTCGGTGATGATGGCGGTCTTCACCATCATCTTCGGGGTGCTGCTGGTGGTGCCGACGGCCTATTGGGTGCGCCTGAAGATGCCCGAGGCGCGGCCCTTCGTCGAGTTCATCACCCTGCTGCCGCTGGTGATCCCGGCGATCGTCATCGTCTTCGGCTATATCAGGCTCTACAACACGTCTTCCTGGCTGCCGCTGACTGGCAGCGTGACGGGCACCAACCTGCTGCTGATGTTCGGCTATGCGACCCTGTCGCTGCCCTACATGTATCGCGCGGTTGACACCGGGCTGCGCACCATCGACGTCGCCACGCTGACCGAGGCGGCGCAGTCGCTGGGGGCGAGCTGGGCGACGATCCTGGCGCGGATCATCCTGCCGAACGTGCTGGTGGCGGTGCTTTCCGGCGCCTTCGTCACCTTTGCCATCGTGATCGGCGAATTCACCATGGCCGCGCTGCTCGACCGGCCCGCCTTCGGGCCCTACATGCAACTCCTCGGCGCCAACCGCGCCTATGAACCCGCGGCGCTCGCCGTGATCGCCTTCGCGATCACCTGGGCCTGCATGGGGCTGATCCAGCTGGTCAGCCGGTTCAGCAAACATACGAAAGCACAACGCTGATGGCCTTTCTCGAACTCGACAACCTGGAGAAATTCTACGGACCGGTCCAGGTGGTGAAGAAATTCAACCTCTCGGTGGAGAAGGGGGAATTCATCTCGTTCCTGGGGCCATCGGGCTGCGGCAAGACCACGACGCTGCGGATGGTCGCGGGCTTCGAGACGCCGACGAGCGGAAGCATCCGGATCGACGGGCAGGACATCGTGCGGCTGCGGCCGAACCAGCGCAACATCGGCATGGTGTTCCAGTCCTATGCGCTGTTCCCGAACCTGACGGTGGCGCAGAATGTCGGTTTTGGCATGAAGGTCGCCAGGCGGCCCAAGGCCGAGATCGACGCGCGGGTGAAGGAGATGCTGGGCATCATCGGCCTGCCGGACCTGGGCGCGCGCTATCCCTTCCAGCTCTCGGGCGGGCAGCAGCAGCGGGTGGCGCTGGCGCGGGCGCTGGCGATCCAGCCGCAGGTCCTGCTGCTGGACGAGCCGCTCTCGGCGCTCGACGCGCAGATCCGCGTTTCGCTGCGGTCGGAGATCCGGGCGATCCAGCAGAAGCTGGGAATCACCACGATCTACGTCACGCACGACCAGGAAGAGGCGCTGTCGATGTCCGACCGGATCGTCGTCATGCACAAGGGCAAGGCCGACCAGGTCGGCACGCCGGTGGAGATCTACAACCGGCCTGCCACGCGCTTTGTCGCCGGTTTCGTCGGCACGCTGAACCAGATCGAGGGCCGGGTCGAGGATGCCGCCAACGGGCTGGTCATCGCCGGCGGGCAGAGCCTGGCGCTGGGCCGGCGGCTTGAGCAGAGCAATGGCACCTCGGTCGCGCTGGCCTTCCGGCCCGAGGCGCTGCACCGGGGCGAGCATCCGGGCGAGATCGGCCTGACGGGCCGCATCGCAGAGGTGCATTTCCTGGGCGCGGTGATCCGGATGAAGGTCGATATCGGCGGCACGCAGGTCTCGCTCGACAGTTTCAACCGTGCGGGCGCGGACCTGCCGCGGGCGGGCGATGACGTGGCCCTGTCGATCGCGCCGGGCGACGTTCTGGTGCTGGGCGACTGACCGGGGGGCCAAGAATTTCCAGGAAATTCTTGGCAAAATTCTCTGGAGAATTTTGTCCCCGACCGGAGGTTACATTACCGCGCCGATCTGCCAGGGCACGAACTCGTAATCGCCGAGGCCCTGGCGTTCCGACTTGCTTTCCTCGCCCGAGGCGACGCGCAGGATCATCTCGTAGATCTCGCGGCCCTTCGCCTCCAGCGTGACGCCCGCCGTCAGCATGTCGCCGGCGTTCACGTCCATGTCGTCGGTCATGCGGGCATACATCTCGGAGTTGGTCGCCACCTTGATCGTCGGCGCGGGTTTCGACCCGAAGGCCGAGCCGCGCCCGGTGGTGAAGACCACCACGTTGCAGCCGCCGGCGATCTGGCCGGTGACCGAGGCCGGGTCGTAGCCGGGCGAGTCCATGAAGGTGAAGCCCTTCGCCGTCACCGGCTCGGCGTATTTGTAGACGCCGGTGAGCGGCGATGTGCCGCCCTTGGCCGCCGCGCCGAGGGATTTTTCCAGGATCGTGGTCAGCCCGCCCTTCTTGTTGCCGGGGCTGGGGTTGTTGTCCATCGAGCCTTTATTGCGAGCGGTGTAGTCCTCCCACCAGCGGACAAGGCCGACCAGCTTGTCGCCGACCTTGCGGTCGATGGCGCGGCGGGTCAGCAGGTGTTCGGCGCCGTAGATCTCGGGCGTTTCGGCCAGCACGCCGGTGCCGCCCTGCGCCGCCAGCAGGTCGCAGGCATAGCCGAGCGCCGGGTTGGCGGTGATGCCGGACCAGGCGTCCGATCCGCCGCATTGCAGGGCGACCTTCAGCTCGGAGGCCGGACAGGGCTCGCGCCGGGCCTCGTTGACGATGGGCAGCATCGCGCGGACCTTCTGGATGCCGAGCTCGATGGTCTTCTGCAGGCCCGCGACGTTCTGGATGTTCATGGTCTGGAAGGTCGGCCCCTGTTTCAGCTGGTAGGCGTCGAGCAGCCAGTCGATCTGGTTCATCTCGCAGCCGAGGCCCACCATCAGCACGCCGCCGTTGTTCGGGTGGCGGGCATAGCCCCACATCACCCTTTGCAGAGCCTCGAATCCCTCGCCCGAGCCGGCCATGCCGCAGCCGGTGCCATGCACGAAGGCGGCGACGCCGTCGACGTTGGGATAGGCGGCCAGTTCCTCGGGGCCGAAGGCATCGGCAATGCGGCGCGCGGCGGTGGCTGAGCAATTCACCGAGGTGACGATGGCGATATAGTTGCGCGTGCCGACCGCGCCATTGGCGCGGCGGTAGCCCATGAAGGTGTCGGGCGTGGCCGCCGGCCTCACCGGGCGCATGTCGGTGCCGAACTCGTAGTCCATCTCGGTGTTGCGGAAGGCCACGTTGTGGGTGTGGACGTGGTCGCCCGGCGCGATGTCCTCGGATGCCAGCCCGATGAACTGCGCGTATTTGCGCACCATCTCGCCCTTGGGGATCGCCCGCGTGGCGATCTTGTGGCCCGAGGGGATAAGGGCGCGGGTAGGGTGGCCTTCGATGTCGGTGCCGACCTCGAGAGCGCGGGTTGCGGTGACGACGTTGTCGTCGGCGTCGAGGCGGATGAAGGGCAGCATGGCCTGGGTCTCCCGTGGCTGGCGAAGGGTCAGCGGTTGAGGTCTTCTTCGATGTAGGTGCGCACGATCTCGTGGAAGCTGGTCTCGGCCTTGAACCCCAGCGCCTCGGCGCGGCGGGCGAGGAAGCGGCGCGGCCAGCCCTCGACGATGCGTTCGATCAGCGGGTCGGGCTGGCGCTTGATCAGCGCCACCACGTTGTTGCCGGCGATGTCGCGCAGGGCCTCGATCTGCTCGGCCACGGTGCAGGCGACGCCGGGCATGTTGAGCGCCCGGCGCGCGCCGAGTTCGGCGGTGTCGAGTTCGGCCGCGCGCAGCAGGAAACCGACGGCCGAGCGGGGCGAGGCGTGCATGTGGCTGACCGTGTCGGGCACCGGCAGGATCGCCTCCTGGCCGTTCAGCGGTTCGCGGATGATGCCCGAGAAGAAGCCCGAGGCCGCCTTGTTCGGCTTGCCGGGGCGCACGCAGATCGTCGGCAGGCGGATCGAGACGCCGTCGACGAAGCCCTTGCGCGAGAAGTCGTTGATCATCTGCTCGCAGATCACCTTCTGCGCGCCGTAGCTGGTGAGCGGGGCGGTCAGGAATTCGTCGTCGAAGATCTCGGGGAAGGGCGCGCCGAAAACGGCGATGGAAGAGGTGAAGACGAGGCGCGGGCGATAGGCGCCGCCGCTCTTGTCATGTTCGGCGCGCAGGGCCTGCAACAGCTCCCAGCAGGGGAACATGTTGACCTGCCAGCCCTTGTCGAAATCAGTCTCGGCCTCGCCCGAGACGATCGAGGCGAGGTGGAAGACGATGTCGGGGCGGTCGGCGGCAAGCTGCGCCATGAGGCCCGGATCGGTGACGCTGCCGGTCAGCTGGCGGGTCACCGGAACCGGGTTCGGCGGATAGGCCATGTCATGGGCGACAATCTCGGCCGGGGCGCCCTGCCAGCCATCGCGGGCGAGCCTGGCCGCCAGTTTCTGGCCGATCATTCCACCGGCGCCGAGAATCAGTATCCGCATATTTTCCTCCCCTGTCGCGCCGCCGCGGCTGGGCGCTGGCCTTTTCATTCCACCCGCGCTAAGCCAGAGTCAAACAATTTGGTATACCGGATTCCGCTGAGGCGCGATCCGGCACGGCGAACAGGAGGAACGCGCCATGAAACTCGTCCGTTACGGTGAACCGGGGCAGGAGAAACCCGGCCTGATCGACAGCGCCGGGACGCTGCGCGACCTCTCGGCCCATGTCGGCGACATCACCGGGGCGGTGCTGTCGGATGCGGCGCTGGAAAGGCTGCGCGCGCTCGACCCGGCCTCGCTGCCGGCGGTTCAGGGCAATCCGCGCTTCGGCCCCTGCGTCGGGCAGATCGGCAAGATGTGCTGCATCGGCCTGAATTACTCGGACCATGCCGCCGAGACCGGCGCGCAGATCCCCGAGCATCCGATCCTGTTCATGAAGGCGACCTCGGCCATCGTCGGGCCGAACGACACCGTGGTGATGCCGCGGGGGTCGAAGGCGACCGACTGGGAGATCGAGCTGGGCGTGGTGATCGGCAAGACGGCGAAATACGTCAGCGAGGCGGATGCGCTGGACCACGTGGCCGGCTATTGCATCGTCAACGACGTGAGCGAGCGCGACTTCCAGAACAAGCTGACCGGGCAATGGACCAAGGGCAAGTCCTGCGACACCTTCGGGCCGACCGGCCCCTGGCTGGTGACGCGCGACGAGGTTGCCGACCCGCAGAACCTGGCGATGGCGCTGGATGTGAACGGGCAGCGCCGGCAGACCGGCAATACCTCGACCATGATCTTCAACGTGCGCCAGATCATCGCGCATCTCTCCTCGCTGTTCACGCTGCATCCGGGCGACGTGATCGCCACCGGCACGCCGCCGGGCGTCGGGCTGGGGATGAAGCCGCAGCCGGTCTTCCTGAAGGCGGGCGACGTGATGGAACTGACCATCGAAGGCCTGGGCCAGCAGCGCCAGACCGTCAAGGCGGATGATTGAGCGATGAAACAGCACCTGCTTCTGATCGGAAACGGCCCCGCCTGGATGCGCGAGCGCCTGGAGACCGAATTCACCGTGCACCCGCTGCCGCCCGAGGCGGAGCGTGCCGCCTTCCTGGCCGACAAGGGTGCGGCGATCACCGCCTGCTGCACCTTCAGCGGGATCGCGACCGAGGTGATGGACGCGCTGCCGAACCTGAAGATCATCTCGTCCTACGGGGTCGGCTACGATTCGATCGATGCGGACCATGCGGCCAAGCGCGGGGTCATCGTCACCCATACGCCGAACGTGCTGAACGACGAGGTTGCCGACACCGCGATCCTGCTGTGGCTCGCCACCTCGCGCAAGCTGGTGGCCTATGACCGCTATGTGCGCGAGGGCCGCTGGCTGAAGGAAGGCGCGGCGCCGCTGACCACCAGCCCCGAGGGGCGGACGGTGGGCATCCTGGGCCTGGGCCGGATCGGGCAGGCGATTGCCGACCGGCTGGGCGTCTTCGGGGCGACGGTGGTCTACCACTCGCGCACCGAGAAGGACGTGCCCTATACCTTCTACCCCGACCTGGTGGAGATGGCGAAGGCCTGCGATGTGCTGATCTGCATCACGCCGGGCGGCGCGGGGACCAAGCATATCGTCAATGCCGAGGTGATCGACGCGCTGGGGCCGCAGGGCATCCTGGTCAACGTCGCGCGCGGGTCTGTGGTGGACGAGACCGCGCTGGTCAAGGCGCTGCAGGAGGGCCGGCTGGGCGGCGCGGGGCTCGACGTGTTCGAGTTCGAGCCGAAGGTGCCGGAGGCGCTCTTCGCGATGGAGAACGTGACGCTGCAGCCGCATGTCGGCAGCGCCACGCATGAGACGCGCCGGGCGATGGGCGAGCTGGTCTGCGACAACCTCAGCCAGTATCTGAAGGACGGCCGCGTGCTGACGCCGGTGCCGGAATGCGCGGCAATCGCCAAGGTCTGACCCTTGGGGGTGGGCGGAATTCTTCGAGAATTCCGCCCGTTTTCCTTGCAGGAAAACGGCGTGGTCAGAGGGTGACACCGTAGACGCGCTGGGCGGTGCCGTTGCAGATGGCGCGCTGCTCGTCCTCCGAGAGCGGCGCGATCAGCCGGCGGAAGGCCGCGATCCAGTCCGGCAGGCCGGCGCGGGTGTCGACCACCGGCCAGTCGCTGCCCCAGAGACAGCGTTCGGGGCCGAAACATTCGATCACATGGCTGACGTAGGGACGGATGGCGTCATCGGTCGCATTGTCGGGCCGGCAATAGGCCAGCACGCCTGAAAGCTTGGCGACGAGGTTGCCACGTTCGGCCAGGTCCCGGACATGGGCGCGCCAGGGGTCGAGCCCGCCGCCGGCTATATCGGGCACGCCGCAGTGATCCAGCACGAAACGCGTGTTCGGGCAGGCATCGGCCAGCGCCGCCGCCAGCGGCAGCTGGTCGGCGCGCATGACGATGTCGAAGGTCAGGTCGCGCGGGCCGAGCCGGGCGATATTGCTGCGGAACGCCGCCCCCTGCGACAGCGCGTCGGGCGCCTCGTGCAGGATGCGGCGCAGGCCGATCACCGGCAGGTCGGCGATCTCTTCCAGCCAGGCGTCGAAAGCGGGCTTGTCCTCGGGACGGCAGGAGGCGATCACGCCCAGGATGCCGCTGCCCGGCTGCCGCGCAAGGGCCGAGGCGAAGCGGGCCTCGCGGACGTAGTCGTCGGCGTCGCCCTCCATGAACAGCGTCGCCGAGATGCCGCGCCCCTCGGCCAGCGACTGGTAGTCATCCAGCGTGAAGGCGCGCCCGGCCAGCGGCGGATGGCGGTCGGCCCAGGCATAGCCGAGCCGGTCGCGGTAGAGCAGGTGCTGGTGCGTATCGAGCAGCGGGATCATCGCGGCGGCCCCCGGTTGTCGGGGGCAGCCTAGGCCATTTCACCCTGCGGTTGAACCCTGCGCGAACAGGCCGCGCGTCAGACGCCCAGCAGCCGGCGGGCGTTGTCCTTGAGGATCAGCTGCTTCACCTCGTCGCGGAAGCCGGCCTGCTCGAAATCCGCGAGCCAGCGGTCGGGCGTGATGGCGGGCCAGTCCGAGCCGAAGAGCATCTTCTTCTTCAGCAGCGAATTGGCGTATTTCACCAGGATCTCGGGGAAATACTTGGGGCTCCAGCCGCTGAGGTCGATATAGACATTGGGCTTGTGCTGGCAGACCGCCAGCGCCTCTTCCTGCCAGGGGAAGGAGGGGTGGGCGAGGATGATCTTGAGGTCGGGGAACTCGGCCGCCACGTCGTCGAGCGCCATCGGGTTGGAATACTTGAGCTTCATGCCCATGCCGCCCCGCATCCCCGAGCCGACGCCGGTCTGGCCGGTGTGGAACAGCGCGATCTTCCCCTCTTCCTGGATCGCGTCGTAGATCGGGAAGAACTGGTGTTCGTTGGGCCAGAAGCCCTGCATCGTGGGATGGAACTTGAACCCCTGCACGCCGAAATCGCGCACCAGGCGGCGGATCTCGCGGATGCCGGCCTTGCCCTTCCAGGGGTCGACCGAGGCGAAGGGGATCAGGATATCGTCGTTCTCGGCGCAGATCTGCGCGACTTCCTCGTTCGAGTAGCGGCGAAAGCCGGTCTCGCGTTCGGCGTCGACCGGGAAGATCACGGCGGCGATGTTGCGCTCGCGGTAATAGGCGGCGGTCTCCTGCACCGAAGGGAGCATTCCCTGTGCCCCGGCCGGGTTCTTGAAATACTTGGCCATGCCGGCCTGGAACTCATCATAGCCATCGTCGCGGTGGCCGCAGCAGGGCTCCTCGGCATGGGTGTGGATGTCGATGGCAACGATCTTGTCGAAGTCGATCATGGGCTGTGCTCCAGGCCGTTGAACTTTTGCAGGATAGCGATCAGCGTGCCCAACTCGTCTGGGGTGAGACGGCTGTGCTCGCGGCTGATGTGGGTGAGGAAATCGGGCTTGCGGGCGGCGACGAAATCTTCGCCCTCGGGCGTCAGGCGCAGGCGGACCGAGCGGCGGTCCTCCTCGGGGATGATGCGTTCGACCAGGCCGCGGTCGACGGCGCGCTGCACCAGCTTGGTCATATGGGCGGGCTTGATGCGCAGCTTGCGGGCGATCAGGCCCTGCCGCGCCTCGGGGTTCAGGCCGATCACCCAGAGCACGGTGAATTCGCCGGGCTTCAGGCCGTGCTGGCCGAGATCCTCGTAGAACCCGTCGAACAGCCGCACCTGGGCCAGGCGCAGCATCAGGCCGAGCGAGGCCGACAATTCGCCGAAGGCGATGGTCTCGCCGCCGGTCGTGTCACCGAGCCGCGCGTTCATCGGCGCGGCCCCTGGCTGGTCATGGTCTGAATCATGTCCGGCGATCTTCCCCCTCGCGGGGTCTTATCGCCGGAAATAGTATCCATGTAAACTATCTTGCGGCCTGCTCGGGTTGGGCCGGGCCGTGGGTGGCCAGGTCCTCGAGGATCGGGCAATCGGGCCGGTTGTCGCCGGCGCAGCAATGCACCAGATGGGCCAGCGTCTTTCGCATCGATTGCAGCTGGGCGATCTTGGCGTCGATTGCCCCGAGGTGCTCTTCGGCCACCGAGCGCACATGCGCGCTTTCGCGGGTCTCGTCCTCGTAAAGCGCCATCAGGGTGCGGCAGTCCTCGATCGAGAACCCCAGCTCGCGCGCGCGGCCGAGGAAGGCGAGCTTGTGCAGGTCCGACTCGCGGAAGGCGCGATAGCCGTTTTCCGCGCGTTTGGGTCTGATCAGGCCTATTTCCTCGTAGTAGCGGATGGTCTTGGCCGGCAGGTTCGAGCGTTCGGACACTTCCTTGATGTTCATGTCGGTCTCCTAATGGGCGGTGGCGGCGACGGCGGGCCGAAGAGGCCGGGGCGCGGCCTCGTCCATGGCAGGGGCAAGGCGGCGCAGGCGCAGGGCGTTGCTGAGCACGAAGACCGAGGAGAGCGCCATCGCCCCGGCGGCCAGCACCGGCGAGAGCAGCAGGCCGAACGACGGGTAAAGCACCCCCGCCGCGACCGGGATCAGCGCGACGTTATAGCCGAAGGCCCAGCCGAGGTTCTCCTTGATGTTGCGCATGGTGGCGCGCGAGACGGCGAAGGCGTTGACCACCCCGCGCAGGTCGCCCGACATCAGCACCACGTCGGCGCTTTCGATGGCGACGTCGGTGCCGGTGCCGATGGCGATGCCGACGTCGGCATGGGCCAGCGCCGGGGCGTCGTTGATGCCATCGCCGGTAAAGGCGACGCGGCCATGCTGGCGCAGGTCGTCGAGCGCCGCGACCTTGCCGTCGGGCAGCACCCCGGCGATCACATGGTCGATGCCGGTTTCCCGCGCGATGGCCTCGGCCGTCTCGCGCTTGTCGCCGGTGATCATGGCGACCTTGAGCCCGAGGGCGTGCAGCGCGGCGACGGCGGCGCGGCTGGCCGGTTTCACCGGGTCGGCGACGCCGATCACGGCGGCAATGCGCCCGTCGATGGCGGCAAAGAGCGCGGTGCGGCCACGGCGGGCGAGGTCGGTCTCGGCCCCGGCGAGGGCCGTGGCGTCGACGTCTTCGCGGGTCATCAGCCGGTCGGCCCCGACCAGCACGTCATGCCCGTCGACCTTGGCACGGACGCCGTAGCCGGTGATCGAAGTGAACTCGGACACGTCGGCCACGCGCAGCCCCTCGGCGCGGGCGCCGCGCACGATGGCCTCGGCGATCGGGTGTTCCGAGCGGGCCTCGACGGCGGCGACTAGGGCCAGCACCTGCGCCCGCTCGAAGCCATCGGCCAGGATCAGGTCGGTGAGCTCGGGGCGGCCCTCGGTCACGGTGCCGGTCTTGTCGAGCGCGACGACGCCGACGGAGCCCAGCTGCTGCAGGGCATCGCCCTTGCGGAACAGCACGCCCATCTCGGCGGCGCGGCCGGTGCCGACCATGATCGAGGTGGGGGTGGCAAGGCCCATGGCGCAGGGGCAGGCGATGATCAGGACCGAGACACCGGCCACCAGCGCATTGGTCAGAACCGGCGCGGGGCCGAAGATCAGCCAGGCCAGCACGGTCAGCAGGGCAAGGCCCATGACGGCGGGCACGAACCACAGCGTGATGCGGTCAACCAGACCCTGTATGGGGAGTTTCGCGCCCTGCGCGTCCTCGACCATGCGGATGATCTGGGCCAGCACGGTATCGGCGCCGACGCGGGTGGCACGGAAGGTGAGGCTGCCCGCGCCGTTCACGGTGCCGCCGGTGACGAGGTCGCCAACCGCCTTGGCAACCGGCACCGGCTCGCCCGTTATCATGCTTTCGTCGACATGGCTGTCGCCCTCGGTCACCTCGCCGTCAACGGCGATGCGTTCGCCGGGGCGTACCAGGATCAGGTCGCCGGTGCGCAGGGTTTCGATCTCGACCTCGACCGCCTCGCCGTTCTTCAGCACGCGGGCGGTATGGGCCTGCAGGCCGAGCAGCTTCTGGATCGCCGCGCCGGTGCGGCCCTTGGCGCGGGCTTCCAGCCAGCGGCCGATCAGGATGAGGACGACGATCACTGCCGCGGCCTCGTAATAGACCGCGCGCACGGCGTCGGGCAGGAGGGCGGGCAGGAAGGTTGCCACCAGCGAATAGAGATAGGCCGCCCCGGTGCCGACGGCGACGAGGCTGTTCATGTCGGGGGCGCCCTTGAACAGGGCGGGGAAGCCCTTGAGATAGAACTGCCGGCCAGGGCCGAGCAGCACGGCGGTGGTCAGCGCGAACTGGATCAGCCAGCTGGCCTGCTGGCCGATGGTCATGGCGATGGCGTGATGCACCGCCGGGATCATGTGGCCGCCCATCTCCATCAGGAAGACCGGCAGGGCGAGGGCGGCGGCGATGAGGACGCGGCGGCGCAGGTCGGCGGCCTCTTCCTCCTTGCGGGCGGTGCGGTCCTGGGTGGCGGTGGCCTCGGCCAGGGTCGCCGGATAGCCCGCCTCTTCCGAGACGCGCATCAGCGCGGCGGGGTCGGTGGCGCCTTCGAGATAGGTGATTCGCGCCGTCTCGGCGGCGAGGTTCACGTTGACCTCGACCACGCCCGGCACCGCGGCCAGCGCCCGGTCGACCCGGCCGACGCAGGAGGCGCAGGACATCGAGGCGATGTTCAGCGTCACCGTCTGGCGGCGGGCGGGATAGCCGAGATCGTCAAGCTTTTGCGCGGCTTGCGCGACCTGTTCGGGGGTATCTGCGGTGAAACGCGCGGTTTCGGACGCGAGGTTGACGGCGATGTCCGACAGGCCCTCGACGCTGTGCAGACCGCGATCGACTCGGCCGACGCAGGACGCGCAGGTCATGCCTTCGACGGACAGGATAATGGGTGTGTGAATGCTCATATCGGCCTCCAGCAGGATGTTCCGATAGCCCAGATAATGGTTCCAGTCACGGGAAGGTCAATAGCGCATCGCAAATTTCCCGCGGGGCTGGTTTTCGGCGCGGTTGCGGAGGAGACTGCGGGCATGGACCGCTTCTTTCGCCTCGACCTGCCCGTCCTGGTCTTTGCCCGCAACGTGCTGGTGCTGAGCCTGCTTGGGCTGGTTCCGCTGCTGGCGGTCTTCGTGCTGCGCACTCCGGGATTCGCCGAGCTGCTGCTGGGCAATGGCGAGGCGATGCGGCTGTTCCTGCGGCAGGTGGTGACGAATGGGTTGCCGGTGGTCTTCGTAATCAACTATGCGAGCCTGTTCCTCTTCGCTGCATTGGCCGAGGGGCGGCGGTTGGGACCCGGACTGGTGCTGCTGGGCGATCCGCTGCTGCGGGTCTTGTTGTTCGTCGGGCTGCACGCGCTGATCTATCCGCTGTCGGCGGACTGGTTCGGCTCGTTCGGGGGCGACAGGATGCTGGCGCTGCACGTGGTCGGGCCGACGCTGGTGCGCTCGGCGCAGTTCGGGAATATCTCGGGCGTCTATCTCTATGCGACGCTGGCCGGGGCGCTGCCGCTCTATGCCGCTGCGATGGCGCGCATGGGGTGGCTGCGCTGGCCGCTGGCGCTGGGCGTCTTTGCGCTGGCCGCCGCGCTGCTGACCGGCGCGGCAGAGCTTATCGTGCGCCTGCAGGGCTGAGTCAGAACTCGGGCGCGGCGAAGAAGCGTTGCGAGGCGCCGCCGTCGGGGTGGCGCAGGCGCAGTTCTTCCGAGTGCAGCATCATGCGCGGATACTCGAGCGCGGCGCCTTCGGCATAGAAGGGATCGCCCAGGATCGGGTGCCCGAGCGAGAGCATGTGCACCCGCAGCTGGTGGCTGCGCCCGGTCTTGGGGAAAAGCCGCACGCGGGTGGTGCCCTCCTCGTGGCGCAGCACTTTCCAGTCGGTCTGCGCCGGGCGGCCGCGTTCGTGGTCGACCATCTGGCGCGGGCGGTTCTCCCAGTCGACGATCAGCGGCAGGTCGACGGTGCCGGTTTTCGGCTCTAACAGGCCGGAAAGGCGGGCCACATAGGTCTTGCGGGTCTGCCGGTTCTCGAACTGGAGGCCGAGGTGGCGCTGGGCGTGCGGGGTCAGCGCGAAGACCATGACGCCGGATGTGTCGCGGTCGAGGCGGTGGACCAGAAGCACCTCGGGAAAGACCTTGCGGATGCGCTCGATCAGGCAGTCGGCCAGGTGCTCGCCCTTGCCGGGGACCGAGAGCAGGCCCGACGGCTTGTTCACCACGAGCAGATGCGCATCGTGGTGCAGGATGTCGAGCGGCACGTCGGGCGGCGCGTAGGGGGTCGAGGTGATCATCGCGCCGACTTAAGGACAGAGGGGCGCGGGGGCAAGACGCCGCAACGTCGCCCTTGCGGGAAAGCGGTGCGCGGGGGAGGGTGACGGCAACAGGGGAGGGACGAGATGCACGAGACAATCGCACGGATGATGGAAGTGGTCGCCAAAGGCGACGACACGCTGATCGCGGGCTTGCTGGCCGAGGACGTGCGGTTCCAGCCGCCGACCTACTGGGCCACCTGGACCGGCCGCGCGCCGGTTGCGGCGGTGCTGGGCCATGTCGGCAAGGTCTTCACCGAGTTCCGCTATCGCCGGGTGATGGGCGAGGGCAAGGATTGGGCGCTGGAGTTCCAGTGCAAGGTGGGCGAGCTGGACGCGGTGGGCGTCGACCTCATCACGCTGGACGACGCGGGGCTGATCGAGACCTTCGAGGTCGTGATGCGGCCGCTCAAGTCGATCGCGGCCCTGCGCGAGGCGATGAACGCGCGGGTGCAGACCGACCCGCGCTTTCTCGAGTTCCGCAAGGCTCTGGGTTAGGGACGGGGTCAGAACACCTCGACCAGACCGTCGATGGTGGGCCGCAGGTCTACCGCCAGCACGTTTTCGACCAGGATAGAGCCGCCGGTGGTCTGTTCCAGCAGGACCCCGGCCAGCGTATCGGTCAGCCGCACCATCACGTCACCTTCGAGCACCAGGATATCCTCGGTGATGTCATAGTCGGTGATGCGGTCGTCGCCGGTCAGGTTGGCGTCGAGCGCCATGTCGAAGATGAACTGGTCGGCACCGGCGCCTCCGGTCAGGACGTCGTTGTCGGTCACGCCTCCGGATGTGCCGCCGGAGCCATAGATCTCGTCCTTGCCACTGCCGCCGGACAGGATGTCGTCGCCCGCGTCGCCCCAGAGCGCGTCGTTGGCCGCGCCGCCGTCGATCGTGTCGTTGCCGGTGCCCCCGTGCAGCTTGTCGTCGCCATCATCCCCGTTCAGAACATCGTTGCCGGCATCGCCCGAAATCGTGTCGTCGCCGTCGCCGCCATTGATCGTGTCGCGGCCCGTGCCCCCCTTCAGCGTGTCGCCGCCGATCCCGCCGGTGATCCTGTCGTTGCCGGTGCCGCCGTCGACCGTATCGCCATTGAGGGTGCCGTCCCCCGTCGCGGGGCCGCTTACGATGGTGTCGTTGCCGGCGCCGCCCATGATGGTGTCCATCCCGGCGCCGCCATCGATGATGTCATTGCCGGTGCCGCCGAGGATCAGGTCATTGCCGCCGAAGCCGCGAAGGGTGTCGTTGCCGCCGAAGCCCTTGAGGATGTCGTCGAATTCGGTGCCGTTCAGCACGTTGTCGGCATCGTCGCCGATCAGGTTGGGCAGAACGGTCACGGTGACCGTCGCCGAGGCGGTGAAGGTGCCGTCGCTGATCGTGTAGGTGAAGGTGTCGGTGCCCGAGAACCCGGAGCCGGCCTGGTAGGCGATCCGGCCGTCGCCCGTGATCGAGACCGTGGCATTGGCCGAACTGCCCAGGGCGACGATGGAGATCGGATCGTTGTCGATGTCGCTGTCGTTGGCCAGGGCGTCGATCGTGATGAGATGCCCGGCCGTGACCTGTGCGGTGTCGTTCACCGCGCTAGGCGGATCGCCCACCGGGTTCAGCAACACGTCCTCGAGCCCGAGTTTCGCGAGCGAGAAGCCCTTGAGCCGAACCTCGGTTCCGTTCGGCAGGGTCAGGACGACGAACCTGCCCGCCTTGTAGGCCTGCTCGACCGCGCTGACGCCCTCGTGGCGATGGAAGGCCGAGAGGTCGATGACATCGATGGCATCCTCGAAATCGGTGATCATTTCCTTCCCGTCATCGGGGTTGACGACGAAGGTGTCGCGCCCCTTGCCCCCGGTCATCACGTCGTCGCCGAGACCGCCCTTGAGGGTGTCGTTGCCGGATCCGCCGAACAGCTTGTCGTTGCCGGACCCGCCGCGCAGGTCGTCGCGGCCGCCGCGCCCGTAGAGCCTGTCGTGTCCGGAACCGCCGTCCAGCAGATCGCTGCCGCCCAGGCCGTCGATGGTGTCGTGGCCGCCCAGCCCGAAGATGCCGTCATCGGTACCGCTGCCGGTAATATCGTCGTCGACCTCGGTGCCCTCGTGGGTGACGTGGCCGCAAGCCTTGGCAATGGCGAGCCTCACCGCATCGGAGAAGTCGGAGCTGTTCGAGCTCAGCACCACGACCGCGCCGGTGCCAAGGTCGCTGACCAGGGTCTCGTACAGGGCCTTTTCCGAGGCGGTGACGGAAAACACCGGGAAGACATGGGCGGCCACCAGGGCGGATGCCGCCTGCAGGATGGAGGGATAGTCCTCGCCCAGGCCGTTGCCGTCGAGGATCGCGTCGCCGTTGTTCGCGGGAACTCCGCCGAAGTCGCCGGCCTGGTGGAAGGCCGAGTCGGTCGAGAGCATCACGATCCGCATGGTGTCCGGGCGGTATCCGATCTCGTCCTGCCGCACGGCCACCTGCATCAGGGCCTCGAGTTGCGCCTCCTGGACGTCGGCGCCGCTGCGGGTGGTCATCGCGTTGATCGAGGCGATCACCGCCGCGTTGTCGGAGGACACCGACAGGTGGGTCTGGTAGACGTAGTCGCCCGAGGCGCCAAAGGTGCCGTTCGGCTTGTCGATGAAGCTCGCCACGGCGAAATCGGCATATGGATCAATGTCTTCGACCGTCGCGATGACGTTCGCGATCTGGGCTTTCAGGATTGGCAGGTCGTCGGTGTAAGAGCCGGAGAGATCCTGTAGAAAGACGAAATCAATCGTCGGGCAAGAGAAATTTCCGGACAAGCTTGACCTCCAGTTCAACCATCACGTGAAACCCGGTCTGAACAAGAGCAGCCTTTCCTTACGGCAAGATTACAGAAGAAATGCCTTATTTTCCGTATGTTAAGTACATGTTTCGCCGATCCGCCACCGCGGCGCAGAAGATGCGCCGATAACGAATGCTGAAATAAAAGTCAGCATGATTGACACTTCTGCGGTGATGCGGTTGCTGGCGGGCGCAAGGGACTCAGGAGTGTCTGCATGAACTGGGAACAGGTATTCGCCAGCCGGGCCAGCCGGATGAAGGCGTCGGAGATCCGCGAGCTGCTGAAGCTGCTGGCGCAGCCCGACATCATCTCTTTCGCGGGCGGGATCCCCGACCCCAAGCTGTTTCCGGCGAGCGCCTTCCAGGACGCCTATGCCGAGATCTTCCGGGATGGCGCGGGCGAGGCGCTGCAATATTCGGTGAGCGAGGGCTATCTGCCGCTGCGCGAGTGGATCGCGGCGCATATGGCGACCATCGGCATTCCCTGCACACCTGACAACATCATGATCACCTCGGGCAGCCAGCAGGCGCTCGACTACCTCGGCAAGATGCTGCTGTCGCCGGGCGATACTGCGCTGGTCGACTGGCCGACCTACATGGGCGCGCTGGGCGCCTTCAACGCCTACGAGCCTAACTACGACCGGCTGGACCCCGGCACCAACCGCAGCGCCGCCGACTATGCCGAGACGGCGGCCGCGGCCGGTGGCCGGGTCAAGTTCGCCTATATGTCGGTCGATTTCGCCAACCCCACCGGGCGCACGATGAACCGCGCCGCGCGCGAGAGGGTGCTGGACCTGGCGGACGAGCTGGACATGGCGGTGATCGAGGACGCGGCCTACCAGGCGCTGCGGTTCGACGGCGAGGCGATCCCGCCGATCCTGGCGCTGGAGATCGCGCGCAAGGGCGATATCGAGGAGTGCCGCACGCTCTATTGCGGCAGTTTCTCCAAGTCGCTGGCGCCGGGTCTGCGGATTGGCTGG
Organism: Seohaeicola zhoushanensis; assembly: GCF_014656415.1. Taxonomy (GTDB): domain Bacteria; phylum Pseudomonadota; class Alphaproteobacteria; order Rhodobacterales; family Rhodobacteraceae; genus Seohaeicola_A; species Seohaeicola_A zhoushanensis. Next base: position 173,379 of record NZ_BNCJ01000001.1, on the reverse strand, counting down.
GTCTGCGGCTCGCAGAAGGCGATCAGCCAGATGGTGCTGATCAAGCAGGCGGGCGACCTGCATACCTCGACGATGAACCAGGCGGTGATCGACCGGGTGGCGCGCAATGTCTTCGACGACCACGTCGCGATGCTGCGCAGGGTCTATTCCGAGCGGCGCGACCACATGCTGGCGGCGCTGGAACGCTACATGCCCGAGGGTGTGAGTTGGACCAGCCCCGAGGGCGGCATGTTCGTCTGGCTGACGGTGCCCGAGCACATGGACGGGGCCGAGCTGCTGGCCAAGTCGCTGAAGACCCAGCGCGTGGCCTTCGTTCCGGGCCGGGCCTTCTATGCCGACGGATCGCAGGGCAACAACCTGCGCCTCAGCTTCTCGCTGGCGGACGAGGAGACCATCGAGGAAGGCATCCGCCGGCTGGGCCTGCTGCTGGCGGACTGACGGCTTCCCCTCGCCAAAGGCCGGAGGGGCGGTTAGGCTGGGCGGCATTCGGATACTCATGCAAAGGTTGCCCATGTCGCGTTTTTCCCTCGCCGCCTCGACCGCCCTTGTCACCCTGTTTGCCGCTGGCGCCGTGCGGGCCGATGTCACGGCCGATGACGTCTGGCAGAATATCAGGGCCTATGCAGGGGCTTTCGGCGGCTCTCTCAGCGTCGAGACCGCGCGCAGCGGCAATAAGCTGAAGGTGGGCGAGCTTACGATGCATTGGGGGCTGCCGATGGACGCGGGCCGGGTGAGCCTGACGCAGTCGGGCTTCGACCTGGTCGAACAGGGTGATGGCACGGTTGCGGTGGTGATCCCGCAGGACTTCGCCATACATTTCGCGGTGGAGCCGATGGACAAGCCGCGGATGGCCGGCACCGGCGTTCTGGGGCACGATGGGATGGTTATCGTTGCCTCGGGCCAGCCCGGGGACGTGACCTACACGTCTTCGGTCGGGTCGATGACGGTGACGGTGACCGACCTGGAGATTCCCGAGGTCGAGGCCGCGGAGGCCGAGATCAGCGTGACGATGACCGATTTCACCTCGGAACAGCGTGTGGTGGTCGACAAGGTCGTCTCGCTGACCGGCCGCACGCAATATGCCACGCAGGACATGGTGATGAACTATGTCGGGCCGGGCAACGCAAACATAGAGTCCACCGCGAAGATTTCCGGGGCCTCGGCGACCTACGCGCTCGACCTGCCGCGCAACGGGATGGATGTGCTGAACCTCGCGGCGGCGATCCGCGACGGGCTGAAGGGGCATGTCGCGTCCGAGATGCAGGGCTACGAGACGCAGCAGTCGATCAGGATCGACGGCGAGCGGGTGCAGGAGCAGCACAACAGCTTTGGACTCTACACCTTCGGCATGTCGCTCGACCGGGACGGGGTGTCGATGGAGGGCACCGGCAAGGACGCCAAGGTGCGCGCCTACATGCCCGAGGTGATGCCGCTGGACCTGGAGTTCGCTGCCGAAAGCACCGCGGGCCGCTTCGTGCTGCCGATCTCGGCGGGCGAGCAGTTGCAGGAGGCGGCGATCTCGGTGGATGTGACCGGGCTGACGGTGGGCGACATGCTCTGGGGCCTGATCGACCCCGGCATGACTATTCCGCGCGACCCGGCGACGCTGCGGCTCGACCTGACGGCGCAGGTGAAGAGCTATCTCGACTGGCTCGACTTCATGACCGTCGGAGCGAGCATGGAGGCGGGCGAGGTGCCAGGCGAACTGCACGCGGTTACGCTGAAGGACTTCACGCTGGAGGCGGCCGGCGCATCGCTGACCGGGTCGGGCGAGGCCACCTTCGACAATACGGATCTCGAGACCTTCAAGGGCTTTCCCAAGCCGACCGGAACGCTGGACATGACCCTGAAAGGGGCAAATACGCTGATCGACCGGCTGACGGGCATCGGCGCGCTGAGCGATGACGAGGCGATGGGCGCGCGCATGGGGATCGGCATGATGGCCAAGCCCGCGCCGGAGCTGGGCGAGGATGTGCTGAAGTCGCATATCGAACTGACCGGCGAAGGCCATGTCATGGCCAACGGCATCCGGATGCGCTGAGCGCCTCAGATGGCAGTCCAGCCCTGCGGCAGCAGGTCGGGGTTGGACAGTTTCGGATCGGCGAACCAGCGGGCGGGCGCGGCAACGCGCCTGTCCGGGTTGGCGTTCAGCCAGGCGGCCCACCACGAGAAGGACGAATTGGCGATGATGTTGTGCCGGCACAGCGACATCAGGCGCATGTCCTCGTAATCGGCCTCGGGGCCGTTGAAATCGACCACCACGCGCTCGCAGGGCAGGGGCAGGTTGTCGCGCGCCCAGGCGGGGTCGTCGGAGAAGACGAAGACCGTGGGGGTGCCATCCAGCCCCTCGAGGATATGGGCCAGGGCCGCGTTGTAATAGGCGGCGTCGCAGGTGCCATGCGCGCCGGTGGTCAGGTAGTCGCCGCGCCGGACGTGCAGCGAGATCGAGAGGCCCGAGGCGATGCGTGCCGCCATCTCGGCGTTGCGCGGGTCGCGGAGCGCTGGGAAGGCGAAATCGGCCCGGATAGTGTCGGCATGGGCGGCGAAATAGCGTTCCGACTGCCAGTAGCCGTGCAGGTAGCTGCCGTCCTCCCAGGTCTCGAAGGCTGGGTTGTAGCCGAGGCCCCGTTCGCGGTGAATCCTTGGCGGCAGGCCTGCAAAGCGCCAGAGCAGGTAGCGCAGCGGCGCCTCGCGGCGGTCGGGCGGCAGGCGGTCGGGCTTGGCGAGCGGCAGGTCGAAGACGCGGGTGAGCACGCCTTCGTTCCGCGCAACCGCGCCGCGGGAATCGAGCGCCACGCCGGTGCAGAGCCGTTCGGCCAGGGCGCGGCCGGCGGCGTATTGGAACATCTGGTTGCCCAGGCGGCCGTGCAGGCGGGTGATGATCATGGCGGCTCCGGGGTTTCCTGTGCCCAGCATTAGCGGGCGGCGGGGGCGGTGTTAACCCCGGCTAGGTGACAACGCGCAGGGTCAGGTTGATCCGCCCGCCACGGGGCAGCAGGTCGGAGGAGCCGAAGCGGATGCGGTCGACCCCGTGATAGGCCAGCCGCGCCGCGCCGCCAAGCAGGGCGACATCGCCGGATTTGAGCCAGATCGACCGCGTAGGGTCGCTTCGCCGGGTGCCGCCGACGCGGAACAGACCCTCGTCACCGAGGCTGATGGAAAGCACCGGCCAGGAGAAATCGGCCTCGTCCTTGTCCTGGTGCAGGCCCATCCGCGCGCCCTCGCCGTAGAAGTTGACGAGGCAGCAGTCGGGCGTGCGGGTCAGGCCGGTGACCTGTTCCCAGAGGTCCAGCACCTGCGGCGGGATCGCTGGCCAGGGCATGCCCGAGGGGTGACGGTCGACATAGCGATAGCCGGTGCGGTCGGAATACCAGCCGAAGCGGCCCGCCGAGGTCATGCGCACGCTCATCGGCTTGCCGTAGGGCGTATCCGGCGCATAGGGCGGCGCTGCGGTGGCGACGGCGCGCAGCACCTCGACCAGCTGCACCTGCGCGGAGCGGTCGAGCGTTTGCGGGCGGATCAGGACACCGTTGAGGTCAAGGTCGGGCATGGGCGGCAGGATCGGGCAAATGCGGCGCAATGCAAGGGGCCGCCGGAATATTCCGCGGCGGTTGCCGAGACCGGCACAGGGGTGTTCCAGAGACACCAAAGCGACATTTTTGCCGATCTCGCCTTTGTGAGCGGCTTGCGGCCTCCGGACCCCCTCCTTATATACCCGTCGAAGCCCGGTAGGCAGGGCACGTGCCTTGCTGCTCCGGGATGGGTTTGCCGATGCCGCAACGGGTCGGCGTCCAGAAAATCGCCTTAATTGGAAGGGATCAAACAATGGGTAAAGTCATCGGTATCGACCTCGGGACGACCAACAGCTGCGTCGCCATCATGGACGGCAGCCAGCCCCGCGTGATCGAGAACTCGGAAGGCGCACGCACCACGCCCTCCATCGTCGCCTTCACGGACGACGAACGCCTTGTCGGCCAGCCGGCGAAACGCCAGGCCGTCACCAATCCGACCAATACCGTCTTCGGCGTCAAGCGCCTGATCGGCCGCCGGATCGACGATTCGCACCTCGCCAAGGACAAGAAGAACCTGCCCTATACCGTCATCGACGGCGGTAACGGCGACGCATGGGTCGAGGCCCATGGCGAGAAGTATTCCCCGAGCCAGATCTCGGCCTTCATCCTCGGCAAGATGAAGGAAACCGCCGAGTCGTATCTCGGCGAGGACGTGACGCAGGCCGTCATCACCGTGCCCGCGTATTTCAACGACGCCCAGCGTCAGGCCACCAAGGACGCCGGCAAGATCGCCGGCCTCGAAGTGCTGCGCATCATCAACGAGCCGACTGCGGCCGCCCTGGCCTATGGCCTGGACAAGAAGGAGAGCGAGACCATCGCGGTCTATGACCTCGGCGGCGGCACCTTCGACATCACCATCCTGGAAATCGACGACGGCCTGTTCGAAGTGAAATCGACCAATGGGGACACCTTCCTCGGCGGTGAAGACTTCGACATGCGCATCGTCAACTACCTCGCCGAGGAGTTCCAGAAGGAGCATGGCGTCGACCTGCGCAAGGACAAGATGGCGCTGCAGCGTCTGAAGGAGGCCGCCGAAAAGGCCAAGATCGAACTGTCGTCCTCGTCCCAGACCGAGATCAACCAGCCGTTCATCTCGATGGACCCGAAGGCCGGCCAGCCGCTGCACCTGGTGATGAAGCTCACCCGTGCCAAGCTGGAAAGCCTGGTGATGGATCTCATCAAGGCCTCGCTCAAGCCCTGCCAGGCCGCGCTCAAGGATGCCGGTCTGACCGCGGCTGACGTGGACGAGGTGGTGCTTGTCGGCGGTATGACCCGGATGCCGAAAGTGATCGAGGAAGTCACCAAGTTCTTCGGCAAGGAGCCGCACAAGGGTGTTAACCCGGACGAGGTGGTCGCCATGGGCGCCGCGATCCAGGCCGGCGTGCTGCAGGGTGACGTCAAGGACGTCGTGCTGCTGGACGTGACCCCGCTGTCGCTGGGCATCGAGACGCTGGGTGGCGTGTTCACCCGCCTGATCGACCGCAACACCACGATCCCGACCAAGAAGAGCCAGATCTTCTCGACCGCCGAGGACAACCAGAACGCGGTGACCATCCGCGTCTTCCAGGGCGAGCGCGAGATGGCGGCGGACAACAAGCTGCTGGGCCAGTTCAACCTGGAGAGCATCCCGCCGGCACCGCGCGGCATGCCGCAGATCGAGGTGACCTTCGACATCGACGCCAACGGCATCGTGTCGGTCAGTGCCAAGGACAAGGGCACCGGCAAGGAGCAGAAGATCACCATCCAGGCATCGGGTGGCCTCTCGGACGAGGACATCGACAAGATGGTCAAGGACGCCGAGGAGAACGCAGAGGCCGACAAGGCCCGCCGCGAACTCATCGAGGCGAAGAACCATGCGGAAAGCCTCATCCATTCGACCGAGAAGTCGATGGAGGAGCATTCCGACAAGGTCGACCCGACCACCATCGAGGCGATCGAACTGGCCATCGCCGCGCTGCGTGACGAGATGGAATCGGGCAAGGTCGAGAAGATCAAGTCCGGCATCCAGAACGTGACCGAGGCCGCGATGAAGCTTGGCGAAGCCATCTACAAGGCCAGCCAGGAAGATGGCGACGAGCCGCCGGCCGCGGACATGCGCGGCGGTGACGACGACGACATCGTCGATGCCGACTTCGAAGACCTCGACGACAACAAGCGTGCCTGAGGCCCAGCGGGAACAGGCGGTGGGTCGGCCCGATAACCGGGCCGGCCCCCTGCGTTTCCGGAGAAAGGGATAAACGATGTCTAAGCGTGATTTCTACGACGTGCTTGGCGTGTCCCGGGGGGCCTCTGCGGAAGAAATAAAGAAGGCCTACCGGGGCAAGGCCAAGGAGCTGCACCCCGACCGCAACGCGGACAACCCCGAAGCCGAAGCCCAGTTCAAGGAGGCCAACGAGGCCTACGAGGTGCTGAAGGACGCCGACAAGAAGGCGGCCTATGACCGCTTCGGTCACGCGGCCTTCGAGGGCGGGATGGGCGGCGGTGGCCGCGGGGCGCGGCATGGCGGCGACTTCTCCTCGGCCTTCTCGGACGTGTTCGACGATCTCTTCGGCGATTTCATGGGCGGCCAGCGCCAGGGCGGACGCCGCGCGGCGCGCGGGTCGGACCTGCGCTATAACCTGCGGGTGACGCTGGAGGATTCCTTCAACGGCGTGCAGAAGACGATCAACGTGCCGACGGCCGTGGCCTGTTCCTCGTGCAACGGGTCCGGTGCCGAGGGCGGTGCCGAGCCGACCACCTGCCCGACCTGTTCGGGCATGGGCAAGGTGCGGGCGCAGCAGGGCTTCTTCACGGTCGAGCGGACTTGCCCGACCTGTTCGGGCCTGGGCCAGATCATCAAGAACCCCTGCAAGTCGTGCCATGGTGCAGGCCGGGTCGAAAAGGACCGGGCGCTGAACGTCAACATCCCGGCCGGGGTGGAGACGGGCACCCGCATCCGGCTGGCCGGCGAGGGTGAGGCGGGGATGCGCGGCGGACCGCCGGGCGATCTCTACATCTTCGTCGAGGTGGAGCAGCACGAGCTGTTCGGCCGTGACGGCACCAACCTGCATTGCCGCGTGCCGGTGAGCATGTCGAAGGCGGCGCTGGGCGGTGCCATCGAGGTGCCGACCATCGACGGCGGGCGCGCAAGGGTGCAGATCCCGGCGGGCAGCCAGTCGGGCCGGCAGATGCGCCTGCGCGGCAAGGGTATGCCGGCGCTGCGCGGCGGTGCGCTTGGTGACATGTTCATCGAGCTGGCGGTCGAGACCCCGGTCAACCTGACCTCGCGCCAGAAGGAGATCCTGCGGGAGTTCGACGAGCTTTCGGAGGACAACAACCCGGAGAGCAAGTCGTTCTTCTCGACGGTCAAGTCCTTCTGGGATGGTATGAAGGGGTGAGACGCGGTCCGGGCCATGCCCGGCAGGGTGTCCAGTGGACACCCTGAGCGTCGAACGCGCGAAGCGCCGGGCGGCCGCGTCCGGCGCCGGACGGTGCCCAAGATCCCCGCACCACCGCCCGGAACAAGCCGAAGGCGCCGGGCGAGCGCCGGCCCGTCCCGGCGGGCTGGCGCTTTTGCACCGGCGCACCGCGTACAGAGTCATCTGTTCGTGGCAGGAATAAAACGCAGACCTCAACCGCAGCAGCGCCATCCCACGGGCCGGCGCTTGCCCGGCGCGGCGCAAGTGGCTAGACCACGCCCTCGGTCTTGATCCGGATCGTCTCGCCGCAGTGCTTGCAATGCACGGCGTCGGGGTCGTGCAGCATCAGCCCGCAGGTCTCGCATTCCTGACGCACCTTGGTCGGGCGGAACAGCACGGTGGCCAGCCGCAGGAACAGGGTGACGCCGACGATCATCACCCCGACCGAGAGCATCCGCCCCGAAGTGCCGGTCAGGGTGATATCGCCAAAGCCGGTGGTGGTGAGCGTGGTCACCGTGAAATAGAGCGCATCGGCATAATTCGCGATCTGCGGGTTGACGCCGTATTGCAGCGCATAGATCAGCCCGGTCATCACGAAGAGGAAGACGAAGAGATTGACGGTGGCCAGCACCACCTCTTCGTGCCTGCGGAAATAGGCGAAATCCTGGCGCAGGCGGGCGAGCAGTTCGTAGGTGTGCAGCAGCCGCAGGGTGCGCAGGATCCGCAGGAATCCAAAGCCCTCGCCGGCAATCGGCGCGAGGAAGGAGACCATCGCGACGATGTCGGCCCAGCTGGTCAGCCGCAGGAAGAACCGCTTCTTGCGCTTCTCGATCCAGAACCGGAAGGCGAAGTCCGACAGGATCAGCGCTCCGAGAACGGCGTCCATGGCCTCGATAACGTCGGTATGGGGGAAGAAGGAGGTGCCAATGACGAACATCACCGTCGCGATGTCGAAGCCCAGCAGCCCGTAACGGAAGCGATGCGCTTCGGGCGTGTCGTCCTCGTAGAGCGATTGCAGGTGGGTCAGTGCGGCCATCGGTCTCCGTAGGTGCGAGCGGTCCCGGAGCGGCGGGGCCGCTCCGGGACTATCATAACCGGCAAGGCGGGGTGGATGGCAAGCCCGCGATCAGTCGCGCGCCGGGATGTTCAGCCCCTTCTGCACCGCGGGGCGGGCGAGGAAGCGGTCGAGATAGGCGACGAGGTTGGGGTGGTCATACCAGCCGACCAGCTCGCGCGCGCCGTAGAAATCGAGGCTGCGCAGCCAGGGGGCGATGGCGATATCGGCGATGGAGTATTCGCCGGTGATCCACTCCTTGCCGTCGAGCTGCTTTTCGAGAACGGCGAGCAGGCGTTTGGCCTCGGCGATGTAGCGCTCGCGCGGGCGGGGGTCTTCGATCTCGGCACCGGCGAATTTCACGAAATAGCCCATCTGGCCGAACATCGGGCCGACACCGGCCATCTGGAACATGACCCATTGGATGGTCTTGTAGCGCTCGGCGGCGGTGCGGCCGATCAGCTTGCCGGCCTTGTCGGCCAGATAGATCAGGATCGCGCCGCTTTCGAACAGGCCGATGGGCGTTTCGTCGGGGCCGTTCGGGTCGATGATCGCCGGGATCTTGTTGTTGGGGTTCAGCGAGAGGAACTCGGGGCTTTTCACATCGCTGTCGGCAAGCGTGACCTTATGCGCCTCGTAGGGCAGGCCGAGCTCTTCCAGCGCGATGGAAATTTTCACTCCATTCGGCGTCGGAAAGGAGTAAAGTTGAATCAGCCCGGGATCTTTCGCGGGCCATTTTTGCATGATGGTGACGGGGGACTGGTCGAGCATTTCGGTTCGGATCTCCGTTACGGAAGAGGTAGGGTTAACGTAATTGGCTTTCCTCGATAAAACAGGGCAACCTCGGTGCGCGGGCGCACCGGCATATGTTGAGGCGCGAACACCGCAAGGCGGTGTCACAGGAGCAGGAAAACAGGAATGATCAAGGAATTCAGAGATTTCATTGCGCGCGGCAATGTCATGGACATGGCCGTCGGGATCATCATCGGCGCGGCCTTCACCGCGATCGTCACCTCGCTGGTCGGGGATATCATCAACCCGATCATCGGTCTGTTCACCGGCGGCGTCGATTTCACGAACAACTATTTCGTGCTGTCCGGCGAGGTTCCGGCGGGCGCCAGCCTGGAGCAGGCGCGCGAGGCGGGGGCGGCGGTCTTTGCCTATGGCGCCTTCCTGATGGCGGTCATCAACTTCCTGATCGTGGCCTGGGTCGTGTTCATGCTGGTGAAGGGTGTGAACAAGGTGAAGGATGCCGCGGCCAAGAAGGAAGAGGCCAAGCCCGAGGCGCCCAAGGGGCCGAGCGAGGTCGACCTGCTGATCGAGATCCGCGACGCGCTGAAGAACCGCTGATCGCGCGACTGAACTGCCTGCCGGGGGCCGCAGCGACGGCCCCCGAAACTTTTTTCGGAACCGAAGACGAACTTGTGCGTTAGGGGGACAGGATGGACGAGATAATTGCTGAAGTCGGGGTATATGCACCGCTGGTGATCAACGGTGTGAAGGCCCTGATCGTTCTGGTCGTCGGATGGATGATTGCCGGCGCGGTATCGCGCTTCGTGCACAACCGCATGACCAACAATCCCCGCATAGACCCTACTTTGGGCGGGTTCGCCGCCTCTATCGTGCGCTGGCTGATCCTGCTGATCGTGCTGGTCGCGGTGCTCAACCTCTTCGGGATCGAGGCCACCAGCCTGGTTGCCATGCTGGGCGCGGCGACGCTGGCCATCGGCCTGGCGCTGCAGGGCACGCTGAGCGACCTGGCCGCCGGGTTCATGCTGATCCTGTTCCGCCCCTTCCGCATCGGCCAGTATGTCGACATCGGCGGCACCAGCGGGACGGTGAAGGATCTCAACCTGTTCTTCACCGAGATGGCGACGCCAGACAACGTGCAGATCGTGGTGCCCAACGGGCAGGTCTGGGGACAGACGATCCGCAACTTCTCGCACCACGAGACGCGCCGCGTCGACCTGGTCTTCGGCATCGACTATGACGACGACCCGGACAAGGCGATGGGGCTGATCCTTGACCTGGCGAAGGGGGACGAGCGCGTGCTGGCGGATCCCGAACCCTGGGTGCGGCTCACCAACCTCGGCGAAAGCTCGGTCGATCTGACCGCGCGGCTCTGGTGCAAGGCTGCGGATTACTGGGAGCTGAAATTCGCCATGACCAAGGCGGTGAAGGAAGCCTTTGACGCCAATGGAATCTCGATCCCCTATCCGCACCAGGTCGAGGTGCGAAAGTCGGCCTGACCGTCTGGTCTTTGTACGGGGCGCTGGCTAGTCTGCGCCCCGAAGCACCCTTGGGGGAGACAGGACGTGGCCGCCACAGGGCAGGGACCGCGTGACCGGATGAAGCATTCAGGGCAGAGGGCTGCCTGATGCTTTCGGAGCGCACGCGCACGGTGAGTGCGCTGGGTGTGGTGCAGATCTTTACCTGGGGCAGCAGCTATTACCTGCTCTCGGTGATCGCGCCCGAGATTTCCCGAGATACCGGATGGCGCCCGGCGCTGGTCACCGGAGGCATGACGCTGGGCATGCTGGCCTCGGGCCTGGCCGCGCGCCGGATCGGCGCGCTGATCCATGTACATGGCGGGCGGCCGGTGCTGTCGGGCGGAGTGGGCCTGATCGCCGCCGGGCTGCTTACGATGGGGCTGTCGACGCATGTGGCGGTCTACCTGGCGGCCTGGGTGCTGATGGGGCTGGGGATGGGCGCGGGTCTGTATGACGCGGCCTTCTCGGCGCTGGGGCGGATCTATGGCCGCGATGCCCGCGGGGCGATCACGGCGCTGACGCTCTGGGGCGGATTTGCCAGCACGGTCTGCTGGCCGATCTCGGCCTGGGCGGTCGAGACGGTGGGCTGGCGGGGTGCCTGCTTTGGATATGCGGCTCTGCACCTGTGCCTGACGCTGCCGCTCTGCTGGTTCGCGCTGCCGCGCGTGCCGCCGGCGCTGGAGCCGCCCGAGCCTGGCGCGCCCGCCGCGCGGCCGCCGCTGCGCGATGCGCGGGTCTGGGCGATTGCGGTGACCGGCACGCTGATGGCGATGATCGCCAGCATCTGGCTGGTGCATATCGTGCCGTTGCTGGGCGCGCGTGGCTATGGGCTGGCGGCGGCGGTGGCGCTGGGCACGCTGATCGGACCGGCGCAGGTGGCGGCACGGGTGGTCGAGATGGCGGGGCGCGGGCGGCATCACCCGATCTGGACGCAGACCATCTCGGTCACGCTCTTCGCGCTGGGCTTTGCCGGGTTGAAGTTCGGTATCGCGGCTGCGGTGGCGATTGTCGCCTATGGCGCGGGCAACGGGCTGTGGTCGATCGCGCGCGGGGCGGTGCCGCTGGCGGTCTTCGGGCCGCGCGACTATCCGCGGCTGATGGGGCTGCTGGCGACGCCGATGCTGCTGGCCGCCGCCGCCGGGCCCGCCGTTGGGGCGCTGATGATCACCCGGCTGGGGGCCGAGAGGGTGCTCGACATCCTGTTCGTGATGGCGCTGGTGCCACTGGCGGTGACCATACCGCTGCTGCTGCGGATCCGGCGCGACGAGCGGGTCGCGCCGGCCGGGATGGTCTAGCCCTTGATGACCAGAGCGGGCGAGACGACGTCGATCCCCAGCGCCTTGCCGACCGCGTAGTAGGTCAGCTTGCCGGCATGGACGTTCAGCCCTTCGAGCAGGTGCGGGTCGTCGGCGCAGGCCTGTTTCCAGCCCTTGTCGGCGAGGGCCAGCATGAACGGCATGGTCGCATTGCCAAGCGCGATGGTCGAGGTGCGGGCCACCGCGCCGGGCATGTTGGCGACGCAGTAGTGCATGATGCCGTCGACCTCGTAGATCGGGTCCTTGTGGGTGGTCGGCTTCGAGGTCTCGAAGCAGCCGCCCTGGTCGATGGCCACGTCGACCAGCGCCGCGCCGGGTTTCATCGTCGCCAGCTGTGCGCGCGAGATCAGCTTGGGCGCGGCCGCGCCGGGGATCAGCACCGCGCCGATCACCATGTCGGCCTCGGCGATCACCTCGGCGATATTGCCGGCCGAGGCATACATCGTCTTGAAGTCGCGGCTGAAGATGTCGTCGAGATAGCGCATCCGCACCAGCGAGCGGTCGAGCACGGTGACCTCGGCCCCCATGCCCGCCGCGACACGGGCCGCATGGGTGCCGACGACACCGCCGCCGATCACCGCGACCCGCGCCGGCGCGACGCCCGGCACGCCGCCGAGCAGCACGCCGCGTCCGCCATTGGCCTTCTGCAGGGTCCAGGCGCCGACCTGCGGGGCGAGCTTGCCCGCCACCTCGGACATCGGCGCCAGCAGCGGCAGGCCGCCGTTGCGGTCGGTCACGGTTTCATAGGCGATGCAGGTCGCGCCCGAGGCAAGCAGGTCGCGGGTCTGTTCCGGGTCGGGGGCGAGGTGGAGATAGGTGAAGAGAACCTGCCCCTCGCGCAGCATCTTGCGCTCGGCGGGCTGGGGTTCCTTGACCTTGACGATCATGTCGGCGGCGGCAAATATCTCGGCGGCGGTGCTGATGATCTTTGCCCCGGCGGCGACATAGGCCATGTCATCAAAGCCCGCGCCCGCCCCCGCGCCGGTCTCGATCAGCACCTCGTGCCCGTGTTGCACCGCTTCGTGCACGGCGTTAGGCGTCATGCCGACGCGAAATTCCTGGGGCTTGATTTCCTTCGGGCATCCGATCTTCATGCCGCGTCCTCCCTGTATGGATGTTATGGCCTCACTATCGCGCCTGAGCGCCGCAATTTCTGTGAAAGTTTCGCTCGCATTTGGGGGAGTTCTTCGAATATTCGTCGAGAAATCTGAACGAACACGCGAAGGACTTGCGCGGAATGGCCCTTGATTCAATTGACCGGAAGATTCTGGCCGCGCTGCAGCTCAGGGGGCGCATGTCGAATGCGGACTTGTCCGAAAAGGTGAACCTGTCGCCCTCGGCCTGTCACCGGCGGGTGCAGCGGCTGGAGCAGGAGGGTTATATCCGCGACTATGTCGCCCTGCTGGATGCGCGCAAGCTGGGAGTGCCGACAACCGTTTTCGTCGAGATTACCCTGCAGGGCCAGGCCGACGAGGTGCTGGACGCCTTCGAGAAGGCGGTGACGCGGATCCCCGACGTTCTGGAGTGCCACCTGATGGCGGGCACGGCGGATTACATCCTGAAGGTGGTGGCCGAGAACACCGAGGATTTCGCCCGCATCCACCGCCAGCACCTGTCGCGGCTGCCGGGCGTCGCGCAGATGCAGTCGAGCTTTGCCCTGCGCACGGTGTTCCGCACCACGGCGCTGCCGCTCTGAGCGAGCGTTGCCTTTCCCCATTGCGCTGTTAGGCTGACCCTTGGGGAGGATCTTCGATGCAGGCCGATTTCATCGTGGTGGGCGCGGGCAGCGCCGGATGCGTGCTGGCCAACCGGCTGAGCCGGGCGGGGCACCGGGTGCTGCTGCTCGAGGCCGGGGGGCGTGACAATTACCATTGGGTGCATATCCCGATGGGCTATCTCTATTGCATCGGCAACCCGCGCACCGACTGGATGTTCCGCACCGCGCCGGACAAGGGGCTGAACGGGCGCAGCCTGATCTATCCGCGCGGCAAGGTTCTGGGCGGCTGTTCCTCGATCAACGGGATGCTCTACCTGCGCGGGCAAGCGGCGGATTACGACGGCTGGCGGCAGATGGGCCTGCCGGGCTGGGGCTGGGACGACGTACTGCCGCTGTTCAAGCGGAGTGAGAACTATGTCGACGGCGCGTCCAAGATGCATGGCGAAGGCGGCGAATGGCATGTCGACAACCAGCGCCTGCACTGGGACGTGCTGGATCACTGGATCGAGGCGGCCGAGGCGGCGGGGCTGCCGCGCACCGCCGATTTCAACACCGGCAACAACGAGGGGGTCGGCTATTTCAAGGTGAACCAGCGCCGGGGCTGGCGGCTGAACACCGCGCGCGCCTTCCTCGGGCCGGCGGACAAGGATCACCTGACGGTCGAGACCCACGCCCATACCACGCGCCTGCTGATCGAGGGCGGCAGCGTCGTCGGGGTGGAATACCGCCAGAACGGCCAGCTCAAGACCGCGCGGGCCGGGCGCGAGGTGATCCTGGCGGCGGGGGCGATCGGGTCGCCGCAGATCCTGCAATTGTCGGGCATCGGGCCTGGCGCGCTGTTGCAGCGGCACGGCATCGCGGTGCGCAACGAGTCGCCGGGGGTCGGCGGCAACCTGCAGGACCACCTGCAACTGCGCTGCGCCTGGCGGCTGACGGGGGCGCGGACGCTGAACACGCTGGCCAATTCGCTGATCGGCAAGGTGATGATCGGGTTGGAATACGCGCTGAAGCGGTCCGGGCCGATGTCGATGGCGCCAAGCCAGCTGGGGGCCTTCTCGAAGTCGCGGCCGGACCTGGCGACGCCCGACCTTGAATACCACGTGCAACCGCTGTCGCTGGATGCCTTCGGGCAGCCGCTACATGCCTTCCCGGCAATCACCGCCAGCGTCTGCAACCTGCGCCCGGAATCGCGCGGGTATGTCCACATCGTCTCGCCCGATCCCGGGGCCGCGCCCGAGATCGCGCCGAACTACCTCAGCACCGAGGGTGACCGCGCGGTGGCGGTGGCGGCGATCCGGCAGGCGCGGGCGATCATGGCGCAGACCCCGATGGCGCGCTATGCGCCGCAGGAGATGCGCCCAGGCGACGCGATCACCGAGGACGGCGATCTGGCCCGCGCGGCGGGGGATATCGGCACGACGATCTTCCACCCGGTGGGCACGGTGCGCATGGGGGCCGACGACGATGCGCCGCTGGACGCGCGGCTGCGGCTGCGCGGCATGGACGGGCTGCGGGTCGCCGATGCCAGCGTGATGCCGACGATCACCTCGGGCAACACCAACTCGCCCACCATCATGATCGCCGAGAAGGCCAGCGAGATGATCCTCGCCGACCTGCGCGGCTGAGCGGATCGGCCATCGCCCGCCGATGCGGGGCGCGGGCCTCGGCAAGGGCGCGCGCGATCCCCATATGCCCTTCATAGACTCTGTGGAGGGCTGAAGATGATCGAAATCCGGCGCAACGACAGCGTGCTCGAGGTGCGGATTTCCGCGCCTGTCACCGCCGCCGACTACAAGGACATCCTGGTGCCCGCGCTCGACGAGGCGATTGCGACCAGCGAACATGTGCGGATGCTGGCGGTCTTCGACGCGAAGGTTTCGGACTATACCTTCGGGGCGATGGTCGAGGACGCGCGCATGGGGCTGAAGCACTGGCGCGGCTTCGACCGCGTGGCGGTGGTGGGCGCGGCCAAGGGCCTGCGCCATGCGATCCGCGCCTTTTCGGTGCTGATGCCCTGCCCGGTGATGACCTTCGACGCCGGCCAGGAAGACGAGGCGCGGCGCTGGCTGGAAGAGTCGCTCGGGAGCATCCACCAGACCGATCTCGGCAACGGGGTGCTGCATCTCAAGCTGATCGGCAAGCTCGACAGCAAGGCCTATGCCGAGGAGGGCGGCGACATCGACGCCTTCGTCCGCCGGAACGAAGGGTTCCGCCTGCTGCTCGACCTGCGCGAGTTCGACGGCTGGCAGGGGCTGGGCGCGATAGGTGACCACCTGAAGCTGGTGCGCGACCATGTCGGGCTGGTCGAGAAGGCGGCCATCGTCGGCGATGCCGGCTGGCAGCGCATGGCGCAGGAGGTGGGCAAGCGGATCCTGCGCAAGGAGGCGCGGTGGTTCCCGGCCGACAGCTTTGACGCGGCGAAGGCCTGGCTGGGCACGGCCTGACCCCCAGAAACGACAAACCCCCGATGGCGGCTGCCACGGGGGTCGTCAACAGCATTCGGCAAAGCCGCAGGGAGACTTACATCATCCCTTCGCGCTGTGCTTTCTTCCGTGCCAGTTTCCGGGCGCGGCGGATCGCTTCAGCCTTCTCGCGAGCCTTCTTTTCGGAAGGCTTCTCGAAATGCTGCTTGAGTTTCATCTCGCGAAAGACGCCCTCACGCTGCAGCTTCTTCTTCAGGGCGCGGAGCGCCTGATCGACGTTATTGTCGCGAACACTTACCTGCATGTGGTTTTCACCACCTTTCTAAGTTGAGTTGCAAGGATTTGCAGGACGTGGTCCTATAGCAAGGCAGGGGCTGCTTGTCCAGCGCCGCATTCGGTCCTCACCGGAGGCTGTTCCATGACCGCGACATATGACGACATCCGCGAGGCCCTGCTGGGGGCCGCGCTTCCCCACGTGCCCTTCGACGGCTGGAGCGAGGCGACTTTCGCCGCCGCCGTGGCCGATTCTGGCACCGACCCCGCGCTGGCGCGGGCGGTCTGCCCACGCGGCGCGCTGGATCTGGCGCTGGCGGCGCATGCGCGCGGCGACCGGGCGATGCTCGACCGGATCGCGGCCGAGGACCTGGCGGCCATGCGGTTCCGCGACCGGGTCGCGGCGGCGGTGCGCTGGCGGATCGAGGCGGCCGGCGACCGCGAGGTGGTGCGCCGCGCGGTGACGCTCTTCGCGCTGCCGCAGCACGCGGCCGAAGGCGCGCGGGCGATCTGGCAGACGGTCGATGCGATCTGGACCGCGCTGGGCGACAGTTCGCAGGATTACAACTGGTACACCAAGCGTGCGACGCTGGCGGGGGTCTATTCCTCGACGCTGCTCTACTGGCTGGGTGATACCAGCGAGGGCAGCGTGGCGACCTGGGATTTCCTCGACCGGCGGATCGAGGACGTGATGCGGATCGAGAAGCTCAAGGCCTCGGCCAATGCCAATCCGTTGCTGAAGCCGATGCTGGCGCTGCCGAACTGGGTGCTGGGACAGATCCGCCCGCCGGCGGCGGACCGCACCGCCGGCTATCCCGGCCGCAGCGCGCCGCGGGGCTGAGGCGCCGAAATCCGTCACGGATTTCGGTCCGGAATTCGTGACGAATTCCGGTTCCGCCCGGTGGCGGGGCACATTGCACATGTCCGGTCGATCGGCCAGAGTGCCGCCACGCAGCCAAGGGGGAAAGCAGATGAGCGATACGATGCGCGCCGTGGAGATCAGCCAGCCGGGTGGGCCGGAAGTGCTGAAAGTCACCACGCGGCCGGTGCCGCAGCCGGGGCATGGCCAGGTGGTGATCCGTGTCGCCTGGGCCGGGGTAAACCGCCCGGATGCGCTGCAACGCGCCGGTTCCTACGCGCCGCCGCCCGATGCCAGCGACCTGCCGGGGCTGGAATGCTCGGGTGAGGTGGTGGCGCTGGGCTATGGTGTCGATACGCTGAAGGTGGGCGACATGGTCTGCGCGCTGCTCCCCGGCGGCGGCTATGCCGAATATGTCGCGACCCCCGCCGCGCATTGCCTGCCGGTGCCGAAGGGCCTGAGCCTGCGCGAGGCCGCCTGCCTGCCCGAGACCTATTTCACCGTCTGGTCCAACGTCTTTACCCGCGGCCGCCTGCAGGCCGGAGAGCGGTTCCTCGTGCACGGCGGCTCGTCCGGGATCGGCACGACGGCGATCCAGCTGGCCCATGCCTTCGGCGCGCGGGTCTTCGCCACCGCCGGCAGTGAGGAGAAGTGCAAGGCCTGCACCGATCTCGGCGCCGAGATGGCGATCAATTACAAGACCGCCGATTTCGTCAAGCTGATGCAGGCCGAGGGCGGCGCGGACCTGATCCTCGATATGGTGGGCGGCGAGTATATCGAGAAGAACCTCAAGTCGCTGGCCGAGGATGGCCGCCTGGTGCAGATCGCCTTCCTGCAGGGGCCGGTTGCCAAGATCAACTTCGCGCCGATGATGGTGCGTCGGCTGACCATCACCGGCAGCACCCTGCGCCCGCAGAGCGTCCTGGCCAAGGCGCGGATCGCCGAGGACCTGCTGGCCCATGCCTGGCCGCTGCTCGACGCCGGGCGCATTGCGCCGGTGATGGACAGCACTTTTGCGCTGGCCGATGCGTCTGCGGCCCATGCCCGGATGGAGGGCGGCGCGCATATCGGCAAGATCGTCCTCGAGGTGGCGGGCGGCTGAGCCGGCGACCTGGCCGCGCGATTCTGACGGCCTGAAAAGGAATGTGCCGGGGCCTCGGTGGCCCTGGCGATTCTCGCGTGGCCTTCACAGGGGCCGGCGAATCGGCTTTCCGGGGAGGCGTGGATCGGCGGGCAGAAGTCGCGACGCAGGTGCCGGGACCGAATGGCAGATGGCCATTGGCCGAACCTTGCGGCACCGCGCCGGTCAAATACCCTCAAGCTGCCGGCAATCTGCTGCCAACCCACTGAGTTTCATCGTTTTACGGGAATTTGGTGGAGCCTAGGGGGATCGAACCCCTGACCTCTTGCATGCCATGCAAGCGCTCTCCCAGCTGAGCTAAGGCCCCGTAGTGCGCCGCTGTCTAGGCGCATCACCGGGCGGGATCAAGCGAAAAAATCCGGCCCGGTGAGGAATTATTTCACTCGTCGTCGTTGCCGGCCACGCCGTGCAGATCGTCGAGCGAGACGTCGTCGTCATCTTCTTCCTCGAGCAGTTCATCGCCCAGATCGACTTCGACATCATCGTCATCGTCGAGGACGACATCATCGTCCATGTCTGCGCGCTTGGACTTGAGCGAAGCGGCGTCTTCGTTGTCGGCGGCGATCATGCGCGCCTTGCTGAGGTCGAGCTCGACCACCTCGCCCGTGTAGGGGCTGACGATCGGCGATTTGTTGAGGTCGTAGAAACGCTTGCCCGTCGTCGGGCAAAGCCGTTTCGTACCCCATTCTTCCTTGGGCATGGTTATCCCCTCGATTATGGCTTGAGTCGGTGCGACGATTCAGGTCACGTGCCACAGGACGTGGGAACTGTCAAAGCCTTTGGCAAGAGGGGTGCATGGGCGAACATCTGCTGCCGGGGAGGCCTCCGGTGCCTTTGCTGCTGCGCCGTTCGACCCGTGCGCGGCGGATCACGCTGCGCATCTCGCGGCTGGACGGGCGGGTGACGCTGACATTGCCGAAGGGCGTGTCCGAGGCCAGTGCCCTTGCCTTTGCGCGCGAGAAGGAGGGCTGGATCCGTGGCCACCTGAGCCAGCGGCCGGGGCTGGAGACGGTGACCGAGGGGGTACTGCTGCCGGTCGAGGGCGTGCCGCGCCGGGTGGTTGCGGTGCCGGGGCGTCGGGTGCTGCTGGGCGCGGGCGAGATCGGTGTGCCGGCGGGGGCCGAGGGGCCGCGGCTGGCGGCCTGGCTCAAGACGCTGGCGCGCGACCGGCTGGCGGCGGCCTCGGACGGCTATGCGGCGGCGCTTGGGCGGCAATACCGGCGGATCACGCTGCGCGATACGCGCTCGCGCTGGGGCAGCTGCACCTCGGACGGGTCGCTGATGTATTCCTGGCGGCTGGCGATGGCGCCGCCCGAGGTGCTGGACTATGTCGCCGCCCATGAGGTGGCGCATCTGGCCGAGATGAACCATTCGCCGGCCTTCTGGGCGCTGGTCGAGCGGCTTTACGGGCGGCCCTATGCGGCGGCGCGGGGCTGGCTCAAGACCGAGGGCAACGCGCTGCACCGCTTCCAGTTCTGAACAAGCGCGCTTTGTCGGGGCGGCCAATGGGACTATGATCGTCCGGCGGCAACCGGGCGGGCGCGATGGACGACAGTCAACGCAGACGGCTTGCCGCCATCATGGTTCTGGACGTGGTGGCGTTCAGCCGGATGATGGCGGGCGACGAACGCGGCACCCTTGCGAGGGTGCTGGAGCTTCAACGCGGCATCGTCGCGCCCTTCGTGGCGCAGCACGAAGGGCGCATCGTCAAGCTGATGGGTGACGGAGTGCTGGCCGAGTTCGCCAGTGTCACGTCGGCCGTGGAATGCGCGCGGGCGATCCAGCAGGCGATGGAGCGGGATGCGGGCACGCCGCCGATGCGGCTGCGGATCGGGATCAACCTGGGCGAGGTGATCGTCGAGGGCGACGACATCTTCGGCGATGGGGTGAACGTGGCCGCGCGGCTCGAAGGGCTGGCCGAGCCGGGGGGCGTGGCGCTGTCCAAGACCGCCTACGAGCAGGTGAAGGGCCAGAGCGCCTTTGGCTTCGCGGATACGGGCCTGCACAGCGTCAAGAACATCCCCGAACCCGTGCGGGTGTTTCAGCTGCGTCCGGCGGGTGCGGGCCGGCGGCGGCTCCGGATCGCCACGCGGCGCAACGGGATGCTGGCCGGCTTCGTGCTGGCGCTGGCGGTCTCGCTGGTCGGGGCGCTGACCTGGCGCGATCGGGCAGGGGGCACCACGACGATGGACCTGCAGGCGCGGCTGGTCGCCGCCGACAGCAAGCCCTCGGTGGCGGTGCTGCCCTTCGAGAACCTCTCGCAGGACCCGGAACAGGCCTATTTCAGCGATGGCATCGCGCAGAACCTGATCACCGATCTCTCGAAGGTCTCGGGGCTGCTGGTGATCGCGCGGAACACCAGTTTCAGCTTCCGCGACCACCAGGCCGACGCGCCGACCATCGGGCGCGAGCTGGGGGTGCGCTATGTCGTCGACGGCAGCGTGCAGAAGCTGGGCGGCACAGTGCGGATCAACGCCAGCCTGACGGATACCGGCACCGGCTACCAGGTCTGGGCCGGCAAGATGGACCGGCCCTTCGAGGATCTCTTCGCTTTGCAGGACGAGGTGGCGGCGGGGATCATCGACGCCTTGCACCTGGAGCTGACCAACGAGGAGCGCCGCCGGCTGTCCAAGCGCTATACCAACAGTCTGGAGGCCTATGACCTCTACCTTCGCGCCTGGGAAGAGATCTGGCGGTTCAACGAGGACTCGCGCCTTCTGTCGCAGGTCTACCTGCGGCGGGCGCTGGAGGTGGACCCGAAGTTTGCGCTTGCCCGGGCGATCCTGGCGACGAGTTATACCAACCGCAACGGCGTCACGATCCGGGCCAACGAGGATTCGCTCGATATCGCCTATCGGCTGGCGCAGGAGGCGGTGCAGGACGATCCGGACCTGCCTGCCATTCATGGCGCGCTGGGTATCGTGCACATGTTCCGGCGCGAGTTCGACGCGGCGGATGCAGCCTTCGAGCGGGCGATCGAGCTGGACCCGAACTATGCCGATGCCTATGCGATGCAGGCCTGGAACTGGAACTATGCCGGCGATCCCGAGAAGGCGCAGGCGGGGTTCGACTATGCGCTGAAACTGAACCCGCGACCGCCGTTCCCCTATCTCAACGCGATGGCGGAGGTGCAGTTCAGCCTGGGCCATTACGACAAGTCGCTGGAACTGAACCTCGAGGCGCTGCGGCGCAACCCGGCGGCGCTGCGCCAGCATCTCTTCGTGGCGGCCGCCTATGCCGAGACGGGGCGCCTGGCGGATGCGGAATGGGAGGTGCAGGAGGTGATGGTCTTGCAACCCGAGCTGACCCTGCGCGCGCTGGAGTTCATCGCGCCCTTCCGGGACCGCGAGGTGTCGGACCGGCTGACCGAAGCGCTGCGCCGTGCGGGTCTGCCGGAATAGCACCGATTGACAGGCGCGGGCTTTGTGATCACAGATGCGGCCATGCTGCCCCGTTCCGCCGATCTTCTGCCTGCCGCCCATGACCGCGTCTACCGCGCGCTCAGAACCCGCATCATGCATGGCGAGATCGCGCCGGGCCAGTCGCTGACCCTGCGCGGGATCGGCAAGGACTATGGCGTCTCGATGACCCCCGCGCGCGAGGCGGTGCGACGGCTGGTGGCCGAGGGGGCCTTGTCGCTGTCCTCGTCCGGGCGGGTCTCGACGCCGGAACTGTCGAACGAGCGGATCGAGGAACTGGCGAGCCTCAGGGCGCTGATCGAGGTGGAACTGGCGAGCCGGGCGCTGCCGCGCGCCTATAACGCGCTGATCGACAGGCTGCAGACCATCAATGCGACGATCAGCGAGGTGATCCTGACGCGAGATGCGGTGGGCTATATCCGCACCAACCTGGAGTTTCACCGCACGCTCTACCTGCGCGCGCAGGCACCGGCGATGCTGGCGATGACCGAGACGGTCTGGCTGCAGCTGGGGCCGACGATGCGGCAGCTCTACAGCAAGCTGCGCCGCACCGATCCGCCGCATTACCACAAGCTCATCATCGCGGCGTTGAAGGCGGGGGACGAGCCGGGGCTGCGGCTGGCGGTGCGGTCGGACGTCACGCAGGGGCTGCGGATGCTGGCCAACTGACGCGTTTGGCGTCATGACTTCGGCATGATCCTTGATGTGTTCATCGTGCTCGCGGTTCTGGCGACGGGCGGCCTGCTGCTCTGGCCGCGCCTGTCGGTACTGCGGCTGTGGCGGGCGGCGATCACGCCGCTGGCCTCGATCATCGGCAGCGGTTTCCTGGTGCTGGGACCGATCCTCGACGCCTCCTATGGCTGGCAGGCGCCGCTGGTGATGGCGGCGCTCTGCCTCGGGGCCTGGGCCTTTGGCGCGGCGATCCGCGCCAACATCGCCCATCGGGCCGCGCGCGAGGAGGCGACGCCGACCGAGGTTGCGCTGGAGAATGCTGCCTCCTGGGTGCTGTCCTTCGCCTATGTCATCTCGGTTGCCTATTACCTGAACCTCTTCGGCGCCTTCGGGGTGCGGCTGACGCCCTTTGACAGCCCGCTGAACGCCCGGCTTCTGACCACGGCGGCCTATGCGGTGATCCTGGCGGTGGGCTGGACGCGGGGGTTCGGCGCGCTGGAGCGGATGGAGCAGGTCTCGGTCGGGTTGAAACTGGCGATCATCGCCGGGCTGCTGGTGGGTCTGTGCGGCTATTTCGTCACCACCGCCGAGCATGGCGCGCTGATCGTGAAGCCGCCGCAGCTGGGCGGCTGGGCGGCGGTGACGCTGGCCTTCGGGCTGATCGTGACGGTGCAGGGCTTCGAGACCTCGCGCTATCTGGGCCGGACCTATGCGCCCGAGATGCGGATCCGGTCGATGAAGCTGGCCCAGATCGTCGCCAGCGCGATCTACATGGTCTATATCGTGCTGCTGACCTACACGGTCGATACCGCCGGGACCGAGCTGACCGAAACGGCGATTATCTCGATGATGGAGGTGGTCGCGCCGGTGCTGCCGCTGTTGCTGGTGGTGGCGGCGCTGAGCGCCCAGTTCAGCGCGGCGGTGGCCGATACCGGCGGTGCGGGCGGGCTGGTCAACGAGCTGACCCACGGGCGGCTGACCGCGCGGCAGAGCTATGCCGTGCTGGTCGGCCTCGGCCTGGCGCTGACCTGGAGTTTGAACGTCTTCGAGATCATCAGCTATGCCTCGCGGGGCTTCGCGCTCTACTACGCCGTCCAGTCGGCGATTGCGGTGGTGGGGGCCAGCGGACCACGGCGCGCGGGCTTTGCGGCGCTGGCGGTTCTGGGCGTGGCGATCACGGTTTTCGGGGTGCCGGTGGAATAGGTCCGGCCGCCATTTCCGTGAGGTCAAGTCTTTCCCCTCGCTGCCCACCCCGTTAGGTCCGACCCGACAAGGGCGGCGCCTACGCAATTGCGAAGGCTTGCCGATGCGTTCTAGGATCGCGCCAGATACCAAGGGAGGAGAGACCATGACCACATTCACCCGCCGCGGGGCGCTGGGCCTCGCCGGGGGCGCGGCCGTTCTGCCGCTGCTCGGAACACCGGCTCTGGCCAATACCAAACTGACCGTGGGCGCGCTGCGCTTCACCAGCCACGCGGCAAGCTTCGTCGCCTTCGAGCGCGGCTATTTCGCCGACGAGGGGCTGGACGTCGAGTTCAAGTTCTTCGAGGCGGCCCAGCCAATGGCGGTTGCCATTGCCTCGGGCGATGCCGATTTCGGCGTGACCTCGATCACCGGGGGCCTCATCAGCCTGGCCGAGAAGGGCGCGGCCAAGGTCATCGCCGGGGCGCTGATGGAGGAGAAGGGCATCGACGGGCAGATGATCCTGGCCTCGAACGAGGCCCATGCCGCCGGTCTGACCAGCCCCAAGGCGCTGGACGGCAAGAGCTTTGCCGTGACCCAGGCGGGATCGTCGTTCCACTACATGGGCGCCAAGATCGCCGCCGCCGAGGGCGTGAACATCAGTTACAAACCGCTGCAGAAGGTCGGCGCGATCATCGGCGCGCTGAAGTCGGGGCAGGTCGATGCCTGGACCATCGTGCCGCATATCGGCAAGGCGCTGGTCGGGGCCAAGGCGGTGAGCCAGATCGGCATGGTGGCCGATTACCTGCCCGACTACCAGGTCACGACGGTCTTCACCTCGGCCAACAACGCGGCGAACGAACGGGCCAAGACCGAGGCCTTCCTGCGCGCCTTCTCGAAGGGCGCGGCCGATTTCAACGCGGCGCTGGTGGACAAGACGCTGGACGCGGCGGGCCAGGAAGAGATGGTCAAGCTGATCCACAAGTATGTCTACGAGGACCAGCCCTACGAGAAGGCGGCCAAGTCGATCATCAACGGGGCGATGCGGCTGAACAAGGACTCGGCGCTGAACATGGGTTCGGTGCAGGACCAGGTCGACTGGTTCAAGTCCGAGGGCCTGGTCAAGGACAGCATCACCACCGAGATGCTGGTCGACCCCAGCTATGTGCAGATGATGTGAGAACATGCGGGGCCTCTCGGGGCCCCGCGATTGCCCGATGGACCTGACGCTCGACCATATCACTCACCGTTACAGCGGCATGCCGGTGCTGCAGGACATCGACCTGCAGATTCCGGCGGGCGAGATCCTGTGCATCGTCGGCCCGTCGGGCTGCGGGAAATCGACCCTGTTAAGGCTGATCGGCGGGCTGGAGCGGCCCGACGAGGGTGCGGTGCGCATGGCCGGTGCCGCCCCCGAGGGCTGTCTCAACCCGCTGACCTACGTGTTCCAGGATTTCGCCCTGCTGCCCTGGCGCACGGTCGAGGGGAATATCTCGCTGGTGCTCGAGGACCACGGCCTGGGCGGGCGAAAGGGCGAGGAGATCATTGCCGACGTGCTGGCCCGCACCCGGCTCTCGGGCTTCCGCAAGGCGCTGCCTAGGCAGCTGTCGGGAGGCATGAAGCAGCGGGTGGCCATCGCCCGCGCGCTGGCGGTCAACCCGGCGGTGATGTTGCTGGACGAGCCGCTCTCGGCGCTCGATGCGCAGACGCGCGAGCTGCTGATGGACGACCTGGTCGGGCTGTGGACACGGCAGCCCTTTACCGGGGTCTACGTGACCCACAACCTCGCCGAGGCGGTGCGCCTTGGTCACCGGATCGCCGTGCTGTCGCGCCGGCCGGGCCGGCTGCGCGAGGTGATCGAGGTGCCCCGCGCGCTGGAGGATCGTCGCGCCGGCGATCCGGAGCTGGAGGCCCTGCAGGAACGTCTCTGGGGGCTGATGCGCGACGAGGCGATGGCGGCGGATCAGGAACTTGTCGATGTCTGAAGCACGAGTGGTGCCCTTCCGCGGCGGCGGGTTCCGTCCCGTGGCCAAGCGCGGCGCGGGGCTTCTGGTCTTCGTGGTGCTGATCCTGCTGGCCGAATGGGGCACGCGGGCGGGCTGGATCGGCAACCTGACCCTGCCGCGCCCCTCGGACGTGGCGCTGACGCTGGTGGACCTGTGGCAGAGCGGGCGGCTCTGGACGCATCTGGTGCCCTCGCTGACACGTTTGGCGGTGGGCGGCGTGATGGGCATTTCCATCGGCATCGCGGTGGGCGTGGCCATCGGCCTCTTCAGCCATGTGCGCGCCGGGCTGGTGCCGCTGGTGGCGGCGCTGTTCCCGATCCCCAAGATCGCGCTGCTGCCGCTCTTCGTGATCTGGTTCGGGATCGACGAAGGCTCTAAATACGCGCTTATCGCCTTCGGGACCTTCACGCCGACCGTCGTGTCGACCTATGGCGCAGTGGACAACGTCGACCGCACGCTGATCCGGATGGGGCAGAGCTTTGGCCTCTCGTGGTTCTCGATCGTGCGCAAGATCGTGCTGCCGGGGGCGCTGCCGGGGATCCTCTCGGGCCTGAGGGTGTCGATCGCCATCGGGATCATCCTGCTGGTCGCCGCCGAGATGCTGGGCGCCGAATACGGGATCGGCGCCTATATCCTGCAGGCCGGTTCGCTCTACGACCTCGAACGGCTGTTCGCCGGGGTGGTGATCCTCTCGGCGCTGGGCGTTCTGACGAGCTGGGCCATCGGGCTAGCCGAGAAGCGGCTGCTGCGCTGGCGGAGCTGAGCATGTGCCGGGCGGTGGTCGCCCGTGCGGGCGAAGAATTCAGCCGATGATCTCGGGCCAGAGCGCGGCATTGGCACGCGCGAAGGCGCCCAGGTGGCCGACCTTCGAGAGACCCTTCTCGGCCGGGTCGAGCACGCGGAAGCGGCTCTGTTCCACGCCATAGACCCCGACCAGCTTGGCGGTGCTGACCGGCGGGCAGACCGGATCGTCGGCCAGCGCGATCAGCTCGGCGGTGGCGCTGCTGCGGTGCCATGCCGGCTGCGGCAGGCTGGCGCCGAGATGCGGGAAGTAGGAATGCGGATGGGTGCACCATTCGCGCCATTGCCAGTAGGCGGTGGCCGGAAGGTCGGGGCCGAAGCCGGCGATGCGGCCGGGCAGGTAGCCGAGCAGCCGGGTCAGCGCCGGCACATGGCCGAACCAGAACAGCCTTGCCAGACCCTGATATGGCCAGGGGTGATCCTGGTGGTGGACAAGGCCCGATGCCACGGCGATCATCCGGTCGATATCCTCGATGCCCTCCTGCATCGGCATCAGCATCCCGCCGAGCGAATGGCCGATCACCCAGAGCGGCACGCCGGGCAGGCGGCGGCGCATCTCGGCGCGGGCGGCGGGCTGGTCGCGCAGGGCCCAGTCGGCCATGGTGGCGGTCGAATGTTTCGGATGCGCCTGCGCCGAGCGGGCGAAGTCGCGGTAATCGTAGGTCAGGCAGGCGATCCCCTCGCTGTTCGCCAGCCAGGTGGCGAAGGCGCGGTAGAAGCCCTGGGGAACGGCGGTGGCGCCGTTCAGCACCACCGCGGCTCTTGGCGGCGACGCGGGCAGATACAGGGTACCCTGCAGGGTTGCGCCGGGGGCGGGGAAGGATATCGCCTCGGGCGCGGCACTGCCCGTCATCGGTTTCATTGTCTGCATGTCCAGCATGATCTGCCCTCGTCGCGCTCTAGACCGATCGGTCTAAATGCAACACTGGACCAATCGGTCTATTTCTGTCAAGAGTGAGTCATGAGCGAACGTCCGTTGTCCACCAAGGAGCGGCTGATCCGAACCGCGGCCGACCTGTTCCGCAAGCGCGGCTACAGCGGCGTTGGCGTCGCCGAGATCCTGGAGGCGGCGCAGGCGCCGAAAGGGTCGCTGTATCACCACTTCCCGAACGGCAAGGCGGACCTCGCGCAGGCGGCGGCGACCTGGTCGTCGGACGGGATGCTGCGGATCATTGCCGCCGCCTTCGAGCCGGCTTCGAGTTTCGAGGACGGCTGCCGGACGCTCTGCCACAAGCTGGCGAAGCTCTTCGATATCTCAGGCAGCTGGGAGACCTGCCCGATTGCCAGCGCGCTGACGGACGGGCCGGATAACGAGGCCTTCCGCGAGCTGAGCCGCCACCTGTTCGACGGCTGGATCGCCGAGTTCGAACATCACGCGCTGCGCTTCGGGGCCAGCCCCGAGGAGGCCCGGCGCAAGGCCGAGCATTTCTTCATCCTGATGCAGGGCGGCTGGGACCTGGCCCGGTCACGCCGCGATTCCGACATCATGCGGAAGCTGCCGCTTCCGGGGTGACCGACGGCCGGACGGTTCCCTGCGCGAAACAGCGGCCGAAGGCCGCCGCGCATCGCCGGGCCGCCCCCCGGCCCGGCGATTTGTCGACGCTTGCGCGCGGTTCAGAGGTCATCCGGGAAGACACCATAAACTGCCCGGCTTTCACCGGAGGATCGCCGCGCCGCGGCCCGCCGATGCGCGCTGATCGCTCTTGCGTCACCGGCCACCATGCGTAGGGCGGGGTTTACCCCGCCGCCGTCGCTGCGCCCTAGCGATGCGCCGCGTTGATCGCGGCGAGCGGGCCGGAACCCGGCACCAGCGCGCGCTCGTCGATCTCGTTCAGCGGCTGGTCGGGGGTGCCGATCAACTCGTGCAGGTCGGCCTCGCGCTTGTCGAGGTAAAGCAGCCCGGTCGCCACCTCGCCCCTCTGCCGGTAGCGTTCCAGCGCCGGCAGGATGGTTTCGCGATTGGTCGGGTCATAGGACTCGTCCAGCTTGGTGAAGCGCATCTGCGAGCCGTCGTGCAGGGTGACGTCGGCCGAGGTGCCGGGGGCGTAGTCGGCTTCGATCTCGGCCGAGGTCTCGACCAGGTCGAGCCGGCCGATCATGTGGTTGTGGTCGCGGACGTATTCATAGCTCTTGGTCGAGGTGGTGTGGTTGTTGAAGGTCACGCAGGGGCTGATCACGTCGATCAGCGCAAAGCCCTTGTAGCGGATGCCGGCCTTGATCAGCGGCACCAGCTGCGCCTTGTCGCCCGAGAAGGAACGGGCGACGAAACCGGCGCCAAGCTCGATCGCCATGTTGCAGAGGTCGATGGAATCAAAGGGCGTATCCAGCCCCTTGCGGTTCTTCGAGGCGCGGTCGTTGGTGGCCGAGAACTGGCCCTTGGTCAGGCCATAGGTGCCATTGTTCTCGCAGATATAAAGCATGTTCACCCGGCGGCGCACGGCATGGACGAACTGGCCGATGCCGATAGAGGCGGTATCGCCGTCGCCCGAGACGCCGAGATAGGTCAGCTCGCGGTTGGCGAGGTTGGCGCCGGTGGCGACCGAAGGCATGCGCCCATGCACCGAGTTGAAGCCGTGGCTGTAGTTCAGGAAATAGTTCGTGGTCTTCGAGGAACAGCCGATGCCCGACATCTTGGCGACGCGATGGGCGGGAAGCTCGAGCTCGAAACAGGCCTCGACGATGGCGGCGGTGACCGAGTCATGTCCGCACCCGGCGCAGAGGGTCGAGATCACCCCCTCGTAGTCGCGGCGGGTGAGACCCTGCGAGTTGGTGGCAAGGCGGGGATGGCGGAACTGCGGTTTGACGATATGGGTCATGATGGTTCCTATTGCGCGACGATGCGCGAGGCTTCGCCATAGCCGGGCAGGCGGCGAAGGGCTTGCAGGACGAATTCCCGCACGAAGGCGGCGGTGAGCGGCATACCGTCGATATTGGGCACGGCGATCAGCTTGGGCCCCAGGATATCGGCCTCGGTCATCAGCAGGTGGCGCATCTGGCTGTCGCGGTTCTGCTCGATCACGAAGAGATAGTCATGCGCCTCGGCAAAGTCGCGTACCTCCTGGGCGAAGGGGAAGGCGCGCAGCCGCATGTGGTTCATCACATGGCCTTCGCGGTCCAGTTCCTCGAGCCCCTCGCGCACGGCGGGGTCGGTCGAGCCGAAGTTGACGATGGCAAGCCGCGCCTCGGGGTCGCGGATATCGATGACGGGCTTGGGCAGATGCGCGGCGGCGCCTTCGATCTTGTATTTGATCCGCTCCAGCATCTGCGCATGCAGGCGGCCGTCCTCGGTATAGCCGCCGGTATCGGTGTGTGACGTGCCGCGGGTGAAATACGACCCCTTGGTCGGATGGGTGCCGGGCAGGGTGCGGTAGGGGATGCCGTCGCCGTCGACGTCCCGATAGCGGGCGAATTCGGCCACCGCGTCGAGCGCGGCGGCGTCCAGCACCTTGCCGCGGTCGAGCTTGCGCGAGTCGTCCCAGGTCAACTCGTCGATCACCCAGTCGTTCATGCCGATGTCGAGATCGCTCATCACGAAGACCGGGGTCTGGTAGCGGTCGGCGATGTCGAAGGCGTCGACCGACATGGTGAAGCATTCGCCGGGGTCGCCCGGCAGCAGCAGGATATGCACCGTGTCGCCATGGCTGGCATAGGCGCAGGTCAGGATGTCGGACTGCTGGGTGCGGGTCGGCATCCCGGTCGAGGGGCCGCCGCGCTGCACGTCGAAGAGCACCAGCGGGATCTCGGCGAAATAGGCCAGGCCGATGAATTCCGCCATCAGCGAGATGCCGGGCCCCGAGGTGGCGGTGAAGGCGCGCGCGCCGTTCCAGCTGGCGCCGATGGCCATGCCGACGGCGGCCAGTTCGTCCTCGGCCTGCACCACGGCGGCGTTGTGGCGGCCGTCCTCTGTGCGGCGCAGCTTGCTGGCGTGGCGCTCGAAGTTCTCGACCAGCGAGGTCGAGGGGGTGATCGGATACCAGGTGGCGACCGTCGCACCGGCGTAAAGCGCGCCAAGGCCCGCCGCCTCGTTCCCGGTCATCAGGATCTTGCCCGCGGTCTTGTCGGACATGCGCGCCCGCACGGCGATGGGGGTGTCGATGTTATCGCGCGCATAGTCGCGGCCGATGTGCAGCGCCTTGAGGTTGGGCTCGATCAGCTTGGGCTTGGACTTGAACTGCTCGGTGATGAGCTGTTCGACCACGCCGTCGTCCAGCCCGAGCAGCGAGATCAGCGAGCCGACGTAGATCATGTTCTTGAACAGCTGGCGCTGGCGCGAGTCGGTCCAGTGCTCGGCGCAGAGCCGGGCGATGGGGATGCCGATGACCTGGATGTCATCGCGGTCGAACCGGCGTTCCAGCGTCGAATCGTAGATCAGCGTGCCGCCCGGCACCACCTCGGCGGCGTCGCGCTTGTAGCTTTGCGGGTTCATGGCGACCATCACGTCGATGCCGGCGCGGCGGGCCATGTGGCCGGCCTCGGAGACGCGGATCTCGTACCAGGTGGGCAGGCCCTGGATGTTCGAGGGAAAGATGTTCTTGGCGCTGACCGGCAGGCCCATGCGGAAGAGCACCTTGGCGCAGAGGAAGTTGGCCGAGGCCGAGCCGGACCCGTTGACCGTGCCGAACTTGAGCACGAACTCGTTGAAGACCGTGTTACGCGACATGTTTCTTTTCCTGTTCCGGCAGCCGGGCGGTGCTGGCGTGGGCCTCGTTGTAGAGGAATTTCTGCATGTCCCAGGCGCCGGTCGGGCACCTTTCGGCACAGAGGCCGCAATGCAGGCAGACGTCCTCGTCCTTGACCATCACCCGCGCCGTCGGAAGCGTGTCCGAGACGTAGAGATCCTGGTCGGTGTTCTGCGCCGGGACGCGCAGCATCTGGCGCAGCTCGGCTTCCTCGGCGTTGGGGGTGAAGGTGATGCAGTCGACCGGGCAGATGTCGACGCAGCCGTCGCATTCGATGCAGAGGTTGGTCGAGAAGACCGTCTGGATGTCGCAGTTCAGGCAGCGGCGGGATTCGAGCAATGCCTGGCCGGGGTCAAAGCCCAGCTCGACCTCCATCGAGAGATCGCGCAGCGCCAGCGCCGGGTCGGCGTGAGGTACGTTCAGGCGGCGCGAGTTGGTCGGGTCGTTGTCATAGGACCATTCGTGAATGCCCATCTTCTGGCTGATGAGCGTGGTGGTCGGGGCGGGGCGCTGCATCAGGTCCTGGCCCTGGCAGTAGAGGTCGATCGAGATTGCCGCCTGGTGGCCGTGGGCCACGGCCCAGATGATGTTCTCGGGGCCCCAGGCCGCATCGCCGCCGAAGAAGACGCCGGGGCGGGTCGACTGGAAGTCGACCTTGCCGACCACCGGCGCCTCGCGGACGTCGAAGTCGATGCCGATGTCGCGCTCGATCCAGGGGAAGGAATTTTCCTGCCCGACCGCCATCAGCACGTCGTCGCAGGGAATCACCACATCTGGCTCGCCTGTCGGGACCAGCCTGCGCTTGCCAGTGTCGTCGTATTCGGCGCGCATCTTCTCGAAGACCACGGCGACCAGCTTGCCGCCTTCAAGGCGGAATTCCTTGGGCGCGTGGTTGTCGAGGATCGGGATGCCCTCGCGCTCGGCGTCCTCGATCTCCCAGGGCGAGGCCTTCATGTCGGCGCGGGGCGAGCGGACGGTGACGGTCACGCTGTCGGCGCCGAGGCGGAGCGCGGTGCGGCAGCAGTCCATCGCGGTATTGCCGCCGCCGATGACGACGACGCGCTTGCCGATCTCCTCGATATGGCGGAACGAGACCGCCGAGAGGAAGTCGGTGCCGATATGGACGTTGTCCGAGGCCTCCTTGCGGCCGGGGACGTTCAGATCCTTGCCGCGCGGCGCGCCAGTGCCGACGAAGATGGCGTCGAAGCCCTCGTCGAGCAGCGCCTTCATGCTGGTGATCTCCTCGCCGAAGCGGGGCGTCGCGCCCATGTCGAGGATGCGGTCGGTTTCCTCGTCCAGCACCGCGACGGGCAGGCGGAAGGAGGGGATGTTCTTGCGCATCAGCCCGCCGGCCTTGCGGTCGCGTTCGATCAGCACGCAGTCATAGCCCAGCGGCAGCAGGTCGCGTGCCACGGTGAGCGAGGCGGGGCCGGCGCCGATCAGGGCGACGCGCTTGCCGTTGCCGGGGCCCTTGCGCGGAATCAGGTGATCGACCACGCCGCGGTTGTCTGCGGCGACACGCTTGAGCCGGCAGATGGCCACCGGCTTCTCCTCGACCCGGCCGCGGCGGCAGGCGGGTTCGCAGGGGCGGTCGCAGGTGCGCCCGAGGATGCCGGGGAAGACGTTCGATTCCCAGTTGATCAGGAAGGCCTCGGTATAGCGCCCATGTGCGATCAGGCGGATATATTCCGGAACCGGTGTGTGCGCGGGGCAGGCCCACTGACAATCGACCACCTTGTGAAAGTAGGTCGGGTCACTCGTATTCGTCGGTTTCATTCCCTCGCGCTCTCCCCTTCGCGATTCCTGACCCGATATTGGCAACAAGCTTTCGGTTCGTCACCGAACTTCGCCCGCGCGGGCCGTTCACTGACACAATCGTGTGCATCAGGTGCGATTATGTGTCGCAGGTGTCACAAGATATCCAACCGTTTCACGGATTTTTGTCGGGCGGCGGCCTGTCGGCGCAGCAGGATCGCGCCGAGCAGCGAGAGCGCCGCGAACGCCGCACCGCAGAGAAAGGTGGCCGAGGCGCCGACCGTCTCCCACAGGACGCCGGCGGTCAGGCTGGCCAGCAGCAGGGCGATGCCCGAGACCAGATTGTAGAGGCCAAAGGCGGTGCCGCGCAGGTCGGCGGGGGCGGCGTCGGCCACCATCGCCGCGACCAGGCCCTGGGTCGCGCCCATGTGCAGACCCCATACCAGCACACCGAGGCCGGCGCCCCAGAGGCCGGGTACAAGGGCGAGGATGAGGTCGGCGAGGATCAGCAGGGCGAGGCCGCCGGCCAGGAGCAACGGGCGCGACAGGCGGTCGGACAGCGCGCCGACAGGATAAGCCGAGAGCGCGTAGGCGACGTTCATCGCGACCAGCACCAGCGGGACCAGCGCCGGACCCAGACCGGCATCCGAGGCGCGCAGGATCAGGAAGGCCTCGCTGAAGCGGGCCAGGGTGAACAGCGCCGCGACCGCGACGACCCCCCAGTAGAGCGGCGGCAGGCGGTTCAGGTTGGCGCGGGAGAGCGGGTTCCTCGGCCTCGGCCGGCTGTCGCGCGCGGGTTCCTTCACCACGGTCACAAGCAGCAGAACCGCAAGCGCGGCGGGGATCACCGCAACCCAGAAGACCGCGCGGAAATCATCGGCGAAGGCCCACATCAGGGCTATGGCCAGCAAGGGGCCGACAAAGGCGCCGGTGGTGTCGAGCGACTGGCGCAGCCCGTAGGCCGCACCGCGCTTCCCCTCGGGCACCAGGTCGGCGATCAGCGCATCGCGCGGCGCGCCGCGGATGCCCTTGCCGACACGGTCGGTGAACCGCGCCGCCACCAGCCAGCCGATCGAGGGGGCCAGGGCGAAGACCGGCTTGGTCAGCGCGGCGAGGCCGTAACCCAGCACCGCCAGTTCCTTGCGCCGCCCGAGCCGGTCGGAAAGCGCCCCGGAGAAGACCTTGGTGATGGCGGCGGTGGCCTCGGCCACCCCCTCGATCACCCCGACCGCGATGGCCGAGGCGCCGAGGCCAAGCGTCAGGTAGACCGGCAGCAGGGCATGGATGATCTCGGAAGAGACATCCATGAGCATCGACACCAGCCCGAGCGCCCAGATCCCCGCGGGAAGCTGGCGAAGGGTATTCCGGTGTTCCTTGTCCCCCGCCATCTTCCCTTGTCAGACCTCACTCGGAGAGTGCGACGCAATCCGCGTAGTAATGTTCCAGCCCGTCGGGGCCCCTTTCCTGCACCAGCCCGTGGATGTCGATCTCGAAGCCGGGGCATTCCTTCTCGAAGGCTCGGTTGAACTTCAGGTATTCGACGATCTTCTCGTTGAAGACCTCGCCGGGGATCAGCAGCGGGATGCCCGGCGGATAGGGGGTGATGAGGCTGGTGGTGATGCGCCCGACCAGATCGTCGATCGGCACCCGCTCGGTGGTGCGCCGCGCGATATGGGCATAGGCGTCGGTCGGCTTCATCGCCGGGGTGAGGTCGCTCAGATACATCTCGGTCGACAGCTTCGCCACGTCATACTTGGCATACATGCTGTGGACGTGCTGGCAGAGATCGTTCAGCCCCATGCCTTCATAGCGCGGGTGCTTCTGGCAGAACTCGGGCATCGAGCGCCACATCGGCGCGTTCTTGTCATAGTCGTCCTTGAACTGCTGCAGCGCGGTCAGCAGCGTGTTCCAGCGGCCCTTGGTGATGCCGATGGTGAACATGATGAAGAAGGAATAGAGGCCGGTCTTCTCGACCACCACGCCATGCTCGGCGAGATACTTGGTGACGATCGAGGCGGGAATCCCGGTCTCGTGGAAGAAGCCGTCCATGTTGAGGCCGGGGGTGATGATCGTCGCCTTGATCGGGTCGAGCATGTTGAAGCCCGGCGCCATGTCGCCGAAGCCATGCCAGCTGTCCTCGCCGTCGCGCTGCACGCCATCGCTGTCGGTGCGGCGCAGCACCCAGTCCTTGGTGCGGCCGATGCCCTCTTCCTCGAGCTCTTCCGGGCCCCAGACCTTGAACCACCAGTCGTTGCCGTATTCCTCGTCGACCTTGCGCATGGCGCGGCGGAAATCGAGCGATTCCATGATGCTCTCTTCCACCAGCGCGGTGCCGCCCGGCGGTTCCATCATCGCCGCCGCCACGTCGCAGCTCGCGATGATCGAGTATTGCGGCGAGGTCGAGGTGTGCATCAGGTAGGCTTCGTTGAACAGGTGCCGGTCGAGCTTGGTCTCCTGGCTGTCCTGCACAAGCACGTGGCTGGCCTGGCTGATGCCGGCCAGCAGCTTGTGGATCGACTGGGTGGCATAGGTGACCGAATGCTTGGTCCGGTCCCGCTTTTTCCCCATGGCGTGATAGGTGCCGTAGAAGGGGTGGAAGGCGGCGTGCGGCAGCCAGGCCTCGTCGAAGTGCAGGTTGTCGACATAGCCGTCGAGCAGGCCCTTGATGGTCTCGGTGTTGTAGAGCACCCCGTCATAGGTCGACTGGGTCAGCGTCATGATGCGCGGACGCACCGTGTCGGCGTCGACACCGGCCAGCAGCGGGTTGGCGCGGATCTTTTCCTTGATCGAGTCGATCTCGAACTCGGAATAGGGGATCGGCCCGATGATGCCGTGATGGTTGCGCGTCGGCTTCATGAATACCGGGATCGCCCCGGTCATGATGATCGAGTGCAGGATCGACTTGTGGCAGTTGCGGTCGACCACCACCACGTCGCCCGGCGCGACCGCGTGGTGCCAGACCATCTTGTTCGAGGTCGAGGTGCCGTTGGTCACGAAGAAGCAGTGATCGGCATTGAAGATCCGCGCGGCATTGCGCTCGGAGGCACCGATGGCGCCGTTGTGATCAAGCAGCTGGCCCAGTTCCTCGACCGAATTGCAGACGTCGGCGCGCAGCATGTTCTCACCGTAGAACTGGTGGTACATCTGGCCGATGGGGCTCTTGAGGAAGGCGACGCCGCCCGAGTGTCCGGGGCAGTGCCAGGAGTACGATCCGTCCTCGGCGTAGTCGAGCAGCGCCTTGAAGAAGGGCGGCTGGATGCCTTCGAGATAGCTCTTGGCCTCGCGCACGATGTGGCGGGCGACGAATTCCGGCGTATCCTCGAACATGTGAATAAAGCCGTGCAGCTCGCGCAGGATGTCGTTGGGCAGGTGGCGCGAGGTCTTGGTCTCGCCATAGACATAGATCGGCACGTCAGCGTTCTTCCAGCGCACTTCCTCGATGAAGTTGCGCAGGTTCAGCACCGCCGGGTCGAGATCGGGGCCGGCGCTGAATTCCTCGTCGTCAATTGACAGCACGAAGGCGGCGGCGCGGGACTGCTGCTGGGCGAATTGCGAGAGATCGCCGTACGAGGTCACGCCGAGCACTTCCATGCCCTCGTTCTCGATGGCCTGGGCCATGGCCCGGATGCCGAGACCCGAGGAGTTCTCGGACTTGAAGTCCTCGTCGATGATGACAATGGGGAAGCGAAACTTCATCAAGCTCTCCTGTCGGGAAATTCTGGCGCATCATGGCGCCGCGAGGGGGAACCGGCCGAGTCGCCTGCCGCGGCCAATGGGTTCAGGGTCTGGCGCCGTTTGTTTCGCCAAGCGCCTTGTCAGTCAAGACCTGCCGGGGAGTTGCAGGCCGCACGCGCGGTAAAACCCCCGGCAGCGGCAAGCGGTTCCGCGGCGCCGGTTGACGCACCGGGGGCGGATGCCTAAGGGGGCTGCGCTGCCCGAACGCGACGGGGTCGACAGAACCGCATGCCCTACCTCGGCCTTTTCCTGGCGGCCTTCCTTGCCGCGACGCTGCTGCCGGCCCAGTCCGAGGCGCTGCTGGCCTATCACCTGAGCAATCCGGCGCTGTCGGTTGCCGGCCTGCTGGCGGTGGCGACCGCGGGCAATGTGCTCGGCTCGGTGGTGAACTGGCTCTGCGGCCGCTTCCTGCGACACTTCCAGAACCGGCGCTGGTTCCCGGTTTCGCCCGCCCACCTGGCCCGCGCCGAGGCGCAGTATCACCGCTGGGGCCGCTGGAGCCTGCTGGCGAGCTGGGTGCCGATCATCGGCGACCCGCTGACCGTCGTTGCCGGCGTGATGCGCGAGCCGCTGCCGAGTTTCCTGGTCATCGTCACCATCGCCAAGGCGGGGCGATATCTCGTGGTGGCCGGGCTTGCGCTGCTCTGGTTCTAGGTGTGGGCCGGGCGGATGCGCCGGAAGACAAACGAAAAGGCGCCCAAGCGAAAAGGCGCCCAAGGGCGCCTTTGTTCATTGGTCGGAGTGAGAGGATTCGAACCTCCGGCCCCTGCCTCCCGAAGACAGTGCTCTACCAGGCTGAGCTACACTCCGACCGTGAGGCGCGACCTACAGGGAACCGATTGCTTTGGCAAGGGCCAGTTGCAACTCAACGTTTGAGGTTCAGCAGACGCAGCGCGAGGCTGACGCGCGGGATGCCGGGAGTGCCGGCGCGGCTGCGGGTTTCGAGCACGGGCGTGGTGCGCGAGGCGCCGGCGCGGGTCTCGCGGAAGACGATGTAGAGGCCAGACGCGATGATCAGGCTGACGCCGATCAGGGTGGAGGGGCCTGGCCATTCGCCGAAGATCATCCAGCCGTAGATCACCGCCCAGATCATCTGCGAATACTGCATCGGCGCGACCAGCGCGGCCTCGGCGCGCTTGTAGGCCATGATCATCAGCAGCATCCCGGCGAAGGCCATCGCGGCGATTGCCGCCGACATGGCGAAGTCGCGGCCTTCCATCGGGTGGTAGACGACCGGGAGCATAGCCCCCATCACCGCGAAGGTCGCAAGCATCGGGTAGAGCAGCAGCGTCACCGGCCGTTCATCGCGGCTGGTGCGGCGAACGATCACCGCGCCCAGGGCCGAGCAGCTTGCCCCGACCAGCGCGGCAAGGTGGCCGAGGGTCAGGGCCGAATCGCCCGGCCGCAGCACGATCACCACGCCGATCAGGCCCATCAGGATGGCGATGCCGCGGTGCAGGTGGATCCTCTCGCCGAGAATCGGGATCGCCAGCAGGGTCACCAGGATCGGCATCGAGAAGAGGATCGCGTAGGTATCGGCCAGCGGCAGGGTGGAGAAGGCATAGAACGAGGCGCCGGAAGCGATCACGATGGCCAGGGTGCGGGCGGCCATCCACCAGGGGTGCACCGGGCGCAGCGTCGCCGGCTCGGCCTCGCGGATCAGCATGAGCGAGGTCAGCGGAAAGGCGAAGAGGACCGAGAAGAACACGACCTGGAACGGCGAATAGGTTCCGCCCAGAAGCTTTATGAAGACATCGTGCAGCGCATAGATCGCAAAGCCCGCAAGGGCGTAGAGTATGCCGCTGGTCTGGCCGCTCATGTCGGGTCCTTTCGCTCGGCTGGGGGCGCCTGACGCGGGGCAGTCTTGACGTGCCGGGGGTCGGGTTGCAACCCTGTGGCCGGACGTGGCGGCGGGGAATTGTCCAAAGGGGTCATGGAGTACGCATTCGATCTTTCGCTGACGGTCGAGGAGAACCTGCGCCGCGGAGCGGTCGGGTTGATCGAGGGCGGGATCGCCGACCTCGACCGGGTCGGCGCGGATCCCGAGGCCTCGGTTCATGCGCTGCGCAAGCGGATGAAGAAACTGCGGGCGCTGCTGCGGCTGGTGCGGCCGGGGCTGGGGAAAACCTATGGCGCCGAGAACGCCGCATTCCGCGATGTCGCGCGGCTGCTCTCCGGGGTGCGCGATGCGCAGGTGCTGGCGGTGACCGCCGAGCGCCTGCTGGATGCAACGCCGGGCAAGAAGATGCGCGCGCGGCTCGGGCCGGTAGTGGACTGGGCCGGGGCCCTGCGCAGCGCGGCGGCCGGACAGGATCTTTCGGCCCGCGCGGCCGAGGCGCGCGGGGCGCTGGAGGCGGCGCTTCGGCGCGCACGGTATTGGGAACTTTCGGGCGGTGAGGTGGACTGCCTCGCCGGGGGTGTCGGCAAGGTCTACGGGCAGGGGCGTGCGCTGCTGAACGCGCCGGGCGACGCGGCCGCGCCCGAGCGTCTGCACGAGCTGCGCAAGCGGGTGAAATACCACCGCTTCCACTGCCAGCTTCTCAGGGCAGCCTGGCCCGAGGTGCTGGTCGCCCGCGAACAGCTGGCCGAGCAGGTGGGCGAGGCGCTGGGCGATGACCGCGACCTGTACATGCTGCGGCTGGCGCTCAAGGGCGCCAGGGGGCTGTCGGACGATGCGGTGGAACTGGCGGTGAAGCTGTCGGGGCGCGAGGGCGAGGCGCTGTGCCGGAAGGCGCTGCTGCTGGCGCCGAAGCTGTTTGTCGAGCCGCCCGCCGCATTGGGCGGACGGCTCGGGGAATACTGGCGACTGGCGGTCGCCGAGGCGGCCTGACCCGGCCGCCCCCGATCAGAGCGAGGCGTCGAGCTCGGCCAGGATCGCGTCGCCCATCTGGCTGGTCGACACCGGGGTCACACCCTCGGCGTTCAGCAGGTCGGCGGTGCGGATGCCCTTGGCGAGAACCGCGTTGACCGCGCTTTCCAGCCGCTCGGCCTCGGCGCCCTTGTCGAAGGAATAGCGCAGTGCCATCGCGAAGGAGAGCACGCAGGCGATCGGGTTGGCCTTGCCCTGGCCGGCGATGTCGGGGGCGGAACCATGCACCGGCTCGTACAGCGCCTTGGGCCGGCCGTTCTCCATCGGTGCGCCCAGCGAGGCCGAGGGCAGCATCCCGAGCGAGCCAGTCAGCATCGCCGCGAGGTCGGACAGCAGGTCGCCGAACAGGTTGTCGGTGACGATCACGTCGAACTGCTTCGGCCAGCGGGTCAGCTGCATGGCGCCGGCGTCGGCATACATGTGCGACAGCTCGACGTCCTTGTATTCGGCCTCGTGCACCTCGGTGACGACATCGCGCCACAGGATGCCCGATTCCATCACGTTGGCCTTCTCCATCGAGCAGACCTTGTTGTTGCGCTTGCGGGCCAGTTCGAAGGCCGAACGCGCCACGCGGGCGATCTCGCTCTCGGTGTAGCGCTGGGTGTTGATGCCCACCCGCTCGTTGCCTTCCTTGAAGATCCCGCGCGGCTCGCCGAAGTAGACGCCCGAGGTCAGTTCGCGCACGATCATGATGTCGAGACCGGCAACCACGTCCTTCTTCAGCGACGAGAAGTCGGCCAACGCGTCGAAGCACTGGGCCGGGCGCAGGTTGGCGTAGAGGTCCATTTCCTTGCGCAGGCGCAGCAGGCCGCGCTCGGGCTTCACCGAGAAGTCGAGCTTGTCGTATTTCGGGCCGCCGACGGCGCCGAGCAGCACCGCGTCGACTTCCTGGGCCTTGGCCATGGTGTCGTCATGCAGCGGCGTGCCGTGCTTGTCGTAGGCGCAGCCGCCGACGAGATCCTCGGAGACATCGAACTTGAGGCCGCGCTTTGCGCCGTACCAGTCGATGATGCGCATCACCTGCGCCATGACTTCGGGGCCGATGCCGTCGCCCGGCAGGATCAGAAGGGAAGGGTTGGACATATGCGCCTCCTCGGGAATGTGTCGGCAAGCGGCCTAACGTGGCGCGGGCAAAGGGTCAATGTGGATAGAGCCGCGCCACGTGCCGCCGCGTCATTCCGCGGCGGTTCTCTGGCCGGGCAGTGCCATCGATTCGAGCAGGGCGCGGATTTCGCGGATGTCGCGCTCCATCATCACCAGCCGCATCTCGGGCGATTCCTCGTCCGGCGGGATGCCGTGTTCGGCCATCTGCTCGCGCACGTCCTCCTCCTTCGCGTTCTGCATGGCGTCGACGATGATGCCGAACAGCAGGTTGAGCGTGGTGAAGGTGGTGAGGATGATGAAGGCGACGAAGAAGATCCAGGCATGGGGGTGCTGTTCCATCACCTGGCCGGCGATGTCGGGCCAGCCTTCCAGCGTCATCATCTTGAACAGAGTGAAGAAGGTGGTGCCGATGCTGCCGAAATGCTCGGGCACCGACTGGTGGAAGAAGCTGAAGCCGATGATCGCACCGACATAGTAGAGGATCGCCAGCACCGCCGCGACCGAGGCGCCACCGGGGATCGCCAGGAACATGCCGGTGATGACGCGGCGCATCGAGGGCACGACCGAGATCAGCCGCATCAGGCGCAGCACCCGCAGGGTTCGCAGCACGCCCAGGCCGCCGGCGTCGGGCATCACCGCGATGCCGACCACGATGAAGTCGAAGATGTTCCAGCCGTCGCGGAAGAAGTCGCGGCGGAACACCACGAGCTTGAGCGCGAGTTCCGCGACGAAGATGGCAAGGCAGGCCTGGTCGATCAGCAGCAGAAGGCTGCGCGTGCCGGGCGACAGGTCGAGGGTCAGCAGGCCGAGGATCACCGCGTTGACGAGAATCACGGCGATGATGAAACGCTGGAAATGGGTGCTGTTAACGAGGCGGGCGGCGATATTCATTTGGTGGCTCCGCGCAGATCACCGCCGCCGGGCCCGCGGATCACGCGGACGGGACGATGGGCGCTGTTCGGGGGTCTCAGGCTATTGTTCGGGCGGGGTATTCTGGTCTGGTCGTTTGCCGCTAGATGGGGCCTTGGCGCGGTCTGCTCAAGCAGAGAATTGCGCTGTGTACAGGGACCTTGGGGCCTTGCGCGAAATATTGCCCTTGAGATCGAGGGGTGATGCGCGTATATGCCCCTCAACAGCGGCGCGTCGGGGTCCAAACCTGACGCTCCACCGAGAAATATCGACGGGCCGCGCGCCCGTTTTTTTGTGTCTGGACCCATGCAGAACGACCTGATCGCAAAAGCAGCCATTGACCGCCGACTGGCCGAGATCGTGTCTCCGGCCATCGAGGATCTTGGATTCGAACTGGTGCGCATCCGGCTGATGTCGGGCAAGTCTACGACGCTGCAGATCATGGCCGACAAGCCGGGCGGCGGGATCGAGGTGGACGATTGCGCCGCGATCTCGAACGCGGTCAGCGCCATTCTCGACGTCGAGGACCCGATTCTCGACGAATACACGCTCGAAGTGTCGAGCCCCGGCATCGACCGGCCGCTGACCCGGCTGAAGGACTTCGACGACTACGAAGGCTACGAGGCCAAGATCGAGACCTCCGAACTGATCGACGGACGCCGCCGCTTCAAGGGCATGCTGGCAGGGGTCGAGGGCGACGAGGTTCTGATCAACGTCGAAGAGGGCACCATCGGGCTCAAGTTCGAATGGCTGAGCGACGCCAAGCTGGTGCTGACCGACGAGTTGATCCGCGAGATGCTGCGTCAGCGCAAGAACGCCGGGACACTTAACGAAGACCAGTTCGACGAAATACTGGAAGAGACCCCTTCGGGGGATGACGGGCCCGAGGCGCCCCAAGAGGAGAACGACTAATGGCAATCACCTCTGCCAACCAGCTTGAGCTGCTTCAGACTGCCGAGGCTGTGGCCCGGGAGAAGATGATCGACCCGCGTCTCGTCATCGAGGCAATGGAAGAGAGCCTCGCCCGCGCCGCCAAGAGCCGTTACGGCGCCGAGATGGACATCCGCGTCAAGATCGACCGCAAGACCGGCCGCGCGACCTTCACCCGCGTCCGCACCGTGGTCGAGGATGACGCCGTCGAGAACTACCAGGCAGAGTTCACCGTCGAGCAGGCCAAGCAGTATATGGCCGATCCGCAAGTGGGCGACGAGTACGTCGAGGAAGTGCCGCCGGTCGACCTGGGCCGGATCGCCGCGCAATCGGCCAAGCAGGTGATCCTGCAGAAGGTCCGCGAAGCCGAGCGTGACCGCCAGTACGAGGAATTCAAGGACCGCGCCGGCACGATCATCAACGGCATCGTCAAGCGCGAGGAATACGGCAACGTCATCGTCGACGTGGGCGCCGGCGAGGCGATCCTGCGCCGCAACGAGAAGATCGGCCGCGAGGCCTATCGTCCGAACGACCGCATCCGCTGCTACATCAAGGACGTGCGCCGCGAGCCGCGCGGGCCGCAGATCTTCCTGTCGCGGACCGCGCCGGAATTCATGGCCGAGCTGTTCAAGATGGAAGTGCCGGAAATCTACGACGGCATCATCGAGATCAAGGCCGTCGCCCGTGACCCCGGTTCGCGCGCCAAGATCGCCGTGGTGTCCTATGACAACTCGATCGACCCGGTCGGCGCCTGCGTCGGTATGCGCGGCAGCCGCGTGCAGGCCGTGGTGAACGAGCTCCAGGGCGAGAAGATCGACATCATTCCGTGGAACCAGGACGTTCCGACCTTCCTGGTCAACGCCCTGCAACCGGCGGAAGTGACCAAGGTGGTTCTCTACGAGGATGCCGAGCGCATCGAGGTCGTGGTGCCGGAAGAGCAGCTCTCGCTCGCCATTGGCCGCCGCGGTCAGAACGTGCGCCTGGCCAGCCAGCTTACCGGTCTCGACATCGACATCATG
Source organism: Seohaeicola zhoushanensis (assembly GCF_014656415.1). GTDB lineage: Bacteria > Pseudomonadota > Alphaproteobacteria > Rhodobacterales > Rhodobacteraceae > Seohaeicola_A > Seohaeicola_A zhoushanensis. Next base: position 130,276 of record NZ_BNCJ01000001.1, on the reverse strand, counting down.
ACCGAAGAGGAAGAGTCCAAGCGCCGCCAGGCCGAGTTCGAGAACCGCACCAGGCTGTTCATGGACACGCTGGACCTTGACGAATTCTTCGCCCAGCTGCTGGTCGCCGAAGGCTTCACCAACCTCGAGGAAGTCGCCTATGTCGACCTCGACGAGCTGCTGGTGATCGAAGGCGTCGACGAAAGCACCGCCGCCGAGCTGCAGGCCCGCGCCCGCGACTACCTGGAAGCGCAGAACAAGGCCGCGCTCGAGAACGCCCGTGCACTGGGTGTCGAGGACAGCCTGGTTGAATTCGAGGGCCTGACACCCCAGATGATCGAAGCACTGGCCAAGGACGGCGTGAAGACGCTGGAAGACTTCGCCACCTGCGCCGACTGGGAACTGGCAGGCGGCTGGACCACCGTGAACGGCGAGCGCGTCAAGGACGAGGGTATCCTCGAGCCCTTCGACGTCAGCCTCGAAGAAGCGCAGAACATGGTGATGACCGCACGCATTCTGCTCGGCTGGGTCGACCCGGCCGAACTCGAGAGCGCGGAAGAAGCCGAAGAAGGCGACGATACCGAGGAAGAGGAGGCCGGAGCCTAATTCGGGCTCCGTCAGGTGATGACGATGACGCGAGGGGGCGCCGAAAAGGACCGTGACGGCGCTGCCGAGCGCAAGTGCATCGTCACCGGCGAAGTACAGCCCAAGAACGGGCTGATCCGCTTTGTCGCCGGTCCCGACGGCCAGCTGGTGCCCGATGTCTCGGGCAAGCTGCCGGGCCGCGGGGTCTGGGTGTCCGCCGATCGGGCGGCGCTCGACAAGGCAGTGGCGAAGAAGCTCTTCGCCCGTGGTCTCAAGGCGCCGGTCACGGTGCCCGAAGGCCTCACCGACGAGGTGGAACGGCTGGTGTTGCGCCGGCTGATCGACCTCATCAGCCTCGCACGCAAGTCGGGCGAGGCGGTGGCCGGCTTCGAGAAGGTGAAGAGCTGGCTCGACAGGGAAGAGGCGGTTGTGCTGATTCAGGCGCTCGACGGATCCGGGCGCGGAAAGACCAAGTTGAGCACGCCGCACTTCGGCAAATACATCGGCTGTCTGACGGCGGATGAGTTGGGAATGGCCTTTGGCCGCCAAACTGTGATACATGCGGCGCTCGCCTCTGGTGGACTCGCGCCACGTGTTGTAGAGGAAGCGCAAAGATTGCGCGGTTTGCGTGAATTGATGGGTGGCAACGGCCGCTCGGAAGGAAAAAGAGCTGTATGAGCGATACTGACGGCAAAAAGACATTGGGCCTCCGCGGCGCGGGTGCACGTCCTGGCAACGTGAAGCAGAGCTTCAGCCACGGACGCACCAAGAACGTTGTCGTGGAGACCAAGCGCAAGCGTGTCGTCGTGCCGAAGCCCGGCGGCGCGAAACCCGCTGGCGGGTCGCAGTCGGGCGCCATCGGCGATCCGTCGCGGCGTCCTGCCGGCATCACCGATGCGGAGATGGAGCGCCGTCTGAAGGCGGTCCAGGCTGCCAAGGCGCGCGAGGTCGAAGAGGCCGCTGCACGCGAGGCGGACGAGCGTGCCCGCGAGGAAGAGCGTGAACGGCGCCGCGCCGAGATGGAGGCGAAGGAACGCGAGGACCGCGAGCGCGAAGAGGCGCTGAAGGCCAAGGCCGAAGAGGAAGAGCGTCAGCGCAAGCTGGCCGAGGTGGCCGCTCAGCGCGCCGCTGCTCCCGCCGCGCCGCAGCCTGCCCCGGCCAACCGCGAAGAGGCCGACGGCGGGGCGCGCAGCGCCAAGCCGGCCGCGCCGGCGAACCCGCGCAAGGTCGACGTCGAGCGTGACACCGACCGCAATGCCCGCAACAAGGGCCGCGACGACAGCCGCCGTGCCGGCAAGCTGACGCTGAACCAGGCGCTGACCGGCGGCGAAGGCGGACGTCAGCGCTCGATGGCGGCGATGAAGCGCAAGCAGGAACGCGCCCGCCAGAAGGCGATGGGCGGCGGTGCCGAGCGCGACAAGATCGTGCGCGACGTGCAGGTGCCCGAGGCGATCATGGTCAGCGAGCTGGCCAACCGCATGGCCGAACGGGTCGGCGCGGTGGTCAAGGCGCTGATGCAGAACGGCATGATGGTCACTCAGAATCAGACCATCGACGCCGATACCGCCGAACTGATCGTCGAGGAATTCGGCCACCGGGTCGTCCGCGTGTCGGATGCCGACGTCGAGGACGTGATCACCCAGGTCGAAGACGATGCGAAGGATCTCCAGTCGCGTCCGCCGGTCATCACCGTGATGGGCCACGTCGACCATGGCAAGACCTCGCTCCTGGACGCGATCCGCAACGCCAAGGTGGTTGCAGGCGAAGCCGGCGGGATCACCCAGCACATCGGCGCCTACCAGGTGAAGACCAAGGGCGGTCAGCTGATGACCTTCCTCGACACCCCCGGCCACGCGGCCTTTACCTCGATGCGCTCGCGCGGTGCACAGGTGACGGACATCGTGGTGCTGGTGGTGGCAGCGGATGACGCGGTGATGCCGCAGACCGTCGAGGCGATCAACCACGCCAAGGCGGCCGGTGTGCCGATGATCGTGGCGATCAACAAGATCGACAAGCCGGCGGCGAACCCGACCAAGGTGCGCACCGACCTGCTCCAGCACGAAGTGGTGGTGGAGAAGATGTCGGGCGAGGTGCAGGACGTCGAGGTTTCGGCCGTGACCGGCGAGGGCCTGGACGAACTGCTTGAAGCCATCGTGCTGCAGGCCGAGATCCTCGAACTCAAGGCCAACCCCGACCGCGCCGCACAAGGCGCCGTGATCGAGGCCAAGCTGGACGTGGGCCGCGGCCCTGTCGCCACCGTGCTGGTCCAGAACGGCACCCTGAAGCAGGGCGACATCTTCGTCGTCGGCGAACAGTGGGGCAAGGTCCGCGCGATGGAGAACGACAAGGGCGTTCGCATCAAGGAAGCCGGGCCGTCGGTTCCGGTCGAGGTGCTGGGCCTGAACGGGACTCCGGAAGCGGGCGACGTGCTGAACGTGGTCGAGACCGAAGCGCAGGCGCGCGAGATCGCCGCCTACCGCGAGCAGCTCGCCAAGGACAAGCGCGCGGCGCTTGGCGCGGCGACGACGCTGGAACAGCTGATGGCGAACGCCAAGGCAGATGCCAGCGTCACCGAGCTGCCGATCCTGGTGAAGGCCGACGTGCAGGGTTCTGCCGAAGCGATCGTCCAGGCGATGGAGAAGATCGGCAACGACGAAGTGCGCGTCCGCGTGCTTCACTCGGGCGTCGGCGCCATCACCGAGACCGACGTGGGCCTCGCCGAAGCCAGCAGGGCGCCGATCATGGGCTTCAACGTCCGTGCCAACGCCAGCGCGCGCAACTCGGCGAACCAGAAGGGCGTGGAGATCCGCTATTACTCGATCATCTACGACCTGGTCGACGACGTGCGCAAGGCGGCGAGCGGTCTGCTCAGTGCCGAGATCCGCGAGCACTTCATCGGCTATGCCACGATCAAGGAAGTCTTCAAGGTTTCCGGCGTCGGCAAGGTGGCGGGCTGCCTCGTCACCGAGGGCGTGGCACGCCGTTCGGCAGGCGTGCGCCTGCTGCGCGACAACGTGGTGATCCACGAAGGCACCCTGAAGACGCTCAAGCGCTTCAAGGACGAAGTGTCCGAGGTCCAGTCGGGCCAGGAATGCGGTATGGCCTTCGAGAACTACGACGACATCCGCCCCGGCGATGTCATCGAGATCTTCACCCGCGAGGAAGTGGCCCGCACGCTCACCTGAGCGGGCCACCCCGAACAAAGGAAAAGGCACGGTGGCGACACCGTGCCTTTTTTTGTCGTGTTGGATGTTTTCGAATTCAAGCCGATGCGGCTGCCGGTTGCACCGGGCGTCCCTTGAAGATCGTATTGCCGACCCTGACGGCGATATACCCGTCAGGGAAGGACCGAACGAACATCCCTTGTATGGATACGCAGGTACCTATCGTGATTGTGCGCAGCAAGTCTGATCCTCCCCAAAGAACGAGATGCTCACGGTAGGAATAGAATATTGCTATGCGGAAAATTAATCGAGGTTAATTTTCAGTCAAAGCGAACAAAATATTCGCAAACCTGCAGGTTTCGGCAGGATGGGCCAGATTTTCATAGCCAGTCACGCAAAATGGGGACAAGCGGCTTGTCCGCCTCGGGCATCGGGTAGGTTTTGAGGTCGTTCGGACGCACCCAGGCAAGGGTCTGGCCTTCGCGCGCGGCGGGGATGCCGTTCCACTTGCGGCAGGCGAACAGCGGCATAAGCAGATGGAAATCGTCGTAGCTGTGGCTGGCAAAGGTCAGCGGCGCCAGGCAAGAGGCCCAGGTGTCGATGCCCAGTTCCTCGTGCAGCTCGCGAATCAGCGCCGCTTCGGGGGTTTCGCCGGGTTCGACCTTGCCTCCGGGAAACTCCCAGAGGCCGGCCATGGACTTGCCTTCCGGGCGCTGCGCGAGCAGCACCCGGCCGTCGACGTCGATCAGGGCGACGGCGGACACCAGAACGGTTTTCATCAGGAGCGGTAATCCGCGTTGATGTCGATGTAGCCGTGGGTCAGGTCGCAGGTCCAGACCGTGCAGGCGCCCGTCCCCAGACCGAGGTCGACGCGTATCAGCAGGTCCTGCTGCTTCATGTGCTCGGCCGCGTCGGCTTCCTTGTAGTCCGGGCTGACCCAGCCGTGCTGCGCAACGAGGATGTCGCCGAAGTGGATGGTCAGCCGGTCGCGCTCGGCCGCCGCACCGGACTTGCCGATCGCCATGACGATCCGGCCCCAGTTCGGGTCCTGCCCGGCGATGGCGGTCTTGACCAGCGGCGAGTTGGCGATGGCCATGCCGTGCACCTTGGCGTCGGCGTCGCTGGCCGCACCGGTGATCTGGATCTCGACGAACTTGGTCGCGCCTTCGCCGTCCTTCACCACCTGGTGGGCGAGGTCGAGCATCACTTCGTAGAGCGCCTCCCAGAAGGCCTCGGCATCGGTGGCATCGACGCCCGAGGCGCCGGTGGCGCAGAGCATGAGACTGTCCGAGGTCGAGGTATCGCTATCGACGGTGATGCAGTTGAAGGTCTTGTCGCAGATCGCGGCGAGTTCGGTCTGCAGCCGGGCCTGTTCGACCTTCCCATCGGTGAAGATGTAGACCAGCATCGTCGCCATGTCCGGCGCGATCATGCCCGAGCCCTTGGCGATGCCGGCGATCGAGACGGTCTTGCCGCCGATCTCCACCGTCCGGGCCGAGCCCTTGGGGAAGGTGTCGGTGGTCATGATTGCCCGTGCCGCGTCGCGGATCTTTTCCGGATCCTGCGCCGTGTTCAGCTCATCCAGCTTGGCAACGATGCGCTCGTGCGGCATCGGCTCGCCGATCACCCCGGTCGAGGCGGTGAACACGCGCGAGACCGGAACCCCGGTGACGCGCGCAGTCTCCTCGGTCAGTTCCTTGACCGACAGCTGGCCGCGATGGCCGGTGAAGGCATTGGAATTACCCGAGTTTACCAGGATCGCGGCGCCGGCCGAGGCATCGCCGCCAATCTTGGCCTGGCAGTCGAGCACCGGGGCCGAGCGGGTGGCCGAACGGGTGAACACCCCGGCCACCGCAGTGCCGGGCGCAAGCAGCGCCAGCATCACGTCGGTTCGGTTCTTGTAGCGCACGCCGGCCTCGGCGCTTGCGAAACTGGCGCCGGCGATCACCGGCAGTTCGGGAAAGGCCGCGGGGGCCAGGGGGGAAACCTTGGTGATCTTCGCCATGTCTCAGTTCCTGATAAGGTCCAGGTTGCGCAGCACCGTCGGATCCAGCCCCTCGACCTCGGGGCGCTCGACCGTGGCGGCTGCCGTCAGTTCTTCCACTTTCTTCTCGACTGCGGCCTTGCGCAGCTCCATCGCGATCTCTTCCGAGACGGCCTCGAGCGCGGGCGCCTCGGCGCGGCGCTTTTCGTTCAGCTTGATGATGTGCCAGCCGAACTTGGTCTGCACCGGCTCGGACACGGCGCCCGGCTCCATCGCCACCACAGCGGCCGAGAATTCCGGCACCATGTCGGTGGCCGAGAACCAGCCCAGGTCGCCGCCACTCGGGCCCGAGGGGCCGGTCGACTTGGCCTTGGCCACCTCGGCGAAATCGGCGCCGTTGACGATCTCCTCGCGCACCGCCTTGGCGGCCTCTTCGGTTTCGAGCAGGATATGCGCGGCGCTGTATTCCTCGGCGCCGAAGCCGTCGCCGTAGCGGGCGTCATAGGCGGCCTTGATCTCTTCCTCGGTTGCGGCGCCGGCCATCACGGTTTCGATCGCGTCGGCCGCCATCATCGACCGCTTCTCGTTCTCGAGCGAGAGGCGGACATGCAGCGGTTCTTCGCCGGTCTGCGACTGTTGCAGCGCGCTCTGCTGGATCAGCTGGTTCAGAATCGCGTCGTAGAGCACGTCCGGCGGCAGTTGCTGATACTGCTGCGGCAGGGTCGCATGGGCTACGATCATGTGGCCAATCGTGATTTCCTGCCCGTTGACCCGCGCGACAACCGTGTCGACGCCGGGTTCGGCGCGAGAGGGCGTCGGCAGGGCCAGCAGGGCCGCGAGGGCCATTGCCGGCACGAAAGTGAAGCCTTTGGGCATGGATTTCTTCCTATTCCGGGGTCGCGACAGGGCGCGGCGTTGACACTACATGGCCTGCCCCCTAAATCGCCTTGTGGCCTTGGGGAGCCGCCGTTGCTCTCCGTATCTATAGGGTTGCGACACGGGCGGGCAAGCCTGCGACAACCAGGAAGCCTCGGATCGGCTGGAGAAAGCATGCTGGGAATCGGAACTATCGCCAGGAAGGTGTTCGGAACGCCGAACGACCGCAAGATCAAGGCGACTCGTCCGCTGGTCGAGAAAGTCAACGCGCTGGAACCGGAGTTTGTCAAACTCTCGGATGATGGCCTGAAGGAAAAGACCGAAGAGCTGGCCAAGCGGGCGATGGCGGGCGAAAGCCTGGACGACCTGCTGCCAGAGGCCTTCGCCAACTGCCGCGAGGCGGCGCGTCGCGCACTGGGCTTGCGCGCCTTCGACACGCAGCTGATGGGCGCCATCTTCCTGCACCAGGGCAATATCGCCGAACAGAAGACGGGCGAGGGCAAGACCCTGACCGCCACCTTCGCGGCCTACCTGAACGCGCTGCCCGGCAAGGGCGTGCATGTCGTCACGGTCAACGAATACCTAGCCAAGCGCGACGCCGAATGGATGGGCAAGGTCTTTGCCGCGCTGGGTCTGACCACCGGCGTCATCTATTCCGACATGCCGAACGAGGAGAAGCTCGCCGCCTATCGCAGCGACATCACCTACGGCACCAACAACGAATTCGGCTTCGACTATCTGCGCGACAACATGAAGTCCGAGCTTTCGGACGTGTTCCAGCAGCACCACCACTACGCCATCGTGGACGAGGTCGACTCGATCCTGATCGACGAGGCGCGCACGCCGCTCATCATCTCGGGCATGGCGACCGACAGGTCCGAGCTGTACCAGTCCATCGACGGGCTGATCCCGCTGCTGACCGAGGCGCATTACACGCTCGACGAGAAGACCCGGAACGTCTCGTTCACCGACGAGGGCAACGAGTTCCTCGAAGCGCAGCTGCGCGCGCGTGGCCTGCTGCCCGAGCACCAATCGCTCTACGATCCCGAAAGCACGACCATCGTGCACCACGTCAACCAGGGCCTTCGCGCGCACAAGCTGTTCCAGAAGGACAAGGACTACATGGTCCGCAACGGCGACGTCGTGCTGATCGACGAATTCACCGGGCGGATGATGTCGGGCCGGCGCCTGTCGGACGGGCTTCACCAGGCGATCGAGGCGAAGGAAGGCGTGGCCATCCGTCCAGAGAACGTCACCATGGCCTCGGTGACCTTCCAGAACTACTTCCGCCTCTATGACAAGCTGGCCGGCATGACCGGCACCGCCGCCACCGAGGCCGAGGAATTCCGCGAGATCTATGGCCTGGGCGTGGTCGAGGTTCCGACCAACCTGCCGATTGCCCGGAAGGACGAGGACGACCAGGTCTTCCGCACCGCGCGCGAGAAATACGCCGCGATGGTCGAAGAGCTGAAGGTGGCCCATGCCAAGGGCCAGCCGGTGCTGATCGGCACCACCTCGATCGAGAAGTCGGAAATGCTGAGCCAGATGCTGACCAAGGAGGGCATCAAGCACAACGTGCTGAACGCCCGCCAGCACGAGGCCGAGGCGCAGATCATCGCCGACGCCGGCCGTCTGGGCGCGGTGACCATCGCCACCAACATGGCCGGCCGCGGCACCGACATCCAGCTGGGCGGCAACGTCGAGCTGAAGGTGCTCGAAGCGATGAAGGCCAACCCGGATGCCGACCCCAAGGCGCTGCGCGCCGAGGAAGAGGCCAAGCACGCCGAGGAGAAGGCCAAGGTGCTCGAGGCCGGCGGTCTCTTCGTGATGGCCTCGGAACGGCACGAGAGCCGGCGCATCGACAACCAGCTGCGCGGCCGTTCGGGCCGCCAGGGCGACCCTGGCCGCACGGTGTTCTACCTCAGCCTCGAAGACGACCTGATGCGCATCTTCGGGTCGGAGCGGCTCGACAAGGTGCTGACCACGCTGGGCCTCAAGGAAGGCGAGGCGATCGTCCACCCCTGGGTGAACAAGTCGCTGGAGCGGGCGCAGGCCAAGGTCGAGGGGCGCAACTTCGACATCCGCAAGCAGCTGCTGAAGTTCGACGACGTGATGAACGACCAGCGCAAGGTGATCTTCGGCCAGCGCCGCGAGATCATGGAGGCGACCGACCTGTCCGAGATCGCCGACGACATGCGCCACCAGGTCATCGACGACCTGATCGAAAGCTACATGCCGCCGAAATCCTATGCCGACCAGTGGGATACCCAGGGTCTCTACGCCCAGGTGATCGAGCAGCTGGGCATCGACGTTCCGGTCATGGAATGGTGCGCCGAGGAAGGCGTCGACAACGAGGAAGTGCGCGAGCGCCTGATCAAGGCCAGCGACGAGCACATGGCCAAGAAGGCGGTCGAATTCGGCCCCGAGAACATGCGCAACATCGAGAAGCAGGTGCTGCTGCAGACCATCGACGCCAAGTGGCGCGAGCACCTGCTGACGCTGGAACACCTGCGCTCGGTCGTCGGCTTCCGCGGCTATGCGCAGCGCGACCCGCTGAACGAATACAAGAACGAAAGCTTCCAGCTGTTCGAGAACATGCTCGACTCGCTGCGCGAGAACGTGACCAAGAACCTCACGCATCTCTCGATGCCGAGCGAGGAAGAGCAGCGCGCGCTGCTGCAGCAGTTCTTCGCCCAGCAGGCGCAGATGGCGCGGGCCCAGGGCGAGGCGCCGGTGCAGGGCGTGACCACGGGCGGTGCGGACGTGGCCGTGGCCGAGGCCGAGCGCACCGAGCCCCTGCCGGGCTTTGTCGAGGACGATCCCTCGACCTGGGGCAACCCGGGCCGCAACGAGAAATGCCCCTGCGGCAGCGGCGAGAAGTTCAAGCACTGCCACGGCAAGGTCTGATCTGGCGGCGGCGCTTCGGCGCCGCTTTGCCCATGCCTGAATGACTCCCAACCACGGCCACACCTTGGCCCCGATTGACTGGGACAACACCCTCCGACCCGGTGTGGATGGAGGGTGCCATGAGCAGGAAGCGCAAGCTGTTGACTTCGGCCGGCACGGTCGGCGCGGCGCTGGCCATCGGCTGGGTCATGCAGACCGCCGTCGAACCGCCGAAAGGCGCGATCTCGCTCCGCCCCACCCCCATCGCCAAGACTTTTCTCGAACCGCAGCTTGCCGACCCGGCCCTGGCCGCCACGCAACAGGCCGCGCTGCCCGAGCCGGTGCTGCCCGATGCCCCCGACATGGTCGAGCTGCCGCTGACCCAGATCCGCCTGACCTCGGTCGAATCGCCGCTGCCGGCGATCTCTGACCTGGCCCGCGCGCTGATCGCCTCGGCCTCGTTCGAGCCCGACGTCGCCCCGACCATCCCGGAAGAGCCGCTGACGCCCTACCTCGGCTGCGAGATCACCGCGACGGCGGAGCCGGCGCCGCTTGCCACCGTCAAGCTGACCGTGATGGCGCCCTGCAACGGCAGCCAGCGGGTGACGATCCACCATTCGGGCATGATGTTCACCGAGACCACCTCGCGCGACGGCGGCCTGCACCTGGTGGTGCCGGCGATGAGCCACAAGGCGGTCTTCATCGTCCAGTTCGACAACGGCAGGGGCGCCGTCGCCTCGGCGGATGTTGCAGGTCTCGACGGCATCGACCGGGTTGCGCTGCAATGGACCGGCGACACCGGCTTCCAGGTCCACGCCCGCGAATTCGGTGCCGCCTATGGCAGCGATGGCCATGTCTGGGCCGGGTCGGTTGCCTCGCACAATGGCGGCAGCTTCCAGCGGCTGGGCGATCCGGGCGCGCTGGGGGCGAAGGTTGTCGAAGTCTATACCTTCCCGACCGAAGGGGCCAAGCGCTCGGGCACGGTCGATCTGACCATCGAGGCCGAGATAACGGCCGCCAATTGCGGCCGCGACATCAGCGCGCAGTCGATCGAACTGCGCCAGGACGCGGGCCTGCGCACGCAGGATCTCGTGCTGTCGATGCCGGATTGTTCTGCGGTTGGTGATTTTCTGGTGTTGAATAATCTGGTAGATGACCTGAAAATCGCCGCCAAATAAGCGGAAAGCAGTAGGCCCGACATGATGAATTGGCGTGCGGCGTTCATCGCCGCACTTTTGCTGTTCTGCATCCCGCTTGGCGCGGCGGCGCAGGACGTCACCCTGACCTCGCACGACGGTTCGATCGAAGTGACCGGCACCCTGCTGGGCTTCGACGGCGAATTCTACCGGGTCGAGACCAAGTTCGGCCCGCTGACGGTCGATGGCTCGGGGGTGACCTGCGACGGGCCGGGCTGCCCGAACCTGCAGGATTACGTGGCCGAGATCCTGTTCTCGGGCTCCTCGACTATGGCCGAGGTGCTGCTGCCGGCGCTGGTCGAGGGATTCGCGCTGCGCAGCGGCCACCAGGCCGAACGGCGCGACCTGGACGAATCGCATTTCCAATACGAGCTGAAGGCGCCCGAGACCGGGCGCACCCTGGCCCGCTTCATCTTCCGCGTGACCAATACCGACGAGGGCTTTGCCGACCTGCTGGCCGACGAGGCCGACCTGGTCATGGCCCTGCGCGAGATCCGCCCGAGCGAGCGCGCCCGTGCCATCGAGGCGGGCATGGGCGACCTGACCCAGCCGGGGCGGGCGCGGGTGGTGGCGCTGGACGCGATGGTGCCGGTGGTGGCCCCCGACAACCCGGTGCGCGAGATCTCGGCCGTGCAGTTGGCGCAGGTCTTCTCGGGGCAGATCACCAACTGGGCCGACCTGGGCGGGCCGGATGCGCCGATCACGCTGCATCTCGCCGCCGAGGGCACCGGTCTGGCGCAGGTGGCCGAGGACACGCTGCTGCGCCCCGGCCGGCTGCACCTGGCCGAGGGCGCCGAGCGCCACGCGCCGACCAGCAAGCTGGTCGAGGCGGTGATGAAGGACCCCTTCGGCATCGGGCTGGCCAGCTTCGCCGAGACCGGCGAGACCAGGGTGCTGCCGCTGGCCGGCGGCTGCGGCTTCTCGCTGGAGGCGACCCGGCGGTCGATCAAGACCGAGGACTACCCGCTGACCTCGCCGATGTTCCTCTACCAGCCGGCGCGCCGGCTGCCGAAGATGGGCCGCGCCTTCCTGTCCTATGTCGGCAGCCCGATGGCGCAGATCGTGATCCGCCGCGCCGGCTTCGTCGACCAGGCGCACGAGACCATCGGCCTCGGGCTGCAGGGCGACCGGCTGGCCAATGCGATCCTCGCCGCCGGGCGCGAGGTGCCGCTGGACGAACTGCAACGGATGATCGGCGTGCTGAAGCCCATGACGCGCCTGTCGCTGTCCTTCCGCTTCGAGCCCGGCTCGGCCCGGCCCGACGCGCAGTCGCGCACCAATATCCTGCTGCTGGCCGAGGCGATCGAGGCCGGGGCCTTCGACGCCAGCACGCTGACCTTCGTCGGTTTCAGCGATGGCGACGGGCCGGCGGGCAGCAACATGCGCATCGCCCGCGCCCGCGCCGAGGCGGTGCGCAACGCGGTGGTCAAGGCGGCGCAGGCCGCGCCGGGCGAGGTGGCCACCCATGTCGAGGTCTTCGGCGAGGCTCTGCCGATGGCCTGCGACGACAGCGACTGGGGCCGCAAGGTCAACCGCCGGGTCGAGGTCTGGCTGCGCTGAAGCGTCAGAACCGGCGCACCCGGACGTAGGTGCCCACCGCCTTGCCCTGCTCCCAGCGCACCAGCCCGCCACGGGAATCGACGCTCAGCACCTTCTGGCGGAACTTGGTGTTGCCGTGGTTCACCCGCATCTGGCGCACGTTCAGCGTGACCGTCCGGCCGTCGGTCTCCCAGCAGCCGCTCGCCTCCTCGTCATAGGCGCCGTAGCTCAGCATGTAGCCGAAACTGCCGTCGGGCGAGAGCATGATGAGCGAGCCGACCTCCATCACCCCGCGCAGCTCGTAGCCGCCGGCAAGCTGCGGTTCGACCGGCTTGCATCGGACCTTGGCAAGGGCGGGGGAGCACAGGGCGAGGGCTGTGAAAACGGCAAGGACAAGACGCATGGCAATCCTCCGGTTTCCACCGATCCTAACCTAGTACCGGGCACCGGGCGAGGCATCTGTGCGGCTCAGGGCGGCCGGCTGTGGCCCTTGGGGTATTCCTCGCAGGCAAACCGCCGGGGGGCCGGGATCGCGGCGCGGGCGGAGCCGAAATCCGTCACGGATTTCGGACCGTTTTCCGTGCCGGAAAACGGCGTGCCCGGTGTCAGCAGGTGGCGCAGCAGGGCGACGGGATGCGCCTTGAGGCTGAGGCGCAGGGCGACGAAATCCTCGACCACCTGCTCGCCCAGGGTCATCTCGGGCAGCTGCGCCGGGGCCTCGCGGATCGCCTCGCCCTCGATGTCGAGCGCGAAGAGCGGCAGCGGTTCGGTCTTGGCGATGGCCTTGGCGGCCCAGAGCGCCTCGCGCCGGCTGACGCCCAGGGCGGCGAAGGCATCGGCCTCGGACAGGCGCTCGATCACCGCCGGGCCAAGGCCGGCGCGGCGCCAGAGGTCGTTCACCTCGAGATAGCCGTTGCCGCGCGTTGCCGTCAGCCAGCTGGCATCCTCCTCGGCCAGCCCCTTGATCTGGCGGAAGCCCAGCCGCAGCGCCAGCCCGCCCTTGCCGTCGGGCTCCATCACGTTGTCCCAGTAGCTGGCGTTGATGCAGACCGGGCGCACCTCGACCCCGTGTTCGCGCGCGTCGCGCACGATCTGCGCCGGGGCATAGAAGCCCATCGGCTGCGAATTCAGCAGCGCGCAGGCGAAGATGCCGGGGTGGTGCCGCTTGATCCAGGCCGAGGCATAGACCAGCAGCGCGAAGGAGGCGGCATGGCTTTCGGGGAACCCGTAGGAGCCGAAGCCCTCGATCTGGCTGAAGCAGCGCTGCGCGAAATCCTCGTCATAGCCGTTCTTCCGCATCCCGCGCAGGAAGAGCTCGCGGAACTCGCTGACGCTGCCATGCTTCTTGAAGGTGGCGAGCGAGCGGCGCAGCCGGTCGGCCTGTTCCGGCGTGAAGCCCGCGCCGACGATGGCGATCTGCATCGCCTGTTCCTGGAACAGCGGCACGCCCAGGGTCTTGCCCAGCACGGCCCCCAGCGCGTCCGAGGGAAACTCGACCTTCTCCTCGCCGTTCCTGCGGCGGATATAGGGATGCACCATGTCGCCCTGGATCGGACCGGGGCGGATGATCGCCACCTCGATCACCAGGTCGTAGAAGTTGCGCGGCCGCATCCGGGGCAGGAAGTTCATCTGTGCCCGGCTCTCGACCTGGAAGACGCCGATGCTGTCGGCGCGGCAGAGCATGTCATAGACCGCCGGATCCTCGGGCGGCAGGGTCGCCAGCGTGTGGTGAAGGCGGTGATGCGTGGCGAGCAGGTCGAAGGCCTTGCGGATGCAGGTCAGCATCCCGAGGCTCAGCACGTCGACCTTCAGGATGCCCAGCGTGTCGATGTCGTCCTTGTCCCAGCAGATGACGGTGCGGTCCTCCATCGTCGCATTCTCGATCGGGACCAGTTCGTCGAGCCGCCCCTCGGTGATGATGAAGCCGCCGACATGCTGCGACAGGTGGCGGGGAAAGCCCTCGATCTGATGCACGAGGTCGAGCGTCTGCATCAGCCGGCGGTCGGTCGGGTCGAGTCCGATCTCGCGCAGGCGCTCGTATTGCATCGCCTCGGAGGAGAAGAAGCCCCAGAGCTGCGAGGAGAGGCCCGAAAGCGTGTCCTCGGACAGGCCCATGGCGCGGCCCACCTCGCGGATGGCGCGCTTGCCGCGGTAGTGGATCACCGTGGCGCAGAGGCCGGCGCGGTGGCGGCCGTAGCGGTCGTAGATCCACTGGATCACCTCCTCGCGGCGCTCGTGCTCGAAATCGACGTCGATGTCGGGCGGCTCGTCGCGCGCCTCGGAAACGAAGCGCTCGAAGACCATGGTGCCGATCTCGGGCGACACCGAGGTGATGCCGAGGCAGAAGCAGACCACCGAATTGGCCGCGCTGCCGCGCCCCTGGCAAAGGATGTTGCGCGAGCGGGCAAAGGCGACGATGTCGTGCACGGTCAGGAAATAGGGCTCGTAGCGCAGCCGGCCGATCAGGTCGAGCTCGTGGCGCATCATCGCCCGCACCCGCTCGGGCGCGCCGGCGGGATAGCGCCAGGCCAGGCCCTCTTCGGCCAGCCGGGCCAGGCGTGCGGCCGGGGTCTCGTCGTTCTCGACCTCGCTGGGGTAGTCATAGCGCAGCTCGGAGAGCGAGAAGGTCAGGCTTCCGGCCAGCGCGCCGGCGCGCGCGACGGCCTCTTCGTGGCCGGCGAAGAGGCGGCGCATCTCGCTCTCGCCGCGCAGCCGCCGCTCGGCATTGGCCAGGGCGCCGCGGCCCAGGTCCTCGACCCGGCAGTGCAGGCGGATCGCGCTCAGCACGTCGGCGAGACGGC
This sequence comes from Seohaeicola zhoushanensis, assembly GCF_014656415.1. Lineage (GTDB taxonomy): Bacteria > Pseudomonadota > Alphaproteobacteria > Rhodobacterales > Rhodobacteraceae > Seohaeicola_A > Seohaeicola_A zhoushanensis. The sequence continues at coordinate 115,266 of NZ_BNCJ01000001.1, read as the reverse complement.
GGCGGCTGCCCCGGTGCATCATCGGCGCGGCGCTGGCCAGGGTCGGGATCCCCAGCAACTCCGCCTCGCGCGCGAGGGCGTCGAAGCGGGGACCGTCGCGGCCGTCGTAGAGCGGGTGCATCAGCAGGTGGACCTTCCCGGCAAGGCGGCGCGCCAGCCGCTGCGCCTGTGTCCGCCAGGCGCCCGCGCCGCCGGTCTCCGTCGGCGCCTCTGGCGGCCAGAGCAGCAGCTGCAGGCCCTCGGGCCGCTCCAGCAGGTCGTCGAGATGCAGGATGCAGTCGCCCTTGTCGGCGCGCAGGCGACCGGCGGAGAGGATGCGGCAGAGGTTGGCCCAGCCGGCCCGCGTCTCGGGCAGCACGGTGACCGGGGGCGCATCGGTGAAGAGCAGCCGCGCCGCCGGGATCAGCCGGGGCACATGGGCCAGCGGGAAGGCCGGCGGCGGCGGCAGATGCGCCGGGCGGGGCGGGCCGATCGGGTCATGCGCCGCGTCCCAGTCCTGCCGCTCGCGCACCCTGCGGGCGATGGCCTTGCCCTCGGCATGGGCGCGCACGATGCCGGCGACCGAATTGTCGTCGGCGATGGCCAGCGCCGGGAGCTCCAGCCGGCAGGCGAGCCGCATGTACTCCTCGGGGTGGGAGGCCCCGGTGAGGAAGGTGAAGTTCGAGGTGATCGAGAGCTCGGCGAACATGGGAAGGTCAGTATATTCACGTTTTGTTCTTGTTGGGAGTCCCCCGTGGCCGCTGTTGCAGGGGGGCGCTGCCCCCCGCCGCCCGTGCCGGGCGTCTCCCCCCGGAGGTATTTGAAAAGAAGAGAAATCAGGGGCGTGGCGCTGGCTCGAACGGCGCCTCTTGCGGCGTCAGCCGAGGAAGCCGCGGGCGCGGATCAGGGCGACCAGTTCCTGGGCCGAGGCCTCGACCGGCTTGCCCGAGGTATTGAGCTGCGCCTCGGCGCGGGCGTAGAGCGATTCGCGGCTGGTCAGGATCGAGCGCAGCTGTTCCATCGCCTCGGGGTTTCCGGCCATCGGCCGTTCGTCGCCCTGGGCGCGGACGCGGGCCATGTGTTCGTCGGGCGAGGTGCGCAGCCAGATCGTGTGGAAATGGCCGAGCAGGCGGGCATAGGTCTCGGGTTCCACCACGATGCCGCCGGCGACCGCCAGGACCACGCTGTCATGGGTGCAGATCACCCGGTCGACCGCCTGCGCCTCGAGGCTTCGGTAGCCCTCCTGGCCGTAGAGCGCCAGCACCTCGTCGACCGGCATGCCGGAGTGTTCCTCGATCTCGCGGTTCAGCTCGATGAAAGGCACGCCCAGCATCTTTCCGGCCATCGCGCCCAGCGTCGACTTGCCGGCGCCGCGCAGCCCGACCAGACAGATGCGGTGGGCGCGGCGCGCCTCGGGCGAATCGGAGCTGAGCGCCTCCATCACCGCCTGGCGCACCTCGGGGCTGGCGGCGCGGTAGAGGTCGGCCATGCGCGAGACATCGGTGGCCCAGGGATCGTCGGCGCTCATCAGCCATTCGATGCGGTGATCCAGCGCCTCGGCCACCCGTTGCAGCAGGCCGATCGAGATATTGCCCTCGCCGGCCTCGAGCTGGGCCAGGTAGCGCGGCGAGACGCCGGAGATTTCCGAGAGCACCCGGCGCGGGATGCCCTTGCGCTCGCGCGCCTTGCGCACCCTTTCGCCCACCCGCTGGATCAGCGCCGCGACGCCGGCATCGCCCTGCATCTCGTCAGGGGGGGCGATCCGGTCTCCGCGAAAATTGGTGATCTCTGTCATGGCTGCGCTGGCTTATGTATTATAGTGCATAATCTAGCCTGTGGCGGCGATCCAGGCAATGGCTTTCGCCGCCAGCGGCGCCGTTCAGGCGCGGATCAGCGGCGTGACGATGGCGCGGATATCGGGCGGCGCGGGGAGGGTCTTCACCGAGCCCGCCTCGGTGAAGACGCAGGTGAAGCGGCCCTCGAAGCAGGTCACCCCGTCCTGCCGGCCGATCACCGCGAAGCTGATCGACCTTGTGCCGAGCGCGGTGGGGAAGACCTCGCACATCAGCCGGTGGCGCGGCGTCACCGGCGACCGGAAGTCCAGCGAGAGATGCACGAAGGGCGTGCCGAAGCCGCGGTCCATCTCCATCTGGTACCAGCCATCGCCGTCCAGGTGGTGCTCCCACCAGCCGTTGATCGCCAGCAGCGCGAATTCGGGCAGGCGGCCGGTATAGGCGATGCGCGCCGGGTCGCAGTCGCCCCAGGTGACGTGGATCGGATATTCGAAGGCGCGGGGCCCCTCGGCAGGGGCCATTCAGTAGGTTTCCACGTGGTAGCGGCCTTCGTCGCGCATGGTGTCGCGCAGGGCGGTCCACTGCTGGCCGATGCTCTCGGCGATATTGGTCAGGGTCTTCTCCACCCCTTCCTCCATCCCGCGCAGGCCGCAGATGTAGATATAGGTGTTGGGATCGCCCAGCAGCTCGGCCACGGCTTCCTGCTCGGCCACCATGCGGTCCTGCACGTATTCCTTCGGCTGGCCGGGCTGGCGCGAATAGACCAGGTGTTTCTTCAGCAGCGCGTCGGGCACCTTCTTCAGCGGGCCGAAGTAGGGCAGGCTTTCCGGGGTGCGGGCGCCGAAGAACATGGTCATGCCGCCCGACTTGCCGCCGACCGTGCGCTGGCGGCGCATGGTGAAGGCGCGCATCGGGGCCGAGCCGGTGCCGGTGCAGATCATCAGCAGCCGCGCGTCCGGGTCGCCGGGCATCAGGAAGGTGGCGCCGAAGGGGCCGGTGACGCGCACCCTGTCGCCCTTCCCGAGGTCGCAGACGTAGTTGGAGCAGAGGCCCTTGTCCTCGCGCTTGACCGTCAGCGAAACGTTGTTGAAGCCCGGCCGCTCGCCGTCGCGCGGCGAGGAGACCGAGTAGAGGCGCGGCAGGTGCGGCTTGCCCTCGGCATCGGTTCCGGGCGGGATGATCCCGATCGACTGGCCTTCGAGCACCGGGAAGGGCAGGCTGCCGAAATCGAGGATGATGTGGCGCACATCGGCCTCGCCGCCCTCGTCGGTGAGGCGGTAGTTGCCCTGCACCGTGGCTTCGGCCGGCTTGCCGAGATTGTACATGTTCACCGTCGGCTTGGAGGCGGTGGCCGGCGGTTTCGCCTTGCCGCCGGCGCCGGCATGGGCCTCGGCCAGCAGGGCGGCCATGGCGTCGTCCATCGCCTCGATGCTGGTGTCGGCGCTGGCGATGTCCGCCTGCTCGGGCAGTTCGGTCCAGCTGTACTGGTCGTCGAGCGAATAGGGTTCCTCGACCACGCGCCATTCATCGATCGAGCCGGTCGGGCAGACCGGGATGCAATCCATGCAGAAGTTGCATTTCGAGGCATCCACCACGACGTTGTTGTCGTCATGTTCGATCGCCTGCACCGGGCAGGTCATTTCGCAGGTATAGCAGCGGATGCAGATTTCGGGATCGATCAGGTGCTGCTTGAGGGGCTTGTTCATGGGCTCGTGCGCTTCCTGGACAGGATGACGCCGGGGATCACCAGGACGTCGATGAGCTCCGCGCACAGGCCGTTGCAGTTGTCGCATCCGACGCAGGGGTTGGCCAGATCGTTCAGCGCGGCCGAGAGGGCCGTGGTGTGGGTCTGATCGGGTTTCGAGCGTTGGATGTTCATGCTGCAACTCCAGTACAAAACAGGCTCTGTGCCAACGCGGTGTGGGGGTGACGGTCCCGAAACGGCCGTGGCCGTCACCACTTTACCACATCCGGCGCGCGCGCGGCAATTTCGCTGCCGTGTCGCGCCCTGCTGGCGAGGGGGCCTAGCGGCCCCCGGCCGGTTCGGTTTCGGCGCGGGGGTGGGGCGGGTGGCCCGGATCAGGCCATGTGCAGGCGGACGTATTCGAAGTCGCCCGGCTTGTTGTCGATGCCGACCTTCGGCGGGGCGATCCAGCTGGCGTATTTGCCCGGCTCGTAGCAGGGCTTCATCAGCGACTGGATGAAATCGCCGTCGGCCTTGGTCGGCAGCCACTCGCCGCGGCGCTTCTCCCAGTCCTCGGACGAGATGATATTGCCCGCCGGATCGACCGCCACGGTGCTGAACACGCCGATCTGGCGGTGGAAGCCCTCGTGCGGCAGGGTCAGCTCAAAGTTCACGCCGGCCTTCTCGATGATCTTGTTCCAGCGGCCGACGCCGCCCGCCGCGTCGCGGACGTAATCGTCGCGCAGGCGCATGTTGATCGCGGTCAGCGCCGGGGCGGCCTCGGTGACGATCTTGCCGTCCTTGACGGTCTTGACGTCATAGGTCGCATCCTTGAGCTGGTGGTCGTCCTCGATGCGGCTTTCCATGTAGCGGCCCTTGATGCCCGAGTTGAAGGCATTGGCGGCGTTGGTGGAAATCTCCTGGCCGAAGAGGTCGAGGCTGAGCGTGTAGTGCAGGTTCAGCTTCTTCTGGATCGTCGGCAGGTCGATCACGCCAAGGTCGCGGATCTTTCCGATGGCATAGGGGTCGGTGATGCCGGCCTCGTTCATCGCCTCGCAGGTGCGCTGCACCACGCGGCCGACGCCGGTTTCGCCGACGAACATGTGGTGCGCTTCCTCGGTCAGCATGAAGCGGCAGGTGCGGCTCAGTGGGTCGAAGCCCGATTGCGCCAGCGATTCCAGCTGCATCTTGCCGTCACGGTCGGTGAAGTAGGTGAACATGAAGAACGACAGCCAGTCCGGCGTCTCCTCGTTGAAGGCGCCGAGCATACGCGGTGCCTCGTCCGAGCCGGAGGAGCGGCGCAGCAGGTCGTCCGCCTCTTCGCGGCCGTCGCGGCCGAAGTATTTCTGCAGCAGGTAGACCATCGCCCAGAGGTGGCGGCCTTCCTCGACGTTGACCTGGAACAGGTTGCGCATGTCATAGAGCGAGGGCGCGGTCAGGCCGAGGAACTTCTGCTGTTCCACCGATCCCGGCTCGGTGTCGCCCTGGATCACGATCAGCCGCTTGAGCATGTTGCGGTATTCGCCGGGGACTTCCTGCCAGGCCAGTTCGCCCTTGTGCTCGCCCATCGGAATGCGCCGGTCTTCGACCTGCGGCGCCAGCAGGACGCCCCAGCGGTATTCCGGCATCTTCACGTAGTCGAACTTGGCCCAGCCCTTCGGGTCGACCGAAACGGCGGTGCGCAGGTAGACCATCGATTCCTGGAAGTTCTGCGGGATCAGATGGTTCCACCAGTTGATGTAACCGGGGTGCCATTTCTCCAGCGCCTTCAGGACCTTCTTGTCCTGGCTCAGGCCGACGTTGTTCGGGATCTGGGTGTCGTAGCTGACGTTGATGAGATCGAGCATTCGTTGTCCTCCTGGGAAGGTGCGCAATGAATGCGCACCCTACGTCGGGTGCGCAGCCAAGGCGTTCCGTGTTACACGCGTTCCATGTTGTATTCGCCGCGCACGCCGGTGCCGTAGCGCTGCAGCGCGCCGTCCTTGCCGACCGCGTTGGGGCGCTGGAAGATCCAGTTCTGCCAGGCGGTCAGGCGGCCGAAGATGCGGGTTTCCATCGTCTCGGGCCCGGCAAAGCGGAGGTTCGCCTCCATGCCGGTCATCGCGTCGGGCGAGAAGCTGGCGCGCTCTTCCATGAAGATGCGGACTTCGTCTTCCCAGTCGATGTCGTCGAGGATGTAGGTGACCAGGCCCAGTGCATCGGCCTCGTCGGCCTCGATCGGCTCGCCGATCTTGCCCTTGAGCGCCTCGACCTGTTCCGGCGTGCCCAGGAAGCGGGTCTGCAGGCGGGTCAGGTCGTTGCTCATCGGGTATTGGCCGAAGTTGCCCTCGGTCAGGGTGATCGCCGCCATCGGGCGGTTGTCGCCGTCGAACTCGTCCAGCATCATGTAGCTGCGGTCGACCGACCAGAGGATCTCGGCCAGCATCCCGGTATAGCACGAGCCATGCTCGACCAGCGCCACCATGCTGCGCGAGGTCAGGTCGATGCGCTTCAGCACGCGCTTCCAGTATTGCAGGATCTCGTTGGCCAGCCAGTGATCGGCGTTGTCGCGCAGCAGCGCCTCGTGGGCCGCGACCAGTTCGGCGTCGCCCTGGGTGGTGAAGACCACCAGGCCGATCTGCCGCTCGTTCAGGCGCAGGTGCAGGATGGCGTCGTCAAGCTCGCGGGCGAGGCGCAGCATGTAGGTCTCGCTGCCCTGGGCCACGACGGCATCCATGTCGGCGGGGGCCTCGGCGTCCGGACCCTTGACCAGGATTGTCGCCTTGCCGCCCTCGCGGTCCAGCGTCACCTCGACCAGCGAATAGGTCACGCTGTCGGTGCCGAAGCTGCGGGCCAGCGGCTTGAGCTCGATGCCCTTGAGCCCCGAGGCCTTGCCCGAAGCGGCGGCGAATTCATGCGCGCGCTTTGCGACCGTCTCGTCGAAGACCGAGTTGGCGACAACCTCGTCCACCAGGTTCCAGTCCTTGGCGCGCTCGCCCTTGATGCCTTCCTCGATCGAGCAGAACACGTCGGCGCGGTCGCGGCGCACCTTGCGCTTGTCGGTGACGCGGGTCAGGCCGCCGGTGCCGGGCAGCACCGCCAGCAGCGGCACCTCGGGCAGGGCGACCGAGGAGGTCGCGTCGTTGGTCAGCATGATGTAGTTGCAGGCCAGGGCAAGTTCATAGCCGCCGCCGGCGCAGGCGCCCTTCACGGCGGCGATGTATTTCTGGCCCGAGTCGGCCTCGGCCGCCTCGAAGGTGTTGCGGGTCTCGTTGGTGAACTTGCAGAAGTTCACCTTGTGCGCATGGGACGCGCCGCCCAGCATCCGGATGTTGGCCCCGGCGCAGAACACCTTGTCCTTGCCCGAACGCATCACCACCACCTTCACCTCGGGATGTTCGAAGCGCATCCGCTGCACCACGTCGGCCAGTTCGATGTCGACGCCGAGGTCGTAGGAATTCAGCTTGAGCTGATAGCCGTCGAACAGGCCGCCGTCCTCGTCCACGTCCATGAACAGGTTGGCGACGTCTCCGTCATATTCCACGCGCCAGTGGCGGTACTTCGAGGGGTCGGTTTGAAAGTCGATGACCTTGGACATGAGTCGCTCCCGAAACGATGTGTGTTGGATGCACTTTACTGCGATTCTTGGCGGCGCGTAAAGCGAGAATATGCATGATAGTGCAGATTCTCGCGCTGTAACTGGAAAATATGCATTATAATGCCAATTTACGGGCCATTTCGGCTGAGTCGTGCCGGATGGAGGAAAGATAGTCCTCGACCGGCCGCCGCGGCAGCCCCAGCAACGCCGGATGGCTGGCGCATTCGGCCAGCAGCGCCTCGGCGATGTCGACGATCCGCAGCGCCGCGCGGGGCTGGACCATGGCCAGTTTCAGCGCCGCATTGGCGGTCTGGATCAGGCCCTGGACAAAGCGCCGCTCGGGCGCGTTTGGCGGCAGGGCGAGCCAGACCGGCTCGAGCACCTCATGCGCCTCCCAGAAGTAGCCCTTGGTGATGAAAAGCCAACCCGAGCGCCAGGCCAGCGAGGCTTCGAGCGCGGCAAGGTCCATGCCGGGACGGACCGAGGCATGGGCCGCGGCGAAAACCTCCTCGCCGTGGCGCGGGTTGCGGCCCGGTTGATGGGCATGGGGCGGCAGGGAGATCTCCGCGCCGGCCACGGGTCAGGCCGTCTCGACCTCGGCCGCCTCGATCCGTTCGAGCCGGGCGGCATATTCCGCGACCTCGGCCAGAACCCGCTCGGTCGCTTCGAGATGCGGGGCGTGCTTGCAGGCGTCGATCACCACCAGGTCCACTGGCGCATAGGCGCGCGTCTCGATCTCCTGCACCTGGGCCAGCGTGCCATACTGGTCGTCGCGGCCCTGGATCGCGAGGATCGGCACGCGGATATAGTCGATCACGTCGGCGACGTTCCAGGCCTTGAAGTCGGGGTCGAGCCAGACGCCGTTCCAGCCATAGAAGGCGACGTCAACATCGCGGTGATAGCGCCCGAGCTTGTCCCTCAGATCGCCGTCCTCGAAGGCCGTCTTTGCCTCGGCAATGGCCTTCAAGCCCATCGGTTCGGTGAAGAAATGCGGCGCCATGACGATCAGGCCGCGGACGCGGAAGTCCTCGATGCTGCCGGCATGGATCGCCGTGATGGTTGCGCCGTCGGAATGGCCGAAGAGGATGCATTTCTGCACCCCGATCGCGTCAAGGATCTGCGGCAGCGGCCCGGTCGCCTCGCGCGTCATGAAGTCGAGCGGGCGGGGCAGGTCGACGCTGTCGGACTGGCCATACCCGGCGCGCGAGTAGACGAAGACGCCCATGCCGGTGGCCTTGGCCACCTTCTCCGGGAAGTCGCGCCACAGCGCGACGCAGCCCAGCCCCTCGTGCAGCATGACGATGGTGGGGGCCTTGTCGGGCGCTGGGCCGAAGCAGGCGTATTCCAAGCGTTTGCCGTCGATCACCAGCGGCGTTTTCGGAGTCGCGGACCAGTCCATCGTCATGCTCCCTGGCGCAGCTTGAAACGTTGGATCTTGCCGGTGGCGGTTTTCGGCAGCTCGTCGACGAATTCCACCCAGCGCGGGTATTTCCACATGCCGATCTTCTCCTTCACGAAGTCCTTCAGGTCGCCGGCCTCGTCGACCGACTTGCCGCTTTGCAGCACGACATAGGCCTTGGGCTTTTCGAGCTGCTTGTCGTCCATCCACGGCACGACCGCCGCCTCCAGCACCGCCGGGTGGTCGATCAGCGCTTGTTCCACCTCGAAGGGGCTGACCCAGATCCCCGAGACCTTGAACATGTCGTCGGTGCGCCCGCAGTAGACATAGCGTCCCTGCGCGGTGCGCTCGTATTTGTCGCCCGTCCGGGTCCAGTGACCCTCGAAGGTCGACCGCGACTTGTGCCGGCGGTTCCAGTAGCCGTCTGCGCTGGAGGGGCCGCGCACCAGCAACTCGCCGATGCCGCCGTCGCCGACGTCCTCGTCATGTTCGTCCACGAGGCGCACCTCGTAGCCGGGCACAGCCACGCCCGAGGTGCCATAGACGCAGTCGCCGGGACGGTTTGACAGGAAGATGTGCAGCATCTCGGTCGAGCCGACGCCATCGACGATCTCGGCGCCCCAGAGTTTTTCGAATCGCTCGCCGATCTCGCGCGGCAGCGCCTCGCCGGCCGAGGTGCAGAGGCGGACGCAATGGTCCGGCATTCCGCTGCGCGCCTGTTCGGCCACCAGCGCGGCATAAAGCGTGGGCACGCCGCAGAACAGCGTAGGCCGCTCGCGCGACATGATGTCGAAGACCGCGTCGGGGGTCGGGCGGCCGCCGAAGATCACCGTGGTGGCGCCCACCGACATCGGGAAGGACATCGCATTGCCAAGGCCGTAGGCGAAGAACATCTTGGCGACCGAGAACATGACGTCCTCTTCGCGGATGCCCAGCACCTGGCTGCCGAAGGTATCGGCGGTGGCCTTCAGCGAGGAATGCACGTGGCGCACGCCCTTCGGCGTGCCGGTCGAACCCGAGGAATAGAGCCAGAAGGCCATCTCGTCGTCATGGGCGTCGACGGGGTCCATCGGCTCGGCCCCGGCGACAAAGTCCTCGAAGCTCTCGCAGCCCTCGGGCGCGGCACCGATCACCACCACGGCGCGCAGGAAGCGGTTGCCCTGGATCGCCGGCTTGACGGTGTCCCAGAGCTGTTCCGACACCACCAGGATCGAGGCGCGGGAATCCCTCAAGATCTCTTCATAGACCGAGGCCGAGAGCAGCGTGTTCAACGGCACCGGGATCGCCCCGGCCTTGATCGAGCCCCAGAAGACCACCGGGAATTCGAGCTGGTCGCGCACGATCATCGCGATCCGCTCTTCGCGGCGCACGCCGTGGCGGGCCAGCGCGCCGGCAAAGCGGCTCGTCTGGTCGGCCAGTTCGCCGTAGGTCAGGCTGCGCCGCTCGCCGTCGGCCTCGCGGAAGGCGGTCTTGCCTGCGCGTCCCTCGGCGATGTGACGATCCACGAAATAGAGTGCTGCATTGCCGTTTTCGCTCATGCGATGTGGCTCCCCTCGCGTCTTGATCCCCCGAATGCGGTTGAGGCTTGGGGAATCATGCTTCTCCTCCGCTGCTTTATGCATGATAGTGCTTAAATTGGCAATATACTGCATAAATCTTTCGTGACCGAGGCTGTGGCGGTTGTCCTCGCTTGAGCAATACGCGCGCCCCACCAGCCCCTTTGGGCAACTGCCCAAAGGGTATTCCCGAACCATTCAACCCGAGTGATCAGACCCGGATCACCGCCGGGTCATCATTGTCGTAGAGCCGTGCCAGCATGTCGGCGCGGCGCGTCAGCAGCTTGCGGAAGTTGAGGTTGCCCTTGGCGGTGATCTCGCCCTCGGCGATCGAGGGCGGCTCGGCCAGGATCAGCGCGCGGGTGATCCGGTTCGACGACCCGGCCGCGCTCTTGGCCAGTTCGGCCAGCCGCACGCGGATCTCGGCCTGCACCTCGTCACCCACCATCGCGCCGTTGTCGGGCGCCATGCGCCCGGCGGTATCGGCGGCGGGGACGATCAGCAGGCCCACCTCGTTGTGCCCCTCGCCGGTCACCACCACGTCGGCGGCCAGCGGCACCAGCTTCGCCAGCGCGTCGAGCCGCAGTTGCGCCGCCCGCACCCAGGTGCCGGTCAGCAGCTTGAAGTCCTCGGAAATGCGCCCGTCAAAGCGCAGGCCCTTGGTCATGTCCTCGGGGTCGACAAAGGCCATCGCGTCGCCGGTCTTGAAATAGCCCTCCTCGTCGAAGGCATCGGCGGTCTTGTCGGGGGCCTGGTAGTAGCCGGTCATGATGTTCGGCCCCTTCACCCGCACCTCGAAGCGGGTGCCGTCGTCGGGCACCAGCTTGACGGTCACGCCGGTCATCGGCACCCCGACGATGCCCGAGCGGTTGGTCGGCTCGTGCTGGATCAGGCAGGCCGGGGCAGTCTCGGTCAGCCCCCAGGACGAGTTCATCAGCGGGATCGACCCCCGCACCTCGGTCGCCATGTCCTCCAGGTCGGTCCAGACATCCTGCGGCAGCGAGGCGCCGGCATAGAAGATCATGTCGAGGTCTTCGAAGTATTTCCGCCGCAGCCCGGCGTCCCTGCGCATGGCATCGCGCATCATGGCAAAGCCCACGGGCACGTTGAAGGCCATGGTGCCGTTCATCAGCGCGTTGTTCTCGACCGACTTCTCGACCAGCCCCTTCGCCGGCTTGCCCTCGTCGATATAGAGGCTGCCGCCGTTCGCCAGCATCATGTTGAAGTTGTGCGAGCCGCCGAACACGTGGTTCCAGGGCAGCCAGTCGACGATGCGCGGCGGCCGCTTCATCAGGAAGGGCAGGGCGTCGAGGATCTGCGCCTGGTTCGCGCACATCATCCGATGCGTGGTCAGCACGCCCTTGGGCGAGGAGGTGGAGCCCGAGGTCATCAGGATCTTGACCACCGAATCCGGCCCGACCTGCGCCGCCGCGGCATCGACATCGTCGCCGCCACCCTTCAGCAGCGCCGCAAAATCGGTCTGGCCGGGGCCGGGGTTGCGGCTGACCACGATCTCGCGGCCGGCCATCTCGTCCATCGCCAGCGCCTGGGCGAAACGCGCGCCGTCGACGGCATAGACCATCTTCGGGTCGATCAGGTTCAGCACGTATTTCAGCTGGGCATGGGCGCCGGGGATCAGCGAATACTGTTCGGCCACGGGCACTGTGGGGATGCCGACGTAATGCGCCGCAAGCGAGAGCAGCCCGTGGTCGACGCCATTGCCCGAGATGATCAGGATCGGCGTGTCGGGGCCCAGCCCGCGCGCCAGCAGCGCCGAGGCCAGCGCCCGCACCTGGCCGAGCGTCTCGGCGTAGGAGACTTCGCGCCAGCCGGGGCCGCTGCGCTCGGCAAGGAAGGTGGTGCCGGGGCGCTCCTCGGCCCAGCGGTGCAGCCAGTCGCCCGAGACTCGCGCCACCGGCGACATCTCGTGGCCGGAGGTCAGCAGGACGGTTCCGTCGGGGCGGTCCTCGCGGCGCACGCTGTGGCGTCGATAGAGGTCGGCTTCAGGCATTTCGGGTCTCCTCCTCGGTCGCGGCTCGCTCTACCAGCGCCAATGCGCGCATGAGGGCCCGCAGTTCAGTCTCGTCCAGGTCTCGGGTCAGCTGCGCCTCATGTGTCTCCACCGCAGCTATCGCCTCCGCGCAAAGCGCGCGTCCCCTGTCTGTCGGCTCCAGCGCCTGAGCGCGCCGGTCGTCGGGCGCCGGGTTGCGCGTGATGAGCCCGGCCTTCACCAGTTCGGCCACCAGGGCCACCATGTTCGGCCGCTCCACCGCCAGCGCATCCGAAAGCTGCGCCTGCCGCAGGCCGGGGTTGTCGACGATCACCACCAGGGCGGAAAACGTCATCATCCGCAGGCCATAGGCCGCCAGCACCCGGTTCAGATCGGCCTGCACGCCAAGGAAGGCCCGCTTCATCGCATAGCCGCAGAAGCCGCGGAGCGTTGCGTCGGTGCCTTCGGTGGGGGCCATGATCAGCGGAACGCGGGCGCGCGTTTCTCGAGGAAGGCGGCAAGCCCCTCGACCGCGTCCGGGCTGGTCTGCGCCAGCGCGGCGCAGAGGCTTTCGGTGAACAGGCCATCGGCCTTGGACATGTCCTCGATCCGGGCGATGCCCTGGATCATGACATAATTCGACAGCCCGGCATTGTCGGCGATCTTGTTCGCAAGGTCGCGGGCCAGCGCCATCGATTCCCCTTCGCCTACCGCGTAATGCGTCAGGCCCAACCGCAGCCCGTCCTCGGCACCGTATTTACGGCCCGTCAGCATCATCTCGATCATCCGGTCCGCGCCCAGGATGCGCCCCACCCGCACCGTCGCGCCGCCGCCGACGAAGATCCCGCGTCGGCCCTCGGGCAGTTGGAAGATCGTCGAGGGCTCGGCGATGCGCACATGGGTCGAGGTCGCCAGCTCCAGCCCGCCGCCGATCACCGCGCCATACATGGCCGAGATCACCGGCAGCCCGCTGAACTGGATGCGGTCCATCACCTCGTGCCAGTGGCGCGAGTGCCGCATGGTGCCCTCGGCGTCGCGCTGGACATGCTCGGACAGGTCGAGCCCCGAACAAAAGTGCCCCGCCGTGCCGGTCAGGATCACCGCCCGCACATCCTTGGGTGGCGCGCGGAAGAAGGCGTCGAGTTCGCCCAGCAGCGTGTCCGACATGGCGTTACGCTTGTCGGGGCGGTTCATCGTCAGCGTGGCGACACGGCCGTCGGTTTCCACCAGAAGGGTCGGCTCTGTCATCGCGGGGGTCTCCGGTTATTGCGAGGCGTCTAGAGAGGCAGAAGGAACAGGGTTATCGCGGGTATGGCGACCAGCACCGCAACCCGGATCAGGTCGGTGGCGACGAAGAACATCACCGCCTTGTAGGTCTCGAGAATGGGGGTCTTGTTGTCCATCGAGTTGATGATGAACAGGTTCATCCCCACCGGCGGCGTGATCAGGCCGACCTCGACCACGATCAGCACCAGGATGCCGAACCAGATGGCGGTGTATTCCTCGTCGATGCGGTTCGCCATGCCCTGGCTGACCCGGATGCCAAGCGCGCTGATCTGGTCCTTGGTCAGCAGCGCGCCGTCGGCAATGGTCTGCTTGATCGAGTCGAGCATCGGCTGGGCAAGGTCGACGCCATTCGCGATCGCCTCCATCGCGCGCTGGGCGTGCAGTGTTTCCAGCGAGACCATGTTGAAGTCGAGCGACTGGATCACCGGCCAGAACACCGGGATCGTCAGCAGGATCATCGACAGCGAATCCATCACGCAGCCGAAGATCAGGTAGAACACCAGGATCACGATCAGCACGGTCAGCGGGGCATAGCCCTGCGCCAGGATGAACTCGACCAGCGCGTCGGGCAGCTTGGTGATGGCGAGGAAGCCGTTGTAGAAGGCGGCGCCGAGGATGATGAAGAAGATCATCGCGCTGGAGCGGCCGGTGACGATGAAGCTGTCGACCAGCGACTTGCGGGTCAGCCCCCCGTTGAGGAAGGCGATCGCCCCGGTGCCAAGCGCGCCGACGGCCGCGCCTTCGGTCGGAGAGAACCAGCCGAGATAGATGCCGCCGACCACCAGCCCGAAGACCAGCAGCACCGGCCAGACGTCGAGCAGCGCGCGGAAGCGCTGGGCCATCGGAACCGGCGGGCGGGTGCCCGCGCTGTCGGGGTAGAGGCGGACATAGACCGAGATCGCGATGACATAGCCGATGGCCGCCAGCACGCCCGGAATGAAGGCGGCGAGGAACAGCTTGGCGATGTTCTGCTCGGTCAGGATGGCATAGATCACCAGCACCACCGAGGGCGGGATCAGGATGCCCAGCGTGCCGCCGGCGGCCAGCGTCGCGGTCGAGAAACCGCCGGCATAGCCATACTGGCGCAGCTCGGGCAGGGCGACCCGGCCCATGGTGGCGGCGGTGGCCAGCGACGAACCGCAGATCGACCCGAAGCCCGCGCAGGCGCCGATGGCGGCCATGGCGACGCCGCCCTTGCGGTGGCCGAGAAAGCCCTCGGCCGCCTTGAACAGCGCCGTGGACATGCCGCCCAGCGTGGCGAAATGGCCCATCAGCAGGAACATCGGCACGATGGAAAGGGAATAGCTGCCGAAGGTCGAGAAGACCTCGTTCTTCATCCGCAGCAGCGGGAAGTCGATGCCCTGCGTCAGCCACAGCCCGACAAAGGCAGTGACGAACATCGCCAGCCCGATGGGCACGCGCAGGAAGATCAGCAGCAGCAGCGCGGGGAAGGACCAGATGCCAATGGCAAGATCGCTCATGTAATCAGCCCTCGTTTCCGTCGATGACGATGATGCGGCGGGTCAGGAACTCGGTGACGCGGACCGCGCCCATGTAGACCCCGACAATGGCGGCGGCGACGGCCCCGAAGAGGCTCAGCGCATAGGCCCACCAGACCGGGTAGGCGAGCAGGAAGGAGGTCTCGCCGTTCTTCAGCTTGTCGGTCATCCCGCTGTAGAGCTGGATGGCGATTGCGATGAGGACCACCGCGAAGATCACCTCGATCGCCATGCGCAGGAAGCGGTTGACGCCGCGCGGCAGGAAGCTCGCGAAGATGTCGACGCTCGCATGGCCGGCGGTGATCTGGCACAGCGGCAGGAAGGCGAAGACGGCAAAGGCCATCCCGGCCTCGACCAGTTCGAAGTCGCCGCTGATCGGGCCGACCCCGATGGCGATCATCCAGGCGGCGAAATCCGGGGCGACGGCCTTCATGAAGGCGCCGTGGAAGAAGCCGTTGAGCAGGCGTCCGGCAATCGAGATGCCGGTGATGAAGATCAGCACGACCAGGACCAGCCCGCCGAGCATGGTCATGAACCGGCTGAAGCCGAGCATGAATTTATACATAGCCCCTCCCTTCCCGGACGTTGTCCGGGGTGACGGGCCGTGCACTGGGCACGGCCCGAAATCAGCAGTTGATCTGCCTTACTTGGAGTATTTCTCGATCAGCATCTGCGCTTCTTCCAGAAGCGCCTTGCCGTCCTTGCCGCGAGCATTCATGTCAGCGACCCACTCGTCGTAGATCGGCTGGGAAAGCTTGCGCCATTCCTCGGTCTGGTCGGCCGGGATGGTGATGATGTTGTTGCCCAGGTCCACCGCGATCTGACGCGCCGGTCCGTCGGCATCGGCTTGGGTGCCGCCCGCGAAGACCGAGAACTCGGCGCCCGAGTTCTTGTCGATTACCGCCTTGAGGTCATCCGGCAGGCTTTCGTATTTGGCCTTGTTCATCGCCAGCACGAAGGTCAGCGTGTAGAGCGCCTTGCCCTCGAACTCGGTATGGTTGGTGACCAGTTCCGGAACCTTGAGCGAGGTGGTGACTTCCCACGGAATGGTGGTGCCGTCGATCACGCCCTTGGACAGGCCCTCCGAGACCGCCGGAACCGGCATCCCCACCGGGGTCGCGCCCAGCTTGGTCAGCAGCGAGTTCACCGAGCGGCCGCCGCCACGGATCTTCATGCCCTGCAGGTCGGACGGCTGTTCGACCGGATCCTTGGTGTGGATCATGCCGGGGCCGTGCACCCAGGTGCCGAGGATGTGGACGTCCTTGAACTCGTCGTCCTTCATGTGCTTCTCGAACATGTCCCAATAGGCATGGCTCACGGCCCGCGCATTGGTCATGATGAAGGGAAGCTCGAAGACCTCGGTGGTCGGGAAGCGGCCGGGGGTATAGCCCACCACCGTCCAGACGATGTCGGCCACGCCGTCGATGGCCTGGTCCATCAGCTCCGGCGGCTTGCCGCCCAGCTGCATCGACGGATAACGCTCGACCTTGATGCGCCCGCCCGAGTCCTTCTCGACGTTGTCGGCCCAGACATCGAGCACGAGTTTCGGAACGTTGGCCTGCGCCGGCAGGAACTGGTGAAGCTTGAGCGTCACCTCCTGCGCGAAGGCAGCCGATGCGGCCAGTGCGCCGATGGCAGCACCACCCAACAGTCCAAGGACCGTTCTTCTTTTGGTCATGTGAGTCCTCCCTCTGACCTTTTTTAGGCATTATAGTGCTCATTATGGACTATAATGCAATTTGGTCGCAAGTATTTTGCTGCAGGAGATTACAGAATCCTCCCGATTCGGCAAGATAGTTATACTTCATAACGATCTTGCGACAGCGGGCCGCAGCCGCCCGCTGTCTTCAGGCGCGAGCCCACCGCGCCCCGGCCGCCTGGCCGGGGTCTCCGTTCGGGGTCTCGCGCCTATTCCGCGGCAGTGATCGTCAGTTCGATCGGGTCGAGCCCGTCGATGCCGCCGGTGATCTTGTCGCCAGCCGTCACCGGGCCGACCCCGGCGGGGGTGCCGGTCATGATGAGATCGCCCGGAACCAGGTGGTAGAACTTCGACAGGTCCATCACGATCTCGTCCAGCTTCCAGATCAGCTCGTTCAGCGTCGCGTCCTGCTTGACCGCGCCGTTGACCTCGAGGTGGATGCGCTGCGGGCCGATCTCGCCGAACTCCTCGGCCCTGGTCAGCCGGGACAGCACCGCGCTCTGCTCGACATCCTTGCCCAGGTCCCAGGGGCGCTGCTTCTCGCGCGAGGCGATCTGCAGGTCGCGCCGGGTCATGTCGAGGCCGCAGCCATAGGCCCAGATCGCCGCCTTCGCCGCTTCCTTCGAGGCGCGGAACACCGGCTTGCCGATGGCGATGACCAGTTCCATCTCGTGGTGATAGTTCTTGGTTCCCGGCGGATAGGGCACGCTCGCCCCGGTCAGCACCGCGCTCGCCGGCGACTTGGTGAAGTAGAACGGCGCCTCGCGGTCAACCTCGAAACCCATCTCGGCGGCATGGGCGGCATAGTTGCGCCCGACGCAGAAGATCCGGTGGATCGGATAGTCTTCGGTCTCGCCCTTGACCGGCAGGGTCACGGGCTTGGGCAGGTCGAACAGGGTGGAGGTCATCTCTCGCGTTCCTCGTGTTGGTCAGGCTGTGCCCGCAGGGTCGGGCGTGAAATGCGATCCGACACGTCGGGCCGCCGGTCCCCTTTTTGATGTAGGCAAAGCGGCGCGGGGTAAAGGGATGCTTTACGTCAGTGTTACCGGTCTCGCCGCCACTGGCAGAGCGCGAAAACACAGGCCAGGGCGTAAACCGCGCATTAGGAACCTTGTGCCAGACTGCCTTACGGGCGTTCGTGCTGCTGCGCCTTCGCCCGGTTGGGAGATCTGCTTGCAAGGTTGATCGCAGTGATCGGATTGGTGATTCTCGGTACTTTCGCGGGCATGGCCGCGGGCTTGGTGGCGCTTCTTGCAGGGCAGGGCATCTGGCTGTCGCTGTTGGCACATTCCCTTGCGGGCGCGGTGACGATCATTCTGCTTGCCGGCGTCGCGCATTGCGCCAGGCGGCAGGCCCCGGACCAGCCTCGCATGTCCGTGCCCCCGCAGCCGGTTGCCGATCCCCACAGGTGATTCGCCTGCCGGCTGGCAACCGCCGCAAATTCCTGTCATTCCGGTTGCGGTCAGCCGGAGTTGCCCCATGCCGCAGCGCACCCCGTTTCATCGCCTCGCCCTGGCGGCGACAGCTGCCATCGCGGTGGCCATCGCTGTCACGACCCTGATGCCCGTATCCGGTCGGCCCGGTCCTCCGGGCATGGACAAGATCGCCCACTGGCTGGCCTTCGCGCTGCTGGCCCTGCCACTTGCGGTCGCTGCTCCACGCAGCCTGGTCTGGCTGCTCCCCCTCTCGCTGGCCTATGGCGGCGCGATCGAGCTCATCCAGCCTCACGTCGGGCGCAGCCGCGAACTCGCCGATTTCCTCGCCGACGCCGCCGGAAGCGCGACGGGCGCGCTGGTGGGAATGTTGCTGGGATGGTTGACGCGGCGCCTGCGCCGCTGAGGAAAACCTGTTTCCCGGAAGAAGTGGTGAGCCGTGATGGGTTCGAACCATCGACCTACTGATTAAAAGTTGTTAGTGTGTTAAATGAAATCAATCACTTAGCCCGTTTCATCCGAAATATTCTGTCGTTTGTTTTCAATGGCTTAGAAAAGCGTTGCTCCGAATCACAAGCGTAGGCAACCTGACCTGGTTTTGACCGGGGGGTTATGATGAAAGTTCTTGCCGCGCTCTTCGCGCTTCTTTTTGCCACGTCCGCACAGGCGGCGACTCACGAAATCATGTTCATGATGCGTTTTGAATGGGGCGAAATCGGCCCTGTTCAAAATGAAAGTGAGACCAAAGACTACGGTTACATAGACGTATTGCCGGGCGGCGACCCATATAACTTCAAAGTAGGTTTTGGCCTCGACAAGACGGTAGACGGCCAAGACTATCTTGGAAGGATAGTAATCGACGACTCAGACACCGGCCGGCCTGTGTATTGCAGGATCGCCGGTGTGGACTGCCGTTACGCCTTCGACGTTTTTGAGGATAGACCCAGCTATACGTCTTTTCATCTTGGAACAGTGAGTTTGTTTGGATACGAGATCGGCATCCCAAAAGATGGATCGGGTAACTACTTGGGGGATGGTCGCCTGCGGGTCTACAATGACGTCGTCGTATATGGCACCGATCCTGTCACTGGTGAGGTAATCTACTCGTCTGGCGGCTGGCTTTACCAGTACAAGCTTACTCTGATCCCTGCGGTCCCACTGCCAGCCACAAGCTTGACGCTCATGGCTGGAGTTGGGTTGCTTGTAGCTGCCGGACGCAGACGGAAGCGGGTCATACTGGGTAGTTGACCGTCACGCCGCCAGATCCGTTGGCAATCGTAAGCAGCACCTGAGTGGACGTCACATCAATCGTGACGTCCTTTTCATCTCCGCCGTTGATTGTCACGGTTCCGAAGTTGGCGTTGTGAACCACGCTGCCGACGTCGATCAGCGGGAAGTCCGTCACGTTGCCCATCATCCAGAGATCAATCTCCAGGTTGATCCCGTTCAGGTTCACGACCGATGCGACGTTCTCGGCAATGACATCGCCATTCGCGTCGAAGCCGTGCATCCCCGACTGCACATCAGTGATAGCCCCCATGACGGGCTGATACGTGCCCTGAACATTGCCGAATACCTTCGTGCCCTTGTCGTAGTAGTAGGCCGCGATGGTAGGGCCGGTCAGTGCTTCAGTATCGGCAAAGGCGGGGCCGACAAGGTCATCAGCATAAACCCACACTGCATCTGCGCCGGTGGCTATAGAACCTATTACAGATGCAACGCAGCGAGCTTGGTTCGCGTTCGTCCCTGTGAACGTGCTTCCCTTGACGGGCATATGGAACGGATAGAACGTAATAACGTTCATCACAATCGGGTCGTAACTCATAGTCGAGGTGTTGAGCATGAAACGCATCGACGGCTTGAACTTGAGCGTGCCGCCTGCGTTGAGGTTCAGCGTGGCAGTGCCGCCGCTATCACCTTCAAACCCGACGTCAGCATAACCGTAGACCGTCAGCGTGTCGCCGCTGCCCACGGTATAGCTTCCACCCTCGTAGGCGAGGATACCGATGGACCCGTAGCGGAAGGTCGCATCGACCACGGTTGTCAGTGCCTGACGGTTAATGAACACGCCCTCTGTAACGTTGAGCGTCAGGTCGCCTCCGGTCACGTCATTGACGTAGAAGTGAGCGTTGTCGCAGACCGTCAGTGTGGAGCCGCTGGCCGGAACGATCAGGTCGCCCAGCAGGTCCATACACCCGCCATTCCAGAGCAGCGACGGGCCGAGAGTAAAGTCAGTGATCCGGTTCTTCGGGTTGAAGCTGCCCTGCCCGTGGTGCCCCGCCATGTCGATGCTGTCGCCAGCGACGGTGCCAGGAAGATCACCCTGCGTCCAATCCAGTTCGATATCCATACGGATACCGGGCGAGCCAACGGCATGTTGTTGGAACACGCAGGTCTGCGGCGTGGTGCGAACCGTCGAACTGATGACGCCGAACGGGCTGAGCTGGAACCTTTGCAGCGGTTCAAGCGCCGAGATCGGGTCTTCCAGCGTCCGCAGGTAGTCGCAGAAATCGAAGTATGTCGCGGCGGGATTATCCAGCAGGATCTTGGCATATTCGCTGATGTCCAGCCCTTCGATAGCCGTTGCATCAAGGCCGTTCGTGTTTTGGTTCGGATAACTACCCGAGTTCCAGTTCCCTATAATCACGCCGGAATGGTCACGGATATACACAGGCGATGCTGGCGACGGATAAATCGAGGCAGACACAAACGCGTCACCATTCTTCGGCGTAGTGCTGTGCCCAAGGGGGCCGATCTGATCGCCAGAAATGAAAGTGCCAAGCTTCGTTCCCATGTTCAGGATAGCAGTGCGAAACGGGACAACGCCCTCTGGAGGGAGGTTGATACCTCTGGCGTCAGAGTTTGTCGGAGAAGCAAAGTAGTTTTTGAGTCCCGCATGATGCTTTACGTATCGGTCAGAGTAACCCCAATGGCCGATACGCTCACCTTCCACCACATCATTAACCCACCAGCCCAGCGTGTGGGTGTTGCCAAGGTTGGCGTATGAGGTGTTGATGTTTTGCAGCATCCCGCCGCCACGAAGTTGGAAGTCAGACCCGCTCGGCCTCGTGATGATGGAGTTCTTGAAGTGGATCTCCATCGTGTTCTGCTGGAAGTAGAAGCCATGCGAGAAAATATCCGGTCCTTTAGGCCAGAAGTTCACGCCATCCGTGTAGAGATAATCCCCACGGTACCCAATTGACCAACCTGACATATCAATAAAGACTTCATCAATCAAAACGCCAAGCATATTAGTAGCGTACATCGCGCTACCACGGTCTCCCTTGCCAGTAGACCATGATGTTCCGCCACTCACCGGAACTCTACGGAAGGAGTCTAGTAGTTTCGAGCGGCGAACAGTAATGCCCTCCGCAGTATGCCGAGCGGTTGAGGTCACTGCCCCGCCAAACTCGAAGCCGCCTTCCGCATCCTTGTAGGCCGAATCCAGATCAGACCCGTCGATGCAGAGGTAAGAACAATCTCGCACCTCCATTCTGTCACCGAAGGTAATGTCTTGAATGCCGACATACGGCATTCCTTTCATGGTAGCGGACTCGCCAGCAAAGTATGGCTTACCCGTTCCGTAGGCCCCTAGGACCGACGGGTGAACCCTGTTTTCACTCACCTGCCCAGAGAAAACTTTCCCTTTTACGAACGTGTCTCCGCCCTTGTAGAGTACCCAAGGAGATACAAAGTCGGTAAACTGGTTGTCCGCAACCAACTCCCCAAACACTTGGTCCAGCGCGAGATTATCCGTCTTGCCGTAATAGGCCCCGGCGTCAGGTGCTACGGTGCAGGGATTTGCCAAGACCCAGGTCATGACCTGACCAATAGTCGCAGTATCGGACAGGGCTGGCTCACGTGCTGCAATTGCTTGATAGGTGAAACCAGCCGCTGCAATCTTAGTGACCCTCGTAGATTTGCCTGGCCAGAACACGGCCTTGTTCGTCGCAGGATCAACAGGCGGCAGATTGTAGCCGTGCAGAGAATACCCCAACAGAGCGAGAGGTCGAGTAAAGTTTACCGTGGCCGTGACTGATGTCGTAGATACCCCGACGATCCGATTGTAGGTGAACGATACGCTGTCCGTCTCAAGGTTCGTATGGTTCAGATAGTCGAAGCCCTTGCCATCGGCGCGCTTTACCAATTCGCCGCGCGAGGGTTGAGTCAGAAGCTCGACATCATCCGGGTCTTGAGGATCGAGCAGCGGAACGTTGTCGCCCGACATAATGTCGAACGTTACGAAGTCTACCGTAGCAGACGAAAAGAGAAACTTTGCCATTATCGGATTACCACGCTGAGGGCTACAACATCCGCAGAACCATCACCAGTTGGGGTAAGGGTCATGGTTCTCGGAATTTCGGTTGAGGACGGAGCGGCTTCATAGAAGACATGCCTCTTGGTGCCTTGCACGTTCGGGTAATTTCGTCCCGTGCTGACCGTCAGGCCAGTTGGAGTGAAGTCACCAGTCGTTCCGAGGTTATACATATTGCCAATCGCACGAACGGTTTCTCCGTTGTATGTGTCTTGGCTGACATCGAGAGCGCCATACGATGGGTCGTAGTCCTTGACCGCCGCATATGCGCTGTTTCGATTGACGACAGTGCTGATCCGGTAAGAAATGCCGCGCCATTGACCCGTTGGGTTTGCTTGGTCGATACTGAGCGAAAGATTGCCACCAGCAGGTACAGCAATGTAATACGCGGCTACGTTACAGAACCTGTTGCTTAGATCTTGTTCGATCAGAGTTGGGGCATTCCCATCGACAAGAATAGCCAATCCAGTACTTGTAGCAGCTTCACCCCACGCGGCCTCAATCAAGACTTCTTTTGTCGCATCAGCCGCACCAGCAGGGATCGTATTCGTAACTGCTGCGGTGCCAGTGGTGCCAGAGGAAGCAGCCAACACTTCAGTCACGGTCGGCATGGTGACGGAAGACGACGCCACCACGACATCGGCGTAGGTCTCCCAGACCTCGTTACCGAACTTGTCCTTGTAGTAGATCGTCGGCTGGTAGGTCGCAGCACCGAGGCCAAGCACTTCGCCGGACTCTTCCGTGTCCTCGACAGCCGCCCCGGTGAGGGTCGAGACGGAGCCAGTGCCGCTTGCGATCAGGGCGTCCGAAGGATTGGTCCCATCCGCCCAGAAGGACAGACGGTAGTCCGTGCTTGGCGCGCTATCGTCGTCAGGAGTGAAGGCGTAGAGGATGCCCTCGTTATCGTTGTCGGTGAAGGAGACAGACGACAGAACTGGGGCCACCGTCTTCATGATGACCGCCGTGCTGACAGCGACGTCCCCGTCCGTCCCGCTCGGTGGCAGAAGGGCCAGCTTGCGAGACGCCTTGGCAAGGCCACTCGGGATGGCCAGTTCGATATCCGTGCCGGTCGTGGTCAGCGCCACAGTTCCGATATCGACGTAGGTTGGTGCACCGCCCCCGTTGAAGTCCGCTGCACCAGGGTTCGCCTCGGTGGCCTCGAATACCACGCCCTCTGCCGTGAGATTGGCGCTCACCGCATAGGCAGCGTCAACATTCCCGTTTTCGTCCATAGGCGAAATCGAGGAGATGATGATCGTCTCGGCAGTGGAGGCAGCGGATATGGTAATGTCGAACGTCGTCGTGGCATTGCCGCCCGAGTTCGTCCCGCGCACAACGATTGTGACGGCTGCGGCCTCGGTTGTCGGCGTCCCGGTGATGAGACCGGCAGGGGAAAGGGATAGCCCTGCAGGGAGCGGATCAGACGTCGGGTCAAGCGTGAACGTCACGCCGACGAGGCTTGCATCTCCAGTGACCGTGAAATCTGCCGAGACGTCGAAGGCCGTTATAGCAGCCTCTGCTGGCCACGACTGGTTGCTCAGACCAGATGCAGCGACCGGGGCATTGTATCGGATAAGGGCGGTTGTCTCATAGGAGTTGCCGCCGATGACAACGGACACGACTAGTTCGACACCATCGCCGCCTGCAATCGAAGTCGGGTTTGCCCCGGTGCCGAACAGATCTTCGACAGCCTCCGTGCCCCAAGACGTCGAGGTAATCGTTCCAATGTCGGACGTAACCGTGATGCCGGCCTCGGAGCCGATTACGGCATCCCCGCCGGTCAGGCCGTTGATCGTCAGAACTGGTAGCGCGACGGGGCCGATCACATCGGAATAGGTCGTCAGGCTGCCTGCGCTGTTGGTGGCTGTCGAGGCGAAGCGATAGTTTTCCCCGAAGACACCAGGCGGGCCGCTGGTGTCGGTATCCCCCGTTCCGGTCCAGCCAGTGGAGCCATCGTCCGACACCTCCCACTCGGAGATCTCGACCAGATTGGTGCCGTTGAACGTGCCGGGGGTGCCAGTTGGGCTTTCACCAACCACGGCATCACCGGAGGCCGACGGTGCGGCGTTCTGCGTCGGGGCGATGTCTTGGACGGCAGGGATGCTAAACCTGCGGAAGTTCCCCTCGCTGTCGGTCACAAGCCATGATGGCACGTCCGTGACGCTCAGAACGGTGTTCGTTGCGACAGTCACCTCGTTGACCTGGTAGACCGCGCTGACGATGGTCCCAGCGGACGATGCGTAGTTGCCGCTGCTGTCGTATGACGCAAAGTTCGCGAGGTCATCCGCCGCGTTCTCGCCGTCGTAGAGCGTGCCCGAGGGCGTCAGCGTGGCGGTGATGATGGGAGGTTCAATGGAGTGCGGCACCATCAGCCAGGCCGAAGGGCTGTCCCGCGCGAAGAGGAAATCACGCATGGCTGAACATGATCTGGACGCGACGTTTCTCGGCCGCGGCGAAGATCCGGTTGGCGCCAGCCAGGCCGGGGAACAACTGTTCCAACGTGAAGCCGGCCAGCATCGCGCCGGGCGGCACGGAGATCCGCGCAGCCGTGTTGTAATCCGGCGCCGCGCTGTCGACGCTGCCCCAGAGGAAAACCTCTTCGTCCACCGAATTGTTCTGGAAGGCGAAGGTGGTGATGTTGGCGTTCGTGATCTCGGCCGGGGTGGCGGTGATCGTGGTCATCAGGTGTTTTGCCATCGTGGTCTCCTAGCGCTTGTCTGCCCTGGCGTTGATTGCGGCGCTGACGCCGGCGGCCCAGGTCGCCAGCACCTGCTTCTCGGCGCGGCAGCGCAGCAGCTCGTCGCCGATGCGTCCCGCGATGATCTCCCAGTCACCGCTTCCCGGCGGCGGCAGGAACTCGGTCGGGTGCCGGCAGACGCGCATGGCGCCGGCCGGCGGCGGTTCAAGACGGGGTGCCCCAGCGGGTCCCGAGGCGTCGCAGGCTGTCAGCGCCAGGACGGCGGCTGTCAGCATCAGGATCCTGGCGTGCTTCATCTTCGATCCTCTCGATCAGGGTGGTGCGGTCGTTCTGCGAGGCCACCAGTGCGGCCTGCAGCGCCGATGCCCGGCGGGTGGCGGTCAGCAGGTCGCCCTCCAGCGCCGCTGTAGCGGCCACCTGGCGGGCTTCGGCCTTCGCGAAGCCCCTGTGCCAGGCCCAGGTGCCAATCAGGCTGTGCGAGGCGGACAGCGCGGCTACAGCGATGATGAGCCCCAGGCGGTTCATGCGGGCAGCACCGCCTGCGCCCGGCAGAAGGCCACGGCGCCCTCGTAGATCGCTTCGGCCAGCTGGTCCTTGCGGGCATCGGCCACCGCGCAGTAGCGGGCGTTGCCGCCAAAGTAGGGTTCGACCAGGATCGCGCTGGCCTTGCCGGCGTGCAGCGACAGACCGCCGCGCGCCTCGCGGCCGCGCACCTCGATCCCGTCATCCTGGTTGCCCATGACGGCGAGCATCCGCGCGTGCACGGCGTCGGCCAAGCGACGCGATCGGCTCGAACCGCTGGACAGGGTCAGGCAGCCGGTGGCGCGGGGATCAGGCGAGCCATTGAAGTGGAGCTCGATGCTGCAGGTCGCGCCCCAGGCGTCGACCTCGCCATAGACGCGGTTGATCTCGGCCGAGTAGCCGCCGCCCGATCGGCGCCGGAAAATCCGCACTTCCGGGCCGTGCTCGGCGATGAGCTGTGCGAGGTGGCCGTTCCAGACGTATTCCGACTGGCCGTCGGTGATCCGGGTCGCGCCTTGGGCGCGCTCGTTGTGGCCGACGACGATTGCGATTTTCATGTTGGGTCTCCTTCGTCAGGGGGAAGGGTTTCGCGGCGCAGTTCAAAGCTATGGCCGGCGGCAGCTAGGCAAGTGGCGCCCTCCGGCTCGGTTACCAGCAGCGTCCAGCTCCCACTCTCCGGGTTGGCGAAGAGCTCGATCATGTTGCCCCCGCCGTCGATGCCGATCGCCTGCAGGCTCTCGCCGTGGAGCTGCTGAAGAGTGGCTATCGTCGGAGATCGAAGCCCGCAGTGGCTGGCCGCAGCTGGCCCGCCGACCAGAACCAGGGCGGCAATCACGACCCGGATCATTTGGGCACCCGGTTCAGGATACGCGCGAGGGTGCGCAGGCACAGTCGGCGCCGGGGGTAGAAGGACATCTCGAGGACGGACCAGTAGGGCCGGTCCTCGGGATCGAGGGACTGGTGCATCGCTTTCAGGTGCAGCCATCCTGCGAAGGCGCCGCCGCCCTTGAACAACAGGTCGGCATACTTGCCGCCGGCCCGCAACTGCTCGGGTGTGAGCCAGCCGGCGGCAACGGAGATGGTGCCGAAGATCTGCCAGTAGGCAGTGTTCACGGCGGCCGCGAAGAAGCCGATCCAGATCGCCAACGCCAGGAGGCTGGGGCCGCTGTCAACGCGGTCACCGCCAGGGCGATAGGCGAACATGACGAACACGGACATGACCAGCAGCGCGCCGCCGGCCAAGAAGCTGATGATTTCCGGGGCGGTCATTCGTCGCTGCCTTTCTTCAGAGTATCGGCGAGAAGCTGTTCGCGGCGGCGCGCCAGCTCGGCGCGCAACTCGTCGGTGTGGCGCTGCTCGGCGATCAGCGCGCTGTCGTCCTGGCGCGGCCTGGGCGCGACGGCGCGGGCAATGAGTTGCAGCATGTTCATTGCCTCCCCCCAGCGGTGCGCACCGCATCGATAGTGGTCACCAGCTCGCGGCTGTGTTCGCGCTCTCGATCGAATGCCCGGTCAATCAGCTCGCGCTCGCGGGCGCGGCCCTCGCGGCGCTCCTGCCAGTAGGCGAAGGCCAGGGCGACGATCACCAGCGCCGGCAATCCGCCCCCCAGTTCCTTTGTGATGGCGAGCCAGTCCATGGGCCTATCCGTTCACACACATCCACGAGGTCCCAATGCGCACGAGGTGCGCGACCTTGTCGGTGCTGCTGAGGGTGAAATCGGCGCCAGAGGCGCAGATGATGTTGCCGACGCCGTGCTTGATTACGACATCGCGGGCGCTGCTTTCCGTCCGCAGGTAGAGCACCTGGCCGCCGGGCGCGTTGGTCGACTGGATGGTTTCGAGATCGTCGGACGCCGCGTCGGCCTCGGTGTCGATCCGATGCACGATGCTGTGGGGTGTGATCGAGCCGGCCGCGATCGTCAGCTCGCCGCCAGAGCGGGCCAGATACCAGGCGCGATCCCGGACGCCGTTGGCATCGTAGGCAAGGATATCCGTCCCGTCGATCTTATGCGTGACCTCGGTGCCGTCGTATTTCCATTCGAACGTGGCGCCGTTGATGTTGTAATAGCGCCCGAGCTTGCCGCCCGGGCGAAAGTGCCGCTCGATCGGCTTGGCAATGTCGGTGCGCGCCCAGAGGATGTTTTTCGGCTGACCAAACTCGGAGGTGTAGGGCGTGCTGCGGGCGTCCACATCGCCATAGCTGGATACCGCCATGCTGGCCGGGAGCCAGTCGCGCGACGTGTTGCCGGAATAGCTGGCGGTGATAATCACATAGTCGCCGCGGTTCAGCTGGAAGCTGACCGTGCCCCCCGCGCCGCGCAGCACGATCGAGTTGTCCGTCAGCACGTCCATGTCCTGGGCGACAACATACAGGGCATTGACGGTCGCGCTGGTCGGCACCTTCACGTCGCAGTTGCCGCTGACCAGCCCGCGCGCCGTGCGGCCGCTGCTATCATAGGCGAGGAACTTGGCAAAGGTCAGCCTTCCAACCGCGCCGGCAGGCTGGTTGAGCAGGTTCCAGTCGGTGTAGTCGCCGTCGAAGTCGGTGTAGCCGGCACGCGGGAAGACCCCGATCGTGCAATTCGCCACGCCCGCGATCAGCCCGCCCGAGGGGTTGGGGCTATTGTCGGCATAGATGCGGACACGCGGGTCCATGACGACCACGCGGTCGGCATTGGCGCCCAAGTCGTCGGGGAACCTGTTGGTGCCCCCGGAGATGTAGGAGCTGTTCGTCATCTGCAGCGACTTGCCGAACAGCTGCACTGTCGACGCGTCGATGTCGCCATTCAGGAAATAGGCGTTGTTGCCGGTGTTGTAGCACTCGATCGACACCGGTCCGCCGAGCTCAATCCGATCATATCGGGGAGAGGCGGCACTGCCACCGAAGCCCTGCATGACGTGGCATCCGATGTAGAAGACATCCCCGGTGCCCTTCGACTTCTCCTTGAAATCGACCTCGCTGGAGAGGCCGTCAAAGTAGAAGTCCTCGCGCTCGGCATTCCGGGCGCCAGCCTTGCTATAGTCGTCAAGCAGCAGGATCGCGGACTTCGACCAGCCGAGCGTGCCGCCTCGAACCATATGGTCCTTGGTGAGGTGCACGATGCAGTCTCCGGTGTAGTTGGTCTGGTTCGTATTGCCGCCTGCGCCCATGCGCCCGTCGAAATCATTGGCGTCTTCGCTACCCAGCAGCCACTGCTTGCAGTCTGGGTCGTAGATAACCAGGCCGTTGTTCGACCGATCGAGGATCAGGTGCCCATACTTCCGGAAATGGTAGACTTGGCGGGGCGTAATCTGGGTACCGGTGCAGGTGTGATACCGGATGCCCGAGCACCAGAACTTACAGTCGATCGGGCCGAGCTCCACGATGGATCGCTGGAGCTTCAAGTTGAAGATCGGCAGAGGCGCGATCTCTGCGACCGGGACACCAGCCGACAGATAGGTGCCGGCATAGTGGGCCTCGAAATCGCCGCCGCCGGTCGCTTGGATGCGGCATGGAATGTAGGCACGAAGCTCACCTGATGCCCCGCCAGACTTGGTGATATGCAGCGGGCCGGAGGCGAGGAAGTCGCTTTCGCACGAGAAGAAGACGTTCGGTTCAGCGTCGGTTCTGCCGTCCCTAGACAGGTCGCAGGCGAATGCTGCGGCCGCATTGAACTCGTCGGTGCGATCAACGGGGATGCCGTCGGAAGGCAGCGTGCAGCCGAACCATTCGGCCTTGATGCCCCGGTAATAGACGAGCTTCAGCCGGACGCCGGTGCCTTGCACGATAACACTGCCGTCGACCGTGCCCACCCCGTCGGCGATGACCAGGTATTCTGCATCGCCTTTGTCGCCGGCGTAGCCTCTCCCGCGCGTCGCAACATATTTCCCGACGGTGAGACCTGTCGCGCCGACGGCGGCTGTCAGCGTTTCGAACCGCCTGGCAAGGCTCAGGGCATTCACATCGACCGCCGGACCTTGGGGGCCCTGCGGACCCTGCGGGCCTTGCGGGCCTGCCGGGCCGGTTGCCCCCGTGGCACCCGTTGCGCCGGCCGCGCCGGTGGGACCGGTGGGACCGGGATCGCCCTGCGGGCCCTGGATCATGCCGTAGTCGATCCAACCGGAGCCGATCCAGACATACTGATGACCGTCCGCGGTCACCAGGTAGGCGTCTCCATCGGCGTTCCCCGAGGCGGGAAGCGATGGAACGTCAGCCACGCTGCCTTTCGGCGTGATACCGGTTCCGGCCGCGCCCTGCGGTCCGGTGGGCCCCTGCGGACCTGTCGGCCCAGTGGCGCCCGCTGGGCCCTGGGCGCCGGTGGCGCCGGTGGCCCCAGCGGGTATGCCAAACGTCAGCAGCCCGAATTCCGCGCTATAGGCGGCGGTTGGTGTCTCTCCTGCAGCGAGCGGATTGGCCGCCACTGCGAGATCGAGAATGCTGGCCGCCGCCTCCGAGGCTTCCGCCGCCTTGGTAGTTGCGGTTTCCGCATTCGTTATCGCCGTAGCGGCGGAAGCAGCTGCCGCACCTGCACTCGCTGCCGCTGCTGTCTCGCTGTCTTCCGCAGCATCGGCATGCCCAGCCGCCGCCGCTGCTGCAGCCACGGCCGCGCTCGACGCGACCGATACCGCGTCGAGCTCGTCCTGGGTCGGCGCATCCAGCAGCGTCATCGCACCCGCCTCGTCAAACACCGGCATCTTGCCGGCGCGCGCGGCGTCCAGCGGCAGATCTTCCCCCGCATCGCCATGAGGCAGCAGGAACGGAATTCTGCGGGTGCGCTCCCATGTGTCCTGGACAGCGAGGGTCAACTTGTCGAGCTGGGCGGCAAGGCCCTGTTCGCGGGCAGTCTGGCTTTCCCAGCCCTGCTCAATCGCCGTTTCGCGAAAGATCAGGAGGCTCCACCCGGCGTAGGTTGCTGCCGGCCCGGCGCCCAGCGTGAGGGTGCCCGTGAGACCATCGACGGCCAGGACAATGGTGTAGTCGGACGGGACCAGCGTCACGCTGTCGGCGCCATCGCGGACCTGAACGACAATGTCTGAGCCACTCAGGAATGGATGAGTGATCTCGTAGGGTCCGGTGCCGGCAACCAAATAGACAGGCGTCGGTGTCTGGGTCTCGGTCGTCATGGGCGGCCTCCGAGGGCATTGGTCAGATCGGGGGTTCGGTCAGGGGTAGCAGCGCCACGCGGCCAGAAGCTGCGCGTGCCATAGTCCTTCTCGCGCCGGCGCATCTGGCGGTGCCATTGCTGCTCGGCTTCAGGATCGAGGAAGGATTGCAGCGTGTCCGCCACCAGCCGGTCATAGGCGAGGCGGGTGTACCAGAGGCTCGATGCAACCGGCGTGTTGTAGCGCGCGAAGTTCGCGATATCGCGGCCGAAGAGCGTGCCCTTGCCCTCGATCAGACGCTGTACGTTCGAAGCGACGGGACGCATGACATCGCTCGCCAGGCCCGCCACAGGGCCCGCCAGCGTTTCGCCAATTCCGCCACCAGAGCGACTGGTCTCCGAGCTGAAGAAGTCTCCGAAGATCCCGAGACCGCCGCCCTGCATTAGGGCAGCCATCCAGAACTTGCCGGTGTCCATCGGGCGTGGATCGTTGCCCTTGGCCAGTTCTTTCAGTTGCACAGCGAGGGCGCCGAGCGTGATGAGGCCGACTGAAACCTTCGCGGCATAGACCGCTTTAGACCAGGGCGTCGGCCTCCCGATGAACCGGCGGTACTGGCCGAGCGTCAATGAAAGGGCGAAGTTCTTGTATTGTGCGGTGCTGCGAAGGAACTCGCCGGCAAAGGTGCCTGGCTTGTTCCCCCGCAACACGAAGGCCGTCCCTTCAAGCGAAGCGTTGGGGATGGCGATTTCCATCTGTTCCTCGATCGCCATGTCCAGGCGCATCGCCAGCCCCTCGGCCTGGGCGCGGGTCAGCTTCGCCTGGTGTTCGAGGAAGTGATGGGCGGTCAGGAAGGTCTTGCCGCCGCCGGCGTCGAAGAGTGTCGCGGGATCGCGCAGAAGGTCCCAGTCAGCGGCCGTGATGCCGCGATCGGTGAAGAGCTTCTTCAGGGGCGCGTCGATCTGATCGAAGGCCTTCCCGGCGTTGTCCGCGAGGTAGCCCGCGAATTCCATCTTGAAGGCGGTGCGGGCCATGTCGGTCCAATAGGCCAGGCCCGAGGCGCGCATGGTGATGTTGGACAGGAGCTCGGGCAGCTCGCCGGACATGACCTCGCCGGTGAAGCGAGCGGTCGTGCTGCCGGCATTGGCCAGCGTATCGGCAATATAGCCCATGCGGGCGGCCGTCTCGCGGGTTGCATGGCTCGCCATCAGCTGGACATGGCGCGCCGTCACATTGTTTGGGTTCAGCCCGGAAACGGCAGCGCCTATCCTGATGGTCGCCAGGTCGGTGGTAGAAGACAGGATGGCCGAGCCAAGCTGGATCGAGGTCAGAACCTGCCGAGCGCCTGCGAAGAACCGCCCCCAGCTTTCGGCTTCAGCCACGCTGGCGGAGCCGTCCAGATGCGCGAGCATTGTCTTGGCCGTTCCGGCCGCTGACTTCACGCGGGCTTCCAGCTTCCAATCGCTGGCCGTCGTCGCGCGCTTGGTCGCCACCTGCGACGCGAATTCGAGGCCCAGTTTCGGGTTCGGTCCCAGAACGCGCATCAGCGCGACATCGCGCGCCATGCCGTGCAGCTGCCCGATCATCGCGCTGAAGGGATCGGCGCTTCCGAACTTGGCGTTGTATTCGAGCCAGTTGCTGCCGTCCCGGAAGTGCAGCACCCGAGCCTCGGCGCGGGTGTTGTAGAGCGCCTTGCCGCCGACGGTCATCTTCGGGAACTGATCGTCCCAGCCACGGGTGACGATGCCCTGGTAGACGTCGCGCAGGAAGGCAGCCTCGGCTGCCGGCGCGGGACGTCCGCCTTGAGCCGCAAAAGGCTGGCCGGTCTTCTTGTCGATGATCCGGTCCCACGCCAGGCGCGGGGCAATCTCTTTCGCCCAGGTGTCGAAGCCGGCCTTGCGCAGCCGCGCGGTGTCGTGGCTGTGCGCCAGGCCGTAGTCGGCGATCTCGCCGATGTCGCCACCGTGGGCGTTGAAGGCCTGGCGCATCCGCTTCTGCTGGTGGCGCACTGCGTCGGCCAGCTGCACCGCGCGCGGCTTGCCGGTGGCCTCGCCATGCAGCTCGCGCACGACGTCCTTCAGCAGGGCGACGTCGCGGCTCTTGCCCAGGAGGTTGCGGCCGGTCGCCTTCAGCACGTCGTTCAGGCCGGCATTGATCGAGCGCACATAGGCGTTCTTCAAGCTGGACACGCTTTCGCCGGTAAAGCCGGAGCCTTCAGTGAACTCCAACAGGTTCTTGAGCGCCACTGCCGGATCCGGGCTGTTGCCGATCAGGTCGCGGATCCGAACCATGCTCTGGAGCTGGTTCAAGACCATATGCCTCCGCGACCGCCGTGCCCTTGAAGTTGCCTCTTTCAAATGGGCGACGGCGGTCGCTTCAGCCTGGTGGCGCGGCATCGCCTGAGAGTACCGCTCCACAAGCTGGTCATATTCCCAGCGCGCTCCGTTGGCGCGCACCTGGTCGAGCTGGCCCGCGTCCACGGCGCGCTGCAGGCAATCGTGCAGGTTAGCCATTGGCGGATCCTTTCGTTGCGCAAAGGCCGATCACGGTGTCCAGCGCCTCGTCGGCGTCCAGTTCGTCCAGGAGCTCGCGCGCCGAGACGGTGTTGCCGTCCGGCAACGTCAGCTCGACGTCATTGAAACCTGCGTCGGCAGGCGCTATATCTGGCGTGGAGGTATCCCCCATGACACCAGTGTTTGCAGATTGGGACGGCCGACCGGCGGTTCTGTTCTCGGCCGCGCGCGGTGAGGCGCTTGCGCTGCTCGAACGCGGCGGGGCCTGGGAAGCGGTCGATGCGCTCGATGTCGCCGAAAGCGGCCGAGTGGTCGCCTCGGCCGAGGATCTCAAGTCCAGGTTCGCCAGCACCTTCGGCGCATTCGAGCCGCCGGCAACCTTCGCCAGCGAAGCATCCTCGCGGGCCAGCGCCGCCGAATAAAGCTCCATCTGCTCGGCTTGCAGCCGCTCGATCTCGGCCGGATCACTTGCCGATCGCGACTGCGTGTAGAGCTTGTGGCCCGTCTTCTTGGCCGCGATCATTTCGGGGGTCCAGAGCTGAACCTCGGCCAGCAGGCCGTTCGGGGTCTGCACCAGCACCTTGCGGTCCAGGTAAGACACCGGGTTGACGTTCCAGCCTTCATCCATCACGCCAGCAGCTGCGGCCAACCGGGCGACGACCTGGTCGGCTTCCTCGGCGGTGCGCACGATGAAGCCCGCGCGGGCCACGTCAGTGATCTGATTGACGTGCGAGTATCGCTTGCGGCCCATCTTCTCGTCGGCCGTCGCGCGCTTCTTGAAGCCGGGATCCTTGAAGGTCACGCCCAGCTCGTCCTCGATCGACTTGCCCAGGCGCGCCAGGAAGGCCTGAGCCTCGGGCGCCAGGGCAAAGATGTCGTCCATGGTCTTGACCGGCTGGGCCTGCTTCAGCTGCGCTTCCAGCGCCTTCGGATCCGCGACCTCGGCCATGGCCGGCCGCGAGGGGGCGATTGCCGCCAGCTCCTGCTCGGCGAGATCCGCGGCAGCCTCGGCCTCGGGGCTGGCCGCGCCGTCGTTGTAGGCGCTGTCCGGCAGATCCTGCACCTCGGGTTCGCGGGCCATCGCCCGCGCGGCACCCATCTCGGTCAGGTCGCCGAAGGCATCGGGCGCAATGCGCTTCAGCACGTCCAGCGGGCTGGGCGGATCGAGCAGCGCGTCGCCGGTCTGGCCCGCCTTGCGCGCCTCGGCGGCGTAGCGGCGCAGGAAGTCGGCGATCTTCGCGAATGGTGCCTGGCGGCCATTCGGGGCGAAGAGGCGCACCAGGGCCTGCGTCAGCGGCGCGACGGCACCGTCCAGCAGGTCGACCTCGGCCAGCAGTTCCTCCAGCAGCTCGGCGACCTGTCCGCCGCGTTCGGCCAGGTCGCGGGCGGTCACGATCAGCCGCACCGCGTCCAGGATGAAGGGCGTGATGTCCATCTCCGGGCGCACCAGGCCGGCGTCGATGTCTGCGCGCAGCATCGCCACGTCGGGCGCGGCCGAGGCGAGGGCGTCGAGCAGGCCCTTCAACTCGCCCGGTTCGGCCTCCAGGGCGCGGGCGACGATGTCGGGTGCATCCCAGGCACGGGCAAACAGGCTGTCCTGGATCTGCCGGATCCCGTCCGCGCTGATGCGCCCATCGGGGCCGACGAAAGCATTGCGTTCGGCGCGCGGGAAGTGGCCCGCGAAATCGCGCGCGAAGTCGCGGTTCGAGGCCGCGCTCAGCTTGGTAGCAGGATCGAGCCGGCCCAGCAGATCCGCATTGAGCGCGCGGGTGCCGACGCGGGCACGCTCGGCGGCCGTCATGCGGGCGACGCCGCTGTCCTGCGCCTCGACTACCAGCTGGCGGCGCGCAGCATCGTCCAGCTCGGAGGTGCGCCGCGCGACCAGGACGGGACGTTCGATGCCCTCGGGGATCGGCGCGCCGGTGGTGGCCTCGATCTGCCGACGGTAGGCGTCGGCGCGATCCGGGTGCCGGTCGTAGGCGCGTTCGATCGCGGCAAAGCGGCCGTTGCCGCTCTCGATCACGTTGTCCGGCCCGATCAGCGGTGCGCCACGGTCGGCGGTGGGGGCAGGCATCAGAAGGGCGGGATCGAGGCGGGCGGCGGTGTCGCTGACCCAGGCATCCGAGGCGACGCGGCTGCGGTCGCGCGGTTGCAGATCGCCCGAGGCGCGGCGCAGGAGCGAGGCATCGACAACCTCGTATTCCACATCGACGCGCATGGTGTCGCCAACCGCGACCTGGCCAGTGCCGGTGTAGCCGCGGCTGGTGCCGTAGCCGGTAAAGGTGGTGGTGCCCTCGGCGCTGGTGCTGACTGCCCCGTCCCACCGCGGCACGGATCCGGCCTCGTGCTGCTGGGCAATATGCGAGGCATAGGCCACGCGGCGCGGCAGATGCGGGGTGCCCGGACGCTCGTAATACTGCGAGACGAGAGCGGCGGCCTGCCGGGCGTCCGACGCCTGGGAGATCTTCGCCATGGCGCCAGCCTCGGTGGTCGCCAACTCGTGCATCACGAAGTCGATCTGGGTGTCCAGGTCGCCGGGATCCTTGCCGGCCCTGGATGCGAAATCCAGGTAGGCGTGGCGGCGCGGTCCGTTCCATTGGGCGATGCCGAAGGCGTTGCCGCCGTCGCCGACGGCGCGGGTGTTCAAGCCGGCTCCGCTTTCGGCCATGAAGTTGCCGACGAAGCCGGCCGCGATATGCGGCTCCATTCCGCGTTCCAGCAACCGGCCGTAGACATAGCCGATGCGGTTGGTGATCGGGCTGGCATTGCCCGAGCGGGAAAAGTCGAAGTCGCCCATTCGCAGCAGGTCGCCGAGTGTGCCCGCGGCCGGGCGCTCGATCTCGGCGCCGGGTCCGAATTCCATCTCGTGACGCCGGGCCTCGATCTCGTCCGAATGCTCGATCTCGCTGACGCCGTCGGGGCGGCTCTCGCGGGTCACGGCCTTGCGGCCGACGGCGTAGCGCACCAGGCGCTCGGCACCGGCGAAGGTCAGGCCGAGAAGGCCGCCAGCTGCGGCACCGGTTGCCAGACGAGGCAGCACTGCCGGCGTCGGCAGGTCCAGGTCCTCGGCCACCTCGAACTCGCGGGGCAGCACGAGCGCCTCGCCGGCAGCGCCCAGCAGGGCTTCGCGTGCGGTGATCTTCCAGAGGGCGCCGCCGGCGCCGAGTGGAGCCATCGCCAGGCTGATGGGATCGGTCATCGCCCGCGCGCTGCCGCCCAGGAACCCGGCCAGGCCGCTGCCGGCATCCATGACGGCTTCTGCATCGTCCAGGACATCGCGCCGGCGGCGGTTCACCTCGGCTGTCATCTCGTCGCGGGTGGCGGGCAGCCCCTCCCAGGCAGGATCGCCGGCGCTGCGCAGCTTGCCGGCCTCATTCAGCAGCATGGTTTCCTGGCCGGCCGCGTCGTTGATGTTGCGCTGCCGGTAGTTCCAGACGCGCTCCTTCGCGGCATCGTCCAGCCGGTCGTAGATCGACATGAACAGCTGGTCACGAACGCGGGCCGAATAGGACCAGGCGTCGGTGCGCACGGTCTCGGCCCGCCACGCGGCCCCGGCAGTTTCCCAGAAGCCGGGATCTGCCTCGGCGGCACCGGGCTGACCGGTAAGATCGGGGAGGGCGGTTTGTGTCACTGCGTCGCCTCCCGCAACCGATTCAGTGACATGACGAAGGGTTTCCCTTCCGTGTCCTGAAGATACAGGCGGCGACTGCCCTGCTGCCGATAGAGCAGGTAGCTGTCCGTCGGGCTGCCGTCGGGCCAGACGGCTTCGATGCGCAACTGGCCCCAGAGCGAGCGGGGCGCATAGTCCTCGCTGGCCGGATCCCCGAAATCCGGGACCTGTTTGCCGGTGACCGAGGCCTGCACCAGCCGCTTCAGCTCAACCGGCTTGAAGTGATGCGCGCCTGGGCCGCCCTGTTGTTTCGGATCGTCGTAGACCAGCGGCCGCGAGAGATCGGCCTCGATAGCATCGAAGCCGTGTTCCACCTCGTCTCGCCCGATGTTGACCGGCAAGGGCACGGTGTAGCGGCTGCCAATGCCGCCCAACTCCTGCAGGCCGCCGACCTTTTCGCCATTGCCGCCAAGCGCCCGGTTGACGGCGCGCTCGAATGCCTCGTTGTCGATCGACGCCGGATCCGCATCGGGGTTTTCGCCGGCGTAGATCGCGATCGCGCTGGTCAGCACGCGCTCGCTCAGCTGGTTGAGGTCGCGGAACTCGCCGCCCGTCACTTCGTGGAACAGCTCGATCGCGTCGTTGCGGCTCGGCGAAATCGCCGTCTTGTCATCGAGCTTCGACTGACCGTCGAGGATGGCGCGCTGCGTCGCCTTCGGAGCGCCGAGCCGAACAAGGTCGGTCACCCAGTCAAGCGCCGGATCGTCGCTGATCTTGCGCGCCTCTGCCGCCGCGTTCTTGCCGAGCCCCTGCACCAGCTCGTTGGCCAGGGCGAGGCGCACGGCGGGATCCGCGCTCTTGTTGGCGAACTGCTCCAGGCTCTCGCGCTCGGCGTCCGACAGGATGTCCGTGCTCTTGGCGCCGTGAAGGACGCGGTCCTGCTCGGCCCAGTCGGTGCGCGCGCGAAGCGACTGGGCGAGGTTGCCGGGCTTGGCCGGGTCGAAGGTCAGCAGCGGCGGCACATCGCGGCCCAGCTCCTGGGCATAGGCCACATAGTCGTCGCCATAGCCTGCTTCGTGCTTGGCCAGCGTGTCTTCCAGCAGCTTCAGCCGGTCGGTCTGCCACTCGTGCTGTTTCTTGCCGGCCTTCTCCGAGGCGATCTCCTTCTTCAGCTCGGCCGGCGTCATGTGCAGGATCAGCTTGCCCTCGTCGCGCAGGGCCAGAGCCGCCTTCGCCTCGGCGGCCTTCGGGCGCGCCAGGACCTCGGGGTCGTTCAGGAACTTCTCGTCCACCGCCTGGGCACCCCGGCCGGCGATGCCGATGATCTCGTCCAGGCGATCGTCAAGCGCCTTCGCGCGCTCCTTCGCGGCCTTGTCGGCGGCGACCTGCGCGGCCTTGGCATTGGCCTCGATCGCGTTCTGCGCCTGGGCGCGGTAGCGCGCCAGGTTGTCGGCCGGAATGCCGGGGAACTGTCCCGCGTCGGCGGACTTCTGGAAGGCCTCGGGATCCGCGCTGATCATGTTGATGGCGCGGGCGTTGTCGCCGTCGGAGCGGAAATCCTGCTTGCGCTTCTGGCCCTCGGCCGCGTCGTATCGGCCCGCGGCCACGTCGGCGTCGATCATCGCGTCCAGATCGGCCAGCGTCTTGTCGCGCAGCTGCTCGTCGCCCGAGGCATAGACCTTCGCGGCCTCGTGCGTGTAGGCCATGTAATTCGCCTGGCGCTCGGCACGGCGCAGCTCCAGGGTGCGGCTGCCCAGGCTGAAGGCGTGGCGGTTCGCCAGGTCGTCGAACGCGAGGCCGAAGCGCTCCATGTTCTTCGGGTCGACCCGCGCGCGACCGTCGGCGCCAGCCTGGTTGTAGCTTGCCAGGAGCGCGGCCTTGCCTTCCTTCCAAGCTGTTTCGGCCGCATCCGGGTCGCCGATCTGCTCGGTCTTCAGGCGCAGGTCGTTCAAGTCGCGGGTGATGTCGACCTGCAGACGCTGCATCTGCCGATCGAGCCGGTCAGTCTCGAGCGCGGTGCCGACCTTGAACATCACGTTGCCGAAGTCGGCCACGGCCTCGGCAGCGCCGTTTGTGACCGGTGCGCCGACGCGCGCGGCGCGGCCCGGATCAGCGTTGGAGCGGGGGACCGTCAGGCTCATGCCAGCAGCTCCGGCCAGATCTCGGGAGCGGCGGTCAGGAATTGGCCGGCAGCACCAAAGCCGCCCTTCAGGAGCGCGCCCTGTCCCTGTGCACGCAAGGCGCGCTGGCTGGCGGTCAGCTCGGCCGCCGTAGCCTGACCGCCCTGGCGGATGGTCTGGGCCTCGTAGACCATTTCGGAAGCGGCGTTCTGGCCGAGGAAGATCGCGGTCGGGCTGTCAAGCTCGACGCCGCGCGACACCAGATCCGCGCGCTGCTGCGCCATGGCCGAGCGGAACCTCTGCCGGCTGCGCTCTTCGCGCGTGCTCGACAGAACCAGCTCGGTTTGCTTCTGCTGCTCGATCGCGGCGGCGCTGTTCTTGGCGGCATTGTTCGCCTGAATGCCGGTGGCCAGCGAGCCGACGATGCCTGTGACCATCCCGAGCGTCTGAAGCGTGCTGCCGATGGAGGCCGCGCCGGCTGTTGCCGCGCCGGCCGCTGCGCCACCAGCTGCTGCAGCCCCCGCGCCAGCGGCTGCGCCGCCGCCGACCAATGGTGCGAGAAATCCCGGCGGGAAACACATCAGGGACCCCCTTCGTCGATGTTAGGCGTGAGGGCGGTCACGGTCATGGGGGCGGCGCCAACGGGGTAGAAGCGCAGTGAGACCTCGTCCGCAAATCCGCTATTCGCGTCGACCCGTGCCGTGCCCGACCAGGCGGTGGTCAGATCGGCTGCGATCTGGCGGCGCAGGAGATCGTGCTGGCCGAGCTCGCGCGGCTCGGATCCGAACATGCGCTCGACGGCGGCGACGCGCCCGGCGGCGGTTTTGTAAACGTCGATGCCCTGCTTATCCAGGAGCCGACGCTGCCGGCCCTGGGTTGCCCCGTCCTTCGCGGCCGCCTGCAGTCCGAGGGTTTCGACCATGTGGGTGTCATCGAAGAGGCCGATCACTGCATGATTGACCTCGACCGGCAGCTGGATCGACCCGCCGACCGGGACGGTGAAGGGGCCATGTTGGCCCTTGTCCGTCCAGGCGTAGACGTCCTGGCCGACCAGGTGCGCAACCGTGAAGGTGTCCTCCGGCGCCCCCGGTTCGAACACTGACGCGGCAAAGACATGGATCGCCTTGTGGATCGGCTCGGTTCCGATCAGCACGCCGTAGATCAGCGCCTGCTCTTCGACATAGCGCACGGTCACGCCGTCGATCGTGCGGCGCACAACGAGGTTGACGATGTCGGTGCCGCCATCAAGGCCGGGTGTGACGTCGATGTCTTCGACCACGCCACCCGCCACCGGAATGACGGCCCAGCCGAGGACGTCCTGATCGGGGTCGTAGCCCACGACTGCCAGCGAGCCATCGCCCAGGATGTACCAGCCATAGCGCTGCGGCTTGGACTGCCAGACGCCGCGCCCGAAGCCGCGACCGCCCAGATGCTGGGAGGGAAGGGACAACTCAATCGGGCGCACGCCGTCTTCCTCGAAGGAATAGCGCAGTTCCTGGACAATGAAACCGCCGCGAGCGACGTGGATCGGATAGCCGTGGCCACCGATCGGCCGTTCCTTCGTGGATCCGTCGGGGCTGACCAGCTCGGTGTCGAAGGTGGTAGGGCTGATCGCGCTGCCGGGTGTATCGGACTTGCCGAGATAGACCTCGCCCAGGGCACCGATGTAGATGCCCTTCCTGCCGCGCGCCAGCCACTGGATCTTGTTCTGGGTCTGTGTCGCGCTGATCGTATAGGCGAAACTCTCGTCCGCCTCGGCGCCCGGCGTGAAATCCTCGAAGGCGCCCAGAGTGCTCGCCCAGACAGTGCGTGGCTCGCTCTCGGTGGCCGCCGCCCAGAAGCGCTGGATGTACATTTCAAGCGCGGCCGGCCATCCCTGCCGGACGCTCCAGGCGCCTTCGGACCAGCGGTAGGTCGCGGCCGCAACGATCGGCGCGGGGATCGTCTTCAGCACCTCGGCCGTGACGTGGTTGCTGTCCGTGTAGGCGGTGACACGGACGAGGCCGACCAGGTCAGAGATAAACTTGTATTTTGTGGTGCCGGTGGTCAGCACGGTGCCGGCCTCGTGGGTCGGCGGCTCCAGTCCGGTATTTGTGCCGGCGGTCAGCTCGTAGATCCGGCTGTCGAAGATCACCTTGTCGCCGACGCTGGCGGTCTGGTTGCCGACCCATTTCGGGATGTCGATGTCGGTCGGCGCCAGTCGGATCAGGCTGCCGACCCAGTCTGCCGAGAAAATGCCTCCGGTGGCGGTCAGCGTGATGGTGCCGGTGGCGGCCGATGCCTGGATGGTCAGGGCCTCGTCCAGGTTCTGGACCTTGAAAGGGCCGGTATCGAAGGCGGCGTCCGCAATCGTCCAGTTGTCGAGCGCGAGGCGGGTGATCTTCTGAACCGGGCCTTCGCCATCGGTCATGTAGATCACGTCCTTGTCCTGCACCCAGCTCAGCTTGTTCAGGTCGTTCTGCTTGAACGGGGTGGCGAGCTCGTAAGGCGAGCCGCCGGACAGCACCAACTCGCCGTAGCGCCAGACGCGCATGACCAGCCCGGTGAATTCCAGGCTCAGCGCGTCGTTGTCGGCGAACTGGAAGGGCACACGGCGGCACTTCTTGTTGTCCTTCGTGGTGCCCCGGTAGATCGAGCCGGGCGCGCGGGTGAAGCCGCCCTGGCGCAGCGGAATGAAGCCCGACATCGTGCGTGTGCCGGTCTGGTGGCGCTGGAAGTCCTCGCGCGAATGCAGCAGCGGGTCGATCTCGCCGCTGCTGAAGGCGTTCTGGCGGGGCCGGGTCGCGCTCATAGGATCGCCTCGGTCGCCCAGTCGGGTTGATCGTCGCGGCCGTCCAGGCGGAAGTGCGAGGCATTGGTGCGCTCGGCCATCTGCGCGGCGACGAGTATCTGGCCGCGCATGGTCGCCATGTCCTCGCGCTTGGTGCGAGATCCGACCCACTGCGGCGCCAAGCGCAGGGCCAGCTCGTAAGCGGCCAGCAGCGTGAAAGCGGGCGGCATGACCGCTTCATTGGTCTGCTTCGCGGTATAGCGGATCGTGAGGCTGGTGGTCTGGAGAGCGCGGAGCAGAGTGCCATCCTGCCGATAGGCCAGATCGTTCGGGTATACCTTGCGCAGGACGAGGCAGTCGCCGGGCAGCTGGAAGGTTCCGGGAAGGTCGGGATCCGCGAATACGCCGGCCGGCAACGCGCTGAGCGGCGGCAGGACGGTGAGCTTGCGGGCAAAGCTCCAGTCATACTCGGCGAGGCAGAAATTGATCGAGGGCAGGTATTGGTTGTCGAGGCTGGCGGCCAGGTCGCCACCATCGGCCAGCGAGGAAACCGGGGTCTTCTCCATGATCCGGCACGCCTGGGCGGTGATACCGGCGGTGGCGATGGGGTCGGCCATGGATCAGGCTCCGGTTCCAGGCGAGCGGGCAGGGCGGTCGGCCCCGCCCGTCGGTGTCAGTCGGTGAGGTAGGTCAGCTCGAAGGGCATCGAGCCCGCGCCGGCGGCATCGGCCTCGGCGTGCACCCAGAGCGAAATCATGCCGCCGGGATCGGCCGACAGGCCGAGCATGTCCCAGAGCTCCTTGGCGTGGTTCGCGGTGCCGCGCGTGGTGATCGTCTGGGTGGTGGCGGCCGATTTCGCGACATCGAGCAGCGCGTCGGTGTCGGTCTCCGTGCCGATGACCACCTGGGCAAAACCCCAGTTCTCGACGTCGAAGAACAGCTCCTTGGGGATGCAGCGCGAAGGCAGATCACCCAGGTGATACTTCGACGTGTTGCTGTCGGCGGCAGCGTTTGCCAGCGTGCCGGTCAGGGTCACCTGGCGGCCGCGGGCGCGCTTGGCATCCGCCGGCACGCTGGTGGCGTCGGCGGGATCGTGGATGAGGTCGGAACGGCCTTTGACTACAGCCATGTCTGGGTCTCCGTTTGGGTCCGGTCAGGGGGCCGGGAAGGAAGGGGAAACGGGGCCGGCCGCGCCAGCCCCGCAGGAAAAATCAGGCCGCTTCTTCGCAGCGGATGACGCGGACGCCGATGTCCTCGATCCGGGTGGCGTCCAGGTAGGCGTCCACCATGATCTGCGGCAGGTTGCGCTTGGAGGTGTCGTTCCAGATGCGGCCGTTGATGCCCTGCCACTCGCCGACGATGACGTTCTCCTTCGTCCAGATCGGGCAGAGGCGATAGCCATTGGCGTCGGTCGGCAGGCGGTTGGTGAAGATCCAGGTGATCCCCAGCAGCGTGGTCGGCTTGCCGCTCTCAATCTGCTGCAGCTGGAACTGGTTCAGCTGGGTCTTGGTCGCCAGGGCAAGGTTCAGCAGGTCGGTCTTCTGCTTCGGCGTGATGGCGCAGTAGACGGCCATTTCGGTCTCGAAACCGAAGTCCGCCAGCTCCATCGCCTCGGTCGCCTTGCGCAGCTTCTCGGTGTTCAGACCGGTGGAGCCGCCTGCGGCGTTGTGCGGGATGAAGTTGCCCGAGGGCAGGTCCGACAGATCGGTGCCCGGCAGCTTGCCGCCCGATGCCTGACCGAAGAGGCCACGGCCGGACATCTCCCAGCCGCCGCCGACTTTGGCCTTCACGCCCAGGATGCGGTCCTGCTGCTTGCGCACTACGGCCGCGACGTGCGCGCGCAGCAGCATCGAGGTCGAATCCATCGCGTGCTTGAACATCACGTCCTTGGTGATGAGCTCGCCGCTCTCGATGCCGATCGGGTAGACCAGCCAGCGGCGCGACTTGCCGGCCGGGTTGTCCGGGTTCGTGCGCGAATGCTCTTCGATGTCGCTCGCTTCGACCTTGCCGACCAGGTCGGCGGCGTTGACCGCTTCGCCGCTCGCCGGGATGACGGTGACCGCGCCCATGATGTGGTTGGTGACCTGCTGCGCGACCATCGCGACGTTGTCGCGGAAGAGTATCTTGTGATGGTCTTCGACCAGTTGTTCGTAGGACATGCTTGCCCCTCTCTCGAAAAATCAACGATGGTGGTTGGTTTTCGGAGGGGTCGCCCGGCTGCTGCCGGACCCGCACCTGACCGTATCGCGGCCTTGGCGCCGGGGCTTGTCCCGGATCAGACGGACCCCGCTAAGGCAGGGTCGCCCGTCAGGGGGGATTTCATCCCGAGATTTCGGCGGAAGTCAAACAAAATCTGGTTTGTGAAGCGACTAGCGGCCGAACATGTGGGTGTTTGGCGCGATCGACTTCGCTCGCGAACAAGATGGTGAATACGGGAACATAAGCGCAACAAAGCGAAACACAGCGCTGGACTCGCAAAACTGGCTTACCGTATATTGTGTGGGTGAGTGGACCGAGACACAACTCCCCAGCCATGTCTCGGCTTTCCTTCAGCAACCGCGCTGCATGCGGCTACCACTCACGGAACACTTGAAACTAGGCTCTGATTAGGGCCAACGTCAAGCCGCATTGCAGCGTCACTTCGCCCCAAGGAGGGGCAAATGACGATGGATCTTAATAAGTCCCGCGACCGGCTAGAGTGGGCTCGTGACGACTTGAGCTACCTCAAAAAGGCGACCAATTTTCGCCAGTTCGAACGAGCGTGGAACGACTTTCTAACACACGCAAACGGCGCGTTCGTCCAGCTTGAAGTTGCCTGCAAGTGCTCGGAACAGACCCGGCAATGGTA
Organism: Seohaeicola zhoushanensis; assembly: GCF_014656415.1. Taxonomy (GTDB): domain Bacteria; phylum Pseudomonadota; class Alphaproteobacteria; order Rhodobacterales; family Rhodobacteraceae; genus Seohaeicola_A; species Seohaeicola_A zhoushanensis. The sequence continues at coordinate 70,896 of NZ_BNCJ01000001.1, read as the reverse complement.
CGCCGGCCAGAAACAAAGGCGCCAAGATGATCAGCTCATGCAGTATCTGCATGAAGCTCGAAATGCGGACGAACACTCGGTCGAGAAAGTCACACAGTTTCACCCTGGGAGCGTCATGATCGGGAAGCAGGCGGAAGGATATTCGAACGAAATCAGTTTCAGCCAAGGTCCTGACGGTAGGATGGATGTCCAGTCTCTCGACGGAAAACCAGTTCTGATCGAAGTCCGCAAACCGGAAGTTAGGCTTCGTCCCGTGACGGTAAAGCGCGGCGGTAAAGTCTATGGTCCACCAAAGTCTCACTTGGGCGCGTCGCTAGAGGATACGTCGCCCATCGCCATTGCAGAAAAGGCTGTCGAATTCATTTCGGGCGTACTGGCCGAAGCTGAGGCCAAATTTGCGTACACCATGGCCCGGAAGACGCATTCCAGAACATAGGCCCAATCTTCACCCAGGTTGTGCTCTCGCAGTTCTTCGAGGCCGGCCGTGACCATGTCTTGGGTGACTGGGATCTCCGGAATGCTCATTCGGACATTTCCCCTGGCATCATGGTGGCCGGCCCTTTTTTGGGGCCGGCCATCGTTTGAATTCAGACCTTCTGCCCCTGGGCAGCCAGCTTGGTCAGATGCTCTATGCGACGCTGGAGCTGTTCGGGAACCTTCGATCCCGGCCCGCCCTTCGTCGCCTCGAAATACTCCCCGCCAGGCGCGCGCAGCTTGTTCAGCTCGGCGCGGGCCTCGGCCGGCGTGGTGGTCAGGGAGCCGCCACCACCGCCGCCGTTGAAGGCGGAAAGCCGATCGTCACCCATCATCTCGCCGATCGCCTGGAACATGCGGATCACGTTGGCGTCGCCGACCTTCGGCGACAGCGTTCCGGCGATCTGTTCCAGCGCGGTGTTGTCGAGGCCCGCCACCTCGGCGATGACCTGTGCCGCCGCCTTTGCCTGAGCCTCCTTCACCGGATACTGGTCGCCCCAGTCCTTCACCAGCTGGGCGCGCATCTCGGCCGTCGCGGTTTCCAGGTCGGCCTGCGCCTTGCCCATCAGGCCCATGATGTTCTCGGCTTCGAGGTTCACGATGTCCTGCAGGGCCGCGCCGGACAGGCCGTGCTTATGCGCGATCTCGCGGGCCTTGCCCTCCAGCTCGGTGTTCCACTTGGCATCCTTCGGCCAGTTCTCCGGCGGCTTGACCTCGTATTTGTCGGGGCTCTCGGGGATCCCGAACAGAGCGGCGTTCTTCTTCATCCAGTCCGCGACGGGTTCATCCTTGCCGGGGCGGTCCATCAGCTGATCGGCCGGCTTGCCGAGCTTCTGTTTCGCGGCACGTTCCATGTCGGTCAGCTTGGCCACCGCAGCGACAGGATCGTCCACGGTTAGCCCCAAGGCGGTCAGCTGCTCGCGCTGCTGGTCGTTGATCCCGGCACCCTGCCACCAGGGTGTGCCGGTGCTGCCAGCGCCCGCATCCGCGCTAGGTGCGCCCGATCCAGCTCCAGGTGCACCTGCACCCGCTCCAGCGCCAGCCGCGCCCGCTCCCGGCGCAGATCCGCCAGGCGCTGCTCCGGCAGCACCAGCGCCCGCAGCACCAGCATTCGGCGCTCCGCCTGGAGCTGCGCCCGCAGCTCCTGTCGCTCCAGCGCCAGCTGCGCCATCACCAGTAGCCGCGCGAAAGGGCGCGGGCAGAAATCTCCAGAACTCAGGCTTCATCGGGTTTCTCCATCAGTTGGGTAAGCTCATAGGGGGTGATGCCGCCAAGGCTCAGCAGCACCTTTGCCAGCTGCTGCTGCCCGCGTTCGAACATGACGGCGTGCGGGTCCACCGGGGCAATCCCTGTGGGAATACCCTCGGTGAGGATGTGCGGCTGCACGGCCAGGAGGCCGGACAGCCGGATCAGGTCTTCGGCCAGCTCGGGCTGGTCGCGGAAGGCCTTGCGCCAGCGCAGCACGGCAGCGCCACGGGCCATGCGCACCTCGCGCACAGTCGGGTGGCCGAAGCCGGTGATCAGGGCGCTGATGCGGTCGAGGATCCCCATCAGTAGCCTAGCCTTCCCAGCGCATAGAACCCAAGCAGAAGGCACGCCAAAAACAGGCGTCCATGCCAGCCATCAAGATCGACAGACCAAGAGCGACGCCCGTGCCGCTTCACTCGAAAGCTCACTGCCCTTGCCCTCCCTGGACCTGCCCGGCCGCGCCGGCGACGTCGCGCACAACGCGGCCGCCCTGCTCGGCCATCTGCATGGCCTGCATGGCCTGCATCTGCTGCGCCCGCGCCTGGCGGTCGGCATCGGCCTGTTCGCGCGAAACCAGCAGCCGCTGCGGCAGTGCCGGCGACATCTCGTGCAGGATCTCGGCATAGTCGTCGGCGCTCAGCCGATCGGCCAGTTCGGGCTTGACGTTGATGACCGGCAGCAGGTCGGCGACGTAGCGGCGCACCGCGCCGGCCTCCGAGGCGCGCAGGGCCATGGCGGCGGCGGTCTGGTAGTGGACCTGCAGCACGGTGCCCTCGGGCGTGCCCTGCGGCACCGGCTCGATCTGGCCGTTGCGCAGCAGCAGGTCATAACGTCGGCTGAACTTCCGCGCGGCGTATTCCTCCATGATCCGGTCGGCGTGCGGCGCCCAGTTGCGCAGCTTCGCCTCTTCGATCACGCGGTTTTCCTCGTCGGAGATCCCGGTTCGGCCGGTCAGCGACATGACCGAATACATGAAGGCGTCCTTGATCGCCTCCTGCTTCGCGCGCTGTTCTTCCATGGTCAGGCCGATGTTGGCGGAATGCTCCATGTTCCGCACCATCGGCTCGCCCCGCACGTTGACGCCGCCGTAGATGGTCGAGCCCGGCCGGAAGACGCCATTCAGCGGGATCGCGTTGCGATCAGGCGCGAGCTTGGTCGGATCCGCGGCGAACTGCGCGGCGCGGATCTTGGCATCGTCCATCAGGTGGTTGGCCCGCGCCGAGGCCAGGGCGACGAAGCCGGGGCCGGTGCCGTAGGTCATGCCGCTGTCGACGTCCCAGCGCGGGAAGTAGAAGGGCATGGTGTCATAGCCCTTCACCTTCACCAGGGTGTTCTCGACCTCGCAGACGTAGAGCGACAGCCAGGGCTTGCCGCGCGGCCCCAGAGAGCGGGGCACGAAGTCGTCATTGGGCAGGACGTGGTGATACCAGGCGTGCTTGTCCTGGCTACCCTTCTCGGCCAGCTCCCGCACCTTGGCCGGCACGCGGTCCTTGAACTCGCGCACGGCTTGGCGCGGGGTCAGGTGGAACTTGCGCAGGATCTCGATCACCCGGCCGTGGGCATCGAGCGCGACGACAACCTGCGCCAAGCTGATGGTCACGTCGATGAACCGCCGCTCGGCCAGGTCGAGCTCGTCGTAGCCGGCGGCGTTGCCGAAGGCGCAGATGTCGGCATAGGCTTGGTAGGAGGCCGGGTAGAACGACGACATCGACGGGCTGAAGCTGTTCATCACCTTGGCCGCCTGGCGATCGAGCCAGTCGGCAAAGGGCGGCCAGCGGTTCAGGTCGGGATCGGGCGTCTTCAGCCCGCCCCAGCGGCTCGCCGGGTTGGTGATCGCGGCATAGATCCCGGCCGCGAAGTTGCCGTGGGCGGTCACCGGCTCGCTCGACAGTGGCTTGATGAGGGTGCGCGCCGTCGGGCTGTCCAGGCCGAAGCCGCCCCGCTGGGGGCGGATCAGCCGCGCGATGTCGTTCCAGTCCGCTTCGAAGGGGGTGCGCTCCTGGCGCAGCTCTTCCCAGCGCTGGATCGTCTCCTTCGCGCGATCGCTCTGCGCGTGGATGGGTTCCGGTTTCATGCCGGCACTCCCAGCTTGGGCGTCGCCGGGATCCCAGTGGGCGAGGTGAACACGTTGGCGGCCGCGCCGGCGCGCCGACGGCGCAGCAGCGCCTCGACATCGGCGGCACGGTTCGCCTCACCGCTGGTGGTGCTGGCCAGCACCGGAGCGGCCGCGACGGGGGCGGGGGAATTGAAGCACATGGGCGTTACTCCTTCGGTTGGTGGTGGGTCCAGGCGAATTGGGAGAAGGTTACGGCGCCGTCGGCGCCAAAACCTGGCATGTCGGTCTCGTGGCGGAAGCCACAGGCACGCAGGAAGCGGGCGGCGGTCGGATGGTCGCGCCAGCTGCGCGCCTCGATCCGGTGAATGCCGCGCTCGGCGCAGAATTTCGGCATGTCGTCGCGGATCTGCAGCGCCGCATGGGCGAGGGCGCGACGGTGGACGCGATGCGAGCGCGCCAGCAGGGCGGCCGAGGCCACACCCGCCTGCCCGGTGTTCACGAGGGCCAGCACCGCAAAGGGCTGGCCCGCGCGGGAGTGATCGTGCAGCACCAGGTTCAGAACGCTGACCGGCACCATGGACCGCCACTCGGCAAACAGCGCCAGGTGGCTGACGGACGCCCCGCGCACCAGGCTCGCCTCGACCAGGTCGGACGGGTCCAGGCGCGACAGGACGGCCATGCCGTTCAGGTCATCGAAGGGCTGCGCGCGGATCATGGGCGGGCACCCACTTCCAGGAGATGCCGGTCAAACTGCGACTTGAAGCCTCGGTAGAGCCCATGGACCGCAGCCATGAGCTGGTGCCTGGTCATGTCGCCCAGGCGCTGACCGCAGTACCGCATGTCTTCCAGCTCGGCCTCGCTGGGCGACCGAACAGGGTCGGAATATTCCCCATGCGCCAGCCGGCGTTCAGCATCCATCCGCGCGCTGCTCATGGATACACCGGCGTCGGATCGTAGGTTGCCGCGAAGATGTCGGGCTTGCAGGGATACAGCTCGCCCTTCACTCCCCGGATGATCATGTCTCCGGGCGAAGCGCGATGCGCTCCTTCCAGCGTGCCGATCCAGAGCTCCCCGTCGAAAACCGCGACTTCGTTCTCGCGCAATTCGCTGATCAGCTTGTCGCCGTTGGACACTTCCCGCACCACGGCCGGAAACCACTCCGGGCAGGTGCCCTTGATCACCGCACCTGCGCCGTCCGGTTCGCCGACAAGCTTGCCGTCGAACAGGGCGGCTTCGACGGTCACGGGTTTCTTGCGATACCGGGCCATTACGCCACGGCTCCCGCATTCACCGCCCGGCGCGCCTTGTTGCCCCAGAGGTAAAGCGCCTCTTCCAGGCCACGGGGCGATTTGGCTTCGATCCCGGCCATGGTCACGGTGGTGACACCCTTGGCAGCCTTCACCTTCAGCCCTTCCTCGGTTTCGAGGCGGGCAAGCAGGTCGGTCTTGTCGCCGCCCTTCTCGAACGGGGCGATCTCGGCCGCCAAGCGCTCCAGGCGCGGCAGGTCCAGTTTCTTCGCCTTGGCGGGCGCCTTCGTCGTTTTCGTGGTCATGCTGATGCTCCATAGGGATCGAGCAGATCCCATCCTGATGTCAGGCCGCCGGTCTCCTGCCCCGGCATGGGCGGCCCTCCGTTGTGCCCCATCATGCGGGACGGTGAATTGCCGGGAATTCTGCGGACGTAGGGGGATTGCCCCATGCCGTCGTGGCCGCTCAGCAGCAGATACTGCAGGGCGTCCATCACGTTGGCCTCGGTGAAGCTCTTATCGGGCACCTTGCGCTTGTCGCCGGTGCTGTTGACCTCGTCGGTCCAGACGTAGCGGGCGAGGAAGCCGGCGCGCAGGAAGCGGCAGCTGGGATCGATCAGCAGCCCAGGCTCGCCCGCCTCGATCGGGGCCTCCAGGGCCGCGCGCACGGCCTCCAGGCGCGGCTGGATGCGGTTCGTGCCGATGGTCTGCGGCCGCACCCGGAAACCCGCCGTCTTGCCGACCAGGAGGTTCCAGGTCTCGTTCTCGTCGGAAGCCAGGCTCGAGCCGTGTTCCCCGGCCATGTCGCCATAGGCGCATTCGACCTGCAGGCCGGGCCAGCGGTCTTCCAGGAGGGCCGACAGGCGCTGCCCGAAGATCGTCGCCAGCAGGCGCTCGCGCGGGAAGTGCAGCTCGCCCAGGATGCGCCAGCGGAAATACCCGGTCCTCTGGGCGATCACGGCGGCACCGAAGAGCCCCTGGTCGAGGCCCAGCAGCAGCGGCAGGCCGGGGATGACCTTCAGCGGCTCGGATGAGACGTGCACGCGCGGGCTGAACTCGCGCTTGAACACCGGATCCCCGACGCGCAGGTAGGTCACCTTGTTGTAGACCAGGCGGTCGTTCATGTCGCCGCGCCCCGCCAGGGTGTTGGCGGCGATCTGGCGGGCGTAGTAGCTGGGCGAGAGGTTCTGCAGGTTCTCGCAGCCCGGCTCGCCGTAGCCCGGCTGGTTGAAGAACTCGATCGTGATCGCCTTCGCCCCCTCGGGCAGGCCGGCGCTCAGCTGCTCGCCCATGCGCTTGCGCTCTTCGGGGTTGTGGAAGACGGTGAAGGTCCAGTTTTCCTCGTCGGGCGCGTTGAAGTCGCCGACGATCTGGCCGTAGCTGCGCAGCTGGGGCGGCAGCCCCTCGAAATGCTGGCGCGCCGGCCAGCGGTCGATCCGGCCGATGCCGACGGTCAGCACCTCGACGGGCAGGGTGTCCATTTCGTTCAGCACCATGTCGGTGGTCTGAACGCCGCGCATCGAGGCGATGATGTTATCCCCGAAGGCCATGAACTCGACGGTGAACTCGATCGGCCCCCAGGCGTCCTCGAAGGTGATCTTGTGCGTCACCGGGTCGCCTCGCCCGCCCGACCAGGTGCCCATGCTTCGCGGGAAGGTTTCCAGGTAGCTCGGGATGGTGGTCGACCACAGCTGCCGGTAGGTCTCGCGGATGAACAGCAGCTTGTAGCGCCGCACGCCGTCGATCACCGACTTCGGCATCTCGATCGCGCGGCGCAGGCGCGATTTCATCAGCGTGGTGGTCTTGCCGCTCCCGACCGGGCCCTGGATGCCCAGGATGTCGTCATTCGACCAGAAGAACGCCTCGGCGATCGGGCCGGGGAAGGTAACCTCTGCCAGATCGGGCAGTTGACTGGCGGCCTCGACCAGGTCTAGGCTCTCGACAGCCTCTTTCGCCCCCAGCCCATTCAGCTGCGCGACCCGTTCCTCTGTCAGCTCCGCATCCGTCGGTTCCGCAGAGGCACTTCCCCCCACCCCTTCGTGGGCGGTCCCAAGGACCACCCCCCGACCCCAAAGCCCCATTCTAGGTTTCGCGCTCATTGGCGAACCTCCGGGGCCGAAAAGGTGCATGGGGTCGGAGCCAGGGGCAGGAACCAAGAGGCCGAGGCCCCCCCCAGGGGGGTCCGGCGGTCGCGGCGGGCCTCGCCCGAGTGATTTTCGATCAGTCGGGCGAGGGCGATTTTCCCCTGCGATTTCAGTGCCTTGGCGGTTGCGTCCGACAAACTGCGTCCGATCATTCGCTTTCGTCCTCGCTAACCTGCTGATTTTGCTTGATTTCATGGGCGACGTCGGCGGGCATCATCCGACCGGCGATCCGAGCCGGTTTCGGCGTCACGTCGCGGGCCGATCGACCAGGATCCTGCCGGCTCGGCTGGCTCGGCATGACGATCTGGACGTTCTGCTGCACGCTGACATCGGGCGAGGCCTTCGGCGTGCCGTAGGGCAGCAGAGCCTCGGCCGCGCGCAGCTTCATGGCGTAGAGCTGGCTGAACATGGACAGCCGCTGCAGCGGTGTGGGCGCTGGACGGCCTCCGTCGCTGTCCTTCGCATCGGCGAACGCCCAGGTCAGCAGCTCGTCGGCCTCGCGCATCGCGGTCAGCATCGCGGTCTCGCCGCTCGCCAGGCCGGCCATCTCAGCCAGCACGTCCTCGGGCATCCGGTAGCCGCGCGCCGCCAGCCACTCGCGCAGCTGGCTCGATCCCTTGCCCAGGGCGCCCTTCGGACGGCCGGGCTTGCCGGTGCCGACCTCGTCGGGCGTCCGGCCAGCCTCGTCTGCCAGGAAGGACAGCTGCTCGCTGTTCTGCCGTGCCTGGTCGAGCCGCTTGGCGGCCTCGGCGGCTAGCGTCTGGAAGCTGTTTCGCGCTTCAGCCATGCCGGAAACCGCCTTTATTATTGCGGATCAATGGCTTAGCGCATCCCACAACGGCCACAACGGTCGAAAACCCTGCCGTTGTGGGCACCGTTGTGGCTTTTTCTCTAACCTTATCAATATGATAGGTAGTAACCACAACGGCACAACGGAGAAATGCGGTTTTCTCACGTGCGCGCAGGCGCGGGCATACGCGTATACGTGAGGAAACGCTGTATTGCCGTTGTGGCGTTGTGGGAGGTGGGCAACCTGTTGAGAGCAAAGGACTTTTGCCCACAACGGTGGCCACAACGGTTGAATTTCGTGCCGTTGTGGCGTTGTGGCCCTGACCCATGATCTGGAGCCCGAGCCGCGCGTCAATAATGGCATGGCCACGGGTCGGGGAGAAGCGGAAAGACTGGCGCGATTTCAGCGGGTTACGAGATTGTCCCATGGTCATCCCCATTCGTCGATGCTGGAGCCGTCATCAGCAGCGCCAGGGCTCGTCTGCGGCGTTGTGGGCGCGCGGTCGTCCCGATCCATCGGGAAGGACATCAGGCCGGGAATGGAGGCGAATGGCACCAGGTAGCCGCGCGTCTGAATTCCGGCCAGCGTGCGGGGTTGGGGGACGGGCTCTGCACCAGGTATCCGGCTGGTCGATTGCTGCCAGACACCGCCATGCCACTCGGTGCCCTTGAAGAGCTCGTTGAGGGCCGGGATCTTCTTGTTGGCGATGAACAGCTGCGCCTTGTCCTTGGTGCCGTAGACGCGCAGGCCGAACTTGGCGAGCTTGGCGTTGACCTTCTCGCAGCGCTCGCGATCGGTGGCGGTGGCCTCGTCTACCAGGTTCGTCGGTGCGCCTGGCAGGCCAGCGGCCGCCTGGACCCACTGCGCGATCGTGTGGAGCTCGCCCTTGCGGTAAGGATCGAGGATCTGGCCCATCAGGTGGAGCAGCAGCGCCTCGCTGTCGTTCATCGTCTCTTCGCGTCCTGCAGCTGCCAGGAAGGACACCTTGTGCGCCAGCTCGGCCGCGTCGTCTTCGTTCGGCAGCTCATCGTGGCTCGCCATGTCGGCCATGGCCAGCACGGTGCCCCAGTTGTCGGCGTCACGGCCGCGCACGCCGGCCTTCTCCAGGGCGTGGCGCCAGACAGCCATGCGTGCTGGCCAGCTGTGCCAGCGGTCTATCAGCAGCCGCTTCAGGATCGCGCCGCGTGATCGCCAGTCCTTCGGGACCAGGGCGAGTTTGGCAGCGCCCTCCTTCAGCGGCTTCATCTCCAGGCGGATCAGGCGCTGCACGTCCTGGCTCTTCATCACGCCAGGGATCAGGATCGAGCTGAACAGGAAGGAGGAATAGACCTTGCCGCCGACACTCGACTGGTCGGCCGAGCCGCGGAACCATTCGCCACCGGATGCGGCGACGCGGGCGAGCTTGATGATGTCGCGCTCCTTGGTCGAACGCTCGTCGCCGGGTTCGAGCTCGTCCAGGGAGACCGGCAGGCTGGAGTGCTTCAGCTTCGAGGTGATGCCACGCTCGGTGGCGTCGTTGGACTGCACCAGGCCGTCATCGCCATGGATAAGCTTCAGCAGCTTCTGGAATTCGCTCTTGCCGCTCGCGGCCGGCGCCAGCAGCCAGAAGACCGGACGCCAGTCGAGGGCGCCGCAGAGCATCTGGACGCAGATCATGCCCAGGGCGACGGTCGGGTGGATCTCGGGGTTGGTCCAGTTCCAGGTGCGCAGGACGCGCAGCAGCTCGGGAACGGGATCTGGGGCTTCTGCGGTGGGCGCAGGGTGCGGGATGGGCGCGGCAGCGGGATAGATCCGGCTGCCGACGCGACCAGGCTTGTGCGCCTTGCCATCGACCAGCACCTGGTCGCCCATGTGATAGACCAGGGCGCCCTCGTCGTCGGTCCAGGCGCCGACGCCGCGGACGGCATTGTCGGGGTTGAAGACCCCGCATTCGCTGACCGCCTGGAACATCACCAGGCTCGCCGATGTCTGGTCGAAGCGGTTCGGCACACGCTCGAAACCGCCCGAAGGTGTCTGCCGCCACTGGGGGAAGGCATGGCAGAGGCGCGGAATGTCCCGGCCGAAGAGGCTCTGGATCATCTGCGCCTCGTGCTTCTTGATCGAGCGCAGCTGTCCTAGGACGTCCAGGTAGAAGCAGAGATCGCCGTTGACCCCAAGAGGCGTGACCGGGCAGTTCTCAAAGATCTCACCACGGGCTCGACCTGCTGGCGGACGATCGCCTCCACCACCGGATGAACCTCGGCCTTTGCCCTTCGCCCCGCGATCATCGCCCGAACTGCCGGGGGCATCGCCTGTTCTTCTCTTAGTTCCATCGTCATGGCCCTTTCCTTTTGCTTTGGGTTTCACTTTCGCGGCCTCGGGGGCGTCCTTCAGCGCCTTGCGCAACTCGTCTTCGGACGGAGGCTTGGGGCGCGCCGGCTTCTTTCGCGGCGTCCGCGCAGATGGGGCGAGGCTCAGGGACGGATCGTCCAGCCAGGCCATCGGATCTTCGCTGGGCTGGTCGGTCATGCGTCGACGCTCTCGGGGAGGTTCGCGATCAGCTCGATGAGATCGCGTAGGGCGCGGGGCTTGCGGATGCGGTAGCGGATGATGGGGGCAAATTCCGGGTCGTCACATACCCGTCGAAGTTCAGATTTGAACCAGCCGGTGCGAACCTTACGCCAGCGCCACATCCACCACGGAGATGTAGAGCAGGTTTTCTCAAGGGGCCCTGGCCTTTTCCCGCCGGACGACATATCGCAAACGATCTCAATTTCAGCGTTGACGTGCGGCCCTGTGCCCCCGTCATGCTCGATCCAGGGGCCGAATTCATCGTCGGTCATCGGGCGGTCCCCCAGTTGGCGGAAGGAGCAGGTTTAAGGCGACGGCCGTGATTGTCGGCTTCGGGATGGCTGGGTCCGTAGTGGCGATAAGTGTCCTCTGCTTCTCTGTTCCGAATATTCTCAGCACTGATCGCAACGGCCTGGAGCATGCTCAGCCCGAGCCGGCCGGTCAGCTGCATAAGGTTCTCGCCGATACTCTCTGCGGCCCAGCTTCCCACTGCCGTTCGCAGCATTGCCCTTGCTTCAGGTGGCAGCGCGTCATAGGCGCGCATGTCATCGTATCTGCTGGTCCGGTAGGTGCCGTAGCCGTTGCCGCTCATGCCTCGCCTCCCTCGTCTTCCCGCGCCGCGCGCAGCGCGTCGTTCAGGTCCTTGCCGCCCCAGTCGTTCTGGAAGACGCGCACGGTGCGGCCCTTGTCCTGGTGCCTGGCGATCGCGCGGATCAGCGCCTTGCGCGCGTCCTCGTTGCTGTCCCGATCAGCCACCAGGGTGATGCTGTCGATCGCGTCGGGCAGCTCGACCTGGCCGAGGTTCGACAGGCTGATGGCGCAGATCACGCGGGCCTCGGGGATCAGGTCGACCACGCTCATGGCGTCCTCGATCCCCTCGGTGATGTAGAGGTGGGTGCCTGGCGGGACATCCTTCAGCGCGCAGGGCTTGCCGCCTCTGGGGCCGATGCCCTTCCAGATCGAGATATGACCGCCCGCCCAGGGACCGAGCGTCAGCTTGGCCTTGGGCACCGGCGCCTTGTTCCAGCGGCCGGCCGGATCCTGTGCCAGGTAGGTTCGATGCACGCCGACGGGCTCGCCCGCCAGGTTCTGGATCAGCGCGACCATCGCCGGGAATTCGCCCTCGGTCACTTCGCCGGTTTCCTGGTCGACGTGGTAGTAGCGGCAGTCCGGCCGATATCGCAGGGCGCCAGGCTGGCGACGCAGACGGTCCAGGTCGACCTTGCGGACGTCCTGCAGGTAGCGGTGGACCGGCGTGCCGCGCAGCTCGGGCACCGAATGATGCCAGAGACCGACCGCGCGGCGGCTGCGCTCGGCGAGATCAGCCTGGGCGCGCTCCTGATCCGCCTTCCTCTGAGCTGCGAAGCGGTCGGCGTCGTCCTGGCGTTTCTTCCGATCGGCTTCGGTCTCGCGCTCAAGGCCGAGGATCTCGCGCGCCTCGCGGATTGCCTCGGCGTTGGAACAGCGCCGAAAGAGCGCGATCAGGTCGATGATGTCGCCATGTTCGCCGGTCGCGAAGTCCTGCCAGTAGCCGAGGCGCGGTTCCCGCGTGTTGACATAGAAGCTGCCGACGTTCCGGTCCTGGCGTCCAGGATTGAGGGTGAAGTAGCGGCCCTGATGATCGGTATGGCTGCCGTTGGCGGATGGCGCGAACCTATCCAGCAGGTACGCGAATTTTTCCCTCAGCAGCAGTTCCTTGATCTGCTGCACCGAATAGTCTTGTTGGGTGGCCATTCGTTCACGCAGCCCCCCTGTTTTGCGACTGGCGGGCGGTGATCTCGTCCATGATGATCAGGCTGCGCCAGTAGAAGAAATCGCAGACAGCTGCCGAGGCGCGCAGATGGGCGGCGCAGCGGTCGTTGCTGTCGCGCACGCTGCCGAACAGCGCCGCGGCGTCGATCATCGGGCGCACGCGGCGGTTCTCGGCGTTGGCGTTCGATGCCGCGCGGCGCAGCCGATCAAGCATGTAGGCTTCACGATCGGCGCGCGGCGCGCGCTCGGTCACCACGGCGGTCAGCACGGCAGCCAGCTCGTGATCGTGAAGGGTGAGCCGTTGTTCATCCATGCAGATCCCTCCGGTCCTGGCCGGGCGGTTCCGGCATGTTCAGCGCCTGGACGAAGGTCAGCAGCTCGTCGCCCAGGGACACGCGCTGGGGATCCGACTGCGCCACGTCCCACATCGTCGCGAAATGGGTGATCGCCAGGGACAGGCGGTGCGCGCTGCCCAGCAGCTGCTCCGACTTCGTCACCAGGGCGTCGATGTCGAGCTGCTGCAGCCCGCCGGCCTTGGCCTGCATCGCGACGGCGAAGGCGTCGAATTTCACGGCCACGATCTGGTCATAGGTCATTGCGACCTCCCCGCCGCCGGGCGGCGTGTCCCGACGCCGCCCGGCAGGGGTCCTGCAACCGCGCTAATTGGCAGATCGACGCGGGAGGACATTTCGCCCGTGGTGCGGTGCTGCTGCCCCACCGCACCACGGGACAGCCTGCCACTACCTGGGGGGGTGACTACTCGTGCAGGCTGATCGGAAGAGAAATGGCGGACGGTCGCCCTCGGGGAGGAAGAGGGAAGGCGAACCGTCCGCTGAGTTGCCCGGCCGTCAACAGGGAGTGAACCGGCGGGCGAGGCAAGGCCCCACATCGGGCGGACCGCGATATGAGGCCGGCAGTAATTCATTCGGCCGCGACCTTCTCGGCGAGCAGAGCGTCGATTTCGGATCGCTCGGCGCCGTGGATCAGGTGATCGGCCGTGAGAGGGATGCCACGAGCCCTGGCATAAGCGAGCGCTCGGCGGTTGGCGTCGGGAGGCATGTCGCCAGCATCGCGCCACTTGGAGCCCTGCCGCCAAGCATAGGCGGCCTTCTCCTTGTAGCCCAGAATTGGACCCAGCGCCTTGGCCGGGGCAATCAGGCGTTCACATACTTCAAGTGGTGTCAGGTGGCTACTCATGACGCAACATCTAGAGTGTGGCCGCCTGATTTGGCAATGCAAAATTTGTGAAAATCACCCTGAAATTAGTAGTCGCGGGTGCCTACTTTGCGAAGATGGACGCTAAGTGGTTTAAGGATCAACAGAAAAAAGCCGGCGTCACAGCCGAGGATATTGCGCGCGAACTGGGTAGAGATCGCTCCGTAGTGTCCCGGATCTACACCGAGCGCCAGCCAATGAGCCACGCCCAGGCGCGCGGTTTTGCCAAGATCCTTGGCGTCAGCCTGGCTGATGTATTGGCGCACGCCGGCGTTCTGGAGGACGAAGAAGCCCAGCAGCTCGCGCCCAGCTATTCCGAAAGCGACGTGGCGCCGTATGTGCCCCGGCCAGCGGAAGCGGCGAAATTTGCGGCGATCGCGCGGGCGCTAGGCGAAAATTCCGCCGAACTAAATCTGTGGCGCGTGAAGGGGTTGGCCTTGTCCCTGGCGGGTTATCTGCCAGGAGATTTCCTGTTGGTCGACGCCACGCGCAGTGAGCTTGTTCGGTCTGGAGATGTTGTAATTGCTCATAAATATGGCCGCAATGGCGACTATGCCACGTTGCTGCGGCGCTACGAGCCGCCGGTGCTGATATCCGCATCTGGCGATCCGACGGAGCAGCGCGTCGACGTCGTCGATGGCCGAAATGTCGTGATTAGGGGCATGGTGATTGCCTGCTGGCGTTGGCCGTGATACGGGACCTCACGCCAGAAGAGCGGCGCATTTACGATGTCGCATATGACCGTTGGGCCACTAGGGCTATGGTCTCGATCTCTTTACTAACCATAGCGATGGTGTGGCCCGTTTCCCTACTTCGCGGATCGGAGCTTTTTTATGGGGCTCTGTTCGTTGGGGTGGTCGCGCCCATCGCTTTGATCTTGCTCGCTGTCGAACCTTTTGCGAGGTGGGCGGCCGACAGGGCTATTGTGCGAATGCGTCGCACGCGATCACCAAATAGGTGATAATCACAAAATCTGTGTTGACAGTCACGGGTAGCCACTCGTAACGTGCGCTCATTGCTAGAGAACAATGAGGCAAAAGATGGGCAATAATCAGGCAATATCTGTCGAGAAGGCCCGCGGTGGCATGATCTCGGATCCTGTTCTGGATCGGATCATCGCCGCGGGCCACGCACTTCAGCGAGAAGAAGCGACGGCCGAAAGCGACCTCGTGCTGATCATCCAGAACCTGCCGCAGCTGGCGGAAGAGCTGCGCCAATACCGGCAGGCCATGGCCCTGGTCAACGACATCAGCCAGGCACCGTCCAACGTGATCTTCCTGCCGCAGCACTGACATGACGAACGGGCCGACAATTCAGACCCTGACGCCTGCGCAACGCGAAGGCTACGAGCTGGCCTGCGACACTCTCGCCCTGTGGGCCGCCCAGCTCGGCTGCAACGGCATGAAAGGCGCCACCATCGCCGGCTATATCGCCGAGCTGATGCGTGCCGCCGCCACTCCACACTCACGGACAGGGGCCGCTGCGGGCTGTATTTCGGTCCGCCCCTGAACATCAGAGCCCCGGTGGCACGCGGCGCGCCGGGGCCAGCAGCTGAGGCGAGCATGTGGCAAACATTCGTTGATATCTTCACCTGGGTCGGCGGGGCAGGGCTTGTCTTCCTCGCCGGCTCGACCGCTTGGAGCATCGTGCGCGGCGGCGGGCGCAAGCCGGATCCTGCGCCGGAGACGCAGGACGATTTCCACGGCGCCATGGCGCGCTGGAGAGACATGCAGTCCAGGACGGAGCAGGGCCGATGACCTTTGTGACGGCCGACGAGGTCGCCCGCATGACGGGCTTCGAGAGCGGCGAGGCGTTCCTGCGGGCACGCGATCGCCTGGAGAAGCGAGAGCGCTTCCCGGCACCCATGCCGACCTGCCTGCGCCCCCTCAAGTGGCGGCGCGACGCGATCGCCGCCTGGGTCGAAGAGCATGGCATCTTCGGGACACGGGCCGTGTCGGGGCCGAACGTGGTGCTGTTTGAGATGGCGAGGCAGGCATGAGCAGCTTGGAAAGAATGGCGAAGGTCACCCGTCCGACAATCCGAAAGCTGGCCAGACAAGGCAAGCTGGTGGATGAAACCTTCAAGGTGTTCCAAAGGTCCGTCTATCCCGGAGCTTCGGAAAGTCAGATTGCAGCGATGCGCACCTGCTTTTTCGCGGGTGCGAGCGAAATTGCGGCACTGATGATGTACGGCCTGGACGAGGGCAGCGAACCGACCGAAGGCGACCTGGAGTTCTTCGATCATTGGCACTCCGAAGTTGACCGATTTCACAAGCGGACACTGGAGACGCTGATGGCGTCGACCGACAAGCCGAACTGATCGAGGATCCAATATGAGCGCTCGTTCCCCAATCGGTACCCGGATCCAGCACCTGCGGC
Source organism: Seohaeicola zhoushanensis (assembly GCF_014656415.1). GTDB lineage: Bacteria > Pseudomonadota > Alphaproteobacteria > Rhodobacterales > Rhodobacteraceae > Seohaeicola_A > Seohaeicola_A zhoushanensis. Next base: position 55,043 of record NZ_BNCJ01000001.1, on the reverse strand, counting down.
AGCGTCGGCGCTCTGACGGCAGCTGGCGGGTCTGGTGGGAGCCCTCGGCCACCGGGCGCGCCCTCGGGCTCGAGCCCGTCGAGCTGGATCCAGATCGGCCGACCTGGTCGGTTCGTCAGGCGATGAAGCTCAACGACGAATTCCACGCCAGGAAGCGGGGCGAGCAGCCGACCAGGTCGGGCCCAGGCGGGCGCACGATCGCCGCACTGGTCGCCTCCTACACGCGGGATCCCGAATACCTGGACAAGCGTCCGGCGACCCGGAAGAGCTACGATGCGAACCTGCGGCTGATCGTCCAGAAGTGGGGCGCACAGCCCGTAGGATCGTTCTCCAAGGCGATCATGCGCCAATGGTATCTGACCTTGCGCCAGTCGGCCGGGGAGACCCAGGCGGTGCGCCTGCTGGGCATGTTCTCGATCCTGATGAACCACGCCGAGATGATCGAATGGCGCGCCGAGGACAGCAACCCGTGCCGCCGATTGAAGATGTCGATCCCGAAACCGCGCCAACGCGTGGCGAGCTGGGCCGAGCTGGACGCGCTGGTCGCGGCTGCCGACGCCGTCGGCCTGGCCTCGGTCGGAACGGCCTGCCTGATGTCTGCCCTGCAAGGGCAGCGCCAGACCGACGTGCTGGCTTCCCAGCGGGCGGACATGCGCAAGGTGGATGGTGCCTGGTCCTGGCAGGTAGACCGCTCCAAGCGCGGCACGCTGGGCCTGATGCAGCTGCACCCCCTTGTGGTGCAGCGCCTGGTCGGCCGCCTCCTGGTGGACGGTGGCGAGCCGGAGGACCACCTGCTGCTGGATGAACGCACCGGGCAGCCCTACAGCGTCGACCTGTTCGGCGCCCGCTTCGAAGAAGTGCGTGAGGCCGCCGCCAAGCAGGTGTCGAGCCTGACCGGCCGCGACCAGCTGCAGTTCAGGGATCTGCGCCGCACCTTCGCCGTCCTGGCGCGTGCCGGCGGTGCGAGTGACGACGATGTGGGCGACGTCCTGGGCAACTCGGCCGCGCTCGATCCGCGCCTGCAGGAAACCTACATGCCGGCAAGCTTTGCCACCGCCAGCCGCGCGGTGCTGTCGATCCGCCGGCCCGAGCCGCAAGAGAGGAAGAAGGCATGACCGCAGACCAAGCCGCCAGGATGGACAAACTGACCAGCGAGCTGGGCAAGTTGGCCGAGGAAGCCGGCATCAAGACTTGGACTGTCGTGATGATCGACGGCAATCAAACCGCGCACCTTACAGGCTCCGGCTGCTGGTGCGCTATGTGTGTGTTCAACCTAGTCTCCGCGATCCACGCTGCGGCGGAAGTGTCGAATCAGCCGAAAGAGCAAATGCAGAGGGTGCACTGATGCGTCCGACACGGACGCTGTCGGACTGTCGGACGCGACTTTGTCGGATTGCTGGATTTTCGTTTGTTTTCAAGGAAGAAGTGGTGAGCCGTGATGGGTTCGAACCATCGACCTACTGATTAAAAGTCAGTTGCTCTACCAGCTGAGCTAACGGCCCACTTCTAACGCGAGACGGTTGCCCGTCCCCTGCGCTCATATGATGATTGTTCCGTCGGGATCAACCACGATCTTCTGCGCGGTGAAACCCGAAGCGATCAATCCCCTCGGGTCTTCGGCGGCGTTCCTAGAAGGGGTCGCAGTCGGGGTCAAGCCCAAAATTCCGCTTTTTTTTCGCGGCTCTGGATTCGTCCGCGCGGCGGGAGTATATGCGCGCCCATGAGCGATCTGGAACATGACGGCCTGCCCTTCATGAAGATGCATGGGCTGGGCAACGACTTTGTCGTTGTCGATGCCCGCGCGCGCGCTGTTTCGATCACGCCGGCGTTGGCGCAGGCGCTGGGTGACCGGCATCGCGGGGCAGGATTCGACCAGCTGGCGGTGATCACCCGCGGCAGCGGCGACGCCCATCTGACCTTCTACAATTCCGATGGTTCGACCTCGGCGGCCTGCGGCAATGCCACCCGCTGCATCGCCCGTTTCCTGATGGAGGAGACCGGCAAGACCGCCCTGACGCTCACCACCGACCGGGGCACCCTGGCGGCGGTCGATGCCGGCGGTGGGCTGACCTCGGTCAACATGGGTGCGCCGCAGCTCGACTGGGCCGAGATCCCGCTGGCCCATGCGATGGACACGCTCTCGCTGCCGATCGCGGGCAACCCGGTCGCCACCGGCATGGGCAACCCGCATTGCACCTTCTTCGTCGACGACGTGATGGCAGTGGACCTCGACCGTTTCGGTCCCGAGCACGAGCATCACCCGCTCTACCCGCAACGCACCAACGTGCAGGTGGCGCAGATCACCGGCCCCGACCGCATCCGGATGCGCGTGTGGGAGCGCGGGGCGGGGCTGACGCTGGCCTCGGGCTCCTCCTCCTGCGCCACCGCCGTGGCGGCGGCCCGGCGTGGCCTCACGGGCCGCCGGGTGACCATCGACCTCGACGGCGGCACGCTGCAGGTCGACTGGCGCGAGGATGGCGTCTGGATGACCGGCCCGACGGCGCATGTCTTCGACGCGCGGCTGACGCCGGCCTTCCTGGCCTCGCTCGCATGAACGCGCCCAAGTTCACCACGCTCGGCTGCCGGCTCAACGCCTACGAGACCGAGGCGATGAAGGAGCTCGCCCAGGGGGCGGGGCTCGAGAATGCCGTCATCGTCAACACCTGCGCCGTGACCGCCGAGGCGGTGCGCAAGGCGCGGCAGGAGATTCGCCGGCTGCGGCGCGAGAACCCCGATGCGCGGGTCATCGTAACCGGCTGCGCGGCGCAGATCGAACCCGAGACCTTCGCGGCCATGCCCGAGGTCGACGCGGTGATCGGCAACACCGAGAAGATGCAGGCCGGCACCTGGGCTGCGCTGAGCGGCGATTTCGGCACCGAGCGCGTGGTGGTCGACGACATCATGTCGGTGACCGAGACCGCAGGCCACCTGATCGACGGATTCGGGCGGCACCGCGCCTATGTGCAGGTCCAGAACGGCTGCGATCACCGCTGCACCTTCTGCATCATCCCCTTCGGGCGCGGCAACTCGCGCTCGGTTCCGGCGGGCGTGGTGGTCGAGCAGATCAAGCGGCTGGTCGACAAGGGCTTCAACGAGGTGGTGCTGACCGGTGTCGACCTGACCAGCTGGGGCGCCGACCTGCCGGGCGAACCGCCGCTGGGCGACCTGGTGCTGCGCATCCTCAAGCTGGTGCCCGACCTGCCGCGCCTGCGGATCTCGTCGATCGATTCGATCGAGGCGGACGACCGGCTGATGCAGGCCATCGCCACCGAGCCGCGGCTGATGCCGCACCTGCACCTCAGCCTGCAGCACGGCGACAACCTGATTCTCAAGCGGATGAAGCGGCGGCATTCCCGCGAAGACGCGATCGCCTTCTGCGAGGACGCCCGGCGGCTGCGGCCCGAGATGACCTTCGGCGCCGATATCATCGCCGGTTTCCCGACCGAGACCGAGGCGCATTTCGACAACTCGCTGAAGCTGGTCGAGGATTGCGACCTCAGCTTCCTGCACGTCTTCCCCTATTCCCGCCGTCCGGGCACGCCCGCGGCGCGGATGCCGCAGGTGGCGGGCCCGGCGATCAAGGACCGCGCCGCACGGCTGCGCACGGCGGGCGAGGCGGCTCTGGGCCGTCACCTGGCGGCCCAGATCGGCCGCAGCCACCGCATCCTGATGGAAAGCCCTCTGATGGGCCGCACCGAGCAGTTCACCGAGGTTCGCTTCGCCCAGCCGCGCGCCGAGGGCGCCATCGTCACCGCCACCATCACCGGCCGCGACGGCGAGGCCCTGACCGCCTGAGCGAATCGTTTGTTGCCCGGCGGGCTGAGGCGTTACGCTGGACGTCCAAGCCGGGGGAGGGCGGGCCATGAGCGCGATCATCGAATGGGTTCTCGAGATGAAGGTGCAGGAGGGGCAGGCGGAGAACGTCATGCCGCTGCTGGAAGAGATGGTGGCCGCCACCCAGGCCGATGAGCCGGGCGCGCTGGTCTACGAATACTACATGAGCGCCGACAAGAGCCGCTGCACGGTGATCGAACGCTATGCCGACAGCGCCGCCGCGATGGTGCACCTGGGCAATTTCGGCGCAAAGTTCGCCGGGCGCTTCCTCAAGGTCTTCGCGCCGGACCGGCTGTATGTCTACGGCCCCGCGGATGCAAAGCTGCGCGCCGCCGTGGCCGGCATGGGGGCGGTGCACTTCGACCGGGCGGCGGGCTTCCACCGCTGAGCTGACGGGCCGCACGCAGTCGGGGAACGCTTGCCGGGGATCATGCGTTGGCGGGGGTGTCCGGTGCCGCTCTGTGCCGGGCTCCCGCCCCAAGGAGACGCCATGACCGCCCAGACCGTGCAACCCGGACCCCAGTCGTCACCCGGCACCGACACCGCGCGGCGCGTCAGCGTCGAGGTGACGCTGGACTACGAGGTGCCCGAGGGCGCCGACATCATGCTGCGCATCGGTGCAGGGCGTCACCAAGGCCAGCGGGTGCTGCAGCACGGCTATACCTCGGAAACCGCCCTGGCGATCCGCGAAGCGCCCTCCAGCACCGTCTGGGCGCGCGCCCAGGGGCAGTTCCGCTGCACCTACCGGGCCGAGGTGGAGGTGGACCGCAGCGCCGCCGAGCTCGCCTCCCTGCCGGCCGTGCCGGTGCAGGAACTGCCGGACGAGGTCCTGCGCTACATGGTGGCCTCGCGCTATTGCCCCTCCGACGAGTTCGCCTCCTTCGTGACCTCCGAATTCGCAGAGACGACTGGCGGGGCGCGGGTGCAAGCCATCGCCGACTGGGTGGCCGAACATCTCACCTATGCCGCCGGCGTCAGCAACGCCCATACCACGGCGCTGGACACTTTCGTCGCGCGGCAGGGCGTCTGCCGCGATTTCGCGCATCTGGTCATCACCCTCGTGCGCGCCTCCTGCATCCCGGCGCGGATCGCCTCGGTCTATGGCGCCACCGTCACGCCGCCGGACTTCCACGCCGTGGCCGAGGTCTACCTCGACGGCAACTGGCACCTGGTCGATGCGACCGGCATGGCAGGGCCGGAAGGGCTGGTGAAGATCTGCGACGGCCGCGATGCCGCCGACATCGCCTTCATGACGATCTATGGCGGCGCGGTGAACCTGACCGAGCAGGTGGTCTCGGTGACCGCAGACAGCTGACGCCGGGCAAGAAAAAACCCCCGCGCGGGTGCGCGGGGGTTCCGGTCTGTCGGGATGATCCCGGATCAGGCGTGCTTCTTGCCCTTGTGCGGGGCCCAGAGCTTCTTGTTGGTCAGGTAGAGCAGCACGGTGAAGATGCCGAGGAACAGAACGCCCAGAAGGCCGGCCTGCTTGCGCTCCATCATCTTCGGTTCCGCGCTCCACATCAGGAAGGCAGCGACGTCCTGCGCGATGTGGTGTGCGTCGTTGCTGTGCCCGTCGGCATATTCGACCAGCCCGTCCGAAACCGGCGGGGCCATACCGATCCAGCCGCCGGGGAAGGCGGTGTTCTCGTACAGCGTCACGCCGGCCTCTTCCTTCGTCTCGCCGGTATAGCCGGTCAGGATCGAGGCGATGTATTCCGGTCCGCCCATGCCCTTGACCAGCTGGTTGATCCCCGAGCCATAGGGCCCGTGGAAGCCTGCGCGGGCCTTGGCCATCAGGCTGAGGTCCGGTGCGCCGGCGCCGGTGTTGGCCGGGAAGTGGTCGGTCGGCTTGCCCGGGCGGGTGTCGTCCAACTCGGGGTCGTAGACATCGAAGTTGGCGGCATAGGCGCGCACCTGATCCTCGGGGAGGCCCAGGCCGCTTTCGTCGGCCAGGGTGCGGATCGGCACGAACTTGAGCCCGTGGCAGGCCGAGCAGACCTCGGTGAAGACCTGCAGGCCGCGTTGCAGCTGGTTGCGGTCATAGGTGCCGAAGGGGCCTTCGAAGGAGAAGGCGAAGTCCTCGACATGGCCTGTGCCTCCCGCCGCCTGGGCGGAAAGCGGAGCCAGGCTCAGGGCGAGGATGCTGCCGAGTGCGAGTTTCTTGAACATCTGTCCCGTCCTTTTCTTATTCGGCAGGCGTGGCGTCGGACTTGCCATAGTGGGCGGCAAAGTCCTCTTCGATGGTCGCCGGGGTCGGCTCGGGCTTCTCGATCACGCCGAGGATCGGCAGGATGACCAGGAAGTAGGCGAACCAGTAGGCCGAGGCGATCAGCGAGAAGCTGGCATAGGGCTCTTCCGCGGGCATGGAACCCAGCCACATCAGCGCAAAGAAGTCGATCACCAGCAGGTAGAACCACCAGCGGAACATCGGGCGGTAACGGCCCGAGCGAACGCTCGAGGTGTCAAGCCAGGGCACCAGGGCCATGGCCAGGATGGCGCCGAACATCGCAAGCACGCCGAAGAACTTGGCGTCGATGATGCCGCCGGTCAGGAAGGACGCGGCCTGCACGACCCAGACCTCGCCGGTGAAGGCGCGCAGGATGGCGTAGAACGGCAGGAAGTACCATTCCGGCACGATGTGCGCGGGCGTCGCCAGCGGGTTGGCCTCGATATAGTTGTCGGGGTGGCCGAGGTAGTTCGGCATGAAGCCGACAACCGCGAAGAAGATCACCAAGACCAGCGCCAGGGCGAAGAGATCCTTGATCACGAAGTAGGGCCAGAAGGGCAGGGTGTCCTTGTTGGCCTCGGCCTTGGAACCACGGCGAACCTCAACACCCGTGGGGTTGTTGTTGCCGGTGGTGTGGAAGGCCCAGATATGCACGATCACCAGGCCCGCGATGACGAAGGGCAGCAGGTAGTGCAGCGAGAAGAAGCGGTTCAGCGTGGCGTTGTCCACAGCCGGGCCGCCCAGGATCCAGGTCTGGATGTCCGGTCCGACGAAGGGAACCGCGCCGAGGATGCCGGTGATAACCGTGGCACCCCAGAAGGACATCTGGCCCCAGGGCAGCACGTAGCCCATGAAGGCGGTGGCCATCATCAGCAGGTAGATCACGATGCCGACGATCCAGGTTATCTCGCGGGGCGCCTTGTAGGAGCCGTAGAACAGGCCGCGGAAGATGTGGATGTAGACGGCGAGGAAGAACAGCGAAGCGCCGTTTGCGTGCAGGTAGCGCAGCATGTAGCCGCCGTTCACGTCGCGCATGATATGCTCGACCGAGGCGAAGGCCAGGCTGACATGCGGCGTGTAGTGCATGGCCAGCACGATGCCGGTCACGATCTGCAGCGCAAGGCAGAAGGCGAGGACGATGCCCCAGATCCACCACCAGTTCAGGTTGCGGGGGGTCGGGATCATCAGGGTGTCATAGAGCAGACCGATCACGGGCAGACGGCTGTCCACCCACTTCTCGATGCCCGATTTCGGTTCGTAATGATCGTGCGGAATACCGGCCATTCTTGCGTTCCCTTATCCCAGCTGGATCGTGTTGTCGTCGATGAACTTGACCACCGGCACCGGCAGGTTGCGCGGTGCGGGGCCTTTGCGGATGCGGCCCGCGGTGTCGTAGTGCGAGCCGTGGCAGGGGCAGAACCAGCCGCCGAAGTCACCCGATGCGTTGCCGAGCGGCACGCAGCCGAGGTGGGTGCAGACACCCATCATGACCAGCCATTCTTCCTTGCCGGGCATTGCGCGGTTCTCGTCGGTCGCCGGGGTGCCGGCACCGAGGTTGGCGTTTTCGGCGTTCTGGTCGGGCAGCGTGGCCAGGTCCACTTCGCGGGCTGCGGCGATCTCTTCCTCGGTCCGGCGGCGGATGAACACCGGCTTGCCGAGGAACTTGACCGTCAGCTGGGTGCCGACTTCGACACCGCTCACATCGACGAGGATCGACGACAGCGCCTGCACGTCGGCCGACGGGTTCATCTGGTTGACCAGCGGCCAGACGGCGGCTCCGGCCGCGACGGCACCTGCACCGGCAGTCGCGAAGTAGAGAAAGTCTCTCCGGGTGCCTTCGTGATCTTCTGCGTGGGACACGAGATTTGCTCCAATTCCAAGGCCCGGCACGGGGCTGACATCCTTAGGGGCCGCATAAGAAATGCGGCGTCACGGTTCGGCTAATTAACGGTGTGTGTTACATTCGTCCAGCGGTCAAAGGCGCACAGGTGGTCGCACAGGACGGGCTTTGTTGCAAAATTCCCGCCAATGTGCGCCATGCCCCGGTTCATCGCGGGTCTGCGGGCCGCGTTGCGGCCAGACTCGGGCGCGATTCGATCCTTGCATACCACTCGGCAAGCGCGGGGTTGTCCTTGCGCCAATCGCGCGCGGCGTGGCGGAAATCGAGATAGCCCAATGCGCAGGCGACGGCGATCTGTCCGGCGTCGAAGGGTCCGGCAAGATGGCTCATCCACATGCGGTCCAGCGCGGCGCAGGCTCTGGCCGCCTTGCCCCATTGCCCCTCCATCCAGTCCGGCACGCGTTTGTCCTCGGGGCGGAAGCGGGCCTCGTAGGTCAGCGAGAGCGCGGCGTCGAGAATGCCGTCGCCCAGGGCCTCCAGCGTGCGGATCTCCCAGTGCCGCGCGCCGCTGCCGTACAGCCCCGCATTGGCGCGGGCGTCGAGAAAGGCGCAGATCACCCGGCTGTCGAACAGCGTCGGCCCGTCGTCGCGCTCCAGCGCCGGGATCTTGCCCAGCGGGTTCTTCCCGATCAGCTCGGCCGAGGGGGCGATGGGCGTCGTCGCGGTCGGCACGAGCTCGACATCGTCAAGCTGGCCGGTCTCGTGCAGCACCACCATCACCTTGCGGACATAGGGCGAGGCGGGGCTGTGGCTGAGTTTCATCGGATAGGGCTCCAGGTCCGGGAATTTCCGTCACCCTAGAAGGCGCCCCGCCTCCTGTCTACGCGTCGCGCATCATCTGCGCCAGCAGCGCGACCTCGGCCCCGAAACCCGCCGCGCCGGCGCCATCGGCGGCGCCAAGGCGCGCGGTCTCGGGCTTGTTCTGCGAGAACTTCCAGGTGCCGTCGACCCCGGTGATGCTCAGCTTGCAGGGCACGATCATCCGCAGCAGCTTGTCCACCGCCTCGGGGTCGACCTTGTCCATGGTCCAGGGCGTCTTCGGCAGCAGCCGCTCCTCGTAGGCCGCCGACTGACGGTCGAGCAAGTCGCGCATCCCCTCCTGCGGTTGCAGGGTCAACTTGCCCTTCAGATGCACGGCGACATAATTCCAGGTCGGCACCTGGTTCTCCATGCCGTACCAGTCGGGCGAGATATAGCTGTCGGGCCCGCTGATCGCCAGGATCGCGTTCAGCGGCGCCTTCAGCGCTCGCGCGATCGGGTTGGAACGGACCAGATGCAGCTCGGCCGTGGTCCCGTCGTCGGACAGCAGAAAAGGCACATGGCTCACCAGCGGCCCCTCGGGCGTCGCCACGCTCAGCGTGCCGAAGGCGCGCGCGCGGGCATAGGCGAGATTCTTGGCGGCATCGGCCGTGTGATAGATCGGGTTCGGATGCATGGCGGTCTCCCTTGCGGGAACTCTTGCCTTCCCATGCGCGCCTTGGCAATCTCCGCCTCGTTCTCAGGGCAGGGTGCAATTCCCCACCGGCGGTATGCGGGGAAACCCCGCGAGCCCGCGAGCGCCCTGGCCGCGAGGCCGGGGGTCAGCAGATCCGGTGAGAGGCCGGGGCCGACGGTTACAGTCCGGATGAAAGAGGACGAGCATGTGTCACCGCAGCCGCGGTGCGCCTGCCCGTGATCGCCTTGGGTGACGTGTCGAACCTATAGGAGTTGATCATGACACACACCCGTTTCGCCTTTGTCAAGGCCGGCTGGCACGCCGATATCGTCGACCGCGCGCTCGACGGCTTCCTTGAACTGATCCCGCAAGCCCAGGTTGACGTCTACGACGTGCCCGGCGCCTTCGAACTGCCGCTGATGGCCAAGCAGCTTGCCCAGACCGGCCGCTATGGCGCAGTCACCTGCGCCGCCTTCGTGGTCGACGGCGGCATCTACCGCCACGATTTCGTTGCCCAGGCGGTGGTCGACGGTCTGATGCGCGCGGGGCTGGATACCGGCGTTCCGGTGCTCTCGGTCTCGCTGACACCGCATCACTTCCAGGAGACCGAGCATCACACCGCCATCTTCCGCGCCCATTTCGTCGAGAAGGGACGCGAGGCCGCGCGGGCGGCGCTGGCGGTCTGCCGGACCCGCGCGGCGCTGGCGGCCTAGTTCGCGGCGGGGACGGCCATCATCCCCGAAATGATCGCGCGGGCATTGTCCGAGGCCCAGTCGGCATCGCCGATAAGCCGCGCGATCTCGCGGCCGTCCCGGTCGATCAGGACCGAGACCGGCAGGCCCATCACGCCCATCTCGCGGGCGACGGCCTGTTTCGGATCCTGGTGCCGGGGCAGGTCGGTCACGCCGATCTCGTCGAAGAACTTGACGATGCCTTCGGGCGAATTGCGCCCGGTCGCCAGCGTCACCACCTGGAAGTCGTCGCCGCCCAGCTCGGTCTGCAACTGCTGCAGCGCCGGCATCTCCTTGCGGCAGGGGGCGCACCAGGTGGCCCAGAAGTTCAGCAGCACCACCTTGCCCCGGTAATCGGCCAGGCTGCCGGTCCCCGCGCCATCGGCCAGCTGGAAGGCGGCCTCCGAGGTGGGCCGCGGTTCGACGTGGAAGGCCAGTTTCTTCATGTCCCCCTCGCGCATGGCCTCCAGACTCGCGATATCCGCCGCCGAGGCGGCGTTTGCAGTGAGCATCAGGGCCATATAAAGGATCAGGGAACGAACGGGACGCATGATATCTCCAAGGGCTGCAACATGACCGACAAGACCGCCAACCAGATGTGGGGAGGCCGCTTCGCCGCCGGACCCGATGCGATCATGGAGGCAATTAATGCCTCGATCGGATTCGACAAGCGTCTGGCGGCACAAGACATCGCCGGTTCGCGCGCCCATGCGGCGATGCTGGCCGCGCAGGGCATCATCAGCGATAGCGATGCCGAGGCGATCCGGGAAGGCCTGCTCACGGTCTTGTCAGAGATCGAGGGCGGCAGCTTCCAATTCTCGACCGCGCTGGAAGACATCCACATGAACGTCGAGGCGCGGCTGAAGGAAATCATCGGCGCACCGGCCGGGCGGCTGCACACCGCGCGTTCGCGCAACGACCAGGTCGCCACCGACTTCCGCCTCTGGGTGCGCGACCAGTTCGACGCCGCCGAGGGCGGTCTGCTGGCGCTGATCCGCGCGCTGATGTCGCAGGCCGAGGCCGGCGCCGACTGGGTGATGCCGGGCTTTACCCACCTGCAGACCGCGCAGCCCGTGACCTGGGGCCACCACATGATGGCCTACGTCGAGATGTTCGGCCGCGACCTCTCCCGCGTCCGCGACGCCCGCGCCCGGATGAACGAATCCCCGCTGGGCGCCGCCGCGCTGGCCGGCACCTCCTTCCCGATCGACCGGCACATGACCGCCAAGGCGCTGGGCTTTGACGCCCCCTGCGCCAACTCGCTGGATGCCGTCAGCGACCGCGACTTCGCGCTGGAATTCCTCTCGGTCGCCTCGATCTCTGCCATGCACCTCTCGCGGCTGGCCGAGGAACTGGTGATCTGGTCCTCGGCCCAGTTCCGTTTCGTGGCGCTCTCCGACCGCTTCTCGACCGGCTCCTCGATCATGCCGCAGAAGAAGAACCCCGACGCGGCCGAGCTGATCCGCGCCAAGGTGGGGCGCATCTTCGGCGCCAATACTGCGCTGATGATGGTGATGAAGGGCCTTGCACTGACCTATTCCAAGGACATGCAGGAGGACAAGGAACAGGTCTTCGACGCCGCCGACAACTGGATGCTCGCGCTGGCCGCGATGACCGGCATGGTCACCGACATGACGGCGCGGCGCGACAACCTTGCCGCGGCGGCGGGCAGCGGCTTTTCCACTGCGACCGACCTGGCCGACTGGCTGGTCCGCGTGCTCAACCTGCCGTTCCGCGACGCGCATCACGTCACCGGCAGCCTTGTCGCCGTGGCCGAGAAGAAGGGCTGCGACCTGCCCGACCTCAGCCTGGCCGAGATGCAGGCGGTGCATGCCGATATCACCGAGGATGTCTTTGCTGTCCTGGGCGTTGAAAATTCGGTAAACTCGCGCATGTCCTATGGCGGGACCGCACCGGCCCAGGTGCGCGCCCAGATCGACAGGTGGAAAGCGAGGCTCGGATGAAACGGGTAGTTGTCCTGCTGATGCTGCTGGCCGGCTGCGGTGCCGATGGCGAGCCGGTGCCGCCGACGATGAACGCCAATGTCGGGGTCGGCAGCTCGGGCACGCATGTCGGCGGCGCGCTTGGCTGGAACCTCGGCAAGGTCGGCCTGACGGTCGGCTTCTGAGCGTGGCGCTGCGGCTGCTCTACCTCGCGCTGGCTGTCTGGGGCGCGGTCATGCCGATGGGCTATTTCCTGGAATGGTTCGCCGCCAACGGCCTTGACCTGATGGGGATGGTCGACGCCTGGCACGCCAACCCGGCCACCAGCGGGCTGGTCTGGGACCTGACCATCGCCGCAATCGCGCTCACCCTCTTCGTGATCGCGGACTGCCGGGCGCGGCGGGCCTGGCTGGGCCTGATCGCCATTCCGGCCACCTGGGGCATCGGGGTCAGCTGCGGACTGCCCCTCTACCTCTTCCTGCGCAGCTTCAGGCGGGGCTAAAGCCGCCTTTCCCCGTGGATTTGCAGGGCAACGGAAACGATCCGGCCCAATTCCCGCCATTTTTGCCCGTTAACCTTTATTAACGCTTCGACACGAACCGGCGAGGGAACAGGGCATGACCACCGCGACGATTGACGCAGTTTCCGCAAAAAACACGGCTTTGCTTGAAGGGCCGGGCAAGGCCTCCGCGCCGGAAAGTTCCGAGATCGTGAAGGTCGCGCGCGAGTATGGCGTCAGCCCGCTGAAGCAGCTGCGCGAGATGATCGCGCTCAATCTCTCGCCCGCGCGCCTGGAGTTCCCGGAGTACTTCTCCAACCGCCTGTTCGACCCCGATATGACAATGGCGCAGAAGCGCGAGTATGTCGGGAAGGCATCCAACTGGCGGCTGAACCAGACACTCTCGCCGCATGGCCTCGTGCGCAGCAACCGGGTGGTCAAGAACAAGCTGCTCTACTCCTCACTCTTGAACAGCCTCGGCCTTCGCAGCACCCGCACCCAGGCGCTGGTCGCGAATTTCCCGCGGGGCGGAGCGATCCCGACCTTCTCGAACGCGGCCGACCTGAAGGCCTTCCTGCTGAACGATGCACGCTACCCGTTGTTCGGGAAACCCAACGGTGGTTCGCTGAGCGCGGGCTCGGCCTGCATTGTCGGCGTTGACGGCGTGGCCGGCACGGCCAAGCTGGCCGACGGCCGGCAGGTTTCGCTCGACGCGCTCTGCACCGAGATGGCCGGCGACCACCGCGGCGGTTTCCTGCTGCAGGACGCGCTGGTGCAGCATCCCGACATGGCGGCCATCATAGGCAAGGCGATCGGTAGCCTGCGCATCGTCACAGTGACCGAGGGCGATATCGCCTATCCGCTCTACTCGGTCTGGAAGATACCCTCGCCGACCGCGATGTCGGACAACTTCTGGCAGGACGGCAGCATGATCGGGGCCATCGATCTCGAAACCGGCAAGGTCACGCGCGCCCGGACCGGCAGCGGCCTGAAGGGGCGCGACATCGAAACCCACCCGGTCAGCGGCAAACACCTGCTCGGGTTCCAGATTCCCCATTTCAGGGAGGCCCTTGCGCTGGCCTGCCGGGCCCATGACGTGTTCCCGGAGTTCGGGGTGCTGGGGTTCGACATGGCGATCACCGCCGACGGGCCCGCGGTGGTGGAGTGCAACGACAACCCGTTCCACATGCTCTACCAGATCGCGAACCAGCGCGGTGTGCGCAATGCAGACTTCAACCCGGTGTTCGCGCGGGTCGCGGCCCGTGCGAAGTGGGAGTTCACGGAATACAGGAAGTCCGTGAAGCGCAGGTACAAGACCATATTCTGATCCGCCGGCCCGTGCCCCGCGCGGCCCGAGGAATCCAATTGATCTGCGCCTCGGTTTGCGTCTAAACGCGCGGAATGGATCACTTTCTCTATCGCGACGGCGCGCTTTACGCCGAGGACGTGCCCGTCGCGGAGATAGCCGCGGCGGTTGGCACCCCGTTCTACGTCTATTCCACCGCGACGCTGCTGCGTCACTACCGCCTGTTCGACGAGGCGCTCGACGGGGTTCCGCACCTCGTCTGCTACGCGATGAAGGCCGCCGGCAACCTCGCCATCCTCAAGACCCTGGCCGAGGCCGGCGCCGGGATGGACGTGGTCAGCCAGGGCGAATACCTGCGCGCCCGCGCCGCCGGCGTGCCGGGCGAGAAGATCGTCTTCTCGGGCGTCGGCAAGACCGCCGAGGAGATGCGCACCGCGCTGACCGGCGGCATCCGCCAGTTCAACGTCGAATCCGAACCCGAGATGGAGCTGCTGAACGCCGTCGCCCTCTCGCTGGGCACGGTCGCGCCGATCACCATCCGGGTGAACCCCGACGTCGACGCCAAGACCCACGCCAAGATCGCCACCGGCAAGTCCGAGAACAAGTTCGGCATCCCGATTTCCCGCGCCCGCGCCGTCTATGCCCATGCCGCGCGGCTGCCGGGCCTGAAGGTGGTTGGCATCGACGTCCACATCGGCAGCCAGCTCACCGACCTCGCCCCCTTCGAACAGGCCTATGCCAAGGTCGCCGAACTCACCGAGGCGCTGCGCGCCGATGGCCACGGCATCGACCGGCTCGACCTCGGCGGCGGGCTGGGCATCCCCTACACCCGGTCGAACGTCGCGCCGCCGCTGCCGACCGATTACGGCGCGATGATCAAGCGCACGCTGGGCCACCTCGGCTGCGAGATCGAGATCGAGCCGGGCCGGCTGATCGCCGGCAACGCCGGTCTGCTGGTCTCCTCGGTGATCTTCGTGAAATCGGGCGAGGGCCGCGATTTCCTGATTCTCGACGCCGCGATGAACGACCTCATCCGCCCGGCGATGTATGACGCCCACCACGACATCATCCCCGTGGTCGAACCCGCGCCGGGCACCGAGCAGCGGCCCTACGACGTGGTCGGCCCGGTCTGCGAGACCGGCGACACCTTCGCCCGCGGCCGCGACCTGCCGCCGGTCAAGTCGGGCGACCTCGTCGCCTTCCGCAGCGCCGGCGCCTATGGCGCGGCGATGGCGAGCGAATACAACGCCCGCCCGCTGGTGCCTGAAGTGCTGGTGAAGGGCGATCAATTCGCGGTTATCCGCCGACGGCCCACCTTTGACGAAATGATAAATCGGGATAGTCTACCCTCGTGGCTCTAGCGCGCTGACGCGCCGCGCCGCCAGGAGACCCGTATGGCCCCAGGACACGGCCCCGATCCCGCGCTGCGCTCGCTGCGCCTGCCACTGGCGCTGACCCGCGCCGGGATGCTGGCCGAGCATGTGCTGCGCGCCTTCTGGCCCCTGTTCTCCGTTCTGATGCTGGCGCTGGCCGTGCTGATGCTGGGCCTGCACGACATGGTCTCGGTCGAGGTGGTCTGGGGCGGCGCGGTTCTGGCGGCGCTCGGGCTGCTCGTCTCGCTGGTCTGGGGTATCCGAACCTTCCACTGGCCCACCCGTGCCCAGGCGCTGGCGCGGCTGGACGAGACCCTGCCGGGTCGTCCGATCCAGGCGCTGATGGACCGCCAAGCCATCGGCGCGACCGACGCGGCTTCGGCCGCCGTCTGGCAGGCGCACCAGGCGCGCATGGCGGCCCGCGCCGCCAGCGCCCGGCCGGTGCGCCCCGATCTGCGCATCTCGCGCGCCGACCCCTTCGCGCTGCGCTACGTGGCAACGCTGGCGCTGGCCGTCGCGCTGATCTTCGGTTCTGTCTGGCGGGTCGGCTCGGTGGCCGAGATGACGCCGGGCGGCGCCCAGGCCGCCAGCGGCCCGACATGGGAGGGCTGGATCGAACCGCCGCGCTACACCGGCAAGCCGACGATCTACCTGGCCGACATTCCGGGCGACCGGCTCGACATTCCGCAGGGCAGCCGCATCACCCTGCGCTTCTACGGCGAGGTCGGCGCGCTGACCCTTGCCGAGACGGTCTCGGGCCGCATCGGCGCGCTGCCGCCGGCCTCGGAGGTGGCGCAGGAATTCGATGTGGTGCAGAACGGCGAGATCCGGATCGACGGTCCCGGCGGCAAGAGCTGGGAGGTCGCCGTGGTGCCCGACGCCGCGCCGCAGGTCAGCGTCACCGGCGCGCCGCAGGCCGAGGCGATGGGCACCATGACGCTGCCCTTTACCGCCAGCGACGATTACGGCGTGGTGGCAGGCTCGGCGACAATCGCGATTGACCTCTCCGAGGTCGACCGCCGCTATGGCCTGACAACCGAGCCGGACCAGCGCGAGCCGATCACCGTGCAGCTGCCGATGCCCATTGCCGGCGACCGCTCCGCATTCACCGAGAAACTGATCGAGGATTTTTCCGAACATCCCTGGGCCAACCTGCCGGTGACATTCACTCTCGACGTGCAGGACGCCGCCGGCCAGACCGGCCAGGGCGAGGTCTTCAAGGCCACCCTGCCGGGCCGTCGCTTCTTCGACCCGCTCGCCGCCTCGGTCATCGAACAGCGCCGCGACCTGCTCTGGGCGCGCGGCAACGCGCATCGCGTGTCGCAGCTGCTCAAGGCGGTCTCCTACAAGCCCGAGGGCGTGTTCCGCTCGGAAACCGCCTACCTGCGGATGCGGGTGATCCTGCGCCGCCTCGATGCGCTGTCGCGGGGCGGGCTCAAGGCCGAGCACCAGGAGGAACTGGGCAAGGCGCTCTGGGACCTGGCGGTGCTGCTCGAGGACGGCGACCTCTCGGACGCGCTCGAACGGCTGCGCCGGGCACAGGAACGGCTGACCGAGGCGATGAAGAACGGCGCCTCGGACCAGGAAATCGCCGAGCTGATGCAGGAACTGCGCCGCGCGACCGACGATTACATCCGCCAGCTCTCGCGGCAGGCGCAGAGCGATCCGCAGAACGGCGCGGACCAGCCCAATTCGGGCCAGAACCAGAACTCGATGCAGATGAGCCAGAACGATCTGCAGAAGATGATGGACCGCATCCAGGAGCTGATGGAACAGGGCCGCATGGCCGAGGCGCAGCAGGCGCTGGAAGAGCTCCAGCAGCTGATGGAGAACATGCGCGTGACGCAGGGCCAGGGCGGCGGTCAGTCGCAGGGCCAGCAGGCCATGGAGGGCCTGGCCGACACGCTGCGCAACCAGCAGGGCCTGTCCGACGAGGCCTTCCGCGACCTGCAGGAACAGTTCAACCCCGGCGCCAACAGCGGCGAGAGCCAGGGCAACCAGGGCCGCAACGGCGGCCAGGGCCGCGGCCGCAGCCACGAGGGGCAGGGCGGCCAGGGCGAGGCGCAGAACGATGGCGAAGGCCAGCCGGGCGGCGGCCAGGGCCAGGATCTCAAGGGCTCGCTCGCCGACCGCCAGCAGGCGCTGCGGCAGGAACTGAACCGCCAGCAGGGCAACCTGCCGGGGCAGGGCACGCCCGAGGGCGATGCCGCGCGCGATGCGCTGGGCCGCGCCGGCCGGGCGATGGACGATGCCGAGCAATCGCTGCGCCAGGACGACCTGGCCGGGGCCATCGACAACCAGTCCGAGGCGATGGAAGCCCTGCGCGAAGGGATGCGCGCGCTGGGCGAGGCTCTGGCGCAGGACCAGCAGCAACAGCCGGGGCAGGGCAACGCCGAGGGCGAACAGCGCGCCCGCAACCGCGACCCGCTGGGGCGCAATGCCGGGTCCAACGGCTCCATCGGCACCGAAGAGAACCTGCTGCAGGGCGAAGACGTCTACCGCCGCGCCCGCGAGCTGCTGGACGAAATCCGCCGCCGCAGCGGCGACACCTCGCGTCCGCAGATCGAACTCGACTATCTCAAGCGGCTGCTCGACCGGTTCTGAGCCTCAGCGCGGCAGGCGGTCCAGCGCGGCGGCAGCCGTCTCAAGCCCCCAGGGCGGGTTGATGACCACCATGCCGCTGCCGATCATCCCATGCCCCTCGCGCGCCGGAGGGAAGCGCAGCTGGTGGTGGAAAACCTCTCCCAAGGCGCCGATTTCCCTTATCAGAGCCTGTTCCGCCCCCGAGGCCAGGATCGGATACCAGAGCATCAGCACCCCCACCGGCCATTTCCGGTGCAGCTGGGCCATCAGCCGCGGCATCGCCGCGAACTCGTCCTTGATCTCATAGCTCGGGTCGATCAGCAGCAGCCCCCGGCGCGGCGTTGGCGGGCAGAGCGACAGCGCCATCTGCACCCCGTCGGTCTCGCGCACGTCGGTGCCGGGAAAGGCCGCGCGCAGGGCGCGGGCCTCGGCCGGGTGACGCTCGGCCAGCACCATGCGGTCGCCGGGCCGCAACAGGGCCTGCGCGATGAATGGAGAGCCGGGATAGGCGTTCGGCCCGCCCTTGGTGCGGGCGGCCTGCAACGCCTTGATATAGGGGTGGCCGGGGTCGAAATGCGGCTCCGCACGGGCAATCCCCGCCGCCGCCTCGCCGGTCTTCAGCGCCTCGGCCGAGGTCAGGTCATAGAGGCCCCGGCCCGAATGCGTCTCGATGTAGACCATCGGCTTGGGCTTCCGGCCCATGTAGTCGAGCGCCGCGGCCAGCAGCGCGTGCTTGTGAACATCGGCCATGTTCCCGGCGTGATAAGCGTGCTGGTAGGAAAGCATGGGCGACGGTCCGAAAGGCGGAAGGCGGGGTAGAACCCCGCCCTACGCAATTGATGTAGGGCGGGGTTTACCCCGCCGCGCCGCCCCGGTCTAGGCGCGCACCAGCTTCTCGTAGCTTTCCGCGATATCCCGCGTCAGCGCGCCGACCTCGAAGTTGTAGTCGCCGATCTGCCCGACCGGAGTCACCTCGGCGGCGGTGCCGGTCAGCCAGCACTGCTCGAAGCCTTCCAGCTCTTCGGGCATGATATGGCGCTCATGCACCTTGATCTGCTTGTCCTGCAGCATCCCGATCACCGTCTGCCGGGTCAGGCCGTTCAGGAAGCAGTCGGCCTTGGGCGTATGCACTTCGCCATCCTTGACGAAGAAGATGTTCGCGCCGGTCGCCTCGGCGACATAGCCGCGGTAATCCATGAACAGCGCGTCCGAGCAGCCCTTGGCCTCGGCGGCGTGCTTGGACATGGTGCAGATCATGTAGAGACCCGCCGCCTTGGCGTGCACCGGGATCGTCTCGGGCGAGGGGCGCTTCCACTTGGAGATGTCGAGCTTGGCGCCCTTGAACTTGGCGTCGCCATAGTAGTTGCCCCATTCCCAGCCGGTGATCGCCAGCCGCACCGGGTTGCGGCGGGCCGAGACGCCCATGTCCTCGCCGGCGCCGCGCCAGGCAACCGCGCGCACATAGGCGTCGGTCCAGCCGTTGGCGGCGAGCATGTCGTATTTCGCCTTCTCGATCTCTTCGACCGTATAGGGGATCTCGAAGTCAAGCATCTGGGCCGAGGCCTTCAGGCGCTTGGAGTGCTCCACGCCCTTGAAGATCTTGCCGTTGTAGCAGCGTTCGCCCTCGAAGACCGAGCTCGCGTAATGCAGCGCATGGGTCAGGATGTGCACATTCGCGTCGCGCCAGTCGATCAGCTTGCCATCCATCCAGATCTTGCCGTCGCGGTCGTCGTAGGTCGTCATTGCAGCTCTCCAAACATGCGCATCGTTTTGCATTTGTTGCGCGGATATATCCGGGCTGGACATAATATTGCGCCCAAATCTGTGGCTGCGTAACGCTTGACCCTTGGAATGTCAACAAGGCTGACATATGCTCGGGCAAATTGGCCCGGGAGATCCCATGTCCGAAACGCGCGCCCCGCAGGGCTTCGGCGAGAGCCTCCTCTACCTGACCGACGAGCAGCTGCGTCAGGGGATCGAGGCGATGTTCTTCGCCTATCGCGGCTTCACCGCCGATCCAGACCGCATTCTCGACGATCTCGCCTATGGCCGCGCCCATCACCGGGCGGTCCATTTCATTAACCGCGCGCCGGGCACCACGGTGAACAACCTGCTGGCGATCCTCGGAGTGACCAAGCAGAGCCTGAACCGGGTGCTGCGCTCGTTGATCGAGGACGGGCTGGTCGAAAGCCGCGTCGGCACCGCCGACAAGCGCGAACGCCACCTCTACCTGACCGAGCGGGGCAAGGCGCTGGAGACCCGTTTGTCGGACGCCCAGCGGGCCCGGATGCGCGCGGCCTTCCGCGAGGCGGGGCCCGAGGCGGTCTCCGGTTTCCGTCAGGTTCTCGAGGCGATGATGGACCCGGACATGCGCCGCGCCTATACAAGGCTTCGAGACAACGGTTGACCTGCGGGGCCACATGAGCGACCTCGACGCGCATCTGCTGATCGTCGATGACGACGAACGGATCCGGGAACTTCTGAAGAAGTTCCTGATCCGTCACGGATTCCTCGTCACCGCCGCGCGCGATGCCGCCCATGCGCGGCGGGTGCTCTCGGGGCTGGACTTCGACCTGATCGTGCTTGACGTGATGATGCCGGGCGAGGACGGGATCAGCCTGACGCGGGCGCTGCGGGCCACCAAGAACACGCCGATCCTGCTGCTGACCGCGCGCGGCGAGACCGAGAACCGCATCGCCGGGCTCGAGGCCGGCGCGGACGACTACCTCGCCAAGCCCTTCGAGCCGAAGGAACTGCTGCTGCGGATCAACGCGATCCTGCGGCGGATGCCCGACACGCCCGCCGAGGCGACCACGCCGAAGATCCTGCACCTCGGCCCGGTGCGCTATGACATCGAGCGCGGCGAGATGTGGCAGGGCGACCAGCTGGTGCGCCTGACCGCCACCGAGAGCCAGCTGATGAAGATCTTCTCGGTGCGCCCGGGCGAGGCGGTGAGCCGGACCAAGCTGGTCGAGGACCTGGGTCGCGACCGCGGACAGGCGCAGGAGCGGGCGGTCGACGTGCAGATCACCCGGCTGCGGCGCAAGATCGAAAGCAACCCGCGCCAGCCGCGCTACCTGCAGACGGTGCGCGGAGCGGGCTACATGCTGGCGCCCGACTGATCCGTTGCGCCGGCGGCGGGCTCGGTCTGGAGTATTTGGAAAGAGAAGAAGCACGAGGGGGAGCTTCATGACGACAGCCCTGATCACCCATGCCGATTGCCTCGCGCATGTCACGCCCGAGGGGCACCCCGAGCGGGTGGCGCGGCTGGAGCATGTGCTGCACGCGCTCGAACCGCTCGACCTGCAGCGGGTGACCGCGCCGCTGGCCGCCGAGGACGACATCCTGCGCCTGCACCCGGCGGCCTATCTCGCCGACCTCAAGCGGCAGAGCCCGGCCGAGGGCTGGGCGCAGCTCGACGATGACACCTTCCTGTCGCCGGGCTCGATGACCGCGGCCTTCCGGGCGGCGGGGGCGGCGCTGCGGGCGGTGGACATGGTGCTGGGCGGCGAGGTGAAGAACGCCTTTGCCGCGATCCGCCCGCCGGGGCACCATGCCGAGACCGCGACGCCGATGGGTTTCTGCATCTTCGGCAATGCCGCGCTGGCGGCGAAACACGCGCTGGATTTTCACGGGCTCAAGCGGGTGGCGGTGGTCGATTTCGACGTGCACCACGGCAATGGCACGCAGGAGCTGCTCTGGGACGAGCCGCGCGCGCTGGTGGTGACCAGCCAGCAGATGCCGCTCTGGCCGGGTACCGGCAAGCCGAGCGAGACCGGGGCGCATGACACCATCCTGAACATCCCGCTGCCGCCGGGCAGCGATGGCGCGGCGATGCGGGCGGAATACGAGCGCCTCGTCTTCCCGCGCCTGCGCGCCTTCGCGCCGGAGCTCATCATCATCTCGGCCGGGTTCGACGCCCATGCCGACGATCCGCTGGCCGAGCTGATGTGGGAGACGCAGGATTTCGCCTGGCTGACCGAGCGGCTTTGCGCCATCGCCGAGGAGGTCTGCGGCGGCCGCGTGGTCTCGACACTCGAAGGCGGCTATGATCTGAGGGCGCTCGCCGTTTCGGCGAAAGCGCATGTGGAAGAACTGATGAAGGCCGGACAATGAGCGAAAGACCCGTCAACGAGATGTCCTTCGAGGAGGCGATGAAGGAACTGGAGTCGGTGGTCGACGCGCTGGAGCGCGGCGACGTGGCGCTGGATGCCTCGATCGCGCTTTATGAACGCGGCGCGCTGCTGAAGAAGCGTTGCGAGGACGAGCTGAAGCGCGCCGAGGAGAAGGTGGCGGCGATCACGCTTGGCGCCGATGGCGCGCCCACCGGATTGAAGCCCGTCGAAGGCCTCTGAATGTTTTCCCAGCGCCTGAGCGAGGCGGCGGCGGCGGTCGAAGCGCATCTGGCCCTCGTGATGGAAGGCTATGGCACGCTGCCGGTGGTCGAGGCGATGCGCTATGGCGCGCGCGGCGGCAAGCGGCTGCGGGCCTTCCTGGTGCTGGAGAGCGCGCGGCTGCACAGTGTCGAGGCGGCGCGGGCGATCTGGCCGGCGGCGGCGATCGAGGCGATGCATGCCTACAGCCTGGTCCATGACGACCTGCCCTGCATGGATGACGACGACCTGCGGCGCGGGCTGCCGACCGTGCACATCGCCTGGGACGAGGCAACCGCCGTGCTGGCGGGCGACGCCCTTCAGGCGCTGGCCTTCGAGTTGGCCGCCCATCCCGGCTGCGGCCCGCCCGAGGTGCGCGCCGAACTGGCGCTGAGCCTGGCCCGCGCGGCCGGGGCCGGTGGCATGGTGCGCGGCCAGGCGCTCGACATGGCGGCCGAGACGGCAGTCGAACCGCTGACCCTGGCGGGCATTACCGAGTTGCAGGCGGGCAAGACCGGCGCGCTCTTCGAATGGTCGGCCTGCGCCGGCGCGCGCCTGGCCGGTGCCGATATCGCGCCGCTTTCGGCCTATGCGCAGGGGCTGGGCCTGGCCTTCCAGATCGCCGACGACATCCTCGACGTCGAGGGCGATGCGGCCAAGACCGGCAAGGCCGTCGGCAAGGATGCGGCGGCGGGCAAGGCCACCTTCGTCTCGCTGCTGGGGCTGGACGCGGCAAGGCGACGCGCCCGCGACCTGGTGGAATCCGCCTGCGCCGCGCTAGATCCCTATGGCAAGCGGGCCGAAAGCTTGCGGGAAGCTGCCCGTTTCGTTATTGCCCGCGAGCATTGAACGAGGACACGCGCGCTTGACCGACCGCCCCGCCACTCCGCTGCTGGACCGGATCCAGCGGCCCGCCGACATGAAGCGGCTCAGCGATCGCGAGCTGGTCCAGCTGGCGGGCGAGCTGCGTGCCGAGACGATCTCGGCGGTTTCGGTCACCGGCGGCCACCTGGGCGCGGGCCTGGGCGTGGTCGAGCTGACGGTGGCGCTGCACGCGGTCTTCGACACCCCGCGCGACAAGATCATCTGGGACGTCGGCCACCAGTGCTATCCGCACAAGATCCTGACCGAACGGCGCGACCGCATCCGCACCCTGCGCATGAAGGGCGGCCTCTCGGGCTTCACCAAGCGCAGCGAAAGCCCCTATGACCCCTTCGGCGCGGCGCATAGCTCGACCTCGATCAGCGCGGCGCTGGGCCTGGCGGTGGCGCGCGACCTGGGCGGCGTCACCCCCGAAGGCATCGGCGACACCATCGCGGTGATCGGCGATGGCGCGATGAGCGCGGGCATGGCCTTCGAGGCGATGAACAACGCCGGCCACCTGAAGAAGCGGATGATCGTCATCCTGAACGACAACGAGATGAGCATCGCGCCCCCGGTCGGCGCGCTGTCCTCCTATCTCTCGCGACTTTATGCCGAGGCGCCGTTCCAGGAGCTGAAGGCGGCGGCCAAGGGCGCCGTCTCGCTGCTGCCCGAGCCGTTCCGCGAGGGCGCCAAGCGCGCCAAGGACATGCTCAAGGGGCTGGCGGTGGGCGGCACGCTCTTCGAATCTCTGGGCTTCTCCTATGTCGGGCCGATCGATGGCCATGACATGAACCAGCTGCTGCCGGTGCTGCGCACGGTGCGCGACCGGGCGACCGGGCCGATCCTGATCCACGTGCTGACCCAGAAGGGCAAGGGCTACGCCCCGGCCGAGAAGGCGCGCGACAAGGGCCACGCCACCGCCAAGTTCGACGTGGTGACCGGGGTGCAGGCCAAGGCCAAGTCGAACGCGCCCTCCTATACCAAGGTCTTCGGGGAAACCCTGACCCGGCTGGCCGCCGATGACAGCCGGATCTGCGCGGTGACGGCGGCGATGCCGGATGGCACCGGGCTGAACCTCTTTGCCGAACGCTATCCCAGCCGCTGCTTCGATGTCGGCATCGCCGAACAGCATGGCGTGACCTTTGCCGCCGGGCTGGCGGCGGGCGGGATGCGGCCGTTCTGCGCGATGTATTCGACCTTCCTGCAACGCGGCTATGACCAGGTGGTGCATGACGTGGCGATCCAGCGCCTGCCCGTGCGCTTCGCCATCGACCGCGCCGGGCTGGTCGGAGCCGACGGCGCGACCCATGCCGGCGCCTTCGACATTGCCTTCCTGGCCAACCTGCCGGGGTTCGTGGTGATGGCGGCGGCGGACGAGGCGGAACTGGTGCATATGGTGGCCACGGCCGCGGCGCATGACGAAGGCCCGATAGCCTTCCGCTATCCGCGCGGCGACGGCACCGGGGTGGACCTGCCCGAGACCGGCCGGGTGCTGGAGATCGGCAAGGGCCGGATCATCCGCGAAGGCGGCCGGGTGGCGATCCTGTCCTTCGGCACGCGGCTCGCCGAGGTCGAGAAGGCCGCCGAGGCCCTGGCCGCGCGGGGCGTCAGCCCGACCGTGGCCGACGCCCGCTTTGCCAAGCCGCTGGACGAGGAGCTGATCCTGCGCCTGGCGCGCGAGCACGAGGCGCTGCTGACCATCGAGGAAGGCGCGGTGGGCGGTTTCGGCAGCCAGGTCGCGCAGCTGCTGGCCGAGCGTGGGGTCTTCGACAACGGGCTGAAGTTCCGCTCGATGGTGCTGCCCGATATCTTCATCGACCAGGCCAGCCCCGAGGACATGTATGCCGTCGCGGGGATGAATGCCGAGCAGATCGAGGCAAAGGTGCTCGACGTGCTGGGCGTGACCCGGATCGGCGAGAAACGCGCCTGAGCGGGCGGCGGGGTGAACCCCGCCCTACGCGCTTGCCGCAGGTCCACGCCCGATGGCCGCCGTCGCCTGGGGGCGCTGCCCCCGCCGCGCGTTCCGCGCGACTCCCCTGGAGATATTTTTGAAGAAGAGAAGCAGGGGGGTTAGTCTTCCTCGGCGTGCAGCAGGGCCTGCAGGCCGGTCCGATAGTCGGGGTAGAGCAGTTTGACCCCGAGTTCCTCCTTGATGCGGGTGTTCCGCACCCGCTTGCTCTCGGCGTAGAAGCTGCGCGCCATCGGGGTCATCTCGGCGCTCTCGTAGGGCACTTCGGGCGGCAGCGGCAGGCCCAGCAGTTCGGCGGCATAGGCGATGACGTCCTGCGGCGCCGCCGGATCGTCGTCGCAGACGTTGTAGACGGCGCCCGGATTGGGCCGCGCGATCGAGGCGGCGAGCACCTGGGCGATGTCCTCGACATGGGTGCGGGAGAAGACCTGGCCCGGCTTGACGATGCGGCGCGCGGTGCCGGCCTTGACCTTGGCGAAGGGGCCCCGGCCGGGGCCGTAGATGCCGGCGAGGCGGAAGATGTGCAGCGGCAGGCCGGGGATGGCCTGCCATTGGGCCTCGGCCAGGACGCGGAGCTGGCCGCGCCGCGTTGCCGGGTCGAGCGGCGCGCTTTCGTCGACCCAGTCGCCGCCGTGGTGGCCGTAGACCCCGGTGGTGGAGAGGTAGCCGGCCCATGCGAGCCTTGGCGCCAGCGCGGCGATCTCGGGCCCGAGTGCCGCCAGCACCGGGTCGCCGGCCTCGGAGGGGGCGGCGGAGGTCAGCAGGTGGGTGGCGCGGTCGAGGCCCTCTGGCGGGCCGTCTCCGGGGAAGAGCACCGGGATCACGCCGGTGGCGCGAATCGCCTGAGCCTTTTCGGGATGCCGGGTGGTGCCGTAGATCGTCCAGCCCTGCGGGATCAGCAGCCGCGCCAGCGCCTGCGAGGAATAGCCATGACCGAAGGAAAACAGTATCTTGTCCATGCGCCTGTTTTCGCAGAGCCGGGCCGCGATGCAAGCGTTACGAAAAATCTTGATTTACAATTTTTCGTAACATATAAATGGCCCACCGGTTTGGAGGAGCCCCAGCCCATGTACAGCCAAGGTCTGATCGGCGCCGATGGGCGCACCGAGGAAAGCCCGGAATTCCTGGCCGCCTTCCAGGCGCGCATCGATGCCGAAGAGAAGATCGAGCCGAACGACGAGATGCCCGAGGGCTATCGCCGCACCCTGGTGCGCCAGATCGGCCAGCACGCGCATTCCGAGATCGTGGGGATGCTGCCCGAGGGCAACTGGATCACCCGCGCGCCCTCGCTGCGCAGGAAGGCCACGCTGCTGGCCAAGGTGCAGGATGAGGGCGGCCACGGCCTCTACCTCTATGCCGCCGCCGAGACGCTGGGCGTTTCGCGCGAGGAGATGACCGAGGAGCTGCTGAGCGGGAAGGCCAAGTATTCCTCGATCTTCAACTATCCGACGCTGTCCTGGGCCGATATCGGCACCATCGGCTGGCTGGTGGATGGCGCGGCGATCATGAACCAGATCCCGCTCTGCCGCTGCTCCTTCGGACCCTACGCCCGCGCGATGATCCGGGTCTGCAAGGAAGAGAGCTTCCACCAGCGCCAGGGCTACGAGATCGTCATGACGCTGGCGCGCGGAACGCCGGAACAGAAGGCGATGGCGCAGGATTCGCTGAACCGCTGGTGGTGGCCCTCGATCATGATGTTCGGCCCCCACGACGCCGACAGCCAGCATTCCGACCAGTCGATGGCCTGGAAGATCAAGCGCTTCACCAATGACGAGCTGCGCCAGAAGTTCATCGACGCCACCGTGCCGCAGGCCGAGTTCCTGGGCCTGACCATCCCCGACCCGGACCTGAAGTGGAACGAGGAGAAGGGCGGCTACGATCACGGCCCGATCGACTGGAGCGAGTTCTGGCGCGTGGTCAAGGGTCATGGGCCCATGGCGCGCGACCGGATCAAGGCGCGCAAGAAGGCCTGGGACGACGGCGCCTGGGTGCGCGAGGCCGCGCTGGCCCATGCCGATAAGCGCCGCGCGCGCAAGATGGCCGCGGAATAGACGGTGAGGCCGGGGGCGCTGCCCCCCGGACCCCCGGAGTATTTATCAAAGAGAAGAAGGAAGGACCGCCATGACTGGTGAAGTGCCCCTTTGGGAAGTGTTCATCCGGCCGCGCAACGGGCTTGCGCACCGGCATGTCGGCTCGCTTCATGCCGCCGACGAGGTGATGGCCCTGCAGGCCGCGCGCGACGTCTATACCCGCCGCGGCGAGGGCAACTCGATCTGGGTGGTGCCGTCGAAGGCGATCACCGCCTCGGATCCCGACCAGGCCGCCGAGAACTTCGAGCCGGGCGAGAAGATCTACCGCCACCCGACCTTCTACGACATCCCCGAAGAAGTGGGGCACATGTGATGGCCCTGTTCGAGGCGCTGCTGGAACTGGCCGACGATCACCTGGTGCTGGGCCATCGCCTCAGCGAATGGTGCGGCCATGCCCCGATGCTGGAAGAGGATCTCGCCATGCCCAACATGGCGCTCGACCTGATCGGCACCGCCCGCAACCTCTACGCCTATGCCGGCGAGGTCGAAGGCAAGGGGCAGAGCGAGGACGATCTTGCCTACCTGCGCGACGAGCGGGCCTATCGCAACCTGCTGCTGGTCGAACGTCCGAACGAGGATTTCGCCCATACCATGCTGCGCCAGCTCTACTTCGCGGCCTTCATGCACCCCTACTGGCAGGCGGCGCTGTCGAGTTCCGACGAGACGGTGCGCGGCATCGCCGGCAAGGCGGTCAAGGAGATGGCCTATCACATCCGCCACGCTGGCGAATGGGTGGTGCGCCTGGGCGACGGCACCGAGGAAAGCGCGCGGCGGATGAAGGATGCCGTCTTTGCGCTGTCGATCTACGTCGACGAGCTCTTCGAGGAAGGCGCCGGAGACGATGCGCTGCCCTCGCGCGCCGCGATCCGGCCGGTCTTCGACAAGACCATCGCGCGGATTTTCGACGAGGCCGGGCTCGAGAGCCTCGAAGTGCCCTTCCCGCAGAGCGGCGGCCGCGACGGGCGCCACGGCGAGGGCTTGGGGCACATGCTGGCCGAGATGCAGTCCGTCTACCGGGCGCATCCGGGCGCGTCGTGGTAGACCAGGCGCAGACCCGCGCCTGGGCGGCGGCGGCCTCGGTCCCCGACCCCGAGGTGCCCTGTGTCACGGTGGAAGACCTCGGCATCCTGCGCTGGGTGCGCGTCGAGGGCAATGTCGCGGTGGCCGGCGTCACGCCGACCTACTCGGGCTGCCCCGCCGTGCTGGCCATCGAGTTCGCCATCGAGGCGGCGCTGCGCGAGGCCGGCTTCGAGGCCCGGATCGAGCGGGTGATGAGCCCGCCCTGGACCACCGACTGGGTCACGCCCGAGGGCCGCGAGAAGCTGCGCGCCTATGGCATCGCCCCGCCGGAACAGGCCACGGGATCAAAGCTCGCGCTCTTCGGCGAGACCACGGTAGCCTGCCCGCGCTGCGGCTCGACCCATACCGAGCGGCTGTCGGAATTCGGCTCGACCGCCTGCAAGGCGCAGTATCGCTGTCTCTCCTGCAGCGAACCCTTCGACTATTTCAAATGCATCTGAGGATCCCATGTTCTACGACCTGACGATCAGCGACGTGCGCCGCGAAACCGATGACGCCGTGGCGATCAGCTTCGAGGTGCCCAGGGCGCTGAGCGAGGCCTATGACTTCGCGCCGGGCCAGTATCTGACGCTGCGCGCCGAGGTGAACGGGCAGGATGTCCGCCGCAGCTACTCCATTGCAAGCGCGCCTGGCGAGCCGCTGACGGTTGGGGTGCGCAAGATCCAGGACGGCACCTTCTCGGCCTTCGCCCACGGGCTGCAGCCGGGGCAGGTGATCTCGGTGATGCCGCCCGAGGGGCATTTCACCTGCACGTCCGAGCGCAACATCGTGCTGATCGCCGCCGGCTCGGGCGTCACCCCGATGATCTCGATCGCCGCCGCTGCCCTGGCGCGCAAGGCGCGGGTGACGCTGGTCTACGGCAACCGCACCACCGACAGCATCATGTTCCGCGAGGCGCTGGCCGCGCTCAAGGACCGCTACATCGACCGCTTCACCCTGCTGCATATCCTCAGCCGCGAGCCGCAGGATGTGCCCTTGTTCAACGGGCGGATCTCGGGCGAGAAGATCGCGGCGCTGGCACAGGCCGGCGCGATCGACCTCGACGGCTCCGACGGGATCTTCCTCTGCGGGCCGACCGAGATGATCCGCGACGTGACCGAGACCCTGCGCGCCCGCGGCATCCGCAGCGCCGGCATCCATTACGAGCTGTTCTACGTCGATGGCGAACCGCAGCGGAAGGCGCGCTCGGCCGAGGCGGTGAGCGCGGCGCAGAAGGGGGTCGAGGTCTCGGTCGTGCTCGACGGCAGCCAGAAGGCCTTCCGCTTCGAATCGGGCGACGAGTCGGTGGTTACCGCGGCGGCCCGCCAGGGGCTCGACCTGCCCTATTCCTGCAAGGGCGGCATGTGCTGCACCTGCCGCTGCAAGGTGGTCGAGGGCAGCGCCGAGATGGCGGTGAACTACTCGCTGGAACAGTGGGAGATGGACGCGGGCTTCACCCTCGCCTGCCAGGCCCGCCCGACCTCCGACCGGCTGGTGCTGGATTTCGACGCCGCGTAAGGCAAAACTTGAGTCGAATCGCGCATCGGCCTTTCATGGGGGCATGACCCGCAAGACGCCCGACCTGACCGCCGCCTATGCGCTGAATTCGCCCGAGGAGTCGCGGCGGCTCTACGCCGAATGGGCGGGCGACTACGACAGCGCCTTCGCCGCGCGCGAGGACTACCAGCTGCATGTCCATACCGCGCGCGCCTTCGTCGGCGCGGGCGGGCAGGGGCCGGTGCTCGACGTCGGCGCCGGCACCGGGCTTTGCGGCGCGGTGCTCTCGGATTTCGGCGTCGGGCCGATCGACGCCACGGATATCTCCGAGGCAATGCTGCGTCAGGCCATGCGCAAGGACATCTACCGCGACGCCATCCCGGCCGATGTGAACGAGGGCATTCCGGTCCCGGCCGAGAGCTATTCCGGCATCGTCTCCTCGGGCACCTTCACCACCGGCCACCTCGGCCCCGAGGCGCTCGACCAGTTGCTGCGGGTGGCGCGGCCGGGCGCCGTCTTCGCGCTCTCGATCAATGCCCGGCACTACGCCGCCGCCGGTTTCGCGGCGGCCTTCGAGCGCCTGGGCCGCGGCGCGATCCAGAAGCTGAGCCTGACCGAGGTGCCGATCTACGGCTCGCTTGCCACCGGCGACCACCGCGACGACCTCGCCCTGATCGCGGTCTTCGAAAAGGCCTGAGCCAGCGCCGCGCCCGCCCTTTCTCTTCTTTCCAAATACCTCCGGGGGAGTCGACCGCAGGGAGACGGGGGCAGCGCCCCCAGGCCACGCCGCCACGGGTGTCGACGCCCGTGGTCGGCGCCTTCCCGGCAGCGTCCCGGATTCACTCCCTCGTGTTTTCAAATGATTCCAATAACTTGACCCCCCGTCCTAGCTGGGACACTCTTGCGGAGGCCGATTATTCGCGGATTTCGTCCTTGCCGACGCCCCAGAGCGCGGTCTTCTCGATCCAGCCCTTGTAGCCTCCGGCCGAGACCCGGCACCACTCCGGCGTGCACTCGCCCAGCCGCGCCACCACGCCGAGTTCGAAGGCCGCATCCACCGGCGACCCGGCATCGGGCCGGGTATGGATCGGCGCCATGTCCTGCTCGATCAGCACGGTCCGCACCCCCGAGAGCAGCGCGTAATGCACCCATCCCCCGGCCCCGTCCCGGTCCTGCACCCGCCGCCAGTGACCATGTTCCGCGGTGATCTCCAGCGGCATGTCCCGCCGCTTGAACACCCAGTCGATCCGATGGGTCAGCGACGGCCCGCGCCGCACGTTCCCCTCGTTCGCCTTCAACGAGACGAAGCGCGGCAGCGGCAGGTTGGTCACCTGCCCGCGCTTCTCTTCCGCCGCCAAGGCTGCGCCGCAGAGCGCCACGAGGCACCCTGCCGCCAGCAGGCGACTCACATGTCTTCGAATTGTCGTCGTCACGAACTGCCTGCCCGTTTGTCCGTCTTGTCCGGCCGTGGATAAATCGGCCCGAGGGTTCTTGTGCCCCGGATGATCCTGCGCCACGATGGCATGGCGGGCCATGATTTGAGAAGCTTCGGGAGAGCCGTCTTGCCAAGAGAACCCTTGAGTGTTGTCGTTACGCGACGGTTGCCGGAACAGGTCGAGGCCCGCCTCGGCGAGTTGTTCAACGTCCGCCTGCGCAGCGACGACACCCCGATGTCGCGCGAGGAACTGGTCGCCGCCGCCAGGACCGCCGACGTGCTGGTCCCGACGATCACCGACACCATCGATTCGACGCTCCTCGCCCAGGCCGGCGACCGGCTCAAGCTGATCGCCAACTATGGCGCCGGGGTGGACCATATCGACGTGGCGACCGCCCGGCAGCGCGGCGTGCTGGTCTCGAACACCCCCGGCGTGCTGACCGATGACACCGCCGACATGACCATGGCGCTGCTCCTCGCCGTGATCCGCCGCATCCCCGAGGGCATGGCCGTGATGCAGAGCGGCAAGTGGGACGGCTGGGCGCCGACCGCCTTCCTGGGCGGCCGCGTCGGCGGGCGGCGGCTTGGCATTCTCGGCATGGGGCGGATCGGTCAGGCGGTGGCACGCCGTGCGGCGGCCTTCGGGATGCAGGTGCATTACCACAACCGCAAGCGCCTGCGCCCCGAGATCGAGGAGGCGCTGGGCGCGACCTATTGGGAAAGCCTCGACCAGATGGTCAGCCGGATGGACGTGATCTCGGTCAACTGCCCCTCGACGCCCTCGACCTTCCATTTGCTGAACGCGCGCCGGCTCAAGCTGCTGAAGCCGACCGCGGTGCTGGTGAATACCTCGCGCGGCGAGGTGATCGACGAACCCGCCCTGACCCGCATGCTGCGCGACGGCGAGATCGCCGGCGCGGGCCTTGACGTCTACGAGCACGGCTCCGAGGGCAATCCGGCCCTGCGCGAGATGCCCAACGTGGTGATGCTGCCGCATATGGGCTCGGCCACGGTCGAGGGCCGGATCGAGATGGGCGAGAAGGTCATCATCAATATCAAGACCTTCGAGGACGGCCACCGGCCACCCGATCTGGTGGTGCCGTCGATGTTGTAGGGCAAAAGTTTCAAGGAAACTTTTGGCAAGACTTTTTCCAAAAGTCTTGCGTCCTGGGGAGGAAGCCGATGCGCAAACTGTCGATGCTTCTGGCCATGCTGGCCGGTTCCGCCGTTGCCCAGCAGGCCGCGGATGCGGTGCAGCCCGAGGTGATGACCCCGGTGGCCGAGGCCGCCCAGTCTCCGGCCGTGGCGGCCGCCTATGCCGCCAAGGCGGCGGGGCGGCCGGTCGAGGCCGCGCATTGGATGGTGGCGGCCGCCAATCCGCTGGCGGTGGAGGCGGGGGCCAAGGTGCTGGCGGCGGGCGGGTCGGCGGCGGATGCGCTGGTGGCGGTGCAGACCGTGCTGGGGCTGGTCGAGCCGCAATCCTCGGGGCTTGGCGGCGGTGCCTTCTTGCTTTGGTATGACGCGTCGACAGGCGCTCTGACCACGATTGATGCGCGCGAGACCGCGCCGCTGGCGGCGACGCCGTTGCTCTTCCTCGACGCGGCGGGCCAGCCGCTGAAGTTCTTCGACGCGGTGGTCGGCGGGCGATCGGTCGGCACGCCGGGCACCCCGGCGCTGCTGGAAGACGTGCACCGGCGCTGGGGCCGGCTGCCCTGGGCCTCGCTCTTCGATCCGGCCATCGGGCTGGCGCGCGAGGGCTTCGCGGTGTCCGAGCGGCTGAACGCGCTGATCGCCGAAGACCGCGACCGGCTGGCCTCGGCTGCGGGGACCTCTGCCTATTTCCTGACGGCGGAGGGCGAGCCGCTGCCCGTCGGGTACCTGCTGCAGAACCCGGATTACGCTGACACGCTGGCGCTGATGGCGGCAGGCGGGGCAGAGGCCTTCTACACCGGCCCGGTTGCCGCCGATATCGTGCGCGCGGTGCAGGGCGCGCTGGGCAATCCGGGTGTTCTCGCGGCGACTGACCTTGCGCTCTACGAGGTAAAGGAGCGTGCGCCGGTCTGCGCGGTCTATCGTGTCTACGAGGTCTGCGGCATGGGGCCGCCGTCTTCGGGCGGGATCACCGTGGGCCAGATCCTCGGCACGCTGAACGGCGCGCCGATGGGGCCGGCCGACGCGCCCGAGACCTGGCGGCGCATCGGCGATGCCTCGCGCCTGGCCTTTGCCGACCGGGAACGTTTCATCGCTGACAGTGACTTCACCCCGGTGCCGTCGCGCGGCCTGCTCGATCCGGCCTACCTTGCCGGGCGCGCGGCACTGCTGGAGGGCGGCAAGGCGCTGGAGGATGTCCAGCCCGGCAGCCCCGAGTTCGACCATGCCTGGGCCGATGGCGAGGCCATCGAGCTGCCTTCGACCAGCCATGTCACCATCGTCGACCAATATGGCAATGTCGCCGCGATGACGGCCAGCATCGAGAATGTCTTCGGCGCGCGGCTCATGGTGCGGGGGTTCCTGCTGAACAACGAACTGACCGACTTTTCCTTCCGCAGCCACAGGGAGGGCGTGCCCGTCGCCAACCGGGTCGAGCCGGGCAAGCGGCCGCGCTCGTCGATGGCGCCGACGGTGGTGATGCAGGACGGCAAGCCGGTGCTGGCCATCGGCTCGCCTGGGGGGAGCCGGATCATCGGATATGTCGCGCGGGCGATCATCGCCTGGGCCGACTGGGGCATGGATGTGCAGCAGGCGGTGAGCATGGGGCACGGGCTGAACCGTTTCGGCACCTTCGACCTGGAATCCGGGACGGAGGCGGAGGCGCTGAAGGACGGGCTGGAGGGCCTGGGCTTCGAGGTAAAGGTGCAGGACCTGAACTCGGGCCTGCACGCGATCGAGATTGGCGCGATGCTGAAGGGCGGGGCGGACCCGCGCCGCGAAGGCATCGCTTTGGGAGACTAGTGAATGGTGAAGGCGACACGGCTGCCGCGCAACGAGGCCGGCATCGAAACCGCGCTGGGCGTGCTGAAGCAGCGTTTCGGCGAGCGACTGAACACCGGCCAGGCGATCCGCGAGCAGCATGGCCATACGACCACCTGGATCGAGAACCAGGCGCCCGACGCGGTGATCTTTGCCCGCGACACCGCCGAGGTCTCGGAAATCGTCAAGGTCTGCGCGGCGCATAAGGTGCCGGTGATCGCCTATGGCACCGGCACCTCGCTGGAGGGCCATGTCAACGCGCCGGCGGGCGGCGTATGCATCGACCTGATGGAGATGAACAAGGTGCTGGCGGTCCATGCCGAGGATCTCGACTGCGTGGTCCAGCCCGGCGTCACCCGCGAGGCGCTGAACACGCATCTGCGCGACATGGGGCTGTTCTTCCCGATCGACCCCGGCGCCAATGCCTCGCTGGGGGGGATGGCCGCAACGCGTGCGAGCGGCACCAATGCGGTGCGCTATGGCACGATGAAGGACAACATCATCGCGCTCGAAGCGGTGATGGCCGACGGCACGGTGATCCGCACGGCGAAGCGGGCCAAGAAATCCTCGGCCGGGTACGACCTGACGCGGCTGCTGATCGGCTCGGAAGGCACGCTGGGCATCATCACCGAGATCACCCTGCGCCTGCAGGGCATCCCCGAGGCGATCCGCGCCGCGCGCTGCTCCTTCCCGACGGTGGATGCGGCCTGTCGGGCGGTGATGGGGACGATCCAGTATGGCGTCCCGGTTGCCCGGATCGAGATCATGGACGCGCTGCAGGTCAAGGCGGTCAACGCCTATTCCAAGCTGAGCCTGCCCGAGACGCCGCTGCTGCTGCTGGAGTTCCACGGCTCGGAAGCCGGCGTGGCCGAGCAGTCTGAGACCTTTGGCGCCATCGCGGAGGAGTTCGGTGCGACCGGCTTCGAGGCGACCACGACGGTGGAAGAGCGCAACCGGCTGTGGAAGGCGCGGCACGATGCCTATTGGTCGGTGCTGGCGCTGCGGCCCGGCGCCAAGGGCATCGGCACCGATGTCTGCGTGCCGATCTCGCGGCTGGCCGATTGCGTGACCCAGGCGCAGACCAAGCTGGAGGAGTTGAAGCTGATCGCGCCGATCGTCGGCCATGTCGGCGACGGCAACTTCCACTGCTCGATCCTGGTCGACATGGAGGACGAGGCAGAGGTCGAGCGCGCCGACGGCTTTGTCGGCTGGCTGAACGACCTGGCGATCTCGATGGATGGCACCTGCACCGGCGAGCATGGCATCGGCCAGGGCAAGCGGCCCTACCTGCAGCGCGAGCTGGGGCCGGCAACGCGATTCATGGCGGCGGTGAAGGCGGCGCTGGACCCGGATCACATCATGAACCCCGGCAAGATCCTCGCCGACTGAGCCCTTTTCTGCGAAGGCGCGGCGGCGGGAGGCCCGCGCCGGAGTATTTATCAAAGAGAAGAAGTCGCAGGGCGCGCGAATCGCCACCAACCCGGTTGACTCGGGGGCTGCGATGAGTAAAAGGCGGGTTTCATGAGATTTCACGGAGGGGCATGTCCTCCGACGCAGGAGAACGACAATGGCCAAGCCGACCACCATCAAGATCCGCCTGAACTCGTCCGCAGGCACGGGCCACTTCTATGTCACCAAGAAGAACGCCCGCACCATGACCGAGAAGATGTCCGTGCGCAAATACGACCCGGTCGTCCGCAAGCACGTCGAATACAAGGAAGGCAAGATCAAGTAAGATCTCGCACTTCAGGTTTTCGGGGCCGCGCAGCGATTGCGCGGCCTTTTTGCGTTTGAGGGCATCGTGATGTTGACGATCCGCACCACCACGCGGGCCGACCTGGCCGAGGTGGACGCGTTGCTGGCGCGCGCCTTTCCGAAGCTGCTGAAGGCGGATTACCCGCCCTCGGTGCTGGTCACCGCCTTGCCGCTGATCTCGCGGGCGCAGCCGGCGCTGCTGGGCTCGGGCACCTACTACGCCGTCCTGCTGGAAGGCCGGATCGTCGGCGTGGGCGGCTGGTCGCGCGACCGGGGCATCGCGGAGCGGGGTCATGTGCGCCATGTCGCGACCGATGCGGGCCAGGTGCGCAGGGGGATCGGGCGGGCGCTGATGACCCATGTGGCGGCGCAGGCGCGGGCCGCGGGGATGCGCGAACTCGAGTGCTGGGCGACCCGGACGGCGGTGCCCTTTTATGCTTCGGTCGGCTTTGTCGAGGAGGGGCCGATGGAGGTGACGTTGCAACCTGGCATCACCTTCCCATCGGTTCGGATGCGCCTGGGCTTGGCGGAAGGCGGGCGCGCGGTTTAACCTCGTCTCCATAAAAACAAGATATCGGGCAGAACATGAAACTCAGGATTGCACTCCTGCTGGTCGCAGGGATGACCCTTGCCGCCTGCCAGGGCGAAAAGGGCGTCGGATTCACCGGCATCGGCAAGGTCTCATCCCGCGCTTTGCAGCCAGGCTATGCGCTTGGCTTTGATGGGCTGGCGCCGGTCGTGCCGGAAGCCGGGCGGACCGAGTAGGTCAGCGTTCGGCCGGGGGCACGTCCTTCAGGCCGACCGAAAAGGCGCGCCGTTCCTCGGCGCTCCACTTGCTGTGGCGGCGCTTGTCGCTGGCAGGGTGATGCGAGAGGCTGACGTTGGGCCGATGCGCCGTTGCCGGCCGGATCGGGCGCGGCTGCAGGTTGCCGCCGCAGTTCGGGCAGACATTCATCAGCTCGCGCGCGCAATCGCTGCAATAGGTGCACTCATAGGTGCAGATATGCGCCTCGCCCGAGGCGGGCGGCAGGTCGCGGTCGCAGATCTCGCAGTTCGGGCGCAGTTCAAGCATGGGTGCAGGATAGCCGGGGCGGCCCAAAAGAAAAGGGCCGGGAAATCCCGGCCCTCGGTCTGTCATGTACGTCCGCTTATTCGCGGTTGCCGAACAGTTGCAGCAGGAACATGAACATGTTGATGAAGTCGAGGTAGAGGTTCAGCGCGCCCATGATGGCGGCCTTGCCCA
Organism: Seohaeicola zhoushanensis; assembly: GCF_014656415.1. GTDB lineage: Bacteria > Pseudomonadota > Alphaproteobacteria > Rhodobacterales > Rhodobacteraceae > Seohaeicola_A > Seohaeicola_A zhoushanensis. The sequence goes on along the minus strand of NZ_BNCJ01000001.1, from coordinate 17,957 downwards.
GCCACTCGCTGTCGCCCGAATGGGCGTGCATCAGGTAGGTGTTCTTGATGTTCTGCGTGTCATAGGCGGTGAGGCCCGCGAAGATCAGCACACCCAGGACCGAGATCGCGAACATGATCGCGGGCGAGCCCAGGAAGATGTTGATGATCGAGGCGACCAGGATACCGATCACACCCATGATCAGGAACGACCCCCAGCCCGAGATGTCCTTCTTGGTGGTGTAGCCCCAGAGCGACAGGCCGGCGAAGGCGATCGAGGTGACCAGGAAGACCTGAGCGATCGAGAAGCCGGTGAAGGCCACGAAGATCCAGCTCAGCGACAGGCCCATCACCGCCGCGAAGGCGTAGAAGAACAGCTGTGCGCCGGCGGCGGAGATGCGGTTCAGCATACCGCTGAACAGGAAGACCATGCCCAGCGGAGCGAACATCACGATCCAGCCGAGGATGTTCGGGCTCAGGGTAACGGGATCGCGGAAGATGCCCAGCAGCGTCGGGTTCGACCCGATCGCCCAGGCCACCGCGAAGGTGATCAGCATGCCCACGGACATCGTGCCGTAGACCTTGTTCATGTGGGCGCGCAGGCCCTCGTCGACTTCGACCGCGCGGGCGCCGGCCATTGTCCGGGTAGCGGCGCGGGTCGGGTTGTAGTCAGCCATAGGTGGTCTCCATCCAGACAAAGAGGCCCGCCGGCAGGATGCTGGCGGTCTTCCTTGCCGAATATTGGAGATCGAAACCCGCATTTCAAGCGGTTCGACAACGATTTAGCCGAGATCACGGAGTTTTTAGAAGGTCCCCGAGACGGCCATCGCGGGCCTCAGCCGAGCCAGTTTGCCGGTGCGTCCCAGACCGGTCGGCGGGCCTCTTTCAGGGCTTCGGCCTCGGTCACGCCGATATCGTTCAGCATGTGCGGGTCGAGTTCGGCCAGCGACTTGCGCTGACGCCAGAGGCCGTGCAGCGCGGCGAGGCGTGCAACGAGGCTGGCGCGGCGAGGGGCGGCGGGGCGGGCAAGCGCGGAAACGGTCATGATGTCTGTCCTTTCGTCGGTTCGTGATGGAAGCGCCCATCCGGATCAATTTCCTTGATGTATATGGTGGAATGTGGTTCATTTTGAAAACGAATGTTCATGAAGTGATTCATCAGGGATCGTGATGATACGCAACCTCGACATAACCACGCTCCGTTCCTTCGTCGCCGTGGCCGACAGTGGCGGCGTCACCCGAGCCGCCGGGATCCTGCACCTGACCCAGTCGGCGGTCTCGATGCAGCTCAAGCGGCTGGAGGAGTTGCTTGGCCTCGAACTGCTCGACCGCTCGGGCCGGGGCGTCGCGCTCACCGCCTCGGGCGAGCAGATGCTGGCCTATGCGCGCCGGATGGTGGCGCTGAACGACGAGGTGATCGCGCGGCTGACCGACCAGGCCTTCGAGGGCGAGATCGTGCTTGGGGTGCCCCACGATATCGTCTATCCCGCCATTCCACGGGTGCTGCAGCAGTTCAACGCGGCTTTCCCGCGCGTGAAGGTGCAGCTGCTGACGTTGAACACGAGCTTTCTCAAGCAGAAGTTCAGCCGCGGCGAATGCGACATGATCCTGACCACCGAGGCCGAAGTGCCGCCGGGGGCCGAGAAACTGGCGACCAAGGAGTTGCTCTGGGTCGGGGCGATTGGCGGCATGGCCTGGCGCAAGCGGCCGCTGGACCTGGCTCAGGCGCGCAACTGCATCTTCCGTCCAATGGTGCTGCGCGCGCTGGATGCGGCCGGGATCGAGTGGAGCACCGCCGTCGATTCAGACTCGGACCGCACGTTGGAGGCGACGGTTTCGGCCGACCTGGGCGTGCTGGCGCTGCTGGAGGGCACGCTGCCCCCGCACCTGGAGCCGGTGCGCCACGACGGGACGCTGCCGGACCTTCCGGCCCATCACATCGTCCTCTACGGTGGCGACACCAAGGGCGAGGTGCACCAGGCGCTGAGCGCGCTTCTGCGCAACGTCTTTGCCGAGACGCAGGCCAAGCCGCGCCTCAAGATCGCCGGCTAGGGCTCAGGAAATCCGGATCACCACCTTGCCCGTCGACTTACGGTCGCGGAGCAGGTTCATCCCCTGCTCGATCTGGTCGAAGGGCAGGACGTGGCTGACATGCGGCTTCAGGCGGCCTTCCTCGTACCAGCGCAGCAGGGTGGCGAGACTCTCCTGCGCCACCTCGGCCCGGAACTTGAAGTAGCCGCCGATATAGAGGCCGATGGCGGTGAGGTTCTTGACCATCAGGTGGTTGGCAGGGATCTGGGGCACGTCACCGCTGGCGAAGCCGATGCAGATCAGCCGGCCCTCGGGGTTGCAGGCGCGGAAGGCGGCGCGGAAGGCGTCGCCTCCGACCGCGTCATAGACCACGTCCGCGCCGCCCAGTTCCAGCACCCGCGCGCGCAGGTCTTCGCTGTCGTCGATCAGGTGGTCGGCGCCGGCCGCCTTGGCCACCGCCAGCTTGTCGGCGCCGCGTGCATGGGCGATGACCCGCGCCCCCATCAGCTTGCCGATCTCCACGGCGGTGAGGCCGACCCCGCCGGCCGCGCCCGTGACCAAAAGCGTCTCGCCGGGGCGCAGGTTGGCCCGGTGCGCGAGCGCGAGATGGCTGGTGCCGTATGCGATCTGGAAACCTGCGGCCTCTTCAAAGCTCATTGAGTCCGGAATGCGGACGGTCCGGGCTGATTCGAAGACGCCCGCCTCGGCAAGCCCGCCCTGTCCAGCGAAAACGGCCACGCGATCTCCGATTGAAAAGCCCTCGACCGACTCACCGATGGCGCTGACGAGGCCTGCGATTTCCATGCCAAGCGTGAACGGTGCGGTTGGAATGTCCTGATAGGTTCCATTCTGGATCAAAAGGTCGGCGTAGTTGAGGCCGGCGCAACGGATGGTCACGCCTAGCTGTCCCGGGCCCGGTTTCGGCGGTTCAATGTCTAAATATTTAGGTTTTTCATTGGCTTGTGAGATTCTGTAAGCGCGCATTGTTCTCTTTCTGGAAATCGTACAGGCTGAGCTTAGATCATTGTTTCCGCGCGCCCAGGTGCAAGGTTCGATTCATTCGCTTGCGCCACGGGGGGTGGAGTAACTAAGCAATATGACAGGTCAGACGGGATTTCATCGAGAAGCACAACCGGCAAGCGTCTTGACGTTTACGTAACTCAACTTGCTTGTCTTGCAAGGGAAACTGCGTAAAGTGAAGAAGCGTCGCCAAGGAGTCGTCGCCCAGGAATATTCGGCGCGGTTGGCTCTGCCAGCTGCCCGTTTTTGTGCTTTTTCGTCTGCGTCCCGTGTGACCCGGTTTGTTGTCAGTATCATATAGGAGAAAAGCATGACCCATCCAGTTGACGTACACGTTGGAAAACGCGTGCGACACCGGCGTTGGCTGATCGGGATGACGCAGCAGCAGCTGGCGGAAAAGGTCGGCATCAAGTTCCAGCAGATCCAGAAATACGAAACCGGTGCCAACCGTGTCAGCGCCTCCCGCCTTTGGGATATCGCCGATGCGCTCGAGGTCCCGGTGGCGTTCTTCTTCGAGGGACTTTCGGACGATCACAAGCCTGCCGAGAATACCCAGGCGATCCCTTCCGACATTCTGGGCGACAAGGAAGCGCTCGATCTCGTGCGGTCCTACTATGCCATTCCCGAGCATCAGCGCCGGCGCCTGTTCGACCTGGCCCGCGTACTCAGCGACGTCGCCTGAATGAACCGGCAACGGTGATCGGCACTCTTGCGGCTGACGCAAGTTGATGGCACTCGGGCAACCATGACACCCGATGCCCTGACCGATCTGGACGTTGCCCATCGTCTCGCCGATGCTGCCCGCAGCGCCATCCTCCCCTGGTTCCGCCAGGACGGATTGAGCGCCGAGAACAAGGCGGCTTCGGGTTTCGATCCCGTGACCGCGGCCGACAAGGCCGCAGAGACGGCCATGCGATCGCTGCTGGCCGAGCTGCGCCCCGAGGACGGTATCCTTGGCGAAGAGTTCGCCCGTGCAGAAGGCACGAGCGGGCGCGACTGGGTCCTCGACCCCATCGACGGAACCCGTGCCTTTCTGTCCGGAACCCCGACCTGGGGGGTGCTGATCGCGCTGGCCGATGCCGACGGTCCGTTCCTGGGCATGATCGACCAACCCTATATCGGAGAGCGGTTCGCCGGCGCCGAGGGCGCTGCAAGCATGACCGGGCCGCATGGGCCGCGCGCCCTGCGCACGCGCGCCACCGCGCGGCTGGACGAGGCCATTCTCTTCACCACCTTCCCCGAAGTCGGCACTCCGTCCGACCGCGCCGGATTCGAGGCGGTTGCGGAGGAGGCGCGGCTCACCCGTTACGGGATGGATTGCTATGCCTATGCGCTGCTCGCCGCCGGGCAGATCGACCTGGTGATCGAGGCGGGGCTGCAGAGCTATGACATCATGGCGCCGATCGCCCTGATCGAGGCTGCCGGGGGCGTGGTCACCAATTGGAACGGCGGCCCTGCGCATGGTGGTGGCCAGGCTCTGGCGGCGGCCAACGCCGAGCTGCACGCGCAGGCGCTGTCCCTGTTGCGGCCCTACGCGGCTTGATGCCGGCGGGGTTCCGTGCCACCTTTCTGCTCTGCCGGATCTTTCCGTTTTCCTCCGGCCTGACCATTGGTCTGAAACGGGGTTCTGCAACACGCGAGGCCCCTACATGCGCGAAATCCTGATCAAGAATGCCGATAACATCCTGACGATGGACGATGATCGCCGCGAGTTGCACGGCGCCGATATCCTGATCCGGGGCGGCGTGATCGCCGCGATCGGCAGCGGCCTGGCCTCGGCGGGCGAAGTGGTGAACGCCGCCGGCTGCGTGCTGACGCCGGGGCTAGTGAACACGCATCACCACCTCTACCAGACCCTGACTCGCGCGGTGCCGGGTGGACAGGACGCGCTGCTGTTCGGCTGGCTGAAAACGCTCTATCCGATCTGGGGGCGCTTCGGGCCGGAAGAGATGCATGTATCGGCGCTTACCGGGCTGGCCGAACTGGCGCTCTCCGGCTGTTCGCTGACCTCGGATCACCTCTACCTCTACCCCAATGGGGCGCGGCTCGACGACACCATCGCTGCCGCCGGCGAGATCGGGCTGCGGTTCCAGGCGACGCGCGGCTCGATGAGCATTGGCGAGAGCAGGGGCGGCCTGCCGCCGGATTCGCTGGTCGAGGGCGAGGCGGCGATTCTCGATGATTGCATCCGGGTAGTCGATGCCTTCCACGACCCCGCAGAGGGGGCCATGGTCCGCGTCGGACTGGCGCCCTGTTCGCCTTTCTCGGTGAGCCGCGAACTGATGCGGGATACCGCGCTGCTGGCGCGCGACAAGGGGGTGATGCTGCACACCCACCTGGCCGAGAATGCCGAGGATATCGCCTATAGCCTAGCCAATTTCGGGTGCCGGCCGGGGCAATATGCCGAGGAGTTGGGCTGGACCGGGCCGGATGTCTGGCACGCCCACTGCGTGCAGCTCGACGCAGGCGAAATCGGGCTGTTCGCGCGCAGCCGCACCGGGGTTGCGCATTGCCCCTGTTCCAACTGCCGACTGGGTTCCGGCATCGCCCCGATCCGCGCGATGCGTGACGCCGGGGTGCCGGTGGGGCTGGGGGTGGATGGTTCGGCCAGCAACGACGCGGGAAACCTGATCGCCGAGGCGCGGCAGGCGATGCTGCTGCAACGGGTGGCGCTGGGCGCCGATGCGATGAGCGCGCGCGAGGCGCTGGAAATCGCGACGCGGGGCGGGGCGGATATTCTCGGACGGCCTGACTGCGGCCGCCTTGCGGTGGGCAAGCGGGCGGACATCGCCATCTGGGACGTGTCAGGCGTCGAAAGCGCCGGCAGCTGGGACAAGGCGGCGCTGCTGCTGGCCGGGCCGACACGGGTGAAGGCGCTGTTTGTCGAGGGCCGCGAGGTGGTGCGCGACGGCCATGTCGTCACGCTCGACCTCGCGCGCGTCGTGGAACGGCAGAACCGGCTGGCGCGGGCGCTGGCGGGCTGAGCCCGCCGCGTCCGGTCTGCCGGATCAGAGCGGCCAGATCAGCGGGATCACCGCCGAGCAGATCAGCGTCATCGTCAGGTTCAGCGGCACGCCGATCCGCAGGAAGTCGGAGAAGCGATAGCCGCCGGGACCATAGACCAGCGTGTTGGTCTGATAGCCGATCGGGGTGGCGAAGGCGCAGGAGGCGGCGATCATCACCGCGATCACCAGCGGGCGTGCGTCCAGCCCCAGCGCCTGAGCGAGGCCGATGGCCAGCGGCGTCATGATGACCGCCACGGCGTTGTTGGAAACAACCTCGGTCAGGGTGGTCGTCAGCAGGAAGACCACGAAAACCACGAGCCAGGGCGGCAGCGTCATCAGGCCCGGCGCGATGCCATCGACCACCATCGACACCGCCCCGGTGTGCTGCAGGCCGGCGCCGACGCCAAGCATCCCGAAGATCAGCGCCAGCAGGCGGCCATCGACAAAGGTAAAGGCTTCGTCGGCGTCGATGCAGCGGGTGACCAGCACCACCGCCACCGCAATGACGGCAAGGAAGAGAATCGGCGCGACGTCGAGTGCGGCCAGCAGCACGATCCCGGCGAGCGCGGCGACGGCGATCGGCGCATGGCCGCGACGGTAGGCGCGGGCCGATGGCTGCGAGACGTCGACCATCTCCATCTCTGCCGCCAGCCGCTGGATATCGGCCGGCGCGCCTTCGAGCAGCAGCGTGTCGCCGACCCGCACGACCAGGTCGTCGAGCTGGCGGCCGATGTTCTGGTTGCGCCGGTGGACCGCCAGCACATAGACGCCATAGCGCCGCCGCAGCCGCATCCCGCCAAGCGCGCGCCCCTCCATCTTGCAGCCCGGCGTGATCAGCACCTCGACCGTGGTGGTCTCGACCGCCGAGACCTGGTCGACGCGCTTCAATTCCTTGTTGGCCTGCAGGCTGAGCAGTTCGGTCATCCGCGTGCGCAGGATCACCCGGTCGCCGACCTGCAGGGTCACGCCCTCGAGGTTGCGGCGCAGCGAGACGTCGCCGCGCACCACGTCGATCAGCCGCACGCCGTCGCGCTTGAAGAGCTGAACGCCCAGCACCTCGCGACCGATCAGGTTGCTCTCGGGCGGGATCACCGCCTCGGTGAAGAACTTCATCTTGGAGCGGTCCGACAGCATGTTCGCCATGCTGTCGCGGTCGGGCAGCAGGCGGGGGCCGAAGATGCCCATGTAGATCAGGCCCCAGATGCACACGACCAGTCCGATGGGCAGGATCTCGACGATGCCGAAAGGTTCCATCCCGTGGCTGCGCGCGACGCCGTCGACCAGCAGGTTGGTCGAAGTGCCGATCAGGGTGAGCGAACCGCCCATGATCGCGGCATAGGACAGCGGAATCAGCAGCTTGGAGGCCTTGCGGCCCAGCGTCTGCGAGAGCTGCACGAAGACCGGGATCATCACCACGACCACCGGCGTGTTGTTCATCACCGCCGAGCCGGCCATGACCATGGCGATGGTCCCCATGACCGCCGCCTTGGGGTGGGTCTTGGCATAGCGCTCGGCCATCCGGGTCAGCACGTCCAGCGCGCCGGTGCGCACCAGGGCGCCCATGATGATGAACATCGCGGCGATGGTCCAGGGCGCCGGGTTCGACAGCACCTTGAGCCCGTCGTCATAGGGCAGGACACCGGTGATCAGCATGACCGAGACGCCGGCCAGGGCGACCACTTCGGTGGGGAAGATCTCTCGCACGAAGAGCACGAGCATCACACCGACGATCACCAGCGCGAGCACGGCACTGGCGGTATCGGACAGGGCAAGAAACTGCATATATGCCTTTGATATGTCGCGCGCGGCGGTTTCGTTTCAGCGGAGGCCAGTTTCCTCTATCGCCGCCCCCGCGGCAACTGCTTCATTGCGACGCGGTTGCACCAGCATCACACCCAACAGGACCAAGCCCATCGCCGCCCAGATATAGGGCGAATAGCTCTCGGACAGGATCGCCATTGCCCAGAGCATCCCGAAGCCGGTGACGAGATAGGCAACCTGCATCGCAAAGACGGCCCCGGCGCGTCCGACCAGCCAGACATAGGCGGCATAGATGAAGACATTGAGAACGGCAGAGAGGATCAGCGCGAATTCCGGCGGGCCGTAGCTGCGCAGGGGCGAGATGAACTGGCCAGAGCCGAGCGCCATGGGCAGAGTGAGCAGCGCCCCGGCAAGCGAGGCGCCGAAGAGAACACGGATGGGATCGACGTCTGCCGTGCCGAAGCGGGCGACATAATTGCCTTCGCAGGCGTAGAAGAACGGCCCCACCAGCGCCAGCGGCACCCAGACGAGCATTGCCGGGTCGGGCAGGCTCGCCTCGGGCACCACCAGCAGCATGACCCCGGCGAGGCCTGCCAGCAGGCCGAACAGCCGACGGGCCGAGAAACGCTCGAGCTTCAGGCCAAGGGCGATCGGGAAGGCCATCATCGGCACCAGCGAGATCACGATGGACATGACGCCCGAGGGCAGATGCGCGATGGAAGTATAGAAGGTCGAGTTCGGGATCACCGTGCCAAGCAGCGCGATCACGAGGTAGGTCAGCAGCGCGCCGCGATGCAGGGGCAGGCGGTGGCCCTGCAGCACCGAGACCAGCGCCATCACCGCTGCGCCTATGGCGCATTGCCAGAAGATGAGCCCGAAATGCTGGTGGCCGGTGCTCACCGCGATCTTGCCCAGTGGCTGGGTCATGCCCCAGCCCATTCCCGCAAGCACGAGAACCAGGCTGTAGAGGGCGATGTCGCGGCGTGTCATGGGATTGCTTCCTGCAACCTCCCGCCCACGCGGATCATCCGCACGGATTTCGCCTTGCCCGTGTTGTCATCCGTCTCGACCAGAACGCCCGAGAGGGTCGCCTCGCCAAGGGCGGGGGTGAACCGCGTCTTGGCCATGCCGGTGATGAAGCGGCGCATCGGTTCGGCCTTGTCCATGCCGATGACCGAGTCGTAGTCGCCGCACATGCCTGCATCGGTCAGATAGGCGGTGCCTCCGGACAGAACCTGGGCGTCGCCCGTCGGGACATGGGTGTGGGTGCCCACCACCAGACTGGCGCGGCCGTCGCAGTAGTGGCCCATCGCCATCTTTTCGGAGGTCGCCTCGCAATGCACGTCGACCACCACCGCCGAGGCCAGCCCCCCGAGCGGGTGCGACTTGAGCACCGTGTCAAGCGCCGAGAAGGGATCGTCGAAGGCGCGCTTCATGAAGACCTGGCCCAGCACCTGGGTCACCAGTACCTTGCGGCCGTTCTTCGAGGTGAACAGCCGCGCACCCTTGCCCGGCGCGGTCTTGGCGAAGTTCAGCGGGCGGATCACCCGCGGTTCGGTCTCGATGAACTGAAACATGTCCTTCTGATCGAAGGCATGGTCGCCCAGCGTCACACAATCGGCGCCGGCATCGAGCAGCAGCTTGGCATGATCGCCGGTCAGGCCCATGCCCGACGAGGCGTTCTCGCCGTTGATCACCACGAAGTCGAGCCGCCACTCGGCGCGCAGTTTCGGCAGCCGCTCTTTCACGGCAGCCCGGCCCGCGCGGCCCATTACATCGCCTAGAAACAGTATTTTCATGCCTGATCCGTAGGCCCGGCGGCGGTCCGGCGCAAGAGAAACCAGAATGCAGGCAGGTTGGCGGCCCGGCTGTGCGCCGGCCCGCCCGGTCCGATCACTCGGGCAGGATGACCTTGTCGATCACGTGGATCACGCCGTTGTCGGCCTCGATATCGGCGGCGAGCACCTTGGCGTCGTTCACGCTCACGCCGCCCTCGGTCATGATCGTGACCTCGCCGCCCTGCACGGTGGCGGCCTTCATGCCGTTGCTGAGGTCGGTGCTCATCACCTTGCCCGGCACCACGTGGTAGGTGAGGATCGACACCAGCTTGTCCTTGTTCTCGGGCTTCAGCAGGTCTTCAACCGTGCCAGCCGGCAGCGCGGCGAAGGCCGCGTCATTGGGCGCGAAGACGGTGAAGGGGCCTTCGCCCTTGAGCGTGTCGACAAGGCCGGCAGCCTGTACGGCGGCGACCAGCGTGGTGAAGTCGCCCGCGCCGACGGCGGTGTCGACGATATCCTTGGAGTGGCCGCCGGCATAGGCGGCACTGGTCAGGCTGGCGGCGGCGGCGAAGGCGATGAAGGTTCTGCGGAACATCATTAGGTCTCCCATTTGTTGTGCACGACCGCGACACATGCGGCTGCACGTAAGACGGGGGGAGGGGACTAGCGGATCACCTGATATGGCGGGCGCCACGGCCTTGACTTTCCGCCATGGCGCGCCAAGCCGGCGTGCTTTCATTCTTCAAGTGAAATCAACGTGAACGGACGCGAGCAGGGCGTGAGCCTTCAGCGGAAGCTCAGCACCCGGCTTTCGGTCACGATCATGTCGAGCGGCTGGTCCGTCGGTTCCAGCGGCAGTTCATCGGCCTCCTGCGCGTCGAAGGCAAAGCCGATCGCCAGCGTCGCCCGCTTTGCGCGCAGCATTTCGAGCGTGCGGTCGTAGAAGCCGCCGCCATAGCCCAGCCGGTTGCCGCGCGCGTCGAAGGCGACCAGCGGGACGATCAGGATCTCGGGTTCGAACCAGTCCTCGACCGCCGGGATGCTTGCGCCGAAGGGGCCGTCCTTCATTGCGCAGCCGGGTTCCCATCGGCAGAAGCGCAGTGGCTGGGCCTTGGCGACGATCACCGGCACGCCGACCGGGCCATGCGCGGCGGCCTCTTCCATCGCCGGGGTCGGGTCGATCTCGGTCCGCATCGCCATGTAGCCCGAGAGCGGCACGCCGCGATAACCGGCCAGCACTTCGGAGAGCTTGCCCGCCTGCGCGCCGCTTGCCGCCGCATGGGCCAGCGCGCGGCGGGCGAAGGCCGCCTCGCGTGCCGCCTTCTTGGCGTCGGACAGCGCGCTCATAGCAGGTAGACCGCGGCAAAGCCGAGGAAGGCGAAGAAGCCGACCACGTCGGTCACGGTTGTGACGAAGGCCCCCGAGGCCAGCGCCGGGTCGACGTTGAAGCGGTCGAGCACCACGGGAATCACCGTGCCGGCCAGACCCGCAATCACCAGGTTGATGATCATCGCCGCCGCCAGCACGATCGCCAGCGAGGTCGAGCCGAACCAGAAATAGCCCACCACCGCCATCAGCAAGGCAAAGGCGAGGCCGTTCGCCAGCCCCACCAGCACCTCGCGCCGGATCACCCGCCAGACGTTCGAGCCGGTGAGGTCGCGCGTGGCGATGGCGCGCACCGCGACGGTGAGCGACTGGGTGCCGGCGTTGCCGCCCATCGAGGCGACAATCGGCATGAGCACCGCCAGCGCCACATATTGCGCGATCACCCCGTCGAACTGGGCAATCACCATCGAGGCCATGATCGCGGTGACAAGGTTGACCGCCAGCCAGGGAAAGCGGCCCTTCACCGTTTCGACCACCCGGTCGGAAAGCGAGCCTTCGCCAACACCGGCAAGGCGCAGGATGTCTTCCTCGTGTTCCTCGTCCAGCACGATCATCGCATCGTCGATGGTGATCTGGCCAACCAGCCGGCCGTCCTCGTTCACCACCGGTGCCGAGATCAGGTGATACTGGTTGAAGGCATAGGCGACGTCTTCCTCGTCCTGAGTCACCGGGATGACGCGGAACATCTCTTCGGTGATCGACTTCAGCGGCACGTCGCGCCCCGAGGCCATCAGCCTGCCCAGCGAGACATTTCCGATCGGGTGCAGGCGCGGGTCAACGAGGATTACGTGGTAGAAGGCGTCGGGCAGCCGGTCCGAACTGCGCATGTGGTCGATGGCCTGGCCGACGTTCCAGTGCTCGGGGGCCATCACCACCTCGGACTGCATCAGGCGGCCGGCCGAGCCTTCGGGATAGGACAGCGCCAGTTCGACCGCCGCCCGGTCGACGTCTTCCAGCACGTCGAGGATGGCTTCCTGCTGCGGCTCGTCCAGGAATTCGACAAGGTCGACCACGTCGTCCGAGTCGAGCTCGCGCACTGCCTCGGCAAGGACCTGGGGCGAGAGGAAGCCGATCACCTCTTCGCGCACGCTCTCTTCGAGTTCCGACAGGATCTCGCCGTCGAATTCGCGGTCATAGAGCTGGATCAGCGCGCGGCGCTCGTCCGAGTGGATCTGTTCGAGAAGGTCGGCGATGTCGGCCGCGTGCAGCGGCTCCATCAGCGCGATCAGGCGCTCGCGGTCACCCTCCTCGACGGCATCGAGAATCGCGGCCACCACCTTGGGCGAGAGCGCATAGGCGTCTTCGTCGCGCTCGGCTTCGGTGTCGATCGGCTGGTCTTCGGCGTCCATCGGCCACCCTCCTTTCCGCGATTGGCCGCAACCTACTGGAAGCTGCTGCTGGAAAACAGCGACAAATCCGGAATTTACCGCGCCTTTTGCGACAGGTAGGTTGTTGCGGTGCAATCAGGCGGCCAGGAGGCAAGGAAGATGGGCGATATGGTGATCCTTGCCGGCCGGGTGCTGTGCTATGAGCGTTCGCCCTTCCTCGGCGAACCCGAGAAGGCGGCCCGCGTGGACGAGGCGGTGGCCCTGTCGGATGGGCGGATCCTGGTGAGCGGCACCCTGTCCGACCTGCGCGCGGCGCATCCCGAGGCGCAGGTCGTCAACCACGGCGACAAGGTGATTCTGCCCGGTTTCGTCGACGCTCACGCGCATTACCCGCAGACCGCCATCATCGCGAGCTGGGGCAAGCGGCTGATCGACTGGCTGAACACCTATACCTTCCCGGAAGAGGTGCGCTTTGCCGATCCGGCCTATGCGGCCGAGATCGCGGCGCGCTATCTCGACCTGGTGACGGCGAACGGCACCACCACGGTCTGTTCCTACTGCACCATCCATCCCGGCAGCGCCGAGGCGCTGTTTGCCGAGGCGCAGAAGCGCGACATGCGGCTTGCCGCCGGCAAGACCTGCATGGACCGCGACACCGCGCCGGAGGGGCTACGCGACACCGCGCAATCGGCCTATGACGACAGCCGCGCGCTGATCGGGCGCTGGCACGGCGCCGGGCGGCTGACCTATGCGATCACGCCGCGTTTCTCGCCGACCTCGACGCAGGAACAGCTCGAGGCGCTGGGCGCGCTCTGGGCCGAGCATCCGGATTGTCTGATGCAGACGCACCTGTCGGAACAGACCGACGAGATCGAATGGGTGCTGGGCCTCTACCCCGAGGCGCGCGACTATCTCGACACCTATGAACGCCATGGGCTGCTGGGGGAGCGCGGCCTTTACGGCCACGCGATCCACCTGGAACCGCGCGAGAAGGACCGCCTGCGCGAGGTGGGGGCAGGGCTGGTGCATTGCCCGACTTCGAACACCTTCATCGGCTCTGGCCTCTTCGACATGGACGGGCTGATGGCGGCGGGGCACCGCGTTGCGCTGGCTACCGATACCGGCGGCGGGTCGTCCTTCTCGATGCTGCGGACGATGGCGGCGGCCTACGAGGTTGGGCAACTGCGGGGCCGGGCGCTGCACGCGGCGGAACTGCTCTGGCTTGCCACAGCCGGATCGGCGCAGGCGCTGCACATGGGCCACGCGATCGGCACCATCGCGCCGGGCATGGAGGCCGACCTCGTCGTGCTCGACCTCGCCGCGACGCCGGCTCTGGCGCAGCGCACGGCGCGGGCCAGGGATATCTGGGAGGCGCTATTTGCCACCATCATGCTCGGCGATGACCGCTGCATCGCCGAGGTGCGCATCAATGGCCGCCTCGCGGGCTAGGCTCTATTCCAGCCCGGCGGCCTTGCGGGCCAGCCCGTCGACCAGCGCCGCCGCCTCCTGCATCGCGCCTTCGGGGAAGCTGCGATAGCCGACGATGGTGTGGGTCTCGTCGCCGGCGACCTTGGCGACGAAGATGCCATAGGGGCAGAAGGCGATGTTCATCGGGTCCGCCTCCATCACGTTGCGCGACACGATGGCCGAGCAGAAGTTGTAGACGTCGGCGCGTTCGAAGATCACCTTGTCCGACCCTACATCCTGTCGCGTGCGCTCCAGCATCTCGCCGACATGGCTGACCCAGTCGACCACCAGCCCGGCGTCGGTGATCGCGTTCTCCAGCTCGAAGATCACGTCGTCGAAGGCCGCTTCTGTCTTGTAAGTGACGGCCTGCTGCGCCGCCGCTGCCTGGGCGGCGAGAGCGAAGGTTGCGGCCAAAAAGACGTGTTTCATCATGATCCTCCCGATTTGTTGCGCCCCGGCTTGCCAGTCGGGGCCGTGACGCTCACTCTCGGATATAGTGCGGCGAAGCACCTTGCGACATGTCAAACCGCAGCGGAGGACGTTCATGGGATTTGCAATGCAGACGCTCGAGGTGATGGCGCTGGCCTTCGTCGTTCTGATCGGGGTGCTGATGGCGCTGGGCGTCACGCTTTTCGTGATCGACCGCACCCAGACCGGCGACGCGATCCGGCGGAACTACCCGGTGATCGGACGGTTTCGCGGGCTGTTCACCGAACTGGGCGAATTCTTCCGGCAGTATTTCTTCGCCATGGACCGCGAGGAGATGCCCTTCAACCGGGCGCAGCGCGACTGGGTCAACCGCGCGGCCGATGCCAAGGGCAATACGGTGGCCTTTGGATCGACCCGCAACCTGTCGCTGCCGGGCACCGCTATCTTCGTCAACGCGGCCTTCCCGCCGCTGGATGACGAGCACGCGAAATCCGAGCCGATGCTGATCGGCCCGCACGCGCGCACTCCTTATATGGCGCCGTCCTTCTTCAATATCTCAGGCATGAGCTATGGCGCGATTTCCAAGCCGGCGGTGATGGCACTTAGCCGGGGCGCGAAGGAGGCCGGGATCTGGATGAACACGGGAGAGGGCGGTCTCAGCCCGCATCACCTCTCGGGCGGCTGCGATATCGTCTTTCAGGTCGGCACCGCGAAATACGGGGTGCGCGATGCACACGGCCACCTCTCGGACGAGAAGCTGCGCGCCATCGCGGCGCATCCGCAGGTGCGCATGTTCGAGATCAAGCTGGCGCAGGGCGCCAAGCCCGGCAAGGGCGGCATCCTTCCCGGCGCCAAGGTGACGGCCGAGATTGCCGCGATACGCGGCATCCAGGAGGGGCAGGATAGTCTCTCGCCGAACCGCCATATAGAAGTGGCCGATTTCGAGCAGCTTCTCGACATGATCGCCCATGTGCGCGAGGTCACGGGCAAGCCGGTCGGAATCAAGACGGTGGTCGGCTCGGTTGACGCCTTCGACGAGCTCTTCGCCGCGGTCGACCGGCGCGGCGAGCAGAGCGCGCCCGACTTCATCACGCTCGACGGGGGCGAGGGCGGCACCGGCGCCGCGCCGATGCCGCTGATCGACCTGGTCGGCATGTCGATCCGCGAGGCGCTGCCCCCGGTCGTCAACCTGCGCGACCGCCACGGGCTGAAGGAGCGCATCCGCATCGTCGCCAGCGGCAAGCTGGTGAACCCCTCGGACGTGGCCTGGGCGCTGGCCGCAGGGGCCGATTTCGTCACCTCGGCGCGCGGCTTCATGTTCAGCCTCGGCTGCATCCAGGCGCTCAAGTGCAACAGGAACACCTGCCCGACCGGCATCACCACCCATGACCCGCGCCTGCAGAAGGGGCTGGTGGTCGAGAACAAATATCTGCGCGTCGCCCATTATGCCCGCGAGATGATCCACGAGGTCGAGATGATCGCCCATTCGGTCGGCGTCTCCGAGCCGCGCCGGATGCGAAGGCGGCATGTGCGGATCGTGCAGGCCGACGGGCGCAGCCTGCCGCTCAACCAGATCCTGCCAAGTTACAATTCCGTCTCCGAAATGTGAGTCGATTTGGTTTGGCCAACCAGTGGGTGCCGCCCTAGTCTCCGTCAAAAGCGCAATACGGAGGACCGCCATGGCCTATCGCTGGACCAACGACCTGACCGCAGCCGATGTGACGCCTGAAGCGGCCTTCGTGAACCGACGGCAGATCACCGGCGGGCTAGCGGCGGCGGGGCTGGTGGGCCTGGGCGCCGGCAGCGTGCGGGCCGAGACGCTGGAGCCGAACGGTTGGGAGGAGATCACCTCCTATAACAACTTCTACGAGTTCGGCACCGACAAGGACGACCCGGCGCGCTATGCCGACCGGCTGACCATCTCGCCCTGGACGGTGAAGATCGACGGCATGGTCGACAAGCCGGGCGACTATTCCTTCGACCAGATCATGTCGGCGATGACGGTCGAGGAGCGGATCTACCGTTTCCGCTGTGTCGAGGCCTGGTCGATGGTGATCCCGTGGAACGGTTTCGAGCTGGCCGACCTGCTGAACATGGCCGGTGTGCAGGCGGGTGCGAAATACGTCGCCTTCGAAACCCTGCTGCGCCCCGAGGAGATGCCGGGCGTGCGCTATCCGATCATCGAGTGGCCCTATGTCGAGGGTCTGCGGCTGGACGAGGCGATGCACCCGCTGACCATCATGGCGACCGGGATCTACGGCAAGCCGATCCCCAAGCAGAACGGCGCGCCGATGCGTCTCGTGGTGCCGTGGAAATATGGCTACAAGTCGATCAAGTCGATCGTGCGGATCTCGCTGGTAGACAAGCAACCGCCCACCGCCTGGAATAAATACAGCGACCGCGAATACGGCTTCTACTCCAACGTGAACCCGAACGTGGACCATCCGCGCTGGAGCCAGGCAACCGAGCGCAAGGTCGGAAGCGGCCTCTTCGCCAAGAAGGTGCCGACGCTGATGTTCAATGGCTACGAGGCCGAGGTGGCCTCGCTCTATGCCGGCATGGACCTGGCGAAGTACCACTGATGAAGGGACTCGGCTTTCTGCTCGCGCTCGGTGTCCTCGCCGCGCCCGAACCGGCGCCGCCGGCCCACCAGGGTGGCGCCTTGCCGCCGCTGGTCACGCCCAACCGTTTCGTCGATGCGGCGGGCGGCAGCGTTTCGGTCGTCACGATCCGCGAACCCGAGGGCTTTGCCGAGGCAGTCCGCGATGCCGACCGCTCCGGCGTGATCGACGCGGTCTGGCAGGCAGGCAAGATCGGCCGCGAACAGGGGCGCGAGGCCGAAGTCTTCGTGGTCTTCGTCGACGACTGGACCGCGGCGCAGGGCTTCGCCAAGGGCATTCGCTCGGGGAAGCTGGCGCAGCATTACGCCGGATTGGCCGACAATACCTCTGTCGACCTGTTCCAGGCCAACCCCAGAGGAGACCGGATGGTGCAATGGATCACCATCGCCCAAAGGCTGGCGCCCTACGAGATCCCGACAGCCTGCTATGCCCGGCTGGTGGTCTCGGTCATCTATACGGCAGGCAATCCCGGCGACTTCGCCATGCGCGATTGCGCCAAGAGCCGGAAATGACCCTGACCGACCAGGCCAACGCGCTGCTGCGCCGGGTCCCGGTCTGGCTGGTCTATATAGTCTGCATGGCCGGCGCGCCCTGGCTGTTCTGGCTGGGTGTCAGTGGCGGCCTGGGCCCCGAGCCGGTGAAGGGGCTGGAGCGCGAGCTGGGCGAGCTGGCGCTCAAGTTCCTGGTGGCCGGGCTGGCAGTGACGCCGCTGCGCCGCTTCCTCGGGCTCAACCTGATGAGGTTCCGCCGGGCGATCGGGCTGGTCACCTTCTTTTATGTCTGCTGCCACCTGCTGGTCTGGCTGGTCCTCGACGTGCAGCTGCTGGCGCAGATCTGGGCCGATATCGTGAAGCGCCCCTATATTACTGTCGGCATGGCGGCCTTCGTTCTTCTCGTGCCGCTGGCCGTCACCTCGAACAACCGCTCGGTGCGCCGGCTCGGGCCGGCCTGGCGCCGGCTGCACCGTCTGGTCTATCCGGCGGCGATCCTGGGCGGGGTGCACTACCTGATGCTGGCGAAAGGCTTCCGGATCGAACCGCTGGTCTATCTCGCCCTGATCGCCGGCCTGCTGCTGCTTCGCCTGCCCTTCCCCCGTCTCCTCGGTTCTTCGTCGCGAGTTGGTGGCGATTCCGGGGTTGGTCGGGGGTGAGTCT